>CAWGVS010000012.1:0-880117 GCA_963826115.1 uncultured Candidatus Rokubacteria bacterium | reverse complement strand
TGCACCGGCATGTTCTTGACGCGGTTGAAGATGACCAGCCCGAAGACGAGGCCGAGGACGCAGACGCCGAGGCCCCACATGAGGAGCGTGCGCCCGTTCACGCCCATCAGCTGGATCGAGCCGAGGTCCGGCATCCTGAGGCTGGCCTCGCCCCCGCCCTGGTGGGCGGGCGCCGCCGCCGGGGCGGCCGTCTGGGCGAGAGCCGGGGCCGTGGCCACGAGCAACACCCCCAGCAGCATGAGGAGGCCGAACACCGCCGCGGGTGTGGCCGCTCGGCGGCCATACGAACAGCGCATCGCGTTCATGTAAAAGTCTCCCGAATGGAATGGATGCCGTACAGATCGGCCGTAGGCCGGCGACAGTATAGCAGAGCCGTCGCCGGCAAGACCCGGCGCCGGCGTCACTCCCGATGGGCGCGCTTGCCGGCCGACGGGCCTCGTGGCTACGATGGCTCCGTGATCGAGCAAGCTGGCAAGCGGACAGCGGGCCCGCGGCGCCCGACGCGCGACTCCGCGATCGCGGCGGCCGGAAACGGGACGCGGCCCTTCGGCTCGATCAGGTGCGAGCTCGTCGATCTGGGGCGCTGGCCCGACGGGGCCTTCCGCGTGCCCGGCCCGCCGCTGGCGCTGCCCGATTCGCCGGTCCCGGCCGCGATCCGGCGCGACGCATGATCGACGACTTCCTGCGGGATCCTGCCGGGGCGCTCCAGCTGCTCCTCCTCATGATCCCCGGCCTGCTCATCGCGGTCACCGTCCACGAGGTCGCGCACGGCTGGGTGGCCGACCGCCTTGGCGACCCGACGGCGCGCCTCGCGGGGCGGCTCACGCTCGATCCGCGGCCGCACATCGACCCGCTCGGGGCGCTGGCCTTCGTGTTCGCGGGCTTTGGTTGGGCCCGCCCCGTCCCGGTCAACGCGCGCAACCTCCGGCGGCCCGTGCGCGACATGGCGTGCGTCGCCGCCGCCGGTCCGCTGTCGAACTTCCTCATGGCCTTCGTCGGGCTGGTCGTCCTGGTTCTGGCCGTCCGCCTGCTCGAGGGGAACGCGTTCCTCGCCCGGCCGGTGGCGGGGATGCTCCGCTACGTCTACACGTTCAACCTCGGTCTCGCGATCTTCAACCTGATCCCGCTGCCGCCGCTCGACGGCGGGCACTTCCTGCCGTACCTGTTCCCGCGGCGGTCCTGGCCGCTCCTGGCGCGCCTCGAGCAGTACGGGCCGCTCCTCCTGCTCCTCCTGGTGTTCTCGGGCGCCACGCGCTACATCGTCGGGCCCCTCTTCGGTCTGGCCAACGCGTTCTACCTGACCGTGCTGCGCGCCATCTTCTGAGCCGATCGGCTCGTGAACGGACGAAGGGCCCGGACCTTTCGATCCGGGCCCTTCGTGTAAAAACCCCGGCGACGACCTACTCTCCCGTGCCGCTGCCAGCACAGTACCATCGGCCCTGGAGGGCTTAACTTCCGTGTTCGGGATGGGAACGGGTGTGGCCCCTCCGGTAAGGCCGCCGGGAATCGGCAACCCTTACACGCGATCCTCGAGCGCCATCACGTCAGATCAGAATTGGAAAGAAGCCATTCCGCGGTCAAGCCGCACGGCCGATTAGTACCGGTCAGCTGAACCCCTTACGGGGCTTACACCTCCGGCCTATCAACCTGGTCATCTTCCAGGGGCCTTCAGAGGCTTGCGCCTGGGAGGTCTCATCTTGAGGCGGGTTTCGCGCTTAGATGCTTTCAGCGCTTATCCCTGCCGCACATAGCTACCCAGCATTGCCCCTGGCGGGACAACTGGCACACTAGCGGTGCGTCCACCCCGGTCCTCTCGTACTAGGGGCAGCTCCCCTCAAACCTCCTCCGCCCGCGAGAGATAGAGACCGAACTGTCTCACGACGTTCTAAACCCAGCTCACGTACCGCTTTAATGGGCGAACAGCCCAACCCTTGGGACCTGCTCCAGCCCCAGGATGCGATGAGCCGACATCGAGGTGCCAAACCTTGCCGTCGATGTGGACTCTTGGGCAAGATCAGCCTGTTATCCCCGGAGTACCTTTTATCCGTTGAGCGATGGCCCTTCCACTCGGGACCACCGGATCACTAGGCCCGGCTTTCGCCTCTGCTCGACTTGTAGGTCTCGCAGTCAGACCGGCTTTTGCCCTTGCACTCGACGCACGATTTCCAACCGTGCTGAGCCGATCTTGGGGCGCCTCCGTTACCATTTGGGAGGCGACCGCCCCAGTCAAACTGCCCACCTGCCACTGTTCCCAATCCGGATCACGGACCAAGGTTAGAGCCCTAGCACAGTCAGGGTGGTATCTCAACGGCGGCTCCACCGACACTAGCGTGCCGGCTTCAAAGCCTCCCACCTATCCTGCACAGACTCCGCCAAAGCTCCATGACAGGCTACAGTAAAGGTTCACGGGGTCTTTTCGTCTACTCGCGGGAAGCCAGCATCTTCACTGGCGCTACAGTTTCACCGGGTCTCTCGCGGAGACAGCGGCCAAGTCGTTACGCCATTCGTGCAGGTCGGAACTTACCCGACAAGGAATTTCGCTACCTTAGGACCGTTATAGTTACGGCCGCCGTTTACCGGGGCTTCGGTCGAGAGCTTCGCCTTGCGGCTAACCCCCTTCCTTAACCTTCCGGCACCGGGCAGGCGTCAGACCCTATACCTCCTCTTACGAGTTGGCAGAGTCCTGTGTTTTTAGTAAACAGTCGCTTGGCCCTCTTTACTGCGACCCCTTCGGGCTCAGCACCCTAGTGGGGCACCCCTTCTCCCTAAGTTACGGGGCAATTTTGCCTAGTTCCTTCGCGAGAGTTCTCCCGAGCGCCTTAGGATTTTCTCCTCGCCCACCTGTGTCGGTTTGCGGTACGGTCGCCTCAGTGACTCCCTAGAGGGTTTTCTTGGCAGTCTGGGATCGGCCCGTTTATGGCCCGAAGGCCTCCCCATCACTTTTCAGGGTTGATGCTCCGACGGATTTGCCTGTCAGAGCCCCCTACGAGCTTGGACCCGCACGACCAATCGCGGGCGGTGCCTACCCTACTGCGTCACCCCATCGGTGATAGCGCCACTGCGGCGGTACAGGAATATTAACCTGTTGCCCTTCGCCTACGCCTTTCGGCCTCGGCTTAGGACCGACTAACCCTGGGCGGATTAACCTTCCCCAGGAACCCTTAGGCTTTCGGCGAGCAGGTTTTTCACCTGCTTTTTCGCTACTCGTGCCGGCATTATCTCTTCCGCTTCGTCCAGCAGTCCTTACGGTCTGCCTTCGACCTGGTGCGGAATGCTCCCCTACCGCTCACCGCTTGCGCGGCAAGCTCGCAGCTTCGGTATCGGGCTTGAGCCCCGTTGAATTGTCGGCGCAGGATCGCTTGACCAGTGAGCTGTTACGCACTCTTTAAAGGATGGCTGCCTCTAAGCCAACCTCCTGGCTGTCTCGGCGACCCCACATCCTTTCCCACTAAGCCCGAACTTGGGGACCTTAGCTGGCGATCTGGGTTGTTTCCCTCTTGACGACGAAGCTTATCCCCCGCCGTCTGACTCCCACGCTAGAAGATGCGGCATTCGTAGTTTGGTTGGGATCGGTAATCTGGTAGGACCCCTAGCCCATCCAGAGCTCTACCACCGCGTCTCATACGTGAGGCTAGCCCTAAAGCTATTTCGGGGAGAACCAGCTATCTCCGAGTTTGATTAGCCTTTCACTCCGACCCCCAGCTCATCCGAGCTGTTTTCAACCAACAACGGTTCGGGCCTCCACAGGCTGTTACACCTGCTTCACCCTGGCCAGGGGTAGATCACTCGGCTTCGGGTCTGCTCCGTGCGACTGGACGCCCTATTCGGACTCGCTTTCGCTACGGCTCCGCGCTTTCCGCGCTTAACCTCGCCACACAGAAGCAACTCGCCGGCTCATTATGCAAAAGGCACGCGGTCAGGCCTTCCGTCTTGCGACGGCATAGCCCTCCCACCGCTTGTAGGCAGACGGTTTCAGGTTCTATTTCACTCCCCTCGCCGGGGTTCTTTTCGCCTTTCCCTCACGGTACTGGTGCACTATCGGTCGCCAGGGAATGTTTAGCCTTGGAGAGTGGTCTCCCCAGATTCCCACAGGGTTTCTCGTGTCCCGTGGTACTTGGGAACCGGGTCCAAGGAGTCCGAGCCGTTTTCGCCTACGGGGCTATCACCCGCTCTGGCGGAACTTTCCAGATCCTTCGGCTAACGGTCGGTTTTGTAACTCCTCGACGAGTCCGCAGCTCGTCAGACCCAGCCCCGCAACTCCCGACCGGCAACGCCTGCGGGCTATTACGCCGGTCGAGTTTTGGCTTCTCCCCGTTCGCTCGCCGCTACTTGGGGAATCGCGGTTGCTTTCTTTTCCTCGAGGTACTGAGATGTTTCAGTTCCCTCGGTTTGCCTCACACCGCCTATGTATTCAGCGGTGGATACGCGAGCATTACCTCGCGTGGGTTCCCCCATTCGGGCATCCGCGGATCAATGCCTGCTTGCGGCTTCCCGCGGCTTATCGCAGCTTGCCACGCCCTTCATCGCTTCCTGGCGCCAAGGCATCCACCGTCCGCCCTTAGTAGCTTGACCACGGACTAGTTTCGAAGACGCTCTGGCTTCTCGAGGATCGCGTATTCGGTTGTCAAAGAGCCGAGGGGCCCGAGGGCCCCGAAAGTCACGACACCTGGTGGAGATGACCGGATTCGAACCGGCGACCCCCTGCGTGCAAGGCAGGTGCTCTCCCAGCTGAGCTACATCCCCCAAGTGGTGGGCCTTCCTGGGATCGAACCAGGGACCTCGCGCTTATCAAGCGCGCGCTCTAACCAGCTGAGCTAAAGGCCCGGGGAAAAAATGCTACTGGCTCGATCCGGCAGGGTGGCACCGACCTAGTTGATCTGATCAGAAACGCCCCCGAAGGAGCGCTCCCGATTCGATCTCCTTAGAAAGGAGGTGATCCAGCCGCAGGTTCCCCTACGGCTACCTTGTTACGACTTCACCCCAATCACCGACCATACCTTCGGCGCCTGCCTCCCTTGCGGGTTAGCTCAGCGACTTCTGGTACAACCGGCTTTCGTGGTGTGACGGGCGGTGTGTACAAGGCCCGGGAACGTATTCAGCGCAGCCTGCTGATCTGCGCTTACTAGCGATTCCGCCTTCACGAAGGCGAGTTGCAGCCTTCGATCTGAACTGAGACCGGCTTTTTGCGATTCGCGCCCCCTCACGGGTTAGCAGCGCTTTGTACCGGCCATTGTAGCACGTGTGTGGCCCTGGGCATACAGGGCATGATGACTTGACGTCGTCCCCACCTTCCTCCAGCTTACCGCCGGCAGTTCCCAAAGAGTGCCCGGCATTACCCGGTAGCAACATTGGGTAGGGGTTGCGCTCGTTGCGGGACTTAACCCAACACCTCACGGCACGAGCTGACGACAGCCATGCACCACCTGTGTCGGATCTCGGTTTTACGAGTCCCTCCCCTTTCGGTTTGGTACTCCCGACATGTCAAGCCCAGGTAAGGTTCTTCGCGTTGCGTCGAATTAAACCACATGCTCCACCGCTTGTGCGGGCCCCCGTCAATTCCTTTGAGTTTCAACCTTGCGGCCGTACTCCCCAGGCGGGGTGCTTAATGCGTTAGCTTCGGCACGGGAGGGGTCGATACCCCCCACACCTAGCACCCATCGTTTACAGCGTGGACTACCGGGGTATCTAATCCCGTTTGCTCCCCACGCTTTCGCGCCTCAGCGTCAGTCACCGTCCAGAAGACCGCCTTCGCCACCGGTGTTCCTCCCGATCTCTACACATTTCACCGCTACACCGGGAATTCCATCTTCCTCTCCGGGACTCAAGAGAAGCAGTCTCGGGCGCAGTTCCTCGGTTGGGCCGAGGGATTTCACACCCGACTTACCTCCCCGCCTACGCGCCCTTTACGCCCAGTGATTCCGAGCAACGCTTGCCACCTCCGTATTACCGCGGCTGCTGGCACGGAGTTGGCCGTGGCTTCCTCTGAGGGTACCGTCAAATACCGACGCTATTTACGCCGGTACCCATCTTTCCCTCTGACAGGGGTTTACGACCCGAAGGCCTTCGTCCCCCACGCGGCGTCGCTCCGTCAGGCTTTCGCCCATTGCGGAAGATTCCCCACTGCTGCCTCCCGTAGGAGTCGGGGCCGTGTCTCAGTCCCCGTGTGGCCGGTCATCCTCTCAGACCGGCTACCCATCATTGCCTTGGTGGGCCGTTACCCCGCCAACTAGCTAATGGGCCGCGGGCCCGTCTGGGGGTGGCTGCTTGCGCTGCCTTTCCTCCCCGAGGCTTGTGCCCCAGGGAGCGTATCCAGTATTAGCGGCCCTTTCGAGCCGTTATCCCGGTCGCCCAGGTGGGTTACCCACGTGTTACTCACCCGTCCGCCGCTAACCGTCCGAGTTTCCCCAAACGGTTCGCTCGACTTGCATGTGTTAGGCACGCCGCCAGCGTTCGCTCTGAGCCAGGATCAAACTCTCCAGTTTGATTTCATGCGTAATGCAGCTCCGTCGTCGGCCTTGCGGCCTCGGACAGAGCAAGGGCATGCACACCATATCGGTGAGCCAGTAGCATATTCGGCTTTCAAAGAGCAGGAACAGCTAGGTCAAAACAACGACCGGTGATGCGAGATCAGCCGGGCGGGTGTCTCAACCTCCGACGCCTAGGTCACGGTGGGCCTAGGCAAAGGAGGATACTAAAGGTGCGGGGACGCCCTGTCAAGGGGTTTTCCCGGACTACGGGGAATCGGGGGCCGGGACCCCCCGGAGCCGGGCGAAATCCCGGCGGCCCCGCTGGACGAGGAGCGTGTCCCCGGGCCGGATCCCCACGGTTTGATAGGGATCTTCGACCTTCGTCCCGTCGATCCGGATCCCGCCCTGCTGGACCAGGCGCTTGGCTTCACTGGCGGACGCGGCCAGGTGCGTCGTCGCCACGACCTCCCAGACGCGCACCTGGACCCCGATCCGGACCGGGTACTCGACTTCGCGGACGTCGCTCGGGATCTCCCGGCTCTGGAACTGGCGGGCGAACGTGTCCGCCGCCGCGCGCGCCGCCACGGCGCCGTGGAAGCGCGTGACGACGCGCTCGGCCAGGCGCTTCTTCGCGTCCATCGGATGATGCGTGCCGGCGCTCACGCCCGTCGTGATCGCGTCCACCTCGGCGGCCGGCAGCCCGCTCACGAGCGGGTAATAGGTGACCATCACGGCGTCGGAGACGGACATGAGCTTTCCGTACATCTCGGCGGCAGGCTCGGTTATCCCGATGTAGTTGCCGAGGCTCTTGGACATCTTCTGGACGCCGTCGGTCCCCACGAGGATCGGCATCGTGATCGAGATCTGGGGCTCCTGGCCGACCGCCCGCTGGAGATCGCGGCCGACCAGGAGGTTGAACGTCTGGTCCGTCCCGCCCATCTCCACGTCGGTCTCGAGCGCCACCGAGTCCTGGGCCTGAAACAGCGGGTACAGGAACTCGTGGAGGTGGATCGGGCGCTCCTCTTCGTAGCGGACCGCGAAGTCCTCGCGCGAGAGAAGCCGCGCGACGGTCACCTGCGCGGTCATGCGGATCACGTCCTCCGCCTTCAGGGGCGCGAGCCAGGACGAGTTGAAGACCACGCGGGTCCGCTCCGGGTCGAGGATCTTGAACACCTGGTCGCGGTAGGTCTGGGCGTTCGCCTCGACCTCGGCCCGGGTGAGCGCCCGCCGCGTCTCCGACTTCCCGGTCGGGTCGCCGATCAGCCCCGTGAAGTCGCCGATCACGAAGTAGACCGTGTGTCCGAGGTCCTGGAACTGGCGCATCTTCTGGATCACCACGGTGTGCCCGAGGTGGAGGTCCGGCGCGGTCGGGTCGAAGCCGACCTTGATGCGAAGCGGCGTGCCGCGTGCGCGCGCTCGCTCGAGCTTGCCGCGCAGCTCGTCCTCGCTGACGATCGCCGCCGTGCCGAGGCGGATCTGCGCGAGCTGCTCGTCGACGGGCGGGGACGGAGCCATGGCGGGAGGGTTGTAGCACAGGCTCCCGGACCCTCGCAAGCAACGGCGATCGGGAGCCCGAGAGTATAATGGACGCGTCCCCGAGGCCTGACGGGAGGTCCGCGCCATCGAGTCCGCACGCCGCCGCCGCCGCCCCGCGGTCCCCAACCAGCGCGCTGCGCCCGGCAGTCGTCGGCGGCGCTGGCGGTTTCTCCCGCCGTGGCGGATCGTTCGCTGGGTCGTGCTCTCGGTCGTCCTCCTGGTCGTCCTGGCGGTCGCCGGCGTCGCGGTCGCCGCGTATGTCTACTGGCCGACCGACCTCCCGCCGGCGAAGGCGCTCGAGGAGTACACGCCGAGCGTCGGGAGTCGCGTGTACGGGGCGGACGACGAGTTCCTCACCGAGTTCCAGGCGGAGAAGCGGATCTTCGTCCCGCTCCAGCAGATCCCGCCCGCGCTCCGCAACGCGATCATCGCGGTCGAGGACTCGCGCTTCTACTCGCACTTCGGGGTCGACGTCCGGGGCATCGGCCGGGCCGCCTACGCGAACTTCCGCCACGGCCGGGTCGTCGAGGGCGGGAGCACGATCACCCAGCAGCTGGCCAAGGTCCTCTTCCTGACCCCGGACCGGAGCTTCTCCCGCAAGGTCAAGGAGGCGCTCCTCGCGCTCGAGCTGGAGAAGCGGTACTCGAAGGACCGGCTGCTCGAGCTGTACCTGAACCAGGTGTACATGGGGCACGGCGCCTTCGGTGTCGAGGCGGCCGCGCGGATGTACTTCGGCAAGTCCGTGCAGGACCTCACCTTGCCCGAGTCCGCGATGCTGGCGGCGCTCCCGCGCTCGCCCGGGAACTACTCGCCCTTCGAGCGGCCCGAGCTCGCCCAGCGGCGCCGCGCGATCGTCGTCGGGCGCCTCCTCGAGCAGGGGTACATCAGCGAGACCGAGGCCAAGGCGACGAACCGCGCGCCGCTCGGGTTGGTGCCCTCGGAGCGGCGGCGGGGCAGCGGCCAGTACTTCCTCGAATATCTCCAGCAGAGCCTCGAGGCGAAGTACGGGAGCGAGGTCCTCTACAAGAGCGGGCTCGCCATCTACACGACGCTCGATCCCGTCCTCCAGCGCGCCGCGGAGCAGGCGCTCCGGGACGGCCTCCAGGCCATCGTCGAGCGGCAGAGCGCGCGGACCGCCCGCAGCAAGGCGGGCGCCGGGCCGCCCTCGCCGGCGCCCGAAGGCGCCGTCGTCGTGATGGAGGCGACGACCGGCTATGTGAAGGCCCTCATCGGGGGCGCGGACTTCAGCCGGACGGAGTTCAACCGCGCGCTTCACGCGCACCGCCAGCCCGGGTCGGCCTTCAAGCCCTTCGTCTACCTGGCGGCGCTCGAGGCCGGGCATGCGCCCACCGAGATCGTCGAGGACCAGCCGATCAGCTACACCTCGGGTGGCAAGGTCTGGGCGCCCGAGAACTACGACGGGAAGTTCCGCGGCCCCGTCACGCTCCAGCAGGCGCTCGAGGAATCGATCAACATCCCGACGATCAAGCTGCTCGAGCAGATCGGCGTGAACAAGGTCATCGACACGGCGCGGCGCGCCGGGATCCAGAGCCCGCTCCCGCACGATCTCACCCTCGCGCTCGGCAGCGGCGACGTGACGCTCCTCGAGCTCACCGCTGCCTACGGAACGTTCGCGAACCAGGGCGTCCGCATGGAGCCGCTGATGGTCCGCTACCTGACCGACGCCCAGGGGCGCCTGGTCGAGGAGAACATCCCCCAGGGGCGCGAGGCCATCGATCCCGGAATGGCGCTCGGGCTGACGCAGATGCTCCGCGGCGCCGTCGAGCGGGGCACCGCGGTCGGCGCCCGGGTCCTCGAGCGGCCCATCGCCGGCAAGACCGGCACGACGAACGATTTCTCGAACGCCTGGTTCGTCGGCTATACGCCCTCGCTCGTCGCCGGGGTCTGGATCGGCCACGACCGTCCGCGGACCCTTGGACACGAGGAGACGGGCGCCCGCGCGGCTCTCCCGATCTGGGTGGCGCTGATGCGGACGGCCCTCCGGGGCCAGCCCGTCGAGGACTTTCCCCCCGCGCCGGCCTCCGCAGCCAGCACCTCGACGACGCAGCCCTGACGGGCGCCGGGCCCGGCTACTCCGGCGTGCGAGTCCGGGCCAGGAAGCGGGGCGCCCGCAGGGGCGCGCCGACCAGCATCGCCAGGTAGTCGTCAAGCGCCGCCGCCGCCGCGTGCTCCACCGCCGGCAGGAGCCGGGCGCCGAGGCGCGCCTCCCAGGAGGCGCCCTGGAGGCCCCGCAGGGCGGCCGCCACGGCCGGCTGGAGGGCGGGGGCGCCGCCGCAGGTCCCGCACACCACGTGGCCCTCGGCCGCGTCGAACGCGATCCCCTGGGTCCCCACCGGCCGGCCGCACCGTCCGCAGCGGTCGAGCCTCGGCCGGTGGCCGAGGAGATCGAGCAGCCGGAGCGCGAAGGCCAGCTGGACACGGGCGGGCGCCGCCCCCGCGTCGAGCGCGCGGAGGGCCCGGAGGAGCAGCGCGAAGCAGAGGGGCTGGGCGTCTCGCTCGGCCGTCAGGCGCGCGATCGCCTCGATCATCCGGGCGCCCTGGCCGAGGCACTCCAGGTCGTCGCGGAGCCGCCGGAACGGCTCGCGGATGTCGAAGTGGTCGAGGCGCACGAGCGCACGCCCCTCGCGCTCGAAGCCGACCGCGTCGCCCCAGGTGAAGAGCTCGAGCGCGCCGCCGAAGCGCGAGCGGAGGCGCCGGGCCCCCCGGACCACGGCGGCGAGCCGGCCGTGGTCCCGAGTGTAGAGCGTCACGAGCCGGTCGTGCTCGCCCAGATCCCAGGTCTGGAGGACGATCCCCTCGGTCCGGAGGAGCGGCACGTCGGCCTCGGCTCAGGAGGTCCGCTGGTAGCCGAGCTCGCGCAGCACCCGGTCGTCCTCGCGCCAGTCCCGGCGGACGCGGACGCGCAGCTCCAGGAACACCCGCACCCCGAAGAACGCCTCGAGCTCCCGCCGCGCGGCCTGGCCGACGCGCTTGAGCATCGCCCCACCCTCACCGATGACGATGCCCTTCTGGGACGGCCGCTCGACGAAGATCTCCGCCCGGATGTAGAGCGGGGCGTCCGGCCCGCGCTCGACGACGTCCTCGGCCTGGACGGCGCAGGCGTACGGCACCTCCTGCCGCATCGCGAGGAAGAGCTTCTCTCGGATGGTCTCGGCGACGAAGAACGTCTCCGGCTGATCGGTCACCGTGTCAGGCGGGTAGAGTGCCGGGCCGGGCGGCAGGAGCGCGAACGTCTCGGCCACGAGTCGGTCCACGCCGCTGCCGCTCTTGGCCGAGATCGGCACCAGCGCCCGGAACGGGTGCCGGGCGGCGTAGGCCTCGAGCCGGGGGAGGAGGCGCGCCTTGTCGGGCACGAGGTCGACCTTGTTCAGCGCCAGCACCGTGGGCGCGGTGATGGACCGGAGCGCCTCGAACGCCTCGTCGCCGGCCGGCGCCACGGGCGCCGTCGCGTCGGCCACCAGGATCACGACGTCGACCTCCTCGATGGCCTGCGCGACCGTCGAGGCCAGGAACCGCCCGAGCTTCCCGCGGGGGGGATGAAGGCCCGGGGTATCGACGAAGACGATCTGGCCCTCCGGGCGCGTCCGGATGCCGCGGATCCGATTCCGCGTGGTCTGGGGCTTCGGCGAGATGATGGCCAGCTTCTGGCCGAGCAGGCGGTTGAACAGGGTCGACTTGCCGACGTTCGGTCGCCCGATCAGGCTCGCGAAGCCGGCGCGGTGCTCAGGCGCCGACGTGGAGGGTTCCGGCCGGTCGCTCATAAAGCCCCCCGAGGAGGTCCATCTCGCGCAGGTGCATCAGGCGCGCTTCCAGCGGTGCGCGGTCGTCGTAGCCGACGAGGTGGAGGCACGCGTGGCAGCAGAGGAGGTCCAGCTCCTCGCGGAGCGAGTGGCCGAGCGCCCGCGCCTGGCGCCGCGCCGTCTCGACCGAGATGATCGCTTCCCCCACCACGGCCGCGGGCCCCGCGAGCGGGAAGGCGAGGACGTCGGTCCGACGCCGCACGCCCCGGTAGCGGGCGTTGAGCGCCCGGATCGTCCGGTCGTCCACCAGCGTCACGCTGAGCTCGTGGTCCCACACGCCGAGCGCGCGGAGCGCCGTCCGGACGGTGCGGCGGACGCGGCGGAGGTCGACGGGCAGGGACTGCCGATTGGCGACGACGATCACGTCTCGCGCCGCCGACTCCACTCGTCGTAGGCCCGGACGATCTCCGACACGAGCTCGTGCCGCACGACGTCCTTCTCGGTGAAATAGACGAAGCGGATGCCCGCGATGCGCTGGAGGACCGACTGGATCTCGATGAGCCCGGAGGGACGTGACGACGGCAGGTCGACCTGGGTGATGTCGCCCGTGATCACCATCCGCGAGTTGAACCCGAGCCGTGTCAGGAACATCTTCATCTGCTCGGACGTCGTGTTCTGCGCCTCGTCCAGCACGATGAACGCGTCGTTGAGGGTACGCCCGCGCATGTACGCGAGGGGCGCGATCTCGATGGCGCCGCGCTCGGTCATGGTCGCGGCCTTCTCCGGCTCCATCATGTCGTAGAGGGCGTCGTAGAGTGGCCGGAGGTACGGGTGCACCTTCTCGTACATGTCGCCCGGCAGGAACCCGAGCCGCTCGCCCGCCTCGACCGCCGGCCGCGTCAGGATGATCCGCGCGACCTCCCGCCGCGTGAGAGCCGAGACCGCCATGGCCATCGCGAGGTAGGACTTGCCCGTCCCCGCGGGCCCGATCCCGACCACGATGTCGTGCCCGCGGATCGCCTCGACGTAGCGCTTCTGGTTGAGGGTCTTCGGCGTGATCTGCTTCTTGCGCGACGGCACCTGGATGGCGTCGAGGAAGATGCTCTTGAGGTCGGCGTCGGCGTCGTCGGCCAGGACGCGCAACGCCGCCCGCACGTCGGACGCCTGGACCGGGAGGCCGGCCCCGATGCGGGCCAGGAGCTCCTCCACGATGCGCGCGCCGCGGGCGACCTGCCGCTCGTCCCCGCGAAGGGTGATCTCGTTGCCGCGGGCGACGATCCGGAGCGCGAGCTCCGCCTCCAGCAGGCGCAGGTTCTCGTCGTTCCGTCCCAGAAGGGTCCCGAGGTCGACCTCGGGGGCGAGCGTGAGGCGCTGGGTGGTGGGTTCAGCCACGCGGCGGGCTCTCGGCCTCCCTCACAACCCTTCGCGTACCATACGCGGCGGATCGTGTCAATTTCCGGCCCGGCCCGCCGTCAGTCGGGGTCATCCGTCCGCGCTCGGGAGACGCCCGCCGCCCCCGGACTCGGCCCCGGCAGGCGGCGCCAGGACCGCGACCCCGAGGTCCCTGAGCTGCTGGGGGGCCACCGGCGTCGGCGCGTCCGTGAGGGGGCACGTGCCCCTCTGGGTCTTCGGGAATGCGATGACCTCCCGGATGGACTCCACGCCGGCCAGGATGGCGACGATCCGGTCCAGGCCGAAGGCGATGCCGCCCATCGGCGGGGCGCCGAACTCGAGCGCCTCCAGGAGGAACCCGAACTTCGCGCGCGCTTCGGCCTCGCCGATCCCGAGGAGCTCGAAGACCCGCTGCTGGAGCGCCCGCGAGTGGATGCGGATCGAGCCGCCGCCGATCTCCTGGCCGTTGAGGACGAGATCGTAGGCCTTGGCCCGCGCGGCGCCCGGGTCCGCCAGGCCCGCCTCGGCGTCGGCGTCCCGGGGGGCCGTGAAGGGATGGTGCATCGCGTCCCAGCGGCGCTCCTCCTCGTTCCACTCGACGAGCGGGAAGTCGACGACCCACAGGAGCTCGTACGCTCCGGCGGGGATGAGCCCCAGGCGCTGCGCGAGCTCGACGCGAAGGCGCCCGAGCACGGTGGCGGCGAGGGGCATGCGGTCGGCGACCAGCAGGACGAGGTCCCCGGGCCGCGCGCCCGTCCGGGCGAGGAGGGCTTCCCGCCCCGCCTCGAGGTGCCGCCCCGCCGGGCTCTGGATGGTGCCCTCGCCGACGCGGACCCACACGAGGCCCTTCGCGCCCGCGCCCTTGGCGCGCTCGACGAGGTCGTCCAGGTCCTTGCGCGAGAACGCGGCGCCCGGCACGGTGAGCGCCTGCACCGCGCCGCCCTGGGCCACCGCCTGAGCGAACACCTGGAACGCGCTCTCGCGGAACAGCTCGGAGCAGTCCGTGAGCTCGAGCCCGAACCGGACATCGGGCTTGTCCGAGCCGTACCGGCGGATCGCGTCGTCCCACGTGAGGCGCCGGAACGGCCGCGCGAGGTCGAGGCCCTTCGCCCGGCGGAAGATCTCCGCCACGAGCCCTTCCATGATCGGCAGGAAGTCGTCCCGGTCGAGGAAGCTCGTCTCGATGTCGATCTGGGTGAACTCCGGCTGCCGGTCCGCGCGGAGATCCTCGTCGCGGAAGCAGCGGACGATCTGGAAGTAGCGCTCGAGCCCGCCGACCATCAGGATCTGCTTGAAGAGCTGAGGCGACTGCGGCAAGGCATAGAAGGACCCGAGCGCGAGGCGGCTCGGCACGAGGAAGTCCCGCGCACCCTCCGGCGTCGAGCGCGTCAGCATCGGCGTCTCGACCTCGACGAAGCCCTGGCCGTGAAGGTAGTCGCGCGTGGCGCGGCACACCTGGTCCCGCAGGAGGAGGTGCCCCAGCATGGCCGGCCGGCGGAGGTCGAGGTAGCGGTACTTGAGCCGGAGCGGCTCGACGGTCTCCTGCGACTCGTCGAGCTGGAACGGGAGCGGCTTCGACTCGTTCAGGATGCGGAGCCGCTGGACCGAGACCTCGATCTCCCCGGTGGCGAGGTTCGCGTTCACGGTACCCGGCGGCCGGCGCCCGACGGTCCCCTCGACGGCGAGGACGAACTCGACGCGGATCCGTCCGGCCGCCTCGTGGGCGGCGGGGTCGTTCGCCGGGTTGAACACGAGCTGCGTGAGCCCCTCGCGGTCCCGGAGGTCCACGAAGATCAGGCCCCCGTGATCCCGCCGGCGCGACGCCCAGCCCATCAGCGTCACGGTCTGTCCGGCGTGCCCCGCCCGCAAGGCGCCGCAGGTGTGGGTGCGGCGCATCCCTCCGACGGACTCCGTCATTCTCGCTCTCGCTTCTCGGCCTGTAGACGCAACGCGCGATCGGCAAACCAATCCACGTTCACCAGGCCCTCAGGACTGATCGTCGCGGCGCCATCGTACCCCTGCCGCTCGAGAGCCGCCCGCTGCGCTCCAAGGTTTCGCGTGCGGCGCTCGAGCGCTACGAACAACCCCCGCTCCCGAAGACTGTGGGCCTCTCGAAGCACGTCGGCCAGCGTCTGCGTCGATTCATCGAACAGCAAGGCCACCCGCTTCTCGTCCCGCTCGCTCCGGCCTGGCACCTTGCTGAGGATGTCGACCACGCGCTCGAACCCGATCGAGAACCCGGTCGCCGGCACGTCGCGCCCCAGCAGGCGCCCGATCATGCCATCGTAGCGCCCGCCGCCCGCGATGGAGCCCGCGGCGAAGCTCGCCGAGCGGATCTCGAAGATCGGCCCGGTGTAGTAGCCCATGCCCCGGACGAGGGTCGGGTCGAAGGCGATGCGGAACCGGTCGCCGGCGGCCGCGCCGACCGACTCGATGACGCGCGAGAGCGCGGCGAAGCCCCCGCCGGCGTCCGGGTCGCCCAGCTGCCGCCCCATGCCCTCCACGCTGGGCGACACCGCCGCCTTCGCGTAGACGTCCATCATGCGCGCGATGGCGGCCGCGGGATGCCCGGCCTCCGTGAGCTCCCGCTCGATCTCGGCCGGCGTGAGCTTGTCCCACTTGTCGAGCGTGATGAAGACGCTCGCGTGACGCTCCGGCGGGAAGCCGCACCAGCGGGCCATCGCGCCGAGCACGCGGCGGTCGTTGACGTGCACCGTCAGGCCGTCGAGCCCGAGCGCGCCCAGGGCCTCCGTCGTGGCGAGGATCAGCTCGATCTCGGCGATCTCCGACGCGACGCCGAGGATGTCGATGTCGCACTGGGTGAACTGGCGGTACCGGCCCCGCTGGGGCCGCTCGGCCCGCCAGACCGGACCGATCTGCACCGCCCGGAGGGGCTCGGGCAGCTTGCCCTGGTTGTGGGCGTAGTAGCGGGCGAGGGGCACGGTGAGGTCGAAGCGCAGGCCCAGGTCGGCCAGCTCCGCCTCGGTCGCGGCCGCCCCCAGGTCGAGCTTCTCGCCGCGCTTCAGCACCTTGAAGATGAGCTTCTCGTTCTCGCCGCCGCCGCCGCCGGTCAGGAGGGCGAGGCTCTCCAGGGCCGGCGTCTCGATCCGCCGGAACCCGTGTCGGCGGTAGACGGTCAGGATCGTGCTGGCCGCCCAGTCGCGGAGCTCCGCCTCGGCGGGCAGGATGTCCCGCATGCCACGCGGCGGCTCGGTCGGCAGCCTAGACGCCATCGCGGTACCGCTCCATCAGCTGGACGTAGTTGTTGGTCGGGCGGTGGATCATGTCCAGGTCCGCGTCGGTCAGCGCCCGGCGCGGCTTGGCGGGACTGCCCATCATGAGCGTGCGCCGGAGGATGCGCGTCCCGGGCGCCACCAGCGCTCCCGCGGCGACGATGGACTCCTCCTCCATGACGACGCCGTCCAGCACGATGGCCCCGATGGCGATCAGGCAGTGGGAGCCCACGCGGGCGCCGTGGAGCCGGACGGCGTGCCCGAGCGTCACGTGGTCCCCGATCTCCACGGGATCGCCGCGGTTCACGTGGATCACGCTGCCGTCCTGGACGTTGGTGTGATGGCCGATCCGGATGTAGTTGACGTCCGCCCGGACGACGCACTGGAACCAGATGCTCGAGTGGGCCCCCAGCTCCACGTCGCCGATGACGTGGGCGCTGTCCTCCACGAACGCCGTTTCGTGGACGCGCGGTGTCTTGCCCTGGTACGCGCGGAGCATGCGGTCCCTCCGGAGAATCCGTGGACGACCAGTCGGGAAAAGGCCCGTGAACAAAGCGAAATGGTAGCAGGGGGGGGTGCACGCCCGCAATCGAAAAGGCGCCGCGCGGCCCGGTGCCTGGCAGCCGCGCGAGTCGAGTGCTATACTCGCCGATACGACGGCGCCGGCCGGCGCCCGAGCTGAGCAGGGCGCGGGACCGCGCCCTTTTTGTTGGAGGGAACCGCAGTGCCCACCTACGACTACCGGTGCGACCGGTGCGAGCGCACGTTCGAGGTCCGGCAGCGGATCTCGGAAGCGCCGCTCACGGCCTGCGATCGCTGCGGCGGGCCGATCCGCCGCCTCCTGTCCGCCGCCCCGTTCATCCTGAAGGGCGGGGGCTGGTACGTGACCGACTACCCCTCCGCGGGCCGGAAGAAGGGGATGGAGGCCGAGAAGAAGTCGAGCGAGCCGGCCTCGACGACTTCGTCGACCTCGTCGACGACGGCCGCCTCGACGACCTCATCGTCGAGCTCGAGCGACGGGGCGGCCGCGAAACCGGCCGAGAAGCCGGCCTCGACGCCGTCCTCAACGCCGTCCAGCTGACCGGCGCGCCCGGCCCGACCCCGAGCCGCCGGCGCGCGCTCCCCTCCCGCACGAAGACCTCGACGCGCCCGGAGCTGTCGACCGCGGCCCCGAGCGCGTGCCGGGGCCGCTCCGCGTAGGTCCCCACCAGCCCGCGCACGCGCGCGCCGCCGATCCGCAGGACGCCGCGCGCGGCGGGGCCGGGGAGCGCGCGGCCCTCGAGGTTCGTCAGGAGGTTGCCGAAGCGGTCGGCGAGCAGGACCTCTCCCTCGACCCGGCCCGCGCGCCGCCGGGGCGCCGGCGCCGACAGGCGCGCCGGCCGCCCGATCGGGCGCCCGAGGGCCGTCAGCTCGACCCCGCGCGACAGGTGGGCCGCCGCGGGCGCGAAGATGTCCCGCCCGTGGAACGTCCGGCTCACCGGCCGCCGGTGATACCGCGTCGCCGTCAGCGCCACCCCGCGCGCGCCCGGCAGGTCGAAGCAGAAGCCGAGGAGCCCGTTGTCCGGACCGACGAAGTAGTGACCGCCCGCCGCCACCGCGATCGGGCGGCGGGCGCTGCCGACGCCAGGATCCACGACCGCCAGGTGCACCGTACCCCGGGGGAAGAACCGCCAGGCCGTCTCGAGCAGGAGCGTCGCCCGCCGGACGTCCTGCGGCGGGATGGTGTGGGCGAGATCGACGAGCCGCGCCCGGGGGTTGATGCCGAGGAGGACGCCCTTCACGGTCCCGACGTACGCGTCGTCGAGGCCGAAGTCGGTGAGCAGGGTGACGACGCGACTTGGGCCGCGCGGGCGCGGCCCCCGCCGCCTCATCGGTCCCGATGGATCACGTAGTCGCCGATGAGGGTCAGGATCTGGCGGGCGGGCGAGTCCGGGAACCGCTGGAGCGCGGCCACGCCGGCCTCCGCGTACGCCGACGCGCGCGCCACGGAGTAGCCGACGCCGTCGTAGACCTTGACGAGCCGGTGGACCTCGGCGACGTCCGCGTCCTGGAGACCGGGGCGCCCGAGCGCTTCCAGGATGCGCGTCCGCTCCTCGTCCGTGGCCCGGTCGAGGGTGACGATGAGGGGAAGCGTGCGCTTTCCCTCGAGGAGGTCGTGCCCGATGGCCTTCCCCAGGCGCGTCGGGTCGGCGGCGAAGTCCAGCGAGTCGTCGATGATCTGGAACGCGATGCCGAGCCGTTCCCCGTACGTCGCCAGCGCCTCGACGGCGTCGGCCTCGAGCCCGCCGGCGATCCCGCCGATCCGGCAGCACGCCGACATGAACGTCGCCGTCTTCTGGCGGATGATCCGGAGGTAGTCGGTCTCCGACAGCTCCCCCGCGCGCTTCTTCTCGAGCTGGAAGACCTCCGCCTCGGTCATCGAGACCATCGCGGCGGCCAGGGACTCCATCACCCGCAGATCGCCGTCCCGCACGAGGAGCGCCATGCAGCGCGAGTAGAAGTGGTCCCCCACCAGCACCGCCGCGTCCACCCCGAAGCGCGCGTGGGCTGACGGCCGGCCCCGCCGGAGCGGCGCCTCGTCCACCACGTCGTCGTGGATCAGCGTCGCCGTGTGGAGGAGCTCGACCACGCAGCCGAGCCGCACCGCGCGGGCGCTCTTCTCCGCGCCGAGCGCCCCGCTCAGGAGGACCAGAATCGGCCGGAGGCGCTTCCCGCCGGCGAGCCCGACGTGCTCCCCGAGGTCCCGGACGAGCTGGACCGGGGAGTCGGCCAGCTCGCGATTGATCTCCGCCTCGCAGGCCTGGAGCGCGTCACCGACGAGCTCGAGGAGCCGCGCGCGGAGGGTCCCCTCCAGGCCGAGGCTCACGCGAGACGCCTCGCGACCGGCCCGCGCCCGCGCCGCATCGCCACGGGTCAGCGGATGACGGGCAACGGCAGGGAGGAGCGGCGCGGGAAGTCGGCATTCGGGTCGTTCTGGAGGGTCCGGTCCTTCCACCCCAGCACGATCCCGGGCGCGCCTTGCGCGAGCGTGGCGGCGGGGATGCGCAGGAACACGCGGTCGCCCTCCCGCCAGTCGCCGCCGCTGAACGGCACGGTGTCGGCGCGGCCGCTCGACGTCACGTCCCCGTTCCGCACGTCCCAGAGCGGGCTCCGGGCCACCAGGAGGTCGATGCCCGCCTCCGGGCGGAACCGCTGGGCCATCGCGGGCGGAAGCGGCGCGTCGAAGGTCGCCGCGACGACCGGCACGCCGGCGCCCGTCACGAGGGCCGGCCGCGCAAGCGGCACCGTGACGAGCGGGCGGCCGGGCTCGGCGAGCATGAGTGTCTCGAGCACCTGCGTGATCGTGTTGCGCTCGCCACCGATCTCGAGGAGGAGCACGTCGTCCGGGCCCGCGCTCGCCGGGCTCACCTCGATCTCGGTCCACGCCGCCCGGCCGGCCGGGGGACGCACGGCGACGACGTCGAACCGACCTCGCCCTCCGAGGGGGGCCGGATCCGGCACGACGCGGATCGGCTTCGACACGAGCGCCTGACGCTGGATCACGCCGCGCTGCCACGCGAACACGGTCCGATCGACGACCCCGCCCGCGATGGCCTCGGCCAGGAGGGGCCGCGCCGCGTGCTGCTGGATCACCCACTGCGGCAGGAGCGCCACCCGGACGACGCGCGGGGGAGTCTGGGGATGGCTCGAAACGGCCCACGACAGCCCGAGCGTCAGGACGAGGCCATGAATCACGACGTGACGCCGGGCGATTGACATGGATGTCAGACCCCTCGCGCGGTCATTGTCTGGTCGGCCCTCGCGGGAATCAAGGGGAAAGAAAAACGCCCCAGGGGGTTTCCCCCTGGGGCGTCACGCTACCGATCAGGTGCTAGAACGAGTACTGCGTGCGGAAGGTGAAGGCGTACGCCATGTCACCCTTGTCCGGAAGCATCACACCGCCGAACAGGTTGAAGACCAGGTTCGGGTTGAAGCGGTACGTGGCCCCGGCGTCGATTTCGAACAACGAGTCGCCGTACGGGCCTTGCTGATCCGTCGCCATCACGTACGCCGCGCCGCCGCCGAACGAGAAAGCCGGCGTCAGAGCGTACGTGACCGAGGCACCGAGACCCCAGGTGCCGCTGTTGTCGTTGTAGTGCACCTGCCCGACCGACGGGCCGCCGATCGAGGCGTTACCGAAGAGCCACTCCGCGATGAACGGGCCGTTGCCCCAGCTGGCACCCGACTCCGGAACCGGGAGCTTGTCAGAGTCCGCCGGCAACCGGCGGGGTGAGACGCCCGGAGCACCCGGAGCCCCGCAACCCACGTTCGTGCCAGGAACCACGACGCCCGCGGCGTTCACGCCGCAGCCCGCCGGACCAACATTCTCGTCACCCGTCGTGTACCAGCCCGACGCGAACACGCTGAGGGGACCAATCGGAATCTGCGCCGTCGCGAAGAAGCCGAATCCCTCCTCTGTGAACGGATTGCCCGCTCCTGCCGAAACCGCGCGGGAGAAGGACCGCTGCCCATAGACCATCGCCCCGTCGAGCTGAACCGTGCCGAGCTTGGCGCCAACCGTTGCGCCAATCCAGTAGGTATCGCCCAGGTTCGCCCCGGCGAGGGCTTGCTCGTTGACGAGCATCCCCTCCAGCGTGACCCGGATCTCCTTCGTGACGTTTGCGCCCACGCGCGCCACGTAGATATCCGAGTCGTCGGCGTTGGCGTTGGCGCCCTCGCCGGACTTGGCCGCCCAGACCTCGATGTCAACCGGATCGAACTTCATGTTGAGCTTGATCGCAGCACCGTCCTCATCGAAGAACCCGCCCAACGGGCCGGCCATCATGACGATGCTCTGAATACCGAGCGTGATCGAGGAGCCGGGCACCCACTGCGCGGTATCGAGCCAGATGTACGCGTGCTTGGTCTCGACGTTCACACCGTCAGCGCCGAGACAGCCACCTGAACCCTGTCTGGTCCGGTCGTACGGACTCACAGCCGGATTGACCGGCACATTCACGACCGTCGGCGGCGTCCCCGGCGGCGATCCCGCCGGGGCCGGGATCGTGGCAGTGCCGCTTATGCTGCTATTCGCCAGCGGATTGCCGCCGGGACAACCCAGAAACTCACCGCCCGACGCACCGCCCTGCCGACCCCAAGTGATGTCACCGACCTCGAGGCCCCACACTGCCTTGGCCTTCTTGTCGGCGCTCTCGACGTTGGTCCACAGACGCCAGCGCTGGAAGTAGAAGCTCTGGCTGTCCCGGTTGGCACCGTTCGGACCGCTGTCCGTGAAGTCCGTCATGTTGTTGAATGCGAAGCCGTAAACGCGCATCTGCCCGCCGAAGCTGACGGTCGGGGCCTGCGCGTGCGCGGCGAGGGCCGATCCGAGGATCAGCACCCCCCCGACGAGCAACGCTAGCGCTCGCTTCATTACCCGCACCTCCCGGTGCCATCCCATTCGGATGGCGCCCGTTTATAGGGGACTGCCGAAACTACGATGAGTGCCTTGCTTCCTTGCTTCAGTGATCACGGGCTGTGAGGCCCCCGCTGGTGCCCAGCACCACCCCCCTTCCCGCATGAACTCTGCCCGGCCGGTCGCCGGGGACACGTCAAGACAATGCCAGAAAGCCGAGGCAACCCTAGCACCGGCCGAAAAGGCATGTCAAGCCCCGTTTCACCCTGACGCGACGGCCAGTTTGGGCCCGGGAACCGGCCAGTTGGCCCCGGGGACCGGGGTCAAACCCCCACCCCTAGGGGAGCTCGTAGACGAGGATACGACCCCTGAGGCGTCCTACGGGGTTGAGGGTCTCCAGGTCGAACCCTCGGGGAACCACCCCCACCACCACCTCCGGGAGCCCGTCCCCGTCCATGTCGCCGTAGCCGAAGTCGGCGATGTACCCCTCGCTGACCCCGCTCTGCCAGATCCGGACGAACGCCCCGTCCTTCCAGCGGAGCCGGTGGATCCGGCCCCGGTTGTACAGGGTGGCCGCCAGGCGGGGAAGGATGCCGCGCCCCTGCTGGAGCGCTGGAAGGATGTTCTCGTAAACGAGGATCTCGGCGCCGGCCGGCCCGGCGGCCAGGGGCACGACCCGGCCGGCGATGCGCCCGACCTGGCTGTCCACGCCGCCCTGGCGGCGGGCGCCGCCCAGGGGCACGTACTCGAAGGTGATGGCCGAGCCCCCGAGCGGGTCCGTGCTCGTCCAGAGGCGCTGCCCCTTCGCGGTCCAGACGGTCAGCCGGAAGTCGTCCGCGAAGGCGACGACCTCGGGCTCTGGCGCGCCGGTGAGCCGCATGAGCGCGAGCCCGTAGACGCTGACGCCGCGGGGGATGCGCAGCCGCAGGGCGTCGCGGAACCGCTCGCCGTCCCAGACGAGGCGCCGGATCTCGGGCTCGAACGGCTCGTCCTCGGCGGCGTCCTGCTCGAGGAGCCAGTTCTCCGCGCCGACCCGCACCACGCGGAGGTACCGTCCGCTGGTGTCGTAGATCGTGCGGAAGCCCTCCGCGCCGGCCCACTCCAGCACGCGCGCGCGGATGCCCGGGCGGCCCTGGCCGCGCTGGTCCACGACGACCAGCTGGGATCGGCCCGTCCCCATGACGGGCGCGATGTCCACGGACAGGATCAGCCCGCCCGCGCGGAAGGTCATCCCCTCGACGGCGACCGGCGCCGCGCCCTCCGCCGCGCGGTAGGCGGTGACGGTCTGGTCGTCGGCGATCACCAGCTCGGCCCGCCCGTCCCCGTCGAGGTCGCCGAGCGCGAGCGCGCGGACCGGCCCGTCGAGCGGGAACTTGCGCTCGAGCTCGGGGGTCTCCTCCCAGGCGAAGCGCGGCGGATAGGTCGACGGCGTGAGGGGCGCGCGCACGCTGGCGAGGGTCGCGCCCGTCTGGCCGGAGATCCAGGTGGTCTCGAGGACGCGGGCGGGGCCGTCGCGGACCAGACGGGAAGTCACCACCGCCACCCCCCCGAGCTTCCGGCTCACCTCGAGGGGGGACGGGCTCGACCCGCCCGTCCGGCCGAAGACGTCCAGCACCCGCTGGGCGTCGACCGACAGGAAGCGGCCCGTCTTGTCGAGGATCGCCGAGAACCGCGCCACGAGGAGCAGCTGGGTCTGGTCGGAGCTCTCGAAGGCCGCTTGGACCCCGGTCGTCGGTAGCACGGCGACCGGCAGCCGGCCCGCCGTGATGCGCGCGCCGTCCCCGGGGGCCGGCGGCGGCGCGCTGCGGCCCGCGGGCGGCACGAGGCGTCCCGTGGCGGCGTTCGGCTCGACGGCCGTGATCACGAGCGTGCCGAGCACTGTCTCGGCGTGCCCGAGCGGCTGGTTCGTCACCGGATGCCGGAAGACCTCGCCTTTCCGGTAGAGGGCGAGCTCGAGCCCCGGGCGCAGGTTTCCGACGCCGGCGCCTTCGACCCGGAGCGTCTCCCCGGCGACCGCGGTGACCTGGACCTCGACGCGCGGGAACACCGCTGCCAGCTGCTCGGCCGTCTTCTGGTACGTCGCGCCGAGGTCCTGCAGGACGTCCGCGCGCACCGGCGTCGCCCCCGCGACGAGCGCGAGGACGACCGCGAGCAGGAGCGGTACTGCCCGGCGACTGTGGGCCCGGTCACGTCTCACGTCACGCATGGGTCAGAAGGCCACCGACGGCCGGTGGACGCCGAAGACGGCGCGGAGCCGCGTGCCGATCTCGCCCAGGGTCACGCCCGCCTGCACGGCCTCGAGGAGCCGGGGCACTAGGTTCTCGGTGCCGCGGGCCGCCTGCTCGATCGCGTCGAGCGCCCGGGCCGCCCGGGCGGCGTCCCGGCGCCGCCGGAGGTCGGCGAGCCGCTCGGCCTGCCGCGCCTCGACCGCCGCATCGTGCCGGAAGAGCGCCGTGGGCGGCGACTCGTCGACGACGAAGTCGTTGACGCCGACAACCACGCGCGCGCGGCTCTCGACCTCCTGCTGGTGCCGGTACGCCGCGTCCTGGATCTCCCGCTGCATGAAGGGGATGGCCGCCACCGCGCCGCCGAGCCCGTCGATCTTGTCGAGATAGGCCACCGCGCCGTCCTCGATGTCCCGGGTCAGGCGCTCGACCGCGTACGCCCCGCCGAGCGGGTCGACGGTCGCCGCGACGCCCGATTCCCAGGCCAGCACCTGCTGTGTCCGGAGCGCGGTGCGCGCCGCCGCTTCGGAGGGGAGCGCCAGGGCCTCGTCCATCGAGTTCGTGTGGAGCGACTGGCAGCCGCCGAGGATGGCGGCCAGCGCCTGGACGGTCACGCGGGCGACGTTGTTCTCGGGCTGCTGCGCGGTCAGCGTCGAGCCCGCCGTCTGGGCGTGGAACCGCAGCATCATCGACCGCGGGTCCCGCGCGCCGAACCGTTCCCGCATGAGGCGCGCCCAGAGCCGCCGCGCCGCGCGGAACTTCGCGACCTCCTCGAGGAGGTCGTTGTGGGCGTTGAAGAAGAAGGACAGCTGGGGGGCGAACGCGTCGACGTGGAGGCCCGCCGCCTGGGCCGCCTGCACGTAGGTCACCGCGTTGGCCAGCGTGAAGGCCACCTCCTGGACGGCGGTGGCGCCCGCCTCGCGCATGTGGTAGCCGGAGATCGAGATCGTGTTCCATCGCGGCACACGGTCCTTGCAGTAGCCGAAGACGTCCGTGACCAGCCGGAGCGAGGGCCCCGGCGGGAAGATGTAGGTGCCGCGAGCGATGAACTCCTTGAGGATGTCGTTCTGGACCGTGCCGGACAGGCGCGTCGCGGCGACGCCCCGACGGGCGGCCACCGCGAGGTAGAGGGCCAGGAGCGTCGCCGCGGTCGCGTTGATCGTCATCGACGTCGAGACGCGGTCCAGCGGGAGCTCGTGGAGGAGCTCGGCCATGTCGTCGACGCTCGAGATCGACACCCCCACGCGGCCGACCTCGCTCCGCGCCGCCGGGGCGTCCGCGTCGTGGCCCATCTGGGTCGGCAGGTCGAACGCGACCGACAGCCCCGTCTGGCCGGCCGCCAGGAGGTAGTGGAACCGCCGGTTGGTCTCGGCGGCGCTCCCGAAGCCCGCGTACTGGCGCATCGTCCAGAAGCGGCCCCGGTACATCGTCGACTGGATGCCCCGCGTGTAGGGATACTCCCCGGGGAACCCGAGCTCCCGCTCGTAGTCGAAGCCTCCGAGATCCGCGGGCGTGCCGAGGCGGGGCGCGGGCGCGCCCCAGGACGTCTCGAGGTACGGGCGCTCGGGCGTCCGGGCGATCGCGGGCCGGAGTGTCTCCTGCTCCCAGCGCGCGAGTGCGTCCTCGAGCCGGGCCGGCCGGCGCGCCGCGGGGCCGGCGGGCTCCGGGGCCGGGGGCGCCTGTCCCTCGCCCGGCGCCGTCACAGCGGCAGGTTCCCGTGCTTCCGCGGCGGGTTCTGGTCCCGCTTGGTCCGCAGGGTCTCGAGGGCGGCGATCAGCCGGCGGCGCGTCTCCCGCGGCTCGATGACGTCGTCGATGTAGCCGCGGGCCGCCGCCACGTAGGGATTGGCGAACTTCTCGCGGAACTCGGCGACCCGCTCGGCGCGGAAGCCGACGGGGTCCGCGCTCTCGCCCAGCTCGCGCCGGTAGAGGATGTTGACCGCGCCCTCGGGCCCCATGACCGCGATCTCCGCGGTCGGGAACGCGAAGTTCGCGTCGGCGCGGATGTGCTTGCTCGCCATGACGCAGTAGGCGCCGCCGTAGGCCTTGCGGGTGATGACGGTGAGCTTCGGCACCGTGGCCTCGGCGAAGGCGTAGAGGAGCTTGGCGCCGTGCTTGATGATACCGCCGTACTCCTGGGCCGTGCCCGGCAGGAACCCGGGCACGTCCTCGAACGTCACCAGCGGGATGTTGAAGCAGTCGCAGAAGCGGACGAAGCGGGCGCCCTTCAGCGACGCCGCGATGTCGAGGCATCCCGCCAGGTGCGCCGGCTGGTTCGCCACCACGCCGACCGGGCGGCCCCCGAGACGCCCGAAGCCCACGACCAGGTTGGGCGCGTACTCCGCCTGGACCTCGAAGAAGTGCTGGTCGTCGAGGACGGTCTGGATCAGCTCCTTGATGTCGTAGGGCTTGGTCGGATTCTCCGGGACCAGCCGCTGGAGGCTCTCGTCCATCCGGTCCGACGGGTCCGCGGTCGGCCGGAGGGGCGGATCCTCGAGGTTGTTCGGGGGGAGGAAGCCGAGAAGCTCCCGGATCCCGTCGAGGCACGCGTCCTCGCTCTCCGCGGCGAAGTGCGCCACCCCCGAAACCCGCGCATGCGTGTCCGCCCCGCCCAGCTCCTCGAACGTCACCTCCTCGTGCGTCACCGACTTCAGCACCTCGGGACCCGTCACGAACATGTACGAGGACCCGCGGACCATGAACGTGAAGTCGGTGATCGCCGGCGAGTAGACGGCGCCGCCGGCGCACGGGCCCATGATCGCCGAGATCTGCGGGACCACGCCGGAGGCCAGCACGTTCCGGAGGAAGATGTCGGCGTACCCGGCGAGCGAGACCACGCCCTCTTGGATGCGCGCGCCCCCGGAATCGTTCAGTCCGACGATCGGCACGCCCACCTTGAGGGCGAGGTCCATGATCTTGCAGATCTTCTGGGCGTAGGCGAGCGACAGCGAGCCGCCGAAGACCGTGAAGTCCTGGGCGAAGAGGTAGACCGGCCGGCCGTGGATACGGGCGGACCCGGTGACCACCCCGTCGCCGAGAACGCGCTGGCCGGCCATCCCGAAGTCGGTCGTCTGGTGGACGACGAACCGGTCGAGCTCCTCGAACGAACCCTTGTCGACGAGCCCGGCGATCCGCTCCCGGGCCGTCCGCTTGCCGGAGGCGTGCTGGCGAGCGATCCGCTCGGGGCCGCCGCCCAGCTCCGCGGCGGCGCGGAGCCGGCCCAGCTCGGCGAAGCGCTCGTCCAGGCTCACGGGCGGTCCTCGGACGCAGCGATAGCAGCGTTAGTGGAAGGTACTGCCGGGGGAAACATCGGTTGATCAGTATACGGGGGCGGGCAAGACAGCGTCAAACACGGCCGGGCCAGATTTGACGCGGACCTGCGCCGTCTGTTAGCGTGGGAGCTCAACCTCGCCACACCAAAGGGGCCCCCCGTGCTACAGGTCGCAGCGCTGATCGCGAGCCTCGCTTTCCTCGCGCTCGTGATCGCGGTCATCCCGGCTCTCCTCCAGGTGGCCCGGACGGCGCGGGCGGCGGAGCAGACCCTGACGACCGTCGATCACGAGTTGAAGCCCCTGACCACCCAGGTCCAGGCGCTGCTCCAGGAGCACCGGACGCTCGCCCAGCAGGCGACCAAGGACCTCCGGCAAATCGAGGGGATCGCGCTCATGGCCCAGGACGTGCTCGCCCGGGTCACGAACCTGACGACCCTCCTGTCGAGCTTCGGGACCGTGGGGCGGGTCGTCGGCATCGCGCGAGGCCTCCAGAAGGGGCTCGATGTCTTCGTGCACCGGCTCGGGAAGACCCGCGGCAAGGGAGTGAGCCATGAGTGACGACCGCGACGACCTGAACTTCCTCGGCGCGCTGGGCCTCCTCGCCGTGGGCGCGATCATCGGCGCCGCCGCCGCGCTCCTGCTCGCCCCGAAGACCGGGGAGGAGACGCGGGAGCTCCTGCGCGAGAAGGGCACGGACTGGGCCCGCCAGGCCCGGGAGCGCGGAACGGAGCTGGCGAAGCGGGCGCAGGAGACCGTGGGCGACGCCCAGGTGCGGGCCCAGGAGTATCTCGGGCGCGGCCGGGAGGTGGTCGAGGACACCTCGGCCCAGCTGAAGGCCGCGTTCGAAGCCGGACGGGGCGCCATGCGGGAGGAGATCGCCCGGCTCCGCGGGCGCGACGAGCCGCTCGAGGGCGTCTAGGAGCCCGGCCGGCGGCCGCGCGCGCGGCCGGCGGAGGGGAGGCGCCGCCTACAGGTGGATCGCCTGCCCCATCGCGTCGAGGGCGGCTTCCATCACCGCCTCGGCCATCGTGGGGTGGGCGTGGATCGTGTGCCCCACCTCCTCGACGGTGGCCTCGAGTGTCTTCCCGAGCCCGAACTCGGCGATCAGCTCGGTGGCCTCCGCCCCCAGGATGTGCACCCCGAGGATCTCGCCCGTATCGGCAGCCGCCACGATCTTGACCAGTCCCTCGGGCTCGGCGAGCGCCTGGGCCTTCCCGTTGGCGAGGAACATGTACTTCCCCACCTTGATGGCGCGGCCGTCCGCGCGGGCCTGGGCCTCCGTGAGGCCGAGGCTCGCCACCTGCGGGTGGCAGTAGGTGCAGCCCGGGATCGTCCGGTAGTCCACGGGATGGCCGGGGTGGCCGGCGAGCGCCTCGGCCGCCACGATGCCCTCGGCGCTCGCCTTGTGGGCGAGGAGGGGCGGCCCCGCCAGGTCGCCGATCGCGTACACGCCGGGGACGGACGTCTCCATGCGCGGGGACACCTTCACGAAGCCCCGCTCCATGGCCACCCCGAGGGTGTCGAGGCCGAGGGCCTCGGTGTTCGCGCCCCGGCCGACGGCCATCAGGACCATGGCGGCCTCGAGGCGGGCCGCCTGCCCCTCCTGCTCGAGCTCTACCGTGACCCCGTCCTTGCCCACGCGCACCGCCTGGACCTTCACGCCCGCGCGGACGTCGATCTTCCGCTTGGCGAAGCTTCGCGCGAGGAGCTTCGAGATCTCCTCGTCCTCGATGGGAAGGAGCCGCGGGAGCGCCTCGACGATCGTCACCTGGACGCCGTAGGCGGCGAACACGTCCGCGAACTCGACGCCGACCGCGCCGGCGCCGATCACGATCACGGACGGGGGCAGCCGTTCGAGCCGGAGCGCCTCGTCGGAGCTGATCACCCGCGTCTTGTCGATCGTCACGCCCGGCAGGCTCTTCGGCGCCGCGCCCGTCGCGAGCACGACCGCCCGGGCCTCGAGCGTCCGCGCGCTCCCGTCCGAGCCCTGGACGCGGACCGCGCCCGGGCCCGTGACGCTGCCGCGGCCCGGGACGAGGGTGATCTTGTTCTTGCGGAACAGGAACTCGACGCCCTTCGACATCCGCTCGGCGACCTGGCGGCTCCGCTGGTAGGCGACCCGATAGTCGGCGCGCAGGTTGTCGACGGTGATGCCGAACTCGGCTGCCCGCTGGAAGAGCTGGAGCACTTCGGCGTTCCGGAGGAGCGCCTTGGTCGGGATGCAGCCCCAGTTCAGGCAGATGCCGCCGGGCCGGTCGGCCTCGACCACCGCCACCCGCTGGCCGAGCTGCGCGGCCCGGATCGCGGAGACGTAGCCGCCCGGTCCCGAGCCGACGACGACGGCGTCGAAGCGCTCGCTGGCCATCGGGTCAGACCAGGAGGCTGAGCGGCGCCTCGAGGGTCGCCTTCAGGTCGGCCAGGAACTGCGCGCCCATGGCGCCGTCGATGACCCGGTGGTCGGCCGACAGGGTCACGCGCATGCGCTTCCCCACCGCCAGCTGCCCGTCGACGACGACGGGCTTGTCGACGATCGCCCCGACGGCGAGGATCGCCGCCTCGGGTGGGTTGATGATCGCGACGAACTCGTCCACGGGGAACATCCCGAGGTTCGACACCGAGAAGGTCGCGCCGGAGAGCTCCTGCTGGCGCAGCTTGCGCGCGCGCGTTCGCTCGATCAGGTCACGCGCTTCCGCCGCGATCTGGAAGAGCGACTTCCGGTCGCAGTCCCGGAGGACGGGCGTGATGAGGCCGTCCTCCACGGCGACCGCGATGCCGATATGGGCCGCCCGGTGTCGCCGGATCGCGTCGCCGGTGAAGCTCGCGTTCACTCCCGGGTGCTTCTGGAGCGTCACCGCGCAGGCGCGCACGACCACGTCGGTGAACGTGACCTTGGGCGCCCCGGGCAGCGCCTGGAGCTCGGCCCGGAGCGCCGCCACCCGCTCCATCGCGATCTCGGTGGTGACGTAGAAGTGCGGCACCGGCGCCTTGGACTGCACCAGCTGGCGCGCGATCGCCGCGCGGATCGGGCTGAGCGCGATGTCCTCGGTCTCCGGACCCGTCCGGGGGGCGACGGGCGCCAACGCCGCGACGGCGGGCATCGCCGAGGCCGCCGGCCGGGCCGCCGCCGCGGCCGGCCGGGCCGCGACGAAGGCCTCGATGTCACGCTGGATGATGCGGCCGCCGGGGCCGGTGCCGGTCACGCGGGCGAGGTCGATGCTCGCCCGCTGGGCGAGCTTCCGCGCGAGCGGGGAGATCCGGAGCCGCCCCGCCGGGAGCACGCGGGCAGCGGCCACCGCGGGCGCGCTCGCCATGGCCGGCACGGCCGCGGGCGCCGGAGCGGGGACAACCGGCCGGGCGGGAGCCGGCGCGGCCGCCGGCGCCGGAGCCGGGGCGGGGGCCGCGGCCGGGCGGGCAGGGGCCCCCTCGCCGACGACGGCGCTGATGTCCTCGTCCGGGTCGGCGATGACGGCGATCAGGCCGCCGACCGGCACCGCCGATCCCGGGGCGGCGAGGAGCTTCCGGAGCACGCCCGAGCCGAAGGCCTCCAGCTCGATGTCGGCCTTGTCGGTCTCGATCTCGGCGATGATGTCGCCGCCCGAGATCCGATCCCCCTCCTGCTTGAGCCAGCGCAGGAGCTTCCCCGTCTCCATCGCCTCCGACAGCTTCGGCATCACGACCCTGGTCACCGCCATGGCCCGCTCACCCTCCTCGGGAGTCCAGTCAAACGGAGCAGAGCTTGCGCAGCTCGTCGATGATCCGCTCCTTGGATGGCGTCTTCAACCGCTCGAGATTCTTCGCGTACGGCATGGGCGCGTCGGCGCCGAAGACCCGCTCGACCGGCGCGTCCAGCTCGTCGAATGCGTGCTCGGTGATGTACGCCGCGATCTCCGATCCCATGCCCGCGAAGCCGGCGCCGGACTCCGCGACCAGGACCCGGTGGGTCTTCCGCACCGACTCCAGGATGGTGTCGAAGTCCATCGGGCGGAGCGTGCGGGGGTCGACGACCTCGACCGAGATGCCGTCGGACTTCTCGACCTCCGCCGCCGCCTCCAGCACCCGGTAGTACATGCCCGAGTAGGCGATGACCGTCACGTCGCGCCCCTCGCGCTTGACCTCGGCGACGCCGAGCGGGATCAGGAAGTCGGCGTCGTCGGGCACCTCGCCCTTGACGCCGTACAGCGTCTCCGACTCGATGAAGATCACCGGGTTGTTGTCCCGGATCGCGCTCTTCAGGAGCCCCTTGGCGTCGCGTGGCGTCGTCGGGCGCACCACCTTCAGCCCGGGCACGTGGCAGAAGTACGACTCCATCGACTGTGAGTGCTGCGCGGCCAGCTGGTGGGCCGGCCCCCCCGGCCCGCGGATCACCATCGGGATCGGGAACTGGCCGCCCGACATGTAGAAGAGCTTCGCGGCGTGATTGACGATCTGGTCGAGCGCCACCAGCGCGAAGTTAAAGGTCATCATCTCGACGATGGGCCGGAGCCCCATCATCGCGGCGCCGATCCCGACTCCCGTGAACCCGGACTCGCAGATGGGCGTGTCCACGACGCGTCGCTCGCCGAACTTCTCGAGGAGCCCCTGGCTCACCTTGTAGGCGCCGCCGTAGACGCCGACTTCCTCGCCGACCAGGAACACCCGGTCGTCCCGCTCCATCTCCTCGCGCAGGGCGTGGTTCAGCGCCTCCCGGTACGTGATCACCGCCATGCCCGCCTCCCTCTCCGCGCGCCCCGATCCCGGCCGCGCCTCACGCGTAGACGTCCGCGGTCAGCCACTCCGCCGGCGGCTCCGGCGAGGCGTCGGCGAATGCCACCGCATCGTTGACGCGCGCCTCCACCCGCTCGACCAGCGCGTCCCAGGCCGCCTCGTCGAGCCGGCCGGCCCCGCGGAGCCGCTCGCGCAGGGCGACGATCGGATCGCGACGCTTCTCCTCCTCGACCTCGTCCTTCGTGCGATACACGGCCGCCGCGGGATCCCGCATGGAATGCCCCCGGAACCGGTAGGTCCGCGCCTCCACGAGCGTCGGCGTCTTGCTCTCCCGGGCCCGCGCCACCGCGCGCCCGACGCACTCCCGCACCGCCAGCACGTCCATGCCGTCGCAGGCCTCGCCGGGCATCGCATACGCCGCGGCGAACTTCGTGATGTCCGTCTGCGCGAGCGCCCGCTGGATGGCAGTCCCCATGGCGTAGCGGTTGTTCTCGCAGATGAAGACGACCGGCAGCTTCCAGAGGGACGCCAGGTTCATCGACTCGTGGAACTCGCCCTGGGGCACCGAGCCGTCGCCGAAGAAGCAGAGGATCACCCGGTCCCGATCCTCGTAGCGGATCGCGAAGCCGACGCCGGTGGCGATGGGCAGGTAGCCCCCGACGATCGCGTGGCCGCCGAGGAAGTTGATGGCGCGGTCGAACATGTGCATCGAGCCGCCCTTGCCCTTGGACACGCCGTCCCGGCGTCCGAAGAGCTCGGCCATGATCCGCCGCGGGTCGCCGCCCTTGGCGAGGATGTGCCCGTGCTCCCGGTAGCCCGCGATGGCGTAGTCGTCGGGGCGGAGGGTGGACATCGCCCCCACTGCGACCGCCTCCTGCCCGATGTAGAGGTGGAGGAAGCCCCCGATCTTGCCGAGGGCGTACATCTCGGCCGCCTTCTCCTCGAACCGCCGGATGAGCTGCATCTGCTCGAGGAGCGCGAGCCCGACCGCGACATCCCCGCGGGCGACCGCCCCTGCCACGGATCCCGTCGTCGCCACTCTCTCGCCTCCCTTGTCGGACGCGCCCCCGGGTCTCACCAGCGCATCAACGCCAGGTCGTCGACGTTGATCCGGAAGCGGGCCCGGAAGATCGCCACGATGATGGCCAGCCCGACCGCGACCTCGGCCGCCGCGACCGTCATCACGAAGAACACGATGATCTGCCCGGCGGCCGTGCCGTGGGCGCGCCCGAAGGCCACGAACGCCAGGTTCGCGGCGTTCAGCATGAGCTCGATCGACATGAAGATGACCAGCGGGTTGCGCCGGACGAGGACGCCCACCACGCCGATCGTGAACAAGATCGCCGACAATCCGACATAGTACGCCGGCGGGACGGCCATGTCGCTCACGCGCTCGGCCGGCGCTTGGCCAAGGTGAGGGCCCCGACCAGCGCCGCCAGGAGCAGGAGCGAGGTCACCTCGAACGGGAACAGGTAGTCGGTGAACAGGAGCCGGCCGATGGGCCCGGCCCCGCCGGGGGGCGCCGCCCCGGTCGGGCCGCCGGTGCGGCCGACCACCAGCACGATCACGATCCCGAACACGGCCGCCAGCGGCAGCGCGAGCCGGCGGGCCCGCGCGAGCGGATCCGGGCCCGCCTCGGCGCGGCCGGGAATCAGCAGCATTATCGCGAAGATGAAGAGCACCATGATCGCCCCCGCGTAGACGATCACCTGGGCGAGAGCGAGGAACTCCGCGCGGAGCATGAGGTACAGGACCGCGACGCAGAACAGGTTCCCGACGAGAAAGAGCGCCCCGTGGAGGGGGTTCGGCCGGATCACCAGCCCGAGCGCGGTGCCGATGGCCGCCACCGCGACCAGGATGAACACGAGCCACTCCATCACTGGCCGGGCGCTCCCGGCGCGGCGGTGACGACGAGCACGGAATTCATCCCTCGAACCCCCGGCGGACCAGCGCCGCCGGCGGCGCCATGGTCGGGAGTCCATCGGCCCCGGCCGGCTCCAGCGCGAGCAGCACCTCCTTCGGGTAGACGAGGCCCTCCCGGCTGAAGCTCGAGAACTCGAGGATGCCCGTGTCCATCCGGATCGCGTCCTCCGGACAGGCTTCCACGCAGAACCCGCAGAACACGCACTTGCCGAGGTCGATGTCGAACCGCGTCGGGTACTTCTCGATGTCCGGGTTCGGGTGCTCGCCCGCCACGATGTAGATGCAGTGCGCGGGGCACACCGTCTCGCACATCATGCACGCGACGCACCGGGGCGACCCGTCGTCCCGTCGCACCAGGCGATGGAGGCTCCGGAGCCGGGTCGCGAGCGGCCGCCGCTCCTCCGGCCACTGGTAGGTCACCGCGCCCTTCCGGCCGCGCACCCACAGGCCCATGTTGCGGACGAAGTGCGCCGCGGTCACCCGGAGGCCGACGAGGATCTCGGCCAGGTAGAAGCGCTGGCGCGGGCTGGTCGCGACCTGCCGGCGGACGTGGAGGACCTTCGGCGGCGGGGGGGACGGGAGCGCGCTCGCCATGCTCGTCGCCTCGCTAGAAGAGCAGCACCGCGGCCGTCACGACGATGTTGAGGATCGCCAGCGGCAGGAGGCCGAGCCACCCGAGCCGCATCGCCTGGTCGTACCGGAAGCGGGGCAGCGTCCACCGGACCAGCATCAGGAACCAGACCATGGCGACCACCTTGGTCACGAAGGCCCCGACCTGGAGGAGCGCCACCACGAGCTGCGGCAGCACGATCGTGAGCCCACCCGGCAGGTGGAAGCCGTCGCGAAAGAGCCAGGGCACCTGCCAGCCGCCCAGAAAGAGCGCGGTCGTCATCCCGGCCACCACGACGGTCTCGACGAAGTCGGCCATCAGGAACATGCCGAACTTCATGCCGCTGTACTCGACGTTGTAGCCGATGATCTCGGACTCGCCTTCCGGGAAGTCGAACGGGGCCCGCTTGGTGGTGGCGATGCCGGCGACCAGGAACAGGATGAACCCGAGCGGCTGCGTGAAGAGGCCCCACTTGGGGATCACGCCGCCCCAGTACGCCCCCTGGCCGCGCGCGATCTCCTGGAGGTCGAGCGAGCCGTAGACCATGCAGACGCCCATGATCGACGCGCCGATCGCGACCTCCGCCGAGATCATCAGCGCCGCCGCGCGCTGGCCCCCCAGGAGGGCGAAGTTGTTGGCGGAGGCCCAGCCGGCCAGCACCACGCCGTAGACGCCCATCGACAGCATCGCGAAGACGTAGAGGATCCCCGCGTTGAGCTCCACCGCCTGGAGGGAGATCTCCCGCCCCCCGACCTGGAGGACGTCGCCGAACGGGATCGTCGCGAAGCCGGAGAGCGCGAAGAAGACCGACACCACCGGCGCCGCCAGGAAGAGCACCCGGTCCGCGCGGGCCGGCATGAAGTCTTCCTTGGTCAGCATCTTGATCGCGTCCGCCAGCGGGTGGAACAGCCCGAACAGCCGGAGACCCAGGATGGACGCGCGGTTCGCGCCGATCCGGTCCTGCATGACCGCGGACTGCTTGCGCTCGACCCAGGTGAGGAGGCCGCCCAGGTTCAGCACGAAGCCCATCACGAAGGCGACGCGCGCGAAGGCGATGCCGAGGTCGACCACGACGCCGCTCACGCCCGGCGCGCCCCCGCGCTCATCGGGCCCCGGCCCCGGCGGCGACGTCGGCGCCGTGGTCGCCCAGCGCGCGGTAGCTCAACCCCGCGAACGCCGGCGTCTCGGCCGCGAGCGCGTCGAAGACGGCGGCGGCGCGCGGCGGCGGCGCCGGGTGGCCGAGGGCGCGGGCCACGGCGCCGAGCGTCTCCCAGTCGGGCCGCGCCTCGCCGCGCGGGAAGACCGCCCGCCAGAACCGCTGGACCCGGCCCGTCACGTTCGTCCACGTGCCCTCGCGCTCCACGTAGGCGGCGCTCGGCAGGACGAGGTGCGCCCGCGCGCTCGTCCCGTTGGCGGTCGGGCCCTGGAAGACCACGCCCTCGACCCGGGCGAGGGCCTCCTCGACCTCCGCGCGGGGCCAGCCCGACTCGAGGAGGTCGTGGTCGAAGATCCACAGGAGCCGGAGCCGGCCCGCCCGCGCGGCGTCGAGCACGTGCTGGCCGTCGGCCGCACCCGCCCGTCCGCAGCCGAGGAGCGTCGCCCCCTGCGTGTTGGGTGTCTTGTCGGCCACCCGGAGGAGCGTGTCCGCCGAGCCCGGGGCGGCCGGCGGCACCCGGAAGTCCACGTGGGTCGCGCCGAGGGCGTCCCGGAACAGGCGCCGGGCGACCCAGAGGTCCTCGTTCGACATCCGCGCGGACAGGAGGACCCCCGTGCCCTCGGGGCCCGCCGCGCGGAGCCCGTCCGCCGCCGCGGCCACGGCCTCCTCCCACGTGAGGACCCGCGGCGTCCCACTCTCGCGAAGCTCCGGCCGCTCGATCCGGGTCGGGGCGTCGACGTCGCCGAAGCCGTACCGCCCCTCGTCGCAGATCCACCACTGGTTCACGTCGGCATTGAACCGGGGCTTCAGCCGGACGACGCGGCGGCCCTGCGCGTGATGGGCGCGCTTGGTGTTGGTGTGGACCTCGATGTTGCAGCCGCGGGCGCACCCCGGGCAGACCGACTTCGCGCGGTCGAGGTACCAGACGCGCGCCTGGAAGCGGAAGTCGCGGTCGGTGAGCGCGCCCACCGGGCAGATGTCGACCACGTTGCCGGAGTAGGCGTTGTCGAGCGTGGTGCCGGGGAACAGGCCCAGCTCCGAGTGGTCGCCCCGGTTGAAGATCCCGAGCTCGCCCGTCTTCGTGATCGTGTCGCAGAAGCGGACGCAGCGCGAGCAGAGGATGCAGCGCTCCGCGTCCAGCATGACGTGCGGCCCGATGGGCACGGCCTTGGGCTTGTGGACCTTGTCGTCGATCATCCGGGGCTCGTAGAGCCCGTGCTGCATGTAGTAGATCTGCAGCCAGCACTCGCCGGCCTGGTCGCACACCGGGCAGTCGAGCGGGTGGTTGACGAGGTGCCACTCCATGACCGAGCGCCGGAGCTCGAGCACCCGCGGCGTCTGGGTCATCACCACCATCCCGTCGGCCGCCTGCGTGTTGCAGGCGATCGTGGGCCGCGGCGCCTTCTCGAGGTCCACCATGCAGAGGCGGCAGGCGCCGGCGATCGGGAGCCCCGGATGGTAGCAGTAGTGCGGGACCTCGATCCCGAGCCGGCGCGCCGCCTCGATGAGGTTCGTCCCCGCGGGGACCTCGATCTCCTTGCCGTCGACCGTCAGCTTGGGCATGCGGGTCTCAGTGCGCCCGGGCGGGCGCGTTCGCCCCCGGCCGCCCAGGTCGGAGATCGCAGGCGCCGTGGCGAACGTGGTGGTCGAACTCGGCCCGGAACTTCTCGACGTACGAGATGTACGGGCCGATCGCCCCGTCGTAGAAGGCGCAGATCGTGCTCCCGGCGCCGCGCTTGGCGACGTCCACGATCGTGTCCGGGTCCTGGGGCACGCCCTTCCCGGCGAGGATGCGGCCGGTGATCTTGTAGATCCACCCGGTGCACTCCCGGCACGGCGTGCACTGCCCGCAGGACTCGTGGGCGTAGAAGCGGGCGACCACGTGGAGCGCCTCGGGAATGCACGTCGTGTCGTCCATCACGACGACGCCCGCGGAGCCCGCCATCGTCCCCGCGTTGCGGAGCCCGTCGACGTCCATGGTCACGTCGATCTGGTCCGCGGTGAGGATCGGCGCCGACGAGCCGCCCGGCACCACCGCCTTCAGCCGGCGCCCGTTCGCCACCCCGCCCGCGCGCTCGATCAGCTCGCGGAGCGTGATGCCGACCGACGTCTCGTAGACGCCCGGCCGCGTCACGTGGCCCGAGACCGAGTAGAGCCGGGTCCCGCCCTGGGTCTTCGAGCCGAGCCCGGCGAACCATTCCCCGCCGCGCGCGATGATGTGCGGCACCGCGGCGAGCGTCTCGACGTTGTTGACGACCGTCGGCTGGCCGAAGGCGCCCTTGATCGCCGGGAACGGCGGCTTGACCTTCGGCCACCCCTTCTTGCCCTCGAGGGAGGAGATGAGCCCCGTCTCCTCGCCGCAGATGTAGGCGCCCGCGCCCCGGTGGACGACCATGCGGTGCGCGAAGCCCGCGCCGAGGACGTTGTCGCCGAGGAGCCCCGCGGCCTCGGCCGCCCGGACGGCCTCCGAAAAGACCCGCCATGGCTGCACGTACTCGCCGCGGATGTAGATGAAGGACGTGTGGCAGCCGATCGCGTAGGCCGCGATCAGCATCCCCTCGATGAGGGCGTGGGGGTCGCGCTCGAGGATGTAGCGGTCCTTGAACGTCCCCGGCTCCCCCTCGTCGGCGTTGACGACGAGGTACACGGGGCCGGTGCGCTTCGCGGGGATGAAGCCCCACTTGGTGGCGGTCGGGAACCCGGCGCCGCCGAGCCCCCGGAGGTTCGCCTTCTTGACCTCGGCCGCGATGCCCTCGGGGCCGAGCGCCAGCGCCTTCCGGAGCGCCTCGTAGCCGCCCGCGGCGCGGTAGCCGTCGAGCGTTCGCGCCTCCGGCCGGTCGAAGTGGCGCGAGAGGACCGGCTCGGTCACCGGAGGCCGTCCAGGGCGCGATCGACGGCCGCGCGGTCGAGGGGACCCACGTAGTCCTCGTCCACCTGCATCATCGGCGCGACCTCGCAGGCGCAGAGGCACTCGACCCGGAAGAGCGTCACGCGCCCGTCGGGCGTCGTCTCCCCCGCGGCGATCCCGAGCCGTGCCTCCAGGTGGGCGACGATGTCCTCCGCCCCGCGGAGCGAGCACGAGAGGTTGTGGCAGACCGAGATCACGTGCCGCCCGACCGGCCGCTGGAAGAACAGCGTGTAGAAGGTGACGACCTCGTGGACGTGGGCGGGCGAGATCTCGAAGAGCTCCGCCACCGCCACCTCGACCTCGGGGGAGACGTAGCCGAAGGCCTCCTGGGCCATGCGGAGGACCGGGAGGAGCGCCGCCTGCCGCTCGGGGTAGAGGGCCTGGAGCCGCCGCACCTCGGCGACCTGGGCCGCCGAGAAGCGGACCGGAGCCCCGGTCGCCGGCGCGCTCACCGGTCGAGCTCTCCGCCGATCATGTTGACGGAGCCGAAGGTCGGGACGATGTCGGCAACCTGGCCGCCCTCGAGCATCCGGTGGAGCGCCGCCATCGGCGGGAAGCACGGCGGCCGGCAGCGGACGCGGTACGGGCGGTCGGTCCCGTCGGACACGACGTAGAACCCGAGCTCCCCGTTGGCGCCCTCCACGGGGAAGTAGGCCTCCCCCCGCGGCGGCCGGATCCCGAAGCCATCCATGATCAGCATGAAGTGGTTCATCAGGCCCTCGATCGAGCCGTACGTCGTCTCCTTGGGCGGGAGCACGGCGCGCTTGTCGGGGGCGTTGACCTGGGTGTGGTGGCGCCGCTCCTGGCCGGCCAGGTTGGGCGAGAGACGGATGTCGGTGATGAGGAGCCCCTCGGTCTTGCCGAGCTTGCCCCGGTCGACGTACTCCGCGGGCACGGCGAACGGCCGGCCCTCGTGGTCCACGTTCACCGGGCCGCCGGGGAGCTGGGCCAGCGCCTGCTCGGCGATCCGCATCGACTGCTCCATCTCGGCCATGCGGACGAGGTAGCGGTCGTAGTTGTCGCCGGTCTCGCCGACCGGGATCTCGAAGTCGAGCCGGTCGTACACCCAGTAGGGGGTCGCCCGCCGGACGTCGAACGGCACCCCCGAGGCGCGGAGCAGGGGCCCGGTGACCGCGTAGGCGATCGCCTCGTCCCGTGTGAGGATGCCGATGCCCTGCATCCGGTCGACGAAGATGCGGTTCGTCGTGAGGAGCCGGTGCGACTCCTCGAGGACCGTCCGCGTCTCGGCGAACGCCCGGCGCATCCGCGGCTCGAAGTCGGGCGGGAGATCCGCCTTGAGCCCGCCGACCCGCCCGTGAGAGATGGTGAGCCGGGCGCCGGTGACGGCCTCGATCACCTCCCACAGGAACTCGCGCGCCTTGATCATGTAGAGGAAGACGGTGAACGCGCCGAGCTCCATCGCGGAGGCGCCGACGCACGTCAGGTGGTCCGAGATGCGCGAGATCTCGCTCAGGATCACCCGGATGTACTGGCACCGCTCCGTCGTCTGGATCCCGAGGAGCTTCTCGATGGCCGAGCAGTAGCCGAAGTTGTTGATGAGGGGCGAGACGTAGTTCAGGCGGTCCGTGTACGGCATCGCCGCGTTGTACGGCCCGATCTCGCACTCCTTCTCGAAGGCCCGGTGGAGGTAGCCGATCTCCACGTCGGTCTTCACGACCTGCTCCCCGTCGAGCTCGGTCACGATCCGCACGATGCCGTGCATGGCCGGATGCGACGGCCCCAGGTTCACCACCAGGTTCTCGGTCCCGCTCTCGGGTACGCCCTCGCCCAGGAAGAACTCGTGGGTGCGGCGGGCCGCGGCGGGCGCCGCGGGCGGAGTCGCGCTGGCGGTCTCGGGCGTGGGAGTCATGGGCGTCCCGGCTCAGTTCCTGGGGCCGATGAGCGGCTGGCGCCGGCTGACCGGATAATCCTTGCGGAGCGGGTGGCCCTCGAACTGCTCGTAGAGGAGCAGGCGGCGGAGGTCGGGGTGTTCCGCGAAGCGGATCCCGTACATGTCCCACACCTCGCGCTCGAGCCAGTTCGCGATCGGCCACACCGGCACCGCCGTCGGGACGACCGGGTCGTCCTCGTCGACGCCCGCCTTGATCCGCAGCCGGTGGTTGTGCGGCACCGAGTAGAGATGGTAGACGACCTCGAACCGGGCCGCGTCCTCGCGGCCGGGATACGTGAGGTAGTCCACCGCGGTCAGGTCCATCAGCATGTCGAACCCGAGCGCCGCGTCGTCCCGGCAGAACCGCAGCACCTCGGGGAGCGCCGCGAGCGCCACCACGACGGTGTCATCGCCGTGCTCGGCGTGGGCGGCGACGACGGCCGCGCCGAAGCGCTCCGAGAGCCGCGCGCGGATGTCCTGACCGTTCATGACCGGGGCGGGCGCGCGCTCGCGGGGCTCAGAACCGCTGCCGCCCCGCGGCGATCTTGTCCTGGAGCTTCATGAGGCCGTCGAGCACGCTCTCCGGCCGGGGCGGGCACCCCGGGATGTAGACGTCGACGGGGAGGATCGTGTCGATGCCCTGCACGGTCGCGTAGTTGTCGTAGAAGCCGCCGGTGCAGGTGCAGACGCCGAACGCCACGACCCACTTCGGCTCCGTCATCTGGTCGTAGACCCGCCGGAGGACGGGCGCCATCTTGTGGCTGATCGTGCCCACCACGAAGAGGACGTCGGCCTGGCGCGGCGAGAACCGCGGCAGGCCTGCCCCGAAGCGGTCGACATCGTAGTGGGAGCAGGCGGTCGCCATGTACTCCATCCCGCAGCAGGCGGTCACGAACGGGTACTGGAAAATCGAGTACTTACGGGCCCACCCGAGCGCCGCGTCGAGCTTCGTCGTGAAGAAGTCCGCTACTCCCACTGGAGCCCACCCTTCCGCCAGACATAGAACAGACCCAGCATGAGGATCCCCAGGTACACGACCATCGTCACGAACCCGTAGAGCCCGAGGCTCCGGTACACCACGGTCCACGGGAACACGAACATCAGCTCGATGTCGAAGATGATGAAGAAGATCGCCGTCGTCGAGAACTTGATCGCGAACCGCCCCTCCGGGCGCGCGATCACGTCCTTGCCGCACTCGAACGTCTCCATCTTAACGGCGGTCGCGCGGCGCGGGCCGAGGAGCGCCGGGAGGTACGCCAGGAGACAGGCCACCCCGAGCGCGATCGCGAACACCATGAGGATGGGGACGTACTGCATCAGGCGCCCCCCGGCGGCGGCGCGCAGGCCGCCTCGACCTGGCGCTTCGCGTGGTAGGAGGAGCGGACGAGCGGCCCCGCCTCGACGTGGCGGAACCCGAGGGCGCGGGCGTCGGCGGCGAGCGCCTCGAACTCCGCGGGCGGGACGTAGCGCACCACCGGGAGGTGGGCGGGCGACGGCCGGAGGTACTGCCCGAGGGTGAGGAGCTGGACGCCGGCGGCGCGGAGGTCGGCCATGGTGGCGCGCACCTCACCCGCCTCCTCGCCGAGGCCCAGCATCATCCCCGACTTCGTGACGGGCTCGGTGGCGTGCCCGCTCGCCCGCCGGAAGAGCTCGAGGCTCCGCGCGTAGCGCGAGCCCGGCCGCACCGGGCCGTAGAGCCGCGGGACCGTCTCGATGTTGTGGTTCAGCACGTCGGGGCGGGCCCGGAGCACGGTCTCGAGGGCGGGCGCCGAGCCCTGGAAGTCGGGGATCAGCACCTCCACGCGGCAGCCGGGCGCCTCGCGCCGGATCGACTGGATCGTGCGCGCGAAGATCTCCGACCCGCCGTCGGCCAGGTCGTCGCGGTTCACGCTCGTCACCACCACGTGCTGGAGCCCCATCTCGGCAACGGTCCGGCCCACCCGGTCCGGCTCCCCCCAGTCCTCCCACTCCGGCCGGCCGTGCGCCACCGCGCAGAACCCGCACCGGCGGGTGCACACGTCCCCGAGGATCATGAAGGTCGCGGTCCGCTCCTCCCAGCACTCGCCGATGTTCGGGCAGCGCGCCTCCTCGCACACCGTGTGGAGGTTCCGCTCCCGCATGAGCGCCTTCAGCCGCATGTAGTTCGGGCCGCCGGGCGCACGGACCTTCAGCCAGGCAGGCTTGCGCCCCTGGGACAGAGCGTCGGGCTGGATGACGGGAAGCGTCGGCGTCATACGCGGCAAGGGCTTGCGTCGCTGGTCATTATGCCACAGGGCCGCGAGGCCCCGGCCCCTCCCTCAAACCACAACGGGGCTCCAACCGGAGCCCCGTCGCTCCCCTAGGCGCAGGGGAGAAGTGGTGCCGAAGGGGGGACTCGAACCCCCACGGGTTACCCCACACGCCCCTCAAACGTGCGCGTCTGCCAGTTCCGCCACTTCGGCGCAGGGCGTATCTTGCCAACCCCCCTCGCGCATTGTCAAGGCCGCGACGGTACTTAGCCCTCGCGGAGCCGCGGGTTGAAGGCCTCCCGGAGCCCCTCGCCGAACAGGTTGAAGGCCAGCACGAGGACCAGGATGGCCGTCCCCGGGATGACGGTGAGCCACGGCGCGTCGAAGATGAACCGCTTGCCGTCGGCCAGGATGTTGCCCCACGTCGCGTCGGGCGGCGGCACGCCGAACCCGAGGAACGACAGGCTCGACTCCGTGAGGATCGCCCCCGCGACGTTGAGCGTGGCCGAGACCAGGACCGGCCCGACGGCGTTCGGGAGCAGGTGGACGCCGATCATCCGGGCGCCGCGGGCGCCGGCCGCCTGCGCCGCGTGGACGAACTCCCGCTCGCGGAGCGAGAGGATCTCCGCGCGCACGAAGCGCGCGGTCCCCTCCCACGTCGTGAGGCCGATCACGATCATGATGTTCCAGATGGAGGGCCGGAGGATCGCGACCACGGTCAGGATGAGGAAGAACGTGGGGAACGACAGCATGACGTCGATGAGCCCCGTGATCAGCGTGTCCACGGTGACGGGCCGGAAGCGCCCCACCCCGATGCGGGTCGGGCCGTAGTAGCCGGCCAGGCCCCCGAGGGCGATCCCGATCGCCACCGCGAGCCCCACGGCGACGAAGCCCACCGACAGGGACACGAAGGCGCCCTCCAGCATCCGCGCGAAGACGTCGCGCCCGAGCTCGTCGGTGCCGAGGAGGTAGACGCCGAGGCGCGGCCAGCTCGCGGGCGGCACCGACTCGCGATTCGGCCGGGCCAAGGGCCCCTGGAGCCGGTCGGGCAGGCGCACCTCGCGAGGGTCCAGGACCGGATGCGCGCCCTTGGTCAGCGCGAGCCCTACCAGCGCGATCAGGAAGAACGCGAGGACGACGACCAGCCCCACCACCGCCGGGCGGTTCCGCCGGAAGGCGCGCCAGACGACCTGGCCCGGGGACTCGCCGCGCGGCGGCGCCATCACAGGCGGATCCGGGGGTCGGCCAGCATGTAGAGGACGTCCGACAGCAGGGTCCCGATCACGGTGAGGAGCGCGACGATGAAGTTGAGGGCGATGACCACCGGGTAGTCGCGCGCGAGGATCGCCTCGTACCCGAGCCGGCCGATGCCCGGCCACGCGAAGATCGTCTCGAAGATGACGCTGCCGCCGATCAGCCCGGGAATCAGGAGCCCGAGCATCGTGACGAACGGCAAGAGGCCGTTCCGGAGCGCGTGACGGTAGAGCACGCCGTCCTCCGGGAGGCCCTTGGCCCGCGCCGTCCGGACGTAGTCGGAGCTGATCACCTCGAGCATCTGGGAGCGCACGTAGCGGGAGAGCACCGCGATGCCCGCCGCCGCGCCCAGGACCGACGGCAGCACGAGGTGCCAGGTGCGGTCCATGGCCGTCGACCACCACCCGGAGGGGGCGCGCCCGAACGTCTCGATGCCGATCACGTCCACCTGGAACGTCCGGACCACGAAGATGATCGCCAGGTACGACAGGTAGAACCCGGGGATCGAGATGAGCGCGAACACCAGCACCGTCGTCACGCGGTCGAACCAGGAGTCACGACGCGCCGCGCTGGCGATCCCGAGTGGGAAGGCGAAGCACCACACCAGGATCGTCCCGACCACGAACAGCGGAAGGCTGTTCCAGGCGCGAGCGGCGATCTTCGACAGGACGGGCTGGTTGTCCTTGAACGCGCGGAGCTGCCCGGTGAACAGGCGCGCGTAGAAGCGCGCGTACTGGACGTGGAGCGGCCTGTCGAGCTCGAAGGCCGCGCGGTACCGCTGGAGCTGCTCCTTCGTGAAGCGCGGGTTCATGGGGTCGATCTGGCTCGGGGCGCCGGGGGCCAGGTGGACCACCAGGAAGGACACGATCGAGATCAGGAAGAGCGTCCAGAGCTTCCGCCAGCAGGCCCGAACCAGGAAGGGAAGCACGGCCTACCCCGCCGACAGCTCGGGCCGGAACGGCGGGAGAACCGGCCGGGGCGTCTTGATCCACTCGTCGAAGTGGAAGTTGATGCGGCCCAGGCGGTTCGGCTCGAACGGCAGGTACGCGGTCGTCCCGTCCGGCCGGCGCACGAGGCGGACGATCTTCCCGTCCAGGAGGGCCAGCACCCGCCGCACGTAGAGGAAGGTGTACGGCTGGTCCTGGGCGATGAGCCGGTGGAGCTCCCGGGCCATGGCCGTCTGGCGGGTGTCGTCGTACTCGCGCCGGATCCGCACCATCAGCTCGTCGGCCCGCGGGTTCGCGTAGCCGACGAAGTTGAGCTGCTGCGGCCCGGCCTGGCTCGAGTGGAAGATCTGGAAGATGTCCGCGTCGAGGCCCATCGACCAGCCGAGCACGACCGCGTCGAAGTCCAGCTTGTTCACCCGCTCCCGGATGAAGACCGCCCACTCGAGCGCGAGGATCTCGACCCTCACCCCGAGCCGCCGCCAGGCGTTCTGGGCGATCACCATGATCGCCTGGCGCTCCTCGTTCCCCGAGTTCGTGATCAGCGTGAACTGGAGCGGCTTCCCGTCCTTCTCGAGGATCCCCTCCGCGTTCTTGCGCCACCCGGCCTCGGCGAGGAGCCGCGCCGCCCCCGCCGGATCGTAGGGCGGGGGCCGGACGTCCGGATCGTAGAACGCTGTCTGCTGGGGATACGGCCCGGTCGTCCGCTGCCCCTGGCCGTACAGCACGTACCGGATGATCTCGTCGACGTCGATCGCCATGGCGAGCGCGGCGCGCACCCGGACGTCCTGGAACACCGGCCGCCGGAGGTTGTAGCCGATGTAGGTGTACCCGAGGCCCAGGAGCGAGTTCACGTGGAACCGCGGGTCGTCCTGGAGGCGCGCCACCTGGTGCGCCTGGGCGCCATAGCTGTCGGACGTCCCGGCGTAGAAGGCGAGCTCCGACGTGAGGGCGTCCGGGAGGATCCGGAGGAAGTACTCCCGGAAGTTCGGCGGCCCCGCCCAGTAGTCCTCGTTCCGGGTGAGCCGGATCGACACGTCGCTCTCCCAGTCGGCGAACCGGAATCGCCCGCTGCCGACCGGCCGCCGATTGAACGCCGCGTCCCGGATGCTGAAGGTTTGCGAGTCCTTACCGGCAGCGCGGGCCTCGGCCGCGAGCGTGTCCTTGTTCAACAGGTGTTCGGGGAGGACTCCCATGCCCCAGCTTTCGAAGCCGGGCTGGAAGAGCTCCTTGTAGGTCACGCGAACCGTGTAGGGATCCGGCGTCTCGACCATCCGGATCGGCTCGAAGTCGGGCACCCGCGGAGAGACGTTCCGCGGATCCATGATCGTCTCGTACGTGAAGCGCACGTCGCGGGCGGTCAGCTCGCGGCCGTCGTGGAAGCGCACGCCGCGCCGGAGGTGGAAGACGATCACCGGGTTCTCCTCGGTGGGTCGCACGTGGGCTTCGACGGCCGCCCGGGCCGACGCGGGGTCCGGCGCCGTGACGTAGCGGTGGGGATCGAGCTTCGTCACGTACCCGGCAAGCAACCGGTCGAGATTCGGGAAGAAGTCCTGGTCCACGGCGCGCAGCGTGAACTTGATCCGTGGCGGCCGCTGGACGACGACCGCGATCGGCACGGGCGCCGGCGGCGCCGGCGCGCCCGGTCCGCGCGCGGGCGCGGGCGGCGCGATCCGCACGGTGCTCGTCTCCGCTGGCAGCACCGTCAGCGCCTCGACGGCCCGGAGCGCCGGCGCCCCGCGGTCCTTCGCCGCCTGGAGCTGCTTCAGGAGGGCAGCCGGGGTCGCCGCCGTTCCATCCGCGAGCCGGAGGGTTTCGTCGGCGAAGAGATAGGTCTCCTCGAAGATCTCCCAGGACTCCGCCAGGCGACCGCGGAACGAGAGGTCGAGATTCCGGTCGATCAGGCCGTCGAAGACGAGGTCGTTTACCTCGCCCGAGGCCGAGTCGCTCGAGATCGTCGGGTTCAGGTAGACGGCGTCGCCGATGGACGCGTTGATGTAGCGGGTCAGCCGCCCCGGGTCGCCCCGAGCCTGGTTCTCGAACGTCGGCACCCAGAAGTAGGACTGCAGCAGGACGAGGCTGACGAGCGTGGGCGCGGCCACCAGGAGTCGCCTCGTCGACCACACCGGGGCGGGGCGCTCCCTCAGCTCGCCACGGCGCCGCCCTCGACCACCTCGAGGTCGAGCGCCGCGGCCATGAGCGCCCGCGTGTACGGGTGCTGCGGCCGCTCGAAGATCTCGGCGGTCGGCCCGCGCTCGACCACCGTCCCCGCCCGCATCACGATGATCTCGTCGCTCAGCGCCCGGATCACCCGGAGGTCGTGGCTGATGAAGAGGTAGGCGAGGCGGTGCCGCGCCTGGAGGTCCCGCAGGAGGTCGATCAGCTGCGCCTGGATGGACCGGTCGAGCGCGGACGTGGGCTCGTCCAGGACGATCAGCCGGGGCTTCAGCACGAGGACCCGGGCGAGCGCGACCCGCTGGCGCTGGCCCCCCGACAGCTCGTGCGGATAGCGGTCCCGCACCTCGACCGCGAGCCCGACCTCCCCGAGCGCCTCGGTGATCAGCGCCTCCCGCGCCTCGGGGCTCCGCGCCAGGTGGTGGACGCCCAGGCCCTCGCCGACGATCTGGCCGACCGACTGCCGGGGCGAGAGTGACCCGTAGGGGTCCTGGAAGACGATCTGCATCTCCCGGCGGAGGGGGCGGAGCGCCCGCGCGCCGAGACCCTGGAGCTCCTGCCCGAGGAACTGGATCCGCCCGTCGCTCCGGAGGAGGCGGAGGAGCGCGAGGCCGAGCGTCGTCTTTCCCGAGCCGCTCTCGCCCACGACCCCGACCGTCTGGCCTTCCCGGACCGTGACGCTGACGCCGTCCACCGCCTTGACGTGGTCGATCGTCCGCCGCAGCACGCCGGCCTTGATGGGAAACCAGACCTTCAGCGCGTCGGCCGTCATGACGACCGGCGCGTCGGGGGCCGGGCCGGTCTGGCGGGGCGCCGGGTCGGCCGCGAGGAGGCGCCGCGTGTACGGGTGCTGCGGCCGCTCGAAGATGTCGGCGGTCGCGCCGGCCTCGACGAGCTCCCCCTGGGTCATCACGAGGATCCGGTCGGCCAGCTTCCGGACGACCCCGAGGTCGTGCGTGATCAGGAGGAGCGCCATCCCGAACCGCGCCTGAAGGTCGCGGAGAAGCTTCAGGATCTGGGCCTCGATGGTGACGTCGAGCGCCGTCGTCGGCTCGTCCGCGATCAGGAGGTCCGGCTCGTTGGCGAGCGCCATCGCGATCATCACGCGCTGGCGCTGGCCGCCCGAGAGCTGGTGCGGGTACGCGTCGAGCCGCCGCGCCGCCTCGGGCAGGCCGACCAGGCCGAGGAGCTCGAGCGTTCGCGCCCGCGCCGCCCGGCGGTCGAGCCGCTTGTGGACGAACAGGACCTCGCCGATCTGCTTCTCGATGGTGTGGAGCGGGTTGAGCGACGTCATGGGCTCCTGGAAGATCATCGCGATCCGGTTCCCGCGGACGCGCCGGAGCGTGGCCTCGTCGGCGCCGAGGAGCTCCTGGCCCTGGAAGCGGAGGCTGCCGGACGGATGCCGGGCCTTCGGGTACGGCAGGAGCTGGAGGACGGACAGCGCCGTCACGGACTTCCCGGAGCCGCTCTCGCCCACGAGCCCGACCGTCTCGCCCTTCGCGACGTCGAACGACACGTGCCGCACGGCCGCCACCTCGCCGCCGGGCGTGTCGAACGACACCGACAGGTCCCGGACCGCCAGGAGGGGCGCCGTCGCCATCAGGCGGTCTTCCGGGGATCGAACGCGTCCCGCACGGCCTCGCCGATGAAGACGAGGAGGCTCAGCATCAGGGCCAGCACGACGAAGCCGGTGATGCCGAGCCAGGGCGCCTGGAGATTCGCCTTGCCCTGGGCCAAGATCTCGCCGAGCGACGGCGACCCCGGCGGCAGGCCGAAGCCCAGGAAGTCGAGCGACGTCAGCGTCGTGATCGAGCCGCTCAGGATGAACGGCAGGAACGTCAGCGTCGCGACCATGGCGTTCGGCAGGACGTGCCGGACGATGATGACGCCGGCCGGGACGCCCAGCGCCCGCGCCGCGCGCACGTAGTCGAAGTTGCGCGCGCGGAGGAACTCGGCGCGGACCACGCCGACGAGCGACATCCAGCTGAAGAGTAGCATGAGGCCGAGAAGCCACCAGAACGTCGGCTCGACGATGCTGGCGAGGATGATGAGGAGGTAGAGCACGGGCAGCCCGGACCAGATCTCGATGGCCCGCTGGAAGAGGAGGTCCGTCAGCCCGCCGAAGTACCCCTGGACCGCGCCGGCGGCGACGCCGATGACCGAGCTCAGCAAGGTCAGGGTCAAGCCGAACAGGACGGAGATCCGGAAGCCGTAGATCAGCCGCGCGGTGAGATCGCGCCCCTGGTCGTCGGTCCCGAGCCAGTTCACCGGCGAGGGCGGGGCCGGCGCCGGCACCGGCAGCGCGTAGTTGATGGTGTCGTAGCGAAACGGGATGGGCGGCCAGAGGAGCCACCCCTTCTCGCGGATCAGGGCGGTGACGGTCGGGTCGCGATACACCGCCTCGGTGGGGAACACGCCGCCGAACGTCGTCTCCGGGTACGTGCGCAGGACCGGGAAGTAGAGCCCCCCGTCGAACCGGACCAGCAGCGGACGGTCGTTCGCGATCACCTCGGCGAAGAGGCTCGCGCCGAACAGCACGGTGAAGATCCAGAGCGACCAGAACCCACGGCGGTTGGCGCGGAAGTTCCGGAGGCGACGGCGCGTCAGCGGGCTCAGGCCCCGGCCGACCCGGAAGGAGGGCACCCGTCAGTTCTCCCGGCTGGCGAAGTCGATGCGCGGGTCGATGGCGACGTAGGTGAGGTCGCTGATCAGGGTCAGGAGGAGTCCCACGACCGTGTAGATGTAGAGGGTCCCGAACATGATCGGGTAGTCCCGGTTGATCGCCGCCTCGAAGCCGAGGAGCCCCAGCCCGTCGAGCGAGAAGATCACCTCGATCAGGAGGGCGCTCGTGAACAGGATGCCCACGAACGCGGCCGGGAAGCCCGCCACCACGAGCAGCATCGCGTTGCGGAAGACGTGGCCGTAGAGCACGCGGCGCTTGGTCAGGCCCTTGGAGCGCGCGGTGATCACGTACTGCTTGTTGATCTCGTCCAGGAAGGAGTTCTTGGTCAGCATCGTGAGCGTGGCGAACCCGCCGACGAGGAGCGCCACGATCGGCAGCGTGATGTGCCAGACGTAGTCGGCGATCCGGGCCGGCCAGGCGAGCTCCTGCCAGTGGTCCGAAAAGAGACCGCGGAGCGGGAACCAGTCGAGGAAGCTGCCGCCGGCGAACAGGACGATCAGCAGGATGGCGAACAGAAAGCTGGGGATCGCGTAGCCGACGATGACCATGCCGCTGGTCCAGACGTCGAACGTCGAGCCGTCGCGCACGGCCTTGGCGATCCCGAGCGGAATCGACACGAGGTAGACGGCCAGCGTCGTCCAGAGGCCGAGCGAGATCGACACCGGCAGCTTCTCGACGATCAGGTCGACGACGCGGCGATCTCGGTAGAAGCTCGATCCGAAATCGAACGCGAGGTAGCTCCGGATCATGCGCGCGAAGCGCTCGGGGGCGGGGCGGTCGAATCCGTACTGGCGCTCGAGCTGGCGGATCAGCTCCGGATCGATGCCGCGGGCCCCGCGGTACTTGTCGGTCACGTCGCCGGCCGGGCCGCTGCCCGGGACCGTCCGGGTCTCGCCGGTGCCGGAGCCGCCGACGCGCGCCGTCGCCTCGACGCCGTGTCCGCGCAGGCGGGAGATCATCAGCTCGACGGGTCCGCCCGGCGCGGCCTGGACGATGAGGAAGTTGACGACCATGATGCCGAACAGCGTGGGGACGAACAGCAGGAGGCGGCGGACCGCGTAGGCGAGCATCGGCGCGCGCCGGGGCTACTTCGGAATCTCGCCCTTTCGACGGGCGAGGGCGGCCTCCTTCGCCGCGTCGACCCACCAGGTATCGAAGCCGAGCGCGAACCGGGGCGAGACGGCGGGCCGCGCGAACTTGTCCCAGTAGACGACGCGGAACGCGCGGATGTGCCAGTGGGGGATGACGTAGTGCCCCCACAGGAGCACCCGGTCGAGGGCGCGGGTCCGGGCGACCAGGCCCGGCCGGTCGGGCGCCTGGATCACCAGGTCGATGAGCTTGTCGACGGCGGGGTCCTTGATGCCCGCGAGGTTTCGGCTCCCGCGCTCCGCGGCGGTCTGGGAGGCCCAGAACTCGCGCTGCTCGTTGCCCGGCGACAGCGACTGCGGCCACAGCCCGACGATCATGTCGAAGTCGAAGTCGTCCGACCGCTTCTCGTACTGAGCCGCGTCGACGACCCGGACACGCGCGGTGACGCCGAGCCGCTCGAGGTTCTTCGCGAAGGGCAGCGCGATCCGCTCCCAGGTGGGGTCGTCGAGCAGGATCTCGAACTGCATCGGCTCCCCGCGGCCGTCGACCAGCTTCTGGCCCTTGACGGTCCAGCCGGCCTCGCCGAGGAGCCGGAGCGCCTCCCGCGCGCCGTCCCGGACGTTGCCGCTCCCGTCGGTCGCCGGCGGCTGGTACTCCTTGGCGAAGACCTCGTCGGGGACCTTGCCCCGGAACGGCTCGAGCGCCTTCAGCTCCTCGCCGCTCGGCAGGCCGCTCGAGGCCAGCTCCGAGTTCGAGAAGTAGCTCCGGGTGCGCGTGTACGCGCCGAAGAAGAGGTTCTTGTTGCTCCACTCGAAGTCGAACGCGTAGGCGAGCGCGCGGCGCACGCGGGCGTCCTGGAAGATCGGCCGGCGCGTGTTGAAGACGAAGCCCTGCATGCCGGTCGGGACCTCGTTCGGGATCTCCTCCTTCCGGAGGAGCCCGCGCGTCACCGCCGGCGTCGCGTACGCGGTGGCCCAGTTCTTGGCCACGTTCTCCAGGCGGAAGTCGTACTCGCCCGCCTTCAACGCCTCGATCGCCACCGTGGAGTCGCGGTAGTAGTCGTAGCGGAGCGCGTCGAAGTTGTCCCGGCCCACGTTCACGGCGAGCTTCGCGGCCCAGTAGTCCTTCACCCGGCGGTACGTGATGGAGCGCCCGGGGTCGACGGCGTCGATGCGGTACGCCCCGCTGCCGAGGGGCGGCTCGAGCGTCGTCTTCTCGAAGTCGCGCTTGCTCCAGTACGTGCGCGACAGCACGGGGAGCTGGCCGACGATCAGCGGCAGCTCGCGGTTCTCTCCGGGCGCGAACGCGAAGCGCACCTTGCGGTCGCCCGCCTTCTCGGCCTTCACGACCTGGGCGTAGTAGCTCCGGTAGAAGGGCCGCCCCTTCGTCTTGAGCGCGTCGAACGTCCAGACGACGTCCTCGACCGTGATGGGGCTCCCGTCGTGGAAGCGGGCCTGGGGGCGGAGGTTGAAGGCCACCCACGAGCGGTCGGCCGGCATCTCGATCGTCTCGGCGATGAGTCCGTACTGCGAGAACGGCTCGTCCTCGGACGCCACGGTGAGCGTGTCGAACACGTTCCCGAGCCCGACCGCGGGCACGCCCTTCAGGACGAACGGGTTCAGCGTGTCGAAGGTGCCGATGGCCGCGAGCCGGACGTCCCCGCCCCGGGGGCCTCGGGATTGACGTACTGGAAGTGCGGGAAGCCGGCCGGGTACTTGAGGTCCCCGTGCATCGAGAACGCGTGCGCGACCGTCACCTTCGCCCCGGCCGCCTGGGGCGCGGCGGGGCGCGGGAGGAGCAGCGCCAGCCCCGCAACGGCCAGGAGCGCGCCCAGCGAGGCCAGGACCCGGCCGCGACCCGGCGTCGGGATCATGTCGCGACGGGCTACTTCGGCTGCGCGGGCGCGGGCGCCGGCGCGCCCGGCGCCGCCGGCGCCGGCGTCTCCGCGGCGGGGGCCGGCATGCTGGCCGGCACGACCGACGCCGCCCGCGACGAGAGCTTCGCCAGGCTGAACGACGTGATCATGAACAGGATCGCGACGACGGTCGTGATCTTGCCCAGGATCGTGGGCGTGCCCATGGAGCCGAACACCGCCTGGCTCCCGCCCCCGCCGAACGCCGAGCCGATGTCGGCGCCCTTCCCGGCCTGGAGCAGCACGATCCCGATGATGGCGAGACAGACGAGGACGTGCACGGCAATCAGCACGTAGTACACGTGAGGCACCTCACTGGTGGCTGGGTCATGGTCGGTCAGCGCGCGGCCACGCCCGCGCGGCCCTTGGCGTCGAGGCCGGCCCGGACGATGGCGATGAACTCGGCGGCCTTGAGACTCGCGCCCCCCACGAGGGCGCCGTCGATGTCGGGCTGGGCCATGAGCGCGGGGATCACCTCGGACTTGACGCTCCCGCCGTAGAGGATCGGGCACGCGGCGGCGACGGCGGCGCCCGCGAGCCCCGCGAGCGCGGCCCGGAGCTCGCCGTGCACCTCGCCGGCCTGGGCGGGCGTCGCGGTCTGCCCGGTGCCGATCGCCCACACGGGCTCGTACGCGAGCCAGCAGCGCCCGATCTCGGCCGCCGGCCGCTCGCCGAGCGCGTCGGCGAGCTGCGCGGTGACCACGGCCAGCGTGCGCGACGCCTTCCGCTCGGCGGCGGTCTCGCCGACGCAGACGAGCGGCGTCAGCCCGTGGGCGAGCGCGGCCGTCACCTTGTCCCGCACGACCTCGTCGGTCTCGCCGAGGCCGTGGCGCCGCTCGGAGTGGCCGAGGATGACGAGACGGGCGCCGGCGTCCCGCACCTGAGCGGGCGAGACCGAGCCCGTGAACGCGCCCGCCGCCTCCCAGTGCGCGTCCTGGGCCCCGACGAGGATGCTCGAGCCGGCCAGGACCTCGGCCACCGCGGCGAGCGCCGTGAAGGGCGGGCAGACGGCGACCCGGATGTCCGCGAGCCCCCGGCAGCCGTCGCGCACGGCCGCGGCCAGCGTCCGCGCCTCGGCGAGGCTGGTGTGCATCTTCCAGTTGCCCGCGATCACCGGCGTGCGCGGCGCGGGGCGCTCGGCCACCGGACGCCCCATCACGCGTCGTCCAGCGCGGCGACGCCCGGGAGGGTTCGCCCCTCGAGGTACTCCAGGAACGCGCCGCCGCCCGTGGAGAGATACCCGATGCGGTCGGCGACCCCCGCGGCCTCCACGGCGGCCACCGAGTCCCCGCCGCCGACGACCGACAGCGCGGCCGAGTCCGCGACGGCCCGCGCCAGCCCGAGCGTGCCGGCGGCGAACGGGGCCCGCTCGAACACGCCCATCGGGCCATTCCAGATGATGGTCCGGCAGTCGCGGAGGCCCTCCGCGAAGTGGCGCACGGTGGCCGGGCCGATGTCGAGGCCCATCAGGTCCGCCGGGATCGCGTCGCTCCCGACGACCGTGCCCGCGGCGGCGTCGGGCCCGGCCGCGACCACCGTGTCGACGGGAAGGCGCAAGTCGACCCCGCGGGCGCGCGCCTCGTCGAGGAGCTTCCGCGCCGTGTCCACCAGGCTCGCCTCGAGGAGGGACCGCCCGACGGCGTGGCCCTGGGCCCGGAGGAACGTGAACGCCATCCCGCCACCGACGAGGAGCCGGTCGACCTTGCCGAGGAGGGACGAGATGAGCGCGAGCTTGTCGGAGACCTTCGCGCCCCCGAGGATCGCGACCAGCGGGCGCGCCGGCGCGTCGAAGATCCGCGCGAGCGCGGTGAGCTCCTGCTTCATGAGGAGCCCGGCCACCGCCGGCCGGAGGTGCCGCGTGATGCCCTCGGTCGAGGCGTGGGCCCGGTGCGCCGCCGCGAACGCGTCGTCCACATAGACGTCGCCGAGCCGCGCGAGCGCGCCCGCGAAGGCGGGATCGTTCGCCTCCTCGCCGGCGTGGAAGCGGAGATTCTCGAGGAGGAGGAGGCCGCCCCTGGGCAAGCCGGTCGCCTGCCGCTCGACGGCCGGCCCGACGCAGTCGCCGGCGAGCGGCACCGTCTCGCCCAGGAGCGCGCCGAGGCGCCGCGCGACCGGCGCAAGCGAGAACCTCGGCTCGGGCCCGCCCTTGGGGCGCCCGAGGTGGGACGCGACGATCATCGTGCGCGCGCCGTGCGTCCGCGCGTGGTGGAGGGTCGGCAGGACCGCCCGGATGCGCGCGTCCTCGCTCACCTCGCCGTCGGCGCCGAGCGGGACGTTGAAGTCGACGCGCACGAAGACGCGGCGGTCCCGGAGGTCGACGGTCTCGATCGTGCGCTTCGACATGGCGGGGGCGCGGCGGCCGGCCGGGCCCGGCCGCGCCCGGAGGGCCGGGCCTACCGGGTCCGCCCCATGAGGACGACGAGATCCCGCACGCGGCTCGAGTACCCCCACTCGTTGTCGTACCAGGCCAGGACCTTCACGAGCGAGCCGTCCACGACCGCCGTGGAGAGCCCGTCGACGACCGAGGAGTGCGCGTCGCCGTTGAAGTCGACCGACACGAGGGGCTCGTCCGTGTAGGCGAGGATGCCCTTCAACGGCCCGGCCGCCGCCGCCCGGAAGGCGTCGTTGACCGCCTCGGCCGAGGCCGGCCGCTCGAGCTCCGCGGTGAGGTCGACGACCGAGACGTTCGGGGTCGGGACCCGGATCGAGATGCCGTCGAGCTTGCCCTTGAGGGACGGCAGGACGAGCCCGACCGCCTTCGCGGCGCCCGTGGTCGTCGGGATCATCGACAGCGCGCCCGCGCGGGCCCGGCGGAGGTCCTTGTGCGGGAAGTCCTGGATGTTCTGGTCGTTCGTGTAGGAGTGAATCGTCGTGCAGTAGCCCCGGCGGATGCCGAAGCGGTCGAGCAGGACCTTCGCCACGGTGGCGAGACAGTTCGTGGTGCAGGAGGCGTTCGAGACCACGTGGTGCTTCTGGGGGTCGTAGGTCTGCTCGTTGACGCCGAGGACCACGGTCACGTCCGGGTTGGTCGCAGGCGCGGTGATGACCACCTTCTGCGCGCCGGCCTCGAGGTGCTTCCCCGCGCTCGCGCGGTCGACGAAGCGCCCCGTCGACTCGACGACGACCTCGACGCCGAGCTCACGCCACGGGAGGCTCGCCGGGTCCTTCTGGGCGAGGACCCGCACCTGGCGGCCGTCGACGAAGATCGCGTCCCCCTTCGCGACGACCTCGGGCTTGAAGGTCCCGTGGATCGAGTCGTGCTTCAGGAGGTGGGCGAGCGTGGCCGCGTCGGTCAGGTCGTTGACGGCCACCACCTCGAGGCCCGGGGTGCCCCAGGCGGCGCGATAGAACACCCGGCCGATTCGACCGAACCCGTTGATGCCGACCTTGAGCGCCATTGCCCCCCGCCTTTCCTCGCGGAACTCGGTGCCGGTTCTCAGGAACGTCGCGGAATATCGATGATTATAGGGCGCAGCGGGTAGCGGGTCAACGCGGGCGGGCCCGCCCGCGCGCCGCCGGCTCCCCCTTCAGCGCTGGACGACGCGGGCGAGGGTCAGGACGCCGACCGCCGCGGCCCCGGCCGCCCGGAGCGTCGCGGCGGCCGCGCCGACCGTCGCGCCCGTCGTGAGGACGTCGTCGATCAGCAGGAGCCGCCGGCCGCGCACCGCCGCGGGACGCGGCACGCGGAACGCGCTCCGGACGTTCGCGCGCCGGGCCGCGGCGTCGAGGTCCGTCTGGGGCCGCGTCGGCCGCGCGCGGATGAGGGCGCGCCCGAGCACCGGCACCTCCCAGCGGGCCGCACACGGCGCCGCCAGGAGCTCGGCCTGGTTGAACCCGCGCTCGGCGAGCCGGGCCGGGTGGAGCGGGACCGGCACCAGGCCGTCGATGGCGCTCTCGGGCGGCGCGGGCAGGACGCCGGCGCCCGCCTCGGCGAGGAGCGCCCCGAGCGGCGTCGCGAGGACGGGGCGGCCCCCGAACTTCAGCGCGTGGATCGCCTCGCGCATGCCGTCCCGGTAGGGCGCGACGGCCCGCGCGAACGCGTAGGGCGGCGGGGTCCGGCGGCATGCGTCGCAGGGCCGGCGCCCGGCGAGCCCCGGGAAGGGCTCGCCGCACACGACGCACCCCGGGCCGACGCCGACCGGGAGGGCGGCCCAGCAGGGACCGCAGAACGGGCGATGCGCGGGATCGTCGGAGCGGGTCTCGCAGACCGGGCAGACGGCCGGGAAGACGAGGTCGAGAAGGGGATCGAGCCAGCGCGCGACGGCGAGGGCCATCGAGGGGCCCCTCGGGGGGAAGCCGGCCTAGCCGGCGGCGGCCTTGTCCTCGCGCTCGAGGCGCCGCTGGCAGTCGATGCAGTAGCGGGCGAACGGGAGCGCGTCGAGGCGCTTGTCGCCGATCGGCTCGCTGCACCGCTCGCACTCGCCGAAGCCGCCCTCGTCGAGCTTCCGGAGCGCGGTCAGCACCTCCCGCAGGAGGCGACGGTCGCCGTTCCCGAGCTCGAACTGGAACTCGCGCGTGTAGGCGGTGTTGGCCTGGTCGCCCAGGTCCTTGGTCGCGTCGTCGTCGAGGCCCTTCTCGTAGAGGACGCTGCGGCCGACCTCGGTCTCGAGCTGGCGGCGCTTGGCGACGAGGGCTTCCCGCAACGCCTTCAGCCGGTGCTGGCCGAGCTTGGTCGCCATCGCCATTCGCCCTCCTCCACCGCGCCGACCCCAACGCGCCCGGCGCGTGAGGTCACCGTAGCATGCGGCCGGAGGGGTGTCCAGCCGCGCGGCCTTCACGCCTCGATCGGCACCTCGGGCGCGTCGCCCCAGAGCCGGTCGAGCGCGTAGAACGCGCGCGTCTCGGGGAGGAAGACGTGGACGACGACGTCGCCGTAGTCGAGGAGGAGCCATCCGGACGCGGCCACGCCCTCCCGGTGGAGGGCGCGGTAGCCGGCGGCCTTGAGTGCCGACTCCACCGCCTCGGCGATCGTCGAGACGTGGGTCGTCGACGAGCCGGTGCAGAGGACGAAGTAGTCGGCGATCCCGGACAGGGCGGCGAGATCGAGGAGCTGGAGGGCCTGCGCCCGCTTGTCGAGCGCGGCGCGCGCCGACAACTGGGCCTTCTCGCTGACAGAACCAGCCACGCTAGATGGGTCTCCCGTAGAGGCGATGATCGGTGATGTACTCGGCCACGGCCAGCGGCACCTGGTCCCGGACGCTCTCCCCGGCCGCGAGCCGCTCGCGCACCCCGCGCGCCGACACGGGGACGGAGCGCATCTCGACGAGCGCGCAGTCGCCGGGCGCGAGCGTTTCCGGAGCGACCGGCGGCACGCGGCGCCAGCCCGGCCGCCCGTACCGGGCCAGGACCGCCCGCGCGGCCGGCCCCTCGGGCTCGAAGGCGCTGCCGGCCCGGTACCCGACGCCGAGCGTCGCGAACACGCCGAGCCGCTCCGGCGTCCGCCACGTCGGCAGGTCGAGGAACGTGTCGCTCCCCATCAGGAAGAAGAGCCGCGCGCCGGGCCAGTCGCCGGCGAGGATCTCCACGGTGTCGGCGGAGTAGGACGGCCCCGCGCGCTCGAGCTCGGTCGGGCACGCGACGAAGCCGGGGTGCCCCGCCACCGCGAGGCTCACCATCGCGTAGCGGTGGAGCGCGGGCACGAGTCCGAGGGGCGGCTTGTGGGGCGGCGTCGCCGCGGGCACGAACAGGATGCGGTCGAGGGCGAGCCGCTCGCGGAAGGCCTCGGCGAGGACCAGGTGCCCGAGATGGATCGGGTTGAACGTGCCGCCCAGGATGCCGAGCCGCCACTCCGCCATCGGCGGCGCCTCAGGGGCGGGCTCCCGCCACGGTTACTCGCGGATCTGGCCGGAGCCGGTCACCACGAACTTCGTCGTGGTGAGCTCCTCGACGCCGACGGGCCCGCGCGCGTGGAGCTTCGAGGTCGAGATGCCGAGCTCCGCGCCCATGCCGAACTGGTTGCCGTCGACGAGCCGTGTGGACGCGTTGATCAGGACGCACCCGGCGTCCACCTCCGCCACGAAGCGGCGCGCGGCCGCGAGGTCCCGCGTGACGATCGCCTCCGCCACACCCGAGCCGTGTCGCCGGACGTGCGCGATGGCCTCGTCGAGGCTCGGCACGACCCGCACCGACAGGATGAGGTCGAGGTACTCCGTGTCCCAGTCGGCGTCCGTGGCCGGGCGCGCCTCCGGCACGAGCTCGAGCGTCCGGGGGCAGCCGCGGAGCTCGACGCCCGCCGCGCGGAAGCGCGCGGCGACCGCGGGCAGGAACGTGGGCGCCGCGTCCGCGTGGACGAGGAGCGTCTCCATGGCGTTGCACACGCCCGGACGCTGAGCCTTCGCGTTCAGCGCGATGTCGGCCGCCATGCCGAGGTCCGCGCCCGCGTGGACGTAGACGTGGCAGACGCCCTTGTCGTGCTTGAGGATCGGGACGGTGGCGCGCTCGGTGACGAAGCGCACGAACGCCTCCCCGCCGCGCGGCACGATGAGGTCGACGAGGCGGTCCAGCGTGATGAGGATCTCGACGGCCGCCCGGTCGGGGACGTCGATGAAGCCGAGCGCCTCCGCGGGGAGCCCGGCCTTCTCGAGGCCCTTCCCGAGGATCGCGGCGATCACCGCGTTCGACTCGAGCGCCTCGCGCCCGCCGCGGAGCACGCAGGCGTTCCCGCTCTTGATGCAGAGCGCGGCGGCGTCGGCGGTGACGTTGGGGCGGCTCTCGTAGATGAACCCGATCACGCCGAGCGGCACGCGGACCTTCGTGATCTCCATGCCGTTCGGCCGGCGCCAGCCGCGGACGATCTCGCCCACCGGATCCGGCAGCGCCGCGACCTGGCGGATCCCCGCCGCCATGTCCTCGATGCGCGCCTCGGTCAGGGTGAGCCGGTCCAGGAACGCGCGGGGGTGGCCCTGGCCGCGCGCCCGGTCGAGGTCGGCGCGGTTCGCCTCGAGGATGGCCGGCGCCTTCTCCTCCACGCCGCGCGCCATGGCGAGGAGCGCGTCCCCCTTCACCCGCGCGCTGGCGAGCGCCAGGCTCCGGGCGGCGTCGCGCGCGGCCCGGGCACGCGTCTCGACCAGCTCGCGCACGTCGATCGCCGCCACGGCCATTAGGGTATCACGTGGCCTGCGGGCTCAGAGGATGACGAGATTGTCACGATGGATGACCTCGTCCGTCGCCCGGTAGCCCAGCAAGCGCTCGATGTCCGCCGTCTTCGCGCCGCGCAGGAGCTCGAGCTCGCGCGCGTCCAGGCCCACGATGCCGCGGGCGAACTCGCGCCCCTCCGCGTCCCGCACGCCGACCGCGTCGCCCGCCGCGAACTGCCCCTGCACCCCGAGCACGCCCGACGGGAGGAGGCTCTTGCCGCGCTCGACGAGGGCGCGCCGCGCGCCGGCATCGACGGCGATCGCGCCCTGCAGCGGGAGCGCGAAGGCGATCCAGCGCTTCCGCGCCGCCAGCCGGTCGGTGCGCGGCGCGAAGTAGGTCCCCACCGGCTCCCCCCGGACCACGGCCCGGAGCACGGCCGGCCGGCGGCCGTCGGCGATGACCATGGGGATCCCGGCGGCCATCGCCTTCTGCGCCGCCTGGAGCTTCGTCACCATGCCGCCGGTCCCCACCGGCCCGCCCGCGCCGGCCTGCGCCTCCATCTCGGGCGTGATCGTCTCCACGCGCGCGATCCGGCGGGCCGCGGGGTCGTGGCGGGGGTCCCCGGTGTAGAGCCCGTCGATGTCGGAGAGGAGGACCAGGAGGTCGGCGTCGATCAGCGCGGCGACGAGCGCCGCGAGGTTGTCGTTGTCGCCGACCTTGATCTCCTCGACCGCCACCGTGTCGTTCTCGTTGATGACGGGCAGCACCTTGAAGCCGAGGAGCGTCATGAGCGTGTTCCGCGCGTTCAGGTATCGCTCGCGGTGGCTCACGTCCTCCTGGGTCAGGAGCACCTGCGCGACCCGGACGCCGTGGGCGGCGCAGGCCTGCTCGTAGTGCCACATGAGGGCCGCCTGCCCGACGGCCGCCGCCGCCTGCTTCTCGGGGATGGAGCGGGGCTTCCCGCCGAGGCCGAGCCGCGCGGTCCCGGCCGCGATGGCCCCCGAGGTCACGAGCGCGACCTCGAGGCCGCCCGCCATCAGGGCCGCCAGCTCGGCGGCGAGCGGCTCGATGCGCGCGCGGTCCGGCCCCTCGACGGGGTCGGCGATCAGGCCGCTCCCCACCTTGACGACCACGCGGCGGAGGCGGCGGCGCGTCATCCGGGCGCCGCCGCGAGCGGGGCGCCGGCGGGGGCGGCCTGCAGGGCCGTCCCCATGGCCTGGCGGAGCTCCGCGAGCCCCTGCCCCGTCCGCGCCGCGATGGGGAAGACGGGCAGCCGCCGGCGGCGGGCCATCGCCACCACGCGCTTCAGTCGCGGGGCCGCGCCGTCGAGATCGATCTTGTTCGCGGCGATCAGCTGCGGGCGGGCCGCCAGCTCGGGCGAGTACGCCTTCAGCTCCGCCTGGATCGTCCGCCAGTCCTCGACCGGATCGCGCCCGGTGTCGGGGTCGAGGTCCAGGAGATGGACCAGGAGCCGCGTCCGCTCGAGGTGGCGGAGAAAGCGGAGCCCGAGCCCCTTGCCCTCCGCGGCGCCCGGGATGAGCCCGGGCACGTCCGCGATCACGAAGCTCCGCTCCTCGTCGAGCCGGACGAGCCCGAGGGTCGGGACCAGCGTCGTGAAGGGATAGTCCGCGATCTTCGGCCGCGCGGCCGACACGCGCGCGACCAGCGTGGACTTGCCCGCGTTCGGGAAGCCGACGACGCCCACGTCGGCGAGGAGCCGGAGCTCGAGCCGGAGCCCGCGCGCCTCGCCGGCCTGGCCCGGATCGGCGCGGCGCGGCGCCCGGTTCGTCGAGGTCGCGAAGCGCGCGTTGCCGCGCCCGCCGCGGCCGCCCTTCGCGATGTCCAGCTGGTCGCCCTTCCGCGTCAGATCGCCGAGGAGAAGCCCGGTGTCGCGGTCGCGCACGGTGGTGCCGACGGGCACGCGCAGGATCAGGTCGTCGCCGTTCGCGCCGTGGCAGTCGGAGCCCTCGCCGTGGCCGCCGCGGCCGGCGGCGTAGTGGCGCTTGTACCGGAAGTCGAGGAGGGTGCCGAGGCCTTCGTCGGCCTCGAGGATTACCGAGCCGCCGTCACCGCCGTCGCCCCCGTTCGGGCCCCCGCGGGGGACGTACTTCTCGCGGCGGAAGCTGACACAGCCCCGGCCACCATCGCCGGCCCGAACGTGGATCTCGACTTCGTCGACGAACACGGCGGGCTGGGGGGCACGGGGGTGGGGCGGCGGTTAGGAGGCGGCGGCCTCGTGGATGCTGATGAGGCGGCGGCCGTTCCGCTCTTCGAAGGCCACCACGCCGTTCGCCTTGGCGAAGAGCGTGAAGTCGACGCCGAGCCCGACGTTCCGGCCCGGGAAGAACCGCGTCCCGCGCTGCCGGACCAGGATCGAGCCGGCGGGCACCCACTGCCCGGCGAAGCGCTTCACGCCCAGCATCTTCGGCTGGCTGTCCCGGCCGTTCCGCGAGCTGCCGACGCCCTTCTTGTGCGCCATGGTCTGGGGCTCCGTGTCCTCAGGCGCCCGCTTCGATCCGGGTGATCCGGACCGCGGTGAACGCCTGGCGATGACCCTGCCGGCGCCGGTAGTTCTTCCGGCGCTTGAACTTCACGACGACGATCTTCTTGTCCCGGCCCTGCTGCACGACCTGGCCGAGGACGCGCGCCGCGCCGAGGCGGGCGGGGTCCACGACGGGATCGCCCTCGGCCCGGAGGTACGCCACCTCGCGGAACTCCACCGTGTCGCCCTGCCCGGTCGGGAGACGCTCGAGACGCACGACGTCCCCTTCTCGGACCCGATACTGCTTGCCTCCGGAGATGATGACGGCTTCCACGGGTGGCCTCCTCGGAGAATGACGGCGAGCGCGGGCTATCCGAAGCGCCAATTTGACCATACCGATCGCGCAGTGTCAACGTCTCGGACCGGCCCCGGCGGGCCGCGCGACCGGTGGTAGCATGGCCGGGTGCGTCGCCGGCCCGCGCTCCCCATCCTCCTCGTCGCCCTCGCCGGCCTCGCCGTCGCCGCCGGCTGGGGCCCCTGCCGCGCGGGGTTCCTCGAGGTGACACGCCTCATCGCCGCCGGGGACTTCCCCGGCGTGCGCGACTACCTCCGCGGCTTCGGCGCGTGGGCGCCGCTCGTCACCTTCACGCTGATCCAGGTTCAGGCGGTGCTGGCGCCGCTCCCGTCGTTCCCGATCGTCTACGCGAGCGGGCTCCTCTTCGGCACGCTCTGGGGCGGCCTCCTCTCCTGGGCGAGCGTGCTCGTGTCGGCGGCGCTCTGCTTCGGCCTCGCGCGCCGCTGGGGGCGGCCCGTGGTCGAGCGCCTGGTGAACCCCGCGGCGCTCCGGCGGACGGACGCGCTCTTCGCGCGGCACGGCTGGCTCGCAGTGCTCCTGGCGCGGCTCCTGCCGTTCACCGCGTTCGATCTCCTGAGCTTCGCCGCCGGGCTCACGCCGATGCGCCTCGGGCCGTTCCTCGTCGCCACGGCGATCGGGATGACCCCCGCGATCTTTCTCATGGCCTGGGCGGGCGACCTCAGCGGGAGTTCGACGGGAACCGTGACGGTCCTGACCCTCGGGGCCGCGGCGCTGATCGGCGCCGGGGCGTGGCTCGCGATGCGCTGGCGCGCGCGGCCGCCGTCGAGCCCGAGGGCTGAGGCGCGGCCGCCCGCGACTATCCTGCCCGGAAGTACTCCCCGAGCCGCTGCCGCAGGAACAGGCGCGAGCGGTGGACGCGCGACTTCACGGCCGGCAGGCTGATGCCCAGCATGTCCGCGATCTCCGGGTTCGACAGCCCCTCCATGTCGTGGAGGACGAAGGCCGTCCGGTAATCCGGCGGCAGGCTGTCGATGGCGTCGCGGAGCCGGCGCCGCGCCTCGGCCTGGAGCGCCGGATCCTCGATCTGCTGGCTCCAGTCGTGGCCCGGCTCGACGAAGTGGCCGTCGCCGTCGAAGGCCGGGAGGAGGGCTTCCCACGAGACCTCGTCCTTGCCGCGCCGGCTCCGGAGCTTCTCGTACGCCGCGTTCGCGGTGATGCGATAGATCCAGCTCCCGAGCGCCGACTCGCCCTTGAACGTGCCGATCTTCCGGACGATGGTCCAGAGGACGTCCTGGCTCACTTCCTGCGCGTCCTCGGGACTGCCCGTGATCCGGAGCGCGAGACGGTAGATCTTCACGCCATAGCGGTGGACGAGCGCCTCCGTCGCCCCCGGCGCCTGGGCCAGGAGGTCCTGGTGGAGCCGCTGGTCCGGCGTCTCGGCCGACACCACGGGGGCCCGCTCGGTGGTCATCGCCCGAGCCCCGCCGGCAGCGCGGGCGCGTCGCGTCGGTAGAGCGCGAGGTGGCGGCGGAGCTCGCCGATGCAATGCTCCATCACGCCGATATCCTTCTGGACCTTCGCCAGGAGGATCGCCCCCTCGATCCCGGCGACGAGGAAGCGCGCGAGGGTCGTAGGCTCGACGTCCTGGGTGATCGCGCCGACCGCCTGGGCGCGCGCGAGGGCGGCGGCGAGGTACTGGCGCCACCGCTCGAACCCGTCCGACAAGCGCTGACGGAAGCCCTCGTGGGCGTCGGCGAGCTCGGTGGCGAGGTTCCCGAGGGGGCATCCGCCCACGCAGTTTCGGGCCCGCTGGGTCGCCAGGACCTCGTCCAGGAACGCCTCGACCTGGTCGAGGGGGTCCCGCGTCCCGTCCGCGAAGATGGGGGCGAGGGTGCGCGCCTCGAAGCGCTCGAGGAGCCGATCGAGGATGGCGTACCCGAGGTCTTCCTTGGACCGGAAGTAGTGGTAGAAGTTACCCTTTCCGGCGCCGCTCTCTTGCAGGACCTCGTCGAGCGCGGTGCGATGGTACCCGCGCAGAGCCATGAGCCGCGTGGCCACCTCGAGGATCTGCTCCTTGACGGGGGATCGCGTCATGATGAGTGTACCGACCGGTCGGTACACTAGCGCCCGATCCGGGGGCTGTCAAGGGAACGGGACCCCGCGACGGCCAGGCGTGGAGATCACTTGACCGGCCGTGGCCGGCCCTGCTTAGCTGGGGCCCGGGCTGAATGCGCGGCGCGCCGGCGCGTCGGAACCTAGCGAAGGGGAAAGCGTATGACGATGTGGACTCGCGTCCGGGGGCTCCTCGCCGGCCTCGCCCTCGGCACCCTCATGGCCCTGCCCGCGCTCGCCCAGGCCCCCGCGCCCCCGCCGCCGCCCCAGGTCGAGAAGCCGCCGCCATCGCCCGGCCCCCAGTTCGTCTGGATCGCGGGACACTGGGCCTGGCAGGGCGGGCGCTGGGCCTGGGTGTCCGGCCACTGGGTGGAAGCGCAGGGCGCGTGGATTCCCGGACGCTACCAGCAGACCCCGCAGGGCTGGGTCTACGTCGAGGGCCGCTGGCGGAAGTGACGCGCGTCGCCGCGCGCCCCCCGCTAGAAGAGCGGGGTCGCGGCGCGGAGCGCGGTGTCGAGGAGCGGGCCGGGGTAGAGCCCGAGCAGCACGATCGCGGCAGCGCTGACCAGGAGCACGAGGGCGAGCGCCGGCGGGACGGGCACCGGCGTCGCGCGGGCCGGCGCGTCGATGTACATCTGCTTCGCGACCAGCAAGTAGTAGAAGAGCGCCACCACCGTCAGGATCGCGGCGAGGAGCACGAGCCCGTAGAGCCCCGCCTGCGCCGCCGCCCAGAAGACGTAGAGCTTCGCCCAGAACCCCACCACGAACGGGATCCCGCCGAGCGACAGCAGGAAGAGGAGCATGGCGAGCGCCAGCACCGGCGAGCGCTGGGCGAGCCCGCGGAACGCGCGGAGGGCCGAGGTGCCCTCGCTCGCCGCCACCGCCTCCACGACCATGAAGGCGCCCATGTTCGAGAAGAGGTAGGCGACCAGGTAGAAGAGCAGCACCGCCACGCCGTGCGCGGAGAGCGCCGCCACGCCGAGCAGCATGTAGCCGATGTGCGCGATGCCGGAGTAGGCGAGGAGGCGCTTGGCGTCGGTCTGGGGGATCGCCATCAGGTTCCCGGCGACGATCGTGAGGCCGCCGAGGACCCCCGCCACGCCCGCCCAGAGGGCGGCCGGCGGGCCGGCATGCTCGACGAAGACCCGCAGGAGGACGGCGAACCCTGCGGCCTTCGGCGCCACGGACAGCCACGCGACGAACGGGGTCTCCGCCGCCTCGTAGGTGTCCGGGGCCCACATGTGGAACGGGAACGCGGCGATCTTGAAGCCCACCCCGCCGAGGACCAGGAGCAGCCCGAGCATCAGCAGGGGATCGCCGCCCGCCGCCGCGCGCGTGACGGCGTCGAGGCGCGTGCTCCCGGCGATGCCGTAGACGAAGGAGAGCCCGTAGGCGAGGAGCGCGGTCGAGAGGCCCCCCACCAGAAAGAACTTGAGCGACGCCTCGACCGCGCGCGCGTCCCGCTTGGCGAAGGCCGCGAGGACGTAGAGCGGGATCGACATCAGCTCGAAGGCCACGAAGAGCAGCACCAGCTCCCGCGCCGAGGCGAGGACCATCATCCCGAGGAGCGCGGTCAGCACGAGCAGGTGGTACTCGAGGGCCCGGCCGGCCCGGTCCGGGCGCGCGAGGCCGCCGACGACCGCGAGGAGGGTCGCCAGGAGGAAGACCTGCTTCAGGAACACCGCGAGGCCATCGACCACGAAGGCGCCGTCGAACAGGGGGCCCCGGGCGTCGATCACCAGCGAGAGGCCGACGAGCCCGGCGAGCCCGACCGCGGTCACCAGGCCGATCTCGCGCGCGCGGCGGGCGCCCCCGCCGAGGCCCAGCGCGAAGACGACGAGGGCGAGTCCCGCGACGCCCAGCTCGAGCGTGAGCAGCATCACGGCAGGACCCCGATGCGGTCGAGCAGGCTCACGACCGCCGGATCGATCAGCGAGAGCGCGAGCCCCGGGATCAGGCCGAAGAGGATGAGGACGCCCGAGAGGAACACGAGGCTCACCCACTCGGTGCCCCGGGCGTCGGGGAGGCTCGCCCACTCGCCGTGCGGCCCCTCGGCGAGCGGCCCCCAGAAGATCCGCTTCGCCGCGCGGAGCACGTAGATCGCGGTCAGGAGCGTGCCGAGGACGGCGGGGAAGAGCCACCACCGGGCGGCCGACTGCCAGGCGCCGAGGAAGGTCAGGATCTCGGCGACGAACCCCGCGAGCCCGGGGAGCCCGAGGGACGAGAGCGCGCCCAGCGTGAAGCCCGCCGCGACCCCGGGCATCCGCCGGCCGAAGCCGCCCATCCGCTCGATCTCGCGCGTGTGCGACTTCTCGTAGATGAGGCCGACCAGCGCGAAGAAGAGGCCCGTCATGATGCCGTGGGCGAACATCTGGAACACCGCGCCGTTGACCCCGGCCTCGGTCAGGGTCGCCGCACCCAGCATCACGAGCCCCATGTGGGACACCGAGGAGTAGGCGATGACGTACTTGAGATCCGTCTGGGCCATCGCCGAGAAGGCGCCGTAGACGACGTTGATCACCGCGATCGTCCCGACGAGCGGCGCCCAGTACTGCGTCGCCTCGGGCAGGAGGGTCATCGCCACCCGGATGACGCCGAAGGCCCCGAGCTTCATGAGGACGCCGGCGTGGAGCATCGAGACCGCGGTCGGGGCCGAGGCGTGGCCGTCGGGCGACCAGGTGTGGAGCGGCCAGATGCCGGCGAGGATGCCGAACCCCACGTAGAGGGCGAGGAACACCCAGCGCTGGATCGCCGGCGAGAACGTCACCTCGGAGAGCGCGAGCAGCGAGAACGACTGGACGCCCGCGGCGAAATAGAGGACGAACAGCCCGACCAGGATGAAGGCCGACCCCAGGAGGAGGTAGAGGGTCAGCTTCATCGCCGCGTATTCCTTGGTGCCCACACCCGTCTCGCGGAAGGCCCACGCGAAGATGCCCTGGGGGCGGACCTCGCCCGTCGAGCCCCAGATGCCGATGAGGAGGTACATCGGCAGCACCGCGATCTCGTAGAAGAGGAAGAACACGAAGAGGTCGAGCGAGACGAAGACCCCGAACACCCCGGTCACCAGGAGCAGCAGGAGCGCGTAGAACTCCTGGCCGCGGACCCGCACGGTCCACGACGCGAAGGCGCCGGCGAAGATGATGATCCCGGTCAGGAGGACCATCAGCACCGAGATCCCGTCGGCGCCGAGCTCGACGGAGATGCCGAGGGCCCGCACGAGCGGGTACTGCTCGCGGAACTGGAAGCCGCCCGCCGCCGTGTCGTACTCGCAGTAGAGGTAGAGCGACAGCGCCAGCGTCAGCGCCCCCGCGCCGACGGCGATCAGCCGGACGCCGAGCGGGCGGGTCCGGCCGAGCAGCATGATGAGGCAGGCGGCCACGAACGGCGTCGCCGTGATGACCGAGAGGACGGGGAAGCCGGTCATGCCCAGAGCCGCCACAGGAGCAGGACGAACAGGAGCCCCGCCGTCACGCCGTAGAGGTAGTCCTGGGCGCGGCCGGTCTGGATCCGCCGGAGGTCCGCGCCCGCCTGGAGCGTGAACGCGCTGGCCACGTTCACCAGCCCGTCGACCAGGTACCGGTCCGTCCATCCCACGACCCGGGCGACGGCGAGGACGACGCCCCGGTAGACGAGCACGTAGAGCGCGTCGAGCCCGTACCCCCGGGCCGCCCAGGCGGGCAGCGGCCCGAGCCCGCGCGTCAGCGCCTCGACCGAGACCGTCCGGCGCTGGTAGACGAGCCAGGCCAGCCCGATGCCGGCGAGCGCGAGCCCGACCGAGAAGTACGTCAGCCAGTGCGGCCCGTGCGGGAGCTCCCCGTGCACGCCCCGCGTCAGGAACGCGGCGAACGTCTGGCCGAGGACCGCGCTCCCGAGCGCCGTGCCGGCGATCGACAGGAGCGCCAGGAGCCAGAGCGGGCCCATCATCACCGCCGGGGGATCGTGGGGGTGCCCGCCCGCGCCGCGCGGCCCGAAGAACGTGAGGAACACGGCCCGGAACATGTAGAACGCGGTCAGGAACACGGTGACCGACAGGAGGACGAACGGCCCGTGGAGCCCCGCCTCCCACACGCCGCCGAGGATCGCCTCCTTCGACACGAAGCCCGAGAACGGCGGCACGCCGGCCAGCGCGAGCGTGCCCACGACGAACACGATCGCGGTCTTCGGCATGGCCCGCGCGAGCCGGCCCATCCGCCCCATGTCGTTCGTGTGGACCGCGTGGATCACCGCGCCCGCGGCGAGGAACAGGAGCGCCTTGAAGAAGCCGTGGAGGAGGAGATGGAGGACCCCCGCCACGAGGGCCCCGGCCCCGAGCGCCGCCATCATGTAGCCGAGCTGGGACACGGTGGAGTACGCGAGGACGCGCTTGATGTCGGACTCCCCGAGGGCGAGGGTCGCCGCCAGGAGGGCGGTGAACGCCCCCACGTAGGCGATCAGGACCATCACCCACGGCGTGGCGACGAACAGCGGGAGCGCCCGGGCCACCAGGAACACGCCGGCGGTGACCATGGTGGCGGCGTGGATCAGGGCGGAGACGGGGGTCGGGCCCTCCATCGCGTCGGGCAGCCACACGTGGAGCGGGAACTGGGCGCTCTTGCCGACGGCGCCGAGGTAGATGAGCGTCATGTAGAGCGCGAGGTTCGCCGGCACCGCGCCGCCCGCCACCGCGTGGAACAGGGTGGCGAACTCGAACGTGCCCGTCGCACCCCACAGGAGCACGATCCCGAGGAGGAAGCCGACGTCCCCGAGCTTCGTCACCCAGAACGCCTTCACCGCCGCGCGCGCCGCCGCCGGCCGCTGGTAGTAGAAGCCGATCAGGAGGTACGAGCAGAGCCCGACCAGCTCCCAGAAGACGAAGAGCTGGAGGAAGTTCGGGGCGAAGACCAGGCCCAGCATCGCGAAGGCGAAGAGCGACTGGTAGAGGTAGTAGCGCCCGAGCGCCGGCGGCGGCTCGTCCCCGAGGTAGCCGAGCGAGTAAAGCTGGACGAGCGCGGCGACCAGCGTGACCAGGACCGCCATCGCGGCGGAGAGCGGATCGACGTAGAGGCCCACGGTCGCGAGCGGCACCGGCCCGGCCTGCGGGAGCCACGACACGGTGACCGTGACGTCCCGGACGACGAAGCCCCCGCGCGTGTCGGCCACGACCCCGCCGTGCCAGAGCCCGGCCGCCAGGCGCGCCGCCGCGACGAACGCGACGCCGATGCCCGCGAGGGACACGAGCGCCGCCAGGCGCCCGGTCCGCCGGAGGGGCGGGACCACGCCCAGGACGAACGCGGCGACGAAGGGGCTCGCCAGGACCAGGAGCGCGAGGCCGTTCTCGCTCACGCCGATCGCCTCAGCCGCGCAGGAGGTTCAGGTGGTCCGCGTCGACCGTGCGGCGCACGCGGAAGATCACGATGACGATCGCCAGGCCGACGGCGACCTCCGTCACCGTGATGGCGATCGTGAAGAGCGCGAGCACCCAGCCCCCCACCGCCCCGTTGAAGTGGGCGAACGCGACCAGGTTGATGTTGACGGCGTTCAGCATGAGCTCGAGACCGAGCAGGATGCCGACCGCGTTCCGCCGCGTGAGAACGCCGAACAGCCCGATCGCGAACATGGCCGCGGCGACGAGGAGGAAGGCCTGCAGCACGGTCGCTACTCCTCCGTCCGCGCGAGGTAGAGCGCGCCGAGGAGGGCGGCGAGAAGGAGGAGGCCCAGCACCTCGAAGGCGAGCACCCACTCGGTGAGGACGGCCCGGCCGAGGAGCTCGGTCGTGAGGGCCGGGGTCGCCGGGGCCCCGGGACGGGGCGCGCGCAGGATGGTCCCGGCGAGCCCGGCGAACACGGCAACCGCGGCCAGGGCGCCGGCCGCGATCCCGCGGTTCGTCTGGCGGAGGGAGTCGCCGACGAGCCGCTCGGTCAGCATGATCGCGAAGACGACGATCGTGACCACGCCGCCCGCGTAGAGCAGCACCTGGACGGCGGCGAGGAACTCCGCGTGGAGGAGCACGAAGAGGCCGGCCGTCCCCACGAGGGCCAGCGCGAGCCAGAGGACCGCGTGGAAGAGGTTCCGGGCGAGGACGACGCCCAGGCTCGCGCCGAGGACGAGGAGGGCGATCCCGCCGAGACCGAGCGCGCCGGCGGTCATCGACGCCGCCTCACTCGGCCGCGTCCTTCGCGGCGGCGTCCTTCCCGTGCTCGCCCTTGCCCCGGGCCGGCGGCGCCTGCATGGCCCGGAGCCCGGTCCCGGTCGCCCAGGACGCCGGGAACTGCCGGCCGAGGGCGTGGAGGCGGTCCTTGTCGAGCAGGAGCTCCCGGCGGTCGGTGGTGGCCAGGTCGAACGTCCGGAGCATGATGATCGCGTCGGTCGGGCAGACCTGAACGCAGAGCTCGCAGAACTCGCACGCGTAGAGCTCGAGCGTGAAGAGCTTCGCGTAGTTCCGCTTCTCGGCCTTCAGCATCTCGACCTTGATCACCTGCGGCGGGCAGATGAACTCGCAGAGCCGGCACCCGATGCAGTTCTCCTCGCCGGTCTCCGGGTCGTAGGTGAGCGCGAGCACGCCCCGGAAGCGGTCCGGGTAGGGCCGCGTCACCCGCGGGTAGTGCACCGTCACCGGGGGCCGGAGGAAGTTCCGGAGCGTCACCGCCATCGCGGTGCCCACGGCCCGCACCATCCCCCAGGCGCCGGCCACGCCGCCCTCAGGCACCGGGGCCTCCGCGCGCCGCCACGATCGCGCCCGCGGCCAGGAGCAGCGCGACCGACGCCGGCAGGAACACCTTCCACGACAGGGCGAGGATCTGGTCCACCCGGATCCGGATGAACGACCAGCGCACCCAGACGATCACGACGAAGAGGAAGAGCGACTTCAGCAGGAACCAGAGCGGGCCGAGCGCCGCCGGCCCGGGGCCGAGCCACCCGCCGAGGAACAGGAGCGTGCCGAGGCACGACACCCCGAACAGGTGGACGAACTCCGCCAGCTGGATCAGGGCGAACTTCATCCCGGAGTACTCCACCCGGAAGCCCGCGACCAGCTCCGACTCGGCCTCGACGATGTCGAACGGGATGCGGTTCTCCGAGGCGAGCGACATCACCATGAAGGCGAGGAAGGCCAGCTGCCCCAGCACCGGGTAGAACACGAACCAGCCGAGGAGGCCGTGCTGCGCCTCGACGATCGTCGAGAGGCGGAGCGACCCCGTCAGCACCACCGGGACCAGCGCCACCAGGATGAACGGCACCTCGTACGAGATGATCTGGTTCACGGCCCGCATGGCCGAGAGGAGCGCGTACTTGTTGTTGGAGCCCCACCCGCACATGAACAGGCCCACGACCTCGAGCGACGACACCGCCAGCACGAAGACGAGCCCGATCTCCACGTCGGCGAGGGCCCAGCCCTGCGCGAAGGGGATCGCCGCGTACATGAGGAACGCCGGCACCAGGAACACGATCGGCGCCAGGTTGTAGACCGGGCGGTCGGCGGCCGTGGGGACGATGTCCTCCTTGAGGAGGAGCTTGATCGCGTCGGCGATCGGCTGGAGCCACCCGTGCGGGCGCCCGACCTCGTACGGCCCCACCCGGGACTGGAGCCGCGCCGCGACCTTCCGCTCGAGCAGGGTGAGGTACGTCACGATGATCAGGACCCCGTTCAGGAGCAGGAACGGCGGCCCGACGGTCCAGAGGAGGTCGGTCATCGCGCTAGCGGTCGACCTCGCCGAAGACCGGGTCGATCGAGCCCAGGATCGCGACGGCGTCGGCGATCTTGTGGCCCGGGAGGATGTGGCCGGCCACCGCGAGGTTCGAGAACGAGGCGCCGCGCCACTTCATCCGGTAGGGCTTCGTCGACCCGTCCGACACCAGGTAGATGCCGACCTCGCCCCGCGGGCTCTCGACGCGCGCGTACGCCTCGCCCTTCGGGAGCTTCACCTGGCCGATCGACTTCACGCCGGGGCGCGACGAGATCGGACCCTCGGGCAAGCCGTCCAGCGCCTGGCGGACGATCCGGATCGCCTGCCGGAACTCCTGCATCCGGACGCGGTAGCGCGCGAAGCAGTCGCCGGCGGTCTCGACGGGGATGTCGAAGGCGAACGCCTCGTACGCGGCGTAGGGCTCCACCCGCCGGAGGTCGTGGGCGAAGCCGGAGCCCCGGAGGAGCGGGCCCGACACCCCGACCTCCTGGGCGAGCGCGGGGGAGATCACGCCCACGCCCTGCGTGCGGACCAGGAAGATCGTGTTTCCCTCGAGGAGCGCCTCGTACTCGTGGAGCCGCCCCTCGATGTGGGCGAGCGTCTCGCGGACCTTGCCCGCCCACCCGGCGGGGATGTCGTACCGGATCCCGCCGACCTGGTGGAACCCGTAGAGGAGGCGCGCGCCCGTGAGCGCCTCGAACAGGTCCAGGATCATCTCCCGCTCGCGGAAGCAGTAGAGGAACATGGTGGCCCCGCCGCCGAGGGCGCCCCCCATGTCCATGCACCAGGTCCCGAGCCAGAGGCAGTGCGACGCCACCCGCTGGAGCTCCGCCACCAGCACCCGGAGGTGCTGGGCGCGCGCCGGCACCTCGATCTGGCCGAGCTGCTCCGCCGCGCGCACGTAGCAGAGCTCCGCGGTCATCGCCGACACGTAGTCGGTCTTCGAGGCGATCGACGGGTACTGGACGTAGGTCAAGGACTCGCCGAGCTTCTCGTGGCACCGGTGGAGGTAGCCGATCACCGGGTCGACGTCGACGATCGTCTCGCCCTCGAGCGTGAGGATCATGCGGAAGACGCCGTGGGCGGACGGGTGCTGCGGCCCCATGTTCATCACGAGGCGCTCGTTGCCGCCGTAGCCGTACTCGACGACGGTCCGGGCGGGCGCGGTCATGGGGTCGGTCCTTGCCTCCCGGGGCCTACCGGCAGGGGGAGTAGCTCGTGGGGACCAGGATCGTCGCCTCCTGGGCCTGGAGGAGCGGCATCAGGCGGCCGACGGCCGTCTGCCACGCGGCGTCGGCAGCGAGCCCCTTGCGCACCTCGGCGCGGTGGGCGAGGTCCCGGTAGCCCCAGAGGTGGACGACCGTGTTGAGGGAGCCGATCTCGACGAGCCAGTACGCGACGGGCGCGGAGTGCTTCTCCCGGATCGGCAGCGCCTCCCGCATCGCCTCGCCGTAGGCGGCGAGCTTCCCCGGGTGGAGGCGGTAGACGCGCAGCTCGTGGAGCCCCATCCCGGTGGTCGGCCGGAAGGGCGCCCAGTCGAAGGGCGTCAGGATCATGTTCTCCTGGGCCTCGAGGAGCGGACCGCTCACCGGCAGGTACTCCTTGACCCAGCGCTCGTCCTTCGCGAGCCCGGCGCGCGCGGTCGCCCGCGCCGCGAGGTCCGGGTACTCCCACAGGTGGACGACCTGGTTGAGGGGCCCGAGCTCCGTCGACCAGTAGCCGAGGAGCTTCCCGTAGCGGTCGCCCCGGATGGGCCGGCCGATCGAGCCGGACTGCTCGACGTAGGTGGCGAGCTTACCCGGCTTGACCTGGTAGCGGCGGAGCTCGTGGATCATCGGGGCCTCCCGTCGGGATTCATCGGTATGGGGGATGCGGCGTGTCGACCGCGTAGTCCTTGCGGAGGGGATAGCCTTCCCAGTCCTCCGGGAGCAGGAGCCGCCGGAGGTCGGGGTGCCCCTCGAAGCGGATCCCGAACAGCTCGTGGCACTCGCGTTCCATCCAGAGCGCGCCCCGGAAGAGGCCGGTGAGGCTCGGGCACGGCGCCTCGCGGCCGACCCGGGTCTTGAGGGTCAACCCCAGGTGCGTCTCGAGGTTCTCCACGCGGCACACCACCTCGAACCCCTCCGCCTTCCAGTCGACCGCAGTGAGATGGCAGAAGTAGCGGCACCCGAGCCCGTCCCGCGCGAACGTGAGGGCCTCGACCCAGCGCTCGACGGGCACGGTGGCGACGAGGTGCCGGAGGTCGAGGGGGCGCTTGGGATCCTCGCCCGTGGCCTCGACCCCGAGGGTCTCCCGCAGGCGCGCGATCGCCGTCTCCGCGGTCACCGGCGGATGGGCTCAGTCCGGGGGCGCGCCCGGCGGGGTGCGATGGCCGGTTTCTTGGTACTCGGCGACCTTCTCGTGGAGCTTGAGAATGCCGTACATGAGGGACTCGGGCGTCGGCGGGCAGCCCGGGACGTACACGTCGACGGGAACGACCCGGTCGACGCCCTTCACGACGTGGTACCCGTGGCGGAAGGGCCCGCCCGAGTTGGCGCACGAGCCCATGGAGATGCACCACTTCGGATCCGCCATCTGCTCGTAGATCCGCTTCAGCATGGGCGCCATCTTGATCGTCACGGTCCCCGACACGATCATGAGGTCCGCGTGGCGGGGCGAGGCCCACGGCACCATCCCCAGGCGCTCCACGTCGAATCGGGACGCGAACGTCGCCATCATCTCGATCGCGCAGCAGGCGAGCCCGAACGTCACCGGCCACATCGACGACTTCCGCGCCCAGTTGAACAGCTTGCTGGTCGAGGTCACCGCGAGCCAGCCCCCCGGGAAGTGCTCGAGCCGGTCCCAGAGCGCCGCCACCGTCGCCGAGACGTGGTCCCCGCTCGGCCGCTCCTGCCGGTACTTCACCCACTCCTGGAGATCCTTCATCTCCTCCCAGGCCGGCGGGGGAATGACCGGGATCGGCGGCTTTATTTCCACGCGAGCACGCCCTCCCGGTAGGCGTAGAGCCAGCCGAGCCCCAGGATCGCGAGGAAGAGCGCCATCGGCCCGAAGGCGGCCCAGCCGAGCGCGCGGAGGACGAGGGCCCAGGGGAAGAGGAAGACCACCAGGGCGTCGAAGACGATGAAGACGAGGGCCACCAGGTAGAAGCCCACCGGGAACCGGATCCAGGCGGGTCCGACGGGATCGGGGCCGCACTCGTAGCTCTGGAGCTTCGCCACGGTCGGACGCGAGGGGCGCACCAGCGCGGCCGCGACGAGGCTCGCGCCCCCGAAGGCCACGATCATCACGAGAAAGACGAGAACGGGGAGGTACTCTGCCACGGCGGCCGGTATTATACCAGGGACGTTCCGCCCCGGGCACCGGCACCCCGGGAACCTTGCCGGACGACGGGCCGTTCCCCTGGCGAGGCTGTCGCGCCGTCCATGCTCACCCGCTGAGGAGGTCGACGATGCGGACGTGGCTCACGCTCTCGCTCGCGCTCGTGGTGGGGCTCGCCGCCGGCTCCGCCTGGGCCTTCAGCTGCCCCACGCTGGTCAAGGCCGCCAACGAGGCCATCGCCGCCGCCGAGCCCAAGGCCGGGATGGGCGACGACCGGCAGAAGGCGCGCAACGCCGGCATGATCGAGGAGGCCAAGGCGCTCTCGAAGGACGCCGAGGCGTCGCACGCCACCGGCAAGCACGGCATCTCCGAGGCGCAGGCGAAGGCCGCGAAGTGGCTCGCCGAGCAGGTGAAGTAGCGGCCCACGACCAGGCCGACGCGCGCTCGCGCGACATCGCCCCCGGACGGACTCCGGGGGCGGTTTGCGTTTCGGGGACCGGCGCGCGCGGGCCCTAGCCCGCGTCGACGTCGTGCGGGCGCTTCAGCGCGCCCCCCGGCGGCGCGTTGAGGATCGCCTCGGGGAACAGCTCCGCCAGCCACTGGACGATGTCGTTCACGGTCATGACGCCGATCGGGCGACCCTGGGCGTCCACGAGGGGAATCGTCCGGTAGCTCGCGTTGTGGAGCCGGTTGATCGCGTAGGCGATCAGCGCATCCGGGCCCAGCGACTCGGGGTCCCGCGTCATCACGTCGGAGAGCGGCGTCGTCTTCGGGTCGCGCCCCGGCACCGCCACCCGGCGTAGCAGGTCGCGCTCGGTGAAGATGCCGCGCAGCTGGCCCTGCTTGTCGACGATCACGACCGACGCCCGGCGCTTCTCCGCCATCTGCAGGATGGCCGCGTGGACCGTCGTGTCCGGCGAGCATTTGATCGGCTCGTTCGGCGCCAGGATCTTGACCGTGTCGCTGAGGAGGGCGCTCTCGAGCTCCTGGAAGTCCGCCTCGAGCGACTCCGAGTAGGCGTCGTGGTACTCCCGTGCTTCCATGGCCCGCCACCTCCAACGGTCGGACCCGGCGGAACGGCGCCCGCCGGGCGACTTTCCGCGACTCTATGCCCCACCGGGAGGGCTGTCAACGCGGCCCCGACGGGCCGCCCGGGCGGGCCGGGTCAGGCGGCGTGGACTACTGCCACCACCCCTGCATGCGGCCCGCCATGGGGAGATAGAGGAGGATCGCCACCACCAGAATGATGCCGATGATGAGGAGGAGGGCGGGGTCCCCCCCCACGGCCGCCTCGCCGGCGCGCTGGGCGAGCTCCGCGCGCTCCGCGGGCGTGAGGCGTGCCATGACGAGGTCGGCGTCCGCGGGGGTGAGGCCCTGGCCGACCAGGGCCGTCCGGAGGACCTGGAGCTCGACGTCCGCCGGCGCCCCCTCGGCGGCCGGCGCCCGGGTCGGCGGAAGCGGCGCCCCGTCGGCCGGCGCGGGGAGGGCGCACCACGCGGCGGCCCACACCACGAGGGCCACGCTGAGCCAGCGCGGGCGGAGGATGCGGGTCCGGAGCATCGGCCTCCAGTCTCCCACCGCCTCCGGCGCGCCCGACAGGAATTCGGCGCCGGCCGCCGCGACGCGGGCGACTGGCTAGGGGCGCGGCGCGGGCGCGCCTTTCGGGATCGCCGACTCGGCGCTCCCGAGGTCGCCGAGCAGCGTCGCCGCGGCGCGACGCACCGCGGGGTCCTTGTGCCGGAGCGCGCTCGTCAGGCCCGGGACGACCTCCTCGGCCGCGGGGCCGATCTGGCGGAGCGCCGTCGCGGCATTCTGGCGGACCGTCGCGTCCGGGTCGCTCGCGAACGCGAGGAGCAGCGCCGGCGCCGCGTCCTTCGCCGCCGGCCCCATCATCACGAGGACCTGGCTGCCCGTCCGGCGCCGCGCGACGTCGGTCGCGCCCAGGGTCGAGACGAGCACCGCCGTGACGGCCTGTGGCTCCCGCCCGCGCGGCCCCAACGCCAGCGCCGCCGCGACCCGCACCTGCGCGTCGCCGTCCTTGAGCGCCGGGGTCAGCAGGGGAACGACGGTGTCGGCGTCGCTCTCGGCGAGCTGCGCGAGCGCGCTCGCGGCCCGGCGCCGGACCTCGACCGCCGGCGACACGAGGTCGCGCCGCCACTGGTCCACCGGGCGGCCATCCGCCACCACCGTCGGGGGTCGGGGTGTGAGGGGCGCCGCCGCGATCGACGCGGCGGGCGGCACCGGGGCGGGAGTCGGCCGTGGGGATGCCGGGGCACTCGGCGCGGTCTTCGCGACGGCCTCCGGGATCGGGGGCGCGGCCGGCGGCGGAGCCGGGAGCGCGACGGCGGCCGGCGGGGGCGGCGCTGCGGGCGCCGGCCGGAGCGACGGGGTCGGGCTCGGCGCGCTCGGCGTGCCCTTCGCGACCGACGCGGGGATCGAGTGCGCCGCCGGCGGGGCCGGGAGCGTGACGGAGACCGGGCGGGGCACAGCCGCGATCGGGAGGACCGGCGGCAGCCGTCGGCGGCGAGGTCGGGCTCGGCGCCAGCGGCGCGGCCTTCGCGACGGGCGGGGGAATCGGTCGCGCGGACGGCGGGGGCACCGGCGGGGCGGCGGGGCGCGGCGGGGGGCCCTCGATCCGCAGGACGTCCACCTTCGGGACGCGCAGGGTCCCGCCCTCGAGGGCGACCTCGAGCTCGTCCCCCACCTCGCGCCACGCTTGCGCCTCGATCACGCCGCCGCTGGTGAGACGGATCACGGCCGCGGCGGCCGGCGACACGAGGAGCAAGACGGCGAGCGGGACGAGCACGCGACCCGGACGACGCCCGCGGGCGCGATCCAGACGGGCTCGGACGGTCGAGCGCTCGGCGACGCCCACGGCGGCTCCTCCCGGAGATGGCACGGGAGGGCCCCGGCGATCTCGCACGCCACTCTCCCATCGGTCTCGGCCGCGCGCGGCAGGAATTCGCCGGTGGCCGGGGGCCGGGGGCGCCTCTACCAGACCTCGCGGGGCGGGCCCGAGCTCCGCTGGGCCGAGCCCTACGTCCTCGCGATGGCCGCGCTCATGGAAGAGCTTCGTCCGCGGGAGCCGGGCGGCGCGGCGCGTCCCTCGCGCCCGCCCGCTGGGTGATGCGCTGCCGCGCCAGGCGGAGGACGCTCCGGTGGGCCGCCGCGCGCATCTCCTCCGTCCGGTACGAGAGGTTGGCCCCGTGGATCCGGCGACGGAGCAGCACCCGGTCGATCCGGGCGATGCGGACACCGGCCGCCCGCGCGCGGAGCATCCAGTCCGTGTCCTCGCCGACGCGGAGCGCGGGGTCGAAGAGACCGACCCGGTCGAAGACGCGGCGATGGGTGAGCACCGACATCGCGTACGCGTAGCCGGGGTGGGCCCCGGTGCCGACCCAGCGGAGCCAGACCGGCGGGACGACCCCGGGCTCGAGGACGTTGTCCGCCAGGCCGACGACCGCATCGACCGTCGGGTGGGCCCGGAGATGAGCGGTCTGGACGACGAGACGGTCCGCGACCATGAGGTCGTCGGCATCGAGGAACGTCACGAAGTCGCCCCGCGACGCCCGGAGTCCCGCGTTGCGCGCGGCCGCCGGCCCCTGGTTCGTGGCGAGGCGGAGGAGCCGCACCGGCGCCGCGGACCCGGCGAGGCGCGCCGCCACGTCGGCCGAGCCGTCCGTCGACTCGTCGTCGACCAGGAGGACCTCGAGGGGCCGATAGGCCTGGCCAAGGACGCTCGCGACCGCCTCGGCCAGATAGACGCCTGGGTTGTAGAACGGGATGACGACGGACACGAGGCCGTCGCTCACGCGCCCGCGCCTCGCGCCTGCTGGCGGTGGATGTGCGCGCGGAGGATCTCGCAGTACTCGAGCCGCGCCGCGGCCTGGAGCGCGCTGTGGTTGCGGGCGTGGAGACCCCGGACGACCAGTACCTCCGGCAGCCAGGCCTCCCGGAGTCCGGCCGCACGCATCCGCGTGTACCACTCTGCCCACTCGCCGACCCGGAGCCCCTCGGCAAACGGGCCGACGCGCTCGAAGGCCACCCGCCGGACCAGCATCGCCGAGGGGAGCGCCCCGGGGACGTTCTGCCGCGGCGCCGGGCGCGGGCCGGCCTCGTCCGATGTCCAGACCTCCGTGACGCCCGTGAAGGCCACGTCGAGCGTCGGATCCCCCCGCACGGCGGCCATCTGGCGCTCGAGCTTCGTCGGGCGCCACACGTCGTCGACGTCGCAGAACGCGAGGAATGCACCCGTCGCGCGCGCGACCCCGGTGTTGCGGGCAGCGCCGGCCCCGCCGTTGGCGCGCCGCACGTAGCGCGCCGGCGGAACGTAGGCCCGGGCGAGCGCGGCGCTCCCGTCGGTGGACCCGTCGTCGACCAGGATCAGCTCGACCGGCGCGTACGTCTGCCCGAGGACGCCGCGCGCGGCGGCGTCCAGGTGCCGCTCGTGGTTAGCGAACGGGATGACGACGCTGACCAGCGGGGAGCCCATCCGCCTGCCGCTCGCGGAGCCGTTGCCGCAGGGACCGGAGGATCCCCGCCTCGATCTCCGGAATCCGGTACGAGAGGTTGGCCTGGTGCCACCGGTGACGCGTCAGGACGCGGTCGAGCATCCCGACGACGAGACCGGCCGCCGCGGCGCGAAACAGCCAGTCGAGGTCCTCCGCCACGCGGTAGGACGGGTCGAACCCGCCCACCCGCCGGAGCGCGTCGCGCCGCACCATCATCGACATGACGTGATACCGCGGGCCCGGCCCGCGGGCCGCCTGACGGGGCCGGGTCGCCGCCGGGGCGTCCGGCTCGACCGTCAGCTCCTCGGCGCCCAGGACGAGGTCCGTGTCCGCGTGCGCCGCAAGATACCCGACCTGCGTGGCCAGGCGGTCGGGCAGCATCGCGTCGTCCGCGTCGAGGAAGGTGATCAGCTCGCCCCGCGCGGCCGCGAGGCCATGGTTGCGGGCGGCCGCAGGGCCCCGGTTCTCCGGAAGGCGCAGGAGACGGACTTCCGGGTGTGTCCGGGCAAGCCCCGCCGCGACGGCCGCGCTGCCGTCGGCCGACGCGTCGTCCACGAGCAGGATCTCCCAGCGCCGGTAGGTCTGCGCGAGAACGCTCGCCACGGCCTCGCCGAGATAGCGGGCCGCGGCGTGGAACGGCACGACGACCGAGACAACCGCCCGGCTCCCGTGGGACGCGCGTCCCCGGATCCGGTCGCGCGCCGACTTCAGGAGCACGCGCTCCATCGCCTGGCGCATCTCGTCGATCCGGTACGTGAGGTTCCCGCCGTGGAGCCGGCGCACCAGGAGGACGCGGTCGACGAGCGCCGTCCGGACGCCGGCGGTCGCCGCCCGGCACATCCACTCGTGGTCCGAGCCCATGCGGAACGACTCGTCGAACGGCCCGACCCGCTCGAAGGCGGCGCGGCGCGCCATCATCGACATCTGGTAGTAGCGGGGCCGCGCCCCGCGGCGGAGCCCGAGCCACACGGGCGGCCGGACGCCCGGCGCAAGCTCGATCGCCTCGGTTCCCACGACCACGTCGACGTCGCCGTGCGCCCCGAGGTAGGCCGCCTGGAACGCGAGCCGCTCCGGCGCCATCCGGTCGTCGGCGTCGAGAAAGGTGAGGAGGTCGCCCCGGGCCATCGCGAGCCCCACGTTGCGGGCCGCGGCGGGCCCGGCGTTCCCGGGAAGCCTGAGGAAGCGCAGCGCGGGCTGCCGCGCGAGGTGCGCCGAGACGAGGGCGGCGCTCCCGTCGGTGGATCCGTCGTCGACGACGAGGACCTCCAGCGCCGGGTAGCGCTGGACCCAGATGCTGTCGAGCGCCTCGACGAGGAAACGCGCGGCGTTGAAGACGGGGATGATCACGCTGACCCGCGCGGGGGGCATCGGTCAGGCGGCGTCCGGCTCGGCCAGGACGCCCTCTAGCAGCCGCGGCAGGACCGCGAGGTCGCCGCCGAGATGGAGGCGGTAGCACGGCACCTGCCGCACGAGCCCCGACATCGTGTCGAACGCCGCGCGCCCGGCGCCGGGAAGCTGGAGGATCGTGCTCGGCGCGACGGCCAGGAGGGCCGCGCCGGCCGACGCGGGCTCGAGCCATGTGCGGCCGTCCGCGGCGAGGACGGGCAACACGAGGGCGCTCACCCGGACGCTCGGCTGGAGGTGGTCCGGAAAGGCTCGACGCACCATGTAGAGGGCCTTCTCCGTCTCGAGCCGGTCGGCGTTGACGAGCGCCGGCGCGAGCCCCGGGAACCGCCGCGCCTGGTCCGCGTGAAGCTTGGCCGAGCCGTAGAGGCTGTGCGCGCGCGGGTCGGGATCGACGCTCACGAGACAGTAGTCGTCGCCCGCGTAGCGGAGCCGGGAGCCGAGACAGGCGAGCGCGGTGGACGACTTGCCCGACCCGGCCCGGCCCACCAGCAGGAGCCCCCGGTCCGCGGTGCCGACCGCCGCCGCGTGCACGAGCTGCCGGCCGTGGTCGGCCATCCACCAGTGGAGGATCACGCGCAGCGGCGTGCCGGTCTCCCAGTAGGGGAGGCCGGCGGCGGCGGCGGCGCCGAAGACCGCGCGGTCGGTGGCCCGGTCGAGGACGGAGAGGCTCCGCTGCTCCGCCCGGTACTTGAGCCGCACGGTGGGCGCCGCCCCCGACCGCGCGGCGGCGCTCGTCCCGCCGTCGATGGCGTCGGCGGGAAATCGCGGCGGCGGCACGCCGGTGGACGCCGTGTCCCAGAGCGAGACCGTGAGCCCGGGCGCGCCGGGCCGCCCGCGCGGGTGATGCTCGAGCGCCGCCGTGAGCCGGTCGACCAGCGCGGGCCCCGCGAAGCGGAGCGTCACCGACAGGCCGGCGATCAGGTAGTGGCGCAGGACCACCCCGCCCGCCGCGATCGCGGCGGCCTCGAAGGCCGCCTCCATCTCGACCGCGCACGCGCGCGCGGCGGCGCCGGCCAGGGGGGGCGCCGCGCTCACGCGGTCAGCCCGCGGGCCTCGGATGAGGCCAGCCGAGGTCCTCGTGGACCTCGTGCACGGGGTCCAGGAGGATGAGCTCCTTCATGTCCTGGAACTTCTGGAGGACGGGCGGCGGAACCGGGGTGCCCCGGCCCGCCCCCGCTGGCGCGCCCGCGGCGCGCGGCGCGTCCGCCGCCTCGGGCGCGGGTACGATCAGCCCCTCTTCGAGGAGCTCGCCGAGGAAGGCCGATACCGTGGCCTCCAGCACACCGTCGGTGCCGTCCGCGGCCCCGCCCAGCTCGTCGACGATGTTGCGGACCGACGCGCCGCGCGCGAGGGCCGCCCAGATGCGCTCGCCGGTCTCCTTCAGCATGTAGTAGTTGCCGGTCTCGAGGTTCACGATCACGGCCTCGGCGTCGACGGTCTCGTGAATGACCTGCGGGCTCTTGATCGTGTATCGCGGCATGGGCGGCTCCCGTGGGCGACGCGCGCGCTCGTCGAACCGGCCCGAGCCTAGCGAAAGGGCCGGAGGGGGTCAAGCGCGCCGGGGCGCGAGGGCGGGCTCCGGCTGGGGACCGAACGGCGGCGCGCGGCCCCACCCCGGCGGGGCCGACGTTATCGCTGGAGCAGGGTGTAACCGAACCCGGCCAGCACGACGCCGATCGGAGGCAGGACCAGGACGAGGGGCGAGAAGGCCCGATCGAGGACGGCCTCGGACGGGCTCTCGGGGTTGTAGTAGACGGTCACCGTGGCGCCCGCGGGGTAGCGCGCCGTCGTCCGCTCGGCAACCGCCCGGCTGCCTCCCATCGAGCCCCAGAAGTTCAGCTGGCTGCTCTCGTAGGTCTCACCCTTCACCGCGTACTCGTACCGGATGCGCGGCATGTAGCTGTCGCTCTTGCCGGCCCGGGGCTCCACGTCCAGGGTGGACTCGATGATACGCCCGCTGACGCCGGGCCAGCTGCGGCTCGCGCGCGCGCGCATCCACGAGACGAGGGGAAAGAGCACGGCGAACACGCCGCCGCCGATGAGGAGCCAGCCGAGGGTGCGGGTCATGCCGATCTCTCCTCGCGCGAGGGGTCGGGCGTGGGCCGCCGAGATGAGCGCCCGCGCCCGGGCCGCCGCCGGCCGGCCCGGCAGGGAGCAGACCATCGCCGCCCGCCGCCGTCAATGGGCGCCGGCCGCGGCGCGGCGTCACCGATCGGCTAAGCTGGGCCGATGAGCGAGGAGATCGTCCGAGACCGCGCCGCCGGGGCGCGGGCCGGCCGACGTGCCGGCCCGGCTTCCATCGTCACACCGCACTCACGCGAGGAGTCGACCCGATGAGCGTCACCTACCGCGTCCCTGGCGCCCTCCTGACGGAGCGCGAGCACGCGATCCCGCTCGACCACGCCCGCCCGGACGGGCCGCGGATCACCGTGTTCACGCGCGAGGTCGCCGCGCCGGACGGCGCCGCCCGGCCGTACCTCGTCTTCCTCCAGGGCGGCCCGGGCATCGAGGCCACGCGCCCGACGAGCCCGCCGTCCGGCTGGATGAAGCGGGCCCTCCAGGACTACCGGGTCCTGCTCCTCGACCAGCGCGGCACGGGGCGCTCCACGCCGGTCGGGCCCGAGCTTCCCGGCCGGACCGCGGAGGAGCAGGCCCGGTACCTCACGCACTTCCGGGCCGACGCCATCGTCCGCGACGCGGAGCACATCCGGCGGGAGCTCGGCGTCCCGCGCTGGAGCGTCCTCGGCCAGAGCTTCGGCGGCTTCACCACGATGACCTACCTCTCGATCGCGCCCGAGGGGCTCGCCGAGGCGCTCATCACGGGAGGGCTCTCGCCGGTGGGGCGCCCGCCCGACGACGTGTACGGCGCGACGGCGGGCCGGCTCGTCGAGAAGAACCACGCGTACTTCGCGCGCTATCCGGGCGACCGCGCCCGCGTCCGCGAGATCCTGGCGCGGCTCGCGGCGGAAGACGTGCGCCTCCCGTCGGGCGAGCGGCTCACGCCGCGCCGGTTCCGCCAGCTGGGGATGTGGCTCGGCGACAGCGCGGGCTGGGAGCTCCTCCACCACGTGATCGAGCTCCCCTTCGGCTCGCCGGCGTTCCTCTACGACGCCGAGGCCGGCGTGCGCTGGGGCCGGAACCCCATCTACGCCACGCTCCACGAGTCGAGCTACGCCGACGGCTTCCCGACCCGCTGGTCGTCGGCCCGCACGCTGCCCGCCGAGGTGGACGCGGAGGGATTCTTCACCGCCGAGCAGGTCTTCCCGTGGATGTGGGAGGAGTACGGGCGGCTCCGGCCGCACCGGGCCGCGGCCGAGCTCCTCGCCGAGCACCCGTGGCCCCGGCTCTACGACGCGGATCGGCTCCGCGCCAACGAGGTCCCCGTCGCGGCGACGATCTACGTCAACGACGTGTACGTGGAGCGTGAGTACGCCATGGAAACCGCGCGCCTCATCCGGGGACTCCGTCCGTGGATCACGGACGAGTACGAGCACAACGGCCTCCGCGCCGACGGGGAGCGCGTGCTCGACCGGCTGCTCGCCCTCGTGCGGGGCCGCGCGTAGGCGCCACCCCGCCCGCGGACCGGGGCGGGCGGCCCTCGAAACGCAGAATCCGCGGGGTGGGACCGGTGCCCAACCCCGCGGATTCGAATGGTGGAGCTGAGGGGGATCGAACCCCTGACCCGAGACTGCCAGGCCCACCCCCAGCTTTGAAGTCCACGCAGGCTAAGACGCGCCCCTCGGCAAACCGTAGGAAGGGGTGGCAGGCCCCGCAACCCCGCCGCAACCGGAAGGGCGGCGTCGCGCCACCGTAACCCCTCCGTGCGTGGTGGACCGGCGCAGCACTACCGGCCTTCGGTTCCCCCAACACGCCCGGTGGCGGCCCGGGCGCTGACCGTCCCGGTTCGCGGCATTGCCCATGCGGCCTAGGATCGGCACGAAACGAGCGCAAGAAGCGCACGAGGAGCTATCCATCAGGCCTCGCGCCGTGTTTCAGCCTTGAGCGGGCGGCCATGGCGCTAGGACGCGAGGTGCGTGCGCATGACCTCGTGTCGCTCGGCCAGCGATCCGCACACGAGACGACAGAGCTGCTCGAGCGTGGGGTCCGCGATCCGGTAGCGAGTGAACAGGCCGTCCCGCCGGCGCGCCACGAGGCCCTGCTCGAAGAGCAGCGCCAAGTGCTTGCTCGCATTGGCTTGGGTCGTATCGGCCAGCGCGCACAGCTCCTGGACCGTGCGCTCCTGGCGGAACAGGGCCTGGAGCAACGCCAGACGTGTCGCGTCGCCGAGCGCTCGAAAACGCCGCGCGAGGATCTCGAGCGCCTCACGCGAGAGCGTCGCCTTGGCAGACTTCCGGGGCACGGTCAGATCCTTGGATCGGTCGGCGCCGCACAGGGGGCGGTCGTCCCGCCACCCGTGGCGCAGACCGCCGCGGGTCCGGCGGATGGGACCGGCCGCGGCCGATTCCACGGCATCCTCAGCAGGAGGAGCGCCAGGCCGCAGGTACCGGTCGCCCCGGCGAACGTCAGCCCAGCACCGAAGAACGCCGAGATGCCCAGGAACCAGGGATTGACGAGCGTCCCGAGGGCGAGGCCGGTGAGTACCATGCCCCCGGCGATCAGCTGCACCTGGCGATCGACGGGAAGGCGCTTCGGGCCCTCACGCACGGGGAGCCGGGCCCGACGCCAGGCCATCATGCCCCCCTCGAGCACGCGCGGTCGGCGCCCCGCCCGAGCCAACACCTCGGCCGCGATCGTCGCGCGCACGCCCGTGCGGCACACCACGATGACCTCGGCCTGCTCCGGTATCTCGTCGAGTCGGCCTTCGAGTTCATCCAGCGGAAGGAGACGCGCGCCCTCGATCCGTTCGCCCTCGAACTCCAGCGCGCTTCGCACGTCGAGGACCACTGGCCCAGACGGCTCCGACGTCTGCGCGCGAAGCGCGTGCAGCTCCCGGGGCGCGATGGTGGGCGTCTCAACCTCGCCGAGGTTGTGCCGGAGGATCGCGGCCATGTTGGCCGGCGGCACCGCCCTGCCGGAGAGGCGAGCCACGAAGGCCCCGCGGTCGTGCTCGCGCAGGAGGGGATTCCCGGTCTTCTCGTCGCCGATCGTGGTCACCGGACGGCCGACGTAGTCGTGGCCGGGGTGGACCACCGTGTCGTCCGGGAGGGCCTCGAAGCCCCGAAGCGTATCGAAGAGATCCGAGGCGCTCCCGCCCATGAAGTCGGTCCGGCCGGCGCCGCCGGCGAAGAGGGCGTCGCCCGTGAACAGGTGGCCGTCCACGAGGATGGCGAGGGAGTCGGGCGTGTGGCCCGGGGCGTCCAAGATGGTCACCGTCGTCGTGCCGAGCTCGAAGGTCGCGCCGCCAGTGATGCGCCGCGCCGGCTGCTTGAGCTTCGAGGCCGTGTGCGCGAGCACGGTGGCGCCGGTCCGCTGGGCGAGGCGGCGCACCCCCGAGAGGTGGTCGGCATGCGTGTGGGTATCGAGCACATGGGTCAGGCGGACCTCGCGGGTCGCCAGGGTCCCGAGGATCTCGTCGACCTGATCCAGGCGCGGGTCAATCGCCAGAGCGGTGCGGCTCGCCTCGTCCACGACGAGGTAGGCCAGGCAGCCATCCCGCTCAGCGCGGAACGTGTCCAGGACGAGGAACCTCGTGCCGGTCGCGGTCGTCATCATTGAAATCCTCCTACCGATAGTATATGACCACGTACTCACATAGTCAATGAGGGTCCTCGGCCCGGCGAGGCATATGGCGCGGGAGAAGGAGGCCCTCGCCAGGGGCTGGCGCCAGGTCCCGGAGTGGGTCTTCTGCAACCAGGATGGCGGGCCGATCTGGAAGTCCGGCTTCGAGCGCCACGTCTTCCACCGCCTGCTCACCAAGGCGGGTCTCCGGCGCATCCGCTTCCATGACCTCCGGCACACCTTCGCCGCGCGGGTCATCCAGAACGGGGAGTCCCTCGCCTAGATGAAGGAGCAGACGGGCCACCACTCGATCAAGGTGACCGTCGACATCTACGGGAAGCTCGTCCCGGGGGCGAGCAAGGCCGCCGTCGACGGGCTCGACGCCGTCGAAGCCATACGGATGGCGCAACCATCCGCAACCCCCGCGCAATCAGAACCCCGAAACAGAGAATCCGCGGGGTGGGACCGGTGCCCAACCCCGCGGATTCGAATGGTGGAGCTGAGGGGGATCGAACCCCTGACCCCGAGACTGCCAGCCTCGTGCTCTCCCAGCTGAGCTACAGCCCCGTAGACCATGGACGGTACCGTGCGCGTCGCGCCCTTGTCAAGGCGCGGGGCCCGAACGGGCCGCTTCCACGCGGGGTTCCGCGCCGGCGACCAGTCCGCCGTCGCCCAATTCTTGACCCCCCGGGAGGCCACCCCTAGACTCGGGAGCACTTGCCGGGATGGCGGAACTAGGCAGACGCGCCAGACTCAAAATCTGGTGGGCGCAAGCCCGTGGGGGTTCGATTCCCCCTCCCGGCACCAACTACGTGGCGACGGCCGGGCAGCCTGATGTGCGAGAACCGGCGGAAGTGACTGGCGCCGTCGACGGCGGCGGCTTCGTAGAACTCGCCGGGGATCGCCTGCATTGGGGCCAGGCACGACACACCGATGACCGGGAAGCCCCGCCACCAGTTCGCCACGATGCCCGCGACGAGCGGGCCCGCCGGGCCGCCAGGGTTCCGGGCCGACGACCGTTCGCGCCGCGCCGGTCCCGACCGTCGGCACCTCCGGCGTGGCGGACCGGAGCGGAGGGGATGCGCCGGCGACACAGTAGACTCGACCCGGAGCCCCGCTCATGTGGACGCGCCTGGCCGCTGCGGTGTCGCGGGAGGATCTCCGGTCCGGCGTCCGCTTTCTCCGGGATCTGCCCGCGTACCTCCGCCGCCCGGTCTCGACCGAGGAAGCGCACGCTACGCTCCGTTACCGCCTAGAGCGGCGCGAGGACGCGCTCCTCGCGCTGCTCCGGCGGCTCCTCCGTGCCCGGCCCCCGGGCCCCTATCGGCGGCTCCTCGACCTGGCGGGCTGCGACGAAGGCGACCTCACGGCGCTCGTCCAGCGGGAGGGCGTCGAGTCCACGCTCCGCGTGCTGGCTCGCCACGGGGTCTACCTCTCCGCGGACGAGTTCAAGGGCCGGACGCCGCTGGTCCGGGGCGGCCGCGTGGTGGCCCTCCGACCAGGCGACCTTCGCGCCGCGGGCCCCGCGGGCCACTTCACCATCCAGACCAGCGCCAGCCGCAGCGTGGAAACCATCGTGCCGGTCGATCTCGCGTACCTCCGGGACTGTGCCGTGGACCTGCGCCTGGCGATGGAGGCCCGCGGCGGCGCGAGCTGGCGCAAGGCGAGCTGGCACGTGCCCGGCGGCGTGGCGATCGCCCGGCTGCTGGAGTACGCCGCTTTCGGCCACGGGCCGGAGCGCTGGTTCACGCAGGTCGACATGGCCGACGGGCGGCTGCATCCACGGTACCGCTGGAGCGCCCGCGTGCTTCGCGCGGGCGGCTGGCTGGCCGGGCGCCGGCTGCCCACCCCGCAGCACGTGCCGCTCGCCGATCCCTGGCCAATCGTCCGCTGGATCCGCGACGTCCTCGCAGCGGGCGCCACCCCGCACGTGCTCACCTTCACCAGCTCCGCCGCCGTTCTGTGCGGCGCGGCCCTTGCCGCCGGTCTGGACCTCCGCGGAGCGCAGTTCACCGTGGGCGGCGAGCCCGTGACGGCGGCGCGCCTGGCTGCCGTGCGGCGGGCCGGGGGCCAGGCCTTCCCGATCTACGGGACCGCCGAGGCCGACGCCATCGGTCACGGATGCCTGTCGCCGGCGGCGCCCGACGACGTGCACCTCCTGCACGATCTCCACGCGCTGATCCAGGCCGGACCGGAGGGACCCCGCAACGGGATGCCGCCCAACGCCCTGCTCCTCACCACCCTTCGCCCGACCGCTCCGCTGACGCTCCTGAACGTGGCGCTCGGCGACCGGGGCGACCTCGTGCGCCGGGCGTGTGGCTGCCCGCTGGACGATCTGGGCTGGCCGACCCACGTCGAGTCCATCAGGGGCTACGACAAGCTCACCGCGGGGGGCATGACGTTCCAGGACACGGCCGTGGTCCGCGTGCTGGAAGAGGTCCTCCCCTCGCGCTTCGGCGGGGGCCCGGTCCACTACCAGCTCATCGAGGACGAGGACGCCGATGGTCGGGCCCGGCTGCAGCTCCGGGTGGATCCCGCGGTCGGCCCGGTCGAGCCGGGTGCGGTCATCGACGCTTTCCTCACGGCCATCGGTAGCGGCACCGAGGCCGGGCGCGTGATGGCACACCAGTGGCGCACCCCGGGATTCCTGGGCATCGAGCGGGCGCCGCCGCTGGCGCTGTCCTCGGGCAAGATCCTGCACCTTCACCGGCTCGGACGGGACCGCCGGGAAAACGGCGCGGCCGCGCTGCCGTTCGGCTAGTCCAGTGGCCCCCGGCCCGGGCAGGGGCTCCGGGGGCAGTCGACAGCCTGGAATGGGGTGCCCCGCGTCGGTCCCGAACCTGGAGCGGACCGGATCCCGCGGTCGGCCGCGGTGAAGCTCACCGGGCACAAGACCGAGAGCGTGTACCGGCGCCACGCGATCGTGGCGCGGTCCGACCTCGTGGAGGGCGTGAAGAAGCTGGCCGTGCTTCACACTGGGGAGTCCGCCGGCCGGCAACCCGGCAACCCGTGGTGGTGCCGTTCCCGGCGAGAAGGAGCACAGAACGGGCACAGTCCGCGGCGAGTCGACGAGCGTGCGCCACGAGCGTGCCGATGAAGTGCGTCGGCCATCGACTGGACCGTGTACCCGAGGCCGGCCCGGAGGCGCGCGAACGCGCGGACCTTGCCGGAGCCGCCGTGGCCAGGACGAGCCGGGGCGTCACGAGGCCGCTCCGCGCGGGCCCGCGCGACGACAAAAGTTGCGCCCCAGCCGCCCCCCCGCCTATGATCGGGCCGGCGTCGACCCGAACGGCGCCGCGAGCCACGTCCGCGCATGGAGCTGGACTCCGCGAGGAGGGCTGGGACATATGAGACCGATCGGCTGGATCATGGTGGGCGTCATCCTCCTGGGCGCGGGCTGCGCCACGTCGGCGGCCAAGCCCTTCACGAACCAGGAGCTCGCCGGGGAGCTGCGCCGGCAGGGCGTCACCCGCGGGGCCGGCGTCGGCATCGACGGCCCCGAGATCACGGAGACCCCGCGCGGCCTCGTCATCACCATGCCGAACACGTTCTTCGCCTTCGACCGGGCCGACCTCGACGCGCCGGCGCAGCAGGTGCTCGATCAGATGGCCAAGGTCCTGAACCAGCCCCGCGCCGCGAATCGCAAGATCAAGCTCGAGGGCCACACCGACAACGTCGGCGCGCCCGCATATAACCTCACGCTGTCGAAGAACCGGGCGGACGCGGTCGCCAAGGAGCTCGCCAAGCAAGGGATGCAGCCCGATCGGATCTCGGTCGAAGGGTTCGGCGGGACGCGGCCCGTCGTGCCGAACCGGAAGCCAGACGGGTCGGACGACCCGGCCGGCCGGGCGAAGAACCGGCGAGTCGAGGCGATCATCTCCAACTAGCCCGCGCGAGCGCAGGACTCACCAGGCACCTTTCTCGGTCCCGGCGCCCGCCCCCGTCACCCCCGGCCCGCGCCGCGGCCGCAGCGGGAACCATGGCGCGGCACCACGTCGACCGAATCGCCCACGCTCCCGCTGCAATGCCGAATAGAGGTCCGCGGTTTCCGGGTGCTCCGGCTCGGTCGCGTTTCCCCTCACTTGGCCACGGGTCACCTCCGCTTCGTGGGCGGTCGGCGCTTCGCGCTCCCCATCGGAAAGAAATCGCACACGCTGATCCTGAGCGGCCCGGCCAGCTTCCCCAGCATCGGGGGCCGGCCAGGTTGACCCGCCTCTCGCAACCTGATCAACTTCCCGGAGGGCGACAAGAGCCGGCACTTCGCAGTCCGATCGTTCAGATCCTTGCGGTAGCCGGCAACCAGCAGGCAACGAGGGGGAGTGGCGATGAAGAGCAGACGGATCCCGGCGGGCGTGATCGTTGTGGCCTCGCTAGCTGTTGCAGTGCTGGCCGTCCTGGGCGGCCGGGCCATTTCCGCGCAGGACGCCGGTCAGGCCAAGTACACCGTGCGAGTGCCGAATGGGCTCGCGTTCTCCGAGTTCAGGGGATACGAAGGCTGGCAGACGGTCGCCATCAGTCAGAACGAGAAGCTGATGTCCGTGATCCTCGCCAATCCCGTGATGATCAAGGCGTACCAGTCCGGCATTCCCGGCAACGGCAAGCCGTTCCCCGACGGCTCCAAGATGGCGAAGATCCACTGGAACCCGAAGAAGCACGAGACGTTCCCCACCACGATGGTGCCGGGAACCCTGCACGACGTCGATTTCATGGTGAAGGATAGCAAGCGGTTCGCGGACAGCGGCGGATGGGGATGGGCGGCCTTCAAGTATGTCGCCGCGTCCGATACGTTCACGCCCTTCACCACGGCCGACGAGCCGCCGCAGGGGAACGACGCCAAGTGCGGGCTCGGGTGCCACACGATCGTGAAGGCGCGGGACTACGTTTTCACGGACTACGGAAAGCGGTGAACGGGAACCGCCCGAGACCCCAAGTGTCGGGTTGCTTCACGCTCTCGACTCCGACCCGGGGTGGCAGCTCGAGGTAGTCAGGGAGTCGCGGCAGGCCCACCGGGAGCAGCAGCTTCCGAGTCCGGTGGGCGGGGCTGCGCGGTCCGGCCTCCCGGCGCCACATGTTGCTCGGCCGCCCGAGCGACCCCGCCGTCGTTGCCGGTCAGCTCCGGTGGGGTCGCGAAGGCGCTCTGCGCCCCGGGCGCCTAGTCCCGGCCCGCTACTTGCCCGGCGCTCCGACCGCGACGTCGAACGTCGCATCCAGGCCGGCCGTGCGCCCGCCCCCGATGTCAACGGCCGGCTTCTTCGTCTTGATCGAGCCGACGAGGCGCGGCGCGGTCGACTTGAGCTCGAGGACGAACTCATCGGTCCCGATCGAGAACGCGTTGTTCTGACCGCCGACGAGGAACTCGTCGGTCACCAAGGTGCCCTTGGGCCCGATCGTGAACGTGAACCCCGAGAATCGCTTGCCGCCGTGCTGGCTCTTCCAGGCCCCTTCGAAGATGCCCGCCACGTAGCTCTCGCCGGGGCCGATGCGGGTGTCGGTCGCGAACTCCTTCGCGTTGGCGGGCTTGTCCGACAGCAGGACTGAGATCAGCTGCCCGTTCGGCGCCTTGTAGCCGACCGCCATCGCGCTCGCGATGGTCACCTTGGTCTTGCCCACCGTGACGGTTCCCTGGACCTTCGAGGCCTGGCCCAGCGCGGGGGTGGTCACGCCGAATGCGATGAAGGTCATCGCGAGTGTCCATGTCACCGCCCTGCGACGCATCATCGGCCCCTTCTTTCTCGCATGGGTGTCAGTCGTTCGCGCGCTCCGCTCCAGAGCCTCTGGCCGTCCGTGCGGCACGTTAGCATGCCGGGGTCGAGAAGTCGGCGCGAATCGATCCGCGGCGGACTCGGCTCAGGGGCCACCGCGCGCGGCGTGCGCCCCTCGGCGGCTCTCAGGCGCGCCCGAGGATGCGCTCAGCGGTCTTGTAGCCGAGGTAGGGGGCCATCGTGTACTTGCCCGTGTTCACCGAGTGGTAGCTCTCGACCGAGTGGATCCCGATCTCGTGCCGCGTGTGGAGGCGGCTGTCGGGCGCGTGGATGTCGGTCGCGCCCCAGGCGAAGATGACGCCGCCCACGGGGTCCACACGGGCCTCGGCGAAGCCGCGGGCGCGGAGCGCCGGGCAGCGCGCCGCGACCGCCTCGTAGCTCCGCCGGAGGATGGCGCGCCGGTCCGCGAGCCCGAGCGACGCCTCCCAGTCCGGCGGCCGGAGCGCGCGGGACGAGCCGACCATGCCCGTCGGATACCAGGAGAAATAGACCCCGCGCGCGCCGAAGTCGACGATGTCCCCGAACGGCCCGAGCACGAAGGTCAGGGACGGCACCGCGCCGGCCGCCGCAGCGCCCGGCAGCCAGCCGCCGATCTTGTACCGGTAGAGCCACTCCCGGGCGGGCGCGAGGCCGAGGCTCGCGTCGATCGCGAGCCGCCCCTGCCAGAGCGCGTTGACCACGTGGTCGTACGTCTCGGCGCGGTCGTGGCCCTCGTGGCGGCACGCCACGCGGAGGCGGCGGTCGTCGGTCCAGGCGATCCCGCAGATCTCCGTCGAGCCGTGGAACCGGACGCGCGACGACGCGGCGAGCGCCTCCCGAACCCGCTGCGCGATGGCCCGCGGATCGACGGCCCGCTCGGAGGTCCGGAACGCGGCCACGCAGTGGTCGCGGGAGACGATCCGCGCCGTCTCGCCAGGCGAGCACCGCTCCGCGAGGAGCGCGCGGTCCGCGCCGAGATACGCGAGCCCCGTTGCCGCGGATGCGTCGGCGAACAGCCGCGCGCACCGGTGATAGTGGGCCTCGAGCGTCTCGACGTCGACCATCGACCCCTGGTGCACGGCGTAGTAGAAGGGCGTCGAGACCGGCAGGTCGTCCGGGGGGAGGTCGACCCAGCGGCGAAGGCACCAGAGGAAGTGCACGGCGCCCGTGATCATCGTCTGGGCGGAGCGTGCCGACGGATCGTGGGCGTAGACGAGCCCCAGGTGGATCTTCCCCTCGTTGCTCTGGCTCGCCCGGCTGACGGGCTGGGGGGTCTCGTCGTAGAGGTCGACGTCCCGGCCCTGCCGGGCGAGCTCGAGGGCGGTCGCGGCGCCCGTCAGGCCGGCGCCGAGCACGGCGATCCGCCCGACGCTCACCTCGGTGCCGCGCTCAACGGGCGCCGCGCCTCGCGCGCGGGGCGACAAATTGTCCCGCGGTCCGCCCCGGGGCCATTCGACCCACGGCCACTCGCCCGGACAGACGCACGCCGGCTGCCATCATCGGGGCGCAGTCTAACCCGGGCCCCCAGGGCCCGCATGCCACGAAGCACCCGCGCCCGGCCGCCGGATGCGACGGCCCTCCGCCGTCCGCGGCGGCAGCGGCCCGGTCCCCCGCCGGCGGCGGCGGGCCGGGTGCCCTTTATTGGCGGGTGGTTTCAGGATATGGTGCCCATGGAATGCATCTTGCCGGGATGATCCCCGCCGGCACTGCGTGCGGGGGCCGGTGCGGACGCCGGCACCAGGCCCGCGAACGACTGCTGACACCGACTCCAAGGGTGCGCGAGATCACCCCCGGGAGCGCGACATGATAGAGCGACGCGTGCGGAAGACTGCGACAGCCCCACCCCGCTGGAAGCGCCGGATCCGCCCCAAGCCCCCGCGCCGTAACGGCTCGGTGGTCTTCATGGGCCTCCTGGCCCTCGGCGCGCTCCTCCCCGCGCTCACCACCTGCGACCGCACGAAGGCGAAGGAGGCCGCGCCCCCGGCCCCGCCGCCCCCGGCGGTCGTCGTGGCGGAGGTCGTCAAGAAGACGGTCCCGATCGTGGCGGAGTTCGTGGCGCAGACCGACGCCGTCCAGACGGTCGAGCTCCGCGCGCGCATCCAGGGCGTGCTCGAGCACGTGCGCTTCAAGGAGGGCGCCGAGGTCAAGGAGGGCCAGATCCTCTTCGAGATCCAGAAGACGCAGTACGAGGCGACGCTCCAGAGCGCGCGCGCCCAGCTCGGCAAGGCGCAGGCCGAACTCGCCAAGGCGCAGGAGTCAGTCGAGGTCGAACGGGCTGCCGCCCAACTCGAGCAGCACAAGGCCGCTCTCGCGAAGGCCAAGCTCGACGTCGCCCGGCTGAAGCCCCTCGCCCAGGCGAAGGCCGTGCCGCAGGTCGACCTCGACAACGCCCTCGCGGCGGAGCAGGTGGCCAGCGCGGGCGTGGTCGCGTCGGAAGCCGCCCTCAAGGACACCAAGCTCTCCCAGCGGATCGGGATACAGCAGGCGCAGGCCGCTGTCGAGTCGGCGCGCGCCGCCGTCACGCAGGCCGAGCTCGATCTCGCCTACACGACCATCCGCGCCCCGGTGAGCGGGATCATCGGGCGGCTCGACGTGGACGAGGGCAACCTCGTCGGCCGGGGTGAGCCGACGCTGCTGGCCACGATGTCCACCGTCGATCCGATCAAGGCCACCACGACCGTGAGCGAGGCGGACTACCTCCGGTTCGCCCGGCGCGCCGCGGGCCGCTCGGCCGCCGGCGAGCCCGTGCAGCTCGAGCTGGTCCTGGCCGACGGCACGCTCCACCCGCACAAGGGTCGGGTGACCACGCTCGACCGGACCGTCGACCCCAAGACCGGCACGATCGTCTTCGAGGCGCTGTTCCCCAATCCCGAGAAGCTCCTGCGGCCGGGGCAGTTCGGACGAGTGCGCGCCGTCGTCGAGGAGCGCCAGAACGCCGTCCTCGTCCCCCAGCGCGCCATCACGGAGACCCAGGGGCAGAAGTCCGTTCTGGTGGTCGACCAGGGCGACAAGGTCGCGCTCCGGAGCGTGACCCTGAACGAGCGCATCGGGGACCTCATCATCGTGACGCGCGGGCTGGAGGGCGGGGAGCGCGTGATCGTCGAGGGCCTCCAGAAAGTCCGGCCCGGGATGCAGGTGAAGCCCGAGATGGCCCCGCCGGCCGGGGCGCCACCCGCCGCCGGCGCGCCGCCGGCGGGGCCGGCTCCGGCGGCAGCGCCCGCCGCTAGCGACGCCGCGCCGCCGACCGCACCGCCGAAGGCGCCCGCGGCCAAGTCACCGGGCGGCGGCTAGGCCCGATGGCGCAGTTCTTCATCGGCCGTCCGATCGTCGCGATCGTCATCGCGATCCTGACCGTGTTGCTGGGGACCTCCTCGCTCCTCAAGCTCGCCTTCGAGCAGTACCCCTTCCTGGCCCCGCCGTCCATCCGCGTCACGGCGACCTACCCGGGCGCCTCGGCGGTCGCGGTGGAGCAGTCGGTCGCCACCCCGATCGAGCAGGAGGTCAACGGCGTCGACAAGATGATCTACATGCAGTCGTCGAACACGAGCGACGGCCGCATGCTGCTCGACGTCAGCTTCGAGGTCGGCGTCGACCAGGACACCGCCAACGTCCTCACGCAGAACCGGGTCACGGTGGCCCAGGCGCGGCTCCCGCAGGAGGTGATCCAGCAGGGGGTCACCGTCAAGAAGCAGAGCCCCAGCATCTTGATGGTCATCTCGGTCTACTCGCCGGGGCTGAGCTACGACGCGAACTTCCTGATCAACTACGCCGGTATCAACCTGCGGGACCAGATCCTCCGCATCCCCGGGATCGCCCAGGTCGATCTCTTCGGCGGCACCGACTACGGCATGCGCGTCTGGCTCGAGCCCAACAAGCTGGCCAAGCTCGGGCTGACGCCGGCCGACGTGATCTCGGCGATCAAGGAGCAGAACCTCCAGGCGCCCGCCGGGCGGGTCGGCGGCGCGCCCTCCCCCAAGGACCAGCAGTTCACCTACACCGTGGCCGCGCCGGGCCGCCTGATCACCACGGAGGAGTTCGAGAACATCATCATCCGGGGCACCGCCACCGCCGCCCAGGTCCGGATCAAGGACGTGGGCCGGGCGGAGCTCGGCTCCCAGGACTACAACTCGTTCGGCCGGCTGGACGGCAAGCCGGCCGGAGCGATGGCCGTTTACCTCCTCCCGGGGGCGAATCAGCTCGAGGCGGCGAAGCAGATCTACGAAACCATGGCGCGGGCCAAGACGCTCTTCCCGCCCGACATGGACTACAAGATCGTCTACGACACGACGCCGGCCGTCGAGGCCTCGATCGAATCGATCGTGCACACCTTCATCGAGGCGCTGATCCTGGTCACGCTCGTGGTGTTCATCTTCCTCCAGAACGTGCGGGCGACGATCATCCCGCTCCTGACCGTGCCCGTCTCGATCATCGGCACCTTCATCTTCTTCCCGATGCTCGGCTTCTCGGTCAACACGCTCTCGATGTTCGGGCTCGTGCTGGCCATCGGCATCGTCGTGGACGACGCCATCGTCGTGGTGGAGGCCGTGATCCATCACATGGAGCGCGGGCTCGACCCGCGAGCGGCGACGATCCAGGCCATGAAGGAGGTGTCGGGCCCGGTCGTGGGGATTGCCCTCATCCTCTCGGCCGTGTTCGTGCCTGTCGCGTTCCTCGGGGGCCTCACCGGCCGGATGTACCAGCAGTTCGCGCTGACCATCGCCATCTCCGTGCTGCTCTCGGCCTTCAGCGCCCTGTCCCTCTCGCCCGCCCTTTCCGTGCTGCTCCTGAAGCCGGGCCACGGGCCCGGGCGGGGGCCGCTCGGGATGTTCTTCCGGGGGTTCAACTGGGTATTCGACCGGGCGACCAACGGCTACATCGGGGTGACCCGGCTGCTCGTCCGGCGCGCCGTGCTGACGATCCTGCTCATCGGGGTCGTGGTCGTGGGCGCCGGATTCTTCGGCAAGAGACTTCCCGCCGGGTTCATCCCCGATGAGGATCAGGGGCTCCTCGGTGTCAACGTGACGCTCCCGCCCGGCGCGTCCCTCGAGCGGACGGCCGCCATCCTGACCCGGGTCGAGCAGATCGTCGGGAAGACGGAGGGCGTCGACGCCTATACGACGATCGGCGGGTTCGGGCTCGTGACGAATACCTACCAGCCGAACTTCGGGACCATCCTGATCCGGCTCAAGGACTGGGAGGAGCGCCACGGCGAGGCCTTGCACGTGAAGGGGATCATCAGACACCTCGCCCCGCAGTTCGCGGCGATCCCGGAGGCGGTCATCTTCCCCTTCAACATCCCCACGATCGCCGGCTTCGGCGCCTCGGCCGGCTTCAACTTCCTGCTCCAGGACCGGAGCGGCACCTTGAGCGTCGACGACCTCGGCGTCCAGTCGCGCGCCTTCCTGACCGAGGCGCGCCAGCGTCCGCAGCTCGCCAACCTGTTCACCTCCTTCGATCCGAACTATCCCCAGGTGAAGGTGGAGCTCGACCGGGAGAAGGCACGCACCCTCGGCATCCCCGTCAACGACGTGTTCCAGTCCATGTCCGCCGTGCTGGGCGGTGCCTACGTGAACGACTTCAACCGGTTCGGGCGCCTGTTCCGCGTCTACGTCCAGGCGGACGCCGACTATCGCCGCAAGCCCGACGACATCGGACAGATCTACGTGCGCAGCAACACCACGAACACCATGATCCCGCTCTCGACCCTGCTAACGATCCGGGAAGTGCCGAGCACGGAGATCACCACCCGCTTCAATCTGTTCCGCTCGGTGGAGATCAGCGGCGTGCCCGGCCCTGGCTTCACCTCCGGCCAGGCGCTGGCCACCCTCGAGGACGTGTTCGGAAAGACGATGCCGAAGGAGATGGGCTTCGCCTACTCGAAGCTCTCCTACCAGGAGAAGGTGGCGCCGCCCGCGGGCCCGACCTTCGTCATGGCGATCCTCTTCGTGTTCCTCCTGCTGGCCGCGATGTACGAGAGCTGGCGCCTGCCGTGGGCCGTGCTCCTCGGCTCGCCGCTGGTTGCGCTCGGCGCCTTCTTCGGCGTCTGGCTCGCGGGCTTCGACAACAACGTGTACGTCCAGGTCGGGCTCATCATGCTCATCGGTCTCGCGGCCAAGAACGCGATCCTCATCGTCGAGGTGGCGAAGGTGAGGCACGAGGAGGGCAAGCCGGCGCAGGAGGCGGCGCTCGAGGCCGCCCGGCTGCGCTTCCGGCCCATCCTGATGACCGCCTTCGCCTTCATCCTGGGCGTGGTCCCGCTCATGCGGGCGAGCGGGGCCGGCGCGGGCGCCCAGAACGTCATGGGCACGGCGGTCTTCTGGGGCATGCTGGTCGCCACGTTCCTCGGCGTGTTCATCATTCCGGGCAACTTCGCCTTCGTGGAGCAGCTGGGGCGGCGCCACAAGCGGGCGAAGGATCCCGGCAAGGAACCCGTGCCCGAGCCAGCGGAGGCGGCGTTCCGGGGGGAGCACCCGTGAGACGCGGTCTCCTGCTGGCGCTGATCCCGATCGTCCTCGCCGCGTGCACGATGGGGCCCGACTATCGCCGGCCGGATGTGCCGCTGCCGTCCTTCTACCGCGGGCTCGATCCCACCGCGCCCGGCCGAGCCGGGGTCGCTCGCCGACGTCGCCTGGTGGACGCTCTTCGAGGACGAGGTCCTCCAGACGCTGATCCGGACCGCGCTGGCCGAGAACTACGACCTCCGGCTCGCCGTGGCGCGCATCCTCGACGCCCAGGCCCAGGTGGTCATCACGCGGTCGAACCAGTTCCCCACCGTCGAGGGTACGGCCGAGGCCCCCTTCGCGACCACCTTCGGTGACCGACCGCCGCTGTTCACGCTCGAGAACTCGTTCCTCGCGCAGGGCGGTGTCAATCTCTCCTTCGAGCTCGACTTCTGGGGCCGGTGGCGCCGAGCCACCGAGGCCGCCCGCGCCGACCTGCTCGCCTCCGAGGAAGGCCGCCACGTGGTCCTGAGCAACCTGGTCTCCAGCGTGGCCATCGCGTACTTCCAGCTGCGCACCCTGGACCTCAGCCTGGAAATCGCCCGCCGGACCGTCGGGCTCCGCCAGGACTCGCTGCGGCTCGTCCAGCTCCGCGAGGAAGGCGGCGTGGTGTCGCTGATGGACGTGTACCAGGCCGAGACGCTGCTCTCGGGGGCCTTGCGGGAGATCCCGGACTTCGAGCGGCAGATCGAGCAGACGGAGAACCTCATCAGCGTGCTCATCGGCCGGAACCCCGGATCGATCTTGCGCGGCCGAGGGCTGGAAGGGCAGATCCGCCGGCCCACCGTTCCCGCCGGCCTGCCGGCCGCCCTGCTGGAGCGGCGGCCCGACATCCGCCTCGCCGAGCAGCAGCTGGTCGCGGCCAACGCGCGGATCGGGGTGGCCAAGTCCGACTACTTCCCGCGTATCTTCCTCCTCGGCTCGATCGGCGTGGCGGGAGGCGTCCAGAACAGCGTGTCCTTCGGCCCCATGGGCTTCTTCGGGATCGGTCCCACGCTCTCGGTCCCGATCTTCAACATGGGCCGCGTCCGGGCCGGCGTCGACTCCGCGGAGGCGCGCGCCCAGGAAGCTGTCCTTCGCTATCAGCAGACCGTCCAGCAGGCGCTCCGCGAGGTGTCCGACTCCCTGGTCGGGTATCGCAAGCGGCAGGATGCCCGGCGGGAGCAGGAGACCCTCGTCCAGGTGCTGCGGAACGCCACGAAGCTCTCGAACCTCCGCTACGACGGGGGCGTGACCAACTACCTCGAGGTCCTGGACAACGAGCGGCAGCTCTTCTCCGCGGAGCTGGACCTCTCGCGGGCCCAGCGGGACGAGCTCTTGAACGTCGTCCAGCTCTACCGAGCGCTCGGGGGCGGCTGGGCGCAGTAGCGAGGCCCGTGCGGCGGGCGAGGCCCCGGCGGGGCGCGCCTGTGCGGGCGCGTCCGGGCCGTGCGCCAAGATCTCGAAGCGACGCACCCTCCGCGGGATCACGATCCCGGTGCACGCGGCGGTGACGCGGTACTTCGGGGCGCCGGCGGTCCCCGCCACCCCGCCGACGGGCCCGGGCTAGTGTAGGGGGCTCCGCCCCGCCGCCACGGGCGGCGCGCCCAGCGCCGCCAGGTCCTGCTCGAGCGCCCGGCGCCCGGCGAGGAGGACGACCCCCGCGAGGGCGAGCATCGTGCCCGTCACCAGCACGGGGAGCGTGAGCCCGATCGCGTCCGACGCGACGCCGATGAGCCACGGGGACGCGGCGTCGCCGAGGAGATGCATCACCATCGTGGTCGCCGCGAACCCGCGCGCCCGGAGGTCCGCGGGCAGGACGTTCGCCATCGCCGCGTTGAGCGGCCCGATGTTCACGAAGAGCATGAGGAGCGTGAGAAACATCGCCGGCCAGAACACGACAGGCGACGGCGCCAGGACCGCGGGCACCGTGAACGCGATCGAGGCCACGAGGGTCACGCCGGAGACGAGGAAGTGACCGCCGGGTCGGCGGCGCGCGACGGCGTCGCCGAGCCGACCGCCGAGGAGCGTCCCGAGGAAGCCCGCGACCACCAGGAGGAGCCCGAAGGTCGAGGCCGCCGTCGCGAGCGGGATCCCCCGCGCGCGGACGAAGTACGTCGGGATCCAGGTCGCGAGCCCGCCCATCGCGAAGGTGTAGATCACCTGCGCCGCCGTGTTGTAGACGTAGCTCCGCCGCACGAGGAGCGCCTGGAGCGACGCCCTGAGGCCGGGCGCGGTGGCCGGCGCCGCGCCCGGCGCGTCGTGGGCGCCGCGGACCGGCTCGCGGAGCCCGAGCAGCACGAAGGCGAGGAGGAGCCCCGGCGCGCCCGCGATGAAGAAGGCGTGGCGCCAGCCGGCCCGCTCGCCGACGAGCCCGCCGAGGATGTAGCCGAGCGCCGTGCCGACGGGGATCGCGGCGTAGAAGATCCCGAGGACGCGCGCGCGCCGGTCCGCCGGGTAGCAGTCCGACAGGAGGGACGGCGTGACCACGGCGTAGCTCGCCTCGCCCACGCCCACCACCGCCCGCGCCAGGAGGAGCGCCGCGTACGTGGGGGCGAGGCCCGAGGCGACGGTGGCGGCGCTCCACACGAAGACCCCCGCGGCCGCGAGCCGCGTCCGGTTTCCGCGGTCGCCGAGCCACCCGATGATCGGGCACACGAGCGCATACGTGACGATGAACACGGACTGGAGGAACCCACCCGCGGCGTCCGAGAGCGAGAACGCGGCGAGGATGAGCGGGAGCGTCGCCGCCCCCACGTAACGGTCCACGTAGTTGAGGCCGTTCAGCCCCGTGAGGGTCCCGAGCACCACCCGGGGCGACTCCCGCCAGGACGTCGTCACAGCGCGGCCACTTCCCGGGCGAGCGCTTCGCGCTCGGCCAGGAGATCCCGGTGGAGCCGCCGGTCGGCGGCCCACCCGAGGAACGCGCGGATCTGTCGCGCGACCCGGGCGAGCCGATCGCGCCAGGCGAGGGCGACCAGTCCCGAGGGCACCAGGAGGAGCACCCACAGGACGACCCCGACGCCGCCGGCGAGGCGCCACGGAATCCAGGCCTCCACCGCCCAGCACACGGGATAGAGCACGAGGCCCACCGCCATCTTGTCGGTCGCCGCCTCTTCCTCGGTGGTGCCGAGCCGCCGGGCGGCCACGTCCGTGAGCCAGTACGGCAGCGCGTGCGCCGCGATCCCAAGGAGCGCCAGCGGCAGGCTGACGGCGAGCCGCACGGCGTTCCGGACCGCCCAGCGGAGGACCGCACCCAGCGTGTAGGGGCTGCCGAGCTCCGCGTCGGTGAGCCCGGTCTCCTCGAGCCGGCGCCGGTAGCGCTCGAGCCGCTCCCGGAGCTCCGTGACCCGCTCGGGCGCGCGCGCCGCCAGCGCGCGCGCGGCCTCCATCGTCCGGCGCCGCCAGGCGAGGGACGCCGCGGGCTCGGCCGGCGGGGGCAGGCCCGCCGCCCGGTGCACCACGCCCTCGAGGACGCCGAGGAGCTCGAGCGTCTGCTGGTCTTCCGCCTCGACCAGCTCCCCGCGGAGGGCGTCCGCCAGGCGCGCGGTAAGCTGGCGGGCGGCCTCCTCGGGCGCGGCCGCGTACCCCGCCACGCAGTCGTCCGTCGGCACGGACCGGCCGATCGCGACGATCGCGGACGCCTCGCGGAACGTGCCGGGCCGGTCGAAGACGAGGCCGACGGGCAGAAGGACCGTCCCGGGCGGCGGCGGGACCGCCTCCGCCTGAAGGAGGATGCGCGCGGCGCCCGTCTTCAGAGGCAGGAGCGTCGGGCGCGGCTGCGACACGCCCTCGGGAAAGATGAGGATCGCCGCGCCGCCCCGCAGCGCCGCGACGACCGCGGCGAACATCGCCTCGTTCCGCCGAGGATCGTCGCCGCTCTCCGCGCGCCGGTGCACCGGCACGGCCCCGACCAGCCACAGGAACGGGCCGATGAAGGGGTGGCGGAAGAGCGGCGCCTTGGCGAGCGGGGTCACCGGGCGCGGCATCGTGGCGATGACCAGCATGGCGTCCACGATCGAGTTGTGGTGGTTCGCGGTGACGAGGAGCGGGCCCGCGGCGGGGATGCGGTCGGCGCCGACCACGTCGATCCGGCGGTAGAAGAGCCAGAGCAGAAGCCGGATGACGCCCCGCACCGCGCGATAGCCCACTAGCGGCCGCCGGCCTCCCGCCTCATCCGCCTCCGGTCCGGAGCTCGAGGAACGCGCCCGGCCCGTCGCCGGGTGGCGTCGGACGCGGGCCCCACAGGACCGCGGCAAAGAACGCCGCGAAGAGCAGGTCGAGGGCGCCCGAGACGAGGAGCGCGGCCCCCCCGATCCCGTAGACGTAGAGCCCGACGCACGCCGCCGCGTAGGCGACCTTCCCCGCGGCCCCCGCGATGAGGACGGGCGCGCGCCCGGCCCGATGGCGCGCGGCGAGCGCGTAGCCCACACCCCACGCGATCACGTTGATCCAGGTCGCGCGGTAGAAGAACGCCTGGAGGGGGTCGCCGAGGGACAGGGCGGTGCCGTAGAGCTGGGCGAAGTGGCGGGCCGGATCGGCGAGGGCCGTGACCCCGCCGATGATGTTCCAGGCCCCGGCGAGGTAGAGCCCCCACCGTCGCCACGTCTCGCTCACGCGCGCCTCCGCGGCCGGGCCCGCATCCTGCGAGAGACCGTAGCACGACCGGCCGCTCAGACCGCGAGGTGGACGATCCGGGCGCGGACGCCGGCGCCGCGGACCCGGAGGAGCGCCAGGGTCACGGGGAGCGTGAACCGGCGCGGGCCGATGCTGCCGGGGTTGAGGAACAGCACGCCGCCCCGCTCGACCAGCGAGGGGCGGTGGGAGTGGCCGGCGATGACGACCCGGATCGCCGCCGCCCCCGGGTCGAGGCCGAGCGCCGTCGCGTCGTGGAGGACGTGGAGGCGGACGCGGCCGACCGCCAGGGTCACCGTCTCGGGAAGCCGGCGGGCCCAGGCGCCATGATCGTTGTTCCCGCGCACGGCGGTGACCGGGGCCAGGGCGCGGAGCGCCCTCAGCACGGCGGGCGTCCCGACGTCGCCCGCGTGGACGATCCGGTCGACGCCGCGGAGGCGCCGGACGGCCTCGAGCCGGAGGAGCCCGTGGGTATCCGACACCACGCCGATCAACGTCGACGCGGGCGGCACGCGGGGTGGTCGGGCCGTGGCCCCGGGCGAGGCCCGGGGACGGGGAACGGCCTCCGGGCCGCGCCCCCGCGCGGGTCGCGGGCGCGGCCCGGAGGGCGGGCGGCTAGCCGTGCCGCGCGGCGGTGAGGGCGGCGTCGTAGTTCGGGTGCTCGGTCACCTCGGGCACGTACTGGACGTGCTTGAGATGCCCGTCCTTCCCGACCACGAAGAGCGCCCGCGCCTCGAGCCGCAGCGGCTCGATCAGGGTGCCGTAGGCGCGGCCGAATCCGGCGTCGCGGTGGTCGGAGGCGGTCTGGACGAGGTTCACGCCGTTGGCGCCGCAGAAGCGCGCCTGGGCGAAGGGTAAGTCCATGCTGACCGTGAGGACCGCCACGGTCGCCGGGAGCTTCGCGGCCTCGTCGTTGAAGCGCTTGGTCTGCGCCTCGCACACCGGCGTGTCGAGCGAGGGCACCACGCTCAGGATCAGCGTCTTGCCGGAGAAGTCGTGGAGCGTGACGTCCCGCAGGCCGTCGGGGCCTCGCTGGTGGAGCTTGAAATCGGGGGCGCGGTCGCCGGCGTGGAGCTCCGGGCCCGCCACGGGCAAGGGGTTGCCGCGCATCTTCACCGTCCGTCCGGACATGAGTGTCTCCTTCCTGAGGGGATCCTGGCGGATAGCGCTCGCGGGGGACGCCCTGGGCGCCCGGTCCCGGAGCCGCGTGTCATCCTATCACTCCCGGCGGCCTTGGTCGGGCCCGCGTCACTCCCGTCGCGGGGCCCGGAGATAGCGGTCCCGCAGCGCGTCGAAGCCGGCCTCGAGCTCGCCGGCCCGGGCCCGGGCGACCGGGCCCGCCGCGCCGGGGGCCTCCTCGGGGGGTCCCACGTGCCACTCCGCGAGGTACTGGTCCTCGCCCGCGAGGCCTTCCTGCATCGCCACCCGGTCCACGAGGTCCTGGAACCCGGGGCTGAGCGGCACGCTCACCTCGCCGCCGTCGTCCCGCGCGGTCACCAGCATCGGGATGTCGCGCCAGTACGTGATCCGGACCGTTGCCATGGCTCCTCATTCGCTCGCGCGCTCGGGACCCGCGGGGCGGCCCGGCGTTGACACCCGGGGACCGGCCAGCTAGAGTCGGGCTCGTCGATGATCAGCGTCGCCGCGCACCGCATCAAGCAGTACGGCGTCGAATTCTACCAGGCCTCGTTCTCGGCCCGCGAGATCGACCAGCTCGTCAAGTTCGAGGTCCTCGGCTACGGGGGCCTCCCCGCCGACAAGTCCAAGAAGCGCGTCGCCCGGACGCGGGTGAACTGGGAGATCCTCGAGAGCCGGATCGGCGAGACCTCGGACGCCTACCAGCGCCCGGTCATCCGCCGCAAGATCGAGGAGCTGGTCGCGTACTTCCGCGACTGCCGGGAGGCCGGCAAGCTCCCCGCCATCCCCGGGGCCGTGATCATCACCTCCGACAAGCGGCTCGGGTTCCGGGCCGTGCCCCACCACCCCGACCTCGGGTTCCTCGAGATCCCGGAGGAGGCGGGCGTCCTCCGGGTGCTGGACGGCCAGCACCGGCTGCTCGCCCTCCACGCACTCGCGGCCGAGGGGGACCTCCGGGGCCTCGACGTGCCCGCGGTCCTGTTCGACACCCTCGATGCCCAGCAGATCGTGGAGCTGTTCGTCACGATCAACGCCAAGCACACGCGGTTGAACCCGTCGCACCTCGTGAGCCTGGCCGGGCGGAAGCTCTACCCCGACGAGACCCAGGCGCTCGCCCACGACATCATCCGCGCGCTCAACGAGGACGAGACCTCGCCCCTCCAGGGCGAGATCAAGATGCTCGGGATCGGGCGCGGGCGGGTCGCCCAGGCGCCGCTCGCCGAGGAGATCGTCGACCTCGTCGAGAGCGTCGAGAAGATGGGCGGCCGCGGCCGGGCGAAGGAGCTGCGCGACGCGGGCCGGCGGTTCTTCCTGAACTACGTGAAGGCGCTCTCCCAGACCTTCCCGCACGCGTGGGCCGGCCGGAAGTACTCCATCAAGACCGGCACCGCGCTCCGTGCGTTCATCCGGGTCGTGCCGGACGTGATGGCGAAGGCCCGCGAGGTCCGGGGTGACGCGTACGAGCTCCGCGCCATCCGGGAGGCGCTCCGGCCCTGGGCCGAGCGGCTCGGCGACCGCCGCTTCCTGACCGAGGGGGAGTGGCGGCAGAAGCTGGCGGGCGGCACGCGGGGGACCGTCGAGACCCTCGCCCGCGAGCTCCGCGACGCCCTCCGGGCCTGACGGCCCGCGGCCGCGGCGCGCGCGGCCCGGATCGCGCGCGAGCTAGCCCGCCGGCCCCGCCCAGGGGAAGTTCGCCGCCACGATCTCGAGCTCGCGGGCCCCACCGGGCGCCTGGACCTTGACCTCGTCGCCGACTTCCTTCCCGATCAAGGTCCGCGCGATGGGGGACAGGATCGAGATCCGCCCGATGGCGGGATCGGTCTCGTCGGAGCCGACGATCTGGTAGCGGACCTCCTTGCCGTCGGGCGCGCGGAGCCGGACCGTGGACCCGAAGGTGATCCGCGTGCCGTCCTTCGGCGGCTCGATCACCTCGGCGGCTCCGAGCTTGGACTCGAGCTCGCGGATCCGGCCCTCGATGAAGCCCTGCCGCTCCTTGGCCGCGTGGTACTCGGCGTTCTCCGAGAGGTCCCCGTGCGCGCGCGCCTCGGCGATGGCCTTGATGATGCCCGGCCGCTCGACGCGCTTCAGCTGGTCGAGCTCCTGCTGGAGACGGGCGTGCCCTTCGCGGGTCATCGGCGTGCGCTGGATCATGGGTGGGTGCCCTCGCGCCTTGGTGGTCGACGGCGCCCGAAGCGCCGTCCGAGCGGCCATTGTACTACCCCCCTGGTACAATGAGCGCCACGCTCCGTGGCGCCCAAACCCCCGCTCGCCCGCGCCTCCGCCCCCTGCGTGCGCCTGGCCGCCGTGCTGTTGCTCGGCGTCGGCGCGCTCGGCGGCATCGCCGGCGCACAGCCGCGCGCGCCCGGCCCGGCGAAGGGCGGCGCGGCCCCCGAGCCCGCGCCCCTCCGCGTCACGACCGCGGCCGTCGAGGGCCGGACCGTCCAGCGCACCGTCGACACCGTCGGGAGTCTCCTCGCCTGGGAGGAGGCCGTCGCCCGCTCGCAGGTCTCGGCCACGATCGTGCGGCTGCACGTCGACCTCGGCGATGCGGTGCGCGAGGGGCAGCCGCTCGCGGACCTGGACCGCCGCGAGGCGGATCTGACGATCGACCAGCTCGCCGCGGACCTCGCCGGCGCGCGCGAGAGCCTCGCGCGGGCGCACGCCACTGCGGACGCGAGCCGCGCCAACCTCGAGCGCACCCGCGAGAACCGCCGCGCGCTGGCGGCCGACCTCGAGCGCACCCGCGCCGACGCGGAGTGGAAGCGGCGCGAGCTCGAGCGGACCCAGGAGCTCCGCGCCAAGGACCTCATCGCGACGCGCGACGTCGACCAGGCGCGCGCCCTCTCCCAGGCGGCGGACGCCCTCGTCCAGATGGCCGAGACCGCGCTCGCCCAGCACGGCGACCAGCTCCGGGGCGCCGACGCCCAGCTCGCCGCGGATCTGGGCGCCGTCAAGGCCGCGGAGGCGCTCGTCCGCCAGCGGGAGGCCGCCATCGAGCTCGGGCGGAAGCGCCTGACCGACACCGTGGTGGCGGCGCCCCTCACCGGGGTCGTGGCCAAGCGCCACGTCGGGGTCGGGGAGTTCGTGAAGGACAACACCCCGCTCTTCACGGTGGTCGCGACCGATCCGCTGAAGTACGCCGGCACCGTGGCCGAGCGCGCCGCCCCCGAGATCCGGGCCGGACAGGAGGTGCGCCTCGCGGTCGAGGCCTTCGGCGCCCGCACGTTCGCGGGGCAGGTCACCCGCGTCGCGCCGGTGGTGGACGTGCCGACGCGGACCCTCGCCCTCGAGGCGCGCGTGCCGAACGGTCAGGGGCTCCTCCGGCCCGGGTTCTTCGCGCGCGGCACCGTCCTGATCCGCCGCGACGCGCGAGTGCCGTTCGTCCCCGCGGAGGCGCTCCTCTACGTCGTCGGGATCAGCAAGGTCTTCGTCGTCGCCGAGGGCCGGGCTCAGGAGCGCCTCGTGAAGGCCGGGCTCCGCGAGACCGGCTGGGTCGAGATCCTGGAAGGCGTGAAGCCCGGCGAGACGGTCGCGACCTCCGGGCTCGCGCAGCTCTACGACGGCGCGCCGGTGACGGCCGCGCCCCCGACGGGGGCGGCCCCGGGCGCCGCGCCCAAGCCGTAGGCCCGTGGCGCTCGTCGATCTCTGCGTCCGGCGGCCCGTCTTCGCGACGATGCTGGTGGTCGCCCTCGTGGTGCTGGGGCTCGCCTCCTACCGGGATCTCGGCCTCGACATCTTCCCGAAGGTCGACATCCCGACGGTCACCGTCACCACCCGCCTCCCCGGGGCCAGCCCCGAGGAGGTGGAGAGCCAGGTGACCAAGCGGATCGAGGAGGTCGTCAACACGATCAGCGGGATCGACGAGCTGCGCTCGACCACCATCGAGGGGCAGAGCCAGGTCTTCGTCTCCTTCATCCTCGACCGCGACATCGAGTCGGCCGCCCAGGACGTGCGGGAGAAGGTCGCCACGATCCTGTCCCAGCTCCCGCAGGGCACCGAGACGCCGGTCGTGGAGAAGTTCGACTTCGACGCGGCGCCGGTCCTGGCCCTCGTCGTCTCCGGCCGCCGGTCGCCGCGCGAGATCACGGAGCTGGCCGACAAGCGGATCAAGCGGGCGCTCGAGGGCGTAAAGGACATCGGCGCCGTCACGCTGGTGGGCCAGCGGAAGCGCGAGATCCAGATCGCGGTGGACCCCAACCGGCTCGCCGCCTACGGGCTCTCGATCCAGCAGGTCCAGACCGCCCTCCTCCGGCAGAACGTCGAGGTCCCCGGCGGCCGGCTCACCGGCGAGGGCCGCGAGGAGGGCCTGCGCACGCTCGGCCGCGTCACCGACGTCGCCGACTTCGAGACGATCGTCGTCGCCGAGAGCCCGCGGGGGCCGGTCCGGATCCGGGACGTCGCGCGGGTGCTGGACGCCGAGGAGGAGCCGCGGACCCTGTCGCGCCTCGACGGCAACACCGCCGTCTCCCTGCTCGTCCGGAAGCAGTCGGGCACCAATACCGTGGCGGTCGTGGACCGGGTCAAGGCACGCCTGGCCGAGATCCAGCGGACGCTCCCCGCCGACGTGACCATCGACGTCGTGCGGGACCAGTCGCGCTTCATCAAGCGCGCCCTCGGCGAGGTGCAGCACCACCTCGTCCTCGGGGCCCTCCTGGCGAGCCTGATCGTGTGGGTCTTCCTCGGCTGGCGGAACTGGCGGCCCGCGATGATCGCCGCCCTCTCGATCCCGACGTCGATCATCGCCACCTTCTTCGTCATGCGCTGGGCCGGCTTCACGCTGAACAACGTCACGATGCTCGGGCTCTCGGTGTCGACCGGCATCGTGATCGACGACGCGATCATCGTGCTGGAGAACATCTTCCGGCACATGGACGAGGAGAAGAAGTCGCCCTGGGAGGCGGCGGTCACCGGCGCGAAGGAGATCGTGCTCGCGGTCGTCGCCACCACGATCTCCCTGATCGCGATCTTCTTCCCGGTGGCGTTCATGGGCGGCCTGGTCGGCCGCTTCTGGCGGAGCTTCGGGCTCACGGTCAGCTTCGCGATCGTGGTCTCGCTCCTCGTCGCCTTCACGCTGGTCCCGACCCTCGCCGCCCGCGTGCTCCGGCCTCACCGCGCCGGAGCGCCCGGGGCCCATCCCGCCCGCCGGGGGGTGTACGCGCGGATCGAGGCGGCCTACGAGGCCCTCCTCCGCGTGACCCTCCGGCACCGGCTCGCCACCGTCGCCGCCACGGCGCTCCTGATCGGCGTCACGCTCTTCCTGGCGCGCGGGCTCAAGCCGGACTTCATCGTGGCCGACGACATGTCGGAGTTCGAGGTGGTGGTCGAGATGCCCCCGGGGTCGGCCCTCGCCCAGTCCAGCGCCATCGCGGGGCGGATCGAGGCCGGGCTCCGGGCGATCCCCGAGGTCGAGCACGTCTTCACGAACATCGGGGTCCGCAGCGGCGTCCAGTCCAACGTCACCGACGTGTCGATCTACATCGGGCTCCAGCACCTGTCGGTGCGGCGACGCAGCCAGTTCGACATCATGCAGGAGGTCCGGCAGCGCCTCCGCGCCTACCCGGCGCTACGCGCCAGCGTCCAGCAGGTGAGCCTGGTCTCGGGCGGCGGCTTCCGCCAGACGCCGTTCAACCTGATCCTCCGCGGCCCCGATCTCGAGCGGCTGACGGGCTACGCCGGGACGCTCGTCCAGCGCCTGGCCGCGATCCCGGGCTTCGTCGACGTGGACACCGCGCAGGCCCAGCGGAGCCCGGAGCTCCAGGCGATCGTGGACCGCCAGCGGGCCGCGGACCTCGGCGTCCGGATGGCGGACGTGGCGTCCACGCTCCGCGTCCTGGTCGGGGGCGAGAAGGTGGGCTTCTACCGGGAGGAGGGCGAGCAGTACGACGTCCGGCTCCGGCTGGCCGAGTCCTTCCGCCGGGACGCGAGCGCGCTCGCCGACGTCACCGTGCCCACGGCGTCCGGGCAGCTCGTCCGGCTCGGCAACCTCGCGCGCCTTCAACCCGGGATGAGCCCGGCCCAGATCGACCGCTACGCCCAGGAGCGCCAGATCACGGTGGTGTCGAACCTCTACGAGAAGCCGCTCGGCGAAGCGATGTCGCAGGCGCTCCGGATCGTGGGCGAGCTCGGCATGCCGCCCGGCTACCAGGCCGTCCAGCTCGGCCAGGCCAAGCTCATGGCGGAGGCGTTCCGGAACTTCCTCATGGCCTTCCTGCTCGCGCTCGCCTTCATCTACATGGCGCTGGCCGCGCAGTTCGAGAGCTTCGTCCACCCGATCACGATCATGGTCTCGATGTTCCTCGCGATCCCGTTCGGGCTCCTGGCGCTGGTCCTCGCCGGGATGACGCTCAACATCTACGCGATCATGGGGATGTTCCTGCTGATCGGGGTCGTGAAGAAGAACGCGATCCTCCAGGTGGACTACACGAACGTCCTCCGGAGCCGCGGGCTCGCGCGCTTCGAGGCCCAGCTCGAGGCCGACCGCGCCCGCCTCCGCCCGATCCTCATGACGACGCTCGCGATCGTGTTCGGCATGCTGCCGGTGGCCCTCGGGCGCGGCGACGGGTCGGCGTCGCGGGCGGCGCTCGCCATCGCCGTCGTCGGCGGGCAGGCGCTCTGCCTCATCGTGACGCTCGTGATCACGCCCGTCGTTTACTCCTTCTTCGACGACCTCCGCGGCTCGCCCGGGCGCCTCCTCGCGTGGCGGCCGGCCTCGCGGCGGCGCCCCGCGCTCGAGCCCGGGCTCGAGGCCGGGCTGGACGGCCGGCGGCAGGCATGAGCCCCGGGGGCACCGCTCCGGATCCGGGCCGGCGCCGGGCCCTCCTGGCGCTCGCCGGGCTCGCGCTCCCGCTCGGCCGCGCGTGGCCGGCCCGGGCCCAGACGGTCCCTCCGCCACCCTCGCGGCCTGCCGCGCCCGGCCCACCCGCCCCCTCGCGCCCGCCGCCCGCGAAGGCGGGGCCCGCGGCGCCGGCGGCCCCGGCCACCCCGGCGCCGGAGCCGCGCCCCGGCGCGCCGGCCCCGCGCGCGGTCGTCGAAGAGATTCGCGCCGCCCTCGCGCAGGCCGTCGCGCGCTTCGAGGCCCGGGACGCCGAGGGCGTCCTCGCCCAGATCTCCGAGGAGTACTGGACGGGCCCCTTCGGGAAGCGTTCGATCCGCACGCAGCTCGTCACGCTCCTCCAGGTCCACCAGCAGGTGCGGGCGCGCGTCCAGCTCGACGAGGTGCGCCTCGTCGGCGCGCACGCGTGGGTCTGGACGACGGGCGAGGTGACGGGGCAGCTCGCGGTGGTGGGCCAGTGGCTCCGCCTCTTCGTCTGGGAGCGCGAGCTCGAGGTCGCGCGGCGCGAGCAGGGCGTCTGGCGCCTGTACGGCTACCAGCAGTGAGGGCCGGCGCGGCCCCGCGCGCGATCGGCTAGTCGAAGCCCCAGGCGTAGACGCGCCGGGGCGTGACCTCGATCACGACCGAGTCCCGGTCGCCGATCGCCGCCTCGGCGGGGTACTGCGGGTACTTCGCGTAGAGCCGGCGGCGGATCCGGCGGAACGTCGCGTTCCGGGCGTGGACCCGCGCGGCGCCCGTGACGACCACGCCCCGGAGCCGGCCCCACGACTCGGTGTACTCGTCGGCGCTCACGGCGACGTTCGGGTTCGCCTGGAGGTTCGCGATCTTCCGACCGGACTTCCCGGACGCGAAGTAGAGCCGCCCGCCGTCCACCACGAGGCACACGGGCACGACGTGGGGGACGCCCCGTCGGTCGACGGTCGCCACCTGGGCAACGCGCTGGAGCGCGAGGAAGTCGGCGTGGGCGCGGCGGAGCCGCATCGCCCGGCGGGCCTCGCCCTAGGCCTCGCCCAGGATCTCGCGGTTGATCTCGACCTTCGCGCCCGCGCGCGCGGCGGCGAGCCACGCCTGCCAGAGGCGCGCGCGCTTCTCGCGGAGGAGGCGGGCCTCGACCTGCGGCCGCGCCGCCTCGAAGGCCGCCGGATCGGGACGCTCGCGCCCGAGGAGCTTCACGACGTAGAAGCCGCCGGGGCCCTCGATCGGCCCGCCGACGCCGCCCTCGGGGAGCCCGAGCGCGGCCGGGCCCACGACCTGGCCGAGCGCGCGGTCGCCCAGCGGCTCGGCCCGCGAGAACGGCCCCACGTCCGCGTAGGTCGCGGTGCCCTGCCGCGCGAGCGCGCGCGGGTCCTCGCCCTTCCGCACCGCCTCCGCGAGCGTCGAGGCGCGGCCCTTCGCCTCCTCGACCGCCTTCTGGCGGCGCACGGCGCGGGTCACGTCGGCGCGCGCCTCGGCAAGCGGCAGCGGGCGCGCGGGCTCGATCTGGAGGAGCCGGAAGATGGCGTACCCCTCGGGCACGCGCACGGGGCTGCTCACCCCGTCGGGCGGCAGCGCGAAGATGGCGTCGCTCGCCTCGGCGACGCGCCCGACGCCCTCCACCGCGTCGCCCCGGCGCAGCGGCCCCGCCTCGCGCACGGTGAGGCCGAGCTTCTTGGCCTCCGCCGCGAAGTCGCTCGCGACCAGGAGCGCCCGCTGGGCCTCCTGCGCCCGGTCCCGGTGGGCCTTGATCTGCCCCTCGGCGGCCAGCGTGGCGCGGAGGGTGGGCGCGACTTCCTTCAGCTCCTTCCGCGAGCCCGGCACGACCTCGAACACCTTGACGACGTGGTAGCCGAACGGGCTCCGGATGGGACCGCCCACCTCGCCCGCCTTCAGGCTCTGGATCAGCTTGTCGACCTCGGGCACGAGCTCACCCTGGGCGATCAGCCCGAGGTCGCCGCCCCGGCCCGCCGTGGAGGGATCCTCCGACATCTCCTTGGCCACCGCGGCGAAGTCGGCGCCGCCGCGGATCCGGGTGAGCGCCGTCTCCGCGCGGGCCCGCGCCTGGTCCTCGGCCGCGCTCCCGCCGACGGCCGGCACCTTGATCAGAACGTGCGAGACCTTCGTCCGCGCCGGCTGCTCGAACTGGCTCCGGCGGGCCTTGAAGGCCGCCTCGATGTCGGCGTCGGAGACGGCGGGGGCCGGCACGCTCGCGGTCGGCAGGACCGCCGCGAGCACGCGCCGGCGCTCGGGCTGCGTGAACTCCGCGGGGTGGGCCTTGTGGTAGGCCTCGAGCTCCGCGTCGGTCACCTGGAGCCCGTCGCCCGTCCCGGTGGCGATCAGGAGGTAGCCGACCTTCACCCGGCTCCGCTCGGCCTCCCAGGCCTGCTGGACCTCGGCCGGGGAGACGGTCGCGCCGCCCGTGATGAGGGCCTGCAGGCGCTGGCGAACCAGCTCCGCCCGAAAGTCCGTCTCGAAGTCCCCTGGCGTCATCGGCGGCTGCGTCATCGCGAGGAGGCGCACGTAGCGGTCGCGGGAGAAGCGTCCGCCCTCCTGGAAGGCGCCGATGCGGACGATCTGCTCGGCGAGCTCGGCGTCGGAGACGACGACGCCCTCGCGGCCCGCCCCCTGGGCGACGAGACGCTCCTCGACCAGGCGCTCGACCACCTGCTCGCGGAGGCGGAGCATCCGGGGCAGCTCCTCCGTCCAGCGGTCGCCGGCCATCTGCCGGGTCTGCTCCACCGCCGCCCGGTAGGCGCGGTCGAACGTCACGGCCGAGACGACGTCCCCGTTGACCGTCACCACGGCGGCCCCGCCGCCGCCCTTGCCCCCCGAGCCACTCTGGGTGCCGAAGTAGGCGAGGCTGACGATGAACGCGAGGAGCACCGCGGCGAGCAGATACGGCGAGACGCGCCGCATCCAGGTCATCATGGCCATAGGGGGATTAGCCTAACACACGGCCCCAGCCCGACCCCCGCGGCTCAGTGCAGCGCGAAGTACAGAACGAACGCGGCCGCCGCCGCGTAGAGCAGCGGGTGGACGGCGCCGGCCCGGCCCCGCACCAGCTTGATGACCACGTAGCTCACGAACCCGGCCCCGATCCCGTTGGTGATCGAGTACGAGAACGGCATGAGCGTCATGGTGAGGAGCGCCGGGAAGCCCTCCTCCAGGTCCGTGAACGGGATCTCGCGGACGATCGCGCACATGAGGTAGCCCACGATGATGAGCGCCGGGGCCGTCGCCTCCGGCGGCACGACGCCCGCGAGCGGCGCGACGAAGAGGGCGAGCGCGAAGCAGATCGCGACGACGACCGAGGTGAGCCCGGTCCGGCCGCCGGCCGCCACCCCCGCCGCCGACTCGATGTAGGTCGTCGCCGACGACGCGCTGGCCGCGCCGCCGAGGGCGGCGGCGAGCGAGTCGACCATGAGCACCCGGTTCATGCGCGGCAGCCGCCCCTCCTTGTCGAGCCAGCGCGCCTCCGCCCCGATGCCCACCACGGTGCCGATCGTGTCGAAGAAGTCCGACAGCATGATCGAGAAGATCGCGAGGACCGCGGCCAGGACGCCCAGCCGGACGAAGACCTCGAAGTTGATCCCGGCGCCGAGCGTCGAGAAGTCCGGCCAGGCCACGACCGTCCCCGGCATCACCGCGACGCCGGGCATCGTCCACACGCTCCCGCCGTGGAGCGTGTTGACCAGGATCGCGAGAATCGTCGTGCCCAGGATCCCGAGGAGGAGCGCCGCGCGGACGCCCCGTGCCAGGAAGAAGAGCGTCAGGAGCAGGCCCGCGATCGCCACCAGGACCCGCGGGGTCGTGAGGGCGCCCAGGGTGACCGGGATGCCCTGGCCGGGCCGGACGAGGCCCCCGTTGTTCAGCCCGATGAAGAGGATGAAGAGGCCGATCCCGACCGAGATCGCCCGCTTCAGCGCGAGCGGGATCGCGTTCAGCACCGCCTCCCGCACGCCGGCCAGGACCAGCAGCGTGATCACGCAGCCCTCGAGGAAGATCACGCCCATGGCCGCCTGCCACGGGAGCTTCTGCGCCGCGATCAGCTGGAAGGCGACGACGGCGTTGAGCCCCATCCCCGACGCCACGGCCAGGGGATAGTTCGTGACCAGGCCCATCGCGGCGGTCGACAGGGCCGCCACCAGGCACGTGGCCGCGAGGGTTGGCGCGAACGGAACGCCCTGGGGCTGGAGCGCGGGAATCCCGGCGAAGGACAGGATCGCCGGGTTCACGAAGATGATGTAGGCCATCACCATGAACGTCGTGAGGCCCGCCACCACCTCGGTGCCGACGGTGGTGCCGTGCTCCTTCAGCCTGAAGAAGCCCTCCAGCATCACGCCACCTCCGGGCCTGGGTCGTCGGCCGCCGGCTCGGCGTCCTCGGGGGACACGTCGGGCGGCGCGGACCCCGGGCTGCCGCCGGCGGCCGGCTGGACGCGGCGGGCCAGGGTGAGAAAGCCGGTGTGCGCGACCATGCGGTGGGCCGGCCGGACGGACAGGCCGGCGATGTTCCACGGGCGGAGGAGCGTCTCGAACGTCTCGGCCAGCGCGAAGGCCGGGTGGGCGGCGAGGGCTTCGTGGACCCGCTGGGACTGGGGGATCGTGGGCACGTACGCGCAGAAGATGCCGCCCGCGCGGAGGGCCTGGGCCGCGGGCTCCACCATCCGCCAGGGCTCGGGCAGGTCCAGGAGGACGCGGTCCACCTCGCGCTCCTCGATCCCCTGGTAGATGTCCTGGAGACGGACCGTCAGGGGCACGCCGGCGCCGACGCGCACCTCGATGTTGCGCTGGGCGCGCCGCGCGAACTCCTCCCGCACCTCGTAGGCGACCACGCGGCCCGTCGGGCCGACGAGCCGGAGCAGGACGAGCGTGAGGGCCCCCGAGCCGATGCCGGCCTCGACGATCGTCTGGCCGGGGCCCGCGTCCGCGAAGAGGGCGATCGTCGCGAGGTCCTTCGGGTAGATGATCTGGGCGCCCCGCGGCATCTCGAGCACGTACTCGGCCAGGGTCGGGCGGAGCGCCAGGTACCGGGCCCCGCGCGTGGTGACCGCCACCACGCCCTCGGGCGCGCCGACGAGCGTCTCGTGCGGAATGAACCCGCGGTCGGAGTGGAAGGCCTGGCCGGCGCGGAGCGTCACCAGGTGGCGCTTCCCGCGCCGGAGGTCGATCAGAAGGATGGCCTCCCCCGCCCGGAACGCCGCGTCGTCGCCCATGCCCGCCGTCAGGCGAAGGCGTCCAGCCCGGTGATGTCGCGCCCGATGATCAGGGTGTGGATGTCGTTCGTCCCCTCGTAGGTGATCACGGTCTCGAGGTTCAGGAGGTGCCGGATGATCGGGTGCTCGTCGACGATCCCGGCGGCGCCGAGGATGTCGCGCGCCATCCGCGCCGTCTCGAGGGCCATGGCCACGTTGTTCATCTTGGCCATCGAGATCTGCTGGGGGCGGACGCCCGGGCCGTCCTTGAGGCGCCCGAGCTGGAGGCACAGGAGCTGGGCCTTCGTGATCTCCGTGATCATCCACACGAGCTTCCGCTGGACGAGCTGGAAGCCCGCGATGGGCTTCCCGAACTGGACGCGCGTCTGCGCGTACTGGAGGGCCCAGTCGTAGCAGGCCTGGGCCGCCCCGACGGCGCCCCAGGCGATCCCGTAGCGGGCCTGGGAGAGGCACGCCAGCGGGCCCTTCAGCCCCTTGGCGCCCGGCAGGCGGTTCGCCAGCGGGATGCGGCAGTCCTGGAAGGCGAGCTCCGAGGTGATCGAGGCCCGCATCGAGAACTTGCCGTGGATGTCGAGGGCCCCGAAGCCCGGCGTCCCCCGCTCGACCAGGTAGCCGCCGATCTCGCCGGCCTCGTCCTTGGCCCACACCACCGCGACGTCGGCCACCGAGCCGTTCGTGATCCAGAGCTTGGTGCCGTTCAGCACGTAGTGGTCGCCCTGCCGGACGGCCCGGGTGCTCATCCCGCCCGGGTCGGACCCGTGGTCGGGCTCGGTGAGCCCGAAGCACCCGATCGCGGCGCCGCGCTGGAGCGCCGGCAGCCACCGGTCCTTCTGCGCGTCGGAGCCGAAGCGGTGGATCGGATACATGACGAGCCCGCTCTGCACCGAGGCGAAGGACCGGAGGCCCGAGTCGCCGCGCTCGAGCTCCTGCATGATGAGCCCGTAGGCCACGTTCGACAGGCCCGCGCAGCCGTACCCCTTGAGGCTCGCGCCGAAGATGCCGAGCTCGCCCAGCTGGGGGACGACCGCCATCGGGAAGGTGCCGGCCCGGTGGTGCTCGGTCACGAGCGGCAGGAACTCCGCCTCGACCCAGTCCCGAACCGCGTCGCGCACCATCCGCTCCTCGTCCGAGAGCAGGGCGTCGACGCCGTAGTAGTCCACGCCGCGGAACTTCTCCATCCGTTCTCTCCTCCGGTCGGGCGGGCGCCGGCTCAGCCGCCGGTCAGCAGGGCGAACATCCGTCGCAGCAGGGCCTCGTGCTCCTCGACGTTCTGCCGGAAGATCCGGAGCTCGCCGTGGGCATGGAGGTCCTGCGCCGAGACCGCGGCGCCCATCGCCCACGGCGCGATGTCGACGACCTGGAAGCACGAGCGCCCCGCCTCGGGGTGATCGGTCACGAAGACGAACACGAGGCTCGGCCAGTGCCGCTTGGCGACCGCGAACAGGGAGTGCGGGCCACGCTGGCCCTCGATCAGGATGTACTGGCCCACCTGGGGCCGGTAGCGCACCTCGACGACGCACGGGCCCGCCGTGGCGCCGTCCTCGCCGGCCGGCGGCGTCGCCTGGAAGTCGGGGATGAGGTCCTCGCGCCCGAGGCGCGGCGACGTCTCGACGGCCACCGGCGGGGCGAGGGTGAACCCCGCCCGGCGGAAGATCGACTCCACCAGGGCCACCGCGATCCGCCCCTTGATCTCGAGGAGGTCCACTGGATCAGCCTCCCTGGTGGAGCACTCGCCGGAACGCCTCGGTGAGCGCGACGTCGTGGCGGTGGTCCCGCGCGAAGATCCGGCACTGCGCGACCTTGCCGGGGAGGTACTTGAAGAGGGCCTGGAGCGCCTCGGCCGACACGCGGCCCGTGACCCCGTCGTAGACGTAGATCTGCCGGTCGCCCATCGCCAGCGGATTCTCCGGGCGCGGGTCCTGGAAGGCGAGATCCACCTGGAACTCGAGGTCCCGGAGCTCGGCCGGGAGCTCGGCCCGCACCTCTCTGGCGACGGACTCCGGCCGCATGCCCGCCCAGCTCGGGATCTCGGCGTCGTCGAGGACTTCCTCGTGCACCATGCGCCACCGGATCCGCCGGTCGAGGACGTGTCGCCACTCGCGGCCGAGGGCCCGGCGCTCCGCGTCGTCCGACTCGTGCCAGCGGCCCACGTCCTCGAGGAGCGTCCACTCCGTGAGGTGGAGGTAGGGCTGGAGGTCCTTCCGGAGGTCCCACGGGAAGACGATCCGCATCGTGGGTCGGAAGATCTCCTTCAGGTGGAGGTCGATCGCGCGCGTCGTCCGGTGGTAGTACACGTTCGTGTACATGTAGAAGCGGGCGGTCAGGAACATGATGAGGGCCTGGGTCCCGCTCCGGTCGAGCGTCAGGCCCTCGGGCGTGAAGAAGCTGTAGTAGATGATGCGGTCGAGGTCCGCCCCCACCGCGACGCCGCACATGTGGGCGTCCCGGAGGACGTAGTCGAGGTTGTCCGCCGTGTAGATGCCGGACAGGATCGGCTTCAGGAACGCGAGCCACCGCGGGTCCCCCGGAGCCGGCTGGGTGTAGCCCTTCCCCATGAGATAGCAGATCCACTCCGGCTCGATCGACTCGCCCTCGGCGAAGACGCCGTGAGGGCTGCGCCGGAGCCCGCGGATCGTGTCCCCGAGCTCCTCCCGGATGATCCGCTGGCCGACGAGCTCATGGGTGAGGTCGATGTCGGCCAGGAAGTTGTCGTCGAAGAAGTGCCCGAACGGGCCGTGGCCCACGTCGTGGAGCAGCCCGGCCACGCGGAGGAGCTCCTCCACGAGCGGCGCCGACGGGGCGTCGGGGAACACGGCCCGGAGGGACGGCCAGAGCTGCTGCGCGAACCGCCCGGCGACGTGCATCGCGCCGAGCGCGTGGGGGAAGCGGCTGTGCTCGGCCGTCGGGAACACCCAGCGCGCCGACTGGAGCTGCGGGATCCGCCGGAGGCGCTGCACCCAGGGCGCGTCGATCAGGTCCTGCTCGGTGGCCTCGCCGGCGACGAGCCCGTCGGCCCGGGTGTAGAGGAGATACCCGTGGATCGGATCGACGAGGAGGCCCTTGCCGCGGTACGTCTCGGCGCCCGTCATGTGCCCTACACGAGCCCGACCTGGCTCCGGTCTCCGAGCATCAGGTTGTAGGCGCGGGGCTTCGTGTCCCCGCGATACACACGGACGCCCCGGCCGAGCAGGCTCGACTCGACGCGCGCCCCCACGTCCGTGATCGAGGAGCCCTCGAGGATGATCGAGTGCTCGACCTCGCTGCCGCGGATGGTCACGCCGTCGCCCACCGCCGTGAAGGGCCCCACGTAGGCGTCCTCGATCACCGCGCCCCGGCCGATGATCGCGGGGCCGCGCACCACGCTCCGCACGATGCGGGCCCCCGCCTCGACCACCACCCGCCCGCTGACCTCCGACGCCTCCACGGTGCCGTCGACGCGCGGGTCGAGCGCGTCGAGCACGATGCGGTTCGCCTCGAGGAGGTCCTCGAGCTTCCCGGTGTCCTTCCACCAGCCTTCGATGACGTGCGGGTGCACCGCGCGGCCGCTGTCGATGAGGTACTGGATGGCGTCGGTGATCTCGAGCTCGCCACGCGCCGACGGCCGGATCGCCCGGGCCGCGTCGAAGACGTGGTCGTCGAACATGTAGACGCCGACGAGGGCGAGGTCCGACGGGGGCGTGGGCGGCTTCTCGACGAGGCGGACGACCCGGCCGGCCTCGAGGACCGCGACGCCGAAGTCCTGGGGGTTCGGCACCTTGGCGAGCAGGATCTGGGCGGCGGGCCGCTCGGCCCGGAAGCGCGCGACGAGCGGCGCGAGCGGCTCGCGGATCAGGTTGTCGCCGAGGTACATCACGAAGGGCTGGCCCCGCAGGAAGGGCTCGGCGGTCAGGACCGCGTGGGCCAGCCCGAGCGGGGCGGTCTGGGGGATGTAGGTCACCCGCACGCCCCACCGGCTCCCGTCGCCGACGGCGTCGCGGATCTCCTGGTGGGTGTCGCCCACGACGATCCCGATCTCGGTGAGACCGGACGCGGCGAGCGCCTCGAGCCCGAAGAACAGGATGGGCTTGTTCGCGACCGGCACCAGCTGCTTGGCCGACGTATAGGTGATCGGCCGGAGCCGCGTCCCGCGCCCGCCCGAAAGGATCAGCCCGCGCATCCTGGTTCGCCTCGCGCCTATCCGAGGTGGCGGTGCTGCCACGCCCGGTAGAACGTCAGGATCATGATCTTGACGTCGAGCGCCAGGGACCAGTTCTGGATGTAGTAGAGGTCGTACTCGATGCGCTTCTCGAGCGAGGTGTCCCCCCGGAGCCCGTTCACCTGCGCCCAGCCGGTGAGCCCGGCCTTGACCTTGTGCCGCAGCATGTACTGCGGGATCCGCGTCTTGAACTGGTGGACGAAGAACGGGCGCTCCGGCCGGGGGCCGACGAGGCTCATGTCGCCGGTGAGCACGTTCCAGAGCTGGGGCAGCTCGTCCAGCGAGAAGCGCCGGAGCGTCCGGCCGAGGCGGGTCGGCCGGCGGTCGCCGCGGCGCGCCCACACCGGGCCGGTGTCCTCCTCGGTGCCCTCGGGCATCGTGCGGAACTTCAGGATGTCGAACGAGCGCCCGTCGAGTCCCGTGCGCTCCTGCTTGTAGAGCACGGCGCCCGGTGAGCCGAGCCGGATCAGGAGCGCGATCAGCCCGAGCACGGGGGCGAGCACGATCAGGCCCACAGTCGCGAGCGCGAGGTCGGTGACCCGCTTCAGGACCCGCGCCCAGCCGGTGATGGGGGACTGCGCGAGGCTGATCACCGGCAGGCCCTCGAGCTCCTCCACCGCCGCGCGGAGCGTCACGAACTGGAGGACGTCGGGCACCATCTTGACGTCGACCAGCTCGCCCTCGATCGCGTTCAGGACCTTCAGCACCTCGTGGTGCGCCTCCAGCGGGAGCGCCAGGAAGAGCTGGTCCACGCGGTAGTCGGCGAGGACGCGCGTGACCGCCTCGCAGCCGCCGAGGACCTCCTTGCCCTCGATGCGCTCGCCCACCGGGATTCGGTCGTCCAGGTAGCCGACCACGCGCACGCCGAACTCCGGGTGCCCGCGGAGCCGGCGCACGACCTCCTGGCCGAGGTCCCCGGCGCCGACCACGAGGGCGCGGCGGACGAACCGCCCGTGGCGCCGCATGGCCCGCACCACGTCGCGGATGGCGAGGCGGGCGCCGAAGACCGCGACGACGTCGAACGCCCAGAACACCACGATGAACCCGCGCGAGTAGGAAAAGTTCCGGAAGAAGAACGTCCCCGCCACGAGGAGGAGCGTCGCGAGCGTGACGCCCTGGAGCACGACGAAGGCCTCGTCGGCCTTGGTGCGCTCGTGCCGGTACTCGTAGAGGCCCACCACGCGGAGCGAGAGCGCGTGGAGCGGGAGCAGAAGCGTGAGGAGCGCGACGTAGGGCTCCATCGGCGGGATGCCGAGGGGCGCCGGGATCATGTCGGCCCGGAAGCGGACGAAGTAGGCCGCGATCAGCGCGACGGCGCCGGCGAGCGCGTCGCCGGCGGCGAGGGCCATGACCAGCCAGAGGCGCCGCTCCTTCAGCACGCGGCGCGCGCCTCCCGGCCCGCCCCGAGGGCCGCGTCCACGAACGCGGTCATCTCGGCCCGGAAGGCGTCCTCGCCGAAGCGGAGCGCGTGCGCCCGGATCTTCTCGGAGCTCCAGCCCGTGACCTCGGCGCGCTCGATGACGTCCTCCAGCGCGCCCGCGGTCTGCTCGCGGAAGAAGAGCCCGGTCACGCCGTCGACGACCGTCTCGGTCAAGGCGCCCCGCGCGTAGGCAATGACGGGCCGGCCGGCGGCCGTCGCCTCGAGCGGCGCGATCCCGAACTCCTCCTCGCCGGGGAACAGGAACGCGCGGCAGCGGGCGACCGCCTCCCGCACGGCCGCGTCGGGCTGCCAGCCGAGGAAGCGCACCGTCGGCCCCGCGCGCCGGCGGAGCCGCGGGAGCTCCGGGCCCGTGCCGATGACGTCGAGCCGCCGGCCGAGCCGCGTGCACGCGTCGACCGCCACGTCGATCCGCTTGTAGGGCGTGAGCGCGGAGACGCAGAGATATGCGTCGCCGGGCGGGCCGGCGTCGAGCGGCCGGAAGAAGTCGGTCCGCACCGGCGGGTAGACGACCCGCGCCTCGCGGCCCCACACCCGCCGGATGCGCGCGGCCACGTGGCGGGAGATGCACCCGATGTGCCCGGCCCGCTGGCCCGCCGCGCGGTCCCACCGCCGGAGCCCCGCGAGCGCGGCGCGGAGCGCGCCCCGCGCGAGCGGCGGCACGCGGCCGACGTAGGCGCCCTCGAACGTCCACGCGTAGCGCATTGGCGTGAAGCAGTAGACCACGTGCGCCGCGCCGGCCGGCGGCCGCGCGCCGACCGCGACGCAGTGGCTGGTCGCCAGCACGAGGTCGTAGCCGCGGAGGTCGAACCGCCGGACGGCGAGCGGAAACAGGGGCAGGTACTGGCGAAACCGCCAGGGTGCCCCGGGCAGGCGCTGAACGAAGGACGTTCGGATGGGGCGCGCCTCGATGGCGGGCGTGACGCTCCCGCGCACGTGGACGAGCGTGAAGATGTCTGCCGCGGGGAAGAGGTCGAGGAGGCGCTCCAGAACTCGCTCGCCCCCCCGCATGCCGGTCAGCCAGTCATGGACCAGCGCGACCCGCATCAGTCACCCACGTTCCTCAGGCCTCCAGCGCCTCGCGGTAGACGGCGACCGTGGCCTCGGCGACATGCCGCCACGAGAATGCGCGCGCGCGGGCCAGTCCACGAGCTCGGAGCGCGGCGCGGAGAGGTTCTCGGCCGGCCAGAGTATACATAGCCTCACGCAGCGCGTCAACGTCGGTGGGGTCGACCAAACAGCCCGCGTCCCCCACGACTTCGGGCAGCCCGCCGCGGTTCCCCGCGATCACGGGCGCGCCGCAGGCCATCGCCTCGAGAGCGGCCAAGCCGAACCCTTCCCAGAGCGACGGGACCACCACGACGGTGGCGCTCTGGTAGAGGCGCGCCAGGGCGGGCGCCGGCACGGGCGCCAGGATCCGCACCCGGCCGCCGAGGCCGGGGGCCGCGCAGAGACGCTCGACGTGGGCGCGCGCGGCGGGCGGGATCCCGACGAGGACGAGCCCCCCCAGCATCGGCGGGAGCCCCGCGAACGCCTCGAGCAGCCGGGGCAGGTTCTTGTGGGGCAGGGGATTGCCCGCGAAGAGGAAGTAGGGGCGCGTCACCCCGAGCTCGCCGAGCGTCGGCGCCCCCGTCGCGGCGCCGTCGGCCGGCGCCGGCCCGAAGGGCGCGCCGACGCCGTTCGGGATCACGCGGATCCGCTCGGGCCGCGCGCCGAGCCGCTCGACGAGGTCCCGGCGCGTCGACTCCGAGACGGTGACGAGCCGGCGCGCGCGGCGGACCGTCAGCCGCAGCATCACGCGCGCGTAGAGGGGGGCGAGCGGATGCCGGTGGCGCACCGGGAAGCGCAGGTGGATCAGGTCGTGCACCGTCACGACCGCCGGGCACGGAAGCCACGGGGGGCAGACGTAGTGCGGCGCGTGGTAGAGGTCGACGCGGTCCCGGCGCGCGGCGAGCGCGAGCTGCCAGAGCTCGCGGACGGAGTACGCGCGGGCGCCCACTGGCTGCCACGCGGCCCGCGCCCCCCAGCCGGCCCGGGCCGCGGGCGGCGGCGGGCGGTCCGGCGGGAGGTACGCGACGAGGGCCTCGGGCTGGCCGACCGCCGGCAGCGCGTCGAGCAGCCCCTGGATGTACGTCCCGATGCCGAAATCGTCGATCTTCCGAGCGTCGAGCGCGACCTTCATCGCGCGCCCTCCCGCGCGTACACGGCGTCGTAGACGGCGAGCGTCTGGCGGGCCACCGTGTTCCACTCGAACGTGGCCGCCCGCGCGCGCCCGCGCGCGACCAGCCGGTCCCGGAGCGCCGGGTCGGTGAGCACCGCCTCGATCGCGCCCGCGAGCTCGCCGGGGGCGCGCGCGTCGACGAGGAGGGCCGCGTCCCCCGCGACCTCGGGGATCGATCCCGCGCGCGCCGCGACCACGGGGGCGCCCGCCGCCATCGCCTCGAGCACCGGCAGCCCGAAGCCCTCGTAGAGGGACGGGAAGACGAAACACGTCGCGCCCGCGTAGAGCGCCGGCAGGTCGGCGAGCGGCACGTAGTCGGTGAACGCGACGGCGGCGGCGAGGCCGTGCGTCTCGACGGCGCGGAAGATGCCGCCGTGGAGCCAGGCCCGCGTGCCGACCAGGACCAGCTGCGGCTCCGGCCCCGTCGCGCTGAGCCGCCGCCGCACCGTGGCGAACGCCTCGATCAGCCCCGGCAGGTTCTTGCGCGGCTCGAGGTTCCCGACGAACAGGCAGTACGGATGGCGGAGCCCGTAGCGGCGGACGACCGCCTCGATGGCCTCGGGCGTCTGGGCCCGCGCGAACTCGGGGCCGACCGCCTCGTGGATGACCACGATCTTCGCCGGCGGCACCCGGAGGGTCTGGACGAGATCGGCCTTCGTCGCCTGGGACACCGCGATGATCCGGTCCGCCGACCGCGCGGCCAGGCGGGTCATCAGACGCATGTAGAGGCTGTACTTGCGTGGAACGGTCTCGGGGAACAGGAAGGACACGAGGTCGTGGATGGTCACGACGGTGCGGAAGCCGAGCTTCACGTGCGGGAGGAACACCGCGGGGCCGTGGTAGACGTCGGTCCCGAGGGCCCGCAGCCGGAACGGGAGGTACCCGAGGAGCCAGAGGTCGCCCCGGAGGTGGTCCTCGAACGACACGCGCGTCGGCGACGCCGCGACGTTCGCCTGCCGGACCGGCAGCCCCGGCCCGTCGGCCGCCACGAGGCACGTGTACCGGTTCTCGTGGTCGATCGTGGCGAGCCCGGTGATGAGCCGCTGGGCGTACGACCCGACGCCCGACTGGCGCCGCGCGATGTAGCGGGCGTCCAGGACGACGTGCATCAGCCCGCCCCGGTCGCCGCGGGCGGGCCCGCGCGGCCGAGCGCCCCGCGCACGAGGCGGAGACAGACGGCGCCCGGCACCGGCCGGAGCACGACGAGGGCCACCGCGTACGCGAGGAGCGCGCCCACGAGTCGGCCCACCCCCGCGGGCAGGAGCGTCGCCACGCCGGCGGCGGCCGCGGCGGCCGCGAGCCCCTTGACGGCGCCCCGGCCGAGCGGCGCGCCGGCCACCTGCCGGACGCTCACCAGGCTCGCCACGAGGCTCACGCCCTCCACGACGAGCACCGCCACGGCCCCGCCGAGCGCGCCGCCCATCAGGACGCCCGTGGGGATCACCGCCAGGCCCGTGACGAACGTGAGCGCGGCGATCCCGCGCAGCCGGCGCGGCCGGTCGAGCGCCAGGAGCACGAGCCCGAGGAGATGCGTCAGCATCGCGGCGCCGACCGCCGTGCCCAGCACCGCCAGCACGGGCGCCGTCGGCCCCCACCCCGGCCCGTAAATCCGCGGCGTCAGCCACCACGCGCCCGCGGCAAGCCCGAGGGCGATCGGCAGCACGACGAGGAGGAGGGCCTCGCACGCCTGCGTCATGAGCGCGCGGAAGCGGGGGTGCCCGGGCGGTGTCCGGGCGAGCTCCGGGTAGATGGCCCCCTCGAGGCTGGCGAGCACCACCCAGACCACGTCGTAGACGCGGAACGCCGCGCCGAAGTGCCCGGCCGCGTCGTCTCCGGCGAGGAGCGCCACGGCCACGGGCGTCAGGCGCGCGGTGCAGTAGACGAGGAACTGCGCCTGGGCGATCGGGGCGAGCTCGCGCGCCAGCGTGCGGGCGCCCGCGGGGCGCCACCAGCGCCCGAGCGGCGCGACCTGCCGGTGGATGCGCCACGTGGCGAACGCGAGCGAGACCGCGGCCGCCAGGACGAACGCGAACACGACGCCGAGGAGCCCCGCGCCCAGCCCGAGCGCGACGAACCCCGCCGTCACGAGCACGACCTTCTCGATCAGACGCGCGCGGAGCTCGTGCTCGATCCGCTGGACGGCCGTGAAGACGGAGACCGCGTTCTCGAGGAGCCCCTGGAGCACGATGGCCAGCCCGAGGCCCCACACCGCCGCGGTCGTGTCCCACGGCCGGTGGAGGACGAGCGGCGCCGCGAGGTAGAGCGGCGCCAAGATTCCCGTCAGCGCGAGCTTCAGCGTCGCGGCCGTGCCCCATCGCTCCGCGGTCGCCCCGGGGTCCCGGGCCACCGACCGGGTGAGCACGGCCGTGATGCCGAAGTCGATCGCCACCCCGAGGATGGTGGCCAGCGCGTACGCGAACGTGAACTTGCCGAACTCCGCGGGCCCGATCACGCGCGCGGTGACGATGACCAGGACGAGCGAGCCGAGCCGCGTCGCGTGGACCAGCACCTTGAGGGCCGCGTTGCGCGCGATCCGCTCCGCGCTCCCGCCCGCGACGCTCACGCCGCCGCCCCGCGGTACACCGCCAGCGTCTCGCGCGCCGTGCGCTCCCAGGAGAACGCCGCGGCGCGCCGGAGCCCCGCCTCGCGGAGGCGCGCCCGGAGGTCCGCGTCGGCGAGGATCCGGGCGAGCCCCTCCGCGAGCGGATCGGGCGCGGGCTCGACGAGGAGCGCCGCGCCCCCCGTGACCTCCGGGAGGGCGCCCCGGTTCGAGGCGACGACCGGCGCGCCGGCCGCCATCGCCTCGAGCACCGGCAGCCCGAAGCCCTCCCAGAGCGACGGGAACGCGAAGGCGAGGGCGCCGCCGTAGAGCGCCGGGAGATCCGCGTCCGGGGCCGGCCCCACGAAGCGCACCGCGCCGTCGAGCCCGAGCGCGTGGGCCCGCGCCGCCGGCGCCGGCCCCCACCCGGGCGCGCCCACGACGACGAGCTCCGTGTCGCCCCACGCGCCGTCCCGGCGGAGCCGGGCGACCGCCGCGAGCAGGGCCTCGAGGTTCTTCTTCGGCTCGAGAAGGCCGACGAAGAGGACGTACGGGCGCGCGAGCCCGTAGCGCGCGCGTGCCCTCGCGAGCGCGTCGGGGGCAGGCGGCGCGAAGTGGGTCGCCGCCGCCTCGGGCACCACGACGACCCGCGCCGGCGGCAGCCGGTAGCGCGCCAGGAGCTCGGCGCGCGTGGCCTCCGAGACGGCGATGACGCGCCGGGCCCGACGGAGCGCCGGCCCGAGGAGGGCCCGCACCGCCCAGCGGTGCCGCGCGGGCACCAGGTGGGGGAAGCGGAACGGCACGAGGTCGTGGACGGTCGTGACGAGTGCCCACGGCCCGCGACCCGGCAGCTCGAACCCCGTCACGCCGTGGAAGACATCGACGGGATGCCGGCGGAGGTCGCGGGGAGCGTGCCAAAGCGACCAGAGGAGACGCTGGGGCCAGGGCAGACATCGCACTTCTACCCCGGGGCCGGTCGGCCCCGGGGGCCGGTCGACGTAGAGCACCCACGTCTCCTCCGGGGCCAGTCGGAGGAGATGGTCGGTCAGCGCCCGGGTGTACCGGCCGATTCCGCTCCGGGGCTCCGCCCACAGGCGCGCGTCGATCGCGATCCGCATCTAGCAGCCAACATTATCCAATTTTGCACTCTAGCCCGGCCCTTCAGTGTAGCGCCGGCCATCCGGGGCGCTCAAGGAGGAAATATCCCCCGTGACCCGATCGGGATATGTGGTAATCTCCACGACCGAGCGGGCCGCAAGGGAGCCTGCATCTGGCATCGCCGGCACCCGAGGAGCCACCGAGCCATGAAGACCTATCGCGATCTGGTCGCCGACGCCAAGCGCGCCGTCCCCGAGGTCACCGTCGAGGACGTGCAGGGCCGCATCGCCCGCGGCGAGGCCGTCAACCTCATCGACGTGCGGGACCCCGACGAGTACCGGGAGGGCGCCGTCGCGGGGGCCGTGCCGATCAGCCGCGGGTTCCTCGAGTTCAAGGTCCCGGAGGCGTTCCCCGATCCGGAGACGCCGCTCACGCTCTACTGCCTCTCCGGGCTCCGCTCCCTCCTCGCGGGCAAGGTCCTCCACGACCTCGGGTACACGAACGTGACCTCGATGGCGGGGGGCATCCGGCGGTGGAAGGATCTGAAGCTCCCCCTGGTCAAGGACCAGCCCCTCACCGCGGACCAGATGGAGCGCTACAGCCGCCACTTCATGCTGACGCAGGTGGGGGAGCCCGGGCAGAAGGCGCTGCTCCGCGCGAAGGTGCTGCTGATCGGCGCGGGGGGCCTTGGCTCGCCGACGGCGCTCTACCTCGCGGCGGCCGGCGTCGGCACGCTCGGCGTCGTCGACGACGACGTGGTGGACCTCTCGAACCTCCAGCGCCAGGTGCTCCACCGGACGTCGGACGTCGGGCGGCCGAAGGTCGAATCCGCGCGCGACACGATCACCGCGCTGAACCCGGACGTGACGGTGGTCCCGTACGCCGAGCGGATCACGGTCGACAACATCGAGCGGATCATCAAGGACTACGACGTCATCGTCGACGGGTCCGACAACTTTGCCACGCGGTACCTCGTCAACGACGCGTGCTACCTCGCCGGGAAGCCGAACGTCCACGGCTCGATCTTCCAGTTCGAGGGCATGGTCACCGTCCTCGCCCCCGAGCGCGGGCCCTGCTACCGCTGCCTGTACCCGGTCCCGCCCCCCGCGGGCCTCGTCCCGTCCTGAAACGAGGCCGGCGTCCTGGGCGTGCTCCCGGGACTCATCGGGGTGGTGCAGGCGACCGAGACGGTGAAGCTCATCCTCGGCAAGGGGGAGCTCCTGATCGGGCGGCTCCTGACCTACGACGCGCTGGGGATGCGCTTCCGCGAGGTGCGGCTCCGGAAGGATCCGAAGTGCCCGCTCTGCGGCGAGGCCCCCACGATCCGCGACCTCTCGATCCACGCCGCGGGCGACGAGGCCTGCGCCGCGCCGGAACCGACCGGGCGCTGACGCCCGGTCGCCCCCGTCAGCGCGGCACGCGCGGCGGCGCGTCTTCCTCCGGAGAGCGACCCACCGTCACCGTCAGCTCCTGCGCCTGACCGTCTCGCCAGAGCGAGACGCGGACGGGCGTCCCCACGGGCGCGGTCGCGATGACGCGCTGGAGCTCGCGCGGGCTCCCGATGGGCTGCCCGTCGACCTGGAGGATGACGTCCTTCGCGCGGATGCCCGCCTGGGCCGCCGGCTGGCCCGGGAGCACGCCCTCGATGCCGACGCCGCGCGGCGTGTCGAGCCCGTAGTCGCGGACGTTCTCCTCGGTGATCTCGTCGATCCGGACGCCGATCCACCCCCACTCCACCGCGCCCTTGGCGAGGAGCTGGGGGAGGAGCGTCTTGATGAGGTTGATCGGAATCGCGAAGCCGATGGAGCCGTTGCGGGCGGCCATCGTGTTCACGCCCACGACCCGCCCGCCCATGTCGACCAGCGGGCCGCCGGAGTTCCCGGGATTCACCGCCGCGTCGGTCTGGATGAAGTCGAAGCCGGGCGCCGCGGCCTGGAGGGGCGCGCCCTTCCGGCTCACGATGCCGAGCGAGACGGTCTGCTCGAGCCCGAAGGGGTGCCCGAGGGCCAGGACGAGCTCGCCCACCGCGAGGCGCTCGGAATCGCCGAGGGGCAGGACCGGCAGCGCCTCCACGACCTCCACCTTGACGAGCGCCAAATCGACCCGGCGGTCCCGCCCGATCACCGTGCCCGCGAGCCGCTTGCCCGACGCGAGCCGCACCTGCACCGTCGCCGAGCGCTCGACGACGTGGGCGTTCGTGACGACGTACCCGCTCGGGTGGATGACGAAGCCCGATCCGAGCGCGCGCCGCGGGGCGTCCTCGGACTCCGGCTCCTCCATCGGCCGCTGGACGCGGATCTGCACCAGGGCTGGCCGCAGCTGGTCGGCGAGCCGCGTGAGCGCGGCGTTGAGGCGGAGGAGCTCCGGTTCCGGCGTCACGCCCGGCCCATCGCGCCAGAGTGGGTCCGACCCGAGCGGCGTCGGCTGCGCCCCGGCGGGCCCCGCCATCGTGACCGTCAGGACGACGCCGAGGATTCCCCACCGAGCTGCCCTCATGTTGTCCTCCTCGCCGCCCCGCCCCGCGGGCCGTGCGCTCCCACTCTATCCGAGATCAGCGGCCGAGGAGCCCCGCGATGTGCGAGAGCTCGGGGAGGATCAGGCGTTCGACGGCGAGTCGGCACGCCGCCGGCGAGCCGGGCAGGGAGAAGATCGTGCGCCCGGCCCGGATGCCCGCCTGGGCCCGGGACAGCATCGCCGCCGACCCGATCTCCTGGTAGGAGAGCCACCGGAAGAGCTCTCCGAAGCCCGGGAGCCGCTTCTCGAGGAGCGCGTCGATCGCCTCGAACGTCTGGTCTCGCGGCGCGATGCCCGTGCCGCCCGTGAAGATGAGGACCTGGACGGAGGGATGGGCGCACGCCTGATGGATCACCGCGTGGACCTGACTCGGCTCGTCCTTGACCAGGTGGTGGCCGACCACCTCGTGCCCGGCGGCCACGAGGAGCTCGCGGATGAGCCGCCCGCTGGTATCGGTCTCCGGCGTCTTCGAGTCGGAGACCGTGCACACGACGCACCGCACCCGCGCGGGCGCGTGGGCCTTGTGCTCCTCGACGGGCGAGCGGCCCGGCGCGGCCGGGTCCGTCACGGCGCCCGGCGCTCCGCGGCCTGGTACGCGCGGTCCAGCACCTCCACGACGTGGAGCACCTCCACGTTCCGGCCCCGGGCGCGGAGGCCCGCCGCGAGCTGGAGGATGCACCCCGGGTTCGCCGTCACCACGGTCTCGGCGCCCGTCGCCTCGACGTGCGCCATCTTGCGGTCGAGGAGCCGCTGCGCCATCTGGGGCTCGGTGAGGTTGTAGATCCCGGCCGAGCCGCAGCACATCTCGGCCTCGCCGAGCTCGGCCAGCTCGAGCCCGGGCACCGCGCGGAGAAGCGCGCGGGGCTCGTTCCGGACCTTCTGCCCGTGGACCAGGTGGCACGGGTCGTGGTACGTCGCCCGGAGCGGTAGCGGCCCGAGCGGCGTCGCGAGCGGGACCCGCGCGAGCACCTCCGTGACGTCGGCGACCTTCTTCGCGAAGGCCGCCGCCCGCGCGGTCCACGCGGGGTCGTGGCGGAGGAGGTGCCCGTACGCCTTCATGTGCGCCCCGCACCCGGCCGCGTTGACGACGACGGCCTCGAGCTCCGACGCCTCGAAGGCGGCGATCGTCGCGCGGGCGAGCGCGCGCGCCATCTCGGGTTCGCCCGCGTGGGCGTGGAGCGCGCCGCAGCAGCCCTGGGCGCGCGGCACCCGGACCTCCAGGCCCTGGCGCGTGAGGCACCGGATCGTCGCCTCGTTGTGCGGGCGGAACACCGCGTCCTGCACGCAGCCGTGGAGGAGCGCGACGCATCCCTTCCGCGCGCCGCGGGCCGTCGTCACCTCGGGAAGCGCACCGCCCGCCCCGGCCGGCGGGAGCGGCGGGAGCAGAGCCTCCGAGGCTCCGACCGTCGCCGGGAACAGGCGCAGGACCCCGCTCGCTCGCACCAGGCGCTGGAGCCCGCTCCGCTGGTAGACGCGGAGCGCGCCCGCGACCAGGCGCAGGAGCGCGGGACGGGGCAGGAGGGTCCCGAACGCAACGCGGCGAACGAGGCGACGCAGGGGAGAGCCCGGGCGTCGTGTCTCGAGCTCGGCGCGCCCGGCCTCGATCAGGTGGCCGTACTGAACGCCCGAGGGGCACGCGGTCTCGCAGGCGCGGCAGCCGAGACAGAGCGACAGGTGGGCGGCCGCGGCGTCGGAGAGCCCGATCCGGCCGTCGGCCAGCGCCTTGATGAGGTAGATGCGGCCGCGCGGCGAGTCGGGCTCCTGGCCGAGCTCCGCGTACGTCGGACAGCTCGGGAGGCACAGCCCGCAGTGGACGCACTGGAGGAGCTGGCCGTACTCGAGCTCCGCGAGGACTCCCGGCGGCGCGCCGCCGGGCGCCGGCGTGACGGTCGCGCCCCCGGCCATCAGATGCCCGCCACGAAGCGCCCGGGGTTCAGCACGCCCGCGGGATCGAGCTTCGCCTTCAGCCCGCGCATGAGCGCGACGCTCGGCCCGGGCGGGTCCCACACCGGGCACGCCTCGCGCACGCCGAGCGGCGCCCACTCGATCGTGAGGTGCCCGGCTCGGGCGCGCGCCGCGTCCCGCCACGCCGCGAGCACGCCCGCCGCCACCGCGCCCGGCCGCGCCGCGCCGGCCGGGGCGAGGAGGAGCGTGACCAGCCCGTGGCCGGCCTGCGCGACGGCGGCGGCCTCGAACCCCGCGGCGCGCGCCGTCGCCAGCGCGCCGTCGATGTACGCGCCGAGGTCCGCCGGCAGGAGGCCCGCCGTCGCGACCGCCATCGGATTCGCGAGGAGATGGCGCGCCTCACGCACCACCTCGAGCGCGCGCGTGGTGGCGGGAGCGTCGAGGACCTCGACCGCCCGGGCGCCGGCGGCGCGGAGCCGCCGGGTCGTCTCCTCCGCCTGCCACGCGACCGTGCGCCCGAGCCCATCGTACGCGGCCAGGACGGCGGGCCCACCGCCCGCCGCGAGGCCGATGGCCGGCGCGGCGGCGCGCGCGGCCCCCGCGTCCAAGAGCGCGAGCGCCACCGGGCCGAGCTCGGAGCCGGCGAGGAGCGTCGCGCCAGCCGCCGCGAGGTCGAGCGACGGGAACACGGCCCAGCAGGCGCCCTCCGTCTCCGGCCGGGGCCGGAGCTTCACGGTCGCGTCCACGATGATCCCGAGCGTCCCGTGGGAGCCGATGTAGAGCTTCGCGAGGTCGTACCCGGCCACGTTCTTCACGACCTTCCCGCCGGCGCGCACGACCTGGCCGTCGGCCGCCACCACGCGGATGCCGATCACGAGGTCACGCGCGGTGCCGTACCCCTGCCGGCGCGGGCCCGCGCTGTTGGCGGCGAGCGCGCCGCCGAGCGTCGCCTCCGCCGGCGCGGGCGGATCGAGCGGCAGCCACTGGCCGCGCGCGCCGAGCGCGCGCTCGAGCGCATCGAACGTGATCCCGGCCTCCGCCGTCGCCGTGAGGTCGCCCGGCTCGTGCTCGACGACGCGGCTCATCCGCCGGAGACTGACGACGAGCGCCCCGTCCTGCGGCGGGGCGCCCCGCGACATCTGGGTCCCGCCGCCCCACGGGAGCACCGGCACCCCGGCGGCCCCGGCGGCCCGCACGGCGCGCGCCACCTCGTCGGCCGAGCCCGGGAGGACGACGCCACAGGGCGTCCGCCCGTCCACGACGTAGGGGGCCCGGTCGGCGCCGGCGAGACAGTGCGCCGGCCCGACGATCTCGGCGAGGGTCTGGAGCAGGGCGGTGGTCATGCCGGGCGGCGCGCCGCGCGCGCCTCAGAGGCGCTGGATCAGCCCGCTGGCCTCGAGCGGATGCGGCTGGTAGGCGATCTCGCCCGGCGCGCACGACTTCTTGGTCGGAAAGATCTTGCCGGGGTTGCACCGGCCCGTGGGATTGAACACCCCCTTCACCGCGGCCATCGTGGCGAGGTCGGCCTCGGAGAAGATCCACGGCATGAAGTCGCGCTTCTCGAGCCCGATGCCGTGCTCGCCCGAGATCGTGCCGCCCACGTCCACGCAGGCGCGCATGATCTCGGCGCCTGCGGTCAGGACGCGCGCCTCCTCGCCCGGCCGCCGGGGATCGTAGAGGATGTTCGGGTGGAGGTTCCCGTCGCCGGCGTGGAAGACGTTGCCGACCCGGAGATCGTGGGTCGTCACGATCCGCTCGATGCGGCGCAGGATCTCGGGGAGGCGCGTCCGCGGGATCACGCCGTCCATCACCATGTACGCGGGGGCCACGCGCCCGTAGGCGCCGAACGCGTGCTTCCGCCCCTTCCACAGGAGCTGCCGCTCCGCCTCGTTCGCGGCGCGCCGGATCTCGCGGGCGCCGGTCTCGCGGCAGGCCGCGACCACCTGCTCGGCCTCCTCGTCGAGCCCGACCTCGAGCCCGTCGAGCTCGATGAGCAGTGCCGCCGCCGCGTCGCGCGGGTACCCGGCGCCGAACGCGTCCTCGACGGCCTGGATGGTGAGCTGGTCGATCATCTCGATCGCGGCGGGCGTGAGCCCGCGCGCCGTGATGGCCGCTACGGTCTGCGACGCCTGGTCGAGCTGGTCGAACACCGCGAGGAGCGTGCGGACGGCGGGCGGCCGGCGCACGATCCGCACCACGACCTTGGTGACGATGCCGAAGGTCCCCTCCGAGCCCACGAAGAGGCCGACCAGGTCGTAGCCCTGGGGGTCGCGCACCTTGCCCCCGAGCCACACGACCTCACCGTCGGGCAGGACCACCTCGACGCCGAGCACGTGGTTCGTCGTGACCCCGTACTTCAGCGTGTGCGGGCCGCCGGAGTTGTTCGCGACGTTGCCGCCGATCGTGCAGGCGAGCTGGCTCGAGGGGTCGGGGGCGTAGTAGAACCCGCGCGGCGCGAGCGCCTGGGAGAGGTGGAGGTTCACCAGCCCCGGCTCGACGACGGCGAGCTGGTTCTCGTAGTCGACCTCGAGAATCCGCGCCATGCGAGTGACGGCGATGACGACGCCGCCCTCCGCCGGCAGGCACCCGCCGGCGAGGCCGGTCCCGGCGCCGCGCGCGACGAACGGGAGGCCTTCCGCGTTGGCCAGCCGGACGCAGGCGGCGACCTCGGCGGTGGACCGCGGGAAGACCACCGCGTCGGCGGTGGCGCGGAAGATGGTGAGCCCGTCCGACTCGTAGACGAGCAGCTCGTCCGGCTCCGTCAGCACGCCGTCCGGGCCGACGATCGCCTGGAACGCCGCGCGCAGCCGCGCCCGGTCGGGGCGGGGGCGTGACGACATGGACACCTCCTCGCGAGGAGCTGGCTCGGTGCCCGGAGTATAGCACGCGGCCCCGCCGCGGCCGGCCCGCCGCGGGCGCTCCGCGCGCTAGATGAGCTTCATGACGGTCTGCCCCTCGAGGACGGTCTCGCCGCGCTGGTTCGACGCGCGCGCGCGGAAGACGAGCTCGCGCCGCTCGGGCCGCGTCTCGGCGAGCGTGAGCGCCGTGGTCACGGTGTCGCCGATCCGGACCGGCCCGACGAACTTCACCTCGTAGCGGGTGGAGACGCCGCCGGGGGGCGGGAGAAGGGCCGTCATCCGGGCCATCACCGTGGAGACGAAGCCCACCAGGAGGGCGCCGTGAGCGATGCGCCCGCCGAAGCGCGTCCCCTTCGCGAACTCCTCGTCGACGTGCACCCCCGAGAAGTCGCCGGTGATGCCGGCGAAGAGGTACACGTCGGTCTCGCCGATCGTCTTCCGGACCGACTCCGTGTGACCCAGGGGGATCGCCCGGAGCGCGGGCCCCCAGTCGCGGGCGGCCGCCTCACCAGTCGCGGTCGCCAACGCCCCACCCGCCGTCGACGTAGATGGTCTGGCCGGTGATGTAGGCGGCGAGGTCCGACGCCAGGAACGCGACGGCCCCCGCCATGTCCTCGGGCTTCCCGAGGCGGCCGAGCGGAATCTTCCGGTTCATCAGGTCTTCCTTGCCGGGATTGGCGTCGAGGAACGGCCGCACCAGCGGCGTCACCGTGACCCCGGGGCCGACCGCGTTCACGGTGATTCCGTAGGGGCCCCACTCGAGCGCGAGGCAGCGCGTCAGCTGGGCGACCGCGCCCTTCGTCGCGCAGTAGGCGGCGCGGTTGACGAGCCCGAACTCCGCGCCGATCGACGTGATGTTGACGATCCGCCCGCGGCCGGCCCGGCGCATGATGGGCGCCACCGCCCGGCACGCCCACGCCGTGCCCTTCAAGTTCAACTCGATCATGTACTCCCAGTCCGCCTCGGCCTGGTCGAGGGCCGGCGCGCGCTTCGCGGTGCCCGCGCAATTGACCAGGATGTCCACGGTCCCGTGGCGGGCGACGACCGTCTCGACCACGCGGTCGACGTCGGCCTTCCGGGCGACGTCGGCGGCAAGCGTGACGACCTCGCCGTCCCGGGGCGACCCCGAGGCGGCTCCGGGCGCCGAGCGGCTCACGGCGGTGACGCGAGCACCGGCGGCGGCGAGGTGGCGAACGATCGCCTCCCCGATGCCCTTGGTGCCGCCGGTCACGACGGCGACGCGGCCGGAGAGATCGAGCAGGTTCTTCGTGGGCGTCAGAGTGCTCACTGGACCATCCTCGCTTTGGGTGGTGGGGTCCGGCTTCGCGTTCGAAACAATTCGCCGCGATGCCCCCGCGGTGTCCGGACGGCGAGGTCTGACCCCGCCGTTACTTCAAGAGCTGGCGGCTGATCACGACCCGCTGGATCTGGCTCGTGCCCTCCCAGATCTGGTAGACGCGGACGTCCCGGTAGAGCCGCTCGAGCGGGAACTCGGTCGAGAAGCCGGCGGCCCCGTGAATCTGGAGGGCGTCGGTCACGACCCGCTGGGCCATGTCGGCGGCGACCAGCTTCGCCTCCGCGGCCTCGCGGATGATGGGCCGCCCCTGGTCCTTGAGGAAGGCGGCCCGGCGCAGGAGGAGCCGCGCGCCCTCGATCGCCGCCGACATGTCGGCCAGCATGAACTGGATGGCCTGGAAGCCGGCGATCGGCTGGCCGAAGGCCGAGCGCTCCTTCGCGTAGCGGATCGCCGCCTCCATGGCGGCCTGCGCGATGCCCACCGCCTGGGCGCCGATCCCGATCCGCCCGCTGTCGAGCGAGATCATCGCGCGGCGGAAGCCCGCGCCCGGCGGGACCATGAGGGCGTCCGCCGGCACCCGGCACTCGTCGAAGACGAGCTCGCCGGTCGCGAGCCCGCGCATCCCGAGGAGGTGCTCCTTGCCGCCCCGCGAGAAGCCTGGCACGCCCATCTCCACCAGGAAGAGTGCGATCGCCTCCCGTCCCTTGGTCCGGTCGGTCGTCGCGACGACCACGGCCAGGTCGCAGAGGAGCGCCTCGGTGATGAAGCGCTTGGTGCCGTTCAGCACCCAGCCGCCGTCCGGGCTCGGCCGGGCGGTGGTCTGCACCCCCGCGACGTCGGAGCCCGCGCCGGGCTCGGTCTGCGCGATGCAGCAGATCTTCTCGCCGCGCACCATCGCGGGGAGGTAGCGGCGCTTCTGCGCGTCCGCGGCGTTGGCGAGCAGCATGTCGCACATGAGCTTGCAGAGGAGCTGCGCGTCCGAGACCACCGCGGACCCGCGCGCGAGCTCCTCCTGGGCGATGCACCAGCTCACGGTGTCGGCGCCCGAGCCTCCGTATTCCGGGGGCACGGTCATGCCGAGGAGGTCGAGCTCCGCCATGCGCTTGTAGAGGTCCCACGGGAACTCGTCCGAGCGGTCGATCTCCGCCGCGCGCGGCCGGATCTCGCGCTCGACGAAGTCGCGGCACAGGTCGCGAATCTGGCGCTGAGGCTCGGTGAGGTCGAAGTTCACGGCGACGATCCTAGGTGGAGGGGCGCCCGCGCCGGAGGGCCCGTCCGGCGAGGGCGCCGGTGTGGTGGCCCCGGTCCACGACGACCCGGCCGTTGACGATCACGTGCTCGATGCCGATCGCAAACTGCTTCGGCTCCCGCCGGGTGGCCGGCGCCTTCACGGTCTCCGCGTCGAAGACCACGACGTCGGCCTTGAACCCGTCGCGAAGGAGCCCGCGGTCGGGGAGGCCGAGGCGCTGGGCGGGGAACGACGTCATCTTCCGGATGGCCTCGGGCAGCCCAAGCCAGCCCTCGTCGCGGACGAACTGCCCCAGGATCACCGGGAAAGCGCCGTAGGTCCGCGGGCTCGGGTAGTCCCCGATCAGGACCGCGTCGCTCCCGACCATGTAGAGGGGATGGCTCACGAACTTCGGCATCGTCGCCATGTTCGCGCCGGCCGAGACGTACGAGACCTGCTGGTCCTCCAGCAGGAGCAGCTCGCAGATCGCGTCGACGACGTCGAGCCCCATCAGCTCGGCGACCTCGGCGACCGAGCGGCCCTCGAAGCGGTGGTGCTCCGGCCGCTTGAAATGGGTCACCCACATCTCGTGCCACGAGGCCGCGCGGGGGCCCATCTCGTTCTTCATCCGCGCCCGCGCCGCGGGGTCGGCGAGGTTGCGGCGGAGTGCGGGCAGGCCGCCGTCGAACGCCCACTGCGGGATCACGATGTTGAGCCGCGTCGAGCTGTACGCGTACGGATAGCCGTCGAAGGTCACGTCGAGCCCCGACTCGCGCGCGTCCTCCACCAGGCCGAGCATCTCGGTCGCGCCGCCGGGCGCGGTCGTCCGCTGGTAGAAGTGCGTGATGTGCGCCGGGATCTGGGCCCGCCGGCCGATCTCGAGCGCCTCACGGAAGGGGTCGAGGAAGCGGTCGCCGAGGCTGTAGCGCACGTGCGTGTGGTAGATCCCGCCCAGCCGGGTCGCCTCCTCCGACAGCGAGACGAGCTCGTCGGTGTCCGCGTAGCTGCCCGGCGGGTAGTCGAGCCCGGTCGACATCCCCCAGGCGCCTTCCTCCATGGCCGTCCGGAGGAGGGCGCGCTGGTTCTGGAGCTCGGCCGGCCGCGCGGGGCGGTCGTCCCAGCCGACCGCGCAGACCCGGAGCGGCGAGTTCCCCACGAGGTAGACGATGTTGACCGCCACCCGGTTCGTGAAGAGGTCGAGGTATTGCTCGACCGTCGCCCAGCGCCCCGGGAGCGGCGGGCAGCCGTCCAGGCCGGCGTTGATCTCGACGAACTGCTCGAGGTCGGCGTGCGAGTGGAACGGCGCGTAGGAGCACCCGTCGATGCCGATGACCTCGGTGGTCACGCCCTGGCGGACCTTCGGCTCGTGGCGCGGCTCGGCCAGGATCACGAGGCCGGAGTGCGCGTGCATGTCGATGAAGCCGGGGCAGACGACGCGCCCCGTCGCGTCGAGCGTCCGGTGGGCCTGGATGCCGTCGAGCGCGCCCCGGAAGAGCCGGACCCGCTCACCCTCGATGCCGACCGCGCCGTGGTAGCCGGGGTTGCCGGAGCCGTCGACGACGAGGCCGCCCGCGATCAGGAGATCGAGCATGGTGGGCCGTCCGGCGGGGAGTCTATCACGGGGGCGCGGCGGGGGGCGGCGGCGCGACGTGGTGGTGATGACGCCCCTTCCACCGCCGCCTCAGCCACACCCATCCGCGCCGGCCCGCGAGGTACAGCCCGGCGCCGAACACCGCCCACGACACGGCCGCCGCCACCAGCGTGATCTCCACGCGCGTGCGCTCGCCGACCGGCCAGAGGACCAGGAACGGATAGGCGGGGTAGACGAGGAAGCTGCCGGCCATCAGGAGCACGCCGGTCATGAACCCACGGCGGCCGCGGTGCGGGCGCCCCTCGCCGTGGTGGTGGCCGTGACCATGGCCGTGCCCGTGGGCGCCGCGACTCGTGCGGCCCCCGGGCTCCTGGCGCGCGTGGTCGAGGCTCACGCGGGGCGCCGTCCGTTCGGGCGCGATGCGGGGACCGCCGCCGGCGCCGCGGCGAGAGAGACCACGCCCGAGACGCCGCCGAAGCCGCTGGTCCCGAGCGAGTGGTCCACCGAGGCGGCATGGTAGCATGCGCCCGCGCGGCGCCCGCCGCCGGAAAGCGAGGCCCCCCGATGGACAGGACGGCGCTTCTCGTTATTGACGCTCAGCAGGAGTACTTCGCGCCGATTGGGAAGGTCGTCCTCCCCGGCGGCCCCGCCGCCGTCGAGCGCATCGCCGATCTCCTCACGTGGGCGCGCGGCGCGGGCGTCCCGGTCGTCCACGTCGTGCACGAGAGCCGGCGCCCGAATCCCACCACGTTCGCGCCCGGCAGTCCGGCCCTCGAGATCCATCCGGCCGCCCGGCCCGCCGCGGGCGAGCCCGTCGTCACCAAGCACCTGCCCGGGTCGTTCACCAACACCGACCTCGAGGCGCACCTCCGCCGGCACGGGATCGAGCAGGTGATCGTCTCGGGGTTCATGACGCAGATGTGCTGCGACACCACCGCGCGCGAGGCCGCCCATCGGGGCTTCAAGGTCCTCATGGCCTCGGATGCCATGGCCGCGATGTCGGTCAAGGGACCCGACGGGGTCGTGGTGCCGCACGACCAGGTGCACCGGACACACCTCGGGAGCCTGAACGGGTTCCTCGCGACGGTCACCACGGCGCCCGCGCTGATCGGCGGCGCGCCCGCGCGCTGACGGTCGGCCGCTCCGGCCCCCCCGGACGCACGAAGGCCGCCGGCGTCACCGCCGACGGCCCTCGGGCGATTGGCTCCCCGGGCAGGTCTCGAACCTGCAACCCCGCGGTTACAAGGGCCCCCGCGTTTCCGCGGGGCTTGGACTATCTCATCCCCGTAGACGCCCGTCGGGCGTCCGTAGGGGGCGGGCGCTTCCCCCGGCGCCCGCGACCCGGGCCCCGGAGTACGACCTTGCGGTCTAGTCTCTGCACGGTCCCCCGGGCGGCGTCCGCCCGAGGGCTTCGCTCAGGGTTCCCCTATCCTCGCGGACGTAGGGTTCCCTGAATTCACCCGCTTTTCCATCCCGCCTTTCGGCCGGGACGCTGCCGACTCGACAGCCGCGTGCTCTACCAATTGAGCTACCGGGGAATGCCCGCGCATTGTAACCCAGCCGCGCGAGCGGCGGAACCTCGCGCCCGCGGCTTAGACCGGGACGAGCATCCAGAGCCCGGCGGAGGCGAGGAGGAGCCCCAGGCCGAGGAGGAGGCTCCCCCAGCCGGACTGGAGGCCGAGCTCCACCCACGCGTACCCCATGCCGAGGATCCCGATCCCGAGGAGCAGGGCGCCGAGCACGTTCCAGGCCCGCCACACGAGCTCCGCGGTCCGCCGCCGGGCGAGGAGCCAGCCGAGGAGGTGGGCCACCGCGCCGATCAGGACGCCCCCGGCCAGGAGGAACAGGAGCGTCTCGGCCCACTCGACCAGCATGCGCCCCATCTCGGACCCTCGCGCCCGCGCGGAGTCAGTCGCCGGGCGCGCCGGCCCTGGGTGCTACGATGAGAAAGACGGCCATCACCGGAGGTGCCCACATGCCGGGACGACCGCATTCCTTCTCCCCCTGCCGCCGCGCGCTCGGCGTCGCCCTCGCCGCGCTCCTCCTCGCCGGACTCCCCGGCGCGGCCGCCGCCCAGCCGTCCAAGGGCACGGGTGAGGTGGTCGAGGGGGCGAAGAAGATCGGGAAGGGCGTCGAGGAGACCGCCAAAGGCATCGGCAAGACGGTCTCCGAAGGCGCCAAGGAAGTGGGCCACCGGGCGGCGGAGGCCGGGAAGGAAACCAAGCCCGCGGCCGAGAAGGTCGGCCAGAGCGCGAAGGGCTTCGGGGTGTCCGTCTGGGAGGGCATGAAGTCCGCGGGCCGGTCCATCAAGCGCTTCTTCACCGGCGGCTAGCGGCCGCCGCCGTCACATCTCGCGGCGGCCCTCGAGCGCTCGCGAGAGCGTCACCTCGTCCGCGTACTCGAGGTCGCCGCCGACGGGGAGCCCGCGCGCGATGCGCGTGATCCGGAGCCCGAGGGGCCGGAGGAGCTTCGCGAGGTAGAGCGCGGTGGCGTCTCCCTCGACGTTCGGGTTCGTCGCCAGGATCACCTCGCGCACGTGATTCGCCTCGACCCGGGCCAGGAGCTCCCGCACCTTGAGCTCATCCGGCCCGATCCCGTCGAGCGGGGACAGGGCCCCCAGGAGCACGTGGTAGCGCCCCCGGAACTCGCCGGTCCGCTCCATCGCGACCAGGTCGTTCGGCTCCTCGACGACGCACAGCACCGCCTCGTCGCGAGCCGGGTCGTCGCAGATGCCGCACGGGTCGCGGTCCGTCACGTTGAAGCAGCGCGAGCAGTGGACGACGCTCGCCTTGACGTCGACGAGCGCGTCGGCGAGATCCTGAACGGTGGCGGTCGACTGTTTCAGCAGGTGGAAGGCGAGGCGCTGGGCCGTCTTCGGGCCGATGCCCGGCAGGCGCTGGAGCGATTCGATCAACCGGGCGACGGCGGGCGGGTGCGCGGCCACGCGCCCTCTACATGAGCCCGGGCAGCTTGCCGCCCAGCCCCCCCGTGACCTTCGCCATCTCGCCCGCGACCAGCTCGCGGGCCTTGCGGAGCGCCTCGTTGGCCGCCGCCAGGACGAGGTCCTCCAGCATCTGCGGATCGTCGGGCGTCACCACCTCGCGGTCGATCCGGATCGACACCAGCTCCTGGTTACCATTGGCCTCGACCACCACCATCCCGCCGCCGGCCGAGGCCTCGACCTTCTTCTTTCCCACCTCTTCCTTCAGCGCCTCGAGCTGCGCCTGGAGCTTCTGGGCTTCCTTGACGAGATTCCCGAATCCCTTCATGGGGCCTCCCCGCCGCCGCCCGCCGGCTCGGCGGCCGCGATGGGGCGCGCGCCGGGAGCGGGTCGGACCTGGGTGATGTCTCCCTCGAACAACTCCATCGCGGCCTGGACCACCGGATGCGTCCCGCCGGGCACGCTCGCCGCCGGCACGCCGGCGGTGAACGCCACGTCGCGGAGCCCGGGCTGGACGCGCCGCGCCGTCTCGAGCACGAGCTCCCGGTTCTCCGCCTTCTTCAGCTGATCGCTGACGAACGCGCTGCCGTTCGGCACCGCGACGGTGAGCCGGCCCTCCGCCTCGTCGACCACCACCCCTTCCGACAGGAGGTGCCCGAGCGTCGGCCGGACGCGGATCACCTCGGCGACGATGGCCGCCCACGCCTCGGCGGCGTTCCGCGGCACGGAGCGCGGGGCCGGCGGCGCGCTCGGACCCGGCGTCGCGGGGCCGCCGACCGGGCGGCCGGGCATCGGCGCCTCGCGGACCGGCGGGGCGGCGGCGCGCGGCGCGGGCGCCGGGATGCGTTCGCCCGGGCGCGGGACCGCCACCGGCCGCGGGAGCGCCGGCTCGGGCGGGGGGCCCGCGAGGAGATCCGGCTGGACGGGGGCGGCCAGCTCGGCGGCGCCGCCGTAACCGCGGAGCCGCGCCTCGGCCTGCTCGAGCCGGGCGAGCACCGTCTCGATCGACGCCGCCTGCGGACGATGGCAGAGGCGCACGGTGGCGATCTCGAGGTCGACGCGCGGGTGCGGGGACTTCCGCATCTCGGCCTCGGCGTCGAGGAGCCCCTTCAGGAGGAGAAGCAGATCGGTGTCGCCCTGGCCCGCCTCGGTCCCGAGCGCCGTGAGCCGCGCCGTCTCGTCCTGCGTCGCGTCGGGCCCGGCCGTTCCGGTGACCGCGACCAGGAAGGCCCGGCGCAGGACCTCCATCGTCTCCTCGCAGAGGAGCGACAGGTCGAGCCCGGCCGCGGCGGCCTCGGCGATCCGCTGGAGGGCGTCCGGCGCCGCTCGGCGGACGAGCGCGCCGGCGAGCGCCCACGCAGCCTCGGCGCCGCCGCTCCCGAGGAGCTCCTCCACGGTCTTGGCCTGGACGCGGCCCTCCCCGTAGGCGAGGGCGGTGTCGAGGAGCGAGAGCGCGTCGCGGAGGCTCCCGTCCGCCGCCCGCGCGAGGAGCCGGAGGGCGTCCGGCTCCACGGCGTCCGCGGGCACCTTCTCCTCCGCGAGGATCCGCCGGAGGGCCTCGCCGATCTCGACGCTCGCGATCGGCCGGAAGTCGAATCGCTGGCAGCGCGAGAGGATCGTCGGCGGCAGGCGCCGCGCCTCGGTGGTGGCCAGGACGAAGACGACGTGGGCCGGCGGCTCCTCGAGCGTCTTGAGGAGCGCGTTGAAGGCCGGCTCCGTCAGCATGTGGACCTCGTCGATGATGTACACCTTGCGCCGCCCGCGCGCCGGCGCATAGCGCGCGTTCTCGCGGAGCGCGCGCACCTCGTCGATGCCGCGATTCGAGGCCCCGTCGATCTCCAGCACGTCGAGCGCGCGGCCGGCCGCCACTTCCCGGCAGGGCTCGCACGTGGCGCACGGGCGCCCGGCGCCCGCCGCCGCGCCCTCGCAGTTCAGACCCATCGCGAGGAGGCGCGCGGTGGTCGTCTTCCCGACGCCCCGAGGCCCGGCAAACAGGTACGCGTGGGCGATGCGCTCCTGGGCGAGCGCGTTCCGGAGGGTGCGGACGATCGGCCCCTGGCCGACGACCGCGTCGAAGGTGAGGGGGCGCCAGCGCCGCGCGAGAACCTGGTAGCTCACCAGGCGCTCCGCGCGGCCGCGGGCTCGTCGTGGAAAAAGTGGCCGTGCACCCGCCGTCGATAACCGACGTCCTGCGATCTCCCCGGGGAGATAACTCCGGCCAGGGAATCCCACGGCACACGAGAGTGTCTGCGGACCGTTGCTCCCTTCCGGGCCTGGCGGGGTTGGCAGATTCTCGTCGCGTGGGGCCCAGCCCTCATCGCCACTCCTCGGGGCTCAATTCAACACGCCGGCACCTCGGGCGGGGATTCCGCCTCGCTGGAGCGGATTGCGAGTACAGGGCACCGCTACCTCCCCGCCTAGCACGGCCACGCTCGATCACGCTCGGTCCGACCTCGCCGCCCGGAGCGGGGCTGGCGGAGAGGGAGGGATTTGAACCCTCGATACGCCTTTTGGACGTATACACGATTTCCAGTCGTGCCCCTTCGGCCGCTCGGGCACCTCTCCCCGGCCCGGCTGACGTCAACGGCGCGTCAGCCGCACCCCGTGACGGAAAAATGGCGGAGGGGGTGGGATTCGAACCCACGTGGGGGCTCATCACCCCCAACTCGATTTCGAGTCGAGCCCGGTGCGACCACTTCGGTACCCCTCCACACGTCGCTCCCGAAAGAACGCCTGCATCAGCGCGCCCGCTTCCGCGGCGAGCACGCCCCCTGTGACGCGCACGCGATGGTTCCACGCGGGCTCGTCCAGCACCCGGGCGCGGCTCACGAGCGCCCCGGCCTTCTCGTCCGGCGCGCCGAAGACGAGCGCCCCCAGCCGCGCGTGCACGCACGCCCCCGCGCACATGAGGCACGGCTCGACCGTCACGTACAGGGTCGCCCCCGTCAGCCGGTAGTTCCCGACGCGCCGACCGGCGTCGCGCAACGCCTCGACCTCCGCGTGCGCCGTCGGATCCGACGTGGCGACGGGGCGGTTATGCCCCCGCCCGACGACCGCGCCTTCCAGGACCACCACCGCGCCTACCGGCACCTCCCCGGCCGCGGCGGCCTGCCGCGCCTCCGCGAGCGCGAGCTGCATGAAGGGCTCATGGACGCTCGTGGCCTCGGGCGGAGGGGACGGCGAGCCGAGCGGGACGGAACCCGGCAGCCCGTGCTCCCGTAGTGTATCTCCGAAGGACATGGTGGCCAAGTATACCCGCGCCCGCTGGTCCTCGGGGAGGGCGCGCGGGGGGTCCCCCGCGCGGCGTGCGAGTCGGCGCTCCGCACGTAGACGTTCTGCTTCGGCGCCGGGCCGATCGCCTCGCGAATGACTCGCGGACGATTGACGCCCCGTGCGAGCGGCGCGCACAATGCCCGCGATGGCGGCCGACGACGCGCGCCTCATCCCGTGTCCGGCGTGCGGGGCCGCCAACCGCGTGCCCTGGGCGAAGGTCGCGCAGGGTCTGGCGCCGCGCTGCGGACGCTGCCGGACGCGGCTCCCCGTGGGCGCGGCGCCGGTCACGGTCACCGATGCGACCTTCGCCGCGGAGGTCGAGGGCTCGCCGCTCCCGGTGCTGCTCGACCTCTGGGCGCCCTGGTGCGGGCCGTGCCGGATGGTCGCGCCGGTGGTGGCGGAGCTGGCCGACGAGCTGGCCGGACGCGTGCGGGTGGCGAAGCTGAACGTGGACGAGAACCCCGGGGTTGCCGCGCGGTTCGGGGTCCAGAGCATCCCGACGCTCCTCGTCCTCCGGCAGGGCCGCGAGGTCGACCGGCTGGTCGGCGTGCAGCCGAAGGCGGAGATCGCGCGGCGGCTCGAGCGGGTGCTCGGCTAGGCCGAAACGCGCGGGCCGCCTCCCGTTGCGCCGCCGGTCTTCAGGAGACCGTGCGGGCTCCGAAGAGGACGCACGCCCCCTCGGGATCGGCCCGCGGCGCCGTCATCCGGCGGTTTCTCGATCCCCCGTGATCACCCAGCCGTAGCCAAGCTCCGCGCCCTGGTGGACGCGCGGGTGTCCGACTTGTCCATCGGATGACGCCGGGGCACGCCGGCGGGGGCCTGGATGCGTGGGAGGATGGCTCGGAATTGGTGCGCCCAGCAGGATTCGAACCTGCGACCTTCGGATTCGTAGTCCGACGCTCTATCCAACTGAGCTATGGGCGCGCCCAACCGCTGGAAGATTGGCGGAGAGGCCGGGATTCGAACCCGGGACCAGGCTCAACACCCGGTAACCGCTTAGCAGGCGGTTGCCTTCGGCCGACTCGGCCACCTCTCCATGCGCAGCGCCCCATCTTCCGGGCGGGCCGAATCTTTGTCAACTCGGCGGGCCGTCGCGGGCGCGCGGATGGCGGAGGGGGAGGGATTCGAACCCCCGAGGGCTTGCGCCCATACCGGTTTTCAAGACCGGCGCCTTCAACCGCTCGGCCACCCCTCCGGTCCCGGCATTCCGCGGACTTCCCTGAGGCCGCGCTTCGAGTATAGCGTCATGTGCCCTGGCAGTTCGGCTGCTTCAGCCAGATCAGCCCCGTCACGGTGTCGGTGGCCGGGCGGTGCCCACGGTCCACGGAGCGGTTGGCCTTGCAGAAGCACGGCCCGTCGGTCCGTGTCGCCGATCCCGCTCTTCGTCTTCGCAACGCTCGTGTATCTGCGACTTCACCGGTTGATCCCGTTCGCGATTGCGCACGCCCTGAGGGATGGTGCGGGCGTGCTGATCGGTGTGCTTCACCGTCAGTAGGGGATGCGCGCGCGTTCGCGCCGCCGTGACCCTGAACACGTACCGAGCCCGACGCTGATTCACGCCGCGACGGGCAGCGAGCTCCTCCAGACGCCCGCTCGGAGCGCGCCTCGCACCTCCTGGCGGAACATCCGGCGCCCCGGCCGGACGGCGCCGGCGCGGACCGCCTAGGACCCGCCCGGCGGGCGGCCCGGCGCCGCCGCCACCTCGGCCAGGTCGAAGCGGTCGAGGAGACGCTCGCTCTCGATGACCGGGGGCGGCGCGGCGACACGGTAAGAGGCGGCGTAGACGCGCACCTCCACCGAGCCAGCCCGCAGCGCGGGCGGGACGTGCCGCCACAGGGTCCGGACCAGGTCGAGCGACCGGGCACGCCGACGCTCCGAATCCGCCAGGCTCACGGCGGGCCGGATGACGCTGGCCGTCCGGGCCGCGCTCCCGAACGCGCCCGCGAAGGCTTCCGGCGGGAACCGAACCTCGCGGCCGTCGCGCGCCACCAGCCGGGGCTCCCAGATCTCGATCCGACGCCGGGGTCCCTCGGGGACAAATCGGGGGTAGTGGTCGAAGGGCCACGAGATCGGTGCCCACCATGCCTGCGCCGCCCGGCCGCCGGTGGTCCAGGCGAGGAACTGCGCCCCGCTCACGACCGCCTGGCCCGCCACGAGCGCGGCGCCGACCGCCAGCACGGCCTCTCGGCGGGAGATCGAGGCGGCGGGACCCATCGCCAGCGGCGCGGTGGCGCAGGCGCGCGCGTCGGCGACCGCGCGATACAGGCGACGCCCCCTCGTGGCCACGACCGGAAGGGCCAGGACGAGGGCGGCGGGCCAGAGCAGCGGGATCCGGCGGGCGATCCTCACGTAGGCGTCGTAGCCCCGCGCCGAGGCGCCCGCCGAGACCGCGTAGAGGTCGTGGGACAGCGCCTCGATCGGTGACCTCCGGGTAGTGGCCGCGCCGCGGCTCGTCCGCCGCCACCGCCTCGATCGCGTCGAACGCGTCGAGCGCGCGGAGGAGCGCCATCGCGCGCCGGCAGAGACGGCATCGGCCATCGTAGAGCACGACCAGCGGCGCTCCGCCAAGCCGCCGCGTGAGCCTCCGCCCGATGGCGCTCCAGTCGAACAGGCCCACGTACGCCGGAGTCAGGAAGCTGAAGGGAATGCTGAGCACGTGCCGGCTGCCGCGGTGGAACGCCAGACCCGCCAGCGCCACGAAGGGCCGCACGGGGCGAAGCCAGATAAGGCCGATGACGCCGACCTCGAAGGCCACGACGCCCAGCCCGGCCGCCGTGAGGAGCGGCGCCGGCACACTCCCGAGCAAGGCGGGCGGCGTGAAGGGATCCGGCGAGTGCAGGTACAGGTTGAGCCAGCGACCGTGCAGGATGCCCTGGAGGCTCTCGGGCGTCGCCCAGCCGCCCGTGAGCGCCCCGTGGAGCTTCATCAGCCCCGGGCCCACGTAGATCAGGCCGACGAGGGCCCAGATGAACCGCAAGGTCAGCAGGGCGGCCCCCCGGGTAGGCTCGTTCTCGATGCGCCCGCGATCGGCCGCGCGCACGGCGTCCCGCAGCGCGTCGACGGAGAGGAAGCGGGCGGACGGGCCCACGGCCAGAAGAGCGGCGAACCACACCACGTGGTGGAAGTGGTCGACCTTGCCCTGGTTCATGGGCAGACCGACGACGTACAGCGACACCACCGCCGCCAGGCCAAGCGTCCAGCGAGTGCAGAATCCGACGGCCCCCAGGAGGATCAGGGCCACGTAGGCGACCGCCAGGGTCCGCGCGAGCGCCGGGCTCGCGAGCATCTCGAGCGGGAGCAGCGCGTAGAACGACACGGGGCGCCACACCGAGCGGGGGAGTCCGGGCAGGATCCACAGGCTCCAGCGGAGGACGTACAGGGCGACCGGGAGCGCCCCGCCGACGAGGAACACGATCCGGAAGATCGCGAGGTTGAGCGCCCAGCCCCGGTCGTCGGTCAGGATCGGGTCGGCCCGGAGCCACCGCGTCACCCCCCCGGCGGCCGCCGGCGGCGGGGCGGACGGACCGGCGGTCGCGGCGGCGCCCTCGCCCGGCGCCGTCACCGTCCCCGGGGTCGGCGGTTCGACGCCCGCCCCGTCCATCATTGCTCTCCCTCGCGCTGCCGCGACCTTCCTGCCGAACGGCGCCGCGCGCCGACTTCGCTCGCGGCCCACGGCGGGACGAGGTGCGCCTTCAACCGCTCGGCCACCCTCCGGTGGCGGCATTCCGCAGACTTCCCGGCCGTGGCCCCCCGAGTATAGCGTCGTGCGCGCTGGCCGCCGCGGCCTGCGCAGGAGCGAGGCCCTCGAGCCGCGCCATGGGCTCCGGAGGTGGCGCGGCGCGAGATGGGCGCGGCGCCGAGTCATGGTCAGGATGGAATGCCCGCGCCGCCAGGTCGCTCGGCCTCGAAGGCAAGCAGGATCTTCCGCGTCCGGATGAGCGCGCCGTCGACGCTCCGCGTCTCCGCGTGGGCCTTTCCTGCGCCCGGTCTTCGTCCACCGCCTGGCCTGGGATCCGCGGCTCAGTCGGGGCTGCGGGGGCGGCGCCGATCCCTTCGCCACCAGCGGAGCCGGCTTGGCAGCTCCGCCTGGACGTAGCGCGCGACGGTCGGTCCGTGCACGTCCACGCCCAGGACCTGGCGGAGGACGCGCGCGCCGAGCCGGATGCCCGTGAACCGGGCGATGCGGTAGAGCCAGCGAGAGGCGGGCGACATCCCCCATACCCGGGCGCTGGGGACGGCCCGCCCGTAAGTGGCGAGGTCCGAGAACGTGCTGGACAAGGTCCCGACGAAGGCGTCGGTCGCCCGCAGGAGGAGCAGGTCCACCAGCGCGTCCTGGATCGACGCGGGCGTCCGGCGGTCCAGGCTGCTCGGGGACGTCTCGACTAGCCGGTCGCCGTACCGGGCCCGCAGAATCTCGCGCACGCCTTCGCGGACCGTGGGCTCTCCGCGCGGCCCCGGAGCGCCGTCGTCGGTGCAGAGCAGGATCCCGGCCTCGGGTCTCTCGACCAGAAACCGGTCGACTGCCGCGAGGATCTGCCCCGTGTTCCACGCCCGGTCGGGGCGGGCCTCGAGGAAATCGCCGCGGCGGGCGTGCACCCCGATCATGAGTGGGCGGAAGTGCTGCGCCCGGAACGCCGCAACCCGGTCCCTGATGGGCGAGGTCGGCTCGAGCTGCCCGAGCAGCTCCACGCACCGGGCGGCCAGGGCTCGGTGGGCGGGGTAGCTCGCGGAGGCGATCAACCAGTGGGAGGACCGCACCACGAGGTGAGGCTCGGGGGCTTCGAGGAGGTCCCCGATCTTGTGGCGGCCCCGGGGCTTCCGTCGGTGTGCCCCGGCCAGCTCCCGCGGAATCTTGTCGATGTCGACCACCGGCCAGTCGTTCGTGAACAGCTCGCGGAAAGCGGCGCCACAGGCCGGCGACCGGGGCCAGAGCATGGTGAGCGCGCGGCCCGTGGCCTCGGCCAGCGCGAGGCCGGACACTAGGACCCGCAAGCGATTGCTCAGGCCGGACCCGGTGAACACGGTCAGCGTCCGCGGCTCGTCCGGTGCCCGCCCCTCGGGACCCGGCGAGATCATCGCGTCCACCGGCCGGTGGGAGGCCGGAGCTCGACCCGGCGCGGAGCCTCGGCAGCTATTCCGGCCGGACGGCGGGCTGTTCCTGGGCGAGCCACGGCGACCAGCCTAACCGCCCGGCGAGTCCGCCGAACGCGCAGCGCGACGCGTTGATGCCGTCCGAGGTTCGCCTCCTCGCTCTGCTCTCCATGCGGCGGCGGTGCCTGGGAACGCGAACGCACCGTTGCCATGGTGTGTCGATCCCGACGCTCGTCGCAAGCGGCCTCCTCGACCATCACCCTCGCCCCGAGCACGGGACCCGTTCGTCGCAGGAGCCCGCGCGGTCGGCCCGGCAGGGCCGCAGCGCGCCGGCGGTAGGCTCACGCGAACAGCTCGGCCCAGGTGCCGACGCGCCGCCCGTGCCACGTCGGGCCCTCCTCGACCATCGCCCACTCGGGGTTCCGCCGGACGTCCCGGAGGGCCGCGCAGACCGCGTGAAACGTCGGGACGTCGGCGTCGGCGCACTCGAAGTAGGTGACGAAGTCGTAGGCATCCGCGGGCGCGGGCTCCGTCGGATGCTTGTAGGTGCGGCGGAGGAGGCTCGGCACGCCCGCGGCGGCCGCGAGCGCGTGGCCCTCGCTCACCCTGCGCCCCCCGTCGTAGCGCGGCAGGAAGTACGTGTGGCGCTCCATCCAGTCCTTCGCCCACCACTCCGCCGTCTTGCTCATCGGGATCAGGAAGGCGTTGGGCATGGCCGGCCCCGGCCCCTGGAGCACGCGGTGCGCGTAGGAAAAGTTGAACATCGCGTTCCCGGTATAGGTCATGGGGCGCACGACCCCGCCCAGGGCGCGCGGCGACGCCGTGGGGCCGAGGAGCCGCGCGAGCTCCGCGCAGAACTCGGCGACCGGGGCCGCGGTCGCGGCCGCGACGTGCACGACCGCGTCCGCGTGGAGGAGCCCGTCGTCCGGACGGCCGCCGGGCACGGCGTGCACGCGGCGGAGGAAGGCCACCGACGCCGGCGGGTCGCCGCCGGCGGCCTGGAACTCGTTGGCCAGCCCGAGGCGCGCCGCCAGCGCCGGGATGGGGGCGGCCGCGAGTGCCGACCGGACCGGGGCCGGCGCGCGAAAGCACACGTAGGCGCCGTGGCGCAGCGCCTCGGCGGATCGGACGTCGTTGGCTCTCATGGGCGGGTCCTCCTGACCGGCACGATACGAGGCGGCGCGGCCATGAGTCCAATGCATAGTGCTTCTCCGGACGATTCGCTATCCTGATGGGCGTGGAGCTCGACCACGTCGAGGCGTTCGTCACCATCGTGCGGAAGGGCGGCTTCACGCGGGCGGCCGTGGCGCTCCGCCTGTCCCAGCCGGCGATCAGCCGCCGCGTGCGCCTCCTCGAGCACGAGGTCGGCGCGCCGCTCTTCGAGCGCATCCGGAGCGGCGTGGTCCTGACCGACGCGGGGCGCGCGTTCCTCTCGCCCGCCGAGGCGCTGCTCGCCGCGATGCGCGACGCCGTCGACGCCGTGGCCGCCCTCCGGGCCGCCGACCGCGGGGCGGTGACGCTCGCCCTGGTGGGCACCCTCGCCGGCTCGCCCCTGACCGCCGCCCTGCGGCGCTTTCGGGACGCGCATCCCGGGGTGGACCTGCGCCTCCGTACGGCGCTCAGCCCGGAGGTGAGCGCGCTCGTCCGGCGCGGGGACGCCACGCTCGGCCTGCGGTACGGGGTCGATCCCCATCCCGACCTCCTGTCCACCACGCTCCACGACGAGCCCCTCGTGCCCGTGTGCGCGCCCCATCACCGGCTCGCTCGGGCTCGGCGCGTCAGCCCTGCCGCGCTGGCGGGCGAGCGCTGGATCACGTTTCCCCCGCCCGCGGGGGGCGGAGCCGAGCCCTCCGCCGCGGCGGTCGAGCGGAGCCTGGCCGCGAGCGGCGTCCCGCCCGGCGACCGGGTGTGGATCGACAGCCTCACTGCGCAGAAGCGCATGGTCGAGGCGGGCTTCGGGCTGGCGCTCCTTCAGGCGAGCAGCGTCGACGAGGAGCTCCGGACGGGCACGCTCACGATCCTGCGGGCCCCGGCCCTCCGGGCCACGGTCCCGATCGTCCTGGTCCAGCGCCGGCGGGCGTTCCTGTCGGGCGCCGCGCGGGCCGTCCTGGCGGTCCTCAGCGCGTGGCCGGCCGCTCGCGCCCACGGCGCGGGCGCCGCGGGGCCGGCTCAGGCGGGCGTGAGGCGCTCCAGACCGTCGAGGTAGGGCCGGAGCGCGGCGGGGACGACCACGCTCCCATCCGCCTCCTGGTAATTCTCGAGGACCGCGATCAGGGTCCGCCCCACCGCCAGCCCCGATCCGTTCAGCGTGTGGAGGAGCTCGGGCTTGCCTCCGCCCGCGGGCCGGTAGCGCAGGTTCGCGCGCCGGGCCTGGAACGCCTCGCAGTTCGAGCAGGACGAGATCTCGCGGTAACGCCCCTCGGCGGGGAGCCAGACCTCGAGGTCGTAGGTCTTGGCCACCGCGAAGCCCATGTCGCCGGTACAGAGCAGCACGATGCGATAGGGCAGCTCGAGCGCGCGGAGCACCGCCTCGGCGTCTCCCACCATCGCCTCGAGCTCGTCGTACGAGGTCTCGGGCGCCGCAAGCTTCACGAGCTCGACCTTGTCGAACTGGTGCTGGCGGAGGAACCCGCGCGTGTCCTTCCCGTAGGAGCCGGCCTCGCGGCGATAGCACGGCGTGAAGGCCGTGTACTTCCTCGGCAGCGTCTCGCCGGGGAGGATCTCGCCGGCGTGGACCGCGGTGAGCGGCACCTCGGCGGTGGGGATCAGGTAGAGCGACCGCCCCTCCTCGGGCTCGAGGGTCTTGAAGAGCTCCTCTTCGAACTTCGGGAGCTGCGCGGTCGCGAGCATCGTCTCCCGGCTCACGAGGTGCGGGACCCAGACCTCCTGGTACCCGTGGGCCTTCGTCTGGAGGTCGAGCATGAACTGGGTCAGCGCGCGCTCGAGCCGCGCGCCGACCCCCCAGAGCACCGTGAAGCGCGACTTCGCGAGCCGGGCGCCGCGCTCGAAGTCGAGAATCGTCCCGAGGCGCTCGCCGAGCTCCCAGTGCGGGCGGACGGGGAACCCGAACTCGCGGGGCGTGCCCCACCGGCGCACCTCGACGTTGTCGTCGGCCGAGGCGCCGACCGGGACCGAGGGATGCGGGAGGTTCGGGAACCGGAGCGCCAGGTCGGCGAGCTGCGCCTCCGCGTCGCGGAGGACGCCCTCCAGGTTCCGGATGGCGTCGCCCACCTCGCGCGACTCCGCGATCGCGGCGCTCGCGTCCCCGCCCTGGCGCTTGGCGCGGGCCACCGTCTCGGAGGCCCGGTTCCGCCGCGCCCGGAGCTCGTCGAGCTCCTGGACCGTCCCGCGGCGGCGCGCGTCGAGCTCCTGGTACTCGGCGAGCGGGACGGCCGCCCCACGCGCGCGGAAGCCGGCCTCGACGACGTCGGCCCGCTCCCGCAGGAGCCGGGGATCAAGCACCGTTGCCCCGCTCCCCCTCCACCCGCGCCAGGCTCACGACGCGATCGTCGGCCTCGACGTCGATGACGCGGACGCCCCACGTGTTGCGCCCCTGGGAGGAGACGTCCTGGGCGCCGAAGCGGATCAGCTTCCCCTTGGTCGTCACGAGCAGGATGTCGTCGCCCTCGCGCACCTGGATGAGCCCGACCACGAGCCCGTTCCGGCCCCCGGTCTTGATGTCGATGATCCCCTTGCCGCTGCGCCCCTGGAGCCGGTACTCCTCGAGCGGCGTCTGCTTCCCGTACCCCCGATCGGTCACCGTGAGGATCGCCGCCCCTTCCAGGACGACCTCGGCCGCGATGACGGCGTCCTCCGCATCGACATCGATGCCCTTGACGCCCGCCGCGGTGCGGCCCATCGGGCGGACCTCCTCCTCGCTGAATCGGATGGCCATGCCCTGCCGGGTCGCCAGCAGCACTTCCCGCTGGCCGTCCGTCACCCGCACGGCCATGACCTCGTCGCCCTCGTCGAGCGTGATCGCGCGGATTCCGCCGCGCTGGGGCCGGGAGTAGGCGGCCAGCTCGGTCTTCTTCACCCGGCCCTGGCGCGTCGCGATGAACACGTAGCCGCCGGTCGTGAAGTCCCGCACCGACAGCGTGGCCGCCACGCGCTCGCCCTCCGCGAGATGGAGCAGGTTCACGAGCGCCTTGCCCCGGGCGTCCCGCTTGGCCTCGGGGATCTCGTGCACCTTCAGCCAGTGCACCTTCCCGTCGTTCGTGAAGAAGAGGAGGAAGGCGTGCGTCGAGGCGATGTACACGTTCTCGACGACGTCCTCCTCCTTGGTCTCCATGCCCGTGACGCCCTTGCCACCCCGGCGCTGGCTCCGGTAGGCCTCGATGGCCGTCCGCTTGATGTAGCCGGAGCGCGTGACGGTGACGACCATCTCCTCGTCCGCGATCAGGTCCTCGAGGGTGAGCTCCACCGACTCCTCGACGATCTCCGTGCGCCGCTCGTCCCCGTACTCCGTCTTGAGGGCGAGGGCCTCGTCCCGGACGATCTGCCGCACGAGGGCGTCGGAGGCCAGGATGGCGCGCAGGCGCTCGATGAGCTGGAGCACCTCCGTGTGCTCCTGGACGACCTTGTCGCGCTCGAGCTGGGTCAGGCGCTGGAGCCGCATGTCCAGGATGGCCTTCGCCTGGATCTCGCTCAGCTCGAGCTGCGACATGAGCGCCTCGCGCGCCGCGTCCACGCTCGATGCGGCCCGGATCAGGCGGATCACCAGGTCGAGGTGGTCGAGCGCCTTCCGGAGGCCCTCCAGGATATGGGCGCGCTCCTCGGCCCGGGTGAGGTCGTAGCGCGTGCGGCGGGTCACGACTTCCCGGCGGAAGTCGATGAAGTGATCGAGCATCTCCCGGAGCGTCACGACCTGCGGCCGCCGGCCGACGAGGGCCAGCATGTTGACGCCGAAGGTCGACTGCATCGCGGTGTGCTTGTAGAGCTGGTTCAGGACGATCTGGGCGATCTCGCCCTTCGCGAGCTCCAGCACGACGCGAATGCCGTGCCGGTCCGACTCGTCGCGGATCTCCGACAGGCCGTCGAGCTTCCCCTCGCGCGAGAGCTCGGCGATCTTCGTGATGAGCGTGGCCTTGTTGACCTGATACGGGAGCTCGGTCACCACGATGGCCTCGCGCCCGCCGCGGATCTTCTCGGTGTGGGCGCGGGCGCGCATCGTGATGCTGCCGCGCCCGGTCGTGAAGGCGTCGCGAATGCCCGCCGTCCCGTAGATGTAGCCGCGGGTCGGAAAATCGGGGCCCTTCACGACCCGCATCAGCTCCTCGACGGGCACCGCCGGGTTCTCGAGCACGAGGAGGAGGCCGTCGATGATCTCGGTGAGGTTGTGCGGCGGGATGTTGGTCGCCATCCCGACGGCGATGCCGGAGGAGCCGTTGACCAGCAGGTTCGGCAGGCGCGCCGGCAGCACCACCGGCTCCTGCTGGGTCTCGTCGTAGTTGGGCACGAAGTCGACCGTCTCGCGGTCGATGTCGGCCAGCATCTCCTGGGCGATCTTTGCCAGCCGCACCTCGGTGTAGCGCATGGCCGCCGGCGGATCGCCGTCGATCGAGCCGAAGTTGCCCTGGCCGTCGACGAGGGGGTACCGGAGCGAGAAGTCCTGCGCCATCCGGACCAGCGCCTCGTAGACGGGCGCCTCGCCGTGCGGGTGGAACTTGCCGAGGGTGTCCCCGGCGACGCGGGCCGACTTGCGGTATCCGCGGTTCCAGGCGAGCCCCATCTCGTGCATCGCGAAGAGCACGCGGCGGTGGACGGGCTTCAGCCCGTCGCGGATGTCGGGCAGCGCGCGGCCGATGATGACGGACATGGCGTAGTCGAGGTACGACCGCCGCATCTCGTCTTCGATGGGAATCGCCAGCAACCGCTCAGGCATCAAGCACTCCTGCGGGGTCCCGCGCAGCGCCGCGCGGGGACTACACGTCGATAGTGGCTTCGAGCGCGTGGGCCTCGATGAACTCGCGCCGCGGCTCCACCTGGTCACCCATCAGCTTGGTGAAGATCTCGTCCGCGGCGATCGCGTCGTCCATCGAGACCCGGAGCAGCGTCCGCGTCTCCGGGTTCATGGTGGTGTCCCAGAGCTGCTCCGGATTCATCTCGCCCAGCCCCTTGTAGCGCTGGATGCCGGTGCCCTCGCGCCCGACCGCGAACACGAGGTCCACGAGCGCGTCGCCGGTGGCGGCCTCCCGCTCGGCGCCACCCGCGGCGATCAGGGTGTAGGGCGGCCGGTCCACGGGCTCGAGCTGCGCGTAGAGCTCGACAAGCCGCGCGTACTCCCCCGACCCGAAGAGGTTCAGGTTGAGCGTGCGCTCCTCGCCGTCGAACTGGCCCACGCCCACCACCGCATCCTCGGTCTCGCTCCGCACCGTGAACTCGACGTCCGGGCGCCCGAGCGCGCGGGGAATCTCCTGGAGCAGCGTCTCCCGCGAGATGCGCTTCCGGGCGAGCGGCCGGTGCCGCGCGAACGCCTCGAGCCACCCGGCCGGCACGACGCCGCGCCGGGCGAGCCGATCTCGCAGGCGGCGAAACTCCACGAGGTCGCCCACGAACCGCCGGAGCCGCTCCTCGTTCAGCATCTTGGCGGCGCCCTTCTCGCCGCCGAGACGGAGCTGCGCGCCCGCCGTGCCCAGCGCGAGGAGCTCCTGATCGAGCTCGCGCTCGTTCAGCAGGTACTTCTCGGTCTTCCCGCGCTTGAGCTTGAAGAGCGGGGGCTGGCCGATGTAGAGGTGCCCCGCCTCGATCACCGCCACCATGTGGCGGAAGAAGAACGTGAGGAGCAAGGTCCGGATGTGCGCCCCGTCCACGTCGGCGTCCGTCATCAGGATGACCTTGTGGTAGCGGAGCTTCGCGACGTCGAAGTCCTCGGGGCCGATGCCGGTGCCCATCGCCGCGATCAGGAGCCGGATTTCCTGGTGCGAGAGCACCTTGTCGTAGCGCGCCTTCTCGGCGTTGATCACCTTGCCCCGGAGCGGCAGGATCGCCTGGATTCGTCGGTCGCGGCCCTGCTTCGCCGAGCCGCCGGCCGAGTCCCCCTCGACCAGGAACAGCTCACGGGCGGCGGGATCGCGCTCGGAGCAGTCCGCGAGCTTGCCGGGCAGGTTGTCGCCGTCGAATCCCTTCTTGCGGGTGAGCTCCCGGGCCTTCCGCGCGGCCTCCCGCGCCTGGGCGGCGTGGACGCACTTCTCGGCGATGCGGCGCGCGGTCGCCGGGTCCTCCTCGAAGGCCTGCGCGAGCTTGTCGTTGACGATGGACTCGACGAGCCCCCGCACGTCGCTGTTGCCGAGCTTGGCCTTCGTCTGCCCCTCGAACTGGGGCTCGGGCAGGCGCACCGAGATGACGGCGGTCAGGCCCTCGCGGACGTCGTCGCCGGTGATCGTCCCCTTGAAGGTCTTGAGGTACCCGTTCGCCTGGGCGTACGCGCCGATGGTCCGGGTGAGGGCCGCACGGAACCCGGTGAGGTGCGAGCCCCCCTCGCGCGTGTTGATGTTGTTCGCGAAGGAGAACACGTACTCCTGGTAGCCATCGTTGTACTGGAGGGCCACCTCCACCTGGATGTCGCCGCGGCCGCCCTCGAAGTACAGCACCTTCGGGTGCACCGGCGCCTTGTTCTGGTTGATGTACTCGACGAACTGGCGGATGCCGCCGGTGTAGTGGAACGTGACCTTCTTCTCGTCCCGCTCGTCCTCGATCTGGATCTTGAGGCCCTTGTTCAAGAACGCGAGCTCGCGGAGCCGGTTCGCGAGGACGTCGAAGCTGAACGTCATGATCTCGAAGATCTCGGGGTCCGGCTTGAAGCGGATGGTCGTCCCGCGCTTCGTCGTCTTCTCGCCGGCCTGGAGGTCGCTCTGGGGCTTGCCGCGGTCGTAGCGCTGCGTGTAGACGCGCCCGTCGCGGCGGATCTCGACCTCGAGCCACTCGGACAGGGCGTTCACGACCGAGACCCCGACGCCGTGGAGCCCGCCCGAGACCTTGTAGACGGAGTTCTCGAACTTCCCGCCGGCGTGGAGCGTCGTGAGGACGACCTCGGCCGCCGACTTGCCGGTGGCGGTGTGGACGTCCACCGGGATCCCGCGGCCGTCGTCGATGACCGTGCAGCTCCCGTCCGTGTGGAGAACGACCCGGATGTTCGAGCAGAAGCCGGCGAGCGCCTCGTCGACGGAGTTGTCGACGACCTCGAAGACCAGGTGGTGGAGGCCGTAGCTGGCCGTGTCCCCGATGTACATGGCCGGCCGCTTCCGGACGGCCTCGAGCCCCTCGAGAACCTTGATGTCGCTGGCGGTGTAGGTCTCGGCGGGGCCCGACGAGGCTTTCGGGTCGCTCATGCCACGCCTCGCGCCAGGGCGCCCGCCGGCTCGAGCCGGCCCGCGGCCACCTGCCAGACCGTCCCCGCGCTCACCGCGGCCGGCTGCGCGTCGGTCGCGGTGTACACCACCTGCCCCTGCCCCTCGAGCCACGTCAGCACGCGCCCGCCGACCTCCAGGTCGAGCTCGGAGAGGACGTCGTCCAGCAGGAGCACCGGCGTCGCGCCGTGGCGCCGCCGCACGACCACGGCCACCGCCAGACGGAGCGCGAGGGCCAGGAGCCGCTGCTCGCCGCGTGAGGCGGCGTGCCGGGCGTCGGCGCGGCCCAGGTGGACCGCCACGTCGTCGCGGTGGGGCCCCACCCGTGTCAGCCCGCGGCGGAGGTCCTCGGCGCGGGTCGCCCCGAGCGCCTCGAGGAGGGCCCGACGGGTGGCGTCCCGATCCACGCCCGGCGGCGTCGAGGGCTCGTACCCGAGCCGCACGCTGCCCGCACCGGGCGCGAGCGCCGCCTGGACCTCGCGGACCGCGTCCGCCAGCAGCGCGAGCGTCTCGAGGCGGCGGTGCACGATCTCGCTGCCCAGGGTCGCGAGCTGCTCGTCCCACGGCGCGAGGAGGCGCTCTCCGTCGGCCCGCGTCGCGAGGTCGCCGAGGAGCCGCGTCCGCTGCTGGAGCGCGAGCCGGTAGCGCCGGCACGCTTCCCCGTGGGCGGGCACGAGCCGCGCCGCCGCCCCGTCGAGGTACGCGCGCCGCAGATGCGGGCCGCCCACGAGCAGGGCGAGGTCGGGCGCCGCGAAGCTCACGGCCGCGGCCCAGGGGCAGAGCGTCCCCCGCACGTCGATCCCTCCTTCGCGCGCGAGCAGCTCGAGCCGCACGTCGCGCTCCCGGCTCCCCTCGGCGAGCGCGCCCGCCACGGTAGCCCGTCCGCCGGCATCCCAGCCGAGACAGTCAGCGAGCTTGGCCGTACGGAAGGATCGCCCGGTCAGCAGGACGTGGAGCGCCTCGAGGAGCGACGTCTTGCCCTGGCCGTTCTTGCCGACGAGAACGTTCAGCCCCGGCTCAGGGGCGAAGGTGAGGGATGCGTAGCTCCGAAACCCGACCAGCTCGATCCACCGGACGTGCACCCTGGGCGGGCCTCCCCTCACATACGCATCGGCATTATAACACAGCGATACGCGTCATCCGGCGCGCCGTCCTTCGCCGCGGCGCCGACGAGCACGCCCGGGCTCAAGCCGTCTTTCAGGCCCACGACCGTCCACTGGTGATCCATCGGGCCGAGCGCATCGAGGACGTAGCGCGCGTTGAACCCGATGGTCAGCTCGGCCCCGGCGAATTCCGCCGGCAGGGTCTCCTCGGCCTCGCCGAGCTCCTGGCTCTGGGCGGAGAGCCGTACCTGCCCCTCGCTGGCCGTGAGCTTGACGGGGCGCGTCCGGTCGTCGGCGACCACGGCAACGCGCCGGATCGCCGCCAGGAGCGGCTCGCGCTCGACCACGAGCCGAAGCGGTGAGGACTTCGGGATGACCTGCTCGTAGTTCGGAAACTGTCCCTCCACCAGCTTCGAGACCAGCTCGAAACCCTCGGTGCGCACGAAGAACTTGCTCTCGCCGATCGCGATGTCGACCCGCTCGGCGCCGCCCAGGACCCGCGTGAGCTCCTGGACCGCCTTCCGCGGCACGATGCCCGCCATCTCCGCCGCGGAGTCCACCGCGCTCCGCGCGAGGGCGAGCCGGTGCCCGTCGGTCGCCACCAGCCGGAGCTCCTGTTTCCGCGCGGCGAGGTAGAGCCCGTTCAGGAAAGGGCGGCTCTCGTCCTGCGACATCGCGTAGCTCGTCCGGCCGACCATCGTGCGCAGAAGACCCGCCTCCACGCCGAGACTCCCCTCGGCCGCGTTGACGTCGAGCGGCGGGTACTCGTCGGCCGGCAACCCCACCAGGCTGAACCGGGCCGCGCCGCACGTGATCTTGACCCAGCCGTTGTCGAGGAGGCTGAACGTCACCGGCTGGGCCGGCAGCTCCCGCACGAGCTCGACCAGCTTTCGGGCCGCGAGCGTGATGGCCCCCGGCCGGCTGACCGTGCCCGGCACCGCGACCCGCGCCCCGACCTCGAGGTCCGTCGCCGCCAGCCGGAGCCCGCCCTCGCGTGCCTCGATCAGGACGTTGGCCAGGATCGGCAGCGTCTGGCGAGGCTCGACGATGTTCTGGAGAAGCTGCAGTGCACGGAGCAAGGGCTCGCGAGCGACCTGGAAGTCCATTGGGCTTAGTAACCCTCCTGAGAAAGAAAAAGCAGTCGTCGGAGGAGACGTAGGGGCTGGGGACAACGCGGTCGCGGTCGCGCGGCGCCTGACCTGTGCGGGTGCGCACGGAGCGCGGCGATGGGGATAAGTCGGGGGACGGTGGTGGACAGGCCCGGGACGCGCGGGGGACCGGTGGGGAGGACGCGGCTCACGCGAGGCGGATGGTGTTGATGATGTGGTCGAGCGTGCGCCGGAGCTTGGCGTCCTGCTGGAGGAGCGCGTCGATCTTGTTCACGGCGTGGAGAACGGTCGTGTGGTCCTTGCCGCCGAAGCCCCGGCCGATGTCGGCGTAGGAGTCGCTCGTCAGCTGCCGCGCGAGATACATCGCGAGCTGGCGGGGGAAGGCGACCGCCTTGGTCCGGGTCTTGGCGCGGAGGTCCTGAGGCTTGACGTGGAACACCTCGGCGACGCGGCGGAGGATGTCGTCGATGGTGACGAGGTGCTCCTCGGCGCCCCAGATGTTGGCGAGGACCTCCTGGGCGAGGTCGAGGGTGAGGGGCCGGCCGGTGAGGTTGCAGAAGGCCCGGATCCGGACCAGGGAGCCCTCGAGCTCGCGGATGTTCGACTTCACGCGGTTGGCGATGAAGTAGGCGACGTCGTCCGGGAGGGCCACGCGGTCGAGCTCGGCCTTCTTCTTGAGGATCGCGACGCGGGTCTCGAACTCGGGCGGCTGGATGTCCGCCAGCATGCTCGAGAGGAACCGCGAGCGGAGGCGCTCCTCGAGGTCCGGGATCTCCTTCGGCGACCGGTCGCTCGAGAGGACGATCTGCCGCTTGGGCATGAGGTCCTCGTAGGTGTGGAAGAACTCTTCCTGGGTGCGCTCCTTGCCGGAGAGGAACTGGATGTCGTCGATCAGGAGAAGATCGATCGTCCGGTAGCGCTGCCGGAACTCCGGGGTCTTGTCGTGGCGGATCGCCGAGATCAGGTCGTTCGTGAACTTCTCGCTCGAGAGGTACTGGATCCGGAAGTGGGGATGGCTCTGGGACAGCCGGTGGCCGATGGCCTGGAGGAGATGGGTCTTGCCCAGGCCCACCCCGCCGTAGATGAAGAGGGGGTTGTACGCGATGGCCGGGGACTCGGCGACCGCGAGACAGGCGGCCTGAGCGAACTGGTTCGACGAGCCGACGACGAATGTCTCGAACGTGTAACGGGGATCGAGATCCGGTGCGGCTGCGATCGGTACGGGCGCGGGCGGGGGCGCCAAGGTCGCGGTGCGGTCGATCGTCAGGACCAGCTGGGCCCGGGGCCCGGCCACCTGGACGGTGGCCGCCCGCAGGGGCTCGAGGTAGTGCTGCTCGAGATGCTGACGAAAATACTTATTAGGGACGCTGAGTTCCACACGGTTGTCCCGAACGTCCAGGACGCGGAGCGGGCGGATCCAGGTGTCGAGCGTCTCGGTCGAGAGCTTCCCCTCGAGGGCGCCCAGGAGCTGCTCGTGGATATCGTCGCGCATGGTGGGACCTTCCTACGGGAGCGAGTTACGCACACACTTATCCACGGCGGTGGATAACTCCGGGAGCCCTGCCGTCGTCGCCTGACGCACTCGAATCGCCTGCCCGGCGCAGGAGCCGCGGCGGCGCGGACGCGCCTACCGCTCCCCCCGTCGGGCGGCCCACCATAGCACGGGGTCTCGGGACCGGCAACCGCGCACGACCGGGGGCCTCGACGGCCTCGTGCTTGACGCGGTCCGCAGCGCATCTGTAGGATGGGCGGGCTGTGCGCCCAACACGCACCTAGGAGGAAGTCGTGAAGCGGACGTTCCAACCGAACCGGCGGCGGCGTGCCAAGACCCACGGGTTCCGGGCGCGTATGTCGACGAAGGGCGGCCGAAAGGTGTTGAAGCGGCGGCGCGCCAAGGGGCGACGCCGGCTGACAGGCTAGACGCAGTGCCCGGGGCGGCGCCCGCGGGATTGCCGCGGGCGGAGCGGCTCCGGTCCCGAGCCGAGTTCGACCGACTCTTCCGACGCGGGGCGCGCGTGGAGGCCCCGGCGTTCGTACTGCTCTGGCGTCGAGAGCCGGGCCCGCGCGCCGTTGGCTTCGCCGTGAGCCGTCGGCTCGGGGGTAGCGTGGTCCGGAACCGCGCGCGTCGGCGCCTCCGGGAAGCCTACCGGCGGCAGCGGGATCTAGTCCCACCGGACGGCCTGCGGCTCTGCTTCATCGCCCGGCACGCGGCGCTCTCGAGCCCCTTTCCCCAGCTCGTGGACGCGGTGGCCGGGGCCCTCGTGCAGACGACTCGACGCCAATGAGGACCAATCGAATAAAGTGATGGAAAAACGCGCACTTATAGCGATCGCCCTGTCGGTCGCCGTGGTCCTGGGCTGGCAGCTCTGGTTCGGGGCATCCACCCCGCCCCCGGCGGAGCATCCCGCGTCCCCGACCGCCGCGGCTCCGGCCGCGACCACCCCGGCCACGGGCCCGGCCACGGGAGGCCCCGGCGGCGCGACGCAGCCGGCCGCGGTGCCCCGCGCCAGCGGCGGCGCGACGCCGGTCGCCGAGGTCGTCACGCCGCTCTACCACGCGAGCTTCGCGGCGGACGGCAGCGTGACCGCGTGGACCATCGAGCTCCGCGGGCCGAAGCGCCTCGTCGTGGAGGGCGCTCTTCGGCCGCTCACGGTGGCGATCCAGCGTCCGGGACAAGGCCTGGAGCTGGTGGCCCTCCGACCCGACGTCGCGCGGGTGGAGGTCACGGCGACCGCCCCCGAGGCCCGCCTCGGCTTCACCGGGGCAACGGCGGACGGACTGCGGATCCGACGCACGCTCACGTTGCGCGCGGACTCGTACGCGATGCCGGTCGACTTCCAGATCGAAGGCGGGCCCCGCGGGGCCGGTCCCATCGATGTGCTCATGTACTGGGCGACGCCCGTGTCGGAGCCCGGAGCCACGCCGGACCAGCCGTGGCACACGTTCGGCGAGGGCAAGGACGGCCGGCATCTCCTGGGTCGGATCCTGGTCGATCGGCCCGGCGCGGATCCCGATGCCTATGAGGCGCCGCAGCCGGTCCTGAAGGACGCGAAGGAATCCCCCGGAGGCCCCGAGCTCAAGGACTCACACCTCGTGCCGGACGCGATCGTCTCCGCGGACCGGCGGTGGGCGGCCCTCGAGACCGACCACTTCATCGCGGCGCTGATCGGCGGGCCGGGCGCAGGGCTGGCCCGGGGCCGCGCGCGCGATGTTGCCCAGGTGGGGCTCGCCTTCCATGAGGTCCGAGTCGGGGCCGGCCAGACCTGGCAGGGGACGGAGACCGTCTACGTCGGCCCCAAGGAGTGGGTCCGCCTCCGGAGCGTCGGGGTCGGCCTGGAGGCCGCGCAGGCCCGGAACTACGGGCACTTCCTCTGGGTGCTGTTCCCGATGTGGTGGTTCTGCGTGCCGCTCCTCTGGCTCCTGAACTTCTTCGGCACCCACCTGCCCGGCCAGAACTACGGCGTCGCGATCATCCTGCTCACCGTGCTGGTAAAGGTCCTGTTCTACCCGCTCAGCCTGAAGAGCATGCGGTCGATGAAGGCGATGCAGACCATCCAGCCGCAGCTGAACGCGCTGCGCTCGAAGTTCCGCTCGGATCCCCAGCGCTTCCAGCGCGAGCAGATGGAGCTCTTCCGGAAGCACGGTGTGAATCCCATGGGCGGCTGCCTGCCGATGGTCGTTCAGATTCCGATCTTCTACGCGCTCTACCTGACGCTCCAGTACTCGGTCGAGCTCCAGGGGGCGCACTTCATGTTCTGGATCACCGACCTGTCGAAGAAGGATCCGTACTACGTCCTGCCGATCTTGATGGGCATCTCGATGCTGATCCAGCAGAAGATGACGCCCACCGTCGGGGACCCGCGCCAGGCTCAGATCATGCTGATCATGCCCGTGGTCTTCACGTTCATGTTCCTCGAGTTCCCCACGGGGCTGGTGCTCTACTGGCTCGTGAACAATTGCCTGTCCATCTTGCAGCAGTACCTGATCGACCGGAGCGCCGCGACCGCCAAGCTCGCGGAGCGGGAGGCCGGGCGCGCCTGACCGCCGGCCGTCCGCGCGCCACGCGCCGCGCGAGCCGGGGCCCGTCGATGTCGACGGGGCGATCCGGCGGGCGGGAGTGGCCCTCGGCCTGACGCTGCCCCCGACATTCCCGGGGGCGGTGACGCGGTACCTGGACGAGCTCGAGCGCTGGCAGCGCGTGGGTGGCCTGACAGCCTACCGGACGCGGCTGGCGCGGCTCCAGCACCTGGTTCTGGAGTCCCTCATGTGGCTCACGGTGCTCCCCGCCCCGGCGGCGCCGCTCCTGGACGTCGGAAGCGGGGCGGGCGTGCCCGGGCTCGTGCTGAAGCTGGCGCGGCCGGAATGGGAGGTCGAGCTCCTCGATGCCACGCGGCGACGCGCGAACTTCCTGCGGCACATGGTCCGCGAGCTCGGCCTTGGGGGGGTCGCGGTCCACTGGGGGCGTGCGGAGGCGCTGGCCGGCGGCCCGCTTGCGGGCCGATTCCAGACCGTGACGATGCGGGCGGTGGCCCCCGGGGCGTCCGCCGCGGCGCTGGCGGCGCCCTTCCTGGCGCCGGCCGGGCACCTCGTCGTATCGGTGGGGCCGACCGGGACGGGCCCGGGGACGCGGCGCGAGGTGGTCCTGGACCTCCCAGGGGAATTGTCCTGGCGACGCCGGTTTCTTATAATTCGCGGGACGGCCCGGGAGGCAGACGTTCCACGTGGAACAGGGCGCACAGCAGAGCCGTAGCATCGCGGTCGTGAACCAGAAGGGCGGCGTCGGGAAGACCACGACGGCCGTCAGTCTGGCGAGCGCCCTCGCCGTCGCCGACCGGCCCACCCTGCTGGTGGATCTCGATCCCCAGGCGAATGCGACTGCGGGACTCACGCCCGAGGGTACGCGGGACGAGGGCGGTACGATCTACGAGGTCCTGGCCGAGGGCCGGCCCGCCGGGGAAAGTCTCCGGGAGACCGCCATCCCGGGACTCACCCTCATGCCGGGGAATCCGGACCTGGTTGGTGTCGAGGTGGATCTGGCCACGATGGCTAGCCGGGAGAGCCGTCTACGGGGGGCGCTGGAGCCGATTCGGTCCCGGTTCCGCTACGTGGTGATCGACTGTCCCCCCTCGCTCGGGCTCCTGACCCTGAATGCGCTCGTCGCCGCCGAGGGGGTGCTCATCCCGCTCCAGTGCGAGTATTTTGCGCTGGAGGGGCTGGCCCAGCTGGTCCGGACGCTCGAGACCGTCCGGACCCGGGCGAACCCCGCGCTCGAGATCGAGGGGATCGTGTTCACGCTGTTCGACGGCCGGACGACGCTGACGGCCCAGGTCCGGGCGGAGGTCGAGCGCTACTTCAAGGGCCAGGTGTTCACGACCGTGATTCCGCGGAATGTCCGCCTGTCCGAGGCGCCCAGCCACGGGCGGTCCATCCTCCAGTACGACATCCGATCGCCCGGGGCGATCGCGTACCTGGAGCTGGCGAAGGAGGTCCTGGGACGTGATGAAACGCGCACTCGGACGCGGTCTGGGCGCCCTCCTACCACCGGCTGAGACCGAGGACGGCGTCAGGCTACGCGAGCTCCCCCTCGAGAGCCTGATCCCGAACCCGCAGCAGCCACGCCGGCACTTCGACACCCAGGCGCTCGACGAGCTCGCGGCGTCGATCCGCTCGACGGGCATCCTCCAGCCCCTCGTGGTCCGGCCGCGGGGGGCGCAGTTCGAGATCCTCGTGGGCGAGCGTCGGTGGCGGGCCGCCCAGCAGGCCGGCCTCAGCCGGGTACCGGCGATCGTGCGCGAGGCCAGCGACGCGGAGGCCCTGGAGCTCGGGCTCGTGGAGAACCTGCTCCGCGAGGACCTGAACCCGGTCGAGGCCGCGCAGGCCTACCAGCGCCTCCTCGCCGAGTTCGGCTGGACCCAGGAGGAGCTCGCCCGGCGGCTCGGGAAGGACCGCTCGTCGATTGCGAATGCCCTCCGGCTGCTCCGGCTGCCGGAGCCGATCCAGGAGGACCTGCGAGCGGGACGGCTCACGATGGGGCACGCGCGCGCCCTCCTCGGGCTGCCCTCGCCCGCAGCGCAGCTGCGGCTCCGCGAGCGAATCCTTGCCCAGGACTGGTCCGTGCGCGCGACCGAGGCCGGCGTCCAGGCGCGGCGACCCACGCGGGCGAAGCCGCGTCGCCGAGCCCCGGAAGTCGAGGCCCTGGAAGAGGAGCTTCGCCTGGCGCTCGGCACGCGCGTCCGCGTGGTCGGGAACCTGTCGCGCGGCCGGATCGAGCTCCCATTCACCTCGGCCGCGGAGCTCGAGCGGATCCACGGGCATCTCACGAGCAGCGCCCCAACGACGGCGGCCGAGCTGGAGCGGATCCATGCACGGCTGACGGGGCCCCCCTGACACAGCCGAGCGCAACTACAGCGATTTAATTCGAATGAAATCAATTATAGTCGGATTAAGTGGAGGTGTAGACAGCTCGGTCGCCGCCGCCCTGCTCCGGGAGGCCGGCCACGAGGTGGTCGGGGTGACGCTCCGCACCGCCGCCTGGGAGGCGCCGACGGATGCGGCCGCGCGATTCGGCTCCTGCTGCTCGCCCGCGACGGCGCAGGGGGCCCGGCAGGTCGCGCGACGCCTCGGGATCCCCTATTACCTCCTGAACCACGAGCGCGAGTTCGGGGAGCGGGTGATCGCGGACTTCACCCGCGAGTACGCGGCGGGGCGGACGCCGAGCCCCTGCGTGGTCTGCAACCGCGAGATCAAGTTCGGCACGCTCCTCGAGCGCGCGCTCGCCTGGGACGCGGACGCCGTCGCGACGGGGCACTACGCGCGGGTCGCGCCGGATCCCCGGAGCGGGCGCATCTGCCTCCTCACCGCGCGCGACCTCGCGAAGGACCAGAGCTACTTCCTGTGGCCGCTCACCCAGGCGCAGCTCCGGCGCGCGCGCTTTCCGGTGGGCGGGCTCGCCAAGCCCGAGGTGCGCGCGTGGGCGCGGGCGCGGGGGCTCGCGACGGCGGCCATGCCGGAGAGCCAGGAGCTCTGCTTCGTGAGCGGGGACTACCGCGCGTTTCTGCAAGCGCGGGCGCCCGAGGCCTTCCGGCCGGGGCCCGTCGTCGACGAGGCGGGCCACGAGGTGGGCGTCCACACCGGGCTCGGCGGCTACACGGTGGGCCAGCGCCGGGGTCTCGGCCGGCTGGGGGCGTCCCCGGCCTACGTCGTCCGGCTCGACCCGCGGCGGAACGCGGTCGTCGTCGGCCCGCGGGCCGCCCTCCGGGCGACGCGGCTGGTCGCCGAGCAGGTGAACTGGATCGCCGTGCCCGACCTCGTGGAGCCGCTCGACGTCGAGGCGCGCGTCCGCCACCGCGCGCCCCGCGTCCCCGCCCGCCTGAGCCCGACCGGCGACGCCCGCCGTGTCGAAGTCACGCTGCGCGAGCCCCAGTACGCGATCACGCCGGGACAGTCCGTCGTCTGGTACCGGGGCGAGGCGGTCGTCGGCGGCGGCGTGATCGCGTGCGCCGCTTGACACATTTCCGATGGGCGTGGTATCCCCTTGAGGGGCTGCTTGCCCTTTTTTTCACAACACCCCCCGCCCGCGAGGCTGACATGACAGGGAACCGGTTGGTGGTGAGTCTGCGCGCCGGCGCGATCGTGAGGCAGGCACTCGTCCTGGGTGCGCTGATGCTGACCGCGCCCGTCTTGGCGGTGGCGTCCGAGGCGGAAGGCGGCGGGAGCCTCATCGAGATCAACTGGACGCTCGGCGTCCAGCTCATCAGCTTCCTCCTCCTCCTGGCTGCCCTCTACAAGCTCATGTACCGGCCGCTCCTCGCCGCGCTCGAGGGCCGCACCTCGGCGATCGAGCAGCAGCTCGCGGAAGCCAAGGCGGCCCGCGAGGAGGCGCAGCAGGCGCTCGGCGCGATGGAGGAGCGGATCCGCGCCGCGCAGGCGGAGGCCCAGGCCCTTCGCGAGCGCGCGCTACGGGAGGCCGGGGAGCTCCGGGAGCGCCTCGGCGCCGAGGCCCGCCAGGAGGCCGCGCGGCTCCTCGAGGCCGCCCAGGCGCAGGTGGGTCAGGAGGTCCGGCGGGCGCGGACCGAGCTCCGGGCGGAGGTGGGCGTGCTCGCCACCCAGATCGCCGAGCGCCTCATCCGCAAGAGCCTCACCGACGACGACCATCAGCGGCTCGTCCGGGAGGCGCTGGCCCGGATCGAGCCGGCGTGAAGCAGGACGCCGGGGTCGCGCGTCGCTACGCCCGGGCGCTCCACGCGCTCGCGAGCGAGGCCCGCCGCGCCGACGCCGTCACGGACGAGCTCGCCACCTTCGAGCAGCTTCTCGCCACGGAGCCCCAGCTCCGCGAGGCCCTGCTCCGGCCGTGGGTGAAGGCGTCGACGAAACGGGCCATCGTCCTCGAGGTGGCCGGGCGGCTCGGCATGTCGCCGCTCACACGGAACTTCCTGGCGCTCGTCGCGCAGCGGCGGCGCCTCGACGTCCTCGGGGAGATCCTCGCCGCCTATCGCGCGAGCGTCGACGAGGCGGCGGGGCGGATCCGGGCGCGCGTGCGCAGCGCCGCGGCCCTGTCGGACGCCGAGCGCACCGCGCTCCGCGAGCGCCTCGGGCGGCGGCTCGGGAAGACGGTGCTCCTCGACACGGAGGTCGACGCGGGGCTCCTCGCCGGCTTCGTCGCCGAGGTGGACAGCCGGGTTCTGGACATGAGTGTAGCGGGCCAGCTGGCGGCCCTCAGAGAGCGCATCACCAAGGGAGCAGGGGGAGCGGCATGATCAAGGCCGGCGAGATCAGCGAGATCATCCGACGCCAGATCCAGGAGTTCGAGGGCGAGACCGACCTCACCGAGATCGGCCGGGTGATCGAGGTGGGCGACGGGATCGCCCGCGTGTACGGGCTCGAGCGCGCGATGGCGGGAGAGCTCCTCACGTTCCCGCAGGACATCGTCGGCATGGTCCTGAACCTCGAGCAGGACAACGTCGGCGCGGTGCTCCTCGGCGAGGACCGCGCGATCCGCGAGGGCGACGTCGTGAAGCGGACCGGCCGCATCGCGGAGGTCCCGGTGGGCGAGGCCTTGATCGGGCGCGTCGTCAACGCGCTCGGCCAGCCGATCGACGGCAAGGGCCCGATCGATACCAAGGAGTTCCGCCCCATCGAGCGCTACGCGCCCGGCGTGGTCGACCGGCGCCCCGTGAAGGAGCCCCTCCAGACCGGCATCAAGGCCATCGACGCCATGATCCCGATCGGCCGGGGCCAGCGCGAGCTGATCATCGGCGACCGCCAGACCGGCAAGACGGCCATCGCGGTCGACACGATCCTCAACCAGAAGGGCCAGGGCGTCTACTGCTTCTACGTCGCGGTGGGGCAGAAGCGCTCCACGGTCGCGCAGGTCGTGCGAGTGCTCGAGGACCAGGGCGCCATGGCCTACACGACGGTGATCGCGGCGACCGCCTCGGACCCGGCGCCCCTCCAGTACATCGCCCCGTACGCCGGCGTCACGATGGGCGAGTACTTCCGGGATTCGAAGCGCCACGCCCTCTGCATCTATGACGACCTTTCCAAGCACGCGACCGCGTATCGCCAGCTGTCGCTCCTGCTCCGCCGCCCGCCGGGACGCGAGGCGTACCCCGGCGACGTGTTCTACCTCCACTCGCGGCTCCTCGAGCGCGCGGCGAAGCTGAACGACGAGCTCGGCGGCGGGTCCCTGACGGCGCTCCCGATCATCGAGACGCAGCTGGGCGACGTGTCCGCGTACATCCCGACGAACGTGATCTCGATCACCGACGGGCAGATCTACCTGGAGACCGACCTCTTCTACGCCGGCATCCGGCCGGCCGTGAACGTGGGCCTCTCGGTCTCGCGCGTCGGCGGATCCGCCCAGGTGAAGGCGATGCGGCAGGTCGCCGGGAAGCTGCGCCTCGACCTTGCCCAGTACCGGGAGCTGGCGGCGTTCGCCCAGTTCGGCTCGGAGCTCGACAAGGCCACCCAGCAGCAGCTCTCGCGCGGACAGCGCATGGTCGAGCTCCTGAAGCAGGGCCAGTACAGCCCGCTCCCGGTCGAGCGGCAGATCCTCAGCATCTACGCGGGCTCCCAGGGGCACCTCGACGACGTGCCGGTCGACGCCCTCCGTGCCTTCGAGGAAGCGCTCCATCAATACGCGGACAGCCGCGGGGGGGCGCTGCTCGCCGAGATCCGCGAGAAGAAGGAGATCGCCGACGCGCTCCGTCCGAAGCTCGACGAGCTGATCGCCGGCGCGAAGGCCGAGTTCATGGCGGCCCGGGGCGCCGGGTCCGTGGCGTAGGACGAGAGACCGCCCGGGCCAATGGCGACCCTCCAGGACATCCGGCGGCGGATCCGATCCGTCCAGTCCACGCAGAAGATCACCCGCGCGATGAAGCTCGTCGCGGCGGCGAAGCTCCGGCGCGCGCAGGAGCGGATCCTCGAGGCGCGGCCCTACGCCTTCAAGATGGCGGAGCTCGTCGGCGCCCTCGTGCGGGGCGTCGGCGAGGACAAGCACCCGCTGCTGGTCCGGCGCGAGGGACCGCGCAAGCTCTACGTCGTCGTGACGGCCGACAAGGGGCTCTGCGGCGCCTTCAACTCGAACGTCGTGCGGCGCGCCCTCGAGCACCTGCGCGGCAGCGCCGAGGGCACGGCCTCGGTCCTGACCGTGGGGCGCAAGGCCCGCGACTTCTTTCGGCGCCGCCCCTGGCCGCTCCGCGGGGAGCGCCTCGGCTTTCTCGACCGGCTGACGTTCGGGGACGTGCGGGAGCTGGCGAGCGAGCTGACGCAGGCGTACCTCGGGGACGAGGTCGACGAGGTGTGGCTGGTCTTCAACGAGTTCCGCTCGGTCGCGGTCCAGCGGGTCACCACCCAGCGCCTCCTGCCCATCGAGCTGCCCGAGGGCGCCGCGCCCGCGGGAGAGGGGCCGGCGACGGACTACATCTACGAGCCCGATCCGGTCACGATCCTCGCCGCGCTCCTCCCGCGCCACGTCGAGGTGCAGATCTACCGCGCTCTCCTCGAGTCGAACGCCGGGGAGCACGGGGCGCGCATGACGGCGATGGAGGCGGCGAGCAAGAACGCCCAGGAGATGATCGGGCTCCTGTCCATCCAGTACAACAAGGCGCGGCAGGAGCGGATCACCAAGGAGCTGCTCGACATCGTCGGCGGCGCCGAGGCCCTGCGGGCCAGCGCGGACGGCTGAGAAGGAGAGGGAGCGAGGCATGCGAGAAGGACACATCGTCCAGGTGATCGGGCCCGTCGTCGACGTGGAGTTCGAGCCCGGCGTCCTGCCCGCGATCTACAACGCGCTCGAGGTGCCGGGGCTCGAGACGAAGGACGTCTTCTCCTACAGCCAGAAGCTCGTGCTGGAGGTCGCCCAGCACCTCGGCGAGTCCACGGTGCGGACCGTGGCCATGTCGTCCACCGACGGCCTGGTCCGGGGGGCCAAGGTGCAGGACACCGGGCGGCCCATCTCGGTGCCGGTGGGGAAGGGGACGCTCGGCCGGATCCTCAACATCGTGGGGGAGCCGGTCGACAAGCTCGGCCCGGTGGCTGGCGACAAGACGTATCCCATCCACCGGCCGGCCCCGCCGTTCGACGAGCAGTCCACGTCGGTCCAGATGCTGGAGACGGGCATCAAGGTCGTCGACCTCCTCGAGCCGTACACGAAGGGCGGCAAGACCGGGCTTTTCGGCGGCGCGGGCGTCGGCAAGACCGTGCTCATCCAGGAGCTCATCCACAACATCGCGAAGCACCACGGGGGCATCTCGGTCTTCGCCGGCGTGGGCGAGCGGACGCGCGAGGGGAACGACCTCTGGCTCGAGTTCAAGGAGTCGGGGATCATCGAGAAGACGGCCCTGATCTACGGGCAGATGACGGAGCCTCCGGGAGCGCGGCTCCGCGTCGGCCTGACCGGGCTCACGGTCGCCGAGTACTTCCGGGACGAGGAGGGGCAGGACGTGCTCCTCTTCATCGACAACATCTTCCGGTTCACCCAGGCGGGCTCGGAGGTCTCGGCGCTCCTCGGCCGCATGCCGTCCGCCGTCGGCTACCAGCCGACCCTCGGCACCGAGATGGGAGCGCTCCAGGAGCGGATCACCTCCACCAAGCGCGGCTCGATCACGTCGGTGCAGGCGATCTACGTGCCGGCCGACGACATCACCGACCCCGCCCCGGCGACGGCCTTCGCCCATCTGGACGCGACCACCGTGCTGTCGCGGCAGATCTCGGAGCTCGGCATCTACCCCGCGGTGGACCCGCTGGCCTCGACCTCCCGGATTCTCGACCCGCGCATCCTCGGGGAGGAGCACTACCGCACCGCCCGCGCCGTGCAGCTGACCCTCCAGCGGTACAAGGATCTCCAGGACATCATCGCCATCCTGGGGATGGAGGAGCTCTCCGAGGAGGACAAGCTCACGGTGTCGCGGGCCCGCAAGATCCAGCGCTTCCTGTCGCAGCCCTTCTTCGTCGCGGAGACCTTTACGGGCGCGCCCGGCAAGTACGTCGCGCTCGCCGACACCGTCCGCGGGTTCCGCGAGGTGGTCGAGGGCAAGCACGACGACCTGCCGGAACAGGCCTTCTACATGGTCGGCGGCATCGAAGAGGCCGTCGAGAAGGCCAAGCGGCTGCGGGAATAGGGGCGGACCTGCCGATGGCGGACCGGCTCAAGCTGGAGGTGGCGACCCCGACGCGGCTCGTGGTGTCGGGCGAGGTCGATGAGGTCGTCGTCCCCGGGTCGGAGGGCTCGTTCGGCGTGCTCCCCGGGCACGCCGCGCTCCTGAGCCTCGTCGGGACCGGCGAGGTGATGTACCGGACGGGGCGCGAGGAGCACCACCTGGCGGTCAGCGGCGGCTTCGCCGAGGTCGGGCCCGACCACGTGACGATCCTCAGCGAGAGCGCCGAGCGGCCGGAGGAGATCGACGTGGCTCGCGCCCGCGCGGCCGGGGAGCGGGCCGAGCAGCGGCTCCGGTCCGCGGTGGTCGAGGAGACCAACGTCGATCGGGCGCTCGCGTCCTTCGCCCGGGCGCGCGCGCGGCTGCAGACCGCGGGCCGACGGCCCGGCGGCGCGTGAGCGCCTTCCGCGGGCCGGTCTGCCGGGCGCCGCGGGCGCGAGTTCCCGGAGGACCCGGCCGGGGGCGCGCCTTGACACCCCCGGGGGCGCTGAGTAGGCTCAATCGGGGGTTTCGGGCGTCGAGATGGGACAGCCTGGACTCGTGCGGGTCTGCCTCCGCGACAAGCAGCGCCGGGTGAGCGGGCTCGCGCGCCCCTGGCGCGTGCCTGCGCTCGTCGGGGCGCTGGACGCCGATCCCGAGACCATCCCCGACCTCCTGGTCGCCGCGCAGCGCTTCTTCTTCGGCCAGCCCTTCGCGACCACGACCTACGAGGGATTCCTGGGCGCGCTCCGCCGGGCCCGGATCGACCGGCGTTACACGGAGACGCCGGCCGGACACGGGCTGGCCGTGTTCGACCTGGAGGTGCGCCGGGTTCGCGTCGAGACGCGCGGCATCGGCTGGCGGCGGACGGGGTGGCTCTACTACCACGACGGGGAGGCCTTCACCCGCCGGCGGGTGAGCTACCGCGTCTCGGAGTCCTGGCTCATCGAAGGCACCCCGCCCGACCGGGCGCCGCAGGTCGAGTGGAACGACGCCGGCCCCGAGCCGTTCGAGCACCTCGTTGCGGGGAGTGACTAGCGTGCGCGGGCGGGAGGAGATCGCCGGCCGCATCGGCGCCGAGATCGTGAAGCGCCTCGTGGGCCGCCGCTTCATCGATGCCAAGGACGAGACGCGGGTCAAGCAGGCGATCCAGCGCGTGATCGTGGAGAACCTCGCGGCGGAGGAGCAACTCGACGTCGACGCGCGACGGCTCCTCCAGGAGCACGCGCGGGACATCCGCGAGAAGGGGCTCGACTACCGGCAGCTCTTCAACAAGGCCCGGGAGAAGCTCGCCCGCGACCGGGGGTTCGTCCTGTGATGAGGTGGAGCCGCGAGCGGCTGTTCCACCTGTCGGCGCGCCTCGCCGAGACGGTCCTCGCCCAGGAGGGCGTGACGGCGGTCAAGACCCCCGACGACGTGCGGAACGAGATCCTCCGGGCTCTGTCCGACGAGACCCGTGTGGAGGAGTCGATCGACGGCGAGGTGCGCAAGATCCTCGGGAGCTACGCCCGGCCCGTTCCGGAGGGGAGCCCCGAGTGGGAGATTCTCTACCAGAAGACCCGCGACGAGGTCTTCCGGCGCCGGTTCCGCCTGGCGTGAGCGCTCCGGCCGGCGGCGGCCGCCGGTCGCCGGCCGTCCCATCCCCAGCCTGACCCCACTCCACCGAAGGAGAGAGCCATGAAGCTCTGCCAGTTCCAGGTTGCCGGCGGCGGGCGCCGCGTGGGCGTGCTCGACGGCGACACGGTCATCGACATCACCGCCCCGCGCGCCGGGGCCGGCTCGGTCCTCGACCTCGTCCTCGCCGGCAAGACCCCGACCGGGATCGAGCGGCTGGCCCGCCAGCTGAGCCGCGCGCCTCGGCGCCCGCGCCACGCCTGGGCCGCGCTCGACCGCGAGCCCCGCGGCCGCGGTGCCGGCCTGCTCCCGCCGATCGATCCCCCGGAGGTGTGGGGCGCCGGCATCACGTACCGCCGGAGCCGCGAGTACTATTCCGAGCACGACACCGGGCAGGCCCACCGCGGCAAGGGGATTTACGACTACGTGTACGAAGCCGAGCGGCCCGAGCTCTTCTACAAGGGCTCGGCGGCGCGTTCGGTGGGGCCGCACGGCGCCGTCGGAGTCCGCGGCGACTCGAAGCTCACGGTCGTGGAGGCGGAGCTCGCGGTGGTCGTGGGCGTGGGGGGCAAGATCGTCGGCTACACGGTGGGGAACGACATGTCCGCGTGGGACATCGAGCGGGAGAACCCGCTGTTCCTGCCCCAGTCGAAGATCTTCCAGGGGAGCTTCGGCTTCGGTCCGGTCATCGCCACGCCGGCCTCGATCCCCGATCCCCATGCGCTCCCGATCCACTGCGTCATCGAGCGCGCCGGTCGCACCCTGTGGGAGGGCCGCGCCTCGACGGGCGATCTCAAGCGCCGCGTCGGGGAGCTGGTCGACTGGCTCCAGCGCTACAACCCGGTCCCGCCGGGCACGGTGCTGTCGACCGGGACCGGGATCCTCGTCCCGGATCAGCACGCGCTGGCGGCGGGCGACGTCGTGACGATCACGATCGACGGGATCGGGACCCTCAGGAATCCGGTGCGACGGCTCACCTGACGGCCGGCTTCGCCGGTCCCCGTCCCACCCTGCGCACCGGGCTCATCGTGGAGGGGTGGGCGGCGCCGCCAGCGCCGTCCGCCCGAGACTCCGTCCCGCCTCGAGCCAGGCGGGGCCCAGGACCTCCACGATCCGCTCGCCGGCGAGCCGGTGCGCCCGCGCGTTCGGGTGCGGATCGAAGCGGTTGACCCAGAGACTCGTGTAGTCGCGGTAGGGCGCGAACGTCCCGCGGAGGTCCACGCAGGGCACGGCCTCGTCGCGGCATAGCGCCTGGACCTGGGCGTACGCCCGCGGGGTCTGTGGACCCGCGCCAGCGAGGCCGCGGGCGCGGCCGGGACGGTCGGGAGTTCTCCGGCGGCCGGCGGCGGCTCATGCTAGGCCGGCCCTGGCGTCGACCCTGTCGGGTGGAGTTGGATGGATGACGAGGATTTCCAGGTAATCGGCTCCGCGGCTCGGGTGCGGATGATGACGTGGGGACGGGCACGGGACGGTGGCTGTGTCCCGCGGCCTTCACCGAGGCGGAGTTACGACCGCTCATCAAAGGCTAGCGCCCCGGGCGCTCGTTTCCGGCGGGCGCGCCGGCCGAGGCCGACCGGGCCGGCGCCCTCGCCGCCGGTCAGTCCGGCGACCGCTCGACCGATCGCGGCAGGCCGGCGCACCGCCGTGCGGCGAATTCACGCTGCGCCTCCTGATACACCTCGACCAGCCGGCCGCCGAGCGCCGGCCAGCTGAACGTCGCCAGGGCGCGCTCGCGGAGCGCCGCGCCGCGCCACTTGCGCTCGCGGGCGTCCTCGAGGAGCCCGATGCAGGCGGCCGCGAGGGCCGCGGGGTCGCCGAGCGGGGCGAAGACCCCGGCGTCGCCGAGGATCTCGCGGGAGATCGGGCTGTCGTAGGCGACCGTCGGCAGGCCCGCCGCCATGTAGTTCAGGAGCTTCCCGTTGGCCTCGGTCATCGAGCGCTTGGGACTGACCGCCACGTCGCCGAGGGCGAGGTAGCGGGGCGCGTCGCGGTAGTGGATGCGGCCGGTGACCGTGACCGAGCCCCGCAGCCCGGTCCGCTCGACCCGCTCCCGGTACTGCGCCTCATTCGGGTAGCCCATCAGGAGGAGATGAGCGTCGGGCACCGCCGCGGCCACCGCCGACCAGGCCGCCAGCAAGTCGTCGACGCCCTGATAGGGCGTGAGCACCCCGAGGAAGACGACGAGCGGCCGACCCTCGAGACGAAGGGATCGCCGCAGCTCCTCGACGGGAAGGCCGGGCTGGAACACGTCGGTGTCCACGCCGTCCGGCACCGCGACGACGCGATCGCCACCGCCCCACCGCGCTTCCAGATCGCGCGCGAAGCTCGAGGACGACGCGATGAGCCGCATCGGGCCGCGAAGGCACGCACGCTCGACGACCCGCGCCAGGGCCGGCAGGGGACCCCGGGCCGGGATCGTCCCGTGGTCGATCAGCTCCCCGGTGAGGCTGCCCTGGAGATCAGCCACGGCCGGGCGGCCGAGCAACCGGCCGAGCACACCCGCGAGCGCGGCACCCTCGTGGAGATGGCCGTGAATCACGTCGGGTTGAAACGCTCGCGCGGCGCGGGCCCCGGCGCCGAGGAGCAGGAGATCGAGTAAGGGCTTGTGGGGCGAAAAGCCGACAGGGAGCCGACGCACCCACGGGAGCCGCGCGGACCGGACGGTCCGGACCTCCGGAACATCGCGGCCGACGGGGTAGGTCGCCACCAGGACCTCCACGTCGTGACGGCGGAGGGCCCGGACCTCTTCGAAGATTCGAACATGACAGCCGCGGTCGCCGAAGAACGGCGTCGGCGCAATCATGAGCACGCGCATTCGGACTCCTGTCGATCGGCCCCCCGGTGATCTCGCCGTGACCCTGGCCCCCATGGCCCGCGACCGGGCGGTCGCCGCGACGGCACTGACGGCCTGCGGCTCCCCGGCCCGTCCGCCCGGATGACCCGGACGGGCGAGTCAGTTCAGCGTGGCGAGGAAGACGGGGCTAGGCAGGCGGCGCGCGGGACCCGAGAGGCTCGCGCGAAAGGAGCGGCTGCTGCGGGTGCTCGGTCGGCGCGATGAAGGGCTTCGGCGGCGCCGGGGCCAGCACGAGACGGGCATCGGTGACGGCCGCTTCGACGCCGTGGGCGCGAAGCTTGCCCACATGGCCCGCGTCGTCGCCGTCGTAGTGGTGCGAGGGCGGCTCGAACGCGGGATCCAGGGCGAGGCCGACGATCGCCGTTCCGAGGACGATCAGCACGACCAGCGGCAGGATCCGTCGGAGCATCGGTAGATCCTACCACGCGGACGGGACGCGCCTCTCGGATGAACGTGATCGGTCTGGCGAGCACGGCCTCGTCCGGATCGTTACGTCGGTGGGTTCGCCAGCTTCGATCCGCTGGATCTCCGCGCGCGCGGGCCCCGGCCCCTCGCGAGTGTCAGGCCCGTGTCTCGGCCCCGGCGTCGAGGGCGACACCGTCCGACCCGCGTCCAACGCCGGGCGCGAGACGCCGCCCCGGTCAGGCGTGCTAGGTGGGCGGAAGGTCGGTGGAGACGTCCGTCGGCCCCGCGTACAGGATCTCGCGCTCCAGATCGGCGGGCGTCAGGACTCGCTCGATTCGAGGCGGCTCGTAGGCCGAAGGGGTGGACGGCGTCTCGGTCATTCCCGAGCCTCCTGGTGCACGGCTACCGGACCGCCGCGCCGACGCATCTGGCATCATTTTGCGGTGCCGGGCCGATGGTCGCTGGCGCGAGGCGACTATGCGATACTTCGTGGTGCCGAAGGGGGGACTCGAACCCCCACACCCTTGCGGGCACTAGACCCTGAATCTAGCGCGTCTGCCAATTCCGCCACTTCGGCGCCGAGCAGGTTCCCAACGCTATCATCGGGTCCTAGACGCGTCAAGGCGCGAGGGCGCGAACGGGATGGGAGAGCGCTGACGTGAGGAAGAGCGACGGCGGCGAGAAGCTCGTCGCGTCGAACCGCCGGGCGCATCACAACTTCGAGATCCTCGAGACCCACGAGGCCGGCCTCGTGCTCCAGGGGACCGAGGTCAAGTCGCTCCGCGCCAGCCGCGCGGACCTGAAGGAGTCGTACGCGCGGATCGACGGGACCGAAGCGTGGCTCCTCGGGCTCCACATCAGCCCGTACGCCCAGGGCAACCGGGCCAACCACGAGCCGCTCCGGCCGCGCAAGCTCCTGCTCCATCGCGGCGAAATCAATAGACTTCTCGGCAAGGTCATGGAGAAAGGGTTGACCCTCGTCCCTCTCCGCCTATACTTCAAGCAGGGTCGCGCCAAGGTCGAGATCGGGCTCGCGCGAGGCCGGAAGACCCTGGACAAGCGGCACGCGATCCGCGAGCGTGAGGAGACGCGCGAGGTTCAGCGGGCGCTCCGTGAACGGACCCGCGCTGACTAGGGAGGGCATGGGGGCGATCGGTTTCGACGGGGATCACGACGTTCGAGGCAGCACCTCGAGGGCGCCCATCACCTCGTCAAAAGGTGGGTCGGCTATAGCTGCCGACACTCAGCTAGCACTCGCCGCCTAACTAGCGGTGACGTCCGCCTCTCCCGCGCCCGCAGGGGAGGGGGCCGGGCGTCATAATTCTGCAGGCTGGCGCCGTGAGCGTGCCTGGGCAACGCGGCGTGAGATCGATCAGGCTGGTCCGGCCATGATCCCGTCCGTGGGAGCGTCGGTCGGGCGAGACTCAAATCGCGGACTATGGGTGTAGCGGCCTCGATCTGACGGTCTTCGGACGTGGGTTCAATTCCCACCGCCTCCACCACCCCTTCTCCTCCTCGTCTGGCGCGGCGGCCTCGCCGCCGCGCGCGGTACGACCGCTCCCCTGCCGGAAAGCTTGGGTCGGCCGGACCCCGCGGCCTAGAATGAGATTCCCCCTATGCTGAGGTGGCTTGCCCGGCTCTCGGTGCCAGGGCTCCTGCTGGCCCTCGCGGCGGGCGCGGCCGCCGCCCCCGTCGCGGTCGATGTCAGCACGGCCAAGGGGGTCCGCCTCGGGCGGCTCGTCGGCGAGCCGCAGGGCCCCACGACCTACTTCCTCCTGGCGGACGTCGCCCGCCTGGCGAAGGCCACCACGCAGCGCGCGCCGCGCGGCGACCACGTGACGCTCGTGAGCCGTTACGGGGTGGTCCGGGTGTCGCGGGACGCCAGCCGGATCACCGTCGACGGGGGCGCGATCACGCTCGCCGCGCCGGTGCGCGTCCGTCAGGGCACCTGGCGCGTGCCTGGCGATCTCCTCGGCCGGGCCCTGCCGACCTTGGTCGGCTTCGCGGTGCGCGTGACGCCGGGCGAGGTCCACGAGGCGCGTGTCATCCCGCCGGCGCGCGAGAAGGCCGTGGCGAGCCCCGCGGTGGCGGCTCCGCCGCGCGCGGTCGCCGTGCCGGCGATGGCCGCGCCCACGCGGGAGCCGACGCCCGCCCCGTCGGCCGCTCCCGCCCGCCCCGCCGCGACCCCGCCGCCCGCGTCGGCGCCCGCGGCCGCTCCGGCCCTGCCCGCGCGCCCGGCCGAAATCGCCCGCGCCGAGCCGGAGGTGCCGCTCCCCCCCCCGCCGCGTGGGGCGTCGGCGGCCGCGGCGGCGTCCCGGGTCGAGCTGCGCGTCCGCTCCTACCCCACGTACACGCGGGTGGTCCTCGAGGCAGACGGGCCCATCGAGCCCCGACTGGTGGAGAGCGACGGCGGCCTGACCGTCGCGTTCCCCGACGTGAGCCCGCGCGGCTGGACGGGGACGCGGACGGTGCGGGACGGCCTCGTCGCCACCGCGGAGCTCGGCGAAGCGCGCGGCGCCGCGGCGCTCCGCCTCACGTTCGAGCGGCCGCCGGCGTCGCGCAAGGTCTTCCGCCTGGAGGATCCGCCGCGCGTGGTGCTCGACTTCCAGCGCCAGGGCCCGCGCGCCGCGGCCGGCCCCGCGTCGGCGAACGACGCGGGGCCGGAGCCCCTCCATACGATCGTGATCGATCCGGGCCACGGGGGCCACGACACGGGCGCCCTCGGCCCGAGCGGTCTCCAGGAGAAGGAGCTCACGCTCGACATCGCGCGGCGCGTGGCGGCGGTTCTCCAGGAGGAGCTCGGCATGCGCGTCATCCTCACGCGCGCGAAGGACCAGTTCATCGGCCTCCGCGAGCGGACCACGCTCGCGAACCGCGAGCGGGCGGACCTCTTCCTCTCGATCCACGTCAACGCCGCGCCTGACGGCAGCGCGACGGGGACCGAGACCTACTTCCTCTCCAACGAGGCGACGGACGGGGCGGCCCGCCGGGCGGCCGAGTACGAGAACCGGCTCCTCGGGACGGACGGGGGCGCGAAGGGGGGCTCGCCCGACGTCCTGCGGTCGATCCTCTGGGATCTTTCCCAGTCGGACTTCCAGCAGGAGTCGAGCCGCGTGGCGGAGGCCCTCCAGAACAACCTCGACCGCGCGCTCCGACGGCCGAGCCGCGGCGTCAAGCAGGCGCCCTTCTACGTCCTGGGGGGCGCGGCGATGCCGGCGGTCCTCGTCGAGATCGGGTTCATCTCGAACCCGCAGGAGGAGCAGCGCCTCCGGGACGACGGCTACCGCGACCGGATCGCGCGGGCTCTCGTGGCCGGCGTCGCCGCCTACAAGAAGAGCTACGAGCAGCGCGCGGGCGTCGTGGTGAAGCGGTGACGCGCCACGACGGCCGCGCGCCCGCGGACCTCCGGCCCGTGCGGCTCACGCGCCGCTACACGCGCCACGCCGAGGGCGCCGTGCTCGTCGAGGTCGGCGACACCCGCGTCATCTGCACCGCGTCGGTCGAGGACCGGGTGCCCCCGTTCCTCCGGGGCAGCGGCCAGGGCTGGGTCACCGCGGAGTACGGGATGCTGCCGCGCGCCACGAATACCCGGACGGGCCGCGAGGCCGGCCGGACCGGGGGCCGGACCCACGAGATCCAGCGCCTCGTGGGACGCTCCCTCCGCGCGGTGGTGACGCTCACCCAGCTCGGCGAGCGCACGATCACCGTCGACTGCGACGTCATCCAGGCGGACGGCGGGACCCGGACGGCCGCGATCACCGGCGGCTACGTGGCCCTCGCCGACGCGATCCAGCAGCTCCGCGACAGCGGCCGCCTCCTCTCCGAGCCGCTCCGCGACCTGGTCGCCGCGACCAGCGTCGGCGTCGTCGGCGGCACGCCGGTCGTCGACCTCGACTACGTGGAGGACTCGACGGCCGAGGTGGACATGAACGTCGTGATGACGGGGGCCGAGCGCTTCGTCGAGGTCCAGGGGACCGCGGAGAAGACGCCCTTCGACCAGGCGCAGCTCGACGGCCTCCTCGGGCTCGCCCGCCAGGGCGTGGCGCGGCTCCTCGCCTTCCAGCGCCGCGCGCTCGCCGATCGGACGACGGCGGTCTTCACGCTCCCGTGACGCCGCGGCTCGTGCTCGCCACGGCGAACGCCGGCAAGGCGACGGAGCTCGCGGTCCTCCTCGACGGCCTCGGCTACGCGATCGGCTCGCTGCGCAACCTCGCCGGTGTCGCGCTCCCGCCCGAGGGCGAGACGAGCTACCGGGAGAATGCCCTCGAGAAGGCCCGGACGGTCGCGCGGGCCGCGCCCGGCGTCGTCGCCGTGGGCGACGACTCGGGGATCGAGGTCGACGCGCTGGGCGGAGGCCCCGGCGTGGCGTCGGCGCGCTACGGCGGAGCGGGGTTGAGCGACGCCGAGCGGGTGACGCGGCTCCTGGCCGAAGTCGGCCCGACCCCCGCGCGCGGCGCGCGCTTCCGGTGCCTCCTCGCGCTGGTCGCGCCGTGGGGCGAGGAGGCGGTGACCGAGGACACCGTCGAGGGCGTCCTGACCGACGCCCCGCGCGGGACCGGCGGGTTCGGGTACGATCCGATCTTCCTCGTGCCCGCGCTCGGCCGGACGTTCGGCGAGCTCCCGGCCGCCGAGAAGGACCGGCTGAGCCACCGGGGGCGCGCGGCCGCCGCGGCCCGGCCCGTCCTCCAACGCTGGGCCGCCCGCCTCCGCGCGGGCTAGGCTACGAGCGGTCGCCGCTGCGCCAGCATCCGGAGGATCCAGTAGGCGCTCACCGCGGAGGCGAGGTGCTTCCAGGTGTGCCCGCTCACCCCGGTCAGCGCGAGGAAGCCGTGGTCGAAGAATTCGAACACCTTCGCCGCGCCGTACCAGGCGATCGAGCCGACGAGATCGACCGTCCTGGTGTAGCGGGGCGGGAAGAGGCCGAGCATGAGCGGGATGAGCACCATGCTGCCGAACTGGACCAGCCCGTAGGGCCGGAGGTCGCCCGCGCCCCGCGCCTCGGTCAGGTGCCAGTAAAGCGTGCTCGCCAGGCCCGCCAGGACGAGCGGCCAGAGAGCCCGCGCCCCGGCCCGCACGCTGACTCGCTCGCCGAGCACGCTCGCGAGGAGGGCCATGAAGGCGATGGTCATCGGCACGCGGTCCCAGAAGAGCGTCCCGTTGTTCGGGTCCCAGTGGTAGTACGCCGAGCCGAACGCGGTGAGACCGACGCCGGCGAAGAAGGGCCAGTACGGAGGCCGGTCCGCGGGCGACGCGAAGGCGGACCCTCCCCGCGCCCGGGGGTCGCGCGCGAGGAACCGGAAGCCGAGAAGGCCGACCAGGAGGAACGGGAGGTTCGAGACGACGTTGGCGAAGTTCGGGATCCGGAAGAGCGGCCGCTCGTCGGCGAAGGCGTGATACGCGGGGTCCTGCGGGATCGGCGGCACGAAGGCCAGCACGATCGCCATGAGCGCCGTGATCGCCACGAGGAGCGCGATCCGTCGCCGCCGGCCGGTCTCGCTCAGCGCTGGCGTCATGATCGGGCGGCAGCCCGCGCCGCCGCGTCGATGGTACGATTTTTCTCCGACGGAGGCGAACCGATGCGGTCGGGGCAAGGCAGACAGCTGGAGCGCGCGCGAGGGGACCGCCGGGCGTGAACGCCGAGCGGTTCGCCCGGGAGCTGCCGCGGCTCTTCACCCGGTTCCCGCGCTCCACCCACCCGCGCGACCGCCGCTTCGCGCCGATCCTCGAGGACGTCGGCGGGCTGGCGCGCGAGAACAATCTCGCCCTCCTGAACCTCGCCGCGTCCTGCCTCGACGGTGGCGAGAGCTACGTCGAGGTCGGCTCGTTCAAGGGGCTGAGCCTGATCGCGGCGATGCTCGGAAACACGGGCGACTTCGTCGGGATCGACGACTTCTCGCTCGGCGGCGGAAGCCGGCGCGGTCTCGAAGCGAACCTGAGGCGCCACGGCCTCGGAGGCCACGCCATCCTGGAGGGCGACGCCTTCCGGCTCCTCCGCCAGGGCGCGCTCGGCCCCCGGCGGGTCGGCGTCTACTACTACGACGCGGCGCACGACTACCGGTCGCAGCTCCGGGGCCTCCGGCTGATCGAGCCCTACCTCGTGGACGACGCCCTCCTCATCGTCGACGACACCGACTGGGAGCAGGTCGGGCGGGCGATCCGCGACTACCTGGCCGGCCAGCCGAGGGCGGAGCGGCTCCTGACCCTCGAGGGCAAGGACCGGGGTCAGCCCTGGTGGTGGGAGGGCGTGGAGGTCCTGTGCTGGCGGCCCGCGGCCGCGCGGGTGCCGCCGCGGCCCCGGGGCGTGGCCGGCCCCCGATGAGCGTCGCCGGCGCGGGGCTCCGGTTCGGGACGGCGGACCTCGCGACGGGGCCGCGGCTTCAGTACGCGGAAGGCGGGGATCCCGCCGGCGAGGCGATCCTCCTGCTCCACGGGTGGCCCGACTCCTGGTTCTCGTTCAGCCGGGTGCTGCCGCTCCTGCCCCCGCACTGCCGCGCCCTCGCGTGGGACGCGCGTGGGTTCGGCGACTCGGAGCGGCCGGATGCGGGCTACGGGATCGACGACCTTGCCGCCGACGCGGTGGCGTTCCTGGACGCGGTCTCGGTCCGGCGCGCGACCGTGGTCGGGCACTCGCTCGGCACGTTCATCGCGCGCCGCGTGGCGGAGCGCCACCCCGAGCGGGTGGCCCGGCTCGCGCTGATCGGCCCGGGCTTCCGGCCCCTGAACGACGTGACCCGGGCGGTGCGAGCCTCGCTCCGCGGCCTCCCGGACCAGGTGCCGCTCCACTTCGCGCGGGACTTCCAGCGGGGCACGATCCACGCCCCGGTGCCGCCGGAGTTCTTCGACGGGCTCGTCGCCGAGAGCGTCAAGGCGCCGGCCCGCGTCTGGCGCGCCGGGCTCAACGGGCTCTTGCGCTTCGACGACACGGCCGACCTCGGGCGGATCGCGGCGCCGACCCTCATCCTGTGGGGCGAGCACGACGCGCTCTTTGGCCGGGACGACCAGCGGCAGCTGGCCGCGGCCATCCCGAGCGCCCGGCTGATCGAGTACCCGGACACCGGGCACTGCCCGAACTGGGAGCGCCCGGAGCGCGTCGCCGCCGACCTCACGGCGTTCCTGCGGGAGACCCGGTAGGTGCGGGAGGACGAGGCGGCGATCCGGACGCTGGTCGACACGTGGCTCGCGGCCTCGCGGGCCGGCGACCTCCCGACGGTGCGCCGCGCGGGCCACACGCTCACGATCCTCCGGAAGGGCCTGGCCGGCGCGTGGATGATCGCCCGGGACGCGAACCTCCTGTAGCGGGAGCGAGGAGCCCATGGCGCACAAGGTCGTGGCCCACTTCCGGAGCGGGCGGCTCGTCAAGGGTTCGGCCGAGAACGTCCTGCCGGACCGCCCGATCTGCCACATCGTGACGTCGGACCGCAAGACGATCGCGATCCCGCTCGCCGAGCTGAAGGCGCTGTTCATCGTGAAGGACCTCGAGGGCAACCGCGCCTACGTCGAGAAGCAGGCCATCGTGCCGGCGGACGCCCGGGCGACCGGCGCGAAGCGGCTCGAGATCGCCTTCCGGGACGGGGAGCGCCTGGTGGCGCTCGCGCCCACCTACGAGCAGACGCGCCCGTTCTTCTTCGTCCTGCCCGCCGACGCGAACAGCAACAACATCCGGATCCTCGTGAACCGCGCCGCCGTGGCATCGGTCACGATGCTGCCCCCGTGAGCGCGCCGGACGGGGAGTCGACGGCCATGGCTCTTGACCTCGACACGGCGCGGACGCTTCTCCGCCGCACGCCCGACGTGCTCGATGCCCTTCTGCGCGGGCTACCGGACCCGTGGGTGCGCGAGAACGAGGGGCCCGACACGTGGTCGAGCGCCGACGTCGTCGGGCACCTGATCGAGGCCGAGGAGACGAACTGGATCCCGCGCCTCCGTCACCTCCTCGCCCACGGCGAGTCGGCCGCGTTCCCGCCCTTCGACCGCTTCGGGTTCGAGGAGAAACTCCAGGGCCAGCCCCTCCCGGCGCTGCTGGACCGGTTCCGCGAGCGGCGCGCCCGGAGCCTCGAGGCGCTCGATCGGCTGGGGCTTGCACCCGGCGACGAGGCGCGGCGCGGGCGGCACCCCGACTTCGGCCCGGTCACGCTCGGGCAGCTCGTCGCGACGTGGGCCGTCCACGACCTGAACCATCTGGGCCAGATCGTCGACGTCCTCGCGCGGCAGCACACCGAGGCCGTCGGGCCCTGGCGGGCGTTCCTCGGCATCCTCGAGCGCTGACGCGGCGCGCGGGCCGGGTCCGCGCGGGTGCTGGTGTAGGATAGGCGGGTCGGGGCGTGGCGCAGCCGGGTAGCGCGCCTGCCTTGGGAGCAGGAGGTCGGCCGTTCAAATCGGCTCGCCCCGACCACTTCCTCCGCTCCGGGCGCTCCTGCCGATCGCCGCGTCTACGGCCACAGGGCGTTGATGAAGGGCCCCGCGATCGCCACCACGCTGATCAGGAGCGACCCGCCGATGGCGAGGACCTGCGCCCTCGAGATCGTTGCCAGCGTGTCGGCGTGATCGGGGACCCGGACGCGCAGCTGCCGGTGGCACCATCGAACCGCGCGGAAGTAGAACCAGTAGAACAGGGACGTGATCACCAGCGCCGCAATGACGGAGCGGCCCGACAGCATGGCAGTCTTGAATTCATGGTCGACAGCCTTGTAGCCAAGCGCCACGGATTGGACGATCGCGAACCCCGTCACGAGCTTGGCGAGGTCCCACAGTCTCGGCGCGATGTCGAAGTTGTTCCGTTCCATCGTCGAACCGCTCCTTTCGGTCGCGGAGTTTGGGTCGTACGCATCGCATTGACGGCACCAGGGAACGGGGTGATGGTTCCAGGAACCCGGCTGCGGCTCCGGGGACCACCGGCCGGGCGGCCACCCGGAGGGGCGCGGCGTACCGCGCCGGGAGGACGGACATGCGACGGACCTTCAGCGTGACGGTCGTGACCGAGATCGACTTCGTCGGCTCGCCGAGCGACAAGATTGTCCAGAGCCACTTGGAGCGCATCGTCGAGAGCCTCAAGGGGGCGGCCGAGGGCGTCAGCACCCGTGTCACCGCCAGTGTGCGCGTGCCGTTCTGCGGGGGCGCGGTTGTCACCGCCGCCGGCACACCGGAGCGGTGACCGGCCGCTCCTGCGCGGCGGCGGCCGATCCGGTCGCGCGTCCGTCGCGTTTTGCGGGTCAGCCTGGAAATGGCGTCGGGTAAACTATCGGAAGCCTGAACGCGCCTGTAGCTCAGTCGGATAGAGCAACGGCCTTCTAAGCCGTGGGTCGGGGGTTCGATTCCCTCCAGGCGCGCCACTAACTAATTGTCCAGGCACTTACGTCGCGCGGGCTGTTCTCATGCGGTCCGGTCAGTGCCGGTTTTCGCGCCGGTTCCACCCTCGGATTGACCCCGGGCCATCCGCTCGACGGCGGCCCTCACGTAGTCGGGGCTGAGGTGGGCGTACCGCTGCACCATCGCCTGACTCTTCCACCCTCCCGCTCGCTGGACCGTGTACAGGTCGACGCCTGGAGTCATGGCCAACCGGGACGCGAACGTGTGCCGGCAATCGTGGAACCGGAAGTCGGGGATCCTCGCCGTCTCCAGGGCAGAGGGTGGCTCTGGTGCCACTGCTCTCCTGCCCACTACTCTCCGAACGTCGTCACGAGCGTTTGAGCCAGCCACGGACTCCGGAGGGCACTCGCACAGCTCGACGGGCGCCGATCGGCCGCCCGCCGAGCCAAGCGGGGACACTGCCGCCTACGATCTCGCGGGTCCCCAATCCCGCCACGGACGACCGCAGCCGTCGCGGACGTCTCGACGCCGACCATCACCAGCCTCCGCGCCCCGTTTCATGCGAGGACGGGACCAGTCCCGCGTGGACGCGCCTCTTGTGGGTGACTAGGCGCGGGCCGGGGCGACCAGCCGGATCAGCCAGAGCAGGACGATCGCCCCGATGAACGCCGTGAGGAGGCTGAAGAGAATCCCTCCTCCGGCCACGCCCAGGAACGTGGCAAAGATCCATCCTCCCAGGAACGCGCCGACGACTCCGACGACGATGTCGCCCAGCACGCCGTAGCCATGACCGCTCACAACCCGCCCCGCCAGCGTTCCCGCAATCAACCCGATGAGAATGAACAGAAGCAGATGCATGATCCCCTCCAGTTTGTCTCGGACAACGTTACCGGAGCGCGCCCCGACCCCGCCGCCCACCACGGACGGAGGCTCGGGGCTACAGGTCCCTACTTGACGATGAGGTCATTCTTCACCGAGGTCACTCCTCCGACGCTGCGCGCCACCTGGGTCGCCCGATTCACCGTCTCCGACGAGTTCACGAAGCCACTCAGCTGGACAACGCCCTTGAACGTTTCGACGCCGATCTCGAACACCTTGAGCGATGGATCCTGGAGCACGGCGTTCTTCACCTTCGCCGTGATGGCGGAGTCATCCACATATTCGCCCGTGCTCTGCTGGGTCCGGCTACCCGCGCAACCCGCGATTGCGGCCATCATCAGCAGCACTAAGAACGAGCGCACCATCGGATTTGTGGTTCTCATGGTCCCCCCCCCTGTAATGTGGGCTTCAGAACGTCTCGGTCGTCCTCTTCCGAACGGACTCGGGATGGATACGGGCCTGGCTCTCCCTTCCTCTTGGCATCTCTGCGGACGCTGCTGCACGATGAGCTACCTCGGTTACGCCAGGGTGGTCAGAGGCCTTTCCCGGCCTCGGCCGCCGGATTCCCCTCAGCCCTTCGGTGACGATCTCCGCTTCGCGTCGATCCTGTTCCCGACCTTGAGGTCCTGCAGCGTCGCCTTCGCCGCCTCGAACCCGTGAATCGTGCCGGGCTGCCAGTCACACGCTGTTCGACGGAGCGGATTCCCCGTGTGGTTACGCCACACGTTCCCGGCCACCGATCGCCGCATTCTCCGGCCCAGTCAATCCTGGCTTCGAACGGTCCGTCGTACCCCCCGATTCCAGCTTCAGCAGGTCCGCCACCAACCCTTCACTGCCGGTGTGTGCCAGCCAGTGGCGGTAGCCGACTGACGCGACCGCGACCGTCGGGATCGCCAGAAACACGCCGGGCACGCCGCCCAGCTCCGCGCCGCACAAGACCGCCACGATCACCGCGAACGGATGGAGCCGCATGCCCTGTCCGATGAGGCGCGGGTAGATGACGTAGTCCTCCACGAGGCGCACCAGGCCCAAAAACGCGACAACGACGAGCACTTGCGTGCTGGAGACGAAGCTGGCGATCAGCGCCGCCATCAGCCCGACGACGAGCGGTCCCACGAGCGGGACGAACTCCAGGAGGCCCGCCATGATCCCGAGCACGAGGGCGTACGGCACGCCAATGAGGGAGAAGCCGACGGTGCAGACCGCGCCGATCAGCAGACAGGCGATCAGCTGCGCGCGGATATACACGGCCAACGTCGCACTGATGTCCTCGAGAACCTCGCGGCCACGCGCGCGCCAGCGCCCCCACGGGAGCGTCCGCAGCGCCATCGCGCGAAAGGCAGTCGAGTCCTTCAGGAGAAAGAAGGCGAGAATCGGAATCAACACGAGCCGCGGAAGATATCCGAGCACTTGGATGATGACGCTTCCCAGCCCTTCCGTGACGTACTTCCCCACCAGCTCCGTCGCGTGCAGGACACTCGAATTGATGGCGTCCCGGACGGCAGCCGGCAGCCGGTACGCCTCGTAGGAGGTGGTCCATCCAAGTGCCCGCGAACGCGCGGCCTCCAGGTAGCTCGGAGCCTGCTGGGCGAACTGGGTGAGTTGCGTGCTCACGTGGGGGAGCAGGAAGGCGGCGCCGAGCGCCAGCAACGCGAACGTGAGGAGGTACACCACGCCGATCGCCAGCGTGCGGGGCAAGGCATGCTCGCGCCCTCGTAGCGTGACAGGACGGCACGCACGGTCCACGAGGGGCGCCAGCACGTAGGCGAAGAAGATCGCGAGCACGACGAGCAGCAGCACGCCTCTGAGCGCGGCGACAAGCCAAACGATCGCCGCCACCGCAAGCGCCATGACCATGACGCGCCCAATGGCTCGCGTCAGTGACCATGACGCCATCGACGACGTGGTGGTCTTCGAAACCTCGTTCATGTCGCTCACGCAGCGCTCCAGACGGAGCCGGCCCGGGCCGGCCCTACTTCTTTGTGAGTGTGTCGACGGCCTTGTCGATCCGTTCGCCGGCCTTCTCGATTGGCCCCTTCCCGCTCAGCTTGTCCAGGGCTTCGTCGAGCTTCTCGCCCACCTTTTCGGCCGGCCCCTTCTCGCACCCCACCAAGGCGGAGCTCCCCAGCAACCCGAGCAAGACCACGCCTACGACGAATCGGCTCATCATGATCGTTCCCTTCTCTCATTCCGCGACCTGGCCGGCGCCATCCGTACCCGGTCCTGCAAGGCTATGCGTGAGACTTCTCGGCCCGAACGTCCGCGAGCCGCTGGTCGACGACGTCCCAGGCGACGACGTTCCACCAGGCCGCGAGGTAGTCCGCGCGTCGGTTTCTGTATTTCAGGTAGTACGCGTGCTCCCATACATCGCAGCAGAGGAGCGCGGCCTTGCCGTGCGACAGCACGCTGTCCTGATTGGGCAGCGACATGATCTCGAGCGCCTGGGTAGCCGGGTTCACGACGAGAAACGCCCATCCCGAGCCGAAGTGCTTCGTGGCCGCGTCGGTGAAGAGGGACTGAAACCGGGCGAATGAACCAAAGTGCTTCGTGATGGCGTCGGCGATCACGCCCTTCGGCGGCTTGCCCGCCTTGGGCCCGAGGATCTCCCAGAAGAGCTGATGATTGACGTCGCCGCCGCCGTGGTTCCGAACGGCCGTCCGGATCTCCTCGGGAACCTGGTCGAGTCGACGCAGCAGATCCTCGGTCGTGAGATCGGCCAGTTGCGGATACGGCTCGATCGCCTTGTTCAGGTTGTCGACGTACGCTTGATGATGCTTGTCGTGATGGAGCTCCATCGTCTCGGCATCGATATGCGGCTCCAGGGCGTCGTAGGGGAATCGCAGCGGCGACAGCGTGTGCGTCATGTCGGAGCCTCTTTGAGCCTCGTTGGCGGGACCGCGACAGCTACTGTCCTAGTACAGTAGTACAGTTATCTGCGCAGGTCAATGCCGTCACGCAAGCGCTCCGCGGAGGGACCGCCGGCGGCGGAGGGACACTGAGCCGGGTACCGCCACCTCGTTCCCGATGGACCAGCCTCTGGAAGCGGATGCCCGGGCGCCATCGGATGCGGATCGAACGCGGACCTCTGTGTCGGTGAGATCGGTTCCGTGGCCTGCCACGGCAGGCGCTGGCGTCTTCCGCCAGCGCGCGGTTGTTACCGGATATCGGACGTCGGGGTACCCTGCGTGGCTGCGGTCGGGGGGGGGAATCCGGCTCGGGGATGCCAGACGAACGGCGCAGGAGCCGAGGCTCCCGCGCCGCTTGACGACGTCTAGCCGATCGCGACTACCAGCTAGACGTCTTGCGCGGGCCGCCGCCGCCCGCGCCCGGCGACTTTGCCACGTTCACCATCAGCTTCCGACCCTCGAACGACTGGTCGTTCAGCTTCTGGATGGCCGTCTGCGCCTCGGCCTCGTTGGACATCTCCACGAACCCGAACCCACGCGAGTCGCCCGAGATCCGGTCCGTGATCACTGTGGCCGACTCGACCGTCCCGCACTGGGCAAAGTGCTGCCGCAGGCTCTCGGAGGTGGTCGAGTACGCCATTCCGCCAACATATAACTTGGACGCCATGGGCGCCTCCTCTTGCCCCCGACCGCGTCGGGGGCCATTCAACTCATCCGCTTGGGATACGCGCCCCGAGGATGCGGGAGAACCGACGGAGGCGAGGCCAGTCTCTAGAGAGGGGAAGCCCGGCAGAGCACCCTGCAGAGCCGCTGGAGACCGCGATGGCCCCATCGACCCGCACGCGTAGCATACCAGACGCTGGCCTCGTCCGCGGGCGATCTCAGAGGGGCCGCGTCCCTGACCCAAGAGGCGCTTCAGATCGTCTCTGGGCCTTGACGCCGCCACCCCAGTGCCGATTCTGATGCCATTGGGCATCCGAATGGGTCCGAACTCGTCGCCATCGGTATCATGACGGAGTTGCCGCAACTCCTTGCCCTGTCATACTCGGCCGCAGTTGGTCGCGCTTGGTAGTAGAGGCGCGTCCCGCACTTCTAAGCCGTGGGTCGGGGGTTCGATTCTCTCCAGGCGCGCCATTCATTTTCGGCACGTCTCACGGCCGATTCGCTCAGTGCAGGTCTTCGTACCGCTTCCACCCTCGGATTGACCCTTGGCCGTCGGCATGACGGCGGGACTCGCCCGAGCGCACGGGCACTTGAGGGTGCCTACCTACGGAAGGTTCTTCGATGCGCTATCCTGTCGGTGCCTTCCACGGGGTCGCTGGGTTGACGTTCCGGACGTCCCGCCCTATGGCATCTGGCTCCGGTACGACACTCCCACAGCACGAGGCCTCACCGGTCGGGGTGCGTGCGGAGGTCTGGCCTGATGCCCAACGAGAAAGAAATCCGCGCACTGGCGCGGGAAGTCCTGAAGGCCGGGAAGCTCCCCGTTTGCGACCCGGACCGCACGTGGGGCGGGCATGGGGCGGATATGCCCTGCGCGGTCTGCGGGCAAAGGATCGCGCGCGACCAGGTGGAGTACGAGCTGCAGTTCAGCCGTGACGGCGCGAATCCGGCCCTGGACCGGTTTCACTTGCACCTTCGCTGCTTCTCGGCGTGGGAGATGGAGCGGACCAAGCTCTAGCGCCGGAAGCCGGTGGGTAGTCCCGACTTCATGGGCCCGCAGGCTGACACGGACTGACTGCGCGGAGGTGCCGGCCAGGGGAAGGCCGAGCGCTCTCCGGTCAGGGCTCCGGTCCCGCCCGGGCTCCACCGCCGCCCGGTGGCTTCGGAGGTGCCGGTTAGGTCAGCGGTCGCTGGCCACGTAGGCGAGGGAGCTCGGAGGCGTGTTCACCGTCTCCCCCCACCAGCCCTCGCGGGCGGACGCGTGTTGCTCCTTCAGGGTCGGGACCGGCTGGCCGCCCAGCCCGCGCACCATGGAGCTCCGCCAGGAGAACCACAGGTGTTCGCCGCTGGCGTACTGGGTCGGCCGCTCGGTCCAGCGCGTGGGCCGAGCGGGGGCCACCTTCGGGGCCGGAGGCGCGGCCGCCACGGCCTTGGCGGTGGGGGTCACGGTCGCGGCCGTCGGGGCGCAGGGCGTCGGCGACGAGGCCGTGGCGGCCGCGAGAATCCCGCCGATCAGCGCGCCGACTACCAGGCCCGTGGTCGCACCGACTGTCCAGGTCCGGATCGTCTTCAAGTCCGGCATGATTCGCCTCCTGCGGGGTTTCTCGAAGCAGACACCACGGCAGTCCGGGAGTCAAGGATCCGGGCGGCGCGTCGGAGTCCGGGGCGAGGTCGAGCTTGAACGGGTCCGTGAAACGATCCGGCAAGCCGTGGGTCGGGGGTTGGATTCCGTCCGGGCGCGCCACCTCACCGCACACCGTTTCCCCGGTATCACCATGGGGCTCACCGCGATGTCTCCACGCGCGTCTCACCGAACGGGATCAGGGTCGGTGCCCCTGAGCGCCGCCGCGCCGTACCTAGCTTCCGTCGTTCCTGGGGCGTGGGCTTGTCGCGCAGGCCCCATCGGAGAGCGTGCGAGCGTTTCTCACGAACACGAAGGGAGACCGCGGGTCGGCCGATGCAATCACGCTTGACTGCAGTCGCAGCGTCGTCGGGCGCCGGCTGACCGGCGACATCGTTCAGGCGCTCGCGCGCGACAGGACGCGGCCTGATGAGGTCGACAGCAAGATTCAGCCAGAGCTGCGAGGATCACCGTTGGATCGGCATGAACGGAGTGCCGGCGCGAAGCGCGAGATCCCCCAAGAGCGAATCTTCACACACGAGGTACACAGGAACGGGTAGAGGGGCCGCACGCGCTCTCGTGCCGCGCGCGGCCTCCTGGGGTCCAAGCCCCTGCACAGTCTACAGGGCAGGTTGCACAGTCCACTGTGCAGTGCTTCTAAACCCCCTGATTCCACAGGGGTTCTAGCGCCGGCCGACCTTCGTCCCCGACCGCCCTGCCCTGTTTCTGTGCACACGGCGCCGGGAGACATCTACTGACCCGTGCGCGGGCCGGGAAGCCGAAGTGCGCGTGGCGACGGGCGAATGAACAGCCACCGTTCGTGCCGTCCACGCTGGCGTGAATCTCGCACCGCCGGGCTTGAACTCGCCGCTCCGTCGACCCGCAACGTCACTCCACCTTGGACTCGAAAGGAGCTGGCCATGGGAGTGCGAAAGAACGCAAAGCTACTGACTCCTGCCGAAAAGGAATCCTTCGTGCGGGCGTGCGTGATGATGAAGGCCGACATCGTCAACCCCGCAGCTCCCCCCGCGCAGCGGTACAGCAAGTGGGACGAGCTCGTGGCCATCCACCGCATGATCCAGAACGTCACCGCACCCGGCCCAGTCACCGTCAACTTCGGCCATGGTGGCGGGGGCGCGTTCAGCTTCCTCAGCTGGCATCGCTTCTTCCTCCTTCAAGTCGAGCAGCAGCTTCAGAGCTACGTCCCCGGCGTCATGCTGCCGTATTGGGACTGGACCGACCCGGCGCCCATCATGACGGAGACCTTCCTCGGCCCCAACGGGGCTCCCGGGACGAACATCGTCAGCAGTGGCTACTTCGCCGCCACTGCCCCCGGCACGCCCGGAAACCCGACGCCCGCCCCGGTCTGGTGGCCGGCAGGGTTGACGGGGTGGACACTCCCCGATCCGTTTCCGGCCATCTGGACGGGCCCGCTTCGGCGGGACCTGAGCGCCCCAGCAAGCTTGCCCACCGTCAATGACCTGCAGAACAGCCTCGCCAAGACGACCTACTCGACCTTCCAGAACGCGCTCGAGAGCGGAGACGGGCTTCCCTCCGGACACCAGATGCACAACGGGCTTCACGGATGGGTCGGCGGACACATGAGCAATGCGACCGCGTCACCCTTCGATCCAATCTTCTATCTGCATCACTGCAACATCGATCGGCTCTGGGCGATGTGGCAGCTGGACGGCAACGCCGACGTCTATCCGACGACCGGTGGCAACGTGCATCACCATCGCAACGATCTGATGTTTCCGTGGACCGGCGGCGCCCCTGGCTACACCAGCAACATCTCGTGGCCGCCGATCACCATGCCGGATTTCAGCGCGCTCGGGTCCAAGCGCAACGTGGATACGCTCGATCATCGAGCGCTGGGTTATACGTATGACGCCATCCCGATCATCGGGATTGGGCTCGATCGCACGGGCAGCATGAATGGCCTGACGCCGGATCCCATGACGGTGGCTGCCCCCGACGTGACGAAATGGGTGGCGGCGACCCGTGGCGTGTCGGCGTTTCTCCAGGATTGCGAGACCGTGTACGCCAGTGGAGCGCTCTACGTCACGGCGGGCATCAAGACGTTTCGTACCCTCGGGGTCACCCATGAATTTGCGCCGCTGTTCGCCGGGACCTCGTACGGGCTCATCAAGAACGGCGGCGCCTACAGTCGCGCCGTCTTCGACAGCGCCGTCTCGGGCATGTCGGCGGGCGGCGGCACCCCGCTCGCGGACGCCCTCCAGGACGTGGAGGACACGCTCGTGGAGCCGCCCTTCGGCGGGATTCCACCCGACGAGCGGCGCTATCTGGCGATGCTGACCGACGGCGTGCGCACAACCGGCTCGCTCATGACGTCCATTCCCGACGGCAGCTTCACCAACACCGCCATCTTCGCGATGGGCTTCGGCACCGGCGCCGATGTGGACTACGCAACCCTCGCCAGCATGGTCGCCAAGGGCCTCACACTTCCGACTCTCCAGGTGTTCCACGGCGAGAACGCCGGGACCATCGACAAGTTCTTCTCGAACGCGCTGGCCGCCGCGCTCGGATTCACCACGGTCTTCGATCCGGTCTTGGAGGTGTTTGCTGGAGAGCACGTTCATCTCGATCTCGCCGTGACCTCTGCCGACGACGTGCTGTTTGTCACCGCCCAGGGCATGGACTTCATCGACGAGAACTGGCGGTTCCATCTCGTCGCCCCCGATGGAGTCGTGACCTACGTCGACGGGACCGGACACGTCCACGCCTCCCCAGCGGGGCATGGCGGGCGCCGACCCCACGTCACGGCGTCTCGACGGAACGGTCGCCTGTCCCTCGTGCTGCAGCGGGACAGCGCCGACGCCTCGGCCTGGGTCGGTCGCTGGGTCCTCATGGCAGCCTACCGGACGTCGACCATGGACGCGATGTTGATGCCGGACCTGAGTGAGCTCGTGCTGCCGGTGTCGGCGGGGCCCGCTCGCGGGCCTCGCTATGCGCGCCTCCTGACCAAGCCCGAGGCGCGCAAGGCCGCGCGCAGCATCCCGGCACGACCGCGACATCGACTGGACGTCCGACCACCGAGTACGAACCGTGATGGCGGCCTGGCGTGCAGTCTCGTTGTGACCGTCCACGCGCGCACGCGACTGCGCCTGGAGATCCTGCCGCGCAAGAGCGACTTCGTCACCGGGGCCAGCCTCGGGTTCGACGTGCTCGCCAGCGTCCTGGCGGGAACCATCGCGCCGACGCTCGCCTTTGCCCGACTGGTCGCACCGACCGTGGACCTCCGGGCTCTGCTGGCGCGGGGCAAGAGCGCGAGCATCCCCAGAGACCCGAAGCTCAGGGACGCGCGATCACTCGGCTTCGACCCGGCCAAGGTTCTGGCGACGCTCGAGAATCGGAACCGACAGCTGGGGCAGGTGCGGGACGTGGAGCTGGCGGTGGTAGCGCACGATGGAGGTCCGCTCCACGTGCACGTCGAGGACACGCCGGTCCCCGGGGCGTATCACGTGGGCCTGTACCTGGAGGGGAGCTACTGTCCGGAGCATGATACGGGGGCCAGCGGGTCCCCCCCTGGTCATGGAGGACACGGCCACCCGGCGCCTTCACGCCACAAGGGGAGCCACGGCTGCGATGCGGACTGTCGCTACGAGCGGTTCACGCGGCTGCTGGCGGCGACGGCCGCGCTCACCGCGCCCGCGCGACGGCCTCGACGCGCGCGCGTCACGCGTCGCCGCTAACGGCGCGAACGCGACGATCCGCTCGCACGCACTGAAGTGACGGGGCGGCCGCCGGGCCGCCCCGTACCGCCCGGTTGATAGCCGCGACTAGAGAAGAGCGGATCATCTAGCCGAGCCGACAGGAGTATCATCGCCCCGGGGACATCGAGGTGACTCGGCTCATCGCCGCGCCACGCTTCCCTCCAGGCGCGCCACGTCCCGTGCGCCGATCTCCAGCCCGAGCTCCCACGCCAGCCCTGCTGGGTTGGGTCGTTTGAAGGAGGCGGATCATGCGTGGACTGAAGGGCAGGGTGGCGCTGGTGACCGGCGCGGCGAACGGTATCGGGCGGGCCATCGCCCTCAGGCTCGCGGCCGAGGGCTGCACGGTGGGCATCTTCGACCTCGACGAGCCTGGCGCGCACGGCTGCGCGCAGGAGATCCAAGCGCAGGGCGGCCACGCGGCGGTCGAGGTCGTCGACATTGCCGACCATGCCGCGGTCGAGCGGGCGGTCGAGTCGCTCGAGCGCGTCCGCGGGCCGGCGGACATCCTGGTGAACAACGCGGGCTGGGACCGCGCCGCCAACTTTCTCGACACGGAGCCCGCGTTCTGGGACCGGGTGATCCGCGTCAACCTCTACGGTCCGCTCAACATGCACCACGCCGTGCTCAAGCGGATGGCTGCGCGCGGGCGCGGGGCGGTGGTGAACATCGCCTCCGACGCCGGGCGGGTCGGCTCCTCCGGCGAGGCGGTGTACTCGGCGTGCAAGGGCGGCGTGATCGCGCTCACCAAGACGCTGGCGCGCGAGCTGGTGGCCAAGGGCATCCGGCTGAACACGGTGTGCCCGGGCCCGACCGACACCGCGATCCTGCGCAGCTTCACCGAGGGTCCCGACGGCGCGAAGATCCTGGAGGGCCTGAAGCGGGCGATCCCGATGAAGCGCCTCGGCGCGCCCGAGGACTATCCGGGGATCGTCGCGTTCCTCGCCAGCGACGATGCCGCGTACATCACCGGGCAGACGATCAGCGTCTCGGGCGGCCTCACGATGCAGGGCTGACGATTCCCCCGGGCGGCCTGGAGCCAGAAGAGATCAGGGAGGACGCGCGCGATGGCCTTCTTCGAGCTCCGCATCTACCGGCCACAGCCCGGCAAGATCGACGGCTGGGTCAAGATCATGGAAGAGCAGATCATCCCGTTCCAGGTCTCCAGGGGCATGGTGGTGTGTGGCAGCTTCCGGGGCGAGACGGACCAGTCCGTCTACGTCTGGATCCGGCGGTTCGAGAGCGAGGAGCAGCGCGAAGCGCAGTACCAGGCGGTCTATCAAGACGACTGGCGGAAGGCCAACATCGAGCCCATCTGGCAGGAGTATCACCGCCGCGAGGACATCGTCGTGACTCGGCTCATCGCCACGCCACGCTCACCGATGCAGTGAGGCCGCGGCCTCGATCCCGCCATGGCGCCAGCGTCCGTCCGGGAAGACCCGAGGTCCGCCGCGCTCAAGTACGCGCTCGTGCTCCTGCTGACCGGCGCCGCCGGATACGTGGACGCCGTCAGCTATCTCGCGCTGGGGCGCGTCTTCACCGCCAACATGACCGGCAACACCGTGCTGTTCGGCCTGGCGCTCGTGCAGGCCGATGGAGGCGCCATCGTCCGCACCGCGCTGGCGCTGGCCGCGTTTGTGGTCGGCGCCGCCATCGGCGCCGGGCTGGTGCACCGGAGCGAGCACCCCGCCTCGTGGCCGCGCGGCGTGACCGTCGCGCTGGGCGTCGAGTGCGTGCTGCTCGCCGCGCTGGCCGCGGACCGCTCGTCGCTGCTCGTCGGGCGGGTGACGCTGGCCGCGCTCGCCATGGGCGTGCAGAGCGCGGCGGCGCGGCGGCTCGATGTCTTCGGGATCGCCACCACGTTCGTGACCGGCACGCTGACCAGCCTCGTGAGCCTCATCGCCCGTCACGGCGTGGGCCCGGCCGCCGCGGGTCACGGCAAGCGCATGCTGGCGACCGCCTGGGGGGTCTACGTGCTCGGCGCGATGGCGGCCGGGGGCCTGATGCAGGCGGCCCCGGCCCTGACGCTGCTGGTCCCGGTCGGCGTCGTGCTCGCCGTCGTGGCCGTCGCCGCCGCGCGGTTCTGGCGGGCCTGACGCGAGTTTGGTATGATGGCCGCGGTCCCCGAGGAGCGTTGCGACGGGCGCCCGACGGCGCCTGCCAGGCTCGGGATGGATCCTGTAACGGCGCTCGCGACCCTTTTGTCGTACAGAAAGGAGGCGCGATGAGCGCCACATCGACCCGCCAGTCCCTCCCCGACTACCACGTGGCCGACCTGCTCCTGGCCGAGTGGGGCCGCAAGGAGATCGCCATCGCCGAGGGCGAGATGCCCGCGCTGATGGCCATTCGCGAGGAGTACGCGGCGCGGCAGCCGCTCCGGGGCGCCCGCATCGCGGGATCGCTCCACATGACGATCCAGACCGCCGTGCTCATCGAGACGCTGAAGGCGCTGGGCGCGGAGGTGCGCTGGGCCTCCTGCAACATCTTCTCGACCCAGGACCACGCGGCGGCGGCCATTGCCGCCGGCGGCACGCCGGTCTTCGCGCGCAAGGGCGAGTCGCTCACCGAGTACTGGGACTTCACGCATCGGATCTTCGAGTTCGGCGACCGCGGCCCGAACATGATTCTCGACGACGGCGGCGACGCCACCCTGCTGGTGCACCTCGGCGCGCGGGCCGAGAAGGACCCCTCGGTGCTGGCGCATCCCGAGAGCGAGGAGGAGACTGTCCTCTTCGCCGCCATCCGGAAGCAGCTGGCGGCCCGGCCCGGGTGGTACTCGATGATCGGCAAGGAGATCCGCGGCGTCACCGAGGAGACCACCACCGGTGTCCACCGCCTCTACCAGATGGTCAAGGACCAGCGGCTGCTCTTCCCGGGCATCAACGTCAACGACTCGGTGACCAAGTCGAAGTTCGACAACATCTACGGCTGCCGCGAGTCGCTGGTGGACGGCATCAAGCGCGCCACCGACGTGATGGTGGCCGGCAAGATCGCGGTGGTCGCCGGCTACGGCGAGGTCGGCAAGGGCTCGGCCCAGGCGCTGCGCGGGCTCCAGGCCCAGGTGTGGGTGACCGAGATCGATCCGATCTGCGCGCTGCAGGCGGCGATGGAGGGCTACCGCGTGGTCACCCTGGACTACGCGGCGGAGCACGCCGACATCTTCGTCTCGGCCACCGGGAACCTGCGCGTCATCACCCACGACCACATGCGGCGCATGAAGAACAACGCCATCGTGTGCAACATCGGTCACTTCGACAACGAGATCGACGTGGCTTCGCTGCGCCAGTACAAGTGGGACAACATCAAGCCGCAGGTCGACCACATCATCTTCCCCGACGGCAAGCGCATCATCCTGCTGGCCGAGGGGCGGCTGGTGAACCTGGGCTGCGGGACCGGGCACCCGAGCTACGTCATGAGCTCCTCGTTCGCCAACCAGGTGCTCGCCCAGATCGAGCTGTTCACGAACACCAAGAGCTATCCGGTCGGCGTCTACATCCTGCCGAAGCGGCTCGACGAGAAGGTGGCGCGCCTCCAGCTGAGCAAGCTGGGCGCGATGCTCACCGAGCTGACCGACGAGCAGGCGAAGTACGTGGGGCTCCCGAAGGACGGCCCCTACAAGGCCGAGCACTACCGCTACTAGGGAGTCCGGAGCGTCCCGGCGCCCGCCGGGACGCTCCACTTCTCTCGCTACCGGCGGCGCGCGACTTCCCCGCGCTCGAGCGGGCGCCACTCCGCGCGCGCCGTGCCCGCCGCTGAAGCGCTTCCGGTTCTCTGCCAAGGGAGGACGGCCATTGGATGCTCGGCGTGCCGAGTCCGCGCAGGAAATCAACCAGCTCTGCCTTGCCGGGACGGACGCCATTCGAGACCGTGTCGAGGGCACGCTGAGCCGGCTCATGGCGGACGACTTCACGTTCACCTCCGAGCGGGGACGCTGGGGCAAGACACAGTTCATCGAGAACACCCGACGGTGGCAGCTCGTGCGGATGGATTTTCAGGACGTTCTGGTGCGCGACTTCGGGACGGTCGCCGTGTACCAGGCGCGCGTGGGACTCCTGGCCAAGCTCGATGGGCGAGAGACGTCCGGTGAATGGTACTTGACGGACATCTGGGTCCACCGAGGGGCGGGGTGGCAGGTGGTGGCTCGGCAGTGGAGTCGGGCGAGCGCGTCCGCAGAAAGTTCGTGATGGCGGCCTCCCGGCGGTCTTGTCGCGATGACCGGGTCAGGCGTCGATCGGCGGGACGAGGCGGGAAGCGGTAGCGAACCGGGCGCAAGCGCCCAGGGCTGGGCCGCGCCCGCGGCTTGCCGTGCCCCGCGGGGGGCCTTCACCAAACGGGCGGGGTGGCATAGGATGGCGGCCGGACGCCCGCCGCGCTCGCATCCCTCCGTGGACTTCGCCCGACCGTAGAGAGGAGGCTCGTGATGGCAACCGCGATGCTTGCCCGGCCCCAGCCGGGCAGTGCCTGGTGGATCTTCCTGCTGCAGGGAATCTCGGCCGTGCTGCTCGGACTCATGCTGCTGACGAACCCCGGCGCGACGCTCGTGGCGCTGATGACCTTCCTGGGCATCTACCTGCTGATGACGGGCGTCCTGTCGCTGGTGCGGACGTTCGCCGACCGCTCGACTGCGGGAGTCTGGTCGCTCCTCAGCGGCATCATCGGCATCTTCGCGGGCATCGTCGTCCTGAATCACCCGATGCTGGCCGCGGTGACGGTGCCGACCGTGCTGATCCTCATCCTGGGCTTCGAGAGCCTGTTCATGGGGGTGTTCGAGATCATCCGGGGCTTCAAGGGCGGCGGCGGCGGCGCCTTCATCCTGGGCGGCATCAACGTCCTCGTCGGACTGCTCCTCCTCGGCCGGCCCATGATGGCCGCGCTGGCGATTCCGTTCTTCTTCGGCGTGCTCCTCCTCATCGAGGGCATCGGGCTCGTGATCTTGGCGCTCCGCGCCCGGGCCTGAGGCGCTCGAGGGAAGGGCGCAGGTCGGCACGGACATGACCGACGGCTTTCCGACCGACATCTACACCGAGCCCGATCCGGATCCCGACACGCTTCGGAATCTCGGGCCGCTCACGCCCCTCGCCGGCATCTGGGAGGGGCGGCGCGGGGTGGACGTCCATCCGAACGCCGAGGGCTCCGGGGAGGACGGATACCTCGAGCGGTACGAGCTCCAGCCGATCGACCCGCAGACGAACGGGCCGCAGCTTCTCTACGGGCTTCGCTACCACACGCACATCCTGCGCCCGACCAAGCCGGAGACGTTCCACGACCAGGTCGGCTACTGGCTCTGGGAGCCGGCGACCGGCATGATCATCCAGTCGCACACCATCCCCCGCGGGCAGATCGCCATGGCGATCGGCGGGGCGGCCCCCGACGCAAAGACGTTCGCGCTCGTGTGCGAGTTCGGCTCCCCGACCAACGGGACGTGCTCGAACCCCTTTCTGGATCACGCCTTCCGGACGCTCGAGTTCCGCATCACGGTGAGCGTGCACGAGGACGGGACGTGGTCCTACGAGCAGGACACCGTGCTGAAGATCGCGGGGAGCGACCAGCTCTTCCACCACACCGACCGCAACACCCTGCACAAGGTGGGGGAAGCCGAGCCGAACTGGATGATGCGACGGAAGGGGGCGGGCGCCTAAGACGGGCGTGCCGTCGTCGGCGCCCGCGGGCTACTTCCCGGCGGTCTCCTCGCGGGAGAGGGTGCCGTCCTTGTTCGTGTCGGCGGCGGTGAAGTCCGCTCTCCGGGCGTCAAGGTACTCCTGCATCGACAGCCACCCGTCGCCGTTCTTGTCGGCGGCGCGGAACGCCGCGTCTGTCACGCCCGGGACTCGTCCTTGACGAGAGCGCCGTCCCTGTTCCGGTCGAGGAGATAGAACACGTCCTGTATCCGGGCGCGGTACTCCTCCGGGGTGATCTTCCCGTCGTGGTTCGTGTCGGTGGCATCGAACGCCTTGGGAGTTACGAGCGGCGCCCCTTGCGGGGAACCGATAGCGGGCCAGAGCACGGTCACCATCACCAGACCAGCAGCCGGGATGAAGCACATGGTGGGCCTCGCTCCTCTCAATGGTTGTCCGCCACGAGCCGTCGGGCTGCCGGTACGCGATGCTGACGCACCGGACCCGCGCGGATCGTGCTCCTGATTGTGCGAGGTGGACCCGCCGCCGACCGTGGCGCGCCCAGCATGCATCGGGTATCGTCACGGACGTGTCGATCCTTGCTCGACAGGTGACCTGCGCCGCCCGGGGTCCGCACCGCGGCGGGGCACGCGCCGCGAGCCGCGCCCTCGTCCTCGCCGGCCTGCTGACCGGGTGCGGGAGCGACGAGGTCAGCTGGACCATGATGCCCCCGCCGGTCGTCGTGACGGATCCGCGCCTCGACTTCGCGACCCGCGTCGCGCCGGCCGACCGGGACGGCGACGTGCGCGTCCTCTACGCGACGACACGCGCCCCGGCGCCCGCGGGCGCCCGCGAGCGCTACCAGCCGAGCGCCGGCGACCGCACCCGCCTGGGCCGGGCCACGGTGCAGCTGGGCGAACCCGGATGGTCCTTTGCCGACCTCATGGCGTCGGATCGGACCAGCACGACCGACACGCTGCGCCCGGCCCGCCTCACCGGGGTCGAGGAGTTCGGCGTGATGGGCGAGGACGGCGACCGGGCCTTCCTGGCCGCCATCGACCGGCAGGTGCAGGCGTCGACGACCGGGGAGGCCGTGATCTACGTGCCCGGATACCGGGTGACCTTCGACCAGGTCGTCGTGTTCATGGGGGCCTGGGCCCACTATCTCGGTCGCTCGTCGGCGGTGGTGGCCTTCAGCTGGCCGACGGGCACCCGCGTCTGGAACTACTTCATCGACTGCCGGCGCGCCCGGGCGTTCATTCCGGACATCGAGCGCCTGATCGCGCTGGTCGCGGAGAAGACCCAGGCCCGGCGGCTGAACCTGATCGCGTTCAGCTGCGGCTCGCCGCTCCTGGCGGAGGCGCTGGTGCGACTCCGCGCGCGCCATCCGGAGGAGGACCATGCGGCGCTCCAGCGCCGCTACCGGATCGGCAACGCCCTCTTCGTGGCGGCGGACATCGACCTCAAGACCTTCGCCCGCTCGCATGTGCCGGCCGTGTCGGACCTCGCGGTGCGCACGCAGGTCTACGTCTCGGAAGATGACGGCGCCCTGAAGTGGGCCGGCGTCCTCGCGAGGGCGTCGCGCCTGGGACGGCCGAACTTCGAAGAGCTGACGCGCGACGACCTGGAGACGCTGGCCGGCAACGAGCGGCTCGTGGGCATCGACGTCGCGGGCGTGTACGGCCCCCACGAGCTCGGCGGCATGCGGGGCCACGGATACTTCTTCGCGAACCCCCGGGTGTCGAGCGATGTCCTGCTGTCAATGATCTATCCGTTCGACCCCGCGACGCGCGGGCTGACGCACCCGCCCGGCCGCGGCATGTGGACCTTCCCCGACGACTATCCGCAGCGCGTCAAGGACGCCGTGTACGCGGCCGCCCCCGCGCTGCGGCGTGCGGGTCGCTAGGAGGTCGCCTCGGACACCCCGTCAGGGGTCGCGGCGGCGGGCGTCCGGCCCCGGCCGCGCCGTGAATTGTCAGCGACCGGGTGCCGCGCGGCGCGCCTGGGCACTCGCCCACGGGCGTGTGAGCCCTGCGTGGGCGGTAACCCCGCGAATTCGCGAGCCGGCCGGCCGACCACGTCTGGGGCACACGCCTTGCACCGGAAGACAGCGAGTCGGGCCACGCCGTCAACGGAGCGTCGCCCCGCGGAACGCTAATCCTTCAAGGAGGTCGCCGATGCGACGCACGCTCGCAATGTCGATGCTGGTGCTGGGGCTCCTGACTGTGAGCCTGACGGGCTGCGGAGGCGGGGCCAGCGCGATCACGGGCCCGACCTTCATGGAGACGCCGAGCGAAACGCACCCCTAGCGCGCGCGAGCGTTTCCCGTCCGGTAAGGCGTGGGGTGCGCGCGCGGCGCGCCCCGCCCGCCGCGGCTACTTCCCGCCGAGCGCCTTGCGGAAGCCGTCGTCCTCCATCGCGTGTGAGGCCGCGTCCAGCAGCGAGTCACTGATCGTCTCGTAGTAGTTCTCGTCCTTGAACGAGCGGCCCCAGCGGCTCGACGTCCCGGCGACGATGCCCGCCCACTCCGTCTTGCCGCGCTTCTTCACGGCGAGCTTCAACCGCACCTCGCCCTTGTAGGTGTTGGTCTCGGTCACCATGAACTCCAGGATGTCCCCGGCGATGACCACGTCGCCGCCGCTCGGGACGATGGTCAGGCCGTACTGCTTCAGGAGGTTCCGGAAGTTCGTCGAAGTGAACTCGGCGACGTTGGTGGACGTGGTGACCGGCTTCGGCACCTTGTCCTCCTGGTTCTCGCCGAACTTCGCCTTGTTCTCCCGGGTGTCGACGAAGGTATCGACCTGGATCTTGACGTCCGCGAGGCCCGACAGGTTCGTCACCCCGGCGCCCTTCCGGTTGCTGGGCTTCCAGACGAGCGGGATGCCCTCGAGCTTCTTCTGGGCGCCGGCGGTGCCCGCGAGCCCGACCGCGAACAGCACGGCGACGACCACGGCGACTCTCCGCGACACTCTGCCAGTCATTCCGGTCTCCCTCGTGCACACGCGCACGGCCGGCGATTCGTTCGGGGCCCCCGGGCCACGCCCGGTCCGGGCAGCCGGCGCGTCCGGGGTGTCCTCTCCCGGCGCGCCGACCCGACGATAGCGCACCGGGCGCCGCGGGACGAGAGGGCTATCCCGACAGGGCGCGGCTGAGGTGCGGTAGTTCACGCGACGCGCGACCCAGCCCCGCAGCCAGTTCGGGCGGCTGCCGGGGATCCGGTATCCCCAGACGATCAGGATGCGACGCCCGGCGGGATCCCGCGCGATGCCCCGATGGAGCGCGTCCGAGCCCCGCATGAGGAGGAGGTCGCCGCGCCCCATCGTGACCCGGCGGTACGGAGCCAGCGAGAACAGCTGGGGGAGCCAGTAGAGCGGGTACAGGACAGGCCGGAGGACGCGGCTCAACCCCGGGCCGATCACGTGAGTCTCGGTCTGATTGCCGTTCTCGAGGGTGAGGAGGGCCGCGTAGTGACGCGCGTCGAAGTGCCACCGAAACTCGCGGCTCGGGCCCTCGAAGACCTGGACGCGGATGGCGGCCCGCGCCAAGGTGGGCTCGACCGGCGGCCGACGAACGCCGTGAGGAGGGGTCGGACCCGCGCCTCGCCGAACGCGGCGAGCTCCGGGAGGTGCTCCAGGATCTCGGTGCCGCCGATGATCCAGTAGCGCGGGCCGATGCCGCCCATCCCCGTCGTCTGGCGGAGGCGCCCCACCTCTCGGGCGACGGCGCCCGCGAGCTGCTCGACGTCGGCATGGTCGGCGAAGCCCGGTACGAGCCGGTACGGCTCCATCCCGGCGCCCATGGTGGCCGGGCGGGAGGCCTGGCGGGTAGGCGCGGATCCCCTCGTCGTCGTGGCGCCCCGCCCGCCGGGCTCACCACGCGGGCCGGATCCGAGACCCATGAGTGAAAAGTCAATCCATTCGGCATGTTGCGATGATTTATCGAGTCGCGGTCGACGGCGGCGTCACCCGGCCATTTGACCTCGCCAGGGGGGGCCAGTATCCTCGCGGGCATGGCTGCGACCCGGACGAGGCCCTCCTCCGCGTGCCGGTCATGACGGACGCCACGCCCACCCCCGGCAAGGGCTCGATCTACCGGCTCCCCCGGAAGGTCGAGTTGCCCTTCGGGTACGAGATCGCCGTCGTCCAGGCGCCCCCGGACAAGGACGACCGCGCGGCCGAGTGGGACGTCGACAACCGGACGATCGTCGTGGACCGTCGCCTGCCGCCGGCCGAGAAGCGCGGAGCGTTCCTCCACGAGCTCGACCACGCGTGGAGCGACTGGAAGCTCTGGGTCGCCCAGAACGTCCCGGTGAAATATCCGGACGCGATGGACCCCGACCCGGCCGAGCTGGACGAGGACGGCGTGGCCGACACCGCCGCCCAGGAAGGCGTTTGACGCGCGCCACGCGTCCCGCCCCACGCCGGCTCCGCCCGTTCTCTCCGTCGCCCATTCCGACCCGATGAAGATCACCGGCGTGCGAGCCGTCGTGGTCTGGGGTCCGCGCCGCCTCGCCTATGGCGCCGCGACCCGCACGGCGCTCGGGGTCGCCGCCGTCTCCGAGCACGCGATCGTCTTCGTCGACACGGACGCCGGCATCACCGGCATCGGCGAGATCGCGTCCGTGTTCAAGCGCCGCGGGCGGCTGCTCGCGCGGGACGTCGAGGCGGCGCTCGCCCCGGCCGTGATCGGCGAGGACCCCCGGCGCATCGCCTATCTCGTCCAGCGGATGGATCAGGCCCTCGACGGCGTCGAGGAGGCGAAGGCCGGCATCGAGATGGCGCTCTGGGATGTCCTGGGGAAGGCCCTCGACGCGCCGGTCTACGCGCTCCTCGGCGGCAAGGTGCGGGAGCGCATCCCGCTCAGCTACTCCGTGCCCTTCGGCGAGCCCGCGGCCATGGCCGAGTTCGCGCGCGAGCGCGTCCGGGAGGGCCACCGGACGATCAAGGTGAAGGTGGGGAGCGACCCGGCGCGCGACCTCGAGGCCGTCCGGCGCGTGCGGGAGGCGATCGGACCCGCCGTGCGGCTCCGCGTCGACGCCAACATGGCCTGGCCGACCGCGAAGGAGGCCATCCGGCTGATCCGCGCCATGGAGCCCTGGGACCTCGAGCTGGTCGAGCAGCCGCTCCCGCCGCGCGAGCTCGACCAGATGGCCGAGGTGCGCCGCGCGATCGGGGTGCCGCTGATGGCGGACGAGAGCGTCCGGACGCCGCGCGACGCGATGGAGGTCATTCGCCGCGGCGCCGCCGACATCGCGAACGTGTACGTCACCGAGGCCGGGGGCCTCTGGAACGCCCAGCGCATCTTCGCGCTCTGCGAGGCGGCCGGCATGCCGTGCATGATCGGCAGCATGCCGGAGTTCGGCATCGGCACGGCGGCGCAGATCCACCTCGGCGTGGCGATGACGAACCTCGGGCCCGACAGCGACACCTGCGGCGTCCTCTATCACGCCGAGGACCTCCTGACGCGCCCGCTCCGCATCGAGGGCGGCTACGCCTATCCGCCGGAGGGCCCCGGGCTGGGCGTCGAGATCGACCCCGCGGTGCTCGAGCGCTGGCGGCGCGCCGCCCCGGCCGGCCATGACACCTAGCGCGGGCAGGCGCGCGGGCCGCCCGCGGTGAGGGCCGCGCCGGCGCGCTGCGACCTGATCGTCGCGGGCGGCGAGGTCCTGACGCTCGACGCCGACCGCACCGTGTACCGGTCGGGCGCCGTCGCGGTGCGGGGCCACACGATCGTCGCGGTCGGCCCGGACAGCGAGGTCCTCGCGAGCTGGCAGGCCCCGCGCACGCTCGACGTCGGCGGCGCGATCGTCCATCCTGGGTTCATCGACGCGCATCTCCACATCAACGCGCAGACCTGCCGCGGCTTCTTCCAGGGCGACAGCAGCACCCAGGGTGGCGGCCGGGGGCCGAACTATGCCGACTGGAAGGCGGCGCTCCGGCCCGAGGACGAGCGGGCCGCCGCCGCGCTCGGCTGCCTCGAGCTCCTGCGCCAGGGGTACACGGCGTTCGTCGAGCCGGGCAGCGCCTTCGAGCCCGATGCCGTCGCCGACGCCGCGCGGGCGACCGGCGTCCGGTGCTCGCTCGCCGATCCCTATCTCTGGGACGACCCCGCGCTGATGGACGTGATCCCGGGGTTGAAGAGCCCGAGCCTCTTCGCGCGGGTCCCGCCGACGCGCGAGCGGGCGCTCGCGGGCCTCGGGGGGCAGCTCGGCCGGAACCGCGATCCCGACGACACCGTGCACGGGCACGTCGCGCTGTACGGCGAGGGCACCGCGTCCGACGAGCTCTTTCGTGCGGCCAAGGCGCTCGCCGACCAGGAGGGCGTGATCCTGAACTCCCACCTCGGCTACGACCTCGACCTCGCGGCGGCGATGGAGGCGCGGTGGGGGCAGCCCCGGTTCGCCTACCTCGCCGCGCTCGGCGTCCTCGGACCGAACGCGACCTTCGTTCACATGAACGTGATCCGCGATGGCGACGTCGCGCCGATCCTCGACGCGGGACTGTCGATCGTCTGGTGTCCGCTCGCCTACCTCCAGAAGGGGACGCCGCACCGGCTCCCGACGCGCATCCCCGAGATGCGCCGCCGGGGCGTGCCGGTCGGCCTCGGCACGGACTCCGCCCGCCAGAGCGCCGTCGGGGACGCGCCGTTCCTGGCGCTCCACCTCATGGCCGAGGCCGGTCAGCCGATCCTCCCGGAGGACGCGGTCGAGATGGCGACGCGCGGCGCCGCGCGGGCGGCGGGGCTCGACCACCTCGTCGGAAGCCTCGAACCGGGGAAGCGCGCCGACCTGGTCGTGCGTCAGCGGGACGCGATCGAGCTCGGCCCCGGCGTCGACCCCGCGCACCAGCTCGTCACCGTCGGGCGCGGGCCCAGCGCCGACACGGTGCTGGTGAACGGCCGCATCGTGCTGGAAGGCGGCCGCTCGACGCGGGTCAGCGAGGGCGAGGTCCTCCGGGAGGCGCGGGCGTCCGTCGGGCGCCTGGCCGAGCGGCTCGGCCTCGGCGTCCCCGGCCGCTGGCCGCGCGTCTAGCCGGGCCGCCCGCGGCGGAGCACGCGCCCGGGCGTCGCGCCCGTGGGCTCGCCGTCGAGGACGACGGGGACGCCGTTGACGACGACCGCGCCGATGCCCTCGGGGGCCGCATGGGGTGCCTCGAACGTGGCGCGGTCGAGGACCGTGGCCGGGTCGAAGACGACGAGGTCGGCCGCCGCGCCGGCCCGGATCCGGCCGCGATCCGCGAGGCCGAGCGCGTCGGCCGAGAGGGACGTCATCTTGCGGACCGCCTCCGGCAGTGCGAGGACGCCCTCGCCCCGGACGTAGCGGCCGAGGACGCGCGGGAAGGTCCCGAAGTGGCGCGGGTGCGGGCGCCCCCGCGCGGGCTGCCCCGGGCGGCCGGTGTAGAGGCCGTCCGAGCCGACGCCGACGTGCGGATCGCGCATGATGGTCCGGACGTCGTCCTCGCTGATGTGGAAGTAGATCCCGCCGGTGCGCCCGCCGTCCGCCAGGAGCAGGTCGAGGAGCGCATCGACCGGCGCCTTCCCCTCGCGCGCGCCGATCTCGGCCAGCGTGCGCCCCGCGTACTCCGGGCGCGTCGGCGACTCGCTGACCCGCGTCAGGTCCCACCGGTAGAAGCGCATCGAGACGCCAGCCTTCGCCATCCCCTCGACGAGGTCGTAGCGGAGGCGGGCGCGCGTCGCGGACTCGCGAATCCGGCCGAGGAGCGCGGGGAGGCCGCCCGCGTGGACCCACGCCGGCAAGTGGTGGCGAAGCCCGCCGCTCGACGCGTGATAGGGGTACTGATCGCACGTCACGCGCACGCCGCGGGCCCGGGCAGCGGCGATCGCGGCGAGGATCTCGGGGGCGCGCCCCCAGCGGTCGAGGCTCGAGATCTTGAGGTGCGAGATCTGGACGGGGCAGCCAGCCTGCGCGCCGATCGCGAGCGCCTCGTCGACGGCCTCGGCGATCCGCACGCCCTCGTCGCGCATGTGCGTGTGGTAGGCGCCGCCGTGGCGGGCGGCGACGCGGGCGAGCGCGACGACCTCGTCGGTCGCCGCATACCCGGACGGCGGGCCGAAAAGCCCCGTCGAGAGCCCGAAGGCGCCGGCCGCCATTGCCTCGTCGACCAGCGCCGCCATGCGCGCGAGCTCGTCCGGGCGGGGCGCCCGCGCCTCGCCGCCCAGCACGGCGGCGCGCACGGTCCCGTGGCCGACGAGCGTCGCCACGTTCAGGCCGAGGGGCGGCATCCGGTCGAGGAACGCGCCGAACGTCGGCCAGTCGTAGGCGAGGCCGCTGTCGAGCGTGTCGACCGCGTCGAGGACGGCCTGGCGGTGCGCGGTGCCGAGCGGCGCGGGCGACAGCCCGCAGTTGCCGGTCACGAGGGTGGTCACGCCCTGCCGCGTCTTCTCGGCCGCCAGCGGGTTCACCGGCAGGTTGAAGTCGTCGTGGGCGTGCATGTCGATGAAGCCGGGACAGACGACGCGCCCGTCGGCGCGGATCACCCGGGTCGCCCGGACGCCCGGGAGGCGCCCGACCTCGACGATCCGCCCGCCGGCCACGCCCACGTCGGCCGGCACGGTGGGCGCGCCCGTGCCGTCGAGCACGAGGCCGCCCGAGATCACGAGGTCGAGCATCGGTCCCTTCCGGGCGTGATGCGGCGCCGGCGCCCCCGCGGGGAGGCGCCGGCGTGGCGGAACGCGGCCGGCCTAGACCGGCTCGTTGAAGCGCTTGTAGATGGCGACGATCTCCGCGTGGGCCTTGGCCACGGCCTCGGCGGGATCGACGTTGTTGACCAGCACCGTCTGGACCGACTTCGCGAGGAGCGACTGCGCGACCACCTCGCCGAGCGCCGCCGTGATGACGCCGGCCCGCGCGATCGTCTCGCCCTCGCGGCCGATCTGGATGAGCCCGGCGAACTCCTTCTTCGAGGTCCAGAAGGGATCGTCGAGGAGCTTCGGGTACACCGGCAGGTACCGCGAGGCCGTGCCGGTGATGAACTCGTTGTAGTTCTTCGGCTCCATGAAGTACCGGACGAGGCCCTTGGCGATGTCCGGGTACGGGGTCGCCTTGAAGACGCCGTAGTAGTCGCAGTACACGCGCTTCATCCGCCCGGCCGGTCCGCCGGGGGCCGCGAAGATCCCGGTCTTGGCGGCCAGCTCCTTGTCCTCCTGGAGGAGGTAGGAGTAGACGCTCGGCGGGTTGTAGACGAAGGCCACCTGCTTCGACTGGTACGCCTTGTTGTTCCCCGAGTTGTCCCAGCTGAGCGTCCCCTTCGGGACGATCTGGTGCTTCAGGTACATGTCCTTGGCCAGCTGGAAGCCCGCCACGGTGCCGGGGGAGTTGAAGACCACCCGGTTGTTCTTGTCGATGATGTTGCCGCCGTACGCCCACACGCACGCCATGATGTCCTCGGTGCTGTCGTTTCCGGGCGACGTGCCGAGCGCCATCCCGTAGGCATAGAACGGCGGCTTGTTGATCTTGAGCGAGGCCTCGATGAACTTCTCCCAGGTCTCGGGGAACGTGCTGTAGCCGGCCTGCTCCAGGAGGTCCATGCGGGCGTGCATGACCACCGGGTTCAGGCCCATGGGGACCGCGAAGTTGCGGCCGCCCTCCTCGGTCAGGCCAACGACGGCCGCGTTGACGCCGCCCGGGACCTTCTTCATCTCGCCCATCACGTCGGTGATGTCGAGGAGCGCCTTCTGGGCCCGCATGCGCGCGACGAAGCCCTCCTCGAGCCGCGTCACGTCGGGCGGCGCGTTCACCTCGAGCGCGGCCGCCATGCGGGTGGGGATCTCGCCGCCGGGCACCTTGAGGATCTGGAGCTCCGCGTCCTTCAGCCCGGCCTGCTTGGCGAAGGCGCGCGTCTGCTCCTCGAGGATCTTGTCCGCCGTCGGGTTGAAGTTCGGCTGAAGCCAGAAGACGAGCTTCTGGTCCCGCGCGGCGAAGCTCTTGAGCGGCGTGAAGATGTTGCTCGTGGTGGCGAACGCGGCGGCGCCGGCTCCGGCCTTGAGCAGCGTCCGGCGGGTCAGCTTGGGAGAGTCCATCATGCGGTCCTCCGTGTCAGGGGTTCGGGAGCGGGGCGGCGTCAGCCCTTGACGGCGCCCAGGGTGAGACCGGTGATCAGCCATCGCTGGAACAGGAAGTAGACGGCGAGCGGCGGGATCACGCTCAGCACGGTGGAGGCCATCATCGGCCCCCAGAAGAACACGTCCTCGATGATGAAGCTCGGGATGCCGGTCGGGATGGTCTTCGCGTTCACGTCCGAGACGAAGACGGAGGCGTAGAGGTACTCGTTCCAGGACAGCGTGAACGAGAAGAACGCCGTCACCGCGAGCGCGGGCAGGGTCACCGGCATCACGATGCGGAAGAGCACGCCCAGGCGGCTGCAGCCGTCGACGAGGCCCGCCTCCTCCAGCTCGACCGGCACCGACAGGAAGTAGCCCATCAGGAGCCACGTGCAGAACGGCACCGTGAAGCCGAGGTACGTGAGGACGAGGCCGGTGCGCGTGTTGGAGAGCCCGGCGTTCACGAGGATCGTGAAGAGCGGAATGAACAGGAGCGACTGCGGCACGAGGTACGTGTAGACGAGGACGCGCGCGAGGAGGCGACGGCCCGGGAAGCGGAGCCGGACCAGCGCGTAGGCGCCGAGCGCGCTCGCCAGCACGGTGATGAACGTGGTCCCGAGCGCGATGAGGACGCTGTTCTGGAAGTACACGGCGAACGGCGTCTTCGTGAAGAGGACGCGGTAGTTCGCCCAGGTCGGCTGCCGCGGCCAGAGCGTCGCCGTGGTCCCGTACACCTCGGCGTTCGTCTTGAGCGAGGTGGTCACCATCCAGTAGAGCGGGCCGAGGGTCCAGACCATCAGGACCAGGAGCACGAGGTAGGCCGCGGCCTCCCGGAGCCACCGCTGCCGCGACGCGCTCGCCGGGGCCGCCATCGCGTCAGGCCGCGCGCGCCGCCAGGAGGCGCCGGCTGAGCCCCACGATCATCAGGATCAGGAGCGGGAAGAAGATCATGTTGACCGCCGACGCGATCCCGAGCCGCCCCGTCCCCATCGCGAGGTTGTAGGAGAAGTTCGGAAGGATGTTCGTGCGCTCGGCCGGCGCGCCGTTGGTGAGGATGTTGACGATCACCAGGCTGGTCGAGGTGAAGACCGTCGACAGCATGACCGTGACCAGGAAGATCGCCTGCATCCCGGGCACGGTCACGTGGCGGAACTCCTGGAGCGCGGAGGCGCCGTCGAGCCGGGCGGCCTCGTAGAGCTCCTTGGGGATGGCCTGGAGCCCGGCCAGGAAGCTCATCGTGTAGAAGGGCGTGCCCGTCCACACCGCGACGGCGATCACGCACCACATGGCGAGCCGCGGCTCGGCCAGCCAGGCGACGACGTTCTGCGTGAGCCCGAGCGCGAGCAGCACGTTGTTCAGCATGCCGCTGAACTCGTCGTAGACCCACCGCCAGTTGAGCGCCGCGATCACGGTGGGCACGGCCCACGGGACGAAGAGCACGGTGCGGTACAGGCCGTTTAGGCGGCGCGCGGGCGCCAGCACCAGCGCCGCCAGGAGCCCCAGCAGGAACTTGATCGCGACCGCGACGCCCGTGTAGAAGATCGTGTTCCCGACGATCTGGAGGAAGACCGGGTTGCCGAGGAGCTCGCCGTAGTTCTGGAGCCCGATGAAGCGCCCGGGCGTGCCGGCCTGCTTCGCCTGGAAGCTGATCCAGACGGCGTCGGCGAACGGGTACACCACGACGCTCACGAGGACCAGCAGCGCGGGGAGCAGGAACAGGGCCGCGAGCACCCGCTGGTCGTTCTTCAGCCGCTCCCAGCGCGACGGCATCAGGGGGCGGTCTCGGCGGTGACGGGGATCACCCGGCCGGCGCGGACGGTCAGGACCGGCGCCCAGGCGCCGCCCGGACGCTCGGCGCCGGCCGTGTCGCGGAGCGGCGGCGCGGCAGGATTCCATGCGAGCGCCGCGAGGTCCGCGCAGGCCCCGGGGGCGAGCGTCCCGATCTCGCCGGCGAGGCCGAGGATCGCCGCCGGCCGCGTCGTCACGCGCAGGAAGACGTCCGGCTCGGTCATCCCCGCCGCGAGGAGCTTGGAGAGCGTGCGCGGGAGGTCGTGGCGCGGCGACAGCGCGAGGTGACGCTGGTACCGGTCGGTCGAGATCGCATCGGGGAGGAAGCCCTCCCGGATGGCCCGCTCGGCCACGCGGAAGTCGAACGAGCCCATCCCGTGACCCACGTCGAAGCGGATCCCCCGCTCGCGCGCGGCCCAGACCGCGTCGCGGACGCGATCCCCGTCGAGGAGGCCTTCCGCGCAATCCGTGAAGCAATAGGTGACCACGTCGCCGGGGCGGAGGCGCGGCAGCTGGTCCGCGAGCGCCCAGTCGGCCGCGCGGCGCGGTCCGAAGAGGAGCGGGAGCCCGGTCTCCTCCGCGGCCCTGAGCCCCGCCGCCATCACCGCGCGCGGGTCGGTGCGGCCGCACGTGGCCGGGCTCACGTTGACCGAGAGCCCCCAGAGCGCCTCGCCGCCCTGCTTCTGGTTCGCCCGCACCGCCTCGATGCACGCCGCGGCGTCGACGTCCTCCCCGGCCTCGCACGCCCCGCCGGGCGTCGCCTCGCCCCGCCGGCCGATGTTGACGGCGAGCCGGACGCGCGTCCGCGAGGGCTCGATCACCGTCGCCTGGTAGCGCGCGAGATTGAGAGCCCCGGCCTCGCCCTGGGCGAGGACGGTGGTCGTCCCGAACGGCAGGAAGTGGAGGTCCGGATCGACCCCGTAGCGGGACTCGCCCCGCGCCGGGTGCGCGTGGAGGTCGACCAGCCCCGGGAGGAGGGTAGCGTCCGGCAGGGAGCGCGTCTCGCGCGCCGGCCCGTCCACGCCCGGGCCCGCGGCGACGATCCGCCCGTCCGCGACGGCGAGCGCCCCCGGCCCGTCGAGGCCGGTCGCCGGGCAGACCACGCGCCCCGCGTGGATCAGGAGGTCGTACACGGCGCGGCGAGCGGCGGCATCCAGCGTGACTGTGGCACCATCGGGGCGCTCCGGGATCCGGGAGCGAACTGGCGGAGCTCCCTGTGGTTCGCTGCGTACGCCAGGAGACCGTAACACCCGCGCCAAGGGTCCGCAAGGCGCGGCGCGCGAGGAGCGCGGCGCGAGCGGCGGCCGCTTAGGTGACCTTCTCCTCTTCGTCGAAGACCTCGAAGTAGCGGTTCTCCAGCGTCCGCTGGTTCTCGTAGATCGACCCCGCGAAGGGCGCGGCCGGCAGCGGGATCCGGACCGGCACGGGGGTCATCCGGGGCACCATCGTCGGCTCGCCCGTCACGATGTTCGCGTTGAACGCCGCCCAGTCCGGGATGCCCATCAGCGGGAAGGCGTCGACCGCCGTGTACTGGAAGAGGAGGAGGCGCCGGGGGCGGTTCGACGTGTTCAGGGCCGAGCCGTGCACCATCCGGACGTGGTGGATCGTCATGCTCCCCGCGGGGCCGGTGAGCATCACCGCCTTGGAGAAGTCGATGTCCGCGGCCTTGGGGTCGATGGCGCCGCAGAACACCCCGTCGGCGTGGTGGTCGGCGATCGGCCACGTGTGACTGCCGGGGATCACCATGAGGGGCCCGTTGTCCGGTCCGCAGTCGTCGAGGTAGAGCCCGATCGCCAGGAGGTCGTCGTTCGTGTGCGGGTAGAAGGCCCAGTCCTGGTGCCACTCCACCGCGGCGCCGTAGCCCGCCGACTTCATGTTGAGCTTGCCGGTCTGGTAGCGGACGCCGGAGGGCCCGAGGAGCGGGCCGAGGATCGCCGCGATCTTCGGGCTGAACGCGACGTCGCGGAAGGCCGCGTGGACGTTGTGCGGCTCCTTGATCCGGCGGACCCGCGGCTCCTCGGCGGTGTGCGTCGGCTCGAGGTCGTAGACCTTGTCGTGGGTGGTGATCGCGCGCGAGCCTTCGATCAGGTCGGCAATGACCTGGCGGAGGGTCCCGAGCTCCGCTGGGCTCAGGACGTTCTCGATCACGAGGTAGCCGTCTCTCCGGTACGTCTGCACCTGCTCGCGCGTGAGCATGCGTGATCCTCCACGTTGACCGGCCCGTCGACCGAGCGCTCGAGATCCGCCATCCCGCCGCCGGCCGCACCGGGCCCGAAGGCTGGGAGTCCCGTCGGCCCCCAGTGTACCCTGCGGGGGCCATGAGTCCCACGGGGGGAGGCGGGCCGCCCGGGCGCGCCGGCGGAACGGGTTGGGGGCGCCTCGATCGCCCGCCGGCGGACGCCGGCTGGGAGTTCCCGCCCGAGGAGTACCGGCGGCGGGTCGCGGCGGTGCGGCGGCGGATGGCCGACGCGCGGGTCGACTGCCTGTTCCTCACCTCCGAGAAGAACATCCGCTATCTCACGGGCTTCCACAGCCAGACCTGGGTGAGCCCCACGCGGCCGCGGTTCGTCCTTCTCCCCGTCGAGGGCGAGCCCGTGGCCGTGGCCCCGTCGAGCAACGCGGCGGGCATCCGCGCCACGACGTGGCTCGAGGACGTGCGGACGTGGCCCGCCCCCCGCCCGGCCGACGACGGCGTGAGCCTGGTGGTCGACGCCCTCCGCGAGCTCGCCGGGCCGCGCGGCCGCGTCGCGGCGGAGATCGGTCCCGAGATGCGGGTCCAGATGCCCATCGCCGACTTCCTGCGGGTCGCCGCGACGCGGCCCGAGCCCTTCCTCGACGCGGGGCCCGTCCTCCGGCCGGTGCGCATGGTGAAGAGCGCCCTCGAGGTGGCGCGCGTTCGCCGGAGCGCGGAGCTCGCGAGCGAGGGGTTCGCGCGGCTGGCCGGCGAGCTCCGGCCCGGGCTGACCGAGCGCGACGTGGCGCGCCGGTTCCACGGGCTCCTCGTCGAGCTCGGCGCCGACGCGGTCCCGTACCTCATCCCCGTCTCGGGCCCGCACGGCTACGAGCAGATCAACATGGGCCCAACCGACCGGCGGCTCGAGACCGGCGACCTCCTGATCATCGACGTGGGGGCAACCTGGCGCGGCTACTTCTGCGATTTCGACCGGAACTTCGCCTTCGGCCGCGCGTCCGACGAGATGCAGGACGCCTACCGGCGCGTGTTCGCGGCCACCGAGGCCGGGCTCGCCGCCATGCGCCCGGGCCGGACCGCCGCCGAGGTGTGGCGCGCGATGGCGGCGGTGGTGGATCCGGCGGGCCGGCGTGACACGCCGGTCGGCCGGATGGGACACGGCCTCGGCCTCGACCTGACCGAGCCGCCGTCCCTCGCCCCCGACGACGACACGGTCCTCGAGGCCGGCATGGTCCTCACGCTCGAGCCGAGCCTCACGCTGCCCGGGGCGGGCGGTCTGGCGCGGCGTCTCATGGTGCACGAGGAGAACATCGTGGTGACGCCGTCAGGGGCGGAGCTCCTGACGCGGCGCGCCCCGGCCGCGCTTCCCGTGGTGTGACCGCGCGGTCCCCGGCCCACGCCGGGTGACTGCGGGAACTTCCCTCCGAGACTGACGATTTCAAGGCCGAGACGGGAGCCACCGTCGTCTGCTGTTGTTGACAAGTGATCTGACCGCTCGGGTTTTGACACGTGAAGTGACCGGTCCATGGTTAGGCCGATACGGGGGCTGGGAGGGCGGTGAGCGGGCGGCCCTGCGGATCGTAGCGGCCCAGGCAGCGCCGCCCCCACCACCACACGGAGTGGCGGCCATCGAGGTGGCGGCGCACCAGGACCGGGAGGCCGGCGCAGGTGCGGCGGCCGCGCTGCTGGCTGAGCTGCAGGACCACACGATCCAGGGTCACGGTGTTGTCCCGGGCGACGACGCGCCCCTCCGCATGGCAGAGGATGGGCTCGAGCTGAGCCGGGGTGACGGGCACGAAGGCCGAATGCGGGTCGGTGGGCGGGCGGCCGAAGGTCTGGTTGTAGGCCGGGAGGAAGCGCCCCGCGAGGTAGCGATTGGCGGCCGGGACGGTCCGGATCCCCGCGACGCGCCGCTCGTTGACCAGTCGATCCTGCAGCGTGCGGTTGGCGCGTTCGCTGCGCCCGCGGGCCTGCGGGGAGTGGCCGAGGATGTGTTCGATGCCGAGGGCCTGCAGCGCGCGGCCCACCTGCGTCAGGCGAGTACGATCGGGCGCACTGCCCGAGGTTGCGGTGTGGACGGCCCAGTGCGCACGGTCGGTGTACAGGGCGCCGGGCAACCCGTACCGCGTGCACACGGCCGACAAGGCGGTCATGATCGCGCGCGTGCTCTCGCCCCCGTCTCTGAGGTGGGCATCGAGCACCTGCTTCGTCGCATCGTCGACGACGACCAGGAGGGTGTGCCAGGCCTCCGGGACCAGGGCGAGCCAGCGGTGGCGACTGCCATCGAGGTGCAGCAGTTCGCCGAAGCCCGGGCGGGGCTCGCGCCGCCGACGATGCCGGCCGCGGGCGCGGGCCCGCCGGACGAGGCCGGCCTGCTGGAGCGCGGCCTTCACGAGGGTGTAGGAAAACGTCACCCCGTGATCCCGCTGGGCGAGCTGGTGGAAGTGGCGGACGTTGAAGCCCGTGTAGCGCTCCCGATACAAGCGCCGGACGCGTTGGAGCTCCGCGACGGGCACCCGTCGGGTCGATGGGGTCTGCCGGCGCCGATCGAGCAGGCCTTTGACCCCATCGCGCTCAAACTTCCACCGCCAGCGCCGCACGGTCCGGGGGCTCAACCCCAGGACGTCGGCGACCTGAAGCCAGGTCTGGCGACCATGCAAGGCGTGAAGGATGGCCTGGTGGATCGTCATGGCACGCTCCACGGCCGCCACGGGATAGCTCATCGCCACCGCCTCGGTGGCGGTAGCTTCCCCTGGGGCCTGCAGGAGCGGTCATGTCACTTGCTCTCGGGAGCGGTCACATCATGTGCTCCCAACAGGAGCCACCGTCGTCTGCTTGACAGTCCGGAACGCGACTCCTAGTATCGGGCCGCGGTCCGCATCGCCTCCGGTCCCCTCATCGCCGGCGCTGGGAGGACGAGCATGATTCCCGCGGCCTTCGAGTACCACCGCCCGTCCACCCTGCAGGATGCGATCGCCCTCCTCGGCCGGCTGGGCGAGGACGCCAAGGTCCTCGCGGGCGGCCAGAGCCTGATCCCGCTGATGAAGCTCCGGCTCGCCTCGCCCCGCCACGTCGTCGACCTGAACCGGATCGCCGGGCTCGGCGCGATCGCCGAGCGGGACGGCGCGCTCGTGATCGGCGCCCTCGTGCGGGAGTCGGAGCTCGAGGCGTCGGACCTCGTGCGGCGGCGCTTCCCGATCCTCGCCGACGCGTGCCGGGTGATCGCCGACCCGCTCGTGCGGAACCTCGCGACGGTCGGCGGCAACCTGGCCCACGGCGATCCGGCCAACGACCACCCCGCGGTGATGCTGGCGCTCGAGGCGGAGGTGTCGGCGACCGGGCCGAAGGGGACCCGGCGCATCCCGGTCACGGGCTTCTTCACGGGTCCCCTCGAGACGGCCCTCGGCGCGGGCGAGATCCTCACCGAGATCCGGGTCCCGCTCCCGCCCGCGCGGTCGGGCGGGGCCTACCTGAAGCTCGAGCGGAAGGTCGGGGACTTCGCGACGGCGGGAGTGGCCGTCCAGGTCACGCTCGCCGCCGACGGGACGTGCGCCCACGCGGGGATCGGGCTCACCAACGTGGGGCCCACGCCCATCAAGGCCGCGCGGGCCGAGGCCCTCCTCCAGGGCCATCGCCCCGACGAGGCGACGATCCGCGAGGTGGCGAAGGCCGCGGCCGCGGCGAGCGATCCGTCGGAGGACCTCCGCGGGTCCGTCGAATACAAGCGTGACCTGGTCCGCGTGCTGACGGGCCGGGCGATCCGGCGCGCCCTCGAGCGCGCGGGCGCCGCGCACTGACCGGCGGCCCGGGCGACCGGGGCGACACTGGCCATCAGACGGTAAGGAGGTCCGGATGCGCGTGGGCGTGACGGTCAACGGCGAGCGGCGCGACGCCGATGTCGAGCCCCGGCTGCTGCTGGTCCACCTGCTCCGCGAGGTGTTCCGCCTCACGGGCACGCACATCGGCTGCGACACGACCCACTGCGGGGCCTGCACGGTCCTTCTCGACGGCCGCCCGGTGAAGTCGTGCACGGTCTTCGCCGTCCAGGCGGACGGCCGGACGGTCATGACCGTCGAGGGGCTCGAGCAGAACGGCCAGCTCCACCCGGTCCAGGAGGGGTTCATGCAGGAGCACGGCCTCCAGTGCGGCTACTGCACGCCGGGCATGCTCATGACGAGCTACGCGTACCTCCAGGACCACCCGCGCCCGAGCGAGGACGAGATCCGACACGCGATCTCGGGCAACCTCTGCCGCTGCACCGGCTACGTGAACATCGTCAAGGCCATCCAGCACGCGGCCGCCAAGCTGGCCGCGCCCGTTGGATAGGAGGGGCATGATGGCGCCCGAGCACGCCCCGCGCACGTCGCCCGAAGTCGGGGGCATGGGTCACTCGCTCAAGCGGAAGGAAGACCCGCGCTTCATCCGCGGCCAGGGGACGTACGTCGACGACGTCCAGCTCCCCGGCATGCTGTACCTCGACATCGTGCGGAGCCCGTACGCGCACGCGAAGATCGTGAAGATCGACACGGCGAAGGCGCTCGCGATCCCCGGCGTCCTCGCGGTGATCACGGGCCAGGACCTCGCCAAGTACAACCTCCACTGGATGCCGACCCTCATGTCGGACACGCAGATGGTGCTGCCGGTGGAGAAGGTCATGTACCAGGCCCAGGAGGTCGCCGCGGTCCTGGCGACCGAGCGCTACATCGCGGCCGACGGCGCCGACGCGGTCGAGGTCCAGTACGACCCCCTGCCCGTGGTCGTCGACCCGAAGAAGGCCCTCGAGCCCGGCGCCCCGGTGCTCCGCACCGACAAGAAGGACAAGAAGGACAACCACATCTGGCACTGGGAGTGGGGCGATCGGGCCGCGACGGACCGCGCGTTCCGCGAGGCGGCGGTGACGGTCAAGGAGGATATCTACCTCCCGCGCATCCACGTGGCGTCGATCGAGACCTGCGGCTGCGTGGCCCAGTTCGACAAGGTGACGGGGAAGCTGACGGTCTGGATGACGACCCAGGCCCCGCACGCGATCCGCACGGTCTTCGCGCTGGTGGCGGGGCACGTGGGGCTCGAGGAGCACAAGATCCGGATCATCTCGCCGGACATCGGCGGGGGGTTCGGCGGGAAGGTGCCGGTGTACCCGGGTTACGTGATCGCGGTCGCCGCGTCGGTCCTCACCGGGAAACCGGTGAAGTGGATCGAGGACCGGATGGAGAACCTCCAGGCCGACTCCTTCGCGCGCGACTACCACATCACCGCCGAGCTGGCCGCGACGAAGGAAGGGAAGCTCACCGCGCTCCGGATCAAGACCATCGCCGACCACGGCTACGCCGACGCGGCGGCCAACCCGTCGAAGTTCCCGGCGGGGCTCTTCCACGTCTGCACCGGCTCCTACGATCTCAAGGCCGCCCACGTCGAGGTCGACGGGGCCTACACGAACAAGCCGCCGGGCGGCATCGCCTACCGGTGCTCGTTCCGCGTCACGGAGGCCGTCCACACCATCGAGCGGATGGCGGACCTGATGGCGCACCAGCTGGGGATCGATCCGGCGGAGTTCCGCTTCAAGAACTTCATCAAGCCGGAGCAGTTTCCCTACAAGTCGGCCCTCGGCTGGGAGTACGACAGCGGCAACTATGGCGGCGCGCTCCAGAAGGCGATGGACACGATCGGATACCCGGCGCTGCGGCGCGAGCAGGCGGACAAGCGCGCCCGGGGCGAGCTGATGGGGATCGGCATCTCGAGCTTCACCGAGATCGTCGGGGCGGGGCCGTCGAAGCACTTCGACATCCTCGGGCTCAAGATGTTCGACAGCTGCGAGATCCGGATCCACCCGACGGGCCGGGCCATCGCGCGCTTCGGGACGAAGTCGCAGGGCCAGGGGCACGAGACGACGTACGCCCAGATCCTCGCCGAGGAGCTGGGGATCCCGGCCGCCCACATCCAGGTGGAGGAAGGGGACACGGACACCGCGCCCTACGGGCTCGGGACCTATGCCAGCCGCTCGACGCCGGTCGCGGGCGCGGCGGCCGCCGTCGCGGCGCGGAAGATCCAGGCCAAGGCGCGGAAGATCGCGGCGCACCTCCTCGAGGTGGCCGAGGAGGACCTCGTCTGGGAGCCCGGGAAGTTCTCCGTCAAGGGCGCGCCGAGCCGGGCGAAGACGATCCAGGAGATCGCGTTCGCCGCGTACACGAATCACCCGCAGGGGATGGAGGCCGGACTCGAGGCCGTCTCCTACTACGATCCCCCGAACCTCACCTATCCCTTCGGCAGCTACATCTGCGTCGTGGACATCGACAAGGGGACGGGCGAGGTGAAGATCCGCCGCTTCGTCGCCATCGACGACTGCGGCAACATCATCAACCCGATGATCGTCCAGGGGCAGGTCCACGGCGGCCTCACGATGGGGCTCGCGCCCGCGCTCTTCGAGGAGATCACCTACGACGAGGGCGGGAACATCCGCGGCGGGAGCTTCGTGGACTACCTCGTCCCGACGGCGGTGGAGACCCCGAAGTGGGAGACGGGCCACACCATCACCCCGTCGCCCCACCACCCGATCGGCGCGAAGGGCATCGGGGAGTCGGCGACGGTCGGCGCGCCGGCCGCCATCGCCAACGCGGTCGTGGACGCGCTCTGGCATCTCGGCGTGCGCCACATCGACATCCCCATCACGCCGCACAAGGTCTGGAAGCTCCTCCGCGCCCACGGCGTGACGGAGTGACCCACCGGAGCCTGGTCCGTGCGGGGGCAGCGTCGGCGTCGCGAGGATAGGTGCTTCTTCCCCCGGCGCGGGGGAAGGGGTCGGGGGTAGGGGGTGTTCCAGACAGACTGGCTCGCCGAGGCCGAGGCGCTCCGGCGGCGGGGCGAGCCGTTCGCCGTCGCCACCGTCGTGCGCTGCGAGCGGCCCACGTCGGCCAAGCCCGGGGCCAAGGCGGTGATCCGGGCCGACGGCACGGTGTCGGGCTGGGTCGGCGGCAGCTGCGCCGAGCCCGTCGCGGTCAAGGAGGCGCTGGGCGCCATCGAGGACGGGCAGCCGCGCTTCCTGGTCCTCGTCGGCAAGGGCGGCCCGTCGCTCGGCCGCACGGAGGGCGTGCGGGAGTACACGATGACCTGTCACAGCGGCGGGACGCTCGAGATCTTCGTGGAGCCGGTCCTCCCGACGCCCGCGCTCGTCCTCGTCGGGAGCGGCCCGGTCGTCGAGACGCTCGCGGGCCTCGGGGCCGCGGCGCACTTCGCGGTCACCGTCGTGGAGCCCGAGACGCCCCCGGCCGGCCGCCTCGGCGACGTGCGCGTGGTCGACGACCTCGGCCTGGTCACGGTGACGCGAGGGACCGCGATCGTCGTGGCGACCCACGGCCGGTTCGACGAGGACGCGCTCGAGCGGGCGCTCCGGAGCGACGCCGACTACGTGAGCCTGGTCGCGAGCCCGACCCGCGCCGAGGTCGTGCGCGAGGCGCTCCGGGCGCGGGCCGTCCCCGCCGAGCGGCTCGCGCGATTGAAGGCGCCGGCCGGCCTCGACCTCGGCGCCGTCGCCCCGGAGGAGATCGCGGTCAGCATCCTGGCCGAGATCATCGCGCGGCGGCGCCGGCCGCACCCGCCGGTGACGCTGCCGCTCGCCGCGCCGGCCGCCGCGCCCCCGGCCGCGCCCCTGACGGCGCGGGACCCGGTGTGCGGGATGACGGTGACGATCGCGTCGGCGCGCTACCGGTCGGACGGCCCCGCGGGACCCGTCTACTTCTGCTGCGGCGGCTGCAAGCAGCGCTACGACCGCGAGCCGGGCCGCTTCGCCGCGGCCGGCCCCGCCTGAGCCCGCCGCCGCCGCTCAGATGAAGCGGCGGCCGCGGGCCCGGAAGCGCGCGACCGCCGCGGCGTCCGGATAGCGGAAGGCCCGGCCCGCGCCGTCGGCCGGGGGCCGCGCGTCGACCGGGCCCGCCTCGAGCCGCGCGAGGGCGCGGACGAGAAGCGGCCCCCCCACCTCCACCTTCGTCCGCCAGACGAGCGTGTGGACGGTGTCCCGATCCCGGATCGGCACGCGCTCCTGCGCGATCACCGGACCGTCGTCCACGCGTGCCGTCATGTAGTGCACGGTGGCCCCCGTCTCGGTCTCGCCGTTGGCGAGCACCCAGAAGCCCGGCAGGAGGCCGCGGTAGTCCGGGAGGAGCGCCCCGTGCAGGTTGATGGCGCCCCGCGCCGGCGCGGCGAGGGCCCCGGCGCCGAGGATCTGTGGGCACGCCACCGAGATCAGGACGTCGATGGCCCGCGCCCGGAGGCTCTCGACGAACGCCGGCGCGTTCACGGCCGGCACCCGCTCGAGCGGCACCCGGTGGCGGCGCGCGACATCCGCCACCGAGTAGCTCCGGCGGAGCGGCACGACGCGGCCGGCGAGCCCGAGGACCCGGTGCCGGGCCAGGTTCCCGAGCTGGAGCAGGAACGCGCGCGGCCCCATCAGCGCCCAGTAGCGCTGCGCGTGCCGCGCCCGGAGCTCGCCCGGCACCACGCCGATGGCGACCACGTCGTCGCGCCTCGCGCCGAGGAGGTGGTCGAGCAGCGGCGGGATGTAGAAGGCGTCCTCCTGCGTGAGCACGTAGAGGCGCACGGGGCGGCGCCCGACGTCAGGCGCGCGCCGCGGCGATCTCCGCGGCGAACGCCTCGCGGATCGCGACGAACCGGAAGTCCCCGAGCAGCTGCCGGGTCCGCGCGGCCATCGCGCCCAGGTTCGCGTAGTGGGTCACCTGGGACACGGGGTGCGGGAGCCGGATGCGCGGGTGCGTCGGGTCGTACTCCCAGGGGTGCGCGTAGAAGACCAGGCGGTCGCCGCCGCGCTCGAGGCGCCGGACCAGCGCCCGCGTGACCCCGTAGGGGTAGAGCCGGAAGTAGGCGCCGCCGCTCACGGGCACGTTCACCCCGAACGGCAAGCCGCGAGCGGCGAACCGTACCGTCGAGAGCGGGATCTCGAAGATCGCGCTGCCGGACGGCGTGGCGACGAGACCGGGCTGCCGGGCCGCGCGCGGCATGCCGTACCGGTGGTTCCACACCGGGAAGATGCTCGAGTCGTACTGGAATCCCTCCTCGAGGAGCACGTCCAGCGCCCACAGGGCGTCGGCGGTGATCGAGAAGAACGGCGCCCGGAACCCGATGACCGGCCGCCCGAGGATGCTTTCGAGGATGTCGCGGCTCCGCCGGAGGTCCTCGCGGAACGTGGCCGGCGTCAGGCGGTACACGAACCGGTGCGAGTAGCCGTGGCACGCGATCTCGTGACCTTGGGCCGCGATCTCGCGCACGATCCCGGGCGTGCGGTCGGCCTGCCACCCGACGACGAAGAAGGTCGCCCGCGCGCCGGCGTCGTCGAGCAGCGCGAGGAGCCGTGCGAGCCCGGTCTCGAGCCGGGGCGCGAAGCGCGCCCACTCGTCCTCGTCGAGGTCGAGGCCCTGGTACCAGTCCTCGACGTCGACGGTGAAGACGTGCGGCGGGGCCGTCGCGCTCCCGGTCACGCGGGTCGCTCCGCCAGCGCGATGCCCCGGCGCGCCAGGAGGCGTCGGTAGAGCGCGTGCTGCTCGTCGAGCATCTGCCGCGCGGAGAACGCCCGCACCGCGGCCCGGCCCGCCGCCGCCCGGCGCGCGGCCTGCGCCGGGTCCGCGAGCGTGGCCAGCACGGCGCCGGCGAGCGCGGCCGGGTCCTCGGGTGGCACCAGGAGCCCGTGGACGCCGTCCGCCACGGCGTCGGGCACGCCGCCCACGGCGGTGGCCACGACCGGCACCCCGACGGCGAGCGCCTCGAGCACGACGCGCGGCAGGCCCTCGCGGAGCGAGCTGTGGACGGCGACATCCGAGGCGGCGAGGACCGCCGGGACGTCCTTGCGGAGGCCGAGGAAACGGACCCGCCCCGCGAGCCCGCCGCCGGCGGCCGCCGACTCGACCGCCGCGCGGAGCGGGCCGTCCCCGACGATCCACGCCGCGACGTCGGGCCGCTCGGCGAGGATCCGCGGCAGGGCCTGCACGAAGACCAGGGGCGTCTTGGGCGGGCTCAGCCGCTGGACCAGGCTGACGACGGGCCGGTCGTCGGGCACGCCCTCGGCGGCCCGGAGCGCGCGGCGCGCGGGCGCGTCGAGCGGAGCGACCTCGGTCAGGTCGACACCGGAGCGGATGACGGGCGCGTCGCCTCGGGTGACGGCGGCGGCCGGCAGAACGCCGAGCGAGACGCCCTCGGCGAGGTCTTGCTGGGACACGAGCACGGTGGCGTCGCAGAACCGCCGCGCCAGCCGCTCGAGCCGGACGAAGAGAGCCCGCCGCCGGTCGACGGCATTGTTGAAGGACCAGCCGTGGACGGTCTGGAGGGTGACCGGGACTCGCGCCAGGCGCGCCGCCAGCGGCGCGAGGAAGCGGGCCTTGGCGGAGCGCGCGTGGACCAGATGCGGGCGGAGCCGCCGGAAGAGCGCCACCAGGCCGCCGAGGGCGCGGAGGTCGGTCACGGGGGCGAGCTCGCGCACGAGGGTCGCCAGCGGGTGGTGCGGGATGCCGCTCGCCGCGATCTCCCGGTGGTAGTCGCCCTCGGGGCCCGTCGCCTTGCCGAAGACGAGGTGGAAGTCCACGGCCGGGGAGCCCCGGTAGTAGTGGGCGGTGAGGAGGGAGACCTGCTGGGGGCCCCCGACGATCATCCGGGTGATGACGTTGACGATACGCACCGGCATCTTGATGCTGTCGCGCCCCGCGTCTCGAGGGACCGCGCGCGCGGGTCGCCACAAGAGACCATTCGCCGCGCGCCCCGTCAAGTCCCGCCCGGCCGCGCGGGGCCGGCCGGCCCGGTGAGGCCTGCCGCGATTGACAGCGCCGGGGCCGCTCCGTACCATGGGGACCTTCCGTACCCGGGGGCCGGGCCCAGGAACGGTGAGCGTAGCTCAATGGTTAGAGCACTGGACTGTGGCTCCAGGGGTTGAGGGTTCAAGTCCCTTCGCTCACCCCACGCTCCCCCGCGGCGTTCGCCGGGCGGGGGGACGGGCCGCGCAGGGATCGATCGGGGCGCCCGTAGCTCAGTTGGACAGAGCGACGGACTTCGAATCCGTAGGTCGCAGGTTCGATCCCTGCCGGGCGTACCACCCCTTTCGCCGCGTTGCGGAGCCTGCCGGCCCCCTCCGCCCTCCCGACTTCGTCAGAGCGTGCCGAGTATTCACGGAGGACTGCCTGGCAGGCCACCCCACGTCATCACAACGCGCCGCCCTCTGGCCGGAGCGGGATGCCCGTCCGCGCGCTCGGTCCTGGGTCTTGAGCTGAATCAAACCGGGAGGTAGCGAGCGGCACCCGGGAGGCCAACGGTCGTTGGAAGGGAACCGTGCTCGCGAGCGCCACTTCGGATTCGGCGCTGGCCGGGCGCCTCGCCGCCCGAACGACCTTTCGGCGGGCGCGCCGTCGCGCTCCGATTGAGCGATCTCGGCGTCGATCAGCGTCGGATGGTCATCCACGCCAGGCCCGCGAGCGGCCCGAGCAACATGATCAGCGTGGAGATCGTCTGCTCGCGCGGCGCCAGCGAGCCGGCGAGGAAGAGATAGGTATACCCGCCGAGAACGGCGCTCACGGACCACAGCGCGACGAGCCGGCCGGCGCCCTCGTCCGCCTCGCCGGCGAGCGGCGCGACGGCGGCGAGATGCACCAGCGGGACCAGGTGCCAGGGCTGCAGGAAGCTCTTGCCGAGGCAGAGATACGCGGCGTAGCCGAGGGCGGCGGGACGGAACAGAGTGCGTCGCCGCCAGGCCGAGAAGGCGAGGACGAGGAGAATGAGGGCCAGTACCCAGCGCAGCAGCCACGCGACGTCTCGCCCCGGCGTTCCGGTCACGAAGCCGATCGCCTGGGGAACGGAGCGGAGCGTCTTCGACGCCTCCACGCGGATCGCATCCAGCCCAGCGCCCAGGCCGCCCAGCGGGATGTAGGCGAGGAAGACGACGCCGCCGATCGCCAGCGGCCAGGCCGCCAGGGCAGCGAGGCGCCGAGACCTGGCGCCTGGAGCCTGGTCGCGGGAGCCGGCAACGAACGCCAGGGCGAGCGGCACGAACAGGAGGGCTTCCAGCTTCACGAGCGCGGCGGCGCTGAGCAGGAGCGTCCCGCTCCAGACCCGCCCCCGCACGAACGCCAGGAGGGCGAACGCGCTTGCCAGGCCGACCCACCCCTCGATGTGGCCCATGCCGCCCAGCTCGAGGAACGGCAGTGGCTGCCATCCCACGGCGACGATGGCTGACGCCCGCGCGGCCGGTGTGGGCGTTCGCCAGCGCGCCAGGAGTATCACGAAGAGCAACGTCGGGAGCGCCGCGAGCGCTTTGAGGATGATCGCGGCGGCCAACGGGTCAGACACGCGCCCCACCAGGACCGCCTGCAGGACAAGCGGCACGGGTCCGTACGGTGCCAGCTGGTCGGGCCACGGCATGCCCCGAGGGATCGAGCCGAGCACCTGCCGCGGCGTGGACCGATATGGACTGACGCCGTGCTCGGCGAGCATCTTGGCGTGCGCGTGGTACAGCTCGAGGTCGTGGGAGAGAAACGGGAACACTGCCACGCTCAAGAACACGAGGGCCACCGCCACGACCACGACGGGCCGCACGGGGCTCGCCGATACACGCGCGAGTGCCGCGCTCAGTCGCGCGGCATTCCAGGCCATGAGCGCCGCGAGCGCTGGCAGAAGGATCAGGGCGATGAGCGGGACCCCGGGCGGCAGCGCGGCTCCCGCGGGCAGCAGTACCTGGCGCATTTCCGCGTACGCGGCGGCGTGCCATGGCGGATGCACGTAGCTGAGAAGCACGATCCCGCCGGCCAGTGCGAGATGGCCGGCGGCCCGGAGTCCGATCGCCCCACCGAGCCTCATCAGATTCCGGGCAGTATAGCCTGCCAACCCCAGTGGGTGTTCCGGATGCCCGTTGGACCCCGCACCGCAGGTCGCGCGGGGTCCTCCCGCAGTCGAGCCCCGCTCGTCCGGCGCGTGCACCGGGGTGCCGAATCGGGGCGCGACATCGCGGACGCCTTGGGCCTCAGTGAACGGACCGTCCGGACGTGGCGGCGCCGGTATCGGGAGGAGGGGCTCGCGGGCCTGCGGGATCGGTCCTGTCGCCCGCATCGCTCGCCGCCCGCCATCGCCCCGGCGCTCGTCCCGTGGATCCGGCGCCTACGGCGCCAGCGCTGGACCGGGGCGCAGATCGCCCGGGCCCTGCACTTCAGCCGGGCCACGGTCGCCCGGCACCTCCGTCGGCTCGGCCTGGCCCGCTTGCGGGCGCTCGAGCCCGCCGAGCCGGTCCAGCGGTACGGGCGGGGCCGGCCCCGGGGACCTGGTGCACCTGGGCATCAAGACACTCTCCATCCCCAAGAGCGAGGCGACCCAAGCTCGCGGATCGATGACGGTGTCGTCCGATGGCGTCCGGTGGTAGCGTCGGGGCATGGCCTTCGAATCCGTAGGGCGCAGGTTCGATCCCTGCCGGGCGTACCACCCCCGCCGGACCGGTCCCGGGTAATGCGCCACACCCGCCAGAGCGTCGGCGCCCGGACCCGCCGCGAGTACGCGGCCCTCGACCGTCTCGTCCGGCGGCTCCGTCCCGTCGACTGGCGCCGGCCGGTCCCGCGCCCGCCGACGCGCGCGCCCTGGACGGTCAAGGACGCGCTCGCCCACATCGTCTACTGGAAGGAGCACAGCGCGCGCGTGTTCCGGGGCGAGCGGCGGCCGCCGGAGCTCCGGGGGCTCGGGGTCAACGCGATCAACGACCTGATCTACCGGCGCTGGCGCCGTCGGCCTCCGCGCGCGGTCGTCGCCTGGCACCGGGAGGTTCACGCCGACGTCCTGCGGACGGTCGCGCGGACGCCCGCGGCCTGGTTCAGCCGCGCGGGCCGGACCGCGTACTGGCCGGGCGACTTCGACGGCCACTCGGCGGCGCACCGCGTGAAGGACATCGAGGCGGCCCTCGCGGGCCGTCGCGAGGCCTGAGCCGCGATCCGCGGTCGCGGCGGCGCGGCGCCCGCGCCAGAGGGGTCGCGGCCCCTTGACCCCGCCAGGGCCGCATGGGAAAATCCGCTCCGCGCCTGGAAGTGACAGTGGTCATGAACTCTTCCGGCTCGGCCTGGCCGATAGAGTTGGGCGCCCGTAGCTCAGCGGATAGAGCGTCGGACTCCGGATCCGAAGGTCAGAGGTTCAAATCCTCTCGGGCGTACCACAAAGCTCGCTCGTGAGCCGTTAGCTCAATTGGTAGAGCAACTGACTCTTAATCAGTAGGTTGAAGGTTCGATTCCTTCACGGCTCACCACTCGATCGGGGGGCGGCAACGCCCCCCGATTCTTTTTTGGGCAAGCAGTTGCAGCCCATCCCAGCGCCCGGCGGCGAGGCGTGATCTCGTCCGCCAGGAGCCCCGAGGACGGCCATGCTCATTCTTCACTGCACCAGGAGAGTAGGGCCTTACGGCACCTTGGAGGGACGCCCGCCGTGCCGCGGTCCCGCCCAGAGTGCAGCGGGATTCAGCACGCCGAGCGACTCGCAAAGCGAGTCGAACTCCTCCCGGCGGTCTGCGCGCATCAAGTCGAACAGCATGGACATTTGCTCGTCGGTGGGAAAGGCGGTCGCTCGCACCTCTTGTCGAGGCTCTCGTTCAAATCGGACGCCATGATCGTAGAAGGCCACAGACCAGTCGCCGCTTGGGTTCTTCCAGAGATCGCGGACGATCCGCACGAGGTTCAGCGCCTCCTCCATGGAAGCCGCCTGGAGCCGCTGGGCGAGTGCTCGAGCGTTCACTCCCCACTTGGCCCCGATCCCGCTTGCCGCGTCCGCTTCGACGAGCCGACGGGACAGGCCGGAGGCGATGCTGCGGTGACTGGCGCTGACCGGCAATCCATAGAGGGCATCGACAATAGCCATCCACTCCCGCTCGGTCATACGCGGGACGGGGCCATGCATACTCTATGTTCCCTGCCCAGGTGGCAGCGATCCGCCCTGCCTCGCGGCTCCATTCGCGATGGCCTGCTTGAGCGCCTCGACGTTTCCGCCGGCCACGGTCTTGATGAGCGTCGCCCAGATCAGCGGGTTGCTGACGGTATAGACCTGACTCTTCTGCCGACGTGACGTACTCACCTCGATCGCATCCTCGGAGGGCTGGACCGAAAGGATCTCTTTCGCCTTGACGATGCGATTTTCCTTTCCCCCATCGAAGACAAGCCGCTCGGTGGTCAGCAGCAGCGTTCCCGTGTCGATCGGCTTGATGGTCTGGTAGGAGCTGGATGTCCCGCCGCCGAGATAGATCTTCCCGATCCGGGTTCCGACGCCGCCATAGAGGCGTACGGCGCGCGACTCGTGAAGCTGTACGGACTCCTGGCGGATGGCGACCTCACCAGGGGCGAGGACGATGTGCGTCTGCACCGGAGGGAGGCAGAGCGCCTTGCTCGCGTCGGCGAAGAAATGCCTCGCCTCCTCGCCGATTGCCTCTTGCCGCGTCCGGATTGCCTCTCGCCGCGCCGGGTGATTGGCTGGCTGAGTCGGGGCGACGACGGCGATGATGACGATCACAACGACACAGATCACAGCGATCGCCACAATGAGCAGTTCCATGGAGGTTACTCTCCCTGCACGCTGAGTCTCACGCCTCGCCGAAGAGCCGCCAGTCGAGCCGCCGGAGCGAGCTCAGCGGGAGCTTTATCGTGCGCACCGGCGCGCCGCAGCGAGGGCAGGGCGTCGTCGGGCGGCGGATGGTCTTGAGACTGCGGGGCCTTACGGCTCGGCACTCTGGGGTTTGTCCTTCCATTTTCTCCAGAGCCGTTCACAGCAGCCGTGGAATGCATACGACCGGCCGGAGGACAGTCGACATAAAGCTCGTTCTCGGCCGCAAGGGGGCTGGCGGATGAAGCCCGCTCCGGCCAGCGTCACCCGACGGTACGCGTCCGGGACAGGCCCCGTCAAGGGCGGCACATGGCGGGATGTAGTCCGGCCACTCGCCGACGATTCGCGTGATGATCTCGTCGACCTGAACGTCTTGTTCCGCCGCTGGGCCCGCCGTGCTGAACTGGAAGCGTACCGAGCGCGGGGGCGTGAACGTCACGGACAGACGCGGCCGCCTCCCCGCCTCGAGCCAACCTTGCTTCGCTTCTGAGGGGCCGGCCTCGTCGCTATCGGACGCCAGCATTTCGAGCGCCAGCCGGCCGACCTACTCCTGATTCTCTAGCGCGAGGGCGAGCGGCCGACCGTCCGGAAAGACCAGGACGGCGACAGTGTCCCGGGCCGAGAAGCTCAGGTCGCGCGGGGTATAGGCGCGCAGCGCGTGCTGCATCCGGTTGCCGAGCTGGCCCAGGATCTCGTTCGGCACGTCGTCCGGGAACTGCGAGCAGAAGTACACGCCGACCCCCTTCGACCGGATGATCCGCACGACCTGCTCGACCCGCTGCCGCAGCGCCGCGGGCGCGTCGTCGAACAGCAGATGAGCCTCGTCAAAGAAGAACACGAGCTTCGGCTTATCGAGATCGCCGACTTCCGGCAGCGTTCTCGAACAGCTCCGACAGCAGCCACAGCAGAAAGCTCGAGTAGAGCCGCGGCTTCAGGATCGAGCTGGTCGGCCGCCAGGACGTTGACGATCCCGCGTGCCGCTGAGATCCGTGCGCATCAGGTCGGTCAGGTCGAGCGCCGGCTCGCCGAACAGCTCTTCGCCGCCCTTCGCGTCCAGGTGAGCAGCGCCCGCTGGATCGCGGCCATCGACTGCGGGCTGATCAGCCCGTACTTGGCCGAGATCGCCTTGCGGTTGTCGGCGACGAAGCCGAAATCCGGGTGGTTAGAGGGCGGCCTCCGGGCCGCCCTCGCTATTTTGTCCGAGTTCTGTCCGAGTCTGAGATCAGGAGCGCGCCCTGCCCGCAACGGATGGGCAAGCGGGGCGAGCTAGAGGTAGGAATTCGTTCCGCTTGGTTCACGGGGTTCCCCGGACGACCCGGGCGGTGGGCAGCTTGATCCCGTGGGCCGTCATCCCGAAATCCCGCCGTCGAGGCGTCGGAATTGAGTATTGCGTCCCCGAATGTCCGATTGTGGCGATCTTGGAGAATTTTCGCCGGTATGCCGCAAGGGTCAGGCCGACCTTGCGCTTGAACAGGCGGCGAAAGAAGGTGGGGTCCTCATAGCCCACGAGGTGGCCGATTTCCTCGACGCTGACGGTATCGGTTTCCAGGCGTTGTTTCGCCTCCTCGATGCGAACCGCGTGCACATAGTCCACCGGATGAAAGCCGGTCGCCGCCAGAAACCGCCGGGCGAAGGTGCGGGGCTTGAGGCCCGAGTGAGCAATCATGCTGGTCACAGGATTCTGGCACGCGTAATGTTCAGTTATCCAGTGTTGGCAGTCGGCGATGACGGCGTCCGTGTTCCCCACACGCAGCGTGATCACGGCAAAGGGTAACTGGCCGTCCGAGTGATCCGACAGCATGTGGATCTTGGCCGTTCTGATCGCATGCTGGGGCCCGCAAAGCCGGGCAATCAGGTAGAGCGCCAGTTCCTGCCAGGCGGTCACACCTCCCGCCGTCACGATCCGGTCTTGCTCACCAGCAACACTTAAGATCGAATCCACCCGAAACTTCACCTTCGGATAGTGTTCACGAAACAATTCGCGATAGGCCCAATGTCCGGCTGCCTGCAGTCCGTCCAGAAGGCCCGCCTCGGCGAGCACCAGGGAGCCCGAGCAGACGGAACCGAGGATGGCACCCTTGGCGTAGATTCGGTTCAGCCACTCGATCTCTCGCCGGTAGCGCCCGCGCGGCGGCGTGTCGATCGGCGTATACATATCGCACACGATCGCGACATCGGTTTCATGTAGCCGGTCGATGGCATCATGCGGTTCGACCATCACGCTGCCGTAGCAGCGGAACGGATCGATGGTGGCGGCCACGATCCTGACGTCGAGCATCTTCTCCGCCGGATTCCCGCTGGTCAGTTCTGAGTAGACCGGCCCTGCCGTACTCAAGACGTCATAGAGGCCATAGAGCACCGAGGGAGAGGTTTCCGCCGCGGCGAGCAGACAGATGCGCGGCAACTTCGCTTCGGATCTGGCCATTGATCCTCCCAGATCAGCGCGGTGTCACATTTGCCCCGGTTGTGTCCATTCTGCCTCTTACGAAGGTCCAGGCTCAACCATTAGTCTTGGACCGTCCTGATTTCGAACGTGCCGCGCTGGCCTGCGTTGCTGCGCGGAGAGCAAGGGGGCAAAGCATGACACACCGACAAGCCACTGCGGGCGCGTCGTCCGGACACAGTCTTGAAGCGGCGGCAAAGGCGTTGCGCGCCAATCTGCGCGGCGAACTGCTCCAACCGGGTGACGACGGCTATGACAGGGCGCGGCTCATCTGGAACGGCATGTTCGACAAGAAGCCGGCGCTCATCGCCCGCTGCAGCGGCACCGCCGACATCGTTCACGCGGTCAATGCCGCGCGTGAGAACGGGCTTCTGACTGCAGTGCGGGGCGGGGGCCACAACTCAGCGGGCAGCGGTTCGTGCGACGGGGGGCTCATGATCGATCTGTCGCGGATGAACGCGGTCCGGGTCGATTCCACAGCGCGGCGGGCATGGGTGCAGGGCGGCGCGACCTGGGGCGATTTCGACCGCGAGGCGCAAGTCCACGGTCTGGCGACGCCGGGCGGCGTCATTTCGGCGACGGGCGTCGGCGGGCTGACACTCGCCGGCGGCCTCGGCTGGCTGCGCGGCAAGTATGGCCTCAGCCTCGACAATGTCCTGTCGGTCGACATCGTCACCGCGGACGGCCAGCTTCGCACCGCCAGCGCGGCCGAGAACAGCGATCTCTTCTGGGCCGTGCGCGGGGGCGGCGGCAATTTTGGCGTCGTCACCTCGTTCGAGTTCCAGCTGCATCCCGTCGGGCCGGAGGTGATGTTCCTGGGTGCCATCTACCGGGCCGAGGACGCCACCCAGGTCATGAAGGGCTGGCGCGACTTCATGGCAACCGCACCCGACGAGATCGGTGGAACGCTGGTCGAATTCTCCACCATCCCCAACGATCCGGAGTATCCCGAGGAGACCTGGGGCGCGCGGGTCTTGGCCCTGGCCGGGGTGTGGGCGGGCCCCGCGGACGAGGGCGAACAAGCCGTCAGACCTCTGCGCGAGTTGGCCACGCCGGTGCTGGATTTCAGCGGCCGGATGCCCTACTGCAGCGTGCAGAAGCTCTATGATGGGCTGTTCCCTAAGGGCGTTCATCGCGCCTACTTCAAATCGCTCTATCTCAATGGCCTAGACGACCGGATGATCGACGAGATCGCGCCACACGCCGCTGATCGCCCCTCCGACCTGACGCTCTGCTCGGTGTGGTATCTGGGCGGCGCCGTCGGTCGAGTGGCTGGCAACGCGACCGCCTTCGGCGAGCGCAATATGCGCTACATGCTGAGCATCGATTCGATTTGGATAAATCCGGCCGACGACCAGCGCAACCTGTCCTGGTCGCGCGCCTTCTGGGGCGACATGAAGCATCATTCCGGCGGCCGCGCCTATCTCAACTTCGCGGGCCTTGGCGAGGAGGGCGAGGAGTTGGTGCGCAACAGCTACGGCGCCGCGAACTACAAGCGCCTCGTCGCTTTGAAGACCAGATACGATCCGGCAAACCTGTTTCGACTGAACCAGAACATCAGGCCAAGCGCGTGAGTCGGGATCAATGACGGAACACAAAAAGGGCGGGCAGTGTTGCCCCCCGGCCCGTTCAGTGCCGCCGTCGATCTGTGTCGTCGTTCACAACTGGAGCACCGTGGGCTGGCAATGGGACCCGAGTGGCGCCGGCCTTGGGCAAGTACCAAAACGGAGGACCTTACGTCTAAGGTCTGGCTGGTGATGAATCGCCGGTGACATGCCAGTGCTAAATTCCACCGGACTAAGCCGCACTCAGACGACCATCGGTCAGGCGGCCTCGCAGGAAATACATACGCTTAGATCGTCTGCGTGCGTGGGAGCTCGGGCCCGGAACCACCTCTTAATCAGCAGGTTCAAGGTTCGATTCCTTCACGGCTCACCACTCGATCGGGGGGCGGCGACGCCCCCCGATTCGTTGGGGGGGGCCGGAGACTCAGCCTATTTCGGCAGGGTTCTTGTACCGAGCGGAGCGGTTGAGCGCCCCCGCACGCGCTCAGTCCCTGGCGGGGGCCACCGGGGCTCTGGTCTCAGTAGTTCATCGTCATGTATGCGTGCGCGATGCTCGCAATGTAGTCGAGCAGGTTCTGGTCGCTCTTGCCGACCGACCATCCTCCGGCCATGGCGTTGGCCTTGAGGGTGATGCGTGGCTTCGCAATTTGCTGACCCGTGCCTTGGTCGGTAACGGCAAGGTCCATGTCAATGCTCGACTCTCCCGCCAATGCTCCGGCCCAGAACCTCGCGCCGCCGCTGACAATCCTCAGGGACGCAAGTTGGGGCTCGATGACGAGGGTGCCGGACCGATCGCGGGATGCCGCATTCCACTGCTCAAGCAGAGGCTGAAGCTTGGCCCGTAGCGTATTCTCGAGCTCTCCCGCAGCCTTCACCTTTTCCGGCGCGCTTTGAACGGCCGGGCTTAGTGCCATCGGCTTGAGTTCATAACTCGCGTAGCTGGAAAAGCGCCTTAGGGGCGGCACCATTCGTGCCGCCTCGGTCTTCCCAACCGAGTCGAGCTTCTCGGGACTCGCAGCACAACCCGAAAGAATGATGCACAAGACCAAGGCGGAGGTTCTCATGTTCCCCCCAATACGAACTGAGTCGGAATTGATCCCAGTGCAGGATGCGGCGACCGATCGATGTGAATCCTGGCAATGGAGCTCGCGCTGGGCACGGTCTCGCGTGCGAAATGACTTGTGGGCGCACCTGGCGTCGGATTCTGGTTCCAGACGGTTCCAACTCGCGCGAAGGTACCGTGAGGCGCGAACAGGTCGCCTCGCGGCGCTTCCTTAATCTGACGTGCGGATAGCTGCCGATGGCGTGCCGTGCGTTGCGGCCGGTTGGGACTCTTAATCAGTAGGTTGAAGGTTCGATTCCTTCACGGCTCACCACTCGATCGGGGGGCGGCAACGCCCTCCGATTCGTGCTTTAGCACGGGGAGTTTGAATCGGTCTGCTCATCGTGCGGCCGAGCCGCCTGGCCATGAGTGTTCTTGGCAGTGCGCCGCGCCGCATCAATTCGGGCCGAGATTCGCCTCGTCACGGGCCTGCACGGCGAAACACCGTACCGATAGCATCCTCACCTCGAAGTCAGCCCCAGAGGGCGACGGCAAGCAGGTCACCGTCCTTGTCACCTCAAAGGCTCGGCCCGTGGGCGCCTTCACGCGGGCGCCCTGGCTTCCTCGGCAGGGTGAACGTGAACGTCGAGCCCTTTCCCACCTCGCTCGAGACCCAGATGTGTCCGCCGTGGAGCTCGACGAACTTCTTCGTCAGCGTGAGCCCGAGACCCGTTCCCTCTTGCTTCTGTGATCCGCTCCCGACCTGGCGGAACTCCTCGAAGATCGTCGCCTGGTCGGCTGGGGCGATCCCGAGTCCGGTGTCGCTGACCGCGATCTCGACCATCTCGGGAGCCCCCGAAGGCCCACCGGCCGGCGTCGCCATCAGCGTGACGCGTCCTCCGTCGGGCGTGAACTTCACCGCGTTCGAGAGGAGATTCAGCAAGATCTGCTTGACCTTCCGCTCGTCGCCGACGAGCGTTCCCAGCCCGGAGTCCACGGTGAGGTCGAGGCTCAGCCCGCGGCGGACGGCGCGCTCCTTGACCAGGGTCACGGCGCTCTCGAGCGCGGTCGGCAGGTCGAACGGCGCGACGTCGAGCTCCATCCGCCCCGCCTCCACCTTCGAGAGATCCAGGATGTCGTTGATCAGCGAGAGCAGATGGCGGCCGGAGGCGAGGATGTCCTGGATGTACTCGGCCTGCTTCTCGTTGAGCTCGCCGAACATCCGCTCGTGGAGGACCTCGGAGAAGCCGATGATCGCGTTGAGCGGCGTCCGGAGCTCGTGGGACATGTTGGCCAGGAACTCGGACTTGTGCTGGTTGGCCGCCGCGAGCTGGCGGTAGAGCACGGCCCAGCTCGTCGCTCATCCGGTTCAGGTTCGCCGCCAGCGCGCCCAGCTCGTCCCGGTTCGAGATCTCCACGCGCTTGGCGAAGTCGCCCCCGGCGATCTCGCGGAGCCGGACGTCCATCTGCTGCACCGGCCCGATGACGGACCACGAGATGCCGTAGCCGAGGACCAGCGCAAGCAAGATGCTTCCAACCGCGAACCCGACGACCACCCGCTGGGACGTCACGTAAGCGTCCTGGCTGGCCTCGATGCTGGCCACCATGTCCGCCTCGGCCTTGTTCACCAGCTCGTTCGTCAGCCGCTCGAGGCGGTCGGCCAGAGGGCCGGCCCGGCTCAGCTGGAGCTCGCGGCCGGCCGGCCCCTTCCCGGCCCGGATCAGCTCGATCACCTGGGTGACGATCTTGATGAACTCCTCGTAGTCCTCGCGCACGCGCCCGAAGAGCTCGACCTCGTCCTGGGCGACGAAGGCGAGCCGGTCGAGATCGTACCCGAACTGGTTCAGCTGGCGGAGCGTCGCCTCGAGGGTCCGGTCGTCGGGAACGAGGAGGGCCGAGGACACGCCGTAGAGCTGGCTCGTCGTGTCGTGCTGGAGCTGCCGGTAGGCGGCGATCTTGCGCTGAAGCTTGACCATGTCCTCGGCGCGCCGGTTCACGCCGCTCAGCACCTGGAGGCCCACCGCGCCGACCGCGATCAGCAGGCCGACGATCGCCAGGAAGGCGAACAGGAGCTTCCCGTGGACGCTCAGTGGCAGGCGGGCAACCAGCCGGGGGAGCCAGCGGATCATGGAGCCTTCGCTTCGCGCAGGAGGCTCCGGACGTCCCGCAGGAATTCCTCGGGGTCGAAGCGAATGCCGAGGTACTGGACGCGGAGAATCCCGTGCTGGTCGACGATCGAGGTCAGGACAGTATGGTCGACATCGCCCCGGTCGGTCTTCTTGGCATAGATTCCATACCGTCGTCCGACGTCTCGGATCTCACTCGGTGTGCCGGTGAGGAAGGCCCAACCCACCGGGTCGACACTGTGGTTCCGCGCGTACTGCGCGAGGATCTGGGGCGTGTCGCGCTCGGGATCCACCGTGATCGACACGAACCGGACTTTCGGACCGAAGTCACGACCGAGCCGCTTCTGCATCCCAACCATCTTGTCGGTGAGGAGCGGACAGGTGTCCGTGCACGTGGCATAGATGAAGGTGACCGCGACCACCTTGCCGCGCAGGTCGCCGAGCGACAGGCGACCGCCCTCCGTCGTGGTCAACGTGAACTCCGGTGCCGGGCCGATCTTCGCGAGTCGGCCGCCTTCCTTCGCCTGGTGGGCACTACCAGGGGCCGGCCATAGGAGCAGCACGAGGGCAGCCACCGCGGCAACGCGGGGGCAAACTGGCCATCTCCGATGATCACGGCGAGGGTCCGACGTGCGGGTTTCAGCTGTCACGAACCTTCCTTCCCCTAGCCTTTCAGTTTCCGATTCAGCTCGTTTTCCCCTACGCCTTCAGCTCCTTCTTCAGCTCGTTGAGGACCGCCAGTCGGTCCCCTGGGTGATGATTTTCTGCGGGCTCGACTTGACCATGCCCGCCTCATGGAGGCGAAGAGCGTAAAAACGTATCGTGTCTTCGGGCTGGTACTCACGCCACCGCGCGTAAGGAAGCTCTTTGATCGTCTGGAGGGTGTAGTCGTAGCTGGTTGCGACGCCCTTGGCTACGAGGAGCCGCGCGATCCGGTCTGGCTCTAACGAGCAGATGGAATTCGCCTTCAAGATGGCCCGCACTGTGCGTTTCGTGGCGACCGGGGACCTCTGGACGAACTCTCGATTTCCAACCACCATGCAGCAGAAGTATTGCGACCACGGCCGGTCGATGGTGCTGTTGACCACAACGTGGCCGATCTTCTTGGCTCGAAGTTCCTGCGCGAGCTCCGCGAACCCCATCAGAGCATCAATTTTCCCGGCCGCGAGGAGTTGGGCGGCTTCCGCCGAGCCATGGGCCACCCAGTTGATGTCTTTTTGCGGGTCCACTCCCACGTATGCCGCCATGCTGGCGATGTACTTCTGTTGGGGGCTTTCTAGCCCTGGTGTGGAGACCGTCTTGCCCTTCAGGTCTCTGACAGTCCGGACGCCGGGGCCGCCAAAGAGCTCGAAGCACCCGACATGGAGACCCGCCACCGTCACGATCGGGTCGCCGGCGTCGATCTGCCTGACTAGGTCGGCGCCGAAATACAGGGCAAAGTGCGCTTCGCCAGAGGCCAGGGGTTTGAAGACGGAGGCCAACTCTGTCTTGACGTACTCCACATGGGTGAATCCGTCGGCCAGCAAGAGCTCTTCGGCTGCGTGCAGCGGTCCCTGACAAGCACTAGCAATTTGCAACAGCCTCACCGTGGTCGTCTCAGGCGGCGGCCCGGCCACCGTGAGCCGCGGCGCGAGCGGCACGAATCCCGTGGAGCCGGCCGCGACCGCCTTCAGGAACTGACGCCGGCGAATCATCCCTTCATCTCCTTCTTCAGCTCGTTGAGGAAGCGCCAGTCGGTGCCCTGGGCGAGGATCTTCTGCGGGGTCGCCTTGATCATGCCGACGTCGCGGAGCCGCAGCGCGTAGAAGCGGAGCGTCGCCTCGGGGCTGTCCGTCCGCCACTTCGTGTATGTGACATTCCGGAGGGTCTGGTTGGTGTACTCGAGATTCGTCGTATAGCCCTTGTCGACGAGGTAGCGGGCGACCCGGTCGGGCTCGCGGGCGCAGAGATCGGTTGCCTTGAGGATCGCGCGCAGGAAGCGCTTCGTGGCCACGGGATACTTCCCGACGAACTCGCGGCTCCCGACCGCCATGCAGCAGAAATGCTCCGACCAGGGCCGATCCGTCGTCGTGTTGACGATGACCCGACCGATCCGCTTCGCCCTGAGCTCCTGCGGCTCCGGAGGGAAGGCCATGTAGGCGTCCAGCTTGCCCTCGGCCAGGAGCCGCTTCGTCTCCTCGAAGGGATGAGCCGCCCACTTGATGTCCCGCCGGGGGTCGAGCCCCACGTAGGCGGCCATCGCCGAGACCAGGATGCGTTCCGGGGCATCCTCCGACAGGAGGCCGACCGTCTTCCCCTTGAGGTCACGGATCGAGCGGACCCGGTCGGTCCCAAACAGCTCGAAGCACCCGCCGTGAAGCCCGGCGAGCGTGACGACAGGCTCACCGGCGTCGATATTGGTGACGATCGAGCAGGACGTATCGAGCATGAAGTCGAGCTCGCCCTTGACGATGAGCTTGAACGTCGACCCCTCGCCAACGTCCACGCGCTGCACGCCGCGCGAAGCCCTCGGCCGCCAGGAACTCATCGACCACGTACTGGGGCGCGAGGCAGGCGTAGGGCTCCTTGCTGAGCTTGAGCGTCCGCACCTCGGGCGGCGGCTCGGCCCAGGCCGGTCGAGCGGCGAGCCCGAGGCCGGTCACGGCCAGGGCGCTGGTTCTGAGGAAGTCGCGGCGGGTGTAACGGCCGAGGCTCGACGGGATCATATGCACCTCCCACCTGGGGGCACAGGCCTTTTTGGAGGTCTCTATATGACCGATCGAGGGCCGGCGCCCTGGCCGGACCCTCGTTACTCGCTCAGGAGTGCCGCTCGAACGCGCCCGTTGACCCGGCCAAGGTCTCGCCGGGACGGCGGGACTCTAGCCGATCCCGGCCGGACGCGCCAGTCGGGAGAAGCCTGGCAGAACCCCGCCCTCGGCTGAGAGGGCCGCGCGCGGCGGAGGCGGAGCGCGTTGGCGATCACCGAGACCGAGCTGAACGTCATCGCGGCGCTCGCGACCATCGGGCTCAGCAGGGGACCCAGCACCGGATAGAGGATCCCCGCCGCGAGCGGCACCCCCAGCACGTTCTAGACGGACGGGAGTCACATCAACGCTTGCCGTCAGCCGCGGCGCGAAGCGCCTTTGGTTGCACCGCGAAGTTGGCCCAAGCGACGCCAAGGCCCCCGCGCGCTATCGCTTCCGCGGATCGTCCTCCGGATTGACGTACGTGACGTCCCACGGACCGATCCCGTGGAGCTGAATGACCGTCTCTTCCCTTGTCTCCACACAGTGGTTCGTTCCGATCGGCATGACGGTGGAGATCGCGATAGTCCCGACGATCGCGTAATGATTCGCGCCAGACTCGACCTTGATCCCGAAATTCGTGGATGCGCTCGAGCAGGATGACGACGTCCCGAAGGTGTTCTCGAACCTCGGCTGAGCGATGCCGACCGCGTCCCCACGCGACGCATATCCGCAGCGGACGTTAGAACGGAAGGCACCACCGGGTGATCCGTTTCGGTCTGGGGCCGCCGGTCTCGATGAACCAGATGGTGGCACAGCAGAGGTAGCACTTCTCCCGTGGTTCGGGTGCGCCTATCGTGGTGATACAGACCTCGAAGCAGTGCTCGACCACGAGATTCGACGCGATCCGCTTCATCGCGGTGGGGTTCAGGAATTCCCGGATCGGGACCGGTTGAGCGCCGCGATGCGCTCGCCGAGCGAGCGTGCGTACCGCGCGCTGCAGGACACCGGCGATCCGCTTGTCGACGGGCGCCGAGTCCTTGCACCGCTCGACCTCGATCCCGACGACGAATCCATCTTTGAGGCGTGCCCGCAGCAAGCTCCAACAGCACCCGCCCATGAGCCGTCCGACGATGAGACGGTGAGTGCCCTTTTGCAGGGCGACCCGATCGACTGTCCTGCCGAGATCGAAGATCTCGATGTCCGGCGTGCTGATCCGAACGGAGACGGGTAACGCCGTCCGCATCGATCGCCCTCGAAGAATCGCAGCCATAGGACCTCCAATGCTGGATGAGGAGCGGAACCACCCATGGGCCATGGTGGCACGGCGCCCACAGAAGGGGAAAGCTTGCTGACGACCGGACGCACTTCTGCTGGTCGCCCCGCACTGCCAGGCGGGCGGCCCGGCCGGTGAGGGCGCGGCATGCGAGTCCTCGAGGTGGCAGACGGCTCGCTCCGTCTCAGGGCGTTGGATCTGTGGCCACCCAGCGCCGTGACCGAGCCCCACGGAGCGCGGGCTGCTTCCGTCGGGTGGCGATGTCCCCGGGAAGGCGTATGGCGTCGGATTCTGGTTCCAGGCCGGCTCCAATTCACGCGAAGGCACCGTGAGACGAGAACAGGTCGCCTCACGGCGCTTGACGTCGCTCCTGGGCCTCGCCCTCGAGCCAGCCGCCGTCGCAGTCGGCGAGGCCGGGGCTCCTCGCGCCCGGGCCCCGTCACATCCGGAGCGTCGGTGACACGCCAGTGCCAAACTCCACCGAACTCCACCACACGCAGGCGCACATCCATCACGCGGCTACGCAGAAGATTCGTAGCCTTAGCGCTCCTGAGTGCGTAGGAGTTCGGGTCCGCGACCACCTCTTAATCAGTAGGTTGAAGGTTCGATTCCTTCACGGCTCACCATCAAAATCAGGGGGTTGCCGGGTAACCGGCGCCCCCTGATCCTGTCTTTGCGACCATCCCGCTACCATCCTGACCAGTAGCGCGGTTCTTTGGCCGCTCTAGGATCGCGAGGTATCGGGCCCCCGACTAAGTGTGAAGTCTCACGAGATTTGTGGCACTCGTCGGCGCCAGGCGACTGGTGGACGGACCGTCGTGCAGACTGGGGGCAGGGTGGCCTGTGGCTTGGCCGTGCTACGCTGGCCGCGCTCCGCCAAGGGAGAGGGGCCCGGTATGCAGTGTCCCCGGTGCCAGCATGACAATCGCTCCCAGGCAAAGTTCTGTGAGGAATGCGCCGCTCCGCTCGAGCGGACGTGCCCGAACTGCGGCACCCAGGTCTCTCCGGAGGCCAAGTTCTGCTCGGAATGCGCTCACGCTGTTACGGGGCCGGTCTCGACACACACCCGGTACGTCTCACCCGAGACGTACACCCCCAAGCACCTCGCTGAGAAGATCCTCACCTCGAAGAGCGCCCTCGAGGGCGAACGCAAGCAGGTAACGGTCCTCTTCGCGGACCTCAAGGGCTCGATGGAGCTATTGGCCGACCGGGACCCCGAGGACGCGCGGAAGCTCCTGGATCCGGTGCTCGAGCGGATGATGGAAGCCGTCCACCGGTACGAGGGGACGGTGAACCAGGTGATGGGCGACGGCATCATGGCGCTTTTCGGGGCGCCGGTGGCCCACGAGGACCACGCCGTGCGGGCGTGTTACGCCGCCCTCGCCATGCAGGCGGCGATTCGTCGCGATGCCGAGGAGGTACGGCGGCGTCACGGTGTCGTGATCCAGGTCCGCATCGGCCTGAACTCGGGCGAGGTGGTCGTGCGCGCCATCGGCAGCGATCTGCGGATGGACTACACGGCGGTCGGTCAGACGACGCACCTGGCCGCGCGCCTGGAGCAGCTGGCCAAGCCCGACACGACCCTTCTGACCGCTGACGTGCTCCGTCTCGCGGAAGGGTTCATCGCGGTCACGCCGCTCGGCCCGGTGCCGGTCAAGGGCCTGAGCGCGCCGGTCGACCTCTATGAGATGACAGGAGCCGGGCCACTTCGCTCGAGGCTGCACGTGGCGGCGGCCCGCGGCCTCACCCGGTTCATCGGCCGGACGGCGGAGCTGGAACAGGTGCGCCAGGCCATCGGTCGAGCGGCTGCGGGATCCGGTCAGGTGGTCGCCCTCGTCGGGGAGCCAGGCGTCGGGAAGTCGCGACTGGTCTGGGAGGTGACGCACTCCCACCGGACCCACGGGTGGCTCATCGTGGAGGCGGGGTCCAGCTCCTACGGGAAGGCGACTCCCTACCTGCCGGTCATCGACCTCCTCAAGGGCTACTTCCAGGTCGAGGTTCTGGATGAACCCCGGAGGATACAGGAGAAGGTGACGGGGAAGATCCTGACGCTGGACCGCGCGCTGGAGCCGCTGTTGCCGTCCCTCCTCTCGCTCCTGGAGGTGCCGGTCGAGGAGGCCGCCTGGCGGACGCTCGACGCACCCCAGCGTCGGCAGCGCACACTGGACGGGCTCAAACGGCTTCTCCTGCGGGAGGCCCAGGATCGGCCGGTCCTTGTCGTCTTCGAAGACCTCCATTGGATCGACGACGAGACGCAAGGGCTCCTGGACGGCCTGGTCGAGAGCCTCCCGGCGACGCGGCTGATGCTCCTCGTGAACTACCGCCCGGAGTACGAGCACCGCTGGGGCCGCAAGACCTACTACACGCAACTCCGCCTGGACTCCCTGCCCCCGGAGAGTGCCGCGGAGCTCCTTCGGGCGCTGCTCGGGGACGAACCGAGCCTTCAGCCGCTGACTCGACTCCTGATTGAGCGCACCGAGGGGAATCCGTTCTTCCTGGAGGAGAGCGCCCGCACCCTGGTCGAGACGGGCGCACTCGTCGGCGGCCGAGGCGCCTACCGATTGGGCGGACCCACCACCGCCATCCAGGTGCCGGCTACGGTGCAGGCCGTGCTGGCCGCGCGGATCGACCGACTGCCGCCAGAGGAGAAGCGACTCCTCCAGACCGCCGCGGTCATCGGGAAGGACGTGCCCGAGGCCGTGCTTCAGGCGGTCGCCGAGATGCGCGAGGAGGACCTTCGGCGCGGACTGGCGCACCTCCAGGCCGCCGAGTTCCTGTACGAGACGAGCGTGTTCCCCGAGCCGGTGTACACGTTCAAGCACGCGCTGACCCACGAGGTGGCCTACGGAAGCCTGCTCCACGACCGGCGGCGCGCCCTGCACGCGCGAGTCCTGGCCGCCATGGAGCACGCGGGCCACGGCCGCCTCTCGCTGTACGCGGAGCGCCTCGCCCACCATGCGCTGAAGGGCGAGGAGTGGGCCCGCGCCGCGCAGTATCTCCATCTCGCCGGGCGACGGGCCATCGCGGAAGCGCGATACGAGAGCGGCGTCGGCTTCTACGAGACCGCGATCCGCGCCCTGGACCAACAGGGCGACGATGCTGACCTGACACTGAAACTGGATGCCTATCTCGAGCTCCTGACCGCGCGCCACGAATCCAGTCAATTCGAGGAGAAGTTCGAAGGGTACAAAAAGCTGATGGTCCAAGCCGACGCGCTGGCGCGGGCGCTGAATGACCGCGAGCGGCTCGCCCAGATCCGCGTAAAAGAGGCCCAGGGTCTGTGGATGCTGTGGTCGGGACCGGGCCATCTGGAGGAGGCGATCGAGCGGGCGCGGGAGGCATTTGCGCTGGCGGCTCCCGATGACCTCCGGACGCGGAGCTATGCGCAGTTCCTCGTGGGGGCCGCCTCCCTCGCCCGCGGACGCTTCCATGATGCCATCCAGGAGTTCGACGCCGGCGTGAGCCTGTTCACGACGGTGCCGGTTGACGCGGAAGTTGCCGGGCTGGTGCTTCCCATCCGAGCGAGCATTCGCGCCTGGGAGGCCGAGGCGTACGCGGCGCTCGGCGAGTTCGGTCCCGCCCTCGCCGCGGCGGGCGAGGCCCAGCGCATCGCGAGCGAGCTGCGCCACCCGCCGAGCCAGGGGCTCGCCGGGGCGCACGCCGGCTACGTCCTCCTGATGCGGGGCCACATCCAAGCCGCCGCGCGCGCGTTCGAGCACGGGCTTGCCAGCGAGAGGTCCAGAGGTCCTAACGGACTGGGGCTCGGATTGTCCCACCTCTTGCTGAGCCAGCGCGATGAGGGCATGAGCGCACTGAGGCGTGCGCTGGAGCGCATGGGTGACACGCTCGGGCCGCAGGTGAAGATTACGACCCGGTACGGGGTCATGCTGGCAGGCGCGTATCTGGCCGCCGGCCTCCTTCAGGAAGCGGAGGCGACAGCCGCGCGAGGACTCGCGCTCGCGACGATGGACGGCGCGCGCGCCTACCACGTGCCCCTCGGCCGGCTTCGCGCCGAAGCGCTCGCCCTCCAGGGGAAACAGCCTCCGAGCGAGGAGGCGCTCTTGGATTGGGGTCGACTGCTTGACCTCGCGACGGAGCTGTCGATGCGTCCGGAGCTGGCCCACTGCCACCTCGGCCTTGGCAAGCACTACCTCCAGACAGGCGATCGAGCGAGAGCCCGCGAGCACCTCACCACCGCAATGACCATGTACCGCGAGATGGACATGGGCTTCTGGCTGGAGAAGGCTGAGGCGGCACTCGGGCAGGCGGGCTGAGTTCTCTGGTGTCCAGGGCTGATGAGGCAAACCGATGCTTCGTAGCGGGGGTGGCAGGTGGATCAAGCCGTTGCCCCAGGAGGTCGAGTCATGGAGGCGACCCAGATGTTCCTCGCGCGCCACGTCCGCATGCACACGCGGGTCGATGGACTGACGGAAGGGCTGACCGACGAGCAGGTCCGCGGACACGTCCATCCCGCCACCAACCCCCTGGCGTGGCTTCTCTGGCACATGGCTCGCGCGGAGGACACCGCCGTGAACCTGCTGGTTGCGACTGGACCGCAGGTTCTCGACGCCACCTGGGCCAGGCGGCTCAAGGTCGCGCGACGCGACATGGGTGAGGGCATGACTATGGCCGAGGTCGACCAGCTCTGCGAGACGATCGACCTGGGCGCGCTTCAGGCCTACTGGGCGGCCGTGGGGGAGCGGACCGCTGCGGTCGTGGGCGTGCTGACGCCAGACACCCTGGACACCGTGATTAGCCCGAAGGAACTCGGGCGGGCCATCGTCGACGAGGGGATGCTTGCCGGCCCGCTGGCCTCACGTATCCAGGAGTTGTGGGCCGGGATGACCCGAGGCTACTGTCTCGTGTACCTCCCGCTCACCCACAACTACGAGCACATCGGCCAAGCCGACCTCCTTCGGGGGATGCTGGGAAGGCCCGGGCCGTTCTAGCGTGGTACCCTGCGGGTCGACGGGACGCTACTCTGGCGGGCCGTCGGTTCTGAGAGAGGGAGAGAGAGAGAGAGAGACAAATTCTTGGGAGAGGGCGCGCCTCGATCGTATGGAGGACCTTCGCGACCAGCCGGCGGAGCCGCCGGTCGTTTCCTCTTGGGAGGCTCGAATCCGCGGTGACATGCCAGTGCCAAACTCCACCGAACTCCACCACACGCAGGCGCACATCCATCACGCGGCCGCGCAGAAGATTCGTGGTTCTAGCTCTCCTCAGTGCGGAGGAGTTCGGCCCCGGAACCACCTCTTAATCAGTAGGTTGAAGGTTCGATTCCTTCACGGCTCACCATTCAAATCGGGGGGTTCCGGGACACCGGGATCCCCCGATTCTGTTTTTGCTACCATTTTGCTACCAGTTGGCTCGTCCAGTCGGTCCACGGCCGCCTGGTTGCCCATCGGGAGCCAGCGCCCGTAGGTGTCCACCGTGAGCTGAATCGAGGCGTGGCCCAGCTGCCGCTGGACATAGGCCGGGCTTTCGCCCTGCTGGAGCAGCAACGAGGCGAAGGTGTGCCGAAGCCCATGGGGGGAAAAGTGGAGCGGGAGTCCGGCACTCTTCAACACCCGCTTGTTCCTATGCGCTCGACCCGCAGGCAATCTCCGGTGGGGACGTGCAATACACCGCGAACATGCATCTCGCTCGGGTGCACGCCGATAGGCAGGAGCGGCCGCGGTTGGTGCAGGTGGACCCGGAATACACCTTCTGCCGCGCCGACCGGGTCCGCCCGCAATTGGACGCCTTCGCGGCGGAGGCGTGGATGGCAGGGGATTGGAGCCGGTGTATCCCGTCGCGGCCACCGCCACGGTGTGCGACCTGACGCTTCCACGCATCCGCTACATCGTGGACCCTAGCCGTCCGGCGATGCAGGGCACTGAGAAGGTGGAGTAGCGGCTCGCGGTCGGAGGACACTCCGCACATCCATCACTATGGCTCCCAGGCAGCTTGCCTCAACCCCCCGCTCCGCCGGCAGGCTTACTGCCGGCGGAGTTGTGCCGGTGTCTTTTCGCGGGAGCGCCTCTCTCGCAGAAGTCCATTATTGTGCAGTAGAGCACGCTACATGAACTGTCAGACCGCCGGAGGGAATGGGAGGTGACCGATGTCCTACAGCGAGCTCGTCACACGCCGTGAGCAGGCGCTAGGCGCCGGCGCGCGGCTCTTCTACACGAAGCCACTGCACATCGTCCGCGGCGATGGCATCTACTTGTTTGATGTCGACGGCAGGCGCTACGTGGACATGTACAACAACGTGCCCTGCGTGGGTCACGCCAATCCGCACGTCGTCGAGGCCATGGTCCGCCAGCAGGGCACGCTCAACGTCCACAGCCGCTATCTGCACGAGGGCATCGTCGAGTTTGCCGAACGCCTCACGAGCCTCCACACCGCCCCGATCGAGAGCGTGGTGTTCAGCTGTTCTGGAACCGAGGCCGTCGAGGTCGCCCTGCGCATGGCGCGGCTTGCCACCGGCAAGCGCGGCATTGTCTGCACCAACGCCACGTATCACGGCAACAGCGAGGCGGTCGCCAGGTTGAACCGGGCGCCACTCGATCAGCCCGCGGGCAGCGACGTGCGCGCCATCTCCTTCCCCGAGCTGTTTCGCCCGCTCGTGCCGGGCGCGAGCGAGTCCGAACTCGCCGATGCGCATCTCGACCGGCTGCAAGGGACCATTCGCAGCTTCGAAGCGGAGGGCGTGGGCTTTGCCGGCCTGATCGTCTGCTCGATCTTTGCCAACGAGGGCCTGCCCGACGTACCGCACGGCTTCATGGCGCGGGCGGCGGAGATAGTGCGCGCGGCTGGCGGACTGGTGATTGCCGACGAGGTGCAGGCCGGCTACTGCCGCACCGGATGCTGGTGGGGGTACGAGGTCACCGGGTTCACGCCGGATATCGTCGTCACCGGCAAACCCATGGGCAACGGCCTGCCTCTAGCGGCCACCGCTGCCAGCAGGTCGCTGATCGACAGATATCGTGCCGCGACACGCTACTTCAACACCTTCGCATCGAGCCCGCTGCAGGCGGCGGTTGGGATGGCGGTGCTGGACGAGATCGAACGGCAGAAGCTGCGCGAGAACGCCGCCACGGTCGGCGCCGCGCTGAAACAGGCGCTCGTCGAGCGTAAGGCACGCTGTGCGGCGATCGGCGACGTTCGTGGTCACGGGCTCTTCATCGGCATCGAGATGGTAGCGGACCAGGACAGCAAGACACCCGATCAGGATATGGCGATCGAGGTCGTCAATCGCCTCAAGGACAAGGGGTTCCTCACCGGCAACGCTGGCGCCTTCGCCAACGTGGTGAAGATTCGTCCGCCGCTGGTGTTCGCTCAGGAGCATGCGGAGGCGTTTCTCGATGCCTTCGACGCCACGCTCGCCGAGATCCATGGATAGGGCGGCGGCCGGGGCGGCATACTCGCCGGTCGCGCTGGACGTCCTCAAGCAGTTCCCAATCGAACCGGGGGAGATCGCGCTCATCTCGTTGTCCGAAAACGTCACCTTTCGCGTCACGGACCTGCATGACGGCGCCTCGTACGTGCTGCGATTGCACCGCCCGCGCTATCACACGCTTGACGAGCTGAACTCGGAACGCACGTGGACCCGCGCGCTGGCAGGGGCGGGCATCATCGTGCCGGAGCCCGTGGCCACCCGCGATGGGCGTGACTACCTGTCAGTGTTCGTCCCTGGCACCGGGGAACACCGCCATGCCGGGATGGCGCGATGGATCGAGGGCGAGCTGCTTGCCGGCATCTTGGAGCACACCAACGATGGCTTCACGCTCGAAGGCTACTTCAGCCAGCTTGGCGTCATCGCGGCGTCGATCCACAATCAGTCGAGCGGCTGGCAACCGCCGGCGACGTTTGCCCGGCACTCTTTCGACGCCGATGGCTTGATGGGCGACGCGCCGTTCTGGGGTCCATTCTGGACGCACCCCACCCTGTCCAGCGCCGAGCGCCGGCTGCTGCTCGATACGCGCGGGCGCATCCGCGGCGCGTTAGAGCGCTACGGGCAGTATCCCGCTACCTACAGCCTGATCCACGCGGACCTGCATCCCTGGAATGTCCTGGTCGAAGGTGAGCGCCTGATCGTGATCGACTTCGACGACGCCGGATTCGGCTGGCACCAATACGAGGCGGCGGTCGCGCTCTATCGCTATCGGTCTACGCCGCACTTTGCTGCCGCCGAGCGCGCCTTCCTGGCTGGGTATCGCTCCACCCGTGGGATGCCCGGCGAGGCTTGGGCACTGCTCCCCATGTTCCTGCTCATCCGTGGTATGGCGCTGATCGGCTGGTACCTCGATCGCCCCGAGATCGAACGCTCCCAGTCGATGCGCGACCTCATCGACTCCGTGTGCGCGCAGTGCGCCACGTTCGAAGCGCCGTGCTAACCGTCCAGCCGGCGTCTGACATGACCGCCCGGATACTCACTGCGACTACCTCGCAACAGGCTCGTAGTGCAACACCATGATTTGATCGGGGCGTACCCCAACCGATTCCATGTACGTTCGTCACGATCATTGAATTCGGCCTCCAAAGGCCGTGCCACCCGCGAGCACCTCGACCAGCGTGCCGACTTGTCCACGACAGCGGTGATATTCCGGAAGGCCAAAGGTCCTTCGTCTTCGAGCGCGACGTACTTGCGGGCGACGAAGACATCGGTGAGATCGACGCTGAGACGGCCCGCCAGGTGGTCGTAGCAGATGCGGGCTGCATTCAGCGCGCGGGCCTCATCGGATAGCGGGGGGTATCGCGGCCGTTTCTCGAGGGCGACGGCGACGATCCCCTCGATCATCTCCACGACCTTCGGCGAGGCCAGCCGGAAATAGCGATGCCGCCCACTCCGGGCGACCGAGAGCAAGCCCGCCGCTGTCAGCTTCGCGAGATGGGCGCTGGCGGTTGGCGGTGTGATCCGCGCCGCCAGGGCGAGCTCGCTCGCGGTGAGGGCCCGGCCATCGAGCAGCGCCGACATCATCGTCGCCCTCGCCGGGTCTCCGACCAGCGCCGCAGTCTCCGCGATGATGGGGCCCGTGATCATGACGGTTATCTCTAACCACCGAGGCCGACGACGTCAAGCCCGCTACACCACCGTTGCTGTTGGACCGGATCGTCCCTGAGTTCCAGTATGCGGGTTTGACCTTGCATCCCCAATCGCGGTGACGCGCTCGGTGGACCGGACCGTGTCCACGAACATGATCGCCGCGAGGAATGTCACCCCGGCCCGCCCCTCGGCCGCCGCGGGAACCATAGCGCGGCACCGGCGGGAGCGGCAAGGACGGCCGGAGGTCGGCGCGGGAAGGCCCGGAATCCCTTGAGCCGGGCCGAGCGGAGACGACGCACGGGCTGGCCCGCCCGCCACCCGGCCCTCGAGCGACGCCGCCTCGGCGCTGGCAAGTCCCGCCGGGGGATTGGCGTGATCTTCTGGCTGGACGGGGCGGATGCGGCGCTGGTCCCGTGGAAGCTCACCCTGAATCGGCGCGTGGCCAGACTGAACTCCCAGTCGGAGGGGCCGATGTCTTGGAGCAGGCCGGCATGGCCCCAGGCCGCCCGGTGGTGGAATCTTCGGTGACATGCCAGTGCCAAACTCCACCGAACTCCAGCACACGCAGGCGAACATCGGTTAGGCGGCTTCGCAGGAAATACGTACGCTTAGATCGTCTGAGTGCGGAGGAGTTCGGGTCCGCGACCACCTCTTAATCAGTAGGTTGAAGGTTCGATTCCTTCACGGCTCACCACTCGACCGGGGGGCGGCAACGCCCCCCGATTCGTTTTTCCGAGATCCTTGCCACCCATCCCAGCGCTTGCCAGTACTGGCCGAGCTCGGCCGCAAGTATCCGGCGTGGTGGCGTCCCCTTACCGGTTCTCGATGACGCGGCGGATGACCTCACCGATCGAGTGGGCGCTCGGCATGTAGGTTTGCATCAGGGCTCCAGCGAGTGCGAATGCCAACGCCACACAGACGAACGGCCACACGGTCTGGCGCATGGCTGTTCGAAGCCAGCGACCTTCCTCGACAGCACGGAGCCGGCGATACAAGCCGGCGGCGAGCGCTGTATCCAGCAAGAGCTCCGCGAGAAACGCCGGCGCGGCCAGCGTCATCCAGACAGCAACCCACGCAGCCGCCGCCAACGCCACGAGAGCCGCGATCCCGGCCAGATTCTCGGCATCGGGCAAGTCGGGACCCTCCGGGGTGGTGGAACTCTCTCCAGACAGTGGCGAACTCGCGCCTGGGGAAGAGTCCACCGTTCCCAGACCCTCGCCAAACGAGGCAGATGCCCCGCCGCCTCCCGAACGACCACCTCCAGCCCGCCAGACATTCTCTGGGGTGGCGTCTCCGCCCGGAAAGTGTGAGCCCGGGCCAGAGCCGGGAACGTCGAGACTCTCGAGCAGATCGTCCCTCTTCAGGCGCAGCCAGCACCAGAGGAGCAGCAGGAACGTCAGGTATGCGGTTGCGACGGCAAGCGGATATCGGAGCCACAGGAACTTGACCCCGAGATGGAGCAACGCAAACGAGGCGAAGAAGCCGGCCGCTCCTGCCAGTGCCACGATCAGCGCCATCTGCAGCCGTGGCGAATGCAGGCGCTCAATCGCCTCACGAAGCCGTGCTATGTCTCGTTCACGGTCGCTATTCCTCACATCGCATCACCATAGCCCAGCAGACGTGAGGCTAATGTCTCACAACAGCTCTTCATCGGAGGGACTCGTCCCGTCGCCATTCGGCCGGACGATGAGCGGCTACGACGGGTCGAGCCCCCCTTCGCCCTGATGTCCGTCCCGCCCCACCGAACTAGATCCCTGCGGTCCCGGTGGTCGACGCCGCTCGTCCAGGAACAGGCGGGCATGGTTCCAGAGCGGTTCCAACTCACCGCGAGACATAGCGGGGTATGAGCAGGTCACCTCATGATCCTTTCCTGATCCGACGTGCTGATGGCTGTGGATCGCGTGTGGTGCGTCGCGGCCGGCTGGGACTCTTAATCAGTAGGTTGAAGGTTCGATTTCTTCACGGCTCACCACTCGATCGGGGGGCGGCGACGCCCCCCGATTCGTTTTTCCGGGCGAGCAGTTGCGGCCCAATCGTCCGGTGCGGCGGGTCCGCGGTTCCAGCCTGGCGGGAGGGCGAGTAACTTGACAGGGGGCACCCCGACCCCGAGGATTCCCGTGGGACGCTCGCCCGATTGGGGCGCATCATCGGGTGGCGTCCTCGGGAAGCCGGAGATGGGCCCAGGCAAGCCACCGAGGATCCTCTGAAGGAGGCGACTGCCTACGCGTCGTGAGGCGCCGCTCCCTGCGCGCACGCTCGCTTCTCGCACCTTCGACTGGCTCCTGAACGGGTACCTCGCTGGCCTGGCGCTCCTCTTCCTGAGCGGCGGCTTCGTCTACCGGGGCCCGCGCATCACGGTCGACGTGGCGACCCTGGGCGGGTGGGTCACGGGCTTCCTTTGCCTTCTCGGGCTGAGGCGTCGGCTCGCGCGTGACCGGAATCCCGGCCCGCTCGCCGGCACGCGACTCCTCGGGACTCTCGGCGACTGGCTGGCGGTCACGCCCGTCGCCCTCTACGGGCTGATCGCGCTGGCGGCGAGCGTGCTGATCACCGTCGCCGTCCGCCGCCACCGGACCTTTCAGACGGGCTTCGATCTCGGCATCTTCGACCAGGCCCTCTGGAACACCACCCACGGGCGCCTGCTCTTCTCGTCGCTCAAGGGCGATACCATTCTCCTTGGCGACCACTTCGACCCGCTCCAGCTCGTCCTTGTTCCCTTCTATCAGGTCGTTCCCTCGCCGCTGATCCCGCTGGTGGCCCAGGGGCTCGTCCTGGCGCTCGGCGCCGTACCGCTCTACTGGCTGGCACGCGCGAGCTTTCCCGGCAGTGTGTTGGGTCCCCTCTTCCCGCTCCTGTACCTACTCTATCGGCCGCTTCGCAACGCGAACCGGACCGACTACCACCCCACGGCGTTCGTGCCGGTGCTCCTGCTGCTCGCCTTCCATTTCATGGAGCGCAGACGATGGGGACCGATGGTGACCTTCCTCGTGCTGGCCGGGCTCTGCAAGGAGAACATGCCGGCCGCAGGGATCGCCGTGGGGCTCTACCTCGTCGTGACCGGCCGGCAGCGGTCCCTCGGTATCGCGCTGAGCGCGGGCTTCGCCGTGTGGCTGGCGGCGGGCTTCCTCTGGGTAATCCCGGCCTTCAACACCCAGGGCTACATGTACTACGACCGGTACCAGCTGGGCAGCGGATCGTGGCTAGTCGCCAGGAAGCTGGTCTACCTCGTGCACCTCTTCGGGCCTGTCGCCTTCCTGCCGATCCTGGCGCCCGCGCGCTTGCTCCTGGCGCTCCCTTTCCTGGCCCAGAACCTCCTGTCGACGACGCCCCAGCAGAGCTCCATCGGGTCCCACTACGTGCTGGAGCTGGTGCCGGTCGTCTTCTATGCGGCCCTGGGAGGAGCGGCTCGTTTGGTCGCGCCGTCCAGCGTGGCCCGTGATCGCTTCGCCGGACACCGTGGGCTGGCGGCCGTGCTGCTGGCGGCGTCGCTCTTCTTCCATGCGAAGCCCGAGTCGTGGCACCTCCGCCAGTACCGGATGACCCCTCACCTCGGCAGGCTTGCCGCCACCGTCGAGGCCCTTCCACGCGAGGCGGCGGTCGCCACGCAACACGTCATCCTGCCTCATCTCACGCATCGCGAGTTCATCTATCTCTTCCCGGACCTCGGGCCCGGTCCGATGATCCGGGCGGAGTACGTGATCCTCGACCGCAGGCTCGACCGCTGGCCGGCCGGGCCTTCCTTCGAGGACGAGATCGCCCGCCTCCCCGACAAGGGCTACACCCTCCTCAGCGAGCAAGACGGGATCCTTGTCTTCCGACGCTAGTCCGTCACGCGCGGCTGATCGGCTGCCCTCGCCGCGCTCTGCGTCTGCGTGCGCTTCCACCGGGCCCAGCGACCACCTCCGCGCTTGGCCGGAGCGGATGCAGCCTCGACCGCTTCTGGCCGTCGCCGTGAAGTGACCGCGACGCGGATCCGAACCGGCCGCCGCCGGCATGAGGTCCTGGAGGAGCTGGCCGCGGCCGGAGCGTCATGTCATTCGCAATACGACGGCGACAAGGTGGCGGCGAAGCTGGCGCCCCATGATGACTCGCCCCGAATCGGCGCGTTGGCCTGATCGAGCTCTCAACTGGGCGCCGAACTTGGGGTCAGGTCAGGCGGGCACGTGGGCGCTGGGGCTCGGTGCGTGGCAGCAGAATCGCCGTGACATGCCAGTGCCAAACTCCACCGAACTCCACCGCACCCGGGCGAACATCCATCACGCGGCCGCGCAGAAGATTCGTGGTCTTGGCTCTCCTGTGTGCGGAGGAGTTCGGGCCCGCAACCAGCTCTCAATCAGCAGGTTGAAGGTTCGATTCCTTCACGGCTCACCACTCGACGGGGGCGGCGCCGCCCCCCGATTCGTCTTCTTGGGCCTCGGGGACCCGGCGAAGCGGAATCGTGAGATGCTCCTCAAGTGAGAGGGAGGGGCGAGGATGCCGACACAGTTCGGAGTGTGCTCCGTGTGCAAGACGCCGATCCTGATGGGGACGAAGTTCTATCGATGCTCAGTGTCGACCTGTAACTCCGGACGGCTGAAACTCAGGTTCTGCAGCGTGCGCTGCTGGGACATCCACTTGCCCGAGGCACGTCACCGGGACGCCGGCGCCATCGACGAGATAGCCCGGCCGTCCCCCCCACGATAGAAGAGCGGCCGGAAGCGATGCGTCTTGCCACCTACGCGTCAGCGGGGGCGCACCTCGAACGCGGTGGCGCTGATGCGCACGCTCGGGCGGTGGGAGGGAGAAACCTCTAGGCCATCCTGATGGCGGCGGCCTTCTCCAGACCCAGCAGCGTCACGCTCTCCTCGCGCATCACGAACTTCTGGATCTTGCCGGTGACCGTCATGGGAAAGGCGTCCACGAAGCGGACGTAGCGCGGGACCTTGTAGTGGGCGATCTTGCCGCGGCAGTAGTCGCGGATCTCCTCGACGGTGGCGGTCTGGTCCTCGCGCAGTTTCACCCAGGCCATGATCTCCTCGCCGTACTTCTCGTCGGGCACGCCGATGACCTGGACGTCCTGGACCTTGGGGTGGCCATAGAGGAACTCCTCGATCTCGCGCGGGTACACGTTCTCGCCGCCGCGGATGATCATGTCCTTGATCCGTCCCACGATGTTGAGGTAGCCCTCTTCGTCCATCGTGGCCAGGTCGCCGGTGTGCATCCAGCGGGCGCCGTCGACCGCGGCCCGGGTGGCCTCGTCGTTGTCCCAGTAGCCCAGCATCACGCTGTAGCCGCGCGTGCACAGCTCGCCGCGCTCGCCGACCCGCACCACCTGGCCGGTCTGCGGGTCCACGATCTTGATCTGCACGTGGGGGTGCACTTGGCCGACCGTGCCGACCTGCTTGGCCAGCGGCGCCCCGATGCGCGTCTGCGTGCTCACCGGGCTGGTCTCCGTCATGCCGTAGGCGCAGGCCACGTCGCGCATGTGCATCCGCGCCTGCACTTGCTTCATGACTTCCACCGGACAGGGGGAGCCGGCCATGATGCCAGTGCGCAGCGAGGAGAGGTCGTATTTCGCGAAGTCGGGATGGTTCAGCTCGGCGATGAACATGGTCGGCACGCCGTAGAGCGCGCTGGCGCGCTCGGCCTGGGCGGCCTCTAGGACGGCCAGCGGGTCGAAGCCGTCGTTTGGATAGATCATGGTCGCGCCGTGGGACATGCAGCCCAGGTTGCCCATGACCATGCCGAAGCAGTGGTAGAGCGGTACGGGAATCAGGAGCCGGTCGCGGTCGGTGAAGCGGAGCAGCTCGGTGGTGAAGAAGCCGTTGTTGAGGATGTTGTGGTGGCTCAGCGTGGCGCCCTTGGGATAGCCGGTGGTTCCGCTCGTGAACTGGATGTTGATGGGGTCGTCGAACTCCTGCTGGCGCTGACGGCGGGCCAGCTCGTCGGCGCCGACCCGCTCGGCCATCGCCAGCAGCGAGCTCCAGCCCAGCATCCCCGGCGCCGGCTCGGCGCCGAGCCGCACCACGCCGCGCAAGTGTGGGAAGCGAGCCGCCTCGAGAGAGCCGGGCTGGCTGCTTGCCAGCTCCGGCGCGAGCTCGTGGAGCATCGCCGTGTAGTCCGAGGCCTTGAAGTGCGGCGCGGTGACGAGCCAGGCGCAGCCGGATTGCTTCAGCGCGTACTGGACTTCGTTGAGCCGGTAGCTCGGATTGATGTTCACGAGGATGGCGCCGAGCTTCGACGTCGCGAACTGGGTGATGGCCCACTCGGCGCAGTTGGGCGCCCAGATTCCTACCCGCTGGCCCTTGTCCACTCCGAGGGCGATGAGCGCGCGGGCGCAGCGGTCGACCTCGGCCTGGAGCTGGCGATACGTATATCGGAGTTCCTGGTGGCAGGAGACGAGCGCCTCGTTGTCCGGGTACCGGGCCACCGTCTCGTCGAACATGTCGCCGATGGTGAGGCCGAGCAGGGGGACGTCGCTCGTGCCACTCGTGTAGCTCCAGGGGTTCGTCGCCATGGGATCTCCGTCGCCCGCGTGTTCGGCCGGGGTCGCCCAACGCGCGCATCGTGCGACACACGTCGCCTCCAGGTCAACCAGGTATGGGTGCCGGCGCGATGGGTTCGGTCAGAGCCGCGGGAGCAGCGATCCGGGTGGGCGGCGGCGAGGACGGGTCTACACCGTAACGGCTAGGTCACGCCCGCAACGGCCAGCGCCCGCCCGCCGCAGCGTGAGTGCTCAGGGCCTTCTGAAGCGTGACCACGCCTTGGGGGGGACGTCGTCGCGCCGCCCAGTGGGACCAGTGAGAGCTGTGGCTTTGCCGCGCCCGCCCCGGTGGGCTACTGTAGCCCCGTGCTGCGGTATGTGGGGCACCGTTTGCTCGCCGCGATTCCCGTCGTGTTGGGTGTATCGATCCTCACGTTCGCCGTGCTGCATCTGCTGCCCGGCGATCCGGTTCTGGTCATGCTCGGGGACTCCGGGGACCGTCCCGAGCGCATCGCCGAGCTGCGCGCCCGGCTTGGTCTGGATGACCCCATCGTCGTTCAGTACGTGCGCTTCCTGGGCAACCTGATCCGCGGGGACCTCGGCCGGTCGGTACGCTCGAACCGTCCCGTCTTCGACGAACTCCTTCAACAGGCCCCGAGCACGATTCAGCTCACCATCACGGGCCTTGGTCTGGCGATCGTGCTCGGGCTGTCGCTCGGGATGCTGACCGCCAACCATCGCGGCACCTGGCTCGACCGAGCGAGTCTTGCGTTCTCGCTCGTCGGTGTTTCGATGCCGTCCTTCTGGCTGGGGTTGCTTCTGATCTTCGTGTTCTCGTTGTGGCTGGGCTGGCTTCCAGCCACGGGTCAGGGTGGCCCGGAGCGTCTGATCCTCCCTGCCTTCACGTTGGGCATCCAGGCGATGGCGGTCATCAGTCTGGTGACGCGGGCCAAGACCCGCGAGGCGCTCGCCCAGCCGTACATCACGACGGCCCGCGCCAAGGGCCTGTCGGATCGGGTCCTCTTGGTACGGCACGCCCTGAGGAACGCGCTGATCCCGGTCGTCACGATCGTCGGACTGCAGTTTGGCGCGCTGCTCGGCGGCAGCGTCATCGTCGAGAACGTGTTCGCCCGACAGGGCTTGGGCCGGCTCGCCGTGGAGGCGATCCTGAATCGAGACGTCCCCGTCGTGCAGGGCTTCGTTCTCATTTCGGGTGCGACGTACGTCCTGGTCAACCTCGCCGTCGACGTCCTCTGCGCTGCGCTGGATCCGCGGATGCGACATGAGTGAGCGAGGTCGTGCCGGATGGCCTGCGCCCGCAGGCCCGGCCGCGGCGGCCCTCTGTTGCCGAGCGCCGCGGGCGCCCCGGGGCCCCTGGCTGGAGGCTCTTCGGCGCCTCCGACGGGACCGGGTCGCGCTCGCGAGTGGCGCGGTCCTGAGCCTTGTCGCGGTCTTGGCGACTCTGGCGCCGCTGGTCGCGCCCCGCGATCCCATCAAGATCGACTCGGCGAGGGTCCTGGAACCACCGAGCGCGCAGCAGATCTTCGGCAGTGACCACCTCGGCCGTGATGTCTTCAGTCGTGTACTCTACGGCGCCCGACTCTCCCTCCGGATCGGGCTCATGTCAGTCGGGATCTCGTTGACATGTGGGCTCGTCCTCGGGGTGCTGGCCGGGTTCCACGGCGGATGGCGTGACATGCTCATCATGCGTGTGATGGACGTGCTGCTCGCCTTTCCCGGCATTCTCCTCGCGTTGGCCGTGATCGCCATACTCGGGCCTGGTCTGACAAGCGTGATGGTTGCCGTGGGCATCTCGTACGTTCCGCACTACACGCGGGTTGTACGGGCGAGCGTGCTCTCTGCCAAGAGCAGCCTCCACGTGGAAGCGGCCCGCGCAACCGGCGGGCGCGATGCGCGAGTGATGTTGGTCCACGTGCTTCCGAACGCGTTGACTCCGGTGATCGCGATCGCGACGCTCGGTGTCGCGGCGGCGATCCTGGTCGCCGCGGGCCTCTCGTTCCTCGGTTTGGGCGTTCAGCCGCCCACGCCGGAGTGGGGTGCCATGGTGAGCAGCGGCCGGGAGTACCTGCGCAGCGGCTGGTGGGTCTCGACGTTTCCCGGAGTGATGATCCTGCTGACGGTGCTCTCGATCAACGCCCTGGGAGACGGCCTTCGCGAGGCGCTCGACCCGACGCTAGAGCCTCGCTGAGTGACGGAGCGACGGCCCAGTGGTCGTTGACGCCCGCTCCGTACCGGACAGGTCCACCGTTCAGACGGACGTCTGCGTCATCGGCGCCGGCGCGGCTGGGATTACGCTGACCCGCGAGTTCGCCGGTCGGCCGTTTCGCGTGTGTCTTCTGGAGAGCGGCGGATTCAGACCCGACGAAGACACCCAGTCGCTCGCCGATGGCAAGAGTACCGGACTTCCGTCCCTCCCCCTCCGGACGGCGCGCTTGCGTTGTTTCGGGGGGACGACGAACCACTGGTATGGCGCATGCCGACCGCTTACTGATCTCGACTTCGAGGCCCGCGACTGGATTCCCCACAGTGGGTGGCCGTTCCGCAAGGCCGAGCTGGAACCCTTCTACGAGCGCGCCCGATCCATCTGTCAGCTCAGCTCCTCCCACTGGGAGGCGAGCTATTGGCAGACGCTCGATCGATACGCACCGCTGTCAGTGAACGCAGACGCCGTGATCACGGCGGTCACGCAGGAAGCGCCCGACCCGCTCAAGAGATTCGGCGAGACCTACCGGGACGAGGTTGTCCGAGCGGAGAACGTCACGACGTACCTCAATGCCAACGTGACCGAAATCGAAACCGAAGAGACCGCGAGGACCGTCACCCATCTCCGCGTGGCCTGTCTCACGGGCACCAGCTTCTTGGTGGCGGCGAAGGTGTTCGTGCTGGCGGCCGGTGGCATCGAGAACGCCCGTCTGCTCCTCCTGTCGAATCGGATCCAACCGACCGGTCTCGGCAACGGCAACGATCTCGTCGGGAGGTTTTTCGCTGATCACCCCACCTTCGTCGGTGGCCTCTTTCGCCCGGCTGACTCTTTGATGCCGCAGTTCTACCGATTTCATGTCGTGGCCAACACGAGCATCAGGGGATCTCTAGCCCTGTCGCCGCCCGCCCAGCGTCGCTTGAGAGTCGTCGATGTGCAGGTGAGACTCGACCCGGGATACGATGAATCATACGTCAGGGCGTCGAGCTCCAGGGGGGTCGCGTCCATCAAGTACCTCTTGGGAAAGCTTCGCCAAGGGGAAGTGCCGGACAGCTTCGGGAAGCACGTCGGGAACGTCATCCGCGACCTCGACGACGTGACGGTGGCGGCCTACTGGTGGGCGCGCGGTCGGCAGGCGGCGCCCGTCGACCGCATCAACCTGATCACGAGGATCGATCCGGCCCCAAATCCCGAGAGCCGGGTGACGCTAGGCATGGAGCGTGACCGGCTAGGGCAGCGGCGGGTTGCGGTGCACTGGCGGCTGAGCGCGATCGACAAGCTGAGCGCAAGGCAAGCCCTGGAAGTTATCGGGAGGGAACTCGGCCGTGCCGGACTCGGCCGGGTGGAAGTATTGTTGGACGACAACGAGGCCACGTGGCCCGCCGAGACGCTCGGATCTTGGCATCACATGGGAACTACGCGCATGCACGACGACCCCGAGCAAGGCGTCGTGGACCGACATTGCCGAGTCCACGGGATGCGGAATCTCTTCGTCGCCGGAAGCTCCGTTTTCCCGACGAGTGGCTCGGGGACTCCGACACTCACGATCGTTGCCCTTGCACTGCGGCTGGCCGACCGCATAACAGGTCTTATGAAGTGAGGACGCAGATCCGCGACCAGCGCCGCCGATTCCCGAGACGACCCTGAGCTGCGGACTGCCGGAACTGACGTGGCCCGTGTGGGCAGAATGGGTTGAAGGGCAGAGCCGCAGAAGTCTCGCGGCGAGATTCCTGAGCCTCCTCGAGGAAAGGGAGAGCGCCGGGGTTGTTGGCGCCGAGTCCCTGCGGAGCGTTCCCGAGGAGGTAGACGAGAGGGTCCTCCTGGATCTGATCTGCTCGCGTGAGGACACGGCAAGGTTGCGGGCTCTGGGCCGGATACAGCTCCGCGAATTCGTGCGACTTCGGACGCGGGACGATTTTGAAGAAGGTCGCACCGTCAGTCTGCAAGGCTGGATGCTCGCGGTCACGGAGGCGCGACTCTGCGCCTTCGCGACACTTGCGTAAGGCGCGAGCGGACGCGATCGCCGGTCGTTGGAGAGCGCCAAGGGGGCCACATCGGCTCGTGTCGGTTGGAATCTCGTCGACTGGCAGCCTCGTGATGCTCGCCGTGTGTCTCCACGAGGCGCTCGACTCGACGCTAGAACCTCGCGGACGCTCACCCCCTCGGGAGCCAGGCGTCGTACAGGCTGACGTCTCCCCGCGGGTCGAGGCCGAGATCTCGGACCTCGGATCGCGCCGCTACGAAGGCGTGGCGGTTCCAGAGCGGCACGACCAGGGCGTTCTGGAGGGCGATCTCCTGAACCTCTTTGTAGATCGCCTGGCGCCTGGTGCGGTCGAGCTCGAGCGTGCCTTGCTCCAGCAACCGATCGAGCCGCTCGTGTTTGAAGCGGATCCGCGCGACCGGAGACTTTCCGAAGAAGCTGGAGTGAAAGAGCGGGCGCAGGACGTCCGGGTCCGAGCCGGCGCGCCAGCCGAGCACCATCTGCTGGCTCCCCGCCCTCAGGATCGCGAACAAGGCGGCGGTGTCGGTCTGCTTGATGACCAGGAAGATACCCACCTCGCGAAGCTGAGCTTGCACCACCTCGGCCACCTTGATCGGAAGCGTCTGGATGCTGGCGCTGACGATGTTGATCGACAACTCGAGGCGGTGGCCCTGCCTGGTGCGGATGCCGTCGTTACCGAGCCGCCAGCCGGCCGCTTCCAGCAGGGCACGGGATTTCGCGTGGTCGGTGCGATAGAACCTGGTGAGGTTGTCCTCGTAGCCCAAGGTGCCCGGCGCCAGCGGCGTGCGGGCAGGGGTGAGGGCACCCCGGAAGAGCACCTTGCACAGCTCGTCCTGGTCGACGGCGTACTCCAGGGCCTGGCGGACCCTGATGTCGTCCACCGGCGGCTGAGTGGTGTTGAGCATGAGCTGCGCGCAGGTGCCGGGAGCGATCCGGCTCAACACCTGGAGCCCCGCATGCCTCTTGAGGCGTTCGACCTCCTCCGGCGGGATCTCCTGCGCGACGTGGACCTCGCCGGTCTCGATCGTGGCCAGACGGGTCGAGCTCTCCGGAACCAGACGGAACGTGAGCCGGTCAGGGTACGCCGGCCCCTGGTGCTTGAAGAGGATCGACCCCCAAGCGTAGTCAGGGTTTCTCTTGAGGGTGACATGACTCTTTGAGAGCCACTCTTGAAAGATGTACGGCCCGCTCCCGACCGGGTTACGATCGAACTCCATCGCGTGCTTCCGCGCCGCATCGGGTGAGACGATCGAGTAGTACCCCTCCGCCAGCGCATGGAAGAACGCCGCATACGGTTGCTTCAGAACGACCCGCGCAGTCAGACCGTCGATCACCTCGGTGGTCTGGTAGACACTAGCGAGCGAAATCGTGAAGTTCGCCTTTGCCTGGGGACCGGTAGCGCGGTCCAGGCTGAACTTGACCGCGTGGGCGTCGAGAGGCGCGCCGTCATGGAACTTGACGTCCCTCTTCAACCGGAAGGTGTACGCCCTACCATCCGCGGACACCTCCCATGACTCCGCCACTCCGGGGTAGGGCGTGAAGTCTCCACTCTGGACGACCAGCGGGTCGAAGATCAGTTTGACCGGGTTCAGACCCGCTGCGGCAGTGTTGGCCGGGTCGAGAGAGATCGGCTCGTCCCAAGTGGCCACCACCAGTTCACCGCCGGCTCGCGGCCCGGCGGACCCCTGCTGGGCGGCGGCCGGCTCGGGTTGCCACGCGGCCAGGCCCGCCCCGCCCGCCGCCAAACCGAAGAGACGGAGAAACCCCCGGCGCGAGGACTGACTCGGGTAACCGATGCCCAGGGAGCCCTGGCGCTCCGTCATCATTCGACGGGCCAAGCCGTGCCCGCCTCTATGCGAGTGGCCCTCATGAAGCTCCCCCAGGCGAACGCATTGTAGCCCGAGCGTGGATGCGGCTGAGCATGATTGCCAGAGATCCCGCCGGGCGGCGCGCTTTCGTGTGTAGCTTGGCAACTCCTCGAGGCGCGGCTGCCGGCTGACATCCGACATCGCCAGCAGCGCCTTGGGCTCGGATGCAGACGCGAACCGCCTTGAAGAGAGGGTGTCGTACTTGTATGCCAGGATGATCCTGATACGGATCGCCAATCAGTAGGTTCGGGCGCCTACGTGCGCCCGTTGTTGGCTACCGACCGGCTACCAACGCACCCGCATCAGGACGCACTGGAACGCTCTCGTCCGACGGCTCAACGCCGAAATCTTGCGGGGATGGATCCTCTACGGTCGGCTCAGATAGGGCCCGGTCGGGACTCTTGATCAGTAGATTGAAGGTTCGATTCCTTCACGGCTCACCACTCGATCGGGGGGCGGCGACGCCCCCGATTCGTTTGGCCTCATCTCAGGCCGGCACCCTCATGCGGTCGGTACTGTCCCCCCGTCGATCACGTACTCCGTGCCGGTGATCGCGGCGGCGCGGGGAGACACGAGGAACGCGATGAGATCGGCGACCTCCCACGGCTTTGCTGGCCGCCCGATCGGGATCCCGCCGAGGGACGCCATCAGCGCCTGACGGGCCCCCTCGTAGTCCGTCCCCTGGCTCGCCGCCAACTTCTTGACCAGGCCAACGGCCGCGTCGGTTTCCACCCAGCCCGGGGAGACGCGGACTACGCGGATGCCTTTCGCGGCCACCTCCTTTGACAGGCCCTTGCTGTAGTTGGCGAGCGCCGCCTTCGCCGCGGCATAGGCCAGGGTGGCGTCGGGCAGCGGCAACTGCCGTTGAATCGATGTGACATGGACGATCACGCCCGCGCCCTGGCGCACCATCGCCGGCAGGAGCGCGCGGTCGAGCCGGACTGCCGGAAAGAGGTTGAGATCGAGCGCGCGCTGCCACTCGGCATCGTTCAGGACCGCGAATCCGCCTCCAGGCGCCGAAGAGCCGCCAACGACATGGACGATGATGTCGATGCCGCCGAGCCGCTGCCGGACGGCGTCCGCGACGGTGGCGCAGCCGTCGGCGGTGCTCAGGTCCGCCGCCACGAACCGATCTTCCGGGGACGAGTCATCGTGCCGGGCGCGGGCGGTCGTGAGCACCGTCGCCCCGGCCTCGCGTAGCCGCGTCGCCACCGCGTGACCGATCCCCTGGGTGCCGCCAGTCACAAGCGCCCGGCGGCCATCCAGCTCGAGATGGTCGCTCATGACCGGATCTCCAGCGATGTGATGCGGTCGCGCTCGAGCCTGAAGATGAACGTCAGAGTGACCGGGCTGCCGGGGAAGTCACCGGAGACTCTCGCCGTGACGACGGTCTGGCCGTCCCGCTGAACTGCCTCGACTGGCTCGACCGTGTAGCGATATCGCTTCTTTGTCTCGGTCCTCCACGCCGTGATGGCAGCCAAACCCTCGAACGTACGGCCTTCATCCCGGACCGTGGCGTTCACGTCAAAGCATGTGGCAAGGGCGTCCGTGTCGTGGGCCGTGCCTGGTGAGAAATAGACCTCGATCGGCCGTGGCAGATGCATGGACATCCGGACCTCCTGGTTGTCGGGGCGCTTCGCCGACCGTCGGCTCGGCCGCCCCGTCGCCTGTCGGCGAAGGATGGACCTCGCGCGTGTCACGGTCTATGCTGCGTCTCATCGATGGCAGATTACGCCATGCGCGATGGACGATTCATGTCTAGAAGGCGCTATTATTGGTCCAATACGCCAGATCGACGGGTGAAAGATGGATGTTCTCGCTGAGATCATGGCGCTGCTCCGGACGCAGGGGCACCTCTACGGCCGGATCGAGCTGACCGCGCCGTTCGGCCTCGAGTTCCCCGCCGGCAAAGGCATCTGCCTCATCGTGACCCGCGGCGCCTGCGTGCTTGGGGTGGACGAGCTCCCGCTCACCCCGCTTGTCGGGGGTGACTTTGTCTTCCTGCCGGCCCCCCGAACTTATTCACTCCGAAATAACCCCGGGATCCGTGTCCGCTCCGTGCGGGAGGTCACGACGCCCGAGGCCTTTCAACAGTCGCGGCTCATCCGGTACGGGGGTCCCGGCGCCCCGACGTCGGTCGTCGCCGGGTGCTTCACGTTCGCGTCACCGGAGAGCGACCTTCTCGTCAAGCACCTCCCGCCGATCCTCCATCTGCCCGCCTCCGGGCCGCACTCGACGCCGTGGTTCCAGTCCACGTTGCAGTTCATCGCGGCCGAGACCGTGCAGGACCTGCCCGGATCCGCCGCGATCGTGGATCGGCTGGCCGAGGTGCTCTTCGTTCAAGCCATGCGCAGCCGCATTCAGTCGTCGGTGTTGAGCGGGAGCCCGAGCTGGCTTCGGGCGCTCGGCGACGAGCAGATGGGCGAGGCCTTGCGACTCATACATCTTCAGCCCGGACACGGGTGGACCGTGCCGACCCTGGCGCACAGGGTATCGATGTCTCGCTCGGCGTTCGCCGCACGATTCCGGGCGCTCGTCGGGGAAACGCCCCTTGAGCACCTCACGCAGTGGCGGATGGTGCGGGCCGCGAGCATGATGCGGGAGAGCCGTGCGGCGAAGCTCGCGGCGATTGCCGCCGCGGTCGGATACGAATCCGACAGTGCCTTTGGCAAGGTATTCCGACGGGTCATGGGGATCTCCCCGGGGCAGTATCGTCGAGAGCAGGGAGTCGAAGGCGCAAACGCGCCGCACCCCACTCGGCCAAGGAAGAAGACAGCACGACGAGTGTAGGTGTGGACGACCTGAGTAGGTCGATCCGTATGATGCCGCGGCCGATCTGTGTCGTCGTTCACAACTCGAGCACCGTGGGCTGGCAGTGGGACCCGAGTGGCGCCAGCCTCGGGCAAGTACCAAAGACGCAGGATTTCATGTCTAAAGTCTGGCTGATAACGAATCTCCGGTGACATGCCAGTGCCAAGCTCCACCGAACTCCACCACATGCAGGCGAACATCCATCACGCGGCCGCGCAGAAGATTCGTCGTCTTAGCTCTCCTGAGTGCGTAGGAGTTCGGTCACGGAACCACCTCTTAGTCAGTAGATTGAAGGTTCGATCCCTTCACGGCTCACCACTCGATCGGGGGCGGCGACGCCCCCCGATTCGTGTTTCCGGTCCACCAGTTGCAGCTCAGAGGGTAGTTTACATAAAGCCCCTTCTCGGTCGGGTCCCATGGGGGGCGCCTCGGTCACGTACTGACCCAGAGTCGCGCGGAGGCAGAGATGATCGACGCTCGAGTCCACGATCTGCTGGGCGAGGTCGGCCTGAAGCCTTCACAGGGTGTGCAGGCGACGATCGACGGACGTGACCCGGTCCTCGGCTACCGCTTCCCGGTCGGCGAGGCGGCGGCGGTGGCGCTGGCCGCCTGCGGCGTGGCGGTGTCGGACCTCTGGGAACTCCGCGGCGGCCGGCCCCAGCGGGTGCGCGTCGACGTCCGGCGGGCCGCGGCGTCGCTGCACAGCCGGGACTATCTCAGGCTCGACGGCGGGCCGGGCCCGGTCGGGCCTGCCACGGGCAACCCGCTGGTGGATTTCTACCGCTGCCGCGACGGCCGCTGGGTGCACGTGCACGGCGCCCTGTCGAACCTCGCCTACGGCACGATGCGGGTGCTCGGCTGCGCACGCGCGCGCGAGTCCGTCGCGGCCGCGGTGGCGGGCTGGGACGGCGAGGCGCTGGAAGACACGCTCGCCCAGGCCGGTCAGTGCGGCGCGATGGTGCGCACCGCCGAGGAGTGGGCCGCGCACCCCCAGGGCCGCGCGCTCGCCGATCGACCGCGGGTCGAGATCGTCAAGCTGGGCGAGTCCGCGCCGGAGCCATTGCCGGCCGGAGAGCGACCGCTGTCCGGCGTGCGGGTGCTCGACCTGACGCGAATCCTCGCGGGACCGTCACACGCCCGGACGCTGGCCGAGCACGGCGCCGACGTGCTCTACATCGCGTCCCCCTGGCTGCCCAACCCGGACGCCTTCGTGATGGACACGAACCACGGCAAGCTCTCGGCCTTCCTCGATCTCGACCAGCCCGACGACGCGACGCGGCTGCGCGAGCTGGTCCGCCACACCGACGTCTTCGCGCAGGGCTACCGAGCCGGCTCGCTCGCGCGGCGCGGCTTCGGCCCCGACGAGCTCGCGGCCCTGCGGCCCGGCCTGATCTACGTTTCGATCAACTGCTACGGCCACGCGGGCCCCTGGGAGGCACGCCCGGGCTGGGAGCAGCTCGCCCAGACAGTCACCGGCATCGCGGCGGCCCAGGGCCGGCCCGACCGACCGGAACGGATGCCGGTCGCCGCCTGCGACTTCACGACCGGGTACCTGGCGGCGCTGGGCACGCTCGTGGCGCTCGGCCGACGCGCGCGCGAAGGCGGCAGCTATCACGTGCGCGCCTCGCTCTGCCGGAGCGGGATGTGGTTCGTCCGCCTCGGCGCGACCTGCGACCCGGCCCAGGCGAGCGGGACCGGCGATCCCGCGGAGCTCTGCGTCGAGACGGACACGCCCTTCGGCCGGCTCCGACATCTCAAGCCGGCCCTCGAGCTGTCGGAGACGCCGCCCTACTGGGCCCGCCCCACCGTGCCGCTCGGCAGCCACCAGCCGGTCTGGCCGACCAACCCGTAGGCGGCGCCGCCGGCCGGGTCGTGGCGCCGCGCGCCTGACTGGTAGGAACTGGCCGCTCCGAGAGCTGGCGCCGGTGGCGGATCTTCGCCTTCGCCACTGGCGAACCTACGGCGTGAGCCGCAGTGTCGGCTCTAAATGACCGTATCTACGAAAGATGTGTCGCTGGCATCCGCGTTGCTCTATGGGCCGTCAAGAGCCGGTGGACATCTAGAGACGCCGGACACGGAGGCCCAGATGAGAACGTACCGGACGGGCGATTCCTGGACCGACGCGCATCTGCTGCTAGCCGAAGAGCGAATGGCGGAGGCTTGCGCTTTCGTCGCGCGACGGGCGCTCCTCCGCGACGCCCGGCCGCCGCGCCGCCTGACACGGGTCTGGCTCGGCTCCATCCTGCTCGCACTCGGCCACCGCCTCCTCCGCACGGCGCCCGGATCCGTGGCGCCGGCGTAGAATAGCCGCCGTGACGCCCCTGGCCGAGGTGCTCGGGGAGAGTCCGGCGATCCAGGCCGTCCGAGACACGGTCGGGCGGGTACTCGCGCACGGGGGTGCGGGACGCCGTCTGCCCACGCTCCTGATCCTGGGGGAGACGGGCACGGGCAAGGGGCTCCTGGTGCGCGCCCTTCACCGGGCCGGCCCGCGGGCGACCGGCCCGCTCGTCGAGGTCAACTGCGCCGCGATCCCCGAGACCTTGCTCGAGGCGGAGCTGTTCGGTTTCGAGCGCGGGGCCTTCACCGATGCGCGCCAGCCCAAAGCGGGTCTCTTCCAGACGGCGCACGGCGGCACGCTCTTCCTGGACGAGGTGGGCCTGCTGCCCGAGCGAGTCCAGGCGAAGTTCCTGAAGGTCCTCGAGGACCAGGCGGTGCGCCGGCTCGGTAGCACACAGAGCGAGCCAGCCGACGTCGCGCTCGTCGCCGCGACCAGCGAGGACCTCGGTGACGCGGTCCGCGCCCGCCGATTCCGCGAGGACCTCTATCACCGGCTCGCCGTCGTCACCGTGCGGCTCCCCTCGCTCGCCGAGCGGGCGTCGGACATCCTCCTCCTGGCTGAGCACTTCCTCGGGCGAGCGTGCGCTGACTACGGCCTCGGGTCGAAGACCCTCACCGCCGACGCTCGCGACGCGCTCCTCGCCTATACCTGGCCGGGCAATGTGCGGGAGCTGTCGAACCTGATGGAGCGCGTCGCTCTCCTCAGCGAGACACGGCTCATCACCGCCAACACCCTGGGGCTGCCGGTGACGCCCGGACATGGGGTGACCGCTCCCGGCGAGCGTGAGCCGATGCCCTTCAGGGACGCGATGGGCACGGCCGAACGGGAGCACCTTCTCGAAGCGCTCCGCGAGACGGACTGGAACATCGCGCGGGCGGCGGTCCGCCTCCAGATCCCTCGCGGCACGCTCCGGTATCGCATCGAGAAGCTCGAGCTCAGGCGGAGCGAGGCAGCGTCAGCCCGCTCGCAACCGCCGGTACCCGGCTCGACGTCCGAGCTGACGCTGCCGCCACGGGCTGGTCTGGTCCGGGGCGCGCCGGTCTGGGAGCGTCGCCAGCTCGCGTTCCTGCGGGCCACTCTCGTCGCGCCCGCGGACGGTGAGGTTGGGCCCGAGGGCACACGCGTCCTCGAGATCCTCGCCGAAAAGGCGGAGAGCTTCGGCGGCCGCGTCGAGGGATTGGGGCCGCTGAGCGTGGTGGCGGCGTTCGGGCTCGAGTCGGTCGAGGACGCTCCGAGGCGAGCGGCCCATGCCGCGATCGCGATGCGCAAGGCCGCCGAGCGCGCGCGACGCGCCACGTCCCAGGATGTCGGCACGCGGATCGCGATTCACGCGACGCGGGGTCTCGTCGGGCACACGGGAGAGGGCATGCTGATCGACGTCGCGGCCACGTCCCAGGCGTACGCAGCGCTCGAGACGCTGATCGCCGCCGCCGAGCCGGGCGCCATCACGGTGAGCACCGCCGCCGCACGGATGCTCGAGCGACGGTTCGAGCTGGTGCCGCTCAACTCCAGCGACTCAGAGGGCTACTGGCTCGAGGGGTTCGAGCGCGCCGGCCTGGCGCCACGCGGTCCCATGACACCGCTCGTTGGTCGGGATCTGGAGCTGGAACTGCTCCGCCGCGCCCTGGAACGGGCCGCGTCCGGTCACGGCCAGGTTGTGGCCATCATCGGGGAACCCGGCGTCGGCAAGTCCCGCCTCGTCTGGGAGGTCATGCAGGCGCATCGCGGTCAGGGCTGGCTGGTCCTGCACGCGACCGCACTCTCCTACGGCCAGGCGACTCCATATCTGCCCGTGATCGAGTTCCTCAAGGCGTACTTCCGCATTGAGGACCGCGACGATCCGCCGACGATTCGAGAGAAGGTGACCGGACGGCTCCTCGCGCTCGACCCGGCCCTCGGCCCCAGCCTATCCGCGCTGCTGGCGTTGCTCGACGTGCCCGTGGACGACAAGCCTTGGCAAGCCCTCGATCCCTCCCAGCGGCGTCAACGCACCTTCGAGGCGGTCAAGCGGCTCGAGTTCCGGGAGGCTCAGGCTCAGCCCCTGCTTCTCGTGCTCGAGGACCTCCAGTGGGTGGATTCCGAGACGCAGGCGCTCCTCGATGGCCTCGTCGAGAGCCTTCCGACCGCGCGGTTATGCCTTCTGATCGACTATCGTCCCGAGTATCAGCACGTCTGGGGCAACAAGGCGGCCTACAGTCAGCTCCGACTCGACTCGCTGCCGCCGGAGAGCGCCCAGGCGCTTCTCGATTCGCTCCTGGGCCATGATCCCGGGCTGCAGCGACTCAAGGCACTCCTGATCGAGCGCACCGAAGGGAATCCATTCTTCCTGGAGGAGACGGTCCATACACTGGCCGAGACCGGCGCGCTCGTGGGCGAGCGGGGAGCGCATCGGTTGGCCCGGCCGATCGACGCGATCGAGGTGCCGGCGACAGTCCAGGCCGTCCTGGCCGCGCGTATCGACCGACTACCCGCGGAGACACGACGCCTGCTCGAGGCAGCCTCGGTGATCGGGAAGGACGCGCCGCTCGCGCTCCTGCAGGCGCTCATCGAGCTCCCCGAGGACGCCCTGCGTGACGGTCTCGCCGCTCTGCAGGGCGCCGAGCTGCTTTACGAGACACGCCTCACGCCTGACGTCGAGTATACCTTCAAGCACAGCCTCACGCGCGACGTGGCGTACGATGGCGTGCTCTCCGACCGGCGGCGTGGCCTCCACGCCCGGATCGTCGAGGCCATCGAGCGGCTCTATCCAGAACGCCTGGCAGAGCAAGTCGAGCGCCTCGCCGACCACGCCCTTCGCGGAGAGGTGTGGGAGAAGGCGGTCATCTATCTCCACCAGGCGGGCGCCAAGGCGCTCGCCCGCTCCGCGTATCGTGAGGCAGTGAGGCGCCTCGAGCAGGCGCGCAGCACCCTCGCGCATGTCCCCGAGAACCAGAAGACAATCGAACAGGCCATCGACGTGCGGCTCGATCTGCGCAACGCGCTCTGGTCATTGGCCGAGACCTCGCAGGTCTTCGGCATCCTGCGCGAAGCCGACGCCCTCGCTCGGGTTATTGACGACCGGCGGCGGCTGGGCTGGGTCTCTGCCCACCTGACCAACTCTTTCCTCCGATACGGCCAGCCCGACCGTGCCGTGGAATCGGGTCGACAGGCCCTGACCATCGCCCGCGAAGTCAGTGACTTCGGCCTTCAGATCGTGACAACTGCCTTTCTAGGCCATGCGCTTCGAGTTCTGGGTCAATATCCCGAAGCCATGGCCCTGCTCAGAGGCAATTTACAGGCGCTCCACGGCGATCGGCTCTCCGAGCGCTTCGGTCAGCCGTACTCGCCATCGGTCTCCTGCTGCAACTGGCTAGCCTGGTGTCACACCGAGCGTGGTGAGTTCACCGAGGCGCTCGCTGTCGGGGACGAAGGCATCCGGATTGCGGAATTGGCCGCTCATCCATTCAGCGTCGCGATCTCGCTATTCAGCTCAGGCTATGTGCGCGTGCGCCGGGGAGACGTTCAGCAGGCCATCCCCCTGCTCGAGCGCGGCGTCGCGACGTGCCAGGCGTGGCAGATCGAGTCCCAGCTGCCTGCGCTCCTCGCCGCCCTGGGGTACGCGTACGCACTGGACGGGCGAGGCGACGAAGCGCTCCCACTACTGGAGCCTGGGTCAAAGGCCCCCTTGGTTCATCGCGCGCTCTTCACCGCCTTTCTCGGCGAGGCACACCTGCTCGCCGGTCACCCCGAGGAGGCGCTGTCAATCGCCAGGCAGGCTCTCGCCCTCACGCGCGACCGGAAAGAGCGCGGCCACGAGGCATGGGCGCTCCGGCTCCTCGGCGACATTCACGCGCATTGCGATCCCCCTGAGGTCGAGATCGCCGAGAAGCACTACCAGGAATCACTCGCCCTCGCCGAGGAGCTCGGCATGCGCCCGCTCGTGGCCCATTGTTACTTCGGACTCGGGATGCTTGCCGGCCGAGACCATGGGAAGGCGCGGAAGCACCGGACGACCGCGACAGCGATGTATCGCGAGATGGGCATGGACTTCTGGCTGAAGAAGGCGGAGGCTGCCCTCGACGGGATCGGCTGAAACGACGCCCGTGGAACGCGCGCGACCGACGCCACACGGTCTGAGCGGGATAGGAGGCTCCCATGCACGAGCGACTGATCTCCGGCGACAACCACATCGACCTCACCTACTGCCCGCCCGATCTCTGGTCGTCCCAGGCGCCGGCCAAGTGGCAGCTCCTCGCGCCGCGCGTGGAGGAACGGGAGGACGGCTGCCACTGGCTCGTGGAGGGGCGCGACCAGGGCATGTGGAACGGGGTGGGGCCGCGGTTCTTGAAGTACGAGCCCGGCGTCTTCGGCCACATCGACGAGATGAAGGCGGTCGGCTTCACCTGGGACTATCGCCCCGGCGCCCAGCCCCGGCCGACCACCCCGGCCCTCCGGCTCGCCGATCTCGATCGCGACGGCGTCGACGCTGAGATTATCTACGGCTGCCTCATGATCAACGAGCTGATCGAGGACGCGGACCTGCGCGCCTGGACCAACCAGATCTACAACGACTGGGCCGCGGACTTTGCCAAGCGCAGCGATCCCGACCGGATCTTTCCCCTCGCCATCATTCCCAACACCGATCCCGCCCTGGCCGCCGCCGAGTCGCGGCGCTGCGCCAAGCTCGGGCTCCGGGGCGGGGATCTCGCGTTCAAGCGCCTGAGCGTGCCCCTCTATCACCGCGGCTGGGATCCCCTCTGGGAGGCCGCCCAGGAGTGCCGGTTCCCGATCTCGTTCCACTCCAGCGGCTTCAAGGGACTGCGGGCGCCCGACACGCCGCAGATGGAGAAGGAATACGCGGTGACCTGGCGCCTCGTGCGGGCGAGCCTGTTCCAGCTCGACGGGATGGAGGTGCTCGTCTCCCTGATCGCCTCGGGCGCCTGCGAGCGCTATCCGGCCTTCAACTTCGTCCTCGGCGAGGCCGGCGTGACCTGGATCCCTTACGTGTTCGATCGCCTCGACACCGAGTACGAGGATCGCGGCCGATCGCTCGGATTTTCCCTGAAGCCGAGCGACTACTTCCGGCGCCAGGGATTCACCACGTACCAGCAGGATCAGTATCTCGAGCCCGCGATCCCCATCGTGGGGGAGGACAACATCATCTGGGGCGCCGACTACCCGCATCCGGACTGCCTCTGGCCCGACTCGCGGCGCCACCTCGAGAAGAACCTGGGCGGACTGCCGGAGCGCGTCCGCCGGAAGATCACGAGCGAGAACGTCACGAAGCTCTACCAGCTTCCCTCGCGGGCGCGCGTCGCCGCGTGAGGGCCGCAGGAGACCCAACCCGCGCCCAGAATGGAAGGTGTCCAAGCCCGCGCGCGCCACCGGGCGCTCCGATCTGCGCATCGTTCTGCGTCACGTAGCGTCGGAAATCCTGCCGACCTTCGTGGTGCTGTGCAGTGTGAGCGTCGCGCAGGCGATCGTGGCGGGGGCCACGCGGGCCTTCCTCGGCGTCGGCGCGTCGCCCGAGGCCCCGTCGTGGGGCGGCATGGTGGTCGCCGGGGTCGCCGCGCGCGAGCGGGCACCCTGGGTCGCGCGGGTGCCGGCCTGGTGACCAGCGCCACGGTGTGGGGCCTGAACCTCGTTGGCGACGGCCTACGCGATCTCGCCGATCCGCGCTTGCCGGACCGCCTGGAGTAGGTCGGCGTGGGGACGCCAGTGCTCCTGGTGGCGGGCAAGGATCCGTTCGTGTCCATCGGCGGCCACGGGGCGTACGTCCGCGCCTACGGGCGCGCCGCCATCGCCGCGGGGTTCGCGCCCCATGTCTTCTCGGTCATGCCGCGCGCGGAACGGCTCGAGACCGATTTCGGCACGCTCCACCGCCAGGCGTGCCGGCTCTGGCCGGACCGCGCCTGGATGGCGCCCGGGCACGTCTCCACGCTGGCCCGCGGCGTCGAGCGCTTCGTCCGATCGCGTGGACTCACGAGCGCGGTGATCCATGCGTTCGGCCTGTGGGGGCCCGCCGGGGTCACGGCTGCCCGTCGACTCCGGAAACACGGCGTCCGGGCGACCGCCGTGGTGAGCGCGTACGCGACGTACGCGTACGAGACCCACGGGACGGTGGAGGGCGTCGCGACCGGGTACCGGTGGGGGGTTCGCGTCCGGCACCGAGTGCTGCACGCCTGGTCCCGGCGCGTCGTGGACCGCATCGAACGACAGGGCTACGCGAATGCGGACGTGCTGCTCGTGAACTACGAGTCCGTGCGCCGGCTTCTCGAGGACTCGTACGGTCTGGGGACTCGGTGCCGGCTGATGCCGTACACGGTCGAATCCGCATTCGGGACCGCCACGGCGTCCGGCGCCTCGCACGAGCCACTTCGGCTCCCGCCCGCGACCGGCGCCCCGTTGATCGTGGCGGTATCGCGCCACGACGGCCGCAAGGGTGTCGACGTGCTCCTCCGGGCCCTCGCGGGCCTTCGCACCCGTGGCGTGCCCTTCTCCGCCTGCCTGGTCGGCGGGGGACCGCTGCTCGACCCCCATCGACGCCTCACCACGCGGCTCGGTCTCGACGCGGCCGTGTCGATCACCGGCTTCGTGCCAGACCCCGGGCCCTATCTCCGGGCTGCGGACATCTTCGTCCTGCCATCCCTTCGAGAGAGCAGCGGATCCCTGTCGCTGATCGAGGCGCTCCAGGCCGAGATCCCCGTCGTGGCGTCGGGCTGCGACGGGATCCCGGAGGACGTCGAGGATGGCCGAAGCGGGCTTCTGGTGGCGCCGGGCAACGCCGCCGCGCTCGGCGCCGCGCTCGCGCGGCTGATCGGAGACCCTGCGCTCCGCAAGACGCTCGCCCGCGGGGCTCGGGACGCGTTCGTCCGCCGGTTCACCGCTGAGCGCGTCGTCGACGCCGTCGGCCGCCTCTACGCGGAGTGCGCCTCAGGCGGTTAGGCGCGGCGCGGCGCTCAGCCCGGGCGCGGCACGAGGGACAGCGTGGTCCGATGCTTGCCCGAGGGGGCGAGCGGGATCTCGTCCACGAGATCGAACGTGACGTCGCACTCCGGTCCCATGCCCGCGCGGATGTGCGTCGCGATCCGCGCGAGGTCGTCTCGGCGGGTGAGGAGCGGCGTGGGCGCGCGCTCGGCGTCCACGAGGCGTACCCGTACGCGGGTCACCGTCTCCTGGATCACCTGAAAGCGCGCGATCCAGGGCACGGTCCGGTAGATGTTGCGCAGGTACAGCCCGTGGACCAGCGTGCCGTCGGCGCGGACGAACGGATCCGTCACGCGCCCCGCGATCTCCAGGAGCCTCGGGAACGGGCGCCCACAGGGACAGGGCTCGCTCGCCGGCGCGAGGACGCCGAGGTCGCCGATCCGGTACCGGATCAGCGGCATGGCCTGGTTCGCGAACGACGTGACGACGATCTCCCCAATCTCCGCCGGCGCCGCGGGGCTTCCGTCGGGCCGCAGGATCTCGACCCAGTGGCTGAGGGCCGCCACGTGCAGACCCCGGTGCTCGGCGCACTCGCAGGCCACTCCGCCCAGCTCGTCGGTGCCGTACCGGTCGAACACGGGGGCGCGGAACGCCCGCTCGATCGTGGCACGCATGTCGGGAAACAGCCGCTCCGCCGAGACCAGGATCGTCGCCGGGGCGGCGACGACCCGCCCGGTGGCCTCCGCGCGCCGCGCCAGCTCCCACAGGGGTCCGGGGTATCCAACGATGCGGGTGGGCCGGAACCGGTCGATCCGCTCCAGGTGCTCGTCCAGGGTGGCGGTCGACAGCACGTCACTCCCGAGGGTGATCTCGTTCCGGAGCCACGCCGCAACCCGGCGACGCAGCCGATCGTCCCAGCGGGGCCGCCGGCTCAGCCGGTTGAACCAGACGAGCACCGTCCGCTCCCCCACCCGGTGGCCGGTCCACTCGTCGAACCAATGGGTCACCGCCGTGGCGTGCTCGTAGGCCCGGTGGTCCCGCAGCACGCGGATCGGCTCGCCGGTGGTGCCGCCGGTCAGGACCCAGGTCGAGCCGTGCCGACCCGCGGGCATCCGACGGTCTTGGAGCGGCACCGCTTGCTGCCGCAGGATCGACCGGTCCAGCGGCGGCAAGCGGGCGAAGTTCGTGAGGTCGACGGTGGCCGGGGGACCCGGCGCCACGACCCCGGCCTCGAGGAGCGGGGTCCGGTAGTACGGCACGTGCTCGAAGGCGTGCAGGAGCAGCGCGCGGAGCCGTCCCTCCTGGTAGTCGCGAAGTCGGGCGGGACGCCAGCGCTCCGCATCGCGCAGTTCCTGGAGGATCCCGGTGGCCAGGGTCCCGTCGAGCCTTCGAAGCGCCCAGTAGGCTCGCTCGCGCCAGGTCACGGACGCCAGGTTCGGTCCGGAGGCGTGAGGAGCGGGGTCCGGCCAGTGGGTCTCTGTCCGAGAATTGTCCGAGAACCTGCGCCGTGCCCGCCCAACCAGACCCAGAAGAGGGCGGGTGAAGCCCGTGAAAGACTTGGTCTCCGTTGGTCTGGACTGGCGTGGCTCACGTCCGCCGGCGGTCTCTCAATCAGTAGGTCGAAGGTTCGATTCCTTCACGGCTCACCACTCGCTTCTGCATTCCGAGCGCGATTGGCGATGGACGCTAGGTCGCCATTGTCGGGTCGCTCGGCCTTTTCTTCAGCTGAGGGTCGGTCGACGTACCAAGAACCGCGCCGCGCCTGGTCATTCAATGATTCGTTCCGCGCGCAATCGGATTACCGGCGCAATGGTGAGGCCAAGTGCCTTGGCCGTCTTCAGGTTGACTACGAATTCGAACTTGGTGGCTCGCTCTATCGGGATATCCGCGGGCTTGGTGCCTTTGAGGACCTTGTCCACGAAGACCGCGACGCGGCGATACAAGGCGAGAAAATCCGCGCCGTAGCCGAAGAGTCCTCCGGCGTCGGCATAGTCGACAAAGCCAATCGACGGGAGGCGGAGCTTGATCGCAACCTCCGCAATTCTCTTGAAGCTGCTGATGAGCTTGACGTCCTCGATCACGGTGAGCCCGTCAAGATTGTCCCGCGCCATTGAGCTGAACGCGGCGTCCAGGGCAGCGGGATCCCGCACGTCGAAGCGCTGCAGCGCCACCTTCAGCGCCTTGGCCACGACTTCCATGGCTTGGATGGCGGGCGCCGTTACGAGGGTGTCCGGATTTGCCAGGATGGCCACGCGGCGTACGTTCGGAACCGCATCCTTCAGCAGCTCGAGTCGCTTCGCCGCGATCTCGGAAGTGAAGAATGTGTCGCCGGTAATGTTGCCGCCAGGGCGCGCGAGGCTCGCAACGAGGCCAAACCCCACGGCATCGCCGACATTCGTCATGACGACGGGAATCGGATTCGCTGCGGTTGCCTGCTTCGCGGCGACGGCACCCAGTGACGAGTGTGTCACGATGACTTTGACATTGAGGCGAACGAGCTCGGCCGCGAGCTCGGGAAGACGATCGTACCGACCTTGCGCAAAGCGATACTCGATGACGAGGTTCTTGCCATCGATGTAGCCCAGGTCGCGAAATCCCGCTTGAAGCGCATCGACGCGGGTCGCCCACGCCGCCGGCGTGGCCACTCCCAGGAACCCAATTCGCGGGACCGTCGCGGCTGGTTGCTGGGCGAACCCCGGAAGCGGCGCCGCCAGGAGCGCGCCCGCCTCGATCAGAAACTGCCGGCGTCGAGTCTTACGCAACTCACCTCCCGAGTGAGCCCGAAGGAAAGGCCATACACTGGCGCATTTCTGAACGGGCCCATCGCGCTCTCGTGGTAGACGATGCTGCAGTCGGCGATACCGCCACCGACGATGACCCCGGCGCCTGGTCTCGCACGCGCCTCCCCGCACCCGAGCCGGCGGACGACCGCCCCATTGTTCTCGACGCGAAATGCGTCGTCAATCGGCGGGCAGACGGCTAGGTGACGATGTCGCCACATGGGCCCAGGACGAATGTGAAGGACGGCAGGTTCGCGAGGGCGCTGGGAAGGCGTCCGAGGACGCGAGGTCCCAGGCGGCCCGATGGGCCGTGGCTCGGTCTGTGGGAGCTCTCGAATCTCGGTGACATACCAGTGCCAAACTCAAGCGAACTCCGCCCCACGCAGGCGAACATCCGTCACGCTGCCGCGTAGAAAAGTCGTGGCCTTAGCTCCTCCTGAGTGCGTAGGAGTTCGGGCCCCGAACCGACTCTTAATCAGTAGGTTGAAGGTTCGATTCCTTCACGGCTCACCACTTGATCGGGGGGCGGCAACGCCCCCGATTCGTTTTTCTTGGAGATGATCGGTCGTCCACGGCCCCTCGTCCCGCGCCGTGGGGTGCGCTATCGTCGGGCTGCGCGCCGGGCGCCCGGGACCGGCTGCTCGAGCTATGGCATGAGGGCCGGCAAGCGCTCGAGCAACTCAGCGGGTCCAGCAGCACCGGGGTCGATCCGTCGCGCCACCGGCGTCGGAGCTGGCAAGGACCGGACCGCCCGAGTTCTCGGTCGAGCGCTCCACCGCCAGCGTCGGGCGCGAGGGATACCGGCAGACCCGCTGACGTCTCGACGGGTCGGGGGAGAGGAGCGGGCGCCATGTGCGGCATCACGGGGGTTGCATGGGCGGATCGAGAACGCCCGGGCGATGCCGTCCTCGTCGACTCCATGGCCGCGACGCTCCGCCATCGCGGGCCCGACGGGGAGGGCTTCCACGTCGGCCCGGGTGTGAGCTTGGGCATTCAGCGCCTGGCCGTCATCGACCTCGTGACCGGGGACCAACCCATGGGGAACGAGGACGGGACCGTGACCGTGGTCTGCAACGGCGAGATCTACAACCATGCGGAGCTCCGTGCTGAGTTGACTGCCAGGGGGCACCGTTTCCGTTCGACCTCGGACGTCGAGGTTCTCGTCCATCTGTACGAGGAGCTCGGGCTCGAGAGCGTCAGACGCTTGCGCGGAATGTTCGCCTTCGCGCTCTGGGACAGCGCACGCCGACGCCTGTGGCTCGTCCGCGATCGCCTGGGAATCAAGCCGCTTCACTATGCCCTGACGGTCGAGGGGCTCTACTTCGGCTCGGAGATCAAAGCCATCCTCGCCGCCGGTGGGGTGGCGAGGGAACTGGACGTGCGCGCCCTGGACGAACTCTTCGCCTTCGGTTTCGTGCTGGACCCGCGGACCCTGCTCCGTTCCGTCCGCCGCCTGGAGGCGGGCCAGTGGTTGCTCTACGAGGGGGGACACGTCACCTTGCGCCGATACTGGCGGTACGGCGACGTCGCCGTCTGCGAGGACCACATTGGCGCCCGTGTGTGGGCCGAGCGCCTCCGGGAGAAGCTCGAGGAGACCGTGCGTCTCCACCTTCGCGCCGACGTACCGGTCGGCGCCTGGCTGAGCGGTGGGGTCGATTCGAGCGCCGTGGTGAGCCTCGCCCGGAAGCTCGTCGGGCCGCTTCCCACGTTCACGCTTGCCTTCGACGATGCCGCGTTCGACGAGACGCGCGGTCAACGGACGCTCGACCGCATCCCGGGGTACGAGCTCCCCAACGAGCGCGTCCCCTGCGACCGCCGTGCTTTCGAGCGGTACCCCGAGGCGCTCTGGCACACGGAGACACCCGCGGGGGGGCTGCTCGGTCTCCTCCGGCTGCTCCTGTCGGAGGCGGCGGCCCGGCGCGTCAAGGTGGTCCTCACCGGCGAGGGCGCGGACGAGGCGCTCGGCGGCTATCTCTGGTTCCTGATCGACCGCCTCTTCCGGCCGCTCGCGACGCTGCCGGTCCCGCTCCAACGCGCGGTCCTGCTCGCGCCGCTGGGCCCAGCCCGGCGGTCGTTCGCCCGCCGGCTCCTGCTCGGGCCGCGCTCGATGGGGCCCGCCCGCTACGCCCGGCTCGTTGGCCCACTGGGCGGCGAGCGGAGAGAGGCAGTCTTCTCGGCCGACATCCGGCACGAGCTCGGGGCCGATGGAATCGATGGCGGCCAGCAGCCAGTGGGGCCTTCCGGGCAAGACCCTTTCGTCCAGCTCCAGCAGCTCGACATGACCCTGCGCCTGCCCGCATACATCAACCACACGCTCGACGCCGCGAGCATGGCATACGGTCTCGAAGCGCGGGTTCCGTTCCTGGACCACGAGCTCGTCGAGCTGTGCGCCCGGATTCCGCTCTCACTGAAGCTGCGCGGCCTGCGCGAGAAGTACGTCCTGCGGCGCGCCCTGGAAGGCGTGCTGCCGCGCGACATCCTGTGGCGGCGGAAGCGTCCGCTGATGGCGCCGATCGAGGCATGGCTCCGCGGTCCGCTACCGGCGTTCGCGGACGACCTCCTGTCGCCGGCGAGCGTCAAGGCGGCCGGCTACTTCGAGCCCGCGGTCGTCCAGGGCCTGGTCACGGACATCCGAGCGGGGAGGACCCTCCACGCCCGACTCCTGCTGATGGTGCTGGGCGTGCAGCTCTGGGACGTTCTGTTCCGCCACCCGGCTAGACACCGGCGAGCGACGGTGACCCCGTGATCAACGCACAGGGGCTCGCCAATCTCGACGGCGGGCCGAGCCCTTGGCGGGGTGCCGGCGGCCCTCCCGAGGGGCGGGGGACGGAACGGCGGCGCGAGGAGAAGGGTCATTGTGCTCCGGCACGCAGGTGCAGGATCTTGCCGGTCGTCGAGACGAGGGGTGCGCGCCGTTCCACGCGAAGGATGCGGCCTTGGCGCCAGGCGAGCCCCATCACGCGCTCGACCCCCGCGCCCGGACCGACGGCCGAGAGAAAGACCTCGGCCACGGCTTCGCTGGGCACCTCGCCGAGCCGTGGATGGACGAGCAACCGGAGTGTCGATCGGCCGCCGGCGTCCTCACCCTCGACCAGTTGATAGTCGGCCGGCCCGCCACCGAAGCGAGCGGGGAGGACCTCCTCGAGCACCCGGACCAAGTCGGAATCCAGGAAGGTCATCCCGGCCGCCGTCAGCTTCTCCACGCTGTGGATGCCCTGGAGGTGCGTGTCCCAGCCCAGCCGTTCCATCGGACAGTCGCAGTCACGCCGTCGAAGGGTGGCGCGGTCGCCGAGGGAGACGTTGAAGAGCACGAGGGGTGCCGTCATCCGCAGGGACGAGACGAGGAGATCGGTGCCGGTATGCTGCACGACCGCGTGGAGATCATGGAGGAGATGGATGTCATCGGGCGCCTCGGGGTTGAGGCATCCGTGCCCGATCGGCCCGCACTCGATGCTGGAGTACCGCGGGACGGCGTCCACGCCGGCCTGCCGAATGGTCGCGAGCCGCGCGCGGGTGGTCGGCTCCCCCCCCATGATCATCTTCGCGCCCGTAATGTCGGCGCCGGCGGCGAGCGCGGCCTGACAGAGTCGCACCGCCGAGGTTGGAAACGTCTGGAGGAATGGAGTCCGCCCCGATCTCCGTACGTCGGCCATCCATCGGACGATGGGGCGCGGGTCGTCCACGCTGACGAACTCGGGAGCGGCAATAGGACGGCCGGCGAGGATGCTGCCCCACCGGAGGCCCGTCACGCTCCATCCGTAGCGGGCGTCGAGCCCGCGTGCCCAGGGATCGATCTGTGAGAACCAGCGCACGACAGGGGCTCCGAAGGCGCTCAGGCGAAGGACCACGACTGTCGCCGACGCGCCCGGCACGCCCCAGTACGCCTTCAGCCAGTCTCCGCCACCGCGGGCATCAAGTGTGAGACGGGTATCGACGCCGCAGTCGCGAATGTAGTCGAGCGCGACGAGGACGGGTGTGGCGGCGCCGCGGCTCCCGCTGCTGCGGCCTGGCACGTCGGGCGCGCACAGGGGATTCGTGAATGCGCGAGGGTCGGGAAGGAGGTGCGTGCTCCCGCGGACCACAGGTCGCCGCCCCTTGAACTCGTCCACGGTCAGGTAGACCCCTTGGCCGGCGAGGGTGGCGAGCGCGCTTTCCGGACCGCCGATCTTGACGAGTCGCTCGAGGTCTCCGTACTCGCAGCCGGCCATGCGGAGAAGGGCGCGGTAGGGACTGACCGTGTGGCCGAAGATCAACCGGCGCGCGAGCGTGAGGAAATCCGCGTCACGGTGTTCGAGGCGATCGCGCAGCGTCGCTCGCGCCTCCTCCGCCGTGATGGGCCTCTTCAGAAACGGGGGGAGTCGCCGGAGCAGGCGTGCGCCAGCCCGGGCATCGGCGATGTCGAGCATCAACCGGCCTCTGGGGGGGGACTTCGTGGCGTGACGCCACGGTCTTCGAGCATGTGAGACTATCACCAGCCGCCCTCCCTGCCGTCAATGGACACCGCCAGGCAGTGGCCGCTGCGCGCGCCCCCATCGCGGGGCGGTCCTGGTTCCAGGCTGGTTCCAACTCACGCGAGGGCACCGTGAGGCGGGAACAGGTCGTCTCAGGGCGCTTCCTTGATCTGACGTGCAGATAGCTGCCGATGGCGTGCGGTGCGTGGCCTCCAGCGTGGACTCTTAATCAGTAGGTTGAAGGTTCGATTCCTTCCCGGCGCACTACTTCGCGGCGGGGGCCTCGATCGGGGGCGGCGACGCCCCCCGATTCGTTCTTCCCGGCAAGCCGCGCGTGCCGCTTCTCGCCGTCGTAGCCGCGCTGATGCTGTCGCAGTAGGATGTCTGGTCATCCAAAGGGGGGGGCCACAATGAAGACGCTTCTGCTTGCGGCGACGCTGGCGGCGTGGGTGGGATCCGCGGCGGCCGCGGACACGGTCTCGGGGTCGTTCAAGAGTCGGGGTCTGGGGATGGAGATCAAGAGCGCGCTCGCCTTCCGCGGCAAGTCGATACTGGACAAGAGCGACGTGATCGTCGTCGCCGTCACCCTCGCGGAGATAGACCGGGACGCCCTCCACGCCTACTACGATCGCCGCCGGGCGATCGCGCGGCGCGTCGAGGACAACGACACGGGCGTGGTCTACTTCGAGTTCCACCCCGACGGCGACTACCAGGGCTACTCCTTCCACTTTGCCTCGGGCAACGGCTGTGGCTATTGCGGCGGCAACATGGGGATCGCCACGACGGTCAAGCTCGCGAAGGGCCGCCTCGCGGGCAAGCTCACGGGTACCGACACGAATCGCGCCTTCGACATTGCCCTCGACGTGGCGGTGCTGTCCGACGACCACGGCCCCCCGCTTCCGCCGGCCGGCGGTGCGCCCGGCCAAGCCTACCTCGACTATCACGCCGCGCTCGTGAAACGCGACGCCAAGGCGTTGCGGACCGTGCTGTCGGACGACGTCCGCGAGATCCAGGCCAGGGCCATCAAAGGAGGGAGGGGCGCGGCGTACATGGACTACCTGGCGAAGGAGCACCCCACGCAATCGGTGAGGATCACCAAGGGCTGGAGCAACGGGAAGGCCGCGGTAATCCTGTTCGACGGCGAATCGAGCGTGCTGAAGCTCACCGGCGAGGCCATCCTCGTCAACCAGGGCGGGACTTGGCGCGTCGACGACGAGATCACCGCCGTGGTCCTGAAGTAACCCGGCGCGGTCCCTTTCCCTGCCGCTACCGCCGCCCCCAGGAAGCGCTTCACGCCGCAATGGGGCCGGCGCGACCGGCGCCGCCGCTGCTGCCGGTGACGGCTCGACCGTCGCGCGCCTCTCCGCGCTCACGGCCGTGGCCGACGGCGACTACGGCTTCGACGAGGTGGGGCTGTCCCGGGTCGTCGGCGGGACCCGCCCTGAGCACGCGCGGTCGCGCCACGTGCTGGAGAAGCTCGGCCTGCGCTACGAGCGCGACGTGGATGTCTTCGGCCTCCACGCCGTCCTGTACGCGGTGACCCGCGACGACCCTCGCCCGCGCCGATCGGCGTTTGCATTCCGGTCGCGCCGTCAATAGATTACGGCGGGAAGCGAAGCATGGACGCATGGGCCCGTTCTCCGTCCGGCGCCACGGTGGGCCGGTGACCGTCGTCTGGCTCCTGGTCGGTCTGGCGATCCTGGCCTGGGCCGTGTTCGTGTTCAACCGACTCGTGCGGCTGCGCAACCAGGTGCGGTCGGCCTGGGCCGACATCGACGTGCAGCTCAAGCGCCGCCACGACCTGGTGCCCGATCTCGTGGCCACCGTCACCGGGTACGCGGCCCACGAGCGCGGCGCGCTCGAGCGGGTCACCGAGCTGCGGACGCAGGCGGCGGCCCTCCGGAGCCCGTCCCGGCTGGGCGAGGTGGAGTCGGCCCTGCAGCAGGCGCTGGCCGGGATCATCGTGCTGCAGGAGGCGTATCCCAACCTCAAGGCGAACGAGACGTTCCTCCAGCTCCAGCGCGATCTCGTCGAGATCGAGGACCACCTGCAGTACGCCCGCCGGTTCTACAACGGGTCGGTGCGCGACTATCACAACGGCATCCAGCGCATTCCGGATCTCCTGGTGGCCCGCACGTTCGGATTCGGCCCGGCCGAGCTCTTCCAGGCCAGCGAAGAGGAGCGTCAGGTCGTGCCGGTGGGGTTCTCTCGATGAGATACCGAGCGCGCGCGATCCCCCGGGGCCTCGTCGGCGGTCTCCTGCTGGGGTGGGCGAGCGTGCTGGCGGCGCTCCCGGCGTCGGCCCAGGAGCGCATCCGCGCCTACGACATCGCCGTCGAGGTCAAGGCCGACGGCAGCCTGGACGTGACCGAGCGGATCACCGTGCGGGCCGAGGGGAGCCGGATCCGCCGCGGCATCTATCGCGACTTCCCGACCCGCTACCGGGATCGATACGGCAACCAGGTCGTCGTCGGGTTCGAGCTGCTGGACGTGCGGCGCAATGGCCAGCCGGAGCCGCACTTCACCGAGTCCGTGGCCAACGGCATCCGGATCAACACCGGCAACGACGACTTCCTGCGCGTGCCCGCCGAGTACGCGTTCACGCTGCGCTATCGCACGACGCGCCAGCTCGGCTTCTTCTCGGATCACGACGAGCTCTACTGGAACGCGATCGGCACCGACTGGATCTTCCCGATCGACCAGGGCAGCGTCACCGTGCGCCTTCCCACTCCGGTGCCGGTCGGGGAGCTGCGCGCCGAGGGCTACACCGGACCGCAGGGCGCGCAGGAACGGGCGTACGCGGCCGACGTGCCCGAGGCCGGGCTGGCGCGCTGGCGCTTGACCGCGCCACTGGCACCCAACGCAGGGCTCACGATCGTCCTCAGCTTTCCGAAGGGACTCGTTCCGGAACCCGGCCGGGGCCAGCGTCTCTGGTGGCTGCTGGCCGACAACCGCGGCGTGCTCGTCGCGCTGGCGGGCCTCGTGGGGCTCCTGGCCTTCTGCGTGTGGCGCTGGCGCCTCGTCGGCCGAGATCCCCGGCAGGGCGTGATCATCCCGCGGTACGAGCCGCCCGACGGATACGCGCCGGCGGGGCTGCGCTTCGTGCGCCGGATGGGATACGACACGCGCTGCTTCTCGGCCGACGTGCTGGCGATGGCGGTGGCGGGGCACCTCCGCATCCACCACGAGGATGGTTGGCTCAGCGATGGCTGGGGGCTGGAGCGGACCGGCGCCAAGTCGAACCCGCCGACGGACCCCGGCCAGCGGAAGCTCCTCGACAGCCTGTTCCCTGGCGGCGCGACGCGCATCGAGCTCAAGAAGGCCAACGCCGCCACGATTTCCGGCGCGCAGCGGGCGCACACCGGCGCACTCGAGAAGGCGCTCCAGCCGCGCTACTTTCGGCGCAACGCCGGGAGCGTGACGGTTGCGCTCCTGATCGCGGTGGGGACCGCGGTCCTCGCGTTCTTTCTCTCGGACGGGGCGGGCATCGTGGCGATCGTGGCGGTGCTCGTCGCGATGGTGGCGACGATCAGCCAGTTCAGCCGCCTCGTGCGCGCGCCGACGACGGAGGGCCGGGCGCTGCTCGACCAGGTCGAGGGGCTGAAGCTCTATTTGAGCGTGGCCGAGCGGGACGAGCTCGAGCGGCTGCCCGGGCCGGGCGCTCCGCCGGCGCTGGACGCCAAGCGCTACGAAACGCTGCTCCCGTACGCGGTGGCGCTCGAGGTCGAGGACGCCTGGACGACGAAGTTCACGGCCGCCGCCGGGGCGGCCGCCGTCGCGGCCGCCACCGCCGGCATCGCCTGGTACCGGGGCAACGGGGCCTCGAATCTCGGCAATCTGACTCGAGCCGTCGGCGGCAGCCTGAGCTCGCAGATCGCGTCGTCCTCGAGCCCGCCCGGCTCGTCGAGTGGGAGAGGTGGTGGCGGGTCGTCGGGCGGAGGGGGAGGCGGGGGCGGCGGCGGCGGCCGATGAAGGAGTCCGGACCAGCGTGGCAGCCGAGCGAGTGATATCCCGACCCGGCCGTGCGCGTGCCGGATCCCGGCCGTCGGCAAGTATCGGCTGGCGCTGGCCGCCGTCGAGCGACTCTACACGGTTGCCGGTGGTCGGAGGGCCCGGTGCGGCTCGGCGACGGCCGCTACGGCTTGACGCACCGGTGCCAAACTCCGCCGAACTTCACCACACGCAGGCGAACACATCAGTCGGTAGATTGCTTGCTCGGTTCCGCTGTTCGTCCCGGTGCACGAAACAACCGCGCCGGCATGGTACCGGCCGGCCTGGTTCGAGCGAAGCGCTAAGGGCTGAGAGCGACCGATGGTCCGATCCGGCGCCTGGACCGGTCTCCGGCCCGCCGGGGTTCCCTTACCGGTCCTCGAGCGCGTGTCCGGCGTGGCCCTCGATGCACCGAGCGGCCCCTAGAACAGGGTGCCGAGCAGCGTCTTCAGCAGCTCCTCCAGCGACATCATCGTGAGCGCGAGCGGCACGACCGGCGCGAGCGTCGCGGCGGCGAGATAGAGGACCGCCTCCTTCGTCACGGGCATCACGCGCATCGTCCGCACGACCTCGACGCTATTCGCCAGATCGGCGAGGGACTGGATGTCGGCGCTCCCCACCAGGGGCTCGTCGGCGGGGGCTCCGCCGCGCAGCCACTTGGCATCGAACTCGCGGACATACCGCTCCGCGAGCGTGCCGTACTCGCGGCTTCCCGTGCGCTTCGCCTGAGCGAGCTGAACCGCGAACACCACGAGTGGACCGAATACCAGGCACAGCATGAACGCCAGGACGACCGCGACCTCGACCTTGAAGTCGAGCAGCCGGGCGTCGAGGTAGAAGATGCGGTTGGCGATCACCCCGGCCAGCAATGCGCCGTGGGCCACCGCCAGGGGGACGAAGGCGTAGACCGTGTTCGCAAGGAATCCGAGACCGCCCACCCGGTCCGGATGCGTGGGAATCAGGCTCAGCTCGATGCGTGACACGTGCCAGAGGAAGCGCGCCCAGATGACGATCCGGAAGTACCAGCGCATGAGCAGGAACTGGAAGAGCGCCAGGCTCACGTACGCATACCACACCCCGGTGCGCGAGAGGGTCATGCCGGCGGCCGTCGGGGTCGCGTACCACGTGGCCGTGGTGAGCACGACGTACTGCCGCCAGAAGAGCGAGACCCCGACGAGGCCCACGAAGGCGATCAGCAGCACTTCGGCCAGCACCGAGTTGCGCAGGCGAAACGCCGATTGGATGGCGGCGTCGAACCGGCCCAGGGCGCTCGGGGGAATCAGGTTGCGCTCCAGAAACTGCTTCACCACGAGACGCATCCGCTGGTGCACCACCAGCTCCGCCACGACGAGCAGCGGCAGCGCCACCAGAAAGCGCGCGTGAGTGTCCCAGTCCCGCAGGAAGGGCACGGCCACGCCTCCGCCCCACGCCCGCCCATCGAGAGCCGAGAGCACCAGCAGGGGCACCCACGCGAACAGCGAGATGACGACCACGCGCCGGCGCATCAGCGCCAGCGCATCGTCGGTCATGTGCGCCCGACGCAGAAGCTGGAAGAGAGGCCCGCCCAGGACCAGGGAGAAGTCCGGCTGCCCCGGATGCGGAGTTCCCGCGAACGGCGACGGGGGCGATGCCATGCTCCGGACACTCTAATCCATTTTTGCCGACCGGACCCGAGAGATCGTCGAGCGCGCCCTCAACATCGACTCCGGGTGCGTGACGACCCGCGGGTGGGGCAGTGGACAGCCATGGCGCTGCTGTCTCCGGCTGCCCCGGTGAATGGGCGAGCCGCCGACGCCGCGGACATGCTCCACCCTCGGATCCGCCTGGGGATGTCCGCACAGAAGTCGTCAATGGATGCCGTCATCCCGCGGATCGACTCGGCGGTGGCCTCAAGCCGGCCGCCGACCGAACGCGGATATGACCGACGGATCGATCCACGACGCGGCGCGGCTCCGAAGCAGCGCGTGCTGCGGTCAACCTCATCGTCCGTGAAGCCCGCGACGTGCAGCAGCTGCGACCGGAGCGGTTCCACCGCTCGCCAGATCACTTCGGACATCGGGCTGCCGCCCTGTACCGCGTGGCTCCGGGCGAGCTGATCCACGTCGTGCAGACCGAGACCCCGGAGCAGAATCGCGAGGCGAGGCGCAAAAGAGAAGTCGGTGCCCGCTGCGGCAAGAATCTGACGTAGCGCCTCGAAGAACCGCGCCAGAAGACGATCGTGCGAATCACCCGCGACGACTCGGTACTGGAAGTCCGGCTCCTCGCTCACCAGCCACCCGCCCGGCCGCAGGCTCTCCACCAGGCGGCCAAGCACCTGCTCTCGGCTCGAGACGTACGAGAGCACCGAGCGATGGTGGACAAGGTCGTAGGCTTCGCGGCCGAACTCCGCGTCGGCGGCGTCCAGAGCGCGAACCTCGACGTTGCTGGGCATGTCGACCAGGAACCTGCAGTTCAGATCGGCGGCAACCACCGACCCCGAGGGCCCGACCCGGTCGGCCAGCCAGCGCGCGATCGACCCGGCTCCGGCGCCCAATTCGAGGCAGCGCCAGCCGCGCTGCACCATCACTCGCTCACCTAGAACCGCGCACGTGTTCTCGTCCCAGACTCCCTCCAGCGCGCGCAACCGCGAGAGCTCGACGCCGTCGGCGAACGCATTTCCGATCCACCCTCGACGCATTGGGCGTATCACCTCCTACCACGACGGGCATATCTGAACGATGCGCCGGCTTGCCGGCATTGCGCTTGGCGACATGTGGATGTCCCTCAATCAGGGCGTCCCGTTCCACCCGTTCGCGGTGTCGTCTCACGCAGGGCTCGATCGATCCGGGGCCAGACGTCGTTCGCCATGAGCTCCATCGAGCGCCGGGCGAGCGCCGGATCGGTCCAGTCGTGTCCCGTGTACAGCAAGGTGCCGAACGCGCCGACTTCGTTGCGGAACTCGAGAATCTGGTCCGCGACGCTCTCCGGGGTCCCCGCGATCACGAGCCGCTCGAGGCGCCGCTGCGTCGAGAGCTCGGAATCCGGCTGGTCGCGAAAGTCGCGCATCACGTCCAGGGCGCCGGCCTTCGCGAGCTTGGTCTTCATCACGTGGAAGTAGAAGCCGTGGGCGCCGTCCTCGCGATGCGCGTAGCGACGCGCCGTGAGGTCTTCATCGGCGACGAAGACACTGCGCGCGACACGCCAGCCGGAGGCGTCGGCTGACAGGCCCGCCGAGCGCCGGCCCTCCAGGTAGCTCCGGATGTGGGCGCGGACGACGTACGCGCCGACGTAGCTGGCCGAGATCCCGGTCCAGCCGCGAGCTCCCGCCGCGTGCGGGCCGCGGCCGTCGGGGCGGATCGAGGTGATGGCGATCGGCGGATGCGGCCGTTGCAGCGGGCGGACTGCGCCGCCGACCCCGATCTGCGGATCGAACGAGCCCTCCGTGGTGGTCCGGTAGAACTCGCCTTCGATCCGGTACGGTGGCGCTTCGCTCCAGATCCGGCACATGTGCTCGAGCGCCTCCTGGGTCTTTCGGTTGCGATCCGAGCCCAGGTCTCCGATCGCCTCCGCGTCGGGGCGAACGCCGGGCCCCACTCCGAGCACGAGCCGGCCGTGGACCAGATGGTCGACCATGGCGACCTGCGCCGCCGCCATCGCCGGATGGTAGTTGGCAAGCGGAAGCACGCCGGTACCGAAGGTGATCGACGGGCAGGCATCGGCCAGGCTCGCAATGAACGCGAGGCTCGAGGTGATCGTCTCGGCCGCGTCGACGAGATGCTCGCCGATGAAGGCTTCGCGATAGCCGAGTCGATCGGCGAGCACGACGGCTTCGCGATCCTCGCGGAGAACGTCCGCGTAGGGGCGGCCCGGCGGGTGAACCGGCTGGATGAAGAATCCGAGCGTCAGCGAGTCTTGCATGGTGAGTGTCATTGTCCTCCCCGGGGGAAACAGCTGAGAACGAGCTTCATGTCGACCACCCACTCGAGCGGGGTCCGGAGCGCGCCCTCGAGCCGTTTGGGCGCCGTCACCGCTTGAGCGCCTGGACGGCTTGCGGCGACGTCACCATCGTGGATGAGGTGGAGTCCGGCAAGGAGCCGGGTTTGACCGGACGGCGGCGTCCGAAGCGTGTGGGCGTCCCACACCTTGTCGAGCAGGGTGCGTGGCATGAAGCGCCTCCTCCGCGAGGCTCGTCCGGCCGTCGAGACGGCGACCGGTGGCCCTGGCGTTGCCGCATCCTGTCCACCCGAGACTCTGTAGTCCAGGGAAACGTTCTCACCAGAATGGTAAGAAGGACTTAATGATCGATGCCGCCCTCTTTCCCGCCCTCGCGACCTGGCGGGCGGTTGTCTCCACCGCCTCCGTCCCGCTGACGCGGGCCGATCTCGCGTGCCCCGGAAATGCGATCGCGCGTGCCTCCTGCTGCTCCGGTGGCAGGTAGCCGGGTCCCGCGACGGCCATTGGACCCGAGGCGCCCGTCCGCCGCGGTGCGGTGGGCAAGTGGGTGCACCTCCACTAGGACGACGTCATCTTCGCCAAGGCCGGCTTGTCCGTGGCCGGGCGGATGGACATCGACGGCTGGCACTGGTCCGCGATCCGGTGATAGTGTCGGGGGACGGGGTGACCAACCCGCCGTTCGACATCCTCAACTTGGAGGAGATCCCATGGCTGAGCCTGGCAACCTCCCTGTCAGCCGGCGCCGCTTCCTCGCGACCGGAGCCCTCGCCGCCGCGGGAGCGTCGATCCTGGGACGCGCGCCGGTCGCCTCCGCCCAGGTGCGCAGCACGAAGGTACTGGATTTCCAGACCGGCGCCGACGTCGCCAAGGCCGAGCAGGAGGGTGAGGTCGTGTACTACGGCCACGACGGCGAGGCCGGGATCGCGACCCTGCTCGACGGGTTCAAGAAGGACTTCCCGAAGATCAAGACGAGCTACGTGCGCCTCCAGACCGGCGCGCTCTACGCGAAGATCACGGCCGAACGGTCGGCCGGGCGCTTCGGCGTCGACGTGCTGCAGGTCTCCGACATCTCGCCGGCGATGGACTTCCAGAAGAAGGGCGGGTACGAGCAGTACCTCTCGCCGGAGTACGCGGCGTACAAGCCCGAGCACCAGTCGAGCCCGGCGGGCTATTACGGCTGGGGCGGCGTGACCTTCGCCGGCATCGCCTACAACCGCACCAAGATGACCGCGGACCAGGCGCCCAAGGGGTGGAAGGACATCCTCAACCCGGCCTACAAGGACGGGATCAGCGCCAAGCTCGCCACGTCGGGCATGCAGCACGCCCAGTGGTACATGCTGAGGAAGCTCTACGGCGCCGAGTTCTGGCAGGAGTTCGCCAAGCAGCGGCCGAAGGGGTTCGACGCGCGCGCCCAGCTCTTCGACCGGCTGTCGAAGGGCGAGGATCGCATGTGCGTGCTGGCGGAGTACGCCGGCTACACGCTCTTCTCGGAGAAGGGCGCGGAGATCGAGTTCGTGGCGCCGACCGACGGGCTCCCGGCGACGTCGTTCTTCATCGGGGTGGTCAACCGGGCGCCCCATCCGGAGGCGGCGAAGCTCTTCGTGGACTGGGCGCTGTCCAAGCGCGGCCAGGCCGTCTACCAGAACCAGAAGATCCTCCTCTACGGGTCGCTGCGGACGGACGCCGAGCCGATGCCCACCGGCAAGCGGCTCGCCGACTTCAAGCTCCTGTTCCCGTCGGACTGGAACGACTACGTGGCGAGCCATCCCGTGTTCGTGAAGGAGTGGAACGCACTCATGGGGCTCTGAGCCCCGCGCCGTGGACCTCGTGGGGCGGGCCCGGTCCTGGCGGCCGGGCCCGCTCCTTGTCAGCCTGGTGGTGAGCGGCGCCGCGGCCGCCCTGGTTCTCTACCCGATCGCCTATCTGATCCAGGCCTCGCTCAGCGTGGGCGACCCGCAGGCGCGCCCGCCGGAGGCGTACGGCCTCGACAACTTCACGGGCCTCGGCCGCTACGCCCACATCTTCGGCAACACGCTGATGGTGGCGAGCGTGGCCACCGTCCTCGCGGTGGTCGCCGGATTCGCCCTGGCGTGGACTCTCTCGCGCGCGAACGTCCCCGGCCGTGGCGCGCTCGAGCAGCTGATGGCCATGCCCTACTACGTGACCCCGCTCATGGGCGCTCTGGCGTGGGCGCTCATCGGCTCGGCCAGCAGCGGCTTCGCGAACCAGCTCTGGCGAGCGCTGGGGGGGCGGAGCCACCTGATCGACATCAACACGCCCTGGGGGATCGCGTGGGTGATGGCCCTCTTCGAGGGCTCGGTGGCCTTCGTGATGATCGCCGCCGTGATGAAGTCGATGGACCCCGCGCTCGAGGAGGCCTCGCAGGTGCTGGGCGCCGGGCGCCTGCGGACCATGCTCCGGATCACGCTGCCGCTGGTCCTGCCCGGCGTTCTGGGCGCCGCCATCTTCGTCTTCGCCGAGATGCTGGGCTCGTTCTCGGCGGCGCTGGTCCTGGGGCTCCCGAGCCGCTTCTACGTCGTCACCACGGCGATGTACCAGATGGTGTCGCAGTACCCGCCGCGGTTCCCGACGGCGGCCGCCATGGGGGTGGCGCTGTTCGCCGTGATGTTCGCCATGGTGCGGATCTACCGCCGCATCGTGACCCGCGGCACCTACGCCACCATCACCGGCAAGGCCTTCCGCCCGCGCGTTCTGGACGTCCGCGGCCTCCGCTGGCCGCTCTTCGCCCTCTGCGTGGCGTACCTCGTCGTCGCCGTGTTCCTGCCCGTGCTGACGATCGTCTACGCCTCGTTCCAGCGGCTGACGACGCTCTGGCCGCGCCGGGACAACTTCACGCTGGCCAACTACGCGACCGCCCTGTCCCTCGACGCGGTCCAGTCCGCGCTCTGGAACAGCCTCCTCCTCGGCGTCGCCACCGCGAGCATCGGCGTCCCCCTGATGGGGTTCCTCGCGTGGCTGATCTATCGCTCGCGGCTGCCCGGCGCCGGCGCCATCGAGTACCTCCTGATGCTCCCGCAGGCGGTGCCGCGCCTGGTCTTTGCGTTCGGGATGCTGTGGGCGTGGCTGGTCTTCCCGATCCCCATCTACGGCACGCTGTGGCTGCTCCTGATCGCATACCTCACCGTGTTCCTGCCGCTCGGGCTCCGGACGATCGCGGGCGTCATCCTCCAGATCGACCGCTCGCTCGAGGAGTCCGCCCAGATGTGCGGCGCGGGCTGGGGCTACCGGCTGCGCACCGTCACCATGCCGCTGCTCCGGCCGGGCCTGATCGCGGCGTGGCTCCTGCTCTTCATCGCCAGCGTGCGGGAGCTCGGCGCGTCCATCCTGCTCATGGGACCGAAGGCCAAGGTCCTGACGCCGGCCATCGTCGAGTCCTGGTTCTCCACCCACTCCGAGCTCACCGCGGCGCTGGCCGTGCTGCAGACCCTGGCGGTGGCCGTCGCGCTGGCGGTGCTCTTCGCGGCGGCGCGCCGAGCCGTCCAGGCGGGAGCGGAGTGAGCACGCGCCAGGCATCGATCGAGGTCCGCGACCTGACCGTCCACTACGGCGCGGTGGTCGCGGTGCGCGGGGTGACGTTCGACGTCGGCGCGGGCGAGCACCTGACCCTGCTCGGCCCCTCGGGCTGCGGCAAGACGACGACGCTGCGGGCGATCGCCGGCCTCGAGCGGCCGACATCGGGCGAGATCCGGATCGGCGGTCGCCCGGTCTTCTCGTCCACCGCGCGGGTGAACGTTCCCGCCGAGGACCGCGGACTCTCGATGGTCTTCCAGTCGTACGCCATCTGGCCGCACATGAGCGTCTTCGACAACGTCGCCTACGGCCTGCGGGTGCGGAAGCGGCCGGACGCGGAGGTGACGGCGCGGGTGCGCGAGGCGCTCGACCTGGTCCAGCTGGGTGACCTCGGCCGCCGTAGCGCCGCCAAGCTCTCCGGCGGCCAGCAGCAGCGCGTGGCTCTCGCCCGCGCCTTCGTCTTCTCCCCCGCGGTGCTCCTCTTCGACGAGCCGCTGTCGAACCTCGACGCCAAGCTGCGCGCGGAGATGCGGGTCGAGCTGAAGGAGCTCCAGCGCCGACTCGGCATCACCTCGGTGTACGTCACCCACGACCTCGAGGAAGCGCTGGCCATCTCCGACCGCGTGGTGGTGATGCGGGACGGGGCCATCGAGCAGGTCGGGACGCCGGCCGAGATCTACGACCGCCCGCGCAACACGTTCGTGGCCGACTTCGTCGGATCGGCGAACCTCATCCGCGGCCGGCGGCGGCCCGACCTCGAGCAGGACGGGCTCGTGGTCATCGAGACGCCGAGCGGCGCGCTCCTCCACGGGACCGCCCTCGACCGCCGAAGCGGCGCCGAGGCGCTCGTGGCCATCCGCACCGTGCGCCTCCGCCTGGCGCGCGCGCCGTCGCCCGGATCGGTCAACGTGTGGCCCGCCCGGATCCGGCAGCGCGTGTTCCACGGCGACTTCACGCAATACCATGTGGACTGGGACGGGCGGCGCCTCATCGTGCGCTCGGCGGCATCGGAGCCGATGGCCGAGGGCGAGGAGGTCTTCGTCAGCGCCGACCCCCGGGACTGCGTGCTCCTCGAGGAGTAGCCGACCCGGCGGGGCACGTAGTCCGGTTCCACGACGGTGCCAAGTCGCCGAGATGGACGACGACGAACGGGAGGGAACACGCAAGACGTGTTCTCGGTGTGACGGGCGGATGGGGCCTGACGCGTGGCGATGCGTGGACCCCTGCGGGGACTCTTGATCAGTCGGTTGAAGGGTCGATTTCTTCACGGCGCACCACCCGCGGCAGCTTCCGCATTTCGGGCCTCCTTGCCGGTCGCCGCCGACGCTGAAGTGCGGCCCGGGCTTTCCGATGCGTTGGTCGCACGGCGCCCCTGGGGCGGGCTGGTCCTCCGGCGGTCCCGGTCCGAGGCGGCGGCCGAGGCTGCTTCCCCTCGCGGGAAGTCGCGCCGGGTCCGTTCGGCCCTCAATCGAAAATGTGGGTTAATAGGCGCCAACCTCGCGACGAGGGGGAGTTCCCACCATGCCGAATGATGCCCTGCGCACGATCTTGCCGGTCGCCGGCTGGGGCGAGGATCGCGCTCGCGCGGTCGAGATCACTGGTGGCGCCGATCCGATCCTGCCGACGCCGTTCCGCATTGGCGAGACCGCGGCGGCCGCGCTGGCGGCGCTCGGTCTCGCCGTCTCCGATCTGTGGGCCTTGCGCACCGGGCGCCATCAGGACGTCGCGGTCGACAGTCGCCAGGCGACGGCCTCGCTCCGCAGCGGGCACTACATGAAGCTGGACGGAGCGCCCGTGTCGACCGAGCGCAACACGGTGATGGGTTTCTATCCGGCCAAGGACGGGCGCTGGAGCTATCTCCACTGCAACTTCCCGAACCATCGTGCCGCCGCCCTCCGCGTGCTGGGCGTCCCGGAAGACCGCGAGGCGGTGCGCCAAGCAGTGGCGAAGTGGGATGCGCTCGCGCTCGAGGAGGCGATCATCGCCGCGAAGGGCGCGGGCGGCATGGTGCGCACCATGCGGGAATGGACTCGGCACCCGCAGGCCGCCGCCATCGCCTCGTTGCCGCTGATGGAGGTCGTCAAGATCGGCGACAGCCCGCCGGAAGAGCTCCCCGACGCGGGTCGGCCGTTGTCGGGGATCCGGGTGCTCGACTTGACACGGGTCCTCGCCGGGCCGACCTGCGCGCGCACCCTCGCCGAGCACGGCGCCGACGTCCTGAAGATCACGGGTGCGCACCTGCCGAATCTCGGCTACCAGGAATACGATACCGGCCACGGAAAGCTCTGCGCCCATCTGGATCTGCGCGAGCCGAAAGACATCGAGACCCTACGCGGGCTCGTCCGCGAGGCCGACGTGTTTTCCCAAGGCTACCGGCCGGGCACCCTCGGCGATCGCGGGTTCTCGCCCGAGGCGCTGACGCGCTTGCGACCCGGGATTGTCTTCGTCACGCTGTGCGCTTTCGGCCATGCCGGTCCGTGGGCGGCGCGGCGTGGTTTCGACACGGTCGTGCAGGCGGTCAGTGGCATCGCCGGCCGTCAGGGGGAACTCTTTCCCGGTCCCTCGTCGGGCCCGCAGTTCTATCCGGCGTCGGCGATCGACTATCTGACTGGGTATCTGATGGCGTTCGGCGCGGTGGTGGCTCTCACCCGCCGCGTGCGTGAGGGGGGTAGTTGGCTCGTGCGTATCTCCCTGGCGCAGACTGGGCACTGGCTCGTCGGCCGCGGTCAGGTGTCGGAGGCCGAGCTGAAGGACGTGCCGAAGGAATTCACCCCCGCGGAGCTGGAGCGCTGGTCGATGACGAGCGAGACGCCGGCCGGTCGGCTGCACCATCTCGGTCCGGTGGTGCGCCTCTCCGAGACGGCGCCGCGCTGGGCCCGGCCCTCGGTGCCGCTCGGCTACCACGAGCCGGTGTGGCCGGCGCGAGCCACGTAGCCGTTGCGTTCCGCGCGGAAGAGCCAGGAAGGCGGCGGGCCGCGCGCAGGGGCCGGGTCTCACCTGCGTCTCCCCGAGCCGCCCCGGCCCGCTCCAGCCTTGTCGGGCCGGCCGGCCGCACGCTAGAGTGCGGCCATCCTGGGGAATGCGCCCACTGGGCTGACGGCGGAATCGGGGAAGGGGCGGGAAGCAGGCTTCGCACCACCTGGGATCTTGAAGGTGTCGGCCGCGCCACGATACACCGCTTCTTAGTTGAGGTTGGCCGCGGACGAGGTCCGACAATCCGGACGAAAGGACGCGCCATGCGCCAGTACGCCGTGGAATTCATCGGAACGTTCTTTCTCGTGTTGACGATCGGCTGCACGGGGCTCGCAGCGGCTCCGGGCGTGATCGCGCCGCTGGCCATCGGGGCCGTGCTGATGGCGATGATCTACGCGGGCGGCCACATCTCGGGCGCCCACTACAACCCGGCAGTCACGCTCGGGGTGTTCCTGCGGGGGCGGTGTCCGGCCTCGGACGTGCTGCCATACTGCGGGGCGCAACTGCTGGGTGCCGCCGCCGCGGCCTGGATCGTCGGCTTCGCCCTTCGGGGCGCGCCGGTGACTCCATTCCATGCCCCCGTAGTCGGGGTGTTTCTGGCCGAGCTCATTTTCACGTTTGCGCTGGTGTACGTCGTGTTGAACGTGGCCACGGCCGACGCAACAGCCGGGAATTCCTACTTCGGTCTCGCGATCGGCTTCACGGTCCTGGCTGGCGCATTTGCCGTCGGCCAGGTGTCGGGAGCGGCCTTCAACCCGGCCGTCGCCTTCGGCGCCACGATCCGGGGCCTGCTCCCGTGGTCCACCCTATGGCTCTACATCGCTGCGGAGCTGCTGGGAGGGACCGCGGCGGCATTCGCCTTCAAAGCGCTCAACCCAACCGGCCGGCCCCGGACCGCATAGTACCGGGCAGCCGCCCGGCAGGCCTGGGGGGCCGCATCGCTCCGGCGAGGCGCACCGAAGCGTCCCGATGGATCTCTGGGCGCGGAGGCGGCCTTCGCGGTCCGCCCACTCGAGGGTGTCGACGTCGACCGAGGCGCGCGCCGTCTGCCGGTCGGGGCATGCGGGGCGGGACCGGTCCGGCAGCGGTGGTCAGGAATGATGCGGATCGAATCCCACGGGCCTGACCGCCCGGGTCTGAAGATCGTAGCGGTACGCGAGAATTCTCGCCGTGAAGGCGACGAGAACGACGAGGGTCCCGGCGACGGCGGGGGGCACGTGCAAGAATCGGCTCAGGAGACAGAAGAGCACGCTTCCCCCGAGCGCAATCCCCGCGTACCACTGCCCCGGCTTCAGCAGGCTCGCTTCCTCCCGGGTGAGAACGTCCCGGATCAGCCCGCCGCCGATCGCGCTGAGCGTGCCGATGAGGATGGCGGCGGAGATCCCCAGCCCGGTATTCAGCGATTTCTGCGTGCCGATCACCGCATACATCGCAAGTCCGAGCGCGTCGGCCCCGAGAAAGATCCAACGCATTCGCGAAACGAGCGGGAACAGGAAGATGCTCAGGAGCACGGCGGCGAGGACCGCCCAGATGTGCACTTCATGCTCGAGGAACACCGGGCGAACGTTCAGGAGGATGTCGCGCATGAGCCCGCCGCCGACTCCGGTGACGAGGGCGATCGACATGGCGCCGATCCAATCGTAGCCGCGCCTCGCGGCGCTCAGCGCGCCCGTAATGGCGAAGAGAATGATGGCGATGAGCTCGAGGATCGGCGGGATGTAGAATTCGGCAGGGTATCGGAGGGCGGGATCCACAACTCCATCCTACCCGAGGCTCCGTTTGCTGCTACGGGCGCGATACCGTCGCCCGATTTCTTTTCTCTGACGTGGGCTTCTGGCTGGATGGCGCCGCAAAGACCGGACGGCCACGGCGGCCCCTCGGCGCCACCGGGCGCATGCGAGGCCGGGCCCCGGCGGTAAGATAGGTCGCGCCGAGATCGGCATTGGCGACTCCGTGTCATGCTCGACGTCGACGCGACCGTGAAGAAGGCGCCCGCCGCGGGGGGCACCATCGAGCACGTCTCCATTCACCCGGAGGACGGGCTGGCCGGCGAGATGGCGTGCCGGGCCGAGCGCCAAGCCCCACCGCGGCGCGCCGGGGCCGCTCGTAGATCGTGATCCCCGGGCGGTGGGCGTGGATGCGCGGCTGGCTGGGACGCCTCGGGCTGGTCGTCGCATCGTGCGCGCTCACCCTGGGCCTCTTCGAGGTCGTGCTGCACTGGGTGCCGGCGCTGAGCCGCGCCACGACGCGCGACGATCGCTTCGCCTTCAACCCCTACCGTCCCGACGGGCGGCTGGGCTTTACCCTGCGCCCCGGAGTTCGGGTCCGACACGTCGACCAGGATTTCGCGGTGACCGTCGCCGTCAACGCCCTCGGCATGCGCGGTCCGGACCGTGACCCATCGAGGCCCGCGGGCGCCGCACGGATCCTGCTGCTCGGCGACTCGTTCGCCTTCGGGTGGGGTGTCGAGCAGGAGGAAGCCTTCGGCGCTCGGCTCGAGCGACTCCTCAGCGAGCGCGTGGGACCGGTCGAGGTGCTGGTGGCGGCCGTACCGGGCTGGAGCACCGATCAGCACTACGTCTATCTTCTGACGCAGGGGCTGGACTTCCAGCCCGACCTGATCCTGCTGGCCTCGAGCGAGAACGACCTCACGGAGCTGAGTCTGAATCGTCTCACGCTCGGCGCCGACCGGCTCCCGGTCCGTATCGAGCCGATGTGGCGGATGATCGATGCCACCGGACGCATGCGCTACCGTGGAGCGGGGCGGGTCGCGCTGCCGCGCGAGCCGTGGCCGTGGGAGGCGTGGCTCCGGGACCACTCGCTCCTCTACCATTGGCTGCGCTTCCGGCTGGCGAAGGCCTCGGCCGCGGTGGCCGTCCAGCGAGCGCAACCGGCGGCGCCGGAGTGGCTCACCAGCGATCCCGCTCGGGAGATCACCCGCGTGCACCCGGACGACCTGCAGCGAGCCCTGGCCGTGAGCCCCAGCTTCCGTCTGCGCTACCACCTCTTCCTGGTGGACGCCATGGAGCGGGCGGCCGGCGCCCGCGGCATCCCCCTGCGCACGCTCCTGGTCGCCCACAGCGGCGAGCCGCGGCCGGCCGATCCGACGCTGGCGGGCCTCCATGCCGCGTGCGCGGCCCGGGGGGCGGCGTGCTTCGATAGCGCGCGGACGATCTCCGCGGCCGACGTCGCGCGATTCACGTTCGCGCACGACTCGCACTGGAACCGTGAGGGCCACCGGCGCATCGGCGAGGCCCTGGCGACCTGGCTCGAGCGGGAGTCAGTGCTTCGCCACCAGGCCCGTCATCCGGATGAACAGCGTGGCGCGGCTGATCGCATCGAGCGCGGTGGCCGAGCGGGAGCGTAGCTGCGTGCGCACCGTTCCGTACACCCTTTGGGCGCGGCTCGCGCGTGAGAGATTCGGGGCCCGGAGGCCGCCCCCGCTGTCCTTGTCGGAGTCCCGGTAGGGCGAGTCGTTCCCGGCGCCCGGATCCCGGCGGAGAGCGCGACTCGTCGTCTCACGTCGGTTCGAGAGAACGGATCAGACGACCGACTGTCGTGCCCTGGACGAGCAGCGTGAACAGCACGACGCCCGCCGTGAGATCGAGGATGCGCTGCCGCTCCGGGAAGTCGAGCGGCAGGCTGAGCACGAGGACCAGCGGCAGCGCGCCCCGCAGCCCCCCGCCCCAGAAGATGATGGCGCGGTAGCGCCAATCGATCGGCGGGATCCTCGAGCAGATGTTCACGAGGCCGATGACGCCATTCACGACGACCAGGCGGGCCGCCAGGACGGCGACGATCGCGCCAGCGACGTAGGGGAGCTCGGCCGCCCCCTCGCCCCGCAGGCGCGTCAGAAACGTGTTCTCGCCGATTCCCAGAAAGAGGAACACGAAGCTGTTGGCGACGAAGACGGCATAGCTCCAGTAATGCTCGACGTGCGCCCGCGTGTCCGGCGCCCTGTCGAAGTGCGTTCGGCGGAGCCGAATGCCAACCAGCCCGGCGCCGACCACCGCCAGGATTCCCGATACCCGCAGGTAATGATGCGCGACCACGAAGGCCGTGTACGCAAGGACGGTCGACAGGGCAATCTCGACGAGAGGGTCATCCTCCGCCAAGCGCACGACCCTCGCATAGAGCACGGCGAGGAGGGCGCCGACGCCGATGCCTCCGATGGACACCCAGACGAAATCCACGGCTCCGCGCACCACCGTCAGGGGTCCAACCCCGCCGGAGGCGCCCACCGAGAGGATGATGAGGAACAGCACGATCGCCGCGGCGTCGTTGAACAAGCTCTCGCCGTCGACCAGGACGGACAGCCGCTCCGGCACCCGCAGGTCCTTGAAGAGGGCGATGACCGCGACCGGATCCGTGGCGGAGATCAGCGCCCCGAACAGCAGGGCCGCGCTCCAGGAGAGGGGTGTCAGCGCCGCCACGACGCTGCCCACGATGGCCGTCGACAGGATCAGTCCGGGGAACGCCAACAACACCAGCGGAAGCAGGTTCTCCCTGAGAAGGCGCAGATCGAGCTGGGCCGCGGCTGGAAACACCAGAGTTGGAAGAAAGAGATAGAGCACGACGTCGGGGGTCAGCCGGATCAGTCGCACCGACTCCAGAACGGGCAGACGATCCTGCGCGAACGCGAGCAGGATCCCGATGATCATGAGCCCGATCGTGTAGGGGAATCGGAGACGTCGGAACAGAACCGCGGCAATGGACGCGAGAAGCAGAAGCTGCAGAACGGCGATGACTAGGAAGGGGACATGAGCCTCATGCATGCGATGGCTCGAAGTGGGGAGCGTGTTCGCCCATTGGCCGCGGCACGCCCCCGGATTCGCCGGCCGCCGGGGCGACTCGATCGCCCGCCCGGCCGATGTGGCGGATGGACACGGCAGCATTCTCACCGGCCGGGTGGCTGCCCGCAACCCACCGCCTCGGTTCACGCGATCGACGTTTGGTATCATGCGGCGGCCACGAGAACCGTAAGCATTGCCGTCATGGGAGGACCCTGATATGCGCCACTCGGTAGGAATCGGTCTCGCGCTCCTGGCTGTGATCGCGTCGCTCGCGTCGGTGGCGGTCGCGCAGGGCCCGCCCGGGCCGCCGGCGCCGGTCCTGCGCGAGGTCGTGCAGGGCATGCCCACGGGCGACAAGCAGGAGATCCGGGTCATCGTGGCGACCCTCAAGCCCGGCGAGATGACCCCGTTCCACACCCACCGGTTCCCGGTGACGGTCTACGTGCTGGAGGGGACGTTCACGCTGGAGATCGAAGGGCGCGCCCCCATCGCGGCGGCTGCCGGTCAGGCGATCGTGGAGCCGCCCCAGACGAGGATGACGGGCTACAACCGGAGCGGCGCCGAGACGACGCGCGTGGCGATCTTCTACGTGAGCGATCCGGGCACGCCGTTCCTGGACGTGGCGCAGCACTGAGCGACTGCCGGGGCGTGGGCGGGGCGGCGTGAACGCGTCCTGGTTGTGGCGGGGAGAGCCGAGGGAGTGACCCCGCGCTCCTCCTCGAACGCCGGGCCGGTGAGGTTCGGCAGGCCGAGCTCAGCGGCGTCGATTCTGCTCGGCGCCCGCGATCAGGTAGAGGTGGCCAGGACGGATCACGAAGGGGCGGTGCCCACGGCTTGACAAGCTGCGAGCCTTGGTCGCCGACGCGTCGATCCGGCGGTCGGAGTGGAACGGACCGAAACTACGACGGCTCTGCGGCCCGGTCCGATCGAGGGCGCTCGTTGGACTGCACCGCAATCGCCACCATGCCGACCAGTCCCCCGACGGCGAGGATGACCCACGCGCCGCCTTGCCAACCGAGTAGGGCACAGCTGACCAGGGCATCCAGGACCACCCAGGCTGCCAACATGGCGATAAAGAGACGGTCGTCCGGCAGGCAAAGAGAAAGACGCCCGGCCGTCAAGGTATCGCAGAGCTCTATCCACCAGTTGACGAGAAGACCGGCCATGGTCGTTGACGGTATGCGCAACCCATGCCAGGACCTAACGTATGGATATCTAATGCCTGGCTGACTCCGACAGCTGCCTAGCCGCGCGCAAATAGTCATTCAGAAGCCGTGGGCCTGGCAAATCTGGGCAGCGCCAGTGCCCTTGGAGAGCGCCACGTCGTGAGCCCCGACGTGTCCGGTGCCCCACCATACGATGCGCGGCGACTGGCTATCGGGCCGACGTGTCAGGCGGTCCGATCCGTGGGCACCGGTGACATCCCGTGTCTCGCGCGACCGGCCTCCGGCGCATCCGGGCCACCATCGCGAAGGCCGTGGCCCATAGCCTGGTGGTTGGTCTGAAGCGTGAGGAGATGGTAAGAGATCTACCAGGCGCCGGTGCTACGGCGTACTGATGTGAACGAAGAGGAGGTCAGGTCATGGCCGGAGCCAAGCTCGCCCCGAATCTTCCGGACTGGATGGTGGAGCACGCGAATCGATATGTTTCGAGCGGCGGCACCGACGGGCACCTGTACAAGATCACGCAGCCCGGCCGGCCGGAGATGACCGTGCCGTCGCTGCTGCTGACGACGACAGGACGGAAATCGGGGGAGAAGTTCATGTTCCCGCTGTTCTATGGCGAGGTGGGCGACAGCTATTTCGTGGTCGCCTCCAAAGGCGGGGCCCCGCAACATCCCGGCTGGTACCAGAACATCCTGGCTAACCCCGTGGTCGAGGTGCAGGTCGGGACCAAGACGCTTCCCGCGCGAGCGCGGACCACCACGGGGGCGGAACGGACGCGGCTATGGAGCGAGGCGCTGAAGTTCTGGCCCCCCTATGCCGACTATCAGCGCAAGACCGACCGCGAGATCCCGGTGGTCGTGCTGGATCCCGTCCGCTAGGAGCCGAGACTGGACAGGGTCTTGCCGCGGAAGACGGTGGTCAACGCGTCGTGCTATCTGACCCTGCCGCTCGTCGTGGGGCGGCTGATCTACGCCGGGCGCCATCGGAACGAGCCCTGGCACAACCGCAGCGGCACCGAGACGACGCGGGGGGCGATCTTCTACGTGAGCGATCCGGGCGCGCCGTTCCTGGACATCGCCCAGCGCTGATCGGCTCGCGGGCCGCCGCGCGGCCGGTGTCCTAGGGACCGCCCGCGTTCTCGTCGGCGACTGCTCGATGAGGTCGGCTCCTCGGGCGGCCGAGGGGCACGGGCCGTCTGCCCGCCCCCTTCGGCCGCAACTCGCGTGTTCGATCGAGCCGGGGTGCGCCGGTGTGTTCCGCGCGGCGCGCTAGGGTTCCAGGCACCAGCCCACGGCGGCGGCCGCGCCGTGACCGACGTGGGTGCTGTCGATGATCGCGCGGTCGGACGCCTCGAGGCGCACGATGTAGCCGCACGGCTGCATGTTCTGGGTGTCCAGGTGCCAGGCCGTCCCGCCCGGCGGGGGAGCCGGATCGGGTCCGGCGAACGGGGTCTGCACCGAGCCCGACGTCGGCGTGAGCTGCCCGGCCGGGGCCGCGAACGGCTCGGTGTGCAGGGAGTAGCCGCTCAGGTACGGGTCGCGGGCGACGAAGTGTCCGTCGATGACGTTGCCCACGTGGAACGTGTTGCAGTCGCCTCCGGACGCCGGGTCGATGTGGAGGCGGCAGTCCTTGACGCCGGTGTTCTTGAGCTGGATCCGGTGGCTGATGGGGGGGCCGACCGGCACCTCCGCCGGCGTGTAGAGCTGCAGCGTGATCCGCCAGAGGTCGTCGCCGGACGAGAGCCACCGGGCCAGGATCAGCTCCGGGTTCAGGAAGGTGTTCAGGTAGGCGTAGGTGTGGAGCGGCGTGAAGCTCGCCGTCTGCGTCGTCTCGACCGTCCCGGAGCTGTCCAGCACCTTGAAGCTGTTGCCCACCGCGACCGGCGGCGCCGGCACGGTGAGGTTCTCCACGGTGATGCCGTACCGCATGCCGGGCACCGTGGGCCCCGTGATGACGACCCACTGGGCGAAGGGGCAGGGCCGCCCGGCGGGATCGGGCGGGAGCCAGTTGAAGTGGAACACCGCGGTGGCGTCCGTCAGACCGGTGACCGGGTTGATGTGCGGCACCGCGATGCCGCCGATGGACCGGAGCTCCGCGTGCGACGAGGTCCCGGAGCCGGATGGGTTGATCAGCACGTGCGTGTCGATCCGGTTGCCCCAGTAGTTCAGGGCGTCGGGATCGGTCGTGGAGGGCGGTGAGCTCCAGGAGAGGACGGCCCGGATGCGCCCGATCTTGGGCTCCTTGCACGTGCGCCGGTGGTGATCGAGGTTCACCTTGAGGAGCGCCGTGTAGGAGAGCCCGCCCGCCGGGAGCGGGGTGTAGTCGTGCACGTTGATCTTGACCGTTCCCAGGTACGTGAAGTCGCAGGTGTTGTCCCAGTCGGCCCAGAAGGCGACGTACTCGTAGCTGCCCTTGTCGCACGGCTTGCCCGAATATCCCGAGGAGAGCTTGACCCGGAGGGTGGCCGCGAGCGTCTCGGTGTTGCTGTCCATGCCGAGGCACTTCAGCTCCTCGTAGGTCGTGTTCGCCGAGACGTCGTCGAGGGCGGCGATGGCGGCGGCGAGGTCGAGCCCGGCCAGCGTCCACTCGGCCCCCTTCGCGAGCAGGACCTCCTGACTCGCGCCCGGCCCGCTCACGGCGGCGTGGATGTCCGCCAGGCCGAAGCGGTGGGGCTCGACCGCGTGCGCCGGCGCCTTGGCGTGGGGCGCCCCCGCATACAGCTTCGCGAGCTCGGCGACGGACAGCTCAGGCGGCTCCGGGATCGGGATCGGCGTGACGGCCAGCTCCTCGAACGCGTCCGGAAGGTCGAGCTTCTGGCCGAGCGCCACGGCGACGTGGTCGAACGCGGCGGCGAAGTTCTTGACCCACGGGGTGATCTGGATGTGGTCGTCGACCACGTTGCCCCAGACCGGGTGGTAGCCGGCATTGCCGGCCGGCGGAATCGCCTGCCAGGACAGGATCGCCCGGACCTTGGGCAGCACCGGGATCCGGCACACCTTCCGCCTCGGGTCGATCTTCAGCGAGGCGACGTAGCTGAGCGGCTTCGTCGGATCCTTGTGGCAGTCGCTGGAGTTCGGGATGTCGTGGACGTTGAAGCCCATGACCCCCTGGTCCTCCCAGCCCGCTCCGTAGTCGAGGAAGAAGCGCACGTACTCGACGGTTCCATTGGCGCAGAGGTCGCCGCCGTAGCCGGTGGCCCGCTTGATGTGGACGGTCGCCTCGAGCTGCGCCTTGTCGGGGGTGTACCCCACGCACGTGATCTCCTCGTACGTGGTGTTGGAGGCCATCGGCTTGACGGGCTTGAAGGGACTCTGGGCCAGATTGCCGAAGTAGTTGGGATTGCCGGCGAGCAGCCGGTTGAACTGGACGCGCTCCTTCTCGATGCGGGCGGGAGCGGGCTTCGCCTCCGGCTGTGCAGCCATGGCCGATCCTCCCCTGTGTTGCGGGTCCGGGCGTTGTGACGACGGCCTTGGGCCTAGGAGAGGGAGCCTAGGGGAGGACGGGGCGCGGGTCTTGGGCTCGGTTGCGAAAAGCTTGGCGGCGGTTGCTCAGGGAGCGTCCAGATCGATCGCCGGTACTCGGTCGGCGACATCCCGACGATCCGGTTGAAGACCTTGTCGAAGTGGGAGAGATCGTTGAACCCGATCGCGTAGGCCACCTCGGTGACGGTGAGGTCGCGATCGGCCAGGAGGACTTGGGCCCGCTCCAGCCGGAGGCCGCACAGGTACTCCCGGAAGGACATGCCGACGCGGCGCTGAAACAGACGGCAGAAGTGGAACTTGCTGAGGCGCGCCTCGCGGGCGACCTGGGACAGCGTGATGGGCTCGGTGAAGTGCTCGCGGACGAAGGCCAGCGCCTGACGCACGCCGGAGCGCTCGGCGGGGGCCGGCGTCCCGGAGAGGGCCGGGGCGCCGGCGGCGGGAGGTCTCTCGGCGCGCGCGCACGCGACGACGACGCGCCGGAGCTCCGTCACGTCGAGCGGCTTTCTCAGGTAATCGCGCGCGCCGGCGCGAAGCGCCTGGATCGCGAGCTCCTCCGAGCCGAACCCGGTCATCATGATCATCGACAGCCAGGGCCACCGAGCCTTGACGAGACGCAGGAGCTCGAGCCCGGAGCGCCGGGGCATCATGTAGTCGACGAGCAGGACGTCGATCTCTCCTGCGCCGCGGTCTTCAAGGATCGTCAAGGCTTCGTCCGCGCCCCCAGCCTCGCGCACGCGCGCGACATCCTCGAGGGCGATCCGGACGAGCGCGCGGACTGGCTCGTCGTCCTCCACGACCAGAACGGCGAGCGACGCGGCCGTCCCCGCTGGCTGAACGCTGCAAGCCGGCCCGGAACCCGAGCCCGTCATCGTCGCGAGATCGGAACGACCGCGAAAGTGGCGCGGAGCGGCAGTTTCGTCGTGACCGCCGTCTAGTCGCGATTTTCTCGAAGGCCGGGTCACCGCGGGGAGCGGCGCCGCGTCGGAGCCGTCGCCGGCGTCGGCGTGATTGTTACGGGCCCGCGGGACATGCCACGGGGGGGAGCGGCTTCTGGACCGTCCCGAGACCGGGTCCGGGGCACTACGCGACGCATCATGGTAGAAGCTCGATGCGGATCGACGAGCCCCTGACGTGTGCATACACCGTGCCTTGCCGTCGCCTGAACGCCAACCCTGCGAGGGCGGAGAGGTTTTCCGCTGGCATCCCCGCCGGGGCCCCCGTGGCGTGGTGCACAGTGCGGTGTGCAGTCGAGGACTGCGACCGCGGCCACGTGGCGAGAGAAGTCTGAAAGTTCGTGTACCTAGCCCGATTGCACAGCCAGCAGTGCACACCTGCACCGTCTACAGTGCAGTCCCCCGTATTGCCTGCCCTGCGCCCACTCGGACCGATGAGGGCCGCGCGGATATTCCGCGTGCCTCGGGATCCGGCACACCGCCGGTGGTCAGGTTTGCACCACCAGCTTCGGCGTGCTCTGAGGGTCGCGCCGCCGTCCCAATGTGCAGGAAGTGTGGGCAATTGGCCCGCCGGCCGGGTCTACGGGCTGGAGACCACCCTCACGCTGGAGATCGAAGGGCGTGCCCCCTCGCGGCGGCGGCCGGTCAGGCGATCGTGGAGGCGCCCCAGACGTGGATGACGGGCTACGACCGCGGCAGCGCCGAGACGATGCGGGTGGACTCTCGTGCCCATGAACGATCCGGGCGCGCCGTTCCTGGAATGGCGCAGCGCTGAGCGACTGCCGGGCCTGGGCGGGGCGTGCCGGGGGGCCTAGCTCCCGCCGGGCCGCTTCGTCAGTGAGTGCTCGACGGGGCCGGGCGTCGGGCGGCCGAAGGGCACCATGTTCCGGAAGGACACGATCGCCCAGGCGTCGCGCTCCCTGACCGCCAGCACGCCCGCGGAGGAATGCCCCGGGTAGTGGCCGGGCATGAACGGGGCGCCGTCCGCCAGCGTGAGACGGAACGTGACGTCCGCCAGGGCGACGTCGGGGCGCACGAAGCGAACGGCCTCCACCGTGGAGGCGAGCCGCGTGCCGCGAAAGACCGTGGCCAGGATCTCGGCGTGCGCGCGTCCGATCAGGTCGCGGCCGCGGGCCTTCAAGCCGGTCACGGCGAAGAAGTCCGCGTCGGCGGCGAAGGGCCGCGCGCAGGCTGCCCCGTCGGCGGCGTTCCATCCCTCCACGAAGAGGTCCACCAGCTCGCGGATGAGGGCCTCGTCCTGCGCCGGTGCCATCTCTCCTCCCCTCACCCCTTCACGCACACGACCTGCCGGAGGGTGTGCACGATCTCGACGAGGTCCCGCTGCGCTTCCATGACGGCGTCGATGGGCTTGTAGGCACCCGGCGTCTCGTCGAGGACGTCAGCGTCCTTCCGGCACTCGATGCCCGCGGTCGCGGCCGCGTGGTCCGCCAGCGTGAAGCGCCGCTTCGCTTCGTTGCGGGACATTGCGCGGCCCGCCCCGTGGCTGCAGCTCTCGTAGCTCTCGGGGTTGCCGCGCCCTCGCACGATGTAGGAACGCGCTCCCATGCTCCCGGGGATGATGCCGAGCTGCCCGGCACCGGCCCGGACCGCGCCCTTCCGCGTGACATAGACCTCGCGCCCGCCGTGGCGCTCCCGGGTCACGTAGTTGTGGTGACAGTTCACGGCGGTCGCGCCGACCTCGAACGGCGGGATCCCGGGCACCGCCCGCATCGCCTGGACGATCGCGTCCATCATGAGCCGGCGGTTCACCAGGGCGAAGTCCTGTGCCCAGCCGACGGCCTCGACGTAGTCGGCGAAGTGGGCGGTGCCCTCGTCGAGGTAGGCGAGGTCCTCGTCGGGGAGGTTCGCCAGGTGCTTCCGCATGTCGTGCTTCGCGAGCTCGATGAAGTACGTCCCGATCCGGTTCCCCACGCCCCGGGACCCGCTGTGGAGCAGCACCCAGACCCGGTCCGCCTCGTCCAGGCAGACCTCGACGAAGTGGTTCCCGGTCCCGAGCGTGCCGAGGTGGGTCACGTGGTTCGAGCGCGTGACCTTGTTGTGCTTGGCGGTGATCGCGTCGAAGCGCGGCCGGAGCGACGTCCAGGCGCGGAGAGCCGGCGCCGGCGGATGCTCCCACGACCCCTTGTCGCGGCCCCGTGACGTCCGGCCGTGGGGGACGGCCCGCTCGATGGCCCCGCGCACCTCGCGGAGACTCTCGGGCAGGTCGCTCGCGGTCAGCGTGGTCCGAACCGCGGCCATGCCGCAGCCGATGTCGACGCCGACGGCGGCCGGGATGATCGCGCCGACCGTCGGGATGACGCTGCCGACGGTGGCCCCGATGCCCCAGTGCACGTCCGGCATCGCGGCCACCCAGCCGTGCACGCACGGCAGCCGGGCGACGTTCCGGAGCTGCTGGGCGGCCGCGTCCTCGAGGGCAACACCGCGGATCCACGCCTTGATCGGCACGCCGCCTTCGACGTCGATGGTCTCGTAGGCAGGCTCGGGGCCCATGGTCTCCCTCCCCGCCTCGAGTGTAGCCGGGCACCCCGGGGCCCCGAAGCCATGGCCCCGGTCCCACGTACGCGTCGTGCTGGACCCGCGGGCGGGAACACGCGGCGAGGCAAGCTCCGGCGCGTCCTCCGCCGTCCCGCGGCCGGGGTCCACGCGGCCGCCGGGGATCCGGCCAACCTGACGCGGTCACGACGCCGTGTCGGCGCTCGCCGCGCCGATCACGCCCGCCATTCCAGCGGCTTTTCTCCGGCAGCGGCCTTGCACTGACGATGGACGGAGTCACTCGATGCGCACGAGCGGGCGCCGGCGACGTTGGGTCTGGGTTGGTGGGCTCGCGCTCGTCGTCCTGCTCGGCGCGGCCGCCGTCGCGTCGCACCTCGTCGACGAGCCGCTGCGGCGGATCATCGTCCGCCAGATGAACGAGCGGCTGAAGGGCTACCGCGCAGGGATCCGGGCGGTGAGCTTCCACCCGGTCGGGCTCTCGCTCACCGTCTACGACCTCGAGTTCGTGCAGGAGGCGCACCCCGATCCGCCGGTGTTCCTCGCGCGGCGCCTCGACGCGAGCGTCCACTGGCGGGCGCTCCTCCACGGGCGCCTCGTGGCGAACTTCGCGCTGGATCAGCCGGCGTTGTACGTGAACCTCCAGCAGCTCCGCGCGGAGGCGACGGACCCCACCCCGGTGAAGGACCACGGCTGGCAGGAAGCGTTCCAGGCGATCTACCCTCTCAAGATCAACGAGGTCCGCGTGACGGACGGGCTCGTGACGTACGTCGACGACAGGCGATTCGCCCCGCTCGAGGCCAGCCGGATCAACCTCATTGCCCGGAACATCCGGAACATCCGGTCGCAGGACCGGACGTATCCGTCGGACGTGCACGTCGACGCCGTGGTCTTCGAGAGCGGTCGCGTGACCCTGGACGGACAGGCCGATTTCCTGGCCGTGCCCATCCCGGGGATCCAGGGCGACGTGACGCTGGCGGGGATCGCCCTCGACTACTTCAAGCCGGTGCTGAACCACGGGAGCGTCGCCAGCGAGGGCGGGACCCTGTCGGCCGCCGGCGCGTTCGAGTACGGACCCACCGTCCGGATGGCGGATCTGCGGGAGGCGACGATCAGCGGCATGAAGATCGAGTACGTCTCCACCCCGCAGACGACCGGCGTGCCCGAGAAGGCCGCCCGGAAGACCGTCCAGGCGCTGCAGAAGGCCAACAACGCGCCCGGCCTCAAGCTTCGCGCGCGCCAGGTCGAGCTCGTCGACAGCCGCGTCGGCTTCTTCAACAAGAAGACGACACCCGCCTACCGCGCCTTCGTGGACGTCAGGCGCCTGCGGGTCGAGAACTTCACGAACCAGAAGAGCGAAGGCGAGATGACGGCGACCGTCACCGGCCGCTTCATGGGCAACGGCCCGACTCAGATCACGGCGCATTTCCGGCCGGAGGTCGACGGCCCCGATTTTGACCTGCGCGTGGCGATCGAGGCCACCGACCTCCGGTCGATGAACGACATGCTGCGCGCCCACGGCAAGTTCGACGTCGTCTCCGGAGTGTTCTCCTTCTACTCGGAGCTCGCGGTGAAGAACGCACAGGTCCGCGGCTACGTGAAGCCCCTGTTCAAGGACGTGCAGGCCTACGACCCGGCGCAGGATCGGCACAAGAGCGCGATGAAGAAGCTCTACGAGCAGGTCGTGACCGGGGTGGCGAAGGTCATGAAGAACGTCCCGCGGAAGGAGGTCGCCACCGAGGTCGACATCTCGGGCCGCCTCGACAACCCGAACACGAGCACGGCGCAGGCCATCGTGAAGCTGATCCAGAACGCCTTCTTCAAGGCGATCCTGCCCGGCTTCGACCGCGAGGTCCGCTCGGCGGATACCCGCGAGTGATGGTGACGGGGCGGGATGAGACCCGGGCCGCGGCGCCGGCCCGCGGGACGGCCGCGGCCGGGAGGAGAGCATGTCGATGAGAACGGCTAGCCCGATCGGGTCAGCGAACCCGGCGAAGCGTCCCGCCGGCCGGCGCCGGCCCGGTGGCGCGAAGCCGGCGCGGGCGGTGGTCGACGAGGGGCGCCCGGAGTCCCGCCCGCTCAGCAGCGCGATGATCAGCTTCGGCCTGGTGACGATTCCGGTCGAGCTCCGGAGCGCGACCCGGTCGCTCGCGCCGGCGTTCCACCTGGTCCACGGGGCCTGCGGGAGCCGCATCCAGCAGCAGATCTACTGCCCGGTCTGCCGGCGCGTCGTCGAGCGGAGCGAGCTCGTGCGAGGGCTCGACGTCGGAAAGGACCAGTACGTCGTCTTCAGCCCGGAGGAGCTCGAGCGGCTCGAGGGCGAGGTCCCCCGGACCATCGACATCGCGGAGTTCGTGCCGCTGGCCGCCGTCGACCCCATCTACTACGAGACGGCGTACTACCTGGCGCCCGCGAAGGACGGGGAGAAGGCGTACGGGCTCCTCACCGAGGCCATGGAGGGGGACTCGCGCGTCGCCCTGGCGACGTTCCTGATGCGGGGCAAGGAGAACCTGGTGGCGCTCCGCGCGGTCGAGGGCACGCTCATCCTCCACACGCTCTTCTTCGCCGACGAGGTCCGGGCGCGGCCCGCCGGCGCCCGGGCGCCGGGCCGCAGCCGACCGGAGGAGCTCCAGCTCGCGCGCCGGCTCATCGGCGAGCTCGCGAGCGACACGTTCAGGCCCGAGCGCTACGAGGACGCGTACCGCGGCCGCGTGCTCCAGGCGGCCCGGGCCAAGGCGAACGGGCGAGTGATCGAGGTGGAGACGCCGGCGGCGGCGCGCGCCCCGGTCGTGAGCATCATGGACGCCCTGAAAGCGAGCCTCGAGGGCCGGACGCGGCCGGCGGCGCTGCCAAGGACGCGCGGGACCCGCTCGCGGCTGGCGCGCCAGGCGAGCTAGCGGGCCGCTGGTCCCGCGGTCGCGCGTCCGACGGCCTGTCGTGCGCGGTCCCGCCCGCCGACACGGGACACGAGCGCGGCAGCGGACTTGCACGATTGCGGACCAGGGACGGCCGAGCCGGCTCGGCCGCCACCGAAAGGAGAGCCCCATGACTCGCACCGCAGCCTCGCCCCGTCCGAAGACGGCCGGCTCCCGCCGGCCGAACAAGGTCAAGCCGTCCGCGCGGCCGCCGGAGGCCCGCGCCCGATCGAAGCGGCGCCCGCGCCAGGGCGCGTCGACCATGCTCGAGGCGGCCGGGTCGACCATGGGCAAGGTCCTGCGGGGGTCGACGGACACCGTCAAGCAGGTCGGCGCCGGGCTCGTGAACACGGCCCGCGAGGCGATCACCAGCACGTTGGCCGCGGGCCACGACGCGGTGAGCGTCCTGAAGGGCCAGCACCGCGAGCTGGAGGAGCTCTTTCGGAAGGTGCTCGAGGCCCACGAGGTCCGGGCGCGGCGCGAGCTCCTCCACGAGATCGCGAGCGCGCTCGCGATGCACACGAAGATCGAGGAGGACATCTTCTATCCCGCCGTGCGCGGCCTCGGGACCGAGGAAGCGACGACGCTCATCGACGAGGCCCTGGAGGAGCACCACGTCGTCGACCTGGTGCTGGCCGAGCTGCCGCGGGTGAGCCCTCGGGACGACCGCTTCGACGCGAAGATGACCGTCCTGTCCGAGATCGTCGACCATCACGTGAAGGAGGAGGAGCGGGACATGTTCAAGCGCGCCCAGGCGCTCGGGCGCGAGCGCCTGGAAGAGCTCGGGGCGCGCCTCGAAGCCGCGGCCGCGGGGTACCGGGGGGCCACCGGCCGCTCCCGCAGGCGCCGGCAGTAGCGGCGCCCGTTACGGGCCGGCGCGCCGGGCGAGCCGGTTGACCACGACCGCGAGCTCGGCCGGGTCCACCGGCTTCGCCAGGTAGATGTCGTAGCCGGCGCGCAGGGAATCGACGCGGGCGTCCGCGCTCGCGTGGGCCGTCAGCGCGATCGCCGGGCCGCGACGCCAGCCTAGCTCGCGTCGAAGCCGGGCGGCTTGCGGAAGCCGCCGATCTCGCGGGCGAGGAGCGCCGCGAAGCGGATCGGCGTCAGGTCCTCGAGGTACGGGCCCACGGCCTGCAGCCCGATGGGCAGCCCGCCGCGCGAGAGCCCCACCGGGAACGCGGTGGCGGGCTGCCCCGCCACCGTCGACAGCGCGGGGTAGACCAGCCCGTGGAGGTAGGGCACGGCGCGGCCGTTCACGTCGAGGGTGAGACGGAGGTCGCTGTCGTCCGGGGGCCAGGCGCGCTCGACATGCGGATAGGCGAGCACGTTGATGGCGGGGGCGAGCAGGACGTCCCAGTCCTGGAAGAACGCGCGCCACGCCTGGCGGAAGCCCTCGCGCTGGGCGCCCCACACGACGAGGTCGCCGGGTGCGCCGGTGAGGCCGCGGAGGTGCGCGCGGGAGAACTCGTCCGTGCCGGTCTTCCAGAAGACGATCCGTTTCTCGCGCCCCTCGGGGGTGTCGCGGGCGCTCGTCATCGCGGCGAGGAGCGACCGGTAGAGCTGGTGATGCGCGCGGTGGTCGCCGAAGACGCCAGGCTGGACCTCCTGCACCGTCGCGCCGAGCCGGCCGAGCCGTCCCGCCAGGTCGTGAAGGGCGAGCGTGAGCTCGTCGTCGACGGTGATCCAGGGGATGGCGGGCAGCACCGCGACGCGGAAGTCGGCGAGGCGGTCGTGGCGGGCGGGCGGCAAGGCGACGCGCCACGCCACGTCCTCGCCCGCGTCGGGCCCGGCCAGGACGGCGAGGCCGAGCTCGAGGTCCTCGGCGCTGCGGGCGATCGGGCCCTGCACGCCCATCACGGCGACCGAGTTCGGCAGCGGCGGGAAGGGGAATTGCCCGCTCTTGGGCAGGAGCGTCTCGCTCGGCCGGTGGCCGTAGACGCCGCAGAAGACGGCGGGCACCCGGATCGAGCCGCCGATGTCGCTGCCCACCTCGAAGGCCGAGAGGCCCGCCGCGATCGCCGCCGCGCTGCCCCCGCTCGACCCGCCGGGCGTGCGGCCGAGGTCCCAGGGGTTGTTCGCGCGCCCGTGGATCGGGTTGGCGGACTGCCAGTCGGCGAGCATCGGCGGGACGTTGGTCTTCCCGAGCAGGACCGCGCCGGCGGCGCGGGTCCGCTCGACGGCGGGGGCGTCGTGGCGGGAGACGAAATCGCGCCAGTCCAGGACGCCGCAGGTCGTGGGGAGCCCGACCACGTTGAAGGACTCCTTGATCGTCATCGGGAGGCCCAGGAGGGCGCCGCCCTCGCCGCGCGCGGCGGCCCGGTCGGCGGCGCGCGCCTGCTGGCGGGCGCGCGCGAAGTCGCGGACCACGACCGCGTTGAGGCGCCCGTCGTGGCGCTCGATCCGGCGGATGTAGAGGTCGGTCAGCTCGCTCGCCGTCACGCGCCCGGCGGCCCGGGCGGCCAGGAGCTCGGTGGCGGGCGCGAAGGGATCGACGTCGGCCATGGGCACTCATCTACTATCACAGGCGCGAGCCCGCCGCTCCGGGGGGCCCGCTCGCGGCCCCGCCTGAGTAGAATGGCGGGACCCGAGCCCCAACCCCCAGCGCGGAGACGACCCATGTGGCAGCCGAGCGAGCGTTACCCGGACCCGGCGGTGCGGGTGCTGGACCCGGCCTTCAACCAGTACCGGCTGATGCTGGCCTCGGTCGAGCGGCTCTACACGGGCTGCCGGTGGTCCGAGGGGCCGGTATGGGTCGGCGACGGGCGCTACCTCCTGTGGAGCGACATCCCGAACAACCGGATCCTCCGGTGGGACGAGGAGACCGGCGCGGTGTCGGTGTTCCGCAAGCCCTCGAGCAACGCGAACGGCAACACGCGCGATCGCCAGGGGCGTCTCGTCACGTGTGAGCACGACACGCGGCGTGTCACGCGCACCGAGTACGACGGCTCCGTCACGGTGCTGGCCAACGCCTATCGCGGCCGGAAGCTCAACTCGCCGAACGACGTCGTGGTGGCGCGCGACGGCGCGGTCTGGTTCACCGACCCCGTGTTCGGCATCCTCGGCTACTACGAGGGGCACAAGGACGAGTCGGAGAACACGCCCGCCGTCTACCGGCTGGACGTCCAGACCGGCCAGCTCGCCGTGATGGCGGACGACATCCCGGGACCCAACGGGCTCGCCTTCTCGCCCGACGAGCGAACCCTCTACGTGGTGGCCTCGCGCGCGATGCCGCACCGGACGATCCTCGCCTACGACGTGGTCGCGGGCGGCACGAAGCTCGCCAACGGACGGCTCCTCATCGACGCGGGGCCGGGGGGCGCGCCCGACGGGTTCCGCGTGGACGTGGACGGCAACCTCTGGTGCGGCTGGGGGATGGGCGAGGCCGGCCTGGACGGCGTGCGCGTCTTCGCGCCGGGGGGTCAGCCGATCGGCCACATCGACCTGCCCGAGCGCTGCGCCAACGTGTGCTTCGGCGGCCGCCACCGGAACCGCCTCTTCATGGCGGCCAGCCACAGCCTCTATGCGCTCTACGTGAACACGCAGGGCGTGGCCGGCGGCTGACGGGCTGCCGGGGTGTGCTATCCTCCGCGTGGTCCCGCCAGATTTCGCGCCCTGGGGGACGCCGCGAGGAGCGCCGCGCGCCCGCCGAGGCGCCGGACCCGCTCGACCCCCCCAGGTGAGGAGCAGGAGCCAGTCATGCGCTGGACGCGCCCCCGCGAGTTCTGGTGTCCCGTCGTGTCGGAGGCCGTCCTCATCAAGCTGACCCGGCCGACCCACCTCATGCGCCGGATGGGCTACTTCGTCCAGTGCGACCAGACGGAGTGCCAGTACGTCGAGGCGAACGAGCCGCCCTGCCCGCTCAACCTGGGGATGTTCTCCGAGGAGATCAAGGCGGCCGAGGCCGGTCGTGGGGCCCGGCGCGAGGGATTCTGACCGGCGCCGACCGCTGACCCGGGCGCGGGCGTGGTCCGGCAGGGGTCGTGGGGGCCCCGGGAAGCCACCTGGCCCGGCGGGTGGCCCCTGTGGTGTAATCGTTCGGCCCGGGCCTCGACGGGGTTCCGGGGGCAAGCGGAGCGAGGGCCCGGCAGGCTCGGCGCCAGGAGAGCGCCGGCGTGGCCGGCGGCGCGATGGCGTAATTCCGGAGGAAGAGGGGGCGCGGTCATGACGTGGCGGATGGTGATCGGGAGTCTCCTGGGCAGCGCTCTGCTCGTGACGGGTTGCGCCACGAAGAAGTTCGTCCAGGAGGAAGTCGCCAAGAGCCAGCAGCGGACCGGGGCCGAGGTCGGCCGCGTCGACAAGACGCTCAGTGACGAGAAGGCCCGCGTGGACACGCTCCAGAAGGATCTCGGCGCGACGAAGGCCGCCAGCGAGGACGCGGACAAGAAGGCCCAGGAGGCGGCCGCGGCGGCGAGCCGGGCCGTCGGCAAGGCCGACGAGGCCAACGTGAAGGCGACCGAGGCGGCGACGCGGGCCGATGCCGCGGGCGCCACCGCGAAGGAGGCGCTCGGGAAGGCGACCGACACCGACCAGCGCCTGACGAAGCTCTGGGCGAATCGGGACAAGCGGACGCTCACCGACACCATCGTCGTCCAGTTCGACTTCGACAAGTGGATGCTGAACGACGGGGCGCAGACGCAGCTCCTCGCCCTCGCCAAGCAGCTCCAGGAGCAGCCGCAGCTCTCCATCGAGCTCGAAGGGTTCACCGACACCATCGGCACCGTGCCCTACAACATCCAGCTCAGCCAGCGCCGCGCCGAGGCGGTGCGGCGGTTCCTGGTGGAGAAGGGCGTCGAGCTCCCGCGGATCCACTCGATCGGGCTCGGGGACATCCGGCCGGTGGCGGACAACAAGACCAAGCAGGGCCGGGACCAGAATCGGCGCGTGTCGATCCGTCTCTACGCGCCGGCCGAGTGAGGCCGGCCCCCGCGGCATAGGCACCCTGGGCGGCGGCGGGACGCTCCCGCCCGGGGTCCGGCTCACGGTCGGGCGTGGCGGCCTCCCGCGCGTCGAGGTGACGACGGCCCTCGCGCTGGCCGAGATCTACCTCCAGGGCGCCCACGTCACCGCCTACGCGCCGCGCGGGGGCGCGCCGGTCCTCTTCCTGAGCGAAACGAGCCGCTTCGCCCCGGGCCTCCCGATCCGCGGCGGGATCCCGCTCGCCTTCCCGTGGTTCGGGCGGAAGGCCGGCGAGCCCGCGGCGCCGCTGCACGGGCTGGCGCGGCTCGTTCCGTGGGACCTCGAGGGCGCCCGCGCGGACGCGGCGGGCGTCGTCCAGCTCACCTTCGGGCTCGCGCCCGTGACGGAGCCGGCGTGGCCGGCGGGCTGCCGCCTGCGCTACCACGTGGAAATCGGAGACGCCCTCCGGCTCGCGCTCGAGGTCGACAACCGCGGGCCGGCGCCGGTGACGTTCGAGGAGGCGCTCCACACGTATCTCGCCGTGACCGACGTCGCGGAGGTGTCCGTGGCCGGCCTGGAGGGCGCCGAGTTTCTCGACGAGGCGGACGGCTTCACGCGGAAACGGGGCGAGCCGACGCCGCTCCGCATCCGGGGCGAGACGGACCGGGTGTATGCCGAGTCGGCCGCGACGTGCGTGGTGGAGGATCCGGGCGCGCGGCGCCACCTGAGGGTGGCCAAGACCGGCTCCATGGCGACCGTCGTGTGGAACCCGGGCCCGGCGCGCGCGCGAGTCCTGCCCGACCTCCGAGACGACGAGTGGCCCGCGTTCCTCTGCGTCGAGTCGGGGAACGTCGGCGCCGGCGCCGTCACTCTCGCGCCCGGCGATCGCCATCGACTCGCCGTCAGCATTCGCAGCACGCCCTGGAACGGCGCCTGAGACGCGGTTTCTTGCCGGGGGTCCCCCCGTCCGGTATACTCCTCCAGGTCGGCACGAGATCACGCGCGGGGCAGGGAGGTCGAGGCCGCCGCGACACCCGAACGCGCGAGAGTGGCGGAATTGGCAGACGCGCTGGACTTAGGATCCAGTGGGCGCAATCCCTTGGGGGTTCAACTCCCCCCTCTCGCACCACATCTCGCCTAGGACAATGGCACGGTCCACCTGATGAAAGTCGAGATTCAAGAGCTCGATCCGTGTAAGCGGCAGCTGGTCGTCGAGGCCCCCGAGGAAGAAGTCCGGGCGGCCTTCACGGCGGCGTGCGACCGGGTCCAGCGGGACGCCCGGCTCCCGGGCTTCCGCCGGGGCAAGGTCCCCATGCCCCTCGTGCGGTCCCGGTTCGGGGACGAGGTCCGCCAGGCCGTCGCCGAGGCGCTGATCCCGGCGGTCTACCGCCGCGCGGTGGACGAGGCGCAGCTCCGGCCGGTCGAGGACCCGGAGTTCCGGGAGCTCGAGCTGGAGGAGGGGCGGCCCCTCCGCTTCACCGCGGTGGTCGAGATCAAGCCCGCCATCGCCCTCGGGGAGTACCGTGACGTCACCGCCCGGCACTCGCCCCGGCCCGTGACCGAGGCCGACGTGGAACGGACGCTCGGCGCCATCGCGGAGCAGCGGGCGACGCTCGTGACGGCCACGCGCCCGGCGCGGGTCGGCGACTTCGTGGTGGTCGACTACGAGCTCCACCCGGAGGGAGGCGAGCCGCGGCGCGAGCAGGGGTACGCCTTCGAGGTCGGCGGCGGCCGCGTGCTGCCCGAGATGGACGAGGCGGTGATCGGGCTCGAGGCCGGCGAGGAGCGACGGGTCCAGGTGCGGTTCCCCGACACGCACCCGCGCGAGGAGCTCCGGGGCCGGCCGGGCGACCTCACGCTCCGGGTCGTCGAGGTGAAGGAAAAGGAAGTGCCGCCGATCGACGACGAGCTGGCCCGGGGGCTTGGCACGCACGAGACGCTCGCCGAGCTGCGGGACGCGGTCCGGGCCCGCCTCGAGGCGGACGGCGCGCGCCAGGACCGGCAGGGGCTCGAGGAGGCCGTGGTGGACGCGGTGCTGGCCCGCCACGAGTTCGTGGTGCCGGAGAGCCTGGTCATCCGCGAGGTCTCCCACCGGATCGGCCACGCCCGCGAGAACCTGCGCCGGCAGGGCGTCGACCCGGATGCCGTCCGCTGGGACTACCAGAAGCTGTCGGCCGAGCTCCGGCCCGACGCCGAGCGGTCGGTACGGCGCGCGCTCCTCCTGGAGGCGATCGCCGGGCGCGAGGAGCTGGCCATCAGCGACGCGGACGTGGACGCCGAGGTGGCGCGCCTGGCCGAGGAGTCGGGCCGCCCGCCCCAGGTCATCCGGAGCCTCCTCGAGCGGGGCGGCGACCTGGCCGGCCTCCGGCTCTCGCTCCGCGAGGCGAAGACCGTGGCATTCCTCATCGAGCACGCGAAGATCGAGCCGGCCCCCTCGGCCGACTCGGGCCCCGAATCAGATCGTTGAAGCGCCCGACGGGACGTCGGGCCGGGTAGGAGGCTCTGTGGCACTCATTCCCATGGTTGTCGAGCAGACGCCGCGCGGCGAGCGCGCGTACGATATCTTCTCGCGGCTCCTCAAGGAGCGCATCATCTTCCTCCCCAGCTACATCGAAGACGACATGGCCAACCTGGTCATCGCGCAGATGCTGTTTCTGGAGGCCGAGGATCCCGACAAGGACGTCTACCTCTACGTGAACAGCCCGGGCGGGTCGGTGACGGCGGGCATGGCGATCTACGACACGATGCAGTACGTGAAGCCCGCCGTCTCGACGATCTGCATGGGGCAGGCGGCGTCGATGGGGGCGCTGCTCCTGTGCGCGGGCGCCAAGGGCAAGCGGTTCGCCCTTCCCCACTCGCGGATCATGATCCACCAGCCGCTGGCGGGGGTGCAGGGCCAGGCGACCGACATCGACATCCAGGCGCGGGAGATCCTGCGCATCCGCGACGAGCTGAACCGGATCCTGCTGCACCACACGGGCCAGTCGCTGGAGCGGATCTCGAAGGACACCGACCGCGACTTCTTCATGACCGCCGAGCAGGCCAAGGAGTACGGGATCGTGGACCAGGTGATCGTCTCCCACACCCCGGTGCTCCGGGCGGCGCCCACGGCGGGCGACGGCCGGCGGAGCTAGGCGGGCCCGGAGGGAGCGCATGGCGCGAACGCGGGAGTCGAACGGCGGGGTCCTGAAGTGCTCGTTCTGCGGCAAGAGCCAGAACGACGTGCGGAAGCTCATCGCCGGCCCGACCGTCTACATCTGCGACGAGTGCGTCGAGCTCTGCAACGACATCATCGCCGAGGAGTGGGAGGAGGAGCGCAGCCGCGAGATCCGGAGCCTCCCCAAGCCGGCCGAGATCAAGACGATCCTGGACCAGTACGTCGTGAACCAGGAGCGGGCCAAGAAGGTGCTGGCCGTCGCGGTCCACAACCACTACAAGCGCATCGAGGCCGGGTCCAACTCGGGGGACGTGGAGCTCCAGAAGTCCAACGTCTGCCTGATCGGCCCCACCGGCTCGGGCAAGACGCTGCTCGCCCAGACGCTCGCCAAGATCCTCCACGTCCCGTTCACGATCGCCGACGCCACGAGCCTCACCGAGGCGGGCTACGTCGGCGAAGACGTGGAGAACATCATTCTGCGGCTGCTCCAGGCGGCGGACTACGACGTGGAGCGCGCGGAGCGAGGCATCGTCTACATCGACGAGATCGACAAGATCGCGCGGAAGTCGGAGAACCCCTCGATCACGCGGGACGTGTCGGGCGAGGGCGTGCAGCAGGCGCTGCTCAAGATCCTCGAGGGCACCGTGGCGAACGTGCCGCCGCAGGGCGGCCGGAAGCACCCTCACCAGGAGTTCATCCAGGTCGACACCACGAACATCCTGTTCGTCTGCGGCGGGGCGTTCGTCGGGCTCGACAAGATCATCGAGGGACGGGTCGGGAGGTCCGGCATCGGCTTCGGCGCCGAGATCCGGGGCAAGACCGACCGCCAGCTCGGCGACATCCTGGCCCAGGTCCAGCCCGAGGACCTGCTCAAGTTCGGGCTGATCCCGGAGTTCGTGGGCCGGCTCCCGGTGGTGGCGACGCTCCACGATCTCGACGAGGCGGCGCTGATGCGCATCCTGGTCGAGCCCAAGAACGCGATCCTCAAGCAGTACCAGAAGTACTTCGAGCTGGAGAAGGTGCGCCTGAAGTTCACCGACGACGCGACGGCGGCGATCGCGCACGAGGCCCTCAAGCGGGGCACGGGCGCGCGGGGACTCCGGGCGATCCTCGAGGACGTCATGCTCGACGTGATGTACGACCTCCCGTCGATCCCGGGGCTGACCGAATGCGTCATCACCCGCGACGCGATCCTCGGCACCGAGCGCCCGATCCTCGTCACCGAGCGGAAGGCGGAGAGCGCCTGAGCGGGCCGGGATCGGCCCTGGCCGTCCCGGCGGCTCCCGCGCCGGCGCCGGGCGACGAGGGCGTGCTCCCGGCGGCGCCGGCCCCGCTGCCGGCGGGCACCCTGTTCGTCGTCGCGACCCCCATCGGTAACCTCGAGGACATCACGCTGCGCGCGCTCCGGGTGCTGCGCGAGGTGGACCTCGTGGCGGCCGAGGACACGCGGCGGACCCGGGGCCTCCTCCAGGCGTACGGGGTCCGGGCGCCGCTCGTCTCGTACTTCGAGCACAACCAGGCGCGCCGCGGGCCCGAGCTCTTGCGCCGGCTCCAGACCGGCGCGCGGATCGCGCTCGTGACCGACGCCGGGACCCCCGGGGTGTCGGACCCGGGCTTCCGCCTGGTCCGGCTCTGCCGCGACGCGGGCGTCCCTGTGGTGCCCGTCCCGGGCGCCTCCGCCCTCGTCGCGGCGCTGTCGGCGGCGGGCGTCCCCGCCGACCGGTTCGTGTTCGAGGGGTTCCTCCCGGTGAAGCCCGGCCGCCGTCTCTCTCGCCTGCGCGAGCTCGCGGCCCTCGAGCGCCCGGTCGTGCTCTACGAGAGCCCGCACCGTCTCCTCGCCACGCTCGAGGCCATCGAGACCGTCTTCGGCGAGGCGGAGGTCGTGGTCGCGCGCGAGGTGACGAAGCGGTTCGAGGAGTTCCGCCGGGGGTCGGCGAGCGGCCTCCGGACGGCGCTGGCCGCCGCGGGCGTCCGGGGCGAGGTCACGCTCGTGGTCAATCCGCGCGAGTCGGGCGCGACCCCCGATCCGGCCGAGTGATGTTCTTCCGGAAGGCCCTCCCCCCGGGCGCGGACTCCCAGGACGTCGAGGAGGGCCGCATGCCGTTCCTCGCCCACCTGGGCGAGCTGCGGCAGCGGATCATGGTGGCGCTCATCGCGCTGGGGATCGGCTTCGCCGCGACCTTCAGCTTCTCCGAGCGCATCATCACGTACCTGGCGCAGCCGGTCGAGCCCGTCAAGCTCGTCTTCCTCGAGCCGACGGAGCCGTTCTGGGTCAACATGAAGGTCGCCCTCATCGCGGGCGCGTTCCTGGTCCTGCCGGTGCTCCTCTACCAGGTGTGGGCGTTCATCGCGCCGGGGCTCCTCCCGCACGAGCGGAAGTTCGCGCTCCCGTTCGTGGTGCTCTCGACCCTCATGTTCTTCATCGGCGTGACCTTCGCCCTCAAGATCATCATCCCGTTCGCGGTGAAGTTCCTGGTGAGCTACAAGACCCAGAACCTCGTGCCCACGCTCTCGGTCAACCGGTACGTCGACTTCGTGCTGAAGTTCGCGCTGGCCTTCGGCCTCGTGTTCGAGCTGCCGCTCGCGCTCACGCTCGGCGCGCGCCTCGGACTGGTCACGCCGGAGTTCCTGTCGAAGAACCGGAAGTACGCCATCCTGCTGTGCTTCGTCGCGGCCGCGATCCTGACGCCGACGCCGGACGCCTTCAACCAGCTCCTGATGGCGGGCCCGCTGGTGCTCCTCTACGAGGCGGGCATCGTGTGCGCCCGGCTGTTCGGGCGCCGCAAGAAGGTCGCGGCCGCCTGATGGCGATGCGGTTCGCCGAGCTCGACCTGCCCGCCGAGGTCCAGGCCGGCATCCAGGCCGCGGGCTTCACGACCGCGACGCCCATCCAGGAAGCGACGCTCCCGGTGGCCCTCCGCGGCAAGGACGTGGCGGGGCAGGCGCAGACCGGGACGGGCAAGACCGCGGCGTTCCTGATCTCGACGTTCACGCGGCTCCTCCGCCACCCGCCGGCGGGGCCCCGCGAGGGCTCGCCGCGCGCCCTGATCATGGCGCCCACGCGGGAGCTCGTCGTCCAGATCGACGCGGACGCGCGCCAGCTCGGTGAGTTCACGGGCCTCCGCTCGGCGCTGGTCTTCGGCGGGGTGGACTACGTCAAGCAGCGGGACTCGCTCCAGGAGCCGATCGACCTCCTCATCGGGACGCCGGGGCGGCTGATCGACTACCTGAAGCAGCGGGCGTGGTCGCCGGCCCGGGTCGAGGTGCTGGTCCTCGACGAGGCGGACCGGATGTTCGACATGGGCTTCATCGCCGACATCCGCTGGATCCTCCGGCGGCTTCCGCCCCCCGAGACCCGGCAGTCGTTCCTCTTCTCCGCCACGCTGTCCTTCCGTGTCCTCGAGCTCACCTACGAGTTCATGAACAACCCGGCCCAGATCACCGTGTCGCCGGAGCAGGTGACCGTGGAGCGGGTGGAGCAGCGGCTGTATCACGCGGGGCGCCACGAGAAGTTCGGCCTCCTGCTGGGCCTGCTCGCGGCGGAGCAGGGGGGGCGGACCCTCATCTTCACCAACACGCGGGACGAGGTCCACCGCCTGGTGGAGCGGCTCGAGCGGAACGGCCACGCGGCGCGCGCGCTGAGCGGCGACGTGGACCAGCGGAAGCGCCTGAAGACGCTCGAGGGGTTCAAGGACGGGAGCGTGCGCATCCTGGTGGCCACCGACGTGGCCTCGCGGGGGCTCCACATCCCCGACGTCACCCACGTCTTCAACTGGGACCTGCCGCAGGACGCCGAGGACTACGTCCACCGGATCGGCCGGACGGCGCGCGCCGGCGCCTCGGGGAAGGCCATCAGCCTCGTCGACGAGGCGAGCGCCTTCTCGCTCGAGGCGGTCGAGCGCTTCATCGGGCAGCGCATCCAGGTCGAGTGGGCGGAGGACGACATGTTCCTCCCGGAGATCAAGCCCACGGCCGAGGAGCGCCGCCGGGCGGCCGAGGCGCGCGAGGCGCGCCGCGCCGGATTCGGGGGCCGCGGCGCGCGCCCCGGCGGCCCGCCGCGCCGTCCTCCGTCGGGCCGGCCGATGGAGGGGCCTCGTCGGGACAGCCCGCCCCCCGCGCCGGCCCGGTCCGGCCCGCCCGCGCCCGGGTCCGAGGGCGCGCCGCGCCGCCGGCGCCGTCGCCGCCGGCCCGGGACCGCCCCGGGCGCCGCCGCCCCGCCCGGGCCGCCGGCGGTCTAGCTCAGAACTTCAGCTCGACCAGCGCGCTGGCCTCGTGGCCGCCGAAGCCCCCGTTCCGGGGCGCGTCGAGGCCGTAGCCGTAGCCGACGACCACCGTCACGCGCGGCGTGACCGCGACCGAGAGGTCCACGCCGACCCCGCGGAGATGCTCCCGCGGGAGCTTGTGCCCGTCGACGTACTCGACGCCCGCCATGTCGGCCGCGATCCGGAGCGTCACCTTGCGCGAGCCCGGCCACGCCGGGAAGCGGTAGGACGCGTTCACCAGCCAGAAGCGCTTGGCGAAGATCTCCTCGACGAAGTAGCCGTGGAGGATCAGCGGGAACTCGCTCCGGAACGGGAGCGAGCTGCCCAGCCGGTAGCTCGAGAGGAGGTCGACGTCGTGCGACAGGCCGGCCGTGACCGTGACGTCGAGCGTGTGCCCCTCGGCCGGGATGAAGACGCCGGCCAGGCGGCCCCACGCCCGCTGCGTCAGGGACTCCAGCCGTTCCGGGCGGTCGGGGAGGCCGAAGGTCCCGGTGTTGGACCGGTACGTCGCCTCGTACCACGCCGAGGCCTCGAGCGCGAGCTTCGGCAAGAGCTCCGGCGGCACCCCGCCGAGGCGGAGGCCCACCCGGCCCGTGACGAGCCCGGTGTCCGGCGGCAACCCGAAGCGGTCGTCGGTGTCGAACGAGTCCTGGTAGACGACGAACGCCGGGGTGACGCGGATCTGGCCCTGGAGGGGAAGCTTGTCGAAGAGCTTCGTGCCCGCGTAGTAGGAGATCGGCATCTCGGCGCCGTGGCCCCAGAAGGACTCCTCGGCCTGGTAGCTGCCGTGCCGGAACTCCTCGTGTCCGAACCGGAAGCCGCCGCCGTTCAGCCCGATGCTGACGGCGTGGCGCCCGAAGGGCCAGTGGTCCACCACGAGCTCCGAGAGGAGGTAGGTCGGCGACAGCACCACGCGGAGGTACTGATCGGGCTCCGGGAAGTGCGGCTGGTTCCAGAGGAAGAAGGCGTAGCCCGAGCCGGTGACCGACGCGTTGCCCTTGAGCGGCGCCTCGACGCCCACCTCCAGGTACGCGCGCGGCTCGGGATCGGGCTGCGCCCGGGCGGGCGCGGCGGGCAGGACGAGAAGCAGGACGAGGCCGACGAGCGGGACGAGGCTCCGCGCGGCCCTAGAAGCGTCGCCGGGCAACCAGCGCTTTCTTGCGGATGCGCAAGGCGGTCGGCGTCACCTCGAGCAGCTCGTCGTCCCGGATCCACTCGAGGCACTGCTCAAGGCTCAGGACGCGCGGCGGCGCCAAGCGAATGCCCTCGTCGGAGGTGGACGCGCGCATGTTCGTCAGCTTCTTTTCCTTCGTCACGTTCACGTCGAGGTCGTTCTCCCGGACGTGCTCGCCGACGACCTGGCCCTCGTAGACGGGATCGCCCGGTCGCACGAAGAAGGTGCCGCGCGGCTGGAGGTGGTCGATGGCGTAGCCGGTCGCGCGGCCCTCGCGATCCGCCACGAGGGCGCCCGTCGTCCGGCGCGGGATCTCCCCGTGCCAGGGCGCCCAGCCGTCGAACAGGTGGTTGAGGAGCCCGGTGCCGCGCGTGTCCGTCAGGAACTCCGAGCGGTAGCCGATCAGACCCCGCGCGGGGATCCGGTACTCCAGGCGCACCCGGCCCGTCCCGTGGTTCGTCATCTTGACCATCTGGCCGCGGCGCCCCCCGACCTTCTGGGTGACGACGCCGATGTAGTCCTCGGGGCAGTCGACGACGAGGTGCTCCATGGGCTCGAGGAGCTGGCCGTCCTCCGTCCGCGTGATGACCTCGGGCTGCCCGACCTCGAGCTCGTACGACTCGCGCCGGATCATCTCGATCAGGATCGCGAGCTGGAGCTCGCCGCGCCCGGACACGCGGAACGTGTCCGGCGTGTCGGTCTCCTCGATCCGGATGGCCACGTTGGTGCGCGCCTCCTTGAAGAGGCGCTCGCGGAGGTGCCGGGACGTGACGAACTTGCCGTCGCGCCCCGCGAACGGCGACACGTTCGACGAGAACAGCATGGCGACCGTCGGCTCGTCGATGTGGATCGGCGGGAGCGCGACCGGCCGCTCCGGATCGGCGAGCGTCTCCCCGATGTCCATCGCCTCGATGCCCGCGACCGCGACGATCTCTCCGGGGCCGGCCTCGGCCACCTCGACCCGCCGGAGGCCCTCGTACACGTAGACCACCGTCAGCTTGGCGGGCTCGACGGCGCCTGAGCGGCGGACGACCGCGACGCGGTCGGTGGCTCGGATCGTGCCGTTGGTGACGCGGCCGATCACGAGCCGCCCGACGTAGTCGTCCCAGTCGAGGCTGGCCGCGCGGAGCTGGAGCCCCATCGTGGGGTCGTAGTGGGGGGCGGGCACCGTGGCGAGGAGCGCCTCGAACAGGGGCTCGAGGGTGCGGCCGGGCTCGTCGAGGCGGCGGGTGGCGGTGCCGCGCCGGGCGTCGGTGTACAGCACCGGGAAGTCCAGCTGGCTCTCGTCGGCCTCGAGGTCGATGAACAGGTCGTAGATCTCGTCGAGCACCTGGGCGGGCCGCGCGTCCGCGCGGTCGATCTTGTTGATCACGACCACCGGCGGGAGCCCCGCCTCGAGCGCCTTCCGCAGCACGAACCGGGTCTGGGGGAGCGGCCCCTCCGCGGCGTCGACCAGCAGGAGGACGCCGTCGACCAGGGTCAGCGTCCGCTCGACCTCGCCGCCGAAGTCCGCGTGCCCGGGGGTGTCGACGATGTTGATCTTCAGGCCGCGATAGGTGATCGCGGTGTTCTTGGCCATGATCGTGATGCCCTTCTCCCGCTCGAGGTCGATCGAGTCCATGATCCGCTCGGGCACGGACTCGTTCGCGCGGAAGATGCCGCCCTGCCAGAGCATCGCGTCGACCAGGGTCGTCTTGCCGTGGTCGACGTGCGCGATGATGGCGACATTGCGGAGGTCGGGCCGAGTCTCCATGTCCCTCCAGTGTAGCAGATGGGGTAGAATGGCCGGCGCTTCGGCGGGGAGGAGGAGGCCGACATGCGACGGTGGCGATCGCTCGTGCTCTGGGGACTCGTGACGGCGCTCCCGGCGATGCCGGGCGGCGCGGAGGGGCAACAACGGATGCATCCGACCGCGGTGATCACCATGGACAAGGGCGGCGAGATCCGGATCGAGCTGTACCCGGAGGACGCGCCGAAGACGGTGGAGAGCTTCATCACGCTCAGCAAGAAGGGCTTCTACGACGGGCTCACGTTCCACCGGATCGTGCCGGGTTTCGTCGCCCAGGGCGGGGATCCGAAGGGCGATGGGACGGGCGGCCCCGGGTACCAGCTCAAGGCCGAGTTCAACAAGCGGAAGCACCTCCGTGGGACGGTGGCCATGGCCCGCTCCCAGTCCCCCGACTCGGCGGGGAGCCAGTTCTACATCTGCTTCGCCCCGGCGCCGCACCTCGACAACAACTACACGATCTTCGGACAGGTCACGGCCGGCATGGACGTCGTGGACCGGATCAAGCCGGGCGACAAGATGAAGAGCGTCAAGATCGAGGAGCCGAAGCCCTGACCCGCGCCGGCACCGGGCCGGCCTGAGTCCCGCCGTGGCCGTGGACTGGCTCATCCGGGGCGGGACGGTCATCGACGGGACCGGCGCCCCGGGCCGGCGCGCGGACGTCGCGCTCACCGGGGACCGCATCGCCACCGTCGCACCGGACCTGCCCGCCGACCAGGCGGCGCGCGTCGTCGACGCCACCGGCTGGGTGGTGGCGCCCGGCTTCATCGACATGCACGCGCACTCCGACTTCGCCCTCCTCGCCTACCCGTCGGCCGAGGCGAAGATCCGCCAGGGGGTCACGACCGAGGTGACCGGCATGTGCGGCTTCTCGCCGGCGCCGGCCCCACCGGGTGGCGGGCTCCTGCGCGAGTGGGCTGCCTTCCTCTCGCCCCACCTCGACTGGGACTGGACGAGCTTCGGCTCGTGGCTCGACCGGTTGCGGCAGGCCGGGCTCACCGGGAACGTCGTCCCCTTTGTCGGCCACGGGACCCTCCGGATCGCCGCGATGGGCTTCGAGCAGAGGCCGCCCACCCTCGACGAGGCGCGCCACATGGAAGGCCTCCTCGACGAGGCCCTCGACGCCGGGGCCTTCGGCTTGTCCACCGGGCTCATCTACGCGCCCAGCGTCTACGCGGACACGGCCGAGCTGATCGCCCTCGCGAGCGTGGCGGGGCGCCGGCCGGGCCGCCTCTACAGCTCCCACATTCGCGGCGAGGGCCCGACGCTCGAGGCGGCGCTGGCCGAGGCGATCCGGATCGGCGACGAGGGCGGCGTGGCGGTCCAGGTCTCGCACCTCAAGGCGTGTCTGAAGGCCAACTGGCCCAAGATGGGCGAGGCTCTCCGGACGATCGAGACGGCGCGCGCGCGAGGCATCGACGTGACGGCGGACATGTACCCCTACACGGCCGGGTCGACCACGCTGGCGAGTCTCCTCCCCACGTGGGCGCACGAAGGCGGCATGCCGGCGCTCCTCGCCCGGCTGGCCGACGGCGCCGCGCGCCGGCGCATCCTCGACGGGGGCCGGGCGGCGGAGGGGGAGTGGAACGGGCCGAACGGTCCCGTGGCGTGGTCCGACGTCATGGTCGCGGAGTGTCCCCGCGTGCCGGGCGTCGAGGGGCAGACCATGGCCGAGGTCGCCGTCGCCCGACGCGCGGCCCCCGAGGATGTCCTGATCGGGCTTCTCCTCGAGGCCGAGGGGCAGGTGTCCATGATCAACTTCCTCATGCTGGACGCCAACGTCGCCCGGGGCCTCCAGTTCCCCCACGTCACCATCGGCTCCGACAACCTCGGCCTCTGCGCGGGGCCCGAGGAGGCCCACGCCGGGAAGCCCCACCCCCGCCAGCACGGGTGCTTCGCGAAAGTCCTGGGGACCTACGTCCGGGAGCGCGGCGTCCTCGACTGGGAGACCGCCGTCCACAAGATGACCGGCCAGTCGGCCGCGCGGCTCGGCCTCGGCGACCGGGGGGTGCTCCGTCCGGGCGCCGTGGCGGACGTGGTGGTCTTCGATCCTCGGACCGTCGACGATCTCGCCACCTATCAGGCGCCGCACCGCTACCCGGCCGGAATCCACTGGGTCTGGGTGAACGGCGGCGCCGTCCTCGAGGCCGGGCGCTTCCACGCGCGACCGACCGGCCGCGTCCTCATCCCGGCCCGCTAAGAGCCCCGGAATCCGGCGGTCCCCCGCTCTTCTCGAGAGGCGAGACACCCCTCCCCTAAGATGTACTATTAATGAGTGTATATGATTCATTTTGATCTAATTTGATCTGAGTGCTAATCTTGGCCCTGGGATGGAGCCACGCTTCCTCACGGTGGCCGAGGCGGCCCGCTACCTCCGGCTGAATCCCCGCTCGGTGTATCTCCTCGCCCAGCGCGGTGGCATTCCCGCGAGCCGCGTCACGGGGAAGTGGCTCTTTCCGGTCCAGCTGCTCGACGAGTGGATCGAGACGAGCGCGCGCGGGCGCGCCCGGAGTCAGGGGGAGCCGGCGGCCGGTCCGGCGCTCCCGTCGGGCAATCTCTTCCTCGCGGGCAGCGACGACCCGGCGCTCGCGATCCTCCCCGATGCGCTCCGCGCCCAGGCCGGCCACCCGCTCCTCTTCGTCGCGACCGTCGGGCGGCTGGGCGGGCTGACCGCCCTCGGGCAGGGGCGGGCCGACGTGGCGGCGTGTGCCCTCGTCGAGCCCGCCGCCGGGGATCCCGACCTCTCGCCCGTCACCCGCGGGCTGGCGGGTCACCCGGCCGTGCTCGTCCACGCCTTCGCTCGGGAGCTCGGGCTCCTGGTCTGGACGGGCAATCCGCGCAAGCTCGCGGGCGTGCCGGACCTCGCCCGGCGCGGCCTCCGGTTCGTGAACCGCCAGCCCGGCTCGGCGACGCGCGCGTTCACCGACCAGGCCCTCGCCGCCGTCGGGATCGAGGAGGCGAGCGTCGTCGGCTACCGCGAGGAGGTGTCGACGCACTGGGCGGTGGCGCTCCGGATCGTCCGGGGCGAGGCCGACGTCGGCATCGCCACCCGCGCGGTGGCGGGGGCCGTGAGCCTCGGCTTCGTGCCGCTCGCGCGGGAGCGGTTCGACCTCGTGATCCCGAAGGCCCGGTTCTTCGAGCCGCCCGTCCAGACCCTCCTCGAGGCCGTCCGCTCGGAGCGGTTCCGGCGCGGGCTGGAGCGGCTCGGTGGGTACGACTGGACGCGGACCGGGCGCGTCCTCGGCGAGGTGGCCTGACGGCTGGCCGCGCGGCCCGGCCGGGCCCGGATCGGGCCTGCCCGGGCCGCCCGGTCTCGGTCATACTGGTCTCCCAAGGAGGAAGCCACGCATGACGCGACGCCGACTCGTCCTTGCCGCCCTGGCGATCCTGGTGGCCGCGGGGGCCGCCGCCGCCCAGGCGCCGGCCTCCCGGACGCTCATCCTGTCGACGACGACCAGCACGCAGGACTCGGGGCTCCTCGACGTCCTGGTGCCGATGTTCGAGCAGGCCACGGGCTACTCGGTCAAGACGATCTCGGTGGGCACGGGCCAGGCCCTGGCGCTCGCGGCCCGCGGCGAGGCCGACGTCACGCTCGCCCACGCCCCCGCGCTCGAGAAGAAGTACGTCGAGGAAGGCAAGATGCTGAACCGCCGCCTCGTCATGTACAACGACTTCGTCGTGATCGGCCCCGCCGAGGACCCGGCGCGGATCAAGGGCCAGCCGGCGGCCGAGGCCCTCCGGCGCGTCGCGGCCGGGGAGGCGCGCTTCGTGTCGCGGGGCGACAAGTCGGGCACCCACCTGCTCGAGCAGGCCCTCTGGAAGCAGGCGGGCGTCGAGCCGAAGGCGCCCTGGTACATCGAGTCCGGCCAGGGGATGGGGGCGACGCTGGGCATCGCCACCGACCGCCGGGCCTACACGCTCACCGACCGCGGCACGTTCCTCGCGTTCCAGAAGCGTGTCGACCTGCCGATCCTGGTGGAGAAGGACCGGCCGCTCCTGAACATCTACTCCGTCATGGAGGTCAACCCGGCGAACGGCCCGCGAGTGAACGCGGCCGCCGGCAAGGCCTTCGCCGACTTCATGGTGTCCCCCGCCATCCAAGACGTGGTCCGGACGTTCGGCGTGGACAAGTACGGCCAGGCGCTCTTCGTCCCGGTAGCGGGCCAGCGGGAAGAGGACCTCGGGAAATGAGGCGGCGCCGTCCCCGCGGCGGGCTGCGCGGACTTGCGACCCTCGCGGCGACCGCGCTCCTGGCGCTCGGCGGACCGGCGGCGGCCTCGGCCCAGGAGCTGACGCTCTCCGTCGCCATCTCGATGAAGGAGGCCGTGGAGACCCTGGGGCGCGGCTTTGCCGCGCGCCAGTCCGGGGTGACGCTCCGCTACAACTTCGGCGCGTCCGGCGACCTCCAGAAGCAGATCGAGGCCGGCGCGCCGATCGACGTGTTCGTCTCGGCGGCGACGCGCCAGATGGACGACCTCGAGCAGAAGGGGCTGATCCTCCGCGACACGCGGCGCGCGTTCGCGCGCAACGTGCTGGTGGTCGTCACGCCGGCCGACGCGGGACGCGACCTCACCGCGCCGTCCGATCTCCTCGATCCGCGCGTCACCCGCGTGGCGCTGGGGAACCCGAGGACCGTGCCGGCCGGCCAGTACGCCCAGGAGAGCCTCCGGGCCCTCGGGCTCTGGGACCGGCTGGGTCCGAAGCTGGTCTTCGGCGAGAACGTCCGCCAGGTCCTCGAGTACGTGGCGCGGGGTGAGGTCGACGCGGGCTTCGTCTACGCGACCGATCTGCCAGCCGCCGGGGCACGGGTGCGCGAGGCCTTCCGGCCGAGCGAGGAGACCTATCCGCCGGTAGTCTACCCGGCGGCCGTGGTGGCGGGCTCGCGCCAGCCCGCCCTGGCCCGGGCCTTCGTGGAGCTCCTGACGGGGACCGAGGGTCGCGCCGTCCTCCAGCGGCTGGGCTTCCAGCCACCCGGGCCGGGCGCGCGGTGAGGGCCCCGGTGACCGCGTGGGGCTGATCGGCGAGGGCTTTCTCCAGGCGGCGCGGCTCCTCGGCACGGCCGACCCGGAGCTCCTCGGGGTCACCTGGCTCTCGCTGAAGGTCTCGGGCGCGGCGACCGCGCTGTCGCTCGTCGCCGGCATGCCGCTCGGCACGGGCCTGGCCCTCGTGCGATTCCCCGGGCGCGGGTTCATCGTCGCCCTCGTCAACACCGGGATGGGGCTCCCGCCGGTCGTCGTGGGCCTCTTCGTCTCGGTGCTGCTCTGGCGGAGCGGCCCGCTCGGCGCCCTCGAGCTCCTCTACACGCCGACCGCGATCGTCGTCGCGCAGTTCGTCATCGCCTTCCCGGTCGTGACTGGACTCACGCTGGCCGCCGTCCAGCAGATCCCGCCGCGCTTCCGCCTGCAGGTCGCGGCGCTCGGCGCCTCGCGCCTCCAGCTTCTCGGCATCCTCATGCGGGAGGCGCGGCTCCCGCTCCTCGCCGCGCTGATGGCCGGCTTCGGCGCGGTGATCTCCGAGGTCGGCGCCTCGCTCATGGTGGGCGGCAACATCCGCGGCCAGACGCGCGTCCTGACGACCGCCACCGTGCTCGAGACGGGCAAGGGGAACTTCGACGTCGCGATCGCCCTGTCCGTGCTCCTCCTGACGCTCACGTTCCTGGTGAACTGGGCGCTCACCTGGCTCCAGCAGCGCGGCCGCGTCTAGGGTCGCCGGCCCGCGGGGCGGCCCGCCGGCGCATGCTAGAGTCCCTCGTGATGTCGGAGGCCGCGACCAGCGCGCTGTGGCTGTCGATCCGCGTGTCGGTGCTGGCGACGCTCGCCGCCGCCCTGGTCGGGGTCCCGCTGGCGTACCTGCTCGCGAAGCGCCGCTTCCGGGGCCGCCAGGCCCTCGATGCCCTCGTCATGCTGCCGCTCGTGCTGCCGCCGACGGTCACCGGCTACTACCTGATCGTGCTCCTCGGCCGGCGGGGCTGGCTGGGCGGCCCCCTCTACGCGCTCACGGGCTGGAGCCTCCCCTTCACCTGGTACGCGGCCGTCGTGGCGGCCGCGGTGATGGCGCTCCCGCTGCTCGTGCGCCCGGCCCGCGCGGCGATCGAGAGCGTGAGCCCGGACCTCGAGCGAGCCGCGTTCGTCCTCGGCCGCTCCGAGTGGCGGACGGCGCTCGAGGTGACGCTGCCCCTCGCGCGGCGCGGGATCGTCGCCGGCCTGGTCCTCGCGTTCGCGCGGGCGCTCGGCGAGTTCGGCGCGACGCTCATGCTCGCGGGCAACATCCCCGGCCGCACGACCACCGTGCCACTCGCCATCTACTCGGCGGTGTCGACGGGGGAGACGGCGGAGGCGCGCGTCCTGGTCGTCACGCTGACGCTCCTGTCCTGCGCGGTGGTGCTGGTGGCCAGCCGTCTCGGCCGGCTCTGAGGCGCCCGTGATCGACGTCGCGCTCCGGACGACGCTTCCCGGCTTCACGCTCGACGTGGCGTGGGGCGCGGGGGACGAGGTGGTGACGCTCTTCGGCCCCTCCGGCGCCGGGAAGAGCCTGACCCTCCAGTGCCTCGCGGGCCTGGTCCGGCCCGACGCGGGTCGCGTGGTGGTCAACGGCCGCGTCTTCGACGACGCGGCGGCCGGCGTGCACCTCCCGCCCCAGGCGCGCCGCCTCGGCTACGTCTTCCAGGGCTACGCGCTGTTCCCGCACCTCACCGTCGCGGAGAACATCGCGTTCGGCCTCCGGGAGCGCCCCGCGCCCGAGCGCCGCCGGCGGACCGACGAGGTCCTGGCGCAGCTCGGTCTCGGGGACCTGGCCGGGCGCCTCCCGCGGGCGCTCTCGGGCGGCGAGCAGCAGCGCGTGGCCCTCGGGCGCGCCATCGCCCCCGACCCGGCGGTCCTCCTCCTCGACGAGCCGCTCTCGGCCCTCGACGCGCCTTTGCGACGGCAGCTCGGCGCCGAGCTCAGGAGCCTGATCGTGGGGCTCCGCCGCACCGTGGTCCTGGTCACCCACGACCTCGGCGAGGCGTACCAGCTCGGCGACCGGCTGGTCCTCTACGAGGCCGGCCGGGTCGTGCAGGCTGGGCCGAAGGCCGCCGTGCTGCAGCGCCCCGCATCCGAGCGCGTGGCGCGGCTCATCGGGCTCCGGAACGTCGTGCGGGGGACGGTCGTGAAGGCGGCCGCCGACCGCATCGAGATCGTCTGGCGTGGACACACCGTCGAGGCGGTGAACTCGCTGGCCGCGCCGTTCCAGGCCGCGCCCGGGACCGAGGTCGCGTTCGTCGTGCGACCGGAGCACGTGCGCCTGATCCGGAAGGACCGCGGGGGCCTGGACCCCGCCCATCACATGAACCTCCTGCGCGGGGAGGTCGTCGAGTCGATCGACCACGGGACGTCGTGGACCCTGCTCTTCCGCCTCGCCGCGCCGGGGCCGCCGAGCCAGGGCGCCTACGACCTCGAGATCGAGGTCCCGCACCTCGTCTACGAGATCCTGGACATCGCCCACGACCCGGAGTGGGAGGTCTCGATGCACCGCGGGGCTCTCCAGGTGCTGGCCCGCGTGTGAGCGCGCCGGTCCTCGAGGCCCTCGACGTCGAGGTCGAGTACGAGGGCCAGCGCGTCCTCGCGGTGCCGGCCCTCGCGGTCGAGCCCGGCGAGGTGCTGGCCGTGATCGGCCCGAACGGCGCGGGGAAGTCCACGTTGCTCCGCGTGCTCGCGCTGCTCGTGCACCCGACCCGCGGCACGGTACGGCTCCAGGGCGCTCTTCCCTGTACCGAGGCCGAGCGCCTCGCCTGGCGCCGGCGGATGGCGTGCGTCTTCCAGGAGCCGCTGCTCTGTCGGGGCTCGGTCCGTTACAACGCGCGCCTCGCGTGCCGGCTGCGTGGCGTCGCCCGCCCGGCGGCCGACCGGCGCGCGCTCGACTGGCTCGAGCGTCTCGGGGTCCGCGCGCTGGCCGACCGGTCGGTGGACCGGCTGTCAGGGGGGGAGGCCCAACGCGTGAGCTTGGCCCGGGCCTTCGCCGCCGAGCCGGAGGTGCTCTTCCTCGACGAGCCCTTCGCCGCGCTGGACGCGCCCACTCGCGAAGGGCTGCTCGACGACCTCGGACGGCTCCTCGGCGACGCACGGACCACGACCGTCCTCGTCACGCACGACCGCGGCGAGGCGCTCCGGCTCGGCGACCGCGTCGCGGTGCTGCTCGAGGGCCGACTCGCCGAGCTCGGGCCGCCCGAGCGGGTCTTCGGGGCGCCGGACAGCGAGGCGGTCGCGCGCTTCGTCGGCGTCGAGAACCTCCTGCCGGGGCGGATCGTCGCGCGGGGCGACGGCGTGGTCGAGGTCGAGGTCGGTCCGGCGCGGGTGGTCGTCGCGGGGACGGCCCATCCGGGCGAGCGGGTGCTGGTCGGGCTCCGGCCCGAGGACCTGACGCTCGCGCGGCCGGAGACTTCCGGAGTGACGAGCGCCCAGAACCGTCTCGCGGGCCGCGTCGTCCGGGTCACGCCGACCGGGCCCCTCTGGCGCGTCGGCGTCGATTGCGGCGTGGCGCTGACCGCGCTCGTGACGCGGCCGGCGGTGGCGACGCTCGCGCTCGCGCCGGGCGTGCCCGTCGACGTGACCTTCAAGGCCACGGCCGCCCAGCTGATCCGGCGCGGCCCGCCCGGTCCGTTCTGACGGTCCCGCGCGGCGGGCGCAGTAGACTGGGGCCGGCAACGGGCGATGGTGGACGAGGCGGCGACCCGATCCGCGGGATGGCGGCGCGCCCTGGCCGCGACCTCCCACGCGTGCCTCGGCGTCCTCGCGGTCACGGCGGGCTACGGCGTCGGGGTCGTCGGCCTCGCCGGCCCCGCCCTCGTCTTTCCTTCGCTCCGGGGGCTCGCGTGGCACCTTCTGGCGGGGCTGAACCTCGCCGTGCTCCTGGCGTGCGGGATCCGCTACGCGCCGATCCTGGTCCTCGGTCCCGTCCTGGTCGGGCTCTGGTTCGATCCTCTGCCGGTGGACGTGCGGACCTTCGCGCGCTGGGGCGTGCTCCTCGCGGCCGGGGCGGCGGCAGGCGCCGCCGTCCTGCGCCACGGGCTCCGGACCGATCCCCGGCTCCTCACCCTGCGCGACGTCAACGGGCTCGTCGGGGTCGCGCTCCTCCAGCCCCTGCCGGTCGCGGCGGCCGGGATGATGCTCCTCGTGCGGACCGGGCTCGTGTCGTGGGACATGTACCCGGCGGGCGTCGTGAGCTGGTGGATCGGCCAGGCGCTCGGGGCGGTCACCGTCGCGCCCGCGCTCCTCGTGCACGGCATCCCGCTGACCGACGCCGTGGCGGCGCGGCTCGGGGGCGGCCGCGCGCGGGCGGCGCGGCGGCGCGCCCGCCCGCGGCGCCGGTGGACCTCCCGCGCGGTCGGCGAGGCGCTCGGGCAGGCGGCGAGCCTCGCGCTCGCCATCTGGATCCCGTTCGCCTCGGCGCTCGCGACCGAGGTCCGGCTTCTCTACCTCGGCTTCCTGCCGCTCCTGTGGATCGCGCTCCGCCAGGGGCTCGCGGGGGCGAGCCTCGCGGTGCTCGGCCTGAATCTCGGCGTGGTCGCGGCCGTCCGCAGCGCGGCCGAGCCGGCCGTCGGGCTGCCGGACCTCCAGCTCCTGCTGCTCGCCTTCGCGCTCACCGGCCTCTACGTGGGCGTCGTGACCTCCGCGCGGCGCCGGGCGGAGCGGGCGCGGCAGGCGAGCCAGGCGCGCTTCCGGGCGGTCTTCGACCGGGCGCTCGACGCGCTCGTCGTGCTCGACGCGGCGGGGCGCTTCCGCGACGCGAACCCGGCCGCCAGCGCCCTCTTCGGCCTGCCGGTGCCGGCGCTCGTCGGGCGCGATCTCTTCGAGTTCGTCCCGCCGCGCCAGGCGCGCGAGGCCCGCCGCGCGTGGCGCGAGGTCCTCGAGCGCGGCGAGCGCGAGGGCGCCCTCCAGGTGCGGCGCGCCGACGGCACGGTCCGCGAGGTCGAGTACGCGGCGAAGGCGGACATCGTGCCCGGCCGCCACCTCTCGATCCTCCGCGACGTGACCGAGCGCCGGCGCCTCGAGGCGGACCTCCGGCGCTCCGAGAAGACCGAGGCGATCGGGCGGCTCGCGGGCGGCATCGCCCACGACTTCAACAACCGGCTGGCCGTCATCCTCGGCTACGCCGAGGCCATGGGCCGGGAGCTCCCCGAGGACGATCCGCTCCGCCACGACGCCGAGGAGATCCGCGGCGCGGCCGCGCGGGCGGCGCAGCTCACGCGCCAGCTCCTCGCGTTCAGCCGCCGCCAGGCGTTCGAGCCCGTGCGGCTCGACCTGAACGGCCTGGTCCGCGAGCTCGAGCCGGCGCTCCGGCGTCTCGCCGGCGACCGGGTGGAGGTGGTGCTCGCCCTTGCCGAGCCGCTCGGACCGGTGCGCGGCGACCCGGCGCCGCTCCGCCAGGCGGTGCTGAGCCTCGCGCTGAACGCGCGCGCCGCGATGCCCGAGGGCGGCCGGCTCACGGTCGAGACCGCCGACGCCCAGCTTGACGCGGCGTTCGCGCGCGAGCACGCGGGCGCGGTGCCCGGCACCTACGTGCGGTTGACGGTGCGGGACACCGGCGCGGGGATGAGCCCGGAGGTGCGCGCCCACCTGTTCGAGCCGTTCTTCACGACGCGCGAGGTGGGCCAGGGCACGGGGCTCGGCCTCGCCACGGTATACGGCATCGTGCGGCAGCACCACGGGCTCGTCACGGTCGACAGCGCGCCCGGCCGTGGCAGCGCCCTCGACGTCTACCTGCCGTGCCTCGACGGCGCGCGGCCGGACGCGCCGACGGGCGGAGCGACCATTCTCCTCGTGGACGCCGACCGGGGCACGCGGCAGGGGATCGGGAGCTTCCTCGCCCACCAGGGCCACACGGTGCTGGAGGCCGCCAACGGCGGCGAGGCGCTCTTCATCGCCGAGTGGCACGAGGACCCGATCGACCTCCTCATCGTGCCGGCCGACCTCGCGCAGCTGTCCGGGCCGGATCTCGCGCTCCGGCTCCGCGCGACGCGGCCGGAGCTCCGCGTGCTCTACGTCGTCGACGTCGACGTCCCGCCGGGCGGCGCGCCGGCGGGCGTCCCGCGCGGCGCGCCGTGGCTCGGCTGGCCGAGCGCGCCGGACGCGCTGGCCGCGCGCCTCCACGGCGTGCTGGCCGCGCCGCCCGGTCCGTCATAGTCGGGATGCGTCCGGCTTGACACGGCGCGGAACGCTCTGCTACAAGGGGGCTGAACGCGGCAGGCCCACCCCCGGGGCGTTCACGGGAGGCCGAGTGCGTGACGGCCAAGCACCGGATTCGATTCTTGAGATGGCCAGTGGCCCGCGCGGGCGCTGGCCGTTTTGTTTTCTCAGTGACCGCCTGGTTTTCTCAGTGGAAGGAGGGAACATGCCCGATCGCGAGGCCATCGTCCAGCGCCTGACCGAGCTCAACGACGAGTTCCGGCGGTTGCGCGCCGAGCATCAGGCGCAAGAGCAGGAGCTGGCCGAGCTCCAGGCCCGCCCGTTTCTCTCGGCCGAGCAACAGTGGCGCGAGAGCGAGCTGAAGAAGCTGAAGCTCATCGGCAAGGACCGCATGGAGACCCTGATCCGGCAGAATCAGGCCGCCGCCTCGATGTCGGCCTGAGGCTGACGCCTCCTTCGGCCCATGCCCCGCGCGACCGCGGGCACGCGGGTCCGCGGTCGTCGGGGCGCGTCGCGGCCTCGACGCGCCGCGGCGAGCCCCCGCCCGCCTGACCCCGCCGGCCTGGCCGGCCTGACCCACCTGGACCGCCGCGGCAAGGCGCGGATGGTCGACGTCTCCGCGAAGCCGGACACCGTGCGGGAGGCGCGCGCGCGGATCACGCTCCGGCTCCGGCCCGCGACCCTCCGGGCCATCCGCCGCGGCGAGATCGCCAAGGGGGACGTCCTCGGCGTCGCGCGGCTCGCGGGGATCATGGCGGCGAAGCGGACGGCCGAGCTGATCCCGCTCTGTCACCCCCTCCGGCTCACGGGCATCGACGTGCGGTTCGTGCTCGACGGCGCGCGGTCCGCGGTGCGCGTCGAGACGGCGGTGCGCACCGTCGACAAGACCGGGGTGGAGATGGAGGCGCTGACGGCGGCGGCCGGGGCGGGGCTCGCCATCTACGACATGGTGAAGGCGATCGACCGCGGCATGCGGCTCACGGACCTCTGCCTCGTCGAGAAGTCGGGCGGCCGGAGCGGCCGCTGGGTGCGGCGGTGAAGACGGCCCTCGTCCACTCGGACGCGTACACGCGCTTCGACTACGGACCCGAGCATCCCCTCCGGATGGAGCGGCTCGGCCTGACGTACGCCCTCATGGACGCCTACGGGCTCACGCGCCTCCCGGGCCTCACGATCCGGCCGCCGGCCGCCGCGCCGGCGGCGGCGCTCCGGGAGTTCCACACCGAGGAATACCTCGACGTCCTGCGGGCCGCGGGCGCGGGCGAGCCGGTGCCCCACGCCTACCGCTACGGCCTCGGGCCAGGGGACAACCCGATCTGGCCCGGCTGCTACGAGGCCTCCGCGCTCGCGTGCGGCGGCTCGATGCTGGCGGCCGAGCTGGTCGCGCGGGGCGAGGTGACGCGCGCGTTCGCGTTCGCCGGCGGGCTTCACCACGCGATGCCGGACCGCGCGTCGGGGTTCTGCTACCTGAACGACGCGGTGCTGGCGATCCTGGCCCTCCGGCGCCACGGGCTCCGCGTGGCGTACGTCGACATCGACGCGCACCACGGCGACGGGGTGCAGGCGGCGTTCTACCGGAGCGCCGACGTGCTCACCATCTCGACGCACGAGCGCGGCGACCGGCTCTTCCCGGGGACCGGCGCCGTCGAGGAGCTCGGCGAGGGCGCCGGGCGGGGGTACGCGGTGAACCTCCCGCTCAATCCCTACACCGACGACGCGGTGTACCTCGATGCCTTCGACGCGGTCGTCCCGCCGGTCTTGCGCGCCTTCGGGGCCGACGTCGTCGTCGCGCAGCTCGGCATCGACGGGCACCGGACGGATCCGCTGACGCACCTCGCCCTGTCGGTCGAGGGCTTCGCGGCCGCCGTCGAGCGCATCGTCGGCCTCGCCCCGCGCCTGGTCGCGCTCGGCGGCGGCGGCTACGACCTCGCCAACGTCGCCCGGGCGTGGACGGCGGCGTGGGCGCTCATGAACGGGGTCACGCTGCCGCCTGCGCTCCCGCCCGCGTTCGTCGCGGCGGCGGCCCCGTACCTCGGCCCCCGACGCGCCCTGTGGGACGGGCTGCCGCCCTTGCCCCTGGAGGCGGTCCGGCCCGCGCGGGAGTTCGCCGAGCGCCAGGTCCAGAAGCTCCGCGCGCTCGTCTTCCCGCTCCTGGGAGTGCCGCCCGCCCCGGCGTGACGGCCCGGCCCGCGTGTGATAGCGTGGCCCCACCATGGCGGCCGCGCGACCTGACGGCCCCCGGGGTCGCCTGATCACGGTGGAGGGCGTCGAGGGGGCGGGGAAGTCCACCCAGATCGAGACCCTGCGCGCCTGGCTGGTCGCGCGCGGCGCGCCGGTGGTCGCCACGGCCGAGCCCGACGGGACGCCCCTCGGCGCCGGCGTGCGCCGCCTCCTCGGCGAGGTCGACCGCGCCACGCCGCTCACGGAGGCGTTCCTCTTCGCCGCCAGCCGCGCCGAGCACGTCGAGCGGGTGATCCGGCCCGCGCTGGCGGCGGGGCAGATCGTCCTGTGCGACCGCTACGTCGACTCCACGGTCGCCTACCAGGGGCACGGGCGCGGCGTGCCGCTCGAGACGATCGCCCACCTGAACCGCCTGGCCACCGACGGCGTCTGGCCCGACCTGACGCTGGTGCTGGATCTCGACGTCGCCGAGGGGCTCCGACGCGCGCGAGCGCGCCGCGGGGCGCTCGCCGCGTGCGATCCGTTCGAGCGCCTCGCGCTCGAGTTCCACGAGCGCGTGCGGAAGGGCTTCTGGGCGATCCGGGACAAGGAGCCCGAGCGCGTCACCGTGATCGACGCGGACCGGACGCCCGACCTCGTGGCCGCCGAGATCGCGCGCGTCGTCGCCCGGCGGCTGGGGCTCTCCACGTGACGCCGACGGCCGCGCCCGGCGTCTGGGCGGGCATCGTCGGCCAGCCGGCGGCGGTGGCGCTGCTGCGGCGCGCGATCGCGCTCGACCGGCCGGCGCACGCCTACGCCTTCGTCGGGCCGTCGGGCGTCGGGCGCCGGCTGACGGCGGTGGCGTTCGCCCAGGCGCTCCTGTGCCCCACGCACGGCTGCGGCGCGTGCGCGGTCTGCCGGCGGGTCGCCGCCGGCCAGTACCCGGACTTCCAGGTCGTCCAGCCGACGCCGCCGAAGGACAACCCGAAAGGGGCGCTGCTGATCCGGATCGAGCAGGTCCGGGACCTCGAGCGCACCGCGGCGCTGGCCCCGCTGGAGGGCAGCCGGAAGGTGTTCGTCCTCGACGAGGCGGAGCGTCTCACGCTCCCGACCGCGCAGGCGCTCTTGAAGACGCTGGAGGAGCCCCCGCCGCGGACGAACCTGGTGCTCATCCTGGCGAACCCGCGGGCGCTCCCGCCGACCGTTCTCTCGCGGTGCCAGCGCGTGCGGTTCCGCCCGCTCGACGTTGCCGAGACCGCGCGCCTCCTCGAGGGGCGCGGCGTGCCGGCCGCCGCGAGCCCGCTGCTCGCGCGGCTCACCGAGGGACGGCCGGGGCTCGCCCTCGGGACGGATCTCGACGCGCTGCGGGCGCGCCGCGAGGGGGCGCTGGCCCTGGCGGCGGAGCCGGCGACGCGGCTCGGCGCCGCCCTCGACGGGGCCACGGTCGACCGCGCGACGGTGACGGCGTATCTCGAGCTCTACTGGTCCTGGTACCGGGACGCGCTCTGCCTTGCCGCCGGCGGGTCGGCGGCGCTGCTCGTCCACGCCGACCAGGAGCCCGCGCTCCGGGCGCTCGCGGCGCGGGCGTCGGTCGCCGCGCTCGCGACCGCGCTCGGGCGGGTGAAGGCCGCGTGGCTCGCGCTCGAGACCAACGTGAATCCCCGGCTCGCGCTCGAGACGGCGCTCCTCGGACTCGACGAGATCGCCGCGTAGGATGGAGCCGATGGACGCGCCGGATCGATTCGAGGGGGACGCGGTGCCGCCGCGCCTGGTCGGCGTGCGGCTCCGCGAGGGCGCGCGCGCCGACGACTACCTGGCGGAGGACCTCGAGCTCCACGTCGGCGACCACTGCGTCGTGGAGGTGCCGAGCGGCCACGCGGTCGGCCAGGTGCGGCGGCCGGCGCGGGACGTGCCCGCCGCCAAGCGCGACCGGGCCTACCCGCGCGTCCTGCGGCTCGCGACGCCCGACGAGGTGGCGGAGGAGCGACGGCGACGCGAGCGCGAGGTGGCCGCCGTCCGCACGTGCCAGCTGCGCGCCCAGGGCCGCGGGCTCGCGCTGAAGGTCGTGGACGTCGAGATGACGCCCGACGGCCGGCGCGTGACCGTGCTCTTCGCCGCCGAGACGCGGATCGACTTCCGCGAGCTGGTGCGGGACCTCGCCCGGGAGTTCCGGGCCCGGATCGAGATGCGGCAGGTGGGCGCCCGCGACGTGACGAAGGTCCAGGACGGCATCGGCCCGTGCGGCCGCCAGCTCTGCTGCTCGACGCACCTCCGCGGCTTCGAGCCGGTGTCGGTCAAGATGGCCAAGAGCCAGGACGTGCCGCTGAACGACAGCCGGCTCCTCGGGAACTGCGGGCGGCTCAAGTGCTGCCTCCTCTACGAGTTCTCGCAGTACGAGGCGCTCCGCGCCCAGCTGCCGCGGGTCGGGTCCGCCTGCCAGGCCGACTGCGGGGGCGGCGGGTGCATGGAGGGGCGCGTCCGCGGCGTCCGGGTCCTGAAGGAGACGGTGGTGGTCGGCTTCGCCGACGGAACGGAGGCGGAGGTCCCGCTCTCCCAGCTCACGTGGGAGGGCCGCCCGCATGTCAAGCCGCTCTCCTGAGGTGTTCTACCTCACGACGCCGATCTACTACATCAACGGGCCGCCCCACCTCGGCCACGCCTACTCCACGATCGTGGCCGACACGATGGCCCGGTACCGACGGCTCGCGGGCGACGACGTCTACTTCTTGACCGGGACGGACGAGCACGGCGACAAGATCGCCCAGGCGGCCGCGAAGGCCGGGATCGCGCCGCAGGCCCTCGCCGACCGGAACTCGAAGGCGTTTCGCGACGAGTGGGACGCGCTGGGGATCAAGCCCGACGACTTCATCCGCACCACCGAGCCCCGGCACAAGCGCGTGGTGCAGGCGATCCTGCAGGGGCTGTTCGACAAGGGCGAGATCTACTTCGGCAAGTACGGCGGGCAGTACTGCTTCGGCTGCGAGCGGTTCTACACCGAGAAGGAGATCGTCGACGGGAAGTGCCCGGACCACCAGACGCCGCTCGTGTACATCGAGGAGGAGAACTACTTCTTCCGGATGTCGGCGTACCAGGACTGGCTCCGGCGCTATCTCGAGGAGCACCCGGACGCCGTCCAGCCGGAGCGCTACCGGAACGAGCTCCTGGGCTTCCTCCGGGAGCCGCTCCAGGACCTGTCGATCAGCCGGCCGACGAGCCGGCTCCAGTGGGGGATCCCGCTCCCGTTCGACGACCGGTTCGTGACCTACGTCTGGTTCGACGCGCTCCTCAACTACGTGTCGGCGCTCGGCGGGCCGGGGGACGACCGGTTCCGGCGGTACTGGCCGCACGTCCACCACCTGATCGGCAAGGACATCCTGAAGCCCCACGGGGTCTACTGGCCGTGCATGCTGAAGGCGGCTGGGCTCCTCCGGGACGAGGCGTCGGAGGACGCGGGCCTCCCGGGCTTCGCGCGGCTCCGCGTGAACGGCTACTGGACGGTCGGGGGCGGCAAGATGTCGAAGAGCGTCGGCAACGTCGTCGACGCCCTCGCGCTCACCCGGAAGTACGGTAACGACGCGTTCCGCTACTTCGTGCTGCGTGAGATGCCGTTCGGCCAGGACGCGAACTTCTCGGAGGATGGGTTCGTCGAGCGTCTCAACGCGGATCTGGCGAACGACCTCGGTAACCTGGTCTCACGCGCGACGACCCTGATCGTGACACACGGCACAAGAGGGGACGCTGCCAGCGGACCGGTGCTGCCCAGCGACGTCGATCTGAGCGACGCTCTCGAGAGGACTCGTAGGGCGGTCGACGCGGCCATGGCCGAGTTCGCTTTCCATCGGGCACTGGTCGCAATCTGGGAATTCGTGACGATTCTTAATCGGTACGTCGACAATCAGCAACCGTGGGCACTAGCAAAGGATCCAGAGAAGGCCGATCGGCTGATCGACGTGCTCGTGACGCTGGCCGATGCGCTGCGCTGCTTGGGCATCCTGCTTCTGCCCTTCGTTCCGGAGGCGGCCGCGCGCATCCGCCGCGCAATGGGCGATACGAGTAACCCGAGCCTGGAGGCGGTCGTCTTCGGGCGGATGTGGCGGATCCCCGAGGATCTCGCACCCGTGCAACGGCTTACGGGCCTCTTCCCGCGGGTGGACCTCAAGGCCGACGCACCGTCGCCGGGCGCGACCGCCGCAAGGGCGACCAAGGGAGCCGAGCCCCCTGCGGCACGGATCACGATCGACGAGTTCAAGCGGCTCGACCTCCGGGTGGCGGAGGTCGTCGCGGCCGAGCCGGTGCCGAAGTCGAAGAAGCTCCTGAAGCTCACCGTTCGGCTCGGCGAGGAGACGCGGACCCTCGTCGCCGGGATCGCGGAGCACTACCGGCCCGAGGCCGTGGTCGGCCGGAAGGTCGTCGTGGTCGCCAACCTCGAGCCGGCGACGCTCATGGGCGTGACCTCGAACGGCATGGTCCTCGCCGGTTCGGCGGGGGAGACCCTCGCGCTCCTCGCGCTCGACCGGGACCTCCCCGCCGGCGCCAAGGTCCGCTAGCCTCCCGCGCGCCCGCGCCGTGGCCACCGCGCCGGACCCGTCTCTCCCGCCGGCCGCACACCTTCGGGCCGGCGGGCCCGCGTGGCGCGCCTTCGCCCGGCGCTGGGGCATCTCGCTCGCGTCGCTCGCCTCGGGTCTCGTGACCCTCTTCATCTTCCGGCGCGGCGTGCCTCACGTGGGCTGGATCGTGGGCTACGTGGTGGTGCTGTGGCTCCTCTTCGCGGTGCTGAGCCAGACGCGCGAGGCGCTCCTGGCCGGCGGGCGCCATCTGGTCGTGTACGCCACCGACTACACGATCCAGACGCTCTACCACGGGCTCCTCCTCTTCGTCCTGCCGGGCTACTTCGCGAGCACGACGTTCGATGGGGTCACCGTCGTCTTCTTCGCCGTCCTCGCCGCCGCGGCGCTCCTGACGACCGTCGACCCGTGGTACCGCGCGGTCGTGCAGCCGCGGCCGTGGCTCGGCCTCCTGTTCTTCGGCTTCTCCCTCTTCGCGGGACTGAACGTGGCGCTCCCGCTGGTGGGCGTGCCGCCGGCGGACGCCGTCCTCTGGAGCGCCGCGCTCGGCGCGCTCGGGCTCACCCCGACCTTCTTCCGGCGGGCGGGGCGGTGGCGGCCCGCGGCCGCTCGGGCGGCGCTCGTGGCGGTGCTCGCCGTCGGGGCCGCGTGGATCGCGCGGCCGGCCGTGCCGCCGGCGCCGGTGAGCCTGGTCCGCCCGACGCTCGCCCGCGCCGTGACGGACCTCGCGCCCGTGGACCCGGTGGCGCACGACGTCACGCTGGAGGAGCTCCGCGCGTGGGGCGGCGTCGTCGCGTTCACGCCGGTGGCCGCGCCCGCCGCGCTCCACCAGGCGATCGAGCACCAGTGGCGGCACGAGGGCCGCGTGGTCTCGACGGTCAGGCTCGCCACGCCGGTGCACGGCGGCCGGCCAGGGGGCTTCCGCACCTACTCGCGGAAGACCGACTTCCCGCCCGACGCGGCCGGTCGTTGGACCGTGGACGTCCTGACGGCCTCCGGCCAGCTGATCGGTCGCCTCCGCTTCCGGGTGACCGCATGACGGGGCTCGTCGACACCCACGCGCACCTCCACGACCCGGCGTTCGACGAGGACCGCGCGGTCGTGCTCGCGCGCGCCCGCGCCGCGGGCGTGACGGGCTTCCTCAACATCGGCACCGACGTCCCCACGTCGGAGGCGGCCATCGCGCTCGCTCACGCGGAGCCCGACGTCCACGCGGCCGTCGGGATCCACCCGCACGACGCCACGGCGGCGGACGCGGCGGCGCTCGCGCGGATCGCGGCCCTCGCGCGGGACCCGCGCGTGGTGGCGATCGGCGAGATCGGTCTCGACTACTTCCGGACCCACTCGCCCCGGGACGTCCAGCGGGCCGCGCTCGTGGCGCAGCTCCGGCTGGCGCGCGCGGCGGGGAAGCCGGTGCTCCTTCACTGCCGGGAGGCGCACGCGGATCTCCTCGACATCTGCGCCGCCGAGGGCACCGCGGCCGTCGGCGGGATCCTCCACTGCTTCTCGGGCGACCTCGAGGTGGCGCGGCGTGGGATGGACCTCGGCCTCCTGATCTCGATCGCCGGACCCGTGACCTATCCGAGCGCGCGCCGGCTCGCGGAGGTCGTGCGGGTCCTGCCGCTCGACCGGCTCGTCGTCGAGACCGACTGCCCGTACCTTCCGCCCCAGCCGTGGCGGGGCCAGCGGAACGAGCCGGCCTACCTGCCGGTGACGGCGGCCCGCGTGGCGGAGCTTCTGGAGCGGCCGCTCGCGGAGGTGACGACCGCGACCACGGCGAACGCCGTCCGGCTGCTGGGGCTGTCGCCGCGCCGGGAGGGGCCGGGAGCCGCCGCGTGACACGGCGCGGTCCCGGACTCTGGCGCCGGGAGCTGCGCCGCGTGGTGGGCGGCGCGCTGAACGTCACGGCGGCGCGGCTCATGAACCGGCGGCGCGGCGCGCCGCGGGCGCGGCCCGGCCTCGACCTCGCCGGCTACCGGGCGCTCCCCGCGCCGACCCCGCGAGACGTCGCGGCCCTCCTCGCCCACCGGTCGAACCGCGAGCGGGCGTGGCTGACGGAGGCGCTCCTCGCCGACACGGGCCTGCCGGTCGAGCGGGAGCCGTACCGGACCCTCGAGGGCGTGGGCGTCAACCTGTTCGCGGGCCTCGGGCCCGGGCCGCGGACGCTCGTCCTCGCGGCCCACCACGACGCCGTCCCCGGCAGCCCCGGGGCCAACGACAACGCGGCGAGCGTGGGCATCCTCCTCGCGCTGGGCGAGCGGCTCCGCGCGGCGCCCCCGCGCCGGCTCGGGGTCCGTCTCGCGTTCTTCGGGGGCGAGGAGCGGGCGATGCTGGGCTCGCGCGTGCACGTGCGGCGCCAGGACGCCGCGCGGCTCGCGCGCGACCTCGTCGGCGTCGTCAGCCTCGAGCTCTGCGGGATCGGCGACAGCCTCGCGCTCTGGGACGTGACGCCGGCGCTCGAGCGCCTGCCGCTTCTCCGCGCGTTCGTCGCGGCGCTCGAGGCCCTCGGCTATCGCCGCGACGAGACCTATCACCTCGCCGAGCCCGTGCCGTTCTTCGGGAGCGACCACCGGCCCTACGTCGACCGCGGCGTCCCGGGCGTGGGGCTCACGGCCATCCCGCGGGCCTCGATGGAGCCCTTGCGGGCGTTCATCTACGGCGGCGTGCGGGGCATCCTGGTGCCGCCCGCGCGGCGCCCGCCGCCCTTCACGACCTACCACACGCCGGACGACCTTCCCGAGACGCTCGAGCTTTCGACGCTCGCCGCGGTGGGGACGGCGCTCGAGGTCCTGGTACGGACCCTCGACGCGGCGGACGGCCAAGCGCGTCCGGCGCGCGGTCAGGCGACCGAGGCGATGTAGTCGGGCGGGAAGTCGAGCGTCTCCAGCGCCTGCCGGAGACGCAGGGCGTACTCGGGATTGCGCTCGTCCGGTCGGGGCGCCTCGCGCAGGTTGTAGCAGAGCGCCGGCGTCGGCGCGCCCTCGAAGGGGTGGGCGAGGACGGCTTCGGGGCGGTACCGCTCGAGCCCCGGCGCCGTGTAGAGCCGGTCGAGGTCGGCGTGGGTGAGGCTCGCGAGGACGCCGTAGACCCGCGCGCCGTCGGCGGGCCAGAGCGTTGCCCGCCGGCCGATGCGGAGCGCGTATCCGTCGACGGCCGCCCGCCGCGGGTTCCCCGGCGCGACGCCGCTCGCGCGCAGCAAGTCCATGTCCATGAACAGGCCGTAGAAGAACGCGTCCACGCGCCGCTCGCTCACCGGCGCTCTCCGTCCGGCGCGGCGCCGGCGAGGACGCGCCGGCTCTCGGCGAGCGCTTCCCGGCGGACGAGGACCCGCACCGCGCCCTGATCGCCGACCGAGAACGGGTAGACGGCGGACGGGACGACGTGCGAGCGCAGGAGGACCTCGATCCCGTGCGACTCGAGGAGTCCCCGCACCACCAAGGCCTCCGCCTGGTCGCGGGCGCGCGTCAGCTCCTCGAACCCGTTCGCGTCCTCGGGCTCGGGCGCGCGGGACGGAAAGGGGATGACCTTGCCGGCCATGGCCGGAGCGCCTCGCGCCCGGCCGCTCAGGCGTCTCCCGGCGCGGGCGCGAAGAGGTCGCGCCACGCGGGGAGCCCGCCGAGGGCGGTGGCGGTCCGGATCGCGCGGCCGATTGCCTCCGCGACGCAGTCCGCGGCGGCGAGACCGAGCGCGTCGGCCGGCGGCGAGTCGGCGCGCGCGACCGAGCCCGTCGCCAGGGCGAAGAGCGCGTCGCCGTCGACGCTCAGGTGCGGCGGCGAGAGCGTGGCGGCGAGGCCGAGATGCCCGAGGGCCGCGACTCGCCGGGCCTCGGCGGCGTCGAGCGTCGCGTCGGTCCCGACGACGCCGATCGTCGTGTGCGTCTGGCGGAACCCCGGCGTGATGCGGCCCGCGCGGAGCTCCCGAGCGGTGTCCACCAGCCGGCGCCCGTCGGGGGCGTCGCGCGCGCCGGCGAGGAGCGCGCCCGTTGCGGGGTCGCGCACGTCCCCGAACGCGTTGACGGCGACCAGCGCCCCGACGGTCGCGTCGCCCACCCGGCGGCTCGCGGTCCCGAGCCCGCCCTTCATCGCGCGGCCGAGACCGAACGCCTTGCCGACCGAGGCGCCGGCGCCGGCCCCGATCGAGCCCTCCGCGACGGGCCCGCTGCTCGCCGCCGCCGCGGCGCGCGCGCCCATCGCGCGGTCGGGCCGGGCGCCCGGCGCGCCAACCTCGAGGTCGTAGAGGATCGCGCCCACCACGAGCGGCACGATGCCGCCGGACGTCGGAAGGCCGACGCCCTGCGCCTCGAGGTGGGCCATCACGCCGAAGCACGCCTCGAGACCGAACGCACTCCCGCCGGCGAGGACGGCGCCGTGGACGCGCGTGGCGATGTGCCCGGGGTCGAGGAGATCGAGCCCGAGGAGACCCGACGCGCCGCCGCGCACCTCGACCGCGGCCACCGCGCCGCCCGGACAGAGGACGGCGGTGCACCCGGTGAGGCCGACGAGATCCGCGGCGTGGCCGACCAGGAGGCCGGCGACATCGGTGAGGCCGCCCACCTAACCGCCGCGCGCCTGGCCGGAGGGCGCGCGCGGCGCCCGGCTCGCCGCGTCGGCGGACAGGCGGCCGGTGGCCACCTCCCCGGCGACCTCGAGGCTCTGCTCCGCGACGGCCCGGAGGAACGGGATCCGCGGGAGCGCGGCGCCGCCCTCGGCCAGAGCGCGGGCGACCGCAACGGCGCTCGCGGCCTCCGCCGCGCGCCCGAGCGCGAGGAGGACGTAGGCCTGGTCCTCGAGGCGTCCCTGCCAGCGGCGCCGCGTCTCGGGATCGAAGCGCGTCTCGATGATCCGGTCGACCACCGCGGCGCGCCGCTCGGCCTTGATCTGGTCGCTGACGACGAGGCGGCTCTCCTTCGCCTGGAGCCATTCCAGGGCCTCGCCCGAGACGCTCGCGGGATCGAGGAACCAGCCCGCCATCTCGGGGAGCGCGAGGAGGGCCGCCGAGCGCTCGAGGAGCGCCGGATCCTCGACGGCCGCTGCCGGGAGCCGCGCGAGAACCGGCGCCGGCGCGGCCGCGGGCGCGTCGACCTGCTGGATCCACTGGCCGAGGTCGGCCGGCACCGGTCGCCCCGCGGCGCGCGCGCGCGCGGCGGCCTGGACGAGGGTGGCCCAGGCCCAGCCGACCGGCACCGCCACCCACGGGAGCGGGCTCTCGGCGCGGAGCGTCCGGAGCCGCTCCTCGATCCGCTTCTTCGCCATGGCGCCCGCCGAGAAGTCGAGGAGACCGGCCTCGTCCGAGAGCACCGCCGCGAGCAGCGTGCGCTCCCCGTAGGGCCCGGCCAGGGTGAGCCAGAGGCCCCGACCCCCGGTGCCGTCGACGGCGGACGCCCACGCCTCGCCGAGCCCGATGCGGCGCGCCGCCGCCGGCGCGGCCGCGGGTCGACGGTCGATGCCGGCCTGGCCCAGGCGGTAGAGGGCCCGGCGCGCGGCGGTGCGCACCGACTTGATCGTCGCGGCCGCCTCGGCCGTCTCGAGCAGGGTGGCCGCCTCGGGCAGGGGCAGCGTGCCGAGCGCCTGCGCGGCGGCGACGGCGTGATCCGCGCGGCCGCCGAGGCAGTGCCGGAGGATCGGCAGGGCGGCGGCGCCGTGCTCGCGCGCGAGCCAGCGGAGGGCGGCCTCGAGCTCGCCCGCCGGGATCGTGGCGAGCGCGGCCTCCACGGCCTCGTCGGCGGGCTCGCCACCCACGAGGGCGTCGAGGGCCGTCGCTACCATTGGGTCAGGAGCCGCAGCACGGGCTGGAGGGCCGGGGGGGAGTCGGCGGGGCGGAAGTAGACGCGCTTCAGGTAGGCGAGCCCCGCGGCGTAGCGCTCGAACCCCGCGGCCAGGGCGGCGAAGAGCGAGGCCTCCGGGCGGAGCGCCGACCGCTCGAAATCCGCGACGGCCTGGTACGCGCGCTGCCCTTGACGGACGTAATAGCCGGCGCCCACGCGGCGCTCGACATGCTCGCGGAACAGGCCGGTCATGAACAATGCGTAGTCCCCCACGTGCTGCCGCACCCGCCGCTCCCGGAACGGGTCGAAGTCCGGTGCGCCGAAGTCCCAGGCGCGCTCGGCCTCGATCAGGAGCCCCGCCACCGAGTCGAGCGGCCGGCCGGCCGCGTCCCGGATCGCGTAGAGCTCGTCCGTGCGGGCGAAACGGGTGAGCAGCGCGGCCAGGTAGGCCCCCTCGGCCGGGCCGCCGAGGCGCAGGTCGCCGAGCGCCTGGCGGACGGCCCTCTCGAAGAACCGTGCCAGGCTGGGCGTCCGCGCCGGCTCGCCGGCTGCCATCATCGGTCGCCGCTCCTCGCCGCGTATGATACCGCAGCGCCCGCCGCCGCCGGGAGCGTTCGCGCCTCCCAAATTTCTTTGGGTGCCCCCTGGACCGGTGGGACAATTCGCGCGAGGGAGGGACCATGGCCACGATCCAGCAAGAGCTCAAGCCGCAGCGCGAGACGCCCGACGACGACATGGACGAGATGTACGAGGAGGAGCCGCGGCGCCGCGCCTGGGGAGCGATCGCCAGCGTGGTCCTCGCGCTCGCCCTGGTGTTCGTCGGCTACCAGTGGAATCAGGCCGCGACCCGCGCCGAGGCACTCGGCGCGCAGGTCAACGGGCTGCGCGCCGAGGCCGAGACGCAGCGTCTCCGGGCCGAGGACGCCCAGCGCCAGGTCGACCTGGTCCAGAAGCGGCTCGCCGCGATCTCGGCCGAGAAGGACTCGCTCGCCGAGCGGAATGTGGCGCTCGAGAAGTCGGCGACGGCGCGTCCGGTCGCGGCCAAGGCCGAGAAGACCGACAAGCCGAAGGCGACGAAGGTGGCGAACGCCGCGCCGACGCGGCCGAAGGCCACGCCCGTGGCCACCAAGCCGGCGCCGGCCAAGCGCGCGACGCCGTAGCGTCGGGCGGGCTCAGCCCGCCAGCGCCCGGTCGAGCGCGTCGAGCAAGCGCGCGTTCTGCTCCGGGGTCCCGATGGTGATCCGGAGGTGCTCCGGGTAGCCCACCGCGGCTCCGTCCCGCACCAGGACACCGCGGGCTCGCAGCGCCGCGATCACCGGGCGCGCCGGCCGGCCCAGCCGGACCAGGAAGAAGTTCGCCTCGCTCGGCGGATGGTGGAGACCGCGGGCCGCGAAGGCCGCGGCCAGCGCCCGCCGCTCCGCCCAGACGACCCGCCGCGTCGCCTCGCGGTGCGCGGCGTCCCGCGCCCCCGCCGCTGCGCCCGCCTGCGCCAGCCGGCCCACGTTGAAGGGCTCGCGCACGCGCTCCAGCTGACCGATCACCGCGGGTGCGGCGATCGCGTAGCCGACGCGCAGCCCGGCGAGCCCCGTGATCTTCGAGAACGTGCGGAGCAGCACCAGGCCCTCCGGCCGGATGGCGAGGGCCGCCAGCCCGTCCGCGGCCCGTGCCGGCGTCTCGATGAAGTCGATGTAGGCCTCGTCGAGCAGGACCATCGCGTCGGCCGGGCAGTCCGCGCAGAAGCGCTCCCAGGCGCTCCGGTCCAGCACCGTGCCCGTCGGGTTGTGCGGGCTCGTCAGGCAGACGAGCTTCGTGCGGGGCCCGACGCGGCGGAGGACGTCGTCGAGGTCGATCCGGTAGTCGCGGAGCGGGCTCGCGACGACCACGCCGCCCGACAACAGGGTCGTGGTCGTGTACGGCTCGAACGAGGGCTCCGGCACGACGACCTCGTCGCCGGGATCGAGGAGCGCCCGGGCGAGGAGCGTGATGATCTCGTCGCCGCCGTTGCCGAACACGAGCTGGCCGGGCGCGATTCCGAGCGCGTCCGCCACCACCTCGGCGAGCGCCGGCGCGCCGCCGTCAGGGTAGAGGTGGATGCGCGCGGCCTCCCGCCGGATCGCCTCGACCGCGAGGGGCGACGGGCCCACGGGGTTCTCGTTGGCGGACAGCCGTAGCACCGAATGGCCCAGCTCGGCCGCGAGCCGGTCGAGCGGCGGCGGCACGATGTACGGCTCGATCTCCGCGAGGATCGGTCGCCAGCGGGGCGCCATGGCGGACGGAGTGTACCATCGTTCCTTCGCGCGTCCGGCCGGCGCCGCGCCGGCGCGGGGGTGAGCGCCGAGTACAATCGGAGCGTGCCGCTCCCGCCGTCGCCTGCGCCCGACCCGGATCTCGCGCCGCCTCGGCCGTGGCCCCGCGGGGTCCTTCCGGCGATCCTCGCGGCGGGGTTTCTTCTGCGCGTGGCCGGTCTGAGCTACGGGCTGCCCGACTGGGTCTACCACTCGGACACGCCGAAGCAGCTCCAGCGGATCGTCCCGTTCTTTCGCGGGGACCTCATTCCCGAGGACACGTACCCGGTCCTCCACATGTACCTGTCGGCGCTCCTGCTGCGGCTCGGCGCGCTCGTCGACCCGCACGGGTCGGCGCAGAGCCCGTCCTGGTCACAGGTGGTCGTGCTGGCGCGTCTGGTGAACGCAGCCCTGGGGACGGCGACCGTCGGCGTCCTCGCCCTCGCCGCGCGGCGGCTGTTCGGCGCGCGGGTCGGCCTCCTCGCCGCCAGCCTTTTGGCGCTGAGTCCCGTGTCGATCGTGCACGCCCACTTCGAGATGGGCGACGTCGGGCAGACGTTCTTCGTCGTCGCCGCCTTCTACGCCGCGGCGATCGCCTACATCACCGGGGCGCCGCTCGGATTCCTGGCGGTCGGCGCCCTGGCCGGGCTCGCCGCGTCCGCCAAGTTCTTCGGCGTGGTCGTGTTCGCGACGGTGCTCGTGGCCCTCACGGGGAACTACCGGCCCGCCCCCCGTCGCGGCGCGCTCCTGGTCGCCGGCGCCGCGCTCCTCACCGGCCTCGCCTTCGTCCTCAGCACGCCGCTCGCGCTCGTCGAGCCCGGTCGCTGGCTCGCCCAGGTCCGGCAGTCCCCCGAGCTCTTCCTCGGCGTCATGCTGGACCCGCTCACGCGGCTCTGGCTCGGGCCCCGCGCCGTCGTGGGCCTGGCCCTCGAGTGGTACGGGGTTGTCCTCGGCCTGGCGGCGCTCGCCGGGGTGATCGAGCTGGCGCGGCGCCACCGACGGGGATGGCTCACCCTGACGACGCCGCTGGTCGTGGTCGCGGTGTACGTGTGGTTCCGCCCGCACGGGCTCGACGACCGCTACCTCGTGATCCTCGCGCCGTTCCTCAGCATCGGGACCGCGGTGGCGCTGAGCCGCCTCGCCCGGTGGTCGCGGCCGGCGGCGCTCGTGGCCGCCGTCGCGCTGCTCACCCTGACGGCCGTGGACGCCCTCCAGGTCGCCTACCTCTTCTGGACCGACGACACGCGCGAGCTGGCGCTCCGGTGGCGGCAGCGGTCTCTGCCGCCCGACGCGCGCCCGGTCGCCCTCCACGAATACGCGCGGGGAGAGGCGGAGGCCAACCCGCTCTTCGTGACGGACACGCAGAGTGACGACCGGAGCCACGTCTGGTATTCCGCGCAGCGGATCCCCGCGCTGGCGCACGCCTTCGAGCGCCTCGAGCGGGATGGAAAGCTCCTGCGTCGCTTCGAGCTCCTGCCGCGGGGCTTCATCGCGCCGACGATCAGCTATTACGACCTCGAGTCGATGCGGGTCCCGTTCGCCTTCCCCCCGCCCGACGACGTGGCCTCGAACGAAGACATCGTCTTCGTGGACCCCGACGCGGTGCCCGACCGGACCGCCCTCGTGGCGACCCCGGGATACTCGCGGGCGTGGACGATCGTGTCGCGGACCCCGCTGCCCCGGATCGCGCTCGCGCTCAGCGGCGAGGGGCGGGTCCGCGTGCGCTGGGGGCTCCGGAGCCGCGCGATCACCCTCGAGCCCCGGCGCCCGACCCTCGTCGAGGTGTCGCCGTGGCGCGGCTTCCCCTGGTTCAAACACTTCTACCGCCTGGGCATCGAACCGGGCGAAGGGCGCGTCGCCGTCCGCCTCCTGCGCACACCGTGCGACGTGGCGGAGCAGCTCTCCGCCCGCGAGGACTGGTCCGGGGCGGTCCGCCAGCTCGAGGCGTGCCGCGGCGCGCGCTGGATGGAGCCGGCGCGGCTCCTCGACCTCGCCGGGGCTCGCGCGCGCGCGGGCGACGCGGACGGCGCGCGCGCCGCGCTCGGCGAGCTCGAGCGGGCGGCGCCGGGCTTGCTCGACGGTCTCGTCGCGCTGGCGGCGCGCCCGGACGGCGACGCCTGGCGCGACGACTACCTGACGCTCGTCGGCCGCGCCCGGGTCTTGTGGTTCGGGCACACCTTCCGCGGTGAGGCGGAGACGAGCCCGGCGCGCATCGGCGACGTCGTCGAGGACGCGACCGCACGCGGCGGGCAGCTCGTGCGGGCCCGCGCCGGCGCGACTCCCGCCGGCGTGCTGAAGGTCTGGCTGCCGCAGCACTTCCTCCGGGGCCGGTACCTCGCGAGCTTCCGCGTCCGCGGCGCGGGCGCGAGCCCCGGGCCGCTCGCGCGGCTCGAGGTTCTCCGGCACCTGCCGGGGCGGGGATACGAGCGGGCGGCGAGCCGGGACTGGGCGCCCGCGCGCGGAGCGGGAATCTGGGAAGAAGTCGTCCTGCCGTTCGCGGCGGACGTGGAGCCCGTGGACGTCGAGCTCCAGGTGCGCTACGAGGGTCGCGGCACGCTCGACGTGGACGGGATGACCGTCGTGCCCGACGTGCGGGCCGCCCTCGCCGAGCGCCTCGCCGTCCTGGCCCCGCTCCGCACCGCGCGCTGAGCGCGGGCGCGCGGGCCTCGCGGCCGACGGGCCGGCCACGGTAGGATGCGGGCCGTGGCCGCCGCCCACATCGAGGTGCGCCGCGTCGCCAAGCAATGGCTCACGCGGGACCAGCCCGTCCCCGCGCTGGACGCCATCTCGCTCGACGTCGCGCCCCAGGAGTTCCTGACGGTGCTGGGGCCGTCGGGGTGCGGCAAGTCGACCCTCCTCTCCATCATCGGCGGGCTGACCCGTCCCGACACCGGCGACGTGCAGATCGGGGGACGCCCGGTCGCCGGGCCGGACCCGCGCCAGACGGCGATGGTCTTCCAGGATCCGGGACTCTTCCCGTGGCGGACGGCGCTGGAGAACGTCGAGTTCGGGCTCGAGCTCCAGGGGGTGCCCGCGGAGGCGCGCCGGGAGCGCGCCCGGGCCCTCCTCGATCCCGTCGGGCTCCGGGGGTTCGAGGCGCGGTATCCGCGCGAGCTGTCGGGCGGGATGAAGCAGCGCGTCGCCATCGCGCGGGCGCTCGCCCTCGACGCGCCCATCCTCCTGATGGACGAGCCGTTCGGGGCGCTCGACGAGCAGACCCGGCTTCTCATGGGCGAGTGGCTCCTCGGCATCTGGGCGCGGACGCGCAAGACCGTGGTCTTCGTCACCCACAGCCTCCAGGAAGCGATCCTCCTCTCGCAGCGCATCGTCGTCATGACCGCGCGGCCCGGCCGTATCAAGGCGAGCTTCGCGGTCGACCTGCCGGCGCCCCGCGACCTCGACGCGGCGCCGGCGGCGTCCCTTCGCCGCGCGCTCTGGGACGCGATCCGCGACGAGTCGCGCCGCGCGCTGGACGGTGGGACGTGACGCGGATCGTCCTTGCGCGCCTCGCGGTCCTGGCGGGACTCCTCGCCGCGTGGGAGCTGTGGGCGTCGCGCGGCAACCCGCTGCTGTACGTGCCGCCGTCGCGCGTCTGGCCCGCGTTCGTGCGGGTCCTCCGGCTGGAGGCGTACCCGACGCTCCTCGCGCACTTCGGCCTGACGGCCTTCGAGGTGCTCGTCGCCTACCTCCTCGCCGTCGGGCTCGGCCTCACGCTCGGCTTCGCGCTCGGGCTGTCGCGCCACGTGGGCGAGGTCTACGAGCCGATCCTCGCCGCCCTCTACGCGATCCCGAGCGTCGTGTGGTACCCGTCGCTCATGCTCTTCTTCGGCCTGGGTCCCGCCTCGAAGATCGCGTTCGGCGTGCTGCTCGGCTTCTTCCCGATCGTGCTGGCCGTGCTGGCGGGGATCCGCTCCGTCGACCCGCACCTCCTGGCGGTGGCGCAAGCCTTCGGCGCGGGACCGGGAGCGTGCTTCGTCAAGGTGATCTTGCCGGGGATCACGGCCACGCTCGTGGCCGGGCTCCGGGCGGGTCTCGCGCTGACGGTCGTCGGCGTGCTGGTGGGCGAGATCCTCGGCGCGCGCCGGGGTCTCGGGTACCTGATCAACGATGCGTACGGCCGCTTTCGAACGGCCGACTACGCGGCGCTCGCGCTCCTCGCGCTCCTGCTCGTCGTGATCGTGGACGGCGCCGCGGCCTGGACGGAGACCCGGGCGCGACGGTGGACGGAAGGCGCGCCGTGAGCCCGGCCCGTCGCCGACTGCTCCAGGCCCTCTCGATCGCCGCGCTGGCCGCGGCGTGGGAAGCCGTCGCCCGACTGGGCTGGGTCGATCCGCTCTTCGTGCCGGCGCCGTCGGCGGTGGCGCGCGCGCTCCGGACCGTCGCGCCGCAGGTGGGCGGACTCGTGGGGGAGACGCTCGGCAAGACCCTCATCGCCTTCGTGCTCGCGACGGCGCTGGGGGTCGGCGCGGGCCTGCTCATCGGCGGCGTCCGCCATCTGCACGACGTCCTCAATCCGTTCGTCGTCGCGCTCTACGCACTGCCGAAGATCCTGGTCCTGCCCTGGATCCTGCTCGCCTTCGGGCTCGCCGCGACGCCGGCGGTCGTCTACGGCGTCCTCCAGGGCTTCTTTCCCATCTGCCTCCTGGTTGCCGGCGGCGTGCGGGACATCGACCGGATGCCGCTCCGGGTGGCCCGCTCGATGGGGGCGACCTCGTGGCAGCTCTACCGGAAGGTCATCCTCCCGGCCGTCCTGCCGGCGGTCCTCGCCGGGATGAGGCTCGGGATCGTCTTCTGCCTCCTCGGCGTGCTGGTGGTCGAGATGTTCGGCGGGATCCGGGGCATGGGTTTCCTGCTGGTGAGCCTCGCGAACGCGTTCCGCGCGCCTGAGCTGTTCGCCGCGACGGCGCTGGTGTCGGTCCTCTCGGTCAGCGTGGTGCTCGGGCTCGAGCGGCTGAACCGCCGCCTCGGCCACTGGCGGTAGCGGACCCGGTCGGCCAGGCGCCGGCGCGGGACCGGGCGGTCGAGGCCGGACCCGCCGGCCGGTCAGACGATGATGATCGGGCCCTGGGGGACCGTGGGGCCGGTGTCGATGAACCCGCAGTACCGCCAGCCGAGAAACGACACGCAGACCCAGAAGGTCCCGGGCGGGAACGGATCGTCCCGACCGCTGCCGCCGGTGATGTCGATGTCGATCAGCGAGAATCCGGCGGCCGCGACCGTCCGATCCGGGGGCAGGGACTCGAATGCGCCGCGATCCTTGAGCGACGCCCGCGTCGAGAATCGGGTCCGGCCGTCGCCTCCCACGAAGTCGAACGCGAACTCGCCGTCGGGGACCGGTCGGAGCTCGATCAGGGCCGCTCCGGGGCCCAGGGCGGTCGCGGTGATCGGGTCTCGGAAGGGCAGTGTGTTCACGAGCACCCCGACCGCGTGCGGGCGCTTCCGGAGGTGACCCTTGGTGACCGTGGCCTTGAGCGGAATCGCGCCGTTGACCACGAGCCCCGCGCCGACGCGCGTGAAGATGGCCGTTTCGAGCCGCACGGGGCCCAGGCGCCTCTGCCGGAGGGCGTCGCCGAGCGCCTGGTTCACGAACGCCTCGCACGCCTTGACGCTGGCGGCCTGACTGCGCGCGAGCGCGTCGACCAGGCTTCTCGGAGATCCCGGAGGTGGCGAGGCCATGGACCCGCGAGTCGCTACAGCCGGACGGGCGTGAACTCCGTCGTGTAGAGGTCGGCGGTCGGGACGCGCTTCTCCTGGAGCTTGTACTCGAGGAGCGTCGTCTGCATCGCCTCGAGGGCCTCGACACTGAGGACCCCGTCCCGGGAGAGGAGCGGCCCGGAGATCTTCTGGGCCTGCGCGATCGCAGCCTCCGGCCACTGGAGCGTCTTGCTCGCGATGGCCGCGGCCTCGCCCGGGCTCTCGCGGATGAAGTGCACCCCCTGGAAGAGCGCCTTCAACGCCTTCTGCAGCGCGTCCTTGTTGCCCTTGATGGCCTCGTCGGTCGCGTAGTACCCCTGGCTGATCCACTTCGGCGTGACGGTGTCGAGCCGGAGCAGGACCTTCGACTTGCCCTGGAGCTCCGTCACGGCGCCGCCGTCTCCCCAGATGAACGCCGCGATCTCCCCGCGGGCGAGCGCGGCCAGCTGGGCGTCGAGACCGCCCAGTCCGACGACGGTCACGTCCTTCTCGGGGTCCCAGCCCTGCTGTTTCGCGAGCATCACGGCGAAGACCCAGGTGGCCGCGCCGACGCGCGTCACGCCGATCGACTTGCCCTTGAGGTCCGCGAGCTTGGTGACCGACTGGGCGACGTTGAGGGTGAAGTGGTTCCCGTCCACCTGCGAGGCGATGAACCGGATCGGCACGCCGGTGGCCCGGAACACCGGGACGTCGGTCGCCCCGGTGACCCCGATCTGGATCTGCCCGGCGACCACGGCCTTGACGAGGTCCGGCCCGCCGCGGAACGGCTGGAACTCGGCGGTGACGCCTTGCCCCCGGAAGAGGCCCTTCTCCTGCGCCACGAGGATCGGCGCGACCATCGAGAAGTCCCCGAGGACGGCGGTGCCGATCTTCACGGTGGGACCTTGCGCCGCGACGGGGCGGACGCGCCCCGCGATCCCGCTGACGGCGACGAGACCTCCGGCGGTGACCTGGAAGAACTGGCGTCGCGACGTGCCCATGGCGCGCTCTCCTCTCGCGGGTGCGTGGCGGGTCGGGGCCCGGGGTGCCGGCGCTGAACCGGCCGGACCTCCGAGCGTGGGGGGATCATACGAGCCCAGGCGCGACCCTGTCAATCGCCAGGGCGTCAATGGTGGCGCGGGTTTGACACCCCCTACCCCCCATGCTAGCGTCGAGTCCGCGATGACTGAGACGCTGGCGGGGCGCCTCCGTCGCGCGGAAGCGACGGTGCGAGAGGACTTCGCGGGCCCCGAGGCGGAGTGGCCCGAGCGCCGCCGCCGCGCGCGCCTGGATGTCCTCCGCGAGCATGTCACCCAGGCGTACGACCGCCTCAAGACCCGCCACGCCGACGGCGCCTCCGGCGCGGAGAGCGTCCGCTCCCACGCCGCGTTCATGGACGACCTCCTCCGCGGCCTCTACCAGACCGCCGACGCGGAGGTCCGGGCGGCGGGCCACGCCCCCTCCCGGCTGGTCCTGGCCGCGCTCGGCGGCTACGGGCGGGGCGAGCTTCACCCGTCCTCGGACCTGGACCTCATGCTCATCCACGGAGGCGAGGTCACCCCCTACGTCCAGCGGATGGCCCAGGAGATCCTCTACACGCTCTGGGACCTCGGGCTCCGCGTGGGCCACGCCTGCCGCTCGCTCGATGAGTGCCTGGCGCTCGCGCGTACGGATTTGCCGAGCCGCACGTCGATGCAGGCCGCCCGGGTGCTCGCCGGGGACCAGCGCCTGTTCCGCGCGCTCCAGCAGACGCTCCGCCGCGAGGTCTACCGCCGGGACTACCCGGAGTTCCTCGCCCAGATGCTCGCCGAGCGGGACGAGCGGTACCGCCGGCACGGCGGCGCGATCTACCTCCAGGAGCCGAACGTCAAGGAGTCCGCCGGGGGGCTCCGCGACGTCCACACGGCGCTCTGGCTCGCCTCGGCGCGGTTCGGCGCGCGGACGCTCCGGGAGCTCGAGGACAAGGGGCACCTGACGGCGAAGGAGCGCGCCGCGACGGACGCCGCGCTCACCTTCCTGTGGCGGGTCCGGAACGAGCTCCACTTCCTGGCGGGCACGAAGCAGGACGTCCTCGAGCGGGGCCTCCAGGGGTCGGTCGCGAAGAGCCTCGGCTATCAGGACGACGAGGTGCGCCTCGGCGTCGAGACGTTCATGCGCGACTACTACCGGCACGCGCGCACGATCCACCGGATCTCGGCGCGCCTGATCGCGCGCTGCCAGGAGGGCCTCGCGCGCCACGGCACGGTCGGGCGGCGCGGCCGCCGGGCCGCGCTTGCCGACGGGCTCGTGGTCTACGACGGCCGGCTCCACCTGGCGGAGCCCGGCGCCCTCCAGGCGGATCCCGTGCGCATCCTGCGCGTCTTCTGGCACGCGCAGCAGCTCGGGTGCGAGCTCGACGTCGAGCTCGAGCGGGCGCTCGAGGAGGCGGCGCCGATCCTGACGGACCAGGCCTGGCGCGCCGCGCCCGCGCTCAAGGCCGTGTTCCTGTCGATCCTGCGCTCGTGGGGCCGGGTCGCGACCACGCTCCGGCGGATGCACGACACCGGCGTGCTCGGCGCCTACCTGCCGGAGTTCGGCGCGCTCGACTGCCTCGTGCAGTACGACCACTACCACCGGTTCTCCGTCGACCAGCACTCGCTGCTCGCGGTGGAGGTGCTGGAGGGGCTCGGCCCGGGCCAGGCTCCGGAGACCGACGAGCTGGCGCAGATCGTCGCCGAGGTCGAGCGGCCGGAGCTCCTCATGCTCGGCATCCTCCTTCACGACATCGGCAAGGCGCTCGGCCACGGGCACGCGGCGAAGGGCGTGCCGCTCATCAAGGCGGTGACGCGGCGCCTGAACCTCGACGCCGACGACGCCGCAGCCGTCGAGTTCCTGGTCGAGCACCACCTCGTCTTCTCACACGTGGCCGAGCGCCGGGACATCGACGACCCGAAGACCGCGGCCCGCCTGGCGACGCTGGCGCGATTCCCGGCGTGGCTCACCATGCTCTACCTCCTCACCTGCGCCGACATCCGCGCGGTGGCGCCCGGCGTCTGGAACGCGTGGCGGGGCGCGCTCCTCCGCGCCCTCTACGTCCGCACCCGCACGCATCTCACGGGGCGGGCCCCGAAGGCGCCGCGCCGCGCGGCCCTGGCCCAGCGAATCGTCCAGGCGCTCGCGGACCCCGCGTACCGGGAGGCCGCGGAGCGGCACCTCCAGGCGATGTCGGACCGCTACGTCCGCACGACGTCGCCCCAGCGCATGGCCGCCCACCTCCGGCTGATCGACCGGATGCGGGAAGAGGCGGCGGTGACCGAGGTCTTCCACTTCCCCGACCTCGGCGCCTCCGACTTCGTCGTCGTCACGCGCGACACCGCCGGGCTCTTCGCGCTCATCGCCGGTACCTTGGCCGCGAACGGCGTCAACATCCTCTCCGCGCAGATCGAGACGCGGGGGGACGGCGTGGCGCTCGACACGTTCCACGTCAACGACCCGGGCGGCGACGCGATCCTCGACGAGAGCCGGTGGGAGGCCGTCACGCGGGACCTCCGGCGCGCCCTCGCCGGCGAGTGCTCGGTGGAGGCGCTCCTCGCTGACCGCCGGCCGCGGCGGCCCGGCCTGGTCCGACCCTCGACGCCCGGGCCGGCGCGGGTGACCGTCGACAACACGCTGTCCGACACCCACACGGTGGTGGAGGTGAAGGCGCCGGACCGGCTCGGCCTCCTCTATCTCGTGACGCGCGCCCTGGCCGCCGAGGGGCTCGACATCGCCACCGCGAAGATCGCCACCGACCTGGATCACGCGCTCGACGCCTTCTACGTGACCGATCGGGCGGGCCGCAAGGTCGAGGACCCCGCCGCGCAGGCCCGCGTTCGGGAGGCCATCGCCCGGGCGCTCGCCGAGGAGGCTGCTCCCAGTGCTGGGACGGTATAGGTCCGACGTCGCCCGCGTCGCGGAGCCCGTGGCCCGCGCCATGGTCGGGCTCCGCCTCCGGCCGAACCAGCTCTCGTGCCTGGGCCTGGTCGGTTCGGCACTGGCGGCCGCCGCCTTTGCCGCAGACCAGCGGCGGGTAGCGGCGCTGTGCCTCGTGGTCGCCGGCGCGCTCGACATCCTCGACGGGGCCCTCGCCCGGGTCACGGGGCAGGCCTCCCCGTTCGGGGCGTTCCTCGACTCGGTGCTCGACCGGTACTCGGATCTCATGGTTCTCGCCGGGATCGTGTTCCTCTTCGCCCGGCTGGGCCGGCTGGAGGTGGTGGCCGCGGCGCTCCTGGCCCTGATCGGCACGGTCATGGTGAGCTACACGCGGGCGCGGGCGGAGTCCGTCGACGTCGAGTGCAAGGTCGGGGTCATGGAGCGCGGGGAGCGGATGCTGGTCCTCATCCTCGGAGCGCTCCTCGACCTCCTGGTCCCGGCGATCTGGGTGGTCGCCCTGGGCGCGAACGTGACGGCGGTCCACCGGATCGCCCACACCTGGCGGGCGACCCGCGGCATCCTGCGCTGATCGGCACGTCTGGCCGGCCCCCCCTGATACACTGACGTCGATGTCGAGCGGCCGGTCTGCGCTCGCCGTGGTTTTCCTCGCCGCCCTCCTGGCCGCGGTCGCGGTTCCGGCCGGGGCGACCGTGATCGTCTCACCGAGCCCGCTCCAGCGCTATCGCGAGGCGCACACGGCGCTGGCGGGCGGGGAGTACGCGCGGGCGCGCGCGGCGTTCGACGAGCTCGGCCCCGGCTTCCTCCTCCAAGACCACGCGGCGTACTTCGCCGCCGAGGCGGTCTTGCGCGAGGGTGACGACGCGGCGGCGGGCGGGCGCCTGCGGGCGTTTCTCGAGCGCTTCCCGGACTCGCTCCTCGCCTCCCCGGCGCAGCTCGCGCTCCTCGACGCCACGTTCCGCCTGGGCCAGTGGGCGGACGCCGAGCGCGAGGCGCGGCGTTTCCTCGCGCGCGCCCCGGCGCACCCGGAGGCGGGCCGGGTCCTGGTCCGCCTCGCGGAGGCGCGCGCCGCGCAGGGCCAGACCGCGGAGGCGATCGCCGACCTCCGGCGCCGATGGATCGAGGCGCCCGCCTCGATGTGGGGCGAGGCGGCCCGCGAGAGCATGGAGGACCTGGCGCGCGGCGCGGGCCTCACCGTGCCGCCGCTCACCCTCGAGGAGCTGTTTCTCCAGGCCCAGCGGCTCGCCGACGCGGGCGAGCAGACCGCTTCGGCCCGAATGCTCGAGGCCCTCCTGAGCGAGCGCCCGGAGCCGGCGGTCCGCCACCGCGCACTCGCGCGGCTCGCGCCGATGCTGGGCCGCCTGGCCCGGAGTGACGAGGCCATCGCCCGGCTCGACGCGGCGCTCGCGGAGCCGGTCACGCCGTCGCACGGCGCGCTCCTCTACGAGCTCGGGCGGCTCCTCGTGCGGAGCGGCCAGACCGGCCGGGGGGTGACCGTCTTCGAGCGCCTCTTGGCCGAGCACCCGGACGCGCCGAACGTCGCCGACGTGACGCTCCAGGTGGCCAGGGCCCGCTCGGAGCTCGGGCAGTTCGACGCCGCCCGCGAGGCGTTCGAGGCCGTCCTGACCCGCGCCCCCGAGAGCCAGGCCGCCGCGGCGGCACGCTGGGAGGTGGCCTGGCTCGAGTACCGCGCCGGCCGCTTCCGGGAGGCGGCGCTCGCGTTCCGCCGGCTCTCGACGAACGTCCCGAGCGCGCGGCTGGCGGGCCTCTACTGGGCGGGCCGCGCGCTCGACCGGCTCGGCGAGAAGACCGCGGCGCTCGCGCTCTACCGGGAGGTGCTGAGCCGAGGCCCCCAAGGCTACTACGGCATCCTCGCCGCGCGCCGCGTGCGTGAGAAGCCGCCTGCGCCGGTGGCCGCGGCGGTCAAGCTCGCGCCCGACCCGGTCGCCCTCCTCCGGCCCGAGGCGCGCTACCAGCGGGCCCAGGCCCTCGCCTCGATCGGCTTCGACGGCTTCGCCATCATGGAGCTCGAGGCGCTCGGCCGCGACGCGGTGGCGGATGGCGAGCGCGCCTGGGGACTCGGCGTCGTGTTCGCCGAGCTCGGCGAGTCGGGCCGGAGCCTGCGCTACCTCCGGCGGGCGCTCGGGCCCGCCGTCGAGGCGGGCGCGCCGGGGCTCCCGGCGCGGCTCTGGCAGCTCTACTACCCTCTCGGCTACGGGGAGCACGTCCGCACGGCCGCGCGGGCGGTGAGCCTCGACCCCTACGTCGTCGCGGCCGTGATCCGCGAGGAGTCGTCGTACGATCCGCGCGCGCGCTCCGGCGTGGGCGCGGTCGGCTTGATGCAGCTCATGCCCGACACCGCGCGCACCGTCGCGCAGGAGCTCGGGCGCCCGCTGGGCGACATCGGCGCCCTCTGGGACCCGCCGGTGAACATCACCCTCGGTTCCCGGTACCTCGCCCAGCTCGTCACGCGCTTCCGGGACCCCCTCTTCGCCGTGGCCGCCTACAACGCCGGCCCCCACCGCGTCCAGCGGTGGATCGCCGAGCGCCCCCAGGCCGACATGGAAGAGTTCGTGGACCAGATCCCGTTCGACGAGACGCGCGGCTTCGCGAAGCGGGTATTCACCAGCTGGCATCACTACCGGCGCCTCTACGGGGAGACGGCCGCGCCGGGCCGTCGCGGCGAGGCCGTGGCCGCCCCACGCCCCGCGCCCTGAGCCCCGGTCGGTGCCCGTCCCGGTCGTCGTCGACGGTTACAATCTCCTGTACGCGCGCGGCGAGACCCCGGCGGTGGCGACCCGGGCCGCGCTCGTGCGCGACCTCGTCGACTGGGCGCGGACGCGCCAGCGCCGCGTCGTGCTGGTCTTCGACGCCTGGGCGGGCGGCACCCGCGAGGCCCGCTCCGAGGCCCACGGGCCGGTCACGGTGTGGTACACGCGCGCCGGCGAGCGCGCCGACGCCTTCATCGTCCGCTGGGTGGGTGAGCACCCCGAGGCAGTGGTCGTGACGTCGGACCGCGCGGTGCAGCAGGGGGCGCGCCGCCGCGGGGCGGCGATCGTCGACGCCGAGCGCTTCGCCGCCCGGCTGGAGGGCGAGCCCCCGCCGGAGACCGAGCGGCCCGCCGGCGGCCCCAAGGCCCGCGGCCCGCACGCCGCGTGGCTCCGGGGGCTCTGAGCCGTGACGCTCGCGATCGGCCTCTACATCGCGTGCGAGCTGATCGCCAACGTGACGGCCGTCAAGCCGATCGTGCTCGGGAGCCTCGGCGTCATCGTGCCCGCGGGGGTGTTCATCTACGCGCTCACCTTCACGCTGCTCGACCTCATCCACGAGCGGCTCGGCAAGCGCGGCGTGCGCCAGGTGATCGGGACCGCCTTCGTGGCGAATCTCCTCTTGGCGCTCTACGCGCAGCTCACGGTCTGGTGGCCGGCCCCCGAGTTCTTCGACGGCCAGGCGGCGGTCGCCCGCGTGCTCGGCGCGACGCCGCGGATCGTCGGGGCGAGCCTCGTCGCGTACCTCGTGGCCTCGCTGGTCGACGCCGAGGTCTTCGCGTGGTGGCGGGAGCGGATCGGCGGCTACCGGTGGGCGCGGGTGCTGGTGTCCAACGCGGTCTCGACCGCGGTAGACTCGGGCGTGTTCGTGACGCTGGCCTTCGCGGGCGTGCTCCCCGTCCTGCCGCTCGCGCTCGGCCAGTACGTCGTGAAGATGGGGGTGACCGTGCTGAGCCTGCCCCTGATCTACGCGATTCGCATCGGCGCGCGGCCCTCGGCCGACGCGGCGCCGCGCGCGGCGGCACGGTGATGCGCGCGCGCCTCGGCGCCCTGCTGGCCGGGATGGCCTGCGGCCTCGCCGTCGCGAGCGCCGCGGGCGCGGCCGCCCCGCCGGGCGCGGCGCCGCGCCCCGAGCCCGGCGCCGCCGCGACGACGCCCTCGGCCGTGACGCGCGTCCGCGACGCCGTCGTCGGCCTCCAGACCTTGGTCCCGCCGGATCGCCCCTCGGCGGCCACGCTCGGCGAGGAGCGAGGCGGCTCGGCCACGATCATCGACCCCGACGGGCTCGCGGTGACCGTCGGCTATCTCGTCCTCGACGCCGCTCGGATCGACGTCGCGCTCGGGGACGGCCGCCGCGTGACGGCGCAGGTGGTCGGGCACGACTTCGAGAGTGGCCTCGCGCTGATCCGGCTGGATCCGGCCGGCGCGCCGTATCCCGCCGCGCAGCTGGGCGAGTCCGCGTCGCTCGCGGCCGGACAGCCCGCGGCGATCGTCGGGGTCGCCAGCGCCGGGCCCACCATCGGGGCGATGGTCCGCGTGACGGCCGTGGGCCCGTTCGTCGCCTACTGGGAATACGCGCTCGACCGCGCCGTGTTCGTGGCGCCCCACCATCCCGCCTTCGGCGGCGCCGCGCTCGTCGACGCCGACGGCGCGCTCGTGGGCGTGATCTCGCTCCGGCTCCCCGCCGGGCACCTGGCCATCCCGATCGACCTCCTGGCGCCGGCGCGCGACGCGCTCGTCCGGACCGGTCGCCCCGCCCGCCCGCCGCGTCCCTGGCTCGGGCTCCGCGCGATCGGGGTCGACGGCGGGATCGGCGTGGCCGGCGTCTCGCCGACCGGGCCCGCCGAGGCGGCCGGGCTTCGCGCGGGCGACGTGATCGTGCGGGTGAACGGGGAGCGGGTCGCGGACGTCCAGGCGTTCTACCGGCGGCTCTGGGCGCAGCCGATGGGCCAGCCCCTCGAGCTGACGGTGTGGCGCGAGGGTGCCCTCGAGACGGTCACCGTCCGCCCGCGCGACCGCTACGCGACCGTCGGCGCGCCCCGCCCCTGACCGGCGCAGTCCTCAGCCGGCGAGCCACAGCCGCCTGACCGCGAGGCCGAGGCCGCGGCTGTCGCCCGAGCCGGGCACGCGGTCGCGCGGGACGCGGAGGGGCTCGGCGTGGATCGTCACCCGGACGAGCCCTGCCGGCGCCTCGAACGGCGCCCCGAGCTCGGCCCAGGTGTCGGGTGCGAGGGCGAACGGCGCCGTTCCGGCGGGCGTGGCGCGTCCGTCCCCCTCGAGCCGCTCCACGACGAGCCGCCCGGATACCGGGCCGAGACCGGGCTCGCCCGAGTAGGCGCGGACGCAGGCGCGCCGGGGGCCCCCGGCGTGCCCGAGGTACGCCTCGGCCCGGCCGCCCGTCCAGCGCATCGCGCCGAGCTTTCCCCAGTCCTCGCGCCCGAACCAGCCGGGCCCGAGCTGGTCCTCGTCGCCGGGCCCGAGCTCGAGCGTCGCGGGCAGCGTCCGGTGCGGGAGGTACAGGCTCTGCGCCGCGACCCACCAGCCCTCGAGCGATTCCTCGGCCCGGCGCTCCGCCTGAACCCGGGCGATCGCCCGGTCCACCGCGGCCGGCCCGGCGAGGCGCTCGGCCAGCACCCACTGGGCGCCCACGTGGAGCCCGACCTCGCGCCCGCGGTAGGAATCGCGCCACGTCGTCGTGGCGACGTCGACGCGGACGGCGCCGCGCGCGGCGACCGGGGCCGGCACGAACAGGTGGATCCGGACGGGGCGCGCGCTGACGCCGAGCTCGAGCGAGGCCGCCGGCGCGCCGTCGAGCGTCCAGTCGGTCCGGAGCGGCGGGGCCTCGCCGTCCGGATTCGCCACGACCAGCGACACGAGCGCCGGCCCGTCCCCCGGAGGCAGCGGCACCTCGAACCCCGCCCGCGCGCCGGTCAGGCGGAAGGGGAACGTGAGCCGCCGCGTGAAGCCCTGCGCCGCGCGCTCGTCTTCCTCTTGGGCCCCGAACCCCTCGACGGCGTGGAGGGCGCTCCACTCCACGAGCTGGGCGTCCGTCCGCCAGGCCCGCGCCATCAGCTGGCCCCGGAGGCGCGGGAAGAGGCGGCGCAGCCGGCCCGCGAGCCGCTGCTCGCGCGGCCCGACGCGCTGACCGAGGACGGCGGGGATCTCGTGCGGGGCATCGAGCGCGTCGGAGTAGTAGACCTGGTCCAGGCGGAACTCGTAGAGGTCCTTGCCCTGGAGCGCGAGGTAGTAGGCCAGCTCGGGCGCCGTGTACTCGCGGTTGTGCCGGTGGTAGAGGAGCGACGGCAGGAGCTCGTGGAACGCGCGGCTGACGGGCGGCTGGGTGCCCCAGCCGTGCCAGAGCCGGGAGAGCGTCTCGACACGCCGGAGGTTCGGCGTGGTGAGGACGAAGAGGCCGCCCGGGCGGAGCACCCGGAAGATCTCCTTGAGGGTGTGAAAGGGGTTCAGGTGGAGGTGCTCGAAGAGCTCGCAGAAGAGCACCGCGTCGACCGACGCCGTCGGCAGGGGGAAGGGCTCGCGCTCGACCTCGCACCCGCGGATCGTGATCTTGCGCTCGCCGCACCGCTCGAGGAAGTCGGCCCAGGCGCCGCCGCCCTCGATGGCGTTGTTCAGGCCGACGACCTCCCAGCCGCGCGCCTGGGCGAGCGCCGACAGGTGCCCCGGGAACGAGCCGACGTCGAGGAGCCGGCGGCCCTCGCCCGGCGGGAGGAGGCGGAGGGTGTCCTGGTAGCGGCGCCGGTGGTACTCGAGGTACCCCGCCTCCCAGTCGGGGAGGCGACCCCGCCCGAAGGCCTGCACCTCGCGGGAGATCTCGTCGACGGCGAGCGGGGGACTTTCGTCGGCGGGCCGGGGCCAGAGCGCCATGCCTCGCTACGATAGCCCGGGGTCCGGGCGACGCCAAGCGCGCGGCGCGGTCGCGCGCGGGCCGCGGTCAGGGCTGGTGAATCTGCGTGCGGCTGATCTTGCCGGAGGCGTCGACCCAGAAGAGGTACGACCGGGCATAGGCGTTGTAGCCGATGGCGGCGGCGGCGGCCGCGGCCGGCGAGTCGTCATAGCGCTTCGAGACCGTGCGCGAGAACTCGGCGCTCCCGGTTTGCTCGACCTCTTCGTAGATCAGCACGCGCTGCCCCGCGTCCTCGACCTCCTTGGTCGGGCTGCCCCACTCGCGGATGAGGTCGGCGGCGGGCCGGCCCATCCAGGCCTGCACCTTCTCGGGCGGGACACCGCCCTTCGAGCAGGCGGCGAGGGCGAGGGCGGCGAGGGCGAGGACCGGGACGAGCCGGCGCATGTCCCCATGCTACATCACCTGCCGGAGGCCGTCGGCGGCGGGGTGCGCCGGGGCGCTCGGAGGGCGGGACCCGGGGATCAGGCGACGCCGGTCGGCGCTCCCGGCGGCCCCGGCGCCTCGTCCGGACCGGCAACGGGGGCCGGCGCGGGCTCCTCCTCCACCCAGTTCCACGGGACCGTGATGACGGTGCGGGGGCTGTCGAGCTCGATGGACACCTGGCGCGCCTTCGAGTTGCCGCCCACGACGACGCCGGCGGCGCCCGCGGGGATCCACGTCGTGTGCGGGCTCGCGATGGGCATCCGGAGCAGCACCCGCATCCCGATGTGGATCCGGGTGGGGGCGCGCCAGCGAGGGACCGGCGCCACGGCGCCCCGCTCGGGCCCGCGGAACCAGAAGAGCCGCAGGAAGTCCTGGAGCGCCATGGCCCGCACGATAGGGCGGGGCGCGAGCGCGGTCAAGCCGGGACTCGCGCGCCCGGCGCGCGGCGGGCCGCCATCCGCGAGCGTGGTATCCTGACGGCCATTTCACAGGGGGCGCCTCCACCGTGCGCCGCCCGGGAGGCCTGACGTGGAGACCCTCGCTGCCGATCGACTGGAAACCCTCGCCACCCGCATCTTCGCCGCCCTCGGCGTGCCCGACGGCGACGCCCACTGGGTCGGTCAGCTCCTGGTGCGCGCCAACCTCCGGGGGCATGACTCCCACGGCGTGATCCGGATCCCGCAGTACGTCGGCTCGATCCGGAAGGGGGAGACGAATCCGCGTCCGGCGATGCGGGTCCTCCAGGACACGCCCACGACGGCGATCGTCGACGGCGACCTCGGCCTCGGCCAGGTCGTCGCGCGCCGCGCGGCCGAGGTGGCCCTCGACAAGGCCGGGCGCCTGGGCCTCGCGGCCGTGGGCGTGCGGCGGTCGAACCACATCGGGCGGCTGGCCGACTACGCCGAGCTGGCGGCCACGCGGGGCTTCGTCGGGCTCGTGTGGGCCAACGCCCCGACCGCGCACTCGGTCGTGCCCCACGGGGGCCTGGAGCGCCGGCTCTCGACGAACCCGCTCGCGATCGCGGTCCCGGGACCGGACGGCGGCGTGGCCCTCTCGGTCGACATGGCGACCAGCGTCGTCGCCGAGGGGAAGGTGCGGGTGAAGCGGAACCGCAAGGAGCGCCTGCCCGACGGCTGGGCGATCGATCCGGCCGGCCGGCCCGTCACGGACCCCGAGGTCTTCTACGGCCCGCCCCGGGCGGGCCTCCTTCCGGTCGGCGCTCACAAGGGGACGGCGCTCGGGCTGGTCGTCGAGGTGTTGGGCGGGATCCTCTCCGGCGAGGGCGCGATCGGCGACCGCACCGGCCCCGTGCACAACGGGACCTTCCTGCTCGTGATCGACGTGGCGCGGTTTCTCCCGCTCATCGACTTCACCGGCCAGGTGACCGATCTCGTCCGATACGTGAAGTCCGCCGCACCGGCGCCGGGCACGGTCGCGGTGCAGGTCCCCGGCGAGCCCGAGGCCCGCTCGGAGGCCGAGCGGCGGGCGCGCGGCATCCCCGTCGAGGCCGAGACGTGGCGCCAGATCGAGGAGATCGCCGCCGAGCTCGGCGTCGACTGAGCCTGGGGTCGGCCGAGCCGGCGTCCCGCTTCCGCGCCGTCGGGCGGCGGGAACCCGCCTTCTGCGGCGCGGGTTTCCCGGACGAGCGGCCGGGCGGGCCGTCCCGCGCGACGCGAGGACGCGCCGAGCCCTTGCTTGGTCGTGCGCGCCCAGCCTATGATCCAGCTATTGTGGCCTGACCATCGGGCCACCGTCTCGAGGCGGGTGGTTCGCCCTTGATCAACCCAGACTCAGGAGTCCGGAGGGCACCGACGATGAGGATCCGACTGGGGTGGGTGCTGGCGATCCTGCTGGGCGTCCTCGTGGCGGCCGCCACCGCCGAGGCGCAGAAGAAGACGCTCGTGATCGGGCTGAACCAGGACCCGGACATCCTGGATCCGACGCTCGCCCGGACCTACGTGGGCCGGATCATCTTCGAGCACATGTGCGAGAAGCTTTACGAGATCGACGAGAACCTCAACATCTCTCCGCAGCTCGCGGCGGAGCTGCCCCGGTTCACCGATGGCGGCAAGACCGTCACGATCAAGCTCCGCTCGGGCGTGAAGTTCAACGACGGCACGGCGATGGACGCCGAGGCCGTCCGGTTCTCCCTCGACCGGCACCGCGGGATGAAGGGTTCGAGCCGCCGGAGCGAGCTGGACCACGTCGACGCGGTCGAGGTGGTCGACCCGACCACGGTCCGGCTCCGCCTGAAGGCGCCGTTCTCCCCGATCACGGCGATCCTGGCCGACCGCGCCGGGATGCCGGTCTCGCCGGCCCAGGTCAAGAAGCTCGACGAGAAGTTCGGCACCGCCCCGGTGTGCGTCGGCCCCTGGGCGTTCGTCGAGCGCGTCGCCCAGGACCGCATCGTGCTGGAGAAGTCCACGCACTACTTCGATCCGGCCCAGGCCAAGTTCGATCGGCTCGTCTTCCGGATCATCACGGACGACAACGTCCGCCTGGCCAACCTCCGCTCGGGCGACATCGACTTCATGCACCTGGTGAACCCGACCCACGCCGCCAGCCTCCGCAAGGAGGGCAAGTTCGACGTCGCGAGCGTGCCGGGGATCGGCTACTCCGGGTTCAACATCAACCTCAAGAACAAGAACGGCAAGCCGCCGGCGGCGCCCGGAGATCTCGGTACGCCGCTGGCCAACGACCCCCGGGTGCGAGAGGCGCTCGAGCTGTCGATCGACCGCGAGGCACTGAACCAGGTGGTCTGGGAGGGCCAGTACACGCCCGACTGCACCCCGATCTCGCCCGTGAGCCCCTTCTACGACAAGAGCCGGAAGTGCCCGACGCGTGACATCGCGCGCGCCAAGAAGCTCCTGGCCGACGCGGGGCTCGCCAACGGCTACAGCTTCGAGATGACCGTGCAGAACGAGCCGCCCCAGCGCCGGGTGGGTGAGGTGCTCCAGCAGATGGCCAAGGAGGCGGGCTTCAACATCTCGATCCAGCCGATGGAGTTCGCCGCGTCCCTGGATGCGGACGAAGCGGGCAAGCTCCCGACCTTCCTGATCGGCTGGAGCGGCCGCGTGGACCCCGATGCCAACATTCACCAGTTCCACACGTGCAAGGGCAGCCTGAATACGACGCAGGCCTGCGACGAGACGATCGATTCCTTGCTGAACAAGGCCCGCGAGGTGAGCGACGTCGCGCAGCGCACCCAGCTCTATCGAGAGGCGATCGACAAGCTCAGCGCGCGCCGCAACGTCATCTACCTCTACCACCTGAACTACATCGCGGCCTATCCCAAGAACCTCAAGGGCTACAAGGCCGTGCCCGACGGGCTGATCCGCATCAAGGGCGCGAGCTGGAACTAGCCTGAAGGGGGTCGGGGGCCTTCGAGGCCCTCGACCCTACGCCGTCGGCGCGCCGTGACCGAGTTCCTGATCGAGCGAGGGCTCATCTCGCTGGTCACGCTGTTCCTCATCACGATCATCGTGTTCACCGGGGTCCGCATGATTCCCGGCGATCCCGCCCGCGTGATGGCGGGGACCGATGCCGACGCGGCCGGCATCGAGGAGATCCGGCAGAAGTACGGGCTGCGGGATCCGATTCCCGTCCAGTATGCGAAGTGGCTCGGCCACGCGCTCCGCGGGGATCTCGGCGAGTCGATCCGCACCCGCGAATCGGTCGTGCGCCTCGTTGCCCACAAGCTGCCGATCACGCTCCAGCTGTCGGCGTATGCCATGCTGCTCGCCCTGCTGATCGCCGTCCCGGTGGGCGTGCTGGCCGCCGTGCGCCGGAACACGGGCTGGGACTACCTCGCCGGGAGCGTGTCCCTCTGCGGCGTGTCGATCCCGAACTTCTGGCTGGGGATCATGCTGATCCTTCTCCTCTCGGTCCGGCTCCACTGGCTGCCCGCCTCGGGCTACGTGTCCCCCTTCGAGGACCCGTGGGGGAACGTCCAGCGCATGCTGATGCCGGCCGTGGTGCTGGCCGCTCAGCTGGCGGCGGTGCTGATGCGCCAGACCCGGAACAGCATGATCGAGGTCCTGAGCGCGGACTACGTCCGGACCGCCTACGCGAAGGGGCTCCGGACCGGCATCGTCGTGTTCCGCCACGCCATCCGGAACGGGCTCATCCCGGTCATCACCATCCTTGGCCTCCAGCTCGGAGCGCTGATCAGCGGGGCCGTCATCACCGAGCAGATCTTCGTGGTGCCGGGCTTCGGCCGCCTGATCCTGGAGGGCGTGTTCACGCGCGACTACCCGATCGTGCAGGGCGTGGTGCTGATCACGGCCAGCGCCTACGTGCTGATGAACCTTCTGGTCGACGTGTCCTACTCCCTCCTCAATCCGCGGATCCGGGTCCGGGGCGGGCGACGTGAGACCTGACGCTGCGCAGCCCGCGGCCGCGCTGACGGTCGGGACCGCCCAGAGCGGGATCCTCGGCGCCCGCCTCCGCCTCGCCTGGCGCCGCCTCGCGCGCCGCCCCCCTGCGGTGGTCGGCACGGCCGTCGTGCTGGCGTTCGTCGTCGCGGCCCTCGCCGCTCCGTGGCTGGCCCCCGCCGACCCGAACGCGACCAGCTGGAGCGCGATCCGCAAGGCGCCGAGCTGGGCACATCCGTTCGGGACGGACGACCTCGGCCGCGACACCCTGTCGCGCGTCATCTGGGGCGCGCGTATCTCGATGCAGGCCGGTGTCCTGTCCATCCTGTTTGCCATGCTCGTGGGCGTCCCGGCTGGCCTGATCGCCGGCTACTACCGCGGGGTGATAGACCAGGCGCTGATGCGCCTGACCGACGCGTGGCTGTCGTTCCCGTTCCTCATCCTGGCGATCGGACTGGTGACGATCCTCGGCGCGTCGCTCACCAATGCCACGCTGGCGATCGGGCTCGGCGCCACGCCGACCTACGTCCGGCTCACTCGCGGCCTGGTTCTGGCGACGCGCGAGGAGGACTACGTCCACGGCGCCCGGGCGCTGGGCGCCGGCGACCCCCGGGTCATGGGCCGTCACGTGCTGCCCAACATCGTCAGCTCGATCCTCGTGCAGGCCACGGTCTCGATCCCGACGGCGATCATCGCGGAAGCGGTGCTCTCGTTCCTCGGGCTCGGCGTCCAGCCGCCCACGCCGAGCTGGGGCACGATGCTCAACACCGCCCAGGCGTTCCTCGAGACGGCGCCGTGGATGGCGTGGTGGCCGGGGCTCGCGATCTTCGTCCTGGCGCTGTCGTTCAACCTGGCCGGCGACGGGCTCCGCGATGTGCTCGACCCGCGGGACTACTAGCGCGACGTGATGCCGGCGCGGGCGACGGGCTCCCCGGAGTGGCGGTCGGTCCGGATGGGTCCGGGCGGCTCGGTGGGGTCGAGGTCGCCGCCAGCGACCGTCCGTTCCCTGGCCGGACCCTGCGGCGAGCGCCGCGGCGGGCGGTGCCGCTCGCCGGGCGGTCGGCGCGAATTGACGTGGCGGGGCCGCCGATGATAGGGTCTCGACGCCACAGGATCCGGCCACCGCGGCGAATGCGAAAAACGCCTGACAGCGCTGTCATGGCCTGGTCGACACGGTGACCGGCGGCGGGCCGGCTCAGCGAAACCCTGTCCACGGGAGCGGCGACCGGCCCCTCCTCGCGGTGCGGGACCTGACGGTGCGCTTCGGCGGCATCGTCGCCCTCGACGGGGTGTCCTTCCAGGTGGCGCCCGGCCAGATCGTCGGGCTCATCGGCCCCAACGGCGCCGGGAAGACGACCGTCTTCAACTGCCTGTCCCGGCTCTACACGCCGGAACGGGGCTCGCTCGAGTTCGAGGGGCGCCCGCTCGACGGCGTCCCGGCGCACGGGATCTCGGCGCTCGGCATCAGCCGCACGTTCCAGAACGTCGCCCTGTTCCCGAGCCTCTCGGTCCTGCAGAACGTCATGGTGGGCGTGCACTGCCGGTCCCGCGGGAGCTTCGTCGCGAGCGCCCTCCGCCTGCCGGCCGTGCGGAGCGAGGAGGCGCGGATCCGGGCGCGGGCGCACGAGCTGGTGACGTTCTTCGGGCTCGAGGCGGTGGCGGCGCATCCCGCCGTGGGCCTCCCCTTCGGCACGCTCAAGCGGGTCGAGCTCGCCCGCGCGCTCGCCGGCTCGCCCCGGCTCCTCCTGCTCGACGAGCCGGCGGCGGGACTGAACCACGAAGAGGTCGCGGCGCTCGCCCGGTTGATCCGGGCCATCCGGAGCGAGCACGGCGTGACGATCCTCCTCGTGGAGCACCACATGGGCCTGGTCATGGAGGTCTCCGACCAGGTCGTCGTCCTCGACTTCGGGCGGAAGATCGCCGAGGGTCCGCCGGCGGCGATCCAGCAGCATGCCGACGTCATCCGCGCCTACCTCGGCGTGGCGCCCGGCGAGACGGTGGCGCGCTGATGGCGGCCATCCTCGACGTCGAGGACCTCCACGTGGCCTACGGCGCGACGCGGGTGCTCCACGGGGTCGGGTTCGCCGTCGAGGCCGGCGGCATCACGACCATCCTGGGCGCCAACGGGGCCGGGAAGACCACCACGCTCCGCGCGGTGTCGGGCATGGTGCCGCCGGTCGGGACCGTGCGGTTCGACGGGCGGCGGATCGATGGCCGGGCGAGCGAGGACATCGCGCGGCTCGGCATCGCCCACGTACCCGAAGGGCGGGGGACGTTCGTCGGGTTCACGGTGGAGGAGAACCTCCGGCTCGGCGCCTACGTGCGCCGCGATCGGGCCGAGGTCGGCCGGGACCTCGACCGCGTCTACGGGCACTTCCCGGTCCTCGGCGAGCGGCGGCGGCAGGCGGCGGGCACGCTCTCCGGCGGGGAGCAGCAGATGCTCGCCCTCGCCCGCGCGCTCATGCTGCGGCCGCGGCTGCTTCTCCTCGACGAGCCGTCCCTCGGGCTCGCCCCGCTCGTGGTGCAGGAGATCTTCCGCATCGTCCGCACGATCAACGAGCGGGACGGCGTGAGCGTGCTCCTGGTGGAGCAGAACGCGACCCTCGCCCTCGGCCTCGCCGACCACGCGTACCTTCTCGAGACCGGGCGCGTCGTGCTCGCCGGGCCGTCCGACGAGATCCGGAAGAACGACGCCGTCCGACGAGCGTACCTTGGGTATTGACACCTTCCTCCAGCAGGTCGTCTCCGGGCTCGCCACGGGCGGGATCTACGCGAGCCTGGCCCTCGCGCTGGTGATGATCTACCAGGCCACGGAGATCGTGAACTTCGCCCAGGGCGAGATGGCGATGTTCACCACGTACCTCGCGTGGTCCATGCTGAACGCCGGCGCCCCCTACTGGGCGGCGTTCTTCGGCACGCTCGTCCTCGCGTTCGTGGGCGGGGTCCTCATCGAGCGCGTCGTCGTGCGGCCCGTCGAGGGGAAGCCCGTCCTCACGCTGGTCATCGTGTGCATCGGGCTCCTGGTGATCCTGAACAGCCTCGCCGGGTGGATCTACTCCTACGTCATCCAGCCCTTCCCGAGCCCGTTCCCCCGGACGCCGATCCGGATCGGCAACGTGGTGTTCGGCCAGCACGATCTCGGGGTGATCGGGGTGACGCTGCTCATGCTCTGCCTCCTCTACGTGTTCTTCCGCTTCACGTCCCTCGGCCTCGCGATGCGGGCCGCCGCGCAGAATCCCGTGTCGAGCCGGCTCTGCGGCATCCGCGTCGGCTGGATGCTCGCGCTCGGCTGGGGCCTGGCGGCCCTGGTCGGCTCGGTGGCGGGGATGCTCATCGCGCCGGTGATCTTCCTCGAGCCCAACATGATGGGCGGGATCCTCATCTACGCCTTCGCCGCCGCGACGCTGGGCGGGATCACGAGCCCCCTCGGCGCCGTCGTGGGCGGCTTCCTGGTCGGGGTGATCGAGAACCTCGCCGGCACCTACCTGCCGTTCATCGGCACCGAGCTGAAGCTGACCGTCGCCCTCCTGATCATCGTGGTCGTCCTCCTGGTCCGGCCGAGCGGCCTCTTCGGCCACGCGGTCGTGCGGCGGGTCTAGGATGCCGCGTCGCGCGTGGGTCCCGGTCGCGGTCCTCCTGGTCGCGCTGGGCCTGCCCTTCCTCGTGAGCGGGTTCCGGCTGTTCCAGTTCACGCAGGTCTGCGTGTACGCGATGGTGCTCCTCGGCCTGAACCTCCTGACCGGATACAACGGGCAGATCTCGCTCGGCCACGGCGCCTTCTACGCGCTCGGCGCGTACACGATGGCGATCATGGTCGACCGCTGGCACGTCCCCTACGGGTGGACGATCCCCGCCGCGGGGGCCCTCTGCTTCCTGGTTGGCTTCCTGTTCGGGATTCCCGCGCTGCGCCTGGAGGGGCTGCACCTGGCCCTGGCGACCTTCGCGCTCGCGCTGGCCGTGCCCCAGATCCTGAAGTATTTCGACTCGTGGACCGGCGGCTCCCAGGGCATCGTCCTGTCGAAGCCCCGGGCCCCGCTGGGCCTGCCGCTCACACGGGACCAGTGGCTCTACTACCTCGCGCTGGCGGTGCTGCTGCTGCTCCTGGTCCTCACCTGGAACCTCCTGCGGAGCCGCCCGGGGCGGGCGATCGTGGCGATCCGCGACAACCCCATCGCCGCCCGCGCGATGGGCATCAACGCCGCGCTCTACAAGTCGCTGACGTTCGGCGTCAGCGCTTGCTACACTGGGGTCGCGGGCTCGCTGGGCGGGCTCGCGGTGGCGTTCGTGGCGCCGGACTCGTTCAACGTGTTCCTGTCGATCACCTTCCTGGTCGGCATCGTGATCGGCGGGCTCGCCTCCGTGCCGGGGGCGATCTTCGGCGCCCTGTTCATCCAGTTCGTGCCGAACTACGCGCAGGAGATCTCCAAGGCAGCACCCTGGGCCATCTACGGCGTGTTCCTCATCGCGTTCATGTACGTCATGCCGGACGGGGTCGCCGGGTTCCTCCGGCGCCTCGCCCACCGTGCCGGCGAGCGGGCCCGTCCGGCCCGGCCCGCCGCCTCGGCCACACCGAAAGGGGGACAACATGTGCACACGTAGGACGATGCTCGCGCTGTCGCTGATCGTCGCGCTCGGCCTGGCCGGAGCCGCGCTGGCGGCCGATCCGGGGGTGACCGCGACCGAGATCAAGCTCGGCAACACCAACCCCTACAGCGGCCCGGCCTCCGCGTACGGCACCATCGGGAAATCGATCGGCGCCTACTTCAAGAAGGTGAACGAGGAGGGCGGCATCAACGGGCGCAAGATCAACTTCGTCACGCTCGACGACGCCTACAGCCCGCCGAAGGCGGTCGAGATGGTCCGGAAGCTCGTCGAGCAGGACCAGGTGCTGCTCCTCTTCCAGACCCTCGGCACACCGTCCAACAGCGCCATCCACAAGTACATGAACGACGAGCAGGTGCCGCAGCTGTTCGTGGCCACCGGGGCGACGAAGTGGGGTGACCCCAAGGGTCATCCGTGGACGATGGGCTGGCAGCCCAACTACCAGGCCGAGGCGCACATCTACGCCCAGTACGTGCTGAAGAACGTCCCCGACGGGAAGGTCGGGATCCTCTACCAGAACGACGACTACGGGAAGGACTACCTCAAGGGATTCAAGGACGGCCTCGGCGATGTCGCCAAGAAGGCGATCGTGCTCGAGCAGTCGTACGAGGTCACCGATCCGACCGTCGACTCGCAGATCGTCAACCTGAAGAACAGCGGCGCCAACGTGTTCTTCAACGTCACCACGCCGAAGTTCGCGGCGCAGGCGATCAAGAAGGCGGCGGACATCGGCTGGAAGCCGATCCACCTCCTGAACAACGTGTCCGCCTCGGTGGGCGCGGTGCTGAAGCCGGCGGGCCTGGACGCGTCGAAGGGGCTGATCACCGTCCAGTACCTGAAGGACCCGACCGATCCCCAGTGGAAGAACGACCAGGGCTACAAGGACTGGGTCGTGTTCATGGACAAGTACTACCCGGACGGGAACAAGACGGACGCCTTCAACGTCTACGGCTACTCGGTGGCCCAGACGATGGTCCAGGTGCTGAAGCAGGCCGGCAACGACCTGTCGCGCGCCAACGTCATGAAGCAGGCCGCGAGTCTGAAGGACTTCGTCGTCCCGATGCTCCTTCCGGGCATCAAGATCAACACGAGCCCGACGGACTTCTACCCGATCGAGCAGGAGCAGCTGGCGAAGTTCGACGGCGAGCGCTGGGTGCTCTTCGGCGAGATCTTCGACGCCAGCAAGAAGTAGCCCGTTCTGTGCCGGGGGCCGCGTCCGCGTGACGCGGCCCCCGCGCGCAGCGCGCTCCGCCGCGCGCCGCGCTCGACGCTAGAGCGCCGCCGCCAGCTCCCGGTGGCCGCGCGCGTCCAGGAAGGCCGCGACCTCGTCGAGGCGCGGGATCCCCCGCCGACCGCCCAGCGTGCGGCACTTCATCGCCGCCACCGCGTTGGCGAAGGTGAGCGTCCACTCGAAGGGCCACCCCCGGAGCTCGCCGACGACGCAGGCCCCGTGGAAGACGTCGCCGGCGCCGTTCGTGTCGACCACCGGCACCGGGAAGCCGGGCGCCCGGACGACGCGTCCGCCCTCGAGCCCGATGGCGCCCGCCTCGGCCAGCGTGGCCGCGACCCGCGCGGGGCCCCGCGCCGCCAGCGCGGCGAGGCCCTCCTCCAGGTCGTCGCGACCGCTCACCTGGGTGACGAAGCGCGGGTTGCAGGCGAGGAGATCCACGCCCGGCCACACCGCGTCGATGCCGGGCACCACGCGCTCCCCGTCCATCGTGACCCGCAGGCCGGCCTCCTTCGCCCAGCGCACGGCGACCGCGGCGGAGGGCGCGTCCACGCCGTCCACGTGGAGGAGCCGGCCGGAGGTGATGACCCGGCGGTCGAGCTCCTCGGGCCGGATGTCGTAGGCGGGCGGCCGCCGGTAGAACCCCGTCCGGAGGCCGGTGCGGGCGTCGATCAGCATGATGCTGACGTGGCCGACGCTCCCGCGCGCGCGGAGCGCCCAGCGCACGTCCACCCCGTCGCGGGCGAGGAGGCGCCGGCCGAGCCGCGCCCAGTAGTCGTCGCCGAACTTGCCGACGTAGCGGGCGCGGAGACCGAGCCGCGCGCAGGCCACCATCGCCGTCGCGATCATGCCGCCGCCCTGGATCTCGAACTGGCGGAGCGGCGACTTCGTGTCGGGGACCGGATGGCCGTCGATGACGCCGAGGAGGTCGAGGGCGTTCGTCCCCAGGCCGACGACGTCGACCGGGGTCGGAGAGCCGGCGGACCGCGGGCTCAGGGTCGTCCCCCCTGCTACGCGATCGCGCCGACGGTGGCCATGGCAATTTGCGCGGTTCTCCCGGACTCGATCAGGACCCCGCGAAGAGGAACGATTCTCCCCAGAGGCGCGTCCGCGTGTCAAGCTGGCCGGGTCGCGACTAAAGGGCAGCTTGCCAGGCACGCGTCACTCGGAGGGATTCACACCGGCGCGAGGGCAGCCCTGCGGCGACGAGCCCCGGCCCCTCCTCCTTCGGGGCGGCGGAGCCCCGCCGGCCGGCGCCGGGCACATGTGGAGCGATGGCGACGCGCGGCGGCTTGGCCGCCGCGCCGTCGACATTTCGAGGATCCTACCCGGTTTCGAGGATCCGACCCGTCGGGTCGAACGTCGCCTCGGCGGACTTCCCGTTCCGGGTGCCGCTGATCTCGTAGGAGACCTGGTTGAACGCGTCCTTCTTCAGCGCCGTCAGGCCGGCGGTAGTGTCGAAGTACTGGGCCGCCGCGGCGCGGACCGTGGCCGGCAGCTGGCCGAAGTCCACGCTGGTCTCCGTTTCCAGGACTGCGCCGTCGGAGTCGGCCACCAGGAACTCCGTGTGCTTGCCGCCGACCGTCGCCTCGACGTCGTAGACGACGCGGCCGTCCTCGACCTCCTTGTCGATCCGTTCGATCCGCCCGCCGGCGGTCAACTTCTTCACCGTGGCGCGCGGCGCATCCGGCAGGTCCTCGAGCGCGACGCTGACGCTGGATCCCTCCCCGCCCCCCGAGGTTCCGCAACCGCCGACAAGGATTGCCACTCCAACGGCAAGTGCCAGGATAGCCGTGAACCGACCGATCCGATTTGGCATGGCCGCGCCTCCTCCCGAGATCATTCGTGTGAGGTCGAGTTCCCCATCACGTTGCCTGGGCAATCTGAGGATTGGCTGAGGATCGCGGGCCCTTGTCCGCTGGGCGAACGCGGCGCTCGGCCACGCTGGCGGGGCACGGGGCGCGGCCGCCCGCTCGCCTCGATGGCGTTCCCGGGGTGGCGACGGAGCGTTGCGCTGGCTTACCCTGGAAGGGCCCGCCTTCCTGAGCCCGGTGCCTTCTTGGGGGCGGAGGAGCCTACGATGGCGACGATGCGCCCGCGTATCCTAGCGGCTCTGGACCGGCTCGGCGGCCCGGTGACGCGTGGGTCTCGGCTCAGTCCCCGGCCCCGGCGGAGTGCGACGGTCTGGTCCGGGATGTCGGCGCTTCCGCTCGTCCACGCCGGAATAGCGCTGCTCGGGCTCACGATGACGGCCGCGCCGGCGTTCGGCCAGACGTCGCCACCGGAAGGATCCCCACCCGAGGTCGTCGTCCACGTGTCCGACTTGCCGAGGGGGGCGCTCCACGAGTTCGAGTTCTGGAACGACCCGGTCTCGCCCGGCGGCAGACTGGTCGGAACGCCGAATACCGGCGACGAACTGGATCCGCCTCCGGAGGATGATCCTCACGTGCGCTTCAGGGTCCGGGTGCAGCGAGGCGTGCCCTACCGCTGCTGGATTCACATGAAGGTGGGCAAGCCCATGGGCAAGGCCCAGGCGAATCTGCTCTACGTGCAGTTCACCAATGCCGTCGATCGCGAGAATCGGGACGTCCTCAGGCCGGGCACGGGGAGCTATCTCGTCGCGCAAGGGCCGGCGCGCGAGGGCTGGACGTGGGTGGGGTGCGCCCCGGCGGACGTCGCCTCCCTGGAGCCGCACGTCTATTTCCGCACGAGCGGAGAGGTCACGGTGCGGATCCAGGCGGGGATGGAAGGGGTCGGATTCGACCAGGTCGTGCTGAGCGCCGGCCGGTTCCTGCATGCCCCGCCGTCCGACGCGGTCGTAGCCAAGCCCCCGAGGTAGACCGGTCCCATCCCGGTTCCCGGATGGTGGGGCCGATGACCTTGCCCCGCTGGGGGGCGGCCCTCGCCATCCCGTTCGGCTCCGGCCGGGGAGCCGACCGCCGGAAAGAGGCGAGATCCTCAGCCAATCCTCAGGCTAGGCGGGCACGATGCCGGCGGGGCGGGGCCTTCGCGAGATGCCCCTCCCGGAAAAGGAGACGGCTCATGGGACAGGGGCGGACGAATTGGCGGCGGAGAGGTCCAGCCCTGGCTCGGACACTCGTGGTCATCGGCCTCGGTGTTCTAGCGGGGACGGCCTGGGCGGCCGTTCAGTACACGACCAGATTTGCGCTGGACGAGTGCACGTTCTCGTCCACGGGTCGCAATCTCCACTTCAGCATTCGGCCGGCCGATCGCCTCGTGCTCGAGGGCATCGAGGACGGAGAGCTGGTACGCCTGCAGATCACGGTCCTCAACCAGACGAAGCCGATCGTGTTCCTCACCGAGGAAGGGGAGTCCTTGACCGTGACCGCCCGGGTCGTGGAGGAGCGGGAGTGGAGGAGCGGGAAGCTCGTCGAGGTCTCGCGCAACTTCTACGCGCGTTGCGTTCAGACGGGGGACATCTTCTACTTCGGCGAGGAAGTGGACATCTACGATGAGGAAGGGCAGATCATCGTCAGCCATGAAGGCGCCTGGCTGGCGGGCACGGCCCGGGCGCTTCCGGGCCTGATCATGCCTGGCACCTTTCTCCTCGGGTCCCGGTACTTCCAGGAGCTGGCGTCGCCGGTGGCCCTGGACCGAGCCGAGCACACCAAGATGGGGCTCACGCTGAAGACCCCCGCAGGCACGTTCAAGGACTGCGTGGAGGTGAAGGAGACGACGCCGCTCGAGCCCGGCGCCGTCAGCATCAAGCGCTACTGCCCCGAGATCGGGCTCGTCGTGGACGGCGTGGTCAAGCTGGTCGACTTCGACGTCGCCGGCGCCGACGGAGAAGACGACTAGAACCGCCCCGCCGTCCGGGGTCTCTTTCGCGGTGTGGCGCGCGGCCCGGTCGGCTCGGAGCGACCGGGCCGTCGGCCCCGGCACGTTGCCCCGGGCTCCGCTCCTCGCTTACCTTGGGAGCGCAGCGTGAATCGGCCTGGCGAGGGGGTGCTCCCGGCGTCCCGTCTCACGCCTCCGGGCATGTTGGTGCGGCGGCCGTCGCGAAGTCAGTGAAGATCCTGCTGGTCGACGATTCCCAGCGGCTCCTGCGGTCCCTGAGCCAGGGCCTGAAGAAGCTCGGCTACGCCGTCGACTTGGCCAGTGACGGCGAGAACGGGCTCGCCCTCGCTGAGACGTACGACTACGACGTGATCGTGCTCGACCTGATGCTGCCCGGGCTGTCTGGCCTGGAGGTCCTCCGACGGTTCCGGACTGGAGGCTGCCGCGCGCACGTGCTCATCCTGTCGGCGCGCGACCGCGTGGACGACCGGGTGAAGGGCCTCCAGCTGGGCGCCGACGACTACCTCGTCAAGCCCTTTGCGTTCGAGGAGCTCTGCGCGCGCATCCAGGCGCTCGTCCGGCGCCGGCATCAGGCGAAGAACCCGATCATCCGTCTGGGGTCGCTCGAGATCGACGCCGCTCGCCGCGAGGTCTCGCGACGGGGCGACATCCTGCATCTGACGCCGAGCGAGTATGCGTTACTGGAGTTCCTCGCCTACCAGCGCGGTCGTGTCTTCTCGCAGGGGCAGCTGGTCGAGCACCTGCACCGGAGCGACTCGGAGGTGTCCAGCAACGTCGTCGAGGTCCTGGTCTCCGGCCTTCGCCGGAAGATTCACGTTCGAGGGGAGCCTCCGATCCTCCAGACCCGCCGGGGTTTCGGCTACTTCGTCGAATAGATGCGGTCGCTCCGCACGCGGCTGTTCGTCCACCTGCTCGGGGGCGCCGCGCTCCCCCTGCTCGTCGCCGGGCTGGTGCTCCGGACGATCGTCGCTGACTCACTGCAGAAGGAGTTCGACCGGGCGCTCCTGGCCGAGGCGACCGGGCTGATCGCGCTCACGGACCAGGAGGGTGACCTCGTGGAGTTCGATTTCGAGAGCGAGGTCATGCCCCAGTTCGGCCCGGGCGCCCGCCCCGAGTACTTCGAGCTCTGGCTCGCGGACGGCTCCCTCCTCCGACGCTCCCCGTCCTTCGATCAGAGTGACGCGACGCGACGTACGAACCTCCTCAAGGGGTCCCGTCCCGCCACGCTGCCGCGCTTCCAGGACGTGACCCTGCCGGACGGCCGCCGGGGCCGGCAGGTGCAGACCGACTTCGTTCCACGTCTCGACACGGACGACGCCCCGGCCGACGCGAAGGAGGCCGCCGCCCCGTCCGTTCCGCCGAGCCCGGTGGCCGCAACGCTGCTCGTCGCGCGAGAGCGGGAGCAGCTCGATGCGAGCATCCACGGCCTGGAGCTGTCCCTGGCGGGTCTGGGTATCGGGCTCCTGGCGGCCCTCGCCGCGCTCATGCAGGTCGCGCTGCGGGCGGGGCTCCGCTCCCTGGACCGGCTGACGGGCCAGGTGCGGGCGCTCGACGTGACGTCCCTTGACGCGCGCGTCGCGTTGGAGAAGCCGCCCGAGGAGATCGCCGTGGTCATCGAGCAGGTCAACGCCCTGCTCGGTCGCCTGGAGGCCGGCTTCAACCGGGAACGTCAGCTGTCGAGCGACATCGCCCACGAGCTCAAGACACCGATCGCCGAGCTGCGGAGCCTGTGCGAGGTCGGCGGCCGCTGGCCGGAGGACCGAGCGACGGTCGGCCAGTTCTTCGAGGATGCGGCCGCGATCGCCCGACAGATGGAGCGGGTGGTCGCGCACCTCTTGGCCCTGGCGCGCTACGACGCGGGTCGCGAGCAGGTCTTCGCGACGCGGGTGCCGGTCGCGGAGGTCGTCGACGCGGCCTGGAAGCCGCTGGCCCGCGAGGCGGCGGCGAAGGGGCTGGATCTCCGGCAGGACATCTCGCGGGAGCTCTGCTTCGAGACGGATCCAGAGAAGTTCGCGCTGATAGTGTCGAACCTCCTGATCAACGCCGTCGCCCACAGCCCGCCGAGCACGACGGTGGCGTGCGCGTCGGAAGAGGCGACGGGGCGTGCGCGGGTGAGCTTCAGCAATCAAGCTCCGAGTCTCGAGCCTCAGGACCTCGGTGTGATGTTCGATCGGTTCTGGCGGAAGGACGAGGCGCGCGCCGGCGCCCGCGGCGTGGGCCTGGGGCTGGCGCTCGTGCGCGCTCTCGCCGATCTGCTCGACATCGAGATCGAGGCGCGGCTCTTCCCCGACCGGACGTTCCGCGTCACACTCTCGGGGCGCGTCGCCGACTAACCGCGGTCAGAAGCGGAACTGCACCTCGGTGCGCACCACCCAGGCGCCGCTAGCGTGCTCCGGAAAGGCCGCGCCCGGCGAGAAGTAACCCAGCGCCGCCCGGACGTCCAGGTGACCGAGAAGGTCCTCGATCCCGAGGACCAGATCGACCTCGCTCCCCAGCCGTCGGCTCCGGCCGGACGGCTCGACGTCGATCCCCGCGTTGCGCAGGGTCGTCGACGCCCGGTGCTGGAGGTAATAGTGATAGATGAGGTCCAGGGACACGTGGTCGCTCGGCCGGATCCCGACCCCGGCCGTGAGGATGGCGAGGTTGCTCAGCTCGGGATCGAGAACCTCGCCGTAGTACTTGAGGTCGGTGGCTCCCCCGAAATCGGTCTCGTTCTCCTGCAGTCCCGTTTGCCGGAAGGTCCGGTCGGTCCCGTCGTTCGGGTTCCCGTCGCCGGTGCCGAAGGCGAAGCCGAGCGTCAGGGCCGGCTTCGGCGGCACCTGGAACTCGTAGGTGGCACCGAGGTCGACGCCCCAGCCAGAGATTCGACGCGAGCCGTCCTGGCCCCCCACGTAGCCGAGCTCGACCCAGTAGTCGAGATCGGCGATGGGCTCGCCCCGCGACCGCACGCCGACGAAGACGGGACGTCGTCGATCGGCGTCCTGGTCGTCGCGCGCGATCACGTACGCCTCGAACGTCAGGTCTTCGAGGGGAGTGTAGCCCGCGAACAGCATGTAGTTGTTGATTTGCTCCGGCGTGTGCCCGCTCAGCACGTTCTCCCGGACCCACCCAGCGCGGCTTGCCGAGAGCTCGACCGCGAAGGCCCCGCGCTCGTACCGGAGCCGCACGCCGTCGAGCTCCGCGTCGTAGAGCCACTGGCGCTCGTCCTCGAACCGCTGCCGGCCGATCTGAAGGGAGAAGCCGCCGGGGAGCAGGTGGACCCAGAGGAATGCCTCCTCGATTGTCAGGGTCGGGTCCCCGCTTGGCTCGGATCCGCCGGCCTCAATCTTCCACACGAAGTCACGGGAGAGCGTCAGGCTCAGGAAAGCCTGCAGCCTTGGATCGGGGTCGAACGACAATGCCAGGGACAGCTCCGGCGTGGAGAGGGCAGCATCGCCGTTGCGTCGGTCGTCCAGACCGAGATTCGTCCGGTACTCGTAGTCGAGCTTGAGCTCGGCCCCGAAGGTGAGGTACGGCGCCAGGCGATATCGGGTCTCGGGCGGCGCGTCCGGATCGAAGACGCCCGGGGAGGCCGCGTCGGCGCTCGAGGGCACCCAGCTAGGGCCCACGGCCGCCAGCAGGATCGTCAGGACGCCAGCAAGCCCGGGACCGCTCCCGGAGGGCGCGAAGCGGCCCCTCACCGGCGAATCGCGTCGCTGCGGGGCCGCGACGGCCGCAAGTCGGCGGCGACGCCCATTGTGAGCTCACTGGAGCACGATGCGGAAGTCGGTGTCAAACTTGACGCCGGGTCTGCGGGCTCCAGAGCCTAGGAGGCTTTCGCAACCGGCGGCAGGACAGGCCCCGTCGCTCCACGCGGCGTCCGGTGCCCTCTACGAGGGCCCGTGGGCGTTGGGGGGCCAACAGCGGGTCCCGCCCTAGCGGCGGTCCTCGTCATCGAGCGGGCAGTCTGACGTCACGCCTCGTACCGGGCGTGCCATCCTTCCTCGGTGGCGGCGCCGCGCGCGGCGTCGTCGAAGCGGGCGGTCCACGGCGTCGCGTACGCGTCGGCGAGCGCGGTGAGGATTCGGAGGCGGCTCGCGCCGGTCGTCGCGAGAAAGCGCTCCCGCTCGGCCGGGTCGGTCAGGCTCATCGCCTCCTGCCAGATCGCCCGGCCGACCATGAAGCCCGAGGCGCCCTCCTGGCAAGCGATGCCGGTGAGGCGCTGGAAGACGTCGAACGTCTCGCCCGCCGACAGGAGGACCCACGGCGTCGGCGACGCCGCGGTGAGCGCCCGGCAATGGGCGCGGAGCCGACCCTCGTCCGTCTCGAACCGCGGGTCCGCGGGAAACTCCGCCTTGAGGAGGTCCACGCCGAGCGGCCCGAGCCGCCGCGCCGACTCGACCACGATCGCCGGCTTCTCGCGCGCGAACTCGGCGCTTTCTTTCTGGACGCCCGGCCGGATCGGGTAGGACATCGGCTCGAGGAGCAACGCGATGTCGTGGCGCCGGCAGTCCTCGGCCACGCGCTCGACGAACGCCTCCTGCTGGGCGGCCACCGGCGCCTCCGGGTGGTAGAAGAGCAGCACCTTCACCCCGACCGCGCCCATCCGCTTGATCTTCGCGACGCTCCATCCGGGGATGATCGCGGTCAGCCGCCCCTCGGCCACCCCCTCGTAGCCGAACTCCTCGAGGCACATGATGAGGCCCACCGGGCCGGGGACCGCGTCGTGGGACAGGATGTGGCCGCCGTGGAGCGGGTCGAGCAGCACCGCCGTCGACAGGGGCGCGAGCGCCCGCGCGATCCGGAGCTTCTCGCCCGCCATCTCGGCGAAGCCGATCGCGCGACCCGGCAGCGCGCGCTTCAGCATCGCCTCGAGCGACCCGCGGTGGTCGATCGCCGTCACCGTGATGATGCCGCGGGGACCGGCGATCTGCCGCATCCCGCGGAGTTTTCCTGGGCTCAGCGCGCGCATGGAACCTCCCTGCCGCCGTGCGGCGGTTCGGGCGAGGGTAGCATGCCGGGGCCCGCGGTGCCCGGTCGAGACGCCCTTGTCACCATGGCGACGGCCGGGCATCATCCCGGAGAGGCCGCCGTCGGCCGGCGGCCGCGACGCCGCGATCCACTCCGGGCGCTCGCACGAGCGGGGGGGCGGGCATGAGCGGGATGGGCAAGGAGTTCAGGGAGTTCGTGATGCGCGGCAACGTCCTCGACCTCGCGGTCGGGGTCGTCATCGGCGCGGCGTTCGGCAAGATCGTTTCCTCGCTGGTCGGCGACGTCATCATGCCGCCCGTCGGCGTCCTCCTCGGCGGAGTGGACTTCTCCCAGATCGGCTGGGTCCTCAAGCCGGCCATGGGCGACAAGCCGGCGGTCGTGCTGGGGATCGGGAAGTTCATCCAGGCGATCGTGGACTTCCTCGTCATCGCCTTCGTCATCTTCATGGTGGTCAAGGCGGTGAACCGCATGAAGCGGGAGGAGCCGGCCCCGGCGCCCGCGGGCCCCTCGCCGACGGAACGGCTCCTCACCGAGATCCGGGACCTCCTCCGCCAGGGGCGCTAGGCCTGGCCGCGCTCCGGCCCGCCCCGGCCCGGCCGCGCACGCCCCGGCGCGGAGCCCGGGCGTGAAGATCTCGGCCGTCGACGCGATCCCGCTCGGCATTCCCTGGAAGCCGACGGAGCCGCCGTCCCCGTGGACGGCGCGGCTCGGCAAGCAGGTGCTGGTGCGGGTGACCACGGACGCGGGGCTCGTCGGCTGGGGCGAGGCCTTCGCGCTCGGGGCGCCCGCGGCCGTGGCCGCCGTCGTGCGCGACGCGCTCGGGCCGCTGGTGGTCGGCGAGTCCGCGACCGACCTCGAAGGGCTGGTCGACCGGATGCACCGGGGGACGCTCCTCTTCGGGCGCCGGGGGCTCGGCATGTTCGCGATCAGCGGGGTCGAGCTCGCCCTCTGGGATCTCGCCGGGCAGGCGCGCGGCGTGCCGGTGTACGAGCTCCTCGGCGGGCTCGCGCAGCCGCGGCTCCGGGCCTACGCGAGCCTCGCGCGGTTCGACCGGCCGGCCGACGTGGCGCGGGCCGCGGCCGCGGCGGTCCGACAGGGATTCCGGGGCGTGAAGCTCCACCAGACGGACGAGGCGTCGGTGGCCGCGGCGCGCGAGGCGGTGGGGCCGACCGTGGCGCTCATGCTCGACGTCAACTGCCCGTGGACGCCCGCGGAGGCGATCCGCATGGGGCGGGCGCTGGCCCGCTACGACCTCGCGTGGCTCGAGGAGCCGGTCTGGCCGCCCGAGGACTATCAGGGGCTCGCCGCGGTCGCGGCCGCGCTCGAGACGCCCGTCGCCGCCGGGGAGAACGAGGCGACCGCGATCGGGTTCGACGCGATGCTGCGGGCCGGCGCCGCGGACATCCTCCAGCCCAGCCCGACGAAGGTCGGCGGGCTCGGCGAGGCCAAGAAGATCGTGGCGCTGGCGGCGGCGCGGAGCGTCGCGGTCGTGCCGCACTCCTTCTACTTCGGCCCGGGGCTCGCCGCGGCGCTTCACCTGGCGGCGTCGACGCCGGGCATGCCGTGGGTCGAGTGGCCGATGGGCGAGCTCGCCACGCCGCTCCTCGAGACGCCGATCCGCCCCGAAGCCGGCTGGCTCGCGCCGCCCGCGGGCCCCGGGCTCGGCGGGCGCCCGACCGCGGCCGCGCTCCGTCACCCGCTCGCCGGCGCGCCGGCCGCCGTGTTCACGACCGGGTAGGGCGGACGGATGCTGCGACTCGCCGTGCTGGGGCTCGGCTACGTGGCGCGCGAGGTCCATCTCCCGCTCCTCCGTCGCGTGCCGGGCGTGGAGGTGGTGGGGCTGGTGGACCCGGCGCCGGCGGCGCTCGCGCGGGCCCTCGCGGAGACCGGGTTCGGCCCGGGGTTCGCGTCCCTCGACGCGCTCCTCGCCGCCGCGCGCCCGGACGCGGCGCTGGTCCTGACGCCCAAGCAGACTCATCACGCGGTGGTGCGTCGCCTGCTCGAGGCCGGGGTCGACGTCTTCTGCGAGAAGCCGCTGGCGACGACCGTGCCGGAGGCGGAGGCCCTGGTGGTCCTGGCGGCCCGGACCGCGCGAGTGCTCATGGTCGGCTTCAACCGCCGCTACGCGCCCGTGTACGTCGCGGCGCACGAGGCGTTCCGGGTCCACCGGCCCGAGGCCTGCCTCGCGCTCAAGAACCGGCCGGGCACCGAGTACCGGGCGACGCTCGAGAACGCGATCCACATGGTGGATCTCCTGCGCTGGTTCTGCGGCGAGGCGGTGGACGTCCACGGCGGGGCGGTCTTCACGGATCCCTACCGCGAGACGACGGCGGCGGCCACGCTCCGCTTCGATTCGGGCGCCCTGGCGGTGGTGCTCGCCAATCGCTCCAGCTCGCACTGGGTGGAGCGGCTCGAGGTCTTCGGCCATGGCCGCTCGGCGGTGGTCGAGGCGCCGGACCGCGTGAGCCTCGGCCAGGACGGGCAGGCCCGCGTGACGGAGATGACGCCTCTCCACATGGGCTGGGCCCACGTGGCCGACAAACTCGGGTTCCGGCAGGAGCTCGAGCACTTCGTCGAGTGCGTCGGGACGCGCGCCGAGCCGCGGACGTCGGGCGCCGACGCGGTGCGCACGCAGGCGCTCATGGATCGGCTGCTCCAGGTGATGGGGCTCCCGCTCGAGGACCGGCCGCACGGCTGAGCCGGGCGGGGCGCGCGGGACGAGGGGGCCGGCGATGGACGCGGGCCCGGGCTGGCCGACGCGCGCGGCGCTTGCCGTCGTGGCCGGCTACCAGCGATGGCTCTCGCCGCTCTTGCCCGGGGCGTGCCGGTTCTGGCCCACCTGCTCCGAGTACGCCCGGCTGGCGCTCCTCCGGCACGGGCTCGTCCGGGGCGGCCGGCTCGCGCTCTGGCGGTTCTGCCGCTGTCATCCCTACGCGCGCGGGGGGATCGACCCGCCACCCTGAGGCGGGCCCCGGGCCCGGCGGCTCCGCGGCCTGTCACACGGGGCCCGCCCGAGCATCCAAGAAGGTGGGACGGGCCCGAAGGCCCGCAAAGGAGGACCGAGATGACCCAGCACATCGCCTGCGGCGACGTGGTCCAGGGGTGCCAGTTCACCGCCGAGGCCGCGACCGAGGAGGAGCTTCTCGCGGCGGTCCAGACGCACGCGGCCGAGGACCACGGCGTGAAGGAGATCACGCCCAAGCTCGCGGCCGAGGTGAAGGCGGCGATCCGGACGCGCTAGGCGGGGCCGACGCCCCGGTGACCCCCGTCGCGGCGATCTCGGACGAGGAGCTCGCCGCGCGCGCCGCGGCGGGCGATGCCGACGCCTTCGAGGCCCTCGTGGGCCGGCACGAGGCGCGGGTCTATCGACTCGCCTACCGGCTCACCGGAAGCGACGCGGACGCGCGGGACGTGCTCCAGGAAGCCTTCCTGGCGGCCTACCGGGGCCTCGCGTCCTTCCGCGGCGCGGCGCGCTTCTCCACCTGGCTCTATCGGATCGCGACGAACGCCGCCCTGATGCACCAGCGGGCGCGCCGGCGGCGTCCGACCGAATCGCTGGAGGCGTACTTGCCGCAGTTCGACGAGAACGGGCAGCATGTGCCGGGGGCGGCGGAGCTCGGGGTGGCGAGCCGGGCCGACGACCTCCTGGACGAGAAGCGCCTGGCGGCGGAGGCGCGGGCCGCCCTCGCGCGGCTGCCGGACCTCTACCGCGAGGCCTTCGTGCTCCGCGACCTCGAGGAGCTGGACACGAGCGAGGTGGCGAGCCTCCTCGGCATCGAGGCCGCCGCGGTGCGCCAGCGAGTGCATCGGGCGCGCTTGATGCTGCGGGGCTACCTGTCGCATCTCGTGGGAGCGAGGACGTGATGCCGGATCTCACGTGCCGGGACGGGGTCGAGATGCTGATGGAGTACCTCGAGGGCACGCTCGGGGCGTCGGAGCGCGAGGCCATCGAGGCGCACGTGACCGGGTGTCCCCGGTGCGTCGCGTTCATCGAGAGCTACAAGCGGACGCCCGGGATCCTGCGGGCCGCCACCGTGGAAGCGCTGCCGGCGGACCTGGCGCTCTCCCTCCGCCGCTTCCTGGCCGCGCGGCGCGCGTCGGGAGACGCGTGATGCACGTCGCCGAGCTGTGGCGGTATCCCGTGAAGTCGCTGGCCGGGGAGCGGCTCACGGAGGCGGAGGTCCGGCGCGACGGGATCGTCGGGGACCGGCTGGTCCAGGTGTACGACGCGCGCGGCCACGTGGTCACCGCGCGGAAGCACCCGGATCTGCTCGGTCATCGCGGCACCCTTGGCGAGGACGGCGAGCCGCGCGTGGACGGCTGGCCGTGGGCGTCGGCGGAGGCCGCGGCCGCGATCGCGCAGGCGGTCGGCTGGAAGGCCCGGCTCGAGCGCTTCACCGGGGAGGAGCGGTTCGACATCCTCCCGCTGCTGGTCGCGACGGACGGCGCGATCGCCGCGCTCGGAGTGGACGGGCGGCGGCTCCGGCCCAACGTCGTCGTGGGCGGCGTGGAGGGGCTCGGCGAGCGCGAGTGGCCGGGGCGGCGGCTCCGGATCGGCGCGGTGGAGATCGCCGTCGCCCAGCTCCGCGCGCGCTGCGTGATGACGACCTACGACCCCGACACGCAGGTGCAGGATCCGGGCGTGCTGCGCCGGATCGTGCGGCAGTTCGGCGGCACGATGGCCCTCGACTGCGCGGTCGAGACGGAGGGCGTCATCCGCGTGGGCGATCCGGTCACGCTCCTGTAGCGGCCCCGCGGTCCGCGGCCCCCATCCCCGGGGGCTCCTCCCGGGGATACGCCCCCACATGCTGTAGTTGTCCAGATAACACAACTCATGTTTAGTAGTCATCGCGACGCTGCACCGTCGCCTGCCCCATGGAACCCGTGTCGCTGGCCGTGGACTTCCCGCGGTGGCGGGCTCGGACGTCCCGGCACCCCGTGCCGGCGCCGGCCGACGCTCTCCTGGGCGCCACCCTCGTCCGGCCGGACCTCCGCGCGCCGCGCGCGCCAAGCATTCCGACGGGCCTCCCCCCGCTCGATGCGCTCCTCGAGGGCGGCTTTCCGCGCGGCCAGCTCGGGGAGCTGGTCGGGCCGCGCACCTCGGGGCGGACCCGGGTGCTCCTCGGCGCGCTCGCGGGCGCCATAGGGGGCGGCGGCTGGGCCGCGCTGGTCGACGGCACGGACAGCCTCGATCCCGACTCGGCCGCGGCCCTCGGCGTCCCGCTCGGTCGTCTGCTCTGGATCCGCTGCGGCGGCGAGCCCGCCGTCGCCTGGCGGGCCGCGGACGTGCTCGTCCAGAGCGGTGGGTTCGAGCTGGTCGCGGTCGATCTCGGCGACCTGCCGCCCTGGATCCTCGGTCGGACGCCGCTCGCCGTCTACGTGCGCCTCCAGCGCGCGGTGGAGCGCGTCGCGACGGCGCTCGTCGTGGCGGGGCCGCGGCGCGTGGCCGGAAGCCTGGCCGCGGTCGCGGTGGCGCTGGCGCCGCGCGCCGTCCACTGGGCGCCCGGTGGTCCGGGGCTCCTCGCGGGGCTCGAGACCGAAGCGCGCCTGGTCCGGTCGCGGACGCGAGCGCCCGGCGCCGCCGTGCGCCTGGCCTGGACCGTGCTCGCGCCCGATGCGCCTCGCCGCGCCGTCGCGGGGCCGCGTCGGACAGCGGCGCCCGTCGTCAGATGACGGACCTCGCGAGCGCCCCGGCGCGGTACGCGAGCCTCTGGGTTCCGGGATTCGCCGCCGCGGCGCTGGTGCGGCGTGACCCGGTCCTCCGGGGGCGCGCCGTGGTCGCGCTCCGGGGCACGACGATCCGGACCGTCGTCGCGGCCACGCCCGACGCGGCCGCCGGCGGGATCCGCCCGGGGATGAGCGCGACCGAGGCCGCCACGCGGGTGCCCGATCTCGTCCTGCGCTCGGCGGATCCCGCGGCCGAGCAAGCGGCCGCCGGGGCGCTGCTCGACGTCGCGTGGGCGACCTCGCCGCGCGTCGAGGTGCAGGAGCCCGGCAGCGTCGGCCTCGACCTCGGCGGGCTCGGCCCCCTCTTCGGCGCCGAGCGGCGGATCGGTGAGCGGCTGGCCGACGCGGGCGACGCGGTCGGGCTGCCGGTCCACGTCGGCGTCGGCGGGACGCGGATGCTCGCGCGCCTCGCCGCGCGGGCCGGCGGGGGCCTGCTCGTGGTCGCGGCTGGCGCCGAGGAGGCGTTCCTCGCCCCGCGTCCCCTCGGGCTCCTCGATCCCGAGCCGGCGCTCGCGCTCGCGCTCGAGCGCTGGGGGATCGGAACCCTCGGCGCGCTCGCGGCGCTCCCGACCGCCGCGCTCCTCGCGCGGCTCGGGCCGGCCGCGGTGCGCCTCCAGGCCGAGGCCCGCGGCGCGGACGCGGGGCCGTTCGTCCCGCACCTGCCCGTCGAGCCGTGCCGCGAGGCCCTCACGCTCGACTGGGAGATCCCCGCGCTCCCCGCCCTCGCCTTCGTCCTCGACCGGCTCCTCGCGCGGCTGTCGGCGCGGCTCGCCCTCCGCGAAGCCGGCGCGGCCGCGCTGCGCCTGACCCTCCGGCTGGCGGACGGCGGAGAGCACGAGCACCGGCTCGGGCTTGCCGCGCCGATCCGCGACGGGCGGACGCTCGGGCGCCTCCTCCGCGCGGAGCTGGAGCCGCTCCGGCTCCCGGCGCCGGTGGTCGCGGTCGCCGTGGAGGCGGAGCCTGCGCCGCTTGCGCCGCTCCAGGTGGACCTCTTCGCCCCGCCCCGGCCGAGCCCGCGCGAGCTCGGCGAGATCCTCGGCCGGCTCGCCGCCCTCGTCGGCGCGGACCGGGTCGGCGCGCCCGTCGCGCCCGACACCCATCGGCCCGACGCGGCCCTCATGGGACCGTTCCCGGGAGCAGAGCTCGCACGAGACGGTCCCGCGGGGCCCGCGCCAGTCCCGCCCGCCGCGGGCGCGCGGCCGCCCTGGGTCACGGGCGCGGCGCTCGTCCGGCGCCGGCTCACGCCGCCCCGGCCGGCCCGGGTGGAGTGCCGCGACGGCCGCCCGGTCCGGATCGAGGCCGCGGGGCTCCGCGGCGCGGTCGTCGCCGCGGCGGGTCCCTGGCCGAGCGCGGGCGAGTGGTGGGCCGAGACGGCGTGGGCGCGCGAGGAGTGGGACGTCGCGCTCCCGGACGGCGTCGCGTGCCGGCTCGCGCGCGATGGCACCACGAGCGCCTGGACCGTTGATGCCGTCTACGACTGAGCGTCTCGTCGGCGTGACCTCGCGCCGGCACGCCCCAGAGGCCCGGCCATGACCACGCCGCCCCGGAGCCTCTGGTCGACGAGACGGCCCGCCTCGCGCTCCCGCGCGGCGTGCCGGCTGGCTGCGAAGCTGTCAGCGCGGCGCGCCGGTCGGCGCCGGCGATCCGGAAGGACACAGCCGGCCGGCCAGGAACTCCGCTTCGGCGTGCGCGGCGATCCGGTTGCCGCGGATCGTCCAGTGCGAATCGCGCAGCTTGTAGAGGGCCTCGGCGGAAGTCCGGCTCGCCTCGACGAACACCGGCGTGAGGTCGACGCACGGGATGGCGGTCCGCTGGCAGTAGGCGGTGAGCTGGCGATTGGGAAGCCACGGATCGAGCCGGTCGGCCGACAACGTGGCGTACCGAGGACGGTTGCGCAGCGTCTCGACGAGGGCGACCAACCGGTCCGGGTAGATCTGAAGCGCCGAGGGGTAGATCGCCAGGACCAGGCGGCGGTCCTGCCGAAGGACCTCCGTCCGGATCGCTTCCAGGCCGGCCAGGACCGGTCGCCAGGCCCGATCGATGACTGCGGGATCCTCGGGCACGTAGAGCCGCCGCATCTCCTCGGCCTGTATCGAGGCGTACTCGGTCGGCGAGAAGATCGGACCCGTCAGGGAGGGATCCTGCTCGCTCACCTGACGGGTCGGATCCACCTGCGTGCCCCCGCGGGGCATCCGTCCGCCGCTCCCGGACCCCGTCGGGGGGGGCCGGAGGCCGGCGAGGTCGTGGACCCCGCGCCAGAGGCGGAGCGCGTTTCGCCCGAGCCGCCACAAGCGCGAGGCGCCGAGGACGGCCTGGAGCCGCGATCGTTCGAAGGACAACCGGTAAAGACCCGGGGCGTCGTTCCCGACGAAGAAGTTGATCAGGACGAGATTGGGGTCGTACGTCGCGAGTCCGAGCGTCACGATCGTTCGGTAGTCGCGGACCCCCGCCCCGCCAATGCCGAAGTTGAGGACGTCGAGGTCCATGCCGGCGCAGTCCGCGCGCAGGCGCGATTCCAGGAGAGTCATGACGTTGTGTGGGTAGGGGACGAGACCGTACGTGAACGAGTCCCCGAGCGCCAGGATGCGGAATCGCCCCGGTGGCTTCGGGACCGTGAACTCCACGTCGTTCAGCCCGAGCGCGTTGTTCCAGTAGTTGAACCAGTTCCGATGGGGGACGACCTGCGTGGGCTGTGAGGCCAGGTATGCCTCCAGGGAGGCGAAGGTCTGGGACCCGCGTTCCGCTCGGGGGACCACGAGGTCCCGGACGGTGGGACTCCACCGGGAGCCAAGGCGAACCAGTCCCTCTCCGGCCGCAAGGGCCGCCAGGATTCCGACCGCGAGAACGCCGAGGGTGGAGAGGGCCCGAACTCGCATGGTTCACGCGCGCGGCGGCGGTCCGCCACGCGGCCCCAGGGTACCGCGGATCGTGGGCGGACCATCGGGCCCGCCCAGCCGCCGTCCGCGCCGCGGATGACGCCATCCGCCGAGCTTTCGGTCCGGAGCGCGTTCAGCTGCCTGAGGCCCGTTGAGGTCACAGACTGTGATCTCAACCCCGGGCCCGCGATGGAGGCGTCATGACGCAGGCACTGGTTCCTCCCGGCCGGATCGAGTAGCCCGCCTCGGCGTCGGCCGTCCGCATGCGATCCGGCCCGTACGTCGAGCTCGCCGCCCGGAGCGCCTTCAGCTTCCTGGAAAGCGCGTCGGCGCCCGAGGCGCTGGTCGACGAGGCGGCGCGGCTCGAGCTGCCCGCGCTCGGGCTCCTGGACGTGGACGGAGTCTACGGCGCGCCGCGCCTCCACAAGGCCGCGCGGGCGGCGGGGGTGCGCCCGCTCGTCGGCGCCGCGGTGACGCTCGTCGGCGGCCCGCGCCTCGGGCTCCTCGTCGAGTCGCGCGCGGGATACCGGGCACTCGGCCGCCTGATCACGCGGGTGAAGGCGCGGGCGCCGAAGGGCGAGGCGCGCGTGACGTGGGACGATCTCGACGGCGCGGTCGGGGGGCTCGTCTGCCTCACGGGTGGGATGGACGGGCCGCTGACCCCGGATCTCCTGGCGGGCCGCCCGGCGGCGGCGCGGGTGACGCTCGAGCGGCTCGTCCGGAGCTTCGGCCGGGACCGGGTCTGCGTGGAGCTCCAGCGGCACGGGACGCGCGAGAGCGAGCTCGTGCTCCGCCGCGCCGTCGACCTTGCGCGTGCGACGGGGCTGTCCATCGTCGCCACCGGCGGCGTGCGGCACGCGACCGCCGGGGAGCGGCCGATCCTCGACGTCCTGACGGCGGTCCGGCTCCGGACCTCGCTCGACGGCCTCGGCCGGCGCCTCGGGGCGAACGCCGAGCAGCACCTCCGGTCACCGGCCGAGATGGCCCGGCGCTTCGCCGATCTTCCGGACGCCGTCGCCGCCGCGGGCGAGCTCGCCGCGCGCTGCGGCTTCACGCTCCAGGACCTCGGCTATCGCTTCCCCGACTATCCGGTGCCCGACGGCGAGTCCCAGATCGCCCATCTCCGGGAGCTCGTCGAGGCCGGCGCGCGCGGGCGGTACCGCCCCGTGACGGCGCGCGTGCGCCGGCAGCTCGCGCGCGAGCTCCGGGTGATCGAGACGCTCGACCTCGCCGGCTACTTCCTGATCGTCTGGGACATCGTGCGGGAGGCGCGCGCGCGGGGAATCCTCATCCAGGGCCGCGGCTCGGCGGCGAACAGCGCGGTCTGCTACAGCCTCGGGATCACGGCCGTCGATCCGGTCGGGATGGACCTCCTCTTCGAGCGCTTCCTGTCGGAGGAGCGCGGGGAGTGGCCCGACATCGACCTCGACCTCCCGTCGGGGGACCGGCGCGAGGCGATCATCCAGTACGTCTACCAGCGCTACGGCGGGACGAGCGCCGCGATGACCGCGAACGTCATCACCTACCAGCCGCGGCGCGCGGTGCGCGAGGTCGGCAAGGCCCTCGGCTTCCCGCCAGACTTTCTCGACCGCGTCGCCAAGGGCGTGCCCGGCTGGGGGTATCAGGACCCGGACGAGCAGGCGCCCGCGCGACACCTCGCGCGCGCGGGCGCCGACCTCGCGGACGCGCGGATCCAGCGCTTCGCCCGGCTCTGGCAGGCCGTCGTCGGGCTCCCGCGCCATCTCGGCCAGCACTCGGGCGGCATGGTGCTCTGCGCGGGCCGGCTCGACGAGGTGGTGCCGCTCGAGCCCGCGACGATGCCGGGCCGGGTGGTCGTCCAGTGGGACAAGGACGACTGCGCCGACCTCGGGATCATCAAGGTCGACCTCCTCGGCCTCGGCATGATGGCCGCGCTCGAGGAGGCGATCGCGCTCTGCCGGGCCGCGGGGCGCGAGGTCGACCTCGCGCATCTCCCGCCTGACGACCCGGCGGTGTACCAGCTCCTCCAGGCCGCCGACACGGTCGGGCTCTTCCAGGTGGAGAGCCGGGCCCAGATGGCGACCTTGCCGCGCCTCCGGCCCCGGCGCTTCTATGACCTGGTCGTCCAGGTCGCGATCATCCGGCCCGGCCCGATCATCGGCCAGATGGTCCACCCCTACCTCGCGCGGCGGGCCGGGCGGCAGCCGGTCGTCTACCCGCACCCCTCGCTCGAGCCCATCCTCCGCCGGACGCTCGGCGTGCCGCTCTTCCAGGAGCAGCTCCTCCGGATGGGGATGGTCGCCGCGGGGCTCACGGGCGGCGAGGCCGAGGAGCTCCGCCGGGCCTTCGGCTTCCGGCGCTCGCGCGCGCGGATGCAGGCGATCGAGACGCGGCTCCGCGCCGGGATCGCCCGGAACGGGATCACCGGCCCGGCCGCCGAGGAGATCGTGCGGGCGATCACCGCGTTCGCCGAATACGGCTTTCCGGAAAGTCACGCCGCGAGCTTCGCGCTCCTCGCGTACGCGAGCGCCTACCTCAAGGTCCACCACCCGGCCGAGTTCTACGCGGCGCTCCTCAACAACCAGCCGATGGGCTTCTACCATCCGGCGACAGTGGTCCGGGACGCGCTCCGCCGCGGCCAGGCCGTGCGGCCGGTGGACGTCGGCGTCTCGGCCGTCCGCACGACGGTGGAGGACGGCGCGGTGCGGCTCGGGCTTGGACAGGTGAGGGGGCTCCGCGAAGCGGCCGCCGCCCGGCTGGTGGCCGCGCGGTCGGTGCGGCCCTTCGCCTCCGTGGACGACCTCTGTCTCCGGGCCGGGCTCTCGCGAGACGAGGTGACGGCGCTCGCGGAGGTGGGCGCGCTGGGGCGCTTCGGGCTCCGGCGCCGGGCCGCGCTCTGGCAGGCCGAGCGGGCGGCGCGGCCGCCGGGGCCGCTCTACGCGGGCCAGCCTCCGGCGCCCGAGCCCTCGCCGCTCCGCGAGATGTCGGTGCCCGAGCGGTTGGTGGCCGACTACCGCGGGACCGGCGTCACGGTCGGGCCCCACCCGATGGCGCTCCGCCGCGCCGAGTGGACGCGGCTCGGCGTCACGCCGGCCGCCGGCCTCGCCGCGCTCGGGAGCGGCCGGCGCGTCCGGGTCGCCGGCGCGGTCGTCGTGCGCCAGCGGCCGGGCACGGCGAAGGGGTTCGTGTTCCTCTCGCTCGAGGACGAGACGGGAATCGCCAACGCCATCGTGGCGCCCGGGCTCTTCGAGCGGGCGCGCGCCACGCTCGTCCACGAGCCGTTCCTCCTGGTGGAGGGCGTCCTCCAGCACGAGGACGGCGTCACGGCGGTGCGGGCGACGGCGGTCCGGCCCCTCGCCGCGCGGGCACCCGTGCCCTCCCACGACTTTCACTGACGCGGGTCGACGCGGCGGGGCGGCGGACGTCACGACGCCCGCGGGGCTTCGGCCACCGCGGGCGTCGACGGACGCTCGGACGACTACCGACTACTGATGGAGAGCGCTGACGGTCACGGGCGTCTTCACGAGGAAGTGGGCTCGCCGGTTCTTCGCCCAGCACGCCTCGCTGCTCTGACGGCACGAGGGGAGCTCCTCGCCGTAGCTCACGAGGGTGATGCGGGCCGCGGCGACACCCTGCGACACGAGCCGCTCGCGCGTCATGCGCGCCCGGTTCTCGCCGAGCGCCAGGTTGTACTCGCTCGTCCCCCGCTCGTCGGCGTGGCCCTCGATCAGGACCAGCACGCCCGGATGCTCGGCGAGCCAGCGCGCGTTCGCGTCGAGGACCCGGAGATCCTCCGCCCGAACGGTCGCGCGGTCGAACTCGAAGTGGACGTCCCGCAGTCCGCCCGCTTCCTTGAAGTCCTGCGGCGAGGGGAGCGTCGGGAACATCGTGGCGCCCGGCGCCCGCATGCCGGCGCTGCCGCGGCCCGCACCCATCGCCCCGGTGTGCGCCCCGTCTCCCGCTCCGTGGGTCGCGTCCGCCGTCTGGGCCTCGGCCCCGGCGTCTGCCCCGGCGCCCGGCGTCCCGTGAGTCGCACAGCCCGCCAGCGCCAGGACCAGGCCGCCGGCGAGGATCAGCCGCTTCGCGTCGACACGTCGTGTCATGACCATCCCTCCTCTGCAGGGCGCCGGGGAATGCCGGCGCCGGCGCCAGCCATGGTGCAACCCTCGCGCCGACGCCCAGCCGAGTCGCAATTGATTGAAAACGCTGACGATGTCCTGGCGCCGTCGCCGGCCGCCGGGCCCGGGCGGCGTCTGGCGGGGTCCGGATTGTCACGCCGGGCGCCGCGGATTGTCAGGACGGGCTGGGCTGGTTGACGGTCCGCCGACCCCCCGCTAGACTCCGGCCAGAGCATCGCGGGAGCTCGAAGGCGAGCTGAGAGGGCAGCAAGGGGCTGCCGACCGCCGGAACCTGACCTGGGTAATGCCAGCGCAGGGAGGATCGTATGTCGCGACGTCGTCTCGTTGGATTCAGCATCCTCACGGCCGGGGTCCTGGCCGTCCTCCTCGCCGGGGCGGCGCCCGCGGTCGCCCAGGGCTCGCTCCACCTCGCCCTCACGCCGTCTCAGAAGCCCACCGACCTCATGGTGGCCGGGGAGGCGTTCGGCGCGGCGCTCGGCAAGCTCGTCGGCGTGCCCATCCGGGTGACGGTGGCCTCCGACTACGCCGCGGTCGTCGAGGCGCTCCGGAATCGGACGGCGGACCTCGCCTTCGTCCACCCGGCGGGCTACGTCCTCGCCAACCGCGAGGCGAAGGCCATGATCGTGGCGAAGGACCAGTGGCACGGGAACACGTCGTACACCTCGCGGATCTACGTCCGGAAGGAGTCCGGTCTCAAGACCCTCGAGGACCTCCGGGGCAAGACGATCGCGTTCGTGGACCCCACCAGCACGTCGGGCTACGTCTACCCGATGGTGATGCTCATCGAGAAGGGGCTCGTCCGGAACAAGGACCCCAAGACGTTCTTCAGGGAGTTCCTGTTCTCCGGCTCGCACGACGCGGGCCTCCTGGCCCTGCTCAACGGCCACGTGGACGCCTTCGCGTCGTTCGACCAGGCGCGCGAGCAGTACCTGAAGGATCCGGCGCAGCGGGACAAGCTCGACTGGATCGCCGAGAGCGCGCCGATTCCGGAAGGCGGCATCTGCGCGCGCGACGGGCTCGACCCGGCGATGGTCGCGAAGGTGCGCGCGGCGCTCCTGTCGATGAAGGGCCCGACCTACGCGCCGCTCCTCAAGGCGCTCTACGACATCGACGGGTTCGAGCCGGCGGAGGATCACGAGTACGAGCCGGTCCGAGCGGCCATGGACCTGCTCGGCTGGCGTCCGAAGCGCTGATCCCGCTCGGCCCGGCCCGGCGCCGACGCCGGCGGGACGCATGATCGAGACGCGGGGCCTCCGGGTCGTGCTGCCGCCCGACACGGTGGCGCTCTACGGCGTCGACCTCGTCGTGGAGCCCGGTGAGTTCGTCATGATCATCGGGCGCAGCGGAGCGGGCAAGACGACATTCCTCCGCGCCATCAATCGCCTCGTCGAGCCCACGTCCGGGACGGTCCGCGTCGCCGGCCAGCCGGTCACGGGGGCGGATCCGGGCGCGCTCCGTCTGGTCCGCCGCCGGATCGGCATGATCTTCCAGCAGTTCAACCTGGTGCGGCGCGCGTCCGTTCTCGACAACGTGCTCGCGGGCCGGCTCGGCTACGTCCCCGAGTGGGCGAGCCTGGTGGGGCGCTTCCCTCAGGGGGACCGGGCCCTCGCCCGGGAATGCCTGGGGCAGGTCGGTCTCGCCGACTTCGCCGCCCGCCGCGCCGACACGCTCTCGGGGGGCGAGCAGCAGCGCGTGGCCATCGCGCGCGCCCTCGCCCAGGGGCCCCAGGTGATCCTGGGCGACGAGCCCACCGCGAGCCTCGATCCGGCCCTCGCCGGCTCGATCATGGGCATCCTGGAGCGCATCAACCGGGAGCGGCGCCTCACGCTGGTCGTCAGCCAGCACCAGCTCGACACGGCCCTTCAGTACGGCACGCGAATCGTGGGATTCCGGGCGGGGCGCGTCGTGTTCGACGGCCCGCCCTCGGCGGTGTCGCCGGCCGTGGCCCAGGCGATCTACGGGGAGGCGGCGGCGTGAAGCGCGTGGCGTGGCTCGGCGCGGCCGTCCTGCTCGTGGCGATCGCCTGGCACACGGACGCCAATCCCGCGCGGCTCGTGCGGGGCCTCCCGTGGATGTGGGACTTCGTGCGGCGCATGGTGCCGCCGGACCTCCGCGTCCTGCCCGCGGCCCTGTGGGGGGCGGTCGGCACGATCGAGATCGCGCTCCTGGGAACCGGGGTGGCGGCGGCGCTGGCGGTGCCACTCGGATTCCTCTCCGCGCGTAACGTCGCGCCGCCGGCCCTGTACTACGTCGTGCGCACGGCGCTGAACTTTTTCCGCAGCATCGATACCCTCGTCTACGCGCTGCTGTTCGTCGCGGCGGTCGGCCTCGGCCCCTTCCCCGGCATGCTGGCGGTGGTCGCGTACACCACCACGTCCCTGGCGAAGCTCTACTCGGAAACGATCGAGGGCATTGAGCCCGGCCCCGTGGACGCGATTCGCGCGACCGGGGCCACGCGGCTGCAGGTGCTGCGGTTCGGCATCCTTCCCCAGGTGCTCCCGCTGTTTCTCTCCTACGTCCTCTACCGCTTCGAGTCCAACGTGCGGGCCGCGACGGTGCTGGGCTTCGTCGGCGCCGGGGGGATTGGGCTCTATCTCCAGACCTACCTGCGGATGATCGACTATCCCGCGGCCTCCACCGTGCTGCTCGTCACCGTCCTGATGGTCATGGTCGTCGACTTCGCGAGCGCCCGGATCCGGGCGCGGCTCGTCTAGGCGCCCCGGCGCGCCGGTCGCCCACGTGGCGTCCTTCCGCGTCGTGGCCTACAACTTCCTGAGCGGTGGCAGCGCCGCCCGGTGCGGCCACTGGTCGCGCGTCCAGGCGCGTCTCGCCCCCGACGTCGTCCTCGCGCAGGAGTGCCGGGCGCCGGCGCACTCGCCTGGCGAGCGGTTCCGCGCCGGCGAGGCCGACACCCTCCTGTGGGCGGCGGCGGCCTCGCGTCGCTGGGGCAGCGCGGTCCTGGTCCGGGGCGCGCCCGCTCGCCGGCTCCTGGTCCGCGGATTCGGCGGGTGGGTGGTGGGCGCGGAGGTCCAGGGCCATGTCTGGTCGGCCGGCCGCCCACTCCGGCTGTTCAGCATCCACTGCCCGGTCGGCGAGCGCGGCTACGTGCAGACCCTCCACCAGATCCTGGACCGGATCGCGACGCTGCGCGGCGACGCGGATCTCGTTCTGGGTGGGGATTTCAACGTCGTCGTCGGCCAGCGCCAGCCGGGAGAGCGGATCCGGATGAGCCGCGGCGAGCGGGAGATCCTGGACCGGCTGGCCGCGGAGTTCGACCTCGTGAGCTGCTGGCAGGCCGCCAATCCCGGGCGCCCGCTCGCGCAGACCCTCCGGTGGACCGCCGACCGCCTCGCGCCGTACCACTGCGACGGCATCTTCGTGCCCAGGGACTGGGCCGCGCGCCTCGCGTCCTGCCGGGTGGTCACCGGCTCGCGCTGGGCGGGGCTGAGCGACCACAACCCCGTGGTGGCGGAGTTCACGGTCTAGCTGGCGCGCCGTGCTCGCGCCGGGCGCGCGGGCGTAGTACGATGACGCGCCGCCGGCGGCAGGCGATCCCCGGTCCCGGGGTGGGCCGGCCGGCGCGATCCCCGACTCCCGAGGAGGATCCGTGATGGCCGGCGGTATCGAACTCCAGGGCCCGCTCGAGGACCGGTTCGCCGAGATCCTGATGCCCGCGGCGCTCGCCTTCGTGGCCGAGCTCGAGGGTGAGCTCGGAGGGACGCGGGCCGCGCTTCTCCGGCGCCGGGCGGAGCGCCAGACGGCGTTCGACGCGGGCCAGCGGCTGGACTTCCTTCCCGCGACGCGCGGGATCCGCGAGAGCGCGTGGACGGTCGCCCCCGCGCCGGCCGACCTCCAGCGCCGGTGGGTCGAGCTGACCGGCCCCGCCGAGCGGAAGATGGTCATCAACGCGCTCAACTCCGGCGCGGACGTCTTCATGGCGGACTTCGAGGACGCGAACACGCCGACCTGGCGGAACATGGTCCAGGGACAGGTGAATTTGGTCGACGCGGTCGCGCGCACGATCGAGCACCGGAACCCGGACGGTCGCGTCTACCGCCTGAACGAGCGCGTCGCGACTCTCCTCGTGCGACCGCGCGGGTGGCATCTCCTCGAGCGTCACTGCCGGCTGGGCGGGGCCCCGGTGTCGGGGAGCCTCTTCGACTTCGGGCTCTTCGTGTTCCACAACGGCCGGCGGCTCCTCGAGCGCGGGAGCGGGCCGTACTTCTACCTGCCGAAGCTCGAGAGCCACCTGGAGGCGCGCCTCTGGAACGACGCCTTCGTCCTGGCCGAGACCCGGCTTGGCCTCCCGAAGGGCGCGATCCGCGCCACCGTGCTCGTCGAGACGATCCCCGCCGCGTTCGAGATGGACGAGATCCTGTGGGAGCTGCGGGACCACTCGGGCGGGCTCAACGCCGGGCGCTGGGACTACATGTTCAGCCTCATCAAGAAGTTCCGGACGCGCCCGGACTTCGTCCTGCCGGACCGCGCGCAGGTGACGATGACGGTGCCGTTCATGCGCGCGTACACCGAGCTCCTCGTGAAGACGTGCCACCGTCGCGGCGCCCACGCCCTCGGCGGCATGGCGGCCTTCATCCCGAGCCGGCGCGATCCCCACGTCAACGAGGTGGCCCTGGCGAAGGTGCGCGAGGACAAGGTCCGGGAGTCCCAGGACGGCTTCGACGGAACGTGGGTCGCCCACCCCGATCTCGTCCCGGTCGCGCGCGAGCCGTTTGCCACGCTCCTGGGAGCGCGCCCCCACCAGCTCGAGCGCCAGCGCCCGGAGGTGGCGGCCGACGGCGCCGCGCTGCTCGACGTGCGGGTGCCGGGCGGCGCCGTGACCGAGGCCGGCCTCCGCAACAACGTGAGCGTCGCCATCCAGTACGTCGCGGCCTGGCTCGACGGCAACGGCGCGGTCGCCATCCACAACCTCATGGAGGACGCGGCGACCGCGGAGATCTCGCGCTCCCAGATCTGGCAGTGGGCCCGCCACGGCGTCCGCCTCGCCGAGGGCCCGGCGGTGACGCGCACCCTGGTGGAGCGGATCGTGGAGGAGGAGCTCGCGAAGATCCGCGGCGCGGTCGGCGACGCCGCCTACGCGCGCGGGCAGTACGCGGCGGCGCGGGAGCTCTTCGAGGCCGTCGCCCTCGGCGACCCGTTCGTCGAGTTCCTCACGCTGCCGGCGTCCGAGCGCATCGACCTCTAGCCGTCGGGCGCGTGGTTCCCGGGGACACCCTCGCCGCGCTGCGGCGCTACCCGCTCCTCGCGTTCGCGGCCTGCGGCGTCACGGCCCCGAGGCGCTGAGCGCGACCCAGCGGGGGCACCTCGCCCGCTGGCACGGCGTCGGGTTGGCTGCCGGCTATCGTGCCCGGCAGGTGAACGACCACTTGATCGTGATCTGCGGGACCTCGGGCCAGGGGGACGGGTCGTTGCCGGGGAAGCTGTACGCGCCGTGCGCCTGGGTCTGGTCGGGCCGCTCGAGACAGTCGAGGACGAGGGTTCCCTCGGGCATGTAGCCGGGCATCACGCGCAGGAAGTCCTGATCCGGGTCGGGATGGATGGGCGCCGATCCGCTGCGGGTGATGCCCTGGTAGCGTGCGCGCCGCTCCCGCGGCGTGCCCGGAAACTTGATCGAGACCTGGTAGCAGCCCGCGCGCGTCGGCCGCCCGACGTCGCGCGCGTGCGCGGTGCCGGGCGCGGCGCTTGAGCCGAGGACTCCGCGGTCAGGACGACGGCCAGCGCGAGTCCAAGCGCCACGCTGCGCAGGCGCGGCGGCGTCATGCGATAGGACCTCCGGCATCCACGAGGGCCTCGAGCGGGGGGAGCGCCACCGCCGAGTGCGCGCGCAGGCCGGTCAGGATCTCGTCGAGCGCCGCCCACGCCGGTGGCGTCAGGTCGCGGTGGTGGGTGAGGAGGCCGGTGGGCTCGGCGGGGTCGACGCGCCGCGCGCGCCGATCGGCGAGGTGCGCGGTCAGATGGTCGAGGGTCCAGGCCGTCCCGGCGAAGCGCCTTCCGGCGCGCCACAGGATCGGGTCGACGTGGGTGTTGAGTTCGCGGATGCCGGCCGGCATGGGCGTCGCGCGCGGCCCGAAGGTCGACAGGATGCGATAGCCGCCCCCGGGGAGCGCTGCCCGCACGGCGGGGGCGATGCGATTCCACGGCGGGACGAGCCCCGGCCGGAGGCGCCCTGGCACGAGCGCGGCCAGGCGGGCCCACCCGGCGCCGAGCTCCGCGAGCGCGACGTCCGGCGCCCGCGCGGCGCCGAGCTCCGCGGGCTTCCCGCGCCCGCCGCCCGGCGCCGGCGGCTCGTGGTTCCGGTGGGCGTATCCGTGCTGGAGGACGCGGAGCCCGGCCGGTCCCCCGACGATGGCCGCGGCAACGGCCTCGTCGAGCCAGGCGGGCACCACGGCCAGGACGAGCGGGGCCGCGTGGGTCGCGGCCAGGCGGAGCAGCTGGTCGAAGGCCGGCGCGGCGGCGCCGGCGTCGTCGTCCCGCCACCAGACGGTCGCGCGGCCGGGCGGCCAGCGGTCGAGCTCCGCGCGGAGCCGGTCCCAGGCGGCGCGGTCGTCGGCGTCCGTCACGCGTCCCGCTCCCGGCGCTACGAGCTGCGCGCCGCGCCCTGAGCGCGCGCGGCGCGGACGCCGGCCGCCAGTCCGCCCAGGATCTCGACCGACCGCGCCGCGCCGTCGAGATCGAGGCGCACCGGCGCCGGGAAGCCGGAGCGCTCGAGGGCGGCGTCCATCGCGGCCGCGAGCCGCGCCGGCGTGAGCTCGGCCTCCGCCACCACCTCGATGAGGCCTCGCGCGGCGAGGAGCCCGGCGCGCCGCGGCTGCTCGTCGCCGCTCGCCTCGTACGGCACCACGACGGCGCGGACCCGGTGGGCCACGAGCTCGAGGATCGTGTTGTACCCCGCCTGGCTCACCGAGAGGGCCGCGCCCGCCAGGTAGCCGCCGAGTCCCGCGCGGTGGGCCTCGACGATCACGGCGGGGCGGCCGCCCCGGGCCGGGAGCGCCCGCGCCGCCTCCTCGAGGTCCGCGCGGGCCGCCGCGGGGCAGTAGGGTCCGGTGACCAGGCGCCAGGGTCGCGCGCGCGCCGCGGTCGTCAGAGGCCACGCCGCGAGCGCCGCGCGGAAGAGCGCTCCCGCGACCTGGCCGCCGCCGCCCGAGATCACGACCTCGCCGTGCGGCGGGCCCGGGGGCACGGGCGCGTCGGGGGCGAGATAGCCCGTGTAGACCAGGCGGTCGCCCAGCCAGCCGGCGAGGGCGTGCGTGTGCTCGAGCGGGACGACGTCGGGACTCCCGTGGACGAGCACGCGATCGGTCCACTGGCGCGCGACCGCGACGGACGCAAGCTCGAACCATGCCTGGTTCGGCTTGCTCACGAGGACGTCCCGGAGGCTCACCGCGACGCGCGGCGCCGCGGCGCCGCGGCGCGCGCGGTCGTCGGCCACCGCGAGGAGCAGCGGCCCCAGCTCGAACGTGAAGGCGTGGCGGCCGAAGGGAAAGAGCTCGAGGAGCACGACGCTCGGGTCGGTGGCGTGAAGGCACGCGAGGAGCTGCGCGCGCCGCGTGGCGAGGTCGTCCGGCGTCGGGCGCCGGCCGTCCTCGCGGGCGATCGCGCTCGCCGCGTCATCGGCCGACACGAGCGGCGGCAGCGCGACGACCTCGGCGCCCCCGAGGTCGAGGTCCGGAACGGGCCGGCCGCCCTGGACGAAGACGACCGGCTCGCCGGCGCGCCGCAGCGCCCGCACGAGGCGCGCCGCCCGCTCGAGGTGGCCGAGCCCCAGGAGGTGCTGGCAGTAGAAGAGGATCGGGCCCGCGCTCACGGGGCGGGCTTCCCGGCGCCGGGGTTGGCGAGACGGCACCGATCGGGCGGACTCGATCGAGCGGATCCGATCGGACGGATCCGATCGGACGGATCCGATCGGACGGCCTTCGGCCTGTGGCGGCCTGTGGGGGCCTGTGGCGGCCTGTCGCGGCTCGTGGGACTCACGGCTCGAGCGACTCGTTGAGCGCGACGAGCTGGAGGAGCCCGTCGCCGCGGCGGCGCACGCGGTGGATGCGGTCGGGCAGGAGCCGCACCGGCGGCGGCTCGCCGAAGTCCCAGCGAAGCGCCGCGGCGATGACGATCCGGATGAGGCCCATGTGGGTCACCGCGGCCCACGTCTCGGGTCCGTCGCCCGCCGCGAGCTCGTCGAGCCACGCGCGGACGCGAACGAGGACCTGCGCCGGGGATTCGCCCCCGGGTGGGGCCACGTCCCATCCGCCGGCGGGCGCCTCGCGCGAGACGGCGGCGCGCGAGCGGCCGGTCCACTCGCCCCCGTGCTGCTCCGCGAGCCGCGGCTCCACCACCGGGGCGCCCGCGCCCAGGATCCGGGCGGTCTCGCCCGCGCGCGCGAGCGGGCTCACCGCCCAGCCGAGCTGTCCGCGCGTCGCGAGGGCACGGAGATCGACGGGCAGCCGCCAGCGCGTCGCGCGCGCGACGCCCTCGGGGGAGAGCGGAGGATCCGCCTGGCCGAGCACGCGCCCCTCGGCGTTCCACGCCGTCGGGGCGTGGCGGATCAGGGCGACGTAGATCGACCGCATGGCAAGCCCAGCGCTTCGAGCCCGGCGGCCAGGCGGCGCTGGAAGGCGGCGAGCGTCCGGTCCGCGGTGACGAACCGGCGCGCGGCGGCGCCCATCGCGGTGCGGAGCGCGGGATCGTCCAGGAGCTGCGCCACGCCGCCCGCGAACGCGTCCGGCGTGGGGGCGGTGAGGACCGAGCCGTCCGGCGCGACGAACGGGTCCGGCCCGGGCCCGGCGCACGCGACGACGGGCAGGCTCGCGGCCGCCGCCTGCAGGAAGACGACGTGGAAGCGTCCGGGAAAGGCGAAGAGGTCGGCGCCGAGGTACGCCGTGGGCAGCACGTCGGGCTCCAGCGATCCGAGAAACGCGACGCGGCCGGACGGCAGGGTGGAGAACGCCTCGGCAACCGCCGGCCGGGCGGGCCCGTCGCCGACCACCGCGAGCCGCCACGGCCGGATCGGCGCGGCGGCGTGGAGCGACGCGAGGGCGCCGGCGAGCAGCTGGTACGGCTCGAGCTTCTTCACCTCCCGCATGGCGGCGACCGCCAGGATCACGGGGCCATCGGGGCCCGTGAAGCGCCGGGCCATGGCCGCGCGACACGCCAGGCGGTGCTCCGGGCTCGCGTCGAAGCGCGTCGCGTCGACGGGCGGGGGCAGGTCCAGGATCCGCTCGGCGGCGAAGCGCGAGCCCCGGCAGGCGGCCACGCGCGGGCGGTCCCGCGGGCTCATGAGGAAGATGAGGTCCGCGCGCCGGGCCGCGAGTCGCGCGGCGCTCACCCAGGGGCGGAACGGCGTGCGGCGGCTCTTCCCCGACAGATACGTGTCGACGAGCACGTAGGGGATGTCGAGCGCGGTGGCGACGGTCGGCCCCACGAGGTCGGGGGCGCGGTAGTAGCTCTGGTAGGTGATCCACGCCCGCGGCCGCGCGGCGGGCCGGGCGCGTCGGTAGCGCGCGATGAGGCGGGCCGCGGTGAGCGCCGCGACGCGCTCCACGCGGGCGGCGTCGACCGGGTCGAACGCGCGCCGGTAGGTGAGGAGCCGGCTCGCGAGGTGCGGGGCGAAGCCGAGCCCGCGGAGCGCGGTCATCAGGAGCCGGCCGAGCTCGCGATCGCCGGACGGCTCGGTCTCGAACGGGTGCTTGACCGGGGTGTAGAAGGCGAGCGCGGTCACGCCGGGACGCTCGCAGTTCGCGCCGGCGCCGCCGCCGGTGCGGCCATCTCCGCCCGGAGGAGCTCGTGGATGCGGTCGGCGCCCGCCTCGAGGTCCCACCCGTCGGCGATCCGCGCGATCCCGGCCGCCCCCATCCGGCGGCGCGCCTCGGGATCGCGAGCCAGGCTCTCGATGGCCGCGGCCAGCGCGCCGGCGTCGCCCGGCGGGACGAGCCGGCCGTGGACGCCGTCGAGCACGACCTCGGCGATGGCCCCGGCGCGCGTCGCGACCACGGGCAGCCCCTGGGACAGGCTCTCGACCACGACGTTGGGCACCCCGTCGCGGTCGCCGTCGGGCGCCACCTCGGAGGCGAGGACCAGCAGGTCACTCGCGCGGTACTGGGCCCGCACCGCCGGCTGATCGAGGGCGCCGGCCCAGGTGACGCGGCTCGCCAGGCCCAGGGCTTCCGCCTGCGCGCGAAGCGCCCCCGCGAGGGGCCCGTAGCCTACCACCGTGAGCCGCACGGCGCCCCGGACGCGCGCGATCGCGTCGAGGAGGGTCGCATAGCCCTTCTTCGGCTGGAAGCGCCCGACCGCCAGGAGCCGGACGGGGTCGGCCGGATCCGCGCCGTCGCGCGGCGCGCCGAATGCCGGCGGCGCGGCGAAGAGCCGGCGGTCGAGCCCGTGGTAGACGAGCGCGATCCGTCCCGGCGCGAGCGCGCCGAGGCGCGCCTGGCCCGCGGCCGTGCAGGTCACCGTGAAGCGCGCGTCGATGAGCTTCTCGCGGAGCTCCCAGTCCGGCGTCGTCCAGACGTCCTTCGCGTGACCGGATGCGCTGTAACCGAGCCCACACATGACCGCCGCGTACCGTGCGACGGACGTGGGTGTGTGAAGGAAGTGCGCGTGGAGGTGGGCCGCGCCCGCTGGCAGCTCGGCGGCCAGCACGCCCGCCTGGCCGAAGCGGCGTCCGCGGTTCGGCGTCGCATCGCGGCGGACGTCGCGCAGCCAGAGCCCGAGCGCCCGGAGGTAGCGGCGAGGCGCCCGCCCGAACGCCCGCGCGTGCCCGGCCAGCACGCGGCCCGGCGCTTCGTAGAGGTACTCGGGGAGATACGTCACCGGCGCGCGTACCGTCGCGTGGACCGGCTGCGTGAGCGCGTCGTAGGGCCGCCGGAGCGACGCGATGTGGAGCCGGAGGCCGCGGCGCTCGAGCGCGGCGAGCTCGTGGGCGATGAAGGTCTCCGAGACGCGCGGGTAGCCCTTGAGCACCACGACGACGATACGGGGCGGGACGGCCGCGGGCCGCATGGGCGCGGCCGGGGATGAGCGGCTCAGACGGCTCGCCGAGCGGGAGCGCGGCGGATGACGCCGGCGCGCTCGAGCCCGCGGATCCCCGGACGGGGCGGCCCCTCGACCCGCCACTTCGCGACCGCCTGGTTGATGAACCGGAGGCCGTCGAGCAACCCCGGGACCCGGTGGGTGGCCGGGAGCGGTTGCTCCGGCAGGTGGATCATGCCCTCCGCCAGGGTCTCGGGGGTGAGCCGGGCGGGATCGAGCGTCTGCGCGAGCCCCAACCGCGCGGCCACCTGGGCCCGGAGGAGCTGCTCGAGGCGCGGCGTCACGCGCGGCACGATCAGGCTGCGCTTCTTGAGCGACAGGATCTCGCAGAAGGTGTTGTAGCCGCCGAGGCACACGACTCCGGCCGCTTTCTCGACGAGGTTCTCGAGATGCTCGTGGAACTCGAGCGTGGTGACGCGCGAGAGCTTCGCCGCCCGCCGCTCGAACGCCGCGCGCTCGCGCGCGGGCAGGAACGGCCCGTACACGACGACGGCCGGCCACGGCAGCCGCCCGTTGAAGCGCTCGTAGGCGGCGAGGGTCGTGTCGACCAGCTGGGCGCCGTCGCCGCCTCCGCCGGGCGTCACCAGGAGGAAGGGCCCCTGATGGACCACGGCCTGCACGTCGGGCGGCAGCGCGACCTCGGGATTCGTCTCGCGCGGGAGGTAGCCGGTGAAGGTCGTCTTGGCGGCGACGTCCGCGGGCAGGCCGTACGCCTCGATCGGGTCGTAGACCTGCGGCAGCCCGTAGACCCAGATCTGGTCGTAGGAGCGCTTGAGGGCCGGGATCACGCGCTTGCGCCGCCACTCCTCGACGAGCGACGTCGGGTCGTCCATGATGTCGCGGAGCCCGAGGACCAGCCGCGTCTCCCCCTGGCGGCGGAGGAGGGCCAGCGTGCTCTGCACCTCCCCGAGCAGTCCCAGCGGCTCCTTGTCGACCAGGAAGAGGTCGGGCCGGAAGACCCGCGCCGTGTGCTCGATGATGGACGCGCGCAGCGCGAGGGTTTGCTCGACGTGGAAATCGAGGTTCAGGCTCGTGTACTCGCCGTTCCGCCGCTTGATGATCCCTGGCACGCGGACGAAGTCGACGCGGGAGCGGAAGCTGAAGCGCCCGACGATCGGGGAGCCGCTCAGGATGAGGACGTTCAGCTTCTTGTGGTGCGCGACCAAGGAGTGGGCGATCGTCCGGCAGCGCCGCAGATGCCCGAGGCCGAACGAGTCGTGGCTGTAGATGAGAACCCGGTACTGTCCGAGATCCCCGGCGGCATGGCCTCGGTGGCCGTTGCCGTTGCCGGGAGACCCGCTGCCAGACCGGACCGTTCCCACATCCACCTCCCAGGGGTCCCGGCGGCGATAGGCCTGCCTGGGGACCGCGGGTCTCGGGGTGACTTCCCGGGTCGCCCCATCGAGCAAGCAGTCCAGGGCCCGGGCAGGTCACGTTTACCAAAAACCCATGGAAAAGGGAAGCCTATCGGGGGGGTCGGCAAACGCCCGGATGCCCCCCTCCCGGACCCCCGGCGATGGGTCGGGCCTTGCCTCGGATCGGCCCCGGATGGTAGTGATACCGTGCGATGGGCGCCCCGTTGCTGGAGGTGCAGGGCCTACGGACGTCCATCTACCTCGACGAGGGGGTCGTCCGGGCGGTAAACGGCGTTTCGTTCTCGGTCGACCGGGGCCAGACCATGGCCATCGTCGGGGAATCGGGGTCGGGGAAGAGCGTCCTGGCCCAGTCGATCATGCGGATCCTGCCCCCCCGGGCCCGCATCGAGGCGGGGCGCATCCTGTTCTCCCCGGACGGGGGGGCTCCCGTCGACCTCGCCACGCTCCCGGCCGACGGCCGCCGAATGCGGAGCATCCGCGGGGGCGCGATCTCGATGATCTTCCAGGAGCCGATGACGGCGTTCTCGCCGGTGCACACGATCGGCAACCAGATCGGGGAGGTCCTGCGGCTCCACCGCCAGGCGGGTCGGGCGGCCGCCCGCGCGGCGACGATCGAGGCGCTCGACGCCGTCGGGTTCCCCGACCCCCAGCGCAAGATCGACGCCTACCCGTTCGAGCTGTCGGGGGGCCTCCGCCAGCGGGCCATGATCGCCATGGCGCTCGTGGGCCGCCCCGCCCTGGTCATCGCCGACGAGCCCACCTCCGCGCTCGACGTCACCGTGCAGGCGCAGATCCTCGACCTCCTGGTCCGGCTCCAGCGCGAGCACGGAATGGGGCTCATCATCATCACGCACGATCCCGGCGTGGTCGCGCACGTGGCCGACCTGGTCACGGTCATGTACTGCGGGCACGTGATGGAGACGGGGCCCGTCGCCGAGCTGTTCGAGGACCCCCAGCACCCGTATCTCCAGGCGCTCCTCCGCAGCACGCCCCAGTTCGGCGTGCACGAGGGCGAGCGGCTCCAGACGATCCCCGGCACCGTTCCCGACCCGCTCGCGCCGATCCCGGGGTGCCCGTTCCTGTCGCGGTGCCCGGAGGGGGAGCCGGCCCTCTGCGGCACGGCCATGCCCGCGCCGCGCGCGCTCGCCGACCACTGGCAGGTCGCCTGCTACAAGCGCGGCTCCATGCCCCAGGTCTCCTCCGCCCCGGTGGGAGCCTGACGTGCCCGAGCCGCTCCTGGAGGTCCGGGACCTCACGAAGCACTTCCCGCTGTTCCAGCCCTGGCTGGCCGGCCTGGCGCGGCGGCAGGTGGGCACGGTCGTCGCGGTCGAGGGTGTGAGCTTCGACGTCGCCAAGGGTGAGACGCTCGGCCTGGTCGGCGAGAGCGGCTGCGGCAAGACCACGACGGCGCGCCTCGTGCTCCGCGCGCTCACGCCCACGCGCGGGGAGATCCTGTTCCGGATCGGCGGCAGACAGCCGGTGCGGGTCGATCAGCTGAAGGGCCGGGCGCTCCGCGCGCTCCGTCCCCACATCCAGATGATCTTCCAGGACCCCTTCTCCTCGCTCAACCCGCGGATGCCCGTCGGCGAGATCATCGGAGAGCCGCTGCACATCCACCGCCGCGGATCGCGCGAGGAGATCCAGGACCGGGTGAAGGCCCTGATGGGGATGGTCGGGCTCAACGTCCAGTACCTCCGCCGCTACCCGCACTCCTTCTCGGGCGGCCAGCGACAGCGCATCGGGATCGCGCGCGCCCTCGCGCTCAATCCCGAGCTGGTGGTCTGCGACGAGCCGGTGTCGGCGCTGGACGTCTCGGTCCAGGCGCAGGTCCTGAACCTCCTGAAGGACCTGCAGGGGGAGCTCGGCCTCACCTATCTCTTCATCTCGCACAATCTGGCCGTCATCGACTACGTCGCCGACCGGATCGCGGTGATGTACGCGGGCCGGATCGTCGAGCTGGCGCCGAAGCGTCAGCTCTTCGAGCGCCCGCGACACCCGTACACGGAGACGCTGCTGGCCGCGGTCCTCCGGCCCGACCCGCGTCTCCGGGGCACGCTCGGCGGGGCGCGCGAGGGCGCGCCGGTGACGGGCGGGATCCGCGGGTGCGCCTACGCCCTCCGGTGCCCGTACGCCATCGAGCGCTGCCGGGACGAGACGCCGGAGATCCGCGCGGTCGCGCCCGACCACCTGGCGCGGTGCCACCGGGCCGAGGAGCTCCACCTGACCCCGCTGCCGCGGCGGCCGGCCGCGCGGACCGCGTGAGGCGCCGGGTGACCCGCGCGCGGGCCGAGGGCCGCTGACCGATGGGCCGCTACCTCCTCCAGCGCATCCTGCTGATGGTGCCGACCCTGTTCCTGATCTCCGTCGTCACCTTCATCATCATCCAGCTGCCGCCCGGCGACTTCCTCACGACCCTGATCAGCGACCTCGAGGCGTCCGGGGAGCGGGCGGACCTCCAGAAGGTCGAGTTCCTGCGCCAGCAGTTCGGGCTCGACCAGCCCCTCTGGAAGCAGTACTGGCTGTGGGTGTCGGGGCTCTTCCAGGGCGACCTGGGCTACTCGTTCGAGTACGACCGGCCGGTGGCCGACATCATCGGGGAGCGGCTGCTGCTGACCTTCGTCGTCTCGTTCGGCTCGATCGTCTTCACCTGGCTGATGGCGTTTCCGATTGGCGTGTACTCGGCGACCCACCAGTACAGTTGGGCCGACCACGGGCTCACGCTCCTCGGCTTCCTGGGCCTGGCGACGCCGAACTTCCTGCTCGCGCTGATCCTGATGTTCATCTCCTTCACGTACTTCGGGACGAGCGTCGGCGGCCTCTTCTCGCCCGACATGCAGAACGCCCCGTGGAGCTGGGCGCGCTTCTGGGACCTCCTCCAGCACCTGTGGATTCCGGTGATCGTGATCGGGACGTCGGGCACCGCGGGCATGATCCGCCGCCTGCGCGCGAACCTGCTGGACGAGCTCCGTCGCCCCTACGTGGTCACCGCGCGGGCCAAGGGGCTCACCCCCCGGCGCATCCTCTTCAAGTACCCGCTCCGGATCGCCCTCAACCCGTTCATCGGGGACATCGGGAACCTCCTGCCGCAGGTCATCTCGGGCGCGATCATCGTCTCGATCGTCCTGTCCCTGCCCACCACCGGGCCGATCCTGCTCCGCGCCCTCCGGGCGCAGGACATGTACCTGGCCGGCTCGTTCCTGATGCTCCTGGCCGTGCTCTCGGTGATCGGCGTGTTCCTCTCGGACCTGGCCCTGGCCGCCCTCGACCCCCGCATCCGCCAGGGGAGCGGGCAGAGCCGATGAGCGCGGTTCCGGCCGCCGACGCGCTCCCGGTCGCCGCCGAGCGCCCGGGCCCGTCCGAGCAGGAGCGCTACTACTTCGCGTCCCAGTGGCAGCTCATCTGGTGGCGCCTCCGCCGGCACCGCTTCGCGATGATCTCGCTCTGGTTCCTGGTGGCGCTCTACGCCACCATCCCGTTCGTCGAGTTCCTGGCGCCCTACGAGCTCCGGAGCCGCCACGCGAACCACATCTACTCGCCGCCCCAGCGCATCCGCCTGTTCCACGAGGGTCGCTTCGAGGGCCCGTTCGTCTACGGCTATCTCCTCACGGTCAACATGGAGAACCTCAAGCGCGAGTACCGCGAGGACACGTCGCGCCTGTACCGGATCCAGTTCTTCACGCAAGGCGAGCCGTACCGCATGTGGGGGCTCTGGCGGGCGGAGCGGCACCTGATCGGCGTGGAGGAAGGCGGGACCATGTTCCTGCTGGGGACCGACCGGCTCGGGCGGGACATGCTCTCGCGCATCATCCACGGGGCCCGGATCTCGCTGACCGTCGGGCTCCTCGGCATCTCGGTGAGCTTCGTCCTCGCGCTCGTGTTCGGCGGCCTGTCCGGCTACTACGGCGGGACGGTGGACATCGTGATCCAGCGGCTCATCGAGGTCATCCGCGCCTTTCCCGAGCTGCCGCTCTGGATGGCCTTGTCGGCGGCCCTGCCGCCCCGCTGGGACCCCATCCTCGTCTACATCGGCATCACGGTGATCCTCGGCGTGCTCGAGTGGACGGGCCTGGCCCGGAGCGTCCGCGGCAAGCTCCTCGCCGTGCGGGAAGAGGACTTCGCCACCGCCGCCGTGCTCATGGGCGGCTCCCCGCCGTACATCATCCGGCGGCACCTCCTGCCCGCCTTCACGAGCCACCTGATCGTCTCGGCGACCCTGTCCATCCCCCACATGATCCTCGGCGAGACGGCGCTGTCCTTCCTGGGGCTCGGGCTCCGCCCCCCGATCACGAGCTGGGGCGTGCTCCTCTCCGAGGCCCAGAACATGAACGCGGTCGCGCTCTACCCCTGGCTCCTGCTCCCGGTGGTCATGGTCGTGCTGACGGTCCTGGCCTTCAACTTCCTCGGCGACGGGCTCCGGGACGCCGCCGACCCGTACGCCTAGGCCCATGCCGGGACCGTCGATGGACCGCAACCTCCACCGCTACATCGTCAAGCGGAGCCTGCGCACCCAGCTCATCCTGATCGCGATCAGCTTCGTCCTGGGGCTCGCGCTGAACCCGCTCATGCTCGACCTCCAGAAGCGGATCATCAACCAGGCCATCGGACAGCGGAACCTCGACGCCCTCCTGTGGCTCTGCGGCGGCTTCCTGGGCGCCGTCATCGTCAACGGGGCCCTGAAGTACGTGAAGCAGAACCTCGAGGGGTACATCTCGGAGACGATGCTCCGCGACCTCCGCGGCGAGCTCTACAACCGGATCCTGCGCTTTCCGCTCGCGCACCTGAAGAGCACGTCGACCGGCCAGCTGGTGGCGATGATCCTCGGCGAGGTCGAGGACCTCGGGGGCTACTTCGGCGTGGCGCTCTCCACGCCGGCGTTCCACGGCGCCATGCTCGTCGGCACCTTCGGGTTCATGGTCTACGCGAACCCGTGGATGGCGATGGTCGCCATGGTGCTGTTCCCGATCCAGATGTTCTTCATCCGCCAGCTCCAGCGCAAGGTCACCACCATGTCCCGCGAGCGGGTGCGCATGGTGCGCGGCCTGTCCGACCGCATCCAGGAGGCGGCGGGGGGACTCCAGGAGATCTACGCGAACGACACCACCGCCTACGAGTCGAGCCGGTTCCGGCACATGCTGCAGCGGATCTTCAAGATCCGGCTGAACATCTACAACCTCAAGTACCTGATCAAGTGGATCAACAACTTCCTCGAGAAGTTCGGCCAGTTCCTGCTGCTGCTCGTCGGCGGCTGGCTGATCATCCACCACCCCGACACGTTCAACCTCGGTATCCTGGTGGCCTTCCTCCAGGCCTACGGCCAGCTCAACGAGCCGTGGCGTGAGCTCATCAACTTCTTCCAGCTCAAGGAGAACGCGCGGGTCAAGTACGAGCAGGTGATCGCCAACTTCGACCCGCCGGGGCTCCGGGACGAGTTCGCGGGGGACGACGCGCTCCCGGAGCGACCGCCGGCGCTCAACGGCGCCTACGACCTCCGGCAGGCGAGCGTCGTGCTGGATGGGCGGACCCACGCGCTCGACCACCTGCAGCTCTCGCTCTCGGCCCACGAGCACGTCGCGCTCGTGGGGACGTCGGGGAGCGGCAAGAGCACGCTCGCGCTGGTGCTGGCCAAGCTGAGCGGCTTCACGGGGACCGTGCTGCTGGACGGGAGCGACCTCGCCGAGCTGCGCACGGGATTGGCCGGGCGGGCCATCGGCTTCGTGCCCGCCGACGCGCGCCTCTTCACGGGGACCGTCCTCGACAACCTGCTCTACGGTCTCCGGCACCGGCGGGACGGCAAGACCGCCCGCGAGGCCGAGCTGGGGCTGGGCAACGAGGACTGGCTCGACCTCACGCCGCTCGAGGTCTCGGACCGGACGGGGCTCATCGCGGTCGCGCTCGAGACCGTGCGGCTCGTGGGCTTCGAGGACGACCTCTTCGCCTTCGGCCTGCGCGCGCGGGTCGACCCTGCGCGTCACCCAGAGGTGGCCGAGCGGGTGCTGGCCACGCGCCGCCTCCTGGCCGCGCGGTTCGCCGGCGAGCAGCAGGAGACCGCCGTCGAGTTCTTCGACCGGGCGCGGTTCTCCTCGTACGCGTCGGTCGGCGAGAACATCCTGTTCGGCCACAGCTCGCATGCGTCGCTGGCCCTCGAGCATCTCGCCCAGCACCCGCATTTCCGAACGGTGGTGGCCGAGGTCGGCCTGGACGGCGCGCTCGTCGAGCTCGGCGCCGATGTCGCGCGGGACATGGTCGAGATCTTCAAGGACATCTCGGCCGACAACGAGCTGTTCGCGCGTTTCAGCCTGCTCACCGCCACCGAGCTGCCGGAGTACGCGCAGGTCGTGGCCCGGGTGGGCCGGGGGGCGCCCGCCGACCTCGCCCCCGCGGACCGCGACCGGCTGGTCCGGCTCGCGCTGCGGCTCATCCCGGCCCGGCACCGCCTCGGCCGCATCGACGAGAGCTTCATCGAGAAGGTGCTGGCGGCGCGCCTCCGGTTCGCCGAGACGCTTCCCGCCAACCTGGCGGCGTCGTTCGTACCGTACGACCGCGAGCGCTACTTCGCCGACGGGTCGCTGCTCGACAACCTGCTGTTCGGCAAGGTGGTCGCGACGAGCAGTCTGGCCGTGAAGAAGGTCAACGCCATCGTGGAGGAGGTCCTGGAGCGGGAGGGTCTGCGACCCCTCGTGCTCGAGGTCGGGCTCGACCACCACGTCGGCCTCTTCGGCGGACGCCTGTCGCTGCCCCAGCGCCAGCGCGTGGCGCTGGCCCGCGTCCTGCTCAAGCGGCCCGACATCCTGATCCTCGACGGGACGCTGGCCGTACTCGAGCCGGGCGAGCGGATGGAGCTGCACCGGCGCGTGCTGGAGGTCATGAAGGACCGGACCGTGATCGCCGCCGTGGAGCGCCCGGACCTCGCCAGCCTGTACGATAGGGTCGTGGTGCTGGACGCCGGCTCCGTCGCCGAGACGGGCGCGTACCGCGAGCTGATCGGCCGCGAGAGCAGCGTGCTGCGCCGACTCGCCGTCCAGGCCGGCGTGCACGTCCAGGGAGAACGCTGACATGCAGCCGCTCGAGCGAGACGTCGAGACCCTCCGGAAGATCCCCCTCTTCGCCGGCCTGCCGACGGCCCGGCTGAAGCTGATCGCCTACACGGCGGAGGTCGTCGAGTTCACGCCCGGCGAAGTGATCGTGCGGCAGGGCGACCCGGCCGACGCCGTCTACATCGTGACGGAGGGCGAGGCCGAGGTCCTCCTGCGGGACGCCGAGGGGCGCGACTTCATCGTGACCACCATGGGCCGCAACAGCCTCTTCGGCGAGACGGCCGTCATCTCCAAGGGCCGGCGCACGGCCACCGTGCGGGCCCGCGACCGCGTGGTGACGTTCAAGATCTCCGCCGACGTCTTCCTGGATCTGGTCCGGCAGAGCCCGGAGATCAGCCTGCAGGTCATGACCGTGCTGGCGCAGCGCCTGGAGCGGTCGAGCGCCCTCCTGCAGCAGCACCAGGGCCCGGGCCACTCGTAGCCGACCGCTGCTTCGGCGGGGCCGGCCCGGCCGCGGGCGGACCTAGCGGTGGCCGCCCTGCCACCAGAAGGTGTCGGGGTTGTAGATCCCGAAGTGCGAGCCGGGCTCCCAGGAGTAGACGCCCTTGGCCGGCACCCCGCGGAGGCCGTTCTTCACGACGATCGGCTGGAGCGTCCCGCCCACGATCCCGATGGTGAAGATCTCCTCGGCGTTGATGTCGAGCATCTCCGCCCACACCCGGGCCTTCTCGTCGGGGTCGCCCGAGACGAGCCAGCGCTCGTAGAGCTCGACCAGCCGGCGGGCGGCCGGCAGCGTCGGCGCCTCCCCGTCCTTCCCCTTGCTCTCGAAGTACTGCCCCCACCTGGGCCACTGCAGCTGCTGCTGGCTCACCGGCGCGAGCCAGTCCGGGCTCATGTCCGGGGTGGGGAGGCCGAAGCCGGAGTTCCCGTTGTAGGCGCTCATGATGGCCTCGCCCGAGAAGACGCGACGCCGGAACACTTCCAGCTGGCTCGGGCGGATGAGGAGCTCGACCCCCAGCTCGGCCCACGTGTCCTTGACGAGCTCCAGCACGTCCGTGTGCTCCGTGTCGTCCCCCGACGTCTCCACGATGAGGTCGAGGCGCTGCCCGTCCGGGCGGAGCCGGAACCCGCGGCTGTCCCGCCCGGTGAGCCCCATCTCGTCGAGGAGCCGGTTGGCCTGCTCGAGGTCGAACCGCGCGTAGGCCATCCGGGGCTCCTCGTGACCCGTGGGGTTCCGGAGGACCGTGGCCTGCCCCGGCAAGCCGAGGCCGTAGTAGAGGACGTGGTTGATCTCGGGCCGGTTGATGCCGAGGGAGAGGGCCTGCCGGAAGCGCCGGTCGTGGAAGAGCTTGCGCATGACCGGGTCGTTCGTCGTCAGGTTCGGGTAGATCGCCACCGTGGACGGCACCCCGGTGTTCCAGAGGTAGACGCGGAAGCCGGCGAGCCGCTCGTTCTTCCGGAGGAAGGGCACCTGGTCGAAGGGGAGATACCGCGCCTGGAGGTCGGCCTCGCCCGTCGACGTCTTCACCGGGATGACGGCCCGCTCGACCAGGAGCATCACGAGGCGGTCGATGTAGGGTAGCTGCCGACCCTGCTCGTCCACGCGGTGGAAGTACGCGTTGCGCTCCGCCACGAAGACCTGCGCGGGCGGCCCGACGGTCGCGCGCCAGGGCTGGAGGGTCGGCATGTCCGGGTTGTCCATCAGGTACATCGAGTCCTTCTTGTTGTGGAGCGCGGCCCAGTTCCGGCGGCCTTCGGCGCGCGCGAGCTTCTTCAGCGCATCCGCGCTGTTGAAGGCCTTGTGGAACTGCTTCAGGTAGTGCGCGGGCCGGTAGATGATGGTCGGGTAGGCGCTGGCCTGGTCCGCGAGGAAGAGGTTGTTCGGCTTGGACCAGCGGAGCCGCACCGTCAGCGGGTCGGGGAACGTCATCTTCGGCATCTCGCCGTCGACCCGGAGCGTGGCCGGGGGGCCGCCCGGCGAGAGCTCGTCGTCGTTCGCGACGTTGGTCCACCAGTACGCGAAGTCGGCGCTCGTGAAGGGCGCGCCGTCCGACCAGCGGTGGCCCGGCCGCAGACGGAACGTGAAGGTCCGGCCGCCGTCCTCGACGTCGTACCGCTCGACGATGTCGGGCACGAGGCGGAAGTTCCGGTCCCAGCCCACGAGGCGCGCGTAGCCGTAGACGAACGCGAGCTTCGTGTCCTTGAGGGTGCCGATGAGCATGCGGAGGTCGCCGCCGTACACTGCGTCGGCGTCGGTGGCGAGGACGCGCGGCCGCTCCGGCAGCCGCTGGGCGAGCGGCGGCAGCTTGCCCGCCGCCACGAGCTTGGCCAGCACGGGCGCCTCCCGGCCGGGCGCCCCGAAGGCGCCCGAGCCGAGCGCGAACCCGAGCGTGAGCGCGACTCCGATCCCGAGCCAGCGGCGGCCGATCCGCATGGGGAGGTCCCTCCGAGGGTGGCCGGCGCCCGCCGGCCCGTGTCGTTTCACCGGCAGCGTAGCGCGGGCTCCCCGCGCCACGCAAGGCGCCGCCGGCCGCTTGCGGGGGCATGGTAGTGTACGGACGTCGGTCCGCCGGGCTAGCGTGGCCGGGGATCGCGCGGCAGGACCCCCGGACCTGGAGGGCACCGATGCGTCGACGACCGTACCCGGGATGGCTGGCGGTTCTCGCCGGTGTTGTCTTGCTCGCCGCGGGCACCGCGGCGGCGCAGGGCGACGGGATCGAGCGGTTCTACGGATCGTACGTCGGGGAGGCGGTCTCCGAGAGCGGCGACGAGCTCGACAAGCGGGACATCAGCGCCGAGGTCAGCCCCCAGGGCAAGGGCTTCAAGGTGAAGTTCACGGTGGTGCTCAAGCGCGGGAAGGACAAGCCGAAGCGCGACGAGTACACGATCACGTTCCTCCCAAGCAAGCGCCCGAACATCTACAGCTCCGGCATGCGCACCGACGTGTTCGGCAACTCGGTGCCGCTGGATCCGCTGGCCGGCGACCCGTACATGTGGGCCCGACGTGAGGGCGACAAGTTCTGGCGATACGCCCTGTTCGTGACGGAGACCGGCGGCTACGAGATGCAGACCTACGAGTACACCCTCGTGCCCGGCGGGCTGGATCTCCGCTACTCCCGCGTCCGGGACGGCGAGGTGCTGCGGACGGTGACCGGGAAGCTGAAGAAGGTGCGCTGACGTTCACGCGCGGCGCGAGCGAATGCCGCCGCCGCGGCTGGACTCCGGAAGGCGAGGTAGATACGGGCGTCCGCCTTGAGCCCGTGCGCGCGCCGGAAGGCCGGGCCGAGGCCGCGCAGGGGATCGAACCGGAGCGCGGTGAGCCCCGCCCGAGCCAGGCGTGCGGGGAAGTCGCGCCCGTAGAAGCGGTGGGAGCCGTTGGCCGCCACGTAGGCGGCCGTGTAGCGCGCGGGATCGCGGCGGCGCAGCGCGGCGGCGGCCGTCGTGTGCCCGACCTGCACGTCGACGTCCACCGTCGCGATCCCCTCGGGCTTGAGGCACCGCCGGATCTCCCGGAGGATTCCCCGGTCGTTCGTCGCGAACGGGAGCACGTTGTTGCAGAGGACCACGTCGAACGTTCCCGGTCGGAACCCGAGGCGGGTGGCGTCCATGCGGCGGAAACGATGGGGCGGCCGCAGCCGGGCGTGGTGCGGGCGGCGATCGAGGTCCACCGCCGTGTAGCGGGCCGATCCGATGACGCGGCGGACCGGCACGATCTGCGTGGCGGGCCGGGAGGGGCCGATGTCGAGGATCTCGCTCCGCGCGCGGAGGCCGGGTCGGACGAACCGGCGCAGGAAGATCAGGAGGGCGCGGTGCCGCGGCTTCGCGCCGCAGCCGGGGCAGAGGCCCGGCCGCGTCCTCACCCCGGCGCGGGCGACGTAGCGGGCGAAGGCCGGGAAGCGGCCCCCGCACGCCAGGCAGGTCACGCCCGGGGGCCGTCGCGCCACCGGGCCATTGTACAGGCCGGCTGCGGGGCCACGGACGGCCGGCGAAAAACCCGTTCCGCCCGGACCGCGCGTCTCCTACACTAGGCAAACAGGTTGGGCCGGATGTCGATCCACGGGAGTCCTCGAAGTCCTGGATGCCGTGTCGTCCTGGGGGTGGCGCTCGCCCTGGTCCTGGCGGGGGCGCCGGCCGGCGCCGAGGAATGGGTGATGAAGACCGTGCCACGGGCGGACGGTCCTGGGACACGCTGCGTCATGGAGTCAACCCGGCAGTCACTCTCGGACGGCTACCAGGACACGACGGCATACCTCACGATCGACGCCCGGTCCGTGACGATCACGTCCGCGTCGAATCTCGACGGTAGCTTCTCGGATATCGGCCTGATTGTCGATCAAGAGCCGCTGGTCCCGATGGACCGGCTGGCTGGCACGAAGACTGCACAGTTCGACACGAAGTACGGGCAGCTGGTCCCGCTGTTCAAGGCCGGCTCCCGGCTGCGCGTGCAGCTCCGGTTCTGGCCGGAGTGGCCCCCGACGGGGACTCACGCGGTGACCTTCAGCCTGATCGGCTTCACCAAGGCCTACGGCGAGCTGGCCGGCTGTCGCTAGGACAGCGGGGACGCCGGGGAGGACGACATGGGGCTGCGTCTGAAGTTCAACCTGGTCCTGCTGCTGGTGTTCCTCGTGGGCCTGGGCGTCGCGGGGTGGATCTCGCGCGAGATCCTGATCCGCAACGCGCGGGAGGAAGTCGCCCGGAACGCCAGCCTCATGATGGAGGCCGCGCTCGCCGTGCGCGGCTACACGATCACCCAGGTGCGGCCGCACCTCGAGATGCAGCTGATGCGCTCCTTCCTGCCGCAGACCGTGCCGGCCTACGCCGCGGCGGAGACGATGGGGGAGCTCCGCAAGAAGTACCCCGACTACTTCTACAAGGAGGCGACCCTCAACCCGACGAACCCGCGCAACCGGGCCGCCGACTGGGAATCGGACATCGTGCAGGAGTTCCGGAACCGCCCGACGGTGAAGGAGCTCGGCGGCGAGCGTGACACGCCGACGGGGCGGGCCCTCTACATCGCGCGGCCCATCCAGATCGGCAACCCCGCGTGCCTTGGCTGCCACAGCACGCCCGATGCGGCGCCGGCGACCATGGTCAAGCTCTACGGGTCGGCGAACGGGTTCGGGTGGAAGCTCAACGAGGTCGTGGGCGCGCAGGTCGTGTCGGTGCCGATGGCGCTGCCGCTCCAGAACGCGCAGCGCGCCTTCTACACCTTCATGGGCTCGCTGGTCGCCGTGTTCGCGCTCGTCTTCATCGCGCTCAACGTGATGCTGAACTGGATGATCGTGCGCCCGGTGGCCCAGCTGTCGCACGCGGCCGACCAGGTCAGCACCGGCAACTTCGAGATCCCGGAGTTCCCGGAGCGGGGTCGGGACGAGATCGCGCTCCTGGGCCGCGCGTTCAACCGCATGCGCCGGAGCCTCCAGAAGGCGATGCAGATGATCGAGAGCTGAGGCGCGCGTGGAGCAAGGACCGCCCGAAGCCGGACAACGGACGTTCATCGCGACGGTGGTCTTCATCGACATCGTCGGGTACTCCGAGCGTCTGGTCACGCAGCAGGTCGAGCTGAAGACCCGGCTCAATGGTCTGGTCGCGAACGTGCTCCAGAACGTTCCGGCCACCGACCGGATGATGCTCGACACCGGTGACGGCGCGGCCATCTGCTTCCTCGGGGATCCCGAGGACGCGCTGTTCACGGCGAGCAACCTGCGGGCGGGCACGATCGCGGTGGGGCCGGAGCTGGCCCTGCGCATCGGCATCAATCTCGGCCCCCTCCGGATCGTCAAGGACGTCAACGGCCAGCCGAACATGCTGGGGGACGGGATCAACGTCGCCCAGCGGGTGATGAGCTTCGCCCAGCCGAACCAGATCCTGGTCTCGCGCTCCTACTACGAGATCGTCTCCCGGCTGTCGCAGGAGTACACGCGGCTCTTCCAGTACGTGGGCGTCCACCGGGACAAGCACGTCCGGGAGCACGAGGTGTACATCATGACGGCGGGCGGCGAGGGGGCGACGGCTCCGGCCGCGGAGCAGGCCGCCGCGGCGGCGGCGGGCGGCCCGCCCGGCCGGGTGGAGAGCACGGAGTTCCTGCCGATCGAGGGCGGCGCGCGCTTCGATTCCGCGGTGCTGGCGCGGCTCGAGGGGGCGCTCGCGGACGGCCTGGGCCCGCTCGCGAAGATCCTCGTGCGGAAGGCGGCCAAGACGGCGCCCGACCTCCCGACGCTCTGCCAGCAGCTCGACGTCGCCCTGCCCGAGGCGCAGCGCGCCGAGTTCCGGCGCCGCATGGGCGACGTCGCGGGGCCGGCCCCGGCCGCCCCGGGTCGGCCCGCGGCGGCCCCGGTCGTGAAGGGTGCGCCGGCCGCCGCGGCCGCGCCCGCGCGGCCCCTGTCTCCCGCGGTGCTCGACGAGGCGGCGGATCGCCTGGCCACCCACATCGGGCCCGTCGCCAAGCTGCTCGTGAAGCGGGCCGCCAAGCAGGCGAGCAACACGCGGGAGCTGTACGAGCGGCTCGCGGCGCACATCGACGACCCGCAGAGTCGCCAGCGCTTCACCGCCGCCATCGAGGAGCTCTCGGAGCCCTAGGACCGGGCCGCGCGCGCGTGCCGCCGCTGATCCGCCGCTACGTCAAGACCAGCTTCGTCTTCCTGCTCGCGGGCCTTGCCCTCGGCGCCTACATCGTGGTCGGAGAGTTCGTGCTCGGCGTCTACCCGCCGCGCCTCCACGTCACCGCCCACGTGCACCTGCTCCTGGTCGGCTTCATGCTCATGCTGATCATGGGGGTCGCGACCTGGATGTTTCCCCGGCCGGCGCGCGACGACGCGCGGTATCGCCCGGAGCTGGCGGCGGCCGTCTACTGGCTCCTGACCGCGGGGACCGGCGTCCGGGCCGCGGCCGAGCTCCTCGCCCCGATGGAGGGCGGGCGCGCGCTCCGGCTCCTGATCGTCCTCGGCGGCCTCGCCCAGGTCGCGGGCGCGGGCCTCTTCGTGGTGAACATGTGGTGGCGGGTGCGGATGCCGGCCGTCCCGTCGCCGCCCGCCCGCTGACCGGCCGGGCCGCCGGCCGAGACGTCGGCCCCGGCCTCAGTGGGCGGTGTAGCCCCCGTCCACCGGCAGGACGACCCCCGTGATCCAGCGCGCCTCGTCGGACGCGAGGAAGAGCGCCGCGTCCGCGACGTCCTTCGGCTCGCCCAGCCGGCGGATCAGGTGCCGGTCGAGCATCTGCTCCCAGGGCGCGCCCTCCGCCCGCATCCGGTCGAACATCGCGCGGTTGATGTCCGTGATCACGAACGACGGCGCGATGGCGTTGACGCGGACGCCGTGCCGGCCGAAGTCGACGGCCAGCTGCTTCGTGAGGATCGCGACCGCGCCCTTCGACGCCGAGTAGGCGGGACGGACCGGCAGGCCGACCACCCCGGTGATCGACGACAGGTTCACGATGGCGCCGCCGCCGGCGCCGATCATGGACGGCAGGACGGCGCGGCTCATGAGGAACACGCCCTTGACGTTCACCCGGAGCGTCTCGTCCCAGTCGGCCTCGGTCGTGTCGAGGACGGTCTCCCGCGAGGGCAGCACCCCGGCGTTGTTGACCAGGATGTCGATGCGGCCGAACCGCTCGAGGGTCACCTCGACGACGCGCCGGGTGTCGGCGTCCGCCGCGACGCTCGCCTCGACGGAGAGCGCGTCGCCGCCGTCGGCCCGGATGGCGTCGACGACGGCGTCGTTCGGGCCCGGGCGGACGTCCACGCAGGCGACCCGCGCGCCTTCCTCGGCGAGCCGCCGGGCGATCGCCTCGCCGAGACCCATCGCGGTGCCCGTGACGATGGCGACCTTGCCGGGGAGCCGGGGGTGAGACGGTCGGGGCGACATGCCGTGACTCCGTCGCGGCGCGCGCGGCCGCGCCGCTGGCTCAGGGCGAGGGCCGCGGCGCCGCCGCGCTCGCTGGACGCGCGCCGGTCGTGCGGGGCGCCGGCGCGGCTACTTCTTCACGTAGCCGTAGGCCTTGGCGGGCACCGGGACCGCCTTGCCCTTCTCCCCCGGGGCGACCCAGGCGAGCACGAGCGAGGCGGTGCCCTTCTTCTGGAAGTAGACGATCTTCAGCGGGTACCAGCCGGGGGCGTCGATCTTCACGTCGATGCGGTCCGACGTGGTGTCCGAGTGGATCTCGGGATCCACGTGGAGGAGCTTCCCGCCGATCTCGACGCGCACTCCGTCGTTCGAGGTGACCTCGAACCCGTACACGCCCGCCTTCTCGAAGCGGATGAACCCGTCGATGTTCGCGCCGACCCCTTCGCGGGTCTTGCTCGTGAGGACGTTGCCGCTCCAGCGGTAGTTGATCATCTCGAGCGGCGGCCCCGCCTCGTACTTCCGGCCCTTCAGCTGCTCGATGTTGTTCACCATGCCGTAGGTGTACTCGACGGCCAGGCCCGGCGTCAGCTGCGTCGGCTGGGGCTCGGCGGGTCGGAGCCCGGACAGGGTCTCCCCCGCGGCCACCGAGACGAGCGCGACGAGCGCGGCGAGCGATGCACCGACCAGGCGGTAGCGGCGGCCCCGTGAGGTCATGACGTCCCCCCTGCGTCGTGATGGGAGTTGGCGATCGTGGCGGTATTCTAGCATCGGTGCGGCCGCCCCGGATCCGGGTCGCGGACGCCGATCGGCGCCGGTCGCCGGCCTTGACAGGCCGCGCGCCCGCCGCGCACCATCAGGCCCACGCGACCGGCGCCGGGATGGCCCAGTGGGATCGCTGGGTGGCCCGGCGCGGGTCGGGGAAGGTCGGAGGAACGGGATGAACGTGGCACGAACGGAAGTGCGCGCGGCCAAGGGGCTCCGGACGCTGAGCCGGGTGCCCAACGCGAGCGGGCTCTACTCCGAAGGGTTCATGGTCGAGCCGACCACCCAGTGCAACTTGAAGTGCCCGCTGTGCCCGGTGCCGGCCCACATGCACCGGCCCGGGACCCACATGTCGTCGCACACCTACCGCGAGGTCGTCGACGACATCAAGGGCCACGCGAAGCTCATCGCGCTGTGGAACTTCGGCGAGCCGTTCCTCAACCCCGAGATCTTCGACATGATCGGCTACGCCGAGGAGCGCAACGTGCCGGTGCGCGTCAGCACCAACTCGACGTTCCTCGAGGACCGGGAGATCGACAAGATCTTCGAGTCGGGGCTGAGCTCCATCATCGTCTGCCTCGACGGGGCGAGCGCGGCCACGCACGAGCGCTACCGAATCGGCAGCAGCTTCGAGCAGGTCAAGGCGGGGATCCATCGTCTCGGGCACCGGCGGCACGCCGCCGGGCGCCGGAAGCCGCACATCCGCCTCCAGACCCTGGTCTTCAGCTACAACGAGCACGAGATCGACCAGATGATCGATCTGGCCGAGGCGATGCGGGTCGACCAGCTGGCGCTGAAGAACGTGTCGCTCGGCTCCTGGGTCAAGGAGCACCTGCGGGAGCGGATGGCCCGGAAGATGCTGCCGAAAGACGAGAAGTACCGGAAATACCGGGTCGACGACGACGGCGTGGAGCTGAAGCTCCAGGATGCGGTGTGCAGCTGGACGTACGAGAACGGCGTGGTGCTCGCCAACGGCGACGTCACGACCTGCTGCTACGACGCCGACGGGGACCACGTGTTCGCCAACGTGCACCGGGACGGCGGGCTCATGGCCATCCTCCGGAGCGAGAAGATGCGCGAGGTGCGCGACCAGATCGCGGCGCGGGAGCTCCCGCTCTGCCGGACGTGCCAGTACAGCGACTACGGGCACACCATGATCAACTTCGAGTACGCCTGACGGCGCCGGTCGGCCCACCGATCCTCAGCTAGCCCGCCCCGCCCTCCCGCCGGTCAGCGGACGACGATGCAGGCGCGCGCCTCGATCCGCGCGATCACCGGCTGCCCCACCGTGAAGCGCGGCTCCGGCGCCCCCGCCGCGCGCAGGGTCAGCGCGGTTCCCGCGATCGCCACCTGGTAGTCCATCGCGTCCCCGAAGTAGCTGGCTCGGGTGACCGTGCCCGCGAAGACGTTCACGCTCCCGTCGGCCGCCGCGTCCGGTCCCGCCCCCGCCGCGACGGCGACCGTGTGCGGCCGGATCGAGACCGTCACGGATTCGCCGGGCGGATGCTCCGGGCCCGCGGTCGTCAGGAGGTCGAGGCCGCCCTCGCAGGCCACCCGGCCGCCGCCCGCGGTCCGGCCCTTGAGGAGGTTCGTCCGGCCGATGAATCCCGCCACGAACGCCGTCGCCGGCCGCTCGTAGACCTCGACGGGCGTGCCGACCTGCTCGACCCGGCCCGCGTTCATGACGGCGATCCGGTCGGACGTCACCATCGCCTCGGCCTGGTCGTGGGTCACGTAGACGGTGGTGATCTGGGAAGCCTCGTGCACGCGCCGGATCTCGAAGCGCATCTCCTCGCGGAGGTGCGCGTCGAGATTCGACAGGGGCTCGTCCAGGAGGAGGATCGCCGGCTCCACGACGAGGGCGCGCGCGAGGGCGACCCGCTGCTGCTGGCCGCCGGACAGCTCCCCCGGGTAGCGGTCCGCGTACCCCTCGAGGCGGACCAGGGCGAGCGCGTCCCGGAGGCGTCCCGGCCAGTCCGCGCGGGGCACGTCCCGGAACTTCAAGCCGTAGGTCACGTTCTCGGCCACCGTCTTGTGCGGCCAGACGGCGTACGACTGGAAGAGCATGCTCATCCCACGCCGCTCGGGGGGCACCGTCTCGCGCGGCGAGGAGAGGCGGCGGTCGCCGAGCCAGATCTCGCCCGCCTCGGGCGCGAGGAAGCCGGCGAGGAGCCGGAGCGTCGTGGTCTTGCCGCAGCCCGAGGGGCCGAGCAGCGACAGGAGCTCGCCGTGCCGGATCGCGAGCGTGAGCTCGCGGACGGCGGCGACGTCGGCGCCGAACCGCTTGGTGAGCCCCTGGAGACGGACCTCGGCCATCCGCCGATCAGATCTGGAGGAAGCGCCGGCCCAGGAACCGCTGCGCCACCACCACCAGGAGGAGGGTGAGCCCGAGCAGCAGGATCCCCAGCGCGGACACGGCTTCCCAGAGGCCCTCCTCGTAGAGGGTGTAGATCACGACCGCCACCACCCGGGACCGCGTGGTGAAGAGGAGGATCGACGAGGACAGCTCACGGAGGCTCGGGAGGAAGACCAGGAGCCACGCCGAGACGAGCCCCACGCCGAAGAGCGGCATCGTCACGTCCTTGAACGCGACCAGCCGGTTGGCGCCGAGGATGCGGGCGGCGTCCTCGAGGTCCACGTGCACCGTCTGGAGCGCGGCGTGGCACGCCGTGTAGGCGATCGGCAGGTACTTCGTCAGGTAGGCGACGAAGATGAGCCAGATCGTCCCGTAGAGGAGGACGGGCGGCCGCGAGTACGCCTTGAAGAGTCCGATCGACAGCACGATGCCCGGGATCGCGAGCGGCGCCATGGCGAGGAAGGCCAGGGCCGGCGCGCCGGCGACCAGACGCCGCTGCGCGACGTAGGCGATGGCGCCCATGAGGAGCGCGGCGAGCGTGGCCGTCACCGCGGCCAGCTCCAGCGTGTTCACGATGGCCGCGCGCGTCGGATCGAACTCGAACATCACGTACCGGAAGTTGCGGAGCGTGACGTTCTGCCACGACCAGCCGAGCCCCCAGGCCTTGGCGAGGGCGCCCCGGAGGAGCGCGAAGTACGGGAGCCCGATGGAGAGCAGGAGCACCAGCCCGGCCGCGCCCGAGGCGACCCACCGCCAGCGGCCGAGGGGAATCGGCGGCGCCGCGGCGGCGCGCCCGCCGACGGTCGTGTAGCCGCGCCGGCCCATCAGGCGTCGCTGGGCCCAGAGCAGCACCACCGCCACCAGGAGGAGCGGCATCGCGTAGGCGGCCGCCACCTCGACCTGCGGCGGGTAGTGGAAGAAGGCCCAGACCTGGGTGGTCATGACGTGGAAGCGGGCGGGGATGGCGAGCATCGCCGGCGCGCCGAAGAGGACGAGGGCCTCGAGGAAGGCGAGGATGAACCCGCCGAAGATGGCCGGGAGCGCGAGGGGGAGCGTGATCGTGCGCATCACCGCCAGGCGGCCGGCGCCGGCGATCCGCGCGGCGTCCTCCAGATCGGCGGGCGTCGCGGTCAGGGCCGCGCTGGTCAGGATGAAGACCACGGGGAACGTGTAGAGGCTGGTGACGTAGATCAGCCCCGTCATCGAGAAAATGTTGAAGAGGGGCTCGTCCGACCCGGTGACGGCCCGGTAGAGGACGTTGAGGAGCCCCGCGTTGGGGCCGGCCAGGATGACGTAGGCGGTGGCGCCGAGGAACGACGGGGTGACGAAGGCGGCGATGGTGAGCGTGCGGACGACCGCCTTCCCGGGCATGTCGGTGCGCGTCACGAGCCACGCGAGGGGCGCTCCCACCAGGACGCTCAGGATGCCCACCGACGTCGCGTAGACGAGGGAGTTCGCGACCGGCCCCCGGTACATCGCCTCGCCGAAGGCTTCGAGGAAGTTGCCCAGGGTGAAGCCCGGGCCCTCGGGGACGTGGAACGCCGTGAACAGGAGGATCCCGAGCGGCGCGACGACGAGGACGGCGAGGATCGCCGCGCTCAGAAGCCACACGGCGGGAGCGGCATCGCGCCGCCCCCGCCCCGCCGCGCCCGCCGGCATCCGGCTCAGACCCCGAACAGCTCGCGGAACTTCTTCTTCACCTCGTCGTCGCGCTTCTGCATCTCCTCGGGATCGACCTTGAGGAGCTTCAGCTCCTTGAGCGGCCGCTTGTCCTTCGGGTACGTCACGGCCGCGTTGGGCACGTAGAGGCCGTCGTCGGCGAGGATCTGCTGGGCCTCCTTGTCGAAGAGGTAGTCCGTGAAGACCTTGGCGGCGTTCGGGTGCGGCGCCTTCGTGAGGATCGCGTTCGCCGAGGACACGAAGGGCAGGCCCTCGTCGGGGAAGACGATCGCGACGGGGTTGCCCTTCTTGATCTCGCGGTAGAGGTTGTACTCGCCGGTGGCCCCGACCCACGCCTCGCCGCCGGCCAGCTTCATGGGCGGGTCCTCGGCGGACTGCACGACCAGCGGGTTGTTCTTCGCGAGCGCCGCGTAGTAGTCCCAGCCGCCCACGACGGGCAGGAGCCCGAGGATGCCCGTCATCACCACGCCGCTGTAGCCGGGATGGGCGTGCACCAGCTTGCCCTTCCATCGCGGGTCGGCGAGGTCCCTCCAGCGCTTGGGGGCGTCGGCCGCGGCCACCTTCTGCGTGTTGTAGCCGATCACGTACGGCGTGCCGCGCAGCACGGTGTAGAGGCCGTCCTTGTCCCGGAAGTCTGCCGCGAACTTGTCGGCGCCGGCGGGCAGGTAGCGCATCAGCATGTTCTTCTGCTGGAAGTCGAGGTAGTGCGAGATGTCCGAGGTGTGCACGACGTCGGCGAGCGTGAGCCCGGCCGACGCCTCCTGCATGATCTTCTGGAAGATGCGCTGGGACCCGTCGCGGGCCAGCTCGCAGGTGATCCCCATCTGGTGCTTGTTGAACGCGTCGCAGACCTTCTGGGCGAGCGACAGCCCGAGGGACGAGTACCAGACGACCTTGCCTTCCTTCTTGGCCGCCTCGAGGACGGCGGGGTCCGCCGCCTCCGCGCGGACCACGAGGGCGAGCGCCAGGCCCAGTGCGGCCAGGGCGCCCCAGAGTCTTCGCTGAGTCATCGTCGGCCTCCTTTTGTGGGTCGGGTCCAGGATCACGCGACGCGGCGCAGGGTCGCGGCGATCGGCGCGACGTCCTGCACCCGGTCGATGGCGAGCAGCTGCTCGATCAGCGGCTCGACCCGCTCGGCCGGGAGGGCCCGGACGGCGTTGGCGCGGAACTTCGCCCGGAGCTCGTCCGCGGCGAGCGGATGCTCCGGACCGCCTCGCGGGGCGTCCTGCGTCTCCTCGAGCACGCGCCCGTCGTCGAGCTCGACGCGCACGTGCCCGGTGAATCGACGGGGGTACGGCAGGGAGGGATCGAGAACGTAGCGGATCCTCTGAGCGATCGCGAGCACCCGCGGGTCCCGCGTCCGCGCCTCGGTGAAGCCCTCGACCCCCGCGGCGCCGTCCAGGAGGACGAGGGCGATGCAGTACGGCAGGCTGAACTTGGCGCCGTAGGGCGTGGTGGGCCGCCGCTTCTCGGCGATCGGCTCCCAGAGCCGGTGCACCGGGCCCTCCGCCGTCCGGCAGACCACGTCACGGATCGCCGCGGGGTCGAAGCCGGGGCGGGTCCGGAGGCGCGCCGCGCAGTCCATGTACGGCTGGTTGATGGAGCCGCACGGGTACGCCTTGAACATGAGGCGCTGGATGGCCCACTCGCGTCCGAGCCCGGCCCCGAGCGCCCCGAGTTTCGCGGCGTCCGGGACCTCGCCGCCGAACGTCCGGTAGAAGCCGTGCGTGCCCTCGAAGACCGTCCGGGGGCCGGTGAAGCCGGACTGGGCGAGGAGCGCCGCCACGACGCCGGCGTGGGCGGCCCAGCCGGCATGCAGCCGCTTGGTCCACGACCCGTCCGCCAGGTACTCGATGATCCCGCTGGCCTGGCTCCCGCAGATGCCGAAGGCCGTGGCGTGCTGGGTCGCGGTGAGTCCGAGGAGCCGCCCGGTGGCCGCGGCCGCGCCGAAGCTGCCGCAGAGCGCCGTGGGGTGGAAGCCGCGGCGGTGGAAGGCGCCCGGGACCGCGCTCCCGACGGCGGCCATCACCTCGACGCCGGCGACGAGGGCGGCCAGGACGTCGACGCCCGAGGCGTGGCGCGCCTCGCCGACGGCGAGCGCGGTCGTCGCGCAGCACGCGCCGGTGTGCACGATGGCCTCCTCGAGCGTGTCGTCGTAGTCGAGCCCGTGGGCGAGCGTGCCGTTGGCGAGAACGGCCGCCGCCGTGCCGACCTGCTCCCCGCCGCCCCAGAGGCTCGCCTCGGGCCGGCCACCGAGCGCGCGGGCCACGGTGTGGACACTCCCCGCGAAGTCGTCCGGCACCGCGGCCAGCGTGACGCCGACCGTGTCGAGGAGCAGACGTGCGGCCTGCTCCGCGACGCCGCGGGGCAGGCCGGCGGGCCGGAGCCCGGCGGCGAACGTCGCCAGCGTCTCGGCGAAGGTCTCCATCGGTGGTCGCGCGGGGTGCGTACAAGCCCGTATCATGGGCCGCGCGCGGCCGTCAAGGACGGGCGGCGTCCCGGGCGCGCTCCGGACGACCCTCTCACGCGAAGGAGGCGGGCACGACCATGGATCCGGCGCAGCTCGGCATGTCGATGGGCGAGGCGATGTTCACCCAGCGCTCGATCCGGCGCTTCCGGCCCGATCCGATTCCGGTCGAGGACCTGCGGCTCGTGCTCGAGGCCGCGGTGCGGGCGCCGAACGGGGGCAACCGCCAGATCGGGCGGTTCCTGGTCATCACGGACCGCGACCGCCTCGTCCGGTTCGGGGCGCTCTACCGCGAGGCGTGGTGGGCGAAGCGCCGGGACGAGTTCGGCTGGACGGGGCCCGAGGACATCCCGCCCGAGCACGCGAACTACCGGGCCGCGGCGGGGCTCGCCGACCACATGCGCGACGTGCCGTGCGTCGTGCTCGCGTTCGCCGAGCCGCCGGGCTGGGCGAACTCGATCCTGCCCGCGTGCCAGAACCTCATGCTGGCGGCGCGCGCCCTCGGGATCGGGTCGATTCCGACGACGCTGCATCCCTCGGTCATGGAGCGCGTGTATGCGCTGTTCGGGATCCCCGCGCCGGTCGCCTTCCACTTCTGCATCCCGCTCGGCTACCCGGGGCCCGGCGCGCGGTTCGGGGGCAGCCGCCGCCGCCCGACGAGCGAGACGACGTACCTCGATCGCTGGGGCGGCCCGGTCCCGTGGGCGTAGAGCCACGCGCGTCGGCGCGCCGCCCGTGAGTCGGTGGTTCTCGAAGGGCCTCGGCGATCCCCTGCTGGCCGGGGAGCCCCTCGACCGCATCGGCGCGCTCGTCCGGTCGGCGCGCGCGCGGGCCGGGGGTCCCCGGGACCTGGCGGTCTTCGTCCGTCACGAGTCGGAGGGTCGCCTCCACTGCGAGGTCCGCGCGTACTTCTCCCCGGCCGCCGCGGACGTGGCGCGCGCGGTGGAGGCCGCCCCGTGCGACCCGCCGGCGCCGGACGGGCTCACCCTCCTGGCGGGCGCGCCCGAGGCGTGGCGCGCGCTCTTCCCGGACCGCGGCGACTGACGTCGTCGCGAGCGTCCTGGCTTGACGGGGCCGGAGGCGAATGGTACAGAGGTCGGGCCCCCTCGGGCGACCCGCGACCCCGGAGGTCCGCATGAGTCCGCTCCCGACGAGCGTTCACGCCGTCGTCATCGGCGCCGGCATCCACGGCCTCAGCACCGGCTGGCACCTCGCGATGGAGCTCGAGCGACGGCGCCGCGGCTCGGGCGCGGACGTCGTGGTGCTCGACAAGACCGGCGTCGGCGCCGGGGCGTCCGGCATCGCCTGTGGCTGCGTGCGGAACCTCTACATGACCGAGCCGCTCCACGCGATTCTCCGTCACAGCGTGGACGTGTGGACCTACGATCCGGTCGCGCTCGGGTTCCAGCAGGTCGGCTACGTCGGCGTCGACGAGGAGCAGAACCTCCCGGCCTACGAGCGCGTCTGGAAGAGCCAGAACGCGGCCGGCTACCCCTCGGACCTCTACGCGGGCGAGGACGCCCGGCGGTTCGTCCGGCGCATCTGGCCCGACTTCAACACCTCCCATGTTGGCCTGGCGCTCCACGAGCGCGTGAGCGGCTACGCGGGAACCCGCCAGGCGGTGGCCGGGCTCGCGGGGAAGTGCGCGCTCCACGGGGTCCAGGTCCTGCCCGGGGTGGAGGTCACGGGCTACGATGTCGAGGGGGGCCGCGTTCGCGCGGTGCTCACCGACCAGGGACGCATCGCCTGCGACGTGGTCGTCTGGGGTCTCGGCGCCTGGACGCCCAAGCACTGGGCCATGCTCGGGAAGCCCGCGCAGGTTGCGTGCCGCTATCCCGACGGCGCCGTCGAGACCAAGGACATGTGGACGTACTGGCGGCTCCTCGAAGGCGAGGTGTACTGCGACGAGCCCTACGTGACGGCCGCCGGCCTGAACCCGCCGGTGCTCCACGTCGAGACCTCGGAGCCCGTGGTCGATCCCGCCACGGGACGCCCGATCAAGGACTTCACCTACGTCTACTTCAAGAACGGCAACGAGCGGATGGACCGCCCGGGTCTCCAGGGGGGCACCACGCCCGTCAAGCTCGGGCCGGTCGCGGTCACCGACCCGTACGGCCACGCGAACGACGAGTACCAGGCGGAGCCGTGGTTCGCCGACTACTTCTGCGCGGCGATGGGGCAGACGATGTCGCGCTTCAAGGGATGCCGCCCGCACTTCCGCGACCGGCGGAACGGCGGCATCGGCGCGTTCACCCCCGACAACGTCCCGGTCTTCGACTGGGTGGCGCCGAACGTCTTCATGATCGCGGACTCGAATCACGGGTTCAAGATGACGGGGGCCGGCAAGCTGGTCGCGCGCCTCCTCATGGGCGACGACGTGCCCGACCTCAAGCCCTTCGCGCTCGACCGGTACGCGGCCGGCCGCACGTTCGGCGCCTCCGGCAGCCACTCGCCCTGGGTCTGAGCTCGTGAGGCGCCTCGCCCGTTCCGCGCCGCGATGAAGCGGCGCATCCTCGATCGGCACCCCGGGATCCCGACGAGCCGCACCCTCGAGGAGATGGCGGGGGTGAAGCCAAAGTCCGCCGACGCGCCGCGGTTCGCGACCGGCGACCGCAACTGGTAAGGGCGATGGCGGACCTTCCGCGCGCCGCCGACGTGGTCGTCGTGGGCGGCGGCGTCCACGGTGCGAGCGTCGCGTATCACCTCGCGCGCCGCGGCGCGCGGCGCGTGGTCCTCGTCGAGCGGAAGTTCCTGGCCTCGGGGCCGACCGGCCGCTCGTCGGCCCTCGTCCGTCGGTTCTACGCCATGGACTTCCTCACCCGCACGGCGAACGCCTCGGCGACGATGTTCCAGCACTGGGCGGAGCGGATCGGCGGCGGGGACCCCGGGTTCCGCCAGGTGGGGATCCTGTGGCTCGTGGGGCCGGACCGCGCGGACAACCTCCGCGCGAACGTTGGCCGGGCGCGGACCCTCGGCGCGAACGTCGTCGTCCAGACTCCCGCCGAGGCGCAGGCGCTCGTCCCGGCGATGGCGGTCGACGACGTGGCGCTCGCTGCCTACGAGGCGGAATCCGGCTACGCCGACGCGGCGATGACGACGAATGCCTTCGCGACTCGGGCGGGCGAGCTGGGGGCGACGGTGGTCCAGTACACGCCGGTCGAGGCGCTCCTGACCGCGGACGATCGGGTGACCGGTGTCCGCACGGCAAGCGGCGAGATCCATGCGCCCGCGGTCGTCGTCTGCGCCGGGCTCTGGGCCGGACGCCTCCTCGCGCCGCTCGGCATCGACGCGCCGGTCGCGCCGACGCGCCACCAGATGTGCTTCTTCCGCCGGCCTCCGGACCTCGGCTCCCACCCCGCGATCCTCGACCGGCCGCACTTCACCTACATGCGGCCTGAGACGGGGAACCTCACGATCCACGGGTTCTTCGCCTACGAGGAGGTCGTCGACCCCGACCACTACAACGAGGGCGCCGATCCGGGCGAGGTCGTGCGGAACGCGGAGCTGATCGCGCAGCGCTTCCCCGCCATGGAGCACGGGCTCTCCATGGGCGGCTACTCCGGGGTTTACGACAACACGCCCGACCACGAGCCGGTCCTGGGGCCGGTGCCGGAGCGCCCGGGGCTCTTCGTGAACTTCGGCTGGAGCGGACACGGCTTCAAGCACGCGCCGGCCGTCGGCGACATCCTGGCCCAGGTGGTCCTGGAGGGCCACGCTCCGGGATGGGACCTCGCGCCGTTCCGCTGGTCACGTTTCCGGGACGGCGCCCCGCTGCCGCGCGCGACGGCGGCGGATCCACCCCTCACGCACTAGACCGCTCTCGCCCGCGAGAGAGGAAGGACGACATGGCGACGAAGACGAAGGCCAAGAAGGCTTCGAAGACCGGGAAGGCGACGAAGGCCCCTGCCAAGAAGCCGCTCGGGCTCATGGAGCGGCTCGCCAAGGGCCCCGTGATCTGCGCCGAGGGCTACCTTTTCGAGTTCGAGCGCCGCGGCTACCTCCAGGCCGGCGCCTTCGTGCCCGAGGTCGTCCTCGAGCACCCCGATCTCGTGGAGGGCCTCCACCGCGACTTCGTGCACGCGGGCTCCGACGTCGTGGAGGCGTTCACGTACTACGCGCACCGCGCCAAGATGCGGATCATCGGGCGCGAGGGCGACCTCGAGCGGATCAACCGGACCGCGCTCCGCCTGGCCAAGAAGGTCGCGCGCGAGACGGGGACCCTCCTGGCGGGCAACATCTGCAACACGAGCATCTACGGGCCCGACGACGCGAAATCACACAAGGAAGCCCGCCGGATCTTCGACGAGCAGATCGACTGGGCGATGGACGCGGGCGTCGACTTCTTCGTCGGCGAGACCTACAGCTGGACCGGCGAGGCGCTCCTGGCCCTCGAGGCGATCCGCCGCTCCGGCAAGCCCGCCGTCATCACGCTCGCCGTGCCCCGCGAGGGGCGGATGCGCGAGGGCGGGAGCGTCGCCGACGCGGCCCGGAAGCTCGAGGCGGCCGGCGCCGAGGTGGTGGGGCTCAACTGCTCGCGGGGCCCGGACACCATGATGCCGCTCCTCCGGGAGATCCGGGCCGCGGTTCGCTGCCACGTGGCCGGGCTCCCGGTGCCGTACCGCACCACGCCCGCCGAGCCCACCTTCCAGTCGCTCACGGATCCGAACTGCAAGCTCATCCCCGACAACCGCCCGTTCCCGGCGGCCCTCGATCCCTTCGTCTGTAACCGCTACGAGATCGCACAGTTCGGCAAGGACGCCTACGACCTCGGGGTCCGCTACCTCGGCGTCTGCTGCGGCGCCGGTCCGCACCACGTGCGCGGCCTCGCGGAGGGGCTCGGTCGCCGACCGCCGGCGAGTCGGTACTCGCCCGACATGTCGAAGCACATCCTGTTCGGGACCGACAAGCGGCTCCGCCAGGACAACCTCGCCTACGGCCTGACCTACCGGCGCCGTCCCGGCGCCTGAGCCCGACCCGGCCGCGGGGATCCGCGCGTCCCCGCGGCCGGCTGACACGCTGAGTCGGCCGGCCGAACGGCCCGCCCTGCCCGCAGCCCGTCCGCCGGACTGCCAGCCTGGCAGTCCCGATCCGCGCCCGGTCAACCGATTCGCGGTCTCGTTCGTCAGATCCTACAGAGATGGGTATCACCGCCGGCTCCGTCCTCGCGCCGGACGCGCCCCCGCACGAGGGATTCGTCGACCACTACGGCCGGCTCCGCCGGCTCTGCGGGCTCCTCTTGCGCGATCCCCAGGAAGCGGCCGACGTGGTGCAGGAGGTCTTCCTGCGGGCGACGGCCAGCGTCCGGAGCGGCGAGGCGCCGCGCGACTGGGGACGATGGCTCACGCGGGTGGCGGTCAACGCCTGCCGCGACCGGCGGCGGGCCGGCTGGTGGCCGCGGTTTCGCCGCCGCACGGTGCCGGTCGACGAGCTCCGGCTCGCCGCCGACTGGCCGAGCGCGGAGACGCTCGCCATCGACGGGGAGACCCGCGCGCGCATCTGGCAAGCGTTCCGGACGCTGCCGCCGCGCCAGCAAGAGGTCTTCGTGCTCCGCCACCTCGAGGACTGGAGCACGTACGAGGTGGCCACGGCGCTCGGCGTGAGCGCCGGCAGCGTGAAGCGCCATCTCTTCCGCGCGATCCGTCGTCTGCGTCTGGCCCTTGGAGGGACGCCATGAGCCGATGCCTGTCCGAGCGGAACCTCCTCAGCCTGCACGTGGGCGGCGGGACGACGTCGCAGCAGGCGCACGCCGACCAGTGCGACGCGTGCGCGGCGCGGGCCGCGCGCCTCCGCCGGGACGTGCGGCAGATCGCCGCCGCGCTCGGCGAGAGCGTCGCGCCGCGGATCGCCGCGCCCGCCGCGCCCCGCCGGGCGTGGCCGGCCGTCGCCGCCGGGCTGGCCCTGGCGGCGGCGCTCCTCGGGGCGCCGGGCGGCCGGTGGCCCGCGCCGCCTGCTCCGTCGACGAGCCGCGCCGTGGAGACGGCGGAGGCGACGCGGCTCCTCCAGGACGTGTCCATGGCGATGTTCTCGATCGGCGGCGATCCCGCGACGCCGGCGCCCGACGCGCTCGCGGAGCTCGGGTCGCTCCTCGACGGCGAGGCCGCGTGCGAGCCCGGCCACGGGCTCGATGCGCGGTGCGGCGGGTCCGCCGTCGACGTCACGCTCTGAAGCACTCACGAACGGCCCGGGACGGATTCCCGGCGGGAGGGCACGAGGATGCGACACGGACGGTTGGTGCGGGCGATGGTGCTCGGTGTCGGGCTGATCGTGGCGGGCGCGGGCGTCGCCGCGGCCCAGGGGTCGGGACCGACGGGGCCGCCGGGCCCCCAGGGGCCCATGATGCGCGGCGAGTGGGACCGGATGGGAGGGTACGCCGACGGCCTGCGGCTGCCGCTCCTCCTGCGCGGCGCGCGCCTCACGCCGGACCAGCAGACGCGGGTCCGCGAGATCCTCGCCGCGCACCGGCCGGCGCTCCGGAGCCTCACCGACCAGCTGCGGCAGGTGCAGGACGAGCTCGCCGACAAGCTGTTCGCGTCGGGCGCCGTGCAGGGCGCGGATCTCCAGCCCGTCCTCCAGCGGATCGGCCAGCTGCGGGACCAGCTGCTGCAGGAGAGCGCCCAGACGGCCATGGAGGTGCGCGCGCTCCTGACGCCGGAGCAGCTCGCCCAGGCGGCGGCGGTCAAGGCGCGGATGGCCGCGCTTCGCGACGAGATGCGGCAGCTCCTCCAGCCTGACCGGCCGTGAGCCCGACGTTCCCGCGGCGGCGGTCGCTGGCGGTCCTCGCGGCCGTGGCGTTGACGGTGGCGGCGGGGCTCGCCGAGGCGCGGCACCTCGCACGCCTGCCGTTCCCGGGCCCGGTGGAGTGGACGGATCGCGCCGTGGCCATCGACGCCGCGCTCTCGCGCGACGACATCGCCGGGGCGCTCAGGGTCTGGCGAGCGGGACGGCGCGCCGCCCTCGCCTCCGGCCGCTGGGAAGACATCCTGGCCGCGGGCGACGCCTATCGGCGGATCGGCGCCCGCGCCGGGTTCCGGCGCGACGTCGAGGCGCAGGCGCTCTACGCCCAGGCGTTCACGCTGGGGCGGCGCGCGGGGTCGCTGACCGGGGTGCTCCGGGCCGGCGAGGCCTTCGCGAGCGTGAACGACCACGCGATGGTCGCCGAATGCCTCCGCGTCGCCGAGGCGCTGGCCGAGGGCGATCGCGAGGCCCAGGACGACGTGCGCGACTTCCAGTCGCGCTTCGCGCCCTGGCTCGAGAAGGCCGGCGTTCCCTAGCGCGGCGCCTCAGCGCCAGAGCGTCATGACGACGAGCGCCAGCGTCAGGACGGCGACGCCGGCCAACTCGCGGCCGGTGAGTCGCTCGCGGAACACCCGGCGCGAGATCACGTAGCTGAAGAGGAGCTCGATCAGCCCCAGCGTCCGCACGTGGGCGGCCGGCTCGATGGTCATGGCGGTGAACCAGCCGCCGGACGCGACGGCGCCCATGAGCCCCGCCAGGATCGACACGCGCCAGGCCCGGAGGACCGCGATGACGATGGCGGGCGCCCGGAGCGCGAGCCAGGTTCCGAGCAGGAGCGTCTGGAGGGCCTGCGCCACCACGAGCGTGTAGGCCGCCGCCACCAGGAACGAGGTGCCGCCCAGCGCCAGCGACGCGCCGCGAAAGCCGACCGCGGCCAGCCCGAAGCCCGTGCCGGAGAGGAGGCCGAGCACGGCGGACCGGGTCGCCCACCCCGCCAGCAAGCTCTGCCAGGGCCGCTGCCGGTCCGCGGGGGACAGGAGCAGGACGCCGACGGTCCCGAGCGCGATGGCCGTGGCCGCGCCGCCGGACACCCGGTCGCCCAGGAACGCGAGCCCGAACCCGGCGACCTGGATGATCTCCGTCTTGGAGTACGCCACGCCGAGGGTGAAGGTGCGCTCGGCCATGACGCGCAAGAGGAGTGCGGTGGCCGTGATCTGGCAGACGGCGCCCACGAGGACCCAGCCGACAAACGCGCGGGTCGGCGTCGGGAGCGGACCCTCGCCGATGCGCAGCGCCAGGGCGAGCCACAGCGCGGCGAAGGGCAGGCCGTAGAGGAAGCGCACCAGCGTGGCCCCGAGGGTCCCGAGGGGGCCCGTGAGATGGCGCTGGGCCATGTTCCGCAGGGTCTGCGCGAACGCGGCCCCGACGGTGACCGGGATCCAGAGCCAGGGGAGAGGAATCACGTGCGCGAAGGCGCTGCCGACGACGCCCATGCGCTCGAGGCGCGGGGCCGCAGGTCGGGGACGCCGGTCCTTCCGCCGCTACGGCTGGTCCGGAGGCAGGCCGAGCTCGGCGAGCACCCAGTCGTTGAACCCGCGGATGTGCCGCTCGATCGGGACGTAGACGCCGCCGGCGGCGAAGGCGCGCGACCGGACGCCGGCCTGGACCCACTCGCACACTTCCCAGTCCTGGCGATTGACCCGGTCGAACAGGCCCACCGTGTCCTCGGGGTCGAACCCGGGCCGCTGGACGACCTCCGGCGCAAAGAGCCAGTCACAGGTGACCCGGGAGCGGTCGGGCGCGAGGGGGGTGAGCGTGTGGACGATGACGTGGTCCGGGAGGAGGTTCAGCAGCATGTTCGGACGCACGACCATCCCGTAGTAGTGCCGCTCGTGACCCGGGGTCAGGCCCGGGAACGGCGGCGCCGGGGCCCGCCCGCTCATCGTCAGCCCCTCGGCGTCGTCGGCGAGGCGCGTGCCGAGCCCGTACTCCTGGGTCGCGCCGTTCCGGAACGCGGGGAGGAGCCGCACGAGCTCCGGATGCATCGGCGCGCAGTGGTAGCACTCCATGAAGTTCTCCACGATCACCTTCCAGTTGGCCTGCACCTCGTACTCGAGGGTGCGGCCGACCGCGAGCGTGCCGATCCGATAGGCGGCCAGGCGGTCGGCGTCGCCGAGCCGCGCGGCCAGCTGCGGAAGGAGCTGGTCCGCGAGCGGCGGGGGATTCTCGACGAGGTTCACCCACACGAGCCCTTCCCAGGTCTCGAGGGTCACGGGGACCAGCCCGAACGCGTCCTTGTCGAACGCCGCCGAGTCCTGGAGCCCCGGCGCGCGGAGGAGGCGGCCGTCGAGGCCGTAGGTCCACGCGTGGTAGCGGCACTGGAGCGTCCGCGTCTGGCCTCGCTCGGTCGGGCAGAGCCGGGCGCCGCGGTGGCGGCACACGTTGAGGAACGCGCGGAGCGCGCCGTTCTCGCCCCGGACGACCAGCACGCTCTCCTCCCCGACGCGCACCGTCCGGTAGTGGCCCGTGGCGGGGAACTGGTCGGCGCGCCCGACGCACACCCAGAGCCGGCCGAAGAGGCGCGCCTGCTCGAGCTGCCAGATCGCGGGGTCGTGGTAGAAGCGCCCGGGGAGCGTGCGCGCGAGCGCGCCGCCGGCGTCCCCGGCGCCCGTCACGGCCCGTCCGCCGCCGGGAACACGATCACGTTCCGGAGCGCCTGACCGCCTTCCATCGCCTCGATCGCCTCGTTGATCCGCTCGAGCGGGTAGCGGGCGGTGATGAGCCCGTCGAGGTTGAGCCGGCCCTCTTGATGGCGCGCGACGAGCCGGGGCACGTCCACGCCGAGGCGGGTCGAGCCCATGTTGCTGCCCAGGAGGCGGAGCCCGTTCCCGGCGAAGTCGCCGATGGGGATCGGCGCGGTGGCCCCCGCCGGCGGCATCCCGACCAGCACCACCGTCCCGCCGCGCCGGGCGAGCGTGAGCGCCTGGGTCACCGCGGCCGGGGCGCCGACGGTCACGAAGACGTAGTCCGCGCCGCGGCCGCCGGTGAGCTCGCGCACGCGCGCCGGCAGGTCGGGCTGACGGCCGTCCACCGCGTGGGTGGCGCCGAAGCTCCGGGCGACCGGGAGCTTCGCCGGCAGGACGTCGACCGCGATGATGGGCGTCGCCCCGGCCAGGGCCGCGCCCTGGATCGCGTTCACGCCGACGCCGCCCGCGCCGATGATCACGGCGCTGCTGCCCGGCACGAGCTCGGCGGTGTTCAGCACCGCGCCGACCCCGGTGATCACGCCGCACGCCAGGAGGCACGCCCGGTCGTGGCCGAGCTCTCGCGGGACGGGCACCAGCTGCGATTGCTCCACCACCACCGCCTCCGCGAATCCCGCCACGCGGATCCCGGCGTTGAGCGGCCGGCCGGCGCGCGTGTGGAGGCGGTGCTCCGTCATGAGGGCGAAGCTCCCCTCGCAGAGATAGGCCGCGCCGGAGAGACACGGGACGCAGGCGCCGCACGTGCGGAGGAGCGACACGACCACGTGGTCCCCCGGCCGGACGCGCGTGACGCCCGGGCCGACCTCGGTGACCGTCCCCGCGGCCTCGTGGCCCGCCACCACGGGGGGCGGCGTGCTGGTCCAGCCGGCCCAGTCGCCGCGGACGAGGTGCACGTCGCTGTGACAGATGGCGCACGCGCCGACGCGGACCCGCACCTCGCCCGCCTTCGGCGGGTCGAGGACGACGTCCTCGACGACGAGGGGTTTCCCCGCCTCGTAACAGACCGCGGCCTTCACGGGCTCAGACCTGGACTTCGGTCGCCGCGGGCAGCCAGCCGAGCCGCGTCCGCCAGTCGGGCGGCGTGTCGGCGAAGCGGCCGAGCCGGAGGGCGGTGAGGTTGGCGAAGCGGCACTCGCCGTGGAGGACGAGCTCGCTGATCGCGTGCCCCGACGCCGGCGAGAGCCCGAACCCGACGCTCGACATCGTCGCGAGGACGACGTTGGCCGGCTGGGTCAGCCGATCGATGATGGGCAGACCGTCGGGCGTGTTCTCGACGATGCCCGCCCAGCTCCGGATGACGCGCATGTGGGCGGCCCCGCGGAAGAGCTCGGCCAGCCGGCGTCCGAGGCTCCGGAGGAGGGGCGTCGTCGGCTTCGCGCCCGCCGCGGCGGCGAGGTCCGTCTGGTCGAGCCACTCGTGGGGGCCGCCGCCGTAGACGAGGTTGCCGCGGCGCGTCTGCCGGCCATAGAGGCCGTTCCCGTCGACCCCGCCCACCTTCATGAGCGGCAAGGGCTCGGTGCAGATCATCTCGACCCGCGACGGCGCGAGCGGCACGCGGACGCCGAGCATGGCGGCCAGCCGATCGGTCTGGGGCCCCGCCGCCAGGACGACCGTGTCCGCGCCGACGAGTCCGGCGGCGGTCTCGACGGCGGTGACGCGCCCGCCGGCCATCCGGAAGCCGGTGACCGCCGTGTGCTGGCGGATGCGGCCGCCGAGGTCCTGGAGTGCCCACGCGTAGGCCTGGACGGTGCGCTGGGGATTCGCGTGGCCGCCGAAGTGGAGGTAGAGGCCGCCCACCACGTTGTCGCCGACGATCGGCACGAGCTCCTTGATCTGCTTGGCGTCGAGCGGCTCGATGGGGAAGCCGCGATCGGCGGCGATCCGCGCGTTGGCCCGGTAGAGCGTGAGCTGGTCGGACGTCAGCGCGATGCGGATCCGGTGCGGCATGTGCTCGGTGGGATAGCCGAGCAGCTCGTCCATCTGGGGCCAGAGCCGCTGCTCCTCGACGCCGAGCGGGCTGTAGACGTGGGTCGCGCCGCCGCCATTCCGCCCCGAGGCCTCCCACCCGACGATGCCGGCCTCGAGGACCAGGACGTCGACGCCCGCCCGCGCGAGCCACCAGGCGCTGCTGAGGCCGGTGACGCCGCCTCCCACCACCACGACGCTCGCGCCGCGCAGGTCGCTCATCCTGTCCTCACTCGACCGGCGTCGCGCCCGGCACGTCGAGCATGACGGTCATGTCCGGGTCGCCCGCCCAGTGCGGCGCGAACTGGGTCGGGATCCCGAACCAGCTCACCCAGTGCTCGCGCATCGACGCCGGCTCGTCGTGCGGCCAGAGCACCGAGAGGGGGAGCGGCCGCACCGGCGGCCGGTAGCTCGCGAGCGGGATCGTGTCGACGGGCACGTCGCCCGCCTCCGCCAGGATGAGCGCCACCTGCTCCCGGCAGCGCCGCCCCTGGCAGGGTCCCATGCCCGCGCGCGTCAGACGCTTCACCTGGTCGGGATTGATCGGGCCGTCCTGGCTCAGGCTCCCGATGTTCCGGGCGCGCATGGTCGGCGAGGCGGCGCCGAGATAGCGCGGCGGCTGCACTCCGACCAGCTCGCTCCGCGTCACCTCCTCGCACTGGCAGGCCAGGATCTCGCCGCCGGCCGCCGCGCCCGTCGCGCGGATCCACTGGCGCCAGTAGTCGTGGGCGCGCGGACCGCTCAGGGCCGCGGGCGGCGGAGTCTCGCGCAACAGGGCCTCCAGGCGGTCCGGAGCGATCGCGCCGAGCGCGGCGGCGGCGGCAAGCCCCGCCCGGCGACCCTCGGCCTGGGCGCGGTCGGGTGACGTCACCGCGCGCTCGTCGACGCCGGTGACGTCGCCGGCCGCGTACACCTCCGGGACGCTCGTTCGCTGCGTCGCGTCGACCTCGGGAACCCAGCCGCCCCGCTCGGAGCGGAAGGCGAGCCGGCATCCGAGGAGCTGGAGCAGCTCGACCTGCGGCACGAGGCCGATGGCGAGACACGCGGTGTCGCACGCGATGTCCACCTCCCGCCCGGCGACAGGGCGGAGATCTCCGTCGAGGGCCGCGAGCCGGACGCCCTCCAGCTCGTCGCGCGCGCCGAGCGCCGCGGCGACGACGTGGCGCGGATAGAAGCGCGTGCCCTCGCGCTCGAGACGCTCCTGTTCGGCCGCGTCGCACCGGAGCGCGGGCCCGACCTCGACGATCGCCGGCACCTCGATGCCGCGCGTCCGGGCGAGCGCGGCCACGGCCAGCCCGAGCGGGCCCGAGCCGAGGACGACCATGCGGCGCGCGGCGCAGGCCTGGTAGCGCGCGAGGAGCGCGAGGGCGCCCGCGGCGCCCATGGTGCCGGCCTTCTCCCAGCCCCGGAACGCGAGGCCGAGATCGCGGGCGCCGGCGGCGACGATCAACCGGTCGTAGCCAAGGAGCCACGAGCGCGTCTGGTCCGCGACGCCGAGGCACGGGCCGCCGAGCTCCTGCAGGACGGGCCCGGGCTGGAACGCGCCCCACACCGAGACGCCGAGCTCGACGTCGACGCCGGCCTCGATGGCCGCCTCGAGCCCGGGATTCGTCCGGACGACGCGCTCGAGCATGACGCCCCGGTCCCGCACCGCCGCGCTCATCCGCTGACCGAAGTAGAGCGGGACGTCCATGGCCATGAGCTCGGGGTCGAGCGGATGCTCGTCGAGGAGGAGCACCGAGACACCGGCGCGCGCCGCCGCCGTCGCCGCCGCGACGCCGGCGGGGCCGGCACCGACCACGACCAGCGGGACCCGGCGCTCGGGCGCGGTCGTCTTGCCGGACACGGACTTCGGATCGCTCGGGCGGGTCATCGGCGGGCGGCCTCGCGCCGGATCATAGGGCGCGGCCCCCGCGCTCGCAAGACCCCTAGAGCCGGCCGACGAGGGTGTCGCCGACGGTCTCGATGAGCTCGTCGATCGCGCCACCGTCCATGGTGTGGGGCTGGATCGCGAGACGGTGCACGCCGAGGTCGGCGTAGCGGCGGGCCGTGTCGCGGTCCACCAGGCGGGGCGGCGTGATCGTGATCTCGAGCGGGCCGAGCGCGGCCGGGCGCGCGTGACGTCGCGCCGCGTCGCGCAGCTCGCCCAGCGCCCGGGCGGTCTCCTCGAGCCCGAGCTCCCACCCGTACCAGCCGTTCGCGGCCTCGATCGCCCGGCGGTGCGCGGCGGGCGAGTGCCCGCCGACCACGATGGGCGGATGCGGCCGCTGCACGGGGCGCGGGCGCTCGATGACGCCGGCGAACGCGACGAAGCGGCCCGCGAACGCGGGCGTCGGCTCGTCCCAGAGGGCGCGCATCGCGCGGAGGTACTCGTCGGTGCGGGCGCCGCGGTCCGCGAGCGAGGCGCCGAGCGCGGTGAGCTCCGGCTCGAGGTAGCCGACGCCGAGGCCGACGATGAGCCGCCCCCCCGACAGCACGTCGACGGAGGTGAGCTGCTTCGCGAGGAGGACCGGCTGGCGCTGCGGCAGCACGATGACGCCGACGGCGAGGCGCACGCGACGCGTGAGGGCCGCCAGGTGCGCGAGCGTGACCACCGCCTCGAGGCGCGGCTGCGTGGCCGGGTTGTCGGGCGCGTCCACCGGGAGGGCGACGTGATCGCCCACCCAGAGCGACTCGAAGCCGACGTCCTCGGCCCGGCGCGCGCGGCGGGCCAGCGTCTCGGGATCGACGCTGCTGCCCCGGTGGAGGCCGAAGAGCGCGAGCTTCAGCGCGTCGGGCATGCCGTGCCTCCTGCCGTCAGACCAGGTCGCGCGGGATCGACCGCTCCCAGCGCTCCGCGTGAAACGGCGCGTCGCCCTCGCGGGCCTCGAGCGTCGCGACGAGATCGAAGGTGTCCCGGGTCGCCGTCAGGACCGTCCGGGTCCGGGTTTCCACCCGCCAGTCGCCGCGCGAGAGGCGCACCGTCCAGGCGACCTCGGCCCGCGCGGACAGGGGATCATCGGGCCGGATCGTGAAGCGGTCTGCCGCCACGGAGTGCACCGTGAGGTCGATGTCGTCGTACCGATGGCGCCCGCTGTCCTGGACCCAGTCGAGCGTGACCGCGCCGGTGAGGGCGTCGTGGTGGACGACGCGCTCGGTGCGCGGCGGCTCGAAGGCCGTCACGGGGAGCGGCGGCGCCGTCTCGACCGGCGGCAGCGGCGGGAGCGCGGCGTCGGCCGGGTCCGGCGGGCGCACGGGGAGCGTCAGCGCGCTCGCGCCGGCGTAGAGGGTCAGCGTCACCGGCTCGGGCGCCGGCCAGGCGGTGGGCCAGTAGGCGGTCGACAGCGCGAGCCGGACCCGGTGCCCGGCGGGGAAGGCCTGGCCGAGGTCGTTGAGCTGGAGGCGCACGCGGTAGCGGCGGCCGGGCTCGAGCGGCGTCGGGTGCGCGTGGCTCTCCCGGTGCGTGAGGTTCAGGAGACCGTAGCTGACGCGCGTGGCCGCGCCGTCGGGCGCGACGTCGGAGAGGCGCGCGGCGAGGAGCGCCACGGGGCGATCCACGGCGAGCTCGAGATCGGCCACCGGCGCGCCCAGGATCTCGAGCCGCTCCGGCAGGGGATCGGTGTCGAACGTCAGCGCGCCCCCATCCTCGAACCGCTGGTCGAGCGGCAGGTCGGGGGTGAGCTGATAGGGGCACCAGCGCCCCGCGTAGACGCCCACGCTCTCCGGCGACCGGTGCGTGAGCGGCGCCTCGGGACCGGGCTCCTGCGCGAGGCGCCCCCGGTGGAGGACGTAGCGTCGCGGTGTGATGCGCGCCGAGGGCCACGCGCGCTCCCCGACCCAGCGGCCCGGCAGGGTCTCGTGGTGGGGCGCCGGGGGGACGCTGTCCTGCATCCAGATCCGGAGCGGTGGCTCGCCGTCGGGCGCCGGCGCGCGGTCCTTCAACCATCGATCCCACCATCGGAGGGCAATCTGGAGGAAGCCGACGGCGGGACCGGGCAGCGCCATGTGGGGATAGCGGTGCGCCCACTGGCCGATCAGCGCCTGGCGCGGCCCGGCGAGCCCTTGCATCAGCCGGGGGACCGCGTTCGTGTAGGCGTCGAGCCATCCGCCGACGGCGAAGACCGAGCACTCGATCGCCGCGAAGTCCTCGCACACCGAGCCCTGCCGCCAGAACGCGTCGCGCCGCTGATGGCGGATCCACGTGTCGAGCCAGAGGCCGCTCCCGCGGAGGCGGGCCAGCCACAGCTCCCGCCAGCGGTCGCCGACGACCGCCGGGTCCGGCGGGCGCGAGTTGTGGGCGAACATCGTCGACGCCCAGCGGAGGTTGTCGAGCAGGAGCGCCCCGCCCATGTAGTGGATGTCGTCCGCGTAGCGGTCGTCGGTCGAGCACGACGTGATGATCGCCCGGAGCGCCGGGGGCCGCCGGGCGGCGACCTGGAGGGCGTTGAAGCCGCCCCAGGAGTGGCCCATCATCCCGACCCGCCCTGTGCACCACGGCTGGGCGGCGAGCCACGCGATGACCTCCACCGCGTCGTCCTGCTCGAGCGGGAGGTACTCGTCGGTGAGGACGCCGTCGGAGTCGCCGCTCCCGCGCATGTCGACCCGCACGCAGGCGTAGCCATGGCCGGCGACGTAGGGATGCGTGAGCGCGTCCCGCTCGGCGGTGCCCTCGCGCCGGCGGTAAGGCAGGTACTCGAGGATCGCCGGCACCGGGCTCGTCTCGGCGTCGACGGGGAGCCACACGCGGGCCGCGAGCCGCGTCCCGTCCTGGAGGGGAATCCAGACAGGATCACGCCGCTCGATCCTGCGCGGATACGCCGCCACGGTGGTCACGGGGTCGGATTATACCGTCGCCCGAGCGCGGGCGGCGTCCGCGCGCCTGACGGCCGGCGGGCACCGGCGCTATGCTGGGGCGGCGAACCACTCCGGGGTCTGGGGTCCGTGGCCGTTCCGCGGGTTGCGCGGAGCGAGGAGGATGACGATGGCCAAGAAGGGATCCAGCGAGGGCGTGTACCGAGTCATCGATATCATCGGGACCAGCCCGCGCTCGTGGGAGGACGCGACCAAGAACGCGGTGGAGACGGCCACCCGGTCCCTCCGCGACCTCCGGATCGCGGAGGTCCAGAAGCTCGACGTGAAGATCGACAACGGGAAGATCGTCGCCTATCGCGCCCGCGTGCAGGTGTCGTTCAAGTACGAGGGCTGATCGGCCCGTCCGAGCCAAGCCGGGCCCGGCCGTCTCGGTCCGCGCCGCTAGCCGGCGTCCGGCTGCTCCAGGTCGAGCCAGCGCGACTCGTCGGGCGTGAGCGCGAGGTCGAGCGCGGCCGCGCTCTCGCGGAGCTCCGCCACGCTCCGCGGCCCGATCAGGGCGTAGGTGGGGAAGGGCTGGTGGAGGACCCAGGCGAGGGCGACCTGGCTCGCCGTCGCGCCCCGCCGCGCGCCGAGGGCCTCCGCGCGGCGGAGGCGCTCGCGGTTGTCGGCGGTGTCGTAGACGCGCAGGACGTCGGGGCTCCGGATCCCGGCGAAGAACCCGCCGGCGAGCGACGCCCACGCGAACACCGGGAGCTGGCGCGTGGCATACCACGCGCCGGCCGCCCGCTCGTGAATCGTGACGGCGTCGAGCCAGGGCGCCTCCCGGGGCGCGGCGAGGCTCAGGCCGGGGCTCGAGCACCGAAAGCCGTCGAGGCCGTGGTCGGCGGCGTACCGGCCCGCTTCCTCGAGTCGCGCCGTCGACCAGTTGGAGGCGCCGAGCACGCGAACGCGTCCCGATCGCTGGTGCTCGCCGAGCGTCTCGAGGACCGGCCCCACCGCCACGTTCGGGTCGTCACGGTGGAGACAGTAGATGTCGATCGTCGGGCGGCCGAGGGTCCGGAGGCTCTCGTCGAGGTCCTCCGTGATCTCGCGCGGGTTGACGCGCCTCCGCCCCGTGTCGTTGTCGTGGTGGGCGCCCTTCGTCAGGACGACGATCTCGTCGCCCACGCGCCGCTCGCGGAGCCATCGGCCGAGGATGGCTTCCGCGTTCCCGTACTCGCGCCCGGTGTCCACGACGTTGCCGCCGAGCTCCCGGTAGGCGTCGAAGACGTCGAGGGCGACGTCGAGTGGCGCCTGCTCGTACCCGGCCGTGCCCAGAACGAGCCGGGAGAGATCGCGTCCGAGGGGCGCGAACGGGAGATACCTCATCGCCGCCGCGGGCGCGGCGTTACTTCCAGACGCGGGTCGCGACGCGGAGGAAGTTCTCGCCGAGGATGCCGAGGACGGCCGCCTCGCCGTAGCCGCGGTCGAGGAGCGCCTGCGTGATGCGGGGCCAGGCCTCGGGGTCGACGTAGCCCGTGCCGCTGTCGGGGTACTGGCGCTCCGGCCAGTAGGCGCGACTTCCCGTGAAGGGCGCGCCCGGAGGCTTCTGCTTCAGCACGCTGTCCATGCCGAGGCCGACGTGGTCCGGCCCGACGAGCTCGACCATGTAGTCGACGTGCTCGACCAGGTGCTCCACGACCGGTCCCTTCGGCCCCAGGAAGCGGCCGACGCCGGTGACCGCGATGACGCCGCCGGTGGCCGCGCAGGCCTTGATCTGGTCATCGCGGATGTTCCGCTCGTGGTCGCAGAGGCGCCGCGCGTTCGAGTGCGAGAAGATACAGGGCGCCGTGGACAGCTCCATGGCCTCCATGGTCGTCCGGTACCCGCAGTGGGACCCGTCGACGAGCATCCCGACCCGGTTCATCTCGCGGATGACGTCGCGGCCGAACGGGGTGAGCCCGACGTCCTCGTCGTGGCAGCCCCCGCCCGCCTTGTTGTTCCGGTTGTAGGCGAACAGCATCTGGCGGACGCCGAGCCGGTAGTAGACGTCCACCATGCCGAGGTCGCCGTTCAGCGCATCCATCCCTTCGAGGTCGAAGGACACGGCGAGCTTGCCCTCGCGCTTGGCGCGCTGCACGTCCTCGGTCGTCCGCACCTGGATGAAGGTTTCCGGGTGCTCGCGAATCCACTGGCGGTCCTGCGACACCGCCTCGACGGCGAGGGTCCACGGCATTACGTCGTAGCCCACGTTGATCGAGAGGTAGTCGATGCCCGAGGTGCGCCAGCGCTCGAGGTCCCGGAGGGCCGAGCCCGTGCTGTAGGCGAACCCGCCGTGATCGTCCCACACGAGCGCCGAGCGGTGGAGCTCGGCGGCCCGTTCGGACACCTCCCAGTTGTGCGACCGCTCCGTCGACATGGCGCCCTCGTCTCCCTGCGGTGATGTGCCGGCCACCACGCCGGACTCGCCGACGATACCCCACGGCGGATTGCGGCACCAGCCGCCGGCCCCCGCGGGCGATGCCCGCGCCGGCCGCACCGCGTCCCGGCGCGCCGGGGCCGGGTCGCGCGTACAATAGGCAGGCCAGCGAGCGGCCCGGCCGGGTGGTCCGGCCCGGGGCGCGCCGTCGGACGCGGGAACCCGGGAGGACCTATGCAGGGGTCGCAGGCCTCGACCTACCATCAGCGGCGGGCGGCGCTCAACCAGCTCGAGCCCAGCATCCCCGCCCGCTACTACTACGATCCCCAGCACTACGAGCGCGAGCTCGAGGTCTTCTGGTACGGCATGTGGGTGATGGCCGGGCGCGAGGAGGAGATCCCCGCGCCGCGGGACTACAAGGTCGTCCGGATCGGGACCCAGAGCGTCGTCGTCGTCCGCGATCTCGAGGGCCGGCTCCACGCGTTCCACAACACGTGCCGCCACCGGGGCTCGATCCTCTGCACCGAGGAACAGGGCCGCCTCCCGGGCCGGAGCATCGTGTGTCCCTATCACACGTGGACCTACAGCCTCGACGGGGAGCTCATCGGGACGCCGCGGCAGATGGAGAGCCCGGACTTCGACAAGGCGGGCTACTCCCTCTTCAAGGTGGCCCTCGGGACCTGGGGCGGCTTCATCTTCGTGAACCTCGCGGGGGACCAGGCCGGGCCGCTACACGAGGCCCTCGGCGACCTGCCGGAGCGGTTCCGGAACTACGGCTTCGCGGACCTCCGGATCGGGAAGCGGATCGTCATGGACGTGAAGGCCAACTGGAAGCTCCTCTTCGAGAACTTCTCGGAGTGCTTCCATTGCCCGCCGGTCCACCCGGAGCTCTGCGAGATCGCGTCGCTCTTCTGGGACGCCGGGGCGTGGGGCCTCCGCACCGACGCGGCGGGCAACCCGCTCGCGTCGGCGCGGCCCCGCTACAAGCCCGGCGCCGCGACGCTCACCATGGACGGGACGGCCCGCATTCCGCCGTTCCGGGGCCTCTCGGACGAGGAGCGGGTGAACCTCTACCAGTCGGCGACGTTCCGGCCGAACTTCTTCCTGAACGTCCACCCGGACTACGTCAACTCGCACCAGATGCTGGCGACCGGGCCCGAGAGCGTGCGGATGATCTACGACTGGCTCTTCGAGCCCGAGGCCATGCAGCTCCCGGAGTTCGACCTCGAGCACTACGTCGCGCTGTGGGACCTCACGAACCGCCAGGACGCGCGGAACTGCGAGTGGCAGCAGGAGGGCCTCCACGCCCGCCCGCTCGCGCACGGCAACTTCGTCCCGCAGGAGCACGGGTGCCACCAGTTCAACCAGTGGGTGCTGGAGAGCCTGGGCGAGCGCGAGCCGCGGCCGGGCGGTTCCGGCAACGGCGGCGGGATGTCCGGCATGGCGTAGCCCGGGCGGGCCCCGCCCGGGGCCGGCCCAAGGTTTCATGGGCGAGCGCCCAGGTACGGCTGGTAGACCGCGGACGCTCAAGGGGCTAGTCAGCGGGTCACCGCGCCGAAGACGATGGTGACCCGGCTGATCGAGCCGGATCCGTCAGGTACGGGCGAAGTTGACGAATGTCCCCAGGGGAGCCTCGCCTACGGCGGCCGCAGGATGGAGCCGGCTCTCGGGGGCACGCTCAGCCGTTGGCGCGCGCGCGGCGCTTCTGCTCCTTCTTCTTCAGGGCGGCCCGCTTGCGTGCGGTCTTCCGGCGCCTCGGCGCGCGTTTGGTGGCGGGCATCACCGCCTCCTCTCAGTTGGACGTGAATCGGTTTTGGTGCGTTGACGTGGGGCGCCGGCTGGTGAGGGCGTCACACCGAAGTGCCGAAGGGCCTGTTCGATCGCCTCACGCTTGTCGGGTGGCAATGGCACGACCCGACGACCTCGCCCGGCGCGGTTCGGCGCTTGGCGCGTCGGCAGACCCCAGACCACCTTGACATGATTGATCCACTCGGGCTTCGGGATGAATCCGTGGTGACGCTGAACGAACTTCTGGATCTCCTTGAGGGTTGGCATCCACACTCCTTGTCGAGGCCTATGTTACACGGTGGCTGAGTGATCCCGGCATGGGATCGTGACCCGATTGCAGGAGAGCGTGCCGCTCATTGGCGGACGCGATCCGCTTGTCAACCAGCAAGAGTGACAGCCGAGCATCGACCGCGCCTTCTAGCGCAGCATCGCTCGTATCCGCTCGATGGCGGCGTCGGTGGCCCTCACTCGGTAGCGCACGCCGTCCCCTTCGAAGGACTCCGAGATCACGTGGACCTTGTGGATTTCGCCGATCGCGCTGCCTGCGCTGTACGGGACGACGAGCTCGACCTCGGTCATGTTCGCCTCGAAGGCCCCGATGATCGCGTCCCGCACGCGCCCGACATCCGCCGGGTCCTTGGCCGAGACGAGCAGCGCGGCCGGGAACTCCTTCAACAGCTCCTCCCGATCGGTCTGGGTGACCTTGTCGATCTTGTTGAGGACGAGGATCCACGGCACGTCGCCGGCGCCGATCTCGTCCAGCACCTCGCGGGTGACCTGCAGCTGAGCGCGGAAGACCGGGTCGGCCGCATCGACGATCTGGAGCAGCAGCGACGCTTCGAGCGCCTCGTCGAGCGTCGAGCGGAAGCTGGCGACGAGGTCGTGCGGAAGCTTCTTGATGAAACCCACGGTGTCCGACACCAAGATGCGCGGCCGAGCCTCGGGCCACAGCGCGCGGACGGTGGTGTCGAGGGTCGCGAACAGCTTGTCGGCGACGAGCACCTGCGAGCCGGTGAGGGCGCGCATCAGCGACGACTTGCCCGCGTTGGTGTACCCGACCAGCGCGACGCGCAGCGCTTCCTGACGCCTCGCCCGCCGCGTCTTCGACTCGTCGTCGATGGCGGCCAGCTCCGTCTTGAGCTCGGAGATGCGGTCGCGGATCTTGCGGCGATCGAGCTCCACGGAGGACTCCCCCGCGCCCCTCTGCCCGATGCCGCCGCGCTGGCGCTCGCCGCCGCCGGTCTCGCGCAATCGGGGGGCCACATACGTGAGCCGCGCGATCTCGACCTGCAGGCGCGCCGGTCGGCTCGACGCGTGCCGGTGGAAGATCTCGATGATCACGCCTGTCCGATCGAGGACCGCCGCGGCCGAGGTCGCGCGCTCGATGTGGCGGAGCTGGCGAGGCGACAGCTCGTGGTCGATGACGACGACGGTGGCGCGCGGCTCCCCGGCGGGCGCGGGCGGCGTGTCGAGGTGGAGCGGCTCGGTCTCGTCCTCCTCTTCGTCTTCTCTGGTCACTTTCTTCTTGCCGGGGGGTCCCGTGGGGACGACGCCCGTGCCGCCGGTCCAGGCGGCCAGCTCCACGAGCTTGCCCTCGCCGAGCAGCGCGGCAGCGCCGAGGCCCTTGCGCTTCTGCGTCACCTCGCCGACGACCTCGAAGCCGAGCGTCTTGCACAGGCGCTTGAGCTCCATCAGCGACGACCGGTGTTCCGCGTCGGTGACGCCTGGAAGCTGCACGCCGACGAGCACGGCCTTGGGGCGCGGGGCTTCGGTGGGGGATGACATGGTAGTGCTCCGGGGTTTCCAGGATAGCGTGCGCCGTCTCCCGAGGGAGACTCCATGCTGCTCGCGCGCGCCTTGCACGCCTCGACCGCCGACGCGAACGTGCCGCGCCACGACCTCGACCTGTTGTACCACGACGAGGGACCGCATGGCTTGGACGAGCGGCTCCTCGTTGGGCTTCCGCCGTCTCCCCGCTATGGTGGGCACTCGTCCGACACGTTCGCGAGCGCGGATCTGAAGACCGGGGACGGTGCGCCCGCGGGAGAGTAGGCGCGCATGGCACACTGGTTCAGATCAACAGGTGGCCCATGATGAGACGCCGAGAACTCGGGGCAGGGCGGTCGCTCTTCGCGCCGCGCCCGCTGTTCACTCGGAAGGCCACCGGCGGTGGCAACCACGCCGTAAGTGCCGGCGACTGCGGACCCCGCCCCCGCCCTCGCGCGGCCAGAGCGCGGATTCGACGCCCGTTGGAGCCGCCACCGGAGGATCGCTCGAATCCTGCTGCCTTACGGTGTCCGACACCTGGAACACCTCGGGATGCCTCATCCACCCACGATGGCGACGAAGAGGCGACGGCTGGATCCCGGTTCGGCTGGCTGCCCGCGAACGCAGGGCTGCGCTGATCGTGCTCCACGCCGACGGGGCATCGTGACGTACGAGTGCGCGTTCTGCGGCGAGGAGAACGAGGTCCTCGTCGACGTGAGCGGAGGGCGTCGACAGCGTTTTACGGAGGACTGCGCGGTCTGCTGTCGACCGAACCTCATCACGCTGGTCGTCGGCCAGGAGGGCGACGTCGTGGAACTCCAGGTCACCCAGGAGTACGACGCGTGAGCGCGATCGTCGTGAGCGAGACCGTTCGGGTTCCAGAGAGCGCGATCACGGTTCGCGCCAGTCGGGCATCCGGTCCCGGCGGCCAGAACGTGAACAAGGTCGCGACGAAGATCGAACTGCGGGTCGAGCTGGCGGCGATCGAGGGGTTGGCCGAGTCGGCCCGGCGCCGCCTCCATGACCTCGTGGCCAATCGCCTTGACGCCGACGGCCGCCTGGTGGTGACCAGCCAGCTCACCCGGACGCAGTCCCTGAATGTCGAGGACGCCCGCGCCAAGGTGCGCGAACTGATCGCTGCCGCCCTGGTCCGACCGACGCCGCGCCGCGCCACTCGACCGACGCGAACGTCCCGCGAACGGCGGATCGCGGGCAAGAAGCAGCGCGGTGGCGTCAAGCGCCTGCGCGCCCGCCCCGGGGACTGGTCGTAACAGCCGGATCCCTGCACATCGGGGTACGAGATCGTGGGAACGTGCTGCGGATCGGAGGGGGAGGCGACCGTGCGCGACACGGACCTGACCGCCCGCTAGGGCTTTGTTTCTAGGACGTATGAATCATCGATTCCTGGCCGTTCCTAGCCTGCCAAGGAAGCCGCCTTCGCTTTCACCAGGAGGCGCGCGGCGGGCCGTCAAGGCCGCCGCCTTCCACCGTGCCACTATGCCGTGGGCGACTTCGGGGCGAGCGCCGGGCCCGGCGCCCGACCGATCAGGAGCCGGCGGGTTCCTGCTGGAGCGCGAGTAGAGCGGTCGACAGTGCCCCGGCAGTCCATTCGAGGTCCACGATGGCCGCCTGCAGGGTCGGCCGCTTCGCGAGAGGTCCGGTGCGCACCAGGCGCTCCAGCATCTCCTGGGCATCCCGGACCGCGTTGACGGCGCGGCGGAGGCGATCCACAGCGGCGGCGTGCGGCGAGAGCGGCGGCGGAGGGCCCGTCGGGTGCCAGACGGATGGCATGGTCAGCGATCCGGGCGCCGGTGAGGGAGCGTTCCATGGCGGATTGCCCGGCACTCTTGCTCACGGAGGAGACATTCATCCGGCATCAGCAGATCCTCACGGCGCGCCCCGAGCGTCGGAGCGCCAATGCAGAACGGCTGGGAGTACCCAAGCCAGATGCCAGAGGGCACGACGCCCGGAGCGTCACACGGGGAGCCCGGTGGAAGGCGAACGAATGTTACCACGATCCGGGGGAAGCCGTCTGGCGCCCGAGGCCGGGGCGCGGTAGGGTCGGGCGGGGCGGGAGCGAACCCGACATGGTTGCGACCCATGGTCGATCACTTCGCCGGAATGCTGCAGCGCCACGACCGGGCCATGAATCGCCTCACGCAGAGAATTGTAGAGACGAGCGTGACTAGGAACGCTGGTCGCGGGCACCCACACTTGATGAACCTCCGAGCCCTTGGCGTGCCGGTCACGGCACTGCGGGGAGTAGAGATGCGCGACGAGAACAAGAAAGACCCGAAGTTCGTGCAGATCACCACGTCGGTTCAGGGTGGCGAGATCCTCCTCTACGCCCTCGATGAGGCGGGCGACGTGTGGCGCTTCGATGACAAGACGCGCCAGTGGGTCAAGCTGCCTCGAGACCGACGGTAGGACGACGCGTCCGCACGGTGCTGAGAACACCCCGGGGTCGGCCGGCTCCTGGAGGGGAAGCGCGATGAACGCGGCGCGGGTCGAATCTCCTCGGCATGGCGCGGTCATGCGAGTCGGCGAGCGTTCAGACTAGGCAGCCCCTCCTCGGGGCCGTGGGCGTACCCGCGTTCAGGCGGTAGGAGAGAGCGGGCGGTGGCGAGCACTCGGTGAGAGCGACCGGCGTAGCGAGCCGTGCCCGGGGGCGGTCTTAGGGTGCTGCGCGAGAGTCGGTCAGCCCGACGGACATCAGTCAGGGGGAGGACGCGTGTCCCTTAGCGAAGAGAAGGCAAATGGCCCATTGCTCGACGCATTCACCCGCGTGGGCCTCGCGAGCAGGCTGCCCGGCGACGCCCGCACCGTGTCGACGTTGATGCGGCTACTCAGTACCCTGCCGCGCAGGGCGACGCACCCAGTGTCGATACCATCGAACGATCATGTCAGCGTGCTGTTGAACACTGCATTCTGGGCGAGTCTTCAGCAGGAGGAGGGTCGACCGGTCGCCGTGCCGCTGTTGCTTCAGGCGCCTTCGACCGATGAGGATCTGGTGTTCGAGCACTCCATACCGCTGGGCATCGAGGCGGTCGTGAAGCTGGCTCCGGCCGTCCACCGAGAGCGACGCGGCCTTGGTATCCGAGCGGAGGGGGCGTCGAGACTCGAGATCTGGGGCCTCACCCCCATGACGTCCACCGCGTTGTGCGTCGACGTCAAGGGCCCGGGGCTCCTGGTGGTCAAGGGCATGCTTCGCAACGTCATGATCTATCACGCTGGCGAAGCGACCTTCCTCGAAGACGAAGACTACGACACGCTGGTCCGCCTGACGCGGCTGGCGCTACCGGCCGACACCCCCGCCGACGATCGGTTCGTGAACGCCTACTGGACCACCCGGGTCGTGGACTCGATGCGCCGGACCGGTCACGGCGGCATCGTCCTCTTGGTGCCTAGCGACACATCCGACTGGAGAGACGCGCTGAGCGATGCGCCGAAGTATCAGTGTTCTCCACCGTTTCGCGGTCTCCGTGACGCCCTGGATCGCCTGCTCCCGAACCCATACGCCGTGAACGCACTCGTTGAATCGGAGCATCTGCAGAATGCCGCGGACACGGTGGGCCAAGTCACGGCCGTAGACGGCGCGACGGTGCTCGACATGGATCTGAGGCTGCACGCCTTCGGCGCGATGATTCAATCCGGTCAAGTCGCCATCGGGGACATCGTCTGCGTCGAGGCGGGTCGGGCCAAGGCCGGAGGGGTGTTGCGCTCGATTCGAGAGCTCGGAGGTGCCCGCCACCGTGCGGCAGCGGAATTCTGCTGCCGGATCCGGGAATCCGTGGCCTTCGTCGCTTCGCAGGATGGAGGTTTGACGGAGTTCGGTTGGCTCAGGGCCGAGGAGAAGGTGATGGCGCTCCTTCATGCCGAGCGGTACCTCCTATGACGGCGAGGCGGCCGCGCGAGCAGGCCGCGGGCGGCCCCGAGGAAATGGCGTTCGACAAGGGCCCGGCCTGCGGCGGCCAGGTGTTGCACCGGGGGATTCACACGGATGGCGTGCAGGCGCGCATGTCATCGCCCGGGAAGCCGATCGAGAATCCATCAGCGTCCATGACCGTTTCAAGAACGCCGCCACGTCCTGCCTCCGGGCAGGTCCGAGAACCGATGGGCCGCCTCGGGGTGATCGCAGTCCACCCGGCGGCGTAGAGGACGGGGGTGATCCTCGCCGATTCCCGATCGGCGAGCCTCGCCGGGTGGGTCACACGGGCTGAGCCGGAGCGCCGCCTCGTTCTTCAGGCCCCGCCCGGCGAGCGGTGTTCTCGTTGCCCGAGGGGAACCGCTCCGGTTCTCGATCCCGGCGACGGTTCGCCCATGCTGTACGCGCGCCGTCTGGGCCGAAGTCGCATCGCGTCGGGGTCGAGCCTGTTGACACGCGCCGTACCACTGTACTATTGTTGTAATACAGTATGAAGATCGCGATGCGCCTCCGGGTAGACGCGCACAGCCCGATCCCGATCCGCTGGCAGCTGGCGGAGCAGTTGAAGCACGTCATCGAGGGCGGTGGCGTCCCGCGGAATCAGCCGTTGCCGAGCATCCGGGAGCTGGCCGGCTTTCTCGGCATCAATCCGAACACCGTGGCGCGCGCGATCGAGGACCTCAAGCGGACCGGGTACGTGGAGGCACGGCGCGGCCGGCGGGTGTTCGTGGCCTCGACCTTGCCGACGCGCCCCTCCCCGACGCTGCGCGAAGACTTCTTGAAGGACACGGTGATCCGCGCCGCCGCCCTCGGCATGACCCCGGACGACGTGACGATAGGTGTCCTCAGCGTGGCCGGCGCCGGGCTGGCCGCTCGCCGAGGGACCGTCGAGATCCTCCTGATCGAGTGTAGCCACGCGGAGCTCGACTTCTTCGCCCGGGAGCTCGAGGCGCAGCTCCCGGTCCGGGTCGACAAGGTGCTGCTCAGCGAGTTGGCGGGGGCCGTGCGGCGTCGGAAGCGAGCGGGTCACTGGCGAGCGGCGGTCACGAGCTTCGGGCACCTGCCGGGCGTGGAGCGGCTGCTGGAGGGCCGGGGAGTGCCGGTGCTCGCGCTTCTCGCGGAAGCCCATCTCGAGACCCTCCACCGCCTGGCCCAGTTGCCGTCGGGGACGCGGGTCGGCGTGGTGTCCGCCGAGGCCGAAACAGCCCACAACCTGGAGCACTCGATCGCCAATGCGGCCCTGCCGAACATTGCGCGGGTCGAGGCCGGCTCGCTCGAGGGGCCTGGGCTAAATCGGCTGGTGCGGCGGGTGAACGTCGTTGTGTGCTCCACCTCGGCCGCCGAGCGAGTTCAGGCCCTCGTTGGGCCCACGATGCTGGTGATCGTCGACGACCGGGCGCTCAATCAGCGCGCCATTCAGATGCTGGGCGCCATCTTGGCGCGAGACGACGGCCATCGCGACGGCCCAACCCTCCTGAGCCCGGCGACGCGGTCCTCGTGCCGTCCGGGCGTCCCGCGCCGGGCCGCACACACGGGAGACGGCGACGGGTCAGCCAGGCGGCGCAAGGACAACCCATGAAGGGGCAACAGTCATGAATCTCGTCATGTGGGTGCTCGTGGCAGTGCTGGCGGGCCTGGTGGCCGGGTTCGTCATGAAGCGAGGTTACGGGCGGGGATGGGACATCGCGCTCGGTCTTGTCGGGAGCGTGGCCGTGAGCTGGTTCTTCCAGAGCCCGCTGGTCGCACCCAACCCGAGCCTGATGGCGGCGACCATCGTCGCGGCGGTCGGCGCGACGGGCCTGATCATTGCCCAGCGTACGATCCTTCCCGCCCCCGAGGATTCCGCCCGGCGCACCCGCGCCGGCATCCGACCAACGTCGTGATCGTGGAGGAGGAGCCAACATGGATGCGAAGAGAGACAAGGTGAGTTGGGGACAGCGGTGGAGTGACGCCCGACCGAGCAAGACGGCGCTCTTCTGGTGTTGCGTCGCCTCGATGGTGCTCACGATGATCGTCGGCTTCAGCTGGGGCGGCTGGGTCACGGGGGGCACTGCCCGGCAGACGGCGGAGACCATGGCCCGTGACGCGGTCGTCCAGCGCCTGGCCCCGATCTGTGTCACCCAGTCCGCGCGGGATTCGGGAAAGGGCCCGAAGCTCGTGGCCATGAAGGACGAGAGCACGTGGCAACGCGGCGAGTATGTCGGCAAGCAGGGATGGGCAACGATGCCGGGTGAGCAGGAGCCGGATCGCCGAGTGGCCGAGGCCTGCGCCACGCTACTGATGCCGAGCAGCTAGGATCGGGGCGGCGCCGCGGCCGGATGACCCTCCATGCTGCGGGGGCCCGGCATCGCGTCTCCCAGGGTCTTCATGCATACGGGGAGCACCATGCGATGAGAGGGTTCAAGGCGCTCCAGGAGCATAGCCACATCACCTGGATCGAACGGGAGCGCGGCTGGGTCGCGACGCCGGAGGACATCGTGAACGTCCTCTCACAGGAAGGATTCGAGGAATGCAAGCGGGAGACGACGACCAGCCGACGTGATCGCCACCCGGCAGGCGGTGTCTGGCAAGGCATGGATCCACGGACGGGATCCCTCGCGTCCGCAGTCTGGGTGAATCACGCTGAATGGCCGCCCGCGCTCGTCTTCATCGAGGTTGACGGGGAGTCGCTGACGGGGGCATCGGGTGCGCGCAGGGAGCCCTGAGGCCCCTCTCGGCGAGAGGCGGAGCCTCGGCACAACAAGAGGCGGTGAAATCATGGCATCCGGCGACACGCGCGATCCTGTCTGTCCGGTCTGCGCGCGATCCATTTCTCAAGGCACCGGGCTCGCGTTCCTGAGGCGAGACAACGTGATTCATGGGGGGTGCCTCGCGGCGGCGCAGCACCGCGCGCAGGCGCCCTCGTCGAGGGACGCCCGCCCAGCGGAAGCGGCGCCGGTCGCTGAGAGCACACCCACGGCCCAGGGGCAAAGTACCGGAGGCTCACATGGTGGATGAGATCACGCGTACCGGTCCGCCGATTCCCATCGGCGTGCGAGGCTCGGAGTTCCAGTTGAGCGTGACGCTCAACGCGACCCCCTCACGTGAGTGGCGGCGGGTCTTTCAGGCGCCCGAGGAATGGACTGAGCCGTGTCATCCGAGTCGAATCACCGTGAAGCATCGGGAGCTGATCTTCACGAGCGAGGAAGCTCGGGTCCGGGTGTGGATGGAACAGATCGACAAGTGGATCGCGGCGGCCAATCGGAAGCGCGCGGACATGGCCACAGCCGTGCCGCCGCCCCAAGGCGGCGAAGGAGACGACCAGCGGCAGCGGATCCAGGAGATGACGGACCGGCTGAAGGACCTGTGAGGCTGGACTGGCCTGGCGCCGACCGGGACGCGCGGTAGGGTCGGCGAGGAGGTCGGCGATGAAGTGGCGGATGCAGTTCTACAACGAGAGGCGAGGCATCCTGGCGCGTTACAGCATCGAAGCGCCCCTACCGGCGGAGGCCGTGGCGCTCGGCTGGAAGGCGGTCCTTGCGGAGCACCCACCGGCTCGGCGGACAGGCCGCTTGAGCCTCTTCGAGCGGGCCGAGCGCCTGGGCGGTCAGGGGGCCAGCGGGTGGGTCCTCTACCGGATCGGCAGGGACGGCGAGCAAGGAGGCCCCGGCGTCGCACCGGCGCCCGCGGGATAGCGATCGAACGACCCGTCTGCGGAGGGAGGGGCTATGAGCCTCATCGTGACCCTGATTATCGGGGGAGTGATCGGATGGTTGGCCAGCCTCGTCATGAAGACGAGCGCCCAGATGGGCATCATCGCCAATATCGTCATCGGGATCATCGGCGCTGTGCTCGGGTTCTGGCTGGCAGGGGCGCTCGGGATCGTGGCGGTGGGCTCGGTGGGCGCCTGGATGATCAGTATCATCGGCGCCGTGGTGCTGATCGCTATCCTCAAGGCGCTGAACGTCTACAAGTAACGCCCCCCGTCGTCGCGCGATTCGCGAGTCGAGGGCTCGCGATCGAAGTTCTCGTCTGTCCCCGCGGTGCCGGCGCGTGCCGGATCGTGGGCACGGTGACCGAGCCCCATGCGGCGCGGCGCCTGCTCGGCGTGCTCGGGCTGGCGCCCGGGCCACCGCCGGGTCGGTGGGCCACGGCATCGTGACCCGCCGTCGGTCCCGGCGTCCACCCTCAGCCGCTGCTGTCCCAGTCTACCCGCCGACCCGTGGGAGCCGGTTCTCACCCGAGTCCGTCCCGGCCCACGCTGGCCCTTGCTGGACCGGCCAGCCGCCGCTAGAGTCCGGCGACCCAGGGTATGCGCTCGTTGGGCTGACGGCGAGGTCGGCCCGTCGCGGAGCGTGGCGACCAGGGAAGATCCGCCTTCTCAAGGCGCAGGTCGCGGTTTGAGCGTCGTCTCTAACTCTGCATGCCGTCAGGCCGTGCATGCTGAAGCTTGAGTGATGGACGCTTGTTCAGAATCATGCCGCGCGTAAGTCAGTGGAGTTGACGGCGAAAGCGTGGTCGTGACTAAACCACGGGTTCGAATCCCGTTGGAGCCGAGACAGGAGTTTCGTTCAGTGTGTGGTCCCAGAGCTCGGGGACATTCGGCGATTGTCGTCGATCCGAGAATCGCGGGTGGCGGTGATCGCGCCGGGCCCGCGCCTACTCCGCCCACAGATCGATCGGCGCATCGCGGCCGCGCAGCGCATGCCGGCCGCGCGAGGTGAGGCCCCGCAGCGCGTCGGGGTCGGCCGCCTCGCGCTCGACGGCGGCGACCAGCGCGCCGCTGACAACGAGGTCGACACCCAGCTCGCGGGTGAGGCTCTGCAGGCGGCTGGTGACGTTCGTCGTGTCACCGACCGTCGCGAAGGCCATACTCCGGCGGCTCCCGATGTCGCCGGCCACCACCGGGCCGTAGTGGAGCCCCAGACCCATCCGCAGCGCCGGCAGCCCGCGCTCCGCCCGCTCGCGATTCCAGGCCGCGAGGGCGGCTTGCATCCCGCGCGCGCAGGCGATCGTGTCGGTCGCGTCCCGAGGCCCCGGATCCGGCACGCCGAACGTCGCGAGCAGCGCATCCCCGATGAACTTCTCGAGACAGCCGCCGTGCCGGAACACCATCTCCTCCATCCGCCCGTGGAAGTCCCGGAGGAGCGCCATGACCTCCTCCGGCGTCATCTCTTCGGCCATCGTGGTGAACCCCACCAGGTCGGCGAAGAGCACGCCGACGGCCTGCCGGCGCACGCGGCCCAGGGGTTCGTCACGCTCGGCGAGCGTGTCGACCACCTTGGGTGAGAAGTACCGGGCGAGGTTGCTGCGGGTGCGCTCGGCCTCGGCCCGCTCCGCCACCAGGGCGCGCGAGCGGCGGACGAGGAGGGCCAGCCCGGCGCTCACCAGCAGGAAGGCGAGCATCTCGTTCTGATACTTGAGAACGGATACGTAGTTCGGGTCGAGGTACGTCGCGAGCATGGTCCCGCGGCTCTTGCTGCCCGGCGGGTCGAGGACGGTCTCGGGTCGGGTCACGATCCAGAGGAACCCCGACGTCCAGGCCACCATCCCGCACAGCCCCGTCCACAGCAGAAGGCGCGGCCGGAACGAGAAGGCCGCCTGCATGAGGAAGAGGAAGAAATACATGAACGACGCGTAGCGCAGCGGCAAGGCCTGCGGCAGGCCGACCGCGGCAAAGGGGTTGGGGAGCAGCAGGACGGCGGCCAGAGCCAGCGCGTCGAGCAGCATGAAGAGGTACGGGGTGGTCGGCGACGCCGTGCCCCGGAAGTACATCGCGAACTGAGCCAGGCCGGTAACGAGAAAGAATCCGGCGGTCCCGAGCACCCACGCGAAGGCCAGAGCCGGCTCGGGGTTCGTCAGCGCCAACCACGCGATGATGATCGCCACCGCGGCCGAGCGTGTGGCGGTCGCCAGCATGAGCCCGCGGCGCTCCTCGCGCGCGAAGGCGGCCTCCACGCGCGCGCGAGCGCCGAGGTCTCGGGAGGGCAGGGGCATCGCGGCGATCGTGGCAAAACGCCGGGAGCGAGTCAAACTGGCGAACGGACCGGGCTTGGGCTCCGTCCAACGAGCGCCGTTGCCCCGACCCCCCTGCCGCGGCGCGGGCCCGGACCGCTACATCAGATCGCGCGGGATCGGCACCTCGAGGTGGCGGCTCAGGACCGGCTGGTCGCCCTCCCAGGCGTCGAGGTCGGCGGAGAGGAGCCACTCGGTCGCGCTCGCCCGCAGGCGGCAGCGGCCCGAGACCCGGGTCCGCCAGGCGCCCTTCGCGTAGCTGAAGACGCTCCCCATCTCGGTCTCCGCGCTGAGCGGATCGCCCTCGGTGATCGTGAGGCGCTCCTTGACCCACCGGCCCATCTCGACGCCGGTGTCGGCGATGACCGCGCGGCCCTCGTTCTCCTCGGCCCGGATGGTGGTCGACCCCGCGACCACGTCGCGCTCGATCACGCGGACGGACGTCGGCGGCTCGACCACGGTCTTGGCCATCGGCGGGCCCTGCTCCGGCGGCCCGAACCGGACCGTCCGGTCGATCGGGCGCCGCGCGCGCACTGGCAGCTCCAGCGCGCTCGCGCCGGTGGTGAGCCGGAGCGTGACCGGCGCCGGCGCGGGCCAGACCATCGGCCAGTAGGTCGTCGAGAGGGCCACGCGGATCCGGTGGCCGGTCTTGAAGGAGTACGCGACGTCATTGAGCGGCACGCGGACCGTGAGGCGCTTGCCGACCGGCACCGGCGTCGGCGTCTCGTGGGAGTCCCGGTGCGCGAGGTTGAGGACGCCGAAGGTGACGCGCGACACGCGGCCGTCGGGGAAGACGTCGTTCAGCCGCACGGCGACGAAGGCCACCGGCTGGTCGACGGCGAGCGTGAGGCGCACCGCCGGCTGGCCCAGGATCTCGAGCGGGCGGCGGAGCGGCGCCGTCTCGAAGACGAGGCTCCGCGCGTCGTCCTCGCGCTGGTCGGTCGGGCACTGGGGGCCGTAGCCGCCGATGCCGTGGGGGCACCACTCCCCGGCGGCGACGCCGATCGTCTGCTCGGAGCGGTGCGTGAGCGCCACGGCGCGGCCCGCGCGGGCGCCGAGCGCGCCCCCCGCGTTCAGGTGGAGGCGGCGCGGCCGGGTCGCGCGCCGCGGCGGCCAGACGGGCTCGGCGATCCAGCGGCCGGGACAGACCGGGTAGTCGCCGACCGGGGGCACCGCCTCCTGCATGAAGGCGCGCAGCATCGGCTCCTTCATGATCCCGGTGTCCCGGCCCTTCAGCCAGTGGTCGAACCAGCGGACGCACTCCTGGAGATAGCCGATCGCCGGGCCGGGGACGGCCTGGTGGCCGTACTTGTGGCCCCAGGCGCCGATCAGGCCGAGCCGCGGCACCGTGAGGCGAGCGAGGAGGCGCGGGATGGCGTTCGAGTAGCCGTCCATCCAGCCGCCCGTCGCGAAGACCGGGCACCGGATCGCCGCGTAGTCCTCGTTCACCGAGCCGTGCTTCCAGTAGGCGTCGCGGCGCTGGTGGCGGAGCCACACCGCGACCGGGAATGCCAGGAGATCGAGGCGCTCCCGCCACTTCCGGCGCCAGTCGGGCCCCGAGATCTCGGGGTCCGGTGGCCGGTGGAGCCGCGCGAAGAACGACGAGCCCCAGTCGAGCATGTCGTTCAGGAGGCACCCGCCCATGTAGTGCATGTCGTCCGTGTAGCGGTCGTCGGTCGAGCAGTTCGTGACGATCGCCGCGAGGGCGGGCGGCCGGAGCGCGGCGATCTGGAGCGCGTTGAACCCGCCCCAGGAGCTCCCGATCATGCCGACCTTGCCCGAGCACCAGGGCTGGGCCGCGATCCACGCGATCACGGCCTTGCCGTCGGTGAGCTCCTGCGGCGCGTACTCGTCGTCCATCAGGCCGTCGGAGTCGCCGGACCCGCGCATGTCGACGCGGAGACACGCGTAGCCGTGGCCGGCGAAGTACCGGTGCATGGGATCGTCACCGGCGCGGGTCGAGTCGCGCTTCCGGTACGGGAGGTAGGTGAGGATGGCGGGCACCGGGCGCGACTCCGCGCCGGCGGGGAGCCAGAGCCGCGCCGCCATGCGGTGGCCGGACGTGCCGGCGGGGATCCAGACGTTCTCGATCTCCCGGTACGTCCCGGGGGGCGCCTCGACGATGCGCATGCCCGGGACGCCTACGCGCCGACGCGCGGGCGCCCGGCGCGGGCGTGGTCCACCACGACCTTCATGGCCATGATGTGCTCGGGGCCGGTGGCGCAGCAGCCCCCGACGATCTGGGCGCCGATCTCGATCCACTCCTCGGCGTACTGCGCCAGCTGCGTCGGGCTGGTGGCCTGCGCCGAGATGATGTCGGGCCCGAGGTGCACGCGGCCGCCCACCGGCGCCATCGGGTTGTAGCCGACGTTCGGGTAGGCGCCGATCGGGCCGTCGAAGGCCTGGCGAAGGCGCGGCAGGGTCGCGCTGATGGCCTCGGGCCGGCTGCACATCAAGAGGATCGCCGCGACCGGATGGCCCCGCAGCGCGTGCGCGAGGCCCTCCATGGTCTCGCCGTTCCGCGTGATGCCCTCGGTCGTCACGGTCGGCACGCCGAGCCACACGGGGCGGCCCGCTTCGGCGCAGGCGTCCACCGCCGCCACGCAATCCGCGATGTAGTTGACGAACTCCGGCAGCATGACGTCGACGCCGGTCTCCGCCAGGACCCGCGAGTGCTCGGCGAACTCCCGGCGGTACGCCTCGTCGCCCATGATCTGGACGTCGGTCCCGGGTTGCTCGTGGAGCATGCCGAGTCCGGGGGCGGCCATCCCGCCGGCCACGTACGCCTCGGGGTTGATCGCGTTCCGGGCCTGGACCGCGAGCCGCCCACCCGCGCGCGCGTACTCCTGCCACCGGTCCCCGAGACCCACGGGCGCGAGCCGCGTGCGCGTGGTCCGGAAGTTGTTGCTGATGATGATGTCGGCGCCCACGCGCAGGTAGTCCTGGTGGACCTGCTGGACCACATCCCCGGCGTCCAGGTTCGCGGTCGCCGACCAGGGCCCGAGCTTGTCGCCCTTCGAGCCCAGCAGCACCTCGACCCCGCGCCGCTGGAGCTCCGAGCCGGTCCCGCCGTCCATGAGCAGCACCTCGCCGCTCCGGAGCCTCTCCGTCACGCTTCGCCTGGGCATCTTCGGGTCCTCCGCGATCGGTCGGTTCGTCGCGATCGTGTGGGGGTCGTGATCACGCGGCGGCGCGCGCTCCGGCCGTCAGGTCCGGCGCAGCCGGTTGCCGAGAAGGTTGATGCCGAGCGTGCCGACCACGATGGCCAGACCCGGGAACGTCGCGATCCACCAGGACGTGGTCAGGTAGTTGCGGCCGTCGGCCAGCATGTTGCCCCAGCTCGGGATGGTCGGCGGCACCGAGAGCCCGAGGAAGCCCACCCCGGCCTCGTAGAGGATCATCGCCGCCATCTCGAACGCCGAAACGACCAGCAGGACGCCCGCCATGTTGGGCAGGACGTGGCGGAGCAGGATGCGGAGATGCGACGCGCCGGTCGCCACCGCCGACTCGACGAACGGCGCCGCCCGGAGGCGCAGCGTCTCGCCCCGCGCCATCCGCGCGAAGAGGGGGAAGTCGGCGATCCCGAACACGAGCACGACGTTCCGCAGGCTCGGGCCGAGCACGCCGACGATCGCCACGACGAAGAGGAGGTAGGGGAGCGAGAGCTGGACGTCGCAGAGCCGCATTGCGACGTCGTCGACCCAGCCCCGCCGGTAGCCGGCCACGAGGCCCACCACGAGGCCGAGGCTGAGGGCGAGGGCCACGCCGCCGATCCCGACGATGAGCGACACGCGACTCCCGTAGAGGATGCGGCTCAGGACGTCGCGGCCCAGGTGGTCCGTGCCGAGCGGGTTCTCCCAGGTGCCGCCCTCGAGCCACGCTGGCGGCTGCTGGCTCCGGGCGAGGTCCTGCAAGGTTGGCGGGTGCGGAGACAGGACCGGCGCGAACACGGCTGCGAGGAGGACGAGCACGACGAGCGCCGCGCCCGCCGAGGCCCACGGCCGGCCGCGCCACCTCACCGGAGCCGGACCTGGGGATTCACGAGACCGTACACGAGATCGGTGGCGAGGTTGACGACGATGACGACCAGGGACGCGAAGAAGGCGACGGCCTGCACCAGCGGGAAGTCGCGCTGGAAGATCGCCTGAGCGGCCAGGCGCCCGATGCCCGGATACGAGAACACGCTCTCGATCAGGACCGCACCGCCCAGCATGTACCCGAAGTTGACCCCGATCAGCGTGATCAGCGGGATGGCCGCGTTCTTGAGGGCGTGCCGGTACCGGACGGCGCGCGGCGCCAGGCCCTTCGCCCACGCGGTGCGGATGTAGTCCTGCCCCAGCGTGTCGAGCATCACCGAGCGGGCGAGCTGGGTCAGGCGGCCGAGTGTGCCCATGCCGAGGGTCACCATCGGCATGACGAGCGAGCTCCAGCCAGACCGGCCGGCCACCGGCAGGAGATTGAGCTGCACCGACAGGACGATGATCAGGATGAGCCCCACCCAGTACGCGGGCAGCGCCTGGCCGAGCAGCGCCACCCCCTGGGCGAGCGCGTCCCACGCGGAGCCCTGCCGGGTCGCCCCCAGAATCCCGAGAGGGATGCCTACGAGGATGGCGAAGAGCATCGCGACGACGGCGAGCTCCAGCGTGGCGGGCAAGCGCTCCATGATGAGAGACCACGCGGACGTTCGGTACTGGAGGGACTTCCCGAAGTCGCCCACGACCGCCCGGCTGACGAAGTCCCCGAACTGGACGGCGAGCGGCCGGTCGAAGCCCATGGCCTTCCGGAACTGCGCGACGTCCTCCTTGCTCGCATCCTGGGGCAACATCACGACCGTCGGGTCGCCGGTCAGCCGCACCATGAAGAACACGAGGGCGAGGACGCAGCCCATCGCGAACAGCGACTGCGCGGCGCGCGTGAGGAGGTAGGCGGTCACCGCACTCTCAGCCGAACGGCGGCGGGAGCCACGGAGGCGGTCCGCCGCGGACCTGACGCGGTCACGCGCTCGTCAACGACCGCGGGGGCCGCGCCGACCGGACATGAGGGAGAGGGGCGGGCCGGTCAGCGCGACCGGCCCGCCGGGTTCCGCGAAGGCTACTCGACCCCCACGTCGAAGGCGACGTGGCCCATGTCCTCGGTCGGGCGGGTCGTGTAACCCTGGACGCGCTTTCGCACGCCCTCGAAGTTCTTCACCTGCCAGAGGAAGAGGAAGGGCGGGTCCGCCTGCATCTCGCGCGCGAGCTTGGCGTAGATCTGCTTCCGCTGCGCCTGGTCGACGGTGCTCCCGCCCTGGTCGATCAGCTCCGAGAACTCTTTCTTCTCGAAGGCCGTCCAGTTCGAGGCGGGGTGGGCGACCCCCCGCAGCTGGGTGGCCGGGTCCTGGAAGCGATCCCCCACGCCGTCGAAGAAGAGCGGCGGAAGCTGCTTCTTCGCCTCCAGGTCCCAGAAGCGGTTCGACTCCATGATCTGGACATCGATCTCGATGCCGATCTTGGCGAGCGATCCGGCGATCGCCTGGCAGGCCTCCTTGTCGTTGGTATAGGCCCCGCTCGGACACGCCAGCCCGACCTTGAAGCCGTTGGGGACGCCGGCCTCGGCGAGGAGCTGCTTGGCCTTGGCCACGTCGTACGCCATCGGCGGCAGCGTCGAGTCGTACCCGAACTGCACGTTGCCGATCAGGCTGTTCACGCGCTGGGCTTGGCCGTTGAAGACGCTCTTGATGATGGCGTCGAGGTCGGTCCCGTGGTTCATCGCCCGCCGGACGCGCGCGTCCATGATCGGCGTGCCCTTGCCCGTCGTCATGTTGTTGAAGGCGATGTAGTAGGTCCGCGTCGACAGCGCGGACGAGACGCGGAGGTTCGGATCCCGCTCGAGCGCCGGCACCTGGTTGGGCGGGATCCGGAGCGCGATGTCGACCTGGCCCGTCTGGAGCGCGGCCACTCGCGCCGCCGCCTCGGGAATGGCGCGCCACACGAGCGTCTCCACCTTCGGCACGTCCGGCAGGTAGTAGTTCGGGTTCGCCTTGAAGGTGATGTGCTCGCCCTTCACCCAGGCCGACAGGATGTACGGCCCGGTCCCGATCGGCTTCAACGAGGCCGCCTCGTCGCCACCCTCCGCCGTCGCCTTGGGCGGGAAGATCGCCCCGGTCACGCCGGCCATCTTCTTCAGAAAGACCGGGTCGGGCTTCTCGGTGACGATCCGGATGGTGTAGTCGTCGAGGTGGTCGATCCGGGAAACGGTCGCCCAGTTGGTCTTGTTGGCCCGGTGCTTCTCCTGGCTCCGCTTCCAGCTGTACTCGACCGCCTTCCCGGTCAACGGCTCCCCGTTGGAGAACTTGACGTTCTTCCGGAGACGGAAGACGTACGTCGTGTTGTCGACGACCTCCCACGATTCGGCCAGCTGCGGCTTGACGTTCCCCTGGGCATCGAGCCGGAGGAGCGCCTCCATCGTCGAGTAGGCGACGTTCAGGCTGTTCACCTCGGGGCCCATGTGGGGATCGAGGGTGTTGATGTCCGTCGGGATGCCGATCGTCAGCGTCCCCCTGGGGGCCGCCCAGCCCTCGGCCCGAAGGCCGAGCCCGAGCGCGAGCAACACGGCCAGTCCGAGCACAACCCGCTTCATTGGCTCTCCTCCTGGGCGCCCTTGACCGCCGGCGACGTGATCTGGAGTGGTGACAGACCGTCGGGGCGCCCGCCGGGCGCCGCCGAGCCTGGCTCCTACGGTGCGCCGGGAGGGCGAAGCTCGTCAAGGCGGGGGCCGGCCTTGACGCTCGATGCCGAGCCGTGGTGAGTTCCCGACAGACCATCGAGGGCCGTGGGGCGCCGGGCGGCGACCCGGCCCGACAGGAGGCGCCATGAATCCAGCCGACCCCTCCACCGCAGACCTCCGGCACGAGCTCGAGCCGAGCCCGCGCTGGGTGCGGGTCCGCTTCGGGGGCCAGCTCGTCGCCGACAGCAAGCGCGTTCTCTTGCTGCGGGAGCCCGGGCGCATCCCGGTCTACTACTTCCCGCGCGCGGACGTGTGCCCCGATGTCCTCATGCCCGCCGGCCACACCGCGCCGTGCCCGCGCGAGGGGGCCACCTGCTGGACGGTGCGGGCAGGGGACCGGACGGCCGAGCATGCCGCGTGGGGCTACCCGGACCCGCCGCCGGGCCGGCTCGCGCTGCGCGACCACATCACCTTCGAGTGGGCGCAAATGGACGCCTGGCTCGAGGAGGACGACGAGGTCTACGTCCACGCCCGCGATCCCTACAAGCGGATCGACGTCCTCCACAGCTCGCGCCACGTGCGGGTGGAAGTGGCGGGCGCGGTCGTGGCCGACACGCGACGCCCGGCCCTTCTCTTCGAGACGGGGCTGCCGACCCGCTACTACGTGCCCCGGGCCGACGTCCGGATGGACCTCCTCGAGCCCACGGACACCGAGACCGAGTGCCCGTACAAGGGCGTGGCGAGCTACTACTCGGTGCGGACCGGCGGCACGGTGGTCCGGGACATCGCGTGGTACTACCGCCACCCGATCCCCGAGTGCGGGAAGATCGAGAATCTCGTCTGCTTCTACAACGAGCGCGTCGACGCGATCTACGTGGACGGGATGCGCGAGCCGCGGCCGCGGACGCGCTGGTCGGACCCCGCGCCCGGCGACTGAGGCGCGGGCGCCGGAGCGGCCGGCCGGCTAGAGCGCCGCCGCCGGCTCGGCGACCGGCCGCAGCACGGGCGGGACCGCGCGGAGCTCCTCCAGGGGGATGTGGCAGGCGATCCGGTGGGTCGGGCTCGCCGACTGGACCGGCGGCGGCGTCGTCTCGCAGATCGGGCCCACCTTGCGGGGGCAGCGCGTGTGGAAGCGGCAGCCGGCCGGCGGGTCCGCCGCGCTCGGCACCACGCCGTCGAGACGGATGCCGTGGGCGCCCCGCTGCGGATCCGGTACCGGCACCGCGGACAGGAGCGCCTCCGTGTAGGGATGGTAGGGCGGCGCGAAGACCTCCTCGGCCTGCCCGATCTCGCACACCTGCCCGAGGTACATCACCGCGATCGTGTCCGAGAGGTAGCGGACGACGCCGAGGTCGTGGGAGATGAACACCATCGTCATCCCCCGCGACTGCTGGATGTCGAGCAGGAGCTTCAGGATGGCGGCCTGCACCGACACGTCGAGCGCGGACGTGGGCTCGTCGCAGATGACGAGCCGCGACCGGGCGGCGAGCGCGCGCGCGATGGCGACCCGCTGCTTCTGGCCCCCGCTCAGCTGCCGCGGGAGCCGGTCGGCGAAGGCCTCGTCGAGCTGCACCTCGCGCAGGACGCGGAGCGTCTCCGCCCGCACCTCCCCGCGGGGCACCTTGCCGAGCCGCTGGAGGCTCCGCCCGATCGCCTGGCCGATGCGGTGGGTGGGGTTGAGCGTCGAATCCGGATTCTGGAAGACCATCTGGATCTCGCGGAGCACCGCCGGGTCGCGCCGCTCCACGACGCGGCTGATGTCGAGCGACCGGAAGCTCACGCGGCCGCCGGTCGGCGCCACCAGTCCGGCGATGCAGCGCGCGAGCGTGCTCTTCCCGCATCCGCTCTCGCCGACCACGCTGAGGGTCTGGCCGGCGTAGGCCTCGACCGACACGCCGTCCACGGCCCGCACGGGCCGTCGCCGCCCGAGGAGCCGCGCCAGGAGCTTGGTGGCGGGCTGATAGTAGGCGCGGAGCCGATCGAGGCTCAGGAGCGGCGTGGCCGTGGCCGCGTCCGTGGCGTCCCGCCGGGCCCGCGCGGCGGCGGGCTCGACGAGCCCGATGTCTCGCCACCGGACGCAGCGCACGACGTGGCCCGGCGCGACCGCCTCCGCCGCCGGCGGCGCCGTCCGGCACTCGGCGGCCGCGAAGCCGCACCGGGGCTCGAACACGCAGCCCGGCGGCCGCGCCATCGGCGACGGCACGTGCCCGGGGATCGCGGCCAGCTGCTGCGCCGCCCGGCCGACGTCGACGCGCGGGACGCACCGGAGCAGGCTCCGCGTGTACGGGTGGCGGGGCGCCAGGAACAGCGCGGCCACGTCGGCCTCCTCCATCAGCTCGCCGGCGTACATGACGCCCACGCGGTCGCAGACCCGGGCGATCACGCCGAGGTTGTGGCTGATGTAGAGGATGGCCGTGTCGAGCTCGCGCCGGAGCTCGGCGACGAGGTCGAGGACGGTGGCCTCGACGGTCACGTCGAGGCCCGTCGTCGGCTCGTCCATGATCAGGAGGTCGGGGTTCGCCAGGAGGGCCATGGCGATGACCACGCGCTGTTGCTGCCCGCCCGAGAGCTGGTGCGGATAGCGGCGCATGATCGCGGGCGGGTCCGGCATGCGGACCCGCTCGAGCATCGCGTGGCAGGCGGCCCGAGACGCCCGCCCCCCCAGGCCCTGATGGACGGTCAGCACCTCGGAGAGCTGCTTGCCCACCGTCAGGCACGGATTGAGCGACGCGAGGGGGTCCTGGTAGACCATGGCGATCCGCCGGCCCCGCAGGGCCCGCAGCTCCTCGGCCGACAGGGTCGTGAGGTCCCGGCCGTCGAAGAGGACCTGCCCGTGCGCGACCCGGCCGTTCCGCCCGAGGTACGCCATGATCGCGATCGCCACCGATGTCTTGCCGCAGCCGGACTCGCCGACTAGCCCGTAGGCCTGGCCGCGCTCGATCGCGAGCGACACGTCGCGGACCGCCCGGACCTCGCCGGCGCGCGTCGTGTAGGCGATCGCGAGGTCCCGGAGCTGGAGGAGCGGCGCCATCAGTCCTTCAGCGAGATCTCGCGGAGCCCGTCGGCGAAGAGGTTCAACCCGACGACGAGCGAGGAGATCGCGAGGGCGGGAAAGGCCGCCACCCAGGGCGCGATGAGGATGTAGTTGCGCGCGGCGTTGACCATGCCGCCCCAGTCGGGGGTCGGTGGCCGGAGGCCGAGCCCGAGGAAGCCGAGCGTGCCGATCGTGAAGGCGACGTAGCCGATCCGGATGCAGATGTCGACGATGAGCGGGCCCTTCGCGTTCGGCAGGATCTCCACCAGCATGATGTACCAGGAGGACTCGCCCCGGAGCCGCGCGGCGGCGACGAACTCGCGGCTCTTCAGCTCGAGGACGAGGCTCCGCACGATCCGCGCGATGGCGGGGCTACTGGCGAAGGTCACCGCGAAGACGATGTTGAGCGCCGACGGCCCGACCGCGGCGATGATGATCATGTAGAGGAGCAGCACCGGGAAGGCCAGGATGATGTCGCTGAGCCGCATGATGAGCTCGTCGACCAGCCCCCCGCGGTAGCCCGCCACCAGGCCCATGAGCCCGCCCACCACCAGGGCCGCCGCGACCGCGGTCGGGGCCAGGAGGAGGATCGTCTGGCTCCCCCAGATGATCCGGCTCAGGACGTCCCGCCCGATCTCGTCCGTGCCCAGCCAGTGGCGGGCCGACGGCGGCTGGATGACCTTCCCCACGAGCCCGGTGGGCGAGTACGGGGAGATGAGCGGCGCCAGGACGGCGACCGCGACCCAGAAGAGCACGATCGCGAGCCCGAGCGTGCCGACCCGCGACTCGAGGATCCGCGGCACGCTCTGGCCGATCCGGCGGAGCGCCGAGGGCCGGGCCGGGGCGAGGGGCGGAGAGGCGGCTTCCTCGAGCAGGACGTCGCCGGGGCTCATGTCATCCGGATGCGCGGGTTGAGCGCGGTGTAGAGGAGGTCCGCGACCAGCTGGGTGCCGACCGCGATCGCGATCGCGACCAGGGCGCCCGCCTCGATGACCGGCACGTCCTTGTTGAGCGAGGCGTCCAGCATCATCTTGCCGAAACCGTGGAAGCCGAAGAGGGACTCCACGACGACGATGCCGCCCATCAGCCAGTTGATGTGGAGCATGATCACGGTGATCGGCGCCAGGAGGGCGTTGCGGAGGGCGTGCCGGAAGATGACCTGCCAGTACGGCAGGCCCTTGAGGATCGCCGTCCGCACGTAGCCGCTGTTCATGACCTCGGCCATGCTGGCCCGCGTCATGCGCGCCACGTAGCCGATGTCCACGAGCATCAGCGTCAGGACCGGCATGATGAGCTTGATCGGGGACTCGTACGCCCAGTTCTCCCGGTCCAGCACGCTCGAGCCCGGCAGCCAGCCGAGCCAGAAGGTGAAGATCAGGATCAGGAACACGCCGCTCGCGAACGTCGGGACCGACGTGCTCACGAGGCTGCCGACGGAGATCAGCCGGTCCAGCCGGCCACCCTCCCGCATCCCCGCGATGACGCCGAGCAGGAGGGCGAGCGGCATGATCATCGCGAAGGCCGCGCCCGCCAGGATCGCGGAGTTGGCGACGCGCCGCCAGAGCAGCGACGCGACCGGCGCCTGGTAGTTCGTCGAGATCCCCAGGTCTCCCTGGAGGAGGCGGCCCAGCCAGTGGACGTAGCGCGTCATCACCGGGAGGTCGAGCCCCATCTGCTTGCGGAGGTGCTCGATCGAGTCCGCCGAGGCGTAGGGGCCCAGAATGTTGCGGGCGACGTCGAGGGGCACGACCTCGCTGATCACGAAGACGATCAGCGAGACGACGAACATCGTCAGCAGCATGAAGAGGAGACGGCGAAGGAAGAACCGGCTCATGGTCGGTTCACACGGCCGGTTCCGGGCGCGGCCGGCGTCGGCCGCGCCCGGAAGCGGACAGTGGGATCAGTCGTGGCGACCGATCAGGCGTCGAGCGTCGCCTCGTTGATCAGGAGGTACGAGGTGGGGTGCGCCCGGTAGCCCTTCAGGCGCTTGTCCGCGCCCTCGAACACCGACCGCCAGAACGGCACGCCGATGGTCCCGTTCTCCCGCTGATAGACCTGGATCTTGGCCATGAGCTTCTTGCGCTCCTTGTGGTCCAGGATCCCCTCGGCCTCGTCGATCATCTTCTCGAAGGTGGCGTCACACCACTGGGTCTCGTTCCACGGCACCGGCTTCCCGTCGCGGCAGCGGTAGGCGAGGGACAGGACCATGGTGTCGAGGGGCCGGTGGGTCCAGGCGGTGAACCCGAGCGTCGTCTTGTCCCAGATCTCCCAGAACTTCGCCGACGGCAGGATGTTGAGCTTGACGCGGATCCCCGCCTCCGCCGCCATCTCCTTGTAGGCCTGCATGCACAGCACCTCCCAGGCGGGGGAGGGCTTGCAGTCGAGCTCCACGTCGATGCCGCTCCCGTAGCCGGCGGCGGCCAGGAGGGCCTTCGCCTTGGCGATGTCCTGCTTCTGCGGGGCCTCGGGCGAGTACCCGGGGTGGACCGGCGCCACGTGATGGTCGGCCCCCTCCGAGCCCCGACCGCGGTGCGCGACCTCGAGGAGCTTCGCGTGGTCCTGGACGAGCTTCATGGCGTTGCGGACGCGGACGTCGTCGAACGGCTTCTTGTCCGCGCGCATCCGGATGACGGCGGTCTGGGCGGTCTTGACCTCGAGGAGCTGGGCGTGCGAGATGCGCTCGACGACGTCGATCGCCGACACGTCCAGCACGTCGCTGGTGATGAGATCCACCTGCTTCGACGCCAGGGCCGCCGCGTGCGCGGCCGCCTGCTCGCCGAGGTCGAGGAACCGGACCTCGTCGAGGTACGGCTTGTCCTTCTGCCAGTAGTCCGGGCGGCGCTTCAGGGAGGCTTGCTCGCTGACGACGTACTTGTCGAGCGTGTACGCCCCGGTGCCCCACGGCTCCTTCAGGAAGTCGCCGCCCCACTCCCGCGGCAGGACCACCGCCGGGTAGTGGAAGAGGTGCTCGGGCACGGCCATCTGGCGGCTCGTGAGGTGGAGCTTCACGGTGTACTTGTTGACTTCCTCGATGCCGTCCGGCTGGAGATAGCTCATCAGGCCGCGGATGGACGAGCCCGTCTCCTTCGCCAGCCAGCGCTTGAGGTTCCAGGCGACGTCGGCGGAGTCGAACTCCCGGCGCTTGGCGCCCATCTGGAACTGAACGCCCTTGCGGAGGAAGAGCGTCCAGGTCTTGATGTCGCTCGACGCCTCCCACTTCTCGAGGAGGTAGGGGTGCGTGACGTTGTCCTGGTCGGTGAGCGTGAGGTACTCGGCGATCAGGCGTCCGACGTTCGACATGGGAATCCAGTCGAAGGTCGCGGGGTCCTTCATCTTCTGGACCCGGGTCGCGACCCGCAGGACGCCGCCCCGCTTCTGGGCGCGGGCCGGCCGCGCGAGCCCGGGGGCGCCGACGATCGCGCCCGCGGCCGCCGCCGACATGCCGAGCAGCGTGGCGGTGCGGACGAACTCGCGGCGGGTGATCTCACCCGTCCGGAATTGCTCCTTCAGCTCCGGGATGTACTCGTGCATCGCGTGCTCTCCTCTCTGGTGGAAGCCCGCCGCGCGGACGCTGCCTCGTCGTCCCTCCGCTCGGTGCCCGGGCGTGGGGTCGCCGGCAGCGCGTCTGGGGTCGCGGACCTCAGGCTCGCGCCAGCGCGACCGCCCCCGCCGGGGCGGCCGCCGGGCCGACGAGCCGGAAGAAGTTCGCCAGGATGGTCCGTCCGTCCGGATGGAGCTCCGTGTACCGCTCGGGGTGAAACTGCACGCCGTAGAGCGGCCGGCGCTCGTGGCGGATCGCCTGAACCGGGCAGGCCTCGGAGCCCGCGAGCCGCACGAAGCCCGGCGGCACCGCCTTCAGCTCCCAGAAGTGCCGCTGCTCGACCACGACCGTCTCGGGCAGGCCCTGGAAGAGCGGATCGCGCGCGGTGACGCGGACGCGCGACGGCCCCCACTCCTTCTTCATGCCCGGGGCCACCTCCGGATGCGGGTCGGGCGCGCCCGCGGCGAGCGCGCCCATCGGCGCCGGGCGCTCGCCGAAGGCGAGGCCGATCAGCTGGTGGCCGCCGCAGAGCCCGAGGACCGGGTCCGGCGTCTCCCGGATGAGCTCGACCAGCGGGGCCAGGGTCCGGGGGTCGTAGTCGTCGATCAGCGTCGAGTGCCCGCTCACGACCACGGCCCGCACGCCGAGCCGCTCGAGCCACGCCCGGTCTACCTGGGTGAAGTGGACCAGCAGGCAAGGGGTACCGCTCAGGCGCTCGAAGCGCGCCTTGACCGTCAAGAGATCGGCTTTGCGCTGGGTCGCGTCCGGGCCTTCCGACAGCATGGACGGTCCCAGCTCCGGATGCTCGAGATCGACGTAGCAGATCATCTGACCTCCGCCCGCGCCGGGTGCCCCACAATCCCCCGGAACGCCTGCGGGTGTCAAGGCGCGGGGGGCTGACGGGCCGGGTGGGGCCTTGCGGCTCCCGGACGGCGACCCTATGCTCGCCTCGAGCCGTCGCCCCGACGCGTACGGGCGGCGGCTCACATCGCCCAGCCTCGGGAGGCACGAGAATGACCACGTACCAGGACCTCCAGAACCGTCTCGACCGCGGGGACGTCATCATCCTCGACGGCGCCGTGGGTACCGGGCTCCAGAACACCGGCGTGCCCATGCACGGCACCGCGTGGGCGGCGGCCGCGCTACAGACGCATCCCTATACCGTGAGGCAGCTCCACGAGACCTACGTCAAGGCGGGTATCGACGTTCTGACGACCAACACCTACTCGTCGGCGCGACACAACCTGGAGCCCCTCGGCCTGGGTGACCTGACGGCGGAGCTGAACATCCGCGCCGTCATGCTGGCTCGGGACGCCCGCGACAAGATGGCGCGCGATCGTCCCGTGTACATCGGCGGCGCGGTGTCGAACTACGGGCTCGTGACGGGCGCCGAGCCACGGCGCCGCGTCTACGGCACGGCGCAGCGGCGGACCGCGATCACGGCGGAGCAGACCCAGGCCAATCTCCGCGAGCAGGCGGAGACCCTCGCCGCGGCGGGCGTCGACTTCATGCTGGCGGAGTCGACGGGAGGCATGGAGCACCGGAAGTGGGTCGTGCAGGCGTGCCTCGCGACCGGCCTCCCGACGTGGATCGGCATCAAGTGCCGGGTCGAGGCGGACGATCCCACGCCGCGGGTCGGGTACTCGTCGGACGTCGCCCTCGACCGGGGGCTCGACGAGCTCGTCTCGCTCGGCGGCAAGGTGATCAACGTGTTCCACTCGAACGTGAAGTCCACGGACGCGGCGCTCCCCATCGTCCGGGAGAAGTGGGCCGGGCCCATCGGCGTGTACCCGGAGGCCGGCCGCGAGGACTACGTGGACCCCAATCCGGATCCCCTGGACAAGAACGACCTGACCCCGGCGGAGTTTCTCGACATCGCGCGCAAGTGGGTCCAGGACGGGGTCCAGATCATCGGCGGTTGCTGCGGCATCGGGCCGGACTACATCCGTCCGCTTCGGGACGGCCTGCCTGGCCGCGTGCCGGCGCGCCGCCGCTGACGGGCGGCGCGAGCGCCGGCCGGCGTCGCGCGTGACCCCCGGCCGATAGCCGCGCCCGCGAATTCTCGCCGGCCTTCGCGTCGCGGCGATGGCGCAGGTGCCGCGTCGCCTCCGGCGGCCGTCCCGCGCCCCGACGCCGTTCGGGCGAGGGGACGGCCTCGCCAGGTCGCCAGCGTCGCCCGAGGGGAGCCAGGGATGACAGAGCGCAAGATCCTGTCGCTCGAGGCGGTCGCGCAGGAGCTCGACCGGCTCAGGCGCGGCGGCCGCAAGGTGGTGCACTGCCACGGGTGCTTCGACCTCCTGCACATCGGCCACATCAAGCATCTCCAGGCGGCGCGGCAGATGGGCGACGCCCTCGTCGTGACGCTCACCCCCGACCGGCATGTCACCAAGGGACCCGGGCGGCCCGTCTTCCCGGAGCGTCTCCGGGCGGAGGCCGTGGCCGCCCTGGACTGCGTGGACTTCGTGGCGATCGATCGGGAGCCGGCGGCGGCGGCGGCGATCCGGCTCCTCCGGCCGGACTACTACGTCAAGGGCCAGGAGTTCGAGTCCCTCTCGCGCCCGCCCGCGCGACTGCAGATGGAGATGGAGGCGCTGCAGGAGGTGGGCGGGCAGATGTGCTTCACCCACGAGGAGGTTTTCTCCTCCACGGCCCTCCTGGCGGCGCTCGACGGCGGGGGGCGTCGGCCGGATCGTCGCGCCGACGGTGACGGCACGGCCAGCCCGCCCGCGGGGCACAGCCCGCTCGGTGGGCGCGCGCTCGACGGCGCCCTGCCCGAGGCGGCGCGCCGCTTCGTCGACCGCTTCCGGACGCGCCACGGTGTCGACGACGTGCTGGCGGGACTGGCGGCCCTGCGCGAGCTCCGGGTGCTGGTGCTCGGCGAGGCGATCCTCGACGAGTACCGCTACTGCGTGCCGCTCGGCAAGTCGCCGAAGGAGGCGATCGTCACCACGCGCGAGGTGCGGCAGGAGCGCCACGCCGGAGGGGCGCTGGCGTGCGCCAACCACGTGGCCGGATTCTGCCGCGCGGTCGATCTGGTGGCCGTCCTCGGCGACGAGGCGTCCGACGAGCGGTTCGTCCGGTCGAGCCTGCGGCCGAACGTGACGCCGCGCTTCGTCATCCGTCCGGACGCGCCGACGATCACGAAGCGCCGGTACCTGTGGGAGCCCGAGCTCGTCAAGATGTTCGAGGTCGCGGTGCTGGAGGACGCGCCGCTCCCGGCGCCGAGCGAGGAGGCGCTGCTACGGGACCTGGCCGGTGCGCTGCCCGGCTACGACGTGGTGATCGTGGCGGACTACGGTCACGGGTTTCTCGGCGCGCGCGCGGCGCGGGTCCTCGCCGAGGGCGCGCGGTTCCTCGCGGTGAACACGCAGGCCAACGCGGCGAATCTCGGCTACAACCTGATCACGAAGTACCCGCGGGCGGACTACGCGTGCATCGACGAGCCGGAGATCCGCCTGGCGCTGGGGGAGCGCTGGCGCCCGATCGAGGAGCTGGCCGACGCCCTCCGCGCCCGGTTGGGCGCGGCGGCGGTTGCGGTGACGCGGGGCCGCCACGGGGCGCTCACGTGCGGCCCCGACGGGGTCCGGTGGGAGGTGCCGGCGCTCTCGCATGCGGTCGTCGACCGCACGGGCGCGGGGGACGCGTACCTGTCCCTCACGGCGCCGGCCGTGGCGGCCGGATTGCCCCTGGACCTGGTGGGATTCCTCGGGGGCGTCGCGGGCGCGCTGGCCATCCAGGTGGTGGGCAATCGCGCTCCCGTGGCGCCCGCCGACGTCCGGCAGCTCGTGACGGCGCTCTTGCGGTGAGCGCTCCCGAGCCGGCCGCCCGGGCCGGCGCCGGCGGCCTGCCGGGCCCGTCGCCCCGCGTCACGGCCGTCGTCTGCACGTGGAACCGCGCGCACCTGGTCGGGCGCGCGCTGGCGAGCGTCCGCGCCCAGACCGTCACGGACCTCGAGATCCTGGTCGTGGACGACGGCTCCACCGACGCGACCCCCGAGGTGCTCGCGCGCCTCGCCGAGCCGCGCCTGCGCGTCCTGCGGCACGCGCGGAACGCCGGCGTCGGCTGCGCGCGGAATACGGCCCTCGCGCACGCGCGAGGCGAGTGGGTGGCCTTCCTCGACGACGACAACGAGTGGACGCCGCGCTACCTCGAGTGCCAGCTGGCCCTGGCCCGCGCGCACCCTGGGGCCGACGTGATCTCCTGTCGCGCCCGGCGTCTCGACGCGCGGACCGGCCAGGAGACGGTGCTGCCGGCCGCGGTCTGGTCCGGGCGCGTCTTCGATCGGCTCGTGGCGGGCTGGCTGCCGCTGGTCTCGGCGACGCTCCTCCGGCGCGCCCTGCTGGCGGACGTCGGCGGGCTCGACGGGGAGCTCCGTGCCATGGAGGACCAGGATCTGTGGCTCCGGCTCGCCAGCCGGACGGACTTCGTCAGCACGACCGACGCGCTGGTGGTTCGCCACGAGCACGCCGGCCCGCAGCTCTCGCGGAATGGCGCCCTGCTCGCCCGGGATGCGGCGCGGCTCGACGAGAAGTGGCGGACGGTGATCCGCGCCACGTGCGGGGAGGTCGCCTATCGGCGGTGGCGGACCTTTCTCGGGACCCGCCCGGCGTTCGCGGAGATCCTCGTGGCCGCCGACCGGGGCCAGCGCCTGCACGGATGCCGGAGCCTCGGCCGCATGGCGCGGTATCTACCGTGGTCGCTGCCCGTGATGGCGCGGGCGCTGGCGGTGCTGGCCCTCGGCCTCCCCGCATGCGGTCGGCTCCGACTTCTGGGAACGACGCTCCGGACGCGCATCGGCGGCGGGCTCCGCGGCCGTCCGGCCGCCCCTTCCGAAGCGCGGCGGCGCGGCGGCTCGCGTCGCCTCGTCTAGGCGCCCGTCGTCAGCGGCCGGCCGTCTTCGGCGGACCCGCCGCGCGGATCAGTCGGGCGCGCGATCCGTGCGCGGCCCGCCGGCCGGCACCAGGCCGGCCGCCTCCAGATCGGCGAACGCATCGGGATCGAGCGGCCACTTCGGCCGCGGGATGCGCGTGAACGGGACCGCCGAGAAGACGTCGGGCGGCGCCACGTAGAGGATCTCGGCGGCGATCTTCTCGAACTCCGCGCGGAAGTGGTTCGTGGACTTGACCACCAGGAGCTTGGTGGCGAGGGGATCGAGCCCGAGGCCGCGGAAGACGTCGGGGCTCCGGACCTGATTCCGGCGGCTCGCGAGGACGATGTCGAGGCCGCCCGCCGTCGTGACGCGCGCGGCCGGGCCGAGTGAGCTGCCAACGCCCGCGTAGCGCTGGTAGAGGTCGTCGGTCACCGCGGCGACCGTCACGTCGAGGTCCAGCGGGTCGCCGGACAGGAGGCCCGCCTTTCCGCCGATCCGCATCCGGAGGCGCGTGCCGGGGCCGGCGGCGCGGGCGAACGTCACCGCGACCGGGTCCCAGATCGTCGCGAACGCGCAGTCGGTCACCCCGAGCTCGACCAGCTCGCGCAGGACCACCGTGCTGTCGCCGGGGAAGCCGCCGCCGGGATTGTCCGCCACGTCGGCCGCCACCACCGGCCGGCCCGACACGCGGCGCGCGCGCTCCACCGCCTCCGCCACCGTGAGCATCGGCGGGTGGGTGCGCCCGCGGAGCGCGATCCAGCGGAGGCCGAGCGTCTCCGCGAGGCGGGCGCCCTCGGCCGGCCGCGCGTCGGTGATGACCAGCATCTTCGTGCCGTTCCCCGGCACGTCGCCGTACGGGAAGCCGTGGACGGGGGAGATCGAGAGCACGCCGTCCTTCCCCTCGCGCGCCTTCACGTCGTCGACGAAGCCCTTCATCGGCTGGAGCGTCGTGAAGTAGCTCCCGAGCATCCGGCAGTCCCAGAGGGCCATGTGGGGCCGGGTCCGGCCCCCGGCCGCGTCCACGATCAGCCGGAAGAGGTCGGCCGCCCGCTCGGCGAAGTCGGTGTGGGGGAACTCCTTGTAGAGAACCAGCGCCGTCGCCTGCGCCACCATGAGCGGCGTCACGTGGCAGTGCGGATCGAGCTCCGCGCCGACCGGCACCGCCGGCCCGACGATCGCGCGCACGCGGGCCAGGATGTCGCCCTCGCAGTCGTCGTAGCCGTCGGCGACCATCGCGCCGTGGAGGTTCAGGAGCACGCCATCGACTGGCATCGCGCGGCGGAGGTCCTGCAGGATCTCGTCGCGGAAGCCCTCCCAGACCTGTCGCACGGTGGGGCCGGCCGGCGGCGCGGACGCGCCCAGGCTCGTGACCACGTGGAAGCCGCGCTCGGCCGCGAGCCGCCGCCAGACGAGGAAGGGCTGCGTGAAGCTCGTCGGCCGCTCCTCGGGCGGCGCGCCGCGGAAGACGGTGTAGTCGTCGAGCCCCGTGGGCATGGGGGCGAACGTGTTGGACTCGGTCGCGACGCCGGCGGTGAAGAGCTTCATGCGCGGAGCCTCCCGCCGCGATTCTTCGCCGGCCTCCCCCGCGCGGTCAAGGCGGGCCGCCGGCGCGCCGCGTGGCGGCAGGCCCCTTGACGCCGTCGCGGCTTGTGGCCGACAGTGGCCTGGCGGTCGGTTCGACCGCTCGCACCCCGATCCGTGACCGTGCGCAGCCCCGCGCGACGCTGCCGAGACGCTCGCGCGCGAGCAGGAGGCGACCATGAGCAGGTTTCCGAGCATCCGGGCGGCTGGATACGCGGCGCTGGTCGGCGCGCTCCTGGCGCTGGGCTCGCCGGCGTTCGCCCAGGGCGAGAAGACCGTGCGGGCGGTGATGCACGCCGAGGTCAAGTGGGTCGATCCCCACTGGACCACCGCGAACATCACGCAGCAGCACGCCTACATGATCTACGAGACCCTCTTTGCGCTCGACTCGAAGGGGAATCCCAAGCCCCAGATGGTGGACACGTTCCGGGTGAGCCCCGACAAGCTCACGTACACCTTCGTGCTCCGGAGCGGGCTCAAGTGGCACGACGGGCAGCCGGTGCGGGCGATCGACGCCGTCGCGTCGTTGAAGCGCTGGGCGGTGAAGGACGCCGCCGGGCAGAAGCTCATGGCCAAGACGGCCTCGCTCGAGGCGACGGACGACAAGACGCTCGTCCTGAAGCTGAAGGAGCCGTACGGACTCGTGCTCCGGGCGCTCGCCAAGGAGTACAGCTACGTGCCGTTCATCATCCCCGAGCGGCAGGCGGTGCAGCCCGCCGACAAGGCGTTCGAGGGCGAGAAGATCGGGTCGGGGCCGTACATCTTCTCCGAGAAGGAATGGGTCCCCGGGGTCAAGACCGTGTACCTCCGCAACAAGGACTACGTCCCGCGGACCGACCCGCCCGACTACTACGCCGGCGCCCGCCGCGCCACCGTCGACCGCGTGGAGTGGGTGGTCATCCCCGACCCGTCCACGGCGGTCGCCGCCCTCCAGAAGGGCGAGGTCGACTTCATCCAGCAGCCCCACATCGACCAGTGGCCGATCCTCCGCAAGGACCCGAACGTCACCATGAAGAAGGTCGACGTCGAGCAGATGCAGATCCATCCGAACCATCTGGCGCCGCCCTTCGACAACGTGAAGGCGCGCCAGGCGCTGGCCCTCATGGTCGACCAGAAAGACTATCTTCAGGCGATCGCCGGGGATCAGGAGAACTGGACCGTCTGCTGGACGTTCCTCGGCTGCGGGCAGTGGCTCGACAACGCGACGGGGTCCGAGCCGTACCAGAAGCAGGACCTCGCGAAGGCCAAGCAACTCCTCCAGGAGGCCGGCTACAAGGGCGAGAAGATCGTCGTGATGGCCCCGAGCGACATCGCGACGATCAACGCCGCGTCGCTCACCACCGCGGCGATGCTCCGGAAGCTCGGCGTGAACGTCGACCTCCAGGTCATGGACTGGGGGACGCTGACCTCGCGGCGGCCGGTGAAGGACCCGCCGAGCAAGAACCCCGCCGGCTGGCACATCTTCCACACGACGTCGAACAGCGTGGCCCTGGCCGATCCGTGGGGCCACTCGAACATCTCGACGCTCTGCGAGCGCGCGTGGTTCGGCTGGCCGTGCTCCCCGCGCGCCTCGAAGGCGCTCGACGAGCTCGGCAACGCCGCTCCCGGCTCGCCCGAGTTCAAGAAGCTGCTGACGGAGTACCACGCGGCCCTCATGGAGAACCTCCCGTACATCCCCGTGGGCGAGTTCAACAGGGACAGCGCGTGGCGCAAGGATCGGCTGGAGTACACGTCGACCGCGCCCTACGTGCAGTTCTGGAACATGGTCCGGAAGTAACCGCGGCCTGACGCCCGGGGCGGAGGCACGCCGGCTCCGCCCCGGGCCATCCGCGCGCGTCCCGCCCGTGCTCGCGTACGCTCTCCGCCGTGTCCTCGCCGTCTTTCCCGTGATGGCCGTCGTCGTGCTGTTCGTGTTCGTCCTGCTCCGGCTCGCGCCCGGCGATCCCGCGGCCATCATCGCCGGGGACTACGCTACGCCCGAGGCGATCGGGAAGATCCGGACGGCGCTCGGGCTCGACCAGCCGATCTACGTGCAGCTCGCGGTGTACGTCGGGAGCCTGGCCCGGGGCGACCTCGGGCGCTCGCTTCACTCGCGGCTGCCCGTCCGCACGCTGATCGCCCAGCGCCTCGAGCCGACGCTGGCGCTCGCGCTCTCGACGCTCGTGTTCGCGGTGGGGCTGTCGGTGCCGCTCGGCCTCCTGGCGGCCTGGCGCGCGGGCACCTGGATCGACCGGGCGGTGATGGTCTTCGCGGTGGGCGGCTTCTCGATCCCCGTGTTCTGGCTCGGCTTCCTGATGATCTACGGCTTCTCGGTCCGCCTCGACCTCCTGCCGGTACAGGGCTACGCGCCCCTCGCGGGCGGCTTCGGGCCGTTCGTCCGTCACCTGATCCTGCCGACCCTGACCCTCGGGTTGATCTACATGGCCCTCATCACCCGCATCACGCGCGCGAGCGTGCTGGAGGTGCTGGGCGCCGACTACATCCGGACGGCGCATGCGAAGGGCCAGTGGCCGGGGCGGATCCTGTTCACGCACGCGCTGAAGAACGCCGCGGTGCCGATCGTCACGACCATCGGCGTCAGCCTGACCCTCCTCATCTCGGGCGTCGTGATCACCGAGAGCGTGTTCGCGCTGCCGGGGCTCGGGCGCCTGACCGCCGACGCGGTGCTCCAGCGCGACTACTCGATCATCCAGGGCGTGACGATCCTCTCCTCGGCCGTGTACGTGCTGGTCAATCTCGTGGTGGACCTGTGCTACGTGGTCCTCGACCCGCGGATCCGGTACTGACCGCGCCGGCGCCCCCGACCGGCCGACGCGGCGCCGCCGGCCGCTTCGTGCGGCGGCACCCGACCGTCGTCGCCGGCGGCGTGCTGCTCCTCCTCGTGACGGCCGTGGCCGTGCTGGCGCCGCTGCTCCACACGGTGGACCCGATCGAGATGGCGCCCGGCAAGCGCCTCCGCCCGCCCAGCGCGGCCCACTGGTTCGGCACGGACATGTACGGCCGCGACTCCTACAGCCGGGTCATCTTCGGGAGCCGGATCTCGCTCGTCGTGGGGCTGATCGTGGCGACGGTCACGTCGGCGATCGGCCTCGGGCTCGGCGTCTTCGCGGGCTTCGTCCGGGGGCTGGACGCGATCGTCATGCGCGTGATGGACGGCATCATGGCGCTGCCGGACCTCCTGCTGGCGATCACCTTCGTCGCGCTCACCGGCGCGAGCGTCCGGAACGTCGTCATCGCGCTCGTCATCCCGCAGACGCCCCGGGTCGTCCGGCTCGTGCGCGGCGTGGTCCTGAGCCTCCGCGAGCAGCCGTTCGTGGAGGCGTCGGTGGCGCTCGGCGCCGGCGTGGGGCGGACCGTGCTCCGCCACGTGCTCCCGAACACGATCGCGCCCCTGATCGTCCAGGGGACGTACGTCTGCGCCTCCGCGGTCCTCATCGAGGCGGCGCTCTCGTTCCTGGGCGCGGGCACGCCGCCGGAGATCCCGAGCTGGGGCAACATCATGGCGGAGGCGCGCGCTCACGTGCGCGTGGCGTTCTGGCTCCTCCTGTTCCCGGGGCTGTTTCTGGCCTCGACGGTGCTCTCGATCAACCTGCTGGGCGACGGCCTCCGGGACCTCCTGGATCCCCGGCTCGCCCGGCGGATGTGAGCCCCGCGCCGAAGCGCGGCGGCGAAGGAACGGACGATGGACCTGGATCGCACGCTGACCGGCGGGCTCGTGGTGGACGGCACCGGCGCCCGCGCCTACCGGGCCGACGTCGGCATCCGACGGGGCCGCATCGCGGCGATCGGCGATCTCGGGGCGGCGCCGGCCGGCGAGCGGATCGACGCGGGGGGCCGGGTCGTCTGCCCGGGCTTCATCGACATGCACACCCACTCCGACCTGTCGCTCCTGCTCTGTCCGGGCGGGGACAGCAAGATCCATCAGGGCGTGACCACCGAGGTCGTCGGGAACTGCGGGTTCAGCCCGGCGCCGCTCACCGACGCGCACGCGGAGACGGTGCGGTCGCTCCACGGCTTCTTCGGGAGCTTCGTCCACGACCTCGACTGGGGCTGGCGGTCCTACGGCGAGTTCGCAGACCGGCTGGGGGCCGGGGGGCTCGGTCTCCACGTCGCCCCGCTGATCGGGCACGTCACGGTGCGCGCGTCGGTCATGGGCTACGCCCAGCGGCCGCCCACGGCGGGCGAGCTCGCGGCGATGCAGGAGCTCGTCCGCGGGGCGATGCGCGATGGCTGCTTCGGGCTCTCCACGGGACTCGTGTATCCGCCGGGCGCCTACGCCGACACCGAGGAGCTCGTCGAGCTCGCGCGCGTGGCGGCCGAGGCGGGCGGACTCTACGCGAGCCACATCCGCGGAGAAGGGTCCTCGTTGCTCCGCGCGGTGGCCGAGGCGATCGAGGTCGGCGAGCGGTCCGGCGCGCCCGTCCAGATCTCGCACCACAAGGCGGCGTTCCGGCCCTACTGGGGCCGCATCCAGCACGCCACGCAGCTCTCCGAGTGGGCGCAGGCGCGCGGCCAGGACGTGACCTTCGACGTCTATCCGTACACGGCGGGGAGCGCGCCGTTGACCCAGATCGTGCCGGACTGGGCGCACGAGGGCGGGCTCGCCGCGCTCCTCGGCCGGCTCCGCGCGCCGGCCGACCGGGCGCGGCTCGTGCGGGAGATCGGCGAGCAGGGGCGGGAATGGGACCAGACCATCGTGTCCTGGATGCCCGACGGGCCCGGGAAGGCCGACGAGGGCGGGTCGGTCGCCGACATCGCCGCCCGGCGCCGGACCGACCCCGTCGAGACGCTCCTCGCCCTCCTCGACGAGTCGAGCGCGCGGGGGATGATGGTCCACTTCGTGATGAGCGAGGACGACGTCCGCCACGTGATGCGGCATCCGCTCGCCATGTTCGGCTCGGACGGGCTCGTGCTGACGCCCCGCGGCCCGCTCGCCGAGGGGAAGCCGCATCCCCGCTGCTACGGGACCTACCCCCGGATCCTCGGCCACTACGTGCGCGAGACCGGCGTGCTCTCGCTCGAGGCCGCGGTTCACAAGGCGGCGTACCGGCCGGCCGAGAAGCTCGGGCTCCGGGCCAAGGGGCGGGTGCAGGTGGGCGCCGACGCGGACCTGGTCGTCTTCGATCCGGCCACGGTCCGGGACGTCGCCACGTACGCCGAGCCCCATCAATTTCCCGCGGGGATCGAGCACGTCCTGGTGGCCGGCGAGATGACGATCCGGGACGGCCGTCACACGGGCGCGCGCGCCGGCCGTGTGCTGCGTCGCCCTTGAGACGGCCACGGGAGCCTCTCGGGAGCGACCGTGACGGCGAGGTGGACGGACGCGGACTTCGAGCGGCTCACCTGGCACGACTGCGCCCTCTGGGGCCTGGAGCTCCATCCGCCGGATCCGGACGCGGGGGACTGGACCTGCGACCTGGTCCTCGACATCGACTTCATCGTCGAGTGGCTCTGTGACGTGGGCGGTCCCGGGCGGGTCCAGTTTCGCGTGGCGCCGGCGACCCTCCGATTCCACACGGTCTCGGACCTGCGGATCGCGATCGCCTGGGGCAGCACGGGCGTGCTGCTCCACGAGGCCTCGATCGACCGTATCGAGTGTCGGGGCCCGTCGGCCCCCGGCGCGCGTCGCGCGCGTCGATGGCGGATCGCCCTCAACTGGCCCCGAGCGGGGGAGATCGCGTTCGACGCCGCGGGGTTCACGCAGACGCTGCGGGCCGAGCCCGTGGTGACGGACCGGCAATCGCTGCCCCGGCGCGCGCGCGTGACCGGCCCTTGATCGGCGTCGGACGCCTCGCCGATACTGCCGTCGCCCTCTCCGGCGCGTCCGAGCGACCGGGCGGCCGAGCCCGCCTGCGAAAGGAGACCCCCCGTCCATGATCACCGAGCGTGGTCGCGCCCTCGCCCGCCCCCGCATCAGCAACCTGCGGGTGCCGAACGTCTCCGAGATCGACATGGGAGCCCTCCGCCGCGGCCGCCTCGCGCGGCTCCAGGCGGAGATGAAGCGGCACGGCCTGCCCGTGTGCCTCTTCTACGGCACGGCCAACATCCGCTACGCGACGGGCGTCGACGTGATGGGCGTCTGGACGGCGGGGACGTTCGCCCGGTACTGCGTGGTGCCCGCCGAGGGCGCGCCCGTCCTCTTCGAGTACAAGGGGTCGGTCCACGTCGCCCAGAAGCTGGTCCAGGACGTGCGCATGGCGTACGGCTGGCAGTTCGGCGGGACCGAGTCCGCGGCGAAGGCGCGGGAGTGGGCCCAGTCGCTGCGCTCGGTGCTGCGCGAGATGGGCCTGGACCGGGAGCGGCTGGCCGTCGACCGCCTGGACGCGATCGGGTTCCTCGCGCTCCAGGCCGAGGGCTTCCAGATCGTCGACGCGAGCCCGGCGACGGTCGACGCGCGGGAGGTGAAGACCCCGGAGGAGGTCCAGCTCATGGCCCTCAACGGGGGCATCGGGGACGCGATGCTCGCCGAGTTCGAGGCGGCCATCCGTCCCGGGATCCGGGAGCTCGACCTCCTCGCCGTGCTGAGCGACTCGCTTCTCCGCCGCCACGGCGAGTTCCTCTTCACGCGGCTCGTCGCGTCCGGCACCAACACGAATCCCTGGCTCACCGAGGCCCACGACAAGATCGTCCAGCCCGGCGACCTGGTCGGCGTGGACACCGACGCGAACGGCTACGAGGGGTACGTGATCGACGTCTCCCGCACGTTCCTCTGCGGGAACGATCCGTCACCCGCCCAGAAGGAGGCCTACCGGGTCGCGTACGACTGCGTGACCGGGATGGTCGAGCTCGTCCGCCCGGGCATGACGTTCGCCGAGTTCGCCGAGAAGGCGCCGAGGCTCCCCGAGGCGTATCGCGCGATGCGCTACCCGGGGATGGTCCACCAGGCGGGGCTGGAGGACGAGGGCCCGGGCATCCCCTACGTGGACGACGACCGCGGCCCGCGGCGCATCCTGCCGCACCGCGAGCTGAAGGAGAACATGGTCCTAAACCTCGAGTGCTACGCGGGCAAGGTCGGGGCGTCCTTCGGTGTCAAGCTGGAGGACCAGGTGGTGGTGACGCCCTCGGGCTGCGAGCTCCTCTGCACGTATCCCTACGACGCGAAGCTCCTGAGCTGACGGCGGGCGCCGTCAGCGGAGGGTCAGGAAGCCGGCGGCCTCGGCCCGCCGCGCCATCGCGCGGATCGCATCGTAGTCCGCGTCCCGCACCGAGACGAAACTGGCCACGCGGTGTGCCGCGAGGACGGCGCGCCCGGCGGGGTCGGCCGCCATGCGGAGGAAGAGGTCCCGGAGGCGCGCCTTGAGCGCCGGGTCGAGGCCCCGCGGGACCACGACGGGCGGGATGGCGCTCGGCCCGAGCGTGAGGATCGTGCGGAGCGCCGTCGCAAGCTCCGGGCGGGCGGCGACCTCGGTCTCGATCACCGTGCTGTCGACGCCGGCGGCGTCGATCGCGCCGTCGAGGACCAGCTGGATCGAGCCTTGGTGCGTGCCGCCGGAGACGACGCGCCCGAAGTAGCCGCGCGTCTCGCCGAGCTCGAGCAGGTGGTGGCGCACGACGTTGTAGCCGGAGTGGGACCCGGTGTTGTTGTACGCCCAGGTCGCGCCGCGAAGGTCGGCGAAGGTGCGCGCCGCGTGGCTGTGGCGAACGATCACGTCAGTGAAGTAGACGGGGCGCGCGCCGTAACGCGGCCCGGTCATCACGGGCGCGCAGAGGAGCTCGATCGGCGCCCCGGGACGGTCGTGCTGCGTGGCGTACGGCCACCCGCAGAGGAATGCGACGTCGATGGCGCTCGCGTCCAGCCAGGGGCGCAGGTCCGCCAGCACGCCGGCCGAGAACTCGGCCCGCATCGCGAGGCGGTCCCCGAGGTAGCGGGTGATCGCTCCGTAGAGCGGCCGGGCGTTGTCGGCCAGGAAGGACGCGACGCGAAGCACGCGCCCATTCTACGACCCGCAGGCGGGCCCGTTGACACGACGGATGCCTGGCGGGAATGATCGGCGCAACGGAGGCGACCGTGAACGAGTGCGAGCGGCTCATGTCAACGGAGACGGCCGCGGGGCGCGGGTTCACCGATCCCGCCCGGACGGCCCACGACCTGGCGGCCGTGCGGTTGATGCTGGCGGCGGTGCGACGGGTGTCCGGCCGGCCCGGGAGTCCGGCCGCGCCGGGGCCGCTCGTCGTGGAAGCGCACGAGCCGGACGGCCGGGCGCACCGGACCATCGTCTGCGACCCGGGCCGGCTCGGCGACGGCCGCGACCTCGGCTGGGTCGGCTTCTTCGCGGCGAAGCGGCGCGACGTCGATGCCGCCCCGCTCCGCGTGCGGGACGACGAGCTCATCGCGGAGTTTCCCGCCCATCCGGGCGTCCTCAGCTACAGCTCGATCGAGGTCGGCGGCGGGGACTGGGGGAACCTCATCCTCCTCGACGGGGACGCGGCCCGCGAGCACTGGGGGGCCGGTGATCGGCACGCGCACGCCGTGCGCGAGCTGGCGCCCCGCCACTACACGGACGTGCGGCTCCACCTGGGCGTCCTGCCCGGAGGGATGGGCGCCGGGCGCGCGCCGGTGCTCCGCCGCACGCGGTACCTCGACTACCGCGACGGGGTCACCTGGCGCGCCGAGCGCGAGTGGCCCGCCTGAGGGGCGCGGGCGCCTGATGGCATCGGGCGCGGACCCGGCGCGCGACGCGGCCTTCATGACGCGGGCGCTCGAGCTGGCCGAGGCCGCCGTTCGCGGCGGGCAGACCCCGTTCGGCGCGGTGGTCGTGGACCGGGACGGCGCCCTGGCCGGCGAGGGCCACAACACGGTGCGCGCCGACCGGGACCCCGCCGCGCACGGCGAGATCGTCGCGATCCGGGACGCGTGGCGGCGGCTCGGCGCGTGGCAGGCGCTCCGCGGCGCCACGCTCTACACGAGCTGCGAGCCGTGCCTCCTCTGCGCCTTCGTCATCACCCAGCTCGGGATCGGCCGCGTCGTGTTCGCGGCGCGGGCGACGGACGTGCCGACCTACCGGTCGCTCCTGGGCGCCGACCTGTCGGCGGCGGCCGCGTGGGTGAACGCGCAGCCGGACTGGCCGCCCATCCAGGTCGTCGCGGACTTCATGCGCGATCGCGCCCGCGAGACGCTCGCCGCGTTCCCGTGGACCCAGGCCCAGTCCCGGGCGCCGGTGGACCGGCCGGGGTAGGGCGGCCCGGGCTCAGCGCGCGGCTTCCGCGAGGGGCACGCGCCCCCGCCCGTCCAGGACCTCGCGGAGCTTCCGCACCAGGGTGTCGAGGCCGATGGGCTTCGCGAGGAACTCGATGCCCTCGTCCAGCATCCCCTGGTGGTCGATGGCGTCCGCCGTGTACCCGGACATGTAGACGATCTTCATCTGGGGCCGGAGCGGCGCGAGCCGGCTCACGAGCTCGGGGCCGCTCATCTCCGGCATGACGACGTCCGTCAGCAGGAGATGGATGGGCCCGTGGTAGCGCCGGGCGAGGTCCAGCGCGTCCGCCCCGTGCTGCGCCTCCACGACGGTGTAGCCCTGGCGCTTCAGGATCTCGCACGTGAGCGTGCGCACCATCTCGTTGTCCTCCACGAGGAGGATGGTCTCGGAGCCGCCCCGGACGCCGGCAACGGGGGCTGCCACCACCGCGTCCGCGGGCTCGAGGACGCGCGGCAGGTACACCTTGAAGGCCGTGCCCAGCCCCGGCTCGCTGTAGACGGAGATGGCGCCGTTGCTCTGCTTCACGATGCCGTACACGGTCGCCAGGCCGAGGCCGGTGCCGAGGCCGGCTGGCTTCGTCGTGAAGAAGGGCTCGAAGATGCGGGATCGCGTCTCCGGGTCCATGCCGACGCCGGTGTCGGTCACCGCGAGCATGACGTAGGTGCCGGCGGCGACGTCGGGGTGGAGCCGCGCGTAGTGCTCGTCCAGCTCGACGTTCTCGGTCTCGATCGTGAGCTTGCCGCCCTGCGGCATGGCGTCCCGGGCGTTCACGACGAGGTTGAAGAGGATCTGCTTGATCTGCGCCGGGTCCGCCTTGACGTTGCCCAGCCCGCGCGCGGGGGCCGTGACGAGGTCGATGTCCTCGCCGATCAGGCGCCGGAGCATCGGCTCGAGCTCCGTGACGATGCCGTTCAGATCCAGGACCTGCGGCGCGAGGACCTGCTTCCGGCTGAAGGCGAGGAGCTGCTTCGTGAGGTCGGCCGCGTGGGCGGCGGCCTCCTGGATCAGGGAGATCCGCCGGTGGAGCGGGTCGTCCGGCTTGAGGCGCCCGTGCAGGAGATCGGCGTGGCCGCCGATCACCGTCAAGAGGTTGTTGAAGTCGTGCGCCAGGCCCCCCGCCAGCCGCCCGATGCTCTCCATCTTCTGGGCCTGCCGGAACTGCTCCTCCAGCTGGCGGCGCTCGGTGACGTCGCGGATGATCACGGTGAGGAAGGCTCCCCGCCGTGTCTCCCACCGGGCGAGTGACAGCTCGATGGGGAAGACCCGGCCGTCCTTCCGCACGCCGTGGAGCTCCACGGGCCGCTCGAGCGCCGGCGTCACATCCGCGGACGCGATCCGCTCGCGGCCCTCCGCGTCGCGCTCGCGGTGATGCTCGGGCAGGAGGCGCGCGAGCGGCGTCCCCAGCACCTCCGCCGGCCCGTAGCCGAAGACGGCCCGGGCGCCGCGGTTCCAGGACACGATCTCCCCGGCGGCGTCGGCCGTGACGACCGCGTCGACCGCCGACTCGGTCATCGTGCGAAATCGCTCCTCGCTCTCGCGGAGCCGCTCCTCGCGCTCGGCGACGGCGCCGGTCATCCGGTTGAAGGTGGCGGCCAGATCGCCGAGCTCGTCGCGCCGGCGCATCTCGACGACCGCGCCGTACTGCCCGGCCTCGATCCCGCGGGCAGCGGCGACCAGCTCGCGCACCGGGCGGCTGACGCCGCGCGCGACCCAGACGCCGCCGACGACCGAGACGCACGCCGCCAGGCCGAACAGGGCGAGGAGCGCCGCCTGGAGCGTCCGGTACGGCTCCATGGCGTCGGCCAGCGAGCGGTGGAGCGTCACGCGGATGTCGGTCGGGGTGGACGACGGGAGCTGCAGCACGAGCGTGTCGTACTCGGTGCCGCGGGGGCCGAAGATCCACCCGCCGTTCGGGGACTCCGGCCGGCTGAGGGCCTCCACCAGCGACCGCTGGGCGGTCGGGGGCAGGGTGGACGCGAAGGCCGTCCACACATTGGCGGGGCCGGCCCGCACGAACGAGACGTGGGACGACGTGGTCCGCTGGAGCTCCGCCGCCAGGCGCTCGTCGATCAGAAAGCCCATGCCGAGCCAGGCGATCGGCGCGGGCGCGCGCAGCGGCACGACCACGAGCTGATAGAGGTGGCCGTCGACGACGGCGAAGGCCGACGCCTCGCCGCTCTCCTGGGCGGCCTCCACGAGCGTGGGGAAGCCGAAGAGCGCGGCGTAGTCGATGCCCGGCGCCTCGTGGCGCGCGGTGTCGGCGACGAGCTTGTTCTCGAGCGAGACCACCATCATGAGGTCGGACCCGATGCGGCGGCGATGGTTGTCCATCGCCGAGATGAGGGTCGCGCGGTCGCTCACCGCCAGGACCTGCTTGAACGCGAAGTCCTCCGACAGGAGGCGCGCCGCCTCGATCAGCCGGCGATTCCGGGCCTCGATCACCTGGTCGAACACCCGGGCGGCCGTGGCGAGCTGCGCCTTCACGTAGCCCCGCGCGCTCCGCGTGATGGCCGAGTTGACCGCGACGAACGCCCCGACCTGGACGAGCGTGATGAGGGCGAGGAACGACACGATGACACGCGCCTGGAAGCTGCGGAACGCCACGGCCGCCTCAGCGCCCTCGCGGCATGCGGCGAGACCGCGGGCCGGCGGCCCCGCGGGCTGAGGTGATCCGGGACGGGCAACTCACCAGGCGATCCTCCCGTGACGGGCTGGCGGTCCAGCGGACTCGTGGCCGGGCGGTCGGACGGAGGCCCCGGCCGTCCAGAGAGGAGCAAGAGTCTTGCCAGGCGGCGCGCGGGGCGCCGCCGTGGATCGCGGCTCGCAAACGCCCGTTCTCACACGCGCTCCCCGCCCGCGCCGCCGGGCGGATCCGGCGGGCGCGTCCGCTTCGCGGGGCCGGACTGACAGAATCCGCGTGCGGCGACGCGAAAACGTGAAAGTGTCAGATATTCCTTCACCCCCTCGCCAGCCCCGTGATAACGGAAGTGCGACCCACATGCGGACTGCGGGTGGTGTCCTCGCGGCCTCCGTCCTCCTCCTGGTTCTCGCCGACCCGGCGGGCGCCGCCTGGATTGCCGACGTCGAGACGGGCGTGGTCTACGAGGACAACCTGAGCTTCGCGTCGAAGGACCACGACATCAAGGGCGCGGCCGCGTTCGCGACAACGGCCGCCGCGGGGTTCGCGGCCTACCTGACCGATCGCCACGTCGTCTCGCTCACGGGGGACCTCGTGGGCGACCTCTACGAGCGGTACTCCGGGCTCGACCACGTCGCGCTCGGCGTGACCGCCGCGTTCCGGAGCAAGCTCGGGCTGGGGGCGGAGGCTCCGTGGGTGCGCGTGGCGGCGTCCGGAGGCCGGCTCCAGTACCGCGACGACGTGCGCGCCGGCTGGTACTACCGCGCGACGGCGGGGGTGGGGAAGCGCTTCGGGGCGCGCTGGGCCCTCCGCGCCGACTACGCCTTCGACGGCCGCACCGCCGATCACGAGCGTGCGGTCACGGCGCGCCTGCCGGCTGACGTGTTCGATCAGCAAGCCCACACGGTGTCGATCCGCGCCGACTTCCAGGCGACGGCGATCCTTGCGGTCTTCGCGGGCTACGCGGCCCGCTTCGGCGACGTGGCGTCGAGCACCCAGCGCAACCCCGAGATCTTCGCGGCGTCGGACGCCGTGGTGGCGGATCCGGCGTTCGGCTCGGACGTCTTCGCGTACAAGCTCGAGGCGACCACGCACATCCTGGCCGCGGGACTGAGCGTCGCCCTCGGCGCGCGGTGGTCGCTCAACGTGGGGTACGAGCACCAGATCGGCCTGGCCGAGGGCGGGCTCGACTACCACAACAACGTCGTGCGCGGGACCCTCCTCTTCAGCTACTAGAATGGGGCGCGTGCGGTGCGTGCTGGTGACGATGGCGGTCCTGTCCAGCGTGTGGGCGAGCGTCTGGGCCGGTGCGGCCCGTCCGGCCTCGGCTGGCGACGTGACCGCGGTGGTGCGGGACCTTCGGGACCAGCCGGTCGAGGACGCGGTGGTCTCCGCGCTCCCCGAGGGCCGGCCCGCGACGTCGCCCAAGCCGGCGCGTGAGATCGTGGACCAGGTCAACCTCGAGTTCGTGCCGCACGTGAAGCCGGTGGTGATAGGCTCCCCCGTCTTCTTCCCCAACAAGGACGACGTCCGCCACCACGTGTACTCGTTCTCGCCCGCCAAGCGGTTCGAGCTGCCGCTCTACGCGGGCACGCCCGCCGAGCCCGTCGTGTTCGATCGGCCCGGCATCGTGACGATCGGCTGCAACATCCACGACTGGATGCTCGGCTACATCTACGTCGCGGAGACTCCGTATCTCGCCCGCACCGGCGCCGACGGCCGGGCGCGGCTGGAGGGCCTGCCGGCGGGACGCTACGTCGTGCGGGTCTGGCATCCGCGGATGGAGGGCGCCGAGGAGGCGACCGGCCAGCCGGTGACCCTTGGCGCGGCCGCCCAGGACCTCGCCTGGCAGCTCAAGCTGAAGCCGTCCCTCCGCCCCCGCCGCGCTCCCGTCGCGGGGCAGCGCGGCTACCACTAGCCGCGCCCACCGGCCCGGCCGGCCGGGACTCCCGTTCGCCCCGCCGCGCCCTTGCTGCGCCCGGAGGCCGGGGCTAGAGTGGCCTCCGGCGCGAGCGCCGCGGTGGACGCGGGCGCGACGCGCGCGGCGATCTCCAGTCCTGGCGGGAGGATTCGGATGCGATTCGGCCTCTTCACGACCCTCTACGACTGCGGCGGCGGCGCGGAGACGCCGGCGGACGTCCTCGACAACCTGCGCGAGCAGGTCGTCCTGGCGGAGGCGCTCGGCTTCGACGCGGTGTGGATGGGCGAGCACCACTTCGGCCCGTACGGTCTCGGCGACCTCCCGAGCCCGCTTCTCGTCGGGGCGGACCTGGCGGTGCGGACGACCCGGATGCGGATCGGCCAGATGGCGAACATCGCGCCCTGGTGGCATCCGATCCGGCTGGCCGAGGAGCTCGCCGTCCTGGACAATCTCACCCGAGGCCGGGTAGACGTGGGCTTCGGCCGCGGCATCTGGCCGTACGAGGGCCCCCAGTTCCATCCGCACGCCGACCCCCGCAAGGACCAGGAGAACCGCGAGCTCTTTCGCGAGACGATCGAGATCGTGCGGAAGTGCTGGACCGAGGAGCGCTTCGCCCATCAGGGGCCGAACTACACGTTCCCCGCGCCGGACACGCGGTTCGCGCACCCGAGCTATCCGCCGGACCCGACGTGGCAGGAGGGCGACCGGGTCCTGAAGCTCCGCGTGACGCCGAAGCCGTACCAGCGGCCGCACCCGCCGCTCTGGATGACCGTCTCGACCGATCGTTCGGTGAGTCTGGCCGCCGAGCTCGGGCTCCAGGCGTGCTACTGGCAGCCGCCGCCGCGCCGGGTCCGGCAGCGCATGGAGCTCTACGCGGAGATCCGGTCGCGGACCGAGGGCCGGCCGGTGTCGCCGTCGGCCGGCCAGGCCGTGCTGCGCAACCTCTACGTGGCGCCGACGATGGAGGCTGCCCGCCGCGAGGCCGAGGGGCCGATCCTGTCGGCCTTTGTCTACAACGACCCCTTCCGCGGGCGCGACGTCTTCACGAATCCGGGCGAGGAGCTCCTCCCCGGGACGAAGCTCGACTGGGCGTTCCTCGAGCCGCGCACCCTCCTGGTGGGCTCGCCCGAGCACGTGGCCGCGCGGGTCCAGGAGCTGGTGGAGGTCTGTGGGCTCGAGACCCTGCTCGTGGAGTACGCGCATCCGGGGATCCCGCAGCGGCTGATCCTGAGAAACCTCGAGCTCTTCGCGACGAAGGTGATGCCGGCGTTCCGCGCCGACCTGCGCTGAGGGCTTTCCGGACCGGCGGCGCGATGCCCTCCCGGCAGCTCATCGACTGGCACACCCACTGCTACCTGCCCGAGCACGTGCGGCCCGAGGCGCGCGCGGCGATGGCGGCCCGCGGCGTGATGGGCGGCGAGGGCGGCCCGGAGCACCACCGCCGCGGCGTCGCCGACGGCGGGGCCGAGAAGTTCGTCGTGATCAAGATGCCGACCGCCTGGGGGCGGAGCATCCCGAACGACTTCATCGCGGAGTACGTCGGGCGCTACCCGGGCCGGGCCGTGGGGTTCGCGACGGTGGACCCGACCGAGGCGGACGCCGCCCGCGAGTTCGAGCGCGCGGTCACGCGGCTCGGTCTTCGCGGGCTCAAGCTCTCGCCGGTCTACCACGGCTTCGATCCCTGGAGCCCGCCGGCCTGGCGCCTCTACGAGATGGCCGACCAGTTCCGCGCCCCGGTCATGTTCCACATGGGTGGGGCCTACGACCCGGACGCCGCGCTCGAGTGGGGGAGCCCCTTGCTCCTCGACCGGATCGGGCGGGCGTTCCCCCGGCTCCGCATGATCGTCGCGCACCTCGGCCAGCCGATGATGCAAGAGACGGTGATGCTGATGCGCAAGAACGAGAACGTCTTCGCGGATCTCTCCGCGCGCTTCCATCGGCCGTGGCAGCTCTACAACGGCCTCCGGACGGCCATGGAGTACCGCGTGACCGACCGGCTCCTGTTCGGCTCCGACTTCCCGGTGGCGACGACGCGGGAGGCCGCCAGGGCCTTTCAGGCCATCAACGACTGGGAGGACGGCGTGCGGCTGCCGCCGATCCCGCCCGAGCTCATCGACCAGATCCTCTACGAGCGCCCGCTCGAGCTCCTGGGGCTCGCGTGACGCGCCCCCGCTTCGCGTGCGGGCCGCGGCGGCTCCCCTGAGCGACTCCGGGATCCGGCAGCGGCTGGCGGTCATCCTGGTGGCGGACGTCGCCGGATACTCGCGCCTCATGGCCGCGGACGAGCGGGCGACGGTCGCCGCCCTCGACGCGGCGCGGGCCGAGTTCACCGCGCAGGTCGAGGCCCACCAGGGTCGCGTCATCGACATGGCCGGCGACTCGGTGCTGGCCGTCTTCGACACCGCGACCGGCGCGGTCACGACCGCGCTCGCGGTCCTGGCGATGAGCGCGGTCCTGTTGCCGACGTTCAGCCGGACCCGGCGGGGGGCCTTCTAGGCGCCGTCCCGATGGCCGCGCCGGCGCGGTCGCCGGTTAGCGGCGCGGGCCTCGTCCCTGGAGGACGACCTCGCCGCTCACGACGTTCGACTCGTGGCCCGTCCGGTCTACCAGGACCAGGTCGATGCGGACCTGGTCGTTCGTGAACGTCTCGACGAAGGCGCAGATGGCGGTGCCGCTGGTTGCGTTTGCCGGCAGGCCCGACGTGGAGACCGGCACCTCCAGCTGGTTGCCCGTGACGAAGCGGCACAGGCCGCCCACCCAGTCCCCGTCGGCGTCGACCACGTCCACGAGGAGCCCGACCTGGACGAGCGCTCCGACGATCGGGGCCGCGGGGGAGTACGTGACACGCAGGTTGTCGATGACCGGGGCGCCGGACGACCCGGCACCGCCCCCGCTGCTGCCGCACGCGGTGGCGAGGAGGGCGACGCCGAGGAGGACCCACGCGCGCCGGCGGCTCGACTTCGCTCCTGTCATGCGGATCCCTCCAGCCGCCGCTTCAGGCGGCGTAGCGCGTGGCGCCACCTGGGCAACTGAACGAGGCGCCTGGCCCCGGTCTCGAAGGCATCGACCACGCCGTGCACCGCGCGGTCCACGGCTTCTCCGGGCGGGAGCCACTGCATCGTCACGGGCTTGCGAAACGGCCACGACGACCGCAGCGGCGGCGCGCCGCTCTCCTCGCGGATGGCATTGATCAGTCCCAGGAAGCGCGCCCGGTGAGTCTCGATCTGGCCGAGCGTCCGCTCGCGAACGCGCGCCCGGGGAATCGCCCGGTCGACGAGCGCCCGAACGGCCGCGCCCACCGACCGGGCGTCGGGCGGGACCGTCCAGCAATACTCCGCATCGTAGTAGATGTCCCGCCCGCCGATGCTCGGGGTGGTGACGATGGCCAGGCCCGACAGGAGATACTCCATGCTGGCGAACATTGCCCCTTCCCGCTCCGACAGGCAAAGGCCCACTCGGGCGCGGTTCAGGTGCTGGTTGACCTCCCCCGGCGACAGTCGAACCGGCACGCCATCCTCCCCGGTGACGTTGATGAACACGTGCCCCGGAGCGGCGGCATGCCGGGCCCGGATGGCGGCTTCGTCACCGACCGCGTTGGGTTGGGTCTCGTCGCGATAGTAGAGGAATGCGCAGCGCGGGATCTCGAGCGTCAGCTCGTGACGCTTCCACGGGAGGAGTCGCGCGTTGTAGATAGCCTCGAAGTCCGGGGGCGCACCGTCGAGGGGCCGGAAGATCCGCTCGACCGTGAGGGCCGTCTTGTTGAAAAAGAAGGCCGCCTCGCCGCGGGCCTGCAGGAGGCTGACCTCCCGGGGCGTGTTGCACACGAAGATCAGCCGGTGCTGCGGGCTCTGGCGGCGATGCAGGGCGGCGAGCCCGCGGAGGATCTCGACAGCCCCGTCCTCCTCGAGCGACCACGTGGGCGAGAGCAGGAACCACGCGGGCCGGTCGCGCAGCGCCGGGCCTGCGACGCCGGCCAGGCCGAGGCGCGCGGCGCTCATCCGGCTGCCGGAGTACGAGATGAGGGGATCCGCGCTGAGCACCGCGGCCGGGATCCGGAGGACGGGATCTTGCTGGATGGCGAGCGGGAGTTCGCCCCGGGCGTCCCGGGCGACGATTCGCGCTTCCTCGTCGGGACGGGGCGGGGAGAACCCGAGCTCCGTCATCAGCATCGGCGGTCACCGACCGGCGTGACGCAACGAGAACCGGCCCCGCTGGGAGCCGGCGCCAACCTGAGACCGCGGAGGCCGCACGACATCGGCTTCGAGCATCGATTGTACCGCTGACGCGTCGCTGCGGCCGGCCCCGGCGCATGCGGGGCCGCTGCCGGAGTGTAATACAATGCGGGGCTTAGAGGGAGGACGTGGGCCGCAATATGGTCGTGAGCAGCATAGATCGGTCCGCCCGTTATGGGATCAACGCGCCCGACGTGGTCGCCGAGGATTTCGATGGGCAGATGGTCATTCTCAACCTGGGCAACGGACACTACTACAGCCTCCACGGCATCGCCCCGCGGATCTGGTCGGCGCTGCTGGCGGGGCACCCCCCGGGGGCCATCCTGCTCAGCATCGAGACGGCGCGCTCCGAGCTGACGAACGCGTCGGCCGCGTTCATCGATCGGGTCGTCAAGCTCCGGCTGGTGCGCCCTCGTGTCGACGGCGCCGACGGGTCGTCCGGGCCGGTCCCCGCGGACTGGGCTGGCGGCGAGCCCAAGATCGAGGTCTTCGAGGATCTGGCGGCACTGATTCAGGACAGCGCCGGCCGAGTCGAGGTCCTGACCGACGTCGAGCGAGCCACTCGGTATGAGATCAACGCGCCCGACGTCGTGGCCGAGGACTTCGATGGGCAGATGGTCATTCTCAACCTGAACAACGGCCACTACTATAGCTTGCACGGGATCGCCTCGCCGATCTGGTCGGCACTCCTGGCCGGCCACACCCCCGGAGCCATCCTGCTCGGCATCGGAGAAGCGTGTCCCGAGCTGACGGACGTGTCGTCGGCGTTCGTCGATCGGCTCATCAAGCTCAGTCTGGTGCGCCCTCGCGTCGGCGGCGTCGCCGGGCCCCTCGGACCGATCGCCGCGGACTGGACCGGCGGCGAGCCCGGGATCGAGGTGTTCGACGACCTGGCGGAGCTGATCCACGGCGATCCCATCCACGACGTCGACGAGCAGGCGGGGTGGCCCACGCTGCAACCGACGCCGTGATCGTGGAGGGTGGGTCCGGGTCCCCCGCCCTCACGGTGTCGGAGCTAGGCCTGCCGGCCTATGCGAGGGACCGGCTGGATGCTGCCGTCGCCTATCCGAAGGCGAGCCTGACGCGGCGCGACCTTCGGGTGGCGCGCATCGACGTGACGGCCTGGTTCACCAGTCCTCGGCTCGCGGCGCTGTGCGAGCGCACGCTCGTCAGACGTGAGCGCGACGACCCGGGCGCGACGCGCCTCGAGGTCTACGCGCTGGACGCGGCGGCGGACGGCTGGGCGGCGCCGGCCACGTGGGACGAGACGACGCCGTTCTCTTCGCATCAGTTCGAGCGGATTCTCGCCGTCCGGAACCTCCGGGGCTTCTACTATCACGACACGCCGGCCTGGCAGTTCTACGACCGTGCGACCGGGATCGGCGTGCAGACGCTGTCGTCCGAGCTGGGCCTGGCGCCGTGGGAGTGCGCGTCGCCGCTCCGCCTCTTCCTGCACTGGGCCTATGCCGGGGCCGGCCTGCGCCTCACCCACGCGGCCACCCTCGGGGTGGAGGGACGGGGCGCCCTGATCGCCGGCCCGAGCGGATCCGGGAAGTCGTCCACGACGCTCGCCGGACTCGTGAACGGGCTCGACAGCGTGGGCGACGACTACGTGCTGGTCGACCCGGGCCCGCCCGTCGTGGCGCACGCCGTCTTCACCGTGCTGAAGCAGGACCGCGAGGGGCTCCGGCGCGCGGGCCTCCCGATCGCGACGGTCGACGCGGACCCGGTCAACTGGCGGGGCAAGGTCGAGCTCGACGCGATGCGGTATCTGCCGAAGGGGCTCGTCGAGCGCATGGAGGTGACGGCGCTCCTGATCCCGGAGATCGCCCGCGCCCGCCGCACCACCGTGGAGCGGGTCACGGCCTCGGAAGCCGCCCTGGCCCTGGCGCCGTCGGGGGTGTTCCAGCTCCCCGGCGACACGGCCGAGGGCTTCCGCCTGCTGGCCGACCTCACGCGGCGCCTCCCCGCGTTCCGCCTGACGCTGTCGGAGGACGCGGCCGACATCGCCGGCGCGATCGGCGCCTTCCTGGCCCGAGAGGGGAGCCGTGCCGGTTAGCATCATCATGCCGGCGCTCAACGCGGCGCGCTTCATCGAGGCGGCCCTTCGCTCGCTCGTCCGCGAGCGCCAGGCCGTCGACCTCGACGTGATCGTGGTGGACGACGGGTCCATCGACGGGACCCGGACGATCGTCGAGGCCTTCGCCCGCGACTTCCCGGAGGTCCGCCTCCTCCGGAATCCCCGCAAGGGCATCGCGGCCGCGCGCAACACCGGGCTCGACCACCTGCATGCCGACTGCGAGTGCGTGACCTTCCTCGACGCGGACGACGTGTCCTATCCGGGGCGGATCGCGCGGCAGCACGCCCTGCTGCAGGCCGACCCGACGATCGACGTCCTGTACGGGATGGTGGAGATGTTCAGGGAGCTCGACGACGCGACGCTGGCCCCGGCCGCGGGGAGCCCGACCAAGCGCCTCCGAGGCCCGTATCTCCAGGCCGCGATGTACCGCCGGGCCGCGATCGACCGCGTCGGGCGGTTCGACGAGAGCTTCCGTCAGGGGTGCGACAGCGACTTCGTGCTCCGGGTCATCGAACACGAGTGCCGGCTCGTGCTGGACGACGGAGTCGCCGCCTACTACCGGCGCCACGACGCGAACGTCACGCTGAACGTCGAGGAGCGGCAGCGCGAGTTCATGCTGGCGAGCCTCAAGTGGGCCGTGCGCTACCGCCTGCGGAACCGCGCCCGCTTGCCGCCCATCTTCGCGGAGCTCTTCCTCCAGAAGGGGGCGATGCTGGAGGAGTTCGGCGAGTGACGGGCGCGTACACCGTGGTCATCCCGGCGTACAACGCGGCGGCCACGATCGGCCCGGCCATCGAGTCCGTTCTGCGCCAGACGCTCCTCCCCGAGGTGATCGTCGTCGTCGACGACGGGTCGACCGACGAGACCGCGGCCGTCGCCGCGGCCGTCGCGGGACCGATCACCGTGATCCGGCAGCCGAACGCCGGGCCCGGGGCCGCGACGACGGCGGGCCTCGGCCGCGTCCGGACCCCGTTCGTGGCGATGCTCGACGCCGACGACCTCTGGCTCCCCCCGAAGGCCGCCCGCCAGCTGGCCCGCTTCGCGGAAGACCCGGGCCTGGCCGGTGTGTTCACGCTCGCGCGGCTCTTCACCGACGGGGCGGCGCTCGATCCGGCCCGCGGCGGACCGGTCCGGCGCCTGTGGACGCGGACGACACTCATGTTCCGGTACGCGGCCGCGTACGAGATCGGGGACGTGGTGGACCAGCCGGGCCGGATAGGCGAGATGGTGGACTGGCTGGCCCGGAGCCGTGACCTCGGCCACCGCCACGCGATGATCGAGGAGGTGCTGGCGCTCCGCCGCGTCCGCCCCGGCAGCCTGTCGTATGGCCTCGACGCCGAGCGGAGCCGCGGGTACCTGTTCGCGGCGCACGCCGCGCTTGAGCGGCGAAAGCGACGGGTGCCTGGGCCGAGCTCCTGAGCCGCGCCGCCTCCGAGACGACAGGGGACCTATGCCCGGGCTCGTCGCGCGGGGCCCGCCTCCGTGGGGTGACCCTCCGAGCCGGGGCACTTCAGCGACGCGCCGTGGCACTATGAGGCGGTCCCTGCCCCATGAAAGGACTGTAGTGGTCTATCGCGTGGCCAGGGCCACCGTGATGGAGAGCCAACACGCTCCCGACTCCTTGGCGCCGTCACGACCGAGCACCGAGCCTGGATCCCCGTCGGGCGTGAACGCCAGCGATTCCGGCGCCGCCCGGACGTGAGTGCCGAGGAGCGGTACCGGGCCGACACTCTGTTCGACCTCTACCGGGCGGTCTGGCGGGTCACGGGCCGTCAGCAGCTGCTGCTGATCGGGCTCTCGGTGACCGTGGCGGCATTGGCGGCGGCGCGGCATGGCCGCAACCGTCTGGCCGAGTTCCAAACCGGAGACGCCTTCGCCGATCTGATCCACGATGCCGACTAGTGTTCCGTCCGCGAAGTCATGTTAACGACCGCGCCGGACGGCCTTGGCGATGATGTCGGCCGGGGTCTTCGTCCAGATGAAGGGCGTTGGGTGATCATTCCAGTGCGCGATGTACTGCTCGATGTGCTGGATCAGGGCGCGGACGGTGTCGAACGAGCCCCGGCGGACCGACTTCCGGGTCAGGATCCCGAACCACGCCTCGATCATGTTCAGCCACGAGGCGCCCGTGGGCGTGAAGGGCAGGTGCACGGTGGGATGCGCCGTGAGCCACGCCTGCACCGCCGGGGTCGAGTGCGTCGAGGAATTGTCCATCACGACATGCAACTCGCGCCCGCGGTACCGGTGGGCGACCCGTTTCAGGAAGGCCAGGAAGTCGGCCCCGGTGTGGCGGGGCCGGCATTCCCCCAGCACCCGTCCGCTGGCCACGTCCAACGCCGCATACAGGCTGGTCAACCCGTTGCGTCGGTAGTCGTGGGTCTGCCGGGCCGGCAGCCCCGGCCGCAGGGGGAGCAGCGGCTGCGTGCGGCTCAACGCCTGAATCTGCGTCTTCTCATCGAGACACAGCACGATCGCGTTCGTCGGCGGGTGCAGATACAGCCCGATGACGTCTTCGATCTTCTCCGCGGCCTGGGGATCGGTCGTGAACTTGAACGTGGTCAGCCGATGGGGCTGGAGCGCATGGGCCTTCCAGATCCGATGCACGGTCGTGTGCGAGACCCCCGTGCGTCGGGCCAGGTCGCGCGTGGTCCAGTGGGTCATCCCGGGCTCCGGCGCGCGCAGGGTGAGGGCGACGACGCGGGCGCGCTGTCGCGCGGTGAGCGTGGGGGGCCGCCCCGACCGCGGCCGCTCGTGCAACCCGGCCACCCCACCCTCCGCGAAGCGCCGGCGCAGCCGGCTCACCTGGACCACCGTGTACCCCGTCCGGGTGGCGACCTCGACACCGGACAGTCCGTGCGCCATCAGGAGCACCGCGCGGGCGCGACGGCTGACGCCCGCCCGCATCGACGACGCGCGCTGCAGCCGCTCCAGTTCATGCCGGTCGGCCTCGGTCACGCGGATGGGACGCACGCGATTGGCCATAGCGATCCTCCTGGAGCATGCCATGGCTTATATTAACTCTACTTCGGTGACGGGACACTAGTGTCCCAACCGGGCGTATAGGGCACGCGCGGGGTTTCCGGATGGACGCCCTCGCGCGCCAGTACGTCAGGCAAGCTCACGCCCGCGGCCAGCACCTTCACCCGGACCTCGCCAGGCATGGGCGCAGGGCATTCTTGCTCGGCGACAGTGATCACCTCCGGTCCGCCGTAGCGCGTGACGACGATCTTCGTCTGTCGCATGGGCCGCGTCCTCCGTCGCCAGCATACGCCGGCGCGCGGACGAGGGATTGCCCGCCGCTGCTGCAAGCCGATGCCGTGGAAGTACGCGGCATCGAAGGAAGAGCGCCAGGGGAGCCTGTAAGCCGGGTATCGCCGGCCGGTCGAAAAAGAGTGTAGGACCTGGATGTCCGTCGACGGGCTTGTCGACCTCGGGGCCCCTCATAAGGCCCGATTCCCTCCGGGCACCGTCTTCCGTCAGGGCCTGGTCGACGACCGAACGCGAGGGTACGCCGACCGGGGCGTTCTCGACGATCCGCAAACCGTCCTCGAGCTCGGCGGGGAAGTCGCGGCCCAGCCTTCGCTGGCACTTCCAGCGGCGTGTTGGGGAGCCAACCGAACAGGCAGGAGTGCGAATTCGCGACCTGCGCGAGAGCTAGTCGTCCGCGCCCCCTCCCAACCGCGTCCCCCGGGGCGCCCCTGAGGCGCGGGGCTCCTCGAGGGTGCGACGACGCCAGAGCACCCAGGTTCCGGACTCGGCCACGGTTTCGACACCGAGAGCTTCCACGTCGCGGAAGGCCTGGGCGCGGTCCTCATGTAGCCGGTGCGCGAAGAACGTGTCTCGTCCGTTCCGATTCAGCAGGAAGTACTCGGCGCCCAGGCAGGCCTGAGCCGCCTTCGGAAAGTAGTGCTCGCGGTTGAACTGGTAGAGTCGCTCTCGCAAGGAGAGGTGGCCGAGCACGCGCGACTCGGCGCAGACACTGGCGGCCTGCGGTACCCGAGCAAGCAGCGGACGGACATCCCGTATTCCTGCCTCCGAGGGGAGGCGCCACGAGCCGAGGGCCACGTTGGCGAGCGCGAAGATGCAGGAGGCTGCGATGAGTGCGGCTCGCCGCAGCCCCGGGCGTGACCAGTGCGCGATCTCGTCGACGATGCTCATCCACACAATCGAGAACAGTGTGGCGGAGTAGCGGAGGACCGTCCGGTAGAAGAGCAGGGCAAGCAGCGGCGCCAGGGCGAGCAGCGCCGCCCAGCGCCGTCGGAGCAGTAGCAGGACGGTCGCCGCCAGCACCCCGAGGGGCCACCGCTCCCTCCAGAGCGCCGCGAGCTGGTCGGCGATCAAGGTCGGCGAGCGCAACTGGACGGCGTGCAGCGTAGGGTGACCGAGAAGCCACGGTAGCAGTACGTAGTTCACGAGCGGAATCCAGAGGGCGCCCACCGCGATCAGCGTCAGGCCAGACGGGACGCGCCGTTCGACCCAGAGCCGGTGGAGTCCGAGACCTACGACCGCCAGCGCCCCAGACTCCCGCACACATAGCGCCAGCGCGGCCGCGGCAAGCGCGAGGCGGGCGCGCCGCACGGTGACCGCGTAGGCCAGGAGCGCCAGTACCGGGAAGAGCAGCACGTCTGTGCGCAAGTAGTCCTTCTCGATGAGTCGATGCAGGGGGGGCAGGAGCAAGTAACCCGTCGCCATGAGCGTCGCGTCCATTGCGGAGACGCCGCGCTGGCGGCCGAATGCATAAAACGGCAGTGAGCCGAGGCCAATCGCTAGCGCGTGGAGGTAGAGCAGCGTGTGGACCGTGCCGCCGACCGTGTAGTTCAGGGCGTAGACGAGGAGTACGGGTTCCAGGTGATCCCGGACGCCCTCGTAGAGGATGGTCGCGTGGCCGAGCCGGCCCTGGGACGTGTTCCAGACGGCCTGACTGATCGACGCGATGTCATGGTTCGTCTCCGCGTGCCCTGTCTCGTGGAGGACGATCATCCAGCGACCGCATGCGATCGTGAACAGGAGGAGGAGCCCGGCCATGGTGAGAGGGCCGGCCCGGGCCGAGATCCACCGCCTCGGTGCGTTCATGCCTCCAGCAACGCCCAATGTCGACGCACCTGCCAGGACCGTGTCGCCGGGCCGTGTGTCATGCGGGGCGGTCGTTGCGACCGAGACGCTGGGCGGCCTCGTACCCATGATGGTCTCATTCGAACGGACCTCCGCGGAGGATCCAGGAAATAGAAACACACCCTCCAGCCCCCGGTTCCCGTTCCGGGTGGCGCTCCGCGAGCCACCACCGTATGACACCGACGCTACCCCGCCCAACGGCCCGGCGATAGGGGTCGACAAAAGGGAGGCGTGCCCGCGAGATGCAGACTGGCCCCTTCGGGCGGTTCCTCTCGGAGGGGATCCAGATCAAAGGGCAACACGGCAGGCGACCTTGCAGTCGGTCCGGCTGTGCCGTTGCCTAGGTTAGTGGAGCTGAGGGGATCGGACGTGAGGGGCACGGGCCCCGGAGCTTCGAGGAGGAGCTATCCCGTGGGGTGAGAGATGCGCTGGCCCTCCTCAGCTCGGCGGCCAACGTGCCCGATGGCCTTCCGCACCGATTCCATGCCTACGCCACGGATCCAGCGCCGTCCTGCGGCTCCCATGGATGCTCGATTGATCGGCCCGCGGCTCGCGGTCGTGAAAGTCCGAGTCACGGCGACAGGCCGTGGACCGCATGTGTGACGCGGCCTTGCGCCTCCTGGCCTACTGACCGGCGCATGCTTCTCGCAAGGGCTGCCGGAGAAGTCTCGCGTTGGTCACGCGAGAGGCGAACCGCTTGCCTCTCACGTTGCGCTCACTCTCGCGCCGGGCCGGTAACGGTTCCGGGAATAGGTCGTGCGCGGGAACGGAAGCGAACGGCGTGTGGATGTCCGGGGTGGCCGAAGTGACGGCGCTGATCGAGCTGACGCGCGGGCGGGCCACGCAACCGGGCGGAATTGAGCTAGGATTGACCGTCAACTCCTCGTTCGAACGACCCGGTCTCCGGAGGGAGGGACTATGGGCCTCATCGTGACCCTGATTATCGGAGGAGTGATCGGATGGCTGGCCAGCCTCGTCATGAAGACCGGCGCCCAGATGGGCGTCATCGCCAACATCATCGTCGGGATCATCGGCTCCGTGCTCGGCTTCTGGCTGGCGGGACGGCTTGGGATCGTGGCGGTGGGTTCCAAAGGCGCCTGGGTCGTCAGCATTCTCGGCGCCGTGGTGCTGATCGTCATCCTCAAGGCGTTGAACATCTACCAGTAACCTTTCACCGGGCGCCTCGAGCGCTCGTTGCCGGGCGACCTGTTCGAGCAGTTCGCCGCTGCGGTTGCGTGAAGCGCGATCGCGAGCGTGGGCGGCTATCTCGGCAAGGGCGGGCTGCGCGATCCGGCCGAGCTCATGGGCGAGGGGAAGCTCTGAGCCGGGGCCACGCTCGATGAGCGAGCCCGATCCGTACTTCCTGGGCTACCGGCGCGCCGAGCAGGAGCGGCTCGAGCGGCAGGCGCGGGAGCTTGCCGCCGAGTCGGCGGCGCTGTTCGACCGGATCGGCGTGACGGCCGGCTGGCGTGTGGTCGAGATCGGCTGCGGGCCCGAGGGCTGTCTCGGATTACTGGCCGAGCGCGTCGGGGCGGCCGGCCGAGTCACGGGTATCGAGCGCAACGCGGAGCAGGTCGACTCGGCGCGCCGATTTCTCGCGGCGAACGGACTCGCGAACGTCGAGGTGTGGTGCGGCGATGGCCGCGCGACCGGTCTTCCGGTCGACAGCTTCGATCTCGCCACGGCGCGCCTGGTGCTCGTGAACGTGCCGGAGCCCTAGCAGATCGTCGACGAGATGGCGCGGCTCACCCGGCCTGGCGGGGTGGTGGCCTTGCACGAGGCCGTCGCCTCCACCCAGCGCGTGGATCCGCCCCACCCGGCGCAGGACCGGCTGGTCGAGATACTCGCGTCGGCGTCGGCGCGGCAGGGCATCGACCGCAACCTCGGTCTCCGAGCGCCGCGCATGTTGCGAGCGGCGGGTGTCACGCAAATCGAAGTGGTGCCGCTGGTGCACGTCTATCCGCCTGGTCACGACCGGCGCCGTCTCGTCCTCGACTTCGTCGAGAACGCGCGTGCGCGAATCGTCGAGGACGGGCTCGCGAGCGAATCCGAGCTGAGCGACCTGACCGCCGCGCTGCGGAGTCACCTGGACGACCCGGGCACGCTCGTGGTCTCCTCGCTCTTCCTCCAGGTCTGGGGGCGGAAATCGGTCCCGTAGATGCACGCGGCGCCGCGGGCGCCCGCGAGAACCGGAGATGCGACGTGCGATTCCCACGCTGGAGGCTGCGGCCCAGGCGCTGTCGACCGCTCCGCCGGAGCCTAGGGGCGTGGCGAACCCACGGCGTGTACCACGCGCTTGTGCAGGACTTTCGTACGCCCTTGTGATCCTGTAAGCCGCTGCGTCGTAACGGTCCGTCCAGTAAAGAAAAGCGCCAGAGGGAGCCTGTAAGCCGGGTATCGTCACGGAGCCGGCTAACTACTCGCCGAATCTGCCTTATCTCGCAGGGCGTCCGGGCGGGAGATGTCGAGCCTAGAACCATCTGGAGCGCCCATAACCTGATCGGCACCCTGCTCGAGTTCCGGTAGACGGACTACCCCTTGGGCCGAGTGATCTGGAAGCGCGGCGGTGCCGCAGACGCGATACCGGAGCGCGCTCAGACGGAGCGCCCGTGCCGGCTTGACTGAGGTTAGACTCGGCGCATGGCTACCGTCGCTGCGCTGTACCGCTACCCCGTTAAGGGCTTCACACCAGAGCGCCGCGAGTCGCTGACTGTCGTCGACGGACGGATCGCGGGTGACCGGGTGCTGGGATTTCGCTTCGCCAATACACCGGAGCCGGACGAGGCCTGGAGTCGCAAGCACGGCATGCTGGTGTTGATGCATACGCCCGGTCTGGCCCGCCTGCGCCTCAGCTACGACGAGGCAACTCAGCGGCTAGAGATCAGCCTGGACGGTGAGCGGTTGATCGAAGACGGGCTCGACGCAGCGGGACGTGGGCGGATCTGCGGTGCCGTCGCCAACTTCGCCAAGGACTTGCCGGAGAGCGGCCTGAAGGGCCACCCGGAGCGCCTGCCCCTCCGTTTGGTCGGCGATGGACGCACACCGCGCTATCAGGACCGGCCGGACGGTTACGTCACGATTCACGGCCGGGCCAGTGTGCGGGCGTTGGGCAAGGCGTTGGACGATCCAAATCTCAGCGAGTTGAGATTTCGCTCCAACGTTTCGGTTGACGGTCTCGAGCCGTTTGAGGAGCAAGGCTGGATCGGCAAGACGGTCCGCGTTGGCTCGATGCGGTTCCGTGTGCATACGTCCATCGGCCGCTGCCTCGCGCCGCACGCGAACCCAGAGACGGGGCAGCGTGACCGGTCGATCTTGACGACGCTGACCCACGCGTTTGGTCAGGAGAAACCGACGCTGGCCGTTGGTTTAGCGCGGAAGGCGCGGGCGACATCCACATCAGCGACGAGGTCGTGCTCGAAGGCTGAAGGCGCTGACCTAGGACGATGGCGGCCTACACGAAGGTCGTCGACGCCCAGACCGGCGCCGGGGTGCTCCGATTGCGGAGTCACTGGGAGTAGTCACCTCTATCGTGGGGGATCGGACGCGGAAGATCCGGTGAGCGCGCATCGTGAGTCCATTGAGACCGTCATAGTCGGCGGGGGCCAGGCAGGGCTCGCGTTGAGCTACTACCTTGGCCAGCTCGGCCGCGAACACGTCGTGCTGGAGCGCGGACGCGTCGCCGAGCGCTGGCGGAGTGAGCGCTGGGACTCCCTGACGCTCCTCGCGCCAAACTGGACGGCGCCCATGCCGGGCCACGCCTTCCCGGGAGATCCAGACGCCTTCGCCACGCGCGACGAGGTCGTGCGGTTCCTTAATGGCTACGCGTCGGCCATCCGGGCGCCGCTCCGCTGCGGCGTGCGCGTCACGGCGCTGCGGGCGAAACCGGGAACGGAGCGGCTCGTGGTCGAAAGCGACGACGCCACGCTCGAGGCCCTGAACGTCGTCGTCGCGACCGGCCCCTTCCAGGAGCCGGTCATCCCACCGTTCGCGGCGTCATTCCCGCCCGAGGTCGTCCAGGTTGCATCCAACCGATATACGAACCCGGCCCAACTCCCGCCCGGCTCCGTCCTCGTCGTGGGATCCGCGACCTCCGGTTGTCAGATCGTTGAGGATCTCCAGGCGGTCGGCCGTCGCGTGTATCTGTCCGTGGGGCGCCACCGTCGGATGGTGCGCCGCTATCGGGGGCGTGACAGTTCGACCTGGGGATACCCGGCAGTGATGGAGACGACCGTCGATAGTCTGCCGTCTCCCGAGGCCAGGCGGAGGCCTGGTCTTCTGTGGACCGGCGTGAACGGGGGCCACGACATCGACCTTCGCCGGTACGCCCGCGAGGGAGTCGTCCTGCTCGGCCACCTGCAGGGCTACGGGGACGGGAAACTCTTCCTGGCGGCAGATCTCGAGGAGAGCCTGGCGAACGGGGACGAGGCGCTCACGGGTCTCCTGAAGGTCTTCGACGAGTACATCCGGAAGACGGGGATCGATGCACCCCAGGAGCCGCCGCGCGATCCCGAACTGTCCCCACCGATTGCCTCAGGGGGGATTCGAGAGCTGGATCTCCGTGGGGCCGGGATCGGCGCCGTCATCTGGGCGACCGGATTCCGGTCCGACTTCCGGTGGATCGACTTGCCGATCTTCGACGAACGAGGCGAGCCCGCGCACCGCCGGGGTATCACCGCGATCCCCGGCCTCTCCTTCCTTGGCCTCCAGTGGCTGTACAAGCGGAAGTCGTCCTTCTTATACGGCCTCGAGGAGGACGCCACCCATCTGGCCGAGCACATCGCCGCGAGAGCGTGAGTGGAGATAGGAGCGTCCAAGGGTTATGAACTGCCGCCTAAGCCCTCGGAAACAAAGAAACCTCGGTGGACACCCAAAACCGGCCAGTCGTGGACACCTGAAAACCGGCCAGTGAGGTAGCGGCGCCCCAAGACGTTGACGGCGGCGAGGGGACTGTGGTCTCCCCGCCGACATGGCGAACATCTTGGGCGACGACAAGCAGCAGCAAGTCCTGGCGCTGGGCCGGCTCGGCTGGCCGCTCCGCCGCATCGAAGCGGCGACGGGCGTGCGGCGCGAGACGGCCAGTGCGTACCTGAAGGCGGCCGGGATCCCGGTCCGCGCTCGCCGCGTCCGGCGCCGGCCGCCGGCGCCAAATCCGGCCAGTCAGGTGTCCACCGACTTCGGCGGCCCGTCCGGCCAGTCTGGCAACCCGCTGCCGCCCTGGCCGCCCGCCGCGCCGAGCCGGGCGCCCGACGGCCAGCGCCTGCGAGCCCTACCGGGAGCTGATCGAGCCGGCCCTCGCCCGGGGCCGCAACGCCATGGCGATCTGGCAGGACCTCGTCGATCGACCACGGCTTCCCCGGGCGGTACGCCAGCGTGCGGCGCTTCGTCGCGCAAGCTCCGCGGCTCAGCGGCCCCCGAGGCGCATCCCGTCATCGTGACCGCGCCCGGGCGAGGAAGGCCAGGTCGACTACGGCGACGGGGCCGATGGTGCGGCATCCGACGCACCGGGAAGTACCGCCGCACGCGGCTGTTCGTCTTCACCCTGGGCTACAGCCGTAAGAGCGTCCGGCTGCTGACCTTCGAGTCGAGCGCCCGGCGCTGGGCCGAGCTGCACGAGGAGAGCGTTCCGCCGGCTCGGCGGGGCGGTCCGGGTCGTCGTCCTCGACAACCTCACGCGAGGGCGTGCTCACGCCGGACGTCTACGATCCGGCGCTGAACCCGCTCTACCGCGACGTGCTCGCGCACTACGGCGTCGTCGCCCTGCCGTGTCGCGTCCGCGATCCCGATCGCAAGGGCAAGGTCGAGTCGGCCGTCGGCCACGCCCAGGCCACGCCGCTCAAGGGCCTGCGCTTCGAGACGCTTGGAGGAGGCCCAGGCGCTACCTCGATCGCTGGGAGACCCGCTGGGCCGACACGCGCATCCACGGCACCACCAAGCGCCAGGTCGCCGCCATGTTCGCCGAGGAGCGGCCGCACCTGCTGCCGCTGCCCGTCGAGCCCTTCCGCTACTACCGGTACGGCACCCGCACGGTGCACCTCGACGGCTGCGTCGAAGTCGACGGCGCCTACTACGCCGCCCCGCCCGGCTGGATCGGCCGCGAGGTCGCCGTCCAGTGGGACGGCCGCCAGGTGCGGCTGCTCGATCCGCGCACCGGCCAGCTGCTCCGCGAGCATCGTGCGCCAGCGGCCGGGGCCGCTATGCCATCCCAGCGACGGATCAGCCGCCGCGGACGCCGCCGACCACGGTCGCAGCTGCTCGCCGCGCGCCACTCGCGCCGGCGCCCGGCGTCGGGCGCGCTGTGCGACGCGATCCACCGCCGCGACGGCGCAGCCCGGCGTCCGACGGATCCTCGGCGTCCTCGCCCTCGTCAAGAAGTACGGCCCCGCCGTCGTCGACGACGCCTGCGCGGCGGCCCTGGAGTGCGGCGTCGCCACCTACCGCTTCGTCCGCCGCTACCTCGAGCGCCGCCCCGCGGCGCCGCTCACGCTGCGCCAGGTCGATCCGCTCATCCGCGAGCTCACCCACTACCGCGACCGTGATCGCGCAGAAGACCCAGGAGGTCCCCTCATGAACGCTCGTCGAACTGCAGCGCGCCCTGCGCCAGCTCCGCTGCTCCGGGCATGGCCGCCGGGCTCGAAGCCCGGCTCCTCCAGGCCCAGGCCGAGAAGCTGGCCCCGATCGACTTCCTCTCCACCCTCGTCCAGGACGAGCTGCTCCAGCGCCAGGATCGGCTGCTCGAGCGCCGCCTCAAGCACGCCGGCTTCCGCGACGCCGGCAAGACCCTCGACACCTTCGACTTCGACTTCAACAAGAAGATGAACCGGGCCCTCGTCTTCGAGCTCGCCACCGGCCGCTTCATCGCCCAGCGCGAGGACGCGCTCTTCCTCGGCCGCCCCGGCACCGGCAAGAGCCACCTCGCCCAGGCGATCGGCCTCGCCGTCATCCAGCAGGGCCACCGCGTCCTCTACCGCGAGGCCCACGTCCTCCTCGACGAGCTCGCCGACGCCCAGCTCGACGGCACCCGCAAGGCCTACCTCGACCCACGTCACCACGGTGCCGCTGCTCATCATCGACGACCTCGGGATGCGGAAGCTGCCCCAGACCGCCGCCGAGGACCTCCTCGAGATCATCATGCGCCGCTACGAACGCGCGTCGCACGCTCCTCACCTCGAACCGTCCCGTCGAGGACTGGGGCAAGCTCCTCGGCGACACCGCCGCCGTCGCCGCCTTGCTCGACCGCCTGCTCCACCACGCGCACGTCCTCACGTGCGGCCCGCGGAGCTGGCGGACCTCGGCTCCAGACCGAGCGGAGCGACGGCTGACCCGCCCGAGGCTCGTCCGCCAGCGTCGCCGGGTCTCCGGGCGACTCGCATCGGATGCCCTGAAACTGGGATCGGAGCGCCGGCCTTTCCGCCTGTGCATGCCTCTGGCCATCAGGCTCGGCGGCCCTGGCGCCGGAGGGCGGGACCTGGCTAGAATGAGCGGCGCGATGGACGGAGCCGTCGGCCCAGGCAGCGCATCGACGTTGAGCCGAACGAGCTCCGACGCCCGGTCGAAGAGTTGCTCGGGGCGGCCGCCAGCATTGCGGTATTCGACCACGATGTCGCGACCCTCAATGTAACCGAGCTCACGCAGCCCTCGGAGGAATCGTCCGGGGTTCGAGGACGAGTTCTGCGCGTTCACCGGGTTGACCGTCAGATACCCGATCCGGTAGATGTTACCCGTCTGCGCTTGGACGCGGGGTGCCGCAGCGAACAGGCCGAGGGAGCCGGCCAGCCAGGCTCGCCGGCCTATCATTGGATCACCTCATCCGCCCGCGCCAGCACCGAGGGCGGGATCGTGAGGCCGAGCGCCTTCGCGGTCTTCAGGTTGATCACCATCTCGAACTTCGTGGGCTGCTCCACTGGCAGGTCCGCGGGCTTGGCGCCCTTCAGGATCTTGTCTACGTAGGTGGCGGCCCGCCGGAACTGATGATGGAAGTCGGTTCCATAGGACATGAGGCCGCCGGAACCCACGACGAACTCCCGCTGAGCATAGATTGTCGGCAGCCGCCGCTTGGCCGCGAGTTCGACGAGGCGGGTTCTGTGCACATAGAAGAATGGCGAGCCCAAGACGATGAGCGCCCCCGCGTCATGGTTCCTCGCGTCGGCCAACGCGGGCTCGAAGTCGCCTCCGCGACCCACCTTCAGCACGTGAAGGCGCACGCCCAGAGACCGAGCCGCGATCTCCGAGGTTTTCACTTGGCTCGGATCGCTCGCGGGATCCCAGAGGACGGCGAGAAGAGAGACCCGAGGGAGGATCTCCTTCAGGAGTTCCATCCACTTGCCGGGCAACTCGCCAGAGAGAGACGTCAACCCCGTGATGTTTCCACCGGGACGCGCGAGGCTCGCGACGAGGCCGGCCCTCACGGGGTCGCCGGAGACCGGCATGACGATGGGAATCGTGGTGGTGGCGTGCTTGGCCGCCTCCACGGCCCCTGCGCCCGCGACAATGACGTCCACCTTGAGGCGAACAAGGTCGGCGGCCAGGCCCGGGAGCCGTTCGTCCCGTCCCTCCGCCCATCGGTATTCGATGCTGATGTTGCGCCCCTCTTCGTAGCCGAGCTCGCGAAGGCCCTGCCGGAACGCGTCAAGAAGGGGATCGGGCGGCGAGCCAGGGCGAAGGATGCCGATGCGGGGATTCCTTCCCGTCGGCTGCGCGTCTGGGACGAGCGGCGCGACGAAGAAGCTAAGGCTAACCGTGCCGAGAAAGACTCGCCGGTCCACTACTGGATGACCTCGTCCGCCCGCGCCAGCACCGAGGGCGGGATCGTGAGGCCGAGCGCTTTCGCCGCCTTCAGGTTTATCAGCAGTTCGAACTTTGTCGGCTGCTCGACCGGCAGGTCGGCAGGCCTGGCGCCCCTTATTATCTTGTCTACATAGCCGGCCGCGCGGCGCCAAATGTCGATGATGTCGGGGCCATAGGAGATCAGGCCCCCGGCCTCGACATACGCCCGGAGCTCATACATGGCAGGGAGCTGGTGCTTGGCGGCGAGCTCCGCGACTCGCCGGGCTTGGGGGAAGAGGACCCCAGCGCCACTCACGACGAGCGTGCCCGCACGGGCGTCAGTGGCCGCCTTGAATGCTTCCTCGATCGCGCCAGCGTCTCGAATCTCGAGCGACACGAGCTTCCACCCCCGCCCCTGGGCGGCGGCTTCGGCCGCCTGCCAGTACAAGAAGCTGCTCGGCTCCCAGATGAACGCCACGGGCGCGACACCTGGGACGAGCTGCTTGACCACCTCGAGACGCTTCGCGGTCGTCTCTACCGACTGAAGGCTCAACCCCGTGAAGTTCCTGCCCGGATGTCCGAGGCTGTGGATATACCCCGAGCCCACTGGGTCGCCGGCCGCCGCCATGACGATGGGGATCGTCGAGGTGGCCTGCTTCAGCGCAGGGAGCGCGGGGCCCGAAACGATCACGTCTACCTGCAGACGGACCAACTCGGCGGCGAGGCCGGCGAAGCGCGAGGGATTGCCCCCGCTCCCGCGAGGCTCGGTCACGAAATGCTCGCCGTACACGTAACCGAGCTCACGCAAGCCGCGCAGGAACGCGCTGGTGGAAGGGTTCCGTGGCTGGGGCCCGGCCGCGTCAGACACCTCGAAATTGCCGAGGATCCCGATGCGGTAGATCTTGCGCGCGGGCTGGGTACGGGCAGCGCCGGGCGCCATCAGGGTCCCTAGGGCAAGGCCTGCAACCACGGCGCGGCGGTCAATCACTGGGTCACCTCGCCCGTCCCTGCCAGCGCCGAGGCCGGGCGATCCGTATGCAAAAGGGCGGGTCCTGGTCGGCACCCCACGCGTTCTTGATGGTACGCGCTTTCGTGCGGGGGCGTTCTGTCCCTCACGATCGCCGCTGTAAGGTGGTGCATCGTAACTGTGAGTCGTTACAAGAAAAGCGCCAGAGGGAGCCTGTAAGCCGGGTCCTGTGCGCCGACCGGTTGCCCGGCCGGCGTGACGGTCATTCCTCTCGACGGCCGGTTGCCCGGCCGCTCCAGCAGCCTAACCCGAGGGCTCCGAGCGGACCGCCCTTCGTCCCCGTGGCCGGGGACTTGCCCTCCTATTCGGCCTTGCACCGGGTGGGGTTTACCGAGCCGGTCCGGTCACCCGGACCGCTGGTGCGCTCTTACCGCACCGTTTCACCCTTACCGCGCGCCCGAGAGCGCGCGGCGGTCTATTTTCTGTGGCACTGTCCGTGGGGTTGCCCCCCCTGGCCGTTAGCCAGCACCCTGTCCGACGGTGCCCGGACTTTCCTCCGGCCCCTCGCGGGACCGGCGACCATCCAGCTTCCTCTGGCGCCAGTCTGTCAAAGAGCGGGTCGCGTCCGTATTGTACTGCGCGCGCCCGCCCGGGGGCGGGTGGCCTAGGCGCCCGCCAGGATCAGCTGCGCGCCCTTCTCGGCGATCATCACGGTCGGCGCGTTGGTGTTGCCCGAGGTGATGCGCGGCATGACCGAGGCATCGACGACGCGGAGCCCGCCGACGCCGTGGACCCGCAGCCGGTCGTCCACGACCGCGAGCGGGTCCGCCCCCATCCGGCACGTCCCGACGGGGTGGAAGATCGTCGTGCCGAGGTCTCCCGCGGCGTGGAGGAGCTCGGCGTCGGACTGGACGGCGGGGCCGGGCTTCCATTCCTCCGGCGCGTAGCGCGCGAGGGCGCGGGCCGCCATGATCCGCCGGGTGAAGCGCATGCCGTCGACGGCGACGCGCCGGTCCTCGGGCGTGGCGAGGTAGTTCACGCGGATGGCGGGGTGCGCCCGGGGATCCGGGCTCGCGATTCGCACGGAGCCCCGGCTCGTCGGGCGGAGGTTGCAGACCGACGGGGTGATCGCCGGGAAGGGATGGAGCGGCTCCCCGAACTTGTCGAGGCTGAGCGGCTGGACGTGCCACTCGATGTTCGCGCTCGGCTGCGCCGGGTCGCTCTTCGCGAAGGCGCCGAGCTGCGACGGCGGCATCGTGAGCGGCCCCGTCCGGAACAGGAAGTACTCGAGGCCCATGAGCCCCTTGCCGAGGAGGCTGTTGGCGCGCTCGTTCAGCGTCCGGACGTTCCGGACCTTGTACATCATCCGGACCTGGAGGTGGTCGTGGAGGTTCTCGCCGACCCCCGGGAGCGCGTGGGCCACCGGGATGCCGTGGGCCTGGAGGAGCTCGCCGGGGCCGATGCCGGAGAGCTGGAGCAGCTGGGGCGAGCCGATCGCCCCCGCGGCGAGGACGACCTCGCGGCGAGCGAGGGCCACGGCCGTCGAGCCGTCCGCACGTCGGATCTCGACGCCGGTCGCGCGGAGGCCGCCCGGCCCCTCGAGCGTCACCCGGTTCGCGTGGACGTCGGTGAGCACGGTCAGGTTCGGCCGGTGCCGGACCGGCCGCAGGAACGCGCGGACCATGTTGACGCGGACGCCGCGGCGTTGGTTGACCTGGAAGTAGGCGTTGCCGAAGTTGTCGCCGCGGTTGAACTCGGCGATCTTCGGGATCCCGCACTCGGCCGCCGCCTCGCGCCAGGCGTCGAGGATCTCCCAGCTGACGCGCCGCTCCTCGACCCGGAGCTCGCCGCCGGCGCCGTGGAGCTCGTCGGCGCCGTGCGCGTAGTCCTCCACGCGGATGAAGTGGGGGAGGACCTCCTTCCACGACCAGCCGCGGTTGCCGAGCGTGGCCCAGTGGTCGTAGTCGCTCTGTTGCCCCCGCATGTAGATCATCGCGTTGATGGAGGAGCAGCCGCCCAGGACCCTTCCGCGCGCGTAGTTGAGCGACCGCCCGTTGAGGCCGGGCTCGGACTCGGTCTTGAAGCACCAGTCGGTCCGGGGGTTGTTGATCGTGAAGAGATAGCCGACCGGGATCCAGATCCAGAAGTAGTTGTCCCGGCCCCCGGCCTCGAGAAGGAGCACGCGGGTCGCGGGGTCGGCCGAGAGCCGGTTCGCGAGCACGCAGCCGGCGCTGCCGGCGCCCACCACGACGTAGTCGAAGGGTCCGAGGGTCTCGGCCACGGCCCTCACGGATTCGCCGGTCGGCGGCGGCCGGGCGTGGGGATGCGGGCTACGGCTGGTAGTAGAGGAAGCGGCCGCAGTTCTCGCAGACGAAGATCTGGCTGGACTGCCGGACCTCGTTGAAGCGCTGGGGCGTGAGGGTGACCCGGCAGCCGGAGCAGATCCCGTTGCTCCCGACCAGCGCCACCGCCAGCCCGCCGCGCACCTTGAGGAGCCGGCCGTACTGTGCGAGCACGTCCCGCGGCACGTCGCGGGCCGCGGTCTTCCGCTCGCTCCGGGCGCCCTCGAGGTCGACCTCGAGGGCCCGCATCTCCTCGGTGGCGGCCGCCTCCTGGACCCGGGCCTCCGCCTCATGGGGGCGAAGCCGCGCGTCGCCCTCGACGACCTCGCGGCCGAGGCGCTCCTGGAGCTCCATCAGACCCAGGATCTCCTCCTCGATGCGGTTCTTCTCGACCTTGGATCCCTCGATCTCGGACAGGGCGGCGGAGTACTCCTTGTTGGTCTTGACCTCGTAGAGCTTGGCCTCGAGCTTCTTCCGCTGGCTCCCCTGGTACTCGAGATCCTTCTCCTTGGAGCGCATGTCCTTGCGGGCGCCGTCGAGCCGGGTCCGGATGCCGTCCACGCCCGCCTTCGCCTGCTGGAGTCCGTCGCGGATGGTCTGGATGCGGCCGGGTATCGCCTCGAGCTTCCGCTCGAGGCCGGCGATCCGGCTGTCGAGAACCTGGAGCTCCTGGAGACGCTGAAGGTGTGGATCCATCGCTAAGTGGTGGGCCCACCCGGACTCGAACCAGGACCAGACCGGTTATGAGCCGGCGGCTCTGCCAATTGAGCTATGGGCCCGAACGCACGTGATGCTAGCAGATTTCGGACGGAGCGACAAACCGGCGTGAGCGCACGGCCGCCCCGCGCGGGCGCCGCCCCGCGGGATGGATCGAACGACGGCGGCCGCCCGGCGGCGCTCACGTCTCGAGGAAGCTCCGGAGCTTCTTCGAGCGCGACGGGTGCCGGAGCTTCCGGAGCGCCTTGGCCTCGATCTGCCGGATGCGCTCCCGGGTCACCGCGAAGTCCTGGCCGACCTCCTCCAGCGTGTGCTCGCAGCCGTCGGTGAGGCCGAAGCGGAGGCGGAGCACCTTCTCCTCGCGGGGGGTGAGGGTCGCCAGGACCTTGTTGGTCTGCTCGCGGAGCGAGAGCCCGATGATGGACTCCACGGGCGACACCACCTGCTTGTCCTCGATGAAGTCGCCGAGGTGGCTGTCCTCCTCCTCGCCGATCGGGGTCTCGAGGCTGATGGGCTCCTGGGCGATCTTCAGGACCTTTCGCACCTTCTCGACCGGCACGTCCATCTTGGTCGCGATCTCTTCCGGGGTCGGCTCGCGGCCGAGCTCCTGGACGAGCTGGCGGGACGTGCGGATGAGCTTGTTGATCGTCTCGATCATGTGCACGGGGATGCGGATCGTGCGGGCCTGGTCGGCGATCGCGCGGGTGATCGCCTGGCGGATCCACCAGGTGGCGTACGTTGAGAACTTGTAGCCGCGGCGGTACTCGAACTTGTCGACCGCCTTCATGAGGCCGATGTTCCCCTCCTGGATCAGGTCGAGGAACTGGAGGCCGCGGTTCGTGTACTTCTTGGCGATGGAGATGACCAGCCGGAGGTTGGCCTCGACCATCTCCTTCTTGGCCTGGGCGGCCTTCTCCTCGCCCTGGCGGATCACGTGGACGATGCGCTTGAGCTCGTCGACGCGGGCCTCGGCCTCCTGCTCGACGCGCTTGACCTTCCGCTCGGCGTAGCGCTTCCAGCGCTCGCGGGGCGGGAGCCGCCGGTCGGCCGGCGTGTTGAGGAGGTCGGAGTCCTCGGCGTCGTCGAGGGACCGGAAGAAGTGCTCGAACTCCACGGCGCGGCCCTTGTCGGGGTCGCTCCAGAGCTGGATCTCGTGCTCGGCCTGCTTCACCTTGGCGACCATCCCCTTGAGGCGACTGGACAGCCGATCGATGACCCCCGGGTTGAGCGACATCTCGCGGAGGGCCGCGAACAGCTTCTCCTGCTTGAGCCGCAGGTTGAGGTCGGCCTTCTGTTTCCGGGGCTGTCGCGGCTTGCGCTTCCGCTGGAGGGTCTGCACCTCTCGCAGCAGCCGCTCGACCTGGGCGAGGCCGGTCAGGACGCCGCGGATGAGATCCGACTCCTTCTCCTCCGCGTAGTCCTCGTCGGAGATGTCGGCGATGTCCCGGACCGAGATGCGCCCCTTCCGGAGCCCGTCCTTCAGCGCCTGGAACTCGCGCTTGGCGAGGTTGGTCGACATCACCGCGCGGGTGACGCCCTCCTTGCCCTCCTCGATGCGCTTGGCGAGAGAGATCTCGCCCTCTCGGGTCAGGAGCGAGACGCGGCCCATCTCGCGGAGGTACATGCGCACCGGGTCCTCGGTGCGACCGATGGGCCCGGGGGAGAGGTCGATCGCGTCGCCGGGCTCGGCCTGCGCGGTCTCCTCCCGCTCGTCGAGCGAGTCCTCGATCTCGTTGAGCGGCCGGGGGGCCTTGGCGCTGTCGACCACGTCGATGTCCATGGCGCCGAACATCAGCATGATGTCGTCGAGCTGGTACGAGGAGATGAGGTCGCCGGGCAGGGCGTCGTTGAGCTCTTCGTAGGTGACGTAGCCCTTCTGCTTGCCCGTCGAGATCAGCTTGTCCAGCTCTTCTAGCTTCGGGTCATCGCTCATGGACGTGCGTCCTCCGTCGTGGGGTTCGGGCGAACCAGGTGTCACGGGCCGCTCCCGGCGTCGGCCCGGATGCGAGCCGTCTCCTGCCCGATGGCGGCGTGAAGCGAGGTGAAATCCGTCGGGGAGCCGGCGGCCTCGGATTGGGCCACCGTCTGCGAGATCTCGCGGACCCGGCGCTGGGCCTGCCGGCGCTCGAGCCGGCGGCGCCGCGCGGCGACCTCGGCGGCGAGGTCGGGCCACTCGCGCTCCTCGACCAGCCACCGCGCGACGAGCACGCGCGCCCCCTCGTCGGGAATGCGCGGGAGGAGGGTCTCCGGCGACAGCGCCGGCTCGTCCCGGAGGGCCGTCAGGATCGCCCGCGCGGCCGGGTGCGCGATGCCGGCGGGATCGATGAGGGGCACGAGGGCCGCCCGCGCGTCCGGGACCTGGAGCACGAGCTGGCAGAGATCCCGCTCGAACCAGGTGACCTCCGGCGGCGCGGCCGCGGCCGACGCGGCCGGCGGCGCCGCGGGGCGGACCGCCTCGGCCAGGCGCTGGGCCTGGAGCCAGAGGTCGCTCGGGTCGACGCCGAGCCGCCGGGCCGCCTCGCGCCCGAGCTCGATCGCCTCGTCGCCGTCCTGCACCTTCGAGAGCATGAGGGCGACGCGGGCGCTGCCGGTCGCGCGGCCGCGGGGGCTCGCGGTGTCCTCCTCGGCGAACACGCGATCGAGGGCGTAGAGGAGGAGAGGACGCGCCGCCTGGCAGGCGGCTTCGAGCGCCGCGGCCCCTTCCGCGCGCAGGAAGGTGTCCGGGTCGTGGCCCGCCGGGAGGGTCGCCACCCGGAGCCGGAGGCCCCGGCGCGTGAGCGTGTCCGAGCGCCGGCTGAGCGCCCACCACTGGGGATCCGCCGAGCGCTCCAGCAGGTCCTCGGCGCGCCGCGCCGCTTCCTGGCCGGCGCGGTCGGCGTCGAAGAAGAGGATCGCCTCGTCGGCGTAGCGGCGGAGGAGCCCGAGCTGGGGCGGCGTGAGCGCGGTGCCGAGGACCGCCACCGCCTCGCCGAACCCGTACTGGTGGGCCATCAAGCAGTCGACGTAGCCCTCGACCAGGAGCGCGCGCCGCCCGTCGGTCATGCGCTCGCGCGCGCGGTGGAGCGCGTAGAGGGTCTGCCCCTTCTGGTAGAGCGGCGTCTCGGGGGAGTTCAGGTATTTCGGCTCCTCCCCGGCGAGGCCGCGCCCGCCGAACGCGATGACGCGCCCCTGCGTGTCCGCGATCGGGAAGATGAGGCGGCCCCGGAAGCGGTCGTAGTGCCCTGGCCCGTTCTGCCGGGGGATGACGAGCCCCGCGGCGAGGAGCGACTCGACGGCATGGCCATCCTTGCGCGCGGCGCCGAGGAGATGGTCCCAGCCTTCGGGCGCGTAGCCGAGCCGGAACGCCTGCGCCGTCTCGCGGCCGATGCCGCGGCCCTCGAGGTACTGGCGGGCGCGCGCCGCGTCCGGCCCGTCCCAGAGCCCGGCCTCGAAGCGGCGGGCCGCCCACTCCATGAGCTGGAGGAGCCCGTCGCGGGCGCTGGCCTCCGGCGTCGCCTCGCGGCCGGGCAGGGGCACGCCCACCCGCTCCGCCAGGAGGCGCACGGCTTCGGGGAACTCGAGACGGTCGTGTCGGCGCAGGAACTCGAAGGCGTCGCCGCCGGCGTGGCACCCGAAGCAGTGGAAGAGGTGGAGTTTCGGATGGACCGTGAAGGAGGGCGTCTTCTCCTGGTGGAAGGGGCAGAGCCCTTTCCAGCGCTCGCCCGCGCGCTTCAACGGCACCACCGCCCCCACCAGATCCACGAGATCCACGCGCGCCCGGATCTCGTCGAGGATCTCGGGCGGCACTTTCACCGGCTGGCCCTCCGCCCCGAGAGGGTGCCCGGCCCGCGGCGGCGCGCGAGGCCGTCGGCCGCCTCGGCGCCTTCGAGGACCGCGACCGTCACGCCGGCGCCGCCGGCCGCCGGCTCGGCGAGGCGGAAGCTTCCGACCAGGGGATGGCCCCGGAGACAGCCTTCCACCGCGCGCCGGAGGGCGCCGGTGCCCTTGCCGTGGATCAGGCGGATCTCGCGGTGTCCGGCGAGCGCGGCGTCATCGAGGAACTTCTCGACGGCCGCGCGCGCCTCGTCCGACGTGAGCCCGAGGAGGTGAAGCTCGCGCGGCACGTCCTCCCGCACGGGCACGGAGACGGCGGGCGCGGACCGCGCGGTCCGGGCGGGGGCGGGCTCGATCTCGCTGCGCGCGACCTTCACGGTGAGGTGCCCGGCCTGGACGGTGACCTGGCCGTCGGCCTCCGCGACGATGCGGCCCCGGAGCCCGAGCCCCCGGAGCTGGACCTCGCCGGCGAACGCGGGCTGGTCGGACGCGGTCGGCACCGGCTGGAGCGTGGCCTCGGCGGCCCGCAACTGGCGGTAGGCCTCCTGCGCGGCGCGGCGCCGGCCCGCCTCGTCGGTCTTCAGGCGGTCGAGCTCCTGGCCGACCCGACGCCGGGCGTCGGCGAGGAGCGCCTGCGCCTCCTGCTCCGCTACCCGCCGGAGGTCGCCCGCCTCGACGCGGGCGCGCTCGGCCGAGGCCGCGGCCGTCGCCAGCGCGGTTGCCGCGGCCGCCTCGCGCCGGGCCGCTTCGGCGCTGCGCGTCGCCGCGTCCCGCGTCCGCGCCTCGAGCGTCGCGAGGAGGGTCTCGAGCCGCCGGGTCTCCTCGCCGACGTGCATGCGGGCGCGCGCGATGACGTCGGACGGGAGGCCCAGGCGCTCGCCGATCGTGAGGGCGTGGCTCGGCCCCGGATGCCCGTACTCCAGGCGGAACGTCGGCTCGAGCCGCTCGGCGTCGAACGCGACGGTCGCGTTCTGGAGTCGCGGCTCCACCTGGGCGAAGACCTTGAGCGGCTCGAGGTGGGTCGTGACGATCACGCGGGCGCCGCGGTCGAGCAGCGCCTCGAGGAGGGCGGCGCCGAGCGCCGCGCCCTCGGCGGGATCGGTGCCGGCCCCGAGCTCGTCGAGGAGCACCAGGGAACCCGGGCCGGCGACCTCCAGGATCTCCCGCACCTGGCGCACGAACGACGAGAACGTCGAGAGGTCCTGGGCGAGGCTCTGCTCGTCGCCGATCACCGCTAGCACCTGGTCGGTGAGCGGGACGCGGCTGCCCGGCGCGGCCGGGATGTGGCAGCCGGCCTGGGCCATCAGGACCAGCAGCCCGCCCGTCTCGAGCGCGACCGTCTTGCCGCCGGCATTCGGACCGCTCAGGACGAGACCCGGCCGGTCGGCGGGCACGCGGAGGTCGATCGGCACGACGTCGCCGGCGCCGGCTCCGGCGCTCCACCGCTGGGCGACCAGGAGGGGATGGCGCGCCTGGTGGAGCTCGAGGTCGCCGCCCGCGGACACCTCGGGCTCGGTGGCGTGGAGCCGCTCCGCCAGCGCGGCGCGCGCGAAGACGAGGTCGAGCGCGCCGAGCCCCTCCACGAGCTCGCCGAGCGCCGGCAGCACCCGCCGCACGGCGTCCGTCAGCTCGGCAAGCACGCGCTGCTCCTCGTCCCGCTCCTCGAGACAGAGCCGCGTGAGCTCGTTGTTGAGCGGGATCGTCTCCTCGGGCTCGACGAACACCGTGGCGCCGCTCTGGGAGCGATCGTGGATGATGCCGCGCACCGCTCGCCGGGCCTCGTCCCGCACGGGGATGACGTACCGCCCGTTGCGGAGCGTGACGTACCGCTCCTGGAGCGCCGGCTGGACGTGAGGGTGGTCGAGGAGGCGCTCGACGCGAGCCTGGAGATCGGCCCGCGCGGCGGCGATCTGGCGACGGAGCGCGCGGAGACGCGGGCTCGCCCGGTCGGTCAGGCGGCCGTCGGGGCCGAGGGCTCCGTCGATCGTCCCCGCGAGATCGGGGAAGGCCGGGAGGGCGGCCCAGACGCCGCCGAGGCGTGGGCGCGACCGCCTGGATGCGCTGGCCGTACGCCCGGAGGCGCGCGGCGGTGGCGAGGAGCCCGCCGAGCTGCACGAGCGCCGCGCCGTCGAGGACGGCGCCCGCCGGCGCCGCCTCGGCCAGGATGGGACGGGCGTCGCCCGCACCGTCCCACGGCGGCGGACCTTCCGCCGTCAGGGCGCGGCGCGCCTCGGTCGTCTCCTGGAGGGCGTGGCGCACGGTCGAGAGGACGGAGTGCGGCGCGATCGCGCGGGCGCGATCCCGTCCGGCCGGCGTCGCCGCGAAGCGCGCGAGCAGATTACGGAAGGGGTGCCAGCCCAAGAGGTCGCCACGGATCCGCTCCATCTGGTCCGTCCGACCTCGGGATTAGTCCGAGTAGCGCTCCCGTCGCTTGGCCTTCTTACGAGCTGCCAGCGCCTTGCGCTTCCGCCTGACGCTCGGCTTCTCGTAGTGCTGGCGCTTCTTCAGCTCCGAGAGGAGCCCCGCCTTCTCACACTGCTTCTTGAAGCGCTTGAGCGCGCTCTCGAAGGACTCGTCGGGCTCCACGATGACCTTCGTCACGTGCGCGTCCCCCCTTCCGTCCCGGTTGGCTGGGTAAACGAATAGTTTATAGCACGGGGCCCCCGCGGTGTCCACGCGCGGACCCTCTCACCGTGTCCCGTCATGCGCGCGCGTCGCCGGCCAGCGTCAGCGCCGCATCCGCGGCGCGCCCGATCACCTCCGGCAGCGCCGACTGCTCCTCGTCCGAGAAGCCCGTCAGCACCCAGTCCACCACCTCGTCCCGGGTGGCGGGTCGTCCCACGCCGATCTTGACCCGCCGGATCTCCTGGGTGCCGAGCGTGCTCAGGATCGACTCCATGCCGTGATGGCCCCCATGCCGGCCACGCAGGCGGGTCCGCACGGTGCCGAACGGCAGATCCAGGTCGTCATGCACGACCACCAGCTGCGCCGGCGTCACGTCGAGGAGCCGCAGCAGCCGCGCGGCCGGCGGGCCGCTCACGTTCATGAAGCTCACGAGCTTCGCGAGGTGGAGCGGCGCCTCCCGCCACTCCGCTTCGGCGACGTGGGCCGGCCCCCGGCGACGGAACCGCGCGTCGAGGCGCTCCGCCAGCTCCTCGACGACTCGGTGCCCGAGGTTGTGCCGCGTGTCCCGGTACTCCGACCCCGGATTCCCGAGGCCCACGATGAGGCGGGCCGTCGAGCCCGCGCCGCCCCCCGCGGGGGCCATCCGCGCACGTCCCGCCGCCGGCGGCCCGGCCCTACTTCTTGGCCTTGCCCTCCTCCCGGCCCTTGCCCTCGTCCTTGCCCTTGGCCTCGTCCTCGTCCTTGGGCTTTCGCTCGGTGACGACCTCGGGCTCCGCCGCCGGCGCGGCCACGGCCGCCACGACCTCCTCAGCCATCGGCGGCGCCACGGTGACGACCGGCTGGGACGCCGGCGCGGTCACGCGCACGCCGTCCGGCAGCTGCAGGTTCGCGACGGTCGCCACGTCGTGGATCCGGAGGGCGGAGACGTCGATGTCGATCCGATCAGGAATGAGCGAGGGCAGGCACGCGACCTCCACCGTCCGCAGCAGGAGGGCGAGCACGCCGCTCTGGTCCTTGACGCCCGCCGCCTCGCCGACCACGTGGATCGGCACCTCGACCGTGATCTCCTCGTCCATCCGCACCGCCTGGAAGTCGACGTGGACCAGCGTGTCGCGGACGGGATGGTACTGGAGCTCGCGCACCACCGCGGTCCGCGGCTCCGTGCTCCCGGGGAGCATCAGGTTCACCAGGACGCCGCCGCCGCCGTGACCCTGGATCGTGCGCTGCACGTCCAGCGGGGACACGGAGAGCGAGACGGGCGCGTTACCGCCCCCGTAGAGGACGGCGGGGACCCGGCCCTCCCGGCGGAGGCGTCCGACCGCGCCCTTCCCGACGGCGTCGCGGGGCTCGACCGACAACTCGCGGATGTTCATGGCTGACCTCTCCTTGGCGCGTCCGGCGCCTACACGAACAGAGTGGAGACCGATTCCTCGTCGTGGATGCGCCGGATCGCCTCCGCCAGGAGGGGCGCGACCGAGAGAACCGTCATCTTGGGAATCTGCTTGTCCTTGCCGAGCGGAATCGAGTTGGTGACGACGACCTCCTCGAGCGGCGCGCCCTCGATCCGGGCCATCGCCGGCCCGGAGAGCACCGCGTGCACGCCGCAGGCGAGGATGCGTCGGGCACCCTCGCGCTTGAGCGCGTCGGCGGCCTGCACCAGCGTCCCCGCGGTGTCGATCATGTCGTCGATGATGATCGCGTCCTGGCCCTTGACGTCGCCGATCAGGTGCATGAACACGGCGACGTTCGGGCCGTCGCGGCGCTTGTCGATGATCGCGAGCCCCGCCCGGAGGCGTTTCGCGATGGCCCGCGCCCGCTCGACCCCGCCGGCGTCGGGCGACACCACCACCGGGTCGGACAGGCCGCGCTGGTCGAGGTAGTCGATCACGACGGGGGCCGCGAAGAGATGGTCGACCGGAATGTTGAAGAAGCCCTGGATCTGGCCGGCGTGGAGGTCGAGGGCGAGGACGCGCTGGGCGCCCGCCGCGGTGATGAGGTCGGCCACGAGCTTGGCCGAGATCGGCACCCGGGGCTGCACCTTCCGGTCCTGCCGCGCGTACCCGTAGTAGGGCAGCACCGCCGTGATCCGCGCCGCCGAGGCCCGCTTCACGGCGTCGAGCATCACCAGGAGCTCCATCAGGGAGTCGTTCACCGGGGGGCAGGTGGGCTGGACGATGAAGACGTCCGCGCCGCGGACGTTCTCGTCGATCTGGACGAACACCTCGCCGTCGGAGAACCGGGTGACCTCCGCCTGGCCGAGGGGGACCCCCAGGCAGGCGGCGATCTCCTCCGCGAGTGCGTGGTGCGCGTTCCCCGTGAACAGCTTCAGCTCGTATGGCATGGCTCCTGCCACTCCTTCACGGGACCCGCGCTGGCGGGTCCGCGCTTCGTGCGGATGGTTGGGGCGGGAGGATTCGAACCTCCGAATACGGGATCCAAAGTCCCGCGCCTTACCACTTGGCCACGCCCCAGGTCGTCCCGGCCTTCCGGCCCCGAACCGACAGGGCCGGGCCCGTGACCGTCCGCGTGACCCAGAGCCGCCAGGGCCGCGTCCCCAGCGCGTCTCGGACCCGCAGGGCTGCGCGCCCCGAGGGCGCCACGCCGACGACGGTCGGGCCGCTGCCCGACATCAGGGCGGCCAGGCAACCCGCCTCGAGCAGGGAGGCCTTCACCTCCGCCAGCCCCGGCCACAGCCGCGCGGCCGCGCGCTCGAGCCCGTTCGTCACGGTGGCCGCGACGGCCCGCGCCCCGCCGCGGAGCGCGGCCGCCAGCGCCGCGACCCGCTGCCCGTCGCCGTAGTCGCCCGGCTCGAGCCGCCCGTACACCTCCCGGGTCGCGAGCGGGAAGCCCGGGTTGACCAGCACCAGGGACAGGTCCCCGCCGGTCCGGACCGGCCGCAGCACCTCGCCCCGTCCGCACGCCAGTGCCGGGCTTCGTCCCAGAAAGAAGGGTACGTCCATCCCCAGCGCCACCGCCAGAGGCCCGAGCCGCCGAGGGGCGAGCCGCCGGCCCCGAAGGCACTGGAAGCCGGCGAGCACCGCGGCGGCATCACTCGACCCGCCACCCAGGCCGGCCGCTACCGGGATGCGCTTGTCGATCCGAATGCGGAGCCCGCTCACCGTGCCCGTCTCCCGCCGCACGAGCTCGGCGGCCCGCCACGCGAGGTTGTCCGGAGTATTGGGAACGTCAGGCGCCTCGCACTCGAGCGAGATACCCTGGTCACCGGTCTCGAGGGTGACCCGATCCGCCAGCTCGACGGCCCACATGACGGAGCGGAGCTCGTGATAGCCATCAGTCCGCCGCCCGAGCACCTCCAACCCCAGGTTGATCTTGGCTCGCGCCCGGACCTCCACCCGCCCGCTGGAGAGCGCCGAAAACCCTAACACGACGCAGAGTTCCTGTCAATCGAGCCGCTGGACTGGAATGTCCGACGGCAGCGCCAGGCGGAACGACTCGGGCGGGTTTTCGACGTACTCGGCGGAGAGATAGCGGACGATGACCTCGGCTCCGCGCTCCGGGGCATCGAGGCGCAGGCCGACGAGGCCGCCCGCCTCGCTCCACTCGTACTCTGCGGCAAGGCGGTCGGCGCCCCCGGGCGCCTCCAGGAGGAGCCGCGCCGGGCGGCCCTCACCGGTCACCCAGACGCGGTGCCGGATGCCGCCCTCCGTCCACACGATGTGAGGGCTGGGTACGCCCTCGACAGTGACCGTGCGCGGATCCACGGGCGGGGGGACGTTCCCGACCAGGAGCCGGATGAGTGTGGCCGGCGCCACCGGGACGCCGAGCCATCGCTCGACGGCCTCCGGCGAAGGCCGGGCGGTCTGGACGCGCCGCTCCAGCACGCGGAAGATCGTGATGTCGTCGGGCCCGGCGGTCGCGACCAGCGCGGGCAGCCCGAACGGCGTCATGACGTCGACGCGGAGCGCGGTGGGCGACGCCATGAGGAGCGCCGACACGCGCTGGCTCTCCCGGCGGTTCTTGACCGTGAGGTCGATCGCGCCCCGCATACCCTGGAAGCCTTCCCATTCCGCGGCCCACCGCTGGGCGAGCTCGACGGCCTGGCTGGCCGTGATGGGGGCGGCGGCCGGCGGCGCCGGACGGGGCGTCGCGCACGCGGCGAGGAGGAGCGGGAGCGCCAGGAGGGCGGCGGCCCGCCGCGCGCCGCGCCGCCCTCCGGCCCGCACCTTACTTCTTGCCTTCTTGCGTCTGGCGGGTCCCCTGGATCTTCTGGCGGACGGCGTCGTTGGCGGGGTCGAGCTCGAGCGACTTCTCCCAGGCCGAGAGCGCCGCCGGAGTGTCGCCGGTCTTCAGGTACGCCTCGCCGAGGTGATCGTAGATGACGGCGTCGTCCTTGCCGCGCGTGAGCTCCACCGCGCGCCGGAGCTCCCGGACGGCCTCGACGTAGCGCCCCTGCTGGTAGTACGCCCAGCCCAGGCTGTCGATGTAGTAGCCGTTCTCGGGCTCGAGCTCGAGCGCCTTCCGGATCAGGCGCTCCGCCTCGTCCAGACGGATGCCCTTTTCCGCGAGCATGTAGCCGACGTAGTTGTAGGCCTCGGCGTGCTTCGGGTCGAGCGCGATGACGCGCCGGAACTCCGCCACGGACTGGTCGAACCGCCCCTGCTTCTCGTAGACGACGCCCATCTGGAAGTGGAGGTCCTTGTGGGTCTCGTCGAGCGCGAGCCCCTCCTCGTACGCCCGGGCCGCCTGGTCGTAGCGCCCGGCGCGATAGTGCGCCATGCCGAGGTAGAGGAAGATGTCTGGCCGGCGCGGGTCGAGGTTCGCCGCCTCGGTCAGGACCCGGACCGCCTCGTCGTAGCGCTTCGCCCGGCTGTGGAGGAACCCGAGCTGCAGCCGCGCGTCCACGTTCTTCGGGTCGGAGCGCAGGACCTCGTTGAGGGCCTCGAGCGCCTCGCCCTCGCGGCCGGCGTCGAGGTAGGAGGAGGCGAGGTAGAAGCGCGCGCGGAGGTTCCCCGGCTCGAGCGCGAGGGCCCGCTGAAACGCCTCGATCGCGCGGTCGTAGAGCTTCTGCTCGTAGTAGACCGCGCCCAGCTTCATCCAGGCGCGCGGGTCGCCGGGCGACTGGTCGACCATGCCCTGGAAGGCCTCGCCGGCGCCGGCCAGGTTGCCGAGCCGGACCTGCAGCTCGCCCAGCCGGTCGCGGAGCGCGAGATTGTCGGGATTCGCGTCGATCGCGTCCAGGTAGACGCGCACCGCGTCCTCGGGCTTCTTCTGCTGCTCGTAGACGAAGGCCAGCGCCGCCCAGGCGGCGTCCAGGTCGGAATCGATCTCGACCGCCCGCCGGAGGTGGGGGAGGGCGTCATCCCACGCCTCACGGTCGATCGCGAGCCGGCCCAGCAGGAAGTGCGCGCGGGCGTGCTGGGGCTGGACCTGGAGGAGCCGCTCGAGGGCCTGCGAGGCCTTGGCGTAGTCCTTCCGCTCCGCCGCGTAGCGCGCCTGGATCTCGTACGGCTCGGCGGCCTTCGGGTTCAGCCGGATCGCCTGCTCGAGGGTGGCGATCGCCTCGGCCTCGTTCTTCTGCGCATGGTACGCCTCGGCGAGCGTGAGGTAGACGCCGGCGCGCTTCGGGTCGAGGGCGATGGCCTCCTTGGCCGCCGTCACCGCCTCGGTGTGGGCGCCCTGGCGCTCGAGCCAGCGCGCGAGGGTGTGCCAGAGCGTCGCCGACCGCGGATCGCGGTCGATGGCCCGGCGGAGCTCAGCCACGGCCTGCGGCCACTCGGCGGCCTCCGCGTAGTAGTGGGCCCGGACCAGGTGGAGGTAGGCGATCGGATCCGCCGGTCGCTCCATCGCCGCCCGGTTGCGCTCCGCGGCCGTGCCGGACTCGGGGGCGATGCCCCCGGAGTTGGGCCCGGCGGCACACCCCAGGAACAGGAGCGTGACGAGCACGCCCAGGACTCCTCGCCGTCTCACCACCATCATGGACGCACCTCTCCCTCGACCTCCGGCGAATGGGGCCGGGCGGCCTGCGCCGCCGCGCCCGGAGGCGTAGCCAACCGGAAGCGAATCCCTCGGATCGCGGCGATCTCGCGACAGCGCGTGATCAGCCGCGGCTCTTCCAGCGTGAGCCGGTGGAGCCAGCCCGAGCCGTCCACCGCCACCTGCAGAATGCCCTGGTCCACGACCTCCGCGCGCGAGCGCGCGCCGGCGGGCCCCGCGATCGTCGGCCAGGCCGCGATCAGCCGGGCCTCGGCCAGCCAGTCCTGGAGCCCCGGCAGGTTTCCCAGCAGCTCGCCGACCCGCACCGGCTCAGCCACGGGGCACGTCGCCCTCGGGATTGAGCCGGAGCCCGTTCGCGAGCCGGCGCATGTCCGCGCCGACGACGCTCGCGGCGGCCAGCGCGATCAGGCCGGCGAAGAACACGAGGACCGGCAGCATCAGCATGGCGGCCTGGAGCGACTGGCGCCGGTCCGAGATGAGCCCGACGATGGCGGGCGACAGGGCCGTCCCGCCAAGGTTGATGACGAACACGAAGATCGCGACGGCCGTCGCGCGCAGCGTCGGGTGCACGACGTTGTGGATCACGGCGTTGACGCTGCCGATGTAGAGCACCAGGAACGCCACCGCGAAGAACAGGGCCGGCAGGAAGATCGCGCGGTTCTGGGCGAGCATCATCACGATGCCCGCGGGCGCCGCCAGCAGGAATCCCACGGCGATCGTGATGAGGTGCCCCGCCGGGGTGCGGCGCGCCAGCATGTCGCCGACGTAGCCGCCGGTCACCACCCCGAGGAATCCCCCTGTCGCCGACAGGATGCCGAACCAGAAGCTGGCCTCGGTCACCGAGAACTGCTTGACGCGGTGGAGGTAGAGCGGGAGCCAGTGGTTGAAGGCGCCGATCGCGAACGCGACCAGCATGCCGACCGCGCAGACCATCACGAACGTCGGCGTGCGGAAGAGCCCCACGACGCCCTCGAAGAGCCCGACGGGCGGCACGCTTTCCGCGGAGGGCAGCCGGTCCTGCGCGCCCCGCATCGGGTCGCCGAGGCGCCAGGCCAGGACGGTGAGCGCGAGGCTCGGCAGGCCGACTAGGAGGAAGGCGGCGCGCCAGCCGTAGCGGGAACCCACCAGGCCGCCGGCGATCACGCCGATCGCGCCGCCTAGTGGAATGGCCGCGTTGAACAGGGCGTTGACGAAGCCGCGGCGCTCGCGCGGGAAGAGGTCGGAGACCATCGCGCTGGCCGTGGGACCGTAGGACGCCTCGCCGATGCCCACGACCGCGCGCGCGGCGAAGAGCTGCCCGTACGAGCGCGCGAGGCCGGACAGGAAGGTCGCCACGCTCCAGACCCCGATACCCACCGCGATGAGCCGGTTCCGGGCGACCCGATCCCCCAGGATGCCGAGCGGGACCGACCCCGCCAGGTACAAGATCATGAAGGCGGAGGCGAGCCACCCGAGGGCGGTGTCCGACAGCCGAAGGTCCTGCTGGACGAGCGGGAGGACGCCCGAGATGACCTGCCGGTCGACGTAGTTGAAGAGGTTGATCGTGAACAGCACTCCCAGCGCGTACCGTGCGCGAGCCGGTGAGACCGCCGGGGGGTCTTGAGCATTCATGCCATCGAAAGCTCGGCCCATAATCGTATCATACGGGCGCGCGCGTTGACGGCACTGGGGGCCTGCCGTAGCATGCTGGGCACCATGGCCACGGCGCGGCGCGGCGACCTCCTGACCGTGGACGTGACGGACCTGGCGTTTGGGGGCGAGGGCGTCGCGCGGGCGGGCGGTTACGTCGTGTTCGTCCCCGGCGGGGTGCCGGGCGACCGCGTCGACGTCCGGCTGACCCAGGTCCGGCCACGGTTCGCCCGCGGCGTAATCGAGCGCGTCGACCGCGCCTCCGACCTCCGCACCGACCCCCCGTGCCCGTACTTCGGGCGCTGCGGCGGCTGCCGCCTCCAGCACGTCCGCTACGAGGCGCAGCTCGAGTTCAAGCAGCGCCAGGTCGTCGATTGCCTCGCGCGGCTCGGCGGCCTCGGCGACGTGGCGGTGTCCCCCATCCTCGGGGCGCCCGAGGTCTACGGCTACCGCAACAAGATGGAGTTCACGTTCGCCGAGGTCGACGGCCAGCCGGTGGTGGGGCTCCACGAGGCGGAGCGCTACGACGCGATTCTGGACGTCGAGCGCTGCCTCCTCCAGTCCGACGGCATGAACGCCGTGCTGGCCGAGGTGCGCGCCTTCGTGCGCGAGCGGCGCTGGAGCGTTTACCGGCAGGCGACCGAGGAGGGGCTGCTGCGCTTCCTCATGCTCCGCGAGGGGCGGCAGACCGGCGACGCGATGGTCAACCTGGTCACCGCCTCACCCGATGTGGCGACCGCGCGGGCGCTCGCGGACCGCCTTCGCGAGCGGTGCCCGCACGTGACCTCGATCGTCCTCAACGTGAATCCGAAGAAGGCCGCGGTCGCGGTCGGCGTCGAGGAGCACCCGATCGCCGGCGCCGAGACGATCCGGGAGCGGCTCGGCGACCTCGTGTTCTCGATCTCGGCCAACTCCTTCTTCCAGACGAACACCCGCCAGGCCGAGCGCCTGTTCGCGATCGTGGCGGAGTACGCCGGGCTCACCGGTCAGGAGACGGTCCTCGACCTCTACGCGGGCACGGGGGCGATCAGCCTCCTCCTGGCGCGCCACGCGCGCCAGGTCTACGGGATCGAGCTGGTGCCGGCCGCGATCGACGACGCGGCGCGGAACGCGCGGGAGAACGGGATCACGAACTGCACGTTCCTGCCCGGCGAGGTCCGCCACGTGCTCCCGGATCTCCTCCAGCGCGGCGTGCGGGCCGACGTGGTGGTGGCGGATCCCCCCCGCGCGGGGTTCCACCCGAAGGCGCTCCGCAGCCTGGCCACACTCGCCGCCGGCCGCATCGTCTACGTGTCCTGCAATCCCGGGACGCTCGCCCGGGACCTGGCGATCTTGTGCGCGGCGAGCTACCGGGTGACCAGGGTCCAGCCCGTGGACATGTTTCCGCACACCCCCCACATCGAGGTCGTCGTCCGCCTGGACCGCGTCGCCTAGGGGCGCCCGGCAGGCGCAGCGCGCGGCCGCCCGCCGCGCGCGAGCCGCGTCAGGCCGACGGCGAGCGCCGCGAGACCCAGGGCCGCGACGGCGACGTCCGCCGCCGGCCGGCCGAGCGCCACGTCGAGGGCGGCGCCGAGCCCGCCCAGCCCCGCGAGGACCCCCGCGCCCCACGCGGCCGCCCGGAGGGTCGCCGCCCTGAGCCCGGCCGCGCCCGTCCACGCGGCGAGGGCGATCCACGCGCCGATCGCATCGACCAGGACGTCGGTCGCTGCCGGCACGCGGCTCGGGTCGAGGCCCTGCCGGAGCTCGTCGAGGCCGCCGTAGGCCGCGGTCAGGAGGAAGGCCGTCAGCGTGGCCCGCGGCGCGGGGGCGAGGGCCCGGTGCCAGAGGATCGCGAGGACGCCGAACTCGCCGAGGTGGCCGACCTTCCGGAGCCCGAGGTGCGCCGCGTCGAGGAGCGCCGGGCTGGCCCACGGCGCGAGCTGTGCCAGGAGCCCCAACATCCACTGACCGGTCCGGCCGCCCGAGAGGAGGCTCGAGGAGCCGAGCGCGATGAGCCCCATCCAGAGGAGCGGCGGCAGGAAGCGGGCCAGGCGGCGGCGGCGCGGAGCGGGATCGTCGGCACGCATCGCGATCGTCTATTCAACCGCGACGCCCGAACGTTGACAACGTTCGCGCGCGACTCCTAAGATGACGCGAGATGGCGGGGCCCGGGGAACCGCGCGTCGACCTCGCCGACCTGATCGACCGCCTGGTGGCTGAATCGGGCGGGGCCGTGACGGCCCTTCGCCGGTTCCCGCCGCGGCCGGCCGAGACGGCCCCGATTCCCGACACGATCGACTCCGATCTCGCCGTCGCGCTGCGCGCCCGGGGCGTCGAGGCCCTCTACACCCACCAGGCGAAGACACTCGACGTTCTCGGGAAGGGCGGCCACTGCGTGGTGGTGACGCCCACCGCGTCCGGCAAGACGCTCTGCTACAACCTCCCCGTTCTCCAGGCGCTCGTGACGGAGTCCGCGACGCGGGCCCTCTACCTCTTTCCCACCAAGGCGCTCGCCCAGGACCAGCTGGCGGAGCTGGAGGAGCTGGCGCGCGCGCTTCCCGCTCTCCGGATCCACACCTACGACGGGGACACGCCCCAGGACGCGCGGCGCGCGGTCCGGGCCCGGGCCAACGTGGTGCTGACGAACCCCGACATGCTCCACTCGGGGATCCTGCCGCACCACACGAAGTGGATCGGGTTGTTCCAGAACCTCCGCTACGTCGTCATCGACGAGCTCCACACCTACCGCGGGGTGTTCGGGAGCCACCTGGCCAACGTGCTCCGCCGGCTCCAGCGGATCTGCCGGCACTACGGCGCCGCCCCGCAGTTCATCTGCACGTCCGCGACGATCGCCAACCCCCAGGAGCTGGCCGAGCGGCTCATCGGGGCGCCGGTGAGCCTGGTCGCGGAGAACGGCGCGCCCGCCGGGGAGAAGGTCGTCGTCTTCTACAACCCGCCGGTCGTCAACGCCGAGCTCGGCATCCGCCGCCCGTACCTCAAGGAGGCAAGCCGGCTCGCGACGCCGATCCTCCGCGCCCGGGTGCCGACCATCGTCTTCACCGGGAGCCGGCTCGCGGAGGAGGTCGTCCTGACCGACCTCAAGGCGGCCGTGGAGCGCCCGCCCGCGTTCACCGACGTGATCCGCGGCTACCGCGGCGGGTACCTCCCGAACCGGCGGCGCGAGGTGGAGCGGGGTCTGCGCGCGGGCGACGTCCTGGGCGTGGTGTCGACGAACGCCCTCGAGCTCGGCATCGACATCGGCCGGCTCGACGTGGCGGTGCTGGCCGGGTACCCGGGGACGGTGGCGTCGACCTGGCAGCAGGCGGGCCGGGCGGGCCGGCGCTCGGGCCTCTCGGCGGCGGTGCTGGTGGCCTCCTCGGCGCCCCTCGACCAGTTCATCGTCACCCATCCCGACTACTTCTTCGGGTCGCCTCCCGAGCACGGGCTGATCAATCCCGACAATCCCTACGTCCTGGCGAGCCACCTGAAGTGCGCGGCGTTCGAGCTGCCCTTCGGCGAGGACGAGCCCTTCGGCGCCGAGGATGTCGGCCGCTACCTCCACCTGCTCGAGGAGGAGGGGCTCCTCCACCGGACCGGCGGCCGCTACCACTGGACCAGCGAGAGCTACCCCGCGGACCATCTCTCGCTCCGGAGTGTGGCGAGCGACAACTTCGTCGTGATCGACTCGACCCACCAGACGCTCGAGTCGGTCGAGTCCGTCCGCCGGCTCACCCGGAAGCGCGAGGTGATCGCGGAGGTCGACTGGCGGAGCGCCTTCGCGATGGTGCACCCGAAGGCGATCTACCTCATCGAGGGCCAGCAGTTCGAGGTGCAGGAGCTGCGCTTCCGGGAGGACGAGGAGAAGGTCGCCTACGTCAAGCGCGTCAAGGTCGACTACTTCACGGACGCGGTGACGGCGAAGGGTGTCTGGGCGCTCGATCGGTTCCAGATCGGCGCCACCGGGCCTGCGGCCGCGGGCCGCGCCGAGCAGGGCGAGCTCCTGGTGGCCGAGCAGGTGGTGGGCTTCAAGAAGATCAAGTTCGACACGATGGAGAACGTGGGCGCGGGCCAGGTGGAGCTGCCGCAGCAGGAGATGCAGACGGCGGGTCTCTGGCTGACCGTGCGCCCCGACGTGCTGGCGGCGCTCTCCCCGGACCGCGACGCGCTCGTCGACGGCCTGCGCGGCCTGTCCTACCTCCTCCACCACCTGGCGCCGCTCTTCCTCATGTGCGACGTGCGGGACCTCGGCTCGTGGCTCGGGGATGCCGCCCCGCCCGAGCCGGGTCGCGACGCGCCCCGGGGCCCGCGGGTCCTCACCACGGAGCGGACGCGAGCGCGGCTCCTCGCCGCGGAGGCGTTCGAGCCCACCATCTACCTCTATGACAGCCAGCCGGGCGGGGTTGGCCTGACCGAGCGCCTGTTCGACCTGGTCGGGCCCCTTCTCGCCCGCGCGCGCGAGACGCTCCGCGCCTGCCCGTGCCGCGCTGGCTGCCCGTCGTGCGTCGGACCGGTGAACGAGGTCGGGCGCCGCGCGAAGCCGATGGCCGTCCTCCTCGTCGACCGCCTGATCGGCTGACCGCGGGTGAGTTCGGGCACGCGGGTGGATCGCGATCTCGAGCTGGCCCAGCTCCGCGCTCGCCTCCAGCGGCTGGCGGCGCGCCAGGCGGCCGAGCGCCCGGCGCCGTCCGATCCGCTCCCGCTCGAGTCGGTGCCCACGCCCCACGGGCCGGCGCTCCGGTGCGTGGAGACCGTGCGGGTGCCGGCGGGGATCGCGTGCCGCGGCGAGCCGGACCCCGGGACGGTGTTCCTCGACACCGAGACGACCGGCCTCGCGGGCGGCACGGGGACGTACGTCTTCCTCGTGGGTCTCGCGACGTGGACTACCCCGCGCACGCTCGCCGTGACCCAGTACTTCCTGGGCGACCTCGGTGAGGAGGCGGCCTTCCTCCACGCGGTGCGGGCGGCCGTCGCGGACGCGCGGGAGCTGGTGACGTTCAACGGGCGCACCTTCGACATGCCGCTCCTCGAGACGCGGTATCTGCTCTCCCGGGCGCCGTGGTGGGGCGCGGACCTCCCGCATCAGGACCTCTACCCCGTGGCACGGGCGCTCTGGCGCGGGCGCGGCGCGGACTGCCGGCTCTCGACGCTGGAGGGCGCGCTGCTCGGGCTCGACCGGGGCGACGATCTCCCCGGGGCGCTCGCCCCGCAGGTCTACTTCCGCTATCTCCGCACCCGCGATCCCGGGGCGCTCCCGCGCGTGTTCCGCCACAACCGCTGGGACCTGGTCGCCCTTGCCGGTCTCCACGCCCGCGCGGCGTCGCTCCTCGACGGGCCCGACGGCCCCCACGACCCGCTCGAGTGGATGGGCGCCGGGCGCTGGCTCGAGCGCCGGGCGCCCGACCGGAGCGCGCGCTTCTACGAGGCCGCCCTCCGCGCCGGCCTTCCGGGGTCGCTCGAGCCCGGCGTCGCCTGGCGTCTCGGCTGGCTCTGGCGGCGCGCGGGCCGCGTCGGCGAGGCGCGGACCCTCTGGGCGGACACGGTGGCGCGGGCCGAGCGGCCGCCGCTCCAGCTCCTGGTCGACCTGGCCAAGCTTCACGAGCACCACGCCCGGGACTACGAGGCGGCGCTCGACCTCACGCGCACGGCCCTGGCGGTGGTCGCGAGCTGGGAGCTCGGGAGCGACGACTTCGTGGGCGCGCTCGAGCGACGGCTCGAGCGACTGACGCGGCGGCTCGCGCGGGCCACGTCACCCGCCGGCCGCTCGACCGCGCCGGCTCCGCGCTGACCCCCGGCTCTGCGCGGGCGGCCCTACCGCGCGTCCGCGAGCGGGAATGCCACGACGTGGAGCAGGTTCGCGACGACGCGGACCCGCGTCCCCACGGGATAGCGCGTCGTGGACGGCTGGACCGCGTGGACCCGCGCGCCGGAGGTGAGCCGGAGCCGGTAGAGATGCTCGTCGCCGTGGAACTGCCGGTCCACCACGACGACGTCGCCATCTGGGTGCGGGATGAAGTCGATGTCGTCGGGGCGGATCATGATGTCGACGGCCTGCCCCGGCGCGAGGCCTGCCGGCCGCGCCAGCGTCCCCAGCTCGGAGACGATTCCCTCCTCGGTGACCATCGAACGCAGGAAATCGGCGGCGCCCACGAACTCCGCCACGAAGCGCGTCCCGGGGCGGTGATAGAGCTCGTAGGGCGGGGCGACCTGCTCGAGGCGTCCCGCGTTGAGGACCCCGACGCGGTCGGCCAGCGCGAAGGCCTCCTGCTGGTCGTGGGTGACGAAGACGGCCGTCGTTCCGGCGGCCCGGAGGATCTTGCCGATCTCCTCCCGCATGGCCGCGCGCAGGTCGGCGTCGAGGTTCGAGAACGGCTCGTCGAGCAGGATGAGGGCCGGCGCCGGCGCGAGGGCGCGCGCGAGCGCGACCCGCTGCTGCTGGCCGCCCGACAGCTCGTGGGGGTATCGCCGTTCGAGCCCGAGCAGGCCGACGAGCTCCAGCACCTCGCGGATGCGCCGGGCGCGCCCGGCCCGGTCGAGATCGGCGAGACCGAAGGCCACGTTGGCCTCGACGGAGAGGTGCGGGAACAGGGCGTAGTCCTGGAACACCACCCCCACGCCCCGCGCCTCCGGCGGCACGGCGCGGCCGGGTCCGGCGACGCGCTCGCCCCGGATCTCGATGGTCCCCGCGTCGGGCGCCTCGAAGCCGGCCACGAGCCGGAGCGTCGTGGTCTTGCCGCAGCCGGACGGCCCGAGGAGTGCCAGCACCTCGCCGGCCGCCGCGGTCAGCGAGAGGGCGTCCACGGCGGGCGGCGCGTCCGCGCCGAAGCGCTTGGTCACGCCCTCGAGGCGGAGGAGGGTCACGACGAGGGCATCCCGGTTCGCGGGTCCGGGTCCCGGGGATCGACGCCCGCGACCCGCATCGCGAGCACGACCGGCCCCAGGCCGGCGAGAACCAGCGCCAGCGCGGGCACCGCCGCCTCCACCCAGAGCGACTCCGCCGTCCGTCGCCAGACCGCGACCGCGAGCGTCTCGAGGCCGAACGGCCGGAGGAGCAGCGTCGCCGGGAGCTCCTTCATCACGTCGACGAAGACCAGCGTCAGCGCCGCCACGAGCCCACGGCGCGCGAGCGGGAAGTGGATCGCCCGGAGCGTGCGGAGCCCGCGTGCCCCAAGCGAGCGGGCGGCCTCGTCGAGGCTCCGCGGGATCCGGGCGAGGCTCGCCTCGACAGTCTGACCGCCGACGGCCAGGAAGCGGACGAGGTAGGCAAAGAGGAGCCCGGCCACCGAGCCGGTCAGGAGCAGCCCGGGCTCGGCGCCGGTGAGCCACGCGAGCCCGGTCGCGAGCGCTCGGTCGAGCCACGCGAGGGGGAGGAGCACGCCCACCGCGATGACCGCGCCGGGGAGCGCGTACCCGAGCCCCGCGAGGCGGGCCGCGCCCGCCACGAGTGACGTCGGCTGACGCCGGAGCGCGTAGGCGAGGAGCGCGGCGACCGCCGTCACGACGAGCGCCGCGCTCCCGGCGAGGGCGAGGCTCTGGACGAGCGCGCGCCCGAAGCCCTCTGGGACGTTGCCTTGCCCGGCCGCCTCGACGGCCCAGACGGCGAGCTGGCCGACGGGAAGCCCGAAGGCGAGGGTCAGCGTGCCGAGACACAGGGCCGTGGCGGCGCCCGCGCGGACGCCCCCGAGGGCGAGGCGCGCCGGGGGCCGCGCCGGGCGGCGCGCGTGGGTGTACCGAGCGCGCCCGCGGGACAGACGCTCGAGTGCCAGGAGCAGGCCGGCCAGCCCGAGCAGGATGGCCGCGAGCTGGGTCGCGGCCGCGCGGTCGAACATGCCGTGCCACACGCGGTAGATGGCCTCGGTCAGGGTCCGGACACCGAACGTCGCCACGGTGCCGAAGTCGGCCAGCGCCTCCATGCACGCGAGCGCGGTGCCGGCGGCGAGCGCGGGTCGCGCGAGCGGCAAGGTCACCCGGAAGAGAACGGCCGTCCGAGACCGGCCGAGCCCGCGCGCGCTCTCGAGGAACTCCGGCGCCTGCTCGGCGAGCGCCGCGCGCGCCAGCGTGTAGACGTACGGGTAGTAGACGAGCGTCATCACGAGCGCGACGCCCCACCCGGCGCGCAGGTCAGGGAGGCGCGTCCCCGGGCCGAGCCAGCCCCGGAGGGCGGTCTGGATCGGACCGGGGTACTCGAAGATCCCGAGGAACACGAAGCCGATGACGTAGGCCGGTAGCGCGAGGGGCAGGACCAGCGCCCACTCGAACACGCGCCGCCCCGGGAACTCGCACGTCACCACGAGCCAGGCGAGCGTCGTGCCGAGCACGAGGACGCCCAGGCCGACGGTGGTCACGAGCGCCACCGTGTTGACCAGGAGCTCGGGGAGCTGCGTCCGCCAGAGGTGGGCCCAGATGGCCCAGGCGGGATGCGCGAGCGACGAGACGACGGTGAGGATGGGGACGGCGACGAGCCCGGCGACGCCGAGGGCCGCCAGGGACCAGGGCCAGGAGCGCCGGAGCCGCGGGTCGACCATCCCCGCGGTCCCGGACGCCCAGGACATGCGTGGCCGGCTAGCGGTACCCGGCGCGGTCCGCGAGCCGGGTCGCAGCGGCCTGGAACTCGCCGGCGGCGGCGACGTTGATGTCGTCCATCTTGAAGCTGCCCCACTGGACCAGGAGCGGCGCCGGCGGGACCTGGGGATTGGCGGGGAACTCGAAGCTCGCCTCGGCCCAGGTCGCCTGCGCCTCGGGGGTCGACAGGAACTCGAGGAACTTGATGGCCTCGGCGCGGTGCTTGCTGTGCGCGATCACACCCGCGCCGGAGATGTTCACGTGCACGCCGTTGCCTGCCTGGTCGGGCCAGAATGGGCGCACCGGCATGGCGGGATCCTTGGCCAGTGCCCGGCCCAGATAGTACGTGTTGGTGACGCCGACGTCGCACTGCCCGGCGGCGATCGCCTCCAGGATCTTGGCGTCCCCGTTGATCAGGGTCGGCTGGTTGGCGACCCAGCCGCGGACGATCTCTTCCGTCCGGGGCTCGCCGTACCGCTTGATCATCGTGGCGAGGAGCGACTGGTTGTAGATGTGGCTCGAGTTCCGCAGGCACAGACGACCCTTCCACTTCGGATCGCCCAGCGCCGCGTACGTCGAGAGCTCCTCGGGCGTCACGCGGGTCGTGTTGTACATGATGGTGCGGGCCCGCACGGCCAGTGCGAACCAGCGGCCCTGCGGATCACGCAGGTTGGCCGGAATGTTCCGGTCGAGCTCCGGCGAGTCGACGGGCGCGAGGTATCCGGCGCGCGCGGCGTTCCACAGGTTGCCGGCGTCGACGGTGACCAGGAGGTCGGCGGGCGTGCGGTCACCCTCGGCCTTGAGGCGCTCGAAGAGCTCCGCGTCGCTGGCGTGAAGCACCTTGAGCGTGACGCCGGTCTTCTTCGTGAAGGCTTCGAAGGCGGGCTCCTTCGGGTAGTGGCGCGACGAGTACAGGAGCAGCTCCGCCGCGGCGGCCGGCGTGGCCCCGACGGCCAGCGTCAGCGCGGCGGTCAGCGTCGCGCCGGCGATGCGGGTCCAGAATCGATGAGGCATACGCTCCTCCTTGTGCCTGATCGCGAGGTGTCCGGCCCCGGGCCCCCGTCGCGCCGGGATCGCCGCCAGGCGCGGTTGCGCCGTGCGGGGGCTCGTGGCTATAATTTCGAAGGCCCTCTGCCGATGGACATTAGGGAAACCTAACATGCCGAGTGTGTCAAGCCGAAAAACCAAGTCGACGGGCGGCGCCGGCCGCGCCCGGGCCGGGGCGACCACGGCCTCCATCGAGGACTATCTCGAGGGGATCTACGACCTGACGGGCAGCGGCGGCCCGGTGATCGGGGCCCGTCTGGCCCGGCACCTCAAGGTCTCGCCCCCCGCCGTCACCGAGGCCCTCCAGCGAATGGCCCGCGACGGGTACCTCCGGGTCGGGCCCGGGAAGCACATCGTCCTCACGAAGCGGGGGCGCACGCTGGCCGAGGTGATGGCCCGCCGGCACCGACTCCTCGAGCGCTGGCTCACGGACATCCTCGGGCTCGACTGGATGGACGCCCACGAGGAGGCGCACCGGCTCGAGCACGCGCTGTCCCCGCGGGTGGAGGACCGGCTCGCGGTGCTCCTCGGGATGCCGAGCACGTGCCCCCACGGGAACCCGATCCCCGGCATGGCGCCGCGGCCGGGCACCCATCCGTTCCCGCTCGACCAGGCCCGGGAAGGGGACACGGTCACGGTCGAGCGCATCACCGAGGAGGCCGAGGCGGACCGGAAGCTCCTCGAGCACCTCTGGCGGAACGGGGTTCGCCCGGATACCCGTCTCACCGTCCAGGAGATCGCGCCGTGGGCGGGTACCATCACGACCGTGACAGACGGTCGCACGGTCGTGCTCGGGCTCGCCGCCGCCGCGAAGATCTGGGTGTACCAGCCGAAGTAGCGCGCGCGGGCCGACCCCGATCGGCCCGTCGCCCGTCCGCCCCCAGGTCGTCGGTCGGCGCCGCGACAGCGGGCGTGAGATGCACGTAAATCATTGAAAATATTGAGCCATGTGTCGAGTATCCGGACGGGCTTGAGGTCGGTAGGGTCCCGGACTTGACCGGCTACGGGACGGCCGCTATATTAGCACTCGCTTGAGTTGAGTGCTAACCGCACTCGGTGACATCCCGGCGCTTCGCCGGTTGCACAACCCCAGGTCCAGCACCGCTTAGGAGGAGGCACAGACCATGCCGTCGGCTACCAAGGTCAAGCTTCGCCCGCTCCACGACCGGATCCTCGTCAAGCGTCTCGAGGAGACGGACGAAAGACACGGCAGCATCATCATCCCCGATACCGCCAAGGAAAAGCCCCAGGAGGGCAAGGTCGTCGCCGTGGGCAACGGCAAGGTGAACGACGAGGGCAAGAAGCTCCCGCTCGACGTCAAGGCGGGCGACCGCATCCTGTTCGGCAAGTACTCGGGCAGCGAGGTCAAGATCGACGGCGAGGAGTACCTCATCCTGCGGGAAGAGGACGTCCTCGGCATCCTCGACTAGCTCCGGCTCCAGGCCACTGACGACAAGCCGAGAACTCAAGGAGGAACGTGTCCATGCCCAAGCAGCTCCTGTTCAACACCGAGGCGCGCGCGGCGCTCCTGCGCGGCGTCAACATCCTGGCCGAGGCGGTCAAGGCCACGCTGGGCCCGAAGGGGCGCAACGTCGTCATCGACAAGAAGTTCGGTAGCCCGACCATCACGAAGGACGGCGTCACCGTCGCGAAGGAAGTCGAGCTGAAGGACCCCTACGAGGACATGGGGGCCCAGATGATCAAGGAGGTCGCCTCGAAGACCTCCGATGTCGCCGGCGACGGCACCACCACCGCGACCGTGCTGGCCCAGGCCGTCTTCCGCGAGGGCCTGAAGAACGTGACCGCCGGCGCGAACCCGATGGGTCTCAAGCGCGGCATCGAGCAGGCGGTCGAGAAGGTCGTCGACGAGCTCAAGAAGATGTCCAAGACGACCAAGGACAAGAAGGAGATCGCCCAGGTCGCGTCGATCGCCGCCAACAACGACAAGACCATCGGCAACCTCATCGCCGAGGCGATGGAGAAGGTCGGCAAGGACGGCGTCATCACGGTCGAAGAGGCGAAGGCGATGGAGACGACCCTCGAGGTCGTCGAGGGGATGCAGTTCGACCGCGGCTACCTCTCGCCGTACATGGTGACCGACCCGGAGCGCATGGAGTCCGTCCAGGAGGATGCGCTCATCCTCATCCACGAGAAGAAGATCAGTGTGATGAAGGACATGCTCCCCCTGCTCGAGCAGGTGGCGCGCTCCGGCAAGCCGTTCCTGGTCATCGCCGAGGAGGTCGAGGGGGAGGCGCTCGCCACCCTCGTGGTCAACAAGCTTCGCGGCACCCTGGCCTGCTGCGCGGTCAAGGCCCCGGGCTTCGGCGACCGGCGGAAGGCCATGCTGCAGGACATCGCGACCCTGACCGGCGGCAAGGCGATCACCGAGGACCTCGGCATCAAGCTCGAGAACATCAAGCTCGAGGACCTTGGCCGCGCCAAGAAGGTGGTCGTGGACAAGGACAACACCACGATCGTCGAGGGGGCGGGCAGCTCGAAGGAGATCGAGGGCCGCATCAAGCAGATCCGGGCGCAGATCGAGGAGACCACCTCGGACTACGACCGCGAGAAGCTCCAGGAGCGGCTGGCGAAGCTGGCCGGCGGCGTGGCGGTGATCAAGGTCGGCGCCGCGACCGAGACCGAGATGAAGGAGAAGAAGGCCCGCGTCGAGGACGCGCTGAACGCCACCCGCGCGGCCGTCGAGGAGGGCGTGGTGCCCGGCGGCGGCGTGGCGCTGCTCCGCGCGGCCAAGGGACTCGACGGCCTGAAGCTCTCGGGCGACGAGGCCACGGGCGTCCAGATCGTCCGGCGCGCGCTGGAGGAGCCGATCCGCCAGATCGTGGCGAACGCCGGACTCGAGGGCTCGGTGGTGGTGGAGAAGGTGAAGGCGGCGACCGCCGTGTCGCAGGGCTTCGACGCCGAGAAGAACGAGTACGTCGACATGATGCAGGCGGGCATCCTCGACCCGACCAAGGTCGAGCGGATCGCCCTCCAGAACGCGACGTCCATCGCCTCGCTGCTGCTCACGACCGAGGCGCTGATCACGGACATCCCCGAGGACGACAAGAAGGCGGCTGCGCCGCCGATGCCGCACGGCGGCGACTTCTAGACCTCGACCTCTCGGTCGGGAGGGCCCGCGCCCTCCCGACCTCATTCCGTCCGATCCGCCGGCCCCCGGGGGACGACCCCGGGGGCCCGCGCGTTCGGCGCGTTCGCGTCGGCCCGTCGCGGCCCCGCGCGCGGGTGGGGCCGGTCGCTTGCACCCCCGCCGAGGCCGCTGGTATCCTAAAGCGCTTTCGAGCCTGCTCCGGGCGTTGCTGTCGGAGACGTGGAAGGAGGTGATCGGGCATGCGCATGTACGACATGTTGTTGATCGTGGATCCCCGGCTCACGGACGAGGAGGTCGCCGAGCGTAGCGGACGCATCCAGGAGGCCCTCGTCGCCCAGGGCGGCGAGGTGGTGAGCGCCGAGGACTGGGGCCGCCGCCGGCTGGTGTTCGAGTTGCGCAAGCAGCGGGAGGGGCACTACCTGCTCCTCCAGGTGCGTGCGATGCCGTCGGCCATCCGCGAATTCGAGCGGCAGCTGAAGCTCAACGAATCGGTGCTCCGCTTCTTGACGATGCGCCAGGTCGAGGGACGGCGGAGGCTGGCGGCTGTCGAGGCCGCGGCCGCGGCGGCGCCGGCAGGGTCGGTGGCCCCGGCGGCGAGCGAGGTCGGTTGATGGCGAGCATGAACAAGGTCTTCCTGATCGGCAACCTCACCCGTGCGCCGGAGCTCCGGTACACACCGAGCGGCACCGCGGTGTCGGACATCCGGCTCGCGGTGAACCGGTCCTACACCACCCAGGGTGGAGAGCGCCGCGAGGAGACGTGCTTCCTCACGGTCGTCGTGTGGGGCAAGCAGGCGGAGAGCGGGGCCCAGTACCTCGACAAGGGCAGCCCGGTTCTCGTCGAGGGGCGGCTCCAGACCCGGGACTGGGAGACCAAGGACGGGCAGAAGCGGAACGTCGTGGAGGTTGTGGCCGAGCGGCTGCAGTTCCTCGGGCGCGGCCGCGCGGGTGGCCCCGGCGGCTCCCCGGACGCGGAGCCGGTCGAGGAGGCTGCGGCGGGCGGCGCCGACGACGTACCGTTCTGAGGGTGCCGCGGAGCGTGGCGCTCCGCACGAAGACGTGAGGCGAAGAGCGAGGAGGCGAACAGTTGGTCAAGCCCGTGAAGCGGCGTCGGTTCGGCCGACGCAAGGTGTGCAAGTTCTGCGTCGACAAGATCTTGGCCGTCGACTACCGTGACGTCAAACGCCTCCGCTCCTTCATGACGGAGCGCGGCAAGATCATCCCGCGCCGCATCTCCGGCAACTGCGCGCGGCACCAGCGTCAGTTGACGGCCGCGCTCAAGCGCCTCCGCACGGTCGCGCTCATCCCGTACGTCGCCGAGTAGGACCCGCAGGTGGGCGCGAGCCCGGATGCACGGCGGGCGGTCCTGCTCGGGGCGGGATGCGGCCTCGGGCTCGCGAGCGTCGAGCTCCTGTCGTCCTGGGGCTGGTGGGGTGGTGTGGTCGCGATCACCCTCGGCCTGGTCCCCGTGGCGCTGGCCCTCGCGGTCACCGGCCCCGTCGCCGCCGCGCTGGCGGGCGCCGTCGCGATGGCGGCCATCGGGACGCTCCGGGGCTGGCCGGCCATGCTCGTGATGGCGCTGAAGTACGTGCTCCCCGGCGCCGCCCTCGGCTTCGGGATCGTCCGGCGCCTGCCCGTGGCCGTGACGACGCTCCAGACCGCGCTCGCCAACCTCGTGGGCGTCCTCGTGCTGCTCTGGATCTTGAGCCCGGCCGGCATGGGCCCCATCGCCTATCTGGAGCGGCAGGTCGCCGCACAGGTGCACGAGCTCGAGCAGTGGCCGGCGCGGCTCGGGCCACCGGGGCAGGAGGCCAGCTGGGCCAACGAAGCTGCGCGGTTCGTCGTCGCCACGCTCCGGGTCGCGGCCCCCGGGATGCTGGCGCTCGGGATCTTCGCCGGCGCCGTCGCCAACTACGCCATCGCCCGGCTCTGCCTCCGCCGCCGGTTCGGGTTCCGCCCGTTCGCGCAGGAAGCCGTTCCCGACCACCTCGTCTGGGGCGCAATCGGCGCCGGCGTGCTCCTCGCGTCGCGCGAGGAGCGCCTGGAAGCGGCCGGCCTCAACCTGCTCATCGTCCTAATGCCGCTCTACGTGATCCAGGGACTCGCCGTCTTCCGTCACTTCTTCCAGCGCATCGGCCTGCCGCGGCTCCTCCAGGTGGTGAGCTTCGGGCTGCTCGCGATGCAGCCGCTCCTGCTGGTGGCGGTGTCGTGCGTCGGGCTCTCGGACCTCTGGATCGACTTCCGCAAGATCCGCCAAGCGCCGACCGCCGCCTCCGGGTGAGACGGGCCCGGTCGGACGGCCCTAGGAGACCACGACCATGAAGGTGATCCTGATGACGGACGTGCCCGCGCTCGGGCACCGCGGCGAGACCCGCGAGGTGGCCAACGGGTACGCGCGAAACTTCCTGCTCCCCCGGAAGCTGGCCGTGCCGGCAACCGAGGCCAACCTCAAGAATGTCGAGCACCTCAAGCGGCAGCGCGTGAAGGAGGAGCACCGGGCGCTGGAGGCGGCGAAGGCCACCGCGGCGCGCATCGACGGCCTCACGCTCGCCCGGAAGGAGCGCGCCTCCGAGGACGGGCGCCTGTACGGGTCGGTGTCGGTGCAGGACGTCGTGGAGTTCCTCGAGCGGCACGAGGTGACGGTCGAGAAGCGACGCGTGCAGCTCGACGAGCCCATCAAGGCCATCGGGGAATACAAGGTGCCGGTCCGTCTCCACGGCGACGTCACGGGCACGCTGACGGTCTCGGTCACGGCCGAGTAGTCCCGCCCGCGCCGCCGCCCGACCATGGCCACGACGATCGAGCTGCCCGGTAAGGTCCCGCCTCAGAGCCTCGAGGCGGAGCGGGCGGTGCTGGGCGCGATCCTGCTCGAGCCGGCGCTCCTGCCGCGCGCCGTCGAGCTTCTCGTGCCGGACGAGTTCTACAAGGAGGCGCACCGGAAGATCTTCGCGGCCATGATCCAGCTGTTCGAGCGAGGCGAGTCCCCCGACGTCATCCTCGTGGCCGAGGCGCTCAGGCGCGAGGGCGTGTTCGAGGAGGTCGGCGGTCACACCCTGCTGGCGACCCTCCAGGAGGAGGGCACGGTCGCCACGCAGTTCCAGGCCTACGCCGGCGTCGTCCGCGAGAAAGCGCTCCTCCGGGAGATGATCCGGGTGGCCCGCGAGATCGTGCAGGAGGGGTACGAGGAGACGGACGACGTCCAGGCGCTCCTCGACCGCGCCGAGCAGATGCTGTTCCGGATCTCGCAGCGTCGCTTCCAGCGGAGCGCGTTCCCGGTCCGCGAGATCCTCGACGACGCCATCAAGCACATCGAGCTGCTCTACCATCGCAAGCAGGACATCACCGGCCTGGCCACGGGGTTCACCGAGCTGGACAAGCTGACGTCGGGACTCCAGCCCGCCGACTTCGTGATCATCGCCGGGCGCCCGTCGACCGGGAAGACGGCCTTCGCGCTGAATCTCGCCGCGCATGCCGCCGTGGACCTGCGCCGACCGGCCCTGATTTTCAGCCTCGAAATGTCCAAGGAGCAGCTGGTGCAGCGCCTCATCTGCTCCGAAGCCCGTGTGGATTCGCGCAGCGTGCGTTCGGGCTTCATGCAGCAGTCGGATTTTGGCCGAATCGTTAGTGCCGCGGGGCGCCTCCACGACGCGCCGCTCTTCATCGACGACACCGCGAATCTCTCGGTCCTGGAGGCGCGCGCCAAAGCCCGCCGCATCCAGGCGGAGCACCGGCTGGAGCTGGTGGTCATCGACTACCTCCAGCTCATGCAGGGTCGGTGGCGGGCCGAGAACCGCCAGCAGGAGATCTCGGAGATCTCTCGCTCCCTGAAGGCGCTCGCCAAGGAGCTCAACGTCCCGGTCGTGGCGCTCTCCCAGCTCTCGCGCGCGGTCGAGGCGCGGGGCGAGGGCCTCCCGCGCCTTTCGGACCTCCGCGAGTCCGGCGCCCTCGAGCAGGACGCGGACCTGATCATGTTCCTGGCCCGCAAGGAGGGCAGCCCCGAGGCCGAGCCCGGGACGACGGACCTCGTGATCGGCAAGCACCGGAACGGGCCGACCGGGCGCCTCGAGCTCGTCTTCCATGCGGAGTACACGCGGTTCGACAACCTCGCCACGCTGGCCCGGCGCGAGCGATTCTGATCCGGCCCACGTGACCGGCGACCCGTGGTGACGGTGGCGGTCCGGCCCCCGGCCGGGCCCGCCTGACGCGATGTCCGTCCAGCGTATCAAGCGCGTCCTCGTCGGCCGGCCGATCCCGACCAGCCTCGACCAGCACGAGCGGCTCAGCCGCGTCACCGGCCTGGCGGTCTTCGCCTCCGACGCGCTCTCCTCCGTCGCGTACGCGACCGAGGCGATCCTCCTCGTCCTGGTCGCGGCCGGCAGCGCGGCGCTCGGCGCGTCCCTGCCGATCGCGCTGGCGATCGCCGTCCTCGTCGCGATCGTGGTCACGTCCTTCCGGCAGTCGATCCTCGCCTACCCGCGAGGCGGCGGCGCCTACGTCGTCACCCGCGAGAACCTCGGCCGCTATCCGAGCCTGGTCGCCGGGTCCGCGCTGCTGATCGACTACGTGCTCACGGTGGCGGTGAGCACGGCGGCGGGGATCGACGCGATCACCTCCGCGATCCCCCCGCTCTACCCCCACCGCGTCACCCTGTGCCTGGCGGGAGTCGTGGCGATCGCCGTGGTCAACCTGCGCGGGGTCCGGGAGGCCGGGCGGCTCTTCGCGGGCCCCACGTACCTCTTTGTCGGCGCTTACCTCGTGATGATCGGATGGGGGTTCGTCCGGTGGCTCAATGGCGACCTTGAGCCGCCGCCGGCGGGCGTCGCTCCGCGCGGGCTCGAGGCGCTGACCCTGTTTCTCGCCCTCCGGGCCTTCGCATCGGGCTGCGCGGCTCTCACCGGGATCGAGGCGGTGTCCGACGGCGTCCCCGCTTTCCGGACGCCGGAGGCGCAGAACGCCCGCCAGGTGCTCGCGGCGCTGGGCGTGATCCTGATCGTGCTATTCGTGGGCATCACGTTCCTGGTCCACATGGCCCACATCGTCCCGGTTGCGGGGGAGACGACAAACTCCCAGCTGGCGCGCGCGGTCTTCGGGCAGTCGCCGCTGTACTACCTGGTGCAGGCCGTCACCGCCCTCATCCTCGTCCTGGCGGCCAACACGAGCTTCGCCGATTTCCCCCGAGTCGCTTCGTTCCTCGCGCGGGACGGTTTCGTCCCGCGCCAGTTCGCGAACCGCGGGGACCGCCTCGCCTACTCGAACGGCATCCTCATCCTGACCGTCCTCAGCCTGAGCCTCCTCGTCGTGTTCCACGGCGACACGCATGCCCTCATCCCGCTCTACGCCGTCGGGGTGTTCCTCTCCTTCACGTTGAAGCAGGGGAGCATGGTCCGGTACTGGCTCAAACGCCGCCAGCCGGGGTGGGTGTCGGGGGTCGCGGTCCAGGGAATCGGCGCCACCGCGACCGGACTGGTCATGGTGATCATCGCGGTCACGAAGTTCACGCACGGGGCCTGGATCGTCGTCGTGCTGATCCCGACGCTGGTGGTGGCGTTCGTCACGGTCCGCAGGCACTACGACCAGGTGGCGCGCCAGCTCTCGATCGAGGGGGCCGAGGTGGAGCCCCCGCTGGCCACGCACACCGTGCTCGTGCTGGTCGGCGACGTCCATCGGGGCGTCCTCCGGGCGGTCCGCTACGCGCGGGCGCTCTCCGAGGACGCGCGCGGGGTCTACGTCGAGATCACGCCGGAGCAGACCCGGCGGGTCGAGGAGCGCTGGGGCCGGTTCGCGGGCGGGATGCCGCTCGCGGTGCTCCGCTCCCCCTACCGGTCGGTGGCGGGGCCGCTCCTCGAGTACCTCGACCACCTTCAGCGGCAGGTCTCCGATCAGCTCGTCACGATCATCCTCCCGGAGTTCATTCCCGCCCGCTGGTGGCAGCACCTCCTCCACAACCAGACGGCCCTCCTCATCAAGGGGGCGCTCCTCTTCCGCAAGGGGGTCATCGTCACCAACGTTCCCTACCACCTGGAGCAGTAGCGGCTCGCCATGTCCGTCCAGAATGTGAAGCGGATCCTCCTGGGCACGCCGATCGCCACGGCGCACGCGGCGCACGAGCGGCTCGGCCCGCTGACCGGCCTCGCGATCTTCGCGTCCGACGCGCTGTCGTCGGTCGCGTACGCGACGGAGGAGATCCTGCTGATCCTCATGCTGGCGGGCTCGGCCGCGTTGAATCTCGCCTTCCCGATCGCGATCGCCATCGGCGTCCTGATCGCGATCGTCGTGAGCTCCTACCGGCAGACGATCCTCGCGTACCCGACGGGCGGCGGGTCCTACGTCGTCACGCGCGAGAACCTCGGCCGCTACCCGAGCCTGGTCGCCGGCGCCGCGCTGCAGGTCGACTATGTCCTGACGGTCGCGGTGAGCGTCGCCGCGGGCATCGCGGCGATCACGTCGGCGATCCGCCCGCTCTACCCCTACCGGGTGACGCTGTGCGTGATCGGTGTCGCGGTCATCGCGGTCGGCAACCTCCGCGGCGTGCGGGAGTCGGGGCGATTGTTCGCGGTGCCCACCTACCTGTTCCTCGGCTCCTACGCCATCCTGCTCGGCTGGGGCGGCATCCAGTGGTTCCGGGGCGCCGCCGGGGCCGCGGCGCCGGCGGCGGTCGCCAGCGGCACCGAGGCCCTCACGGCCTTCCTCGTGCTCCGGGCGTTTTCGTCGGGCTGCGCCGCCATGACCGGCATCGAGGCGGTCTCCGACGGGGTGCCGGCCTTCCGACCCCCGGAGTCCCAGACCGCGCGCCGCGTGCTGCTGGCCCTCGGCGGCATCCTGATCGTCTTCTTCCTCGGGATCTCGGCCCTCGCGCACGCCTTCGGCGTCGTGCCCGTGGAAGGGGAGACGGTGAACTCCCAGCTCGCCCGCATCGTCTTCGGGGAGTCTCCGCTCTACTACATGATCCAGGGTGTGACGATGCTCATCCTCATCCTGGCCGCCAACACGAGCTTTGCGGACTTTCCGCGGCTCGCCTCGTTCCTCGCGCGGGACCGGTTCATCCCGCGTCAGTTTGCGAACCGCGGCGACCGTCTGGCGTTCTCGAACGGGATCATCATCCTCGCGCTCCTTTCGATCGGGCTCCTGGCGGCGTTTCGAGGTGACACCCACGCCCTCATCCCGCTCTACGCGCTGGGTGTGTTCGTTTCCTTCACGCTCTCGCAGGCCAGCATGGTGCGCTACTGGTTTCGCCACCGCGGGCCCCGCTGGCCGATGCGCGCGATCGTCAACGGGACGGGCGCGCTCGTCACCGGCGTGGTGGCGGTCATCATCGGGATGACGAAGTTCAGCCACGGGGCCTGGATCGTCGTCGTCCTGATCCCCTGCATGATCGCGCTCTTCATCACGATCCGCCGCCACTACGACGACGTGGCGGTCCAGCTTTCGGTGGAGGGTGTCGTGCCCCGCCCGCCGCCGGCGGGCCACGCCGTGCTGGTGCTGGTCGGCGACGTCCACCGAGGCACGCTGCCGGCCCTCGAGTACGCGCAGGCCCTGTCCCCGACCGCGCGCGGCGTCTACGTCGAGGTGGACCCCGAGCAGACGCGCCGGTTCGAGGAGCGGTGGGCGAGGTACACGGACGGGATGCCGCTCGCCGTGCTGCGGTCGCCCTACCGGTCCGTGACCGGGCCGCTCCAGGAGTACCTCGACCTCCTGCAGCGCCAGGCGCCGAACGAGATGGTCACGATCGTCCTTCCCGAGTTCGTGCCGGCCCGCTGGTGGCAGCACCTGCTCCACAACCAGACGGCGCTCCTCATCAAGGGCGCCCTCCTCTTCCGGAAGGGCGTCGTCGTCACGAACGTCCCCTACCATCTCCACCGGTAGAGCGGGTCGCGATGCCGGGCGCGGGCGGGATCGCCGCATCGCCGGCGGGCGGCGGCTGTCGAGGCCCCGCCCCTGTGCTAGACTCGACTTCCGTCGAGCCCGGACCACCCCTCGGCGGCTCGGCCCTCTGAACAACACGATGCTGGCGCCTTCACGAAGCGGACGGGCAGTTTTCGCGTTCCGACCACGGGCTCCGCTCAACGCGCACCAGACCCTCGAGCGCTACGGACGCTGGGGCCCGGACCCGGCCAGCCCCTATCGTGATGGGACGCTCCACCGGGTCGCCCGCGTCGATGGCCGGCTGGTCCCGTTCCGCCTGACGGTTACGGGCCCGCCCGCGCAGCCGCGGGCGACGCTGGCCTTTGCGGGGCCGGACACGCCGGCGCGGCGCGCCGCCCTCCGGCACGAAGCGGCGCGGCTCCTGGGCGAGGGATGGGACCTCCGCGCGTTCTACGCGGCCGCGGCCGCCGATCCGGTGCTCGCGCCGCTGGTCCGGCCGACGGGCGGGCTGTTCGGTCTGCGCCCCACGCTCGCGCCGGACCCGTTCGAGATGCTGGTGGGTGCGATCAGCGCCCAGCAGGTGAACCTCGCGTTCGCCTTCGCGACGCGGGCGCGCCTCGTGCGCCGCTACGGGACGCCGCTCGAGTTCGAGGGTGTGACGGTCCACGCGTTCCCCGCGCCGGCCGCGCTGGCGGCGGCGCCGCCCGCGGAGCTGCGCGCCATGCAGTTCTCGCAACGCAAGGCCGAGTACATCGTGGGACTGGCCCGGGAGCTCGCGGACGGCCGGCTCGACCCGGCGGCGCTCGCCGCCGCGCCCGACGAAGTCGTCGTGACGCGGCTGACGGCGGTCCGTGGGCTGGGCCGCTGGTCCGCCGAGTGGTTCCTGGCGCGCGGGCTCGGACGGCCCGACATCTGCCCCGCGGACGACCTCGGCGTCCGGCGCGCCATCGAGGTCCTCTGCTTCCGCGGCCGCGAGCGGGACGCGGCCGCGGTCCGACGCCGCGCCAAAGCGTGGCGCCCGCACCGGAGCCTCGCGACGCACTACCTCCTCGCGGCGCACGCCCGGGTCCGCCAGAGCGCCGCGCCGGCGTCGGCGGCCCGCGGCGCCTGACGGAGCCTCCCATGGCCCGCTCGCTCCTCCCGCTGGTCGGCGCCGACCCGAATCGCCCCGACGCCGTGTCCCTCGTGGGGCGCTACGCGCTCGGCGTGACCTGGCAGGACCGGCACGGGAGCATCTACCCGTTCACCATGCTGCGCGCGGCGTGCCCGTGCGGCGCCTGTCCGCCGGCCGGGGAGGCCTGGCCGACGGAGATCCGGCGCGAGCCGTCGGCGCTCCGCGTCCAGTGGCAGGACGATCACGCGTCGACGATCCCCTACGTCGAGCTGCGCGGCCGGTGTCCCTGCGCCCAGTGCGCCACCACGCGGCGAGGGGCCGACGCATGACCGCGGCCCCGCCGCGCCGCGGGCTCGTCGTCTCGGGCGTCATGCTGGGGCTCTTCCTCGGCGCCATGGAGTCGACCGCCGTCGCGACCGCGATGCCGACGGTGATCGCGAGCCTCGGGGGCCTCGCCATCTACTCGTGGGTGTTCTCGGCGTACATCCTCGCCGCGACCATCTCGATGCCGCTCTGGGGGCGGTTCGCGGACCTCTACGGGCGCCGGAGCGTGTACCTCTCGGGGCTCACGATCTTCCTCGTCGGGTCGGTCCTCTCGGGCCTCTCGACGTCGATGGCGTTCCTGATCGCTTGCCGGACGCTCCAGGGGCTGGGCGGCGGGGCGCTCATCCCGCTCGGCATGACGATCATCGCGGACCTCTACGGCCTCGAGCAGCGCGCGCGCATGCAGGGGTACTTCTCGGCCACGTGGGGACTCGCGTCGATCGTCGGGCCGCTCATCGGCGGCTTCCTGACCGACCGGCTGTCCTGGCACTGGGTGTTCTTCGTCAACATCCCGTTCGGGCTCCTCGCCGGCGCGATCCTCTGGGTCGCGCTGGCCGGGACCGACCGCCCGCGGCGCGGGGTGAAGGTCGACTTCCGCGGCGCCGCGCTGCTGACCGCCGGCCTGGCGGGCCTCCTCGCCGCGCTCGTGGAGGGCGGCCGGGCGGGACGGTTCGGACTCGGCCACGCCGTGCTGGCCGCCCTCTCGGTGGGGCTGCTCGTCGAGTTCGCCCGCTGGGAGCGCCACGCCCCGGAGCCTCTCCTGCCGCTCCGGCTGTTCGCCAACCGCATGTTCCGGGCGGCGGCCGTCACCGGGTTCCTGGCGGGCATGGCGATGTTCGGCACCATCTCCTTCATTCCCCTCTTCGTCCAGGGCGTGCTCGGCGGCACGGCGACGGAGGCGGGAACAGCGCTGACCCCGTTCGTCCTCGGGTGGGTGACCTTCTCCGTCGTGTCGGCGCGGCTTCTGCTCCGCGTCGGCTACCGCTGGCCGGTCGTCGGCGGGATGATGTGCCTCGCGGTCGCGTTCCTGCTCATGAGCCACATGGGGCTCAGCACGACCCAGGCCGCCACGTGGCGGAACATGCTGCTGGCGGGCATGGGGATGGGGCTCATCATGGTGCCGCTCCTCCTGGCGGTGCAGAACGCGGTGCCCAAGGCGGATCTCGGCGCGGCGACCTCCGCGACCACCTTCTTCCGGTCGATCGGGGGGGCCGTCGGCGTGGCCGTGATGGGCGCCGTGCTGTCCGCCGAGCTTGGCCGGCAGCTCCGGACCGTGCTGGGGGGGCTCGACGGCCCCGCCCGGACCCAGCTCGAAGCGCTCATCGCGCACCCGGACGCGCTGATCGAGCCGACCCTCCGGAGCGCGCTCCCGCCGGCGGTGCTGAGCGCGTTCAGCCAGGGACTCGCCAACGCGCTGCACGCCGTGTTCCTCGTCGGTCTCGGGATCGCGTCCTTGGCGCTCCTCTCGGCGTTCCTGGTCCCGGCGGGGCGGGCCCAGGACCTGGCGCTCGAGAAGCGCCCGGCGCGCCCGGCGTCCTGATCCCCCGCGGGACGGGGAGGGCATCGTGGGCCATCCGGCGCGCGCCGACGCCCTGAAGATCGGCCGAGAGTTCTCCATCCCCGCCGGGACCGGCGTGGGACTGCGAGTGGCGGCCGGCGAGTACGTCCAGATCGTGGACGTGGAGGGGCGCGGGTGCGCGGACTTCTTCACGCTCGCCGCCGCGAATCCCGCCGAGTACCTCTCGGCGTCCCACACGCGCGTCCAGATCGACCGGCTGTTCCCCGAGGTCGGCCAGTCGTTCTTCTCGAGCCTCCGGCGGCCCCTGCTTCAGTTCGAGGAGGACCGGACGCCCGGCGTCCACGACATGCTCTTCGCGGCCTGCGACCCGGCCCGCTACGCGCAGTACCACGTCCCCGGACACGCCTCGTGCGCCGAGAACTTCCACGCGGCCCTGCGGACTCTCGGCGCGAGCTGTCCGATCGTCCCGCAACCCGTGAACTTCTTCATGAACGTCGCCGTGCGCCCGGACGGGCGCGTGACGTTCGGCCCGCCCCGGACCGAGGCGGGGGACTGGGTACTGCTGCGCGCGTTCGTGGACTGCCTGGCCGTGGTCTCGGCCTGCCCCCAGCAATGGAACCCCGCGACGAACTACCACCCGTCCGACCTCCTGGCGCGAGTCCTGACGCGCTGACGCCGCCCGCGGGCGGCTTCGTCAGCCCGGTCACCGCGGAGGAGGTCCGGCGCGAGAAGGCCCGGGCCCGCGAGATCCGAGCGAGCGCCTGGTGGAAGCGCCGACTGGGCCGGGAACGATGCGAGTACTGCGGACAGCCCACGCCGGCGCGGGAGCTCACGATGGATCATCGCGTCCCGCTGGTCCGGGGCGGGCGTTCCGTCCGGTCGAACCTCGTGCCCGCGTGCCGCGCGTGCAACGCCGCGAAGAAGTACCTGCTCCCCGTCGAGTGGGCCGCCTACCTCGAGCGCCTGGCGGATGAGGCGGACAGAATCCCGTAGACAATCTTTCCGGGCCGAGCGTAGGATGTCCGCGAGTCGATCGGGGTTTACACAGCCCCCTCGCGCGCCGAACCCGACGGAAGAGCCGGGCGGAGCGGATCGAGCCGCGGGCCGGCAATCGGCGGCCGGTTCTCGGTGGCGGGTGCTTGGACCCGCGTGGTGGGTGCGCCGAGAAAGGAGGTGGTCCAGCCGTGAGTGGCAGTCAACCGGTGAGTTGTGAGGTGGTGACCTCCTAGGTCGTGCGCACCCGTTAAGTAGCGAGGGTGGCTCGCCTGGGAGGATCCAGGCACCACCGGCCCCGAGGGTCCCGCGACCTCACCTGCGGGGCGGCCTGCGCCGGACGCGGCAGTGGGCCGCAGACTCCCTCGGGGCTCCTTATTTTCTGGCCCGGCGCGTCCCGCGCGCTCAGTTCAGTTCAGCAGGCCGAGCAGACGGTGGAGCTCGGTGCGAGCCGGCCGGTACTGAGGCGTGATCGCCAGCGCCACGCGCAGCTGGGCGATGGCCGCGTCGATGTGTCCGAGCTTCACGTAGACGCGGGCGAGATTCACGTGCGGATAGTGCCGGGGCTCGTAGCGCCCTGCGCTCATCGCCTTCCGGAGCCACGGGACCGCGTCGATGGGCCGGCCCAGCGCGATCAGGTAGGAGCCGATGTCGTTGTAGGGGTTCCCGAAGTCCGGATCGATCGCGATCGCCCGGTGGCACTCCCGGATGGCCCCCTCGTAGTCTCCCTTCGCGGACAGGGACCAGCCGAGAAACGTGTGGGCCTCCGCGGTGGGCACGCAGGCGAGAGACCGGTGGTAGAGTTCGATCGCGTCGTCCAGGTCGCCGCGCAGATGCGCGGCGTGACCGGCGCGGAAGAACTCTTCGGCCTGGCGAGCGGCGTCGGGCTCCATCGTGCGGCGCAGCGCCGGGCGTGGGCCGGCGCCGGCCGAGGATGGGCGCACGGTGCGCGGGGTGTCAAGCGGGCCCCGTGACCGGGTCAGGCGAGGCCCACCTTGTGGCTCTCCGCCGTCGAGACCAGGCATGACCCCCCGGATGAGGGGTGTAACCTATGGTGGACACAGGCGAAAATATCTTGAGAACCAGACTTGGTCCCCCGAACGGCGTTGTGCTATCGTCGAAGCCGACGTTGAGTCCGTCCCAGGAGGCGATGGTTAGATGCTGTTTACGCTAGTTGCAGGCTTCTTCTCAAATGACATGGCTATTGACCTCGGGACGGCGAACACGCTCGTCTATGTCAAGGGCGAGGGGATCGTCCTCAACGAACCCTCCATCGTCGCGATCCACCAGGCGGACAACACGGTGCTCGCCGTCGGCAAGGAAGCGAAGGCGATGCTCGGGCGCACGCCCGGCAACATCGTGGCCATCCGGCCGCTCAAGGACGGCGTGATCGCCGACTTCGACGTGACCGAGAAGATGCTCGGCTACTTCATCCGGCGCGTGCACAAGCGCCGGGCCCTGGTCCGGCCCCGCATTGTGATCGGCGTGCCGTCGGGCATCACCCAGGTCGAGAAGCGCGCCGTCCGGGATTCGGCGATGCAGGCGGGCGCCCGCGAGGTCTACCTGATCGAGGAGCCCATGGCAGCCGCGATCGGGGCGGGGATGCCGATCACCGAGCCCGGCGGTAACATGGTGGTGGACATCGGGGGCGGGACGACGGAGGTTGCCGTCATCTCGCTGTCGGGGATCGTGTACTCGCGCTCGGTGCGGATCGCGGGCGACGAGATGGACGAGGCGATCGTCCAGTACATCCGCAAGAACTACAATCTCCTCGTCGGCGAGCGGCGGGCGGAGGAGATCAAGATCCGGCTGGGCTCGGCGTACCCGATGGGGGGCGATCGGAAGACGATGGAGGTCAAGGGGCGCGACCTGATCGACGGCATCCCCAAGACCATCGTGATCGGCGACGACGAGATCCGCGAGGCGCTGCGGGAGCCGATCATGACCATCGTGGACGCGGTGCGGACCGCCCTCGAGCGGACGCCGCCCGAGCTCGCGGCGGACATCGTGGACAAGGGCATCGTGCTCACCGGCGGTGGGGCGCTCCTGAAGGGCCTCGACCTCCTGCTTCGCCAGGAGACCAACCTGCCGATCACGGTGGCCGAAGATCCGCTCTCGTGCGTGGCGCTCGGGACGGGCAAGGTGCTCGACGAGCTCGACCTCCTGAAGAAGGTCGCCATCCCGACCTGATCGCTCCGGAGGGTCCGGCGTGTTTGACTTGCTGGTCCGCTACCGGAAGTACTCGGTCCTGGGGCTCGTCGTGGTGGCGGCTGTGGCCCTCCTCACCGCCCAGCAGACCCGCCCCGGGGAAGGGCTGTGGCTTGCCGAGGGCATCGCCACGGTCACGGCGCCCGCCCAGATGGCGTTCGCGCGCGTGCACCGGAGCGCGGCCGGACTGTGGGCCGGGTACCTCGACTGGAAGCACCTGCGCGCCGAGGTGGCGCGCCTCCGGGCCGAGACCGTCGCCCTCCGACTCCGCCAGCTTCGCCAGGAGGCGCTCGAGGCCGAGAACCTCCGGCTCCGCACGCTGGCGACGCTCCGGGAGCGGCTGCCCGAGCGGACGCTCGGCGCGGAGGTCGTGGCGCGCGACTGGAACGGGTTCACCCGCGGCCTCACCATCGACCGCGGCCGCGCCGACGGCGTGGAGCGCCTGGCGGCCGTCATCGTGACGAGCGGGGTCGTCGGGCGCGTCGCGGTGGCCCGCCGGCAGTCCGCGGTGGTGCAGGTGCTCACCGATCCCGCCTCGAGCATCGGCGGCGCGGTGCTCCGGACCCGGGCCCAGGGCCTGGTCGAGGGCGTCGCCGGCGGGCGGCTCCGGATCAAGCTGGCCGTGAGCGAGGACCCGCTCCAGCCGGGCGACCTCGTGGTGACGTCCGGAGTCGGCGAGCTCTTCCCGAAGGGGCTACCCCTCGGGCGAGTGTTGCGCGTGTACGCGCCCACCGGGCTCTTCCGCACGGCGGAGCTCGAGCCGGCCGTGGATCTCACGAGCGTCGAGGAGCTCCTCGTGCTCCCGCGGGGGGCCGGCGGCGGCGATCTGGCCCCCGCGTTCCCCGAGTCCTGAGCCGTGCGCTTCCCTCTCTATGTGCTCGCCGTCAGCGGGGGGGCGCTCGTCCAGTGCACGGTGGTGCCCGTCGTCGGCGTCGGTGGCATCGTGCCCGACGTGCCGGTGATCCTCACGGTGCTCCTGGCGCTCCGGTACGGCGCGGAAGCGGGGTGCCTCACCGGCTTCGCGCTCGGCCTCGCGCAGGACGCCGTAGCCGGTGGGCCCCTGGGGCTCCATGCGCTGTCCAAGGCGCTGCTCGGCTTCGTCGCCGGAGACCTGCCGCGTTGGGTCCTCGTGACGCGGCCGGCCATTCCGATCGGCGTCGCCATCCTGGCCACGATCATCGACGGGCTGATGCGCTTCGGCCTGCTCCAGCTCTTCCACTATCCGGCGCCGCTCGGTGAGATCTTCACGCGCGTCATCGTCCCCCAGGCGGGGTACAACGGCATCGTGGCGGCGGCCGCCCTGGCCCTGCCGGCGGGCCGGCTCCTGACCCGGCGATGATCCGGCCCCGCCCCGCGCCGGTCGCGCCGCGGCTCCGGCTGCGGCTCCTGGCCATCGCGCTGGGGATTGCGTTCCTCGTGGTCGGCGGGCAGCTGGCGAACCTCCAGATCCTGAGCGGCGAGCGGCTGGCGGCCCTCTCCGATCGGAACCGGCTCCGGCTCCGGCCCATCGCCGCGCCCCGCGGGATCCTCTTCGACCGCACCGGCCTCCCGCTGGTCGACAACCGGCCCGCGTTCACCCTCGTCGTGGTGCCGCGGGACGTCCCGGACCTCGGCGCCTTGGTCGAGCGGCTGGCCCGGCTGCTCCAGGTGCCGGAGAGCGAGCTCCGCGATCGGCTGGCGCGCGTGTCGTCGGACTCCCCGTGGCCGATCCGGCTGTCGCGCGGGCTCACCCTCGAGGAGGTCGCGCGCGTCGAGGAGTGGCGGCTCGATCTGCCCGGCGTGACGGTCGAGGTCGAGCCCCAGCGCGCGTACCCGGGAGTCCGGTTTGCGGCGCATCTGCTCGGCTACGTTCGCGAGGCGTCGGACCAGGACATCGGCCGGAACGGGACCCGTCGGGGCGACCTCGTCGGGCAGACCGGGCTCGAGCGGCTCCACGACGAGCACCTCCGGGGGCGGGACGGCGGCGAGGAGGTCGAGGTCGACGCCTACGGCCGGCTGATCCGCGTCCTCGATCGGCGGGAGCCGGTGCCCGGCGCCCACATGTGGACGACGATCGACCGGCGGATCCAGCAGGCGGCCGAGGACGCGCTCGGCGCCCGCGCGGGGGCGATCGTCGTCATGGACCCGCGCAACGGCGACGTGCTGGCGCTGACGTCCCACCCCGCGTATCCCGTCGAGCGCTTCTCGCGCCCGCTCGACCGCGAGACGTGGCTCGCGCTGGTGCAGGATCCGACGCGGCCGCTCCTGAACCGCGCCGTGCAGGGCGTGTATCCGCCGGGCTCGCTGTTCAAGATCGTCGTCGCCGCGGCGGGGCTCCAGGCCCAGGCCATCACGCCGTTCGACCGCCTGTCGTGCCCGCGGCAGTGGCTGTTCGGCGGCCGCCCCTATCACAACTGGGAGGACCACGACCGGGGCGCCCTCACGCTCCACGAGGCGCTCCAGTACTCGTGCAACACGTTCTTCTACCAGCTCGGCCTGAAGCTCGGTCCGGAGAAGATCGTCCAGATGGCCGAGGCCTTCGGGCTCGGGCGCGTGACGGAGAGCGGGCTCACCGGCGAGCGGCCGGGCCTCGTCCCGTCCCCGGCGTGGAAGCGGGACACGCTGCACGACAAGTGGCACCCCGGCGACACCGTGAGCCTGGCGATCGGCCAGGGCCTCATCACGGTCACCCCGCTGCAGGTGGCGCGCTTCATGTCCGCGGTCGCCAACGGCGGCACCCTCTGGAAGCCCCGTCTCGTCGAGCGCGTCGCGACGGCGGACGGCCGGCTGATCCGCGAGGAGGCCCCGCAGATCCAGGGGCGCGTCGACGTGGCCCCCGTCATCTTCGAGTTCCTGCGCGACGCGCTCGGCGCGGTCGTCGCGGAGGGCACCGGGAAGCTGGCGCGGGTGCCGGGCGTGACCGTGGGTGGCAAGACCGGCACCGCCCAGACCCACGAGTTCCGGAGCGACGCCGAGCGCAAGCGGCGGGACCAGGACCACGCCTGGTTCGCGGGATTCGCGCCGCTCGAGGAGCCGCAGGTCGTCGTCGTCGTGTTCGCGGAGCGGGCCGGCCTGGGCGGCCAGGTGGCGGCCCCGATCGCGCGCGAGGTCCTGAAGGCCGTGTTCCTCGAGAAGGTCGCGCGGGCGAACCTGCCGTGACGGGACGGGCCTGATCGTGCTGCGCGTTGACCGCCGGCTCCTGGTCCAGTTCGACTGGCAGCTCTTCGGGCTGGCCGGGCTCCTGATCGTCGCGGGGCTCGTGACGGTGTCGACCCTCGTGCCGCGCCTGGGCGCCCGGCAGCTGATCGCCCTCGGGATCGCCTCGGTGGCCGCGATGGTCGTGCTCGCCGTCGACTACCGCACGCTCGCGCGCTGGGCTTGCTGGGCGTACGGGCTGGGCCTGCTGACCTTGGTCGGCGTCCTGATCGCCGGTCGCTCCGCCCTCGGGGCGCGGCGCTGGATCCAGGTGGGGCCGATCGGCCTCCAGCCCTCGGAGCTGTTCAAGCTGGCGTTCATCGGGACGCTGGCGGTCTACCTGGCCGCCCGGGAGTCGTACCGGCCCGGCTGGGACCGCGTGGTCATCCCGCTGGCGCTGACGCTTCCCGCGGTCGGCCTGATCGTCAAGCAGCCCGATCTCGGCACCGCGCTCACGCTCTTGCCGGTGGCGGCGGCCCTCATCATCGTGGGCGGCGCCCGCTGGCGACACCTCGGAATGCTCGCCGGCTGTGGCCTCGCCGTGCTGCCGGCGCTCTGGTTTCTCCTTCGCGACTACCAGCGCGAGCGGATCCTCGTGTACGTCGACCCGTCGCGGGATCCGCTCGGCACAGCCTGGAACGTGATTCAGGCCAAGATCACCATCGGCTCCGGCCAGCTGGCGGGGAAGGGCCTCTTCGGAGGCACCCAGAGCCGCCTCGCGTTCCTGCCGGAGCGCCACACCGACTTCGTGTTCGCCGCCTTCGCCGAATCGTGGGGGTTCCTCGGGGCGATTGCGCTGCTGATCGTGTACGTCCTGCTCGTGCTCCGCGGCTTCGAGGTCGCGGCCACGGCGCGGGACGCGCTCGGCAGCCTGCTCGCCACCGGGGCCACCGTGCTCCTCGCCACCCAGGCGCTGATCAACCTGGGGATGGTGACGGGGCTGTTGCCGGTGGTGGGAATTCCCCTCCCCTTCCTCAGCTATGGCGGCTCGGCCCTCCTGACGGCCGTCGGCGCCGTCGCCCTGATTGCCAACGTGCGGATGCGTCGCTTCGCTTGAGCATGCTGCTCCGTCTCCGTTCGCCCCGTCCTGCGGGATCTGGGCGCGCCGGCCCCGATGGGCCGGTCGCGCGCCCACGCCCCGGGCGGTGCGGGGGGCGGGCAGGCCCGGGCGGACCTGGCGTCTCTGCGGGAGCCACCGACCCATGGCACGCCAGATCGTGGTCAACGCCGGTATCAGCGAGACCCGAGTCGCCGTCCTCGACGGCGGCGTCCTCACCGAGCTCTTCATCGAGCGCCGCCGCCACCGGTCCATCGTCGGGAACGTCTACAAGGGCGTCGTAACGAACGTCCTGCCCGGGATGCAGGCCGCGTTCGTCGACGTGGGCCTGGCCAAGGACGCCTTCCTCTACGCGGGCGACTTCATCGCCAACCTCGGCGAGTACGAGCGAATGATGCTCGCCGAGGACGAGGACGTCGACATCGAGCTCGAAGGCGAGGAGCCCGGCGCCGGCGGCGAGGGCGGACGCTCCCCCGAGGCCCCGCCCGAGCGCGAGCGGCGGGCGATCACGCCCATCGAGGACGTCCTCCGCAAGGGTCAGGAGATCTTGGTCCAGGTGTCGAAGGAGTCCCTCGGCACCAAGGGCGCCCGGATCACCTCCTTCATCAGCCTGCCGGGCCGCTACCTCGTGTACATGCCCCAGGTGAACCACCTCGGCGTCTCCCGGCGGATCCATGACGCGGAGGAGCGGGACCGGCTGCGGCAGCTCGTCCGGAACCTCCGGCCCCCCGGGGGCGGCGGCTTCATCGTCCGCACGGTGGGGGAGGGGAAGGGCGAGGTCGAGTTCGGCGCCGACATCCAGTTCCTGGTCCGCGTCTGGCAGCAGGTCCAGGCGCGCTTCGCCCAGGCGCCGGCCCGCGCGGCGCTCCACGAGGAGGGCGACCTCGTCTTCCGGGTAGTCCGGGACCTCTTCTCCGCCGACATCGAGGAGATCCTGATCGACGGCGAGGAGGAGTACCGTCGGGCGCTCGAGTACGCCGAGGCCCTCGTGCCTGCCCTCGCCCATCGCATCCACCTGCACGCCGAGCGGGAGTCGGTCTTCGAGGCGCGCGGGATCGAGAAGGAGATCGACAAGGCGATCCGGCGGCGGGTCTGGCTCAAGTCCGGCGGCTACCTCGTCATCGACCACACCGAGGCTCTCGTGTCGATCGACGTGAACACCGGCAAGTATGTCGGGAAGCGGGATCTCGAGGAGACGATCCTCAAGATCAACCTCGAGGCGGTCGGCGAGATCGTCCGGCAGATCCGCCTCCGCGATCTGGGCGGCATCATCATCATCGACTTCATCGACATGGACCAGGAGGATCACCGGGCCCAGGTGTTCCGCGCCTTGAAGCGCGCCCTGGGAGACGACAAGTCGCGCACGAACGTGCTCGAGATCTCCGAGCTCGGCCTGGTCGAGATGACCCGGAAGCGCGTGCGCCAGAGCCTGCACTCGCTGCTGATGCAGCCCTGCCCGACCTGCAAGGGTACGGGGGTGGTGAAGTCGCCGCCGGGTCTCACGGCCGAGATCTACCGGAAGATCCAGGTGGCCACCCGTGACATCTCGGGGCAGGAGGTGCTGATTCGCGTGAACCCGGACCTGGCGGCGTACCTCCAGGAGGAGGAGTCGGAGGGACTGGAGGTGCTCCAGCGGCGGATTCAGCGGAAGGTCACCGTCCAGACTGTGCCCGGGCTCCACAAGGACGAGTACGAGATCATCACGCGCTGAGCCGCCAAGCCGCGGCTCGACCATAGCGGCCCAGCGTCGCTGACATCGGGGGAGGGCGGGATGGCCGGCGCCGCCGGCGGGGAGCCGGCGGCGCCGGGTTCGGATCGAGGAGGGTGACTAGCTGTTGCCCTTGCCCTTCCCGTTGCCCTTGCCCTTGCCCTTGCCGTTTCCGTTGCCCTTGCCGTTCCCGCCCGCGAGCGCCACGGTGTTGGAGATCTGGGTCTCCGTGCAGGACTGGTTCCCCAGCACGCTCGGCGGGACGCCGAACTGGTGGGCCACCTGTCCCCACCCGTGGCCACCGCCAGCCTGGCGTGCCTTGATCACATCTAGCGGGTTGACGCCGGCCGCCGTGGCGATGCTGATGGCGTGGCACACCTGAGCGTTGTTCTGGAGAAGGTCGTTCACGTTCGCGGCCGCCACGTTGACCGAGGCGATCGTCACGAGCGGTGGCGCACCGGTTTCGGTGGCCACCGTCGCGGTGCCCACGACCGTCCCGATGTCACCGTCGCCGACGACGACATCTGAGGAGGTGCCCAGCACCACGAGGCTGGGCGGGAGGTCCACCACCTGGACGACATAACACCCAGCGGCAAGTCCCGTGAATTGGAAGTTACCGCTAGCGTCCGTGGTGGTTGAGGTGATGATCGCGGGGCTGGTGCAGCTGAGGAGGTTGACTGTGAAACCCACGACCGGGTCGCCCACGGCCGCCTCGGCGATCCCGACGCCAAGCGCCGTACGGAGGACGACGGTCACCGCGGACTCGTGGAGCGCGGCGCTTCCGTTCCGCCGAACCTGACCCTGGATTGTCGCCCCCGAGCCGCCGCCGCCGCCGCTGAAGCTGGTAGGCCCGGTGCTCGAGCTGCTGCCCCCGCCGCAGGCCGTGAGGATTCCCGCCATCAGGCCTAGCGCGATCCAGGGGGCGACCGCCCCCACCCGTGTCCGCATGGATAGCCCTCCCTCATTCCGGCCGCCGGGCGACCGGGTTGCCTCGGCAGGGTGCAAGGGCACTGCCTCCTCGAGCGCCGGCCTACGCCGCTCCCGAGATGGGCCTCCATACCCCTGTGTTCTCGATCGGTTAGGTCGTCTTCTGCGTCGCGCCCGAGGTCGCGACCCCGGGCGAGACCAATCGACTGGCCGCGCGGAAATGCCCCGGCGGGCGGGCAAATCCACTCCGGGGAGGCTTGCTATACTGGCCCGGCTCGCATGGCCACGACGCTCCCCCTTGGCAAGCTCCGGCCGGACCTTCTGCGCGACCTGCTGGCGCAACACGCCGGCGCGGATCCGCGTGTTGTCGTGGGGCCCCGGGTCGGCGAGGACGCCGCCGTGCTGGACATGGGGGACCGCTACCTCGTGGCCACGACGGATCCCATCACGTTCGTGACGGAGGACCTCGGCTGGTACGCGCTCGTGGTCAACGCCAACGATCTGGCAGTGCGCGGCGCCGCGCCGCGCTGGTTTCTCGCCACCTGCCTCCTGCCGGAGGGCCGCACGACCGAGGACGCGGTGCGAACCCTGTTCGGCCAGCTGGGTGCCGCGTGTAAGACGCTCGGCGTCGCGCTGGTCGGCGGGCACACGGAGGTGACACCCGGGCTCGATCGACCGATCATGGTCGGCACCATGCTCGGCGAGGTCGACAAGACGCGGCTCGTGACGACCGGCGGGGCGCGCCCCGGCGATGCCCTCGTGCTCACGAAGGGCGTGCCGGTGGAGGGGACGTCGATCATCGCGCGGGTGCGGGCCGACGAGCTCCGCGCTCGCGGGTACGACGAGGCCTGGCTGGCCCGCGCGCGCGGCCTGTCGGCGCACCTATCCGTCGTGCCCGAGGCCCGGCTGGCGACCACGCTGGTGCCCGTCCACTCGATGCACGATCCCACCGAGGGCGGCGTGGCCACGGCGCTCTGGGAAGTGGCCGACGCGGCCGGCGTGGGACTCGCCGTCGAGGCGGAGCGGATCCCTGTCCTCTCCGCGGGCGCGGCGCTTTGCCGCGAGTTCGGGCTCGATCCTCTGGGCACCATCGCGTCGGGCGCGCTGCTTCTGGCGCTCGCGCCGGCGGACGCCGGGGTCGTGCTCCACGCGTTCGCGCGGGAAGGGATCGACGCGGCCTTCATCGGACGGGTCGTGCCGCGGGACGCGGGTGTCGTGCTGACACGGAACGGTCAGCCGGGGCCGCTCCCCCGGTTCGACCAGGACGAGATCACGCGCCTGTTCGCCTGATCGGCCGCGCGCTCCGGCGGGCCCCGCGTCGCCGGACCGTCATGCCGCCGGCCGCGGGTCGCGCTAGGGTAGGGAGAGGAGAACGCGGTCATGAGCCTTGCCGTCCGCGATGTCATGGCGACCGACCTGGTGACGGTCCGGCCTCACGAGACTGCCCGGCATGCCTACCGGCTGATGCGGGACCACCGGTTCCGGCACCTCCCCGTGGTGGAGGACGGGCACCTGGTGGGGATTCTGTCCGACCGGGATCTCCGGCCCGTGCTGCTCTCCCCGGGGCTGGCCCGGGCCCGGGTCCGCGAGCTCATGAGCGAGGACCTCACCGTCGTGGGGCCCGACGCGCCGGTCGAGGAGGCGGCCAGCCTCCTCGTGGTCAAGAAGATCGGCTGCGTGCCGGTGGTCTCGCAAGGACGCCTGGTGGGCATCGTCACGGAGACCGATCTCCTGGCGGTCCTGGTGGAGCTGCTCGGGCTCCTGACCCAGTCCACGCGGCTCGACGTGGGAGTGGCCGGCGGCCCGGACGCCTACGAGCGCATCGTCGAGATCATTCGCGCCCACGACGGCCGGATCATCAGCGTCGGTGCGGTCCCCGGGTCCGAGGGGAAGACGGTGTTCAGCGTGCGGCTCGAGCCGTGCGAGCTGCGGCCCATCATCGACGCCCTGCGCGCGGCGGGGTTCGAGGTGCTCTCGCACCGGCGAGGACGGGCGTGAGTCGACTCCGGCGGAGTCTTCTCTTCGTGCCGGGGACCCGACCGGAGCGCATTGCCAAGGCGGCGGCGATGGCCGCGGACGGGGTCATCCTCGATCTGGAGGACGCGGTGGCCCCGGCGCAGAAGGCGCAGGCGCGGGAGTGGGTGGTGGCGGCGCTGCGCCGCGTGGACTTCGGCGGCCGCGAGCGCATCGTGCGCGTGAACGCGTCCGGTGCGGCGGAGCACGCCGTCGACCTGGCCGCCGTCGTGCCGCTCGGTCCCGACGCCCTCCTCCTGCCGAAGCTCTCGGACGCCGTGGACGTCGCGCGACTCGACGCGGACGTCGCGCGACTGGAGGGCGCGAGCGGGCGCCCGCCGGGAGGGATCCGCTTCCACCTCCTGGTGGAGACCGCGGCGGCCGTTGTCGGTCTCGAGGCGCTGGCCCGCGCAGTCCCGCGGGCGGCGGCCCTCTTCTACGGGGCGGGGGACCTGGCGCGGGAGACGCGCGCGCGGCTGGTGCCCGGCCGCCTGACGGAGCTCCACGTGATGAGCCGCATCGTCCTGGTGGCGCGGGCGACGGGTCTCGACGCCATCGACTCCCCCTGCTTCGACCTCGGGCAGCCCGACCGGCTCGAGAGCCACACGCGGCTCGGCGCCGACCTCGGCTTCGACGGGAAGGCGCTGATCCACCCGAGCCAGATCGAGGTGGCCAACCGCTGCTTCAGCCCGTCCGCCGAGGCCGTGGCCGAGGCGCGGCGCGTGCTCGCGGCCTACGAGGCCGCGGAGCGCGGCGGCCGGGGCGCCTTGCGCCTCGAGGGCCAGTTCGTCGACGCGGTCCACGTCCACATGGCCCGCGACACGCTCGAGCGCGCCCAGCTGGCTGGAGGCGCGCCGTGAGGCGCGTCGGGCGCGGCGCGCGGCGGACGCTCGGGGCCATCGCGGTCGTGGCCGGGCTCCTCGTCGGCGCGGCCGACCTCGGGGCGGAGACCTGGGGCGGGCTCGCGCCGAGCGAGACGACCCGGGCCGACGTCGAGCGGCTGTACGGCCGCCCGAGCCGCGAGCGGTCGATGGTCGAGGAAGGCCGGACCGTGGCGGAATGGACCTATGCCGGGGAGCGCGCCCCGCAGGGCCTGGAGCGCATGGTCATCAGCTTCGGGCTCGAGGCCGGCGGGCGGTTCGCCCCCGACGTGGTGCGGTCGCTGGCCCTCTATCCGAAGCCCCACGTCTTCTCGTTCCGCTCCGTCTCGAACGGCTGGGGACCGCCGGACGCGGTCGGGACCGAGGAGTCGACCGGCCGCCCCTCCTTCCACTACCGAAAGCAGGGGCTCCTGATCATCTTCGACAAGACAGGGTCCTGGGCGGAGCTTCTGCTCTTCGGCCCCAAGCAGGCGGCCGGCGGCTCCTAGAGTCCGCCTGGCGCCACGACGATCGCGCGGTCGCCGTGGCGCGCTCCGGCCGAGCGGGCGCCGCGCTCGGGGCCGCCCGCCGGTAACCTACGGTGCGAGGAGTGGCCGCACGTGCGTCAGCAGCTCCTCGACGCACTCGTCGACCGTGCGGTGCGTCGTGTCGAGCCGCAGGAACGGCGCCTCGGGCGGCTCGTACGGGGAGGAGATACCCGTGAAGTCCGGGATCTCGCCGGCCCGCGCCCGGTGGTAGAGACCCTTGGCGTCACGGCGCTCGCACACCTCGATCGGCGTGGCCACGTGGACCTCTCGAAAGCGGTCCGCGCCGATGATCCGCCGAGCCATCTCGCGGTCGTCGCGGAACGGTGAGATCACGGGCACCAGCACGACGATGCCGGCCTCGTTCAGGAGGCGGGCCACCTCGGCGATGCGGCGGATGTTCTCCGCGCGGTCGGCCTTCGAGAAGGACAGGTCACGGTTCAGACCGAAGCGGACGTTGTCGCCGTCGAGCACGTAGACGTGCCGGTGGGTCGAGTGGAGCCGCCACTCGGCTTCCCGCGCGATGGACGATTTCCCCGATCCCGAGAGACCGGTGAGCCAGATGGTCACGGCGCGCTGGCCGAGGAGCCCGGCCCGGGCGTCCGGCGACACGCGCCCGACCTCGGGGCTGACGTGCGCCCGCGGCGCCGCGGAGCCGCGCGGGTGCAGGTCGCTCTCGGGCACCCGGTCGATGACCATCCCGGCCCCCGCGGTGTTGCCCGTGACGGAGTCGATGAGAATGAAGCTGCCGGTCGACCGGTTCCGCGCGTACGGGTCGAGGAGGAGCGGCTGGGTGGCCTCGAGCGCGACGCGTCCGATCTCGTTCAACTCGAGCGGGGCGGGCGGCAGGCGGCTCAGCGTGTTCACGTCGACCCGGTACCCGACCTTGCGGATCGTGGCCCTGGCCGTCCGGGTCGTGTGCTTGACGAGGTACGGGCGATCCAGGCGCATCGGCTCCTCGGCCAGCCACACGACCATGCCCTCGAAGCTCGCCTGCATCTTCGGCAGGTTCCGGGGGTGGACCAGCATGTCGCCACGGGATACGTCGATGTCGTCCTCCAGGGTCACGGCGACGGACATCGGCGCGAAGGCCTGACGACAGGCGCCCTCCGGGCCCAGGATGCTCGCGATCCGGGTCGTCCGCATGGACGGGAGCGCCAGCACCTCGTCCCCGGCCTTCACGACGCCCGAGGCGATCTGCCCGGCGAACCCGCGGAAGTCGGGATTGGGCCGCAGGACGTACTGGACGGGCAGGCGGAAGTCGACCAGGTTCCGGTCACCGCCGGAGTAGACGTGCTCGAGGTATCGCAGAATCGGGTCGCCCTGGTACCAGGGCATGTGCGCGCTCCGCTCGACGACGTTGTCGCCGTGGAGGGCGCTGATCGGCGCGAACTGGAGATCGACGACACCGAGTCGGATGGCGAAGTCGCGGTAGTCGGCGACGATGCGGTCGAAGGGTGCCTCCGCGTACCCGACCAGGTCCATCTTGTTCACGGCGATGAGGAGCCGGGGGATGCCCAAGAGCGACGCGAGGAAGGAATGCCGCTTCGTTTGCGTCAGGATGCCCTGCCGGGCGTCGACGAGAACGATGGCGAGGTTCGCGGTCGAGGCGCCCGTCACCATGTTGCGCGTGTACTGCTCGTGGCCGGGCGTATCGGCGATGATGAACGTCCGCGCGGGCGTCGAGAAGTAGCGGTAGGCGACGTCGATCGTGATCTTTTGCTCGCGCTCGGCCTTGAGCCCGTCCGTCAGCAGCGCGAAGTCGATCTCGGGGCCGGTGCCGACGCGGGCGGAGTCCGCCTTCAGCGTGGCGAGGGTGTCCTCGTGGATCGCCTTCGTGTCGTGCAGGAGCCGTCCGATGAGCGTGGACTTGCCGTCGTCGACGCTGCCCATGACCGACAGCCGGAGGAGGTCCCGGGTCCGGGACCGATGGAGAAGGGCCCCGACGGTCAGAAGTAACCCTCCCGCTTCTTCGTCTCCATCGACCCATCGGCGTCGTGGTCGATCACCCGCGTGCCGCGCTCCGAGGTCCGCGCCAGCAGCATCTCCTCGACGATGGCCTCGAGGGTAGAGGCCGCCGAGCGAATCGCCCCCGAGCAGGGCACGCAGCCGAGACTCCGGAACCGGCACTGGACCCGCTCGACGCGCTCGCCGGGCGCCGGGCCGTACCGGGCGCCCGGGGCGAAGGGCCCGTCCAGCACGATGAGCTGTCCGCCGCGGACCACCACGTCGCGCTCTCGGGCGTAGTAGAGGGGATTGATGGGGATCTTCTCGACGTAGATGTACTGCCACACGTCGAGCTCCGTCCAGTTCGAGAGCGGGAAGACGCGGATGGACTCCCGGGGTCCGACGTGCCCGTTGTAGAGATTCCAGAGCTCGGGCCGCTGGTTCTTGGGATCCCACTGGCCGAACGCGTCCCGGACCGAGAAGAACCGCTCCTTGGCCCGCGCCTTCTCCTCGTCGCGTCGCGCGCCGCCGATGGCCGCGCGGAAACCGTGATGGCGGAGCCCGGTCAGGAGGGCGTCCGTCTTCAGGAGTCCGCAGCACCGCTGCGTACCGAGGTCGAAGGGATTCGTGCCCCGCGCGATCGCGTCCGCGTTCCGCCAGACGAGGAGCTGCGCCCCGCTCTCGCGCGCGATCCGATCGCGAAACGCGTACATCTCCTCGAACTTGAACCCGGTGTCCACGTGCAGGAGCGGGAAGGGGAGCTTGGCGGGCGCGAAGGCCTTCTGCGCGAGACGCAGCAGCACCGAGGAGTCCTTCCCGATCGAGTAGAGGAGCACCGGACGCTCGACCTCGGCCGCCACCTCCCGGAGCACGTGAATGCTCTCGGCCTCGAGGTAGCGGAGGTGGCTCAGGTGGTACTGGCCGGGCTCGGCCGTCATGGGAGGCGACGGGCTCCGGGCCGGCCGGGGCCCTCCGGCATCAGTCGAGCGGCCCGGTGCCGACACCCGCGACGCACAGACCTCACGCAGGCGATTATAGCCGCCGACCGCCCGTCGACCGCTGCGCCGCGCGACGCCGCACCCGCGCTCGCCGGCCGTCTCCACGCGTCGCGTCCGACGACATCGACCGAGCGACTCGAAGAGGGCTTCCGGCCCGTCCGTGCGGCCATCGGGATCGCGCCGGCGCGGGCGCTCAACGTGGGCGGGAACCTGCCCCTCCTCGGCCGTCGATACCCGAGTCATGTCCGCGAGCGCCCGTGTCGAGGGGGGGAGGTCCCGTAGCCGCGGTGCGCTCGTTTGCCGGTCCGGCCGAACGCGCCGGGACGCCCCGGCGGGTCGGGCCGGCGTTGTCCGCCCTGGGACCCGATGTTAGGCTTTGTGGGCCATGCCGCCGGTTCTGGACCCCGTCGAGACCCTCTGCGCGCTCGATCTGGGGGGGCGTGGCATCGGGCGGCTCGTCGTGCCGGGCGCGATGGCGGCAGCCGCCCAGAGCCTGGCGCGGGCCGAGCGCGTGGTCCTGGTGACCGGATTCGTCGCGCGGCCGACCTGGGCGGCGGAGACGGACGGGCCGTCCGGCACGGTGGTGCTTGGCCGGGCCCTCCGCCGTCTCGGTGCGCGCGTCGTGTACCTCGCGGACCCCCCGGTGGCGCCCCTCCTCGAGGCGTGCCTCCGCGCGCTCGGGGAGCCCCGGGACCTCGTCCCGGTGCCGGCGGAGCCGGCGGCGGCCCTCCGCGCGGCGCGCGAGACGGTCGAGACCTTCGCGCCCACGCACCTCGTCGCGATCGAGCGGCCCGGGCGCGCGCGGGACGGGGGGTACTACAACGCCCGTGGGCTCTCGGTGGCCGGCGTGAACGCCCCGCTGGACGCGCTGTTCCTTCGCCGCCGGGCCGGTCGGGTGACCATCGGCGTCGGGGACGGCGGGAACGAGATCGGCATGGGGCGCGTGCGGGCCCGGGTCGTGCGCGACGTCCCCAACGGAGCCAAGATCGCCTCGGTGGTGCGCACCGACCATTTGATCGTCGCCGGGACCTCGAACTGGGGGGCCTGGGGCGTGACGGCGCATCTCGCCCTCGCGACCGGCCGCGCGCTCCTCCACACGGCCAAGGACGAGGCCCGACTGACGCGGGCGATGGTCCGGGCGGGGGGCGTGGACGGCCTCACGGGGGTCGCCCAACCGTCGGTCGACAACCTGCCGCTGGGCTTGCACCAGGCATTGCTCGAGACGCTGAGAGGACTGGTCGGACACCTGAAGACGCGGCGCGCCCCGGTGGTCCCGACGCGCCAAGAGGAGACTGCGTGATGCGGGAGACGGTGAGCGAGCGGTACCGGAAGACCCTGCCCGGCTCGTGGGCGCGCTGGGAACGTGCCCGGCGGGTGATCCCGGGCGGCATCACGCACGACGGCCGGTATCTCACGCCGTTCCCGCTCTACATCGAGCGCGCCGCGGGCCCGCGCAAGTGGGACGTCGACGGCCGCGAGTACATCGACTACTGGATGGGGCACGGCGCCCTGTTCCTCGGGCACTCCCATCCGGGGCTGGTCGAGGCGGTGCAGCGGCAGATCGCGCGCGGGACCCACTACGGCGCGTGCCACGAGCTCGAGGTCGAGTGGGCGGAGTGGATCACCCGGCTCATTCCCTCGGCCGAGCTGGTGCGCTTCACGATGTCGGGCACCGAGGCGACCCACCTCGCGCTCCGCCTCGCCCGCGCGTACACCGGGCGCCCGAAGGTCCTGAAGTTCACCGGCCACTTCCACGGCTGGCACGACGGCGTCTCGGCCGGCGTGAATCCGCCGTTCGACGTGCCGATGTCCGCCGGCATCCCTGGCGGGGTCCTGGGCGAGGTCCTCCTCGCGCCGCCCAACGACATCGCGGCGGTCGAGCAGCTCCTGGCGAGCCGGAACGACATCGGCGCCGTCATCCTGGAGCCGAGCGGCGGCCAGGCGGGGGTGTTCCCGATCGACCCCGGGTTCCTGAAGGACCTCCGGCAGGTGACCCAGGACCGCGGCACCGTGCTGATCTTCGACGAGGTCATCACCGGCTTTCGGTACGCCCCGGGCGGTGCGCAGGAGTACTACGGCGTCACGCCGGACATGACCACGCTCGCCAAGATCGTGGCCGGCGGCCTGCCCGGCGCCGCCGTCTGCGGCCGCCGCGACATCGTCGGCCTGATGGCGTTCGGCGACGATCCCGAGTGGAACCGGTCGAAGCGCGTCGCGCAGAACGGGACCTACAACTCGAATCCCATCGTCTCCGCGGCAGGGATCGCGATGCTCTCGCAGATCGCGGACGGGAAGCACCACGAGCGGGCGAACGCGAACGGCGCCGAGCTCCGGACCGCCTTCAACGACGTGTTCCGGAAAGCGGGCGCGCCCATGGTCGCGTACGGCGATGTCTCGATCGTCCACATCTCGCTCGACGGGCCGCCGCCGGCGCCGGGCAAGAGCGCGCCGAAGGCGAAGAGCCCGGGGCTCGTCCACAAGTGGCGCTGCGCCCTGATCCTGCACGGCGTCGACATGTCCCAGAACCACGGCTGGGTGTCCGCCGTGCACACCGACCGCGAGATCGAGGAGACCGTGCAGGCGGTGACCCGCGCCGTGGCCGATCTCCAGGCGGAAGGGGCGGTCTAGCCGCCCCCTCGCACCCCGGGCATGGGCCGACTCGGGCTCCGACGAGCCCGCCGCCCGGTCCCCGGTGGCCGGTGGTGGGCGGTGGCCCTCGCGGGCGCGTGGGCGCTCGTCGCGTGGGGCCCGGCGGCGCGCCCGGTCGCCGGGCAGCCCGCCGCCCCGACCGGGCCCGCCCATCCCGGGAGGGCCGTCTTCGAGCGGCATTGCGCCACCTGCCACGGGGCGACGGGGACGGCGGACGGCCCTGGGGCCGCCGCCCTCCCGATCAAGCCGCCGCCCCTCACGGCCGGCCGGCTGCTCAACCCGCTCACCGACGATTTCCTGACGACCATCGTCCGTGACGGCGCGGCGGCGGTCGGCCTCGCGCCCCAGATGCCCGGGTTCGGTCGGCTCCTGACCGATCGCGAGATCCGGGATGTCGTCGCGTACATCCGGACGCTGGCGCAGCCGCCGTATCGCCCGCTCGCAGCGCCCCCGGTCCACCCGATCGCGCCGGCGCCCGCCCAGCCGATCGAGTTCAGCCACGCGATCCATGCGGGTTCGTACGGGATCGATTGCCAGTTCTGCCACGCCGATGCACGCCGTAGCACGTTCGCCGGCCTGCCGTCGGTCGCGCGGTGCATGGGCTGTCACAAGCTCGTCGCGGCCCAGGGCAACCCCGAGGTGCAGAAGATCCACGAGCACTGGAATCGGCAGCAGGCGATCCCCTGGGTTCGCGTCCACAAGCTCGCCGGGTTCGTCTACTTCCCGCACAAGCGCCACGTCCAGGTGGGGCTCGCCTGCCAGACGTGTCACGGGCCGGTCGAGCGCATGCAGCGCGTTGCCCAGGTGGCGCCTCTCACGATGGGCTGGTGCGTCTCGTGCCACGCCGAGCGGCGGGGACCGCTCGAGTGCGTGACCTGCCACCACTAGGAGTACGCGCGCCCGACGCGGGCCCAGGGTCTCGATCCGGCGGTGCCGCCGACACCAAGGGCGCCGGATAGTCATCATCTGAGGAGTTGTGACGCAGCCATGTTGACACCCCCTTCCTGCCACGCCACGGCAGGCCCCTGACGTGGATCGTCACCAGTCCCGTCGGTCTGGACGCCACCCCGGGATCCCCATTCGATACTGTTGGCGGAATTCCTCTACTATTGGCCCGTGCGCAGTTGGCGAGCAGCCTGAATCGGATCCAGAGGGCGGAGGTATTTGGCATGACCGTTGCTCTAGCTGCCTGCGGCGAGGTGAGTCATGACGACTGACGTTTTCCGGACTCGAGCGGTGGGCGGATGCCGGGCCATGCGCCAGGAGGCAGGGATGACCCTGACCGAGCTGGTGGTCGTGGCCTCCATCATCACCATTTTTGCGGTGGCCAGCCTGCCCTTCCTGGGGTCCATCATGCCCGACCTCAAGACCCGAGGGGGGGCCGAGCAGGTGGTCGAGACCCTCCGGAACGCCCGGCAGAACGCCATCGGCACGACCGCCACGTACCGGGTGATTTTCACGAGCACGCAGATCTCCACGATCTGCACGGCCGGAACGCCGACGGGCAACACGTGCCCCGCGAACCGGCCGCCCGACGTCGTCGAGGCGGTCATCGGGGGCGCCACGGTGTCCGCGACGCCGTCCGAGATCCGGTTCGACGCCAAGGGCTCCACCTCGACCGGCAACGGCAGCGTGCTAGTGACCTATCCGAGCGGCACGACCTGGCGGGTGGAGGTGAATACCCCCGGCCGCGTGCGCTCGTGCACGGGGACGGCGACATGTCCATGACCATCCGGCGACAGCAGGCAGGCGTTTCTCTCGTCGAGCTCATGGTGGCGCTCCTGCTGCTCGGCGTTGCCCTCATGGGGCTGGCCGCGGCGTTTGCGCCGGGCAGCATGGCGATCCAGGGCGGCGACCAGGCGACGACCGCGACCTTCCTGGCGCGCCGGGTGCTCGAGGACATGCGGAACCGCGCGTACGACCTGGACACCGACGAGCTGGTCAACGGGACCACGTTCCCGCTGACGACCGGCTACGGCAGCCTCACGTACTCGAGCATCAGCTACCCTAACTACCGCCGGACTATTGGCATCACCAACGACGCGCCGGAAGTCGGCACGAAGACCGTGGTCGTGTCGGTGTTCTACAAGAACAGCTCCGGGGATGAGCAGTCGGTGGCGCTGACGATGATCTTCACGCGGGGAAGCTAGGGGCACGGCGATGCTGAGACACGGCAGGAACCAGCTGGGGACGACGCTCGTCGAGATCATGGTCGGGCTTGCGGTCGGGACCCTCCTGGTCGCGGGCGTCCTCGTCCTGATCGAGCAGTCCCAGAAGAGCTACATGCAGAGCTCGGAGGTCACCGACCTCCAGCAGAACGTGCGTGTGGCGATGGACCGGGTGACGCACATCATCCAGGCGGCGGGTGTCAACCCGCAGAACAAGCCCTGGGGCGGCGGCGCGACGCCCAACAACCCGGCGTTCACCGCGTTCCGGGAGGCGGGCCGGAACTGCGTCCGGCTCTACGCGGACCTGAACGGCGACGCCGACGTGCAGGACCCCGACGAGAACGTGTTCTTCTTCTGGCCCACGACTCCGGCGACGGGCTCGCCGCTCCGTGAGACGCGGGGGACGCTGGGCGGCCAGCCGGACGCCGGCGCGGCCTGGGTGGCCGTCTCCACGGGCGCCGAGGAGCTCGCGCGGGATCTGGTGGCCAACCCCGCCGGCGTCGACATGTTCCAGTACTTCACCGGGCCGGACGACGCCTCGCCGAACACGCAACTGGTGCCGCCGGCTATCTCCGCGACGGCTTGCTCGACCCTGTCCGATGCGAACCGCGCTCGGGTCCGACGGGTGGTCATCACCCTGACGGGCCGCGCGACCATCAGCGGCCAGGCTGTGACGAAGACGCTCACGTCCGAAGCGCGTGCGCGCAACGTGCCCTGAAGGAGGAACTCCCGATGTCTAGATTCGCGGTCCGATTCGCTGCTCCGGCCCGGAACGAGCGGGGGGTGGCCCTGTTCGCTGCGATCGCTGGCATGGTGCTGCTCAGCACGATGATCGCGGCGCTCGTCATCCTCGCGCGCAACGAGACCATGATCGCCCAGCTCACCAAGGACGAGGCGCAGGCGGCCTACGCCGCCGAGGCCGGGGCCAACTGGGGGCGGAAGCTGCTCCTGCAGCGGCTGAGCGTCGATCTGCCGGCGGCCGTCTCGGCGACGGGCCGGCCGGCCATGAAGACCGCGCTCGTGGCGACGTACAACAGCGCCAACGGGGGCGCCCAGTTCATCCGGGACTTCGCGGTGCCCTCGAGCGGCCCGGCGTTCCAGAGCTGCTCCGGCGGCTGCGCGGAGCCGAACTACAGCGCGGTTGGGAGCATCCCGGACGCGCAGCAGACGGTCATGACGATCACGTGCCCAGGGACGGGGGGCTGCCCGGCCAACCTGGCGTTCACGACGCGGGTGATCGTGAGCACGCACCCGACGATCCCGCCTGCGATCACGAACGGCGGGCTCGGGGCGGTCTTCACCTACGTGTGGCGCATCGAGTCGAGCGGCACGTCTGGGCGCGCGCGCCAGCAGTGGATCATCCACGACTCCTCGGTGCCCTTGAACACGCAGGGCTCGTTCCGGATCGCGCTGAACGCCGAGTTCGTGAAGTACGCGCACTTCATCGACCAGTTTCAGGACGCGGGCTCCGGCGACCCGTGGATGAGCTACCGGCACACCTACACGGGGCCCGTCCACACGAACACGCGGTTCAGCATCCTCGGCGACATCAACACGGCGGGGAACGAGGGACCGGTCTTCAAGAGCGAGGCGACCCAGACCCTGACCACGACCCGGTTCAACAACGCGGGCAGCGCCACGAACCTGAGCCGGGACAGCTCGTCCCGCGACTGGCCGCTTCTCGGCGGCGACCCCGGCATCCTGTGCAAGTCGGTGGACTGCTCGGGCTTCACGCGCGGCTACGACTTCGACCCGACCACGGTCGCCATCGACCCGATTCCGTTCCCCGGCGGGAACAACCCCGCGGACCGGCTCGCCCAGGCCTGCGTGGCGCGGGCCGTGTCGACCGTTTCCTGCGTGGGTGCCGCGAATCTCTCGGGCCTGCCGGTGCTGAACTGCGCCGTCCCGGTGATCGTGTCGAACGTGTGCGCCAACGGCGCCCTGACCGGCGGCATCTTCGTGACCGGCGACGCGCGGGAGATTCTCCTCTCGAGCACGGCGACCGGCCAGACGATCGTCATCTACACGGCGGTGGACAAGCGGACCATCATCGAGGAGGGTCAGCCGGGTGCGGGGCAGACGCGAGTTCGGCGCCAATGCCTGAAGACGAGTGCGCAGGGCTCGCCTGGCGGCACGTGCAGCGCCAGCGGCACCCAGTGGTGGGATGACACGGGTGTCACCTCGGCGTTGCGCGATCAGACGCTCACGGGCGTCTTCAGCCCCGACACGGCTACCGACCGCGGCGTCATCTTCGCCACCGGGAACATCGGCACAACGGGGACGGCGGGGAACGCGAGCACGCTCCACGGGCTCCGGCGGGGCACCTATGTGAGCCCCGTGACCGGCTCCGGCAGCAACACCAACGGCGGTATCGATCTGAGCCCGACGTATGCGATCTACCAGGACACGGTGACGCTGACGCGCGGCATGCGGATGACGGTGGCGGCCGATGGAAACATCTTCATCGCCGGCCAGCTGAACCTCCGCGTGGAGCCGCGGGGCGCGGACCTGATCTTCAGCGATCCGATCCCCGGTGACGCGAGCGGCACGAGCGCCGACGACCAGCTGGACGTCCAGAACGTGCTCGGCGTCGTGTCGTGGGGGCTCGGCATGCCGGGCGGCATCCGGCTGTCCGCCGCGCTCACGGGCGACCTCCAGACTCACGCCATGCTCTTCGTCGCGAACTCGAGCGGCAACGCCGAGCCGAGCGGGCAGTTCAGCTTCGACGACCCGAACGGCTCGTACCGCGGCATCTCGACGGTCCTGGGCGGCGTCGTCCAGAAGACGATGGGGACGTTCGGGCAGCCGTCGTCGAACACCGGGTACGCGCGCGACTGGGTGTACGACGAGCGGCTCCGGTACCGCGCGCTGTCGCCGCCCGCGTTCCCCGGCTTCCCGAACTTCACCGCGGCGACGTCGCTCGGGATCGACAGCTACAGCTGGCGCCTGGGCATCTTCCAGTAGGCCGCTGAGGGCGGGTCCCGACGCGTGCTGCGCTGGATCAACCTCGCGCTCGCCCTGGTGCTGGCGACGCTCCTGGTGACGGAGCTCACCCGGTCGCGGACGCCCGCACCGGCTGGGCCGACCCTCAGCGCGGCCCCGCCGACCGTGGTCGAAGAGCGGCCCGGTCGGCGGTCCCGCCGCAACGAGGCCCGGATGGCCATCGAGGAGGCCCGGCGCCGGCAGCGGGCGCGGCCTCCGGGGGTGGGCGGGCCCGCCCCAGCTCGACGACCGCGGGATGCCCATCCGGGACTGATCGGCCGGCCGCCCCGGATGGGCGGGAGCGGCCCCTTCAGCCGCTTCGGCTTCCGCCAATCTCGCCGCGCCGGTCGAGGGCGATCTCGCCCGCGACCAGCGTCAGGACCGGCTCGATCGCCTCGATCTCCATCTCCGGGCACGTGAAGACGTCCGCCGAGCAGACGACCAGGTCCGCCCACTTCCCCGGCACGAGCGTGCCGAGGAGGGCCTCCTGGTGCGCGGCGTACGCGTTCCAGGCGGTGAACGCGCGGACCGCCTCCGCCCGGGTCATGCGTTGCTCGGGCTGCCACCCGGGATCCGGGCCCGACCGCGGGCGTCGCGTGACGGCGGCGTGGATCCCGTGGAACGGATTCGGGAGCTCCACCGGGAAGTCCGACCCGCCGGCGATGATCGTCCCCGTCCGGAGGAGCGAGCGCCAGGCGTAGGCGCCGGGCAGCCGGTCCGCCCCCAGCCGCGCGTCGGCCCAGGGCATGTCCGAGGTGCAGTGCGTCGGCTGCATGCTCGGCAGGACGCCGAGCCCGCGAAACCTCGGGATGTCCGCCTCCGCCAGGATCTGCGCGTGCTCGACCCGGTGACGCGGATCCCGGCCCGGCACGGCCGCCAGGCGGCCGCCGGCCGCGCTCGCGCGACCGTGGAGCACCGCCTCGAGCGCGTCCAGGACGAGCGTGTTGGCGCGGTCGCCGATCGCGTGCACGCAGACCTGGAAGCCGCGCTCGGCCGCGGCGCGCGCGCGCCGTTCGAGCTCGTCCGGCGGCAGCAGGAGGAGCCCGCGATTCTCGGGGTCGTCGCAGTACGGCGCGTGGAGCGCCGCCCCGCGAGAGCCGAGCGCCCCGTCGGCCATCAGCTTCACGGCCCCCACGACCAGCCGGCCGTCGCCGTGGCGCTCGGGGCCGCCCTCGAGCGCCGCCTGCCACGCGGCGGGATCGGCGCCGCGGAGGGCGACCGCGTTCCGGAACGGGAACGCGTCGCGCGCGACGAGCCGGCGATACGCGGCGAGAGCGTCCAGGTCGGCGCCCATCTCGTGGACGCCGGTGAGCCCGACGGCGAGACAGTCGGCGATCGCCGCCTGCACGGCGCCCTCGAGCTGCGCCGGGCGGGGGCGCGGCTCCACGCGCCGCAGGAGGTCCTGGGCGGTGTCGATCAGCACGCCCGTCGGCTCGCCGTGGGCGTCGCGCTCGAGCCGCCCTCCCGGCGGGTCCGGCGTGTGCCGGTCGATGCCCGCCATCCGGAGGGCCGCCGAGCTCGCCCAGATCGCGTGACCGTCGACGCGCGTGAGGGCCACGGGATGGCCCGGCGCCGCGCGGTCGAGCGACTCCCGGCGTGGATATTGCGCGCCCGGCCACCGGTTCTGGTCCCATCCGCGGCCGGCGATCCACTCGCCCGGCGCGACGGTGGCCGCGCGCTCGACCACCCGGGCGGCGCACGCGGCTTCCGAGGCGAGCCCCGCGACGTCGAGCGTCAGGCGCAGGCGCGCCAGGTACATGAGGTGGCCGTGGGCGTCCACCAGGCCGGGCAGCACGGCCCGCCCGCCGACATCGATCTCGGTTTCCCCGGCGGGCGCGTTGATGTCCCCGCGACGGCCGGCGAAGGCCACGCGGCCCTCGCGGACGACCAGCGTGTCGACGACGCGGTCGGCGGCGTCGAGGGTGTAGATGCGCCCGTTGGAGAGGAGCACCGCGCCTACCCGCCCCCGGCCGGCGCCGCCGCCGGCCGCGCGCCGCGCGCGCCGAGGATCGGCCAGACGGCGAGCCAGATGTAGAGGAGGATCCCGAGCAGCCGGCCGGCGCCGCTCGCGGCGAAGATGACGTGGAACCCGAACGTGTCGGCGAGCCAGCCACCGAGGAGCGGCCCCACCACCGCGCTCGCGAACACGACCGTCTGGTAGAGCGCGACGGCCTGCGGTCGGTGGGCGGCCGGCGTGAGCTCGAGGATGAGGGCGAAGTTGGCCAGGTTGTAGCCGGCCCACACGAGGCCCGCGTAGGCTTCCAGGACGCCCACCTGCCAGGGCGCGGTGACCCAGATCCACGCGGTGGGGATGACCGGGATGAGGAGGCCGCTCAGGGCCTGCGTCTTGAGCGCCCCGAGCCGGTCCATCACGCGCCCGAAGAGGCCGCTGCCGATCAGGCCGAAGAGGGTGTTCACGCCCGCGAGCATGCCCACGGTGCCGACGCCCGCGCCCAGGTGGCGGACCAGGTAGACGTTGAAGAAGGGCGCGGCGACCTGGAGCGCGAGGTTCCACACGAATCCGCTCACGACCAGGCCGACGAACGCCCGGTTACGCGCGAGCTCTCGCCAGAGGCCACCGCCCTCCGAGGTGACCACTCGAGCCCGCAGCACCCGGTGCGGTTCCGGGATGCGGAGGAAGCAGGCCGTTCCGGCCAGGCCCGTCAGGAACGCGAGCGTGAAGACCGCCTGGTAGCCGAGGTAGGGGTGACCGAGCCATCCGTTGCCGGCCTTGATGAGCCAGCCGGCGAGCGGCGCGACCAGGAGCGCGGCCAGCATGATCATCAGATTCCGGTTCCCGAAGTACAGAGCGCGAAGACGCGGCGGCACGAGGTCGCCCACCAGGACGGTCCACGCAGGATTGCCGAAGTTCGACATGAACGAGCGGACGCCGTTCAGGACGATGATCAGCCAGATCGCCGGCCCGGGCACGTCGGTGAGCCACGGCACGAGCGCGAGCGCGAGGAGGGCGACGCGCGCGAAGCCGCCGACCGTCCACGTCACCAGCGGCTTCCGGTGACGCACCCGGTCGGCGGCGCGCGCCCCCGGGAACAGGGAGACCGCGCCGAGGAGGTTCTGGACCGCCGCCAGGAGCCCCAGCTGGCTCGTGCTCGCCCCGTACGCGAGCGCGTAGAGCACGATGAAGCCGAGGTAGAGGTTTTCGCTGACCGTGGTGAAGAGCCCGTCGAGCCAGGACCACCGGATGCCCGCGAGCCGGCGCGGGGTGAGGGTGTCGTCCCCGTCCGCCGGCGCGGCCTCGGGATGCTTGAGCGCCTCCCAGTTGAGCCGGTGGGGCCGGAGGTGATCGAGGCGGCTGACCCGTCGCTGCACGATGTGCTGGTGCCAGCGGCTTGGCGCGACCGGCGTCTCGCGCGGGATGATGTATCGGTCGAGCCAGGCGAGCCGCGCCTGGCCGAGAACGCGGCGATTCACCGGGTCATGGTGACGGCTCGGCCCGGAGGGCGCAAGAGCTAGACTGGACGCCGTGGCGCGCGTGGCTCGACGAGGGAGGCGGGGTCGCCTCGGGCGCCGGCTGGCGCTCCTCGGGTTCCTGGCCGTCGGCGCGTGGGTCGCCTACGAGGCGTGGGCGTGGCCGCGCGTCGCCCCCCTGGCCACCCGGCCGCCGCGGACCACGGCGTTCATCGAGCGCTACCGGGCCGAGCAGCGGGCGGCGGGGCGCGACGACCGCGTCCAGTGGACCTGGGCCCCCTACGCCGCCATCGGGCTGCCCCTCAAACGCGCGGTGATCGTGGCCGAGGACATCAAGTTCTTCGCCCACGGCGGCGTGGATCTCGACGAGGTCGAGGATGCGCTCGAGCGGGCCGTCGAGCGGCGGGAGCTCCCGCGCGGCGCGTCGACCATCACCCAGCAGCTCGCGAAGAACCTCTGGCTGACGCCCTCACGCAACCCGCTCCGAAAGGTGCGCGAGGCCATCCTCGCGTGGCAGCTCGAGCGCGCGCTCTCGAAGCGCCGGATCCTCGATCTCTACCTGAACGTCGTGGAGTTCGGACCGGGAATCTACGGCGCCGAGGCGGCCGCGCGACGGTTCTTCGGGAAGGCCGCCGCGGACCTCGGTCCGCTCGAGGCGGCCCAGCTCGCCGCCAGCCTCCCGAACCCGCGCGCGTGGCACCCGGGCTCGCCGAGCCGCGCGTACCAGGCGCACGTCGCGCGCGTCCTGCGACGCATGGAGCGCGCGGACTGGCTCGACCGGCTCCTCGCCCGGGCGGTCAGCGGGCGAGGCCGAGGATTGGCCGGGGGGAGCCTCCTAGCGCGCGGATGACGGCGACGAGCACCTCGTCCGGCGTATCGGGCCAGATGGGTCCGGGCGTCCCCACGACCAGCCCCTGCTCGCCGACGCTCGCGAGCGCGGCCCGGGCGGCGTCGACCGCGCGCGACGGCGGCTCGTCTCGGAGCGCGCGGGCATCGAGCCCCCCCAGCGCGGCCGTCCGGAGGCGCGCGTGACCGTCGGCCAGGGCCGGCTGGCCGGGACCGGGGACCCACGCGACCGCGTCGGCGGGCCAGGTCGCCACGCGCGCGAACGGGACCGGGCCGGCCGCCTGCACCACGCGGAGGGTGGCGCGGCCGTCGAGGGCCGACAGGACCGTGCGGTCGTGCGGCTCGAGGAGCTCGGCGTAAGCCCCGGCGCCGAGCGCGGGCTCGTCCGGCGCGTCCACGGCGTAGAGCACCCCCGCGAGGCCTTCGCCGAGGCAGAGCTCGGCGAAGCGGATCTGCGTCTCGGCGATGGCCTGGAGGGCGTCGCCCACGGCGCCCGGCCACTCGCGGAGATGGAACCCGAGCCGGCCACCGCCCAGGCGGGCCGCGACGGCGGACGGGGCGGGCAGGACCACGAGGACGGGCGCGTCACCGATCCGGCGGTCGAATCCCACGCGCACGAGCGTCTCGACCACGTCCGCGTAGCCCGGGGCCGCCGCGGGATCGACCGGCCGGATCTGCCGCCAGTCCTCGGGCCGGCCCACGGCGCACCGGGCGCAGGCGCGGCTCCCGTCGGGCCCCGCCGCCTCGGCTTCCACGCACCCCCAGGCCTGGGCCGCGTACCCGGCCGGGGGCGCCACCGCGAGGAAGTCCGATCCGTAGCGATCGTGGAACCGGAGGGTTGCCTGGGCCAGGCCGGCCGGCGACCGGTCGGCGGTCGGGAAACGCCGCCAGAACGCGTACGGGGGCCGGTCGACGGGCTGCCGGCGGGCCGTGTCGCGGAGGCGGTCCAGGCGGCTCGAGGGCGGCATCGGGGGGATGCTAGCACGGGTCGACCGGGGGGCGGACTTGGCGTATGCTTTCCGGTCGGAAGTCTGGATCCATCCTACACACATCACGTCGTCCGAGGGACGGAGGGGCTCCTGAAATGAAGCGGTTCAGCGTGCGGTGGGCAGTGCCGGTGCTCGCGGGTGTCGCGTTGCTGGTGGCAGGCTGCGATTCGCCTCCGGAGGCCGAGAAGAAGGCCGCCGATTCGGCGGTCGCCGCGGCGAAGTCGGCCGAGGCCGACAAGTACGCCGGTCCCGCCTACAAGGCCGTGACCGACGTCCAGAAGCAGGCAGAGAGCCTGATGGGCGAGAAGAAATACAAAGAGGCCAAGGCGGCGTACGAGCGCACCAAGGGCCTCGCCGACGACGCGGCCAAGGCTGCCGTGTCGGGCAAGACGGCGATGCAGGCCGAGGTGGAGAAGGGGATCGCCGCGGCCGAGGCCGCGTGGGCGGGGCTCGACAAGCAGGCCCACGCTGCCGCCAAGAAGATGAAGCCGGACGTGAAGAAGGCCTGGGAGGCCGACGAGAAGGCCGCCAAGGAATCGCTCGCGGCGGCGAAGACCACGCTGGCGAACTCGCCGGCCGAGGCCAAGGAGAAGCTGGCGAGCGTGCTCGCGTCGATCGAGAAGTGGTCGAAGGATCTCGCGGCGGCCATGCCGGCGGCGGCCACCCCGAAGGCGCCCGCTCCCGCGAAGAAGAAGTAAGCGCCTCACACGCGTTACGTCTCGGTCGGCCGGGCTCCGGACGGAGCCCGGCCGGCTGCGGCGTGACGCCTGTCAGTCGACTGCCCGCTCCACGATCAGCGTCACCTCGTCCTCCAGCGCACGGCCCCGGTTACCGGGGCGCACCGTCCAGCCGGGGTGCGCGCGGATCGCGCGGACCGCCGCCTCCACCAGGCGCGGGGCGATGCGGTCGTGGAACTCGCGCAGCCACGCGTAGCCGTCCAGCTCCCCCTCGTAGCCGTCGGCGAACGTGCAACGGAGATCCAGCCTCACGGTGAAATCCCGCTCCTCCACGAAGTCCATCGGGGCTCCTTCCGGCTCTCAGGGGGCGCCGGCGGCGTGCGGCGCGAGCACGCCGAGCGCGACGCGGTGGAACGGAGTGGCGATCCCCGCGGCGTCGCCGAGCCGTGCGACGGCGCCCGCCAGCCAGTCGACCTCCAGGCGCCGCCCGTGCGCGAGGTCCGCAGCCAGGGACGCCCGCCAGGTGTCGGGCATGCCCTGCACGAACGCGAGCGTGCGCCGGACGTCCTCCTCGGTGAGCGCGACGCCCTGGGCGTTCGCCACCGCGACCACCTCCCGCATGCCGAGCTCGGCCAGCCGCCACGTCGCTGCGTGCGCGCGGATCGCACCGAGCGGCGCGCGGGTCATGGCGCTCAGCGCCGCCATCGGCGCGAGGACGAGAAACTTGCGCCAGATGTCGAGGCGGATGTCGTCGCTCGGGACGGTCTCGATCCCGGCGCGGTTGCCGAGGGCCACGAGGCGGGCGAGGCGCCCCTCGCGCCACTCGAGCTCGCCCAGGGTGAGGCGGTTCAGCGCGTGGTGACGGATGACGCCCGGCGCCACGATCTCGCCGTTGATCATGACCACGCCCCCCACGACGCGCGCGCGACCGTGGCGACGGGCCACGATGTCCATGGCGTCGACGCCGTTCTGCAGGCACACGATGGCGGTGTCGTGGCCCACGAGCGGCCCGATCGCGCTGGCCGCCGCCTCCACGTCGTAGAGCTTGGTCGCCAGCAGGACGACGTCCACCGGCCCCACCGTCGCCGGGTCGTCCGTGGCGGCGGCCGGCACGAGCCGCGTGTCGCCGAGAGGGCTCTCGACCGCGAGCCCGTGCGCGCGGATCGCCGCGAGATGCGCCCCGCGCGCCAGGAGCGACACCTCCGCCCCGGCGGCGGCCATCCGCGCGCCGATGTAGCCGCCGACGGCGCCGGCGCCCATGACGGCGAGCCTCATGGACGGGCCGGCCCGGGTGGGGGCTCGGGGGCGACGGGGTGTCGCCGGACGAGCTTGGTCACCTGGTTCACGCCGACCTCGGCGAGGTAGAGGTTCCCGCGCGAGTCGCCCCACACGCCGTGGGCGCCCACGTTCACCGGGCGCCCCCGCGCCAGGAGCCGGCCGTCCGGCGCGTACATGCTGATGCGCGGGATCTGGTCGGTCACGTACACGATGCCGGCGGCGTCGACGTAGATGTCCATCGGATGGTAGAGGTCTCGCCACTCGTCGTAGTAATCGCCCTCGGGGCTGAAGAGCTGGACCCGGTTGTTCTCCCGGTCGGCGACCAGCACGCGGTCCGGGCGGTCGACCCAGATGCCGTGCGGAGTCGTGAACTGTCCGCGCTCCGCTCCGGGCGCGCCCCACGAGCCGAGGTGCCGACCGTCGGCCGAGAACCGGTGCACCGACGAGTTCCCGTACCCGTCCGCCACGTAGATCTCGCCGTCGGGGGATACGGCAACGTCGGCGGGGTGATTGAACGGCGCCTGGAGGGCGGGTCGGCCCCGGTGACCCAAGGTCAGCACGACACGTCCCTCGCGCGTGAGCTTCAGCACCTCGTGCTCGTCCCGGTTGCAGAGGTAGACGTGGTCGTCGGGACCGATGAAGATCCCGTGTGCGTCGCGGAGCCGCTGGCTGCCCCAGCCGTCGAGGAAGTGGCCGGCCTCGTCGAAGATGAGGACCGGCGGGTCCTTGCGCTGGTAGAAGTACACGCGATCCCGCGAGTCCACGGCGACGTGGCTGACGAGCCCCAGGGTCCAGCCGGGGGGCAGCGCGCCCCAGGGTCGCACCACGTCGTAGACGAAGTCGCCGGTGCCCACCACCAGGCCCGGGCCGGGGTCGCTCGCCATCACGCCTCCAGGGCGCCCGTCATCCGGGCGCGAGTCCGGGCCCGAGTATAGGCCACTCCGATCGAGAGCCCGTCCCCACGCCGGGCGGTGCACTGGCCAGGCGGGTCGGCCCCCGGGCGCCCGGCGGCGCGGCGGGCGACGTCCACGAATTAGGGTTGACAGGGCGATTGAGTTAAGGATACTTAACGCTCTGGTTGGCCCGACGCAAGGGCCGGTTCCCGACGAAGAGGAGAAGAGTTCCGGATGACCTCCCGCCCCGCGCCGTCCGGTCGCGTGCCGGATCGCGCGCCCGACGTCCGGCTGGAGCCCTCGGTGACGGATCCCGCGCGCGATTGCCGGTGCGGCTGCGGGAGTCTCCTGGCGCGGCTCCGGCCGGGCGGGGTGGAGCTGAAGTGTCGGCGTTGCAAGCGGGTGGTCGTCCTGCCGGTGGCGGGGCTCTCGACCTGCGAGGTGTGCGGCCCCCGCACGGGCTGACGCGGTTCGCGACGCGAAGCGGTGTCCCAGCGGCCAGCGGCCCCACGCCCCGCGCCTGAACGACGGTCCTGACCGGACCGGGAGGTCGAGATGCGCAGGGTCGGGCTCTTGGCGGTGCTCATGGTGGGACTCCTCGGCGTGACGCCGGCCCAGGCCGGGTCGGACGACGCCCTGCTGAAGCTCCTGATCCGGAAGGGCATCCTCACCCAGGAGGATGTCGACGCCCTGAAGCGCGAGATGGCCGCCGAGGAGGCCGCGCAGAAGGCGGCGGCTCCCGCGTCGCCGGTCCCCGCGCCCGCACCGGCCTCGGCGGCGCCGGCTCCCGGTCAGGCCCCCGTGACCGAGGCGCAGCTCAACGAGGCCGTCGGCCAGGTGCGCAACGAGATCCTGACCGAGATGGCCGAGAAGGACGAGGCGGCGATCTCGATCTCGGTGACCCTGGAGGGCGAGGTGCGCTGGCGGCGCTACGGCAATCTCGGCGACCGCAACAGCGGCTCGACCTCCGACATCTTCCTCCGCGACGCCGAGGTCGACTTCGAGTTCAAGCCCACCGACTACATCACCGGCAAGCTGGTGCTCAAGAGCGAGTACTTCGGGTCGGACACCACGGACGGCGGCGCCGAGGCCGACAGCGCGGTGGTGGTCGACGAGGCGACGATCACGTTCGAGCAGGAGGACGGATTCCCCCTCTACTTCGTGATCGGCAAGCGGACGCAGCCCTTCGGCGCCTTCTATGAGCACCTCGTCACGGACACGCCGTCCAAGGACGCCTACGAGGCGAACCAGGTCGGGGTGACTCTCGGCTACAAGAACAAGGCGCTGTGGGGCCTGGACGCCTCCTTCACCGCCTATCGGCAGGAAGAGCTGATGGATCACTTCTTCGGGTCCACGCTCTTCGACAACGTGACCATCGTCCGCGCGAGCTCGGTCGGGCTGGCCGACGCGTCCGACAACATCCAGTCGTTCATCGGAGCGGTGAACGTCACGCCGCTGCCGGACCTCACGGTCGGGGGCGGGATCTCGAGCGAGCCGGGCGCGGGCCGGCGGAACCAGACCGCGGGTCTCTGGGGCGGCTACACCTGGGGACCGCTGACCGCCGAGGCGGAGTTCTACATGGCGCTCTCCCGCGAGGACTACGTCCAGCAGATCAGCGCCACCGATCCCGCCACCGGGGAGTCGACCACGACGCCCGTGCGGCTCGGCCGGAGCTTCAAGGAGAAGCAGGTGAGCTTCGGGCTCTACTACCGGCCGATCGAGAAGGTGGAGCTCGGCCTGCGCTACACCCACTTCTGGGACGACGGCCTGGCGAGCACGACCGGGGTGTGGTCGGTCCGCAACCGGATCAGCCTCGGCGCGGGCTGGATCATCTACGAGAAGGGTGACATCAGCGTCGGCCTGTCCGGCGAGTACCGGTACAGCGATCTCGAGCGCGGGGGCGCGGCCCGGCAGACCGCCGCGTCGGACCAGCACGAGCTGTTCGGCAAGGTGTCGGTGACCTACAAGTGAGCGCCCGCCGGGACGCGGGGAGGAGTGTCATGAGATTCGTACGAGCCGCCCTCGTCGCGGGATTCGCGGCGACGTTCGTCCTGAGCGCGCCGCCGCCGGGTGTCGCGCAGACCGACCGCGCCGATGTCGTGAAGACGTACGCGGACATCGGGCAGGCGATTTACGAGGACGCCCTCGCGCGCGCCCGCCGGCTCCAGAAGGCGACGAAGGCGCTGGTGGACAACCCCAGCGAGGCCACCCTCCAGGCCGCGCGCGAGGCGTGGATCGCGGCGCGCGAGCCCTACATGCAGTCCGAGGTGTTCCGCTTCGGGAACAGCGTCGTGGACGAGTGGGAGGGGAAGGTCAACGCCTGGCCGCTGGACGAGGGGCTGATCGACTACGTCGAGGGGCAGTACGGCAACGCGTCGGACTCGAACCCCTACTACACCGCCAACGTGATCGCGAACAAGCGCCTCAAGGTCGGCGCGAAGAGCCTGGACGCGTCCACGATCACCAAGAAGGTCCTGCACGAGCTGCACGAGATCGGCGGCGTCGAGGCGAACGTGGCCACCGGCTACCACGCGATCGAGTTCCTCCTCTGGGGACAGGACCTCAACGGGACAGGGCCGGGCGCGGGCAACCGGCCGTGGACCGACTACAGCCGGACGAGCTGCACGCACGGCAACTGCGACCGGCGCGCCCAGTACCTCACGGCCGCCTCCGAGCTGCTCGTCGAGGACCTGGCCTGGATCGCGCGGCAGTTTGCCCCGGGCGGACAGGCGCGGAAGGAGCTCACCAAGGGTCGGCCGGATACCGGGCTCGCCGCGATCCTGACCGGCCTCGGGAGCCTGTCGTACGGAGAGCTGGCGGGCGAGCGGATGAAGCTCGGTCTCCTCCTCCACGACCCCGAGGAGGAGCACGACTGCTTCTCGGACAACACGCACAACTCGCACTACTACGACATCGTCGGCATGTCGAACGTCTACAACGGCCGCTACGTGCGGGTCGACGGCCGCGTGGTCCAGGGCCCGTCGCTCGCGGCGCTGCTCGGCGAGGTGGCGCCGGACCTCCAGCGCGAGATGGCGACGAAGCTCGAGACGACGCTGGCCGCCGTGCGGCGGCTGAAGGAGCGGGCCGAGACGAAGGAGCGGTACGATCAGATGATCGGCCCCAACAACCCCGAGGGGAACGCCGTCGTCCAGGCGGTCATCGACGGGCTGGTGGACCAGACGAAGACGTTCGAGCGGGTCGTCGCGGCGCTGAAGCTGAAGGCGATCAAGTTCGAGGGCTCCGACAGCCTGGACAAGCCGGACGACGTGGCCAAGGACAAGAAGAAGTAGCCAGGCGGGTCTCGATGCAAGCGGCGCGGGGAGCGGACAGGGGGCGAGGCGCGGGACTCGCCCCCCGCCTGCCCCGGGCCGCGCTGGGCGCCCTCTTGGCCGCGGCGGCCGGACTGGTCGTGCTGGCGGGGGTCCTCGGCGCCGACGGGCCGGAGTCCCCGCCGGCGCCGGGTCTCGACGCCACCGATCGGGCGGCGCTGCTCGCGCCGCCCCGCGACTTCTCGGCGCCCGAGCCCGACGAGGAGCTGCCGGGCGGCGCGGCGACGTCGCGCCACGCGGTCGGCCGCAGCTCGTTCTCCCATTTCTCGTCGACCCTCACCTTCGCGCAGCAGCTCGATTTCAAGGTCGGCGACGGGATCTTCCGGAAGCTGTGGGTCTCGGCGCCGTCGTCCACGAAGTCGTCGGACGGGCTCGGCCCCCTCTACAACGCCCGCTCCTGCCAGAGCTGTCACCTGAAGGATGGCCGCGGGCACCCCGCCGATGGCGGCCGGTGGCCGGACGGAGATGGCACCACGATGCTGTTCCGGCTGAGCGTGCCGCCGGGCACGGACGCCGAGCGCCAGGCGATCGAGGAAGGCCGGCAGACGATCGTGCCGGAGCCGACCTACGGGGGGCAGCTCCAGGGGTTCGCGATCCAGGGCCACGCACCCGAGGCCCGCGTGCGGATCACCTACGAGGACCGCCCAGTGGCCCTCCACGGCGGCGCGATCGTCCACCTGCGGCGGCCCCGCTATCAGATCGTGGATCTCGGGTACGGGCCGATGCGATCGGACGTTCTCGTCTCGCCCCGGGTGGCGGCACCGATGATCGGGCTCGGCCTGCTGGAGCTGGTGGACGAAGCCGACATCCTGGCGCGCGCGGATCCCGACGACCGCGACGGCGACGGTATCTCGGGACGTCCGAACTCCGTGTGGAGCATGGAGCACGGGCGGCCGATGCTCGGTCGGTTCGGCTGGAAGGCGGCCCGCGCGACGATCCGGGACCAGACGGCGGGCGCGTTCAGCGGCGACATGGGGCTGTCGACGGAGCTCTTGCCCGCGGCGGCGGGAGACTGCACGGCGGCCCAGGCGCTCTGTCGCGGCGCGCCGTCCGGGGCGGACGAGCCTCCCGGCGTCGAGGTCGCGCCCACGATGTTCGACCTGGTCGTCTTCTACGCCCGGAACCTCGCGGTGCCGCTCCGACGTCGCGTCGACGCTCCGGAGGTGCTGCGCGGGAAGCGGGCCTTCTATCGGACGGGCTGTCCGGCGTGCCACACGGCGAAGTACCTGACGCGCGTCGAGCCCGAGCGGCCCGAGCTGAGCCGCCAGCTCATCTGGCCCTACACGGATCTCTTGCTGCACGACATGGGGCCAGGGCTCGCCGACGACCGGCCGGAAGGGCGGGCCACCGGACAGGAGTGGCGGACGCCGCCGCTCTGGGGCATCGGCCTCACGCCCGTCGTCAGCGGCCACACGCGCTTCCTGCACGACGGCCGCGCGCGGAGTCTCCTCGAGGCGGTGCTCTGGCACGGCGGCGAGGCGGAGGCCGCCAAGCAGCGCGTCGTCCGGATGACTCCCGAGGAGCGCGAGGCGTTGCTGGCGTTCCTGGGGTCGCTCTAGGATCGTCCCGTGACGTCCACCCGGCGAGGAGGGTCGTGGCGGGCGGTCGTCCTGGCCGCGGTGTGGACCGTCCTGCTCGCGGGCCCTGCCGGCGCCGACGCGGAGCGCGAGCCGGCGTACCGGCGACTGAACGAGTCGTTCGTCACGCATCACGTGGTGCCCCGCTATGCGCGGCTCGCCGGCGCGACCGCCGACCTGGAGGCCGCCGCCCGCCGCTTCTGCGAGGCGCCGGCGACCGCGGCGCTCGACGAGGTCCGGACCGCGTATCACGGGGCCGCCGACGCCTGGCAAACTGTCGAGCACGTCCAGGCCGGACCGATCCAGTCACGCCTCCGCGCCGAGCGGTTCGCGTTCTGGCCCGATCCCCGGAACGCCACGGGACGGCAGCTCGCGGAGCTCCTCGCCGGACGCGACGCGGCGGTCCTGACCGTCGAGGGCTTCCGGCACGTCAGCGCGGCCGTCCAGGGGCTCCCGGCGGTGGAGCGTCTCCTCTTCGACGAGGGCGCGCTGGCGGCCTTCCGGCGAGGCGGTGACGAGACGGCGCGTCGCTGCCAGGTGCTCGAAGCGATCGCGCGGAACGCGACCACGATCGCCGGCGAGGTGCACCGCGAGTGGACCGGCGGCGAGACCGCGTACGCGCGCCGGATGGAAACCGCGGGGCCCGGGAACGCGGCCTACCCGGAGCCGAAGGACGCCACGATGGAGCTCCTCCGGAGCCTCCACGGCGCGCTCCAGCGGATCGAGAGCCTCAAGCTCGCCCGGCCGCTCGGGCCCTCCGTGGCGGGGGCCCGTCCGATGCTGGCCGAGGAATGGCGGAGCGGCCGGTCGCTCCGGAACCTACGGCTGAACCTGGCCGCCGCCCGCGCGCTCTATCTCGGCGACGGCGGATGGGGGCTCAGCGACTTCGTCCGGGAGGTCGCGGCGGCGCCCGAGATCGACGCCCGGCTGCGCCGCGGTTTCGACGCCTGCATCGCGGCGGCCGACCGGATTCCGGGCACCCTCGACGTGGCGGTGAAGACCCCGCGGACGCGCCCCGCGGTCGCGCGCCTCCTGAAGGAGGTTCGAGGCCTGAGCCACGCCGTGGCCGAGCACCTCACCACCGCGCTCGACCTCCCGCTCGGATTCAATGCGCTCGACGGCGACTGAGCCCGGCCCCCTGACCCGTCGAGCGCTCCTCGCGGGGCTGGGCGCGCTGCTCCTGACGCCGAGCGCCGCGGACTCGGCGCCCGGCGGCGCGCTCTACCTGAGCGCGCGGAACGACACGCTCGGCCAGCCGCACGCGAGCGGCTTCGACGCGACGGGCGCGCCGGCGCTCGACGTCGTCCTGGCCGGGCGGGGCCACGCGTTCGCCGTGCACCCGCGCCGGCCGGAGGCGGTTCTGTTCTCGCGGCGACCCGGACGCACGGCGACCGTGATCGACCTCGTCGGCGGGCGCGCCCTCGCCACGATCGAGGCGGCGCCGGGCCGGCACTTCTGCGGCCACGGGACCTACACGGGCGACGGCGGGCTCCTCTGCGCGACCGAGGAGGTCGGGGACGAGGGGAAGGGCCTCATCGGCCGCTACGATCCCGATCGCGGATACCGGCGAATCGGGGAGGTCGCGAGCCACGGCGTCGGCCCTCACGAGGTGGCGGTCCTCGGGGACGGGCAGACGCTGGTGGTCGCCAACGGCGGCATCGTGACGCACGCCGACGCGCCGGGCGTCAAGCTCGACCGTGACCGGATGCGCCCGACCCTCGCGCTCCTCGCGGCGCGCGACGGGCGTCTCCTCGCCGAGGGGCGGTTGCCCGAGCCGTTCTGGCGGTTGAGCCTTCGGCACCTGGCGATCGGACAGGGCGACCTGATCGCGGTCGCCGCCCAGGACGAGGGTGACGTGGACGACCTCGTGCCCCTGGCGGCGGTCTGGCGCCGCCGCGCTGGCCTGACCGTGCTCGACGCGGGGCCGGCGGTGACGCCGCGCATGCGCGGGTACTGCGGCGCCGCGGCGGTCGACGCCACGGGCACGCTCCTCGGAGTCTCGTGTCCGCGCGGCGGCGTGGCGGTCTTCTGGGAGCTCGCGACGGCCGCCGTGGTCGGCACGGTCGACCTCCCGGACGGGTGCGGCCTCGCGGCCGACGAGACGTCCGGCGCGTTCCTCCTGACCAGTGGCCGCGGCGGGGCCGTGCGCGTGGATCCGCGCGAAGGCCGGACGACGGCCCTGTCCACGCCGTTCATCTCCGCGGCCCGCTGGGACAACCACGTGACGCGGGCCGCGCGGCTGACCCCGACCGCGTAGCGCGGCTCCCGCCCGCGCCGTCGGTCCCCGCGCCCCGTTCGGGGCGTCTTGACGGGGGGCGTGCGGGTCTCATAGTAGACGCCTACGTCCGACGCACCGGAACGGGCGCGCGGCTCGCGGAGCGGCGCCCCTACTGAGGAGGATCTTCCCATGGGCGAGACCATCGCCGAGCGATACCGCAAGGCCCTGCCAGGCTCCTGGACGGAGTGGGAGAAGGCGTGCCGCATCATCCCGGGCGGGATCACGCACGACAGCCGCCACCTGGTTCCCTTCCCGCTCTACGTGGCGCGGGCCGCCGGGCCCCGCAAGTGGGACGTGGACGGCCGGGAGTACATCGACTACTGGATGGGCCACGGAGCCCTGTTCCTCGGGCACTCCCACCCCGCGATGGTCGAGGCGGTGAAGCGGCAGGTGAGCCTCGGCACGCACTACGGCGCGTGCCACAAGCTCGAGGTCGAGTGGGCCGACTGGATCACGAAGCTCATCCCCTCGGCCGAGATGGTGCGGTTCACGATGTCGGGGACGGAGGCGACGCACCTCGCCATCCGGCTGGCGCGGGCCTACTCTGGCCGGCCGAAGCTCGTGAAGTTCACCGGCCACTTCCACGGCTGGGCCGACGGCGTGGCGACCGGTGTGAACCCGCCCTTCGAGATCCCCATGTCGGCCGGGATCCCCGGCCCGGTGCTCGGCGAGGTGCTGCTGTCGCCCGCGAACGACATGGGCGCCCTTGAGCGCCTGGTCAAGAGCCGCGACGACATCGGCACGGTGATCCTCGAGCCGAGCGGCGCCCAGGCCGGCACCGATCCGATCGACCCGGGCTTTCTGAAGGACCTCCGCCAGCTCACGTCCGACCGCAACCTCGTGCTGATCTTCGACGAGGTCATCACCGGGTTCCGCTACGCGCCCGGCGGGGCGCAGGAGTACTACGGCATCACCCCGGACATGACCACCCTCGCGAAGATCGTGGCGGGCGGGCTGCCGGGCGCAGCGGTGTGCGGGAAGCGCGCGATCTTGAGCCAGATGGCGTTCGGTACCGATGCGCTGCGGAACCGGCAGGGCCGCGTGGCGCAGAACGGGACCTACAACTCCAACCCGCTCACCGCGACGGCGGGGATTTCCATGCTGTCCCAGATCGCGGACGGCAAGCACCACGAGACCGCCAACGCCCGCGGGGCGGAGCTGCGCGCCGCGCTCAACGACGTCTTCCGGAAGGCCGGGGCGCCGTGCGTCGCGTACGGGGACGTCTCCGTCTGCCACATCTCGCTCGAGGGGCCACCCGAGGCGGGGAAGAAGCGGGACGCGAGCCTGGTTCACAAGTGGCGCTGCGCGCTGATCCTGCACGGCGTCGACATGTCCGCCAACCATGGGTGGGTCTCGGCCGTCCACGGAGACCGTGAGATCGAGGAGACGGCGGTGGCGGTGGGCAAGGCGGTGGCCGATCTGCAGGCGGAGCGCGCGCTGCCCTGACCCGGCACGCGGTCGTCATTCACCAGCGAAGGAGGAACTGATGCGAATGCGCGGACGAATGATCGTGGGTGTGGGGCTCGCCCTAGCCGTTGCGCTGGCCGGGCCGGCGGCCGAGGCCCAGCAGACCATCAAGATCGCGGCCGGCGTGCCCCTCACGGGGCCGCTCGCGAAGCAGGGGCAGGAAGTCGCGAACGCCGTCAAGCTGGCGGTGGAGGAGTGGAACGCGAAGGGCGGCGTCCTCGGGAAGAAGATCGAGGTCATGGACGCCGACGACCAGGGGAACCCGCAGGTGGGCGTGGCGGCGGCGGAGAAGGTCGCGGCCGATCCCGCCGTCATGGGCGCCGTCTGGGGGATCACCAGCGTGACGTGCATTCCGGTCTCCGAGGTGCTGGAGCGGGTTGCGATCCCCCTCATCAGCCCGGGCTGCACGAACCCGAAGGTGACCGACCGCGGCCTCAAGAACACGAACCGCGTGTGCGCGCGCGACGACGCGCAGGGCCCGGCCGGCGCCATCTTCGCCATCGAGGAGCTCAAGGCGAAGAAGATCGCGATCTTCGACGACGGGACGACGGGGCCGAAGGGCGCCGCCGACGAGGTCGAGAAGAAGGCGAAGGCGATGGGCGCCACCGCGCTCCGGTACGTGGTGCGGGCGGGGGACAAGGACTTCCGCGCGGTGCTCGGCACGCTTCCCAAGGATACGAACGTCATCTACGCGAGCCTGTGGGCGCCGGAGGCGGCGCTCATCGCCAAGCAGCTGCCGGACGTGGGCCTCGGCAAGGTCCGGATGATCGGCCCGGACGGCCAGTTCGAGCCGGTGGACTACATCCAGGCCGCGGGCGGCGCGGCGGAGGGCAACTACGTCACCTTCCTCGCGCCCGACCTGAAGAAGATCCCGGCCGCAGCCGCCTTCGTGAAGTCGTTCGAGGCGAAGTACGGCCCGGTCAGCTCCTACGGGCCCCTCGCGTACGAGGCGGCCAACATCATCCTCGAGGCGATCAAGAAGGTGGGGAAGACGGACCGGGCGGCGATCCGCGACGCGGTCCGCGCCACCAAGGAGTACAAGGGCATTCTCGGCATTCCGCTGACCTTCGATGACAAGGGCGACGTCGCCGGCGGCGTCATCTTCGTCTACCAGGTGAAGGGGACCGGCTTCGAGCAGGTCAAGACCCTGGTCGTGAAGTAGGACCGGACCAGCGCCCGGCCGGCCGCCGATGGCCCTCCTGGAGACGCAGCGTCTCAGCAAGGCCTTCGGCGGCCTCCGGGCCGTCCACGAGCTCGACCTCCGGGTCGAGCCCGGCGAGATCGTCGGCCTGATCGGGCCCAACGGCTCGGGCAAGACGACGGTCTTCAACCTCCTGACGGGGATCTACCGTAGCACCGCCGGCCGCATGACCTTTCTCGGGCCGGCCGGCGCGCCGGCGGAGCTGGCCGGGCTCCCCTCCACGCCATCACGGCGCTCGGCATCGCGCGCACGTTCCAGAACCAGCGGCTGTTCAACCAGATGACCGTGCTGGAGAACGTGCTCGTGGGGATGCACTGTCGCACGCGCGCCGGTATCGCGGGCGTGCTGCTCGGCGTCCCCGCGGTGCGCGCAGAGGTCCAGCGCACCCGGGAGCGCGCGGAGGTCCTGCTCGGGCTCTTCGGCGACCGGCTGCGGCCCCGGATCGCCGAGCCGGCGGGGACGCTCTCCTACGCGAACCGGCGGCGGCTCGAGATCGCGCGGGCTCTCGCTACCGAGCCGCGGCTCCTCCTCCTCGACGAGCCCGCGGCCGGCATGAATCCCACCGAGACCCGCGAGCTCATGCGGGACATCGTCCGGATCCGGGACCGGGGCGTCGCGATCCTGCTGATCGAGCACGACATGGGCCTGGTCCGCGGGATCTGCGAGCGCGTCGTCGCGCTCGACCACGGGACGAAGATCGCCGAGGGCGCGTTCGAGGCGGTCCGGGACACGCCGGCCGTCCTCGAGGCGTACCTGGGGCGCCGGGGCGGCCGTGCTTAGGCTCGCGGACGTCGTCACCTACTACGGGCCCATCCAGGTCCTGAAGTCCGTGAACCTCGAGGTGCGGGCGGGCGAGATCGTCTGCCTCCTGGGCGGGAACGCGTCCGGGAAGTCCACCACGATGAAGACGATCCTCGGGATCGTGCGGCCCCGTCAGGGGCGCGTCGAGTTCGAGGGCCAGCGCATCGACGGGCTGCCGACGGAATCGATCGTGAGCCGCGGCATCTCCCTCGTTCCCGAGGCGCGCCGGATCTTCGGGCGCATGACCGTGTGGGAGAACCTCACGATGGGCGCCTACACGCGGCGCCGCGAGTCCCCGGCGGAGCTCGGCCAGGACCTGGAGCGCGTCTACACGCTGTTCCCCCGGCTCCGCGAGCGGGCGCAGCAGAAGGGCGGCACGCTGTCCGGCGGCGAGCAGCAGATGCTGGCCATGGCCCGCGCGCTGATGGCGCGGCCGCGTCTCCTGCTGATGGACGAGCCGTCGATGGGTCTCTCGCCGGCCCTCGTCGACCAGGTGTTCGACATCATCCAGACGATCAACCGGCAGGGGACCACCATCCTGGTGGTCGAGCAGAACGCGACGGTGGCGCTTGGCATCGCGCATCGGGGCTACGTGCTCCAGAACGGCCGCATCGTCGTCACGGACACCGCCGACGCGCTGCTCCGCGCCGACCACATCCGCCGCGCGTACCTCGGCGAGGTGGACGAGGCGGCGTCCGCGTGAGCCCGGCGGGGAAGGACCCGGCGCGGTGAGCGACATCCTCCAGATCTTGCCGCAGCAGCTCGTCTTCGGGCTGGCGCTGGGCTCGGTCTACGGCCTCATCGCGCTGGGCTACACGATGGTGTACGGCATCCTGTTCATGATCAACTTCGCGCACGGCGACATCTTCACGATCGGCGCGTACGTGGGCTGGTGGGTGCTGGCCCTCTTGCTTCGCGAGAAGATCGGCGGCCTCCACCCGATCTGGGTTCTGCCGCTGATGCTGACCCTGGCGATGGCGGGCGCCGGGCTCGTGGGAACGGCCCTCGAGCGCTTCGCCTACCGGCCGCTCTACACGCGCGGCGCGACCCGGCTCGGCCCCCTCATCAGCGCGGTGGGCGCGTCCATCTTCATCCAGAACGCCATCATGCTGACGCAGGGCGCCCGCATGAAGGTCTTCATGACCGGACTCCTGTTCCCGCGGGCGTGGACGTTCGACATCGGCGGCGTGAGCGTGTCCGTGCTGGTGCTCGTGATGATCGGCGGCGCCCTCCTGATGATGGGCGGCCTGAATCTCCTGGTGCAGCGCACGACCCTCGGGCGCTCCATCCGGGCGGTGGCCGAGGACCGCGAGATGGCCGCGGTGATGGGCGTCAACGTCCGGTGGGTGATCGGCGTCACGTTCTTCCTCGGGTCCGCCCTGGGCGGGGCCGGCGGCGTGCTGGTGGGCCTCTACTACACGCAGATCGACTTCTTCATGGGCTACTCGGCCGGGCTCAAGGCGTTCACGGCGGCGGTGCTCGGCGGGATCGGGAACATCCGGGGCGCGATGCTCGGCGGGCTGATCCTCGGGCTCGTGGAGAGCCTCGCGGTGACGTTCATGAATCCCGCGTACAAGGACGTGGTGGCCTTCGTGATCCTGATCGTGACCCTCGTCGTCCGCCCGGCGGGCCTGCTCGGCGAGTCGGTCCCGGAGTCGGAGAAGGTCTGATGAGCGCCGGGCGAGCCGACCGCGCCGCCGGTGGCTCGGCGCCGCGCTCCTGGCGGCGGCGATCCTGTTCCCGCTGGTGGCCCCGAACGACTACTGGATCGGCGTGGCGACGCGCATCGGCCTCTACGCGACGCTGGCCCTCGGCCTCAACGTCGTCGTCGGGCTTCGCCGGCCTCCTCGACCTCGGCTACGTGGCGTTCTTCGGCATCGGCTCGTACATCTACGCCTTCCTCGCGTCGCCGCACTTCGGCGTCCACTGGCCGACGGTCGTCATCCTGCCGATCGTCGTCGTCGTGACCGCGCTGGCCGGCGTCCTGATCGGCGCGCCGACGCTCCGGCTCCGCGGCGACTACCTGGCCATCGTGACGCTCGGGTTCGGCGAGATCACGTACCTGCTCCTCATCAACCTGGACCGGCCGATCAACATCACCGGGCGGGCCGAGCGGGATCGTGACAATCGACGCGCCCCACTTCCTCGGCTACGCGGCGACGCGGAACGGCCAGTACTACTACCTGTTCCTGGTCGCGGCGCTCCTCGCCCTCTTCGCGTCGGCGCGGCTCCGCGACTCGCGCATCGGCTGGGCGTGGCAGGCGACGGCGCGCCGGGGAGACTCACGGAACCCTCGTACCCCGCGCGTCAGGCGCGGGGGGAGGGGTCGCCCGCGTCCAGGGCGGCGAGGAGCCGCGCGGCCCGCTCGCGCTTCCGAGGGTCGGCGTCGCGCGCGACGATCCGCTGGAGCACCGAGCGCGCGCGGGGGTCGCCGGCCTCGCCGAGCTCGAATCCGAGCGCGTCCCGCCGGTCGAACCACGTCCGGTCGAACGCCGCGGAGGTGAGCGGGAGCCGAGTCCAGTAGTACTGGAGCTCGTCGGATCGCCACCCCGCGTAGACGTCCTCCCAGCGGAGGGGCTGGCCGTCGGGGTTGGCGTTGTCCGGGTTGAACGGGTCGCGCACGCGCTGGAAGCGGCAGTCCATGGACATCCGGAGTCGCGCGCTCCGGTTCTCGATCCCCTTGTGCACCGTGAGGCTGTGGAAGACGAGCACGTCCCCGACGCGCATGGGGCCGCCCGTCCACCGGTCCTCGAGCGGGTCGAGGATCTCGATGCCGCCCGCGCCGTTGCCGATCCCGAAGTCGAGCACGCCGAGCTGGTGGGAGCCGCGCGCCACCTGGAGCCCGCCGACCTCGGACGGGCAGTCGATCAGGGGGATCCACGCCGTGTACACCTCGGTGGTCCCCTGCACGTTCGGGTAGTCCTGGTGCGCCTTGGTCGTGTACTCGGGCGCGCCCGGGAAGATGTTCCGCATCAGCACCCGGGGGTGCGGGAACGCGGGGGCGCCGAGGAGGCGCTCGAAGAGGCCAAGCAGCGCCGGGTGGTGCTTCAACGCGTGATAGCGCTCGAGACGGTTGATCCGGCGCAGGACCTCGAGATACCGCGGGTCGGGGTCGACGCAGAAGCCGCCCGGGTCCGCGACGGCGGCGGCGAGGGGCGCGTCGGCCCGCAGCCATCCCGCGTCGCGCGCGATCGCGGCGACGTCGGCCTGGACGCCAGACACCGCCTCCGTGGGCAGGAGGCCGGGCAGGTAGAGATACCCGTCCCGGGCCATCCGCCGGGCGAGGGCGGGGCCGTCCGCGACGAGCGCGATCGAGCTCTCGAGGGCGTGCATGCGACGAGGCGCCGGCCCACGGTAGCGGGCCCGCCGCGCGGCGTCAATCCCGGAGCCCGGCCCGATCGCCGGCCGCGGGGCGGCGGTCAGCGGGTCTCGCGCGCCCGGCGCTGCATCCGGTCGAGGTAGGCGTCGAACTCGGCCTGGCTCGCGAAGACCTGATCGGAGGGGAGCGCCTTCACGATCTCGAACACCTTGCGGACCGCGGGCTGCGCGTTGACGATGGCGACAGTGCCGCCGCGTCCCTCGACCGCCTTGCGCGCGCGGATGATGCAGCGGATGCCCGCGCTGCTGATGTAGTCGAGGCCCTCCAGCTGGAACACGAGGGACGTGACGGCACGGTCGTCCAGCACGGGCGCGAGCTCGGCGTCCAGGTTGGGGGCGGTGAGGCTGTCGAGGCGCCCGCGCAGCGTCACCCGTCGCTCGGTCGGACTCGAGCCGGTCTCGATGTCTAGGCTCATCTCTCCTCCTTCTCCGGGGGCCGTCGCCGTCTCGAGCGACGCCCCGTCTGACGTCTCGGCCGGTCGTGTCCACAGGAGCGTGTGGACGTTGGCCGCGCCCTCGCGCGCGTATTCCCAGCGGGTCGCGAGGTGCTTGATCAGGACCAGGCCGAGCTTTCCGATCGGCCGCTCGGCCAAGGGTGCCTCGAGGTCCGGCTCGGGCGCCTCCAGGGGATTGAAGGGCGGCCCCGCGTCCTCGATCCGGACCTGGATCTCTTCCGGCGGCATCCGGATCTCGACGCGCGCCTCCCGGCCGGGCTGGCCGCCATAGGCGTGGGTCATCACGTTGGCGAGGAGCTCCTCCAGAGCCAGGACGCAGTCGTGGTGGGTGGTGGCCGGCACGCCCCGGGCCCGCAGGATGCCCTCGATGGCGCGGAGCGCGGCGGCGAGCGCGTCGGGCTCGCTGGCCACCGCGAGCTGCCAGGACTCCACGCCGGCCGCGTCCACCCGCACGCCGGTGGGCCGGTACTGGAGCGCCACCATCGCCATGTCGTCCCGCGGGAACCCGCCCGTGGAGAACCGCTCGATCGCCTCCACGAGCCGGCCCGGCAGGGCGTCGAGCGCGTCCGTGCGCGCCTCGGCGACGACCTGTCGGAACCGCTCCAGGCCGAAGGCCTCGCCCGCCGCGTCGAACGCCTCGGTCACCCCGTCGGTGCAGAGCACCAGCGCGTCGCCGGGCGCCAGGTACCCGACCCACACCGGGAATCCCTCGCGGGCGTCCAGGCCGAGCGCGGGCCCGCCCTCGGTCACGAGCACGCGGGTCGCGCCGCCGGCCCGCCGCAGGAGCGGCCGCTCGTGGCCCGCGCTCGCGAAGCGCAGCTCGCCGCTCTCGCCGTCGAGGACCGCGCACGCCATCGTGACGAACATGCACATGTCGTTGCCCTCGGAGAGCCGCGCGTCGAGCTCCCGGAGGATCTCGTCGGGTCCGGTCTCGCCGCGTCCGATCGCGCGCAGGAGCCCGGTCACCCGCGCCATCAGGAGCGCGGCGGGCATGCCCTTGTCCGCGACGTCGGCGATGGTGATGACGAGCCGCTGGCCGTCCAGCGGGAAGAAGTCGTAGAGGTCCCCGCCGACCTCGCGGGCAGGCTGAAGTATCGCCGCGATCCGGCACCGGCCGTCGAGGGGCGCGGCGCTCCCCGCCGGGAGCATGGACTGCTGGATGTTCCGGGCGATCTCGAGCTCCCGGGCCCGGCGCTGCTCCTCCGCGAGCCGCGCGGCGCGCTCCTCGATGTTGCGCCGCAGTTGCCGCCGCATGTGGTCGGTCATGTCGCGGAGGGCGCTCACCTCGAAGGGATTCCAGATCGCGGGGAGCCGCGTGTCGAGATCGCCGCCGCCCATGCGCTCGACGGACCGGGTCAGCGTCTCGAGCGGCCGGGAGATGAGGCGCGCGGAGAGCCAGACGACGATCAGCGCGAGGCCGAGGACGGCGAGCCCGATGAGGACCTGCCACTGCGCGAGACCGCGGGCCTCCGCGACCAGCTCCCGGCGGGGAGCGGCCAGGAGCAGGATCAGCGGCTCGCCCGCGTCCATGTCGACGCCGCGCTTGGCGCCCACCCACTCCCCGCCGGGGAGGGACAGCGCGACGTGGCCGCCGGCCGACCCGGCGGGCGCGGCGAGGAGCTGGCCGAGCGCGGGCTGGCCGAGATCCGCGAGCCGGGTGAGCCCGGCCTCGCCCCCCGGGGCGGTGCGGACGAGCCGGGCCGCGTCCGGATACGCGATCACCAGGCCCAGCCGGTCGACGAGGGCGACCTGCGCGGAAAAGGTCACGCGCGACTCGGCGAGGTGCCGCGAGAGCTCCTGGAGCGTGATGTCCACGCCGACGACGGTCCCCCCGGCCGCGGCCCGCTGCGCGAGCGTCGTGCCGACCTCGCGGGTGGTGAAGAACACGTAGGGATTCGTGCGCACGAGGCTCGTGGTCGCCGTGGCGCGCTGGTACCAGTCCCGGGTCCGCGGGTCGAACCGGTAGGCCGGGCGGGGCTCGTTCCGGAGGATGCCGAGCCGCGCGTCCACGAAGATGTAGCGGCCCGGGGTGGGCCGGTCGGTGGCCGCCAGGCTCTGGACGAGGAACGCCGCGTCTGGCGGCGCGCCCAGGCCCGGCCGCACGGCTTCCGGGAGCGAGCGCACCAGGAAGAAGTCGCCGTTGGCGAAGCCGACGTACACGGCGGAGATCTCGGGGTGCGCCGCGAGGGCGGTGGTCAGGAACGGTAAGGAATCGAGCCGCGCCGCCAGGTCGGTGGTCCCCGTGATGCGATGGTGGGCGAGGAGCTCCACCAGCAGCCGGGCGGGGGCCAGGAGCGCCCGGACATGGCCGGCAGTGCGCTCCGCCACGTGGAGGAACTCGTCGTCGCCGGCGGACAGAAGCAGCCGCGACGTCGCGCGGTAGCCGTAGCCGACGATGGCGAGCCCGGCGGCGGCGATGACCGCCACGAACATGGTGGCGATGTGGACGCGGAGCCGGAACTGCCAGCGGCGGGTCCGGCCCGGCGAGGCGCCGCTGCCGGCCGGCATCAGGGGAGCCCGGCCGGCTGGCGCGGCGGGTCGGCGGACGATCGGGCGGGGGCCGGTGCGGCAGGCGGTCGGACACGCCGGCGCGGAGCCAGTCGGGTCGCTGCGTGGATGCTCCACCGCGTGTTCACGTGCCGAGGCCGATCCTAGCACGGAGCTCCGGTGGCCCCGCGAGAAGACACTGGCTCCGGCCGGCCGGCCGCGTTACCCTAGGCGCGCCCGCCCGGCGCCCGCCCGTTCGCGGCGGGGACTCCGCGCGGACTCAGAGGATGCGGCCGTCACGCCGATGTCGAACCAGGGAGGGTCCATGAACAGATTCGTGGCCGGACTCGTTGGTCTCGCGCTCTCGATCGCCTCCCTCACGGCGGCGCACGCCCAGGGCACGATCAAGATCGGCGTGATCATGCCGTACTCCGGGCAGTTCGCCGACACGGCGACCCAGATGGACAACGCGATCAAGCTCTACGTGAAGCAGAAGGGCGACACGGTCGCCGGCCGGAAGCTCGAATTCATCCGCCGCGACACCGGCGGCGCCGCGCCGGACGTCGCCAAGCGCCTGGCGCAGGAGCTGATCGTCCGCGACCAGGTGGACATGCTCGCGGGCTTCGTGCTCACGCCCAACGCCCTCGCGGCGGCCGACGTCTCGGCCGAGGCGAAGAAGTTCATGGTGGTCATGAACGCCGCCACGTCGATCATCACGACCAAGTCGCCGTACATCGCGCGCACCTCGGTCACCACGCCGCAGCTGAACGAGTCCCTGGGCGCGTGGGCCTTCAAGAGCGGCGTCCGGAAGGTCTACTCCATGGTCTCCGACTTCGGCCCGGCGCACGACGCCGAGGGCGCGTTCCAGCGCGCGTTCAAGGAGGCGGGCGGCGAGATCATCGGGTCGGTGCGGTTCCCGCTGGCCAACCCCGACTTCTCGGCCTTCGTCCAGCGCGCGAAGGACCTGAATCCCGAGGCGATCTACATCTGGGTGCCGGGCGGCGTGCAGCCGGCCGCGATCGGCAAGGCCCTGGCCGATCGCGGCGTCGACCCGAAGACGATGCGCGTCCTGGGACAGGGGGAGATCACCGAGGAAGAGGCCCTCCGGAGCATGGGCGAGGCCGGGCTCGGGATCGTCACCGCGTACCACTACGACTACAACCACGACTCCGCGCTGAACCGGGAGTTCGTGAAGGCCTACCACGACGCCTACGGACGGAACCCGAACATCTACAGCATCGGCGGGTACGACGGCATCCACCTGATCTACGAGGCGCTCAAGAAGACGGGCGGCAAGACCGACGGCGACTCCCTGATCGCGGCGGCCAAGGGCATGCGCTGGGAGAGCCCCCGCGGGCCCGTCTCGATCGACCCCGATACGCGCGACATCATCCAGACGGTGTACATCCGGCGCGTCGAGAGCGTCGGCGGCCAGCTCAAGAACGTCGAGTTCGACAAGGTGGAGAACGTCAAGGATCCGGTGAAGGCGCGCATGAAGCCATGACCGCCGGCCTCGCCGGCTGATCGGTCGCGGCCAGGGCCTCGTGCTCGCGCCGGTCGTGGGCATCCTGTTCGACGGGTTCGCCTACGGGATGCTCCTGTTCCTCCTGTCGGTGGGGCTCTCGGTGACGCTGGGGATGATGAACTTCGTCAACCTGGCGCACACGAGTTTCGCGATGCTGGGCGGCTACGTGACCGTGACCCTGATGAGCCGCCTGGGCTGGCCCTTCCTCGTCACGCTGCCCGTCGCCTTCCTGGCGGCGGCGGCGGCGAGCGTCGTGCTGGAGCGGACGCTCTACCGCCGCCTCTACCGCGCCGGCGAGCTCGACCAGTGCCTGCTGACGATCGGGCTCACGTTCATGGCCGCCGCGACGGCGGCCTACGTCTTCGGCACGGTGCAGCAGCCCGTGACGATGCCTCCGTACCTGCGGGGCGCGCTGGCCGTCGCCGGGGTCCGGCTCGGCGTGTATCGCCTCTTCCTCGCCGCGACGGCGGTGGTCGTCGCGGGGGCCCTGGTGGCCGCGCTCGAATGGACGCGGTTCGGCGCCCGGGTGCGCGCGGCGGTCGACAACCAGCGCATGGCCCGCGGCCTCGGGATCGACGTCGACGGCGCCTTCGCGATCACCTTCGCCCTCGGCAGCGGGCTGGCGGGCCTCGGGGGCGCGCTGGCGATCGAGATCGTCGGCCTCGATCCGGCGTTCGCGTTCACCTACCTCGTGTACGTCCTGATCGTCGTGTCGGTGGGCGGGCTCGGGTCGATCGGCGGGTCCTTCGTGGCCGCGAGCGTCCTCGGGATCAGCGACGTCGCCGGCAAGTACTACGTGCCCGAGCTCGGCGCGTTCCTCATCTACCTGGTGATGGTCGGCCTGCTGATGTGGCGCCCGGCCGGCCTGCTCGGGAGGCGCTGAGCGATGGGCGGGGCTTCGGGGGCGACCGCGGGGCCCCTCGAGTGGGCCGAGGCGGAGACGCGGTGGCGGCCGCTGGAGGTCCTGTTCTGGCTGGCCGCCCCGCTCCCGTTACTCCTGGCGCCGTCGTACCTGGTTCTCGCCAGCCAGGTCGCGATCACGGCGCTGTTCGCGCTGTCGCTCGATCTGATCCTCGGCTACGCGGGCATCGTGTCGCTCGGCCACGCGGCGTTCTTCGGCCTGGGCGCCTACGCCGCCGGGATCGTCTCGCAGCGCGGGTGGGGCGAGCCCCTGTCCGGCCTCGTGATCGGCGCGGCGGTGGCCGGCGCGGTCGGCTACGCCACGAGCTTCGTCATCGCGCGCGTCCGTCATCTGGCCCTGATCATGATCACGCTGGGCCTCGGGGTGCTGCTCCACGAGGCGGCGAACCGGGCGCACTGGCTCACCGGCGGCGCCGACGGCCTCCAGGGCGTGCGCACCTGGCCGCTCCTCGGCCACCTGCGGTTCGACCTCTACGGCTACACGGCGTTCGGCTACTCGCTGGCGGTGCTCTTCCTGATCTTTCTCGGCGCCCGGCGCATGACGTACTCGCCGTTCGGGCTCTCGCTGCGGGGCATCCGGGAGAACGCGACCCGGATGCCGGCGATCGGCGTGTCGAGCCGGGTGCACGTCCGCCGGATCTACACGATGTCGGCGGTGATGGCCGGCGTGGCCGGCGCGCTCCTGGCCCAGACGACCCAGACCGTGGCGCTGGAGGTGCTGAGCTTCCAGCGGTCGGCCGAGCTGGTGGTCATGCTGGTGCTGGGCGGCGCCGGGCGCCTCTACGGCGGCCTGATCGGGGCGCTCATCTTCATGGTCGCCCGTGACCGCTTCTCCGGCATCAACCCCCAGTACTGGTACTTCTGGATCGGCCTCCTGCTCGTCGCCGTCGTGATGGGGTTTCCGGGGGGGATCCTCGGGGGCCTGGCGCGCCTCGGCGCGCGGTCTCGGAGGGCGGCCTGACCGCGCCCGCCGCCCTGTCCACCCGCGGGCTCGACAAGAGCTTCGGATCGCTCGTCGTCGCCCGGAGCGTCGAGCTGACGCTGCCGCGGGGCGAGCGCTACGCGCTCATCGGGCCGAACGGCGCCGGCAAGACCACGCTCATCAACATGATCACCGGCATGCTCCCGGCCGACCGCGGGCGCATCTACCTCGGGGGCGAGGAGATCACGAGCCTCGCGCCCGAGGCCCGCGTCAAGCGGGGACTGGTGCGGACCTTCCAGATCAACACCCTGTTCCCGCACCTCACGGCCCTCGAGGCGGTGGCGCTGGCGGTGTGCGAGCGGCGGGGGGTCGCGGGCGTGTTCTGGCGGCGGCTCCCGGCCTTTCGCGAGGCGCTCGACGAGGCGCACCAGATCCTCGTGTCCCTGCGGCTCGGCCTGAGCTGGCGCCGACCGATCCGCGAGCTCGCCTACGGCCAGCAGCGCCTGCTCGAGATCGCGCTCGCGCTCGCCACGCGGCCCGCGGTGCTCCTGCTGGACGAGCCGGCTGCCGGCGTGCCGAAGGGCGAGAGCGCGGAGCTCTTCGACGCGATCGACGGCCTCTCCGAGGACATCGCGGTGCTGTTCATCGAGCACGACATGAGCGTCGTGTTCCGGTTCGCGCGGCGCATCGTCGTCATGGTCGGCGGCCAGATCCTGATGGAGGGTCCGCCCGCCGAGGTCGCGGCGGATCCGCGGGTGCGCGAGGTGTACCTGGGCCGAGGCCGGCATGACTGAGCCGCTGCTCGCCGTGGACGGCGTGCGCGTGGGCTACGGCGACGCGGTGGTCCTCGACGCCGTCACGCTCGACGTGGCGCCCGGAGGCAGCCTGGCCGTGCTGGGCCGGAACGGGGTGGGGAAGACGACGCTCCTCCTCGCGATCATGGGCCTCGCCGACGTGACCCGGGGCGCCCTCCGGTGGCGCGGCCGGGATCTCGGCGCGGTCCCGCCCCATCGCCGCGCGCTCGCCGGCCTTGGCTGGGTCGCCCAGGAGCGCGAGGTCTTTCCCTCCCTGACCGTCGAGGAGAACCTCGCGGTGGCAGCGCGCCCGGGCCCGTGGGACCTGGGGCGCGTCTACGCGCTCTTCCCGAGGCTCGCGGAGCGCCGGAAGAGCCGCGGGGACCACCTGTCGGGCGGGGAGCAGCAGATGCTCGCCATCGGGCGGGCGCTCATGACGAACCCCGCGCTTCTGCTGCTCGACGAGCCCCTGGAAGGGCTCGCGCCGATCGTGGTCGAGGAGCTGGTCGCCGCGGTCCGGCGCGTGCGGGCGGAGCAGGGCGTGGCCGTCGTCCTGGTCGAGCAGCACGTCGAGCTCGCGCTGTCCCTCACGGAGACGGCGGTCGTGCTCGAGGGCGGCGGGGTCGCCCACCGCGGGCGGTCCTCGGACCTTCGCGAGGACCCGGCGACGATGGAGCGCCTGGTCGGCCTGCGCGTCGAGCCGCCGTCGCGGCCGATCGACCGCGGGCGGGGTCCGGCCGGAGGCTAGGCCCGGAGCCCCACGTTCCAGAAGAACGGCCGGTAACGGTTCGCGTAGCCGGCCACGGTCTTCTGCTTGACGCGGAGCGTGAAGAAGTCGCCGAGCTTGACCACCGGGACCTCGTCCCAGAACCAGCGCTGGATCTCCTCCCAGACCGCCTTGCGACGGGCGAAGTCGGTCTCGCACGCCATCCGGGACTGGAGCGCGTCGAGCTTCGGATCGCACGTCCAGCCCGGCCAGTCGCAGGAGAGCACGACCATCTGGGAGGGGTCGGTGTTGAAGCCGATCCCGGTGGTGAAGACGTCGTAGAGCTTGGGATCGTTGCGGCGCTGGACGACGGTCGCCCACTCGAGCACCTGGAGGTCGATGTTGAAGCCGACGTCCTCGAGCTGCTGCTTGGCGGCGAGCGCCGACTTGTACATCCAGTCGTAGAACTGGGTCGCCATCCAGCGGATCGGCTCGCCCTTGTAGCCGGCCTCCCGCATGAGCCGCTGGGCCTTTTCCTTGTCCGGCCGGTTGTAGACGTCCTTGCCGACGTCCGACCACCACACCTGCTCCCGGAAGATCAGGCTCGGGTCCAGGCGGTAGAACTCCGGCGCGCCGACCGCGGACCGCATGATCGGCTCCATGTCGAGGGCGGCGAGGAACGCCTGGCGGAGCGCCCGATTGGCGAACGGGCCCTGCTTCTTGTTGAAGATGGCGCTGACCCATTCGTTCGGCTTGACGAGCATGACGTCGAGCCGCGAGTTGCGGGTCAGGCGCTCGTAGTTGTCGGGGGCGATCCAGTCGCTGAAGTGGAACTCGCCCGACTCGACGCCGGCCGCCCGCACCGACACGTCTGGCACCGGGATGAACTGGAGCTCGTCCACGTACGCGGTCCGCCGCCCGCCGTAGCCGTTGGGAGCCTCGGCGCGCGCCGCGTACTTGTCGAAGCGCGCCATGCGCGTGTGCCGATCGGGGACCCGCTCGACGAAGCGGAACGGCCCGGTCCCGATGAAGTCCTTGATCTGGCCGTCGCCCGCCGCGTCCACGACCTCCTTCGGGTAGATCGCCGGAAACTGGCTGGTGTTGGCCAGCGCCGCCAGCACGGGGCCCGAGCAGCCCCCGAAGCGGAGCTCCACCGTGTACCGGTCCTTCGCCTGGAAGCTCTGCACGTTCTTGAAGAGCCCCTTCCCGACGCTGGCGATCCGGCCCCACCGCGTGAGCGAGGCGACCACGTCCTCGGCGGCGCACTCCTTCCCGTTGTGGAACGGCACGCCGCGGCGGAGGCGGATCGTCCAGGTCTTGCCCCCGTCCGAGACGGCGTGGCCCTCCGCCAGCATCGGGACGACGCCGTAGCGCTCGTCCAGCGTGAAGAGCGGCTCGTAGAGGTGCGCGGTCACGTCGTAGGTCAGGCTCGCCGTCGTCCAGTGGGCGTCGAGCGAGGGCGGCTCGCCGATGATGGCGACCTTCAGCACGCCGCCGGCGCGCGGCTCCTGCGCGTGGGCGGCCCGGCGCAGGATGGCGGGGCCGACGGTCCCGGCCGCGCCGAGCGCGGCGGCCCCCACGAGCAGGTCCCGGCGGGAGGGCATCGACGGGCGGTGGCGCGGGCTCATGGCGCTATCCTCCGTGGGCGGCGAGCGGCGCCGCCGCCGCCTGTCTCAGCAGCGTTTCGCGCCGTCGGAGCATCTCCTCGACCCGCCCGGCCAGGTCCCGGCCCAGCGCGGTCCGGGCGCCGGCGACCGCGGCGAGGAGCTCCCGCTCCCACGCGTGCCAGACGCGCTGGACCGCGGGCGTCCGCCCGACCGGGTCGCGCATCACCTCGTCCCCGAGCGCCTTCATGAGCCACCAGGCGGACCGCCCGTCGGGCTCGCCCACCCCCGACGTGAGCGCCTCGGGCAGCGCCGCCCCGACGGCGACCGGGAGGAACACGCTCGTGCACGGGGTCGTCTGGGCGCACCAGGCGATCACCGGTCCCTCCCGCCCGAGCTCCGCCACCATGGCCGCCGCCGTCGCGCCGGTCGCCGGCTCCGGATGCATGCAGACCGACCAGCCCTCGGGATCGCCGTCCTTCCGGCCGGGCCGGTGGATCGTGCCGCCGTCGTAGTGGTCCCGGAGGTGCCGGAACATGTCGGGCACGTCGGGGCGGCCGACGGCGGCCAGGAACCGACAGTGCGCGTCGTAGCGCGCCTCCGCCCGGTAGCGCGGCTCGGGGTTCTCGAAGGCGGCGCGGAAGTCGAAGCGGCGGCCCGGCGTTGGCGTCCACCACCCGCGTTCCGCCGCGTAGGCCTCGATCCCCCGCGAGGCGTTGTCCCAGTCGTCGCCGATCGTGGCAAGGTTGGAGATCGCCGCCCGTCCCCGGACTCGGCGCGCGACCCAGTGGCGGCCCGAGGTCTCGAGCACCCACGCGGTGCCGGGGTCCGCGATGATGAAGCTGTTGTGGTAGTAGCGGCGGCCGCCGTGCTGGGCGCTGCCGCCCTGGCCGTGCGCCTCGAGCAGGTCCGTGATCACGCGCCTGGCCTCGTCGGCGGTCCGGCCGCGCTCGAGGCCGAGGCGCAGGAGGTCCATGCCGAGGAGGCCGGTCTCGGCCGGCGTCTCGCGCGTGTGGAGCGCCTCGTTGCCGATCGCGACGCCGGCCTCGTTGACGCCGTGCTCGAATCCCCAGATCCACCAGGGGCGGCTGCCCAGGACCGCGAGCGTCTCCGGGGCCTCCGGGATCTCGAGGTAGGTGCACCGGACCGTCGCGCCCGGCGGGTGACGCCCCGCGGGCACGGCCTGGAGCGGCTGGCACTCGATGACCGGGCGGTCGCTGTTCTTGGCGAAGAGCGTCCGCCCGCTCCGCGTCTCGGAGCCGAGGGCGACGAGCGTGTCGCAGCTGGTGTTCACGAGCGCCTCCGCGGGGCCGGCGGTCTCGACCGGCGCGCCGAGCATAGCACCGTCAGCGGCCGGCCGGCTCGATGACGACGGCGGTGCCGTAGGCCAGCACCTCGGTGACGCCGGGGGCGATCTCGTTCGCGTCGTACCGCATCCCGATGATGGCGTTCGCGCCGACCTCGCCGCCGTGCCGCAGCATGAGGTCGAAGGCGTCCTGCCGGGCGTGCTCGCAGAGCTCGGTGTAGAGCGTGATGTTCCCGCCGAAGAGGGTCTGGATCGACGCTCCCAGGCTCCCCACGACGCTCCGCGAGCGCACGACGATCCCGCGCACGACGCCGCGGTGCTGCACGACGCGGTACCCCTCGAAGCCCATCGCGGTGGTCACGCGGTCGGTCGCGATGGCCGTGCGGTGCTCCTCGGGACGTGGCCAGCCGGGGCGGCGGGGCGTGGTCATGGCAAGGGCACGTAGTCGTACTCGCCGAGACCCTGGAGGACCAGGAAGGTCGCGGACGTGCCGCCCCCGTTGGTGACGAGGTGCGGGCGCCCGGGACGGACCGAGTAGGTCTCCCCGGGCCCGAGGGGCACCTCTTCCTCGGGCTCGCGCAGGAAGAGCCGGAGCCGGCCCTCGAGGACGTAGAACGTGTCCTGGATGCGGGAGTGGTAGTGCCAGGGCACCTGCTGGGTGGGGGAGATCTGGAGCTCCGAGATCCGGAAGCCCGGACGCTCGGCGTGCCGGGCCCGGCGCTCGACCGCGTAGAGATGGCTCGAGTCGGAGACCGCGTCCACCGCTCGCCTCCTCGCGTCGCGGCCGCGGGGCCATCCGGCCGCGTCCTTGGGTCCGTGTCGCCTAGCGGCCGCGCTCCTGCGGGGCCCGGGGGCCGCGGGGGGCGATGTCGAACACGCGCTGGAGGGCGACCAGCACGAAGAAGAAGTGGAGCCGGAGCCGCACCCTGAGCGACGGGGCATAGTTGCCGGCCAGGACGGAGAGCACCGACTCGTAGATGCCCCCGCGCTCGCTCCGGTTGAACCACAGGTCTCGGAAGTTCGGATTGTAGAAGCCGACCGCGAAGCGTCGGAAGTGGCGGTACCGAGTCCGCACGAGGCGCTCGTACGGGGCGAAGCGCCGCCGCGACAGGTCGCCATCGCGGAGCCCGGCGTCGATCGCGGCCGCGACGTCCAGCCCGCCCTGCATCGCCATCAGGACCCCGGTCGAGAAGATGGGGTCGAGGAAGGCGGCGCTGTCCCCCACCGTGACCCACCGGTCGCCGGCCATGACCGTCCCGAGATACGAGTAGTCCGCGTCGAACCGGACCGGCGTCACCTGCCGGGCGCTCGTCATGAGCCGGGCCGCCCCCGGCGTGCTCTCGATGTAGTGCGCGAGGCTCGCCTCGGGCGTGTCGCGCGACTCGCGGCGGTGCACGGACTGGGGGATCACGGCGCCCACGCTGGTCACGCGGTCCGACAGCGGGATGAGCCAGATCCACCCCATGTCGGGGCGCGTGAACATCCGGATGTCGCCGGCCCGCCGTCCCGTGGCGCGCGGGATGCTCTCGTACTGGGAGTGCACCGCGATGTTGCGGAGGAGCGGGTCCATGGCGTGGCGCCCGTACTTCTTGGCGAGGAACCCGGCCCGGCCGGAGGCGTCGACGATCGCGCCCGCGCGGACCGAATGCTCCGCGCCCTCCGGATCGGCGAACCGGAGCGTCACCCCGCCGGTGTCGAAGATCGCCTCGAGCGCGCGGTGGCGCTCGCGGACGTCCACGCCGCTCTTCTCCGAGTGGCGGAGGAGCAGATCGTCGAACGTCGCCCGCGGCACCTGGAAGGTCTGAGGGGTCGGGGTCTCCCAGGCCTGGGCGAAGTCGGCGTACTGCTCGTTCGCGCCGTCCATCGTCGAGAAGCTCGCGCCCCACTTGTGGACGAACCCGGCGCCGGCGATCGTTTCCTTGACGCCGAGGGCGTCGAAGATCTCGTTGCTCCAGGGCAGCTGGGACTCCCCGATGTGGAAGCGGGGGAACTGGTCCCGCTCCAGGAGGAGGACCCGCCGCCCGCGGCGCGCGAGGGCGGTCGCCGTGCTGGAGCCGCCCGGCCCGCCGCCGATGACCGCGGCGTCGAAGTCCCACTCGCCCGGCGGGCTCATGCGCGCCTCCGCCGGCGGGCTACCGCGCCGGGCCCGCGATGGACTGCTCGTAGTCGCACGAGCCCATGCTGCCGGGGGCGAAGATGCCGTGCTCGGCGATCCACTGGACCGTCCGGTCGAAGACGTCCTTGGTGTAGGGCTCGAACACGATCCGCTCGCCCGGACCCCACCGCCGCGTGTCCATGAGCGGGTGGAAGCGGACCGGGAACTCCTTGCGGTAGTAGTGCGTGTAAAGGTCAGGCCGCACGTCGATGTCGCGCTGCGCCCGCTGGAGGGCCCGGAAGAACCGCCGCACGTCCTCGGGGTCTGGCTCCCCGTGGATCATCGTCGTGATCATGAACGTGGTGTCGATGATCTTGCGGAAGCCGAGCTGCTCGGCGAAGTAGTACGGGCCGCTGAAGAGCGCGGCCGCCGGCGACTGGCCCTCGACGAGGAGCTCCATGCGGCGGAAGAGCATGCCGTCGTTGAAGGACAGGTGGAGCTGGTCGAGGCGGAGGTACGGCTCGAGCGCCTGGATCGTCGAGTAGTGGCTGCCCGACTGGTAGCCGACGGAGATCGGGACCCCCGCCAGCTGCTCCGGGCTCCGCACCGGCGAGTCGGCGGGGACGAAGATGCCCGCCGGCGCCACGGAGTAGGCCTCCGGGTAGAGCTTGCCGTGACCGGCGGCGGCGGCGACACCGACCGTCCAGTGACAGGCGCAGCTCACGTCGGCCGCCCGGCCCGCCTCGAGCGACTGGTACGCGCCGATCCGGTCGCCGCGATTGTGAATCTGGCCGTCCGTGGACTGGACCAGCTCCCGGAAGACGTAGTCGAGCCCCTCGGCGGCGAAGTAACCCTTCTCCTCGGCCACCCACTCCTGGAGCCGGAAGTGAGGCTCGATCACGAACTTCGCCATGGCCGCTCCTCCTCGGAGTCGCCGGATGACGCCGCGCCCATCCGGTCCGACGCCGGGGCCATTCTACTCTGCCGTGGGCGGTCCGGTCGGCCCGCCCGGCCCGGCGCTGCTCATCGGCCCAGCGCGTCCTCGCGGAACCGGTACCGGCGCACCGCCGCCTCGTCCACGGTGACGCCGAGGCCCGGACGCTCGGGCGCGGCCACCCAGCCGTCCACGTGCCCGATGGGATTCGTGACGAGCTCGTGCTGCATGGGCGACGGCACCGGCTTCAGCTCGAAGAGAAGCGTGTTGGACGCCGCGACCGCCAGGTGGAGGGACGCCGCCGTGTTGAGCGCGCTGCTCCAGGAGTGCGCGTTCCACGCGAGCCCGGCGGCCGCCGCCATCTCGATGACCCGCCAGGCCCCCGTCACGCCTTCCGCCCGGCCTGGATCGATCATGATCACGTCGACCGCGCCCGACTCGATGAGGCCGCGGTAGTGCGCCGCGTGCCAGCCCTTCTCGCCTGTACAGATGCGCGTGTCCACCGCGGCGTGGAGGCGCCGGTAGCCGTCGAGGTCTTGCTCCACCAGCGGGTCCTCGAACCAGTAGAGACGCACCTCGTCGTCGATCGCCCGGCACATCCGGATGGCGTGGCTCGAGTCCCAGCCCATGAGCGCGGCGACGTCCACGATCATGTCGACGTCGGGCCCGATGGCGTCGCGCACGGTTCGGGCGATCGCGCGGTCGCGCCGCTCGTCGCTTCCGAAGGCGATGGACAGGTCGTGGCCCCAGCCGCCCTTCACGTAGCGGTACCCCTCGGCGACGAAGCCGCGGAACTCGCGGGCGACGCGGTCGAGGTCGTTCGTGGCGAAGATGGTCGAGGCGCAGGCCGGGACGCGATCGCGACGCTTGCCGCCGAGGAGCCGGTAGAGCGGGACCCCCGCGGCCTTGCCCGCGATGTCCCAGAGCGCCATGTCGACGGCGCTGATGCCGAACGTGACGAGACCGCCGTTGCCGTCCCAGAAGGTTGCGTCGCGCAGCCGGCTCCAGACGCCCGCGACGTCGCGCGGGTCGCTCCCCACCACGAGCGGAGCGAGGCGCCGCTCGACGACGAAGGCCACCGCCAGCGAGGTTTCCTGGCCGCCCGTGATGGCCTCGCCCCAGCCGACGAGCCCGTCGTCGGTCTCCACGCGCACGAGCGTCAGCGCGCGGATCTTGCCGTCGTTGTTCGGCTCGGGATACCGGACGGCGAACGCCTCGACGCGACCGACTCGCATGGACCCTCCCGGTTCGCTGTGGCCCGCCGGCCGGTGGGCCCGGCGCGACGCCGGGGGCGATTCTACCCCGCGCGCGGCCGCGGGAGGCGTGCGGCCTTGACGCTGCCCGTCGGCGGCCCCCATCATCGGGCCGCGGTGGGCCGGCATGCGACGTCGAGGGCCGCGCCGCGCTCCGAGCCCGTTCACGGAGGAGCCCATGCGAGGTCCGGTGACCCGGCGCGAACGTGGGGGACGACGACGGAAGGGCGAGGGCGACACCGCCCCGATCGGGTCGGTCACCGGCCAGCCGGCTCAGGTCCAGCTCTCCTGTCAGGTCTTCGCCTGCGTCCGCCTGCAGTTCCAGTGGGCCCCGCCGAACGCCGGCAACATCACGAACATCGTGCCCGCGCCCACGAACGCCGAGCGGCGGAAGATCCGGAACGGACTGTTCGGCGCGGGTCCGCTGGTCCCGCCGACGGCGCCGCTCGAGCTGCCGGCCGAGCTGGATGTGCTGCCGTGCCTCTTCAACTGCCAGTGCGTCAACATCCGATGGGGGCCCTGGCCACCGAATCAGGTCAACCTGACCGTGACGAAGAACGTGGATCTCCTGCAACCGGGGGCCACCAAGACGTTCACGGTGACCTTCTCGATCCCCGCGCGGTTCCGGCAGGGGGTCGGGAACTGTCAGTAGCCGCGGGCAGCTCGCGCGGGGCGGGACGTCAGCCGCAGACGAGGCGGCCGTCGTCGTTCCGGATGGGGTTCTTGCATCGCGAGAAGTCGATCTCGGTGTCCCGCCACTCGCCGTTCTTCTTCCGGCAGCGCGCCTCGAGGCGGCGGTTCTCCACCGAGAAGTCGCGGCAGCTCTCGCGGTAGCTGCCGGCGGGCAGCCGCACCGTCTGCTGCCGGGGGCACGTGAGCCAGCCGTCCACGTTCAGGATGCCCCGGTCGCACTCGCGGAGGTCCAGCCGGGTGTCGCGCCAGCGCCCGTCGCGCCGCTTGCACTCCGCCTCGAGCCGGAGGCGGTCGCGGTCGACCCGCATGTCGCGGCAGCTCTCCGTGTAGGTGCCGGAGGGGAGCTCGCCGCGGTACTCGACACGCTCGTTGCCCCCGAACACGCTCGTGTAGCCGCTGCCGGCCCCCGGGTAGACCGACGGGGACGACGAGGCCGACGAGCCGTCGCTCTCGGGCAGGGGGAGCACACAGCCCGACAGGGCGAGGAGGAGGCTCCCGCCCGCCACCGCCCGGCGCCCGGCGCTCGCGAGGCGCATCGCTAGCGCGCCTCCCGCGCGCCGTGGTCGCGGCAGAGGGCGACCACGCGGTCCACGACCGCCGGGCGGCCGAAGACGGCGCTCAGGATGCGGCCCTCGGGCGCCGCGAAGTCGCGCACGACGACGTAGCGGCCGCCGGCCTCCTCGGCGAGCACCTGGCTCGGGGCGAGGTCCCACACCTGGTTGTGCATGTCCACCATGGCGTCGGCGGCCCCGCTGACGGCGGCGGTATGGGCGTAGGCCGCCCGGTAGATCCGGTGATTCGGGTAGGTCTCGGTGAGCGCTTCGAAGAGCGGCCCCTCGTCGACGTGGCGGGTGAAGTTGACCCGCGCGCTCAGCACGAGCCGCACGTCCTCGGGCCGCGCCGCGGCCGGGGCCTCGTCGAGGCGGACCCGCCGGCTGTTCCGGTGAGTGCCGAGGCCGACCGCCGCGTGCACGCGGATGTCGAGCGCCGGATGGTCGATGACCCCGACCAGGGGCACGCCGCGGTGGTGGAGGGCCAGCATGGTCCCGAACGTCGGGATGCCGTGGACGAACTCCTCGGTTCCGTCGATCGGGTCCATGATCCACTGGAACGGGCTCGTCGGGCGCGCGGGCGGATACTCCTCGCCGAGCGCGCCGTGGTCCGGGAACCAGCGCTCGAGCCGGTCGCGCCAGCACCGCTCGACCGCGCGGTCCACGTCGGTGACCAGCGAGCGGTCGCGCTTCGTCTCGACCTGGAGGCCGCGCTGGACCGCGGGCCCGACGATCCGCCGCGCCTCGTCGGCGAGCTCCAGCGCGGCCGCGTGATAGCGCTCGATCTCGCGGGCGGAGATGTCCGGACCCGGCGGCGCGGCCATGACGCCGAATCCTAGCGCACGGGTCCGGCGGCTGGGAAGGCCGCGCCCGCGGGCCGGCTAGCCACCGGCGCGGCGGCGGAGCGTCTCGACGAGCCGCTGCGCGGCGGCGTCGGCCGGGTCGAGGGCCAGGAGCTGCTCGGCGTACCCGAGCGCCCGCTTCGTGTCGCCGCGCTCGCCCACGTACGTGGCGAGGGCCGCGAGGACGTCGCGGTCCGCCGGGCGCTGGCGGTGGGCGCTCTCCAGGACCCCGATGGCGTCGCCGGCCCGGCCGGTGTCGTGGAGCGCGACCGCGTACACGTAGGCGAAGCGCGGGACGTCCGGCCGCGCGCGGGCGGCCCGCCGGAGGAAGTCGACCGCGTCGGGGAGCCGGTTCTGCCGCACGCGGAGGAGCCCGAGCGCGTGGAGCGCCTCCGCGTGGTCCGGCGCCGCGCGGAGCGCCTGCTCGAGGAACCGCTCGCCGTCCGCGTCGCGCCCCGCGGCGCGCAGGAGGTCGGCGAGGTTCACCATCGCGGGGACGAACGACGGGTCGAGCCACAGGGCCGTCCGGAGCTCGGACTCCGCCTCGGCGGGCCGCCCGATCCGCCCGTAGAGGTTGGCAAGGTTCATGTGCGCCTCGGGCCGGTCGGCGTTGACCAGCTCGGACTGGACGAGCTCCGCCAGGACGCGATCGAAGTCCGGGCGCTGCTCGACGGGGAGCGCCGCGAGGCCCCCGCCCGCGAGTCCCTGGGCCGCGGCGATCCGCACGCCCCGGATCGGATCCCGGAGGAGTGGCCCGAGGAGCGCGCCTCGCCGCTCCGGCGGGAGCGCGTCGGTGGCCCGGACCGCCCCCAGGCGGACCACGGGATCCGCGTCGCGGAGCGCGCCCTCGACGACCGCGGCCATGCCGGGCGTCGCGAAGTCCGGGAAGTGCGCGAGCGCCGTCGCGCGCACGATCCCCGCCTGGTCGCGGTCGCTGGCGAGCGCGATCAGCTGGGGCGCGGCGTCGCTCGCCCCGCGCCGCGCGGCATCGAGGGTCCGGGCGACGGCCGTCCCGGCGGCGCGCGGCGCGCCGCCCCATGCGGCGATGCGGTCGGCTGCCCACTGCGGCGCGCGGTCCCGGTGACAGCCCGTGCAGGCGTTCGGCGTCCCGAGCGCCGCCGACAGGTCGGGCCGCGGGATCCGGAGACTGTGGTCGCGGCGCGGGTCCACCACCATGTACGTGCGCGCGGGCATGTGACAGCTGACGCACTGGGCCGCCTCGGTTCCCGGCGCGTGGTGATGGTGCGCCGCCGCGTCGAACCTCGCCGGGAGGTGGCACTGGGCGCAGACGGCGTTGCCGGGCGCCCGGAGCGTCCCGCGATGCGGCTCGTGGCAGTCGGAGCAGGTGACTCCCGCGCGGTGCATGCGGCTCTGGAGGAACGAGCCCCACTCGTAGACCTCGCCGAGGATCTGCCCGTCGGGGTGGTAGAGCCGCGCGTCGAGGAGCGCCGGCACGTGGGTGTCGAGGAACGGGCGCCCGTAGGGGTGCGGGTCCACGATCGGCCGGCGGCGCGCGTGGCAGCGCGCGCATACGTCGACCTCCGCCGAGGACCGGGCCGGCCCCGTCCATTCGGCGATGCCGCGCTGAGGGTCCTTCATGACCCAGGCGCCGTCGCCCCGGCCGAGGCGCGCGACGAGGCCCGTCGTTCCCGTCGCCGCGCGGGGGGCGCCGGCCGGCCGCGCCTGGGCCCAGGCGACGTGGGCGGAGCCGGGGCCGTGACACTCCTCGCAGGAGACCGTCAGCTCCGCCCAGGTGGTGTCGTAGCGGTTCTTCGTGAGATCGAAGCGCTTCCGGAGATCGGTGGAGTGGCACTCGGCGCACTGGAAGTTCCACGTCTGGTCGCGCCCGGTCCAGTGGAGCGGATCGCCGCCCCGCAGCGTCACGTCGGGATAGAGCGAGAACCACCGCTGGCCGCCCTGGGCGCGCGGCCGCGCATCCCACGCGAGCCCGAGCGCCTGGAGGCGTCCGTCGGGGCGCGGGACCAGGTACTGCTGGAGCGGCCTGACGCCGAAGGTGTAGGTGATCTCGAACTCGCCGGGCTTGCCGTCCGGCCCGTCGGTTCGGACCATGAACTTCCCGTCACGGCGGAAGAACGTCGACGTGACGCCCCGGTGGCTGACGGTCGCCTGGTCGAAGTTGCCGAGGACCGTCTCGGCGCTGGCGGCCTGCATGGCACGGGCGTGGTCCGACTCGCGGAAGGCGGCCATCTGGTCGGGATGACACGTCGCGCACTGCGCGCTCCCCACGAAGGTCGGGGCGGCGGCGGGCGGGGCCTTCGTGGCCTGGTCGGCGGGCTGGCACCCGGCCACCAGAGCCAGGGCGGCGAGCGCGGGCGCGAGCCAGCGGCGGCGCCCGGTCCGTCGGCGGGCGGGGCGGATCGCGGCGTCCCGGCGCGATGACGAGAGCACGTGCGGCGACTCTAGCATGGCGGCTCGCGGCGGCGTCCGGGCCCCCGGGTGCGCTATCATCGGCCCATGCGGCGGCTGCGCCTCCAGTACGGCACGGACGGCCTCGCCTTCGACACCGACGCGGCGGACCTCACCGTGATCGAGCCTCGCTACGTGCCCGGGCTGCGCGACGAGGCGGCCGCCTTCCGCGCCGCGGTGCGCCGGCCGATCGGGACGCGCCCGCTGCGGGAGCTCGTCGGCCCGGAGGACCGGGTCGCGGTCGTGATCCCGGACATCACGCGCCCCATGCCGTCGGACCGGCTCCTGCCGTGGCTCTTCGCGGAGCTCGCCCACGTCCCGGCCCGGCGCGTCACCATCATCAACGGCACGGGCTCGCACCGGCCCAACACGCCGGCCGAGCTCGCGCGGATGGTCGGGCCTGAGGTGGCCGCGGCGTACCGCATCGTCAACCACGCGGCCCACGACGCGTCGGCGCTCGCGCCGGCCGGCGCGGCGCCGGACGGCCGTCCCGTCTTCCTCAACCGGGCGTACGTGGAAGCGGACCGCCGGATCGTCGTCGGTTTCATCGAGCCGCACTTCATGGCCGGGTTCTCCGGCGGCTACAAGGGAATCTTCCCCGCGCTGGCGGACATCGACTCGATCACGCACTACCACCGGGCCGCGGTCATCGCCGACCCGCGGTCGACCTGGGGCGTGCTCGACGGCAACCCGACGCAGGCGCAGATCCGGACAAACGGCGCGCTCCTGCCGCTCGACTTCTGCGTCAACATCACCCTCAACCGCGACCGCGCGATCACCGGCTTCTACTGCGGGGACCCGATCGTGGCGCACGAGGAGGGCTGCGCCGCCGCCCGCGAGAGCGCCATGGTCGGCTGCGACCGGGCGTTCCCGATCGTGGTCACGACGAACGGCGGCTACCCGCTGGACCAGAACCTCTACCAGACGGTGAAGGGGATGTCGGCGGGGGCGCAGGTGGTCCAGGACGGCGGGTACATCCTGACGGCCGCCCGCTGTAACGACGGCTTCCCGGCGCACGGGAACTTCCGGAAGCTGCTCGTCGAGCACCGGACGCCGCAGGCGATCCTCGACACCGTGCTGACGCCGGGCTTCTCGATGTTCGACCAGTGGGAGGCCCAGGTGCTGGCGATGATCCTCGTCCGGGCCCGGGCGGGGCTCTACAGCGAGATGCCCGCGGAGGAGCTCCGCCGCGCGCACGTCGAGCCGGTCGCCGACGTGGGGGCGCGCCTCGCCGAGGAGCTCCGGCAGGTCGGGTCCGACGCGCCGGTGGCCGTGCTCCCCGAAGGGCCGATGACCATCCCCTACCTCACCCGCTAGGCGCAGGGCGCCCGGTCCCGGCGCGCCGCGGGTCAGCGCGCGGCGGGCTCGACGTCGAGCGTCGTGACGCGGCGGAGCTCGCGCGGGTGCGTCATGTCGTCGAACGGCCGCGCCCGGTGCATGGTGGCCCGGTTGTCCCAGATCACCAGGTCGCCCACGGCCCAGTGGTGCCGGTAGACGAACTGGGGCTGCGTCGCGTGCTCGGTGAGGTCACGGAGCAGGAGCCGGCCTTCGGGAAGCGGCCAGTCGACGATCCGCGAGGCGTGGGACGCGAGGTAGAGCGAGCGGCGCCCCGAGCGCGGCAGGACGCGCACCAGCGGGTGGATCGCGCCCTCCAGCCGGCCCGCTTCATCCGGGGAGAACTCGAAGCCGAGCGTCTGGCGCGAGTACGCGATCGAGTGGTGGACGCGCAGGCCCTCGAGGCGCGCCTTGGTCTCGGGGGGCAGCGCGTCGTAGGCGCCCCGCATGTCCGCGTACTCGGTGTCGGCGCCGACCGGCGGGATCACCTTGGCCGACAGCATGGAGTACCGTCCCGCCGGGTCCTGGAAGGACGCGTCGGTGTGCCAGAGCCGGTTTCCGAGAGCGTAGACGCGCCGCCGGTTGTCCGACGCCGTGATCTCTCCCCGCGCATCCAGGTTCGAGATGTCGACGAGGGCGTCGTTGCCGAGGCGGTTCAGCCCGAGCGCGGCGGTCCCCGTCTTCGTGTGGAGCTGCCCGTCCAGCCGCTGCGCGAAGGCGAGCTGCTCGTCGTCGGTGAACGGCTGGTTCCGGAAGACGAGGATCGCGTACGCGTCCATGCCGCCCCGGATCTCCGCCAGCGTCTCCGCGTCGTGGACCTGACGCAGGTCGACGGGGCTGACCTCGGCGACGAACGTGGGATGAAGCGGGCGGAACCGAAGAGCCATCGGCACGTCCTCCTGCGGGCGGGCGGTCGAATGACGGCCCGATCCTAGCATCGCCGACTCGGCCCGTCATCCGGGCGCCGGCCGGCCCGGCCGCCCCGCGCGCGAGCTAGTAGACCCGGATCTCGATCGTGACCGACGGGCGGTCGACCGGGAACCGCGCCTTGTCGAAGTCCGGAAACCAGAGAATCTTGCCCGTGTAGTTCGAGATGCCTTTGAGCTCCGACGAGAAGGGGTTCTCGTCGATCTTGCCGTCGTGGTTCACGTCGTGGCCGACGATGACGGCGTAGCTGCCGTACGGCACGTCCGGGATCACGAACTCGCACCGCCCGTTCCGGATCGGGTGCGCGCCCCTCACGAGGGGACCGTCCTTCGTGGCGAAGGTCGCCTTCTTGTCGTACAGGGCGAACCGGAGCTCGCCCTGATCGGATCGGAGCCCGACGACCTTCACGCGGATTTCAGCTCGCTGCTGGGCCAGGACGGGGGCGGCGAGGACCAGCGCGAGCAGGAGGGCCGTGCCGCCACCCCCGCGGGTGCCGCGCCACGTGGATCGCATGTATCCAGTCTAGCCGACGGCGACCGGACGGCTCGAAACGCGTCCCGGGGCGGCGGTAGAGTAGGGCATGCTCGCCGCCCGGCCGCGCCGCCGCTCGCGCCCGCGACCTCCTCCTCCCCCTGGCCACGCGCGGTTCGTTGCGGGGACAGCGACGCGCGGCGAGGTCGGGCCGCTGATCCGCCTCCCGTGAGCGCCGACCGCCACGGATCACCGGGACTGCCCGCGCTCCGGGAACTCCGGACGGCTCCCGTACCCGGAGCCGGGTGTCCTGCCGGCTTCGCGGCGTACGAGCCGCTCACCCGCCGGCTCGTCGAGTTCCTGTTCACGAGCCAGGTGACCACGGTGGACAGCGTCGTCGCGCTGGCACCGGGGCCCGGTGGCGAGCTTTCGGGAACGCTCACGACGCGGCCGCTTCGAGGCAGCGCCGAGCCACTCTCCGTCCCGCTCATTGCTCGCGCCGAGGGCGGCGCGTGGCGGGTGTGGAGCGAGCACCGGGGCGAGCGACGAGGGCCGCTGAGCGAGGGCGAGCTCTTCCGCGTGGACCTTGTCGGGCGGGTCAGCGGCCTGCCCGGGTTCCGCGGCGTCCGGCCGCCGGCCGGCGGGCCCGTGGCCTGGCTCAAGGCCGGGCTCCGTCGGTTCCGGCCAACCGCCCGCGCGATGGTGAAGGCGCGGCTCTTGCGGTTCGAACGGCTGCCTGCGTTCGAGCTCTCGGAGGTGGAGGGCGTGACGTGGCGCCTCCGGCGGATCGACCCGGCGGGCCGCCGGCTCGATCTCGAGGCGTACGACGCGGGCGGCATCTACGACCGTCACCTGAACAGCGAGGGCGTGCGGCTGCCCCCGCAGGTGGCGGGCAACCAGTACGCGGACGCATACGCGGCCTACGCCTTCGCCTGGCACTACCGGCAGGGAGGCGGCCCGGCGTACCTCGAGGCGGCCCGGGCCGCTCTCGCCTTTGTCCGTCGCGTCTACCCGCAGTACGCCGCCACCGCGTTCGCGTTCCACCACTCGGATTTCAAGAACCCCGCATTCCTCGAGACGGTCGAGTCGCTGCTCGCGCCGGCCGGCCTGCTCGACGCCGACGAGCTGGCGGTGTCGCGAGCGCTCATCGGGCGGTTCGCCGAGGGCACCTACAACCCCACCAACGTGTTCGCGCTCCGATTCCACTGGCGCGCGGCGCGCGCCGCGGTGGCGACCGAGGACGAGGCGTCGATCGAGCGGTGCCTGGCGCGCGTGCGGCGCGACCAGACCGCGGAGGGTCTGATCCAGGACAACTACGTCCACTATCCCGACGCGCACGACCTCACCTACCACCAGTACAGCCTCGCGTCGCTGGCCCAGGGGCTGGCGTGGCGGGACGATCCCGAGGCGTGCCGGCGGTTCCTCGCGGGCGCGGCCCTCTCGCTCGCGCTCACGACCCCGGACGGCGAGATCGCCTACGTCGGGCGCGGCGGGAACAACGTCTACCACGTGGCGAGCGCCGTGCTCGCGTTCGAGGCGGCCGCCCGGCTGCGCGCCTACCATCCGGCCGAGGCCGGCGCGTACCGGCGGGGCGCGCGGCTCCTGGCCGAGCAGCTCGCGCCCTGGCAGCAGCCCGACGGGATGCTCCCCACCGCGATGAACCGGCTCGTCGCCGAGCGCGTCGCCTGGAACCACTGCGAGACGCCGTACAACGCGCTGGTCGCGACGCTCCTCCAGAAGGCCGCGCGGTTGCACGAGGCGCCGATCGAGGAGGCGCCGCTGCCGATGGACCGGCCCGGCTACCTGCGGGTCCTCGACGACTCCGGTTTCGCGGCGGTCCGGACGGACGACCTGTACGGCGTCGTCTTTTCGGGCTGCGCGCCCTCCTACCTCTGGAGCGGCCGGACCCATCGGACCGGCGTCGCGGGCCTCGCGCAGCTAGGGCTCGCCGGCCGCGGCGCGCTCCTGCCCATCCTCGACCACCCGCCCGCCGCCGGCCCGGGGGCCATCACGGATCTGCCGCTCGTCAGCGACGCCGCGGCCTTCGGCCGTGGCGCGCTCCGGGCCGTCGCCGGGCCGGTACCGACGATCCACCTGCGCCACCGGTACGGTGGCGCCGACGTGGACCGCCTGTACGCGTTCGTGGGCCGGACGGTCGTGGTCGCCACTCGGGTCCGGCCCGTCGGCGCCCACCGCGGCCTCACCGTGCGGGGCCTGGTCGCCGCGGCCTTCCGGGCCGACGACGGCTGGACCGTGTCGGTGACGCCGTCCGGGCAGGTGCGAGCGGCCGGGCCCGGGGGCGCCGTCGTGGCCACGGTCCTCCACGTCTCGTCCGGGCTCGCCGTCGCGCCGCGGATGGGCCCGACGGTCACCAACCCGCGCGGTCGCGCGGTCCGCGTGGACCTCGTCGACGCGACGGCCCGGTCGGCGTCGGATCCGGCCCTGGCCTGCCACGCGCTGTCCGCCGAGGTCCCGGGGGAGCCGGTCGCGCCGCCGCCCACCGCGTCCTGCCCCGAGCCGGGCTGTCTGGCGGTCGTGGCGGGCGCCGTGCGATTCACGCTGCGCTTCGACGGCGGGCCCGGTTCGGGCCAGCGATGACGCCGCTCCCGCCGGTCCTCCTGGTCTCCTTCCGGTGTCATCCCGAGGTGTCGTCGTCCGACCCGATCGGCGGCGGGCCGATCAGCGTGCGCGAGCAGGCCCGGGCGCTGGTGGAGGCTGGCGCCGACGTGCGGGTCGTCAGCTTCGTGCGCGGCCGGCCGCGGAGCGACGAGCTCCTCGACGGCGTCCGGTTGACGCGGCTCCCGATGCGGAGTCTCCCGGGGGCTGGACCGTTCGCGGAGCGCCAGTGGCTCCACCACGAGATCGGACGGGGGCTCGGATCGGTCCTCGAGGAGTTCCGGCCCGGCCTCTTGCACGCCTTCGGCAGCCGCGCCGTGCCGGGGGTCGCGCGGGCCGCCCGGCGCCGGCGGCTCCCGTATGTGGTGACGGTCAACGAGCCGCATCTACTCTGCCCGACCAGCATCGGGCGGGATCGCGCGGGGCGGGACTGCCTCGGCTGCCGCGGCCTCCGGCGCCTCCGGGCCATCCTCGACTGGCGCGGCGGGCGCGGTCTCGGCGGCCACGCGCGGGCGGTCCTGTTCTGGCTCTACAGCTATCCGCACATGGCGCAGCTCGCGCGGAGCGTCCGGGGCGCGTCGGCGTTCCTCCCGATCAGCCGGGGGCTGGCTCGGGACCTCGTGCGGTTCGGCTTTCCGCCCGATCGCGTCCGGGTCGTCCCCAACGCGGTTCGCGTTCCGGCGGAGGTCCCGGAGAGCGCGCGGGCGGCGCTCGCGATCCCCCGCGACGCTGGTGTGCTCATGTACGCCGGGCGGCTCGTCGAGGAGAAGGGCGTCCAGAACGTCATCCGCGCGATGCCGGCGCTCCCGGGCACGACGCTGCTCGTGATCGGACGGGGACGCCACGAGGCCGCGCTGCGGGCGGAGGCGACCGCGCTCGGGCTCGGGGCGCGCGCGCGGTTCCTGGGGGCAATCACGAACGAGGCGCTCGGCCCGTACTACGCGGCGGCCGACGTCGTCATCATGGCGGGCGTGTTCTACGAGGCCCTGGGGCGGATGCTCATGGAGGCCTCCGCGCACGGCGTTCCCGTCATCGGCACGAACGTGGGCGGCGTGCCCGACGTGATCGAGGACGGCCGGAACGGCTTTCTCCTCGAGAGCCAGGAGCGAGAGGAGCTGTGTGGCCGGATCCGGGCCATTCTCGACTCGCCGGATCGGGCGCGAGAGATGGGCGCGTACGGTCGGGCGAAGATGGCGCGCGACTTCTCGCCGGAGCGCACGTCGGCCGCGCTCCTGGCGGCGTATCGGTTCGCGCTCGACGGGGCGTCCGCGGGCACCTCGGCGGAGTCCGCGCCCGCCTCGGCGCAACCCCGCACGCGATGAGAGGCGCGGCCGCCGGTCTCCCCGCTGCCGACCGTCCGCTGGCGGTGGCCGTGGTCACGCGGCCGCGCGACGCGCTGAGTCTCGCCCACGCGCGAGAAGCGATCGTCGGAGAGCTCGCCCCGCTCGGCTGCACCCCGACGGCCGTCCCGGAAGGCGCATGCCCGCCTCCCGGCGCGGATCTGCTCTGGGATCCGGGGATTGCCGGGACGCGCGGGCCGCGCCGCCTGCGGGACCTGCCGGCCAGCGCCCCGATCGTCGTGACGGCCCACGGCGCCGCGGCGTTCGTCCTGGCGTGGCGCGACGTCTGGCGGACTCGCGCGCGGGCGCTGGGGGGGCAGCTCCGGAAGCGCCGCGCGCGGAGGGACTGGCGCTGGCTCAACACCCGCGTCAACGGCGTCGTCGTGGGCGTGTCGGACTTCGGGATGCGCGAGGTCGGGCAGGTCTTCGGCGTGCCGGCGGCGAGGCTTCACCGCATCTATCCGGGCGTCTCGCTGGCCACGTTCCGGCCCGACGGCGAGGGCCCGCCGACGACGGGCGCGCGACCGTACTTCCTCACGGTGGCGCAGTACTCGCCGCGGAAGAACCTCACGGCCCTGCTCGCCGCCTACGCGAGCCTCCCGCGGGCCACTCGGCCCGACCTGGTCGCGGTCGTCCCCGGCTGGCCCGGAGGGCCGGCCGGGATCGAGGGGGTGCGCCTGATTCCCGAGACGCTGGCCCATGCCGACCTGGCGCGCTGGTACCGCGGGGCGCGGGCCCTCGTGTTTCCCTCGTTGCACGAGACTTTCGGGCACCCCATCCTGGAAGCGATGGCGTGCGGATGCCCCGTGATCACATCCGACGTCAGCGCGTGTCCGGAGATCGCGGGAGACGCGGCGCTGCTGGTCGACCCGCGCTCGGCGTCGGCGATCGCCGGCGCCATGGAGCGGATGCGGGACGCGACGCTCCATGGCTCGCTGCGCGAGCGGGGGCTTCTGCGCGCGCGGCAGTTCACGTGGCGGATGACGGCCGAGCGGTACGTCGCGCTCTTCCGGGCGGTGATCGGCCGTCCCGCGCCGGCCGCGGCCAGCGCGCCCCGGCGCGCCCCAACAGTGGGCCGGCCGCCGCGCTCGAGCGTCGCCGAGGGCGCCGGATGAGACGGCCCGACCTCTTCATCGTGGGAGCGCCCAAGTGCGGGACGACCGCGCTGTACGCCTATCTCGGGCGGCATCCCGATATCTTCATGTCGCCGCTCAAGGAGCCGCACTTCTTCGGGACGGACCTCTGCTTCGCGGACCGGGCGCCCCTCGGCGAGCCTGAGTACCTCGCGTGCTTCGCCGGGGCGCGTGACCACCGTCTCGCGGGGGAAGGGTCGGTCTGGTATCTCTACTCGACGCGAGCGGCGACGGAGATCCGGGGGTTCAGCCCCGACGCGCGCATCATCGTCATGCTGCGGAATCCGGTCGACGTCATGCAGGCCCTCCATGCCGAGCGGCGGCTCCAGGGCAGCGAGGACGTCGCCGACTTCGCGGCGGCGCTGGACGCGGAGCCCGCGCGCCGCGCCGGCCAGGGCCTGCCCCGCCGCGGCATGCGGGACGCCGGCCTGTATCGCTCGGTCGTTCGCTACCCGGACCAGCTGGCCCGCTACCTCGAGGCGTTCGGCCGCGCCCGCGTCCACGTGATCGTCTACGACGACCTCCGGGCGGACGCCGCGGCGGTCGGCCGGGCCACGCTCGAGTTCCTGGGCGTTCGGTCCGACGTTGCGGGCGCGGTCGGCGCAGAGAACGCCCACCGGCGGTCGCGAAGCGCGCGACTGGCCCGCGCCATCCACGAGCCGCCTCGCGCACTCCGGTGGCTTGGCCGCGCCGTGCTGGACCGGCCCGCGCGCGCCGGTCTCCTGGCGCGGCTCCGGCGCCTGAACAGCCGCGCGGCGCCGCGGGCGCCGATGGCCCCGGAGCTGCGACGGCGACTCCAGGCCGACGTCCTCCCCGAGGTGACGCGGCTCGGCGCGATGCTGGGCCGCGACCTGACGCACTGGTGCCGGGGCTGAGAGGCGCCTGATGCCGGCGGCGTGTGTCGCGGGCATGCATCGCTCCGGTACCTCGCTGGTCGCCCGGCTCCTCGCGGCGAGCGGTCTCTATTGCGGCCCGCCGACCCAGCTGGTGGCGCCGGCTCCGGACAATGCCGACGGGTTCGGGGAAAACCTCCAGTTCCTGCGCCTCAACGACGACATCCTGGCCCGGTTCGGCGGGTTCTGGGATCGGCCACCAGTCCTGCCCCCCGGCTGGGCGTCGAGCCCGCGGCTGTCCCGCCTCCGCCAGCGCGCCGAGAGGCTGCTCGCGGGCTATCGCGGCCGGGAGCCCTGGTTTTGGAAGGATCCGCGAAACTCGTTGACCCTGCCGTTCTGGCTCGCGATGATCCCGGACCTTCGCGTCGTGGTGTGTGTCCGCGACCCGTCCGAGATCGTCGCCTCGCTCGGTCGTCGCGGCCGCCGTCCGGGCGTCGACGGCTGGGCGCTCTGGCTGGCGTACAACCGCCAGGTGCTGGCGGCCACGCCGGTCGAGCGTCGCGTGGTGACGCACTACGCCGCGTACCTCCACGACGCGCCGGCGGAGCTCGAGCGCGTGACGGGCGCCCTGGGGCTCTCGCTATCCCCGGAGACGATCGCCCGGGCCTGCGCGATCGTCTCGCCTGGCGACGGCTGGCACGCGGGCCCCGGCGCCGGGGCGTGGCCCACCGAGGTGGCCGAGGTCTATCACGCCCTGTGCGAGGAAGCCGGACCCGTGTGTCGTCGCGCGTTGACGGCGCCGGGCCCTCGGCGCCCTCCGGGGCGAGTCCCGGCGGAGGGGCAGAGAGACCGGGGTGCGGGGCTGGGCTCCGGGCTCCGTCGCGCCATCGGATCCGCGCGGCGGGTGGGGCATCAGGAGGGCATCGGAATGCTGGTGCGAGTCGTGGGGCTCCGGCTCCGGCGGGAAGCCGTGCGCGTCGGCGACGCGCTCCGGGGCGCCGACGTCCGGCCGCATCGAGGGTCCGGAATCGAGGGGGTCTGTCGGCCGGATCGCGCGGCCGACGCCGAGTAGCGCGCCGCGCCCGGCGCGTCCTCGACGCGGTCCGGTCTGGCTGGGGCCGGCACAATTCTGCGGGCCGCGCCCGAAGGGCCTGCTACGGTGGAATTGACATGGCCGCAGAGGGGGACCGTGTCGGCCGGCGCGGGCCCGCCGCCCTCGACGAGCCCGCGCCGCCGCGGCGCCGCCGGCTCTGGGTCAGCCGGAGTCCCGGGCGGGTCGTCGTCCGGTATGCGGACGGGCGAGTCCTGAAGGGCTACGCCGACCTCGACCCGGAGCAGCCGACGTTCCGGGTCGCCCCGCTGTCGGATCCGGACAGCGACGGGGTCGAGGTCGCCATGACGGACCTCAAGGCCGTGTTCTTCGTGCGGAGCTTCGACGGCGACCCGAGCCGCGACGAGTCCAAGGACCTCTACCAGCCCCGCCCGCCGGACACTCGCAAGGTGAGCGTGCGTTTCCGGGACGGGGAGGAGCTCGTCGGGCACACGCGACAGCTGGACCGGCATCGCGCGGGCCTCTTCTTCGTGCCGCTCGATCCCGGGAGCAACAACCTGCGCGTGTTCGCCCCCTTCGCCGCGCTGACCGGAGTCCGTCGCCTCCTGTAGGCGCGGCCCTTCCGCCGGGCGGGCCCGCGCCCTATGATCGACGCAGGGAATCGGCATGGCGGAGTCGCGTGTCGACGTCTGCGTGGTGGGCGGCGGCCCGGCCGGGCTCCTGCTCGGCTTGCTCCTGGCGAAGCGCGGGGCCCGGGTGGTCGTGCTCGAGGGGCATGAGAACTTCGACCGCGAGTTCCGGGGCGAGGTCCTGCAGCCGAGCACGGCGCGGCTCCTCGACGAGATCGGACTCCTCGAGTACGTCCAGGCGCAGCCGCACATCACCCTGACCGTCGGCCGGCTTCTCGTCGACGGGAAGCCCGCCGGGGGCTTCGACTTCCGGCGGGTCGTCCCGGAGTATCCCTACGCGATCTGGATGCCCCAGCCGGTCTTCCTCGACGCCCTCCAGCGGAAGGGCGCGCTCTACCCCGGGTTCCAGTGCTGGATGGGCGCGCGGGTGACGGAGCTGGTCGTGGAGAGCGGCGCCGTGGTGGGGGTCCGGGGCCGCCGGCACGGGGCGGAGGCGTTCGAGGTGCGGGCCGACGTGGTTGTCGGCGCCGACGGCCGTCACTCCACGATCCGGCGCCTGGGCGGGTTCGTCACCGAGTACGAGCACGACGACTTCGACGTGATCTGGTTCGTCGTCGACCCGCCCGCGGACTGGCCGCGGACGATCTACTTCTCCATCGGCAAGGTCCCGCTCCTGATGCTGCCGAAGTACCCGAACCAGATCCAGGTGGGGCTCCTCCTCGAGAAGGAGGTCTGGCGGAGCTGGCGCCAGGAGGGCGTCCCGGCCGTCGCCGAGCGGATCCGGCGGCTGGATCCCCTGTTCGCGGACTTCGCGGCCGGCCTCCGCGACTTCACCCCGTTCTTCCCGCTGCCGGCCGTGATCCTGCTGGTACGCGAATGGGCGCGCCACGGCGCGCTCCTGATCGGCGACGCCGCCCACACGATGAGCCCGGCCGGCGCGATCGGCGTGAACGTCGCGCTGTCGACGGCCGCGATCGCCGCCCAGGAGATCTACCCGCGGCTGGGGCACGGGCCGATCCCGCAGGACGCCCTCGCCCGCGTCCAGGCGATCCGCGAGCCGGACGTGCGGACGCTCCACGCGCTCCAGCGACGGGCCGGCCAGACGCTCCTCGGGTCGGGGAGCCGGAGCCCGATGACACGGTGGGTCGTCCGGCAGGTGCTGCCGCTGGCGGTGCGCTCAGGGCTGTTTCCCCGGCTCCAGCGGCGCCTGTTCTTCGGCGCCCCGCTGCCGCCCCTCGACCCCGCGTTCAGCTTCCGCGCCGCCGCCCCGTCCTGACGCTTGGTCGGGCTGGGCGCGGCCACCGCCGCGCCCGATCCCGTCGCGGCGGATCGGGACGCTAGCCGGCCAGCACCGGCTGGCGCGTCGCGCGATACACGGGCGTCAGCCACTGCCGGTAGGCCGGCATCTCGCCGCGGGCTGCGGCGAAGTAGACGTCCTGGATGCGCCGGGTGACGGGCCCGCGCGCGCCCTCCCCGACCGCGAGACGGTCCACGGAGGTGATGGGCAGCACCTCGAGGCCGCTCCCGCACATGAACACCTCGTCCGCCGCGTAGAGCTCCGTCCGGTCGATCTCCCGCTCGACCACGTCGATGCCGAGCTCCCGGACCGCGAGGTCCATCAGCGTGGACCGGGTGATGCTCTCGAGGATGCCCGCGGTGACGGGCGGCGTGACCAGCTTCCCGTCCCGCACCATCATCAGGCAGGCGCCGGGCCCCTCCGCCACCGTGCCGCGGTGGTTCAGGATGATCGCGGTGTCGTAGCCGTTCACCTTGGCCTCGGTCTGGGCGAGGCGGCTGTTCTGGTAGTTGGCGCCCGCCTTGAGCCGCGGAGGCACGCTGTCGTCGCTGATGCGCCGCCACGAGGCGACGCAGGCCGCCACGCCGTTCGACAGCGCAGCCGGCTGGGGCCAGGGCACCGCCGTGATGTAGACGCCGTTGTCGATCGTCGGCCCGAGCGTGTTGAAGTTCTGCGCTCCCATCCCGAAGAACGCCACCGGCACGAAATGGGCGTCCTCGCGGAACTCGTTGGCCCGGAGGAGGTCCATCGCCCCCTGCTCGATGTCGCGGAGCGTATACGGCACCTCGAGCCGGACGGTCTTCATCGAGCGCGCGAGCCGCTGGAGGTGCTCCTCGTGCTTGAACACGAACAGCTCGCCCTGCCGGGCGTTCCAGTAGGCCCGGACCCCCTCGAACACGTTGCTGCCCATGAAGCCGCCGGCGCTCCGGCCGTGCACCACGCACTGGTCCCAGGGGACGACCTTGCCGTTCATCCACGCGTATTTCGGCGCTCCGCCTGCCATGCTCGAGCCCTCCTTGGGTGGGGTCCCGCCAGTGTAGCAGAGGGCCCGGGCCCGGTGGCGGGCGGCGGCGGGGACCGGGCCCCGCGTGGCCGGATCGGCCCCCGGGCCGGGTCGGCAGGCCTGCCCGACTTCGGGTAAAATCCTCGAACAGTCTCGGACATCGCCGCGCGCGCCCGGGGAGTGCCGCGGGCGCCCCATGGATCCTCGGGCTGAACGTCGTTCACACAGGAAGGGTAGGACACGGACATGAGTCGAGTCTCGCCAGCGTCGGTCGGGGCATCGAAGGCACCCTCGGAGCGGGAGCGCCTCGAGGACATCGGCTACATGACCTGCATGACGCTGACGCTGCTCGGTAACTACGCGCAGACCGGGCATTTCGGCGGGCCGACGGCGTACACGCCCTTCAACGTCGCCACCCACCTGGCAGGCCCGGCCTCGGGCGGCCTCCGCTTCGACTACCGCCGGCAGAAGCACCCGTACGCCGACAAGTTCATGCTGGCGGCGGGTCACTGCGCGCCGACCTGCTACGCCCTCTGGATGATCATGGGCGAGGCGCTGTACCGGCGGCACGAGGCGACGGGCGATCGCCGCTATCACGTGGCGCCCGACGCGACGATGCTTTCGGTCGACGCCCTCGGCTTCCGGCGCGGCGCCGGCGCGCTCCGGACCCTGCTCCAGGACCAGGGGCTCGCCGACCACGCGCTCTTCGCCCAGGCCAGGGGGCGCGGCATCCGCTCGCTCTCCGGGCACATCGAGTCGACGGACGTGACCAACGACGTCAACGGCGGCCCCTCGGGCGTCGGGATCGCCACCGCCGCGGGGAAGGCGGCGTTCTGGGACTTCATCGGCGCGCCGCCGGGGTCGCCCAAGGTGATCGCCTTCGAGGGCGAGTTCGCGATGTGCGCGGGCCACGCCCAGGAGCTGAAGACGCAGGCCATCGCCCTCCAGGTCGGCAAGCGCCTCCGGATCTTCTTCTCCGACAACAACGCCGGCATCGACGACGCGCTGATCGGCGGCGTGGTCAACCGGAAGTTCGACGGCTACCGCCTGATGGACCAGTGGACGTCCTACGGCTGGAACGTCTTCTCCATCCCGGACGGGCACGACTACGACCAGATCGTCCGGGTGCTGCGGCAGATGGAGGAGTGGGACCCGCGGGACCGCCGGCCGATGATCGTCTTCGGCAAGACGATCAAGGGGTACTGGCCCGGCGCGGTGAACGGGAAGCTCCCGCACGCGGACCAGATCGTCGGGTTCCCGAGCCACCCCTACGCCTTCAAGATGAACTCGGACTACTTCGTGGCGCTCGCCGAGACCTTCGAGCAGCACTACGGGGTGAAGTTCGTCGGGATCCGCGACGGGGCGGTCGCCGACCCGCGCGAGCGGCTGGTCCAGTTCAAGACGAACATCGACGTGGCGATGTCCGTGCTCGAGCGGAACGGACTGGGCGAGTGGCTCGCGGACCGGCTGGTCGAGATCGGCGACACGCTGACCGACGACATCAAGGTGCGGATCGACGTGCGGCGCGACCCGTTCCTCGACGAGCGGCTGCGCGTCGCGAACCTGCCCGAGGAGCCGCAGACCCTGACGGTGAAGAACCCGGTGTCGGGGGCGGAGAAGCAGCTCAAGGTCGCGCTGTTCCGGAAGTACGGCGAGGTCGCGGGGGCCCGCCGCGGCATCTCGGAGATCGTGAAGTGGCTGAACTACGTGACCGAGAACCGCGCGCTCACGCTGGCCGCGGACCTGTCGGAGTCGGTCAACCTGGAGCACGGGAGCATCTGGGGCCACTACGACCCCGACACGAACCCGCTCGGCACGCGCCTCAAGGCGGCGATCCAGGAGGCGGGCAACGCCTCGACGGCCATCGGTCTGGTGAGCCAGAGCGCGTCGGTCGACCCCGACAAGTTCGCGGGCGTGTGGGCGTTCAGCGGCACCTACGGCGCGTTCACGCCGCTCATGTACCTGCCCGCGCGCGTGTGGAGCCAGCAGAACCAGGACAGCAAGTTCCGCACCGGGGTGCTCCACATACTCGCCGGGCACTCCGGCCCGGAGACCGCGGCGGACGCGCGCACCCACTTCGGAATCTTCGCGCCGCAGGTGTGGAAGCTGTTCCCGCGCGGTCAGACGATCCACCTGAGCTTCTGGGACTACAACGACGTCGCGCCCGGGTACTTCGCGGCGGCCGAGATCGCGGCGCGGGAGAAGAAGGTCGGCGTCATCGTCATCGAGGTGGCGCGGCCCGACTTCAAGGTCGCGGACCGCACCAAGTTCGCCGATACGGACCTCCGCGCGGCCGCGAAGGGCCTGTACGTCGTTCGCGACTTCGCGCCCGGGCCGCGACACGGCTACGTGGTCGCGCAGGGCTCGAGCGCCACGTTCAACCTGGTCAGCGTGCTGCCGCGCCTCGAGCAGGCCGGCGTCAACGTGAAGGTCATCGCCGCGATCAGCGAGGACCTGTTCGACCGGCAGCCGGCCGCGTACCAGCGGGCCGTCCTGCCGCCCGAGGCGAAGCAGGACCTCATGTTCGTCATGTCCGGCACGCGCCGCATGTGGCCGCTCCGGAACGTCGGCGCGCTCACCGACGACTACTCGCTGACGGCCGACTGGGACAACCAGTGGCTGACCGGCGGGCTCGAGGCCGACGTGATCGCCGAGGCGCACCTCGACGCCGAGTCGATCCTCGCCGGGGTCACGCGATTCGCGAAGGAGCGGCCGAAGCGCCTCGAGGCGCAGCGTCGCCTGCTGACGGCGCTGGACTAGGGAAGGCCCCCCGCGGATTCGGGAATCGAGGGCGGCCTCGCCCGGCCGAATCAACACTCACAGGCCCGGGGTCGGTAGATCCGATCCTATCCGGCGGCGTTCCGAGTGGCCATGGCCGGCATCCGAGCCGCGCGATCATCGGGACCGCTCGGGTGCTTCGGCTCTTTGAGCACCCCGGCCCGCGTGAGCACGCTCAGAACGCCGAAGCCTACCATCTGGACGGGGCTCAAGAGGACGGGCAGACGGAGGATCAGCCTCTTCGCCAGCTCCGGCTGCGCGTGAGGCCCGCGTAGCCGATACGCGGCAGCGATGTTCGACCCACCGAGCAAGCGATAGGCAAGTTTCGGCTCGAAGAGGTGATCTCGCAGCCGGGGCCGACATCCGATCAGCTCGGCCACGGAGTCCAGGTAGGTCGTGTAGCTGCAGAGCGTCCCCAGATCCTTGCGGGCGTAGAAGGAGCGCTCCTCGCGCTCCCGGTCATTCTCGATCAGACGGCCCAAGTCGGCAGGCTCGGGAAGCGATCTCCGGCCGCTGCACAGCAGCGCGAAGTATCGCGCCTGGAGCTCGGCGCACGCCGGGACGCCGCCCTGTACCGGCCGGGCCCACCCGACGTACGCCAGCCGTCCGCCGAAGTCCGGGTGAAAGGCGTGCTTGTAGAGCTGTCTGACGGTGAAGGGTTTGGTGCCCTCGACCAGAACCGGGGGATTGTTTTCGTCGAAGCCAGTGCAGCACATCACGACGTCGGCCTTCACTCGGCTGCCGTCGCTGAACACGACCGCGTCCTCCTCCAGACGCTCGATCCCGCACGGCTTCACCTGTAACGTCCCCGCGACGATTCGGTCGATGAACTCGTCGTTCTTCTGCAGCGGTTGATGCCCCGGGGTTCCGCCCTTGATCCGCCACTCGGCGATGAGGCGATCCCGCGCGCTGGCCCTCCCGGGAGGAGCCGCGAGGGTGCGTCGGGCACGGCGCAGCTGCATGCGGTTGATCACGGCACGCGGCACGGCGTGCACGAGGCGCGCCAAGATGGCGTCATTGGGAAAGCGCCCAGCTTTTTTCTCGATGTAGCGCGTCAGCACCGCAGGGTAGTGACGAAAGGTCGCCCAGCACGAGGCGGCCACGTCCGCGATCTGGCCGGTGACGTCGGCGGCCGTCTCGCCGAGGCCGATGCACACGACGTGCTTTCCGCGGTACGGTTCCGGGGACTTGTACGACGTCGCGTACTCGATCCGGCCGCGAAATCTGGCCGCGCCCGGAAGGCTCGGGACCCGCGGCGTCTTGACCGAGTGTGGTCCCGTGCAGATGGCGATCGCGTCGAACGCGGTCCGCGTCGACAGCCCCGTCTTCGAGTCCCGGTGCTCGACGAGGAACTTCTCGCTGGAGCCGTCCTGAACGCGTCGCACGGTGACGACCTCGATGCCGAATCGGATGTGGCGCAGCAGCTGGAACTCCATCGAGAAGTCGTGCAGGTACTGGGCGTACTCCCGTCGCGACCAGTGACGCGGCGTCTGGTCGAGTGGAGGCGGGAAGGAGGAGAAGGCGGTGAAATACTGGGACGTCGTCAGGTACATCGTGTCGTACGCCGCGCCGGTCGGATAGTTGAAGTTGCCGCCTGCCTGCGCTTCGTGCTCGAAGCACGTCACACGATGCCCTTCGTCGAGCAGCTCTTTGATCGTCACGAGCCCGGAGAGTCCGGCCCCGACGACACACACGTCGAGCGAGCGGGGCGCCACCTCCTGGCGCGAGCGTTGCGCTGCGAATCGCATCGAATCCTCCGCGGTGACAGTCGGTGACGGGTGTTCCCCGGAATCTCCGGGCCCCGATCGCGTCCATGGCCATCCCGGATCGGTGCCTCGGCCGCGGCTTCGCTCGCGGGTAGCGAAACCAGGATGGACTCGCCGGGCCGAGGCTCCCACGCGCGCCCTTTCCATGTCAACCATCGCCGAGGGCGGCCGCGGTCGTCGCGGTGGCTCGCTACCTGCGCGATTTCGGCGAAACCGACCCGCGATCCCTGGCGACGCTCGCGATGCTTGCAACCCGTCTCGGACGACCCCCTGCGACAGCGAACCCACTTGTGACCCATCGGCCGGTGTCCTATGGTGCCGGGGAGGCTGAACCGGTGAAGTCGCTCGGCCCGAGCTCACTGAAGGACGCTCTCGTCGGCGCGAGGTTCTTGGCTCGCCTCCCGGCCTTCCTGCGGCACCCGGTCAGCCTGGAGGAGGCTCGCGCTGTCCTTCGCCGACGTCTCGAGCACCGGGAGACCAGCTTCCTCACCCTGGCCCGTCGGATCATCTACGCCGATGCCGCAAGCCCCTATCGCCAGCTCCTGGACCTCGCGGGCTGCGAGTACGGGGATCTGGAGAAGCTCGTCAACGGCGATGGCGTGGAGGGAGCCCTCGGTGCTCTGCTCCGGCAGGGCGTCTATCTCACCGTGGACGAGTTCAAGGGCCGGCGACCCGCGGTGCGCGGGAGTGCCACCGTCGTGGTGGATCCGAGTCGCCTGCGGAATCCTTTCGCGGTCGCGCACGTGCCGCTCCAGAGCGGTGGAAGCCGAGGATTGCCCACCGTGGCGCTGCTCGATCTCGCGTCCGTCCGCGAACATGCCGTGAACCAGCGGCTGATCTTCAGCGCGCGGGGCTGGACGAAGTGCCGTCACGCCGTCTGGGCCGTGCCGGGGGGCACGCCCATGCGTGTGCTGCTCCGGTTCGCGGCCGCCGGGGCGGTGCCGGATCGCTGGTTCTCGCCAGTCGATCCCGACTCACCCGAGCTCCACGCTCGGTATCGCTGGAGCGCTCGCGTCATGCGGTGGGGCGGGCTGATGGGTGGGGTGCCGCTGCCGCGGATCCAGCACGTCCCCGTCGATGAGGCGCTCCAGGTCGCCGGCTGGATGCACGAGGTGCTTCGGGGTGGGGGCACCCCGCACGTCTTCATGGCCCCTAGCCCGGCGGCGCGTCTGGCGCAGGCGGCGCTCGAGAAGGGCGTCGACATTCGGGGCGCGTGTTTCACGCTCTCGGGCGAGCCGATCACCGAGACGCGTCTCGACGCGATCCGGATGGCCGGCGCCACGGTCGCCGCGAGCTACGGGGCCATGGAGCTGGGCGGCCCGCTCGGCGCCGGGTGCGTCACCCCGGGTGCGCCGGACGACGTCCACGTGCTCCACGATACCCAGGCTCTGATCCAGCCCGGATCCGGCGAGGGCGCCGCCGGACTGCCGCCCCTCACCCTTCTGGTCTCCTCGCTGCTTCCGAGGGCCCCCTTCGTGCTCCTGAACGTGTCGCTGGGCGATCAGGCGAGGGTGATCCAGCGCAGGTGCGGCTGCCCCCTCGAAGCCCATGGCTGGACGACCCATCTCGAGACCGTCCGCAGCTTCGAGAAGCTGACGGCTGGGGGCATCGCGTTTCTGGATGCGGACCTGGTCCGCGTGCTCGAGGAGGTCTTGCCGGCGCGCTTCGGCGGGGGCCCGGCCGACTACCAGCTGGTCGAGGACGAGGCCGAGAGCGGGCGGCCGTGTCTACGGCTCCTGATTCACCCTGCGGTGGGCCCGCTCGATCTCGACGAAGTGGCGAATGCGTTCCTCCAAGCCGCCGGCTCCGGATCGGGAATCGAGCGTCTCGCGGGGCTTCTGTGGCAGGCCGGGCAGTTTCTTCGAATCGAGCGCCGACCGCCCCTGGCCATGGCGTCGGGCAAGGTTCTCCACCTTCACGTCGGCTCTCCTGGGGCGCGGATGGCCGGACGTGACGAGACGCCTCAACCCCGTCCGGGCTGAGACCTCGAGCACGCTGGGCGTGGGCCTCTTCGGCGACGACATCCGGCCCGCCGCCGAGCTCCGCGCCGGGAGCTGCCGGTGACGCGCCGCGGCGGTGTGGTCGCGCTCGTCGGACGCCATCCCTGGTGGGGTGGCTCATCTGGGTCAACTGGTCACCGCTGCGATTGCCCGCGCGAGAAGCTCACGGCGGGCGGGATGACGGTCCTCGACGTCGACGCCGTGCTGGAGACGCATCTCCCGGCCCGCTTCGGCGTCGGGCCGGCGGACGACCAGCCCCTCGAGACGGATCGTGGCGACGACGGACCGGGCTTGGAGCTGCGCGTCCACCCGCGCGTCGGCCCGCTCGACGAGGGGGTTGTACGGAACGCGCTCCTGGACGCCATCGGCGCGGGATCGGGCGCGGAGCGTGTCATGGCCACCTACTGGCGCGCCGCCGGCCTGCCGCGCGTCGAGCGGAAGCCCCCTGCGTGCCGGAGAAGGGCAAGCTCCTGCATGTGTGGCCATCCTGGGCACCGGCAGCGGACGTGACTCCAGCGCGCGGGGTCGCCGGATGACTTGCCCGCTCGACTCCCACGGAGCCAGAGGAGCCACATGACCGACGAGACCCCCCGGGCCCTGGACGCCGACGCGCTCCTCCTCTTCGCCCGGAAGGGGCTGGAAGCCGGCGTGGGCGCGCCGCAGACCGGGATGGCGAACGCGGTGAAGGTCCGCCGGGTCATGCAGCTCACGCGCGATCTGGCGGGCCGGCCCTTCGAGACGCTGCGGATCCTCGACCTCGGCTGCGGCGAGGGCGTGTACGCGATCGAGGCGGCCCTTCGCGGGGCCGAGGTGCTGGCGCTCGACGCCCGGACCGAGCGCATGGCGCTCGGCGCCGGCTGCGCCGCGCGCCACGACGTGCGCGCCGTGCGGTTCGTCCAGGAGGACGTGCGCCGCGTGACCCGCGCCACGCACGGGACGTTCGACGTCGTGTACCTCCTGGGGCTCCTCTATCACCTGGACGCTCCGGACCTGTTCTCGGTGCTGGAGCACGTCGGAGACATCTGCGAGCGCCTGGTGGTAGTCGACACGCTGATCAGCCCGGACGGGGAGGAGACCGCCGCCTGGCGGGATCGCACGTACCACGGCCGCCGCCACCGCGAGCACGAGGACCACGATCCCGCCGAGGTCCGGCGCGCGCGCGTGCTGCGGTCGATCGACAACGCCTGGAGCTTTCGCCTGACGCGCCCGTCGCTACTCCGGGTGCTGCACGACGTCGGGTTCACCTCGGTGCTCGAGGGCCACGTGCCCTTCGAGCCCGGGAAGGCGGCGGACCGCGTCACGGTCGCGGCCCTCAAGGGGACGCCGGTGCTCCTCTCGACCTATCCGTGGATCAACGGGCGGTCCGAGGCGGACATCGCGCGGGGGCTCGCCCCCGGCATGGAGTCCGATCGACCCGGCCCGCCCGGCTCCGACGCGCGGTGACCGCCCCGCTCGCCGCGGTCTTCTGCATGCCGGAGGTGAGCCATCCCCGCCGGCGGCTCGCCATGGTGGCGGCCCTGGCCGGTCGGGGCGTCGCCGTGTCGGTGTACACCGGCACGCGCGTCCGCGCGCCGCTCGCGTGGGTGGGCGGCCGCTTCGTCGACCTCTAGCCGCGCCTCGCGCTCGTCGCGGCGCTAGGCCTTCCACTCCGTGAAGGTCGACCGCGCGCTGCCGTCGCCGCTCGCGACGTGCTCCACGAGGACGAGGACGTGGTTCAGGCGGGCCAGCTTGCCGCCGGACCCCGCCTGGTAGCTCACGGACGCCGCGAACCGGACGCCGCCGTCGGGCGTCGGTGTGCCCACGCCGTGGCCGTTCCAGATGGCGCCCTCGCTGCCGTCCTGGGTCCGCACCATGCCCTGGCCGACGCCGTAGAGCTGTCCGGGGACGCGCTCGAAGACCTCGTAGGTGCCGACGCTCATGCAGGGAACGCCATAGAGGGACGCCTGCGTCTCGAACGAGATCTCGAGCTTCAGGTAGCGCGGATCCTCGCTCTTGAGGGCCCGCCGGCCCGTGACCTTGCCCCGCTCCTCGCCGATCTTGTCGCCCAGCATTGGGTCGTCTCCTTACCTGACTGGTGCCTAGTCGAACAAGGACCATGATGTCACGCCGCGGGCTTGCGGTCTCGCGTGCGGCGCAGGCCGCACGTGAGGCCGCCCGCCGAGAAGTGGTCACGACGGGCCCGCCGTCAGGCGGGCACTATCGGAGGACCGCCTAGCAGATCTTGTAGGCTTTCCCTCCCTGGACGACCCAACGGCACGGCGCCGGGGGTGAGCCAGGTTCATTGCCGTCTTCGATCGTGCAGGTATCTCTTCGGGCGACGCCGGCGGGCTGCGTGTTGGTGGACCCTATGGGCACGAAATCCGTCGGCCCCCTCTTCCATAGGACCGCGCCGACCGACCCATTCTGCTTCACTCTAACCTTGAACGTCGTGTCGCCCGGCCACGGCCACCAAGTCGCGCCGTCGTTGACGTACCAGTATCCCGTGTCGGAATTCGAAAAGAGTCGAACGGTGTTCACCAAAGTGACGATTCCCGGCGGGGACAACACGGCCGGCGCGTCGGTCTCGTCGTTGGCGGCGGGATCGTTCGGATCGAGGTCCAGATGTGCAGTACGCCACTTGAACTTCACCTTCATAAGGTTCATGTCGTCTCCTTCTGTCTCAGGCCCCTGGGCGATTCGACGCGCCTCCGTTGAGTGACAGCGGATGAGGTGCCGAAACGAGCGGCAGTCTAGCGCACTCGGCACTCGAACCGCAAACGACCCGTGGTGCCTCGGGTACGGTGAGCCGATCAGCGGCCCGCTTCGATGATGGCCCGGAGGTTGGGCATGAGTCCGATCCGGTCGCCGGAGGGCTGGGCCGAAGGGGTACCGCCGGTCAGCAGTGCGTTCCGGAGCTCCAGCGGCCAGAGGGGTCGTCCCGATCCTGCGCGTGCCCGTCCCTGCAAGATCACGGCAGCGCCCGCGACGATGGCGGAGGCGCCCGACGTGCCTGGGAAGGAGGGGGTGTACTTCGTTCTCGCGTCGTTCGTCCACGCGGTGTCGATGCCGTTGCCCCAGCCGTAGCAGTCGATGCGCGAGCCAAAGTTGGAGCCGCCCCAGCGCGGGTGCTGTTCCCACGGCTCGGCCGCCCCGACCATGACCGCCCCGGAGTCGCGGAAGCCCGGGCTACCACGGTCAAAGATGCGCACCCCGGCAGCGTTCACATAGGTGTCCAGGTCGAAATTGCCGTTGCCGGCGGCCTCGATCACCGTGATGCCCTGTTTCGTGACGAACTCAATGAGATCGAAGTGGAGTGTGACGATCTCGACAGGCCACCCGTATGACTTGATCACCGGATGATACTCCTGCGCCTCGAGGAGCAGCACGTCGCCCCGCTGCATGTGCGCCGCCGCGTCGGTGATGGCGTCGGCGATGTTCTCGCCGCCGTCGTCTCGATGCTGGGAGATCACGCGTCCCGTGCAGCTCGGGGCGATGCCCACGCCTCCGATGGCGTTGTCGACCATCAACACGATGCCGAGCACGGCTGTGCCGTGCGGGCGGTACTTCTTGTTGACGCCCGAGATGAGCGCAATGCGGGCGTCCACCAGGTCCTCGTGGTCGAGGTGCCATCCCTGCTCCAGGTCGACGAACCCGACGCCGGCCCCGGTCCCGCCCTCGAAGGTCCAGGCGTGGCGCGCATCGATCCCGCATGGGGCGGGGTCCAGGTAGCCTTGGCGGGGGGTGCGTGGGTCGTCGCCGGGGCGGACCTCCGGCGGCGGCCCGACGCGCATGGCGTAAACGCTGTCCACAGTGGCGAGCCTCTGCAGGCCGTCGACGAGCTGGTCGACGATCGATGCCTCGAGAGGCGCCCTTGGGCCGGCGCGCAAGATGACTTGGCGCCATGTGTCGAGGGCCGGAGGCGTGTAGGTTGGGTCGAAGGCCTTGGCGCGCTGAATCATGGCCGCGATCTCGCGCGGCCCGACCGACTTGAACAAGGGCTCGATGCTCAGACGGAGCCCAGGCGGCGTGAGGGTGCTCGCGAACGCCTGCCGGATCCCGTCGTCCGGGCTGGGGGAGGATCCGGTTCCCGCGCTGGGCTTGAGCCGGATGGCGATGCGAGCCTCCGGCAGAGCCGGCTGGGCCGGGCGAGTGGCCGCGGCACTCCTGTTCGGGGGCATCGTCCTTCCTTCGCCCCGTCACCGGGGTTCTTGGACGTAGATGGGCGCCCGCGTCGCGTGATCCATCATGAGGTTCATGTCGCCTCGCTCTGTGGGACGGCCGCCAGGCCATTCGGCGCGTCTTCCATGCTCGCCGCCGGTGGTGCCGCGGCGGGGGGTCGCCTCGTCTCGCGCGCAACGTCGGCCGCGCGCGCGTGTCTCGCGGTCGGGAAGGACATCCCGCGGGGCCGCGGGCTCGCCGCGCGGCCCCGCGGGCGCGGGTCTAGCAGATCCTATAGGCTTTCCCGCCCTGGATGACCCAACGACACGGTGCTGGCGGCGCACCAACGGGAGTGCCATCACGGATCGTGCACGCATCTCTGAGAGCGACGTTTCCCGGCGGGTCAACGGTATCGAGGTCGTCCCAGGTACCCGAGCCGCTGGCGCTGATCCTCCGCGCCACCGCCTGGACGGAGCCATTCTTCCTCAACCTGACTCTGAGAACCGTATTGGCCGCGCACCACGTCCACCAGTTCTGACCCTCGTTGACGTACCAACATCCGTTGCCCTCGTACAGCAGGATGGTGTTCAGAACCGGTGCGTTTCCGACCGGGGCCTCTGTGGCCGGCGTGTCCGTCTCGTCATTGCCGCAGGGGTCAGTCGGGTCGAAATCCAACGTCTGCGTGCGCCACTTGAACCTGACTTTCATGAGGTTCATACGTCCTCCTCCGGTGAAGGATCCCTAGGCCATTCCACGCTCCTTCGGTCGGTGCCGACGCGCGGCTGGAGAAACGAGCGGCAAGGTCTCGCGGACGCGGAGCTCAATCCGCAATGACGCGCGGATCGTACCGTTTCGCCGTCGAACCATCACAGGTGACGCTCAGCCGGCGCTAACGGCGGAGGTTCGGCATGACGCCGATTCGGTCGGCCGCGGGCAGGGCCGACGGTGTCCCTCCGGCCACCAGGGCGTCACGGAGCTTCTTCGGCGTGAGCAGGCCCGCCCCGGCGCTGGCGAGGCTCTGCACGATCACGGCCGCGCCCGCGACGATGGCCGACGCGGCCGACGTGGCGAGGAAGTTGGGCTCGTATGAGGAGGTGGTCCCCGCCTCATTCGTCGTCGCGGTGTCGACGTTCTCGCCCCAACCGTAGCAGTCGATGCGCGAGCCATAGTTGGAGCCTTGCCACCGCGCGTGTACACCGGAGTCGGCCGCGCCGACCATGACGGCCAGCGAATCCCGGAAGCCCGGGCCGTTGCGGTCGAAGATCCGTTCGCCGGCGGCGTTGGCGTAGTCATCCAGGTTGTACGAGCCATTGCCGCCCGCCTCGATCACTGCGATGCCCAGCGCCGTGGCGAGACGGATGGACTCGTAGGCGCCGTCGGTGACCTCGACGGGCCACGCGTAAGTGCCTTTGACCGGATCGGTCTCCTGCGCCTCGAGGAGCAGCACGTCGCCCTGCTGCATGTGCGCCGCCGCGTCGGTGATGGCGTCGGCGATGTTCTCGCCGCCGTCGTTTCGATGCTGGGAGATCACCCGTCCCGTGCAGTTCGGGGCGATGCCGATGCCGCCCTTCCGATTGTCGACCATCCGCACGACCCCGAGCACTCTCGTGCCGTGCGGACGGTAGTCCTTGTTCAGACCCGAGATGAGCGTGATGTTCGCGGCGACGAGGTCCTTGTGGTCGAGCTTCCACCCCTGCTCCAGGTCGACGAAGCCGATGCCGGCGCCGGTCCCGCCCTTGGCCCAGGCGTAGCGCGCGTCGATCCCGCCCGGGGCGGGGTCCAGGTAGCCTTGCTTGGCGCTGCGCGGATCGTTGCCGGGGCGTATCGTCGTCGGAGGCGGCCCGGCGCGCATGGCGTACACGCTGTCGACGGCGTCCAGCTTCTGTAGGTAGCGGACGAGCCCGTCGACGAGCTCCGTCTCCAGGCGCGCCCCGGGCTCGGGGAGCAGGACGATCTGGCGCCACGCCGCCAGGCGCGGAGGCGTGTAGGTGGAGTCGAGCTCGCGGGCCTGCCGGATCATGGCCGCCAGGCGACGGGGCTCCACCGAGTGCAGCAGCGGATCGATCCTCACGCTGACACGGAGCGCCGTCAAAGGGCGCGCGAGCGCCTGGCGGATCCCGTCGTCCGGATCCCCGGAGGCCTTCTCGGCGGTGGGCTTGAGCCGGATGGCGATGCGGGCGTCCGCAGGGGTGCGGTCGGCAGGGCGGGCCGCGGCGGCTCGAGCGCTGGGGGGCATCACACTCTCCCTCTCGCCCCCCTCGCAGGGGCCAGGGATGTGCAGGCGCGGAGGACCGGTCGCGCGCCGATACTACAGGCAACGGCGCCAGGAAGCCAGCCGCTCTGCGGCGACGTTTGTCGGCGCCGGAGCGGTCGGCTATCCTATCGCCGCCTGATCCGGAGGCCGCGATGCGGCGCGAGGTGAGACGGGTGAAGACGACGATGCTGGCCGCCGCGCTCCTGCTGGCGGGAATGGCGGCAGGGCCGCGCGGGGCCGGCGCCCAGACCCCGCGCGCCTGTGAGCTCCTGACCGTCGCCGAGGTCGGCGCGGTCGTTGGGGGGACGGTGGGGCCGCCGCAGGAGACCAACCTGGTCGTTCCGGACGGGCCCTCCAAGGGCGAGACGATGGGCATGTGCACGTGGCCCGCCGGCAGCCAGGCCAGCGTCGCGGTCGCCGTCATCCGGGCCCCGCAGGGCGCGCAGCGAGAGGCCGCGCTGGGCCAGTTCCGGCAGGCGTTCCAGATCCTCAAGTCCCAGGGCTGGAGCGAGCAGCGGCGCGACTTCGCCAACGGCACGTGCGCGCTCATGACGCCGCCCTCGGCGAAGACCGGCCTGCCGATCTCGACGGGCTGCTTCGCCGAGGCGAAGGGCATGGGAATCTCCGTTGGCCACAACGGCGCCTCGGGCGTGGCCATGGACAAGGTCAAACCGCTGCTCGACAAGGCGATCGGCCGCCTGCCCACGCCCTAGCCGCAGCACCTCGCCGGGAGCGCGAGCCCCCGCGATCCGCGGTCCCCTCGACGGCCTCGCGCCGGAGGCCGGACCGGACGGAGCGTTGCCGGGCGTCGCGTCCTGTCCGAGCTGGTGACCGGGTGCGTGGATCCCGGACGGAGGACCAGCTCGTACCGGAGCGCGCCCGACTCGGTCAGGACCGCGTGGGCGATCGCCACGATGCGGCCGACCGTGACCGGCCGGCAGACCGGCACGAGGATGTCGATCCGCCACGGTTGCCCGATCGGCTTCCTGACGAGCGGGGCCACGATCAGGCCCAGCTCGGCGCCGAGGGCGTCGATGAGCCGGATCTGGCGAGCGACCGATTCCTGCCGGCGGCGGTCCCGCCAGGCCCCAGCGGCGAGCAGCCCCGCCACGGCGAGGATCGGCGAGGCTGCCGTCAAGGCCAGGAGCGCCGCGGCGATCACGTGGCGCGCTCCGCGGAGCGCGCCGCCGCGCCGAGAAGCCGGTGCCCCGCCGCCACCAGGAGTGAGCCGAGCCAGAGTCGCACGCCGCCGCGCCGCCGCGGCGACTCCGCGTTGCGGAGGAGCGCTCGTCGGGCCGCGTGGGCCCGCGCGTCCGCCATCCGCTCCTCGGCGTGCAGGAGCTTCGCATCCGTCCAGGGGTCCCCGGTGCTGTAGCGCTTCATTGGTGGACCTCCTCTCTCGTACGGGCATCGTTCCAGCGGCCCGCGAGGGAATCAATTACTTGGGAGGTCATGAGACCGGAGGGCGATCCGGCGCGTCGCGCCGGGTGAGGCGAGGGGATCGTCTATTCGGAAGAGATCGGCCGGCGCCGCGCGCGGCGGCCGATGCGACGCCGACCGTCAGGGCGGCGAGGGCGAGAGGACCTCGCTGAGGTCGTCGCCGAGCTCGCCGGTCAGCTCCCACCGGATCAGCGAGATCGGGATCTGTCCCACGGCGTCGAACTCGGCCATGAAGCGCTTGAGGGTGAACGCGCTGCCCAGCTGCCGCCGCCGGTCGGCCAGCAGCCGCTCGATCTGGATCTTGCCGGTGAGGTAGCTCGTTCCGTACGCCGGTTGCCGCAGGTAGAGGTGCTGCTCGGCGCGCACGAGCCGGCCCGCGAGGCTCAGCCAGCCGCGCGGCGTATGTGCCGACGTGAAGGCGGCCGCCTCCTCGAGCGACGCCTGCCGGGCGTGCATGCGAAGGTCGCCGATCGCGCGGGCGCCACGCTGGGCGAGGAGGACCCAGACGAGCTCGCGCGAGCGGGGCCGCGCGTCGAACATCCCGGCGTGCAGCATCATCTCCTCCCAGCCCGTCGCGTGCCCCTCGGTGCGCGTCACGAAGATGTTGTAGAGGAGGGGCCCGCGGCGGACGGGGCTCGGATGCGGCCGGTTCGCCATCTGCGCCTTGTCGAACCAGTGGTACCCGTGCGTGCGCATGACCATGGGGTCGTGGTGGTCGATCTCGACGAAGAACTCCCGGGGCGCCGGGGTGTAGGCGCCGACGCGGGCGCGCAGCGCGGCGTCCATGTCGTCGTGGATCGTCAGGAGGTCGTGGCCCCGGAGGAACGCCATGTAGTCGGTGACGGCCTGCTGGGCGCGGAGCGCGTACTCGGCGGGGTCCGAGATCGGCGCGTCGGGCGGCTCCCCGGCGTTGCGCGACTCCTCCCAGGCGAGCGAGGACCCGGCGCGCGCGAGCTCGCGCTCCATCAGCGCCCGCACGTCGCGCCACGTGTAGGGCAGGAGCTGGACGTGCCGGAGGTACCAGTCGTAGTTCGCGATGCCGATGCCGCCGGGCCCGGTCCGCGCCGGCGTCTCCGCGTCGAGCCAGCCGGCGAAGGCCTCGGTCGCCGCGCGGGCCCGCGTCGAGATCCGCCCGGAGCCCGGGGGGCCCGGCGCCCGCGAGCCGGGCGTCGAGCCGCTCGAGATCGCCGATCTGGCCGCGGACGCGCCGCGCGCCGTGGATCCACAGGTCGCGGCCGGTCCCGACCAGGTTCCGCCGCGCCTCGGCGAGGAGCGGCGGGATCGCGCGGAGCCCGGCCCCGATCGCGGCCGCGCCGGCCGCGTCGGGCGGCATCGCGTGCTGCCACAGCTCGAGGCTCCCGCGCGCGTAGTGGCCCTCCCGCGCCGGCTGGTCGCTCTCGGAGGGGAAGATCGTGACGTAGAAGGCCGGATCGTTGGCCCACGGCCGGAGCACCCGGTGGTCGAAGTCGAGCCCGTTCATCTCGGCGCGGACGATGTGGTAGTCGACCTGCCGCGGGATCGGCCACGGCGAGGGATCGATGGCGGCGAGCCGGTCCTGGTACCCGCGGAGCTCCTGGTGCTGGGCGGCCATCGCGGCCGGCCCGTAGTCCGGGACGCCGTCGACCAGGGGCGGCGGCTGGAAGCGGCGCCAGTCCGCGAAGAGCCGGAGAAGGTCGGCGTAGGCGCTCACGGCCGGGTCTCGAGCCATCCGGGGACAGGGAGGCGTTTCACGGGAGGCCTCCTGAGGGGTCTCAGGGTCATCGATGATGTGGGTGCTGTGTCTCACGGTCACCCTGGGAGGGTCAATGATGACGACTGCCGTGCAAGCCAGCGAGCAGGTGGGCTTCCTGACAACCCTCGCGGCGCCGGGCCGCTCGCCGGAGATCCCCGAGCCGATGGACGTCTACGGGTGGCTCGTCGGGAGCTGGGACCTGGAGGTGGTCCGGTACCGGGGCGTCGACGTCGCGGGGCGAGGCCTCACGGGCGAGGTCCACTTCGGCTGGGTGCTCGAGGGTCGGGCCATCCAGGACGTCTGGATCATGCCGCGGCGCGCGGACCGTACCGGACGCGAGGAGAAGACGCAGAACATGTACGGCACCACGTTCCGCATGTGGGACCCGACGATCCAGGCCTGGCGCATCACCTGGAAGAATCCGGCCGCCGGCCACTACGAGGAGCAGATCGGCCGACGGATCGGCCAGGACATCGTCCAGATCGGCGCGCGCGCGAACGGCACCCCGACGCGGTGGATGTTCACCGAGATCACGCGCGATTCGTTCCGGTGGACCGGCGAGGCCCTCGACGTGGATGGCAAGACCTGGAATCTGGAGGGGGAGTTCCGCGCGGCCCGGCGGCGCTGAGTCGCCGCTCCGCCGCGTGGCGCCCTGCCCGGCGCGCTAGAGTAGTGGCCGAGGAGGACGACAAGCATGCTGATGCGGGCGCTCGGTCGTACCGGGATGAAGGTCGCCGCGCTGTGTCTCGGCGGCAACACGTTCGGCTGGACGACGGACCAGAAGGCGTCGGAGTCGGTGCTGGACGCGTACGTCGAGGCCGGCGGCAACTTCATCGACACCGCGGACGTCTATGCCCGGTGGGCGCCCGGCAACCAGGGCGGCGAGTCGGAGACGGCGCTGGGGACCTGGATGGCGGCGCGGCGGAATCGCACCGCGGTGATCCTGGCCACCAAGGTGTGCGCGCCGATGGGGCCGGGTCCGAACGACAAGGGCCTGTCGCGCCTGCACATCGTGCAGGCGGTGGAGGCCTCGCTGCGCCGGCTCCAGACGGACTACATCGACCTCTACCAGGCGCATTCGGACGACCGCGAGACGCCGCTCGAGGAGACGCTGCGGGCGTTCGACGACCTCGTGCGCCAGGGCAAGGTGCGCTACGTCGGCGCCTCCAACTACGTGGCGTGGCGGCTGACCCGCGCGCTCTGGGAGAGCTCGCGCCTCGGCTACGCGCGCTACGAGTGCCTTCAGCCCAAGTACAACCTCGTGTTCCGAGACGAGTACGAGCGGGAGCTGGAGCCGCTCTGCCTCGAGCAGGGCGTGGGGGTCATTCCGTACTCGTCGCTCGCCAGCGGCTTCCTCTCCGGCAAGTATCGCCGCGGCGAGGCGCTGCCGCAGACGGCGCGCGCGCCCGGCGTCCAGAAGACGTACATGACCGACCGTGGCTTCGGCATCCTGGCCGCCGTCGAGAAGGTCGCCGCGGAGGCCGGGGCGACGCCGGCCCAGGCCGCGCTGTCCTGGCTCGCCCACCGTCCCGGCATCACGGCGCCGATCGCCAGCGCGACCTCGGTGGCCCAGCTCAAGGAGCTGGTCGGCGGCATCGAGCTGACGCTGGACGCGAGCGCGGTCCAGGCGCTCGAGCAGGCCAGCGCCTGGCGCGACGGATGAGTCCGGCGGCTGGCTCGCCCGGGGGGCTGTCGAGGGAGGCGCCGCCAGCGTATCCTCTGGGGACGTCAGACTGAATCGAGAGGAGGACGTTGATGGAACCTTATGAGATCAGGACCGGCGCCTCGGTGCCGATGACCGCCGCGAACGCCGCGGAGCGCGTGTCGGCGTTCCTGCAACGGGTCTATGGCTGGATGGCGATCGGACTCGCCATCACGGCGATGGTCGCATTCACGGTCGCGAGCTCCCCCGCGCTGCGCCAGGTGGTCCTGGGCAACCGGATCGTGTTCTTCGGCCTGATCGCCGCCCAGCTGGGGCTGGTGTTCTACCTCTCCGGGCGGGCGGCCACCCTGGCGGCCGGCACGGCGGCGCTCCTCTTTGCCGCGTACTCCGCGCTCACCGGCGTGACGCTGTCCGTCGTGCTGCTGGCGTACACGGGGGAGTCCGTGGCCGCCACGTTCGTCGTCACGGCGACGATGTTCGCCGCGCTGGCCGCCTACGGGACGATGACGTCGCGCAGCCTGGCCGGGGTCGGGCAGTTCTTCTTCATGGGGCTCGTCGGCCTGATCCTGGCCTCCGTGGTCGGGATGTTCTGGCAGAACGATGCGCTCCAGTTCCTGATCTCGGTCGTCGGCGTGCTGGTGTTCACGGGTCTGACGGCGTGGGATGCCCAGCGGCTGCGCCAGATGGCGCTCGCCGTTCCTGCCGGGCAGGCCAGCTCGGTGGCGATCGCGGGGGCGTTGTCGCTCTACCTGAACTTCATCAACCTCTTCCTCTTCCTGCTCCGCTTCACGGGCGGTCGGCGAAACTGACGCCCGCCTGACCGCCCGGGCCCGGACCTCGCGCCCGCCGCGACCGTGACGAGCGCGACGCCGCGCTGAGCGGGCGGGGGAGCGCGGGCTGGCCCGATCCCCGCAGCGCGTCCAACAGAGCGAGCGCCCTCGGGAGACCAGGGGTCAGGGCGCGACGGCGACACCCCCGCCGACGGGTTGGGTCCGAGCGGGTCCGCTGCTCGGTGAGCCGTGCAGCCTGCGGCGCGGCGAGCTGACGGATCTGTCCCAAGTGGGTTGCCACTCCTGCGACAGCGGTGTTGCTGCCCCGTCTGGGCACCCCGTATGATCTCGGCCATCTCTGGACTGAGTAGTAATACTGCTTCGTCTTCGACATCTCGTGCAGGGTTCCTGATGGCCAGCGGAGGAAGAGGTTCCAGGAGAACGCACGATGACTGCCAAGAGACGTCTCGGTTTCCTTGCCGGAGCCGTGTTCCTCATCGCGGCCGTGATGGCATGGCTCCTGTATGTCGAAACCGACAGTTCTCGATGTTTGAGAGACCACAAGAACGCCGATGTCTGGATCGAATCCTGCACACGTGCTCTGGCGCGCGGCCGTCTCAACGAAACTGATACTGCGCGGGTGCTGATGGGCCGAGGCAACGCATATTCAGCTAGGCAGCAGTATGAGCCGGCGATCGAAGACTATGGCCGAGCGATCCGGTTGAGCCCGAACAATGCCGTTCTCTTCCACAACCGTGGTGGGGCGTATGTGCGCCTCCAGCAGTACGATCGGGGGATAGAGGACCTCAACCAGGCAATTCGGCTCAACCCGAACTATGCCTCGGCCTATAGCAGGCGAGGAATCGCCTACGACCTCAAGCAACAATACGACCGGGCCATGCAGGACTACGACCGGGCGATCCAGCTGGACGCACACAACGCCGCAGCTCTCAACAACCGAGCGATCACCCACGAGAAGCTACGGCAGTATGACCGGGCGATCGACGATCTCACCCGAGCGACGCAACTCGACCCGGACTATGCTGAAGCCTTCAACCGGCTTTGCTGGGACAAGGCACTGATGCGTCGGGCAAGCGAGGCGCTGTCGGACTGCGAGAAAGCACTGGCGCTGCGGCCCCATGTGTCAGCGTTTCATGATTCTCGCGGGTTGGTGCATTTCATCCTGGGAAACCTCGTGCTGGCGCGCACCGACTACGACGAGGCGATCCGTTTGGATCCGAAGTCGCCCTGGCAGGTCTATGGCCGCGCCATGGTGCGCGAGGCTGCGGGCGACTTCGCGGGTGCCGAGGAGGACTTCACCACCGCACGCGCCCTTGCCGTGGACGGCATCGCGTGGGCCCGGGTCGAGCAGGGCCTTGGGCAGTTTCGCAAGAAGCGATAGCCGTAGGGGCCGCGTCACCGACTGGTGGCGGCCGATGGTTCGGGCAAGGTCGGCGCAAAGCCGCGAGACATGGAGGGGGATAGTCGCCGTGCTCAGAAGCGAATCCTGAGACGTACGGTCTCGCCCGTTGGAGGTGGCCCAGAATGGCTTGACTCGATCACGAGACCCACCATTACACCTAGCGGCCCGCGCGCGATACGCAATCGCCGCGCAAGCCCCGGAGTGCCTCCGGGGAAGCGCCGCCGGACGCGGCCCGGCGTCGACCGGCGCTATACTCCCGATCCATGGCGGCTCGACGCGAGATCTGGCTGATCCGGCACGGCGAGACGGAGTGGTCTCGGAGCGGGCAGCATACCGGCCGCACCGATATTCCACTCGCCCCGGAGGGCCTCCGGCAGGCGGAGGCGCTCGGTCGCCACCTGGGCGGACGGCGGTTCGCGCTCGTCCTCACGAGCCCGCTGGCGCGCGCCCGCGAGACCTGCCGGCTGGCGGGCTACGAGAGCGTCGCGCAGGTGAGCGCGGACCTTCGCGAGTGGGACTACGGGATCTACGAGGGGCGCACGACCGCCGACATCCGCGTGACGGAGCCCGGCTGGTCGATCTGGACCAGCCCGGTCCCGGAAGGCGAGTCGATCGAGGCGGTCGGCGCTCGGGCCCGGCGCGTGATCGAGCAGGCCCTGCCGGCCGACGGCGACGTGGCGCTCTTCAGCCACGGCCACCTACTCCGGATCCTCGGCGCCTCCTGGATCGGCCGCCCGCCGGACGACGGCCGCCTGCTCGCGCTGTCGACGGCGTCCATCAGCGTGCTCGGCTGGGAGCGCGAGACCCGGGTCATCCAGCGCTGGAATCTGACCCCCGCCGAGACGCCCGAGGGCGCGAGCTAGGAGGGCGGGGGGTCCCCTCAGGCCGACGCCGAGCGGGCCGGGGCGACGCCGACCAGATACCCGAAGCGGGCGACGAAGTCCGCCTCGCTGAGCCTGCTCGCCTTGACGAGGGCGGCGAGCTGCTCCGGGCGCTCGAAGTCCTCGCGCTTGAGCCGGATCATGTAGGCGTAGAGCGTCCGGTAGGCCTCGGACGAGACGTCGGCGTAGCGGAGCCGCACGCGGCCCGTGCGCGAGTCGAGCAGGTCGCGGAACGGGATCGGAAGCAGGCGCCCGCCCTGGATGGTCACCATCGCCTCGGTGCCGCCGTCGAGCAGGAAGCGGGCGGCGGAATAGCCGAGGCTCCGCGCGTACTGGATGTCGAAGCCGCCGGGCGGCGCGCAGCGGAGCTCGTAGCCCAGGTCCTTGGCGGCGATGTTGATCTGGATCCCGCGGGCCGCCAGTCCCTCCGACACCTGGTCCCTGAGCCGCCGGGCCAGCTCGAGGTCGGAGAGCCGCACGTTCCCGTAGGTGTCGTACGACACCGGGCCCATGGTGTCGGGGTCGAGCTTCTCGAGAATGCCCTCCGCCAGGAGCGCGACCCCGTGCTCCCGGCCGTGGGCGCGCCGCTTGATGATGGCGCCCTCGAGGATGTCCGCCACGTGCCCGATCGGCACGCGCTCGCCCGCGAACTCCTCGCCGACCAGCATCAGCGTCGCGCCGGCCGCGCCGCCGATCCCGAGCGTGAGGTGGCCGGCGTGCCGGCCCATCACGGTGACGAAGAACCACTTCTGCGTGGTCGCCGCGTCCTGCATGAGGTTCCGCACGAGGTCCTTGCCGAGATTGACCGCCGTCGTGAAGCCGAACGTCGGGACGTCCTCGGGCAGCGGCAGGTCGTTGTCGATCGTCTTGGGGACGTGCGCGACGGCCAGCCGGCCGGCGAGCGTTTCCGCGATCCGCGCGCTGGCGAAGGCGGTGTCGTTGCCGCCGATCGTCACCAGGTAGTCGACCGCGAGCCGGCGCAGGCTCTCCGCGACCTGGCGGAGCGACTCCTCCGACTTGGTCGGGTTGGCGCGGGACGTCCGGAGAATCGAGCCGCCCTCGAAGTGGATCCGGGAGACCTCGTCGATGTCCAGCTCGTGGACGTGCGAGAGGTCCCCCTGCATGAGCCACTTGTAGCCGTCGAGGAGCCCGAGCACGCGCAGGCCCTGGTTCCGCGCCTCGATCGCCGCGGCCGCGATGACGGCGTTGATCCCCGGAGCGGGGCCGCCGCCGACCAGGATCGCCAGTGTCTTCATGGGCGGAGCGTTCCCCGGAATCGCCGCCGCGCTAGGCGGCCGCGCGCTCCAGGTCGGAGGTATATCGCCCCTGCCGGGCGGCGCCGTTCATGCGCGCGCGGTGGAGGTACGCCTGCTGCCCGGCCGCCACGCGCGCCGGATCGCCCCGCCACGCGCGGAGAGCCGAGTCCTGGAGCGCGCGACCGTAGGAGAAGCTGAGGGCCCACGGGTGGGACCCCATGGCGTTCATCGCGTTCAGGTGGGCGGTGGCGCGCTCCTCGCTCTGACCGCCGGACAGGAAGACTACGCCCGGCACCGCGGCCGGCACCGTGCGCCGGAGGCAGCGGACGGTGGCGCTCGCCACCTCCTCGACGCTCGCCTGGCGTGGACAGTTCTTGCCGGGGACCACCATGTTCGGCTTGAGCAGCATGCCCTCCAGCACGACGCCCTGCTCCGGAAGGAGGTGGAACACCGTGCGGAGCGTGGTCTCCGTCACCTCGAAGCAGCGCTCGATCGGGTGGTCCCCGTCCATGAGCACCTCGGGCTCGACGATCGGCACCACGCCGGCCTCCTGGCAGAGCGCGGCGTAGCGCACCAGCGCGTGGGCGTTCGCCAGGATCGCGCGGTCCGTCGGCAGGCCCGGGCCGATGCCGATCACGGCGCGCCACTTGGCGAAGCGGGCGCCCAGCGCCGTGTACTCCGCCAGCCGCTCGCGGAGCCCGTCGAGGCCCTCCGTCACCTGCTCAGCGGGCGCGCCGGCGAGGGGCTTGGCGCCGCGGTCGACCTTGATCCCGGGAATGATCCCCTGGCGCGACAGCATCTCGACCAGCGGCGTCCCGTCGTCCGCCTTCTGGCGGATCGTCTCGTCGAACAGGATGACGCCGCTCACGTGGTCCGCCGCGCCCGGCGTCGTGAGGAGCATCTGCCGGTAACGGCGGCGGGCGTCCTCGGTGTTCGGGATGCCCAACGCCTCGAACCGGCGCCCGATGCTGGGCAGGCTCTCGTCGGCCGCGAGGATGCCCTTGCCCGGGGCCACGAGCGCCCGGGCGGTCGCCTCCAGGATCTCCACGTTCATGCCCGTCTCTCCTGTTTTGCGAGCGGCGCGGCCGCTCCAGTCTCGAGCGGCCGGACTCCTCCCGCGTGATGATCTCGCGGCGTTGCGAGTCCCTCGGAGGGGAGGCTGACCAGCCCTTTGACTCAGGGTACCGGAACGCTCCAGCCGCCGCCAGCCGGCGATCATCGGCCGCGCTCGTGGAGCGCAGCGCCCGCCCGCACGGCGGGGCCGTGAGCACGAGCGGCAGCGGGTGCCGATACCGGACCCAGGTCCGTCGCGAGGGCGGCCATCGCGCCGAGCGCGCGACATCGGCGTCGGGAGCGTCGACGAGTGTGCCACGAAAGCCAGGCGCCTCGGCGCCCGCCGGGTCGGGCGCTCAGGCGTCGACCAGGACCTTGAACCCGCCGTAGACCATGCGCTTCATGTCGAAGGGCATGGCGTCCTTCTCCATCATGGTGGCCATCCGGGAGTCCTTCATGACCCTGGCATTGACCCGATCGCGATGAGCTCGGGACTTGAACACGATCCACGAGAACACGACGGTCTCGCCGGGCTTGGCCCGGACCATTCGCGGAAACAAGGCGCCCCACTTGACCTTCAGGTCGTCGCCGACGCTTTCGCGGTACTCGAGCGCGCCGTGCTCTCGCCAGACCTTGCCGGCCTTCCGGGCGACGCTGAGATAGGTTCCGAGGTGCTTTCTGGCCACCGGTAGCACGTAGCCGTCGACGTAGCGCATGAGCCCTCCAGGCGTGGGTGAGAGACCCGCTCCGCCAGTTAGTCGCTCGGGGCGTCGAGAAATCGACCGTCCGGAGCCCGGCTGGGCAGAGGCCCCACCGATATCCTTGACTCTCTTGTTAGCCTAGCAGCGGATGGATGCGCGTGAAGGGGCGATGACAGCGTGTCGGCGCGCGGCGCCCGCGAGCCCCGGGGGATCGCCTGCGGTCGAAGGGGCCGTGCGGCGCGGCCGCGGCCGACTGGCGCGCCTGTGCCTCGTGACGACGCTGGCCATCGGGGGGTGCAGCGGCGGCGGCGGAACGGGTCCGGAGGCCGTTCCTCTCCGAACGGACGTGGAGTGGCAGCTCGTGAGCATCGAGCCCAGCGCCGGTCCGGCCGTGACCGTGGCCGATCCCTCCCGCTACACCGTGCGGTTCGGCGCGGACGGCGCGCTCAGCGCCCGCGTCGATTGCAATCGCTGCGCCGGTCGGTACCGGGTGGCGGGCGCCTCCCTGACCGTCAATCCTGCCATGGCCTGCACCCTCGCCGCCTGCGCCCCGCCCTCGCTGGGCGACCAGTTCGCGGCCGCGCTCACGAGCGTATCGGGCTACGTCCAGAGGGAGGGCGAGCTCGAGCTCGTCTACGCCGGCGGCACGCTCCGCTTGCGCGCAACCCCGTAGGCCGTCGGGCGTCCGCGGCCGAGGATTCTCAGCGGCGCCTCGCCGTGTGATCTGCGGTCGAGCAGCCCACGAAGTTCGCGCCGGTCGTCAACCTCAGCACCGTGAAGACCCTCGGCCACCTCACATCTGGAACGCTCCGCCGGCGCGACGGAGTACCGCGGTCTGTAGACGAAGACCGTCAAGGCGCCTGGGATCATTGGCCTCCGATTTCGCGACTGACGCCACCCTGCTGCGAGCCGCCTGGCGACGGCGCGCGTCGATTTCGGGGCCATCGTCCGACCGGGGCGTGCCGGACTCAATCCCGCCACCAAGGCCTCCCGCCGGAGGGATGCAGCCATGTCGAATGAGACGGGGTCCCGTCGACTAGTCATCGAGAGAAGCCGTGATGGCATCTCCTTCAAACCGGAACAGCTCGCTGCGGGCCGCGCGTTCTACAATCATGAGGACGGGGACCCTGGGCTCGAGGACCTGCCCGGCGACAGCTACAGATCCTCCACACCTATTCCACGTACGGGCGCGGCGGCGAAGAGTTCCTCGGCATCTATCGGTACGTCGACGCGACGCCGAAGGGGCGGAGAAGAACGGACGCTGCAACACGCTCGCGGACTCGCTGCGACCGAGGAGCACCTACGGCCGGAGCGGTGTCGTGGAAGTCGCCGGCCGATACCACCGGCCGGCGTGCGCATGCGTCGCGCATCGGTGAGCCGCGGGATCCCACCCGAAAATGACCCAAGGAGACGATGACATGAGCGACAAGTCGACCGGCAAGACCACCGGGACGGTGCGCCTGCACCGGATCCTCAAGGCGCCGCCCGAGCGAGTGTACAAGGCCTTCCTCGACCCCGAGGCGATGGTGAAGTGGCTGCCGCCGCACGGCTTCACGGCCAAGGTGGACCGCATGGACGCCACCGTGGGCGGCAAGTACCACATGAGCTTCACGAACTTCGGGACGGGGCAGACGCACCGCTTCGGCGGCACCTTCATCGAGCTCACGCCCCATCAGCGGCTCCGCTACACGGACCAGTTCGACGATCCCAGCCTGCCCGGCACGATCCACGTCACCGTCGACCTCAAGAAGGTCATGGTGGGAACCGAGCTGACCATCGTGCAGGAGGGCCTCCCGCCGCAGATCCCCGTCGAGGCGTGCTACCTGGGCTGGCAGGAATCCCTGTCGCTCCTCGCTCACGTGGTGGAGCCGGAGATCCCGTCCGGCCCGTGACGCTGGTTGACGGCGACGGTCCGCGCGACGCGAGCCCGCAGGCATGCGCGACGGCCCTCGTGGAAGCCGCCGGTCATCCGAAAGGTCAAGTAGGCGCGCAGTCCCCGTCAGGACCCGGCCGTCGACACTTGCAACCTCCGATCGCGACGTTGCCACCGACTGGCCTCATGCCGACATTGCCGCCCGGTGGCGGCCCGGGTGGCGTGACGCCGCCCATCGGCACGTTGCCGCCGAGCGGCCCGGGTGGCGTGCAACCCCCGATCGCAACATTGCCACCGACCGGACTCATGCCGACACTGCCGCCCAGTGGTGGAGCTGGTGGACCCGGTGGCGTGCAGCCGCCGATCGGGACGTTGCCGCCGGGTGGTCCCGGCGGCGTGCAGCCCCCGATCGCAACGTTGCCGCCGACCGGACTCATGCCCACGTTGCCGCCTAGCGGCGGACCAAGTGGTCCGGGTGGCGTGACGCCGCCGATTGGCACGTTGCCGCCGAGTGGTCCGGGTGGCGTGACGCCGCCGATTGGCACACTGCCGCCGAGTGGTCCGGGTGGCGTGACGCCGCCGATCGGGACATTGCCACCGAGTGGTCCGGGTGGCGTACAGCCCCCGATCGCAACGTTGCCACCGACGGGACTCATGCCGACACTGCCACCCGGTGGGGGAGCTGGTGGCCCCGGCGGGGTGACGCCGCCGATCGGCACGTTGCCGCCAAGCGGTCCCGGTGGCGTGACGCCGCCGATCGGGACATTGCCACCGAGTGGTCCGGGTGGCGTACAGCCCCCGATCGCAACGTTGCCACCGACGGGACTCATGCCGACACTGCCACCCGGTGGGGGAGCTGGTGGCCCCGGCGGGGTGACGCCGCCGATCGGCACGTTGCCGCCAAGCGGTCCCGGTGGCGTGACGCCGCCGATCGGGACGTTGCCGCCGAGCGGCCCCGGCGGGGTGACGCCGCCGATCGGCACGCTCCCGCCGAGTGGGCCGGGTGGGGTGACGCCGCCGATCGGGACATTGCCACCGAGTGGTCCGGGTGGGGTGACGCCGCCGATCGGGACGTTGCCGCCGAGCGGGCCGGGTGGCGTGACGCCGCCGATCGGCACGCTGCCGCCGAGTGGGCCGGGTGGCGTGACGCCGCCGATCGGGACGTTGCCGCCAAGCGGTCCCGGTGGGGTGACGCCGCCGATCGGGACATTGCCGCCGAGTGGTCCCGGTGGGGTGACGCCGCCGATCGGGACGCTGCCGCCGAGCGGCCCCGGTAGCGTGACGCCCCCCATCGGCACGTTACCCCCCGGTGGCGGGCCCAGTGGTCCGAACGTCGGCGGCCTCATGCCCACGCTGCCGCCCGTCGGTGGCCCTGGAGCTCCGGGTGGCGTGACTCCGCCCGTTGGAACGTTGCCGCCGGGCGGCGGCCCGACTGGGCCCGGCGGCGTGACGCCTGGCGTGCCCACGACTCCCGGTGGCCCCGGCACGGTCAGCCCGCCGGCCGTTGCGCTACGGCCCGCGGGCGAGATCCCGCCGGGCAGTACGGGCGCGGCGCCTCCGTCCGCAACGACGACGCCTCTCGAGAGACGAGAGTTGCTCACTCGCACCGCGCCCTCGGCGGACTGCCCGGACCCGGACGCGGTGCGGGATCCGAAGGTGCCGCCCACGGACGACAAGACCCGGCGACTCGATTGCCCCCCCGAGACTCGGCGCCTCCAGCCTGGGGACGAGCGGCAATTCGGCAGCGGGCCTCCCCTGACTCCGGGGCGCGAGTTCGCCGTCCAGCCTTTGTGGAACCTGACGGTCGACGGGACGTACACCGATACCTCGGACCATCGCCACGGTGTCGACATCGATGGACATGGCGCGAACGTGACGATCGGCCTGGACCGGCTCCTGACCGGGACCCTGGTCGCCGGAGCCAACCTGAGCATCGCCTACAACTACACGAAGCAGTTCCATGGCATCTCGAAGAGCGAATCGATCGGGCTCACGCTGAGCCCGTACGTGGCCTTCGAGATCCTGCCCCACTGGACGCTGAACATCTCACCGGGCTTCGGCTGGACCCAGAACGACAACGAGATCGGTCCGCTCGACGCGAGCTACACATCGTTGACGTACTCCGGGTCGGTGAGCGCGAGCGGCGACTACAACCTGCTCGGATTCTCCTTGCGACCGACGCTTTCGGTCTACTACGCCCACACCGACAACGAGGCCTACAGCACCACGGGAACCGTCCGGGGACGATTCGTCTCGCTCCACTCCCCGAAGAGCAGCTTCAATTTCGGGGTCGCCGACGTCTCTTTGGAGGTGAACCGGACCTTCACCACGCCGGGTGGGATGCCCCTCGTGCCGTACATCGAGGTCGGCGCGAGCTACGAGTTCGAGCGGCCGAACGACGGAAAGATCCGGACCAGCGACCTGGAGCTCGTCGACAGCACGGCGTGGAGCGGCCTGGTACGCGTCGGCCTGCGGGCCATGGTGACGCGCTCCACCTTCATCGAGGCGAAGGCCGCGTACATGAGCCTCGGCGTGAAGGATCTGAACATCTGGGAGTTCGGGCTCTTCCTGTCCCACGGCTTCTAGTCGACACGTAGCTCGGGAGCCGAGCCGGCCGCCCGGCCGCGCGCCGCCCGACCAGTGCGACAAGTGAGCCCTCCAGCACGCGTCCAGGCCCTTGGCGCAGGTGCGATCGGAGAAGGCGGCCTCTTTCGGGCGCGACCCGAGTACGTCCGGATTCCGCGCGCGCCACGAATGGAGCGTCGTCGTGCCACCGCGCCCGACACCGAGCACCAGGAAGTTGGGCCCGCGCATTCGAGGTATCAGGTTCCGGAAGTGGCGTCACCCGGGCGTGGGGATGCCGGAGGAGATGATCAGCGGCCTTCAGCCCCTCAGATAGGGCGGCCGGTCTCGCCGTCGGCGGGGAGCGGGCGCCACGTCACTGGAACCCGACGCATGTCGTTCACCGTTGCCTCACCACAGGTACATCGTGCCGGCGCCGAAGATCCACTGGTGTCGCGAGCCACGCTCCGAAACGATGGGACTCCGCGCCGCCTCGTCCGCGAGCCAGGAGTAGAAGACGCCGCCACCGATCGTCCAGCGTGGACTCAGGTGAACGAGGGCGACCAGCCAGCCACGCACGTCGCGAATCCCGGCGTCCGGCTGGTAGACGCTCAGCCCGCTGGCCTGGGAGTCGGCGGGCGTCACGCCGAAGTACGAGGACATGTACGAGCCGCTGCCGTAGGTAAAGGCTCCACCCCCGATGAGGGTCAGCGCCTTCAGAACCGGGTAGGCAGCAAAGACGTTGGCGCCGGCGGTCCAGCCCCCGTGGCTGTCGGTGACATCGGCCAGGACCCACGCGGTGGTGCCCGCGCGGAACCGTGGCTCGTTCGGGTCGACCCACGTGTAACCCGCAAAGGCGCCGAGATCGATGGACGGATCGACGTCGTGCACCCGGTCGACGACGTCGTCCTTCACGTCCGACCGCCCGAACCGCAGCATGCCCGAAGGCCCGAGACGCCAGCCGCCCGAATCGAGCAGGTTCACGTTCAGCACGTTCCCGATCAGCTGAACGTCCCGCTTTCCCCAGAACTGGTAGCGCACCAGCGGGATCGCACCGACGGTGTAGTCGTCCGATCCGATGTAGTCGGGATACATGCCGACGCCGATGGCCACGAGGTTCCCCTCGGGCAAGGAGGCCGGCAGGAGGGCGTCCTGCGCGCGGGCTGGTCCCGCCGAAACGGCGAACACGGACAGCGCTGCGATCGCGACGACGAGCGTCCGGGCACCCAAGGGATCCCTCCTCACTAGGCAGCGGCCAAGCCAGACACGTCTCTCCGCCTCCTTGCCGGACCTCCCGTCCCTCGGCCGCCGCCGGGGCCATGGCGCACCGCCGCCGGCCGGTTCGTGTCCGCGGTCGCGGTGGCCCGTCGTTGAGAGCGCCGGGTGATGGATAGGTTCCTGGCGGAGTCCGGTGGTCGGGAACGGAATCCAGAAGCACGAGATGCGACGACAGGGTCTACACCGATCCGCAGTCGTCGGGATCAAAACTGGTGGCCCAGAAGCATGTAGAAGATACTGCCTTCGCTCGACCGGCCGAAATCGAAGCTCACGATGGTCGAGACATTCCACGCCAGGCGGAAACCGATTCCACCGTCGAACTTCCAATTCTCGAGGGTCGTGTCGCCTATCGAATCGAAGACGCGGCCGGCATCGATGAACGGCACGAGCATAAACCGGAGATGTTGATTCCACAGCATCCTTTCGCCGAAGCTCCACCTCAATTCGCCGTTTGCATACGCGGCGGCGCGGCCGACGAACCGATCCGTGACGAATCCGCGCAGAGTGGCGTGGCCGCCCAGACCATCGGCGTCGCCGTCGGTGAACGGAATGATCGGAGCGGAGTAGAAGGGTACGTCGCCGAATTGCATGGCGTAGGTCAGACGCCCGGCCAGGATGAGGCGCCCGGAATTGCCGAGAAAATTGTGGTATCCGCGCGCGCTGAGGGTGACTTGCTGATAGTTGAACGCCGATCCCAGTGCTTCGCTCGACACGCGGCCCACGGCCTGAAGCATGACTCCCGAAGCCGGATCCGGCTCGAAGTCACGGGAATCGAAGGTCAAGCCAATCTTCAGCGCGTTGTCCCAGCCGCCGCGAAAGCCGGTGACCTTGCCGGCCTGGTGGTCGGTGAAGAGCCGGGTAGGCTGCATGACCGCGCCGTCGATGGTGTCGCCGGTGTAGTCCCGCACGTCCACGTGCGTGATCTGCAAGCCCATTTGGGGTCGGAGCCAGCCACCCCAGAAGTCCCGCTCGACAGTCACCAGTCCGCCGACCTCCGTCTTGCGGTAGTCGTTGTAGCGGGCCCAGGTTTGGCCTCCGACGTTCTGATTCAGCGCGTGCTCGTATTCGTCCCAATCGTCGTATCGCTTGAATGAGCCCGGGAACGTCAGCGGGCCGAGGGTCGATGCGCCGATACCGAAATAGTTCTCGGACTTGTTTTGGTCGAAGACGCCCGCCGCGCGAATGCGCCACGGAGAGTCGGCAACGTAAGGCCTGTCGTATCCAATGACCAGACTGGTCGAGCCGCCGGTGCTGTTGGTTGCTGCCACTGCGAAACGCTGGCGGTAAGGCGTGTAGCGAAAGAACGGGCTATCGGCGGGGCCATTGTCGAACCACTGCACGGCGGCGCCGTAAGTGACTCCGGTCTCCGGACTCCAGCCGAATGCCGGAAAGCCGGTAAAGTATCGGTTTTCCCGCTTGTCCTTGAGGAGTAGATCCGGCAGGGGAGCTCTGTTGGCGAGAAAGGCGGGTGGCGGGAGCACCGGTGGAAGACTCGTCGCTTGCTCCGCAGGCGGATCGATTTCCTCTGCCCCGGCCGCTGGTAGTCCCTGCAGAGCAGACAGGGTCGCGCCGAGCGCAAGAATTCCTATGCGCAGTCGGCTCAGCTCAGCACGTCTGAAGATCGGCTCTTCCTGAGGTATGTGAACGTTTCGAGGACCGCTGGCGCAATGTTCCCACATCTGGCGCTGAGCGCCCTCATTATCAGCGGCCGGCCGGGTGGGGGCACGAGGGCGGCGAGCCGCTCCAGCAACTCCCGGGGCTCCAAGAGGAGCGCCCTGGAGCCATCGTGCCAGGGACGCCGGAAGTGGTACAGGAGGCGCCTGCCCGTGCTCTCGTCAGCCGTCGAGCGCCAGCGGCGCACGCACGAGGTAGCGCACCAGCCGCTCCCGCCGGCGCGCCGGCGCCGCGCGCGGCCGTTGAGCTCCCGGGGCCGCAAGTGGCGAGAAAGAAATGGTAGCCAGAGAGGGAGTTGAGCCCCCGACACCGGGATTCTCAGTCGTCCGAGCGTAGAGCTCGATCGATACGCGAGGCGCTGCGACCGTGCGCGTCACGAGGCGACCTCCTTGCGTAATGCGGCGTCTGGGGAGCGGCGCAGCAGCGCGATCGCGAGAACCGCGATCCACGCCAAGTATGCGTCGATCATGAGGCGCTCCATCATGCCCACCCATGGTGTCGGCGCCCCAGCTGCAACGAGCGGCACATACGCGAACGTGCCCAGACCGGCGACGAGGACCGCGGCCATCGAGGCGAGTGAGTACACCCGAAACCGGCGGCCGAGCGCGAATGCGCCGGCGCCCATGAACAAGAGCAGCAGGACGATCGTTACGCCTCCCATGATCAGGTGCCCCGTGTCCTGCCATGTAATGTCGGTGCCGCGCGAATGCATGGGCACGAGCGACCAGAGTGGACCGGAAAGGATGAAGAGGAGCACGAGTGCGCCCGTGGTCCGCAGTCGACGGTTGTCGCAGGCTCTCCGGATCACTCCCATCGAGAAAGCGAGCACGAGAATCGCGTAGATCATCATCGCCTTCGACCACAGCTGCGCCGTGGGAGCGCCGCTCGCGGGCAGCTCGCTGATCACCTGATCCCTGATGCTGTAGCCGGGATACCGCACGGCACAGAGCAGGTCAGCCGCGACGTACAGGGCCGAAGAGATGACGCCGGAGACGAGCAGCACCTGCTGGAGCGCGATGCCATCTCGCGCCGGCCGCGTCGAACGCTGACGCTCCGGGCGCCGGATTCCAACGGATATCATGGTGCCTTCCGTAAGCTGAGGGAGCGCCGAAAGGACAGAGCCTCTCTCGGTTGGCGTGCCAGCAGATCTTCGCCGCCCCAGCTATGACTCTCTCCGGCGGTTCGCCGCTGGGCATGAATCTTGGCTCTCTTGTACTTGCGTGAGACTCTCGTGTCGTGGGGTTCGCGATCCGCCAATGCCCGTCCTCATCACCTCCCTGGTGACGTCTTGCGCGCTCTGCTGCTGACGCTGCATATCCTCGGAGCGTGTGTATGGGCGGGTGGTCATCTGGTGCTCGCGATCACCGTGCTCCCGTCCGCGCTGGCCCGGCGCGATCCTCGCATCCTCCGCGCATTCGAAACGCCTTTCGAGAAGATCGGGATCCCCGCGCTCATCGTCCAGGTGCTGACCGGAATCTGGCTCGCTAGCCAATTCGTCCCGGTGGGCCGCTGGCTGGCGTTCGGGAGCGACCTCGAAGTGCGCATCGGCACGAAGCTGCTCTTGCTCGGGCTCACAGTGGCGCTGGCTCTGCACGCTCGACTGCGCCTGATCCCTCGGCTCGACACTTCCAACCTGGGGTTGCTGGCCGCCCACATCCTCATCGTGACCGCCCTCGCCGTCGCCCTCGTCATTGTCGGTGTCGACTTCCGGACCGGCGCGTTGTTCTAGCACGGCGGTGGGGCGCACCGCCGTGGCCTCGGTGTTCACCACGAGCGGTGTCGCGAGCTACGCCGTAACGCCAGGACGCACGTTACGCCCGGATCATGACCAGAAGCATCTTGAACGGCGTCGCCGCCCTGACCGCGTGGGGCTGGCCAGCCGGGAGCGCGAGGAGTTCACCCATCGCCACGCGATGGACGACGCCCGCGATCGAGATCTCCGCTTCGCCGTCGACCCCAAGCACGAGCGCATCGTAGGGCGCGGTGTGCTCGCTGAGCCCTTCGCCCGCGTCGAATGCGAATGCCGTGACGGTGCCCGCGGGCTTCTTGACCAATGTGCGACTGACGACTGAGCCCGGCTGATACTCGACGAGCCTGCCCTGCGCGATTACTCCCCCGAGTTCGCTCGTGCCGCTCGGCTTGGTAGTCTCCACGCCCCCTCCGTGTTGCGCCCTCGATCGGACTCCGCGAGCATCGCCGCTCGCGTCGTCGTCCCGCTGGGCAAAGAATCGGTCAAAGCTCGTGGGAGTAGACGGCGCGACTGAGCCCAGGAGTACGTTCCAGAAGTGCCCGTCGAATCTGGACAAAGAAAAATGGTGGACAGGGAGGGAGTTGAACCCCCGACACCGGGATTTTCAGTCCCGTGCTCTACCAACTGAGCTACCTGTCCACCGGGCCGCCACTGGACGGCGAGAACCGCCTGAAGCGCTCGCCACGTTACCAGACGGGCCCGCGGCTGTCCAGCGCCGAGGGGGCGGGCCGCGGCGCCGCCCGCCTCAGCGGCCGCGGAGGGCGACGTCCACGCGCGCGATCAGCTCCTTCAGGCTGAAGGGCTTCACGATGTAGTCGGCCGCGCCGGCCTGGAGCCCGGAGAGGACGTCCCGCTCCTGGCCGCGGGCGGTCAGCATGATCACGGGGATCGCGCGGAGCTCGGGATGCGCTTTGAGCCGCCCGAGCACCGCGAACCCGTCCACCAGCGGCATCATCACGTCGAGGATGATGACGTCAGGGCGCTCCTGCTCGGCGGCAGCGAGCGCCGCCTCGCCGTCGGTTACGCGAACGACGTGGTGCCCCGAGTTGGTGAGCTTGAAGGCGACCATGTCGCCGATCTGCTGCTCGTCCTCCGCCAGCAGGATCCTAGCCACGCGCCCGGCTCCGGTCCCCGCCGCGCCGCTCGGCGATCAGCGTCCGGACGCGTCCGGACGCATCGGTGGCCCGCTGGCCGCGGAGGAGCTCGACGTGACAGCCCGGCCCGGTCGGGATGGCGTCTGGCGGCCAGGGTCCCACGAGCAACACGGCGGCGTCGCGGAACGCCGGGTCGGCGCTCCACCGGACGACCAGCGTGGCGGCGTCCCCGTCGGCGAGCCGCGGCCCGAGCACGACGATCGGCGCCGGCATCGCGGGGATGGCCAGCGCGTCGGCCAGCGTCCGGGCCGGCCCGACGTCGAGCCCGGTCTCCTCCAGCACCAGCCGGATCCGGTTGCCCCGGAGGTCGTCGCCGTCCAGCACGAACAGGGGGACCGGCGACTTGTCGAGGGCGCGGACGATCGCCTCGCGGAGCCGCGCGCCGGTGACGGGCTTGCGGAGGAAGTCGGTCGCGCCGAGCGCCAGCATCTGCTCGGGCTCGTCCGCCACCGAGTGCAGCAGCACCGGGATCGCCCGGGTCGCGGGATCCTTCTTGAGCTGCCGCAGGACGTCCACCCCGCTCATCGGCAGCATCCCGACGTCCAGGATGATGAGATCGGGCTTGATGCGCTGGACGAGCTCCAGCGCCTCGGCGCCACTGGCGGCGGGCACCGCGCCATAGTTCCACATCTGGAGGTACTCGAGGAGGAGATCGCGCAGGACGACCTCGTCGTCGACGACCAGCACCGTCGCCGCTTCCTGCCGTTGCTCGACGCCCGCGCCGGGCTGGCCGCCGACGGCCGGCAGCGTGACGCGGACGCGGGTGCCCGCGCCCGGCGCGCTCTCCACCGCGAGCGTGCCGCCGTGACCTTCGACGATACCCTTCACGATCACCAGGCCGAGGCCGGTGCCCCCGGGGTCCCGTCCCGACCGGTCGCGGCTCCGGAAGAACTTGGTGAAGAGCTGACGCTGCTCGTCCGGCGTCATGCCGATTCCGGTGTCGTGGACCACGACCTCCACCGCGCCGTAGGTCGGCCGGGCGCTCACGCCGACCGCGCCGGCGCGCGTGTACTTGATGGCGTTCGAGACCAGGTTCCCGAACACCTGGATGAGGCGGTCCCGGTCGCCGACGACGGCGGGCAGCTCGCCGAGCTCCTCCCGGATAGTCGAGGCCGTGGCGCGTCGCCTCGATCCGGAAGGTCCCCGAGACCTCCTGGAGGACCGCGCGGAGGTCGACCAGCTCCTTGCGGAGCTGCACGCGGCCGGCCTCGATCTTGGCGACGTCGAGGAGGTCGTTGATGAGCGCCCCGAGGCGGTCCGCGCTCTGGGTCGCCACCTGGAGGAAGCGCTGCTGCATCTCCGTCACGGGCCCGCCGTCGCCGTCCAGCACCAGCTCGACGTGGCCGCGGAGCGCCGTCAGGGGCGTCCGGAGCTCGTGCGAGACCATCGCCACGAACTCGTCCTTCATGCGCTCCACGGCCTTCCGCTCCGTCACGTCGCGGGCGATGACGACGTAGGCCCGCCCGGCGTCCGAGACCACGGTGCTGACCGACAGCTCCGCGGGGAACCGGGAGCCGTCCTCGCGGACGCCCTCGACCTCGGTTCCCGCCGCCCCCCGGGCGGCGGCGGTCCCGCCGAGCTGGAGCCCCGGGAGGATGACGGCCACCGGCCGGCCGTAGAGCGCGCCCGCGGGGTAGCCGAACAGCGCCTCGGCCGCGGGATTGGCCGACGCGATCAGCCCGCCGCCGTCCGTCGTCACGATGCCGTCCTTGGCGGCGTCCACGATGCGGCGGAGCTGGCCGGCGACGCGCACCAGGTCCTCGGCCCGCGGGGTCGCCGGATCGCGCCCGCCCGTCAGCGCGGTCGCCAGTCGCCGGTGCCGGATCGCGACCGCCGCGAGCCCGGCCAGCCGCCCGAGCGCCTCCATGTCCAGCTCGCCGCCCGGCCGCCCCCGCGGCCAGGCGACGACCAGGTGGCCCACCACCTCCGCCTCGACCACCACGGGAAGGCTGACCTCGCCGGACACGGCGCTCGAGGCCGCCGCCGGCGAGTCGGCGCCCGGGCGCCCCGCGGCCTCGGATTCCGCGCGCGCGAGGACGCGCGGCACGGCGCTCCCCGGGTCCGTGGCGGTGACGTAGGCGACGTCCGCGCCCGCCAGGTCGACGGCCGCGGCGGCGATCCGGGCGAGGGCCGGCCCGACGTCGCTCGCGCTCCCGAGCGCGCGGGTCGCGGTCTCCAGCGCCTCCAGCTGGCGCCGGGCGCGGGCGAGGGCGTCGTTGGCGGGGGGCGTCATGACGTCATGCGCTCATGCTCACGCGTTGCTCAGGCCGCGACGCTCCATTTGACCCCACCCGGTCTGCCCGCGCCAATACTCCCAGAACGAGCGCACCCGCCACCAGACCGTGATCTGCCGGTAGCCGATGTTCTCGACGATGCTGACCAGGATGAGGAGGGCGAGGTCGCGGGCCCGCGCGTGGCGCCGGAACGTGATGTCGTCCAGGAGGACCGCGAAGATCGAGAGCATCATGCTCAGGAGGAACGCGACCGCCAGGAACGCGAGCATGTGTCGCGTGTTGAGCATCCCGACCATGTACGAGATCGGGACCACCACGTAGCCGAGCAGCTCGACGATCGGGCCGAGGAGCTCGAACACGACGAACGCCGGCAGGGAGAGGAGCCCGACCGGTCCGTAGGACGGGTTGCCCACCATCTTCCGGTGGCGGAGCAGCGTGTCGAGGAGCCCCCGGTGCCACCGGCGTGCGCTGGCGCCGGAGCACCCGGAGGGTCTCCGGTACCTCCGTCCAGCAGATCGGGTCCGGCACGAACCGCATGCGGTAGGGCAGCCGGTGATCGCCGATGTACCGGTGCAGCCGGATGACCATCTCGAAGTCCTCGGCCATGCTGGTCCCGGCGTACCCGCCCGCCTTCAGGATGAGCTGCTTGTCGAAGACGCCGAAGGCGCCGGAGATGATCGGCGAGCGCGTTCAGCCGGCTCCAGCCCATGCGCCCGAAGAGGAAGCTCCGGAGGTACTCGACGACCTGGATCAAGGGGATGAGCCGCCACGGCAGCTGGACGCGCTGCACGCGTCCGCCGCGGACCTCGCAGCCGTTGACGATGCGGACGGCCCCCCCGGTGCCCACCGTCCGCCCGGGATCCTGGACGAAGGGAAGCACGGTCCGGAGGAGGGCGTTGTCCTCGAGGACCGAGTCGGCGTCCAGCACGCAGACCAGGGGGTACATCGCGAAGTTGAGCCCGCCGTTCGTCGCGTCCGCCTTGCAGCCGCCGTTCTCCTTGTCCACGACGATCAGGTTCGGGAAGACGGTCGACTCGTACGCGCCGCGGATGGGCTTGCACGGCACGAGGTACTCGAAGCTGCGGGGGACCTTCCGGAGCGCGAAGCTCTCGGTCAGGATCTCGAGGGTCCGGTCGGTGGACCCGTCGTTGACGACGATGACCTCGAACCGGGGGTAGTGGAGCGTCAGGAGCGAGCGGATGCTCTCGACGATGTTCGCCTGCTCGTTGTAGGCGGTGGCGATGATGGAGACGGGCGGGGTGAACGGCGACTGCATCATCCGGCGCTCGTCCTGCCACTGGACCTCGCGCAGGACCCGGAGCGTCTCCCAGAACCCGATCACCATCAGCGCGAGGTACTGGAGGCTGATGGCGAGGAAGTAGACCAGTACCGCGTCGTTGAAGATCATCACGAGGAGCGTGGCCGTTCCCCGCCACGTCATGGCAGCACCGGCAGCATCGACCCGCGCGCCACCAGGTACCGGGCCATGTCGCGCACCGTGGGCTCGGCGTCGTCGGTGGCGGCCTCCAGCGCGGCGTGCCCCGGGCCGCCCAGCTCGGCGAGCGCCACCGCCGCGTAGAAGCGGACCCACCAGTGGTCGTCCGCCAGCGCGGCGCGGAGGCGCGTCACGGAGGTGGGGCTCCCCAGGGTCCCGAGCCCCTTGGCGGCCTGGCAGCGGACTTCCCAGACCGGATCGGCCAGGAGCTCGTGGTACGCGTCGAGGAAGCGCGGGTCCCCGATGGCGGCCGCGGCCTTGACCGACCGGATGCGCAGCTCGCGGTCCGGATCGCGGACGAGCTCGAGGAGGAGGTCGGCCGCGCCCGGCGCGCGGAGGAGGCCGAGCACCTCGATCGGCCGCCCGGCGCCCGCGCCGCTTCGTGGTCGTGGCCGCATAGGCCACGATCTCGGTGACCACCTCGCGCCCGCGGTCCACCATCACCTGCTCCACCTGCCGCACGACCGTGGGGCTCCTCTCGCCGAGCCGGGGGATCAGGGCGAGCAGCGCCTGCCGGTCGCCGATCTCCCCGAGCGCCCGGATCAGCGCGATCCGCACCCGCCGCTCGGGATCGTCGAGCGCGCGGACGAGCTGGCGCTGGATGCGCGGCATGCGCAGGGTCGCGAGGTTGGCCGCCGCCGCGGCGCGCCGCCCGGCGCGCCAGGCCGAGAGCGCGCGGAGCTCGTCGTCGAGGAGACCGAGCTCCCGGTAGAGGTCGGCGATGGCCCGCGATTCCTCGCCGCGGAGATCGAGCGCGAGCCGGAGCAGCACCGTGCGGACGACGAGGCGGTCGAAGGGGCGGAGCACGCGGCGGAGCCGGGGGAGGCTGTCGGGATCCTCGAGCGCCCGGAGGAGCCACGGGGTCAGCACCCGCTCGCGCCGCCGCGCGTAGCCGCTCACGATCGACGAGAGCACGCGCTGCGTGATCATCAGCACGAAGACCAGCCCGATGATGGCGCCCATGGACGCCACGACGATCAGGACCAGGGCGTAGGCCGGCTCCGGGAGCATCCCGGCTAGAAGTCGAAGATGACGCCGACTCCGACGCCATGCTTCGTGTACGACCCCCGCCGGTCCTCGAACTCGTAGTCGAGCCGGACGCCGAAGTTGTCGCGGATGCGCCAGACGACCCCGGCCGCGAGGGTCAGGACGTCGAGGCCGCGCACCGCCTCCTCGGCGGTGTCCGCGATGAACGTCTCGCGCCCGTAGCGCCACGGACCCGTACACGCTCCACTGGTTCTCGGGGAAGAGGGAGACCCGCACCGAGCCCGCGTGGCCGTCCCCCGCGTCCGAGGAGTGCGTGAAGTAGTACCGCATCAGCACGGCCACGTAGCTCTCCCAGGTCAGCTCGAGCCCGGGGGCCAGGGAGGCGGCGTACGTGCTGCCGACGAAGTCGGACCAGCGGAAGCGCAGGGAGGGCGTGATCCACGGCGCGATCGGCCGGGTGACCTCGACCTCGTAGATCTCCTGCGCGATGACCTCGGCGTCGATGCCGTAGGAGAAGCTGCCCGCGAGCGAAAGGTTCCAGGGCAGCGCCTGGCCGGCGCCGATCGAGAGCTGCGTGTCGTCACGGTCGTTCCGGTGGTACTGGTCGAGGCCGACGAAGAACGAGGTGCCGGGGCGGGGCCGCACCGCGAGGACCACCGTCTCCTGCATCCAGTCGCTGCGCCCCTCGAGCGCCTCGTAGCGGCCGGTGACGTAGAGCCGGAACCGCCGGACCGGGAGCGTCTCCTCGGCGCGGGCGAGGCGACCCAGGGCGTCGACGGCGTCCTGGTTGCGCGGGTCGAGCAGGAGCGCCTCCTGGTAGCCCGCGCGTGCCCCCGCGATGTCCGACTGGCGCTGCCGGATCCGGGCGAGCCCGAGCACGGGCTCGACGGCCCCCGGCGCGAGGGCCCGCGCCTCCGTGTAGGCGCGCGCGGCCTCGTCGAGCTGCTGCTGCCGCGTCAGCGCATCGCCGAGCGCCGTCCAGGCGTCGGCCGACTTGGAATCGAGGGCGACGGCCTGGCGCGCGGCCGCGGTCGCGTCGTCGAGGCGGTTGCGGCGCAGGAGGATGGGCACCCGGCCGAGGACCGCCTCCACGTCGCCCGGCGACGACCGGAGGACACGGTCGTACTCCGCCAGCGCCTGGTCGTCGCGCCCGAGCCCGGCGAGGACCTGGGCGCGGGCGACGCGGGCGTCGCGGTCCGACGGGTCCCGTGACAGACGCCCGTCGATGGCGGCGAGCGCCTGCGCGCGCGCGACGATGGCGCCGGGCGCGTCGCCCGCGCTCGCGCGCGCGCGAGCCAGGCCGAGGAGCGGCGCGGCGTCGGTCGGGGCGAGCTCGCGCGCCCGCGTGAACTCGGCCGCCGCCGCCGCGGATTCCCCGCGGCGCAGGAGGATGCCGCCCAGCGCCACGTGGGCGTCGGCGAGGCCGGGCTCCGCGGCCAGCGTGTCCCGGACGGCGCGCTCGGCCTCGTCGACCCGGTCCAGCCGGAGGAGGAGGCGCGCGCGGGCCAGCGCGGCGTCCGCGTCGCGCGGCGTCACCGCCAGGACGTGCTCGTAGTCCCCGAGCGCCTCGTCGGGCCGATGGAGCCAGGCGAGGAGCCGCGCGCGCTCCTTGCGCACCTCGAGGTCCTCCGGGTGCGCCGCGAGCCGCTGCGAGCAGACGGCGGCGGCGTCCTCCAGGCGTCCCCGGCGGGCGAGGGCGCGCGCCTCGTCGAGCGGCGTCGTCTGGCCGGCGGCGGGCTGCCACGCCGACAGGACGACGGCGAGCAGCAGGAGCGGCGGGAGGCGGCTCCCGCGCCGGGTGCGCCGGACGGGCGGCCTCACGGTGCGCGCTCGAGACGGACGGGCGGGAGCTCGCGCACGCGCCCGGGTGTGAGCCGTCCCAATGGGACCCGGGCCGGGAGATAGCCGCGCGCGGTGACCTCGAGCTCGACGCCCTCGACGGGCAGCCCCTTGAAGCCGAAGCCGCCGCAGCGGTTGGACTGGACGTCGTGGCCGGCGCCCTGGAGTCGCGCGCCCGCCACGGCGCCGCCGCTCGCGTCGACCACGCGGCCCTCGACGAAGGGGACCAGCGGCGCGTCCCAGACCTGGTCGTTCGCGAAGATGGCCACGCCGCGGAACCCGGCGCGCGCGCCGAACGCGGCCTCGACGCCCGCGATGGTCGCGCGCAGCGCGCCGAGGTCCTTGTGCTCGAACGTCGCGAGACCGATGCGGAGCCCGCGGCCCGGCGGCAGGTCGCGCCAGAGCCGCTCGTCGTCGATGCGCCGGACGACCGCCGCGACGGATTCGCCCACCAGCGGTCCCGCCGGGGTCGCCGTAGACCATCAGGACGACCTCGTCGAGCTCGGCCAGCCACTCGGCCGGCGCCGCGTTGGGCACGTCGACCGAGAGGTGCCCGAGCCACCAGGGCAGGGCGGCGGTCACGAGCGGCGCGGGGGCGGAGGCGCCATCCGCGACGGCGGCCCGCGCCCGGCGGAAGACCTCGTGGAGGCTCCGGAGCGTGGCCGCGCGCTCGGCCGGCGTGGCGCACGCCCAGACCTCTTCGCTGTGCGGCTCGATGTCGAAGTGGAGGCCCGCGAACCCGGGCAGGCCCTTCGCCCGCCGCGCGGCGTGGTAGGCGACCACGCGCCGGACCCGCTCGGTCGCGCCCACCGGATCGCCGGCCCAGCCGGGGTCCTGGAGCAGCATGGCCTCCACCTGGAGCCCGAAGCGCCCGGTCGCCCGGTCGAGGAACTCCCCGAGCCGGCCGCCGTCGGGGTCGTCGACCAGGAGTCGCTGCCCGTCCTCGACGCTGAGGTAGAGCCGGCCCGCGAAGCTGGCGAAGCGGGCGAGCTGAGCATCGCGCTCCTCGGCGGTCCACCGCTCGGCGCCGTACACCCAGATCGCGGCGCCCCCGGCCTCGGCGGCCCGGCCCCCGCCCGGCGTGGCGAGCGGCGCGCAGGCCACCGCCAGGCCCAGCAGGGTGAGCGACGTGCCGAGTGCGCCGGGCGAGAGCACGATGGAGTCCTCCAGTCCTGGAAACCGCGAGAAATACGGGCGCAAAGTCGAATTCTAGCAAAGGGGTCCCCGAAGGCCGCGTTTTCAGACGGCCGCCCCCTGGGCGGGGTTGGGCCCGTCGAGTAAGATGGTCCGCGCCAAGGAGGGCTACCCGTGGGCGACCGCGTCGATCCGATCACCGTGTCGGTCATCCAGCACCGCCTCGAGGCCATCGTCCAGGAGATGGGCGAGGCGATGCTGCGCACCTCGTACTCGCAGATCCTCAACTCGAGCCGGGACTTCTCCACGGCGCTCTGCGACGCCGAGGGCCGCCTGGTCGCCCAGGCCGAGCACGTCCCGATCCACGTGGGCGCGATCCCGTGGGCCGTCCGGTCCGTGCAGGAGTTCTTCGGGGACCGCGTGCGCCCCGGCGACGTCTACCTCCTGAACGACCCCTACCACGGCAACAACCACCTGCCCGACCTGACCGCCTTCGTGCCGGTCTTCGCCGGCCAGCGCCTCGTGTTCTGGTCGATCAACCGCTCCCACCAGAGCGACATCGGCGGCGCGACCCACGGCGCCTACAACCCCGGCGCGACCGAGATCTGGCAGGAGGGGCTCCGCATCACGCCGCTCCGTCTCTACGAGGCCGGCGTGGTCCGGGACGACGTGCTCAAGATGATCGCGACGAACGTCCGCCACCCGCGCGACTTCCAGGGCGACCTGGCGGCGATGATCGGCTCCGCCCGCGTCGGCGAGCGGCGGCTCCTGGCGCTGCTCGACGAGTACGGCGCGCCGACCGTCGGGCCGGCGATCGACGCGATCCTGGACGGCGCCGAGCGCCAGGCGCGCGCGTGCATCGCGGGCTGGAAGGACGGCGTCTACCGGGGCGAGGCGGTCCTGGACGACGACGGCCACGGCTTCCGCGACGTCTACATCCGGGCGAAGGTGACCAAGCGCGGGAGCGACCTGACGGTCGACCTCAGCGACTCCCACCCCCAGGTGACCGGCTTCGTGAACTCCTCCTACCCGAACATGCGGTCGGCCGTGGCCATGGCCCTCGCGTACCTGATCGATCCCGACACGCCGAAGAACGACGGGACCTTCCGCCCGCTCACGGTGGTGGCCAAGGCGGGCACGGTCGTATGGGCGAACCCGCCCGCGCCGCTCACCCTCTGCACGAACCACTGCGCCCAGGAGATCGCCGAGTCGGTCATCAAGGCGCTCGCCCCGGCGTGCCCGGACCGCGTGCTGGCGGGCTGGGGGCGGCGCTTCCGCATCGCGATCCAGGGCAAGGATCCGCGGAGCGGCCGCCCGTTCATCTGGCACATGTTCCACGCGCGGCCGGGCGGCGGCGCATCCTCCGCGGGGGATGGCTGGCCGACCGCGGGCGAGGGCCAGGCGGCCGGTGGCATCAAGTTCGGGAGCGTCGAGGTGACGGAGGTGCGCTTCCCGCTCTTCTTCGCCCGGCACGAGTTCCGGCCGGACTCGGGCGGGGACGGACAGTACCGGGGCGGCCCCGGCTCGGTCCTCGATCTCCACGCGGAGATCGCGGAGCCCGCCCGGGCGAACACCGCGGGTGACGGCACGCGGCACGCGCCGTACGGGATCCTGGGCGGGCAGGACGGGCTGCCGCACCGCTACCGCCTCCGCTCGCGCGGCCGCCGCGACCGCGTCCTCAAGACGAAGGAGGTCGGCGTCGTCGTGCGGCCCGGGGACGTCTTCCTGGTGGAGTCGGGCGGGGGCGGCGGCTACGGCGATCCCCGGCGGCGTGCGCCCGAGGCGCGCGCCTACGACCGCGAGAACGGATTCGTGACGCGAGGACCGGCGGCGCCCCGCGCCGGCCGGGCGCCGCGGGCGAAGGCAGCCCGCGCGGCGCGGAAGGGCCGCTGACGTGTACCGGATCGGGATCGACGTCGGCGGCACCTTCACCGACCTCGTGGCCGTCGACGAGCGCGGGCGCGTGACACTCGCCAAGGCGGCGTCCACGCCGCAGGACCAGTCGCTCGGCGTCATGGAGGGTCTCGGTCTCCTCGCGGAGACGCTCGGCGTCGACCGGGCGACGCTCCTCCGCGACACCGAGCGGATCGTTCACGGGACCACGGTGGCGACCAACGCGCTCCTCGAGCGCAAGGGGGCGCGCGTCGGGCTCCTCACGACCGCCGGCCATCGCGACGTGATCGAGATGCGGGAGGGGCTGAAGGACGACCGGTACAACCTCCGGATGCCGGCCCCGGAGCCCCTCGTGCCCCGCGCGCGGCGGCTCGGGGTCAAGGAGCGCATGCGCGCCGACGGCCGGGTCGAGACCGCGCTCGATCGCAAGGCGCTCGACCGCGCCATCGCGGATCTCCGGCGGGCCGGAGTGGAGGCGGTGGCGGTCTGCTACCTCCACGCCTACCGGGACGGGCGCCACGAGCGGGCCACCGAGCGGGCGCTTCGCCGGGCGCTGCCGGACGCCTACGTCTCGCTCTCCTCGGAGGTGCTGCCCCAGATCAAGGAGTACGAGCGGGTCTGCACGACGGTGGTCAACGCCTACGTCGGCCCCGCGCTCTCGCGTTACCTGTCGCGCCTCGCCGAGCGCCTGGCCCAGTCGGGCTACGCCGGCCCGGTGCTCATCATCCAGTCCCACGGCGGCGTGGCGCCGATCGCCGACGCGGTGCGGCTCGCGGCCGGCGCCGTCCTCTCGGGCCCCGCCGGCGGGGTGGCGGGAAGCCGCTACTGCGCGCGGCTCCTCGGCGAGGGCAACCTGATCCCCTTCGACATGGGCGGGACCAGCACCGACATCTCGCTCGTGGAGCACGGCGAGCCGCAGCTCTCCACGGACCGGGCCGTGGCGGGCCAGAAGGTCGCGCTGCCGAGCCTCGACATCGTGTCGATCGGCGCGGGCGGCGGATCGATCGCGCGCGTGGACGCCGGCGGGACGCTGCGCGTCGGGCCGGAGAGCGCGGGCGCCGAGCCGGGACCGGCCTGCTACGGCAAGGGCGGGACGGCCGCGACGGTGACGGACGCGAACCTGGCCCTGGGCTACCTCGACGCCGGCAACTTCCTCGGCGGCCGCGCGCGGCTCGACCTCGGAGCCGCCCAGCGCGCGGTCGACGCGATCGCCCAGCGGCTCGGGACCGATCGGATGGTGGCCGCCGAGGGCATCCACCGCGTCATCAACACGGTCATGGCCGAGGGGATCCGCGTCGTCTCGGTCCGGCGTGGCGTCGACCCCAGGCGGTTCGCGCTCCTCGCGTTCGGCGGCGCGGCCGCCCTCCACGTGACCGACGTCGCCCGGCGGCTCGAGATCGGGCGCGTGGTGGTGCCGCGGGTCGCGGCTGTCCTCTCGGCCTGGGGGATGCTCGCCACCGATCTCCGCTACGAGGCGGTGCGGACGCACATCGGCGACGCGCGGCGGATCGGGGCGGCTCAGCTGCGCCAGGTCTTCGCGTCGATGGAGGAGGAGGGCCGGCGCCGCCTGGCCGACGCGTTCTCGGGCCCGGTGCGGATCCAGCGCGCGGTGGACATGCGCTATGGCGAGCAGATCTTCGAGGTCAACGTCCCGCTCGGTGATGTCGACCTGGAGGCGCCGGACGCGATGGCGGAGATCGTCGCGCGGTTCCACAAGCGCCACGAGGAGCTCTACACCTACGCGGCGCCCGACCAGGAGGTCGTGCTCGTCAACGCGCGCCTGGCGGTGGTCGGCGAGCTGCCGGCCCTGCCCGAGGAGCCCGCGCTCGCCGCACGGCCACCCGCCGCACCGCGGAGCCGGCGGCGCGTCTACCTGGACGGCTGGCGCGAGGTGCCGGTCTACGATCTCGACGCGGTGGCGCCGGGGCAGGCGCTGGCGGGCCCGGCGATCGTCGAGGCGGCGACGACGACCGCGCTCCTGCGGGCCGGGGAGCGGGCGACCGTGACCCCGCTGGGCTGGCTCGACATCCGCCTGTGACCGGCTGACGGCGCGACAACCCGACCGGGGCGGGCGGCGACCAGGCCCGCGGCCGGCGCCGCGCAGGACGGAGGCGAGCATGGGTACGCGGTTCGACGATCCCCGATCGCACTCGCGCGCGCTGTTCGAGCGCGCGCGGCAGGTCATTCCCGGCGGGACGTCCAAGGCGAACTTCCACGTCCGCCCGCACCCCTTCTACCTGACCGGGGGGCAGGGGTGCCGCGTGACCGACGCCGACGGCGTGGAGCGGCTCGACGCCGTCAACAACTTCACCGCGCTGATCCACGGCCACGCCTTTCCCCCGCTCGTCGAGGCGGTCAGCCGGCAGCTCGCGCGCGGCACCGCGTTCGCCGCGTCGACCCCCGAGGAGGTGGCCCTCGCCGAGCTGCTCGTGGAGCGCGTGCCGGGCCTCGAGCGGATCCGCTTCGGCAACTCGGGCACCGAGGCGGTCATGATGGCGATCAAGGCGGCGCGCGCCTACACGGGCCGCGACCGGATCGCCAAGTTCGAGGGCGCGTACCACGGCTACTACGACGACGTCCAGGTGAGCTACAGCTCGCGCCCCGACGACTGGGGCCCGGAGGACGCGCCGGCCAGCACCCCGTCCTCGGGGGGCGTGCCGAAGCACCGGGTACAGGAGACGCTCGTCCTGCCGTGGAACGACTTCGACGCCTGCGAGCGGCTCGTCACGCGTCACGCGGCCGAGCTGGCGGCGGTGGTCGTGGACCCCCTGTCGAACCGCATGGGCTTCATCCCGCCGGCCGAGGGGTTCCTCGCCTTCCTCCGCCAGGTCACGCGCCAGCGCGGGATCCTCCTCATCTACGACGAGGTCATCTCCTTCCGGGTCGGCTACGGGGGCGCCCAGGGGCGCTACGGCGGCGACCCGGACCTCACCGCCTTCGGCAAGATCATCGGCGGCGGCTTTCCCGTCGGCGCCACCGGCGGCCGCGCCGAGGTGATGGAGGTGTTCGACCCGGGCACGCGGGGGCCGCGGATCGCCTCCGGCGGGACGTTCAGCGCGAACCCGGTCAGCATGACCGGGGGGCTCGCGACCATGCGCGCCATGACGCCGGAGGCGTTCGACCGGCTGGAGACGCTCGGCGCGCGGCTGCGCGCGCGCGTCAACGAGGTCTTCCGCGCCGCGGGCGTGCCCGGTCAGGCGACCGGCGAAGGCTCGCTCTTCCGGCTGCTCTTCACGGATCGGCCGCTCCGCAGCTATCGCGACATCGACCAGGCGGCCGAGGCGCGCATGGAGCGACTGTTTCTCGCGCTCTTCCACGCGGGGGTCCTGGTCCACACGTCGGGGCTCGGCTGCCTGTCGACGCCGATGGGCGAGCGCGAGGTCGAGGAGTTCGCGTCGGCGACGGAGCGGGCGCTGGCGGCCGTCGGCCGCGACTGACGGCGGTCGCCCGCATGACACGAGCGGCCATCCGGCGGGGCGAGGCGGCCGGGGGCCGGTAGGTGGGATCCCGCGCCGCGTGGCTCGCGTCGATCGTCCTCGTCGGCGCGATCCTCCGCTTCTGGGGCATTCTCCACGGGCTCGGCGACGGCTTCATCTATCACGCGGACGCGCACCTCGCGGTCTGGAGCGCCTGGCACCTCTTCCTCGGCGGGCCGCTCGGACCCGCCCGGTTCGGCGCGGCCCACGGGTTCCTGAGCCGGGTCGCCCTGGAGGCGGCCGACCTGGCGGGGCGCGTGCTCGGATACCCGCCGTCCTGGACCTTCGCGCTGGTCGGCAGCACGCTCGCCGTCCTCACGGCCGTTCTGGGGACGCTCACGATCGTCGCGACGTTCTGGCTCGGCGCGCGCGCCTTCGGCCGCCGGGCGGGCCTCCTGGCGGCCGCCTTCGTGGCGGTGTCGCCGCTCCACACGTTCCACTCCCACTACCCGTACCGGGACGTGCCGATGGTGCTCGCGCTCACCCTGACGCTGGCGGCCTGCGTGACGGTGGCGCAGCGCGCGAGCGGGCTCGCGTACGCGGGCGCCGCCGTCGGAGCGGCCGTCACGCTCGCGCTCAAACCGGGCGGCTTCGTGGTCGTCGCGCCGCTCGCCGTCGCGTTCACGCTCGCGTGGCGCCGGCGCCGGGCGTTGTGGTGGCCCGTTCTGCTGGTCGCCGTCCTGCTGGTCGCCGGGACGGCCGCCGGGGCGCTCATCCAGGGCGGTCACCTCCTGGCGGCGCTGGAGGCGGCGTGGGATCGGGCCGCCTGGCTGGGCCGGTTCGGTCTGCGCCACGCGGGAGGTGCGGGGCCCGGCGCCGTCCGGGCCTTCGCGCTCCTGGGGGACTGGCTGGGCTGGCCGATGCTGCTCGGCTTCGGCGCGGGACTCGGCGCGGCGCTCTGGCGGCGCCGTCCCGCGGACCTCGTCCTCGCGGCCTTCGTGGTGCCCGGCTTCCTGGCCGCCGCGATCATCCCGTGGATGGACGAGCGATTCTTCGTCTACCTCGTGCCGCCGGCGGCGGTCCTGCTCGCGCGCGCGATCGCCGGCGCCGCCACGCGGGCCCGCGGGCACCTCTGGGTCCGGCTCGCCATCTTCCTGGTGACGCTCGGGCTCCTGGTAGGGGATCTCGGACGCTCCGTCTGGCAGGACGTCCTCTTGAGCTTGCCGGACACGCGCGCGCTGGCCGGCCGCTGGTTCGGGGCGCACGTCGCGCCCTCGGAGCGGATCGCGATGGAGGGTTACTTCCCGCTCGGTGTGAACGAGTGGCCGCAGGCGAGCTTCTTCGAGCCCCGGCGCCCGCTCGCCGAGGCGCGCGCGGCCGCCGACATCCTGGTGACGAGCAGCCTCGAGCACGACCGCTACCTCGAGGGCCGCTGGGACTCACGCGTCGAGGTGGCGCCCGCGCTCCGCCGGTTCTTCCGGTCCCTGCCGCAGGAGGTCGCCCTCATGCGGACGGTCGCCCTCGCCCCCCTGGGCTTTGCCCATCCGACGATCGCCGTGTACGCGACGCGCCCGCCCCGGGTGGTGGATGCGCCCGCCCTGCTCTGGCCCCGGCCCTACGACGCGACGTGGAACGGGGGCGTCGCCACGCTCGATCCCGGCGCCTACGACCGGGACGACCGCACGGTCTTTCTGGGCGGGGCGCAGGTCCACGACGTCGTCCTCGCGGCGCCGGCGCCGGTCGACGAAGTCGTCGTCTTCGTCGCCAACGGTCCCGAGCCGAGCCGGGTCCGGATCGACGTCGGCTGGACGCGCCGATGGCGCGCGCTCCCGGCCGGGGACTGGCAAGCGGTCCACTTCCGGCCGCGCTGGTGGTGGCCCGCGCGGCCCGCCCTCTACGGGGTGCGCATCGGCTTTCTCCCCGAGGCGCGAACGGCCCTGTTCCAGATCCGGGCCGGCGCCCGCGAGATCGGCGAGGGGTATGCGAGCTGGGGGCGGTGGGACGCCGCCGTGCCCTATCTCGAGCGCGCGCTCGCCGCGCGCCCCGGCGACGGGGAGGTCGCGCTCCTGCTCGGTACGGCCTATCGCCAGCTCGGGCGGCGCGAGGACGCGCGGCGCGTGGCGGCGGGGCTCCCGGCGGCCGCCCCGGCCTGGGTGGCCGCGGTCCGCGAGCTCGGCCGAGCCCCCGCGCCGGCCGAGACGTGGACCCCGGCCTTCGAGCGGGCGACGGGACTCGACGCCCGGCTGCTCACGCGCGCGCTCACCCGCGAGATCCGCCTCGAGTCGATCCTCGCGGAGGGCCGACTGGGCGGCGACGCGGCGACGCCCGGGGCCGTCGCCCTCGTGTTCGAGCGCGGGATCGACCGCCCCGGCGTGGTGCTGAACGGCCCGAAGGGCCCGCCGCGGCCCCTCCTCTATCTCGCGCCGGGCGCCTACCGGGCGCGGTTCACGCTGCGGGGCGGGGCCGGGAGCGCGGGACAGGCGAGCGCGGTCCTCCGCGTCTTCGCCGAGCGGCGGCTCCTGGCGGAGCGGCCGGTCACCGCGGCCGAGCTCGGCGATGGGCGCCGCGCGGTGGACGTCGAGGTGCCCTTCGTCCACGAGGGCCCGCCCACGCCGATGGCCGTCCAGGTGGAGGCGACGGGGCGCGGGAGCTTCGCGGTGGACCGCGTCCGGATCGAGCCCGACCTGCCAGGCGTCTTCCGCCAGCGGCAACGCGCCCTCGCGGCGCTCGATGGCTGAGCGTCGTGGCCCCCGGCGGCGCCGTGCGAAGATAGCGAGCCAATGCAGGACCTCGCGCGGAAACGGGTGCTGGTGACGGGCGGCGCCGGGTTCCTCGGCACCCAGGTGGTCCGCCGGCTGGAGGCGCTCGGGTGCCGCGACGTCGCGGTCCCGCGCCGCCGCGACTTCGATCTCGTCGGAGAGGCGGCGGTCGAGCGGCTCTACGAGACCGCGCGCCCGGAGGTCGTCCTCCACCTGGCGGCGCGGGTCGGCGGCATCGGGGCCAATCGCGACAACCCGGGGCGGTTCTTCTACGACAACCTCATGATGGGCGCGCTGCTGATGGAGCACGCGCGACGCCACGGGGTCGAGAAGTTCGTCTCCGTCGGCACGGTGTGCTCCTATCCGAAGCTGACCCCCGTGCCCTTCCGCGAGGACGCGCTCTGGGACGGCTACCCCGAGGAGACGAACGCCCCCTACGGCATGGCCAAGAAGATGCTCCTGGTGCAGGGCCGCGCCTACCGGGAGCAGTACGGGCTCAACGCCGTCCTGCTCCTGCTCGCGAACCTGTACGGGCCCGGAGACCGGTTCGATCCGCCCGTCTCGCACGTGATCCCGGCGCTCATCCGCCGCTTCGTAGAGGCCAAGCGGGAGGGCCGGGACGAGGTGGTGGTGTGGGGCTCGGGCAAGGCCACGCGCGAGTTCCTCTACGTGGAGGACGCCGCCGAGGCGGTGGTGCTGGCCGCCGAGCGCTACGACGGCGACGCGCCGGTGAACGTGGGCGCGAGCCTCGAGATCTCCATCGCCGAGCTGGCCGACCGGATCGCCGCCCTCACGGGCTTCGAGGGACGGATCGCGTGGGATGGCTCGAAGCCCGACGGGCAGCCCCGGCGCCGCCTCGACTCGTCGCGCGCCGCGCGCGAGTTCGGCTTCCGCGCGCGCACGAGCTTCGCCGACGGGCTCGCCCGCACGGTGGCCTGGTACCTCGCGTCGACGGCGGGCGGCGCCTGACGGCCCCCGGATCCAGCCGGACGTGTGCGGGATCGCGGGCCGCCTGAACTTCCGCACCGGCGCGCCGGTGGACCCCGGGCGCCTTCGCGCGATGGGCGACCTCCTCGCCCACCGGGGGCCGGACGGGCAGGCGATCTGGTGCGACGGGGCCGTGGGGCTCGTGCACCGCCGCCTGGCGATCGTCGATCTCAGCGATGCCGCGCGCCAGCCGATGGCGGGCGAGGACCCGCGCGTCCAGGCGATCCTGAACGGCGAGATCTACAACTTCCGCGAGCTGCGCGCCGAGCTCGAGGCGCGCGGCCACCGGTTCCGGACCCGCTCGGACACCGAGGCGCTCCTGGCCGCCTACGCCGCCCACGGCGTCGACTGCCTGGCGCGGCTCCGCGGAATGTTCGCGTTCGCGCTCTGGGACGGCGCCCGGCGCCGGCTCCTGCTCGCGCGCGACCGGGTGGGCAAGAAGCCCCTCTACTACCGGCTGGATCGGGACGGGCTCGAGTTCGCGTCGGAGCCGAAGGCCTTTCTGGCCGATCCCGCCTTCGAGGTGCGGGCGGACGCGGGGGCCCTCTGGGACTACCTGACGCTCCACTACGTGCCGGCGCCGGGCTCGGCCTTCGCCGGCGTCCGGCGGGTCCCGCCGGGCCACTGTCTCGTGGTGGAGGACGGCCAGACGCGCCTCCAGCGCTACTGGCGGCTCGAGTATCTCCCGAAGCGGCGGATGTCGGAGGACGACGCGGCGACGGAGCTCTTGGCGCGCCTCCGTGACGCCGTGCGCGCGCGCCTCGTCGCCGACGTGCCGCTCGGGGCGTTCCTGAGCGGCGGCATCGACTCGAGCACGGTGGTGGCGCTCATGGCCGAGGCCGGCGCGGGCTCCGTGCGGACCTTCTCGATCGGCTTCGAGGAGCCGGCGTACGACGAGCTCCGGTACGCGCGCCTGGTGGCGCGCCGCTACGGCTGCGACCACCACGAGTTCGTCGTGCGGCCCGAGGCGGTGGACGTGCTGCCGCGCCTCCTCTGGCACTACAACGAGCCGTACGCGGACTCGTCGGCGATCCCGACGTTCTACCTGGCTGAGCTCACCCGGCGCCACGTGACCGTCGCGCTGAACGGCGACGGCGGTGACGAGAACCTCGCGGGCTACCGTCGCCATCGGGCAAGCGGGCTCGCCGCCCGCTACGCGACCCTGGCGCGTCCCGCGGCGCGGCCGCTGGCGGCGCTCCTCGGCGCGCTCCCGGCGGCCGGGCGGCGGGTCGACTACGCCCGCCGGTTCCTGGCCGGGCTCGCCGAGCCGCCCGCGCGCCGGTACGCGCGCTGGGCCGCCCACCTCGAGCCAGGGGTGAAGCAGGTCCTCGTGACCGAGGAGTTCCGGCGGGCGGCGGGCGACCGCGACTCGCTCGAGCACCTGGCGGCCCCGTTCCGCGACGCCGAAGGCCTGGATCCGGTCGACGCCGCCCTCCTGGTGGACGTCGGGACGTACCTGCCCGACGACCTCCTCGTGAAGGTGGACATCGCGACCATGGCCCACGGGCTCGAGGGCCGCTCGCCCTTCCTCGACCCCGACGTGATGGAGTTCTGCGCCAGCCTGCCGTCGGACCTGAAGGTCCGCGGCCGCGCGGGGAAGTACCTCCTCCGGCGCGCGGTGCGTCCCCTCTTGCCCACCGAGGTGGTGGACCGGCCGAAGCAGGGCTTCGGTGTGCCGATCGACCGCTGGCTCCGCGAGGAGCTCCGTCCATTGGCCCACGACGTGCTCCTGGACTCGCGGACGGTGGCGCGCGGCTACTTTCACGCGCCGGTGGTGAGCCGGCTCCTGGACGAGCACGCGCGCGGCGCGCGCGGATGGCACCACGAGCTGTGGAGCCTGCTCGTGCTCGAGCTCTGGCACCGGATGTTCGTGGACCGGCGGCCCGCGGCGGGCCCGCCGCCGACGCCGGACACGCCCCGCGGGGCGGCGGCCGTGGCGTCCTGACGCGCGTGACCGTCGTTCTCGTCGCGTTCGGAGTCTCGCTCGTCGTCGCGCTCGCCGCGACCCTCGCCTGCGAGCGCGTGGCGCCCCGGCTCGGCCTCGTCGTCGCGCCCCGAGCCGACCGCTGGCACCGCCGGCCCGTGGCCCTCCTGGGCGGCGTGGCGATCATGCTCGGCGTGCTGCCGGCCCTCGCGTGGACGGGCGGGCTCCGGGGGCGCCTGGCCGAGCTCACCCTGATCGCGCTCGCGATGGGGGCGGTGGGGCTCCTCGACGACGTCCGTCCGCTCCGGCCCCAGGTGAAGCTCGTGGCGCAGATCGTGCTCGCGGGGCTCCTGGTGGAGCGCGACTTCGTGCTGCGGCTGACCGGCGTCCCGGTGCTCGACGTGCTGCTCACCGTGGTCTGGGTCGTCGGCATCACGAACGCCTTCAACCTGCTCGACAACATGGACGGCCTGGCCGCCGGCATGGCGGTCATCGCGGGCGGGTTCCGGCTGGCCCTCTTCCTCCTCGACGGGGACCTTGCCGCCGCGACCATGACCGCGGGCTTCGTCGGCGCGGTGACCGGCTTCCTCGTGCGGAACGCCCCGCCGGCCCGGATCTTCATGGGCGACGCGGGGAGCCTCTTCCTCGGCTTCTTCCTGAGCGGCCTCTGCCTCGTCGTCGACGCGGCGTACTACTCGCGCGGGATCACCGCGGTGCTCGCCGTCCCCGTGCTGCTGGTGCTGATCCCGATCTTCGACACCACCTTCGTCACGGTCACGCGGCTCCTCCGCGGGCAGCCGGTCTCGCAGGGCGGCCGCGACCACACCTCGCACCGGCTGGTGGCGCTCGGCGGCAGCGAGGGCCGCGCGCTCGCCGTCCTCTTCGGGCTGTCGATCCTCGGCGGGGGGGCCGCCCTCCTCACGTACCGGGCCGACCTCGGGACGGCCGTCATCCTGCTCCCGCTCCTGCTGATCGCGCTGACGCTCCTCGGGGTGCACCTGAGCCGGGTCGAGGTCGCGCGGCCCGGGTCGCCGCCGCCGGATCGGGCGGCGATCCGGCTCGTCCAGGACCTCCCGTTCAAGCGGGAGGTGGTCTCGGTCGTCCTGGACGCGATCCTCATCGTGGTCGCCTACTACGCGTCGTACGTCCTGCGCTTCGAGGACGCGTTCGCCGCGAACAAGCCGATGCTGATCCGCACCCTCGCGCCGGTCCTCGTCTTCCAGCTCGGCGGACTGGCGGTTTCGGGGGCGTACCGGGGGATGTGGCGGTACACGGGTCTCGACGACCTCCTCCGGATCTGGCGGGGCCTCGCGCTCGGGACCGTGGCGGCGGTCCTCTATCTCCTGTTCGCCACGCGGTTCGCGGGCCTGTCCCGCGCGGTGTTCGTGCTCAACTTGCTCCTCGTCACGGTGCTCGTGAGCGCGAGCCGGGTGTCGTTCCGCCTCCTCGGGGAGGCGCTCCGCGCTCCGCGCACCGGCGCGCGCCCGGTCCTCGTCTACGGCGCCGGGGACGGCGGCGAGCTGGTGCTCCGGGAGCTCCGGAACAACGCCGACCTCGCGCGGGACGCGGTGGGGTTCCTCGACGACGATCGGGCGAAGGCGGGGACGCGCATTCACGGGGTGCCGGTGCTGGGCGCGCTCGACGACCTCGAGGCGGTCCTGCGCGCGCATCGCGTCGAGGAGGTCGTGGTGGCCTCTCGGAAGATCCCGGCCGAGCGCCTCCGCCGTCTGGAGGCGATCTGCGCGGCCCGCGGGGTGGGGGTCGTCCGCGCGTCCGTCCGGCTCGAGTGAGCGCGGTCGCGGGCCGCGCTTCCTTGACACTCCGGGCAGAACTGTCAATAATGACGCGGCGATGACGGACATGACGCCCCTCGAGACGTTGCGGGCGCGTCTGGCCGACGGGCGCGCGGCGGTCGGCGTCGCCGGCCTCGGCTACGTGGGGCTCCCGCTCGCGGTGGAGCTGGCGCGGGCGGGCTTCCGGGTGACCGGGATCGACGCCGACCCCGAGCGCGTCGCGGCGGTCGGCCGGGGCGAGAGCTACGTCGAGGACGTCCCCGCGCGCACCGTGGCCGAATTCGTGCGGGAGGGGCGGCTCCAGGCGACGAGCGCCTGGGACGGCGCGGCGACCCTCGATGCGATCGTCATCTGCGTCCCCACGCCGTTCACGCCCAACCGGGAGCCCGACCTCTCCTTCGTGCGCGCCGTCGTCGCGGAGGTCGCCGGCCGGCTCCGGCCCGGCCAGCTGGTGGTGCTCGAGAGCACGACGTATCCCGGGACGACCGAGGAGGTCCTGCTGCCGGCGTTCGAGGCGGGCGGGCTCCGCGTGGGCCGGGACTTCGCCCTCGCGTACTCGCCGGAGCGCGTGGACCCCGGCAACCTCCACTACCACGTGGCCAACACGCCGAAGCTCGTGGGCGGCGTGACCCCGACCTGCACCGCGCTCGCGCAGGCCCTCTACCAGAAGGCGGTCATCAAGGTGGTGCCGGTGTCGGGACCCCGGGTGGCCGAGACGGCGAAGCTCCTCGAGAACATCTTCCGGAACGTGAACATCGCGCTGGTGAACGAGCTCGCGATGCTGTGCGACCGGATGGGCGTCGACGTCTGGGAAGTCGTCGACGCCGCCGCCAGCAAGCCGTTCGGGTTCATGAGCTTTCGCCCGGGCCCCGGCGTCGGGGGGCACTGCATCCCCGTGGACCCGATCTACCTCGCGTGGAAGGCGAAGGAGCACGACTTCTACACGAACTTCATCACCCGGGCGGCCGAGGTCAACGCGAACATGCCGTACTTCGTCGTCGAGAAGCTGGCGCGGGTCCTCGCGCAGCGCGGCGGCGACGTGCGCGGCCGCCGGGTGCTGCTCCTCGGCGTGAGCTTCAAGCGCAACGTCAGCGACGTCCGCAACTCATCGGCGCTGAAGATCCTCGAGCTCCTGGAGGCGCGTGGTCTCGAGGTGGCGTACCACGATCCCCTGGTGCCGCGCCTCCGGCTGGGGACGCGCGAGCTCGCGTCCGTGCCGCTCGACCGGGAGACGGTCGCGGCGGCCGACTGCGTGGTGATCCACACCGACCACGACGCGGTGGACTACGAGTGGATCGTGACGCACGCCCGGCTCGTGTTCGACACGCGGAACGCCACCCGCGACGTCAGGGTCGACCGCACTCGGGTCGTCCGCCTCTGACCGGGGCCGGAGCGCGCGTGCGAGCGCTGGTCACGGGCGGGGCGGGGTTCATCGGGTCGCACCTGACGGAGGCCTTGCTCGCCGCCGGCCACGAGGTGGCGATCCTCGACGACCTCTCCACCGGCCGGCTCGCGAACCTGGCGGCGGTCGAGGGGCACCCCCGGCTCGAGGTCAGCGCGGGATCGGTCACGGACGAGCCGCTGGTGCGGAAGCTCGTGGCCGCGGCCGACGTCGTGTATCACCTGGCGGCGGCGGTCGGTGTCCGGCTGATCCTCGACCGGCCCGTCGCGACCATCGAGACCAACATCGTCGGCACCGAGACCATCCTCCGCGCGGCGCGCGAGACGCGTCCCCGCGTCGTCCTCGCGTCCACCTCCGAGGTCTACGGCAAGAACGACCGGGTGCCGCTCTCCGAGGACGACGACCGGGTCCTCGGGCCGACGACGAAGAGCCGCTGGAGCTATGCGTGCTCGAAGGCGATCGACGAGTTTCTCGCGCTCGCGTACCACCGCGAGTACGACCTGCCGGTGACCATCGTGCGGTTCTTCAACACCATCGGGCCCCGGCAGACCGGCCGGTACGGCATGGTCGTGCCGCGCTTCGTCCGCCAGGCGCTCGACGGGAGCCCGATCACGGTCTACGGCGACGGCCGCCAGTCCCGGTGCTTCACGGACGTGGAGGACACCGTGCGCGCGACGGTCACCCTCGCGACGGCCGCCGGCGCGGTCGGCGAGGTGTTCAACGTGGGGACGACGGACGAGGTGACGATCGCGGAGCTCGCCGAGCGGGTGCGGGCGCTCACGGGCAGCCGCGCGTCGATCGTGTTCGTCCCGTACGACGAGGCGTACCAGCCCGGGTTCGAGGACCTGCGCCGGCGGGTGCCGGACATCCGGAAAGCCGAGCGCGTTGCCGGACACCGGCCCCGCGTGTCGCTCGACGAGACCCTCCGCCGCGTGATCGACCACCTCCGCGCGACGGGCCGGAGCTAGGCGCGGCCGCCATGATCGGCGCCCTCGTCACCGCGCTCCGCCCGCGCCAGTGGACCAAGAACCTCCTCGTCTTCGCGGGCCTGATCTTTTCCCAGGGGCTCAACGATCCGGCGCACGTGGCCCGGTCGGTCTTCGCGTTCGCGATCTTTTGCCTCCTGTCCGGCGGCGTCTACCTCGTCAACGACGTGGTGGACGCCGAGCGGGACCGCGCGCACCCCCAGAAGCGCGAGCGCCCCGTCGCCTCGGGCCGCCTGCCCGCCGGCGTGGCGCTGGTCGCGGGGATCGTCCTCCTGATCGGCGCGTCGGTCGCCGCGCTCCTCGTGTCGGCGCCGTTCGGCGCCGTGGCGGTCGCCTACGCGGTGCTCCTGACCGCGTACTCGGCGGGGCTCAAGCACGTCGTCATCGTGGACGGCCTGATCATCGCGATGGGGTTCGTGCTGCGCGCCCTCGGCGGCGTCGTCGTGCTCGGGCTCGAGCTCTCGAACTGGCTGCTCCTGTGCACGATCCTGCTGGCGCTGTTCCTGACGTTCGGGAAGCGCCGGCACGAGCTGCTCGCGCTCGAGGCCGGGGCGGCGGACCACCGGCCGATCCTGTCGGAGTACTCGCCGCAGCTGCTCGACCAGATGATCGCGGTGGTGACGGCATCGACGCTCATGGCCTACGCCCTCTACACGATCTCGCCGGAGACGCAGGCGAAGCTCGGCACCACGCGCCTGCCGCTGACGATCCCGTTCGTCCTCTACGGGATCTTCCGCTACCTCTATCTCCTGTACCGCCGCGACCTCGGCGGGGATCCGTCGGAGCACCTCCTGACGGACCGGGCGCTCATGCTCGACGTCGCGCTCTGGGGCGGCGCGGTCGTCCTGATCCTCTACGTGGCGCGCTAGCCGCGCCCGCGCCGCCGGGCCTAAGGGACGGTGACGCCGAAGGCCCGCTCGAACAGCGTCCCGACGAGCCAGCCGACCACCGCGGAGCCGAGCGCCACCGAGGCGAACTCGAGTCCCGACCGCAGCAGCGGGCGCCCGGTCAGGATCCCCTTCAGGACGCCGACGCCCAGCAGCACCGCGATCGACAGCGTCCACGACAGCGGCAGCGCGAGCGGCCCCGCGACGAGCACGAGGGGGGCGAGGGGAATCGCCGCGCCGATGACGAAGGAGACGAACATCACCAGGCCGGCCTTGATCGGCTGGGAGATGTCGGCCGACCCGAGCCCGAGCACCTTCTCCTGGACCGTCCGGAGCAGGAGCTCCCGGTGCCGGGAGAAGATGTGGACGACCCGGTAGGCCGACGGCCGATCGAGCCCCTCGCGCGACCAGCGCCTCGAGGAGCGCCTCCTGCGCGAGGTACGGCTGCGCCGCCGCGAGCCGCGTCTGGTCGAGCAGCTCCTTCTCGAAGATCTCCTTCTCGGTCCGCGCGGCGAGGTAGGAGCCGGTCGCCATGGACACGCCGCCCGTGATCGCCGCGGCGATGCCGGTGAGGAGCACGATCTCCGCGTTCTGGGTGGCGGCCGACACGCCGCTCAGGAGCCCGACGGTGCTGAGGAGACCGTCCTGGATCCCGAAGACGAACTCGCGCGCGCGGACCTTCCGCTCGAGGACCCGCTTCTGGGCGCCCAGCTCGCCCGGTGTCGACACGGTCGCCTCGGGCCGCGTCAGTACCGGAGCGACGGATCGAGCGTCGGGTCGCCCGGCCGCCAGTCCGCGGGACAGAGACGTCCCGTCTGGAGCGCCTCGAGCACGCGGAGCGTCTCGTCGACGCTGCGCCCGACGTTCATGGGGCTCACCACGAAGTAGGCGATCCGCCCGTCGGGCCCGACGATGAACGTGGCGCGGAACGCCCGGCCGTCGGCCTCGTTGAGGACTCCGTAGGCGCGGGTGGCTTCGCGGGTGGGATCGCTCAGGAGCGGGAACGCCACGCCGCCGAGCTCGGCCGCCCACGCGCGGTGGCTCTCGACGTCGTCGACGCTCACGGCCAGGATCTCCGCGCCGCGCTCCGCGAACTCCGCCCGGCGCGCCTGGAAGCCGCGGATCTCCGTCGGGCACACGAAGGTGAAGTCCGCGGGGTAGAAGAAGAGCACGACCCAGCGGCCGCGGAAGTCCCCGAGCCGGATCCGGCGGACCTGGCCCTCCGCGACCGCGTTCAGGGCGACGTCCGGCGCCGGGACGTTCAGGCCGATCATGCGCGGCTAGAGGATCTTGCTCAGGAAGGCCTGCGTCCGGGCGTTCTGCGGCCGGTCGAAGACCTCCTGGGGCGAACCGACCTCGACGACGCGCCCCTCGTCCATGAAGACGACCCGGTGGGCGACCTCGCGCGCGAAGCCCATCTCGTGGGTCACCACGAGCATGGTCATGCCCTCGCGGACGAGCTGCTTCATGGCGTCCAGCACCTCGCGGACGAGCTCGGGGTCGAGCGCCGAGGTGACCTCGTCGAAGAGCATGAGCTTGGGCTGCATGGCGAGGGCCCGCGCGATGGCGACGCGCTGCTGCTGGCCGCCGGAGAGCTGTCCGGGGTACGCGTCCACCTTGTCGGCGAGGCCCACCTTGTCGAGCAGGCGGAGGGCCTCCTGGCGCACCTCCGGCTCCGGCCGCCTCCGGACCACGATCGGCGCCAGCATGACGTTCCGGAGGGCGCTCAGGTGCGGGAACAGGTTGTAGGACTGGAAGACGATGCCGACCTCGGCCCGGACCTGGCGGATGTTGGTCCGGTGGTGGTCGAGCCGCACCCCGTCGACCCAGATCTCGCCCGACTGCACGGGCTCGAGATAGTTGAGGCACCGGAGGAGCGTGCTCTTGCCGGAGCCGCTCGGCCCGATGACCACCACGACCTCGCCACGCGTGACCTCGAGGCTCACGTCGTCGAGGACGTGCAGCCGGCCGAAGTACTTGTGGACGTGGCTGACCTTAACCACCGAGCCTGAGCCTCCGCTCCGAGTAGAGGGCGAGACGCGAGAGAGGGTAGCAGATGGCGAAGTAGAGCGCAGCCACGATCCCGAACACCTGGAACGACAGGAAGGTCTTCTCCATCAGGATCTGGCCCGCCCGGGTCAGCTCGATGTAGCTCAGCACCGAGACGACCGAGGAGTCCTTCACCAGCCCGATGAAGAGGCCGACGCCGGGCGGAATCATCACGCGCAGCGCCTGCGGCAGGACGATCCACCGCATGATCTGGAGGTACCCCATCCCGAGGCTTCGCGCCGCCTCCCACTGGTCGCGCCCGACCGACTGGATTCCCGCCCGCACGATCTCCGCCATGAAGGCGCTGCCGTTGATGACGAGGGCGACGACCCCCGCCCAGAACACCGGCACCTCGATCTTCAGGAGGATGGGGAGCGCGAAGAAGATGACGTAGAGCTGCATGAGGATCGGCGAGTCGCGGATGATTTCGATGTAGGCGGCAGCCGGCATCCAGAGCCAGGGGCGCTTGGATCCGCGGGCCAGCCCGACCCCGAAGGCGATGACGGATCCGAGCACGAGCCCGAGCCCGCAGAGCCGCACCGTGTTCCAGAGCCCCAGCGCGAGGAGCTGCGCGTCCCAGATGTTCAGCTGATCTTGGGTGAAGTTCGGGACGTTGCCCATCTCAGGCGAGCTGCCGGAACATGCGCCGGCCCAGGAGCTTGAGCGCGACCGAGATCGCGAGCGTCATCACGACGTACATGAGGGTCACCACGATGTAGGTCTCGAACGACCGGAAGTTGCGCGAGATGATCATCTTGCCACGGAGGGCGAGATCCTCGACCGCGATGACCGAGACGAGGGACGAGAACAGGATGATCCCGATGAACTGGTTGGTCAGCGGTGGGTAGATCACCCGGAAGGCCTGCGGGAAAATCACGTGGCGCATGCGCTGCGGGTAGCTCATGCCGAGCGACACGCTCGCGTCGTGCTGGCCCTTCGGGATCGCCTCGATCCCCGCCCGCACGATCTCGGTGAGGTAGGCGCCGTTGTTGAGCACGAGACCGATGAGCGCGGCCAGATAGTTGGGGACGTCGATGCTGAGCTGGCCGAGGCCGAAGTAGATGAAGAAGAGCTGGACCAGGAGGGGAGTGTTGCGGACGACCTCCACGTACCAGGTTGCGGGGCGCCGGAGCCACGCGATTCGGGACAGCCGGCACATCGCGCAGGCGGTGCCGACGATGAGGCTCAGGAGGAGCGTGAGGAGCGAGAGGTGGATCGTCAGGAGCGCGCCCTCGAGGAGCGAGGGGAACTCCTGGAACACGAGGCGGAACTGGAAGACGTAACCGGGCACGAGCGTCGGGGGGTCGGGCAGGGAAGGCCGGGGCGGCGCCGTCCGGGGCGGGCGCCCGCCCCGGACGGTGTCCCCGAGAGCCGACTACCAGCTAGGCGCGACCTTGGCGGGCTCGGCGTTGAACCACTTCTTGTAGAGCTCCTTCATCTTCCCGCTCTGGTGGAGCTTGTAGATGTAGAAGTTCAGGAAGTTGAGCCACTCCTGGTCGTTCTTGCGGACCCCGAACGCGTACGGGTTCAGGTCGAAGGGCTTCTCGATGAAGCCGAGCGCCTTCTTCGGGTCGCGGCCCGCGTGGTAGACGGTGTAGGTGTAGTCCTCGATCTGCGCGTCGGCCTTGCCCTGCTGGAGCGCGAGCAGCGCCGCCGACGCCTGGTCGAAGCGGAGGGCCGTCGCCTTGGGGGCCTTCTGCGACAGCAGGATCTCGCCGGTGGAGCCGGTCGTCACCGCGACCTTCTTCCCGTTCAGGTCCGGCCAGTCCTTGATCTTCGCCGTCTTGTTGAAGATGACGCCGAACCCGTCGATCACGTACGGCTCGGTGAAGGTGATCGTCTTCGAGCGCTCGACCGTGGCCGTGAAGTTCGAGATCGCGACGTCGATCTTGCCGGCGACCAGGAAGTTGATCCGGTCGGGCGCGGTCGGCACCGCCACGAGCGTGAGCTTCACCTTCATCTGCTCGGCGAGGTCCTTCGCGATGTCGACGTCCATCCCGACGATGTTGTTCTGGGCGTCGCGGTAGCCCCACGGCGGGAAGAAATCGAACGTGCCGACGACCAGCTCGCCCTTCTTGATCACGGCCTGCAGCGTGTCCTGCGCCGCCGGCGCCTGGGCGCGGGCGACACCCGGCCACAACGCCAGCGCCAGAAGCCCGATGATGGCTAGAACCCCAATGCGCGTGCCTCTCCGAATCATCTAGATCCTCCTGGGTCGACGTGGCGGCCCATCTCGAGAATGAGTTCGGGCCGCGCCCATCACCGCGACGAGCGTGGTCCAACACGCGATCGGACCACACGGGGTGGCGAGTGTCAACGGGAGGACGCCTGACACGAGAGAGCCCGCGCGCCGGCGCGTGTGCGGACTGCCGCTCGCCGCGCCGGGTCCAGCGGTGCGGAGGTGCAGTGGTGACAAGTGGTAGAATCACGTGATGCCGACCGGTGGCGCGCGACGCAGCGTGGTGGCGATCCTGCGGACCTCTCCGCGCACGGTCTTCGGCGACTATCACGAGCTCCTGAACCTCGCCGGGTACCGCGACGTGATCGACCCGGCCGCCGACACCGCGCTCAAGGTCAACATCTCCTGGCACTTCTTCTTCCCGGGCAGCTCGACGACGCCCTGGCAGCTCGACGGCGTCATCCGGGCGATGAAGCAGGACGGCTACGACCCCGCGCGGATCCACGCGTGCCACAACCGCACGGTGGTGATCGACGCCCACCTGGGCGAGCGCGAGAACAAGCAGCTGCCCGTCGTGGAGGCCCACGGGCTCCGCAACGTCCACCTCTACGAGGGGGACGAGGAGTGGATCCCGATCCGCGAGGCGGTGGGCGACCTCACGCGGCGCTTCCTCTGCCTGAACGACGTCTACCCGAAGGGCTTCCACATCCCCCGGCGGTTCCTGGGCGAGAACATCGTCCACCTCCCGACGGTGAAGACGCACGTGTTCACGACGACCACGGGCGCGATGAAGAACGCCTTCGGGGGCCTGCTCAACGAGCGCCGCCACTGGACCCACCCGGTGATCCACGAGACGCTGGTCGACCTCCTGATGATCCAGCAGCGGATCCACCGGGGCGTCTTCGCGGTGATGGACGGCACGTTCGCCGGCGACGGGCCGGGCCCGCGCTGCATGACGCCGCACGTGAAGAACGTCATCCTGGCGAGCCGGGACCAGGTCGCGATCGACGCGGTCGCCGCGCGCTTGATGGGGTTCGATCCCCTGAAGATCCGCTACATTCGGCTCGCCCACGAGGCCGGCCTGGGCGTGGGCGACGTGCGCGACATCGACGTCGTCGGGGACGCGACGGCCGCCGCCGAGAACTGGCACTTCGTCGGGCCGTTCCGCCGCATGACCTTCGCGTCGCGCATGCAGCACCAGATCTACTGGGGGCCGCTGAAGAAGCCGATCGAGTGGTCGCTCAAGACGGTGCTGGCCCCGTGGGCGTACCTGGCGAGCGTGCTCTACCACGACTCGTTCTGGTACCCCCTGTTCGGCCGGCGGCAGATGCGCGCGTGCCTGGAGAGCGACTGGGGTCGGCTGTTCGCCAACTGGGAGTCCCTCGCGCCCGACGCCCAGGGCTTCCCCTCCGTCGGCACGGCCCCGGCCGTGATCCGGCGGACCGGCGTCCAGGCGTTCAAGACGTCGCTCCCCATCCTGGCCACGACGCTGCGCGAGGCGCCCGAGCTGGCCGCGCGCCGCCGCCGAGCCCACGCCGGGCCCGCCGTCCGCTGACGCGAGCCCTCGAGGCAACCGGGCGGCGCGCCGGTTCCTTGAGGGGCAGGGTAGATTTCCTCTAGAATCAATCGCCTATGGCCACACCGGTCGAGTCTGTCCGTGTCCGCTTCGCGCCGAGCCCGACCGGGCACCTCCACGTGGGCGGCGCCCGGACGGCGCTCTTCAACTGGCTCTTCGCCCGGCATCACCGGGGGGCGTTCCTCCTGCGGATCGAGGACACCGACCGCGACCGGTCCACCGACGAGGCGATCCGCCAGATCCTCGACGCGCTGACGTGGCTCGGCCTCGACTGGGACCGCGAGGGCCCCGAGGACGACGGCACCTACGGCGGGTACTCGCGCCAGACCAGCCGCTTCGAGATCTACCGCGCGCACGCCGAGCGGCTCCTGGCCGAGGGCCGCGCCTACCGGTGCTACTGCACGCCGGAGGAGCTCGACGCCCGGCGCGAGGCGGCCCAGGCCCGCGGGGAGACCTTCCGCTACGACGGGCGCTGCCGCGACCTCCCGCCGCGTGCCGGCGTCCCCGCGGCGCTCCGGCTCCGGATCCCGGACGCCGGGACGACCGTGGTGCCGGACCTGATCCACGGGGACGTCACCTTCGACCACGCGACCCTCGACGACTGGATCCTCGTCCGCTCGGACGGCACGCCGACCTACAACTTCTGCGTGGTGGTCGACGACGTGACGATGAAGATCACCCACGTGATCCGCGGGAACGACCACCTGTCGAACACGCCGAAGCAGATCCTCTGCTACCAGGCCCTCGGCTACCCGCTGCCCGTGTTCGCGCACATCCCGATGATCCTCGGCGCGGACCGGAAGCGCCTGTCGAAGCGCCACGGGGCGACGTCCGTGCTCGCGTTCCGCGACGAGGGGTTCCTCCCCGAGGCGATGGTGAACTACTTCGCGCGGCTCGGGTGGGCGCACGGGGACCAGGAGGTGTTCACCACGGAGGAGCTGATCCAGCTCTTCGACCTCCAGCACGTTGGGTCCACGCCCGCGATCTTCGACCAGACGAAGCTCGAGTGGCTGAACCAGACATGGATGAAGCAGCTCGTCGAGGACCCCGCGGGCCGGGACGCGCTGGTGAGCGCGTTCGTGCCGCACCTCGAAGGCGCCGGGATCGCGAGCCCGCCGCGACCGCTCGTCCTGGCCGCCCTCGCCAACCTCGCGACGCGCGCGACCACGCTCGCGGCCATGGCGCCCCGGGCGCGCTTCTACTTCGAGGACCCGGTGGCGTACGACCCGACCGCGCTCGGCAAGCTCGCGACGCCGGCGCTCGGACCTCGTCTGGACCGGCTCCTCGCGCGCCTGGCCGCGCTCGAGCCGTGGACCGAGAGCGAGCTCGAGGGGGCCTGCCGGCAGCTTGCCGGCGAGCTGGGGCTGAAGCTCGTCGACGTTGCCCAGCCGATCCGTCTGGCGCTCACGGGCGAGACCGCGAGTCCGCCCCTCTTCGGCATGATGGCCGACCTCGGACGGGAGACGACGCTCCGCCGTCTCCGCGCGTTCCGGGACCGCGTGCCGCGAGCCTAGCCCTCTGATGGAGTGCTGGCTCGTGCGCCACGGCGAGTCCACCTGGAACTCGGAGCGCCGCCTCCAGGGCGCGCTCGACGCGCCCCTGTCACCGCGCGGCCGCGCCCAGGCCTCGGCCCTCGCCGCGGGCCTCGGCGGCACCCGGTTCGACGCGCTCTACACGAGCCCGCTCCTCCGCGCGCGGGACACGGCCGCGGCGTGCGGCATGCGCCTGGGCCTCGCGCCGGTCGCGCTCGCCGATCTCAGAGAGATCGGGCTGGGGGACTGGGAGGGCCTGACCCTCGACACCGTGGAAGCGCGGGCCGGGGACCACTACCGGCGCTGGCTCGAGGCGCCGGTGGACCATCCGGCCCCCGGCGGGGAGCCGATGTCGGTGCTGGTCGACCGGGTGCGGACGGCCCTCGACGGGCTGAGCGCGGCGCATCCGGACGGCCGCGTCCTCGTCGTGTCGCACGGAGGCGTCATCTCGAGCGCGCTGTGCGGCTGGCTCGGCCGGCCGCTCAACGCGATCTGGTCGTTCAGACTCGCCAACGCGTCGATCACGCGCGTCGAGCTGCCGGTCGGCCGGTTGCTCGGGGTCAACGAGACCGGCCACCTGGCGGACGTGGCGCGCGAGGCGATCACGCCATGACCTCGCGGCTCCTGATCGTCCTGCTCGGGGGGATGGCGCTCCTCCTCTACGGGATGCAGCACACCGGCGACGGGCTTCAGCGGCTCGCGGGCGCCCGCCTGCGCCAGGTGCTGACCCACCTGACGGCGAACCGGTTCACGGCCCTCCTGACGGGCGCCGCGGCGACCGCGCTGATCCAGTCGTCGACCGCGACGACGATCATGGTGATCGGCTTCGTCCAGGCGGGGCTCCTCACGCTCTACCAGGCGATGGGCATCATCCTGGGCGCCGACATCGGGACGACCTTCACCGTCCAGCTGCTGGCGTTCCACATCTACGACTACGCGCTGCTGTTCGTCGGGATCGGGTTCGCGATGACCTTCCTCGGGAAGCGGCGGCTCCTGAAGGACCTGGGGCACGCCACCCTCGGGTTCGGCCTGATCTTCCTCGGGCTGAAGCTGATGATCGAGGGGATGGAGCCGCTCAAGGACAGCGCGATCGTCGCCCAGGCGCTGCTCGCCTTCGCCGAGACGCCGCTTCTCGGCGTCGCCGCCTCCGCGGTTTTCGCGGCCCTGGTCGCGTCCTCGGCCGCCACCATCGGCCTCGTGCTGGCGCTCGCGTCGCACGGGCTCCTCACCCTGCCGAGCGCGCTCCCGCTCGTCCTCGGCGCCAACATCGGCACCTGCGTGACGGCGCTCACGGCCTCGCTCGGCTCGTCGACGGAAGCGCGCCGGGTCGCCGTGGCCCACGTCGGCTTCAAGCTCCTCGGGGTGGCGATCGTGCTCCCGTTCCTCGACCCGTTCGTGACGCTGGTGGCCGCCAGCGCGTCGGACCCCGCGCGCCAGATCGCCAACGCCCATACCTTCTTCAACGTGGCCATCTCCCTCGTGTTCCTGCCCTTCCAGCCGCTCGCGGCCCGGGCGATCATCGCCGCCGTGCCGGACCGGCCGGAGTCGGAGCAGCGCTTCGGGACGCGCTACCTGGACGCGCGATTCATGGAGCAACCCAGCCTGGCGATCGGCCAGGCCTCTCGCGAGGCGGCCCGGATGGCCGACATCGTCCAGGCGATGCTGCGCGACGCGGCCATCGTCTTTCGCAACGGGAGCCAGGAGCTCCTCGAGGACGTGGTGCGGCGGGACGATCAGGTGGACTTCCTGGAGCGCGAGGTCAAGCTCTACCTTACCCGCCTGGACCGCCAGATCATGACCGAGGACCTCGCGCGCCGGGAGATCGCCCTCCTGGGGTTCATCGGCAACCTCGAGAACATCGGCGACATCATCGACAAGAACCTCATGGAGCTCGCCCGGAAGAAGCTCTACCAGGGCCGACGCTTCTCCGAGCCCGGCGAGGCGGAGCTCATCGAGTTCCACGCGCTGGTGTCGAAGAACTTCGAGCGCGCCGTCGTCGCGTTCACGGCGAGCGACCGCACGCTCGCCCAGGAGGTCCTCGACCAGCGACCGGTGGTGCGCCAGCGGGAGCGGGATCTCCGGCAATCGCACATCGACCGCCTCCGGGCGGGGCTCGCCGAGTCCGTGGAGACCTCCGAGATCCACCTCGACGTGCTCACGAACCTCAAGCGCATCAGCTCGCACGTGACCGCGCTGGTGTACCCGATCATCGAGCAGTGAGCGCCGCCGCCCGTCCGATCCCCGGCGCCGCGGGCGCGGCCCGCGAGCGCCTGCGCGTGCTCTACGTCGCGAGCGAGGTCGCGCCCTTCGCCAAGACCGGGGGGCTCGCCGACGTGGCCGGCGCGCTGCCCCAGGCGCTGGCCCGGCTCGGCCACGACGTCCGCGTCGTCATGCCGCGCTACCGCGCGGTCGAGGTCGCCGCCGGGCCGCTCCGGGTCGCGGTGCCGCGCGTGGCCGTCCCCGTGGGCGACCGCACGGTCGAGGCGACGCTCCTCGAAGGGCGGCTCGGCCGCGACGTGCCCGTCTACTTCGTGGATCAGGCGGAGTACTACGACCGGCCGGCGCTCTACGGGATGAGCGACGACTGCGAGCGCTTCGTGTTCTTCTGCCGGAGCGTGCTCGCGGCCCTCCCGGCCCTCGGGTGGACGCCACAGGTCGTGCACGCCAACGACTGGCAGACCGGCCTCATCCCCGTGTACCTCGAGACGCTCTACCGCGACGTGCCGGCGTACGCGGACGTCGCGACGGTCTTCACCGTCCACAACCTCGCCTATCAGGGCGTCTTCTGGCACTATGACCTGCCGATGTCGGGACTCGGCTGGGACCTCTTCACGCCGGCCGGAATCGAGTTCTACGGGCACCTGTCCCTGCTCAAGGGCGGCCTGATCTTCGGCGACCTCCTGACCACGGTGAGCCCGACCTACGCTCGCGAGATCCAGACCGCGGCGTTCGGCGAGCGGATGGACGGCGTGCTGCGCGAGCGGAGCGCGGACCTCGTCGGCATCCTGAACGGGCTCGACGTCGAGGCCTGGAACCCGGAGACGGACGCCGACATCGCCAAGCGGTACGACCGGGACGACCCCGGTGGCAAGGCCGCTTGCACCGCCGCCCTGCGGGCCGAGATGGGGCTGCCCGATCCCGCCCGGCGCGCGCCGCTGGTCGGCGTGGTGAGCCGCCTGGCGGCGCAGAAGGGGATCGATCTGGTCGCGGGCGCGGTGCCCGCGATCCGCGCGGCCGGCGCGCAGCTGGTCGTGCTGGGGTCCGGCGAGGAGCCGCTCGAGCGGCTCCTCGGCGAGCTGGCGCGGGCCCATCCGGAGTCGGTCGCCGTCCGCCTCGGCTTCGACGACCGGCTGGCCCGGCGCATCTACGCCGGCGCGGACGTGTTCCTGATGCCGTCCCGCTACGAGCCCTGCGGGCTGGGCCAGCTGATCGCGCTCCGCTACGGGACCGTCCCGGTGGTGCGGCGGACCGGGGGGCTCGCGGACACGGTGCGCCCGTGGAGCGCGGCGGCGGGCAACGGCACCGGCTTCCTCTTCGACGAGCTGTCGGGCGACGCCTGCGGCGCGGCGCTCGCGCGGGCGTTCGTCGCGCACGGGGACCCCGCGGCCTGGCACCGCCTCGTCCTGAACGGCATGGCGGCCGACTTCTCGTGGGACGCCTCGGCCGAGTCGTACGTCACCTGCTACCGGAGGGCCATCAAGAAGGCCCGGAGGCACGCATGAAGAAGATCGAGGCCATCATCAAGCCGTTCAAGCTCGATGACGTGAAGGAGGCCCTGACCGAGATCGGCGTCATCGGCATGACGGTCATGGAGGTGCGGGGCTTCGGGCGTCAGAAGGGGCACACCGAGCTCTACCGGGGTTCGGAGTACACGATCGACTTCCTGCCCAAGGTCAAGGTGGAACTCGTGGTCGCCGACTCGCTCGTGCCCAAGGTGGTGGAGACGATCATCGCGGCGGCCAAGACGGGCTCCATCGGGGACGGCAAGGTCTTCGTCCTGCCCGTGGAGGAGGCCGTGCGCATCCGGACCGGCGAGCGGGGCGAAGACGCGATCTAGCCCGCCGCCCGGCCAGGGGACGCGCGCGTGCTGACGGAGCGGCCGGCCGCTCCCGCGCTTCCTCCGGCGGCCGATTTCCTCGACCCGGCGGTCCCGCCGCCGGCGTGTCTCGCGGCGCTCGCGCGGCTGGGGTTCCAGGAGCCCGGCGGCGCGCTGGCGAACCTCCGGCGGCTGGCCGAGACGCCCGATCTCCGCGACCAGCTGGCGCCGCTGCTCCCGCGGCTCCTCCACCACGTGGGGACCTCCGCCGATCCCGACATGGCGCTCAACAACCTCGAGCGCCTGGCGGGGGCGGCCCTGGACCGGCGGGGCTTCTACGGCCTGCTCGCCGCCCATCCCCAGGCGATCCCGATCCTGTCCACCCTCGCGGCGACCAGCCAGTTCCTGAGCGACGCGTTGATCCGCTCGCCGCAGACGGTCGCGTGGCTCCTCGATCCGAGCGTGATGCAGACGCGCTCCCGCGAGGCCATGCACGCGGAGGTGGCGCGCGCCGGCCGTCCGTTCCGGACCGACGAGGCCCGGCTGAACGCGCTCCGGCGGGTGAAGCGCCGCGAGCTCTGCCGGATCGGCCTCCGCGACCTCCTCGGGGACGCCGACCTCGTCACGACCACGCAGGAGCTGTCGGAGCTCGCCGACGCCTGCCTCGCGCAGGCCTGGGCGATCGTGGAGCCCGCCCTCCACGCGCGCTACGGGCGGCCGGGACACGCGGGCGCGGGCGGAGAGCGCACGCCGACCGGCTTCGCCGTGATCGCGCTCGGCAAGCACGGGGGCGCGGAGCTCAACTACTCGTCCGACATCGACCTCTGCTTCGTCTACGACGCCGAGGGCGAGACGGACGGGCCGGAGGTCGTCTCGAGCCGCACGTACTTCGCCCGGCTGGCCGAGCAGCTGGTCGGGGCGCTCACCGCGATGACGGAGGAGGGCACGGTCTACCGGGTGGACCTCCGCCTCCGCCCGGAGGGCACCGGCGGGCCGCTCGCCCTCCCGCTCGCCGCGTACCGCGCCTACCACCAGGCGCGGGCCGCCTTGTGGGAGCGCCAGGCGCTCATCAAGGCCCGGGTGGCGGCGGGCGACGAGCGAGTGGGGCAGGCGTTCCTCGACCTCGCGCGCGAGATCGTCTATCGCCCGGGGCTCGAGCGCGAAGCGCTCGGCGAGATCCGGGCGATGAAGAACCGCATCGACCGGCGCCTCCGCGCGCGCGGTCAGCAGGAGCGCCACGTCAAGCTGGGCGTGGGCGGGATCCGCGACATCGAGTTCCACATCCAGGCGCTCCAGCTCCTCTACGGCGGGCAGGATCCCTGGCTCCGCGAGCGGAACAGCCTGCGCGCCCTCCACCGGCTCGCCGAGCGCGGATACCTCTCGTGGGAGGAGTCGGGCCGGCTGGCGCGGGCCTACGTCTTCCTGCGGACGGTCGAGCATCGCCTCATGCTCCTCCACGCGCTCCAGACGCACACGCTGCCGGCGGATCCCGACGAGCTGGCGAAGCTGGCGCGGCGCCTCGGATACGCGGGGGACCGGGAGGCGGTCGCGGAGGCGTTCCTCCTCGACTACGACCGGACGCGGCGGACCGTGCGCGCCGCCTTCGAGGGCTTCTTCGACACGGCGGGTCGCGCGACGCCGGACGCGCCGCCCTGGGACGCCGCGGCCATCGCCGCCGTCGGCTTCGCGGATCCGGAGCGCGCCCGCCAGAACCTCCGGCTCCTCTGGGAGGGGCCGGCGCTGGTCGCGGTGCCGTCGGCCGTCCGCACCGCCCTCCGGACGCTCCTGCCCGCGACGCTCGATGCTCTCCGCGCGGTGCCGGACCCCGACGCGGCCCTGGACGCGCTGGAGCGCTTCGTCGCCACCGCGGGGCCGAGGACCGCGTACCTCGCGCGACTGGCCGAGACGCCCACGCTCCTGGGGGGCGTGCTCACGTTCTTCACGCGGTCGGAGCGGCTCGCCCAGACGCTGATCGCGCGACCGGAGCTGCTCGACACGCTCGGCCCGGCAGCGGGCTCGGCGCCCCGCTCCGCGCGCCGGCTCCGGGACGCATTCCGGGACTTCGCCGACCCGGGGGCGGACGTCGCCGACCGGCTGCGGCTCTTCAAGCAGCGGGAGGAGCTCGAGATCGCCTGGCGCGACCTGATCCTCGGCGAGGCGCCGGCGCGGGTCGCGTGGGCGCTCGGGGAGCTGGCCGAGGCGTGCGTCGGGATCGCGTGGGATGTCGCGTACGCCGAGGCCCGCGCCGTCCTCGGCGAGCCCGTGGCCGGCGAGCGCCCGGTGCCGGCGCTGGTGGTCGGCATGGGCAAGCTCGGCGGCCGCGAGCTCGACTACGGCTCCGATCTCGACCTGGTGGTGCTGTACGGCGGGCCGGGGGAGACGGGGCCGGAGAGCCACGTCTTCTTCGATCGCATCGTCGACCGCCTCAATACCCTCCTGACCGCCATTACACGGACGGGCCAGGTGTTCCGCGTGGACCTCCGGCTCCGCCAGGGGGGCAAGGCCACCGCGCTGGCGCATTCGCTCGAGACCCTCGACCGCTACCTCCGAGGCGAGGCCGCGCTCTGGGAGCGCCAGGCGCTCGTGCGCGCCCGCCCCATCCTCGGCGACGCCGCGCTCGCGCGGCGGTTCGTCGCCCTCCGGCGAGCCCGCGTCTTCGGCCCCGGGCTCTCGGACGCGGAGCGCGCGGAGATCCGCCACGTGCGGACCCGGATGGAGAAGGAGCTCGGCCGCGAGGGGCCCGGGCGCATCCATCTGAAGTTCGGCGCCGGCGGCCTGGTCGACGTGGAGTTCCTCGTCCAGGTCCTGCAGCTCGCCCACGGTGGCCGCCGCGGCGCGCTCCGCTCCCCGTCGACGCGGCGCGCGCTCGCCGCGCTCGGCGCGCAGGGCCTCCTGCCGGCGGACACGGCCGGCCAGCTCCTGGACGCCCACCAGTTCCTGCGGCGGCTCCTCCGGTCCCTGCGCCTCGCCCAGACGCGGCCGCCGGACTGTCTTCCGACGACGGGCCACGTGCTGGCACGGCTCGCGCGCGAGGCCGGGCTCGAGAGCGGCCGGGCGCTCCTCCTTCGCCACCGCGCGGTGGCGGAGTTCGTGCGCGGGGAGTATTTTCGGGTGATGGGAGCCGGGGAGACCGGCGGAGTGACACCGTGAGCGCCGCCGCGCCCGAGCGCTTCTACCTCGTCGACGGCCCTTCCTACCTCTATCGCGCCTATCACGCCATCGGCCACCTCTCGACGTCGCGGGGCCTCCCGACGAACGCGACGCTCGGGATGACCATGATGCTCTGGAAGCTCCTCCGCGAGGACCAGCCGACCTACATGGGGATCGCGTGGGACGCGCCGGGGCCGACCATCCGCCACCAGCAGTTCGAGGCGTACAAGCTCCAGCGGCCCGGGATGCCCAAGGACCTCGTCGAGCAGATCCCGTGGGTGCGCCGGTCGGTCGAGACGCTCGGGCTGCCGCTCCTCGAGCTGCCGGGCTACGAGGCGGACGACATCCTCGCCACCGCCGCCCAGCGCCTCCGCGATTCGGGCATCGAGCTCGTGCTGGTGACGGCGGACAAGGACGCGCTCCAGCTGGTCAACGCGCAGGTCACCGTGCTCTCGGTCCTCGGCCGGACGGGGGAGCGGGTCGTCTACGACCCGGCGAAGGTCGAGGAGAAGTGGGGCGTCCCGCCGGCGCGCATCCCGGACATCCTCGGGCTCATGGGGGACTCGATCGACAACATCCCCGGGGTACCGGGCGTGGGCGAGGTGACGGCACAGAAGCTCCTCCGGGAGTTCGGCGGGCTCGACGCGCTCTACGCGAACCTCGCGGTGGTCACCGGTCCGAAGCTCCGCGAGACGCTGGCGAAGAACCGGGACCAGGCCTTTCTCTCGCGCCAGCTGGCCGTGCTCGAGGGCGCGCTCCCCATCGAGTTCGACCTCGAGCGCTTCCGCATCCGCGAGCCGGAGTGGGAGCGCCTCCGCGCGCTGTGGACGGAGCTCGAGTTCACGACGCTGCTCCGCCAGGTCCCGGCGCGGGCCGCCACCTTGCCGGCGACGGCGGTACCGGTCGTCGACCGGGCGGGGTGGCGCGAGTTCCTGACGCGGGCCGGCGGCACGGTCGCCGTCGAGCCGGTGCTCAGCGGGAGCGCGCCCGACCTCGCGTTCCACGGCGTGGCGGCCTACACGCCGGCGGCGGGGGCCGTCTATCACGCGGGCCCGCCCGAGGTGCCCGCGGGCGTCCGCCTGGTGGGCCACGACACCAAGGGGCTCGTCGCCTGGGCGCGCGCCACCGGGACCGCCCTGGGGGCGGACGCGGTCGACGACACGGCGGTGGCCGCCTACCTCCTCAACTCGGGGCGAAGCGGCTATCCGCTCGACCAAGTGGCGGCCGAGGCGGGGGCGGCGGCGGTCCCGGGCGCGCTCGCGACGCTCCTCGCCGGCGCGCCCGTCGGCGAGGCGGACCCGGAGAAGGTCGCCGCGTGGACCGGGGGGCGGGCCGAGGGCGTGTGGCGGCTCCGCGAGTTCCAGGCGCCGCTCCTCCAGGAGCACGGGCTCGAGCGCCTCTACGAGACGCTCGAGGTGCCGCTCGTGCCGATCCTGGCCGACCTGGAGCGGATCGGCATCCGGGCCGATCCCGATCGTCTCGGCCAGCTGGCGAAGGAGCTCGACACGCAGCTGGACGCGCTCCTCCGGGACATCCACCAGCTCGCGGGCGAGGCGGTCAACCCGAACTCGCCGAAGCAGCTCGCCGTCGTGCTGTTCGAGAAGCTGAAGCTCCCGCCGGTCAAGAAGACCAAGACCGGCTACTCGACCGACGTGGACGTGCTGGAGGAGCTGGCGCTCGGCCACCCGCTGCCGGGGAAGATCCTCGAGTACCGCCAGCTGTCGAAGCTCAAGGGCACCTACGCCGACGCGCTCCCCGCGCTGATCCACCCGCGGACGGGCCGGATCCACACGTCGTTCAACCAGCTCGTCGCCGCGACCGGGCGCCTCTCGTCGTCGAACCCGAACCTCCAGAACATCCCGATCCGGACCGAGCTCGGCCGCCGCATCCGCCAGGCCTTCATCCCCGAGACGGGCTGGCGCTTCGTGGCCGCGGACTACTCCCAGATCGAGCTGCGGATCCTCGCCCACTTCACGGAAGAGCCGGCGCTGGTCGAGGCGTTCCGGCAGGGCGAGGACATCCACACGCGCACCGCGGCGCAGATCATGGGCGTGCCCGCGGACGCGGTGACGGCCGAGATGCGCCGCCTGGCGAAGGTCGTCAACTTCGGGATCCTGTACGGGCTCTCGGGCTTCGGGCTCTCCCAGGCGGTGTCGATCGGCCGGGCGGAGGCCCAGAAGTTCATCGACGACTACTTCGCGAGCCACCCGCGCGTCCGGGCCTACATCGACCGCGTGGTCGCCGAGGGCCGGGCTCAGGGCTACGTCACGACGCTCCTCGGGAGGCGCCGGTACCTGCCGGAGCTCGGCGCGCGCAATCCCACCGTCCGGAACGCCGCGGAGCGCATGGCGGCCAACGCGCCGATCCAGGGGACGGCCTCCGACATCATCAAGCTCGCGATGGTGCGGCTCGGGCCCGAGCTCGCGGCCCGGAGGCTCCGGAGCCGCATGGTGCTCCAGGTCCACGACGAGCTGCTCCTCGAGGTGCCGGAGGACGAGACGGCGGCGGTGCGCCAGCTCCTGCCCGAGGTCATGGAGACGGTCGTGCCGCTCGCGGTCCCGCTCCGCGTCGACGTCAAGGACGGCCGCGACTGGGCCGAGGTCTAGCGGGCGCCCGCGCGGGCGCGGCCCGGGGGCCGACCCGTCAGATCACGCCGCGCGTCCGGAGCGCCGCGACGTCCCGACCGAGCAGGCCGCCCCAGATCGCGTCGTTGTCCTGGCCGACGAGCGGGGCCGGGGTCGCGTAGCCCGCCTCCGTCGCGCCGAACTTCAGCGGGAAGCCGGGCGCCACCACCACCGGCGAGGGCCCGAGCGTGGGGTGACGAAGCGGCTCGAGCATGCCGCGCGCCGCGAGCTGGGGCCACGCCTTCAGCGCGTCGATGTCGCGGACGGGGCTCGAGGCCACGCCGTGCGCGCGCAGGCGGGCGATCGCCTGGTCGGTGGGGCGCTCGCGGGCCCAGGCCGCCACGATGGCGTCGACGCGGCCGTTGTTGGCGATCCGTCCGGCCGGTGTCCCGAGGTCCGCGTCGCCCTTCACGTCGGCGCGCTCGATCGCCTCGAGCAGGCGCGCCCAATCGGCGTCATGGGCACAGCCGAGGGCGATCCATCCGTCCGCGGTCGGATAGGCGTTGAACGGGGAGACGCGCGGGATGCGATTGCCCTGGCGCCCCGGCAGGCCGAGCATCCGCCACACGTCGGGGGACTCGTCGAGCACGAGGGCGAGGAGACAGTCCACCATGCTGACGTCGACGTGCTGGCCCTCGCCGCTCCGGTACCGGTGCAGCAGCGCCGCCAGGATCCCCGCGAAGGCGAACGTGCCGGCCACGGTGTCGGCCATCGCCGACCCTGCCTTCGTCGGCGGCCCGTCGGGATCGCCGGTGAGACTCATCAGCCCCGACGCGGCCTGCACCATCGTGTCGTACGCCTTCGCGGCGGCCTCCGGGCCGGTCTGCCCGAAGCCCGTGATCGAGCAGTAGACGACGTCGGGCTTCACCGCCCGGCAGGCCGCGTAGTCGACGCCGAGCCGCGCCGCCGTCCCCACGGTCCAGTTCTCGACCACGACGTCGGACCGGCGGACCAGCCCGAGCAGGAGCCCCGGGCCCTCGGGGTGCTTCAGGTTCAGCGTGACCGCCCGCTTGCCCCGGGCGCGCTTGAGGTAGGGCACGCCGAGGTCGTCCGGCGTCCGCCGGCCGAGCGACACGCCCTCCGGGCCCAGGTACGGCGCGCTGTCGGCGGTCACGTCGCCGGTCGCCGGGTTGTCGACGTGGATCACCTCGGCCCCGAGCCCGGCCAGGAACAGGGTCGCCTGCGGCCCGGACAGGTACTGCGTGAGGTCCACGACCCGGATGCCCGCGAGGATCCCCGCCACGCCGGGCCTCACCCGCGCGCTAGCGCCCGAGCCAGATCCGCGCGGCCTGCGCCGCGGCGTCCGCGGCCCGCGCGTCGATCTCCGCGTCGGTCAGCGTGCTGAGCGGGTGCTGGATCACGACGGGCACGAGCGCGTCCATCCTCAGCGCCGCCCGCTGGAGCTCGGCCTCGCGCCGGAACTCGGTCGTCACCACCACCGCGGTCGGTCGATCCAGGGTCTCCAGGCGGATGCCGTCGTGCATACAGCACGATGTGCAGGACCCTCAGTCGCCGATGGCGGTGAGCACGAGGTCGTTGCTCGGCGGCGATCTCGGCGAGGAGCTCCGGGGCCGCCACCCGGGAGAAGCTCTCCTTCCGGTAGTAGCGCACCGCGCCGAGCCCGTGCTCGGCGGCGAGCCGCTCCGCCGCCTTCCGCAGGAGCCGATTGGCGTTCCACTTGGTGTTGTCGAGCACGGCGAGGCGGAGGCCCTCGAGTCGCGCGGCGCGCGGCGCGATCGGGCGGGGCGTCGCGGTCACGGCGCCGCGCGGATCGTAGACCGGGACGCCGTGGGCCGGGAGGGTCGAGTTCATGGGTTGAGCCTCCTGTCGGGTCAGAGGTAGCAGGCGCCGTCGACGCAGATCGGCCCCTTGACCGGCGCCGCGCCGTCGATGCCGCGGAGCACGGGACTGCTCATGTGCCCCCAGCCGGGGATGAAGGCGGAGAAGCGTCCCGCCGTGCCGCCCGCGACGAACAGGTGGATGTGATCGGGGCTCGGCACGATGGGGATCCGCGAGTCGGGCTCGCGCCGGTACCAGACCGGCAGATTGCGATTGTAGACCTTGCCGTAGCGGTGCTCGAACGCGAGGTCGCCGAACCGGTTGCCGGCGTTCATCCACAGGTAGTTGCGGACGTCCGCCCGTCGCCAGCCGTGCCCGGCGATGGTGCGCGCGTGCTCGGGGCCCAGCACGACCGCGCAGTGACCGGAGGTCACCGCGTTGTTGTGGGCGATGGTGGACATCGCGGAGACGATGGAGTCGAGGATCCCCGGCGGGTCGTTCGCGACGTGGTTCGTCACGCTGTGCGGCGGCTCGGCGGCGAGCACGAAGACCGTGGAGTCGCTGGGATCGAAGCCCTTGTCGACGTGGTAGGGGGCGAACGGGCTCTCCGCCTCGTTCTCGGCGATGCAGTACGTGTACTTGCCGGGGTGGCCGAGCGTGGCCTGGTCGAGCTCGCCCGGCCAGCCGCCGCCCACGTTGAGGAGGATCAGCCGGATCGCGCGGCCGATCGTGGCGTTCGCCCGGTTGCCGGACCCGAAGCAGTTGCCGCCGGCGTTCATCCCGATCTCGCGCGCGATCGGCCCGTTCACGACGAGGAGCGGCGCCGCCATGTGCGTCGTCGCCTGCACGCCGTTCAGGTTGAAGGCCGGGGCGCTGAGCGCCAGCATCGCCGCGCGCACGACCGGCGCGTACGCGGGCGTGCAGCCGGCCATCACCAAATTGATCGCGAGCACGCGGCGCGTCAGGTCGCCCCACCGCGGGGGGACGCGGCACTCGACCAGGTCGGGCTCGCCGCCGAGCGCCCTGATCATCGCGACGATCTTCTCCGGGGTCGGCGGCACCACCGGCAGCCCGTCCGAGAAGCCCTGCGCGTAGTACCACTCGACCAGGTCGACGGAGGGGTCGACGAGGGTGTCCATGCCCGGAGGGTCGCCGGGATCGCCCCGTCGGTGCAATCTGTTTATTGATACGCCTCGTCGATGCATACTGTGCATGAGTGGCGGCGGAGAGAGGAGGGGCGCGATGCGCGCGTCGGCGGACGTCTCGTCGCGGCAGCTCCGGGCGGTCGTCGCGCTGGCGCGGTTCCGCAGCTTCGTCGAGGCGGCGGCCTTTCTCGGCGTGAGCCAGCCCGGCCTGTCGCGGGCGCTCCAGCGTCTCGAGGGGTCCCTGGGCACGACGCTGTTCACGCGGAGCACGCGCGTCGTGACGCTCACCGCCGCGGGGCGCGAGTTCCTGCCGACCGCCGAGCGCCTGCTGGGCGACCTCGACCGCCACCTGGGCCACATGCGCGACCTCGCGGACCAGCGGCGAGGGTACGTGGTCGTGGCGAGCCTCATGTCGCTCGCCTACCTCGTCCTGCCCGCGGCCACGGCGACGTACCGCCGCCGGTTCCCCGGGATCGACCTGTACCTGCGGGAAGGCGTGCAGGATGCCATCGTCGCCGACGTGCGCCGATCGGTGGCGGACCTCGGGATCGGCAACGTCCACGGCGTGACCGAGCCGGTCGTCGCCGAGCCGCTCGGCGAGGAGCGGTGCGTGGTCGTGCTGCCGCGCCGGCATGCCCTGGCCCGGCGCCGCGCCCTGTCGATCGTCGACCTGGAGCGGGAGCCGCTGATCTCGATGCCGCCGGAGTCGGGCTTGCGGCGCCTCGTCGACGGCGCCGCGCTGGCGGCGGGGGTGCACCTCCACCACGCGATCACGCTCCACCAGTTCGGGACGCTCTTCAGCTTCGTGCGCTCGGAGCTGGGCGTCGCCGTCGTGCCGGTCTCGGCGCTCCCGCCCCGGGGCGATCGGGCCCTCTCGGTGCGACCTCTCGTCGACGATGCGGTCACGCGCCGGGTCGGCATCCTCACGCTCGGCGACCGGGCCCTGTCGCCGGCCGCGGCGTCGTTTCGAGAGGTCTTCAAGGCGCGCTACGCCGCGACGGTGGGCGGCCGGGCCACGCCGTCGCCCGCCGGCCGACGCCGGTTCGCGCGAGCCGGCGCGGAGGGTACCATGCAGGCGACGGACGCGCGCGGCCGGCGCGCCGCGCCTCCGGGCCGGAGCGGGTGACGCGGAGTCCTGCGCGGTGCACGGATGCTGACTGAGGGACGGACATGGCCGACTTCCGCTACGTGATCTGCGACGTCTTCACCGACCGCCCGCTGGAGGGGAACCCGCTCGCCGTGTTCACGGACGCCCGCAAGATCCCGGAGTCGCTCCTCCAGCGCCTCGCGCTCGAGATGCACCTGTCGGAGACCGTCTTCTGCTACCCCGCGCGGGGCCCGGGCCACGTGCGCATCCGGATCTTCACGCCGGACCACGAGCTGCCGTTCGCCGGGCACCCGGTGCTCGGATCCGCCTTCGTCCTGGCCGCGCCGCTCCAGCTCCCGGAGATCGTCCTCGAGACGGGCGTCGGGCCCGTGCCCGTCCGGATCGAGCGCGACGGCCCCCGGATCGTCTTCGGCCGGATGGTCCAGCCCGTGCCACGGATCGAGCCCTTCCCGGAGAGCGCCGCGCTCCTCCGGGCCCTCGGCGTGGCGCGCGCCGTCCTGCCGATCGAGCTCTACGACAATGGGCCCCGGCACGTCTACGTGGCGCTCGAGAGCGAGGCCGAGGTGGCCGCGCTCCGCCCCGACTTCCAGGCGCTCGCGCGGCTCCTGCCGCGCGGGACCACGAACTGCTTCGCCGGAGCGGGACGGCGCTGGAAGACGCGCGCCTTCGCGCCGGGCGCCGGCGTCCAGGAGGACCCGGCGACCGGCTCGGCGGCGGGCCCGCTCGCGTGCCACCTCGCGCGCCACGGCCGGATCGCCTTCGGCGAGGAGATCGAGATCCGCCAGGGCGTCGAGATCCAGCGGCCGAGCCTGCTCTTCGCCCGGGTCGACGGCGCGACCGACCGGATCGAGCGGGTCGAGGTCGGCGGCTCGGCGGTGACCGTGGCGCGGGGCGAGTTCCGCCTGCCTGACTGATCACGCGCGAGCGGACGGCAGATGACCGCCTCGGCGTCGCGCCCCTTCCTCCTCGTCGGGCTCACCGGTGGGATCGCCTCGGGCAAGTCCGCCGTGAGCCGGCAGCTCGTCGAGCTCGGGTGCCGCCTCGTCGACGCCGACGTGCTCGCGCGCGAGGTCGTGCGTCCGGGCGAGCCCGCCTGGCGGGCGATCGTCGAGGCGTTCGGCCGGGAGATCCTCGGGCCCGACGGCCAGCTCGACCGGAAGCGCCTGGGGGCCGTCGTCTTCGCCGATCCCGCGCGCCGGAAGGCCCTCGAGGCGATCACCCATCCCGCGATCCACGCGCGGCGCCAGGCGATCCTCGACGCGTGGGCGGCCGAGAGCTTCCACGGCCTGGTCGTCCTCGACATTCCGCTCCTCATCGAGGTCGGCGCGGCGTCGCACGTGGACCGCCTGGTCGTCGTGTACGCGGAGCGCGACGTCCAGCTCGAACGGCTCGTGCGGCGCGACGGCTTCGAGCGCCCCGAGGCCGAGCGACGCGTGGCGAGCCAGATGCCGCTCGCCGACAAGGCGCGCCACGCGCACTACGTCATCGACAACTCCGGCACGCCTGAAGAGACCCAGGCCCAGGTGCGCGCGGTCCACGGGGCCCTCGTCGCCGAGCACCGGGCCCGACGGACCGCCGCCGAGCCCGCCTCGTGAGCGCCGCGGGGCGCGCCGGCCGCCCGAGACCGACCGGGCGTCGGCGCCGCGCGCTGGGTCAGCACTTTCTGGCGGACCCCGACGTGGCGGCCCGGATCGTGGAAGCCGTCGGCGCCACCCCGGCCGACCTAGTCTGCGAGATCGGCCCCGGGCCGGGCGCGCTGACGCGCGCCCTCGCGGCGCGCGCCGGCGGGCTCGTCGCGCTCGAGATCGATCCCGCGCTCCGCGACCGGCTCGCGGCGGCGGCGACGCACTGGGCCGAGGCGGGCCGCGTCGAGATCCGGGAGGCGGACGCGCGCAGCTTTCCCTACGAGGAGCTTCGCGCGCTCCGTCCCGATCCGGGTGGCCACGTCCTCGTCGTCGGTAACCTCCCGTACAGCGTGTCGAAAGCCATCCTCGAGCGCCTCCTCGACGCGCACGCGACGCTCGACCGGGCCGTCCTCATGCTCCAGCGCGAGGTCGCCGAGCGCCTCGCCGCGTCGCCGGGCGGGCGCGAGTACGGCGCGCTCTCCGTGTTCTGGCGGCGCTGGGCCGACGTCTCCCAGCTCCTGGTCGTGCCACCCGCCGCCTTCCGGCCCCCGCCGGCGGTCGAGTCGGCCGTCGTGACGGTGACGTTCCGGTCCGTTTCCCGGCTCGAGGTCGCGGACGAGGACGGCTTTGCGCGCGTGGTGCGGGCCGCCTTCGGCCAGCGCCGGAAGACGCTCGGGAACGCCCTCCGGGGCGGGGGTCTCGGGAGCGCGGCGCGGCTGGCCGCCGCGCTGGCCGAGGCCGGGATCGCCGGCGGGCGGCGGGCCGAGACCCTGTCGCTCGAGGAATTCGGGCGCCTGGCCGGCGCCCTCGCCACCTCGCGTCCCTGACGCGGCCGGCCCGCGGCTGGGCGGGGACGGCCCGCGCCTCCGCCGCGCGCTTGAGACCCGGCCCGGGGCCCGACGGCGCCGCGCCTCCGATCTCGACGTAATACCTGGTCATCCGGGCCCTCGGCGGGGTTTTGGCGGGGTTCCGAGGGCCGCGTGATAGGCTACCGCCAGGTATGACCCACCGCGTCGTCCCGGCCAGCATGCCGGCCGGGGCCCCGGGCGACCCTGCGATCGAGCCCTCGGTTCGCATCCTCCCGCTCGGCGGTCTCGGCGAGATCGGCCTCAACATGATGCTGATCGAGTCCGGCGAGGACCTCCTGGCCGTCGACTGCGGCCTCATGTTCCCGGACGACGAGATGCCCGGCGTCGACTACGTCATCCCGGACTTCTCGCCGCTGCTCTCGCGGCGCGAGCAGGTGCGCGGGGTCGTCCTCACCCACGCCCACGAGGACCACATCGGGGCGCTCCCGTACCTCCTGCGGGAGCTGGACGTGCCCGTCTACGGTCCCCGCATGGCTCTGGCCCTGGCCGGTGAGCGCCTCCGCGAGCACGGGCTTCTCGACCGCGCGCGGCTCGTGCCGGTCGAGCCCCGCCGGGCGTTCGACGTGGGCGGCTTCCGGGTGGAGCCGATCCGCGTGACCCACTCGGTGGTCGACGGCCTCGGCTACGGGATCGAGACGCCGGTGGGCACCCTCGTCCACACGGGCGACTTCAAGTTCGATCCCCACCCGATCGACGGCGAGCGCTCCGACTACCACCGGCTCGCCGAGCTCGGCGAGCGCGGGGTCCTCTGCCTGATGGCCGACTCCACGAACGTCGGCCGGCCGGGGACGACCCCGTCCGAGCACGAGGTGGGCCGGGCGCTCGCCGAGCGGGTCCGGCGCGCGCCGGGCCGCATCATCATCGCGACCTTCGCGTCGCACGTGCACCGGATCCAGCAGGTGCTCGACCTGGCCGAGACCTTCGGGCGCAAGGTCGCCCTCCTCGGGCGGAGCATGGAGACGAGCGTGCGCCTGGCCGCGGAGCTCGGCTACCTCCGCGTGCCCGAGGGCACCCTCCTGCCGCTCGAGGAGCTGTCGGCGCTGCCGCCGTACCGCCAGGTGATCCTCTCCACCGGGAGCCAGGGGGAGCCGAACTCGGCCCTCGCCCTCATGGCGGCGGCCGAGCACAAGCACCTCCGGGTGGGCGAGGGCGACCTCGTGATCCTCTCGGCCCGCGTCATCCCGGGCCACGAGCGGACGATCACGCGCGTGGTCAACCGCCTCCTCCGGCAGGGCGCCGAGGTCTTGTGGGAGGAGGTGGCGTTCGTCCACGTGTCGGGACACGCGTCACGGGACGAGCTGACGCTCATGCTGAATCTCGTCCGGCCGCAGTTCTTCGTCCCCGTCCACGGCGAGTACCGGCATCTCCAGGCCCACGCCCGGCTGGCGCAGGAGGTCGGCCTTCCCGCCGAGCACGTGTTCGTGGTGGAGGACGGGCAGGGGCTCGAGCTCACCAAGACCGGCGCGCGGATGCTCGAGCGCGTTCCGCTCGCGCGCGTGCTCGTCGACGGCAAGGGCGTGGGCGACGTGGGCCCCGTCGTTCTCCGGGACCGCGAGCTCCTGGCCGAGGACGGCATGGTGGTCGTCGCGGTCACCGTGGAGCGCGCGAGCGGCCGCGTCGTGGCGGGCCCGGAGATCGTCTCGCGGGGCTGGGTCTACGAGCGCGAGTCGGAGGCCGTCCTCGAGGAGGCGCGGGCCGCGCTGCGCGAAGCGCTCGCGGAGCCGCGGGACGAGGCGCTCGGCCGCGAGGCGCTCGGCGCGCTCCTGCGCGGGACCCTCCGCCGCTTCATCAACCAGCGGTACGACCGGAAGCCGATCGTGCTGCCGATCGTGCTGGAGGTCTGATGGCGAAGGCGAAGGCCCGGCCGGCCAAGCCGCAGCTCGCGGCCCGGTGGCTCCGGGAAGCCCAGGGCGTCGTCGCGCTCGGCCTCGCCGCCTATCTGAGCGTCGCGCTCCTGTCCTACGATCCCGCTCTCCGCTGGGTCGACCAGGGGGGGCGGGTCGGGATCGTGGGGCTCTGGGTGGGATGGGCGCTCTTCACGACTGTCGGCTATGCTGCCTACCTCGTGCCCGTCGTGCTGATGGTGTGGGCCTTCGCGGCCTTCACGCGGCCGATCGCCATCGGGACGCTCTCGATCGTCGTCGGGGGGACGCTCGGGCTGCTGGCGGTGACCGGGCTCCTGGCGCGGCTCTCGGGCCCGACGGGCGGCGTCTGGCTCCACCGAGGCGGCTGGCTCGGCTGGGCCGTCGCCGGTGTCCTTCGCCGCACGCTCGGCGACGTCGGGGGGCTGGTGCTACTCCTCACGCTGATGGCCGTCGCGGGCCTCTGTCTGACGCAGGCGTCGTACGCGGGCCTCTCGCGGACGCTGTTCGCGCGCCTCGCCGCCCTCGTGCGGTTCGACCGGAGCCGCCGGCCGGCGGCTCGCGCCGCGGCGTCCGTGGCGCCCGCGCCGCCGGCGCCCGTCCTGGTCGAGCCTCGCCCGGCTCCGCCGGCGCCCGCCATCGCCGTGCACCCCGAGCTGGCCGCGTCGTCGCCGGCTCCCGCGGAGCGGCCGCCGGAACGGGCCCGCGCCCGCGGCGAGGACCGGCCGCCCCGGCCGCCCGCGGATCGGGCCGGCGCGAGCGAGGAGCGATCCCGCTCGGCGGACGGCCGCCGCGCGAAGCAGGAGCTCTTCGGGTTCGCGCACCCGGGCGCGACGTTCCAGCTGCCGCCCGTGTCGCTCCTCAAGGCCCCGGTGGCCAGCGCGACGCGCCGCACGGAGAGCGAGGAGGAGCTCCGCCAGAACGCCGAGCACCTCCGGAAGCGTCTCGAGGACTTCGGCGTGAAGGGCCACATCGCGCGGATCAACCCGGGCCCGGTGATCACCGGCTACGAGTTCGAGCCCGGCCCCGGGATCAAGGTGAACCAGGTCGTGAACCTGGCGGACGACCTCGCGCTCGCGATGAAGGCCGGCGCGGTGCGCGTCTTCGGGCCGGTGCCGGGGCGGGGGAGCGTCGCCATCGAGGTGCCGAATCCGGAGCCGTCCACCGTGTCTCTCCGCGAGATCCTCCTCTCGAAGGAGTTCAAGGAATCGAAGGCCCCGCTGGCCCTCGCGCTCGGGCGCGACGCGATCGGCCAGCCGGCCGTCGCAGACCTCGCGTCGATGCCGCACCTCCTCGTCGCGGGGGCGACGGGGGCCGGCAAGTCGGCCGGGCTCAACGCGATGATCTGCTCGATCCTCTTCCGTCGCACCCCCGCCGAGGCGCGCCTCCTCATGATCGATCCCAAGCGCCTGGAGCTCGGGATGTACGAGGGCGTGCCGCACCTCCTGGCGCCGGTCGTGACCGACGCGAAGGAAGCGGCCTCCCGCCTCCGGTGGATCGTCGGGCGGATGGACGATCGCTACAAGCTCCTCGCGGAGAAGTCGGTCCGGAACATCGAGGGGTACAACCAGGCGGTCGAGCCGGCCGAGCGGCTGCCCTACTGGATCATCATCGTGGACGAGCTGGCCGACCTGATGATGGTCTCGGCCGGGGAGGTGGAGACCTCGCTCGCGCGGCTGGCGCAGATCGCCCGCGCGGTGGGGATCCACCTGATCATCGCGACGCAGCGGCCCTCGGTCGACGTGATCACGGGCCTCATCAAGGCGAACTTCCCGGCGCGGATCGCCTTCCAGGCGGCGTCGAAGGTGGACTCGCGCACCATTCTCGACCAGAACGGCGCCGAGCAGCTCATCGGCCGCGGCGACATGCTCTTCGTGCCGCCCGCGACCTCCCGCCCGGTCCGGATCCACGGGGCGTGGGTCTCCGAGGCCGAGGTCCGCGAGGTGGTCCGCTTCCTCAAGGAGCAGGGCCAGGCGGTCTTCGAGGAGGGTCTGGTCAAGCCCATCCGCGACGAGCGGGGCGGGGGCAACGGGGGCGGCGGCGAGGACGACCGCGACGACATCTACTGGCGCGCCGTCGAGCTGATCGTGAGCCAGAAGCAGGCGTCGATCAGCTTCATCCAGCGGCGCATGGGCCTCGGCTACCCGAAGGCCGCGCGCTTCATCGACCTCATGGAGCAGGACCGCATCATCGGTCCGGGCGACGGCGCCAAGCCGCGCCAGATCCTGGTCGGCCCCGAGTACCTGCTGCGCCGCTCCGCCTCCCACTGACGCCGGCCGCGGAACCCTCGCCGCAGGGCTCGTTTGTTACGCGCCCACGACGGGTGGTATACCGTGCGGAATGCCAGAGTGACACGCGCCGAAGCGGCTCAGACTGTTGACAGTGCCCGGGCCGGTCGGGCATGGTAAGGAACGCGATGAAGCTCAGCGAGTTTCTACGACAGAGCACGCGGCCGCAGGCGTTCGGTCGGCTGACCGACGGCGACCGCGCGTGCGCCGTCGCGCAGATGTTCGAGGAGGCCTTCGGCGTGCCGACCCAGCGGGTGGGGGTGCGCCGCGAGAGCCAGCTGCTGCGCTGGGTGATCCAGACCTATCGGATCGAGATCCCGACCCGGCAGGAGTGGTGCCGGAAGTGCGAGATCCCCTTCCAGCTCCCCGACGGGCTCTCCGGCTACCTCATTCACCTGAACGACGTCCACCTGGCATCGAAGGCCGTCATCGTCGAGGCCCTCGAGGAGCTCGGGCTCTAGATCCAATGCCGGCTCCGGCCGGCCCCGCCCCGCTTGCCGTGACGCGCTTCGGTACCTTCGCGCTGTGTCTGGTGTTGGCCTTCGCCGGCGTCCTGGCGCTCCGGCCCGCGCCCGCGGCGGCCCTGACGCTCGACGAGGCCTTGGCCGCCCTCGAGCAGGCCCAGCGGCGCGTGACGGACCTCAAGGCGCCGTTCCGGCAGTTGGCCCACAACAAGATGCTCAACCAGACCATCGACGCCCGCGGCACGCTCTACCTCAAGAAGCCCGGCCGGCTCCGCTGGGAGTACCAGACGCCGACGCCCCAGCAGATCGTGTCGGACGGCACCCGGCTCTGGATCTACACGCCGGAGCTCAAGCAGGTGAACGTGAGCGCCGCGCCGGCTGCCCTCGCCGGCCCCGCCGGGAGCTTCCTGCAGGGGCTCGGGCAGGTACGGGAGCACTTCGACGCGCGCTTCCTCAACCCCGCGCAGCCGACCGACGCGGAGGGGCTGGTGGTCCTCGACCTCATCCCCCGGAAGCCGCAGCCCCTGCTCGCGCGCCTGATCGTCTCCGTTGACCCCAAGACCTGGCTCGTGCGGCAGGCGGTCGTCCACGACGAGCTCGCGAACACCGTGAGCGTGCGGTTCGGGGACGTCGTGGTGAACTCGGGGCTCGCCGACTCCCTGTTCGTGTTCGTGCCGCCGCCGGGGGTCGCCGTCGTCCAGCATTGACGCCGGGAGGGAACCATGGCCAAGGGTGACAACTCGTTCGACGTGGCGTGCAAGGTGGACCCCCAGGCGGTCACCGACGCGGTCCACCAGGCGACGCGCGACGTGCAGACGCGCTACGACCTGAAGCAGACCAAGACCGAGCTCGGTCTCGAGAAGGACGCGATCACGGTCCACACCGACAACGACTACGTCCTGAAGCAGGTCCTTGACGTGCTCCAGTCGAAGCTCCACCGGCGGGGCGTCCCGCTCAAGGCGCTGGTTTACGGGACGGTCGAGCCGGCGGCGGGCGGGACGGTGCGGCAGAAGATCGACGTCCAGCAGGGCATCCCGATGGAGAAGGCCAAGGAGATCGTGCGCCTCATCAAGGACACCAAGCTCAAGGTCCAGTCCCAGATCCAGGAGGACCACGTCCGCGTGTTCGGCAAGAACCGCGACGACCTCCAGGCCGTGATCAAGTTGCTCCGCGAGAAGGACCTGGGGATCGAGATGCAGTTCACGAACTACCGCACGGAGTAGCCCCGCCGCTCGCCCCCGGCCGCCCAGTCGGGCGCGCTCACGCCGGCAGGATCAGGCCCATCCGCCGCTTCATCTCGTCGACCTTCGGCCCGGCGACCGCGCGGGCCCGCTCCGCGCCGCGCGCGAGGAGCCGGTCGAGCTCCGCGGGGTCCGCCATCAGCTCGGTGTGGCGCTCCCGGATCGGCGCCAGGACCCCGACGATCACGTCGGCGACGCGCCGCTTCAGGTCGCCGTACCCGCGGGCGTCGGCGAAGTCCGCCTGCACCGACCGCTCGCTCTTGTCCGTGATGGCCTGATAGATCCCGAGGAGGTTGGTCACGCCCGCGCGGGCGGGGTCGTCCGAGAAGCGGATCTCCTTGCCCGAGTCCGTCACCGCCCGCGAGACCGCGCGGCGGATCACGTCCGGGTCGTCGAGGATCCGGATCGCGTGGCCGGGCGCGTGGGCCTGGCTCTTGGACATCTTGACCGTCGGGTCGTCGAGCCCCATCACGCGGGCGCCGGCGGTCGGGATCACCGCGGTCGGCAGGACGAAGGTCTCGCCGTGGAGGCGATTGAACCGCTCGGCAATGTCGCGCGCGAGCTCGACGTGCTGCTGCTGGTCCTCGCCCACCGGCACCTCGTCGGTGTCGTAGAGGAGGATGTCGGCGGCCATCAGCACCGGGTAGTCGAGGAGCCCCGCGCCGACGGACTCCTGGCGGGCGGCCCGGTCCTTGTACTGCGTCATCCGGTGGAGCCAGCCGAGCGGCGTCACGCAGTTCAGGAGCCAGCAGGCCTCCGCGTGCGCGGTCACGTGGCTCTGGACGAACAGCGTGCACTGGGCGGGGTCGAGGCCCGCGGCCAGGAGGAGCGCCGCGAGCGAGCGGGTCTGGCGCCGGAGGGTCTCCGGGTCCTGGGGCACCGTGAGCGAGTGGAGGTCCACGACGCAGAAGTAGTTCTCCTTGTCGAGCTGCCCGTCGACCCACCGCTTGATGGCGCCGAGGTAGTTCCCGAGGTGGACGTCCCCCGACGGCTGGATGCCGCTGAAGACGCGGGGCCGCCGCGGCGCGCCCGGCGGCCCGCTCCCGACCGCCATCACTCGCCCCTCGGGGCGTCGCGCCCCGCGCCCGCCGGCTCCGGCTCGCCGAGCCGGGCGAGGAAGTTGCCGAGGAGCGCCTTCCCCGACGCGGTCAGGATCGACTCCGGGTGGAACTGGACGCCCTCGACGGGGAACGCGCGGTGGCGGAGCCCCATCACGAGCCCGTCCTCGCTCTCGGCCGAGACCTCGAGGCACGCCGGCAGGCCGGCGCGCCGGACGACGAGCGAGTGGTACCGGGTCGCCTCGAACGGGCTCGGCAGGCCCGCGAAGACGCCGCGACCGTCGTGGTGGATCAGGGCCGTCTTCCCGTGGACCGGCACCGGGGCGCGCTCGACGACCCCGCCGAAGACCTCGCCGATCGCCTGGTGGCCGAGGCAGACCCCGAGGATCGGGACACGCTCGGCGCAGCGCTGGATGAGCGGCATCGACACACCCGCGTCGCGCGGCGTCCCGGGGCCCGGCGACACGACGATGCCCGCGGGGGCGAGCCGCTCGGCCTCGTCCACCGTGATCGCGTCGTTCCGGTACACGGAGAGCTCGGCGCCCAGCTCGCCGAGGTACTGGACGAGGTTGTAGGTGAAGGAATCGTAGTTGTCGATCATCAACAGCATCACGGCCTCCCGCCGGTCCGCCCGGCCCGCTCGATGGCGGCCATGAGCGCCCGCGCCTTGGCGACGCACTCCTCCTGCTCCCGCTCCGGCACCGAGTCGTAGACCACGCCCGCGCCCGCCTGGACGTAGGCGGTGCCGTTCCGGACGAGGACGGTGCGGATCGTGATCGCGGTGTTGAGGGAGCCGTCGAAGCCGAAGTAGCCGACGCAGCCCGCGTACGGCCCGCGGGCCACGGGCTCGAGCGCGTCGATGATCTCCATCGCCCGCACCTTCGGCGCCCCGCTGACGGTGCCGTGCGGGAACACCGCCTGGAGCACCTCCCACGCCGACCGGCCGGGGGCGAGCGCGCCCTCGACGTGCGAGACGAGGTGCATCACGTGCGAGTAGCGCTCGATCGTCAGGAGCTCGCTCACGCGGACCGACCCGTATCGCGCGACCCGCCCCACGTCGTTCCGCGTGAGATCGACCAGCATCACGTGCTCGGCGCGCTCCTTGGGGTCGGCGAGGAGCTCGCGCGCGTGGGCCTCGTCCTCGTCCCGGTCACGGCCGCGCGGGCGCGTCCCCGCGAGCGGGCGCATCTCGATCCGGCCGTCCTCCTCGCGGACCAGCCGCTCGGGCGACGAGCCCACCAGGGTCGCGCCGTCGCCGGCGTCGAGGAGGAACATGTACGGCGAGGGATTGACCACGCGGAGCGCCCGGTAGATCGCGAGGGGGTCGAGCCCGGGCACCGGCGTGGCGAAGCGCTGCGAGAGGATGACCTGGTAGATGTCGCCGGCGCGGATGTGCGCCTGAGCGCGCTCCACGGCCGCGCAGTAGGTCTCGGGCGTCCAGTTGGACCGGGGGGACAGCGCCGTCGCGACCGCCGATGGCTCGGCGGGCCGGGGCCCCTGCAGCCGGTCGAGCACCTGGTCGATCCGTTCGTGCGCGCGCGCCTGGGCCGCCTCCGCGCCGCCGTCCTCGTCGAGGAACGCGTTCGCGACGATGCGCATCGTGTGGCGGCGGTGGTCGAAGGCGACGATCGTGTCCATCAGCGCCAGGCGGAACACCGGGAGGCCGAGGTCGTCGGGTGGCCGATCGGGAAGGCGCTCCCAGAGCCGGATCGCGTCGTACGCGAGGTAGCCGAGGAAGCCTCCCGTGAACGGCGGCAGCTCGGGGTCGCGTGCGGCGCGATAGCGCCCGAGGTAGCGCGCCACCGTCTCGAGGGGCCGCCCCCGCTCGATCACGCTGCCGTCGGGCCGGAGGACGCGGACCTCCGTGCCGTCGCACTCCAGGACGAGTCGGGGGTCTCCGCCGAGCACGGAGAACCGGGCCACCTGCTCCGGCCCCTCCACGCTCTCCAGGAGGAAGCTCGACGGGCGGTCCCGGAGGCGGAGGTAGGCGGAGATCGGGGTCTCGAGATCGGCGAGGAGCTCCCGCGAGACGGGCAGGACGTTGGGCGCCCCGCCTCGGACGGCCCGTCCGCCCGGGGCGGACGTGAGTGACGACTCGGCACGACTCGACATCGACGGCTCCTCCCACCCCGGCCAGCCTGGCCGGCGGGTCGTCTCGACGCCTCGTGGAAACCAAAAGAGCCGGGGCTCGCGGGGACCGTCCCGCTCACCTCGGCTCCGACTTTTTCCTGCTTGCTACGCCGATGATCGCTACGCGGGTCCGGTTCCCTCCCCAGAGGGGCGCCACCAGCACCACGACCACCAGCGCTGTCCGATGGACCGAAGAGACGCCGCGTCGCTGCGTCGCATGGTGCCCTGCACGTTAGTCGGCCGCGCTCCAGGTGTCAAGGGCGCGGCGGTCGGTCTTCCCGGCGCTATAATGACGCGGCTTTCTGGCCCGTCCGGAACCAGATCGAGCCGGCCCAGGGCGACCTTCGGTCCCCCGGGGCCGGATGGAGACGAGCGACGCCGTCCTCTCGGGGTCCCAGCGCTCGCGTCTGGTCGCGCCTCGCGGCGTGTCTCGCCCTGGCCTGCGGGCCGCTCGCGCTCGCCCTCCTGACCGAGGGTCGGGTCATGGACGCGGGCGCGCGCGTCCTCGTCCTACGGGGCGGCCAGATCCTCGCCGCGGCTCGCGTGCTGGCGACGCTCGACGCGCTGGTCGAGACCGAGCCGCTCGGGGAGATCCCGCTCAAGGGCTTCTCGCGGCCGGTGTCGGCCGTCAGCATCACGCGGCTACGACGGTAGCCATCGCCGGAGCACGGGACCCCGCCTTTTAGGTAGGGTTAATGGGTCTCGCGGTCCGGCGGCGACTGTGGCAAGGTAGGGCGCGATGGGGCCCGCCACCGGGGATCCGCCCACCTTCTGGGACGACGTCGGCGCCCACTTCCCCTCGCTCAAGGGCGCGGTGTCGACGGCCTACTACTTCGACTGCGAGCGCTGGCTCTTCGAGACCTACCTCCCCAAGCTCGCCGACCTCGTCGTCTTCAAGACCGACCTCTGGGACGAGGCGAAGAACACCGAGATTCTCCGGTGGGCGGCCGAGCGCGGCGCGAGCCCGATGGGCGTCGACGTGTCCATCGACGTCGTGCGTGAGGCCCGGCGGGTCCTCCGCGGCCATCGCCCGGGCTTCGTGGTCGGGGACGTGCGCGCGATCCCGCTCCGCGAGCGTTCGGTCGACGCCGTCTACTCGATGGGAACGATCGAGCACTTTCCCGAGTACGCCCAGGCGGTGCGCGAGATCTTCCGCGTCCTCGCGCCGGGCGGCGTCGCGATCGTCGGCGTCCCGAACAAGCTCGACCCGTTCCTCCGCCCGCTCCTGGTGCATGTGCTGAACCTCGTCGGCCTCTACGGCTACGGGATGGAGAAGTCGTTCACCCCGAAGGCCCTCCAGCGACTCCTGGAGGGGGCGGGGTTCCACGTCACCGCGCGCACCGGGATCCTGTTCATCCCGGGCTGGCTCCGGATGCTGGATCTGTGGCTCCACACGCGGCGCTCCCGCCTCGCGGGCGTCGTCGCGCCGGCGGTCCGCCTGTTCGCCTGGCTGTACCGTCGGGTCCCGGCCGTCCGGCGGCACGGCTACCTGACCGTCTGCGTGGCCGTCCGGCCGGACTGACGCGCCTCCGCGCGCGCGGCCGGGCGCCCGCAGGCCCGATGCTATACTCGACGTCTGCCATGAACGTCCACCTCGTGAGCCTCGGCTGCCCGAAGAACCAGGTCGACGGGGAGCTCATGCTGGGGCTCCTCCAGCAGGACGGGGTGGCTCCCGTCGACGAGGCGGAGGCCGCCGACTGCGTCGTGGTCAACACCTGCGCGTTCATCGACCGGGCCAAGCAGGAGTCGATCGACACGATCCTCGAGCTGACGGCGTGGAAGGCGCGGGTGCCGGGGCGCCGCCTGGTGGTCACCGGGTGTCTCCCCCAGCGGTACGGCGCCGAGCTCCTGGCGGAGCTGCCGGAGGTCGACGCCCTGGTCGGCACCGGGGAGCTCCCGCGCATCGTGGACGTGGTCCGCCGGCTCGACGCGCGCGACGCGTGGGTGGCCGGCGCGCCGCCCGGCTACGTGTACCGCGCCGACGCGCCGCGGGTGCGCCTCGGCCGCGTGCCGTACGCGTACGTCAAGATCGCCGAGGGCTGCAACATGGGCTGCACCTTCTGCGCGATCCCGATGATGCGCGGGCGTCACCGGAGCCGGCCGCTCGCCGACGTCGTGACCGAGGTCGAGGCGCTCGCGCGAGACGGCGTCCAGGAAGTGGTCCTCGTCTCCCAGGACACGCTCGCGTGGGGCAAGGACCTCCCCGGCGGGCCGGGCCGTCCGGACTTCGGCGATCTCCTCGTGGCGCTCGGCGAGACGACGGTCCCGTGGCTCCGCTACCTCTATCTCCATCCGGCGCACATCACGGACACGCTCCTCCGGAAGCTCGGGCGGGCCCGCGCGCTTCCCTACGTGGACATGCCGATCCAGCACGCCGACGACGGGATCCTCCGCGCGATGCGGCGCGGCGTGACGCGGCGGCGGATGATGGAGATCGTCGGCGCGCTGCGGGACGCGATCCCGGACGCCACCCTCCGCACGACGGTGCTCGTCGGCTTCCCGGGCGAGACCGAGGCCGCGTTCGAGGGGCTCCTCGCCTTCCTCGACGAGGCGCGCTTCGACCGGGTGGGGAGCTTCGTCTACTCCGCGGAGGAGGGGACGCCGGCCGCCACGCTGCCCGACCCAGTGCCGGCCGACGTGGCCGAGGAGCGAGCCCGCCTGGTTCAGGAGACGCAGGACCGCCTCGCCTGGGACCGCCAGGCCGCGCTCCTCGGCTCCGTTCACGAGGTGCTGGTGGACGGACCGAGCGAGGATCCCGCCTTCGCCTGGGAGGGCCGGACGGCAGCGCAGGCGCCGGAGATCGACGGCGTCGTGTACCTGCGCGACCGGATCCTCGCCCCCGGCCGTCGCCTCCCCGTGGAGATCGTCGAGGTCGACGGCTACGACCTTGTCGGGACCGCCGCGCGCCGCTGAGCCGCCGGCCGCGCCGGGCCCCGGCTCGACGCTCGCCCGCTGGATCGCGACCGCCGGGGGGCTGGGCTACGCGCCCGTCGCGCCCGGCACCGCCGCGAGCCTCCCGGTCGCCCTCGCCGTCTGGTGGCTCCGCCCCACGGACGCGACCATCCTCGTCGTGACCGTGGCCCTGTCGGCGATCGGGATCTGGGCGTCCGGGCGGGAGGAGGCGCGGCTCGGGGAGACGGACCCGTCGGCGATCGTCATCGACGAGGTCGTCGGGATGCTGATCGCGTGCGCGGGCAATCCGCGGTCCCTGCCGTGGGTCCTCGGGCTCTTCCTCGCCTTCCGGGTCTTCGACGTCGTGAAGCCGCTCGGGATCAACCGGCTCCAGTCGCTGCCGGGAGGCTTCGGCATCGTGGCGGACGACATCCTCGCCGGCGTGTACGTGAGCCTCCTCGGTCAGGCCCTCGACCGGCTGCGCCACCTCGTCTGACCCCGTGCTGACCGTCGAGCTGGTGACCGTGTCGGCCGATCCCGCGGGAGCGGGCGCCGACGCGGCGCTGGCGGTCGGCCGCGTCCTGGAGCGCGCCGGCTATCCGGTACGGGCCCGGCGGATCGTCGCCGCCGAGGAGGAGCCGGTCGAGCGGGCGCTCCGCGAGGCGGCGGCAGAAGGTGGCGCCGTCGTGGCGGTGGGCGACGGCGAGGCCGCGGGCACTCTCCGGCAGGCCCTCGCGCGCTGTCTCGGCAGCCGGCTGGTCCTGAGCAGCCGCGCGCTGGAGGCTCTCACCGGCGCCTACGCGGCGCGCGGACAGGCGGTGCCCGGGCGGGCCGAGCAGCTGGCGCTCGTGCCCCAGGGCGCGACGGTCGTGACGCCCGTCGAGGCCGGCGAGCCGGGCCTCTTGGCGGAGCTCGGCAGCGCCGTCGTGCTCGTCGCGCCCGCGGGTCCGGCGGCCGCCGTGTCGCTGGCCCGTGCGCATCTCCTGCCGCGCCTCGCGGGGTCGGGCGCCGGCCCGGTCGCGCTCGTCCGCACGCTGCGCCTCGTGGGACTCGACGCCGGGACCGTGGAGGCCGAGCTCCAGTCGGCGCTTCGCGGCGCGACGGGCGTCAGCGGTCAGGTCGTCGACGAGGGCGAGGAATGCCGGGTGCGACTCCGCATCCGAGCGGAGTCGCCGGGCGCCGCCGACGCGGCGTTCGCCCTTGTCGAGCCGGCGCTCCGCGGGGCCTTCGGCGCCGCGTGGTACGGCATCGACGACGAGACGCTCGAGAGCGTGGTGGGCCGGCTGCTCCGCGCCCGCGGCCTCACCGTCTCGCTCGCCGAGTCCTGCACCGGCGGGCTCGTGGGACACCGCCTGACGCAGGTGCCGGGCAGCTCCGCCTACTTCGAGCGGGGGTTCGTCGTCTATTCCAACGAGGCGAAGCAGGCCCTCCTCGGCGTGCCGGCTTCCGTGCTGAAGGAGCACGGGGCGGTGTCCGCGGCGTGCGCCGAGGCGATGGCGCGCGGGGCACGCGAGCGCGCCGGCACCGACGTCGGCGTCTCCGTGACGGGGATCGCCGGGCCCGACGGCGGCACGCCGACCAAGCCGGTCGGGACCGTGTTCATCGGGCTCGCGGATCGGGATGGGGCCGTCGTCGAGCGCCATCGCTTCGACCGCGACCGGGAGGGAAACAAGGCGCTCTCCGCGGTGCGGGCCCTCGACCTCCTCCGCCGTCGCTGCCTCGAGGCGGGCTGAGCGCGCGCCGGCCGATGTCTCTTGGCGGCGTCACCCCGTATGCCTGCGTGCTCGGCCCGGGGTCGGAGCGATTCGGGCTCGCGGGCTCGTTCGGAGCGCCGGCCGGCGCGAATCGAATCGCGAGGCCGTCGGCCGAGGCCTGGCACCCACGTTGCTCCGATGATGGGCGTCGGGGCCCACGCCGCGCGGCGGCGAGCGGGGCACGGTGAGCGGCCAGACGATGCGCTGCTTCGTCGCGGTGCTGCTGCCGGATCGCGTGCGCGCGGGCCTCGCGGCGGTATGCGACGAGCTCCGGGGGCAGACGCGCGGGCTCGCGTGGGTGCGTCCGGACAATTTGCATCTGACGCTCCGGTTTCTGGGGGAGGTGGAGCCCGTGACGCTCGAGCGGGTCCGCGAGGCGGTGACGGCCGCGGCGATGGCCGTGCCGCCGTTCACCGTGACCCTCGGCGGGCTCGGCGGCTTCCCCTCGGGCGCGGCGCCCCGCGTCCTGTGGGCGGGCGTCGGCACGGGGGCGGACGGACTGGTGGCGCTCCAGGCCGCCCTGGAGGCCGGGCTGGTCGCGCGGGGTCTGCCGGCGGAGCCCCGGCCGTTCCATCCCCACGTCACGCTCGCCCGGGCCCGGGACCCCCGCGAGGCGCGCGGGCTCGCCGGCGTCCTCGGATCCGGTCCGGCGTTCGGCGAGACGCATGTGACGGCGCTCCACCTGATGCGGTCGGAGCTCGGACGCGGGAGGTGCGCGCCACAGTGTGCTCGCCGCGGCCCCACTCCGCGAGCCGTCGGGGGAGGAGTAGTCAGTGACCCCTAGCGGTAGCGTACTCATCTTCTGTTGACATGTCGGTGGGGCCCTCCTAGAATGGCGCCGACATGGAGCAGGACTCGCGACCAAGCCCGGCGGCCCGCAGGTCGCGCGGGGACGAACGGAGGGACGTGATGGCGGAATCCAAGGCGGAGTCGAAGTCCGAATCGAAGGCAGACAAGGACCGGCGGCAGGCCCTCGAGCTGGCGCTCTCCCAGATCGAGCGCCAGTTCGGCAAGGGCGCCGTGATGAAGCTCGGCGCCTCGGGCGCGCTCGAGGAGACGGCGGTCATCCCGACCGGCGCGCTCACCATCGACGTGGCGCTCGGCATCGGGGGGATTCCCCGAGGACGGGTGACGGAGATCTACGGGCCGGAGTCCTCGGGCAAGACCACCCTCGCGCTCCACGTCATCGCCGAGGCCCAGCGCGCGGGCGGCTACGCGGCGTTCGTCGACGCCGAGCACGCGCTCGACGCCATCTACGCCAAGCGGCTCGGCGTGAACATCGACGAGCTCCTGATCTCGCAGCCCGACACGGGCGAGCAGGCGCTCGAGATCACCGAGCACCTGGTCCGCTCGGGCGCGATCGACGTCATCGTGATCGACTCCGTCGCGGCGCTCGTGCCGAAGGCCGAGCTCGAGGGCGAGATGGGCGAGTCGCTGCCGGGGCTCCAGGCGCGGCTCATGTCGCAGGCCCTCCGGAAGCTCACCGCCGCGATCGCGCGCTCCGGCACCGCCGTGATCTTCATCAATCAGATCCGCGAGAAGATCGGCGTCATGTTCGGCAGCCCCGAGACGACGTCGGGGGGCCGCGCGCTCAAGTTCTACGCCTCGATTCGCCTGGACATCCGGCGGATGGACGCCCTCAAGCAGGGGACGGAATCGGTCGGCGTCCACACGAAGGTCAAAGTGGTGAAGAACAAGCTCGCGTCGCCCTTCCGCGAGGCCGAGTTCGACGTGATGTACGGCGAGGGGATCTCCCGCGAGGCCAACGTGCTCGACCTCGCGGTGGTGCAGGGGCTCGTCGAGAAGAGCGGCACGTGGTTCTCGTATCGCGACCAGCGCATCGGGCAGGGCCGGGACAACGCCCGGAAGTTCCTCAAGGACAACCCGAAGATGCTGGCCGAGATGGAGACTGCGGTCCGCCACGCCGTCGGCCTCAAGCCCGTCGCGAACGGGGCCTGACGACCGGATCCGGCGGTCACGGCCGAGCGCCCGTGACTGCATCTCGCGGAACCAGACGCGGGGAGGCCCGGCCGGCGCTCGACGCCCGCCGGGCCCGGACCGTCGCTCTCGATCTGCTCGCCCGCAAAGCCTGGACGCGACGCGATCTCGCCGCTCGCCTTCGCCGGCGAGGGGCGCCTCCGGACGTGGCCGAGGCGGTGGTGGCCGACCTCGAGGCGCGTGGCTACGTGGACGACCGCGCGTTCGCCGCCACCTGGGCCGAGTCCCGGGCGCGCGGGCGGTCGTTCGGTCGCCAGCGACTCCGGGACGAGCTCCGCGCCCGCGGCGTCGCCCGGCCGCTCGTGGAGGCGGCCCTGGCCCACGCGTTCGAGGACACGAGCGAGCTGGCGCGGGCCCAGGTCGCCGCGGCCCGGCGCCTCGCGATCCTCCGGCGCCGCGCCCCCGATCGGGCCGCGCAGCGGCTCCACGACTACCTTCGGCGCCGCGGGTATCCGGGCGACGTCGTCCGCCAGGTGCTCCGGACGCTTTGCCGCGACAGCGGCCTCGACGAGGCGACCGAGCTCTAGCGGCGACCGCCGGTCCGGCGACCTCCCGACCACCCCGTTGACGGCGCCGGACGAGTGCGAGACAACGGGAGCGCCACGTTCCCATCGATCGAGGAGGCGCTACATGATCCCGGCAGAACGGCAGCAGCTGATCGCGAAGTACAAGGCGGGCTACGACGAGGTGGTGCGGGCGCTGGCGGGCATCGGCCCCGACGAGCGGGACTGGCGCCCGGCCCCCGGGGAGTGGAGCGCCCGCGAGGTGGTCCACCACCTGGCCGACAGCGAGACGATCTCGGGCGTCCGGCTCCGGCGGCTCCTGATCGAGAACAACCCGGCCATCCAGGGCTACGACGAGGCCGAGTACGCGCGGCACTTCCGCTACCAGGAGCGCGCGTGGGAGCCGGCCCTCCGCGCGTTCGAGGCGGCCCGGACGACCACGGCGCAGCTCCTCGAGTCCATGACGGACGCCGACTGGCGCCGCACCGGGACGCACACCGAGAGCGGCCCGTATTCCACGGAGGCGTGGCTCCGGATCTACGCCGATCACGGCCACGTGCACGCGAACCAGATCCGCAACAACCGGGCGGGCTGGGCCGCCCGGCCGCGCTGACCCCGGCGCCGCCGCGGCTCCGACGCCGCCTCCCCGCGAGCCCCGCGTGACGAGCGCGAGCCGCCCGCCCCCGCGCGCGTGGCTCGTCTGGGGCGTCTCCGCGTTCCTGTTCCTCTTCGCGTTCTTCCACCGGGCCGCGCCCGGGGTGTTCGCCAAGGAGCTCATGCAGGCGTTCGGCGCGACGGGCACCCTGATCGGGCTCCTGTCCGCGACCTACTACTACTCCTACGCGGGGCTGATGATCCCGGCCGGCGTGCTGCTGGACCGGTTCGGCGCCCGGTGGGTGGTGGCGACGGGCGGCCTGGTGATGGGTGGCGGGACGCTCATGATGGCTCTCGCGTCCGGCTTCCCGCTCCTCTTCGCCGGGCGCTTCCTCGTGGGCGCGGGGGCGTCGGTCATGTTCGTTGGCTCCCTCAAGATCGCGGCGGCGTGGTTCCCCGCGGCGTACTTCGGGACCCTCTCCGCCACGACGGCGGCGATCGGTGTCCTCGGCGGGCTGGTGGCGACGGCGCCGATGGCCGGGCTCGCGGCGGGTCTCGGATGGCGCGGCGCGTTCGCCACGGTCGGGGTGGTCACCCTGGCCGGCGCGATGGCCTGCGTCGCCCTGGTTCGTGACCGGCCACCGGTCGCCGACCCGGCGGCGGCTGCGCCGGCGCCGGGCTGGGCCGCGGTCTTCGTGGGACTCGGCCGGGTGCTGGGGAACCGACACACCTGGCCGCCGTTCCTCGCGTTCTTCTTCCTCTACTCCGCGACGAACAACCTCATCTTCTGGATCGTGCCCTGTCTTCGCGACGTCTACGGGCTCGGGATGACGGACGCGGCGCTCTACGCGACCGCCACGTCGCTGGCGCTCCTGATCGCCGGGCCGCTGACCGGATTCGTTTCGGACCGCATGCTCCGGCGCCGGCGCCTCCCGTACACGGTTCTCACGGCGCTCCACTTCGTCGGCTGGACCGTGTTCGTCCTCACGCTCGGCCGCCTGCCGCTCGGCGGGCTCTACGCGCTGCTCTTCGGGATGGGGCTGGTGGGCGCAGCCTTCGTGCTGACGTGGCCCCTTGGACGCGAGGTCAATCCGCCGGAGCTCGCCGGCATCGCGGTGGCGGCGGTGAACCTCGGCGGGTTCGTGGGGGCCGCCCTGACCCAGGGGCCGCTCGGCGCGATCCTCGACGCCCACTGGGCGGGGGTGACCCTCGCGGGCGCGCGAGTCTACCCGGTCGAGGCGTACCAGGCGAGCTTCGCGGCCTCCGCGGTCCTCGTCCTCTGCGCGTGCCTGGCCTCCCTCTTCTTCCGGGAGACGCGCGGTGAGAACGTCTACGTCGACTCGCGGCGGCGCCCGGCCGCCTGACCGCGCTCCGGCGCCTCGTTCGCGAGCGTCACCCGCGCGGCCTCGAGCTCCTTCAGGCGGTCGGGCTCGACGGTCGGGAAGGCGAGGTCGAGGCCGGCGAGCGCCTCGAGGATCGCCGAGCCCACGACCAGACGGGTGAACCACTTGTGGTCGGCGGGCACGACGTACCAGGGCGCCTCCGGCGTGCTCGTCTGGCGGATCATGTCCTCGTAGGCGGCCATGTAGTCCGCCCAGTGGCGGCGCTCGCGGACGTCGCCGAGCGAGAACTTCCAGTGCTTCTCGGGCTCGTCGAGGCGCTCGAGGAACCGCCGGCGCTGCTCCTCGCGGGAGACGTGGAGGAAGAACTTCCGGACGACCGTGCCGTTCCGCACGAGGTAGCGCTCGAACGCGTTGATGTCCTCGTAGCGCTCCCGCCAGAGGCGGCGGGTCACGAGCGAGGCCGGCAGGCGCTCCCGGGCGAGGATCTCGGGATGGACGCGGACGACCAGCACCTCCTCGTAGTAGGAGCGGTTGAAGATGCCGATCCGGCCGCGCTCGGGAAGGCGGCAGGTGGTGCGCCACATGAAGTCGTGGTCGAGCTCCTCGTCGGAGGGGGCCTTGAACGAGTACACCTGGCACCCCTGGGGGTTCACGCCCGACATGACGTGCTTGATCGTGCCGTCCTTGCCGGCCGCGTCCATCGCCTGGAAGATCAGCAGGAGCGCCCACCGGTCCTGGGCGTAGAGCTTCTCCTGCATCTCCCCCAGGAGCTCGACGCCGCGCGTGAGGTGGCTTCGCGCGTTCCGCTTCGAGTCGAAGCCACGCGTGTCCCCGGGATCGATCGACGACAGGCGGAAGCGCCCGCCGTCCGCGACCCGGAAGGGACGAGCCAGCCGGGCGGCCCGGCGCAGCCACTTCTTCATGGAACGGTCTGTCCTCCCCGCGGCCCGGGCGTCTCGGGGTCGCCCGGAGCCCCGTTGGCGGCCGATGGTATCATGTGGAACCTATGACCGGACACGCGCTCCGGGACAAGTTTCTCCGCTATTTCGAGCAGAACGGCCACACGATCGTCCGCTCGTCGCCCCTCGTCCCCGGCAACGACCCGACGCTCCTCTTCACGAACGCGGGGATGGTGCAGTTCAAAGCGGTCTTCCTGGGCGAGGAGCGCCGCGACTACGTCCGGGCCACGACCAGCCAGAAGTGCGTGCGGGCGGGCGGCAAGCACAACGACCTCGAGAACGTGGGGCGGACCGCGCGCCACCACACGTTCTTCGAGATGCTCGGCAACTTCTCGTTCGGCGACTACTTCAAGCGCGAGGCGATCGCCTACGGGTGGGAATTCCTGACCCGGGACCTCGCCATCCCCGCCGGCCGCCTGTGCGCGACGGTGTTCACGGACGACGACGAGGCCTTCGAGCTCTGGAAGAGCTACGTGCCCCAGGACCGGATCCTCCGGCTCGGCGAGAAGGACAACTTCTGGGCGATGGGGGACACGGGGCCCTGCGGGCCCTGCTCGGAGGTCCACTTCCACCAGGGCGACCACATCCCGTGCGCCGAGGAGGCGGCGGGGCGCCGGTGCCTCGGCCCCGCCTGCGAGTGCGACCGCTGGCTCGAGATCTGGAACCTCGTGTTCATGCAGTTCGACCGGGACGCGTCGGGCAAGCTGACGCCGCTCCCGAAGCCGTCGATCGACACCGGCATGGGCCTCGAGCGGATCGCCACGGTCGTGCAGGGTAAGACGTCGAACTTCGACACGGACCTCCTGCGGCCGCTGATCGCGGACGTGGAGCGCCGGTGCGGCAAGGCGTACGGGGCCGGCGAGGCCGACGACGTGTCGATGCGGGTCATCGCCGACCACGCCCGCGCCACCGCGTTCCTGATCTCCGACCAGGTCTCGCCCTCGAACGAGTGGCGCGGCTACGTGCTCCGCCGGATCATGCGCCGGGCGATGCGGCACGGCCGGCTCCTCGGGCTCACGGAGCCATTCCTCTGGCAGGTGACGGGTGCCGTGACCGAGCTGATGGGCGGGGTCTATCCGGAGCTCGTGGAGCAGCGGAGCCGCGTGGCCGAGCTCACCCGCCTCGAGGAGGAGCGCTTCACGGAGACGCTCGACCGCGGGCTCGAGCGCATCACCGAGGAGGCGCAGGGTGCCGGCGGCTGGCCGCGGACCGGCGGGGGTCCGGCGCGCGTTCCGGGCAAGGTGCTGTTCACGCTCTACGACACCTACGGTTTCCCGGTCGACCTGGCCCAGGAGGTCCTGCAGGACCGCGGCTTCTCCGTGACGCCCGAGACCCAGGCCGAGTACGACCAGGAGATGGAGGCCCAGCGGGAGCGCGCCCGCGCGAGCGCGACCTTCGGCGGCGCCGGGGCCGGCGACGACGGGGCGGGCGCCTACCAGACGCTCCTCGTCGACCTCCCCAAGGCGGAGTTCCTCGGCTACGAGGCGATGACGGCGCCGGCGCGGATCCTCGCCATAGTGGCCGGCGGGCGCCGCCGCCGGGAGGCGGTCGCCGGCGACGAGGTCGAGGTGATCCTCGACCGCACGCCGTTCTACGCGGAGTCGGGCGGGCAGATCGGCGACACGGGAGTCATCACCGGCCGGCAGGGCCGCGGCGAGGTCGTGGACACGCAGTACCGCGGCGCGGGCCTGATCGCCCACCGGCTCCGGGTGACCGACGGGGGCTTTCGGGAGGGCGAGGACGTGGCGGCCACGGTCGAGACGCCGCGCCGCCAGGGGCTCCGGCTCCACCACACGGGCACGCACCTGCTTCACGCGGCGCTGCGAAAGGTCCTCGGGACCCACGTGACGCAGGCGGGCTCGCTGGTGGCGCCCGATCGGCTGCGGTTCGACTTCACGCACACCAAGCCGGTGAAGGACCAGGATCTCCAGCGCGTGGAGGACCTGGTGAACGAAGCGGTGCGAGAGAACATCACCGTCGACCCGTTCTGGACCGATCTCGACGCGGCGCTCAAGATGGGCGCGATGGCGCTCTTCGGGGAGAAGTACGGCAACCACGTCCGCGTCATCCGGATCGGCGACTTCTCGACCGAGCTCTGCGGCGGGACGCACCTCGACGCCACCGGGCAGATCGGCCTCTTCAAGGTCACGACCGAGGGCGCCGTCGCGTCGGGCGTCCGGCGCCTCGAGGCGGTCACGGGCACCGCCGCCCTGAAGCACGTCGGCCAGGAGGAGCACGCGCTCCGCCAGGCGGCGGACCTCCTGCGGATCCCGCCGCTCGAGCTGCCGCGCCGGCTCCAGAAGCTTCTCGACGATCAGAAGGGGCTCGAGAAGCAGATCGGGGAGCTGGAGACGCGACTCGCCAAGAGCCGCGCCCAGGACCTCGCGGCCGGCGCGCGCGTCGTGGCGGGAATCCCGGTCGTCGTGGCGCGGCTCGATGGGCTCGACGCCGAGGGCCTCCGTGCGGTCGTGGACTCGGTGCGCGAACGGGTTCCCTCGGGCGTGACCTTCCTCGGCGCGGCCACCGACGGCAAGGTCAACCTGGTCAGTGCCGTGACCAAGGACCTGACGGCGCGCGTCCACGCCGGCAAGCTGATCCAGGAGATCGCGAAGACGGTCGGTGGCGGCGGGGGCGGCCGGCCCGATCTCGCCCAGGCGGGCGGGAAGAACCCTGCCGAGCTCGATCGCGCGCTGGCGGGCGTCTACGATCTCGTCGCACGCGCCGCGGGCGGCTGACGGGTCGTGACGCGCCCGCGGGGCGCCTTCGCGCCTCGGAGCCGTGTCGTCGCCGGGCTCGCTCTGGCGCTCCTCGCCGGGTGCGCGGCGCCGCGGATCGTGCCCGTGCCGGCAACGGGTGTCGAGGTCGACCCGAGCCAGGGGGCGGCCCGGGTCGCGGCCGAGGGTGTCGAGCTGATCGTGCAGCCCTCGGCCTGGCGCGGGAGCCCGTGGGACCTCCGGGACTACATCACGCCGTTCCTGGTGAGCCTCTCCAACGGCGCGGCGGCGCCGGTGGACTTCGACTACACGAGCTTCCGTCTCTTCGACGACGAACGCTTCCAGTACACGGCGCTCCCGCCCGTCGAGGTCGAGCGCATCCTCCGCTGGCGCGTCGAGGAGGGCGTGCGACTCGCCGCGATCAGCTCCCCGCCGCCGGTCATCCGCCGGCGCGTCGCGCCGGAGCCCTCCGACTGGTGGTGGGACCGGTACGGCTGGTGGGGATGGCCCTGGTACTATCCGGGTCCGCCCGTGGTCACCGACGTCTACCTCCGGGCGCTCCCCATGGGCACGCTCCAGCCCGGGGCTCGGCTCGAGGGCTTCGTCTACTTCCTGCGCCTCCGGGATTCGGCCCGGCATCTCGTGCTCGAGTTCCATCATCGGCTGGGGGAGCTCCCCCGGGTGCTCGCGCTCCCCTTCGCCGTCGAGCGCGACGCGGCCAAGCCGGGCGCGTAGGGCGACAGCGCGCCCGTGGATCTCGAGCGTCTCGCCGAGCTCGTCCTCGATCCCGGCATCCCGCCGCTCGCGATCTACGCGCTCATCTTCCTGAGCTGCGTCCTGGAGAGCTTCTTCCCCCGTGGCCCACGGACGTCCTCGTGCTCTACGCGGGGTTCCTGGCCGGCCGGGGCCGGCTCGGCCACGAGCTCGTGCTGCTTGCCGCGATCCTGGGCACCCAGGTCGGCGTCATGACCATCTTCTGGGTGGCGCGGCGCTGGGGCCCGGCGCTCCTCCTCGGACGCTTCGGGCGGCTCGTCAACGTGGACCGGCTGGCGCTGCTCGAGCGCTGGTTCGACCGCTACGGCGTGGCCGCCGTCGCCGTGTCCCGGTTCTTCCCGGGGATCCGGGCGCTCGTGATGCCGGCGGCCGGGCTGGCCGGCTTCTCGGCGTGGAAGGTGCTGTGGTGGGCGGGCCTGTCCGTCATCGTGTGGAACGCGCTCGTGGTCGGGCTCGGCGTGCTGGCCGGCACGCATCTCGGGTGGGCGAAGCAGGTGCTGATGGGCTACAACGCGGTCGCGCTCGGGATCGTCGTGGTCGGCCTCGTGGCGGCCGGGGTCGTTCTCGTCTACCGCGTCCGGGCCCGGCGCGCGGCGGGCCCCTGAGCGGCGCGCCCGTCTACTCCAGGACCTCCAGGAGCAGCCCCGTCAGGTAGCGCGTCTCGGGCACCGCCAGCAGCACCGGGTGGTCGCGCGCCTGCGCGAGCCGCGCCTCGACGCGCACCGGGCGCCCGACGTCCTCGATCGCCGTCCGGCAGACGTCCTCGAACAGCGCCGGGCTCACGTGGTGGGAGCACGAGAAGGTGGCAAGAAGGCCGCCCGGGCGGAGGCAGCGGACCGCCCGCAGGTTGATCTCCTTGTAGCCGCGGAGCGCCGCGTCGACGGCCGCCCGCCGCCGCGTGAAGGGCGGCGGGTCGAGCACGATGAGGTCGAAGCGGCGGCCGTCGCGCTCGAGGGCGCGGAGCCCGTCGAAGGCGTTGGCCTCGACGACCTCGTGCGCGGCGGCGCCGCCCGCCGGCGCGTTCGCCGCGAGGTGCGCCGCGGCTCGCTCGCAGGCGGCGCCCGAGCTGTCGAGCGCGAGCACGGAGGCGGCGCCCTGCCGGAGCGCCCACGCCCCGAAGGCTCCGGTGTACGCGAAGGCGTCGAGGACGGCGCGCCCCGTTGCCCGGGCGGCGACGACGGCGCGGTTCTCCCGCTGGTCGAGGTAGAAGCCGGTCTTCTGGCCTGCCTCGAGGTCGACGTGAAAACGGCAGGGCCCCTCGCGGATCTCGACCGTCGCCGGGCCCTCGCCCACGAGCCAGCCCGCCCGGTCCTCGAAGCCCTCGATGGCGGCGGCGGTGGGGTCGGCGCGTCGGTACACCGCCCGGGCGCCGGTGACCTCGGCCGCGAGCTCGGCGAGCCGCGCGCCGCGCGCGGCCATGCCGCGCGTCAGGGCCTGGAGGACCAGGGCGTCTCCGTAGCGGTCGATGACCAGACCCGGGAGGCGGTCGCCCTCGCCGAAGACCACGCGGGTCGCGTCGCCGTCGTACCCGAGCGTCCCCCGGAGGGCCCACGCCGCGGCGAACCGGCCGCGGAGGAAGGCGTCGTCGACGGGCTCGTCGTGGCGCGTGATCAGCCGGCAGACGATCTGGGGCCGGGGATTGTAGAAGCCCCGCCCGAGGACACGCCCGTCGGCGGCGAAGACGGTCACCGCCTCGTCTTCCCGCCAGGGGCCGTCGAGCCGCAGGACGTCGGCCCGGTAGATCCAGGGATGCCCGCCCCGGACCCGCGCCTCGTGCTGGGGCCGGAGGACGAGTCGCGTCACCCGGTCAGCCTTTCACCTCCGGGCGCTTCGCGCAACACGCGCGCGCCCCGTGGCCGACGGCGGCGTGTCGCCTAGCGGGCGCGGAGGACGACGATCATCACCATCGCCGCGGCGCTCTTCTCGAGAGGCTGCTTGAAACTGAAGTTCGAGAACCAGCCGCAGAGCTCCCAGCCACCCGCCACGTCGACGAGGGCGCGCAGCTCCTGCGGGAAGACGATGCGCGTCGGGTGCCGCTGGACCACGGCGCGCGTCCGGCCCTTCTCGGTGATCTCGAACCGCATGACCTCCCGGCACACCTGGCGCGCGACGTCGTAGTCGAGGAGCGTCTGGAAGCTCGTGCGGACCGTGATCCCCCAGCGCCGCCGGGTCCAGGTCCAGCGCGCCCCGGGACTCCAGCCGTTCGGCACCAGGCGGTCGAAGACGTAGACGCCGCCCCGCCGCACGTTCCGGCGGACGGTCCGCAGGTGGGCGAGGAGCGCCTCGGTCTCGAGGAGGTGCCCCTGGGAGTCCTGCATGCAGATCGCCCCGTCGACGGGCCGGGGCAGGCGGAAGTCGGTCATGTCCCCGACGACGGTCGTCATCGGGAGCCCGAGTCGCGCGGCCTCCCCGTCGAGGAAGGCGATGGACGGCGCCGAGAGGTCGAGCGCGGTCATGCGGTACCCGCGGCGGGCGAGGCGGAGGCTGTGGTGGCCGGTGCCGCACGCCACGTCGAGGACGCGGCGGACGGCGCCCCGCGCGTACTTCCGGAAGCACGCGGCGAGGAAGTCGGTCTCCGTCTTCCGGTTGAGCTCGAACGCGATGTGGTAGTAGAGGGGCGCGGCGTACGGCTCCGCGCGGCGGCGGGCCCGTCGGCGGGCCATCAGTCCCGCCCCCACCACATGAGGATCGCGTCGCGGACGATCGCGGCCGCGGTGATCCCGGTCCGCCCCGACGGGTCCCAGCGCGGTGAGACCTCGACGAGGTCGAATCCGACCACCCGCGCGGCCCCGAGATGCCGGAGCGCCGCGAGGAGGTCCGGCGCGCTGATGCCGCCCGGCTCGGGCGCGCCCGTCCCCGGCGCGACGGACGGGTCCAGCACGTCGATGTCGATCGTCACGTAGAGCGGCTGCCCCGCGAGCTCCCTGGCGATCGACGCCGCCGCGTCCGCCGCGGTGCCCGCCCAGCCGGGATACACGTGGGTGCCGCGGGGCGGCTCCCACTCCTCGCGGTCCCCCGTGCGAAGGCCGATCTGGTAGAGCCGGTCCGGCCCGAGGTGGTCGAGGACGCGCGTCATCGCGGACGCATAGTTCCACGACTCGCCGAGGTACTCACCACGGAGATCCGGGTGGGCGTCGAACTGGACCACGCGGAGGTCGGGAAAGTGCTCGAGCGCGACCTCGACGACGGACGCCGTCGTGGTGTGGTCGCCCCCCAGGAGGGCCCAGCGCTGGGTGGGCACCAGCACCTGGCGGAGCGCGGCGGCCGCGGCTTGCAGCGCCTCCCGGGGTCCGACGTCGGGCAGCTCGACGTCGCCGGCGTCGGCGAGGACGAGGTCCATCAGGTCCTTCGCGAGGTGCGGGGCGTAGGTCTCGATGAGGTCCGAGGCGCGGCGGATCTCGCCGGGCCCCTGGAACGCGCCCTTCCGCTGGTTGACCCGGCCCTCGAACGGGATGCCGCAGAGGACCACGTCAGCCCCGGTGGCGTCCGGGCGGGCGGACAGGAAACGCGGTCGGGCCGGGATCAGGGCCATGCTGGGCGGTGGCGGGTGGCGGGGGGGCCCGGGGTCCCGGGCGGCCCCCGGCGCGGCGACCTACAGGAGGTCGTCCTCAGAGAGGAGCGCGACGGCGGCCAGCGCGCAGCCGGCCCGCTCGACCCGGTGGTCCACCGCGACGACCTTCACCTCGCGCACCGTCTCCCCGCGCACCCGGAACGCCTCGGCGAGCATCTCCCGGATCGCGGCCTCGGCCGTCCCGCGGTCGGTGACGTCGTGGAACTCCATGATGACCCCGGCCTTCGTGCGGTCCACCGGCAACGCGTAGCCCACGGCGGCGGCGATGATCTGGCCGGAGGTCGAGCTGGTCATGGCCGCGTAGGCCGTGGGCACCAAGGCCCCGGGCTTGATCTGGGGGAGATCGACGATGTCGACCTCCGGCGGGACGATGCTGGAGACCTTGATGAGGTTGACGTTGCCGATGCCGGCCGCCAGCAGCGCGTTGTCGAACGCGTTCAGCGGCGTCCCGCCCTCGGCCGTTCCCGCCGTGATCGAGGCCTTGGTCACCTGCTTCCAGAACATCGGCACCTCCCTCCCAGCCAAGTCGCGACACGCGAGCGCCCTGCCCGAACCTCTTTCTCGCCCGCGACAGGCCGTCATCATCACTGGCGCGAAAGTAAAACGCAAGCATTTTTTCCTTGCGCTGTCTTGTTAGTGCTCTATAATCCAGGCCACTTTCGCCCCGTGTCGCGTCGGCGAGTAAGGGGTCGCCGCGACGACGAGCGCGCCGCCAGTGAGCCGGCGTCGCAGTTCGATGATCACTGCCGATCGCGGGCGAGGAAGGAGAGTCGGGATTGGAGAGCCTGGGTCGTCACCTGCTGCTCGAGTTGTACGACTGCAGCTCCGAGGTCCTCAACAGCCTTGAGTCCGTGAAAGTCGCGATGGTGGAGGCCGCCAGACGAGCGGAGGCCACCATCATCGACGTCGTCTTTCACGAGTTCAACCCGTTCGGGATCTCCGGCGTGGTGGTGATCGCCGAGTCCCATCTCTCGATCCACACGTGGCCCGAGCACCGGTACGCTGCCGTGGACATCTTCTCGTGCGGCGAGACGCTCAAGCCGGCGGAGGCCGCCAACTACCTTGTGGAGCAGTTCGGCGCGAGCCGGGCGTCCTGCGTGGAGGTCAAGCGCGGGGTGTTCCCGGGCATGGCCGGGCTCGCGAACAAGGTCAAGGAGGGCGTCGCCGCGAATGGCGCCACAGAGCCCCTACAAATGGTTTTTTGAAACCACCACGGCCGTCGAGGGGCACGCCCACGCGATAGTCCGCACGATCTTCGCCCTCCAGACCGAGTTCCAGCGGATGGAGATCCTGGAGACGGCGAGCTACGGCAAGTGCCTGGTGCTGGACGGGCGCATCCAGTCGAGCGTCGCGGACGACTTCATCTACCACGAGACCCTGGTCCACCCGGCCATGGTCCTCCACCCCCACCCGGAGAGCGCGCTGGTCATCGGGGGCGGGGAGGGGGCGACGCTCCGGGAGATCCTCCGGTACAAGTCGATCCGGCGCGCCGTCATGGTGGACATCGACGGCCGGGTCGTGGACGCCTGCCGGACCCATCTGCCCGAGATGCACCAGGGCGCCTTCGACGACCCGCGGACCGAGCTCCGGCACGAGGACGCCCGGGGCTGGCTCGAGCGCACGCCGGAGCGCTTCGACGTGGCGATCGTCGACCTCACGGAGCCGCTCGAGGCCGGGCCGGCCTGTCTCCTCTTCACCCGGGAGTTCTACCAGCTTCTCAGCGACCGCCTGACCCCCCACGGCACGCTCGCCCTCCAGGCGGGCATGACGAAGCTGGGGGAGCTCGACTTCTACGCGGCGATGAACCGGACGCTCCAGGTCGTCTTCCCGCACGTCGGACCCTACCAGTCCTTCATCCCGTGCTTCGGGACGCCGTGGGGCTTCGCCGTGTGCGGCAAGAAGGACGACCCGGCGGCGCTCACGCCGGCGGTCATCGACGGGCGCGTGGCCGAGCGCGTGGCGGGCCCCATGCGCTTCTACGACGGGCTCGCGCACCGGCACATGCTGAGCCTGCCCGTGTTCCTCCGGAAGGTCATCGCGGACTGCTCCCGCGTCATCACGGACGCCGAGCCGCTGATCGTCAGCTAGTGCGCGGGCGGCGCTCGCCGCCCCGCGCCCGTGCCGCGTGCGCCTGATCCTGGCCTCGGCGTCCCCGCGCCGGAAGGAGCTCCTCGCCCGCCTCGGGATCCCCTTCGAGGTGCGCCCGAGCGGCTTCGAGGAGACGCTCATCGCCGGCCTGCCGGCGGTGGCGCTCGCCGCCACGCTCGCCCGGGGGAAGACCCGGGACGTCGCCGCCCGTCTCCGCGCGGCGGGCGAGGGGCCCGCCCTGGTTCTCGGCGCCGACACCCTGGTCGTGCTGGACGGGCAGCCCATGGGCAAGCCCGCCTCGCGGGACGAGGCGGGCCGGATGCTCCGCGCCCTCCGCGCCCGGACCCACGAGGTCGTGACGGCCGTCGCCCTCGAGGGCCCGGGCGGGCGCGAGGCGTCGGACGTGGTGACGAGCCGGGTTCGGATGCGGGCCTACAGCGACCGCGAGATCGAGGCGTACGTCGAGACGGGCGAGCCCGACGACAAGGCCGGCGCCTACGCCGTGCAGGGCCTCGGCGCCCATCTCGTCGACGGCGTGGAGGGGTGCTACACGAACGTCGTGGGGCTGCCGCTCCGCACGACCGCCCGCCTGCTCCGCGACTTCGGTCTCGCGCCGACCGAGGTCTGAGCGCGGTCGCGGCCCAGGGTCAGGGCGGGGGCGGCGGCGCGCCCAGCCCGCGGCGGGCCTCGACGACGGCGCCGGGCGGCGCGAGGTCATCGGGCCCGACCGTCAGGGTCACGGGCCAGGGGCTGCCGCCCCGCTTGAGCGTCCGGAGCGTCGCGTCGAGCCCCTCGCGCGTGACCTCGCCGGAGCCGGCGTATGCGGCCTGGAGGGCGCCGATTCGGGCCTGGAAGCGCGCGGGGTCCCCGACCAGCGCGGGCGGCAGCCGCTCGGCAAGCACCGCCGGCGGGGTGCTCGCGAGCCAGGCCTGGACCCGCGCGACCGCGCGGGCGTAGGCGACCAGCACCGTCTCGGGCGGCGGCTCGAGGCGCGGCGGCGCGCCCTTCTTGGCGGCCTCCTTGGCGGCCTTCTTCTCTTCTTCCTTCGGCGGGGCGACCGCCACGCTCACGACCTCGTAGAACGGTCCGCCGAGGAGGCGCTCGACCTCGGCCGGCCGGCGGAAGTCGACCAGGAGGCCCGCGCGCTCCGCGTCGAGGAGCCGGGTGGCCCAGGGCTCCTCCACCATCGCGGCCGCGAGCGTGCCGGACCCGAGCTGGGCGAGGAGCGCGGTGCTCCCGACGCTCCGGATGTCGACGTGGGACGGCTGAAGCCGCGCCTCGCGGAGCAGGAGGGCGAGCAGGGCGTGTCCCGTGGTGCCCGGACCGGGGATGCCGACCGCCTTGCCTCGGAGATCCTCGACCCGGCGCACGGCGTCCCGGGAGGCCGGCGCGACCAGGAGGGCCACCGCCGGCGCCCGCACGTGGGCCACGAGCACCTGCACCGGGATCTTGCGGGCCCACGCGCCGCGGATCGCTTCGTCGAGCGTCGTGACGGCCACGCCGGTCTCGCGGTCGCGGAGCGCGGCCACGGCGCCGGTGGGATGCTTGGCCCGCTTGAGCGTCACCGCGATGCCCTCGGCCTCGAACGTCCCGAGCGCCGCCGCGGCGTAGACGGGGAGATAGGCGGGGTCCTCGGCGAGCCCTCCCATCGACACGGTCAGCGCCGGCAGCTCCGCGGCGGCGGCGCGCGTGAGGAGGAGCGCCCCGAGGAGCGCCAACCCCGCCCACCCACGCGGTCCCCGCCCGGCCCGGCGCATCCTTATAATGAGGCCTCCATGCTGGCGCCCCCGCCGCTCCTGCCGCGTCCCGACCCGCTGCGCCGTCGCCTGCTCCGGCTCTACGATCGGCTCGGCCGGCGGTACGGCCCGCAGCACTGGTGGCCGGCGCGCTCCCGGAGCGAGATCGTCATCGGAGCGATCCTCACGCAGAACGCGGCGTGGCGCAACGTCGAGCGGGCGGTCGCCCGGCTCCGGGCTGCGGACGCTCTCGACCTCCGCGCCGTGCTGGCCCTCCCGCCGGCGCGGCTCGCGGCGCTCCTGCGCCCGTCGGGCACGTTCCGGCTGAAGGCGCGACGGCTGCGCGCCTTCGCGCGACACGTCGCGCGGCGCCACGGGGGCCGTCTCGCGCGGCTTCTCGCGCTCCCGCTTCCGGTCCTGCGGGCCGAGCTCCGCGGGATCGCCGGCATCGGCCCCGAGACGGCGGACGCCATCGCGCTCTACGCCGCGGGCCGCCCCATCTTCGTCGTGGACGCCTACACGCGGCGGATCCTCGGGCGCCACCGGCTCGTGGCGCTGGACGCGGACTACGAGACCGTGCAGGCCCTCCTGATGGGGCACCTCCCGCACGACCCCGCGCTGTTCAACGAGTTCCACGCGCTCCTGGTCCAGGTCGCCAAGACGCACTGCCGGACGCGGCCCCGGTGCGAGGGTTGTCCGCTCCGGTTCGACCTCCGCGGGCGGCGGCCCCGCCTCTAGTCGTCAGCCCGCGCCGCGCCGGCCGCCGCCGGCTGTCGGTTGACGAGGTAGATCCCCAGCGCGACCAGTCCCATCGCGAGGACGAGGGCCGGCGTCACCGGCTCGCCCAGGAGGAGCCAGCCCGCGACGACGCCGAACAGCGGCGTCCAGAACGTGTACGCGTGGAGGGTCGAGGCCGGGTAGCGCGTGAGGAGCCAGAACCAGGCGAGGTAGCTCGCGAAGGCGACGAGCACGACCTGGTAGAGCACCGCGGCCGCGATCGGCACCGTGAGCCGCGTGATGCCGGGCTCGCCCGTGAAGAGCGCCAGGGGCCCGAGGATCAGCGCCGAGCCGGCCAGCTGGTAGAAGAGCGTGCGGGGCGGGCTGACCACCTGGCCGCGCGCCTTGATGATGAGGCTCGTCGCCGCCCAGAGGCTCGCGCCGACGAGCTGCAGCGTGTCGCCGAGCACCTCGCGGCGCGTCGGCAGGCGCAGCCCGTCGGCGAACGCCAGGGCGAGCCCGGCGAACGCCGCGACGAGCCCGACGACCTTCGCCCCGTGGAGCCGCTCGCCGGGGAAGAGCCAGTGTGCGCCCAGCGCGACGAAGAACGGTGCCGCGTAGATGAACAGCACGCCCCGGGACGCGGTCGTGAACATGAAGCCCCAGTAGATGCACACGAACTCGAGCGCGAAGAGCGCGGCGATCACCCCGCCGTAGGCGGCGGTCCCGTCGCGGCGGACGACCGACACCCCGTGGGCCGCCGCCCAGCCCCAGACCAGGAGCGCGGCGCCGGCCGAGCGGATGGTCGCGTGCCAGAGCGGCGAGACGCCCTGGTTGCCGACCTTGATGGCCACCTGGCCGGCCCCCCAGACCGCGCAGAGGAGGATCAGCAGCGCGCCCGCCGCGGGGTCGATCGCGGACCGCTGGCGCACGCGATCAGGTCTCGGTCGCGTCGAGCCAGACGGGCGGGCGGGCCGGCGGCTGCCAGGCGAGGAGCCGGTCGAGCAGCGGGGCGGGCGCGGACTCGACCAGGAGGAGGTCCGCGTACTCCGGCCGCACGAAGCCCTCGGCGACGGCGTGCCGGAGGAGCGTGACCAGTCCCGTCCAGTAGCCCGCGACGTCGAGCAGGCCTACGGGCTTCCGGTGGATGCCGAGCTGGGCCCACGTGAGGACCTCGAACACCTCTTCGAGCGTGCCGAGGCCGCCCGGCAGGGCGACGAAGCCGTCGGACAGCGAGGCCATCAGCGCCTTGCGCTCGTGCATCGAATCCACCAGGTGGAGCTCGCTGAGGCCGCTGTGCGCGAGCTCCTTCCGCGCGAGCCCCCGCGGGAGGACGCCGATCACCTCGCCGCCCTTCGCGAGGACCGCGTCCGCGACGGCCCCCATGAGGCCCACCGACCCGCCCCCGTAGACGACGCCGATCCCGCGGTCGACCAGGAGGGCGGCCAGCTCGCGCGCGGCGTTCGCGTACGCCGGCTGGCGGCCGACCGCGGACCCGCAGAAGACGCAGAGCCGCTTCACGCGCGCGCGCCTTCCGCTTCCAGCGCGAAGAGGTGCCATTCGCCCGGGACGCCCTTCAGGGCCCGCACGCCACGGTCCTGGAAGCGGAGACCGGAGCCGGCGACCAGGTCCTTGACCGTGCTGGACACGAGGACCTCGCCCGCCCCGGCGGCCGCCGCGACCCGGGCGCCGATGTGGACGGCCAGGCCGGAGACCCTGTCACCGTGGAGCTCGACCTCGCCGGTGTGAAGTCCCGCGCGCACTTCGAGCCCGAGGGGGCGAACGCCAGCGCTCACGGCGCGGGCGCAGCGGACGGCGCGCGCGGGGCCGTCGAAGGTCGCGAGGAAGCCGTCACCGGCCGTGTCGACCTCGTGGCCTCGGAACCGCCCGAGCTCCCGCCGCACGACGTCATGATGGCTCTCGAGAAGATCACGCCAGCGGCGATCCCCGAGGGCCACCGCCCTTTCCGTCGAGCCCACGATGTCGGTGAACAAGACCGTCGCGAGGACACGGTCCGGCTCGGGTCCGTGCCGCACGCCCGTCAGGAATTCCTCGATCTCGTCGACGATGGCGTCCCCGTCGTCGCCCCAGGGGATGTGATCCGAACCGGGCAGCTCGACGTATCGGGCACCGGCGATCTGCTGGGCCATGAAGCGGCTGCCCTCGGCCGAAAGCGTGCGATCCCCCACGCTGTGGAGGACCAGGGTCGGCACCCGAATCGCCGGCAGGACGTGCCGGACATCCATCTCGGCGTTCATTTGGAGCAGAACGAGATTCGCGCCGGGACTCGCGCCCATTCGGAGAAGCCGAGCCCACCATTGGCGCACGCGCTCGTCCCCGGCCGCGCTCGGCCACCGCTCGTCCAGCCCCACCGGCCCGCCCCACTCCCGACGACACCGCTCGATGAACTGGACGTACCACTCGGGCCGGGCTCCCCAGGGATAGTCGGGCGCCCACGTGCGGCGCGCGTAGCTCCCGATGGTGATCAGCGCCGTCGTCCGTGCGGGGTAGGTCGCGGCGAAGAGCGCACACATCGGCCCGCCCTCGGAGTAACCGAGGAGCGCCGCCTTCGCCGAGCCGACCGTATCCATGACGGCGCGGACGTCGTCCATGCGGGTTTCAAGATTCGGGAGATCGGTGACGCGATCGGACAGGCCGGTGCCTCGCTTGTCGAACAGGATCAGCCGGGTGAACGCAGCCAGACGCTCGAGGAACCGGGCGCACGCCCGATCCTCCCAGAACACCTCGATGTTCGAGACCCACCCAGGCACGAGGACGAGGTCCCGCGGGGCATCGCCCACCACCTGGTAGGCAATGTTGACGTCGCCGCTCCGCGCGTAGTGGGTCTCGGGTGTCACAGAATCGATGCTAGTCTCGCCCGTTCGGTCCAGTGTCGCAACCGGCTCGGCCGGCCTCGTTCCGGCCCCGTCAGGTGCGCCGCGCCAGCCCGAGGACGAGGTCCACCAGCCGCCGGGCGGCGTCGGGGGTCGCCAGCGCGCGCGCCTGCGCGGCCATGATCCTCAGCCGGTCCGGCTCAGCGAGCAGGGCGCTCACCTCGCGGACGAGCCGCTCGGCCGTGAGCTCCGCCTCCGGCAGGAGCACCGCGGCGCCCGCGTCGGCCAGCACGCGCGCGTTCGCCGTCTGCTCGTCGCCGCGCGCGCCCGGCAGGGGCACGAGGATTGCGGGCAGGCCGAGGGCGGCCAGCTCGGTCACCGTGCCGGCGCCCGCGCGTCCCACCACGAGGCGCGCGGCGGCGTAGAGCTCGCCGAGCTCCTCCCCGACGAGCGCCGTCACGCGGTACCGCGCGGCGAGCGGGGGCGGGAGCCGCGCGGCCTCGGCGCGGAGCCAGGCCAGGTCGCCGTACGTGTTGTCGCCGCACTGATGCACGATCTGGGTCACCGCGAGCAGCGCCGGGAGCGCCGCCCCGACGATCCGGTTCACCCGGTGGGCGCCGAGCGCGCCGCCGGTGACGTAGGTGAGTGGGGCGGCGGGGTCGAGGCCGAAGCGCTCGAACCCGCGCGCCGGGACGCCCGCCAGAAGCTCCGGCCGGATCGGGTTCCCCGTCACCACGACCTTCCCCGCGGGAAACGCGGCCGCGGACGCGGCGAAGGTCACCGCGACCGTGTCGGCGAGCCGGCCGATCAGCCGGTTCGCGAGCCCCGGCACCACGACCTGCTCGTGGACGAGGAGCGGGAGGCGGCGGGCGGCCGCCGCGACGGCCGTCGGGACCGCGACGAATCCGCCGGTCGCCACCACGACGTCGGGACGGAGGCGTCCGAGGAGCGCGAGCGCCTGGCCGAAGCCCGCCGGGACGCGGAGCGTGAGATCCGTCACGTTCCGCCACGCGAGCTGGCGCCGGAGCTTGCCGGTCTGGATCGCGTGATACGCGATGCCGGCGGCAGGCACCCAGGTGGCCTCGATGCCCGACTGGCTCCCGATCCAGACGAGGCGGACGCCGGCTCCCAGGCGGGCGGCGAGCGCCCGGGCGAGAGCGAGCCCCGCCGCCGTGTGGCCGCCGGTCCCGCCGCCGGCGAGGACGACGGTCAGGGGCCGGGCCGTGGCGGGCGTCCCGGGCGCGCTAGGTCCGGGCACGCGGCTCGGACCCGCCGGGCGTCGGGGGTTCGAGCCGCCGCTTCGCCGCGTGGCGCTCGAGGGCCAGCTCGATCAGGCGGTCGACGAGCTTCGGATAGGGCAGGCCCGACGCCTCCCAGAGACGCGGGTAGGCCGAGAATCGGGTGAACCCCGGGATCGTGTTGATCTCGTTCACCCAGATGCGCGAGTCGCCCTCGAGAAAGAAGTCGACGCGGGCGAGCCCGGCGGCGTCGATCGCGCGGAACGCGGCCACCGCGAGGCGCTGGAACTCGCGCACCAGCGCGTCGCTCAGCGGGGCCGGGATGACGACCTCCGCGATCCCCTCGGTGTACTTCGCCTCGTAGTCGTACCAGTCCTTGCCGGGGCGGATCTCGCCGGGCACCGACGCCTCCGGATGGTCGTTCCCGAGGACGCTCACCTCGATCTCGCGCGCCACGACCCCGCGCTCCACCAGGGCCTTGCGGTCGTGGCCGAGCGCGAGCGCCATGGCGCCGGCGAGCTCCGACGCCTGCCGGACCTTGCTGATCCCGACGCTCGAGCCGAGGTTGCAGGGCTTCACGAAGCACGGGTAGCCGAGCTCGCGGCCCACGCGCTCGGCGACGGCCTCCCGCTCCTCGGCCCACTCGTGGTCCCGGACCAGCAGGTACGGCACGACCGGGAGCCCGTGAGCCCGGAAGACGGCCTTCATCGTGGCCTTGTCCATGCCGACGGCCGAGGCCATCACGTTCGCCCCGACGTACGCCACGTCCGCCAGCTCGAGGAGCCCCTGGATCGTCCCGTCCTCGCCGTGGGGCCCGTGGAGGACCGGGAAGACGACGTCGAGCCGCGCGGCGACGCCGGCGGGCAGCCCGCCGGCCGTCGGCACCCGGGCGAGCGTGCCCCCCGCGACGCCGTCGGCGGGCGGCGCGGCCGCCGGCAGGGCGAGCCGGACGCCCGAGGCCTCGGCCAGCGCCCGGAGAGGATTCCCGCCGACCAGCCACTGCCCGTCCTTGGCGATGCCCATCGGGACGACCTCGTACCGCTCCGGGTCGATCGCCGACAGGACGGAAGCGGCGGAGGCGAGGGAGACCTCGTGCTCGCCGGAGCGGCCGCCGAAGATGACACCGATTCGAAGTCGCCGGGGCCGGGGGTCGCGGGCGGGGTCAATGGGTCGGGTCACGGCGTCTCCTCGCCCTTCCGTTGGCCGAGCTGGGCTCGCCAGCGCTCCAGGCGCGCGCGGATCTCCTGCTCGAAGCCGCGCGGCACGGGGTGGTAGTAGGTGCGCCCGCGGAGCGAGGCGGGCAGGTGGTCCTGGACGACGACGGCGTCCGGGTCGTCGTGCGCGTATTGGTAGCCGGCCCCGTACCCGAGGTCCTTCATGAGCCGTGTCGGCGCGTTCCGGATGTGATGCGGGACCGGCTCCGCCGGCCGGGCCGTGACGTCCGCCCGCGCCTGGTCGAAGGCCGTGTAGACGGCGTTCGACTTCGGCGCGCACGCGAGGTAGACAGCGGCCTCGGCGAGCGCCAGCTCGCCCTCGGGCGTCCCCAGGAAGTCGTACGCGTCCTTCGCCGCCAGAGTGATCGCGAGGGCCTGCGGGTCGGCGAGGCCGATGTCCTCCGAAGCCATCCGCACGAGCCGTCGCGCGAGGAAGCGCCGGTCCTCGCCGGCTTCGAGCATCCGCGCCAGCCAGTAGAGCGTGGCGTCGGGGTCGGAGTCGCGGACCGACTTGTGGAGCGCGCTGATGAGGTTGTAGTGCTCCTCGCCGCCCTTGTCGTAGAGGAGCGTCTTCCGCTGGGCCGCCTCGCGGATCGACGCGGCCGTGAGGCGCGCCGGGCCGCGCTCCCGGCGGCCCGTGGTCAGGAGCCGCGCCGCCACCTCCAGGATGTTGAGCGCGGTGCGGGCGTCGCCTTCCGAGAGCGCGACGATGGCCGCCACGGCGTCCGCGTCCGCCTCGAGGTCCAGCCGGCCCAGCCCACGCTCCGGGTCGGCCAGCGCGCGGCGGACGATCGTCTCGAGGTCCGCCTCGGTGAGGCGCTCGAGGACGTAGACGCGGCAGCGCGAGAGTAGCGCCCCGATCACCTCGAACGACGGATTCTCGGTCGTGGCGCCGATGAGGGTCACGGTGCCGCGCTCCACGTGCGGCAGGAACGCGTCCTGCTGCGCCTTGTTGAAGCGGTGGATCTCGTCGACGAAGAGGATCGTGGGCTGACCGCGGAGCGTGAGGCGCTCCTCGGCCTCGGCGACGAGACTCCGGACCTCCTTGACGCCCGTGAGCACGGCGGAAAACGGCGTGAAGTGAGCCTTGGCGTGCGCGGCGAGCAGCGACGCGAGCGTCGTCTTCCCGGTGCCCGGCGGCCCCCACAGGATCATCGAGTGGAGAGCGCCGGACTCGATCGCGACGCGGAGGAGCCGGCCGGGCCCGAGGAGGTGCGCCTGGCCGACGTACTCGTCGAGGGTCCGCGGCCGCATCCGCTCGGCGAGCGGTGCCGCCTCGCGCCGGCTCTCGCGCGCCGCCTGCTCGAACAGCTCCACGCCGTCCGCTCCCTGGCCGCGCGGCCCCTGGTGCGCCGGCGCGGGCCCCGCCCGGCCGCCCGTCGAGCGGAGCGCGTGCCGCGCGTCCGCCTCACTCAAGGTCAGGATGCCACAGACGGTTGGGGACGACCAAACGATCGGCGCGCCGACGACGGCGCGCGCCGGGCTACCAGGCGGCGGTGCGAAGCCACCCCGGCAGGTGCCGGAGGTCCCGCAGCACCGTGCGCGGCGCCACGCCGCGCCGGGCGAGCTCGACGGGGTCGGCGCCGTAGGCGATGAAGGCCGCGCCCCCCGCGTGCGCCGCCGCGCCGTCGACCCAGGAGTCCCCGACCACCCAGATGCGCCGCTCGGGGAACGCCGCCTCGAGGAGGCGGATGCCCGACGGGTCGGGCTTGAGCGCCGCCTCGTCCCGCGTGACCAGGACGCGGAAGAAGCCGTCGAAGCCGCAGCTCGCGAGCGCCCGTCGCGCGACCGATCCCGTGTTGTTGGTCCACAGCGCCAGGGGATAGCCGGCCGCCCGGAGCGTGGTCAGCGCCTCCAGCGCGCCCGGCTCCGGCGTGGCGTGCTCGACCGCCGCCTCCTCGTGGGCCGTGCAGAGGGCCCAGCACTCGTCGCCGAGCGTCTGCCGGTGCGCCGTGGCGGCCTCGATCAGCTGGCCGATCGTCCACGCGTGGTTGGCCTCGGGCAGCGGGACGCGCTCGGACTCCACGAGGGCCCGGATCTCCCGCTTGAGCCGCGGCAGGTCGAGCGGCGAGCGCACCAGGGTGTGGTCGAGGTCGAACGCGCAGAGCGGGCGCACGAGGGGCAGTATACCGCCCGCGGTCACGGCGGATTCGGAGAAGCCCGCCCACTTCTGGTAGGGTAGCCTCATGCGACGGCGGCGACGCCTCGCGCCTGTCCTGGTCCACCTCGTCCTTGCCGGCCTCGCCGTCCTGGCCGCGCCGGCGGCGGGTGCCGCGGTCCGGTCCGAGGCGGACCGGCTCTGGATGGTGGGCACGGGGGCGTTCGAGGACGGCCTCTACGAGACGGCGTACCGGGAGCTCGGGCGCTTCGTCCAGGCGGCGCCCGCGGACCGCCGGCGGGGGGACGCCACGCTCCTCCGCGGCAGGGCGGCCTTCCAGATGGAGCGCTACGCCGAGGCGCTGACCGAGTTCGACGCCGCCGAGACCTTCCCGCTGACCCTCGCGCCGACCCCGGGAGAGCCGATCTACTGGCAGGGCGAGGCGCTGTTCCGCCTGAAGCGGTACGAGGAGGCACGCGAGCGCTACGCGCGCTACCTCGCGCTCAAGCCCGCCTCACCCTACGTGCCGGAGGCGCTCTATGCCCGCGGCCTGTCCGAGCTCGAGACGGGTCGGCCGGACGGGGCCATCGACACCTTCCGGGATTTTCTCAAGGACTATCCGACCCACGCCCAGGCGCCGACGGCCGCCTACAGCGCGGCGCGGGAGCTGATCCGGGCCAAGCGCTGGGACGACACGCTCGCGATCCTCGGGCCCTACGCGACCCGCTATCCGGGGAGCCCGTACCTCGCCGAGTCACGGTACCTCCTCGGCGTCGCCCAGATCGAGGCCGGCCGGCCCGAGGGGGTGCGCACGCTCGAGCAGTTCATCGCCCAGTCGCCCACGAACGACCTCGTGCCCACGGCGCGCTTGCTCGTGGCGGACGCGCAGGCGAAGGCCGGGCGGTCGCGCGAGGCCCTCGATCAGTACCAGGCGCTGGTCCGCACGGCGCCGACCCACGCGCTCGTGCCCCGGGCCCTCTACCGCATCGGCGAGCTCGCGCTGAAGCTCGGCCGCCCGACCGACGCGGAGGCCGCCTGGACCACGCTGCGCCGCGATTTCCCGCGGGACGAACGGGCCGGCGCGGCGGGGCTCGCGATGGCCGACCTCTACACCAAGCGCAAGCAGTGGGAGCCCGCGCTCCAGACCGCCCAGGCCGTCGCCGAGGCGAAAGGCGAGGAGCGGTCGGACGCCCTCCTCATCGTGGGACAGAGCGCGCTCCAGCTCCGCCGGAACGCCGAGGCGGCCCAGGCGTACCACACCGTGGCCGTGGAAGCGCCGGCCGCCTCCAAGCGGTACTTCGAGGGCGTGGCCGGGCTCGCCGCCGCGCTCGAGGCCGCGACCGACCGGGACGGCGCGCGACGCGCCTACCGGGAGATCGTCGACACCAGCCAGGATCCGGAGCTCGTGCGCTGGGCGAAGGGCCGCCTGGCCGGGCTCGAGAGCCCGCCGCCGCGCGACGCGCCGAAGCCGAAACCGAAGCCCAAGAGCCCGTGACGCGCCGGAGGCGGACATGATCGGTTGGGCGCGAGTGCTAGCCTTCGGCGTCGCCGTCGTCCTGGCGGCGCCGGCCGTCGCGGCGCCGCCGCGCGGAGTGGAGTTCCCGCCGCCGCCCCTGGCCGTGACCGTGTCCCCGCTGGCGCCCGGTCTCGAGCGCCCGCGTCTGGACCCGCCGCCCTCGCCGCCGGCCCCCGCGCCCGCGCTCGAGCTCGGCCAAGCCCCGGCGCCGCGCTTCATCTCCACGGTCGGGAAGCCGCTCCCGCTCCCGTCCGATCCCGGTGGCTTCGCGTGCGCGTTCGTCGCGTTCAGGCGCGCGGCGGCGCTCGCGGAGTGCGGCGTCGCCCGGGTCATCTCGGGGAACTACAAGGAGGCCCGGGAGGCGTTCGAGGAAAGCCTCGCGATCGACCCGCGGGGGCCGCAAGCGCCGGCGACCTACGTGTGGCTGGGCGAGCTCGCGCTACTCGAGGCGACGACGCCGACCTCGCCCGCGGCGGCTCGCGCGGAGCGCGCCTATCGCGCGGGCCTGTCGCTCGGGCCGCCGGCCCCTCTCGCGATGCACGCCGAGGTCGGCCTCGGGCTCCTCGCGCTCCGGCGGGGCGATCCCGTCGAGGCGGAGGCGGCCCTCGAGCGCGCGCTGAAGGCGGTGCCGCCCCAGCAGCTCGCGCTGGTCACGCGCTACTTCCTGGGCATCGCGCGCCTCCTGCAGAACCGGCCCGCCGAGGCGATCACGCTCTTCGACGAGGTGACCCAGAGCGGCGCCCCCGGAGCGATCCTCACGGAGATGCCGTTCTGGCGGGGGGTGGCGCAGGGCCGCCTCGGCGACCTCGACGGCGGGCTCGAGCTCCTGACCCGGTTCGCCGCCGGCGTGCCCCCGACGCATCCCTTGCGGGGAGACGCCCTCGTGCAGGCCGGCTGGATCGCGCTCGAGCGGAACGCCACCGACGAGGCGGTGAAGCGCTTCCTCGAGGCCGAGGCCGCGAACCCGCGGCCGGAGCTCCGGCCGCAGATCCGCGCCGGCCTGGTCCGCGGCTACCTGGCGCTGGGCGACACGGCGCGCGCGGCGAGCGCCGCGCGCCAGCTGAAGACCGAGTCGGCCCGCGATCCCCTGGTGCCCGCGGCGCTCCTCCTCATCGCGGACGCCGCGCGGGCCCGGGGCGCGGGGAGCGAAGCGACCGACATCTACCGCGAGATCCTGCTCCTCCCGCTGTCGCCCGCGACGCAGGACTACGTCCGTTACCGGCTCGGCGAGCAGCTCGAGCTGGACGGGCGGCTCCTCGAGGCCAAGGACCACTTCCGAAAGCTCCGGGACGAGGGCAAAGAGGAAGCGGTGGCCCAGCGCGCGAGCTATCGGCTGGGGTTGATCGCGCTGCGCGAGAACGACACCGCGAGCGCGCGCCGCGAGGGCGAGGCGCTCCTCCGCGTGGGAATCCTGCCCGAGCTGCGCGAGGGCGCGCTCCTCCTGGTCGCGGAGAGCGCCGCGCGGGGCGACGATCCGAACCGCGCGGCCGCCGTGCTGCGGACCGCCCTGCGGGACTTCCCGGATTCTCCGCTCGCGGCGCGGACGCGCCTCGCCCTCGGCTGGGCGCTCCTCCGGGACGGGGACGCCGAGGGCGCGCTCCGCGAGTGGCGCCAGGTCGCGGGCATGCCGGAGACCGAGACGCGGGCCATGGCGCTGCTGGCCATCGCGGACGTCGCCCTCCGGCAGGGCCGCGAGCCGGAGGCGCTCGAGGCACTCCGCGGCGTCACCACGCCGCCGCCCGGACTCCGCAACGCCGACGCCATCGCGCTGAACCGCGGCATCCTCGCCTTGCGCACGGGGTCCCACGCCGACGCCGTCCGGACCCTCGAGCCCTTGGCGCCGCGGATCGCGGACCTGCCCACCCAGGCCATCGCGCGCCGCGCCCTCGGGATCGCCCACTACGAGCTCGGGCACTACGATCAGGCCGAGCGGCAGTTCCGCCTCGCGGCGAGCGCGACCCCACAGGAGCCCTCGAGCTGGCTCGGCGCGGGGCTCGCGGCGCTCGCCCAGAACCGCCTGGCGGAGGCGGAGGACGCGCTCGGGCGCGCGCGCTTCGCCGCCGTGGACGTCGCGACGTCGGCCACGTACGGGCTCGTGCTGGTGGCCGTGCAGCGGGGCGACCGGGACGCGTTCCGCGAGCGCGGCACGAGCTTCGTCGACCGTTTCCCGCGGCATGCCGGCACCCCCGCCGTCCTCTACGGGCTCATGGTCGCCGCGCTCGACCGGAGCGACCTCAGCGAGGCGCAAGCCTGGACCCAGCGGCTCCTGCGGGATCACGCGACGAACGATCTGGGCACCGATGCGCTCCTCCGCCTGACGGCGGCCGCGGGGTCGCGCCCCGACGTGGCCCGCCAGGCGTACCGGGACCTCCTGACCCGCCCCGTGTCGGCGGACGTTCGCGGCGACGCGTGGTTCGGGCTCGCCGAGATCGCGCTCGCCGCGGGGGACGCGGGCGAGGCCCAGCGGGCGGCGGAGGGCTTCCTCCGCGACGCGCCCCCGGGCGATCCGCGCGCGGCTCGGGCGAACCTCATCCTGGTGCGCGCCTTCCAGGCGCAGGGCCAGCCGGACCGGGCCCTCTCGGCGATGGACGGCTTCCTCCGCCAGTACCCCGGGGACACGGCGACGCCGGGGATCGAGCTGGGCCGCGGGCAACTGCTGATGGGCGCGCAGCACTGGGACCAGGCGCGCCAGGCCTTCGAGGTCGCGCGCCGGGCGGATGATCCGGCCGTGGCGGCGGAGGCGGAGTTCCGGCTCGGCGAGCTCTTCCGGACGCGGGGCGACTACGAGTCGGCGCTGAACGCCTACCTCAGCGCCACCTACGCGTACGGAGACCAGCCGATCTGGGCGGCCCAGGGACTCCAGGGGGCGGCGCAGACCTACGTCGCCCGCCAGATGCCGCGCGAGGCCGCCATCGTCCTCCGGAAGCTCGCCGCGCGGCCCGGCGTCGACCCGGCGCTCGCGCAGTGGGCGCGCGACTCGCTCTCGCGCCTCGGGCCGGCGACGACTTCGACGCCGGCGCCGCCGGGCGGCGGCGCGGCCCCCGCCCCGAAGCCCTGACGGGCTTCGCCGTCAGCTCGCCAGCTCGAACGTGTCGTGGAGGGCGCGGACGGCGAGCTCGGTGTACTTGTCCTCGATGACGCAGGAGACGGCGATCTCCGAGGTCGAGATCATGTGGATGTTGACGTTCTCCCGCGAGAGCGCCCGGAACATCCGCGCGGCGACCCCCGAGTGACTGCGCATGCCGACGCCGATGATCGACACCTTGGCGACGCGGTCGTCGTGGGTCACGCTCTCGGCCCCGATCTTCCGGGCGATGGCCTCCAGGGTGGCGACCACGGTCGGTCGATCGCCACGGGGCACCGTGAAGGAGATGTCGGTCAGTCCGTCGCGACTCACGTTCTGGACGATCATGTCCACGACGACGCCGTGGTCCCCCACGGTCCCGAAGACCTGGGCGGCGATCCCCGGCCGATCCGGGACCCCCCGGATCGTGACCTTGGCCTGGTCGCGGGCATGGGCGATGCCGGTCACGACGACGGCTTCCATGTTCGGATCCTCTCTCGTCACGAGCGTGCCGGGGTCCGTCTTGAACGTGGAGCGGACGTGCACTGGCACCCCGTACTTCTTCGCAAACTCGACCGACCGGGATTGCAGCACCTTGGCGCCCAGGCTCGCCATCTCGAGCATCTCGTCGTACGAGATCCGGTCGAGCTTCTTGGCCTCGGGCACGATGTTGGGATCTGCGGTGAAGACGCCGTCCACGTCGGTGTAGATCTCGCAGACGTCCGCGCCGAGCGCCGCGGCGAGGGCGACCGCCGTGAGATCGGACCCGCCGCGCCCCAGCGTCGTGATGTCGTCCTCCTCGGTCACGCCCTGGAACCCCGCCACGATGGCCACGAAGCCGTCGTCGAGCGCGCGGCGGACCTTGTCGCCGTCGATGCCGACGATGCGCGCCCGCGTGTGTGCGGCGTCGGTCCGGATCCCCGCCTGCTCGCCCGTGAACGAGCGCGCCTTGTGGCCGCCGGTGTCGATCGCCATGGCCAGGAGCGCGATGGAGACCTGCTCGCCGGTGGCGAGCAGCATGTCGAGCTCGCGCTCGGGCGGGGTGGGCGTGACCTCGTGGGCCAGGCGGATCAACCCGTCGGTCGTCTTGCCCATGGCCGAAACGACGACGACGACGCCGTGGCCGGCCTTGGCCGTCTCGATGACGCGGCGGGCGACGCCGCGGATCTTCTGGGCGTCGGCGACCGAGGATCCGCCGTACTTCTGGACGATCAGGCCCATGAGCGGCTCATCGCGGGGATGCTACCCCAGGGGCCCGCGCGCGTTCAAGCGCGCGGAGGCCGGGCGCGCCCGGCTAGGCCTCGACGCGGAGGAGCACGGTCGGGAGGGCCACGACGCCGAGGCGGTCGATCTCCGTGAGCGCGGCCGTCATGTTTCGCTCGAGCGCCTCGTGCGTCATCATGACGATGGGCACCGCGCCGGCCCGCCCCTTCTGGATGACCGAGGCGATCGAGATGTCGTGGCGCCCGAGGATCCCGGCCACTTGCGAGAGCACGCCCGGGCGGTCCTGGACCATCGCGCGGAGGTAGTAGGCCGAGCGGACCTCGCTCATGGGGCGCATCCGGAGGCGGCGCTCGCCGCCCAGCGGGAAGTCCTCGGCCAGGACCACGTGCTGGTGCGCGATGCGCCGCGCGAGGTCGATGGCGTCCGACCAGACCGCCGACGCCGTCGGCATCTGGCCCGCCCCCCGGCCGTAGAACATCTGGTCGCCGGCGGCGTCTCCGATCACCAGGATCGCGTTGAAGGCGCCGGAGACGGCGGCGAGGGGCGACGAGGCGGGGATGAGGGTCGGGTGCACGCGGGCCTCGAGGGCGCCGTCGGAGGCCTTCGCGATCGCGAGGAGCTTGACCCGGTACCCGAGCTCCCGCGCGTAGGCGATCTCGATCGCCTCCAGCCGGGCGATCCCCGCCGTGTAGATGTCCTTGAGGTCCACCTGAGTCCGGAAGGCCAGGGACGCGAGGATCTGCAACTTGTGCGCGGAATCGATCCCCTCGACGTCCAGGGTGGGATCGGCCTCCGCGTAGCCCGCGGCCTGCGCCTCCCGGAGCGCCTCGGCGAAGTCGCGCCCCTCGTCCGTCATCTTCGTCAGGATGAAGTTCGAGGTGCCGTTCACGATGCCCTGGAGCCCGAGGATCCGGTTCGCGGCCAGGCCGTCCCGCAGGGCGCCGATGATCGGCACGCCCCCCGCGACCGCCGCCTCGAACGCGAGCAGCACGCCGCGCCGCCGCGCCGCCGCGAAGAGCTCCGTCCCGTGGGTCGCGAGGAGCGCCTTGTTCGCCGTCACGACGTGCTTGCCGGCCTCCAGCGCGCGGAGGACGTACGTGCGCGCGGGCTCGAGCCCCCCGATCACCTCGACGACGAGGGAGACGGCCGGGTCGGCGAGGACACGCTCGGGGTCGGCGCTGAGTGGCCAGTCGGCCAGCTCGAGCCCCTCGCGCGGCGCGGCGACGTCGCGGGCCACGACGGCCACGATGCGGAGGCGGCAGCCCGCGCGCGCCTCGAGATCGGCGCGGTGCTGGCGGTAGATCTTGAGCACCCCGCCGCCGACGGTGCCGGCGCCGAGGACGCCGATCCCGATCTCGCGCACGCCTGACCCCCTTCGTGAGGATGACCGACGAACCGCTGAATCCACCGGGCGGGAACGAGCCTGGATGATAGCCCCGCGATCCGGGGCTGTCAATTTTCCGCGGGGTTCCGGCCCGATCCCTCGCGCGAGGCTCAGGCGAGCCCGTCGAGGAAGCCGAGGCACACGCGGTTGAATGTCTCGGGCGCTTCCCAGATCGCCCCGTGGCCGGCGTCCGGCAGGAGGCGGAGCTCGGCGCCGGGGATCCGGCTCGCGAGCTCCTCGGCCAGGAGCGGCGGCGTGATCAGGTCCTGGCCGCCGACGGCGACCAGCGTCGGGCACCGGATCAGGTGGAGGCGGTCCCGCGCGTCGTGTCCGAGCGCGGCGTCGCTCTGGCGGAGGTAGGCGTGGAGCGGGACCGGGTAGGGATGGTGGGTCGCCCGCTGCACCAGCATCTCCACCAGCTCGGGCTGGCGCGCGAAGCACGCCGGGGTGAAGAGCCACACGCTGAGCGCCCGGTAGAAGGCCTCGCGCTCGAAGCCCTGCCGGGCCGCGCGGACCGCGCCGACCAGCGCCTGGAAGTAGGGGTGCGGTCCCGCCCATGTCGCGTGGAGCTGGAGACTCAGGACGCGCGCCGGCGCGGCGAGCGTCGCCTCCTGGGCGATGGTGCCGCCGAGCGAGAGCCCGACGAGGTGCGCCCGCTCGACGCCGAGCGCGTCGAGGAGGCCCAGGAGATCGCCGGCCATCCCACGGGTCGTGTACGGGATGTCGGGCGCGTCGCTCCGGCCGGCGCCGCGGTTGTCGAAGACCAGCACCCGATAGCGGGGCGCGAGCGCCGCGAGCTGGAACGGCCAGGCGGTGCTGTCACCGCCGAGCCCCATCACCAGGACGACGGGCGGCGCGGTCTCGGGACCGTGCCACTCGTAGTAGAGGCGGAGCCCGTCGACCGTCGCGAACGGCATCGGCGCGTGGGTTAGCGCCGGGGATCCGGCCCGCCCTCACTCATGGGCGGTCAGGGATTCCGACAGCGTCTCCCACTGGTGGAGCAGCCAGGCGACCTGCTCCTCGGCCTGCTGGCGCTCGAGCGTCACCGCGCGTGCCCGCTCGCCGTCGGCGTAGAGGGCGGGGTCGGCGAGGGTGCGGCCGAGGTCCTCGAGCCGCGCCTCGAGCGCGTGGATCTGGGTCTCGAGGCCGTCGAGGCGGTGCCGGAGCTCGCGCACGACCGGGTCGACGCGTGGCCGGCGCCGCGCGCGCCCGGGTGGCGCCGGCGGGCTGGCCGTCGCCGTGGCCGGCTCCCGCGCGGGCGGCGGCGCGACGGGCGTGGCCGGCGCCGCGGCGGGGCGGGTGAGCGCGGCCTGGTAGTCGTCGTAGCCGCCGAGATGGGTCACGAGGCGGCCGTCCCGGACCTCGATGACCTTGGTGGCCAGACGGTTGATGAAGTAGCGATCGTGCGAGATGAACACCATCGTCCCCGCGAAGTCGGCGAGGGCATCCTCGAGGACGGCGCGGGACGCGAGGTCCAGGTGGTTCGTGGGCTCGTCCAGGCAGAGGAGGGGCGCGGGCCGCGCGAGCATCCGCGCGAGGGCGAGCCGCGCCTTCTCCCCCCCGGAGAGCACCCGGACGCGCTTGTCCACGGCGTCGCCCGAGAAGAGGAAGGCGCCGAGCAGCGTGCGAAGCCGCGTGCGGTCGGTGTCCGGCGCGGCCGCCTCCATCTCCTCGAGCACGGTGCGCGCGGGATCGAGAGCGTCGAGCTGGTGCTGGGCGTAGTACTGCGCGGCGACGTGGGCGCCCAGGACCCGCTCCCCGCCGTCGGGCGCGAGCGCGCCCGCGAGGATGCGGAGGAGCGTCGACTTCCCGGCGCCGTTCGGCCCGACGAGGGCGACGCGATCGCCGCGCTCGAGATCCAGGTCGATCCCGGCGTAGACGACCTTGGGGCCGTAGGCCTTGGCGACGCGCCGGAGCTGGACGACGTGCCGGCCCGTCCGCGGCGGCGCCGGGAACCGGAAGCGGATCTGGCGGGCGGCCCCGTCGACCTCGATCCGGTCGATGCGCCCCAGCATCTTGATCCGGCTCTGGACCTGGCGCGCCTTCGTCGCCTTGTAGCGGAAGCGCTCGATGAAGCGCTCGATCTCCGCCACGCGCTTGGCCTGGTTGCGCGCCCGCGCCTCGAGCAGGGCCTGCCGGGCCTCGCGCTGCGCGAGGTAGTCGTCGTAGTCACCGGGATAGAGCTCGAGCCCGGCCGGCGACAGGTCGGCGATCGTCGTCACCATGCGGTTCAGGAAATACCGGTCGTGGGAGACGACGGCGACGGAGCCGTCGTAGGCGTCGAGGTAGCTCTCGAGCCACCCGAGCGACTCGAGGTCGAGGTGGTTCGTCGGCTCGTCGAGGAGGAGGAGCGTCGGGTGCTGCAGGAGGAGCCGCGCGAGCGCCGCGCGCATCCGCCAGCCGCCCGAGAACTCCTGGAGAGGCCGCGCGAGCTCCGCCTCCCGGAAGCCGAGCCCGCTCAGGACGACGCGGGCCTCCGTCTCGAGCCGGTACCCGCCGAGCGCCTCGAACCGGTGCTGGAGGTCCCCGTACCGCGCGGTCAGCGCCTCGTCGGAGGCCTCGTGGAGCTGCGCGGCGAGTGCCTCCATCTGTCGCTCGAGCTCCCAGACTTCCGGGAACCCCGAGAGGACCTCGCCGAGGACGGAGCCGCGGGCCTCGCCGGCGGCCTCCTGCGGGAGGTAGCCGACCGTCGCCTCGCGGGCCCGGCTCACGCGCCCGGTGTCCGGTGAGTCGAGTCCCGCCAGGATCCGGCAGAGCGTCGTCTTGCCGATGCCGTTCGGCCCGACGAGCCCGATGCGCTCGCGGCCGGCGAGCTGCCACGTGACCCCGCGGAAGAGCACGCGGTCGCCGTAGGCCTTGGAGACGCCCTCGAGCTGAATCACCCCCACATTCTACGCGGGGGAGGAAGCGGCGCCGGCGGAACGGCGCGCGGTCAGGCGCCCCCGAGACTCCGGACGAGGGTCTCCGCGCGCTCCACCCAGCGAGGGACGTGGAGCTCGACGAGGCGGCGGCGCGCGCGCTCCCAGTGCTCGGCCGCCGCGGCCCGGTCGCCGGCCGCGACGGCGGCCGCGCCGAGGTCGAGCCAGCCGCGCGCCGTGTCGTAGCGCGCCCGGATCTCCTCGAAGGTCGTCACCGCGTCCTGGAGCGTGGCCATGGCGTCGGCCGGCGCGCCGGCCGCCACCTGGATACGCCCGAGGGCGCGGAGGGCCTGCCCGACCCCGTACCGAGAGCCGGACGTCCGGGCGATCTCGAGCGCCTCCCGCGCCGCGGTGTGGGCGCGGTCGAGCTGGCCGTCGAGCCGGTACGCCTCCGCCAGGAAGGCGGTGAACCAGCTCTGGAACTGCGGGAAGCGGAACACGCGATGCTGCTCGGCCGAGCGCTCGAGGACCGGGATGGCCCGCTTGGCGTCGCCGTGCTCCATGAAGGCGAAGCCGAGCCAGCCCAGGGCGACCGCGCTGGTCAAGGGGTCAGGGGCGAGCGAGACCCCGCGCTCGCACGCCTCGATACCGGCCGTGGTGTCGCCGAGGACCGCCTGGACGATGCCCGTCGCCATCAGGGCGGAGGCCTGGAGCTGACGGTAGCCGACCGTCTCCCCGATCAGCCGCGCCCGCGTCTCGGACTCGAGCGCCGCGTCGAGCTCGCCGAGGAGCGCGTGGTTCAGGCCGACGATCCAGTGGGCCTGACCGACCCACCAGGCGCGTCCCACCCGCTCGAGGCACGCCAGCGCCTCCTGCGCGTGGCGGATGCCCGCGGCGGCGCGCCCGGAGAGCGGCGCCTCCTGCGCGAGCACGTAGTGCGCCTTCCCGAGCGTCGCCGTGTCCCCGCACCGCGTGGCGTCGGCGATCGCGCGCTCGGCGCTCTGGATGGCGCGCTCCTGGTCGCCGACGAACAGGTGGGTGCGCGCGAGGAGGAAGTGGTAGTACGCGGAGAGCGAGGCGTCGTCCACCCGGTCGAGACTCGCCTTCCAGTGGAGCAGGACGCCCAGGACCTCCCGGAACCGGCCGAGGTGGATCAGCGAGGATGCCTTGCGGAGGACCAGCCGGAGGCGCCGGTGATCGCGCGCCTCCGCGGGGAGGCGCTCCACGTGCGCGAGCGCCTCGTCGAGCGCCGCGAGCGCCTCGGCGTGCGCGTGGCCGCGGGCCGCCTTCTGCGCGACGCGCGAGAGGCATTCCACGGCGCGGTCCGACTGGTCGGTGCGGGCGTAGTGATACGCGAGCCGGTCGTCCGCCTCCTCGAGGCGGCCCTCGTAGAGCCGCTCGAGGGCGCGCGCCGCCGCCGCGTGGAGGGCATGCCGGTGCGTGACCGGCAGGCTGTCGTACACGACCTCCTGCGTGAGCGCGTGCTTGAAGACGTAGACGGACTCGCCGAACCGGGTCTGCTCGAACAGGAACTCGAGCCGCGTCAGCTCGCGGAGGTGCCGCTCGATGTCGCCCGGGCCCCGCCACACGGCCTGGAGGAGCCGCAACGGGACCTCGCGACCGATGACCGAGGCCAGGCGGAGGGCGTCCTTCACGTCCTCCGGCAGGCGGTCGATCCGCGCCCGCAACGCCTCCTGGACCGTGTCCGGCACCGCGAGCCCGCCGGCCGCGTCGGGCTGCTCGGCCACGGTCCGGCAGAGCTCCTCGAGGAAGAACGGGTTGCCCTCGGCCTTGCTGAGGATCGCGGGCGCGAGGGCGTCGTGGCCGCCGCGGGCCAGCAGCAGGGACTCGACGATCTGCTCGCTGTCGCCCCGCGAGAGCGGCTGAAGCGCGAGCTGGGTCGCGTAGGACTTGTTCATCCAGGGCGGGTGGTAGCCGGGGCGGTACGTGAAGAGCGACAGGACGGAGGCGCCCGTGGTGGTCTCGAGGAGGGCGTGCAGGCACTCCTCGGACGTGCGGTCGATCCACTGGAGGTCTTCGCAGACGTACACGGTCGGCCGCTGTCGGCTGCCGCGGAGGCCCATCTGGCGAAGGGCGTCGACGGTCCGGGCCCGGATGGCCTCGGGCGTGAGCATGCTGAGGCGCTCCGTCTCGTGCTTCACGCCGAGGAGATGGTGGAGGTAGACGGCGTACTCCTCCGGGTCCATGCCGAGCTCCTCGAGCCTCGACCGGACCTTGCGCGCCGTCGAGGCCGGGCTGTCGCTCTCGGCGATGTGGAAGCTCCGCCGGAGGATCGCGATGACGGGCAGGTAGGGCACGGCGCTCCCGTACGAGGGGCAGTGGCCCTCGAACCAGGCGACGCGCTCGCCCCGGAGGCTCTTCCGGAGCTCGTGCAGGAGGCGCGACTTGCCGATGCCGGCCTCGCCCACGATGCCCACCACCTGGCCGCGCCCCTCGGCCGCGGAGGCGAGCCGGTCCCGCAGGAACTCCAGCTCGCGGCCGCGCCCCGCCAGGACCGTGAGCCGCCGGCCCGACCCGAGGCCGCCCCGCTCGACGCCGTCGAGACGATAGACCGGGGTGTCGCCGGGCCCGGGCGCCGGGAGGAGCACGAGCGCGAACCGCCGGTCCAGGAACGGGCCCGCGGCCTCGGACACGACCGTCCGGTCCGGATCGGCCCGCAGGACGAGCCGCTCGAGCGCGTCCCAGGCCCGACGCTTGCCGTCCAGCTCGAGCCGAATGTCGCGCCCGGCGTGCCCGACGAGGAGCTGGGTCACGTGGATGCCCATGCGCACCGTGATCGGGGGTTCGGCGCGCCTCTCGCGCTCGACGGCCTTGCGGATCGCCACCGCCGCGTGCGCGGCCCGGCGGGTCGCGTCCTCGACGGGCTCGAGCCCGAAGCTGGCCACGATCCCGGTGGGACCGAGGTCCTCCACGCGGCCCCCGAAGGTCAGCGCCTTCTCCTGGAGCGCTTCGATCAGCCGGGTCGGATACAGCCGGTCGTCCGCGAGCGGTGGGCCATCGATCACGGCCCGGAGGAGCGTCACGCGCCGCTGCTCCCAGCGGATCGCGGCGGCCGGCGCCTCCGGGGTGACCGGCGGGCGAGGCGGCGGCGCCGGTGTCAGCTCGGCGGTGGGCGGCGGTTCGGCTGCGGACCGCCGCCCGCCCGACCGGAGCCCGTGCTTCTCGATCCGGTAGCGCAGGGTATCGCGCGAGATCCCGAGCCGGCGGGCGGCGCGCGTCACGTTCCAGAAGGTCTCGTCGAGCGCTTCGAGGAGCCGGTGCCGCTCGACGGCGTCCAGCGTTTCGCCGAGCGCCCGGCTCGAGGGGGCGGAGTCCGACGGCGCCTTGCCCGAGGCCTCGACGCGGTCCGGCGGAACCGACAGGTCCAGCATGACCGCCGTCACGACCGGGGCGTCGACCAGGACCGCGACGCGCTCCATCGTGTTCGTCAACTCGCGGACGTTGCCCTTCCACGGATGCGCGAGGAGCGCGGCGCGCGCGTCGGGCGCGAGCGACTTCACCGGCAGCGCGTACTCGGCGCAGGCCTGCCGGAGGAAGTGCTCGCCGAGGAGGATGACGTCGTGGCCGCGCTCGCGGAGCGGCGGCATGCGCAGGGGAAAGACGGCGAGGCGGTGGTAGAGGTCCTCGCGGAACTTGCGCTCGCGCACCGCGGCCTCCAGGTCCTCGTTGCTCGCCGTGACGATCCAGACGTCGACCGGCTCCGAGCGCGTGGCGCCCAGCCGGCGCACGGTGCGGTCCTCCAGGACCTTGAGGAGCTTCGCCTGGAGCTCGAGCGGCAGCTCTCCGATCTCGTCGAGGAAGAGCGTGCCCCGGTTGGCCGCCTGGAACAGCCCGGGCTTCGGCTGTCGCGCGTCCGTGAACGCGCCTCGCTCGAAGCCGAACAGCTCCGCCTCGAGCAGGTTCAAGGGGATGGCGGCGCAGTTGACGGGGACGAATGGCTGGTCCGCCCGAGGCCCCTCGCGATGGAGGACGTCGGCGAGCAGACCCTTGCCGGTGCCGGTCTCGCCCTGTATGAGGACCGGCGGCAGTCGCCCGCGGTCGGACGGGTGCTGAAGGAGCCGGGCGACCTTCTCCCGAAGCGCCTTGATGGCGGGCGAGTCGCCGAGGAGCGCGGCGAGCGGGCCCATGGGTGGCGGTATCTTACGCCCGTTGGGGCGGCTGGAGTGACCCGTTCCCATGCGCCGCTCCCCCACCCAGATTGGGGGTTCCCCCACCACACCGGCCTGGATCGGTAGCCCGATGGCCATCGCAACCTCCTGTTTTTTCGTTGATTGCGCCTGGTGGCATCCCCATTGCCCTCCCTGAGAGTGCAAGCAGGACACCATGGACAGAGAGGCTGGGCTGGTGAGCGGCGCGAATCGGACGGGGCGGCCCCCGGGGCACGTCAACGTCCGGGTCGCGTGGTGGATGATCGGGATCAGCATGGCTGGCGGCGCCGTGCTCGGGCTCTGGTCCTTCGGCGGGCCCGTGGCCCCGCCGCCGGGGTTCCGCGCGTTCGACGACCTCCCGCGGCGGCTCGTGCGGCTCGGGCACATCGCCGCGATCGCGCTGCCGGTGCTGAACCTCCTCTACATCCCGTGGATGGCGAGGACGCGATGGAGCCGCGCCACGCGGCGCGCGGGGTGTCGCTGCCTCCTCTTCGGCACGGTGGCGCTCCCGTGCGTCCTCGTCCTGGGGGCGTTCTGGGGACCCGGATGCTATCTCCTGCCGGCTCCCGTGCTGGCGCTGATCGGCGCGGTCGGCCTCCTGGCGGCCGGGCTGCCCGGACGCGCCCTGGGCGCGAGCGACGGAGCCGTCCCGTGAGGATCGGGCTGATCGCGATGAGCGGCGTCCGCGTCCGCACGGCCGAGCTTGCGGCGCTCGGGGTCACGCTGCCGGGCTTCGTCCGGCGGGGTCGCGTCATCGCGCAGCTGCCGAGCCTCGGGCTCCTCACCGTGGCCGGGCTCACGCCCCCGGGGCATGACGTCCACTACCTCGAGGTGGACGACCTCCGGAGCATCGAGCCCGTGCCGGAGTTCGACCTCGTCGGGATCTCGAGCTTCACAGCCCGGATCGACGCGGCGTACGAGCTGGCGGGCCGCTTCCGGGCGCGCGGCACCCCCGTCGTGCTGGGGGGCCTTCACGTGTCACTCCTGCCCGACGAGGCGCTCCAGCACGCCGACGCCGTGGTGGTGGGCGGCGCCGAGGGCGCGTGGCCGCGGCTCGTGGCGGACGCCGAGCAGGGCCGGCTCGCGCGCGTCTACCAGGGGGCGCGCGAGCGGGTCTTCGAGCCCGACCTCTACGCCGCGCCCCGCTTCGACCTCCTCGCGGGGCGCCCGTACAACCGGGTCACGGTCCAGACCTCACGGGGCTGCCCGCGCGCCTGCGAGTTCTGCGCGGCGAGCCTCCGGATCACGTCGCGCTTCAACCAGAAGCCGGTGGACCGCGTGATCGCCGAGATCCGGGCGGCGCGTCCCCACGTCGCGGAGCCGTTCTTCGAGCTGGCGGACGACAACAGCTTCCTCGACCGGCGCTGGACCGACGAGTTCCTTCGCGCGGTGACGCCGGAGGGGATCCGCTACTTCACGGAGACCGATGTTTCCGTGGCCGACGACCCCCGGCTCTGCGCCCGGCTCGCCGCCTCCGGTTGTCGCCAGCTCCTCATCGGCTTCGAGAGCCCGCGGGCCGACGACCTGACGGGCCTGGACCCCGCCGAGTGGAAGCGGCGCCAGGCGCCGCGCCTCCGGCGGGCCATCGACACGCTCCAGTCGCGCGGGGTGAGCGTCAACGGCTGCTTCATCCTGGGCCTCGACGCCCACACGCCCGACGTCTTCGGCGACGTGCTGGAGTTCGTCCGGAGCTCCGGGCTGGCGGAGGTGCAGTACACGGTCCTGACGCCGTTCCCGGGCACGCCGCTCCACGCGCGGCTCCGCCGCGAGGGCCGCCTCCTCCAGGAGCGGTACTGGGACCGGTGCACGCTCTTCGACGTGACCTACCGCCCGAAGCGCATGACGGTCGAGGAGCTCGAGGCGGGGCTCCGCTGGCTGTTCGAGCGGACGTACACGCGGCGCGAGACGGAGGCGCGCCTCCTGCGCTTCGTCGCGCAGCGGCGGGACGCGCGCCTCGCCGCCTACGCCGCCCTCGGGCGGGGCGCGGAGACGCCGGGCTCCGTCGAGCCAGCCAGCGAGCCTCTGGCCTGAGGGCCGGCGGGCCCGGTCAGGGGGCCCGGTCGAGGAGCTTGTAGTAGTAGGCCGTCGCGTCGAGGGCGCCGGAGGCGCTGCGGGCGTACGCGGGGATCGCGCCGGCGAACGTCCAGCCGAGCGACCGGTACAGCGTCTCCGACGGATCCCCCTGGCGCGTGTCGAGGATGAGCGTCGTGCGCCCGAGCCGGCGGGCGTGATCCTCGAGCGCGAGCATGAGGGCGCGGCCGACCCCGCGGCGGCGGGCCCGCTGGTGGACCATCACCTTCGACACCTCGGCCCGATGCCGGGCGTTCGCGCGCATCGCGAGGTCGAGCTGGGCGGAGCCCACGAGCCCCAGGGCCTGATCGTGGGCGACCAGGGCCAGCCGCGAGCCCTCGTCGACGGCGGCCGCGACGGTGTCCCAGTACGCGACCGCCTCGGCGTCGGAGAGCGGCGGGAGGAAACCGACGGACGCGCCGCTGTCCACCGCGTCGCGGAGGAGGGCGGCCAGAACGTGGCGGTGGGCCTGCACGCCCGCCGGGGTCAGGGGCTCGATGTCGAGCGACACGCCCGCCAGTCTACCGCGAGAGGGCGAGGCCCCAGTCGCGCGCGCATGCTTCCGCCCGCTCGACCCATCGCGGGACGGCGAGGGCCCGGAACTCCCGGTGCGCCTCGGCCAGGTGTTCCGCGCACGCGACCGACTGGCCACGCGCGCGCGCGAGCGCGGCGAGGTCGAGGCGGGTGCGGGCGATCTCGAAGCGCGCCTCCACGAGCTCGAAGACGCGGAGCGCCTCGCGGAGATGGTCCTCCGCGTCTCCGAGGGCCCCCCGGGCCTGAGCGATGTGGCCGAGCGTGCGCTCGGCCCAGCCGGTGCCCTGCGGCATCCGGGTGGCCCTGGCGAGGTCGAGTCCCTGGCTCGCGAGCTCGAGGGCGGTCTCGAGCCGCTGCGCGCGCTGGTGCGCCTCGGCGAGAAACGTCGAGAACCAGGCTTGCGCTTGCCGGAACCCGAACTGCTCGTGGAGACGGAGGGCCTCCTCGAGCCGCGGGACGGCCTGGCCGAGCTCCCCCCGCTCGAGCCACGCCACGCCGAGCCACCCGAGGGCCATCGCCGTGTTCAAGGGGTCGGGCGAGAGCGCGAGCGCCTCCTCGCAGCTCCGGATCGCCGTCTCCCAGTCGCCCCGGCACACGTGGACGAGCCCACTCGCCCAGTGCGCGGAGGCGATGATCTGCGGATCGCCCACGGCGTGGCCGTGGGCCGTCGCCCGCGCCTGGGCCGCGAGGGCGGCGTCGAATTCCCCGAGAACCGTGTGGTTCAGCCCGAGCGCCCAGTGGGCGGGGCCGATCCACCACGGCTCGACGGTCCGCTCGAGGAACTGGATGGCCTGGCGCGCATGCCCGAGACCGTCGCGCGGATGGCCGGCCATCGCGGCGTGCTGGGCGAGCACGTAGTGGATCCGTCCCCGTGTCGTCTCGTCGTCGCCGCGCATCGCTTCCCCGAGCCCGAGCTCGAGGTGGTCCGAGGCCTGTCGCTGGTCGCCGAGGAACAGGTAGCTCCGCCCGAGCAGGAAGTGATAGGACCCGGCGAGCCGAGGGTCGTCGAGGTTCTCCAGCGCCACCTGGTGACGGAGGAGGAGATCCACGACGTCCTGGAAGAGGCCGAGCGGGATCAGGGAGTAGGCCTGGCGGAGCGCGAGCTCGAGTCGCCGCCGGTCCTGCTCGCCAGCGGGCAGGCGGTCCACGTGGGCCCGCGCCTCCTCGAGGATCCGGACCGCCTCCGTGTGGGCGTTCGCCGCGACCGCCTTGTCGGCGAGCAGCGTCAGATAGTGGACCGCCCGGGCCGCCTCGTCCGTCCGCCCGTAGTGGTGGGCCAGCCGGTCGTACACGTCCGCGAGCCGGTCGGCGTGCATTGCCTCGAGCGCCCGCGCGATCGTGCCGTGGAGGGCCCGGCGACGTCCGCGCGGCAGGCTCTCGTAGGCCACGTCGCGGGTGAGGCTGTGGGTGAAGGCGCAGAGGGGGTCGCTGCCGCCGGTCTTCGCGTAGAGGAACTCGAGGCGCATGAGCTCGCGGAGATGCACGTCGAGCTCCCCCTCCCACACGGCGCGGAGCAACGGGAGCGGCACCTCCGGCCCGACGACGGCGGCCGTTTGCAGGAGTCGCCGGGGCTCGTCGGCCAGCCGGTCGATCCGGGCGAGGAGCACCTCCTGGATGGTGTCGGGCACGGCGGGGCCCGCCGGGAGATCGATCGCGCCCTCGACCGCACGCGACAGCTCTTCCAGGAAGAAGGGGTTGCCTTCCGCCTTCTCCAGGATCACCTCGGCCATCCGGTCGGGCACGGCGTCGGCCCGCCGGATCGAGCGGACCACGCTCAGGCTCTCCTCGCGCGAGAGCGGGGGCAGGGCGACCTGGGTGACGTACGAGCGGTCCATCCACGGCGCGCGGTAGCCCGGCCGGTAGGTCACGATGCACATGGCTGACGCCTTGGCGGCGCTGTCCATGAGCGCGGTGAAGCACTCCTCGGAGGTGGAGTCGATCCAGTGGAGGTCCTCGACGACGAAGAGGATCGGCCGCCGGCGGGCGCCGAGGAGGATGAGCTGACGCAGCACCTCGAAGGTGCGGGCCTTGACGGCCGAGGGGAGCTCGGCGGGCGCGTCGGCGCCTTCCGGGAGCCCGAAGAGGCGGAAGAGGTAGGGGACGGCCGCGGCGGTCTCGATGCCCACCTCGCCCAGCCCCGCGCGGATCTTCTCGGCGGTGGTCTCCGGGTTGTCGCTCTCGGCGACGCGAAAGTTGGCGCGGAGGACGTCCATGACCGGCACGTAGGGAACGGCGCGGGCGTACGAGTGGCACCGTCCCTCGAGGTAGGTGACTCGGCGCTCCGGCTCGGCGAGGACGCGCTCGCGGAACTCGTGCAGCAGGCGCGACTTCCCGATGCCGGCCTCGCCCACCAGCCCGACCACCTGTCCGTGGCCCCGGAGCGCGTCCTCGAGCCGGCTCCAGAGGAGCCCGAGCTCGCGTCCGCGCCCCACGAACGTCGGAGGCCGCCGTCCGGCGCTCGGGCCCCGCCGCTCGGTGGCCAGGCGGTGGACCGGGCCGCCCGCGCGGGCGCTGCCGACCGGCACGAGGTCGAAGTGGCGGGAGAGGAGGGTTGCCGCGGCCTCCTCGACGAGGATGGCGCCGGGCTCGGCGGCGCCGAGGAGTGCGTCGAGCACCGCCCAGGCCTCGCGCTTGCCGTCCAGATCGATCTGGATCCCGCTGCGCGAGGTCCCGACGAGGACGCGCCGGAAGGCGATCCCCGAGCGCACGCCGACCGCCGCGCCATCGCCGCCTCCCGCCCGCTCCGCGGCCTTGTGCACCGCCGTCGCGGCGAGGGCGGCGCGCTGCGGGGCGTCTTCGATCGGCTCGAGCCCGAAGGTCGCGACGATGCCCGTCGGGCTCATCTCCTCGATCGCGCCGCCGAAGGTCTGGATCTTCTCGACCAGCGTCTCGAGCCCGCGGCTCGGGCTCCATCCGGGATCGGCGTCGACCGGCAGAACGAGCGCGCTCCGGAGGAACGCGAGGCGCCGGCCTTCCCACCGCACGGCCAGTGGCCCGCCTCCCTCGGTGGTGGGCCCCGCCCCGGTATCCCTGGCGGCCGCGCCCGCGGGCACGGCCCGCCCGCCGGCCGCGGCCGGCGGCTCGACGCGGGCGGACCGGCTCCGCGCCGCCGCCGGGCGCGCGGGAGCCTCACGACTCATGCCGTGCTTGGCCATGCGATATCGGAGCGTGTCCCGCGAGATTCCGAGACGCGCGGCGGCCCGCGTGACGTTGTCCCCCGTCTGGCGAAGCGCCTCCATCAGATGCACCCGCTCCACGCTCCCGAGCGCGTCGGCGAGCGCCGCCGATCCCGCGTCCCCGGCGTCCGGCGCTTCCCCCGGAACGGCCGCGCCCGGCGGCGAGGGAGCCCCCGGCAATCCGAGGAGCTCCGCGGTCACCACCGGCGCATCGGACAGGAGCGCAACCCGCTCCATCACGTTCGCCACCTCGCGCACGTTCCCGGGCCACGGGTAGGCGAGGAGGGCCGCCCGTGCCTCGGGCGTGAGGGTGCGCGAGGGCAGGCGGTACTCCGCACACGCGCGGCCGAGGAAGTGGGTCGCGAGGCGAACGATGTCCTCGCCTCGCTCCCGCAGCGGCGGGATGCCGAGCACCATCACCGCGAGCCGGTGATAGAGGTCCTCGCGGAACCGCCGGGCGCGCATGGCCGCCGCCAGGTCTTCGTTGCTGGCCGTGAGGATCCAGACGTCGATCGGCTCGGTCCGGGTGCTCCCGAGCCGACGCACGGCGCGGTCCTCGAGCGCCTTCAGGAGCTTGGCCTGGAGCGCCTCCGGGAGGAGGCCCACCTCGTCGAGGAAGATCGTGCCGTGGTTCGCGGTCTGGAAGAGACCGGCCTTCGGATGTCGCGCGTCCGTGAACGCGCCGCGCTCGTAGCCGAAGAGCTCGGCCTCGAGCAGGGTCTCGGGAATCGCCGCGCAGTTCACGTCGACGAAGGGCCCGGCCGCCCGCGGCCCCGCGCGGTGGAGGGCTCGCGCGAGTAGCCCCTTGCCGACCCCCGTCTCGCCCTGGATCAGCACCGGTGGCAGGCGGCCCGCCGGCGGCGGCCCGCCGCCCGACGGCGACCGGTCGCGCTCTGACTGCCGCTGTAGCAGTCGCGTCGCCGTCTCCCGGAGGGCGCGCATCCCCGGGCTGTCCCCGAGTAGCTCGGCCAGGCGCGGGGTGGCCATGGGGGCCCATCCTACTCCGGGGGTGGCGAAGTTTCACCCACCATTGCCGCCGCCACACCCGGTGGAGTCAGTGGGTGATCGTGGACCACGACCGTAACGCCTTGTTATAGTTGACACTTTTGTCATGGCACCCCGATTGCCCCACCTGGGTGCATGCGTGACGGCACAGCCGGCGCAAGGGAGGGGCGATGAGCACGACTGGGGTGGCGGTCATGGACCAGCGAGAGATGTCGACCATGCCGGCGATGTCGCGAGGCCGGCTCCTCCTGGGCGGGCTCGCCTTCCTGGGCCTGACCGTGGGAGTGTTCGGCTGGCTGTTCGGACGCGCGTCGGGCGTCCCCGCGCCGCGGCTCGCCGACCTCCACTGGCGCTACTTCCTCCCGCTGCTCCTCGTCCTGCCGATCGAGAGCCTCGCGTCGGCTGCGCGCGTCTGGCTCATCTGCCGCGTCCTCCATCCCGGCGTGTCGTTCTGGGTGTGCCTCCAGTCCGAGTTCGCGAACGTCGCCGTCGCCCTCCTGACGCCGTCGCAGTCCGGGGGCGGCCCCGGGCAGATCTACATGCTGAAGCGGGGCGGGGGCGTCCCCGTCGGGACCGGCCTCACGGCGACGCTCCTGTCCTTCATGGGCACGCTGATCGGGCTCCTCCTGCTGGGGCTCTACTCGCTCCTCATCTCCGGGATCGCCGCGAGCGGCCTCCTCTTCCTCGCGCCGGTCTGGGCGCTCACCGCCATCGCCGCGATGCTCCTCGTCGGGGCGACGTGGCCGGATCTCTGCCGCCGCGTGCTGGCCGCGCTGTCGCGCGCGGTCTGGCGGCTCGTGGGGCGGCCCGCGGCCCTCCGCGACTGGCGCCCGCCCGGCGCGCCCGCGCTCTCGCCGGCGGTCGACCGGATGGACGCGCGGACGGCGCGCCTGGTGGACCTCCTCTACGCCTACCGCGACGACGTCCGGCGGTTCCTCCGGCATGGCCGGGCCTCCCTCGTGGCGGTTTGCCTCCTCAGCGTGGTCTTCCTTCTCGCTCGGGCGCTGACGCCGTACCTCTGCGCCCGCTTCCTCGGGGTCGAGGGCGGGACCGTGCGGCAGATCGTCGAGGCCCAGATGGCGCTCATCTTCCTGGTCTTCTTCGCGCCGACGCCCGGGGGCGCCGGCATCGCCGAGAGCGCCTCGCTCTCGATCATGGCCGACATCGTGCCCGCCACGATCGCGCCCTACTACAACCTGCTCTGGCGCTTCTCGACGACCTATCTGACCGCCTTCGCGGGGTTCCTGCTCCTGGGCCGGGCCCTTGCCCAGGACGCGTCGGGCCTCGCGCACCGTCACCCCGAGCCGCGCCGATCGCAGTGAGGGAGGACCGAGATGACCATGACGGACTTCGCCGTGCACCTCCTCCTGGGGACGATCCTGATCGTCGGCGGGTACCAGTTCTACTTCTGGTGCCAGCGGAACCCGCTGCGGCCCGTGCGGGAGCTCCGGCTTCCGCTCGACGACCGCATCCCCTTCTGGCCGGCGTGGGCCTGGATCTACGGCTTCTTCTACTGGCCGGGCGTCCTGTACACGAACTGGGTGCTCGAGTCGTCCCGCGACTTCGTGTACCTCGCGCTCAGCTTTCTCGGGCTTCTGGCCATGCAGATGGCGTGCTTCATCGTGTTCCCCGTCGCGACCCCCGAGGCGTGGCGGACGCTCAACGGCGGCCGGACGTGGTCGGAGCGGTTCCTGGCCTTCGTCCAGCGGATCGACGCCCGCTCCAACAGCTTCCCGAGCATGCACACCTCGGTCGCGACCTTGACCGCGCTCTACCTCCAGCCCCACCTCGGCGCGTGGGCCTTCGCGTTCCCCGCGCTGATCGCGCTCTCGTGCCTCTTCACCAAGCAGCACTACATCGTCGACCTGCCGGCGGGCGCGGCGCTCGGCTGGCTCGCGTACCGCATCTTCGCCATCGCGTGAGGAGGGACCGGCATGAGCCTGCGTGACCGCATCGAGGCGATTCTGGAGACTCAGGTGGCGGAGCTGGCCGCGTCGCGCCCGTTCCGCGCGCTCGAGACGGGCGCCGCGGCGCCCCGCTACTACGACCGGTTCGTCGCCGACGTCGTGCGGACGCACCTCAAGGCGACCGAGTATGTGGCCTTCCTCTGCGCGGTGGCGGCGCCGGCATCCAGCGAGAGCCGGCTCCGCAACCTCCTGGAGGAGCTCCATCACCCGGGACTCCTCCGGCAGCTCGCCGTCGGGGCGGGGCTGGGCCCGCGACTCCCCGAGCTGGAGGCGCAGGCCGCCGACGACATCCGCCGCGTCGTCGTCGAGCCCGTGCTCTACCGGACCCTGGGCGAGGTCGGGCTCGCGGCCTTCTGCGAGGTGGTGGCGTTCGAGTACATGCTGGCGCGGCTGGCCGGCCCTGTCGCCGCCTTCCTGGCGGCCCACCGCGGGCTCGGCCCGACGACGCTCCGCTGGTGGACCGAGCACGCCGACGTCGACGTCCAGCACGCCGCCGAGGGTCTCGAGGACCTCGAGACCTATGCCCGCTACTACGGGCTCGCCGACGAGGACGGGCTCGCGATCGTCGAGATGACGCTCCGCGAGAACGTGTTCCTCCGGCGGTACTTCCGGGAGGAGACGCTCGCGCTGACGGAAGGGGAGGGCGCGCCATGCGGCTCGTGAGCGCCACGGTGTACCGGCTCCGCATCCCGTTTCTCACGACGGTCCGCCACAGTCTCGCCGGGCGGGCCTGGAGCGACTCGGTCGTCGTCCGCGTCCAGGACGCGGACGGGGTCGAGGGCTTCGGCGAGGCGGCGCCGCGGCCGTACGTGACGGGGGAGACGCCCGAGGACGTCGTGGCGCACCTCGCCCGGGTCCTCTGGCCCGCGGTCGCCGGGCTCGCGGCGCCCGACCTCGAGAGCCCCGAGGCCCTCGAGGTCGTCCCGGGCCTCGTGCCCGACAGCGCGCCGGCCGCGGGTCGTCACCACGCGGCGCGCGCCGCGCTCGAGCTGGCCATCGTCGACTGGGCCCTTCGGCGCCGTCGTCGCTCCGCGAGCGTCCTCCTGCCGCCTCGCCGGCGCGCCGTCGTCTACGGCGGCGCGATCAGCGCCGGGACGCCCGCCGAGGCGGCGCGCCAGGCTCGCTGGGCCCGGCTGGCGGGACTCCGACAGGTGAAGGTCAAGGTCGGGATCGGCGACGATGTGGCCCGGGTCCGCGCGGTCCGCGCGGCCCTGGGACCCGACGCGACGATCCGGGTGGACGCCAACGGCGCCTGGAGCCCGGCCGAGGCGCGTCCGGCGCTCGACGCGCTGGCCCGGTGCGGCGTGGCGAGCGTCGAGCAGCCGATCGCCCCCGGCTGCCCGGAGACCATGGCGCGCGTGCGCGTGGACAGCCCGCTGCCGCTGGTGGCGGACGAATCCGCGGTGACGCTGGCCGACGTGGACGCTCTCATCGCGACCGGCGCCGTCGACGCGATCAACGTGCGCGTCTCGAAGTGCGGCGGCTTCGCGCGCTCGGTGGCGATCGCGCGGCGCGCCGCGGCGGCCGGGCTCGAGGTCCAGGTCGGCAGCCACGTCGGCGAGACCGCGATCCTCGCGGCCGCCGGCCGGCACCTGGCGGCCGGACTCGAGCGCGTTGTCTTCGTGGAAGGGTCGTACGGCACGCTCTTGCTCGTCGAGGACGTGACGGACGACGGGCTCCGGTTCGGACATGGGGGCGAGGCCCCGCTCCTCTCGGGGCCGGGCTGGGGCGTCAGGGTGCGCGTCGATCGGCTGCGGCGCCACGCCCGGGCCGTGGTCGAGCTGGCGGCCTGATGGGCGCGCTCCTGGCGGCCGGGCTCCGCGCGGCGACCTGGCCGCACGCCACCCACTTCGAGCGGGCGACCGCGCGGCCGGCGGAGGCCCAGGCGAAGGTGCTGCGGGCGCTCCTCGCGCGGAACGCGGGCACCGCCTTCGGGCGGGAGCACGGCTTCGCCGCGATTCCGGACGCGGCCGCCTACCGCCACGCCGTCCCGGTGCGGGACTACGAGGGTGTCCGACCGTACGTCGGCCGCATCGTGGCCGGCGAGCCGGCGGTGCTCACCGCCGAGCCGGTGGTCGCCTTCGCGACGACCAGCGGGACCACGGCCGAGCCCAAGCTGGTGCCGGTGACCGCCTCCGGGCTCGCCCGCATGGCGGCCCTCGTCCGCCTCTGGCTGGCCTGGGCGGCCCGGGACCACCCGGCGTTGCTCGACGGCGCGCTCCTGACGGTCGTGAGCCCAGCGGTCGAGGGGGCGACACCCGGGGGAGTGCCGTTCGGCGCGATGTCCGGTCTGCTCCAGCGGCGGTTGCCGTTCCTGGCCCGGCGAGGTCAGGCCGCGCCCTACGCCGCGCACCTGATCGTCGACCATGACGCGCGCGCCTTCGTCCTCCTGCGCCTGGCTCTCGCGCGATCCGTCTCCACGATCGGGACGCCGAACCCGACGACGCTCCTCCGGCTCGCGGCGCTCGCGCGGGAGCAGACCGACACGCTCCTCCGCGCGATCCACGACGGCACGCTCGGGATCCCGTGGCCCACCGTCCACGCGGAGCCGGGGTGGGACACCCGGGCTGTCCGCCGGGCGCTCGGCGCCGCGTTGCGCGCCGATCCCGTCCGGGCGCGCGCCCTGACCGCGGCGGCCCGCGCGCGCGGAGCGCTCCATCTCGGGGACGCCTGGCCCGACCTCGCCCTCGTCGGCTGCTGGCTCGGGGGACACGCGGGGCGCCACGCGGAGCGGCTCGACGCCGACTACGGCCCCGCGCCGCGGCGCGACCTCGGGCTGGTCGCGAGCGAGGGGCGCGTGACCGTGCCGCTCGCCGACGGCACGGCGGCCGGCGTCCTGGCCGTCGAGTCGGCCTTCTACGAGTTCGTCCCGGAGGAGGCGATGGACCGGGCCGATCCGCCGATCGTCCTCGCGCACGAGCTGGAGTTGGGCCGCCGCTACGGTGTGATGCTCACCACGGACGGCGGGCTCTATCGCTATGACCTGAACGACGTCGTCGAGGTCCGGGGCTTCCACCGCCGGACGCCCCTCCTGGCCTTCGTCCGGAAGGGCCGCGACATGACGAGCCTCACCGGCGAGAAGCTCCATCTGAATCACGTGCAGACGGCGGTCCGGGCGGCCGAGGCCGCGACCGGCGTCGAGCTCTGGCAGCTCCGGATGATTCCCGACGTCGACGCGTGCCGCTACGACCTCCTCGTCGAGCCGCGCGGGGCCGGACTCGACGACATCGGCGTGGAGGCGTTCGCGCGAGCGGTCGACGAGGCGCTGGGCCACGTCAACGTCGAGTACGCGGCGAAGCGGCGGTCCCGCCGGCTGGGCGCGCTCCGCCTCTCCGTGATGCGCGAGGGCTGGGCCGAGCGGCAGTGCCGGGCCGAGTTCGCGCGCGGTCGGCGCGAGGGGCAGCACAAGTGGCGGGCGCTCGCGCCCGAGTGGGACGAGGCGAGCCGCCGCGAGGTGCTCCGGACCTGGAAGGAGAAGACGGAATGACGGCGAAGGCGATCGCGTGGCGGGTCGGACAGGCCTTCCTCTTGTGGGGCGCCGTCGGGGGTCCCATCCTGTGGTGGTGGCCGGAGGCGCTCGGGCGGCCCGCGCTCTGGGCCGTCGTCGCCTTCGGCGTCCTGGCGAACGTGCTCCAGCCGTCCTACCGGCTCCACGCCACCGCGCGGGCGTCCGTGGACGGCGGGACGTTCCTTCCCATCCTGCTCGCCGTCTACGCGACCCAGGCCGCGGCCCTGGTCGAGCTCGTCCTGCGCCGGCCCGCGGCGCTCCCCCTCGACGCGGTCGGGGCGACGGGGCTCCTGGCCATGGTCGCCGGCCTCGCGCTTCGCACCTGGGCCATCGTCACGCTCGGCCGCTGGTTCACGCTCGAGGTCGGCGTCGCGCCCGCGCAGCGCGTGGTCGAGGAGGGGCCGTATCGCGTGATCCGCCACCCGAGCTACGTCGGCGCGCTCCTCGCTTTCGCGGGGAGCGCGCTCCTCCTGCGCGCCTGGGTCGCCGCCGCCCTCGGGACGCTGGTCCTTGGCCTCGCGTACCGGCGGCGGATCGTCCAGGAAGAGCGGGTGCTCCTGACGGGGCTGTCAGGCTACGCGGACTACGTTGCGCGGACCGGGGCGCTCGTGCCCCGCGTCCGGCGTCGTGGCGGGCCGGAAACCGCGGCGCCGGCCCTCGGCCGGGACGCGGCGCCGGGCGGAGGGGGCCGGGGCTAGTCCCGGAAGTGGCAGGACACCTGGTGACCCGAAGCGCCCTGCTTGAGCCGAGGCTCCTGGTCCTGACAGAGGCCCGGCACCTGGCGGATCCGGCAGCGCGTGTGGAAGTGACAGCCGGCCGGCGGCCGGATCGGGCTCGGGACGTCACCCTCGAGCAGGATCCGCTGGCGCTTGACCTCGGGGTCGGGGATCGGCACGGCCGAGAGCAGCGCCTCCGTGTACGGGTGGCGCGGGTTCGAGTAGAGGTCCTTCGCCGACGCGACCTCGACGATCTTCCCGAGGTACATCACCGCGACCCGGGTGCTGATGTGCTCCACCACGGAGAGGTCGTGGGCGATGAAGAGATACGTCAGGTTGAACTGCTTCTGAAGATCCTCGAGGAGGTTGATGACCTGCGCCTGGATCGAGACGTCCAGCGCCGAGACCGGCTCGTCGCAGACGATGAGCTTCGGGCTGACCGCGAGCGCCCGGGCGATCCCGATCCGCTGCCGCTGGCCGCCCGAGAACTCGTGGGGATACCGGCGCATGTGGTCGGCGTGGAGCCCGACCGTCTCCAGGAGGTGCGCGACCTTCTCCTCGCGCTCCCGCCGCGTCTTGGCGAGCTTGTGGATGATGAGCGCCTCGCCCACGATGGACCCGACGGTCATCCGGGGGTTCAGCGACGCGTAGGGGTCCTGGAAGATGATCTGGAGGTCGCGCCGGAGCGCCCGGAGCGACCGCTTGTCCATCGTGGTGACGTTCTTCCCCTCGAACCAGACCTCGCCCGAGGTCGGCTCGATCAGACGGAGGATGCACCGGCCGGTGGTCGACTTCCCGCAGCCGGACTCACCCACCAGCCCGAGAGTCTCGCCGGCGTTGATGTCGAACGAGACCCCGTCGACCGCGTGGACGCGCGCGACCTCCCGCGAGAAGAGGCCGCCCTTGATCGGGAAGTACTTGACCAGGTTCCGGACGCTGAGCAGCGGCTCGGCCATTCGTCGTCTCCCCCGCTAGTACAGCCAGCACGCCACCTTGTGGCCCGGTTTGACTTCCTTGAGCACGGGCTCCTTCTCCGTGTACATCGGCTTCACGAACTGGCACCGCGGAGCGAACCGGCACCCCGGCGGGAGATGGAGGAGGCTCGGGACGACCCCGGGAATCGCCTCCAGCCGCTTCTTCTGGATCGCGGCGGTGTCGATGCGCGGGATCGATCGGAGCAGCCCCTGGGTGTACGGATGGAGCGGCTCCTTGAAGAGGTCCTTGACCGCCGCCTCCTCCACCACCTTCCCGGCGTACATGACCATCACCCGCTGGGCCGTTTCCGCGATCACGCCCATGTCGTGGGTGATCAGCATGACGGCCATGCCGAGCTTGGCCTTGAGCTCGTTGAGGAGCTCGAGGATCTGGGCCTGGATGGTGACGTCGAGGGCCGTGGTCGGCTCGTCGGCGATCAGGAGCTTCGGGTTGCACGAGAGCGCCATCGCGATCATGACGCGCTGGCGCATGCCGCCCGACAGCTGGTGCGGATACTCCTTGATCCGCCGCTCGGGGTTCGGGATGTGCACGAGCCTGAGCATGTCGACGGTCTTGTCCATGGCCGCGCGCCGCCCCAGCCCCTCGTGGAGCCGGACCGCCTCGGCGATCTGCTCGCCGATCGTGAACACGGGGTTCAACGAGGTCATCGGCTCCTGGAACACCATCGAGATCTCTTTGCCGCGGACCTTTCGCATCTGGGCCGGGGGCAGCGTGACCAGGTCGCGGCCACCGTAGAGCATCTGGCCCTCGACGATCTTCCCGGGTGGCATGGCGATGAGCTTCATCACCGACAGGGCGGTGACCGTCTTCCCGCAGCCGGACTCGCCCACGATGCCGAGCGTCTCGCCCTTGTCGATGTGCAGGTCGATCCCGTCCACCGCGCGGACGACGCCCTCTTCGGTGAAGAAGTGCGTCTTCAGGCCCTTGATCTCGAGCAACCGCTCGGCCATGAGAGCTCCTTGTCAGCAGCCTGCCGTGACGTGTCGGGTCGGGGCGTCGCGCACGCGCGGCCTAGGCGCCGCGGGCGGCTTGCCGCTCGCGCACCCGCCGCGACCACTCGCTCGCGGGGAACTCGTCCACCAGGCGCTTCAGCGCGGTCGCGGCCTCGTCGTTGCGGCCGAGACGGGTCAGGGCGTCCGCCTTCTGGTACAGGGCCTCGGGCGCCGCCTGCGTGCGGCCGTAGTCCTTGAGCACCGCGTCGAACCGCGGCAGCGCCGACTCATACTTTCCCTGGCGCATGTAGAACGACGCGATCCAGAGCTCCTTCTGGGCCAGCCGGAGCCGGCAGGCCTCGATCTTGACGATCGCGTCGGGGGCGTAGCGGCTCTCAGGGTAGAGCCGGATCAGTTTCTGGAACTCGGTGAGCGCTTGCGCGGTGAGTTTCTGGTCCCGCTCGACCGTCGGCATCTGGTCGAAGTAGGAGCGCGCGAGCCGGTACTGGCCGAGGTCCGCGATCTGGTTGCTCGGGTAGAGCGTGACGAACGCCTCGAACTCCGGCGCCGCCTTCTCGTAGTCCTTGCTCCGGAAGTAGGTCTCGCCGATGAGGAAGCGCGCCACGGGCGCGAGATCCGACTCGGGATGCCGCTCGACCAGCCAGGAGAACTGCTCCCGGGAAGCCGGGTACTTCTCCTGATAGAGAAGGCGCTCGCCGTCCTCGTAGAGCTTGGCGGCGGGCGCGACCGTGTTCGGCCGGCCACCGAGGAAGCTACAGCTCGAGAGCAAAAGCACGGCGCTCCCGAGGACCAGTGGTCCTCGCCGGAGCGGCCGCCGCCTCGAATCGTTCGATCGCCTGGGGATGAGCACGCGCCTCCCGTGCGGTGAGTACGCTATCCTAGGGGCCCTCGTTGGATCAAGTCAAGGCCCAAGCTCCCGCATTTGCGGGCCTTGCGAGGGTTCGGCGGGTAGGGTATATCGGCGGAGGACGGTGGCCGGAGGCGTTCCCGGGCGTGCAATCCCGGGCCCTGATCGGCCGTGACGTTCGGGCGGATCGGGAGGCAGGCTCGGCCGGCGCGCGCCGGGGCGAGCCCGCCGGAGGCCGAGCGATGGTGGGCCGGGGGGCGGCCAGAGGACGGTCGGGATGACGCGACGGACGCCCATCGCCGCCCCCGGCATGTCCGGGGTCCCGCAGATCGGACCGATCAAGATCGTCGACGGGAGGCCCTCGACGAGACCCCGACGTCGGAGGGCAGGATGATCTTCCGGGAGTCGGCCACCGAGTGGATCTGGCAGTGGCAGGGCAAGACCAAGGTCGGGGACACGATCGTCACCCACGAGCTCGGGAAATCCTAGTGAAGAAGCCCCTCGTCCCAGGAGGACCACGATGAAGTTGACCGGCATCCCGCGGGCGTCCACGTTCCCCCACTTGGCCCGGGTCAAGCAGCAGTTCGCTGGGCCCATGCTCCAGGACATCCCGGCCGCGGTCCGCCAGACGCTCGGACGCCTCGCGCTGCCGATCAGACCCGGGCAGAGCGTGGCCTTGGCCGTCGGCAGCCGCGGCATCGTCAACATCGACGTGATCGCGAAGGCGGCCGTGGAGCACGTGAAGGCCCTCGGCGCGAAGCCGTTCATCTTCCCCGCGATGGGCAGCCACGGCGGCGGCACCGCCGAGGGGCAGCGCTCGGTGCTCGAGCATTACGGCATCACCGAGGCCACGATGGGGTGCCCGGTGCGGGCCACGATGGACGTGGTCCAGCTGGGCGAGGCGCTCGGCCTGCCGGTGTGGCTCGACCGGTACGCGTCGGAGGCCGACTGGATCGGCATCATCAACCGCGTGAAGCCGCACACCGACTTCGTCGGCGAGATCGAGTCCGGCCTCTTCAAGATGATGACGATCGGCGTCGGGAAGCACCGGGGCGCCGTCCAGGCGCACCGGGCCGCCGTCCGTCACCGCTACGAGCCGATGGTGGTGGCGTTCGGGCGCGAGGTGCTCCGGAAGGCCCGGATCGCGTTCGGGCTCGGCGTCGTCGAGAACGGCTACGACGAGACCGCGGTGGTCCAGGCCTTCCTGCCGCCGGACGTGGAGGCGGGCGAGCGCGAGCTCCTGCGCCGGGCCAAGAGCTGGATGGCGCGGCTGCCCTTCGAGCAGATCGATCTCCTGATCGTCGACGAGATGGGCAAGAACATCTCGGGGTCGGGGATGGACTCGAACATCATCGGGCGCCACGGCACCTTCTTCGAGCCGCCGTACACGAGCCCGAAGGTGACGTTCATCGTGGTCTCGGACCTCACGGCCAACACCTACGGCAACGCCATCGGGCTCGGGAGCGCCGACTTCATCACCCGCCGCCTGGCCGACAAGATCGACTGGGAGGCGACGTACGTGAACGGGCTCACCGCGTGCTCGCCCGCGGGCTGCAAGATGCCCGCGACGCTCGACTCGGCCCGGGAGGCGATCGCGGTCGCGCTCTCGTGCCTCGGGCTCGATCGCGTGGAGGACGCGCGGGTCGTCCGGATCAAGAACACGCTCCAGATCACCGAGGTGGACGTCTCGGAGAACCTGCTCGCGGAGGTTGCGAAGCGGGACGACCTGACGCAGGTCGGCGACCCGGCGGCGCTCACGTTCGACGCGACCGGCTACCTCTCCGCGTTCTGATCCGCGCGCGGGGCTCGAGGGCCCGGCGGCCTTCCGCCGCCGGGCCGCGTCGCGTCAGTGCGCGTTCGGCCCCTCGAGAATCTTCTCCATGACGATCGTGTCGACCCAGCGCCCGTCCAGGCGTCCCTGCTCGCGGTAGGTCCCGACCTCGCGGAATCCCGCGCGACCGTACGCGCGCATGCCCGCCGCGTTCCACGGGAAGGCCGCGAGGACGAGCTTGTGATACCCGAGCTCCCGGGCCCGGGCCACCAGCGCCTCGAGGAGTTGGCGCCCCACGCCGTGCCCGCGCCAGTCCCGATCGACGTAGAGCGAGAGATCCGCCACGTGGTCGTATGCGCGGCGCGCGTTGAAGACGTTGAGGCTCGCCCAGCCGACGACGTGCCCGTCGCTCTCGGCGACGAGCACGGGATGGCGGGGACCGTGCGCCTCGAGCCACTGGGCGCGCTCCTCGGGCGTCCGCTCCTCAGTCTCGAGCGTGGCCACGCGGTCCTGGATTCCCTGGTTGTAGATGCCGCAGATCGCCGCGGCGTCGCGCGGCGTCGCGATGCGAAGGTGAAGCGACGGGGAGGACACGGGGCGAGCGGAGGGAGGACGGTACGGGGCGCCCGGGGCGCTAGCGGCGACGGCCCGTGCCCCGCCCGGGCAGGTAGGGCTCGTCCACTCCCGGAATGCAGCCTGGCATCACGCTGATGTAGACCCCGCGGCCGACCTGGGTCGAGGCGGGCGGCCACGTGCTCGTCCCGGCGCCGGTCGAGGCGCGGACGCGCTCGAGATCACCGGTGTCGGTGAAGGTCGGCTTGCCCACCGACAGCGCGCGGATCGAGAGGACCAGCGGCGCTTCGGGCTGGGTGCCCGTCGCCGGCGCGGGCAGGGTCCCCTGGGTCGTCGTGGGATCGCTCCCCGCGTACAGGGACCCGGCCACCCCCAGGGTGGTCACCACCACGGCCACCGCGAGCCACAGCCCTCGCATGTCTTGACCGTACCCCCCGTCCGCGGGGCCTGTCAAGGAGACCGGCATTCTGGAGTGTCGCGTTCGCCAACGCCGCGTGCCGTCGGCGTTCCCGGGCGCCGTTGCCGGCCCGGGAGGGGTGCGCCATAATGGCCGGCACATCGACCGCCGCAGGGCGCGGAGGAGGCCACGCGATGGAGCTCGGGAAGACTCCGAAGGAGATTCGGCAGGCCATCCGTCAGGGACGCTACACGGGCGGCACCGCCGGACTCGCGCCCGGCTACGTCCAGGCGAACCTCGTGATCCTGCCCCGGGCGCAGGCCTACGACTTCCTCGTCTTCTGCCAGCGGAATCCCCGGCCGTGTCCCCTCATCGAGGTGACGGACCCCGGGAATCCGGAGCCGGCGGGTGTCGCGGCCGGTGCGGACCTCCGGACCGACATCCCGAAGTACCGGATCTACCGTGACGGGCGCCTCGCCGCCGAGGTGACCGACATCACGAGCGAGTGGCGCGACGACTTCGTCGCCTTCCTCCTCGGCTGCTCCTTCACGTTCGAGTCGGCCCTCCTCCAGTCCGGCGTGCCGGTGCGGCACATCGAGGAGCACCGGATCGTGCCCATGTTCCGGACGAGCCTTGCCTGCCGGCCGGCCGGGATCTTCCGGGGACCGATGGTGGTCTCGATGCGCCCGATCCCGTCGCCCCTCGTGCCGCGCGCGGTCACGGTCACGGCGCGGTATCCGATGGCGCACGGCGCGCCGGTCCACGTGGGCGATCCGGCACGCATCGGGATCGCCGACGTCATGAAGCCCGACTGGGGCGAGCCGCCCACGCTCCTGGCCGGCGAGGAGCCGGTGTTCTGGGCCTGCGGTGTGACCCCCCAGGCGGTGGCGCTCGAGGCCAAGCCGCCCCTCGTCATCACGCACGCGCCGGGGCACATGTTCATCTCGGATCTCCCCGACCACGCGCTCGCGGCGCTCTAGCCGCCACCCCGCCGCCCCCTCGGCCGATGGGTCTCTACGCCGCGCCGCGTCTGCTGTCCGCCGGGGACGCGGCCGTGTCGGTGGAGCTCGCCGACGACATCTCGCGGGAGGCCAACGCGCGTGCGCTGACGCTCGAGCGGCTCCTCCTTGACGCCCGGCTGCCTGGCCTGGTCGACACGGTGCCGACGTTCCGGTCGCTGCTCGTCTACTACGACCCGCTGGTCTTGCCGTGGGCGACGCTCGAGGCCTCGCTCCTCGACCTGTCGGCGCGCCTCGCGAACGCGACGCCCCCGCCGGGCCGTCGGGTCGAGCTCCCGTGCGCGTACGGGGGCGCCCACGGTCCCGACCTCGAGGAGGTCGCGCGGCGCCTCGAGCTCACTCCGGAGGAGGTCGTGCGCCTCCACGCGGGCGCGGAGCACTACGTCTACTTCGTCGGCTTCACCCCGGGCCTGCCGTACATGGCGGGGCAGCCGGCGCGGCTGACGATCCCGCGGCTCGACCGGCCCCGCACGAAGACGCCCGCCGGGAGCGTCGCCATCGGCGGAACGCAGACCTCCATCTATTCCGTCGAGAGCCCGGGCGGCTTCTGGCTTCTCGGGCGGACGCCGCTCCGCCTCTACGATCCGGCCGCGACCGAGCCGATCCTCCTCCGCGCGGGGGACCACGTCCGCTTCCGCCCCATCGATGGCGCCGAGTTCGACCGGATCGCCGCCGAGGTGGCGGCCGGGACCTACCGCCCGCGCATCGAGGCGGAGGCGTGAGGCGCCGGTGAGCGCGCTGTTCGTCGCCGACCCCGGGCTCCTCACGACGGTGCAGGACCTCGGACGCTTTGGCCACCAGCGCGTCGGCGTGCCGCCGTCGGGGCCGATGGATCGGGTCGCGTTCTTGGTCGCAAACCGCCTCGTGGGCAACCCGGACGGCGCCGCGGCGCTCGAGTGCACCATCAAGGGTCCCCGGCTCGAGGTGCGACAGGCGGCCACGGTCGCGGTGACCGGCGCGCCGATGGGCTTCACCGTGAACGGCCAGGCGGCGCCGCCCTGGACCGCGGTGCCGGTCCGTCCCGGCGACGTCTGCGGCTTCCAGATGGCGAGCGCGGGATGCCGCGCCTACCTGGCCGTCGCCGGCGGCATCGACGTCCCGCCGGCGCTTGGGTCTCGCGCGACGTATCTCCGCGGCCGTCTCGGCGGGATCGGCGGCCGCGCGCTCCAGAAGGGGGACGCGCTGCCCGTCGGCGCGGCGGCCGGCGCGGTGCGTGAGGGCCGGACGGTTCCGGAGACCCGCCGCCCGCCGTACCCCGCCGAGCGAGAGTGCCGCGTCATCCTCGGTCCGCAGGACGACCGCTTCACGGCCGAGGGCATCCGTGCCTTCCTCGAGGGGCTCTACGACGTCACGCCCCAGGCGGACCGGATGGGGTATCGTCTGAGTGGACCGGAGATTCCGCACGTGCGCGGCCACGACATCGTCTCGGACGGCATCCCGCTCGGCGGGATCCAGGTGCCCGGCGAGCGGCAGCCGATCGTGCTCCTCGTCGACCGCCAGACGACCGGCGGCTACACCAAGATCGCCACCGTCATCGGCGTGGACATCGGGGCGATCGGCCAGACCCGGCCGGGCCACCGGATCCGGTTCCGGCGGGTGGCTCTCGCCGAGGCCCACGCCGCGCGGGCGGCGGAGGCAGCCTGGCTCGCGCGCGCGATCGAGGGATGAGGGACTGACGGCGGCGGCGCGGCGCCGATCCGCGGCGCCGAAAGGAGTGGAGCGATGGCTCACACGATCGACCTCAACTGCGACATGGGCGAGTCGTACGGGCGCTGGACCCTCGGGGCCGACGAGGCCATCATGCCGCACATCACGTCGGCCAACATCGCGTGCGGCTTCCACGGCGGGGACCCGCACGTCATCCGGAAGACCGTGGCGCTCGCGCTCCAGCACGGCGTCGCGCTCGGGGCGCACCCGTCGCTGCCGGACCTGATGGGCTTCGGGCGCCGGGTCATGGACGTGACCCCCGCGGAGCTGCGCGACTACGTCTGCTACCAGACGGGTGCCGTCCGCGAGTTCGCGCGGGCCGCGGGGACCGACCTCCAGCACGTGAAGCCCCACGGCATCCTCTACACGATGGCCGAGCAGCAGGAAGGGATCGCCGAGGCGATCGGGCAGGCCGCCCGGGACTCCGGCGGCGGCCTCATCCTCATGACGCTCGCCTCGGGCAAGTACGACGCGCACTGCCGGAAGATGGGCATCCGGGTCGCCTCCGAGGGATTCGCCGACCGCGCCTACGAGGTGGACGGGACGCTGGTCTCGCGGCGGAAGGCGGGCGCGCTCATCACCGACCCCGAGAAGGCTGCCGCGCAGGCCGTCCGGATGGCGGCCGAGGGCAAGGTGCGGACGATCGACGGCGTCGATATCGACCTCTCCGTGCAGACGATCTGCTGCCACGGCGACACGCCGGGCGCCGAGCGCATCGTCCGCGCGGTCCGCGCGGCCCTCGACAAGGCGGGCATCCGCGTCCGGCCGCTCCGCGACTGGCTCCCGTAGCATGACGACCGCCCGGCCGTACGACGTCCTGACGTTCGACTGCTACGGCACCCTCGTCGACTGGGAGGGCGGGCTCGCCACCGCGATCATGCGGGCGGCGTGGGCCGACGGCCTCCGCCTCGAGCGGGCGGCGATCATCCGCGCGTACATGGCCGCGGAGCGGGAAGTCGAGGCCGGCGGGTACCGGCCGTATCGGGAGGTGCTGGCGGAGTCCGCGCAGGGCGTCGCGGCGCGCCTCGGCTGGCGCCTCGATCCCGCGCGCGCGTCGTTCCTGGCGGAGAGCCTCCCGGACTGGGTGCCGTTCGCCGACACCAACGCGGCGCTCGAGCGCCTCCACGGCGCGGGCTACGCCCTCGGCATCCTGTCGAACGTCGACGATGACCTCCTGGCCGGGACCCGGCGGCATCTCACCGTGGCCTTCGAGCTCCTCGTCACCGCGCAGCAGGTGCGCGCGTACAAGCCCGCGCGCCCGCACTTCGAAGCCGCGCGCCGGGCCATCGGCGCGCGGCGCTGGCTCCACGTGGGCCAGGGTTACTTCCACGACATGGTGCCGGCTCGCGCCCAGGGCATCCCGCAGGCGTGGATCAACCGCAACGGGGACACCCCGGACGACGGCGCCCGCGTGGACCGGGAGTTCCCGACGCTCCGCGAGCTGGCCGACTGGCTCGCTCCCGCGCGGTGAGGGGCCAGGCGTGATGGCCCGCTGTCACGAGCTCTTCCGCGGGGCGATCGACCTCCACACGCGCTCGTCGCCGTCCATCTTCGACCGGCTGCCCGGTCTCGACTGAGCGGATGCCCCGGCGCGGCCCCGAGGCGCGTCGGGCGGGAGGAGTCGAGCGATGGCACAGAAGGCCGTCGAGCTCATCCTCATGCGGCAGCTTGCGAGCTACCTCGCGGTGCCGATCTTCCTCGTCGACCCGGAGGGGAACCTCCTCTACTACAACGAGCCGGCGGAGCGCCTCCTCGGGCGACGGTACGACGAGACCGGGGAGATGCCGGTCGCCGAGTGGTCGACGGTCTTCACGCCGACGACGCCCGACGGGAGCCCGGTGCGAGCGGAGGAAGTCCCGCTCGCCGCCGCGCTCCTCAAGTGGCACCCGGCCCACCGGACCCTCGTCATCCGGGGCCTCGACGGCGTGGCGCGGCGCATCGCCGTCACCGCGCTCCCGCTCGAAGGGCAGGGGGGCCGCCGCCTGGGCGCCGTGGCCATCTTCTGGGAGGAGCGGCCGACGTGAGGCTCACCCTCTGGGGCACGCGCGGGTCCGTCGCGGCGGCCGGGCCCGAGACGGTCCAGTACGGCGGCAACACATCCTGCGCCGAGGTGCGGGCCGCCGACGGCAGCGTGCTCGTCCTCGACGCGGGGACGGGCGCGCGGCGCCTGGGCGTGGCGCTCCGCGCCGAGACGCGCCGCGTGGACGTCCTCCTGACCCACCTCCACATGGACCACATTCAGGGGCTCGGGTTCTTCGCCCCCTTCTTCGAGCCGGACCGCGAGGTCCACCTCTGGGGCCCGCCGTCGACCACGCAGGCCCTCCGGGAGCGGCTCACGCGCTACCTGTCGCCGCCCCTGTTCCCGTTGCGCCTCCGCGAGCTCCCGTGCCGCCTCACCCTGCACGACGTGCCTCTCGAGGCGTTCGAGATCGGCCCGTTCCAGGTCAGTGCCGCGCTCGTCTGTCACCCCGGCCCCACGGTCGGGTACCGGATCACCGCCGACGGCGCCACGCTCGCGTACGTCCCCGACCACGAGCCGGCGCTCGGGCTCGGGCGGCTGCCGGCCGCCCCCGACTGGATCTCGGGGTTCGCGCTGGCCGCGGGCGTCGACGTGCTGGTCCACGACGCCCAGTACAGCGCGGCGGAGTACGCCGAGCACATCGGGTGGGGGCACAGCGCGCTGACGCACATGCTGGCGCTCGCCACCGCCGCGGGCGTGCGATGCCTGGTCACCTTCCACCACGACCCCGAGCACGACGACGCCACGCTGACCCGCCTCCTCGAGGAGGCCCGCGCGGGCGCCGCGTTCCCGTTCGAGATCGTGGCCGGCACCGAGGGGTTGTCGATGGAGGTCGGCGGCGACGCCCTCGACGGGACGGAGCCCCGCGCGGCGCGTCGCCGACCCGGCGGCCGTCGGCCGCGGGTCACGGGCCCGCGGCGAGCCCGGGCCCGACGCCGATCAGGCGGAACGGGAACAGCTCGCCGCGCATGACGCCGTCCCGCACCGCCGGGTCGTCGGCCATGACCTGGCGCGCCGCGTCCGCGGAGTCCGCGCGCAGGATCACGATCCCGAACGTGGCGGCGTCCGCGGTCGCGGTGCGCCCGAAGAGGAGGACGACGCCCGCCGCCGCCTGCCGGTCGAGGTAGGCGCGGTGCGCGGCGACGACGGCCTGTTCCTCCGGGGTGGGCGCGCCCATCAGCATCGCGAGACGCGTCGGCTGGATCCGGTAGATGAACTCGGGCATCGGAGTCCTCCGCTCTCGAGGCCGTGGCCGTTGACACGTCCCAGGCGCCCTCCTATGATTCGCACGAATTCGGTCGTCGCTCCGCGCGTGCCGCGAGCGCGTCCGAGGAGGCGCGATGCGGACCCGCCCCGTGCTCCGTTCCCTGCCGACCGCGCGCGAGTGATGCGGTGAGCGTCCGCGTCGGGATCGACGTCGGCGGCACGTTCACCGACCTCGTCGCCGTCGACACCGCATCCGGCGCCGTTCGCTCGCTCAAGGTGCTCACGACCCCCGAGGCCCCGGCGCGCGGCGTCCTGGCCGGGCTCGGGGCGCTGGCGCCGGGTGCCGGCTCCATCGCCCACGGCACGACGATCGTGACCAACGCCATCGTCGAGGGGCGGCACGCGCGCACCGCGCTCGTCACGACGCGCGGCTTCCGGGACGTGCTGGAGATCGCGCGGCAGAGTCGCCAGGAGCTCTACCGCCTGGACGTCCCGCCCCGCCCCGCGCCGCTCGTGCCCCGCCATCTTCGCCTCGAGGTGACCGAGCGCGTCCTGGGCGACGGCCGCATCGCCGTCCCCCTGGCCGAGGACGAGCTGCCGGCCCTGGCGGCGGCGCTCCGCGCCAGCGGCGTAGAGGCCGTGGCCGTCTGTCTCCTCCACGCCTACGCGCATCCGGCCCACGAGGCGCGCCTCCGCGCCGCGCTCGAGGGGCACGTGCCGTTCGTGTCGGTGTCCCACGAGATCAACGCGGAGTTCCGGGAGTACGAGCGCACGTCGACGACGGCGCTGAACGCCGCGGTCATGCCGGTCGCCGACCGCTACCTCGCCGACCTGGAGGCGTCGCTCGCGCGGGCGGGCATCGGCGCGACGCTCCACCTCCTCCAGTCGAACGGCGGCATGATGTCGGCGGCGGTCGCCCGGCGCCGGCCGCTCGCCATGGCCGTGTCGGGCCCCGCGGGCGGCGTGGCGGCGTCGCGCTTCCTCGCGCGCGCGGTCGGGCTCCGCAACGCCATCGCCTTCGATATGGGCGGCACGACCACGGACGTGTGCCTGATCGCCGACGGGCGGGCCGAGTCCCTGCCGCAGCGACGGCTGGGCGGCCACCCCGTGCGGCTGCCCTCCGTCGGCGTCGAGTCGATCGGCGCCGGCGGCGGCTCGCTGGCCCGGGCCGACGGCGCGGGGCTCCGGGTGGGGCCGGAGAGCGCGGGCGCGCGCCCGGGGCCGGCCTGCTACGGGCAGGGCGGGACGGCGCCCACCGTCACCGACGCCCACGCGGCGGCCGGTACCCTCCGGGGCGATGCGGTCCTGGGCGAGACGATCCGCGTGGACGCGGGGCGGGCCCGGGCAGCGATCGAGCCGGTCGCGCGCGCCCTCGGCCTCGGTCTCGCCGAGGCGGCCGCCGGCGTCCTCGAGGTCGCCAACGCCGCGATGCGCCGCGCGATCCGCCTGATCTCCGTGCAGCGGGGCCACGACCTCCGGACTTTCGCGCTGATCGCGTACGGCGGCGCGGGCCCGCTCCACGCGGGGCGGCTTGCGCAGGAGCTCGGCATGCCCGGCGTCGTCGTCCCCGCGCACGCCGGCGTGTTCTCGGCGCTGGGCTGCGTCGTCGCCGAGGTCGCATACGACCACGTGCAGACCTTCCGCCGGCCGCTCGCGGGGCTCGAGGCGACCGAGCTCGACACTCGCTTCGCGCTCCTCGTGGACGCGGTCCGCGGGCCGCTCCTCGCCGAGGGCCATCCCCTGGAGACCGTCGAGGTGCGGCGGAGCGTCGACGTCCGCTACGTGGGGCAGAACTACGAGCTCGAGGTCACGTGGGCCGGCGACCTCGACGCGCTCCGCGCGGGCTTCCACGCGCTCCACCGGCGGCTCTACGCGTACGCGACCGACGACGCCGTGGAGTGCGTGAACCTGCGCGTGCGCGCGGCCGTCGAGGCGGCGGGCGCGCGCCTCCCGGAGTGGCCGACCACCGGGCGCGCCCAGCCGTTCTCGGAGCACGAGGCGTACCTCCCGGAGACCGGGCGCACCGCGCTCCCCGTGTACCGGCGGGAGGACGTCCCGCCCGAGCACCCGCTCAAGGGTCCCGCGCTCATCGAGGATCCCTGGGCCACGACCCTCGTGTACCCGGGGCACACCAGCGTCCTCGACCGGGCCGGGAACCTGTGGATGGGCGCGGTGCCCGACCTCCGGTCGATGGGGGTGCGGCTGTGAGCCCGCCGCTCAGTCCGGTGACGCTCGAGGTCGTCCGCCACGCGATCTACGCGATCGCGGAGGAGATGAGCCTCATCATCATGCGCTCGGCGCGCTCGCCGCTGCTCAAGGAGGCGGGCGATCTCTCGAGCGCGCTCACCGACGCCCGCGGGCGGCTCATCGCGCAGGGGCGGGACATCCCGATCCACCTGGGCGTGATGGCGTTCACCGTGAAGGAGTTCCTCCGGCGCGTGCCGCGCCGCGAGCTCCGCGACGGGGACGTGTGGTACCTGAACCTCCCGGAGGTCGGCGGCAACCACCTGCCCGACGTGAAGGCGATCCGGCCGGTGTTCGCCGGCGGGCGGCTCGCGGCGTTCGCCATCAACCTCGCGCACTGGGCGGACATCGGCGGCGCCGTCCCGGGCTCGTACGTGCCGTGGGCCGACGAGGCCGTCCAGGAGGGGCTCCGGATCGCGCCGATCAAGGTGTTCGACCGGAAGGGGCCCACGCGCGCCTTCGACCTCATCATGTCGAACCTCCGCGGCCGCGAGGAGCGCGAGGGCGACTGCCGCGCCATGTACTCCGCGGTCGAGGTCGGGGCCCGCCGCCTCGGCGAGCTCTTCGACCGCTACGGCGCCCCGACGGCCCTCGGCTGCTTCGACCGCTTCCGTGCGGAGTCGGATGCCGCCATGCGGCGCGCGATCCGCGCCATCCCCGACGGCGTCTACCACGGCGAGGACTGGGTCGACGACGACGGCCACGAGGACCGCCCGGTGCCGGTTCGGGTGACCGTCACGGTGCGGGGCGAGCGCGCGGGGTTCGACTTCGCGGGGACCGGCGCGGCGGTGGCCGGCCCCATCAACGCGACCCGGTTCATCGCCGCCTCGGCGGTCTACTACAGCCTGAAGGCGCTGGTCGCCCCCGACGTGCCGGCGAACGACGGCTGCTACGGGCCGATCACCGTGCACGTGCCCGAGGGCACGATCCTCAACCCGCCGCTCGACGCGCCCGTCGTCGGCGGCAACCACGAGACGTCGCAGCGCGCGGTGGACGCGTGCTTCAAGGCGCTGGCGTCGGCGATCCCCGAGCGCATCACCGCCGGCGGCCCGACCACGTCGGGGTTGCTCCTCTTCGGCGCCCGCCAGGGCGGGCGGTGGCGCATCCTCTACGAGGTGCACGGGGGCGGGGAGGGCGCGGGGGCCCGGCGGGACGGCGGCCACGCGATGCGCGTCCACATGTCCAACGTCATGAACACGCCGATCGAGGTGATCGAGACCGAGTACCCGATCGAGATCCTGCGCCAGGCGCTCCGCCCCGGGAGCGGGGGCGCCGGCGCCCACCGCGGCGGCTGCGGCTTCACGCGCGCCTACCGGGTGCTCACCGACGCGACGCTCACGACGATGCTCGAGCGGCGGGTCATCCCGCCGTGGGGCGCGTTCGGCGGCGCGCCCGGCGCCCCCTACCGCATCACGCTCGAGCGCGACGGGACCGCAAAGGACATCAAGGGGAAGGAGACCGTGCGTCTCCGGGCGGGCGACGTCGTGGTGATCGACACCTGCGGGGGCGGCGGCTACGGCGACCCCGCCGCCCGCGCCGCGGAGTGCGAGGCCGCCGACCGGCTGGAGGGGATCGTGGTCGCCGCGCCCGGGCGCGCCGGCAACGGGGCCCCGTCCGAGGGGAGACCGGGATGAGAATGGCCGGGCAGACGGCGCTCGTGACGGGCGCGGCGAAGGGCATGGGCCGGGCGATCTCGCTCCGCCTCGCGGGCGAGGGGGCGGACCTCGTCCTCGCCGCCCGCGAGGAGCCGCCGCTCGAGGCGGTGGCCGCCGAGGCCCGGGCCCTCGGCCGGCGGACCCTCGTCGTCCGCGCCGACGTCCGCGACGAGGAGCAGGTCCGGGCGATGGTCGAGAGCGCCGTCAAGACCTTCGCCCGCATCGACGTCCTGGTGAACTGCGCAGGGGGGACGGGCCCCATCGAGACGCCGGTGCAGGAGCTCCGGGTCGAGGACTGGGACGACCTTCTCGCGATCAACCTCCGCGGCACCTTCCTCCCGACCAAGCACGTCGTGCCGGTGATGCTGCGCCAGCGGCGGGGGAAGATCGTCAACATCGCGGGGACGTCCGGCCTTCGCGGTTACAAGCTCCGCGCGGCCTACTCGTCGTCGAAGTGGGCGGTGCGCGGGTTCACGCGGACCGTCGCGCTCGAGGTCGGGCCCCACGGCATCAACGTCAACTGCGTCGCGCCGGGGATCGTGGGGGGCGAGCGCATGGACCGGCTCTGCCGCGAGAAGGCGCGGAAGCGCGGGTGGACGCCGGAGCAGGTCTACGAGGAGTACGTGCAGGAGATGGCGCTGCGCCGCGTCACGACGGCCGAGGACGTCGCGAACGCGGTGTTGTTCCTCTCCACCGACGAGTCGCGTAACATGACCGGGCAGTGCCTCACGGTCGACGGCGGCTGGGACGTGTAGCGAACGGTCGATGAAGCGCACGGTGCTCACGAAGCAGGCGCCGCATCCCTGGCCCTTCTCCCACGGCGTCGTGGTCGAGGGGCGCGCGCGGCTCGTCTTCCTGGCCGGCCAGGTCGCGTTCGACCGCCACGGGCCCGACCGCCGGCTCGTCGGCGCCGGGGATCCCGCGGCCCAGACCCGCCAGGCGATCGAGAACGTGCGGACGCTCCTCCGCCAGGCGGGCGGCGACCTCCGGGACGTGGTGGAGATGACCGTGTACGCGACGAGCGCGGAGCTGATGGAGCCGGCCGGCCGTGTGGCGCAGGAGTACTTCGGCGACCCGCTGCCGGCCCAATCGTTCATCGTGGTGAAGGCCCTCGCGCGCCCGGAGCTCATGGTGGAGATCCGGGCGATCGCGGCCATCCCTGCGGCGGTGGCCCGCCGGCGGGGAGGCGCACGCCCGGCGCCCCGGCGTCCGCGGCGCCGGCGGGGCTGAGCGCGGGGTCGAGGAGGGATCCATGGGACGCACGGTGCTGGCGCCGACGGCGGACGGCAAGCCCATCGGCATGTACTCGGCCGGGTTCGTGGTGGACCCGGCGCGCCTCGTGTTCGTCGCCGGGCAGGTGGCGATGGACGCCGAGGGCCGCGTGGTCGGGGCGGGCGACGTCAAGGTGCAGGCGACCCAGGTGTACCGGAACCTCGCCGCGGTCCTGGCCGAGGCGGGCTGCAGTCTCCGCGACGTCGTCAAGTTCACGACGTTCCTGGTGCGGAGCCAGGACTGGGCGCCGTTCGCCGAATGGCGCCGGGCGGAGTACCCGCAGCTCTTCCCCGACGGCGTGTATCCGGCGAACACCGGCATGGTCGTCGTCGAGCTGGCGCGCCCGGAGCTGCTGCTCGAGGTGGAAGCGATCGCGGTGCGACCGGGCAGGTCGGCGGCGCCCTCACGGCGCGCGGCCCGGACGTCGGGACGCCGAGGCGCCGCGAAGGGCAAGGCCCGGCGCGCCGGCGGGCGGCGGCGCTGAGCCGCGTCCCGGTCGCCCCCGAGCCCGGCGGGCGGGCGATGCCGGGCGCCCGGCCGTCCTGAGCCGCGGCATCCCGATCCTGGACGCCCGGGCCTGATGGCAGCGCCGCTCGGCGCGGCCGCCGCGCCCTTCCGCTCCCTCCTGCGGCCGCTCCTGCCGCTGTTCGCGGTCGACATCCTGACCGCGTTCACCGTCGGGATGGTGCCGCCGCTCCTGCCGCTCATGGCCGACGAGTGGCGGCTGTCGCCGATCCAGGCCGGCCTCGTCAACACGCTCTACGCGCTCGGCCGGCTCGGGGCGAGCTACCCGGCGAGCGCGCTGCGCGCCCGCCGCGGCACGCGCACCGTCGTCCTCCTCGGGCTCGCGCTCCTGGTCGTGGGTGTCGTGGCCTGCGGGGTCGCCCCGGGCTTCCCGGCGTTCCTGGCGGCCCGGCTCGTCATGGGGATCGGCGCGTCGGCCGCGTTCCTCGCGATCTTCGCCGAGCTGCTGGAGGCCGCGCCCCCGGCCTGGCGCGGCCGCCTCACGAATCTCTTCGAGGGCATGGCGATCCTGAGTCTCGCGATCGGCAGCACGCTCGGCGCCTGGGTCGCGGGCCACCTGGGCTGGCGCGTCGTGTTCGTGGGCGCGGGGCCGGTGCTCCTGCTCTGCGTGTTCGCCGGCCGCGCCCTCGGCCCCGAGGCGGGCCGGCGCGCGGCGGACGCCGCGACGCCGGGTCGGGCGCGCGACCGGCTCGCGCACGGGCGGCTTCTCCCCGTGTACGTCGCGAGCCTGAGCCTCTCGCTCACCTGGTCGGGACTCTTCGCGACCATGGCGCCCCTCCTCGGCCACGCGCAGTACGGGCTCGCCGCGGGTCCGATCGGCCTCGCGCTGAGCGCCGGGTACGCCGCGGAGCTCGCCGGGCTCCTCGGGGTCGGGCTCGTCATCGACCGCATCCGCCGCGAGCCCGTCTTCTTCCTCGGTGCCGGCGCGGTGGCGGCGGGCGGGCTGGTCCTCGCGGTGGGCTCACATCCCGCCGTCTTCGTCCTGGGACTCGTCCTGGTGGGTGGCGGGTTCGCGGTGTGGATGGTGCCGGCGATCGTGCTGGCCGACCGTGTCGGCACCCCGATGCCGCCGGGCTACTTCGCCGTGTACCGGATCGCCATGGACACGGGCATGATCATCGGCCCGCTCGCGCTCGGCGCGGTGGCCGGCATCGCCGGGGACCGCGTCGCCGTGGGTAGCGCCGGCTTCGCGCTCGTCGCGGGTGCCGTGCTGCTCGGCGCGGGCCGCCGCTAGGCCCGGTGCTATACTCCCGCGCGTGAAATCCGGCCTCGTCCTGCTCGGCGTCGTCGCGATCCTGATCATCGTCGCCCTCGGTGCGTTCGTATCGATCGGCAACGACCTCGTCGCGCGCGAGCAGGCGATGCGCGGGGCCTGGGCGCAGGTGGAGAACGTCTACCAGCGCCGCGCCGACCTGGTCCCGAACCTGGTGGAGACCGTCAAGGGTTTCGCGGCCCAGGAGCGCGCCGTCCTGGAGGAGGTCACCCGGGCCCGCGCGAGCGTGGCGGGGATGCAGGTCACGCCCGAGCTCATCCGCGACCCCGAGGCGCTCCGGAAGTTCCAGGAGGCCCAGGCCCAGCTGGGCGGCGCGCTCGGCCGGCTGCTGGCCGTGGTCGAGCGCTATCCCGACCTCAAGTCGAACCAGAACTTCCTGGCGCTCCAGAACCAGCTCGAGGGCACGGAGAACCGTATCGCCGTGGAGCGCCGCCGCTTCAACGAGGCGGTCCGCGACTACAACACCGTCGTCCGCCGCTTCCCGGGGAGCGTGGTGGCCTCGCTCCGCGGCTTCCGCGAGCGGCCGTACTTCGAGGCGACGCCCGGTAGCGAGGCCCCGCCGGCGATCAAGTTCTGACCGGCTAGGCGGCGTTCGCCCGCCCCGGGCCGGCGCGCCTCGCCGGCCTCGTTCCTGAGAAGTTTCTCATCCCGCTTTCACGCTCCTCTCATCTCCGATCGATACGCTCTGCCATCGAACCGACCCGATCGGGTCGGTCGTGCGTCCGGTCCTCACGATCCAGGAGGGACGATCGATGAAGCGTGAGCGCACCCGATCCCGAGACGCCCTGACCGCGGAGCGTCCACCCGAGCGGATGGACGACAACGTCCGGCAGTTGGCCGATCGGACACCCGAGCGGCGCGAGCCGACCGCCCATCGAGGTGGACTCGAAGGCTTCCTGGCGGCCGTGCCGCGCATGTTCTCCTCTCCCGCGGACCGCCGCGCCATCCGCGCGCGTGAGGCCGCGAACGCCCGCGCCCGCTCGACGTACGGCGACGACGCCGCGTAGACGACGGGCTGACCAGCGCCCAGGAGGCCGACTTCCGTGAGCACGCGAGCATCCCCGCCGGCTCCGGTTCCGAATCGCCACTCCGCCGGGGGCTGGTCGTCGCTGCCCCGGCCGGCGACCAGTGGACGCGACGGACGCAACGGGACGACATCGCCGTGGTCCGGCCGGCCGCTCCGCGGATACGACGAGCCCGCGTCCGATGTCGAGCGGCGCCTGCCGGACGAGGCGCCCGACGAGATCGTCGCCGACCCGCGACCCGAGCCCCGCGAGGACGGCCCGAGCCCGGAAGACCTGTTTCGCCGGTACCTCCGCGAGATCGGACGGGTGTCCCTGCTGAAGGCCGAGCAGGAGGTTCAGCTGGGGCAGCGCATCGAGCGGGGCCAGGAGCGGATGCGCCGGGCCATCCTCGCGGTGCCGATGGTACGTAACGCGCTGGTGGAACTGGGGGCCGACCTCCGCCGAGGCGAGCTGGACGCAAGCCGCGTCCTGGAGGCGCCGGATGGCATCCCGCTCTCGGGGTCGGCGCTCCGGCGGGTGCTGCGGCTGTTCGCGCGGATCCGGGGCCTGGATCGCGAGCTCGAGAGACTGGAGGCCGCGTGCGATCGGGCCCGGAGCGCGCGGCCGCGGCGGGATCTCCAGCGGTGGATCGCGCAGAATCATCGCGAGCGCGCCGACCTCCTCGGAGAATTGCCCCTCCGGCCCGTCGTGGTCGACGGGTGGGCGACGCGGGTCCGTGGCCTCTTCGTCGAGCTGGACGCGCTCGTCCGGCAGCACAGGCCGCGCGCGGGACGCGGCCAGAGCGGCGAGGGCCGCCGGCGTCGCCGGGCGATCGAGCGCGAGCTGGGGCTGCCCCACCGCCGCGCGATCGGGGCGGTCCGCACGCTCGACGTGGCCGATCTCCAGGTGCGCCTCGCCAAGCGGGCGCTCGTCGAGGCGAACCTCCGGCTGGTGGTGGCCATCGCCCGGTACTACGTCGGCAGCGGCATGGAACTGCTCGACATGATCCAGGAGGGGAACCTCGGGCTGATGCGGGCGGTGGACCGCTTCAAATACCGACGGGGCTTCCGGTTCTCGACGTACGCGACCTGGTGGATTCGCCAGGCGATCACGCGGGCGATCTCCGACCAGTCCCGGACCATCCGCATCCCGGTCCACGTCACGACGACGCTCACCGAGCTGACCCGGGCCAGCCGCCGTCTCGTGCAGGAGCTCGGCCGCGAGCCGTCGATCGAGGAGCTCGCGCAGCGGAGCCGGGTGCCGGCGCCCAAGGTGTCGATGATCCTCCAGGCGAACAGCAAGCCCCTGTCGCTCGAGACGCCGGTCGGCGAGGATTCGGTCCTGGGCGAGTTCCTGCAGGACGACTGGAGTCCGGCGCCGCTCGACAGCGTGCTGGCCGGCGACGTCTCGGCGCGGGTCGAGCGGGTGCTGCACACCCTGTCGGAGAAGGAGGCCCAGATCCTGCGCCTCCGGTTCGGGGTCGGCGAGGAGGCCGAGCACACGCTCGAGGAGGTGGGCCGGCGCTTCGGCGTGACCCGGGAGCGCATCCGGCAGATCCAGGCGCGCGCACTCGACAAGCTGCGCTCGGCGTCGCACCGCGAGGCCCTCCAGGACCTCGTGGGACGCTAGCGGTCGATCCGCGATGGGGCCCCTCGGCCAGCGGCCTTGCCGGTTTGACAGGGGTGCCCCCCTCCGCTAGCATTTTTCTGCGGTAATTTCCCGATGAAACCCCGCATCCGCCAGCAGGCCCGGTTCTCGGCCCTCTACGTCGCGGGGGCCGTCGTCGTGCTCATCCTGCTGCAGAGCTGGCTCCTGACGCCCCAGGCGCAGGAGATCCCGATGAGCCGGGTGATCGAGTGGGTCCGCGAAGGTCGCGTGGCCAAGGTCTCGTTCGGCGAGCGCGAGATCCGCGGCGTCCTCAAGGCGCCCGCCGCCGACGCGCCGGCGCCCGCGCCCCAGTGGCTGGCCCGCCTCACCGGCTGGCAGCCCGGCACGCTTTTCGTGGCGGTCCGCATCCCCGGCACCGACGACACGGCCCTCCTGCGCGAGCTCGAGGCCCACAAGGTCGAGTTCTCGGGCCGGATCGAGTCGACCCTGGTCCGAGACCTCATCTTCGGATGGCTTCTGCCGATCGGCGTGATGGCCGGCATCTGGATCTTCCTCATGCGACGGATGGGCGGCGGGCCCACGCAGGCCCTGACCTTCGGGCGCTCCAAGGTGAAGATCTACGACCGGAAGGAGCTCAAGACGACCTTCGCCGACGTGGCCGGGGTCGACGAGGCGAGGGCCGAGCTCGTGGAGGTCGTGGACTTCCTGCGGAACCCCCAGAAGTACCAGCGGCTCGGCGGGCGTATCCCCAAGGGCGTTCTGATCGTGGGGCCTCCGGGGAGCGGGAAGACGCTCCTCGCCCGGGCGGTGGCCGGCGAGGCCGACGTGCCGTTCTTCTTCCTCTCCGGCTCGGAGTTCGTGGAGATGTTCGTCGGCGTCGGGGCGGCCCGGGTGCGGGACCTCTTCGAGCAGGCCAAGGAGAAGGCGCCCTGCATCGTCTTCATCGACGAGCTCGACGCCATCGGCAAGAGCCGCGCGGGGGCGACCGGCTTCGTGGGCGGGCACGACGAGCGCGAGCAGACGCTGAACCAGCTCCTGGTCGAGATGGACGGCTTCGACTCGTCCAAGGGCGTCATCATCATGGCGGCGACCAACCGCCCCGAGGTGCTGGACGCGGCGCTCCTCCGCGCCGGGCGGTTCGACCGGCAGGTGGTGGTGGACCGCCCGGACGTCCGGGGGCGGGAGGCCATCCTTCGGGTGCACGCCCGCCACGTGCGGCTCGCGCCGGAGGTGAGTCTCCAGGTCATCGCGGCGCGGACGCCGGGCTTCGCGGGCGCCGACCTCGCCAACATCCTGAACGAGGCGGCGCTCCTCGCCGCCCGCAAGGGGAAGGACGCCGTCGAGCAGGCCGACCTCGAGGAGGCCATCGACCGGGTCGTGGCCGGGCTCGAGCGGAAGAGCCGGGTCCTGTCCGAGACCGAGCGCGACATCGTCGCGCACCACGAGATGGGCCACGCGCTGGTGGCGTTCTCGATGTCCCACGCCGACCCGGTGCACAAGGTCACGATCATCCCGCGCGGCGTGGCGGCCCTCGGCGCCACCTACCAGCTCCCGACCGAGGACCGCTACATCCTTCGCCGCAGCGAGCTCGACGACCGGATCGCCGTGATGCTGGGCGGCCACGCGGCCGAGGAGCTGGTCTACGGCGAGCTCTCGACGGGCGCGCACAACGACCTCGAGCGGGCGACCGGCCTGGCCCGGGCGATGGTCATGCGCTACGGGATGTCCGAGCGTCTGGGCCCGCTCGTCTTCGGCGGCGACGGCGGTCACGGGTTCCTTCGCCGGGGCGGGCCCGGGTGGGAGGGCGGGGAGCGGGAGTACAGCGAGGAGACCGCCCGCGCGATCGACGAGGAGGTCCGCCGGATCATCGACGAGACGTACGAGCGGGTCCGTAAGCTTCTCGGCGCCAAGAAGGACATCCTGCTCCGCGCCGCGGAGATTTTGAAGGTGCGCGAGACCCTCCAGGGGGAGGAGCTCCACCGGCTGCTGGCCGGCGACCCGGTCCGCGCCGGCGCCTGAGCGGGCGCCGCCCCACCTGCTAGAATTCCTGCGTGGCGGTCACCTACAAGGACTACTACCAGATCCTCGGCGTCCCGAAGTCCGCGGACGCGAAGGCGATCAAGTCCGCCTACCGGAAGCTCGCCCGCAAGTACCACCCCGACCAGAACCCGGACAACAAGGCCGCCGCCGAGCGCTTCAAGGAGATCAACGAGGCGAACGAGGTCCTGTCCGACCCCGAGAAGCGCCAGCGCTACGACACCCTCGGGCCGGACTGGGCGCGCTACGCGGACGCCGGCGCCGGACACGGGGGGCAGGCGGGGGGCCCGGGGCCGGGCGGCTACCGCGTCCACGTGGACCCGTCGGGCAACCTCGGGGACTTCTCCGAGTTCTTCCGCACCATCTTCGGCGACCTCGGCGCGCGCCAGGGCCCGTTCCAGGGCGTCGAGTTCGAGGATCAGGGCCGGTTCCGGGCCGGGGCGCGGGCGCGCCGGGGCGGCGACCTCGAGACCGAGGTCGAGATCTCGCTGGAGGAGGCGTTTGCCGGGACCCGCCGGGCCGTCGAGTTCCAGGAGCTCGCGCCGTGCGGGACCTGCGGGGGCTCGGGGCGGCAGGGCAAGTCACCGTGTCCCACGTGCGGCGGCTCTGGCCGCGTTCCCCGGACGAACCGCGTGGAGGTGAGCATCCCTGCCGGCGTCCGGGACGGTTCCCGCGTTCGCGCGGCCGGTGAGGGCGGCTCCGGCACCGCCGGCGGGGGTCGCGGTGATCTCTACCTCCGGGTCCACATCCAGTCGCACCCGCTGTTCGAGCGTCGCGAGGACGACGTCCACCTGGAGCTCCCGATCGCCCCGTGGGAAGCGGCCCTCGGCGCCGAGGTGGAGGTGCCCACGCTCCGCGGCAAGGTTTCGATGAAGATCCCGCCCGAGACCAGCAGCGGGCGCACGTTCCGCCTGCCCGGCTACGGGGTCCCGCACCTCAAGGGCGGGAAGGGGGATCAGCTGGTGCGGGTCCGAATCGTGATGCCCACCGGCCTCTCGGCGCGGGAGCGAGAGCTCTTCGAGGAGCTCCGCGGCCTCCGTCCCGCGCTGCCCCGCGACCCGGCCTAGCTCCGCCCGCCCCGCGCGCCGCGAGCCGGCGCGAGACCGTCCGCCGACGGACGGCGTCTTTTGACACCGTCCGACCGGCTGCTAGACTCCTCAGTGATCCCGCGCGACGAGTGGCGCGGGGTCGTCTACGAAGGACCAAGGAGGGTCACGAGCGCATGGCGCCGTTCCGGTTCGACAAGCTCACCGTGAAGGCCCAGGAGGCGGTCCAGTCCGCTCAGGGTCTCGCGGATCGCGAGGGCCACCAGCAGATCGAGCCCGAGCATCTCTTGCTCGCCCTGGTCGAGCAGGAGGAGGGCGTCGTCGGCGCGCTCCTCTCCAAGCTCGGCGCCCGGCCGGAGGCGATCCGCCGGGAGATCCAGGCGGAGATCCGCCGGCTTCCCAAGGTCAGCGGCGCGAGCGGCCAGTACATGGGCCCGCGGCTCAAGGCCGTCTTCGACGCCGCCTGGGCCGAGATGGAGCGGCTCAAGGACGACTACTGCTCGGCGGAGCACCTCCTCGTCGCGATCGCCCAGGAGGCCGACGGCGCAGCAGGCCGCATCCTCCGACAGGCTGGCGTGACCAAGGACGCCCTCTACCGGGCGCTGGTGGATGTCCGTGGCTCCCAGCGCGTGACCGACCAGAACCCCGAAGCGAAGTACCAGGCCCTCGAGCGCTACAGCCGGGACCTGACGGAGCTGGCGCGGAAGGGCAAGCTCGACCCCGTCATCGGCCGCGACGACGAGATCCGCCGGGTCGTCCAGGTGCTCTCGCGCCGGACGAAGAACAACCCCGTGCTCATCGGCGAGCCGGGCGTCGGCAAGACCGCGATCGTCGAGGGCCTGGCCCAGCGCATCATCGCGGGGGACGTGCCTGAGGGGCTCAAGGGCAAGCGCCTGGTCGCCCTCGACCTCGGCGCCCTCATCGCCGGGACCAAGTACCGCGGCGAGTTCGAGGATCGTCTGAAGGCCGTGCTGCGCGAGATCACCGAGGCGGGCGGCGAGGTCGTCTGCTTCATCGACGAGCTCCACACGCTGGTCGGCGCCGGCGGCGCCGAGGGCGCGATGGACGCCTCGAACATGCTGAAGCCGGCGCTCGCGCGCGGCGAGCTCCGCTGCGTCGGCGCGACGACGCTCGACGAGTACCGGAAGCACATCGAGAAGGACGCGGCCCTCGAGCGGCGTTTCCAGCCGATCTTCGTGAAGGAGCCCTCCGTCGAGGACACCATCGCGATCCTCCGCGGCCTCAAGGACAAGTACGAGGTCCACCACAAGGTCCGGATCAAGGACTCGGCGCTGGTGGCGGCGGCGGTCCTCTCCCACCGGTACATCGCCGACCGGTTCCTGCCCGACAAGGCCATCGACCTCGTGGACGAGGCCGCGTCGCGGCTCCGCATCGAGATCGACTCCGTGCCGGCCGAGCTCGACGAGATCCAGCGCCGCATCATGCAGCTCGAGATCGAGCGGGTGTCGCTGGCCAAGGAGACCGACGAGCCGTCGAAGGAGCGCCTCGAGCGCCTGGACCGCGAGCTCGCGGACCTGAAGGAGCGCGCCGCGGCGTTCAAGGCCCGCTGGCAGGGCGAGAAGGAGGCCATCGGGCGCCTCAGCAAGATCACGGAGGAGATCGACGCCGCGCGGACGGCCATGGCCGACGCCGAGCGACGCGGCGACCTCGCGCGGGCGGCCGAGCTCCGCTTCGGGACCCTCCACCAGCTCCAGCAGCGGCTCGAGGCCGAGAACGCGCGCCTCGCCGCGCAGCAGGGGCAGAGCCGCCTCCTCAAGGAGGAGGTCGACGAGGAGGACGTCGCCGAGGTCGTGGGCAAGTGGACCGGCATCCCGGTGACGCGGCTCCTCGAGGGCGAGGTCCAGAAGCTCGTCCAGATGGAGGAGCGCCTCGGCCAGCGGGTGGTCGGCCAGCCCGAGGCGATCCGCGCGGTCTCGAACGCCGTCCGGCGGGCGCGCTCGGGGCTCTCCGACCCCAACCGCCCCATCGGCTCGTTCCTCTTCCTGGGCCCGACGGGGGTCGGCAAGACCGAGCTCGCCCGGGCGCTGGCGGAGTTCCTGTTCGACGACGAGCGCGCGATGGTGCGGATCGACATGTCCGAGTACATGGAGAAGCACACGGTGGCGCGGCTTCTCGGCGCCCCGCCCGGCTACGTCGGCTTCGAGGAGGGCGGGCAGCTGACCGAGGCGGTGCGCCGGCGCCCCTACTCCGTGGTGCTCTTCGACGAGGTCGAGAAGGCGCATCCCGACGTCTGGAACGCGCTCCTCCAGCTCCTCGACGACGGCCGGCTGACCGACGGCCACGGCCGCACGGTGGACTTCCGCAACACGGTCGTGATCATGACCTCGAACCTCGGCAGCCACCACTTCCGGGAGGTCGCCGACCCGGACAAGGTGCGCGCCCTCGTGCTGGAGGAGCTCCGCCAGCATCTCCGGCCGGAGTTCCTGAACCGCATCGACGAGGTGATCGTCTTCCACGCGCTCGGGCTCGACGAGATCAAGCGGGTCGTGGACATCCAGTCGGCGCACCTCCGGAAGCGGCTCGCGGACAAGCGGATCGGCCTCGAGCTGACGGACGGCGCGAAGGCGCTCCTCGCGAAGGAAGGCTTCGACCCGGTCTTCGGGGCGCGTCCGCTCAAGCGCACACTTCAGCGGCGGGTGCAGGACCCGCTCGCGCTCAAGCTCCTGGAGGGCGAGATCCAGCCGGGTGACACAGTGCGGGTCGACGCGCGCGGGGACGAGCTCAGCTTCACGCGGGTCGTCGAGACCGCCGCGGTCTGACGGGGGTGCGCGACGCGGCCCGGGTGACACCCGGGCCGCGAGCGGGGCGCCCGCGACCTCCGACGGCACCGGGGACCCGGCCCGCGAGGAGGTCCCGGCGCGCGATCAGAAGTTCACGGGCACCCGGGAGATCACCCGCCGCATCTTGGCGCCGGGGCTCTCGCGGAGGCGATCGACGACCTCGATCCGCACGGTCGCCTCGTGCCGCAGCAGCTCCTCGAGGCTTCGCCGTACGCGCGCCACCGTGTCCGGCACGTCGCCCTGGACCATCATTCGCACCTCGATGCGGTCGTAGTCCTCCTGCACCACCTGCCAGTCCAGGACCGCCTCGATGTTGAGCGCCCGCGAGAACGTGCCGGTCCCGGGAAGGACCGCGCCGCTCGGGAGCGTGATGAAGCTGTCCGTTCGACCCTCGATCAGCCGCATCAGGGGCAGCGCCCGCCCACAGGGGCATGCCCCCGCCATGGGCGTGGCGATGTCGCCGAGGTCGTAGCGAATGAGAGGCATCGCCCGCAGGTGGAGGGGGGTCACGACCACGTGACCTGGCTCGCCCGGTCGCGCCGGTCGTCCGTCGTGGAGGAACTCGACGACGACGCAGTCCGCGCTCAGGTGGTACCCGGCGTGCGCCGGGCACTCCCAGCCGAGGCAGTCGGCCTCCGACGTCCCGTACTTGTCGATGAGCTCCACTCCGAAGGCCGCCTTGATGTCGGCGCGAGTCGGACCGTCGGCCTGGTCGCCGCCCCCGAACACGAGACGGGGTGCGACCCCTCCAGCGTCGGCCTTGATGAGCCCCCGGGCGAGGGTGCGGAGCGCCTGGTTGAAGCCCGTGACCACGTCGGGGCGGAAGGCCCGCAGGAGGCGGATCTGCTCCTCGACCTCCACGGCCGTGTGGATGTGGCGCTTCCGGAGGCGTCGCAGCCGATCGAGCCAGTGTCGAGCCTCCGGCAGCACGTCACTGGCCGCGCCCGTGATGAACAGCTGCTTGTCCCAAAAACGAAACCCGTTGGCCAGGAGCACTCGGAGGTACGTCAGGGTACCGTGCGTCACTTCGGCCGGCGTGCGGTACATCACCAGCCGTTGTCCGCCCGTCCCGTTGGTCTGTGTCAGGCGGCAGCGCTCCGTCTGGACTCCCTCCGCCAGGAGCTCCGCTCGACGCTCGAGAACCGTCTGCCGGGTCAGGACGGGCACCCGGGCCAGATCGTCGACCGACGTGATGTCGCCTGGCGATAGCCCCTGCGCCGCGAACAGCTGCCGGTAATAGGGCACTCGGGCGCAGGCGTGGCGGATCAGAGCCTGGAGTCGCCGGTCTTGGAGCTCGCGCAGCCGATCGCTCGGCCACCATTGATGTCGGCTGAGCTCCCAGAGCGGCCGGATGACGCTGCCGAACCAGAGCTCGTCCCAGGCGAGAGGCGGCTGGGCCCGGCTTGCCGGGCGACCGGCCTCGACTGGTCGCCCGGCAAGACTCATCGCCCGTCGTCGTCCGCCTGCCAGGGCGTCAAGCGCGCCGTCGTGCGCTGGAGAAGGAGGTTCGCGGCCACCCCCAGCACGGCCGTCACCAGGACGCAGGCGTAGAGCTCCTCGACGCGGAGGGTCTGCCAGGCGAACCAGATCATGGCGCCGATCCCCCATTGCGCGGCGACGGTCTCGATGGCGACGCTCACCAGCAGCGCAGTGTTGAGCGCTTGCCGGGCACCGGCCATGATCAGGGGGAGGCTGCCGGGGATCACGACCCGCCGGAGCACCGTGCTCCAGCGCGCCCCGTAGTTCTCGGCGACATCGAATCGGATCGGGTCGATCTTCTGCACCCCGGCCATCGCGTTGATGACCATCGGGAAGAAGGCGGATACCGCGACGACGACCACCTTGGACGCCTCCCCGATGCCGAAGAGGATCATCACGATCGGCAGCAGGGCGATCTTAGGCACCGGGTGACCAGCGGCGACCAGCGGGTCCAACAGGGCCCGCGCCCGGCGGGACCACCCCATGACCAGGCCGAGTCCGAGCCCCGCTGTGCCGCCGAGGGCGAGACCGAGAGTGAGGCGGAAGAGGGTCGCCCCCACATGGGCCCCCAGCGAGCCGTCGCTCCCCAGGCGCACGAGGGTCCACGCGATCGCCGACGGTGGCGGGAAGAAGACGGCCGCCTGGCCGTGGCGGGACAGCCCTTCCCAGCCGACCAGCACCAGCGCGCCGAGTCCCAGCATCAGCCACCGATCCGCCGCCGCCGACCCCCCGCGCCCGGATCTCATGCGGGGAAGCCCAGGTGCTTCCGCACGCCGTCCCGCAGCATCTCCCAGATGTGCTCCCGGATGGCGGCGAGATCAGGGCGCGCGGCCACCGACCCCTCCGGCGGGCGCGGCCCGGGGATGTGGATCTCCTCGCGGATGCGGCCGGGCGGTCCGGTCATCACCAGCACCCGGTCCCCCATGAGCACCGCCTCGTCGATGTCGTGCGTGACGTAGACGAGGAGCGTGGGTCGACTCCCCCAGACTCTGAGGATCTCCTCTCGCAGCACGAGCTTCGTCTGCGCATCCAGAGAGCCGAGCGGCTCGTCCATCAGCAGCACGTGGGGATCGATCAAGAGGGCCCGGGCGAGACCGGCGCGCTGGCGCATTCCCGCCGACAGCTGGTGGGGATAGTAGTCGGCGCACGCTCCCAGCCCGATGCTATCGAGCACCGAGCGGGCGCGCCCGCGCCGCGGCTCCTTGGGGACGCCGCGCGCCTCCAGGCCGAAGGCCACATTGTCCAGCACCGACATCCATGGGAACAGCCCGTCGCCCTGGAACACGAGGGCGCTGCGGAGGCGCCCGTTATCCGAAGGCGTGTCGAAGCTGATCTCGCCCGAGGTCGGTGACAGGAGTCCCGTGATGAGCTTGAGGAGCGTGGTCTTGCCGCAGCCGCTGGGACCGACCACACAGACGAGCTCACGCTCCCGCGCAGTGAAGGAGACGTCCTCCAGCGCGTCCACGCGCCCCGCGGGAGTCTCGTACACCTTGCCGACCGCCCGGCACGTGAGGCGCATGGTGGGCGCCGCTCAGGCGGGCCGCGAGCGCGTGCGACGCCTCCTCGGGCCCCTCACGGGACACCCCGAGCGCTCAGCACTCGGGTGGCGTGCTCGATGAAGCTCGCGTCCACGAGCTGGCTCGACGCGAGGCTCCGGTCCACGAACTTCCGCTCGGCGGCCCAGGCCTGGAATTCGAGCACGCTCTTGACGTCCACTCGACCGTCGCGACGAACCGCCGGCCAGCAGACCTGCCTGAGGAGTTCTCGATCCAACCCGGTGTGCTTGGCGAGAATGTCCAGGTTCCGCTCCGTCTTCCCCTGGCCATACTGGCGGACGCCCCTGAGGTAGGCGGTCGCGAACCGTCGACCCACGTCAGGATGCTGCTTGAGCAGGGAGGCGCCGTAGAAGACGAACGCGTAGTCGAAGTCGGGGATCAGCTCCTGGGCGCGCTTCCACACGGTGGCATGTCCGCTCATCAGGATGCGCGTCAGCCAGGGCTCCCCGGAGACCGTGGCGTCGATGGCGCCGGTCCTGAAGGCGTCGAGCTCGGCCGGGCCGGGAATGTCCACCCGCTCGACGGCATCGATGGTGAGGCCCCCCCCGCTCAGGAACCGCTCGGCGACGTAGCCCTCGAAGGAGGCGCGATTGGGCATGACCAGCCGCCGGCCCTTGAGAGCGATCGGCGGGTGGTCGCCCGGGGGGTCGAGCAGCCCGCGCCGGGCCAGGAGGGCCGTGGACGCGCACCCATCGGCCGCAACATAACCCTTGTTGGCGACCAGCCGCAGGGTACCGCCTCGCGCCACGGCGTTCAGGACGCCTGCGTTGATCACGCCGGCCAGCACGTCGAGGTCGCCGGTGATCAGCGCCGGGACGGCAGCGGCCCCGCGCGCCATGGAGACCAGTTCGAGCCGGAGGCCCTCGGCGGCGAAGTAGCCCTCCTCTTCGGCGATGAACAGGGGGGCGTTCGACAGGTACGGGGCGACCACGACGCGCACCGTCGTCGCGGCCGACGCGGCCTGGCCGACCCAGCCCGCCACGACGGCCACCAGGACGAGCGCGCGGGCCAAGCGGCGCCCAGGTCCGCTCCACGGCTCCCGAGGTGACGCGCTCATCGTTCGGCGCTGACCGCAGGCCGGGCGCGCTCGGCCAGATGGAGGGGCATCAGCTTCCCGCGCGCGGTCCAGATCGGCTCCATGCGCTTGACGCGCCAGGTGCCGGCTTGACGCCAGGTCGCCCGGGCCAGGTCGGCCGCGTCCCCGCGCTGCCGGAGGCTCTCCAGGACGGTCTCGACTACGCTCCGGTCATCGGGAAGCGCGATGTGCGGGCTGACGACGAGACTCAGGCGCGTGAACCCGTCGGAATCCTCTTCCTCCAGGACCTGGTAGTCGAGCGGCGTGCCCCCGAAGCGGGCCGGTAGGACCTCGTCCAAGATGCGGAGCATGTCCGTGCCCACGAGCGTGACACCCTCACCGGTCAGCTTGCGGAAGCTGTGGACGTGACGGATGTGGTCGGTGAACCCGTAGCCCTCCAGCGGACAGCCGCATGAGCGGCTCTCGACCACCCCGTAGTCGTCGCTCTCGGCGTTCAGCATGATCTTGGGCGCGGTGGGCAGGAGGGTCGTGAAGTTGAACGCGTCGACCTCGACGTCCCACCCGGGGACCGACCGTGGCCACTGAATGAGCGCCAGGTGGTCCTTCAGCAGGTGGAGGTCGTTCCCATCCAGCGGGTGACCGCAGCCCATGCCGACGGCGTCCGCTTCCATGGTGTAGTAGCCGGGTATCCACCGGGCGCCGGCGCGAGTGATCTCGCGCACCTTCCCGGGCGTCGGGGGCTCACCGCCCCCCGTGATGGCCACCCCGGAGAGATCCAGGCCCTCCTCACGCGCCGCCAGGCACACTCGCAGGGCTCGGCTTACCTGGGTCCGTACCATGCACACGCCATGGTCCCTGACTGCCTGGGCGGCCCAGCGGGCCACGACGCCCGCGTCTTCCAGCGGGACCGGCTCCGGCCGCGGGATCTGCACGCCGTAGAGCCGTCCGGCGGCGACGAGCGCGTTGGTGGCCACCCGGTAGACCAGGGAGGGGCGGAGCTCCGAGGGCGTGACGTGCACGAACCACTTCTCGGGCACCCGGCCGTATCGGGCGCGGGTCAGCACGATGTTCAGACCCACGTCCGGAAGGACGCCGAACCAGATCGCCGTTGGGGCGGTCAAGAGACCGTGGGCCTCGTCGGTCACCATCAGCTGGGAAGCCTTCACCGCGAGGTGATCGAGGTCGGTCATGACCCGCGTGCCCGCGCCGGTGGAGCCTCCGCTCTCCGCCTGGTAATAGCGGCTGAGATGCGGGTTGTCGAAGTCCTCGGCGCGGACGTCGAGGACGTGCCCGCCCCGAACGATGGGGGTTCGCCCCTTGAATTCCTCGAACGTCACGTAGACGCCGGCATCCCGCAGGGCCCGGAGCGTGCTCTCGAGGCCGCGGGATCCGACCATCTGTCGAAGGTCCCCGAGCTCGCAGCGCGCCAGTCCGAGCAGGGCGCGATAGGGGCTCCGCGGGTGGCCGAACACCCCGCGCTCCATCAGACGCAGGAAGTTGGCCTCGCGCTCGGCGACGCGCGTCCGGATGGAGGCCTGCGCCTGCGGAAGGCTCAAGGGCTGGCGGAGAAAGGCCCGCAATCCCCACGCGAATCGCCCATACATCCGCAGATCGCCGAGCTGCCGCAGCACGATCCCGTCAGCCTCTCGACCCCGACCCAGGGTGACAACAGTCCCGATGACGGTGGCGCGTGGCGACGTGCGGGCCACGGTCCGTCCTTGCCAGCGGGCACCATACCTTAATCGGCTGTGGGGCGCCACGGGTTGCGGGGTGATGCGCAACATGTCGCGCGCGGGCCGCGCGGATACGCGCGTGACGGGAGGGCGGACTTCTTGTGCCAGCGCCGCCGGATCCGACGGTGGCGCGCGGCGAGGCGCGGCGCTAGGCGGGCCGGGCCGACGGCCGGCTGGCGAGCGGGGCGCCGGGCGCCCGCTCCTCGACCGGGGCGTTCGCGGCGGGCGCCGGCGCGCACGGCACCGGGTAGGTGAGCCGGCGACCTTGCGGCGCGTAGCCCTGGCCCGCCACGAAGCACGGGTTCGCGGCGATCCAGTGCCGCGTCGGGTCTTCCCAGCCGCCGTCGATCCGCTCGCCGCAGGCGCCGTTCTCGCGCCGGCACACGCCGAAGTGGAGGTGCGGCGCCGTCGCGTTCCCGGTGCTGCCCACCCGCCCGATGGGCTCGCCTCGTCGGACCACCTGTCCCCCCAGGACGTCGATCGCCGAGAGGTGGTAGTAGGCGGTCGTGAGATCGACGTCGTGCTCGATCACGATGAGCCGCCCGGCGAAGGCCTGGGTGCCCGTGCGCAGGACGACGCCGTCGGCGGCCGCCAGGACCGGCGTCCCGGTCGTCGCCCGGATGTCGATGCCCGCGTGGCGCGTCGGCGTGGCCGCCCCGCCCTCGCCGCGCCACTCGCCGAACCGTGAGATGATCGGCGGCGGGATCAGCGCGACGGCGCCGGGCGGCTCGGCCGCCGGCGGCACGAGGGCCGGCCGGGCCGGCTCGATCGCGCAGCCGGTTACCGACAGGAGTAGCAGGAGGATCCGGCCGCCGCGCGCCAGGCGTCGCCCGGGCCGGGGCGCGGTGGCCCGCAGGGTCCGCCGGCGCCAGTCGGTCGCCGTCCTTCGCCTCACCAGGCCACCGCGTAGGAGTCGCGGCGCGGGTCCGCGGCGCCCCAGCGGATCCCGGCCCCGTCGATGCGCGCGAGGCACACGCCGCCCGCGCGCCACTCCCACGCCGTCCAGCGCTCGACCTCGTGACCGCGGGCGCGGAGCGCCTCGAGGGTCGACTCGGGGAAGCGGCCCTCCAGCGTGACGCGTCCCGGGAAGTAGCGGTGCGGCCAGAACGAGTCGGGGAAGGACTGGGTCGCGAAGCGCGGCGCCTCGATCGCCCGCTGGGGACTCATGCCGAACACGGTCATGTTCAGCAGGAACTGGAGCATCGCCTGGAGCTGGACGTCACCGCCCGGCGTCCCGAAGGCCGCCACCTCGCCGCCGGGTCCGAACATGAGGGCGGGACTGGGCGTGAGCCGCGGGCGCTTGCCGGGCGCGACCGCGCTCGCGTGGCCGGGATCGAGCCAGCCCTGGCTCCCGCGCGAGGAGACCGCGAGGCCCGTGCCGGGAATGACCGGGGTGTCGGTCGAGACGTCGCTCGGCGTCGCCGAGAAGGCGTTGCCGTGCCTGTCGACGACCGCGGCGTACGAGGTCCCGAGCGTGCTCGGAGCGCCTGACGTGGCCGCGGGCGCCCGGCCCGCTGGATGGCCTGGCGCGCCGGCGGGCACCCCGGGAGGCGGCAGCGCGCGGAAGGCGCGGGCGGGATCGATGAGCCCGCGGCGACCCTCGGCATAGGCCGGGTCGAGGAGCCCGGGTCCGGGGACGCGGACGTGCCGCGGGTCCCCGTAGTAGGCCTCCCGGTCGGCGAAGGCGAGCTTCATCGCCTCGGTGACCGTATGGACGTAGTCCGGGGTGTTGTGGCCCAGCCCCGCGAGGCCGATCCCGTCGAGGATCTGGAGCATCTGGAGGAAGGCCGGCCCCTGGCACCAGAAGCCGCAGGTCAGCACCTCGCGGGATCCGAACCGGGCACGCTCCGCCGGCTCCACGCCGACCCGGAAGCCGGCCATGTCCTCGCGCGTGAGGAGCCCGCCCTCGGTCTCGTGGTAGCGCACGATCGCCGTTGCGACGTCGCCCCGATAGAAGGCGTCGCGCGCCGCCGCGAGCCCGGCAACCCGGCCGCTCGGCCGGGCGGCCCGGTCCTCGTCCGCGAGGTAGGTGAGGGTCCGCGCGAGGTCGGTTTGCACGAAGCGCTCGCCGGCCCGGGGCACGCGGCCCTCCGGCAGGTAGATCGGCGCCGAGGTGGGCCACCGTCGGTACGCGCTCTCGTTGGCCTGGATGATCCCGGCGACGAACCGGCCAAGCGGGAACCCGTCGCGGGCGAGCTCGATGGCGGGCTGGGCGACCTCCGCGAAGCCGAGCGTCCCGAACCGCTCGAGGGCCGTGATCCAGGCGTCGGGAGCCGCCGGCACGACGGTCCGGAGAAGGCCGTCGGGCATGTCCCCGCCGCAGCGGTCCCGGAAGTACTCGATCGTCGCGGCCCTGGGCCAGACGCCGAGGCCCGAGATGGTGTGCACCTCGCGCCGGGCGGCGTCGTACACCATGAGGGGCGCCACCCCGGCAAAGTTCACGATGTCGGAGTGAACCACCCCGAGGCAGATCCCGGCCGCCACGCCCGCGTCGACGGCGTTCCCGCCTGCCTCGAGGATGCGATGGGCGGCGAGCGCCGCCAGCGGGTGACCCGCGGCGACGGCGTGCCGCGTCCCGAGAGCGTCGGGGCGGTGCGCGTGGGTGGCGGCGGCCGGTCCGGTGAGCGTCTCCGGCGGCGCCGGGGCCGCGCCGGGGTGAGACGCGCTGCGCTCGCTCGGAGGTCGGTACGAGTCGACGGTCATCGTGTGGTCATCACTCACCAGGCCCCGACGTCGGACACGTCGCCATGCCACCACAGACGGGACCCGGGGTCAATCCCAAATCGGTGTTTTGACAGGTGAGGTGAGGCGGTGCTAGCGTGGCGCTCGTGCGACTGCCCCGCATCGGCCTGACGGCGTCGGTCGTGCCGACGAAGCTCGGCACCCGGCGGACCTTCCTCAACGAGCCCTACATCGTGGCCATCCAGGAAGCGGGCGGGATCCCGCTCGTCCTGACGCCGGCGCACGGCGGCCCCGCGCTCCGCGCGCTCTACGACCTCCTCGACGGGCTCGTCCTGACCGGCGGGGAGGACGTGGCGCCCGAGCGCTACGGCGAGGAGGTCCAGCACCCGAGCGTCGAGAGTGTCCCCGAGCGGGACGCCCTCGAGTTCCAGCTCCTCGAGTGGGCGCTGGCGGACGACCTGCCCGTGCTGGCGATCTGCCGCGGCGTCCAGGTGCTGAACGTCGGCCTCGGCGGCACGCTCTACCAGGATCTGCCCAGCGACCGCCCCGCGGAGGTGGTCCACGACCAGGCCCAGGGGGACTCACCCCGCCCGCGCCACGAGCCGCATCATCCGGTGACCGTCCACGCCGGCAGCTGCCTCGCCGACGTCCTGGGTCTGGAGACGGTGGACGTGAACAGCATGCACCACCAGGGGATCAAGGCCCTGGCGCCGCCGCTCACGGCGGTCGCCCACGCGCCCGACGGCCTCGTGGAAGGCGTCGAGGCGGTCGACGCCGCGCGGTGGAGCTTTCTGGTCGGCGTCCAGTGGCACCCGGAAGAGCTCGCGCGCGGCGGCCACGCGCCGTCCCGCCGGCTCTTCGAGCGCTTCGTCGCCGCTGCCGCGAAGCGCGCCGTCCGCTAGCCTCACCTCGGGGCCGCCGGTCCCGTGACGGGGGGCCACTCGTCCTGGCAACGGATCGCCGAGCCTCCGACCGCCGGCTCGTGGCGCTCGCCGCCGTCACCCGGGCGGAGATGCAGCGTCTCCTGGTCGAGGTCTGGCAGGCGACGCGGAAGACCGTGGTGTACGTGACGCACGACGTGGCGGAGGCGGTCTACCTCGCGGATCGCGTCGTCGTCCTGTCGGCCTCGCCGGGGCGGGTGATGGCCGAGCTCGCGATCCCGCTCCCGCGGCTTCGCGATCCCCTGGGCCCGGAGTGTCTCGAGTGGCAGCGCGCGGTCCGGTCGCATCTCGCGAACGGAGCGGGAGGATGACCGCCGGAGCCTCCGAAGGCGCGCCGGCGCCCGTGTCGCCGGCCCCCGGCGCCTCGACGATCCTGTTCCTCCTGCGGGCCTATCCCGACGTCGACCATCTGGCGCCGCTCATGTGGAAGTGCCTCGAGAAGGGGCACCGGGTGCTCGCCGTCTTCTGGCGGCCTTTCCCGTACGAGACCGACTATCGGATCGAGTTCCTGACGCGATACCCGGGCTTCGACGTCTTCGCCCCCCTGGGGGCGACATCCCGCTGGCGCCTCGTTCGCTTGGCCGCGCGGTTCCTGTGGACCCGCCGCCGCTGGGTCGCGCTGCTCCGGCGGCATCAGGTTGCCGCGTGTTGCACGGACTGGGGCCGGAGCATCCTGCCCGGGCGGGGATGGGATCGCCTTCGCAAGGCGGCGCGCGCGGCGGCGAGCGGCGAATCCTTGTGCGAGTGCGTCGGCCTAGCGCTTCGACTCCTCGGTCCGGCGCCCCTCCGGACGTCCGTGCTCGAGGCGGCGCGCGCCCTGGGACTCCCGACCCTGTGTCTGCCTCACGGGGTCCTGACCATCATGAAGCCCGACGACAGCGCGCGGTCGGCGGCGCGCCTGCGGCGGGCTCAGGCCGGCTTGTCACCGGCCGATCTCTATGGGCGCAACGCGTTCTCCGCGTACGTGTATCCGTCCGAGTCGCAGCGTCTGCTGGACATCCACCGCGGCATGATCCGCCCGGCAATGACGAGAACCTGGGGCAGTCTGCGCTATTCCGCGCCCTGGATGCGGATCGTCCAGGAGATCTGCCCGCCATGGCAGGGCCCGTCTGGGACGACGGGTCGCGTCCGCCTCCTCGTGCTGGTGCCCAAGGCGAGCCCGTTCGTCGACGGGCCGGGCTTCGCCTCGCTCGTGCGCAGCATCCTCGACCGGGGAGACGTGGACGTGGTCCTGAAGCCCCATCCCCGCGTGGAATCCGAAGCTGGCGGCGAGGAGATGCGGCGACTGCTCGGACGTCCGGACGTCTGGCTCGGGACCGATGCCCACACGCCAGCCTTGATCGATGGGACGGACGCCGCTCTGCTCCTTGGATCGGGAGTATCGCTGGAGCTCCTGATCAAACGGAAGCCGCTGATCTACCCCGTGTACCTCCACACGAACCGGCTGATCTTCGACGACGAGGGAGGGTGCCTCCGGGCCGCGGATCCGACAGACATTCATCGGTTCCTGGACGGCTTGGCGCGCGGCGAGCCCAGTCCGGTGCCGCAGGCTGAGATCGACCGGGTCATCGAGATGCTGGTGTACGGCGGCCGCCCGCCCTTCGACGTCCCCGAGCACTACTACACGCAGATCCAGCAGTACGTGCGCGCCGCGCGGGGAGCTGACCCCGGCCCGACTCCCGCCCGCGGCTAGCGCGCGTGGGTTCGGGTCAGTCGGGCCGGCGGAGGGCCCACGCGCGGCGGCGGAACCGGGCCGCCTCCCGGTGCCGCAGGATCGCCCCGAACCACGGCTGGCTCGCGACGAGGTACCGGAGGTCCTTCCACCGCCAGGCGACGCGGCCCGGTGAGCTGACGGGCGCCGGATCGGCGGGTCCCGTCCCGCCGGCCACCTGCTGCGCGACCTCGGCCACGCGCTCCGCGATGCGCTCGTGGCTCTTGCCGTCCGCGCGTGGCCCGAACAGCTGCCGCGCGTAGTGGGTCCGGCGCTCGGCGTGCCGGCCGGGCTCGCGAAGGGCGCGCTCCACCGCCGGCCCGACCTCCGCGACGTCGTGGATCTCCTCGCCGACGTCCCGCCAGCGCCAGATGATGCTCTCGGGGTCGTACGCGGGATCGGCCCGGTGGCGCGGGTTCGTCACCAGCACGATCGGGCGATCCAGCGCCAGGAACTCGAACACCACGCTCGAGGCGTCCGAGACCAGGGCGTCGGCCGCCAGCATGTACGGCGTCACGTCGGCGTGGGTGTCCTCGACGAGGTGCACGCCGGGCTCGCGCCGGGCCAGCTCACGCCACCAGGTCATCCAGCCGGGCCGCCAGTCGCCGATCACGGGATGGGGCTTGATCACCACGTTCAGCGCCGGCACCCGGGCGCGCAGGAGCGCGACCAGCCGGGGGCCGAAGAGCGACGCGGAGGTCAGCCCGAGGTTCCACGTGGGCGCGTAGAGAACGGTGGGCCCCGATCGGCCGAACGGCAGCGCGGCCGGCGGGTCGCCCCGGAACAGCGGGTCGAGCTGCGGGTAGCCGGTGAGCCAGAAGCCGCGGGGGACGATGCCGGCGCGCGCGTGATTGGCGAGGCTGTTCGCGTCGCCGATGCAGACGAAGTCGAAGGTCCGCGCCGAGCGGCGCGCCGGCAGCCGCTGGAGGTTCCGCTTGCTGATCATCCCGTGGCGGACGTTCACGATGACGGCGCCCGGGAGGTGGTACCGGAAGTACTCGAGGTGCGCGTGGTGGGCCATCACGACCACGTGCGGCCGGAAGTCGCGGACCGCGCGGCGGCTCCCGGTGAGCAGGCACGCCGCTCGTCCGCCGAGGGCGTCGTGGATGGGCCGGAGGATCGGGGCCAGGAAGGGGAGATACGCGAAGAACGCGACGCGGGCGGGCGTCATCCCGGCGCCGGCGGGCGGAGCCCCTGATCGATGGCCTGTGCCAGCGCCCAGTCGTCGGCCGTCGTGATCTTGATGTTCCAGGCCGGCGACGGGACGAGCGCGGTGCGGACCCCGGCCCGCGCCAGGATGACGCTGAGCCCCTCCCGCCCCGAGCCCGGCTCGAGGCCGCGCATGAAGTCCGCGCGGTGGAACGCGAAGGGCCGGCGCACCGTCCAGATCGTGCCGGCGTCGAACCTCGCCCCGGGCGCGTCGCCGACCTGGTGGTAGGCCGTCGAGGTCGTGCGGACCGCCGCCACCGCGGCGCCCCTCGCGCGGGCGGCCGCCACCACCTCGAGGGCGAGCGCGCGGGTCACGAAGGGATGCGCGACGTCGTGGACGAGGACCAGGGGCGCGTCGCCGGCCCGGAAGGCGGCGAGCATCGTCTCCCGGTGCGTCGCGCCCCCGGGCACGACCACCGCGCCGGCGTCGCGCGCCCCGCGCGCCCGGCCGAGGTCCTCGGGCGCGACCCCCACGAACACCCGGGCCGGGAGGTCCCGGAGAGTCTCGACCGCGCGCTCCAGCAGCGTGCGGCCGCCCAGGATCAACCAGGCCTTGGGGCCGAGACCGAGACGCTCCCCGCGCCCCGCGGCCAGGACGATTGCGTCGATGCCGGCCGCCTCGCTCACCACGGGTGGCGCGACGCGCCCGGCCGTCCCCGAACGCTCACTCGACGTCCGGGTCCAGCGGGCGCGGTGCGAGCGTCGGCGGCAGCCGCACACCGACGTGCAGGGTGAGCTCGGCGGCCTCCATCCGCTTCCACAGGGTCGGATGGTCGATGGCGAACAAGGTCGCGATCTGGTCGATCAGGAGCCCGGCCTCCCGGAGCGCCCGCGCGGCGTTGACGGCGGTCCGGCCGTTGGTGATCTCGTCCTCGAAGATCAGGACGCGATCGCCGCGCCGGAGCCCGAAGAGGTGATGGGTCTTGCCGAGCCCGGCCTGCGGTTGTTCGAAGGTGATCGCGCCCGGGATGTCGAGAGGCATTCGCGACGCGAGGAGGACCGGCCGGCCGACGGCGCGACCGAACGCATAGGCGGGAATCGATCCGCCCTCGGGGAATCCCAGGACGCAATCGATGGCGGCGATGTCGATCCGCCTGGCCATCGCTCCGACGAGCGAGTCGAGCGCCGCGTGATCGATCGGGTGGAAGCGGCCGTTGAAGGGGTGGAGCAGGTGAAGGCGGCCGGTGCCCAAGCCCGGCACCAGGCGGACCTGCCGCCGGATCGCGTCGGCCGGATCCTCGGCCGACGGCGGGCCCGACGTCACGAGATCCCGCGGGAGCGGTCGGAACCGCGAGAGGTCACCACGCTGATCGCCGCCTCCGGCGTCCGGGGATCCTGCCGATCGCCACGGACGTGCGTCGTCCTCAGGGCTGCCGGAGTGTAGCGCGGACCCGCGGAGGCAGCAACCGCGCGCGTCTCGGTCGCCGCGCGTCGGCCCGGACTCAGCCGGCCCGCCGCACGAACTTCTGGAAGCAGTGGGGCGTGAGCGGCGCGAGGCGCCGGACCACGCCGGTCGCCGCCACGACCTCGCCGACGTAGAGGTCGCCGCGCGCGCTCGCGCAGAGTCCGTGGGGCGCGAAGAAGTTCCCGGGCAGGATCGACTCCGCGCCGCCCACCTGGCCGATCAGCGCGCCGTCCGGGGTGCAGATGGAGACGCGCGCGATCGGCGTGTGGCCGGCGGGTGGGTGCTGCATGAGCCGGAGGTGCGGGACCGGCTCGTTGCCGACGACGAAGCCGAGCTCGGCGACGTGGATCCGCTCCTCGGCGTCGATGAACAGGTCGCACGGCCGGTTGGGCCAGTCCCAGATCTCGAGGAGACTTCCGTCGCGCGAGAACACCTGGATCCGGCTGTTCTCGCGGTCCGCGACGTAGACGCGCCCGCGCCGGTCGATCGCGATCCCGTGCGGAAGGTTGAACTGACCGGGCGCGCTGCCCGGCTCGCCCCACGACTGGAGCAGCCGGCCGTCGGCCGCGAAGCGGTGGACGCGCGCGTTGCCGTAGCCGTCGGCCGCGTAGAGCTCGCCGTCGGGGGCGAGCGCCACGTTCGTCACCGTGTTGAACGGCGCCGCGCCCCGCGCGACGGGCGACCGCCCGGGGACGTAACCCGTGTCCGAGGGCCGGCCGTCGCCGAGTCGCCGGCGCAGGGCGCCCTGGGTCGTGTACTCGTAGACCGTGTGGCCCTCGTCGTCGACGAGGAACACGCGGTCGTCGGGGCTGATGAAGATCCCGTGGGGGCGCACGAAGGCGCCGGCACCCCACGCGTCGACGAACCGGCCGTCCTTGTCGAAGACGATGAGCGGGTGCGCCCCGCGGCAGAAGACGAACACGCGCTCGCGGGAGTCGACCGCGACGCCGACCACCTCGGTGAACGCCCAGCCCTCCGGAAGGCGCTCCCAGCCCTGCACGACTTCGTACTCCAGCCGATGACTCCCGATCGCCATGATGGCTCCTTGTTTGTGAGAGTGACCGGCCCACCTTACCCGTGGCGCGATGTCCCGGCAACCGAGGAGCCATCGCGGTCTCGGGGCGTCGGCGCCGGCATGCCGGGCCGGTGCCTGGTTCGCGCGTGCGCCCTGGAGTATCCTCGTGGCGGCCACCGGAGGCTCGTGGATTCTCCCGTGCCGGTTCCGAACCGAAAGATCGACCAAGGAGGGCATATGCAGGGTTCGTACGCGCCGTCTCGCCGTCAGGTGCTCGGGATGGGGCTGGGGCTCGCCGCCGGCTCGCTCGCCCGCCGTCCCTGGGCGCAGGCGGCGAACTTCGACTGGATGCAGCAGAAGGGGAAGTCGATCGTCGTGACGGCCCCGCTGTCGCCCTACTACACGGTGCTCCAGAAGATGGTCCCCGACTTCACCAAGATGACCGGCATCCAGGTCGAGTACCAGGTCGTCCCGGAGCAGCAGCTTCGCCAGAAGCTCCCGATCGAGATGAACGCGAAGTCCCCCGGCATCGACGTCTTCGCCAGCTCGATGCACGTCGAGAAGATCCTCTTCTCGGCGGCCGGCTGGTACGAGCCGCTGAACAAGTACCTGGACAACGCGAACCTCACGCCCCCGGACTACAACTGGAAGGACTTCGGCCCGGCGGGAACCTACTGGGGGCTCAAGGGCGACGGGACCATCGTGGCGATCCCGATGGGCGTCGGGCTCGGCGCGTACATGTACCGGAAGGACCTCTACGCCGAGAAGGGGCTCAAGCCGACGACGACGGTCGACGAGCTGATCGCCGCGGTGAAGGCGCTCCATAAGCCGCCCGCGGTGTACGGCTACGCGGGACGCGGGCTCAAGAACGCCAACATCCCGGTGTGGGGCTGCCTCACGATCGCGCTGGGCGGCGACTACCTCGACAAGACGAAGACCCAGCTCATGACCACGACGCCGGAGGCCGTCGAGGCGGCGAAGATCTACGCCGACCTCATGCGGACCTACGCGCCCGACCGGCTCGATCGGCTTCAACTGGATGGAGGCCCAGGGTGCCTTCACCCAGGGGCTCGTGGCCTGCTGGCCCGACAGCATCCAGTTCGCGGCGCCGTTCGAGGATCCGTCGAAGTCCAAGGTCGTCGGCAAGGTCGGCTACGCCCCGCACCCCGGGAGCGCCAAGATGAAGCCCTTCGGCGGGCACGGCCATGGACGCGATCGCGCTCAACCCCTTCGGCAAGAACAAGGAAGCGTCCTGGCTCTTCGCGGCGTGGGTCAGCAGCCGGCCCGTCCATTTCCACATGATGTCCGAGGGCGCCATGATCGGCACGCGGACCTCGATCTACGCCGATCCCGAGTTCGTCAAGGCGCACAAGATGCCGAAGGCCTGGATCGACGCGGTGGCGGAAGCGCTGAAGAACCCCCGGCCCCAGCTGCCGGAGCTGCGGGACGTGAGCCTGTTCCGCGATACCTTCGGCGTCGCCCTCACGAAGATGATCGAGGGCGGCGACCCGAAGACGCTCCTCGAGGCGGCGACCAAGGAGTTCGAGCCGACCTTCCAGAAGGGGCTCAAGAGCTAGTCCTCATCGCCGGCTCCGAGGACCACCGCACCGTGGCCGTCGGCGCGCGTACCCTCCCCAGCCCGCGGCGGGCTCGCCGCGGGCTGGGCCGTCACGTGTACACGCTGATGATCCTGCCCGCCGTGGTCACCATCCTGCTCATCATCGCGTACCCGCTCGTCTACACCTTGTGGATGGCGGTCCACGAGTACTCGATGGGGGCGGCCGGCCCGCCGCCGTTCATCGGCCTCGCCAACTACCGCCAGCTCCTCGGGAACCAGCGCTTCCTCGAGGCGATCCCGCGCACGTTCCTCTTCACGGCGATCGGCGTGCTGGGGCCGACCGTCCTGGGCACGGCGGCGGCGCTCGCGTTCGCGCGCCCGTTCCCGGGCCGCGGGCTGATCCGGACGATCTTCTCGCTTCCCATGATGGCGACGCCGGTCTCCATCGCCCTCATCTGGCAGATGATGTTCCACCCGCAGCTCGGGATCCTGAACTACCTCCTGAGCCTCGTGGGGATCGGACCGCAGCCGTGGATCTTCTCGCGGACCTCGGCGCTGCCGAGCCTCGCGCTGGTCGAGACCTGGCAGTGGACGCCCTTCGTGATGCTGATCGTCCTCGGCGGTCTGGCCGCCCTGCCCACGGAGCCCTACGAGGCCGCGCGGATCGACGGGGCCAGCCGCTGGCAGGTCATCCGGTACGTGACGATCCCGCTGGTGTGGCCCTACATCATGGTGGCGATCATCCTGCGGGCCATCGACGCGCTCAAGACCTTCGACATCATCTACGTGATGACGCAGGGGGGGCCGGGCACCGCGACGGAGACGCTCAACATCTTCCTGTACCTCCAGGCCTTCGCCTTCTTCAACATCGGCTTCGCCTCGGCGGTGGTCGTCGTGTACTTCCTGATCCTCATGGTCATGAGCGTGGGCCTGATGATCACCCGGCAGAAGACGTCATGGCAGTGACGGCGCGTCGGCTCGGGAGCCGGCTGGCGTTCGCGGGCTTCCTGTTCCTGCTCATGGCGCCCACGCTGTTCTTCTTCTACTGGATGATCTCGCTGTCGCTCAAGACGGACGTCGACAACCTGGCGAACCCGCCGGTCCTCATTCCGCACAGCCTGACGCTGAAGAACTACGTCTACGTGTTCCAGAGCAGTCCGCTTCCGCGCTTCGCCGTGAACAGCATCGTGGTGGGAGTCGGCTCGACCGCCCTGGCGCTGCTCCTGGGCGTGCCCGCGGGCTACGGCATCGCCCGGTCCCGCCGCTACGGCCTGGCGCTCCTCATCCTGGTGGCGCGGATCACGCCGGCGCTCAGCTACCTGATTCCCTGGTTCCTCCTGTTCCAGCAGCTCGGGCTGTCGAACACCTACCACGCGCTGATCATCTCGCACCTGATCATCGGGCTGCCGCTCGTCATGTGGATCATGATGGGGTTCTTCGAGGGCGTGCATCCGGACCTGGAGGACGCCGCGCTGATCGACGGGTGCTCCCGCTTCGGGAGCTTCCTGCGAGTGGCGCTCCCGCTCACCCGGCCCGGGATCGTGGTGTCGGGGATCCTCGCGTTCATCTTCTCGTGGAACAACCTGATCTTCGCCGTCGTGCTGGCGGGCCCGCGGCTCCAGACCCTGCCGGTCGCGGTGTTCAACGTGATGAGCTTCGAGCAGATCAACTGGGGACCGCTGGCCGCCGCCGCCCTCCTCATCACCGCGCCCGTCCTCTTGCTGACGCTGACCGTGCAGCGGCACATCGTCGCCAGCCTCGCCGCGGGCGGCCTCAAGGGCTAGCCCGGTCACGTTGCGCCGTCAAGACAGATCCACTAGACTCGCCGGAGCCGTACGCTTTCACGCGAACCACGGCATTCGAGCACCCCGAGGCACCTCGAGGAGGTCGTTGATGACGGACAAGGGAGTCCAGCCGATCCGGCTTGCCGCGTGGGCGCTGACGGCGCTCGCGGCGATCACGCTGGCCGCCGCCCCCGCGCTCGCGCAGACCAAGGAGCTCCGTTTCGGCCATCTCCACTCGGCCGAGAGCCCGATCCACAAGGGGGTCACCAAGGCCGCGGAGGAGTTCGCCAAGTCGACGAACGGCCGCTACAAGGTCAACGTCTTCCCGTCGAGCCAGCTCGGCGCGGCTCGCGAGATGGTCGCCCAGGTGATCGACGGGACGCTCGACTTCATCTCGGAGGGCCCGGGCTCCCTGTCGAACCTCAACAAGGCGCTGTCGCTCTTCGAGGCGCCCTTCGTGTCGCGGGACTGGGATCACGTCCAGAAGATGCTGGCGTCCCCGTTCGGACAGGAGCAGCTCGGCAAGCTCGCCCACGACCGCAACATGGTCCACGTCGGGACCTTCTATTACGGCGTCCGCCACTTCACGACCAAGAACAAGCCGCTCCAGACGGCGGCGGACGTGAAGGGGCTCAAGATCCGGGTGCCGGAGGCGCCGCTGTTCCTGGCGATGATCCGGGCGCTCGAGGCGACGCCGACCCCGATGAGTCTCGGCGAGGTGTACCTGAGCCTCCAGACCGGCGTGGCGGACGGCCAGGAGAACCCGGTCGGCACCATCAACGACCAGAAGTTCTTCGAGGTCCAGAAGTACCTGAACCTGACCGGCCACGTCATCGTGCCGATCCTCATCATGGTGAACAAGAAGGCCTACGACGCGATGACCCCCGCGGACCAGCAAGCCCTCCGCGCGGCGTTCACCGAGGGGGCCAAGGTCAACGACGAGCTGACGCGCGCCAACGAGGCGCGGCTCACCGACTTCTTCAAGACCAAAGGCATGACGATCGTCAACTCGGACCGGGAGTCGTTCCGCAAGCGGATGAGCTCGGTCATCGAGGTGGGCGAGAAGGACATGGGCTGGCCGAAGGGCATCTTCGACCAGATGCAGGCCATCCGGTAGTTCGAGTGAGGGGCGCGGCCGGCGGGAGCGCGTCGCTGGCCGCGCCTCGCGCTCCTGTGCGCACCGCGCCCGTTTCGCCCGTCCGGATCCCTCTCGCGTGACCCACGTCAAGCGCTTCTTCCTGCGGTTCGAGGAGAACCTCGCCGCACTCTGCCTTGGCGGCCTCCTCGTGACCCTGTTCCTCCAGGTCTTCACGCGCTTCATCACGCGCGACCCCCTGTCGTGGACGGAGGAGGCCGCCCGGTATCTCTACGTGTACGTCGTCTTCCTGGGGTCGAGCGCGGCCGTCACCGAGCGGACCCACGTGGCGATCGACTTCCTTGTCCTCAAGCTGTCACGGCCGCTGCGGCTGGCGATCGGCCTCCTGGTCAACGTGTGCGTGCTGTTCGTGCTGGCGAACCTCTTCTACTGGGGCATCCGCGCGACGCTGCGGCAGCTCAACATCCCGCTGGTCGTCCTCGACATCCCGTACGCGTGGGTCTACGTGATCGTGCCGGTGACCGCGGTCCTCATGACGATCCGGACGCTGGCGGTGATGAGCGAGGACGTCCGCCGCTACCGGGGTGGGGACGCGCTCGAGCCCGAGATCCGGGGCGTGGTCTAGATGGTCGGCTACTTCGTCGCCTGGCTGACGCTGGTAGCGGCGAGCATGCCGGTCTCGTTCTCCCTGATCTTCATGGGGATGGCCTGGCTCCTCATCGAGGGCGGGTCCATGGTCAGCGCGCCCCAGCGTCTGATCGGGGGTATCGATTCCTTCCCGCTCCTCGCGGTGCCCTGCTTCATCCTCGCCGGCGTGGCCATGAACAGCGGCGGGGTGACCGATCGCATCTACGGGTTCGCGAAGGCGCTGGTCGGCCACTTCACCGGCGGGCTCGCCCACGTGAACGTCCTCGGGAGCCTGATCTTCTCCGGCATGTCCGGGTCGGCCATCGCGGACGCCGGCGGCCTCGGCGTCCTCGAGATCAAGGCGATGAAGGAGGACGGCTTCCCGGTCGAGTACGCCGGCGCGCTCACGTGCGCGTCCTGCATCATCGGGCCGCTCGTCCCGCCGTCGATCCCCATGGTGATCTACGGCGTCATCGCCAACACGTCAGTGGGCTCGCTGTTCCTGGCCGGGATCGTCCCGGGGCTCCTGACGGCGGGCGTCCTCATGATCCAGGTGTACTTCTGGGCCCGGAAGCGGAACATGCCGCGCCATCCGCGGGCGAGCCTGGGCGAGCTCTGGGCGTCGTTCAGGCGCGCCTCCCTGGCCCTGGTGACTCCGCTGATCATCATGGGCGGGATCTTCGGCGGTATCTTCACCCCGACCGAGGCGGCGGCGGTCGCCGCGATCTACTCGCTGGCGCTCGGCCTGTTCATCTACCGCGAGATGTCCTGGCGCGACCTGCCGCGGATCTTCAAGGAGGCCGTCAGCACGTCGGCCGTCGTCGGGCTCATCGTGGCGGGGGCGAGCCTCTTCGGCTGGGTGCTGGCGCGGGAGCAGGTGCCGCAGAAGGTGGCGGCCTTGTTCCTGAACTTCTCCCAGGACCCGCTGGTGATCCTCATGATCATCAACCTCCTGCTGCTCTTCCTGGGCTGCATCATGGAAGGGCTGGCGATCATGATCCTGCTGGTGCCCGTCCTCCTGCCCGTGACGCAGGCGGTCGGGATCGACCCGGTCCACTTCGGCGTGATCGTCGTGATGAACCTCATGATCGGGATCCTGACGCCGCCGTTCGGGGTCGCGCTGTTCGTGGTCGCGAAGGTGGGCAACATCCCGTTCCACCTCCTCGCTCGCGCCATCCTGCCGTTCCTGGGCCCGCTCCTGATCGTGCAGGTGATCGTCACGTCTGGCCGAGCCTGATCCTCTTCCTGCCGCGCCTGTTCTTCGACTAGGCCCGCGCCCGCGGGGCGCGCGCCGTCCCGGACGATCAGCCCCTGAGGTGGCAGGCAACGATGTGCCCCGGTGCCTTCTCCTCCAGGGCCGGCGCCACGCGACGACAGACGTCGGCCGCGAGCGGGCAGCGAGGATGAAACGGACAGCCGGCCGGCGTCTCGGTCAGCCCGGGCAGCTCGCCCTGTAGCACGACCGCCGCGCGCCCCCGCTGCCGGGGCGGGTCGGGGACGGGGATCGCGCTCATGAGCGCCTCGGTGTACGGATGGAGCGGCCGCGCGAAGAGCGCGTCGCGAGGCGCCTGCTCGACGATGCGCCCGAGGTACATGACCGCGACCCGGTCGCTCACGTGGCGCACGACCGACAGGTCGTGGGAGATGAACAGGTAGGCCATGCCGAGCCGCCGCTGGAGATCGACCAGGAGGTTCAGGATCTGCGAGCGCACCGAGACGTCCAGGGCCGACACCGGCTCGTCGCACACGACAAGCCGGGGCTCGAGCGCCAGGGCGCGCGCGATGCCGATCCGCTGGCGCTGGCCGCCCGAGAACTCGTGCGGGTACCGGGTCGAGTGCGCCGCGTCGAGGCCGACCTGCTCGAGCAGGCGGCCCACCCGCGCCCGCAGCGCGGGGCCGCGGAGGAGACCGCGGACCAGGAGCGGCTCCCCGATGCTGTCGCCCACACGCATGCGTGGATTCAGCGACGCGTCCGGATCCTGGAAGATCATCTGCACGTGACGGCGTGCCTGGCGGAGGCCCTCGGCGTCGAGCCTCGCCAGGTCCGTGCCCTCGAAGACCACGGTTCCGCGGGTCGGGCGCACGATGCCGAGGATGGCGTTCGCCAGCGTCGACTTGCCGCAGCCGCTCTCGCCCACCAGGCCGACCGTCTCGCCGGGGTCGATCGCGAGATCCACTCCGTCGACGGCTCGGATCGTCGCGTGCCGGCGGCCGAACGCGCCGGCCCGGACCGGGTATTCGACCGCGAGCCCGTGGACGGCGAGGAGGGCGCTCACGGGGAGAGCCCGACCCGATCGGCGTGCCAGCACGCGACCGTCCGGTCCTCACCGATCGGCGTCAGCGTTGGATCGGCCTCGCCGCAGCGGTCGGTGGCGAGCGGACAGCGCGGCGCGAAGCGACAGCCGGTGGGCCAGCCGCCGGCCGCGGGGACCGTGCCCTCGATGATCGGCAAGCGGGCCTTTGGCGCGCCGTCGAGCCGCGGCAGGCTCCGCAGGAGGAGCCACGTATACGGATGACGGGGGGCCGCGAACAGCGCCTCGACCGGCGCCGCCTCCACGATCCGGCCGGCATACATCACGAGCACCCGATCGGCGACGTCGGCCACCACGCCCATGTCGTGGGTGATGAGGAGCACCGCGGCGCCCGTCTCCGTCCGGATCTGCTTGATGAGCCCGAGGATCTGCGCCTGGATGGTGACGTCGAGGGCGGTGGTCGGCTCGTCGGCGAGGAGGACCGCGGGCTTCCCGGCGAGCGCGGTGGCGATCATCACGCGCTGGCACATCCCGCCCGAGAGCTCGAACGGATACTGCCGGAGCCGCCGGGCAGGGTCCGCGATGCCGACGGCGCCGAGCAGGGTGGCGGCCTGGCGGCGCGCCTCGTCCTTGCGGACCGGCCGGTGCGCCCGGAGCGCCTCGACCAGCTGGTCGCCGACGGTCATGACCGGATCGAGCGAGCTGGCGGGCTCCTGGAAGATGATCGAGACGCGCCCCCCGCGAACGGCGCGCATCTCGGTCTCGGGGAGCGCGAGCAGGTCGGTGCCCTCGAGCACGACGCGACCCGACACGGCCCGCGCGGCGGGCGGCAAGAGCCGCATGATCGCGAGCGCGGTCATCGATTTCCCGGAGCCGCTCTCGCCGACGAGCGCGTGGATCTCCCCGGCGGCGAGCTCGAACGTCACGCCGTCGACCACGCGCGTCGCCCCGATGGCGACCTCCAGACGCTCGACCGCGAGGACGGGGCCGCGGGCCACGGGCGGGGATCAGCTCATCGCGCCGGGGGAGCCTCGGGCGGGGCGGCCGTGGGGTCGACCGTGCCGAGGGCGTTCCCGCCGTCCACGGCGAGCGTGGCGCCCGTGATGAAGGACGCCTGGGGCGAGCACAGGAACAGGATCGCGTTCGGGGCGTCGTCCGGCCCGGATGCGCGGCCGAGCGGGATGCGCGCCAGCATGGCCTCGACGTACTCGGGCGACAGCGGGCTCACGACGCTTCCCGGCGCGAAGCCGGGCGACACCGCGTTCACCCGGATCCGGTGGGGCGCCAGCTCGAGCGCGAGCCCGGCGGTCAGGCGCTCGAGCGCCAGCTTCGACGCGCTGTACGGCACGGAGCCCGTCCGCACGCGCTGCGCCGCGCCCGACGTGATGTTGACCACCGAGCCGGGGACGCCGGCCCCGATCATCAGGCGCGCCATCTCCCGGGTCAGGATGAACGGCGCCCGCAGGTTGACGTCCATGATCCGGTCCCACTCGTCGACGGCCACGTCGAGGAGGTGGCCCCGCGGGTAGACTCCCGCGTTGTTGACGAGGATGTCGGGCGCGCGCCATGCGTCCGCGACGAGCCGGACCAGCTCCAGGATCGAGGCCTCCTCGCGGAGCTCCGTCGCATGGCGGAGCGTCGCGTCGCGGGGGAGCCCCAGCTCCGCGGGGAGACGATCGAGGACGTCGGGCCGGGGGTCGGACAGGCAGAGGCGCGCGCCGGCCGTCGCGAAGGCCCCGGCGATCCGCCGGCCGAAGATGCCCCCGGCGCCGGTGATCACCACGCGCGCGTCGGCGAACGGGCGAGCCGCGTCCATCGCGGTCACCGGACGACCGACCGGGGATCGAGGCGGTCCCGGAGCTGGTCGCCCAGGAGGTTCACGGTCAGGACCAGCCCGAACAGGCAGAGGCCCGGGAGCGTCGCGATCCACCACGCGGAGGCGATGTAGTTGCGCCCGACGGCGAGGATCGCCCCCCAGCTCGGCGTCGGCGGCTGGATCCCGAGGCCGAGGAACGACAAGCCCGCCTCGAAGAGCACCATGAGACCGAACTCGAGCGTGGCGACCACGACGAGCGCGGCCAGGATGTTCGGGAGCACGTGGCGGGCGAGGAGGCGTCCGCTCCGGGCGCCGCCCAGTCGGGACGCGGTGATGAACGGCAGCGTCGCGACCCGGAGGGTCTGGCCGTAGGCGACGCGCGTGTAGCGCGGCCACCGGGTGAACCCGAGGACCAGGACGAGGTTCTGGAGGCCGGGCCCGAGGACCGCGACGGTGATGATGGCGAGCAGGATGGGCGGGATCGAGAGCACCATGTCGACGGCGCGCATGATGAGGCCCTCCATGAGGCCGCGGCGGAACCCGGCGAGCATTCCGAGCATCGTCCCGACGACGCCGGAGACGCACACGGAAAGGAACGCGACCAGCAGGGAGACCCGCGCGCCGTAGAGCACGCGGCTCAGGAGGTCGCGGCCCAGCTCGTCGGTGCCGAGCCAGTAGGTGGTCGCGCCGACGCGCGTCCCGGGCGGGCGGAGACGGGCGAGCAACGACTGGCGCGCCGGATCGGCGGGGGCGAGGAGTGGCGCCGCGATCGCCAGGACGACGAACAGGAGCAGCAGGCCCGCCGGAAGAACCGCCGCCACCCGGCTCCGGGCGGGAGCGCCGAGCTCGGCGGTGACCGCCGCGCCGCTCATCGGGCGCCCGCCAGCCGCGCGATCCGCGGATCGACGACGCCGTAGAGGAGGTCGGCCAGGAGATTGAGCGCGACGCACGTGAACGAGGCGAGCAGCACGAGCGCCTGCACGACCAGGAAGTCGCGCCCCGCGATCGACTGGACCGCCAGCTGGCCGAGGCCGGGCCACGCGAACACCGTCTCGACGATGACCGCGCCGGCCAGGAGGTTCGCGATCTCGAGGGCGGCGACGGTGATGACGGGAATCGACGCGTTGCGGAGCACGTGCCGGAGGACGATCGGGGTCGTCGCGAGGCCTTTGGCCCGGCTGGCCCGCACGTAGTCCTTGCCGAGCTCCTCGACGACGCCGATTCGCGTGATGCGGGCGAATGTCGCCATGGACAGGGCGCCGAGCGTGATCGAGGGCATGACCAGCGAGCTCCAGCTGTCCGCGCCCGACGCGGGGAGGACGTTCCACGTCACCGCGCAGAGGAGGATGAGCAGGATCCCGCTCCAGAAGGTGGGCATGCTCTGGCCGACCAGCACGACCGGCATGAGGAGCGCCTCGACGCGGGTCCCTCGCCAGACGCCGGTGATCACGCCGACCGGCAGCCCGATCCCGAGCGCGACCGCGAGCGCCCCGCCCGCGAGGAGGAGCGTGTAGGGCAGGCGGGCGGCGACGATGCTGGCCACCGGCACGCGCTGGACGAGCGAGGTGCCGAGGTCGCCGCGCGCGAGGCCGGCCAGGTAGTCGGCGTACTGGACGGCGAGGGGGCGGTCGAACCCGAGCTGGTGGCGGAGGCGCTCGACGTCCTCGCGGGAGGCCCCGTCCGGGACCAGGAGCAGCGTGGGGTCGCCCGAGAGGTGCATGACGACGAAGACGATCGTCGACACGCCGAGGGTGGAGACGAGGGCCTGAGCGGCGCGGCTTACGAGGAAGCGGGCCATGCCCGCCCGCTCGCTACTGCCACTTCATCTCCGTCACGAAGAAGGCCTCGTTCGCCGTCGGCTTCCAGGAGAGCTCGCGCCGGGCGCCGTAGATGGCGAAGTCCTGGTAGAGCCCGATACCCGGCACGTCCTGCTCGAGGATGGCGAAGGCCTCGCGATAGTGCTTGAGCCGCTCCTCGTCCTTCAAGGTCTGCCGGGCCCGCGTGACCGCGTCGTCGAAGGCGGGGTTCGCGTACTTCGCCCAGAGGCTCTGGCTGTGGAACAGGGGGAAGATCACGCCGTCGGCGTCCTGGCACGCGCACGACCATCGGCCGAGCGAGATGCTGCCGGCCTCCTCGGGCTTCCCCTGACGGCGCTTGAGGAAGGTCGGCTGGTCTGTCTGCGAGATGGCGACCTTGAGCCCGACCTCCTGCAGCATCTGCTGGATGGCCTGGACCAGCCGCTGGTCGTAGGCCGGTGAGGTGTAGAAGGAGATCTCGGCGCCCTCCGCCCCGGCCTCCTTGAGAAGCTGGCGCGCCCGCGCCGGGTCGAACGAATAGCCCTTCATGCCCTCGATGTACCCGAAGTTCGCCGGCGTGAGCAGGATGGTGACCGGCCGGCCGTACCCGCCGAGGAGCGCGTCGATGAGGAGCTGGCGGTTGATGGCGTGGGCGATGGCGCGCCGCACGCGGACGTCCTTGGTCGGCCCGGCGAGCGCGTTGACGAACAGGTAGCCGGTGCGCTCGGTGGGAATCGCGAGGATCTGGAGGCGCGACTCCCCCTTCAGGCTCGCCGCGTCGTCGGGGTTGAGCTGGCGGATGATGTCGGCGCGGCCGGTCTTCAGGTTCGCGATCCGGGTCGCGGTGTCCGGCACCATCTGGAAGGTGACGGTCTTGAAGGGGGGGCGCCCGCGCCAGTAGCCCTCGTTGGCGGTCAGCGTGACCCGCACGCCCTTCTGCCAGCTGACGAACTTGTATGGCCCGCTCCCGAGCGGCTCGACGTTGAACTTCTCGTTCCCCACCTTCTGGACGTACGCGCGGGGCACGATGCTCAGCTTGACGAGCTGGGCCAGGAGCGCGGGATACGGCGAAGAGGTGGTCAGCCGCACCTTGTCGGACCCGACGGCCTCGGCCTTGACGATGCTGTTGAACTGCGAGAGCTGCGGGCTCTTGAACGCCGGGTCGATGATGCGCTGGACGCTCCAGACGACGTCGTCGACCGTGAGCGGCGTCCCGTCGTGGAACTTCACGTCGGTGCGGATGTCGAGGACCAGCGCGGTGTCGCTCTCGTAGCGCCACGCCTTGGCGATCTGCGGGACGATCTGGCCGTCGGGATTGCGCGTGACCAGGTTGTCGAAGATGTTCCGGTAGACGTGGTAGCTGTCGGTGTCCCACTGGACGTGGGGATCGAGCGTAGCCGGCTCGCCGGGCAGGTCGACGGACAGCGTTTCCTTGGCGCCCTGAGCGCCGACAGGCAGGGACGATCCGACGAGGCCCCAGAGAGCCAGGATCCAAGCGATGCGCCACATGGCAGCTCCTCCTCGCGCTGTGGAGTCCGAAGCCTCCTCACAATAGTGCAAACCCCGGACGGGGTAAATGCATGGCGCGCCAGGTCTCGACCGCGCGGATCGGCCCGCCGGACGGCGCGGGATGGCGCGCGCGCCCGGTATCGTCGGCGGGACGGCCGTGGCAAGATCCAGGGAGGAGGGCACGCCGTGACGCTCAAGAAGGGGTTCCGACAGCTGGTCGACGAGGCGAAGTCGCGCATCCGCACCGTCAGCCTGGAGGAGGCGCGGGCGCGGCACGGGAAGGACGACGTCGTCTTCGTCGACCTGCGCGACGTCCGGGAGCTCGAGCGGGAGGGCTTGATCCCCGGGGCGTTCCACTGTCCGCGGGGCATGCTCGAGTTCTGGATCGACCCCGAGAGCCCCTACTTCAAGGACGTGTTCGCCTCTGGTAAGGAGTTCGTCTTCTATTGCAACGGGGCCTGGCGATCGGCACTCGCGACGGACACCGCGCAGCAGATGGGCCTCGGGCGGGTCGTCGAGATGGACGGCGGCTTCGCGGCGTGGAAGGCGGCCGGCTACCCGGTCGCGGAGAAGGCCGCCAAGAAGCCGGCCTGACGCCCAGAGCCGGAGCGGGCGCCGCCCGCTACCGGGCGACCGGCGCCGGCGTGCCGCGGTAGTCCGGGTTGCGCCACACGATGAACGCGGCCTTGTGGTCGCACGCGGGGTCGGTGACGTAGTCCTGGATGATCCCGTGGACCTCGAAGCCGCAGCGGAGCTGGACCGTCAGCGTCGGATCGCTGAGCTCCCCGGCGACCACCCGCGCCACGTAATCCTCGGCCGACAGCCGGTCCTTCCACGCGCCGTAGCCCCGGAGCAGCCCGCCCGCGACGTGCCCCCTGAGGTTCAGGCTCCGGACCAGGGCGCGGCGGGCCTCGTAGAGGAGCCGGGCGACCCCGCGGCGGCGGTACTCGGGCCGGACGCCGATGTCCGCGCCGTAGAGCCAGTCCCCGTCGGGGTCGTGGCGGCCGAGCCAGTTGTGGTCGACCGCGTCGATGTAGCGATGCTCGATGCGCGCGAGGTCGACCCGCGTCCGGAAGTCCGTGGAGCACGCGACGGGCCGCCCGGCGCCGGTGACGACGGCGAGCTGACCCTCCGGGAAGCGCGCGATCTGGGCCCGGTAGTGCGCGGCGGTGATCAGCTCCGCCTCGGCGAGGGTCGGGAACGCCGCCCGCTGGATCGACTCGAGCTCGACGGCCATGTCGGGCGTGCTGCGCACCACCGAGAACGTCTCGGGCGTGGCCATCGGGCCGGTCATGCCGCGCCGGGCGCGCGGCGATACGTCTCGGGCGCTCCCCACGCGAACAGGAGCCCGACGACGGCGAGGAGCCCGGCCCCGGCCGCCAGTGCGGCCTCGATGCCGAGGCCGTCGCTGACGAGCCCGAGGACGATCGGCCCGATGACGTAGCCCGAGTCGGACAGCGTCCGGTAGAGGCTCATCGCGGCCGCGTTCATCTGCGGCGGCGCCATGTCCGCCGCGTACGCGGCCGGCGCGACCCCGCCGACGCCCTGGGCGGCGCTCCACAGGAGCGAGGCCATCAGGAACCACGCGTACGACGGGGCCAGCAGGAACAGGAGCAGCGAGGCCGCGGTCAGGAGCGTCGCCGGCACGATGACGGGCTTGCGGCCGTAGCGGTCCACCAGCACCCCGGCGGGGTACGCGAGGCCGAAGCCCGCGAGGCTGCTGACCGCGAGGGCGAGCCCGATCCGGTCGGGGCTGAGCCGCAGGCGGTCCTGGCCGAGGACCGGGATCACGTTGAACAGCGCGCCCGTCCGGGTGAAGGCGGCGGCGAAGCTGACCAGACAGGCGAGGAGGAACCCGACGCGGCGGCCGAGGAGGCGGAGCTGCGCGCTGAACGGCGGGGCGGGGGAGACCGAGGCTTCGATGTCCGGACGGCGGAAGCCCATCGTCTCGGGGACCCAGAGCCAGGCCACCAGGGCGGCGAGCGTGCCGGTGACCGCGTAGGCCACGAACGGCGCCGGTAGCCCGAAGTGCTCGGCGAGGAGGCCGCCCGGGAAGGGGCCGATGCCGACCGCGAGGAGGAAGGCCCCCTGGTAGATGGCCATGGCCCGCCCGCGTACCGCCGGCGTGGTGATGTCGGCGAGCACGATCTGGCCCGCGGTCAGCGTGAACGCGGCCCCGACGCCGGCCACGAACCGGGCGCCGATGAAGGTCGGGTAGTTGGGCGCGTACGCGCAGAGGAGGTTGCCCGCGGCGGTCACGAGGCCGCCGAGCGCGAGCACGGGGCGCCGGCCGAGCCGGTCCGAGAGGTGCCCCACGGGCACGGCGATGAGGAAGCGGCCCAGACCGTAGACGGCGATCGCGAGCCCGATCGCCGCCTGGGACACACCGAACGATCGGGCATACAGCGGGAGCACCGGGACGACGCTCCCGAACCCGAGCTGGTTGATCCCGATGAGGACGCACATCCAGACCAGGATCCGGACGTCGCCGAGCGGGGCGCGGGTCACGAACGGATCACGACGAGATTCACGTCCCCGCGGACCGCGAGCTCATGGCGCCACGCGGTCCGCAGGGCGTCACGTCGGCGACGGGGCGGTCCGGTGGCGTCGCGCGCTACCGCGCCGCGCGACGCTTGGCTCGACGTGGCTTCACGGCCTTCTGAGTGCGCAGCCCCAGCGCCCGCATGGCCGCCGAGACGGTCACGCCCTTCAGCTTGAGCCGCACCGTCTTCTTGACGCGCGACGCTGGGACCAGCACATCGCGGGCCAGCAGCCGGTCGAACTTCCCCGCGACCTGGCCCGAGCGGCAGGCCCGAGACGCAGACGTCGACCTTGGTCCCCAGGCTCAGCACCCCGGCGGAGCCGCTCGGCTCCTCGCCGAAGCACTCGCAGTCGCAGGAGTCCGTCGCGTACGTGTAGATGCAGGCGCACCCGCCCGGAGGGCACACGATCCGGCAACGTCCCGCTCGACATTCCATCGTCGTCGCTCCTTTCGGCAAGCAGCGCGTCACGTGCGGCGAGCCCAGTCTGACACAGAAGGGCGTGGAGAGGAGCGTGGCCGGGGAATGACGCGGCTGCGGCCGGGGTCAGCGGTCGCGGGCGGGCGGGTGGCGCGAGTCGTCTCGGCCTCCGGGGACATCTGGCCCGCCACGGCCTTGACCATGCGGCCGATGTCACGGGTGAGCTACGCCATCCACGCGAAGCCCGCGATGATCCGGAGGGCGACGGCGTCGAGAAAGATCGCCGACGTCTCGGGGTGACGCGGCGCCGCCATCCGACCGGGCTGGCGCCGGGCCCGGCAATCGACGCGCCGCCCCGTCGGGGCGAGTCCTCGGTGGGCCGGCGTCGCCGCCGGACCCTCAGGCCGCGTCGTCGCCGCCGCGCCGGAGCGGGCGGACGAAGCGCAGGTCGGGCTGGCCCTCCCGCCCGTCGGGCTTCTTCTCGTTGGTGAAGGCGAGGTAGCTGAGGCGCTCGTCGCCGCGCAGGAGCGCCGCGATCGCGTCGGCGATCACCGCGCCGGCGTCGATCTCGATGGCGAGGAACGGCCCGCTCGAGCCGCTCTTCTGCCAGGCCGCGCCCACGTCCTGCCGCCCGTTCCGTCCCCGCCGGGTGTCCGTCGTGGCCATGAGGCACCTCCTCAGCTCGGGTCCTCGCCGGCAGCGATGCGCGCCCGGCCGAGGAGGCTCACCACGATGCGGCGGGTCTCGCCGCCGCTCCGGATCGTGATGGTCCCCGCGGGCACGGCAAAGCCCTTCGACGAGAACTGGATCGTGACGTTGGTGGTCGCGACCGCCCCGTCCCCGAGGCGGTGCGGCCCCTCGACCGTCTGCGCGTCGCCGCCGGGGTCGGCGACGATCCGGAAGCCGCGTCCGTCGGGATCGAGGACGAGCGCGTGCGTCACGCCCCGGGCGCGCGCACGCGCCTTCGCGAGGTGGACCGCCGCGTAGAGATCGGCGGTCGCGCCGCCGGCCCGGTACCCCTCCAGGGCCGCGCCGACCGTGGGGACGGCGACGCCCATGAGGACGGCGAGCACCAGCAGGACGACGACGACCTCGACCAGCGTGACCCCGCGCTCTTGATCCCGCATGTCGGCCTCCGCCCACTCACGAGCAACGGTGGTGCCAGGTGACGCGGCGCGCCCCCCGCCGGCGCGTGGCGCGCATTTGGCGGATAGTTAGCGCGCGTGGGAATTGGCCGAGCAGCGGCCGGAGGTCGGGCCCCCCGTCGAGAACGGTGGACGGGGTGGATCGGGAAGGATGCGGGTGGCCTGGCGGGCGCCGGCCCCGTCAGGCGAGGCGGAAGCGCGGCGGGTCGCCGGCGAGGCGGCGGACGCGTTCCTCGCGCTCGAGCTTCTGGAGGTGCGAGAGCACGGACAGGCGCGCCACCGGATGGAGCGCGGGCGCGACCTCGCGGTAGACGCGGGCCACGATGTCGGCGACGGTCTCGGCGCCGTCCCCGACGGCGGCGAGGATCTGCCGGTCGCGCTCGAGGCGGTGGGCGATGTAGCCCTCGATCACCGGCCGCGCCGGCTCGAGGACCGGCCCGTGGGCCGGGTAGATGCGCTGGACGTCGAGCTCGAGCACCCGCCGGAGGGACGCGAGGTAGTCCGCGAGGTCGCCGTCGTCGGGCGGGATCACCGTCGTCGAGCCGCCCAGGATCAGGTCGCCGGTGAAGAGCGCCCGTTCCTCCTCGAGGTAGTAGCAGAGGTGATCGGACGCGTGGCCGGGCGTGTAGATCGCGTGGAGGGTGACGCCGTCGCCCCGGATCACCGCGCCGTCGCCGAGCGACTCCATGGGAACCGGCAGCGTCGCGTCGTTCTTCACGAGCTTGGCGACGGGCACGCGCGGGAAGGCGCGCCGGACGTCGGGCACGCCGCCGATGTGGTCGACGTGCCGGTGCGTCAGGATCACCCGCGACACCTCGGTCTCGCCCTCCGCGCCGAGGAACGCGGTCAGGAGCCGGATGTACCCGCGGACCCCGGCGCCGGTGTCGAGCAGGATGGGCCGGCGCGCGCCGACCAGGTACGTGTTGGTGCCGGGCCCCGTCATGAGCCCGGGGTTCAGCCCGAGGACGCGCCCCACCAGCGGCGTGAGCCGCGCCGTCTCGGGAATACCCGGCGGCCGCGGCGCGCTCACGCGGGCCGCACCACTGTCGACCAGTCGAAGAGGTAGTACCGCGCGGCGTCGAGGCGGTCGATGATGCCGTCGAACTTCGGCCGGCCGTCGGCGTGGTGGCGCCACACCGCCTCGCACGACTCGAACTGGGCGAGGTACTGGGTGCCGTACTCCGCCGGTTCCGCCATCGGCCACTCGTGGGCCCGGAAGCGCCGGTGCGCCTCGGCCGGATCGACCCAGAAGCCCTCGGAGGCTTCCTCGGCGATCAGCCGCGGCCCCTGGCCGGCCGGCACGGGGCACAGGAAGAAGCGGGCGGAGAAGCGGATCGGGCTCGCCGGCGGCGTCACGAAGTGGGAGAGGTAGCGGAGCGGCCCGACGTCGGCCGTCCAGTCCTCCGCCGCCAGGACCGCGGTGAACGACCGATCCCCGCGGACGAGCGCCCGCCGGTGGCCCTCGAGTCGATGTGCGACGTGCGGCTCGCCGGCGGCGACGGGCCGGCCGTCGGCGTCGCGGGCCAGCAGCACGCCGGTCTCCTCGAAGACCTCGCGGACGCCGGCGAGCCAGTACGCGAGGGCGGGGACCTCGTCGCCCGGGTCGCCGATCGCGCGGGCCGCGGCCTCGGGGGACAGACCGTGGGTCCGGACGAGGGCCTCGTGACTCCGGTCCGCGAGGTCGACCTTGCCGCCGGGGAAGGCGTAGTAGCCGCCGAGGAAGCGCATGTCGCGCGCCCGGCGGATCAGGAAGACCTCGATGGGCGCCGCCTGGCCGGGCCGGATCAGGAGGACGGAGGCCGCGGGCCGGGGCTCGACGGGCACGACCGCGAGTGTAGCACCCGGGGCGCGGCCAGGCCCGGCGCTAGCCGGCGAGGGACTCCCAGTCGCCCTCGGAGGCGTCGAGCGCGATCGCGAGGCTCCCGTTCGAGCCGGCGAAGACCGGGTCCTCCACCACGCGCACGGCGCCGCCGCCGTAGTCGCCGAGGGCCTTCTCCATCGCCCCGGCGAGCCCGGGGATCTGGGAGCCCCCCCCCGCCAGGATGATGTTGTGGCGGACGCGCTCCTGGTACTCGGGCTCGACCCGCGCCAGGAGGTCGGCCATCGTCTCCGTGATCGGCGCCACCACGCTCTCGCACGCCCGTCGCATCTCGCTGGTGACGTCGATCGGCGTCGCCTTGGCGGCCTTCATGACGGTGACGACCACCGGGGCCGGCGGTTCGCCGACGAAGCTCCACTTCTCCTTCCACTCGCGGACCATGTAGATGGAGAACTGGGCGTCGGGGTGCTTCGCCCGGACGAGGGTCATCAGCTGCTCGTCGATGGAGTCGCCCGCGTTCGTGAGCGTCCGCTGGTCCTCCTCGGTCGGGTAGCGCCCGCGCATGACGCAGAAGTCGGTCGTCCCGGCGCCGATGTCGACGATCATCGTGTGGAGGAGGGCGTCCATCCCGTAGGACACGGCGAAGGGCTCGGACACGATCATGAGCCCGTCGGCGACACCCTTGACGGCACTCCGGAGGTTCTGCCGGCTCACGCGCAGCGCCTCGGCGGGCACGCCCACCACCGCGCGGATCGGCTGACCCTCGCGCCCGCCCGCGAGCGAGATGAGGTGCCGCAGGAGCTCCCGCACCGCCAGCTCGTCCCGTTCCGACCCCTCCTTGATGAGGCCCCGCTCGAGCGGACGGCGGAGGTCGAGCATCGGCCGGCTGTCGAGCGCCTCCCGGCCGAACAGGATGGGCTTCTTCACGAGGCGCCGGGCCACCATGTCGACCGGCCAGCCGACGTAGCTCTCCACGACGTGCCGGCCGCCGTTCGACGCGGAGATCGAGCTGCGGGAGGTGCCGAGATCGATGCCGACGTGGAGGACATCGGTCTTCTTGGTCATCTACGGGCTCCCTGGGGCCTGGCCCAGCTTGGCGACGCGGTTGCGAGCCTCCGCGTACGCGTGGATGCCGTGGAAGAGCGCGCGCGCGATGCGCTGGCGATAGGACGGGTCGGCGAGCCGCCCCGCCTCCTCGTCGTTCGACAGGCACGAGACCTCGGCGAGGATGCCGGGGCTCTCGCTGGCCACGAGGACCAGGAACGGCGCGCTGCGCACCCCCTTGTCCCGGATCGCGGGATTCGTGTCGCCCAGGGCCGAGACCAGCTCCTGCTGGACGACCTGGGCCAGCTTCCGCGACTCCGCCTGCCGGACGTGGACGTACACGCCCTCGAGGAGCCGGCGGAAGTCCGCCAGATGATAGCCCGACTCGTGGTTCTCCTTGCCGGCGAGCTGCTCGGCCCGCGGGTCGTCGGCCGGCCCGAGGTAATAGGTCTCGACCGCGTGGCACTCCCGCGACGGGACCGAGTTGACGTGGATCGACACGAAGAGGTCGGCGTGCTCTAGGTTGGCCATCTGCGCCCGCTGGCGGAGCGAGACGAAGCTGTCGGCGTCCCGGGTCATCGCGACGTCGTAGTTCGCCCGCTTGAGGAGGCCGCGCAGCTCGCGCGCGATGTGGAGCGTGATCTCCTTCTCCCACACCCCCTGGGCGCGGGCGCCGGAGTCGTTGCCGCCGTGCCCGGGGTCCAGGACGAGCTTCTTGACCGTCAGGGAGGCGGTGACGGGCCCGATCGCCTTCGGCGCTCGGAAGGTCAGGACCGCCGGGGCCGTGGCGAGCACGGCTGCGCGGTCCGGCGCGCTACCCGAGAGGGGGTTGTAGGCGAGGAGTCCGAGGGCGGGGAGGGCCACGAGAAGCGTCGCCTGGATCGCGCCCCGGCGGAGACGCGTGCCGGCGCGGAGCGGCGCCGGCGGGAGCCCGCGGATCGTCTCGACGTTCTCCCGGACGGCCCCCCGGAGGACCTGGCGCTTGAGCTTGAGCTTGTCGGGTGGCGCCGCCATCACCCGGCCCGGACTAGAGCTCCAGGAGGCGCGCCACGCGCTCCCGGTGGAGCGTCGCGTCCCCGAACGCGACCTCGGAGCCCTTGGCGCGCTTGAAGTAAAGGTGCAGATCGTGCTCCCAGGTGAAGCCGATCCCGCCGTGGACCTGGATCCCGTCGCCGGCGACCTTCCGGTACGCGTCGGACACGAAGGCCTTGGCCATCGAGGCGGCCAGCGCGGCGTCGGGCGCGTCCTGGTCGGCGGCCCACGCGGCGTAGTAGGTGATGGACTTCGCGTTCTCGATCGCCACCAGCATGTCGGCGCACCGGTGCTTCACGGCCTGGTAGGTGCCGATCGGCTTTCCGAAGGCGACGCGCATCTTGGCGTAGTCGGTCGAGAGATCCAGCACCCGCTGGGCCCCGCCGCACATCTCGGCGCAGAGCGCGACGGCCGCGCGGTCCAGCACCCGGGCCGCGATCGGCCAGCCCTGGTGGACGGGGCCCAGGAGCGCGTCGGCGCCGACCTCGACTCGCGAGAGCGCGACCTCGGCGAGCTTCCGCGTCTGGTCCATCGTCGGGAGGAGCGTGGTCCGGACGCCCTTCCGGTCTGTCGGGACCAGGAAGAGGCTGACGCCGTGGCTCGGATCGTCCTTCGTCGCGCGGGCGGTCCGGGCGGCCACGATCAGGAGGTCCGCCGAGTGCCCATCGAGGACGAAGAGCTTCGTGCCCGACAGGACGAAGCCCCCGTTCTTGCCGGGCTTCGCGGAGAGCTCCACGCCGGCGGCATCCCACCGGGCGCTTTCCTCGAGGAGGGCGAAGGTCACCCGGGCCTCTCCCGTGGCGATCCGGGGAAGCCACGCCGTCCGCTGCGCCTCCGAGCCCGCATCCCGGATCGCGAGGCCGCCGAGGAGCACCGTCGAGAAGAACGGCCCCGGCATCACGGCCCGCCCCATCTCTTCCAGCACGACGGTGAGGTCGACGAGCCCGAGGCCCATCCCGCCGTCCGCCTCGGGCGTGACCAGGCCGAGCCACCCGAGCTCCGCGAGCTTCGCCCAGAACTCGTCGGTCGTGCCGGTCTCGTCGTCCATCATCCGGCGGACGAACCCGGACGGGCACTCCTTCTCGAGGAAGGTCCGCGCCGTCTGGCGGAGGAGGTCCTGTTCCTGGCTGAAGCCGAAGTCCATCAGGCCGAGTCCTTCGGCAGACCGAGGACGCGCTCGGCCAGGATGTTGCGCTGGATCTCCGTCGTGCCGCCCTCGATCGAGTTGGCGCGCGACCGGAGGAACGTGTAGTGCCAGCTGCCACGGTCGACGGCCCAGGGCGAGCCCTTCGCGAGCTGCCCGTACGAGCCCAGGAGGTCCTGGGCGAGATCCTGGAGGGCCTGGTGGCGGTCGCACCACCAGATCTTGCCGGCCGAGGCCTCGGAGCCGGGCATCTCGCCCCGGAGGAGCTTGGTGATGGCCCGCTTGGCGGTGTACTTGAACACCGCGTTGTCGATGACCAGCTGCGCCAGTCGCTGGCGCATGACCGGGCTCTTCGCGGCGGGCTCGCCCTCGCGCGACATCCGGCGGGCCAGGTCGAGCGTCGCGCCGGTGGCGATCTCGAATCGGGCCTGGAGCCCGAACCCGAGCGCGAGGCGCTCGTACATGAGCGTCGTGATCCCGACCTGCCAGCCCTGGCCCTCGACGCCGAGGATGTTCTCCGCGGGCACCCGCACGTTCTCGAAGAACACCTCGTTGAACTCGGCGTCGCCGGTGATCTGGCGGAGCGGCCGCACGGTGATGCCGGGGGAGTGCATGTCGAGGAGGAAGTACGTGAGGCCCTTGTGCTTCGGCGCGCTCGGGTCGGTGCGGGCGAGCAGCATCATCCAGTCCGAGATCTGCGCGAGGCTCGTCCAGACCTTCTGGCCGTTGACGACGTAGTGGTCGCCGTCCCGCACGGCCCGGGTCTGGAGCGACGCCAGGTCGGAGCCCGCGTTGGGCTCGGAGTAGCCCTGGCACCAGATCTCCTCGCACGTCAGGATCTTCTGGAGGTAGCGCTGCTTCTGGGCGTCGGTGCCGTACGCGATGATGGTCGGGCCGGCCATGCCGAGTCCGAGGACGTTGAGGGGCGGCGGCGCCCGGTGCTGGATCAGCTCCTCGTGGAGCAGGAGTTCCTCCATCCACGTGAGCCCGCGGCCCCCGTACTCCTTCGGCCAGGTGAGCCCGAGGAGCCCGGCCTCGTGGAGCTTCCGCTGCCAGTGGCGGCCGAAATCGTAGAGCTCCGCGCGCGGCACCTCGGTGACGACGGCCCGTGCGGACCAGTCCGGCGGCAGGTTGGCCGAGAGCCAGGCGCGCACCTCGGCGCGAAATGTCTCCTGCTCGGGAGTCAACCTGAAGTCCATCGATCCTCCGCGGCCTGAAATCGGCGCCGCCAGTATATAGTACCCGGGCCATCGGCCGCGACGAACGCGCCGGCCCGCCGGGAGCGCGCCCGGACGGCCCGGGCAGCTTGCGCCGCCGCAGCGCGGATGCCATCCTCGCCGTAGCTCGCCGGAGGGAGCCGCCGACTCGTGCCAACCCCGACGCTCAAGATCGAGCACGCCCGCTACGTGGTCACCCTGGACGACACGCGGCGGATCATCCAGGACGGCTCCATCCTGATCGAGGGCTCGCGGATCCGCCGGGTCGGCAAGGCGGCCGAGCTCCGGGACGTCCCCGCCGACCGCACGATCGACGCCCGTCAGTTCCTCGTGACGCCGGGCTTCGTCAACGGCCACATGCACGTGAGCTACGCCCACCCCGTACGCGGCATCTTCCTGGACGACCTGGGGAGCCCGCTGCCCTACGTGTTCCGGCTCCAGATGGCGATGACGGAGGACGAGGAGTACCACACGACGCTCCTCGGTCTCGTCGAGCTGCTGCGGGGGGGCACCGTCGCCTTCGTCGACCCGGGCAGCACCAAGTTCCCGGACGCGTGTCTCCAGGCCTACGCGGATGCCGGCATCCGCGTGATCCTCGGCGAGGGCGTGTCGGATCTGGACGCGCCGTTCCCGCTGCCGCGCTACCCGACGGAGGAGGGGATCGCGCGCACCGCGGCCTTTCTCCGAAAGTGGGACGGGCGGCTCGAGGGGCGGATCCGGGCCTGGGCGATGCCGTTCTCGCCGGAGTCGTGCAGCGCGCCTCTGCTGCGAGGCGTGAAGCGCGCGGCCGACGAGCACGGCACCGGGCTCACGCTGCATCACCTGAGCGGCCCCGAGCCGCGACGGGAGTCCCTGGCCCGGCACGGGCTCGGCCCCACCCAGTACCTCGAATCGCTCGGCGTCCTCGGGCCGAGGGTCCTCCTGTCGCACGCGCCCGGCCTGGACGGGGACGAGATCGCGTGCCTGGTCCGCACCGGCACGGCCGTGGCGATCTGTCCGGTGATGAACGCCAAGCGCGGCGGCGGGACGGCGCAGCACGGCCGGATGCCGGAGCTGCTCGACGCCGGCGTCCGGGTGGCGCTCGGCTCCGACTCTCCGAACAACTCGAACCACCTCGACATGGTGCGGACGATGAACATGGCGGCCCTCCAGTACAAGGACGCCCGCCAGGACACGCGCCAGATCCCCGCCGAGCGGGCGCTGGAGATGGGGACGCGCCTCGGGGCGCGGGCGCTCGGGCTCGGGGACGAGATCGGCTCGCTCGAGCCCGGCAAGCGCGCCGACCTCGTCCTCTTCGACACCGCGCGGCCGGAGTGGCAGGCGCTGTGGAACCCGATCAACAACCTCGTCTACAACGCCGACGGCGGGAGCGTCCACACCGTGATCGTGGACGGCCGCGTCGTCGTCGACGCCCACCGCCAGTCCTTCGTGGACGAGGCGCGGCTCTTCGCGCGCGTCCAGGAAATCGGCGAGCGCCTGCTCGCGCGGACCGGCGTGGATCTGCCGCGGTCCCGCTGGCCCATCGTCTGACCGTGGCGTCGCGCCGCTTCCGCGTCTGGCCCGTCGTCCTCGCCGTGCAGCTCGGCGTGCTCCTGGCCGCGCTCGACGCGACGATCGTCGGCACCGCCATGCCGACCGTGATCGCGGCCCTCGGCGGCGCCCACCTCTATCCGTGGGTGTTCTCCATCTACATGCTCGCCTCCACCGTGGTGATGCCCGTGTTCGGCGGCCTTTCGGACCGGCTGGGGCGCCGCGGCCCGTTCGTGGCCGCCATCGTCATCTTCTGCGCGGGCTCCTTGATGGCCGGCGTGGCGACCAGCATGCCGGTGATGGTGGCGGGACGCGGCGTCCAGGGCGTGGGGGCGGGCGGCATCCTGGCGCTCTCCCTCATCATCTTCGGCGACCTCTTCCACGGCCCGCGCCGCGGCCAGATGCAGGGATTGATCACGGCCGTGTGGGGCCTGGCGAGCATCGTGGGCCCGCTCCTCGGGGGAATCATCGTCGACGGCTGGAGCTGGCGCTGGGTCTTCCTGCTGAACCTGCCGCTCGGCGCGGTCGTGGTCGGCCTGGCGGTGGGCGGCCTCCGGGAGACGGGCGAGCACGTGACCGGCCGGACGCTCGACGTGGCGGGCGCGCTCACGTTCCTCGGCGGCGTCACCGGCCTGATGCTGGTCGTTCTCCAGCCCGGCGCGCCCGGGGCCTCCGGATTCGGTCCGAGCCGATTCGGCGCGCTCGCGGTCGCGGTCCTCGGGCTCGCGGGATTCGTCTGGGCCGAGCGCCGCTCCGCCGATCCCCTCCTGCCGTTCAGCCTCTTCGGGGAGATGCCCTTCACCGCGGGCTCCGCGGCGGCGTTCTTCTCGGGGGCCGCGATGTTCGGCGCGCTGGTCCACGTGCCGCTCCTGGTCCAGTGGGGGCGCGGGACGGACGCCACGACCGCCGGGCTCTCGCTGATGACGATGAGCACCGGCTGGTCCGTCGGGGGTCTCGTGGCCGGGCAGGGGCTGAACCGGCTCGGCTTCCGCGTGCTCGCGCTCGCGGGGGCCGCCCTCATGGTCGTGGGCTACGTCGCGCTCGCGCTCCGCCCCGACGTCGGGTGGCTCGGGCTCATGGTTGTCGGGGGCGCGATCGGCATGGGCATGGGCCTCCTCTCGATCACGCTCGTCGTCGGCGTCCAGACGGCCATCGAGCCGGCCCGGCGCGGGGTGGCGACGTCGGGCGTCCTCTTCTTCCGCAACATCGGCGCGACCCTGGGCGTGGCCGTGATGGGCGCGACGCTGACGAGCCGGCTCGGCGTCCGGCTGGCGGGGCTCGAGGAGGGGGCGCGGCACCTGCCGGCGGACCTGGTCCCGGCCCTCGTGTCGGCGATCGGCGTGGTCTTCTGGCTCGGCGTCGGCGCGACCGTGCTGACGCTGGCCGCGACGTGGTTCCTGCCGGACGGCACGCCCCGGTCGGCCACGGCGACCGCGGCCGGGGAGGCGCTGGGATGAGCGGCACCGATCTGCGGATCGACCTCGGACGCCTCCGCGCCGACATCGAGGCCCTGGGCGCGATCGGGCGCGATCCGACCGGCGGTCTCTCACGGCCCGCGTGGAGCCCGGCTCACGAGGAAGCGCGCAGGTGGCTCGTCGAGCGCCTGCGCGCGGCGGGGCTCAGCCCCCGCGTCGACGCGGCGGGCAACATCTTCGGCCGCCTCGGCGAGGGGACGCCCGTGGTCCTGACCGGGTCCCACATCGACACGGTGCCCCGCGGCGGGCCGCTCGACGGCGCGCTCGGCGTGCTCGCCGGGCTCGAGTGCCTCCGCGCGGTCACGGCGTCGGGGGTCCGGCCGTCGCGCGCCCTCGAGGTCGCGGCGTTCACGGACGAGGAGGGGCGCTTCTACGGGTTCTTCGGCTCGCGCGCCCTCACGGGGACCCTCGATCGCATGCTGGCGGAGCGCCTCACGGACCCGACGGGCCTGCCGCTCCCCGAGGCGATGCGGCGCGCCGGGTTCGACCTCGCCCGGGCGCCCGAGGCCCGCCGCGATCCGCGGGAGATCGCCGCGTACGTCGAGCTCCACATCGAGCAGGGCCCCTGGCTCGAGGCCGACGACGTGCCGATCGGCGTCGTCGAGGGCATCGTGGGCATCCGCCGCTTCCGCCTGAACTTCGTGGGGCAACCTGACCACGCCGGCACGACGCCGATGGACCGGCGGAAGGACGCGTTCCTCACCGCGGCCGAGTACGCGACGAAGAGCCGAGAGCTCGTGGTGAAGGGCGGCCAGGGCCGCGCCGTCACCACGATCGGCGTCGTGGACGTCCGCCCCGGCGTGCCGAACATCGTGCCCGAGCGCGCGGCGCTCCTCCAGGAGCTCCGCGATCCCGACCCGGCGCTCCTCGAGAGCCTCGCGAGCCGCACCCTCCAGGCCGCCCGCCGGGTGGCACGCCAGCGCGGGCTCGTCCTCGAGGTGGAGCATCTGATGCGGGCCGAGCCCGTCCGGATGTCGGGGCGGATCCAGGGCGTGATCGAGGCCGCGGCCGCCGATCTCCGGCTCCCGACCCGGCGCATGCCCTCGGGCGCCGGCCACGACGCCCAGATCCTGGCGGCGGTGACGGAGGCCGGCATGATCTTCGTCCCGAGCCAGGGCGGGCGGAGCCACCGCCCCGACGAGTGGACCGACTGGCCGGCCCTCGAGCAGGGCGCGAACGTGCTGCTCGGCACGTTGCTCCGCCTGGCGAGCTAGCGGCGGCTGGTCGGCGGGGTCAGACCCCGCCCGTCGCGACAGCGGGGTCTGTCTGCGCTGCCGAAAGCCCCGTTCGCTTGCCCCCCCGGAGGGGGTCCGGTAACATAGCGAGGCCAAAGACACTCCCGGGCGGCACGCCCGGTGCGAGGCGGTCAGGATGAACGTCGCGGTGGTCGGGACCGGATACGTGGGGCTGGTGACGGGGGCGGTCTTCGCCGACCTCGGGAACGACGTCGTCTGCGTGGACAAGGACGCCGCCAAGATCGCGGGGCTCCGGGCCGGGCGGATGCCGATCTACGAGCCGGGCCTCGAGGAGCTGGTCGCCCGCAACGTCGGCGACGGCCGGCTCACGTTCAGCACCGACCTGGCCGACGCCGTGCGCCGGTCGGACATCATCTTCATCGCCGTCGGCACGCCGCCCAAGGCCACCGGGGAGTCGGACCTCACCGCGGTCGAGGAGGTGGCGCACGGGATCGCCGAGTCCCTCGACCGCTACAAGGTCATCGTCAACAAGTCCACGGTGCCGGTCGGGACCGGGGACCTCGTGCGGACCATCATCGAGCGGAACCGTCGCCGCCCCGTCAACTTCGATGTCGTGTCGAACCCCGAGTTCCTGCGGGAGGGCTCGGCGATCGAGGACACGCTCCGCCCCGACCGGATCGTAATCGGCGCGCCCAGCCAGCAGGTGGCGATGACGCTGCTCGAGCTCTACGCGCCCCTCGAGCGGCCGATGATCATCACCGACGTCTACTCCGCCGAGATCATCAAGTACGCGTCGAACGCCTTCCTCGCGACCAAGATCTCCTTCATCAACGAGATCGCGAACGTCTGCGAGCTCGCGGGGGGCGACGTGACCCAGGTCATGAAGGGGATGGGCCTCGACCCGCGGATCGGGGCCGCGTTCCTCAACGCGGGTCTCGGGTACGGCGGCTCGTGCTTCCCGAAGGACACCGACGCCCTCATCCAGACCGCGTCCGCGCTCGGGTACGAGCTCCGCACGCTCCGGTCGGTGGTCGAGGTCAACCGCGAGCGGGTCCAGCGGCTGGTCGCGCTCGTCCGGAAGACCCTCGATCCCCTGGAGGGCCGCGTCATCGCGGTGCTGGGGCTCGCCTTCAAGCCCAAGACCGACGACATGCGTGAGGCGCGGAGCGTCGAGCTGATCGCGCGCCTGGCCGAGGCGGGCGCCCACGTGCGGGCCTACGACCCGGTCGCGATGGACAACGCCCGGCGCACCCTGCCGGCGGGCGTCGAGTATTGCCCGTCCTCCTACGAGGCCGCCGAGGGGGCGGACGCGGTGGTGATCGTGACGGAGTGGAACGAGTTCAAGCTCCTGAACCTCGAGCGGCTGCGCCAGGTGATGCGGCGCCCGCTCGTGTTCGACGGGCGGAACATCTACGAGCCCGAGCGGATGCGCCGCCTCGGGTTCGAGTACCACTCGATCGGCCGGAAGCCGGTCTTCCCCGGCTGAGCCCCGCCCCGATGCGCGTGCTGGTGACCGGGGGCGCGGGCTTCATCGGCTCCCACCTGTGCCAGTTCCTGCTCGATCGCGGCGCCGAGGTGGTCTGCCTCGACAACCTGTCGACCGGGTCCAGCGACAACATCGACCGGCTGCGCTCCGAGCGGTTCACCTTCATCAAGCTCGACGTCACGAACTACATCTACGTCGCGGGCCCCGTCGACCACGTGCTGCACTTCGCGAGCCCCGCGAGCCCGGTGGACTACCAGCAGCTGCCGATCCCGACCCTCAAGGTGGGGGCCCTCGGGACGCACAAGGCGCTCGGGCTCGCCAAGGCCAAGCGCGCGCGCTTCCTGCTCGCGTCGACCTCGGAGGTGTACGGCGACCCGCTGGTCCATCCCCAGCGCGAGGACTACTGGGGCAACGTCAACCCCGTGGGGCCCCGCGGCGTCTACGACGAGGCCAAGCGCTTCGCCGAGGCCATGACGATGGCCTACCACCGCTATCACGGTCTCGACACGCGGATCGTGCGGATCTTCAACACGTTCGGTCCCCGCATGCGGCGGGAGGACGGCCGCGCGATCCCGAACTTCATCGGCCAGGCGCTCCGCGGAGAGCCCATCACGGTGTACGGCGACGGCTCCCAGACGCGCTCCTTCCAGTACGTGTCGGACCTGGTGGAGGGCATCTGGCGCATGATGGAGTCCGCCGTCCACGATCCCGTCAACCTCGGGAACCCGCAGGAGATGACGCTCCTCGAGCTGGCGAAACGGGTCATCCGCCTGTCCGGGAGCTCGAGCTCGATCGTCTTCCAGCCGCTGCCGGTGGACGATCCCAAGATCCGGCAGCCCGACATCACCCGCGCGCGGACACTCCTCGGGTGGGAGCCGCGCGTGGACGTGGATGAGGGTCTTCGCCAGACCATCGAGTGGTTCCGCCAGGCGCTCGACCGGTAGCCCGGCGGGCCGACCGGGGGAGGTGGCGCGATGATCGACGACGAGCTCAAGGCCATCTTGGTCTGTCCCGCGTGCAAGGGCGACCTCCTGTTCGAGGAGACGCGCATCATCTGCCCGGCGTGCCGGAAGGCCTATCCCATCCGCGACGACATCCCGGTGATGCTGGTCACCGAGGCGGCCGACTGGGCGCCGCCGGCCGGCCCGGCGCGGCCCTGACCGCCGGGACGCCTCCGTGACCGATCAGGCGGTGATCCTGGCCGGGGGACTGGGGACCCGGCTCCGGCCGCTGACCCTCGAGCGGCCGAAGCCGGTCGTCCCGCTGCTGAACGTGCCGTTTCTCTCCTACCAGCTCGGGATGCTGGGCGCACACGGGGTGCGGGACGTGATCCTCTCCATCTCGCACCGGTCCGAAGCGATCCGGGCGATCATGGCCAAGGAAGATCTCGGTCAGGTGCGGCTGCGCGACGTGGTCGAGCGGGAGCCGCTCGGCACGGCGGGCGGCGTGCGGAACGCCGCCGACCTCGTCGCGGGGCGCGTGGTCGTCATGAACGGAGACGTGCTCACCGACCTCGATCTCACCGCGATGCTCCGGGCGCACGAGGAGCGGGACGCGGCGGCGACCATCTATCTCATGCCGGTCGACAATCCCACGGCGTACGGTCTCGTCGAGCTCGAGCCCGACGGCCGCGTGCACCGCTTCCTGGAGAAGCCCGGCTGGGAGGAGGTCACGACGAACACGGTCAACGCAGGGGTCTACGTGCTCGAGCGCGAGCTCCTCGAGTGGATCCCGAAGGGCGAAGCGTTCTCGATGGAGCGCGAGTTCTTCCCGCTGCTCCTCGAGCGGGGCGTGCGCTTCTTCGGCTTCGTGTCGCCGGGCTACTGGCTCGACATCGGCACGCCGACGAAGTACTTCCAGGCGCAGCAGGACCTCCTGGCGCGCCGGTTCCGCGCTCACGTGGCGCCGCTCGGGCGCGAGGGGCCCGAGGGCTGGATCCATCCCACGGCGACCATCGCCGCCACCGCGCGGATCCGCGGGCCCGTGGCCATCGGCCCGGAGTGCCGGATCGAGGCCGGGGCCGCGGTGGGCCCGAGCGTGGTCCTCGGGGCCGGGTCTCGCGTCGGCGCCGGAGCGCAGCTCGACACGGCGGTGCTCTGGGAAGACGTCGAGGTCGGCGCGGCGGCGCGGCTCACGGGATGTCTCCTGGGGCGGGGCGTGTCGGTCGGCGCCCACGCCCGCGTCACGCCGGGCGCCGTGCTGGGCGACGGCACGCGCCTCGGCGATTACTCCCGCCTGGCCGGGGATCCCTGAGTGCCGCCGGAGGGCGCGGCGTCCGCCATCCGATTCGGCACGGACGGGTGGCGAGGCGTCATCGCGGACGACTTCACGGAGGCGAACGCCGCCGCGGTCGTCCAGGCCGCGGCGACGGCGTGGGCCGAGGAGCGGGACGCGCCCGGCCGGCCGATCGTGGTCGGCTACGACACGCGGTTCAACTCGCGCCCCGTGGCCCGCCTCGCCGCGGACATCCTCGCGGGCAACGGCTGGCGGGTCCTCCTCGCCGACCGCCCGGTGCCGACGCCGGTCGTCTCCTACGCGGTGACCGTCGAGGGCGCAGCCGGCGGCCTCGTGGTGACGGCGAGCCACAACCCCGCCCGCTTCAACGGCATCAAGCTGAAGGGCCCGTTCGGCGGGTCGGCGACGCCGGAGTTCACCGGGCGCGTGGAGGCGGCCCTCGGGCGGACCGCGCCGCGGCGGACGCCGGCCGGTGGCGGCCGGGTGGAGACGGTCGATCTCCTGCCCGTGTATCTCGACCGACTCCGGAGTCGCATCGCCGCCGACCGCCGGCCCGCGCGGCCGCTCCGGATCGTCGGCGACGCGCTCCACGGCGCGACGAACGGGCTCCTCGCCGCGCTCGTGCCGCCCGCGTGGGGCGAGGTGCGGATCCTCCACGGGGCGCCCGATCCGCTCTTCGGCGGCCTCCATCCCGAGCCGATCCCGCCGCACCTCGACCAGCTCGCCGCCGAGGTGCGCGCCACCGGCGCCGACCTCGGGGTCGCGATGGACGGCGACGGCGATCGACTCGGCGCGGTGACCGGATCCGGCCGCTACGTGACGCCGCACGAGGTGCTGACGCTTCTCGTGCGCCACCTCGTCCAGGTCCGCGGCTGGCGCGGCGAGGTCGCGAAGGGCTTCGCGATGGGCGTGCAGGTCGATCACCTGTGCCGGAAGCTCGGCCTCACGCTTCACGTGACGCCCATCGGGTTCAAGCACATCGCGGGGCTCATGCGGACCCGTGATATCCTCATCGGTGGCGAGGAATCGGGCGGTATGGGCTTTCGGGACCACCTGCCCGAGCGCGACGGTCTCCTCTCGGCGTTGCTCGTCCTGGAAGCGGTCGTGGCCTCGGGCGGCTCCCTCGACGCCCTCCTGCGGGAGGTCGAAGGCGAGGCCGGCACGGCGTTCTACCGGCGGCGCGACTACACCCTCTCTCCGGACCGCGGTCGGGCCCTCGTGGCGAAGCTCGATGCCGCGCCGCCGGACCGGATCGGCAGCCGATCGGTGTCTCGCCGGGAGTCGCTGGATGGGCTCAAGTACTGGCTCGGGGACGGGGCGTGGGTGCTGATCCGGCCGTCGGGGACGGAGCCGGTGCTGCGCGTGTACGTGGAGGCGGAGACAGCGGTGGACGTCGATCAGCTGCACGCGGCCGCCGAGGCCCTGGTGGGCCGCTACACGGCGTGATGGGCGCGAGGGGCCGGCCGTGAGCGACCTCGAGCGGATCCGCAACTTCTCGATCATCGCGCACATCGACCACGGGAAGTCCACGCTCGCCGACCGGCTCCTCGAGCGGACCGGCACCCTCGACCCCCGGAAGGCGGTCGACCAGGTGCTCGACTCGATGGACCTCGAGCGCGAGCGCGGGATCACGATCAAGGCCCACACCGTCCGCCTCCTCTACCGGGCGCGCGACGCGCAGACCTACACGCTGAACCTCATCGACACGCCGGGGCACGTCGACTTCGCGTACGAGGTGTCGCGGAGCCTCGCGGCGTGCGAGGGCGCGGTCCTGGTGGTCGACGCGGCCCAGGGCGTGGAGGCGCAGACCCTCGCGAACTTCTACCTGGCGTTCGATTCGAACCTGACGCTCGTGCCCGTGCTCAACAAGATCGATCTCCCCCAGGCCGACGTCGAGGGAACGACCCAGCAGCTGGTCGACCTCCTGGGGTTCGGGCGGGAAGAGCCGATCGCGATCAGCGCCAAGGCGGGCACCGGCATCGAGGACGTGCTGGAAGCGATCGTCCAGCGGATCCCGCCCCCCAAGGGCGATCCGGCGGCGCCGCTCAAGGCGCTGGTGTTCGACTCGTTCTACGACCCCTACCAGGGCGTGGTCACCTACGTCCGGCTCCTCGACGGTCGCGTGGCTCCCGGCACGAAGATCCTGCTCATGTCGAACGGCAGGACCTTCGAGGTCCAGCAGGTGGGCGTCTTCTCGCCGCAGATGGTGCAGGTGAGCGAGCTCACCGCCGGGCAGGTCGGCTTCCTGACCGCCGGGATCAAGCGGGTCGCTGACTCGCGGATCGGCGAGACGGTCACCGAGGCCCACAACCCCACCGCGGTGCCCCTCCCGGGGTTCCGCGAGGCGAAGTCGATGGTGTTCTCGGGGCTCTACCCCGTGGAGGACACGGAGTACCAGGCCCTCCGGGACGCCCTCGAGAAGCTCCGGCTCAACGACTCGGCGTTCACCTTCGAGCCGGAGACATCGATCGCCCTCGGCTTCGGCTTCCGCTGCGGGTTCCTGGGGCTGCTCCACATGGAGATCATCCAGGAGCGCCTCGAGCGGGAGTTCGGCCTCGCGCTCATCGCCACCGCGCCGTCGGTCCGGTACCGGATCGACAGCGTCCAGGGCGAGACGATCGAGATCGACAACCCGGCCAAGCTCCCGCTGGTCGGCGACATCGTGACGATGTCCGAGCCGTACGTCCGCGGGTCGATCTTCGTGCCGACCGAGTTCATGGGCGCCATCTACAAGCTGGCCCAGGAGGCCCGCGGCGAGCACCGCGCCGTCGAGCACATCGGGAAGCGCGTCCACCTGACGTTCGACTTCCCGCTCGCCGAGATCATCGTGGACTTCTACGACCGCCTGAAGTCGCTGTCGCGCGGCTACGCGTCGTTCGACTACGACTTCCTGGAGTTCCGGCCCTCGGAGCTGGTCAAGCTGGACATCCTCCTGAACGGCGATCCGGTGGACGCGCTGTCGCTCATCGTGCACCGGGACAAGGCGTACGAGCGCGGCAAGCTCCTGGCCGAGAAGCTGAAGGGCGTGATCCCGCGCCAGATGTTCGAGGTGGTGATCCAGGCGGCGATCGGAAGCCGTGTCATCGCCCGCGAGACGGTCCGGCCGCTCCGGAAGAACGTGACGGCCAAGTGCTACGGCGGTGACATCACCCGCAAGCGCAAGCTCCTCGAGCGCCAGAAGGAAGGCAAGAGGCGGATGAAGCAGATCGGTCGCGTGGAGATTCCCCAGGAGGCCTTCCTCTCGGTCCTCCGATCCTAGGGCGCCCCGGGATGACGCAACCCTTCAACCACACGTCGCCGGAGGATGTCCCGCAGGAGAGCGTCAAGGTCCGGAAGAAGTCCGTCGTCCGCGAGTACACCGAGGCGATCCTCGTCGCGATCCTGCTCGCGCTGCTCATCCGCACCTTCGTCGTCCAGGCCTTCAAGATCCCGTCCGGCTCGATGATCCCGACCCTCCTGGTCGGGGACCACATCCTGGTGAACAAGTTCGTCTACCGCTTCGTGGACCCGAAGCGGGGCGACGTCGTCGTCTTCAAGTACCCAGTCGACGAGTCGCGCGACTTCATCAAGCGGATCATCGCGGTCGGGGGAGAAGACCTCTTCATCAAGGACCAGAAGATCTACATCAACTGCAAGCCGCCCGACGCGAGCTGCCGGCCGATCGAGGACCCGTGGGGCAAGTGGGAGGACCGGTTCGGCATCAGCGAGAGCACGTCGGTGAAGGTGCCGTCGAACTCCTACTTCGTGATGGGCGACAACCGGAACAACAGCCAGGACAGCCGCTACTGGGGCTTCGTCAAGCGCGAGAAGATCAAGGGCCGGGCGTTCCTCATCTACTGGTCCTGGGACTCGGACAAGGACGCCGTCCAGGAGCGCGTCAGGTGGAGCCGGCTGGGCAAGCTGATCTACTAGCCCCGGCCGGGCCCGGCCCCGTCCCGGACGCCGAGCTCCGGGCGGGCCCGGTGGGCGCGCGGTTCGGCATCTACGTTCACTGCCCGTACTGCCGGACGAAGTGTCCCTACTGCGACTTCAACGTCGCCATCCACCGCGAGGACCGGATCGCGCCCTACATCGCCGGCCTCCGCGCCGAGCTCGCGCGCTACGCCGCGCTGCCCTGGGCCGGCCGTCTGCCGGCGGGGAGCCTCTTCTTCGGCGGGGGCACGCCGTCGCTCCTCCCGCCCGAGGCGGTCGCCGCCGTCCTGGCCGACGCCCGCGACGGGCTCGGGCTCGCGCCGGACGCGGAGGTCACCCTCGAAGCCAATCCCGAGGGGCTCGACCGGGATCGCCTCCGCGCGTTCCGGGCGGCCGGGGTGACGCGGCTCTCGCTCGGCGTCCAGGCGCTGGACGACGCGCTCCTGCGGCGGCTCGGGCGCACGCACTCCGCGGCCGACGCGGGGGCGGCCTACCGCGCGGCGCGCGCGGCGGGGTTCGACGACGTGAGCGTCGACCTCCTGTACGCGTGTCCCGACCAGGATCTGGCCGCGTGGATCCGGACGCTCGAGGCCGTCCTCGCCTGGGAGCCGGACCACCTCTCCGCCTACGCGCTCACGCTCGAGCCGGCGACGCCCTTCGGGCGGCGCGCGCCCGCCGGGCTGCCCGACGAGGACGTCCAGGTCGCCCAGTTCGAGACGCTGGTCGAGCGCGCGGCGCGCGCGGGGCTTCCGCGCTACGAGATCTCGAACTTCGCGCGGCCGGGCCGGCGCTCGCGCCACAACCTCGGCTACTGGCGGCGTGAGGACTACGTGGGTCTCGGCCCGGGGGCGCACGGCGCCGTCGGCCCGGTCCGCTACTGGACGCGGCGCTCGGAGCCCCGCTGGCGCGCGGCCGCGCTCGCCGGAAGCTGGACCCTCGAGGGCTGGGAGCGGCTGTCGGACGCCCAGATCCGAGCCGAGCGCCTGGTCCTCGGGCTTCGCCTCGCGGAGGGCGTGCCGCTCGAGTGGCTCGAGCGGCATTTAGCCGTCGAGCTGCGCCCCGGCGCGCCGACCGTCGAGCGCTACCTGGCCGCGGGCGTGATGGCGACCCGAGACGGGCGCATCGCGCTCACCGACCGCGGCGTCCTGGTCTCGGACGCGATCTTCGCCGAGCTGGTCTAGGCGAGGACGCTAGCCCGCGCCGACGCGCGGGCGCACGTCTCCCGCGAAGCGCGCGAGGACGTCCAGCATCTCGGGCGGCGTCGGCACCGAGAAGTCGAGCACGAAGTGTCGCGCGCCCGCCGCCACGTAGGCCTGGAGGTCCTCGACGATCTGGGCCGGGGATCCGGTGAGCGGCGCGCGGTCGCGGCCCGCGCCGTCCCGGAACGCGATCGGGCCCTTGAAGGCGACCACGATGCTGCTCGGGTCGCGTCCCGCCGCGGCGGCCAGCTCGTGAAGCCGCCGGACGCGCGCGCCGAGCTCCGGGGGATGGAGCGTGACCGGGGGGCGCAGCCCGAGGGGATGCCAGCCGTCGGCGACCTCCACCACGCGCCGGAGGGCCGCGTCGCCGTGGCCGCCGATCCAGATGGGGATCGAGGGCCGCTGGGCGGGGTGAGGCCGCACGCCGCCGGCCTCGCGGACCTGCCAGAAGCGGCCCTCGAACCGGACGCGCGGCGCCGTCCAGATCTCGCGCATGAGGCGGAGCGCCTCGACGGTGCGGGCGGCCCGCTCCTCGAACGGGACGCCGAGGGCCGCGAACTCCTCGCGCCACCAGCCGATGCCGGCGCCCAGGATCACGCGCCCGCCCGAGAGGTAGTCCGCGGTGGCGAGCGCGCGCGCCGTGGCGACGGGGTTCCGGTACGGGATCACGAGCACGCTCGTGCCCACGCGGATCCGCCGCGTGATCGTCGCGAGGTAGGTCACCGCGGTGAGGCATTCGAGCCACGGCTCGTCGGGCCCGAGCGGGAACGCGCCCGTGGCGGAGTAGGGGTACGCCGTCGTCGCGGCCACGGGGATCAGCATCCGGTCCGTGACGAAGATCGAGTCGTAGCCGAGCGCCTCGGCGCGCTGCGCGAGCATCGTGATCGTCTCGCGGTCCGCCAGGGCTCCGCGGCCAGTGAGCGAGAACCCGAACTGGACGGTCATGGGGGCTCCTCCCGCCCGCCGTTGTAGGGGAGGCCCGTGGCCCTGTCAATCGCTGCCCATCCACGGGGCGGGCTCGCAACCTTGACAACCCCGCGTCCTGCCTGGATATTTGCCATTGCGAGCCCACCCGGAACGGGGGCGGGCGTCCGTCCATTGACACGGACAGGGAGTCCATGAGCACCAGCGAGCTGAGCGAGCGCGCCCGTCAGGTCCTGCAGGCGCTGCTCTTCGAGTACACCGTCACGGCGGAGCCCGTCGGGTCCCGTCAGCTGGCGAAGAAGCACGCGCTCGGCCTGTCCCCGGCCACCATCCGCAACACGATGGCAGACCTCGAGGAGATGGGTTACCTCGCCCAGCCGCATACCTCGGCCGGGCGGGTGCCGACCGACAAGGCCTACCGGTATTACGTCGACAGCCTGATGGGGCGCACGGAGATCGGCCGCCCGGACGCGCACCGGCTCCAGCGCCAGGTCTCGGGGACCCGGAGCGAGATCGACGACCTCATGGAGGCGACGTCGGCCCAGCTGTCGGAGCTCTCGCACTACGCGGCGGTCATCCTCGCGCCGCCGCTCCAGCACACGCGGCTCGAGCGCGTCGACCTCATCCCGGTCGAGGGCGACCGGGCGATCGTCGTGCTGGCGACGGAGACGGGCTGGGGGATGAGCCGCATCCTCGCCTTCGAGGAGCCGGTGCCGCGGAGCGAGGTGCCCGAGGTCGCGCGGCTCCTCACCGAGCGCTACGCCGGGCTCACGTTCCAGGAGATCCGGACCCAGGTGGCCGAGGGGGGCGTGGCCCCGGGCCCCGAGCGCGTGCTGCGCACGGCCGCCTACGTGGCGCGCAAGGTCTTCCAGTCGCTCTGGGACCGGAACCTCTACGTCGGCGGGGCGATGAACATGCTGGACCAGCCCGAGTTCGGCATCGGCACGATGCGGGCTCTCCTCAAGACCTTCGAGGAGAAGCGCCAGCTGATCGAGCTCCTCACGACGCGCGCGCAGGCCTCGGGCGCGGTGCAGGTGGTGATCGGATCCGAGATGCCCTACCAGGAGATGCAGGAGACCAGCCTGGTCGCGGCGTCCTACCGGTTCCACGACCGCGTGCTGGGCGTCCTCGGCATCGTGGGGCCGCGGCGGATGCCCTACGCGAAGATCGTGCCGCTGGTCGAGTACACGGCGCGGCTCGTCTCCCGGCGCCTCACCCGCCTCGGCGGCGCGGCGCCGCTCGGCTAGGCCATGGCGAACGATCGCTGGCGCGGACCGGACGACGCCTGGAGCGACCCCGACGCGGTGGATGCCGCCGGCGCGCCGGAAGAGAGCCTCGAAACGGTCCGGGCCGAGCGGGACGCCCGGGCGCGCGAGGCCGCCGAGGCCCAGGACCGCTATCTCCGCACGCTCGCCGAGTTCGAGAACTTCCGGCGCCGGACCAACCGGGATCGCGACGACTGGCGGCGCCAGGCGCAGGAGACGCTGCTCCGGGAGATCCTTCCGACAATCGACAACTTCGATCGGGCCCTGGCCGCGCCGCCGGCGCGCGGCGCCGACCCGGGCCTGCGGACCGGCGTGGAGCTGATCCACCGGGACTTCCTCGCCGCGCTGGAGCGCCTCGGGGTCCGGCCGTTCGTCGCCGTCGGGCAGCCCTTCGATCCGACGCGCCACGAGGCCGTGGGGCGGGTCGAGCGCGCCGACCTCGCGGACCAGACGGTCGTGACCGAGGCGCTCCGAGGCTACCTCTTCCAGGACCGCGTGCTGCGCCCCGCGCAGGTCGTCGTCGCCGTCCACCCGGCCGGCGGCGAGGACGCGAACTGACCGGCCGGGGCCGACCGCCCGGCGCGCCGCGAACCCGATAGCCATGGCCGCTCAGCGCGACTACTACGAGATCCTCGGCGTCTCGCGGGACGCGAGCGACGTCGAGATCAAGAAGGCCTTCCGGCAGCTCGCGTTGAAGCACCATCCGGACCGCAACCCCGACGACGCCCACGCCGAGGAGCGGTTCAAGGTCATCAACGAGGCCTACGCTGTCCTGTCGGACGGCCAGCGCCGCGCCCAGTACGACCGCTACGGCCGCGTGGATCTGCCGCCGGGCGGCCCGGACCTCGGCGGGCTCGAGGACCTCTTCGGCGATCTCTTCGAGGGGTTCTTCGGGGGCGGGCGCGGGGGCCGCCGGGGCGGCCGTGGACGGGCCGGCGACGATCTCCGGTACGACCTCGAGCTCACGCTCGAGGAGGCGGCCAAGGGGCTCGAGACGAAGCTCCAGATCCCGCGGCTCGAGACCTGCGAGACGTGCAAGGGGAGCGGCGCCGAGCCGGGATCGGGGCGGACCCAGTGTCCGACCTGCAAGGGGCGCGGGCAGCTCCGCTACCAGCAGGGCTTCCTCACGGTGGCCCGGACGTGCGGCCAGTGCGGCGGCGAGGGGCAGATCGTCAAGAACCCCTGCAAGACCTGCTCGGGCGAGGGCCGCGTCCAGCAGGAGCGGACGCTCAAGGTGCGCATCCCGCCCGGCGTCGACGAGGGCGCGCAGATGCGCGTCGCCGGGGAGGGCGAGGGCGGCGTGGGCGGCGGCCCCCCGGGTGACCTCTACGTCGTCCTCCACGTGAAGCAGCACGCCTTCTTCACCCGGCAGGGCAACGAGCTCTACTGCGCGCTCCCGCTCACGTTCCCCCAGGCGGCGCTCGGCGCCGAGGTGGACGTCCCGATCCTCGACGGCGTCGCCCAGCTCAAGGTGCCGGCCGGCGCCCAGAACGGGGACGTCCTCCGGCTCCGCGGGAAGGGGATGCCCTCGCTCCACGGCCGCGGGCGCGGCGACGCCTGCTACTCGGTGGTGGTGGAGGTCCCGCGCAAGTTGACCGGCAGGCAGAAGGAGCTCCTCGAGGAGTACCAGCGCGTGTCCTCCGGCGAGGAGCAGGGCCCGCTCGTCGGCGGCTTCCTGGAGTCGCTCAAGAAGCTCTTCGGCGGCTGACGGCCGGACGCTTGCTATCCGGCGCTCCCTCGCCGCCGATCAGCGTCCGGGTGGCTAGGGCGTCAGCTCCTCGTCCAGCTCCGCAACGCTGTCCGCCACGATGTCCACCAGGCGGTCGACCTCCGGATCGCTGATGCAGAGAGGAGGCGCCAGGCGGAGGACCGAGCCGCGGGCGTACAGGATCGCGCCCCGCTCCCAGCCCCTGCGGTCCAGGCTCGCCACGAGGTCGGCGTCCAGCGGGCGGCCCGACCCGTCCGGCGCCACGAACTCCAGCGCCACCATGAGCCCGCGGCCCCGGACCTCTCCGACGATCCGGCGCTTGCCGACCGCCTGGACGAGGCCCTCGACCAGCCGGGTTCCCTTGGCCGCCGCGTTGGCCACCAGGCCGTCCTGCTCCATGATGCGCAGGTTGGCCAACCCGGCGGCGCAGGCCACCGGATGGGCGGCGTACGTGTTGGGGTGGACGTTCTCCTGCGTGGTCGTCTCGGAGAAGGCGTCGGCGATGGACCGGCGGGCGATGGCGGCCGACAGGGGCACGTAGCCCGAGGTGATCCCCTTGGCCACCGACAGGATGTCGGGAACCACGCCGTCGTGCTCGACGGCGAACCACCGGCCGGAGCGGCCGAAGCCCGTGATCACCTCGTCGGCGATCATCAGGACGTCGAGGTCGTCGCAGATCCGGCGCACCCACCGGAGCCAGCCCACGGGCGGCATGATGAACCCACCCGCCGACAGGACCGGCTCCATGATGACCGCCGAGACCGTGTCGGGTCCTTCCGCCTCGATGGCCGCGCGCAACTCCCGGGCCCGCCGCTCCACGAGCTCCGCGTCGGTGCCGATCCCGCGGTCGCGGAAGGGGTACGGCGGCGTGACCTTCACGAAACCGGCCGGCTGGAGCGGCGCGTAGGGGGCGGCCAGCGCGGGCAATCCGCACACGGCGTAGGTGCCCATGGTCGCGCCGTGGTACCCGCCCACCAGCGACAGCACCTTGTACTTGGCCGGCCGGCCCCGGGCCAGCCAGTAGTGCCGGGCCATCTGCATGGCCCGCTCGTTGGCCTCCGAGCCGCTGACCGCGAACAGCGTGTAGTCGAGGTCTCCCGGGGTCAGGGCGGCCAGACGGGTGGCCAGCTCGGCGGCCGGGCGGTTCACGAACTGGCGGGTCGTCGGGTAGTAGGCCAGCCGCATCGTCTGCTCGGCGACCGCCTCGACGATCTCCCGCCGGCCGTGCCCGACGTTCACCACCGCCAGGCCGGCGAAGCTGTCCAGCAGGCGAGTCCCCTGCTCGGTCCACACCCACACCCCCTCGGCGTGGTCGACGACCAGGGCTTCGTCCGGGAGCCAGGGGTGGTCCTGGGTCTTGTGCGTCCACAGGTGCCGGATGGCGGCCGCGCTGGTTGTCATGGCGCGAGTATACCGGCCCGCCGGTCAGCCGAGGAGGTCACCTCCGTGTCCAGCGCCGAGCGTGTCCTGTCCCGCGCGGGACCCACCGAGGCCACGCCTCGCGCGGCCCCGGCCCGTGCCAGTGCCGGCATGTCAGCGCAATGGCGCACGGTCGTTGTCGCATCTGGGAAGGTCATCTCCATGACGTGATAGGTGCGCGCCAGGTTCGTCGTCACCGCCTCCCTATGCTCCGCCTTGTCGTCTTCGTGCCAGCAAGACGAATCAAAGTTGTGTCACCGGCGACATGGGACAAGACGCCGTCGACATCACCAGTATTCCTGACAGCGACGAGCGCCACGCCCAGGAAGGATGCCGGGATCGGAGCTCGAGCCGTGGAAGCAGGTCGCCCAGGAGTCTCCGGAGTGCTCGGGCTGGGAAGGTGAAGGAAGGCAGCGCCCCACAGCGTGTTTCTTGTCTCCCGCCATCGGGCCTGGAGCGCCCGGCGTTGCGCACCGAGTCGGAGACGTCGCAGGGCGTGACCAGTCGCGGCTTCTCACGGCGCCGCCGGCGCCTCCTTGTGCCGAACAGGCCCTGCCCTCAAGCTGTGAGCCGGGCGGCTCGACGGGAGGGACGGGTGTGGCGGGCAGTGGCGCCGATCGTCTGCAAGTCGTGTTGTGGAAATGGCGGGACCAACGCAAGCGCCACATCCTGTTCGATTACTCCGCGGAGGCGGTGAACCGCAAGGTGGTCGAGCTGCAGCGCTATCTTTCGATCCCGCATGACGTCGTCTGTATCACGGACGATGGTCGGGGCCTTTCGAGCGCGATTCGCGTCGTCCCGCTCTGGCCCGAAGGGCGCGAGCTCGGCGGGTGCTGGTGCCGGCTGAAGGCCTTCGCGCCCGAGATGCGCGAGCTGATTGGCCCACGCTTCGTCTGGATCGATCTTGACAGCATCGTCGTCGGGCCGCTCGACCCGCTCTTCGAGCGCGCCGAACCTGCGGTTTTCTACCGTTCGGACTCGGTCGTGGGCACGCCCTACAACGGATCCATGGTGATGATGGACGCCGGCGCCCGGGCGGAGGTCTGGACCAGCTTCGACCCCGCGCGGAGCCCCGCGTTGGCGCGCGCCGCCGGCTACAAGGGAACTGACCAGTCGTGGATCGCCCATGTTCTCGGGGGCGCGGAGCCGGTCTGGACCAGGGTCGACGGCGTGCTGCACTTCACGCTGGACTGCGCGCTTGATCTGCCCCTCGACAGCCGCATCGTCTTTTTCCCCGGCGTCTACAAGCCGCACATGGCACTGGTACGTCAGCAGGCGCCCTGGATTGCCCGCTACATGCCCTGATAGGGCGGTCGCGCGGTGACTCGACCGGACGCGAGCCGTCGACGAAGCCGAGTTGCCAGGTGAGGCGGTACGAGCCGGTAGAGCCAGCCGAGCCGCGCGCGGCGACCGGGGACGGCGGCCACGGCCTGGCGCAAGCGGCGCAACGCCGCCATGAGACTCTCCGGCGTCTCGGCCGCCAAAGACGGGTTCGCTAGGCGGGCAACCGCGGGATCAGTGGTCAAGGCCGAATCGATCTCGGCAGCCCGGCACACGACTTGCCTGGCGGCGAGCCGCGCCACCAGCGGCCCCCCGGACGCGAGCTCGCCATCGGCGATCTCATCGGCCGCGCGGCGGAGCAGGAAGACCGCGTCGGCCAGCCAGAGCAAGCTGGCTCCGGCGGAATGGCGCAACGCGGCGATGGTGGTCAGCGTGAAGCAAGCGGACGGACCACACCGCAAGACCTCGACGCCGTTCACCACGCCGGCCACCGCGTGAGCCATCAGCCGGTCATAGCTCAGGCGGAACACCAGCGCCGAGTAGACACCTCCATGGAGGATGACCGCCATGCCGCTCGGGTGGCGCAACCGCATTGCGGCGCCGACCCAATCGCCGCGGCGTGGGGCGCCGACCAGCCCGGCCTCCGCGAGGGCCATCCCCGCTCGCCGGGCCGCGCGCGCCGACGGTAGAAGCACGTCAAGCCGGCTGGTGTGGCGCAGCCTCGGCTCGGGCCAGACGCCATCTGCCAGGGCCACGCCACCCAGCAACACGGGTCGACCACGGGCGACGTCCGGATGCCCGAGAACGGCGGCGGCGATCGCTCGCAATGCCTCGTTGCGGTGGAGCTCGATGGTGCGGGCGGCGCGCAGCCGACTGGCGAGCCCGGCCGGCAGAGGGGTCTCGGACGGCGTCCTACGGTCGACGAGCAGCGGCAGAAGCGCGCGGACCGTTGGCGGAAAGGCGGGCTCGTCGCTCGAAGCCCGTTGGGACTTGAGGATCAGGCGGTCGACGCAGCGGCGCCATGCTTCGTCGGCTTCGACGGGCAGCGCCACGCAGGCGCGCAGGAGGTCGGCTTCCTCGCTCGAGACCTCCGGCGGCCGGAACTCGTGGGCCAGCACGTCCCGGAGATGAATCGAGGGGCCGGTGGGGATCACGGCGGGCGCTTCGCCGCCAGGGCCTTCCCGAGACGTCGGGTGTGCGCGGTGACCTCGGCGCCTCGCTTCTGCTTGGCGCGATCCGTCTTGGCGCGGGGGAAGCGCCGCAGGCCCTCCAGTAGAGTCTCCGGAATTGACCGGCTCCCCCAGCGCCGGCCGAGCCAGCGCGCGATCGCCAGAGGCCCGGGCGGAGCCCCGTTCTCGTGGCGGCGGTAGCCCGCCCAGAGGGCGCGCATGCGCATTGCCAGCGAGGGCGATTCGAGCCGCCCATGTATCCGGAAATACGCCTCGTCGTGGGGCCGAGGCGGCGCCGCCGCCAGTCGCGTCAGAACTGCGACAGGCACCGGCGCGTCGAGATGACGAGACAGGAAGCCCAGTGCGGCCGCGAGCACGCCCTCGCAACGCTGCCGTTCGGATTCGGCGAGCAGGGCCTCCCAGCGGAAGCCCTCGCCGGCGCGCGCAAGCAGTGAGCAGGCATCGACGATCCAGCGGAACGGCGATTGCGCGGGGTGGCGCGCATAGCCGTGCAGGCAGCTGAGCAGCACGTGGTCCTCGGCGGCCAACGTCAGAGCGCGAGCGTCACCCATCGGCAGGGTCTCGCTCCGCGCCCAGAATCCCTCGTCCGCCCCGGCCCAGCGCGAGGAGGCAAGGACGAATTGGTGGAGGTCGACGATCTGCGCGCCCACCTCATGACTGAAGGTTGCCGCATGCCGGCCGGGCCCCAAACTCATCGGCCGGTCGACCTTCTCCCGAAATCCCAGCTCGCGCAGCAGGTCGCAAGCCGGCTCGAACTGCCCAACGCCGACCGCCAGATCGAGATCGCGCATCGGCCTCAGCGCCGGTGAGGCATAGACTCGGCACGCCAGCGGATAACCCTTGAGGAACAGAGGCACGATACCTGCGGGCCGCAGCGTCTCGACCAGGCGGCGCGCGGTGCGGTCCAGGACGACAAAGCGCAGGCTGGCCAGGCGATGTTCCTGTTCGATGCGTCGGCGAAGTCGCGGATCGAGCTCGGCGACACCGGGATGGCCATGCAACAGGGGTAGCAGACGGACCAGGCCGCGATCGACACCGTCGGCGCAGGCGACTTCGACGACGGCGCGCGCCGAATCGCTCAGGGGCTCGCCGAGAACCAGCGCACGCAATAGCTCGATCGTGTCGCGGTCGGGCACGCAGCCATACGCGGCGAGATCGGGCAGCCCGGCGGGCAGGCTCCGCACCGCGTTACCCGGCCGCGGACCCCGGCAGGCCTGCAGCCAATTCACGGAGGGCCGGGGCAATGGTGTCGAGGTCCGGTCCGAGCTCGAGCCGGAACGTGGGGAGTTGCGCGGCGAGCACGGCCATACTCTCGAATTGCCGGTAGCGTGAGGCCTCCGCCGTGAGGAGTCGGGGCGAGATCGAGCCAGGCATGAGCGCCCGCATCGCCTCGCCACGGCTCGCCTCCCGGACCCGCGTCGGCCCGTCGGGACGGATAACGGGCACGACGATCGCTCCGATCGTCGCCGAGCGAACGAGGCGCGGCAGTGCCTCGGGCGACAGGAGGACGACGCATTTGTCGCGATCCGGCCCCCTCGTCACGGAGCCTGGCAGGTGCGCAAACTTGGCAAGATGATCGTGGGCGATGCCACAGGTGGCATACAGCGAATGGACGGTGAAAGGATCACCATCGCGTCCGACACAGAGATGGT
>CAWGVS010000011.1:0-238819 GCA_963826115.1 uncultured Candidatus Rokubacteria bacterium | reverse complement strand
GAGCCCCGACTGCGGGCCTTCCTGGGCCCCAGTCGGTTCAAGGCGGCAGGTCATTCGGCGAACGCAAACCCCGGCCGTGATCCGGACCCTCGTTGCACGCTGGCAGGACTGGTCGGGCCAGGGTCTCGAGCACCTGGTCCTCCGGGAGGGGCCGGACGGGATCGACGCGGAGTCCGTGATCCTCGGCCCTACCGGGACCGAGGCCTGGGCGGCTCGGTACCGGATCCTCTGCGACAGCGGGTGGCGGGTTCGGCGTCTGCAAGTGAGGCTCGTCGGCGAGGACCGCGCGCTCGAGCTCGACGGCGACGGCGCCGGCCACTGGGCCGATCGCGCGGGAACACCGGTCCACCATCTCACGGGCGCGATCGACGTCGACCTCTCGGCGACGCCCTTCACGAACACATTGCCGATCCGCCGTCTCAGCCCGCCGCGCGGGCAGTCCGTGACGATCCAGGTCGTCTACGTCCAGTTTCCCGATCTCGTGGTCACGATCGACCGCCAGCGCTACACGTGCCTCGAACCAGGGCACCGCTACCGGTACGAGTCCGTCGACTCGGGCTTCACGCGTGAGATCGAGGTCGACGGCAACGCGCTCGTCGTGACCTACCCCGGGCTCTTCCGCCGGGCGCTCTGACCCGCCGCTCCAGCTCTTCGCCGCCTTGCGGGCGCCTCCGGCCCCGCCGTATGCTCGCGATCGGAGGTCGCTCGCATGAGAGTGCTCGTTCTGGGTGGCGGCATCGTCGGCGTCACGGCCGCGTATTTCCTGGCGAAGGACGGGCACGAGGTTACGCTGCTCGAGAAGCGGGACGGCGTCGGGCAGGACGCGAGCGCCGGTAATGCGGGCCTCATCGCGCCGGGTCATTCCTTCGCGTGGGCGTCGCCGAAGGCGCCGGGGATGCTCCTCCGATCCCTCCTCGGTCATGAGACCGCGATCCGGGTGCGCCCACGCCTGGACCCCGCCCTGGTCGCCTGGGGTTTCCGGTTCCTCCGCGAGTGCACGGCGGCGCGCGCCCGGCGGAACACACTCGTGAAGCTCCGCCTCTGCCAGTACAGCCAGGCCGTCATGACCGATCTGGTGAGCGCCGAGGGGATCGAGTACCACGCGGTGAACCGTGGCGCGCTCTACCTGTTCCGGGACCCGCGTGAGCTGGAGGCGGGCGTCCGGAAGATGGCGCTCCTGGCCGAATACGGGCAGCGCCAGGAGGTCCTGGATCCCGCCCAGATCGCGCGGCTCGATCCCGCCTTCGAGCCCGTTCGACACAGGATCGCGGGCGCCGTGCGCGACCTCGGCGACTCGAGCGGCGACTCGCGGCTGTTCACGGAGAGCCTGGCCCGGCTCTGCCGCGACAAGCTGGGCGTGACCGTGCGGCTCGGGGCGCGTGTCACCGCTCTCCGCGCGGGAGCGGACCGCGTCACGGCCGCGGTGACCAGCGCCGGGGTGTTCACGGCCGACGCCTACGTCCTCGCTCTCGGCGTCGGTGCGCCACTTGTCGCGCGCACGATCGGGGTCCGACTCGGGGTCTACCCCGCCAAGGGCTACTCCTCGACGTTCCCCGTCCGGGCCGACGGCCTCGCGCCGACCATCCCGGGTGTCGACGAGCAGTGGCTCGTGGGCTGGTCACGGCAGGGTGACCGACTCCGGCTCACCTCGACGGCCGAGTTCGCTGGCCATGACCGGAGCCACACCCCGCGCGACTTCAACAACATCCTCCGGCTCGCGCGGGACCTCTTCCCCACCGCCGCCGACTGGGAGCGGGGGGAGCTCCGCGCGTGCCTCCGGCCAATGACCCCGGATGGGCCCCCCGTGCTGGGCCGGGGACGACACCAGAACCTCTACTTCAACGCCGGCCACGGGCACATGGGCTGGACGATGGCGTTCGGCACGGCGCGGATCGTGACGGACCTGGTCGCCGGGCGAAAGCCGGATCACGATCCGGCCGGGCTGGGTCCCCGAGCGGTCGCCGGAGGGCTCTAGCTCCGGCTCGGACTCTTGACACGCAACACGTGATGAGTACCATCTGGATATGCCGTCTCTCGCGATCCAGTCCAGCCTGTTCGGATCCGGGGAGCCCCACCTGGATCCCGACCTGTCGCGTCTACGGCGGCTGACGCTGGGGGCGGGCGCCTGGGTCGATCACCGGCCGGGCTGGCTCCATGGGCCGGACGCCGTCTTCGAGGCGCTCCGCCTCACAACGCGCTGGGAGCATCATCAGCGCCCGATGTACGAGCGCGTGGTCGATGTCCCCCGGCTGACCGCGGAGCTGCCGGCGGACGGTCCCGGCCATCCCCTGCTCGAGCAGGCCGCCGATGCTCTGTCACGCCACTACGGCATCGCCCTGTCCCGCATCTCGTTGGCGTACTACCGGGACGGACGGGACAGCGTGGCGTGGCATGGGGATCGCCTCGGCCGGCTGGTCGACGACACGGTGGTCGCGATCCTTTCGCTGGGCGAGCCGCGGCGGTTTCTGATGCGGCCGGCGGCGGGCGGCCCTTCGCGCGCCTTCAATCTCGGCTGGGGCGATCTCCTGGTCATGGGCGGGAGCTGCCAGAGGACCTGGCAGCATGCCGTCCCGAAGACGGCGCTCGCGGGCCCGCGGATCAGCGTCCAGTTCCGACCGGAGGTGGGCGAAGCAGCGAGCTGATCGCACGGCGCCCCACAGGATGCGCCGCCCGGATCCCCCGCGGTCAGGCGTGATCCACCAACACGAACAGGCAGCCCTTCTCCGAATACACGTCCTCATCGACCGTTCCGGCGCTGGCGACACTTGCCCAGCCAGGGCCCAGGCGACGCCCAGCCTGCACGAGCTCGCCCTCCAGGACGAACAGGAACTCCGGGCCCTCGTGCGTGTGCGTCGGAAACCGCGCCCCGGGCTCGACGCGGACGATCTGCATCTCCCATCCGTCCGTGACGGCCACGTCCTTGACGAAGACCCCGGCCGCCATCGTCGAGGGACGCCACGCAAGATCGTGGGTGCGCACCGCCTTGAAGCCGCCCTCCCCGAGAACGCTCATCGCCCGCTCCTCTCAGCGCCACCGGCGCCGCACGCCAAACGCGCGGTTGCTATCGGCCCACGATTTTCGCTCGTGCTCCGGAGCCTGTCACGCGCCCGTGAAGCGCGGCGGGCGCTTCGCGAGGAACGCGTCCATCCCTTCGCGCGCGTCGGCCGTGCGGATGAGCTCCGACACGGCCTCCGCCTCGAGCGCGAGGCCCTCGTCGAGCGGCCGGCCATACCCGCGATACACGCAGCGCTTCAGGAGGCCGATCGCACGTGTGGGGCCGCTCGCCAGGCGCTCCGCGACGTCGCGCGCGGCCTGCGGAAGGAGGTCCGCCGCCACGACCTCGTCGACGAGCCCGAGGGCGCGCGCCTCGTCGGCCGCGAGGTGTCGGCCTTCCATCATGAGCCGGAGGGCCCGCGCCGGTCCCACGAGGCGAGTCAGGCGCTGGGTGCCGCCAGCGCCCGGGAGGAAACCGAGCCGGATCTCGGGGAACCCGATCTCTTCGTCTCGCGCCATCAGCCTGACGTCGCAGGCCAGCGCGAGCTCCGCCCCGCCGCCGAGCGCGTAGCCGTTGATGGCCGCGACCACCGGCTTCTCCATCGCTTCGAGGCCTGCCTGCACTTCCACCCATCGGCGGGCCCGGCGCTGGTTCTCCGGGGAGAAGTCCTGCAGCATGGCGATGTCGGCGCCGGCGCAGAACCGGCGCTCCCGGCCGGTGAGGATCACGGCCCGCACGGCGCGGTCGGCGGCCAGCTCTCCGACGACGCGGAGGAATTCGTCGATCACCTCGAGGTCGACCGCGTTGACGGGCGGCCGGTCGAGCGCGACGGTCGCAACTCCGCCGGTCCGCCTGACGGAGAGGTGGCGAAGCGGGTCGGTCATCCTGGCTCCTCCTCGCGCGTCCGACGGCTCTGGGCTCGATGAGTGCCCACGGTCAGACGCCCCAGCCTCCGCTCACGTGGATGTTCGCTCCGGTCACGTAGCCGGCATCCTCGGACAGAAGAAAGCGCGCGGCGGCGACGACATCGTCGATCTGCCCCAGGTGCCCCGCGGGAATCCGCCGGAGCAGGGCATCGAGGTCGGGGCGCGGGTAGCCCGGCGTCTCGAGGATCCCCGGGGAGACCGCGTTCACGGTGACGCCGTGGGGGGCGAGGACCTTGGCCAGCGACCGCACCAGGATGAGCAGGCCGGCCTTCGCGATGTAGTAGGCGGTGACGTTGGGCTGGGCGGCAAGACGGTCGGCCGTGGCGAGACCCAGCCCCAGGATTCGGCCCCATCGCCGGGCCTGCATCCCCGGCGCGGCGGCCTGCGCAAGAAAGAGAAGCGGATCGAGGTTCTGGCGGAACGTCTCCCGCCATCTTTCCGGCGTTTCCTCGAGAAGGGGCCCATCGTGGTACGGCCCCGCCCCGTGCACGAGACCGTCCAGACGCCCCCAGGCCGCCTCCACCCGGGCGACCAGCTCCCGCGCCTGGGCAGCGTCGCCGAGATCGGCCTGGAGCGCGAGCGCGGGAGCTCCCGCGGCCTCGATGCCGGCTCGCGTCTCCTCCGCGGCGCGCGCGTCCGTCCGGAACGAGATGGCGACGGACCAGCCCCGTCCCGCGAGATCCAACGCGATGCCGCGGGCGATGCCGCGCGTCGCGCCGGTGACGAGCGCCACTCGCCCGGGCATCAGTTCAGTCGCCCTCGCAGCGTGTGGAGAGCTTTCCGCGCCTCGGCGTCGGCCGGAGCCGCGCGCACGGCGCCCTCGAACTCGCGAAGCGCCTCCCACCAGCGGCCTTGCCGGAGGTGAATCCGCCCCAGATTCATGTAGGGAAACTGCCGAGGCTCGTAGCGCTTCGCGACCTTGGCCTTCTCGAGCCAGGGGATCGCTTCGTCCAGCCGATCCCGCTGCATCAGGTACACGCCGATGTCGTTGTACGGGTTGCCGAACTCCGGATCGATCTCGATCGCCCGCCTGCATTCGGCCATCGCCTCGTCGATCTTTCCCTGGAAGCTGTACGTCCAGCCGAGATACGTGTGCGCCTCGGCCGTCGGGTGAACTTGGATCGAGCGCCGGTAGGCGTCGATCGCCCGGTCGAGCTCGCCCGCCATCTGGAGGCGACAGCCCTCCTGCCAGAGCTCGGCCGCTCGCCGGGCCGCGTCCTCGTCGCTCACCACGCTGCCCTCGACACACCGGGACGGACCTCTCCCGTCTGATCGAACGCAGTCGATCGGACGGATCTCACCGAGCGGATCTGATCAGCCAACCTTTGGCCGACGGCGGCCCGTGGTCTGTGGCCGTTTCCGCTTACGATGCCAGGTGGCATGCGACACGGTGGGCGGGGCCGAGGACGCGCACGATCGGAGGCTCCACTCGGCAGCGGGGCTCCGCAATCGGACAGCGGGGGTGAAACCGGCACCCGGGCGGGATCGCGAGCGGGCTCGGAGGGTCGCCGGAGAGCACCGGGGGCCGCCAGATGGCCGCCGGATCGGGCGGCGGCACCGATGCCTGGAGCACCCGCGTGTAGGGATGGAGCGGCCGCTCGAACAAGGCGTCGGTCGGCGCCTCCTCGACGATCTGGCCGAGGTACATGACGGCGACCCGATCCGCCACCTGCCGCACCACCGCGAGGTCGTGGGAAATGAAGAGATAGGCGACCCGGAACTCGCTCTGGAGCTCGCGGAGGAGCGCGAGGACTCTCAGCTTCACGGTCACGTCGAGTCCCGACGTGATCTCGTCGGCCACGACCAGATCCGGGTGGAGCGCGAGGGCGCGCGCGATCGCGATGCGCTGGCGCTGGCCGCCCGAGAACTCGTGCGGGTAGCGGCGGGCGGCGTCCGGCGGCAACCCGACCCGCCGGAGGAGATCGGCAACCATGCCGGCATGATCGCCCGGAACCCGGTGCACGGCGAGGGGCTGCCCGATGATCGCGCCCACCGGCCGCCGGGGGTTGAGCGAGGCATAGGGATTCTGGAAGACGATCTGCATTTGCCGCCGGAGCGGGCGGAGCGCCGCTTGCGAGAGGCGGGTGATCTCCCGGCCGCCCAGGTAGATCTCACCCCGGGTCGGCTCGACCAGGCGGAGGATGCTCCGGCCGAGCGTCGTCTTCCCGGAACCCGATTCCCCGACGAGCCCGAGAGTCTCCTGGCGCCCCAGCGTGAGGCTCACACCGTCGACCGCGCGAAGCCACCGGGCCGGCCGGAGCCAGCCGCCGCGGCGGAAATGCGTCTGGAGATCCCGGGTCTCGAGCAGCGGCGTGTTCGTGTCGTCCATCACGAGGCTCGGTGGAGATGGCAGGCGACCACGTGGCCGGAAGCCAGCTCGCCGAGCACGGGCATCCTCTCGTCGCACACCGTCATGCGCTTCGGGCACCGGGCGCGGAACGGGCAGGCCACCGGCGGCGCTTCGAGGACCGGCATCAGCCCCTCGAGCCCGGCGCTCGCCTCGGCACGGGCGTCGGCCCGCGTCACCTGGGTCAGGAGGCTTTGCGTGTACGGGTGCGCGGGCGCGCGGAAGAGCTCCCGGGTGGGGGCCGACTCCACGAGACACCCCGCGTACATCACGGCGACCCGGTGCGCCAGGTGCGCGACCACGCCAAGATCGTGGGTGACGAACAGCGTCGCGACGTGGTGCTCCGCCTGGAGCTCCTCGAGGAGCCGCAGGATCTGGGCCTGGGTGGTGACGTCGAGCGCCGTCGTCGGCTCGTCGGCGATGACGAGCGTGGGCTCGCAGGAGAACGCCATCGCGATGAGGACGCGCTGTCGCATCCCTCCGGACAGCTCGTGGGGATAGCGCCGGAGCACCTCCGCCGGCTCGGGGAGGCCGAGATGTCCGAGGAGCCGGATCATCTCCGCGCCTGCAGCCTCACGAGAGAGACCGCGGTGGATCCGGAGCGCGTCCGTCGCCTGGAGGCCGATCCGGAACGCGGGATTGAGCGCGGAGAGGGGATCCTGCGGGATGAGCGCGACATCAGCACCGCGGAGACGCCGCATTTCGCGCTCGGTCAGGGCGAGGAGGTCGCGGCCCTCGAGGCGGATCGCCCCGGTCTCCACCCGCCCGGGCTCGGGCAGGAGGCGCACGACGGCGCGTCCGACGGTCGACTTCCCGGCTCCCGACTCGCCCACGAGGCCGAGGATCTCGCCGGCTCGAAGCGTGAGGTCGACCGCCGACGTCGCGAGCCGCGTCCCGTAGCGGACGGTCAGACCGTGGATCTCCAGGACCGGCGCGGTCATCGACGTGCGCTCACGCGGCCGTGCGGAGCCGTGGGTCGAGCCGCTCGCGCAGCCCTTCGCCCAAGAGGTTGAAGCCCACCACCGCCGCGATCAGGGCCAGCATCGGAACGCCCATGCCCCACCAGCTCACCATGAGGTACCCGCGCCCCTCGGCGATCATCGCGCCCCACGACGGCGTGCTCGCCTGGACACCGAGCCCGACGAACGAGAGCAGCGCCTCGACACCGACGGCGATGGCCATCTCGAGCGACACCAGCACGATGATCAGGGGGACGAGGTTGGGCAGGAGCTCTTCGGCCATCACGCGGAGCGGACGGAGCCCGATGGCCCGGGCCGCCTCCACGAACTCGCGCTCGCGGAGCGCCAGGACCTCGCCGCGGATCACGCGCGCGAAGCGCGTCCAATCGACGATCACGATCGCCAGGACCACCTTCCAGAGTCCGAGGCCGAGGACGGCCATGAGCGCGATGGCCAGGAGGACGGCCGGAATCGACATCCAGACGTCCACCACACGCATCAGCGCCGTGTCGACGCGTCCGCGGACGTAGCCCGCGATGAGGGCCACCGGGACTCCGATCAGCGCCGAGATGGCCGCGCTCGCCACGGCGACGACCACCGCGACGCGCGCGCCCCACAGAAGGCGAGAGAGAATGTCGCGCCCGAGGCTGTCCGTGCCGAGCGGGTGCCGCCAGGTCCCCCCGGCCCAGACGGGCGGCTGGCGGACCGAGACCAGGTCCTGCCGGTTCGGGTCGTGAGGTGCCAGCGTGGGCCCGGCCACCGCCAGGAAGAGCAGGAGGAGCACGATCGCGCCGCCCGCCCAGAGCTTCCCGTTCATGCCCCCCTCATTGGGCCAGGCGGACGCGGGGGTTCAGGAACACGTACGCGACGTCGACCGCCAGGTTGGAGGCGATGACCGTCACCGCGTAGACGAGCACGATCCCCTGGATCAAGGGAAAGTCCCGGTATTGAAACGCCTGGAGCGTGAGCTGCCCGATGCCGGGCCAGGCGAAGATCGTCTCGATCAGCACCGTCCCGCCGATGAGGAAGCCGAACTGGACCCCTACCAGCGTGGTGGTCGGGATGAGCGCGTTGCGGAGGACCCGCCAGAACAGGATCCTCGCCTCGCCGAGCCCCTTCATGCGCTCCGTGACGACGTACTCCTCGCCCAGCGCGCCGAGGAGATCCGAGCGGATCGTGCGGAACACGGCCGCGAGAAGCGGCAACGCCAGGGCGCTCGCCGGAAGGATCAGGTGCGCGAAGACGGAGCCCAGCGCGGCGGCATCGCGCCGGAGCACGACGTCGACGACGGCCGAGCCCGTCACTTCGGCCGCCTCGTACTCGGGGGCGATCCGGCCCGAGACGGGCAGGACCTGGAGGATGGCGCCGCAGACGACGATGAGGAGGAGACCCCACACGAAGTTCGGGACGGCGATCCCGAGCATTCCCAGCGACACCGTGCCCGACTCGAGCCAGCTCCGTCGCCGCCACACGGAGCAGGCGCCGAGCAGGATGCCGCCTCCAGTCGCGAGCACGAGGGCGGTGACCGCCAGCTCGAGGGTCGCCGGCAGTCGCTCCAGGATCACACGGAGCGCGTCCTGCTGGAGCCAGAGCGAACGCCCGAAGTTCCCGCGACAGAGGCTCAGAAAGAAAGCGCCGTACTGCGCCCACCAGGATCCGGTCAGCCCGAACTCACGCCGGACGCGCTCGAGATCCTGCACGGTCGAGCCCACCGGCGCCATGAGGATGGCGGGGTCGCCCGGCAGGATCCGCAGGATCGCGAAGACGAGCAGACTCACGCCCCAGAGCGAGAGGATCGCCAGGAAGAGACGGCTCAGCAGGAAGCGGAAGGACATGACCAGGGCTCGGGTCCGGCACTCGCCGCGAGCATGTCGACGATTGGCCGGACTCTAGCGCAGCTCGACACCGGCCGCAAGGTGTGTTGCCAGCATTGCGGGAGCCAGCATATCGTCAGGCTCGATGCCCACCGAACCCCTGCCCGTCTACACGGTCATTCCCTTCGCGGCGATGCTCCTCGCGATCGCCGTCTGCCCGCTCTGGATCCCTCACTGGTGGGAGTCGAATCGGAACAAGCTCGTGCTGGCCTGCGCGCTGGGCCTCCCCGTCGTGGGGCTCTACGCGACGCGCCATCCGCACGCGCTCCTCGAGACGGCCGAGGAGTACGTCTCGTTCATGCTCCTCCTCACGGCCCTCTACGTGATCGCCGGCGGGATCCGCCTGACCGGCGACCTGCGGGCAACGCCGCTCGTGAACACGACGTTCCTGGCGACCGGTAGCGTCCTCGCCTCCTTTCTCGGCACCACGGGGGCGTCGATGCTCCTGATCCGTCCGGTCCTCCAGACCAATCGCCAGCGGACGGAGGTCACGCACACCGTCGTCTTCTTCATCTTCCTGGTCGCCAACGTCGGAGGGCTCTTGACCCCGCTCGGTGACCCGCCGCTCTTCCTCGGCTATCTCGAGGGCGTCCCCTTCACGTGGACCTTCAGGCTCCTGCCGCACTGGCTCTTCACCGTGGTCGTCCTCCTGCTCGCGTACTTCGTCTGGGACTCGGTCGCCTACGGACGGGAACCGGCCGAGGTCGTGTCCCGGGACATCGAGCAGCGGAGGCCGCTCCGGATCGCCGGGGCCCTCAACTTCGTGTGGCTCGCGGGCGTCCTGCTCGGTGTGGCGTTCCTCCACGCTCCCTGGCGGGAGGCGGCGATTCTGGCCCTCGCGGGGCTCTCGCTGTGGCAGACTCCGCGGGCGGTGCGGCACGCCAACGAGTTCACGCCCCACCCGATGGTCGAGGTCGCGGTGCTCTTCTTCGGAATCTTCCTCACGATGATCCCTGCGCTCGAGCTGCTGCACCTGCGGGGGGGCGAGCTCGGCGTGCGTGAGCCCTGGCAGTTCTTCTGGGCGACGGGGGCACTCTCGTCGTTCCTCGACAACGCGCCGACCTACCTCGCCTTCCTCGCCCTGGGCCAGGGGCTCCACCTGGCTGACGAGGTCGTGAGAATGCCCCACACGATCCTCGCCGCGATCAGCGCCGGCGCCGTGTTCATGGGCGCGAACACCTACATCGGGAACGCCCCCAACTTCATGATCAAGGCAATCGCCGAGGCGACCCGGGTGCGGATGCCGTCCTTCTTCGGCTACATGGTCTACAGCGCGGGCATTCTCTTGCCGGTCTTCGCCGTCGTCAGCTGGTTGTTCTTCAGCGGCAGGCCGTGACCGGCAGACGTGTCACGAGACCGTGGGCAGTCCGCAGGTGAGACGGGACGACGCCCTGGGGCCTGGGGCTGAGCCGTGCCGGCGGACGAGCGACTAGCGCGCGCTTCCACGCGCGAGGAGTCGACGACCCAGAGCGTGCCGTCGGCTCGCTCGACTACGAACAAGCAACGAGGCCGCCGGGAATCCGCGTCGATCTTGACCCCGACCCCCGGGAAGGAACACGGCGCGCGCATCCTGCCTCGCAGACGGCCAGGAGATGGTGCCATAGGGCGGGGTCCCTCCCGAGCTCGGTGGCGGGACCCGTGTGGACGACTCGGCCGTCGTCGATGACGGAGACGCGCTCGGCGAGCCCGAGGGCCATCGAGGAATTCTGCCGGCGAGCAGGATGGCGATCCCCCGGGGAGCCCGTGCGCGGCTCCCCGGGGAACGCGGACTACATCCAGGACATCTCCTGCGGTACGAGCACGCCGGTCGGGAACGGCTGGTAGGCCAGATCCTTCTTCATGACGATCGGCTGGACCACCTGGAAGAGCGGGACGACGTAGCCCTTCTCGACGATGTATCGCGCCGCCTTCTTCGCCGCCGCGATGCGCTTCGCCTCGTCGCGCTCGTCGAAGATCGGGTCGATCAGGGGCACGACGTCCTCGGACTCCCACACGCGGAACGGCCCCTTGACGTTGTTCTGGAAGCCGACGGAGTTGATCGGATCCCCGGTCGGGTTGGACCAGAAGTAGAGCGAGAGCGGGGCGAGGTCCTGGCCCCCCTGCCCCCGGGCTGTCCGGAACTGGAACCATTGAGGGATCGTGATGACCTCGAGCTCCCCCTCGATGCCGACGTCCTTCCACATCTGGGTGATCGCGGACATGAACTCGAAGTCCTTCGCCCGCACACCGCGCGTCGTCATGACCTTGAGGCGCAGCGGGTTGGACGCCGAGTACCCGGCCGTCTGGAGGAGCTGCCGGGCCTTGGCGGGGTCGTGGGGGAAGCTGAATGACGGGTCGTACGCGTCGTAGAGCGGCGCCTCGGTGAGCGATAGCGGCATGCCGAACCCGAGGAGGACCTTCTCGACGATCGCCTTCTTGTCGATCGCGTAGTGGACCGCCAGACGGACCTCTTCCTTCTTGAAGGGCTCGAAGCGGGGATTCAGGAAGATCTGCGCCATGTCCGCGACCGGCTGCTTCACGCCTTTGAGCGACGGCTGAGTCGAGAGCCGGCCGAATTCCTCGACAGGGACCTCGGACGTGATGTCGGCGTTCCCCGACAGGATCTCCGCCACCCGGGCAGTCGGGTCGGTGACCATCTTGAAGACGGCCCGCTTGATCGGCGGCGCGCCCTTCCAGTATCGGTCGAAGGCCTCGAGCACGAGCGTGCTCCCGGGCGTGAAGGCGACGACGCGGTACGGCCCCGACCCCACCGGCTTCCGCGCGAACTCCTCACCCCGCGCCTTGTCGTCAGGGCCGAGCGACTGGAAGTACCCCTGGGGGATGACGAAACCGGCCAGGAACCCGAGCCAGCGCGGGAACGAGGGGTCGAACCGCTCGAAGACCAGCTGGAGGGTGGCCTTGTCGCGGACCTGGTACTCCTTGACCTTCGCGTACGTCGCCTTGTAGATCGAGACCTCCTTCAGCCGGTTCATGCTGAAGGCCACGTCCTCGGCGGTGAGGTCCGACCCGTCGTGGAACTTGATGCCCTGGCGGATCTTGACGGCCATGCCCATCTTGCCGTCGGTCCACTGCCAGCTCTCGATGATCTGCGGCCCGTACTTGCCCTGCCGGTCCTGCTGGAGGAAGCGGTCGAATACCGCCTCGTACATCGACTCCCGCGGACTGTTGCGCGGCGCGGGATGCGGGTCCATCGACGTGACCGTCTCCGGGAAGGCGATCGTCACCACCTGCTTCTTCTGAGCGTGGGCGGAGCGGCCGAGGCCAGTCGCCGCCAGGGCCACGGCGCCTGTTCCGGTCGTCTTGAGGAAGGCTCGGCGGCTCACTGCCATGGTTGGTCTCCTCCCGGGGTCCTCCGCCCCGTATCTGACGGCGCTGGTCACGATCGGCTTTGCCGCCGATCCGGCGGTCGTGGGAACCAGTCTATCCGATCGGTCCCGGCCCCCGCGAGCGCGGCGCGCGGCGGCCAAGAACGGATGGCGCCGCGACAAGCAGGCGCTTCGACGCCGCAGGCCGACGCCGTGGCTGAGCAAGGAGCCGTCGGACCGTCACCGGGGACCCGAGCTACGCGCGCCGTTCAAGCAGCCTGGAGGTGCCCCGTCTTCCCGCCGCGATCCCCGGAGCCTCGATCAGCCGATGCAGAAGCTCGGCCAGCGCAAGGGTCGTGAGCGCGGCGAGCAGGAGCTGAACGAACGGGGAAAGGTCGGTTCGGGCGAATCCGCGAAGCACGTTCAGATGGATCAGGTAGATGCCGAAGCTGATGCGGCCGGCCCACACCAGAGGGCGCCAGGAGAGCACCCACCGCAGAAGGCCGGTTCCACACGACAGAGAAACGAAGAGACAGCCGAGGACCAGGCCGATCCATGGGATCCGGGCCTTCCAGAAGGCCTCGTAGGCGGGAGTGTCCGCCGAGTAAGAGGCGATCGAGGCCCCCGTCGTGATCGCATGGTAGACCGACGGCAGGGACACGCAGGCGAAGGCGATCGCGGACAGCCACGCGAGACATTCGAACCCGATCCCGGCCCCGCGGCCTAGTCGACGGGTGCGGAGCTCGTCCACGGCGAGCGCGGCGAACACTCCGGCGACGAAGATCGGCGCGTGGCCGCCGATCCCGAGCCTCAGCAAGACGCCCGACCCGAGCATCCCCAGCGCCGCGCCGGCCATCCACAGAGAGCCCACGAGAAAGACGAGCAGCCGCCCCCTCCCGATCCGACCGATCGTGAGCGCAATCAGCACCAGGAGAATCGGGAGAGCGACGTAGAATCGCATCTCCACGACGATCGTCCAGAACACCCCCAGGCCCACTTGAAAGTCCAGGTGCTGGAACAGGACGGAGAGCGGCGTCGTCTCGCCGAAGGGATAGAAGCCCAGGACGAAGACGAGAAGAACGACGCCGTAGTAGAGAGGAACGATCCGGCAGACCCTTCTGATCCCGTAGGCCGCCCACTCCCGCCACGAGAGCGCCCTCTCGAGCTGCCGAAAGAAGGGGCCGCTGATCAGGAAGGCGCTGAGGAAGAAGAAGAGGACCACGCCTCCACGCCCCGAGCCGTTGAAGTTGAGAAGGGGCGGCAGCAAGCCGGCGTACGCCGCGTGCGTCACGAAGACCCAGAGCGCGGCGATTCCCCGGAGCCCGTCGAGGGACGCGTCGCGCGCACCACGACTGGAGACTAGCGCGAATTCCGATGCCGGCCTGGAGGACGGGGTCAGGCTCGGGGGCGATGGGTCGGCCCGCCCGACACGCTCCCCGAGTCCGATGCCCCTCACGGCGATCCTGGCTCTTGGGCGGAGCCCGCCGGCCCGGCCCGCCGGAAGGGCACGGCTCAGCCGCTCCGTTGCCGGAGGGCGCGGTACACGCGCTCCGGGGTCATCGGGAGCTCCGTCATCCGCACCCCGGTCGCGTCCTTCACCGCGTTCGCGACCGCGGCGGAGATGGGAATCGTTCCCGCCTCGCCGACCCCCTTCGCCCCGAAGGGCCCGGCCTCGTCCACCGTCTCGATCAGCGTGATCAGAATCTCGGGCATGTCGGGGGCCGTGAGGAGCTTGTAGTCGAGGAATCCGGGGTTCAGCACGCGCCCGTCCCGGAGCCGGAGCTCCTCGGTCAGGCAGTAGCCGAGCCCCATGTGGATGCCGCCCTCGATCTGGCCCTCGCAGCCGACCGGGTTGAGCGCCCGCCCGACATCGTGCGCCGAGGCGACCCGGATGACCTCGATCTTGCCCGTCGCCGTCTCCACCTCGACCAGCGCCGCCTGCGCGGCGAAGCCGTACGTCACGGACACGTTGCCCCGGAAGTCCTTGTCCAGCATCTGGGTCGGCGGGTCGTAGAACGCCTGCCCCATGAGGATCCGGCCGCCCTCGCGGAAGTGCCCCGCCCGGACGACCCGCTCGTACCCCATCCGGCGCTGGGGCGCCGCCGTAACGTACACGTACCCGTCCTCGACGTCGAGCGCCTCGGCGGGCTCGTCGAGCTGCGAGGCGCCGAGCGCGAGGAGCTGCCGCTTCACGTCCCGCGCCGCGAGGAGAGCGGCGTTTCCCGCGATGAACGTGGTCCGGCTCGCGTGGACGCCGACGTCCCACGGCTTGACGGCCGTGTCGTTGTTCACGACGTCAACCCGCCCGAGCGGGATCCCCAGCTCCTCGGCGACGATCATCGCGAGGACTGTCTCCGACCCCTGGCCGATCTCGCTGGCGCCGGTGATCAGCGTCACCTTCCCGAAGTCGTCGAGCTTGACGATCGCCCCGCAGCCGTCGGAGCGGTACACGCGCGCGCCGCCTCCGACGTGGAACATGCCGGCGTAGCCGATCCCCCGCGTCCAGCCGGGCCGAAGCGGCCGGTCGACGGGCCGCGCGATGTCGCGTGCGACCGCGTCGAAGCACTCCGCGAGCGCGCAGCTCGTGATCCGGAGCCCTTGCGGCGTCACGTCCCCGGGACGGTTCGCGTTCCGGCGCCGGATCTCGAGGCGATCCAGGCCGAGCCGCTCGGCGAGGTCGTCCATCTGCGCCTCGACGGCGAAGGTCGATTCGAGGTTGCCGTAGCCCCGCATCGAGCCCGAGTAGACGTTGTTCGTGTAGACGATCGCCGTGTCGAAACGGACGTTCGGGCAGCGGTAGAAGCCGGCGAGCGTCGTCATCATGACGTACGGGGTCGTCGACCCCCAGGACACGTAGGCGCCGTTGTCGATCAGGACCCGCGCGTCGCGTCCGATGAGGGTCCCGTCCGCGCGCGCCGCCGTGCGCAGCGTGAAGACGCACGGCTCGCGGGTCGGACTCGCGACGAACTCCTCCTCCCGGTCGAACACGATCTTCACCGGCCGGCTGACGTGCCGGGCCAGGAGCGCCGCGATGATGTCGATCGGGTAGAGATCGAGACCCCGGCCGAAGTTCCCGCCGACCGGCGGCTGGATGACCCGGATGCGGTCTCCGGAAATCCCGAGCGCCTCCGCGAGGTCCTTCTGGAAGAGGAACGGGATCTGGGTCGTCGACCACATCGTGAGGTTTCCGCGCGGGTCCCACTGGGCGATCGCCGCCATCGTCCCGATGCAGGCGGTGGTGACGTAGTTGAGCCGGTACGTCCCCTCGACCACGATCGCCGCCTCACGGAAGGCGCGGTCGACATCGCCGGCCGTGAACTTGTACGCGAAGTTGACCAGGTTACCCGGGAACTTCGCGTGAATTCGCGGCGCCGCCGGGCGGAGCGCCGCCTCCGGGTCGAAGACCGCCGGCAGCTCCTCGTATTCCACGTCGATCAGCCGGCACGCCTCCGCCGCGACCTCCTCGGTCTCCGCCGCCACCGCCGCCACCTCGTCGCGGATGCAGCGGACCACGTCTCCCTTCAGGGCCAGGTGGTCCTTCGCGAACCCGAAGGGGTGCTGCTCGACATTCCGGCCCGTGACCACGCCCAGGACGCCAGGCAGCGCTTCGGCCCGGGCCGTGTCGATCCGCGTGATGCGGGCGTGCGGCACGCGCGTCCGCAGGATCTTGCCCCAGACCATCCCCGGGATCTCGAGGTCGGGGAGGTACTGGACCGCGCCCGTGACCTTTTCGGCCGCATCCAGCTTGCCGACGCGCGTGCCGATGACACGGAACGGCCGGGCCGGCCGCGCGCTCGGCGAAGCGTCCGCCGGCGCGCTGGCCGAGCCGGCGGCCCCACGTGCCGAACGGCCCGGGCCTCCGCTCACGCCTCGGCCCCCCGCGCCGCGCGCATGTGCTCCGCGGCGACCTGGACGGCTCGGATGATCTTGACGTAGCCGGTACACCGACAGAGATTCCCCTCGAGGCCGGCGCGGATCTCGGCCTCGTTGGGCTCGGGCGTCGCCTCGAGGAGCCCCGCGGCAGCCATGACCATCCCCGCCGTGCAGAAGCCGCACTGGGCGCCGCCCTCCTCCAAGAATCCCTGCTGGACCGGGTGGAGGGTCGGAGGCCGGGCGTCCGAGCACGCGTGCCAGCGCGCGGCCAGCCCCTCGATGGTCGTCACCTCGGCGCCGTCGACGTCGAGCGCCAGGACGAGGCATGAGACGGCGGGGCGGCCGTCGATCAGGACCGTGCAGGCGCCGCAGTCGCCCGTGTCGCACGCGAGGTTCGTTCCGGTGAGACGCAAGTCATTCCGAAGGAGCTCGAGGAGCGTCCGGGAGCCCGGAACCTCGCGGCGCGCCCGGCGCCCATTGACCGTCAGCTCGAGCCGATACTGATCCGCCACCGCCCGATCACCCACCGGCGAGCGCCCGCCGGACGAGGACGCCGACCATCTCCCTGCGATACTCCGCGGTCGCGCGGACGTCGTCGATCGGCCGCGCCGCGGCCATCGCCAGCTCGGCCACCCGCTCGATGGCGGCCGGTTCGAGGCCGCCCTCCACGAGCGCGGCCTCCGCCGCCGGCACACGGCGCGGCGTCGGCGCCACCGCACCGAGCGCCAGGCGCGCCTCAGCGACGCTGCCGCCGTCGAGCCGGAGCGCGAGGGCAGCTCCGGCGATCGCGATGTCCATCGCGCGGCGGACGTCCAGCCGCTCGTAGCGCACCGTCCATCCCGCGTGCTTCCGCGGAAACTCCACCCACGCGAGGAGCTCGGCTTCTGCGAGCGCCGTCTGTCCGGGTCCCCGGAAGAACCTCTCGAGCGAGAGCCGGCGCGGCCCGGCCGGGCCGACGATCCCGACCTCGGCGTCGAGAACGAGCAGCACCGGCGAAAGGTCAGCGGCGGGAGAGGCGTTGCAGAGGTTCCCGCCGACGGTGGCGAGGTGCCGGATCGCGGGCGATCCCATGTAGCGCGCCGTGAACGGCAGCACGGGATACTCCGCTTGGATGATCGGGTGTTCGATGAGCGCCGCGAGCGTGGTGAGCGAGCCCAGCCGGATCGCGCGCGCGCTGGCCTCGATCCGGTCGAGCCCCGGGATGCGCTTGACGTTGATGACCGCCGGCGGGCGCGTCCCCCGTTGCGGCTGCCGCAGGTGCACCATGAGATCGGTGCCGCCCGCCAGGATCGCCGCGCGGGGCTCCGCGACGAGCAGCCGGCACGCCTCCTCGAGTGTGGCGGGGCGATGGTAGGCGAACGAAGGCCTCAGGCGTCCTCCTCGGCCGCTGGTCGCTGCCAGTCTAGCACTGGGCCACTCAGGCGATGATCCGCCGCTGCCGCAGGCCGCCGATCCGATCGGCCGGATACCCCAGGAGCTCCCGGAGCACCGGGTCGGTGTCCTCGCCCAGCGCGCGGCGGGGCGGCGGGGCGGAACGGCGGCGCCCCGTCCACCTTCACCGGCGTCCCGAGGGTCCTGAGCGTCCCGAGCGACGGGTGCTCGAGGTCCACCACCATCTCGCGGAGACGCACCTGCGGGTCGCTGACGACCTGGTCCACCGTGTTGATGGGCGCCACGGGCACGCCTTCCCGTTGGAGCCGCTCGAGCCACTCGGCCGTGGTCCGCGTCGGGAAGACCGCCTCGAGGATGGGCAGGAGCTCGCCGCGACGCTCCACCCGCTTCGGGTTCGAGTCGAACCGCGCGTCCGCCGCGAGCTCCAGCCGCTCGATGGCGCGACAGAAGCCCGTCCAGAACTTCTCGGCGAAGACCGCGACCACCACGTGGCCGTCTCGGGTGGCGAACGCCTGATAGGGAACGACCGAGGCGTGCCCCGAGCCGACGCGGCCCGGCACGCGCCCGTCGGCCCAGAAGTACTGGGCGACGTAGGTCAGGAGCGAGACCTGGCAGTCGAGGAGCGAGAGGTCGAAGTGCGCGCCCTCGCCGGTCTGCCCGCGGCGGAACAGGGCGCTCGCCACGGCGAGCGCGCCGAACATCCCGCCCGCCAGGTCGCCCATCGGGAGCCCCATCCGCGCCGGCGGCCGGCCAGCCTCACCCGTGAGGCTCATCGCGCCGCCCATGGCCTGGAGCGCGAGGTCGAAGGCGGGCCACTCGCGGTACGGCCCGTCCTGGCCGAAGGCCGAGATCGAGCAGACGACGAGGCGGGGGTTGAGCCGGCGCAGCGTCTCCGGCGCGCAGCCGAGCCGGGCCATGACCCCGGGGCGGAAGTTCTCCCACACGACGTCGGACACGCGGCAGAGGTCGTGGAAGACGTCGCGCCCCTCCGGCGTCTCGAGATCGAGAGCGACGCTCTTCTTGTTCCGGTTGATCGAGAGGAAGTACGCGCTCTGGCGATCCGGCCCGAGGAAGGGCGGCCCCATCCCGCGCATCGGGTCCCCGCCCTGCGGATCTTCGATCTTGATGACTTCCGCGCCGAGGTCGGCCAGGAGCATCGAGCCATAAGGCCCGGCCAGCATGCGCGAGAGGTCGAGCACGCGGACGCCGGCGAGCAACATCAGCCCGGTCTCCGGCGCGCGAGCACGTCGTAGGAGGGCTGATCGGCCCGGAACGAGACGCCGGCGCCGTCGTAGAGATCGGTGACGACCACCACGTCGAAGCCGTGACGCCGGAGCGCCCCCTCGACCTCCTCCACGGTGTGGAGCCGCATCACGTGGCGCTCGCGGGCGACATGGTGGGGCGTCTCCAGCGTGAGGTCGACCGACAGGGTCCGCGCCGCCTCGTCGAACTGCCCGCGGCTGTCCGCTGCGACGCGAGCCCCCGCCAGCACGCGCGAGTTGCGGAACGTGTAGCGCTGGCGGCCGGCCGGCGTGATGAAGTCGAAGAGGAAGAGGCCGCCCGGCCGGACGTGGTCACGGAGTTGCTCCAGGAACCGGTCGACTCCGCCGTCCTGCGCGCCGACGTACGCGACGACGTCGTCGATCGCCGTGACCAGGTCGAACGTCGGTGCCGGGCGGAGGCAATCGAGGGTTCCACACACCCGGGCGAGGCGGCCCTCCGTGCCGACGAGCCGCGCCCTCACGAGCATCTGGTGGAGCATGTCCAGGCACACCGACCGGAACCCGGCCCGTGCCCAGTAGCGGCTGTACCGGCAAGTCCCCGCGCCGACGTCGAGGTGGCGCCCGGTCCGGAGCCCGGCCGCCATGACCAGTCCCGAAGCAGCGGCGAACCAGCGGCGGATCCCCCGAGGCTCGAAGAGCTGGGCGAAGTAGGGCGCGAGCGTCGCGTACGGCCGCTCGGGAAGCGACGAAGCGACCGGGGAGGACGAGGGGCTCACATCTTGCGCCCGCACACGGTGAGAACGATCTGGGCGCAGACGAACCGGCCGGATCCGTCAGCCTCGATCAGGCTCTCCACCCACCGGGCAGCGTCGACTGTCGTGATCGCGCCGCTCGCGGCAGCGCGGTCTGCCTTGTCGCGGAGCTTCAGCACCTCCTCGTCGTACGCGGTCGCGACCGCCGCGTAGGGGGTGACGGCAATCGATCCCAGGCCCGCGTCGAGGAATAGCCCCGGGAGCTTCCGCCCCACCCGGCCGCACTCCATCCGGCCCGCGTGGTGCGCGAGTATCCGGTGAGTGAGGTCGAGATCGGCCGCCTCCACGAACAGGCTGTCGTAGTCCGTATCGCACACCATCACGCGCCCGCCGGATCTCGTCACCCGCACCATCTCGGCGAGGGCCTTCGCGGGTTCGAGCAGATGGTGGAACACGCGGTCGGCCCGGCAGGCGTCGAAGGTCTCGTCCTCGAAGGGGATCGCGTAGGCATCGCCCGCACGGAAGTCCACGGGCCGCGGCAGGCCGAGGGTCCGGGCGCGCGCCTCGCGGATCTTGTCCTCGCTCGAGTCGATGCCGGTCGCGGACACGCCCGCCGCCCGGCCCGCAATGACCCGGACGTCCTCCCCGGTGCTGCACCCGACGTCGAGGATGTGGTCTCCTTCGGCGAGGGCGAGCAGCTCGAAGCTCCGCGCCTTGTAGCCGAGCCAGGCGGCCTCTGCGGTCCCCACGGCGCTCGTCAGAAGGCGGTCGGTTCCTTGTGCTCGCCCCACACGTCGCGGAGGGCGCCGGCCAACTCTCCGAGCGTGGCGTAGGCCCGCACCGCCTCGAGGATCGGCGGCATGAGATTGTCGTGGCCGCGCGCGGCGTCGCGGAGACGCGCGAGCGCCCGATCCACGGCGCCCTGCTCCCGCTCGCGGCGCAAACGCTGCAGCCGGGCGACCTGAGCCTCGGCCACCCGGGCGTCGAACGCGTAGAGCTCGATGGCGTCCGACGCGTCGCGCCCGGCGTCTGGCGCGACGTGGCGGTTCACCCCGACCTTCGGGTACTCGCCGGAGAGCATCATCTGCTCGAACCGGTAGGCCTGGCGGGCGACCTCCGCCTGGATGGCGCCCGACTTGACGCCTTCGATGATCCCGCCCATTCGCTCGACCCGCTCCATCTCGGCCCGGATCCGCGCCTCCATCTCGTCCGTCAGCGTCTCGACGAAGTAGGAGCCCGCCAGGGGATCGACCGTGTCGGCGACGCCCGTCTCCTCCGCGCAGATCTGCATCGTGCGGAGCGCGATGAGCTGCGCCTTGGGAGACGGGATCGTGTATGCCTCGTCGTACGTCGGAAGGGCGCTCGTCTGACACCCCGAGAGCGCGGCCGCGAGGCTGTAGTACGCGCCCCGCACGATGTTGTTCTCGGGCTCCTGCACCGTGAAGCCGGACCCTCCCCCGCCGATCAGCGACCGGAACATCATCGACCGGGGATTCTGCGCGCCGAAGCGCTCCTTCATCATGCGCGCGTACATCCGGCGGCCGGCGCGGAACTTCGCGACCTCCTCGAACAGCCGCCCCCAGCACGTGAAGTTGAACGACAGGCGGGGCGCGAACTCGTCGACCGACAAGCCGCGCTTCACCAGGAGGTCGGCGTACGCGGCGACGATGAGGAGCCCGTAGGCCATCTCCTGGGCGGGCGTACACCCGGCCTCGCGGATGTGGTACCCGCAGACCGAGATGGGGTTCACCTTCGGCGCGTGCCGCGCGCAGAACTCGGCGATGTCGCAGACCAGGCGGAGCGAGGGACTCCACCGGGTACACCCACGTCCCGCGGGCGACGAACTCCTTGAGGATGTCGTTCTGGGGCGTGGTGACGACCCGGTCCCAGGCGACCCCCTGCTTCTCCGCCACCACCAGGAACATCGCCTGGATGAAGGCGGCCATGGAGTTGATCGTGAACGAGATGGAGACCCGGTCGGCGGCGATGCCGTCGAAGGCCTCCTCCATGTCGAGCAGGGAGTCGACCGCCATCCCCACCCGCCCCACCTCGCCCTCGGCGCGCGGGTCGTCGGAATCGAGCCCGAGCTGCGTCGGCAGGTCGAAGGCGACGTTGAGGGCGTCCTGCCCGTGGGCCATCAGATACTTGAAGCGGGCGTTCGTCTCCACCGGCGTCCCGAAGCCGATGTACTGCCGCATCGTCCACACGCGCGAGCGGTACATGAGGGGATGGATCCCGCGGGTGAAGGGGTACTCGCCGGGGTCGCCGAGGTCGCGTCCGTAGTCGAGCCCCGCCACGTCGGCAGCGCCGTACACGGGCTTCACCTCGATCCCGTCCAGGTACGTCACATCCCGTGGCTTCTTCTCCCCTCGCGGCTCGGCCATCGACCCGCCCCTCCCTACCCGTCCGCCCGGCGGAACGACCGGAAGTAGGACACGATCTCGGGCAGCGGCGTCCCCATCGGGAAAACGGCGTGCACCCCCATCTCGCGGAGCGCCGCGGCGTCGCGGGCGGGGATCGTGCCGCCGACCACGACCGCGACATCGCCGGCATCCGCCGCCCGAAGCCGCTCGAGGAGGCGCCCCGATAGCGTGAGGTGCGCCCCCGAGAGCACCGACAGGCCGATGACGTCCACGTCTTCCTGGACGCCTCGGCCACCAGCTCGTCGGGGGTCCGCTTCAGCCCCGAATACACGACCTCGATTCCGGCGTCCCGGAGCGCGTGCGCGACCACCTTGGCGCCGCGATCGTGCCCGTCGAGGCCGGGCTTCGCGATCAGCACCCTGAGCGGACGGTCCGTCACCGTGGTGTCACCGCTGGCGTGAAGGCCGGCAGGTAGCGCGGCTTCCCCTGCGGGTCGTCGGCCACCCGGACCGGTGCGAACCGGACGTGGGCGCCCACCGCGAGGGCGGCTGGATCCGCGACGCCGACGAGAGGCGCGAATAGGCGGAGCCCCGCCACCTCGACCATCGCGAACACCAGCGGTCTCGCGAAACCAGCCGGCACGCCGGTCTCCTGGACACTGAAGCCGTGCACCTTGCCGTCCGGCGGGAGGTCCACCCAGTCGAACGCGTCGGACGTGCACGCGGGGCAAAAGCCCCGCGGCGGCCAGTCGATCCGCCGGCAGTCCCGGCACCGGGTCGTGGTCAGGCGGCCTTCCGCGAGATGCGCGTAGAAGGGATGGAGCTTGTTGTGCTCCGGGGACTCGAGGGGCAGCGGGTCTACCACCCGGACGTACGGAAGCCGGGTTGGCGTGCCCGGCGCGGTGGCGGGCTCGGTCATGGGATCAACTCTCCCAGCCGGCAGTCTATCATTCGCCGACATGGGCCGGCGCGACTGGCGGAACGGCTGCGAGAAAGATCAGCCCGTGGGGAGGCCCCGGACGAAGGCTTCTTGAACGGGCTCCTGCATGGCACTCGACCGGTAGATGCGCCGGAGCTCCGTCACCGGGTCAAGGGCCAGCCCATGCGACTTCAGGATGGATGCGAGGACGACGGCCGTTCGGCCGAGACCGGCGTTGCAGTGGACCAGGATTCCGTCGCCGGCAGCCAGGCGCTCCCCGACGTCACGGAGCAACCGACGAAACCCCGTCACGTCTCGCGGTGCCCCGAAGTCCGCGATGGGGTGCCGGCACAGGTCGATCCGCTCCCGCGCGAGCGCCTCGAACAGTCCCGGAGCCCGCCTCGGCAGTTCCCAGTCCTCGATGAGGCTCAGTACGAGCCCGACCCCCAGCTCCCGCCAGGCTCGGACGCCCGCATCCACCGCGTCGGCGCTAGGCGGCTCGTCCGGATAGCTCGGCCGGCCGGCGCCCCAGAGTCGACCCCGCCGGGGGCAGCACGGGGTGCACGAGCTGGAGAGGCTGCCCAACCGGAGGCGTCACGTCGGTGTTCACCAGCCGGGAGTATAGCAGCCGGGTCCTGTACCGACCTCGAAGGGGCCAGGGTCCGCCGGTCGAAGCGCCCCGGCAGCCTCCTGTCTCCGGGACGCGCGCGAACCCACCGTCATGCGTTACACTGAGGCGACCGTGACGACCAGCTCGAGCCGAGACGGGAGCCGAAAGAAGACGCGGAGTAGCTCTTCCCGCGCGGCGTCGAGTGGACGGAGAAGCCCGAAGGCAGCCGAGCGCTCGCGTCGCGCGGTCGTCGAGGCACCACCCCCCGAGCCCGTGGCTCCGGTCGTCGTCCGAGTCATCGACGAGCCCGAGCCCCTCCCGGTACCCCTCTCCACCATCGAGAGCGCGTTCGCCGCTCGCGTGCCGCCGCCCGAGCCCGAGCGTCCGCGGCCCCCCGGCCGGCGCGCGATCTTCCTCGACGTCGAGAACACGAGCCGCGCCCAGCACCTCGCCCACGTCATCGACCACCTGGGGGTCGATCCGATGGGATCGTCGGACCGAGCTCGTGGCCGTCGCGAACTGGCGCGTGGTGGGTCATGAAGCAGCGCGGCTCCTGGCAGCGCGCGGGGCTCATCTCGTGCACAGCGCCCCCTCGACGGGCGTCCGCGACTGGAGCGACCTGCGCATCGCCGTCGCGGCCGGGATCTGGCTGGCGTCGGCCCGGCCCGGCGACATCATCGAGATCGTGTCCGACGACCGCGCCTTCGACGCCGTGGGAGACGTCGCCGCCAGCCTGGGGATCGAGTTCCGCCGCCTGTCCTATCGCCGTCTCAAGGAGGACTCGCCGGAGACGGTGCTCGTCGAGGAGGAGAGCCGGCCCCTCGCGGCGAGCGCGAGCGCTTCAGGTTCGCGCCGACGGCGTCGCCGCCGGGGGCGTGGGCCCGGCGGTCCGCCGCCGGCGCAGACCGGCGAGCGTCGGCACGTCGATTCGCGCGAAGGCCCTCGGCATGGTCCGTCCGGCGGGTCGCGCGGCGGACGCACGGGAAGCGGCGGCAGAGGTCGTCCGGTCACCTCGCATGCCCCGCGGCCGCAGCCCGAGTCCCCCCAGACCACCGCTCCTCACGACGAGCTGGTGTCCGTCGTCCGCGGCCTCGTCGAGGCGGCGCCCAAGCGCGTCGTCAGCATCGACGCGGTGGCCAACGCGCTGAAGTCCCGGGGATTCCAGCGGCCAGCGGGCTCTCCCCGACTCGTCACGCGGCTCCGCCGGATCAAGGAGCTCCTCGTGAGCCCGTCCGGGACGATCACCCTCGCCGAGGACGGCGTCCCGCCCGCGAACGAGCCGCAGGCGGAGAGCGCGCCCCGAGTCCAGAGCGCGGCGCCGATCGTGGAGAAGCCCGTAGCCGAGGCCGCCGAGACGGAGGAAGTGGAAGACGACCGTCAGCCGGACTTTCTCAGGTGGGCGGATAGCGAGCCCGAGCTGCCCGAGATCGACGGTAACCGGGCCACGCTCCCTCCCGGTCCTGCTGCTGGCCCGCCGGCGCGTGGCCGCCGGCGCCGGCGGCGGCGCTGGCGCGGGGGGCCGCGCCAGCCAGCTTCCGGAACCCAGCCAGCCTGATCCGGGCAGCGCCGCCGCCGACAGGGCGGCGCTGCCGGTCGGTCACGTCCCCGCGAAGAGGCTCGATTCAGTCACGCCCGTAGAGCATGACGACGTGCTCGCCCATCCCTGAGTTGTTGTGGGTGAGGGCAAGCCGCGCCGCCGGCACCTGGCGCGGACCGGCCTCGCCACGAAGCTGCCAGAAGGCCTCGGAAGCCTGGGCGATCCCCGTGGCGCCGAGGGGGTGGCCGCAGCCGATCAGCCCGCCGCGCGGGTTGACCACGACCTTCCCCCCGTAATCGGACAGGCCCTTCTCGACGAAGCGGCCGCCCTCCCCCTTCGCGCAGAAGCCAAGCTCCTCGTAGGCGATGATCTCCGCGATGGCAAAGCAGTCGTGCACCTCCGCGAGATCCACGTCGTCGGGGCCGACGCCAGCCATCCGGTAGGCCTCTTCCGCCGCCCGCCGCATCGACGGCCAGCTCGCGTAGTCCTCGGGAAGCGCGGACAGGGTGAACCCGTCCAGGGCCTGGCCGGTGCCTCGGATCCACACGGGCCGGTCCGTCAGATCGCGGGCCCGCTCCTCGCTGGCGACGATGACGGCAGCAGCGCCGTCTGTGATGGGCGAGCACATGAACAGGCGAAACGGGGTCGCGATCATGCGGGAGCAGAGCACCTGGTCGAGGGTCGCTCCCTTCTGGAAGTGCGCGTAGGGATTCCGGCTCGCGTGGTTGTGGTTCTTCACGCTGACCAGCGCCATCTGCTCCTCGGTCGTGCCGTGGCGCGCCATGTGCGCCTGCGCCGCCAGGGCGAAGCAGGGCGGCGCGGTGAGCCCGTGTGCGGCCTCCCACTCCCGGTCGACGCCCGCGCCCATGTTGAGGAGAGCCTCGTCGGGCGTGGGCACGTTCAGCTTCTCCACGCCGAGGACCATGACCAGATCCGCGAGGCCGGCTGCGATGAAGGCATAGGCGTACCGGAGCCCGACGGTGCCCGAGGCGCACATGTGCTCGGTCCGGGCAGAGAGCCGGCTCGGCTTGATCCCGAGCGCCTCGGCGGCGAGGGAGGAGATGTGGCTCTGGAAGACGGTGCGCTCCGGCATGACCGAGCCCACCACGATGCCCTCGAGGTCAGCCGGCCGCACGGCCGGCACCGAGTCGAAGCACGCCTTGCCGGCCTCCCAGATGAGGTCGCGATACGTCGCCTTCCGCACGCCGAAGCGCGTCATGCCCGCTCCGACCAGGGCCACTCGCCGCATCCGCCAAGCTCCCTTCGGCCGACAGGCCGACAGTCGGCTCCACCTTACCCCAGAAATGCTGGGTGAGGCTCTGCGACTGTTCCCCTGGGTCTGCTCGTGCTCTTCGCCTTCTCCTTCGCCGCCGTCCGCTCCGTCGGCTGAGGCCGCCGATCAGCCGCCGGCGTCGCGCTCGGTGCGAGTGGCAGCTCGCGGGCGCCCCGGGAGAGGAAGGCCGTCAGCGCGGGAAGCTCGGTCAGCGGTTGCCAGAAGCCAGGCGGCGATGTGATGAAGCTGGACGAAGCTCTCCGAACGAATGAGCTCCGACACCGTCTCGGGCCGGACGTACTCGACGACAACCCCGGGCTCCGGTACGAACTCCGGCGCGGGCCCCGACGCCTCGATGCGGAAGACGTGCTGGACCAGCTCGAGGCGGCCCGTGTCGGGACGATACCCGCCGAGATAGGTCACGCGGTCGGACCGGAGGCCCGTCTCCTCCAGGAGCTCCCGCCGGCATGCCGTCTCCGGATCCTCACCCGGGTCCACCAGGCCCGATGGCAGCTCCCAGGTGTACCGCTCGACGGCTGGCCGAAACTGTCGGACGATCGGGACGCGCCCGTCCGGCAGCCAGGCGACGGCGACGACCCAGTCGAACGGCCCGAACGCGTGATAGGTGTCCGGCGTCCGACCCGGCGCGAATTCGACATCCTTCTCGATCAGCGTGGTCCACGGCGATAGCTGGCGCTCTCGCCGCGCAACGATCCGGGCGCGCTCCCCCCACCAGGTCTCCAGGAACCGCGCCGTCGCCTCATGCCCTCGCGCCCGGGCGAGGTCGGCGCCGGTTCGATCCTCCGCCGTCCGTGCCGATGTCTCGGCCCCGCAGAGAAGGAGACGGGTGACGAGCGACAGCTCGCCTCGGCTCGCCGCGAGGTGGAGCGGCGTGTAGCCGGCCGCATCGGCCGCGTTCACCTCCGCCCCGGCGGAAAGCAGGCGGCTCACCAGGTCGAGCCCCGCCGTGCCCGCCAGCCCCGCGTGAAGAGGCGTGTTGACGAGCGCGTTCCGCGAGCGGGCACGAGGATCCGCGCCATGCGCGAGCAGCAGCGCGACGGCCGGCGTCTCTCCGAAGTGAGCCGCGAGGTGGAGAGGCGTCCAGCCGTCGCCGGCGTACGCGGACACGAGCTCAGGCGCCCCGGCCAGGAGAAGAGCCAGACGCGTGATGTCGCCGGCGGCGGCGGCCTCGAACACGTCGAGCACCGCGCCGCGGGCCCGCAGGACGCCCAGGGTGGCCGGCTGTCGTCGGTAGCAGGCCAGGAGGGCCAGGGTCTCACCGCCCGGGCCGCGCGCCCGGATGAGAGCGGGATCGGCATCCAGGAGTCCCGCCAGCCGCGAGAGGTCGCCGGTCCGGACCGCCTGGAGAAGATCCTCCGTCGAGCCGCCGGGCATCGTCACGGGTCAGACGCCGACGGACATGCCGCCGTCGACGAAGAGCACCTGGCCCGTGATGAATGCCGCGTCCTCGGAGGCGAGAAAGGCGTGAACGCCGGGGATCTCGTCGGGCCGGGCGACCCGCCCGGTCGGGACGCGCGCGACGATCTTCTCGCGAATCGCCTCGGTGACACCCGCCAGCATCCGCGTCATGACCGGCCCCGGGGCGACGCAGTTCACGGTGATCCCGAACTTCGCACACTCGAGCGCCAGCGTGCGCGTGAGGCCGATGACGCCCGCCTTCGAGGCGGAGTAGTTGGCCTGGCCGATGTTCCCGAGCGACCCGACCGACGACGTGTTGATCACACGCCCCCAGCCGCGCTCCCGCATCCCTACCAGCGCGGCCTGGGCGCAGAGGAAGGTCCCCCTGAGGTTGACCGTGAGCACCTGGTCCCACTGGTCCTCGGTCATCTTGTGGCTCATCGCGTCGCGGTTGAACCACTCCCCCATGGCTGTGTCCGCGCGGCCGATCAGGCGATGGTGGTCATCCGAGGCTCGACGGACGGTCGAGGTCGCGCCCGATGATGACTCGCAGGATCTCGCTCGTGCCCCCGCCCCACAGCAGGAAGCGCGCATCTCGGAAGTATCGCTCTATGGGGTACTCGGTGGCGAACGAGTACGAGGCGAAGATCCGCGAGGCCTCGTCGCAGATCCGGTTCGCGGCCTCGGAGGCGAAGAGCTTGGTCATCGCCGCCTCCCGCGTAACCGGGCGTCCCTGGTCGATGCACCACGCTGCGTGGTACACGAGCAGGCTCGCCGCGTGAAGCTGCGTGAGCATGTCGACGAGCCGGAAGGTCACCGCCTGGTGCTCGCCGATCGGCTTCCCGAACGTGACGCGCTCCTTCGAGTAGCGGAGCGCGGCGTTGTACGCCGCACGGCCGAGGCCGACCGAGAGCGCGCCCGTCATCACGCGGATCTCCGAGAGGATGCCCCCCACCTTCTCGACCCCGCCCGTCTCGCCGCCGAGGAGGTGCTCGTCCGGGACGAGCACGTCGTCGAGGATGATCTCGCCGGTCGCCGACGCCCGCACGCCGAGCTTCTCGATCCTCTTGCCGAGCGTCACGCCGGGGAATTGCCGGTCGACCAGGAACAGCGCGATGTGCTTCATCCCGCGCTCGGGGGACGTTTTCGCGCAGACCGTCAGCATGTCGGCGACCGGCGCGTTCGTGACCCAGGTCTTGGTGCCCTTGAGACGCCAGCCGCCCTCGACGCGCTCCGCCCTGGTGGCGAGGTTGCCGATGTCGGACCCCGCATTTGGCTCGGTCAGAGCGAACGTGGCGACCTTCTCCCCGCGAAGCGCCGGGACCAGGTAGCGTTCGCGAAGCGCGTCACTTCCGTACTTCCAGATGAAATGCGTCCCCATGAGGCTCTGCATCGCGGCGAGCGCGGCAACCGACATCGACCCGCGGGCCAGCTCCTCGGCGAAGAGGCAGTAGGTCACGAAGTCCGCGTCCGCCCCGCCGTAGACCTCGGGGTAACGAAGGGCGAGGTAGCCTTGCTCGCCCAGGCGCCGGAAGAGCGCGCGGGGAAACGCCCCCGCCTCGTCGATCTCGTGGGCGACCGGCGCCACCTCCGCGTCCACGAAGCGGGCGACGGCCCGCCGGAACTCCTCCTGCTCCGCGCTCAGCCGGAAGTCCATCTGGTGCTCACTGGCTCTCCCGCCGGCCCAAGGGAGGGACGGAGCCTCTACAGTCTGTAGAGGGGGATCCGGAGCGCGCTCGCGGCGCTGCGGAGCCGCTCGTCGTAGGTTGCCAGCTCCACCGCCTGCCCCTGCTGACGCAGGAACTCGAGGGAGGCGAGGTGGAAGGCGTCGAGCGTCCGGACCGCACCCGGGAACGGCTCCAGCGCCCTGGCGAGCACCGGCGGCGCCAGCTCCACGAGGGCCACGCGGGCCAGAAGCGCGCGAACCTCGTCGCCGTGGGAGCGGCCCAGGTCACGCGCGTGGATCCGCACCCAGAGCTCATACTCCAGGAGGCGACTCGCGATCAGCGGTCCCGCCCACAGCGCCTGGGGAGGGATCCGATCCTCGGCGAGGAGCTGGGCCAGGGCCACCGACGTGTCGAGGTAGATCACCGATCCCCTCGATCGTGCTCCAGCTCCGCCAGTAGCTCGTTCAGCTTCGCCACGGGCTTGCGCGGCGGCACCCCAGCGGGGCTCAGCAACGGGGGGACGACCCAGCCGCGACGCACGGCCTCGGCCAGCATGGCATCCCCCAGGAGGGCGCTCCGACCCTCCCCGGGGGGCACCAGCTCGGCCACGACGCGGTCCCGGTCCGTCACGAGGATCGTCTCCCCGCCGGCCGCGAGCCTGACGTACTCGCTGAGCTTGTTCTTGAGGGTCTTGAGTCCAACGGCTCGCATCTGAGCCAAGGTAGCTTCTGGAAGCTACCTTGTCAAGCTGATCTCTCCGCAGGCTTGACAGGCTCGAGGCTGCCGCGACTACGGCCTGCTCTGTCGCGAGCCCGCGTCACTCTTCCGGCATGCCTTGCCCACGAGGTCGAACGTCGGCAGACCTAAACCTTGACCTTCGGAAGCCCCGCCAGCGCCGCCTTCACCTCCGCCGCGGGGTACTCGAAGTCCTCGAGCTTGCCCGTCATGTAGCGCTCGTAGGCGGAGAGGTCGAAGTGGCCGTGGCCGCAGAAGTTGAAGGCGATGACCTTCCGGTCCCCCGAGGCCTTGCAGCGGAGCGCCTCGTCGATGACGACCCGGATCGCGTGAGCCGCCTCGGGCGCCGGCAGGAACCCTTCCGCCCGCGCGAACGTCAGCGCCGCCTCGAAGGTGGGGTTCTGGTGGACGGCCACCGCCTCGATCACCTTGTGGTCGTAGAGCGCGCACACCAGAGGAGCCATGCCGTGGTAGCGGAGGCCCCCCGCATGGATCGGCGCCGGGATGAAGGAGTGGCCGAGGGTGTACATCTTGATCAGCGGCGTCATCTGTCCGGTGTCACCGAAGTCGTAGACGTACTCGCCCTTGGTGAGGCTCGGAGTCGCCTGGGGCTCGACGGCGATGACGCGAAGGTCCTTCCACCGCCCGTTCAGCTTGTCCTGGAGGAAGGGGAACGTGAACCCGCCGAAGTTCGAGCCGCCCCCGATGCAGCCGACGAGGATGTCCGGACGGTCGCCCGCCATCTCGAGCTGCCGCTGGGCCTCCAGCCCGATCACCGTCTGGTGCGTCAGCACGTGGTTCAGCACCGAACCGAGCGAGTACTTCGTGTCCTCGCGCTGGGCCGCCTCCTCGACCGCTTCCGAGATCGCGATGCCGAGGCTTCCCGGCGACTGCGGGTCCTTCGCAAGAATCGCGCGGCCGGCCGCAGTCTCGCGAGACGGGCTCGCCACTACCTGGCCGCCCCACGCTTCCATCATGATCCGCCGGTACGGCTTCTGGTCGTAGGAGACCCGCACCATGTAGACCTTGCACTCGATCCCGAAGATCTGGCAGGCGAACGACAGCGCCGAGCCCCACTGCCCCGCGCCCGTCTCCGTCGTGATGCGGCGGACGCCCTCCTGGTGGTTGTAGTAGGCCTGGGCGACCGCGGTGTTGGGCTTGTGGCTCCCGGCGGGCGACACGCCCTCCCACTTGTAGTAGATGCGCGCGGGCGTCCCGAGCGCCTTCTCCAGGCGGTGGGCGCGGTAGAGGGGCGTCGGCCGCCAGAGCCGGTAGACGTCCCGCACCGGCTCGGGGATGTCGATCCACCGCTCCTGGCTCACCTCCTGCTTGATGATCTCCATCGGGAACAGCGGCGCGAGGTCCTGGGGGCCGATGGGCTGGAGCGTGCCCGGGTGGATCACCGGCGGGAGCGGCGCCGGCAGGTCCGCCTGGATGTTGTACCAGCGGCTCGGCAGGTCCTTCTCGTCCAGCACGAACTTGGTCTGGGCCACGGGAGCCTCCTTCTGCCTTGGATTCAGCCTTGACGGCGTGGGCCGGGTCGCGCCGGATCCGGGAACGTCGCCCGCGCGAGCGCGTCCGCGTATGCGTGGCGTCCCGCCTCGTCCGCGAAGAGATTGTCGGGAATTCGATGGTCGGCGAACTGCCAGAGCCGCTCGGGGTAGTGCCGGTCGACGGCCAGCCCGTCCCCCAGGCACGCAAGCGGCCGCGCCCGCTCGCGCTCGACCTCGGCCACGAGCCCCGCTCGCGGTCCCCCGAGCGCCGCGAGCGGCACGGCAAGCCCGAGCACCCGGTACGGCAAGAGGAAGCGGGTCGACTTTGGCGGCAGGAGCGGACCGGCCGCCCGCTCGCGCACGGTTGGCTTGTCGAGCGCCGGCGGACGCAAGACGACGACGTCGGCCGCAGCCAGCCACTCGGCGATCACCTCGTCCTCGACCAGACGCGGCGGGCGCCGGCGGCCGTTCCGTGAGACGAGTCGCTCGACCTCACTCGCCAGAGCGTGAGGATCCGACGCCTGGGGCCCGGGCCGGCCGTAGACACGGTCGCCGTAGTGACATCGGAGGCCTCCCTCCGCGCCGACCTCGAGCCCGAGCGCGCGGCGGGCGGCGTCGAAGGCGGCGGCGGGCACGCTCTCGAGCACGCGGCACCAGGTTCCGATGCGTACGTCCGGCGAGTCGAGGTCGACCCGCTGGATCACGGCGAAGCGCGCGCCGAAGTCGCGGGCGAGGACGACGGCGCGATGGCTCCCATCCAGGATCAGCCCGGACGCGGCATCCACGACGAGCGGCCAGGACAGAACGCGCGCGGCCCCGAGGAGATCAGCCACGCGGGACTCACCGTCCGGGGAGGTGGCCTCGTGCGGGCGAAGGTCCCCGAGCGGGGCAACGGCAAGGCTCGCTCGGACGTCGTCCGCTGACTCCATGGCCTCGGCGCGTCCTCTGATGGTGTCGGAGGAACGGGTCCGCGCGCGCCGGTCAGCGCCCGCGCAGCGCCCGGCGCGCTTCCTCGGCAGCGTCGCTCTCCGGAAAGTCACGGACGAGCTGGCTCCAGGCCTGCCGCGCGTCGGATTCTCGCTTCTGAGCGCGATACGCGAGGCCGAGGCGGAGCAGGGCCTGGGGCGTGTCCTTCCCCTTCGGATCGAGGGCGACGGCCTTCTTGTACTCGAGCGAAGCGCGCTCGAAGTCGCGCGCGGCGTAGTACGCCTCGCCGATCCGGAACTGCGCCGACGCGGCGAGCGGGTCCGTCGGGAACGTCTGGACGAGCTCCTCGAACTCCAGGGCGGCCTGCCCCTGCTCGCCCTTGTTCCAGTTCTCCATGGCACGGTCGAAGAGGGCGCGGGCGGTGAGCGAGCCCGCCGCGGGGAGGGTCGCCGCCGGTCTGGCCTTGGCGGGGCGCTGTGGCGTCGCTCCCGCCGGACGCTCCGGGGCCGCCGCTTTCGGTTCGACGGCCTTCGGTTCGACGGAAGATGGGGCCGTCTTCGCCACCCGCGCCGCGTCGGGGGCCGGGCGAGTCGCGGAGGCGCGCGGCGCTTCCGTCTTCTTCGCGGCCGGCGGCGCGTCGGTCACGCGGGCGCTCTCCCCAGCGTCGATCTTCGTCTCGCGCGGCGGAGCGGCTGCCGGCGGGGTCGGCGCCGCGGTTCTGGCGTTGCGCGAAGTCCCCAGCATCGCCGGCGGTGTCAGCCCGGCGCCTGCCGCGGCGCTGTCCGGCGCCGAGGCCGGCGGTACCGACTCCTCGGCGGGACGAGGTGCCGGCGACGCGGCCGGTGACCGTGTGGGTGAGCCGCCTCGGGCCCCGGACGTGGCTGACGATGCAGAGTCGAGCACCCGGGCGAGCTGGCTCTCGATCCCGGCGAGACTCAGCTCGACCCGGCGCAGCGTCTGGCTCAGCTCGGCCGCTCGCCTCTCCAGAAGATCGATGCGCCGGGCCTGGGCGTCGAGCACCTCGACCTGGCGCTGGAGGTCGTGGCGGGACGACGCCTCCATCGCCTTCTGGACGGCATCGAACTCCGCTCGGGTCTCCTGCGCGACCCGGTCCGCGTGCTCCGTGCCGGTGCGTTGCGACGCCTCCACGCGCGTCCGGAGCTCGGCGACATCGCCGCGGAGGTGGTCCACCTCCTGTCGCAGCGCAGCGGGAGAGTCGGCCGGCGGCGCCTTCGTCTCGCCTGCCGGCTTCGCACCGCGCCCGCCGAGCCCGCAACCGCCGCTCAGGCCGATCACCAGGACCGTCGCGACCACAACCGTTGTATCGAGCCGGGGTCGCGACCGGTCGCGACCCCGGCTCTCTCGTGCCTGGGCCGATTTCACGCGCACAATATCGCACCGTAGCACCCGGGCCGTTGCGGTTCAACCAACGGGCACCCGCAAGATCCGCGGCGGCCGCGGCCGGGTGGCTGCCAGCGGCGCGGCGCCGCGGTAAGCTGGCCAGGTGGCCGTCGCGACGCCGCCCCGGGTCCGACACGCGCTCCCTCCGGCGCGCTGGCCGACGCGCGAGGAGGCCGAACAGGCCCGCTGGTTCTCCCCCGTCCGGCTCGGCCCCCACTGCCTGGCTGCCGACCGCACGTGGGTGCCGGCGATGGTTCCCTGGCGGGCGACCGAGGACGGCGACGTCACCCCCGACGTGCTCGAGTGGTACGGCCGCTTCGCCGCGGGCCAGCCCGGCGTGCTGGTCGTGGAGGCAACCGGCATCCGCGACGTGCCGAGCGGCCCGCTCCTCCGCATCGGCAGTGACCGCTTCGTCCCCGGGCTCCGCCGCCTCGTCGAGACGGTGCGTGAGCGGAGCGAGGGGCGGACTCGTCTCTTCATCCAGGTCATCGACTTCGTCGCGGTCCGGCGGCGACCGGAGCCCGCCCAGTTCTTCGCCCGCTATCTCGAGATCGGAGCCGACCTTCGGCGCCGCCTGGCCGAGGCCCTCGACGACCCGCGGTGGCATGACGTCGCCGCGGCACCGGACGCCGAGGTGCGGGCCCGTCTGGCGGACGCCGGACGCTCCCTCGTCGAGGCCGTCCTCAGCGCGCGCGAGCGGGAGTCGCTCGACTATGGCTATCGTGAGCGGGTGGACGACCTCCACCTGCCCCACATTCGCGACCTGCCGCGGGTCCTGCCAGACCTCTTCGCCGACGCCTCGCGGCGGGCGCGGGAGGCGGGCTTCGATGGCGTCGAGCTTCACTACGCTCACGCGTACACGATGGCCTCGTTCCTCTCCCGGCTGAACCGGCGGACCGACGGCTACGGTGGGGCTCGCCCGGAGCGGGCGCGGCTCCCGCTGGAGGTGCTCCACACGGTCCGGAACGAGGTCGGCGCCGATTACGTCGTCGGCGTCCGCTACCTCGGCCACGACGTCGTGGCGGGCGGCAATGACGTCGACGACGCGATCTGGTTCGGGCTGCGCTTCGCCGAGGGCCGCGCGGATTACCTCTCGGTGTCCAAGGGCGGCCGATTCGAGGACGCCCGGCAGCCCAAGGTCGGCGAGGCGGTCTACCCCTATACCGGAGAATCGGGCCATGAATGCATGCCCACCGTGATGTCGGACGCGCGAGGCCCGTTCGGCCGCAACGTGCCGCTGGCGGCCGCCATCCGAGCGGGCCTCCGGGCGGCGGGGCACCAGGTCCCGGTGATCACGAGCGGCGGCGTGTCCACCTTCGACCAGGCGGAGGGCATCCTGGCCCGCGGGGAGGCGGACGTCGTGGCGGCCGCCCGCCAGACTCTCGCCGATCCGGACTGGTTCCGGAAGATCCGCCTGGGCTACGGGCACCTCGTCCGACGCTGTGAGTTCACGAACTACTGCGAGGGCCTGGACCAGCGGCACAAGCAGGTGACCTGCAAGCTCTGGGACCGCGATCTCGATCCGGATGATCCGGACGTGAGGCTCGCGAAGGACGGGCGGCGGCGGCTCGCGCCGCCTGCCTGGCGACCACCGGCCGCGGCGAACGGAGAATCCTGACGCGGCGGATCCACCGGCGCGCCGTCGCATGAAACGGAATCTCGACGCCCGGGAGTGCCCTGATGGACGGGGGGGCGCCGGGACCACAAGGAGATCGTCGATGGGAAGCTATTACGCGCCCGAGCACCTCGGGAAGTTCGGAACCATCGCTGAGGGGAACCCGGACCTCGCGGAGAAATTCTTCGCCTGGTACAACGCGGTCTTCGCCGAGGGCGCCCTCAGCGAGCGCGAGAAGGCGCTGATCGCGCTCGGCGTGGCCCACGCCGTCCAGTGCCCCTACTGCATCGACGCGTACACGAAGACGTGCCTCGAGAAGGGCTCCGATCTCGAGCAGATGACGGAGGCGGTCCACGTGGCCGCGGCCATCCGGGGTGGCGCCTCGCTGGTCCACGGCGTCCAGATGCTCGAGCACGCGCGGCACGCGGGGATGGCATAGTGACGCCACCCGCGGCCGGTGCCACCGACCCCGACCTCGCCACCCTCGCCGCAGGTCCCAAGGGAACACGAAGCCTCCGCGCCCGCGGCTCCCCCTCGTCTCGACCGCGTCTCAGCGCCAGCTCCTCGAGACGCTGCGCCTGCTCGGGCGCCGAGTTCGACGGGGCCCTCGAGGCCTGCGGCTGGGCTGAGCTCGGGCCGGCGCCGCTCGAGATCTTCCAGATCAACGTGGGCCGGCTCTGCAACATGACCTGCCGCCACTGCCACGTCGATGCCGGGCCCGACCGCGTGCGCGGAGAACATGGATCGCCCGACCGTCGACCTCTGCCTCGCGGCCCTCGACCGGACGACCGCGCACACCGTCGACATCACCGGCGGGGCACCCGAGCTGAACCCTCACTTCCGCTACCTCGTCGACGAGTGCGTGGCGCGAGGCAAGCACGTGATCGACCGGTGCAACCTCACCGTCCTCCTGCTCCCCCGCTGCGCCGACCTGCCCGCGTGGCTCGGCGAGCGCGGCGTCGAGATCGTGTGCTCGCTTCCCCACCATCGCCGGCTGAACACCGACGCGCAGCGCGGCGACGGCGTGTTCGACCGGTCGATCGAGGCGCTGAGACGGCTGAACGCCGCGGGCTACGGTCGGGGCGATCCCGCGACGCCGGCTCACGCTGGTGCACAATCCCGCCGGCGCGTTCCTGCCCGGCTCGCAGGCCTCGCTCGAGCGCGACTGGAAGGCGGCGCTCGCTCGTCACCACGGCGTCACGTTCGACCGGCTCATCGCGCTCAACAACATGCCCATCAACCGCTTTCTCGACTGGCTCGTCGAGAGCGGCAACCTTCAGGAGTACATGGAGCGGCTGGTGGCGACCTTCAACCCGGCGGCCGTCGCGGGGCTCATGTGCCGCAACACGATCTCGGTCGGCTGGGACGGGACGCTCCACGACTGCGACTTCAACCAGATGCTCGAGCTCCCGGTCGCGGCTCCTCCCGGCCGCCGCCCGCACGTCGCGGGACCTCGACCCCGCGTGCGCTCGAGGCGCGCCGGATCCGCACGGGGCGCCACTGCTTCGGATGCACGGCGGGCGCCGGGAGCTCCTGCGGTGGCGCCACGACGTGAATCAGCCGCCCAGACTGCTCCCGGACGACGTCCACAACCGGACCCTCATCCAGAACGTCCACCCGCCCGGCTGGCAGAACCCGGTGCCCGCCCGGCGGTACAACGTCGTGGTGGTCGGCGCCGGGACCGCGGGGCTCGTGACTGCTGCGGGCGCCGCGGGCCTCGGCGCCCGGGTCGCCCTGGTCGAGCGGCACTTCATGGGGGGCGATTGCCTGGTCACGGGCTGCGTTCCCTCGAAGGCCGTCATCCGGTCCTCGCGGGTCATCGGCGAGCTCCGCGAGGCCGCGAGGTTCGGCGTGGAGGTTCCCGGCGGAGCGGCGGTCGACTTCGGGGCCGTCATGGCGCGGATGAGGCGGATCCGCGCGGAGATCAGCCCGCATGACTCCGCCTGGCGCTTCGCCCGGGAGCTCGGCGTCGACGTCTTCCTCGGCGACGCCGCGTTCACCGGACCCGACGCGCTGGCGGTCGGCGGCCGGACCCTCCGCTTCGCGCGGGCCGTCGTCGCCACCGGAGCGCGGCCCGGGCACCCGCCGATCCCCGGCCTCGCCGAGACGGGATTCCTCACGAGCGAGACGGTCTTCGAGCTGACCGAGCAGCCCGGTCACCTCGCCGTGGTGGGCGGCGGGCCGATCGGGTGCGAGCTGGCCCAGGCGCTCCGCCGTCTGGGCGCCGCGGTGACCCTCCTGAGCGACGCGCCGCAACTCCTGCCGCGCGAGGATCGGGATGCGGCCGAGATCGTGCGTGAGGCGCTCCTCCGCGACGGAGTGCGCCTGGTCCTCGGCGTCGAGGTCACCGGCGTCGCACGCGAGGAAAAGAAGAAGATCCTCCGCTACCGGGAGAATGGACGAGAGGAGACCGTGGCGGCCGACGAGATTCTCGTCGCGGCCGGCCGCGTGCCGAACGTCGAGGGGCTCGGCCTGGAGACGGCAGGTGTGCGCCACACGAAGGAGGGGGTCGTCGTGGACGACCACCTGCAGACGACCAACCACCGCATCTATGCCGCCGGCGATGTGTGCCTCGGCTGGAAGTTCACTCACGCCGCCGACGCCGCCGCGCGGATCGTAGTCCAGAACGCGCTCTTCGGCCTCGCCGGCCGCCGCCGGGTGAGCCGGCTCGTCATGCCGTGGTGCACGTACACGGACCCGGAAGTGGCGCGCGTCGGGCTCAACGAGCGGGAGGCGGGCGAGCGCGGTCTCGCGATCGACACGCTGGTGCGCCGCCTCGAGGACGTGGACCGCGCGCGCACGGATGGCGAGACGGAGGGCTTCGTCAAGGTGCACGTGCGGCGCGGCACCGACCGGATCGTCGGCGCGACCATCGTCGCCCGGCGGGCCGGCGAGATGATCAGCGAGGTGACGCTGGCCATCGTCGCCGGCGTGGGGCTCGGCCGGCTCGCGGGCGTGATCCACCCCTACCCGACGCAGGCCGAGGCCGTCCGCCACGTCGCCGATCAGTACCAGCGGACGCGGTTGACGCCCTTCGTGCGCGCGGCGCTCGGAGCGTGGCTCAGGTGGACGCGGTGAGGAAGGCGCCCACCGGGGGCTCCGCGAGGCTCGCGATCCTCGCGCTCGGCCTGCTGGCGGCGAGCATCCTCGCGTGGGCCCTCGGGGTCTACGACTGGGTGCGGCCGGAGCGGCTTGCGCGGGTGAGGACGGCGATCGAGGCCTACGGGGCCTGGGGGCCCCTCCTCTACGTGGGAGGCTACGTGGTGGCCGAGCTCCTCTTCGTCCCCGCCCTTCCCCTGACGCTCCTGGGCGGCCTCGTGTTCGGCCCGGTCTGGGGCACGGTGTACACGTGGATCGCGGCCACCCTCGCGGCCGCGCTCGCGTTCCTGATCGCCCGGCATCTCGCGCGGGACACGGTCGAGCGCTGGCGGGCTCGCCGTCCCCGCGTGGCGCGGATCGACGCCGCCGTCGAGCGCCACGGCTGGCGCATCCTGATGGTCACGCGCCTCGTCCCGCTCTTCCCGTTCAACCTCCAGAACTTCGCGTACGGCCTGACGCGCATCCCCTTCTGGACGTACGTCGGGGTGTCGGCCGTGTTCATGCTGCCGGGCACCATCGCGTTCACCCTGGCGGGCGGCGCGCTCTCCGGCGGGAGCAGTCCCGCCGGGATCGCGTGGACCCTCGCCGCCGCAGCCGCCCTGATCGTCCTCGTGTCGCTCGTGCCCCAGTGGCTCACGCGAAGGAGCCTGGCGGCCAGGGAGCTCCTCGCCCCGGACCGCTGAGCCGGCCGCGCCGTGAAACTCTCGATCGTCATTCCCGTTCTCGACGAGGCCAGCCGCCTCGAGGCCCTGCTGGCGGAGCTCGCCCGCGACTGCGCCGGTGTCGAGGTGGTCGTCGCGGACGGCGGAAGCCGGGACGGAAGCGTGGAGATCGCCGGGCAGGCCCGGGGCGTCGGTCTCGTGTCGAGCGACCGTGGCCGGGCGCGCCAGATGAACGCGGGCGCCGCCGCGGCCACCGGCGAGATCCTCCTCTTCCTCCACGCCGACACGCGCTTGCCGCCCGGGGCGGTCGAGGCCGTCCGGCGCGCCCTCGTCGACCCCTCGGTCGTCTACGGCCGCTTCGACGTCCGCTTCGACAGACCCGGGCCGGCGTTCCGCCTGATCGCCTGGCTCATGAACCTCCGCTCGCGCCTGACGGGCATCTGCACGGGAGACCAGGCGGTCTTCGTCCGCCGCGCGGCGTTCGAACGCCTGGCCGGCTACCCGGACATCGCGCTCATGGAGGACGTCGAGCTGACGCGTCGCCTGAAGCGCATCGGCGGCTTCGCTCCGCTGGGGCTCCGAGTCACGACCTCAGCCCGGCGATGGGAGCAGCACGGAGTCGCGCGGACGGTCGTCCTCATGTGGACGCTGCGCGTCCTCCACTTCTGCGGGGTCGGGCCGGACCGCTTGCACCGCTGGTACTACGGAGTGCCGGCCGGCGGCGCACCGGGCGGGAGAGGCTGACCTGATTCGCCGACGCTCCATCGCTCCCTGGTTCGCCGGAGCGCACAGCCTCGCGGTCGCGCCGGAGGACGTGGCGAGCTAGATCAGCTGCGGTGGTGCTTCAAGGCGCGCCGACGCGCCTCGCGCCACCGGCGCCACCGGCTCATCCCCTCGACACGGCTTCCCAGGAGCATCGCCGGCACGGACAGAAGGAGCGCAGCGAGAAGGGCCGCGCCGAGCCAGCGGTTGGCGTCGGGACCGAACCACCGGACCGCGCTCTGCTGAACGATGAGCCCGACCAGCACCGCGCCGGACCAGACAGGGCTCGACGTCCCATGGCCCGCCGTCCTCCCTCCCGCCCGAGGCGCTCGGAATCCGTGGACCACCGTAGGCCGCCCTCTCCGATCACGCAAGAGGGAGTTGCGCCCGCACACGATAGCGCCGGACGAAGCGCCGGTCGATGCGGTCCTTGAGCCACCACGCGAAGCGCGAGTGGCTGACGAGCCCGCGCCAGCGGAGGAGGGCCTTGCCGTCGGCGGTGTTGACGAGCGACAGGAAGGTCCGCTGCGGGACGTACGCCGCGGGTCTCCCGCCGGCGAGGGCCGCGCGCAGGTTACGCGCCAGGAACGGCCCCTGGCGGACGGCGTAGACGCCCGCCTTCGGGGTCTCGGGGTAATCCGCCAGCGTCGCGCAGTCGCCCGCACCCCAGACGGGCGCGCCACTCACAGCCCGAAGCGTCGAGTCGACGAGCAGGAAACCTCGAGCGTCGAGCGGGAGTCCCGCATCCGCGAGCACGGCCGGGCTGGCCGCGCCGGTGAGCCAGACCACGAGGTCCGTGGCCGCGCGCGTCCCGTTCGCGAGCTGGACGGCGCCCGCGTCCACCCGGCTCACCGCGCTGCCCAGCGTGACCGCGATGCCGCGCCGGGCGAGGATCGCCGCGGCGCGGCGGCGCACCGGTGTCGCGTAGTCGGGGAGCACGTCGGAAGCGCCCTCGATCAGCGACACCTCCGGGCGTGGGCCAGCCGCCCGGATACGCCGGTGCAGAGCGAGCGCGACCTCGACCCCCCCGGCGCCGGCGCCCACGACCGTGACGCGCACGGGGCCGCGGCGCGCGCGAGTCGCCAGCGCGTCGATCCGCGCCCGGAGCGCGGCCGCCTGGCGCATGGGCCGGACTCTCACCGCATGCTCCCGAACGCCCGGGACGTCGAGGCCGGCCGGAGCCGCGCCCACGTCGAGCGACAGGATGTCGAAGGGGAGCCTGGTCTCGCCCGTATCCACGGTGCGTCCGCCGACGTCGATTCGCTCGGCCGTGGCCTCGAGGAACCGCGCCCCGGCGCGGGCCGCGAGCGCGGCGAGGTCGATCGCCAGATCCGCCTCGGTGTACCCGCCCTGGAGGAAGCCCGGCACCATCCCCGAGTAGTGGTGCCAGGCCGACGGCGAGACGAGCGTCGCGTCGACGCCGGGCAACGGCCGGGCGGCGAGGTCGGCCAGGACGTGGAGGTGGGCGTGACCGCCGCCCACCAGGACGAGCCGGATCAAGACTCTCGAGCCCGAATACGGTCGTCCGATCGCGGGCTGAATGGCGTCCGCGCTGAGAATGCCCGGTGCCCCTCCGGTCTCCAATGCACGCTGATGTGCATCGAGAACGTCACGAAGGACACCCGGTAGTGCTTCAGTCAGTCGCCCGGCTACTTCGTGGCGAGACGCTTCAGGGTGCTCGCGAACCGTTCCGCACCCCTATCGATCACCTTGGCAGACTTCGCAGCGGTGAAGCGACCCGTCCGACTGCTTCGAATGACGGTGACCAGACCAGACTTGGTCCTCATCGACACGGTGATGACGCCGAAGTCATTGGTTGCAACGGTAGCGGCACCACCGGATCGCGAGCGAGCCTGTGCCGGTGAGCCACCCTTGCGCCGCTTCAGTCGCACCGTAGGGATCTTTGACCTGCTCACCACGCGAGTGTAGCAGACCCGTGTGGGTAGGCGCGTCCTCAGGACGGTCCCGGGGGCAGGTGCTCGGCGAACCAGTCCAGCAGGATCCGGAACCGGGCGAGCCGGTGGCGCGGCCGGCCGGAGCGGGAGAGCTCGTGGTCCTCGTCCGGGAACCGCACGAAGCGAACCGTCCGCTTGAGCTTCTTGAGCGCCACGTAGAGCTGCTCCGCCTGCTCCATCGGGCAACGGAGATCGCTCTCGGAGTGCACGATCAGGAGCGGGGTGCGAATGTCCTTCGCGTAGGAGAGCGGGGAGCGCTCGAGATACCAGCGCAGGTCCTCCCACGGCGGCCGCCCCACGGCATGGGCCTCCTGGAACCAGAAGCCGATGTCGCTGGTCCCGTACATGCTCCACATCGCGTTGACGGCGCGCTCGGAGCAGGCCGCCCGGAAGCGGTCGGTGTGGCCGACGATCCAGCTCGTCATGAACCCGCCGTAACTGCCGCCCATCACCCCGAGCCGACCGGCGTCGAGGAAGTCGAACCGGCGGAGCGCCTCGTCGAGCCCGGCCATCAGGTCGGCATAGTCGCCGCCGCCCCAGTCCCCCACGACCGCGCGCGCGAACGCCTCGCTGTACCCGCGGCTGCCCCGAGGGTTCAGGTACACGACGGCGTAGCCTGCGCCGGAATACACCTGGAACTCGTCGAAGAACCGGTGACCGTACTGGCTCGCGGGCCCGCCGTGGATGTTGAGCAGCAGCGGGTAGCGCCGGCCCGCCTCCCGTCCGAACGGCGGCATCACCCAGCCGTCGACGCTGAACCCTGCGCGCTCGAACCGGAAGCGCTCCGGGCGCGCCCGCGCGACCTCCGCCTTCCAGTCCCGGTTCAGATCCGTCAGCTGGCGCTCGCCAGTCCCGTCGGCCCGGCACACGAAGACCTCCGGGGGCGACGTGTCGTCCGTGGCGGTGAAGGCGATGACGGCGCCGTCTCCGGTTGCGGAGAAGGCGGTCACCTGGCGGGTCCCGCCGATGAGACGTTCAGGAGCGGCGTCCCCCGCCACCGCGATCCGGTAGAGGGGCACGTCGCCCTCGTCCTCCACCTGGAACAGGAGCGCACCCGTTCTTCCGAGCCACTGGGGACCCACCGCGCCCATCATCGGCTCGCAGTTCCGGTCGAGCGCCGCGGTCAGGCCCGCCGACGCGCCCCCGTCGGCGGGCACCACGTACAGGCGAGAGTGACGCGAGACTCCGCGCGCATCCGTATGCCCGACGTAGGCGACCGTCCGGCCGTCCGGCGAGAAGGCCGGCCACGACACCGGTCCCTCGGTCCGCGTCAGCCGGCGCGCTTCGCCGCCCCCGACGGGCACCGTGAAGACGTCGGCGGCCCCATCCTCGTCCCGCTCGGCGTGGCGGGCGGACACGAAGGCGACTCGCTGGCCGTCGGGCGCCCACGCCGGATGGTGATTGTCGAAGGTCCCGCCGGTGAGCTGCCGCGCCGGCCCGCCATCCGCGGAGACCACGAAGATCTGCTGCGGCCGGTCGTAGATGAAGCCGACGCCGTTCGACCTGTACTTGAGGACGTCGATGATCCGCGGCGGCCTGGAGCGCTCGCGCTCCTCTTCGTCCGTGGGCTCCTCCCAGCCGCCGACCCGCGAGACGAAGGCGATCCAGCGCCCGTCCGGGGACCAGACCGGGCTCGTCACGCCGGGCTTGAGGTCCGTCAGCCGCACGGCCTCCCCTCCATCCGCGGGCATCACGTGGAGCTGGCCCTTCCCCTTCTTCTCCCGCTCGGAGACGAAGGCGAGCCGTCGGCCGTCGGGGGACCAGCGAGGCGCGGTGTCGCGACGCGGCCCCTGGGTGAAGGGGCGCGGATCGCCGCCATCCACGTTCACGACCCAGATGGTGGAGAGGTACTCGTCCCGCGCCTCGGACATGGTGGTGACGACGAAGGCGATGCGCCGTCCGTCGGGATGGAACTGAGGATCGCCGGCGAACCGGATCCGGAGCAGATCCTCCGGAACCATGGGGCGGCAGCCGGTCAGCTCGGTCATCAGCGATCCATCGTTGCCGCTCGGGCGGATCGCCGGGCGGCCGACGGCAGTCTACCATCGGCGACCCGGCGAATCCCGCGGACTTCCCGGCAGAGCCACCGCCTGCCGGGAGCGGGAGGAAGGTCAGGTCGAGCGAGGGATGGCGGTCAGCGGGAGGCGGCGGTCGGCTTGATCTTCCCTCCGCTCGTCTCGTACGCCTCGACGGCCTTCTTGAGATCCTTGTGCTGCGAGCACGGGAAGAAGCAGAGCTTGTCGAGGCGGGCGAGGTGCTCCTTGGCCTTCGGCAGGTTGTCGAGCGTGAGGTACGCCTCGCCGATGTACTCGTGGGCGCCCCGGTGCTTGGGATCGAGCGCGAGCGCCTTCTCGTAGATCGGGATCGCCGCGGCGGGGTCCCCGTTCCGGCGCGTGGCGTAGGCGAGCCAGTTGTAGGCGTCCGCATTGGTGCCGTCCCGCGCGACGGCCTTTTGCAGCAGCGGGATCGCCGTCGCGTACTGGCCGGCGTCGATCGCCCTCACGCCGGCGGTGTAGTCCGGATCCGCCGGCTTCGCGGTCGCGGACCTCTCCTGGCTCCCGCCGCCTCCCCCACCCCCACCACCGCCACCCCCGCCGCCGCCACCACCCCCGCCTCCCCCATCGGCGCTCACTCCCGAGGGAGAGGCCAGGAGCAGGAGTGCCGCAAACCCAGCGCCGAGGGCCCACGCCGCAAGCGCGGCCGAGGTCGACCATCGTCCGTTCATGTGTGTCCTCCAACCGGACGGGCGCGCGTCGGGGCGGGCCCGGTCCTATTTCTGGAACGCGCCGGCAAGCCGCGGCGTTCCCGCCACGGCGGGGGTCGCTCCGTTTGGAGACATTGTGTCACGGTGTCCGATCTCGCATCGCGGCGCATCTCGCATCGCGGCGCCTTGACCCCCGCCGCCGGCTGGCCCTACAGTCGCGGCTGTCAACGTGCGCGCCTGGGGCGCGCAAGGGGGCGACATGCGGTTTCCACTGACCGCGGAGCAAGAGGCCGTCCAAACGCGAGCCCGCGTGCTCGCCGACCAGGAGTTCCGCGGGCGGGCGGCGCGCTGGGACGAGCGCGAGGAGTATCCCTGGGACAACGTCAAGCAGCTCGTCGAGGCCGGGCTCATGGGCATGACGATCCCCGCCGCATACGGCGGACAGGGCGAGGCGCTCCTCGACGTGGTGCTCGCGATCGAGCAGGTCGCGCGCGTCTGCGGCGTGACCGGGCGTCTCCTCGTCGACTCGAACCTGGGTCCGGTCGGAGCGATCGTCCACCACGGCACCGAGGCGCAGAAGCGGAAATACCTGCCGCGCGTGGTCCAGGGGGACAAGCCGGCCATCGCCATCACCGAGGCCGGAGCGGGCTCGGCCGCCTCCGAGCTCGAGACGCGCGCCGAGCGAGACGGCGACGCGTGGATGCTGACCGGGACGAAGCGCTGGATCACCGGCGCCGGCGTCTCGCAGACCTACGTGGTGCTCTGCCGGTTCGACGGCATCCCCGGATCGGCGGGCATCGGGGCGCTGATCGTCGAGGCCGGCACCCCGGGCCTGGCCGTCACCCGACGCGAGCGGGCCATGGGGATGCGGGGCATCCCGGAGGGCGAGGTCGTCTTCGACCGTTGCCGCGTCCCCGGGGAGAATCTCCTGCTCCCGGCGGGCGGCTTCAAGCAGCTCATGGCCGCCTACAACGGCCAGCGGCTCGGCGCCGCCACGGTCGCGCTCGGGCTCGCCCAGGGGGCACTCGAGGCTGCGGTCCGGTACGCCGGCGAGCGCGAGCAGTTCGGCCGGCCGATCGGACACTTCCAGGGCCTCCGCTGGATGGTCGCCGACATGGCGCTCCAGGTGGAGGCCGCGCGACAGCTCGTCTACCGCGCCGCGGCCAACGCGGGGCACGGGCTGCCCGACATGACCGAAGCCGCCATGGCCAAGATCCTGGCGAGCGAGACGGCGATGCGTGTCACGAACGACGCCCTCCAGATCTTCGGCGCGAGCGGCTACTCGCGCGACCTGCCGCTCGAGCGGATGGTGCGCGACGCCCGCATGTTCACGATCGCTGGCGGCACGGTCCAGATGCTGCGGAACGTGGTGGCCGGCGCCTCGCTCGGCCGTACGGACGACCCGGGCCTCTGATCGATGGCCGCCGACGCGTACGGGCTGCCGGTCACGGGTTCCGGCGCCGGCGCCCTCTCCCGGTACGACGACGCCGTGCGCGACCTTCTCGGCTGGGGCCGCGGCGCGCTCGGCACCTTCCGCGAGGCATCGGCGCTCGACCCGGGCCTGGCCCTGGCCCATGCCGGCACGGCCATCCGTCTCTTCCTCGGCCAGGCGTCGGCGGCCTGAGGAGCCGATCGCGGCCTGGCGATCCGTCCCCTCCGGGCCGGGCAGGGCTACCCCGGGTCGCCGCCGACCTTGAGCCCGACCAGCCGCTCGAGCGTGGCCCGGTCCGCGAGGAGCGCCGAGGACGCCGCCCGGTGCGCGATCCGTCCCCGCTCCAGGATGAGCGCCGTGTCCGTCAACGAGAGCGCGAGCTCCGCGTGCTGCTCCACCAGGATGACGGCGGTCCCCTCATCGGCGGTCATGCGGCGGATCGCGCTCGCCAGCTTCTCCGCCACGATCGGCGCGAGCCCCTCCAGCGGCTCGTCGAGCAGGAGCAGCGCAGGATTGGTCATCAGCGCGCGCGCGATCGCAAGCATCTGCTGCTCGCCGCCCGAGAGATGGCTGCCCTTGCTGTGGCGCCGAGCCGCCAGCGAGGGGAAGAGGCCGTAGACCGCCTCGAGGCCCCACCGGCCCGGGCGCGCGGCGACCGTCAAGTTCTCTTCGACCGTCAGGGACGAGAAGATCTCGCGCTCCTGCGGCACCCACCCGAGTCCACCGCGCGCGCGGTGGTGCGGCGCCGCAGCGGTGATCACGGCGCCGCGCCACGCGATCGAGCCGTGGCTGACGTTCGTGTGGCCCATGATCGTGAGGAGAAGCGTCGACTTGCCGACCCCGTTTCGCCCGAGCACGGCCAGACGACCCCGCTCGAGGACCTCGAACGAGACGTCGTCGAGCACGACCGCCTCGCCGTAACCGGCCCGCACGTTCCGCAGCGCCAGCAGAGGCTCAGCCATGGCGCCCTCCGCCCAGATAGATCTCCTGCACGCGCTGGTCGGCGGCGATCTCGGGCGGCGTGCCCTCGACGAGGATCTGGCCCCCGACCATCACGATGACGCGGCTCGCGAACCGGAAGACCACGTTCATGTCGTGCTCGATGAAGAGCACGGTCAGGTCCGGCGAGAGGCCGGCGACCGCGGCGAACAGCGCCGCGCTCTCGTCCCGGGGCACACCGGCGGCCGGCTCGTCCAGCAGGAGCACGCGCGGGCGCGTCGCGAGCGCGAGGGCGATCTCGAGGAGCCGCTGTTGCCCGTAGGAGAGCTCGCGGGTCGGCCGATGGCACACGGCGTCGAGCGCCAGGGAGCGGAGCGTGCCGTACGCCTCGTCCATCTCGGTCCGGTAGGCGCCAAGCCCTCGCCACCAGGTGCCGGCCACCCCGCGCCGCTCGCACACTGCGAGGGTCACGGCCTCGAGCGGGCTCAGACGGGGAAACAGGGTGTTGATCTGGAAGGTGCGCGCGAGGCCCCGCTTGACGCGCTGGTCCGGTCCGAGGCGGGTCACGTCCTCGTCGCCGAGAAGGACGTGTCCGTCGTCGGGCTCGAGCATGCCCGTGATCAGGTTGACGAGCGTCGTCTTCCCGGCGCCGTTGGGACCGATCAGGGCGTAGCGCGCCCCCGGGGGAAGGGATAGCTCGACGTCCTTCGCCACCACGAGCGAGCCGAAGCTCTTGCTGAGCCGGCGCGTGGTCAACGCTGGCGCGTTCACGGGCTCCCGTCCCCCCGCGACGGGGCGAGCCGCGCGAGTCTCCTGACGAGGCTGCCGCCTCGCGGCGGCGCCGGCCCCGCGCCGGAGCCCGGCAGGGGTCCGGCGAGCCGCGCGAGCCCGCCGAGCACGCCGTTGGGCAGCGCCATCACGACCAGGACCAGGAGCGCGCCCATCCAGAAGTACCAGTACTGGGGATTGAGGCCGGAGAACCGGTCTCGCGCCACCAGGAAGATCACGGCGCCGACCAGGCCGCCGTAGAGCCGGCCGGCGCCGCCAAGGATCAGGATCACGAGGACCTCCGCCGAGCGCTGGAACTCCAGCGTGGCGAGGGACACGGTCTCGGTCGTCTGCGCGAGGAGGGCGCCGGCGATCCCCGCGAGGACCGAGGCGATGGCGTACACCGTGCGAATGTGGGAGCCGCTCGGCGCGCCCAGGGCGGGCATCCGGAGAGGATTCTCGCGGATCCCCCGCAACGACAGGCCGAACGGGGAGTTGACGACTCGGCGTGCCACGAGGAAGGCAAGGGCGAGGACGGCCAGCGAGTACGCGTAGGCCGTGTAGCCGTAGAGATCGAATCGGAAACGGCCGAGGAGCGGCCACATCCGGACGCCCTGGAGGCCGTCGGCGCCGCCCGTGAGCCAGTGCGCCTTGTTCGCGGCCTCGTGGACCAGGAGACCCAGGCCAAGCGTGATCATGATGAGCGCCAGGTGACGGACGCGGGAGACGATGAAGCTCGCGGCGTATCCCGCCAGGCCGGCCACCGCCGCCGCGGCCGCGAGCCCCGACAGCGGCTCCCCCCAGCCGCCCTTCGCCAGGAGCCCGGCCGTGTAGGCGCCGAGGCCGAAGAAGGCCGCATGACCGAGCGACACCATCCCCGAGTAGCCCAGCAGGAGGTCGAGCGACAAGGCGAAGAGCGCGGTGATCGCAATCTGGCTCGCCAGCTGGAGATGCGACGGGAAGAGGAGAAACGGGGAGAGCGCCGCGAGCCAGAAGGCCACCTCGACGGCACGCCACCGGCCGCGAGTCGCCAGCTCGTTTCGGGGATCCAGGGCCGGTCCCGGGGCCGTCACGCTAGCGTCTCCCGAACAGGCCCGCGGGGCGCCACATCAGGAGCCCGACCATCACGAGGTAGATGAGAAACGCGCCGACCTCGGGGACGTAGTACTTGCCGGCAACGTCGCTCAGCCCCAGGAGCGTGGCGGCGACGAACGATCCACCGATGGACCCGAGTCCGCCCACCGACACCACGATGAGGACGTACACGAGATAGGTCAGGGCAAAGGCCGGGTCGAGGCCGACGATCTCGATGGCGAGCGCTCCGCCGAGACCGGCGAGCCCGCTACCGAGCGCGAAGGTGATCGCGAACCGGCTGTCGACGTCGATCCCGAGCCCGCGCGCCATGCGGGGGTTGTCGACGGCGGCTCGGACCTGCGCGCCGAAGCGCGTGTACTCGAGGCCGAGGACGAGGGCGAGCGTGATCGCGAGCGCCGTGCCGACCAGGAACAGCCGGTACACGCCGAGCCGGAGGCCGAGCCAGGTGACCGCCCCGCGCAGGTAGGCGGGCGTCTCCAGCGGTTGCTGGGTGGTGCCGTAGACGTAGGCGGCCGCCGCCACCGACATGAAGACGATGCCGATGGTCAGAAGGCACTGGTCGAGATCGGTCGCGCGGTACAGCCGTCGATAGAGGAGGCGCTCCAGGATGATGCTCGCCGCGGCGGCGGCGAGGAACGCCGCGGGCAAGGCGGCGAGAAACGGCCATCCCAGCTTCTGCGTGAGGGTGATGGTGACGTACCCGCCGAGCATCGCGAAGCTGCAGTGCGCCAGGTTGACGAAGTTCATCATGCCCAGCGTCACGGACAGGCCGACCGAGAGGAGGAACAGGAGCATGCCGTAGGCGAAGCCGTCGAACAGGACGCCCACCACGGGCACGAGCATGGCCGACGGCACGCCGACGGTCAGGACGGGCGATCGGTCATGGCTTCATGCGGGCCTTCACCGGATCCTTGACGTTCTCGATCTTGTCGAACTCCACGTTCCTGAGCTGGTCCCCGACCTTCTCCACCCGCCGGATGTAGACCGTCTGGATGATGTCGCGGGTCTCCGGGTCGATGGCGACGGGCCCCCGCGGGCTCTCCCACTGCAGGCCCTTGGCCGCCGCGATGAGCGAGTCCCCGTCGGTCTTGCCCCCGGTCTTCTTCAGCGCCTCGTAGATGAGGTGCATGCCGTCGTAGCCGCCGATGCTGTAGATGTTGGGGTTCCGCCCAGCCGCTTCGTGGTAGGCCTTGACGAAGTCCCGGTTGAGCGCGGAATCGTGGTTGTAGTCGTAGTGGTAGACGGTGATGATCCCGAGGCCGGCGTCGCCCATGCTCCGGAGCGCCTCCTCCTCGGTCAGCTCCCCTTGCCCCAGGATCCGCGTCTTCTTCGGGTCGATGCCCCGCTCCGCCAGCGCCTTGCCGATCGCGGCCGGCTGGACGCCACCCGGCACCCAGACATAGATCGCCTCCGGGCTCACGTCTTTGGCACGCTGGACGAAAGCCGAGAAGTCCGGATTCGCGACCGGGAACCGCACCGAGCCGACGATCTCGCCGCCGGCTTCCTTGAACGCGCGCTGGAAGGCTCCCTCCGCGTCGTGGGCCGGCCCGAAGTCGGAGACCATCGTGTAGACCTTGCGGATACCGCTCCGGAAGGCCCAGGCGCCGAACGGCTCGTTCACCTGCGGAGTGGTCACCGAGGTGCGCACGAGGTACGGCGATTTGGTGGTGATGATCGACGTGGCGGCGTTCATCACCACCATGAGCTTCTTCGCCTCCGCCGACACGTCGGCAGCAGCGAGCGCGTTGGGCGTGAGGACGAAGCCGGCGAGAATGTCCACCTGGTCGCGCACGACCAGCTCCTGCGCCAGGCGCTTGGCGACGTCGGGCGCGACACCGCCGGTGTCCCGGCGGATGAACTCGAGCTTTCGGCCCGCGACGGTGTCGCCCTTCTGCTTCACGTAGAGCTTGATGGCGTTGTCCATCTGGGTCGCCGTGTCGGCGAACTGGCCGGAGTACGGCATGATCAGCCCGATCTTGACGGTCGGCTGGGCGCCCGCCGAGACAGCGGCGAGCAGGACGATCAGGCTTCCGAGTCCGATCACCATCCTTCGCATCGGTGTCCTCCGTGTGGATGAAGGCAACCCCGGGCGCTCGACCCCCGGGCAGCATAGAGCACGTGACGACCAGTTCGCCAGTGGCGGGCGCGCGACCATCTCAAGCAGGCCGGCCTGGAAGTGAGCCGGATCCTAGCGCGCTCGTGTCGTGTAGCTCCTGACGGACTCGTACTGCTCGGGCCACGGGAGGTCGTAGCCCTGCTCCCGGGCCGCGTGGCGAGTCCAGTAGGGGTCGTAGAGATGGCCGCGGGCGAGGACGCACAGGTCCGCCCGGCCGGCGGCCAGGATCGAGTTCGCGTCGGCGTACGTGGACAGGTTTCCGACGGTCATCGTCGGGATCCCCGCCTCGTGGCGGATCCGGTCGCTGAGCGGCGTCTGGTAGAGCCGCCCGTAGACCGGCCGCTGATGCGGCACCGTCTGGCCCGTGGAGACGGTGACGGCGTCGCAGCCGTGGACCCGCAGTCTGGTCGCGATCCGCACGGCATCCTCGGCCGTCGTGCCGCCCGGCGCCCAGTCCGCGGCCGAGATCTTGACCGAGATCGGCTTGCCCGCCGGCCAGACGGCCCGCACCGCGTCGAAGACCTCGAGCGGGAAGCGCATCCGGCGCTCGAGCAGCCCCCCATACGCGTCCGTGCGCACGTTGGTCAGGGGCGAGATGAAGCTCGCGAGGAGATAGCCGTGCGCCATGTGGAGCTCGAGCATGTCGAACCCGGCGCCCTCGGCCATCCGGGCCGCCTCGCCGAACTGGTCGCGGACCAGGTCCATGTCACCGCGGGTCATCTCGCGCGGGACCTGGCTGTGCGGGAAGTACGGGAGCGGCGAGGCCGACACGAGCGGCCAGTTCCCGTCGGGCAAGGGCTCGTCGATCCCGTCCCACATGCGCCGCGTCGACCCCTTGCGTCCGGCGTGGGCGAGCTGGAGCGCGATGCGCGCGCCGGTGTGGCGGTGGACGAACTCGACGATGCGCCGCCAGGCATCGACGTGCTCGGGCTTGTACATCCCGGTGCATCCCGGGCTGATGCGTCCCTCCCGGCTCACGTCGGTCATCTCGGCGACGACCAGGGCCGCCCCGCCGGCGGCGCGGCTTCCGAGATGGACGAGGTGCCAGTCGTTCGGCGTCCCGTCCTCGGCCGAGTACTGGCACATGGGCGACACCACGATGCGGTTCGAGAGGACCAGGTCTCGGAGCCGGAACGGCGTGAACATGGGCGGCGGACACCGCGCCGGGGAGGCCGACAGCGGGACGCCGCTCTGCTGAGCGGAACCCTCCGCGAACCACCGGTCCACCGTCGCGACGAATCGCGGATCCCGGACCTTGAGGTTGTCGTGCGTGACGCGGAGGCTCCGTGTGAGGAGGCTCATCGCGAACTGGATCGGCTCGAGGCGCTGGTACCGCTCGGTCGTCTCGAACCATTCGAGGCTCACCTGGGCCGCGCGCTGGAGGCTCTCGACCTCGGGCCGCCGCTCGGCCTCGTAGGCCGCGAGGGCGGCCGGGACCTCCGCGTGCCGCTGGAGCGCCCGGCTGAGCGCGATGGCGTCCTCCATGGCGAGCTTCGTCCCGGACCCGACCGAGAAGTGCGCGGTGTGGGCGGCGTCCCCCACCAGGACGACGTTGCCGTGCGCCCAGCGCTCGTTCCGGACCACCGGGAAGTTCCGCCAGAGCGACCGGTTCTTGAGGATGGGGTGGCCCTTGAGCTCGTCGGAGAACAGCTCCTCCGTGAACGCCGCCGTGTCGTCCTCGGACGCCTCGTCGAGACCCGCCCGGCGCCAGGTGGCGTCGGTCGTCTCCAGGATGAAGGTGGCGTGCTGCGCGTCGTAGCGGTAGGCGTGGACCCGCCAGAGCCCGTGCACATCCTCCTTGAAGATGAAGGTGAAGGCCGGGAACGGACAGGTCGTGCCCAGCCAGACGAACCGGTTGGGTCGCCACTCGATCCGGCGGCCGAACTGCTCGGCGTGCCGGGCCCGGATCGCGCTGTTGACGCCGTCGGCGGCGAGGACCAGGTCCGCATCCCGGTACGGGGCGAGGTCCCGCACCTCGGTCAGGTACTCGAGCGTCACGTCGAGGCTCCGGCACCGGCGCTGCAGGATGTCGAGAAGCCGCTGCCGGGACATGCCGGCGAAGCCGTGGCCCGTCGAGGTCACGACGGTGCCGCGGTAGTGGATGTCGATGTCGTCCCAGTGGGCGAAGGCGCGGACGATCTCGTCGTGCGTCTCGCGATCGGCCCGGGCGAAGTGCTCGAGGGTCGCGTCGGAGAAGACGACCCCGAACCCGAAGGTGTCGTCGGGGCGGTTCCGCTCCACGACGGTGACGTCGTGCGCGGGGTCGGCCTTCTTCATGAGGGCCGCGAAGTAGAGCCCGGCCGGACCCCCGCCGATGCAGACGATCCTCAACCGCGCGCCTCCTTCGACTTCCCTGAAGACCCGGTGTGGACGCGAGCCGGCGACGACGTCGGCGGTAGTGTATCACCGCGCGTCGCCCCGGCCGGCGCTTGCGCCGGGGCGGGTGCGCGCCCGCGTTGACCCGCCTTCGCAGCGGCGTCTATACTGCGCGCCGTGAAGCTTCCGGACCGTGTCGCCCTCGTCACCGGCGGCGGCCGGGGCATCGGGCGGGCGATCGCGCTCGCGTTCGCCCGCGAAGGCGCCCACGTGGCCGTCACCGCGCGGACGAGCTCGGAGCTCGATGCCGTCGCGGCGGAGATCCGAGCGCTCGGCCGCAAGGCCCTCGCGGTGCCCTGCGACGTCGGCGAGCGAGCCCAGGTCGACGACGCCGCGCGGCGCGTCGCGGAGGGCCTCGGCCCGGTCCAGATCCTGGTCAACAACGCGGGCATCGCCGTCTCGGCGAAGCTCGTCGACACCGACGACGCCCTCTGGGAGCGCCACCTCCGCGTGAACCTGACCGGCGCGTTCCTGATGACCCGCGCGGTCCTCCCCGGGATGCTGGCGGCGCGCTGGGGCCGCATCATCAACGTCGCGTCGATCGCGGGGCGACAGGGATACCCGCTCATCAGCGCCTACGCGGCCTCGAAGCACGGGCTCCTCGGGCTGACGCGCGCCCTCGCCCAGGAGGTCGTGGCGGCCGGCGTGACCGTCAATGCCATCTGCCCCGGCTACGTGGCCACCGAGCTGACGTGGGCGGGCGCCCGGAACATCCAGAAGCGAACCGGGCGCGCCTACGAGGAGGCGGTTCAGGCGCTGGCGGCCTTCTCCCCGCAGAAGCGCCTGATCGAGCCCGAGGAGGTGGCGGCGCTGGCCGTCCTGCTCGCGAGCGACGAGGCGCGCGGCGTGACCGCCCAGGCCTGGAACGTCGACGGCGGCGCCGTCCAGGCCTGAGGACCCCGATGGGCCCGTATCGCGGGTTCGACTACCGGATCGAGGACGGCGTGGGGACGGTGACCCTCGCCCGCCCCGACACGCTGAACTCCCTCACCTTCGAGGTCTACGCGGAGCTGGAGCGGCTGGCGCTCGAGTGCCAGACCGACGAGGCCGTCCGCGTCCTCGTCCTCACCGGCAGCGGCAAGGGCTTCTGCTCGGGCGGCGACGTGCACGAGATCATCGGCGAGCTCTTCAAGCGGGACGTCAAGGGCATGCTCCAGTTCACGCGCATGACGGGCGCCGTCGTCCGCAACCTGCGCCTCCTCGAGAAGCCGGTCGTGGCGGCGGTCAACGGGATCGCGGCCGGAGCCGGGGCGGTGCTGGCGCTCGCGTCGGACTTCCGGCTCCTGGCCGACACGGCCCGCTTCGCCTTCCTGTTCACCAAGGTCGGGCTCGCCGGCGCCGACATGGGCGCCGCGTTCCTCCTGCCGAAGGTGGTGGGCTTCGGGCGGGCGACGGAGCTGCTCATGCTCGGGGACACGATCGACGCCCCGACCGCCGAGCGCTACGGGCTCGCGACCCGCGTCGTGCCCGCCGACCGCCTCGCCGACGAGACCCGGGTGCTCGCGCGGCGGCTCGCCGACGGGCCGGCGCAGGCCCTCGGCATGACGAAACGGATGCTCAACAACGAGTGGGGCATGGATCTCGCCTCGGCCATCGAGGCGGAAGCCCAGGCCCAGGCGCTCCTCCTCATGGCCGACGACCACAGGGAGTTCTACCGCGCCTTCACCGAGAAGCGGCCCCCCCGCTTCCCGCGCTGAGCGGGGTCAGGCCCTGACTTTGACTTCCACACTGTCCTGGCCACCCCGCGGGTGAATGGTATCGGAAGTCAAAGTCAGGGCCTGACCCCGAGGAGGAACTCGTGCCGAAGGTGATCGTGAATCCGCCGTGGCTGCCGAAGCCCTCGGGCTACTCGCACGGGATCGAGGCGCAGGGGCGGATCCTCTTCGTCGCGGGCCAGACGGCTCTCGACGCCGAGGGCCGGATCGCCCCGACCGGCGACCTGGTCGGACAGTTCCGGCACGCGCTCGCCAACGTCGGGGCGGTCGTCGGCGCGCGCGGCGGAACCCTGCGGGACCTCGTGAAGGTGACGTTCTACGTGGTCGACAAGCGCGAGTACCGCGCGAAGGCCCACGAGATCGGGCAGGTCTACCGTGAGATGATGGAAGGCCACTGGCCCGCCACCACGCTGGTGGAGGTCCGGGGACTCTGGGACGACGACGCCCTGATCGAGATCGACGCGATCGCGGTCCTTGGTTAGTTGGGGCTAGGAGGCGGCAATGCAGGTCGGCCCTGTCTATCACACCGGCTTCACGGTGAGCGACATCGAGCGCTCGCTGGTCTTCTACCGGGACATCCTCGGACTGACGCTCATCAAGCGGCAGACGGGCACCGCGCCCTACCTGGCGACCATCACGGGCTTCGAAGGCGTGCGCCTCGAGACGGCGCATCTCCAGCCGGCGGCCGGCGGCAGCATGCTGGAGCTCCTCCAGTACGTCTCGCACCCCGCGCCGCCGACCGATCGCGCGACCAACCGCCCCGGCAACGGCCACCTCTGCTTCAAGGTCGACGACGTGCGGGCGGTCTGTGTCGAGCTCCGGCGCCGGGGCGTGACGCTGATCTCGGAGCCGGCGGAGATCACCGCGGGCACCCACGCGGGCGGCTGGGGCGTCTACCTCCGGGATCCGGACGGCTTCACCGTCGAGCTCTACCAGGGCCCGTCGGCGAGCCCGGCCGACGCGGCGGCCGCCACCACCGGCGCCACCCGCCGGGGATAATGAGCGGCGACGGGAGCCGCGGCGGCTCGACGCCCTTGGTCGAGCGCGTCGCCGGGGCGGTCGCCTGGCGGCTGTTCGTCAGCACGGCCTACACGACGGGGCTCACCCTCCTGATCCCGTTCGTGCTCCTGCGCATCCAGCCCGCCGAGCTCAAGCAGGTGCCGGTCGGGACGTCGCCCGTGCTCCTCTGGCTCGCGATCGGCCTGATGGCCGCCGCGCTGATCGTGCGGCTCTGGGTGACCCGCTCGCTGAGCGGCTCGCTGAAGGCGCTGGGGATGCTGACCTTCCTGCCGGGCTTCCTCGGCATCCTGTTCACGCTCTTCGGGCGCGAGTGGCTCCTGAGCCACTTCGCGGACACGCTCCCGCGCTTCCAGGAGGTCCGCCCGGCGATCGATCTCTACCTCGACCGCGTCGTGCCCCAGGTCGTCTACCTGACGGTGGGATTCTTCGTCGCCGGCGTGGTGCTGCTCGTGCTCGGCAGCCGGCTCGCCCCGGCGCGCCCGCCCGCCTGACCCCGAGGCGCTAGCGGCCCCGCTGGCTCAAGAGCAGGATCAGCACCAGCGGGACGTAGAGCGCCAGGACGCCCTGGAGGGTCAGCATGGGCCCCTCCGTCTCGCTCACGACCAGCGAGCCGCGCGCGGGCGGCACGAGAGCCCACAGGGGATCACCGAGCGCGTCGTTCAGGACCTTGCCGAGAAGGCCGATCACCGCGCCCGGCAAGAGGAAGGACAAGAGCGAGGCGACGAAGCAGACGACGACGACCATGAGAATCAGGGCCTCCTCGTCCCTGCTATCGTCCGCCGACGCGGCCGCGGATGTCAACGAATCGGTCGCGCCGCCGGCGGGCCGGCGCCTGTGACGAGCGAGCCGACGGTCAGTGACGCCGGCTTCTGGCAGGGCCTCTACGGCCAAGGGAGCGACCGCTGGGAGCTGGGGCGCCCCAGCCCCTCCCTCGCCGCCGACCTCGCCCGCCGTCCCCTGCCCCCGGGAGCCGTGGCCGTCCCCGGCTGCGGCCGGGGCCACGACGCGCGGCTCCTGGCTCGCCGCGGCCACCACGTCCTCGGCTTCGACTTCGTGCCGGAAGTCCTGGTCGCCGCGCGTGAGCTCGCCCTGCGCGAGCGGCTAGACGTCACCTACGAGGACCGTGACGTGTTCGGGCTCGCCCGGGCCTATCCTGGCTTCTTCGACGGCATCTGGGAATACACCTGTTACTGCGCCATCGATCCCGCGCGCCGGGCGGAGTATGTCGACGTGCTCGCCGCCATCCTCAAGCCTGGCGGATGGCTCCTCGCCTGCTTCTTCCCCATGGGAGACAAGCCCGGCGGCCCGCCGTTCGCCGTGAGCGAGGCGGAGGTCCGAGCGCTCCTCGCCGCGTCGCGGTTCGAGATCGTCGAGGACTACGTTCCCTTCGCGTCCCCCGAAGGCCGCCAGGGCCGCGAATGGCTGGTGCTGGCGCGGCTCCGGGGCGCCGCGGGACAGTCTCCGTAGAGCGCGGATCTTTCCTACTGGATCACTTGCGTGGTCTGCGCCAGGACCGACGGCGGAATGGCCAGGCCGAGAGCCCTGGCGGTCTTCAAATTGACGACCAGATCGAACTTCGTGGGCTGTTCCATCGGGAGGTCGGCCGGCTTCGCCCCCTTCAGAATCTTGTCCACGTGGGTTGCCGCGCGCCGGTACGAATCGACGAGATCCGGCCCGAAGGACATGAGGCCTCCGACTCCGGGCAGCTCCTTGAAGTCGGTCATCGTCGGCAGTCGGTACTTCAGGGCAAGGTCCGCGACCACTCTGGGCCGGTTGGTGACCAGGGGATCGCCCGGCACGAACAACGCGCCGGCGCGCTGCCGGATCGCGGCCTGAAGGGCACCGTCGAAGTCCTCGGGCGCCCGCACCTCGAGGCGCTGAAGCTCCAGCCCAAGTCGGGGGGCCGCCGCCTCGAGCTCCCTCAAGATCGGACCGTAGGCGGGATTAGCTGGATTCCAGAGGACGGCGACTCGTGAAAGGCTCGGCACGGTCTGCTTGAGCAGCTCGAGGCGCTTCCCGCCGAGCTGCGCGGCCATCTCGGTCATTCCCGTGATGTTGCCGCCTGGTCGTGCCAGGCTCACGACGAGGCCGGTCTCGACCGGATCGGCGGCGAGGCTGCCCATGACGATCGGGATCGTGCTGGTGGCCTGTTTGGCCGCAAAGCTCGCCGGACTTCCGGAGGCCAGGATGAGGTCCACCTTCAGGTTGACGAGCTCGGCCGCGAGCCCGGGCAAACGATCGTTCTGGCCCTCCGAGAAGCGATACTCGATGACGATGTTCTGGCCCACGACGTAACCGCGCTCACGCAGTCCCTTCAGGAAGCCCTCGATCAGGAAGGCCCGGCCCTCGTGCGAGCCCACGGCGAGAAAACCGATCCGGGGCACTTTCTCCGCCCCCAGATCAGGTGCCTCCCAGCCAGCCAGGAGGCCGATACCCACGAGGGCCAAGCCGACCTGCAGGAGCTGGCGACGGCGATGTCGGTGCATCCCGGCCTCCCTGGCCCGCGAGCAATTCACGTGCCGCTCAGTGTAGCTCGCTCCCGATCGCCAGGTGCATCGTCGCGCTGGAGCCACTTCCGGGGCCCCGGGGTGGCTCCTGATCGCGCAACCCGGATGCGAGCGGTGTGCGCCGCATGGGGTCCCTGGCGTCGAGGCTCTCGCCCGGGCTACCATGCCGGCGGCCGACCGGGTCGGCGGAGCTGCGCTCCGCCGCGAGGCGACGAACAATCCGGCTCGGGCCGGGAGGACGCCCATGGCCGCCTACGTCATCGTGGATCTCGAGGTCACGGATCCCGCGCGCTACGCGGAGTACCGGCAGCGGGTGCCGGCGACTCTCGCTGCGTACGGGGGGCCGCTTCCTGGTGCGGGGCGGCGAGCACCAGGTCGTCGAGGGCAGCTGGCGCCCGCAGCGTCTCGTGATACTCGAGTTCCCGAGCCTGGCGAAGGCCCGCGAGTGGTACGACTCGGAGGAGTACCGCGAGCCCAAGGCGATGCGCCTCGCGGCCTCGAACGCGAACCTCGTCTTCGTCGACGGAGCGTAGGGTGACGACCGGCGCCAACGTCACGGTGCGCCACGACGGCGCGATCGCGACCGTCACCCTCGACCGTCCGGAGCACCGGAACTCGCTGAGCGACGCCATGCTCGGCGAGCTGATCGAGGCCCTCGGCGCCCTCCGCGACGACGCGCGGGCGCGCGTGGTGATCGTCACCGGGGCGCCGCCGGTCTTCTCGGCCGGCGCGCACTTCCCGGCCCGGCGCGGGATGTCCCCCAGGAGCGGCGGCAGGTCTTCCTCTCGACGCCGAACCAGTTCCGGCGGCTCTTCGAGCGGGTCACCACGCTCCTCGAGAACCTCGAGCAGGCGACGATCGCGATGGTCAACGGTCACGCGATCGGAGGCGGGTTCGGCCTGACGCTCGCCTGCGACTTCCGCTGGGCGGCGGCGGAGGCGATGCTCGCGATCCCCGAGGTCGACCTGGGCGTGCCTCTCGGGGTGGCGTCGACCACGCGGTTCGTCCGCCTGGTGGGCCCGGCGCGCGCCAAGGAGATCATCATGGAGTGCCGGCGGTACACGGCGGCCGAGGCGCACGCGATGGGCCTCGTCCATCGCGTCGTTCCTGGCGAGCAGCTCGCTGCCGCCGTGCGCGAGTACGCCGGGAGCCTCGCGGCCAAGCCGTTCGGGCCGCTGGCGCAGGTGAAGGCCCGGATCAACGCCATCGCCCGCACGGGCATCCCCGAGGTCAACGCGATGACCGAGGGCTTCCTTCCCCGGGAGTGAGCGCGTGATGCCGCCGTCCGGCAACCCGGAGACTCCCCCGATGCTGGGGGGAATCCGGGTCCTCGATCTCTCGCGGGTCCTTGCGGGCCCGTACTGCGCGATGCTGCTCGCCGACCTCGGAGCGGACGTGATCAAGGTCGAGCGGCCGGAGCGGGGGGACGACCTTCGCGAGTGGCGGGCGCGCACCGGGCGCGGCGGCATGAGCGCCGTGTTCGCGGCGGTCAACCGCAACAAGCGCGGGATCGCCCTCGACCTCCAGAAGCCGGAGGGGGCGCGGATCCTCCGTGAGCTGGCCGCCCGCTCCGACGTGCTGGTCGAGAACTTCGTGCCGGGCGTCGCCGACCGGCTCGGAGTGGGCTACGAGGCCGTGAGCGCCATGAACCCCGGGATCGTCTACGTCTCCGTGAGCGGGTTCGGGCAGACCGGCCCCTACGCCCAGCGCCCCGGCTACAACACCATCGCCCAGGGCATGGGCGGCCTGATGGGCATCACCGGCATGCCGGGCGATCCGCCGACGCGGGCCGGCGGATCGATCGCCGACGTGGCGGCCGCCTATCTGGCCTTCGGCGCCACCACGGCGGCCCTGGTCCACCGGCTCCGGGCCGGCCGGGGGCAGCACGTCGACGTGAACCTGCTCGCCGCGACGCTCGGCCTCCTCCCCGATCCGGTCGCCCATCTCTTCGACTCCGGCAAGCGGCCGGCGCGCGTGGGGAACCGCAACCCGACGCTGACGCCCGCCGAGGCCTTCCGGACGAAGGACGGCTGGCTCAACATCGTCCTCATGAATCCCGAGCAGTGGGACCGCTTCTGCCGGGTCCTCGGCGACGAGGTCCTGCGGACCGAGCCGCGCTTCGCGACGAACCTCGGGCGCCTCGAGAACCACGAGGAGATGAAGGCCCGCGTCGAGACGGCCCTCGCGACCGGGACGACCGCCGAGTGGGTCACGCGCTTCGAGGCGGCCTCGATCGCGGGCGGACCGATCTACGAGCTGGACGAGGTCTTCGACGATCCGCAGATCAAGCACCTGGGGCTCCTGGCCGAGGTGGAGCAGCCGACCTACGAGGCTCACGGAGGGCGCGCCCGGATGCTGGGCTTCCCGTTCCGCGCGTCCGCGACGCCTCCGTCGATCCGCCGCCCCGCCCCGCTTCTCGGCGAGCACACCGCCGAGGTGCTGACCGAGCTCCTCGGGCTCTCTCCGGCCGAGGTCGCCGGGCTGGCCGGGGCCGGCGCCATCGCGCTCGCCCCCGCTTCCTGAGCCGGCGGGCCGTCAGCTCGTCGGGCGGGGAAGACACGTTTTTCATCGGGAGCCGCCGCCATCAGGACCGGTCCAAGGCCTCCGCTCAGATCTGCGAGTGACCGGGCCGCACACCTACGGCGAGTCCGCGGTCCACCCCGCGCCTTGCCAGAAAACGGTCTCCACGCTGCCCATCTCCGACGGCGCGCCCTCCAGCCGGTTCTGGCCCAGGTCGATCACGTAGACGTAGTCGGCCAGCCGGAGGGCGCGGCGAATGTCCTGGTCGACGAGGACGATACCCACGCCCTCGGCGCGCAGCGCCGTCAACGTCGCATAGACGCCCTCGGCGACGATGGGCGCCACTCCCGCCGTCGGCTCGTCGATGAGGAGGTAGCGCGGATCGCTCATCAGCACCCGGGCCAGCTCGACCATCCGCCGCTGTCCCCCGGACAGCTCGCCGGCCAGCGCTGCGCCGGCGGCCCTGGAGCACGGGGAAGCGTGCGTAGTTCTCGTCGAGCTTCCGGCGGATCCGTCCGCGGTCGCCTCGGAACGTCCAGGCGCCGATCATGATGTTCTCCTCGACGGTCATCTCGGCGAAGATCCCCGGCTGCTGCGGCCCGTACGCCACGCCCCGCTCGACCATCCGGTGGGGCGGCGTTCCGGTGATCTCGACGCCGTCCAGGAGCACCTGCCCGCTGGTCGGCCTCAGGAAGCCGAAGATCGCCTTCAGGAGCGTCGACTTCCCGACCCCGTTCGCGCCGAGGATGGCGGTCACGCGGCCCGGCCGCGCGACGACGCTCACGCCGCGGAGGATGTGGAGGTCCCGGTAGTAGCCCGCGTACAGGTCGCGCACCTCAAGCATCGCCAGGGTCCCGCCCCTCGCCGCGCGCCGTCGGCGGTGCCCCGAGCTCCCCGCGCGAGGTAGGCGGCGATGACCCGCGGATCGCGCTTGACGCGATCGGCTCGCCATCGGCGACCACGCGCCCGGCGTCGAGCACGACGAGCCGCTCGCACAGGCTGAACACGGTGCCAAGGTCGTGCTCGATGAGGACGACCGCCCGGCCTTCCGCTCGCAGCCGCCGCACCAGGTCGGCGATCGACTGCTTCAGCACGGGGTGCACGCCGGCGAAGGGCTCGTCGAGCAAGAGGACGTCCGGATCGAGCATCAGGAGCCGGGCGAGCTCCAGGAGCTTCTGCTGCCCGCCGGAGAGCGCCCGCGCCTGCTCGTCGGCCAGATGGCCAAGGTTGACCAGGTCGAGGGTCCGGCGGGCCCGGCGCAGCGCGGCGTCGCGGCCCTCGGTGGCGTGGATGGCCAGCTCCGGCACCAGGAGATTCTCCAGGACCGTCAGCCGACGCCAGCCCCGAGTGACCTGGAACGTCCGCCCGAGCCCGCGCCGCACCAGCTCGTGCGGGCGCAGACCGTCCACTCGCTCGCCCCCGAGGATGACCGCGCCACCGGTCGGCTCGTAGTAGCCGCTCATGACGTTGACGAGCGTGGTCTTGCCCGCGCCGTTCGGACCGATCACCCCGCAGATCTGCGGGCGATCCACCAGAAGGTCGACGCCGTCCAGCGCGACGAACCCGCCGAAGTGCATGGTCACGCGCTCGACCCGGAGGTCGATCGCTCGGCGCTCCGGTCCTGGGACGCGGGCGGCGCCTCGCGCGCTGGCTGGCGAGGCGATCGCGCCCGCGCGCCGGAGTCCCTCCGGCGCGGCCGCAGGCGTCGGCGCGGGGCGGCGGCCCACGCGGCCGAGCCGGGCGACCAGTGGCGCGATGAACCCGTCGGGCGCGAGGCGCAGCGTCACGACCAGGAGCGCGCCGAACACGGCGAAGCGCCAGACCCCGGGCTCGAAGCGATAGGGGCCGACCGTGATGACGCGAAGAGCCTCCAGCATGACGACGAGGATGATCGCAGCGACGGCGCCGGCCACCGGGCTCTCGAGGCCGCCCACGACCGCGTAGACCACGAGGAAGCCCATCTCCAGGAGGTCCAGGATCTCCGGCGTGAGGCGCGGGACGGTGTGGAAGTAGATCGACGCCGTGAGCCCGACCAGGAGCGAGGTGAGGCTGAACACCAGGATCTTCAGCGAGACGACGTCCACGCCCATCGCGGAGGCCGCGTCGGGTCCTCCCGGAGCGCGCGCAGGAACAGGCCGACCCGCGAGCCGATGACCGCGTAGACGACGGCGAACACGAGCACGCCCGTCACGAGCATGACGTAGTAGTGGTCCCGGCTGGTGCCGGGGAGCTGCGCGATCGCCAGCGAGAGCCGCCCGCCGGTGACATCCTTCTCGGCGATGATCACCAGGCGCGCGATCTCGCCGAAGGCGAGCGTGAAGAGCGCCAGGTAGGAGCCGCGCAGACGGAGCACGACGAAGCCGAGGACGGTGCCGAGGATCCAGGCCGCGACCACGCCGACGAGGATCGCCACCCAGATCGTGCCCGAGCACCGGGACCTGCGCGGAGACCTGGCGTCCCCAGACGGCGCCGGCGTAGGCGGCGATCCCCGCGATGGCCACGTGCCCGAACGAGAACTGCCCCGCGACGCCCGCCAGCAGGGACCAGATGCCCGTGAGGCACGCCGCGTAGAGCGCCCGCCGGGCGACGTCCAGCTGGTAGCCCGAGCCCAGCCAGAAGACCGGCGCCAGGGCAAACACCAGCAAGAGGGCCGCGACGAGCGCGACCGACCAGAGGCCCGCCGCGGGCGCTCGCGCGCGGCCGCCGCCGCGGTCACTCGGTCCTCCCGAAGAATCCCTGCGGCCGCACCAGCAGCACGACCAGGAACACGACGAGGCCCGAGGCGACCTGGTAGGTCGCGCCCTTGCTCGGATCCGGGTAGCAGCCGGCGGTGAGCGCCTCCACGATGCCGAGGAAGAGGCCGCCGAGGAGCGCCCCCTTCACCGAGCCCAGCCCGCCGAGGACGACGATGACGTACGAGCGGATCGCGGTCTGCGCCGCCATCTCCGGCACCTGGAAGTTGAACGCGGGCACCAGCGCGGCGCCGGAGACGCCGGCGAGCATCGTGCCGATGCCGAACGCGAGCACGAAGACCCGCCCTGCGTCGATTCCCGAGACGGCCGACGCGGCGCGATCCATCGAGACCGCGCGGAAGCTCCAGCCCGAGCCAGGTGCGGTAGAGGACCCAGCCGAGGGCACAGAAGATCAGGAGCCCGATGCGCGCCCGCGATCACCAGATCCATCCGGAACCGCAGGCCCCCCGAGCTGGACGACCGCGGTGTCGAGGCCGAGGAGCGGCCGATCCGTGTAGCGCGGCGTGCGCACGGCCACCGGCGCGCCGAGCGTGCCGACGAGCGCGTACGTCAGGAACAGCCCGAAGCCGAAGGTCATCAGGATCGCGTACTCGTCCGGCCGCTCCACCGTGCCGGCCTGGACCGGCCGGAGCAGCACGGCCGCCACCCCGACCCCGAGGACGAGCGACGCCAGGCCGACCACCGGGAGGACCGCGTAGGGACTCCACGGCGAATCGCGCAGGAGGACGAACGCCGTGACTCCGCCGAACATGACGAACTGGCCGTGGGTGAAGCTGACGATCCGCTGCACCGAGTAGATCAGCGTCAGGCCGACCGCCATGGTGGCGTAGACGAGACCGACGGTCAGGCCGGTCTGGATCTGGTCCAGGACGTAGAGCGAATCTCGTGACGCACGGGTTCGCCGGGAACCCGCGCGCGAAGAGCCACGCGAGCTCCGCGGTCAGCAAGAGCGCCGGGAGGAGGACGTGCGGCCCGCGCCGGAGCGTCGGGACGCGGCGATGGAGCCACGGGACCGCCACCGCGCCCAGCGCGGCGCCCCAGAGCCCGCCGGCCAGTCCGGCGAGGCGGGGATCGGCCCGGCGCTCGCGATACCGGCGGGGCAGCAAGGCCGCGCCCGCGATCGACCAGAGCGGTCCCGCCAGAACGAGCCAGACGACGAGGACGCTCATCGGAGCCGACCGCGGCGCCGCGCCGCCGCGCGACTAGCCGCAGTCGCGCGACGGCACGGCCCGCCGACGGCGCGCGGCGCTCAGCGGGTCGACGGGGATGAACGCCTTGCCGGCCTGCGTCTGGCGCGCGGGCGGCCAGACGGTCGGCGCCTCTTCGGAGGTCTGCCCCTTCTTCGTGAACTCGAGGAGCTGGAGCGGCGGCTCGGCGTACTGGTGCCAGAGCCAGCCCGGCTTGTCCTTCGGCACCGGGTTCTGCGAGTTGTACGTGAAGGCGTACTTGCCCTGCGTCCCGACCATGGACGTCTGCTCGAGCGCCTTCACGATCGCCTTCGCGTCCGTGCTGTTCGCCCGCCGGATGGCGTCGACGACGAGGAAGACGGAGTCGTAGGCCTCGAACGCGTAGTTGCGCGCCTCGTGCCCGAGCGCCGTCCGGGCCCGCTGGTCGAGCGACTTCGCCTGCTCGTTGAACTGGGTGGACGTGAGGCCGACCAGCTGGAACAGGCAGCCCACGCCGTTCGGCACCGCCCGCCAGAAGCTCTGGGCGTCCCGCATCGCCGGGTTCCCGACGCAGATGTTCTTGGCGTTCGAGAGGCCGACGTCGATGCCGTTCTGCATCACCACGTAGGCGGTCGCCGTCTCGGACACGTCGTAGTAGACGACGTCGGCGTCGGGATTCTCGTTCTTGAGCCGCGACATGATGGACGCGTAGTCCGGCTGGGCCAGCTCGACCGACACCTGGGCCAGCTTGATGCCCGCCTTGTCGAGCGCCTCCTTCAGCGCGCTGGCCGCGCCGACGCCGTAGTCGGTCGTGTCGACGACCTGGACGACCTTCTTGGCCTTGACGCCGTTCACGATCCAGTCGGCGACGAACCCCGAGTAGTAGGTCGACGTGGGCGCGATGCGGAAGATCGTCGGCGGATTGGCCGGCAGGTTCGGATCGGCCGGATCGCCCGCGGTGATCTTGTCGTTGTAGGTCTCCGAGAACACGACGGGCATGCCCGGCCTGGTTGTAGGTCGGGATCTGGGCGAGCGCGCAGCCGGAATGGAACTCGCCCACCACCGCGACCACCTTGTCCTCCTGGACGAGGCGCTTGGCGACGGACGCGCACACGTCGGGCTTGTTCTGCGTGTCGTAGAAGACGAGGCGGATCTTCTGGCCGAGCACGCCGCCCTTGGCGTTGACGTCGTTGACGGCCTGCTCCATCGCCCACTTCATCTCCTGCCCGCCCGCCACGTCACCCGGCTGGGAGAGCGGCGCCACACCGCCGAGCAGGATGTCGGCAAACGCCGGTCCCGCGGCGGCGAATGCGAGGAGCGCGACGAGGCCCCCCGGCACGACACGTCGCCACCACCATTGCATGCCCATGGACCGGCTGTCTGACCCGCTCAACCTGTGCATGGGGGGCCCCTCCCTGCGTCTCGGCTTGTTCGGCTGCTACCGCGCCGCGCAGCCTCGTCACCGCGATCGGCGGCGCTAGTATGGCACCCGCGGAAGGCGTGTCAACGACACGCCCCGCACGCGTCGGTCGCCGCCTGCCCCGTCACCGCGGGCGGGTCGCGACGAAGAGGTACCGCGTCACGCTGAAGAAGTACTCGCCGCCAGCGGCGCGCGCGAGGAGATCCGTCCGCCAGGCCTCCGCCTCCTCGCGCGGCACGCCGTGGCGAACAGCGAGGTCGGCGGTCGGCCCGATGAGGCCGCCGCTGAACGTCCCGGGGCTCCCGCTCAGCTCGAGCACGGGGATCGCCTCGGCGTGCGCGAGGCCGAGACCCGCCCGACCGAGAAGCCCCGGCAACCGCGTCGGGAGGTGTTGCTGGACGAAGTGCCCACCCTGCGCCTCCATCACCCGGCGATGCCGGTCGCGGTCGTCCGTGAGCCACACGCAGGAGTCCCAGTCGGTATCGACGACCGCCAGGCGGCCGCCGGGGCGGAGGACGCGCGCGGCTTCCGCCAGCGCGCGCTCCACGTCGGGGACGTAGAGGTAGACCTGGACCGCGGTGACGAAGTCGAAGGCGCCGGCCGGGAACGCGAGCCGGGCGGCGTCGCCCTCGTGGACCTCCATGCGGTCGGCCAGACCCTCCCGCGCGATCCGGGCGCGCGCCGCCTCCAGCATGTCGGGGCTCTCGTCGACGCCGACGATGCGCCCGGCCGGCCCGACCTCGCGGCCCAGCTCGCAGGCGAGAAAAGCCGGCCCGCACCCCACGTCGAGACCGCGCTCGCCCGGACGGGCCCCGAGAGCGGCGCGCGTTCGCGCGCGCTGGGCCGCGATCGCGGGCGACGCATACACGGTCTCGAGCCTCGCCGCCTCGCGCGCGCCGAACCTCGGAGCCATCTCGCACCTCCAGGAAAGACGCCAGCGGATCGCCTCGTCCGTGGCAGCCTAGGGCGGAACACGAGCGTCGGTCGGGCAGGTGGCCCGCGCCGGACGCGAGGCTCATCGTACAGTGGCCCGGCACCTCGCGTCAGGCGAGGTCCGCAGGGTTGTTCCACGCGGGGAAGTTGGCTACCATGGCGCCGCGCGGTGGTTTGGCTCCGGACAGAGGAGGGCCTTGGGTGGCGGTCGCGATCGAGGAAGGTCTCCCGCCGAAGGCGCTCTGGCCGGAGCGAATCTACACCCTCCCCGAGACGCGCTATCCCGTTCGGCTCAACGTCGCCACGGCGCTCCTCGACGCCAACGCGGACGGCGGGCGTGCCGGCCGGCCCGCGATACACCATGAGGCCCAGGTCGTCACGTACGGCGACCTGCAGAAGCGCGTCAACCGGCTCGCCAACGGCCTCCGGGCCGCCGGCGTCGAGCCGGGGGACCGCGTCCTCCTGCGGATGCCGAACTGCCCGGAGTTCATCGTCACGTGGCTCGCGTGCCAGAAGCTCGGCGTCGTCACGGTGTCCACGATGCCGCTGCTCCGCGCCCGGGAGCTGGCCTACATCGCCCAGGACGCGGGGACACGGGTCGCCGTGGTGTCGAGCGGACTGCGGGAGGAGCTCGAGCGGGCCCGCCCGGCCGCACCGGCACTCGAGCAGGTGATCGTCGTCGGGGACGCTCGGCCTGGCGATCTCACGTGGGCGAGCCTGCTGGACGGCCAGCCGGAGCGCTTCCAGACCGCTGACACGCGCGCCGACGACGTCGCGATGATCGCCTACACCTCCGGCTCGACGGGCGTGCCCAAGGGCTGCGTCCACCATCACGCCGACATCCTCGGCTCGGCCGACTCGTATGCCCGCTACGTCCTCCAGCCCAGCGAGGAGGACCGGTTCGGTGGCCATCCGACGCTGGCGTTCACGTTCGGCACCGGCGGCCTCCTCGTCTTCCCGTTCCGGTTCGGGGCCGCGACCGTGCTCTCGGGCCCGTTCGACCCCGAGCGGATGCTCGAGATCTTCCAGCGCGAGCGCGTGACCGTCGCCTTCTGCGCGTCCACGTCGTACCGGCTGATGCTCGGAGTTCCGGACGTGGCCGGGCGGTACGACCTCGGAAGCCTCCGCCTCTGCGTCTCCGCCGCCGAGCCCCTGCCCGCCGCGACCTACGAGGCGTGGGTCGCGCACCACCGGCAAGGAGTGCCTCGACGGGATCGGCTCGACCGAGATGTTCCACATCTTCGTGTCCTCGGAGCCCGGCCGGGTCCGCCCGGGCGCGACCGGCGTGCCGGTGCCGGGCTACGACTGCCGCGTGGTCGACGAGGAGGGTCGCGAGGTGCCGCGCGGCACGCCCGGCCTCATCGCCATCAAGGGCCCGACCGGCTGCAAGTACTGGCGGAAGCCCGAGCGCCAGGCCGAGTACGTGCGATTCGGGGGCTGGAACGTGACCGGCGACGTCTACGTCCACGACGACGACGGCTACTTCTCGTACCAGTGCCGGTCCGACGACATGATCGTGACGGGGGGCTACAAGATCCCGGGACCCGAGGTCGAGCACGTGCTGGACGAGCACCCGGCCGTCGCCGAGTCCGCGGTGGTGGCGGCCCCGGACGCGACGCGCGGCTTCGTGCCGAAGGCGTTCGTGGTCCTGCGTCCGGGGTTCACGGCCACCGACGAGCTGGCGAAGGAGCTGCAGGACCACGTCAAGAAGGTGCTCGCGCCCTACAAGTACCCCCGCCTGATCGCGTTCGTCCCCGCGCTGCCGCACACGGAGACGGGCAAGATCCGACGGGTTGAGCTCCGGCAGCACGAGGCAGGGCGCGCCGCACCGCCCTGACCCCGCCGTTCCCCGAGCGGCGGGCCCGGGTCCACCGCTCATCAGGCAGGCTCTCCAGGCAGCGGGCCCCCGGCCCGGGAAGGAGGCGTGATGGACGGCAAGAAAGTGACGATCGTCGCCATCGTGGCGATCCTCATCGGACTCCTCGTCGGGTACCTATGGTGGGGGGCCCAGACGAAGTCGCTCCAGGGCGAGCTCGATCAGCTCAAGGCGCGGCTCACCGAGGCGCAGAAGGCCGCGACGCGCGAGAAGGAGCTGTCCGACAAGCTCGCGCAGATGGAAGCCCAGCTGAAGCAGATGAGCGACGATCTGGCCAAGGAGAAGGCGAAGCGCGAGCAGATGCAGATGCAGGTGTCCAAGGGCAAGAAGTGACGCGAGAACGCGCGGGGCACGAACGGGAGGTGCCATGCAAGCCGTCGTGATCGGAATCATCGCCGCCATCATCGGGCTGGGCATCGGGTATGCCACCTGGGGATCGCAGTCGTCGCAGGCCGCGAAGGACGTGGCCGCGGCGAAGGCGCAGCTCGAGGAGGCTCGGAAGTCCGCCGAGCGGGAAGGTCAGCTCGCGACCAAGATCCAGGCGGCGGAGGCGAAGCTCAAGGAGACCCAGGAAGCCCTCAAGACCGAGACGGACCAGGCGAAGAAGCTCGAAGATCTCCTGGCCAAGCGCAAGAAGAAGTAGCCGGGGCCAGCCCCCCGCGCCCTGAATCACCGACACTGGGGCGCGCGGGGCTCGCAACCGGCCCGCGGTGGGGAGAGCGGGCCCGGTCGTATTTTCGGTGCCCGCCGGGACTCCCCTGCCGGCTGCGCATGCAAACCGACAGTGGACGAAACCGGTGGGCGATGCGCCAGCAGCTCCGGGGTTCCCCGCGGCGCCCGCCCCTGAGGCGCGCGTTCCGTCTCCCTCCGAACCCGCGCCGCCCGCCAGCATCGCGTTCGACCATCGATCGCTCAGGCGAGCGTTCTAGGGCCCCCTCCAGGCGGGATTCTCCGGAACATCGCCTGGCAATCCCCGATATTCGGTGCCATAGTCGAGCCGTTTCATGGGCTCGGGCCCCGACGTCGCGGATCCGCCGACCGACGAGCGAACCACAAGGTCAAGGGAAGGAGACAGTCATGACGCTTCGGAAGCTCAGTTCTGTCGCCGGCGCCGTGGCGCTCGCCTGCGCCAGCCTGTTCGGCACGCCGAGCCATGGCGGCGACGGCGATCGACGTCGCGCTCTACGGCGAACCGCCCGTCCCTCGATCCGGTCATCTTCACCTCGGACTCCGCGACCGATCATCACCCACCACATCTTCGAGACGCTCTACACGCTTCAACTCGAAATGGGAGGTGATGCCGGTGCTCGCCTCGGCGCTGCCGGCGATCACCGAGAACGGCACCGTCGTGACCATCCCGCTGCGCACCGACGCCGTCTTCCACAACGGCAAGACGATGACCGCCGAGGACGTCGCGGCATCGGTCAGCCGCTGGGCCCGGGTCTCGCCGCGCGGCAAGCTGGTCGGCGCGCAGGCGACCTCCGATCGACGGTCAAGGACCCGCGCGCGATCGAGATCCGCCTCAAGCAGCCCTTCGCGCCGCTGCTGCCGCTGCTGGCGAGCAACACGGCGACCGCCGTCGATCATGCCCAAGGAGCTGAACGCGAGCGACAAGCCGATCACCGAGTTCATCGGCACCGGACCCGTACAAGTTCCTCGAGCGCAAGCCAGACCAGTTCACCCGTGTCGTCAGGTTCGACCAGTACAAATCGCCGCCCGGCACGCCCGACGGTTACGCCGGCGAGCGCAAGGCGATCATCGACGAGATCCGCTTCGTCCCCGTGCCGAACGCGATGACGCGCGTCGCCGGCGTGATCAGCGGACAGTACCTGTTCGCCGACACGCTGCCCAACGAGTCGCTACCGCAGCTCAAGGCCGCGCGCGGCATCAAGCCGGATGCTCGTGAAGCCGGACTGGATGATCTTCATGGTGCTGAACACCAAGGGCGGCGCGACCGCGAACGTCAAGATCCGCCAGGCCATGCAGGCGGCGCTCAACGTTCCCGACATGCTGGCGCGCCGCCTTCGGCGATCCCGCGATGTACGACGTCGACGGCTCGATCTACGGCAAGGGCGCCGTCCTTCCACGACGGCGTCAACACCCGGGGTTCAACCAGCGCGACCCGAAGCGCGTCGGCCAGCTGCTCAAGGAGGCGGGCTACAAGGGCGAGCCGATCCGCCTGCTGACGTCGAAGCAGTTCGACTATTTCTACAAGCAGACGCTGGTCGCCAAGGAGAACCTGCAGAAGGCCGGCTTCAAGGTCGACGTCCAGGTCATGGACTGGGCGTCGGTGACGCAGAAGCGCACGAACGCCAACGAATGGGAGGGCTTCATCGCCTACCATCGGCTTCACCCCCGAGCCGTCGCTGATCACCTTCATCAGTCCGGAATATCCGGGCTGGTGGGACACGCCGGAGAAGTCCGCCGCGCTCGACGCGTTCAACTCGGAGATGGATCCCGCCAAGCGCCTGCCGCTCTGGAACAACATCCAGAAGCTGCTCTACGAGCAGGCGTCGACGCTGATCACCGGGCACTTCTACAGCTGACCGCGGTCAGCGATAGGCTGCAGGGCTTCACGTCGATGCCCCAGCCCGCGTTCTGGAACGTACGTCTGGCCCAGTAGGAGATCGGCGACAGCCGGCCGGGGGATTCCGTCACGCGGCCGCGCTCCCTCCCCGCGCTTGGCGCGAGCGAGGGGCGCGGCCGAGACGCGGATGCCGTCCCCGGCGAACTCCGAAGGTCTCGAGGGCCGGTAACCGAACGGCTCCACGTGGGATGGGCGTCACTTTCCACCGGGGGGTGGCAACGTGAATCCGATGTACGACCTGAGCGGCAAGGTGGCGCTGGTGACCGGCGGGGGCGGCGCCATCGGCGGAGCGAGTGCGCGCGCCCTGGCGCAGGCGGGCGCCGACGTCGCCATCCTCGACCTCCGCGCCGATGCCGCGGAGACGGTCGCCGGTCAGATCCGGGAGCTGGGCCGCAAGAGCCTGACGCTGGTCGGCGATGCCGCGGACTACGCCGCGACCGAGCGGCTGGCTTCCTCCGCGCTCACATCCTTCGGCCAGATCGACATCCTGGTCAACGTGGCCGGCGGCGGGGATCCGCGCGCGATGCTGCAGCTGACGCCGGCTGAATTCGATCACATCCTGATGAACAACCTGCGGTCGGCGTGGAACTGGGCCCGCTGCCTGGCGCCACAGATGCTGAAGCGGGAGGGCCAGCGCATCGTGAGCATCGCGTCGATCTCGGCCAAGCACGGCGGTGGCCCACCGGCCACGGTGAGCCAGTCGGCGTACGCCGCCGCCAAGGCCGGCGTGCTCGGGCTGACGCGCGGCCTGGCCAAGGAGCTCGCGCCCCGGGTCACGGTCAACGCGGTCTGTCCCGGATTGATCGACACGCCGCGGACCGTGAGCATCACCCGGAAGCCGGGTATCGAGGCGATCGTCCAGACGATCCCGCTGGCCCGGGTGGGCCGGCCCGAGGACGTCGCCGCGGCGGTGCTGTTCTTCGCGTCGCCCGGCGCGGCCTGGATCACCGGCGAGTGCATGGACGTCAACGGCGGCCAGTACATCGACTGACGCCGCCGGTGCCTCGCGACAGGCGGAAGCAGCGCCCGGCGTCCGGTTCACCCCCTGCGAGGAGGTCGCCCAGTGTCACGAGAGGATCCGCCAATGGCCGCGTTCGATTTCACGGGACAGATGGTCATCGTCACCGGCGCCGGCGCCGGTATCGGGCACGGCATCGCTCTGGCCTTCCACGCGGCGGGAGCGAGCGTGGCGCTGGGTGACGTGCGCAAGGAGACCGTCGAGCGGGCGGCGACCCAGCTCGGGCGACCGCGCCTTCGCCGACGCCATGGACGTGCGCGACGAGAAGGCCGTGACGGACTTCTTCGCGAAGGCCGAGCGTGCCCTGGGCCCCGCCACGGTCGTCGTGGCCAACGCCGGGATCTATCCGAATGCCCGGTGCTCGACATGTCGGTCGATGAATGGGACCGCGTGATGGACACCAACATGCGCGGCGTGTTCCTCACGTGCCGGGCGGCCGGCACGGAGCATGACGGCCAGCGGCCGCCCGGGCAAGATCATCACGATCTCCTCCGGCGCATATTCCAGCGGCCGGGTCGGCGCGGCGCACTACTGCGCGTCGAAGGCCGGCGTCGTGATGTTCACGAAGGTCCTCGCGATGGAGCTCGCCGGACAGCGCATCAACGTGAACTGCATCGCGCCCGGCTACATCAAGGTGGACAGCGGGATGTCGCCGCTGACCTCGGACTACGAAGCGGCGATCATGCGCAACATTCCGTGGGGTCGCGCCGGCACCCCCCAGGACATCGCCCGAGCGGCGCTGTATCTGGCCTCACCGTATGCAGACTATGTGACGGGCGAGGTGCTGTCCGTCAACGGCGGCGCCTCGGCCGGGCGGGCGTACCTGCCGCTGAGCACGCCCCGGCCAGGCTGACCCGGCTACCTGCGCACCGCCTGCCGCACCGTCGTCCACTCCTCAAACCGCCCGGCGCAGCTTGGGATCGAGCGCGTCGCGCAGGCCGTCGCCGACGACCTGCAGCGACATCACCGTCAGCGCGATGGCGATGCCGGGCGCCAGGATCAGCCATGGCGCCTGCTGCATGACCTGCTGCGCGCTGGCGATCATGTTGCCCCAGGTCGGCATGGTCGGCGGCACGCCGACGCCGAGGAACGACAGCGCCGCCTCGGTCAGGATGGCGTAGGCGAAGACGAAGGTCGCCTGCACGATGATGGGCGAGATCAGGTTCGGCAGCAGATGTGCACGAGCACGATCGCGCACCGCGTCGCGCCGAGCGCCTCGGCCGCCTCGACGAACTGCAGCTCGCGCAGCACCAGGGTCGCGGCGCGCACGATCCGCGCGATGCGCGGCGTGTAGACGATGCCGAGCGCGATCACGACGTTGAGACAGCCCGAGCCCCAGCCCGGCCATCAGCGCGATCGCCAGCAGGATGTCGGGAAAGGCCATCATCGCGTCGGTCAGGCGCATGAGCGCGCCGTCGAGGCTGCCGGACGTAACCGGCCGACGAGGCCCAGAGCAGTGCCCGAGCAGGCTCGGCGACGACGACGACCAGGAGGCCGACCAGCAGCGACAGCCGCGCGCCGTAGATCATTCGGCTGAGCACGTCGCGGCCGAACTCGTCGGTGCCCGAACAGGTGACGCGCGCTCGGGCGGCTTCAGCCGGATGACGACCTGCATGCTCGCTCGGCTGATACGGGGCGATCCACGGCGCGCCAGCACGGCGAACGACGACCAGCACCGCCAGCAGGACGAGGCTGACGACGACGATGCGTCGGCGGACCAGCCGCTGCGAGCAGCAGCAGCGTCGGCGATCGCTGCGCTGCGGGCGCCGGAGCGATCGCGACGTCGCGACACCATCGGCGGCTCAATAGCGGATGCGCGGGTCGACCACCGCGTAGAGCAGGTCGATCGCCAGGTTGATCAGCACGTAGACGCCGGAGATCACGAGCAGGGCGCCCTGGATCACCGGATAGTCCCGATGCAGTACGGCCTGGACGATCAGGTTCGCCGACGCCGGGCAGCGCGAACACCGTCTCGGTGACGATCGCGCCGCCCATCAGCACCGCCGATGGTCAAGCCGATCACGGTCAGGATCGGGACCGCGCGTTGCGCAGCGCGTGCTTGAGCACGACCAGTTCGGCCGGAGACCCTTGGCCCGGGCCGTGCGGATGTAGTCCTCGCCGAGCACGTCGAGCATGCTCGTGCGGGTGAAGCGCATGATCAGGGCCGAGCTCGGGAATTCCCGAGCGCGATCGACGGCAGGACGAGGTAGCGGCAGCCGCTCGAGCCAGGCTCGAATCTGGCGGCCCGTAGCCGGCGACCGGCAGACCAGCCGAGATCGACGGCGAAGATAGTTGATCAGGGTCAGGCCGATCCAGAAACTCGGCAGGCTCGCGGCCAGCATGGCGACCGCCGTCAGCGGCCTGGTCCAGGCCGTTCCCGCGCCGGACCGCCGAGACGATCCCGACGGGAACGCCGATCGCCACCGCGAGCGGCACGGCCATCCGGGTCAGCAGGAGGGTCAGCTCGACGCGATCGAGCATGGCACGCGGGCGACCGGCTGGTTGAAGAAGATCGAGTTGCCGAGATCGCCGACCAGGATGCGCTCCATGAAGATCATGAACTGGATCGGGAGCGGCCGATCGAGCCCGAGCACGGCGCGGAGCGCGGCGACGTCGGCCGGCGTCGCGATGTCGCCGAGCATCATCGCCGCCGGGTCCCCGGCACGATGCGGACGATGACGAACACCAGCGCGGCGACGATCAGCATGACGACGACCATCGCGCCCAGTCGCCGGATGACGAATGCCAGCATGGGTCAGATCAGCCGCATCGGTGGGGGGGCCGCCGGCACCCCGAGATGCTATGCGATCCGCTGGCGCGTGTCGATAGAGCGCTGCGGGCAACCTTCCATGAGGCCGCGAGACGGCGCCGCCCGACTGCCAAGCTCAGCGTGGGCTACCCGCGCACGGCTCGGGTGACCGACGCTGCGATGCGAACGCCACGAATCCTCGCCGCGCAGCGATCACGTGCGCTGAGCCGTCCGCGGCGGGCTACTGTGCCGTTCGACAGGGTTCCCCGCAATGGGTCGTTCAGTGTAGGCTCTAGGCACGATTTCGCCCCTGACAGACGTTGGGCGCAGCTGCCCGCGCCGTGGTTTCCGCCGGACCGCTCGAGACCGTGAGGAGGAGGACGCATGGACCAGCAGACGCGTCGGACGTTCCTCAGGACCACCGTCATCGGCGGTGCCGCCGCCGGGGCAGTCACGGGTCCCTGGGTCCGCCGGGCCCGGGCTCAGGGCGGGCCGGTCAAGATCGGCGTCGTCCTCCCCTACACGGGCGTGTACGCGGAGCTCGGGAACAGCATCACCCAGGCGATGGAGCTCGTCTTCGCCCGGGAGAACTGGACGGTCGCCGGGCGCAAGATCGAGATGGTCAAGGAAGACGACGAGATGGCCGTCCCGGTCGGTGTGCGCAAGACCGAGAAGCTGATCGACTCCGACAAGGTGGACATCCTGACCGGGCCCGTCCACAGCGGCATCCTCATGGGCATGCGCGACAAGGTGCACAACTCGAAGACGATCCTGCATCGTGTCGAACGCGGGCGCCGACGCCGTCAGCCGCGCCCGCTGCTCGAAGTGGATCTTCCGGACCTCCTTCTCCAACTGGCAGCCCTGCCAGCCCATGGGTGGGTGGGTCGCGGCGAAGGTGTCGAAGGAGGTCTTCCAGATCGCGCCGAACTACCAGGCCGGCAAGGACATGATGGAGGCGTTCCGGGAGACCTACCATCCGGCCGGTGGCAAGGTCGTCGGCGAGGACTATCCGAAGCTCGGCGAGACCGACTACGCACCGTACCTGACCAAGATCAAGCAGTCCGGCGCCAAGGCGGTGTTCGCGTTCTTCTCCGGCACCGACGCCGTGAACTTCGTCAAGCAGTTCGACGAGTTCGGGCTCAAGCCGGGCATCAAGCTCACCGGCGCCGGGCTTCCTGACCGAGCCCGACGTGCTCCCCGCCCAGGGCAAGACGGCGCTGGGCACCATCACCGGGCACTTCTACACGCCGCAGCTCGACAACCCGGTGAACCAGCGGTTCGTCAAGGAGTTCCGGCGAGAAGTTCGAGGGCAAGATGCCCGACGGCTTCGCCTGCCAGGGCTACGACACCGCCGAGGTGATCGTGCGGGCGCTGAAGGCCGTGAACGGCAACACCCAGGACAAGGACAAGCTCGTCGACCGCCATCGCCGCCACGGAGTTCGACAGCCCGCGCGGGCGCTTCCGCTTCGACCCGAAGACGCACAACGTGATCCAGCCGTTCATCTACATCCGCGAGGTGCGCGAGCTGTCGCGGCGCGGCCTGGCCAACGTGCCGATCGACAAGGTCGCGGACGTTCGCGACCCGGGCACCGGCTGCACGCTTCCGGCCTGACGAGGCCTCCGGAACGCCGGGGCCGCGCGCCCCGGCTTCCGCCCATCCCCGTGCCGCTCCTATCGGACATCCTCGGCCAAGCGCTGAACGGCCTGGCCTACGGCGCCCTCCTGTTCCTCCTCTCGGTCGGTCTGACGCTCATCTTCGGGATGCTCGACGTCGTGAACCTGGCGCACGGCTCGTTCTACATGCTGGGAGCATATGCCGGCCTCGCCACCCTCACGCTGACCGGGAACTTCTGGCTCGCCGCCATCACGGCGCCGCTGGCCGTGGGCCTCGTCGGCGCCCTCGTCGAGCGCGGCCTGCTCCGGCCGCTCTACCGGCGGTCCCCGCTCGACCAGGTGCTCTTGACCTTCGGCCTCATCTATCTCTTCGAGGACCTGGTCAAGTGGGGCTGGGGTGGCCGCATTCGCTCCATCCCCCCGCCCGAGCTCTTCTCCGGCCGGGTCACCTTCAACGGCTTCACCTTCCCCGCGTACCGGCTTTTCGTCATCGGCTTCGGGCTCCTGGTTGCGATCCTGCTCTGGCTCGTGATCGAGAAGACGCGCCTCGGCGCCGTGATCCGCGCGGGCGTGTACGACGCCGAGATGACCGCGGGGCTCGGGATCGACGTCGGACGCGTGTTCACGTTCGTGTTCGCCTTCGGCGCCGCGCTCGGAGGACTCTCCGGCGTCATCGCCGGGCCGATCCAGTCCGCGTACCCGTCCATGGGCATCAGCGTCCTCATCCCGGCGCTGATCGTGGTCGTCATCGGCGGCCTCGGCTCGCTCAAGGGCTCGTTCGTGGGGAGCCTCATCATCGGGCAGGCCGAGACGTTCGGGAAGGTCTGGCTGCCGGGCGTCTCGATGCTGATGATCTACGTCGTGATGGCGCTCGTCGTGCTGCTCCGCCCGCAGGGCCTGTTCGGTCGGCCACTTCGGTGACGCGCCCCGCGCGGGGGCGCCCGCTGGCCTCGCGAGGCTTCCCGGCATGAGGCGGGTGCGGCCCCTGGGCTTCGCGGTCTTGCTGCTCGCCGTCCTCGCCTTCCCGGCCGCATTCGGCCGCTATCCCGTCAAGCTTCTCCAGGAGATCCTGATCTGGGGGATCTATGCGATGAGCCTGGACCTCCTGATGGGCTACGCGGGGATGGTGTCGTTCGGCCACGCCGCCTTCTTCGGCGTCGGCGGCTACGTGGCGGGCCTCGCCCTCACCGCCCATCCGGGGCCGATCGGCGCCCTCCTCCTGCCGGTGCTGGCCGGCGCGCTGGCCGCGCTCGTCATCGGCTTCTTCTCGACGCGCGTCACCGGCGTGTACTTCATCATGCTCACGCTCGCGTTCTCTCAGATGCTCTACGCCTACGCGTTCCAGACGTCGTGGCTCGGCGCCGAGGACGGGATCAACGGCGTTCCCCGTCCGGCGGTGTTCGGCATGCCCATCGGGGAAGGCTGGGCGTTCCACGTCTACGTCGTGGCCATCGCCGGCGGCGCGATCCTCTTCCTCTGGCGCGTCGTGCGCTCCCCGTTCGGTCACGTGCTGATCGGGATCCGCGAGAACGAGGGGCGAATGGAGGCGCTGGGCTACCCCGTCCGCCGCTACAAGCTGCTGGCCTTCGTCCTGGGCGGCACCCTGGCGGGCCTGGCGGGCTCGCTCTACGCGCAGTTCAGCGGGTCCATCACCCCGGATGCCTTGTTCTGGAAGACGTCCGGCGAGGCCTTGCTGATGGTCATCCTGGGGGGCACCGGCACGCTCGGGGGGGCGGTGCTCGGCGCCACCGCGTTCATACTCCTCCAGAGCCTCGTCTCGACCTACACAGAGCGCTGGATGCTCATCCTCGGCGTGACGTTCGTCCTGTTCGTCCTCTTCGTCCCGGGCGGGATCGTCGGCGCGCTCCGGGGCCGCATCGGGCTCCGCGCGTGACGGCCCCGCCCGCCCTCGCGATCGAGGGGCTCCGCCGGACCTTCGGCGCGCTGACGGCCGTCAACGGCGTGACCCTCTCGGTGGCGCCGCGCGAGCGACGGGCCATCATCGGGCCGAACGGCGCCGGCAAGACGACGCTGTTCAACCTGATCACGGGCCACCTCACGCCCACCGCGGGGCGCATCCTCTTCGAGGGCGGTCCGGTCGACGGCCTGCCGCCGCACGCGGTGGCGCGTCGAGGCATCTCGCGCTCGTTTCAGCGCACCAACGTCTTCGCGCCGCTGCCGGTGCGGGAGAACCTCCGGCTCGCCGCCGCTGCCCGGGGCCGCGGCAGCTACGACATCCTCGGGTCCGTGGACCGACTCTGGGTGCCGCTCGAGCGGGCGCGGGGCGCCGCCGAGGCCGTGGGGCTCACCGACCGGCTCGACGTCCCCGCCGGCGCTCTCTCCTACGGGGAGCAGCGTCAGCTGGAGATCGGGATCGCGCTCGCCACCGACCCCAAGCTCCTTCTCCTCGACGAGCCCACCGCCGGGATGTCACCCGAGGAGACCCACCGCATGACCGAGCTCCTCGCCGGCCTGCCGCGCGCGATCACCCTCCTGATCATCGAGCACGACATGGACGTGGTCTTCACGCTCGCCGATCGCATCACCGTGCTCCACTACGGCGAGGTCCTGGCCGAAGGCACCGCCGCCGAGGTCCGCGCCGACCCCCGCGTCTACGAGGTCTACTTGGGGTCAGGCCCTGACTTTGACTTCTAGACCGACGGCCCCGCGCGAAGGGTCGGGCGGCGCCCGGCGGCCGTATTGTCGAGAAGTCAAAGTCAGGGCCTGACCCCGATGTTGGATGTCGAGGGGATCCAGACCTACTACGGGGAGAGCCACGTGCTCCACGGGGTGTCGCTCCGCGTGGGGCACGGCGAGGCTGTCGCCCTCCTCGGGCGGAACGGCGCCGGCAAGACGACGCTGATCCGCAGCATCATGGGGTTCACGCCGCCGCGCGACGGCCGCATCCGGCTCGAGGGGGAACCGATCCAGGACTGGCCCGCCCACCGCATCGCGCGCCGGGGCCTCGCGCTCGTCCCGCAGGGGCGCCGCATCTTCGCGCCGCTCACGGTGCGGGAGAACCTCCTCCTCGGCGCCCGCCCAAACAGCCAGTCAGACGGCTGGACGCTCGAGCGGGTCTTCGAGCTCTTCCCGCGTCTCCGGGAGCGGGCGGCCCAGGCGGGCGGGACCCTCTCCGGCGGCGAGCAGCAGATGCTCGCCGTCGGCCGCGCGCTCCTCACGAACGGCCGGCTGCTCCTGCTGGACGAGCCTTCGGAGGGGCTCGCCCCGCTGATCGTCCGCGAGATCGGCCGCATCCTCCTCCGCCTCAAGGCGGAGCGGCTCTCGATCCTCCTGGTCGAGCAGAACTATCACCTCGCCCTCCGGATCGCCGACCGCGTCTACGTGATGAGCAAGGGCCAGATCGTGTACGAGGGGACGCCGGCCGAGCTCGGGGCGAACGAGGAGGTCAAGCGCCGCTACCTCGGCGTGGCGTGACCACGGGCTGGACACGCCTGGCGAGTTCCGGTAACAGAGAGGCCGTGGCGTTCCGGGTCGGGTTCGACGTCGGCGGGACCTTCACCGATTTCGCGCTCCAGGCGGACGACGGCCGCCTCCTCACCGGGAAGCGCCTGACGACGCCGGACGACCCGGCGCGAGCGTGCGTCGAGGGCCTCCGCGAGCTCGTCGCCCGCGCGGGCCTCGGCTGGGCCGATCTCGCCCAGGCCGTCCACGGGACCACGCTCGGCTCGAACGTCGTCATCGAGCGCAAGGGCGGCAAGGTCGCGCTCCTCACCACCCGCGGCTTCCGTGACGTCCTGATCATCGGCCGGGAGAAGCGCTACCAGCTCTACGATCTCTCCATCGAGAAGCCCGCCCCGCTGGTGCCGCGCTCGCGCATCCGGGAGGTCGTCGAGCGGGTGGCCTTCGACGGCGAGGTGCTCGTGCCGCTCGACGAGGTGGGTCTCCGCGACACCGTCCGGCAGCTCGTCCGCGGCGAGGTGGCGTCGATCGCGGTCTGCTTTCTGCATGCGTACGTCAATTCCGCGCACGAGCGGCGCGCCGCCGAGATCGTCCGCGAGGAAGCCCCGCACGTCGCGGTCAGCCTCTCCTCGGAGATCTCGCCCGTCATTCGCGAGTACGAGCGGACCTCGACGACCGTCGTCAACGCGTACGTGATGACTGCGGTGCGCGACTACCTCGAGCGCCTCGAGCACGCGCTCCGCGCGCTCGACTATCGGGGCCGCCTCTTCGTCATGCAGTCCGGCGGCGGGATCGCCACCGCGGAGACGATGGCCCGGTTCCCCGTGCGCATGATCGAGTCGGGCCCCGCCGCCGGCGCGCTCATGGCCGCGGCGTACGGGAAGCTCACCGGCCATGCCGACCTCATCGCCTTCGACATGGGCGGGACGACGGCGAAGCTCTCCCTCATCACGGGCGGGGCCCCCCAGACGATCCGCGAGTTCGAGCTGCACCGGATCCGGCTCCAGCCGGGCAGCGGGCTGCCGATGAACATCCAGGCCATCGACCTGGTCGAGATCGGCGCCGGCGGCGGGTCGATCGCGCGAGCGGAAACGGGCGTGATCCAGGTCGGCCCCGACTCCGCGGGCGCCGCGCCCGGCCCGCTCTGCTACGGCCTCGGCGGGACCGAGCCCACGGTCACCGACGCGAACCTGGTGCTCGGGTATCTCAACCCCGACTACTTCCTCGGGGGCCGCATGCGGCTCGATGTCGACGCCGCCCGCCGGGGCATCGAGGCCCGCGTGGCCGGGCCGCTCGGCCTCGGCGTCGCGGAGGCCGCGTGGGGCATCCACCAGATCGTGACGACGAACATGGAGCTGGCCACGCGGGTCGTGTCGATCGAGCGCGGCTACGACCCTCGGCGCCTCGCCCTCGCGGCGTTCGGCGGCTCGGGTCCCGTCCACGGCTGCCGGCTCGCCCAGGCGCTCGGCATCCCCCGCGCGATCCTGCCGGCGGCCGCCGGCGTCACGTCGGCGATCGGACTGCTCGCGGCCGAGGTGAGGTTCGACCTCTCCCGCTCCTACGTGAGGCGCCTCGACGCGCTGGACCCCGCGTACCTCGCCGGGATCCTCGACGAGATGGCCGCCCAGGGCACGGCCGTCGTCCGGGAGGCGGGCGTGGGCGGAACGCTCTCGCTGTCGCGAGCGGCGGACATGCGCTATGTCGGCCAGGGCTACGAGCTGTCGGTCCCGATCCCCGACGGACCGATCGACGCCGGGACGGCCTCCGCGCTCCGCGGCGCCTTCGACCGCGTCTACGCCCACCGCTACGGCTACTCGGACGCGCGGGCCGCGGTCGAGCTGGTCACCGTCGCGGTGACCGTGACCGGCGCCGGGCCCGAGGTCCGACTCGCCGAGCAGCCCAGAGGCGCCCGCCACGTCGCGGAGGCCCGGAAGCCGGACCGCCCGGTCTACTTTCCGGAGACCCGCGGCTACGCCCCGTGCGCCGTCTACGACCGGGCGCGCCTGCCGGTCGGCGCGAGCATCGCCGGACCGGCCATCGTGGAGGAGCCGGAGTCCACGACCGTTCTGCCACCGGGCACGCGCGCGGAGGTCGATCGCTGGGCGAACCTCATCGTGAGCGTCGGAGACGCGACGTGACGCTCGATCCGGTCACGCTCAGCGTCGTCTGGGGCGCGCTCCAGTCGGTCACCGTGGAGGTCGGCACCACGGTGCACCGGACGGCGCACTCCCAGCAGGCCCGCGAGGGCCAGGACTTCTCGGTCTGCCTCTTCGACCCGGAGGGCCGGATGGTCGCCCAGGGGCCGTACAGCCCGGGACACATGGGCGCGATGTCGTTCGCCGCCAAGAACGCGGTCCAGGCCTTCCCGGGCGATCGGCTCCGGCCCGGGGACGTGGTGCTGTTCAACAGCCCGTTCCTCGGCTCCGGGCACTTCCCCGACTTCTTCATGATCCAGCCCGCTTTCATGGACGACGGGCGGCTCATCGGCTTCGTCGCCAACATCCTCCATCACACCGACGTGGGCGGCATGCGGCCGGGCAGCCAGGCGGTCGAAGGAGTGTTCGACTACTTCCAGGAGGGTCTCCACGTCCCGCCCGTGAAGCCCTGGAAGGGCGGCGAGGAGCAGGAGGACATCCTGGCGATCATCCTGGCGAACACCCGCATGGCCGAGTCGATGCTGGGCGACCTCCGCGCCCAGCGGAACTCGCTGCGGGTCGGCGAGCTCCGGATGATCGAGCTCGCGTGCCGGTACGGGCACGAGACGATCCAGGCGGCGATGGCCGAGATCATGGACCGGACCGAGGCCAAGGTGCGGGACGCGATCCGGGCGATCCCGGACGGGGTGTACCGGTTCGAGGACCACATGGACGACTCCGGGCCGGGCACTCGCCGATGGAGCTCCGGGTCGCGGTCACCGTCCGCGACGACGAGATCCTGATCGACTTCGACGGCACGGGGCCGCAGACCGAGTCGGGCATGAACTCCTACCTCAACTACACGCGCTCCGTACTGCTACGCCGCGGTGAAGTGCCTGACCGATCCCGCCGGCCCGCAGAACGACGGCGCCTTCCGTCCGGTCCGGATCGACGCGCCGCTCGGCTCGTTCCTCAATCCGCGCCCTCCGGCCGGCGGCGGGCCGCGCGCCGTCTTCTGCTACCGGATCTTCGACGCGGTGATCGGCGCGCTCGCCCCCGCCCTGCCCGGCCGCGTGACGGCGGCCGGCTCCCACTTCGCGAACCCGACCTGCGGGGGCTTCGATCCCCGGCGGAACCGCCGCACGGTCGTCTACGAGCTGATCCTCTCCGGGACCGCCGCCCGCGCGGATCGGGACGGCTGCGAGGCGATGTCGATGGCGTTCAACGCGTCCAACATCCCGGTGGAGTCCCAGGAGGCGAACCAGCCCGTCCTCATCGAGCGGTTCGAGCTGATCCGCGACTCCGCCGGCCCCGGGCGCTACCGCGGCGGCACGGGCATCCGGCGGGACCTCCGGTTCTTCCTCGAGGGCGGCCGGCTCACGAACAACACCGAACGGCATCGTTTCGGGCCGTGGGGGCTCTTCGGCGGGCAGCCGGGCAAGCCCGGCGTCACGCTGGTGAACCCGGGCACTCCCGCGGAACGGCGGGTCCACTCCAAGGCCTCCGATACCGTCGAGCACGGCGACGTCGTCTCGTTCCAGCAGTCCGGCGCCGGAGGATACGGCCCGCCCTGGGAGCGGGATCCTCCGGCGGTGCTCCACGATGTCCTGGAGGACTACATATCCCTCGAGGGCGCCCGGCACGACTACGGGGTCGTCATCGACCCGACGACCATGACCGTCGACGAGGCGGCGACGGCGGCGGCTCGCTCCGCCATGCGCTCCGCGGCCCGGTCCCTGTCGTCACACGGCTGGGCCCGCTGTGGTGACGCGGTGGCAGGAGCCGGGGCGTCATGGTTCAATGACGGTGATGTCGCACGCGCGGAGGTGAATCATGCCCCGATCGACGATCCTCGGCACGATCCGGCCCGCGGCCGGCCTCGCTCTCCTGCTGATCCTCGCCGGCGCCGCCTTCGCCCACCACGGCTGGAGCGGCTACGACGCCAGCAAGCCGCTCAACCTGAGCGGGACGATCAAGGAAGCGGGCTACGAGCATCCTCATGGGTTCCTGAAGCTCGAGGTTTCCGACAAGGTGTGGGTCGTGACGCTGGCGCCGCCCTCCCGGATGGAGAATCGCGGGCTGATGGCCGCCATGCTGAAGCCCGGCACCAAGGCCACGGTGATGGGGTATCCGAGCCGCACGGATCCGAACGAGATGCGCGCGGAGCGGATCACGATCGACGGCAAGACCACCGAGCTGCGCTAGTGCCCCGACCTCGGACCCGGCCTTCCTAGTGCACCCACCGATCGGCCCGGCGTGGCTGGTCGCCCTCGAGACCAGCGGATTCGCCCAGGCGATGCGGCACTGGCTCTGGCTCTACCCGGTCGTCGAGATCATGCACATCCTCGGCTTCGTCCTGCTGGTCGGCGCCGCGGTGATGTTCGACCTTCGCCTGCTGGGGATCTCTCCGCGCATCCCCGTCTCGGACCTCGCCCGCCATCTCCTGCCGTGGTCGCGGGTCGGGCTCGGCTTGGTGGTGCCGTCGGGCCTCGCCATGTTCTCGGCTCACGCGACCGAGTGGATCGAGAACCCCGCCTTCTGGGTGAAGCTCTCGCTGATCGTCCTCGCCGGGCTCAACGCCTGGGCCTTTCACCGCTTCACGTTCAGGTCGGTCTCGACGTGGGACCGTCACGTGCCGGCCCCGGCCGCTGCCCGGGTCTCCGCGCTCGCTTCGCTCGCGCTCTGGGTGGGCGTCGTCTCCTGCGGGCGACTGCTCGCCTACCTCTGACGTCGTCCCCGCCCCGAGTGCCCGGCGCCGAGGTCGTGCTCCTCGCCGCGAATGCGGTCTACGGCACCGCTTACGTCGTGATGCGTCCGGTCTTCGGCACCGTCACGCCCATCACGCTGGCCTTCCTCCGGATGGCCATCGCGTTCGCCATCGTCGCCCCGATGGGCTTCGCCGCGCGCGGCGCGACGACTCCGTTCTCGAGCGCCGATCGCCGCACGCTCTTCTGGATGGGATTCCTCGGGTTCACGCTGGCCATGGCGCTCGCGCACTGGGGGCTCGCGTGGTCCACGGCCACCAATGCGGCGCTCCTCGTCGCCACCGAGCCCGTCGCCCTCGTGGCCCTCGCGCCGATCGTGCTCGGCGAGCGCCTCACCCGGCGGGAGGGCAGCGGCACCGCCCTCGCCCTGGTGGGCGCGACCGTCATCGTGGTCAACGGCGTGCCGGGGGTCACCGTCGCGCTCGCGCCGCACTGGCGCGGCGATCTCATGCTCTTGCTCTCGGGCGTCTGCTTCGCCGCGTACTCGCTGCTCGGCCGGCCGGTGCTCGCCCGTCATGCCAGCATCGGCGTCACGACGCGGACGCTCTTCTGGGGCCTCGTCACGACAGCGCCGCTCGCCGCCGTCGAGTGGGGGGTCGCGCCGCGGTCCGCCTGGACCGCGGCGACCATGGCCGCCGTGCTCTACCTGGGCGTCGTGATCACCGCGCTCGGCTATCTCGTCTGGAACTGGGCGCTCGAGCGAGTCTCCGCGGCGCGCGCGGCGATCTACCTGAACGTCCAGCCGCTCGTCGGAGCGCTCCTCGGTGTCGTGTGGCTCGACGAGCCGCTCTCCGTCTTCACGGTCGCCGGCGGGTCCCTCGTCGTCCTCGGCCTCTGGCTCGCCGCGACCGGGCGCCCGGTGTCAGGCTGATGCGCCCGCACTCAGGCGACGGCGTGCCTCGGCAAAGACGGCCTCGAACATGGGCCAGGTGAGCCGCCCCGTCTGGGTGTTCTGGCGGCTCGGGTGGTAGGTCCCGAGCAGGGCGACACCCCAGGGAAGATCGATCGCCGCGCCGTGCGCGAATCGAGGACGGGGGCGCGGGACGGGCAGTCCGTTGGCCGCGGCCGTGCTCAGATAGGCGTCGAAGCCGATCCGCCCGAGGCCCAGGACGACGCGAGCGCGCGACAGTCGCGGCAGCTCCTCGTGGAGGTAGCGGGCGCACCGGCGGAGCTCCTCGGGAGCGGGCCGGTTGTCGGGCGGGACGCAGTGGAGCGCCGCCGTGATGTAGGCGTCGACGAGCCGGAAGCCGTCGCCCCGGTGCCGGGACGTGGGCTGCGTCGCGAAGCCGTGGGCGTGGAGAGCGCGGGCCACCCACTCGCCGCTCCCACCCGCCGCGTCGCCGGTGAACATCCGGCCGGTGCGGTTCCCTCCGTGGGCGGCCGGGGCGAGCCCGACCAGGAGGAGCCGGGCCGACGCATCGCCGAGGCTCGGCACCGGACGAGCCCAGTAAGCCTCGTCGCGGAATCGCCGCGGCGGAGAGGCCGCCACCGCCTCGCGAAATCGCACCAGCCGCGGGCAGCGTCGGCACGAAACGATCCGCACCTGCAGGTCACGCAGCGCCATCAGGCGTCATGATAGACTCTGCGGCGTTCGCGCGCTTCTCGGCTCGTACGATCGGCGGCGCGGACGATCCGATGCCCAGCATGCCCGACTCGATCCATCGGCTCGCCTCGGAAGGTGTCCCGGATCTCTCGCTCACGCGGAGCGAAGGGAGGCCCTGATGGTGCCGGCACTCATCGCCCACGGAGGGGCCGGCGGCGACCCCGACGACAAGCCGACGTACCGGGAGGCCCTGGGCGAGGCCCTCGCGCGAGGGTGGGCTATCCTCCGCCGCGGCGGCGGCGCACTGGATGCGATCGAGGCCACCATTCAGGCCCTCGAGGACCACCCGCGCCTCAACGCCGGCTACGGCTCGGCCCTGACGGAGCGCGGAACCGTGGAGTGCGACGCGTCCATCATGGAGGGTGACGCCCTTCAGGCGGGCGCGGTGGGGGCCGTGAGCGGGGTCCGGAGCGCCATCGGGCTCGCGCGACGGATCCTCGAGGACGGCCGCCACATCCTCCTCGTCGGGGATGGCGCGCTCACCTTCGCACGCGATCAAGGCTTGCCGCTGTGCGCGCCGGACGCCCTCGTGACCGACCGGCAGCGCCGGAGCCTGGCCAAGCACCTGGCGGCGCGCCAGGGGGCCGGGATCCCACAGACGTCCGGATCGGTCGGGGGCACCGTGGGCGCCGTGGCGATCGATGTCCACGGGCGCATCGTCGCCGGCACCTCGACCGGCGGCTACACGGGCAAGCGGCCCGGCCGCGTCGGCGACTCCGCCCTGATCGGCGCCGGCACCTACGCGGACAGCCGGCTCGGTGGCGTATCGACCACGGGGCACGGCGAGGCGTTCATCCGCACGGTGCTCGCCAAGACTGCGCTCGACATCCTGAAGGAGCTGGACGATCCACAGCTGGCCGCGGAGGTTTCCCTGGACGTCGTCCGGGAGGACGGACGCGGGGACGGCGGGTTGATCCTCATGGACTGGCGTGGCCGCCTGGGGCACGCGCACTCCACGGCGTTCATGCCGGTCGGCTGGTGCCAGGTGACCGCGGCGGAGCCCGTTCTCCCCTTTTAGCCCTGACGGGCACGTCTCGCATGGGCCGGCGGCTGCCGACCCTCCACCCGATCCACCCCGCCCCGCCACGGGCACACCCAGTCCGACGGCCGATCCGACTCCGCTCCGCGTTGACACGTCGGAGAGCGATCCGCTAGGGTGACCGCATGAGAGAGCGCTTGGCCGCGGTGCCGAACGTGGCGGCACCGAAATCACCGCCCGCGGATGCGGAAGCCATGAAAGTGCTGGCCGCCGCCCCGACGGCGATGCTCTCCGACGCCCTCGGGCGCTGGGGAAACATGGACGCCTCGATTCGTCCGGTCGCGTCGGGAAAGCGGTGCTTCGGTCCCGCCTTCACGCTGCGCTGCTGGCCCGCCGACAATCTGACGATCCATCGCGCCGTCGAGCTGGCCGCGCACGGCGACGTGCTGGTGATCGACGGTGGCTCGGGACGCGATACCGCGCTGCTCGGCGACATCCTCGTCTACGCCGCTCGCCTGCGGGGCGTGGCCGGCGTCGTCCTGCAGGGGCTCGTCCGGGACTCGGCGGCGCTGGCGGCCCAGGGCCTGCCCGTGTTCGCCAGCGGCGCGACGGCGCGCGGGCCGGTCAAGGAAACCCTCGGCGCTGTTCAGGTTCCCATCCAGTGCGGCGGCGTCCTCGTCCGCCCCGGGGATCTGGTCGCCGGCGACGACGACGGGGTCGTGGTCGTGCCGAGGGAGCAGGTCTCCGCCGTGGCCGAGCGCATCCGCCTGATTCACGAGCGCGAGGAGCAGGTCAAGAAGGCGCTCGCGGCTGGGCAGACGACGGTCGACATCCTGGGGCTCCGCGCCAAATTCCCGCAGTAGCGCCCTGCCGGTGCCTGCGGGACAGGCCGGTCTGGACCGCGCGCCCTCAGGCTGGCAGTGCCGCCGCGATCCGCTCGCGAGCCAGCGCCATCAGGATCTCGGGCCGGGCCTTGCGATCGGCGTCAGGCGGGAGGGCGGACCCGTCGAGCGGCGAGTGGTACGTGACGACGATCCGGCCCGGACGCGGAAGACGCTGCCGCGCCGGCCAAGCCTCGAACGCGCCGACGATCGTGACCGGCACCACGGGGGCCCCGGTGAACAGGGCGAGCCGGAACGCGCCCGGGCGGAAGGCTTGAAGGCGGCCGTCGGGCGAGCGGGCGCCCTCGGGAAAGATCACGAGCGGCTCCCCCTGTCGCAGGATTCGCAGGGCCCGGCGGACAGCCGGGCTGTCGGGCTCTCCCTCCTGGATCGGGAAGGCGCGGGCCCACCGCATGAGCGCCCCGAGCCCCCGGATCCGGAAGAACGGCTCGAGGGCCATGTAGTGGAGCACCCGGCGGATCGGAATCGTCACCAGGATGGGATCCATGAACGAGACGTGGTTCGGCGTGATGACGACCGGTCCGGACCGCGGGACGTGCTCGACGCCTTCGAAGCGGATGCGGAAGAGCCCGCGCGCCGCCGCCCAAAATCCGGGGCGGCACGCCTCGAGAAACCAGAATGGAACGGGGCGCACCCTCGCATCGTGACACGCGGGCTCCGGCCGTGACAACGACGCGCCCGTCGCGGCCGCTGATGGTCGCCCATCGCGGGGCGGCGACGGTGGCGCCCGAGCACACGATCCCCGCCTACGAGTCCGCGGCCGCGGCCGGGGCCGATGCCGTGTGGCTCGACGTCCAGGAGTCGGCCGACGAGCAGCTCGTCGTCGTCCACGACGTCCGCCTGGAACGGACGACGAGCGGTCGGGGGCTCGTGAGGGAGCACACGGTCCGGGAGCTGAAGCGCCTCGACGCCGGGCGCTGGTTCGGCTGGCGCTTCCGCGGGCAGCGAATCCAGACGCTGGCGGAGGTCCTCGAGCGGTTTCGCGACCGGACCGGGTTCGTCGTGGCGCTCCGGGCCGGCTCGGACGTCTACCCGGGCATCGAGGAGCGCGCGCTCGGCCTGCTCCATCTATACGGGGCGACAGACCGGACGGTCGTCGTATCCTTTGACCATCACGCGCTTCTGCGCTGCCGGGCGCTCGACGGCGACATCGGGCTCGGCGCCTGCGTCACCGGCCGCCTCCTCGCCCCGGAGGCGATGGCGCCGCCCGGCATCCTCACCGCGCTCTGCCTGGACGCCGAGCGTCGTCCTCGAGCCCGACGTGACCGCCTGCCGGGACGCGGGCCTCGACTGCTACGTGGGCGTCGCCCCCGATGCCGCCGAGGCGCGCCGCCTCGCCGCCTGGCGTCCCACGGCCCTCGTCATGCGGTCAGGCTTCGACTTCGGGGTCAGGCCCTGATTTTGACTTCCAGAGAGTCGAGCCGCCGTTGGCGTGCTGAGACGTCCGGAAATCAAAATCAGGGTCTGACCCCGGCCTGCGCCAGCGCCACCCGGATCGCCTGGCGCTCGCGGTCGGGGATCGGCGTCAGCGGGGGGCGGACGTGGGCGGCGGGGATGCGGCCCAGGATCACCAGGGCCTCCTTCATCCGGTTGTGCATGTCGACGAAGGGGGGCGCGTAGAAGACACGCACGAGCGGGTCGAGCCGGTCGTTGATCCGCCGCGCCTCCTCGAGGTCGCCCTTCCGGCTGGCGTCGAAGAGATCCGCCTGGAGGTCGGCCACCACGCTCCCCATCCCCGAGATCGCGCCGTCGGCCCCCAGGAGGAAGCTCGACATCAGGGACATCGTGAACGACGACAGGACGGCGACCGGGCGGCCGGTGGCCCGGATCGCGCGCAGGTTCCGCTCGAAGGCGACGATGTCGTTCGACCAGTCCTTGACCGCGGCCACCTGCGAGATCTCGCACAGGCGCGCGAGCGTCTCGGGCGCGTACCCGATGCCGGAGGCCGGCGGGTACTCGAAGACGACGATCGGGAGGTCCGCGCCCGCCGCCACCTCGCTCACGTGGCGGATCGCCATCTCGGGCTTGAGCTGGGCGCCCCACATGAAGTGGGTCGGCGGGAAGAGGAGGATCCCCGCGGCGCCTTCGGCCTTCGCGTCCCGGGCGAGGCGGACCGCCTCCTGGGTGCCGTCGGTGTAGACGCCGGCCACGACCGGCAGCGCCCCCCGCACCTCGTCGACCGCGATCGCGAGCGCCCGCCGCCGCTCCTCGCGGTCGAGCGAGGACACCTCGGCGGCGTGGCCGTTGACGACCAGCCCCGTGACGCCGCGCACGGCGGCGAGCCAGCGGAGGTGCCCGCGGTAGGCCGGCTCGTCGATCGAGAGGTCGGCCCGGAAGGGCAAGAGGTTCGCCGGCATCACGCCCTCGAAACGAAGCGGCTCACTCATCCGGTCCTCCCTTCCGCCGATGTCGACCGCCGATCGCCCCGGACCACGGCCTCGCGAGTCGCTCGCATCAGACCAGCTCGGGCTCCTTGCCACGCTCCGATTCCATCGCGGCGAGGGCCTGGTCGACGCGACTGCCGTCGTGGACGATCGCCGACACCGCCGCCGCGATGGCACGCGGGTCGTCCGCTCCCGGATAGAGCACGTTGCGCCCGATCATCGCGCCCCGGACGTTCGCTCCCGCCGCCATCCCGCGCCGCAGGTCCTCGAGCACCGGTCGGGCATCGCCGACTGCCTCTCCGCCCAGGAGGACCAGCGGGAGCGTCGTCGCGCGCGCGACGCGCTCGAACTCCGGGCAGGTCGGCACCTTCAGCCACGTGTACAGGGAGCTCGCCCCCCAGGCGGACGCCACGCTGACCGCGTCGATCAAGGCCCGCGCCGTGCGGACGACCTTGTAGGCCCCGTTCTCGCGGACGACTGGCAACGGCTCGAGAAACGAGAGCAGGCTCGCCTCGGCCAGCTCCCCGACCGCCCGCGCACACCCCTCGATGGTGGTGAGCGAGCCGCGATCGGTGGGGTCGATTCGCACCATGAACTTCCCGCCATCCAGCCCGAGGACGAGCATCCGGCGCGTCGTGAAGGCGGTGAACCGATCATCCATCTCCCAGGCGCTCCCCGGCAGCCCGCCCCGGTTCATGCAGCCGATGAGGAGCCGCTCGTCGAGCGGGCTCTGGCCGCCCCGCTCGCGGATGAGACCGGACAGGATCAGGAGGTCCTCGACGACGTCCGGCGTCGACATGACGCCGTCGATCCCTGGATGGCTCAGCACGCGGAGGATCCGCGCCAGCAACTCGTGGCGGTCCGCCATCGCCACGGGATCGTCCTGGATCTTGAGGCTCGCGCGTCCGGGATGGTCCGCGGCCAGGATGACCAGCTTGCCGTCGGGCGCCGACGACAGGCCGCCGCGTGCGCCGATCCGCCTCACCGTCGGCGAACCCGGGCTGTCGGACCCGGACGTCGGTGATCGCATCGTAGGTCTCGCGCGGCAGGTAGGCACGCGCATCGAATCCCGTGGGCATCGTCGGCTCCTTGGTGGTGGTGGCCCGTTCCCGGCGCGACGGCGTCGGTGAGTCTCAGAATCGCTGAAATCGGCCCCGCCCACAAGAGATTGGCCCGATGGACGGGGTCAGGCTTTGGCTACAGGAGCACGCTGCGCTGCAGCCACGCCGCGTCGGCGAGGGTGCGGTGGCCTCGGCGCGCGAGCTCGGGCAGGAGCCCGAGCATCAGCGCGCCGGCCACCATGGCGTCCCCCCGAGCCGTGTGGCGGCCCACCACCGGTACGCCGAGTCGCGCCGCGAGCGCCTCGAGGGTCACGTCCACCCACCCGGGGTGGAGGGCGGCGGCCAGGCGCATCGTGCACAGCGCGGTATTCGGTAGAGCGGGGCGGTGATGGGCCCGGCGGGCCCGCTCGAGAATGGCCAGGTCGAACGCCACACCATGACCGACGACGGCGTGACCTCCGAGGACGCCCTCGATGTCGTCCAGAACCTCGCTCAGGCGTGGCGCGGTCCTCACCATCTCGTCCGTGATCCCGTGGATCCGCGTGGAGGTGACCGGGATGGGCCGGCCGGGGTTGACGAGCGTCTCATAACCGTCAATGGCCTGGCCGCCCCGGAACGGCACGACCGCCACCGCGACGGCGGCGTCCCGGGTCGCATCGAGCCCCGTCGTCTCGAGGTCGATGGCCACGAAGTCGTCGAGCAGCGCCGCGAGCGGCCGGCGGTCCCGGGGCAGGGCCGTGCGCCAGCGAAGCCAGCGAGCCAGGCCCCTCACTGGAGCAGGTCCGTCGCGTAGCGCTCCCGGAGGCCCCCCTGCACCTGGCCGACGGTGCGGAGCGCGTCGCGCAGGAGCACCGTCTCCGCGTGCGACAGCCGCGCCGGGCCGATCCGGTTGTCGGCCGGCTCGCCGCGCTCCAGACGATCCAGCTGGTGGACGAGCCGGAGCCGCTGGAGGAACTGATGGGCGTCCGTGATGTCGCGGCATTCGGCCTCGCCGTACACCTCCCGCGCGGCCGCCGCTCGGAACCGGTCGACCGTGTTCGTCTCCTCGAGGCCGAGCGCCAGGGCATGGACCCGCGCGGCGCCGACGAGCTGAAGCCCGCCCCCGCCCTTGAGGTCGACGGTGCCGCGATGCGGCTCGCTCCGCGCCACCCGGAGATTCCCGAAGACCGTGAGGGCGACGGGCCGTTCCACCACGTCGCGCGCGAGGAGACCCAGCAGGCGGCGCGCGCCCGGCGCCTCGGTCCGGATCACCGTCGCGGAGGCTCGAGCCAGCGTCGTCGTGTCCGCCGTCGACCGAAGGTCGAAGAAGATGCAGGCCGCGAGCACCTCCGCGGGACCGCTCTCCTGCATCCAGCCGCGAAACCGACTCGTCCAGACGCCGACCGGCTGGCACCACTCTGGGTTCGAGGCCATGATTCGCCCCGGGCACTCCGGGAACCCGATCCGGACGAGCGCCCCGTTGACCTCCGCCGGCGAGCCGCGCGAAGTAGGCCGCGACCGCCGCGGCGTCGCGCGGTGACGGGTCGGCGTACGCGAGCCCGTTGTCCTGATCCGTGCGAAGCGTCTGCTCCTGCCGGGCCTCGCTCCCGAAGGCGAGCCAGCAGAACGGGGCGGGCGGCGGGCCGGCCGCGCGCGACCGGCCCGGGTGACCAGCTCGACCACCCGCTGCATCATCCGCTCGTTCAGCTCGGCGACGATCCGCCCGACGTCGTACGGCGTCCCGCCCTCGTCCACCAGCCGGCGCACCAGCGCGGTGACCCGCCCGCCGAGCCGCGCGAGATCGTCGACGGACGGCGCCGAGGCGATCTCGCGGGCCATCGTCACCGGGTGCGTCGCGTGCAGCCGGAGGAAGTCGTTGCTCGACACGACGCCGAGGAGGCGTCCCTCTTCCACGACCGCGAGGTGGTGGATTCCGCGCCGGGTCATCTCGAGGAGCGCCTCGAAGCCGTAGGTCGCCGGGGCCACGCTGACGAGCGGGGTCGACATGACGTCGGCCGCCGTCGTCGCCGTCGGGTCGCGGGCGGCCGCGACGACCTTCGTCCGAAGGTCTCGATCCGTCACGATCCCGGTGGGCGTGCCGTCGTCACCGGCGATGACCACCGACCCGATTCCGGCCGCCGCCATCTGGCGGGCGAGCGCCTGAACAAGCGTGCGCGGGCTCGCGGTCACGGGCGGCCGCGCGATGAACTCGCGGACCGGATGGAGGAAGAGCGAGACGTCCTCGTGGGCTCACGATCGGACGCCTTTCCTCAGGGTCCCCGGCCGGCCCGCCACCGTCGAAGGATGCCGAGCCCCGTCGCCACGAGAGCGCCGGCGACGTTCGTGGCGACGACGAGGGCCAGCGAGACCAGGAGCAGCGCCATCACGGATCCGAGATGGAGCGCCGGTACCGCCTCGGGCGGAAGCTGGCTCTCCAGCCAGAACAGCGGCATCAGCACGACCATCGGCAGGCCGATCACGACCATCAGGAGCGCGATGGCCCCTCGCCCGATCCGGCGGATCGCCTCGAGCGCTCGGGACCACTGCTCGACGTAGACCCAGAGCGCGGTCACTCCGACGAACGCCAGGAGCACGGCAACCATGAACACTGCCGGGGCGTCGCGAAACCTCGATCCGGCGCGCGTAGACGCCGGCAAACGCGACCGCTCCGAACACGTTGGCGGCGGCGAGCGCCAGCATGGAGCCCGTCTCGCTCAGGCTATCGGGCCGCGTGACCCGAGCCAGTGGGCGAGCAGGATCCGGGAGCCGAGCCAGAGCGCCACGTAGACACCGAGAGCGGCCAGGCGCACCCGGCGCTCCGGTGTGGCGACCCCCAGAAGCCTCCGCACGGGGCGCGTCAGCGGCCCGGTAACCACCGAGAAGAACCAGAGGACCGGGCTGTCCGGCCGATTGATCAGGCGAGCGAACAGAATGTGGAGGCCGAGATAGATCGAGGCCATGAAAAAGACGAGCGGGACCACCACGTTGAGGGTGTGGAGGAGACGCACGAGCAGTTCTGACCCGATCACGGGCGCATGATACCAGGGGGCGGGACGCGCCAGGCGCCCCGCCCCCCGGGTGACGTCAGTCGACCGCTAGCGGGCGGCGCTGGCCACGTCGCGACCGAGCGGATCGCCCCTGTAGGCCTGGCCGGACTTCGGATACCGCACGCTCACCACGAGATCCTGCACCTCCCGGGGCGGCGGCGCCGTCAGGAGGGACACGATCCAGATTGTGAGGATGCCGGCCGGCAGCCCGAAGATCGCCGAGGCGATCGTCTGGGTGCCGAACCACGACACACCGTAGAACCGGCTTCCGATCATGTAGTAGGCCGTGACGCCGAGGCCGACGACCATGCCCCAGCACGCCCCGGTCTTGTTGGCGCGTTTCCACCAGATGCCCATCACCAGCGCGGGGAAGAACGACGCGCCGGCCAGGCTGAACGCCCAGGCCACCAGCTCGACGATGATCGCCACCCGGTACGTGGCGACGTACGCCGCCACGAGCGCGGTGACGATCAGCAGGACCTTGGTGATCGTCAATCGCACGGCCAGCGAGGTCCGGGGGTTGATGACGTTGTAGTAGAGGTCGTGGGAGATCGCGTTGGCGATCGTCAGGAGGAGGCCGTCGGCGGTGGACAGGGCCGCCGCCAGGCCGCCGGCCATGACGAGGCCGGTGATCACGAACGGCAGCCCCGCGATCTCCGGCATCGACAGCACGACGAAGTCGGTTGACCGGATCACGAAGTCCGCCCACTGCACGATGCCGTCGCCGTTCTTGTCGACGACGCTGAACAGGCCGGCCGGCGCCCAGAGGGTGATCCAGCGCGGCAGCTCCTTGATCTGGGTCCCCACCAGCTTCGCGTAGATCGTGAACCGCGCGAAGGCGGCGTAGGCCGGCGCCGTGAAGTACAGCAGGAAGATGAAGAACAGGGACCACGCCACGGAGGTGCGCGCCTGACGCACGGAGGGCGTGGTGTAGTAGCGAGTCAGGATGTGGGGCAGGCCCGCGGTCCCCACCATGAGACAGAACGTCAGCGCGAGGAAGTTCCACATGCCGACGCCGCTCGGCACCGTGAGGTAGCGGCCGAACTGCGCGGTCTCGCTGGTCGCTGGCGCGATCGCCTGGCGCGCCGCGAGGGTGGCCTGGGCCTTGAGCTTGTCGACGTCGGCGTCCGGCAGGCCGCCGGCCTTGATCTTGGCGTTGGCCTCGTCGGCCTCCTTCTGCCAGAGCCCCCGCGTCTCCTTCTCCTTGGCGTCGCCGGTGATCTGGAGCGCACGGGTGTTGTTCTGATGGAGAAGCCGGCCGTAGGTCAGCTGCGGGATCGGAATCGCGAAAATGGTCCACGACAGGTACACGACGGGAACCAGGTACGAGATGATCAGGATGATGTACTGGGCCACCTGGGTCCACGTGACGGACTTCATCCCGCCGAGTACCGAGCAGAACAGCACGCCCAGGAGCCCGACGAAGACGCCGACGTTGAAGTCGAGGCCGACGAACCGGGAAACGATCAGTCCCACCCCAGTCACCTGCGCGATCAGATAGGTGAACGAGCAGGCGATCGCGGCGATCACGCCGATTACCCGGGGGATGTTGCCGCCGAAACGCGCCCCCAGGAAGTCCGGAATGGTGTACGCCCCGAACTGGCGAAGGTACGGGCCGAGCAGGACGGCGAGCAGGAGATAACCGCCCGTCCAGCCCATGACGTAGGCAAGCCCGGCGAAGCCCTGGGCGGAGAGCGCCCCGCCCATCGAGATGAACGACGCCGCCGACATCCAGTCGGATCCGGTGGCCATCCCGTTGTACACCGCGGGCACGCCGCGCCCGGCCACGTAGTACTGGTCGGGATTGGACGTCCGGGTGAGCACGCCGATCACGACGTAGATGGCCAGCGACAGCGCCATGAAGATCCAGCCGATCATCTGGTTGCTGAACAGCCCGATCGCCTCACCGATGCCGATCAGGATGGTGACGCCGAGGAACCCGACCGTGTAGAGTCCGAAGATCCTCTGGAGGCTGATCCCCATGGCGGCTAGCCCTCCTCGCGGATGCCGAACTCGATGTCCTTACGGTTCATCAGGCGGGCGTAGACGGCGATCTCGATGACGAAGATCGCGAGCGCCCCCTGGGCCGCCATGTAGTAGCCGAGCGGGAAACCGAGGAACGAGAACTGGTTGAGCCAGCTCGCCCACAGGCCCGAGATCAGATACGTCACCACGAACCAGATCGTCAGCAGGATGGTGGTGAGCTTGATGTTGTACCGCCAGTACTCCTGCTTCTGACGTTCACTCAGGTCGGCCATGGAGCCCTCCGACGCAACCGCTGCGCTCTCGTGCAGCACGCGTCGGCGGACGGGGCCTAGTGGTCGTCGGAGTCGGACGGAGGGAGGTCCGCGCGGAGGATCGCCGGTCCTGACGCGGACCAGCCAGACAGCGAGGTACCCAGCGGGGTGCGGGCGCTCCAGTGGCGAGAAGACCGCCGTCGGACACCGGCGCGGGAGAGATCGAGCGGACTCTCTGTCTGCGAGACTTTGCCTCGGCGCCTCGCGCACGCCGAACGTGCTTCCACCCAGACAAGCCCATCTCGGGGTGAACCGGAAGGCACCGGGAACGAAGGGGTTGGCGAGGTCGATCGCCAGGTAGATCAGCACGGCCCAACTTGGAAGCCTCCTGATCATCGGGGGATGACTGCAAGCAGGGAGCGTGCTAGACCGACTCATCCTGATTCTTCAGGCAAATCCGAGAGTTGGATCAGTCGCATCCTTGGAGTCGCTCAACTACCCTACGGTTTCAGTACCATGGTTCCTTACCATGGTCATCAATCGCTCGGCACTCAGCACTCTGCATGAAGGAAAGGCCCCGCACCGACAAGCCGTGCAGAGCCCCTAGTCCTGCCTACCCGGCTGAGGCTGCGACTGCGGCTCGCTTCGATCGCCCCTTCTTCCCAGATGCTGTGCTTGCGAGTCTCCGGCATCACGAAGATCGCGATGAGAAACATGACCGCCGGCACCACGATGGGATAGATCAGCGCGTAGCCCACGCTGCCGGTCGAGAGGTACATCGAGGTCGTGACGATCGGGACCAGGCCGCCACCCCAGCCGTTGCCGATGTGGTACGGGCACCGACACCGACGTGTAGCGGATGCGGCTGGGGAAGAACTCGGCCAGGAACGCCCGATCGGGCCGTAGGTCATGCCAACGTAGTTGACCAGGATCACCACGATCAGAATGGCCATCGGGTAGTTGACGGCTCCGGGGTTCGTGTAGTTTCCGAGCGCGGATGTAGAGCGGGTAGTAGGTCGAGCGAGGCCAGGGCCATCCCGCCGAGGATGATCGGCTTTCGGCCGATCTTGTCGGAGAGCCAGCCCCAGAAGATCAAGGTCGGGGTCGCGATCAGGAGCGCGATGCCGACGATCCAGCTCGACGTCAGCACGTCGAGCTTCTTGACCGTCTGCAGGAAGTACAGCGCCCAGAACTGTCCGCTGTACCAGACGCAGCCTTGCCCCTAGCACGACCACGCTGGCGATCGCCACGTACTTGAAGTTGCTGCTGAGAAACGCCTCGCGCCAGGGGTTGGTGGTAGTGCGACCCCGCGCCTTCATGTCCTGGAAGATCGGCGTCTCGCCGAGCGAGAGCCGGATCCAGATCGCGATGGCGACCAGCAGAAGCGAGATGATGAACGGCAGCCGCCAGCCCCAGTCGTTGAACGCCTCGACGCCAAGATAGGTCCGGATGCTGATGATCGTCGCGAGCGACACGACGATGCCGAGGGTCGGCGACGTCTGGAGCCACCCGGTGTAGTACCCGCGATGCTCGTCTTCGATGTGCTCGGCGACGTACGTGATGCGCCGCCGTACTCCCCGCCAAGGCAGAGACCCTGGATCAGGCGCAGGGCGAAGAGAATGAACGCCGCGGCGAGGCCGATCGACTGGTAGGTGGGCACGAAGCCGATGAGAGCCGTCGCCAGACCCATGCCGGTCAGGGTGACGATGAAGGTGTACTTCCGGCCGACCTTGTCACCGAGCCAGCCGAAGAAGAACGCCCCCAGCGGCCGGATCAGGAAGCCGACCGAGAAGATCGCCACCGTGCTGAGAAAGGCCGCCACCGGGTGGCCCTTCTCGAAGAACTTGACCGCAAGGATCGCGGCCAGGCTCCCGAAGATGTAGAAGTCGTACCACTCGATGATGTTGCCGACGGAGGCCGCGACGACGACGCGACGGAGCTCGTTGAGCGGAACCTTCGCTGCGCGCATTGCTTCCTCCGATGTTCGGGGGGACTGGACAGCCCTGGGGCTGTCGGAGATCTCGACCCGTACCCGAAAGGGAGGAAGCACCCGCCATGCCAGCGAAAACGGCTCAGCAAGTGTTCGGAATGACTGAGGATTGCGGAGGATCCCGGTGGCTCATGGCACCGGGACCGCGAAACGAGTGGTGCCGGAACCCAGGGTCAGCCGGGACTCAGGAAGAGATTCTGGCGGCGGCTCGCCCGCGATGGCCCGCGAGCGAAGGCCGTAGCGCACCATCTTCTCCCAGAGGTTCTTGTTGTCCATGTCGGCGTGACGGGCCGCCGCGGAGAGCTTGCCGCCGTGCAGCCCCAGCACCCCGGCCACGTAGGCCCGCTCGAACTCCTCGACACCCGCGCCTTCGCCTCGCGGAACGGCAGGGTCAGATCGACGACCGCCGTCGGCGCCGCTTGGCGCCAGGAACGGCGCGACGTCGGCGATCACGTCCTCGCGCGCGACGATGACCGCGCGCTCCACGACGTTCTCAGCTCACTCACCGTTCCGAGAACGATGCTGGACGGGCGCACCGCGAACGCAGCGTTGCGCTCGTCGTGACGGTCAGTGCGAGCGGCGGATGGGGGCCTAGTGGTCGTCGGAACCGGGCGGCGGGAGGTCCCGAGCTGGAGGGTCGCCGGTCCGGACACGGGTGAGCCAGGTCGTGAGGCGCCACGCCCGGACAGGCTCGGTGGGGGCCTGCAGCTCCCCGGAGGACGCTGGCACGTGCGAAGCCCGAGCTCGCACGCTCGCCGCCGCAACCCCGCTCCGCGCCCCCTCGCGACCGGGAGACATCCCTTCGACCCAGACGAACCCCTCCTCGGGAGTAAACCGGAAAGCGCCGGGCACGAAGGGGTTGGCGAGGTCGATCGCCAGATAGAGCAGCAGGGCCCAGCCGGGAAGCCAGATCCTCATCGGCGGGGGACTGTAGCAGGGAGCGTGCTAGACGCGTGGTGGCGGCCGTTCTCACTGTAGTTATTCGCAGTTCGCTGTTAGTCTCTGCGGTAGACACGGAGGCCATCCCTCAATGGCCCGCGAACCATGGCCTCGATACCATGGAACTCGACGCCGGGATCGAGGCCAGGCTCCCGACGATGTCGAGGTCGCCGCCGGTACGTGGTGGGAAGTGGGAGGATGGGACAGCCGCGGCCAATATTCGGACCGGCCATGCCCCCGGGACCGAGACCGGCGGGGTTCCGGGGCCCTAGGTCAGGGAGCGCCGTCCGGCGGCGGCTCCCCTGCGGCCGCCCGCGAGCGGAGGCCGTAGCGCACCATCTTCTCCCAGAGGTTCTTGTTGTCCATGTCGGCGTGGCGGGCGGCGGCGGAGAGCTTTCCGGCATGGAGCCCGAGGACGCCGGCCACGTAGGCCCGCTCGAACTCCTCGACCACGCGCGCTTTCGCGTCCCGGAAGGGCAGCGTCAGGTCCACGATGGCGCGGTCCGCGCCTCTCGGCGCCAGGAAGGGCGCCACGTCGGCGATCACGTCCTCGCGCGCGGTGATCACCGCGCGCTCGACGACGTTCTCGAGCTCGCGCGCGTTCCCGGGCCACGGGTACCGGACCAGGGCCTCGAGGGCGGCGGGGGTGAAGCTCCGGACGTTCTTCTTGCAGCGCCGGGCGCTCTCGACGAGGAAGTGCGCGGCGAGCGGCGGGATGTCCTCGACGCGCTCGCGCAGCGGCGGCACGCGGAGCGGGAACACCGACAGCCGGTAGAACAGGTCGCGCCGGAACGCCCCGCGCTCCGCGGCCTCGCGGAGGTCCTGGTTCGTGGTGGCGATGAAGCGGACGTCGATGTCGACGGGGCGCTCCGCGCCGATCGGAGTGATCTTCTTCTCCTCGATGGCGCGTAAGAGCTTCGACTGCAGCCCGAGCGGCATCTCGCCGATCTCGTCCAGGAGGAGCGTGCCGCCGCTCGCCAGCTGGAAGTGCCCGCGTCGCGGCTCGGTCGCGCCGGTGAACGCGCCCCGGCGGTATCCGAAGAGCTCCGACTCGAACAGCTCCTCGGGGATCGCGGCGCAGTTCACCGCGACGAAGGGCTTGTCGCGCCGGGGCCCCGTGAAGTGGAGGGTCCGGGCGAGGAGCTCCTTGCCGACGCCCGTCTCCCCGTGGATGAGGACGGTCGTGTCGAGCTGCGCGACCTCCCGCAGGACCGCCAGGATGTCGAGCATCTTGGGGCTGTTCGCCACGAGGTTCGTGAGGGTGAAGCGCTCCTGGTATCGGCGGAGCGACCGGCGACGTTGCGCCCGCAGCTCGCGGAACTCCAGCGCCCGCCGCAGGACCAGGAGGATCTCGTCGGGCTCGAACGGCTTCACCAGGTAGTCCTCGGCCCCGAGCCGGGTCGCCTCGACGGCGGCGCCGATGGTCCCGTACGCGGTCATCATGACCACGCCGATCTCGGGATGCTCGGCCTTGAGCTGCCGCACGACCTGCACGCCGTCCATGCCCGGCAGCCGCTGGTCGGTGAGAGCCAGCTCGACGTCCTCGCGCTTCAGGAGGTCCAGGGCCTCCTCGCCGCTGGATGCGGTCAGCACGTCGAAGCCCTCGAGCTCCAGGGCACGCCGCAGCGGCCGCAGGAAGACCTCGTCATCCTCGACGATCAGCACTCGTCGCTTCATCCAGCACTCCTGCGGGCAGGGAGATCACCACGCGCGTCCCCCGCCCCGCCTCCGACGTGACGCGAATCTCTCCGGCGTGAAGGTCCACGATCTTCTTCACGATGGCAAGCCCGAGTCCAGTGCCCGTCGGCTTCGTCGTGAAGAACGGGAGGAAGATCCGCTCCTGGTCCTCGGGCAAGATCCCGACGCCGTTGTCGACGACCTCGAGCACGACGACACCGTCGCGGCCGTGACAGGTCACCCCGACGTGGCCGCCGAAGCGCCGCTCGGCCGCCTCGATACCGTTGCGCGTGACGTTCACCAGGACCTGCCGCAGCCGGCGGCCGTCGACGAGTGCCACGACCACGCCCGGGAACGCCTGGCTGGACAGCGTGACGCCGCGCGCCCGGGCCTCCGCGCCCAGCTGCTCGACCACCTCGCGCACGATCCGCTCCACGTCGAACGCCTGGCGGTCGAGGCGAGTCTCCCGCGTGTAGTCGAGGAGATGGCTCACGATCGTCTCGATGTCCGCGACCCCCGACCGCATGCTCTCGGCCATCTCCCGGGAGAGGGCGTCGCCGTTGTGCTTCGCGAGGACGGCCATCGCCATCTTGATCCCGCCCAGCGGGTTGCGGATCTCGTGCGCCACGCCCGCCGCCATCTGCCCGAGCGAGGCCAGGGTCTCCTGCTGGATCAGGCGGCGCTGCATCTCGTGCTGCTCCGTCAGGTTCCGCAGGACGCCGACCGTCCCGAGGACCTGGCCGCCGGGATCGAAGATCGGGGCCACGGCCAGGTAGGCCGGGAACTCACGGCCACCGCGGGTCCGCGCCCGCACCTCGCCCTTCCACGCGTAGGCGCCCTCGAACACCCGGCCGGTCCGCCCCTCGGACACGCCGGGCCCCGCGACCAGGAGCCCCCACCAGGGCGCACCCCCCAGCTCAGCCTGCGCGGCGCCGAACAGGCGCTCCCCGGCGGGATTGACCGTCACGAGCCGGCCCCGGGTGTCGGTGGTGAAGATGCAGTCGTCGACGCTGCGCACGACGCTTGCCAGCAGGCGCTCGCCCCGCTGGACCTCCTCCTCGGTCGTCCGCAAGGACTGGCGGAGCTCCTGGAACGACTCCACCAGGCGCTCCGCCTCGCCCTGGGAGAGCGTGAAGCGGTCCTCCACGATGAAGCGCGCGGCGGCCGCGCCCAGCGAGGCGGCCAGGCGCTTCTCGAGCCGGATCCGGAGCTCGAGGAGCTCGGGCGGCGTGAGGTCGCCCGGCGCCTTGGTGCCGAGGATCTCCCCCGCGATGACCGCCGCCTCGGGATCGCCCACGTAGTGCTGGACGATGCGCTCGATCTCCCGCGGCGTGAGGATCGTCCGGTCGATTGGCATCGTCGCGCCCGGGAACCGTCCGGTGAACGCCGCCGCCTGGAGCCGCTCCTCCGCATCCTGGCGCGTGGCGAGCGAGAAGAGGACATAGGCGCCAAGATTGCCCAGGAGGGACCAGAAGATCCCGTGGCTCAGGGAGTCCAGCCCCGTCAGGCCGAGGAGGTGCGTCGGCCGTAGCCACTCCACCCCGAACGGGCCCGCCTCCACGATCGACGCGGCGAGGACGCCCTCCTTCACCAGCACGGGGATGATCAGCGTGTAGAACCACAGGGCGAAGCCGGCCGAGATCCCCGCGAACGCTCCGCTTCGGTTGCCCCGCGGCCACACGAGCCCGAGCAGGATCGCCGGCGCGCACTGGGTCACCGCCACGAACGAGAGCAGGCCCATCTCCACCAGCAGGAAGCGCCCGGCCGCCAGCGCCGCCCAGCCGTATCCCAGGAACACGACGAGGAGGATGCAGAAGCGCATCGAGCGCAGGCTCGCGCGGTAGATGTCGCGGCTCCGGTTGCGCAGCAGGATCGGCACGACGATGTCGTTGGTCAGCATCTTCGACAGGGCGAGCGAGTCCACGACGATCATCGCGGTGGCCGCCGAGAAGCCGCCGAGGAACACGAGAATCGACAGCGCCTGGTTCCCGGCCGAGAGCGGCAGCAGGAGCACGTACTGGTCGGCCTGCGTCCGCGGGAGCAGCAGGAGACCGGCCACGGCGATCGGGATGACGAAGATGTTGATCAGGAAGAGATAGAGCGGAAACATCCACGACGCGGCGGCGACGTGGCGCTCGTCCTGGTTCTGTACCACCAGAACGTGGAACTGCCGGGGCAGGAACACCACGGCCATCATCGACACGATCAGCATCGCGGTCCAGCGCGAGAAGGACGCCGCCGGCGGCTCCCCGAGGGTGATCAGGCGGCTCAGCGCCGGGTCGGCCAGCATCCGGCCGAAGAGGTCGCCGAAGCCGTCGAAAAGGATCCACGTCACGTAGGCGCCGGCGATGAGGAACGCCAGGAGCTTCACCACCGACTCGACGGCCACCGCGGTCAGGAGCCCGCGCTGCGCCTTCGTGAAGTCGGGATTCCGGGCGCCGAAGAGGATCCCGAACAGTCCGAGGACCACGGCGACGAGGAGCGTCGGGTCGAACCGGTCGAGGATCGCCTCCTGCCGGATCATCACCTTGAATGACTGCGAGACCGCCTGGAGCTGGAGCGCGATGTAGGGGATCAGGCCGAGCACGACGAGCGCGGCGACCAGCGCGCCGAGGGGCGCCGACTTGCCGTAGCGGCTCGAGATGAAGTCCGAGATCGACGTGATCCGCTGCTCCTTGACGATGCGCACGAGCCGGCGGAGCAGGACCGGCCAGAGGAGCGCCAGGAGCGCCGGTCCGAGGTAGATGGTCAGGAACTCGAGGCCCTGGTTGGCGGCGAGCCCGACGCTGCCGTAGAAGGTCCACGCCGTGCAGTACACCGAGGCGGTGAGGACGTAGGTGAGCATCTGCAGGCGGGGTCGCTCGAGCCGGCGCGTGCGCTCCGCCCAGTAGGCGACGCCGAAGAGGAAGAGGAGGTAGCCGACGACGATGGAGAGGAGAGGCCCGTAGTCGAGCCAGCTCATGGGCCGATCCGCCGGCGGGGAGGCCGCTCGCCCGTCAACTCGAGTCGCGCCCGCCCGTCAGCCAGAACAGGACGACGATGATGCCGGCCCACACGGCGAAGAGGTACGCCACCAGCGTCGGGATCCCGAGCACCGCCGACGGCCGGTTGACCACGGTCAGGAAGGGCCAGGACAGCAGGATGACTCCGAGCGCGAACAGGGCGACGAGCAGGTCCTTGCTCTTCATTGAGGCCTCCCCCACCCTCGCGCCACCGCAAGGCGGGGGAATTATAGGCGCCCGGGGCGGCCGGTGACCAGATCCTGCGGGAGGAGGCGGGTCCAACCTCGCCGTCCGCACGCGGCCTGTTGGTGGCTATACTAGAACATGCGCCTGAAGTTGAGGCTGCTGGCGGCCATCTGGGTTCCCCTGATCGTCATCCTGGCCGCATTCGGCTATGTGGCGGTGGCGCGGGAGCGCGCCCGGCTGACCACCGACCTCGAGCGGCGCGCGTGGCTGCTCGGCGAGAGCCTGAAGGAGGCGGTCGAGCCTCTCATCGAGAAGGGCTCCCACGCCCAGATCGCGCGGATCGTCCAGCGCTTCGCCGACCCCGGGCGCGGCGTGGCCGTCTACGACCGGTCGAACCGGCTCGTCGCGGCCTCCCCCGACTGGGTACCGCGGCAGCAGGCCTCCCCATCCGTCGCCGAGGCGCTGTCGGCCGTCGCGCCCCAGCACGGATTCCGGACCCTCGGGGACCGCCCGATGTACGAGTACGCCGTGCCGCTGCTCGCCGACGAGCGCCCGCGCGGCGTGCTCGCGATCTTTCTCGACGCGAGCCCGATCGAGCGCGAGATCGCCGAGGTCGTCCGGCTCCAGGCGATGCGGTTCCTGGTGCTCGTGGCCGCGCTCACTCTGGTGACCCTGGTGGTGTTGCGGCGGAGCGTGACCGCTCCCGTCCAGCTCATGGCGGAATGGGCCCGGCAGCTCCGGGCCGGACAGCCCACCCCGCCGCCTGTCATGCCGGACCCGACGCTCTTCGGCCCCCTCGCGTCGGAGGTGAGCGACCTGGCACGAAGCCTGGCCCGAGCGCGCACCGCGATCGCCGAGGAGGCGCGGCTCCGCCTCCGCGGGGAGGCGGTCTGGACGGAGGAGCGGCTCGCTCAGTTCGCCCGCTCCCGGCTCGGGGACCGGCCCTTGGTGGTCGTCTCGAACCGGGAGCCGGTCAGCCACATCTGGCGAAACCGCAAGGTCGTCACGCTCACGCCGGCCAGCGGTGTCGTGACCGCCATGGAACCGGTCATGCGGGCTTGCGGCGGCGTCTGGGTGGCCCACGCCAGCGGGGACGCCGACCGGGAGGTCGTGGACGAGCGCGGGATGGTCCGGCTCCCGCCCGACGCCCCCCGGTACGCCCTGAAGCGCCTGTGGCTGTCGGAGGAGGAGGAGGCCGGCTACTACTACGGCTTCGCGAACGAGGGCATGTGGCCGCTCTGCCACATCGTCCACGCGCGGCCGACCTTCCGGCCCGAGGACTGGCGGCAGTACCAGAACGTCAACGCGAAGTTCGCGGACGCCGTGCTCGAGGTGATCGCCGAGACGGACAATCCGGCCGTCCTGATCCAGGACTACCACTTCGCGCTCCTGCCGCGGCTCATCAAGGAGAAGCGGGCGGACGCCCACGTCGCGCTCTTCTGGCACATCCCGTGGCCGAACTCCGAGGCGTTCGGCATCTGCCCGTGGCAGACGGAGATCCTCGACGGGATGCTCGGCGCCGATCTCGTCGGCTTCCACACGCAGTACCACTGCAACAACTTCCTCGAGACGGTGGACCGGGTCGTCGAGGCGCGGATCGACTGGGAGCACTTCTCGGTGGCGCGGGGCCAGCACGAAACGCTGGTCAAGCCCTTCCCGATCAGCGTGGCGCCCCGGTTCGTCGACGAGCCGCCCGCCACGACCCGCGCCGCCCTGCTCCAGGAGCTCGGCCTCGACGTGGAGTTCCTGGGCGTCGGCGTGGAGCGCATCGACTACACGAAGGGCCTGCCGGAGCGCTTCGCCGCGATCCGGCGCTTCTTCGTCCAGAACCCCGACTACCGCGGGCGGCTCACGTTCGTCCAGCTCGCCGCGCCGAGCCGGAGCCGCATCACGCGCTACCGCGCGCTGGAGGAAGAGCTCGACCAGCTCGCGGGCGAGATCAACGGGGAGCTCGCCAGCGCGAACTGGCGGCCGATCGTCCTCCTCAAGGGTCACCACGACCACCGGGACGTCTGGCCTTTCTACCGCTGGGCCAACTTCGTGATGGTGACGTCGCTCCACGACGGCATGAACCTGGTGGCCAAGGAGTTCGTGTCGGTCCGGGACGACGACGACGGCGTCCTCATCCTCAGTCGGTTCACCGGCGCGGCGCGCGAGCTCCGGGACGCCGTCCTCGTCAACCCCTACGACACCGACGAGATGGCCGCGGCCATCCGGACCGCCGTCGAGATGCCGGCCGGCGAGCGGCGAAGCCGCATGGGGCGCATGCGCCAGATCGTGCGGGAGTACAACATCTACCGCTGGGCGGGGCGCCTCCTCGCCGAGCTGGCCCGCCTGCCCTCCCAGACCGATCGCGTCGACGCCAACGGCCGACCCTGAAGCCGAGGGTCGCGGGCGGCCGCGCGCCGCCGCGGGGCGGCGCCTCGCGGACCTCGACCCCGCACTTCGCCGGCTCCTGCGGAACGCCGGGTGGCTGCTCGCGTCAGACGGCGTGGTGCTCGCGGCCGAGTTCCTGGCGACGCTGATCGCCGCGCGCGGGCTCGGCGCCGGGGAGTTCGGCCGGCTCACCCTCGTGTGGAGCGTGGTCGGGGTCGCCCACCTGGTCGTGGACGTCCGGGCGTGGGAGGCGGTGACCCGGTACCTGAGCGAGTTCACGAGCCGCGGCCAGACGGGCGTGGCCCTCGCAACGCTGGAGATCGCCGTCGCGCTGGAAGCGGCGGTCGCCGCCCTCGGCTTCGGCCTCGTCTGGGCGACGTCCTCCTGGATCGCAACACGGCTCTTCGGGGATCCGTCGCTCGAGCCGCTGATCGTGCTCGGCGCGGCGACCCTGGTGATCAGCGCATTCGACCGGACCGCCCGCGCCGTGATGCGGGTCTTCGACCGATTCCGCGTGCTGGGCCTCTGCTCGGCGGTCGAGGCGGTCAGTCGCCTCGGGCTGGTGGTCGCGGCCGTGGCCGCCGGAGCCCGTGTCGGCGGAGTCCTGGTCGCCCACCTGGCCGCCGACGTCGTCGGCGCCCTGATCCTGCTGGCGCTGGCGAGCCGCGAGGTCCGCGCGCAGCTCTGGCCGGCCCGCGCGAGCGCATCCCTCCGGGCCGTCCGTCCGTACTGGCGAGGCATGCTCGCCTTCCTCGGCCACAGCAGCGTCCGGGCCACGCTGAAGGTGGCGATGCGCCGCCTCGACCTCCTGCTGCTCGGCTACTTCCGGACGGCAGCGGAGGTCGGCGTCTACGGGGCGGCGCTCCGGCTGGCGCGCGTCCTCGAGGACCTGAGCGATCCGCTCTACTTCGCCGCCTTCCCCCAACTGGCGCGCGCCTGGCTCGAGAACCGCGGGGAGTTCTTCCGGCTGCTCCGCCAGATGGTCGGGGGCCTCGTGGTCCTCACCGGAGCCGTCGTCCTCGTGGGCGTCGTCGGCGCCCCCTGGCTCGTCGGCCTCGCTCTGGGTCCCGGCTATGCCGACGCGGTGGCGCCGTTCCGCCTGCTGCTCCTCGCCACCGGAATCGCCGTGGCCACGCTCTGGGCGACGCCGGCGATGCTCGGCAGCGGCCAGCCCGGAGCGGCCACGGCCGCGGCCACCGCCAGCGCCACCGGCCTCGTCCTTCTCCTCCCGGCGCTCGCGCCCGCGTGGGGCGCCAACGGCGCCGCGTGGGCGCGCGTCGGCGGGGCCCTCGCGTACCTGGGCGTGGTGCTGGCGTGGCTCGTTCGAGTCGGGCGCCGAGCGTCTCGCGCCGCGTAGCCTAGCCAGATTCGAGCGCCGCGCCGCGGAGCCGGACGTCGGCCGCCGAGGGGCACTCCTTCACATACTCCACGAGGGCCCCGAGCGGCGTCGCCCGGGCGGTCCCCTCCGGCGCGCCGGCCGTGAGCCGGCGGAGGGCCGCCTGGCCCCTGGGCGTGTCGAGGTCGACCTCGAAGAGCATCTCGCCCGACGCGAGGCCGAGCCACTTGAGCGTCGCGATGCTGAGGCGGCCTCCCTTGAATCCCCCCTTGTCGTGGCTCACGAGGATCTTCTCGCCGCTGTCCAGAACGATCTGGCAAAAGGCTCCGGCCTTCGGATCGGTCACGAACCGGCCGACCTTGCCCACGGTCACCTCCCCGGCGGGATCATCCGCCACCGTCAACCCGTGACGTATCGGAAGCCCAGGATCAGGGACAGTGCGACCAGCAGCATCAGCACGCCCAGGACGATCCCTTCCCATCCTGCCTTGACCCGCATCTCGGCGCTCCTCCGGGTGGGAAATGGCGCTGGCGCCGTGCGAGAGCACGGCGCGACCCAGGGACGTTCCGAGGCGGGCGAGCTAGTGGTCTTCCGACGGAGGGGGCGGCGCGAAATCGGACGGAGGCGGCGCCCGGCGGGCCGAGCGGCCCGTGGCGACGGGCGCCGGGGTCGACGCTGGGACGGACGGGGCGGGCGTCGCGTCCCAGAGTGTCGCGGTCCAGGTCGGCAGCGCGGCGGGCGGGCGCGCGTCAGCCGCCTCCGGGCGCGCCATCCGCGCGGTCCGGTCCGCCTGGACCACGTCGACCGACCCCGCGGAGAAGGTCACCGCGCCCGGCATCAGAGGATTGGCAAAATCCAGCGTGACGTAGACCAGGACGAGGAGGAAGAGCTGGCGCCGCATCGCCGCCATCCTAGCACCAAGGGACACAGGCGGGCGCGCGCCCCCGGGCACCCGTCACGGCGTCGCGGGCCGTCCGAGAAGGGCGCGAAGGCCACCGGGCAGGGCATCCATCGAGTCGGGGCCGTAGCGGAACCGGAGCACTCCCGCGCCGTCGATCAGGAGGACCGTGCAGTCGACGTCCACCCGGTCGCCCTGTCGACGCACCTCGACGCCGTACAGCCGTGTCACCGCCTCCACCTGGCCGTGCCGATCCTCGGTGAGCAAGATCCACGCGGGCGCGCGCAGGCCGCGCGCCCGGCCGAACGTGCGCAGCGCGGCCGGCGTGTCGCGCGCCGGGTCGACCGTCACCATCGCGAAGAAGACGCGGCGGCCCGGCGCGTCGCCCAGCCCGCGCTCGACCTCGGCCAGCCGCTCGAGGAGCCCGGGGCAGGCGCCGCACCCCGCGCATCCGAAGGCCAGCACGACGATCCGGCCGCGGAGCTGCGTCAGCCAGAGGCGATCGCTCTGCTGAGTGGTCAGGGCGAAGTTCGGCGCGGGTCGACCGATCTCCGGCGCCGCCGGCGCCGCGATGCCGGGCGCCGCCGAGAGCCACGACGCCACCAGCAGGCCGGCGATCGCCGGCGCGGCCGCGCGCCCGCCGAGACGCCTCGTCGTCACTCGAATCCTCATGTGTCCTTCCGGCTCGTCCGGAGCCAGCATCGTCGCTCGCCATCCGCCACGCAAGGGGGCGTGTTTGTTGACAGGACCCCACCCCACGGGTAGGCTCGCAGCGACCGGAACACGGCGCTCTCGAAGGCGGCCGGCACCGCGTCCGGAGGGACCCGCATGGTGGACACCAAGACCGCCGATCAGGCGATCCAGACCTACGTCCGGCCGCAGACCTTCCCGGTCGCGATCCGGATGCTGCGCCCCGGCGAGACCATCCCGGAGCGCGCGCGGCGGCCGGCCCGGGACTTCGGGAAGCTCTCGATGAACTGCCAGGTCATCGACATGGCCCGGCGGTACGGCTGGACCATCGCGCTCACCCGCGACGACAGCATCTGCTCGCTCGGGATCACGGCCCTCGGCTTCGACCGGCCGACCCACCTCTACAACTCGGGGACCCTCTGCGAGGGCATGTACACGGCGACCAAGGAGGCGGGCGCGCGCTCCGAGGCGGCGGTGGACAAGTTCCAGCCGGGCGAGTACCACGCCCTCCTGGTCGCCCCGCTCGACCGCGCGACGTTCGAGCCCGACGTCGTCGTCGTCTACGCGAACCCGGCCCAGGTCATGCGGCTGACCCAGGCGTCGCTCTGGAAGACCGGCGGCCGCCTCGCGTCCTCGTTCCAGGGGCGCATCGTCTGCTCCGACATCATCGTGACGACGATGCAGACCGGCCAGTCGCAGGTGATCCTCCCCTGCTCCGGCGACCGCATCTTCGGGCAGACGCAGGACCACGAGATGGCATTCGCGATTCCCTGGGCCCGGATCGCCGACATCGTCGAAGGTCTGGAGGGCACGCACCGGGGCGGCATCCGCTACCCGATCACCCAGTTCATGGAGTACGAGGCCAAGCTGCCGCCGAGGTACATGGAGGTGAACCGCCTCTGGGACGCGGAGCGCGGGCGAGGCGCCTACACCGGGCGCGACCACGTCGTCGCCGCGTACAAGCGGAGCTTCACCGACCGGGTCCCCGTGTACCCGATCGTCGCGTCCTTCGCCGGGACCCTCGACGGGCTGTCGATCGAGGAGTACTGCACGAACCCGTCCAAGGCCATCAAGGCGATGCTGAACTACTACGACCGGTACCAGCCGGACGTGGTGCTCGCGTACAACGACCTCGCGAAGGAGGCGGAGGCGACGGGGTGCGGGGTCAAGTACTCCGACTACGTCGTCCCGTCCATCGAGAGCCACGTCCTCCAGGAGGACAAGGGCGCGCTGGCGCGCCTGGAGATCCCGGATCCGCTCAAGGACGCGCGGCTGCCCGGGTTCCTCGAGCTCTGCGAGGGGCTGGTCGCGGCCAAGTTCCCGACGGCGGTCGGCGCCGTGGCGGTGGGCCCCTGGACCATCGCCATGCTCATGCGCAACCCCGAGGTGATGCTCCTCGACACCTTCGAGGACCCCCAGTTCATCCACGACCTGATGCGGTTCGCGACCGAGTACTGCAAGCGCTGGGGCGACGCGATCGTGAAGACCAAGATCGGCCTGTCGTTCTCGGAGCCGACCGCGTCGATCAGCCTCATCTCCCCCGACAACTACCGGGAGTTCATCGCGCCGTACCACAAGGAGCTGGTCGACCACTTCAAGGCGAAGAAGGTGGGCCTCACGACCCACATCTGCGGCACCACCTACCCCATCTACGAGGACCTGATCGGCTGCGGCTTCAGCACCGTGTCCTTCGACCTCGACCAGCAGGCCGATCCGAAGCTCCACGTGGACCAGCTCGCGCGGTTCATGGAGGTGGCGCGGGGACGGGCGATCGCGATCGGCAACGTCGACGCCACCCTGTTCGAGCGCGCCACGCAGGCCCAGATCGAGGCCGAGGTGCGACGGTGCATCGACACGGCCGCCCGGCATTCGGGCTTCATCCTGTCGACGTCGTGCGAGATCCCGCCACGCTCCAAGCCGGAGATCGTGCAGTGGTTCATGGACGCGACGCGGGAGTACGGGCGCTACGAGCGCTTCATGAGCTGACGCGCCCGGCGCTCCTGCTTCTTCTCCTGGCCGGCGCGGCCGCCGCGCAGGACTGGAGCGGGTCGTCGCTCAGGGGCGCGCGCCAGCTGACGCTCCCGGACGGCTACCAGTCCGAGGTCGTCGCGCGCGGCCTCCGCCTGCCACAGGATCTGGCCGTCGAAGCGCCGGACGCGCTCTGGGTCTTGACCCGCACGTCGCCGGGCCAGGATCGCGGCGCCGGCGCGCTCGTCCGCGTGCCTCTCGGAGGCGCCGAGCCCGTCGATGCGGCCCAGCTGCCCGTCCTGCCCATCCCCTTCGCCTCGTCGACCGTCCCGTTCGAGGCCGGCAGCCTGGCCCGTCACCCCGCCTCCGGCGACCTCTACGTCAGCGAGTCGCGAGGTCGTCACGTCTACCGGGTGACCCCGGGCGGCGCGGTCGCCGTCTTCGCCAGGGGCGCCAACGCGCTCGGCGACGGGCGGGCCCTCGCCTTCGACGGCGGAGGTCGGCTCCTGATCCTCGACTACGCCGGACGCGCGGCGGTCGCGGACGCCGCCGCGGATCCCCTGAAGGACCTGCTCGAAGGCGGCGAGCCCTACCAGGGACCGGTGGTCCACTGGCTCCGCGTCGAGGAGCCGATCCCGCTGCCGCGCAACCTCGAGTACGCGGGAAAGGTGTTCCCGCCGGCCGCGCTGCGCCGCCGGCGCATCGTCCTGCCGCGCTACAGCAGCCTGGCCGCCCTGACGTCGGGCGCCGTGGTCGCGAGCGTGAGCAACGGCTCGATCGACCAGCTGCGCTCCGACGGGAGCACCGTCCGGCTGGCCCAGCTGGGCGGGGCGGGTCCCATCGTGGCCGGCGAGGCCGACACCGCGTACGCGGTCGACTACCTGGGAGGAAGGATCTTCCGGATCCGGGCGGACGGGGCCGTGGAGCGGTTCGTCGAGGGGCTGATCCGACCCGCCGCCCTCGCCGTCCTCGGCGACGGCGCCGTGGTCGTGGCGGAGGACACCGGCCGCCTGCTGCGGATCTTCCCGGCGCGCCGCCCCACGCCCTGAACCAGCGGCGTCAGCCCAGGGGCCATGCGGGGCGATTGACCCGCCGACGGCTCCGACCTTAGCCTCGGGTCATGGAGGTGCTCACCATGCGTCGAAGCCTACCGGCCGCCGTCCTCCTGATAGGACTCGTCGCCGCCACACCCAGCCTGGCCCAGCACGCCGGCCACGAGAAGCTCGGCCAGGTCAACTTCGCGAACACGTGCGACGCCGCGGTCCAGGCGGACCTGACCCGCGCGGTGGCCCTGCTCCACTCCTTCTGGTGGGGCGCCACGATCAAGGCCTTCAACGAGGTCGCGCAGAAGGATCCCGCCTGCGGGATCGCGCATTGGGGCGTCGCGATGGCCGCCCTCGAAAACCCGTTCGGCTGGCCGCCCTCCCCGAAGATGCTGGCCGACGGGTCGGCCGCCGTCGCCCGGGCGCGCGCCGCCGGCGCGAAGAGCCCGCGGGAGGTCGACTACATCGCCGCGATCGAGGTCTTCTACAAGGACCACGACAAGGTCGAGCACCGGACGCGCGCCGTCGCCTACGAGAAGGCGATGGAGCAGCTGGCGGCCCGGTATCCCGACGATCGCGAGGCGGCCATCTTCTACGCGCTCGCGCTGAACGCCACCGCGGTCGCCACCGACAAGACGTACGCCCAGCAGCTGAAGGCAGCGTCGATCCTGGAGGCGGTGTTCCGCGAGCAGCCCGACCACCCGGGCGCCGCACATTACCTGATCCACAGCTACGACTACCCGGCCATCGCGGAGAAGGGGCTCGCCGCCGCCCGGCGCTACGCGACCATCGCCCCGACCGCGCCCCACGCCCAGCACATGCCGTCCCACATCTTCACGCGCCGCGGCTACTGGGAGGATTCCATCGCCTCGAACCGCGCCTCCGCGGCCGCAAGCGACAACGACTTCGACAGCTTCCATGCCTGGGACTACCTGGCCTACGCCCACCTGCAGCTCGGGCAGGACCGGGCGGCCCGCGGGGTCCTCGACCGGCTGCTCGCCGTGGAGAAGCCGAACGTCACGAACTTCGCGACGGCATTCGCCCTGGCCGCCATGCCCGCACGCTATGCGCTCGAACGCGGTCAGTGGCCCGACGGGGCGACGCTCGGGCTGCGGCCCGGCGACTTCCCGTGGGCGCGTTTCCCGCAGGCCGAGGCGATCCTCGTCTTCGGCCGCGGACTCTCGGCGGCGAAGAGCGGAAACCTCGCCGTCGCCCGGAACGACCAGGCGCGGCTCGCCGCGCTCCGGGACGGCCTGCTCGCGGCCAAGAGCGGGTACTGGGCCGACCAGGTGGACATCCAGCGGCTCCTGGTGGCGGGCTGGATCGCCCGGGCCGAGGGCCGGAACGACGACGCGGTGCAGCTCACCCGGGCGGCGGCGGACCGCGAGGACGCCACCGAGAAGCATCCGGTGACGCCCGGGCCGATCGTGCCGGCTCGGGAGCTCCTCGGGGAGCTGCTCCTCGACCTCGGCCGCCCGGCCGAGGCGGTCCGCGAGTTCGAGGCGTCGCAGCTCCGGGAGCCGAACCGCCTCCGCGGCTACTGCGGTCTGGCGCGGGCCGCCGAGCTCTCGGGCGATCTCGCCAAGGCGAAGCTCCAGTACACCCAGCTGGTGACGCTCACCGCCAAGGCGGACACGGAACGGCCGGAGGTCGCGCAGGCGAAGGCGTTCCTGTCGAAGCCCTGACGGAGCGCGCGCACCGGCGCGCCGAATGAGAACGGCGGCGCAGGGCAGACACCCTGCGCCGCCGTGATCGTCGTCGCATGCCCGGGGCACGAGGGCCCCGGACGCGGTTCCTTCCGAGCGAGAGCTACGTTACCAGCGGGGCGTGCGGCGCGGGCCGCCGCCGTAGCCACCGCCACCACCGCCACCGAACCCACCGCCCGGCCGCGATCCGCCGCCCGGCCGTCCGCCACCAGCGCGACCGCCACCACCGGCACCCTGCGGGTTCGCGACGTTCACCGTGAGGCGCCGCCCCTCGAAGGGCTTGTCGTTCAGCTTCGAAATCGCTGCCTGACCCTCCGCCTCGGTCGCCATCTCGACGAACCCGAAGCCCCGGGACTGGCCAGTCGCCCGGTCGGTGATCACCGTGGCGGACTCGACCGTGCCGCACTGGGCGAAGTACTCCCGGAGACTCTCGGACGTGGTGGAATAGGACAGGCCGCCGACGAAGAGCTTGGTCGCCACGGAGGCGCCTCCTTCGGAGCCCCGGACCCGATGCCCGGAGCTTTCACTCTTCCGCACTTCCTCTGCGCCCCTGACATGCGGAAGAGTGCTCTATCCGAGGCGAGGGCCACGCCCGAATGGCGCGACACGTCAAGGGCAGTCTAGCACGGAGGGGAGCCCGGCCGAGGCCGGCGCAAGCCCGGGCCGGGGGTCACCGGGGAGGGCTCAGGACGGTGGGGTGGCCGCGAACCCGACCGCGGCCTCGACCCAGCGCGCCACGGCGAGGAGCCGGACCTCGGCGAACGGCGCCCCGATGAGCTGAGTGCCGAGCGGGAGCCTCTCGCGACCGAGGCCGGTCGGCACCGACGCGGACGGCACCCCGAGCCCGGTCCAGGGGCCGTTGAACGAGGCGTCACCCGTGGTCGTCCGGTCCGGCGCCGGCCCGGGCGCCGACGGCATGACGAGGGCGTCGTACCGGCTCAGGAGGGGCGCCATGTCCTGGCGCGCCCGCCGCCGGATCCGCTGGGCGCGCAGGTAGAGGTCGGCCGGGATGCACTGCCCGAGCTCGATCCCGGCGCGGATGCGCGGCCGGTACTCGTCCGCGTGCCGCCGGTGGGAATCCGCGTGCACAGCGCCGATCTCCGCCCGCGACACCGTGATCACGGCCGACTGGATCGCGGCCATCAGGGGCGGCAGGCGCACCGGCTCGACGAGCGCGCCCTGCCCCTCGAGGAGGCGCGCGACCTCGGCGAGGTGCGCCCGGACCTCGTCCGTCGCGCGGTCGAGGTAGGGCTCGCCGATGAGCCCGAGCCGCGGGGGGCTTGCGGGCGGCCCCGCGAGCACCGCCGTCACGTCGGGGGCCGGCACGTTGGCCGAGGACGGGTCCGCCGGATCGTGTCCGGAGAGGACCCCGACCACGAGTGCGGCGTCCGCCACCGAGCGCGCGAAGACCCCCACGTGATCGAGCGACCAGGCGAGCGGCACGACGCCGCGCCGGCTCACACGCCCGTAGGTGGGCTTCACGCCGACGACGCCGCAGAAGGCCGCGGGTCGGAGCACGGAGCCGACGGTCTGGGAGCCGAGCGTCACCGGGACCATCCGTGCCGCCACCGCCGCCGCCGAGCCCGCGGACGAGCCGCCCGGCGTCCGGTCCGGATGCCAGGGATTCCGCGTGACCGCAGGATCGCTGAACGCAAACTCCGTGGTCTCCGCCTTCCCCAGGATCACGGCGCCCGCCGCCCGCAGACGGGCCACGCACGCGGCGTCCTCCGCGGGCACCGTGTCGGCGAAGCCGCGGGCGCCGGCGGTCGTCGTGAGTCCGCGCGCGTGGATGATGTCCTTGAGGCCCACCGGCACGCCGTGGAGCGGCCCCCGGAACCGGCCCGCGCGGGCCTCGTCGTCCAGACGGCGGGCGGCCTCGAGCGCCCCTATCCGGTCCACCATTGCCCAGGCCCGGATCCGCGCCTCGCAGGCGTCGATGCGGGCCAGGCAGGCGGAGACCAGGTCGCCGGCCGAGAGCCGGCCCGCGCGGATCGCGGCCGCCGCGTCGGCCGCCGACAGCTCGAAGGGCGCCGTCACCCTGGGTCGCTCTCGCGGAGGAAGAACGCCGGCTCGGCGTCCTCCGGCACCTCGGCCGCCGCGACGCGCGCGAGGTCCGCCGCCAGCGCGACCGCGTCCCGGGCGAGGGCCGTCGCGCGCTCGGCGCCGAACCGGCGCGCGATCTCGGTGGTGAGGTGCTCCCGCATCGTCTCGATCGCTGGCTCACGCATCCCGCTGCCTCCCCGGTCGCCGCCGCCGGCGGCGACATCGTCGCGGCTTCTAGCTATCACCGGCGACGGGACGCGCGTCAAGACGGTCGCGGTTGACAGGGCGGAGACGCGTCGGCGACGATGCTTTTCACACACGGAGGAGAACCCATGGCGGAGCGATTCGACGCGATCATCGTCGGCGGCGGTCACAACGGGCTGGTCGCCTCCACGTACCTGGCTCGCGGCGGCCTGAAGGTCCTGGTGCTGGAGCGGCGCCCCATGGTCGGCGGCGCATGCGTGACCGAGGAGCTGTTCCCCGGCTACCGGCTCTCGTCCTGCTCCTACATCTGTCACCTCCTCCAGGAGCGCGTGATCCGGGACCTCGACCTCCCCCGGCACGGCTTCAAGGTCTTCTCCCTCGAGCCGGCCCGCTTCCATCCCTTTCCGGACGGCCGCCACCTGGTCGTGTGGGAGGACGTGGCGCGCACGGCGGCGGAGATCGAGCGCTACTCGAAGCGGGACGCGGCGGCCTACCCGCGGTGGATCGCGCTGTGGGAGCGCGCGGCCGCCCTCCTCCACCCCTACTTCCTCGCCCCGGCGCCCACCTACGCGGAGCTGGCGGCGCGGGTCCGCGGCACGCCCGACGAGGAAGTCCTGGAGACGCTCCTCACCCGGCCGATGTGGGACCTCGCGCACGAGTTCTTCGAGTCCGACCTGATGCGGGCCCACGCGGTCAATGCGCAGGACCTCGGCGACCCGCGCGCGCCCGGCAGCGCCCTGATCTACGCGTACATCCGCGTGAACCTCCGCTCGGCGCCCGACACGGTGGGGATCGTCAAGGGCGGGATGGGCGCCATCACCCAGGCCATGGCGCGCGCGGCGGGCGAGGCAGGGGTCACGATCCGCACCGGCGTCGAGGTGGCGCGGGTCGACGTGCGGAACGGGCGCGCCGCGGGCGTCGTGCTCGCCGACGGCAGCCGCATCGGGGCCGACGTCGTGGTCTCCAACGCGGACCCGAAGCGCACATTTCTCCGGCTGGTTCCGCCCGACGCCCTGGCCGCCGAATTCCGGGAGCAGATCGCCGCTCTCTCCACCCGGGCGGCCTATTTCAAGTTCCACGCGGCGCTCCGGGAGCTCCCGGACTTCTCGGCGTATCTCGGGCCCGGCTTCGATCCGCGCTACCTGGCGCAGGTGAAGATCTGCCCGTCCGCCGAGGCCTTCGTCGCGGCGTGGCAGGACGCCCAGGCGGGCCGGCTTCCGCGCGCGCCCCTGATGGAGGTGCAGATCCCGTCGGTCTACGACGACTCGATGGCGCCGCCCGGGCACCACGTGGTCTCGATCTGGGCGCTCTGGGCTCCCGTGAAGCCGGCGGAGGGCACGTGGGAGACCCGCCGTCAAGAAATGGGCGAGCGGATGATCGACCTCCTCACGACCTACGCGCCGAACTTCCGCCGGGCGATCGTGGACTGGATGCTCCTCACCCCGCCGGACATCGAGGCGCGCGTCGGAATGACGGATGGCAACATCCGCCACCTCGACCTCGTGCCCGCGCAGCTCCTCGGCCGGCGTCCCCTGCCCGGCTGGGCGCAATACCGGACGCCGGTCGCCGGGCTCTACCTGTGCGGCGCGGGCACCCATCCAGGCGGCGAGGTCACCGGAGCGCCCGGGCACAACGCCGCGCGCGCGATCCTGAAGGACGTGGCCGCCGGCTGACCGACGCCGCCGGGCGGCGCGGCGGGGGATCAGCTCGCGTCGCCGGGGCGTTGCCGGGAGCGCGCGTAGAGGAAGGACGCGATCAGGAGCGCGGACCCGAGGACCAGGACCGACAGGATGCGGTAGAGCGCGTCGAGGCCCGACAGATCGACGACGAGCACCTTCAGCACGGTGACGCTGAAGAGCAGGATCGCGCCCACCCGGAGCCACGACTGGTTCCGCCACAACCCCCACGCCATCGCGGTGAACGCGTAGAGCGCCCACAGGACGGAGAGCGCCGCGCTCCGGAGCTTCGCGGGATCGAATCGCGTCTCCGGCAGCGGCATGAGCGCGACCTCGACGCTCAGGTTCCATAGGAGCAGGACGGCCGCGCCGAGCCCGCCGATGATCCCGAGGCGGCGGCGGGCGCGCTCGCCGAGGTACGGCAGGGATGCGGTGACCTGCCCGTAGAGCCAGACGAGCACCACCAGGAGGCATCCCGCCAGGAACCGGGGGTTCGAGATCGCGGGGCGGAGCGACGGCTGGATGCGCGCCCAGCGGTCCGTGCCGCCCAGCGCCTCGCCGACCAGCGCCAGGAGGAGCACCGTCGCGACGCCGAGGAGGATGCGCGTGCCGTCGCCGCGCGCCAGGGCCAGGAGCGCCATGGCGGCCAGCATCCACACGACGGACTTCACCATCGGGACGTACGGCGGCGGGATGGCGAGCGTGCGGAACTGGCCGAGCTCCACGGTCAGGAGGAGTGCCGCGCTGCCGATGGCGACCAGCAGGAGGACCGGGCGCGCGACGCCCTCCCAGCGCTCGAGTGGCGCGCCGCGCCGCACCCGGGCCCGGTAGGCGAGCGCGCCGGCGAGCGCCGTCACCACGACGGCCACGGTGGCGGGGAGCGCCGGGTGCGCGAGCAGGAACGTCCCGGCCCGGCCAGCATCGGCGCCGAGCGCGACGTACCAGCTCCCCCACGCCAGCGCGCTGATTGCGAGTCCCGCCGCGCGCACGCGGGGCGCGTCCAGGGCGAAGCCGCCGAGGAGGAGCACCGCCCCCTCCACGCACCACGCGACGACCAGGTCGTGCCGGCCGAAGGTCACCGCCGGCGCCAGCGCCAGGAAGGCGAGGGCGATCGCGCGGTGGAGAAGGGCCACGCGCGGGCCGCCCCAGGCGCTCCGGGCCGCCATCCGGGCGGCCACGAAGTAGGCGCCTGCGAGCACGAGGGCCAGGATCGCCAGCCGGCGTCCGGAGGGGGACTCGAGAATGCGTCGGGCCGCCGCGAAGTACAGCGCCGGCGCGGCGAGGATGACCAGCGCGCGCGCGAGCCCGAGCGAACCGGCGGGCGCCTCGCGCCTCGAGCTGAGGAGGGCCCAGGCGGCGAAGCCGACGAAGAACGCCGTCGCCCACCCGAGCGCGGTCGGGAGCCGGCTCGCCTGATACCAGCGATCGAGCCAGCCCCCGTAGATGACCTGCGTCCCCGCGAGCGAGAGGAGCGCGAGGCCCGGCCACCCCCGCCGCGACGCGACCAGGAGCACGCCGAGACCGAGAATGGCCAGGTACGTGAAGAGCGCCCCGCCGGCGTCCGTGTCGGTGTCGAGGATGATCGGCGTCAGGAGTCCACCCAGCGTCGCGAGAACGGCGATGGCGCGCGCGTCCAGCCGGAGCGCCGTCACGAAGCTCACGGCCGTCGCGATCGCCATCGCCACGAACGCCGCGGGGGCGCCCACGAGCCCGTAGAACGCCTGGGCCGCGTAGAGGGAGAGGTAGATCACGCCGATGCCCGCCGCGACCAGGCTCTGGGCCGGGAGCCGGTAGGTCCCGCCGCGGGCCAGTCGAGTGCCGGTGACCAGCATCGCGATGCCCGCCACGAGCCCGGTCAGGACGCGGCCCCGCGGTCCGATCCAGTCCTGCTCGAAGGCGTGCTTGAGAAAGAAGCCGACGCCGAGGAGAAGCAGGATCGCCCCGACGCGGGAGAGCCAGGTCCCGCCGAGGCGGCCTTCCCACTGACCGACGCCAGGGCTCGGGACGGACTCCGGGGCCGTCGGGGGCGGCGCGACCTCCGCGGGCTCTGGCAGGACGCCGTCCGCGGCGGCGGACACCTCCGTCGGGGCCGCGTGGATGGCCACGGGCGCCTCGGGCTCGGCCGCCAGGACGGGCGCGAGCGGCTCTACCGGCGGCGGTTCAGGCGCGGCGGATTCGGGCTCGACCGGCGGGGTCGCGGCCGGAACGGTCTCCCCCGCCCTCCCTGCCGGCCGCCGCTCCAGCGCGACGAGGCGGGCCTCGAGCCGGCGCACCCGGGCCCGCAGGCTCAGCAGGACCAGGACGAGGACCAGAACGATGATCGGCGTCGCGAAGAAGAGAAGCCCCAGCGCGACGAGAGGAACGATGGGCAGCCCGCTCATGTGCATCCTCGGCTGCCATCATAGACCCGGCGCCGCGGCGCGCTACGGAAGTCCGAGCTGGCGGCACAGATCGCGAGTCGCTTGCACCTCGGTGGGACTCGGCCCTCCGGTCGCTGGTCCCCCTGACTGAAGCTGGCGACAGCGGCTCTCGAACACCGGCCGCCAGGCCTGGCGCCACCCGTCGGCCGGCGTGAATCGCTGCGACACGGGCGCGCCCGCGCCGGCCTGCCGCAGCGTCGCCTCGAGCGCCGCCTGGCTCGCGTGGCGCGACAACCGGCCCGTCGGCTCGTGGAGGAGGAAGTAGCCGTCGCGAGCCTTTCCCGCAACGTGAGCCTGGTAGTACTGCCACCACTCGACATGGGCAACCAGGATCCCAGGATCGTTCCCCGTGCTCCGCTTCCGAAGGCACGTCCCGTGTTGCTCGACCCAGGGATCCGCGTGGGAGACGAGGTGCCCTCCGGGCGTCTCGACCTCCCACTCGGCCAAGCCAACGCGCGCGGCAGCAGGGAGACGGAAACTGACGGCGAGGGTCGAGACGGCCAGCGTCAGCAGGAGCCGACGGGTCGCGCGGCGGCGTGTTCTCCGCGCGCCGGGCCCGCCGCCGGCCGAATCAGACCTCGTCGGCCCAGACGGCCGCCGGCTCCTGGCGGCGCCGGAGCAGGCGCAGGCTGCCGTCCCGCTCCAGCATGACCTCGGGCGCGCGCGGGTAGGAGTTGTAGTTGACGGTGGACATCGCGGCGCAGTAGGCGCCGGCCCCGCTGACGACGACGAGGTCGTCGATCCGGGGGCGCGGGACCCAGCGCGGCGCGAGCGCCTCCGGGTCACCGGGCGCCGGCGTGAGGATGTCCCCCGACTCGCAGCAGGGACCGACGAAGACGACCGCGGCCGCCTCGCGGTCCCGGGCCAGCACGTCGATGGGGTGCTGGGCGCCGTAGAGCGAGGGTCGCGTGACCTCGGTCATCCCGGTGTCGAGCTTGGCGAACAGATACCCTTCCCGTCCCGTGTCCACGACGTCGATGCAGCTCGCCACCACCGCGCCGGCGCGCGCCACCAGATACGTGCCGGGCTCGATCTCGAGCCCGAGGCTCCGGCCGTCCCGGGCCTGGAAGGCCTGGAGCTCCCCGCGCACGTGGGCGCCCACGTCGCCGAGGTCGACGGTGGGCTCCTCGGGCATGCGCCCGACCTTGAATCCCCCGCCCAGATTGACCGCGCCCACCTCGGGAAGCTTCGACGCGAGCTCGAGCGTCATCCGCGTGCAACGCTTCCAGATCTCGGGGTCGGTGCCCGATCCGACGTGGGAGTGGAGCCGCGTGATCCGGAGCCGGTAGCGCTCCGCGACCGCCTTCACCTCGTCCAGGTGCTCGTGCCAGATCCCGAAGCTCGACGCGGGCCCGCCGGTGTTGGTCCGCTTGGTGGAGCCGGTCCCGAGCCCGGGGTTCATCCGCACGCACACCTCGCCGCCGGGCGCGACCCGTCCGAAGGCGTCGAGCTGGTGGATGGAGCACGCGTTGAAGAGGACCCCGCGCCGGACGTGCTCGGCGAGGCGGCGCGACGGCATCTGCGAGGTGAGCTGGATCTCGCCCGGCGCGAATCCCGCCTCGATCGCCCGCTCCACCTCGAAGTCGCTGGACGCGTCGATGTGGAGGCCGAGCTCGCGGAACACCTGGAGGACTCCGCGGGACGGGTTGGCCTTCATCGCGTAGCGCAGCGTGAAGCCGAACGGCGCGGGGAACGCGAGGGCCGCCCGCGCGGCCGACTCGAGCGCGGCACGGTGGTACACGTAGCAGGGCGTGCCGAAGCGCTGGCGCACCTCGGCGGCCACCTCGGGAGTCACGAAAGGGGCCGGGGACGCGCTCGCGTGGTCCATGGGCGCTCATCCTACCTCAGGACGGACGCGGCCGCGCGTCCGAATGCGCCCGGAAGCCTCACCCCTCTTGTCCGCGCCGCGGCCCTCCGCTAGAGTTGAGCGGGCTTCCGAGACCGGTTCCGGCCCGACACCACGTCCGACATCCAGGAGGTCCGTTGAAGGCGCGCGAGATCTTCGAGTACAACAAGCTCACCTGGCCCGAGATGAACGACGCGATCGAGCTCGGCAAGGTCGTCATCCTGCCGACCGGCTCGACCGAGCAGCACGGAGCGCACCTGCCCCTCGACACCGACCTGTTCCTGGTCGAATCGGTGTGCCAGGAGCTCGGCCGCCGGGCGCCCGACAAGGTCCTCGTCCTGCCCGGCATCCCCTACGGGCTCAACATGCACCACTTCGACTTCCCGGGGACGATCCACGTCGAGCCTCAGCACTTCATCGACTTCTCCGTGGACGTCCTGAAGAGCGTCGCCTACCACGGCTTCCGGCGGATGGCCGTCGTCAACGGGCACGGCTCGAACATGCCGATGGCCGACCTGATCGCGCGCCGCGTGGTGCTCGAGACCCCGGCCATCTGCTGCGCGTTCGGCTACTACAACATGGGGCGGGACGACAGCCTCCGGGGGCTCGAGAGCGGGGTCTACGCGCACGCCGACGAATGGGAGACCTCGCTCTACCTGCACTACGCCGCCGACCGGGTCCAGATGGACAAGGCCGTGCAGGACACCGACCGGGTCGGGCGGACGATGACCTCCGACAGCACCACGAACGTGCGGTTCAACGACTTCTGGGGGCGCTGGACCAAGACGGGCGTCCACGGCGACCCGACGAAGGCCACCCGCGAGAAGGGCCGCCGGATCGCGGACGCGATCATGAAGGAGATGCTGGTCTGGCTCGACGAGTTCCGGGCCTGGCCGATCGAGGGGCGCCAGGACCAGCACCGGCTGCCGGTGCAGCGCGAGATCCGCTGGTGACAACCAGGGAGGAGACGGTGATGCGATCGAAGCGGTCGACAGGACACGGACTCCGTTCGACGAGCGCCCGCGTCGGCGCGGCGCTGGCGCTCGTGCTCGGCGTGGCGCTCGCCGCCGCGCCCCCGGCCTCGCCGCAGGCCACCCACCTGAAGGTCGCCCTCCAGGGCGACACCTCGAACGTCGACCTGCACCTGACGACCCACTACGTCAGCCGGGTCGCGCTCCTCAACGTGTACGAGATGCTCTACACGCTCGGCGAGGACCTGTCGATACAGCCGATGCTGGCCGACAAGGCCACGATCAGCCCGGACGCCCTCGTCTACACCATCACGGTGCGCAAGGGCGTCAAGTTCCACAACGGCAAGGTGATGGACGCGAAGGACGTCGCGTACACGCTGAACCGGATGATGAACCAGGGCTGCCGGTCGGCGGAATTCAAGGCCCTCGTGAAGGAGTTCGCGGCCACCGACGCCTCGACGGTCCGCATCACCCTCAACGCGCCGTCCGGCGTCTTCCTGGCCAACCTCGCGAACGTCATCTGCCCGGTGGTGATCTACCCCGAGGGCGAGGTCGAGAAGCAGGGCGGCGCCATCACGAAGCCGGTGGGCACGGGCCCGTTCGAGTTCGTGGAGTGGAAGAAGGACGCGTACCTGCGCGTGAAGAAGTTCAAGGATTACGTGGCGGACACGCGGCCGGCCTCCGGGCTCGCCGGAAAGAAGGTCGCCCTGGTCGAGACGGTCGACTTCATCCCGATCCCGGACAGCTCGGTGCGCGCGGCGGCGATCGAGAAGGGCGACGTCGACATCGCCATCGAGCTGAACGTCGAGGACGTGGCGCGCATGAAGGGCAAGCCAGGGCTCGTGGTCGTCTCCAAGCCCGGCATCGCGTTCGACGACCTGCGCTTCGGGTTCAAGCGGGGACCGTTCACGAACCCGAAGCTCCGCCAGGCGGTCGGCTTCGCCATCGACAAGGACGAGCTGTCGAAGGCGACGACCGGCGGCCAGGGCAAGCCCGTCGCGGCCGGGTTCCCGGCCGGGATGCCGTTCCACGGCGCCGTGCACGATCAGGACCCGTTCGCGAAGGTCAACGTCCAGAAGGCCAAGCAGCTCATGCAGGAGGCCGGCTACAAGGGCGAGAAGGTCGTCCTGACGGCCCACCTGGTGCCGGACCGGATCGCCCAGGGCGCGGTCGTGATCCAGGCACAGCTCCAGGCGGCCGGGATGAACGTCGAGGTGAAGACGCTGGAGTCGGCGGCGCTCCAGGAGGTCTGGAACAAGGGCGAGTTCGAGCTCTTCTACTCGGGCCTCACGCCGCGCCCGGACGCCGACGTGTACTACTGCCAGACGAACGAGTCCAAGTCGAGCCAGGCCGGCTACAACAACCCGGAGTACGACCGGCTCTGCCAGGAGGGCCGCAAGGCCACGAAGGCCGAGGACCGCGCCAAGATCTACGCGCAGCTCGAGCAGCTTCGCCGCGCCGACCTGCCGTACTATCCGACCGTGTACGTGCCCCAGGTCGCCGCGTGGCGTGAGAACGTCAAGGGCTGGACCCACTGGGCCGCGGGCTACGCTCGCGTCTGGGGCGTCTCGAAGTAGCCGTCCGTGATCGAGACCCGGGCGCCCCGCGAGGCGATCTCGCGCGGGCGCCCGGGCGGACCGACGAATCCCGGCGGGTGAGCTCCCCGCCATCGCGGGAGACCTGATGCCCGAGTCCATTCCGGCCCCGCTCATCATCGACACGCTGAAGGACACGTTCCGCGAGGCGAGGGCCGCGCTGGCGGCGGAGAACGCGGTGCCGCCCGTCCACACGCACCTCGGCTGGATCCTGAGCGTGCCCGACACGCACCAGAAGACGGTGCTCGCCGCCCTCGACAAGGAGGATTCCATCCGCGTCGTGACCTGCGCGACCGAGGACGAGGCGACGGCGATCGCCGCGGGCCTCCACGTCGGCGGCGAGCCGGTGGTGCTGATGATCCAGCACGCCGGTCTCTACGCATCGGTGAACACGCTCCGCGGGGTCGCGATGGACGGCCGGGTCCCCATGTTCTACATGATCGGCCTCCTGAGCCGCGAGAAGGACAAGGACCCGCGCGAGTCTCGGCACTCGATGGTGCGCTACTGCGAGCCCCTCCTCGACACGTTCGGCGTGCCCCACGCCCGCCTGGAGGGCCCGAACGACGTGCACCTCATCCCGGAGTACTACCGTCTGAGCCGCGCGCGCCGGGGACCCGCCGTCGTGCTGGTCGGGCTCCCGACGGCCTGAGGACCTCGCCATGGCGATGAAGCCGGAGGACGTGCTGCGCGCGATCGCCACCTGCCGCGGCGACGCGATCGTCGTACCCACCATGACGACGGCGCCGGCGTGGCGCACCATCGCGCCCGACGATCTGTCCGTCACCTGCGTCGGCTTCATGGGCGGCGCCTCGTCGCTCGGCCTCGGGATGGCCCTCGCCCGCCCCGACCGGCGCGTCCTGGTGCTGGACGGCGACGGGTCGCTCCTCATGCAACTCGGGTCGCTCGCCACCGTGGCGGGCGCGGCGCCCCGCAACCTGGTGCACTTCCTCTTCAGGAACGGCGTCTATCACACGTCGGGGGCGCAGGGGATCCCGGGCGGCCTCTCGGTCGACTTCGTCATGATGGCGCGGGGCGCCGGCTACCGGCTGGCCACGGCCCTCGACGACCTGGGCGACTTCGAGCGCCGGCTCCCCGACCTCCTCCGGGCCGAAGGACCGGCGTTCGTCGAGCTCCACACGGGGCTCGCCGAGCAGACGCCGATGACGGTCCGGGAGCGGACGCCGCTCCATCAGCAGCTCCACGATGCCCGGGTCAAGCTCCTGCGGCCACGCGCGGCCGCGGGGGCCGCGCCCGCCTGACCCCAGAGCCCTCGGAGGCCGTCATGTCACTCGATCCCCAGGCCCAGCGCGTCGTCGACGCCATGGCAGCTCTGAACCTCCCACCCGTCGAGGCGTCCACGCCGGCCCAGGCGCGCGAGTCGATCCGCGCCCGCACCGCGGCGCTCGGCCCCTTCGAGGACGTGGCGTCCGTGACCGACCACAAGGTGCCCGTGAAGAGCGGCGAGATCGTGGTGCGCGAGTACTCCCCGGGCGGGCGCGGGCCGCATCCGGCGCTCGTCTACTACCACGGCGGCGGCTGGGTGATCGGCGACCTCTACACGCACGACGGGCTGTGCCGGTCGCTGACCAACGCGGCTCGCTGCTCGGTGCTGAGCGTGGACTACCGGCTGGCGCCGGAGTTCAAGTATCCGGTGGCCGCCGAGGACTCCTACGCTGCGCTCGACTGGGTGGTGACGCACGCCGCGCGGCTCGGAATCGATCCGCGCCGGGTCGCCATCGGCGGCGACAGCGCGGGCGGGAACCTGGCCACGGTGGCCGCGCTGATGGCGCGCGAGCGCGGCGGCCCCGCGCTGGTGCATCAGCTCCTCATCTATCCCGTCACCGACTTCGACCTCGACACACCGTCCTACGTCGAGAACGCGACGGGCTACGTGCTCACCCGTGAGGCGATGCGCTGGTTCTGGAACCACTACCTCGCCCGCGAAGCGCAGGGGTTCGAGCGGTACGCCTCCCCGCTCCGCGCGCCGAGCCTCGCTGGACTCCCGCCGGCGCTGGTGATCACCGCGGAGCACGATCCGCTCCGCGACGAGGGCGAGGCCTACGCCGCCCGCCTCCGCGACGCCGGCGTCCCCGTCACGCTCACGCGGTACACCGGGATGTTCCACGGCTTCGTCCGCATGACGCACATCCTCGACAAGGCGCGGACGGCGCTCGACGAGATGGCGGGATCGCTCCAGAAGGCCTTCGCGGCCGCGTCGTGAGGGCCGCCGCGCGGAGCCCGGCGGTCGCGGCCCCGGGAGACGGACCGCCCCGCGCCCGGTGAGGCCGTCGCCCGTCTAGCCATGCATCCCCTGATCCGGCTCGTCCTGATGCGCCTGGTCGCGCTCGTCCCGATGCTGCTCGCGCTGAGCGTCCTCTCCTTCGCGCTCGTCCACGTCATCCCGGGCGACCCGGCGCTCGTGATCATGGGCGGGGAAGGGACGCCCCAGGCGGTGGAGGAGCTGCGCCACCAGCTCGGCCTGGACCGGCCGCTCCACGTGCGCTACCTCGAGTGGCTCGCGCAGATCGCCCGCGGGGACCTCGGCCAGTCGCTCTACAACAAGACCCGAGTGTCGGAGGAGCTCGTCTGGCGGATGCCGACGACGCTGGCTCTCGTGGGCCTCGCCCTCCTCTTCTCGGTCGCGATCGGCGTCCCCGCCGGCCTCCTGTCGGCCGCGTACCGGAACAGCTGGATCGACCACGTCGCGCGCCTCCTGACCCTGGTGAGCCTCTCCCTGCCGAGCTTCTGGCTGGGGCTCATGCTGATCATCTTCTTCTCCCTGTGGCTCGATCTTCTGCCGATCATCGGCTACGAGCCGATCACCGAGGGCGTCTGGAAGGCGATCCCGTTCCTGATCCTGCCGAGCCTCTCCCTCGGCACCTACCTAACGGCGCTGCTCACCCGCCTCACGCGCTCGAGCATGCTGGAGGTGCTGAGCCAGGACTACGTGCGGACCGCCCGGGCGAAGGGGCTGCGGGACCGCGTCGTGCTGATGCGCCACGCGCTCCGGAACGCCCTCATCCCCATCGTCACCGTGATCGGCATCAACGTCGGGATCCTGCTGGGCGGGAGCGCGGTGATCGAGACGGTCTTCGTGCTGCCGGGCGTGGGGCAGCTCGTCGTGCGATCCCTGTACAACCGGGACCTGCCGGTCATCCAGGGCCTCATCCTCTACGTGGCGGTGGTCTACGTGCTGGTGAACCTGCTGGTCGACGTGCTGTACACCTACCTCGACCCGCGGCTCCGCCCGAGCTGATGCCGGGTCCGGGCGCAGCGATGGAAACATCGGCGCCGGGCGAGGCGCACACGGCCCTCGCGGCGGCCCTGCTGCCGCGGCGCTCCGCGTGGGCGCGCGCCCGGCGATGGATGCGCCGGAATCCGCTGTCGGTCGTCGGCGCCGCGATCGTGCTCGGCCTGGTCGTGATGGCGCTCCTCGCGCCCTACTTCCCCCTCCAGAACCCGGTCCGCATGAACGTCTCGCAGCGTTTCACGCCGCCCGGCTCGGCATTCTGGTTCGGCAGCGATCATCTGGGGCGCGACGTCTTCAGCCGCGTGGTCCACGGTGCAGGCTTCAGCCTGGCGATCGGCGCCCTCACGATCCTGCTGGCCGGGGTCCCCGGCGTCCTGGTCGGCATCCTGGGGGCGACGGCGCCGCCGCGCGTGGCGGGCCTCCTGATGCGGGCCCTCGACGTCCTGATGTCGTTCCCGGCCCTGCTCCTGGCGGTGGCCGTCGGCGCCGCGCTCGGAACGGGCGGCCGGAGCATCGTCATCGCGCTCAGCGTCGTGTACTTCCCGCGCATCGCGCGGATGACCCGGGGGATCGCGCTGTCGGTCATGGCGCAGGAGTACGTCACCGCCTCGCGCGCCCTCGGCACGTCGGCCCGCCGGCTCATCCTGCGGACGGTGGTGCCGAACTGCCTCTCGGTGGTGATCGTGCAGTGCAGCCTGTACTTCGCGGAGGTCTTGCTGGCCGAGGCGGCGTTGTCGTTCCTCGGGCTGGGCGAGGCCCCGCCGCGCCCCACGTGGGGCAACATGCTCTACGAGGCGCAGAAGAACATGCGGAACGCGCCGTGGCTCGCGATCTTCCCCGGGGCGACGATCGCGGTGGCGGTCTTCGGGCTGAACCTCTTCGGCGACGCGGTCCGGGACGCGATGGACCCCCGCCTCCGGACCTAGACTCGGGGGTCAGGCCTTAGTTTTGATATCCGGGCCCTGCGCCGGCGGCCGCCGGCGGGAAACCCAAACTCCGGGCCTGACCCCGAAGCCTGACTAGGGACGGATGGTGCGCTCGGCGGCGAGCAGGGTCTCGCTGACCTGCGCCTTGCCGTGGTCGAGCATCTCCTCGGCGCGCCGGATCGGCCCGGACGCGCGATCGAACACCCGCTCGGCCGTCTCCTCGACCGCGTGGAGGCGGTCGGCCGTGCTCACGCGGGCCAGCCGCGCCTGCTCGTCGAAGTAAGCCTGGATATCGTCGCGGAAGAACCACACGACGGTCGCGCCTGCCACGAATCCCGCAAGGAAGCCTCTCACCATCGTCCCCCCTCCGGCCGCTCAGGACCACCCGGCCGAGCGACGATCACGGTAGCACAAGCGCCCGCGCGAGGGGAGGCGGCCCGGGCGACGGCGAGCGCCTCAGGCCGGTCGCGCGGGACCGGGTGCGAGCACCGGGCCCAGAGTCCGTCGCCGCGCGCGCAGCCGGCGCCGGACGGCGTCCACGATCCGGACGGAGAGCACCACGAGAAGCCACAGGGCGTAGTAGTACGGCCCCCGCACGCCGACCTTCGCGAGCCAGAAGTAGTGGAGCACGCCCAGCACGCCGATCACGTATGCGAGGCGGTGCAGCCGTCGCCAGGCCACCGGTCCGAGGCGCCGGATCATCCCCGCCGTCGAGGTCGCCGCGAGCGGCAGGAGCAGCACGAGCGCCGTGAAGCCCACCGTCACGTACGGACGCTTCACGATGTCCTTGGCCATCTCGGGCCAGTCGAAGAAGTGGTCGACGACCAGCCAGACGCCGAAGTGCAGGCACGCGTAGAAGAAGCCGAAGAGGCCCAGAAGGCGCCGGAGCGTCACCGGCCAGGACAGCCCGAACAGGAGGCGAAGCGGCGTCATCGTGAGGGCGAGGAGGAGGAGCCGGAGCGTCCAGTCCCCGAGGGTGTCCGTCGCGACGTCGATGGGATTCGTCACGAGCGGGTCCGCGTAGAGCCGCCAGAGGAGCGCGACCAGCGGGGCGAGGCACCCCGCCCACACGACGACCTTCAGCCCGATGCGCCACCGTCGGGTCATACCGCAACCGGTCCCGGGGTGGCTACGGGCCCGCCGCGGCCGGCGGGCCGGGCCGACGCCACAATCCCTGCGAGGGCACGCGGAGCGCCCGGTTGAACTTGCTGGACGCGTTCTCCCAGGCGATCACCGCGGTGAGCTCGACGATCGCGTCGTCGTCGTAGGACCGGCGCAGGCGGGCGAAGAGGGCGTCGTCGACCTCGCGGTGGGTCAGCGTCATGGCGTCGGCGTACTCGAGCGCCACCCGCTCGGCCTCGTCGTACAGCGCGCTCGTCGCGTACTCGCCGAGGGCGAGGATCTTCTCGTCCGAGACCCCGAGGGCGCTGCCCACGGCAGCGTTGAGGTCCTGTCAGAACTCGCAGCGGTTGAGCGACGCCACGCGCCGGTTGACCAGGGCCTTGAGCGCCTCGTCGATCAGCCCCGAGGCGTCGATCCCGGTCCACATCCCGCGCGCCCCGCGGAAGATGGACGGCCGGCGCGCGTAGACGAGGTGGTTCAGGAGGGGCGCGCCCCAGTGCTTGGCCTGGGCGGCCAGGATCTTCTGGACGTACTCGTCGCCCGGATCGCTCGCCCGCACCCCCTCGATCCGCGCCACGGCGCCGCTCCCTCGCCTAGTAGCTCTTCTTGAGGTCCATTCCCGTGTAGAGCGACGCGACCTGCTCGTAGCCGTTGAACATGAGGGTTTTGCGGCGCCGGAACTCCCCGATCCGCCGCTCGGTCGCCTGGCTCCACCGCGGGTGGTCCACGTTCGGGTTGACGTTCGAGTAGAAGCCGTACTCGTTCGCCGCCGCCTTGTTCCAGCTGGTCTTCGGCTCCTCCGACACCAGGCGGATCTTCACGATGGACTTCGCGCTCTTGAACCCGTACTTCCAGGGCACCACCACCCGGAGCGGCGCGCCGTTCTGGTTCGCCAGCACGACCCCGTACATGCCCACGGTGAGGAGGGCCAGCGGGTGCATCGCCTCGTCGAGCCGGAGCCCCTCCACGTAGGGCCAGTCGAGCGACGAGCCGAAGAAGCTCGGCTTGGTGCCGGGCATCTGCTCGGGGTCGACGAGCGTCAGGAACTCCACGTACTTGGCGGCGCTGGTGGGCTCGACTCGCTTCAGCAGAGCCGACAGGGGATACCCGATCCACGGGATCACCATCGACCAGCCCTCGACGCAGCGGAGGGCGTACACGCGCTCCTCGAGGGGCGCCAGCTTCATGATCTCCTCGATGTCGAAGGTCTTCGGCTTCTGGACGAGCCCGCCCACCTCGACCGTCCACGGACGGGTCCGAAGGGTGTGCGCGTTCAGCGCGGGGTCGGACTTGTCGGTGCCGAACTCGTAGAAGTTGTTGTACGTGGTGGCGCTGTCCCACGGCGTCGGCGGATCGGCCAGGCTCAGTCCCTGGTTGCGCGCCGCGGTCAGGGGCTGCCCCTTCGCCGCGGGCTTGAGGGCGGCCTCCGTCGTCGCCTCGGAGCCGGCCAGCGTCACGGCCCCCACGGCGGCGGCGGCGCCGGCCATGAAGGCCCGGCGGTTCACGTACACGCCGCGCGGGGTGATCTCGGACGGCCGCGGGTCGTTCGGTCCCGGAATTCGGATCAGCATGAGTCCTCCCTGCACCTAGACTACGCCGGCGGCTCGCAATCGGTCGTACTCGGCCCGCTCGAGCCCGAGCCGGCCGAGGTAGATGTCCTCGTTGTCGCCTCCGAGCTCGCGGGGCCCGGCATGCCGGATCTCCCCGGGCGTGCCCGTGAGGCGGGGCACGACACCCGACATGTGGACCGTCCCCAGGCGCGCGTCCGGCACGGCGACGATGTTCTCCCGGGCCTTGATCTGCGGGTCCTCGAAGAGGTCCCGCACGGAGTTGACGAGCGCGCACGGCACCTCGGCGGCGTCGAGGGCGGCCAGGGCCTCCGCGGCGTCCCGGGCGCCGACCCACGTCTGGACGAGCCCGTCCAGCTCGGCCCGCGCGGCGAGACGCTCCCGCACCCCCGGAAACCGCGCCACGAGGCCGGGTGTTCCCATGGCCTGCGCCAGCCGGGCGAACATCCGGTCGTTCGTGCAGGCCACCGCCACCCAGCGCCCGTCCCGGCTCTCGTAGTGGTTGTGGGGCGCCGCGCTCTCCGCGGCCGAGCCGATGCGCTCGCGGACGTACCCGAGCGCCCCGAACACGGGGATCGCGTCGTCCAGGATCCGCACGATCGGCTCGTAGAGCGCCAGGTCGACCATCTGCCCCTCGCCCGTCCGCTCCCGTGCCCGGAGCGCCACCAGGGCCCCCACCGCTCCCATGACGCCCGCCAGGTAGTCGGGCACCGTCGGCGTTCCCGGGGTCACCGGCGGACGGTCGGGATACCCCGACAGATATGAGATGCCGCCAACCGCCGCGGCGATGCGCCCGAACCCCGGCCGCTCCCGGTGGGGTCCCGTCTGGCCGAACGCGGAGATCCGGACCATCACGAGCCGGGGGTTCTCGGCTCGGAGGGCCTCGTACCCGAGCCCCCAGCGCTCGAGGGTGCCGGGCCGGAAGTTCTCCGCGACGACGTCGACGTGCCGACACAGGCGTCGGATGAGGGCCTGCCCCGCCGGGTCCCGGAGGTTGCACGTGATCGACTTCTTGTTTCGCGAGTCGGAGAGCCACCAGAGCGACACGCCGTCCGACTGGCGGCCGAGCCGGCGGAGGTCGTCCCCCACCCCGGGCTGCTCCACCTTGATGACTTCCGCCCCGAACTCGCCGAGCAGCGTGGCGCACATCGGCGCCGCGATGAACGTGGCGAGGTCCAGGACGACGAGCCCGTCCAGCGCCCCCACGGGGTCAGTCCTCGCCCTCGCGCGTCAGAAGCCAGACGACGGGGTCAGGCCCGGACTTTGATGTCCATGCCGAAATCAAGAGCGGGGCCTGACCCCGGACTTCGATTGCCGGCCCCGGGTCACCGGAGGGCCTCGAGGACCTCGGCCACGACCTCGTAGCGTCCGAAGGAGGGCATCAGGTACGCGCCCGCGTGCCGCCGGCGCACCGCGGTCAGGATCTCCTGCGCCGTCTCGACGCCGACCCGGAGCGCGTGGTCGCCCGCGTCACGGAGCCGCGCCCGGACACCGTCCGGGATCGTGATGCCGGGCACCTCATTGTGCAGAAACTCGGCGTGACGGAACGAGTGGAGCGGCAGGATGCCGACGATCAGCGGCACCGGCACCCGACCGAGGCGCGCGAGGAACTGCTCGAGCTGGCCGAGGTCGTAGACCGGCTGCGTCTGGGCCCACATGGCGCCGGCCTCCACCTTGGTGTGGAGGCGGTCGATCTCGCGCGACGGGTCGGCGGCCCCGGGGTCCACCGCAACGCCGACGCCGAAGGCCGTGGGCTCGCCGATCGAGTTGCCCGCCGCGTCCACCCCTCGGTTCATGCCGGCAATGATGCGGACGAGGCCGATCGCGTCGACGTCGAAGACCGCGGTCGCGTTGACGTAGTCGCCGCCACGCGGGGGATCCCCGGTCATCGCCAGGATGTTCCGCACGCCGAGCGCGTGGGCACCGAGGAGGTCGCCCTGGATGCCCATCAGGTTCCGGTCTCGGCAGGTGAAGTGCATGCTGATGTCGAGGCCGGTCGCCTCGCGCACGAGGAGCGCGGTCGCGAGAACCGCCATCCGGACCCGCCCGAGCGACCCGTCGTTGATGTCGACGACCTCCACGCCGCGCTCGGCGAGCAGCTTCGCCCCCTGCACGAGCTTCTCGATGTTGTGGCCACGCGGCGGGTCGAGCTCCACCGTGACCAGGAACTCCTCGGCGCGGAGGCGCGACAGGAGCCGCGAGGGCTCGGCGGTCACCCCGAACGCGGGCGCCTCCTCCCGCTCCGGGCGGACGGACGGCGCGACCGTCACGGCGCGGCGCGTCCCCTCCGCCCTGCCCGCGTGCGCGTCCACGACCTCGCGCATCGCGCGGATGTGGGCGGGCGTGGTCCCGCAGCAACCGCCGACGATCCGGGCGCCGGCGTCAAGCATGCGCGAGGCGTAGTCGGCCATGTAGGCCGGCGACGACAGGTAGATCAGGCGCTCGCCGTGCCGGCTCGGGAGGCCCGCGTTCGGCCGGATCGACAGCCATGCCCGGGGCGCCGCCTCGTGGAAGAGGAGCCCCACGTCGTAGAGCACGCTGGAGCCGACGCCGCAGTTGGCCCCGATCACCTGGACCGGCAGCGCGGCGAGGTCGCGCGCGACCTCGGCTGGCGCCTGGCCCCGGAAGGTCACGTGCTCGTCGTTGAACGCCATCTGGGCCACGACGGGCAGGTCGGCCGAGACCTCGCGGATCGCGGCGACGGCGAGCCGGAGCTCGCGGAAGTCGGAGAACGTTTCCGCGACGAACCCGTCCACGCCGCCCTCGAGCAGCGCCTCGGCCTGCTCCCGGAACGCGGCGGCCGCCTCGGCCTCACCGAGCGTCCCGAGGGGCAAGAGGTACTTCCCGAGCGGCCCGATGGAGCCCAGCACGAGAACGTCCCGTCCCATCGTCTCGCGGACGTCGCGCGCGAGCCGCGCGCCGGCGCGATTGATCTCGTGGACCCGCCCCTCGAGCCCGTGAAGAGCCAGCTTGAACCGGTTGGCGCCAAAGGTGTTGGTCTCGACGAGGTCGGCCCCGGCGGCGACGTACTCCCGGTGGATCGACTGGACGGTCTTCGGGTCGTGGAGGTTCAGGACGTCGAAGCACGCGTCGAGCGACACGCCGCGGGCGTAGAGCATGGTGCCCATCGCGCCGTCGGCGAGGAGCGGCCCCCGCTGGAGCCGCTGGGCGAGCGCGCCCGTCTCGCTAGCCATGGCCCCGCGGCTCGAGGGCTCGTGAGCTACGCATCCCCCTCCCGACGCTCACCCACCGCGGCGGGCAGGTCCGCGGACGGACGGGGCTCGACGGGCGCCTCGGCCCGACGGACGACGCCCTCGCGGTCTCGAAGGTGACGCATGATCCGCCCGACCACGGCGTCCACCGTCATGCGCGAGGTGTCGAGGGCGAGGTGGGCCCGACGGTAGACGTCCTGCCGGACCCGGTAGAGTGCCGCGGCCTCCTCCATCGAGCGACCCGCCAGCATGGGCCGCCCGCCGACGCGGTTGGCCCGGGCGTAGGCCGCCTCGAAGTCGGCCGCGAGCCAGACGACCGTGCCGAGCTGGAGAAGTCGGTCCATGGCCCCGGGCGCGCACGGAAAACCCCCGCCCGTCGCGACCACGTGATCGCGCTTGTCCGTGAGCGCCTCCAGCACCTCCCCCTCGAGCTGGCGGAAGTAGGGCTCGCCGCGCGTCTCGAAGATCTCGGGGATGGAGCGGCCCTCGCGCGCCGTGATCATCGCGTCGGTCTCCACGAAGCAGCGGCCCAGGCGACGCGCGAGGAGACGCCCGACGGTGGACTTCCCTGCGCCCATGAAGCCGACCAGGATCACGTTGCGGGGCGCCGCCGGAGCGCCTGCAAAGGGTGCCATGGCATGGATGATACTACGGCGTCGGACGTTGACTTCTCGACACTTAGCCGCAGCTAGCCGCAGCTGGCCCGCCGCGCGCCGCGTGTATCGGCGGGCACGCCGAGAATCGAGGCCTGGCGGGGGTGCATGCTAAGATCGCGCCACCCGTGAAGCTGAAGACGGCCGCACCCTCGACGCAGCCGGCGAAGCCGAACACGAGGCGCTCGCTCCGGCGCCTCGTGCGGCCGGCCCTCGCCTGCCTCGCGATCACGCTGGGGCTCGTGTGCGTCTTCGCGCCACCCACGCTCGTCGACCAGATCGAGCTGCGCGTCCTCGACTGGCACGCGCGGCTCCGCGGGCCCCTGACGCCACCGCCGAACGTCAGCATCGTCGCCATCGACGAGCTGAGCCTCGAGCTGGTCGGCCGGTGGCCGTGGCCCCGGACCCGCACCGCCGAGATCATCCAGCGCCTGACCGAGGGTGGCGCGAAGGTCATCGCGCTCGACCTCCTGCTGAACGAGCCCGACGAGAACAGCCGGCTGGTGCTCGCGCGCGCCCTCGCCGGGCGCTACCGGGCCCTCGGCCTCGCGCGCGCGCAGGGGCCGTCGGCCGAGTTCAGTCGGAGCCTCGAGGAAGCGCTGGCGGACGCGGACACCGACGCGACGCTCGCCCAGACGCTCGCCGCGACCCGCCGCGTCGTGCTGCCCTACTTCTTCGTGTTCCCGCCGCACGAGCTCATGCCGCTCGACGACGAGGGCCAGCGCCTCCTCAACCGGAGCCGGATCGTGGGCTTCGCGAGCCCCGAGGCCGAGCAGTCGGTCGACCCGCGCCACGCGGCGGGCGTGCAGCTTCCCCTGCCCCGATTCATCCTCGCGTCCGCGGGGAACGGCCACGTCAACGTGAACCCCGACGCCGACGGCGCCCTGCGGCGCGTCGAGCTGATGATCCGCCTGGGGGAGGGACTCTATCCGAGCCTGACGCTCGAGGCCGCGCGCCTCGCGCTCGGGCTCTCGCGGACCCGCGTTCGCGTGACGGCAGACCGCGGCGTGCAGATCGGCTCGACGCTGGTGCCGACGGACGAGAGCGGGGTGCTGCTGCTCTCCTACTACGGCCCGGCGGGTACCTTCCGCAACATCCCCGCGGTCGACGTTCTCACCGGATCCACGCCGCCGGACGTCAAGGACCAGGTCGTCCTCGTCGGCTTCACCGCGCACGGTCTCATGGACGTCCGGCCGACTCCCTTCGACTCGGTCATGCCCGGCGTCGAAAGCCACGCCACCGCGATCGCCAACCTGCTGGAAGGCCGAGGGCTCCGGACACCGGCAGCGCTCGCCATCATCGAGACGATCGGCGTCATCGTCCTCGGCCTCGTCGGCCCCCTGCTCCTGCCCCGCGTGGGGGCCATCTGGGGCACGGTGGTCGCGCTCGCCCTGGCGGCCGGAACGACGGGCCTCGTCCACCTCGGCTTTCGCAACGGCCTCTGGGTCCTGCTCCTGCCGCCCCTGGTGGCCCTCGCCGTCGGCCACGTGGGGAGCGTGACTTACCAGGTGTTGACCGAGGAGCGCGAGCGACGGTGGATCAAGCAGGCGTTCCGCCAGTACGTCCCGCCGGCCGTGGTCGAGGAGATCGGACGCGACCCGGCCAAGCTCACCTTCGGCGGTGAGCGCCGGATCCTGACTGTCCTGTTTTCGGACATTCGAGGCTTCACGACCTTCTCGGAGCACCATTCGCCGGAGGAGGTCGTGGGCGCGTTGCGCGAGTACTTGACCGCGATGGTCGAGGTCGTCTTCCGGCACCGGGGAACTTTGGACAAGTTCATCGGCGATGCTACGATGGCGTTCTTCGGCGCACCCTTCGACAACCCGGATCACGCACTCCAGGCATGTCGGGCTGCAGTCGAAATGTCCGAGGTGGTGGCCCGCCTCAACGAGAAATGGCAGGCGGAGGGGCGGGAGCCGTTCGTCACGGGCTTCGGTATCGCGACGGGAGAGATGCTGGTGGGGAACTTCGGTTCGTCACAGCGCTTCACCTACACGGTCATCGGGGACCAGGTGAACCTGGGCGCTCGGCTCGAGAGCCTCAACAAGGACTACCAGACCGCCCGCCACATCATCATCAGCCAGGGCACCTACGAGCTGGTACGGGACCACGTGGAGGTCCGCCCCCTCGGAAGCGTGACCGTCAAGGGCAAGCATCTGGCCGTCGACATCTTTGATCTCGTCGACGTGAAGAAGATCGGCCAGGAGGCGTCGTCATGAGCAGCGTCACGAAGTGGCTCGGGCTGGCCCTCGCGGTGAGCGTCGCGCTCGGCGTATCGAGCGTCGCCGCCCAGACGACGGGCACCGCCGAGGTGATCCTTGCGCGCGCGCCCGTGGAGGTCGTGAAGCAGGGGCAGACGGCGGCCCAGCCGCTGCAGAAGGGCGCCCGGCTCTCCGAGGGCGACCGCATCGTCACGGGCAAGGGCGGCGTCGCCGAGGTGGTGCTGGGCGACGGGAGCCTCGTGCGCGTCGGCGAGCTGTCCGACCTCGAGATCGACAAGCTCGACGTCGACGGGGCCAACCAGCCGACCACGTCCCGCTTCAACCTCAACAACGGGCAGGCGCGCGCCTGGGTCGCCCGCCAGGTCGTGGCCAAGGTCGGGACCGGCATGGGACGCTTCGCGGTCAAGACGCCGACCGCCGTCGCCGCCGTGCGCCAGACGGACTTCGCGCTGCTCCAGGGCATGACGCCCAGCTCCGGTGGCCAGCCGGCGCCGGACGGGAGCCCGGACACCCGCGTCTACGTCTTCGCCGGCACCGTCCAGGCCGACTCCACGGACGCCGGCCAGGTCCTCTGCACGCGTAACCGCTACACGCGGGTGCAGAGCAAGCGCGATCCGACGCCCTGCCGGATCATCCCGCTCTGGGACAAGCGCTCGGTCCTGTCGAGCCTCGCCTTCGAGGGCGCCAGCGTGCTCCCGGGCAACCTCGACCGTCAGACGCTCGGCGTGATCGATTCCAAGCTCGACAAGACCATCGGCAACACGCTCAGCGGCGGCACGGGCCAGTCGAACCAGTCGAGCGGCACCGCGCCCGAGAAGGAAAACGGCGTCGCCAACATCGACATCTCGGTCAACTGAGACGGCGAGAGGACCGACATGTCACTCCGAGATCGGAAGTCCCGAAAGCGTCGGACCGGCGCCCTGTTCCTGGCGGGGATCCTCGTCCTCGCGGCTGTCGTGGCCGGCGGCTCCCCCGCCCTCGCCGACGAGTGGACGGCCTGGACCGGCGTTCACCTGGACGCCTGGAGCGGCGCCGGACAGGACGGTCACCAGATCCTGGCCCCGCTGTCGCTGGCCTTCGACACGCCCTTCTGGGGCGTGAGCATCCGGGGCGCCATCGGCGATTCGCAGCGTGATCCCGGCGGTAACCGCCAGAGCGGCCAGATCAGCGGTCTCACGGACTCGACGCTGGCCGGGTACTACCGCTGGATCGTCGCCGACGTCGAGATCCGCGCGGGGCTGAACCTCGACCTCCCGACGGGCGTGTCGCGCCTGAAGACCCGCGACCTCGCGGCGATCCAGGACGAAGACCTCGCCCTCCTCGAGCGGTTCGGCGAGGGATTCGACGTCAACCCGACCGTCAGCGCGTACCGGAACTTCGGCCGGTGGGGAATCGGCGGCGGTGTGGGCTACCTCTGGACGGGCGAGTACGACCCGACCAAGGACATCCCGGGCGACGACCTCGACCCGGGCAACGAGCTCACCTTCACGGCCCTCGCCGACGTGGCCGTGGCCGACGCGACGCGCCTCGTCGGCACCGTCACCTACACGATGTTCAGCGCGGACAAGCTGGGCGGCAGCGACAGCTTCCAGGAAGGCGACGAGCTGGACTTCCGGGTGAGCCTCGAGTGGCGCCCGGAGCCCTGGTGGATCGCGGTGACGTTCCGGGACATCGTCCGTTTCAAGGCCGACCGGCCCAACGCCGCCGGGAACCTCACGACCGAACCCAGCAACAGCAACGGCAACGACATCCGCGGCGGCGTCGTCGTCGGCTACATCATCGACGACGTGTGGACGATCACGGGCGCCGTCGAGGTGAAGCACGTGTTCGCTAACGAATACGCGACAAGCGATCCGCTCTACGACGGCGGCCGGACCAAGATCTCCATCGGCCCCACGGTGTCGTGGCTGCCGCACCGGCGGTTCGGGATCGAGGGCGGGGTGCGCTACTTCTTCATGGACGTCGAGCGGAGCCCGTCCTTCCCCCAGGCGGGCACGATCAACGGAGTCCACGCGGACGTCCGCGTGATGTACCGGTTCTAGGGACCGGCGAGGGCGACGAGGGTGTCGGTGGGAGCACGCGGGCGGCGTCCCTGGCGGCTCGCCGTGGCGCTGGTGGTGATCGCCGCGCTGGCCCAGGCCTGCAGCGGCAGCAGCAGCACGAGCTCCAGCGCCAGCCGGTTCGAGCTCCGCTTCAGCCAGGTCAAGGGCGTCGTCCTCGGGGTCCTCCCCCAGGGCTGCCAGAGCGTCGAGCTCACCATCCAGCCCGGGAACAAAACCGTCTCCGGCAACGACACGACCGTCTCCCTCCTCCTCCCCGCCGGCCAGTACAGCGTCAGCGGCGTCCTCCGCTGCGGCGGCCAGAGCTTCCCCTCCGACAAGCCCGACCCGGTCTTCACCGTGCCGCCCGGCCTCCAGAGCATCGACGTCGCCCTCGTCTTCGGCGGGGTCAACGTCACCCTCTCCGTCCAGGTCAGCGGCGGCGTCCAGGTCTCCGGCTCCGGCATCGCCTGCCCCGGCGACTGCTCCGAGAGCTTCTTCGCCGGCACCAGCGTCACGCTCACCGCCAATCAGCCTGACGCCGTGTTCTCCGGCGGCTGCAGCGGCACCGGCTCCTGCACCGTGCTGATGAACGCCAACAAGACCGTGTTCGTTGGCGTCGGCGGGGGCACGATCCGGGTGACCAATACCGGGGAGGAGAGCCCCGGCATACGAATCGCCGTCGACGGCTCCACCGTAGCGGCACACCTTGGCACGGGCAGCTCCGTCAGCAAGTCGGTGTCCAGCGGAAGCCACTCGGTCCAGGCTTTCTGCCAAGGCGAGGGGGAGTTCCAGCACCCGGACTCGCCGCAGAACGTGACCGTCGGCGGGGGAACCGTGCAGGTGAACTTCAATGGGGATGCCTGTTTCTTCCAGTTCCTACGCCCACGACGTTAGCCACTAGCCGATCGGTCGCGACGAGGGCATGAGCATGCGATGGTCCTGGCGGTTCATGGCGGGGCTCGTGGTGATCGCCGCGCTGGCCCAGGCCTGCAGCGGGAGCAGCAGTAACAGCACGGGCTCCAGCGCCAGCCGGCTCGAGCTCCGCTTCAGCCAGGTCAAGGGCGCCGTCCTCGGCGTCCTCCCCCAGGGCTGCCAGAGCGTCGAGCTCACCATCCAGCCCGGGAACAAAACCGTCTCCGCCAGCGACACGACCGTCTCCCTGCTTCTCCCCGCCGGCCAGTACAGCGTCAGCGGCGTCATCCGCTGCGGCGGCCAGAGCTTCCCCTCCGACAAGCCCGATCCCGTCTTCACCGTCCCCCCCGGCCTCCAGAGCATCGACGTCGCTTTGGTCTTCGGCGGCGTCAACGTCACCCTGTCCGTCCAGGTCAGCGGCGGCGTCCAGGTCTCCGGAGACGGCATCGCCTGTCCCGGCGACTGTTCCCAGGCCTTCTTCGCGGGCACCAGCGTCAAGCTCACCGCCAACCAGCCTGACGCCGTGTTCTCCGGCGGCTGCAGCGGCACCGGCTCCTGCACCGTCCTCATGAACGCCGACAAGACCGTGTTCGTCGGGGTCGCGCAGGACGGTTTCATCCAGGTGGGTCTCGTCGGATGCTGCGACATCGACGTCCTCATCGACGGCAATCACGTCGCCAACGGTCTCACTTCTGAAGATCCGCCCGTGAAGAAGCAGGTGTCCGTGGGGAATCACCAGGTGAGGGCACTCTGCTTCGGTGAAAGTGACGCGTCGGGCTCTCCCCAGAACGTCAACGTGGGCCCAGGGGAAACCCAGAGCCGAACCTTCAGCTGCGATTGAGATAGTCCCGGCCGGTAACCGTTCGAGACGTCACCGCAGGATCCAGGGATTCGGTCGCCAGAGGTCATAGTTCACGCTCCGTCGACAGAATCCGTCGAGCTCTATTACCGGGCGAGACACCGTCTCGGTGATTCGACGAGACCGAAGCGAGAGATCCAGATCCGTCCACCGCCCCTGCTCCTTCCCCTGTCGGCACAGAGCCCGCGCAATGCTCAGATAGACGATCGGGTCGCATCGCACGCGGGCGGGAACGCGAGGAACGATTTTGACTCGCTGGCTCCCCCCTTGGTCATCGTGAACGGTCACATGCGCTTCGCAGACCACCTGGGCGTCGAACATGTGTAGCGCGAAGAGCCGTCCCTCGCCCGTGATCGCCGGATCCCCGGGGAACAGATGGGGCACCAGCTGGAGCGCCGAGAACCCCGCCAGCAGCGCGTACGTCGGGACGGGCTCCAGCCCCCGGCCGAGCGCCACCAGGCTCGGCCCCTCGGATTCCCCGCCGACGAGCCGGGCGAGCGGAAAGACCGACAGCAGCGCCGTCATCAAGACCGGGTAGTAGAAGCCGACGATGGGATACGAGATCACGTGGAACAGCAGTAGCTGGCCGAGCGTCCCCCAGAAGACCCACCGGCGGCGCGAGAACAGCCCGAAGACCAGCACCGACTCCAGGACGATCACGTACGCGCAGGCGACGGGGACCAGGGTCGCCGGAACCCACAGGAGCGACCGCGCGCCGAACATCGCCCCGGACAGCCAGTCCCGGTTCAGCTTGAGCGTGCCCGCCCAGAAGTAGAACAGGACGACCAGGTACCGGAGGAGGCGCCGCTTCGCGGGAAAGACCAGGAACACGAGCGCCACGAAGAAGGCCATGTAGTGCTGGTTCATGCGCAGCCGGTAGTCCTGGACGATGATCAGCGCCTTGAACGCCTCGAGCGCCAGGAGACTCGCGTACGCCCATCCACAGGCGGCCCGCCGCGCGAAGAAGGCCATGGTCAGGAGCGCGAGCGCGAGGTAGGTCCACAGGATCGCGTCCACGCCCGCCGGGGTCAGGAACCGGAACCGATGGCAATCCTCGAAGAAGGGCCAGCAGATGGGAGTCGCCTGCACCGGGAGGACCGACTGGAGAGGCGCGTCGCCGCGCCAGAACACGAACGTCAGGACGTGGACGAAGGCCAGGATCGCGCCGTAGACGCGGAGGACCGGATCGGCGCGGATCTCCTCGACATTCCGACGGAAGAAACCGGCTACGCGCGACGTCATTCGCGCGCCGCGAGAGCCGGAGCGGGGCTCCGGCCGGGCCTCACGCGCCGCGGAGGCGCGGGTCGAGGGCGTCGCGCAGGCCGTCCCCCAGGAGGTTGAAGCCGAGCACCGCCAGCATGATGGCGAGCCCCGGGATCGTCGTGATGTGGGGCGTGACCAGCAGGAAGTCGCGTCCGGTCGCCACCATGAGCCCCCAGGACGGCGTGGGCGGCTGGACCCCGAGGCCGAGGAAGGAGAGCGCGGCCTCGACCAGGATCGCGTTCGCCATGAAGAGCGTGCCGTAGACGATCACGGTCGGGAGGATGTTGGGCAGGATGTGTCGCCCCACCAGCGCGGGCCCCGCCGCGCCGAGGGCGCGGGCGGCCCGGACGTACTCCGTCTCGGAGAGCTGGAGCACGGCGCCGCGGACGATCCGGGTCACGGGCGGTGTGCCCCAGATCCCGACCGCGATCGTCGTGTTGAGGGCCCCGGGTCCGAGCGCCGACACGACGGCGATCGCGAGCAAGAGGTACGGGAACGCCAGGAGCACCTCGACGGCCCGCATGATCGCGCCGTCGATCCAGCCGCCCAGGAACCCGGCCAGGCTCCCGAGGACGAGCCCCAGGCCGAGCGCGATCCCCACCGAGAGGAGGCCGACGAGGAGCGCGACCCGGGCCCCGTAGATCACCCGGGACAGGATGTCGCGACCGAACTCGTCGGCGCCCAGGACGTACTTCCCGAACGGCCGGGCGCGCTTCTCGATGAGGCTCTGCTTCGCGGGGTCCTGGGGCGCGAGCCAGGGCGCGCCGGCTGCCGCCGTCGCGATCAGGGCGACGATGAGGAGCCCGACGACGGCGAGGCGGCTCCGCCGGAACCGGCGCCACGCGTCGCCGGCCGGCGTGTCGGGCCGGACCGCGACGGGCGCCAGCGCCTCGATCGCTACCCCGCTCACCGGGCGGCCCCGGCGGCGCGGGAGTCAATCGGACGGCCTTCGGCCTGGGGGCTCACCGAGCGGCCCCGGCGGCGCGGGAGTCAATCGGACGGCCTTCGGCCTGGGGGCTCACCGGGCGGCCCCGGCGGCGCGGGAGTCGATCGGACGGCCTTCGGCCTGGGGGCTCACCGCGCTGCCACCCGCGCGTGACAAGACGGGCCGTTCACCCCAGCATCCAGTGGCCGCCGTCGACGCTGATCGTCTGGCCGGTGACGTAGCGGGCGTCGTCCGACGCGAAGAAGGCCACGGCGCGGGCGATGTCCTCGGGCTCGCCGAGCCGCCGGAGGGCGATGCTGTCGAGGAGCCGGCGCTGGCCGGCCTCGCCCATGGCCTGCCACTGCTTCTCGCTCGACGGGTTCGAGCGCACGAAGCCCGGCGCCACGCAGTTGACGCGGATCCCGTGCTCGCCGAGCTCGCGGGCGGTCTGGCGCGTGAACCCGATGAGCCCGGCCTTGGCGCTCGCGTAGGCCTGGATCCCCGTGAGGCTGTACGACCGGCCCGCGCCCGACGAGATGTTCACGATGCTCCCGCGGCGCCGCGTCTTCATGGCGGGCGCCGCCGCGCGCGTGAAGTGGAACGCGCCGTCGAGGTTCACCGCGAAGATCGCGCGCCAGGCCTCGTCGGTGATCTCCTCCACCGGCTTCATGGTCTGGCCGACCACCCCGCCGGCGCAGTTCACCAGGATGTCGAGTCGCTTCTCGGCGGCGACCGCCTCGTCGACGAACGCCGAGACTCGCCGCGGGTCGGTGACGTTCACGATCCCCACGCGGCACGGGCCCTCCGCGCGCTCGCCGACCGCGCGCCGGGTCTCGCCCAGCTCGCGCTCGAGGACGTCGCACGCCCACACCGACGCGCCTTCCCGCGCCAGCTCCACCGCGATGGCGCGGCCGATGCCGTGGGCCGCCCCGGTCACGATCGCCACCTCGCCCAGCAACCGTCGCTCTCCCATGTCTCACCCCTGCCGCGACACACGCGGATCGAGCGCACCGTACGAGAGATCCACGATGAGGTTGATCACGACGAAGGCCAGCGCGAAGATCAGCACCGCGCCCTGGAGAAGCACGTAGTCCCGCGCGAAGATCGCCTTGACCATGAGCCGGCCGAGGCCGGGCCAGGCGAAGACCGTCTCGGTGAGGACGGCGCCGCCCATCAGCTGGCCCGCCTGCAAACCCACCAGAGTCAGGATCGGGATGGCCGCGTTCCGGAGGGCGTGCTTGGCCACCACCAGCCGCTCCCCCACCCCCTTGGCGCGGGCGGTCCGCACGTAGTCCTCCCGCAGCACCTCGAGCACGCTCGACCGCGTCATGCGGGCGATCATCGCGATGGACGGAAGTGCCAGCGTCACCGCCGGCAGGACGAGGTGGGCCGCGGAACCCACGCCGCCCACCGGCAGGAGAGGCAGCCAGAACGCGAAGACGACGATGAGGACCAGCCCCGTCCAGAAGACCGGCATCGAGAGCCCGAAGAGCGAGGAGAGCCGGGACAGCGCGTCGAACACGGAGTTGGGCCACACCGCCGAGACGATCCCGGTCGCGACGCCCACCACCGCCGCCAGCAGGAGCGCCACGATCGTGAGCTGGAGCGTCGCGGGCCACGCGTCGCCCAGCTCGTCCACGACCGGCCGGTTCTGCTGGATGGACCGGCCCAGGTCGCCGGTCACGACCTGCCCGATGTACCGCACGTAGCGCACGACCAGCGGCCGGTCGAGGCCGAGGTGCTCGCGGAAGCGCGCCACGTTCTCCTTGGATGCCGCGTCGCCCAGCATGAGGGCGACGGGGTCGCCGGGGATGAGGTCCATCGTCAGCATGACGACGAACAGGACGCCGAGGAGGACGGGAACGGTCAGCAGGAGGCGACGGACGAGGAAGGTCAGCATCGCTCAGGCCGGGCCGGAGCGGACGCGGGTCCCACCCGCGCCCGCTCCGGCTGAGGGGTTGCTACTTGTCGACCCAGGTCTTCCAGAGGCCGAGGTTGTACTCGACCGGGTGGATGACGAAGCCCTTCACGCTCGCGCGGGTGATGATGATCTCCTTCGTGTTGTACACGGGAACCCAGAGCGTGTCCTTGGCCAGGATGTCCTGGACCTCCGCGTAGACCTTCTCCCGCTCGCCCTGGTTCAGGCTTCGCCGTCCGGTCTCGAGCAGCTGGTCGACCTTGGGGTTCGCGTACCCGGTGCGGTTCCAGCCGGTCGGCGTCAGCTGGGTCGAATGGTACTGGGCGAACAGCGAGTAGTCGGCGTCGGCGTTGGTCGTCGCCCAGCCGAAGGTCCAGTTGTGCCGTCCCCAGTCGAGCTTGCGGGACTCGTTGAAGACGGTCGCCCACTCCCGGAACTCGACCTTCGCGTCGACCCCGATCTCCTTCCACATCTGCTGCACGGCCTCGGTGATCTCGCCGTCCTTCGGGTAGCGGCCACGCTGGGCGATCCAGTTCAGGGTGAGCTTCTGCCCGCCCTTCTGGAGGATGCCGTCCGGGCCCGGGGCCCAGCCGGCCTGGGCGAGGAGCGCCTTGGCCTTGGCGCGATCGAAGGGGAAGAGCTGGTCGAACTGCATGTCCTTGTAGCCGAAGACGCCGGGCGAGATGACGGACTTCGCCGGCACGCCCAGGCCCTCGACGATGTTGTCGATGATGGCCTTGCGGTCGACCGCCTGGAGGAGCGCCTGGCGCACCCGCACGTCGTCGAGCGGCGCCAGCTTCGCGTTGAAGCCGATGTAGACGACCCGGAGGCCCGGAGCCTCGTGGACGGTGTACTTCGCGTCCTTCCGGAACGTCGGGAGCTGCGCCGGCGACGGGAACATGACCATGTCCGCGTCCCCCGTCTGGAGCCCGATCATCCGCGCGCCTTCCTCGGGCACCGTCTTGAACACCACGCGGTCGAGGAGGGCCTTCTCGCCCCAGTAGTCGGGGTTCCGCTCGATCACGATCTGGGTGTTGGTCTTCCACTCCACGAACTTGAATGGCCCGGTGCCGACCGGCGCCCGCAGGAAGCCCTCACCCTGCTTCTGCACGGCGGTGGGCGACACGATGGACACGTAGAGCATCGCCATGGAGCGGAGGATCGGCCCGTACGGCTCCTTGGTGACGATGTCGACGGTGAGGTCGTCCACGACCTCGGCGCCGGCGACCGGCCCCGCCAGGCTGGCCCACCGGGCGGGCGGATCGCTCTTGAACGCCCGATCGAACGTGAACTTCACGGCCGCCGCGTTGAAGGGCGTGCCGTCGTGGAACTTCACGTTCGGCCGCAGCTTGAAGCGGACCTTGGTCGGGTTCATCACCTCGTAGCTCGTCGCCAGCCGGGGCTGGATCGTCATCTTCTCGTCGAGATAGATGAGAGGCTCGAGGATGTTGTAGTAGACCCACGCCCCCGGCGCCGTGGTCTCGGTGTGAGGGTCGAGGGACACCGGGTCGGTCGGCCGGACGATCGTGAGGGTCCCGCCGCGCTTCTGCGCGTCGGCGGGCAGCGCGAGGGCGACCACCCCGACCGCGAGGGCGAAGACGAGGACCGCGCGAATCGGGAACGGCACGCTGCTCCATCTCGGCATCAGCCTGTCTCCCTTTCTTCTCTGGCTACGGATCGAAGGTGTCGATCGCCCCGACGGCCTGCTCCAGGGCATGCACGACGCGGTTGCGCTCCCGGACGAGCGCGGCGACGGAGAACCGGAACCGGTCGGACGCGGGGTCGAGACCCGGCAGCTCCCGCGCCCGCTGGAGGCCCGCGAGCGGGGGCACCGGGATCGCGAGGTCGTGGTGGAACCGGTCGCCGGTCGTGTAGAAGAGCGGGACGAGGGCGCGCGAGAGACCGACCATGGCCCGGTTGGCCGCCTCCACGCGCCCGGTGTCCGGGCCGCTCCCGGCGGCGAGAGCATCCGCCGCCACCTGGAAGGCCGACGCCCGGTCGACGAGCCGCCGCGCCGCGTCGAGCGCGGCGCCGGCGTCCCATCCCCCGCCGGCGGTGAGCTCCTCGGCGGTGGCGAGGATCGCGCGCGCGAAGCGGCCGTAGTCCAGCGGGAGCAGCGGGCTGCCCACCAGCCTGAGCGCCGCCGCCACATAGACGCGGGTGTCGAGTGCGAGGACGTCGGCATCGATCTTGTCGATCGTGTCCTCCCGCGTATGCCACCACCACGGGAAACCCGCCGTGCCGAAGAGGCGCTCCATCCACCGGGAGAGATCGGTGTCCTGCTTCGGGATGCCGGAGAGCGACATGAGGGCCGACGGGATGCCGATCCCCCAGAAGGACTGGTCGCCGGCGCGGGGGAAGTGCCGGGCCCGCGGGGTCTGGCCCGTGACGTCCTGCACCACGCTCTCGACGAAGCTCTGGGCGTCCTCGGTGGCGTGGACGACCGAGTAGTCGGTGGCTCCGCGGGCGCCCGTGGAGTCGATGTTCAGGTGCACGGCGCACCGCCGGTGGAGCTCCGCCCAGGTGTGGTCCGCGTACCACGCGGAGCCCGCGTAGCGGCCGTGCGAGTGGCCCGACCAGAACGCCAGGCGGAATCCTCGGCGGAGCGCGTCGCGCCTCGTCGCCAGCAGCCGCGCCACCTCCAGCATGGTCGCGTTCGCCGTCCCGTTGTCCATGGCGCCGAAGTGCCAGCCGTCCACGTGCCCCGAGAACAGGACGAAGCGGTCCTCGGCGGTCCCGTCGAGGTGCGCGGTCAGGTGCGGGATCGGCGTCCAGCCGGTTCGCACGCGCGTCACGAGCCGCACGCGCCCCCGCCCCTCGCGGATCAGCGCGCGAATGCGGTCGCCGTCCACGCGGCGGACCGAGAGGCAGGGCGTGCGCGGGATGCGCCAGGCGGTGTCGGGCTCCGGCGTCCCCCAGATCGTGGTGACGATCATGTTGTGCAGGTGGTCCCGGTTGACGTAGATCTGGCCGACCGTCCCCGCCTCCTGCGCGGCCCACGCCTTCCCGGGGGTGGCCAGGCTGTCGAGCAGCGCGATCTTGCCCGCGGCGCGCGCGAGGTCGCCCGGGTTCCCGTCGCCGACGTCGACCACCTCCGCGTCGAGCCCGTCGATGGAGGGCGAGAACGCGTGCGTGAGCCCCTCGATCACCCCGCCGTCCGGCAGGATCACGCGGCCCTCGAGGGGAAGGCTGATGTAGGCCTCGATCTCCCGGCGCTCGACGGCGTAGCCGTAGCTCTTGAGCGCGCGCTCGATGTGGTCGTAGGCCTGGGCCTCGCCGAGCGTGCCCGACTCGCGCTCCCACGCGGCGATCGCGCGCGTGTGGCCCATCAGCGTCTCCGCCGACACGGCCGGCAGGAGGTCCGCCTCGCGCGGGTGCGGGTGGTGCCAGTGGGGCGTCAAGCCGTCGCTCCGGTGCAAGCGGTCCTCCCGCGCGGGGTGTGAGTCGAGGTCACTGACGGACCCCGACGAGCTCGTCGAGGTTCTGCCAGCCCATGGGCCGCTGCCCGCTCTCGATCTCTCCGATCATCTCGAGGAGGCGGCGCGTGAGCGGCATCCGGATGCCGTGGCGGCCGGCGCGCTCGAGCGTCGCGCCGAGGTGGGCCTCGACCTCCGTCTTGCGCTTCCGGACGACCAGGTCCCGCCAGATGCCGGTCTTCGTCTTCGTGTGGCCCCGGTAGAACGCGGCGATCGCCGTCATCGCGCGCGCGACGGCCGCGGCGTCGCTCTTGCGTCCCTGGCGATACCACACCGGGTCGAACTCGTCGAACGCCTCGAGATGCACGCCCTCGGCCTCGGCGACGGCCATGCCCTCGGACACCAGCGCGATCAGCATCCGCTGGACCTCCGGGGACCGCTCGACGACCTCGTAGACGTGCGCGTCCACGAGGGCCGTCGCCACCAGCAGCGCGGCGTAGACGTGCTTCGACCACTTGTAGCCCCAGATGTTCGACGTCACCTGGGTCGGCGAGACCGCGCCGAGGAGGTCCGCGAGCTCCTTGATCCGCGGCGAGAGCTCACCGCTGAGCTCGCCGACGGCGCACGTGCCCGACCCCCCGTGCAGGATCCGGCCGGGCGCCACCCAGTCGGCCGCCCAGTTCACGAGGCAGCCGACCGTCCGGGCCGGGCCGATCCGCGTCGCGATCGCCGCCTCGTTCAGGCCGTTCTGGAGCGACACGACGGTGCCGCGCGGCCGGAGCCGGGGCACGATGAGGTCGAGGGCGACCCCCGTGTGCTGCGCCTTCACGGCGAGGAGCACGAGGTCGAGGTCGGCCGGCATGGCGCCGGGCACCACGGCCCGGACCGGGACGCGCCACTCGCCGCCGGAGGTCTCGACCACGAGGCCGCTCGCGTTGATCGCCGCGACGTGGTCGGCGGCCTGGTCGACCAGCAGCACGTCGTGTCCTGCACGCGCCAGCGACGCCCCGGTGACGCCCCCGATGGCGCCGGCGCCGACGATCGTGACGACCATGCGCCCTCTCTATCACAGGGTCCGAGGAGCGTCAACGCGACGACCCGCGGCCGCCGGGTCGGCATATAATCATGAAATCTTTGGCCCGTCGGGGGCCGAGCGCCGGATCCGTCACTCCAGACCAGGAGAGTCCGATGAAGCTGGTTCGCTACTCGATGCGCGGCTCCTCCCCTCGCCTCGGCGCCCTGGTGGGCGACCGGGTCCGCTGCCTGGGCGAGACCTATCATCGCTACCTGACCGGCCGGGGCGTGGTGCGGGCGGGCGAGCTCGCCCACGCGCTCTTCCCGCCGAGCGCCCGGGGGTTCATGCAGGCTGGCGTGGCAGCCGAGGACGCCCTCCGGGCGATGGAGGAGGCGGTGCGCGCCGGACGCCTCGAGTGGGTCACCCATCCGGCATCGGAGGTCCACCTCCACGCGCCGCTCCACGACCCCGACAAGTTCATCTGCATCGGGCTCAACTACATCGACCACGCCGAGGAGACGAAGAGCCCGATCCCGAAGGAGCCCCCGGTCTTCGCGAAGTTCTCCAACGCCATCGTGGACGCGGGCGCGCCGATTGTCCGCCCGAAGGGCTGCGAGAAGCTCGACTACGAGGTCGAGCTCGGCTTCGTCATGGGCAAGGAGGCGCGGGACGTTCCCGCCGAGCGCGCCCTCGACTACATCTGGGGCTACGTGGTCGTCAACGACGTCAGCGCGCGGGACTTCCAGATGGTGACCTCCCAGTGGATGGCCGGCAAGGCGTGCGACACCTTCGCGCCGATGGGCCAGTGGATCGCCGACCGGTCTGAGGTTCCCGACCCCCACGCGCTCGAGCTCCGCACCTGGGTGAACGGGACCAAGCTCCAGGACGGCAACTCGAAGAACCTCATCTACAACATCAACTACCTGGTAGCGTTCCTGACCGCGAAGATGACGCTCCTGCCCGGCGACCTGGTCATCACCGGCACGCCCGCAGGCGTCGGGTTCACCCGGAAGCCCCCGGTGCTCCTGAAGGGCGGCGACCGGGTCCGGATGGAGATCACCGGCCTGGGCGTACTGGACAACCCCGTGGTCGAGGCCTGACCCGCGGAAGCGTCGCGGCCCCAGCAGCCGGCCTGCCGTCTGGCATGCCGGCTGCACTACCTTCCCCCGCCATGGGAATCGGTCTGCCCAGGACCGAGGCAACCCGTCTGGACGGATGGCCAGAACCATCCGTCGGCATTGACCGTTTTCTCGATGAGGCCCTCCAACGCTCGAACGCGCGGGCTGACGCCCCGCGTCGTGACCCCTGTCAAAACGGGAAGGTCCGGCGGGGGCCGGTGACAAGAACGACATTGTCGGCAGTGGGTTCCGGGGCGGGACGGCCACTGCCGGTGAGAGCGGTTCTCCTCATTCTCGCCGTCGGGATCCTCCTGCTGGCCTTCCCGCGGCTCGCCCCGGCCACCTCGCTCCGCTTCCACGGCAACGGCACCGGAGGGATCGACCGCGTCAAGATCCGGATCGACGGCCCGGCCACCCCGGCCGACATCGGCTCCGGCGACTTCACCCTCGAGTGGTGGATGCGGGCGCTCCCCGGCGAGAACGCCTCGAACGCCGTCGCCTGCAACACGAACGACGGCTGGATCCACGGAAACATCGTCTTCGACCGGGACGTCTTCGACGACGGCGAGCACGGCGACTATGGCGTGTCGCTCACCGGCGGCCGGGTCGCGTTCGGCGTGAGCGCGGGCGCCGCCGGGAACACGATCTGCGGGGACATCGTGGTCGCGGATGGCGAGTGGCACCACGTTGCCGTGACGCGACAGAGGTCCAACGGACAGCTCCGCATCTACGTCGACGGCGTCCTCGACGCCGAGGGTGACGGCGGCGTCGGGTCGGACAAGGACGTGTCCTACCAGGACGGACGGGCAACTGCCCACCCCGGCTCCGACCCGTTCCTCGTCATCGGCGCCGAGAAGCACGACGCCGGGCCGAGCTTCCCCTCGTACCACGGCTGGATCGACGAGGTGCGGCTGTCCACCATCCGGCGCTACACGGGACCGAGGTTCACCCGGCCGTTCACCGCCTTCACTCAGGACGGAAACACCGCCGCTCTCTACCACCTGGACGAGGGCGCGGGCGACGCGATCGGCGACGCCGTGGGCGGGAGCCCGGGCACGCGCGCCTTTGGCGGCTCGCCAGCCGGCCCGGAGTGGTCGAACGACGCCGCGCCGCTTGATACCGCCAGGCGGGTCGCGCTCGAGCAGGTCATCGGAGGCCTGACCCGGCCGGTCACGATCGCCAACGCTGGCGACGACCGGCTCTTCGTGGTGGAGGCGGACGGCCGGATCCTCGCGTATCAGGTCACGGACGACGTGCCGTTCGCGTTCGTCAGCACGTACCTGGACATCCGGGATCGCGTCGAGTGCTGCTCCGAGCGGGGCCTCCTGGGTCTCGCGTTCCATCCGAACTTCGCGAGCAACCGCTACTTCTTCGTCTTCTACACGCGGAAGGGAACGGGCGGCGCGCTCGGCGATCTCGTCATCGCGCGGTATCGCGCGCCCAGTGCAAGCTCGAACCTCGTGGACCCTGGCACCGAGCGCATCCTTCTTACGATCGAGCACAGCGAGTTTTCCAACCACAACGGCGGCGGCATCGCCTTCGGGCCGGACGGGCGGCTGTACGTGCCCGTCGGAGACGGCGGCAGCGGCGGCGATCCCCACGGCAACGGCCAGAACACGGCGGCGCACCTCGGCAAGATCCTGCGCCTTGCCGTGGACGTGTCCGACGGCGGCGGCTCGGCGCCCTACTACTCGATCCCGTCCGGCAACCCCTTCGCCGGCGGCTCCGGACTCCAGAAGGAGGTCTGGGCCCTGGGTCTCCGCAACCCCTGGCGCATCAGCTTCGACCGGGTCGCGGGCGACCTCTTCATCGGGGACGTGGGCCAGGAAGACCGCGAGGAGATCGACTTCCTGCTCGCCGGCAGCGCCGGCGGCGCGAACTTCGGCTGGTCCCGGATGGAAGGGTTCGAGTGCTATAGCTCGGGCTGCTCGTCGCCGAGCTTCACGCCGCCGATCCTGGACTACAACCACGACGAGGGCTGCTCGGTCACGGGTGGCTACCGCTACCGTGGAGACGGGATCCCGACGCTCAACGGCGTCTACGTGTTCGGCGACTACTGCCGCGGCACGATCTGGGGCGCCGCGCAGGCGTCCAACGGCGCGTGGAGCCGGTCCCAGATCCTCGCATCCGGGTTCAAGATCTCCACCTTCGGGGAGGACGCGGCAGGCGAGCTCTACGTCGTCCACCTCACGGGCGGAACCGTCCACCGGTTCGTCCGGACGCAGGCACGGCTCACCGTCACGAAGTCGGGGAACGGCACGGGGACGGTGACCGGCCCGGGCCTCTCGTGCGGGGCGAACTGCAGCCTCAGCTTCGGCCCGGGGGATGTCGTCAACCTCACCGCCGCGCCCGGCGCCGGCTCGTGGCTGGCGGGCTGGGGCGGCGCCTGCGGCGGGACGGGCGGCTGCTCGGTCGTGATGGACGGCGACCGCTCGGTCACGGCGACGTTCAACCTTCGCTCGGTCTTCCAGTTCAGCGCGCCGAGCTACTCGGTCAGCGAAGGAAGCGGCAGCGTGACGATCACCGTGCAGCGCCTGACGAGCACTGGGGGCACGGCGACGGTTGACTACAAGATCGAGGGGGGAACCGCGACGGCGGGCGTCGACTTCACGGGCTCCCTCAACGGCACGCTGACCTTCACGCCGGGGCAGTCGACCCGGACCTTCTCGATCCCTATCGCCAACGACGCGAAGGTCGAGGGGCCGGAGACGATCCTCCTGTCCCTCCACGCCCCCACGGGCGGCGGCCTGCTCGGCGCGCAGCCCACCGCGGTGGTGACGATCACCGACAACGACGCCGCCGGGGTCATCCAGTTCAGCCAGGCGACGTACTCCACGAGCGAGAGCAACGGTTCGTTCAACGTGCCCGTCCAGCGGTCCGGAGGATCGGGCGAGGCGACGGTCACCTGGACGATCAGCGGCTCGGCCGTGCCGGCCGGCGCGCACGTCTTGCCGAACCTCGTGACCGGCACGCTGACGTTCGGAGCGAACGCGACGAGCGTCCCGATTCCCCTGGCCCTGTTCCGCCAGGGCGATACCCTGGCCGACGGATCGCGGACGGTCCAGCTCACGCTCTCCAATCCCCAGCCTGCCGGTGCCGCCACGCTGGGGGCCAAGAGCACGGCGACCCTCACGATCACGGACAACGACAGCGGTGGCACGCTCCAGTTCAGTCCGACGGCGCTGACGGTCAGCGAGGCGGCGGATCCTGTCGCCCTGACCGTCACGCGGAACCAGAAGGCCGCCGGGGTGAAGGTCGATTGGGCGATCGTCGCCCAGGGGACCACCGCAGTCCACGGCACGGACTACGATGGGCCGACAAGCGGACAGCTCCAGTTCGCGGCCGACGTCCTCAGCCAGACGATCCCGATCCACCTCCTCAACCCTCCGGGGGCCCAGGGCTCCCGGACGCTGCGCGTCCAGCTGAGCAACGTCCAGGGCGGGGCAACGCTCGGGTCGCAGAAGATCGCGACCCTGACGATCACCGACGACGAGGTCGGTCTCCAGTTCAGTCAGGCCAGCTACACCGCCAGCGAGGGTAGCTCGTCGATCACGATCCCCGTCGTCCGGACGGGGCCCGGGGGGGCGGTCAGCGTCGGGTTCACGGCCGGGTCTCCGGGGAGCGGGGTCGCCGCCACGGCGTCCGCGTCGGCGACCACCTGCACCACCGGGGCCGACTACCTGCCCGTCGCCGGCACGCTCAACTTCGGCGCGGGTGACATGACCAAGACCTTCACCGTCCAGCTGTGCAAGGACGGGGTCGTGGATCCGGCCCCGAAGGTGGTCGGCCTTGTCCTCTCGTCGCCCCAGCCCGCGGGGGCGCACCTCGGGCCCCGCTCGGCGGTCGACCTGACCATCAACAACGTAGACGCCGGCGGCGTGCTCAAGTGGAGTTCGTCCACCTACTCGGTCAACGAGTCGGCGGGCAAGGTCCTGCTGACCGCCTCCCGATCCGGCGGGTCGGCGGGGAACGTGACGGTCGACTACGTCATCGCGGGCGGCAGCGCGACGGCCGGGACGGACTTCACGGGCCCTAACGGCGGCCCGCTCACCGGGACGCTGACGTTCGCCGCCGGGGTGATGTCCCAGGCACTCGAGATCCCCATCGTGAAGCAGGACGGGATCGAGCCGAACGAGAAGTTCACCGTCACCCTCCAGAACCAGCACGGCGGCGCCACGGTGGGCAGCCCCGGGGTGGCCACGGTGACGATCGTCGACAGCGACCGCACGGGCACGGTCCAGTTCGGCCAGGCAACGGCCACCGCGCAGGAGTTCGCGCAGTCCGTCTCGCTGAACGTCACCCGCACCGGCTCGACGAGCGGCGCCGCCCAGGTGAACTACCAGATCACGGGCGCGACGGCCCTCGTCGTGCCGGCGGACCTGGCCGGCACCGTGCACTTCGACCCGGGCCAGGGCACCAAGTCGCTGGTCATCCACCTGCAGCAGGAATCGAGCCTGAACGGCAACTCCGCGCTCACGGTGACGCTGAAGGCCCCCCTCACCGGCGGCCTGGCGCTCGGCACGCCCAATCCGGCCACGGTCACGCTGATCGACGACGAGGGCACCGTCCAGTTCGGGGCGGCCACCTTCACGGCCAGCGAAGGAAACGGCAGCGCCACGATCACGTTGACCCGGACCGGCGGCACCGCGAAGGCGGCCACGGTGACCTTCGCGACCGGCGGTGTCGGCGACTCCGCGACCCCCGCCGCGACGCCGGGATCCTGCTCGCTGGGGGCCGACTACCGGCCGATCTCGAACGGCTCGCTCACGTTCAACCCCGGCCAGACCAGCCGGACGTTCAGCGTCCAGCTCTGCGGCGATGTCGTCGTCGAGACCCCGAACCCCGAGACGCTCACGCTGAGGCTGCTCTCGGTGACCCCGCCGGCCACGCTCGGCGCCCAGAGCACGGCCGTCCTCCAGATCCAGGAGAACGACGGCGGCGGCACGCTCCGCTTCAGCAGCTCCGCCTACTCGCTCACCGAGGGGACCGGCACCGCCACCCTGACCGTTCTCCGGACGGGCGGGTCGGCCGGCGGGGTCTCCGTGCCCTGGCACCTCGGCGGAAGCGCAGTCGCGGGCACCGACTACGTCACGCCGCCGAGCGTCCCGATCCCGTTCGGGTCGGGCCAGACGAGCGCCTCGCTCCAGATCCAGATCCTCAACGACTCGCTCGTCGACGGCACGAAGACCCTGGTCGTGACGCTGGACCTGCCGAGCGGGGGGGCGACCCTCGGCACTCCCAGCGCGGCCACGCTCAGCATCAACGACAACGAGCCGAGCGTGCGGTTCTCGAGCGCGACCTACAACGTGAACGAGAGCGGCACGGGCGTCGGCGTGACCGTGGTCCGCGGCGGCTCGACCGGCACCACCGTCACGCTGAACGTGAAGACGACTGGCACGGGCAACGCCGAGGGCGGCGCGGGCCCCTGCGGCCCCGGCATCGACTTCACGACTGCCACATTGCCCGTCACGTTCAACCCGGGTGACACGAGCAAGACTGTGACGATTCCGCTATGCCCCGACACCGTGGTGGACGGACTGGAGACGGTCGGCCTCGTCCTCGACAATGTCGCGGGCGCGACGCTCGGCACGCCCAACATCGCGACGATCCAGATCGCCGAGAACGACGTGGGCGGAACGGTCCAGTTCGCGGCCGCCGCGAAGAGCGTCATGGAGCCGGGGGTCGAGACCGACGTCGAGGTGCTGGTCTCCCGGACCGGCGGAAGCGCCAGCGGGGTCACAGCCCACTGGCAGATCGCGGGCGGCACCGCGGTCCCGGGCGTGGACTACACGGGGGCGACCAGCGGCACGGTCACCTTCGGCCTGAACGACATGAGCGAGGCGTTCAAGATCAAGGTCAAGCCCCGTGCCGGGCTTCAGGGACCGCGCTCGATCCAGCTCCTCCTGGACACGGCGGGCAGCGGCGGCTCACTCGGCGCCCAGACTATCGCCACCCTCTGGATCCTCGACGCCGACTGAGCGGCAACGCCGCTCCCGCCGAGATCTGCCTGCCTGCTACTCCCCGAGCTCCAGGAGCAGCTGCGCCGTTGTCCGGACGCCCTGGTAGAGGTGGTCCAGGCGGATGTGCTCGTTGGGGCTGTGCTGCCGGTTGTTGGCGTTCGCGTACGGCACGACGATCGTGGGCAGGCCCAGGAGGTCGGTGAACGCCCAGAGCGGCACGCTGCCGCCCACCGTGGGCACGACGACCGCCGCCTGCCCCTCGTGGGCCCGCTCCACGATCTCCACGACACGGCGCGAGATCGGCAGGTCGGCCGCCGTCTTCGAAGGGTCGTAGCCGTGGCGCTCGACGACCCTGACCGCGCGGCCGCGGAGCTCGTCTGGCAGGGGCGCGTCCGGTGACTCGATGACGTGGAAGCCCTGTGCGCGGATGTGCTCCACGACCCGCCGGTACACGGCGTCGACCCGCTGGTTCTTCACGAGCCGGAGGTCCAGCGCGACGGTCGCCCGGTGCGGGATGATGGTGTTGGCCTCGGCGCCGACGAACCCCGCCTGCAGGCCCCGGATCGTGAGCGTCGGCCGGAACATCAGGCGCTCGAGGTAGTCGCGCGCGAGCGGCACGCCGAGCTCGCGCTCGAGGGCGGCCCGGTCCAGCGGGATGCGGGCCATCAGCTCGCGCTCGGCGCCCGTCGGCGGGACGACGTCGGCGCCCAGTCCCTCGATGAGCGGCGTGCCGTCCGGCGCCGCCATCGACGCGAGGAGGCCGGTCAGGATCCACGCGGGATTCGGCACGCTGAAGTTTCCGGAGTGCACGTCGCGGCGCGCCACCTCGAGCTCGAGGCTGAGCGCCAGGATCCCCCGAGCCCCGAACACCACCGTGGGCCGCTCGCTCGCGTCCTTGGGTCCGTCCGTCACCAGGACCAGGTCCGCCGCGAGCGCGTCCCGGTGGGCCGCCACGAAGGAGCCGAACCCGGGACTCCCGATCTCCTCCTCGCCCTCGAGCACGAGCTTCAGATTCACGCGCGGGGCCACGCCGAGGTGCTCCATCAGCGAGAGCGCCTCGAGATGCGCCCAGATCGGCCCCTTGTCGTCCGACGCCCCGCGCGCGTAGAGCCGGTGGGCAGGGAGCGCGTCCTCGGGAATCCCGGCGGGCTCCAAGATCGGCGCGCCCTCCTCGGCGAGCCCGGGGCGGAGCACGGGCTCGAACGGCGACGGCTGGAGCCAGCCGGCAGGCGGCGCGGGCTTCGTGTCGAAGTGGCAGTAGAGCAGGAGCGTGCGCGTCGCCCCGGGCACCCGACGCTCCCCCAGGACGATGGGGTTGCCCCCCGTCTCGAGCACCCGCGACTCGAGACCCACGCGAGCCATCTCGCGCGCGAGCCACCCGGCGCCGGCGCGGACGCGCTCGGGCTGCTGGCTCACGGTGTCGATGCGGAGGCACTCGATGAAGCGCTCGAGGATCGGGCGGCGGCGGGCCCGGAGAGCGCGGTCGAACGCCCCCCAGTCCACGGTCCGCCCGCGGCCCGCGCTACCCGCGGCGGGCGCGCACGACCCGGGCGATCAGGCGGATGTGCTCGGGAGTGGAGCCGCAGCAGGCGCCCACGACGGTGGCCCCCGCGTCGAGGAGCGCCGGGTACTCGCGGGCCATCGCTTCCGGGTCCAGCTCGTAGGTGACCTGGTCACCCGTCATGACCGGAAGCCCGGCGTTCGGATAGGCGACCAGGGGCGCGTCCGTCACCTGGCGCATCTCGCGCACGATCGCGATGGCCCGGTCCGGGCCACGGCCGCAGTTCATGCCGACCACGTCCGCGCCGGCCGCGAGAAGGTTCTTCGCGACCTCGGCGGGGCTCTCCCCCCACATCGTGCGGTCCCGGTCGTGGAGCTCCTCGTACTGGAAGAACATGGTGGCCATGACGGGCAGGCCCGTGGTCTTGCAGGCGCGCACCGCGGCGACGGCCTCCTGCGGGAACATCATGGTCTCCACGGCGAACAGGTCCACCCCGCCCTCCGCCAGCGCCTCGGCCTGCTCGCGGAAGGTCTCGAAGTACTCCTCGTCCGACGTGTCGCCCAGCGGCTCGTACTCGGCCGGCAATCGGCTGGTCGGCCCGACGGAGCCGGCCACGTAGCCGTGGGCCGGCGCGGCCGCGCGCACCAGTCGCGCACCGCGCTCGTTGAGCTCGCGCGTCCGGTCGCCGAGCCCGTACTCGTTCAGCTTGAGCCGAGAGCCGCCGAACGTGTTCGTCTCGACGAGGTCGGAGCCGGCGTCGAAGTAGCCCTGGTGGATTCCCCGCACGACGTCGGCGTGGGTGTCGTTCCAGAGCTCCGGGCAGGCGCCGTTCGCGAGACCCGCCGCGAAGAGCATCGTGCCGTAGCCGCCGTCGAAGACGAGGAGGTCCCCGGACCGCGCCCGGTCGAGCCACTCCCGCCCGCGCCCCGCGCTCACCGCGTCCCCCGCCTATCCCGGAGCCGCCACCGGCGCACTGGACAGCTCCTTCGCCCGCCCGACGGCGAGCGTCGCGTCCCGCGCGTGGCCGTCCGCGCCGATCTCATCGGCGAAGGCCGGGCTGACCGGCGCGCCGCCGACCATGACCTTCACCCGGTCCCGCAGGCCCGCGCGGACCAGCGCGTCGATCGTCCGCTTCATCGCCGGCATGGTGGTGGTCATGAGGGCCGAGATGCCGACGATCGTCGCGCCGTGCTCCTCGACGGCCGCGCAGAACTTCTCCGGCGAGACGTCGCGGCCGAGGTTCACCACCTTGAAGCCCGCGCCCTCCAGCATCATCGCGACCAGGTTCTTCCCGATGTCGTGGAGGTCGCCCTGCGCCGTGCCGATCACCACCGTGCCGAGGTACTCGTTGGTCGAGGCGGCGGTCAGGAGGGGCTTCAGGAGGTCGAGGCCCGCGTACATCGCCCGCGCGGAGAGCAGGACCTGCGGGACGTAGTACTCGTTGCGCCGGAACTTCTCGCCGACCACGTCCATCCCGGGGATCAGGCCCTTGAAGATGATCTGTTTCGGATCGAGCCCCCGGTCGAGCCCCGCCCGGGTCATCTGGCCGACGGTGTCGCGATCGCCCAGGATGAGGGCGCGAGAGATCTTCGGATAATCGTAGCCCGCGTCGTCGGGAGCGCTCATCGTTCGGGTTGTATCACGGGGGGTAGACCGACACAAGCTTCGGGGGCCTCCGCGCCGCGGCGGCCCGCGTCAGGCCGGCGCTTTCGCGCGACGGTCCTAGGCCCCCGAGTGATGGGCCAGAAGGTCCGCGGGCCGCGCCTTGCGCACGCACCGGCTCGGATCGACGCACTCGTCGGTCGGCTCCGCGTGCACGACGACGTGGGCGCCGGGGATCGTCTCGCCGATCTCCTTCTCGACGTGGTCCACGAGGTCGTGCGTCTCGCCGAGCGGCAGATGCCGGCAGGCCACGATGGTGAAGTCGACGTGTCGCTGCGACCCCGATCGGCGGGTCCTCAGGTTGCGGTGGTCCACGACGAACTGATGCCGATGGATGACCTCCTCGATCGCCCGCTGCTCGGTCTCCGGCAGGGCCGCGTCCATCAGGTCGTTCACCGACCGGATGAGGAGCCGGTACGCCGATCCGAGGATGACCGCCGCCACGGCGATGCCGATGAGCGCATCGTAGACGCCGGAGCCCGTTGCCCACAGGAGGAGCAGCCCGACCAGCACGCCGCCGTTGGTCCACACATCGGTCTGGTAGTGGAGGGCGTCGGCCATGAGCACGAGCGAGTCGGTCTCGCGGCCCACCCGGCGGAGGTGCCGCGTGATCAGCCAGCTCGCCACGGTGGCCACGATCATGGCCGCGATGCCCCACTCCGCGTGCTCGGGACGCGTCCCCTGGAAGAGCCGCCGCACCGCCTCCACCAGGAGTCCCACGCCGACCAGGGCGATGACCGCCGTCTGGAGGAGCCCGGCCAGGTTCTCCGCCTTGCCGTGGCCGAAGGGGTGGCCCTCGTCGGCGGGCGACTCGGCGATCCGGATCGACAGAAGGTTGAAGCTGGAGATCGCGACGTCGAAGAGAGAGTCCGCCGCGGCCGACAGGAGCCCGATCGAGTTGGTGACGAGGCCGAGCGTGAGCTTCCCCACCGCCAGCGCCGCGGCCGAGGCGATGGCCACCCGCTCCGCGCGCGCCTTCGCGGAGGCGGGCCGTGCGGCGGCAGTCATACGGTGATCTTAGCAGGGCGCGGGACCCCCACGCGGCGTGGAGCCGCGGAGACTCCCGTCAGGCGCGGGCGGCGCGCCAGAGACCCAGCAGCTCGGCGAGGTCCCGGACGACGGTGTCCGCCTCCTCCGTCTCCGGACGCTCTCCGCCGGGGTCGACCCACACGGTGGCCATGCCGGCAGCCCGTCCCCCCGCGATGTCGGTCGTCAGGCTGTCGCCCACCATCACCGCCTCCGCGGGCCGGCACGCGAGGCGCTCGAGGGCCATCTCGAAGATCGGCGCGTGCGGCTTGCCGACCACCACCGGTCGGGCGCCGCCGGCCACCGCCACCGCCTCCGCGAGCGCGCCGCATCCCGGGTCGAACTCTCCCGGCGCCACCGGCAACCGCGGATCGAGGTTCACGGTGACGAGCGTCGCGCCGCCGGCGACGGCTCGCGAGGCCGCGCGCAGCCGGCCGAAATCGAACAGGGGGTCGTTGCCGACCGCCACGACCTTCGCCCGGCGCCAGTCGTCGAAGTCGACCACCGTGTGGCCGGCGGCCTCGAGGACCTCTCGCATCTCCCGCGTGCCGAGCGCCAGGACGGCCGTCGCGCCAACCTGGCGCCGGATCGCTTCCCCGAGGAGGTCCAGGGCCGCGAGCACGTCGCCCGCCTTGGCGGGAATGCCGAGCGCCGCGAGGCGCGCCGCGATTCCACCCGCGCGCTCCCGCGAGCTGTTCGTGACGAAGACCACGCCGCGCCGGGCCGCTCGCAGCGCCTCGACCAGCTCGCGGGCGCCGGGCAGCAAGGTCGCGCCCGCCCAGATGCAGCCGTCGAGGTCGAACGCGAAGCCGCGAAGGCCCCCGAGGCGGGCGGACAGGCCGTGACGAGGCACGGTCAGCGGGGCGGGAGGAAGCAGAGGCCCTGGCTCTGCACGCCGAGGGCGGTGTTGAACTTCGCCCGGAAGTGCTCGATCGCGATCGTCGCCGCGAGCTCGACGATCTGTGGGACCGTGTAGTGCCGCCGCACCAGGTCGAACTCCGCGTCCGTCACCACGGTCGGCGTCCGGGTCGCGGCCTCCGCGAAGGCGAGCGCGGCGCGCTCCGCGTCGCTGAAGAGCGGGCTGTCGCGGAACCGATCCACCGCCGAGAGCTTCTCGATCGTGGCGCCGTGGCTCATCCCCCGGGATGAGTTGATGTCCATTCAGAACGGGCACCCGATGAGCTGGGCGACGCGGAGACACACGAGGTCGCGGAGCTCCGCCGGGAGCTGCCCGGACTTCTCGAGGCCCACCGATAGCCCCGCGGCGGCCCGCACCAGCGGCGGGCAGTGCGCCAGGACCAGCGTGGGGCCGAGCGGCGCGCCCCACTGCGCTTCCTGGCGTTCGAAGAGCTCGCGTAGCTCCGGAGGCGCGGCCGCTGGGTCGATCGGCGGGATCCGGCCCGTGCGCGGCTCGCTCACCCGGCGACCTTCCGGCCCGTCACGGCCGGATGTCCTGTCGGAAGCGGGCGACCAGGTCCTGGCTCCCCGACACCACCAGCGACGTGTCGGAGCCGAGCGTCAGGAACTGGTACCCCTTTCCGTACAGCTCCTTCACCTGGTCCCAGCCGCGCGTGATGTTGCCGAGCGCGAGGCCGGCTGCGCGCGTCGCCTTCTCCACGCGCGCGAAGGCCGCCTGCACGTCGGGGTGGCCGGGGTTGCCCATGTGCCCGAGCGCGGTCGACAGGTCGCCCGGCCCGATGAAGATCACGTCCACACCGGGAACTCGCACGATCTGGTCGATCTCCTCGACGGCGGTGCGCGTCTCCACCTGCAGCACGACCAGGATCTCCTCGTTCGCGCGCTTCCAGTACTCCGCCGCGTGGCGACCGTAGCCGCCGGCGCGGTGGCTGCCGGCGATGCCTCGGATGCCGTCGGGCGGGTACTTGGCGGCCCGCACCGCCGCCTCCGCGTCGGCGCGCCCGCCGATCCACGGCACCATCACGCCGTAGGCGCCCATGTCGAGCACGCGCTTGATGATGGCCGCGTCGTTCGACTGGACGCGGACCACCGGGATCGTGTCGCTACCCTCGATGGCCTGCAGCTGACCGAGCAGGGTCTGGAGGTCGCCGTGCCCGTGCTCCATGTCGATGAGCAGCCAGTCGAAGCCAGCGCGGCTCATGACCTCCGCGCTGATCGCGCTGCAGAGATGGAGCCACGCGCCCGACGTCGGGCGCCCTTCGCGCAGGGCGCGCTTCACGTGATTGGTCTTGACCCAGCTCACTCGGCCCTCCATGCGAGCGTCACGAACGCGCTCGCCAAGCTTGACTTTCCGCGGTGCGCTGTGGGATATATCCCCGACACCGACAGGACCTTCCAGCCCGCGGGACAGCGGGTCATCCACGAGGGGGCGGCCACGGCACCGGACACTATACGGCAGGGCGAGCGGGCCTGACAACCGCGAGCCGCATGCTCATCGAGATCCTCGGTTGCCACGGCGGCAGCGTGCCGAAGCGGCGCCTGCCCAGCTTCCTGATCAACGGCCACGTCCTCCTCGAGGCGGGCTCGGTGACCAGCGCCCTGCCACTCGGCGCCCAGGCGGGCATCGAGCACGTGCTGATCTCGCACGCGCACCTCGACCACACCGTCGGGCTGGCGTACCTCGTCGACAACATCCAGTCCGCCCAGACGGCCGCCGGCCGCAACGCCGCGGTGACGGCGGCGTCGATCGCCCCCGTGGTCGACGATCTCCGCACCCACTGCTTCAACAATCGACTCTGGCCCGACTTCACGAAGCTCCCGACCCCGGAGGACCCGGCGCTGCGCCTCCAGACGCTGCGCGAGCGCGAGGCCATCGAGTTCGGGTCCCTGACCGTCGTGCCCGTCCCCGTCCAGCATTCGGTCCCGGCCACCGGGTTCATCATCCACGACGGCACGTCAGGTCTCGTGTTCTCGGGTGACACCGGTCCGACCGACGAGATCTGGAAGGTCGCGCGGGAGTTCAAGGGCATCCACGCGATCATCGTGGAGACCGCCTTCCCGAACCGCCTGGAGGACCTGGCCACGAAGTCGGGCCACCTCACGCCCAATCTCCTCAAGCGTGAGATGGAGAAGATGCCCGACGCGCCGCTCTGGGTGTACCACATCAAGCCCGCCCACTTCGAGGAGACGTCCGACGAACTCGAGCGGCTGGGCGATCGGGTGCACGTCCTGGAGCAGGACCAGACCTACACCTTCTGACGGGCCGCGCGCAGCGGCGCGGCTACCGAGCCCGGCGCGCCAGCTCGGCTTCGATCGCGGGCAAGGACTCGAGAATCACCGTCCCGGCCACACCGAGGCTCTCCGCGGAGAGCTTGTCCAGCGTGTCCTCCGCGGTGTGCCAGTAGGCGTTCGTCCCGGGCAGCCCGCCGTAGTCGAGATCGATCAGGAGCGCGGCCGCCACCCCGGCGTCCAGGAACGGCTGGTGGTCGTCCTCCACCGTCTGGGGCCGGTCCGGGAAGTGCCGCTCGAAGCCGAGTCGCCGCGCCGTCGCCCACAGAATCCCGGCGAGCCACGGCGTGGACTGCGCGTCGCGCGGGATCACGAGGTCGCGGTCCCCGACCATGTCGGCCACCACGAGGGCGCGGAGGCGGCCGAGCTCGCCCGACGCCCGGAGCGCCGCCACCAGCGCGCGGCTCCCGTACAGGCTGTCGGTCGCCGACCACTCGACCAGCGCCTCCTCGCCGTCGAAGAAGACCAGCCACCGCGTGAGCGCCGGCGGCTCGGCGCGGAAACGCGGGGCGAGCGCGCGGCCCAGCTCGATCAGGAGCGCGGTCGAGGAGCCTCCGTCGTTCGCGCCCACGAACCGGAGCTTGTCGAAGACCTTCGTATCGTAGTGGCCGCCGACCGCGATGATGTCGTTCCCCCGCCCCGGCCACTCCGCGATGACATTGGTCATCGCCACCGGACCGCGCGGGGTGCGCGCCGTGAAGGAGAGCTCTCGGACGCGCCAGCCGACCGCCCGGAGCTCGGTCGCGAGGTAGCCCCGGGTCCGGGCCGAGGCGGTCGACCCCGCCGGGCGCGGACCGAGGGCGACGACCCGCTCCACGTCGCGGAGGGCCCGGACGCCGTCGAAGGCCCCGGGCGTCGCGGCGTCCGCGCGGGCGCGCGGGAGCCCCACGAGCGCGGCGAGAAGCGCCCCCTCGAGGACCGCCCGGCGCCCGAGCGGCGACGCCGCGCTTACGGCCTCACCCCGACGACGCCGACGTAGTTGAGGCTCATGAAGAACTCGCCGCGGGCCGCGGCCGCCTCGAGGGTCCCGAGCCAGCGGCGTCCCTCCCCGGGCGTCACCAGGCGCCAGCGGGTGGCGAGATCCACGCGCCGCTCGAGCATCGAACGGACGTAGTCGTCGTAGACCGGATCCACGACGACGAAGACCCGGCTCCGCACGCGGACGAGCCCCGCGCGGCGGAGGCGGCGCAGAAGTGTCCGGCCGCTCCACGGCTCGGCGTAGAAGCGCTCGGCGTGCCCGTCCACGATCCGCCGTGTCAGCGCGCGGTCGGGCGCGTCCAGGACCAGCGTGCCGAAGTCCTGGTCGAGGACGGCCACGCGGCCGCCCGGGCGCGTCACGCGGATCATCTCGCCGAGGATCCGGTCGCCGGCCGGCACGTGGAGGAGCACCGTGACCGCCAGGGTGACGTCGAACGACGCCGGGGCGAAGGGCAGCGCCAGGCCATCGGCCTGGCGGAAGGTCGCCCGGGCCGCGGGGCCGGCGGCGCCGACCCGGCGTCGCGCCACCGCAAGGAGGGCGCGGCTCGGATCGATCCCGACGACGACGCCCCGCGGTCCCACGCGCGCCGCCACGTCTCGCGTCACGACCCCGGTGCCGCAGCCGACGTCGAGCACCCGCATCCCCGCTCCGACGCCGGCCAGCGACAGGAAGCCGCGGCGGAGGCGGGCCTGGTGCGGCTGGGCGCCGCGGGTCTCGAGGATCCTGGCGAACCGCCGGGGATCCGCCTGGCGGTCGACGGCGCGGTAGGGATCGGCGGCGGAGCCACGCCGCTCGAACGCCGGCGGGCCGGAACGCGCACCCTCCGTCGAGGGGCTCACGAGCGCGCGGTGAACTTGTCCGCGCAGGCGGCGCTGCAGAAGTACCGGGTGTCCGCCCCGCTCCCCCGGCTGATCGCCTTCTGGCGCGGGATGTAGGTCTCGCAGACCGGGTCCTTGACGAGCTCGTCGCGGCGGGCGCGCTGCGGCGTCGCCGGGCGGGCGCCGACGCCGAGGCCCGCCAGGAATGCGCGGACGCTCGCCCGGATGATCAGGAAGAGGAGGAAAGCGACGATCGCGAGCGCGAGGAAGCGGACCACGCGATTCCCGGGGGGCGGCGGGCGGAGCCCGCTGGCTAACCGCTTTCCGGCTGGATGCGGACCGTGCGCAGGAAGTCGCGGTCGAGCTTGGTCAGCTCGTACTGCAAGTCGCGCACCTCGTCGAGCTCGTCCTCGTCGGCATCGTGATCGTCGTCCGCGGCCTCGGAGGCATCGGCGGCGGGCTCGCTCGCGTCGGCGGAGCGCGCGGCGGCGTCCGCGAGGAGCATGAGCCGCGGCTCGAATCCGTTCTTGACCAGCTCGTCGAGCGCCTCGCGCACCGCCGGGGAGGCGTCGAGCGACGCTTCGACGGCCTCGATCAACTTCGCCACCAGATCGCGCACGACGTCTCGCTCGTCCATCAATACTCCGCGCTCAGAATAGCCGTCGCTCGCGCCGGTGTCAAACTTGCGGGCGCCTCCGGATCGCGGCCTCCAGCCGCTGGAAGCGACGGCGCAGCGGCTCGAGGGCCTCATCGTGCGTGATGACGTAGAGCGAGCCGGTCCGGATCGCTGCGAGCGTCTGGCGCGCGACGTCGTCGGCGTCCAGCGTGCGCCCGATCAGGGTCATCTCGGCGCCCTCGGCGGCCGACTCGGCGTTCCGCAGCGCGGCGGGCCGGTTCCGTCCCGCCTGGCGGATCCGCGTCGCGACGCCCATCGGGCACACGACCGTGACGCCGATCCCGTGCGGGCGGAGGTCCTTCGCGAGCGTCTCGGAGAGCCCGACCACCGCGTACTTCGTGGTGTTGTAGACCCCGAGTCCCTGCGACGCGATGAGCCCCGCCATGGACGCGGTGTTCACGACGTGGCCGCCCTGGCCGCCCGCGATCATGCGCGGCACGAACGCCAGGACACCGTGGATCACGCCCCAGAGGTTCACCCCCACGACCCACTGCCAGTCCTGCCACGTCGCGGACTCGAGGCCGCCGTGGACGACCACGCCGGCGTTGTTGAACAGGAGGTGGGTCGCCCCGAAGCGGTCGAACACGCGGTCCGCCAGCGCCTCCACCTGCTGTCGGTCGGCCACGTCGGTCCGGACGGCCACGGCCTCGCCGCCGGCGGCGCTCGCCAGCCGCACGGTCTCTTCCGCGTCGGCCTCGGCGACATCGGCCACCACGACGTGGGCCCCCTCGCGAGCCAGCGAGACGGACAGGGCGCGCCCGATGCCGCTGCCGCCGCCGGTCACCACGGCCACCTTCCCGGCGAAGCCGGTCACGGGTCACGCCTCGGCGGCTCGCCGCGCGCCTCGCGCCGGGCGCGGAGCTGCGGCGCCAGTATCCGCTCGTAGCACGGCGGGCAGATCCCGTGGCTGAACCGGACGTCCGCGTGAGCGCTCACGTACTCCTCCACCCGCTGCCAGTAGTTCTGGTCGTTCCGGATGTTCTTGCAGTACGCGCAGATCGGCAGCAGGCCGTGGAGCTGGGTGACGCGCGCGATGGCGGCCTCCAGCTCCCGCACACGGTCCGCAAGCCGGCGGCGCAGCTCGACGACGCGCATCGCGACGATCAGCCGGGCCCGGAGCTCCTCGGGGTCGAACGGCTTCCCCACGAAGTCGTCGGCGCCCGCCTGGAGGCCCTCGACGACGTTGGCCCGCTCCGCGTTCGCGGTGAGGAGGATCAGGTAGGGCGGCGTCGGGCTCTCCTGGGCCCGGACCTTCCGGCAGATCTCCACGCCGGCCACGCCGGGCATCATCCAGTCCAGGATGGCGACGAGCGGCGCCTCGGGGCGCTGGAGCGCCGCCCAGGCCTCGTCGCCGTCGGTGGTGACGAGGACGTCGTGACCCCAGCGGCGAAGCGTGGCCTCGAGCAGGCGCCGCGAGGTCGGCTCGTCCTCGGCGATGAGCACGGTGGACCTCGCCGGGGGACTGGGCTCCACCGCGTCGGACGGATCGGGCGTCGTCAGTCCAGGCTCCTCGCCTCCACCCTACACCGGAGGCGCCTCGGGTCGGCCCGTCTCCAGCGACCGGTACGCCGCCAGCACCAGGGCCAGGTCCGCTCGGGCGGATTCCGGGGGCAGCACCGGGGGACGTCCCTCGCGCACCGCGGCCACGAACTCCGCGAGCTGCGCCACCAGGCCGCGCCGGTCGCGCAGGAACACTCGCATCCGCGGGCGACCGCGCCCCCGGACCCAGAGGGCGCGCCCCCGATGGTCGACGCCGATCGACCCCTCGGTGCCGGTGAGCCACGTCCACTGGAGCCGCGGTAAGCCGGGCGCGGCGATCGAGTTGACGAGCGTCGCCACCGCGCCGCTCCGGAATCGGAGGAGCAGGAAGATCGTGTCCTCACCCTCGACCGCGGACAGCGCGTTCGGAGGCGCGTAGGCGACCACCTCGTCGACCGGGCCCGCCCACTCCCGCACGAGGTGGAGGTAGTGGATGCCGCCGTCGATGAGGAGCCCGCCTCCCATCTCGGCGCGCCGCGTCCGCCACCCCGACGCCTTCCGGTGGCCCCGCGCGGCCACGACGATCTGGCGGACCTCCCCGATCGCGCCGCTCCGCACCGCGGCGCCGGCGGCCGCGAATCCCGGCGCGAAGTGGGCGTTCTCGGCCACCATGAGCACGACGCCAGCCGCGCCCGCCGCCGAGAGGATTCCGTCGGCCTCGGCGAGCGTGCGGGCGATGGGTTTCTCGAGCAGGATGGCCTTGCCGTGCTCGGCGGCCAGGCCGGCGTTCGCCGCGTGGAGGTGGTGGGGCGTGCACACGACGAGCGCGTCGACGCGAGGGTCAGCCGCCGCGGCCTCGTAGGAGCCGAACGCGGCGAACCCGCCGAAGCGCCGGCGATACGACTCGGCGCGGACTCCGTCGCGGCTCGCGAAGGCGACCCGCACCGCCCCACCGAGCTGCCGGGCCGCCTGCGCGTGGAACGTCGCGAAGCGCCCGCACCCGACGATCGCGAGCCCGATCGGGCCCGCGCCCCCCCGCGCGCGTAGCGGCCGGACGGAAGGGCCACCGGTCGCGTGCGGGCCCGCCATGCCGCGCATCCTACGCACCCTTCCGGGACCACGCAACGTCGGATACAATCGAGACATGCGACGGGTTGCGGTCGTCGGCGTCGGCGTCACGAAGTTCGGCAAGCACGAGCGGACGTGCGCGGAGCTCTTCGCCGAGGCGGGCCTCGACGCGCTCATCGACGCGGGCATCCGCCCGCGCCAGGTCCAGGGCGTCTACGTGGGGAACGTCGTCGGAGAGGCCGGCGAGCGGCAGCTCCACCTCGGCCCCCAGGTGACGTCGACGCTGGGGATCCCCCATGTGGCCGCGACCCGGTTCGAGACGGCGTGCGCGTCGAGCCACGCCGCCTTCCGGCACGCGATCTTCGAGATCGCCTCCGGGGCGGCGGACGTCCTCCTCGTCGGTGGCACCGAGCGGGTGCTGACCATGCCCACCGAGCGCTCGACCGAGGTGTTCGCCTATGCCTCGGACGCGGTGTTCGAGCAGCCGGCCGGCCTCACCTTCCCGGGCGTCTTCGCCCTCATCGCCCGGGCCCACATGGCCAAGTACGGCACGACCGAGGAGCAGATGGCGCACGTGGCCGTCAAGAACCACCGCCACGGCACGATGAATCCGAAGGCCCAGTTCCAGAAGGAGATCACCCTCGAGCAGGTCCTCCGGAGCGCCAAGGTGGCGGACCCGCTGAAGCTCTACGACTGCTGCCCGTTCTCGGACGGCGCCGCCGCGGTGGTGCTCGCCTCCGAGGAGCTCGCACGCAAGACCCGGAAGCCCGTGTGGGTGCTGGGCTCGGCCCAGGCGGGCGACTCGATGTGTCTCCACGACAAGCGTGACCTCGCGCGGGCCGTGGCCACCGAGCGCGCCGCCCTCGCCGCATACCGGCAGGCCGGGATCGGCCCCCAGGACGTGGACGTCGTCGAGCTCCACGACTGCTTCACGATCGCCGAGATCGTCGCCACCGAGGGCCTGGGGCTCTGCGAGCCCGGCACCGGCGGCATCGCGGCCGAGAAGGGCGAGACGAGCCTGGGCGGCCGGATCCCCGTCAACGTCTCCGGCGGCCTCAAGGCCAAGGGACACCCGATCGGCGCCACGGGCGCGGCGCAGGTGGCCGAGATCGCCACGCAGCTGCGGGGCGAGGCCGGGCGGCGCCAGGTCGAGCAGGCCTCGGTGGGGCTGGCCCACACGCTGGGCGGCAACACCGCGTCCGTCCTCGTGAGCGTCTTCGGCCGGGAGCCCCGGTGAGCGCGCCGGTCGCGACGGCCGACGCGGCCCGCAGTGTCACGACGGGCGAGTTCTTCGCCGGCGTCCGCGCGGGCTCCCTGATGGTCCAGCGATGCGCGGCGTGTGGCGCGCTCGCCGTGCCGCCGAAGGCCGTTTGCCCGGAGTGCGAGGGCCTGCGCTGGGAGCGCGCGCCGCTCGGCGGCGACGGCGAGATCGCCTCGTACACGGTGATCCGCGTCGCCCCGGCCCAGTACGCGGCCGACGCTCCCTACGTGATCGCCGTCGTTCGCATGGCCGAGGGCGTCTCGCTCCTGGGCCGCCTGACGGGCGTCCCGGTCGACAGCGCCCGGGTCGGCCTGCCCGTCCGCTTCGCCGGCTCCGCCGCGAACGCGGACCCGCCCGTCATCACGTTCCGCCCCCGCTAGTCGGGGTTCTCCCTTCATCCCGCGGCGTCGTCGCGGGAACTCGCTGCTCCGGCGTCCGGTTGCATAATGGAGGGAGAGAGTCGCGAGCGGATGATCGCGCGCGGCGCTCCAGGGAGGTCCAGCGTGCACATCCCCCGCATCGCCGCCATCGGGACGGCAGTCCCGAGCCGGCGCTTCACCCAGGCCGAGCTCGCCAAGCTCTTCGGATACGGGGACGGGCTCCGGCGCAGCTTCTTCAACAACAGCGGCATCGACGCCCGCCATCTCTACGTCACGGCCGCGGACCCCCGCCCCGAGACGATCGACGAGCTGAACGCACGCTTCGCCGAGGGCAGCGTGCGCCTGGGCGTGGAGGCGGTCGAGGCCTGCCTCGCCCAGGCGGGGCTCGGCGTCGCGGACGTGGATTTCCTCGTCACCACCACCTGCACGGGCCGCCTGGTCCCGAGCCTCGACGCGCACTTGATCGCGGCGCTCGGTCTCCGGAGCGACGTGCAGCGCGTGCACGTCGGCGACACCGGGTGCGCGAGCGCGATGGTGGTGCTCCAGCAGGCCTGGAACTACCTCCAGGCCTTCCCGGACCGGCGGGTGCTCGCCGTCTCCGTCGAGCTCTGCTCCACGACCTACTACCTGGACGAGGAGGCGGAGACCGCGGTGGCGAACGCGATCTTCGCCGACGGCGCCGCCGCCGTCCTCCTGACCACGAGGGGCGACGGGCCCGAGGTCCTCGGCCACCGGACGCTGATCCGGTCGGAGTACCTCGACCGCATGGGCTTCACGTTCCCGGGGGGATACTACCGGGTCCTCCTGTCGCCGGAGGTGCGCCGGATCGCCCCGGCCATGATGGAGGAGCTCTCCGAGGCGATCCTGAAGGACCACGGGCTCGCCCGGGAGGACGTGCGGTTCTGGGTGCTCCACTCCGCGGGCCGGCGGGTGATCGAGAACGCCCAGGCGCTGCTCGGCCTCACCGACGACGACGTCGCGTACTCGCGCGGCGTTCTCCGGCGCTTCGGCAACCTGTCCTCCGCCACCGTGCTGTTCGTCCTGGACGCGGTCATGAAGAGCGGCCGGCCGAGCCCGGGCGACATCGGCCTCATGATGGCGCTCGGCCCCGGCTTCGCCGCCGAGGGCGCCCTCCTCCGCTTCTAGCGGGCGATGCTGCCCCCGCCGCCCCGGGAGGTCGCACGCCGCGAGCTGATGGACGAGCTCGACACGCCGGTCGCGGACCTGTGTCGCAATCTCTCCGACATCGCGCGGCTGAACCGGATCGGCGCCACGCAGACCATCCAGCGTCTGGTCGCGCCGTTCCTGGCGGGACAGCGCCCGGGCGAGACGCTCCGGATCCTCGACGTCGGGACGGGAGCGGCCGACATCCCGCTGGCGCTGGCGCGGTGGGCGCGGCGCGGCGGCCACCGCGTGGCCATCACGGCCCTCGAGATGCATCCGACGATCTGGCGGCACGCCGCCCGCGCCATCGAGGGCACGCCCGAGGTGCGCATCGTCGGGGCGGACGCGCTGCGGGCTCCGATCCGGCCCGGCTCGGTGGACCTGGCGCTCTGCTCGCTCGTCCTCCACCACCTCCCCGAGGAGGTCGTCGTCGCGCTGCTCCGCCGGCTCGCCGACCTCGTCCGGATGGGCTTCATCGTGAGCGACTTCCGCCGGGGACGGCTCGCCTGGGCCGCCGTGTGGCTCGTGACTCGCGCGACCGCGTGCGGCCGCATGGCTCGCCACGACGGGCCCCTCTCGGTCCGGCGAGCCTACACGCCCGCGGAGCTCGGGCGCCTGTCCGAGCGCGCCGGCCTGCCGGACATTCGCTGGCAGCGGGCACCCGCGTTCCGTCAGGTCGGCGTCTGGCTCCGCGCGCCCGCCGGAGCCGCCCGTGCCGGCTGACGCGGTGGTCGTCGGCGCGGGCCCGGCGGGGGCCGCGACCGCGATCCTTCTGGCCGAGCAGGGTCTCTCGGTCGTCCTCCTCGATCGGGCGCGCTTCCCCCGCGACAAGGTGTGCGGGGAGTACCTGTCGCCGGAGAGCAGCCGGATCCTGGACCGCCTCGGCGTCCTCTCGACCCTGAAGGCGCAGGGCGCCCGGCCGCTCCGGGGCATGCGCGTCCTCGCGCCCGACGGCACCCTCCTCTTCGGCGACTACGCCGCCGCCGGCCCCTGGCGCGGCCAGCCCCCGCACGCCCTGGCGGCGCGGCGCCGGACGCTCGACCATCTCCTCGTCGAGCGCGCGCGCGCCGCCGGCGTGACGGTGCGGGAAAGCATCCGGGTCGTCGACGTCCTCCAGGACGGCGGACACGTGACCGGCGTGGTGGCCGAACCCGTCCGCTCGGCGGCACGCGCGGCGCGGAGCGAGACCCTCCCGGCCCGGCTGGTCGTCGCGGCCGACGGCCGGGCCTCGGTGGTCGTCCAGCGCCTGGGCCTGAGACGCCCGCACCCGTGGCTGCACCGTCTCGCGCTGGTGGCCGACGTCGAGGGCGCCGTCGTCGACCCCGAGCGGGGCGACATCGTGCTCGCCCCGCCCGCCTACTCGATCCTGAATCCGGTCGCCGACAGCGTCGCGAACTTGAGCCTCGTGATCCCGATGGAAGACGCTCGCCGGCACAAGGCCGATCTCGCCGGCTACTTCGACACCGCGACGCGCGCCCTGCCCGGATTCCGGGACCGCCTCCGCGGCGCCCGGCGAATGGGGCCGGTGCGCGCCCTTGGGCCGCTCGCCTACCGGGTCGCACCTCCCTCGACGGGCGGGGTGCTCCTGGTCGGCGACGCCGCGGGCTTCCTGGATCCCTTCACGGGCGAGGGCATCTACGCGGCCCTCCGCTCGGCGGAGCACGCCGCCGAGGTCGGGGCGCGGGCGGTGCGGGCCGGAGACGTCTCGGCGAGCGCGCTGGCGCCGGCCCACATCCGCCACGCGCGGGAGCTCGCGCCAAAAACCCGCGTCACGCTGATCCTCCAGCGCGTCATCGCCAGCCGGGCGCTGTCGATCGCCGTCGCCCGGATCCTGGCCGCCCGCCCCGCCCACCTCGGACGCCTCATGGGCGTCCTCGGGGACATCGTGCCGCCGCGGGCGCTCCTCGAGCCCCGCTTCCTCGCGGGGCTCCTGCCCCGACCCCGCGCCCGCCTGGTGCGGGCGTCAGAGATCCGCTAAGCTTCGGCCCGTCGTGGATCCGCGCGGCCGCCTCGTGGCGCTGGCCGGAACCAAGGACGCCCGCTCGCTCGCCGAGGGGGCGCTCTGGATCGCCGCCGAGACGCACCCCGACCTCGACGTCCCGCGCGCGCTCGGGCAGCTCGACGCCCTCGGCCGGCGCGCCGCCGAGCGCGTGACGCCGGAGATGAACGTCGACCGCGCCGCTGCGGCCGTCGCCCGGCTCCTCTTCGAGGAGGAAGGCTTCCGCGGCAACGCCGAGGACTACTACGACCCCCGCAACAGCTTCCTCGACGACGTGCTCGAGCGCCGGCTCGGCATCCCGATCACCCTGTCCGTCGTGTACGTCGTCGTCGCCGCGCGAGCCGGGCTCGAGGCCGCGGGCGTCGGCCTGCCCGGGCACTTCGTCGTGCGGGCCGAGCGCGCCGGGCGCCATCGCCTCCTCGATCCGTTCCACGGTGGGCAGCTACTCGACCGCGCGGCGTGCGAGGAACTGGTCTCCCGGGTCCGGCCCGGCGGCGGGCCGCTCGACCCGCGGTGGCTGGCGCCCGTCACCACGCGGCAGGTCTTCGTCCGGATGCTGAGCAACCTGAAGGCGATCTACACCGCGCTGGGCGACTGGCCGCGCGCCATGGCCGCGGTGGAGCGGATCGTCCTGCTCGCGCCCGACGCGATCGAGGAGCTCCGGGACCGCGGCACGCTCCACGCCCGGCTCGGCCAGGGCGCGGCCGCCGTGCGGGACTGGGAAGCGTACCTCCAGCGGGCGCCCGGAGCTCCCGACGCAGAAGAGGTGAAGGGCCGGCTCCGCGCCCTTCGCCAGGCGCTCGCCTCGCTGAACTAGCCCGCGCCCCCGCGAACGCGGCGGCTCCTCGATCGCCACCCCACGCTCCCGGCGACCCAGCTCCTGCCGGGCGCCGCGAGCGCCGCAGGCCCCTCGGGGCGCTGGTGGGCAACGGGATCCGGGACGCGCAATGCCGGGTGGCGTCGCGGCTGGCTCGGGGCGGCGGGGTGGCCCTCCCCCTTGGCTGGCTGGTTAGTGGGTCCGTCCAGCGTCGCCGCCGGAGGGTGCGGGCATCACGGCGCAGGGAGCGGGACGGGCGCGGGACGCGGAGCCGGACGCTACGGGTGGCTGACGAACCGGCGCAGGTTCTTCAGGTAGTACCCCAGGGCGAGCGTGATGACGGCGCTGAGGGCGGCGATCACGAGGTGGAGCGTCTCGCCGCTCCCGCGATAGGCGAGCGCCTCCCAGATCGTATAGAAGATCCCGAAACAGATCGCGGTTCCGATCAGGATCCGGTGCGCAATGATGATCAGCATCGGCCGTCCCCTCCCCTACCCCTACCCGATCGTCCAGCCACCGTCGACGCGCAGGACCTGCCCGGTCACGTAGTTCGACGCGGGCGACGCGAGGAAGAGAACGGCTTCCGCGACGTCCTCCGGCGTGCCCATCCGGGCGAGCGGCAGGGCGTCCACGGGATAGGCATACCCGCGCGTCATGTCGGTGTCCACACCGCCGGGGGCGACGCTGTTGACGTAGATGCCGCTCTGTCCCACGTCCTTCGCGACCCAGCGCGTCAGCGCGATCACGCCGCCCTTGGCGGCGGCGTAGGCCGGGCCCGAGCGACCGCGCGCGGGCGTCGGCGCTCTCGGCCACGCGCGAGACCGCGCCCCCCACGATCCCGGAGATGGACGAGATCGTCACGATCTTTCCGTAGCCCTGGGCGCGCATCACGGGCACCGCGGCCTGGATCGCGTGGAAGGTGCCCGTCAGCACGACCTCGACGACCCGCCGCCAGACGGCGGCCGTGGTCTCCTCGAGCGGGTCCCGGTGGATGATCCCCGCCGCGGTCACGAGAATGTCGAGGCGCCCCAGCGTCTTCACGACGCGATCGACCGTCGCCGCCACCGCCTCGGCGTCGGTCACGTCCAGGGAGACGCCGAGGACCCGCCGTCCGGTGGACGCGATCGCGGCCTCGGCCTCCCCCGTGGCGAGGAGGTCCGCCACGGCGACGTCGGCGCCCGCCCGGGCGAGGGTGGCCGCGGACGCGCGACCGATCCCGCGCGCGCCCCCGGTGACCAGGCCACCTGGCCCCGGAGATCTGCCGGCCGGCTGGGTCCCGGGCCGCCCACGTTACGCGCGCTCCGCCGGCGTCTCAGGCGCGCCCGGCGCGAACCCGAGCGTCGCCATGAGGGGCGCCAGGAGGTCCCGCGTGCTGGCGGGACTCTCCCGCCAGAGCGTCGCGGCGATGTTCTGAACCCCCCAGAGATCGGGAGTCGAGTCCAGCAGGGTGCCGAGCCCCATCAGCGCGAGCCCGTCGGCCACACGCACGGGCGTCACGCCCGTCGCGAGCGCGCCGAACGCGCGCGCGAGAGCGGCCTCGACGGGGGGCACGACTTCCTCGGGGCTCAGCGCCGGCCCGATGCCACGCGACCGGAGCGCCACGACCAGCTCGCGGACGCGCCGCACCCCCTCGGCGGCCGGATCGCCGGCGGCCAGGGCGGCGAGCTCCTGGCGGAGCACGCGCGCGGCCAGGCGGCTGACGGCGCCGACAACGGCCGGCGGAAGTGGGCCGCCGCCGAGGCGCAGATCCTCGAGGAGCAGGCGCTCGCCGTCCGCCCGCTCGCGCGTCCCCTCCGGCGCCGCGAGAGCACCCTCGGTGAGACGGGCCAGGAGCCGGCGGCGCTCGTCGGGGAAGACGTCCTCGATCCCGTAGGCCCGACCGCCGAAGTGCCGGTCGAGCGCGCCGGTCCACCCGGCCGCATCGCGCCCGGGGAACGCCCGAAGGAGCGCGGCCCGAGCGCCCGGGACGGCCGCGCCGTCGCCGTCCGTCCGGACGCGGCACAGAGGCCGGCCGTCGGCGGCGTGCAGCACCGCGACGTCCATCTCCTCCTGCTCGGTCGTCAGGCGGGACGTCACCCGCACGCGGCCCATCGCCAGCGACCCCTCGCTCACGCTCACCCGGACCCACCCGCGCCGCTCGGCCCGGAACGCGTGGACCTCGGCCACATCGCCGTAGCCCTCCGAGGATCCGGCCATCGCGTAGTGCGCCGCCACCCGCGCGAGATCGGTCGCCGCGGGCGCGACGTGGCGCCGCCACACACCCGCACCGTCCCGGAGCTCCGCGACATTCGACGGCGCGGCCGCGAGACGTCGGATCATCTCCGTCTCGAGGCCCTGGTCACCTCCGAGGGCGCGCGCCAGCTGCAGCACGCGCGCGGCATAGCGAAGCACCTGGACGGTCTCGATGCCCGAGATCTCGTCGAAGAACCAGCCGCAGGAGGTGTACATGAGAAGGCGGTGACGCTGGAGCTCGAGGCATCGAAGCGCCAGGACACGCCCGGCCGCGTCCAGCGGGCGGAGCGCATGGCGCTCGAGGTAGGCGTCCACCGAGGCGGGGCCGCGGTCGAGGATGACGGTCACGTAGGCGTCCCGCGCGGCCCATGGGTCCTTGAGGACGGCGGCCGCGCGCGCCTCGTAGAGCGAGTCGACGGCGTCCGCCAGCCAGTCGAGCGTCTCCCGGAGGGGCCCACGCCATCCCTGGGTCCATCCCGCGTGACGCCCGGCCCGGCAGCCGCAGTCCGCGCGCCACCGCTCCACCCCGTGTGCGCAGCTCCAGGACGACCCCTCGACCACCCGCACCTCCATCGTCGGCGGGTGGGCGGCCAGGAAGGCCGCGTGATTGGTCAGGACGGCGCCGCCGCTCTCGCGGATCCGGGCGCATGCGGCCGCCAGCGCCATCTCGCCGAACCGGTGGTGGTGCCCGTAGGTCTCGCCGTCGGTCGCCACGTGAACCAGCTGCGCGTGCGGGCCCTCGTCGAACGCGCCCAGGAGCCGCGTCGCCAGCGCATCGCCCGAGCGCAGGACGCCTTCGAACGCGATCGCGTGTGACACCCCTCCGTCGTAGAAGAAGAGCGCGACTTCTCGACCCGATCCGAGCACGCAGCGGTACGCTCGGCGCGGGTCCAGGGCCACGGACCCGGGCTGCCACTCGCCCGCGGGCTCTCGCACGGCGGCGGCCTGGCCCGGCGCCAGGAGCGTGAAGCGCACGCCCTCCTCGGCCAAGACCTCCAGCGTCTCCTGGTCCACCGCCGTCTCGGGAAGCCACATCCCCTCCGGCTCGCGACCGAATCGGTGCCGGAAGTCCGCGAGCCCCCATCGGACCTGTGTGACCTTGTCGCGCCGGCTGCAGAGAGGCAGGATCGCGTGCCCGTACGCCTGGGCGATCGCGTTGCCGTGGCCGAGAGCCCGGCGGCTCGCCGTATCGGCATCCAGGATCGCGCGGTAGACATCGACGCGCTCGTGCTCGAGCCAGGACATGAGCGTCGGGCCGACGTCGAAGGCGAGCGAGGCGAAGTTGTCGACGACGTCCACGATGCGGTTCCGCGCGTCGACCCGGCGCGCGGCAATGTTCGGGGCATAGGACTCCGCAGTGACACGCGCGTTCCAGTCGTGATACGGCGCCGCGGAGTCCTGGATCTCGATGCGCTCGAGCCAGGGGCTCTCGCGGGGAGGCTGGTAGAAGTGACCGTGGATCGCGACGAACCGCGGGAGGCTCACGACCGGAGGGGCCGCTCAGCGCGCAGCCGGGCGCGTCGCATCGGCCACGCGCAGACAGACTGGCGCGCATGCGTGCGTGCGCAACAAGAGGGCAGGATCCGCTCGGATCCCGCCAGGATGGATGACGGCGAGACGGCCGACGCTACCAGCGAGGGGGCCGGCCCGATCCTCCGCGTCCACCGCCCATGCCCGGCCCGCCGCGGCCGCCGCCACCGCCACCACCGGCCCCCTGAGGGTTGGCGACCTCCACCTTGATCGTGCGGCCGTCAAGGCGCTGGCCGTTGTGCATGCTGACGGCCTTCTGGGCTTCCTCGTTGGTCGCCATCTCGACGAAGCCGAAGCCGCGCGACTGCCCCGAGTACCGGTCGGTGATGACCGTGGCCGATTCCACCGTCCCGCACTGGGCGAAGTGCTCGCGCAGGGCCTCGGAGGTGGTCGAGTACGAGAGACCGCCCACATACAGCTTGACCGCCATGGGACCTCCTTTGGTGACGGTTCGCTGCGTTACTTAGCCCCGCAGCATAGCACGGTCGCGTGCCCACGGGCGGGACCGCTTCCGGGACCGAGCCGGGGCCCCCACCGGCGCCGGGCGTGGCCCCCGGGACCGTCGTGTCGAGCCCCCCGGACCCCCGGTTTCCCCGGCACCCCACCGGGATCCACCCGTCGGCCCGTCCCCCGATCAGGGCGCGGTCAGGGCGATGCGGGCCGCCGCGGTCCGGGTCTCCACCCCCAGGCGGGCATAGATCCGGGCCAGATGGTTCCCCACCGTCCGGGGGCTCAGCCCCAGGATGGCCGCGATCTCCGGGTTCGTCTTCCCCTCGGCCACCCAGGCCAGCACCTCCGCCTCCCGCTCCGAGAGCCCGTGCGCCTGGAGGGCTCGCCGCGAGCCCTCGCGGGAGTGCTCTTCGAGGAGGAGCAGGCTCCTCCCGGGCTCGGAGCTCAGTCGCACCACGAGCCGCCCCGCGCGGCCCTGCACGATCAGCGGGGGGCGGGAGCGCGGCGCATCGTCCGCCGGCCGGAGCCCCGCCTCCTGGGCCCGCATCCACCGACGAACAGCCGAGGGGAGCTGATCGGGAGCCGAGCGGCGGCCGGGGAAGTAGCGACGCAGCCACTCATCCGCGCGATCGGTGGCGAAGCGGATGCGCCCGTCCGCGGCAAGGACCACGAGCGCCCGGCGGAGCCCATCCTCGCCGTGCTGGAGGAGCCCGAGACCCCGGCGCAAGTCCGACATCGCCTCTGCGGTCCGGTAGGCCCGAGCCAGGTGGGGCCGGATCAGCTCCATCAGGAGTCGGTCGCGCCGGGAGAAGTCCTGCCGCGCGCGGTTCACGTTGATCACCACCATCAGGCGCTGGGCGGTCGGAAGCCGGATGGACAGCTGGTGCTCGAGACGGAGGCGTCGAAAGAACTCCTGGTAGAGCCCCAGGTCGTGAAACTGTGGCCGCGTGAGAAAGTCCGACATCCGGATGGCGCTGCCGTCCCACTCGGTGTGGGCGATCAGCGGGTGCTCGGCCATGTGGCGCTCGAAGATGTGGCGGGCGCCCGGCAGTCCCGGGGAGATGGCCGGGTCCTCGCGCCAGATGACCCGACCACGCCGCACGTTGGCCTCGTTGTAGACCGCGTTGTCGCACGGGATGAGCGCGGGCAGCTCCCGCAGGAGGTACTGGACGAGGCCGTCGAGATCGTGCTCCCCGTAGACGCCATCGATGAAGGCGAGCAGCCGGCGCAGGTCGCGGGGGCGGAGGCGATCCATCGCTCAGGGAAACCCCGGTGGGCGGAGCTCGGCTCGTCGCGAACGCCATCCGATCACGGTCCGGTGCGCCAAGCCGTCCCTCCGGGACGCCGTTAGGTCAAATGGCTCATTGAGTCTCGGGCCGCCGGTTCCCTAGTGTCAAGGCGGCCAACCGGCGGGCGGGCGCGGTCGAACGGGGCCTCCCGCCGGTGCGTGGCCGGCCGGACGGGTGGTCAGCACGGGCCAGCCCCGCCGGGCGGCCTCCTGGCGCCGACCGACGAACTCACTGCACGCCGGACCGGGAAAGGACGCGCGTGACGGACTGGGTCGAGCTGGCTCACCGCACGCTCGGCTATCCCATCGCCTTCGTCGTCGCGCCCGCCACGCTCCGCGCCTTCGCCACGCCTCGGCTCCATCGGCGCTGGGGTCAAGCCTACCTGTACGGGATGACGGCGCTCTATCTCTCCGGCGCGGTCATGACCCTGACGCGCCACGACTGGCCGACCTGGGCGTTCGCGCGCAACGTGACCTTCAACTTCCTCGGCTTCTCGATGCTCCTGTACGCCTACCGCGCGATCCGGCTCTTCCGGCAGGCGGCCCCGCCGGCGCCGACGCGGCTCGACTGGGGGCTCTCGGCGCTCCAGCTCGCGACCGTCCTGGGCGTTCTCGCCGTCGCGGTGTTCAAGGACACTCCGATGCGCGTCTTCGCCCTCGTCGGCCTGATCCTGTGCGCCCTCGACGTCCGCGACCTGCGGGCCGGGTTCCAGCCGCGGACCCGGCTCTTCCGACGCCACGTGCGTTACGTCCTCGCTTCCTACTACTACGTGCTCACGGTCGTCTCGATCGTCCACCTGGACGGAGTCCTCCCGCGCAACGCCAAGTGGCTCTGGCCGACCGTGGTGGGCGCCGCCGTCGCGTGGGTGGCGCTGGGCGGTGGTGGCCCGGCCTGGCTGGAGAGGCCGACCCGGCGGCTCTCGTGGGCCGTCGGTCTCACGCTCGCCGTGGCCGGGGCGCTGGCGCTCTGGGTCGTGACGCAGCTTCTCTCCGGCGCGCGCATCGCCCCCCAGTCGCTCCTCGGCGGAGCCCGCGTCGTCGCGTGAGCCGCCGGGCCGGCCCCAACGTCGTCATCCTCGTCGCGGACAGCCTGCGCGCGGACCGCCTCTCGTGCTACGGGTGCCCCCGGCCGACGAGCCCCCGCCTCGACGCGCTCGCCGCCAGCGGCGCCCGCGCGCTCCGGTTCTTCACCCCCGCCACCCCGACCGAACCCGCGTGCACGAGCCTCCTGACGGGCCAGTTCCCCCTCGCGCACGGTATCGTGGCGCCGAGCCGGCGATGCCGCCTGTCGCGGCGCGCTCCCTGGCTCCCGGCAATCCTCGCGGCGCACGGCTACGCCACGGCCATCCTGGACGATCTCGCGTGGAAGCAGTACTGGGGCCGGGGGTTCGGCACGCGGCTCTACCGCCGGACGAGCGACCACGAATACCTCGACGGCTTCGCGATGAACGCGATGGCCCGCCCATGGCTCACCGCGCAGCGCGGCCGCCCCTTCTTCCTCTACCTGCGCTACGGGGACACGCACACGCCGTACTGGCCACCGGCGCGGTACCGAGCGCTCTTCTACGACGGCGACCCGACTACCGCCAACCAGGGAAGCCTGGACGCCTTCCACGCGCGGCCGCTCAAGTCCTACCTGGTCGACCGGTGGCTCCGCCCGGCCGCGCGCGCATGGCCGGACGCGGCCGGTCCCCGCATCGAGGACGTCGAGTGGTGTCGCGCCCAGTACGACTCGGAGGTGCGGGCCCTCGACGACGCCGTGGGCGAGCTGCTCGACCACCTGGACGGTCTCGGCACGCTCGGCGACACCCTGGTGCTCGTCCTCGGCGATCACGGCGAGTCGCTGGGCGAGCACGGGATCTTCTTCGAGCACCACGGCCTCTACGACGTCACGATCCGGCCGCCCCTCCTCGTGGCCGCGCCGGGCCGCATCGCCGCGGGGCAGCGGCTCGAGTCCATCGTGATGACGCCGGACCTTGCGCCGACGATCCTCGAGCTTCTGGGCCTGCCGATCCCGGCCGGCATGGAAGGGCGCTCCGTCGCGGGTCTCCTGGCCGGCCAGCCCTCCGGCGAGCCCCGCCGCGTCGTCGTCGCCTCCGAGTCCACCTGGATGTGCAAGTGGGCGTACCGGACCGACCGGCACAAGCTGATCGTCTCGCGCGAGCCCGACCTCTACGGCGGGCCGCCCGTCGAGCTCTACGACCTGGCCGCGGATCCGGGGGAGACCGTCAACCTCGCCGAGTCCCTTCCCGACGTGCGGCACGCCATCCGCGCGGAGTTCGACGGCTGGCTCCGCCGCCGCCTCGCCGCGCTCGGGCGCGCCCGTGACCCCGTGGAGGCTCACGGCTCCATGCACCGGAAGTTCCTCCGACCCCTGCCCCTCCGCAAGCGGATCAAGCGCGCGGTCCGGGGCTGGTGGCACGGCCCGCGCCCGGACGCCCTCCCCGGCGAGGCGGCGCCGGCCCGAGCGGAGGCCCGATGATCTCGCTCGTGATGGCCGTGCGCGACGCGCTGCCCTGGACGCGGCGAGCCGTCGACTCGATCGCGCGGCACACTCCGGGCCCGTTCGAGCTAATCGTGGTCGACAACGGCTCCGGGCCCGAGACGGGCGCCTACCTCCGGGAGACGGCAGCGCGCGTGCTCCGGAACGAGGAGAACCTCGGCTGTGCCGCGGCCTGGAACCAGGGCATCGCGGCCGCGGGCGGCGAGCTCGTCTGTCTCGTCAACAGTGACGTGGAGGTCCCATCCGGGTGGCTCGAGGGGCTCGTCCGGTTCCACCGGGCGAACACGTTCGCCTGGGTGTCGCCCGCGATCCGGGAGGGGCCGCTCGACTACGACCTCGAGGAGCTGAACCGGGAGGTGCGGGCCCGCTTCGCGGGGCGCTACTTCGCCGACGAGTTCCGCGGCATGGTTCTCCTCTCGCGACGCGACCTCTACGATCGCCTGGGCGGCTTCGACGAGGCCTTCGCGCGCGCGAAGTACGAAGACGAGGACATGTTTTGGCGACTCCGACGGGCGGGGCTCCGCGCGGCGGTGACGCTCGACGTGGTCGTGCACCACCACGGGAGCCGGTCGGTGCGCGAGGAGCGGGCGCGCGCGCCCGGGTTCGAGCACATCAACAAGCACTACTTCGATCAGAAGTGGCGCGGCGAGCGGGGTCGCCGCAAGGGGTGGAAGCTCCGGCTGACGGCGCGCCGCCTCGTCTGGCGGCTCCGGGGCGGCCCCGGCTACTAGCGGGCGCGCGCCGGCTGGCCCGGCGCACGCGAGAGCTCCTAGCCGAAGGGCAGGAGCAGCTTGGTCAGGGTGGCGCGGACCTCGTCGGGGGTCGTGACCCCGACCGCCTGGACGATGCCCTTCTTGTCGACGACCACGTTGTGGGGCACTCCGCGGAGACCGAGCCGCGTGATGTACTCCCCGGTGGCGTCGATCAGCACCGTGCCCTCGATGTTGTGGATCTTGCAGAAATGCTGGGCCTCACGCCGTGGATCCACGTGCTCCCACACGTTGACCATGACGATTTCGAGCCCGAACTTCTTGGCCCGGCGACGCACTTCCTCGAGTAGCGGAGCCTCCGCGTTGCAGGGCCCTCACCAGCTGGCGAAGAAGTTCAGGATGTACTTCTTCCCTCTGAACTCCTCCGAGGTGCGCGGCCGCCCGTCCACCATGTCGGGCAGGCTGAACGAAGGGAGCGGCTTGCCGACGAGCGGGTGACGCCAGTCTTTGGGCAGCTCGGCCGGCGCGCCGTCCAGCCGGTCCTGGAACACGCTGACGGTGCTGGTCCCGGCGTCGGACACGTACACCGTCCCCGACTGCTGGTCGACCGCCAGGTCCCCGGGGGCCTTGCCGACCGGCACCCGCGCCCACTCGCGGCCGCTCTCCCGGTCGATCACGCTGACGTGCCCGGTCCCCCGGTTGGCCGCGTAGATGCGGTCGCCCTGGCGTCCCAGGCCCATGCCGACGGGCGCGCGCTCCACGGTCAGCGTGTCCACGACTTCCTGCCGGTCGAGATCGACGACCGAGACGGTGCTGACGAGGGAGTTCGCCACGTAGGCGCGCCCCCGCCGCGCGTCGACCGCGATCTTGCAGGGCGCGTAGTCGAGCTTGATCTCGCCGATCGCCTCGTTCTTCTCGCCGTCGATCAGCGTCATCGACGCGTCCCCGAAGTTGACGCAGTAGACGCGGTCGCGGATCGGATCGGCCCCGAGGCTCCCCGCCGCGAGCTTGGTCGGGACGGTCGCGATGACCTCGAGCCGGTCGGCGTCGATGACGCTCACCGTCCCGTCGGCAGTGTTCCCGACGTACATCTTGCGGCGCTCGGCGTAGAACCCCGCGCCGGCCGGGTAGTGCTGCACGGGGATCTGCTTGACGATCTTGAGGCTCGCGGTGTCGATGACCGACACGACGTCGGAGCGGGCGTCCGTCGAGAAGACGCGGCCGCCGTCCCGGTCGTGCACGAGCCCGATCGGCTCCTGGCCGACCGGCACCTGGGCGATCACCTCGCGGGAATCGAGGTCGAAGACGGCGACCGTGTTGGCCCGCGCGCACGCGACGTAGCCCCGGCGGCCCTCGCCGTCGACGGCGATACCCTCGGGTCCGTAGCCGACGGGAATCGCTCCGAGCGCGGGGAAGCTCTCGGACGTCGCCATGTGCGCTCCTCGCGGCCGGGGCCACGGGTTCGGGTGAGGGCGGCCGCGTTGAGGCGCGAAGCCCGGGACACTATGCCCGATCACTCCCGACATGGCAAGGCTTCCCCCTGCCCGGCGCCCCGGGGCGAGCGGCCGCGGCGCTCAGACGGAGCGGGCCGCCCCCGCCCCGTCGGCGCCACGCGGGCGACGCCGGCCGGCGAGCCCCCGCAGCCGCGCGGTCGCCTCGACGAGCCCTCCCGGCAGGAGCAGCACGATGGCGATGAACAGGACCCCGAAGATCAGGAGGTGGAGGTCCACCCAGTGCAGCGCCAGGTACTCCCGCAGGAACACGAACAGGGCCGCGCCGAGAACGGGCCCGTGCACCGTGCCCACGCCCCCGATGAAGGTCACGAGCACGGCGTCGAAGGTCCAGGTCGGGCCGAACGCGTGCTGCGGGTAATAGCTGATGTGGTAGAAGGCGAACAGCCCGCCCGCCAGCCCCGCGAGGCTGGTCGACACGGCCACGGCCGCGAGCTTCACGCGGAACGCCCCCACCCCCGAGGCCTCGGCGGCGCCCTCGTCTTCCCGGATGGCCTCCATCGCGAGCCCGAGACGCGAGCTCGCGACCCATGCCACCACGAGCGTGCTACCCACGGCCAGAAGCGCCGCGGCGTAGTAGCGGTCGGGGAGCCGGTAGGCGGCGATGGCGGCCGCCGGAAGCGTGGAGATCTCGGGCAACAGGTTGCCGACGGCGATGCGGAGCACCTCGGCCAGGGCCAGGGTCCCGATGGCGAAGTACGCGCCGCGCAGCCGGAACGCGACCAGTCCGACGGCGAGGCCGGCGACCGTGGCGACCGCCGTGCCCGCTCCCATCGCGACGACCACCGGCGTGCCGGCGGTCCAGAGATGGCGCGTCACCAGGGCGCCGAGCCCGAAGAAGGCCGCGTGGCCGAGGTTCACCTGCCCCGCGAGGCCGCCCATGATGTTCCAGCTCTGCGCGAGAGCCACCACGAGGAAGAACACGACTCCCAGGTTGAGCCAGTCTTCCCGGGCGATCACGAGGGGCGCGAGCCCGATCAACGCGAGGACGGCCGCCGATCCGGCCGCGCGCCCGAGCTTCACGCGGCGCACCCCGCCGGTCACGCTCGCCCGAACAGGCCCTGGGGACGGGCCACCAGGACGCAGAAGAAGAGGAGCAGCCCGACCACCTCGCGGTAGGCGCCCCCGAACGCCACGGCGCTCAGCGCCTCGGCGCACCCGAGCAGGATGCCGCCCGCAAGCGTGCCGAACGCGGACCCGAGCCCGGCCAGCACGATCACGATCAGCGCCTTCAGCGTCCACTCGAGCCCGATGGAGGGGCTGATCGAGTAGCCCAGGCTGATGAGCGTACCGGCGGTTCCCGCCAGCGCGGTGCCAATGGCGAAGGCCAGCGTGTAGGCGCGCCGGACGTCGATCCCGAGCAGGCTCGCGGCCTCCCAGTCCTCGGCGGTCGCGCGGATCGCCTGGCCCCAGCGGGCCCGCTGGAGGAACTGATGCAGCACGGCGATCAGGGCGAGCGCGACGACGAAGTTCAGGACGCGCCCGAGGGGGAACACCACACCCCCCAGCACGAGGGAGCGTCCGCGGTAGGCGGTGGTGATCGACCGCTCGTCCGCCGTGAAGAGCCGCACGGCCAGCGCGTGGAGGGTGAGGGCGAGACCGAATCCGACGAGGAGCGAGTTCTTGATCCGCGTCTCCTCGCCGTGACGCACGATGAAGCGGAACAGCCCGGCGTAGAGGAGGGCGCCCAGCAGACCTCCCAGCGGGATGATCAGGAGCAGCGCCAGGAACGGATCGAGCCCCAGGATCGCCACCAGGGCGAAGGCGGCGTATCCGCCCAGCATGATCAGCTCGCCGTGCGCCACGTTGAGCACCCGCAGGACGCCGAACACGAGGGACAGGCCGGCGGCCGCCAGCCCGTAGAGGCTCCCCAGCAGGACGCCGAGGACCAGCTGCTGGAGGAGTCCGGTCACGCCCGTCCCACCGTCACGGCTCGACCGCGAGCGGCCCGAGATACGCGCGGCGCACGCCGGGATCCGCGAGGATCTCGGCGCTGGGGCCCTGCCCCACCACCCGGCCCTGCTCCAGCACGTAGGCGCGGTGGGCCAGGCCGAGTGCGGCCCGGACGTTCTGCTCCACGAGGAAGACCCCGACCCCCGCGCGGTTGATCTCGCCGAGCACCCCGAGCACGAGCTCGACCACGCGCGGCGCGAGGCCGAGCGAAGGCTCGTCCAGGATCAGGAGGCTCGGGCGCGTCATGAGCGCCCGTCCGATCGCCACCATCTGCTGCTCGCCGCCCGACAGGGCGCCGGCCCGCTGCCGTCGGCGCTCGGCCAGCCGGGGGAAGATCCCGTAGATGCGGTCGAGGGTCGCCTGGCGCTCGGGGCGCGCCCGGGCGCTGAACCCACCGAGCGAGAGGTTCTCCTCGACCGTCATGTGCCCGAAGAGCCGGCGGCCCTCGGGTACCATCGCGACGCCGCGCTCGACCACGCGGTGCGGCGCAAGCCCGACGAGGTCCTGGCCCTGCCACAGGATCCGGCCGGCGCGCGGGCGCGTGAGACCGGTGATGCACCGGAGCAGCGTCGTCTTGCCGGCGCCGTTGGAGCCGACGAGCGCCACGATCTCGTCGGCGCCGACCTGCAGGCCGACCCCGACCAGCGCCCGGAGCTCTCCGTACGTCGCGTCGAGGTCTCGGACCTCAAGCACGCGACCGGCTCCCCGCGCTCCCTCCGCTTCCCTCCCGCCCCAGGTATGCCTCGACGACGGCCGGGTCCACCGCCACCGCGCCCGGGGCGCCCTCGGCGATCTTCTCCCCCGCGCTGAGGACGACGATCCGGTTCGAGAGGTCCAGGAGCGCCCACACGATGTGCTCCACGAGCATGAGGGTCACGCCCTCGTCCCGGATCCGGCGGATGACCGCCATCGCGTCCCCGGTCTCGGCCGGGGTCAGGCCGGCCATGAACTCGTCGAGCAGGAGGAGCTCCGGGCCGGTGGCGAGCGCGCGCGCGAGCTCGAGGCGCCGGCGCTCGAGCAGGCTCAGGCGCGCCCCGGGCACGTGCGCCTTGTCCTCGAGGCCCGCCAGGGCCAGGAAGCGCGTCGCGGCGCGCTCGGCGTCGCGCCCGTGAGTCCGCCGGCGCCCGTGGAGGAGCCCCACCAGGACGTTGTCGATTGCCGTGAGACCCGGAAACGGCCGCACGTGCTGGAAGGTGCGCGCCACGCCGTGCGCGCACCGGCGGTGCGAGGGAAGCCGGGTGACGTCCTGACCACGGAGGCGGATGCGCCCCTGGTCGGGGCGCAGCGCCCCCGCGATCAGGTTGAACAGCGTGGTCTTGCCGGAGCCGTTCGGCCCCATGATCCCGACGACCGCTCCCGCCGGGACCTCGAGGCTCACGCTCCGAACCGCCTGCACGCCCGCGAAGGCCTTCGAGACACCTTCGAGGGCGAGCAGGGGCGCGGTCGATGTCACCAGGGGAGCGACGACGAGGTCCGGACGGCTCGCTCCGCCCTCACCGCTTGGAGAACGGCGGCGCCGGATAGCCCAGCGGCTGCGTGGCGAACTCCTTCGGCCAGACGAGCTCCTGCTTGCCGTTCTGCCACTGGAGGAAGGCCCCCTGGACGATCCCGGTACCGTCGGCGCGGAACTTGACCGGCCCGATGACGGTCGTCATGTCCGTCGCCGCGATCGCGTCGCGCACCTTCTCCCGGTCGGCCGCGCCGGCCTTGGTCAGCGCCGCGGCGAGGATCTGCACGCACGCGTACGCCGGGCCCGTGATCGGATCGGCGGGGCGCCCGATCTTCTTCACGTGCGCCGCGTTCAGCTCGGCCACCCCGGGATACTTGAACGCGTTGTGCCAGCCCGGAGCGAAGACGGTGTAGTCACCATCCTTCCCCAGGTTCTTCGACCAGACCGGCGCGTCGGGCGCGCGGATGACGAACACGAGCTTCGGGTTGAAGTCCAGCTCGTGCATCTGCTTGACCATCGCCATCCCGTCCGGAGGGGTCGGCAGCGAGAACATCGCGTCGGCATTCGCGGCCTTCGCCTTGAGGATCAGGTCGGAGTAGTCCTTCGAGCCCACCGCGTACTCGCCCTGGACGACGACCTCATACCCCGCACCCTTGCCCGCCTCCACCCACGCCGCGGCCATCTCGCGGCCCCAGTCGGTCTTCTCCAGAAAAAGCGCGACCTTCTTGGGCCGGTCGGCGGCCGGGATCGAGTTCAGCATCGGGACCAGCTGCTGACCGATGTCGGGCGACTTCCAGAACGGCGAGAAGAGATAGCGGAACCCCTGCTCGTGGATCTTGTGGAGGGCGAAGGCGACGCCAATGTACGGGACCTTGTTCTTCTCGGCCACCGAGGCCGCCGCGGCGTGGAGATCGGAGCCGAACGTCCCCAGGTAGACCGTGACGCCCTCGGCGGCGAGGGTCTCGTACCGAGCGACGGTCTTCGTCGCGTCGGACTCGTCGTCCAGGAGGACCAGTTCGAGCGGCATCTTCTTGCCGCCTACGGTCACGCCTCCGCCGCGGTTCACGTCCTCGATCGCGATCTCGTAGCCGGTTCGCACCTGGGCGCCCGGGGCCGCGTACCGCCCGGTCAGGGGCACAACCGCCCCGACCTTGATCGTCTGGGCCGCCACCGCCGCGGGCCACGCCAGCCAGCCGGCCACCGCGATCGCCGCAAGTCCGCTCAGGACCCATCCTCGTCTCGTCATTGAGCCCCTCCCTTTTGATGGTGAGCCCTCGCCAGCCGCCGCGGCGCCGAGCGTCCGCCTCGCGGGCGCTCGGCGCCGGCGCTCGCTCCCGGCTGGTCGGGACGTGCTTCGTAAAAGGTGACGTTCAGAAAGCCCGGAGGCGTCCGGGCGACCAGCAGCCGCGCAACCTCGGGACCGTGGTTCTCGATCCGGTGGGGCAGGCTGCCGTCCCAGTGGAAGCTGTCCCCCCGCGCGACCACGAACCGCTGGTCCCCCTGGACGGCCGTGATCGTGCCGTCGAGCACCCAGTGGCACTCCTCGCCCTCGTGAGAGTGCGTGCGTCCGCCCGCCGTGTATCCCGACGGGATCTCGAGCAGCAGCATCTCGAGGCTGCGGTTCGGCGCGGAAAGGAACGACACCAGCTTGTCCGGGTCTCCGAACGACACGGCCCGACGCTCCGCGCGACGGGTCACGTGGCATCCGAACGCCTCCTCGAGAAACAGGTACGTCAGGGGGACGCTCAGCGCCTGGGCCAGCTTCTGGACGGTCTGGAGCGACGGCGACGCCTTCCCGGTCTCGACCTGGCTGATGTAGGGCTTGGAGAGGCCGCTCTTGCGCGCCAGGTCCTCGATGACCAGGCCGCGCCGAATCCGGAGCTCCCTGACCCTGCGTCCCACGTCCACCGCTGGTCCTCGCACTCCTCTCACCCACCACGCGGAAGCCCGCCCGCTTGACAGATCCGATCGAATGGTGTTTGACACTAGCGAACCAAGCTTGCTGCTGTCAACACGTCCCCGACCAGGCCGCTCCGGAGGGCGGGGACCAGAGTCGGCCGAGGCCGGCGCGAGACCCCGGGAGGATGGAGACCATGGCGAAGCCGGACCACACGGGACCACTTCCGCCGCACGCGATGTCGGAGGCGGAGCTGGCCGCGATCCGTGCCCCGTACGAGACCCTGATCGGCTTCGTCCCCCCTCGGATCGCGGCACGCACGGACCTCCTCGCCCGCCTCGACCCCGAGCTCCTGCGCCTCGAGGAGGCGGCCCGCCTCCGCGCCATGTACCCGAGCTGCTTCGACGTGAAGACGTCGCAGCTCATGCTGTTTGGTATCCTGCTCGCCTTGATGGGCGACGCCGCGCGCCTCCACGCGATCGCCGCACGGCGGGCCGGCGCCTCGTGGGAGGAGCTGTCGGCCGTGGTGAGCCTCGCGTTCCTCTTCCGGGGCCTGCCGGCCGCGAACCTCGGGGCGGAGATCATCCAGAAGATCGCGGCGGACGAGGGCGGCGCCGCCCCCAAGGCCTGACGACTCGCACGCGCCGGGGCGCCCCGCGGGGGCGCGGCCCCAGGAGGTCTCGCCATGACCGCGCCGTACCGTGCCGACCAAGTCGGAAGCTTCCTGCGCCCGGGTGCGCTCCTCGAGGCGCGCAAGGACCCCACGACGCGGCCCGAGCGCCTGCGGGAGCTGGAAGACCGAGCGATCCTCGAGAGCCTCCAGCGACAGCGCGAGCTCGGGTTCGAGATCTTCACCGATGGCGAGCTCCGCCGCTCGAACTTCATGAGCGACTTCTGGGACGCGGTGGCCGGTCTCGACCACGGCGACCAGGTGGCCCGCATGTGGCAGGTCGGAAAGACGGGTTCCCCTCACGTGAGTGCCGTCACCGGCATCGTGACGCAGAAGCTCAGGCAGCTCCGACGGCTCACCGGACACGAGCTCCCGTTCATGAAGCAGCACAGCCCCGGCGCGATCAAGATCACGCTCCCGAGCGCGACCCAGTTCCCCGCGATCGCATACAAGCGGGGCGTGTCCGACCGCGTCTACCCGACAGCGTCCGACTTCCTGTGGGACGTCGTGAAGGTCCTGAAGGCCGAGGTGCAGGCCCTGGTCGACGACGGCGTGGCGTACGTCCAGATCGACGCGCCGCGCTACAGCTACTACATGGACCCCAAGTGGCGCGAGTGGATCCGCACCGAGATGGGGCAGGACCCGGAGACCGCGCTGGACGAAGCGGTGCGCGCGGACAACGCCTGCCTCGAGGGAGCGCGCCGCCCGGGCGTCACCCTCGCCATCCACCTCTGCCGCGGCAACAACCGGAGCCACTGGTATGCCGAGGGCGGGTACGATTCCATCGCCGAGAAGCTCTTCGCCGAGCTCCGGGTGGACCGCTTCCTCCTCGAGTACGACGACGTGCGCTCCGGGACGTTCGAGCCGCTCCGATTCGTGCCGCGCGGGAAGGCGGTCGTGCTGGGCCTCGTGTCGAGCAAGCTGCCCGCCCTCGAGTCGCCCGCCGACCTCCAGCGGCGCGTCCAGGAAGCGGCCCGCTACGTCCCGCTGGACGACCTCGCGCTCTCGCCCCAGTGCGGCTTCGCCTCGACCATGGAGGGCAACCTCCTCACCGAGGCCGACCAGTGGGCCAAGCTCGGGCTCGTGGCGAAGGTCGCGCGCGAGGTCTGGCGCTAGACCGTCGGCCGCGTCACCCACGCCGCCTTCCCGAGGCGCGGGCCACCCTGAGGGCATCGACGGAGCACCTCGCCGATGCGGGCGGCCGCGTCATCGGGCGCCGCGTCAGTCCGGGTGGTAGGCGAGCATCATCGCGCGCAGGTCCTGTCGCAGCTCCTCGAGCGTCGGGCGACCCACGAACCAGCCGCCGTCGTAGATCTTGTGGATCACGAGATCCGGCCCAATCGAGAAGCTCCACGGGTACGCGATCCGAGGGTGATTCCGGTCCGTCTCGTCCACGATGTCGAGCTCCCGAACGGCCCGGCGGTCATGGTCGCTCAGGAACGTGAACGTGGCGCCCAATCCGGCGCGGAACGCGGCCGAGATCTCCGGCGGGTCGGTACTGATCACCGCGAGGTGGCAGTAGTTGATTTCGAGCTCGTTCTGGAACTCGACCAAGTGCCTCAACTGGCACTGGCATTTGGGTCACCAGTAGCCCCGGTAGAAGGACACGATCAGCGGAAACCCGTCGGCCAGCCCGCTCAGCGTCGCGGGTTGCCGCCGGTGATCGGGCAGCTCGAGATCGGGAAAGCGACCGCCCACCACGAGATTCCCTCGCATCCCTGGCCTCCCCAGCGTTCCTCCGGGTTTCGGCGACGGACTTCGTCCATGGCCTCCGCTTCGCTCGGCTCCATCCTGCACCATTCCGTGGACGCTCCGGCGCGCCCCGACACATCCGCGGACGAGCGCCAGGGCGCGCCATGTCGAAATCAGTCCGTCCTCGGAACCAATCTTGACCCTCCGCCCCGGGTTCTCCACACTGGAGGCGCGATGATCCTCCACGTCAATCACATCCCGCCGGGCGGCCCAGAGCAAGGCATCCTCGCCGAGCGGAGCGCGGACATCGTCCGGACCCTCCTCGGCCTGGTCGCCAACGGGGTCATCGAGCCACGCCTGGTGCCGAGCCTGCGGGTCCATCTGGACTGGATCCAGTACAAGGCGAACTTCCGCGAGCCCGTTCTCGTCCGCCGCGCCGCCGACCGGTCCGGCGGGGCCCTCGCTCTCGCGGAGCTCGCCGTGGACCTTCGCCGCGTGGACCCCGCCACGCTCGGCGAGACGCTCGCCCGGGCGCTCCGCGGAGCCGCGGACCCGCTCGAGGAAGGCCCGGCGGGCGGAGTCGCCCTCGAGACGTGGACTCCCGTACGCGACAGCGTGATCTGGCGCTTCAACCGGCTCTTCTGGCAGCGCGTGGGGGACTGGGAGGCCGCCTCCGGCCGCCGGTTCGAGGAGGCGCTTCCCAGCGGGCAATCGGACGCCAGGCGCCCCGATGCGGTGGCGGACTCGGTCGCCGATTTCTGGACGCTCCTGCGGGACCTCGAGAAGCGGGGCCAGCTCCCCCCGAGGTCTTCGCCCTCGAGATCGGCGTGGGCTCGGGCCAGCGCGCCGCGCTCTGGCTCGACCGGTTCCGGGCACTCGACGAGGAGCGCGGGACCAGCTACTACCCGCGCCTCCGGTTCCTCCTGGGCGACTACTCGCTGCCCACGCTCGATCGGGCGATGGACGCCGTCTCCACGCACCGGGACCTCGTGAGCGTCATCCCGATGGACGCGTTGAATCCCCTCAAGACCCTCTCCTTCCTCCGGTACAAGATCCTCTACATCCACCTCACCAACGTCTACGACAACCTGCCTCACGACGAGGTGGTCCGGCGGGACGGGCGGCTCTACCTGGTCGAGACGCGCGCGTACCTGCCGCGCGAGGCGGCCGCGCGCGTCGCGGGGATCGCGGGGTGCGCCGCCGGCGACCTTCCTCGGCTCCTCGACCAGCTGATCCTCGTGGGGCCGGAAGCGCTCGGCGACCGCGCGCGCGGCGTCGAGTTCTGGCGGGCGGCGTGGGACGCGCTGCGCCTGGAGGAGCGGCTCGTCGGGCTGGAGGACGTCTCCCAGGTGCCGTTGCCGCCCGGCCTCGACCAGAGCCACCTCGAGGACCTTCTGGCCGAGGCGCCCGACGACGTGCGCTTCCATCTCTCGCGCGGCGCGGCGGAGAGCTTCGTTCACACCGTGCCCCTCCTCCACCCGCGCGGCTACCTCCAGGTGCAGGACATCTTCGTCGCGGACATGCACGAGTACCGCCAGGGATTCCGGGGGCCCGGCAAGCTCGACGGCTCGGTCGTGAACTGGGTCAACGGCGCGCTCCTGCGAGCCATCGGCGCGCGGACCGGGTTCGACGTGCACTTCGCGCCGTTCCGGTACCGTCCGGGATCGCGCACGTCGATCCTCTACACGACCCCGCGGGAATAGGGCGGGCCCTTGACCTCGCGGCCATCGCAGCAGCCCGATGTGGAGTGGAGACATGCCCATGTCACGCCCTGACCCCGTCCTGCTCACCGCCGTCATCGGGAGCTACTCGATGCCCGGCTGGCTCGAGCGGGCCAAGAACGACTACCTCCACCGTCGTCTCTCCCGGCACGACCTCGAGGAGATTCACGACGCGGCGGTCAAAGCGGCGATCAAGGACCAGGAGACGGCGGGCGTCGACATCGTGTCCGATGGAGAGCTGCGCCGGGACAACATGATCGACCACTTCACGACCCGGCTCCCCGGCGTGCAGATCGACCACACCTCGAAGAAGTTCTACTACGACTTCTACGACGCCGCCGTCCGGGGACGCCTGCCGACCGGCTCGCTGGGCCTGGTCGAGGAGTTCCGCTTCCTCCGACGCTACACCGAGCGCCGCACCAAGGTGTCGGTCACCGGCCCGCTCTCGCTCGTCAAGCGCATCCGGAACGAGTACTACCCGAGCGAGGAAGCCCTCGCCCTCGACATCGCCCGCGTCATGAACATCGAGCTCCGCGAGCTCGCCCGGGCGGGGGCCACGGACATCCAGATCGACGAGCCGTACTACTCGGGGTTTCCCGAGGACATCCCCTGGGCGGTGCGGGCCCTCAACGCCCTCGTCGAGGGCGTGGACGCGCGCCTGTCGCTCCACGTGTGCTACGGCAACCGCTACGGCAAGCCGTCCTGGGAGGGCAGCTACCGGTACCTGTTCCCGGCGATCCTCGACGCGCGCATCAACCAGCTGACGCTCGAGTTCGCGCGCCGGGGCGAGGACGACGTCCGCCTCTTCAAGGATTTCGATCCCCAGTTCACGCTCGGGCTCGGCGTCGTGGACGTCAAGAGCCACGACATCGAGACGGCCGCCGTCGTGGCCGAGCGGATCCGGGCCGCCCTCGACCTGGTGCCCGCCAAGAGCCTGGCCGTCAACCCGGACTGCGGCCTCATGCACCTCCCGCGCGACGTCGCCTTCGCGAAGCTCGTCGCGATGGTCGAGGGCGCGCGGCTCGTGCGGGCCGAGCTGGGCGCCTGATCCCGGGCGGGCCCCTCCCGTCGAGCCCGCCGGATCGGGTGATCCCGTGACTCCGGAGCCCGAACAACCGCTCGCCGCGAACCCGCTGGCCGACGCCCTCGGCGCGGGCCGCTTCTGCTACGTCGTCGAGCTGGTCGCGTCCGGCCTCCAGCGCGAGGCGAAGCTCCTCGAGGTGGCGTCCCGGCTCGCGCGGGTGCCCGACGTCGTGGCGGGCAGCATCACGAGCTACGCGGGCGGCGCGATGGGGCACGACCCGATGCGGGTGGGCACCGCCGCGCGGGCCCGGGGGCTCACGCCCAACATCCACGTCACATGCGTCGGCCAGGACCGCGCGGGCCTCCGGAAGACGATCGAGGACCTGCAGGCGCTCGGCATCGAGAACGTCTTCGCGCTGACCGGGGACTGGCCCCGTCCGCGTCCCGGCGGTCCCCCGCCGGAGTCGCCGGTCTTCGACGTCGACTCCGTCCACCTCGTGCGGATGATCCATGAGCGGCGCCGCGCCGGTCGGCGGCTCCACGTCGCCGTCGCGGTCTCGCCCTTCAAGTACGTCGAGGGGGACTGCGTCTGGCAGTACCTGAAGCTCGAGAAGAAGGTGGCGGCGGGAGCCGACTGCGCGATCACGCAGGTGGGGTGGGACGCCGAGAAGTTCCGCGAGCTCCGCCGGTACGTCGACGAGAAGAGCCTCCGGATCCCTCTCCTCGGCAACGTGTACGTCCTCGGCCCTCGCGCCGCCGAGCGGATGGCCCGCGGCGAGCCGCCGGGATGCTGGGTGTCGCCGGAGCTCCTCGAAACAGTGCGCCAGGAGGCGCGCGCGAAGGACGGCGGGCTCCGGGCCCGCCTCGAGCGGGCGGCGCGCACGGTCGCCGTACTCCGGGGGCTCGGCTACGCGGGGGCGTACCTGGGCGGCACGCACGACGCCGACCACGTCGCGTGGATCATCCGGCGCGCGCGCGACCTGGCCCCGCGCTGGGAGGAGCTGGCGCAGGAGCTCCGCTACGGGCTTGCGGGTGGCTTTTACCTCTACGACCGGCCCGCCAGCCGCGTGGCGGCTCCAGAAGCGGGAGCGGCCGGGCCGCAGCCCGTCCCGGGCACCCACCGCCTCGCGGTGGCGACGGACGAGGAAGGGTCGTGGCGCCGCGGGATCGCCCGCTTCCTCGACGGGCTCGGCCGGCTCCTCCCGGTGACGCGGGACACGGCTCTCCGGCGCGCGCTCGCCCGAGTCGCCGCCTGGGCGGACCGGCGGCCCGCCGTGGCCCAGGCGGTCGAGCGGCTCGAGCTGGCGGTCAAGCGGCCGCTGTTCGGGTGCCAGGCGTGCGGCAACTGCGTGCTCGGCCACCTCGAGTACGTCTGCCCGGAGACCTGCCCGAAGCGGCTCCGGAACGGGCCGTGCGGCGGCACCCACCTCGGGCGCTGCGAGGTCGCCGACCAGCCCTGCGTGTGGGTCGGCATGCACGCGCGCGCCCGCGCGGCCGGACGGGAGCGAGAGCTGTTGACCCTCGTGCCCCCGCCGGACCGCGCCCTCCGGGGCACGAGCTCCTGGATCAACTACTTCCTGGACCGCGACAGCCGCCCGCGCGCCACCATCGACCGCGACGCGTGATTCACGGGGAGGAGGCGCTCGAGGCTCTCGGTCTGGCCCTCGCCCCGTCCCTGCTGGCACGGGCCGACCGAGTCATCGAGTAGCTCGCCTGCGGGGTCAGCGGCGGTCCCCCTCGAGCTCCTGCTCGAACTCGGCCCGCTGCGCGAGGATCTCGGCCGGGACGTCGCCGTAGACGTGGTCGAACATCGCGAGAGGCCGGGCCGCCTGCATGCGCACCTCGGCCCGCTCGATGGCCGCGCGGACCTCGGCGTCCACCTCCTCCTCGAACCGGGAGCGGAGCGCGTCGTCAACCAGCCCCTTCACCTCGAGATAGCGACGGAAGCGCGGCAGCGGCTCCCGCGCCTCCCACGCCCGGACCTCGGCCTCGTCGCGGTACTTCTTCGGGTCGTCGGCCGTCGAGTGGGGCAGGAGCCGGTAGGTCACGGCCTCGATGAGCGTGGGGCCGCGGCCCTCGCGCGCCCGCGCCACCGCCTCGCGGGTGGCGACCACCATGGCCAGGAGGTCGTTGCCGTCCACCTGGATGCCCGGGAACCCGTAGGCCAGGGCGCGGTGGGCGAGGGTCTTCGCCCGAGTCTGCCGGAGGCGCGGGATCGAGATCGCCCACTGGTTGTTGACGCACACGAAGACGATCGGCGCCTGGTAGACGCCCGCGAAGTTCATCGCCTCCTGGCAGATCCCCTCGGAGCTCGCCCCGTCGCCGAAGTAGCAGAGCACGACGCTGTCCTCGCGGCGAGCCCGGGCCGCGCAGGCCACACCGACCGCGTGAGGGACGTGGGTCCCCATCGGGACGCACACCGGCAGGTCCCGGATCTCGGCGGGAGGCGACGTCCCTTCGGACAGGCCCGCGTAGAGCAGGATGAGGTTGTCGAGGGGCCAGCCGCGCCAGACGTACGCCGCCCACTCGCGCCACACGGGGACCATCCAGTCGGTCGGGCGCAGCGGGTAGACGCTGCCGAGGACCGCCGCCTCGTGGCCGCGCGCCGGCAGGTAGGTGCCGATGCGGCCCTGGCGCTGGAGGAACAGCATGCGCTCGTCGAACCGGCGCGCCAGGAGGAACGTTCGGTAGAGGCGCCGGAGATCGTCCGCCGGGATCGCCGGCTCGAGGGCCTGGTCGAGGCGCCCGTCCTCGTCGAGGATCGAGAGGGCGTCGATCGGCTCGAGGTCGATCCGCTGCCGCGGCACGCGCTACCGCTCCACGGGCACGTCGTCCCGGCCGCCCCACTCGGTCCAGGATCCGTCGTAGACCGCGACGTCCGGACGGCCGACCCGATCGAGGCCCAGGGCGAGGACGCACGCCGTCACCCCCGACCCGCACGTCGTCGCGATCCGCCGGTCGAGCGCGACGCCGGCACCCTCGAAGACGCGGCGGAGGTCGTCCGGCGAGCGCAGCATGCCGTCGGGCCCGAAGAGCCGGTCGTACGGCAGGCTGAGGCTCCCCGGAATGTGGCCGCCCCGGAGGCCGGCGCGGGGCTCGGGCTCCGTGCCGGCGAACCGTCCCGCCGAGCGCGCGTCGACGACCTGGGTCACCCGCGTCTCGACGTTCCGCCGCACGGCCGCGAGATCGGTCACCAACTCCGGATGGAAGCGGGCGGTGAACCGGCGCGCCGTCGTCGTCGGCTCGCCGGCCTCGATCGGCCGTCCCTCGTCCCGCCACTTCGGGAATCCCCCGTCCAGCACGACCACCCGGTCGTGCCCGAACGCGCGGAAGGTCCACCAGACGCGCGCGGAGGCCACGAGGTTCTTGCCCCCGTACGCCACGACGTGGTCGCCGGCGCCGATCCCGAGGGCGCCGACCGCCTCGGCGAAGGTGGCCGCGTCGGGCAGCATGTGCGGCAGCCCCTGGCGGCGGTCGGCGATCGCGTCGATGTCGAAGTACTGGGCGCCGGGGATGTGCGCCTGGCGGTACTCCGCGCGCGCGTCGCGCTGGAGGTGCGGCAGGTACCACGTCGCGTCGAGGATCCGCAGCGCGGGGTCGCCCAGTCGATCGCCGAGCCACGCCGTGCTGACGACCGAGCCGAAGGTTCCGTCCGTCACGAGTCGCTCCTTCCGAGAGAACCGCTCGCGTCGATTATGACACGCCGGGCTCGCGCCGGCCCGCTCGCGGGCGCCGACCGTCAGTGCGCGGCCGCCGGGAGGAGCAGCCCTCCGAACAGCCGGCGCGCGAGCGTGAACGCCTCGGCGAGCACGAGGGCAGCGCCGTCCCCGTCGGGTGTGTCACGGCGCCATGCCTCGAGCGCTTCCTCCGACCGGAAGAAGTTGAGGCGCGTTCAGAGAAAGCCGGAGAGGCGGTCGCCGCCCCAGCGGCCTCGCTCGACCCACGCGACGACGCCGGCCGGCGCCCCGAGAGGCCCGGCCTCCGGGTCCACGTCGAGAACCAGCGCGTCGCCGCTCCGGTGACAGCGCGAGCGGACCGTCACCCCCACGCCCAGCATCGGCGCCACGCCGAGCGCGTCGATCGCGCAGCACGCGTAGCGGTGCCGCCGGCCCGGCAGGACCACCTCGAAGTCGTTCGGCTCCGCCGTGAACGGGTACGCGAGAACGACCCGCTCTCCCTCGAACCCGATCAGGTCCGCGCCGTCCAGCGCGGACGCCCGCTCGCGGAGCGTGTCGACGGTGAGCTCGCGGAGAGCCCGCGACACCCCGTCGAGCGTCACCGGCCCGCCGGTGTCGACGAACGCGCGCCAGATGGCGCGGAGCACCGGATCGTCCCGCTGCGCCCGCCGGGCCTCCCACGCCCCGGCTCGCTCGGGGGTGAGGATCTCGGCGGCGGTCCGGATCTCGACGCTCACGCCTCCGAGCTTCGCACGCCGAGGGCCGTGCGGGCGATCCGCGCCGCAAGCGCGCCGGCGCCGAGGCACGCGATCGCCGCCCAGATCGCCCCGCCGACGAAGGGCAGCGCCGTGGCCACGGTGACGAGCACCAGCCCGACCACCAGCGCCCGTAGCGCGTCGCGTCGGGGGTGACCCCGCGGCTTCAGGAGCGCGCGCCCGATCGCCAGGCCCACGACGATCTTCGCCGCGTAGAGACTGAGCAGGTAGAGGCCCAGCAGGACGAGGGCGAGCGGCAGGCCGACCAGGGTCACGGCGAGGAGCACGATCGCGACCGGGCCTCCGACGAGAAACGCAACGCCCCATCCCAGGGATCGCCCCCAGCGCCCCACGTCCTCGGCGCTGCCCGCCACTAGACCCGGGACGACCAGCAGGGCCACCCAGCCGAGGAGCGCCGCGCCGAAGAAGCTCGTCGCCACCCAGAACCAGACGCGGGGCTCGCCAAACCAGTGGGCGACCCGGGACCCGACGCGCGTCAGCACAGGCCCCGTCACGGCGGCGCCGGCGTCGACCGAGACGTCCGAGGCCCGCGCGACGTCGGCCCGCACGATGCCCTCGAGCCGCGCCGGCGCCCGCACCACGAGGCGGTGACCCCGGAACCGGAGGTCCCGCCGGACGCGGCCGGTCACCTCCGCGTCCCGCACGAACATGCTCGCCCCCCGCGCCACCTCGCCGCCGAGGAACAGGCTCCGCCCCGCCATCGCGAGGTCCCCCCCGATCTGCGCGCCCGGCTCGATGCGCGTCTCGCGATCCGCCGCATAGAGCCCCCGGCCCACGCGTCCGCGCAGCGTGAACGATCTGGCGGCGACGTAGACGCTGCCCTCCACCGTGCCGGTCACCTCCACGGTGCGGCCCGCGACCACGAGATCGCCGCCCACGGTCCCCCGGACCTCCACGCGCGCCGCCGCGACGATCAGGTCCCCGCGGACGTTGCCGTCCACGCGGACGTGCTCGGCGGCGGCCGTCAGGGTCCCGTCCACGGTCTCGCCGGCGTCCACCGACACTTCCACGCCTCTCCGCGCCTCGAGCGCCTCGGCCGACGACGGGGCGATCGCCGCCGCGACCCCGAGCGTCAGCGCGAGCCCCGCGAGCGCACGCGAGGCGGGGCGCCCGAGATAGACCGCGCCGGCCAGCGTCAGCGCCGCCATCGTGGCGAGCGCCAGCGTCGCGAGGGCGCCCCACAGCGTCTCGGCGTTCAGCACGACGAAGACCGCCGCGCCCACGGCCGCGCCGGTCCAGTCGCCGACCGTCGCGATCCCTGCGAGGACGGCCAGGATCCCCGCCCCCGCCAGGGCCGCCACGATCGCCGCCAGACCCCACGTCCGTCGGCCGTTCGTCGCGACGCGCCCCGCAGCGGGGGCCAGGACAGCCCCCCTGACGGGAGCGGGCGACGGCGCCGGCTCTGCCGTCTCGGCGAGCGCCGCGCTGACCACTCGGATCTCATCCCGGAGCGCCGCGACCAGCGACCGGCAGCGCTCGCAGGTCGCAAGATGCGCCTCGGCGGCCGGGGTCTCCTCCGGGGAGAGCTCCCCGTCGACGTACACCGAACACGTGAGCTCGCTCAGGCAGGTCATCGTCACGCCCTCTCGTCGAGATCCGCCAGCAGTCGGCGAAGCGCCTGCTTGCCGCGGAAGATCAGGATCGCCACGTGGTTGCGCGTCACCCCGAGCTGGGCCGCGATCTCCTCGTAGCCCAGCTCGCCGTAGTAGCGGAGCGCGAGCGCCACCCGGTAGCGCTCGGGCAGGCGGAGGAGCGCGTCCCGCACCCGCACCCGACCCTGGTCGGTCATCACGACCGCGAGCGGGGAAGACCCCGGCTGGTCTGCCACGGACGCACCGTCCTCCTCGAGCAGCTCGGTCGCGAACAGGCGCGACTCGAGCCGGCGGCGTCGCAGGACGTCGAGGCAGTGGTGACCGGTGACGCTCAGGAGCCAGCGGTCGAACGGCAGCGCGGGATCGTAAAGCTCGATCGCTCGAGGCAGGCGGAGGAAGACGTCGCTCCGGGCATCCTCCGCCGCTTCCGGGGACCCGAGGAGGTGACGGCAGAGACCGAGGACACGCCGGCCGAACGCCTCGTAGAGGTCGGCAAGGCCTTCCCGGTCTCCCTGGCGAGCCCGCGCCACCGCCTCGGCCACCGCCATCGTGTTCATGCCCCTCCAAACGGTTCTACGGACGAGCCCGTCTCGAAGTTACGCTAGCCGGCCCACACTGCCGACTCCCCCGCCGGGTCCGGGCCCGGTGTAACCGCCGCCCCCCGTCGGCCGTATGACTCCTCGAAGGATCGATCAACCGGACGAGAGGGCGCGCCGGCCGCCCGGACGTGGGGCCGGCCGGGGCGTCCGATGGAGGACAGGCGCATGTCGCCCGAAGGCATCCTGGCGGAGCATGGGGAGACGCTGCAATACGTGGTCTACTTCGGCCTCCTGGCCGGCCTCGGGGCGATCGAGACCCTCGCCCCCCGGCGCGAGGAATGCCAGGATCGTCGGGCCTCGTCCCTCGGCTGGCTCCTCGGACTCCCGTTCCGTCACCGCATCGAGCGTCTCCAGGAAGGAGCCTGACATGATCGTGCACACGGCCCGTCACGGCGGCTTCAACGCGCGACACCGCTGCCTCGACCGGGCGGCCGCCGCGGGCGCGGATCGGCCCGGCGTCATCGCGCGGCCTCCGCGGATCGCGTACCTCTTGCTGGCAATTGGAGCGGCCCTCGGATGGCTCTGGCCGTTTCCTCTGCTCCCGGCCGGCTGGCCCGGCGCGGTTCGCTACGGGATGGGCGGGGGGCTCGTGGGTCTCGGCCTCATCATCATGACGCTGGCGCTCCGGGCCTTCCGGCGGTCGGGAACGAACGTCGAGACGCCGAAGCCGGCAACGGCTCTCGTCACCGACGGGATCTACGCCTGGTCCCGGAACCCGATGTACGTCGCCCTCGCGCTGCTTTTCGCGGGCATCGCCGTCCTCGCGAACAGCGGCTGGCTCGGCGCCCTGCTGGTGGTCTACGTCGGCGTGCTGAGGATCGGCGTGATCGCGCCGGAGGAGCACTACCTCGCGGAGAAGTTCGGCGACCGGTACGGCGGGTACCGGGCCGCCGTCCGACGGTGGCTCTGAGCGGCTCCCGGAGGACGGGTAGAATGAGGACGACATGCGCGAGTATCGCTACCGGGTCGACGCCGAGGGCCGGGTCTTCCACGACGGCAGCGAGGTCGTCGATCCCCTGACCCTCCGCTTCTTCCTCCTGGCCATGACCCGCACGCCGGAGGGGCGCTGGCTCGCGGTGTGCCAGGGCGAGCAGAACTGGTTCGAGCCCGAGGAGACGCCCTTCGTGATCCAGCGCGTGCGCCCCGTGCTCCGCGAGGGGGCGCTCGACGGCCTGGAGCTCGTGCTGGCCGGCGACCACCGGGAGCCGCTCGACCCCGACACGCTCGGGAGCGAGCGCGGCCTGCTCTACTGTCGCGTCCGCCGCGGCGCCTTCCCGGCGCGGTTCGGCCGGCTGGCGCTCCAGCAGCTCGGCCCGCACCTCCGGGACGAGGGCGGCCGGCCCACCCTGGTCCTCGGCACGCGACACTTCCCCATCCGCGAGAGTGAAAGGACTGCCGACCGCACATGACCGACGGAGCGACCGACCCCGACGCCCCCGGCGTTCCCGAGCACGGCAAGCAGAAGCGGGCCGTCGTGGAGCCCGAGCCGCCGGCCCGGGTGATGAGCATCCACGCCCACCCCGACGACCAGGAGTTCACCGTGGGCGGCACGCTCGCCAAGTGGGCGCGGGTGGGCTCGACCGTGGTGACCGTCTGCATCACGCGCGGCACCGGTGGGTCGAACAAGTTCACGCCGCCCGACATGACCCGCGCCGCCCTGGGCCCGATCCGCGAGGCGGAGCAGCGAAGCGCCTGCCGGGTACTCGGGATCTCCGACGCGTGGTTCCTCGACTACGAGGACGGCATGCTCGAGGCCACCATCGCCCTCCGCCGGGACCTGACCCGGCTGATCCGGCGCTTCCGGCCCGACGCCGTCGTCTGCGGCGATCCGACCGTGCGGTACTACGGCTCGACGTACCTGAACCATCCCGACCACCGGGCGGCCGCCGACGCCGCCCTCGACGCCGTCTTCCCGTCCGCGGGCACCCGTCTCATCTTCCCGGAGCTCCTCGCCGAGGGGCTCGAGCCTCACGAGGTGCGCCAGGTCTACATCCACGGCGCCGACCGGTCCGACACGTACGTGGACATCGCCGGCACGATGGACCAGAAGCTCGCCGCCCTCCGCGAGCACCGGAGCCAGATGGGCGAGTGGGACCCCAAGGACTTCCTGGTGGAGTGGGCGCGGGAGCAGGGGCTCCGCGCGGGACTGGAGGCGGCCGAGTCCTACCGGCGCATGGTGCTGGAGGGGCCCTAGCCGCTACTCTTCGGATTCACCGAGGCGGCCGTTCGTAGGAGTGCGCGGCCAGCCCCATCCCGACAGGAGGGCGAACGCCGGTCAGTGGGCTCCGGTGCCTTCGAGCACCAGCACCGATTCCCGGGGGAAGGTCACCGTCACCGGCTGCCCCGGCTCGGGCGGGGGTGTCGTGGGATTGTTGAACGTGTCCAGCGACACCGCGTTCTCGCCGAACCGCACCCGGACCCGCACGATCGACCCGAGGAAGTTGACGTCCTCCACGGTGCCGCGCATCCGGTTGCCGTCGCCGGGCGCGTCGTGGAGGGACACGATCTCCGGGCGCAGGGCGACCGCGCGCGCCTCGCCGGCCTTCGCGTCCTCGAGCCCCCGCGCCGCCTGGACCTCCTGCCCGTCGATCGAGATCGCACCGCGCGCCGGGTCCACCACCTGTCCCCGGAGGATGCTGAGCGTGCCGACGAACGCCGCCACGAAGGTGGTCCGCGGGAAGTTGTAGATCTCGAACGGGGTGCCGATCTGCTCGACCTTCCCGTCCCGCATCACGACGATCCGGTCGGACAGCGAGAGCGCCTCCTCCTGGTCGTGGGTGACGTAGATCGTCGTGATGCCGAGCTTCCGCTGGATGGCGCGGATCTCGTTCCGGAGCGACACGCGGATCTTCGCGTCCAGCGCCGAGAGCGGCTCGTCGAGCAGGAGCACCTTGGGCTGGATCGCGAGCGCCCGTGCGAGCGCCACGCGCTGCTGCTGGCCCCCCGACAGCTGGTAGGGGTAGCGGCCCCCGTGCGCGGGCAGCTTGATCAGCTCCAGCATCTCCTGCACCCGGGGCGCGATCTCCGCGGTCGGCTTCCGGGCCACCTTCAGCCCGAAGCCCACGTTGTCCGTGACCGTCATGTTCGGGAAGAGCGCGTAGGACTGGAAGACCATGCCGACGTTGCGCCGGTTTGGTGGACGGCGTGTGATGTCGACGCCGTCGATCCGGATCGCGCCGGCGGTCGGGGTCTCGAATCCGGCGATCATCCGGAGCGTCGTCGTCTTCCCGCAGCCGCTGGGCCCGAGGAACGACACGAACTCGCCCCGCTGGACGTCGAGCTCGAAGTGCTCGACCGCGGTCGAGAGCGCGAACTTCTTCTGCAGGCCACTGATCTCCAGCAAGCCCATGCGTGTCCCCTAGTGGGCTCCCGCCGTCTTGCCGGGAGCGCGACGTCCCAGAACCTGTATCAGCGCCATGCACGCCCACGTGATCGCGAAGGTGATGATCGCGAGCGCCGCCGGCTCGTACGCGCGGTTGGCTCCGATCAGCTGGAGGTAGGGGCCGAACGCCGGGCGGTCCAGCAGGCTCGCCATCGTGAACTCGCCGATCACGATGGCGAACGTGAGGAACGCCCCGCTCAGCACCGCCACCTGCACGTTGGGCAGGATCACCCTCAGCAGGATGGTCCCCCAGTTCGCGCCGAGGCTCTGGGCCGCCTCGGTGAGGGTCCGGACGTCGATGGCGCGCAGTCCGGCGTCGACCGCGCGATACATGTAGGGCATGGCGAGCGTCACGTAGCTGAACATCAGCAGGACATCGGTCGCCCGCTCGTTGCCGGTCATGGGCAGGAACGACGAGCTGTTGTAGATGCGCAGGTAGCCGAAGACCAGCACGATCGCCGGGATGACCAGCGGGAGCAGCGTGATGAACTCCACGACCGGCCGGAGCTTCGGTAGCCGGAGCTGGATCCAGTAGGCGGTCGGCACGATCAGCAGGATGCCCACGACGATCGTGGCGAGCGCCAGGCCCGTCGAGTACAGGAACGTCGCGTGGAACCGCGGGTCGCCGAGCACGATCCGGTAGGCCTCGAAGCTGTAGACGCCGCGTCGGTAGCGCAACGAGAACTCGAAGGTGGCGAGCAGCGGCACGAAGAAGTAGAGGGCCCCCAGCAGCATCACTGCCCATGACCAGATCGTCCGTCGCGTCACTTCAGCCACCGGTCGCTGCGGGCGCGCAGCCAGATGTAGGCGGTGTTCGAGAGTCCCGTGATCAGGATCATCCCGAGCGCGAGCGCGTATCCCAGGTTCTGGTTGTGCAGCACGTCGCCCCGGATCTGCGCGAAGAGGAGGATCGTGACGATGTTGAGCGAGCTCCCCGTCAGCGCGTAGGCCGTCGCGACCGCGCCGAACGCGTTGGCGAACAGGAGGAGCGTGGTCCCGAGGAGCGTCGGCCACAGCACGGGCAGCGCGACGTATCGCCAGTAGTCGACGGCGCTGCCGCCGAGATTCGACGCCGCCTCGCGCCACTCCCGCCGCAGCCCGTCGATGGCCGGCGCCATGATCAGGATCATCAGCGGGATCTGGAAGTACATGTAGGTCAGCGCCAGGCCCCAGAAGCTGAGGAGGTTGAATCCCGTCCGGTAGATGTTGAAGTCGAACAGGTTGACCAGGAGCACGGTCACCAGGCCCAAACGGCCGAGCGTGGCCAGGAACGCGAAGGCGAGCGGCACGCCCGCGAAGTTCGACGCTACGCCCGAGAACGTCAGGAGGGTCGGGCGCACCCAGCGGGGCAGCCCGCCGGAGATCGCCGCGTATGCGACGAAGAAGCCGAGAATGGCGCCCCCGATCGCCGACGCCGCGCTGACCTGGATGCTGATCCAGTACGCCTTGAGGATGGTCGGATGGAACAGGTCGCGGATGTTGGCGAGCGTCGGGTGCCCGTCGGCGTCCTGGAAGGCGCCCACCATCAGGAAGCTGGTCGGCAAGATCAGGAAGAAGAACGCGAACAGGAAGAACGGAAGGACGCCGAGGAACGCCCAGGAGAAGGCGCGCGGGCGCAGGACCGCGCCCGGCGGCGCGGCCTCCGGGGACGCGGCCCGGTTCATCCGTCGGACCGGAGGCGCGGCGCTTCGCCCCGATCGCCCTCTCGAAACGGGGCGCGGGGGAAGCGGCTCATCGGAAGACGACGGCGCCCCCTCCCCTCGCCGCCGCGGGCGGACGAGGGGAAGGGGGCCGCGACAAGACTCACACCGGGCCCGGGCGGCTCCGCCACTCGCGCTCGGTGTGGTCCACGTTCACTCGGCGCGCGCTACTTGACGTTCGCGCCGACGACGGTGTCCCACTGCTTGGTGATGATCTCCTTCGCCTTCGCCTGCTGCTCCAGCGTCGGGAACACCGCCTTCTCGTAGGACTCGGCCGGGGGCAGCTTGGCCAAGAGATCGGCCGGGACCTTCTTGCTCTTCACGAGGTCGTTGAAGCGGATCGGGTGGCAGTACCCCTTGAGCCACGCGACCTGCCCCTCGTCGGAGTAGAGGTGCTCCATCCAGAGCTTCGCGGCGTTCGGGTGCGGCGCGAAGGCGCTGATCGCCTGCACGTAGACGCCGGCGACGACGCCGTTCTTCGGGACCACGACGTCGAGCTTCGGGTTCCCCTTCAGCGTGTCGCGGTCAGCGAGCGCGTTGTAGTCCCAGCGGATGATGATGGGCGTCGCGCCCTGCGCGAGGGACGCCACCTTGCCGATGACCGGCACGAAGTTCCCGGCCTTGTTCAGGTCGGCGAAGAACTTCAGCCCCGCCTCCGCGGCCTGGTCGATGTTGCCGTTCGTCATCGCGAGGCCGGCCGCCAGCACGCCCTGGATCGCCTGGTTGGACGTGCGCGGATCGCCGGCCAGCGCGACCGAGTTCTTGTACTCCGGCTTCAGGAGATCCGCCCAGTCGCGGGGCGGGTTCTTCACGATGTCGGAGTTGATCTCGAAGGCCAGCACGCCGTAGTAGTCGCCGTACCAGTAGCCCTCGGAGTCCTTCTGGTCGTTCGGGATGGAGCCCCACGTGGCGACCTTGTGGGGCATCAGGAGGCCGTCCTTCTTGGCGGACGGGCCGAACGAGAGGCCGACGTCGATCACGTCCGGCGCCTGCGGGCCCTTGTTCCCCTTGTTCGCCTTGATGGCCTCGATCTCGTCACCGGAGCCGGCGTCCGGATTGAGCTCGTTTACCTTGATGCCGTACTTCTGCTTGTAGCTCGCGATGAGCTCACCGTACCCGCACCAGTCGTGCGGGAGAGCGATCGTGGTGAGATTGCCCTCCTGCTTCGCGGCGGTGATCAGCTGGTCCATGCCCATCTGGCCGACCGCGACCCCGAGGGTCGACAGGACGGCCACGGTGACGAGCATGAAGGTGCGCAGGAATCGGTGCTTCATGGGTTCCTCCTCGGGTTCGGGGCCTGGCCTGGTGGCGACGGCTTACCTTCCGTCAGCGGCGGTGAGGTTGTCAAGGGCGGCACCGTCCGGGGGCCACACCCGCCTCTCCCCGCGCGGCGCCGCCCACGGCGTCGAGCCAGCTGGGGAACTCGGGCGCGTCCATCGCCGCCTCCGCGCGCGCCCACCGCGCAGCGCCGTAGTCGGCGAAGTCGAACGCGATCCGGGAGATGGCCGTCTGGATGGCGGCCCAGAGCGCCCAGCCCACGTCGGACACGATCGTGTGGAGCCGCACGCGGGACACGAGCGACGCCGGCGCCGCTCCGAAGTACGCCCGGCAGAGCTCGCCGATCCGGGCCTCGTCGTAGTCGAGCTCCCGGCACGTGTTTCCGAGCTCGAAAGCGGGATCGCCATTGCCGCTGTACTCCCAGTCGATCAGCCGGAGGCGCTCCCCCTGCTCGATGTAGTTGTCCGCCAGGAGGTCGTTGTGGCAGGGGACGCTGGGCAGCGGGTGCGCCGCCAGCACCATCGCGATCGCCTCGACCGCGGGCCGTCGCGCCCGGTAGCCGGCCGGCAGCGAGAAGCCGCGGCCCTCGATCACGGTCCGGTAGCGCTCGGCGAGGGCCAGCATGTCGAAGTCCTGGAGGAACCGGGGTCCGTCGTGGAGCGCGCGCAGCGTGGCCGCGATCCGGCCGGGCATGCCCGGCTCGCTCAGGGTGTCGTTGGTCATGGGCCGGCCGTGCAGGAACTCCATCACCGTGGCGCCGCAGTCCGGAAAGTGGTGGAGAACGGCAGGACCGATCCCCAGAGCGGCCGCGATGCGCGCGCTGTGAAGCTCGTTCGCCCGGTCGATCGCGAGGAGGTCGGTGGACGCGCCGGGGATGCGCACGACGAACGACCCCCCGTCGACATCGATTCTAAAGTTCGAGTTCGTGATCCCGTTCGTGAGCGGGCGGACCGCCATCGGCCGGCCCCGCCAGGCGTCGACCCGGCCGACGATCTGCTCGACGGTGACCGCTTCTCCGGCGCTCATCGGCTTGCGGGACGGCGTCCTCGCCGGGGATTCTAGCGCAGCGTCGACACCCCCACCAGCGCGCCGCGGCCTGAGGATCGTCGTCGTCATCGCGAAAGGTCGACCCAACGTACGGTAGCAGCGGCGCGCGCCCGAGATCCTCGCGTTCCGGTGACGCGCCGGTGACGGCGAGGTTGCGGTGCGTCCCGGCGGCCGCGACCGGGCGCGACCCGCTTCCACTCCCCACCCCGTGGACCTCGCCCCGGGACTGGCTCGACGGGCCGGACGGCGGTCTCGCGAGCCGCGGTGTCCGTGGTTTGCCTGACACCCGGGGGCTTTCACCGCTAGGTCGGGCAGGCCTCGAACGCTAACCTGACGCCAGAATGCGCGCGACCGTGAGCAATCACTCTGCGCCGGACGCCCTCGCGACGGCGCGCCCCGAAGCGAAGGTGGCCCATCGCGGCCTCTGGGTGGGGGCGGCGGGAGCACTCCTCGGCGTCGTGTTCCTGGCGCTCCGCTACCGGCTGGCGCTGACGCCCACCCTCGCCGAGACCTACTACGACGAGGCCCTGACGGGCCTGATGGCCCTCTCGATCCTCCACGGCGTCCCCCAGGTCTTCTACTGGGGCGAGCCGTACGGTGGGGCGATCGGCGACGCCTATCCCGCCGCGCTCGGGTTCTGGCTGTTCGGGCCTTCCACGCTTGTCCTCCGCATGACGTCGGCGGTCATCGCCCTCCTGTGGGCCTGGTCCCTCTGGTTCGTGGCGCGGCGCGCCGGCGCGGGTCCCTTCGCTTTCCTCGCCGGCCTCCTGGTCGCCGTCCCGCCGGTGTTCCTGAGCCACGCTCAGCTGTCGACGCACGGGGAGAGCTCGGCGCTGGCCTTCGGCACCGTCGCGCTCGCGAGCGCCGTCTTCCTCGTCGAGCCGCGCTCGACTCGTGCGCGCACCGTGGCCTGGGCGGTCCTTGGCGTCGCCGCCGGTCTGAGCTGGTGGTCGAGCCAGATCGCCGCGATGCTGCTCGTCGCCGCTGCGGCCGTCCTGCTCGTCGCACGGCCCTCGGTCCTGCGCGGCCCCGGTCCCTACGCGGCGTTCGGGCTCTTCATGCTCTCGAGCCTGCCCTTCTGGGTGTGGAACGCGACCCACGACTGGGCCACGATCCGGCATCTCACGACCTGGGGGGGCCCGCTGCCGCCGTGGGGCGTCCGGCTCCAGATCGTCGCCTCGACGCTCCACGTGAGCCTCCGGGAGTACTTCTGGGACGGGCGGGCGGTGCGCCTCCCGTCGTGGGCCCGCATCCTCAGCTGGATCACGATCTGGGGCGTGTACGTGCCCGGGATGCTCGTGGCGGTGGCACGGGTGGTCTCGTGGGGGCAGCGGCTCCGGCGGCGGGAACGCCCGTGGCAGGACGCGCTGGACTTCGTGGTCGTCGCGTTCTGGGTCACGGTCGCCGGGCACCTCTTCACCTGGTTCGGCACGTCGACGGTGATCCGCTACGAGATCACCTTCCAGGCGACGCTGCCGGTGCTCTGTGCGGTGGCGCTGGCCCGGGTCGGTGCCGCCGGATGGACGCCCCTCGCCGGGGCGCTCGCGGCCGCGCTCCTCGGCTTCAACCTGGTGACCCACGTCGCGTTCGTCCGGGACGGCGCGGCGATCCCGTGGCGTCCGGTCGACGCCGTCATCGCGAGACTCGAGGCCCTCGGCATCCACTCCTGCTACGCGGACAGCCGGGTCGGGCAGGTCGTCACCTTCGAGTCGGCGGAGCGCGTGCTCTGCGCGGACTTCGTGGGATTTCGCAACTTCGACTTCCTGCGCGCCGTCGACCGGGTGGAGGATCCGACGAAGGTGGCGATCGTCGCCCATCGGGGCCTCCGTCGACCTCACCCCGACGAGATGGCCCAGAGCCTGACCCTCGCGGGCGTCCGATACACGCGTGACAACGTCGGCGACTACGCGATCTTTCACGACTTCGTGCCGCCGGGCCCCGTGAAGCCGATCGCCTCGTCCGGGTGGGTCACGCGGGCCTCCGGCGACGCCGGTGCCGCGGCCCAGGCCTTCGACCGGCGCGTGTGGACTCGCTGGGCGGTCCCGCACAAGCGCGGCGAGTGGTTCCAGGTGGATCTCGGCCGCGCCCATCCCGTCGCACAGGTCACGCTGATCGCCGGGCCCTGGCCCACGGACGCTCCCGAGGGGCTCCGCGTGGAGACCTCTTTGGACGGGACCACCTGGCGGAAGGTGGCCTCGGTGCCGGACGTGGTGGCCGGCATCCACTGGTGGAAGGGCCATCCCCGCGTGGACGACGGCGGACGCGTCGTCGTCCGGATGGAACCGCGGCCCGTCCGCTACCTGCGCTTCGTCCAGATCGGGGCCGCGGATCCTGGCGCCCTCTGGGGGATCGCGGAGCTGTTCGTCTACGAGCCCGCCGAGGCGCCCTGGACGCCGCCCGCCGCGGCCGCCGCGGCCGTGGCGAGCGCCGACCGCTACCTGGAGCGCTGGATGGACGATCCCTTCGGGCCCAACCCCAGCCGGGCCCCGGTCACCTACGAGCATCGCCGAGCGCAGGTCGCCTGGGGCTCGGTGTTCCGGGAGGCGGACCGGGCCCTCGCCCTCGCGCCCGACTGGGACGACGCGCACCAGCTCTACGGCCATGCGCTCGCGCGCTCGGGCTGGACCGAGGCCTTCGACGCCGACGTCGAGCAGGCGGCGGCCGATCAGGCCTGGGACGAGGTCGTCCGGTGGGCCGAGGCGGCCGACACGGTCCCCGAGGGCCCCTGGCGCCGCGGGCGCTTCGAGCGGTGGGCCGACGCCCTCGATCGGCTCGGCCGGCGCGACGTTGCCGCCGAGGTCAGGCAGCGACTCGCACCGGTGCCCGAGCGCCTCGTGAAGACGCGATTCGGCGACGCCCTCGACCTGGTCGGCGTGGACTTCCCGAAGGAGGTCCGCCCCGGCGACACCGTGACCGTGCGGTATCACTGGCGGCTCGCCCAGCCCCTCCGCCACGACTACTGGGCGTTCCTCCACGTCCGGGGCATGCGGCAGGCCGGGAGCCAGGACCAGGAGATCGGCGCCGGCTTCGGCACGTCCCGGTGGGCGCCGGGCGAAGAGGTCCGGCAGAGCGTCACCTTCCACGTGCCTGTGAGCACGCCGCCGGGCCAGTACTCGCTCCAGGCGGGCGTGTGGCTCCCCTGGACCGGGAAGCAACTCCGCGCCACGGCGACGGACCTCCCGATCGTCCGCCGGGCAGTCGTGCTCGGCCACCTGACCGTCGCTCCCTAGGATCCGCCGCTCGCCAGGAACCACGGCCGAGGCCCGGGCCGCGGGCCGACCCGCTCGGACGCCTAGAGGTCGTTCCCCGAGTAGGACTGGTTGAACGACTTGTTGCAGAGCGGGAAGTCCGGGACGATGTTCTTCAGGAGCGCGTAGGAGAGCGGTCGCCAGTTCAGGAACGACGGGTCGAGGATCTTCACGCGCTCGAGCCGCCCGTGGCGGTCCGTCATGATCCAGTGGATGATCCGCCCCCGCCACGCTTCCACCATGGCGAAGGCAGGCTCGAGGGGCGGCAGGGCTTCCGGCGCCGAGCTGAGCGGCCCCGCCGGGAGCCCCTCTACCGCCTGAGCGATGAGCTTCACCGACTCCCGGGCCTCGCGGACCCGGACCAGCGTGCGCGCCTTCACGTCCCCCGAGTCGAGCACGGGCACGTCGAATGACAGCGCGTCGTAGGCGGCGAACGGCTGGTCGCGCCGCGCGTCCTGGTCGAGTCCCGACGCCCGCGCCACGAAACCGAGCACGCCGTGGTCGCGGGCGATCTGGGGCGTCAGCTGGCCCGTGCCCTCGAGGCGGTCGAGGACGAGCGTGTTGCCGAGGCTGATCTCCACGATCTCGTCGAAGTCCGCGAGCGCCTGTCGTAGCTCGGAGACGACGTCCACCCCGGGCGGCAGGTCCGATCGCACGCCGCCGGGCACCAGCGTGCCGCGCAGGAGCCGGTGGCCCGTCAGCCGCTTGTTCAGACGCAAGAGCCGCTCGCGGATCCGGAAGCAGTGCGAGTGGGCCGCGGCAAAGCCCGTGTCGTTGGCGATCATGCCGAAGTCACCGACGTGGTTGTACAGGCGCTCGAGCTCGAGCAGGATCACGCGCAGGTACCGGGCGCGGGCCGGCGCGACGGCGCCGCCCAGCGCCTCGACCGCCTGGCAGTACGCCAGCGCGTGCCCGACGCTCGTGTCCCCGGACACCCGCTCGGCGAGCTCGACGCCGTCCTCGGGCGTCCGGCCCTCGAAGAGCTTCTCGGTCCCCTTGTGGGTGAAGTAGAGACGCGACTTCATGTCGATGATCGTCTCGCCCACCACGCTGAACCGGAAGTGACCGGGCTCGATGATGCCCGCGTGGACCGGCCCGACCGGGATCTCGTAGACTCCCTCCCCGCCAACCTGGCGGAAGGGAAAGGCCTGGCCGTCGTCGTGGAAGTCACGCGGCGCCGCGTCCTTGCGGAGCGGGAAGTAGTCCTCGGGCCAGAATGCGTGGCGGACCAGCGGGCGGGGGTCGGGATGCCCGCGCGCCCGGATGCCGAGCTGGTCGAAGATCTCGCGCTCGAAGCGCGATGCCGGATAGTGGAAGGTGGCCAAGGACGGGATCTCGGGCCGCTCGGCGTCGACCGCCGCCGTGACGTGGAGGACCCAGCGCTCGCGGGAGTGACCCAAGAGGTAGTGGACCGCGAAGCCCTCCCCGCTCGGCCGCCGGTCGGCCCCGACCATGAGGATCACCTCGGCCTCGAAGGTCGCGCGCATCCAGCGCGCGAGCGCCGGCATGTCGTCCGCCGGCAGCGAGCAGTGGAGCTCGCGGTCTCCACGCCGGCGCACCGCGGCGACCCTGCCCGGGAACCGCTGCTCCAGCGAGCCGGCCAGGCCCTCGATCGTCGTCATGGCCCGACGATGTCCGCGACTCGGGTCAGGAGCGTCGCCAGCGGCGCGGGCACGGTCAGGCCGAGGACGACGAGCGCCCCCAAGGACAGGGCGAGCGGCAGGAGCCGCCAGGGCTCGCGCTCGCCCACCGGGACGCCGGGCGGCGACGGGCCGTACAGCATCCGGTTCGCGTGCGCGACGAGCCCGACGCTGGCAACCGCGAGGAGCGCGAGCACGGCCCCCATGAGCCAGGTCCGGCCGGCCGCAAAGCCGGCCCGCAGCAGGATGAGCTCCGAGACGAACAGGCCGAACGGCGGGAGGCCGATCAGCGCCAGGCCTCCGGCCAGGAACAGCCAGCCGGTCCCGGGCATCGTCTGGAGGAGTCCGGAGACGCGGGCGATGTCCGTCGTCCGGTACCGGTGGAGGATCCGCCCGGCGAGGAGGAACATCGCGCCCTTCGCCAGCGCGTGGTTCACGAGATGGAGCGTCGCCGCCACCGCTCCCGCCGGCCCGAGAGTCAGTCCCACGCACACGAGGCCCATGTGCTCGATGCTCGAGTACGCCAGCATCCGCTTGTAGTTCCGCTGGAGGAGCAGGCTGAACGCCGCGATCACGAGCGACAGCACGCCGAGACCCACGAGCAGCCGGTTGGGGAACGCCGGCCCGACGGCGGCGCTGACCACGGCCCGCCACCGGATCACCGCGTAGAGAGCCACCGCGAGCAGCACGCCCGACATCATCGCGGACAGCGGAGCCGGCGCCTCGGCGTGGGCGTCGGGCAACCACGTGTGCATCGGCGCCAGGCCGGCCTTCGTCCCGTAACCCACCAGGATGAACACGAACGCCAGCTCGACGACCTCGGGGTGCAGCGACGGCGCCGCGGCCCGGAGCACGGTCCAGTTGAGGACCGCCTCCTGGGGGTCGGCCAGGCCCGCGAAGTCGAAGTACGCGAGCACCGTGCCGCCGAACGCGAGCGCGATACCCACGGACCCGAGCAACACGTACTTCCAGGAGGCTTCGACCGACGCCTTGCTCACGTCGAGCGCGATCAGCATCGCCGAGGTGATCGTGGTCGCCTCGATCGCCACCCACATGAGGCCGACGTTGTTGGTCGTGACCGCGCAGAGCATGGTGAAGGCAAACAGGTTGACGAAGATCTGGAAGCGCCGCGCCCGCCGAGGCTCGTCGTCCTTCCCGAGTCCGGGGCCGAACCACGCCGCCATGGCGGCGACCGCCGCCACGCACGCGGCGAGCACCGCCGAGAGGGCGTCGGCCCGCAGCACGTCCTGCCAGCCGGCCACCACCTCCCCGTCCGCGAGAACCCGGCGTCCGAGCGCGAGGGCCGCCCCGAGCGACACGACGGAGAGGCCCGCGCCGGCCCAGCCCGCGGCCCGGCGGTGGCGCCCGGCGACGGCGGCGATCAGCGCGGCGAGGAGCGGCGAGCCGAGCAGGAAGCCGAAGAGGCGCACGGTCGCCCTCAGTGCCGGAGGCGGCTCAGCCGCTCGACGTCCATGCTCTCGAACGTCTCGTGAATCCGGTACACGAAGATCTGCATGACCAGGAACCCGAGGAGCGCGTCGAGGAACACGCCGAGCTCGACGATGAGGGGGATGCCGTACGTGCCGAGGACGGCGAGGAGGGCCAGCGCGTTCTCCAGCATCAGGAAGCCGATCACCTGCGTGATCGCCTTCTTGCGGCTCACCAGGACGAACAGGCTGACCAGGATGAGGCCCATGGCGAGCGGCATCCCGCCGCGGGTCGGGAGCCGGCTCAGGGCCACCAGCGGGCGCGAGATCCCGTAGCCCACCAGCACCAGCAGGCCGGCCACGACCAGCGAGGTCGCCGTGTTCACGTACGGCTCGAGCTCGCGCTCGGTCCGGAAGCGCTCCTCCATGCGTCGGAAGAGCCACGGGATCGCGACGCCCTTCACGAGGAACAGCAGCGCGGCCACCCAGTAGAGGTCCCGCCGCCCGCCGTAGTGGGCGACGACCGCCGTCACGCCTGCCAGGACGCTCGACTGCCACGCGAAGGCGCTCACGTACGCGGGGACGCCGCGGCGCCAGAGGAGGATGAGGCCGAGCAGCAGGATCAGGCTCGACCCGAGGACGGTCAGCTGGGAGAAGGTCGCGTCCACGGGTCAGCGCAGGAGGAAGGAGGAGGAAACAGCCAGGAGTGCCAGGACGAAGGAGACGCTGAGGAGCTCCGGGACGCGGAAGAGCCGGAGCTTGGCGACGCGGGTCTCGAAGACGGCCACGGTCACGGCGAGAGCCAGGAGCTTCAGCACGAAGCTCCCGGCGGCCACCAGGAGGGCCCCCGCAGTCAGCTCGCGCGCGACGCCCCACGGCACGAAGAGGTTGCCGAGCAGGGCGAAGAGGACCAGGAGCTTGAGCGCGGACGCCCACTCGATCAGGGCCAGGTACCGCCCCGAGTACTCGAGGACCATGGCCTCGTGGATCATCGTGAGCTCGAGGTGCGTGGCCGGGTTGTCCACCGGCAGCCGGCCGGTCTCGGCCAGCGTGACGATGAAGAGCGCGCCGAACGCGAGGAGGTGTCCCGGGCTGAGCGCGCTCGCGGGGTCCGTGAGGGTCGCCGCGACGATGCGGCCGAGGTTCGTGGAGCCGGCGCTGAGCGCCAGCGCGAACACCGCCAGCCCGACGGTGGGCTCGGCGAGCGCGGCGACCGTCACCTCGCGGCTCGCCCCCATGCCACCGAACGCGGAGCCGGGATCGAGCCCCGCGAGAGCCAGGGCGAACGTCCCCAGCATCAGGAGGTAGACGAGCGCGATCAGGTCGCCCACCGGGTCGAACGCCAGCGGCGCCGCCAGCACCGGCACCAGGGCGGCCGCCGCCAGCGTGCTGGCGAAGATCACGAACGGCGCGGCCCGGAAGAGCCACGACGCGTTCCGGGAGACGACGACCTCCTTGCCCAGGAGCTTCCGCAGCTCGAGGTACGGCTGCCAGGCGGGAGCGCCGCGGCGGTTCTGGAGCCGCGCCTTCATCCAGCGGATCAGCCCCACCAGGCCCGGCGCCAGGACGAGCGCCAGCAGCGTTTGGCCGGCGGCGGCAAGCACGCGCATCAGCTCGTCCATCGCGAGACCAGGAGGAGCGCGACGAGCGCGAGGATCATGTAGAGCAGGTAGAGGTGAAGCGACCCGGCCTGGAGCCACCGCACGCGGAAGGCCGTCCGGCGGAGCAGCGACACTACCGGCGCGTACAGGCGCCGCTCGAACCAGGGATGGACCTGGCTCCGGTACGCGATCGACTGGACGAAGTACCGCGACTCGGGGTGGAAGTCGATCGAGAGGTCCTCGGTGGGACGGTACAGCTCGGCGAAGACCCGCCGGAGCGGCTCGGCGAACGCGGTCGCCGTGTACTCCATCCGCGGCGTCTGTCCGATCCGGCCGCATCCCCACGTGTCGCCCACGCGCAGGCGCCGGTCGGCCACCCCCAGCCGGAAGGCGACCAGGACCGCCAGCGGCACCAGGACGAGCCCGGCGGCGAGGGCGGCCGGCGTGACGACGCCGACGGCGCCGGGCATCTCGAGGGTCAGCCGCGGCACCCCGGTCAGGAGGCCGCCGGGCAGCCCGCCCAGCCCTGCGACCGCGGCCCCGAGCACCGGCACGACCTGCGACGGCAGGACGCCGAGCGCCAGCGAGACCACGGCGAGGAATGCCATCGGAGCCTGCATCGAGCCCGGCACCTCCCGGGCCTCGGCGGCGCGCGACGAGCGCGGCAGCGCCAGGAAGCTGATCCCGAAGGCCTTCACGAAGCAGGCGGCGGCGAGCCCGCTCGCGAGGGCCAGCATGCCCACGGCGAAGGCCATCACCAGCCCGAGCTCGGCCCGGGGCAGCTTGGGACCGCCCAGCAGGGCCTGGAACACGAGCCACTCCGAGACGAAGCCGCTCAGCGGCGGCAGGCCCGCGATGGCGGCGGCGCCGACCAGCATGCAGAGGGCCGTCCGCGGCATGCCCCGGATCAGCCCGCCGAGCTGCTCCATGTCGCGCGTGTGCGCGGCGTGCTGCACGGCGCCCGCCCCGAGGAACAGGAGGCCCTTGAAGCAGGCGTGGTTGAGCGTGTGGTAGAGACCCGCGACGAGCGCCAGCACCGCCAGCGTGGTGAGGCCGTAGCTCTGGAACAGCATCCCGGCCCCGACGCTCAGGACGATGATCCCGACGTTCTCGACGGACGAGTAGGCGAGCAGGCGCTTCAGGTCCTGCTCCATGAGCGCGTAGAGAACGCCCAGGAGCGCGGACACCGCCCCCGCCGTCAGCACGACGCCGCCCCACCACGGCGGGCCCCCGCCGAGGAGATCCAGCGCGACGCGGAGGAGCCCGTAGACGCCGACCTTGATCATGGCGCCCGACATCAGCGCGGACACGTGGCTCGGGGCAGCCGGGTGCGCGAGCGGGAGCCACACGTGGAGCGGCACGAGGCCCGCCTTCGAGCCGAACCCGAGCAGGGCGAGGACGAACGCCGCGTCGCGGGTCGACGGCGGCAGCGCCGCGGCCGCCGCCCGGAGATCGGCGAACCCGGTGGAGGCCGCCCCGGCCGCCAGCAGCAGGAAGGCCGCCATCAGGAGCACGAGCCCCCCCTGGGACATCGCGAGGTACCACAGCCCGGCCTCGCGGGTCTCCCGGCGATCGGACTCGGTCAGCACCAGGAAGTAGGACGCGACCGACATCAGCTCCCAGACGAGCAGGAAGGTGACCACGTTGTCGGCGAGCGGCACGAGGGCGAGGGCGAGCAGGAACAGGTTCAGCATGGCGCCGAGCGGCCGGCCCGCCGGCGTGCCGTCGTAGTGGCGCGAGTACGCCCCCCCGAACAGCGCGGCGGGAACCGCCACCACCTCGACGACGACCAGGAAGAACGCGCCCAGGCGGTCCAGGTGGAAGCTCACGCCGCCCGCCATCGCGAGGAGTCCGGGCAGCTCGAGCCGGAAGGGCATACCCCGGATGAGCGCGTCCAGGCCCAGCGCGAGCCCGGCGACGGCGCCCACGAGCGCGCCGGCCGTCGCCAACCCCCGGGCGCCGCGCGCGCTCGGCGCGGCCAGGGCCCCCAGGGCCCCGGCGGCGTGGCCGAGCGCCATCACGAGGAAGAGCGACGGCGCGAGCGTCATCCCTATCGCCGGGACGGACGGGTCGGCAGGCGGTCGAGCGCCACCAGGATTCCCCGGAGGATGTCCGCCGGCTCGGGCGGGCACCCGGCGACGAACGCGTCGACGGGGACGAACTGGTCGACGCTGCCCGCGACGGCGTAGCTTCCGCGGAACACGCCACACGTCCGGGCGCAGTCGCCGACGGCGACGACGAGCTTGGGGTCCGGCGTGGCCTCGTACGTCTTGCGCAGCGGCACCGCCATGTTGCGCGTGACCGGGCCGGTCACAAGCAGGAGGTCGGCGTGCCGCGGGGAGGCGACGAAGTGGAGCCCGAACCGCTCGGAGTCGTAGACGGGGCCGGTCAGGCCGCTGATCTCCAGCTCGCAGCCGTTGCACGAGCCGGCGTCCACCTCCCGGATCGCGAGGGCCCGGCCGAACAGGCGCCGCACCTTTCCCTCCACCTCCCGCACGAGCTCGACGGCCGACAGGTCGTCCGCGCCGAGCGGCTCGGTGGCCAGACCGACCCTCAGGATCTTGCTGAAGAGCGACACGTCAGCGCCGGCGGTGCTCGCGCTGGAGGGCGCGCAGCATGTCCTGGGAGCCGACCAGCTGGGTGTTGAAGATCCGCCGTGCGACCTCGAGGAGGTCGCCGACGAGGGGGTCGCGCAGCGCGTACCGGACCGTCACACCCTCCTTGCGGGCGCTCACCACGTGGTTCGCGCGCAGCACCGCCAGGTGCTGGGAGACGCTCGACTGGTCGAGCGTCAGGGCGGCCTGGAGCTCCTGCACGGCCCGGTCGCGCTCCACGAGAAGCTCCACCAGCCGGATGCGGATCGGGTGGGCGAGCGCCTTGAAGAACCGCGCCTTGAAGGCCTGCAGCTCGCCGGTGACGTGGGCCGTGGCCATGTCGAGACGATTGTATTCGAATAATGCGATATAGCAACAGACTCCGTGGAGGCCGCCGCGGGCGCGGCCCCGCGACGGGCGGATGGGGACAGGAGCGCGAGTGGACGACGCTCTGCGTGGCGCGACGCAGGGCGAAAAAAGGTCGACCCCCGAGGCCCTGAGGCCGGCGGGGGTCGGCGCGGAGCTTACGGGGCGAGCGTCGGGTCTACCGGTGCCCGTTCCCCTGGCCCGAGGCCAGCGCCATCGCGATCCGCTCAGGCGTGATGGGCAGCTCGGTGATGCGCGCGCCGGTGGCGTCGAACACGGCGTTGGCGATGGCCGCCGGCGCCGGCACGATGGGCGGCTCGCCGACGCCGCGGGCGCCGAACGGGCCCGCGGGCGACGGCACCTCGACGATGATCGTCTCGATGTTCGGGAGGTCGGCCGCCGTGAGCTTCCGGTAGTCGAGGAGGCTCGGGTTGGTGAGGCGTCCCTTCTCGTCGAAGAGGAGCGCCTCGGTGAGCGCGAACCCGAGGCTCTGGACCGCGCCCCCCTGCATCTGGCCCTCGACGCCCAGCGGGTTGATCGCCTTGCCGGCGTCCTGGACGACCACGAACTCGTGGAGCGTCAGCTCGCCGGTGTCGGGATCCACCTCGACCCGCGCCAGCTGGGCCGCGAAGGCGGGGGCTTGCACCGCGAAGGCGATGTGGCTCACGCCGAGCACCGGCGGCACCTTCGACATGTAGAGGTTGCCCTTCTTCCCGATCTGGGCCAGCGTGATCGAGCGGCTCGGCACGCCGCGCACGACCACCTTGCCGTCCTCGATCTCGAGGTCCTGGACGGCGGCCTCCATCTCCGAGGCGGCGATCTCGAGCGTCTGACGGCGGGCGTCCTCCGCGGCCTGCATCACCGCGGCGCCCACCGTGTAGATCGTCTTGCTGCCGGCGCTGAGCCCGGTCATCGGCGCGCTGTCCGTGTCGCCCGTCGTGATGCGGATCTGGTCGGTGTCCACCCCGAAGGCGGAGGCGGCGATCTGGGCGAGGCCGATGTTCGTCCCCGCGATGTCGACCTGGCCCGTGAGGACCTGCAACGACCCGTCCGGGTTGAGTCGCACCGTGGCGCCCGTGGGCTGGAGCCCCGGGATCCAGCCGCCCACCGCCAGCCCGGTGCCGCGGAGCCCGTGGCCGTTCTTGCCCCCGCCCCTCGCCCACTCGTCGCGGGCCGTCCAGAGCGGGTGCTCGGCCAGGCGGCGCAGGACCTCCTTCGCGCCGTTGCTCTGCCACGGCTGCCCGTTGGCCATCGGGTCGCCTTCCTGCATGAGGTGCCGGAGGCGAAACTCCACCGCGTCGAGACCGAGCTTGCGGGCGATCTCCTCCATGAGGGAGTCGATCGCGAAGATGGTCTGGGGCGCCGTCGGCGCGCGGTAGGCGGCGACGCTCGGCTTGTGCGTCAGGACCTCGAAGCCGCGGATGTCGAAGCTCGGCCACTTGTAGAGGCTGCCGAGGAACACCAGGCTCATCGTCAGCACGGCGCCCGAGATCGAGCCCGAATCCAGGATCGTCTCGCCCTCGAGCGCCATCAGGGCGCCGTCGCGCTTGACGCCGGCCTTGAGGCGGATGACGACCTGGGGCGCAGGCATGCCCGCCTCGAGCTCCTCGCGCCGCGTCATCACGTAGCGGACCGGCCGGCCGGTGGCGCGCGCCAGGATCGCGGTGATCGGCTCGCAGAGCGCGCGGATCTTGCCGCCGAAGCCGCCGCCGCACTCCATCGGGATGACCTTGATCCGGTTCTCGGGGATGTGGAGGACGTCGGCCACCTCGGAGCGCGTGTTGAACGACCCCTGCGTGCTGGCCCAGATGGTCAGGAGCCCGTTGCTGTCCCACTGCGCGAGCACCGCGTGGGGCTCGAGGTAACCCTGGTGAACCATCGGCACGCGGTAGGTGTGCTCGACCACCAGGTCGGACTGGGCGAACCCCTTCGCCACGTCGCCCCGGTGGAGGTGGGCCTGCTGCGCGACGTTGACGGCCTTGGCGGGCTCCTCGTCGCTCTTCGTGGCGGCCACGCCCGAGTGGGCCAGCGCCTCGCTGGTGTCCGCCTCGGTCCCCGCGTCCGCCACCGGCGGAGCGCCGGGCTTCATGGACAGGAGCGGGTCCACCGCGACCGGCAGCACCTGGTACTCGACCTCGATCAGGTCCAGCGCTTCCTCGGCGATCGCGAGCTCGTCCGCCGCGACGGCGGCCACCGGCTGCCCGGAAAAGACGGCCCGGTCGATGGCGAGCACCGCGTGGGCGCGGGTCGGCGCCTTCTTCTTCAGCTCCGGGATGTCGGCGGCGGTCAGCACGGCGCGCACGCCGGGCAGGGCTCGCGCCTTGCTCGTGTCGATGCGGAGGATCCGCGCGTGAGCGTGCGGGCTCCTGAGGAGCTTCGCGTGCAGCATCCCCTTGGGCTTGAGGTCCGCCACGTAGGGCACCTGCCCGGTCACCTTCTCCGGTCCGTCCGGCCTGGGAATGGACAGCCCGACGCCCTTCACATCGCGCGTGGTCTTCATGGCCATGGCGGATCTGCTCCTCGATGTCGGGTTAGGCGCGGACGGCGTGAGCGGCCTCGTCGATGGCGGCCAGCATCTTCGTGTAGCCCGTGCACCGGCACAGGTTGCCGGCAATGCCGTAGCGGATCTCGTCCTCGGTCGGGCGCGGCGTCTCCTCGAGGAGCGCGGCGGCGGCCATCAGGACCCCGGGAATGCAGAAGCCGCACTGGGGCACCCCGTGGCGGACGAAGGCGTCCTGCAGCGGGTGGAGGATCCCGTTCTTCGCGAGTCCCTCGATCGTCAGGACCGAGCGGTCGCGGGCCTGGAGGGCCAGGACCAGGCAGCTCGCCACCGGCTGACCGTCGAGGTGAATCGTGCAGGCTCCGCAGTCGCCGGTCCCGCATCCCTCCTTCGGGCCCGTGAGCTCCATCCGCTCGCGCAGCGCGTCCAGCAGGGTCTCGTACGGCTGGACGAGCACCTCGACCGACTCCCCGTTCACCGTGCAGCTCAGCACCTGCTTCGGCACGTGATGGCTCCTTCTCGGATCGTCAGGCGCTCGCGCGGGCGAGCGCCGTGGTGAGCGTGCGACGGGTCAGGACCCGCACGAGGTGGCGGCGGAAGTCGGCCGAGCCGCGCTGGTCGCTGATGGGCCGCGCGGCCTCCACGGCCACCGAGGCCGCCCGCTCGATCAGCTCCGGCGTGACGGCGTGGCCCTCGAGGACGTGCTCGGCCTGGGTGGCCCGGAGCGGCACGGGCGCCACCGCCGCCAGGGCGATTCGCGCCTTCGTGCAGACTCCCTTCGAGAGCGTGAGCTCTGACGCGACGCCGACGACCGCGATGTCGAGCTCCCGGCGGGGCGTGTGCCGCCGGTAGTTGCCGCCGCTGTGGGGGCCGGGGTGCGGCACCACGATCTCCACCAGCAGCTCGCCCGGCGCGATCACCGTGCGGCGCACCCCGAGGAAGAAGGAGGCGAAGGGCACGCGCCGGGTCCCCTGGGGCCCCGCGATCACCGCCTCGGCGTCCAGCGCGAGGAGGGGCGGCGCCATGTCCGCCGAGGGCGCGGCGTTGCAGAGGTTCCCCCCGAGCGTCGCCAGGTTCCGCACCTGCACCGATCCGACCAGCGCGCCACTCTCGGAGATCGACGGGTAGGTCGCCCGGACCTGCGGGTCGCGCTCCAGCGCGCGCGCGGTGACGGCGGCGCCGATCCGGAGTCCGGATCCGTTGGCGCTCGTGAGCTGCCGGAGCCGACCGATCCCGGACAGGTCGACCACGCAGCCGGTCCGGAGCATCCCGTTCTTGAGCTGGGGGAGGAGATCGGTCCCTCCCGCGAGGAGCTTCGCGTCCGGCCCGCGCGCGGCGAGCGTGCGAAGGCACTCCTCCAGGCTAGTGGGCATCTCGAGCTCGAATCGTCGCACGCGTCTCCCCCTGGGGCATGCCGCCTCGGTGCGGCCCGCCGCGACACGATGGTACCAGATGCGCGGCGCGACGCTCCGCGCGCTCTCGTTGCGCGCGGCCCTTCCGTCCGCTCGACGCAACTATGCTCGCGAGAGCATACCGAAGCGGCCCGGGGCCGGCAAGGCGCGGGATCCATCCGTGCGACCGGCGGGCCTTGCCGCCGCCGGCGCGTCGGCGGTAAGCTCCCCGCCGTGTCGACCCACTACACGCTGATCAATCCCGCCACGGAGGCGCCGCTCGCCGAGGTCGCCTACACGTCCCCCCCGGAGCTCGCCGCCGTCGTCGCCCGGGCCCGCGCGGCCCAGCGCGACTGGCGCCGCGTGCCGGTGGCCGAGCGCGTCCGCGCGGTGGGTCAGATGGTGCCCGCCTTCCGGGCGATGGCCGACCAGGTCGCGCTCGACATCACCCGCCAGATGGGGAAGCCGCTCCAGCAGGCCCGGAACGAGATCAACGGGATGATCGATCGGGCCGAGACCATGTGCCGGATCGCGGAGCAGGCCCTGGCGGACGAGCCGCTCCCGCCGAAGGACGGCTTCACGCGCTTCATCCGCCACGAGCCGCTGGGCGTGGTGCTGGACATCGCCGCCTGGAACTACCCGCTCCTGATCGCCGTCAACGTGATCGTGCCCGCGCTCCTCGCGGGAAACGCGGTCCTGGTCAAGCACGCCCGGCTCACTCCCCTCTGCGGTCGGCACTTCGCGGACGCCTTCGCCCGCACCGGGGTGCCGGCCGGGCTCGTCGCGGCGGTGACGCTCGACCACGCGTCGACCGGCGGCGCTGATCCGCGGGGGCCAGGTGGACTACGTGTCGTTCACCGGCTCGGTCGCGGGCGGTCGCGAGGTGTACGGGGAGGTCGCCCACCGCTTCATCGACGCGGGGCTGGAGCTCGGCGGCAAGGACCCTGCGTACGTCTGCGAGGACGCCGACTTCGACTTCGCGGTGGAGAACGTGGTCGACGGCGCCTTCTACAACGCCGGGCAGAGCTGCTGCGGCATCGAGCGCGTCTACGTGGCCCGGCCGATCTATGACCGCTTCGTGGAGGCCGCGGTGGCGCTCGTCCGCCAGTACCGGATGGGCGACCCCGAGGATCCCGCGACCACGCTGGGCCCGCTGGCGCACCGGAAGGGCGCGGCCCTGGTCGAGGAGCACGTGGCGGAAGCCCGGGCCGCCGGCGCGCGCGTCCTGACCGGCGGGGCGCCCTGGCGAGGCCGCGGCTTCTTCTGCGAGCCCGCCGTCCTGACCGAGGTCCACCACGGGATGCGGGTGATGTCCGAGGAGACGTTCGGGCCGGCGGTCGGGATCATGCCGGTGCGGGACGACGCGGAGGCGGTCCGTCTCATGAACGACAGCCCGTACGGCCTCACCGCGTCGGTGTGGACGCAGGACATGGACCGCGCCGCGCGCGTCATGTCCGAGCTGGACGCGGGGACCGTCTACGCGAACCGCTGCGATTACCTCGACCCCCTCCTGCCCTGGGTCGGGGTCAAGGACAGCGGCAAGGGCTGCTCGCTCTCGCATCTCGGCTTCGGCCACCTGACGCGCCCGAAGAGCTTCCACCTCCGGACCCGCACGCGCCCCGCCTGACGCCCTCCGGGCGCCACCGGGCGGTCAAGGCTTGACCATCCTCCGGCCCCCCGCCTAGACTCGCCTTACCGACCCTCACCACTCCGCGAACCTGGGAGGCGACCATGACCGACGCACGTCTGCGCAGTCTGGCCGAGAAGCTCGACGGAGGCCTGATCGCCCGTCGCGAGTTCCTCCGTCGCGCCGCCGTCGTCACGGGCGGCACCGCCGCCGGCCTCGGCGCGCTCCGCTCGATGGCCAGCGCCCAGGCCAAGCCCAAGCTCCGCGTCTGGCTCTTCAAGAGCTTCGTGACCGGCGCCAACGACGTCCTCGCCCGGCACATCGAGGCGTGGGCGAAGGAGCGGAACGTCGAGATCGAGCTCGACTGGGCAACGTTCGGCGACCGGGAGCAGAAGTTCGTCGCGGCGATCGAGGCCGGCAACCCGCCCGACCTGGCCGAGATGAACGTCTACGGGCCGATGCGGTACCGGCCCGCTCTCCGCGACGTCAGCAAGGTCGCCGGCGAGATCGCCTCGGCGCGCGGCGGGCTCCTGCCGTTCGCCGACCGCCTGATGAAGTTCGAGGGCAAGTCCCTCGCGGTGGCGCGCTACTCGATGACGACCGTGTTCTTCGTCCGCAAGGACATCATGGAGGCCAAGGGGCTGAAGCCGCCGAAGGTCTACGACCCCGACGTCGTCGAGTTCGCGAAGAAGACGCAGGATGCGTCGAAGGATCTCTGGGGGTTCGGGCAGACCCTGAACCGCTCGGACGACGGCGACGGCTTCATGCAGAACATCCTGTGGGACTACGGCGGCGCCGTGTGGGACAAGGATGGGAAGCCCGCTCTCGGCACGACCTATCTGAAGGAGAACATGGCGGCGCTCCAGTTCGCCGTCGACACGATCCAGAAGCACAAGATCCAGCCGCCCGGCGTCATGGGCTGGACGGACGTGTCGAACAACGAGGCCTACATGGCGGGCAAGCTGGTCACGACGAACAACGGCGCCAGCCTCTATTACGCCATGGTGAACCGGAAGCACGAGCTCGCGCCCAAGACCCTGTGCATCCTGACGCCGGGCGGGCCGGCAGGCTCCTTCGTCGGCTCCTCCTGCTACAACTGGGCGATCTTCCAGAAGAGCCAGCGCGCGGACCTGGCCGAGGACCTGATCCGCTGGGTGGAGGACGAGAAGCGCTTCGCCGAGTACGTCGACGTGTCCATCGGCCAAGCCGGCCCCGTGTACAAGGGCCGCGCGGACAGCTCGTACTGGAAGTCGGACCCGAACTTCGACGCGATGCTCCAGAACATCCTCCGCTGCGTCAACATCGGCCACCCTGGCCCCATGACCCCGGCGGCCGCCGAGGTCCAGGGGCAGAAGATCCTGACCGACATGGCGGGGCGCGTCGTGGTCGGCGGGCTGTCCCCCGAGGCGGCGCTCAAGGAAGCCCACGGCCGCGTGGAAGAGATCTACAAGATCCGCAGCAAAGGCTAGGAGGTCGACGGGGCTCACGTGTCGACCACTGCGGCGCGGCTTCCGACCGAGGAAGCCGCGCTCGGTCGATCCGCGCGGCGGCCGCGCGTCGCGCTCGTGTCGTGGCTCGGGCCCGACTACCGCCTCGGCTTCCTGTTCGTCCTCCCGATCGTCGTCCTGGTCCTGGCGCTGGTGGCCTACCCGTTCTGCTACGCCGTGTACCTGAGCCTCACCCGGAAGTACGTCGGCATGCCGCCGGTCTTCGTCGGGCTGGAGAACTACATCCGGCTCACCTCCGACGGCTTCTTCCGGCGGGCGGTGATGAACAGCATCGTGTTCACGGGCGGGTCGGTGGCCGTGAAGCTCGTCCTCGGCATGGTGATGGCGCTGGTGCTGACGACGCGCATCCGCTGGCGCGGCTTCTGGACCGGGGTGCTCCTGATCCCCTGGGTCGCGCCCACGGTGGTCTCGGCCCTCAACTTCCTCTGGATCTTCGACTACAGCCTCGGCGTGCTGAACTACCTCCTGGTGCGCGTGTTTCGCATCCTGCCCCAGGGCGTGGGCTGGCTGAGCGAGCCCGGCACCGCGATGGCGTCGGTGATCGGCGTCAACGTATGGCGCGGCTTCCCGTTCTTCGGGATCACCTTCCTCGCCGGCATGAAGGCGGTCCCCGCCGAGCTCTACGAGGCGGCCGCGGTCGACGGGGCCACGGCGGTGCAGCGGTTCCGCCACGTCACCCTGCCCGGCATCCGGAACATCGTGATCATCGTCGTGCTCCTGTCGACGATCTGGACCTTCAACGACTTCGCGATCATCTACATCCTGACCAAGGGCGGGCCGGGCGGCGCCACCCAGGTGCTCCCGGTGCTGACGTACGAGATCGCGTTCGGGGCGCAGCGGCTCGGTGAGGCCATCGCGGTCGCGCTGTACGCCCTCCCGGCGCTGGCGTTCGTCATCGTCGTGCTGGCGCGCTACATGCGCCGGGGCCGGACGCGGTGAGCGCCGGGGGCGGCGCCATGACGACGGTCGGCGGCCCGGGCCGGGCCGCCCGCGAGCGCCTGCAGTCCGCGGTCGCCTACGCGATCCTGGTGACGCTTCTCCTGATCGTCCTCTTCCCGTTCTTCTGGATGACGATCACGTCGTTCAAGGGCGAGACCCAGATGCGGAGCCTCGCGTCGATGTTCTGGCCGAGCCCGTTCGTCCGCGACAATTACGGACACCTCCTCGAGAAGACGGAGTTTCTCAGCTGGTACCGCAACAGCATCGTGGTGTCGGTGAGCAGCACGTTCCTGGCCACCGCCATCGGGACGATCGGCGCCTACGCGCTCGCCCGCCTCCGCTTCCTCGGACGCGCGTTCATGGCCAGCGCCGTGCTGATCACCTATCTCGTGCCACCGTCGATCCTCTTCATCCCGCTGTACGCGCAGATCCGCAATCTCGGGCTGGCCGACAGCCTGACCGGGCTCATCGTCGCGTACCCGAGCTTCACCGTCCCCTTCGTGACCTGGCTCCTCATGGGCTACTTCGAGTCGATCCCCGAGGAGCTCGAGGAGGCGGCGATGATCGACGGCGCCACGCGGTTCGGCGCGTTCCGTCGGATCGTGCTGCCGCTGGCCGCGCCGGGGCTCCTGGCCGCCGCGCTGTACGCGTTCACCCAGTGCTGGAACGAGTTCCTCTACGCGCTCGTGTTCATCACCAACGTCAAGCTCCGGACACTTCCGGTCGGGCTCTCGAGCTTCATCACCGGCGACGTGTACGGCTGGGGGTACCTGATGGCGGGCGCCGTGCTGACGACCCTGCCCGTCATCGCCGCCTACGTCTATCTCCAGCGCTACATGGTCGAGGGCCTCACCGCCGGCAGCGTCAAGGGGTAGTGCGCTCGAGCTCGACCCGAACTGCCTGCCGTCCGGACCCTCACTTGACAGGCCCGCCGATGAAGCGCACAAGGTAACGCCGATGAACATGCTCACCGGGATCGAGGTGGATCATGGGCGGGAATGACCGGGGATCCGTGTGGTTTGTCATCGGCGTGACGGCAGCCATCGCGCTCGGGATCGTCCTCATACCCCTGCGGACCACGGTGACGGCGTCCAACCTCGCGTTCATCTTCATCGCGTTGACGATCGTGGTCGCCGAGATGGGCGGCCGGGGTCCAGGCGTGGGGACGGCGGTGATCTCGGCCTTGAGCCTCAACTTCTTCCTGACGGAGCCCTACCTGTCGCTGGAGATCGACAAGTCTGGTGACATCGCCGCGTTCGTCGCGCTCATGGCCTGCGGGCTGATCGCATCCGCGTTCGGGAAACGACGGGTCCGGACGGCGGCCCAGGTCGAGGAGGCCCGGGGGGACCTGGAGCTCCTCGCCCGGACGGCGTCCAGTCTCTCGGCCCGTGTGCCGGTGGAGCAGATCCTGGAGGAGCTCCGGCGCTTCTTCGGGCTCGGTGGCCTCGTGCTCCGGCATGCCGACGAGCGTCTCGTCGCCGCGGCGCCGGCGAGCCAGGCCAGTCTCCCCGTTCCGTCTACCGAGCTCGACTCCGCGACGTTGGTCGGCTCGGAGGTCCTCGTGCACCGGCTGGGGCGCTCGGGGTTCCGGATTCCCGAGCGCGGCGGCCGGCTCCGGCTGCCGGGACGCGAGACGCTGGTGCTCGATCTCTGGGAGGGAAATCCCGAGGGACTCAGTCTCGATCAGCGCCGGGCGCTCGCCGTGGCCGCGCTGATGATCGGCCTCGCCGAGCCGCCCTCCCCGAAGTAGCGCGCGCTCCTCCTCGCGGGATCGGGGTCGGCCGGGGCCCCAGTGGCCCCCCGCTACCGGTCTCGGCGGCCCACTTCCTCCTGGCTTCCGCCGGCCCATTCTTTACGGGTTCTTAAGCCTTCCGGCCCCAGTCTCTAGCGCGCCTTGACGCCTTCCCTCGCTATGGTTCTTGCCATGGAACTCAGGGTGCTCGGCTGCCAGGGCGGATCCGCGCCGAAGCGGCATCTTCCCGGTCTCCTGCTCGACGGTACGGTTCTCCTCGAGGCGGGGTCGGTCACGTCGACCCTCGAGCTCGGCGAGCAGCTCGAGATCCGACACGTGCTCCTGTCCCATGCTCATCTCGACCACACGGGCGGGCTCGCCTACCTCGCGGACAACCACTGCTGCGCGCGGGCGAGCTCCGGCGACGATCAGGGGCTCACCGTGTGCTCGATTCCCCCGGTGATGGACGACCTGCGCCAGCACCTCTTCAATGACCGGCTCTGGCCGGACTTCTCGGTCATCCCGACGGCGCGAAATCCGGTCGTTCGCCTGCGAGCGCTCCAACCGGGGGTGCCGCAGCCCATCGGCCACCGCCTCACCGTCATTCCCGTCCCGGTCCACCACACGGTGCCGACAACGGGCTTCATCGTGCACGACGGGGCGGGTGTCCTCGTCTTCTCGGGGGACACGGGGCCGACGGAGCAGCTGTGGGCCCTGGCGCGCGAGATGGGCCACGTCCGGGCGATCGTCGTGGAGACGTCGTTCCCGGATCGCCTCGAGGCACTCGCGGAGGTCTCGGGCCACCTGACCCCGAGGCTCCTGGCCCGGGAGCTCGACAAGATGCCTCCGTGCCCGGTCTGGGTCTACCACATCAAGCCCATGTTCCACGACGAGACCGTGAACGAGCTCGCCCGACTCGACGGTCGCGTGCGGGTGCTCAGCGACGGCGAGGTCCACGTCCTGTGATCCAGGCAGCGCACCGCGTCGACGACGGCAAGGAGAGAAACGCCATGGCAACACGCGATCCGGAAGAGAGGACCTCCTCACGCAGGCCGCGATTCAGCCGGCCGGCGAGACGCTGGCTAGCCGCCTCCGCGGCCCTGGCCCTGAGCGTTGCGTTGGCCGCAGCGCCCGCCTTTGCCCAGACGACGCCGGCCCCGACGTCCCCGGTGGCCCCGGCCCCGGAGGCGAAGCCGGCCGAGGAGGCCAAGGGCCCCAATACGGGGCGGGTATCGATCAATGCGGGAGTGGACTGGACAACGGCCTACTTCTTCCGGGGCATCAAGCAGGAGACGGAGGACCTGATCTTCCAGCCCTATGGCGAGGTCTCGTTCAAGCTCGTGGAGAGCGCGGGAGCCCTCACCTCTCTATCGCTGACGCCGGGAGTCTGGAACAGCATCCACACGGGGCCCACCTCCGAGAGCCCGATCGCCTCCGATCCGAAGGCGTGGTTCGAGTTCGACGGGTACGTCCGGCTCTCCGCCGTGCTCTGGGAGGACCTCACGACGTATGCGCTCTACACGGCGTACACGAGCCCCAGCGGCGCGTTCGGCACGGTCCAGGAGATCGCCTTCGGGGTCGGGTATAACGACGCGAAGCTCCTCGGCCCCTTCGCCCTGAATCCGAGCTTCCTCGTCGCCTTCGAGCTCGACGGCCAGGCCGACGCGGGCAGCCAGAAGGGCGTCTACGCCCAGATCGGCATCGCCCCCGGTTACACCTTCTTCGCCGAGTCCACGTACCCGCTGTCCGTCTCCGTTCCCCTCTCGGTGGGCCTGAGCTTGAGCGACTACTACGAGTTCGGCACCGGCTCGGACGACACCTTCGGCTACTTCTCGGGCGGCGTCACTGCATCCGTGCCGCTGGCCTTCATCCCGCCGGCGTTCGGTAAGTGGCTGATCAAGGGGGGCGTCCAGGTGCTCTACTTGGGCGACAACCTCAAGGCCGTCAACGACGGGGACCAGGTCCAGCTCATCGGCACCGTCGGCCTGGTCTTCACGTACTGAGCCGTGGCCTGAGAGCCATCGGGCGTACTCACATGACGACTGTCGCGATGCACATCCTGAGCTGGGGCGTCGGCGCCACACCGAAGCGGCTGGCGCAAGACCGCGGCGGTGCCTGCCCGCGATCTGTCTACCAGTTTTACGTGATCGAGGCGTGGCACGGGCCTTGCGCTTGCCGGGGCGGGTCTCTTCATGTGTCAGCCACGCGCGCCACGCGTGCCGAAGGAGGCATGACCATGCTGGACGTTCTCTACATCGGGCTCGCCCTCGGGTTCCTGGCCCTGTCCTGGGGGCTGGTCGAGCTCTGCGACCGGCTGTAACGGGAGGCTGACATGCCCATTCTCTACGTGATCGGCGGCCTCGTCGCGGTCGGGCTCCTCGTGTACCTCGTGGTCGCGCTTCTGAAGCCGGAGGTGTTCTCGTGACCACCAACGGGTACGTGCAGCTCGGCCTCTACCTGATCGTCCTCATCGGCCTGGCCAAGCCTCTCGGTGGGTACATGGCACGCGTCTACGAGGGGCGGGCGATCGGCCTGGATCGGCTGCTCGGGTGGCTCGAGCGCCTGATCTACCGGGTCGCGGGCGTTCGGCCCGACCGGGAGATGGGGTGGAAGACCTACGCCTTCGCGATGCTGCTCTTCAATTTCTCGGGCTTGCTGGTCGTGTACCTGCTCCAGCGTCTGCAGGGCGTCCTGCCGTTGAATCCGCAGGGCCTCGGCGCAGTCACGCCCGACTCCTCGTTCAACACCGCCGTCAGCTTCGCGACCAATACCAACTGGCAGGGATACGGCGGCGAGACGACGATGAGCTACCTCAGCCAGATGCTGGGTCTGACCGTCCAGAACTTCGTATCGGCCGCGGCCGGGATGGCCACGCTGGCCGCGTTCATCCGCGGCTTCTCCCGCCGCTCGGCCGAGACCATCGGCAACTTCTGGGTCGATCTCACGCGGACGACGCTCTACATCCTGCTGCCCCTCTCGTTCGTGCTGGCGCTCATCCTGGTCTCCCAGGGCGTGGTCCAGACCTTCGGCGAGTCCGCGAAGGTCACGGTCGTCCAGCCCACCCAGTACGAGGCGTCGGAGACGGACAAGGACGGCAAGCCGGTCCTCGACGACAAGGGCCAGCCCAAGATGGCGAAGGCGACCCTGAGCGAGCAGGTCCTGGCGGTGGGCCCCGCCGCGTCGCAGATCGCGATCAAGCAGCTCGGCACCAACGGCGGCGGGTTCTTCAACGTGAACTCCGCCCATCCGTTCGAGAACGCGACGCCGCTCTCGAATTTCCTCGAGCTCCTGTCCATCCTCCTGATCTCCGCGGCGCTCTGCTACACCTTCGGGGTCATGGTCGGGGACACCCGCCAGGGCTGGGCGATCCTGGCCGCGATGACGGTGGTCTTCGTGGTCCTGCTGACGGTCTGCGTCGTGGCCGAGCAGCGCGGCTGGACGCTGGCGTCGCTCGGCGTCGACCACCAGGCCAGCGACCTCCAGTCGGGTGGGAACATGGAAGGCAAGGAGGTCCGGTTCGGAATCGCGAACTCCGCCCTGTGGGCGACCGCGACGACCTCCGCCTCGAACGGTTCCGTGAACTCGATGCACGACTCCTTCACGCCGATCGGCGGGCTCGTGCCGATGTGGCTGATCCAGCTCGGCGAGGTGATCTACGGCGGCGTGGGCTCCGGTCTCTACGGCATGGTGGTCTTCGCCATCATCGCCGTCTTTGTGGCGGGCCTCATGGTCGGGCGGACCCCCGAGTACCTCGGGAAGAAGATCGAGGCCTACGAGATGAAGATGGCCTCGCTCGTGATCCTCATCCCGCCGGCAATCGTCACCATCGGTACCGCGATCGGCGTGGTGAGCCCGGGGGGCATCGCCACCATCTTCAACCCCGGCGCGCACGGCTTCAGCGAGGTGCTCTACGCGTTCTCGTCGGCGGGCAACAACAATGGCAGCGCCTTCGCCGGACTCGGGGCCAATACGCCCTTCTACAACACGGCGCTCGGCTTCGCGATGTTGTTCGGCCGATACTGGCTGGCGATCCCGACGCTGGCGATCGCGGGCTCGCTGGCGCGCAAGAAGACGGTGCCGCCCGGGCTCGGCACGCTGCCCACGCACACCCCCCTCTTCATCGGATTCCTGATCGGGGTGGTCGTCCTCGTGGGGGCGCTCACGTTCATCCCGGCGCTCGCGCTGGGACCGATCGTCGAGCATCTCGTGATCACTGGCGTGAAGCCGTAGCGACGGAGGCCGACTACCATGGCAACAGGCGTCAAGACGCGTTCCCTCCTCGACGGGCCCATCGCCCGGCGGGCCCTGGTCGACTCGTTCCGGAAGCTCACCCCGGCGATCCAGGTCCGCAACCCGGTCATGTTCGTCGTCTACGTGGGCAGCATCCTCACGACCGGCCTCTGGGTCCAGGCGCTGGTCGGGCAGGGCGAGGCGCCGGCTGGATTCATCTTCTGGGTCTCGGTGTGGCTGTGGCTCACGGTTCTCTTCGCGAACTTCGCCGAGGCGATCGCGGAGGGGCGCGGCAAGGCCCAGGCGGAGACGCTCCGCCGGTCCCGCCAGGACGTCCAGGCGAAACGACTGCAACGGCCCGAGCGGGGATCGGAGCACGCGAAGGTCTCCGGGAGCTCGCTGCGGAAGGGCGACGCCGTGCTGGTCGAGGCCGGCGACGTCATCCCCGGGGATGGGGAAGTCATCGAGGGGGTGGCCTCGGTGGACGAGAGCGCGATCACCGGAGAGAGCGCGCCCGTGATCCGCGAGAGCGGGGGCGACCGGAGCGCGGTCACGGGCGGGACGCGAGTCCTGTCGGACTGGCTGATCGTCCGCATCAGCGCGAATCCCGGCGAGGCCTTCCTCGACCGCATGATCGCCATGGTCGAGGGCGCCAAGCGGCAGAAGACGCCGAACGAGATCGCGCTCAACATCCTGCTGGCGGGGTTCACCATCATCTTCCTGCTCGCCACCGCCACCCTGTTGCCGTATTCCATCTACAGCGTGGGCGTCGCCGGTCAGGGCACCCCGGTGACGGTGACGGTGCTGGTCGCTCTCCTCGTCTGCCTCATCCCGACGACGATCGGCGGGCTCCTGTCCGCGATCGGGATCGCCGGCATGGACCGGATGCACCAGGCGAACGTCATCGCCATGTCGGGCCGCGCCGTCGAGGCGGCCGGGGACGTCGACGTCCTGCTCCTCGACAAGACCGGTACCATCACGCTCGGGAACCGGCAGGCCACCGCCTTCCTGCCGGCCGCCGGCGTCCCCGAGCGCGACCTCGCGGACGCCGCCCAGCTCGCCTCGCTGGCCGACGAGACCCCCGAAGGCCGGAGCATCGTCGTCCTCGCGAAGCAGAAGTACGCGATCCGGGAGCGGGACGTGACCGGGATGGGCGCGACCTTCGTCGCGTTCACCGCGCAGACCCGGATGAGCGGCGTGAACCTGAACGGGCGACAGATTCGCAAGGGCGCCGCCGACGCCATCGAAGCCTACGTCCGGGGGCTCGGAGGAGAGCTCCCGGCGCCGGTGCGCACGGCCGTCGACGGCGTGGCCAAGCAGGGCGCGACGCCGCTGGTGGTGGCCGATGGCGCGCAGGTGCTCGGCGTGATCCAGCTGAAGGACGTCGTCAAGGGCGGCATCCGCGAGCGGTTCGGGGAGCTCCGGAAGATGGGCATCAAGACGATCATGATCACCGGAGACAACCCGCTCACGGCGGCGGCGATCGCCGCCGAGGCGGGGGTCGACGACTTCCTGGCCCAGGCGACACCGGAGGCGAAGCTCAAGCTGATCCGCGAGTACCAGGCCGGGGGCCGGCTGGTCGCCATGACCGGCGACGGGACCAACGATGCCCCCGCCCTCGCCCAGGCCGACGTGGCGGTGGCCATGAACTCGGGGACCCAGGCCGCCAAGGAAGCCGGCAACATGGTCGACCTCGACTCGAACCCGACGAAGCTGATCGAGGTCGTGGAGACCGGGAAGCAGATGCTGATGACGCGGGGGGCGCTGACGACCTTCAGCATCGCCAACGACGTGGCGAAGTACTTCGCGATCATCCCGGCAGCCTTTGCGACGACCTACCCCGTGCTCAACGCCCTCAACGTCATGGGGCTGGCCACGCCCCAGAGCGCGATCCTGTCGGCGGTGATCTTCAACGCGCTCATCATCATCGCCCTCGTCCCGCTGGCGCTCCGCGGCGTCCGCTACCGGCCGATGGGGGCATCGGCGGTGCTCAACCGCTTCGTCTGGATCTACGGGTTCGGCGGGATCCTCGTGCCCTTCATCGGGATCAAGTTGATCGACATGATCCTCGTCGCCCTCGGCCTGGCCTGACGAGAGGAGATTGACGACCATGGACCAGCTCAGACCGGCGGTCATGATCCTGCTGCTCCTGACCCTCGTCACCGGCGTGGCCTACCCACTCGTGGTGACCGGCATCGCCCAGGCCATCTTCCCGAGCCAGGCCAACGGGAGCCTGATCCTCCGGGACGGCAAGGTGGTGGGGTCGAGCCTGATCGGCCAGCCGTTCGACGATCCCAAGTACTTCTGGGGGCGCCTGTCGGCCACGGCGCCGTTCGCCTACAACGCCGGCGCGTCCAGCGGATCGAACTACGGACCGCTGAATCCCGCCCTGTCGGCGGCGGCCAAGGGACGGATCGACGCCTTGCGCGAGGCCGATCCCGGGAACGCG
>CAWGVS010000010.1:0-605443 GCA_963826115.1 uncultured Candidatus Rokubacteria bacterium | reverse complement strand
GCCTTGCATCGGACCACTTCAGAACATGCTGAGCATGGACGTGCCCGTCGGCGAGCACGCCTGACAGCTACACTTGGATACCTAGAGTAGCGTCGTCCGTTGGGTCTCTTCCCGAGGGGATTCCGGCGTTCCTCCGGGGCGCTTCCCGCCGCATCCCCTGGTCTCGCCGCCGGCACCGATCCAACCCCTCGCGGATTGCGAACTCGCGGAACGCGCTCACCAACACGCCCCGAGCCACGAGGACAGGCCGGGTCCCCGTGATCAGAAGGGCGCGCAGACGGACAACGTCGTGACGCGTTGATGGCGCAGCATGACGCCTCAACGACGACGCCTGTTCGACCACAGGCGCCAGCGCCCGGACTTCCGGGCGGACGCGCTAGCGGCTAGCCGTGGCTCTCAGCGCGTCCGGGACCCGCAGACCGCGGTCGTCGTCGCTCGGGACGCGTGGCGAGCGAACCCACGTCTGGCTCGCCGTGGACATGCCGAGATCCTCGCTGGCGGCGAACACGCTCTGCCGACCGCGCTCCATCCGACGACCGACACGCTCGATGCGGTCCTGGCAGCGGATACAGGTCTGAGCCTCGGGCATGGCACGCAGCCGGGCCGCGGAGATCGCCTCGTCACACTCGACGCAGGCGCCGTACGCACCCTCGTTCATCCGGTCGAGTGCCGCCGACAGCCGGTTCACGCGCTCCATCAGCAGCTCACGCGTGGCCAAGCCGATCTCCCGGCTCTCGTTGACCTGGATCCCGTCGACCTCATCCGCAAACGAGAGGCTGTCCCGGGCCGTCCCGGGCAGCTCCTCGGCCGGCGCCGCACCACCCAGGTGGCGAAGGCGCAACATGGCCCTCTGCAGGTCCTGAACGAGCTGACTCCCGATATCGTCCATGGTCGACCTCCTCATGACCTCCGACGGCTCGCGGCACGAGTCACTTCGCCACGTCGAGCGGCGAAGCACGGTCACCGCACGCGCATGTCGTCCTTCACGTCCTTCACACCGGCCACGCCGCGAGTCACCTCGACCGCGCGGGCCATCATCGCCTTGGAGTCGACGAATCCAGACAGCTGCACCACGCCCTTGAACGTCTCGACGTTGATCTGTAGCACCTTCAGCTCGGGGTCGTTCAGGATGGCGCTCTTCACTTTGGTCGTGACCACCGAGTCGTCGACGTACTCCCCGGTCCCTTCCTGTTTGGTAGTGGACGCACAGCCTGTAACGAAGGTGAAGGACAGCGCAAGAAAGAGGAGCATCAGGCGCTTCGACATTCCGTTCATCTTGAATCTCCTGTCGATGCCGTTGAGGTCATCCCTGGCGGCCACCGCGCCGCTGATTCCACACCGCTCGGCCGGCCGGCACGCGGAAACCACGTATCCGGGCTCCATGCGCCTGACTCTAGTCGACACGGTCCGGCTGGAATATTGGACTTTGGTCCAACTCGAAGCCGCCGAGGCCAGTGGCGGGATCGGCAGGGTGGCCATGGAGACCCCCGGTGCTCGAGGGGGGCGTGCGACGACCCGGCCGCGTGCCTCTCGATCACCTCGATGCCACCGATGGGCCGGGCGTCATCGGGAGGGGCCGCGAGACGCGGGCGAGGGCGGGCTCGCCTCCGAGCTCGGCCAGCCCGAAGGCCGACTCTGCCGGGGACGTTTACCGCCAGGATTACGAAAAGGCGGCGGAGGCGGCCCTTGCCACGGCCGGGAGCCGTCGCCCAGCCACCGAGCCGCCTAGCGTGCTGGCAAGGTCTGGGGTGACCGACTTCGGCGAGCGGCGGAGTCTCGCTTGCCGCGTCGTCCATCCCACCGAGCCCGGGAGGGCGAGCACCCCACGAGCGTCATACGATTCGGCCCCGCCCCCGTCGTCTCCCCGTCACGGGCCGGCGCAGCCGATCACCGGGCCGGGCGGTTGGGCCTGTTGCCGGTCAGAGCGTCCTTGACGGTATCCACCACCCGCTCCACCGTTCCCTTCACCTTCCCCGCCACCTGATCCGCCTTCCCGGCTCTCTTGAGACGGTCGTCACCGGTCAACACCCCCGCCGCCTCCTTGATGCGACCTCTTGCTTGGTCGAGCTTTCCGCCCATTGCCGTCCTCCTCGTCGCCCCGCGACGACCGCGGCCTGCGATCGTCGCGGGGCGTGTGGTGTGGCAGCGTCGTGTCGAAGGGTCTCGCCTAGGCTGCCACGACGCGCAGATCGTCCTCGACGGCGCGCACGCCCTGGATCGAGCGCGCGAGCACCGCCGCTTCCAGCCGCCGCGTTCCCGTGGGAACGGTACCGGTCAGCCGCACGACGCCGTTCTTCACCTTCACCGTGACGTCCTTGAAGTCCTGGGTGTCAAAGGCCTTCTTCACGGCGCCCTGCATTTCTTCGTCGCGCACCTTCACTGCCGCCTGCTTCGAGGTCGCCACGACCTGCAGCTCGTTCACGACGCGCGTGACGCCGCTCACCTTGCGGGCGTCCTCCGCAGCCGCGGCCTTCGCGTCCTGCGTCGGCACGATGCCGAAGAGCGTCACGATCCCCGCCCGGGTGTCCACGTTGATGTCGAGCGCCGGCGTTCTCGAGTCCGCCAGCAAGCGCATCTTGGTCGCCGAGGTGATCCACGTGTCGCTGGCCGCGTCCCCGACTCCGTACTCCTTGCTCGTGGCGGGCTTCGGGGTGGCGGCACGCCAGATCTCGGCATCCGCCAGCGTATCCGGGCTCTGGACCTCACTGGCCACCCGCTGCACGCCCGGCGTCGCGGCCACCATCTCGACCGCGCGCAAGTGAGCGCTCAGGCTCTTCGCCGTGCCCGTCAGCAGCACGACCCCCTTGTTCACCGATTGGACGGAGATCCCGCTGTCCCGGAGGGACGGATCGGCCCGCAGCGCCGTCTCGATCCGCGCCTTGAGGGCGTCGTCGGTCACCTGCATCGCCTGCACGTGCTGCGGGGCCACCACCTGGAGCAGGTTGCGCACGCTCTGCACGCCGTCGATCTTCTGCGTGACGCTCTCGGCCTGCGCCTTCTCCGCGGCGGAGGGCACCTTGCCGTGCAGGGTGACTCGGCCGAGAACGGTGTCCACGTGGATCGCCGTCCCGCTGACGCCCTCCGTGGTCAGGAGGGCCAGCTTCGCTTTTGTGGTGATCCAGGCGTCCGGTGCGGCCGCCCCGACCGGCGCGGCCAGCGCCGCGCCCAGCGCCACCGCGAGCACGCCAGACTTGAGCCACGATGTTCGATTCATGCTTTTCTCCCTGTGTGTGGACCGTGTGGTGATATCGGTGTGCGCGCCGGCACCCTCGCCGCCGCGCCGCCTCGTATCTCGGTATCGAGCGACCGAGACCATCTCGCCGGGATGCCTCGGTGACCCCCGACCTCTGAAGCTCACGGTAGCAACCGGATGGACCGGCAGCTATTGGACCTTCGTCCAATCCCCAGTCGTGGACGGCGCTCGTTCGCCCTGCGGGCTGCGCGCGCCGTTACCGGGTCTTCTCACTCTTGCTCGGTGGTCCCAGCGCCTCCAGGAGCGTCTTCATGTCGTCGGCGTGCTCCTCCTCGACGGCCAGGATCTCCTCCATCAAGCGACGGCTCGTCGGGTCGCCTTCCCCGAGGTATCGGATGATCTCACCGTAGGACTCGATGGCGACGCGCTCCGCGACGAGATTCTCGCGGATCATCTCCGCAAGCTCGTCCGCCGCGACGTATTCCGAGTGGCTGCGCGTGCTGAGACCGGCCGGGTCGAAGTCGGGCGCGCCGCCGAGCTGCACGATGCGCTCGGCGATCTGGTCGGCGTGGCCCTGTTCCTCCTGGGAGTGCTTCATGAACTCCGCGGCGACCGCGGTTGCATGGATGCCGTTCGCCATGTAGTGGTGGCGTCGGTACCGCAGCACGCAGACGATCTCGGTCGCCAGCGCTTCGTTGAGGAGGCGCACGACCGTCTCGCGGTCTGCCCGATACCCGTCGGTCACGGCCCCCTGGTCCATGTGCGCCCGCGCTCGGCGTCGGATCTCCTTGATATCGCTCAGGAATGGTCGGGTTGGCGTCTTGGTCGCGTTCCTCGCGCTCATCACGCACTCCCTTTCATCCGTGTCATCCGCGCTGGTAGAGCTCGAATCAATAACTCGCTGGGACATCGCACCGTCGACCCGCAGCGGGGGCTCACCGGGACACCGCCCCGCTCGCGTGAGAGACGACCCCCGGTCGCGCCGAGAGCAGACAGTCCGACCCCGCCCTCTTCATTGGCTCGCCACAGAAACCTCCGGGCGTCGCTGAGATGCGTCCGAACTTCGGACGTCGACCCGGCCACGGCAGCGGGACCGGTGTGGGCACCCGCCGGTCCAGGTGCCCGGCCGTGCCTCACGGCCCTTGGGTGACGGTCTGCCCAGGCCACTCGGCGCCCGTGAGGTCGACACGCCACACGGGGCCGTTCAGGAACATGGACCCCTCGAATCGGAGGAAGGCCGGCACCTCGCCCCCGAGGATCCAGTACCGCAGCGTCGGCGGCTCCTTGCCGATCAGCGGCGCGACGAGCCGAGCAATGCCTCGGAGCTTCGGCTTCAGCACGAACAGGCCGGCCGAGCGTTGAACACCTCCCGCGAGAACGGGAACCGCCGTCGCCGGGCTCAGGAGGACGTCCAGGAAGCGCGGCTCCGGGGTGAAGGCGACGATCTGCACGCTTTCGGAACGACCGGTCGGCAGATTCCGGAGGACGAGTCCCAGCATTCCGTTGGCGAGGTCCGCCGGCACGTCCAGCGCTCCTCGGCTGCTGGCCTCCTTGCCCTCGCGGGACCGCGTACGCGCCGAGTACACGGGCGGATCCCGCGTCATGGACACCTCGAGCGATTCGGGAAACGCCGGCCCGCGCTGAATCAGCCGGTAGCTCAGCAGCCGGAACACCGAGCGCTGCGAGAACACGACCGTCTCGTCGCTCAGCGACTCGTCGGCAAAGCGAAATATCAGCCGACTCTCGATCCCATCGCCTCGGATGACCTGGATGAGCTCGCCCTTCGCCACGACCTTGCCCGTGCCCGCATCACGCAGGATCAGGAACCCCCGCGCGCCGGCCTCCGCCAACCGAACGGCGATCGGATCCGCGGCCACCGATGGCACGATGGCCGCCGTCACGATCAGGGCGAGAACGAGCAGCTTCGATAGCATCGAGCGCTTCCTTCCGGTCTACCCGTACCCGGGCGTCATCCGACCGGGACCAGGTCCCGGCCCTCGTCACGCGTCTCTGGTTCTCGGCGCTGGACGAATCGCCTCCTGTCCCGCACGGAGGGCGTCACTGACATGCTCCTTGGTGTCTTGCAGGAACTCCTCCGCGCGCCGCAGGGAGTCCCCCCCGAGGTCCAGAACCCGTCCCGCTGTCTCGTCCGCCGCCCGCATGCCGTCGGCGGCCCCGACGCGCACGCCGCGCGTCTGCTCCCCCACGTAGTCCGCAATCCCTCTTCCCCAGAACCACGCGATGGCGGCGCCCGCCATCGTTCCTAAAATGAAAGCCTCACTGGTTCGCATGTCCGCTCTCCTTGTCACATCGCCTTCGTTTCCGTTGTCGCGGTCGCCGCTTCGCGGCCGTGACGTTGGATCGGCCCACCTGACGACCGTGTGCCCCCTACCGCCGGGCACGCTCCGTATCCGAACCGGACCAGTACCCGGGGCGACCATAGTGCTCGTGCAAACGCGACTCGTAGTCGCGCTGCAGGGGCGCCGATGGATCGTATTCCGGGCTGTTCTTGATCTGCTCGCGACTCATCTCGACCTCCACCGCGGAGGCGTTCCAGTCCACGCCGGCGATCCACCGCGGCGACACCAGCACCTTCTTCCCAGACCACCAATTGCGCGTGTCAACGACCATGTAGCGAATCGCCCACGTCGCCTCGTCCACCAGGAAGTCCTCGACGTGCCCGATATCGCCATCTGTGGCCGAGATGTGGTAACCGGTCACGACGGCCACGCTTCGGAGGTGCGGATCTCCGGCCTCCTGAGACCCCCACTCCCAGTGCTGCTCCTGCTCGAAGGAGGAGGCGGGCGTGCGGTCCGAAAGGACGGGAGCGGGATCGCCGCCCCAGAGGTACGGTCCTGTCCAGTAACTGGGGTACCCGTAGTAGCGGTCGTACTCGATCTCCTGCTGACGCGAGACCGGCCGGTCCGTGTCGATGTCCGGGCTGTGCATCACCTGGACCTTGGTCAAGGCCGCGTTGATCCGCTTGGCGTCCCAGTCGATGTCCCGGAGGGCCCGCGGCGAGATGAGGACCTTTCGTCCAGACAGCCAGCCTCCGGTGTCAACCACCAGATGCCGAACCGTGAAGCTCGTGTCGTCGAAATAGCACGTCGCCACCTGCCCGACGTCACCATCGGTCGCGCCGATCGTGAAGCCGCCAAGATCTCTCACGCTCCGCAACATCGATCCCATCGGTCCTCCTCATCGCCCCGTACGGCCCCTGCGGCCATGCCGGACCTCGACGATTCGTTGTGTCACTCAGCCAGCGGGCGGTCATCGCCCGCCGGCGGTGTGAGCGATTCCGTGACGGTGGACGCGGTGTTCGCCTTAGGCCCCGGCGCCGCGGCCGCGCACAAGATGGGCGATCATCGAGTGGCCGCCACGATCAGGAGCAGGTGAATCAGGCCACCCGCGACGTGAAACACGGTCCACCCGAGTAGCCAGGCCACCACCAACACGGTACACAGAGTCAGAAACACGCCGGCCTCCCTTCAGGGGGTCCGTCGCCACGGCCGCGACGTCAATCCTGGGAAGTCCCGAGGACCCCGCTATTCACTCGTCCCGTATCGACGGTATGCGCCTCGCACGCCAGCGCCTATTGGACCTAGGTCTCATATGCGAACGGGGTACATGCGCCTAGAGTGAGCGACGGGAGAACAGCGACCGGATGGACACCACGCTCCTGGATTCTCGGAGTCTCGATCGTCGTGTTCCGGTTCCTCGGCGCCGTCCGGCGCGTGCGCCTCCCTCGGCTTCGTCGCACTCTCTCGGCATTGGGGAGACCTCTCCCGGGTACGGCACTGCGCGTGGATCAACTCGAGCACGCCGCGAGAGCGTCCGCCTTGGCAGAAGACGAGGCGCCGGTGGTAGCCGCCGGACTCGAATCGATGGTCAGAACACGACCGTCGTTAGTCGCCGACGCTCGGTCACAACGAGCCGACACGATGCCCGTCGAGCCCGAGTTCGGATGGAGCGGCCCCTCAGCTCACAAGGACAGCCAACATGAAGATCCACGATGTAATGACCGTCAACGCCCAGACCTGCAACCCGTCCAGCACTCTCGCCGCGGTGGGAACGCTCATGTGGCGACATGACTGCGGCGCGATTCCCGTGGTGGACCCCGTGTCGGGAATGGTGCACGGCATGATCACGGACCGCGACGTCTGCATGGCCACAATCTCCCAGCCTCGGCCCGCCGCCGAGATCCGCGTGAGCGAGGTCGTCAGTGGACCGCTCTACGCCGTCCGGGCCGACGACGACGTCCGGGAAGCCCTGCAAGTCATGCGCGAGGCGCAGGTGCGGCGCTTGCCCGTGGTCACCTCGGACGGGAAGCTTCAGGGCATCGTCTCGATCAACGACCTCATCCTCGCCGCCGACGCCAAGGGCGGAGGACAGTCTCTGCGGGGCACGGAGGTCATGGATACGCTCAAGGACATCTGTGCGCATCGCCGGTGCCCGTCGAGCCCGGCCAGGGCACCGGCCTCGATATTGGACGAAGGTCCAATTGGCGCCACCCTGACCCGGTCCTAGAGTACGAGCAGAGAATCAAACGAGGCGGTCTCGGCCGCGACGCATCGGCCTCGAGACCTCAGGTGGCTGGAAAAGGAGGTGGAGCACATGGAAACTTGGGTGATCATCCTACTGGTGCTGGTCCTGCTTGGTGGTGGGGGCTGGGGTTACTCGCGCTGGAGTTAGACGCCCGCCCTTTCCCGGCCGACCGGCTCCCGGCTCGCCTCCGGCACCTGGGAGCCGGTTGTCACGATTCGGCTCACTACCCTACCGAGCCCGAGCACGAGGGACACGCCCGTACCTGCACTGAGAGTATCGTGACCTCATGAACCTCTTGCGGCCGAACGAGCGCGACGTCACCGTCAACGGTCTCAGGCTGCGCGTCCTCGACTGGGGCGGCGAGGGCCGCTCGCATCTGCTGCTGCTCCACGGCTTTACGGGGCACGCCCACGCGTGGGACACGCTCGCGATCGCGCTTCAGCCGCACTTCCACGTCTGGGCGCTCGACCAGCGGGGCCACGGCGATAGCGATCCGGCGGACGTGTACGGTCCGGTCGCCGCGTTCGGCGACATTACGGGCGTGGTGGACCGCCTGGGCCTGACCCCGCTCGTGCTCGTCGGGCTGTCCATGGGCGGGCGCAACGGAATGTACTTCGCCGCCAAGCGTCCGGACGCGGTCCGGAAGCTCGTCGTTGTGGACATCGGTCCGGAGATCAGCAAGAGGGCGGGGCAGCCGTCGTCGGGGCCGCCGGAGCCCGAGACGTGGGAGAGCATCGAGCAAGCGGCGCAGCATCTGTTCCGCGGCAATCCGCACCCCGGTATCCACTATTACCGCTGGGTCGTCTCGTCGAGTCTCAAGGCCCGCCCCGACGGCCGGCTCGTCTGGAAATGGCATCCCTCCATCAAGGAGCGGCGCCCCGGCGATTTCGACTGGTGGGGCCTCCTGCCCTCGATCAGGACGGAGACCCTCGTGCTCCGCGGCACGGATAGCATGGTGCTCGACCGCGACGTCGCCGAGCGGATGGTGAAGACGCTGCCGCGGGCGCGGCTGGTCGAGATTCCTCGCGCGGTACACACCCTCCACGAGGACAACCCCGAGGCTGTGCTCGACGCGTTAAGAGACTTCCTCGCCTTCTGAGACAAGTGTCGCGAGCGTCAATGTCGAGCTCTGCCTTACGTGAGCTGTCGAGGAGCGTAGTCATGTGCTCCGGCTTGCGGAAGGGACGGTAGTCGCGTCCGTCTCAAAACGGGTGGTGTCCCCGACGGGCTTGGCCACCTTTACTAGGGAGTTCAGGGGGGTCCTAGCCGCTTAGAGCAGCCCCAGGAATCCCCGACGGGATAACGAGAAGCGGTAGCCGACGCTCTCATCGTGACCGCTTGCGGCGTAACGGTGATCAGGATGCGATGGTACAGCGCCCTCGTCAGAAACCACGAGGGCGAGCCAAGTGGCCGGCTGAGCCTTCCGCCGTTGTTAGACGAGCCGGGCGCCCCCGGAATTCGCGCCGCACCACACCGGGGACGGGCGGCGGTCTACCATCGGCGGTAGGGTCCGGGCGGGTAGTGTCCGTATGGACCGGAACCATAGCCGTAGCCGCCCCCGTGGCCGCCACCCTGGCCGTAACCACCACCGACTGGCACGGGGAATGGCACGACGATGCAACCTGCGAGCAAGACGGTCGCGAGCATCAGGTGGACGAGGAGTTTGGCGTGCGACATGATGCGCCTCCTTGGCTGTTCTGATGGTTAGACGGGGGCGCGGCACCACGCTTCATCGCGTCAGGGGTCATCCTGTGGCGTGGAGCGGAGTCTACGGGTTCCCTACCAGACCGACCCGATAGCTCGGCCCCCTTCTGCTCGGGAGTTCGGGGCTCCTGGCCGCGTAGCGAGAGGCTGGATAGACTTCCCGGGGCCGGGGTTCGCGACCCGAACGGCCGGAATTCCCTGACGGCCTGCCCCGCGCGGAGCCGCTCCCCTTCCACGGTCGGTGCCGACGAACTCACTCAGATCGCGGGTCGCGAACGCTTCGTACTCCTGCCAGGGCCGCTCGGAAACCTGGCTCACGGCTGCCCAGCTCAATCGCGCGTGCTCAGGCCGCGCGAGAACAATCGGCCTCCCACAAGGTTCAACGAAACTCCGGTCACGACCTCCTTGCAGCGTGTCGGCTGCTTGTCGACATCTTGTCCGGGGGTTCTCTCGTACTACGCATCGTCCCCGTGAAACACTCTCACGAGCAAAGATCCTCACGAGATACACTATTGCGACTGGATCGGCCGATCTTCACGACCCTCCCGAGCAGCTGTCCGAAGAAACTTGTGACCTGCAGCGCGCCATTAGTAAGCTTCATGCCATTGGTAAGTCTTCACTAAGGAGCTCGCGGAGCCCTCGGGGACGCGGGTGAGCATCGGTTTGCTGAAGGAGTCACACTGGTGGACCTCACGGACGTCGGCAACCCTAGCCGGGGAAAACCACATGAGATACCGCCATGCTTGCCTGCTCGCACTGGCCTTGCTGTGCCTCGCTCCGCCCGCTGCCCTCGGCGCTGACGACGCGTACACCGCCGGCTATATCGCCGCCATCCTGGAGCGGCAGTTCAACATCAACCCACGGTCCTTGACGGTGAAGGACGGTATCGTGACCATCGACGCAGGCGATTCTCCGCGCGCCGATCGATCGAAGATCGTCACCACCCTCTCGGCGGTCAAAGGGGTCACTCGCGTCGAGATGCTGGAGGCGGGGCCACAGGCTCCGACGGGTCCGGCGCCGGCGGTGGAAGGGGCCACGGTGGGATTCCTGCCATCCGGGCACCTCTTCAGGGCGCTCATCGCCGACCCGCGCTGGCCCCACTTCGCGGGCTCCTACCGGTATTACCCCAGCACCCCCGGTTCGACGCAGGCGGTCGCCGTCAGCTTCGGCGAGACCATCCCGCTGTACCGGAGCAATATCGGCGAGAAAGGCGAGTGGGGTCAGTGGGAGGCGGGCGTGCAGGGCGGCGTCTTCTCGATCTTCGATCTCGACTCGCAGTCGTTCGACCTCATCAACACCGACTTCCTCGTCGCGGGCTTCGTGGGATACCGCTTCGGCGACGTCTCGGCGCTCGGCAGGTTCTTCCACCAGAGCTCGCATCTCGGCGACGAGCTGCTCCTGCGAGCGAGCCGCCCGAACCGCGTCAACCTGAGCTATGAGGGCCTGGACGCCAAGTTCTCCTACGACCTGCCTCTGGGCTTTCGCGCCTATGCCGGCGGCGGATACCTGGTCGACGTGGACCCTTCGAACCTCGGTCGTGGTCTGGTTCAGGTCGGCGCCGAGTTCAGGAGCCCATGGACCCTGTGGCAGGGCCGGCTGCGGCCCATCGCGGGGATCGATGTCCAGTCCCACGAAGAGAACGATTGGGACGCGGACCTCTCGCTGCGCTTCGGTCTGCAGTTCGAGAACGTGAGCGTGCTCAGCCGGAATCTACAGATTCTCGTGGAGTACTACAGAGGGCGCTCGTTCGAGGGACAGTTCTTCAAGGAGGCCGTCGAGTATCTCGGCATCGGGGCCCACTTCAACTTCTGAGAGCGTCGAAAACATAGGCATCGATGGGCCTCTTGCCCCACGCTACCGCATTGAAAATCCGCTACCCTTTCCGCGCCCGCGCTCGGACCCGTCGGCGACGCTGCATGGAAACGGCCTCGTCGAACCTAAAATCGAATCGCGGCTTCACGACATCTGCCGCGGCGCTGGTATCTTCCCGCTCTCCATCCTGGCTCCGCCGGCAAGTGGACCCCGCGTTGGCTGAGCCACCAACACAAGGCCTCGCTTGCCCGGCAGATGGACCGTTCTCGTTCGCCACCGGAGCGGGCGTCGCCGCTACCGATCGCGCCGGGTGATCCCGTGCCGGCGTCTTCCCAGTGTGCGCCTTCGTGCGTTGGACATCGGTCGCCAGGGACGCTTACACCCCCTGAGGCGGCCGAGAGTCGAATAATGACGCGAGTCGCAATGGTCTCCGCCCTGGCCCTCGCCGGACGTGTTGTGCGCTTTCGTACAGCACATCACCTGGACGCCCTACGGCCCGGGCCGGGCCCGTTACTATCGCTTCTCGGCGAAGGGTGATGCCGGCGCGCCGCTGGGTGAAACATACATAGCAGCTGGTGTCCCCGACGGGACTGGCTACCTTTACTAGGGAGGCCCGGCCGCACCGTGGGGACACTGAACTCCATCTTCAGCGTCCGCTTCACCGGGGCCTTGGTGACGGTCTCCACGCCGAAGAGAATCGACAGGATTTCTCCGGCGTCGAACATGCCCGCGACGAGCAGCGGCCCGAGCATTTACAGCTCATGCCACCCTGCGACTCCTTGCCTCTTGACATCTCGTACTACTGTACTATTATACTAATACAGTCTTGAAATCCGGGACGCGCCTAGTAGTTCCCAAGTCCCGGGAAAGGACGCAGGAAACACATCGGGTCACTACAGATGGGTGTCTACCACCGCGAACGTGAAAGAGGGTTTCAGATGGCCATGATCGCTCGATGGGTGAACGTGTCGGCAGTCGCTCTATTGGCGGCCGGGGCCCTTGCCTCCTGTACAAGCTTTCCCACGTCGCAACAGCCCGTGCAGTCGAGCAACCCGAGCGTGACCTACAACTATCGGACTGACCAAGAACTGCTTCAGGCGAACCAGAACGCGACGACGTTCTGCAGTCCGTATCAGACGATCCCGCGCACCTCCAGCATCACGACCAATGCCGACGGGAGCAAAGCCGTGCTCTTTGAATGCGTGCGGACGACACTTCCCGCGCCCGCGCCGACCCCTCCCAGCCAGAGCTACAGCTACCGGACGGATCAGGAGCTGGTGCAGGCATCACAAACCGCGAGCGCCTCCTGCCCGAAGTACAGCTCGCAGCCGATGACATCGAGCATCGCGACCAATTCCGATGGAACCAAGACCGTGACGTTCCAATGCGGCCCGCGTTGAGCGGCCGACGGTCCCGACAAGGCGCCGCCGGTGCGGCATGGTCTCGAACGAGTCACATCGGGAAGGCCGGTGGCTGACCACACGCTTGCGGTTGTGATGGACAGGAGAAGCGTGATGAACCAGTTCGTCGTCGGCATCGTCGTCCTCGGGTTGTTGGGGAGTGGCGTCTTGGTGGGGTGCGAGAAAGGGCCGGCCGAGAGGTGGGTGAGAAGCTCGACAAGGCTCTGGACAAGTTGAGCGGGAAGGGACCACTCGAGACGGCGGGCGAGCGGATCGACCACGCCGTCGACACACTGAAGAAGTAGCGGCCGCGCGGGCCGGCTTGCTTCGAGCTCGGTGGTGAACGATACGAAAGAGCCCGCGGGCCCCGCCACGGCGGGCGTGGCGGGGACGTCATGGTCACAGACGCGGGCCCCGTTGCGTGTGATCTTCGTGTTGCTCGCTGTTGCGGCGGCGACAATGTGGCTACTTCTGATCCAAGGGAATCGACGCTTGAGCGAGAGCACCCCCCTCTTGAGTTGGGCACTGGGCACCGAGGGGCCATGGACCGAGGCGACCGACGAGTCGCCCAGAGTTACCCACGGGCTCACAAGGCCTTCGGCTCGGTGCCCACCCATCCGCGCCGGGTCCGAAGGGTCACCCACGTGCCGGGGCTGAGATCCAGCAGGCTGTTCCGAGACTTGGGATCGGGTGTGTTCTCGTCGGGATCTCTGCCTCACTCTCAAGAGGCCATCCGGGCAGAGCTCTTTAGCGCCGAGCGACTCGAGCAGTACGCGGAAAGCGTGGCCGACCAGCGTGTCCTCACCGAGGGTCGGAGCGGACGCCCCCTCTCACCACACGTGCGAGACAGCGGCCGCGTGCTACTCCAATGCTATCGCGAACTCGCCACCGTGATCCGAGAGGAAGGCGCGATCACCCCGGCCGCGGAATGGTTCGTCGACAACTTCCACATCGTGGAGGACGTCCTTCGGGAGGTCCGGGAGGACCTGCCACCAGGCTTCTACCGCCGGCTGCCGAAGCTCGCGGAGGGGCCCCTCGAGGGCTACCCTCGGGTACTGGGCCTGGCCTGGCCCTTCGTCGCCCACACCGACAGCCGCTTCGAGGGCGAGACCCTCCAGCGCTTCGTCCAGCGATTCCAGCGGGTCCAGGTGCTGACCATCGGTGAGCTGTGGGCCGTCCCGATCGCCCTGCGTCTGGTACTCCTCGAGAACCTCCGGCGCCTGGCTGAGCAGATCGTCAACGAGCGCGCGGCGCGCCGTGATGCGGACGCGCTCGCGAACGAGCTGCTGGGACTCGGCGGGAAGCCGGCGCGCCGTCTGGCCTTTCGGCGGCTCGAGGCCGCTGCCATGCCGATGGCCTTCACCGTGCAGCTCGTCCAACGCCTACGGGAACAGGATCCGAAGTCGACACCGGCGCTGGCATGGCTCAGCGAACAGCTGTCCGGGCTGGGGACGTCGCCCGAGGAGCTCGTGCAGCAGGAGCACCAGCGCCAGGCGGCGATGAACGTCACGGTCCGCAACGTGATTACCAGCATGCGGGCGATGTCGACGTTCGACTGGGCGGAGTTCTTCGAGAGCGTCAGCCTGGTGGATGCCGCGCTGCGCGCCGGGAGCAACTTCGGCGCGATGGACTTCAAGACGCGCGACCGGTACCGTCACGCGATCGAGGACCTCGCGCGAGGGTCCCGGCGGACGGACCTCGCCGTCGCCCAGGAGGCGATCGCTCGAGTGAACCGCGCCGCGTCGGAGCGGGAGCCGGCGGGCGCCCCGGCGGAATCCCGAGTCGAGGATCCTGGCTACTATCTGATCTCGAAGGGGCGGCGCGGCTTCGAACGGGAGATCGGCTACCGGGTCCCCCTCACGCAGTGGCTGCTGCGAGCCTACGTCGGCGGAGCCACGCCAGGCTACCTGGGCACCATCGGCGTCATCGCGGGATTGCTCGTGATGGTTCCTCTCGTCACCACCCATGCCGCGGGCGTGAGCCCGGTCGTGCTCGTCCTTCTCGGGCTCGCCGCCTTGATCCCGGCGTCCGATCTTGCCGTCGCGCTTATCAATCGCGTCGTGACGGAGCTGCTCGGCCCCCGGGTGCTGCCGCGCCTCGAGCTCGCCGCGGGCATCCCGACGACGCTGCGAACCCTCGTGGTGATGCCGACCTTACTGGTGAGCGACGACGAGATCGAGGAGCAGGTCAATCGCCTGGAGCTCCACTATCTGGCCAATCTGGAGGGCGCCATTCACTTCGCGCTCCTGTCCGACTGGATCGACGCACCGGCGGAAACCATGCCGGCGGATGGTCGACTCCTCGAGGCCGCCAGCGAGCGGATCGCTCGGCTCAATCGGCGCCATGGTCCTGTTCCCGACGCTGGGGCGCGGTTCCTCCTGCTCCACCGCCGACGGGTCTGGAATGGCAGCGAAGCCCAGTGGATGGGATGGGAGCGCAAGCGCGGCAAGCTGCAGGAGCTCAACCAGCTGCTCCTGGGGCGCGGCGACACGACGTTCGTGGGGTCGCACCTGGACGTGCCGCCGGCGGTCCGGTACGTGATCACCCTCGACGCGGACACGCGCCTGCCCCGGGGTGCCGCCATCCGCCTCGTCGGGACGATGGCCCATCCGCTCAACCGGCCTGTCTTCGAGGCGCGCGAGGCCCGGGTCGTCGACGGCTATGCGGTGCTTCAGCCGCGCGTCACGCCCACGATGCCCGCCGATCGCGACACGTCCCTCTTCCAGCGGCTCACTGCGGGGCCGGCGGGCATCGATCCCTATGCGGCGGCGACCTCGGACGTCTACCAGGATCTCTTCGGCGGGGGCTCGTACACCGGTAAGGGCATCTATGACGTCGAGGCATTTGCCGGGGCCTTGGAGGGCCGCGTCCCCGAGAATGCCCTCCTCAGCCACGACCTGTTCGAGGGGATCTTCGCGCGGACGGGACTGGTCACGGACATCGAGCTGTTCGAGGAGTTCCCGACGGACTACGAGGTCGCTGCGGCGCGGCAGCATCGGTGGGCGCGCGGAGACTGGCAACTGCTGCCCTGGATCCTCCGCGGGGCCGCCGGTATCGGGGCGCACCGAAGCTCCATCCCGCCCATCGATCAGTGGAAGATGGTGGACAATCTCCGCCGCACCCTGTCGGCGCCGGCCGCCTGGCTGACGCTTGCCGCCGGCTGGATGCTTCAAGACCGCCTGCCGCTCGTGTGGACGGCGTTCGTCCTCGTCACGATTGCGGTGCCCGCGCTCCTGCCGCCGTTCGCCGAGGTGATCCCGAGGCGGGCAGGCATCTCCAAGCGGACCCACATCCGCGCCGTCGGACGGAGCTTCGCGCTGGCCGCCTCCCAGATCGCGCTCTGGATCACCTTCATGGCGCATCAGGCCTGGCTCATGAGCGACGCGATCAGCCGAACTCTGATCCGCGTGTACGGGACCCATCGACGGCTGCTTGAATGGATGACGGCCGCGCAGGCCAAGACGGGACTGTCTCTCACGCTGGCCGGCGCCTATCGGCGAATGCGCGGGGCGCCGATCCTGGCCGCTGTGGCCGGGCTGCTGGTCGTTCTCGTTCGGCCAGCCAGCTGGCCGATCGCCGCGCCGTTCCTCCTGGTGTGGGCCCTCTCGCCGCTCATCGCGCGATGGGTCAGCCGGCCCCCGAGCGCCGACCCGGCGCAGAGGTTGTCGGCCTCGGATGCGAGACTCCTCCGCTCGACCGCCCGCCGCACGTGGCGGTTCTTCGAGGCTTTCGTCGGCCCCGGCGATACCTTCCTGCCGCCCGACAACTTCCAGGAAGACCCGGCGCCGGTTCTCGCGCACCGCACGTCACCGACCAACATCGGGCTGTATCTCGGGGCGATCGTCGCCGCGCGTGACCTCGGCTGGCTCGGGATGCTGGAGGCCGTCGAGCGAGTCGAGGCGACGATCGCGACGATGGGCCGACTCGAGCGCTTCCGGGGCCATTTCTACAACTGGTATGAAACGACGGATCTTCGCCCGCTGGAGCCCCGCTACGTGTCCACGGTGGACAGCGGGAATCTGGCGAGCCAGCTCCTCGTTCTGGGGAATGCCTGTCGCGGCGCGCTCGCGCGCCCGCTGCTCGACCAGGAGGCCTTTGCCGGAATGGAGGATGCCGTCTTGCTCGTGCGCGAGGCGGCGAGTGCCCTCGTGGATGACCGGCGCACGCAAACCGTCAGGCTCGGCCATCTGGACCACGCTTGCGAGGCTCTGGCCCTGATGCTTCGCGACCGACCCCAAACGGCGGCCGACTGGCTCGTCCGCGTGGGTCAGCTCGCTGGCCAGGCCGATGCCCTGGTGGACATCGCGCGCACATTGACGGCGGAGCGTGGCGATAGCGAGGGCTCGGACGTCCTCGTCTGGGCCCAGGCGGCGCGTGCGACCATCGCGAGTCACGGGCGCGACCTCGATCGGCTGATGCCGTGGGCATCCCGCCTCGAGGCCCTCGTCGCCGACCTCCCCCAGGCGCCCAGGGAGGCCGTGATCGCGAGCAGCGCCCTCTGCTCCTCGTTTCCGACCCTGGCCGAGCTGGCCGACGTCTGCGAGAGTTCGGTCAGCGAGCTCACGGCCATGCTGGACGGTGACCCGCGCGCCGGGTCTGATCGACTGGAGCGAGTCGAGCGGGTCCACGAGCTCATCGGGCAGCTGGAGGGGGCCGCCGTGGCGGCACGAGCGCTCGTCGAGCGCCTCTCCGCCGTCGCCCGCGTCACGAAGCAGCTCTTCGATGCGATGGAGTTTGGCTTCCTCTTCCACTCTGCGCGCAAGATCTTCTCGATCGGCTATCGCGTCACGGAGGGGGGGCTCGATCCGAGCGCCTACGATCTCCTCGCCTCCGAAGCGCGGCTCGCAAGCTTCATCGCGATTGCCAATGGCGCGGCGCCCACGTCGCACTGGTTCCACCTGAGCCGCCCGATGACGCCCGTCGGGCTCGGGGCGGCGCTGGTGTCCTGGTCCGGCTCGATGTTCGAGTACCTGATGCCGGCCCTCGTCATGCAGGCACCGCCGGGGAGCTTGCTCCAGCGGACGTATCGCCTCGTCGTCCAGCGTCAGATTGGATACGGTGCGGAGCACGGAATTCCGTGGGGCATCTCCGAATCGGCGTACAACGTGCGCGATCTCGACCTCACTTATCAGTATTCGAACTTCGGGGTTCCGGGTCTGGGCCTCGAGCGGGGGCTCAGCGAGGACTTGGTCGTCGCGCCCTATGCGACCGCCTTGGCCGCCATGGTCGACCCGGGCGCCGCCGCCCGCAACTTCACGCGCCTCATCGCGGTGGGCGGGAGGGGATCTTACGGCTTCTACGAGGCTCTGGACTACACGCCGTCCCGGCTCCCGACCGGGGCGACCGTGGCGATCGTTCGCGCCTACATGGCGCACCATCAGGGCATGACCGTCATCGCGCTGGCGAATGTGCTCCGAGACGGGGTGATGCGCGCGCGGTTTCACGGGGAGCCCATCATCCAGGCCACCGAGCTTCTCTTGCAGGAGCGGGTGCCCCGGGACGTGGCGGTGGCGAGACCGCGGGCGGAGGAGGTGCAGGCGCCGGCCCACGTGCGGGAATTCGTGGAGCCGTCCTTCCGTCAGTTCGCGTCTCCGCACGACCCGACGCCGCGGACGCACCTGCTCTCCAACGGCCGGTACACGGTGATGCTGACGACCGCGGGGTCGGGCTACAGCCGGTGCGCGGAGCTCGCCGTCACCCGATGGCGGGAGGATGTCACCCGGGATCACTGGGGGACCTATCTCTTCCTGCGGGATGTCCAGAGCGGGGCGGTCTGGTCGGCGGGGTATCAGCCTACCGGCGTCGAGCCGGACGACTATCGCGTGACCTTCGCGGAGGACCGGGCCGAGTTGTACCGGCGCGATGGCGCGATCACGACCACGCTAGAGGTGCTGGTCTCGCCGGAGGACGACGCCGAGCTGCGGCGGGTGTCCGTCATGAACCTGGGGGGGCAGACGCGAGAGATCGAGCTGACCTCCTACGCCGAGCTCGTGCTGGCGCAGCCGGCCGCGGATGCGGCGCATCAGGCCTTTTCCAACCTCTTCGTCCAGACGGAATGGGTCGCCGATCTCGGGGCTCTGCTGGCGACCCGGCGTGCCCGGGCGGCGACGGACCCCCCGATCTGGGCGGCGCACACCGTCGTCGTCGAGGGCCAGTCCGGTGGGGCTCAGTACGAGACCGACCGCGGGCGATTCCTCGGCCGGGGTCGTGGGATCCGCACGCCGATGTCGGTCATCGACGGGAGGCCCCTGTCGAACACGACCGGCTCGGTGCTCGATCCAATCTTCAGCCTCAGGCGGCGAGTGCGCCTTGCGCCGGGAGAAAGCGCACGTCTCGTCTTCTCCACGCTCGTGGCCCCGTCGCGGGAGGCCGCCGTGGCGCTCGCGGACAAGTATCGCGACCCCGCGACGTTCGAGCGGACGGTCACGCTCGCCTGGACGCGGGCGCAGGTCCAGCTCAACCATCTCGGGGTTGGCGTGGACGAGGCCCGCCTGTTCCAGGATCTTGCGGGCCGGATTCTCTATGCGGACGCGACGCTTCGGCCAACGGCGGTGGTGCTGCGGCAGAACGAGTCCGGGCCCACGGCCCTGTGGGCCCACGGGATCTCCGGCGACCTACCGATCGTCCTGGTCCGCATCGACGAGCCAGAGGACCGAGGCATCGTCCGGCAGCTCCTTCGCGCGCACGAGTACTGGCGCCTGAAGGGGTTAGGGGTCGATCTCGTCATTCTGAACGAGCGAGGGCACTCGTACACGGAGGAACTCCAGGCCTCGCTCGAGGCGCTGGTCCGGACGAGCCAGTCGGCATCGCGTCGCGAGCGGCACGAGACACACGGGAAGGTCTTCATCCTACGGAAGGATCTGCTCAAGGCGCCCGAGCGCGATGCCCTGCAGACCGCCGCGCGAGCCATCCTCCTGAGTCGGCACGGCACGCTCGCGGAGCAGCTCTCACGCGCCACGGCCGCCCCGAGCCCGGCCGCCCCGCCTCGCCGCCGCCCGGCCCGAGCCCCGTCCCCCGCCGACGCGCCGCCGGCCCGCCCTGAGTTCGAGTTCTTCAACGGCTTGGGGGGGTTCGTCGACGACGGGCGGGAGTACGTCACCGTCCTCGGGGAGGGCCAATGGACGCCCGCGCCGTGGGTCAACGTCGTCGCGAATCCCGCCTTTGGCTTCCAGGTCTCCGAGTCCGGGGCCGGCTACACGTGGTCGCGCAACAGCCGGGAGAACCAACTGACGGCGTGGTCCAACGATCCCGTCAGCGACCCACCCGGTGAGACCATCTATGTCCGGGACGAAGAGACCGGTGACCTGTGGGGTCCGACCCCCCTTCCCATCCGGGAGGACGCGTCGCCCTACGTCGCCCGGCATGGCCAGGGCTACAGCCGCTTCGAGCACACGTCCCATGGCATCTTCCTGAGCCTGCTCCAATTCGTGCCGGTGAACGACCCGGTGAAGATCTCTCGGCTGACGATCGAGAACCGATCCGGTAGGTCCCGGCGTCTGTCGGTCACCGCGTACGCCGAATGGGTCCTGGGAGTCTCGCGAAGCGCGTCCGCGCCCGTCATCGTCACCGAGATCGATTCGGACACAGGTGCGCTGTTCGCACGCAACCCGTGGAACATCGACTTCGGCGATCACGTGGCGTTTGCCGATCTCGGGGGTCGTCAGACCGCATGGACCGGCGACCGGACGGAGGTCCTGGGTCGGAACGGAACACTCGATCACCCGGCGCTCCTGGAACGAGGCAGCCGCCCGTCCGGCCGTGTCGGCGCCGGACTCGACCCCTGCGCGGCCCTGCAGACCGTGATCGAGGTGGCGCCCGGCGGGCGCGAGGAGATCGTGTTCTTCCTCGGTGAGGCGGCGACGGCCGCCGAGGCGCGCGAACTGCTCACCCGCTACCGGGCGGCTGACCTCGATCTGACGCTGCAGGCCGTGAAGACCCGATGGGATGACATCGTCGGCGCCATTCAGGTCAAGACGCCGGACCGCTCCGTGGACATCATGCTCAACCGCTGGCTTCTCTACCAGACGCTGGCCTGCCGTGTCTGGGCCCGATCGGCCTTCTATCAGGCCGGGGGCGCGTACGGATTTCGCGACCAGCTCCAGGACGTCATGGCGCTGACCGTCGCGAACCGGGAGGTCGCGCGGGAGCATCTCCTCCGGGCCGCCGGGCGCCAGTTCGTGGAGGGCGACGTGCAGCACTGGTGGCATCCCCCCTCCGGCCGGGGGGTGCGCACCCGCATCTCCGACGACGCGATCTGGTTGCCCTACGCCGTCACGCAGTATCTGGAGGCGACGGGCGATGCCAGCGTGCTTGACGAGGTCATCCCCTTCCTCGAAGGACCCGTCCTCGCGACGGGACAGCACGAGTCGTACTTCGAGCCCACCGTGTCCGCCGAGCACGGCACCGTGTTCGAGCACTGCGCTCGCGCGCTCGATCGGAGTCTAGCCATCGGCGCGCACGGTCTGCCGCTGATCGGTACGGGGGACTGGAACGACGGCCTGAACCGCGTCGGCCCCGAGGGACACGGCGAGAGCGTGTGGCTGGGATGGTTCCTGCACACGACCCTCTGGGAATTCGCGCGGTGGGCGGATGCCCGCGGTGAACGGGGGCGCGCCGGCAGGTGGCGCGACCACGTCGACCTCCTGAAAACCTCGCTCGAAGAGCAGGCGTGGGACGGGGATTGGTATCGTCGCGCCTTCTTCGACGACGGGACCCCCCTCGGGTCCGCCGTCAACGAGGAGTGCCGCATCGACTCCATCGCGCAGTCGTGGGGGGTGCTCTCAGGCGCCGCCGATCCGAAGCGCGCGGCGCGCGCGATGGCGGCCGTCGAGGAGTATCTCGTGCGAAGAGGCCAGGAGCTGGTCCTCCTGTTCACGCCCCCGTTCGATCGCGCGCCTGTCGACCCCGGCTACATCAAGGGCTATCCCCCGGGTGTGCGCGAGAACGGCGGCCAATACACCCATGCCGCGATCTGGTCGGTGATGGCGTTCGCGGCACTCGGTGACGGCGACAAGGCCAACGAGCTCTTCTCGATCCTGAACCCGATCAACCGCGCGAGCACGCGGGCCGGCGTCCATAGATACAAGGTGGAGCCGTATGTGGCGGCCGCCGACGTCTATGCCGAGTCCCCGCATGTCGGCCGGGGAGGATGGACGTGGTATACGGGCTCAGCGGGCTGGATGTACCGCGCGGGGATGGAGTGGCTTCTGGGGTTCCGGCTCCGTGGCGCGGTGCTGCACCTCGATCCCTGCATCCCGCGCGCGTGGCGACGATTCGCAATCACGTTCCGCTACCACGGGTCGCGCTATGAGATTACGATCGAGAACCCGCGGGGGGTGTCGCGGGGCATCGCCCAGATCGAGGTCGATGGTCGTGCCCTGATGCCGGGCACCACGAGCGTCCCGTTGACTGCGGACGGCGCGGCTCATCGAGTGCGTGCCGTTCTCGGGTGAAGAATGCGCTTCCCGACGCTCCTGATTCCGCCCGACGCCCATCGCGAAGGGGGGGCCGGGCGATCGGACGCGCGCGTGCCCATCTCGCCCACGGGTTCTTCAGCGCCGGGTTCGCTTCGATCTACGGCGTCTGGGCCATCCTCATCGTCTGGCTGGCTGGCGCCTCGGCAATGGCGGGGCCGCTGAACCTGATCCCACGCTACCGAGGTTCGGCATGGCGCCGGCGTGGGCGGTGCAGGCCCGCCCGCTCGTGCTCGTGTCTCTCGTCATCAACGTAGCGGCGGGGTTCGGGGTTCGTGCTGGACAAGAGGGCGAGGCAGGTCACGCAGGAGGCGCGAGCCGAGCAAGGCCGGGGGCTGTGCCCATCGCGTGCAGGCCGAGGGCAGCGACGTAGGCAACTGAATAGGCCTAGTCCACAGGGCTTCGCCGAAAGGAAGCTGTCATGACGAAGAAGGCCGAGACGTCGCGGGGCAGACTAGCGGGGTCCGCTCGGAGTGGCTCTCACGCAGGAGGTGCTGTGACTTCGCCTGATCCTCACCTTGGAGTACGACCCTGACATCTCGCCGGCCACATGGTCTCCCGGGCTGTAGTCTTGCTGCCCCTCGCAGTCGTTACGCTCGCACTCGGAATGGCGATCTACCACTGGGTCGAAGGACTGGGCTGGCCGGATGCGTTCCTGAACGCGGCAATGCTATTGGGTGGGATGGGACCAGTCGATTCTTTGCACACGACCACAGGCAAGTGGTTGGCCGGATGCTATGCGCTGCTGGCCGGCGTGGTGTTTCTCGTGCTGGCGGGGGTGATGCTCGCACCGGTCATGCACCACGTGCTCCAGCACTTCCATCTCGACACGGCTGGGGAGCGGCCAAGGCAAGCCTGAAGCCAGTCCGAGGTAACGTCCGCGCGAGCCGCCCACCGCGCGCCATGACCTCTGATCCACTCGGCCCCGTACGCCTCGCGGTGCGCAGCGAGAGGTCCCACAACTGCTGATTCTGCCGCTCCTCCCACTGGTGGTCGGCCAGCACCTGCCGCTCCACGCCGGCTCGGTTCCGGCCCATCATGACGTGGAGTGATCCCAGGCGCGGCGCGTCTCCGGTGGGCGCTCGCTCAGCCCGGTGACACGCCGGATCTCCTTCTCATCGAGGGATTCCGCGCTGAGTAGAGCCTGCGCGAGAACTTCCAGCTTTTCGCGGTGCTCGGCCAGTAGCCGGTCGGCGTCACGGTGACACTCCTCGACGATCCGGCGGACCTCGGCATCGATCAGCTCGGAGGTGGCCTCGCTGTACGGCTGGCTCTGGAAGGCCGCCGGCAAGCCCTCATCCGGGGGCGCGACGAAGCTGATCGGTCCAAGCTTCTCGCTCATCCCCCAACGCAGCACCATGTGACGGGCAATCTCGGTGACGTGCTGGAGATCGTTCTCGGCACCTGACGTCACCACTCCGTAGACGAGCTGCTCGGCGGCCCGGCCGCCCAGCGTGCTGGTGATTCGCGCCCGCAGGTAATCCTCGGCATAGCTGGTCCGGTCGTCGACAGGCAGCTGGTACGTCGCGCCGAGCGCCATGCCGCGAGGCACGATCGAGACACGGTGCACCGGATCGTTGCCTGGCACCACCAGCGCAAGCAGCGCATGGCCTGCCTCGTGGTACGCCGTACGCTCCCGATCGGCCGGGTTGAGCAGAATGTTCCGAGCCGGCCCGAGGGTGATCTTCTCCAGCGCCTCCGTGAAATCCTCCGTGCGGACGGCGCTCGCGCCCTTGCGCGCCGCCAGCAGAGCGGCCTCGTTGACCAGGTTGCGCAACTCGGCGCCGACCAGGCCCGGCGTCTCGGCGGCGATGCGTTCGAGGGAGACGTCCGACGCCAAAGGGACGCTCCTGGTGTGCACCTTGAGAATCGCGCCGCGGCCGGCGCGATCGGGGCGCTGTACGACGACACGCCGGTCGAAGCGGCCAGGTCGCAGCAGTGCCGGGTCCAGCACATCGGCACGGTTGGTGGCGGCCAGGACGATGACGCCCTCCCGAGAGTCGAAGCCGTCCATCTCGGTCAGGATCTGGTTCAACGTCTGCTCGCGCTCGTCATGTCCGCCGAGGCTCGCGCCGGCGCCACGAGCGCGGCCGATGGCATCCAGCTCGTCGATGAAAATTATCGAGGGCGCGGCCTCCCGAGCCTGCTTGAACAGATCGCGGACGCGCGCCGCACCGACGCCGACGATCATCTCGATGAATTCGGACGCGCTGAGGCTGAAGAAGGGGACGCCCGCCTGTCCAGCGATCGCCCGCGCCAACAGTGTCTTGCCGGTCCCAGGCGCGCCGACCAATAGCACGCCCTTCGGCATGGTGCCGCCGAGTCGCTGGTACTTGGCGGGGTGCTTCAAGAAGTCGACGATCTCGGTCAGCTCGTTCTCGGCCTCGTCAATTCCGGCGACGTCGTCGAAGGTCACCTTCGGTTGCTCCTCGCTGTACCGCTTGGCGCGGCTCTTGCCGAGCCCGAATAGTCCAGCCCCGCCAGCCGCGGCCGAGCGGCGACTGAGCCAGACGAAGCCGGCGATCAGGAGCAAAGTGGGGCCGAAGCCGACCAGGAGCGTGAACCAGGCCGGCCCCGTCTGGTCCAGGGCGTTGATGACCACGCCCTTCCCTTCGAGCAACGTCTCGAGTCCCGGGTCGGCGAAAGCCGGCCGCTGCGTCCTGAACTTCGTCGAGGTGCGCGGAGCGGGTTGGCCGGCGGGCCCCGCAGCCGGCGCAGCCGGCGCTCGGCGCCTCGACGCGTCGGGTGAATAGGTCACACCCGTCTTGAAGGTGCCCTGAATCGAATCGCCCACACCGGTGACGTCCTGGACATTGCCCGCCTGGATCTGCTGCTTGAAGAGCGTGTAGGGAATGGTGATCGAGGAGGGCTCCGGAAAGAACACTCGCACGAGCAGGTAGTTGGCCAGCATGATGGCCACGAAGATCAGCCACCACGGCTTCGGCCGTATCTTCGGCGGACCGGGCGCCGCGCCCTTCGGTGCATTCGGCGAACCGCCAGGAGGGCGCGCCGTCATCTCACCGGTCGGTACACTCGCCATTCTCCTCTCCTGTCGCTGGCCGGCCCGGCCTGCGGTCCAGGGCGCATCCGAGAGCCAGGGAGGTCACCGTTCGTCTGTTCGGTTCCGCGCTACATCCCCGGCAAGGCATCGCCTCCCAGGGCCCGAAGGGGGCACCCGCGCCATGGTCCGAGCCTCAACTCCCCGTTGCTCGGGCCCTCGCCGCCACACCGAAAGCTGCCGAAGGCCGAGGCGCGTGCCGGTCGGCGCCGGCACGTCCTCGGCCCCCGCCGCCCTGGATCAGGCGGCCTTGACTTCGATCATCCTCGGCATCGCAGCTCGTGGCGCCGGCACCCTCACCTCGAGCATGCCGTTCGTGTACTTCGCCTCCACGTGGGCGACATCGACGCCCTCGGGGAGCTCGAAGGTCCGCTGGAACGCGCCGTACGCGAGCTCCCGGAGGAAGTAGTCCTTGCCCGTGGAGTCGTGATCGGCCTTGCGCTCGCCTTTGACCGTGAGGACGTTGTTCATCCAGGACACCTGGACGTCCTTCGGATCCACGCCCGGCATGGCGAGCTGGATGACGTAGGTGCCGTCGTCGATCCGCCCCTCAGCGGCGGGGAGCCACGCTGGGGCATGCTGAGCGGCCTCGTCTGTGGCGCCGTCGAAGAACCCCGGGAACAGCGCATCGACGTCGTGGTGAAAGTGGAACTTCCGAGCCGGGGACCAGCGAAGCATGGTGGTCATGGTGCTCTCCTCTCAATATCTCAATTACTTCCGTACCCAACGTAATTAGCCGCCGATAAAGCCTTCTGCAGGAAGCTTCGTACGATCCCCAGACGGACTCGCCGAAGCCCTGCGTGCTCTCTTCCAGGTTCTTGCCGGCGGGGCCTGATGCCCCTGGCTGTCTCCTGGACGTCCCGAGTGATCTTCCTCGTCCTCGTCTCGTCGTGGCGTGTGGTCCTGCGCCCTTCGAGGCCGATCCCCACACCTCGATCGCGATCGACGCCGCACGGCCGCCGGAGGCAGGATCCCCCGGAGGCCGTCGGCGAGTCGGATGCTCTGGCCGGCGGGCTAGAAGTCGCCGCCGCCCATACCCCCCATGCCGCCACCATGCGGCATGGCCGGCATGGCCCCCTTCTCTTCGGGGATGTCCGTGATGAGCGCCTCGGTCGTCAGGAGGAGCGAGGCGATCGAGGCCGCGTTCTGCAGGGCGATCCGCTCCACCTTGGTCGGGTCGATGATCCCCGCGTGCATCAGGTCCACGTACTCGTTCGAGTCGGCGTCGAACCCGTACGCCACCTCCTTGGAAGCCTTCACCTTCTCGACCACCACGGAGCCCTCCAGCCCGGCATTCTCCACGATCCGCCGGATCGGCTCCTCCAGCGCCCGCCGCACGATGTGGGCACCGGTCGCCTCGTCGCCCACCAGCTTCAAGTGGTCGAGCGCCTTCGCGGCGCGGAGCAGCGCCACCCCGCCGCCCGGCACGATCCCCTCTTCGACGGCCGCCCGCGTCGCGTTGAGGGCATCTTCCACGCGCGCCTTCTTCTCCTTCATCTCGGTCTCGGTCGCGGCGCCGACCTTGATGACGGCAACGCCGCCGGCGAGCTTTGCCAGGCGCTCCTGCAGCTTCTCCTTGTCGTAGTCCGAGGTCGTCTCCTCGATCTGGGCCCGGATCTGCTTGATGCGGCCCTCGATCTCCTTGGTCGACCCCGCGCCGTCGATCAGCGTGGTCTTGTCCTTGTCCACGACGACCTTCTTGGCCTTCCCGAGATCCTCCAGCTTGATGTTCTCGAGCTTGATCCCGAGGTCCTCGGTGATGGCCTTGCCGCCGGTCAGGGTCGCGATGTCCTCGAGCATGGCCTTCCGCCGATCGCCAAAGCCCGGGGCCTTGACCGCGCAGCAGGAGAGGGTCCCACGCAGCTTGTTGACCACCAGCGTGGCCAGGGCCTCCCCCTCGACGTCCTCCGCGATGATCAGGAAGGGCTTGCCCGCCCGCGCCACCTGCTCGAGCAACGGGAGCATGTCCTTCATCACGCCGAGCTTCTTCTCGTAGATGAAGACGAGGCAGTCCTCGAGGACCGCCTCCATGCGCTCGGGGTCGGTGACCATGTAGGGCGAGAGGTAGCCCCGGTCGAACTGCATCCCCTCGACGACCTCGAGGGTGGTCTCCATCGCCTTGGCTTCCTCGACCGTGATGACGCCGTCCTTGCCGACCTTCTCCATCGCCTCGGCGATGAGGTTACCGATGGTCTTGTCGTTGTTGGACGCGATCGTCGCGACCTGGGCGATCTCCTTCTTGTCCTTGGTCGACTTGGTCATGCGCTTCAGCTCGGCCACCACCTGCTCCACTGCCTGCTCGATGCCCCGCTTGAGCCCCATCGGATTCGCCCCAGCGGTCACGTTCTTGAGGCCCTCGCGGAAAATCGCCTGCGCGAGCACGGTCGCCGTCGTGGTGCCGTCGCCAGCGACGTCGGAGGTCTTGGAGGCGACCTCCTTCAGCATCTGGGCCCCCATGTTCTCGTAGGGGTTCTTCAGCTCGACTTCCTTGGCGACCGTCACGCCGTCCTTGGTGATGGTCGGGCTGCCGTACTTCTTGTCGATGACCACGTTCCGGCCCTTGGGCCCCAGCGTGGCTTTGACGGCGTGCGCCATAACGTTGACGCCGCGAAGGAGCGCGGCACGGGCTTCCTCGTTGAACAAGAGCTGCTTGGCCATGAAGTTCTCCCTCCCAAAGGTGTACGCGGAAATGGCAGCGGCGGAGCCGCGAGGATCACGCGCTGAGGATGCCGAGCACGTCCTCCTCCCTCATGGTGAGGTACTCCTGGCCGTCCAGCTTGACCTCGCTCCCGGAGTACTTGCCGAACAGGATCCGGTCCCCCGCCTTCACGTCGAGCGGAATCTTCTTGCCCTCATCGGTCACCTTGCCGGTGCCGACCGCGATCACCTTGCCCTCCTGGGGCTTTTCCTTGGCGGAGTCGGGGATGATGATGCTTCCGTGCTTCTCTTCCCCCTCCGCGAGACGCTTGACGAGAATGCGGTCGTGGAGCGGGCGCAGCGTGGTCTTCGTTCCGTGAGCCATCGTCGGGGTCCTCCCCTGTCCAGATGTGGGTGAGTGGACTAGTTCATCTACTGTACTACTTTACTAGTACACTAGTCCAGCGGTGATTGCGATGAGGCCGAGAGCCAAGCCGAATGGGGCCGACACCATCGAGCGGTCTCCTCTCGGGCCCCTGCTGAAGCGGCCGACCGCCTCGCGCTGAGCGTCCTCCGACGGGAGGGCCGATCCGGCCGGATTCTTGCCACTTCTGTGACCCGCCGATCACGCCGCGCGCGTGTGGACGGGCCGGATCAGGATGCCACGCTCACCGTAGGTGACGCGGCGTCGCCCGGCGCCTGGCGGAGCAAAGAACGGTCAGCATCAGCCTTCCCCGCCCTCGTCCTGATACGGATCGCGCTCCAGAGATGGGCCGCCGCGGCCGTCCTCACGCCTCTCGGATCTCGCAGGCCCGCTCACGGCGTGAGCCCCCTCGGCGCCGTGGCCCGGGCCACGGCCGGGGTCACAGTCCGGTGTCCGAAACACGTGGCCGGCTACGCGTCTGGCTCGCTCCCCCATCGCCTTCCCCGCCTTCCTAGGTCCAATTTGGCTGGCCTGACCCAGCCCCGCGGCACCCCGAGCGTGAGAACCGGAGATGGCTCCCGCGGGAGCCATCTCCGAGGGAGCCGCTCCAGAAACTAGCTGCTCGGCATCAGCAGCGTGGCGCACATCTCGGCCACTCTGCGATCGGGCTCTTTCTCTCCGGGCATCGTCGCCCACCCTTGCTTGCCGACGTACTCGCCTCGCTGCCACGAGCTCTCGCCCTTCAGCGCCACGAGCTTCACGGCCTTGGCCGGATCCCGCCCAGATTGAAGGACACAGATCGGGGCCAGGCGCGTAGCCACAGCCTCGAAGGCCATGGTCTCCGCCGTTGCCCGGGCCGTGCCTCCCGTCACCCAGCCACCCCAGCTGAAGCCGACGATCATCGTGAGCACCGCCGAGGCCACGCAACACCAGAAGGCCACCGTCTTGGTCGGCCGCGCCGCACTCCACCGCTCTCCCATGCTCCGTTTGTCTCGGTTCGCGTCCATGTTGTTGGCTCCTTCCCCTATCATCGCGACGTTGGTCGAACTCCGGCGCGACGGCGCCGGGACGCATCCATCCACAGGGACGGCCCTAGGCACGTGCGGGAAACATCGTGCGCTGGGCGACAAATCAGGTCCGCCGCGCTGCCGGTCGCGACGCGGGTCGCCGCGACCAGGCCCAGGCCGAGAGAGGCCCGCTGGCTCTGGAAGAGCCGCTCACGACAGCGCCGGAGCTTCACGTCCCCCCCTGGCCCGCGCCGACTTTCATCGTGCCGCGGCGCTCGACCGGTCTGTCCCAGCAGAGACCGCGCGCCCCTCCCCACGCCCAGGGACGCTTGGCGACAGATCACGAGAGGGGTATCCGCGAACCAGGGAGCTCGCCGTCCTCGGTGCGGTCTCGCGTTCTCATCCCCGGCAGCGACAGCCTCGCCGCGAACATCAGAAAGTCCGCGATCCCGGAAAAATCGGTATAGGTCGTCCCGTTCCAGTACAGGGACACGAACGGATCGGAACTCTGACGCTCCTCGAAGTCGATCCCGTACTTCTCGAGAAGGCCTTGTGCCCAGCGCGCATCCCTGGTCCCGTTCATCCACAGCGTCGGCTTGGGGGGCGGATCCGTCCAGCTCATCGCCGGTTTGGACTCCATCCGGCCGCCAATCGCACCACCACGGAGCTGACTGACGCGCACGGGCATCAGCGCGTGGGGATCCGGTGTTGGCAGGCCACTTCCTCGAGCTCAACGACGGACCGGCCGTCGCCTTCGGCGCATGCCTGACAGGTCAGGTACTTCAGCTCAGGACGAAAGTGCCAGTAGCGCACCGCGACCCGGCCCACGTGGCCTCCCGGGCCGAGATGGAAGAGGGGGTCGGCGGCGAGGGCGGTGTCGGCCGCGGCCATCGTCAGCTCTCTGATCGTCATCGTGGGCCAGCGGCACTCAATCTGCGGGATCTCCGGCACCTGCTCGGCGCGGCGCGCTGGCGCGACCATGACCGCGGCACCACGTGCGTCCATCGATTCGATCTCCCTCCGTACCGGCTTCAGGCGCCCATCTCGGGGCGGGTCCACATCGGAGCGGCCACGAGCTCGCGGTGGCCAGTCCCATCGTGATCGGATCCGGTCAGGCGTGCCCTCGCGGCACTGCAATGAGCGGCCAGATCCTCCGCTGGGCGACGATCAGGATCGCTGCGCCGGCGAACGCGACGATCACCACCGCGACCATCTCCGCGTCGAGAGCGATCCCCGGTAGTCAAGCGATCCCGCTCCCCGCGACGCTCCCGGCGAGCGCGAGGAGAACGTCCCACCTCCGCCCGTAGCCTCCCGCTTTCGTGACGAGCCCCGCCACCAGGCCCACCAGCAGCCCGACGAGCACCCACGTCCCCTCCATGGCGGGCGTCATGACGTTCTCCTCCACTGGGGTATGCCTCCCCGCTCGCTTCCGCTTCTCCGCCTCACACGTCGCGCCCTGGGGCGACGCGCCCCCGCGGGAGCTCCGGCGTGGCCCGGCGCGCGTGCAGCGGCCGGTACCCGCTCCGCTTGAGATCCTCGATGGCGCGCGCGACCGGGTCCGGAGTGACGCCGACCCCGTCCAGTTCCCTCGGCAGCGCAGGAACCCGCGGGAGACCGGCTCGCTCGTTGAGGTCCGCGCAGGGCTCTGCCCCCGGCCCGGGCCTAGGGATCCAGCCGTGCGCACCGATCCGAGGGTCGATCGAGATTCTCATACTGTACTAGCATACTAGTACAGCAATACGCCAAGGACAACCCCCCCCCAGCGGGGCGACGACTCCCCCAGCGTCGGTCACGACGGCGTGTGGTCAATCCGGGCGCCGGCGACGTGCTCTTCGCCAGCGCGGGCGTGTCGGTTTCTGGAGGGACCGAACGGGGGACGCCCGGCCAGGCGCCCGTGCGGAGGGGTGAGCTACCCTTCGCGTGCCAGGGCCCCAAGCTCTTCAGGGCAATGACATGCCAAAGAGAATCCCGGCAGTCGTCGCGGCCTCAGGCCTGAGGCCACGCGGAGCGTTCCGTCAGAACGCCCGGCTCGTGGAACACCCCGGGCCCGTGCATGCGGGGAGATTCGGTTCGATCAGCCAGTCAATGCCGGCAAGGGGCTCCCCGGCCGCAGTCGCCAAAGACTCCCGGGTGAGGCCCCCGCTGGATACACATGGCCGGCCAGTGGTCAGCTTGAAACGCTCAGGCCGCCCGCTGGCTGATCTCCTGCCCGCACGTCTGGCACTTGTACCGCGTGATCTTGCGGTCTTTGTCGTGTCGACGGGGGCCCGCAAGCTGCATGGGCTTTCCCTTGTCCTGGCAGCGCGACGTCGGACACTTCGGCAATTCCGTCATGGGTCCCTTTCCTTCTACGCAGGGGGTTCAATCACGTCTCGAGCGGCTGGATTCGGACCCCAGCCTCACCGGCACCACGATGTGCGTCAACGCCAGGGCGCGTTGACCGTCGAAGTCTGTCGCGAGGTCACCAACCCCTCGCCGTCGAGCCTGACGATTCAGGAACCGCTCGAAGCCTGGATGCCAGGGCTAGGCTGGCCCGCGTGGCCTCGTTCGTCTCCTCAGAGCACTCCCGTCCTATGGTAACAGGGCGACACGCCTCTCGGCGGCCCTAAGAGAGTGGGGGTGGCTGCACGAGACTTCACCGGCCGGAGGGCGCTCTCCATCCCACAGCTCTGATGGGCGCGGATCCGACGGGTTCACGCCGACTCCCAGGCGCTCACCGAGGGGATCATGTCCTCCGGTCGATCAGTGGTCAACCACATCATCGAGCGAGCAGGCCGACGAGACCGCGGCCACGCGCCTCGCGGGCGCTCGAGAGTCGCGTCCGTGACGAGCGGCGAGATCTCCTCGTCCCATTCCGGTGTATCCTGCAACGGTCGCGAGGCCACGGGAGGTGGAGCGACCGACTGACCGGTCCCCCGCCCTCCACCGCGACGCGAAAGGACCCCCGAAGGCCGAGCAGGATCGACCAGGCGACCGGACCCGATATGCCGCCATCGGCGAGGTTGACGGCTCGCCTGGCGGCGCTGGAACGGCATCCGCCCTGGATGCCATGGAGGCACGCACCGCATGAGCACGGTCACGACGAAGGACGGCGCGCAGATCTTCTACAAGGACTGGGGCACCGGGCAGCCCATCGTCTTCAGCCACGGCTGGCCGCTCAGCGCGGACGACTGGGACGCCCAGATGATCTTCTTCGCGTCGCGCGGCTTCCGGTGCATCGCCCACGACCGCCGCGGACACGGGCGCTCGACCCAGACGTGGGACGGCAACGAGATGGACACGTACGCGGACGATCTCGTGACGCTCACCGAGAAGCTCGATCTGAGGAACGCCGTCCACGTCGGCCACTCCACGGGCGGCGGCGAGGTCGCGCGCTACATCGGCCGCCACGGCGCCGGGCGAGCGAGGGGCCGGGTCGCCAAGGCGGTCCTGGTGGGTGCCGTGCCGCCGATCATGGTCAAGACCGCAAACAACCCGGGCGGGCTGCCCCTCGCGGTCTTCGACGACTTCCGCGCCGCGCTGCTGGCCGACCGGGCGCAGTTCTTCCGGGACGTTCCGACGGGCCCGTTCTACGGCTTCAACCGCCCCGGGGCGAAGGTCTCGCCGGGACTCATCGACAACTGGTGGCGCCAGGGGATGATGTGCGGCGTCAAGGCCGCCTACGACTGCATCAAGGCGTTCAGCGAGACGGATTTCACCGAAGACCTCGAGCGGATCGACGCGCCGACGCTCGTCATGCACGGCGACGACGATCAGGTCGTCCCGATCGGCGCCAGCGCGATGCTCTCCAGCAAGCGGGTCCGGAAGGCCCAGCTCAAGGTCTACAAGGGCCTGCCTCACGGGATGGCCACGACGCACCACGACGTGATCAACGCCGACCTCCTGGCGTTCATCAAGTCGTAGGCCGATGCCCTCGACGGACGAGACCACGAGCCGGGCCGGCCTGGAAGTCGTCGCGTTCCCCGTCTGAGCGGGATCGCTCCCGCGGAGCCTCGGCATGAACCTCGCCGATAGCGTGCAGCTCCTCGAGCGGTACAGCTTCGTCATCTTGCCGATCCTCGTCGTCGCCGAGCAGGTCGGGGTGCCGCTCCCCGCGGTCCCGGCGCTCCTGGCGGTCGGCGCCCTCGCGGCGCAGGACCGCGTCAGCCTGCCGCTGGTGCTCGGCGCGATCGCGGTGGTCACCCTGCCCGTCGACCTCGTCTGGCACGAGCTGGGCCGCCGGCGCGGAGCGCGCGTGCTCTCGGGGCTCTGCCGGCTGTCGCTCGAGCCCGACGTGTGCGTCCGCCGGACGGAAAACCTTTTCCTGCGCCACGGCGTCCGCGCGCTGCTCGTGGCGAAGTTCCTGCCGGGCCTGACCACCGTCATGCCGCCCCTCGCGGGGATCTTCGGCGTGTCCCGCCTCCGCTTCGTGCTCTACGACCTCGCCGGCGTGCTCCTCTGGGCGGGGCTCTGGGCGGGGCTGGGCTACGTCTTCAGCGAGACCATCGAGGTGGTGGCCCAGCGCGTCGCCTCCCTGGGGCGCACCGCGGGAGTCCTGGTTGTGGCGGCTCTCGTCGGCTACGTGCTGCTCAAGTACGTGCGGCGCCGCCTCTTCCTCCATCGGCTCCGGATCGCCCGGATCTCGCCCTACGAGCTCAAGCAGAAGCTCGACGCCGGGGAGGACGTGGCCATCCTCGATGTCCGCACCGCGCTCGACGTGGTCGCCACCCCGTTCGCGATCCCGGGCAGCCGCTGGATCAAGGCCGAGGCGCTCGACGAGCACCTGGCGGACGTCCCGCGGGATCGCGAGCTGGTGCTCTACTGCGCCTGACCCAACGAAGCCACGAGCGCCCGGGTGGCGCTCCTGCTCGAGCGACGAGGGATCACGCGCGTCCACCCCCTCGAGGGGGGCGTCGCGCGGTGGATGTCTCTGGGCTTCCCGGTCCGCGGCGTGACACCGCCGGCGATCCCGGCGCTCGAGAGCGGGCAACCCTCGGGCGAGGCACGACCCGCGTGAGCCTGGACCGTGCCCGACCCTGACCCTCGCCTCGGCCAGATGTTTCCGAGCCTCGGCCCGGAGGACATCGACCGACTTCGGCGTTTCGGGACGGTCCGCCGCTACGCGGCCGGCGAGCCGGTCGTCACGACCGGCGACGTCGGCTCCGGCATGTTCGTGCTCCTCTCCGGCACCGTCGACGTCAGCGCCCGGGGCGGTCTGGGCCAGGTCGTCCCGATCATCGAGCTCGGCGCCGGCGGCTTCCTGGCCGAGACCGGCATGCTGGCGGGCCAGCCCCGCCTCGTGGACGCGCGAGCCACGCGCGACGCCGACGTGCTCGTCATCCCCGCCGACGGGCTGCGCACCGTGCTGATCGCGGAGGCCGAGCTCGGCGAGCGGATCATGCGCGCGCTACTCCTGCGCCGGGTCGGCCTGATCGAGACCGGTGGGGGCGGCCCCGTCCTGATCGGGCCAGCCGTCCATCCGGACGTCGTCCGTCTCCAGGGGTTCCTCGCCCGCAATGCCGGCCCGCATCGCGTGGTCGATCCCGCCGTCGATCGGGAGGCGGCGGCCCTGCTCGAGCACCACGCGGCGAACGACGCCGATCTGCCGGTCGTGGTCTGCCCCGACGGATCGGTGCTCAGGAACCCGACCGAGGTCGATCTCGCTCGCGCCCTCGGCATGGTGCGCGTCGATCATCTCGACCGGACGTACGACGTCGCGGTGGTCGGCGCGGGGCCGGCGGGGCTCGCGACGGCCGTGTATGCCGCCTCCGAGGGACTGTCGGTGATCGTGCTCGAGAGCCGGTCGTTCGGCGGCCAGGCGGGGGCGAGCTCGCGCATCGAGAACTATCTGGGCTTCCCGGAGGGCATCTCAGGCCAGGACCTCACCGGCCGGGCCTTCGTGCAGGCGCAGAAGTTCGGAGCCGAGATCGTGATCCCGAGCCCCGTCGCGCGACTGGACTGCGCGACGTTTCCGTTCACTCTCGAGACGACGGACGGGCGCCGCGTCAGGGCCCGGACGATCGTCGTGGCCTGCGGGGCGCGCTACCGGCGGCCGCCCATTCCCGGCCTCGAGGCCGTCGAGGGCCGCGGCGTCTGGTACGGGGCCTCGCCGGTCGAGGCGCGTCTCTGCCGCGGGGAGCACGTGGCGCTGGTCGGGGGCGGCAACTCGGCCGGCCAGGCGGCGGTGTTCCTGTCCGGCTTCGCCGCGAAGGTGTCGGTCCTGGTCCGGCACGAGTCCCTCGACACGAGCATGTCGCGCTATCTCGTCGACCGCATCGAGGCGACGACCAACATCGAGGTCCTGCCCCGGACCGAGATGACCCGGCTGACTCCCGGACCAGGATCCCATCTCGCCCAGGTGCGCTGGCGCCGCGACACGACGGGCGACGAGACCGAGCTCCCGATCCGACACGTCTTCCTCTTCGTGGGCGTCGAGCCGGCGACGGGCTGGCTCCGGGAGTGCGGGATCGCGCTGGACACGGAGGGCTTCGTCCGGACGGGAGCGGACGACCACCAGCCTCGCCCGCTACCGCTCGAGTCCAGCATCCCGGGCGTGTTCGCGATCGGCGACGTCCGCTGCCGGGTCCGCGAAGCGAGTGGGCGGGGCGATCGGCGAGGGCGCCGCGGTGGTGCCACAGCTCCACACCGTGCTCGCGGACGCTCCGACGGAGAGGCGCTGATGCGCCATCAGGGGCGCCGGCCGCGTCCCGGCGGCGGACCGGAGGGCTACGAGACCCCGCGCGGCCTTCTCGCGACATTCCTGAAGGCGTTCGCGGAATGGGCCGCGCGCTTCGCGATCCCCTGAACCCCGCTCGGGCCGGTCCCGCGAGCATCCAACCCAGATCCACACGATCGAGCACGAGGACTACCGTGTCCCACAAGTTCGACCCCAGGGTAGCTCAGCCGTGAGAACGCGTGGAAGATCGGGTATGGCCCCGCGGCCGGCTGGTCATCATCCTGGACAATCTCTCGATCCATACGGCCACGGCGGTGCGAGCGTGGGTCGCGGCCCAGGATGGCCGGGTCCAGTTCGAGCTTCTGCCGCTGCACGCTTCGTGGCTCAATCAGGTCGAGATCTGGTTCAGCATCCTCGAGCGGCAGGCCCTCGCCCCGGCCAGCGATGCGACCTACGAGGCCCGAGCCGAGCGGATCGTCCGCTTCGTCCGTCATTGGAACCGTACCAGCCGCCCCTTCCGGTGGACCTTCAAGGGCTACCCCTTGCACCGGTAAGGTGGGGTGGACTTTCTGGGACACGGTACTAGCGCCCTTTGACGCCAGTTTTGACGCCGGCCATCCGATACCTCGGGCGGAGACAAGATGACCGCCCCGGCCCCTGACCTTCATCGTGCGGCTGTTCCCGGTCGCCGGCGGCCGGTGCCGCGGGGTCGGAGGAGCGAAGGCTCAATTGGCTCACGATCATCGCCTGGCGCCTACGGAGGGCCCCCCCCCCTGGGAAACGGGAGACGGCCCCTCTTGGGGGAATCATTGACAGTGGAGTCCGCGGCAGTCGGCTCCCACAGACGAACAAGGCCGCACAAGGCCTCCGAGGAAAAGACGATGAACGCAAGACGCTCGTTCACGAAACGACTGGCCGCCACCGGCGTCGCCGTCGCGGTTGGCGTTTCCTTTGCCATGACGAACAACGCGCTCGCTCAGCAGCCGGCGGCGCCCGCCGGCCACTTCGACCCGAGGGGCAAGCCGCCGTCCACGTTCACGCTTGCGCTTCGCAACGGCCTCAAGGCGTCGCTGCCGTTCCAGGACGAGCGGGATCTCGAGGAAAACAAGCGCGGCTTGATCGCGGTGCCGCCGTTCAAGAAGATCATGGCCGATGCTGGCAACGTCGCGTGGGACATGGAGGCCTATCAGTGGCTGCTCACGGGCAATGACTTCGAGAGCATCCACCCCTCGCTGCAGCGCCAGGCCATCCTCAACATGGCCTTCGGTCTGTACGAAGTCGTGCCCGACCGCCTCTACCAGGTTCGTGGCTTCGACATCACCAACATCACCTTCGTCAAGTCTGACACCGGCTGGATCGTCATGGATCCGGGGACGGCGACGGAAACCTCGCGCGCGGCGCTTGCCTTCATCAATGAGAAGCTCGGCACACGTCCGGTCGTGGGCGTCATCTACTCGCATTCGCACGTCGACCACTTCGGCGGCGTGCGCGGCGTGGTGGACGAGGCCGACGTGCTGAGCGGCAAGGTCAAGGTGATCGCGCCATCGAACTTTATGCAGGCGGCGGTTGCGGAAAACGTCTTTGCCGGCAACGCAATGACGCGACGCTCGCAGTGGCAGTTCGCCGTGTTGCTGGATCGTAACCCATTCGGTCACGTGGACCAGGCGATCGGCAAGAACACGCCCGCCGGCCATGTCGGGCTGATCGCGCCGAACCATGTGATCTCGAAGCGGTTCGAGGAGATCACACTCGATGGCGTCAGGATGGTGTTCCAGGACACGCCGGACACCGAGGCGCCCTCCGCGGCGCACACTTACTTCCCGCAGTTCAAGGCGTTGTGGACGGCGGAGAACCTCACCGGGACGATCCACAACATCTACACGTTGCGCGGCGCGCGCGTACGCGATGCGCTCAACTGGTCCAAGGAGCTCAACATCGCGCTCTACGTGTTTGGCCAGGAAGCCGAGGTGATGTTCGCCTCGCACAGCTGGCCGCGCTGGGGCAACGCGCGCATCCAAGAGGTGCTGCGCACGCAGCGCGACACCTACGCCAACCTCAACAACCAGACCCTGCACTACGTCAATCAGGGCGTGACGATCAACGAGATCCACAACGTCTACACAGTGCCCGAGAGCCTCCAGCAGCAATGGGCCGCCCGCAGCTACCACGGCGATGTGCGCAACAACGTGCGTGGCGTGGTCAACCGCTTCCTCGGCCACTGGGACGGCAATCCGGCCAACCTGGTCCCGCTCTCGCCGCAGGACGCGGCGCCGCTGTACGTCGAGATGATGGGTGGCTCCGCGAAGATCATGACGAAGGGCCGGGACTTGATGGACCAGGGAAAGTACCTTGCCGCTGTCGAGATTCTCAACCGGCTCGTGCTTGCCGAGCATCAGAACCGGCCAGCCCGCGATCTGCTGGCCGACGCCTACGAGCAGCTTGGATACCAGTCGGAAAGCACGAGCGTGCGCAACGCCTTCCTGATGGGGGCGTTCGAACTGCGCTCCGGTCTGTCGGGCGGCGTAGCGGCACGGTCGACTGGACCGGACGTGGTGCGCGCCATGACCACGGGCCAGTTTCTCGACTTCGTGGGCATCAGCTTGGATCCGACGAAGGCCGCGGGAATCAGGACCTCCATCAACCTCGTCACGCCCGACAACGGCGAGAAGTACGCAATCGAGGTCTCCAACGCGACGCTGACCAACATCGAGGGCTTTCTGGCGCCGAAGCCGGATCTCACGATCACCGTCAACCGCGCGGATCTGAACCAGGTGATGATGGGACTGTCGTCGTTCGACGATCTGATCGCGGCCGGCAAGGCGAAGTTCGATGGCGACCGCAAGGGGTTCGACCAGTTGCGCACGAGCCTCGTCGGATTCACCCCCGACTTCGAGATCCTGCCGGGAACCGCCGCCAAGGCTCCAGCGAAGGCTCCGAAGCCGTTTGAGGTCGGCAGCCTTCTCGATAGCGACTGACTGTGTCCAGGATGTCGAGAGTGGTCGGGGCGCTTAGCGCCATCATGTCGGCGCCGACGACCATTGGCACCACCCGGCCGTCGCCGCCACCGAGTATGAGCTCGCCCAACAGTTCTCCAATCCGGTCGCGGCGCTGATCAGCGTGCCGTTCCAGTTCAACGACGACCGCGACATGGGCCCGGCGGACGCTACCCTGGGGTCGAACTTGTGGGACACGGTACTGGCGACATGCGATGGACCCTCCCGACCACGCTCGGCGTCGTCCTCTTCGCGAGCGCTGCGATCGCGCAGCCCTCCCTGCCCTCGACGTTCATCGTCCAGATCACCGGGGCCGGACCGTCGTCGACGCGGTACGTGGATCCCACGGCCGATCCGCGCCGCAGCCCATGAGCGTCGTCAGCAAAGCGGTCCCACGGCGCTCGCCGGCACTCGTTGGCGCGTGTCGCACGGAGAGAGGCGGTCATCCGCGACGAACCGTCCGCCGCGTGGCCCGTGGGGCGGGATGGCCCACCTCCACGGGCACGATGGCAGCGTCGCGGATCGGATGTGGGGAGCGAGCGCGGGGCCGCTGCGCGCTCAGCCCCGCCAGCGCGAGTAGACCTTCCGGGCGTTGTCCTCGAAGATCCGGCGCTTGTCGGCCGCGCCGAGCCCGCTCGCGTCGATGTACCGCTTGGTGTCGTCGAAGTAGTGGCCGGTCTCCGGGTCGATCCCGCGCACCGCGCCGACCATCTCGGAGGCGAACAGGACGTTGTCCACCGGGATCACCTTGAGCAAGAGGTCGATGCCCGGCTGGTGGTAGACGCAGGTGTCGAAGTAGACGTTCCTCAGCACGTGGTCACGGAGCAGCGGCCGCTTCATGTCCTGCGCGAGCCCGCGGTAGCGCCCCCAGTGGTACGGCACCGCGCCCCCGCCGTGCGGGACGACGAGCTTGAGCTGAGGGAAGTCCTTGAAGAGGTCTCCCTGGACGAGCTGCATGAACGCGGTGGTGTCGGCGTTGATGTAGTGCGCGCCGGTGAAGTGGAACGCCGGATTGCACGAGGAGCTCACGTGCACCATCGCGGGCACGTCGAGCTCGACCATCTTCTCGTAGATCGGATACCACCACCGGTCCGTGAGCGGCGGCTCCTTCCACCAGCCGCCCGACGGATCGGGGTTCAGGTTGCAGCCGATGAATCCCAGCTCGCGCACGCAGCGCTCGAGCTCGGCGACGCAGTTCGCCGGCGAGACGCCCGGCGACTGGGGCAGCATGCACACCGGCGCGAAGTTCCTCGGATACAGCGCGCAGACTCGGTGGATCAGGTCGTTCTGCGCGCGCGCCCACTGCGCGCTGATCGCGGCGTCGCCGACGTGGTGCTCCATCGAGCCCGCCCGCGGCGAGAAGAACGTGACGTCGCTGCCCCGCTCGCGCTGGAGCTTGAGCTGCGCGCCCTCCAGGCTCTGGCGGATGTCGTCGTCGCTGATCCGGAGGGCGGCCTCGGAGATCTTCTCGCCGGACGCCTGGCGCTTCCGCCAGTCCCACAGGGCCTGCGGCGCCGTGGTGTAGTGGCCGTGGCAGTCGACGATCATCGGAACAGCTCCTCCACCGCGAAGCGCCGCGGGAGCATCGCCTGGCGGCACATGCAGTCGATCGCCACCTCGAGGTTCCGGCGGTTCGCCTCGAGCCCGAACGGGTTCATCTCGGGGCTCCCCGCCGCTTCCCGGCTCCGCTCGAGCTCCGCGTAGATGTGCTGCGCCTGGGAGTCGGAGACCGTGCTCTTGAGCGTGACCATGTGGTTGATCTGGATGGCGCCGTGCTTCGCCTTCCAGGCGGCGGCCGCCGCCGCCGGATCGGGGATCAGGGTCCGCAGCGGCCCCTCCTTCGGTGGCTCGGCGAGGATGGCGGCGTCGAGCTCGCCGGCCAGCAGCATCGTCGTCAGGTCCGTGCCCGGCGGCAGGCGCGTCGCGCTCGGCGGGTCCCGGAACTCCGCGACATGGGGGTCCTCGAGGGTCACCCAGCGGACCTTCCCCAGGTCGACGCCGTAGTCGTCGGCGAGGATGCCCCGCACCCAGGTCGCGGTGGTCACCGAGTAGGAGCGCATCCCCACCCGCTTCCCGGCGAGGTGGTCGGGCGAGAGCGGGCCGCGCGCCGGGTTGTAGGCGAGCGTCGCGTGCTGGAAGCGCGCCGTCAGCACCGCGGGCAGGAGGCGGTAGGGCTTCCCGTGGGCCTTCGCGAGGAGGAAGGTCATGAGCGCCAGCTCGGCGACGTCGAACTCCAGGTCCCGGACCACGCGCTTGAACGCGGTGTTGGGGACCCTGACGTCGGCGAACTCGAGCGACGACCGCTGCTTGAACTGCCGGGTGACGGGGTAGTCTCCGAGGAGCGCTTTCAATCCAGCGGACCGTCGATGTACTTGAGTCCCTTCTCGGCCAGGCCCTTGCGCATGTCGTAGAGGTCGAGGCCGAGCTCGCCCTTCTCGAGACGGGCGCGGTTGGCCGCTTCCTTCTTCTCCCGCTCCTCGCCGGCCTTGGCGACCTTGGCGGCGTCGAGGCGGGGCACGACCACCACGCCGTCGTCGTCCGCCACCACCACGTCGCCCGGGCGCACGCCCACGCCGGCGCACACCACCGGCAGGTTCACCCAGCCGAGGCTCGCCTTGACGGTGCCCTTGGCGGAGATCGCGCGCGACCACGCCGGGAACTTCATCGCGCCGATGTCGGCGGCGTCGCGGCAGCCCATGTCGAGGATCACGCCCCGGGCGCCGCGCGCCTTGACGGAGGTGGCCAGCAGCTCGCCGAACCCGCCGTCGGTGTTCTCGCTGGAGCACGCGACGACCAGCACGTCGCCCGGCTTCAGCACCTCGCAGGCGACGTGGATCATCCAGTTGTCGCCGGGATGGCACAGCGCGGTGACCGCGCTGCCGGCGACCCGCGCGCCGCGCCACACCGGGCGCATGTACGGCTGCATCAGACCGGTACGACCCTGGGCCTCGTGCACCGTCGCCACGCCGAGGCGCTCGAGGGTGGCGATGGTCGCCGCCTCCGTCCGATGGATGCTCCGGACCACCGTCCCGTTCATCTCAGCGCGCTCCGGGGACCCGGCGGGTCTTCAGGAACTCCTCGAGCGTCTCCCCGCGGAACGCCGCCACCATCTCGGGGTTCGACACGCCCCGGGTGCGCGCAAGCTTCTCCAGGCAGAAGAAGCTCGCGCCGTAGTCCTGCAGCGCCTTCCAGTCCAGGCGGCGCACCATGTCCTTCTCCTCGTCGGTCAGGCTCCGCATGGCGGACTCGGGGTCCTCCAGGAACGCCTTGCGCTTCTCGCTCACGACCAGGTCGTGAAGGAAGCGGTTGAGCCGGAGCCCCCGGCCGCTTCGCTCCAGGTCGAACACGTACCTCATTCGAACAGGGCGACCGCCATCGCGGTGGTCATGGGAAGGTAGTAGTTCTCGTGCACCTTGCGCGCGCCGTCGTCCAGCGCGCCGCGCATGACGAGCCACATGATCACCTCGGCGCCCTCGTTGCCGCCCCGGCGCGCGAAGTCCTCGACGCTCATTCGCGCCAGGCGCTCCGGGTCGCGGTCGATCAGGTCGAGGAACTCCCGGTCCCATGCCTCGTCGTTGAAGCCGGCGCGCTCGCCGATCATCTGGTGCGAGAGGCCTCCGGTCCCGACCATCGCCACCGTGAGGTCCTCGGGATAGGACCGGATCGCCTTGCCGATGGCCTTGCCGAGCTTGTAGCAGCGGCTCGGCTTGGGCAGCGGATGCTGGAGCACGTTCACCACCAGCGGCACGACGCGCCCCGGCCAGTCGGGCTGGGACGGCCACATCATCGTGAGCGGCGAGTGGAGGCCGTGATCGAGCGGCAGGTCCTGGAAGATGGTCAGGTCGAACTCGTCGTCGACCAGGGACCGCGCGATGTGCCGCGAGAGCGCCGCGTGGCCCCGGAGCGGCGGGATCTTGCGCACCCCCGTGCCCTCGTCCGCGATGCGGTACTCGTCGCTCACGCCGAGCGCGAACGTCGGGTAGTGGTCGAAGAAGAACGTCGTGGCATGGTCGTTGAAGCAGAAGAAGAGGACGTCCGGCTTCTTCTCGGCGAGCCACCTCGCCACCGGCGCGTAGCCCTGGAACAGGGGCTGCCAGTCCGGGTCCTCCTGCTTCCCCCGGTCGAAGGCCATCGCGATGGTGGGGACGTGCGACGTGCCGATCCCGCCGATGATGCGCGCCATGGCTAGACCTCAGGAAGACGCCCGGGGGCTTCCACGAGGATTCTTGTACCGCAATTCCGGGGCACACGCCATCCATGGCGCGCGAGGCGTCGGCAAACCCGCTCTCGGCCAGCGGCCGGTTGTAGCGCGTGAAGAAGCCGGCGTAGAAGACCACCGAGCCGCGCATCCGGTCGAGCGCCTCTCGCCAGTCGGGCGCGACCGGGCCGGCTCGTGCTGGGCCTCGGCACGAGCCACCGCGAGTCGATCTCGCCCCGGCCGTTTCGGCTTCCGCCGTGAGGCCCCGCCAGCTATCATGTTGCGTCCCCACTCTCCATCGGAGTGGATACCCCAATGTGTGATCCCACGCGGCGAGGTCGCCGATGACGTGGCCCGGTGTCGGGCCCGGCCGCTCCGGTCCTCCCTGGGTGCCCACCGGGGCCACCACCGAGCCCCGGGCATGAAGGTCACTCTGGAGGTGGATCCCTGGGAGATCGAGAATCATCGGGACACCTACCCCTACATGCTCGCGCGTCTGTGCGAGGCTCTCGCGCAGCGTGATCTCGACGTGGCCTTCGAGCCCTCGTCGACGCGGGCTACCTTCGCGGCGCGACGGTCGCCGCGCTCCGGATTTCGGATCGCGTGGCACTCCGTCGGCGAGGAACCCAACGTCTGGCGCGTGAAGGACGCGGCCATCCCCGGGTACTACCTGTTCGACCGCAACGGCTTCTCCGGCTGGGCGGAGATCGGCCGCCATCCTGCCCGCTTCAGTGCGTCGATCGGCCAGGTCGACGTCGATGTCGCGCGTTCATTCGTCCACGAGCTTCGCCGAACGCTCGTCGCAGGAAACATCTCGAAGCACCGGCAGGCCGGCCAGGCCTTCGCGCCACCGGGACCCTTCGTCTTCTTTCCCCTCCAGCTTCTCGACGACACCGTCGTCGCGCTGCAGCGGCTCCCCACGCTCGACGTCCTCGAGAAGGCGAGCTCCCTCGCCCGGAGCGCGCGGAAGTGTCTCGTCATCAAGCGCCATCCCCAGTGCACGAACGAGCGGGTCACCGAGGCCATCGCGCGGGTCGTTGCCGGCAACGAATACGTCCGGCGGACGGACGCGTCGATACACGCGATCCTCCCCGCGTGCGACGCTGTACTCGTGGCGAACTCCGGCGTGGGGTTCGAGGCGCTGATCCATCATCGGCCGGTCTACACGTTCGGCGGCAGCGAGTACGAGACGGTCACGCGTCGGCTCCAGACGCTGGACGACATCGCAGCGGCATTCGCCCCGTCGCACGAGCACGACGTCGATCTCGTCGACCGCTATCTCGCGTACTTCCTCGGGCGGAACTGCTTCTCGCCGAAGGACATCGGCGGGATCCTGCGGCATCTCGACGTGGCGGCGGAGGAAGCGGGCAAGGACACTGCCGCCAACGCCGAGCCCGCGAAGGACGTCCTGCAACGCGCGCTCCTGGAGACGTCGGCTCGGCTCGAGTCGGAGCGCCGTCGCGTCATCGCGCTCGAGGCGCAGCTCGGGGCGAGCTGGCTCGTTCGCGGGCAACTGTCGCGGCTCTCGATGGCGGCCTGGCGGCGCATCGCCCGGAGGAGCGCCGGCCGCCGCACTGGTCCCGCGCCCTGACCGTCGCCTCCAGCCGGCGGCCCGATCTCGGCGCATGACCGCCCCGAGTCCGTCGGGCCTTCCGCGCTTCCGGCGTGCGTCTCGAGAGCCCCAGCCCGAAATCTCTAGCCCGATCGCGTCCCCGGCGTCAGGAGCGGCACGCTGAACCGAGGCGTCCGGGCACATCGCCGGCCTCGCGAGGCGGCAGCGGCGCGCGGGACTCCGGTCAGCTGCGAGCGACGAGGGCCGCGCCGCCCTGGCGGGCGACGAGGCGCCGGTACAGCGCGCTCTTCGCCATCAGATCTTGGTGCGTCCCGGCGTCGACGAGGCGACCCTCGTCGAAGACCAGGATCTGATCGGCGTCCCGCACGGTCGAGAGGCGATGCGCGATGACCACGGTGGTCCGCCCCTGCGCCAGGCGGGCGAGCGCGCTGCGGACGGCGTGCTCGCTGACCGCGTCGAGGTGGGAGGTCGCTTCGTCGAGAATGAGGACCGGCGCGTCCTTGAGGAACGCGCGGGCGATGGCCACGCGCTGGCGCTGCCCTCCCGAGAGCTGCGCGCCGCGCTCCCCCACCACCGTGTCCAGGCCGTCGGGCAGCGACGCGACGAACTCCCGGAGCGCCGCGCGCTCCACGGCCGCCGCAACCTCGGCGTCGGAGGCGGCCGGACGGGCCAGCCGGATGTTCGCGCCGAGCGTGTCGTTGAACAGGTAGGTGTCCTGGGCGACGAGCGCGATCCGGCTCCGCAGCTCGTCGAGCCGGTACTGCCGGAGGTCGTGGCCGAAGAGACGGACCACGCCCACGGTCGGGTCCCAGAACCGCAGGAAGAGGCTCGCGACGGTCGTCTTCCCCGCGCCCGACGGTCCGACGAGCGCGACGGTGCCGCCGGCGGGCACGGACAGGGACACGCCATCGAGCGCCGGCCGGCGGCGGCCGGGGTACGTGAAGCGCACGTGGGCCATCTCGAGGGCCGGCGCGGGCGGGTCCGTCACGGCCGGCGACACGCCCGGTCCGTCGGTGACGGTGACCGGCTCCGCGTGGATGGCGTGCAGTCGCTGGGTCGCGGCGAACGTGTCCGCGAGCTGGCGGCCGACCTGGGCGATCTCCCACACCGGGACGAACGCGGACAGCGCGAGGAGCGTGAGCAGGGGCACGATCCCCGGTTCGAGCGCGCCGCGCCCGGCCAGCGCCGCTCCCGTGACCGCGACGGCGAGACCGCCCAGCCCGGTCGCGATCTCCTGCAGGGCGCCCTGCCGCGCGAGGTCCCGGAGGAACGGCATCCGGGCCTGCGCGTAGGCGCGAGCGCGCGACGCGAACTCCCGGTCGCGGCGCGCCTCCTGCTGGAACGCGGCCACTTCCGCGAGCCCCTGGATCGAGTCGACGGCGTGCGCGTTGAGCGATCCGGCCGCTTCCCGCGCCTGCGCGCCCAGCCGGTCGATGCGGGCGCGCGCCAACACCGGGCCGAGCGCGACGTAGACGAGGAACGGCGCCAGGACGAGGGCCATCGGCCACCCGTAGGCCAGGAGCACGCCCAGCACCACCGCGGGCACGAGGACCCCGACAAAGGCGGGCGCGATCGTGTGCGCAAAGAAGTACTCGACGAGCTCGACGTCGTGCGTCGCCACCCCGACGAGGTCCCCCGTCCGCCGGCGCGTCAGGTACGCGGGCGCCAGGGCGTCGAGCGCGGAGAAGAGCCGGAGCCGCATGTCGGCCAGGAGGCGGTACGCGACGTCATGGGCGAGCCACGACTCGAGCCAGTGCAGGAGCCCGGCCAGGGGCGCGACGACGAGGAGGGCCGCGATCCATCCGCCCACCGGCGCGCCACGCCTGACGGCGAGCACGGCGAGGGCGCTCACTACGCCGACCCCGATCAGCGCCGCCACCCGCGCCACCCCGAGGAGGAACGTGACCACCAGGCGCCCGCGGTAGCCGCGGCTCAAACCCAGGAGGGTGGACAGCACGCGCGCCCATCCGAGGACGCCTCCGGCGGGCACGATGTCCTCGGCGGGCCCGGACCGCGTCTCCGCCCCGTCGGGCGCCGCCGGCGCCGACGCGGCCGTTCGCGGCTCGATCCGCTCCTCGTCCGCACCGCGCTCGCCCACCTGCCCGGCCATCAGCCGCCAGTAGGCGCCCCCGAGCCCGAGCAACTCGGCGTGTCGTCCGCTCTCGACGATGCGGCCGTCCTCCAGCACGAGGATCCGGTCGGCGCCGATGACGCTCGACAGGCGGTGCGCGAAGATCAAGGTGGTGCGGCCGGCCATGAGCCGGTCGAGCGCGGTCTGGATGAGGGCCTCGCTCTCGGTATCGACGGACGACAGCGCCTCGTCGAGGATCAGGATCGGCGCGCCGCGCAGGAGAGCCCGGGCGATGGCGATGCGCTGCCGTTGCCCGCCCGACAGCCGCACGCCGCGCTCCCCGACGACGGTCTCGTAGCCCTGCGGCAGCCGGACGATGAATTCGTGGGCGTGAGCCTCCCGCGCCGCCGCCTCGAGCTCGGCGACGGTCGCCTCCGGCCGGCCCATGCGCAGGTTCTCGGCCACGGTGCCGTGGAACAGATACGTGTCCTGGTGGACGACCGCCATGAGCGCGCGCAGGTCGGCCAGCGGCAAGTCCCGGATGTCCCGGCCGCCCACGACGACGCGGCCCCGCTGGGGATCGTGGAAGCGCAGCAGGAGCCGGGCCACGGTCGACTTCCCCGAGCCGCTCGGTCCGACGATGGCGACCCGCTCACCCGCGCCCACGGCGAAGGCAAGGCGCTCGTGCGTCGGTCTCCGGCCTCCCGGATAGCCAAACGTCACGTCCTCGAACGCCACCGTCGGGGCCGTGGTGGCGCCGGCGCCGACGCCCGGCCCGTCACGGACCGTCGCCCGGATCGCCAGCAGGCCCATGACGCCGCGCGCGGCCGAGAGCCCCAGCATGCCCTGATGGAGCAGCACGCGGAGGTCCCGCAGCGGGCGAAACACCTCGACGCCCAGCATGAGGATCACCAGCAAGGTCTCGAGGGGCATGACGCCCGCGCGAACGCGATACACGCCCCAGCTGAGCGCAACGGCCGCGCCGAGGGCGATGCCCACGTCCGTGATGCCGCGTGCCAGCGTGTTCGTCCCGAGGACGCCCATCGTCGCGCGAAACAGCTCGCTGCTCCGCCGGGCCAGGAGCTCGGCGCGGGCGCCGCTCTGGCCGAACGCCTTCAGCGTGCCCAGCCCCTGGAGCGCGTCCAGGAACTCGGCCCCGAACCGGCTGTAGGCGCGCTGCCGGGCGAGACTGCGGGAGCTGTCCCACCGGTGCCAGAAACCCGGCGCCAGGAGCGTCACCAGCGCGGCGCCGAGCAGGACGAGCGCGATCGGCAAGTCGAGCCACGCCATGCAGGCGAAGATCAGCACCGGCGTCAGCGCGGCCACGCCCAGCTGGGGCAGGTACTGGCCGAAGTACACCTCGAGCTGCTGCACCCCCTCGACCACGGACAGGATGACGTCACCGGTCCGCGTGGCCGTGAAGTGCGCCGGGCCCACACCGAGGACGTGCGCGTGCACCATCTCCCGCAGGCGGGCCTGGACCCGGGCCGCCGTGCCGTGGGCGACCATCGCGCGCGCGTAGTCGAGCCCGCCCCGGAGGCCGATCGCGAGCGCCACTGCGGAGACCGGTCCGATCAGGGCGGGCAGCGGGGTGCCCGCCAGCACGCGCCCGAGGAGCCAGCCCAAGAGGGCGAGCCGCGCGATCCCGGCGGACACGGCCAGGAGGCCCAGGAGAACGGTGGCGAAGATGCGGGTCCGGACTCCCGCGGTGAACTGCCAGAGCTCGCGATCTAGGTACACGATCCGGCCGGAACGATGCGACGGCGTCGCGCGATCACGCTCCTATGATAGCGACGTCCGGCCCCGCGGCTCATCGACTCGCGGGTCCCGGCGGATGCGACGCGGCCGTCCGGGGCCGCGCCGTCGCCGGCCGTGTGACGCCGGAGCAGCACGGGCGTGAGCGTGATCCCACGGTGCCGGGCCGCCAGCCGCCCCGCGAGGGCCGCGATCAGCCGGCGCGTCAGGTCGCCCGGCGCGCGGCGGCGTGACGCGAGAACTTCGGCATCACCTCGGTCGCCAGGAGCTCCATCGAGCGGCGCCAGAGCGCGGGTCGGTCCCAGTCGTGGCCGCCCATCAGGAGCGTCCCGAAGTGGCCCGTCTCCTCGCGGAGCGCCACGAGCTGGTCCAGGACCCGGCGCGGGCCGCCGGCGATGATCAGGGTCCGCTTGATCGCGTCCACCGTCACGTCCTCGTCCGGCATCTCGAGCTGGGCCTTCACCATGAACAGGGCCTTCCGGAGCGTCCCGAAGGAGAACAGGAACCACTTGTAGTAGTAGTTGAGCCCGCCCGCGGGGTCGGCGAGGTAGTCCTCGGCCTCCGCGTCGGTGTCCGTCACGAGCACGCTCCGCGAGACGCGCCAGACGTCGGGGTCCGGCCGCCGGCCCGCCGCCTCGCAGCCCTCCGCGTACTTCTCCCAGTGGCCACGCAGGTAGCGCCGGTGGAAGAACTGCCCCGAGATCGGGATCCATCCGCGCTCGCCGGCCGTCTTCGCGCTCGCGGAGTTCGGCGTGAGGAGGGAGAGCGCGATGGGCGGGTGCGGCCGCTGGAGCGGCCGCGGGATGCGCCCGACGCCGAAGTCGGGGTACACGTGGTTCTTGAGCGAGATGTTCCAGAACCGCCCCGGGATGTCGTAGGGCGGGTCCTCGGTCCAGAGCCGGAGGATCGCGTCGACCGACTCCTGCATCATCTGGGGCCGGAGCTCGGCCTGGCCGACCTCGAAGAGCTCGAAGTCGCTCACGAGGCCCCCGGGACCGATGCCCATGATGAAGCGCCCGCGGCACAGGTGGTCGAACATCGCCGCGTAGCCCGCCACTGCGGCCGGGTGCATCTGGGGAAGATTCAGCACGCCGGTCCCGAAGACGATGCGCTCGGTGCGCGACGCGAGCGTGGCCAGGAAGATCAGCGGCGACGTGATGGGCTCGCTGAGGGACGAGAAGTGCTCGCCCACGAAGGCCTCGGTGAAGCCGAGGCGGTCCGCGAGGACGATCGCCTCCTGGTCCTCCGCGAGGACGGCCCCGTAGTCCCGGTCGTAGGGGTGGAACGGCATCATGAACATGCCCAGCTTGACCGTCATCCGTGGCTCCTTCCGCCCCGGCCACCCGTCGCCCGGCTCGCGCCGGGAGCGCCCTGTCGCCCTACTTCACCTCGAGGGTGATCCTGTTGATCTTGCCTGTGAACCGCGTCTCGGGACCGATGCCGATGCCCTCGGCGACGGGTGTCTGGTTGTCGATGCCGACGTCCGCCGTCTCGTCCGCCGAAAAGACGTTGGGCTGAGTCTTCTCGACCCGTCCCTCGGCGACGGGCTTTCCATTCACGGAGAGGGTCGCTTTGCCACCCTTGCCCATGCCGCCACCGTCATAGGCAAAGTCGAGGGTGACCGTCGCCGGGCCCGCTGGCAGCGATTCCGGAGCGGCCACGGTGTAGCGCTCCAACCCGAGGAAGTTGTACACGTACGCCGGCTTGCCATCCTTCATGTACAGCGACCAGCCACCGAAGCGGCCGCCCTGCGACAAAATCGCGCCGCTGGCACCGCCGGCCGGGATGTCGAGCTCGGCCGTGATCTTGCTCGACCGATTCTTGATGTTCATGAAGGTGTTCTCCAGCATCCCCTGCATCCCCTCGTAGAGCGTGAGGGACGTGCGATTGCCCATGACATCCGGGCGGCCCGCGAGCGCCGGGTTCATGCGCTCGATGGTGCGGTCGTCGATGGGCAGCACGTGGTACTTCTCGGCTTCCTTCATGAACAGGGCCTGCAGCTCCTTCAGCTTCGCGGGCTGCTGGGCCGCCAGGTTCTTGGTGAGACTGAAATCGCTCCGGACGTCGTAGAGATCCCAGACGTCCGTGGTGAGCGGCGGCAGGTTGCTCGTTTGCCAGGGCGCGCGGTGGATCGTCCGGGCGAGCCAGCCGTCGTGATAGATCGCGCGGTTCCCGAACATCTCGAAGTACTGCGTCTTGTGCCGATCTGGCGCCTTCGCGTTGTTGAAGGCGTAGAGCATGCTCGTGCCCTCGATCGGCGTCTGCACGGTGCCGTTGACGCTCTTGGGCTGCGGCAAGCCCGCCGCCTCCAGGATCGTGGGGGCGACGTCGATGACGTGCGAGAACTGGCTCCGCAGGCCGCCTTTCTCCTTGATGCCCTTCGGCCAGTGGACGACCGTGCCATTGCGGGTGCCGCCGAAGTCGGATGCCACCTGCTTGGTCCAGGTGAAGGGCGCGTCGAACGCCACCGCCCAGCCGGCGGACATGTGCGGGAAGGTCGTCGGGCCACCCCACTGGTCGATCAGCGGAATGAGGTCTTCCACCTTCTCGGCCACGCCGTTGAAGTACGTCATCTCGTTGTACATGCCGACGAAGCCGCCCTCGGCGCTGGTGCCGTTGTCGCCGGCGATGTAGATGAACAGGGTGTTGTCCATCACGCCGATGTCCTCGAGCGCCTTCTTGAAGCGGCCGATCTGGTCATCGGTGTGCTCGAGGAAGCCGGCGAAGACCTCGGCCTGGCGGGCGAAGAGACGTCGCTGCTCCGCCGGCAGCGAGTCCCACGCCACGATGTCCTTCGGCCGGTCCCCCAGCCGGGTGCTCGCCGGGATCACCCCCAGCTGCTTCTGGCGGGCGAGCGTCTCGTTCCGGACCTGGTCCCAGCCCCGGTCGAACTGGCCCTTGTACTTGTCCGCCCACGCCTTCGGCACGTGGTGCGGCGCATGGACGGCGCCGGTCGCGTAGTAGACGAAGAACGGCTTGTCCGGCGTCATCGACTGCTGGGCCTTCACCCAGTTGATGGCCTGGTTGGTCATGTCGACGGTGAAGTGGTAGTCCTTCATCGGGGGCGGATCGACCTTGATCAGGCCGTCGTAGATGAGCGGATACCACTGATCCGTCTCGCCGCCGATGAATCCGTAGAACTTGTCGAACCCCTGGTGTGTGGGCCAGCGGTCGAAGGGGCCCGATACGCTGGTCTCCCATGGCGCGGTCTCGTGCCACTTGCCGAAGGCGCCGGTGCTGTAGCCGTTCAGTCGCAGCATCTCCGCCAGGGGCGCCACGCTGTTCGGGTTCTGCCCGGTGTTGCCGGGGAACGCCGTCGAGCTCTCCATGATCGAGCCGGTATTGACGGTGTGGTGGTTCCGCCCGGTCTTGAGCGCGTTGCGCGTCGGCGAGCAGAGCGCCGTGGTGTGGAAGTTGTTGAACCGCAGGCCACCCTGAGCCAGCTGGTCCATCGTCGGCGTGCGGATCGGACCACCGAACGTGCTGGGCCCGCCGAAGCCGATGTCGTCGATGAGCACGATGACGACGTTGGGGGCACCCTTGGGCGCCTTGACCTCGAACCGCGCCGGCGGCTTGGCCTTCCGCGCGTCGAGCTCGGTGTAGGTCGGGGGCTTGGGCTCCGCGATCGGCAGGACCGCGCGATCGAGCTTCGCCTGGGCCGACGCCGTGGCGGCGGCGACGGTCAGCGCGAGGCCAAGACTAGCCAGAATTGCGACTCGCTTCATGGATGGTCGCCCCTTCTCCCTGAACGGCACGATCGCCGGTGATATCCCCAACGCCTACTGGCTTCCGCTCGGCGCGACGCTCCGGAGCACTTGCATCACCCGATCGAGGCCGAAGTTGCCGGGCTTATGGGTAGGCCGAGACTCGTTGAAGTAATCGCGGCCGTCCGCGTGTCACGGTACCATGAACATCCGCAGACTAGCCGTCATCGGCGGCGTCTTCCGCCCTACGGCTCGACCTTCCAGACGGAGTCGAGCACCGTTCCGTCGACCCACTTCACCGCGGCGACGACCTGGTCGCTCCGCCGGGGCGGCGTGGGCTTGCCGCCGCAGATCTGCTCCACGTCCCGCTGGATGTCGCGGATGTCCCGGACGGGGAGGCCCGTCCCCTTCACCGCGTCCAGCAGGTCGGCCCGGCGGGGATTGATGGCGATCCCCCGCTCGGTGACCACCACGTCGACGAGCTCCCCCGGCCCCGCCAGCGTCGTGACCTCGTCCACGATCACCGGGATGCGATCCCGCATCGCGGGCACGGCCAGGATCGCACACTTCGCGAAGAGGCAATTCTGCCACCCGCCGATCCCGTGGAGCAGCCGGCCGTCGGAATGGGTCACCACGTTGGCGTTGAAGTTCACGTCCACCTCGGTGGCGCCCAGGACGGCGACGTCCACGAACGTCCCGAAGAACCCCTTGCCGTGGTAGTTGTACGACGTGAACGGGCTGGTCGCCTGGTGGCGCGGGTCGTCCCGCATGGAGGCCACCCCGTCCAGGTCGAACGTCTGGCCGTCCAGGAGGTAGTCGGTCAGGCCTTCCTGCAGCATCTCGACCAGGTACTTCGTCGAGCCGCCGCGGACGAACCGGGCGCGCACGCCCGCCTGCTTCATCATCTCCTTCAGGTAGAGCGCGAAGGCGAGCGTGATCCCGCCGGCGCCGGCCTGGAAGGAGAACCCGTCCCGCATGAGCCCCGCGTCCCGCACGAATCGGGCCGTCCACTCGGCCACGAGGAGGCGGTCGGGGCTCCGGGTGATCTCGGTCGTCCCCGAGACGATCCGGGCCGGATCGCCGATCCGCTCCACGCACACCACGTGGTCCACGTTGTTGCCCTGGATCTGCCAGGGGACCGCGGGAAACGGGACGAGGTGGTCGGTGACGACGATGACGCGGTCGGCGTAGAGCGAGTCGGCCAGCGCGAAGTAGAGGGACCCGCAGGCCGCCGGGCCATGGACCCCGTTCGCGTTCCCGAACGGGTCGGCGCACGGCGCCGCGATGACGGCGACGTCGACGTGGACCTCGCCGTCCTGGATCGCCTGCCAGCGGCCGCCGTGGGACCGGAGGACGCCGAGCCCGCGCATGCGGCCGCCCGTGCAGTAGTCCCCGAGCGGCCCGTTCAGCGAGCCCTCGACGTGGTGCACCACGCCGGCGTCCATGTGGCCCATGATCGGCGCGTGGCAGGGAAAGGACGCCGAGGGGAACCACGTGAGGTCCCGGCGCCCGAGCTTCGCGCACGCGTCGAAGAGCATGTTGCCCACGAGGTCGCCGTTCCGGAAGTGATGATGGGTGGAGAGGGTCATGCCGTCCCGGAGCCCGCACGCCTCGAGCGCCTCGACGAGCGAGCCGATGCGCTTGTCGCCGCTCGGCGGGTAGTCGGCCGCGCTCCGGATCGGGGGCGCCGCGCGGCGCCCGTCGGCCCGGTACCCGTGCACGCCCTGGAACGGCACCTGTCGCCGGCCGTTCACGACGTCGGGGACCAGGCGCCCGAGGACGTTCGGGCTCACGCGAGTCATTCCGCGCCGCCCCGCTCCGCCGGCTCCGTCCGCGAGCCGTCGGCCGCGCCCGCGACTCGCGCGGTCTCGCGCCAGTCCGGCGGAACGAGCGCGAGCTCCTCCGACGTCCGGAGCGTGCGGAGCGCCCGCTTCACGACGGGCGGATCCACCATCCTGGAGCCCACCGCGACCACGCCGATCCCGCGCGCGGTCGCGTCCTCGAAGGCGAGCACGATCCGCTGGGCTCGCGCGATCTCGTCCGGCGTCGGCGCGAAGGCCGCGTGGACGACCGGGATCTGCCGTGGGTGGATGCACCCCTTCCCCTCGAACCCGAGCGCCTTCGCCTCGAGGACCGCCGCCCGGAGGCCGTCCAGGTCGGCGACGTCGGAGAACACCGAGTCGCTCGGCGCCACCCCCGCGGCCCGCGCGGCGTTGACCACGGTCTGACGGGCCCAGAGCGACTCGCGGCCCTCGGCCGTCCGCTCGACGCCCAGGTCGGCCGTGTAGTCCTCCAGGCCGATGGTGAGCGCGACCACGTTCGGGCTCGCGGAGGCGATCGCGAGCGCGTTGAAGCAGCCGAGGGCCGTCTCGACGATGGGCACGAGGAAGCACGGCTCCGGGAGCCCGGCCGCCCGGCGCGCGGCCTCGGCCCGCGCGTCCACCGCCCTCACCTGCTCGGCCGACTCCGCCTTGGGAATCAGGATCGCGTGGACGTTGAAGCGCGCCACGGCGTCCACGTCCTGGAGGCCGAGGTCGCCCTGGTTGATGCGGACCATCCGCTCGCACGGCCGGAAATCGACGGCCCGGAGGGCGTTCCGGACCAGGATGCGCGCCGCGTCCTTCTCGCTCGGCGCCACCGCGTCTTCCAGGTCGAGGATGATCGCGTCCGGCTGGTGGAGCCGCGCGTTCACGAAGTGCCGCGGCTCCCCGCCCGGGAGGTAGAGGCGGGAGCGCCGGAGGCGCTCGCGCGCGGTCCGCGCCTCCCAGCCCGGTCCCGGGTCGGGCAGGAACGTGGCGCCACCGCCCGCGCCGGCGCGCCGGACGGCGGCCTCGACGCGCGCCGCCAGCACGTAGTCGAGGGCGCCCTGGTCCTCGACCGTCACCGCGGCGTGCCGCACCGCGAGGGCGTCCAGCACCCGGCGGCACGTCCGCCGGACGGCCTCGCCGTACATCGCCTCGACCTTCGAGCGGACGGCGAGGTCGAGCCCGCCCCCGTCGCGGATCTCCACGCGCACCCAGCAGTCCGAGCGCGCGCGCGCGCCGCGCTGGCCCGCCTCACCGACGCGGGTCACGGCGACGGCCTCGCCCGCGCCGGGCGGGGGCATGGCGTCAGGCACTCACGTATCTGAGGACGATGTCCACGATCTCCCGCCGGCGCGCGGCCAGTGCCTCCGGCGACGACATGTCGTGGCGGAAGATCGTGCCGAACGTGTAGCGGTTGGTGATGTGGAACAGCGGCAGCGCGCTGATGGTCATGTGGAGCTCCACCGAGTCGATGCCCTCGCGGAACACCCCCTCGTCCGCGCCCCGCCGGAGGACCTTCGCCGTCGCGTCGACGATCGAGGTGTTGAGCCCGATGATCGACCCCGCGCGGGCGATGTTTCGCCCCTTCTGGACGTTCTCGATCGCCACCAGCTTGGCGAACTCCGGGTTCTTCCAGTGGTAGTCGCACGTGAACTCGACCAGGAGCCGCATGGCCATGAGCGGCGGCAGGTCGTCGAGGCGAAGGGCGCGCTCCGCATCGCGGATCCGCCGGTACGCGTCCTCGAGCACGGCGATGAAGAGCTGCCGCTTGCTCTTGAAGTAGTAGTAGATCATCCGCTTGTTGGTGCGGGTACGGGCGGCGATGCTGTCGACGCGGGCGCCGTTCAGGCCGCGCTCGGAGAACTCCCGGATCGCCGCCGCGAGGATCTCGGCCCGCGTGCGCTCGGCGTTCCGCCGCCGGGGCGCCGGAGGCAGGCCTTGCCGATCCTTGGCTCTCATCTCTCCCGGTCCTCGCGCCGCGCGCTCCGAATCGTCTCCGCGTCCCGGCTTCCCTCGGCCGCCCCGATGGTACCCCACCGGCCGCGACGCAATCCCCGGCGGCGATGCCACGATCCGGCACGCCCCACCGGCCGTGCGACCGCGTCCCTACTTCCCGAGGAGCCGGACCATGGCGGCCACCGCCGTGGGATAGCCGTCCGCGCCCAGCCCCATGAGGACCGCGGTCACCGCGCGAGACATCAGCGAGTGCTGGTAGATCTCCTCGCGCCGGTGGATGTTCGAGATGTGCAGCTCGAAGATCGGCCCCGGAAACATCTTCAGCGCGTCGAGGATCGGGATCGACCGGAACGTGAGGCCCGCGGGATTGATGACGATCCCGGCCCCCCGGTCGATCGCCTCGTGGATCCAGTCGACGATCTCGTGCTCGGCGTTCGACTGCCGGAACTCGATCGGGCGGTCGCCCGCCGCCTTCCGGCACATCGCCTCGATCTCGGCGAGCGTCGTCGTGCCGTAGATCTCCGGCTCCCGCTTCCCGAGCCGGTTCAGGTTCGGTCCGTTGAGGACGTAGATCGGCTTGGTCATCGCCGTCCCTTCTCCCGGCCCGCTCAGCCCGTGTAGCCCAGGAGCCGGGGCAAATAGAGTACAAGATCCGGGAAGACGGTGATCAGCAGGAGCACCATGGCCATGGCGCCGAGAAACGGCAGGACGTCGCGCACCAGGTTCTTCAGCGGCACCTCGGCGATCTTCACCATGAGGAAGAGCAGGAGGCCGTAGGGCGGCGTGATCAGGCCGAGCATGATGTTCACCACCGCGACGACCCCGAGGTGCACGGGGTCGATCCCCAGCGCCCGGGCGGTGGGGAGCAGGACCGGCACGATGATCAGGATGATCGTCGTGCCCTCCAGAAAGCAGCCGAGAACCAGCAGGATGACGTTGACCGCCAGCAGGAACATCAGCGGCGAGAACTGGACGCCCTGCAGCATCGCGGCGAGCGCCTTGGGGACGTTCTCCACCGTGACGACGTAGTTGAAGACGAGGGCGGCGGCGATCAGGATGCCGATCGACGCGGTCATCCGCGCGCTGTTCAGCACCGCGAGGTACAGGTCACGCCAGCCGATGCTGCGGTCGAGCGCGGCCGACACGAGCAGGGCGTACGCGGCGGCGACCGCCGCGGCCTCCGTGGGCGTGGTCACCCCGCTGTAGATCCCGCCCAGCAGCACGACGGGCATCATCAGCGCGGGCAAGGACCGCCACGTGATCCCGGGCAGCGCACGGAGCGGGACCGGCGCCTCGACCGGAAAGTTCCGCCTCCGGGCGGTGACCGCGACCAGTCCCATCTGCGAGAGGCCCAGGAGCAGGCCGGGGACGACGCCGCCGAGGAAGAGGTAGCCGACGGAGGTGTCGGACACCAGCGCGTAGATCACCATCGGGATCGACGGCGGGATGATGGGGCCGATGACCGACGACGCCGCCGTCAGGGCGGCGGCGAAGCTCGCCGGGTACTTCCCGTCCTGCGTCATCATCCGCTGCATCAGCTTCCCGGAGGCCGCGGCGTCCGCGAGGGCCGAGCCCGACATGCCGGCGAAGATGATGCTCTGCACGACGTTGACGTGGGCGAGTCCGCCCCGGAAGCGGCCCACCAGCGCGTCGCAGAATCGGAGGAGCCGCTCGGTGATGCTCCCGATGTTCATGAACTCGGCGGCCAGGATGAACAGCGGGATCGCCAGAAGCACGTCGCTCCGGTACATGCCGTTCAGCAGCTGCTCGGCGGCGGTGCCCACGTCGAGGCCGGCCAGGTAGAGGTACAGCACCGAGGCGCCGATCATCGCGTGCCCGATCGGCAGCCCGAGCAGGCTCAAGGCCACGATCGCCATCAGGCACAGGGAGAACGGGCTGGCCGGGCTCACAGGCCGGAGCTCACGCCGTCCGACGGCGGCGCGGCCGGCTGATTGCCGCGCAGCAAGCCCCAGAGGATCCACGCGTACCGGACGATCACCGCGACGGCGAAGAGGAGGTAGATGGAGTACAGGTAGTCGAAGCGAATCTTGAGGTAGGCCGTCTTCTCGACCTTCATGAACCGCACGTACTCGAAGCTCGGCTTCAACGACAGGACGTACAGCGCCAGGATCGCGATCCCGGTGACCACGCCCATCGCGCGGCGGGCGCGGGGGCCGACCGCGCCGTGGACGATGTCGAAGCGGATCTCCTCGCTCTCCTTCAGGACGAAGGCCGCGCCCCAGAGCACGCCCCAGAGCCAGGTGATGACCGTCAGCTCGGACGACCAGCCGATCGGGAAGTTCAGGAGATACCGGAACACGATCTGGACGATGAAGGCCACGAACATGACCGCGAGCATGGCGGCCAGGACGTTCTCGGCCCGGCGCCGCAGCCAGCCGCCGGCCCGCTTCATCGATGGATGCGTCACGAGAGTCGTCGCTCCCGGGGACCGCGGAGTGGGTACGCCTGCCGCCGCCCGGAGGGCCGGCGGCAGGCGCGCGGACCTACTTCAGCGCGTTGATCTTGTCGAGCATGCCGGCCGGCCAGGTCTTCGCCTGGTCCGAGCCCATGTACATCTTCTGGGCGTACTCGCGGAATGCCTTGACGTCGGGGGTGTAGATCTCGAGGCCCTGCTTCTTGAGGAAGTCGGCGAGCTCCGCCTCGCGCTTCAGGTGCTCGCTCGCGCTCCAGGCGATCGCCTTGTCGGCCGCGGCCTGGAAGGACTTCTGCTGGGCGGGCGACATGCCCTGCCAGGTCTTCAGGTTGATCGTCAGCAGGTCGAAGCCGACCAGGTGCGAGGTCAGCACGATCTGCGACATCACCTCGTAGAACTTCATGTTCTGGACGTTCGGCAGCGGGTTGTCCTGGCCGTCGATCGCGCCGCTCTGGAGCCCCGTGTAGACCTCGGCGTAGGCCATGGGCGTGGGGTTCGCGCCGAGCGACCGGCCGAGGAACTGCCAGGCGTCGCCACCGGGCATGCGGAGCTTGATGCCGGCCATGTCCGCCGGCGTCGTGATCTTCTTCTTCGGCTTGAGCCCGACTTGCCGGGTGCCGAAGAAGGTCGGTCCCAGGATCCTCACCTTGAGCTCGTCCTCGACCATCTTCTTCATCTGCGCGCCGATGTCGCTCGCGAAGAAGGCGTTCAGGTGGTCGGCGTCCCGGAAGAGGTAGGCCGAGGTCAGGATCGACCACGCCGGGAGCTGGTTGGAGATGTCCTGCGGCGCGATGTTGCCGAGCTCCAGGTTGTTGCGCTGGAGAGCGACCAGCTCCGTCCCCTGCTTGAACAGCGAGCCGTTGTAGAAGGGCTCGATCTTGAAGTCGCCCTCGACGTCCTTCACCAGCCTCTCGATCATGCCGGCGCGGATGTCCTTGTCCGAGAACACCGCCGCGAAGCGGAGGGTGGGCTTGGCCTGCGCCCAGGCCGGCAGGGCGTACGCGGCGGCGAGGGCGGCCCCGGCCTTGAGGGCCGAGCGGCGGGTCATCGCGAGGTCAGAGTGCATGCTGTCCTCCTCTTTGAGGGTGCGCGGGGATGGATCGATCAGGTCACCGACGGATGGGGCGCGGGTCGGTGTCGGGCCGCCTCCTCGGTCTCCGACATGGAGAAGAGCACCTTCACGCTCCGATGCTCCCGGAACGCGTCGAAGGCCTGCTTCGCCTGGTCGAGGCGGAATCGCTCGGTGATCAGGGGCTCGACCGCGATCTTCTTGTACTGCACCCACCGGATGGCCCGCTGGTACCAGCGGAGCGTTCCCGCGACGTCTCCCATCACGGTGACCCCCTTGCGCATGAGGGTCAGGGGGCTGACGGTCGCCTCGCGATAGAGTCCGAAGAGCATCACCCGCCCGTAGGCGCTGGCGAGGTCGATGGCCTGCCCGACCGTGGAGGGATGGTTGGCCGCCTCCACCACGATGTCGCACCCGAGGCCCCCGGTGAGCTCGCGGACCCGCTGCACCACGTCCTCGCGGCTCGCGTTGACGATGTGGTCGGCCCCCAGCCTCCGGGCGATCTCGAGCCGTGCGGAGTCCTGGTCGAGCCCGATGACGATGACGAGGGAGGCGCCGGCCGCCTTGAACGCCTGCAGGTGGAACAGGCCGATGGAGCCCGGGCCGATGATCGCCACCGAATCCCCGACGCGCGGGCGCAGATGCTCGAGCGTCCGGACGGCGAGCATGACGGGCTCGAGCACCGCGGCCTCGGCCATCGAGACGCCGTCGGGCAGCTTGCAGGCCGCGAACGCGGGCACGACGCGATACTCGGAAAACGTGCCGTCGCGCGTGATGCCGAGGTGCCGCCAGCTCTGACACATGTTCGGGCTGCCGTCCATGCAGTGCGAGCACTGGCCGCACCCCCAGGACGGATTCAGCCCGACCCGGTCGCCCTCCCGGAGGCTCGTGACCCCCGGGCCCACCGCGGCGACGACGCCCGCACCCTCGTGACCCATCACCACCGGGACCGGCACCGGGACGCGGCCGGTGTACTGGTTCTTCAGGATCATCACGTCGCTGTAGCAGAGGCCGGCCGCCCCCATCTTCACGAGGACCTCGCCCGGCCCGGGGCTCGGGACCGGCAGGTCCGTCACCTCCGGTGCCTCCGCAGCGTCGCGGCCCTTGACCAGCGCGAGCACGCCGTCAGGCTCCCGGCGCGAACATGATCTTGACCGCGTCCCCGCTGCGCATCGCCGGGACGGCCGACGCCGCTTCGGCGAGGGGCATGCGGTGCGTGATGAGGCGCTCGAGCTCGACCTTGCCGCTCTGGATCAGCCGGATGGCCTCGGCGTAGTGCCGCCGGACCGCCGCCACGACGCCGAGCCACACGAGGTTCTTCCGCACGACCGTGAGCGCGTCGATCTCCGTGGACCGCGCGAGCCCGAGGGTCACCAGGAATCCGTTGCCGGCCACGATGTCGAGCGCGGTCTGGACGGCCTCCGAGGTTCCCCCGGCCTCGACCACGATCGCCATGCCGATCCCCCCCGTGAGCTCGGCGACGCGCTCCTGGGCCGCCTTCCGGTCCGCGACGACGGCGACGTCGGCCCCCAGCGCCCGGGCCAGCTCCAGGCGCGGCTCGTCCCCTCGCCGCCCGAGGACGACGAGCGGCGCCGCGCCGGCCGCCCGGAGCACCAGGAGATTGAGGAGCCCCAGCGGGCCGGGGCCGATGATGGCGGCCGGCTGGCCGGGCGCCGGCTTGAGGCGCTCGAGCGTGTGCATCGCGTTCGAGAACGGCTCCAGCATGGCGGCGCTCTCGAGCGACACGTCATCGGGGACCGGGACCAGCGACGAGACGGGCACCGTCGCGAACTCGGCGAGCGCCCCGGCCCGCGTGAGGCCGATGTGGTGCCAGTCCTGGCAGAGGTTGTAGCTCCCCCGCAGACAGTGGAAGCACGCGCCGCAGCCACTGACGCCTTCCAGGGCGACGCGCGTGCCGGGCCGGGGACCGGCCGTCCCGGGGCCGAGCTCCACGACGAGTCCGGACGCCTCGTGCCCGACGATGAGGGGGAACGGCATCGGCCGGTTCCGTCCCCGGTACAGATCGTCGTGGACGAGCACCTCCGTCCCGCACACGCCGGACCGGACGACCTCGACGAGCGCCTCGCCGGCCAGAGGCACGGGGATGGGCACGTCCCGGAGCTCCATGTTCCCCTTGCCCGGGGCCGTCTTCACGAACGCCTGCATGGTCAGTCGCCGATGCCCGCCCGGTCGGGCGTGAGGAACTCGGCGATGTCCCAGTAACCGGTCCTGGGCATCGGCAGGTCGCCCCGCGTCCGGACCTCGAGCACGCAGGGCGCATTGAGGGCGAGGCACTCCCGCAGGACGCGCGGGAGCTCGTCGGGATCCTCGACCAGTCGCGCCTCGATGCCGTGGGCCTTCGCCAGGAGCTGGAAGTCGGGGTTGTACGGCTGGCCGTCGGGCGTCGTGAACTCGGTGCCGTACGTGCTCTTGAAGTAGGCCTCGCCCATCGTGCGGATCGTCGAGAAGCAGTAGTTGTTGAAGAGCACCCACACGACCGGCGTCCCCAGCTCCACCGCGGTCGCGAGCGCGCCGCAGGTGGACATGAAGCCGCCGTCCCCGACCAGCGCGACGACCGGCTGGCGCGGACAGGCGATCTTGGCCCCGATCGCGGCCGCCGGCGCGTACCCCATGGTCGCCATGCCGCCGCTCGTGATGAAGGTGAGCGGCCGCCGCGTCACGAGCTGCTGGCCCGCGCCGTTCTTGTTCCAGCCGACGTCGGTGACGACGATGGCGTCCTCCGGGAGGGCCCGGTTCAGCTCGGCGAGGAGCCGCGCCGGGTGGATGGGTCGGCCGCCGTCACGCTGGCTCTCCGCGAGGTCGCCGAGCCACCCCTTCCGCACCGTCTCGAGCTCGGCGGCCCGGCGTGACCCTTGCCAGTCGACGCGCGGCGTCCGCGCCCGGATCCGCTCCAGGAGCTTGGCCAGGCTCGCCTTCGCGTCGCCCACGATGCCCACCTCGACTGGGTAGGTCTTGCCGATCTCGGGCGGATCGGCGTCGATCTGGATCAGGCGGGACGGTGGGATCGCGAAGGTGTACTGGGGGTTCCAGGAGCTGCAGTCGGCCTCGCCGAATCCGGTGCCGACCGCCAGGATGACGTCCGCGCCCCGGGTCGTCTCGTTGGCGAGCCGCGTGCCCCAGATGCCGGTCATGCCGACCGACAGCGGGTGGTCCTCCGGAAAGGCGCCTTTCCCCATGAGCGTCGTCGCCACCGGGATGCCGGCGTGCTCGGCGAGATCCCTGAGCTCGCTCCAGGCCTCCGAGAGGTGGACGCCGTTACCGGCGAAGATCACGGGACGGGTCGCCTGGAGCAAGAGGTCGGCGGCCTCGGCGATCGCGGCGTCGGCCCCGGCCGCCCGGTGCCGGCCCGGCCGCCGGCTCCGCAAGTCCGGCACGCGGCCCTTCACCTGGCGCGAGAAGACGTCCATCGGCACGTCGATCAGCACCGCCCCGGGCCGCCCGCTCTGGGCGAGGTTCAGCGCGCGCGGCATCACGTCGGGCAGGAGCTCGGGGTCGTCCACCCGCCACACCCGCTTGCAGAGCGGCCGGAAGATGTCGCCCTGCGAGGCGTCCGCGTGGAAGCGGATGCACTGGTGCCCGTCGCGGGCGTGGTTGTACGCCGGCGTGTTACCCGAGATCACGACCATCGGCGTCAGATCCGCGGCGGCCGTCACCACGCCGGTGAGGGCGTTCGTGAGGCCCGGGGAGAGGTGCACCAGAACGACCGCGAGCTTGTGCGACACGCGGAAGTACGCGTCGGCGGCGTGCGCGGCCAGCTGCTCGTGCCGGAAGGATACGAAGTCGATCCCCACCTTGGGGAGGGCGTCGATCAGGGCGAGGTTCGTGTGGCCGCACTGGCCGAAGACCTTCGAGACGCCCTCCCGGCTGAGGCACTCCGCGACGAACTCGGCTCCGGTCATCGGTGGGTCCTCCCTGCTTCGCGTCCGCGGCGTCCGCTCGCCGCCGTCCCGGGCTCCGTCGATGGGGCGGCAGCCCAGGAGGGGGGCCCGATCAGCCGCTCCCGGTCTGCCGGTGCCGCGCTCTAGTTAACCCATTAGTTAGTTACGTCAATGGCTCTGCCGGTGTCAAGCTCGGAATGCCGGGCGGATTCTCAAGGGCGCCAAGCCCGCCGACCGTCCGGTCGGACAGTCGAGCCGGTTCGAGTTCGTGGTCAACCAGTTCGTGGTCAACCAGAAGAGGGCCAAGACACCGGGCCTCGAGGTGCCACCGTCCCTCTTGGCCCGCATCGACGAGGTCATCGACTGACCCCGAGAGCCGCGCTCGACTCCGCGGTCAGGAGCGACTCGCGCGCGCTTGGGCGCGACCCCTCCTGACCACCCTACGGTCAGAAGTAGCCGTCGAGGAATGTCGCCGCTCGGTCCGAGATGCCCACGATCTTGTTCGTCGCCTGGCGGTAGAACTTGAAGTTGAGCTCCGTTCGGGAGCCGCCGTCGTTCCAGCTCGTGAAGGGCTTGAGCTCGCGCCGTCCGAGACGGCGCGTCGCGAGCGCCGTGCGCCTGACCCTGATGCTCACGCGCGGCGTCTGCCGGGCGAGGCCGGGCTCCCTCGCGACCGCCTCGGCCGAGGTGACCACCCCGCGCGCGATCAGGCCCTGGCCGCTCTCGTTCTCGCTCGCGAACACGAAGATCGCGTCGCCCTTGGCGATGCGCTTGCCGCCATACATCGTCTTCTGCGCGGCGAAGGCGAACGCCTTCGCCCGCGCATTGCGCACCTCGGCCTTGATCGCGAACGTCATCTCCGTTCCGTCGGCTAGTCGGCGCGCCGGTAGTGGCGCATGACCTCACGCAGCCGGTCGAGCGGCAGCGCGTGGACCGTGCGTCCGGACCGGCCGGTGGTCGTCTCGGCCGCGGTCAGCGCGTTGAGGATCGCTTCCTCGGTCGCCTCCGCCGCCGCCTGGAAGAGCGGGGTCATCTCGTCCGGCGCGACCATCTCGAGCCGTGACCGGGGGGCGGCGAGCGCCACGCGGTTGCTGGTCGAGAACGCGAGGAAGATGTCGCCGCTTCCGTTCGCGCCGATGCCGCCGACCCAGGCGAGGCCCACCGTCGCCCGCTGGGCGAGCCGCCGGCACTGGATCGGCAAGAGCGGCGCGTCGGTCGCCAGCACCACGATGATCGATCCCTCGTGGGCCGGAATGCCGCGGTGCGACGGCACCTCGTCGCGGCCGATCTCGAGCCCCACCGGCACGCCGTCGACGCGCAGGAGGTCCCGCGAGCCGTAGTTCGCCTGCACGAGCGCGCCCACGGTCCAGCTCGCGCCGGCGGCCGCGACCCGGCGCGACGCCGTGCCGATCCCGCCCTTGAACTCGTGGCAGATCATGCCCGTGCCGCCCCCCACACACCCCTCCGCCACCGCGCCGCCCGCGGCGACGTCGAGCGCCGCGAAGGTGTGGGCCGCCGTGACCGGGAACCGGTCCGCCTCGCTGAGCCAGCCGTCGTGGGTCTCGGCCACGACCGGCAGGAGCCACGGCTGCGGCACGCGCTCCCGCACGGCGTAGGCGACGACGGCGTCCCGGACCACGCCGACCGAGTGGGTGTTGGTGAGGCACACGGGCGTCGCCAGCAGCCCCTGCTCGTCGAGCCAGAGCGCGCCGGTCATCTCGCCGTTGCCGTTGAAGGAGTGGTACCCGGCGGCCACGGGATGGGTCCAGACGTCCGCATCCGTCGGCCAGATCGCGGTCACGCCGGTGCGCGCGACGGAGGGGGTGTCGTGGACGACGGTCGCGTGGCCGACGCGTACGTCGGCGACGTCGGTGATGGCGTTGAGCGGCCCGGGCGGGAGCTGCCCGGTGCGAAGGCCGAGGTCGCGGAGCCGCGCCCGTCCCATCCGGCTACCCGCAGCGGGCCGGCGGCTGGCTGGACGGCCGCGAGAGCCGCCACGCCCCGACTCGAACGACCATCAGCCGGTCCATGAGTCCTTTCATGATAGCGCCCCGGCCGCCCGCCGGGCCCTTACCTCCCAGGTAATTGATCCGCGAGGGCGCGGTGTGGAGCATAGTTTCAGGAGGGACGGCGCCATGGCGGGGGACGGATCGCGACGGGTCCTGGGGGCGTGCCCGCTGGACTGCCCGGACACCTGCAGCTGGATCGTCACCGTCAAGGACGGTCGGGCGGTCGACCTCCGGGGCGACCCCGACCATCCCTTCACGCGCGGCGTGCTCTGCAACAAGGTGAACGGCTACGTCGCCTACAGCCAGTCGCCGGACCGCCTCCTCCATCCGCTCCGACGCGTCGGCCCCAAGGGGCACGGAACCTTCCAGCGCATCTCCTGGGACGACGCGCTCGACGAGATCGCCGAGCGGCTCGACCGCATCATTCGGGAGTTCGGCGCGGAGGCCATCTGGCCCTACCTCGGCTCCGGCAGCATGGGCCTCCTCCAGGGCTGCTACGCCGCGGGGCGCCGGCTGTGGAACGTGCTCGGGACGTCGCAGCACGTGATGACGATCTGCACGATCGCCGGCGGCGTCGGCACCGGCTACACCCTCGGCGACAACCGCGTCGGGATGGACCCGGAGACGCTCCGGTTCTCGAAGCTCATCGTCCTCTGGGGCAGCAACACGCTGAGCACCAACCTCCACCTCTGGCGCAGCATCACCATGGCGCGCCAGCAGGGCGCCCGCCTCGTCGTCATCGACCCGATCCGGACCCGCACCGCGGACGCCGCCGACACCCACCTGGCGCCGATCCCCGGGACCGACGCCGCGCTGGCGCTCGGCCTCCTCCACGTCGTGCTCGCCGAGGGCGCGGAGGACAAGGAGTTCATCGGCCAGCACACGCTGGGCTGGGACGAGTTCCGCGCGCGCATCCTCGAGTACCCGCCGGACCGCGTCGCCGACATCTGCGGCCTCCCGGTCGAGGCGATCGTCGACCTCGGGAAGCGGATCGCCCACACGCGGCCCACCGGGATCCGGCTGACCATGGGGCTTCAGCGACACGGCGGCGGCGGCATGGCCGTCCGCACCATCACGTGCATTCCCGGCGTCACGGGCGACTGGCGCTATCCCGGCGGTGGGGCCGGGTACGACACCCGCGGGTTCTTCGGGGTCGACTGGCCGGCCCTGTACCGCGACGACCTGCGGCGCCCCGGCACGCGCGTCCTGACGATGACGCGGCTCGGCGAGGGGCTCCTCGATCTCGACAACCCGCCGGTCAAGGCGCTGTTCGTCTCCGCCAGCAACCCGCTCGCCAGCGTGCCCCACCAGTCGAAGATCCGGCGCGGCCTGGAGCGGCCCGATCTCTTCACCGTGGTGGTCGAGCACTTCCGGACGGACACCGTCGAGTACGCCGACATCGTCCTGCCGTCGACCATGCAGCTCGAGCACGCCGACCTCCAGATCGCCTACGGGCACCTCTACATCTCCTGGAACGAGCCGGCCGTGCCGCCGCCGGGCGAGTGTCTCTCGTCGACCGAGATCTTCCGGCGGCTGGCGAAGCGCCTCGGGCTCGACGCGCCCGCGCTGTACGACAGCGACGACGACCTGGCGCGCCAGGTCCTCGGCTCCGGGCATCCGGCGCTAGACGGGATCACCCTCGAGGCGCTGAAGGCGCGCGGCTGGATGCGGGTCAAGTACCCCGAGCCGTTCGTGCCGTTCGCCCACGGCTTCCCCACCCCGTCCGGCAAGCTCGAGTTCCGGACCGAGCGCATGGTGAAGGCGGGCCTCGACCCGCTGGCCGGGTATACCCCGCCGCACGAGGCGGCCCAGCGGGACACCCCGCTCGCCGCGCGCTACCCGCTGGCGCTGATCGCCGGGGCCGACCACTACTTCCTGAACTCCCTGTTCGCCAACGTCGGCGACCAGATGAAGCGGTCGGGGCCGCCGATCGTCCGGATCCACCCGGAGGACGCGACGGCGCGCGGTCTCGAGACCGGGCAGGAGGCGCGCGTCTTCAACGACCGCGGCGCGTTCGTCGCGCGCGTCGAGGTGTCCGACCGCGTCCGCCGGGGCCTGGTGGCCAGCACCAAGGGCCGCTGGCCGCGCCACGTGAAGGGCGACGCGACCGTCAACGTCACCGTGGACGAGCGGGACTCGGACATGGGCGGCGGGGCGGTCTTCCACGACAACCGCGTGGAGGTCGAGCGAGTCTAGGCGGCCGGACGGATCACGTCACGGTCAGGGACACCGTGACGCTCGACGGCTCACGGCTCGAGAACCACGCGACGCCTTCCCGGACCATGTCCAGCGCCACCCGGTAGCGCCCGGGCTCGTCGGGCGCGCGGAGCTCGATCGTGACGGTCGCCGACGCGCCCGGCGCGAGGTCCCGCGGCAGGCTGGCCCGGCCGTAGTCCTGGACCGCCGGGGCGCTTCCGTCGGCGATCAGGTGGGCGCCCAGCCGGACGTGGCCGAATCCGTCCGGCGACGACGCGGGCCACGGCGCGTGGCCCGTGTTCTCGACGCGCGCGGTCAGCGCGTACGGCGCCGCGCGCCGGACGGACAGCGCTTCCGGCGTCGCGTCGAGCCGCGCCCGCAGGAGGGGCGGGAGCCCCACCGGGACCTCCTCGCCGCGCACCGCCCGGCGCGTCGGCGGCGTTCCCGGCGGCGCGGGCTTCTCGAGAAAGCACGCCGCCGAGGTGAAGTAGGTCCGCCAGCGGCGCAGGACCAGGTGCGGGCGCCGGTCGATCTCGTGCGGCAGCCGCACCAGGCCGTCGAGGGTCGCCCGGCTCGTGGCGAAGGAGAAATCGCCGCCGGCGAGACGGAACCCGGCCCCCGGGATCAGGTCGTCGAGGAGCTCCTCCACGCGGAAGTAGTCGCCGTGCCGGCCCCACGCGTTCAGGATCACCTCGGTCGTCAGCACCGCCACGCCGCCCGGCCGGAGGACCCGGAAGATCGACGCCAAGCACGCGCGCTGGGCGCGGCGGGTGCCGAAGTGCTCGATGGACGAGAACGAGAAGACGACGTCGAACGACTCCGGCGAGTAGTCGATCGCCGTCGCATCCATGCGGCGCACCTCGAGGCGGTCGCGATGGTACGAGAACGGGGCGAACGCCTCCGGATCGCGGAGCATGCGCGGGTCCGCCTCCTGGGCGCTGAACTCCCCCGCGTAGAGGTCGGTGGCGACCACCCGCGCCAGGCGGCCGGCCAGGAAGAAGATGATGGGCTCGGCGCCGGCGCCGAGCCCGAGGGCGGCGGCGCGCGGCGACAGGCAGCCGAGCTTCCGGAGCCCGTACACGCCCTGGGCGAACTCCCACTCCTTCCGGTGGAGGCGGGCCGGGTCGGCGGAGTAGCCGAGGTCCTCCAGCGCGCGGCGCCAGGCCGGATGCTCCCAGTCGGCGCGATCGAGGATCTTGTTGAGCGGTGGGCCATCGACGGGCGACCGGCCGGGCGCGTCGTCGTCGATCCGGACCGCCATCCGCTCGAACGGGAGCGGGAGCCGGTTCCAGAGGCCGGCGGCGACCTTCCGCCACGGCGGCACCCGAAGGCGCGCGAGCGGCCCTCGCCCCGTCATGCTCGCCCGGCCACCTCAGCCCGGGCCGACGACGGTCGCGCCGAACTTGCCGCGGATGTAGTCCGCGAGCTCTCGGGCGACGGCGTCGTTGCCGAGCGGCGTGAAGTGCCCGCTGGGCACCCCGCGATGGTGGATGTACAGGCGGTCATATACCGTCGCGCGCGAGTGCCGCTTCGAGAGCGCCACGCCGACGTCGATCGCGTCGACGCCCAGGCCGTGGAAGATGTCGAGGAGGTGCTTCCGCTCGCAGCACATCGTGACGACGCCCTCGTCGCTCGCGAGCTCGAGGCCGTGCTCGATGAGCAGGAACAGCACGGGCGTGCCGTCCGCCCTCGCCGTCTCGACGAGCCGGCCGAGGACCGCGCGGACCAGCGGGTCCCACCGCCGGAAGTACGTCTCGGCGTCGGGCCGGCCGCCGAGCCGCTCGCGGACCAGGGTGTAGGTGTAGGAGAGGAACCCGAGCTCGCGCCGGAGGGTCGCGTACACCTCGTCCGGCGGCGGGATCGGCGTCCGCGTCAGGGCCAGCGCCCGCGTGTCCCGGTCCAGCACGTAGAGCGGCTTGGCGAAGCGGTAGAAGGTGAGCGGCGTGCGCGTGTAGTCGAGGGTCCAGATCGCCACGATCAGGAGGTCCGGGCGATAGGCCCGGCCGCGCTTCAGGTACTTCAGGACCATCTGGTCGATCCCGTAGGCGCGCACGCCCAGGTTCAGGACCTCGCCCCGCGCGAGGCGTGTCTCGAGGCGATGCGGGAAGGTCTCGTCGTCGCCCACCTCGGCGCCGTAGGCGAACGAATCGCCGACGACGGCCACGCGAAACACGCCCGGTTGGCGCTCCACCGGGTAGCCGCGGGGTCCGCGGACGTGGTTCGGCGTGTCCCACCCGAGCTCGGGGTCGTGCACGTAGCCGCCGAGGTCGGTGCCCAGCCGGCCCGTCTTCCGGAGCCGCCCGTAGTCGCGCACGAAAGCGCGCTGCCAGCCCTCGGAGGCGACGGCCGGCTCGTACTGCCGCTGGGCGAAGAGATCCTCGAGCCGGTACACCCTTCGAAGAAGCGCCTCGGCGAGCGCGAGGGAGACGAGCGTCGAGACGACGGCGAGCGACGCGGCAACGACCCAGCTCGGCAGGCGGCTCGGGCGGCTCATCGTCTCGACGCCGGCGCGGCCGCCGTCCGGCCGACCGAGGAGCCACGGAACCAGGCGTGCACCGCCTCCGATCGTGCCGGGCGGCCGACGAGGGTGTCAAGGGCCGCAGGGCCGGGCGGCGGCTCGGAGACGGCGCGCGCGACCGGCTATGACAGGGGTCGCTCGGCGGGTACGATGGCCCCGATGGTGGCGCTCGAGCGGATGCTCGGTGACAGCCCCGGGATCACGGCCGTGCGCGAGCAGCTTCTCCGCCTGCTCCGGCGGCCCGGCGAGGGATCACGCCGGCTGCCCCCCATCCTCATCCTGGGCGAGACCGGCACCGGCAAGGGCCTCCTCGCCGACCTCCTCCACCGGGCGGGACCCCGAGCGCAGGGCCCGTTCGTCGACGTGAACTGCGCCGCCATCCCGGAGACCCTCCTGGAGGCCGAGCTCTTCGGCTACGAGAAGGGCGCGTTCACCGACGCCCGCCAGGCCAAGCCCGGTCTCTTCCAGGCCGCGCACGGCGGCACCATCTTCCTCGACGAGATCGGCCTCATGCCGGAGGCGCTCCAGGCGAAGCTCCTCAAGGTCATCGAGGAGGGCGCGGTCCGCCGCCTCGGCAGCACGCGCCGCGAGCCGACCAACGCGTGGGTCGTGGCGGCCACCAGCGAGGACCTCCAGGACGCCGTCCGCGCGCGCCGCTTCCGCGAGGATCTGTACCATCGCCTCGCCGTCCTGCCCGTCCGGCTCCCGCCCCTCCGGGAGCGGGGCGACGACGTCGTGCGTCTGGCCGAGCACTTCCTCGCCCAGGCGTGCGAGGACTACGGCCTGCCGGCGCGCTCGCTCGCCCCCGACGCGCGCGACGCGCTGCGCGCCTATCCCTGGCCGGGGAACGTCCGCGAGCTGGCCAACGCGATGGAGCGCGTCGCGCTGCTGTCGGACGCCCGCACCGTGACCGCCGCGGCGCTGGGACTGCCCGACGCCTCGCCGCCCGGGGCGCGGAGCCGGGACGCCGGTGGCGCCGAGCGCGCGCGGCTTCTCGAGGCGCTCGAGGCCAGCGACTGGAACCTCTCGCGCGCCGCGGCCCGGCTCGGCATCCCGCGCAACACGCTGCGCTACCGCGCGGAGAAGCTCGGGCTGAGCGCTGGCCGGGCGCCTGCGCACGCCGCCGCGGCCACCGAGCCGCCCGAGAGCCCGGCTGCCCCGGTCGCGCGGGCGCCGGCGCAGGCCCCGGGCGTCCGCTGGGAGCCGCGCCGCGTGACGCTGCTCCGCGCGGTCGTCCAGCCGGGGGACGGCTCACCGGGCGCAGCCGACGTGAGCCGGTTCATGGAAGCCGTCCTCGACAAGGTTCAGAGCTTCGGGGGCCAGGTGGACGAGCTCTCTCCGCGCGGCGTGGTCGCCGCGTTCGGGCTCGAGCCCGAGGAGGACGCCCCGCTCCGGGCCGCCCACGTCGCCGTCGCGCTGCAGAAGGTTGCGTCGCGCGCGCGGGCCACCGATCCCGAGCGTCCGCTGCCGCGTCTCGCCATCCACACCGAGCTGATGCTGGTCGGACGGGTCGGCGACCGGGTCCAGCTCGACGCGGACTCCAAGCGGCGCCCGCGCGCCGTGCTCGACGCCCTCGTCGACCTGGCCGAGCCGGGCACGACCATCGTGAGCGGCGGGGCCGCGCCGTTCCTCGCCCGGCGCCTGGAGCTCGTGCCGGCCGGCGCCGCGGCCGGCCTCGTGTTTCCCGCATACCGCCTGGGGAGCCACGCCGAGGTCGCGCCGCGGGCCACGCGCCTGGTAGGCCGCACCGCCGACCTGCGCTTCCTGGTCGAGCGGCTGGCCCAGGCCGAGGCCGGACAAGGGCAGATCGTGTCGCTGGTCGGCGAGCCCGGCATCGGCAAGTCGCGGCTCGTTCAGGAGCTCCAGCGCGAGGTCGCGGGCCGGGTCACGTGGCTCGAGGGCCAGGCGGTGTCCTACGGCCGCTCCATCCCCTTCCACGCGGTGATCGACCTGGTGCGCAGCGTCTGTCACGTCGACGAGGCGGATCCGCCCGCCACGATCGCGGCCAAGCTGGAGCACCACGTCGCGTCGCTCGGGGACGACCTCCGCCCGACGCTTCCCGGCCTCCGCTACCTCTTCTCCATCCAGGTCGAGGAGAGCGATGCCGCGCTCCTCGCCGTGGACCCGAAGCTCCGCCGCGCGGAGCTCTCCGACGCGCTCCGCCGGCTCTTCCTCCGCGCCTCGGAGCTCCGCCCGCTGGTCGTCGTCTTCGAGGACATGCACTGGGCGGACCCGGCGACGCGGGAGCTCCTCGAGCTGATGGCGGACAGCCTGGCCACCCGGCGCATCCTGCTGATCCTCACGCTCCGTCCCGGCCACCCGTCGCCGGTCGCCGAGCGCTCGTTCCACGCGCGGCTCACGCTCTCCACGCTGTCGGCCACCGACAGCGCCGCGATGGCGCGCGCCCTCCTGGCGGACGAGCCCTTGCCGGAGCCGCTCGAGCGCCTGATCGCCGGCAAGGCGGAGGGCAATCCGTTCTTCGTCGAGGAGCTGGTCCGCTCGCTCCAGGAAACGGGCGCGGTCCGGCCGACGGGCTCCGGCGTCGTCCTCACCCGCGGGGTCGACGAGATCGTCGTACCCGACACGGTGCACGACGTCATCATGGCGCGCCTGTCGCGGCTCGACGAGGCGCCCCTGACCACCTTGCAGGTGGCCTCGGTGATCGGACGGGACTTCACCGGCCGGCTGCTCGAGCGGGTCGGAGCCGTGGAGGGCCGGGCCGACGCGGCGCTCCGGGAGCTCAAGACCGGCGAGCTGATCTACGAGAAGGGGCTGTCGCCGGAGCCGGCCTACACCTTCCGGCATGCGCTCACACAGGAGGTCGCCTACAGCTCGCTCCCGCCGCCCCGACGGCTCGCGCTCCACCTCGCGATCGGCCGGGCCATCGAGGAGCTGTACGCCGACCGGCTCGCCGAGCACTACGAGGTCCTCGCGCACCACTTCTCCCGCGCCGAGGCCTGGGAGCCGGCGTGCGCGTACCTCGTCAAGGCGGCCGACAAGGCGGCGCGCACGTTCGCGACGCTCGAGGCTCTGGCCCTCTACGACGAGGCCCTCGGGGTGGCGGGCCGGCTGGAGGGGGCCGGCGCCCGGGAGACCGTGGCGGCCATCCACCGGGCGAAGTCCACGCTGTACTTCGTCCTCAGCGACTTCAACCGCTCGCGCGCCGAGGCGGAGATCCTGCTCGCGCTCGCCCAGGGCACGGGCGACCGCGCGCTCGAGGCGGTCGCGCTCGGGCACATCGGCTGGGCCAAGACGTGGGCCCGGGACCTGGACGGCGCCGTCGCCGCCGCTCGCGCGGCGCTCGAGTTGGCGCAGTCCGCCGGGGCCCAGGTCGTGTTGCCGCGCGCCCACTTCACCATCGGGTGGGTCGGCGCGGTCACCGGACGTCTCGAGGAGGCCGACGCGAGCATCAAGCGGGCCATGACCGCGAGCCTCTCCGTCAACGACGTCGTGCACCGGTCGCTGTCCCTCTCCGCCGCCGGCCTCATGCACAACTGGACGGGCGAGTTCGAGGAGGCCGCGCGCCTCCAGGCGGAGGCCCTCGCGCTGGCGCGCCAGCACGACCTTCTGGTTCCCCTGCTCTTCGGGTTCTTCCTCCACGGGCTCACGCTGATCGGCAAGGGCGACTACGACGCCGCGCTGGGAACGCTCCACGAGGGGCTCGCCCTGGCCGAGCGGGTCGGCGACGAGGCCATCCACCACCGCCTGCTGAACTGCCTCGGCTGGCTCCACGCCGACCTCGGCGACCTCGAGACCGCCACCGACCTGAATCGCCGGAGCGCCGAGATCGGGCGCCGCCGGAGCGATCCCGGCACCTTCCCCAACGCCGCGCTCAACCTGGGCGAGATCCTGCTCGCCCGCGGCGAGCTCGGCCTCGCCCGCGAGCAGCTGGAAGGCGTGCTGCGCTACTCCCGCGAGCCGACGACGAGCGAGTGGATGCGCTTCCGCTACTCGATCCGCCTGTTCGTGGGCCTCGGCGAGCTGGAGCTGGCCGGCGGCGACGTCGCCCGCGCGCGCGAGCACGCCGCGCGCGGCCTCGACCTGGCGGAGCGCACCGGGTCGCGCAAGAACCTCGTCAAGGCGTGGCGCCTGACGGGCGAGATCGCGGCGCGGGAGCGGCGGTGGGACGACGCCGAGGCCGCGCTCCGCCGGGCGCTCGGGTTCGCCGAGCGGATCGCCAACCCGCCCCAGGTCTGGAAGACGCACGCGGCGATCGGGCGCCTGCACGCGCTTCGCGGAGACCGCGACGCCGCCGACCGCGCGCATGCCCGGGCGCGCGAGGTCGTCGAGCGCGTCCGGGCCGGCCTCGTCGACCCGGCCCTCCGCCAAAGCCTGCCCGACCCGATCCGCGAGACTTGACCGCCCGGCCGGCCACGCGCTGGCCCGGTCTCGTCCCGAACCGATCGGGCGCCGCGCGCCGGGCAAGGTGGCGCCCCCGTGCGGCAACTCGCAGGCCGTCCGGTTGCTACGACGGCCGCCCGTGATCGCCTGCCCTCCGTCTTGACACGGACGTCGCGCACCCGTAACGTCCTGTTACGTGGGAATGAGAATCACTCCCAAGACGCGGCCTGGTCGGACGGTGCGCGATGGCCGCCTGCCGGGCGTCGAGAGTACCGAGGTCGCACTGCGGGGCCGGGGGTTCCGACTGACCGCTCCGCGCCACGCGGTGCTCGAGGTCGTGCGGGACACAAAGGCGCACCTCACCGCCGAGGAGGTCCACCGTCTAGTCGTGCGCCGCGCGCCGGGGGTGAGCCTGGGCACCGTCTATCGGAACCTCCGGATGCTCGTCGACTCGGGGCTGATCGGCGAGCTTCCCGGGCCACCGGCCCGCTTCGACGCCAACACTCGAGCGCATCATCACTTCACGTGTGTCCAGTGCGGGCGAATCATGGATGTCGAGGCCCCCGTTGCCGAACCGCACTCGCGAGCGCTCTCAAGAGGGGTGGCGGCGCGCACCGGACTCGCGATCACGCATCACCGGATCGAGTTCTTCGGCCATTGCCCGGAGTGCCGGGCGCAGGGCCGCGCGCGGCCGGCCAAGCGTCGTCCGACATCGGACGCCAGCGCTCACGCCGTGGATCGGCCGCACGGCAAGTCCCGGGAGGCATGATGACGGACCACCTGCCCCCTCGGACGGAGAGCGGGCTCCATGTCAGCTTTCCTCGGCCGTGTGCAGCGGTCGAGATCCCCGAGTCCCGTCCTGCCGGTGGAGGGTCTTGGCCCGTACGCGCAAGACGTGTGATTCCTACCCGTACCCAGACATTGATAGGAGCCGGACCATGAGTAACGAGACGACCGAAGCAAAGTGTCCTGTCATGCACTCCGGAGGTGGCACCACCTCGAACCGGGATTGGTGGCCCCATGCGCTGCGCGTGGACCTCCTGCACCAGCATTCCTCCAAGTCCGATCCGATGGGCCGGGACTTCAACTACGCCAAGGAGTTCAAGCGCCTCGACTACGCAGGTCTGAAGAAGGACCTCGCCAAGGTGATGACCGACTCGAAGGAGTGGTGGCCGGCGGACTTCGGCCACTACGGGCCCTTCATGATTCGCATGGCGTGGCACAGCGCCGGCACCTACCGCACCGGCGACGGCCGCGGCGGCGGCGGCCGGGGCCAGCAGCGCTTCGCGCCGCTGAACAGCTGGCCGGACAACGTCAGCCTGGACAAGGCGCGGCGGCTCCTCTGGCCGGTCAAGCGGAAGTACGGCCGCAAGATCTCCTGGGCCGACCTGATGATTCTCGCCGGCAACGTCGCCCTCGAAACGATGGGATTCAAGACCTTCGGCTTCGGCGGCGGTCGCCCGGACGTGTGGGAGCCGGACCTGGACGTCTTCTGGGGCGCCGAGAAGGCCTGGCTGGGCGCCGACAAGCGCTATTCCGGGGTGCGGGACCTGGCGAATCCGCTCGCGGCCGTGCAGATGGGGCTGATCTACGTCAACCCGGAGGGCCCGAACGGCAACCCGGATCCCATCGCGGCGGCCAGGGACATCCGCGAGACCTTCGCGCGCATGGCGATGAACGACGAGGAAACCGTCGCGCTGATCGTCGGCGGCCACAGCTTCGGCAAGACCCATGGCGCGGGCCCCTCGTCGCACGTGGGACTCGACCCGGAAGCGGGTGACATCGAGGCCCAGGGCATCGGCTGGACGAGCACCTTCGGCACCGGGCGGGGCGGCGACACCATCACCAGCGGCCTGGACGTCACCTGGACCCGCACACCGACCAAGTGGAGCAACAATTTCCTCGAGAACCTCTTCGGATACGAATGGGAGCCGATGAAGAGCCCGGCCGGCGCGAACCAGTGGAGGGCGAAGAACAACGCCGGCGCCGGCACGATTCCGGATGCGCACGATCCGTCGAAGCGTCGCGGACCCACGATGCTGACCACGGACCTCTCGTTGCGGCTCGACCCTGCCTACGAGAAGATCTCCCGGCGCTTCCTCAAGAACCCGGACCAGCTTGCGGACGCGTTCGCCCGCGCCTGGTTCAAGCTGACGCACCGGGACATGGGCCCGCGGGCGCGCTATCTCGGCCCGGAGGTGCCCGCCGAGGAGCTCATCTGGCAGGACCCGATCCCCGCGGTCAATCACAAGCTGGTCGGCCCGAAGGAGATCGCCGCGCTCAAGGCCAAGATCCTGGCTTCGGGCCTGACGGTCTCGCAGCTGGTGTCGACCGCCTGGGCGTCGGCGTCGACCTTCCGCGGTTCCGACAAGCGCGGCGGCGCGAACGGCGCGCGCATCCGTCTGGCGCCGCAGAAGGACTGGGCAGTCAACCAGCCGACCCAGCTGGCGAAGGTGCTCAAGACGCTCACGGGCATCCAGACCGAGTTCAACGGCACGAAGTCCGGCGGCAAGAAGGTCTCGCTCGCCGACCTGATCGTTCTCGGCGGCTGCGCGGCCGTGGAGCAGGCGGCGAAGAATGCCGGCCTCAAGGTGACCGTGCCCTTCACGCCGGGACGCATGGACGCCTCGCAGGCGCAGACCGACGTGGACTCCTTCGCCCCGCTCGAGCCGGTCGCCGACGGCTTCCGCAACTACGTCAAGGGAGAGTTCCCCATGCCGGCCGAGGAGTTGCTGATCGACAAGGCACAGCTGCTGACCCTGACGGCGCCGGAGATGACGGCGCTGGTCGGCGGCCTGCGCGTGCTGGGGGCCAACGTCGGAGGGACCAAGCACGGCGTGTTCACCAAGCGGCCGGGGACGCTGACCAACGACTTCTTCGTGAACCTGCTCGACATGGGCACGGAGTGGAAGGGGACGGCGGACAGCAAGGGCGTGTACGAGGGACGAGACCGCAAGACGGGCAAGGCGAAGTGGACCGGCACGCGCGTCGATCTGATCTTCGGGTCGAACTCGCAGCTCCGGGCTCTGGCCGAGGTCTATGGCAGCTCGGACGGACAGGAGCAGTTCGTCCGTGAATTCGTCGCGGCCTGGAACAAGGTGATGACCCTCGATCGCTACGACCTGGCGTAACTCCCGGGCGGCGCGGGTGGTCCGAGCGGCCACCCGCGCCGCGCCCTCCCGGTAGACCACGCGGCCGGTCTCATCCGAGGCCGGCCGCTCGCACGACCAGCAGCGCCCCGGCCCCCACCAGGACGGCCCCGATGGCTCGCGCGACGCGCGCCCCGGCCGGCGCGAGCCGCTCGACGGTGACGAGCGCCGTCACGACGGCCATCGCCCGAAGATCCATGACTCCCACGGCCAGCAGGATCGCCGTCAGGCCGGCGGTGGAACTGCTGCAGTGGAGGCCCAGGCGGAGGCCGTGACGCCAGGCGGCGCGGGCGTCCTCGGGCGACGCTCGCTCGCGTCCGCGCGCCCTCCGACAGCAGGCCAGGTGACGCGCCTTCCACGCGGTGAACTGGAGCGCGCCGGCGAGCAGGACGACCACACCGATCGCCATCGGCACGGCGCGCGCGAGCGCCGGCTGGCCCATCTCGGCCGCCGCGAGGGTGACGCCCAGCGGAAACACGGCCATGCCGATCAGGGCCCACACGAGGAAGTAGCCCGCGCCCACGAGCGCGGTCCGCCCGCCGAGGCGCGTTTCCCCCGTCCGGGCGATCGACTGCCGGTAGCGCCACAGCACCGGGACCAGCGACGGCAGCATCATCGCCGTCATCATGACGACCCACATGCCGAGGAACGACACGGCGGCTCCGGGCCACGTCTGCCCGGGCCGCCGCATCCACGCCATCGACATCGTCCAGCCGCCGGGCATCGGCATCTCCCCCATCTCGGACATGGACAGGCACCACCGGATCGTGACCGCGGCGCTGGCCGCGAAGAGCACCGCCGAGACGCCGAGGAACGCGTGGCGGGACGTTCGCTCGGACGCCATGCGTCGAGAGATCTCCGGTCTCGCAGTCTGCGCCGCGGTCACCATGGCGTCCCTCAGCGCTTCCCGTACTCGTCGTGGCGGCGCCACCACACGCCCGACTCCTCGTTGCGTCCCCGGGGGGCGCGGTCGAGCCACTGGTAGCTGCCCCAGAGGCCGTCCAGTCCGCGCGCATAGGCGGAGTACGTGTGGTAGACGACGCCGTCGTCGAGGGCGAACGCGCTCACGCCCGGCCGCTCCCGGATGTACGTGGGCACGTCGGTCCCGGTCATGGCCGCGAACTCGGCGACGGGCCCCTCGCCGCCGCGCTCCGAGCCCTCGCGCCACTGCCACGCCGCCTCGCGCCGGTAGTTGTACTCGATGCCACCCTCGCGCTGCTGCTTCTCGGTGAACCCCACGGCGAAGTCGGCGTTGAAGCTGCTGCCGAACGAGGACGCCCAGGGGAACGTCCACCCCATCCGCCGCTTGTAGGCCTCGAGCTTCGCGAGCGGCGCCCGCGACACGGCCCAGAGCATCACGTCGTGGTTGGCCAGGTGCACGGCGAACCCGTTGAAGCCGTCGGCGATCATCGAGCAGGACGGGCAGCCGGCGGCGTAGTCGGGTCCAAACATGAAGTGGTAGACGAGGAGCTGCGAGCGGCCCCGGAAGAGGTCGGCCAGCGAGGCGCTCCCCTCCTCCGTCTCGAACCCGTACTTCTCGTCGATCCGGACCCACGGCAGCTCCTGGCGCCGCTGCGCCAGCTCGTCGCTCTTCCGCGTGAGCTTCTTCTCCGCGTCGAGCAGCTTGAGCCGCGCCGCGAGCCACTCCTGGCGGGTTCCGGTCTTGTGCTTCGTCATGGTGCCTGTCTCCTTCTCTCGGGTGTCGGTTCGGTTCTCGCCACGTCTCCGTGGCTCCTGGCCACGCGATACACTTGACGCCGGATGGCGGAACCATGGGAGTGACAAGTGTGGCGGGATTCCGATGGACTCCCTGATCACCGCCGCCGCGCGCGCCCTCGCCGCCGGCGATCCCCTCGCCGCGCTGAAGCGGGTCGCCCTGCGCGACGACGCCCCCGCGCTCGCGCTCCGGGGCATCGCGATGGCGCAGCTCGGCGATCACGCCCGGTCGAGGACGCTCCTGCGCCGCGCGGCGCGGGCCTTCGGTCCGGGCGAGGCGGTGGCCCGCGCGCGGTGCGTCGTCGCCGAGGCCGAGGTGGCCCTCGTCTCGCGCGATCTGGGCTGGCGCGCGCGAGCGCTCGAGGCCGCGCGGGCGACGCTGGAGGAGCACGGCGACCGGGTGAACGCCGCGTACGCCCGGTACCTGGGCATCCGGCGACTCCTCCTGATCGGCCACGTCGACGAGGCGGAGCGCGCGCTCGCCGGGCTCGACCCCTCGGCCCTCCCGTCCGCGCACCGGGCGGTCCACGAGCTGGTGGCCGCGGGGATCGCGCTGCGCCGGCTCCGGCCGAAGGCGGCGCGCGCGGCGCTCGCCCGTGCCGAGCGCGCCGCGCGTGACGCGCGCATTCCCGCCCTGGCGGCGGAGGTCGACGGCGCCGCCCTCGTCCTGGGCGCGCCGGCGGCGCGCCTGATCGCGAGGGGCGAGGAGCGCCCCCTCCGGCTCGAGGAGGTCGAGGCCCTGCTGACGTCGAGGACGCTGGTCGTGGACGCGTGCCGCCGGGCCGTGCGCGATGCGCGCACGGTGGTCTCGCTCGCCCGGCGTCCGGTGCTCTTCGAGCTGGCCCGGGCGCTGGGCGAGGCGTGGCCCGGCGACGTGTCGCGGGACACGCTCGTCGCGCGGGCGTTCGGCGCCCCGCTCGCCGATACCTCGTTTCGGGCGCGGCTGCGCGTCGAGGTCGGACGGCTGCGCGCGGCGCTCCGGACGCTCGGCGGCGTCAGCGCGACGAAGCGCGGGTTCGCGCTCGAGCCGAGACGCGCCCGCGAGGTGGCCGTGCTGGCGCCGCCCGTCGAAGGCGAGCGCGGGGCGATGCTCGCCCTCCTCGCCGACGGCGAATCGTGGTCGAGCTCGGCCCTGGCCCTCGCGCTCGGAGCCAGCCAGCGCACCGTGCAGCGGGCGCTCGACTCGCTCGCGGCCGCCGGCAAGGTCCAGCCGCTCGGCCGCGGCCGGGCGCGGCGCTGGATGACCCCGCCCGTGCCGGGATTCACGACGCTCTTGTTACTCCCCGCGCCACTCCCGAGTGGCTAGGATGAATGCATGAAACCAACCGCGGCCGAGATCGTCCGGGAGTACGGACCCTTTCCGGGTGTCGACGCCGTCGGCGGCGTCACCTATGACGGGAAGCGCGTCTGGTTCGCCGCCGGAGCCACGCTGAAGGCCCTCGATCCGGCGAGCGGGAAGACGGTGCGCTCGCTCGACGTCGCCGGCGATGCCGGAACGGCCTTCGACGGCCGCCATCTGTTCCAGCTCGCCGAGCGTCGCATCCAGAAGATCGATCCGAAGACCGGCCGGGTGCTCGCCACGATCCCGGCGCCGGGCGACGGCGGCGACTCGGGGCTCGCGTGGGCCGAGGGAACACTCTGGGTGGGGCAGTACCGGGACCGGAAGATCCATCAGATCGATCCCGAGACCGGGGCGATCCTTCGCACCATCAAGTCGAACCGCTTCGTCACCGGAGTCACCTGGGTCGACGGCGAGCTCTGGCACGGCACCTGGGAGGACGACGAGAGCGAGCTGCGGCGGGTCGATCCCCGGACGGGAAAGGTCCTGGAGCGACTCGCGATGCCGCCGGGCGTGAACGTCTCGGGGCTCGAGTCCGACGGCGGCGACCGGTTCTTCTGCGGAAGTGGCGGCACCGGGAAGGTGCGGGCCGTCCGCCGGCCCCGGCGAGCCTCCGCGGCCCGGAAGGGTCGGGCCACGTCGCGGAAGAAGCCGGCCCCGCGCCGATAGAGGCTGCGGAAGCGCGGCGGCGCCCGCTCGCGGTCGCGACCTGGATCGCGCGCGAGCGGGCGCCGGCCCGTCAGGCCGCCGCTCAGGGCTCCGGGGCGCTGGCGGCGCGGAAGACGAACTGCTCGAGCGACACCGTGGTGTCGCCCGTCGTCGCGTCGTGGCGGAGGCACGAGAGGGTCGGGTAGTAACCGGCCGTCGCCACGCCCTTCGGCTGCTTGATCGGCGAGCATGACTGGGTCGTGTTGACGAGGGTCCGGTGGGCCACCATCTCCTCGTAGAAGATGATCCGCCCGCCGTATGACCCGAAGATCCAGCTCCGCGTGAAGGGCTGCTTCTGGAACTCCGGGCCCGTCAGGTCCACGAGGTGGTTGCCCATCGCCGGCACCACGCCGTCCACGTCCTTGAAGTCGGGGTGGATGTAGTTCGACGGCACCGGCTGCTTCGCCACCTCGAACTGATCGCAGCGCATCAGCTCCGGCCCGCACGGGCCGGCCTGGAGCGCGAAGATCTTCGCGATCGGCTCCATGAAGAAGTGCACGTCGAAGTGCGGCAGGTCGTAGATGCCGGGCGGCATGTGGCCGTGCGGGTTCCAGTTGAGCAGCACCCACTTGAACGGCACGTCCTTGCGCCGCGCCACGGCATCCGGGAGCGGCAGCACGTGCTCGAAGCTGTGGAGGCACTCGGTCGCCCGGTCCACGGCGCCGTCCTGGTTCTTGTCGAAGCAGTGGTGGAAGTCCGAGCCGTCCGTGGGCAGGCCGTCCAGGGCGCCCGGCGAGAAGACGATGCCGATCGTCCGGAGCTCGCCCTGCGCGCTGATCTCCGTGTACGTCGAGACGGTCCCCTTCCCGATCTCGCTCTCCGCGCCCAGCACCCGGCCGGCCGGGGCGGCGGCCCGAGGCGCGTCGGCGCCGGCCTTGGGCGCCACCGCGGCGGCCGGAGCGCCAGCCGGGAGCGGCGCGTGCTGATGCCCGGCCTGGGGCACGATGACCGGCGCGGGGTCGGACACGGCCCCGTCGATCGGGGTCTGGGGGCCGGCGAATGCCGTGAAGGCCAGCCATCCCACGACGGCCAGAAACGCGGCGACCAGCAGGCTCGACAGCGGCGGGCTCGGTGGAAGCTTCATGGCGACCTCCTGGGTTGCCGTCCTCCTGCGAGGAGGACCGGCCCGTTGTGTGCCTCTCTCGACCGTCGGGCTCGGTCTCGAGCGCGACGTCACGGGGACACGCTAGGGCAAGGGCAGTGCCAGGGCGTCTGCGTTGGTGTTTCGCCTGAATAATCGGTAGGATGGCGAGGATCTCGGGCGGGCCCGACTCGGGCGCGACGCGGGTCAGCCGCTGGTCAGCCACTGGCTAGCCAATGGCCGCGGGGCGTCGACGCCCCGCCGCGAGACCTTCCAGGGACCGGGCCGAGGAAACGGGGGACGCCATCGTGGACATCGACCGCCTGGGCGAGCTCATCGGGGAGAGCTCGGCGATGGCGGGCGTCCGCGAGACGCTCCGGCGCCTCCTCGTCGGCCAGGCCCAGGCCCGGCGGCCTGCGTCGGTCCTCCTCCTGGGCGAGACGGGGGTCGGGAAGAGCATGGTGGCCCGCCTGCTCCACCGGGCCGGTCCAAGGGCCGAGGGCGCCTTCGTCGACGTCAACTGCGCGGCGATCCCGTCGAACCTCCTGGAAGCCGAGCTGTTCGGCTTCGAGCGTGGCGCGTTCACGGACGCGAAGCACGCCAAGCCCGGGCTCGTGCAGGAGGCGGGCGGCGGCACGTTGTTCCTCGACGAGGTCGCGCTCCTGCCGACGGAGTCCCAGGCCAAGCTCCTGACGGTCCTCGAGGAAGGCACGGTGCGACGCCTGGGGGCGACGCGCGGTGAGCCGGTCGACGTGTGGATCATCGCGGCGACCAGCGAGGACCTGGAGGTCGCCGCCCGCGAGCGCCGGTTCCGCTCGGACCTCTACCACCGCCTGGCGGTGATCACGGTGCGGCTGCCGGCCCTCCGCGATCGGCCGGACGACATCCTGCCCCTCGCCGAGCGCTTTCTGCGCGAGGCGTCCGCCGGGACCGCGCGGCCGCCGAAGACGCTGACGGCGGACGCGCGCGCCGCGCTCCGCGGTCACGAGTGGCCCGGCAACATCCGCGAGCTGAAGAACGTCATCACCCGCGCCGTGCTCCTCACCGAGGCGTCCGAGCTGCCGGCGGCGGCCCTGGAGCTCTCCCCGTCCCCCGCCCGCTCGAAGGGGCGCGCCGCAGACGCGGCAGAGGCGGAGCCGGATGCCGCGGGCGAGATCGGACCGGAACGGGTCGAACAGGTCCTGCGTGACACGGGGTGGAACGTCTCGCGCGCCGCGGCCCGTCTGGGTCTGAGTCGCAGCCAGCTCCGGTATCGCATCGACAAGCACGGCCTGGCCCCGGAGCGGGCGCCCGGCGCGACGGAGCCCGTGGGCCCGACCGATGCGTCGGCGGAGCGCGCGCCGGTCACGCTGCCCCTTCCCGTGACGAGCCTGATCGGCCGGGAGCAGGAGCTGCGCAACGTCGACCGCCTCCTCGGCGCCCACCGGGTGGTGACGCTCCTCGGCACCGGCGGCGTCGGCAAGACCCGGCTCGCCCTCACGGCGGGCCCGCAGCTCCGGGAGCGCTACCCGGACGGCGTCTGGTTCGTCGAGCTCGGCACCGTGCCGGACGCGGCCCTGGTGGCGCAGGCCGTCGCGGCCGCCCTGGGTCTCCACGAGGACGCCGCCCGGCCGCCCCGCGAGCTCCTGGCCACCGCGCTCGCCCGCCGCCAGGCGCTCCTGATCCTCGACAACTGCGAGCACGTCGTGGAGACGTGCGCTGCGCTCGTCGAGGCGCTGCTCCGCGCGTGTCCCCGGCTCGCGGTGCTGGCGACCAGCCGCGAGCGCCTCAACATCCCGGGCGAGAGCACGTTCCAGGTGCCGTCGCTCGCCGTGCCCGACGAGCGCGAGGTGGCGCCCGATCGCCTGGCGAGGTCCGAGGCCGTCCGGCTTTTCGTCGAGCGCGCCCGGCTGGTGGCGCCGACCTTCGCCATCACGGCCGCGAATGCCGCCTCGGTCGCCGAGCTCTGCCGGCGGCTCGACGGCCTCCCGCTCGCCATCGAGCTGGCGGCGGCCCGCGTGCGCGTCCTCCGCGTCGAGCAGATCGTGGCGCGGCTGAACGACCGGTTCCGGCTCCTCACGGGAGGCAGCCGGACAGTCGAGCCGCGCCAGCAGACGCTGCGCGCCGCGCTGGACTGGAGCCACGACCTCCTCTCCAAGCCGGAGCAGACGCTGCTCCGGCGCCTGTCGGTGTTCGCGGGTGGGTTCACCCTCGAGGCGGTCGAGGGCATCTCTGCCGGACCCGAGCTCGACGCCTCCCAGGCGCTCGACCTCCTGGCCCAGCTCGTGGACAAGTCCATGGTCCTCGTCGAGACCGGCGACTCCGGGGCCGCGGTCGCCCGGTATCGGCTGCTCGAGTCGATCCGGGAGTACTGCCAGGAGCGGGCGCAGGCGGCCGGCGAGGTCGCATGGCTCCGCGGCCGGCACCAGCAGTGGTTCCTGGCGCTGGCCGAGGAAGCCGAGCGCCGGAGCCGCGGACCCGAGCAGATCGCGTGGCTCGATCGCCTCGAGACCGAGTACGACAACCTTCAGGCCGCGCTGAGCTGGCGCGACCAGGACCGGGCGAGTGACGTGCTCCGTCTCCGGCTCGGCGCGGCGCTCTGGCGCTTCTGGGAAGTGCGCGGCGGGCTCCGCGAGGGACTCAAGTGGCTCGGGGCGATCCTGGCCGACGCGGGTCACGAGGCGCCGGCGGAGCGCGCACGTGCGCTGAATGGCGCCGGCAACCTCGCGCGCGACGTGGGGGACTACCGGAGCGCGGCGGCGCATCACACCGAGGCGCTCGGGCTCCGGCGGCAGATCGGCGATCCCCGGGATATCGCCCGCAGCCTGAACAATCTCGGCGTCATCGCCCACGATCAGGCGCGCTACGCGGATGCCGAAGCGTTCTTCTCGGAGGCCATCCCCTCCTGGCGCGCGGCCGGTGACGACGAGGGACTCGCCCTGACCCTCAACAACCTCGGGCGCACCCGGCGGTTCCAGGGCGACTTCGAGCGGGCCGTGGTCCTGGGTCAGGAGGCGCTGGCGCTGTTCCGGGCCAACGATCACGCCTGGGGCACGGCCCAGGAGCTCAACAACCTGGCCAATGCCGCTCACTACCAGGGCGACGTGGCGGGGGCGCGGCCCATGTACGAGGAGAGCCTCCGCCTCCGCCGGCTGGTCGGTGACCGTCGGGGGATGGGCGTGGCGCTCAACGGTCTCGCGCTGCTGCTCGGCGTGACCGGCGCGCTCGACGACGCCCGCCAGCTGGCGGAGGAAGCCCTGGCGCTCCGCCGGGATCTGGGAGACCGGCGCGGCATCGGCGCCTCGCTCTTCGCGCTGGCCTCGGTGGCCCTCTGGGGAGGCGATCTCGACCGGGCGGAGCACCTCGGCCGCGAAAGCCTCGGCATCCGGTCGGATCTCGCCGATCGCCTCGGGATCGCGTGCTGCCTGGAGGTGCTCGGCGAGGCCGCATTCGCCCGCGCGCAGCACGCGCGAGCCGCCCGGCTGCTCGGAGCTGCCGCCGTCGAGCGGGCGGCGATCGGCGCGCCTCTGCCGCCGCTCCAGCGCGAGCCTGTCGAGCGGATCATGGCGGCCGTCGCGACCCACCAGGACCGGGACACCGGAGAGGCAACGGTGAGCGCGGTGGTCGCCGAGGAGCTGGAGGCGTACCGGCCGGACTCCCAAGGCGAGGGCACGGTCCGAGGCGCGTAGCTCGAAGCCCCGCCGTGCTCACGGACCCGGGCAGGCCGCTCAGGCGACTTCGGGGTAAGGCGCTACTGCGAGGCCATGGTCCTCACTTTCCAACGCAGCCGCTTCCGGGTCGGGTGCCAATGGCGTCGTGAGCTCGGAGCCTGAGCGGGGCCACGCCGCGGACGCCCGCGCGGCGGCGGGCCGCGCCTAGGTCCCGGTCGGGACCGCCGGCTCGCCGAGCGAGAGCATCAGGCGGTTCGCCCAGCCGAAGAAGGCCGCGGCGTGGACGACGTCGGCGATCGCCAGGTCGTCGAGACCCGCGCGGCGCAGGCGATCGACGTGCTCCGGCCCGAATGCGCTCGGCGTCGCGGTCAGGGCCACCGATGCCGCGACGATGGCGTTCCAGCGCTCGCCGAGGTCGGCGGCGACACCGTCGTCGAGCAGGCGCTCGACGTCGGCCTCGCGCTTCGAGTAGGTCGCGGCGTGGCGCGCGTGCACGGAGGCGCAGTAGAGGCAGCCGTTGAGGCGGGACGCCGCGGTGGCGGCCAGCTCGCGCTCGGCTCGCGGCAGACCGGCGTCGGGATTGTGGAAGATGTCCTTGTCGGTCCGCGTCCGGGCCTCCAGCGCGTCGGGGTCGCGGGCCAGGAGCCGGAAGTACGGCGACTTCACGCGCGCGGCGTCCACCAGGCTGGCGAGGTGGCGCGGGGTCAATGCCTCGACCGCCAGCGGCTCGAGCCACGGAATCCAGTCGAGCTGGGCCTGCGTGAACGCGGTCGGGGCCGCGTGGGGCCGGGGCGCCAGGACCTTGTCGCTCATGCCGGGGCCTCCCGCGTCACGGACGGCCGTCGAGGGTACGCAGTCCGGCGACGACCCGGATCTGGAAGGACAGAAAGGCGACGAGCTGGGAGAGGGTCACGACGTCGGTCGTGGACCAGCCGGCGTCCAGCAGCGCCTGGAGATCCGCCGGCGCGGCGTCGCGCGGGTGGAACACGAGCAGGTGCGCGTGCTCGAACGCCGCGGCCAGGCGCGGACCGAGCACTCGACGGACGTCAGCCCCCGCGCGATAGCGAGGACCGGCGGCGTCCTCGCGGCTCAGCGGCCCGGTCGGGTAGCGCCCGTAGGGCCCGGCGGCCGCGGCCACCGCGACGGCGGCGTCGACGGCCGCTCGGCTCGCCGCGGGAGCACCGCTCCGGACGAGCCGCGCGGCGAGGTGATCCGAGACCGCCGCGGCGCGGTGGAGCCCGGCGACGAACATGCCCACCGCAAACCGCTCCTCGACGGCGAAGCTGCCCGGCGACGCCGGCTCGAACAGCGCGCGGTACGTCGCCTGCGCGTGGAGTCGCGCATCGGGTCTCCGGGCGCGGATGGCGGCCAGCGGGGATCCCGGCGTGATCCCGACCAGCTCGTCGATGACGTCGGCGTCCGTCCCGGCCATCCTCAGCGTCCCGTCGGCTCGGTGGTCACGCCATACGGCCGGAGGCGCTCCGTCTCGCGCCCCCAGCCGAGCATCGGCGCCACCGACGCGGCGATCAGCTCGATCGATCTCAGGATGAAGGGATGGGGCGGATCGATCGAGTGCACCTGGACCGCCACGTCCGTCGCCCGCGCAAGCGCGCTGTCCGCCTGCAGTGAGTCGATCACGTCGTCCGCCGTGCCGAGATGCGCGTCCATGGCGGCGATCATCGCGTCCAGCGAGTCGACGCCGAGACCGCGGCCGATCCCGGCCAGGTACGCCTGATGCCGCCTGAGCCCAATCGCGGCGAGGCGCCGGGCCTCCCCACCGTCGTCGGCCACGAACACCGTGCGCGAGGCGAGGATGCGAGGCGCCCGGCCAGCGGGCAGGGCCGCCAGGTAGGCGTCGATCATCGGGTTCTGGATCTCGGCCAGCGACAGGTCGGGCGCGTCGGCCGGCCGGGGCTGCGTGCGCGACAGCATGAGGCCGTCCCCCGCGGCGCCGGCTCGCCGGGCGCCGTCCACCGAGAACGTCGCCTGCCAGACGCGCTCGAGCAGGCTCGGGTTCGGCGGATACAGCCGGTCCCCGCCGCCGGGCAGCGGCCGCCCCGCCCAGGCGTCGCGCAGCACCTGGAGGTGCGCGGCCAGCACCTTCCCGCGCTCCGCGCCGTCCTGGCCGAATGCCGCGTACGCGGACAGGTTGCCTCCGCTGCCGACGCCGACTTCCAGGCGGCCACCGCACATGAGGTCGAGCACGGCGGCGTCCTCGGCCACCCGGACCGGCAGCTCCAGCGGCAGCGTCACGATCCCCGTCCCGAGGCGGATCCGGGAGGTCCGGGCGGCGACCTGGGCCAGGAAGACGAGCGGCGCGGGAAGACCGCCCTCGTCCTCGTGGAAGTGATGCTGGGCGATCCAGGCCGAGTCGAAGCCGACCCGTTCGGCGTGGACGATCTGCGCGGTCGCCAGCCGGTATCGCTCGGCGGGGTCCGCCTCGTCGAGGAGGCGCGTGAAGAACCCCAGGCGCTTCGGCCGCGTCGCGAGCGTCATCCGCTGGCCATTATGCCTCATCGGCCGGGGACCCCGGCTGACGCCTCGTGCGTGTCGATCGGAACGGCGGTGCCTTCCCGAGGTACCCGGGGACCGATCACCGCTCCGCCGCACGCGTCGACGGTGACGGTCCCCGGGTCTCGCCGGTCTCCTACTTGTTGCGCGGGTCGTCCTTGGGATCGACGTACGTCACGTCGAACGGACCGACGCCGTTGATCTGGACGACCGTCTCCGTCTCGACCCAGGCGTAGTGCGGCATCCCGGCCGGGAGGCGGACGAAGCTCGCCGGCGCCAGGAACGGGCTCGCCGTGCGGTCCAGCTTCTCCCCGGACGCGACCGCGAAGCCTCCCGCGATCACGGTGAGGATCTCGTCCTTCGAGTGGCGGTGCGGCGGCACGGCGTAGCCGGCCGGGAACTTCAGCCGGAGCACGAAGGGCCCCTCCTTCGCCGGGCTGCCCAGAAGGACAGCGGCCTGCGCGCCCGTCGGCAGGGACGGCGGGGCCGGGCCCCACTTGACCGCGTCGGCGGGCACGACCGTGTGGTGCATCTCACCGGCGTCCGGCGACGGCGCGAAGGCGAGGGTGGCGCCGAGGCCCAGCGCCACGGCGGTGATGCGGATGACTCCCAGGGAACGTCCAGCATGGTTCATGGCTTCTTCCTTTCCTGTGGGCTCAGGCCCACGCTCGTCAGTCTCTGGTGACGACGATCTCGAGGTACTCGCCGGGCACGACCACGGAGCCGTCCCGCGCGCGGTTGAACTGGTCGATCAGCCCCGCGAGATCGCGCTCGAGCGCCGCGCGCGACGCCGGCTCGAGTGCGGCGAAGGCCTTGAGGAGCGGGCCGTAGTAGCTCCCGAAGACCTCGAGCCAGTGCGCCGGCGAGCGGTAGCGGAACGCGAAGGTCCGCTGCGCCGTCGAGATCGCGGCGGCGTGGAGCCCGAACAGCTCGGCGATCCGCGCCCGGGTGCCCCAGAGCGCCGGCGACCTGGCGCCCGGAGGCGGCGGGAGGTGGCGGCCGATCGTCTTGAAGACCTGGCCGATGAAGCCCTCGGGCGTCCAGTTGGCGAGCCCGATCTTGCCGCCGGACTTCACGACGCGGAGCATCTCGCTCGCCGCCATTTCCTGGTCGGGGGTGAACATCACCCCGAACGTCGACACGACGACGTCGAAGCTCTCGCTCGGAAACGGAAGCGCCTCGGCGTCGGCCTCGCGGAACTCGATGTCGAGCCGCTCGGCGGCGGCGCGCTCCCGGGCGCGCTCGAGCAGCGCGGGCACGTAGTCGGAGGCGACCACGTGGCACCATCGGCGCGCGGCCGCGAGCGAGGCGTTGCCGTTGCCCGCGGCGACGTCCAGCACCTTCTGCCCCGCGCGGACGTCGACGGCCTCGCACAGCTCCTCGCCGACGATCTGCAGGGTCGTCCCGACGATGGCATAATCGCCCGAGGACCAGGCGGCCCGCTGGCGCGCCTTGAGCGCCTCGAGCGCGGGCTCCACGGTCCGGGTCATGGCTACGGTGCTTGCGTCCATGTCAGCTCTCCTCGTCGTCCTTCGCTGTCTCGTCTCGCATCGGCCACGGCGGTCGTCCGAGCCCGCGCGTCTGCGGACCGTGACCGTCGATCGCGAGCGTAGTGCCCGGGCGTGGGAGCCACCGTGGTAGCCGCCGTGGGAATTCCCGAGGAATTCGTCGGGCTCGGCCGGCCGGGTCAGACGGCCGCCATCCACGTCCGGATGCTCGGGCGCCTGACGATCTGGCGCGGGAGCGCGCTCGTCACGCTGCCGGCGTCCCGCAAGGTGCGGGCGCTCCTCGCCTACCTGGCCCTGGCGCCGCGGCCGGCGACGCGGAGCCAGCTGTGCGAGCTCCTCTGGGACGTCCCGAACGATCCGCGCGGCGAGCTCCGGTGGTGCCTCAGCAAGGTCCGGAACCTCGTCGATCAGCGCGGGCGCCGCCGGGTCCAGACCCGCGGCGACACCGTCTGGCTCGACCTATCGGACTGCCTCGTCGACGCGGTGGAGATCACCCGCGCGGCTGGCGACGGCATCGAGAAGCTCCCGCCGGACCGGCAGCGCGCGCTGGCCGCGCTGTACGGCGGCGAGCTCCTGGAGGGCCTCGAGATTGGCCGCAGCCCGGTCTTCGAGGGGTGGCTGACCGCCCAGCGTCGGCGATTCCGCGGCTGGCACGTCACCCTGCTGGAGCAGCTCGTCAAGCGCGTGCCGGACGCCGAGGCGGTGCCGCACCTCGAGCAGTGGCTCCAGCTCGCGCCCTTCGACCCCCGCGTCCACGAGCTCCTGCTGGGCGCGCTCGCCCGGCGGGGCCAGATCCGGGAAGGCGAGGAGCACCTGGCCGCGGCCGCCCGGCTGTTCGAGGGCGAGGGCCTCGACGTCGCGCCGATTCGCGACGCCTGGCGGGCGGCGCGGGCGCGGGCGGCCGCCGCGCCGGGCGTCCAGGTCTCCGCGCCCTCGGCGTCCCCCGCCGGCAACGACACCGTCGTCATCCCGGCGTCTCGTCGCGCGTCCGTCGCGGTGATGCCGTTCGTCGACCGGTCCGCCATGGCCGACCCGCGCGGTGGGGTCGCCGACGCGCTGGCGCACGACGTCATCACCCGGCTCGCCAAGCTGCGCATCCTCTTCGTCATCGCCGAGGGGACCGTGTTCGCCTTGCACGCCCGACACGTCGGCCCCGAGGAAGCCGGCCGGATGCTGAACGTGGACTACATCGTGAGCGGCGCCATCCAGCGCGACGGGAAGCGCCTCACGGTGACGGTCGAGCTGACCGAGACACGGACCGCCCGGATCGTCTGGGCGGAGGTCTTGAAGCACAAGCTGGACGACGCGTTCGTCGTCATCGAGGAGATCGGCAACCGGATCGTCGCCTCGGTCGCGAGCGAGATCGAGACGATCGAGCGCAATCGCGCGATCCTGCGCCCGCCGAGCTCGCTGGACGCGTGGGGGGCGCACCACCGGGGTCTCTGGCACATGTACCGGTTCAGCAAGGCCGACAACGACCGCGCCCGCCGATTCTTCGAGACCGCGGTGCGCCTCGACCCGACCTTCGCGCGCGCCTACGCCGGCCTGTCCTTCACCCACTTCCAGAGCGCCTTCCAGGGCTGGGCGAAGCGCGAGCCGGCGATCGACCGGGCCTTCGACGCCGCCACGCAGAGCCTGATGGCCGACGATCGCGACCCGGCCGCCCACTGGGCCATGGGCCGCGCGCTCTGGCTGCGCGGCCAGGACGACCAGTCCGTCGGCGAGCTCGAACAAGCCATCGACCTGAGCCCCAACTTCGCGCTGGGTCACTACACGCTCGCCTTCGTCAACTCGCAGACCGGCGACGCGAACGCCGCGATCGCGGCCTCCGATCACTCGCGCCGGCTGAGCCCGTTCGACCCTCTCCTGTTCGGCATGCTCGGCGCGCGGGCCATGGCGCTCGTCCGCCTCGGCCGGTTCGAGGAGGCCGCCGGCTGGGCGGTCAAAGCCGCCTCCCGCCCCAACGCGCACCCGCACATCCTCGCGATCGCCGCCTTCAGCCTGGCGCTCGCGGGCTCGCTCGACCAGGCGCGCGCATGGGCCGCCACGCTGCGGCGCGCGCATCCCGGGTACGGCATCAAGGACTTCCTGGCAGCCTTCCGGTTCGATCCGAACGGCGCGGCGCTGTTCCGCCGAGGCGCCAAGCGCGTCGGCATGGCCTGACGACCGCCCGGCACCGTCCCACCTGGAAGGTGCGGCCTGGCAAGCCGCCCGTCCCGTGTGGGGCGCGCCGTGCTCCTCTCGGCGAGGCCGGCCGTCCCGCGGATCCGGGCCGCCGGGTTGGCGACGCGCGCCAGCGTCCTGGCCCCTGGAAATGGAAGGGATCTCCGGTTCGAGGACTTGTCAATCCGAGAGGCGGTCTCCAGGGTCACGACCTGCCCCTCGTAGTGGTCCCGCTGCGCCTTGACGAGATCACCGAGCGACACGATCCCGACCAGCTTCCCATGCTCCATCACGGGTAGATGGCGGATTCGCTTCTCGATCATGGTGTGCGCAACAGACATGAGATCGTCGCTGGGGTGTCCCAGGACAACATCTCTCGTCATCACCACCCCGACGGTCACGACGAGCACGTGGTCGTTCGTCAGCGCTGAGCGAAGGATGCCTCGCTCCGTGATCATCCCCACCGGCCGGTGGGCGTCGTCCACCACGACGAGCGCGCCGATGTTTCGCTTGGCGAAGAGCTCCAGGGCTTCCCTCACCGTCTGGTCGGGCCCGATGGTGGCCACCGCCCCGCCCTTGCTGGCCAGGACGTTTGCTATGTTCACCTCACCGATCCTCCTGCACCTGCCATCGTGATCGTGACAGTCACCTCGCCGGACTCTCCAACGGTCACCGGGGCGCGACCCGGCGCGGGCTCGTCTGACGCGCACACGCCCGGCCGGCGAGGTCGCCGCGCCGGCCCTCACGCCTCCGCCGCGACCGCCGGAGCCGGCCGGCGACGGCGGCGCGCGATGCCGGTTCGTGCCGCCGCCTCGGCCACGCCGTCAGCGACCGCTTCCACGACGCGCCGATCGAACACGGACGGGATGACGTAGTCCTCCGCGATCTCGCTCGGCTGGATGATCGATGCGATCGCCCGGGCGGCCGCGATCTTCATCTCCTCGTTGACCCCGCGGGCGCGCACGTCCAGGAGCCCCCGGAAGAATCCCGGGAAGCAGAGCACGTTGTTGATCTGGTTCGGATAGTCGGACCGTCCGGTCGCCATGACCTTGACGATGCCGCGAACCTCTTCCGGCATGACCTCCGGGGTGGGATTCGCCATCGCGAACACGATGGGACTCCGGGCCATCCGGCGGATGTCGCGCCGAATGGCGACGCCCGGCCCGGAGAGCCCGATGAACACGTCGGCGCCCCGGAGCGCGTCAGCCAGGCTGCCTCGAAGGCGCCGGGGGTTCGTGTGCTCCGCGAACCACTGCTTGACCGGATTCATGTGCTCGGTCCGGCCGCGATAAAGGCTTCCCGCCCGGTCGCATCCGATGACGCGCCGGCAGCCGACGGCCATCAAGAGCTTGGCCGTGGCGATTCCCGAGGCGCCGGCGCCCGCGAAGACGACCCGGACGTCGCTCATCTTCTTCTTGACGACGCGGAGGGCATTCAGGAGCGCGGCGAGCACGACCACCGCCGTCCCGTGCTGATCGTCGTGGAAGACCGGAATGTCCAGCTCCTTCCGCAGGCGCTCCTCGATCTCGAAGCATCGGGGGGCGGAGATATCCTCCAGGTTGATCCCGCCGAAGCCCGGCGCGATCGCGCGGACGATCCGGATGATCTCGCTCGGATCCTTCGTGTCTAGGCAGAGCGGAAAGGCATCCACCCCGGCGAAGGCCTTGAAGAGGAGGGCCTTGCCCTCCATCACCGGCATCGCGGCCTTGGGCCCGATGTCGCCGAGCCCCAGAACCGCCGTGCCGTCCGTGACCACGGCCACCGTGTTCTGCTTGATCGTCAGCGCGTAGGCCTTCTCCGGATCCTCGTGGATCGCCATGCAGATCCGCGCGACGCCGGGCGTGTAGGCCATCGACAGGTCGTCCCGTGTCTTCACCGGCACCTTGCCGCGGACCTCGATCTTGCCGCCGAGGTGCATGAGGAAGGTCCGGTCGGACGTGCGAAGGACGCGGACGCCCGCGATCTTGCTCAGGCCGGCCACGATGGTCTGGCCGTGCCGGTCGTCGCGCGCATTGAAGGTGATGTCCCGGGTCCGGACCTTCCCGCCTGCCAGGATCAGGTCGATGGCCCCGATGTCTCCACCGGCCCGGCTGATGGCCGAGGTGACCTTGCCGAGCATCCCGGGGAGATTCCGGATCTCGACGCGGACCGTGAGGCTGTAGCTCGCGGAGGGTGTGGTCGGCATCGGACGCTCCTTTTCAGCTCCCCGGGCGCCGGTCGATCGGCACGAAGTCTCTCCGGGGCGATCCCAGGTAGAGCTGCCGCGGCCGCGCGATCTTCTGCTCGGCGTCGCCCGTCATCTCGAGCCACTGGGCAAGCCACCCGGATGTCCGGGGGATCGCGAAGAGCACCGGGAACATGTCGACGGGGAACCCGAGCGCCTGGTAGATGAGACCCGAGTAGAAGTCGACGTTGGGGTAGAGCTTGCGCTGGACGAAGTAGTCGTCCTGGAGCGCGATGCGCTCGAGCTCCAGCGCGACGGGCAGGAGAGGGTTGGGCTTGGTGACCGCGAACACCTCCTCCGCGAGCCGCTTGATGATCTTCGCCCGCGGGTCGTAGTTCTTGTAGACCCGGTGGCCGAATCCCATGAGCCGGCCCTCGCCGGCCTTGACGTGGCGGATGAAATCGGGCACGTGGGTGACGGAGCCGATGCCCTGCAGCATCCGGATGACCGCCTCGTTGGCGCCTCCGTGCAGCGGTCCGTAGAGAGCGGCCACGCCCGCCGCGAGCGAGCAGTAGGGGTCGGCCTGGGACGAGCCCACGGCCCGCACGGCATTCGTGGAGCAGTTCTGCTCGTGATCCGCATGGAGCATGAAGAGCACGTCGAGGGCGCGCTCGACAGCCGGGTTCGGCTGGTACTTCACCTCGGTCGCCTTGTAGAGCATGTTGAGGAAGTTCCCGGCGTAGGAGAGATCGTTGTCCGGGTACGCGTACGGCATGCCGAGTCCGTGGCGGTAGGCAAAGGCGGCCAGGGTCGGCATCTTGGCGATCAGGCGCACGACCTGCAGATGCCGGGTGCTCGGGTCGGCGCCGTTCTTCGCCTCGGGGTAGAACGTCGACAGCGCCGCCACGGCCGAGACCAGCATCGCCATCGGATGAGCGTCGTGATGGAAGGTGTCGAGGAACTTCTTCAGGTTCTCGTGGATCCAGGTGTGGTGCGTGACTTCCCAGCGCCACTCCGCGAGCTGGCTCGCGGTGGGCAGCACGCCGTGGATCAGGAGGTAGGCGACCTCAAGGTACGACGACTGCTCGGCCAGCTGCTCGATCGGGTAGCCTCGGTACTCGAGGATCCCGCGGTCGCCGTCGATGTACGTGATGGTGCTGCGGCAGGACGCCGTGTTCATGAACGCCGGATCGTAGGAGAGCAGCCCGACGTCGTCGGGGCCCGCCTTCATCTGACGGAGGTCGACGGCGCGGATCGCTCCGTGCTCGATCGGGATCTCGTAGGTCTTGCCGCTCCGGTTGTCCGTGATGCTCAGGCTGTTCCGGGTCATCGAGGCTCCTCCCTTCCGGCCGGCGCGACGGACGCCAGTGACACTCGGGGCACGGCAATCTCGGGCTCACTCACCGGCCGGTCTCGTCTGGAGCCCGCCCGCCGGCGGCTTCCACATGAGCACGGGCACGGTCACGGCTCTCAGCACGCGCTCGGCCACGCTGCCCAGGAACAGGCGTTCCAGGCCCGAGCGGCCGTGGGTCGACATCGCGATCAGGCCGCACTTGGTCTCGGCCGCGACCACCGGGATCATCTCGGCCGCTGGTCCGACCCGCGCGGTCACGCCGACCCGAAGCCCGCGGGTCTCGAGACGCGCGGCCACCCCCGCGAGGTAGGCCTCCGCTTCCGCCTCCGGCGCCCACTTCCCTCCGGCGCCCCCGTCCGACTCGAGGGACGGCCGCTCGACGACGTGCAGGAGCTGGATCCCCAGGTCGAAGGGGCTCGCCAGACAGGCGACGATGGGAATCACCGCCTCCGAAGCCTCCGATCCGTCGAGCGGCACCAGGATTCGGCCGATGCCCCCCTCGTCCCAGGTGGGGGTGCCCCGGACGAGCAACACGGGCACGGCCGCCTGGCGGACGACGCGCTCCGCGACGCTCCCGAAGCGAAGCCAGTTGAGACCGCTGCGCCCGTGCGTCGACATCCCGATGAGGCTGACCTCTTCCCGCGCGGCCGCGTTCGCGATCGCCTGGTCGGCCTCGCCGTACCACATGCGCACGCGCACACGCCCGACCCCGCGGCTCCGGACGTAGCCGGCGGCCCGCTCGAGGTAGCTGCCCGCCTCGCGCTCCGCGTCGAGCTCGGTCTCCCGGCTCTGCTGTCCCTCCATGACCTCGAGGAGAATCACCTCGGCGGCGTGGTCGCGCGCCAGCTGCGCGACCACCGGCAGGATGGTTTCGGCCCAGACCGAGCCGTCGAGGGGAACCAGGATGCGGGCCAGCTGGAGTCGCGGTGGCATGTCGGCTCCTCCGGTGTCTCGCTACGGGAGCGGCGCGGCCGGCACCCCCGCGGACTCGGGATGCCGGAGCTCGCCGAGCTCGATCGGAATCGCGACCTTCGCCAGCAGCGTGAAGATCAGCGCCCCCGCCGCCCAGATCCCCAAGGAAATGAACACCTCGCCCCAATGGGGCGAGTACTCGAATACCTCACCGAGCGGCGTCGGCACGAAACCGGGCACGACAAGGCCCATCCCCTTCTCGATCCACACTCCCACGATCGCGAGCACGCAGGCGATGCTCAGCAGGACCCGGCGTCGTCTCAGCGAATGGACGGTCAGTATGATCGCGGCCGCACCATCGAGGAGGATGGCGCTCCAGATCCAGGGCACGAGCATGCGCGCGCCGTCCAGGCCCAGGTACAGGTAGGTGGCGGCGGCGACGTGTTCCGTCCGGAAGTAGAAGTCCGTGAAGATTTCGGTCCCCACGAGAAAGAGGTTGATCTGGAGGGCGACCGTGGCGATCAGGGCCATGAGGTCGATCACCGAGGGCTGAACCTTGAACGGTGTATTCCGGTCGATGATCTGCAACGCGAGCACGATCAACGCCGGCCCCGCGGTGAAGGCCGACGCCAGAAAGCGCGGTCCGAGCACGGCGGTGTGCCAGAATGGCCGCGCCACGTTCGAAGAGAACAGGAACGCCGTGACCGTGTGGATGGAGATCGCCCAGGCGATCGAGATCAGCACGGCGGGGAAGTACAGACGCGCGCGCGGCTCCCGTCCCCGATACCGACTGAAGAGAATGTAGAAGGGGATCGTGAGGTTGAGCACGAGGTACCCCGTGAGGACGACGATGTCCCACGCCAGCAACGAGGCCGGGAAATGGAGTCGTCCGACCCAGGGGATCATGTGCCACATGCGGTCCGGCCGGCCCAGGTCTACCACAACGAAGAGGATGGACATGATCACGGCGGCCACGGCGATGCCTTCGCCCATCAGCACGACGTGCTTGACGTCCTCCCGGTGGAACACGTAGGCGGGAATCACCAGCATGACGGCGGCGGCAGCAATGCCCACCAGATAAGTGAAGTTGGCGATATATGCCCCCCACGAGACCTGGTCACTCATGCCCGTCGTGATCAGGCCCTGCTCCAGCTGCCGCCAGTAGAAGGCGAGCCCCAGCAGCACGACCAGGCCGAGCCCGATTACCCAGCTCCAGTACAGGCGGCCGCCCCGGAATACCTGCCTCACGCTGTCCGTGGCGAAGGCGAGTAGCGCGCTCATGGTCAGTCAGTCCGTGAAGTACCAGAACTTGGGTTCGGTGCCGAGCTCTTCCTTCAGCCGAAAGACGGTCTTGTTCTCGAGCACGTAGCGGACGTCACTCGCGGGGTCGAGCAGGTTGCCGAAGATCCGCGCGCCGGTCGGACACGCTTCCACGCAGGCCGGCTGGCGGCCCTTGCGCGTGCGCTGGATGCAGAAGGTGCACTTCTCGACGACGCCCTTCGGGCGCGGCCGGTTGCCGAGGTAGTGGGTGTCGGTATTGAGCGACGCCGGCGGGATGGTCGGCTCGCTCCAGTTGAAGTGGCGGGCCCAGTAGGGGCACGCCGTCATGCAGTACCGGCAGCCGATGCACCAGTCGTAGTCGACCACCGTGATCCCGTCCCGTTCTTGCCACGTGGCCTCGACCGGGCAGGCCTTGACGCACGGAGGATTGTCGCACTGCATGCACTGGACGGGCAGGTAGAACTTGCCCGGCCGCGGCACGGTCTCAGCGTCGTAGTACTGGTTGGCCCGGTTCAGGTTCATGTCTCCGTGGTCCATTTCCAGGACCCGGATGTATTGGATTTGAGGATCCCGGCTCTGGTTGTTCTCGGCGACGCAGGCCTCCACGCACTTCCTGACACCCTTGCACTTGGAGATGTTCAGGGCGTAGCCGAAGACGACGCCGTCCATGGGCGGCTCGGTCCCGACGCTGATATCGACCCCGTACTGCCGTTTCGCCCGGCGCTCGATGCGGCCGATGGCGGCCTTGACCTCCTCCGGGCTCATCCTCGTGTACTGCTGCTGGAAGAGGGCGCCCCAGGTGTCGGCGAGTGATTCGGCCCCCGCCCCCGCCGCCTGGGCGGCCTGGGCGATGGCCCGGCGGCCGCCCAGGAGCGCGGTGCCGGCCGCCAGAAGACCGGCGAGCTTCAGCAGCACACGACGCGTCAGCGCCAGACCGTCGGCTGTCGTCCGGGAGTTCGGCGCCATCAGCGTTCCTTTCTCTGGACCCGGATGCGGGCAAGCGCCGCCTTCACCTCGTCACGCGTCATCGGCGTGAGGTCTCGCGGGGAGAAAGAGCCGGCGGGGGCGGGCCGCCCGGCCTCCACGGTCGGGAGCGGCGGGGCGGCGGCCGCCGCCCCCCCGCCGAGCAGTCCGGCAATCCCACCGGTCAGTCGTTTCGTCAAAAAGTCCCGCCGACTGACGTTGGGGGCGTCACCGGGTGCCGTCCGCGGCTTGGGCATCAGCGCTTCCCTCTGGGCTCGGCCAGGCGCTCCCAGATCTTCGGCTCCGGCTCGGATTTGACCGCAGGCTGACGCAGCCCGGAGCGGACCTTGGGTGGCGGGCTCGGCTCGAACGGCTTGATCGAGGGCGAGTGGGCGTCGTGGCACTCCGTGCAATTGAGGATGACCCGCTCGCCTCCCCACCTGCCGATCTGGCTGCGGTCCTCGACCTTCAGTTCGTCAGCGACCCTCGGGATCTCGCGCTGGTTCTCCCAGGCGCCCTGACGCTTTCCGTGTCCGCCGAAGTACCAGTCCAAACGCTGGAAGTGACATTGGCCGCACACCTTGTAGGACTCGTCGTAGCTGACCCGCCGGCCGCGGAGCGAGACCAGGTTGTCCATGTCGGTGCCCTTGTGGCAGGCGTCGTAGCACCAGAAGCGCCCGCCGCCGTGCTCGAAGACGAGCTTCGTGTGCTCGTCCTGAAGCTCCCGGACCCGGCGGTCCACGAACTGATTGTCGTGGCACTTCGTGCAGGGGTAATTGCGGATCCGGTCGACACGAGGGACGACCTTGAAATTCGGCGCCTCGTCGGCTGTCTGACCCCGTGCGGTCGCGGCACGGATGGGCCTTCGCTCCGTCATGAGCTTCGCCAGGGCCTCGTCGGCCTCCTTGGCGGTCTGAGGCTTGGGCTTGTCGCTCTTCGCCGGCTCGGCCTTCGTCCCCTCGGCCTTGGCGTCCGGCTTCTCGGGCGCCTTGCCCTCGGGAGCCGTCTGCGCCTGCGCATCCGTCACCGAGGAGGCCGGCAGCAGCGGCGCCCGCGAGCCGGGCGCCCCGAGGACCACGAAGGCGGCGACGACCAGCCACCGTGCCGCCGATCGCCGGTGCCGCGAGCTGACCTTCATCGCGCCGTCTCCTTGCTCGGGGGTTCAGCCAGCATGAAGTGAATGGGGCGAGTCGGGCCCCTCCCGCTCACCTCGACGGGAGAGGCCCGACGGCCAGCGCGCCGGCTACTTAAAGGTCAGCCGGTGTACCCCTTCGTGATACATGTGATTGATCTGGGTGTTGTCGAACACCGACACCCCGAAGAAGTAGGTCTTCTTGAGATCATCGAACTGGACGTCCTGCTCCTTGGCCTTGTCGCCCGTGGTGACGAGCTTGCGCTTGATCTCGAGCGTCCACATCGCGTTCTTCCACACGGCCCTGGCCTCGAGGTCGCCACGCGAGCCCGTGAAGGGGGCGATCACGATGCCACCCACGACGTCTCCCGGCTTGAAGGTGTCGACGAACTCCGTCTTGTCGCTGTCGAGGACCCAGTACTTGTTCTCCTCGGACGGGGTCTTGTTCATCCAGGCGGGGCCGGTCTTGTCCTTGTTGACGTTGTTGGAGTAGCCGCCGCCCGTCTTCGCGTCGCCCTTCCGACCCCAGTCGTCGTTCTTCTTCGGGTCCTTAGTGTCGTCGATGTACTGGTCGTCGACCTGCCCGACGGGGCCGGTCCGGACGCCCTTCCAGTGCCACATGTCAATGGTCTCGCCCGGCTTGTCCGTGAACTTGCGGCCCGGAGACTTGTCCTCGATGCCCGCGACCTTGCCGCCACGCGCCTTGTGGCAGGCAACGTCGCACCCCTTCTTGTCGAAGCCCGTGGCGTTGATATTCCAGAGGATGGCGAGCTTGTCCTCGTAGTAGGTGTTGTCGTGACCCGTCTGGTCGGGCGCGTGAAGCTGCTTCCACTTGCCGTCGGCCTGCTTGACCCAGGGCTCCCGCTCGATGCTCCGGGTCGGATCGTCCCACTGCAGCAGGACGTAGATGTTGTCCTTGTCGTACATCGACTTCATGGTGACGGTGGTCTTCGTGAGTCCCTTAAAGCCCTCCGGCTTGTACGGAGTCTGGTCGAGCGTGATCTTGTAGGCAGGAGCCTTCTCCCACGCGGCCTCGATCGCCCCGTCAATCGCTGGAGCTTGATCGGTCTTGACGCTCACCAGCCCCTTCTGCGCCAAGGCCGGCATGGCCGACAGTGCGAGCACCAAGACCACCAGCACACCCGTCCGGCCTGTTGCCGCCAACCCGCTTCGCATGCGCTCCCTCCTCTTGCCAGTCCCCCCCGGGCCGGGGATCTTCGGGCCTGCACGTCATCGGTGGGTCACCGCCAGCCTGGGTGGTGCAAGCCGCATTCCTCGCCGCGTGCTGGGGCCTAGCAGGCCGATGGCCAATGGATTCGAAGGCTTCGCGACGCTAGAGCCCGAGCGGGGCGATGCCCGAACGGGGCGCGCTGAGGCAGGGAGACCCCGCTGGGACATCGCGGCCCCAGCGGCCCGGGCTCAGAGGCCTCCTGATGGGTGGCGCCGCCCTGCGGACTGCTGACGCGGCCGAGGAACAGGGCGTAGCCGGCCGGGACGTCGCCGCGGCGACGTCCTGGTAGCGCTCGGTGGCGCGGCGCGCCTCCTGGGCGAGCGGCGTCCTCGAGACGCTGTGGGTCGTGGTGGCCGACGAGCACGCCGCGAGGGACACGGCGGCCGCCAGCACGATCGATCCGCGAAGGCCGTTCGTCATGGCTGTCCTCCCTGCCCTCAGCGATAGAAGTAGGGGTCGAGCGCGCGGACCTCGGTGGTCCGGTCCACGGCCAGCTTGTTGCGGTCGGCCGCGCGGCGGACCGCCCCGGGGGTAGCCGCGTCGTAGGTGCAGAACGTCCGCCGGCGGCCGGGGGTCACGCAGGAGCGAATGTCTCCTTCTCAGCCATCTGGGTCGTGGCATGCCGCTCCTGGTAACATGTCATGCGGCGTCTCCGGCCGGCCGGGAGCGCCGACGATCCACCGCCAGGCGCTCGCCGAATCCGGCCGGTGGACCCGGTCGAGCCCCGCGCCACCAGGTGCGAGAGGCTCGCGAGGACGTCGATTCACCAGGGGGCGGGCGGCGGCCCCCCGAGGGCAAGGAGAGTCTGATGGCGACGCACGCGTCGACCGGGCTTCGTGGCCGTCTTACCACCCCCCTGATCCGCGTCGACGGCGCGCTCCGGCCGACGACCTGGGACGTCGCCCTCGACGCCGTGGCCCGCGGGCTCGCCCGCGCCAAGACCGCCCACGGGCCGGACGCCGTCGGCATGTTCGCGTGCTCGAAGACCACCAACGAGCTGAACTACGCCGCGCAGAAGTTCATGCGCGGCGTGATCGGCACGAACAACATCGACAGCTGTAACCGGACCTGACACGCCCCCTCGGTCGCCGGTCTGGCGGCCGTGTTCGGTGCCGGCGGCGGCACCTCGTCCTACGAGGAGCTGGAGCAGACGGACGTGCTCGTCCTGTGGGGCTCGAACGCCCGCGAGACGCATCCGATCATGTTCCAGCACATGCTCAAGGGCCAGCGGAACGGCGCTCACCTGGTGGTCGTCGACCCTCGCCGGACCCCGAGCGCCCGCTGGGCCCAGGAGCACCTCGCCCTCCGCGTCGGCTCCGACATCGCGCTCGCCAACGCCATGGCGCACGTCATCATCGCGGAGGGCCTCCAGCACGCGTGGTTCGTCCAGAACGGCACGCGCGGCTACGCGGAGTTCCGGGCGTCGGTGGACGTCACCACGCCGGAGTGGGCGGAGCGCGAGACCGGCGTCCCCGCGGAGCAGATCCGGCGGGTCGCCCGGCGCTACGCGACGGCCGACCGCGCCATCATCTGCTGGACGCTCGGGATCACCGAGCACCACAACGCGGTCGACAACGTCCACGCGCTCATCAACCTGGCCCTCCTCACCGGCCACGTCGGCCGGCTGGGCTCGGGGCTCAATCCGCTGCGGGGCCAGAACAACGTCCAGGGCGGCGGCGACATGGGCGCGGTGCCGCTCCGCCTGCCCGGCTTCCAGGATGTCTTCGACCCCGAGAAGCGGCGGCCGTTCGAGGCGCGCTGGGGCGTGCGCCTCCCGTCGTCGCGCGGCATGAACGTGACGGAGATGCTCGACGCCGCCGGCGAGGGCACGCTCCACGCCCTCTATGTCATCGGGGAGAACCCGGCGATCTCGGACGCGGACACCCACCACGTGGAGAAGGCGCTCGGCCGGCTCGACTGCCTGGTCGTCGAGGACCTGTTCCTCACGCGGACGGCGCAGCTGGCGCACGTCGTCCTGCCGGCGGCGGCGGGCTGGTGCGAGACCGAGGGCACGGTCACGGCGAGCGACCGCCGCGTCCAGCGCTGCCGCAAGGCGCTCGAGCCGCCGCCGGGAGCCCGCGACGACCTCGAGGTCGTGCAGGACGTCGCGCGCCGCCTCGGCGCGGCCTGGTGGCAGCCCCAGACGGCGCGGGAGATCTGGGACGAGCTGCGGGCCCTCTCCCCGATCCACCGCGGGATGACCTACGAGCGCCTCGAGACCGGCAGCGGGCTCCGGTGGCCGTGCTGGGACGAGAGCCATCCCGGCGAGCAGTTTCTCCACGCGCGTCTCTGGAAGACGCCGTGCGAGGGCGAGCGGGCGCCCTTCAAGGCCGTCGTCCACGATCCGCCGGTCGACGTGGTGGACGCCGAGTACCCGCTGCTGCTGACGACCGGGCGGCGGCTCGACTCCTTCAACACGGGCGAGCAGTCGAACCGCTACTCCACCCCGCTCCGCTCGGAGGAGGCTCTCCTCCTGAGCGCCGATGACATGGCGGCGATGGGCCTGGTCGACGGCGAGCGCGTGAGGGTGCGCTCGCGCCGCGGCCAGGTCGAGGTGGGCGTCCGCACCGACGACGGCGTGCGGGCGGGGCTCGCGTTCATGACGTTCCACTTCCCCGAGCAGATCGCGACGAACCACCTGACGATCAACGCGGTGGACCCGCTCTCGGGCACCGCGGAGTTCAAGGCCTCGGCGGTGCGCGTCGAGAAGGTCGCGACGGCCTCCGCCCGTTGAGCCTCACCCACTGATGGACGCCTACCGGGGTGGAGGGCCGCCGAGCCCGGCCGAGCTGGCGGCGCTCGCGGACGTCCCGGAAGGCGCGCCCCCCGACCAGCTCCTGCCGGCGCTCCACGCGCTCAACGACCACGTCGGCTGGATCTCGCGCCCGGGGCTCGACGAGGTCACCAGGCGGATCGAGGTGGCGCCCGCCGTCGCGTTCGGCGTGGCGAGCTTCTACGCGATGTTCTCCACCACGCCGAGGCCGCCGACCGTCGCCTACGTCTGCGACGACGTGCCGTGCCGCCTCGCGGGCGCCGTCGAGGGCATCGCCGCGCTGCGCCGCCGCCTCGGCGCGCCGGGCTCCTCGCGGAACGACGCGGTCTGGGAGCCGAGCCCCTGCCTCGGACTCTGCGACTTCGCGCCGGCCGCGCTGGTCGACGGCCGCGCGGTGCGCGCCACCGATCCGGGGGTCGTGGCGGAATCTCTCGCGGGCGCCGTCGCCGCGCGCCGCCGGCTGAACGGCCCGCCGCCGGCCGGCGAGCCCCCGCGGCCGCACGTCGCCGCGTCAGGGCCGGCGCCTCTGCTCCGACGGGTCCTCGCGGGCGTGGACGCGCGGGATCTCGACGCCTACGCGGCCCACGGCGGCCTGGCGGGCCTCCGCGTGGCGCGCCGGCTCGGGCCGGCCGGCGTCCTGGCCGCGCTCAAGGCCAGCCGGCTGTCGGGGCGTGGCGGCGCGGCCTTCCCGGCCGCGACGAAGTGGGAGGCCGTCGCCCGGCATCCCGCCCGGCCCCGCTACGTGGTCGTCAACGCGGACGAGTCGGAGACCGGCACCTTCAAGGACCGGATCCTCCTCGAGTGGGACCCCTATGCCGTCCTCGAGGGCGCGGCGATCGCCGCCTACACGTGCGGGGCCGAGCAGGTGTTCATCTACGTCCGCGGCGAGTACCGCCACGCGCACGAGCGTCTGGCCCGGGCCATCGAGGAGGTGACGCGGCGGAACACCTTCGGCGAGGCGCTGGGCGGCGACACCCGCCTCGCGTTCGAGCTCCGGCGGGGCGCCGGCGCCTACATCTGCGGCGAGGAGACGGCGCTCCTCAACTCGATCGAGGGGAAGCGCGGCGAGCCGCGCTCGAAGCCCCCCTTCCCCGTCCACCACGGTCTCTTCGGCCTGCCGACCGTCATCAACAACGTCGAGACGCTCGCCTGCGTGCCGGGGATCCTGGTCGACGGCGCGGACGCCTTCCAAGCCCTCGGCACCCCGGACTCGCCCGGCACCAAGCTCTTCTCGGTGTCGGGCCACGTGACGAAGCCCGGCGTCTACGAGATCCCGTCCGGAACGACGCTCCGCGCGCTGCTCGATCTGGCGGGCGGCGTCCGCCCGGGCCGCCGGCTGCGCGCGGTCCAGTGCGGCGGCGCGGCAGCGACGATGCTGGACGCGGCGGACCTCGACCTGCCCCTGACGGCCGAGGGGCTCCGTTCGCGTGGCGCCACCGTGGGCTCCGGCGCGATCGTGGTCCTGGACGAGACCGCCGACATCCTCGACCTGATCCGCCGTGGCGCCGAGTTCTTCGCCCACGAGTCGTGCGGGCAGTGCGTGCCGTGCCGGATCGGCACGCAGCGCCAGGTGGAGCTCCTCGCCCGGCTCGCAGACGGCGAGGACGTCTCGGGGCTGCTCGGCGACGTCGCCCTCGCGATGCGCGACGCCTCGATCTGCGGGCTCGGCCAGACCGCGGCCAGCATGGTCCAGTCGGGGCTCCGACACCTCCGGACGTCATGACCGACGCGATCACGCTGACGATCGACGGGCGCGAGGTCAGCGTGCCCGCGGGGACGACCGTCCTCGGCGCCTGCGACCAGCTCGGCATCGACACCCCGACGCTCTGCTGGGGCCAGACGCTGATCCCGCAGAACGCCTGCCGGGTGTGCGTGGTCGAGCTGGAGGGCGCGCGGGTCCTCGTCCCCGCGTGCCAGCGCCGGGTCGAGGCCGGCATGCGCATCCGGACCGACAGCGAGCGGGTGCGCCACTCCCGGAAGGTGGTCCTCGAGCTCCTGGCCTCCTCCGTCGACGTGTCGACGGCGCCGACCCTCCAGGCCTACCTCCGGCGCTACGACGGCCATCCGGAGCGGTTCGCCGGCGGGCGCACCGTGGCGGCTCCGCCAACGCTCGACAACGAGGCCTACGTCCGGGACTACGCGAAGTGCATCCTCTGCTACAAGTGCGTCCAGGCCTGCGGCTTCGAGTGGCAGAACACGTTCGCGATCGCGGTCGCCGGCCGCGGGTTCGGCGCGCGGATCGCCACCGAGTACGAGACGCCGCTCCCCGACTCGGCCTGCGTCTACTGCGGGAACTGCATCGCGGTGTGCCCGACCGGCGCGCTCGTCGGGCGGGCCGAGTTCGACCTCCGCCAGGCGGCGCGCTGGAACGAGGATGCTCAGACGCGCACCGACACCGTCTGCCCCTACTGCGGCGTCGGGTGCGTCCTCACGCTCCACGTCCAGGACAACCGCATCGTCAAGGTCACCTCGCCGTTCGACCACGACGTCACGCGCGGCAACCTCTGCGTGAAGGGGCGGTTCGGGTGGGCCTACGTCCACGCGGAGGACGAGGCGCCGCCGGCGCCGCCCGCTGACCCTCGCGTCTGAGCGCGCCGCGCGGCCGGCGCGACGCCGGCAAGGCCTCGGAGCGGAGAAGCGCCAGCAGGTCCGTGTCGATCGTCTCGTGGTGGGTGGTGACCATCCCCTTGGGCACCCCTCGTAGATCCGAAGCGCTCCGGCCGCTGGAATCGGTTGAACGGCGCGCCGGCGATATCCGGGACGCGCTGCGCGCGCGGAGTCTCGGGCCCACGCAATCTGCCGCCGACGTTGGTATCATGTCCGACGGAGCCAAGCTCACGGAGGAGACCAGACACGATGCGATATGAGGCGCCGGAGTCGCTGGAGGGAGCGGTTGCCCTCCTGGCAGGGGCCAAGGGCGAGGCGAGGGTGCTCGCCGGGGGGACCGACCTCCTGGTGCAGATCCGCGCCGACGTCGTGGACCCCGAGCTGATCGTGGACATCAAGCGGATCCCGGAGACACGGACGGTCACCGAGGAGAAGGGCGGCTGGCGGATCGGGGCCGCGGTGACGGGGGCGGAACTGAAGGAGCACCCCCACCTGAAGAAGGTGTGGCCCGGCGTCGTCGAGGCCGCCAACCTGATCGGCTCCACCCAGGTGCAGGGGCGCGCCACCCTGGGCGGGAACCTCTGCAACGGCTCGCCGGCCGCCGACAGCGTACCGGCGCTCATCGCGGCCGGCGCGACGGCCACCCTGGTCGGCCCCAAGGGCCGGCGCGACCTGCCCGTCGAGGACGTGATGCTCGGCCCCCGCAAGCTGGCGCTCACGAAGGGCGAGATCGTCGTCTCGTTCCTCCTGCCGCCCCGGCCCCCGCGGTCCGGCGACGCGTACCTCCGCTTCATCCCGCGGACCGAGATGGACATCGCCGTGGTCGGCGCGGGGGTCAGTCTGAGCCTCGACGCCGGCGGCGCCATCGCGGCGGCGCGGGTCAGCCTGTGCGCGGTCGCTGCGCGAGTCCTGCTGGTGTCGGACGCCGCGCAGGCCATCATCGGCAGCCGGCTCGACCACCCGGCGCTGGAGCGGCTCGAGGCGGCGGCGCGGGCGGCATGCCGTCCGATCGACGACAAGCGCGGCACCATCGAGTTCCGCACCGACGTGGCGGCGGTACTCGCCCGCCGGGTCGCCCTGATCGCCCTGGACCGAGCGAGGACCCACTGATGGCCAAGCACCACATCGAAGCAACGGTGAACGGCGACGCGGTCGAGTTTCTCTGCGACACGGAGGAGACGCTGCTCGACGTCCTCCGCGACACGCTCAGCCTGACCGGCAGCAAGGAAGGCTGCGCGTCCGGCGACTGCGGCGCCTGCAGCGTGATGCTGGACGGCCGGCTGGTCTGCTCCTGCCTCGTGCTGGGATGCGAGGTGGGCGGGCGCCGCGTGGAAACGATCGAGGGCGTGGCGAAGGGCCAGGCGCTCCATCCGCTCCAGCAGAAGTTCCTGGAGCACGCCGCGCTCCAGTGCGGCATCTGCACGCCGGGGTTCATCGTGGCCGGCAAGGCGCTGCTCGAGCGAAACCCGGACCCGACCGACACGGAGATCCGCTACTGGCTCGCCGGCAACCTCTGCCGCTGCACCGGCTACGACAAGATCGTCAGCGCCATGAAGGACGCGGCGGTCGCGCTGAGAGAGGGATAGCCATGGCTGACAAGAGCACGAACGGGACCAACGGGCAGGGCTACGTCGGGACGCGCACCATCCGCCCGGACGGCATCGACAAGGTGACGGGCCGCGCGCGCTTCGGCGCCGACTTCAGCCTGCCCGGCCAGCTCATCGGCCGCGTGCTGCGGAGCCCCCACCCGCACGCGCGCATCCTCTCGATCGACACGTCGAAGGCCGAGGCCCTGCCCGGCGTCAAGGCCGTCGTCACGCGCGACGACTTCGGGGACCAGCCGTCGGAGTTCATCCCCGCCGGCGAGATGATGATGAACTACAAGGACGTCGTCCGGAACGTGATGGCCCGCGAGAAGGCGCTCTACGAGGGTCACGCGGTCGCCGCCGTCGCCGCCACCAGTGCGGCGGTTGCCAAGCGAGCCCTCAAGCTGATCGACGTCCGGTACGAGGTGCTCCCGCACGTCATCGACGTGATCGAGGCGATGCGCCCGGGCGCTCCCGTCCTGCACGACGACATGTTCACGGTCGGCGTCGAGCCGAAGCCCGACCGGCCCTCCAACGTCGCCAAGCGGATCGAGATCAAGCACGGCGACGTCGAGGCCGGCTTCAAGCAGGCGGACGTCATCGTCGAGCGGGAGTTCAAGACCGCCCCCGTCCACCAGGGCTACATCGAGCCCCACGCCGCGCTCGCCAGCGTGTCGGAGGACGGCTCGACCGAGCTGTGGTGCTGCACCCAGGGCCACTTCATCGTGCGCGCCCACTGCGCGCGGCTCCTCGGCCTCGACATCGCGAAGGTCCGGGTCACCGCCACCGAGATCGGCGGCGGATTCGGCGGCAAGACGGTCGTGTACCTGGAGCCCCTGGCCATCGCGCTCTCCCGAAAGGCCAAGCGCCCGGTGAAGCTGGTCATGTCCCGCGAGGAGGTCTTCAAGGCCAGCGGGCCGACCTCGGGCGCCGTCGTGCGGGTGAAGATGGGCGCGACGAAGGACGGCCGGTTCGTGGCGGGCTTCGCCGAGCTCAAGTACCAGGCCGGCGCCTTCCAGGGCTCGCCGGTCCAGCCCGGCGTCTTCTGCGCCTACGCGCCGTACGACATCCCGAACGTCAACGTCATCGGCTACGACGTCGTCTCCAACCGCCCGAAGGTCGCGGCGTACCGCGCGCCGGGCGCCCCCATCTCGGAGTTCGCCGTCGAGAGCGTGGTGGACGAGATCGCCAAGAAGCTCAAGCTGGACCCGATCGAGCTCCGCATGATGAACGCCGCCCGCGAGGGCACCAAGGCCGCCTACGGCCCGACGTTCGGGCCGCTCGGCCTCGAGGAGACGCTCAACTCCATCAAGAAGACCGAGCACTGGAACACGCCGCTCCGGAAGTGGCAGGGGCGCGGGGTCGCCTCCGGCTTCTGGTTCAACATCGGCGGCGAGACCTGCGCGTCGCTCACCGTGAACGAGGACGGGACGGTCTCGCTCATGGCCGGCACCCCCGACATCGGCGGTCTGCGCGCGTCCTTGGCCTCGGTGGCCGCCGACGAGCTGGGGATCCCGTACGAAAAGGTGCGGCCGATCATCGGCGACACCGGCTCGCTCGGCTTCACGTTCCTCACGGGCGGGAGCCGCTCGGCCTTCTCGGGCTCGATGGCCATCGTCGAGGCCGCCAAGCAGATCCGGGCCGACCTCTGCGCCCGGGCCTGCAAGCTGTGGGAGGCCAAGCCGGAGCAGGTTGAGTTCCAGGACGGCCACGTGCGACCGCTCGGCGCGCTCGCCGAGAAGGTCAAGCCCCTATCGCTCGCCGACTTCGCCAAGGCGGCCGGCAAGACGGGCGGGCCGATCGGCGGCTACGGGCGCATCAACGCCCAGGGCGCGGGCCCGAGCCTCGGCACGCACCTGGTCGACCTCGAGGTCGACCCGGAGACCGGCCGCGTGACCATCCTCCGGTACACGGTGGCCCAGGACGCCGGCAAGGCGCTCCATCCCGCGTACGTCGAGGGGCAGTTGCAGGGTGGCGCCGTTCAGGGCATCGGCTGGGCGCTCAACGAGGAGTACGTCTACGGCGCCGATGGCAAGCTCCAGAACGCAGGCTTCCTCGACTACCGCATGCCGGTGGCCTCGGATGTCCCGATGATCGACGCGATCGTCGTGGAGGTGCCAAATCCGAAGCATCCCCACGGCGTTCGGGGAGTGGGCGAGACGCCCATCGTCCCGCCGCTCGGGGCCATCGCCAACGCGATGGAGCAGGCGACCGGCATCCGCTTCACCGAGCTGCCGATGTCGCCGCCCAAGGTGCTCAAGGCGCTGAAGGAGCGGGGGCTCAACAAGGTCTAGCCGCGCATGGCGCGGGTGGTCCTCGTCGGCAACCTCACGCAGGTGACCGGGGGGGTCGCCGAGTTCCACCTGCCCGCGCGGTCCGTGCAGCAGCTCTTCCGGCAGCTCGGCGAGCTCCACCCGGCGCTCGCCCCTCACCTCGAGAGCGGCGTCGCAGTGGCCATCGATGGCCAGATCTACCAGGACGCCCTGTTCGAGGCCATTGGCACGGACAGCGAGGTGTTCCTGTTGCCCGCGATCGCGGGTGGCTGAGGCGAGACAGGCGCCCGCTTGGCCGGCGGGCCGGGGCAATCTCCGGCGTCGCCAGCCCGGTCACCGCGCACCGCGCCATCAACCGTCAGGGGGTCGCCGACCTCGACCCGGGCCGGCCCGGTAGATCGGTCGGGTATACTGGGTTCGACGGCGTGACCTGGTGCGCCGGTGGGCGCGCACCGTGACTGGAACGGAGGGGACCGTGGCGACCGACCGACCCGTGGTGGTCTACAGCACCCCGACCTGCAGCCCGTGCAAGGCGGCCAAGGCCTTCCTCACCTCGAAGGGCGTGGCCTTCCAGGAGGTCAACGTCGCGGAGGACGAGGAGGGACGGGAGGCGCTGATCCGCCACACGGGACAGCTCGCCGTGCCCGTGATCGTCGTCGGCGACGAGGTCGTGCAGGGCTTCAACCGCCCCCGCCTGGTCCAGGTCCTCGGGCTCGACGGGGCGTAGCGCGTAGTCCTTCGCCGGCCGCCCCGGGGCGCGCCCCGGCAGCCGGCACCCGTAGTCCGTCGCTCCCGCATCGCCGGCCGCGCCCGCGCGATCCCGGGACTCGACGGACGATCGACGCGGGCCTCTGTCCCATCCCTCGCGAGCCGATCCGTGCGGGACGTCGAGCCGCCGGCGCGGCCTTGATCCGGGCCGCTTCGACGCTCAGGCGCTCGGCGCCCCGCTAGGCCACGCCCCCGAGGCCGGCCGCTATCGCCGGCGCGCCGCCCGCTCCGCCTCGAGCTGCCCCTGGCGCGCGTGGTCGATGACCTCGCCCAGGATCCGCGCGAGCTCCTGCGGCGCGTGGAACCCCATGGAGTTCTCGGCGGCCACGAAGTCGAGCCGCCACTGCGCCTTCCGGTGCTGGACGGCGGCCGCCTGGAGGTCCTTCTCGGCTGCCCCGCCCTTCTTCGCCGCCACGATGGCGTCGAGCATGTCGGTCGTGGCCCGGGCCGCGCGCTCGAGGAGCGCGTGGTGGCGGTCCTGGATCGTGAGCACGCGCGCCTCGAGCTCCTTCTCCGCCACCGAGTGGCAGGTCTGGCAGGCGCGGTTCAGGTTCAAGAGCGGGCTCCGCACCCAGTGGTCGCTGATCTTCATCGCGCCGACCCGCTCGTAGGCCATGTGACAGTCGGCGCAGGCCACCCCCGCGCGGGCGTGGATGCCCTGGGACCACACCTCGAACTCCGGGTGCTGGGCCTTCAGCACCTTGGTGCCCGTCTCGGCGTGCACCCAGTCCGTGAACCCTTCCTTCTCGTAGTAGGCCTCGATCTCCTCGACCCGGAGGCCGTTCGCCCACGGGTACGTCACGACCTTGCCCGGGCCCCGGAAGTAGTACTCGACGTGGCACTGGCCGCACACGTAGGAGCGCATCTCCTGGCGGGTGGCGTCGCGGTTCGGCTCGAAGTCGGCGATCCCCTGCTTGGCCTTCCACGCCTTGATGCCGGCGATGAACCCCGGCCGGGTGACCCGGACGCCCATCGTCTTCGGCTCGTGGCAGTCCACGCAGGCCACGGGGTGCTGGACCAGCGGCTGACCCTTGTCGTCCTTCATGTTCCGGGCCTCCGCGTACGGCATGCCCGAGACCTGTTCGAAGCCCTTCTGGACGTCGCCCTTGCCGACGAAGCGGTAGAGCGCGAGGTTCGCCGCGTGGCACTGGAGGCACGCCCCGGGCTGCTGCTTCTCCGTCACGCGCCGGGTCTGCTCCTGGTCGAAGAGGCCGTAGAAGTGCCCGCGTCGGTCTCGGTAGTCGAGCGCGAAGGCGTAGCCCGCGAAGATCCGCTTGAGCCAGGGGTCGCGATCGAGCTTCTGGGCGGCCGGCCCGCTGTCGCTCGCGCCGAGGCCGCGACCGCCGTACTTCGTCGACGTCGGCTGCGAGGTCTTGAGGTAGGAGTCGTACTGGAGGGGCCAGTTCTGCCCCCACACCTTCGGGTCCATCGTGTTCTCGGTGACCTCGGCGAGCCGGACGAACCCCTGCCGCGCCTCCTGCTTCCGCTCGAAGATGTTCGTGAGGAGCGCGAGCAGGAGCACGGTGACGCCCGCCACCCCGGCCAGCCCCAGCAGCACCAGGAGCCACACGCCGGCCTTACCCTGGGACGACCGGACGATCGCCATGCGCTCTCCCATGTCTCAGCCGCCGGCGCCGTGCCCGGCGCTGGTGTGGCAGTGCAGGCAGTCGAGCTCGCCCCGCGTGGCCTGGACCACCCCATGGACGAGCCCCTCGTGGCACCGCACGCAGTTCACGCGAACGATGTCGCGGTCCTTCGGCGTGATCTCGATCGGCTCCTTGAAGTTCTGGAGCGTGAAGGCGGCGGAGTGGCGGAAGCCGTGGTCCCCCTTCGCGATCCACTTCGCGATCCCCTCGTGCGGCAGGTGGCACTCGACGCAGGTCGCGGTGTGCCGGTGCCCGCTCTTGAGCCACCCGTCGTACTGGGCGTTCATCACGTGGCAGTTCACGCAGGCCTTGGGGTCGGTGGAGAGGTAGGAAAGGCCTTTCGCGTACACGAAGGTGAACCCCCCGACGCCGGCGGGGATCCCCAACAGGCACGCGAACAGCACGATGAGGGCGGCGCGTGTCACCGTCTCGTCCTGGCAGTGGCTTCCCTCCCGGACGCTGCCCCGGGCGCCCCGGAGGGGCGGCGTCCGGGGCTAGGAGCACCCATCGGCACCCGGCTGCACCTTGGCATCGTCCACGGGAATCGGGATCCGCGCCTTCTCGGCGTCACCCTCGAAGAGGCGAATGTCCGCCCGCGCCAGAAGGTCCCGCGCCCCGAGCGCGCCGCCGGCGAACCCGGTGGCGCTCACGGTATCGACGAAGACCACCATCGTCTCGCCCATCCGCTCGTCGCCCCGGGAGCGCAGCCACGTCATGACGAGCCCGTAGCCGCCCACCCGGCCGTCGGCGCGCACCAGGTCCCGGGCCAGGAGCCGGCGGAGCAGCCGGCCCCCGTAGCGCTCGAAGGCGTCGGCCGCCCGCGCACCGAAATCGTCTCCGCCGGGCCCCACGCTCTCGTCCGCGATCATCCAGATCGACAGGTGCGGGGAGAGCTGGGGCTTGCCCCGCGGCTTCCGGAAGCCGATCCCGGGCTGGTAGAAATCGAGCTCGGGCACGCACCGGCGGACGTCGTCGTACAGGCGCCGGAGCTCCGGCGCGTACGCCTCGGCGAGAGCGCGGGCGTCCGCCGCCCTGTACTGCGGGAGCGGCAGGACCGCCTCCTCGAAGGAGCGCTGGGCGCCCGCCGTCGAGACCAGCGCCAGCCCGAGGAGTCCCGCTATGAGCAGTCGCATGGACCGCGCCTCGACGCTACTCCTCGAAAATCTGGCCGGGGCGGGGCGCGACCGGCTTCCCCCACCAGGACTGTGTCCCGGCCTCCTGCACGTCCTTCTTGCTCACGCGAGGCGTGTCACCCAGGTTCTTGAGCGAGAAGCCCATGTGGTCACCGGACGCGAAGTGGGACGAGTGGGACCGCCACTCCGCCCACTGCTCGCCGGAGGCGCAGGCCCCGAGTCCCAGGGCCACGCTCCCGAGTAACACGATCCATCGGCCGCCACGTCGCGAGAATCTACGCATCAGTGACTCCTTTTCGCTGAGGCATCAGCGGCGGCGGCCGCCACCACCGCCGCCGCGCATGCCGCCGCCTCCCGATCCGCCACCGCTGTATCCCCCGCCACCGCCGCTGCTCCGCCACGACTGGGACTGGCTCGCCCGGCTCGCGCCGGTGCTGCGCGCCTCGGCGTCGCGGTTGAGGCTCTGCTGGGTGCTCGAATCGGCGCGCGAGGCGGCGGCGCCGCTCCACTGGCCGCCATCGTACTGTTGCCAGCCGCCGCCCTCGGTCCGCCGGTAGACCTGGCCGTCCTTGCCGACGTACACGTTGTTGTCCCCGCGCGCCACGACGGCGCTGCCGCCGCTCGACGTGCGGACGGCCGCGGCGTCCCCCGCGCTGCCGCTGACCCGCGCCGCGTTGACCCAGTCGTCGCCGCGCACCACCGACGTGCTCCGCCAGTTGCCGTAGACGTTGCTGCCTTCCACGGCGCGCGCGGAGGTTCCCGTCCGGGGATTGTAGGCCTCCGCCCAGGCGCCCGCCCGATACTCGCCGTAGGCCGCGGCGCCGCGCGCGTAGGTCCCGGTCGTCGGATTGTAGGCGGCCGCCCGCCCGGCCCCGCCGTACGGACCATAGCCCACGACGCTCCGGCCGTACGTGCCCGTGCGCTCGTTGTACCAGGAGCCCGAGCCGTACGTGTACCCGTACGGCCAGTAGAGGTCGTCGTAGACATAGGCCCCGTAGTAGTACCCGGTGCCGAACGCCATCACGCCCCAGCCGTAGTAGTCCCCGTAGTAACCCGGCAGATAGCCATAGGTCACGTAGTCGGGGCCCGTGTCGTACACGTAGACGTAGGTCGTCGGGTAGACCGGGACGCTCGGCGGGATCTTGGAGACCTCGCTGGGCACCTTGTCGGCGAGCTCCCAGGGACCCTCCGGGCTCTTGGCGACGAACCACACTGCCTGGAAGCAGAGGTAGTAGAGATCGCCCACCTTCAGGACGTCGTACGGGCTGTTCCCCGCGTACGCGAGCGAGGTGCCGGCGATGGGCTTCCACTCGGGCGCGCCCTTGTAGGTCACCTTCGGCGGCTCCACCTTCCCGCGCGCGACGCGCGCGGTCTGGGGGATGTGCCCCCGGATCACCGCCTGCTGCGCCTGGGGCGTGCCCGGCACCAGGGCGAGGATGTCGGCCGCCGGATGGTCGGGCGGGATCTTCTTGAAGTCCTCCGGAAGCTCCGTCGTCGCGAAGCGCCAGGGGCCGTCGAGCTTCTCGGCGCGGAACCAGCGCCCGGCCACGAGATAGTAGTAGCGTTGGTCCGCCGCCGATTGGAAGAGGTCGCTCTGGGTGTTCGTGACCCAGGAAAGCTTGGTCCCCTTGATCGCCTCCAGCTTCGGCTCCCCGTCGAGCAGGATCAGCTCCGCCGGCGTCTCGCTCACGAACACCCTCGGCACCGCGGAGGGAGCCAGGGCGACGCCCGGCACCGCCTTCCGCACGTCGGACCAGTTCGGGTCGTTCGTCGGGATCAGCTCGAAGCTCTTGGGAATGGAGGTCGCCGCGGTCCACGGCCCCGCGGGGGCGGGCGCGGTGAGCCAGCCCTGCTCGTGGCGCAGGTAGTAGGTCGTCGCGGCGCGCAGCAGGTCCCAGTTCGTGTTGACCACGTACGAGAGCTCCGTCCCGGGGACCTTGGCCATCACCGGCGGTCCATCGATGTTCACCAGGACGGCGGAGCGGGTGCTCACGAAGATCTTTGGCGGGTCCGACTTCAGCGCGACCGGAGTGAAGGCGGTCTCTGCCCGCTCGAGATAGGCCGTGATCCGCTCCGTTTCGACGAGCACGTCCTCCTTGCTCAGGCGCGCCCGCAGCGCGTCGAGGAGGCGCGCGGAGTCCGGCGCGCTGAGGCCAGGGAACCGTCCCTCGACGATCCGGATGTTGGAGATGCGGACCTGCCCGGCCTCGCTGCTGGTCGAGGTGTCGCCCTCGAGCAGCACCCCGCCGAGCGTGGCGCTGTCCGTCCCCATCCGGCGGAACGCCAGGGCCATGCGCGCGCGGAGCAGCTTGTAGTCCTTCCAGCTCTCGACCTGGGGCTGGTAGAGCAGGACCGTCGAGCCGTCCCCGCCCATCAGCTCCTGCGGCCACTTCTGGTCTGCCTGGAGCTCCTTCCCGCCGAACACCGGGCCGGGTGTGGCGGGGGCGCTACATCCCGCGAGCAGGACGAGGAGCCCGATCACGCCGAGCGCCCGCGCGAGCGATCGGCCGGGCATCCGGACGCCGCCGGCGGCCGTCACGACGCGCCACCCACCTCGAAGACGTGGTGGCCCCACGGCGGCACGTCGAGGTAGAGCCCGCGCGCCGCGAGGTCGTCGCCGCTCCGGTCGTACACCGCGGCGCTCGTCCGGTCCCGCAACCGCACGGTCTTCCCGCGCAGATCTCCCCACGGCAGGCGGACGTAGCACTGGCCCTGGTTCGGCGCGTAGTTCACGGTGACCAGGGCGCGCCGGCCGGCCGGCCCCTGCCAGGCGAACGCGATGACCCCGTCCGACGTCCAGTTGCCCTCCCACGCCGGCGCGCACTCGAGCAGGCTCCACTGGCCGTCCCGCACGGCGGGGTCCCGGAGCGCCGAGAGGAGCGCCGCGTAGAAGCGCCGGAGCGTCTCGTCGACCGGCTCCACGGGGGCCCGCACCAGGTGCGGCGAGATGCGCTTCCGGCGGCCCTCGAACTGGCCCTGGTGGAAGAACCGGAGCCCCGGCGAGAGGTACGTCAGGACGGCGGCCGCCTCGTGCTTGCCGGGGGGGAACGCCGTCGCGGCCCGGGGCTCGTCGTGGTTCTCCATGAAGCGGGCGAGCCGGTCCTGGTAGTCGAGCCCCGCCAGGAAATGCTCGCGCACCGGCCGCACGTGCCCCTCGTGCAGGCGATCGTAGAGCCGCTTGTCGTAGGCGTAGTCGAACCCCTGCTGCATCATGGTCCACTCGAGGTCCCAGTAGACCTCGGCCATGAAGCAGAAGCCCGGCGACCGCTCCCGCACCCGCTGGGTCGCCCGCGGCCAGAACGGCGGCGCCCGACGGCCCCAGGTCCGCTCGAAGACGTCGGGCAGGACGAGCATCGCCATGTCGCAGCGGACACCGTCGCACTGCCCGCTGACCTTCAGCAGCTCGTCCAGCATCGCCTCCTGCGTCGAGACGTTGCCGTAGTCGAGCTGGAGCGTGTCCGGCCAGCCCGAGAAGTACGGGTCCCGGCCGTGGGCCAGGAGTCGGTGCCCCTGCCGTCGCTTGACCCAGATGTAGTTCTGGGGCGCCCGGGCCAGGTCCGCCTCGGTGCCCGGCACGAAGTACTCGGGGTGGGCCTCGACCCATGGATGATCGAGGGCGGTGTGGTTCGGGACGAAGTCGAGCATGAGCCGGAGCCCGCGCTTCCGGAGGCGGTCGCGGAGCCGCGCCAGCGCCGGATCGCCGCCCAGGCCCGGGTGGACGGTGTACCCGGTGATCGCGAAGCCGGACCCGGCGATGTCGTCGTCGGAGAGGTCCGGCAGCGTCTCCTGGAACTCCTTCCGCCACTCGGGGCTTTCGCGCGACGCCCGCTGGCCGGCCGCACCCGTGCGCCACACGCTGAGAAGCCAGACCCAGTCGACCCCGAGACCGGCCACGCGGTCCAGCTCGTCGTCCGCCACGTCGTCCAGCGTCGCGGGCCGGCCCAGGGCCCGGGACCGCTCGGTCAGCCAGACGCGAGTGTTGATCTGGTACAGCGCCGGATAGCGGGGTGAGAGCGGCATGGCGCGGGCCTCCATCATTGCGTCGGGATCGTCAACACCGGGGCGCCGTCCTTCGCGCCGGTCTCGACGAGCGTGAAGATGAACATCAGGAAGCTGAACAGCCGCTTCGACGGCATGTCGCGATCGTCGATCCAGAACCAGTAGCCGCGGTAGGGCACGGCCAGGAAGGCGTCGGCCGGCCGGTCCGGAGAGCTCCCGATGCGAATCAGGGGCCGGATGGGGCCGCGGGGTCCCACCTCCGGTTCCGCCGTCGGCGACACGCGTCGGTCGGTGACGTGGGCCTGGGGGACCTCGATGAAGGACGAGAGGTCTATCAGGATCTCCAGGATGGACCGGCTGAGAATCGCGATCTGCGTGTTGTCGGCCGCCACCGCGCCGTAGACGACCTGAAACTCCCGGCCAACGGGATCGAGGCCCAAGAGCTGCCGGACGGCCAGCGTGTCCGCCTCGAGGCCCGGGTCCGTCCTCTGCCGCAGGGTCATCAGCACGGCCTCTTCCCGGTCGATCCGGCGCACCCGGAGACCGATCGCCCCCGAGAGCTGGATCCGGCGGAGCCGCTCCAGGAGGACGTAGAACTCCGGGTCCGCGGGTCGCGCCCGCGCGTCGCCCCCATAGCGGTTGTCGATGCCGTTCACGACGTGGACCGCGAGCCGCAGGACCAGGTCCACCGGATTCCCGGCCTGGATCATGCTCAGCAGGGCGGCCGGGGGAATCGGCGTCATCAACGAGCGGGCGAAGCGCTCGCCCGAGAGCGGCGCGTACGTGATGGTTGGCCGGTCGGTGTACTGCCCCTGGGCGCCGAGGGTCACGCTGCTGCTCGGCACCCCCGGCACCACCCCGCTCGTGCTGAAGACGCTGCCCCCCGCCGTGAAGGTGCTCTGCACCGTGTAGCCGCTCACGATCTGCCCCACGTCCAGGAACACCGGGGTGTCGCCGTAGCGGAGCTTCACCAGGTTGAGCAGCATCTGGCTCTTCCAGGACTCGGCCACCGCCCCGGTGTAGTCGAACCGGTCCCGCGTCACCGTACCGGGGCCGATGCTGGCGCAGCCGGTCAAGGCGACCAGGCCGGCCAGCGCGAAGGGTATCCCGGGCGCCCGGCGCCGAGAGGCCCGCACATCAGGGCTCGCGGACTCGAGACGCCGCCCCGCCGCCCGTCACAGCTCCTGTTCCCGGCGTCTCCACCACGCCGGCAACGGTGCCGAGCCCGAGGAACTCCGACGACGTGCTGGTGGCGAACAGGTGCATGGCACGCGCGACGATGCCGGTCCAGCCCGTCTGGTGGCTGGCACCGAGGCCCGCCCCGTTGTCGCCATGGAAGTACTCGTAGAAGAGCACGAGGTCGCGCCAGTGCGGGTCCTCCTGGAACTTCCGGGCGCCCCCGTGGACCGGGCGCCGTCCCTCCGCGTTCCGGAGGAAGATGCTGGCCAGACGCCGCGACAGCTCCTCGGCGACCTGGTACAGGTTCATCCGGCGGCCCGACCCCGTCGGACACTCGATGGTGAACGTGTCGCCGTAGTAGGTGTGGTACTGGAGCAGCGCCCGGATGATCAGTCCGTTCACGGGCATCCAGATGGGCCCCCGCCAGTTCGAGTTGCCGCCGAACATGCCGCTGTCGGACTCTGCCGGCAGGTACGACACGCGGTACTCCTGATTCCCCACGTGGAACACGTAGGGGTGGTCCGTGTGAAAGCTCGAGAGGGCGCGGATCCCGTAGGGGCTCAGGAACTCCTTCTCGTCGAGCATGATGGTGAGGACCCGGCGGAGCTTCGTCTCGTCGAGGAGGGCGGCGAGGCGCCGGCCACCCTGGCCCTGCTTCGCGGGGTCGTGGATGAACGCGCGCACCTCGGGCCGCCCCTCGAGGAAGCGACGCACCCGTTGTTGGAGCTCCGGATACTTGGTCAGCAACTTCCCCTCGAAGACGGTGACCGCGCAGAGCGGAAGCAGCCCGACCATGGAGCGCACCTTCAGGCGCTGGGCCCGCCCGTCCGGTGTGCGCAGGACGTCGTAGAAGAACCCGTCCGCCTCGTCCCACATCCCGGTGTCGCCGCCGGCATGCATCATCGAAGTCCCGATCCAGAGAAAGTGCTCGACGAACTTCAGCGCCAGGTCCTGGTACGCAGGCCGCTCCATCGCCAGCTCCCCGGCGATGTCCAGCATGTTCTGGCAGAACAGGGCCATCCACGCGGTGCCATCGGCCTGTTCCAGGTAGCCGCCGGTCGGGAGCGGCGCGCTGCGATCGAAGACGCCGATGTTGTCGAGGCCCAGGAAGCCGCCCTCGAAGACGTTGCTGCCGTTGCGGTCCTTCCGGTTCACCCACCACGTGAAGTTGAGCATCAGCTTGTGGAAGCAGCGCTCGAGCCAGTCGAGGTCGCCCCGCCCGCGCCGGGCCTTCTCCAGCCGGTACGTGAACAAGGTGGCCCACGCGTGCACCGGCGGGTTCACGTCGCCGAAGTTCCACTCGTACGCAGGAATCTGCCCGCTCGGGTGGATGTACTGCTGCTGCAGCATGAGGTCCAGCTGCTGCTTGCCGAAGTCCTCGTCCACCAGGGTCAGGGCGAGGCAGTGGAAGGCCAGGTCCCACGCCGCATACCACGGGTACTCCCACTTGTCCGGCATCGAGATGATGTCGGCGTTCTGCATGTGGTGCCAGTGGTCGTTCCGGGGCGCGGACCGCCGCCCGCCCCCGAACGGCTCGGCGCCGTGCTCCTCGAGCCACCGGTCCACGTCGTAGTGGTAGAACTGCTTCGTCCACATCATGCCGGCCAGCGCCTGTCGCATCACGAGCCGCGCGTCGGAGTCGAGCGACCGCGGGATGACCCCCGCGTAGAACTCGTCGGCCTCCTTCCGGCGTGCGTCCATGGTCGCGTCGAAGTCGCGCCCGAAGGCCTCGCTCTTCGCCGACACGTCGAAGAGGCGCAGCCGGAGCGTCCGGGACGCGCCGGCCTCCACGGTGAGCGGGTAGTGCGCGGCGGCCTTGGTGCCCGTGTGGGCGGGGTTCACCGCCTCCCCGCGGCCGTGGACGACGTAGTCGTTGATCCCGTCCTTGACGTAGGGGGTGCGGTTGGGGGCTCCGAAGAGCCGCGCCGCGTTCGTTTCGTTCTCCGTGAACAGCAGAGCGGCCGCGCCCTCGCACGCGAGGAACCGCTCGCCGAGCTCGGGGTGGGCGGCCGCGATCACGGGGCTCGAGCTCCCCGCGGCCTGCCGGATCACCGGGCGCGGCGCGTCCCCGCCCCACGACCAGAGATTGCGGAACCAGAGGGTCGGCAGGACGTGCAGCGTCGCTGCCGCCGGGCCGCGGTTCGTCACGGTGACCTGGACGAGAAGGTCCTCGGGCGACGCCTTGGCGTACTCGACCAGCACGTCGAAGTAGCGGTCCTGGTCGAAGACCCGGGTGTCGAGCAGCTCGTACTCGAAGTCGAGCTTGCCCCGGCGCCGGTTCGTCTCGACGAGGTCGCCGTAGGGGAACTCGGCCTGCGGGTACTTGTAGAGGTACTTCATGTACGAGTGGGTGGGGGTCGAGTCGAGATAGAAGTAGTACTCCTTGACGTCCTCCCCGTGGTTCCCCTCGCTGTTGGTGAGGCCGAACAGGCGCTCTTTCAGGATGGGATCCTTCCCGTTCCAGAGCGCCAGCGCGAAGCAGAGGAGCTGCCGGTCGTCGGAGACCCCCGCGAGGCCGTCCTCGCCCCAGCGGTACGCCCGCGAGCGCGCCTGGTCGTGGCTGAAGTAGTTCCAGGCGTCCCCGTTGTCGCTGTAGTCCTCGCGGACCGTCCCCCACTGCCGCTCGGAGAGGTACGGTCCCCACTTCCGCCACGGCACGCTCTGCTCTCGCGCCGCGGTGAGCCGCGCCGCCTCCGCTGCTTCCTTCCCGGTCGTCATGCCCCTTCCCCTTCTGCCGCCGCCGTCAGGGCGTGCGGTATCGGAGCTTCGACCAGGCGACCACTCCTGCCAGGTCGTACTCGGCTTCCAGTCGCTCGAAGTTGAGGAGGTTCGAAAGGACGAGGCGGACCGTCATCTCCCCCTCCCCGGTCACCCCCTGGTACGCCCCCGTGCCGCCCGTCAGGACGAGCCGCCCGGCACAGCCCTTGTCCGGCTCGCCCGCGCAGGTCCACCGCGCGAACAGGCGATCCCCGGTCCCGGTCGTCACGACGCAGCGTCCCTCGCCTCGTTGCGTGTTCGCGCCGTAGTCCGCGTCGACCGCCCCCGGACACGCGATCCGCGCGCCCTGGAGGGGATCCGCCCCGCCCTCGACGGTCAGGAGCCCGGCGAACACGCCCAGCATGAACCCGTGCCGGGGCCCGGTGACGAAGACCCGCGCCCGGCCTTCCCACGCCGAGGTCGCGTTGACCGTCCGCTCCTCGGCCCCCACGCCGACAGCGAGCGCGGCGGCGCCGATGAGGACCGCGAGCAGAACCGCGCCGAGGCCGCGTCGGCCGGTCATGTCTAGCGCCCAGCCAGCTTGGCGACCGCCTCGAGCAGCGGACCCGCCTGCGGGTTCCTGACCGCGCCCTTCACGAGGATGTCCGCCGGGCTCACGGGCTTGCCGTAGTACGCGTGATTCAGCGCCGTGCGCACCCCGGCCACCGAGCCGTCGACCGAGAACCCGCCGTAGAGCCCCTTGGACACGGAGTAGCTGAGGAGGTCGACGCTCAGCCCCGCCGTCCCCGCCGAAGTGCCGGCCCCGACCGGGCCCGCCGCGACGCTGATGTCGGCCCCGAGCTTCACCTGGGGGCTCAGGAGCTTCGTCACCCCGCGCTCGGTCATCGTGAGGATGATCACCTCGGCCGCGTCGACGCCCGCCTGGAAGCCGAAGCTCGCGCCGCCGAGGGTGTGGAACGTCGGACCGCGCCACTCGCCGGGCTTGTCCCCCCGCGCGACCAGCACGCCGGTGCCGCCCGACCCTCCGACGATGAACGCGCCGCGGAGCATCTGGGGCATGATGAGCATCCCCTTGGCCTTCTTCGCGAGGTCACGCAGCGCGCCCATGTTCGGGTCCGTCTGGAACGTCTCCACCGTGAGCTTGGCCCGCTCGACCGTCTGTCGCGCGTCGAGCGCGTCGTCCGCCCGCGCCGGCGCGCCGCCCAGCACGAGCGCCGCGATGACCGCAGCCACCGCTGCGTTCGTCCATCGGTTCATTGCGTTCCTCCGGGTCGTCGAAGCGTCGAGCCCGTCTCCCGGCTCACCGCGGCGCGCTCGCGCGCGTCGCGCGGTTCGCCAGCGCGCGGGCGACGGCGTAGGGCGTCGTGATCAGGACCGGGCCCACCACCAGCGCCGCGCCCGGATACGATTGGCCGAGGATCAGCCACTGGAAGACGGAATCGAGCAGGATGCCCATGAGCACGAGATTGACGATCGCTCCGAGGCCGGCCCGCCCGAGGTCGCGACGGCGCTCGCGATCGGTTACGAGCCCCAGCAGGTATGGCGGCCGGCCCGCCCGCGCGTCGGCCCGGCCGCCGCGGACCCCGAGAATGATGGCGATCAGCGGCTGGAGAACGAAGCGGAAGCGGCCAGGGCCCGTCAGCCGCTTTGGCAGGTCCTCCAGGAAGGCGTGGGAGAAGAGATAGAAGCCCCCGCGCTCCCAGGCCTCACGCAGGGAATCGGGGACCGACAGCGCCAGCACGAGCACCGTGAGGCCGGCGAGCGTCAGGGTGAGGCGACCGCCCAGGGCCTCCGCACCACGGGAAACCGATGGACCGATCTCCGGGACCTCCGCCACGACCACTGCCTCCACTGCCCGGGATCCGGTCCGCTAGGAGTGCGTTCCAACAGTGATTCGGGCGCCGCTTCGGGGAGACGTCAAACCGTCATCCGCATCGAGATCTTCGACGCTGAGCCACATGCGGGATCGTGATTTCATCGGAATGACCTGGACGGGGGTTACTCGGACACACCGCTAGCGGCTCCCCGCCATCATGGCCACGAGGACCGGTCCCCAGGCGGTGAGCAGGATGTTCCCGACGGCGTATGGCACGGTGTAGCCGAGGGCCGGCACCTTGCTCTGCGACTCGTCCTGGAGGGCGCGCAGGGCGGCCGTGATCGTGCCGGCGCCGGCGCAGGCGCCCAGGAGGATGAGGGGGTTCATGCGCAGCACGTACCGCCCGAACAGGATCGACACGATGTGCGGGGTCAAGGAGCAGATGAGGCCCACGATGACCAGGCTCACGCCCGTCTTCTGGAGGCCGGTCACGAAGCCCGGGCCCGCCGTGATCCCGACGACGCCGATGAAGACGCAGAGGCCCACGGTGTCGAAAATCCAGATCGCCGCCTCGGGAATGCGCCCGAAGAAGGGCCGCACGGAGCGGAGCCACCCGAACACGAGCCCCATGATCAGCGCGCCGCCGCTGGCGGTGAGCGTGATCGGCACCCCCGCGATGACCACCGACAGGAGGCCGACGAAGCCGCCCAGCACGATGCCGGTGCCGACGAAGATCATGTCCGTGGCGTGAGTGGGGCGGTCGGGATACCCGATCACCGTGACCGCCTGCTCGACCGCGGGCTTCGGGCCGATCAGCGTCACCACGTCGCCCCGGTCGACGCGGGTCTCCGGGGCGACCGGCATCTCCACCCCGGCCCGGGCGAGCTTCTGCAGGAAGACCCCGCGGGCGAACTCGCCCCGCGCCAGCTCGGCCAGGCTTTTGCCGGCGACGCCCTTGCTCGTGACCACCACGTCGAGCACCTCGATCGGGATGTCGAGCAGCTCCCGGTCGTGGATCTCCGGTCCGATCACGCCGCCCCGGTCCACATGGACATCCATGCGCGTGACCACCGCGACGACGTCATCCCGCTGGATCTTCGTGGTCCGCTCACCCTCGAGGAACTGGCCCTGCCGACGGATCCGGAGGATGAAGAAGCGGACGTCCCTGGGCAGCGCCTCGAGCTCCGCGATGGTCTTGCCGACGATGTTGTCGTTGGTCACGCGGTAGGAGCGGACGTCGAAGCGGCGGGCCGCCGAGACGACTCCGGGCTCGGCCTCCACCGCGCCCGCCCCCTGCGCTTGCATCTTCTTGGCCTCGTCCCGGAGGTTCACGCCGATCAGCTTGGGGCCGATTGTGGGGAGGAACCACACCAGGACCGCCGTGCCGACCAGGTACGTGACCGCGTACGCGACGGGGATGTTGTTGACCAGTTGGGTCCGCTCCTCGGCCGAGAGCCCCGGCAGGCGATTGATGGCGTCGCCGGCGGTCCCGATCACCGTGGACTCCGAGAACGCGCCGGCCAGGAGCCCCGCCGCCGTCCCCATGTCGTACCCGAGGACCTTCGACGCGAGGAAGGCAGCCACGAGACACGTCACGCAGAGGACCACGGTGAGCAGGACCTGCGGGACGGCGTCCTTCTTCAGGCCCCGGAAGAACTGGGGCCCGACCTTGTAGCCGGTCGTGAAGAGGAACAGATCGAAGAAGACGGTCTTGACGATCCCGGGGACCTGGATGCTGAGCTGGCCCACGAGGACGCCCGCCAGCAGCGTACCCACCACGGTGCCGAAGCTGAAGCCCCCGATCTTGAGCTTGCCGATGAAGAAGCCCAGAGCCAGGGTGAGGAAGATCGCCAGCTCGGGATTGTGCCGCAGGCCCTCGACGAACCAGCTCATACGTTGACCCCCCTTGTCCTCTGTCTGGCCCTCTTCAAAGGCGGCATCGCTGCCACAGCCGGACCACCACTCGAGATCCGACGGCCGGGCCGGGGCGCGCCGCGCGGGCACCCCGTCCCACCGACGGTCACCTACTTCGACTTCGGGGGAAAGGCGGCCAGAATGCCCTCGACCGCCTTGCTCAGGTCACCGGACGCCGCGTCGGTGCTGATGGAGCCGGACGCGGTCCCCCGCCAGATCAGCGTGCGACCGTCGGGTCGATACACGTTCAGATCCAGTATCCTGAGCTCGTAGCCTTCGGAGCTGCCGACCGGGTAGTTCTCGATCCTGACCAGGATGACGAAGTCAGGGGCGGTCGTCGCTCTGGTGAATCCCTTCTTCGCCAAGATCGGATCGGCCACAAACTGAACGTTCGCCTCGACGAGGCCGCTCTGCGAGTAGGCCACGGATCCGGGCGCCCACGCGTAGCTCTTGAGGGGTCCGAAGCTCGTCGACGGGTCGTAGGAATGGTTGATCGACGTCGCGCAGCCTCCCCCGATCAAGATCATCAGAGGAGCGACGATCGCCACGAGAACCCGGGCCGCTCGCCTGCGTCCTAGCATGCTCGCTCCTGTTTCGCGATCGCCTTGCCGCGCGCCATCCAACCGCTCGGGAGAGTCGGTCACTTCTTGGTCGACTTGTCGAGCGCGATGGCCAGGGCGCGCGTGTAGGTGATCTCGACGAGATCGCCCACGTTCACCACGTCCAGGTTCTTCGGGTTTCGCGCCTTGACGGTCTCGCTGTTCCCTTCCGGGCCTTTGATGGTGACCGTGTGCGCCTTCTTGTCGATGGCCGTGATGGTCGCGGTGATGGTCACCTGCTCGGCGACGGCACCGGCCGGGGTCTGGCCGGGCTTCGACGTGCCCATGGCCTGCTGCGCGGTCACGCCCGGGGTCGCCGTGCCGGGCTTCTTCACCTCGAAGGCGATCGCCTCGTAGTACTTCCCCACCACCGGGTCACCTACCTTGATCGCCTCGAGCTTCTTCGGGTCCTGGACCCGAACCGTCAGGGTCCGATTCGGCCCCTTGATGGTGACCGTCTGCTTCTCCTTGTCGATGGCCTCCACGGTGCCGCGAAGCGTGACGACGGCGGCCTCCTGACCCTTCGGCATGGCGGGCGCCGGGCTGGCCGGCTTGGCCGCCGGCGCCGTGGCCTGCGCGAGGACGGGAGGCGTTGCGGGACTCCCGCCGAATGCGACCCCCGGGGCAAGCGCACTCATCAGCAACCCGACAACAAGTGTCTTCATCGCTTTCCCCTGCTGTACACCGCCGTCGCGTCTCCGAAGTATCCGGCAACCCGGATCGTCGTGAGATCGGGCGCCTCCGATGCGGTCAGTCCCAAGGTCATCTTCCAGCTCCTCCTCCGAGTCAGACGACAGGCAACATGAACCGGGTGGTCGCAGGGCGGACATGACATGCCCTCTTTACCGAACTTCCCGCTTACGAGCCGTGGGCCCAGCCGACTTGCCGCCCTTGCCCGTGGCGGCCTGATAGGCCTGATTGTATCCGCGCGCGATGGCGCGAACCGCCCGGCCGATGTCGTCGTAGACGTGATCCTCCAGGTTCGCGAACGATATGCGCACCGACCAGTCCGGAGCGGCAAAGCCGCTACCGTTGAGCAGGACGATGCCATGGTCCTCGGCCAGCCGGAACACGATGTCGAGCGGATGCACGTTCGCCTTCATCCACTTGACCATGTCCTCGTCCAAGTACTTGCGGGCCCAGAACTCGAAGTCGATCAGACCATAATAGTAGTCGAACAGCTCGTTCGGGCTGACTTCGATGCCCAGCCCCTCGATTGTCGCCTCGACCCGCTTCTTGACGATGCCGATGCAGGCCTTCTGATAGGCCTTCTTTTCGTCCATCAGCTCGCTCAGCGAGAACAGCGACATCATGACCTGCTGGGGAAGCGACAGGCCGGCCGTATGATTCAGCGCGACGTCGCGGCTGTCCGCCACGATGCGGTCGATGAAGGCGAGCTTGCGGGGCTCGAGCGTGAGCGTGCCGTAACGCTTGTCCAGCAGCTTCTTGGTGGGCTCGGGATGGCGGGCGATCATCTCGTCGAAGATATTGTCCTCATGGACCGCGATCGTGCCCAGGCGCCAGCCGGTGCAGCCGAAGTACTTGCTGTACGAGTAGACGCCGATGGTGTTCTTCGGGAACTCCCCCATCAGCGAACGGAAGCCCGGCACGAAGGTGCCGTAGACGTCGTCCGTCAGCAGGATGAGGTCCGGCCGCTTTTTGAGAACGGCCCCGATCTTCTTGATCGTGTCGAGTGAAAGCGCCACGGCGAACGGGTTGCCGGGGTTGACGATGAAGAACGCCTTGATCTTCGGGTCGAGGAGCTTCTTGATCTCTTCATCCGAGTACTGAAATCGGTCCTCCTGCTTGGCGTGCACCTCGACGAACTTGAGGTCGTAGTCCTCGAGGTGCGCCATCTCGAGGTACGGAGTGAAGATCGGCACGCCGAGCGCAATCGTGTCGCCGGGGTTGAGTATCCGGTTGCTCTTCAGCGACTTGAAGATGTAGCACATGGCGGCGGTGCCGCCCTCGACCGCGTAGATCTTGAACTTGCCTTTCGGCCGCGGGTTCCCGCACATCGCCCACTGCAGGTACTCGTGGACGACCTGCTCGTTGTGCACCAGCATGCGGTCCGGCACCGGATAGTGGTCGCCGATGATGGAATCCACCAGCTCGTGCACGAACTTGTCGGCGTCAAAACCGAACTTCTTGACCGCCCACGGAACCATCGCCTGCAGAAAGTCGGCGCCCGGCATGTCGTTGTGCTTCTTCAGCCAGGCTTCAAGCCGGCCGGCAACGCCCGATGCCTTGGGCATGCCACCCACGCCCGGCGGCAGGTCGAGCACGCGCTTGCTCTCGGTGACCGCGAACTGCCCGAGCAGGAAGAACGCTTCGCGCGGCTCGGTGGCGACCCAGTTCGGGTTGCCACGCCCGGCGTTCAGATACGAGATGGACGCCTCCTGCGCGGCCTTCGACGCGACCTTGGCGAGGAAGTCCTTGATCTCGAACGGACCCAGCTTCTCGTACTGCTTGAGCCTCATGTCTTCCATTTGACGGTTCCTTATGAGCTTGGCGTTGTTAGCGGCCGGCGCGATGAGCGTATCCCGCCGATCGAAGGGGCTCAGCGCTCGGAAGCGCGCACTGCTGGCGCAGCGTCACGAGGTTCATGGCGTCACGACAGCAGGATGATGAGGACCATACCCCAGATCGTGAGCAGCGTGTTGCCGATGGCGTACGTGACGGTGTAGCCGAGCGCGGGCACCTGACTCTCCGCGAGGTCGCAAACCATGCCAAGGGAGGCCGTCGTGGTCCGCGCGCCGGAGACGGCCCCGAGCAGGATGGCGTCGTGGAAGCGGAACATGTACTTGCCGATGTACATGCTGAGGATCAGCGGCACCGTCGTCGCCACCATGCCCCACAGGAACAGGCTGACGCCCTGCGTCTTGAGGCCGTTGACGAACCCCGGGCCAGCCGAGATACCGACGATGGCGATGAAGATGTTGAGCCCGACCGAGTTCATGAACCACACGGTGGACGACGGGATGCGCCCAAAGAACGGGCGCGTCGAGCGCAGCCAGCCGAACACGAGCCCCGAGATGAGGGCGCCGCCGGCGGTGGACAGCGTCAGCGGCACCCCGCCGACCGTCAAGACCAGCGCCCCGATCAGCGCGCCGATCGTGACCGCAAATCCGATGAACGCGACGTCGGCGACGTCGGTCGCCCGATCGGGCACACCCAGGCGCTTGGTGATGGCGCTGATGTCCTGCGTGCGGCCTACGATGTTGAAGATGTCGCCGCGCTGGATCGTGGTGCTGGGCAGGATGGGGATCTCGGTGGAGGTCGCCCCCCGCGAGATCCGGCGCAGAAAGACGCCCCGCGCCTCGGGCAGCTTGGCCACCTCCGCGAGCGTCTTGCCGTCGACGGCCTTCTCGGTCACGTACACGTCGACGCCCTCGACCGGGACGTGCAGCAGCTCGGCGTCGTCGACCTCCTGGGCGTTCTCCCCGATCACCTTGACGAGGACCTCGCGCGGCCCGACGACCGCCAGCACGTCTCCCTCGCGGATCACGGTGTCGGCGGTGGCGTCCTCGATCGTCCCGTTGCTGCGTCGGATGCGCTCGACGAAGACCCGCGCATTGGGCACCAGGGCCTCGGCCTCGACGGCCCGGAGGCCGACGGCCTTCCCGCCCGCCCGTACCCGGAAGGCTCGCAACTCCCAGCGATGCCAGGCCGAGCCCGCCCCGCCAAGCTCCTTGGAGCCGCCGCCAAACTTCTGCTCGTAATCCTTGGCCGCGGCGCGGAGATCGATGCGCAGCAGCGCCGGCCCGACCAGCGCGATCACGATCGCCGAGCCGACCGTGCCGAACATGTAGCTCACGGCGTAGGCGATTGGCATCCCGTCGAGCATCGCCTTGGTCTGCTCGGCGGCCAGACCCAGCCGGTTGATCGCGTCGGTGGCGAGGCCCATCGAGGCCGAGATGGTTTGCGATCCCGCGTACAGCCCGGCCGCGTACCCGAGGTCGTAGCCGGCCAGCTTGGCGACACCCACCGCCGAACCCAGGCACAGCACGCACACGACCACCGCGTAGAGCGCCTGCGGCAAGCCATCCTTGGCCACGCCGCGGACGAACTGCGGCCCGACCCCGTAGCCGACCGCGAACAGGAACATCAGGAAGGCAAACGCCTTCAGGGGCTGGTTGACCGTGATCCCGAGCTGCCCGATCACGACGGCGGCCAGCAGGGTCGCGGTGACGGACCCCAGGCCGATGCCCTTGAAGGTGAACTTGCCGAAGTAGTACCCGAGACCGAGCGAGAGGAAGATCGCGATCTCCGGGTACTGACGTAGCGTCGCGAAGAACCACTCAATCATCGTGCCCTCCGTCTACGTGGCCGGTTCGGGTCTAGCGCCCGGAGGCCTTCGTTCGGTGCTTGGCCAGCGCGTCGGGCTTCAGGAGCTCGAGTCCCTTGCCGGCGTTGTAGCCGTGGATCTCCTTCACGTCGAGCTTCCGCATGAACGTGATGATCTCCTTCGTGACGACCTGGCCGGGCACCATGATCGGGAAGCCCGGCGGGTACGGGATCACGAACTTCGCGGAGACAAGCTCCGGGCCCTTCGCGAGCCGCTCGTCGATCTCCTTACTGTTCAGCTTGACGTGCTCGATGTTGGCGGCATCGTACGCCATGTAGTACGCCTCGCGCATGTGCCCTTCCTGGGTCTGCCCCTTCGGGTCGTCGCGGAAGGCGTCGTGGAAGCGCTGGAAGTCTGGCAAGTCGGGCACGTCCTCGACCAGCGACTTCACGCGCGCCTTGAAGACCGCGCGCTCCTCCTCGCCCCCCTCGGCGAGCCGCTTCTCGATCCCCCGCGCCATGTCCGCCAGCGCCTTGATGAGGTGCGCCAGGTCGCTCCGCGTGTTGTTGATGTTGATCTGAACGAGCACGCTGTTGCGCGAGGTCTTGTTGATCTGGATGTCGTGCTCGCTGGCGAGGATCGCCTTGAACTGGGAGCCGTCGTACCCCGCGGCGCCGCAGAGGAGCGTGATCCGGGTCGGGTCGAGGTAGAACTCGTCGTTGTCCAGCGCCCCCATCGTGTCGTTCATCGTCCAGCCCGGCGCGCCCCAGTCGGTGAAGCCCGACTTCCGGTACTCCGCGGGGATCATCTCGGCCGGCGTGGCGATGCGGAAGTACTTCGAGATGAGCGGGTGCGCGTTGACCTGTCGCCGGATCTCGAGCGCCAGCTGGATGGCCCGCCCGACCAGCTCGTAGCCCTCCAGTTCCATCTGCCGCCGCGCCACGTCGAGCGACGCGATGATCTGGAGGTTGGGCGAGGTCGAGGTGTGGGTGAAGAACGCCTCCTTGAAGGACGGCTCGACCGTGTGGAAGTCCTGGTCCGCGACCACGATGATCGAGCCCTGACGGAGCGAGGACATCGACTTGTGCACTGAGTCGGTCTCGTAGACGCGGACGCGCACCTTGTCCGGATCCGGCAGGAGCTCCATGTCCACGAGCTTCGGGTCCTTCGGGTCGAGCTTGCCCGCACTGGCCTTGAACGCCTCGTAGCGCTTCCGGTACTCGGGGCTCTGCATCAGCTCGCGGATTGCCGCGGCCGCGCCCATACCGGTGCGTCGCCGGAGGAACGGTGAGAAGCGCGCGAACCCGAACCACGCCTCGTCCCAGAGGAAGATGAGGTCCGGCTTGATGGCAAGACACTCCAGCATGGTGCGCTTCACGTTCGCGACGTGGCCGTCGAACGTGCAGTTCGTCAGGACCACCAGCTTCGCGCGGTCGAGCTTGCCCTCCGCCTTCAGCTGGAGGAGCGCCTTCTTGAGCGGCTTGATGGCGAGGCTCCCGTACATCGAGTACTGCGTGAGCGGGAAGGCGTCGATGTACAGCGGCTGGGCGCCAGCGAGCACGAGCCCGTAGTGGTGCGACTTGTGGCAGTCCCGGTCGATCAGGACGATGTCGCCCGGCCGGAGGAGCGCCTGGTGGACGATCTTGTTCGACGTGGACGTGCCGTTCGTGACGAAGAAGCTGCGGTCCCCGCCCAGCGCGCGGGCGGCCTTGTCCTGCGCGACCTTGATGTTGCCCGTCGGCTCGAGCAGGCTGTCGAGGCCCCCGGTGGTCGCCGAGGACTCGGCGAGGAAGAGGTTGATCCCGTAGAACTCGCCCATGTCGCGGATCCAGTTCGACTTGAAGATCGACTTCCCGCGGGCGATCGGGAGCGCGTGGAACGTGCCGATCGGACGCTCGGCGTACTTCTTGAGATTGTTGAAGTAGGGCGTCTCGTAGCGGTCCTGCACGCCGTCGAGGACCGCCAGGTGGATCTCCATCGGCTCCTCGACCCCGTAGAAGATTCGCCGGATCGGCGCCGCATCGTCGGAGCCCGCGAGCGCGGCGACGTCGCGGTCGGTCGTCAGGTAGACGTCGAGCTCCGGGCGCCACCGCTTGACCATCTGGGCCAGGAGCGTCCCGAGGTCGCCGCTGCGCGCGGACTCGGCGACCTGCACCTGACGGGTGAGGATCTCCCGCAGAACCGGCATCGTGTGCTGCGAGGGGTAGCCGAATCCGTCGCTGATCACGACCGCCTGGAGGTTCGCGTTGAAGACCACGGCCAGGACCGCGTCCTCGAAGCTTCCGACGACGACGGGCTCGTACAGGAAATCGTCCTCGACCCGTCGCAGGCGGCGGAACGTCTCCCGGATCTCCGGCCACGCGGAGTGCTCCGCGGGCGAGACGATGAGGAGCTCGAAGTACGGCCGGCGGCTCTGGCCCCGGCCCAGCGTCGGCGGCAGGACGTCGGGCAAGTGCGCCTCGCCCTCCTCGTCCGCCTTCCACGACTCCGGGTCGTCCCGGTAGCTGTTGCTGAGGAGCGCGCCGCTGATCCGCTGGACCAGGCGCGAGAATCCGGTGAAGTCCCCGGTCTGCAGGCGCTCGTGCACCAGGCTCATCAGGCGGGGCCCGGGGTAGCCGCACAGCGCCTCGAGCGGCGCGAGCTCGGCCAGGAGCGCCTTCGGGTCCCCCGCATGCCCCCCCGCCGGCGAGACCCCACCGCCGGCGAGCGCCTTGGCGACGCGGTTCAGCGTCCGCCACCGGTCGATGCGTGCCTCCGAGGCGGAGAAGAAGGCGCGAAGGTCCACGGCCCGGGTGGTATCAGTCATGAGTCACTCTCCCGATCGCAATGGCGACTTGTTGGGATCTCAGAGCAGGTCGCGTTCCCAGTTGAGGATCAGGCGGACCTGCCAGCCGAGCTGGTCGGCGCCCTGCTGGTCCAGGATGACGCCGCGCACGCGGAGCCACATGCCCTGCAGGAACGCGGGCGTCTTGAAGGGCGGCCGGTAGTCGACGGTGAGGTCGTACTCGGTCTGGTCCGGCGCGTTCGCCCGGGTCTTCGGGTCGATCGCGTCCCAGCCCCAGCCGATGGTCGCGAAGGCGCTGAGGCCCGGCGTGACGAACTTCGAGAAGTCGTAGGCCACGCCGACGCCCACCGCCTTCTCGTTCGCCCGCTGGAAGTCCTCCTGGATCAGCGAGAGGTAGCCGGGGTAGCTCCCCCACGGCGCCTGGGCCGTGTTCCCGTCGCCGGTCACCTGCCCCAGGACGGAAACGGTCAGATCCTTCCAGCCCACCGCCGCCTTGAGGCTCACGTTGTAGGTGTCCCAGTCCTGGGTCGCCGCGTTCGTCAGGAGCTTGTCGCCCACCGCCCGCTGATCGGTGAACTGGCCGCCGAAGACGAGGTTCAGGTCGTCCGAGAGCTTGTGCGCGTACTCGGCGAGGGCCCAGATCGTGTTGAACGTGTTGAACCCGTACTGCTCGTTGAGCTCGAGCATGAGGCCCGGGATGGGCTTGATCCTCACCCCGAACATGGCGACGCCGTCGTCGTTGCCCGCCGGCGCGCCCGCCTGCTCGGCCATCGACAGGAAGTCGTCGGAGTTCCGGGCCTTCATCTTCCAGAGGTACCCGCCAAGGTACTCGACCGGCCCCACTTTTCCGCCGACCGTGAGGCCCTCGAAGGTGTTCGGCGTCATCCGGTTGTCTTCGCGGTTGATGTAGCCCTGGGTGACCTCCTGCCGGTAGCCCTTGGCCAGCACGTAGTCCAGGTACCGGAGGGCCGCGTAGGCCTCGCCGACGACGTAGTAGCCGTCCTGCCCGGTCTTGAGGAGGGTCGTGCCATCCTTCTCGTCGGGCGCGTAGAGGGGCGCCGAACCGTAGAACGTGGCGCCGACGCCGAACATGTCGAAAAGCCAGCCGGATCGGTAGGAGAGCCATCCCCCGAACGCCCACGCCTCGTTCTCGACGCCGGCGGGGCTCTCGCGGGTGAGGTAGTACGTGCGGAAGTGGATCTTCAGGTCGGTGTCCCGCAGGACGGGCGGCAGATCCTTCATCGCCTCCTTGACAGGGGCGAAGAGGCGCTCCAGCGGGGGACTGGGTGGCGGTGGCGGATCGTCCTCGGCGGCGGCCGATCCCGCCCACGTCATCGCGCCGAGCGCGAAGAGCACGGCTACCAGTTTCGAGCGGCTCGTGGCCGTCATCCTCTCACCTCCGGGCTCGCGGAAACGGGGGTCCCGTCTCCACGAGAGCAATCGCAGTGCCATCGATCACGCGCCGGACTTCGCGGAATCACGGCCGTCGGACACGCTCGGTCGCGCCCCTGCGGGGCAGCCCTGCCCCGGCCGAGACGCGCATGCCCCCATCTCCGGAGGAACCGTCATGGGCGGGGCTTCCCGCGGGCGGCGGTCCGAGACCCGCCCGGGGACCGCGAGCTGCCGCGCCTGCGAGAGACGGGTGAGCTCGCCGTCCCCGCCGTGCGGTCCAGCAGGAGCCTAACATAGGGAGACGCCCCCAGGAGGTGCACCCCCTCGCCTTTGAGTCGGGCGAGCAGGAGCACGCCGGCCTCGCCGGCGCCCGTGAGCTCGCTGAGGTCCAGGACGAGAGGGCGCCTGGCCCCGCCGCAGGTGTCGCCGAGGAGCGCCACGGCGTCGTCGCGGAGACGCCCGACGGCCCGGATGGTCGTCAGGTCGGCCGACTCGCACATGATCAACCGGAATCCCATCTGGCCGGACCTCCCCTCGACGAGCGCATCCGTTCGCCCGCGCGTACCGAGGGCAAGAAGCGTTCCACCGGGCTGGCCGAGCCGGAAACCAGTGACAACACAATGGAAACCCACCGGACCCGAGACTCGACCCCCGCCTCGTGCCCGCCACCGATGATGGTCCGCCGCCACATGCGGCGGCCCGATGTCGACGACATCGGGCACGATCTGGAAAGCCCCGCGGGATAATGCCATACTGCCCGTGCCGCCGGGGGACCTACACGAGGCGGGCGTCGCATACCAACACCGAGAGGGGTACGCAACCTGCGCTCGATCCGGAACCTGTCGTCACCGCCCGGTGCGCCCACGGACACCGACCAGGCCCTCCAGCAGGCCATCGAGTTCGACCAGGCGGTCGCCACGATCGCGGCGACCTTGATACACGTGCCGGTCGAGGCCATCGACGCCCACATCGTCCAGGCGCTGGAGACCGTCGGGGAGCTCCTGGGGGCCGACCGGGTGAGCGTCTTCCGGGTCGATCCTCCCGAGCGCCTGACCCGGACTCACCAGTGGGTACGGACGGGCACGCCCTCCCCGCCGACGGTTGACTCGATCCAGGCGTTCCCGTGGATGACCACGCGGCTCTACGAGGCCCGGGAGGTCATCGCGCTGACGCGGCTCGACGAGCTCCCGCCGGAGGCCGCGCAGGACCGCAGGTCGCTCGAGCGGAACGTCGTCGCCTCCTGCGCGCTCGCGCCGATGGTGGTCGACGACCGAGTCGTGGGCATCATCTCCTGTGCGACGGCCCTCCGGGAGCAGCGGTGGTCGCCGGATCTGGTCGCTCGCCTCCGGCTTGTCGGCGGGATCCTGGCGAGCGCCGTCGGCCGCCAGGAAGCCGAGCGCGCCCTCCGACAGGCCATCGAGTTCGACCAGATCGTCGCAGGGCAGTCGGCGAGCCTGATGCGGGTGCCGGCGGACCAGATCGATGACCAGATCACGACGACGCTGCGAACCCTCGGGGAGCTGCTCGGCGCGGATCGGGCTGCCGTCATCCAGCGAGACGTGGAGACCGAGCTCTTGGTCCGCACTCACCTGTGGGTGCGCGAGGGCGTGAGCGGCCCGCCCCGCACCGACACGCTGGACGCGTTCCCGTGGCTGCTCTCCCGGGTGTTCGACGCGCGCGAGCTCGTGGCCCTGACGCGGCTGGACGAGCTGCCCCCTGAGGCCGCCCGAGACCGCGCCACGCTCGAGCGGAACGGAGTCATCTCGGGCGCCCTCGCCCCGATGGTCAACGAGGACCGGGTCATCGGCGAGCTGATGTTCGCGACATCCACGCGAGAGCAGCGGTGGTCGCCGGATCTCGTGGCGCGCCTGCGGCTGCTCGGCGAGATCATCGCGAGCGCCCTCGGCCGGCGGGACACCGACCTCGCTCTCCGCGCGGCGCTGGCGGAGAACGAGCGGCTCCGCGAGCGGCTGGCCGCCGAGAACGTCTACCTCCAGGCGGAGCTCGTCGAGGCGAACGACTTCGGCGACATCGTCGGCCAGAGCCCCGTCCTCCGGTCGGCGCTCGGGAAGGTCCGCCAGGTGGCCGACACCACCGCGCCCGTCCTGCTCCTGGGGGAGACCGGCACCGGCAAGGAGCTCATCGCCCGCGCGCTTCACGCACAGAGCCGCCGGCGCGCCGGCCCGTTCGTCGCGATCAACTGCGCGGCCCTGCCCGCCACGCTCATCGAGAGCGAGCTCTTCGGGCACGAGAAGGGCGCCTTCACCGGCGCAACCCACGCGAAGCTCGGGCGGTTCGAGCTCGCGGACCAGGGGACCCTCCTCCTCGACGAGCTCGGGGAGCTGGAGCCTGCCCTCCAGGCGAAGCTCCTCCGGGTGCTCGAGGACGGCGAGATCCAGCGGCTCGGCTCGACCGCATCGCGCAAGGTCGACGTCCGCATCGTGGCGGCCACGAACCGCGAGCTTCGCCGGGAGGAGCGCGAGGGTCGGTTCCGGTCGGACCTCTACTACCGCCTGAGCGTCTTCCCGATCGAGCTGCCGCCGCTCCGGGACCGCCGGGAGGACATCGCGCCCCTCGTCTGGCACTTCATCCAGTCACGCCAGCGGGCCCTGAACCGGCGGATCACAAGGATCCCCAAGGCCACGATGGCCCGCCTGGAGGCCTACGACTGGCCCGGCAACGTCCGCGAGCTCCAGAACGTGATCGAGCGGGCCATGATCCTCTCGCCGGGCCCCGTCCTCCGCGTCGAGGAAGCGCTGGGAGCCGCCGCGACCGACCGGGACAGCGGCGAGCGCCGCCGCTCGACCGAGACGCTCCAGGACACCGAGCGGGCGCACATCGTCCAGGTGCTCGAGCGCTGCGGGTGGACGATCGAGGGCCGCGGTCAGGCCGCCGACCGCCTCGGGCTGAACCCGAGCACGCTGCGGAACCGCATGCGGAAGCTCGGGATCACGCGCCCGCGCCGGTCGTAGCCGACCGCGGGTCAGCGCCGGCGCCCGCCGCCTCCGCCGCGGCCCCCGCCGCCCGACCGCGCGCCGCCGCCCCCGCCGCCGCCCGACCGCGTCCCGCCGCCACTGTACGAGCCGCCGCCCCCGCCGCGCTGGGTGGACGACTCGCGGGCCGCGCCCACGCTTCGCCCCTGCTGCTGGCGGTTCAAGTCGGCGGCCGACTCCCCGCCCTGGCCGAAGCTGGCCCGGTCCCAGCCCTTGCCGGAGTTCTGCTCCCAGCCCTCGGCGCCCCGGCGGTAGGTGTTGCCGTCGCGGCCGGCGTAGACGTCATTGGACCGCGCCGCCCCGCCGCGGTCCTGCACGGCTTGCTGAGCGCGCTGGCGCTGCTCGGGCGTCGCGCCCTGGGCGCGGGACTGCGCCCGCTGCTGGGCCTGCTGGCGCTGCTCCGGGGTGAGCGACTGCGCGCGGCTCTCGAGGTTGGACCGCACCTGGTTCTGGTTCCAGCGGTTGTAGGCGTCGTTCCGGTTGATGTTGACGGTCCGGTCGATGTCCACGTCGTCGTAGCCGCAGCAGCCCCAGGCGCCGCCCCAGACCGCGGCGGTCGCCGCGCCGAACGCGAAGCCCGTCACCGCGCCCCACCCGAAGCCGGCGCCGTACCCGTACGTCGGGGGTGGCGGATACCAGTACGCGCCGACGTACACCGGGGGGTACACGTAGCCGGTCCCGTACACGACCACGGAGCTCGGGGCGACGACGGTCCCGTAGTAGCCCGGCGTGTACCCGACGTAGACGGTCTGCGGGGTGGCGCCGTAGACCTGCACGTAGGTCACGTAGTGCAGCGGCGAGGAGACGGGAATCGAGTAGATCGCGGCGGGGACGGTCGTGGCGACCGCCCACGGCCCGGCCGGCGCGGTGGCGACGAACCACACGCCGTCCTTCAAGGCGTAGTAGCTCTTCGGGTCGACCTGGATGACCGGGTCCGCCGTGTTCGCCGCGTACTGGAGAGACGTGCCCTCGATGGCCTGGAACTTCGGCGCCCCGTCGTAGACCGCGCGGTAGGTGGCGGTCGACCGGCTCACCTCGGCGGTCTGGGGAATGCTGTTGTCGATCAGGGCCTCCTGGGCCTGGGGCGTCCCCGCGACGGACGCGAGGACCGCGCCCTTCGGGTGCGTCACGGGGATCTTCGCGAAGTCCGGGGGCAGCTTGTCGTGGGGCACGTACTCCCACGGCCCCTCGGTCACGGACGCGCTCCGGAACCACCGTCCCGACAGGAGGACGTAGTGCCGCTGGTCCCCGAGGTCGAGGATGACGCCCGTCGACGAGTTCCGGACGTGCAGGAGGTTCGTGCCCTCGATGGGCTCGTAGTCCGGGCGACCTTCGGTCTGGACCAGCTCGGTCGGCACGCCGCTGACGTAGATGGTCGGGAAGACCCCCCGCGCCGCGGCGTCCTTGATCCCGGGGCCGGGATCGTCCAGGAGGTTCAGGCGCTGCTGCCCCTTGGCCACGGTCTGCATCGCAGCGTCGATCCCGGCAGGCGGCCGGGCGACCACGCTCCAGGGCCCGTCGAGGCCGCTCGCCTCGAACCACCGTCCGAGGGCCCGCAGGTAGTGCTTGTTGGCCTGCTGGTCGACGAGGATCAGCGCCCACGTGTTGACGACCCGGAGGAGGCTCGAGCCATCGACCGGGCGCAGGACGGGCTTGCCGTCCACCAGCACCAGGACCGCCGGCGTCGTGCTGACAATGATGCGGGGCGGCTCGTTCTTGACCGGCTGGGGCGCGGCCTTGCTGACCTGGGCCTCGGTGACCGCGAGCGCGGCCTGGACCCGGTCGAGCGAGATCCGCGACACGTCCCGGGGCAGGTGTCGCTCGAGCACCTTCTGGTAGTCCGCCGCCCGGTCGGGCTCCGACGGAAAGGCGAACTTGTCGATGCGGAACTCGCTGAGGGCCACGAGACGGTTGGCCTTGTCGACCTCGGCGCGCGCCGAGAACCACACGACCCCGAAATGCTGGAGGGGCGAGGCGGCGTTCTCGACGGAGACCGCCGCCCGGGCGTGGAGCCGCGTGCCGTCCCACTTCTCGATCTGCGGCTGGTACACGGTGTAGGTGCGGCCGTCCTCCGTGGATTCCCGGGGCCAGGGCGCGGTGGCGGAGCCCTGGCTCGAACCCGCCGGCGCGGTCTTCCCGGCGCCGGACGGAGCGGGCGCGGCAGCCGGCGGAGCGGCCTTCGCGGGGGGCGCGCTCGGCGAACCGGCCGCCTTCGACGCCGGCGCGCCGGTCGCCGGCATCGACGGGGCCTGCCCCCACGCCGTGGGCAGCGAGAGCTGGATCCCGAGGAACAGGAGCGTCGCGATGGCCGACCAGCGTGTCGCCCGCGTGACCTTCAGCGTCATCGCCATCCTCACCGCGGGCGCGCTTGCGCGCCCGCCCTACCAGCGGAAGGTGAACCCGCCCATCACGTGAAGGGTCTGGACGTCGAGATCCGTGCTCCCGCCGCCCGGATTCGTGCTGAACAGCGTGTAGCGTCCCTCGACGAACATGCCGAATCCGGGAGTGAACAGGAACGCGAGGCCGGCCCGCGCGTCCGCCCCGATCTCCACCTGCCAGTCGGAATGCTGCTCCCCGGCCCCCGGGACGTCAACCTTCACGCTGGTGAGGAAGATCCCCGGCCCCGCACCGAGGTAGGGCTGGAGCCGGCCGTTCGGAAACCCCGGGCCGTCGAAGAGCGGGAGCCGGAACATCACCAGGGCCGAGATCGGCACGACCTCCAGGCGCGTCTCGACAGTGGTGCCCTGGCCCGCCGGGGCGAAGTAGGACACGTCGGCCGCGAAGCCCAGCCACCGCAGGCCCTCGAGGTAGAAGCCCAGGCGCCCGCCGCCCATCCCCTCGTCGTCGAACTTCACCTTGTCGTCGACCGTCCGGCCGTCACGGACCGTGACGTCGGCGTCGTCGGTTATCGAGACGCCGCCGTAGACGTCCAGGAACCACTCGGCCGCCACCGGGCGGGCCGTGCTGAGAACGAGTCCGAGGGCGACGATCGCAACCCCCAGACTCGTGCGTCGAAATCCTCGCATGGGGTGCCTCCTCCGTTTCGTTGGATAGCGACACTGAGTCGCCGAGACATGAGGCAACGCGCGTGCCATGCAGGGGATGCGGAAGTAGCCGTCGATTCAGACGTGGCGGGAGGGCGGCGGCGCGCCTCCCGTCACGGGAAGCGGCGCCCGTCGCATGCGGCGGGTTGAACCCGCGCACAGGCGTCCCGTGCGCTGCCTCGTGCCGTCAGCGCGCCGACGCGGCCGGGTCCGGATCAGCGGGGCCGTTCCGCCGGTTGCCTCAGGGTCGGGAACACGTCCCGATACACCATGCCGATGACCGCGACCAGGATGCCCGTGGACCAGCCGAGCATGAGCACACCCACCGCCGCCTCGATGGGTCCCAGGAGGCGCCATGGCGCGGCGAGCACCACGTCCCCGTACCCGACGGTGGTGTAGCTCGTGAGGGAGAAGTAGAGAGAGGATTCGAGGTCGGGCAGCTCGCCGATCAGATAGATGAACACTGCCCAGACGACCGCCTCGGCGAGGTGCAGCAGCAACAGGACGCTCACGAGGCGCGCCAGGAGGAGCTCCCCGCCGAAGCGCGTCCGTGCCTCCCGGTGGCCCGCCCAGAACCCGATCGCGTGCCCCGCCACGGCCACGGTGCCGATCCCGTGCAGCATCACGGTGACCGTCGCGAGACCGAACGCGGACAGGATCAGCCTCAGCATGAGTGGGTCTCCACGCGCGCGCGCCGCCACGCCAAGCCCGAGGATCCCGGCGGGCGGGCATCCGCCTCGGCGAGGTCGGCGACCACGCTCAGTTCGCCGTGGGCGACAGGTAGAACATCAACGCGATGATCAGGTAGACGGCGACGAGCTGGACCCCCTTGAACCAGTTCCCGCGCCCCACGCCCGCCACGTGCGCGCCGATCAGGACGGCCATGAAGAGAGACCCGATCTCCGCCCGCCCGAAGGACAGCTCGAGGGGCGCAGGCGCGATGACGTAGCTGGCCAGCACCAGCATCGGCGCCACGAAGAGCGCGATCTGGATGGAGCTGCCGAGGGCGATGCCCACCGCCAGATCCATGCGGTTCCGGGCCGCCATGGCGACCGCGGAGCCGCTCTCGGCGGCGCCACCGACGATCGCCAGAAAGACGATGCCGATGAAGACGTCCGACATCCCGAGCGCCGTCCCGGTGCCCTCCGCGGCGCCCACCAGCACCTCGCTCATCCACGCCGCCAGGACCGACGCGCCGAGCAGGCTCCCGACGGCCCGCCGGAGGCTCCAGCGCGGGCCGTGATGGGCCTCATTGGAGCCGCCCTCCTCCGCGAACTCTTCGGCGTGGGTCTTGAGCATGAAGACGAGGTAGAGCGCGTAGGTGACGAGCAGCACGATGGCGAGGCCGACGTTCAGCAGCGACTCCTCCCAAAGGGTCTCTTCGGGCGCGAACACCCGGCTGAACGCGCTGGGCACGGTCATGCTGATCGCCGCGATGAGCATCATGGAGCTGTAGACGCGCGCCGCGGACTCCCGGTAGGTCTGGTTGTGGAAGCGGACCCCGCCGACCACGAACGCGATGCCGAGGGCGAGGAGCAGGTTCGCCAGAATGGCCCCCACCAGCGAGGCGCGCACCATGTCGAGAAGGCCCGCGCGCAGCGCGACGAAGGCGATGATCAGCTCCGGCGCGTTCCCGAAGGTCGCGTTGAGGAGGGCGCCGGCCGCGTCACCGGTGTAGGTGGCGAGCTGCTCGGTCGCGCGGACGATCATTCGCGCGATCGGCACGATGGCCAGGGCGGCGGAGAAGAACACCCAGGGGGCCGGGGCGCCACTGTGATCGAGCCAGAGCGTGACCGGGATGAGCGCCAGCAGCCAGGTGACCGAGGGCTTCACGCCCGGGCTGTCCCCGGTGCGCGAGCGTTCATCGGCGGTGTTCGCGTTCCCCGGCCGTCCCGGTCATGCGGGCATGGTGTGGCAACGTCCGTGCCACGCCCCGCACCGCGCCGGAAATACCCGTGGCATCGGCGCGCGCGCGCCCGTCGGGCCGTGGGCCCCAGCCACCTGCCGCCGCCCGGAACGGTCCCGCCGTCATATCCGGCGGATCACGGCGACCCGAGTCACGCCGGCGTCAGGCTCTTCCGCAGCCAGTCCAGATAGATCTTGAGATAGGAGCGCGTCTCCTCCTCGATCCGCCCGCGCAGCATCCGCGCCGTGAAGCCCTCCAGCAGGCGCGAGCGCGCGCGGACGCCGGCCAGGAGGTAGTACCCCTTGCCGTCCGGCGGAGACGCCAGCCACAGGACCAGCATCGAGGCGTCCACGTAGCGGCTGGCGTAGAGCTGCTTGTTGGCGACGAAGACGCCACCGGCGGGGTCCCGGTGGATCACGAGATGATGCAGCGTGATCGACGGCTCGGTCCCAAAGCCCCCCTTGGCCCAGTACAGGAACTCTTCCACCGGAATAGCGGGGCCTCCGGGGTACTGGGCCAGGTAGGCGGCCAGCTGGGGCGCCAGCGCGTACAGGTTGGTGGCGTCCTGGATCAGGGCGCGGAAGTCGTCGGCGACGAGCCGAGGCTTGCGCTCGTCGTGGGCCGCCCCCAACGCGCTCTCGCCGCCCTTGAGGTACGCCTCCGCGTACTTCAGGAGAAGCTGGCGCGTCAGCAGGTTCGCCCGTCGCCCCGCGTCCGGCGCGTCCCAGGGCACCTCGGCCTGGAACCGCGCGATGGCCTGGTCGCCCAGGCGGAGCGCGCAGTCGCCGGGCTTGCACTTGCGGAGGGCGTCGAGCTCGCCGGCGTCGAGGGTGAGGTCCCCGAAGTCGTTGATCGACGGCGGTGAGCTCAGCTTGCGCGCCAGCCCGAGGTCGGCCGCCTTGCGGAACCCCTCGATGTCGCGGACCCACCGGACGAGCCGCTCCTTGTCGTCGGGGATCCGGACCCCGCCGAAGGCGGCCATCTCGGGCGCCTCGAGCGGGGTAGTCCTGATCACGGGCTCGCCGCCTCGCAGCTGACCGAGCTCGGCCCCCGTGAGGCCAAACCGCTCCGCCAGCACGCGCTCGATGTCCGGGGCCGGCGCCTGGGCGAGCCCCGGGCTCGCCGCCAGCAGGGCACCGCCGCACCCAAGCAGCAGGATCAGTCCACGACGCATCGGGCCCTCCCTGAGCGCCACGGGGCCGGGCCGTGGTCGCTCGTCCCCGGGCGCCATCGGCGCGCGCATCCGGTACAGTTCGACAATACGGGAGTTCGAGGCGACCCGGAAGGTGGCCTCCCCCCCCCGACCCGAGGAGGACCCGGTGAGCACGCCGCGCGCGAGCCCCCCCACCCTGTCGACGCTTCTGCTCCTCGTGACCCTGGCGGCCGCCTGCGGAGCGGTCAACACCACGCCGTCGGGAGCCGCGCCGGCCGGGCTCGGCGGGACGGAGTGGCGCCTGGTCCGGTTCCAGGGCGGCGACGACCGGATCCTGACGCCCGACGACCGGGCGAAGTACACGATCGCGTTCAACGCCGACGGGAGCGTGACCACGCGCATCGACTGCAACCGCGGGCGCGGCACGTGGACGTCGCCTGGGCCGAGCCAGCTCCAGCTGGGTCCCCTCGCCCTCACGCGCGCCATGTGCCCGCCCGGGTCGCTCCACGACCGCATCGTCAGGGACTGGAGCTTCGTCCGCTCCTACGCGATCCGGGACGGCCACCTCTTCCTCGCGCTGATGGCGGACGCCGGCATCTACGAGCTCGAGCCGGCGCGCTGAGCGGGGCCGGGGCCGGCGCGCCCCCGTGCCTCCCGTCGAAGTGGCCCCATTCGATCGTGTGATTGTGGATCTTTAGTCGGTCCATTGATGCGGGCATGGTGGCGACCGAGGAGGACACGCCATGGCCGACATCGCCGTCACGCCGCGAACGCAGGTCCGCCGGCTCCCCCAGCGGGCGGTGTACAACCGCGCCGCCGTGCACGCCATCCTGGACGAGGGCTTCCTCTGCCACGTCGGCTTCGTCGCCGACGGCCAGCCGTACGTCATCCCGACGGGTTACGGCCGCGCGGGGGACGACCTCTATCTCCACGGCTCCGCGGCGAGCCGCCTCGTGCGGACGCTCGCCGACGGCCTCCCGGTGTGCGTGACCGTGACGCTCCTCGACGGGCTCGTGCTCGCCCGGTCCGCCTATCACCACTCCATGAACTACCGGTCGGTCGTCGTCCTCGGCCGGGCCGTCGAGGTGACCGGGGAGCGCGAGCGGCTCTCGGCGCTCGAGACCATCTCGGAGCACATCGTCCGCGGCCGCTGGGCGGACGTCCGGCCGCCAAGCGCCCTGGAGCTCAAGGCCACGCGGATCCTGCGACTTCCCATCGACGAGGCCTCGGCCAAGGTCCGGACCGGGCCGCCGGTTGACGACGAGGAGGACTACGGTCTCCCCTGCTGGGCCGGGGTGCTGCCCTTCCGCGTGGAGGTCGGGCCGCCGGTGGCCGACCCGCGACTCACCCCGGGCATCCAGGCGCCGGCCTCGGTGCGCGAGTACCGCCGACCGGGCGCGACGCCGGCCGCGACGGACTGAAAAGCTGCGCGCCCCTCAGACGGCGGCGCCGTCCCGCTCGAGGGCCGCCACGAGGCGGGCGAGATCGGCCGTCTCGGCGTCCATCCGCACGTCCCGGAGGACGCGGGCGCCCGTGTCGTAGGTGATGAGCGTGGGCGCCCGGCCATCGGGAAGCCGGTCGCCCGCCGGGTCCTGCCAGCGTCGCGCGATGTCGCGGAACACGGACAGGTCGCTCGCCTCGTTCCGGGGTTCGCGCTCGCGCCCGCTTCGCGCCCCGAACCGCCGCGCGATCTCCGTCGGGTCGTCGCAGCGGCAGAGGAGGAGCACCGGCGTCGCGCCATGCGCCTGGCAGATCGCGTACATGTCGGCACGCTTCTCCGGCTCGCCGTGGACCGCATCGACGATTGCCGGTGAGACGCCCGCCAGGAGCGCCGCAGCGAGTCGCCGCCCCATCTCCCGGTAGGCCTCGTCGCGCACGCGGTCGTAGAGATGGACATCGACCGTGAAGCCGCGCGTCCGTCGTACCCAGTCCGGAAGCGAGATGCCGAGCGCCCGGTACACGTCGCAGCTCCGGATGAGCGCGCCGCCGATCGCGGCGTGGAGGCGCTCCGCGGTCGTCGTCTTGCCCGACGCGGGCAGCCCGCACATCAGGACGACGGTCCGGTCCGCGACGACCGAGCCCGGCGCCGCGCTCACGCCACGCCCTCGCCCGCCGGCTCCCCGTCGTCGGCAACGGGCGGCTCGGGTCCGGCGCCGCCGCCGGCCCAGCTGAACGAGTGGAGCGCCAGCGCGGCCGGCAGCGTCCGCGTCGGGTCGGCCGCTGCCTCGCCGACGTAGCGGAGGAGCTCCGCGAAGAGCTCGGGCGAGTTCATGCGGCGGAACCAGAGCGTCCGGCCGTTCACGCAGACGAAGACGACGTTGGCCTCGCTGCAGGGTCCGAGGCAGTCGGAGATCGAGAGCCGTACCTGCCCGGCGAGCCCCGAGGCCTTGTGGAGACGGCGGGCGGCCGACCGGAGGACGCGGGGTGGCGCCATCTGCCCGCCGCGGTCCGGATGGCCGCAACAGCACCCGCTACACGCGAAGACGAGCCCCCGCTCAGCCACGGACGCGGGCCGGAACGCGCCGCCGTTCGCGGCCCAGATACGCGAGGGCGAGCGCGAACCCGCCCCAGAACACAACCAGTCCCGCCAGGGACAGGGCCCGGAACGGCCGCACGATCGACGCTGACAGCTCCACCGGGATCCGGGTTCGGGGGCATCAGCGCGTAGAGGGCGAGAGCCCACACCGCGTAGAACGCCACCGGCGCGATCCAGACGCCGGCGCCGCGCGACGTCCCGGCCAGACGCCGCCGGAGCGACGCGGCGAGCGCGGCGCCGAGGACCGCCAGCGCGATGAAGCCGACGTAGAGCGTCTGGCGGTAGCCGATCGTCCCGGGCTCGCCGACGCCCGGCGGATTGGCCGGGTACTTGAGGAATGGAAAGAGCGCCGCCGACCATCCCACCAGGCCGGCGACGACCAGCCCCCGGCGGCCGAGGCTCCATCCCGGCGGCGCCCACCCGCGGGTCGCGTGGAGGCCGAGCCCGACCACGAGTCCCCACACGAGCCCGTAGAGGAGAAGCCCCACGACGAGCCCGACCTTCTGGCCCCCGCGGCTCACCACCGGCTCCTCGGCGTGCGCGTGGCCGGGCTGCGCCGCCGCGCGCGCCTCCTCGGCGGCGATGGCCCGGTCGATGACCGGCTCGGTGAGCGCCTGGTGGAAGAGCGACGCGAGGACGGCCGCGACCAGCCCGGCCAGAATCGCGGCCCGGAGCGCGCTTCGCAGGTCCACGGCGCTCAGTGGCACGGGAATCCGGCGACGTGACGCGCGTCGTGGACGGCTTCGTGGATGAAGTTCAGGTCGAAGGCGCGGGCCCCCTGGACCAGGGACAGGAGCCAGCCCTGGTCGAGCGCGAGCACGTAGAAGCCGAAGAGCGCGAGCCCGAGGAGGCCGACCAGGAGCCCGGTCTCGGGCGGTGACGGAGCGGCGTGAGTGCGGTCCGTGGTCACAGGGCCTCCTTGGACGACATGACGGTGACCGGCGCGCCTGCACGCCCGCGCCGGCGGGCGTTCGCGTGGCGCACCAGGTGGTGAGCGACGGCGGGATTCGAGCCGAAGTGAAGGTGCACGTAGCTCATGAGGGTTTCGCCGATCAGGTAGCCCTCGGCGCGGGGCGGGCCACCGCCGCCCGCGCGGACGGCATAGGCGCGCGGCACGTCGTCCGGGACGTCGTCGATGCGCGAGGCGTGAAACTCGTGGCCGCGGACCACGATGCCCGCGGGGCCGAGGGGCGTCGCGCGGGTCCCCTCCACCTCGGCGTAGCCCAGCGTGAGGCGCCCCGGCGCCATCCGGCCGACGGTCGGGAGCACGCCCGCCATCGGCTGGAGCACGCCGGCCTCGTCCTCGAGCGCCTCGGTCAGATAGAGGAGCCCGCCGCACTCCGCGTACACCGGCCGCCCGGACAGCGCGAACGCCCGCACCGCCTCGCGCATCGAGCGATTGGCCGCGAGACGCGCGGCGTGCACCTCCGGGTAGCCACCGCCAAGGTAGAGCGCGTCCACGTCGGGGAGCTCCCCGTCAACGAGCGGGCTCCAGAAGACCAGCTCCGCGCCGGCGGCGCGCAGGAGGTCGAGGTTCGCCGGGTAGTAGAACTGGAACGCGACGTCTCGGGCGACGCCGATCCGGGCCCGGGGCGACGCGGCACGACCGCCGGGCGAGCGCGACGCGGCGGCGGCGGGCTCGACGCTGCTCCGCGCGAGCCGGAGCAGCCCGTCGACGTCGACCGAGGCCTCGATCGCGCCGGCCAGCTCGTCGAGGAGCGCCCGCGAGAGCCCGCGCTCCGGGGCGGTGACCAGTCCGAGGTGGCGCTCGGGCAGTGCCAGGGAGTCCCGGCCCGGCAGGTAGCCGAGCGCCACCGCGCGGCAGCGCGGAGCTACCGCTTCCCGGAGCCACCGCCAGTGAGCCTCGCCGGCGACCCGGTTGAACACGACGCCGGCGAGGTCCAGGTCCGGATCGAAGCGCTCGAAACCGAGCACGACGGCGCCAGCGCTGCGTGCCATCGCCCACGCGTCGACGACCAGCACCACCGGCGCGCCGAGCCACTTGGCGATCTCGGCGGTGGAGCCCTCGTCGCTCGACGCGCCACGGCCGTCGAAGCAGCCCATGACGCCCTCGACGAGGGCCAGGTCCGCGTCCGCCGCGTGGCGGGCCACCGTGGCGCGCACGACGTCGCGCGAGCAGAGCCACCCGTCCAGGTTGTGCGAGGGGCGGCCCGCGACCAGCCCGTGGAATCCCGGGTCGATGAAGTCGGGTCCGACCTTGAAGGGCTGCGCGACGAGTCCGCGGCGGCGCAGAACCTCCAGGAGCCCGAGGGTGAAGGTCGTCTTGCCGACACCGCTGGCCACGCCGGCGACGACGAGCGCGGGGATCACGGCCAGACCCGCCGGGCCGCGTCCGGGCGGCCCGCGACCCGCGCGGACGGCGCCACGGCGCGGCATCGGAAGTGGCAACGGCACCCGGACCTCCCTCTCGAACGCGGTGAGAAACGCTCGGGTCCCAGGCCTAACAGACACTCTCGGAGCCGTCAAGGGATCGCCCGCCCCATCAGCGAGGTCCCGCAGTCGTTCGATCGAGCATCGCGCGCCCCGCGGACTATAATCGCCCGATGGCGTCGAGAGTCGCGCCGCGCCGCGCAACACCGGCCCGTCGGAACACTCGGACCCGCCCGTCGGCCGGGCCGCGCGTGAAGATCTGGGTCGTGTTCGACGGCGGGACGAAGCTCGGCGACGGCCGGGCCCGGCTCTTCGAGCTGATCGACGAGCTCGGCTCCATCCGGAGCGCCGTCGCGCAGATGGGCATGTCGTACCGGGCGGCGTGGGGGTACATCCGCGAGCTCGAGGCCGCGGCGGGATTCCCGTTCCTCACGCGCCGGCCCGGCGGCGCCGGCGCGGGCGGCGCGCGCCTGACCCGCGAGGGGCGGGCCTTCCTGGCGCGCTACCGGCGGTTCCGCGAGTCCCTCGACGGACTCGCCCGGCGGCGCTTCCGCCTCGCCTTCGGAGATCGCTGACCCCCGCGTCCGACGCGTCGGGCGGGCCCGGACCGCCGCGCTGCGCCCCTCCCGCGGCCGGCGTCGGGCTGACTAACGAGCCGATCGCGCCGGCGGCATGAAGTCCCAGCGCTCAGGCCGACGGGCCGGCACCGAACGTCCGGACGAGTTCGTCGAAGTCGCCCGACGGAATGCTCTCCGCCCAGCGCCCTGCGTCCTGATCCTCCTTCAGAGTGTCGGCGTAACGAAGCGCCTCTCCGCGAGTGCGGAACAGCCGCCATGCGTGGAGCACCCGCGTCCGGGCTCGGCGCAGGTAGAACACGGGGTCGAGGGGATCGGCGGGCTGGTACTCCAACCGGTCCCCGGCATGGTCGTACGTGGCCCAGGTTACGGCGATGCCGCGCGCCGACAGCACACGCGCCTTGAGCGACTCCTCGGCGGGAAGAGATTCGGTGTCACGGAGCCACGGCCCGTAGTAAATGGGCACGGTCGCCTCGGGAATCGCCAGCAAGTGTGGCAGGGGCGCGCCGACCCGGTCGAGCGCCGCCTTGGCGGACTCCCCGACCCAGAAGAGGCCCGGCGTCGGGGTCGCGCCGCCGCGCTGGTACGCGATCCGGCGGAGCTCGGGATCGCCGAGCCACGTCACGTCCGGCGTGTGCAGCGTCTCCCAGGCCTCCACGAGCTCGCCCGGACCCAGCTGCCTCCGGCGGCGCTCGATCTCCGAGCGGTCCGCGACCAGGAACAGGCGCGACACCCAGCGCTCAGTCGGCCGCCGTCACGAGGACCGGGATGGGCCGCCAGTACCCCGTGCGCCGGGCGACGAGGTCGAGGTGCGGCGAGCCCCAGTCCTCGACGAGGGCGCCCCCGGCATTCCAGCGGACCCTGCGGTCGAGCTCCTTGAGATAACCGCCGCAGCTCTTGCACGCCGTGATGGCGTAGCCCTCTTCCGCGAGGCCCTCGGGCACCAGGCGGATCTGCTGTTGAAGGTCGAGGGTCCCGCAGAGCGGGCACCGGGTCCGCGAGAACACCCAGGCGCCCCCGCACGCGTGACACGTCAACCGGCGCTGCCCGTCTTCCGGAAGATCCGCGAAGCCCGGCGGGGCGCCGCAGAAGGGGCACACGCCCCGGCCCCACGATCCGGCGTCGAAGTGCGCGCGCGCATCCGCGAAGAATCGGGTCAGGACGGGTCGGAGGGCCGCCACGGCCAGGAAGCCCAGGCTCTCGACCGAGAGCCGGGTGCGCTCCGGCAACCAGCCGGCGCCGAGCCGGCCCGGAGCCGGAAGGAGATCCCGCACGGTGACGCTGCCAGCGTCCCAGAGCTCGCCGAAGGTCCGGAGCGCGTCGATGTCGACGCCCACGGCTCCCAGGGCGTCCAGGGCAGGGCCGAGCAGCGGCTCGAGCTCGGCGTTCGGAATCTCGGGTTGGGCCCGGGCCAGTAGCGGCTCGCCCCGGCTCCACGAGAGGCGGCACTCGTCTGCGAGCCAGGGTGCCTGGAGAACCGCTTCACTGCGCCACTCGGCCCAGGCCTCGAGCAGCGGCTCGCAAGGGGCCAGCACCTCGCGAAAGCTCGCGCGGCGGTCGAGGAGTGCGCGCCACTCTCCCAGGAAGTCCACCGGCGGGCAGCCGGGGACCGACGCCGTCAGGTGACCTGGCCCGCGGCGATCAGGACGTACTTGATGACGAAGCCGCCCACCAGCACCAGGATCGCCACGAGGGCGGCGAGCCCGGCGGACGCCCGCCGGAGGCGGCCGCTGAACGCGAGAGCGAGGGGCACGATCAACCCGATCGTCACGGCGCCGAGCCAGAAGGTCAGGCTGTACTGACCGGACACGAGCGGCGTGAGCGCCTGGCCGATGCCGACCGAGCCACTCATCTTCACGGTCACGATGAAGAGCACCAGCGCCACGGCCTGCACGACGAGCGCGATGGCCACTGTGCGCATGAGCGCGGCGAGCCCGTCGCGCCGCTCACCGCCGAAGAGGGCGAGGGCCAGCGCGATCGCCGCCCCTCCGGTCGAAGCTCCGACGGCCACGAACAGCGCACCCAGCCAGTGGCCGTTGACGAACAGCGGCCGCGCGGTCGCGCCCAGCAGGACGCCCGGATACGCCGCCAGGAAGAACCCGAAGACGGACCCCACCAGGCCGACGATCATCCGGAGCCCCGGGAACCCGCGTCCCCCGCGGTGCTCAAGGAACACGTCGAGCGCGGCCAGGAAGGCAAGCCCGCTGAACGCGAGCAGCGCCCACGCGCCCATGCTCATGGGCGAGACCAGCTTCAGGTGGAACGGGCCGAGGGTCAGCGCGCCCATGCCGATCTGCGTGGATGGCTTCGCCACCATCATCATGTGCAGGAAACGCGTCGGGCGCCCGAGATCGGCGATGAGCAGGATCGGTGCCGGGATCACGGCCAGGAGAGCGACGTAATAGCCTGCACGGACGACGCTGCGGTACCGCTCGGCGTCGAGAAGGTTCGCGATGGTGGCGATCACGAAGGCCCCGCCCGCGATCCCGCCCAGGAAGAAGTAGACGTCGATCAGCAGCGGCCAGTCGGCGCTCTTGAGAAGTCCGGGCTCCATCTCAGCTCTCCTCCTTCCCGCCCCGCGAGCGGAACGCCACGACGGCCCCGATCCCGACGGCGATTGCCGAGCCGATCGACAGGAGAGAGTCGACAAACACGTTGCGTTGAGGGAGCTTCGGGTTCTCGGGCAGTCCGTAGATCGACGGTTTCCCCGTGATCAGGAAGAAGGCGTTCAGGCCGCCCAGGGCGCCGTTCTGATCCTCGCCGTAGAGCCGGGCGTCCTTGTACCCCTGCTTCCGGAGCGTCTCCACCCGCTTCCGGGCAAGGGCCGCCAGCTCGTCGCGGTAGCCGAAACGGATCGACTCGGTCGGGCACGCCTTCGCGCAGGCGGGTCCGAGGCCGTTGTGGATGCGGTCGTTGCAGAACGTGCACTTCGTGGCGGTGCCGGTGTCGTGGTTGAACGCGACCACGCCGAACGGGCAGGCGGACACGCAGTAGCGGCAGCCGTTGCAGATGTCCTGGTTGATGTTGACCGTGCCGTACTCGGTGCGGTAGATCGCCCCGGTGGGGCACGCCTCCAGGCAGCCCGCCTGGGCGCAGTGCTTGCACACGTCGGACATCATGTGCCAGCGCACGCCGACCTTGTCGTCCGGCTCCTCGAAGAACCGCACGAGCCGGTAGCTCTTGTCAGTGAAGTGCGCGTGGTTCTGGTAGGTGCCGGTCCACTCCGGCTCCTCGGGCGCCAGCTGGTTCCACTGCTTGCAGGCGACCTGGCAGGCGCGACACCCGATGCACAGCGAGACGTCCGTGAACATCGCGAGGGTGCGGGCCATGGCTACGCCTCCTTCCGCACGTTGCAGAGGAGCGCCTTGGACTCCTGGATGAACGTCGTCGGGTCGCCGAGGTTCGCGACGAGGTCGTTGGTCACGTCGCCTCGAGCCGACTCCATGACGCCCTGGTACCCCCAGTGCCACGGGATGCCGACCTGGTAAACCTTCTTACCGTTGATCGTGAACGGCTTGATGCGTTCGGTCACGAGCGCCCGCACCTTGATCTTGGCCCGGGGCGTCTCGACGCTCAGCATGTCGCCGTTCTGGATTCCGAGCTGCTTTGCCATCTCGGGCCCGATCTCCGCGAAGTGGCCAAAGAACAGCTCGGAGAGCCAGGGCACATGCCGCGACATGCCGGCAGCGTGGTGCTCGGTGAGCCGGTACGTCGTGAGGACGAAGGGGTACTTGTCCGGCGTCCCGAGCTTGTTGAGATCACCGACGTCGTAGACCTTGGCGACGGGGTTGTTCTGGACCTTCGAGAGGAGGTTCTGAGTGGGCGACTCGAAGGGCTCATAGTGCTCGGGGAACGGCCCGTCCAGGACCGACGCGAAGAACTGCCCGAGCCCATGCGGGTTCATGATGAACGCGTCGGTTCCCGAGATACCCTTGAGCGGGCCGTCCTTCGCGCGTGGCGCGTCGGGCGCCATGACGGGGCTGAAGTCGGGCACGTCGTTGCCGACCCACTTCTTCTGGGCGGCGTCCCACCAGATGAGCTTCTTCTTCTCGCTCCAGGGCTTCCCCGAGGGGTCCGCCGAGGCGCGGTTGTAGAGGATCCGGCGGTTCGCCGGCCAAGCGAACCCCCAGCCGTGGGCGAGATAGTCGTCGCCCTTCGGCTTCTCGCGCCGGGCGGCGAGATTCTTCCCCTCCTCGGGATAGATCCCGGAGTAGATCCAGTTGCCGCAGGCCGTCGAACCATCGTCCCGCAGGTTCCCGAAGCTCTTGACCGGCTGGCCGCGCTTGAACAGGAGCTCCCCGGGCTTGTCCTTGTCCGGGATGTCCTCGGTGGCGTATCCGTTGACCTCCTTCAGGACCAGCTCCATCTTCGGTTCCTTCTTCGGTCCGTCGGGCTGGTAGTCCCAGACTAGGTCGAGCACAGGCCGGTCCTTCTTGGCGCGGGAACCCGTGTACAGCGCCTTGAGCCTGTTCCCGAGCTCCACGATGAATGCCGCGTCGGAGCGGGATTCACCGGGCGGTTCGACCGCCTTCACGTGCCACTGCGCGAGACGCATGGTGTTGGTGATCGATCCATCTTTCTCCGCCGCTGGCGCTCCCGGGATGAAGAACACCTCGGTCTGGCAGGACTTCGAATCGGCGCCCGGCGCCTTCCACACCGCGGCCGTCTCGGTCTCGAAGAGATCGACGACGACCAGCCACTCGAGGTTCCGGAGACCCTGACGAACCGTTCCGGCGTTCGGGCTATCGACCGCCGGGTTCTGGCCCATGCAAAGGAACCCCTTCACCTTCTTCTCGAGCATCGCGATCATGAAGTGCTGGTGCGAGTACGCATCGCCCTTCTCCCGCTTCGGGAGGTGGTCGTAGGCGTAGTCGTTGTCCTTCGTGGCAGCGGGGCCCCACCAAGCCTTGAGCAGGCTGATCACGAACTTCGGATTGTTCACCCAGTAGCCGCCCTTGGGCGTCGTCTTCTCGAGATAGTCGGTCAGGGTGGGGTGGGCCGCCTGGAGGGGCTCGATCGGATAGCCCGGCAACATGTGGTAGAGCGTCCCGAAATCCGTGGCCCCCTGGACGTTCGAGTGCCCCCGGAGGGCCACGACTCCCCCGCCCGGGCGTCCGATGTTGCCGAGGATCAGCTGGAGCATGCAGAGGGAGCGGATCTGCTGCACGCCGTTCGTCGACTGGTTAAGCTGAAGCGCGTACGAGATGGTCGAGGTCTTGTCGGGCCCGGAGGCCGAGCAGAAGATGTCGGCCACCTTGAGGAACAGCTCCTTCGAGATGCCGCACACTTTCTCGACCATCTCCGGGGTGTATCGCGAGTAGTGCCGGCGGAGATGCTGGAAGACGCAGTTCGGGTCCTTCAGGGTCTTGTCCTGCTTGGGGTAGCCGTCGGCATCGAGCTGGAACTTCCAGGTTGCCTGGTCGTAGGCACGCTTTCCCGCGTCGAAGCCGCTGAACACTCCGTCGAGATCCGTCGGGCTCTTGAACGCCGGGTCCAGGAGGAGCGAGGCGTTGGTGTAGGCGACCACGTAGTCGTGGAAGTACTTGTTGCTTTCGATCGCGTGGCGGATGAGCCCGCCGAAGTACACGATGTTGGTGCCGGACCGGATGGGCACCCAGATGTCCGCGGTCGCGGACGTCCGTGTGAAGCGAGGATCGACGTGGATGATCGTCGCGCCGCGTTCCTTGGCCTTCATCACCCACTTGTAGCTGACGGGGTGGCACTCGGCCCAGTTGGAGGTCGGCATGATCACGTCGGCGTTGATGACGTCGATCAGGTTGGTCGTCATGGCGCCCCGGCCGAAGGTCGCGCCGAGCGCCGGCACGGTCGCCGAGTGGCAGAGCCGCGCGGAGTTCTCCAGGTTCACCAGGCCGAGGCCCCGGGAGAGCTTCGCGATCAGGTAGTTCTCCTCGTTGTCGAGCACCGAGGAGCCGAGCCAGGCAATGCCCTCGCAGCGATTGACGGTGACGGGCTTGTCGCCGACCTTGGCGGTCTCGACGAAGCTGGCGTCCCGCGTCTTCTTCACGCGCTGGGCGATCTGCTCCATCATCCAGTCGAGGGGCTTCTCTTCCCACTTGTCGCTACCCGCCGCCCGGTACATGGGCTTCGTCAAGCGGCGCGCGTTGACCGAGAGCTGGTAGGTAGAGGAGCCTTTCGGGCAGAGCGCGCCTTCGGTATGCGGGGTGTCGGGGTCGCCCTCGATGTCGACGATCTTGCCGTCCTTCACGTAGATCAGCTGGGCACACCCGACCGCGCAGTAGGGACAGACGCCCGGGAAGGTCTTGGCCTCCTTGATCCGGAGGTCGCTCACGGCGGCCTCGACGGGGGCGAGGTCGATGCCCCGGGTTCCCGCGAGAACGCCGCCGGAGGCGCCGCCGGACCACTTCAGGAAGTCACGTCGAGACAGGCTCATGGCCGTTCTCCTCTCGCGTGGCTGGCGTCACATCGGGGTGCCCGATCCCGGGGCACGTTTCGGGCAAAGGTAACCGCAGCGAGCCGGGTGGAGCGCGGCGGAGGCCGAAAGGGCTCGCGAAGCACCCTGGCTAGAGCTCCGGGCTGGCGTACTCTTCCCAGGCGCGCCGGAGAACGACGATGCGCATCGGTCCGACGGCGGGGGACTCGATCTTCACGATGTCACCGGGGCTGAGCGCGTCCAAGGCCGAGGTCGTCTCGTCAGCGACCACGACGGCATCGCCGCCACAGCTCATGTCAGAGCACTGGTCCTGGACGCCTCGCAGGCGGAGATGACCGCCCACCGGATCGACGGACACGACGACGAGACGGTTTTCCTGGAGCCAGGCAGTCGGGCGAGACGGTAATGACATGCACCACCTCCGCTGGCCTCGGCCTTCAATCAGTTCAGCAAGGCGCGCTACGGGGGGTGTTCCAGAACCGCTACCCCGATCCTAGGGGCCCAGGCGACACCATGTCAAGCGCCTCGTGACGCTTCCGGGGACCCGGGAGGCTGCCCCGACTCGATGTAGCGGCCCAGGGCCGCTTCCAGGAGTTGGCGGGCCTCGTCGCCTGCCCCTTGACCGGCGAGCTCGAGGACCCGCTGCCGCACCTCGGGCGCCAGCAGGGTGGCGTTCGTGACCGGGTTGTAGGTCCGGCTGAGCTCGAGCAGGGCCTGCCGAAGTCGCGCCGGATCCTCGATCTGCTGGAGCGCCGCGCGGAAGAGGTCGGCCCCCTGGTCCGGCCGCTTGCGCATCTTGAGGGCCCGCTCGGAGGGCCCTCCCCAGGGCGAATTGGCCGGGGGCTCGTCCGAGGAGCGCTCTTTGCTCATGCTGTCCACCGCGTGACGGTGTGGGGCAGCCTTCACCGGTGCCGTCGGCCGGAGTATAGCGAGGGCAGCGGGCGTCGGTCAAACCCTGAGCCGCCGACAACCCTGAGCCGCCGAGGGCCCGGGACGAGCTGACTACCTCTTTCGCAAACGCCGGTGTATGTATAAGGGACTTGGTGTCACGCCTGTCGACACTGGCGCTGTGGACCACCCAAGGACGCGAGCGCTGCGGGGGCCTGACACCCCGCGTGACCACGGACGTTGGTCGTCAGGCTGCGCGCCTCCACGTCGTCCCTGAAGAGCGGAGCCCGACTGGGTCGTTGAGCGCAGGCGGGCCTTCGCTCGAGCGCGGGGTGCCGTCACACGATGACTGCGATCGAACGTCCAGGTAACGCGACCGGTGCCACGGCCATCGTGCTGGCCGGAGGCCGGAGCTCGCGCATGGGCACGCCCAAGGCGCTACTCCTCTTCGACGGCACGCCGCTCATCGTGCACATCGTCGCCACGCTGCGACGCCGGTTTGCCGAGGTGGTCGTCGTCGCCGCACCGGGCCAGGATCTGCCCTCGATGCCCGTCACGCTGGTGCGCGACCAGGTCGAGCACCAGGGGCCCGTCGGCGGGCTCTGCTACGGGCTCGGCGCCGCCCGCGGGGAGGTCAGCTTCGCCACGTCCTGCGACGCGGCGTTCCTGAACGTGGACCTGATCGCACACCTCGTCTCGCAGATGCCGGAGCACGACGTCGTCGTGCCTCACTGGCAGGGCCGCGACCAACCGCTGCATGCGGTCTATCGACGCAGCGTGCTACCGCACCTCGCGGAGCTCCTCGCGCGCGGGCAGCTGAGGCCCGTCTATCTGTTCGATCGCGTTCGCACCCGCAGGGTCGACGAGGAGGAGATTCGCCGCTTCGACCCCGACGGTTCGAGCTTCTTCAACATGAACACGCCGGAGGACTACGCAGAGGCGCAGAGGCGCTGGAGCCAGGCGCGCCGATCACCCGGCCTGCGCTCGGATGCCACGATTCAGTGCACCGTCGAGCTGTTCGGCGCTGCGCGCTTCCTGGCCCACACCAGGGAGGTGTCGCTCAGCCTGCCCGCGGGGGCGACGTTCTCCGAGGTCTATGCGGCGCTCGCCGCCGAGCTGCCGGTGTTGGTTGGCAGGGTCATCGCCCCCGATCGGGCTCGCCTCATCGACGGCTTTGCGTGCAACGTGAACGGCCTGGACTTCATCCGCACGCCGACGGTCACCGTCAATCCGGGAGACAACATCGTCATACTCTCGGCGGACGCGGGGGGCTAGCGGTGCACGGCTTTTCCGGCCGCGTCCTGCACATCGATCTGACGAGCGGGCGTAGCGCGCACCACGACCTGGAAGAGTCGCGGCTGCGCATGTACATGGGCGGCATAGGCCTTGGGGTGAGCCTGCTCCACGACTATGCGCCCCCGGGAGTCGATCCACTGTCAGCCGACAACCCCCTGATCTTCGCAACCGCACCCCTGGTCGGAACCGGTCTCACCACGACGGCGAAGTTCGCGGTCGTCACCAAGTCGCCGTTGACCGGATTCATCGCGGACTCGCTCTCGTCGAGCCACTTCGCCCTGGAGCTGAAGCGGCTCGGCATCGATGCTCTGGTGATCACCGGCCAGGCGCCGTCCTTGGTCTACCTGTTCATCCGTGGCGAGGAGGTCGAGATTCGAGCGGCCGACCAGCTGAGGGGGAAGACCCCGGAGGAGACGCAATCGTTCATCCGCTCCGACGGGGGGTGCCGGGGCGCGTGGGTGGCGTCCATTGGCAGCGCCGGCGAGAACCGGGTCCGCTTCGCCACCATCAGCAACGAGGGTCGCCATGCCGGCCGGGGCGGCGTCGGCGCAGTGATGGGGTCCAAGAACCTGAAGGCCATCGCAGTGTCCGGCGACCGGGCCACGTTGGTCGCGGATCCCCGACAGGTGAGCGCCATCGCCGAGTCGCTGCGACGCCGCAGCCTCGGCGCGGTGACCGCCAAGTACCGGCTCGTCGGGACCGTCGCCAACCTGGCGGTGTTCAACCGCCTCGGCACGCTGCCCACGCGCAACTTCCAGCAGGCCACCTTCGAAGAGGCCGATGCCCTGACCGGGGAGTCGCTGACCGAAACGAGCTTCAGCCGCCGGCACGGCTGCGCATCTTGCTCGATTCGCTGCGAGCGGCTCTTCGCGTCGCGCGGCGGCGAAGAACAGAGGCTCGAGTACGAGACCTTGTTTGCGCTCGGGCCGCTCTGCGGCATCAGCGATCCCGAGGTCGTGCTCGCCGCGGCTCGTCTCTGCGATCGCTATGGTCTCGATACGATCAGCACCGGCGGCACGCTCGCATGGGCGATCGAGAGCGTCCAGAAGGGAGTGCTGCCCGAGGCGGAGGCGCTCGGATTGCGCTTCGGCCACGGCGAAGCGGTCCTGGCCACGATCGGCGCGATTGCCAATCGGGAAGGCGTGGGCGATCTCCTGGCCGAGGGATCGAAACGCGCCGCGATCGAGACCGGCCGGGACAGTGGCTACTGGGCGATGCAGGTGAAGGGTCTCGAGCTTCCGGGGTACGACCCGCGAAGCCTGAAGACCATGGCGCTGGGCCTGGCCGTCAGCCCGCGCGGCGCCTGTCACAACCGGTCGGGCGCGTACGAAGCCGACTTTTCCGGCGAGGTGGATCGATTCCGCGGTGACGCGAGCCGGGGCACCCTGGTCGCGGCGTCGGAAGACTTCGCCGCGGTGCTGGACTCGCTGATCGTCTGCAAGTTTCTGCGGAAGTGCTTCACCGACTTCTACGCGGAAGCCGCGGAGATGCTCGCCGCAGTGACGGGCTGGGACTACACGGGCGCGGAGTTACGTCGCGCGGGCGAACGCATCCACACGCTGAAGAAGCTCTTCAACATCCGAGAGCGCTGGCAACCCGAGGACGACTGGCTGCCCGAGCGATTGCTGAGCGAATCGCTGCCGACCGGGGTCGCCGCCGGCATCGGGTTGTCTCGAGACGAGCTACGCGAGATGGTGGGCGGCTACTACGAGGCGAGGCAGTGGGACGAACACGGGTTCGTTCCCCAATGGAAGGCCACCGAGCTCGGAATTCCCGCGGCCGAGAAGGAAGGACATCGATGCCCAGCGACGAGACCCGCCGCCTCCTGAGGGTGTTCGGTGTGGCCGTGACCGCGTACGAGGACGCGGTTCAGAACCGGTCTTCGCTGGAGGAGATACGCGAGTCCGAGCGGGAGGTGCGCGCGCGCCTCGAAGAGGTGACGGCGCTCATCGACCGCCTTCGCCAGGGCGCCACTCCGTCGTAAGCGCCGGGCCGCGCGAGGCGCGGCCTCCTCGGCCGTCGTCACGCAGGCTCCGGCCGGAGCCGGTGGGAATTCGCGTACACGTTGAGCCGCCCGGGGCGCAGAAAGCCGATGAGGGTCACGCCGTTGGCGAGCGCCAGCTGGACCGCCAGGCTCGACGGCGCCGAGATGGCGGCCACGACAGGGATCCGCGCCACCAGCGCCTTCTGCATGATCTCGAAGCTCGCCCGTCCGCTCACCATCAGGATGTGCCGGTCGAGGGGCAGGCCGCCCGTCAGCAGCATGTGGCCGACGACCTTGTCGACGGCGTTGTGCCGCCCCACGTCCTCCCGCACCGCCAGGAGCTGCCCGGTGGAGTCGAAGAGCGCGGCCGCGTGGAGGCCACCCGTCCGCTCGAAGGTCGCCTGCACCGCGGTCAGCGCGGGGACGAGCGTGTAGAGCGCGTCGAGGGACACCGTGACGTCGCCGGCAACGGGCTGGAAGTCCAAGTCGATCGCGTCCAGCGAGGTCTTGCCGCAGAGGCCGCAGGCGGAGGACGTGAAAAAGCTCCGGTGGAGGCGCTGGTGGATCGCGGGGCCGGGACGGTTCAGGAGGACGTTGATCACGTTCCCGACCCGGGGATCGTCGTCCGGTCCGGTGTAGTGGGCGATCACGTCGATGTCGGCGGGGCCCTCGATCACGCGCTCAGAGAGCAGCAGGCCCGCGACGAGCTCCTCGTCGTGCCCGGGCGTCCGCATGGTCACGGCGAGACTCGTACCGCCCAGCCGGATCTCGAGCGGCTCCTCGACGGCGAGCTCGTCCTCCTGGACGGCCGGAATCAGGTCCCGGAAGCTGACCACCGTGTGGGGAACGGCGGAGGCGCCCTTCGGGACGTCCAACTCCAGCTCTGGCTTCGTTACGCGGAGAGGCATGTCTGGCGCCCTGTGGCGACCTCCAGGGTACCCTACGACCTCGCGTCGACCGCGGGTGCCACCGGAACGGCTTCGGTCGCCCTGGCGCGACGCGTCATGCTGCCTGCCATGCCGACCCCCGTCGTGTCCCGCTGGTTACCGCGCCTCCCACACCAAGATCTCGCCCTTGCCCAGGCCCGACGTGTCCCCCGTGTAGCGCTGGTAGGACCCATCCCCGGAATCGGCGGGAATGGGCAACCCGAGGGTCTCGAGATGTCGCGCGTAGAGGCGCAGGAACGTGGGCTGATATGTGCAGGCGTAGGTGAACGTCGGCAGGAGGTGGAGCGGCTTCATGGAGACGATCGTGCCGCGGCTCATCCAGGCGCCGGTCCGGATCTCCGCCCCGCCCAGCAGGAAGATCGTCCCGCCCTTCATCTGGAGCCCGGCGAAGTCGCGCACGGGACCGGCGACGGCGATGACGCCGCGCCGCATCCGCATCCCCAGCTCGATGCCCGCCGAGCCCTCGATCAGGATCGTCCCCTGGTTCATCCCTCGGGGGCTGCCGCGATAGGCGGCCCCCACCTGGCCGCCGGCGTTGCCGCGGACCCGGATGAGCCCACCCGACATCTCGGCGCCCAGCCAGTCGGACACGTTGCCGCGGACCTCGATCGTCCCGCCCCGCATGGAGGCCCCGAGGTGCATGCCCGCGTTGCCCTCGATGGCGATGCGGCCGCGCGTCATGCCCCGGCCGATCCACTTGACCCGCCCGAGGTCGCCCCGGATCAGGAGCTCGTCGCTCGCCACGCCCTCGACCGCGAAGAAGTCGTCGAGACGGCGCTGCCGCTTCCCCAGGAGCACCGGCAGGGCTCGGATCGCGTCGTGGGAGAGCGGCGCCATGACGTCCGGCGAGATGCTCTCCGCCTCGAGGGGCACGGTCGGCGGCCGCGTGAGCGTCAGCGTGATCATGCGGGGGTCACGCGCGGGGCCGGCACTCGGCCAGCTCCATGCCGTGGACGCGTTCGGCCTCGACCGGGTAGTTGTCGAAGGACATGGTGTAGGACTGCTGGAACACCGGCCGGAGGTAGTCCTCGATGCCGGGATCGAAGGCGGGCCGGACGACGAACTCGCGGCCCTCGGTCACCGCCCGGACCTGGCCCTCCTCGACGACGATCTCGCCGCCCTTCAGGACGTAGCGGGGCGACTGGAACATCGCCACGACGCCCGCGCGCTCGGAGTAGATCGCCACGTCCGCGTCCGCGCCGACGCCGAGATGCCCCTTCCGCGAGAGGCCGAGAGCCCGCGCCGGCCCCGCGGAGGTGATGGTCACGATCTCCGACAGCGTGTACCGGCGGTCGAGCTCCGGGAGCACGATCCGCTTGAGCGCCTTGGTCGGCAGGCTCTTCACCCGCTCCCGGCGGTAGTCCACGTCCGTCAGGAGCTGGACGATCTCCGCGTAGCGCCAGAAGCCGGCTCCGTTCGGATGGTCGGTGGTCAGGAAGATCCGCCAGGGGTCGGTGACGAGCAGCAGGAGCTCGAGCCCCGTCGCCCACTGCACCGCGTTGACGAGGCTGCGCTTCTTGTAGACGTACGGCACGATGCCGCACCCCGTCTCGTTCTCGACGTCGATGTTGCCCCACTTGCGCCCGGTCAGCTCGTGGAGCAGGTGCTGCCAGGGCCCGTCGGCGGTGATCGTCATGGCGTTCCCGAACAGGATCGCGCCGGCGTCGGCCGTGAAGCCCGGGTGCGCGTTGAAGTACTCGGCGACCGCCGGCGCCTCCGAGCGCATCGTGGCCCAGTCGTCGCCGCCGTACGCGTGGAACTGGAGGTGCGCCAGGTGGGCCCGGCGGCCCTCCAATATCCGCATGGTCTCGAGCGTGGTCGCGACGTTGCCCGGCATGCCGAGCGCGTTGCAGTGAAGGTGGAGCGGGTGCGGGAGCCCGAGGCCGTCGATGATATCCGCCAGGCTCTCGATGATCCGGGCCGGGGTCACGGTGCGGTAGCCCTCGATCGGATCGGTGAGCCCCTTCGCGTTCCCGCCCCACTTCCAGGCCGCCACGCCGCCCGGGTTGACCGCCTTCACGCCGTACGTCTTGGCGGCCCAGATGAGCCAGGCCACGACGTGACCGGCGCGCTCCGTCTCCCCGGCCTCCAGGAGGTCCATCACGATCTCGTTGTTGGCCATGAGGAGCAGGCACGCCTTGTCGAGGATCGGCGTGTCGCGGAGCTCCTCGTGCGTGTGCTTGGCGGTGAGCACCGGCACCGCGGCCTCGGTGACCGTCGTGTAGCCCATGCCGGCGTAGAGGTACCCGGTGGCGAAGGTCGTGGGCGTGAGGCCGCCGAGCCCCATCCGCCGCTCCGGCGTGTGGAGGAACGGAAGCGCCTGCCGCTGGGTTTCCGGGGTCATGGCGCGCGCGAAGTTGAGCGCGGCGCCGGCCACGTGGGTGTGGGCGTCGACGCCACCGGGGACGACGACCATGCCCGTCGCGTCGATCGTCCGCCCGCCCTCGACGTGGGACACGATCCGGCCATCCGCGATGGCGACGTCCCGGACTTCGCCGTCCACGCCGTTGGCGGGATCGTAGACCTTCCCGCCGGTGATGCGGAGCATCGCGGTCAGGCGGAGCGCGGTCGACCGTTCGACGCCGCCGGCGTCCAGGCCGGCTTCGCCGCGACGGCCCGGCGGATGCGGCGCAGGACCTCCTCGTCGGTCGGGTACGGGGAGCTGAGGGCGGGCCGGAGCGGGAGCGGCACCTCGTCCATGCGGTACACGGTGCCGGGCGCGCTGATGCCGGTGGCGGCGGTCGTGATGTGCACGCGCGCCATGCGGCTGGTGTGGGTCACCTTCGGGTCGAGGACGATCGTCGGGATGCGGCGCAGGTGCTCGATGCCGGGCTGGGGCATCGTGGCGCCCGGATCGGCCCCCAGGATGAGCGCGGCGTCGTTGTCGCCGCGGACGAGGAGGTCCACGGTCGAGAACTCGCCGGGATTGAAGCGGGGGTAGCCGCGGGCCAGGTTGACGCCGAACGGGTAGCCCGTCGTCCAGCGGATCACCATGTCGGCGCCGGTCACGTTGCCGTGGCCCCGCATCGGCATGGCGACGAACTTCGTGTAGGCGTTCAGCGCCGTGACCAGGGTCAGGACCGACGCGGAGTTCATGTGCTTCCCCCGCGTCATCGACAGGCCCATCCCGAAGAACAGGACGCCGAAGCGGGCGCGCTTCATCCGGTCCGCGAGGTCCTGGAGCTGTTCGACCGTCATGCCAGTCTCGGCGACGCGCTCGGCGTCCACCGGGCGGCCCTTCACGAGCGCCAGGAGCGTGGTGACGACCTCGAAGTCCTTGCCGGGCCGGATCTGGAGGAACAGGTCGGCCGCGCGCGCGCTGGGCGTCTCGCGGATGTCGACCAGGACCATGTAGCGGCCCTTCCGGCCCTGCGGGACGTACTTCCCCTTCTGGGTCAGCGTGTACTTCGTGAAGTGCCGCGGGTGGCACTCGGCCGGATTACCGCCCCAGTAGATGATGAGGTCCGCCCGGTTCTTCACTTCCCCCAGCGTGCACGTCACCTTGCCCCCCAACTGGGCGGCTATCTCAGTGGGGCCGTGTCAGAGGGAGGTGTGGCTGTCGATCACGCCGCCGATCAGCTCGGCGATCGCCACCGCCTCCCGCTGGGCCTCGCAGGTGATGTTGCTGAGGCCGTAGACGAGCGGCATGTCCGCGGCGTGGAGGAAGCTCGCGGCCGCCTCCACCGCGGCGTCGAGCGTCGCGGGCTTCCCGTCCACCAGCGCGTCGGGGTACAGGCGCTCGGCCGTGTGGTTCTGGAACCAGGCGTCGCCGAGGCTGCAGGCGTTCTTGCTCTTGAGGATCCGCGTGCCATCGGCGTGGAGCTCGATGTCGTCGCAGACGCACCCGCAGAAGGTGCACGTCGCGTTCTTCACGACCGTGACGGTCATCGGTCTCCCGCTTCCGCCTCGTCTGGCCGCCCCGGACCGGGCGGCACCGCGAACGTTCAGCCGAGCTCGCGGCCGGGGAAGCTCCCCCGGATCCGGAGGGGTCGGTAGCGCCCGGGCTCGACCAGCTCCCAGGCCGGGGTGTGGCCGCCGGCCGGAGCGTCGGGCCGCGCGGCGTCCCGCTCCCCCATCCTTGTTTCTTCGAACCGCTCTGCCATCGTGCGCTCCCCGATCCCGCGTCGCGAGACGGTCTACGCCGAGGCCGGGCCGTCGGGCCCGATGGCCTCGACCTCGACCTCCCAGCCCTTGGACGTCGGCATGCCGGTCCCGTCGGTCTCGCCGCCCATCAGCCGGCAGGTGGGCGGGCCGTAGGGGACGAAGATCATCCCCGCGGGGACCTTCCCCTCGACGCACTGGAAGACCGCCTCGCCGTGGGGCGTGCGCACCCGGACGGAGCCGCCGGCGGCGACGCCGACCGTCCGCATGTCCTCGGGGTGCATGGTCAGGGTGCTCACGATCGCCCGATACTCCGGGGAGTCCTTGCCGGCGTTGACCTGCTGCCCCTGCTTGGTCGTCCGACCGGCGTTCATGATGAAGCGCTCCGCCACCATGGCCTCTTCCCGGGCGTCCTGACGTGCGCCCGCCTCACCATATCACAGCGCCTCGAGCGCTCGCGGCGAGCCGCCGAGCCGGCGTACCTTGGAGCTGCGATGCCGATTCCCAGGGCCGTCGCCCGACTCAACCTGATCCTGACCAATCCCATCCTGCGGCACATCGCGTGGTGGGCGCCCGGCTTCGCCATGGTGACCCACGTCGGCCGGACGAGCGGCCGGGTGCGGCGCACGCCGGTGAACATCTTTGCGCAGGGCCTGGGCTACGCGATCGCATTGACCTACGGGCGCGACAGCGAGTGGGTGAAGAACGTCCTGGCGGCCGGCGCATGCGTCGTGGAGACGCGCGGCCGGCACGTCCGCCTGGTCCACCCCGAGGTGGTCCACGACCCGTCCCGGCGGATGGTGCCCTGGCCCGTCCGCCTCATCCTGCGCCTGATCGGCGTGGCCGACTTCCTCGTGCTGAAGCCCGCGGCGGGCGCGCCTCGCTAGCGCTTCGCTCAGCGCCACGATCACTACCAGGTTACATGACGCCGGCCCGGACGTCGCCCGCGGCCACGGCGACCGCGAGCCCGGCGATCGCTGCGACCCTCCGGACGATGGGGCTGGTCATCGCTGGAAGGGGTAGATGACCTTCCAGTCCTGCTTCATGTCGACCACCGTCCAGCCCTTCTGGGTCGCTTCGTCCAGCGCCTTGTCGAGCCGCCCGATGGAGGACTGCCGGTCGTAGGCCCACTCCCGCGCGGCGTCCGTGTGGCGGACGATGCCCATGAAGCGCGCGCCGTCTCCGGCGGCGGTCCACTCCAGCATCTGCTGGTCGCCGTCGGAGTTGCCGAAGGCCAGGATGGGCCGCCGCCCGATGAACCGGTTGATGCCGACCGGCTTCCCGGCCTTGTCGTCGACCAGGTTGATCTTGGGCAGCTTCACCAGCACGGGCTTGCCGTTCCGCAGCTCGAGCTTCGTCTCGCCCACGCTCCCGACGACCTGCTCGGGCGGGATGCCGTACACCTGCTCGGTGAACACGCGCATGAACTCGACGCCGCCGCCGGAGACGATGAAGGTCTTGAAGCCGTTGGCGCGGAGATACGCCAGCAGCTCGAGCATGGGCTGGTACACGAGGTCCGTGTACGGCCGCTGGAGCTTGGGGTGCTTCGCCTGCCCGAGCCACTCCGTGACCGTCCGCGCGAACTCGTCGGTCGTCATCCCCGAGTGCGTGGCCGCGATCACCTCGCCGAGCCCCTTCTCTCCCGCCGCCGCCACCGCCTTCATGTCGTTCTCGAGAATGCCCTTGAACGGCTGCTTCGTCTTCCATTCCGGGTGCTTGGGCGCGAGCGCCTTGACCCGGTCGAACGCGAAGAAGCCCTGGAAGTACATCGGCTGCTCGCTCCAGAGGGTCCCGTCGTTGTCGAAGACCGCGATGCGCGCCTCGGGCGCGACGAACTGCGGTCCACCCTGGGTCGTGACGGCCTCGACAAACTTCACGATGGCCTGCCTCACCGGCCCGTCGTTCCACGACGGCAGGGGGTCCGTCTGGGCGGGAGCGGGAAGCCACGCGCCGAGGAGGACGGCCGCCACGACGCCCATCGCGAGCGCGGCGCCGCGCGGCCGCCCGACTCGTCGACCGCCCGGGGCGCGGGGCGCAGTCAGTCTGTCTCGCTTATCGTTCGGCGCAGTAGCGCCTGATCTCATAACGTTCTCCTCATGGGTGCCTCCCGCGGCCTCACTCCATACGCCAGGATGATCACTTCGGCCACGTCGGCGCGGCCTGGAACCCGAAGCTCGCCCCGCCGAGCGTGTAGAAGGCCGGACCCTTCCACTGCCCGCCGGGCGCGTCCCGCGCGACCATGACGCCGCTGCCGCCAGACGCCCCGATGATGAACGCGCCCCGGACCATCTGGGGCATGATGAGCATCCCGTGGGCCTTCTTGGCGAGCTCGCGGAAGCTCTCCATGTTCGGGTCCTTCTGGAACTCCTCGACGCTCAGCTTGGCCTTCTCGGCGAGCTGGTTTGCGTCCTGGACGTCGTCCGCCGCCCGGGCCCTCATGGCCCCGGCGCAGCAGGCCGGCGGCCAGCACGAAGGCCCCGAGTCGTCTCGCCCAGTCGGTCGCGCGATTGCGGTTTTCTCGCGAGTGCATTGCGTTCTCCTTCATCAGCGTCGAGATCACGCCCGCGGAGCGTCGCACGATCCGCGCGCCACGCCTGCTTCATGCGCTTCACTACTTCCGCTTCACCGTGGACTCGACGATCACCCAGCGGCCCTGCCGTTTCTCGAGCTTGTACTGGAAGTCGCCGCGGCTCTCGCCGAGCTGGCCCTGCCCCTTGGCCGTCGCGTGGGTCGCATCCGCGAACTCCACGGTCCACCGGGCGTGCTCGAGCAGCGTCCGTCGCCGCGCGCCATCAGGGCCGTCATGTCCTCCCGGTACTGGACCTTCGTCACCTGGCCGTCGCCCGCTCCGCGTCCGGTGCCGAACGCGGGCAGCGACACGACCCTGGCGTCGTCCGCGATGCCCAGGAGCAGCGCGTCGAGGTTGCGCGCGTTGAACGCCGCCCGGTGCGCCTCGACGGCCTGGTTGACCGCGTCCACGTCGGCCTGCGGCATCGGGATCCCGCCCGGCGTCGCGCATCCGGCCGATAGGCTGCGAGGAGCGCCAGGACTCCGACGATCCGTCCCATCGCGATTTCCCCTGTCCCGGGCCGGTCTCCTCGCCGGGACCATTGCCCGCTGGTTGTGTGACTCCCCGCGATCGAGTCACGGCCGCGGCGCGACGGGGCAAACGCCCCATGGCGTACCATCGAGCCGTCGCCGCGGTCGAACGACGCGCCGGCGCCGACGCGCGTTACCGCCGTCGGCCGCCGCCCCCGCGAGCGCCGCCCCCGCCGCGGTATCCGCCCGATGCCTGGTAGTTGTTGACGCGGGTCTGGCCGCTCGAGCGGGCCTGGGCCTCGTTGTTGAGCGACTGCGTGCGCGCCGGCTCGCTCACGTTGCCCCAGCCGCTGCCGCTGTTCTGCTGCCAGCCGCTGCCCGTGTTGCGGTAGACCGAGCCGTCGCGGGTGGCGTAGACGTCGTTGCCGACTCGGGCCACACCGCCCTGCTCCCCCCGGACGTAGCCGGCCGAGCCGGCCTGGCCGGAGTAGGCGTTCCCCGCCGTCACGCGTCCGCGCCGACACCGCTTGCCCCGTGTTCGGGTTCACCGCGGCGCCGCGCCCCCCGTAGGCGTAGTTGCCGGTGTAGGCGTTGCTGACGACGCCCCGCTGGCCGGCCGCGACGGTGCCGGTCCGCGAGTTGTAGGACATCCCCGCGCCGCCCGCCCATGCGTTCCCCGTCCACGCGTTGTAGCCCGCCGAGTGGCGGGTGACCGCAGCGGTGTCGCCCCACCGGCTGTAGACGTTCCCGGTGGTCGCGGCCCAGCCACCGGGACCCCACGCCGCGGCGCCGTACGGCCCGACGGCCCGGCCGGAGCCGTAACCATAGTGATAGGGACCCCACCAGGGGTAGGAGCCCCAGCCCCAGCCGGCCGTCGCGGCACCGAACGCGAGCCCGAAGCCGAAGCCCATGACCCAGCCGGTCCACGGCGTGTAGGTCGGAGCGGTCGCGAACCCGTAGGTGACCGGCGTGCCGTACCAGACGGTGCCGTCCCACGACACGTACGAGTAGCCGGTGCCGTAGACCACGACGCCGTCGGACACGTAGACGCTGTAGTACCCCGGCGTGTAGCCGACGTACACCACCTGGGGCGTCGCCCGGTACACGTAGACGTAGGTGACGTAGTGCAGCGGCGAGCTCGGCGGGATCGAGTAGATGACCGGGGGCACGGTGGTCGCGACCTTCCACGGTCCCTGGGGCGACGGGGCGACGAACCAGACCCCGTTCTGGAGGGCGTAGTACTGGTCCGGCGGGACGTGGATCACCGGCAGCGGGCTGTTCACGACGTAGGACAGCGGCGTGCCCTCGATCGGCTTGAGCTGGGGCGGTCCGTCGTACTTCGGCACCGGAAGCTTCGCCTCGCTGATCTTGATCGCCGCCGTCTCGGGCAGGCTGTTCGCGATCACGGCCTCTCCGGCCTGCGGAGTGCCGGGCACCGACGCCTTCACGTTCTCCTTCGGGCTCTCGTCGGGGATCTTCGCGAAGTCCGGCGGGAGGTCCTTGCCGGGAACGAACGTCCACGGACCCGCAAGCGCCTCCGCGCGGAACCAGCGCCCGGTCACCAGCACGTAGGTCCGCTGGTCGCCGAGGTGCTTGAAGACGTGGCCGGTCGTGTTCGACGCGTAGAGGAGCTGGGTGCCGTCGATGGGCGAGTAGTTCGGCTCCCCCTGCGTCACGATCAGCTCGGTGGGCTCGGTCGCCACCACGACCGTGGGGACCGGGCCCTTCGCCAGGGTCGGCCGGCTCTTCGGGTCCTTCGGGTCCACGAAGTCGAGGAGGTCCAGGGACTGCGTCTTCGACAGATTCTGGACCAGCTTGTCGAGCTCGCCCCCGGGCACGGTGGGGGCGACGGTCCATGGTCCCGTGAAGGCGGTGGCGGTCATCCACCCGTCAAAGAGCCGGAGGAAGTGCTTCCCGCCCGTGTCCTTCAGGATGAGCGGACGCGTGTTCACGACCCGCGTGTAGCTGGTGCTCCCCGGGACCGGCCGGTACACCGGCGCGCCATCGATCAGGACGAGGATGGCCGGCGTCGTCGAGAACACGATCTTCGGCGGGTCGTTCTTGAGGGGCTTCGACTCGCCCTTCTCCTTCTGCTCGCTCATCGACAGCGCGGTCTCCAGCCGGTCCAGCTCGATCGTGCGGACCTTGGCGGGGATGCTCTGCTGCAGGAGCTTCTGGTAGGCCGCCTCCTGGGCCGTCGCCGAGGGGAACGTCACCTTCTCGATCCGGACGTTCTCGAGGGTCACCTGGCGCGCGCCCTTGTCCACCTGGGTGTCGGCCACGACGACGGCGACGCCGAACACGGGCGGCGCCTTCGCCGAGGTCTGGATGCTGACCGCGCTGTGCGTCTCGAGGCGGCGGCCGTCCCAGGAGTCGAGCTGGGGCAGGTAGTACTCGATCGTGGTGTCGCCCGTCTTCACCACCCGGGGCCAGTCCGCCGGGGTCGGCGCGCCGCGCGCCGCCAGGGCGTCCGCGGCGGACATCGGCGGGCTCGCGCCCCCCGGCGGGGTCTGGGCCAGCGCCCGCGCCTCCCACGCGAGGACGATCAGCCCGCCCAGCGCCGCTCGTCGGCTCATCAGCCCGACCGCGGGCGGCTCCGGACGCGTCACGGGCAGGCGCGGCTCGCTCGGCCTCATCACGGGGTCATCCATCTCTCGTCTCCCTTCACCCCCGTCACGCCGGGCGGTGGAACCTTCAACGTACACCTGGCTGCCCACTCTCGAGCGATACCCCAGGCGGCCTCAGTATCGGTCCCGGGATCGGGGTGGTCCATACGACTTTGGTCGTACGAGGCAGCCTGAGCGGTCCGTCCGAGAGGGCGGATGTCATCGCGGGCGAGGAGGCGACCCCGATGAGCCAGCTCGCGCGTGGGGCCGTCCGGACCGTCGACACGGACCGCCTTCCCTGGCGGCCGTCGACGTTCGCCACCGGAGTCCACGTGAAGGACGTCGCCGTCACCGACGGCTGGGAGATGCAGGTGGTGCGCTTCGAGCCCGGAGCCCGGTTCCCGATCCACGCCCACGAGCGGCCGGAGTTCCTCTTCGTCCTCGAGGGCGAGCTCGTCCAGAACGGCCGGCGCCTCGGACCCGGCTGGGCGAGCGTCGCCGCCGCCGGCAGCGTCGACGAGGACGTTCACTCGGAGACGGGGTGCGTGTTCGTCCTCGTGGACCGGGCCTGAATCGCGCCTACCGCGACCGCTTCAGGAGGTGGACGCTCCGCGGAATCTCGACCGCGACCCGGCGCGCATCCTTGAAGTGGCGCGCGTCCCGCGGGTTGTACTGGTCGACGATCATGGTGCGGCCGCCGATCGCCACGGTGCACTTCGCCAGGGACCCCGCGTACATGTACGTCTCGAGGGTGCCGACGAGCACGTTCCGCCGCGGCGACTCGCAGTCGAGCGACAGCCCGACGCTCTCCGGTCGGATGACCATCAGGACGTCATCGCCCGGGCGCGAGCCCCGGCTGCTCGAGCGCCACGTCGATCGCCCCGTGGGCGGTCTCGACGACGGCCGCCCCGCGCGTCTCGTCGACCGCCGCGAGCCGGCCCTCCAGGAAGTTCACGTAGCCGACGAAGCCCGCGACGAACTCCGTCGCGGGTCGCTCGTAGATCTCGATCGGGCTTCCGACCTGCTCGACGACCCCGTCCCGCATCACCGCGAGGCGGTCGGAGATCGCCATCGCCTCGAACTGGTCGTGGGTCACGAGCACGGTCGTGATCCCGAGCCGGCCCTGGAGCTTCCGGATCTCCTCGCGCATCACGAGCCGGAGGTTGGCGTCGAGGTTCGAGAGCGGCTCGTCGAGGAGGAGCACCTTGGGCTCGAGGCTCAGCGCCCGCGCGAAGGCGACCCGCTGCTGCTGGCCGCCCGAGAGCTTGTCGATCATGCGGTCCCCGTAGCCCGCGAGCTCGACCATCTCGAGGAGCTCCGTCACCCGGTCGGCGATCGCCTTCCGGGACCAGCCGTGGATCCGGAGCGCGTAGCCGATGTTGCCCGCCACCGTCATGTGGGGGAACAGCGCGTAATTCTGGAAGCAGATCCGGGTGTCCCGGAGGTTCGGCGGCAGGTCGTTCACGCGCTGGCCGTCGAGGACGATGTCGCCCGACGAGACGTCGGTGAAGCCGCCGATCAGCCGGAGGAGCGTCGTCTTCCCGCACCCGCTGGGCCCGACGAAGGTCACGAGCTCGCCCCGCTTCACCTCGAGCGACACGCCCTTGATGACCTCGTGGCGGCCGTAGAACTTCCGCACGTCCCGGAGGGCGAGCATGGGGCGTCCGGTGTCCGCGTCCGGAGTGGCGGCCGGGGTGGATGCCGTCATGCCGCGGTCCGGGTCACGCCCGCGCCGATCCGCGCCTTTCGCGACACGTAGCCCAGCGCGATCATGCAGAGGAGGACGGTCAGGACCAGCTTCATCGTCGTCGCCGCGGCGATGCCGATCTCCCCGTAGACCGCGGCGTCGAAGATCCGGACCGCGGCCAGCTCGAAGCCGGGGCTGACCAGGAACACGATCGCGCTCAGCGACACGATGGCGGTCATGAACGTGTAGATGAAGCCCGCGACGAAGGCCGGGAACATGATGGGCAGGACGATGCGGAAGAACGTGGTCAGGGAGCCGGCGCCGAGGTCCGTCGACGCCTCCTCGATCTCGACGTGGATCTGGTGGAGCTTGCTGACCCCCGCCTCGACGCCCACCGCGAGGAAGCGGAACACGCAGTTGAGCGCCAGGATCATGATCCCGCCGGTGAGCTTGAGCGGCGGCGCGCTGAAGGCGAGGAGGTACCCGATGCCGAGGACGGTTCCCGGGAGCGCGAACCCGGACAGGGACACCGCCTCGATGACGGACCGGCCGGGAAAGCGCCCCCGCACGATGACGTAGGCGAGGAGCACGCCCACGAACGCGCCGATGACCGCCGCCACGAAGCTCACGCGGATGCTGTTGTAGATCGCGCGGTTCGACGTGAAGTCCAGGTAGTTCGCCAGCGTCGCCTGGGTGGTCACCCCGAGGATCTTGTAGAACGAGGCGACGAGCACGACCGCGAAGCACAGGCAGATCGCCGCCGCGGCCCCGGTCGCGATCGTCACGAAGGGCACCCGGATCAGGGGGCTCATCCGCCTCGGCTGGGCGGCGACGGGCTTCCCTCCGATCGTCGTGTACTTCCGCCCCTCGAGGAGCCGGCTGTGCAGGATGAAGATCACGACGCAGGGCGCGATCAGCACGACGGACAGGACGCTCCCCATGTTGAAGTCGGACTCGCCGGTGATCAGCGTGTAGGTGTCGGGCGCCAGGAAGGGCGTGCGCCCGCCGAGGATCGCGGCGTTCCCGAACTCGGCGATCGTCATGACGAAGATGAGGAGCGCGGCCTTGAGGAGCCCGGGGGCCAGGAGCGGGATCGTGATCGTGCGGAGGATGGTGGCCTCGGACGCCCCCATGTCGTACGCGCTCTCCTCGAGGTTGGGGTCGAGCGAGACGAGGGAGCTCTCGATCATCAGGTACGCCAGCGGGATGAACGCCAGGGCCTGGGACAGGGCGACACCGCCGAAGCCGTAGAGCTGCCACTTGAGGTCGAGCGCCCGCGTGATCAGCCCGTTGCGACCGAGGAGGATGATCAGCGAGAGCGCGAAGAGGTACGGCGGCGCGATCAGCGGGACCAGCGCGATCAGCTTCAGGGGCCGCCGGAGGAGCCAGGGCCCGCGCGTCGTCATGTAGGCGAGGCAGAAGCCGACCGTCAGGCACACCGCGGTGTTGACGGCGCCGAGGAGGAGCGTGTTGTAGAGCGACCGGAAGTAGTAGCCCTTCCCGAAGAAGGCCCGGTAGTACTGGAGCGTGAAGCCGTCCGGTCCCCGGACCGACTTCGCGAAGACCGCGGCGATCGGGTAGAGGAGGAAGAACGCCAGCAGCAGGAACAGCCCAGCCGCGAGGAGACCGATCAGGTTCGCGTTCAGGAAGCGCGCGAGGCGGGGCACGGCCCGCCCGGGCGCGGCCGCGCCCGGACCGATCGTCATCACGCTCGAGCCCGGTCGCGACCGCACGACGTCCGGACGGGTCAGCGGGCGCCGTGCCGCATGAGTCTCGCGCGCCCTCGCCTACTTGAAGTCCGAGCGGAGCTTGGACTTCCAGATGTCGTTGTTCTTCGCCTTGTCGTCGGCCGCCTTGGCGAGATCGACCTTGATGTACTTGGGCGGCGTGCTGCCGTAGAGGGCGTTCGGCGCCGGCCGCGGCGTGGCGTACCCGATCCCGGCCATCAGCGCCGAGAACTCGGGGGTGCCGAGCGCGTCGACGACCTTCTTGGCCAGGTCGGGCTTCTTGGTCCCCTTCAGGACGAGGGCGAACGTGCCGTCGTACCCGGTGCCTTCCTCGGGCACCGACCAGAGCAGCGGGTAGCCGTCGTCGAGGCGCTTCTTCACGTTCTCGTCCGAGGTGAGCCCCAGCATGAACTCGCCGCGCCCGACCAGGTCGGTGGGCGCGTTGCCGCTCCGCGTGTAGTGGTGGATGTTCTGATCGAGCGCCTCGAGGAACTTCCAGCCCTCGGCGTCGCCGTAGAGCGCGAGGAACGAGTAGCGCATCATGTTGGCGGTGCCGGAGCTGAACGGCGAGGGCATGACGATCTCGCCCTTCCACTTCGGGTCCAGGAGCTCCTTCCAGCTCTTGGGCATCGCGTAGCCCGCCTTGGCGAGCCGGTCCTTGTTGCCGACCAGGACGAAGGAGAAGTTGGCGATGTTGTACCAGTCGCCCTGCGGGTCCATGAAGACGTCCGCCACGCCCTTCCAGCCGGGCGAGACGTAGGGCACCGACCAGCCGCTCTTCTTGGCCAGGAAGCCGAGCGCGGACCCGCAGCCGATGATCATGTCGGCGTTGAAGTTCGGGGCCTCGGCCTTCACCCGCGCCTCGATCTCGCCGAAGGACTGGAACGTCTGGTTGACGGTGATGCCCGTCTTCTCCTTGATGAAGTTGACGATCTTGACGTTGTTCTCCGGCGACGTGCCCATGTAGGCGTTGATGTCCTGCGCGGCGGCGGGGCCCGCGAGCGCCGAGAGGACCGCGGCGAGGACGAGTAGAACGAGCGTGCGCTTCATGACTTCTCCTCCGGTTCGGGGTGTCGGACGAGGGGGGTCAGGTCCGTCGGCCGCGGCCACCGTCCTCGGGCGGGGCTCAGGCACGGCAGTCCTCGCGCAGGGTGGCGCGAGCCGCGTCCAGGAACAGGCCGATCTCTCGCTCGGTATGGGCGAGCGACAGGTAGAGCTTCGTCGACATGGGGTTGAGGAAGATGCCTCGGCGAAACAGGCCCAGCAGGAAGGCGCGAGCCCGCTGGCGGTCCGCGCGGAAGGCCGAGCGGTAGTCCACCACCTCGCCGTCGGTGAACACCACCGCGGCGAGAGGGCCGTCCCCCTGCACGTGGGCCGTCACGCCCTCCTCGCGGAGCACGGCCCGGAGGCCCGCGCGGAGCGCCGCGCCCAGGGCGAAGAGGCGCGCGTAGGTCCCGGGCTTCCGGAGCTCCGCGAGCGCGGCCAGCCCGGCCGCCGCGGAGACCGGGTTCCCGCCGAGGCTCGACGCGTACCAGACGTAGCGCGGCTCGCCGAAGCGGTCCTCGCGGACGAGGTCGAGGACGTCGGCGCGCCCCGCGATTGCGCCGAGGGGATAGCCGCCGCCGAGCGCCTTGCCGAGGGCGCACAGGTCGGGCGTGACGCCGTAGTAGGCCTGGGCGCCGCCGTACGCCAACCGGAAGCCGGTGACCGTCTCGTCGAAGATCAGCAGGCTCTCCGTCTCCGACGCCAGCCGCCGGAGCCCCGCGAGGAAACCCGGCCGGGGCGACGTGCAGCGGTGGAGCGGCTCGACGACGATCCCGGCGAGCTCGTCCCGGTGGGCCCGGACGATGGCCTCCGTCGTCCCGAGGTCGTTGAACGGGGCGACGAGGACATCCGCCACCGCGCTCGAGGGCAGCCCCGCCGAGCTCGGCTCGCCGCGCGGGAAGTCGTGGAGGCGACGCGGGAACAGGCTCACCGTCCCGAGCTCGTTGGCGCCGTGGTACGCGCCCTCGAACTTCAGGAGCCGCGGCCGGCCGGTGAAGGCGCGCGCCAGGCGCGCGGCGTACGCCGTGGCCTCGGTGCCGGACGCGCAGAAGCGGAGGCGCTCCGCGCAGGGCATCGCGCGCTGGATCTCCTCGCCGAGCTCGAGGGCCGGTGCGCTCACGTAGGCGAAGTTGGACCCGAGGCCCGCCTGGCGACGGACCGCCTCGACCACGGCGGGATGGGCGTGCCCGAGCAGGACCGAGCCCCAGCCCATCGTGAAGTCGAGGAATCGGCGGCCGGTGCTGTCCCACACCACGGGCCCGTCGCCCTTCGTGAGGACGACGGCCAGGTCCTCGGGGAGGTTGTACTCGCCGAGCGAGGCGCCCGGGAACACGGCCGCCGAGCGCGCCGAGAGCTCCGATCCGGGCTCCGCGACGAGAGGCGCGCCGGATTCCGACCGAGGGGCCATCAGGCGCTGATCGTCGCTCCCCGACATCCACGCTCCTCTCGTCCGCGACACATCGTCCCGCGACACGATCGCGGGCCACGGCACCGGATGGCGTCCCGGCCGTGGGTCGCGAGGAGTATAGCCCAGCCGCCGTCGCGGTGTCCGACCGCCGAATCACACATTGTTACGATATGTTACGGGCGGAGGGCCGGGTGAGTCGGTGTCAGCTCGCGGGCCGGTGGTCCGCAGGGCCGCGCCCGCCCGCGAGGTTGCAGGCGGTGTTGATCAGCGAGACGTGCGTGAAGGCCTGCGGGAAGTTGCCAACGAGTCGCTGCGACACGGGGTCGTACTGCTCTGACAGGAGTCCCACATCGTTGGCCAGCCCGCACAGGCGCTCGAAGAGCGCGCGGGCGTCGGCGTCCCGGCCGAGCAGGCTCAGGTTGTCGGCAAGCCAGAACGTGCACGCCAGGAAAGCGCCCTCTCCCGGCGGGAGACCGTCCACGTCGGGATGGGGCAGGTAGCGCCGCACGAACCCATCCGCCATGAGCTCCCGCTCGATGGCCGCCACCGTTCCGCGCACGCGGGAGTCTGAAGCCGGCAGGAACCCGACGAGCGGCATCATGAGGAGGCTCGCGTCGGGTTCGCGGCTCCCGTAGTACTGGACGAACGTCTGGCGGCCTGGGTCGAACCCCTTCTCGCACACCTCGCGTGGATCGCGTCCCGGAGGGCGCGCCACCGTCCGACGTCCCCGTCGAGCCCGAACCGCTCGACCCCCTTCACGGCGCGGTCGAGCGCCACCCACGCCATCACCTTGGAGTGCGTGAAGTGCCGGCGGGGGCCGCGGACCTCCCAGATCCCCTCGTCGGGCTCCTGCCAGATCGTCTCGAGGTAGCCGAGCAGCTCGCGCTGGACTCGCCACGCCGTCTCGTCGTCGGGCAGGCCCTCGCGCCGGGCCACGTGGAAGGCGTCCAGCACCTCCCCGAAGATGTCGAGCTGGCGCTGGCCATACGCGGCGTTGCCGATCCGCACCGGCGCCGCGCCCTCGTACCCGGGGAGCCACGGGAGCTCCAGCTCCGTGAGTCGCCGCTCGCCCGCGATCCCGTACATGATCTGGATCTGCGACGGCATGCCGGCGACCGCGCGGAGTAGCCAGTCGCGCCAGGCTCGCGCCTCGTCGACGTAGCCGCCGAGCATCAGGGCATAGAGCGTGAAGGTCGCGTCGCGGATCCAGCAGAGGCGGTAGTCCCAGTTGCGCACCCCGCCCAGCCGCTCGGGCAAGGACGTCGTCGGCGCGGCCACGATGCCGCCGGTCGGAGCGTAGGTCAGGGCCTTCAGGGTGATGAGGGAGCGCGTCACCGCCTCCCGCCACGGGCCGCGATACCGGCAGCGCGCCGCCCACTCGGTCCACCACCGCTCTGTCTCGGCGACCGCGGCCTCGGCGTCGATCGCCTCGGGCCGGAGGTCGCACGTCGGGCACCATGTGAGGTCGAAGCTGACGCGCTCCCCTTCCCCCACCGTGAACTCGCTGACGGTCGTGAAGCCCTCGCCCCGGAGCGGCGCGGGGGTCCTGAGAAACAGCGTGTCCGGACCGGCGATGGCCCGGATCCCCCCTTCGGACCGCTGGACCCAGGGCACGATCGCGCCGTAGTCGAACCGGATCGCCAGGTCGGACCGCACTGGCACCCGTCCCCGGACGCCCTCCACGATCCGCACGACGTCGGGGGCCGCGGTCCGGGGCGGCATGCAGTCGACGACCCGCACCGTGCCGCCGTCCACGTCGTGCTCGGTCTCGAGGACGAGGCTGTCGCCCCGGTAGCGCCGGCGGGTCGCGCGCGCGGGCACCGCCGGGCCGACCCGCCACCGGCCGTGGTCCGGCGACCCCAGGAGGGCCGCGAAGCACGCGCCGGAGTCGAAGCGCGGCAAGCACAGCCAATCCATCGACCCGTCGCGCGCCACGAGGGCCGCGGTGTGACAGTCGCCGATGAGCGCGTAGTCCTCGATCCGGGCCGGCATGATCGCAGGACCGCGGCGGCCCCGGTAGGGTCGCGCGCCCCCCCGCATCTTCAGCGTATCAGGACGGCGGGACTAGCGGGACGGCCGAACGGGCGACGGTCGGGCACGGCTGCGGAGCGGCGCCAGACGCCAGCGGCCGTAACCCACGAAGGCGACGGCGAGCCCGACCGCCAGCGGGATCAGCACGATCGGCATCCCCACGGTCGCGGCGGTGATCAGCGTCGCCCCGGTCATGATGATCACGAGCCCTGCGGCGGCCAGCGGCGTGAGGCCTGGCCGGATGCCCGTGAGGCCGGGCAGGACCAGCCCGAGCGCGCCGACGACCTCGGCCACCCCGATGAAACGCAGGAAGGCCCCGGGTAGGGCGATGTCCTTCGTCATTTCCTCGATCGACATCACGAACTTCATGCCGCCCGACAACAGGTAGACGAGCGCCAGCAACCCTTGCAGGACCCACAAAACGGTGTTCAAAACCCTACCCTCCGCCATCGGGCGAGTCCTCAGCCTTTGGCGGCGGCTTCCGCCGCCACCCTCATCTGCGCCAGGCCCTTCTCGAACTGGCCGCCGATCATCTTGTCCATGTTCATCACCAGGCACATCGCCTTGGCGATGAAATTGTTCCGCCCGCTCATGCTCCACGTCACGGCCGTCCGGTCGCCGTCTGGCGTGAAGGTGAACTCGGCGACGCTCTCGCCCGCCATCGGCTTGAAGAACTCGAGCTTCACCCGGATGAGGTCGCTCGGGCGGCTCTCCACGACGGTCATCCGCCCCTCGCCCACCTCGGAGTTGCCGACCCAGGTGTAGACGGCGCCGACGCCCGCCGGAGAACCTTGATACTCCTGCTTCATCGTCGGGTCGATCCTCGCCCAGGGATTCCAGGCTTCCCACTTGTGGAAGTCGTTCACCTGCGCGAACACCACCGGGGCAGGCGCGGCGACGGTGGTCGCCCGCGCGACGTGGAACTCGGACGGCTGGAGGGCGGTCACCACGACGAGGATGACGACCAGCACAGCCAGGACGATGAGGACCTTCTTCAGCACGGCGTTTCCCCCTGGCCTCAGACCGTCCCGGGGTCCGGCAGACCGGCGATCTCGATCACCGGGCGGACCTCCACGGTCCCCTTCCGCGCCATCGGGATCCGCGCGGCCACGGCGGTCGCCTCGTCGAGGTCCTTCGCCTCGATCATGAAGAAGCCGCCCAGCTGCTCGCGCGTCTCGGCGAACGGGCCGTCGGTCACGAGCCGCCGGCCGTCGCGCACCCGGACGCTCGCCGCCGTCGCGACGGGCTGGAGCGGTGCGGCGTCGAGGTACTGCCCGGCGGCGCGAAGCTCGTGCGCGAGCTGGATGGACTCCCGGTAGCAGGCCTCGCGCTCGGCCTCGTCCAGGGCGTGCTCGTGCAGGTAGATCAGCAGCATGTATCTCACGCGCGTTCCTCCATCACGTCCCTAGCCGCCGGCCATCGCGCCGACGATCAGGAACGGCTCCTTTCCCGTCGCGACCGCTTCCGGCAGCGGGGCCTCGGGCGACTCGTGGGACAGGTCCTCCCCGCAGGCGAAGAACCGCAGGAACGCCCGGCGCCGGCCCGTCACCTGGTCGCGGACCGTCCCTCGCAGCATCGGGTAGCGCGCCTCCAGCGCGTCGAGGACCGCCCGCGTGGTGGCCTCGCCGTCGACGTCGAGCCGCACCTCCCCCTCCGCGCGGGCGAGCGTCCGGAGGTGCGCCGGGAGCACCACCCGGATCATGCGAGCGTCTGGACCTCGACCGACACCACGGACGGCAGGTCTCGCACGATGGGCGCCCAGCTGTCCCCCGCGTCGGCGGAGGCGTAGACCTGGCCGCCGGTGGTGCCGAAGTAGACGCCGCACGGGTCCAAGGAATCGACGGCCATCGAGTCGCGCAGCACGTTCACGTAGCAGTCCCGCTGCGGCAGGCCCTTCGTGAGCGCCTCCCACTCGCCGCCGCCCGTGCGGCTCCGGTAGACGCGGAGCTTCGCGTCCGGCACGTAGTGCTCCGAGTCGCTCTTGATCGGCACCACGTAGATCGTCTCCGGCTCGTGGGCGTGGACGTCGATCGGGAACCCGAAGTCGGTCGGCAGGTTGCCGCTCACCTCCCGCCACGTCTCGCCGGCGTCGTCGCTCCGCATCACGTCCCAGTGCTTCTGCATGAAGAGCGTCCGGGGACGCGACGGGTGCATGGCGATGCGGTGGACGCAGTGGCCGACCTCCGCGGTGGGGTCGGGGATCTGCTCCGACCGGAGCCCCTTGTTGATGGGCCGCCACGTCTGGCCGGCGTCGTCGCTCCGGAAGGTGCCCGCCGCCGAGATCGCCGCGAACATGCGCCCGGGGTGGCTCCGGTCCAAAAGGATGGTGTGGAGACAGAGTCCGCCGGCGCCTGGCTGCCACTGGCCGGCGGACGGGTGCTGGCGGAGCCCGGCCAGCTCCTGCCAGGTCTGCCCGCCGTCGGTCGAGCGGAAGAGCGCGGCGTCCTGCACCCCGGCGTAGACGGTGTCCGGATCGGTCAGGGACGGCTCGAGGTGCCAGACACGCGAGAACTCCCAAGGACGCGGGGTGCCGTCGTACCAGAGGTGCATCCCGGGGACGCCCTCGTAGACGAGCTTGTTCCCGACCGCGTCCCACGTCTTGCCGCCGTCGTCCGAGCGCTGGATCAGCTGGCCGAACCAGCCCGAGGACTGGGACGCATACAGCCGGTTCGGGTCAACGGGCGAGCCCTTGAGGTGGTAGACCTCCCAGCCGCCCCAGTGGGGGCCACTGACATCCCAGTGGGCGCGCTTGCCGTCCGACGTCAGGACGAACGCCCCCTTTCGCGTCCCCACGAGCACCCGTACTCCGCTCATCCCCAAGCTCCTTCCCGAGCCTCTGGATGGCTCGGCCTGCAGTCCGTCACGCGAGCCCGGTCCCCGTACCGGGACCAGGTACCCTTCCTCTCACTCTATAGTCGAACGGGGCCCCCGGCGATCGACACCCTCCGCCCGGCCCGGCGTGACCCTGGGGCGCCCCCGGCGAGCGCGGCATGTCGATCCCGGACGGCGCCGGACGACTACGGGGTGACTGCGCCCTTCCACCCCGAGAAGGAGGAGATCTCCTTGAGATACCTCTGCTTGATCTACCACGAGGAGCGAGCGTTCGACGCCCTCTCGAAGGCAGAGTCCGACACCCTCGTCAGCGAGACGTTCGAGTACCTCGAGGCGCTGCGGCGGAGCGGGCAGTACATCGCCTCGAACGCCCTCCAGCCCGTCCAGACCGCCACGACGATCCGCACGCGGAACGGGCGGCTCACGACGACCGACGGCCCCTTCGCCGAGACGAAGGAGCAGCTCGGCGGGTTCCTGCTGATCGAGGCGCGGGACCTGAACGACGCCATCCGCGTGGCCTCGAAGATGCCGCCCGGGCGGCTCGGGTGCATCGAGGTGCGCCCCGTGAGGGAGTTCACGCGACCGTAGCCAGCTGCCGGCGCCAGGGGTACGCTCGAACGAGCGGACTCCTGAGCACCGACCGATCGATACCGGACGTCCGTCCCCAGCTCAGCGCGATCTCCGCGCGATCGAGGAGGAGTCATGAGGTTCCTGTGCCTCGCCTACGGCGACCAGCAGAAGATGGAGGCCCTGTCCAAGGACGAGTTCGAGGCCCTGGTCGCGAAATGCCGCGTCTACGACGAGGAGCTCCGGCAGAGCGGCCACCTCGTCTCCGTGGAGAGCCTCGAGTGGGCGACCCGGACCGTCCGCACCCGGAACGGCCGGCTCGTCACCACCGACGGCCCGTTCGTCGAGACCAAGGAGACGGTCGGCGGCCTGTTCATCATCGAGGCCAAGGACTTCGACGAGGCGGTCCGGGTGGCATCGATGCACCCGGGCGCGCGGCTCGGCGAGCATCAGGGCTGGGCCGTCGAGGTCCGACCCATCGCCGACGGCTGTCACCAATAGCGGGGCAGCCCAGCCGCCGCTTGTGGGAATGGTGGACGAGAGCGCGGGCGAGCGCGGGCGCGAGACGGTCGAGGCCGTCTACCGCGCCGAGTCGCGGCGGGTCCTCGCCACCCTGATCCGCCTCCTCGGCGACTTCGACCTCGCCGAGGAGGCGCTCCACGAGGCATTCGCCGCCGCGGTGGAGCGGTGGCCCAAGGACGGCGTGCCGGCGAATCCGCGCGCCTGGCTCGTCTCCGCCGGCCGGTTCAAAGCGATCGACGGCCTCCGCCGGCGCGCCCGCTTCGACGCCACCTCGGGTGAGCTCGCCGAACGGCTCGAGGGGGAGGCGCAAGACGTAGCCATGCGCGAGGAAGAGGACGTCGAGGACGACCGTCTGCGGCTGATCTTCACCTGCTGCCACCCGGCCCTCCCACCGGCCGGCCAGGTGGCGCTGACGCTACGCGAGGTCTGCGGCCTCACGACGGAGGAGATCGCGCGGGCCTTCCTCAGCGCGCCGAGCGCCGTCGCGCAGCGGATCGTGCGGGCGAAGGCCAAGATCCGCGACGCGGGCATCCCCTACCAGGTGCCGGAGCGCGCCGAGCTTCCGGACCGGCTGGACACCGTGCTCCACGTGATCTACCTCGTGTTCAACGAGGGGTACTTCGCGTCCTCGGGACCCTCGCTCACGCGTCACGACCTCTCCGGCGAGGCGATCCGGCTGGGGCGGCTCCTGACCGAGCTCCTGCCAGAGCCCGAGGCGGTGGGCCTCCTCGCGCTGATGCTGCTCCACGAGTCTCGGCGCGCGGCGCGCACGACGCCGGACGGCGAGCTCATCCTCCTGGACGCCCAGGACCGCTCGGCCTGGGACCGCCGGCAGATCGCGGAGGGATCGCGCCTGGTCTCGCAGGCCCTGTCCTCGCGCCGCTTCGGCCCGTACACGCTCCAGGCGGCGATCGCCGCGGTGCACGCGCAGGCGCCGACCGCGGACGCGACCGACTGGGCCCAGATCGTGGGTCTGTACGACCTGCTGCTGCGGGTGGAGCCGTCGCCGGTGATCGAGCTGAACCGCGCCGTGGCGGTGGCGATGCACCAGGGTGCGGAAGCGGGCCTGGCCCTGGTCGACGCCATTCTCGCGCGCGGCGACCTCGCCGACTACCACCTCGCCCACTCGACCCGGGCCGACTTCTGCCGCCGGCTGGGCCGCGCGGCGGAGGCCCGCGCGTCCTACGAGCGCGCGCTCGCCCTCACCCGACAGGAACCGGAGCGCCGCTTCCTCGAGGGCCGCCTCCGCGAGCTGTCAGGCGCGGACTAGGCGGAGCCGGCCGAGCGCTCGTCCTCGCCGCTCCCGCCGGCGACCGTCGGCGCCGCCGGGACGGCGCGCCGGTCCACCCCGGCCTCGCGCTCCGCCCCGCGACGGGCCGCCGACCGGAAGAAGCTCGAACGGTCGAGGACCCGCGTCTGGAAGCCCTCGAGGTAGAGGTAGATCACCGGCGTGACGTAGAGCGTGATCAGCTGGGACACCATCAGGCCGCCGACGATGACCAGGCCGAGGGCCCGGCGCGACGAGCCGTCGGCGCCCACGCCCACCGCGATCGGCACCGCCCCCGCCACCGCGGCCAGGGTCGTCATGACGATCGGCCGGAAGCGGTCGAGGCTCGCGTCGTGGATGGCGCGGGCCGCGGGCTGCCCCGCCTCGACGCGGTGCCGCGCGAAGTCCACGATCATGATCCCGTTCTTCTTGACGATGCCCATCAGCATGAACATCCCGACGAACGCGTAGAGGGTGGCCGGCTCCCCGAAGAGGTAGAGCGTGGCCAGCCCGCCCACCAGCGCCGTGGGCAAGGTCGAGAGCACGGTCAGCGGGTGGACGTAGCTCTCGTAGAGGATCGCCAGGATCACGTACATCACGAACACGGCGAGCGCCATCAGGAGCGTCAGGTCCCGCACCGTGTTCTGGAAGGTCAGGGCCTCGCCCTGGAGCTGGGCCCGCAGGGTCGGCGGCACGATCGCGGCGGCCGTCTTCGTGATGTGGTCCGCCGCTTCGCCGATCGCCACGCCCGGCTTCAGATTGAAGAACAGCGTGACGCTGGTGAACTGGTTGATGTGGTTCACCGCCTGCGGCCCGAGCGTCGTCTTCCAGTCGACGAGGGCCTTCAGCGGGACCAGGTTCTTCCCGTCGTCCGACCGGATGTACAGGCGCGAGAGGTCCTCCGGATGGGCCCGGGCGGAGTCCTCCATCTCGAGGATGACCTGGTACTGGTCCGTCGGCTTCTTGATCAGGTACACGTAGTTCTGGGAGTACGCGGTGCGGAGGAGCGACAGGATCCGCGCCTCCGAGACCCCGTACATCTTGGCCTGGTCCCGGCGGAGCTCGACGTCGAGGTTCGGGGTGTTGTTGAAGAAGTCCGAGGACACCGTGGCGAACCCCGGGTACTCGTAGAGCTTCGCCATCAGCTTGGTCGCCGCGTCGTACACCTGCTCGGGGTTCACGCCCGACACCGAGAACGCGTACTGCCCCTGGTTCTGGTTGGTGGCCCCCGTGCTGATCTCGAGCACCGGGTAGGGCCTCAGGAACGCGAACATCCCGGGGATCGAGCTCATCTTCCCCATCAGCTGGCCCGCCACCTGGGCGATGGGCGCGCGCTCCTCGGGCGGCCGGAGGAAGGTGAAGGTGATCCCCTGGTTCGAGGACAGGAACGCGCCGTTCCCGGTCATGGTGAACGCGGTCATGACGTTCGGGTCGTTGTGGAGCACCTCGTCGGCCCGGTCCTGCACGCGCTGCATCTGCTCCGGCGACGAGCCCTCGCGCGCGATGAAGACGCCGAAGACCACGCTGCTGTCGCCCACCGGCAGGAACGCCTTGGGGACGACGAGGAACAGCCCGACGGTGCCCAGGAGGGACGCGAGCCAGATCGCGACGGCCACCCGGCGCCGGCGCAGGAACCAGTCGAGCGACCGGCCGTAGATCCCGAGGATCCGGCGCTCGACGCCGCCCATCACCCGCTCCATCCACGTCTGGGCCGCCCCATGCCCGCGCGGTCCGAGGAGCCGCGCGCACATCAGCGGGGTCAGCGTGAGCGACACGAGGCCCGAGGCGAGGATGGCCACCACGATCGTGATGGCGAACTCCCGGAAGATGCGGCCGACCAGGCCTGGCATGACGACCAGCGGCAGGAACACGGCCGCCAGCGAGATGGTCATGGCGAAGATCGTGAAGCTGATCTCCCGGGCGCTGGTGAGCGTCGCCTCGAGGGCCCGCTCGCCGCGCTCCATGCGCCGCACCGTGTTCTCCAGGAACACGATGGCGTCGTCCACCAGGAACCCGATGGCCAGCGTGAGCGCCATCAGCGACAGGTTGTCCAGGCTGTAGTCGAGAAGCCGCATGACGACGAAGGTGAGCAGGAGCGACAGCGGCAGCGCCACGGCCGGGATCAGCGTGTCGGCCGCCCGGCCCAGGAACACGAAGATCACGACGACGACCAGCACGAACGCGACGATCAGGGTGAGCTGCACGTCGTGGACGGAGTTCACGATCGTCTGCGAGCGGTCGTAGACCGGCGTGATGCGCACCGCGCCCGGGAGCTCGGCCATGATGACCGGCACCAGGTCCTTGATGCTCTGGGACACCTTCACGGCGTTCGCGCCCGCCTGCCGGTAGACGGCCATGACGACGGTGGCGGACGGGATGGTGTAGCCCCGCGCCCAGTACCGCATGCTGATGCGCTCGTCCTGGACGGACTCCTTCACCTCCGCGACGTCGCGGAGGTACACGGGCGCGCCGCCGGTCGAGTTGACGTTGACGACGAGGCTCCGGTACGCGTCGGCGCTGTCCAGCTGGCCGTGGGGGCGGATCAGCGCGGTGCCGGCCGCCGAGTCCAGCTGCCCGGCCCCGGAGTAGCTGGTGCCGCCCCGGATGGCGTTGGCGAGGTCGTCGATCGAGATGCCGCGCGCCCACATCGACGCCGGGTCCGCCTTGATGCGGATGGCCGACTTGGTGCCGAAGACCGCGACGCGGCTGACGCCGGGCAGGATGCTGATGCGCTGGCCGATCTGGACGTTCGTGTAGTCGTAGAGCTGGCCGGGCGTGATCGAGTCGCTCGTCAGCGCGACGTACATGATCGGCTGGTCGTTCGGGTTCGTCTTCGACAGGGTCGGCGGTGACGGCAGGTCGACGGGGAGGCTGCCGGTGGCCTGGGTGATCGCCGTCTGGACGTCGGTGGCGGCGGCGTCGATGCTCTTGTCCAGCGAGAACTGGAGCGTCAGGCTGACGTGCCCCTGGGTGCTCTTCGAGGTCACGACCTCGAGCCCGGTGATCTGCATGAACTGGCGCTCGAGCGGCGTCGCGATGTTGTTGGCCATCGTGTCGGGGCTGGCCCCCGGATAGTCCGCCTGCACCTGGATCACCGGGTAGTCGACGACGGGCAGGTCGTTCACCGGCAGCTGGCGGTAGCTCAGGACGCCGAAGAGCACCACCGAGGCGGTGAGGACCGCCGTCATGACCGGCCGGCGGATGAACGGCTCGGAGAGGTTCACGGCTTCGGCTTCGCGTCCGCGCCGGGCGTGGCGGGCTGCCCGGCGGCCGGCGGCGCCTCGATGCGGACCTTCCCGCCGGGCGTGACGCCCATCTGGCCCACGGTGACCACGCGCTCGCCGGGCTTGAGGCCCGCCGTCACGATGACCAGGTCGCCCTGGCGCTGTCCGAGCGTCACCGGCCGGATGTCCGCCGTCCCGTCCTCCTTGACCACGTAGACGAACAGGCCCTTCGCCGCCGCCTGGGGCGCCGCGCCGGGGATGAGCACGGCGTTGGCGACCTGGCCGAGGATGAGCCGCACATTCACGAAGCGCCCCGGCCAGAGCCGGCGCTCCCGATTCGGCACGGTCGCGCGAAGCTTGACGGTCCCGGTCCCCTCCTGCACGGCGTTGTCGACGAAGGTCAGCGTGCCCGGCATGACCGTGCCCGGCAGGTCGGGCAGCCGCACCTCGACCGCGAGCCGGCCGCCCTGCATGTGCTGCTGGACCGCGGTGAGGTCGTTCTCCGTCACCGTGAACTCGGCGTAGATCGGGTCGAGCCGCTGGATGCTGAGGAGCGAGCCCGCATTGGCGGTGACGACGTTGCCGATGTCGACCAGCCGCTGGCCCGCGCGCCCGTCGATCGGCGCCCGGATCTCCGTGTACGCGAGCTGCAGCCGCGTGCTCTCGACCGCCGCCTCGTTGGCGCGGACGGTGGCGCGGGCGTTCTCGACCGCCGCCTGGCCGGCAATCACCGCGGCGCGCGCCTGCGCCAGCGAGGCCTCGGCGGCCGCGATGGCGGCCTTGCCGTTGTCGATCATCGCCTGGTCGGCCCGGAGCGTGGCCGCCGCCGTCTCCATGGCCGTCCGGACCTGGTCGCCCTGCTCGCGGGCGACGTACCCCTGGCGGACCAGCTCGGCGTAGCGCCGGTCCTGCGCCTGCGCGTTCTCGAGCTGCGCCTGGTCGCGGACGACGTTGGCCTCCGCCTGGGCGAGCTGCGCCCGGGCCTGGGTCAGCGCCGCCTGCGCCTGCGCCACCGCAGCCTGGTCGCGCGCGGTGTTGGCCTCAGCCTGGCGCGCCTGCGCCTGGTCGCGCGCCACGTTGGCCTCGGCCTGCTGGACGGCGGCCTGGACCGGCCGCGGGTCGATCGTGAACAGGAGGTCGCCCTGCTTCAGGTCGGCGCCGTCGGTGAAGTGGATCTTCACGATCCGCCCGGAGATCTGCGGCTGGATGGAGACCACCTCGTTGGCCGCGCACTTCCCCACGGCGTCGAGATAGAGGGGCGTATCGCGCTGGACGGCCGTCGCCACGGCGACGGGGGCCGGCGGCCGCTCGAAGGCGGGCTGGGCCTGCCGGTCGCAGGCGGCGAGCGCCAGCGCGAGCAGGCCCACGCCGAGGAGCGTCCGGGCCGCGGTGACGAACGATGACACGCTCATGTCGATTCCTGTGCGTCGCTCTGGCCGCGTCACGTCGGGAGGTGCGACAGGGCCTGGGGGCGATAGTGGCGCCGGATCGCCGCCTCCTCCAGGCCGATCCCCCGGAGAAGGAACCACACTGCTTGGACGACCAGCGCGGAACGAGGGATTCCGTAGTCGACGGGCGGCACCTTGGGCTGCAGATGCAGCATCAGCGCGAACGCCAGGTGGTGCACGAACCAGGCGCCCAGGTCCCGCCGGACGGGCGTCGCCTTCAGGTCGCCGGACTTGACCGCCGCCTCGATGCACGCCTCGACCTTCCGGATCCAGCTCGCGTCGAACTGTCGGGCGCCGAGCCGGACGAAGTCGGCGTCCTCCAGGAGGCTCCGGAGCACCAGACGGTGCATGGTGACCTTCTGGAGGTCCTTCGAGAGCACGAAGTGCGAGGTCAGGAGGTGCACCAGCACGATCAAGGTCGACGTGGACGCGGGCCGCGCGAGGATGCGGCCAAACTCCGCGGCCATGCGCCCGTCGGCGCACGCGTCGAGCATGCCGGCGTAGAGGGACTCCTTGCTGGGGAAGTGCTTGTAGAGGAGCGCCTCCGACACGCCCGCCGCGCGCGCGAGCTCGCGCGTCGTCGTGCCGTCGAAGCCCTTGGCGGCGAAGACGCCCTTCACGGCCGTGACGATCGCCTGGCGACGCTCCCCCGACGGGAGCCGGACACGCTTCCGCATGCCTTCCAGGTGAGCATGCACTCACTCGCTTGTCCAGCGAAACGCGCGCGGATCCGGCGCCGCCGGCCGGTAAGGCGCGAATATCATTCGCCGGACGGGCCGCGCCCCGGCCCCTGGCGTGGGCCCCTCGGCTGGGGTATGGTCGTCCGGTGGTCAACGGCGACCGCCTACGACCCGCCCGGTCCGCGGCACGACGGCGTGAATCACGCACCACGTGGAGGCGCGGAATGAAAAAGACGATCCTCGTCCTCATCGGCGTCTGGGCGCTCGCGCTCGTCGGGAGCACTCCCGCCCCGGCCCAGCAGAAGAAGACCCTCGCGGTCGTGGTCAAGGGCCTGGACAACCCGTTCTTCACCGTGCTCGGCAACGGCTGCGAGCTCTGGAACAAGGAGAATCCGAAGTCCGAGTACAAGTGCGTGTACACGGGGCCGGCATCGAGCGCCGACGAGACCGGGGAGGTCCGGATCGTGGAGGACCTCATCAACTCGGGCGCCGCCGGCATCGCGATCTCGCCGTCGAACGCGCCGGCCATGGCCAACATGCTCAAGGCGAAGAAGCCGACCATGCCGATCATGACGATCGACGCCGACCTGGCGGCGGCGGACCGGTCGCTCCGGAAGACCTACCTCGGAACGAACAACTACGACATGGGCGTCCTGATGGCGAAGCACCTGAAGGGGCTCAAGCCCAAGGGCGGCACCGTGTGCCTGCAGCTCGGCAACGTCGCCGCCGACAACATCAACGCCCGCGCGCAGGGGTTCCGCGACACCATCTCGGGCAAGAAGGGCATCGATCGCCTGAAGGGCGAGGGCGGCTGGACCGAGATCAAGGGCTGCCCGCTCTTCACGAACGACCAGATCGACCTCGCGAACCAGCAGATGTCCGACACGTTCATCGCCAACCCCAACCTGGACGCCTTCATCCTCGTGGGCGGCTGGGCCCAGTTCGGCCCGCAGGCCTACGCGCAAGTCACCGACCAGGTGATGGCGAAGCTCAAGGAGAAGAAGCTGGTCATCGTGGCCGGGGACACGCTCCCGCCGCAGATGAACGCGCTGAAGGCGGGGCGGAGCCACGCGCAGATCGGGCAGCGCCCCTTCGAGATGGGACACCGGGCCCCGGCCGTGCTGATCGACCTCATCAACAAGAAGCCGGTCAAGGACCCGCTCTACACCGGCCTGGACGAGTGCACGCCTCAGAACATCGGGAAGTGCCCGGCGCAGTAGCCCGGCGCCCGGTCCCTGGCGAAAGGGCGCCCCGCGGCGCCCTTTCTGTTCCAGGCCTCCGGCCGGCCCGCGGGCCGCTCGCGGCGCGCGGCGGGGCCGGGTAGGCGCGCCGTCCGATGGGGCTCCTCGAGCTCACCGGCATCTCCAAGCACTTCGGCGCCATCCAGGCGCTGGTCGACGTGTCGCTGTCGCTCAGCGCCGGGGAAGTCGTGGGCCTCATGGGCGACAACGGCGCCGGCAAGTCCACGCTCGTCAAGATCGTGGCGGGGAACTACCCGCCGAGCGGCGGGACGATGGCGATGCTCGGCCGCCCGGTCGCGTTTCACAAGCCGGCCGACGCGCGCGTCGAGGGCATCGAGGTCGTCTATCAGGACCTCGCGCTCTGCGACAACCTCACCGCGGCGGCGAACGTGTACCTCGGGCGCGAGCTCACCCGGGGGTTCGGGCCGTTCCGCGTCCTGGATTACCGGGCGATGTACCAGCGGGCCGGGGAGCTCTTCGCGGAGCTGAAGTCCGAGACGCGGCCCCGCGACCTGGTCCGGCGCATGTCGGGTGGGCAGCGGCAGGCGGTCGCCATCGCGCGGACGCGCCTCTCGGAGCCGAAGATCGTGCTGATGGACGAGCCGACGGCGGCCATCAGCGTGCGCCAGGTCGCGGAGGTGCTGAGCCTCATCCGCCGGCTGCGCGACCACGGGATCGCGGTGGTGCTGATCAGCCACCGCATGCCGGACGTGTTCGCGGTCGCCGACCGCATCGTGGTGCTCCGGCGCGGCGCGAAGGTCGCGGACAAGGCCATCGCGGCGAGCTCCCCCCAGGAGGTCACGGGGCTCATCACCGGTGCCGTCGAATCCGCCTGATGGACGGGCCGGCGGCCCGAGCGCGAGGCGTCCCGACGTGGCGATGACGCTCGAGGAGTCGATCGGGCGGCGGACGCACGAGGGCCCGGTGAGCTGGCTCGTCAGCCGCCAGACGTTCTGGGTCTCCCTGGCCGCCGTGCTGGCCTTCGTCCTTCTCTCGTTCGCCAGCGACGTGTTCGCGACGCAGCAGAACCTCTTCAACGTCACCCGCAACTTCGCCTTCGTCGGGATCATCGCGCTCGGCATGACCGCGGTCATCGTCACCGGCGGCATCGACCTGTCGGTCGGCGCCGTCCTCGCCCTGTCCGGCATGGTGATCGGCATGTCGATGAACGTCGGCACGCCGTTCTGGGTGGCCGTCCCGCTGGCGCTCGCCACCGCGCTCGGCGTGGGGGCGTTCAACGGCGTGATGATCGCCTACGTCGGCATGCCCCCGTTCGTGGTGACGCTCGGCATGCTGTCCATCGCTCGGAGCCTGGCGATGGTGCTCTCCAACAACCGCATGGTCTACGAGTTCGGCCCCGACCAGGACCAGCTGCTGGCCCTCGGCGGGGGGTTCATCACCGTCGCGCTGCCGTTCCGGGCCCCCGTGCAGGTCCCGAATCCCGTCTTGTTCCTGGTCGCCATGGCGCTCATCGCCGGCTTCGCCTTCCGCTGGACTCGCTGGGGCCGCCACGTGTTCGCGATCGGCGGCAACGAGGCGGCGGCCAACCTCACGGGCGTGCCGGTCCGGCTGGTGAAGGTCAGCGTCTACATGGCCTGCGCGCTCTGCGCCGGCATCGCCGGCATCCTCGAGGTCGGGTGGCTCGGCACCATCACCACGGGCCTCGGCCAGGGGATGGAGCTGACCGTCATCGCCGCCGCCGTCATCGGCGGGGCGAACCTGAGCGGCGGCGCCGGCACCGCCTTCGGCGCGATCGTCGGCGCCGCCCTGATCGAGGTGATCCGGAACAGCCTCATCCTGCTCGGGATCAGCACGTTCTGGCAGGGCACGTTCGTGGGGACCTTCATCATCGTCGCCGTGCTGTTCGATCGCCTGCGGGCCCGGGGCGCGGGCGACTGACGGTCGGGGCGCCGGCCGGGGGGCGGTTGGCGGGCGCCCCGGCCTCGCGTCCGGACGGCTCAGCGGGCGGGGCGATACGTCTTGGTGACGGCGTCCGCCTTCTTGAGGGCGGCCACGCCCTCCGCTCCCGACATGAGGACGGTCGTCTTGGCGGACTTGATGGCGCCTCCGGCGGCCACCCCGAGGGCGATGGCGGCCATCGCCTCGTTCCCCGGGACGTCCGCGATGATCACGAGGTCGTACTCGCCGAACGAGAGCCAGCCTCCGAGGAGCTTTCCTCCCACGGCCTCGCACACCTGTCGGCCCACGCTCTCGATCCGGTTCTGCGGATTCTTCAGCTGGGCGCTCCAGGACTCGGGCGTATAGGCGGCCTGGTACATGTAGAGGGGCATGGGTCACCTCCGCGGCTCGACGTTTTCTCGGCCAGGACCGGGGCCCGCCAACCGTGGCAGACACACTACCCCCGGCCGCGGCCCCACGCCAGCCGCCGTCCCCTTTCCGCCGGGGGCCGTTTGACGCGCTCGCTACACTGGACTGGGAGCGTTGAAATCTTGAGCCAAGGAGGTCGCTGAGACATGTCGGAGTCCAGGAAGGTGACGAAGGTCGTGACCCCGCCCGAGCCGGTCGTCGAGGGCGCGGGCGTCCATCTCGGGCGCAGCATCGGCACGCGGCGGCTCGACCACCTCGATCCGTTTCTGCTGCTGGACCACTTCGAGTCGGCGGAGCCGGCCGACTACCGGGCCGGGTTCCCCTACCACCCGCATCGCGGCATCGAGACGGTGACGATCGTGCGCCAGGGCGAGGTCCGGCACCGCGACTCGCTCGGCCACCAGGGCAGCATCGGCGCCGGCGACATCCAGTGGATGACGTCGGGCAGCGGCATCCTCCACGAGGAGATGCCCCAGGTCCGCCCGGAGGGGATCGCCGGGCTCCAGCTCTGGCTGAACCTGCCGGCGCGGGACAAGATGACGCGCCCGAAGTACCGGGACCTCCAGGGGAAGAGCCTGCCCGAGGTCGAGGTCGCCGAGGGCGCGCGGATCCGCGTGATCGCGGGGGACGCGGCCGGCGGGACGCTCCAGGGCCCGGTCGAGGGCCTGGCGGTCGCGCCCAAGTTCGTGGACGTCACGCTGCCGCCGGGGACCGCGTTCCGGGAGACGGTGGCGCGCGGCCACACCGTCTTCGCGTACCTGGACAAGGGCGACGTCGCGTTCGGCCCGGAGCGGAAGCCGGTCCACGGCCCCGCCCTCCTGGTGTTCGGCGACGGCGACCTGATCGAGGCGTGGGCGGGCCCCGGCGGGGGCCGGTTCCTGCTCGCCGCGGCCCGGCCGCTCGGCGAGCCGATCGCCCGCTACGGCCCGTTCGTCATGAACACGCGCGCGGAGATCGAGCAGACTCTCCAGGACCTCCGCACCGGTCGCTTCATCCGCGAGGAGCCGGGCGACGCCTGAGCGCGCCGGCCGCTGACCGCCGTCCCGCGAGCCCGCTCGCAGGACGGCGGATCAGCCGCCTCAGCACCGCCACGAGCGCGGGTCCGTCGGTCTCGAGCTCGGCGAGGGATCTGAGCGCCAGCCGCCTCAGGATGGACCGGCCCGTCGCCGTCAGACGCACGATCACGGTCCGACCGTCCCGCTGGTCCCGCTGCCGTGACACCATCCCCCGGCGGGCGAGGCGGTCGACCAGTCCGACCGCGCTGTGGTGCCGGACCTGCAGGCGCTCCGCGAGCACGCCGACGGTCGCGGGCCCGTGTCCCTCCAGGCCTTTCAGCTGGAGCAGCAAGAGGTACTGCTGGGGCTCGACGCCGGCGGCGCGCGCTGCCTTCTCCCGCCGGTGGAGGAACAACCGCAGCTGGTACCGCAGCGCGGCGAGGGTCGCGTAGTCGACCCGAGCCCCCCGACTCCCTCGCCCGACTCCCGGACCCACGCGAAAAGTATATCGTGGGGCGATATGTGAGCTATCCTTCTGCCGTCACATGAGGCGATCGCGGGCATGGGGCGCGCGATGCCGCGCCGCGGCCGACGCTCCGAGTGAGAGGAGGAGCACGATGACACACGTCGCTCTTGGACGGTTTCGCACCATCGTCCTGCTGGCGCTGGCCACGGTGCTGCTCGCGGGCTGCCCGAAGAGTCCGAAGCCCGGCGGAGCCGCCGGCGCGGGGCTCGGTCCCGGCGGCAGCGCAGGCGGGGCAGGAGGCGCCGGCACTGCCGGTGGCGCTGGCGGCGCGGGCTCGGGCATGGGGTCAGCCGGCGGCGGCGCCGCGGGCGCCCAGGGTGCGGGCGGCGCCGGTGGGGGCATGGCCGGCGGAACGGGCGGCACCGGCGGGACCACGATCCCCGCGCTGCCGTCGCCGACGGAGTTCTCGGACGCCTCGAGCCTCCATGACGTCCAGTTCGAGTTCGACCGGTCCGACATCCCGCCGTCGGGCAAGGCCATCCTCGACGCGAACGCTCGCTGGCTGAAGTCGCACGGCCGCACCCAGGTCCTCATCCAGGGCCACTGCGACGAGCGCGGGACCAACGAGTACAACCTCGCGCTCGGGGAGCGGCGGGCCCGAGCCACCCGGGACTACCTTGCGGCCGCCGGAATCGCCGAGACGCGGATGACGATGGTGAGCTACGGCGAGGAGCGGCCGCTCTGCGGCGACCGCACGGAGGGGTGCTGGACCCGGAATCGACGGGCGCACTTCCTGGTCAAGGAATAGCGGCGCCCACTCGCGCACGCGGGGAGGCTCAGGTCCCGGACGACCGGGCCTCCCCGCCCCGCCGCGCGTAGACGAACAGCCCCTCGCCGCCCTCCACGTACGGGCGCTCCTCGGCCAGGCGGTGGAACGCGGCGGCCAGGACGAACCCGCAGCGCGCCAGGAGCCTCTCGAGCTCGGCCAGCGAGTAGTGCCGCCGGGTGAGCGCGTGCGTCTCCCGGCGGCCGTCGGGCCGGACGAGCGAGACCCGGTGGGTGCAGGTCATCGTCGCCGCGTCGGGAACGACCTCGACCCACTCCACGCCCCGCTCCGTCTCCTCCCGACGAGCCGACGCGTCCGGCAGCCGGGCCGGCCAGTCGTCGATGCCGAACACGAGCCACCCGCCGGGGTCGAGGAGGCCGGCGAGGCGCCGGAGGCTCCGGGCATCCTCGTCCTCGGTGGGAAAGCCGCAGAGGCTCCGGTCGTAGAGGGACAGCACGGCGCGGTACGGACCGTCGTCCACGAGGCCGAAGTCCTGCTGGCGGATCTCGCACGCGAGCCCGGCCTCCCGCGCGAGGGCCCCCGCCACGGCGAGCGGCTCCGGAGCGATGTCCACGCTGACGACCCGGCCGAAGCCGCGGCGAGCGAGCGCGAGCGCGTGCCGCCCCCAGCCGCAGCCGACCTCCAGGATGCGGTCCGAGCGGGACAGCCCGGTCCGCCCCAGCACGGCGTCAAGGTCGCGCTCGGCTCGGGCGCGCGCGGCCAGCATCTCCGGGGCCGCCAGCGCGGGGACGCGGCGCGGCGCGTGGAAGCGGTACCAGTCGTTGTTGCCCCCGGCCGGCGCGTCCCCGCGCCCCGCCGCCCGAGCCCGCATGGAGCCTCCGATCGCGCGCGGCCGCCGGGCGGGTCCCGGCGGCTCGGCAGCGCGTTGCGGGAATGCTAGGGTGGACGGCACCGGGGATCAAGCACGGCGGGGGGAACACGCGTGGGGGCAGTCCACGACCGGGGCGGGCCGCGGCGGCACTTCTCGATGCTCCGCTCCTTTCACCTGGCGGACCTCTTCACGCTGGCGAATGGCTGCGGCGGCACCGCCGCGATCTTCTACGCCATGGACTACGTCCGGCGCGCCACGCCGGAGCGGATCTACGCCGCGGGCGGTCTCATCGTCCTCGCGCTCGTGTTCGACGTGATCGACGGGCGGATCGCGCGGTGGCGGCACCGGGCCTCGCCCATGGGACGCGAGCTCGACTCGCTGGCGGACGTGATCAGCTTCGGCGTGGCGCCCGCCTGCCTCGCCTACGCCGTCGGCATGGGCACGGTGGTCGACCAGCTCGTGCTGCTCTACTTCGTCGCCTGCGGGATCAGCCGGCTCGCCCGGTACAACATCACCGCCGAGGCGCTCTCGACCGACACCGGCAAGGTGACCCACTTCGAGGGAACGCCCATCCCAACGAGCGTCCTCCTCGTCCTGGCGCTGGTCGCGCTCACGTGGGCGGGTCGGACCGGCGACGCCCTGCCGCTCGGCTCGGTGTCGATCGGCGGCGCCGCCTTCCATCCCTTCGTCCTGGCGTTCGGGCTCTCCGGATCGCTGATGATCAGCAAGACGCTCCGGATCCCGAAGCCCTGAGGCCTGTCGATGGACTTCTCCGTCGAGCCCGAGGTCTTCGCGCGCTTTCCGGGCATGCGTCTCGCCGTCGTGGTGGCGCGCGGCGTGGACAACCAGGCGGACCATCCGTCAGTCGCGCGCGAGTGGGCCGAGGCCTGGGCCGGCGCCCCCGCCGCGGGAGCGCCCCACGGCAACGCCCAGTCCCACCCGCGGATCGTGCCCTGGCGGCAGCGCTTCCAGGCCGCCGGCGTCTCGATGCGCCAGTACCCGACGTCCATCGAGGCGCTGCTCCGCCGCGCCATGAAGGGCGGCGCGCCGTTCCACATCAATCCGCTCGTCGACTTCTACAACAGCGTGTCGCTCCGTCACGCGGTGCCCGTGGGCGGCTTCGACCTCGCCCGCGTGGCCGGCCCGCTGACGGTGCGGCTCACCCGCGAGGGCGACACGTTCGCGGCGCTCGACGGCGACGGGCCCGCCCCGGTGCCGCCCGGCGAGATCGCCTACGCCACCGGCCCGACGGTCCTCACGCGGCACCTCATGTGGCGCCAGGCGAAGGACGGGCTCATCCACCCCGAGACCCGCTCGGTCTTCCTCGTCTCCGAGAGCCTGCCGGAGACGGGCCCCGGCGTGGCCGAGACCATCCTCGAGGACCTGACGTCGGGACTCGCGCGGAGCTTCGGAGCGTCGGTGGAGAGCTTCGTGGTCGATGCCGCGACGCCGCGCATCGGATGGTGACGGGCCCGTGACGGGCGACATGGTTCCGGTGGATTTCTAGCCAACCGAAGACGGACAGGAGAGCGGCCATGGACTGCGACCTCCTCGTCATCGGCGCCGGGACCGCCGGCTCCTTCGCGGCATGGCGGGGCGTCGCGCTCCGAGGCAGGCCACGGTCATCACGTCTTGACAGGCCCCGGCGAGCCAGCCTAGGCTTCCGCCCAGAAGACCGGCGGTCCTCGGGAGCACCCGTGCGGACCGACGCAACTCAGCGCGTTCCCCTTGTCGCCTGCCGCGACCGCGCCCGCCCTCTGGAGCGCCAGGCGCCGGCTTGCACGAAGACGCGCGGCGGCGTTCCCGCTGGACGACGTCCATGAGCATCGTCACGATCTCATCGGCACTCGGGAGCGCCGGCGAGGCCGTCGGCCGCGCCCTCGCCGAGGAGCTCACCTACACCTTCGCCGACCGCGAGATCATCCTGAAGGCTGCGGAGCGGCTCGGGCAGGGCGTGGCCGCCCTCGAGCGCCTCCTCGAGAGCCGCCCGACGCTCCGGGAGCGGCTCACCGAGACGCGGCGCGACTACCTGGCAGCGGTCGAGGCGGTGATCTGGGAGTTCGCGGCGCGCGACAACGTCGTCCTGGTCGGACGCGGCTCGACGTTCGTGCTCCAGCGGATCCGCCACGCCTTGCGCGTCCGGGCGACCGCCCCGCTCCACGTCCGAGCCCGGCGCCTGGAGGCCGAGCGCGGGCTCGTCCCCAACGCCGAGGAGGTCGTGGCGCGAGCCGACCGCGACTGGGCAGCCCGGATCCGCCACCTCTACGAGGTGGCCCTCGACGATCCGCTCCAGTACGACCTGGTCGTCAACACCGCCCGCCTGGACGTCTCCGCCGCGGTGTCGACGATCCGCGCGTCGCTGGCGGTGGAACGCTTCCAGGCCACCCCGGCCTCGCTCGCCGAGGTCCGCGATCGATGCCTGACGACGCGCGTCCACGCGGCGCTCCTTTGTCATCCCCGGACGCGGGAGCTCGGACTGTTCTTCAGCTGCCAGGACGGCCAGGTCTCGCTCAGCGGTCGGGTGGCGCGCGACGATCAGCGCCGCGTCGCCGAGGAGGTCGTGACGACCCTGCCGGGCGTGAGCCGCGTCCTGAGCGAGATCGTCGTGCTCCTGCCGCCGGCCACGCCGCCGGGACCCTGACCGGTCCTCCGCCGGGGCGCGGCGGAGGCGATCGGCCGCGCGCTCGGCCAATGGTGACGCCGGGCGACACGCGCGGACCGCCCCCCGGGGCCTATACTCGGTCAGCAAGCACCCTCGGAGCCGTGAGCCACCGTGAGATCCGATCGAGCTCGGAGTCGTCGCCGCCGGTGATCCCGCCGCTGGAGACGGCGGAGGGCCTGCTCGCAGTCGTCCGCGCGCAAGCCACCGAGCGCGCCCAGCGCTGGCTGGCGGACGCGGTAGCCACGACGCGGGCGCCCCTCGACCGGAGCGGCTTCGCGACCGCGTTCGCGCTCGCCGCGCGCCAGACCGGCCGCGCGACGCCCGAGCCCGGCCCGGCGGAAACGGCGGGACTCCGGGCCGCGGGCGTCACGTGGTCCGTCGTGCCCTGGGGTCTCGACGGACTGACCCGGTCCGCGCTCCTGCTCCGCGCGGTCGCCGGACTGACCCCGGGCGAGGTCGAGTCTCTGGTGGAGCAGTGCTACTTCCAGGGCGACACGCGCGAGCGCCAGGCGGTCCTTCGGACGCTCCCCCTCCTCCCCGACCCGGCCCGCTTCGTCCCGCTCGGCGTGGAAGCCTGCCGCACGTCGGTCCAGCCCGTCTTCGAGGCGATCGCGTGCGAGAACCCCTTCCCCGGCCGGCATTTCCCCGAGTCGAGCTTCAACCACATGGTGCTGAAGGCGATCTTCATCGAAGTCGCCGTCGGGCGTATCCTCGGGCTCGAGGGCCGGATCACGCCGGAGCTCCGGCGGATGGCGGCCGACTACGCGAGCGAGCGGCGGGCGGCGGGACGGAGCGTGCCCGCGGACGTCGCCTACGTCCTCGGCGAGAACGGGAGCCGGTCATGAAGCTCTTCGATCCGCATATCCACATGACATCGCGGACGACCCTCGACTACGAGGCGATGGCCCAGGCCGGCATCGCCGCGATCGTGGAGCCCGCGTTCTGGCTGGGCCAGCCGCGCACCCACGTCGGCACCTTCGAGGACTATTTCAACGGGCTGCTCGGCTGGGAGCGCTTCCGCGCCAGCCAGTTCGGCATCCATCATTTCTGCACCCTGTCGCTCAACCCGAAGGAGGCGAACAACCGGCGCGTGGCGCCGGGCGTGATCGAGATCCTGCCGCGCTACCTCGCCAAGGACGGCGTCGTGGCCGTCGGGGAGATCGGGTTCGACGACCAGACGCCGGAGGAGGAGAAGTACTTCGCGGCCCAGCTCGAGCTCGCCCTCCGCTTTGACCTGCCGGTCCTGGTCCACACCCCGCACCGGGACAAGAAGCGGGGCACCGAGCGAAGCCTCGCCTTGGTCCGTGACGTCGGGTTCCCTGAGGGGCGGGTCCTCATCGACCACAACACCGAGGAGACGCTGCCCCTCGTGCTGGCGACCGGATGCTGGGCCGGGCATTCCATCTACCCGTTCACGAAGATGGACGAGCCCCGGATGGTGGCGCTCGTCAAGCGCTACGGCAGCGAGCGGATCCTGATCAACAGCGCCGCGGACTGGGGCGTGAGCGATCCCCTCAAGGTGCCGAAGACGGTCGCGCTCATGCGCGAGAGCGGGATCGCGGAGGCCGACGTCCGCCGGGTCGCCTGGGAGAATCCCGCGGCCTTCTTCGCCCAGAGCGGTCAGCTCGACCCCGGCGCGCTCGACGCGGCGCCCGCCATCGACCAGAGCCAGCTGTTCGAGGGCAACTCGGTCCTGCGCGGCCAGGCGCCCCGGGTGACCGCCCCGGCGGGCGGCGCGGGCCGACCGGGCGCCTGACGCGGGGTCGCGGCGGCCCTCCGGTCGCGCGTCTCCGATCGCCTCCGTGCACCGGACCGTCGTCCTCCTCGTCGTCGGGCTCGCCGGCGAGCACATCGGCGAAGCCACCCCGAGCCTGGCCGCGCTGGCGCGTGAGGGCGGCGCCCGGCCGCTCCGCACCCTCCTCCCGGCCGTCACCTGCTCCGTGCAGGCCACGCTCACCACCGGGCTCCTGCCCCGCGACCACGGCGTCGTCGCCAACGGCTGGTACTTCCGCGACCTCGCGGAGGTCTGGTTCTGGCGCCAGTCGAACCGGCTGGTCGGCGGGGAGAAGATCTGGGAGGCTGCCGCGCGGCGGGATCCCGCGTTCACGTGCGCCAAGCTCTTCTGGTGGTACAACATGCACAGCACGGCGACCTGGTCGGTGACGCCGCGCCCGATGTACCCCGCCGACGGTCGCAAGATCCCCGACGTCTACACGCAGCCGGCGGAGCTGCGCGACGAGCTGAACGGCCGCCTCGGCCAGTTCCCGCTCTTCAAGTTCTGGGGCCCGGCCACCGACATCACGTCGAGCCGCTGGATCGCCGACTGCGCGCGGCACGTCTACGAGACCAAGCGGCCCACGCTCACGCTCGTCTACCTCCCGCACCTCGACTACAACCTCCAGCGCCTCGGCCCCGGCGATCCCGCGATCGCCGGGGATCTCCGCGCCGTGGACGCCCTCTGCGGCGAGCTGATCGCGGCGGCGCGGCGCGACGGCACGCGGGTCGTCGTGCTGTCCGAGTACGGCATCACGCCGGTGACCGGCCCTGTCCACGTGAACCGGCGGCTCCGCGAGGCCGGGCTGATCCAGGTCCGCACCGAGCTCGGGCGCGAGCTTCTGGACCCGGGCGCGTCGGAGGCGTTCGCGGTGGCGGACCACCAGGTCGCGCACGTCTACGTCCGCCGGGCGGAGCGGGTCGCCGAAGTCCGGCGCTTGCTGGAAGGCTTGCCGGGTGTGGAAGCCGTCCTTGACGAGGAGGGGAAGCGCGCGGCCGGGCTCGATCACCCGCGATCGGGCGAGCTGGTCCTCGTGTCACGCCCCGACCGCTGGTTCACGTATTACTACTGGCTGGACGACGCTCGCGCGCCCGACTTCGCCCGCACCGTCGACATCCACCGGAAGCCGGGCTACGACCCGGTCGAGCTCTTCCTCGACCCGGCGCTGCGCGTCCCGCAGGCAAGCGTCGGGTGGCGGCTCGCGAAGAAGGCGCTCGGCTTCCGGTACCTGATGGACGTGATCCCGCTCGACGCGAGCCTCGTGAGGGGCTCGCACGGGCGGCCGACCGACGACCTCGCCGCCGGGCCGGTCGTCATCTCGAGCGAGGCCGGGCTCCTGCCCGACGGCCCGGTCGACGCCACCGCCGTCAAGGCGCTCCTTCTCGACCACGTGTTCGGACGCTGACTCCGCTCACGGAGAGCAAGGTGAGCCAGGAGATCCGGATCGAGCTCACTCGGTTCTCACCCGGCACCACCGCTCCGCGGACGTGATCGCCCCGCCACCGTAGCGACCTGGCCGTTCGGCAGGCACCTGCCCATCGAATGGGCATCGACGCCGGCATCGCGGTCGCCCGTATCCGACCGATTTCCCTGTCGTCTCGCGGCTCTGGCGCGGAGTGAGGTGCCGTCCGCACTCCCCTGGCATCCTCGATGCAACGTCACGTCGGACGACACGAGCGCAAGGACGCGCGTTCTCGGCAAGGGCGCTTCCGCCGGTGAGGGCGGAGAGCGCCTTGTTTTTTGACGGAAGGAAGGCACCTCATGCGTGACAGCGATCGACCCGTGGTGGCGCTGATCGAGCGCCGACGCTCCGACGAGCAGGTGATGCGGGACGCGCGCGCCCATACCGTAGCGGCCGCGGCGCCGCTCGTCCTGGTTCACGTCGCGCCGCTTCCGCCGGAAGTCCCGCCGGGCGGCTCGCGATGGCGGCGGCATCTCGAGCCGTGGCAACGGATGCAGGGCCTCGAGGCGACGATCCGCTACGAGCTGCGCGAGGTCGCGGACGAGTGGGTCGGACCGGCCACGCGCGTGGGCGTCGTGGTCCGTTTCGGAGACCCGGTGACCGAGCTCGCGTCCGTGGCGGAGCACCTCGGGGCCCGGCTCGTCGTGGCGAGCTCCGAGCGTCGCCGCTGGACGCTAGGGTGGGACCGTGACGAGCGCCTCCGCTGGGCGATCAACGGCCCGCTCCAGCTGGTCGGCAGCTCGGCGGCGACCGGCCGCGTCGCGCGGATCGCGCCAGTCCCCGCGGCAGCCCGGTGGCGTCCGTGACGGGAGCGGCGCTGACGGCCCGGGCCTGAACGTCAGGCGCCGGCAGCGTCGGCCGCCGACTCCCAGACCAGCACCTCCGCGCCCGCGACGGCATCCGCCGTCAGCGACCGGGCGCCGGCGGCGGTGAGCCGGGCCGCGTCGCCGGTCTCGAGCGGCCCCGCGCCCTCGAGCGTGGCCCCGCCCCGGGCGACGAACACGTGCACGAACGGCGCGTCGGGCAGGCGCACGACCTCGCCGGGCTTGAGCCGCCCACCCCACAGGACCGCCCCACGCTGGCGGATCGAGATGGCCGACTCGTGGCCGCGGCCCGACGCGATCGGGACGAGACCGCCCTTCTGGAGCTCGGCGTTGATGTCGAGCTGCTCGTAGCCCGGGCGGATGCGCTCGGTGTCCGGCGGGACCCACATCTGCACGAAGTGGACGTCCCGGTCGTGGCGGGGGTTCATCTCCGAGTGCCAGATGCCCGTGCCGGCGCTCATCCGCTGGGCGAGGCCCGGGTAGATGATCCCCGTGTGCCCCTCGGAGTCCTTGTGCTCGAGCTCGCCGTCAAGCACCCAGGTGACGATCTCCATGTCCTGGTGGGGGTGGGTCCGGAACCCGGTCCCGGCCCGCACGGTGTCGTCGTTCGAGACCAGCAGGAGCCCGTGGTGCGTGTTCGCGGGGTCATAGTGGTTGGAGAAGCTGAAGCTGTGATGCGAGTCGAGCCAGCCGATGCGCGTGTGGAACCGCTCGGCGGCCCGGCGAAGGTCCACGGCCGGCGGGCGGGCGGCGGGCGTGGCCATAGGAAGCCCCCGCCTCGTTAGGCGCCCGAGCCCTGCTGCGCGAGGGGGCTCGCCAGCGCGCGGCCGGCGGCGAGCAACTCCTCCGTCTCCGCCTCGGTGAACGTGCGCTCTCCGCGGACGCCGATGCCGAGGGTGCCGACGACCTGGTCGCTCCGGAACACGGGCACGCAGAGCGTGCCCTGGGCCCCGGTGGCCTTCGCGCCCGGCCGCGCCACGCCGCTCGTGTCCGTCTGGAGATTGCACATCGACACGGGCTTCCCGGTCAGCGCGGTCTCGCCGGCGATGCCCTTGCCGAGCGGGATCCGCCGCGCCGCCTGGAGAACGGGCTCGGGCACGCCCGCGGTCGTCGCCACCAGGTCGAGGTGCTGGTCGGCCGGGTTGAGCCGGTGGATCATGCCCATGTCGGCGCCGAAGTGGCGGACGACGGCGGCCAGCGCGCCCCCGAAGCGCTCGGGTCCCGTGCTGTCCGAGAGGGTCCGGCGAACGGCGTCGGCGAGCGAGGCTGCGTGCATGGCGACCTCCGTGTCAGCGATCGGTCCCAGTATGCGGCCGCCCCCGGCGACGCGCCACCGGGAGACGCCTCAGGTCCCCGGCACCCAGCGCTGAAAGGCGAGGGTGAGCGCGAAACCGGCGACGGCCCACAGGGCACGGGCCGGGTCGCCGACCCCCGCGATCAGGACCGCGTCGAGGAGCGAGATGCCGGCGATCAGGCTCACGACCGCGCGCCGGATGTCGCGGTGTCCCGGGCGCACCAGCAGGCTCACCGCGAAGACCACCCACCCGAGGAAGCCGACGATAGAGGAGCGCCCCGGCGCCTCCGGCCAGGAGTGTCGGGGCCGCGTACGCGAAGGGCGCCGCCAGGAGCGCGAGCGGCCAGAGGTTCTGGACCGCGGCGAGGTTCTCCTGCTTGGCCGCGTACGTGAGGCCGATCAGGTAGCCGAGGAGGACGACCGCCCCGCCGGTCACCGCCGGGCGCCACGCGTCCCGACACCGCCAGGGCGGCGGTGACGTAGACGAGAACGCGGCACAGACCCATCACCACCGGGCTCAGCGGGTTCGCCTTGTGCCAGGCGTCGTACGCCGTGATCACACCCGCCAGGAGGATGCCCGCGCCCACCGCCCCGATCCCGCCGCCGCCCGGCCCGCGAGCCCCGACCGCCACGACCAGGACCCCTCCCGCGAGCAGCGCGTAGCCGATGCGGAAGACCCGGCCGGCCCCGATCCGGCCCGCCGGGATCGGCCGCTCGGGCCGCTCGCGCCGGTCGACGTCGCGGTCGAAGGCGTCGTTCAGGTACATGCCGCCCGTATAGAGGAGCGAGAACGCGAGCGCGAGGAGCGCGAGCTGGCCGGGGCCCGCGTCCGCGCCGGACAGCGCGGCGCCGGCGAGCGTGTTGGTCCAGACCGTCGGCAGGTTGGAGACGCGCCCGAGGAGGAGGTAGTCCCGCCAGCGGCTCGCGGCGGGGCCCGACGCGACGGCGGCCGGGCTCATCCCCGCAGCACGCCGAGCACCCACTGGAGCTCGCGCGCCACCGCGGCCACGATGTCCTCGCGCCGGAACGCCTCGGGCAGGACGTCCCACGTGTACGTCTCGACCTCGAGGTGCGGCGTGTGAGCCTCGTGGCGGAGGAGCTCGAGCACGCCGCGCAGGTAGTCCTGCGTGCTCGCGAACGGGCCGAGCTCCTCGCGGAAGAGCGGGACGTGGAAGTGGATGCGCCACTCGCGCACGCCGCCGCCGTCGCGCGCGGCCGCCTCCAGCGCCTCCGGCAGGTCCAGGTAGCGGACGAGCCGACCGTCGCGCCGCTCGACGACCTGGTGGAGATAGACGCCCTCGGCGAACGGCCGGAGCGCGGCCACGAGCGCGCGGTCCCCCGGATCCATCCTCACGCGGAGGCCCGCGCTCACCTGCACCTTGCCGATCCGGATGCCCGCCTTCCGGAACGCGGCCAGTCCGGCCGCGGCGTCCTCGAACTCCACGGCCATGTGGCAGGCGTCGAAGCAGACGCCGAGGTGGCGCCGGAGGGCCGCCTCGCTCTCGCCGTGTCCGAGGCCCGTGAGGCGCCCGAAGAGGGCGACGGTCGGCGCGGCGAACAGGTGTCCCTCGAAGAAGCGGACCGTCTCGTCCACGGTCTCCATGTGGCAGCACGGCTCGGGCTCGAGCGCGAGCGAGACCATCCGGCCGGTGCGCTCGCGGAGCCGGTGGAGCCCGGCGGCGTGCCGGACCATGACCTCGGCCATCCGCGCCTCGTCGGCCGCGCCGCGGACGCGTCCCTTGAAGGCGCCGGGCACCGTGCTGACCGTCCCCTCGAGGCCGTCGGGCAGGAGCGCAGCGAGCAGCTCGGCCAGCTGGTCGGTGTACTGGAGCCGCGCGTCGTCGAGCCAGTCGGGGAGGTACACGTCCTCCTTCACGCGCGTCCCGTGGAACGGGCCGTACGGGAAGCCGTTGATGGTGAAGACGTAGAGGCCATGATCATGGAGGAAGCTCCGGAAGCGCTCGAGCTCCTGCGCCTCGGCGAGCGCGGCCGCCGCCACCGCGGACAACCGGAGGCCCACGCCGAATGGCCGGTCCGGCGCGACCGCGGCCTTGACCCGCACGACGTGCCGCTCGAGGTTCGCGCGCACCTCGGCCCAGGTCTCGCCGGGATGGATGTTCGTGCAGTACGTCAGATGCGGGCCGCCGGGAGCGGCGAGCTTCACGGCCGGCCGTGGCGGCGGCGGAGCTCGTCGAGGGCGCCCACCACCAGAGGCTCGCGCATCTCGTGCACCTCGACGCCCCGGCCGATCGCGGCCAGGAGGGTGACGGTGAGCTCGCCCCCGAGGTGCTCCCGGAACTCCGCCAGTCCGTCGAGGATGACGGGCCGCCCGGCGGGGTCCCGCAGATCGAGCGCCTCGTCCCAGCGCGGGAGCCCGATCCGCCCGAGGAGCGCCAGCGCGCGCTCGACCGCCGGCGCCGGCAGGAGCCCGACGGCGCGGGAGTACAGGGTGTCGAGCGCGATGCCGATGGCGACCGCCTCGCCATGGCGGAGGCGGTTCCGGGTCAGCGACTCGAGCCGGTGGGCCGCCCAGTGTCCGAAGTCGAGCGGCCGCGCGCTCCCCATCTCGAACGGGTCGCCCGAGGACGCGATGTGCTCGAGGTGGAGCATGGCGCCCCGGCGGACCAGCTCGCTCACGGCCTCCGGGTCGCACGCGGCGAGCGCGTCCGCGCGCGTCTCGAGCCACGTGAAGAAGTCGGGGTCCCGGATCAGCGCGACCTTGACCGCCTCCGCCATGCCGGCGATGGTGTCCCGCCGGCCCAGGCTCTCGAGGAACCGCCGGTCGTTCAGCACGGCGAAGGGTGGAACGAACGTCCCCAGGAAGTTCTTGACCCCGAAGGCGTTGACGCCGTTCTTCACCCCGACGCCCGAGTCCCCCTGGGCCAGCACCGTGGTCGGCAGCCGGACCGTCCGGATCCCGCGGTGCGCGGTCGCCGCGGCATAGCCCGCGGCGTCCAGCAGGGCCCCGCCGCCCACGATCGCCACGTAGGACTGGCGATCCAGGCGGAGCGCATGGAGCACGGTCTGGAGGGCCGCCAGCGGCGCGGGGTCGTTCTTCACGGCCTCGCCGCCCTCGACGATCCAGGGCGGCGCGACGAGCTCGAGCCGGTCGGCGTGCCGCTCGGCGTAGCGCTCGATCGTGGCCGAGAGCCCCGGCCACGCCTCGGCGATGACGCGCTCCACCACCACGAACAGGCGATGCCGGCGGCCCGGCTCCTTCCGCGCGAGCGCCTCGACGAGGTCCGGATTCCCCGGGTCGAAGACGTCGACCGTGAAGTAGACCGGATACTCGTAGGGGACGGTGATCTTCTGGAGGATCGGGGGCATGCGCGTCAGTTGGGGAACTCGCGGCTGAGCACGTAGGCGACGACCGACTTCAGCTGGTCCACCGAGAACTCGTGCCGCCACGGCGGCATGCCCTGGAAGCCGTTCGCGACGCGGTCGTAGACGAAGTCGGGCGTGTAGCGCGACGGCTGGAGCTTCGGCGCCTTGCCCGGGTACGCCATCTTCCCGTGGCAGAACTGGCAGCGCGCCTGCCAGACCTCGCGGCCCTGCTTGACGTTCTTCGCGTCGGCCAGGAAGTCCGGGGTGAACTGGGCGGGCGGGGCCGGCCCGACCGTCGACGCCGGGGCGGGCGGCGCCGGGGGCGCCGGCGTCTGGGCCGCGCCGGGCGCGGCAAGGAGCCCCCACGCGCCGAGCGCGGCGACGATGGTCAGGCCGAGGGACGCGAAGCGTCGCATGGTGAGGTCACGAGGCCCGGCGCTGGGCCGGGCCCCGTGTCGCGTCCGTCCTACGGGGTGATCTTGTAGATCTTCGCCAGGCCGCCAACCGGCCCGGTGGTGTCCTGCGTCAGCACGTACACCTCGCCGTCCGCGTCCTGGCCGAAGGCGAGGACATAGGAGTTGAAGGTCGGCATGTTGGCGACCTTCACGTCCTCCATCGTCCAGGTGCCGCCGTTGTTGGTCGCGACGTAGAGGCGGCCGTCCCGGAGGCCGAACTGCTTGCTCCAGTCACCGAAGAAGTACTTCCCCTGCCAGGGCCCGTGGCTCCCGCGGTAGACGGCGCCGCCCGTGATCGAGAGGCCCTTGCAGTCCTGGGTCACGTTGCAGTTGCTGTACTCGAAGATCGGATCGACCATCCCCGCCGAGTCGCAGGACGGCAGGTGGGTGTTCGGGTTGACGTAGTCGAAGCAGTGCTTGCCTTCCCTCATCCGCCAGCCGTAGTTCCCGCCCTTGGTGACGACGTTGACCTCCTCGAACGAGTTCTGCCCGACGTCGGCGCAGTACAGCTCCTTGCCGCCGCCCATGTCGAACGAGCAGCGCCAGGGATTGCGGAATCCGTACGCCCAGATCTCGGCCTTGGCGTCCTGCCGGCCCACGAACGGGTTGTCCGGAGGGATCGCGTACGGCTCCGCGCCGTTGACGTCGATCCGGAGGACCTTGCCGTTGAGCGACATCAGGTCCTGGCCGTTCCCCTTCGTGACGTTGTGGCCGATGCCCCAGTCGTTCGCGTAGCCGCCGTCGCCGGTCGAGACGTACAGGAACCCGTCGGGCCCGAACCCGATCCAGTGGCCGTTGTGGTTGAACTGCGGCCAGTCGATCTTGCTCAGGATCCGCTCGCTCATCTGGTCGGCCCGATTGGGGTCGCTCTTGGAGACGCGGTACTCGGCAACGTAGTTCGTGTGGTCGTACCACACGACCTTGTCGAGCGTGGAATCCCCGGGCAGGAGACCGCTATAGGCGACGAAAAAGCGTCCGTTGTTCTTGAAGTCCGGATGGAAGGCGAGGCCGAGCAGGCCGCGCTCATCGAAGTCCTGGTGGAGCTTCGGGATCCGGTGGCGGATGTTGAGGAACGGCTCGTCCAGCATCTTCCCGTCGGGCATCAAGATCCTGATCACGCCGATCTGCTCGGTGATGAACCGTCGCTTGCTGCCGTCGGGCGGCGTCACCATGTTGAGCGGCCCGGTCAATCCATCGGCAGCGACCTGGAGGTTAACGGTCATCTCGGCGGACGCGACGCCGGCCGCGAGACTCCCGGCCATGAGGACCATGAGGATGGTGGCGATGAGCTTCATTGCCCTGAGTCCTCCTCCGCGCACGAAACGGGTGGGTATTAATTCCGCACGACATCGAACTAGAACGCAGCCACCATGACCGACACGCGAATAGCCGTCAAGAGGGCCGCAGGCTCCGCACGTAGGCGACCACCCGCAGGATCTCGTCCTGCGTGAGGCGGTCCCGGAACGACTGCATCGCGCCCAGCGATCCGCCCAGCACGGCCTCGAAGAACCCGACGTCGGTGGCCGACCGCGCGTGGAGATGCTGCGACCCGATCAGGCTCGGTCCGATCCGGCCCGACCCGTCGGGCATGTGGCACGACTGGCACCACGTCTCGTAGAGACGCTTGCCGTCCGCGAGCGCCGCCGGGTCGCCCCTGTACGGGTTCTGGCCGGTCTCGTGGAAGCTCACGACCGCCGGGCTGAAGGTCTCCCCGGGGGGAACGGGCTGTCAACGTAGGGAAAGTCCCGACACCGGATTCCCGGGGTCGACGCCGGCCACCGTCTACCCTAGGATGGCCGGCGGCACGCCGCCCGGCGAAAGGGCGGCGACGCGCGGAGGGACTCGGTGACCTGGTTCGTGCTCTCGATCGGCAGCGCCCTGTTCCAGGTGCTGCGGAACATGGTGATGAAGCGGCTCGGTCACGCCCTCGACGAGACGATCAACGTCTGGGGCCGCTTCACCTTCATCCTGCCGTTCGCCGCGATCCCCCTCGTCACCTATGGGCTGCCGCCGCGTCAGCCCGGGATCTACTGGTACTGCTTCCTCTTCGCCGTGACGCAGATCACGGGCACCCAGTGCCTCGCCCTCGCGCTCAAGGTCGCCGAGATCTCCCTGGTCACGGCGCTGTGGAAGCTGTCCGTCGTCCTGCTCGTCGTCTGGGGGTACCTGTTCCTCGGCGAGGAGCCGTCCCTGACGGGCGTGATCGGGGTGCTCGTCGCCGTCGCCGGCGTCTACCTGATCAACGTGGGCCGGGCGCGCGTGTCGCTCTGGGCGCCGCTCGTCTCGCTGGTGCGCGATCCCGGCCAGCGCTACACGCTCGGGGCCGCGCTGTTCTACGCGCCGTCGGTCGTGCTCATCAAGAAGATGGCGCTCCTGTCGAACCCCGCCTACGCGGTGTTCATGGGCTACCTCTTCTGCTCGATCCTGATCACGCCCTGGGTGCTCTACCGCTCGGCCCGCCACTTCCGCCAGATCGGCCAGCACTGGCTCGGCTTCATCGGCCTGGGCGCCTTCGCCGCCCTGTCGACCCAGCTCGGCACGACGGCCTACACGATGACGGTGAGCTCCTACGTCGAGGCCGTGAAGCAGATCGAGATCATCCTGGCCCTGGTGATCGGCTGGCTCATGTTCGGCGAGGGCGCCCGCATCCGCCAGATCTGGCTCGGGTGCGCCGTCATGCTGGCCGGCATCGTCATCCTGGTCCTCGGCCGGGGCTGACCACGCCGGCGCGCGGCGCCGGAGGCCCTGGCCCCGACTGCCCGTTCGCGCTACTGTCAGTCTTCCCGACGAGGACGTTGCCAGCCGCGGGATCCCAACCGAGAAGCGCGTCGTCCCGACGCGCGGGAGGTGCGCGATGCCCAAGTATCTCTTCGAGGCGTCCTACACACACGAAGGCGCCCAGGGTCTCCTGAAGGACGGCGGCTCCAAGCGCCGGGCCGCGATCGAGGCGCTCGCGAAGGGCCTCGGGGGCCGTGTCGAGGCCTTCTACTTTGCCTACGGCGATTCCGACGCGTTCGTGATCGTCGATCTGCCGGACTCGGCGAGCGCGACGGCCGTCTCCCTGACGGTTGCGGCCAGCGGTGCCGTCCGTGTCAAGACGATCGTGCTCATCACGCCGGAGGAGGTGGACCAGGCGGTCAAGAAGACCGTCGGCTACCAGGCGCCCGGCGCGCGGTAGGAGTCACCGCTCACGCGCCGGCACGCGACGGCGGCAGGGACACGCCAAAGCGGGCCGCGACCCTCCCCAGTTCCGCCCACGTCGCCGCCGGGAGCGGGACGCCCTCGCGGGTCCGCTTGGCGCGAGCGCGCTCCTCCGGCTCGCCGGGCACCAGCACCTCGGCGATCCCGTCGGCCGGCGGCTGGCGCTTCGCGGCCTCGAGCGCCTCGTCGACGAGCACGGCGTAGCGGCCGGCGTCCCCGAAGGCCGCCGGGTCCACGACCTCGAGGAACACGCCCGCGACGCGTCCGCGCGCGTCGGTCGAGTCCGGCGGCGCCGCGCCGACGAGGGTGGGGTCGCCGTCTCCGATCATGCCGAGCGCCCCCAGGAGCGCCGAGGCCAGCCCGAGCCCGTAGCCCTTGTGCCCGCCGAGCGGCCCGCCGAGCGGCAGGAGCGCGCCGCCCGCGTAGAACGCCTCGGCATCGCGGCTCGGATGTCCCGCGGAGTCGACGATCGCGTCGGGCGGCAATGGCTTCCCGGCCGCGCGCGCCACGCGCACCTTCCCCTCGGCGAGCATGGACGTCGCCGCGTCGAAGATCAGCCGGCGCGAGCGCCCCGGCACCGACAGGGCCCACGGGTTCGTCCCGAGGAAGCGGGTCCGCCCGCCGAACGGGACGACGCCGCCGATGCCGTCCCCCACCGCGCCCACCGTCACGATCCCGATGAGCCCCTCGTCGGCGGTGCGCTCCACGTACTCGCCGAGCCGTCCGATATGGGTCGAGTGCCGCACGGCGACCATCGCGACGCCATGCTGGCGCGCCCGCGCCATCGCCCACTCGAGGGCGAACATCGTCGAGTGCTGGCCGAACCCGCGGTGTGCGTCGACGAGGGCTGCCACGGCGCTCTCCCGGGCGACGACGGGGCGGGCTTTCGGCACGATCAGACCCTGGTCCATGTCGCCCACGTACTGGGGGACCCGGATCACCCCGTGCGAGTCGTGGCCCGCGAGGTTCGAGCCGACCAGGTGGCGCGCCAGCTCCGCCGCGACGTCGGCGTCGGCGCCCATGCGTCTCGCAACGGCGTCGACGAACTCGCGGAGGGGATCCGGCGGACACAGCACGGGGGGCTTCGCGTCGGGCATCGGGCAGGCCTCCGTTCGGTCGAGAGTGACGGCGCCGTCGATCATCGCACGGCCCGGGCGGCCCCGGGACCGGGCGAGACGCCCGCCCTCTGGACAGCCGTCCGGCCTCGCCCTACCCTGGGGCTCGTCGGGCGGACCGCCGGACGGCGCGTCCGCCCGCGCTTCGTCGACCACACCGAGGAGGCCCCGGATGAACGCGACGGACCTGTCCTACACGCCCGCCCTCGAGCTCGGCCGGCTCTACCGCGCGAAGTCGCTCTCACCCGTGGAGGTCACGGACGCCGTGCTCGCCCGGATCGAGCGTCTGAACCCGAAGCTGAACGCCTACCTCACGGTCACCGCCGACCATGCGCGCGAGCTGGCCCGCGCGGCCGAGGCGCGGATCGGGCGCGGCCAGGCGAAGGGGCCGCTCGACGGGATCCCCTACTCCATCAAGGACCTCGAGCCGACCGCGGGCATCCGGACGACATTCGGGTCGAAGTTCTTCGAGCACAACGTGCCCGCCGAGGACGGCGCGGTCGCGTCGCGGCTCCGCGGGTCCGGCGGCATCATCCTCGGGAAGACCAACACGCCGCACTTCGGCTACAAGGACATGTGCGACAACCTGATCGGCCCGCCGTGCAAGAACCCGTGGAACCTCGCGCGCACGTCGGGCGCCTCCTCGGGCGGCGCGGGGTCCGCGGTGGCCGCCGGGCTCGGGCCGCTCGCCCACGGCTCGGACGGCTCCGGCTCGATCCGGATCCCCTCGGCCCTCTGCGGCATCTTCGGGCTCAAGCCCTCGCTGGCGCGCGTCCCCTACTGGCCGAGCGCCGACCTCTGGGGCGCGCGGTCCCACAACGGCCCGATGACGCGCACCGTCCGCGACGCTGCGCTGCTCCTCCACGTCATGGCCGGCCCCGATGCGCGCGACCCCATGTCGATCGACGCGCCCCCCGAGGACTACCTCGCCGCCTGCGAGGGCGACGTGCGCGGCTGGCGCGTGGGCTGGAGCGTGGACCTCGGGTTCGCGTCCGTTGACCCCGAGGTCGCCGAGCTCACCCACCGCGCGGCGCGCCGGTTCGAGGAGCTCGGAGCCCACGTGGAGGAGGCGAAGGTCGACTGGGGCCATCCCTACGAGTTCCACAAGATCATCTACTCATCGAACGTGGCGGCCAGGAACTACGACCGCGCGCGCGAGCGCCCCGACTGGATCGAGACGACGCTCATGCGCATGATCCTCGACGCCGGTCAGTGGAGCGCGATCGACTACCTGAAGGCGCACCTCGCGCGCACCGAGTTCTGCGAGAAGGTGCGGAAGACCTTCGACCGCTACCAGCTGCTCCTGACGCCGCAGATGCCGGTCGCCGCCTGGCCGGCCGACCCCGGCCCCTTCGAGGGCCTGAAGGACCTCGGCGGCAAGCCCGCCCACTCGATCTTCGACCGCGTGCCGTTCATGTACCCGTTCAACCTGACGGGCTACCCGGCCGCCAACGTGCCGTGCGGCTTCACGCGGGAGAAGCTCCCGGTCGGGCTCCAGATCGTCGGCCGCTGGCACCGCGAGGTCGACGTGCTCCGGGCCTCCGCGTGCTTCGAGGCGCTCCAGCCCTGGGCAGGGCACCGCCCGCCGCTCGACTGAGGCGGGCCCGCCGCGCCGTCACGTTGACCGGTGTGCGATGGGTGACGTAGCGTCGTAGCCGCCGCGCGCGAATCCTCACGTCTCCGGGCGGCGCGCGGCCTGGGAGGTCGCGATGGCGCTCATGACGGAGGACCGGATCACGGCTCGCCTCGACCGGCTGGAGCGCGAGAGCCGCCGCTGGAAGCGCGCGGCGCTCGGCTCCTGGCTCGCGATCGCGGCGCTCTTCCTGCTGGGCCAGAGTCCGCCCCGGGCCGCCAAGGCGCCGGCCGTCGAGGCCGAGCGGTTCGTCCTGCGCGACGCGCGCGGGCGGACGGGTGCCACTCTCGGGTGGGAGGCCGATGAGACGCCGCGCCTCACGCTCCACGACGCCGGCGGACGGTCCCGCGCCGTGCTGACGGTCGGCGCGGGCGGCGCGCCCGGCCTGACGCTCCTCGACACCGACGGCGCGACGGTGCGGGCCGCCCTCGTGGTGGGCCCCGACGGCGCCCCGGGCTTCGCGCTCTTCGATCCGGCCGGGAAGCCCCGCCTGGCCGCGGCACTCTTCCTCGGTCGGAGCGGCAGCGGGAGCCCGGCGAGCCGCGCGGCGGGCGCCCGCGAGCCGCAACCCGCCCTCGTCGCCTACGACGCGGCGGGGGTGGTGCGCGCCACCTTCGGGATCCGGGGACAGGACGCGGGGCTCGAGCTCGCGGACGCGCGCGGGACGGCGCGCGCGGTGCTTCGCTCCCAGCCGGACGGCACGCCCGACGTGTCCCTGCGCGACGCCGACGGGCGCTCCCGGGCCACCCTCACCGTGCTGGGCGACGGCACGCCGGCCTTCAACCTGAACGGCGCGGACGGGCGGCCGCGCGGAACGATGAGCCTCGCCCCCGGCCGCGGGGCGGCCCTCGCCCTCGCCGACGCGCTGGGCGTCGTCGTCTGGTCGGCCCCGCCGTGACGCGACCGAGGCAACGGCCGACCGGGCCCGTCTACTTCCGGGACCCGAACGGGTACACGGTCGAGCTTCACCGGGACTGACTAGCTACGCCTGCCGGCGCCCCCTCCCGGGCGGGGGCGACGCGGACGTCGTCCCCGATGCCGTCGACGGCTCATGGACGGGGCCCTAGCCCTTGACGTAGGAGAGCTTCTCCGCGACCTTCCCGTCTCGCACGCGCAGCACGTCGACGCCCCGCACGTGGCCCGCGGAGCCGTCGACGTTCCGCCAGCGGTAGCGCCACCGGACGATGCAGCGGGCGCCGCCGGCGAAGATCTCCTCCGTCTCGAACGCGGCGGACGGGTTCTCCCGGAAGAATCGCTCCCAGAAGCCTCGGACGGCGGCCTGGCCGACGTGGCGCTCGCCGTCGGGCGCCGGGAACGTGTTCTCGAAGACGCAGTCCTCGACCATCGCGGCCATGAGCCCGTCGACGTCGTGGCGACCGAACGCGTCGAGGAACCGGCGGGCCGCGGCGAGGGTCGCGGCGGACTCGGGGTCCGAGGCTCCGCGATCGGTCATGTCCCTCTCCCTCGACGGGCCAGCGCGGCGGGACGGGCGATTGGTGAGGCGTGGTGGATTCGAACCACCGACTCCCCGCTTAAAAGGCGGGAGCTCTAACCTGACTGAGCTAACGCCTCGCGCCAGCGATTGTCGCTACTTGCGGGTCGAGAGTCAACGCGCCCGACCCCCGACGTGTCCGCAAACGTGCCCATGCCGGTCAGCCGCTGGGTCGCCCGCCCGGAGGTCCGCGTCAATCTAGCGTGCGATCCCCTTGACCCCGCGCGCGGCACTGTCGATGAGCGCGGCCACCGCGCTGGGCTGCGACTCGTAGATCGCATGACTCCCTCGCGCCTCGACGACGGTCGCTCCGGCACGCTTCGCCATGAGACGCTGCGCCGCCGGCGGGATCATCCGGTCCTCGCTGGCGACCAGGTACCAGCTCGGCTTGGTCTTCCATGCGGGCTCGCTGATCGTGCCACCGAGCGCTTCCAAGCCCCAGGGGACCTGCGAGTCGGCCAGGAATGCCGCGCGGTCCGCGTCGACGTCCGCCGCGAAGGATGCGTGGAACTTCGTCTTGTCGAGGAGCAGATAGCCGTTCTGCGGGGGCAGAATCGGCGGCACGGGGGCACCGGGCGGCGGATCCTTGATGAGCGAGGCGACGGACTCACCCCGATCCGGCGCGAACGCGGCGATGTAGCAGAGCGCGGCCACCTTGGGATCCGTCCCGGCCTCGGTGATCACCACGCCGCCGTAGGAGTGGCCGACGAGGACCACGGGACGGTCCTGCGCGGCGAGGACCAGCTTCGTGGCCGCCACATCGCCGGCAAGTGACAAGGTGGGATTCTGGACGACACTCACGGGGTAGCCGTCTTTCCTGAGGAGCCTGTACAGGCGCTCCCACCCGCCCCCATCGACGAAACCGCCATGAACGAGAACCACGTTCACCCCGGGTGTGCTCGCCATTGATCGTCTCCTTCCGGAGCCAGCAAGAGGCGCGGGCCAGGACCGCGCTCGGAAACGTGCTCGAACTGGCCCGATTCTATCCCAATCCAGGCAAGCCGGACCAAATGGCCAAGACGAAACCCGCTGAGAAGTTCACCTCTTCCCAGCGGGTCTTGATCTCGCACTGGGTTTGAGAGGCGGGAGCTGTGCCTGGCTGAGCGAACGCCTCGTGCCAGTCATTCTGCATAGTTGTCGCGCGTCCGGCGCCGCGCGCGCCCCAACGGGGCCGACAGGCGTGCCGAGGTCAGTCCCCCGGACCGGCCCGGGACCCTCCGCGGCAGCCGAGACGTTCTATGGGCATGAGCCTGCTGATCGCCGCGTCGAAGAGGATCCGTCTGGGCCGCGCGGGCTCCTGGATGGCGCTGGCGCTCCTGACCGCCGCGTGCGCGACGCCCGCGCCGCTCGCGATTCCCGCCGACCTTCCGAACCGCACCGACCAGTGGGGGTTCAGCTTCCGCTGGGCGCTCGCACGGGAGCCGACCACGGTCCGGGCCGCGGGGGTCATGGAATCCTCGAGCCGCGTCATCCCCTGGTCGACGGTGGCGCTGTTCGGGGTGGACGGTGGCGGGCGTGTCGTGAGCAGGGGACAGACGGATGTCCATGGCGGGTTCGCGCGTAGCAGCGTGCCCTTCGAGATCACGCTCCGGCCGACCGGCCGCGAGGAGCGCTTCGACCTGGTTCTCCTCCGCGCGCAGGAGGGGAAGCCCGGCGAGTGACGGCGCGCCGCGGGCCGGCGCGGGCTACCCGGTGGGCGGGCGACCTTCGCGGCGCCGCTCGCGCTGGAGGCGTGCCTGGTGCTCCAGCACGTACACGCCGGCACCGACCGTGGTGACGACGCCGATGACGGTCGTCGGCCCGGGGATATCGCCCCAGAACACGTAGCCCCACAGGACCGCCCAGCCAATCATGATGTACTCGAAGGGCGCGACCGTGCTCGCGGGCGCGATGCGATAGGCCTGGGTCAGGCAGTAGATGCCGACGCTCGAGATGAGCCCGCAGAGCGCCATCCGCCCGAGCGATCCCAGCGGCGGGAGCGTCCAGCCGCGGACCAGGAACGCGAGGCTCGGGTGGAGTCCCGCGCCCTGGCCGCCGCCGCCGGCCAGGAGCCCGCCCAGCCCCGACGCCACGAGGGACACGAGGGTCGCGCTCAGCACGATGACGGCGCCGGAGTCCGTGCGGCCGAGGCGGCGGGTGATGGTCTGCGAGGTCGCGTAGAAGACGGCCGAGAGCACCGCGAGGAGGGCCGCTGGCTCGAACGTCGCGGCCCCCGGCCGGAGGACCACGAGCACGCCGGCAAAGCCCACCAGGACGGCGCGCCAGCTGCGCCGGTCAACCGGCTCACCGAGCACGAGCGCCGACAGCGCGGTCACGAACAGCGGCGCGGCGAACGCCACCGCCGCGACGGTGGCGAGCGGCAAGGCGGCGATGGCCATGTAGTACGTCGTGAACGAGCAGAGGCCCAGCAGTCCACGAACACCGTGGAGCCACGGCCGCTGGAGCGGGAAGGTCGTGCCGTCTTGCTCGCGCCAGAGGAGCGCGGAGAAGACGCAGAGCGCGACGATGCTCCGCACGAACACGATCTGGAGCACCGGGTAGGCGCCGCTCAGGCCCTTGATCAGCACGTCCTGCACGGGAAACACGGAGGCGCCCACGACGATGAAGGCGATCCCGTGGAGGGGCCGGTCCACCCGCGAGGTCGGCGACAGGAAGGAGCTCATCGCGCGCGAGGAGGACGCGTCACGACGCCCGGGGACGCCCGCCCGACGCCGGATCGTCTCGCGGGCCGGTCAGGGCGCGCCGCCAGCGCGCCCGCATCTCCGCGGGACGGAGCGAGGGCATGTAGCGGCGCGCGGCCGGGAGCTGGAGCAGCAGGACCCACAGGACGGCGATCGCCAGCGCGTCCCGCCGGTGGAAGTGGAGGCCGCGGACCGCCTCGTGGCTGAGGAACACGTAGGCGGCGAAGCGGGCGCGGGGGCGGCGCCGCCACACGAGCCACGCGACGTAGGGCGCCGCCAGGCCGTACGCGAGGTAGTTCCAGGGCCGGTCGGGCGCGAAGTTCCCCATGCGGAGGCCGGCGAGGCTCAGGGCCTGGAGCGCCGGCGCCAGCGCGAGCCACAGGACGAGGAGCCGGACGACGAGCGGGCGTGGCCCCGCGGCGCCGCCGACCACCGTCGCCGTCACCGACGCCTCCGACCCGCGGCCGCGCCGTCTTGACGCTCGGAAAGCCGCCGCGCTAGCATCCGGCCCGATCGACCCTCGCGCACCCTTTCGGGAGGACCCCCATGGCCAAGACGCTCGACGAGCTGGAGCTCCGGACCCTCCTCGGCGCCGGCCGGACCGCGCCCCGCGCGGCCTCGCCGTACACCGAGAACGCCCGCTACCTGACGTCGCTCGACGGCTTCAACATCAAGCATCCGCCGGTCCCCGCCCACGTGTTCCGCGCGGAGCGCGACCGGGCGCTCGACCCCGCCGCGCCGACGGGCCTGGTGCCGCTCGACCTCTCGGCGGCCATCGACCTCCCCTATCCCGCGACCACGCCGTTCATCCTGTCGCAGTACGCGCGGATCCGGGCGGGCGACGCGCTGGTGACCGCCTTCCACGCGAGCACGGAGCTCTACCACGTCATCCGCGGGTCGGGCACCACCACCACGGGCGACGGGCGGACGCTCGCCTGGGAGCCGGCCGACACCTTCTGCCTGCCCGGCGGCGGGGCGGCGCGCCACGCGGCGACGGAGGACGCGGTCCTCTGGGTCACCACCAACGAGCCCCAGCTGCGGTTCGAGGGGCTCCGCCCGCCGGACCCGGGCGCCGGGCCGATCCGGCCGGCCCTCTACCCGATGGCGGAGATCCGCCGGCGGCTGCTCGCCGTCTACCTGGACCCGCGGGGGGCGGCCATGGCCGGCAAGTCCGTCAACCTCGGCAACGTCGCGATGGAGGAGAGCCGCACGACGACGCCCTCGTTCACGCTCGCGCTCAACTCGCTGCTGCCCGGCGAGGCGCAGCGCGGCCACCGGCACAACGCCGTCGCGGTGACGCTCGTCCTGTCCGGCGAGCGCTGCTACTCCCTGATCGACGGGGCGCGCGCGGACTGGGAGCCCCACGCGGTGATGATCACGCCGCCCGCGGCCTTCCACTCCCACCACAACGAGGGGAGCGAGCTCGCGCTCTTCCTGATCGTCCAGGACGGGGGCGTGTACTACCACTGCCGGACGATGGGGTTCAGCTACGAGTAGCCCCGACGAGCCGGCCACCCGGTCAGCGCGATGACAGATCGGACGGCCCTGATTGGACGGCCGTGATCCGACGGGCTTGACCCGACGGGCTTGACCCGACGGCCTTGATCCGACGGCCTTCGGCCGGTGGCGGCCCGTGGCGACCCGTGGCGGCCGGTAGCGGCCGTGGCTCACGCCAGGCAGCGCTGGCGGAAGTCGGGGAACCAGCGGGTCAGGCGCGACGGCTCGACGAGGACGGTCTCGTCGCGGGCCGGCCCGGTCGAGACCAGCGAGATCTCGCACTCTATGAGGTCCGCGAGCCACCGGAGGTAGTCGCGAGCGCGCACCGGGAGGTCCGCCCAGTCGCGGAGCCCCGCGGTCTCATCGAGCCACCCCGGGCGCTCCTCGAACACCGGCTCGAGCTTCGCGACGACGCGCTCCTCGCCGGGCCACTCGGTGAGCGGCGTCCCCTTGTACCGGTAGCCGACGCCGACCAGGACGGAGTGGCAGGGATCGAGCACGTCGAGCTTGGTCACCGCGAGCGTGTCGAGACCGTTGATCCGCACCGCGTGGCGGAGGAGCGGCGCGTCGAACCACCCGCAGCGCCGGGGCCGGCCCGTGACCGCTCCGTACTCCTTCCCCCGAGCCCGGATCAGCTCGCCCAGGTCACCGGTGACCTCGGTGGGGAACGGCCCGCCCCCGACCCGCGTCGCGTAGGCCTTCGTGATGCCGAGGACGCCGTCGATCCGGGTCGGCGGCACGCCGGTGCCGGGCGCCGCGCCGCCGGCCGAGGCGCTCGAGGCCGTGATGTACGGATAGGTGCCGTGGTCCATGTCGAGGAGCGTCCCCTGCGCGCCCTCGAAGAGCACGGCGGCGCCGTCGCGCATCCACCGGTGGAGCAGGAGGGCCGTGTCCGTGACGTGCGGCCGGAGCCGCTCGACCGCGCCCCGCAGGCCCTTCACGAGGTCCTCGACCTCGAAGGAGTCCCGGCCGAAGTTCCGCAGGAGCTGGTTCTTGATCGGGAGCGTGATCTCGAGCTTCTCCCGGAAGTGCGCCTCGTCGAGGAGGTCGCCGACGCGGATGCCGAGTCGGGCCGCCTTGTCGGCGTAGGCCGGGCCGACACCCTTGCCCGTCGTGCCGATCCGCTCCTGGTCCATCGCCTGGTCGAGCGCCCGGTGATACGGCAGGATCACGTGGGCGGCGTGGGAGACGTAGAGGTCGTCCACCCTGATCCCCGCGGCCGCGAGGCCGTCGAGCTCCTGCACGAGCCCGATCGGGTCGACGACGGTCCCGCCCCCGATCACGCTCTTCTTGCCGGGCCGGAGCACGCCCGAGGGCACGAGCTGGAGGACGAAGCGCCGGCCGCCGACCACGATGGTGTGGCCCGCGTTGGGGCCGCCCGAATACCGGGCGACCACGTCGAAGCACGGCGCGATCAGGTCAACGACCTTTCCCTTGCCCTCGTCGCCCCACTGGGCACCCACGATGACGATGTTAGGCAAGGGCGCCTCCCGGCGCGGGCTCGAGGACGCGGCTCGGCGCGGTCATCAGCGTGGCGAGCGGGCAGGCCGCCTCGTGCCCGCTCGCCGGGTCGATGACCCGCACCTCGCCCCGGGCGAGCCCCACGGGGTCGATGACCACCGCGCGCGCCGCGCGGATGTCCCGCGCGTAGGCGAGCGACTCCTCGAGGGGCCGGCTCATGATGTCGCGGGCAACCGCCAGCCCGAGTTCCCGCAGGCGGCGGCAGAGCGCGAGCGCGGTCGCCTTGTCCTCGGTGAAGTCGATGACGAAGAACTCGGGGCCGGCCGCGCGCGGCTCGAGCCCCTGCCCGGCGAGCGCGAGCCCGAGCCGGTTCACGTCGAACGCGAACCCCGTGGCCGGGCACGGCGTGCCGAAGCGCGCGAGCATCTGATCGTACCGGCCGCCGCCCACGATCTCCGCGCCGAACCCGTCGACGTAGCCCTCGAAGTTCACGCCCGAGTAGTAGTCGAACCCGCGGACCTCGCCGAGGTCCAGCAGGACGTTGTCCACGAGCCCGTAGGCGGTCAGGAGACGGTAGACCTCGCCGAGTCCGCTGACCGCCCGCTCGGAGCGCGCGTTCTGGACCAGCGCCGCCGCCCGGCGGATCACGTCCGCGCCACCCTGGAGGCCGGGCAGCGCCAGCAGGAGGTCGGCCGTCGCCGACGGCACCGACAGCTCGCCGACCAGGCGTGTCAGCTCCGCCACGTCCTTGCGTCCGAGGGCCTCGCGGAGCGCCAGCGCCACGGCCTTGTCCACGCCGAGGCTGTCGAGCACGCCGCGCGCGAACTCGACGTGGCCGACGTCGATCTGGAAGCGCTCGAGCCCGGCCGCCCGGAACGCCTCGATGGCCATCGAGATCATCTCGGCGTCCGCCTCCGGCTTGTCGAGCCCGAGGAGCTCCACGCCCGCCTGGTAGAACTCCCGCATCCGGCCGAGCCGCGGGGCCTCGTGGCGGAACACGTTGGTCCGGTAGGCGAGGCGGTAGGGCTTGGGCCGGTCGCGGAGGCGCGTGGCGGCGATGCGCGCGATCTGGGGGGTCACGTCGGCGCGGAGCGCGAGCATGCGCCCGGTGTCCGGGTCGACGAACTTGAACATCCCCTCCTGGACCGCCTCGTCCGTCCCCAGCGCGAGGACGTCGAAGAACTCGAAGGTCGGCGTCATGACCTCGCGATAGCCCCAGAGCCGGAAGACGCCGAGGAGACGCTCCTGGAGGCCCCGAAGACGGGACGCCTCGTCGGGGAGGTAGATCTTCACCCCGGTGGGAAGCTGCGACTGAAGGTTTCGCCGATCCATAGCGCGAGTGCCCGGGAGCCGGGCAAACCCTCGGAAGTATACGGGATGCCCCAGCGCAAATCCAGCGACGCGCGTCCGCCGCGCACCGGCGCCCCATCGCGCGGCGCCCTGGGGGCGCACGGTCTGATAGGATGTGACCGGTCACGTCACGGGTCGCGAGGGCGCTCGCGCGTCCGGCGATCCGCCCGCGCATCGCACCAGCCAGACGAGGAGGACGGCCTTGGACACCCCGTCGCGGGGGGCGACACGGTTCCAGCGGGAGGGATCGACGGTCCGGTTTGGCGACGGCCCGTCCCGCGTGTCGATCACGTTCTGCACGCCCCGCATCGCGCGCGTCGAGCTCGAGGCCGACGGCGCGGAGGCCGGGCCGTCGTTCGTCCTCCCGCGGGACTGGCCGGGCGCGCCGGTCGAGGTCCGCGACGGGGAGCCCGTGCGGCTCGGGACCTCCGATCTCGGCGTCGAGGTGGAAACCGCCCCCGTGCGCCTCGCGTTCCTCGACGGCGCGGGCAGCTGGCTCCTGCGCGAGCCGCCCGACGGCGGGATGGCGCGGGAGCGGCTGGCCGACGGCCGCGCGCGCCTCCACGCGCGCTTCGCGTTCTCCGGCGAGCAGCACTTCTACGGGCTCGGCCAGGGCGGCGGCCAGTTGGACCGGCTGGGAGTGAGCCGCCAGCTCTGGAACACGCACCTCGGTCACGGCCCCGGCTCGGACATGGCGGTGCCGCTCCTCGTGTCGAACCGCGGGTACGCGGTGTTCTTCGACAACTCGAGTGACGCCCAGGTCACGGTGGGCCGGTCGGACAACGGCGTGCGCGTCACGTACGCCGCGGAGTCGGGCCGCCTCGTCTGGTATTTCCTGATCGGCCGGGACCTGCGGGCGCTGATGGGCGAGGTCGCGGAGCTCCTCGGCCGGGCCCCGATGCCGCCGCGGTGGGCGCTCGGCTTCCTCCAGTCCACCCGGCATTTCCACGACACGGCCGAGCTGCGCCAGCTGCCGCGCACGCTCCGTGACAGGCGGATTCCCTGCGACGCCCTCATCTACCTGTCGACCTACGGGGAGGCCCGGGGCTGGAACCGCGGGGTCGGCCATCTCGAGTTCCAGCCCGACCTCTGGCCCGACCACGGCGCCATCCTCCGGGAGGCGCAGGCCCGGCACTTCGAGCTCATCACGCACGAGTACCCGGTGCTCCACGAGGACTCGCCGCTCTTCTCCGAGGCCGAGGCGCGGGGGTACCTCCTGGCGGCCGGCTACGAGAAGGTCAGCGCCGACGGACGGCCACGCCCGCCGGCGACCTACCGGGAAGGGCAGCGCTACGTCGACTTCTCCAATCCGGCGGCGGGACGCTGGTGGTGGGCGGTGCACCGGGACCTCGTGCGCCTCGGCATCGCGGGCTGGTGGCTCGACGGGGGCGAGGGGCCGCCCGCGAGCGCGCAGCTCCAGGGCGGCGACGGGACGCTCCTCCACAACATCTACGACCGCCTCCGCCACCAGGCGTTCGCCGAGGGCGAGGCCGCCGACCGTCCCGACCAGCGCGTGTTCCTCCTCTGCCGGTCCGGCGCGGCGGGGATGCAGCGCTTCGGCGCCTCGTGCTGGTCTGGCGACATCAACAACGACTTCCCGACCCTCGACGCCCAGGTGCCGCTCGGTCTGAACACGGGGCTCTCCGGCGTCCCGTACTGGGGAACGGACATCGGCGGCTTCTTCCATTCCGTCCCGGAGACCGGGGAGCTCTACGCGCGCTGGTTCCAGCTCGGCGCGTTCAGCCCGACGTTCCGCTCCCACGGCTGGGTCTGGCGGGAGCACGTCCCGTGGGCGCACGGGCCCGAGGTGGAGGCGATCTGCCGGCGCTACGCCGAGCTGCGCTACGAGCTCCTCCCCTACACCTACACGCTGGCCTGGCAGGCGCACGCGCTGGGCCTCCCCCTGATGCGCCCGCTGGTGCTGAACTACCCCGACGACCCGCGGACCTGGACGCTCGGCCACGAGTTCCTGTGGGGCGACGACCTGCTCGTCGCGCCGGTCACCCGCGAGGGCGCGACCGCGTGGCCGGTCTATCTTCCCGAGGGGCGCTGGTACGACTTCTGGACCGGCGCCCGCCACGACGGGCCGGGCGGGGTCACGCTCCCCGCGCCGCTCGAGCGGCTGCCGCTCCTCGTCCGGGGCGGCGCGATCATCCCGATGGGCCCCGTCGTCCAGCACACCGGCGAGCGTCCACTGGACGAGGTCACGCTCCTCGTCTACCCGGAGGGCCGCTCACGCTTCGAGCTGTACGAGGACGACGGGCGGACGAACGCCTACCGCCAGGGTCGCCACGCGATCACGGCGATCGAGTGCGTCGCCGAGACAGGCCGCGTGGGGGTGCGGATCGCCGCACCGGCGGGTGACCGGTCGGTCGTGCCCGCGGGGCGGCACTACCGGCTGCGGCTCCGCATCGACCGGCCAGCCGCGGTGAGCGCGGAAGGCCACGGCGACCTGGCGCGGCTCGCGGGCCCCAACGCGACGGGGCCGGGCTGGTGGGTCGACGGCGACGGCTTCACCGTCGTGCGCCTGGCCGCCGGCCTTTCTGCCACCGTGACCGTGCGCACGACGACCTGAGGACTGATCGTCCTGGCAGGAAGACGGCCGGGCGGGCTCGACCGGCTCACGGCGTGATGGAGCGCGGGCGGGCCGGTCGGCGGCGAGGGCGTCACCCTCGACCGCTGGACCGGCCTACCCGATGCTGCCGTCCTGCGCCCGCTACGACTTGAAGTACCAGGTCTCCGTGTGCGCGATGTGGGGATTGTCGCTCACCGCGCTGTTCCAGAGGCGCTCGGGGATGTTCCCCATGTTGGTCTTGATGACGCGCACGCCCTGCGAGGCGGGCGAGTTCGCGACCACCGGGATGACCCACAGCTCGTCGAGTGCGATCTTCCAGACGTCCTTCGCGAGCTGCGTCCGCTCCTGGTCCGGCACGCCGAACGACTTGCGGTACTTGTCCATGAGCTCGCGCATCCGGGGCGGCGGCGTCTTGCCCTGGGCGCCGGCGCTCGAGTACCAGGTGCCGTAGACCGGGCCGGTCGGCACGCCGCCGTCGGTCGGGAAGAACCACGGGGTGTGGCCGTACATGTTGTCGGCGCCCCATTGCGTCTCGAAGTAGATGTGGTGCTCGTTGGCCCGCATGCGCGCGGTGGCGAGACCGCGTTCGAGCTCCTGGACGTCACCCCGGATGCCGATCTTCTTCCAGTGCTCGGCCACCATCTCCGCGATCTTCGTGAACGGGAGGAACCCCACGTACGTCGTGAGCGCGATCTGGAGCCGCCCGCCGCCGTCGGTCCGGAGCCGGTATCCGTCGGCGTCCTTCTTGTCCAGCCCGAGCTTGTCCAGCATCTCGTTCGCCTTCTTCACGTCGAAGGCCGTGTGCAGCGTCTTGAACTCCGGCCCCGGGAAGTACGGGGTGCGCTCGCCCGGCGCCGCCGACCCCGTCTGGCCGAGGCCCAGGACGAAGGTCTCGTTGATCTGCGTGCGGTCGATGCCGTGCGACAGCGCGATGCGGAACTCCCGCGAGCTGAGCCACTTCGCGACCTCGGGATCCTTCTCGTAGCTCGTGTTGCAGAACAGCCCCACGTCGGCGCCCTGGTCGGACGGATCGAGATACACGCGGTAGCCGCCCTTCTGCTGGTTCTCCAGCAGGACCGGGAGCTTCCCGATGTCGATGTGGCGCGCCTGCGAGTCGTACTCGCCGGCGATGGCCCGGAGGTTGATGATCTCGAGATTCTCGCCGAGCGTCATCTGGATGCGGTCGATGTAGGGGAGCTGGTTGCCCGCCGTGTCGACCCAGATGCTGTACGGGTTCCGCTCCAGCACGAAGCGCGGAGTGTTGATGGGCTGCGTCGTCTTCCAGGGCGTGACGACCGGCAGGTCCGGGTTCACGCACGAGTTGTTCCGGTTCTTGAACAGCGTCACCCAGCTGTTGACGTTGACCTCGGCCACCTTCTTGTCGATGTCGGCCTTCGAGGTGTACTTCGGGTGGAACTGCTTCATGTAGTGCGCGGGGGCGAAGCCGCCCAGCGCGTCGCGGCCGAACCGCGCGTGGTGCCCGATGCCCCAGACCGACGCCAGCACGATGGGAAGGGCGTAGTAGGGATCCGGCGCGACGAACTGCACCGAGGCGGCGTCGACCTTCCGGACCGTGATCGGCTTCCCGTTGATCGTCATGACGGTCAGCGGCGTCGGCACGAGCTCCTTGTTCTGGTAGACGTCCTCGAACCAGAACACGAAGTCGTCCGCCGTGAACGGGTGCCCGTCGCTCCACTTCATGCCGCGGCGGAGGAGGAGCGTCGTGACCCGGCCGTCCGGGCTGACCTCCCAGCCGCGGGCGATGTTCGGGACGACCTTCGTCCCGGTGTAGTCCCAGTAGAGGAGCTTGTCGTTCTGCGCGACGCGGTGGGCATTGGAGAAGTCGAACGGCCCCGTGAAGCCGCGACGCCAGGTCCCGCCGTAGCGGCCGACCTCGCGGAGCGGCTTGACCACGAGCGGGTCCTGCCCGATGCGCTGCTCGACCGGCGGCAGCTTGCCGGCCTTGACCAGCTCCGCCAGCTGCGGCGCCTCGTTGAAGCGCTTGGGGACCTGCCCGGGGTCGGTGATGACCTCGGCGCCCTCCAGCTTCCCGATCAGGTGCGCGCCCGGCTTGGGGCCCTGGGCGCTGGCGGTCGCGGGCAGCTGCGTTGCCGACAAGGCCAGCACCCCGAGCCGCAGCATGTCGCGGCGTGACAGACCTCCGTGCTCCCCGTCGCTGCGCTCGATGTCCTCTGGATCGCTCATGGGTTTCCCCTTCTCCCCTCTTCGGTGAGGGTCTCCTCGGGCCTCGGGACCATCACGACACGCTCGAAGACCTGCGGCGCACTCGCCGCGCTCCTCCTCTGGCCGGTGGGTCGGCGACCTCGGGTCGCGTTTCACGGTCTCGGGACGCGCCCTCGCCCGGTGGGCCCGAGCTTCGGCGCACGATCAGCTGGAGGGCCAAGGGCGGCTCCGGCGCGCCGCCGGGCCGGCCGGCCATCAGGTCGAGCAGCTTCCGCGCCGCGGCCTGGCCGAGCTCGTACCGCGGCACGCGCACGGTGGTGAGCGGGGGTGTGACGAGGCTCGCGTACGGCACGTCGTCCCACCCGACGATGGACAGGTCCTCGGGGACGCGCAGCCCTCGCTCGGCCGAGGCCTGCAGGAGCCCGATCGCCATCACGTCGTTGTGGCAGATGGCCGCCGTCGGGCGGGGCTCGGTCCCGAGGAGGCGCTGGCCGGCGGCGTGGCCGCCCTCGATCGACATGGCCTCACGGAAGATCAGCGCCCGGTCGGGTCCCAGCCCGGTCCGGGCGAGCGCGGGCCGGTACCAGTCCTCGCGGTTACCGACCCGCGCGTCGCTCCGGGCAGGCACCACGAGCGCGATGCGCCGGTGGCCGAGACCGGCGAGGTACGACACGACCTCCGCCGTGGCCGTCGGCCAGTCGATCCAGACGGCGGACACGTGCGGCCCCTTGACCTCACGGTTCAGGAACACCATCGGGACGGCCGCGCGGCGGGCGATCTCGGCCAGCTCGTCGGTCGGAGACTGCGGCGCCCCCAGGATGAGCCCGTCGGTGCTCCGCTCGAGCAGGTGCCGCACGTTGCGGAGCTCGCGCTCGGGATCGCGCCGGCTGCTCGAGAGGATGAGGCTGTAGCCGGCCGCCGCCAGCACGTCCTCGGCCCCGCGCGCGACGTCGGGAAAGAAGGGGCTCGCCACGTCCCCCATCACCAGGCCCACCGTCTTCGTCTGCCGGCTGACCAGGCTCCGGGCGATGTGGCTCGGGTGGAACCGGAGCTTGGCGATCGCCTGCTCCACCCGCGTGCGGGTGAGCGGCGCGATGTGGTTCTCGCCGTTGATGAAGCGCGAGACCGTCTGGTGGGAGACGCGCGCGATCCGGGCGACGTCTCGGATGGTCACTCGCTTCCGCGCCGGTGGTGGGCTCATGCTGACTCCGTGTGACCGGTCACACCCTAGCAAGGCGCTGGGGAGCTGTCAATCGCAGCCCCGCGCTCCGCCGTCCCCGCCCGCGGCGCGCGGGACGGCACTGGAGGTCCATGCGGTCCGGTGCTAGATTTGTGACCGGTCACGCTGCCGATCGGACACCTGGCGACCCTTCTTGGTCGAGACCGCGAGGACGATGCTGACGACGTGGCGTCGCTCGATCCGTCCCGTCGCACGCGGCGCGGCGCCCCGCCCGCGCCACCCGGTCGCGACGCTCGAGCCCGTCGAGCCGGAGACCCGCGAGATCCAATCCACAACGAGGTGAAGGCGCGGTCCGCCCGGGCTCGACGCCCGGACGCCCCCCGCGCGGAAAGGACAGGCGTGGAGATGCGAAACACCCACCGAGTGCGGTCCGGCCGCCGGTCGTGGCCCGCCCTGGTTCTGATGCTGGCCGTCGCGGCGCTCCTGGTCGCCGACGGCGCGGCCTGGGCCCAGGGCAAGACCATCACCCTCTCGATGCTGGCCGGCTTCAAGGAGGACGTGCTCCGGGCGAACCTGCCGGAGTTCGAGAAGAAGACGGGCATCAAGGTGCAGATCGACGCGGCGCCGATCGGGGACCTCTACAAGAAGCAGGTGCTGTCGCTGAGCAGCGCCGCCCGCTACGACGCCGTGTTCATGGACGAGCCGTGGATCGCGCCGCTCTCCGAGTTCCTGCTGCCGCTCACCGAGCGGGCGCGCGGCTACGACATGACGGACTTCGTGCCGACGGCCCTGGCGGCAGGCGCGTTCCAGGGAATTCAGTACGCGCTGCCGGTCGACCCGAACATGCAGCTCCTCGTCTACCGGAAGGACCTCTTCGACCAGAAGGGCATGAAGCCCCCGGCGACCTGGGACGAGCTCCTGGCCGCCGCCAAGGCCTTCACCGATCCCGCCAAGGAGCAGTACGGCATCGCGGTCACGGCGAGCAGCGACATCCAGACCTGCCTCTACATGCTGGTGTCGATGTGGTCCCAGGGGGCCGAGCTCGTGACGGCCGACGGGAAGGGCGGCGTCAACACGCCGGCCGGCCGGAAGGGCGCGGAGATCTTCCTCGAGCTCCTGAAGTTCGCGCCGACCAACGTGCGGAGCTACACGTTCCCCGACGTCAACAAGGCGATCCAGACCGGCCAGGCGGCCATGGCCATCCAGTGGGCGTCGGGCGCGAAGCCGATGGAGGACCCGACCCGCTCCACGGTCGCCGGCAAGCTCGGCTACACGCTGGTCCCGAAGGCGGTCCGGCAGACGCCGATGCGGGGCGTGTGGACCATCGGCATCCCGAAGAACAGCCCGAACCAGGACGCCGCCTGGGAGTTCGCCAAGTGGTTCAGCAGCAAGGAGTTCGGCCTCGCGGCGACCAAGTTCCCGAGTGCCTCGTCCGCGATCCACAGCCCGCGAATCTCGGTCCTCCAGGACCCCGGAACCAAGGCCGCGCTCCCGTACGTCGAGGCGCTCCTCGCGAGCCTGCGCGTCGCCAAGGAGCGACCGCGGCTCCGCGAGTTCGCCGACATCCAAGAGCACTTCCGGATCACCACCGGCAAGCTCACGGCCGGCGAGCTCACCCTCGACGCCGCCCTGAAGGAGATCGACGCCGGGACGAACCGGATCCTCGGCAAGTAAGACCCGGACGAGGGGGGCCGTGCGCGCGCGCGGAGGACGGGGGTTCCTGCTCCCGGGACTCCTGTTCCTCTTCGCGATCGACGTGGTCCCCCTCGTCTACTCCGCCTGGCTGAGCCTCTTCGACTGGTGGCTGCTCCGGCCGCGTCACATCCCCTTCATCGGCCTCGGCAACTACGTCCGGCTGGCCACCGACCCCGAGCTCCGGCGCGCCGTGGTGGTGACCGGGCTCTTCACCGCGGGCGCCGTCGCGCTCGAGTTCCTGGCCGGGCTCGGTCTCGCGCTTCTCTTCAGCCAGCCGTTCCGCTTCCTGAGGCCGCTCCGCGTGGTGCTGCTCTTGCCCCTGTTCGTGGTGCCGGTCGTGGGCGCGACCATGTGGCGGGTGATCTTCCACCCCGACATGGGGCCGCTGAACTACTACCTGCACCTCGTCGGGTTCGGACGGCCGCCCTGGCTCAGCGATCCCACGCTCGCGCTGGTGTCGATTACGCTGGTCGACGCGTGGCGCACGATCCCGTTCATGTTCCTGGTGATGTACGCCGGGATCGAGGTCCTGCCCGCCGAGCTGTTCGAGGCGGCGGCGGTCGACGGGGCGTCCCGCTGGCAGGCGTTCCGCCACATCACGGCGCCCCTCCTCGCCTACATCATGCTGGTCGCGGTGCTGATCCGGGGGATGGACGCGTTCCGGGAGCTCGACATCATCTACGTCCTTACGGGCGGCGGCCCCGGCACCGCGACCCAGACGATCCAGATGCTCAGCTACCGGGTGTTCGGGCTCGGCCACATGGGGCTCGCCAACGCCCTCGGGATCATCACCCTCGGTCTGGTAGCCGTCCTCTGCTACCTCCTCATGCGCGCCATCCTCCGCCCCCAGCGGTCGGGCGGCGCGGCATGAAGCCGACCCCGCTCCGCGCGTGGCTGACCGGGCTCGCGCTCGCGCCGATCCTCGCGTGGACCCTCTTCCCGCTCTACTGGATCGCGACCGCCTCGCTCAAGACCGAGCGGAGCCTCTACGCCAAGCCGCCCGAGTGGCTGTTCACCCCGATCCTCGACAACTACCGAAACGTGCTCACGAACATCCCGTTCGTCCAGTACCTGACGAACAGCCTGGTCGTGGCCGTGGGGACGACGATCGGCAGCCTGGTCCTCGGAATCCTGGCCGGGTACGGGTTCGCTCGCTTCCGGTTCAGCGGCTCGGAGGCGGTGCGCTTCCTGGTGCTGGTGACCCGCATGGTGCCACGCACCGTCCTGGTCGTGCCCTACTTCCTGATGATGCAGAAGGTCGGGCTCCTCGACACGTACACCGGCCTCGTCATCGCCTACATCTCGTTCGCGCTCCCCTTCACCATCTGGCTCCTCATTGGCTTCTTCATGGACGTGCCGATCGAGATCGAGGAGGCGGCGATGATCGACGGCTGCGGCCCGCTGGGCGTCCTCCTGCGGGTGGTGATCCCGATCGTGGCGCCGGGGCTCGTGGTGGCGGCCATCTTCGCGTTCCTGGTCGCGTGGAACGAGTTCCTCTTCGCCCTGATCCTGAGCGGCGTGAACGCGAAGACGCTGCCCGTGGTCATCGCCGGCTTCACCACCGACATCGGCCCGCTCTACGGGGAGATGAGCGCCGCCGCGGTGATGGTCATGCTCCCGAACATCGTCATGACGGTCGCCCTCCAGCGCTTCCTGGTCCGGGGCCTGACCCTCGGCGCCGTGAAGGGCTGATCGACCACACCAGAGACTCGACCTCGGAGGGTTCATGGACATCCGAAACTTGGGTCTGATCCGGGCGCTCGGATGGGAGCGCACCCCGCACGGCGTCGAGTTCCGGTGCGTGACCGAGCTGCTCGCGCCCGCGCGCCTCACCCTCGAGGCCGCAGGTCCGCGTGCGGTCCGCGTGCGCATCACGGCCGGCGCGACCCCCCTCGCCAAGGCGCAGACGTACATCGTGACCCGGCCCGACGCGAGCGCCGGGCGCGTGGAGACCCCCGAGGGCCGGGTGATCCTGCGGACCGCGCACCTCGCCGTGGAGGCGACGCTCGATCCGTGGCAGCTCACGTTCCGCACGGCCGACGGGCGCCTCCTCACCCACCAGGTGTCGGACGACGTGAACTTCGCGGGTCATCGCCTGGGACCGCGTCCCGGCCTCGAGGTGGAGACCCGCCCCATCGATCCGGCCCACCGGACCCTGGCCGTCGTGGACAACCTCCTCCTCGACCCCGAGGACCATTTCTACGGCGGCGGCGAGAAGTTCACGCGCCTCGACCACGTGGGACGCTCGATCCGGATCTGGAACCGCAATCCCTACGGGTCGCGCTCCGAGCTCGCCTACAAGAACATCCCCGTCCTCGTCGGGAGCCGCGGCTACGGCCTCTTCGTCGACGTGCCCACCGCGGTCACGTTCCACGTGGGCAGCCGGTCGAACCGGACCTTCACGGTAGAGGCCGCGGGCCCCGAGCTCGACTACTACGTGCTCGCGGGAACGCCGAAGGAGATCCTGGGCGCGTATACGGACCTCACCGGGAAACCCGCCGTCCCGCCCGAGTGGGCGTTCGGGCTGTGGGCCTCGACCTGCTTCGTGAAGTTCACCGAGGCGTCGGTGCTGGCGGAGGCGCGGCGGCTCCGGCAGGAGGGTATCCCCTGCGACGTGTTCCACCTCGACTCCTTCTGGCAGCGCGCGTACATGTGGTGCGACTTCGAGTGGGACGCGGAGCGGCTCCCCGATCCCCGGCGCCTCATGGCCGCGCTCCACCGCGAGGGCTTCCACAACTGTCTCTGGATCAACCCCTACGTCTCCTGCCAGAGCGCCCTCTACCACGAAGGGGTGAAGGGCGGGTACTTCCTCCGCCGGCCGGACGGGAGCGTCTACGACGCGCTCGTGTGGAGCCAGCGGACGGAGCGGGGCATGGGGCTCTGCGCCATCGTCGACTTCACGAACCCGGAGGCCGACCGGGTGGTACCGGGGGAAGCTCGCCGAGCAGCTGGCGCTCGGCGCGGACTCCTTCAAGCCCGATTTCGCCGAGGAGATCCCGGAGGACGCCCGCTTCGCGAACGGGCTCACGGGCGCCGAGATGCACAACCCCTATCCGCTCCTCTACCAGCAGGCTTCGTTCGAGGCCACGCAGGCCGCGCACGGCCCGCGCGCGGTCGCCTGGTCGCGCAGCGCGGCGCCGGGCGTCCAGCGCTATCCCGGCCACTGGGCGGGCGACTCGGAGTGCACGTTCCTCGACATGGCCAACACCCTTCGCGGCGGGCTGGCGACCGCGATGAGCGGGCTCGCCTACTGGAGCCACGACATCGGCGGCTTCTGGGGCGAGCCGTCGCCCGCGCTCTACGTCCGGTGGGCGCAGCTCGGCTTCCTCTCCGCGCTCAGCCGGTATCACGGGGCGACGCCGCGCGAGCCCTGGCGATTCGGCGACGAGGCGCTCGGGATCTTCCGCGAGTACGCCCGGCTCCGGAGCCGGCTGGTGCCGTATCTCGTGAGCCACGGCTGGCAGGCCGCCGAGACCGGGACGCCCCTCATGCGGCCGATGGTGCTGGAGTTCCCGGACGACCCGGCGAGCCACGCGTTCGACCTCCAGTACTGCCTGGGCCGGGAGCTCCTCGTCTCCCCGGTGGTCACCGACGACGGCTGGACCACGACCTACCTGCCGCCCGGCCGGTGGATGGACTGGTGGAGCGGGACCGTGCTCGAGGGACCGCGGACGCTCCGGCGCCAGGTGCCGCTGCGCGAGCTGCCACTCTACCTTCGGGAGAACAGCCTGCTCGTCCTCGGGCCAGTGCGACAGCACGTCGCCGAGGCGCCGGCCGATCCCCTGACCGTGGAGGCCTTCGTCACGACCGAGGCGACGTTCGCCTACCGCACGGACGCCGGGCGGGTCGATTTTCGCTGCCGGCGGGACCAGGGCCGAGTCACGCTCGAGGCCCGGGGGAGCGACGCCACGCTGGTCCTGCGCCTCCGCGACAGCGACGCCGCGCGGACGGCGACGGCCGACGGGCAGGCGCTCCCACGCCTCGGCGGCGCCGAGCTCGAGCGCGCCGAGCGCGGCTGGGCCCTCGACGGCCGCACGGTCATCGTGAAGGCCCGGGCGCGCGAGCTACGGGTCGAGTGACCGCCGCGCCGGCCGCGGCGAGGATGCGGCGGCCGCGCGGATCAGGTCCAGCCGGCGTCGACGACGTAGCTCTGCGCCGTGCAGGCCGCGCTGTCGTCGGCCGCGAAGAACAGCACGGCGCGCGCGATGTCCGCGGGCACGAGCTTCCGCTTGAGGCACTGGCGGCGGAGGAGCTCGGCTTCCGACTCCGGCGTGAGCCAGAGCTTGATCTGCCGCTCGGTCATGATCCACCCCGGCACGACGCAGGTCACGCGGATCCCGTGCGGGCCGAGGTCCCGGGCCAGCCCGCGCGTCAGCCCGACGACCCCCGACTTCGCGGTCGTGTAGCCGGGCATCCCGCCCTGCCCGGCCATCCAGGACGTCGAGCCGAGGTTCACGATGGCGCCGCCGCCCGCCGCCGCCATGTCCGGGTAGACGGCCTGGGCCGCGAAGAACTGGTGCCGCAGGTTGACCGCGAGCCGGTCGTCCCAGTACTCGGGCGTGACGGTGTCGAGCGCGTGGCGCTCGTCGTGCGCCGCGTTGTTGATCAGCACCCGGATCGGCCCGAGCTGCCGGCGCACCTCGCTGACCGCGGCGCGGAGCGCCGGGATGTCCCGAAGGTCGCAGTGGACGAAGACCGGACGGGGGCGCCCACCGGCCGCGATCGTCTCGCGGAGGCTCTCGCTGGCCGCGCGGTCGATGTCGAGGAAGGCCACGTGCGAGCCCTGGGCCGCGAAGTGCTCGACGATGGAGGCGCCGATCCCGCTGCCGCCCCCGGTCACGAGGACGACGCGGTCGCGGAGGCTCGGGTACGTGGCGTACGACATGGTCCCCTCCTTGGGGTGCGCGTGGGCGGCCGGCTGACGGCCCTCACGCTAGCACGGGGTCCGCTTGCCGGGACGGCAAGGCGCCCGGTATCCTCGCCGAGCATGGACTCGATCACGCTCCGCCATGGCGCGCTCGGTGCCACCCTCGCTCCGGGGATCGGCGGCTCGATCGCCCGCTTCTGGCAGGACACCGGCCGCGCGACGTTGGACTTCCTCCGCCCGACCCCGCCGGAGGCTCTCCGACACGGCGAGCCGGGCGGGCTGTCGAGCTTCCCGCTCGTGCCCTGGTCGAACCGGATCCGCGCGGGGCGCTTCACGTTCGGCGGGCAGGCGGTCGCGTTGACGCCGAACCTCCGGGGCCACGCGATCCACGGGCTCGGCTACCGGGCCCCCTGGACGGTGACGGACCGGAGCGCGTCTGAGGCCGTCCTCGAGCATCGCCACGCACCCGGCGAATGGCCCTGGGCGTACCGCGCGACGCAGCGGATCGCCTTGACGCCGGCTGGCCTCGACGTCGAGATGGCCGTGACGAACGAGAGCGAGACCACGATGCCCGCGGGACTCGGCTGGCACCCGTACTTCCCGCGGACCGCGGCGACGACGCTCCACGCGCGCGTGACCGGGATCTGGCTGACCGACGCCGAGATCCTGCCGACCGTCCTCGTGACGCCTCCCCCCGATCGCGACCCGCGCCTCGGTCTCGCCGTCGATCGCGTCGCGCTCGACAACGTCTTCGTCGGCTGGGACCGGGAGGCCGTCATCGCGTGGCCCGAGTGGCATGCGCGGCTCCGGCTCCGGGCGAGCGATCCGCTCTCGACCCTGGTCGTCTACACGCCGCCGGGCGAGGCGTTCTTCTGCGCCGAGCCGGTGAGCCACATCACCGAGGCCTTCAACCTCGCCGCCGCCGGCCGCGCGGACACGGGCATGCTCGTCCTGGCGCCGGGTGACACCGCGCGCGCGGCGTTCACCCTGACTCCCGAGACGGCGTGACCGACGTCCGCTGCGTCCTGCCGGCGCGCGCGGTCCTCGGCGAGGGACCGCTCTGGGACCGCGGCGACGGCTGCCTCTACTGGGTCGACATCAAGGGCCGCGCGGTGCACCGGTTCGATCCGGTCACCGGCCGCGACACGCGGTGGCCAACGCCCGAGACCGTGGGCTCCCTGGTCCGCCGTGCCCGCGGCGGGCTCGTGCTGGCGCTCCGGTCGGGCTTCCACGCTCTCGATCTCGACACCGGGGCGATCGAGCTGATGGTGGATGCGGAGCGTGATCGGCCCGAGAACCGACTCAACGACGGCAAGCCTGACCGCCGCGGCCGGTTCTGGGCCGGGAGCATGCACGATCCGGAGACGACGCCCACCGGAGCTCTCTACCGCCTCGATCCGGACGGCTCCTGCCACCGCATGGTCGACGGGATCGTCATCTCGAACTCGCTCTGCTGGAGCCCGGACGGTCGGACCATGTACCACGCCGACACCATCCGGCGAACCGTCTGGGCGTGGGACTCGGACCCCGACCGCGGCGAGATCGCCAACCGGCGCCTCTTCGTGACGCTGTCGGGCGACGAGGGGAACCCGGACGGCGCGACCGTCGACGCCGAGGGGTTCGTGTGGCTCGCCCACTGGGATGGCTGGCAGCTCACGCGCCACGATCCCACCGGCCGCACGGAGCGGTTGGTCCGCCTCCCGGTCCAGCGCCCCACCTGCCCGGCCTTCGGCGGGCCGGACCTCGACGTGCTGTACGTGACGTCCGCGTCGATCGGGCTGACACCGGACGCCCTCCGGGCGCAGCCGTGCGCCGGCGGGCTCCTCGCCCTCGAGCCGGGCGTCCGCGGCCTGGCCGAAGCGCGCTTCCCCGGCTGACATCGAACTCGACCGAAGCGACCAACCCCGGAGGATTCCGATGACTGCGAGCCGCGGCGCAAGCCCGACCGATACTACCCGCAGCCTGGCCGCCACGTGGCGAACGCTCGAGGGCAACGCCGTGACGATCGACGGCGGCCTCTGGGCGCGGCGACAGGCCACCAACCGCGACCGGGCCCTGCCCCACGGCTACCGCATGCTCGAGACCGCGGGCAACTTTGAGAACCTCCGGATCGCGGGCGGCCGGTCCGCCGGGCGGTACCAGGGCCCGGTGTTCATGGACTCGGACGTCTACAAGTGGATCGAGGCGGCCGCATACGAGCACGCGCGGGTGCCGAGCGACTGGCTCCTCTCCCACATGGGCGAGGCCATCGACATCGTGGGCGCCGCGCAGGGCGCGGACGGCTACCTGAACTCGCACTACACGGTCGCCGAGCCGGAACGGCGCTGGACCGACTTCGCCCAGGGGCACGAGCTCTACTGCGCCGGCCATCTCTGCGAGGCTGCCGTCGCCCACCACCGCGCGACGGGCGACGGCCGGCTCCTCGCCATCGCCCGCCGCTTCGCGGACTACCTGGACGGGCGCTTCGGGCCGGGCAAGCTGCCGGGCACGCCCGGCCACCCGGAGATCGAGATGGGGCTCGTCGAGCTCTACCGCGAGACCGGGGAGCGCCGCTATCTCGATCTCGCGCGCTTCTTCCTCGACCAGCGCGGGCACGGCTGGCTCGGACCCGGCCGCTACAACAGCGCCGCGTACTACCAGGACCGGGTGCCGGTGCGCGAGACCTCCGAGGTCGAGGGCCACGCGGTCCGCTCCCTCTACCTGACGACCGGCGTCGCGGACGTGTACCTGGAGACCGGGGAGGCGGCGCTCCTCCAGGCCCTCGAGCGCCAGTGGGCGGACCTCGTGAGCCACAAGCTCTACGTCACCGGCGGCGTGGGCTCGCGGCACCTCGGCGAGGCCTTCGGCCAGCCGTACGAGCTCCCCAACGAGCTCGCCTACGACGAGACCTGCGCGGCGATCGCCAGCATCCTGTGGAGCTGGCGGATGCTCCTCGCCACCGGGCAGGGCCGCTTCGCGGACCTGATCGACCGGACGCTCCACAACGCCGTCCTCGCCGGCGTGTCGCTCGACGGCGAGCGCTACTTCTACGTCAACCCGCTCGCGAGCAACGGGCAGCCCGAGCACCTCGGGCGCGGCGGCTGCCGGCGCAAGGAGTGGCACCTGGTCGCCTGCTGCCCGCCGAACGTCATGCGGCTGCTCGCGTCCCTCGGCCACTACGTCGCGACACGCGACGCCTCGGGTCTCCAGGTGCACCAGTACGCGCCGGCGCGCATCTCGACGTCCCTGCCCTCGGGCGAGCCCGTCCGGCTCCGCATGGACACGCGCTACCCGTGGGACGGCGCGGTCCGCCTGACGGTGGAGGCGGGGCCGGCGGCTCCCTGGACCCTCGCGCTGCGCGTGCCCGCATGGTGCAGCCGGCCCGCCGTCCGGGTGAACGGGGACGCCCTCAGCGCGGCGCCGGCCGCCGACGGCTACGCGCGCCTCGCGCGGCGCTGGCGCGACGGCGACGTGGTGGAGCTCGACCTCTCCATGGAGGCGGCGCTCATCGAGGCGCACCCCGCGATCGAGTCCACGCGCGGCGCGGTCGCGATCGAGCGCGGTCCGCTCGTGTACTGCGTGGAGCAGGCCGACCAGGGCGACGTCCCGGTGGCCGAGCTCGAGCTCGACCCGACGGCGGCGCTCGCCGCTCGCCCGGAGCCCGCGCTCCTCGAGGGCGTCGTGGCGATCCGCGCGGCGGGCTACCAGGTGGATGCGGCGTCGTGGCGCGGCCGCCTGTATCGCGCGGTGGGGTCGGGGCCCGCGCCCGCCCGGCGGCGCGTCGAGCTCACGGCCATCCCCTACTACGCGTGGGCCAATCGCGCGGCGGGGGCGATGCGCGTCTGGATTCCGCGGGCTACAATCTGATCGCGGCGCGTCGTCGACGCGGCCCGCTACCCAGCTTCATCGAGAGGAGACTCGCGTGACCCGAACGGACAGGATGCGGCTCGGACTCATGCTCCCCATCGGCGCCGGCGCCCTCGGCGAGGGACGCCCCGTCCGCTGGGCGGACCTCCGCGAGATGGCTCGCACGGCGGAGGCGGTCGGCGTCGACACGCTGTTCCTGCCGGACCACCTCCTCTTCCGGAAGTCGCCGCCGGAGAACCTCATGAAGGTCAGCATGGAGGAGGGGAAACATCGCGGGATCTGGGAGTCGTGGACGATCCTCTCCGCGCTGGCCGAGGCGACGAGCCGCATCCACCTCGGCCCCCTGGTGGCGTGCACGGGGTTCCGGAACCCGGCGATCCTCGCGAAGATGGCCGACACGCTGGACGAGGTGTCGGACGGCCGCGTCGTCCTCGGCCTCGGCGCCGGCTGGCACGAGCCGGAGTACCACGCGTTCGGCATCCCGTACGACCATCGGGTCGGGCGATTCGAGGAGGCCCTGGCGATCATCGTGCCGCTCCTCCGCGAGGGGCGGGTGGACTTCCAGGGGCAGTACTACTGGGCGAAGGACTGCCTTCTCGCTCCGCGCGGCCCGCGGGCGGCCGGCCCGCCGATCCTGATCGGCGCCCAGCGCCCCCGGATGATGGCGCTCGCCGCCCGGTACGCCGACATCTACGACGCCGACTACCACCTGGTCGCGAGCGACGTGCGGAGCCGGTTCGAGGCGCTCGATCGGGCCTGCGCCGAGGCGAAGCGCGACCCGAAGACGATCACGCACGCGGCGGGGACGCGCGTGGCGCTGATGTTGCCGGGCGAGCCGCGGCCCGGCGTCCCCGACGTCACCGCCCCCCCGGGCGTCTCGGTCTTCGAGCTCGGCGGGATGCGTCAGATGGCCCGCGTCGGGACGGCCGACGAGCTCCTGGCCCACGTCCGGACCTTCCAGGCGGCCGGGGTCCAGCACCTGACGCTGAGCCTCGTGCACCCGCCCGGGCCGAAGGGGATCGAGATGCTCGCCCCCGTCGTGGAGGGCCTGCGCCGCTAGCGTTCCCCCGGCGTCGGGACGGTCGCGGTCGAGCTCGCCAGGCCCTGATTGAGGCGACGCGGTTCCGTTGAAGCCGGCGCACGCGCCGTGGGAGAATCCGCGGGCATGGACCGCCTGGCCGTCCGCAATTTCACATCGATCGAGCCTGGACGGGCGGAGGGCCCGAGCTCGCAGCGTCCGCGGGTGACCAGGCGCACGCGCGCACTGGGCGGCCTGCTGGCCTGTGTGGGACAGGTCGCCCCGTGGCTCCGGGCGGACGTGGAGCGCGAGCCGGTGACCCTCGCGCTCGACTGGCTGGCCGAGGGCACCCGTGCTGGCTACGTCCTCGCCCTGGACCGGAGCTTCCACGCGGAGCGCTGCTACGGAGGCGGGGCGCTCTGGGCCAAGCGACCGGAGGCGCGTGCGTGAGGTCCCGACGGTCCGGAGCGTCGCAGCCGGCGGAGGGCCGACCCGCGGCCACGCGCTGGCCTGACTTCTTCATCGTGGGCGCGCCCCGGTGCGCCACGACGTCCATGTACCATTTCCTCCGGCGCCATCCCCGGATCTTCATGCCCTCGAAGAAGGAGCCCCACTTCTTCGGCTCCGACCTGCCGGCCCGGCCCCAATACGTGCGCGACGAGCGAGAATACCTGGCCCTGTTCGCCGAGGCTGGCGACGCACTCCGGGCTGGGGAGGCCTCGACCTGGTATCTGGCCTCGCGCACCGCCGCGGCCGAGATCAAGCGTGCCGTCCCGGACGCCCGGATCATCGTGCAGCTGCGCGACCCGGTCGAGGTCCTCTATTCCCTGCACGGCCTGAGAGTGCTCGCGGGATACGAGGATCTGTGGGACTTCGAGGCCGCGCTGGCCGCCGAGCCGGACCGAGCCGCAGGGCGCCGGCCATGGCAGAAGGAGCTCCTGCTCTACCGCGAGTTGGTTCGGTTCGGCGACCATGTGTCACGGCTGTTCGCCGTGTTCGGGCGCCAAGCCGTGCACGTGATCGTCTACGACGACCTCTGTCGGGACCCTGACGGCATCGCCGCCGGGACGCTCCGCTTCCTCGGCGTCGAGCCTTCTCCCAGCACGACCCTGCGGGTCGTGAACCCCGGCGGCCGCCCGCGCATCCGTGGCCTCCCCGGAATCCTGCGGAACCTCCCGGGCGTGACGGCCCTGGCGCGTCTCGTTGTGCCAGTGCGCCACCGCCGGGCGGTCTGGCGGCGGCTTCGGAAGCTGAACACGCAGGCGACGCCGCGCCCGCCGCTCGCGCCCGCGCTGCGCGCGCGCCTGCGCGCGGAGCTGCGGCCGGAGGTCGAGCGGCTCGAGGAACTCCTTGGCCGGGACCTTTCGCGCTGGCGCGACGCCTGATCGCCCGGGCTCTCGCGCGTCAGACCCGATAGCCGAGCGCCTCGATCGCTCGGGCGCACGCCCGGGCGACGAAGGCTTGGTCCTCCTCGAGCAGAACTCCCGATACGGGCGTCGGCCCTTCCGGAACCGACGCTCTACCCGTCGGGCTGCTTGGCCTCGAGCTCGGCCCAGCGCGCGTAGAGCTGGTCCACGCGGGCGCGCGCCGCCTCGAGGGCCGCGTAGCGGGTCCGGAGGGCCTCGGCGTCGGACGCGATGCTCGGATCATCCGCCGCGCGGCGGCAGGCCTCGACGGCGCGCTCGGCCTCCAGGATGGCCTGCTCCATGCCGTCCCACTCGCGCCGGTCGAGGTATCCGAGGCGCTTGGCCCGCGGCCGCGGCCGCGGCGCCAGCGCGGCCGCGCGGGGCGGCGGTAACCGGGCAGCGCGGACCGCCTCCCACTGCGTGTAGTCCGCGAACGTCTCGGCGCCCCCCGCCCCGTCGAGGGCCAGGACGACGTTGGACACGCGCTCCAGCAGGAAGCGGTCGTGCGTGACGAGCACGAGCCCGCCCTCGAACTCGACGAGGCTCTCCTCGAGGATCTCGAGCGTCGGGATGTCCAGGTCGTTCGTCGGCTCGTCCAGGATCAGGAGGTCGGCGGGCTCGCGCATCAGCCGGGCGATGAGGATGCGGGCCTGCTCGCCGCCGGAGAGGCGGCCGACGGGCAGCTCGAGCTGCTCGGGCCGGAACAGGAAGCGCTTGGCCCACGAGGCGACGTGCACGCTCCGGCCCTGGAAGACGACGGCGTCGCCGTCGGGGGCGAGCGCGCGCCGGAGCGGCTCCGCGGGGTCGAGGCTCGCCCGATGCTGCTCGAACCGGACGAGCCGCAGGCCCTCGGCCCGCTCGACCTCGCCGGCGTCGGGCGGGACGGCGCCGGCGAGCACGTCCAGCAGCGTCGTCTTGCCGCTCCCGTTGGGACCGATGAGGCCGACGTGCGTGCCGCGCATGACCGCGAGGTCGAGGTCCCGGAACAGCGGGCGGCCGCCGAGCGTCTTCGACAGTCCGCGCGCGACGAGGAGTTTCCGGCTCCGCCGTGTCGAGGCGGCGAGCTCGATCCCGGCGCTTCCCTCGACGGCGCGCGCCCGGGCATCCGCGAGCTCGTCGATGAGCCGGGCCGCGTCGCGGATGCGTCCCTTGGCCTTCGTCGAGCGCGCCTTCGCGCCTTGCCGGAGCCACTCGATCTCGCGGCGGACCGTGTTGGCGAGGGACTCCTCGTACGCGGCCTGGCCGCGCAGGTGCTCGTCGCGGCGGGCCAGGAACTCGGAGTACCCTCCGTCGGCCTCGAACATGCCGCCGGCATAGACGCGGTTCAGCTCCAGCACGCGTGTCGCCACGTGCTCGAGGAAGTAGCGGTCGTGGCTCACCACGAGGACGGCGCGCGCCCGGTCGGCGAGAAGCTCCTCGAGCCAGAGGATGCCGTCGACGTCCAGATGGTTGGTGGGCTCGTCCATCAGCAGGACGTCAGGCGCCAAGGCCAGCTCGCGCGCGATCGCCAGGCGCTTCCGCCAGCCGCCCGAGAGCGCGTCGGCGGACACGCGCCCGTCGGTGAACCCCGCGCGGCCGAGCGTCTCGGCCACGCGCGCGGGGCGTTCATCCTCCTCGACGCCGGTCAGGGCGGCGGCGATCGCGTCCTCGACCGTGCCGCCCCCGGGGAAGACCGGATCCTGCGCCACATAGCCGACGCGAACACCGCCGCGCACGGCGACCGTGCCGCGGTCCGGCCGCTCGAGTCCGGCGAGGATCTTGAGGAGGGTGGACTTGCCGGAGCCGTTCGGCCCGACGAGGCCGACCTGATCCCCCTCGAGGAGCCCCAGCGACAGGCCGTCGAAGAGCGTCCGCGCCCCGTAGGCCTTGCTGACACCCTCACAGCCAAGGAGCAATGCCGGAGCCATCTCGGCTAGGGTCCCGGCCTGTCGCCATCCGCGGCCAGCCAGATAGCCGTCGCCATGGCGCCGAACGCATGCGGATCGTGAGGTCCGCTCGCTAGCATGTCGCGGCAGAGCCGTTGAGCGGCCAGAGTCACCGGGAGGCCGTCCGAGCCCGGGCACGGCCGAGCCCTCCAGGCCGGAGCGCTCGCACGGTCGTCAATCGCCTTCCGGGTGTGTTGGCTAGCGCCGCGGCGGTGCTGCGAGTCCAGGCTCGTGACACGAGCCAAGGTACCACGCGCGACATTCCTGGCCAGTCCGGCGCCGTGGCCTCGACGGTGCGCCCGAGGCCAGTGATCGTCGGGCCATCGCATCGCGGTGGAGCCGCCCGCCATGCTGAATTCGCGATAGGATGCGAATAGGCACTCTCTCATGCGGGACTGGCTCAGAGCGCAGGTCCCCGCCGCGTACGAACGTCTGACCGGGCGGCGCCCGTGGGGAGAGCTCCGTCGCCTGCGCGAGCTTCAGTGGCGGCCGACGGCGGAACTCGAGGCGCGCGCCCTCGAGAAGCTCCGGGCGATCGTGTCCCACGCGTACGCGCACGTCCCCTACTACCGCGATCTGCTACGTCGAGCCGCAGTCGATCCCCATGAGATTCGCTCGGTCACCGACCTGTCGCGGATCCCGATCAGCCGCAAGGCCGACCTGCGCCCCGACCCAGCGGGTCGCGTCCTGGCGGACAACCTGCCGGCCCGGCGACGGGCGGCCGGAAGCACCGCGGGGTCGACCGGCATGCCGTTCCGGTTCTTCACGGACCGCGCCACGTCGGAGGTGTGGCTCGGCTCCTACATGCTCTTCCGGGAATGGGCGAATGCTCCGTTCGGCGGGACGATGCTCTGGATCCCGGGGCCGGCCCACGCGTCGGCGGCCGCGACGTCCATCGCCTGGATGCGGGCTGCCGCCACCAGCCTCGCCCTGGGCGAGCGGACGATCCGCCTGTCGGACTTCGAGCCCAACGTCGCGGAGCTCTGCGGCCGGATCCGACGGTCCGTCGGAGAGGGCGGTTACGCGATCTGGGGGTTCCCCTCGTACATCGCGCGCATCGCGAGGGAGCTGCTCGAGTCGGGCGTGGAGATACCTTCGCCTCCGCGAGTCGTGTTCACGTACGCGGAGACGCTCTCGCTGCTCAACCGGCGCGCGATCGAACAGGCGTTCGGCTGCCGCACGGCCAACCACTACTCGGCCTGGGAAGTGCTCCACATGGCCCAGACCTGCCCGGACAATCCCGAGGTGCTCCACGTGAACAGCGAGCGCGCGATTCTCAGAGTGGTTCGCGAGGATGGCTCGGCGACGCCGCCGGGTGAGGTGGGGCGGGTGGTCGTGACCGATCTGGCGAACCACGTAATGCCGTTCATCAACTACGAGATCGGGGACTGGGCGGTCGCCGGCGAGAGCTGCGTCTGCGGCCGGGGGTTCCCGACGCTCGCGAGCCTCGAGGGCCGGCTCGGCGAGGTGCTCCGGACGCCGGCGGGGCGGACGGTCCTGCCCATCGCGCTCTGCCGGTTCCTCAACATCCGGGCGCGGGCCCATCCGTACATCTGGGAATACCAGGCCGTCCAGACGGCCCCGGAGCGCGTCGTGTTCAAGGTGGTGCCCACCGCCCGCCTCACGCCCGAGCGGGTGGACTGGCTCCGGGCGGAGCTCGAGACATTCCTCGGCCCCGGCGTGAACGTGAGCGTGGATCCGGTCGACCGCATCCCGGTCGAGGCGTCCGGCAAGCGGCTCCTGGTGAAGTCCCACGTTGCCGCGACGTGACGGCATGACGCGCGACCGTGCCCTCCGTCGCCTCGCGCACCGGATCCTGGATGCCCGACGGACCATCGGCGTCGTGCGGCTGGCCCGGACGGCGCCAGGCTGGCTGGTCCGGCGCGAGTTCCTCGTGACCGTGAAGGACCTCACTGGCCCGCTGCCACCGATCGCGCCCGCCTCCGATGTCGTCTGGCGACGCCTCACCGTCGGCGAGATCCCGCGGCTTCTTGCGGAGAGCCCCACCCTCGCCGCGGCCGAGGTCCGGCGGCGCCTTCACGAGGGTCAGGAGTGCTGGGTCGGCTGGGCGGGGGACATCCCCGCGCACTGGCGGTGGGAGACGAGCGCGGAGGCCCACCTCCCGTACCTCCACCGCGTCGTCCGCCCCCTCGACGGGGATCTGTGGATCGTCGACGTCTACACGCATCCGTCGCGGCGGCGGCGGGGTCTCTATGCGGCGGCGACGGTGGCGGCCATGCACCGGGCTCGCGAGCGGGGACACCGGCGGCTCATCGGCCTCATCGCGGCGTGGAACGACTCGGCCCGCCGCGTTGCCGAGCGGGAGCTCCGGCGCGCCGTTGTCGGGACCGTGGGGTATTGGACGATCGGACCGTGGCGCCCGCCCCTCGTGAGGGGGCGGGTGCGCCTCGACGATCAGGGGCGCGTGTTCGTGCCGCTCGAGGAGGACGCCCGCCCACGCGCCCCCGTGGCGTAGACCGGCGCGTCAGGCCTCAGGCCGGCTCGCGGATTCCGGCGCGACCGTCTCGCGGGCTCGCTGGCGGCTCCCCACCGCGCGGCCGGATCACGAAGCGCTTGCCGGATGGCTCCAGCGGGATCTCGGCGACGACGTCGATCCGGATCTCCATACCCGGGCCCGCCATCTCCGTCAGCTCGGCCCGCAGCGTCGCCGTGGTCTCCGGCGTGAAGCGCGACGTGGGGACGACCCGGACCGTGAGGACGTCGTCGGCCGTGCGCTCCGCCTGGTATTCCCGCACGGCGTCGCTGCAGTAGCGGAACCCGCGGTCCAGGGTCGCGGGTGAGAGCAGCCGGCCGGACGGCATCCGGATCGCCTCGCCCAAGCGGCCCTCGACCCTCAGCAGGGTCGGGAATCCCCGCCCGCACGGGCATGCCGGACCAGCCACTCCCGCATCGCCGATCTCGTAGTTGATGAACGGCATCACGTAGTTGTCGAGGGCCGTCACGACGATCCGCCCGCGTGTCCCCGGCGCCACGGACCGACCGTCGTCCCCGACGACGCGGAGCGCCACGCGCTCGCTGTTCACGTGGAGCACCGCGGGGTTGTCGGGGCACGTCTGCGCCATGTGGGGTGCCTCCCAGGCGGCGTACTGGTTGACCACCCGGCAGCCGAACGCCCGGCCGATCGCCCGCGCGTCGCGCTCGGACAGGGGCTCGCCGCCGCTCATCACCACGCGCGGCGGAACGGGCAGCTTGGTCTCCGCCTCCAGCATGCGCCAGGCGAGCCGGGCCAGGTACGCGGTGTAGCCGCGAACGAAGTAGCCGCGGCGCGAGACGGAGAGGCTGTGCGCCACGAACTCCTCGGGGGCCAGGGCCACGCCGGACAGCGTGATCACTCCCTCGCCCAGGAGCGCGCGACGGGCCCACCACTCGAGCCGCGAGGGCGGCGGGACGGCCGACGGCATGGGTCGGTCCGCGCTATTGACGACGTCGATGTGTGTCTGCCAGATCGCGGCGCCGGCCCACTCCAGGCTGAGCAGGTGGGCGGCGATGACGCCGTCCACGCCGGCCGCGTCCCGGAGGAACGCGAACGGAAACCCCGTGGAGCCCGACGTGATGGTCGCTAGCCGCCGCGAGGCCGGAACGTTGTCGGCGAGCGCGTGATCGGCTGGGCTGTCGCGGAGCGCCGCCTTGCGAGTGAGTGGCAGCCGCGCCAGATCGTCGAGCGTCCGGAGCGCCTCGGGCCGGACGCCCGCCTCCTGGAGGCGCTCCCGGTAGAAGGGCACGTGGGCCATCGCGTGCCCGACGACCGCGCGGACCTTCGCGAGGCTCCGGGTCTCCAGGGCGTCCCGCGATTCCCATTGGAGCGCACGAAGCTGCCGGTACTCCGTCCAGGACCGGCGGCCGGTCAGCCGCCCGTGAAGCGGGAAGACGATCCGCGGGACCAGCCACGCGTACACCGGCGCGGATCGGGCCTCAGGTCGCGCCCACGGTCAACCGTCCTTGGCGAAGATCCGCTGCGCGGCACCGACGGCCACGCCTAGCTCCACGGGTACGCCGAGCCGAACGAGGACGCGCTCGAGCGTGGCCAGGCCGACGATCAGATCGGACTCGTCGACCCAGCCGAGGTGGGCGAGCCGGAAGAGCTTCCCCTTCATCTCCCCCTGGCCGCCCGCGATGGTGATGTTGTCGTCCTGGCCGTACGCCCGCACGACTGCCTCGCCGTCGATGCCCCGCGGCGGCACGATGGCCGTCACGGCCGGGCTCGGCGTCGCCCGGGCGAAGAGGGCGAGCCCGACCGCCTCGGCGCCCGCGCGCGCGGCGCGGGCCAGCCGGTCGTGACGCCGGAAGACCTCGGGGAGTCCTTCAGCCTCGAGCAGCCCGAGCGCGACGTCGAGCCCCGCGAGGAGGGAGACGGCGGGCGTGAACTGACCCTGGTTCTTCGCCTGCCATCCCCGCTCGGTGGGAAGGTCCCAGTAGAAGCGCGGGCAGCGGGCCTGCGCGGCTGCCCGCCAGGCGCGGTCGTTCAGGGCGACGAAGGCGAGGCCCGGCGGGCACATGAGCCCCTTCTGCGAGCCCGCGACCACCACGTCGATCCCCCAGGCATCCATCGGGCACGGCACGACCGCGAGCGAGGAGACGGTGTCCACCACGCAAAGCGTGTCGGTGCCCCGCGTGAGGGCGGCGTAGGCCTCGACGTCCTCGAGCACGCCGGTCGACGTCTCGCTCTGGGTCACGAAGAGCGCGCGCGCCCGGGGATGGGCCGACAGCGCCGCCGCGACGCGCTCGGGCGCCACGGTCTCGCCGTACGGGGCGTCGATCGTGTGGGCGGTGAGACCGAACGCCCGGGCGATGCCGGTCCACCGCTCGCCGAACTTGCCGCACTGGACGACCAGCACCTCGTCGCCGGGCGAGCAGAGGTTGACGACCGCCGCCTCCAGCGCCCCCGTGCCCGAGGCCGCGAGGATCATGACCTCGCTCCGCGTCCCGATCAGCTCGGCGAGGCCGGCCCGGACGCGTCCGAAGAGCGCCTCGAACTCCGGCGTACGGTGGTGGAGGATCGGCTGGGCGATCGCCTGGAGGACCTCGGGGGGAATCGGGGTCGGACCGGGCGCGAGCAGGTGATACTTCTTCATGGGAACTCCTTGGACGGGCGACAGGCCCGGGCTACGCCTCGAAGTGGTACGGGGGCCGGTGGACGCCGCGCTCGGTGATGATCGCGGTGATCAGCGCGGCGGGGGTCACGTCGAAGGCCGGGTTGCGCGCCGGCGAGGCCGCGGGCACGATCCGCCGGCCCGCGAGCTCCTGGACCTCGCGCGGGTCGCGCTCCTCGATCGGGATCGCGGAGCCGTCGGCGATCGAGACGTCGATCGTCGAGAAGGGCGCGGCGACGTAGAACGGGATGCCGTGGTGGCGCGCCAGCACCGCCACGCCATAGGTCCCGATCTTGTTGGCGGTGTCGCCGTTGCGGGCGATCCGGTCGGCGCCCACCACGACCAGGTCGACCTCGCCGCGGGCCATCGTCGAGGCCGCCGCGACGTCCGCGATGACGGCGTGCGGGATGCCCTCGCGCGCCAGCTCCCAGGCGGTGAGCCGCGCGCCCTGGAGCACCGGCCGCGTCTCGTCGACCCAGACGAAGGGCCTCCGCCCGGTCTCGACGGCGCCCCGCACGACGCCGAGGGCGGTCCCGTAGCCCGCGGTCGCGAGCCCCCCGGCGTTGCAGTGGGTCAGGATCCGCGCGCCCGCGGGGACGAGCTCCGCTCCGTGGGCGCCGAGCCGCCGGTTGGCCGCCAGGTCCTCGTCGAAGATGCGCTCCGCCTCGCTCACGAGGCTCGCGCGCAGCTCCGCGGGCGACTCCGCCCGCCGAGCGGCCGCGTGGCGCCGCATGCGATCGAGGGCCCAGAAGAGGTTGACCGCGGTCGGCCGGGTGGCGGCGAGGCCGGCGGTGGCCGTCTCGAGGTCTCGGAAGAGCGCCTCGGCGTCGCGCGCGGGGCTCGTGAGCCCGGCGAGCGCCACCCCGTAGGCGGCCGCCACGCCGATCGCCGGCGCGCCGCGGACCGCGAGGGTCCGGATCGCGTCGGCCACCTCGGGCCACGTCCGGCACTCGAGGTAGACCTCCTCCCCGGGCAGTCGCCGCTGGTCCAGGAGCACCAGCCGGTCGTGCTGCCAGCTAATGGGGACGACCGCGAGCGGAGGCGCGCCCACTAGGCCAGGCGCGCGGCGGGGCGGGCCGGCGCCGCGCCGGCTCCGGGCATCGCGAGTCGGGCGGCGAGGGCGGCGGGGTCGAGCCCGACGACGCGCACGAGCTTGGTGCGCGCCGCGTGACCGCGGACGATCTCGATCCGCGAGCGCGCGGCGCCGAGGCGCGCCGCGAGGAGCGTCCGGACCGCCTCGTTGGCCGCGCCGTCCGCGGGGGGCGCGCTCACCCGGACGCGGAGGTGACCGCCCTGCCAGCCGACGATCTCGTCACGGCCGGCGCGGGGGCGGACGTCGACGGTCAGGCGGGCCTCAGGAGGAGGCATCGCCCTCCGCCAGGGCCTGTTCCGCGAGCCGCTTGTGCGCGTTGAGCACCCCCATGAGCTCGTCGGCCAGCTGGCGGCGAAGACGCCGGAGCCCGTTGACCTCGGTGGTGAGCTTCGCGTGCTCCTCGCGGGCGTCCTGCATGAACTTCTCGGCGCGGAGGTGCGCCTCGCGCAGGACCAGCTCCGCCTCGCGCCGGGCGTTCTCCTTGAACTCTTCGGCGATCTTCTGCGTCGTGACGAGCGTCTCCTGGAGCGTCCTCTCCCGCCCCTCGACGCCGCGGGACTTCTCCTCGAGCTGCACGAGCTGCTCCTTGAGGAGGGCGTTCTCGCGGCCGAGCTCGTCGAAATCGTCGGCCATCTCCTCGAGGAACGCGTCGACCTCCTGGGGGTCGAACCCCCGGAAGAGCCGCACCGCGAACTGCTGCTGCCGAATATCCGTCGCGGTCATGCGCATCGGAGCTCCTCCTGAGCCTCCACGTCACCCGAGCCGGTAGGCCGTCTTCACCAGAACCGGGACCAGGAACCACTGGAGGAAGTAGATGCCGAGGATGAGGACCAGAGGCGAGAAGTCGATCGCGCTCTGGGGAAGGCGGCGCCGGATCGGCCGGAGCACGGGCTCGGTCGCCTGGTACAGGAACCGGACGATGGGGTTCCACGGATCGGGGTTCACCCAGGACACGAGCGCCCGGATCACGACGATCCACATGTAGGCGTAGAGGATGTAGTCCACCAGCTTCGCGACGGCGAGCAGCAAGTCGCCGAGCACGTACACGGCGCCGCCCTATCGCCCCTGGCCCAGCTCGCGCGACCGGTGGGTCGCGCGCTCGACCGTGTCGATCAGGGTCCGGCGGAGGCCCCCGATCTCGAGCGTGTGGATGCCCGCGATCGTGGTCCCGCCCGGCGAGCTCACCATGTCCTTGAGCTGCCCGGGGTGCATCCCGGTCTCGATCAGGAGGCGCGCCGACCCGAGCACCGTCTGGAGGGCCAGCGTCATCGCCGTCTTCCGGTCCAGCCCGACGCGCACCCCGCCGTCCGCGAGAGCCTCGACCACCACCGCGATGTACGCGGGGCCGGAACCCGAGAGCCCGGTCACCGCGTCCATCATCCCCTCGTCCAGGATCACGGCGCGTCCGACGGCCTCGAAGATCTGGCGGGCGGTGTCCATGTCACCGTCGTCGAGCCCGGTGGCGTGGGCGATCGCGGTGGCGCCCTCGAGGACGAGCGCGGGCGTGTTCGGCATGACCCGGATCGTCCGGGTGCCGGGAGGGAGGTGGCGCCGGATCTCGCTCGTCGACACGCCGGCCGCGATCGAGATCAGGAGCTTCCCGGGCGTGGCGGGAGCGATCTCGTCCAGCACGTCGCCGAGGATCTGCGGCTTGACGGCGAGGATGACGACGTCGGATCGCTGGACGAGCGTCACGTTGTCGGGGACGATGACGATGCCGTAGAGACGCTTCAGGTCCTCGAGCCGGTCGCCGCGGACGTCGGTCATCAGGAGGTGCCCGACGGGCATGAGGCCCGTCTTGGTGAGGCCGCGGACCATGGCCTCGCCCATGTTGCCCGCCCCCACGAACCCGATGCGCTTGTCCCGGATCGACATGATCAGCCCTCTCCGCCGAGCGCGGCCCGAGCGCCCCGGGCGCTCACGCCGTCAGCCGCCCCGGGGACCGAAGATCGCGGTCCCCACGCGGACGATCGTCGCCCCCTCCTCGACCCCGACCTCGAAGTCCCCGCTCATCCCCATCGACAGCTCCGAGAAATCGGCCCCGTGCCCCCAGCCCCGCGCGGCGTCGAGCAGCCGCCGCATCTCCTTGTAGTGCGGCCGAGAGTCCTCGGGGTCGTGCGGCAGGGGCGGGATCGTCATGAGACCGCGCAGCCGGAGCCCCGGGAGCGCCGCCATGGCCTCGAGCGCCGCGCGGAGCTCGTCGCCACGGAGGCCGCCCTTCTGCGGCTCCTCCGCGACGTTCACCTGCACCAGCACGTCGACCCGGCGCCCGGCCTCCGCCGCCCGGCGGGACAGCGCCTCGGCCAGCGGCAGCCGGTCGACCGAGTGGATGAGGTCGAAGCCGTCCACGGCGTCCTTCACCTTGTTCGTCTGGAGGTGCCCGATCAGGTGCCACGGCACCGGACGGCCGAGCGCCGCGATCTTCTCCCGCGCCTCCTGAACCCGGTTTTCGCCGAGGGCGCGCACGCCCGCGGCGACCGCCTGCCGGACGCGCTCGACGTCGACGGTCTTCGACACCGCCACCAGGAGCACGGCGTCCTCGCGGCGGCCGGCCCGGCGGGCCGCCGCCGCGATCCGCTCGTCCACGGCGGCGAGGTTCGCGCGGATATCGCTCTCGCTCATGCGCGCCGGTATTGTAGCGGGTTCGCTCGCCCGGCGCCACGCGAGACTCGCGCGGCGCGCGTCTACTCGAGCACGGCGAGCGTGGCGAGCCGCCCCGCGAGCCCCTCCTTGCGGTACGAGAAGAACAGGTCCTGGCGGCAGCCCGTGCAGAGGCGCGGGCTCGCGATCGCCCCGGGCGGCACACCCGCCGCCGCCAGCTGATCGGCGTTCGCCGCCCACAGGTCGAGCCACCAGCGTCCGGGACGGCCCGGGGCGCCGGGGGCGGCCCAACGCTCCCACGCCGCCGGGAACGCGGCCCGGAGCGGTCCGATCACCGGCTCGTCCACCTCGTAACAGCACGGGCCGATGGACGGCCCGATCGCCGCCCGGAGCCGGTCCGCGCGCGCCCCGGCCTGCTCGACCAGCGCCGCCACCAGCCGGCCCGCGATCCCCCGCACGGTGCCGCGCCATCCGGCGTGCGCCATCCCGAGGGCCGGGCGCTCCGGATCGACGACGATCAGCGGGACGCAGTCGGCGGTGAAAATCGCCAGTGGCTCGCCCCGCCGCCGGGTGAAGAGCGCGTCGCCGACCCCGACGAGCGCGCCCATCCCCGGCGCGTCCGCGTCCAGGCACGCGTCGCCGTGAACCTGCCGCACGTAGCGGATGCGCTCCGGCGCGAGGCCGAGCGCGTCGAGCACCGGCCAGCGACGATCGACGCCGAACGGGCCGGCGGGAGCGGACACGGCGTCGAAGCTCCCCTGGTGGCGGGTCGTGAAGGCGTGCCGCACGCCGGCCGCCGCCAGCGCGGGCAGCGCGGCGTGGGAAGGCGGCTCCCCGTGCCAGCTCACCATCGTCGATCCCGGACGCGCCCGCCCGGCCGCTCGCGCGGTCCGGGGCGGCGTCAGGCCGCTCGCCGCCGGCTCAGTCGGCCTGTCGGCGCAGGAACGCCGGGATGTCGAGGTCGTCGGCCACCTGATCCAGCCCGTCCGCGCGCACGCCGTCGGCCCGCGGCCGGCGCCACGGCGACGGACGGTCGCCCCCGCGGTACGCCTTGAGATCCACGGTCCGGCCGCCGGACGCCGCGGTCGCGGCCGCACCCGCCGCCGCCGTCGAGGCGACCGGGTGCGCCATGCCCCGCGCGTCGTCGAACCCGGTCGCAATGACGGTAACCCGGATCTCGTCCCCGAGGGCCTCGTCCACCACGGCGCCCACGATGATGTTTGCGTCGCCCTCTGCGGCCTCGGCCACGGTGCTGGCGGCCTCGTTCACCTCGTGGAGCGTGAGGTCCGAGCCGCCGGTGATGTTGATCAGGACGCCCCGCGCGCCCTGGATGGAGGTCTCTTCGAGCAGCGGGCTCGCGATCGCCTTCTGCGCCGCGTCGACGGCGCGATGCTCGCCCCGGCCGATGCCGGTGCCCATGAGCGCCATCCCCATCCCCGACATGATGGTGCGCACGTCCGCGAAGTCCAGGTTGATGAGACCCGGGACCAGGATGAGGTCCGAGATCCCCTGGACCGCCTGCTGGAGCACGGAGTCCGCGACCTTGAAGGCCTCCTGGAGCGACGTGCCCTTCTCGACGACGGTGAGCAGGCGCTGGTTGGGAATCGTGAGGAGCGTGTCCACGATCCCGCGGAGCTCCTGGATGCCCGCGTCGGCCTGGCGCATCCGCCGCGGCCCTTCGAACTGGAACGGCTTCGTGACGCACGCCACGGTCAGCGCGCCGAGCTCCTTGGCGATCGCCGCCACGACCGGCGCAGCGCCGGTGCCAGTGCCGCCGCCCATCCCGGCGGTGATGAAGACCATGTCCGCGCCGGTGAGCGTCTGCTGGAGGAGCTCCCGGTCCTCGCTGGCCGCCCGGCGACCGACCTCGGGGTCGGAGCCGGCGCCGAGCCCGCCCGTGAGCTTGGTGCCGAGCTGGATCTTGATCTGGGCCGGCGACGCGCGGAGCGCCTGGGCGTCGGTGTTCGCCACCGCGAACGTGACCCCGGTGAAGCGCGAGCTGATCATCCGGTTCACGGCGTTCGATCCGCCGCCGCCGAGCCCGACGACCCGGATCTTCGCCGCCAGTTCCCGATCCTCTTCCTCCAACCGGAAGATGAGCTCCTCCCGCATCGTTCCCTCTCCCTCTTTCGGCCGGCGCTCGGCGCCGGCCGGATCGCTCCCCTGCTGTCGCTTGCGGCGTCCCCGCCCCATCAGAAGATCTCCCGCAGCCACTCTCGGACGCGTCGCGCTGTCCGACCCACGCCGGGCCAGCCCTCGCCGATCCCCGGCAGCCGGCTCGATGCGATCGGCGGGCCGTCCCGCCGGGCACCGGTGAGCACCAGCCCCACCGCCGTTGCGAACCCCGGGTTCTCCACCTGCTCGTAGAGCCCGCCGACCCACTTCGGGATCCCGCGCCGGACCGGGAGGTCGAGGATCGTCTCGGCCAGCTCCGGGACGCCCTCCATGACCGTTGCCCCGCCGGTGACCACGGCGCCGGCGGTGGCCGCGTCGTCGAGTCCGGCCTGGCTCACGCCGCGGGCCACCAGCGTCAGGATCTCCTCCACCCGCGCCTGGACGATCCGGGCCAGGGTCTGGCGCGACAGCACCCGCGGCTTCCGGCCGCCGATCGACGGCACCTCCACCGTCTCGTCCTCGAGGACGAGGCTGGCCTGGGAGCACCCGTAGAGCTTCTTCAGCTCCTCGGCGGACGGCGGCGGCGTCCGGAGCCCCACCGCGATGTCGTTCGTGATGTGGTCCCCGCCGAGCGGGATCACCGCCGTGTGCCACACGGCCCCGTCGCGGAACAGGGCGACGTCCGTCGTCCCCCCGCCCACGTCGATCAGGAGCACGCCCAGCTCGCGCTCGTCGGGCGTCAGCACCGACTCACCGGAGGCGAGCGCCTGGAGCACGACGTCCTCCACCGTCAGGCCGGCCCGGTTGACGCTCCGCACGACGTTCTGGACCGCGGTCGCGGCGCCGGCGACCAGGTGCACCGACACGCCGAGCCGGCTGCCCAGCATGCCGACGGGCTCCCGCACGCCGTCCTGGTCGTCGACGGTGAAGCCCTGGGTCAGCACGTGAAGGATCTCGCGGTCGGGAGGCAGGCTCACGTTCCGCGCGGCGTCGACGGCGCGGGCGACGTCGACCGCCGTGACCTCGCGCGTGCGGCCCTGCACCGCCACCACACCCTGGCTGTTGACGCCCCGGATGTGGCCCCCGCCGATCGAGACGTACACGGCGTCCACCTCGACCGCGGCCATCTGCTCGGCCTCGGATACCGCGCGCTTGATCGCCTCGACCGTCGACTCCACGTTCGCGACGACACCCTTGCGGAGCCCACGCGAGGGGTGCTGCCCGATGCCGATGATGTCCACGCCGGTGGGGGTCACCTCGCCGATCACGGCGCAGATCTTCGTCGTCCCGACGTCCAGTCCCGTGATGATGTTCTGCGTCCTACGCACGGTCAGCGTCGCTCCAGGCCAGCCGCGGCCGGCGTTGCGATGGTGGGGGAGTCCCCGCCCGGGCGGCGCCGGCCGGCGGCCGGCCCTTTGGCCGGGCCCGCGGACGGCGGCGACGAGCGAGGCGTGAGCACGACCTGGTCCCGGAACCGGAGGTCCACCGAGGCCACGCGCTCGCCCCGGGCGTCGAGCTCCCCCAGCACGCCGTCGAGGCGCGCGAGCCGGTCGCTCCAGCCGTCGGGGCCGAGCCGGACCTCGATACCGTCGACCAGGTAGAGGACCGGGCCGTGGGGGCGCGAGAGGTCCACCTCGGACACGCGCGTGGTGAGCCGCCCGGACGTGCGCTGGAGCACGTGGAGCAGCGCGAGTCCGGACCGGAGGGTCTCGGACGGCGCGCTCGCCCCGGGAGCCGGCGCGCCCACGCCCGTCAGGATCGGCAGTCCCGTCGACCCGGGCCGCGCGTCGGTCGTCACCAGGTATCCCTCGGCATCGACCCAGTGGAGGCCGCCCGCGTTCACCAGGGCGTATGGCTCGCGCTCCTCGACCAGCACGGTCACGCGTCCGGGCAGGTGGCGCACCACGTGGGCCCGCCGGACGCCCGGCAGGCTCGCCACGCGGTCCTCGGCGGCGGCCACGTCCACGGCGAACAGGTTCGTCCCCGGCTCGATGCCAGCCGCGGCGCGCACGGTCGTCTCGTCGAGGCGATGGGCGCCCGTGACCTCCACGGCGCGCGTGGCGAGGAGCGGCGTTCGCCTCACCCAGTCCCAGGCGACGAACGCCGCCACCCCGAGTCCGGCGAGCGTGACGCCGAGGACGGTGATTCGGGCCAGGAGGCGGAGCGAGCGGCCGGCAAGCCGCGTGCGGTGGCGCTGGTTGGCGATCAGCCGCGAGCGGGACGCCAGGTCGGTGGACGGGACGGGACGGGCGCGCGGGCCCGACAGGGTGCGGGGCGCGGGCACGCCGACGGGACGGCCCTCGTCGGCCGACCGGAGGCGTCGGCCCTCGACCCGCGGCGACCCGGTTGCGGTCGGCGGTCTCACGGGGCTGGGTCGTCCCATGCGGCGCGCGTCACGACGTTCTCACTCTCCCAGGATCCGGAGCTCCGTGGTGAGCCGGATGCCCGTCTGGCTGTGGACGCGGTCGAAGGCGAGGTCCAAGAGGCCGAGGACGTCCTGCGCGGAGGCGCCGCCCCGATTGAGGATGAAGTTGGCGTGCTTCGCGGAGATCTCGGCGCCGCCCACGCGCTTGCCCCGGAGGCCGGCCTTCTCGAGGAGCCGGGCCACGTGGTCGAAATCGGGGTTCTTCCAGACACAGCCCACGGCCGCGAGCGCCATCGGCTGCGTCGCCTTCTTGTGCTTCAGCCGGGCGCGGATCTCGGCGAGGATCTCCTTCTGCGGCTTCCGGTGGAGCTGGAGGCGCACGCCGAGGAGGATCACTCCGGTCGGGAGGGAGAAGGCCCGGTACGAGAACCCCGGCGCGGGCTTCAGCTCCCCGATGGTGCCGTCGGCGTGGAGGAAGTACACCGCCGAGACGAAGTCCCAGATGGCGCCGTCGTGCGTGCCGGCGTTCATCGCCAGCGCGCCGCCGACCGTCGCGGGAATGCCCACCAGGCACTCGATCCCGCCGAGGCCGATCGCGGCCGCCTCGCGGATCATGGTCGACAGGCCGGCCCCGCAGCCGATGGTGACCTCCTCGCCGTGGAACTCCATCCGGCCGAGGCAACCCTCGATTTTCAGCACGATCCCGCGGTACCCCCTGTCCCGCACGATGGTGTTGTGCCCGCTCCCCAGGATCGCGACGGGCAGCTTCTCCTTGTCGGCGAACATCAGCGTCTTCCGCACGTCGTCGACGTCCTGCGGAATGATGAAGATGTCCGCCGGTCCGCCGCAGCGGAGCGACGTGTGGAACGCGAGCGGCTCCTTGAAGCGCACCTCGCCGCGGATCTCACCCAGCATGCCGGTCTCCTTCTCCGCCCGGGGCCGCGGGCGGGGTCTCGCGCGCGGCCAGGCGCTCGCGCACCTGGTCCGCGATCGCACCCACGTCGCCGGCCCCGAGGGTCAGGACCAAGTCGCCGGGCCGGACGGCGCGGAGCAGAGCCTCCGCCACCTCGGCCCGGTCACCCACGTATCGGACGTCGCGGCCGGTGCGTCCCGCGATCCCTTCGGCCAGCTTCCGGGCATGGACCCCGGGGATCGGCGGCTCACCCGCCGGATAGATGTCGGTCACGATCAGCACGTCGGCGTCGTCGAACGCCGTGAGGAACTCGTCGTACAGGTGGAACGTGCGCGTGTAGCGGTGCGGCTGGAACACCACCACCCGCCGGCGCGCGAACCCCTGGCGGGCGGCCGCCAGGGTTGCCCGGATCTCCGCCGGATGGTGGCCGTAGTCGTCGACCAGGAGGATCCCGCCGACGTCGCCCTTGACCTGGAAGCGGCGCTGGACGCCGGTGAAGGCGGCGAGCGCCCGCTGCACGGCTGCGAACGGCACCTCCAGGTCGAGCCCGACCGCGGTTGCCGCGAGGGCGTTGGCGACGTTGTGGAGGCCCGGCACCTGGAGGCGGAGCTCGCCCAAGGAGTCCCCCTTGTGGAGCACCTCGAAGCGCGCGGTCAGCTCGCTGAGCCGCACCGAGGCCGCGACCAGGTCGGCGGGCGCGGTGAGCCCGTAGGTGATCACGCGCTTCTCCACGCGCGGGAGGATCGCCTGGATGTCCGGCTGGTCGGCGCAGAGAACGGCCGCCCCGTAGAACGGCACCTTGCTGACGAACGACAGGAAGGCCTCGCGGATCGCCGCGAGGTCCCGGTAGTAGTCGAGGTGCTCGGCGTCGATCGTGGTGACGACGGCCATTGTCGGGGTCAGGCGGAGGAAGGAGCCGTCGGATTCGTCGGCCTCGGCGACGAGGAACTCGCCCTGCCCCAGCCGCGCGTTCGCTCCGAGGGCGGTGACCCGGCCGCCCACGACGAGCGTCGGGTCGAACCCGGCCTCGGCCAGAACCGCCCCGACCATCGACGTGGTCGTCGTCTTCCCGTGCGTCCCGGCGATGGCGATCCCGTACTTGACCCGCATCAGCTCGGCGAGCATCTCCGCGCGCGGGATCACCGGAATGCCGCGCTGGCGGGCGGCCTGGAGCTCGGGGTTGTCACGCGCGACGGCGGACGAGTACACGACGACGTGCGCACCCTCGATGTGGCCGGCGGCGTGGCCCACGTGGACCTTCGCGCCGAGGCGCTCCAGCCTCTCGACCGACTCGCTTCGCCGAGCGTCGGACCCCGTGACGCGGAAGCCGAGCGTCAGGATCACCTCCGCGAGGCCGCTCATGCCGACGCCGCCGATGCCCACGAAGTGGACCTGCTGGTAGCGCTTGAAGACGCGGGTCCCCGTCATGGCCTCAGATCTCGGCCCGCTGCGAGATGTTGAGGAGGATGCCCACCGCCGCCATCGCCACCAGGAGCGAGGAGCCGCCCGAGGACACGAAGGGAAGCGGCAGGCCCTTGGTCGGGAAGAGCCCCACCACGACGCCCAGGTTCACCACGGCCTGGTTGATCAGCAGGGCCGAGACCCCGAAGGCCAGGAGCGCCCCGAACGGGTCGGCGACCCGGAGCCCGATCCGGATCCCGCGCCAGAGGAGCAGACCGAAGAGAGCGACCGTCGCGATCGCGCCGATGAACCCCAGCTCCTCGCCCAGGATGGCGAAGATGAAGTCCGTGTGGGGCTCGGGGAGATAGAAGAGCTTCTGCTTCGACTCCCCGAGGCCGCGGCCGAGGAGCCCGCCCCCGCCGAGCGCGAGATACGACTGGATGATCTGGAAGCCGGCCCCCCGTGGATCGGCCCATGGGTCCATGAACGTCAGGATCCGGCGCAAGCGGTAGGGTGCCATCCACACCGCGAGCGCGACGACCGGCACTGCGAGGCCGCCGATCATCCCGAGGTGCTGGAGCCGGGCACCCGCGACGAAGATCATGCAGAGGACCACGCCCACGATCGCCACCGCCGAGCCGAGGTCCGGCTGGAGGAGCACCAGCCCGGCCACGCCGCCCGTCACCACCAGCGGCGGGAGCACGCCGCGCCAGAGGCTGTCGATCACGGCCTGCCGCCGGGCCAGGAAGTCCGCGAGGTACACGACGAGGACCAGCTTCGCGAGCTCGGTCGGCTGCACCGAGACGGGCCCCCATCGGAGCCAGCGGCGCGTTCCGTTGATGGACTGGCCGAACGGCGGCACCAGCACGAGGACGAGAAGCACGAAGGCCAGCGCCAGGAGCGGGCTGACCAGGGGCCGCCACCGCCGGTAGTCGACCGCCATCACGCCCCACATGACGCCGAGCCCCAGCACCGCCCAGAACAGCTGCTTCTTGAGGAAGAAGTGCGCGTCCCGGAAGCGGTCGGTCGCGAGGATGGCGCTGGCCGAGTAGACCATGACCACGCCCAGCCCGAGCAGGGCCAGGACCACCAGGAACAGCCAGTAGTCAGGGCTCATCTTGCGCGGCATGGCTCAGGGCTCCGGGAGGGCCCGGACCTCCTCGGCGAACACCGCGCCCCGGTGCTCGTAGTCACGGAACAGGTCGAACGACGCGCACGCCGGCGAGAGGAGCACGACGTCGCCGGGCGCCGCGAGCGCCGCCGCCCGCCGGACGGCCTCGCCCATGGACGACGCCTCCTCGACGAGCGTGGCGGCGCGGAGGGCCGGCCCCAGTGTGGCGCGCCCCTCGCCGATCACGATCGCGGCCTTGACGCGCCCCCGCGCGGCCGATGCCAGCGCGTCGAAGCTCTGGCCCTTGTCGCGGCCCCCGGCGATCAGGACGATCGGCTCGTCGAAGGCCGCGAGGGCCTTCAGCGTCGCGTCGACATTGGTCCCCTTGGAGTCGTTGTAGAAGGCGACGCCGGCGCGGTCGCGGATCCACTCGATCCGGTGCGGCACGGCCCGGAAGACGCGGATCGCCGCCCGCAGGCGCTCGGGCGACACGCCGAGTGCGCCCGCGCACGCCGTCGCGGCGAGCACGTTCTCGAGGTTGTGGACGCCGCGGAGCAGGATCTCGTCGACCGGGCACACCGGCTCGTCTCCGCGCCCGAGACGGAGCGTCACCCAGCCGTCGCGGACCCAGGCCCCCTCGCCGACCGCCACCCGGCGCGAGAACCAGAGGACCCGGCTCCGCGCCCGCGGCGCGAGAGCGGCGGCGCCCGGGTCGTCGGCGTTGAGCACGGCGAAGTCCTCGCGCCCCTGGGCGCGGAAGATCCGCGCCTTCGCGTCGGCGTAGGCCGCGAGGCTCCCGTGGCGGTCGAGATGGTCCGGCGTCACGTTCAGGATCGCGGCCACGCGCGGCCGGAACGCCTCGGTCGTCTCGAGCTGGAAGCTCGACACCTCCGCGACCACCCAGCCATCCGCCGGGAAGTCGAGCGCCTCGGAGGCCAGTGGCCGGCCGATGTTGCCGCCGACGAAGACGGGACGCCCGGAGGCGGCGAGGAGCGCGCCGGTCAGCGCCGTCGTCGTCGTCTTCCCGTTCGTGCCCGTGATCGCCACGAAGTCCGCCGTCATCGTCCGGTACGCGAGCTCGACCTCGCCCAGGACCGGCACGCCCCGGGCCCGGCAGTCCTGGAGCTCGGCCGCATCGGCAGGCACCCCGGGGCTCACCACGACCAGATCGGCGCCGGCGAACGCCTCCGCCGGGTGGCCACCGAGGACGAGGCGCACGCCGTCCCCGCCGAGCGCGCGGGCCTCGGGGGACAGCGCGTCCGCCGCGCGGGCGTCGGTTCCGGTCACGCGCGCCCCGAGCGTCTGGAGGAGCCGGCAGGCCGCAATCCCGCTCCGCGCCAGGCCGACCACGGTCGCGGCGCGGCCGGCGAGCGCCGCGCGCCACGCCCGCCCGCGCGGGGCGTCGAGGAAGGCTGGACGGCTCCGTTCCCGCGTCATGGTCGTCATCGGAGCTTGAGGGTCGTGAGCGCCAGGAGCGCCATGAGCACCGCCAGGATCCAGAAGCGGATCACGACCTTGGTCTCGGGCCAGCCGATCAGCTCGAAGTGGTGGTGGAGCGGCGCCATGCGGAAGATCCGTCGACCGGTCAGGCGGAACGAGGCGACCTGGAGGATGACCGAGACCGCCTCGACGACGAACAGGCCGCCGATGAACGGGAGAAGCAGCTCCGCCTTCGACAGGACCGCGAGGGCGCCGATCGCCCCGCCGAGCGAGAGCGACCCGACGTCGCCCATGAAGACCTCGGCGGGATGGCTGTTGAACCAGAGGAAGCCGATGCCGGCCCCCATCATCGCGCCGCAGAACACGGTGAGCTCGCCCGCGCCCCGGACCTTCAGGATGAAGAGGTACTCGGACAGGCGCGCGTTGCCGGTGACGTAGGCGATGATGCCGAACGCCACGGCTGCGACGATCACCGGGCCCATCGCCAGCCCGTCGAGCCCGTCGGTGAGGTTCACCGCGTTCGACGCGCCGACGATGATCAGCGCCGCGAACAGGATGTACCAGGCGCCGAGGTCGGGGATCCACTCCTTGACGAAGGGCACCGAGAGCTGGGTGGTGACGCCGTCGGACGGGTGCCGGACCAGGTAGAGGCCGACCGCCAGGCCGACCAGGCACTGGGCCAGGAACTTCTCCCGGATCTTCAGCGGGCGCCGCGTCCGCAGCTTGAGCCAGTCGTCATAGAACCCGATCGCGCCCATGGCGACCGTGGTCAGAAGCGCGACCCACACGAAGCGGTTCTGGAGGTTGCCCCAGAGCAGCACCGAGACGACGAGCGACCCCAGCACCAGGAGGCCGCCCATGGTCGGCGTCCCCGCCTTGGCCCGGTGGCGCTCCGGGCCGTCGGACCGGATGTTCTCCCCGATCTGCCGCTCGCGGAGCTTCCGGATCATCCATGGCCCGAGGCAGAGCGAGATCACGAGCGCGGTCACCAGCGCCATCGCCGTCCGGAACGTGATGTACCGGAAGACGTTGAAGAGGATGTGGTACTTCGCCAGGCCGGCGAGGGCGGTCAGCATCGCGGCGCCTCCCCGGCGAGCGCGAGCCCCGTCATGAGGGCGTCGACGGCGCGCTCCATCCGCATGCCCCGCGATCCCTTGACCAGCACGCGGTCGCCGCGCGCCACGCGGGCGATCATGTGCGCCGCGGCGCCCTCGGGCGTCGCGAACGTCGCCACCTCGGGACAGCCGCCAGCCCGCGCCACCTCGGCGGTCACGCGCGTCGCGGCGCCCACGGTGGCCAGCCCGGCCACCGGCAGGGCGGCGATCAGGGCGCCGACCTCCCGGTGGGCGCTCTCGGTGAGCGGACCGAGCTCCAGCATGTCGCCGAGGATCACCCAGCGGCGGCCGCCACCCGGGGCCTCGCGGAGCGCGTCGAGCGCGGCGCGCACGGAGACGGGGTTCGCGTTGTACGTGTCGTCGAGGATCCGGGCGCCCCCCGCCTCCCGCCAGACGAGCCGGCCCTTCACCGGCGCCGCCAGGGCCAGCGCGGCCGCGGCCTCGTCAAGGGGCACCCCCAGCGCGAGCCCGACCGCCGCGGCGGCCGCCGCGTGCCACGCATTGTGCCGGCCCGCGAGCGGCAGCCGGACGTCGGCGCTCGACCGGCCGGCCACCAGGCGGAACGCGAGTCCGCCGTCGACCAGCGCGACGTCGCCCAGCCGGACGTCGGCGCGGTCGGCCTGGCCGTAGGTCGTCACCGGCGCCTTCGAGCGGGCGGCGAGCGCCAGGACGAGGGGATCGTCGGCGTTCAGCACCACGACGCCCTCGGGCGGGATCGCCTCGACCAGCTCGCCTTTGGCCTTCTGCACGCCCTCGAGCGACCCGACGCCTTCGAGGTGCGCCGGCGCGATCGTGGTCACCACGCCGACCGTCGGCTGGCAGAGCTGCGCGAGCGCGGCGATCTCGCCGAAGGCGTTCATCCCGAGCTCGAGGACGGCCGCCTCGTGCTCGGGCTCGAGCATGAGGAGCGTCAGCGGCACGCCCCACTGGTTGTTGTAGCTCGCCTGGGGCTTGAGGACGCGCCGGCGCGCCGACAGCACGGTCGCGACCAGCTCCTTCGTCGTCGTCTTCCCGTTCGAGCCGGTGATCGCCACGACCGGGATGGAGAACCGCCGGCGGTGGGCCGTGCCCAGCCGCTGGAGCGCCGCCGTCGTGTCGTCGACGAGGACGACCGGGAAGTCCGCCTCCGCGCCCAGCCCGGCGGGGATGCGCGTCGTGACCGCACAGGCGGCGCCGTGCATGCGCGCGTGCGCCACGAAGGCGTGACCGTCCTGGTTCGCCCCCCGGATCGCGAAGAAGGCGTCACCGGACCGGCAGGTGCGGCTGTCGATCGACACGCCGGTGATCATCGTGTCCAGCCGGCCCCCGACGAGCGCGCCCTGGGTGCCGCGCACGAGCTCGGCGAGCGTCAGGCGCGGCACGGCGCGCCTCCTCGCGGGCCCCCGGCAGTCAGGAACTCCCGCGCCACCTGGCGGTCGTCGAACGGCAGGACCTGGCCCCCGATGATCTGATACGTCTCGTGGCCCTTCCCGGCGATCACCACCGTATCGCCGGCGCGCGCCCAGGCGATGGCCTGGCGGATCGCCTCGCGCCGGTCCGGCTCCCGCGCGAAGCCCTCGCGCGGCAGCCGGGCGAGACCCGCGGCGATCTCCTCGATGATCGCGGGGGGATCCTCCGAGCGCGGATTGTCCGACGTGAGCCACGCGCGGTCGGCCAGCCGGCCGGCGATCCGGCCCATGATCGGGCGCTTGGTGCGATCGCGGTCGCCGCCGGCGCCGAAGACCACGCCGAGCCGCCCCGGCGTGAGGCGCCGGGCCGTCTCCAGCACCCGCTCGAGCGCGTCCGGCGTGTGGGCGTAGTCCACGACCACCAGGAAGTCCTGGCCCGCCTCCACCTGCTCGAAGCGCCCGGGGACGCGGGTCACGGAGGCGAGCGCGGCGGCGATGGCGCCGGCGTCGAGCCCGAGCGCCACGCCGGCGCCGATCGCGCCGAGGAGGTTCATGACGTTGTGCTCGCCGATCAGGGGCGAGGCGAGCCGGACGAGGCCCGCCGGCGTCGTCGCCACGAGCCGGATGCCGCCCAGGCCCGACTCGTGCTCGAGCGGCCGGATCAGGTGGCCCGAACCCAGCCCGAACGTCAGGACCCGGCCGGGGAGCGTCGTGGCCCATTCGGCGCCGACCGGATCGTCCGCGTTCAAGACGGACGTCGCCCCCGGCTTCCCGCCCGAGGGCAGGAGGTCCGAGAACAGGCGGCGCTTGGTGGCCGCGTACTCCTCCATCGTGCCGTGGAAGTCGAGATGGTCCTGGGTCAGGTTCGTGAACACGGCCACGTCGAAGGCCACGGCGTCCACGCGGTGGAGGGCGATGGCGTGGGAGGAGACCTCCATGGCGACACCACCGACCCCGGTGGCCACCATCTCCGCGAGCAGTCCCTGGAGCTCGATCGCCTCGGGCGTGGTCTGGCTGGCGTCGCGGGCCTGGCCTCGCACGACGTACTGGATCGTGCCGATGACGCCCGTGGCGAGGCCGCGCGCCCGGAGGAGCGCCTCGCAGAGGTAGGACGTCGTCGTCTTCCCGTTCGTCCCCGTGACGCCCACGACGGTGAGGGCCCGCGACGGATGGCCGAAGTACGCGTCGGCGAGCCGCGGCAGCGCGCGCCGGCTGTCGGGCACCAGGATCCGCCCGATGGCGCCGCCGGGCAGCGGGTCCGGTGGCTCGGCGACGACGGTCCGCGCGCCGCGCTCGACGGCCTGAGGGATGAACCGGTGCCCGTCCGCACGGAGGCCGCGGACCGCCACGAAGCAGCTGCCCTCGGTGACGCGGCGAGAGTCGTCCGTCAGGCCGCGGACGGTCCCGGGAAGCCTGCCCAGGACCTCCCGCTCGGGCATCGCCTCGAGCAGGGTCTCCAGGCGGACCTCCCGCGACTCGGCGAGAGCGGCCATCAGGACTCCATCCGACCGCGCGCGGGCGGCGCGAGCTCGAGGCGGCAGGACGCGCCGGCACCGAGCGGCGTCCCGGGCGGGGGCGTCTGGCGCACGACGAGTCCCCGCCCCGCCACGGCCACGTCGACGTCCAGCGCTCCAAGAAGAGCCAGCGCTTGGCGCAGGCTCTTCCCCATCAGGTCCGGCATCAGCGCCTCCCCGTCCGGCGACATCCCCGCCGCCGGCTCGGCCGGCGGCTCCCGGCTCGCGTCCCGGCTCCCCGCCCGCACGATCTGGACCGCCGGCACGGCCTCGGTCGGCGTCACGTCGAGGTGCCGCAGGACCGGCGCCGCCACCGACGCGAAGATCGGGGCCGCCGCCTCCGAGCCCCAGACGACGGTCTTGGGCTCGTCCAGCAGGGCCAGGATCACCAGCCGGGGGGCGCTCGCGGGAACGAAGCCGATGAACGAGAGCACGCCGGGCTTGCGGGAATAGACGTGCGTGACGGGGTCCGGCTTCTGTGCCGTCCCCGTCTTGCCGGCGACGTCGTATCCCGGGACGACGGCCTTGTGCCCTGTCCCCTCGGCGACCACCGACGCCAGGATGTCGGTGAGGGTCGCGGCCGTCGGGGGCGAGATCACCTGGCGGACCGCCTGGGGCTCGATCCGCCGCACCTCTTTCCCGCTCCGGTCGAGGACGGCGCGGACCACGTAGGGCTGCATCATCCGGCCGCCGTTGGCGAGGGCGCCGAACGCCGCCAGCATCTGCACGCCGGTCACCGAGATCTCCTGGCCGATCGAGATGCTCGCCAGCGACAGTCCCGACCACCGGTCGGGCGAGCGCAGCTGGCCGCGGCTCTCCCCGGGGAGGCCGACGCCCGTCAGGCTCCCGAAGCCGAACTCGGTGACGTGCCGGTAGTAGCGCTCCCGGCCGAGCTGCATGCCCACCTTGATCGCGCCCACGTTCGAGGAGTACTGGAGAACCTGCTGGAACGTGAGCCAGCCGTACTTCTTCCAGTCGTGGATCGACTTGTTGGCGACCGTGATGACGCCCTGCTCACCGTAGAAGCGATCGCCGGGCTTCACGACGCCATCCTCGAGGGCCGAGGCGGCCAGGATGGCCTTGAAGGTCGACCCGGGCTCGAACGGGTCGGTCACGGCGCGGTTCCGCCACTGCTCGGCCGTGGCCAGCTGGTATGCGTTCGGGTTGAACGTCGGCCGCATCGCCATCGCGAGGATCTCGCCGGTCCGCGGGTCCATGGCGAGGACCATCCCCGCCTTGGCCTGGGTCGAACGCCACGCCGTCTCCAGCTCGCGCTCGGCGAGGTACTGCACGGTCGCGTCGAGCGTCAGGACCAGACCCGTCCCCGGCGTGGGCGCCTTCAGGATCGTGGGCTGGCCCGTCATCTCCCGGCCGAGGGCGTCCCGCTCGACGAGCGCCAGGCCCGCCTCGCCCGCGAGCGCCTTGTCGTGAGCCAGCTCCAGGCCCTCGAGGCCCCGGTCGTCCCGGCCGACGAATCCGAGGACCTGCGCGGCGAGCTCCCGGTTCGGGTAGAAGCGGAGCGCCTCGGGCACCGTGCCGATGCCGGGCAGACGCTGGGTCCGGATCGCCTCCGCCGCCCCGGGCGGGATCTTCACCTTCACCCAGACGAAGGGTCGGTCGCTCGCCAGCTTCTGTTCGATGTCGCGCGCGCGCTCGCCGAGGTGCGGGGCCAGCGCGGCGGCGACGGCCGCGCGGTCGGCGATCTTGCCCGGCAGCGCGTAGACCGACTCGACAGGAGCGCTGACGGCCAGTGCGTAGCCGTTCCGGTCGAGGATCGGGCCGCGCTCGGGCCGGAGCGGGATGGTCTTGGAGTACTGGCGCTCGGCGAGCCGCGCGAGCTCGTCGTGGCGGAGGATCTGGAGGTAGCCCAGCCGGACGACGATCGAGCCGAGGAGCAGGAGGAGACAGCCGGTCAGGACGAGCCCACGGCTCCGGTACCGGGACTTGGGCTCCGTCATGGTCTCCGGACGGGGGCGGGTGCGGCCGCCGGGACAGTCCGGCTCGGCCGCATGTCCCGCCCCTCCGGTCGCGCGCCGGCGATCACCGCCGAGTCACCGTGGCCGGCCGAAGGCCGGTCGTCCCCCGGGGGCCGACCACGGCGGCGGACTGGCCGGTGCACGTCATCAAGGAATCAAGGCCGCCCGGTCTTCTGGACGATCGTGTCGGTGGCGTCCGCGCGGAGCGCGGCGCTGCGGCCGGTCCCCTCCGGGGCCACGTACTCCCGCGCGAGCTGGATCTGGTCGGGGCCGGGCGGCGTGAGGCCGAGCCGCCGTGCCGCCGAGTCCACACGCGCGAACGCGCGGAGCGACGCCAGCTCGAGCTGGAGCTTCCGGTTCTGCTCCTCGAGGCGGGTGCGGCTGCCGCGGAGCGACTCGATCCCGTAGGACACGCGCACCCGCTGGACCTGGAGCCACACGTACCCGAGCACCGCCCCGACCAGCACGCACCCGAGGCAGAGCATCCCGGCCATGGCCCGCAGGCGACGCCGGTCGCGCTCGCGGACAACCGTCGAAGCCTGATCGTGGATCAGCCGCGTCATGATGCAGCGCCTCGCTCCAGCACCCGGAACCGCGCGCTCCGGGATCGGGGGTTGGATTGGACCTCGTCGTCGCCGGGCCGCAGGGGCTTCCGCGTGAGCGCCTGCCAGCCCGTGTGCGACAGGCGGCGGAAGGCGCCCTTGACGAGGCGGTCCTCAAGCGAATGGAATGCGATCACGCCGAACCGGCCGCCCGGCGCCAGGAGCTCGGCGCCCTGCGGGAGCGCGGCGTCCAGGCTCCCCAGCTCGTCGTTCACCGCGATCCGGAGGGCCTGGAACGTGCGCGTCGCCGGGTGGATCCGGTAGGTGCGCCGGTGCGCCGGGATGGCCGAGGCGACGACCTCGGCGAGCTGCCGCGTCGTGCGGATGGGCGTCCGCACGCGCGCCTGGACGAGCCGCCGGGCGATCCGCCGCGCCGCCGGCTCCTCGCCGTACTCGTGGATCAGGTCCGCGAGCTCCGGTTCGGACGTGCGCCGGATGAGCTCGGCGGCCGTGAGCGGCTGCCGCGTGTCGAACCGCATGTCGAGCGGCTCGTCGCCCTGGAAGGAGAACCCGCGGCCGCTCCGCTCGAGCTGGAGCGACGAGAGCCCGAGATCCAGGAGGACGGCGTGGGCGGGGGCCGCGCCGCACGCCCGGGCCTCGGCGTCCAGATGCCGGAAGTCGGCGTGACGGAGAACGCACCGGTCCTGGAAGGGCGCGAGACGCTGCGCCGCGAGCGCGAGGGCATCCGGATCCCGGTCCAGGCCCAGCAAGCGGCTCCCCGCCGCGTGGGACAGGAGCGCGGCCGCGTGCCCGCCCAGTCCCACGGTGCCGTCGACGATCCACGTCCCGGGCGGCACCGGCGTGAGCCAGTGCAGCACCTCGTCGAGCATCACCGGCACGTGACGCGCCTCGCGGTGTCCCGTCGCGACACTCGCTGGGCTACCCTCCGCTCCGTGGTCGTTGATCGGACGGCCTTCGGCCTCTGGGCTCATGGCTTCCGCTCGGCCAGCTTGCGCGTCATCTCGTCGTAGCCGCCGCGCAGCGACTGGCGATAGTCGACCCAGCGATCGCGGCTCCAGATCTCGAAGAACTCCAGCGCGCCGGCGATCACGACGTCCTTCTTCAGGCCCGCGAACTCGCGGAGCTCCGGCGGCACGAGCGTGCGCCCGGCGCGGTCGACCGGACATTCCTTCGCGCTGGCAATCATGAGGCGCACCACGTTGCGGCGCTCGGGCAGGAACGACGACTGCTGGCGGAGGCCCTCCTCGAGCTTCTCCCACTCGTCGAGCGGGTACGCCGACACGCAGTGATCGCCCTCGCTGAGAACGAGCGTCATGACATCGCGCGCCGCCAGCTCGTCGCGATAGCGCGCGGGAATGCTCAGACGCCCCTTCGGGTCGATCGTGTGGTCGTACCTGCCGCGAAACACCGTGCCGCAGCCCTCGCCGTGTCAGGCGTTACGACCCGTGCCGTCCTCGCCCATCCCAACCCCGAAATGGGCCTGAAAACGGTTGCTTGTGGGCATGCATCCCACTTCATCCCACTTGACGCGGGATACTAGCGGTCGCTGTGGGGGCTGTCAAGGGGAAAAATGCCGTTCGAAAAAGAGAAAAACGGGACTTTGAGAGGGGGCGACCGGTAGGGGCCCGGAGGCCCTAGGAGTACCGCAGGTAGAGCTTGCGGACCTCTGCCCCGTCCCGGGCCGCCCCGGCGGCCAGCCGGGCGGCCAGGGCCCGGACTGCCGGATCCTCCGCCAGGGCGCCCAGCTGCCGGCCGGCCATCTCGAGGGCTCGCTCGCCCTGGAACGCCTCCCCCAGGGCCACACCCCACTCGCCGGCCATCTCCGGGGGGTGCGGCGGCGGAGAGGTGGGACCCGGCCCCCCGAGGGCTCGGGCCAGGGGGGCCAGCGTGGCCGCCAGACCCTCCTTCGACCGGGCCAGCTCCCGGAGGGCGCGCCGAAGCGCCTCGGGGGCCCGGGGGGCGGCCGCCTCGTAGCCCCGGCCAAGCGCGGCCGCGCCGGCCAGGAGCTGCCCGACGAGCTCCGCCAGGCCGAGGCGGCGGGGGTCGCCGGGCTGGACGGGCGGCGGCGCGAGGTCGGCGTGGGGGTCGGTCATGGCGGGCACGGGGGGCTCCCGCGCGATTCTAGCACCGCCGGTCCCCTCACCCGCCCCGGAGGCGGGGGTCGAGGGTGTCGCGGAGCGCGTCCCCGAGGAGGTTCGAACCGAAGACGGCGATGCTGATCGCGAGGCCCGGGAACAATACGAGGTGCGGCGCCTTCTGGGCGTACTCGGCGGCCGAGACCGAGAGCATGCGACCCCACGACGGGTAGGGCTCCGGCACCCCGAAGCCCAGGAACGACAGCGCGGCCTCGACGAGGATCGCGCTGCCGAGCTGCGCGGTGCACAGCACGATGAACGGCCCCATGGTGTTGGGCAGGATGTGGCGGAACGCGATCCGGAGGTGACGGAGCCCGAGCGCCCGCGCGGCCTCCACGTACTGCATCTCGCGGATCGACAGCACGCTCGACCGGACGACGCGCGCGGCCCGCGGGACGATCGGCACGGAGATCGCGATGATCACGTTCGTCATCGACTGCCCCAGCGCGGCGGACATCACGATCGCCAGCACCAGGAGCGGCAGCCCCTGGAGGATGTCGAGCACCCGTTGCGTCACGAGATCCAGCCGGCCGCCGGCATACCCGGACAGGAGGCCGATCACGCCGCCCAGCGACGGACCCGAGGAGCGTCGATGCCACGCCCACGATCAGGGACACCCGCGCGCCGTGCACGATGCGAGAGAACATGTCGCGCCCCATGCTGTCGGTCCCGAGCCAGTGAGAGGCGCTCGGCCGCGCGAACGTGCGCGCCGCGTCGGCGATCCGGGGTCGTGCGTCGCCACGAGGCCCGCGAAGGCCGCCGTCACGACGATCACCGCCATGATCACGCCGCCGGCCGCTCCGAGCGGCTTCCTCCGGGCGAAGCGCCAGAGCGTCCCGGCCGACCGACGGGATGGCCGGGGCGCATGGAGCCCGTGGGCCTCGCGCGTCGCCGCGGGGGTGCTAGTCGCCATAGCGCACGCGAGGGTCGAGGACGCCGTACAGGAGGTCGACCGCCAGGTTCGACAGGATCACCACGATGGCGATGAACATCACCAGGTTCTGCACCATCGGGTAGTCGCGCCACTGGATCGCCTGCACGAGGAACCGGGCCACGCCCGGCAAGGTTGAACACCGACTCGGTGACCACCAGCCCGCCGATCATGAACGCGAACTCGATGCCGATGACCGTGACCACGGGCAGCATCGCGTTCTTGAGGGCGTGCCGCCAGACGACCACGGCGGGTCGCTGACCCTTGGCCCGCGCGGTGCGGATGTAGTCCTCGCGGAGGACCTCGAGGAGCGCCGAGCGGGTGATCCGCATGATCAGGGCCGACGAGCGATAGCCCGACCGCCAGAGCCGGCAGGAGGAACTGGAGGGTGTGCAGTCGCAGGTTCTGTGACGGGCTCACGTAGGTCATCGGCGGGATCCAGTCGAACCAGGCGACGAGGGTCAGGATGATGACCATGGCCAGCCAGAAGGACGGCATGGAGAGGCCGGCCAGGCTCAGCAGGCGAAGCACGTAGTCGAGCGGGGAATCCTGGCGGAGGGCGCTGATCACGCCGGTCGGCACGCCCAGGAGCACCGAGATCGCGATCGACAGCCCGGCCAGCTCGAGCGTGACCGGGAGCAGCGGCCGGATGAGCTGCCACGCGGGCAGCTCGTACCGGTACGACTTGCCGAGGTCCCCGCTCAGGATCCCGCGGAGCCAGTCGAGGTACTGGACCCAGTGAGGGGCGGTCCATCCCGAGCTCCTTGAGGATGGCCTCCTTCTCCCGCGTGGATCGACGAGGCCGGCGGTCGCGAAGAGGACGTCGACGATGTTGCCCGGCGCCATCCGGAGCAGGACGAAGATGACGATGGACATGCCGAGGAGCGTCAGGAGCGCGACGGCGAGCCGCTGGGCCAGGTAGCTCTTCACGGCGCACTCCGAGACACGCCGCCGGCGATCCGGGATCCTCCGCGGCGCGCCGGCGTCAGAGGGGTCCCGGTGCTACTTGTCCAGCCAGACCTCTTGCAGCCGCCCGAAGTTGTACATCGACTGGTGCGGGATGAGGTTCTTCACGTACGGGTAGACGATGAAGTAGTCGAGCCGCCAGTCCAGGATCGGGCGCGCCACGTCGCTCCTCGAGCTTCTTCTGGACTCGCCTGGACCAGGCCAGGCGCTTCTTCGGGATCGAGCTCCTGGGACTGCTGATCGACTCTGGGCCATGACCTGCTCGTTGCAGTAGATGCTGTAATTGCGCGGCGAGCCGCAGGCGAAGTTCTCGTAGAAGTTGGCGTCGGGGTCGTCGGGGCCGATCCCGGTGAGATTCGCCGCGATCTGGAACTCCCCGCGCGTCCCCATCGGATGCCACTGGGCCGTCTCGATCTGCTTCAGCGTGGCCTCGATCCCGACCTGCTTCAGCTCGCTCACGACGAACGACGCCATCGTCGACGTAGACGGCGATGTTCCGCGTCACCATCTCGATCCGGAGCGGGTTCTGCGGGGAGAACCCGATCTCGCCCAGCAGCTTCCGCGCCTTGGCCTTCTCGTCCGCCGGCTTGCCGTATCCGGGCGAGCGCCGTCATGTCCGGCTCGAGGAGGCCCCAGACACCGTAGGGCTTGCGGTGCCAACGACGCGCCGGGCACCGCCCCGCCCGCGTGCACGGCCTGGATCAGCGCGCGGCGGTCGATCGCGTGGCTGACGGCGAGCCGCGCCTTGACGTTGTCGAAGGGCGGCTTCTTCATGTTCATGACGATGTTGTCGTTGGTGTTGATGCTGAACGGGGTGATGACCAGCTTGGGATTGGCGGCCCGGAGCTGCTCCGCGTTGGTCTTCGACACCTCGTTCGGGAACGACACCTCGACCTGGCCGGTCTGGAGGGCCGCGATCCGCGTGCCCGGCTCGTTGATCACGATGTACTTGAGCGCGTCGAGGTAGGGTCGGCCCTTCACGAAGTAGTCGGGGTTCTTCACGTACTCGACGAACTCGCCCTTGCGCCACTCCTTCAGCTTGAAGGGCCCGGTCCCGACGCACCCGGTCCGATAGGTGGCGGGCGGCACGTGGGCGGCGTAGACCGGCGCTGTAGCCGGACGCCAGCATCATGAGGAGCGATGGCTGCGGTCGCTTCAGGCGGAAGATGACCGTGTAGGTGTCGGCCGCCTCGACCGCCTCGACGTTGGCGTACCAGTCCGTCCGCGGGTTCAGGCGGAGCTTCTGCGGCGAGTCCGGCGCCTCCCGCAGCATGTCGAAGGTGTACTTGACGTCCTTCGACGTGAAGGGCTTTCCGTCGTGCCACTTCACGTCCTTCCGGAGGAAGAACACGAGGTTCCGGTAGCCGTCCTGCCAGGACCACTTCTCGGCCAGCTCGCCGATGATCGTGTCCGGGCTCTCGATCGTCTTCAGGGGGTCGAACAGCACCAGGTTGTTGAAGCACGGCATTGACGGCCACACCGTGGAAATCGTGGAGGTTTCGTGGATCGCGAAGCCCTGCGGGAGGTCCTCGCGCTGGGTGACGGTGAGGATGCCACCCGACTTCGACGCCTGCGCTGTGGCTGCGGACGGCGCCGCTATGAGCCCCAGGACCACCAACGCGAGAGGCAGCAGGAAGCTTCCCATGATCGCCTCCTCATCGAGGCCGGCCGAGGCAGCCGGCCGTTCAGGCTTTCGGCGCGGGCCGCGCGCGACCCCTCGGGGCCGAACCGAACCCGGAAACCCGCCAGTGACCCCCGCCGTCGCACCCGAGTCGCGACCCGCGACTCGGCGTACAGGCTCAGGACGCGGCGGTCAGTCGCGAAGACTCCGGGAACCAAGACCTCGACGCGCAGGGTGAACTTCCGACCTTCTCCGGGACGCAGGGCGCCGACGCCCACGACGCGGCGGGCGACCATCTCGTCCCGCTCGTCGTGGATCTCGATCAGCACCGAATACTCCCAGGGAGCCTCGGCGCCGGGATGCCGGATCGTGCCGTCCACCGTCAACGCGCACACCGCTTCGCGCGCAGGCCGCGCCACCGCCACCGCGTCGAACCGGAGGTGGCGGAGGCACGCGGGACAGGTGGGCGCACTCCGGAGGATACGCTCCCCGCAGTGGGGACAGTTCCACGCCTCACCGGTCATCGGTGAGACCTCAGTGCGCGGAGGTCTTCGGCTCGGGCGGGTGGAGGGCCTCGACCTCTCCTTCCTTCCAGCCGAATTCGACCTTGCCGCGCATCTTCGACCCGGCCGCCACGGTGAGACTACCCGCCTTGAGGTCGCCGATCAGCGTCCCGGACTCCTTGAACTCCACCCGAGAGACCGCGATGAGGTGGCCGCGGACCTCGCCGCCCACCAGCACGGTGTCAGCCTTGACCTCGCCGTCGATGGACGCGCCCGGCTCGATGGTCAGCTCGCCCTTCACGTTGACGTTGCCCTTGAAGCGGCCGGCGACGCGGATGTTGCCGTTGCCCTCGATCTTCCCCTCGATGGTGAGGCCCGCGGAGAGGATCGACTCGGAACCCTTGGGCGTGGTCATCGACATCGGCGCCTCCTCTACGCGTCGCGTGGTCGCCGTCACAAGCGGGGCCGGCGGGATCACCGGCGCCGGGGGCGGCTCGATTCGTGGCTCGGGTCTCGGAAGGGACTCGGACTTCGGAACGGGTTCGTCCTTGCGAGACTGCTGTCCGAACAATGCCATGTGTCGCGCCTCCTTGGGGCTGGGCGCCGGGCTGCCCGGCCGCCGCGCGCCGGCGCCGACGCGAGCGCATCCGGCTCGTGGGTGCGCCGCGCGCGGGGTTCTCCCTACTAAAGCCCGGCGCCCCGAAGGCTGTCAAGCCTCACCCGCGACGCGGGACGCGCGCCTAGGCCAGGAGGGCGTGGGCGGCGCGCGCGATCGCTCCCGGATCGATGCCGTAGTGGCGGTAGAGATCGGCGCGGGCCCCGGACTGGCCGAAGGCGTCGACGCCGAGCGGTACGTGGGGAACGCCGAGCACGGTGCCGAGCCACGCCAGCGCGTGAGAGTGGCCGTCCAGGACCGTCACCACGGGCACCTCGCCCTCGAGGTCCTCGGCGGGGAACAGCTCGCGCGCCCACGGGTGGCCCGGTGCCGCCCCCTGCACCACGGCGTCGACCTGGCGGCGCCACTCCGCGTAGCACGCGCGCGGGCTGGTCAGCGCGACCACGTTGGCGTGGATGCCGTCGGCCGCGAGCTCCCGGCTGGCCTCCACGGCCTCGGGGACCATCACGCCGGTCGCCACCAGGGTCACGACGTTCGCGCCGGGCTCGTACCCGGGCTCGGCCGAGCGGTCGACGAGGCGGTACCCGCCCCGCAGCACCTGGGCGCGCAGGGCCTCCTCACCCAGGCGGTCGAGCGCCGGCTGAAGGAGCGCCTGGTCGACGGTCTTGGTCGAGAGCCGGAGGTACACCGGCTCGCCGTGCTCGGAATCCTGGATGACGCGGAGCGCCTCCAGGAGGAGCCATTCGACCTCCCGCGCGAACGTCGGCTCGTAGGCGCGGAGGTTCGGCACCTCGATACCGAGCGCCGGCGTCACGACCGACTGGTGGGCGCCGCCCTCCGGGGCCAGGGTGATGCCGGACGGGCTCGCGACCAGGACGAACCGCGCCTTCGAGTACGTGGCGTGAAGCAAGGGGTCGAGGCCCCGCGGCAGGAAGCAGTCGTAGAGCGTGCCGATCGGGAGGAGCCGTCGCCCGGTGAGCTCGGGGGCCAGACCGAGCACGGACAGGAGGACGAAGAACGACGCCTCCCCGATCCCGAGCTCGAGGTGCTGCCCGGCGGGCGATTCCTTCCAGCGGATGAGCGGCCGGAGCCCGTGGCGCTCGAAGGCGTCGTCGCGCTCGCGGGTCGTGTAGACGCCTCGCCGGTTGACCCAGCCCGACAGGTGCGTGGTGGTCGCGACGTCGGCCGACACGGTCACGAGAGCGGCGTCGAGCCCGGGCTGACGGCCGAGGGCGGCCAACACGTCGCCGAACGCCTCCTGGGTGGAGGTGGTGGGGCGCGGCGGCAGCTCGACTCCATGGGGAATGGTCACGAGGGGCGGCGGACGGAAGCGCCGCGGGAGCCCGATGCCCTCCGCCAGGAGGCGGCGGACGTGACGGCCCTCGGGGCTGTCGGGCGGGAACCCGCCCCACTCGTCGTCCTCCGGCACGCCGAGCTCTCGGCGCAGCGCGGCCAGCTGCTCGCCGGTGACCTGCGCGCCGTGGTTCAAGGGGTCGCCGGCGAACGGCAGGCGCCATCCCTTGAGCGTCCACGCCAGGATGGCCGTGGGCCGGTCGGCCACGGCGTCTGCCTCCGCGAACGCCTCGACGATCGCGTCGAGGTCGTGGCCGCCCAGGTCGGCGAGAAGCGCCGCGACCTCGGCGTCGCCGAGGGCCTCGAGACGCCCGACCGTCTCCGGCGGCGCGCCCTCGCCGAGCGCCTTCCGCGCGGCGGCGGCCGGCAGCCGGAGGAGCGCGTGGTACTCGAGGTTCTCCATCGCCTCGAGCCGGGCGCGGAGCCATGCGCCGCCCGGCTCCGCGAACAGCCGCTCGAGGCGCCGGCCGAACCGGAGCGTCACCACGTGCCAGCCGAGGGCCCGGAAGAGGCGGTCGAGCTGCCGGCTCCGGTGGTCGCCCACGACGCGGTCGAGGCTCTGGCGGTTCAGATCGACGACGACCACGTGGCCCGCGAGGTCGGCCATGGCCTCCTCGGTCCAGGCCTCCCACACGCTCCCCTCGTCCAGCTCCGCGTCGCCGACGACCGCGATGTTGCGCGGCCGCGGGACCGCGGGCGGCTGCCCCGGCTCCGCCTCGCCGGCGCCGCCGAAGCGGTCCCGGACATACCGATCCATCAGGGTGGCGAAGCCCGGGGCCACGGCGCCCAGACCCATCGATCCCGTCGAGAAGTCGAACCAGTCCGGGTTCTTGACGCGGCTCGGGTACGCCTGGAGGCCGCCGAGCGACCGGTACGCGCGGAGACCCTCGGGCGGCAGGAGGCCCCGCAGCACCTGGATCGCGTAGAAGACCGGCGCGGCCGTGGGCTTCACCGCGATCCGGTCACCCGGACGCAGGATCTTGAAGAAGAGGGCCGTCATCAGGGAGAGCGACGACGTCGAGCTCGACTGGTGCCCGCCGACGCGCTCCGGGGACGGGTTCGCGCGCCGGCTGTTCGCGTGGTGGATCGTGTTGGCGGTGAGCCAGAGGAGCCGGTCCTGGATGCGGAGCAGGAGCCGGCGCTCCTCGTCGGTCAGGCGCGCGCTGGCGGAGCTCGAGGCCACGGCCCGCTCATCATACCCCGGGCGGCGGTATCATCGCCGCACCGCCACCGCGCACGACCAGCCGATCGAGAGGAAGGAGCCGCGCCCATGGCTGACGACGTCCGAGAGCCCGCTTCACCGACCGGAGTCCGCCGCGGTCTCACGAACTACGGCGATCCCGAGTTCAGCATGTTCGTGCGAGGGGCCTTCGCCCGCGGGGCGGGGCTGACCAGCGAGGACCTGTCGCGCCCCGTCATCGGCCTCGCCCAGACGTGGAGCGAGTTCAACCCGTGCCACCGCCACCTGCGCGAGGTCGCCGAGGCGGTCAAGCGCGGCGTGTGGCAGGCGGGCGGCCTCCCCCTCGAGTTCCCGACGATCTCGCTCGGCGAGATCTTCCTCTCGCCGACGAGCATGCTCTTCCGAAACCTCATGGCAATGGACACCGAGGAGATGATCCTCGGCCAGCCGATGGACGGCGTCGTCCTCCTGGGCGGCTGCGACAAGACGCTGCCCGCGCAGCTGATGGGCGCGGCGAGCGCGGACCGGCCGGCGATCGTCGTCACCGCCGGCCCCATGCTCACCGGGCGCTACGAGGGGATGCGCCTCGGCGCCTGCACCGACTGTCGCGGGCTCTGGACGGAGCACCGAGCCGGAGAGATCGACGCCCTTCGCATGGAGGCGATCCAGGGCGAGCTCTTCCCCTCGACCGGCACGTGCATGGTCATGGGGACCGCGAGCACGATGGCCGCGATGACCGAGGCCCTCGGGATGACCCTCCCGGGCATGGCCGCCATCCCCGCGCCGCTCTCGCGCCGCCTCCGGCTCGCGGAGGCGGCGGGCCGGCGGATCGTCGAGATGGCCAAGGAGGACCTCCGGCCCTCCCGGATCCTGACGCGCGCGGCGTTCGAGAACGCCGTCCGCGTCCTCATGGCGGTGGGCGGCTCGACGAACGCGGTTGTCCACCTGCCGGCGATCGCCGGGCGCGCCGGGATCCCCCTCGACCTCGACGACTTCGACCGGTTCGCCCGCACCACCCCGATGGTCGCGAGCGTCCGGCCGTCGGGGAAGTACCACATGGAGGACCTCGCGGAGGCGGGTGGCATCCCGGCAGTGATGAAGGCCCTGGCGCCCCTTCTCCACCTGGACGCGCCGACGGTGACGGGGCGGGCGCTCGGCGCGCTCCTCGACGAGGTCGTCGCGCCCGGCGCGTGGCAGGACGTGGTCACGACGCTCGACCGGCCGTTCAAGGCGGAGGGCGGCCTCGCGATCCTGCGCGGGAGCCTCGCGCCCGACGGCGCCGTGCTGAAGGTCTCCGCCGCCACGCCGGCCCTCCTCCGTCACCGCGGGCCCGCCTGCGTGTTCCGCGATCTCCGCGACCTCGCGGCCCGGGTCGACGATCCGGCGCTGCCCGTCACGCCGGAGAGCGTCCTCGTGCTGCAGAACGCCGGGCCCGTGGGCGGTCCCGGGATGCCGGAGGCGGGATCGCTGCCGATCCCGCGGAAGCTCCTCGCGGCGGGCGTCCGGGACATGGTGCGGGTCTCCGACGCGCGCATGAGCGGGACCGCCGGGGGCACCGTCGTCCTCCACGTCGCCCCCGAGGCGGCGGTCGGCGGCCCCCTGGCCCTCGTGCGGGACGGGGACGAGATCGTGCTCGACACCGAGGCGCGGCGCCTCGACCTCCTGGTGCCCGACGTGGAGCTGGCCCGCCGCCGCGCGGCCTGGCGGGCGCCGGATGCGTTGCCGGCTCGGGGCTACCGGCGCCTGTTCGGCGAGCGGGTCCTCCAGGCGCCCGAGGGCTGCGACTTCGACTTTCTGGTCACGCGCGCGGGGAGCGCCGGACGCACGGGCGCCTGAGGCCAGGTCCCGGACGGACCGGGAGTCAGGCGGCGTCGGGCGCGGCGCCGAGGAGCCGGACGGCGAAGATTCCCAGCACGAGCAGGCTCACCCCGCAGATCGCGAGGAAGAGCCGGTGCCAGCCGTGGTCCACCAGTGGGCCGAACAGCGCGGACCCGAGCGCGCCCCCGATGAACAGGAAGAACGCGAACAGCGCGACCGCGGTCCCGCGCGCCTCCGGCGCCAGCTCGGTCGCGCGGGTCTGGAGCGTCGTGTGGAGGGCGATGTACCCGAACCCCAGCATCAGGAGGGCGAGCGTGAAGGCAGCGAGCGACCCGCTGACGCTCATCAGGAGGTACCCGCCACCCTTGAGCGCGCCGCCGAACGCCGCGAGGTGGCGCTCGGGCACGCGGGCGCGGACCCGGACCAGGGACATCCCGCCGATCAGCGTCGCGACCCCGTAGGACGCGAGCAGCAGGCCCACCTCGAGCTCGTTCAGACCGAACCGGGCTACCGCGACCGCCCCGAGGTACGTGAAGCCACCCCAGAGGAACAGGCCCTCGAAGCCGACGATCCCGTAGAGGATGCGCGCGGCGCGCCGGCGGAGGACGAGCCCGAACTGGAGGCGTCGGGGCGCGTCGGCATCGGACGCCGGGCTCGCCAAGAGGAACAGCGCGAGGGCGGGCACGAGGGTCAGGCACCCCACGCCGATGTACAGGACCCGCCAGGAGACGAAGTGGGCCACCGTGCCCCCGATGGCCGCCGAGAGGCTCTGGGCCAGCGACGTGACGGCGGCGAAGCGCCCGAGGGTGGCCTGGCGCTCCGCGTACGGCACCGTCGCGCCGATGTACGCGAACGTGAGCGGGACCACCGCCGCCGCGAAAACCCCGGTGACGAACCGCGTCGCGTCGAGCCAGAGGATGTGGTGCGCCTGGCCGGTGAGGAGGGTCCCCACGCCGAAGCCGATCGCCGCGACCCGCACCACCCGGATCGCCCCGAGCCGGTCGCCCAGGGGGCCGTAGACGAACTGCAAGAGCCCGTACGGCAGCATGTAGAGCGTCATCGCGAGCCCCATCGCCGTCACGCTGGTCCCGAGGGACTGGGCGATGGCCGGCAGGAGCGGCGTCATCATCCGGACATCGACCTGGACCAGGAACGCGAGGGCCGTGAGGAGAGGGAGCGGGGCGAGGGCGCGGGCCGTACCGGCGGCCGGGGAGCTCACCCAGCCGCGACGGGGCGCGGGATCGCCGGGGCCGGCGCCCGCGCGGTCGCCCCCTCCACCGGCCGCGTCAGGACCCCGTTGACCCGCCACTGACCCTGCTCGTCGACGAGCTCGTAGAGCGCGTCCACGGTCTCGCCGTTCGCGCCCTCGACCTGGACCTCCACGAGCCCGTGAAGGGCGTCCACCACCTCGACGCGCGACACCGTGGCCCGCGCGGAGTGTGCGATCGGCGCGTAACCGCCCGTCACCATCTGACGGAACGCCTCGAGAGGAAATTGGGCCTGGATCGTCGCGGATGCGTAGGCGTACGCCGCGGGCCAGTCGTCCCGGCGGAACGCCGCGAGCTGGTCCAGCACGGTGCGCGTCATCTCCGCCCGCAGGTCACCGCCCTGCCCGCCGACGGGCCCCGCGACGGCCAGGAGGACCAGCGCGAGCGCCGCGCCCGGCGCGAGCCGGCGCGCTCGGACCGGCCTCCCGCGCGCCGCGTCCGTCACACGCCCTGGACCGAGTAGCCCCCGTCCACGGGGATCGCCGTCCCCGTCACGAAGTCGGACGCCGCGCTCGCGAGGAACACGGCGATCCCGGCGTGGTCCTCGGGGGAGCCCCAGCGCCCGGCGGGCGTGCGCGCGACCACCTTGTCGTGGAGCCCCGCGACCTGCTCGCGGGCCTTCCGCGTGAGATCGGTGTCGATCCAGCCCGGCAGGACCGAGTTCACCTGGATGTTCTCGCGCGCCCACGCCGTCGCCATCGCCTTGGTCATCTGGACGATGCCGCCCTTGCTCGCCGCGTAGGGGGTGGTGAACGGCGCGCCGAAGATCGACATCATCGAGCCGATGTTGATGATCTTCCCCCCGCCGGCGCGGACCAAATGGGGGTACGCCGCGTGAGAGCACATGAACGCGCTCGTGAGGTTCGTGTCCAGGACCGTGTGCCACTCGTCCAGCGTGTACTCCTCGGGCCGCTTCCGGATGTTGGTGCCGGCGTTGTTCACCAGGATGTCGAGCCGGCCGTAGCGGTCGACGACGGCCTGGACCATCGCCCGGCACGAGGCCTCCTTCCGGACGTCCACCTCGACGGCCATCGCGCGGGCGCCGAGCGCTTCGAGCTCCTTCACGGCCGTGGCGCTCTTGCCGGCCTGCCGGCCGGCGACGGCCACCGCCGCGCCTGCCTGGGCGAGGCCCCGCGCCATGCCGAGCCCGATGCCACCGTTGCCGCCGGTGACGATCGCGACCTTGCCCGTCAGATCGAAGAGCTTCATGCGCCTTATCTCCCTGTACCGGTGCCGACCGACCCGCGGAGGCGGGGGTCGAGGGTGTCGCGGAGGCCGTCGCCCAAGAGGTTCAGGCTGAGACCGGCCACTGTCAAGGTGATGCCGGGAAAGAGGCTGACCCAGAACGCCTCGCGAATGACGTTCTTGCCGCTGGCGATGACGTTGCCCCACGAGGGCACGTACGGCGGCACGCCGACGCCGAGGAACCCGAGGATCGCCTCGGCGAGCACGGCGTAGGCGAAGATGAACGTCCCCTGGACCAGGAGCGGCGCCAGGCAGTTCGGCAGGATGTGCCGGACGGCGACCGAGAAATCGGCCCGGCCCAGCGCCCGGGCGGCGGCGACGTAGTCGAGCTCCCGGAGGCTCAGCACCGTGCTCCGGACCAGGAGCGCCGTCCGCGGCATGTACACGAGCGACAGGGCCAGGATGACGTTCCAGACCCCCGGTCCCCGCGCCGCCATGAAGGCGATGGCCAGGATGATGGCGGGGAAGGCCATGAGCCCGTCCATGAACCGCATGACGACCAGGTCGAGGCGCCGGTAGTAGCCGGCGACGAGCCCGATCAGCGTCCCGGCCACGGACGTGAACAGCATGGTCACGCCGCCGACCAGGAGCGACACGCGGCTCCCGTGAACCACCAGGCTGTAGACGTCGCGACCGAACTCGTCCGTCCCAAGGAAGTTCGCGGCGCTCGGCGGTTTCAGCCGCTGCGGGGGATTCAGGCGCGTGGGCACGTGGGTCGAGATCTGGCTGGCGAAGATCGCCATCAGGAGGAACACCAGGAGGATCGCCGCGCCGCCAACGGCGCTCCGGTTGCGGAGCAGCCGCCGGTACCAGCGGATGCGCGGGGTGGTGGCCTCCGGCGCGGACGCGGCGACCGCCCCCGCCGCCACCTCGTCGGTCACGGCATGGATCGTCGGCGTCACGCTAGTCGTAGCGGATCCGCGGGTCGATGAAGGCGTAGACCATGTCGACCGCGAGGTTGATGAGGACGTAGGACGCCGCCGTCACGAGGACGACCCCCTGCACCACCGGGTAGTCCCGCCGGAGGATCGCCGAGATGATCAGGCGGCCCATCCCGGGGATGTTGAACACGATCTCGGTGACGACCGCCCCGCCGACCAGGATCGCGATCGTCACGCCGACCACCGTCACGACCGGCACGAGGGCGTTGCGAAAGCCGTGCACGTAGGCCACGACGTAATGCGAGAGCCCCTTCGCCCGGGCGGTGCGGATGTAGTCCTGCTGGAGCACCTCGACCATGCAGGAGCGCGCGATGCGCGCGATCAGCGCCGACTGGTTGAACCCGAGCGACACCGCCGGCAGGACCATGTAGCGGAGCGCCGTCCACGGGTCCGTCAAGATCGACGCGTATCCCGCGGCCGGCAGCCAGCCGAGCCTGACGGCGAAGAGGTAGATGAAGTTGAGGCTCAGCCAGAAGCCCGGGATACAGACGCCCAGGAGGGCGCCCAGCATGAGCAGCCGGTCCCACCACGAGCCCTGGTGGGCCCCGGCCACGATACCGGACGGCACGCCGATCAGGAGCGCCACCAGGAGCGAGGTGGTGGTCAGGACCAGCGTCGGCTCCGCGCGCTCCCACAGCGCCTGGGTGACCGGCCGGTCGAGAAAGTAGGAGCGGCCGAGGTCGCCGCGCAGGATGCGCTTGTAGAACAGGAGGAGCTGCTCGAGGAGGGGCCGGTCGAGGCCGAGCGCGGCGCGCGTCTGGTCGATCTGCGCCGGCGTGGCGTCGGGGCCGAGCATCACCCCGACCGGGTCGCCGGGGATGAGGTGGATCAGCAGGAAGACCACGGTGACGACCACGGCCATCACCGGGATCACAGCCAGGAGGCGGCGTATGAGGTATGCGGTCATGACCAAGACGGCGGGGGCCGCCGCTGGGACGGCCCCCGCCGGGTCACGCGGTCACCCGCGCGTTACTTGTCCAGCCAGACGTTCCAGAGGCGCACCCGCTCGGTCTTCTCGTTCAGACCCTGGAGCTTCTTCGAGGCCGCTCGCAAACCGAAGAGGTCGCCGTAGCGGATGACCGGAACCTTCTCGTAGAAGGCCTTGTGCATCTGCTCCCACAGCGCGAACCGCTTCTTGTAGTCGGTCTCGCGGATCATCGCGGTCTTGATCGTCTGGATCTGCTCGTCGCACGTCCAGCCCGGCCAGCTGCAGCTCAGCACGTTGGAGTTCGTCGGGTCGTACTGCGGTCCGATGCCGGTCGTGAAGACGTCGTACTCCTTCGGGTTGTTGCGGCGCTTCACGAGGGTCGCCCAGTCGACCACCTGGAGGTCGATGTTGAACCCCGCGTCCTCGAGCTGCTGCTTCGAGACGAGGGCGAAGTCGTACATCCACTTGTACTCCTGGGTCGTCATGAACCGGATGGGCTCGCCCTTGTAGCCGGCCTCCTGGAGGAGCTTCTTCGCCTTCTCCTTGTTGTGCTCGTTCCACGGCAGGCCCTGCATCTTCACGTGCCAGGCGCCCATCTCCTGATGGATCAGGTTGTAGTCCATCCGGTAGAACTCTGACCGTCCCGCGGCCACCGTCTTCATGATGGGCTCGATGTCGAGCGCCGCCTGCCAGGCCTGGCGGAGCTTCTGGTTCGTCATGAGGCCCTCTTTCTTGTTGAGGACCGCGACGAGCCAGTAGTACAGCTTCGAGATGATCGGACGCGCGTTGGCGCTCGCCTTCAGGCGGTCGTACGCGTCGGCGTTCAGGTCGTCGGCCAGCTCGAGCTCGCCCGTCTCCATCTGGGCGACGCGGGTCGCGACGTCCGGCACCGGGATCCAGCGGACCTCGTCCACGTACACGATCTTGGCGCCGCCGTAGCCGTTGGGCTTCTCGCTGCGGGGCTTGTAGTCGTCGAAGCGGACCATCTTGATGTACTGGTCGGGCTTCCACTCGACGAGCTTGAAGGGCCCGGTGCCGACGTACTCCGTGGCCTTCTCGGTCGGCTGGAACTTCTCGGCGACCTCCTTCGGGTAGATCGCGGCGAAGTTGTTGGCCACCGCCAGGTTGATCTGGACGATCGCCACCTTCTCCTTCAGCTTCAGCTCGACGGTGTACTTGTCGAGGGCCCGGAGGCCGCCCTCCGTCACGTAGTTGAACAGGTCCTTCCCATAGATCGACTGCTTGCTCCACCGCGTGAGCGAGGCGACCACGTCCTCCGACGTCATCTCCTTGCCGTTGTGGAACTTGATGCCGCGGCGGAGCTTGAAGGTGTACGTGAGCCCGTCCGGCGACACGGCGGGCATGGCCTCCGCCAGCATCGGGATGGGCTTGTTCTCGTCGTCCAGGGTGAGGAGGCCCTCGTAGATGTGGTTCGTCAGGGTCTCCGTGATGCTGGCCGTCGTCCAGTGCGCGTCGAGCGTGGGCGGCTCGCCCAGGTTGCCGACCCGCAGGACGCCACCCTTCTTCTGCGCGTGCACATCCCCGACCCCGCCGACGATCAGCCCGAATGCCGCAATCGCCGTGAGGACCGCGCCCGCGGCGAGATACCGGTAGGTCCGTCCTGTCATGCGCCACCTCCCCCTGGAATGGTCAATGGTCAGAAGTGTCCGGCGGAACCGCGCCCGCGACGCCGGCGGCCTGGGCCGCCCTGCGGCGGGCGTTTCATGGTCCGGCGCCCTGTCCCCACCGTCAAGAGGGTCGACGGTCGGCGGCACTACCGTTCCAGCCAGACGTTGTGGAACCGCGGGCGTTCCGTCTTCTCGTTGAAGCCCTGCAGCTTCTTCGCTGCCGCCCTCAGCCCGTGGAGGTCGCCGTATCGGATCGACGGCACCTTCTCGTACCAGAGCTTGTGCATCTGCTCCCACAGGGCGAATCGCTTCTTCTGGTCAGTCTCCCGCGCCAGCTCCTGGTTGAGGGTCTGAATCTGCTCGTCGCAGGTCCAGCCCGGCCACGTGCACGACAGCACCGTGAAAGCGGTCGGCTCGAAGATGTTGCCGGTCCCGGTCGTGAACGCCTCGTACTCCTTCGGATTGTTCCGGCGCTTCACCAGCGTCGCCCAATCGACCACCTGGAGGTCGATGTTGAACCCGACGTCCTCCAGCTGCTGCTTCGTCAGGAGCGCGAAGTCGTACATCCACTTGTACTCCTGAGTCGTGACGAACCGGACCGGTTCGCCCTTGTAGCCGGCCTCTTGCATGAGCCGCTTCGCCTTCTCCTTGTCGTGCTCGTTCCAGCCCCAGCTCGTCTGCTGTTTCACCCACCACGGCGTGTTCTCGACGAAGGCCAGGCTCGCGTCCATCCGGTAGAACTCGGACCGGCCCCCCGCGACCGCCTTCATGATCGGCTCGATGTCGACGGCCGCCTGCCAGGCCTGGCGCAGCTTCTGGTTCGTCATCAGGCCCTCTTTCTTGTTGAGGACCGCGATGAGCCAGTAGTAGGGCTTGGCGACCACCGGGCGCGCGTTCGCGCTCTTCTGCAGGCGGTCGAAGGCGTCGATGTTGAGGTCGTCCGCGAACTCGAGCTCGCCCGTCTCCATCTGGGCGACGCGGGTGGCGACGTCCGGCACCGGAATCCATCGGAGCTCGTCGACGTGGGCAGCCTTGGCGCCACCGTACCCGCTCGGCGGATCCGAGCGCGACTTGTAGTCGTCGAACCGCACCATCCGGATGTACTGGTCCGGCTTCCACTCGGCGAGCTTGAAGGGCCCTGTCCCGACGAACTCCGTGGCCTTCTCGGCCGGCGGGAACTTCTCGGCGATCTCCTTCGGGTAGATCGCGCCGAAGTTGTTCGGCGCCGCCAGCGAGACGACGACCGCCGCGGACTTCTGCTTGAGCTTGAGCTCGACGGCATACTTCCCGGTCGCCCGCATGTCGGCCAGCACCGTCGCGAGCGCCTTCCCGTACTGCGACTGCTGGGTCCAGCGCTTGAGCGACGCGACGACGTCGTCCGACGTCATCTCCTTGCCGTTGTGGAACTTGACGCCCTGGCGGAGCCGGATCACGTACGTCAGGCCGTCCGTCGAGACCGTCGGCATGCCCTCCGCCAGCATCGGAACCGGCCGGTATCCCTCGTCCAGGGCATAGAGGCCCTCGTAGAGGTGGTTCGTCAGCACCTCGGTCAGGGTCGCCGTCGTCCAGTGGGCGTCGAGGGTCGGCGGCTCGCCGAGGTTGCCGATCCGCAGCACGCCGCCCTTCCGGGGGGCCTGCGCGTCGGCGGCGATGCCGAGGGCCAGCACGGGGAGAACCGCGAGGCCGAGCATGCGGAGCTTTCGCAGGACGCCCATGTGCCACCTCCGCGTGGCCGTTCCGACCGGCCACGATGTCAGCGAGGCGAGGTGCCCGGCCGGTGCCGTCCCGGGCGACGAGGGCACGGCCGGCGACGCGACCGGAGTGCTTCCGACAGCATCCTCAGGCAGGGCCGGCGCCGCCGTCAAGGGGACGCCCCCGTCCGGCGCCCGCGATGGCCGGCCACGCGCTCGCGCCGGCCGCCAGGAAGACTCCCAGCAAGGGCTCGACGCCCCACCGGTGCCGGACGTCCACGTAGAAGAGGCTCTGCGCGACCGAGACGCAGACGAGCATCACCAGCACGAGGACGAGCCTCCGGCGGCCGTCGGCGTCGGCGCGGCGCCAGGCGACCACCGCCCCGAGGATCGCGCCTGCGAGGAGCGCCACGTAGAACGCCTGGTAGAGGCGCAGCCACGCGCCGGGGTAGCGGAGCCCGGCGCTGGCCGGAAACCACCAGAACGACACCCACTTCCGGACCAGTAGCGCGGCGAACTCCGTGGGATGGTCCCGCACGAACGCGCGGGCGGTCTCGCGGAAGAGATCGACCTGGCCCAGCTCATCCCGCGACAGGATCTCGCGCCGGAACGCCTCGGGTGCCCCGAGGAAGACCGCGCGCCCGTCCAGGAGTAGCGCGGAACCCGTCGCGATCGGGTTGTTCCCCCGCCAGAAGAGCTCCGCGGTGTCCGTGGTGACGAACACGAACCGGCCGAAGAGAAGGTAGTTGCGCGCCGTCCACGGCAGCACGACGAGGCCGGCCACCAGGAGGAAGAGAGCGATCCCGGCCCCGGCGCGCCGCCGCCGGAGCGCGGGCGCGAGCCACGCGAGCCAGAGGGCGGCCGGCAGCGCGAACGCCGCCACGGTCGCGCGCGACAACGTCGCCAGCCCGAGCACGAGACCCGCCCGCGCGTAAGCGCCCGCCGCCGGCACGGGCGCGAGCCGCAGCACGGCCAGCACGGTCAGGGCGAGAAAGAGCGCGTCGAGCGAGAGCGGGTGGAGCTTGTGGACCGCGTAGACGACGAGCCCGGGGTGCACGACCGCGGGCAGGCCCGCGACGAGCGCGAGCCGCGCGGGGAGCCCGACCTCGCGGGCGATGCGCACGACCACGCCCGGGATCAGCGAGGATGCCGCGATCTGGACCAGGATCACCGGCAGTGGCGCGTGGCCGAAGACGCGGTAGAGACCGGCGCAGAGAAACCCGTAGAGCGGCGGGCCGACGGCAAGGTGCGGAGTCCCGAGATGGACGTACCGGTAGCCCTCGCCGGCGAGGAGGCTGAGCGCCTGCGACTCGTACTCGAAGCGCTCAGGCCGGAGGCCCAGGATTGCGAGGGCCGCCAGGCGGACGGCGACGGCCCCCGCGAAGAGCCACCAGGTCACCCTACAGTCCGGGGCGCGCGTTCGCCCAGGGTCGCTCGCGCTCGAACGCCGCCGCGGCGCGGAGCACCGTCGCGTCGTCGAACCGCCGCCCCACGATCTGGAGGCCGATCGGGAGCCCGTCGTGCGTGAAGCCGCAGGGGACCGACGCCGCGGGCTGCCCCGTGAGGTTGAAGGGATACGTGTACGGGAGCCACGCGTACGGCGCGACCGCGCGCCCGGCGACGTCGGCGGGATGGTCGAGGCCCACCGGGAAGGCCGGACACGCGACCGTCGGCGTGAGAAGGAGGTCGTAGCGCTCGAAGAAGGCGCGGGGATGCTGCCACCACGCCAGCCGGTCGAACCAGGCCTGCACGTACCGGCTCGGCGGGTTCGCCGCGGTCGCCTCGATGATCGCGAGGAGCCCGGGCTCGATCTCGTCGCGGCGGTCGCGGTACGGGAGGAGCCGGGTGCCCAGCCCGCCGCAGAAGATCTGGAACCAGCAGTCGTACGGCGACGGCCACCGCGGCGTCGCGGTGTCCACGCGGCATCCGAGGTCGCGGAAGGCGCGGGCGGCCCGCGCCGTCGCCTGGCGCACCTCGGGATCGAGCGCGGCCAGGTTGCCCAGGTCCTCCGCGTAGGCGACCCGGAGCCCCTTCACGCCGCCGCGGATCGCCCGCACGTAGTGCGTCCCGTCCCGCGGCAGGGAGTACGGGTCCCGCTCGTCGGGTCCGGCGCACACCTGCATGGCGAGCGCGGCGTCGGCCACCGTCCGCGTCATGGGGCCGATGTGGGAGACGCTCCACGCGGCGCTCGCCGGATAGGTGGGAATGCGCGCGTAGGACGGCTTGTGGCCGAAGATGCCGGCGAACGAGGCCGGGATCCGGATGGAGCCGCCGCCGTCGGTCCCGACCGCGATCGGAGCGAGGCCGGCGGCGACCGCGGCGGAGGCGCCGCCGCTCGACCCGCCGGGCGTCCGGTCGAGCCGCCAGGGGTTCCGGGTCGGGCCGAACAGGAGGTTGTGGGTCGCCCCCAGCCAGCCGAGCGTGGGCGTGTTGGTCTTCCCGACCATGATGGCGCCGGCCGCCTTCAGGCGGGCGACCATGGGCGCGTCCTCGGTCGGGACCGTGTCGGCGAAGAGCGGCGTGCCGAACGTCGTGCGGACGCCCTTCGTGATCACGAGGTCCTTCACGGAGAACGGGACTCCGTGGAGCGGGCCGAGGGTGGCCCGGCGGCGGACGGCCTCGCGCTCGGCCAGGCGCGCCGAGCGGCGGGCCTCGTCGGCGGTGACCGTGACGTACGCGTTGATCTGCGGGTTCAGCCGGCCGATCCGATCCAGCACCGCGTCGACGACCTCGACGGGCGAGACCTTGCGGCGGCGGATGAGGGCCGCCAGGTCGGTGGCGGACAGCCAGCAGAGCTCGTCGGACGCCATCGGCGCGCCTCCGTGTCAGAGGTCTCGGATCGGACGGACCCGCGGGAACGGGCGCGGGCGGCCCGGCATCGCGGCCCTCACGCGACCGCCGCGCGCTCGCGCGCGAGGCGATCCAGCACGCCGGCGAGCGCCGCGGGCTGGGCGATGAACGGCGAGTGGCCCCCGTCGAGCTCGATCGCCTCGACGCCGAGGCGCTCGCGCGCGACGCGACGCGACCAGGCGGGCGCAATCGCGTGGTCCTGCCGGCACAGGATGTAGGCCCGCTCGCCCGGCGGCCACGCGGACAGCGGGCACGGCTCGCGGCGCGGGGCCGCCGCCTGGGGACGGAGCCGCGCGAACGCCCGGCGGACGTCCTCGGGGCTGCAGTCCTGGTAGAAGACGTCGCGCGCGGCGGCCTCGTCGCGAAAGGTCACGGTGCCGTCGGCGGCCGTCAGCCGGCCCGGGTGCGAGCGACTCACGGGGTGATAGAGGTCGGGCTCCGCCTCCACCTGGTCGAAGAGACTCCGGCCGAACTCCGGGACGACCGCGCAGAGGAACACGAGCCGCCGGACGGGACGGCGCGCGGCCACCAGCGGGATGGTCAGCCCGGCGAGCGAGTGACCGACCAGGACGAGATCGCGCGCCGGAGGGAGAGCCCGATCGACGACCTCGGCGTAGCGCGTCGCGCCCGCCGTCTGGTCCTCGCACGGAAGGTCCATGGCGAGCGCGCGGTGCCCGAGAGCCTCGAGCATCGGGATCAGTCGCTCCCAGCACCAGGCCCCGTGCCCCGCGCCGTGGACGAGCGCGAACGTCGCCATCCGTCCGACAGGATAGCCGGTTCGTTGCGAGCCGGGAAGGCACCTACCCCTGCGGCCGACGCTTCGCTCCGACGGCGGCGCCGGCGCGTTTCACGTTCGCGCCCCTCCGGGGTCTTCAAGGGGTGACGACCACACTTCGCGTCTCCAACTCCCCTGCCCCTGGAGGTCCACGATGAGCGATGCGACCCCGAAGACCACGGCGGAGCTCCTGTCCCGGGTGGACCAGGCGTGGACGGCCCTCGAGGGCACGATCGGCCGGCTGACCTCCGCCCAGCTCGGCGACGTGCGCGACCCGGCCGGATGGGCGGTCAAGGACCACCTCATGCACGTGGCCGCCTGGGAGGACGCGTTCGTGGCCAGGCTCGCCGGGCGGCCGACCCACGAGGCGCTGGGTGTCGACAAGTCCGTGCTCTCAGGGGACGAGGACGCCGAAAACGCCGTGATCTTCGCGCTCCACCGCCATCGCCCGATCCCCGAGGTCTTGGACGCGCTCCGGGCCAGCCACCGCGCGGCGCGCGGCCGGCTCGCCGCGCTCAGCGACCGGGCGGTCTCGGGTCCGGTCGCCGGCGTCCTCCCGCCGGGCGCCGAGAGCGACGGGAGCCCCGCGGCGGCGTGGATCGGCGGAAACACCTGGGAGCACTACGAGGCGCATCACGGCTGGATCCGCGCCCTGGTCGACGGACGGTAGGCGCGGCGCCGCGCGGCCGGGCGCGCGAGCGGGGCGGACTCCGGAGCCCGCCCTAGCGTCTGGCGGGGCCGAACGGCGGTGGCGTGGTGCCCGGCGGGAGGTCCACCTCGAACGCGTTGAGGACGTTCGCGACCATCCCGTAGTAGCCGGCGAGTGTCACGAGCTCGATCAGCCCCTGCCGCCCGAGCTCGGCCTCCGCGCGCGCGAACTGCTCCGGGGTCAGCCGGTGGGCCCGGGAGAGGGCGCGCACGGTGTCGACCAGGAGCGCCTCGCGCGGCCGGAGCCCGTCGGTCGCGCGGCCGTCGCGCACGACGGCGATGGCCTCGGGGCGCGTGCCCTCGCGGAGCGCGACCGGCTCGTGCGCGACCCACTCGTACGGGGCCTCCGACTCGCGGCCGGCCGTCAGGATCGCGAGCTCGCGGTCCGCCCCCGGCAGCGTCGAGTTGAAGCGGAGCAGCTCCCCCAGCGCGGCCACGCGCTCGCAGAGCGCGGGATGGTGGAGGAGCACGAGGAACGGCCCTCGCGTGCCCCCGCGCGTCGACGCGATGCGGTCGTACAGCGCCCGCGCGGCGGGCTCGAGCTGCTCTCGGGAGGGTTCGGGGACGCGCATCGTGAGCTCGCCCGGCGTCACCGTAGGTCGGCCGAGCGCCGGCGCGTCGGGGTATACACCGGCCGCGCGAGCGGTGTCAAGGCACGAAAGCGCCGCGCGCGCGCCGGCGCGGCGGGATCAGGCTGACGAGGGCGGCCAGGCCCGCGATGCTCGCCGCGAGCGTGAAGGTGTCCGCGAAGGCCGCCGCCGCGGCGTCACGGTCCCCGAGCGACGCATGCGCGGAGAGGCGCGCGGCGTAGACGGCCGCCGTCAGCGCCGCTCCCACGACGACGCCCGCGGTCCGCATGAGTGCCACCAGGCTGCCCGCCACGCCCTGACGCGCCGGCGGCAGCGCACTCATGACGTAGTGCATGTTGGCGACGATGAAGAGGCCGGAGCCGAAGCCTCCCAGGCCGAGCGCGACGGCGATGCGCCCGGGGCCGGCGGCGTCGTCGAGGCGGCCCGTGAGCCAGAGACCCACGGCCTCGAGGGCGAGGCCCAGCGGCGCGAGCCAGCGCCCGGTGCCCCGGTCGGCGAGGCGGCCCGCGAGGGGAGCGGCGGCCGCCTGCGCGAGCGGTCCGATCATGAAGAGGATCCCGGCCCATCCGGCCGGGAAGCCGCGCCGGTCGATCAGGAAGTAGGGCACGAGGAGCCACACGGCGAAGAGCGCCACCCATCCGAGCATGAGCGCGGCGCTCGCGATCGCGAGGCCGCGCCGGTCGGTCGCGTTCACGGCCGCCCGGCGCGCCGGCCGCGCGCCAGGCTCCGCGCGCGACGCTCCGGAGGGCGCGCGCGGCACCACGAGCCCGCTCCCGAGGACGAGCGCCACCAAGACCAGCGGGAGGCGGCCGAGGTACACCACGCGCCATCCCAGCGCGTCGACGAGCAAGCCGCCGCCGAGCGGGCCCACGACGGCGCCGAGGCTCGCCGCCAGCCCGAGCCGGCCCAGCGCCCGTCCGCGTCGGCTCGCCTCGGTCGTCAAGGTCGCGAACGCGGGCGCGCTCGCCATCACCAGCGCCGCCCCGACGCCCTGCGCGGTGCGGGCGCCGAGGAGCCAGCCCCACGCGGGCGCGAGCCCGCACAGGACGTGCGTCAGGCCGGTGAGGACGAGCCCGCTGCGGAAGACGCGCGCGTGACCGACCCGGTCGGCGAGCCGGCCCCCGGGGACCAGCGCCAGGGCGAAGGTCACCATGTAGGCGAGGACGATCCACTGCATCGACGTGGCGGACACGTGGAACGCGGCGGAGATGGCCGGGAACGCGATGTTGACGGCGGCGTCGAGCGCGACCGTCAGCACCCCGAGCGCGGCGACGAGGACCGGGCGCGGCACGGCCAGGCGCTCAGCCCGTCCCGGCGGGCGCGTCAGCCCCGGGGCGGCGGGAGGTGGATCGGGTGCCCGAGGAAGAGCTCGGCCGCCTCGCCCAGAGTCTCGGACAGCGTGGGGTGCGTGTGGATCGTCCCGGCGACGTCCTCCGCCACCGCGCCCATCTCGATCGCGAGGGCGCCCTCGGCGACCAGGTCGCCCGCGTGCGGCCCCACCAGGCCGACGCCGAGGAGCCGCCCCGACTTCGGCTCGAACACGACCTTCGTGAGCCCGTCCGGCCGGCCCATCGCGACCGCGCGGCCCGACGCACTCCACGGCACCTTCACCGCGCGCGCCTCGACCCCCCGCGCCCGCGCCTCGCCCTCCGTCAGCCCGCACCACGCGACCTCGGGATCGGTGAACACGACCGCCGGGACGGCCAGGGGCTCGAAGGCGGCCGGCCGCCCCGCCGCCGTCTCCGCCGCGACCAGTCCCTCCGCCATCGCCTTGTGGGCCAGCATCGGCTCGCCCGCGACGTCCCCGATGGCGAGGACTCGAGGATCGGCGGTCCGGCGCTGCGCGTCCACCTCGATGAAGCCGCGCGCGTCACGCACGGCGCGCGTGTGCTCGAGCCCGAGGTCGTCCGAGCGGGGGCGCCGCCCGACGGCCACCAACGCCTGGTCGACCTCGAGCGTCGCGGGCGCCCCATCCCCGACCAGCGTCACCGTCAAACCCGATCCCGTCTCCCGAACCCCCGTGACCTTGGTGCCGAGGAGGATGCGCTTGAAGCGCTTCCCGAGCCGGCGGGCGAGCGGCGCCACCAGATCCCGGTCGACACCCGGAAGGAGCCCGTCCAGGAGCTCCACCACCGTCACCTCGGCACCGAGAGCGGCGTACACGCTCCCGAGCTCGAGCCCGATGTAGCCGCCGCCCACGACCAGGAGACGCCCGGGCACGCGCTCGAGCGCGAGCGCCGCGGTCGAGTCCCACACGCGCGGCCCGGGCTCGAGCCCCGGCAGCGTCGCGGCACGGGAGCCCGTCGCCACGATCGCATGCTTGAAGTGGAGAGTCGCCGGCGGCGCGTCGTCCCGCGACACCCGGATCGAGCCGTCGCGCTCGAAGCGTCCGTGACCGGCCACGACGTCGACCCCGCGCGTCTTGGCGATGGCGGCGAGCCCCTTGGCGAGGCGGTCGATCGACCGCTGCGTGAACGCGCGGAGCTTCACGGGGTCGACCCGGGCCGGCCCGAACGTCACGCCCGCGTCCCCTGCGTCGGCCGCGTCGTGGATCAGCGCGGCGATCCCGAGGAGCGCCTTGGACGGGATGCAGCCCACGTGGAGGCACTCGCCACCGAGCGCCGGCCGCGTCTCGACCAGGACCGTGTCGAGCCCGAGGTCCGCCGCGCGGAAGGCGGCAGCGTATCCGCCCGGCCCGCCGCCGAGCACGACGAGATCCGCGTCGCGGGGCAGCTCGCCCATCACCACGGGCGCGGCCCCCTACCCTTCGAGGAAGAGGCGCTCGGGAGCTTCGAGGAGGCCGACGAGCTCGGTGGAGAAGCGCGCCGCCTCCATCCCGTCGATCACCCGGTGGTCGAACGCGAGCGAGAGCGGCAACACCAGGCGCGGGACGATCTGCCCGTCGCGGACGACGGGCGTCAGCCGGGCCCGGCCGACGCCGAGGATGGCGACCTCGGGATAGTTGATGATCGGCGTGGCCCCGGTGCCGCCGAGCGCCCCGGTGTTGGTCACGGTGAACGTCCCGCCCCGAAGGTCCTCGAGCGTCGCCTTCCCCTCGCGCGTGCGTGCGACCAGGCGCGCGAGCTCGGCGGAGAGCTCCCGGATCCCCTTGCCGTCGATCCCGCGCACCACCGGGACCACGAGCCCCTGGTCGGTGTCCACCGCGACGCCAATGTTGTAGTAGCGCTTCAGGACCAGCTCGCCCGTGCCCTGGTCGAGACTCGCGTTGAAGCGAGGGTGGGCCCGGAGCGCGAGCGCTGCCGCCTTCAGGAGGAAGACGGTCAGTGTCAGCTCCGCGCCCGTCTCCCCACCCCGCTTCTGGTGGCGGCGACGCATCGTCTCGAGCTCGGTGACGTCCGCCTGGTCGTGCTGGGTGACGTGGGGAATCACCGCCCAGGCGAGGGCCAGGTGCTCGGCGCTCCGGCGCCGGATGCCGCGGAGCGGCTCGCGCTCGACCGGGCCCCACTGCTCGAAGCGCGGGAGCGGCGGCAGCGCGACCGGGCCGGCCAGCGGTCGGGGCGGCTCGACGGGCGCGGCCGACGACCCAGCCCGGGACACGCCCGCCCCCGACGCGGGGCGGCCGCCCGCGGCGGCCCGCACGTCGTCGTCCGAGATGCGCCCGCCCGGCCCGGTCCCGCGGACGGCCCCGAGCTCCACGCCGAGCTCGCGCGCGAGTCGCCGGGTGGCGGGCGTGGCCGCGGGCGGCAGGCCGGTCGCGGGCGCCGGCGCGGCGGATGCGGTGGGCGGCGCGGGCGTCACCGCGCGCGCCGATGCCGGCGCTGCGACGCGAGCGGCGGGGGCACCGTCGCCGAAGCTCAGCAGGACCGCCCCGACCTTCACCCGCTGGCCCGCCTGGACGTGGACCGCGGCGACGCGCCCGCCGAAGGGGGATGGCAGCTCGACCTGGGCCTTCTCGGTCTCGACCAGGAGGACGGCCTGGTCCTCCTTGATCTCGTCGCCCTCGGCAACGAGGACACGGACGATCTCGGCCTCGGTGAGGCCCTCGCCGAGATCGGGCAGCTTGAATTCCTTCGCCATCGGAAGAGGTCGGCGCGGCGGGCGCCGGCTAGAAGGCGAGCGTCTCGCGGACGGCGCGCAGCACGCGGTCCGGCCCGGGCAGCCAGCCGCGCTCCCGCGCGAAGCCCGGATAGACGACGTCGAAGGCGGTGACGCGCCGGACGGGGGCCTGGAGCTGGAGGAAGGCGGTCTCGACGACCCGCGCGATGATCTCGGCCCCGACGCCGAAGCTCCGCTGGGCCTCGTGGGCGACGACGACCCGCCCCGTCTTGCGCGCGGACGCGGCGATGGCCTCGGTGTCCATGGGCGAGATCGACAGGAGGTCGATCACCTCCACCTGGGCGCCGTCCTCGGCGTGGACCCGCTCGGCGACCTCGAGGCAGCGATGGAGCATCGCCCCGTACGCCACCAGCGTCAGGTCCTTCCCCTCGCGGGCGATGCGGGCCTTCCCGATGGGCCACGTCTCCTCGGCGACCGGCACCTCCTCCTTGACGGCATGGTAGAGGGCCTTCGGCTCGAAGAAGATCACGGTGTCCGGGTCGCGGATCGCGCTGACCAGGAGCGCGCGAGCGGAGCGAGGGCTCGACGGAATCACGATCTTCAGCCCCGGCGTGTGCGCGTAGTACGCCTCCTCGCTCTCGGAGTGGTGCTCGAGCGCGCGCACGCCGCCGCCGTACGGCATCCGCACGACCATCTGGATGTGGTAGCGACCGCGCGTCCGCGCCCGGTACCGCGCGGCGTGGTTCTCGATCTGGTGGAAGGCCTGGAACGAGAAGCCCGAGAACTGGATCTCCGGCACGGGCTTCAGCCCGTAGATCGCCATGCCGATCGCCATGCCGACGATGGCGCCCTCGGCCAGCGGCGTATCGATGACGCGCTGCTCCCCGAACTTCGCCAGGAGGCCGTCGGTCACGCGGAACACGCCGCCGTCGACGCCGATGTCCTCGCCGAGCACCAGGACGTCGTCGTCCCGCTCCATCTCCTGCATGAGGGCGAGGTTGATGGCCTGGACCATCGTCAGCTTCCGCTGCTCAGTCATTCCCGGCTCCTCGTCGGCTGTCGGGTGCCATCCGCCGCGTCACCCGTGCGTCGCCTCACCGGTCGTGGCGAGCTCGCGCTCGAGCTCCTCGCGCTGCCCCCGGAGCGTCTCGGTGGGCTCCGCGTAGACGTGCTCGAACACGTCGACCAGGTTCGCCTGCATCCGCGCTTCCGCCCGCTCCACGGCGCCCCGGATCTCGGCGTCCACCTCGGCCTCCAGCTGGGCTTCGCCGGCGGCGTCGAGGACGCCCTTGGCCTGGAGGTACCGGCGGAACCGGGGGAGCGGCTCCCGCGCCTCCCACGCCTTCACCTCGGCGTCGTCACGATACTTCGTCGGGTCGTCCGCGGTCGTGTGGAGCGACAGGCGGTACGTCAGCGCCTCGATCAGGGTCGGCCCCTCGCCCCGCCGCGCGCGCTCGACGGCCTCGCGCGTCGCCACGTAGCTCGCGAGCACATCGTTGCCGTCCACCTGGATCCCGGGGAACCCGTAGGCGATCGCCTTCTGGGCGAGCGTCCGGGCATGGCTCTGCTTGGCCCGCGGCAGCGAGATCGCCCACTGGTTGTTCAGGCAGAAGAAGATGAGCGGCGTCTGGAAGACGCCCGCAAAGTTCATCGCCTCCTGGCAGTCGCCGTGGGAGGTGGCGCCGTCGCCGAAGTACACCATCGTCACGCTGTCCTCGCCCTTGCTCCGGCTCGCGTAGGCGAGCCCGACCGCGTGCGGGATCTGGCTCGCGATCGGGATGCACAGCGGCAGGTCTCGCACCCCGTCGGGCACCTGCATGCCCTCGGCGTACCCGGCGTAATAGAGGATGAGGTTCTCGAGCGGCCAGCCCCGCCACATGTACGCGGGCCACTCCCGGTAGTAGGGCACCATCCAGTCCGAGGCTCGGAGCGCGTAGACGCTCCCGAGGACGGCGGCCTCGTGGCCGCGGATGGGCCCGAACGTGCCGATCCGCCCCTGGCGCTGGAGCCGCAGCATCCGCTCGTCGAACCGGCGCGCGAGGAGGAACGTGCGGAAGAGGCGGCGAAGGTCCTCGGCGGGAATTGGGGGCTCGAGACCCTCGTCGACGCGGCCTTCCTCGTCAACGATGGACAGATGTTCGACTGACGGGACGTCCAGTCTCGTCCGCGGCACGCGCGCCCCCTTTCGGGATGCCTCGATCGTCATTGTCCACCGGGGTACCCCCGCGGGTCAACACTCGCGCGCGCCCGGAAGCGCGCGGTGGCGGTTCACCAGGGTGTCTCGCCGAAGGATCGGAACGGCGACGCTAGCGCCCCGGCGTCCTCGTCGGCCGCCGGTTGCGCCAGACCGCGAGCAGCAGGGTGAGGAGCGCGAGCCCGAGCTCGTCGACCAGCGGGAGCGGATCGGGAGTGACGAAGTCGAGCACCGTCAGGGCGAGGAATACCACGAACAGCGTCGGGAAGCGGAGGTTCATGGAGCCCAGAAGGCGCGTCAGGACCGACACGCCCCGAGTATATAGAGGAAGCGATGGCCTGGTACGGCTGGGTCGGGGCGCTCGTCCTCGTCGTGAACCAGGTGCTCCTGCCCTGGCAGATCGACGTCCTGGCGCGCTGGTTCACGCCCGTCATGTGGACGGCCTACATCCTGCTCGTCGACGCCGGGGTCCTCCGGCGGGAGGGCCGCTCGCTGCTCCACGACCGCCCGCGGGAGGCCGCGTTCATGGCGACCGTCTCCCTCCCGCTCTGGCTCGTCTTCGAGGGATACAACCTCCGCCTCGCCAACTGGGCGTACTTCGGCGTACCCGAGCCGCTCTGGCTGGCCGCTCTCGGCTACGCGTGGTCGTTCGCCACGATCTGGCCCGGGCTGTTCGAGACCGCCGCGCTCCTGGGCGCGGGGCCGCTGCCGATGCCGGACGCGACGCGGGCCACGGTGCCGCCGACGCTCGGGCTCCGCGTCGCGATGCTCGTCGGCGCCGCCTTCGTGATCGTCCCGCCGCTCCTCCCGGCCGCCGCGCGGCCCTGGACCTTCGGCTTCGTCTGGCTGGGCTTCATCCTCCTCCTCGATCCGCTGAACGCCCGCGCGGGCCGTCCGTCCTTCCTGGCGGCCTGGCGTGACGGTGACCGCGGGTTCGTCTGGCGGTGGATCGGCGCGGGGATCCTCTGCGGGCTCCTGTGGGAGTACTGGAACTACTGGGCGCTCGCCAAGTGGCGCTACGTGGGCGTCCCCGTCTTCCCGTCGGTCCGGCTCTTCGAGATGCCGCTCGCCGGCTATCTCGGCTTCCCCGTGTTCGCGCTGGAGGTGTTTTGTATGTATCATCTCGTCCGACCCTTGGCGGGCCCGTTCGAGCCCCGGGTCGGACGCAGCATCTCCGGCGAGTGACTTCTCACCCACCGACGCGACACGAGGAGGACGACGGGACCGTGGCAAAGAAGGCAGCGAAGCGCGCGGCAGACAAGAAGGCGGCGAAGACTCCCAAGGCGGCTCCGCGACCCGCCCCCAAGGCGGCCAAGAAGGCGCCGGTCAAGGCGGCGGCGAAGCGACCGGCCGCGCCCGCTCGCCCGGCGCCGGCTCCCTCCGGTGCGGACCTCGGCGAGCGCGCCGAGCGCCTCCGCGACGAGATCCAGCGCAGCAAGCTCACCCACCCGGATCCCTGGTCCTACGCGGCCAAGGCCCGCGCGTGGGGCGAGCGCGCCCAAAACCTCGTGCAGCAGATCGCGATCGGGGGCAACACGGCGTCGGCGAAGTCGGCGCTCGAGGCCCTCGACGGCGAGCTTCAGCGGGACCGGGACTTCCAGGAAGCGCGCCGCCTCTTCTGAGCGGCGCCGCGGCTCGGGCGCGGGGTGGAAGCGTCCGCCCCGCCCCGGCCTGCCGCGGGACCTCTAGAGCACCAGCTCGGCCATGAGGCGGATCGCCTCGGACTGGGACGTCCCGCAGATCAGCGTGGTGACCCCCGCGTCCCGCCACGTCGCGAGCCGCTCCCGGATCCGCGCCGGCGGCCCGCAGAGAGCGACCTCGTCGACCAGCGCATCCGGAACCGCCGCCTCCGCCTCGGGCCGGCGTCCCGCCAGGTAGAGCTCCTGGATGCGGGCGGCCTCCGCCTCGTAGCCGTAGCGGCAGGCAAGGTCGAAGTAGAAGTTCCGGCCCCGCGCGCCCATGCCCCCGACGTAGAGCGCGAGTCGCGGCTTCACGTGGGCGCGGCACGCGTCCACGTTCGGGCCGACGACGACCGGGGCCATCGGCGCCACGTCGAAGCGCTCGCGCTTGCCGGGCGCCCCCGCGCGGGCGAAGCCCTCGGCGAGCGCGGCCTGGAAGAGGCCCGCGCGGGCGGGCGAGTAGAAGACCGGCAGCCAGCCGTCCGCGATCTCCGCGGCCAGCGCGACGTTTCGCGGTCCGATCGCGGCCAGGTAGATCGGCAGGTCCGCCCGCCCGTGCACAATGCTCCGGAGCGGCTTGCCGAGCCCGGTGGCGCCGGGGCCGCGATACGGGATCTGGTAGTACTCGCCGGCGTGCTCGAGGGGGCGCTCGCGCGCCAGGATCGCGCGCACGATCGACACATACTCGCGCGTCCGGCCGAGCGGCTTGCCGAACGGCTGCCCGTGCCAGCCCTCGACCACCTGGGGCCCGGACACGCCGAGGCCGAGGAGCGCGCGCCCGCCCGACAGGGCGTCGAGGGTCATCGCCGTCATCGCGGTCATCGCCGGCGTCCGCGCGGCCATCTGGAGGATCGCGGTGCCCAGGCGGATCCGGTAGGTCACGGCGCCGAGCCACGCGAGCGGCACGACGGCGTCCGAGCCGTACGCCTCCGCGGTCCAGACCGAGTGGTAGCCGAGACGCTCGGCGTCCTGCACGGCCTGGGCGTCGAGGCGCACCTGCGCCCCCGTGTATCCCAGGGCGAGTCCCAGCCGCATCACGGCCCCCTTTCGCGCTCCGCGCGCGCCGACTCTCCTCCACGGCCCGGATGAAGTCAAGCGAGGCGCGCCGCGCGGACGGCGCGCCTTGACACGTTCTCGGAGGCGGGCCCATCCTGGGTCGCCATGGACCTGGAGTTCCTCATGGTGCCGGGCGCGCCCCCGCCGCCGCCCACGGCGCCGTACAGTCACGCGGTGCGCGCCGGCGAGTTCCTCTTCGTGACCGGGCAGATGCCCGCCGATCCGACGACCGGCAAGCTCGTCGAGGGCGGCATCACGGAACAGACCCACCAGGTGATGCGCAATCTCCAGACGGTCCTGGCCGGCGCGGGCTCGAGCCTGGCGCGCGTCGCGTTCGCGCGCGTGTACCTCGTCAACTTCGCCGACTACGCGGCGATGAACGCCGTCTACGCGAGCTACTTCGCGCCCGGGCGGCTGCCCGGTCGCACCTGCGTCGGCGTGACGGGGCTCGCCCTCGGCGCGCTGGTCGAGATCGACCTCGTCGTCCGCTGCTAACCCCGGACCGTCCGTAGGCGGGTCGGACCGCCCGACGCCGCTCCGGCGCCTCCTCGTCTTCTTCGCGACCGTCTACGCCGTCCAGGGCGTGGCGGAGCCGAACGCCGGCCTCGCGACCACGCCCATCTTCTTCCTGCTCAAGGACGAGATGCGGCTCGGCGCGGCCGAGACGGCCACGTTCCTCGCGCTCGTCGGCTTCGCCTGGAACGTGAAGCCGCTCTACGGGCTCCTCTCGGACCTGGTCCCTCTCCTCGGCTACCGGCGGCGGTCCTACCTGCTCGTGACGACGGCGATGGCGGCGCTCGGGTGGCTCGCGCTCGGTCTCCTCCCCGCGCATCCCTGGGGGCTCACGCTCGCGATCCTCGGACTGACGGGCCTGGGCCTCGCGTTCACCGACGTGCTCTGCGATGCGGTCATGGTGGAGGAGGGCAAGGCCCGCGGCCTCACCGGCCGCTTCCAGTCGATCCAGTGGGCGGCCGTCTACGGGGCGAGCGTCCTGGCCGGCGTCGGGGGCGGCTACCTCGCGGCCCACGTCGCGTACAACCGGGTCTTCCTCCTCGTCGCGCTGTTCCCGGTGCTGTCGCTCGCCGTGTCCGTCTGGGCGGTACGCGACACCCGGACGCGCTTCGACCGCGCCACGGTGCGCCAGACACTGGCCGCGCTCCGATCGGGCCTCGGCTCCGGGCCGCTCTGGCGGGCTGCGGCGTTCATCTTCCTCTGGAACTTCAGCCCGTCGTTCGGCGTTCCGCTCGAGTACCACATGGTGGACGTCCTCGGGGTCACGAAGATCCAGCTCGGCGTGCTGTCGAGCCTGTCGAACGGCGCCGCGATGCTGGGCGCCATCGTCTTCGGCCGCTACGCGCTGCGGCTCGCGCCGCGGTCGCTCCTGAACCTGGCCATCGGGATCGGCGTCGCCGGGACCCTCGCCTACTACGGCCTCGTCGGCTGGTGGTCGGCGGTCGCGCTGAGCGTCACCGTCAGCTTCGTGACCGCGATCGCGCTCCTGGCGACCCTCGACCTGGCGGCCCGGGCCGTCCCGAGCCATGCCGAGGGCACCTTCTTCGCCGCCCTCATGTCGGTCATGAACCTCGGGACGACGGGCGGACAGTGGCTGGGCGGCCAGCTCTACGACTGGGTCGGGCTCTCCTGGCTCATCGCCATCAGCGCGGCCACGACCGCGGCCTGCTGGCTCCTGGTCCCCTGGGTCCGGGTGCCCGAGTCGACGCCGCGCGCCGCCTGAGCGACAGCCGGCGGGCCGGGCGCCGGATCAGAGGGCCCGCATCCGCGGGTCGAGCAGGTCGCGAAGGCCGTCGCCCAGGAGATTGAAGCCCAGCACGGTCACCGCGATCGCCGACCCCGGCAGCACGGCGATCCACGGGTGGATCAGCATGTACTGCCGCGCGGCGCTCAGCATGAGCCCCCAGGAGGCGGTGGGCGGCTGCGTGCCGAGCCCGAGGAAGGACAGCGCGGCCTCGGTGAGGATGGCGGTCGAGAACGAGACCGTCGTCTGGACCAGGATCGGCGCCATCACGTTCGGCAGGACGTGCCGCGCGATGATCCGCCAGTTCGACGCGCCGATCGAGCGGGCCGCCTCGATGAACGGCACCCGTACGACCGTCAGGGTCGGCCCGCGCGCCACGCGCGCGAAGGTCGGCGCGTACACGAGGCCGATCGCGAGCATCGCGTTGGTCAGGGTCGGGCCGAGCACGCTGGTGATGGCGATCGCGAGGACGAGCGCCGGCAGCGACAGCACGACGTCCATGACGCGCATGATGACGTCATCGACCCAGCCGCCGAAGAATCCCGCCACCACGCCCGCGGTGGCGCCGAGCGCGAGCGCGATGAGGACCGCGAGCCCGCCCACGTAGAGGGACACGCGCGCCCCCCAGATCAGGCGGCTCAGCTCGTCGCGCCCGAACTCGTCGGTCCCGAGGAGGTACGTCGACCCGGGGGGCAAGAGCGGCTTGGCGATCTGCGCGGCCGGCGGATAGGGCGCCAGCACCGGCGCGGCGATCGCGACGACGACGACGAGCCCCACCAGCGTCGCGCCGATGAGGGCGACCGGGGTCACGCTGCGGCGCCACCGGGCCCGCGCGGCGCGCGCCGGGTCCAGGCCGCGGGGCAGCGCGACGACGCCCGGGGCGGCCCCCGCGTCACTCATAGCGGATGCGGGGGTCGAGGTACGTGTAGAGGAGATCCACGAGGAGGTTCACCAGGACGAAGGTGACGGCGAAGACCATCACGGTCCCCTGCACCACCGGATAGTCGCGCTGGTAGACGCCGTTCAGCAGGGTCCAGCCGAGGCCCGGCAGACCGAAGATCTGCTCGGTGATCACCACCCCGCCCAGGAGGAAGCCCATCTGGAGGCCGAGCACCGTGACGATCGGCACGAGCGCATTCCGGAGCGCGTGACGCAGGAGCACCGTCCGCGTCGCCAGCCCCTTGGCGCGGGCCACCCGGATGAAGTCCTGGCTCAACACCTCGAGCATCGAGGACCGGGTCATGCGCATGACGACGGCCGAGAGCCCGAGCCCGAGAGACAGCACGGGCAGGAACATCTGCTGGAGGTTCACCCACGGGTCCGCCCACGGGGTGACGTAGATGAGGGCCGGCAGCCACCCGAAGAGCGACGACGCCCCGATGATGAGCAGGATCGCGATCCAGAAGTTCGGCAGGGACAGCCCGAGAACCCCGATGATCTGCACCAGCGTGCGCACGCGCGCGCTCCGCGAGACGCTGGCCGCCACGCCAAACGGGATGGCCACGAGCGCCACGCTCACAACCGCGAGGAGGGCGAGCTCGATCGTGATCGGCAGCCGCGAGACGATGAGCGCCGCGACCGGCTGGCCGGTGCGGAACGACCAGCCGAAGTTCCCGCGGAGCATGTTGCCGATCCACCGGAGGTACTGGACCGGCAGCGGCTGGTCGAGGCCGAACTCCTTCAGCACGGCCGCGCGCTGCGCCTTGCTCAGCTGGCCCTCGGTGCCCGCGATGATGTCGACGATGTTGCCGGGCAGGAGGCGGACCAGGAAGAAGATGAGGACCGAGACGCCGAGGACGGCGACGAGGGTCCAGACCGCGCGCCGCGCGAGGTAGCGCATCTTTACTCGGAGGGGGGCTCCGCCCCCCTTCCGACGGCCCCCGCGGCAAAGCCGCGGCGTTCGCCTCTCGGCGAACGCTTCGGGGCCTGCCTCCCCCCGGGACGGCAGCCCCGAAGCACGCCGACGTGCTTACCTAGGCGAGCCAGGCCTTCTTCATGAAGAGCCGGCGGCCGGTGAACGACTGCGAGTAGCCCTGGAGCTTGCTCGACACACCCTCGATGTTGTACTTCGCGTACCACCACCAGTCGAGGGATTCTTGCATCGCGTGGCGCTGGATCTCCTGGTAGAGGCGCTTCCGCTCCGCCGGGTTGCTCGACTGGCGCGCCTCGACGAGCAGGGCGTCGAGCTTCGGGTCCGGCGTGTCGCAGCCGCCCTTGTTGATCTCGCCCTTCGAGTGGAAGTACGGGTAGAGGTACCCGTCCGGGTCGGGGCGGAACGTGTTGGCGGACGAGTAGATGTCCGTGCCTTCCTTGCCGCAGCTGACGTTCGACTTCTTGTTGTCGGCCACGAACGCGCCCCACTCCATCTGGGTCACGGTGACGTCGACGTTGAGCTTCTTGAGCGACTCCTGGATCACGAGCGTCGTGGCGACGAACTCCGGGTACTGAGGCGAGCACTTGATCTCGATCTTGAAGCCGCCGTTGGGGTACCCGGCCTCGGCCAGGAGCTTCTTGGCGCCCTCGACGTCGGCCTTCACGAACGGTAGGTTCTTCTGGTCGACGTACCATTCGCCGTAGCCCGTGGGCACGGGGCCCGAGGGCACCGCGGCGCCGAACGCGGCCTTCTGGATCACCTCGTTGGTGTCGACGGCCATCCGCAAGGCGCGGCGGACGCGCGCGTCGCTCAAGGGCTTGTTCCGCCGGTTGATGTAGTGGACGACGACCCAGGCCGTCGGGCTCTTGGCGACCGTGATCCCCGGAGCGCCTTCGAGCTGCGCCGCACCCTGGCCGGAGAAGAAGGCGTACTGGATCTGGCCGGCCTTGAGGGCGGCGATCCGGGCGTTCTCCTCCGTCAGCACCTTGAAGACCATCCCGTCGAGGTACGGGAGCGACTTGTCCCAGTAGTCCGTGTGGCGCGCGTAGACGATCCGGTCCTGGGGCACGTACTCGACGAGCTTGAACGGGCCGGTCCCGATCCCCTTGATCTTGAGGTTCTCCTGCTCGGCGATGCCCTTGGGGATGATCGCCGACGCCCGGAGCCCCGCGAACGAGCCGAGGAGCGGATAGGGGGCATCGAGATTCATCTGGACGGTCAAGGGGTCGATGACCTTGACCTCCTTGATCGACGTCAGCCAGGAGATCCACGGGGACGCCGTCTTCGGGTCGAGCACGCGCTCGACGCTGTACTTCACGTCGTCGGCGGTCATCGTCTGACCGTTGTGGAACTTGACGTTCGGGCGGAGCTTGAACGTGTAGGTCTTCCCGCCGTTCGTGATCTCCCAGCTGGTGGCGAGACACGGCACGATGTTGGTCTTCTCGTCGTACGACGTGAGGCTCTCGTAGAAGTGGTCGTACGCCTGGCAGGACGAGAAGTTCGAGCTGTTGTGCGGGTCGAGACCGATCGGATCGATCTCGGCGGCCGCGGTGAGCGTCCCGCCCCGCTTCGGCGTCTGCGCGGAGACGAGGTGAGCCCTGGAGAGGTCCAGGCCCACGAGGCCGCCACCCAGCGCCAGGCTCCCGCCCAGGAACGAGCGCCGACCGATCCCTCGATGCGAGCGTGACATGTCCCGTGCCATTCGCGGCCCTCCTGGTGAGTGTCTGTCGTGCGCCGAGAACGCGGCGCGCTCTGTCCCGACCATCCCGTGGCGTGGCCGGCTGTCCGGCCTCGACGAGCGCCCCGGGTGACCTGGATGGTAGACCGGGCGCACACCCGGTGACAAGCCGCCGCGCGTCGCGCCGCCGACGGCCTTGACGGGCCCACGGGCGGGTGCTGTTCTTCCGGGGGCCCTGGCCCGAGGTAAAGCGAGCTCGACCGTACGCTCCGGAGGGTCGTCCACGCCAGTCATGCGGTTCCCGCTCGCGCCGATGTCGGGGGACATCCGCGTCCTGACGGCGATCGCCGGGGTCGCGCCGCTCGGGCTGGTCCTGGGCGCCATCCTGGGGCGAGAACCGGTGCGCGGCGTGCTCCTGGTCGTCTCGGTCCTGGTCATCATCATCTACGCGTCGGTGTGGCTCCTCTGGCGGCCGACGGCGTTCGAGGTGGACCGGAGCGGCTTGCGCATCGTGTGGCCTCTGCGGGTCCGGACGATTCCGGCTCGCGAGATCGCCGAGGCCGTCGTGCTCTCGCGCGAGGCGCTTCGCCGCGACTTCGGCTGGGGAATGCGGATCGGGGCCGGCGGGCTGTGGGGCGGCTTCGGGTGGCTCTACACCTCGAAGGGCCTGCTCGGGCTCTACGTCTCGCGCACTGATCGCGTCGTGCTGGTGCGCCTCCGCACCGGTCGGCCGCTGCTCGTGACGCCCGAGGGCGACGAGCGCTTCGTCGCCGCTCTCCACGACGTCACTCGGGGCTGACCTCGGCGCGCCGCAGGAGGTACGGCGCGAACGCGCGCCGGGTCGACGTCGATCCCGAGCCCCGGTCCCTGGGGGACCTCGACCATGCCGTCCGGGCCGACCGCCGGCGTCCCCCAGAGCTCCCGCAGCGGGTTGGGGGACTGATCGTACTCGAACCACGGGTACGGCATGGCGGTGTGGCTCCGGTAGCCGGGCAGCACCGCGCACAGCTGGAGCGACGCGTAGAAGTTCACCGCCGTGCCCCACACATGGGGCACGACCGGCACCTCCCAGGCCGCGGCCAGGGCGGCCACCCGCGCCACCTCGGTGAACCCGCCCGCGATCGCGAGGTCCGGCTGCGCGGCGTCGAGGGCGTTCCGCTCGAAGAAGGACCGGAACGCGCGGATCCCGCCGAGCGCCTCGCCGCCCACGACGGCCAGCCCGAGGGCGCCGGCCACGTGGGCGTACCCCTCGACGTCGTCCGGCGCCACCGGCTCCTCCAGCCACGCGAAGCCCTCGGCCTCCAGCTGGCGGCCGGTCTCGATCGCGGGCCGGACCGTGTAGCCCTGGTTCGCGTCCGCGAGCAGGATGATGTCGGGCCCGACGACCTTCCGCACCGCGCTGGCGGCGCGCCCGTCGGTGGCGGGATCGACGCCCACCTTCATCTTCAGGGCCCGGAATCCGGGGGCGATGAAGCGCTCGGCCTCGCGCCGGTACGCACGGTAGGGATCCCGGCCCGGCCGGAGGTACGGCCCGCTCGCGTACGCGGGCACCCGGGTGCGCACCGGCCCGCCGAGGAGCCGGCAGATCGGCTGGCCGAGCGCGCGGCCGCGCAGGTCCCAGAGCGCCATGTCCACGGCCGACAGCGCCATGAGACCGGGTCCCTGGCGCTCGTAGCCGAGGCGCTCGTGCATCGCGGCCCAGAGCCGGTGGTATTCCATTGGATCCTGGCCGAGGATCGCCGGCGCGAGTGTCGTCTCGATGATGGTCCAGGCCGCCAGCGGCGAGTGCCACGTCTCGCCCCAGCCGCCGACCCCGTCGTCGCTCCGCACCTCGACCAGGAGCGCGGCGCGCCGGTCGATGAACCGGGTCGCGTTGCCCTGGGGCTCGGGCAACCGGCACTCCACGAGGTGGAGACGGATCGCGGCGATCTTCACGACGGCTCTAGGGGGCGACGGGCAGGAAGCGCCGCTCCGCTTCCTGCCGGAGCTGGAGCGCGCGCGCCCACTCGCGCTGCTCGTCGAACGTCAGGCGCTCCTGGGCGCCCAGCACCACGTGGTGATACGCGTCGAGCGCAAGGTGACAGCTGTCGGCCGCCTGATCAACCTGCCAGGACCGCCGCCAGATCCGCGCGAGCTCGTCCCCCGCGATCTCGATCCAAGGATCCGCGCCCTTCACCAGCCGGCGATACTCGGCGCCGAACGACTCGTATTCGATCCGGATGACGCGTCCGTCCTGGAAGGCGGCCCGCAGGACCGCCATGCCCTTCCCGTCGGGCGTCGCGTTCCACAGGATCCAGGTGGTCACCGACCCGGAAGCGGCCTGGAGCCGGCCGCCGGCCAACGCGGCGACCTGCCGCGAGGTCATCCCGGGAGTCAGACGCTCGAAGAGCGCCCGGACGTCGGGGGCGCTCGGTCCCTCCCGCTCGTCCGCCGCGACCGGCGGCACGAGCACGGCAACGGCCAGGGCCACTGACCCCAGCAGCGATCGACGACTCCTTGTCCCGCTCGTCTTCATGTGCCCTCCTCCGACTCGTCGACGAGTGGCCGGACGCGTGGCCCCAATGCTGGGGGGGCGCTCTCCGGGTGTCAAGCGCGCCGGCGGCGGCGGAAAGGCCCTTGATGCCTGACGTGCCGGCGTCGCATGCTGGGGGGCGCTGACGAGCCGGCCCGGACGGTCCGGCGACGTCGGCCGAGCGCGGCTCCGTCGCCGCGTCGCACCCAGGAGGGCGCGCATGAGGGTCCAGGACCTCGACACCCCGGTCGTCACGATCCACCTCGACGCGATGGAGGACAACATCCGTCGCGTGCAGGCGCACCTCGATCGCCACGGCATCGGGAACCGCGCACACATCAAGACCCACAAGGTCCCGGCGATCGGCCGGATGCAACTCGCCGGCGGCGCCAGCGGGATCGTCTGCCAGAAGATCGGCGAGATCGAGGTCTTCGCCGACCACGGCGTCGCGCCCGACATCCTGCTGACCTACAACATCCTCGGGCGGCCCAAGCTCGACCGCCTCATGGCGGTCGCTCGCCGCGTCGTGCGCCTGACCGTGGTGCTCGACAACGAGGTCGTTGCGCGGGGCCTCTCGGAGGCCGGTGTGCGGCACGGGCAGGACGTCCCCTTCGTCCTCGAGTGCGACACCGGGGGCGCCCGGAACGGCGTGCAGTCACCGCAGGCCGCCTTCGACCTGGCGCAGGCCGTCATGAAGCTCCCGCGGATGGACTTCCAGGGCCTGATGACGTTCCCCAACCGCGACCCCGACACGCGCGCCTACTTCGAGCGCGCGCTCGATCTCTTCAAGCACGCGGGAATCCCGGTGCCGATCGTGTCGGGAGGCGGGACCCCTGCGCTTCAGACGGTGGAGAAGTTCCCGATGCTCACCGAGCATCGGGCCGGGACCTGCGTCTTCAACGATGCGGCGACGGTCCGCTCGGGGTGGTCCACCTGGGCGCAGTGCGCGATGCGGGTGCGCGCGACGGTGGTGAGCCGGCCCAACGACGCGCGAGCGGTGATCGACTGCGGCACGAAGGTCTTGACGTCGGACCAGTACGGGATGCCGGGCTACGGCCACGTCCTCGAGTACCCGGAGGCCGCGATCACGGGGCTCTCCGAGGAACACGGAGTGGTGGACCTCTCCCAGTGCCCGGAGCGGCCTCGCGTCGGGGAGGTCGTCAACGTCGTGCCGAACCACTGCTGCGTCGTGTCCAACATGATGGACGAGCTCGTGGGCGTCCGCGGGGACCAGGTCGAGGTCGTGTGGCCCGTCTCCGCGCGCGGGAGGGTCCGCTGATGGCCGGCGCGCGGCTGGGCATCGCGCTCCTCGGGGCCGGGCGGCTCGGCGCCGCTCACGCCCGCACCCTGGCGAGTCTCCCGGAGGTGTACCTCGCGGTGGTGGCGGATCCGGCGCCGGCCGCGCGCGAGCTGGGCGCCCGCTACGGCGCCCGCACGGTCGCGGACCCCCGCGAGGCCATCCACGACCGCGAGGTGGAGGCGGTGGTGATCGTCACCCCCACCGGCGCCCACGCCGAGCAGATCGAGGTGGCCGCGCGGGCGCGCAAGGCGATCTTCTGCGAGAAGCCGATCGCGCTCGACGTCCCCTCGACCGAGCGGGCGCTCGCCGTGGTGAAGGAGTGCGGGGTGCCGCTCCAGATCGGGTTCCAGCGGCGCTTCGACTCCGGCTTCGCCGAGGCCCAGCGCCGCATCGCGGCGGGCGAGATCGGGCGCGTGCACCTCCTCCGCTCGGTGAGCTACGACCCCTACCCCCCGCCCCCGCACTACATCCCGACCTGCGGCGGGCAGTTCGTGGACATGACCATCCACGACCTCGACGTCGCCCGCTTCGTCACGGGATCCGAGGTCGAGAGCGTGTCCGCCGTGGGAACGGCGCTCGGCCCGCAGGCCGCCGCGTTCCGGGCCGCCGACGACTGGGACACGACCGTGCTCTCGCTCCGCTTCGCGTCGGGGGCGCTCGGGTCGATCGTCAACTCGCGTCAGTCGGGCTACGGGTACGACATCCACACCGAGATCCTGGGCGACCGGGGCGGGCTCAAGGTCGGCTACGAGCGGCACACGCCGCTCACCCGCTACGACCAGGGCGGCGCCCACCACGACTACGTACCGTACTTCCCGGAGCGCTTCGCCCAGGCCTATGCGGCGGAGCTCCACGCCTTCGTCGGCGCCGTGCGGGGCGGGACGCCGGTGACGCCGACCGGCCATGACGGGTTGATGGCCCTCCGGATCGCCCTCGCCGCCACCCGGTCCGCGCACGAGGGCGGCGCCTGGACGCCCGTCCGCTAGCGGCGCGCGCGGGCGGGCGCCGCGCCCGGCGCGAGGTCAACCCGCGGCGAGGCGGCGGGCCACGTCCTCGGTGACCGGGTCGGCCGGGAAGAAGGACTCGATCCGGAGCTCCTGGAGCGTGATGTCGTGCGGCGTCCCCAGGCTCGTCAGCATCGAGAAGTAGCGGAGCTCGACGTCGCCGCGGCGGAACACGATCGGCAGGAACGGATCGGTCGACGCGTCGAGGTCGAGGCGGTGCCAGTCGCGCGGGACGCCCGGATACGCGAGGAGCTCCTCGAGGAGCTGCCGGGTCCCGGCGTCGCCGAGCCCACTCAGGACGTCACGGTGCAGCCACTGGACCAGCGCGGCGGCCATCGCCGCCCAGTTCACGATGTGTGGGCGGAAGCCGCGCGGGTGCAGCATGAGGCGCATCGCGTTCAGCCCGAGCTCCGTCGTCGCGGACGGCTCGAGGAACAGCTCGACCAGCCGGGCGGTCCCCCCGTTGGCTTGCAGGATGTTCCACCGCCGGTCGATCACGATCGCCGGATACGGCTCCTGCTGCCGGAGGACGAAGTCGAGCGCGCGGCGCGCCTGGGCGAGCGCCGGCGCCTCGAGCTCCGTCGCGCGGTACACCGCCGCGTACCCCGCCGCCGAGAGGAGGTCGTTCCGGTCGCGGAGCGGCACGTCGAGCGCCCGCGCCAGGAGGAGTACCATCTCCCGGCTCGGCTGCGCGCGGCCCGTCTCGACGAAGCTCAGGTGGCGGGCCGAGACGCCGGCATCTCCGGCGAGCGCGAGCTGGCTCAGCCCGCGGCGCGTCCGCCACTCGCGGAGCGCCGGCCCGAAGGCGTTCTCCCGGCCGGGGCCGGGTGGCCGCCCGGCGTCGACCGGCGGCGTCGTGGCCATGGCGGGACTCTACACCGGTCGCCGGACCCTAGCCATTACCTCGGAGGTAGTTGATCGCAGGAGCGGGCGCGCCGCACGGTGCGGGGTGTCGCGCGGAGGACCAGCATGGACATCGATCCGGCCACTCTGACCGAGCGCTTCCGGGGCACCCTGGCCGACCTCCTCGGCATCCGGTTCGTCGAGGCGGGCCTCGACCGGGTCGTGGCGGAGCTCCCGGTCCGGGACGCCCTCACGACGGTCGCGGGCGCCGTGCACGGCGGGACCCTGATGGCGCTCGCCGACACGGTGGGGGCCGCGGCCACGGTGCTGAACCTGCCGCCCGGCGCCACCACGACCACCCTCGAGTCGAAGACCAACTTCCTCGCGGCAGGGCGCGGTGGCACCCTCCGCGCGGAGGCGACATGGCTCCACCGCGGGCGACGGACCATGGTGTGGCAGACGCGGGTCACCGACGCGAGCGGGCGGCTCCTCTCCCTGACGATCCAGACCCAGATGGTCCTCGCCGGCTGACCGGACGGGCGCCGCGTGGCCGCCGCCGCGACGCGGTCCCGCGGAATCGGTCCATAATCTCCCGGTGACGACCGCCCCCCGGGAGAGCCTCGCCAGCGGCCGGCTCGTGCTCGCCTTCGCGTGCACGCTCCTCGTGGCCGGCATCACCAACACCTTCCCCGTCTTCTTTCCTGCGCTCCTCGCCGAGTTCGGCGGCTCGCGCGCCGCGACCGCGTCGACGATCACGCTCATCTGGATCGGCGGGGCGGCGCTCGGCCCGATCGCGGGCTGGGCGGTCGCGCGCTGGAACCCGCGCGCCGTCGTCAGCCTGGGGCTCGGGGCCGCGACGCTCGGATTCGGCGTGGGGGCGGCGGCGCGCTCCCTCTCCACCTTCACGCTGGCGGTGGGAGTCGGCGCCGGCATCGGCGTGGGGCTGACGGGGATGGTGACGCAGGCCGCGCTCCTCGCGGACGCGTACGTCCGCCGCCGGGGCGTCGCGATGGGCATCGCGTTCTCGGGCGGGATGGCCGGCTACGGGCTGGCGCCCCCGTGCCAGTGGGTGATCGCGCGCTTCGGCTGGCGCGCGGCGCTCGCGGCCTACGCGGTGGCGGTGGCTGCCCTCATCCTCCTGGCGTGGACGGTGCTGCCTTCGCGGCTCCGGGCGGCCGGGGATCACCCGCCCGGCCGGCCCCTCGTCCTCGACTCCGCCGTGCGGACCGTGGTGCGGTCGGCGCCGTTCTGGTTCCTGCTGGTGGTGATGACGATGCCGCCGATCTTCGGCGGTCTCGCGACCACGCAGCACACGCTCTACCTCACCGAGCGGGGGTTCTCGCCCGAGACCGCGTCCGTCCTGCTCGGCGTCGGCGGCGTGCTGGCCGCGAGCGGGCGCGTCCTGTTCGGGATCATGGCCGACCGCGTGGGCGCGCCGTCGGCGGGCTTCGTCTCCTTTGCGCTCACGTTCCTCGGCACGGCATGTCTCCTGGGCATCGAGCGCTGGCCCGTGCGGGCGCTCGTCTACGGCTACGTCGTGCTGCTCTTCCTCCCCATGGGCTCGCGGGCCACGATCGGCTCGGTGCTCGTGGGCCGCATCGCCGCTCCCGCGCACTACGGGGTGGTCTTCGGGCTGCTCGGCATCGGCAACAGCCTGGGATCCGCGACGGGGCCGCTGCTCGCGGGCGTGCTCCACGACTGGACGGGCTCCTACCTCGTCATCTACGCGACCGCGCTCGCGCTCATCGTGGTCGCCGTGGCCGCGCTCGGGGCGTTCTGCGTGACCACCCGGGCGTGGGTCGCGTGACGCGCCGGCGCCGCTAGGGCCATGCCGGAGCTCCCCGAGGTCGAGACGGCCCGGCGCGCCGCCGCGGCGGCGGCGGTCGGCCGACGGATCGCGGACGTCGCCGTGGCGGACGACCCGATCGTGTTCGAGCGCGTCCCGCCCGACCGGGTCCGACGGGCGCTCCGAGGCCGCCGGGTCCGCGCCGTGCGCCGTCACGGCAAGCACTTCTGGTTCGAGCTCGACCGGCGCCCGTGGCTCTCCGTCCACTTCGGCATGGCCGGCGGGCTCCACACCTCGCGCCGGGCGAGCGTGCGCCTCGTGTCGAGCGGGCGCCGCGCGGAGGCCGAATGGCCGCCCCGCTTCACCAAGCTTCGCCTGTTTCTCGACGACGGGAGCGAGCTCGCGATCGCCGATGGCCGACGACTCGGCCGCATCCGGCTCCGCCGCGACCCCGCCACCGAGCCGCCGATCGCCGGGCTCGGCTTCGATGCGCTCCGCCGTGTCCCGGGGTCCACGCGGTTCCGCGCGCTGGCGCGGGCGCGGGCGGTCCCGGTCAAGGCGCTCCTGCTCGACCAGGGCTTCGCCGCGGGCGTCGGGAACTGGATCGCCGACGAGATCCTCTACCAGGCGCGCATCGCCCCGCGCCGGCCGGTCCGCTCGCTGTCCGACCGGGAGCTCGACCGGCTCCGGACCCGCCTTCTCGCGATCGTTCGCCGGGCCGTGGCGGCACGCGCGGACAGCGATCGGTTCCCGCGAGCGTGGCTCTTCCACCGGCGCTGGAACGCGCGGCCCGGGATCACCGTGCACGGCGACGTGATCCGGCGGGAGACGATCGCCGGACGCACCACCGCGTGGGTGCCGGTTCGGCAGCGCTGACGCGCGAGCCGCACCCAACTCCCCATCCGCCCCGGCAGCGTCGGGGAATCCCCGCATCTATTAATTTAAAAATAAATGGTTGACGCTCTTTTTTTTAACTATGAAAATGAGGGCCGTGTCGACGACGGCCCATGGCGGTCCCGTTCCGCAGCTCTCACCGCTCGCGCCACGCAGCCCGGCGACCGGACGATCCGAGGCTCCCGATGGGGCCGCGAGCGGAACCGCATGGCGGATTGCGACCCGTCTGCGCGCGACCGTGAAGCGCGGCGTCGGGCTCGTCGCTCGGATCGCGGGCGCGAGATCGGGATCGGCGCGAGCTGACGACTCCTCCCCGGCTGCGGCCACGCTTCAGGACATCGCAAGCGCCTACCGCATGATCCTGCGCCGCGAGCCCGATGCGGACGGCCGCGCCCACTACGGGCGGGCGGTGGCTCGCGGGCTCTCGCTCGAGGAGCTCGTCGGGAGCCTGATGAACTCGGACGAGTACCGGCAGCGCATCGTTCCCACACTGCCCGCTGAGGTCAAGAGCGGGATCCGCCAGCGCCTCCTGGCGGAGAACGCGGTCAGCGTGGACCTCGGCGGCTACGTGGTCTGCGTCCGGGCGTCCGACCAGGACTTCGGCCAGGCCATCGTCGCGACGCACGACTACGAGCCGCACGTGCGTCGCTTCATGCAGGAGAGCGTCCATGCGGGCCAGGTCGTCGTGGACGTGGGCGCCAACGTCGGCTGTCTCTGCTTTCAGGCCGCGCGGCTCGTCGGCGAGCGGGGCCGGGTGATCGCGATCGAGCCCAACCCGGACAACGTGCAGCTCCTGTTCGCCGGCATCGTGATGAACGAGTGGGCGAACGTGGAGGTGTGGCCGTGCGCGGCCTGGGACGCGCCCGGGGTCATGTCCCTCAAGGGGGGCGCCTCGAACACGTACCTCGTCCTCCCCGCGCCGCTCGGTGAGGGCCGGGCGTACGCGCAGCTGGTCCGCCTCGACGAGGCGCTGGCCCACGTGGACCGGATCGACCTGATCAAGATCGACATCGAGGGGCACGAGCCGCGAGCCATCCGGGGCGCCCAGGGCCTGATCGAGCGGCACCGCCCGACGCTCCTCACGGAGTTCAACCCGCGGTGCCTGCGCGAGGTGGGCGGCGTTCCCGCGGGGGCCTACGCGGAGCAGCTTCTGTCTTACTACTCCCGGCTGCGGGTCATCACCGCCTTCGGGGACGACGCGGAGTTCCGGAGCGCCGATGCCCTGGTGCGGTACTGGGAGGAGCGGGACCGCGAGCTGACCCGGGCCGCCGTCCTGCCCCAGGGCATGCTCCAGTTCGACGTCGTCGCGACGATGGATTGACGACCACGGCTCGGTCGCGGAGAATCCGGCCGTGGCTCGGAGGCAGCGCGGTCGCCCGCTGAAGTTCGGCCGGCCGGGACGGCTACTGGCGCTGACCCTGCCGCACGACGTCGTGGCCGCGCTCCGCCGCATCCACCCCGACCCCGCCTGGGCCATCGTGGCGCTCTACGAGAAGGTGGTGAAGCGAGCGCGGCCCACGCCGCCTCCCCGCCAGCCCGTCGTCGACCTGGCCCGGCTGTCCGATCGCAGCGCGCTCATCGTCGTGGACCCCCGGGCGGTCCGCAGCGCGCCCGGAATGTCGGTGGTGCCCGTCGCGTCGGGCCGCGCCTTCCTGGCCTTCGACGAGGGGCGCGGGCTGGCGGACCTCGAGCTGGCGATCCTCGAACAGCTCCGGAACCCGAAGACCGATCCCTTGGTGCGGAAGGAGCTCCGGGCGCTCGAACGGCAGGTCCGGGACTGGCGGCGCGGTCGGGGCTACCGGTTCTCGAAGCGGTCGATCATCCTCGTCGAGCGGACGACCCGCCCGCGCGCGCCGCGCCCGAAGCGCCGGGACTGATCCCCGGCCGCTACACCACCGCGAAGGCGCGGACGGGAAACGTCCCGAACGCGCGCACCTTCACCGGCACGGCGAAGAAGTGGAAGCCCGAATCGGGCAGGCGGTCGAGACCGCGCAGGTGCTCGGCGATCGGGATGTCGTGACGCAGCAGGATGCTGTGCGCGGGGCGCCGCCCGTCGGTCGTGTCGTCGATGTTGAGGGAGTCGATCCCCACCAGGGCCGCGCCGTGGCCGGCCAGCCACTCCGCGCCGGCCGCGGTCAGGAAGGGGTGCCCCTCGAAGTAGCGGTCGGTCCGCCAGTGGGCGTCCCAGCCCGTGTGGAGGAGCACCGCCTTTCCCCGGACGTCCAGCCCCGCGAGCGCTGAGACGTCGATCCCGCGTTCCGCCCGCCCGGCCGCGCGCACCACCAGGCCGGGGAGATCGGCCAGCGATTCGAGCGGGAGCGCCGCCAGGTCCGGGCCATCGGGATAGCGATGAAACGGGCTGTCCACGTACGTGCCGGTGTTCGCGACCATGTCGATCCGGCCGATGTGGAACTCGGTGCCGGCCGTGAAGTGGGGGCGGGACTCCTCGCGGGTCCAGTGGTCGCGGATGACCGGCCCGGGCAGCCCCCGGTAGGTGATCATGCCGTCCTCGACCTCGTGGCTCACGTCGACCAGCCGGGACGTCGGCGCGCCCGGGGCCCGGCGCTTGTGCGGCTCGGTGATGATCGTCTTGTTGCGGATCCGCACCGCGCCCACCATGAGGAGCCGCATGTCCCGGACGAGGTAGGCGCCGAGGGCCTCGTCCGCGATGTCGTCTCCCTCGATGTCGAGCCGGAAACCGTCGCCTTGGAGGCCGCCCCCGTTGGAGAACTCGACCTCGAAGTCGAACTGCACCCGACGATCCGCCACCGCACGACCTCCCGCGGCGTCCGACGGCCTCGGCGCCGCCGCGTCGTGTATCATACGTGGGCCATGCCGCCCCAGTACATCTTCACGATGCGCGACCTCCGGAAGGTCGTCCCGCCGAAGCGCGAGATCCTCCGCGGCATCAACCTCTCGTTCTTCCCGGGCGCCAAGATCGGCGTGCTCGGCGCCAACGGCGCGGGCAAGTCGTCGCTGCTGCGCATCATGGCCGGCGTCGACCCGGACTTCCTGGGCGAGGCGCGCCCGGCCGACGACGTCCGGATCGGCTTTCTCCCGCAGGAGCCGCGGCTCGATCCCGCGAAGAACGTCCTCGAGAACATCGAGGAGGGCGTCGCGGGGACCCGCGACCTCCTCCGGCGGTTCGAGGAGGTCAGCGCGCGGTTCGCCGAGCCCATGTCGGATGCGGAGATGGAGAAGCTCCTCGCGGAGCAAGGACGCCTTCAGGACGCCATCGAGGCCATCGGGGGCTGGGAGCTCGACCGCACGGTGGAGATGGCGATGGACGCCCTCCGCGTGCCGCCCGGCGACCAGGACGTCAAGACGCTGTCCGGCGGCGAGGCACGGCGCGTGGCGCTCTGCCGGCTCCTCCTCGAGCGGCCCGACATGCTGCTCCTCGACGAGCCCACCAACCACCTCGACGCCGAGTCCGTTGCGTGGCTCGAGCGGTTCCTCCAGGAGTACCCGGGCACGGTGGTTGCGGTCACGCACGACCGCTACTTCCTCGACAACGTCGCCGGCTGGATCCTGGAGCTCGACCGCGGCCACGGCATCCCCTGGCAGGGGAACTACTCCTCCTGGCTCGAGCAGAAGCAGCAGCGCCTCGCGCAGGAGGAGAAGGCGGAAGCCGCCCGCCAGCGAACGCTCGAGCGCGAGCTCGAGTGGATCCGGATGGCGCCCCGCGCCCGCCAGGCCAAGAGCAAGGCGCGCGTCACCGCCTACGAGACGCTCCTCCAGCAGGAGGTCGAGCGCCGGTCCGACGACATCGAGATCGTGATCCCGCCCGGCCCGCGCCTCGGCGACGTCGTCGTCGTCGCCGACCACCTGACGAAGGGCTACGGCGACCGGGTGCTCATCGACGATCTCTCCCTGTCGATCCCCCCCGGGGCGATCGTCGGGGTGGTCGGCCCGAACGGCGCCGGCAAGACGACGCTGGTCCGGATGATCATCGGCCAGGAGAAGCCCGACCAGGGCGCGATCCGGGTGGGCGACACCGTGGTCCCGTCCTACGTGGACCAGAGCCGCGACTCGCTCGACGGGAAGAAGACGGTGTGGGAGGAGATCTCCGAGGGCGCGGACGTGCTGACGCTCGGCAAGCGCCAGCTCAACTCGCGGAGCTACGTGGCGTCGTTCAACCTGAAGGGCGCCGACCAGCAGAAGCGCACCGCCGAGCTCTCGGGCGGCGAGCGGAACCGCGTCCACCTGGCGAAGCTCCTCAAGCAGGGCGGCAACCTCCTGCTGCTCGACGAGCCCACGAACGACCTCGACGTCGACACGCTGCGCGCGCTCGAGGAGGCGCTCCTGATCTTCGCGGGCTGCGTCGTGGTGATCAGCCACGACCGCTGGTTCCTCGACCGGATCGCGACCCACATCCTCGCCTTCGAGGACGAGGGGCGGGTGATCTGGTCCGAGGGCAGCTACGCCGACTACGAGGCGGACCGGAAGAAGCGGCTCGGCGCCGACGCCGAGCGGCCGCATCGTCTGCGCTTCAAGCGGCTCAAGTAGCCGCCGGTCCGCGGCCCGGCGGCGGTGGCGCCGCCAGCACCCCCTGCACCACCCTCTGGAACTGCGCGATCGTGAACGGCTTCTCCAGGTAGCGGAGGCACGTCTCGTCGAGGAACCGGCGCGTCCCGGTGCTGACGACGTCCCCGGTGACGAACACCATGCGCCGCGCCAGCTCGGGGCGCGCGACCTGGAGCTCGCGGTAGAGAGTCGGGCCGTCGACGTCCGGCATCCGCACGTCGCTGACGATCAGAGCATAGTCGCGCTGCCGCACGAGTGCGAGCGCCTCCCGCCCGTCCATCGCCCGATCGACCTCGTACCCTTCCAGGGAGAGGTACTCGGCCAGGAGCTCGCCCACGAAGCGCTCGTCCTCGACGAGGAGGGCTCGCGGGGGATCCCCCGGGGGCGGCGGCGCGCCTTCGTGCTGCGCGCCCGCGGCCGGCCCGCTCACGGGGGAGCCTGACCCCCGACTCGCCACTCCCCGCGGACCAGGGGCTCGGCGTGCCGGCCGGCGCGGACCGGGAGCACCACGGTGAACACCGTCCCCTGGCCGGGGCTGCTCCGGAACGTCACCGTGCCTCCGTGATCCTCGATGATCTTGTGGGCGATGGCGAGACCGAGCCCGGTGCCCCCCGACTTCGTGGTGAAGAACGGGTTGAAGACTTCGGGCGTCTCCTCGGGCTTGATGCCGCTCCCCGTGTCGATCACCTCCAGCACCACCCGGTCGCGCACGGCGTGGCCGAGCCCGTCGGCGTCCCGGGGCCAGCCGAGGCGCAGGGTGAGCGTCCCCCCTTCCTCTTCCATCGCGTCGATCGCGTTCGCGACGAGATTCAGGAAGGCCTGGTAGAGGTGCTCCGTGTCCCCCGGGATGGGCGGCATGCCGATCGGCCACTCGCGCCGCACGCGGATGCGGCGGGCCTCGATCTGCGGAGCGTAGAGCTCGAGGGCCTGCTCGATGAGGGGCGGCACGTGCACCGGCGCCAGGACCAGGCGCGCGGGCCGGGCGAGCCGGAGGAGCCCGTCGACGATCGCGTTGATGCGCTCGAGCTCCCGCGGGACGACGCTCTGGAACCGCTGCCGAAACCGCTCGTCGTCGAATCGCCGGGCGATGTGGCGGCTGAACGTCATGATGGAGGTGAGCGGGTTCTTGATCTCGTGGGCCAGGCCGGCGGCCAGGGTGCCGAGCGCCGCGAGGCGGTCGGAGCGCCGCAGCTGCTCCTCCAGCTGGCGAACGGGGGTGAGGTCGCGGAGGATCGCCACCACGCCGAGCGCCTGCCCCTCGGCCCCGCGGAGGGGCGTCGTGGTGACCTCCACCGGGACCGGCGGGCCGTCGCCCCGGGGCAGCATCAGCGACACGTGGGGCACGCCGACCCGGGTTCGCAGCGTCTCGAGGAGCAGGTCCCGGAGCTCCGGCGCGTTCTGGAACGTCTCCGTCGTCGGGCGCCCGGTGAGCTCGGCCGCCGCGCGGCCCGTGAGGGCCTCCGCCGCGGGGTTCACGGTGACCACCCGGCCGTCCAGGTCGAGCGTCACCAGGCCGTTCACGAACGACCGGAGGATGTGGTCGGTGTAGCTCTTGAGGTCGGAGAGCTCCGCGAACCGCTGGCGGAGCGCGGCGTCGGCAACCTCGAGGTCCGTCCGCTGCTGCCGGAGCTGGGCCGCCATCTCGTTGAAGGCGAGCGCCAGGCGACCCAGCTCGTCGGACCGGCCGGGTTCGATGCGCTGGTCCAGCTCGCCGCGCGCGATCGCGGCGACGCCGTCGGCGAGCTGGCGGACCGGCCGGGTCATCCGGCGGCCGACGATCACCGTCGCCAGCCCGCCCAGCACGAGGGCGACCACCGCGACCATGGCCAGCTCGCGCCGCGTGCCCGAGATCTCCGCGTCCATGCGCTGGCGCGACAGCGCGATCCGCACCGTGCCCCACCGGACTCCCTCGACGAGGATGGGCACGGCGACGTCGTAGAGAGCCTCGCCGTCCGGCCCGGCCGTCTCCTGGAGCACGGGCGCGGCCGAGAGGGCGCGGAGCGACACCGGGTCCGACAGCGTCGACCCCACCGCGGCGGGCGTCCGGCTGTGCGCCACCACCTGGCCGAAACGGTCGAGGATCATCGCGGAGACGACGTCGGTCTCGCGGTCGAAGCGGACGACGTTCTGCTCGAGCGCGGTGAAGTTGTACAGGAGGAGCGCGCCCGCCGAGACCCCGGCCAGGCCCTCCGCCATCGCCGTCCCGCGCCGGTGAACCTCCTCGATGATGGTCGTCCGCTGCCGGTGCTCGACGACCGCGGTCACGGCGGCCATGAGGACGGCGACGATGAGCAGCGTGCCGGTGAGGAGCTTCGTGCGGAGCGAGACGAACACCGGGCGCCTCATCCCAGCCCCGATCAGCGCGGTCGCTCGAGCCACACCTTTCGGAAGGGGATGTACGCGTCGCCGAGGCCGCTCACCTCGACACCCTTGACGTACGGCTGGAAGAGGCGCTCGTAGGTCTGGTGCCAGACCGGGATCACGGGCGCGTCATCCATGACGAGCTCCTCGGCCCGGCGGTAAACCTCGACCCGGCGCGGCACGTCCGGCTCGGCCCGGGCCTTCTCGAGGAGGCCGTCCACGGTCGCGTTCGCGTAGCCCATGTAGTTCCACGGGCTGGCGGAGTGGAAGAGCTTGGCCAGGAAGTTCTCGGGGTCCGGCACGTCGGCGAGCCAGCCCCGGAGGAAGACCGGCAGCTTCCGCTCGGACATGGCCTTGGAGTACGTCGGCCAGTCCGGGCTGTACTGGAACTCCGCGGTCACCCCGACGGCCTCGAGGTCCTTCCGGATGCGCTCGTGCTCGCGCAGCATCTCCTCGGAGCGTACGCTGGACCAGATCGCGATCGGGGGCAGGCCCTTCCCGCCGGGGTAGCCCGCCTGGACCAGGAGCTCCCGGGCGCGCGGGGGATCGTACGGATAGCCCCGAAGCTTCGGATTGAACCCGAGCGTCCCGGGCGGCAGGATGCCGCGCGCGAGCGCGTAGCGGCCGAGCCACGGATCCGCGACGATGGCCTCGCGGTCGATGGCGTAGACGAGCGCCTGGCGCACCCGCCGGTCGTCCAGCGGCTTCATCCGGGTGTTGAGCCCGTAGTGCCGCAGGCTGAAGATCGGCCGGCGGAAGTACTGGTAGGCCTGGCTCGCAATGATCTGGCGGTAGTCCTTGGACGGGATCGGGCTGTCCTCGAGGTTCCCGGCCTGGAAGTCCGCGAACACGCTGTCGAGGCGCTCGCCCGGAAAGATGCGAAACACGAGCCGCGCGAGCTTCGGCGGCCCGTCGAAGTAGTCGGGATTGGCCGCGAGAACGATCTCCTTCCCGCGCTCCCAGCGGACGAACTTGAAGGGGCCGGTTCCCACCGGCTGGAGCCCAAACGCCTCCCCCTGCTCTTCGACCAGCTCCCGCGGCACGATCTTCGCCTGGCCGACCGCGAGGATGGAGACGAACGGCACCGACGCCTCGGTGAGGGTGACGCGCACCGTGTAGCGATCGAGAGCCGCCAGGCCGGCGACCTGCTTGGCCTTCCCTTCCCGGAACTCCGGCGCCCCCTGGATCGTCATGAAGTGGTCCGCCCCGCCCGAGCGCAGGCGGGGATCCAGGAGGCGCGTGAACGAGTACACGACGTCGTCCGAGGTGACCTCGCGTCCGTGGTGGAACTTGACCCCCTTCCGCAGCGTGAAGGTCCAGGTCAGCCAGTCACGCGAGGCGACCCAGAACTGCGCCAGCGCCGGGGTGATGTTCAGCGTCTGGTCGAACTGGACCAGCCCGTCGAAGAGCTGCTGCCCGACCGCGAGACTGTAGATGTCCCGCAGACGAGCGGGGTCGAGGGTCGCCGGGTCGTTGCCGAGCGGGCGACGGTACACTCCGCCCGCCTGGGCCGGCGGGCGCTCCTGGGCCTCGGCCATCGACGGCCAGAGGCCCAGCGAGAGCCAGAGCGCCCCCGCGATCGCCCCGAGGAGGAGACCCGCGGCCTGCCGCCCGCGTCGCGGGCGGGGTCCCGCCCCGGCGAGACGCATTCGAACCTGCGGAGAGGTTACCAGCCGCCGCCGCCGCCGCTGTCGCAGGCGTCGCCCACGGCCTGGAACACACGCGCGTGACTCGGGGTCCCGGACTCGATCACCGGCGCCACGAGCAGGAAGGACACCATTACCGCGAGCACGACCCATAACTTCGCCATCATAGCCTCCAAGCGCACCGCCGCGCGCCTCTGGGTTCGGAAAGGGGTTGAGAGTCGCCGCATCGGGCCCGGGCCTACCAGCCGCCGCCACCACCGCTGTCGGAGGCGTTGCCGATCGCCTGGAACACGTGGACCTGGTTCGGCGTCCCGGACTCGATCACCGGCGCCACGAGCAGGAAGGACACCACCACCGTCAGCACCGCCAATAGTCTCGCCATCATGGCCTCCATGCGCGCCGTCGCGCGCCTCTGGGTTCGGAAAGGGGTTGAGAGTCGTCGCACCGGGCCCGGGCCTACCAGCCGCCGCCACCGCCGCTGTCGCACGCGTCGCCGACCGCCTGGAAGACGTGCACGTGGCTCGGGGTCCCGGACTCGATCACGGGCGCCACGAGCAGGAAGGACACCACCACCACCAGCGCCGCCAATAGTCTTGCCATCATGGCCTCCCGGCGCGCCGCAGCGCGCCACCAGGTTCGGACTGGGTTCGGAATCGCCGCATCGGACCCGGGCTTACCAGCCGCCGCCACCGCCGCTGTCGCACGCGTCGCCGACCGCTTGGAAGACGTGGACCTGGTTCGGCGTCCCGGACTCGAGCACGGGCGCGACCAGCAGGAACGACGCGATGAGCGCCAGGATTGCGGTGAGCTTCTTGGTCATGGGCAGGCCTCCTCCATGCGTCCCGAGACGGGACGCCTTGTGTGGGTGTCGCAGGCTCGGAGAGCAATGGCGGGGCCACGGGGGATCCGAGCCCGCTTCGGAGATCTAAGTGCTGGCCGTTACGGATGAATCCGAATCGGAGCGACAGCAGGTGGGGTGTATCGTCACTAGTTCACGGTGCACTGTTTCTTGTGCACTTCCTACACGGGAGTGAGCGCCCCGACGGGACCTCCGGCGTGATTACTCGTTCAGAATCAATATGTTATGCCACGCTGCACACTAGACAGTGCAGGGTGCACAGTCTACTGTGCACCGCCGGCGTCCCCTCGCCCGCCGGCCGAGGCCAGCGCGACGGGGTCGATCCCCCAGGCGAGGAGCTTCGTCTTGAGCGAGTTCCGGTGGAGCCCCAGCAGGCGCGCCGCCTCCGACTGATTCCAGCGCACCCGCTCCAGCACCCGGAGGATGACCTGGCGGTCGAATCGCTCCCGCGCCTCGCGAAGCGGGAGGCTCGTCGGATCGTCGACGAGGTGGCGCACGTCCGGCAGCATCAGGTCGAGCGGCACGTCCTTCACCTCGACCACCGTCCCGTCCGCCAGCGCCACCGCGCGCTCGATGACGTTCTGGAGCTCGCGCACGTTCCCCGGCCACCCGTACGCCATCAGCACGTCGAGGGCCGCCGTCGACACCCCGGTCACGTGCTTGTGCAGGAGATGGTTCGACCGCCGGACGAAGTGGTTCACGAGGAGCGGAACGTCCTCGCGACGGTCCCGGAGCGGCGGCACGGCGATCTGGACGACGTTGAGACGGTAGTAAAGGTCCTCGCGGAAGCCCCCACTCTGGATGGCCTTGCGCAGGTCGGCGTTGGTGGCGGCGATCACCCGGACGTCGACCGGGATGCGCCGGGTCCCGCCGACGCGCTCGATCTCGCGCTCTTGGAGGACCCGCAGGATCTTCGCCTGGAGGTCCACGCGCAGCGTGGCGATCTCGTCCAGGAAGAGCGTCCCGTGGTGCGCGAGCTCGAACTTGCCGAGCTTCCGCGCCACCGCGCCCGTGAACGCGCCCTTCTCGTGGCCGAACAGCTCGGACTCGATCAGGGTCTCGGAGATGGCGGCGACGTTCACCGGGACGAAGGGCTCGTCCCGCCGCGGGCCGTGCCGGTGGATCGCGCGCGCCACCAGCTCCTTCCCCGTCCCGCTCTCCCCCGTGATCAGCACGGTGAGAGGATTCCGCGCGACCGCGCCGATCAGCTGGTAGAGCTGCTGCATCAGCGGATGCTGGCCGACCAGCTGGTCGAAGTCGCGCTCCCGCGCCAGCTCCGACCGGAGGTAGACCACCTCGCGGTCCAGGGCGCGCCGCTCGAGGGCGCGGCGGATCAGCGGCAGGATCTCATCCTCGTCGAAGGGCTTGGTGACGTAGTCGAATGCCCCGAGCTTCATGGCGGCCACCGCGGCGCGCACGGTCTGCACGGCCGTCACCAGGACCACCTCGACGTGCTCGTCGATTCCCTTGATCCGCTCCAGGACCTCGATGCCGTCCATGCCGGGGAGCCGCACGTCCAGGAGGACCAGGTCCACGGGCGAGCCCTGGACGCGCTCGAGGGCCTGCGCGCCGTCCACCGCCTCCACCAGCTCGTACTCCTCCTCCAGGACCAGCCGGAACGCCTCGCGGATGCCCGGATCGTCGTCGACGACCAGGATGACCGGGCGAACCGCGCGGTCGGCGGCGGACGGGGACGGGGGCACGCGCGTCAGCGGGCGGCCCCGGCGGCTCCGGGATCCGGCTCGTAGAGCACGAACCGCATGGACGTCGGGCGGTGGGCGTTGGTGGGCGTGATGTCCGAGGGGCACGCGGAGTTCGCCGCGAGCACGTCCATCTCGGCGAGGAGGTCGACGTAGTCGCCCGCCCGCGAGGGCGCCGCCATGGGCCGCACCGCCCCGTCGGGCTGCACCGGCCACTGCATGAAGAAGTTGAACGAGAACGGCACATCCTGGAGCTCGATGCCCCAGGGCGCCAACGCCTCGGCCAGGTTCGAGCGGCAGCTCCGGTGCGGGCCCGTGTAGTCGAGGCGGTTCCGGTAGTACTCCTCGCTGCACGACCCGCAGATGAGGTCGTGGATGCCCACGGTGTCGGCGACGAGGCGCATCATGGGCCGTCCGCGGTCGGAGACGAGCGCGGCGCCCGCCTTCGGGTAGATCGTGCGGTTGAAGAGCACGGTGTTCTGAGGCGAGTACCGCTCGTCGAGGTCGTCCCGGTTGAAGCAGACGAAGTCGCCGACCTGCTGGCCCTCGACGTCGATCACGCGCAGCACGAGCCCGCGGGCGACCTCGACCGCGGCGCCGTGGCGCGCGGGAATCTCCATCACCCGGACCACGCGGCCCGGCACCGACTCCTGACCGAGAGGCGTCACGCTCACGCGAGGACCTCCGCACCCAGCGTCCTCGGGCCCGCCCGGCGTGCGGGGCGAGCGTACCACAGCCAACGCACGGTATGATGGCCGCCGAAAATTCGACCAGCGCCGAGCACAGGGGGTCTCCGGATGGGCCGTCTCGAGGGCAAGGTGGCGATGGTGACGGGAAGCGGAGGCGAGCGCGGGTTCGGCCGGGCGATCGCCCGGCGGCTGGCGGCCGAGGGCGCGGACCTCGTCCTCACGGACGTCGCGCCGGCCGGCACTCGCGTCGTGGCCACGAAGCCCGCCGGCGGGTGGCGCGGGCTCGACGCCGTGGCCGACGAGGTCCGCCAGGCCGGCCGCCGGGCCGTGACGGCCCTGGTCGACGTGCGGGCCGCCGACCAGATCCAGCGCGCCGTCGACCTGGCCGACCGGACGTTCGGCCGGATCGACATCCTCGTCAACAACGCCGCCGCCCCGCCCGGCGCCGACCGCGTCCCGGTGGTCGAGCTGCCGGAGGAGGCGTGGCACGTGGTGCTCGAGACCAACCTGACGGGGACGTACCTCTGCAGCAAGGCCGTCGCCGGGCTCATGGTGGCGCGCGGGACGCCGGGCCGGATCGTCAACATGTCCTCGAACTGCGGGAAGGTGGGTTACGCGCGGCTCGCCGCGTACTGCGCCTCGAAGTTCGGCGTGATCGGGCTCACGCAGGCGCTCGCGATGGAGCTCGCACCCCATCGCATCACGGTGAACGCGATCTGCCCCGGCTCGGCGGACACCGACCGGCTCGACTTTCTCGGACGGCGCGCGGACGGGAGCTACGACCCCGCGCTCCACGCGCGCGCGCTCGCCGACCGGGCCGCCCAGATCCCCCTCGGGCGCGTCGCGAGCGCCGAGGACGTCGCGGAGCTGGCCGCCTTCCTCGGATCGGACGCGTCCGCCTACGTCACCGGCCAGGCCATCAACCTCGCCGGGGGCACCGTCATGCACTGACGCCAGGACCGGCGACCTCGCTCGGGGCGAGACCGCCGGTGAGTCCCCCCGACCCGCGTCGCCGCCGCGAATCGGAGCGCGGGCGACCGTTCAGGCCGATCCGGCGTCGCGCGCCGTCAGGATTCCCGCCACGACGGCCAGGAGCCCCGCCCCGTAGCGGTCGACCTTGTGCGGGCCGATGCCGTGGGCGAGCCGCAGGTCGGCGAGGGTGCGCGGCCGGAGCTCGGCCACCTCCCGGAGTGTCCGGTCGCTCGCGATCACGTACGGCGGCAGCCCCTCCTCGCGCGCCAACGCCAGCCGGTGCTGCCGGAGGGCCTCGAAGATGTCGCGCGCGATCGGGTCGGCCTCGACGGGAGCCGGCCGGGGTCCCGACTCCCCGCCCGGAGCGGCTCCGGTCGTCGCGCCGCGCGGGCCGCCGGTCTGCGTCGAGACCGACGCCCGCCGCGGCGCTCGCCCGGCCGCGGCCGGAGGCAACCGGAGGCGAGCCGGCCGCTCGCCCCGCATGACCAGGCGCCCGTCCTCGGTCAGCACCAGCACGGGTCGGTCGCCGCCGCTGAAGGTCGCCCACCCCGCGGTCACGCACCGTCGGAGCAGGCTCAGGAGCCAGGCGGCCGAATGCGCCTTGAGGTTGCCGAACGTCGGCGTCGAGGTGAGACCGGCCCGCTCGAGCCGGGGATCGGCTTCTCCCCGGATGAGCTTCACCGCCAGCTGGATGCCGAACCGTCCACTGACGCGGGCCACGCCACTGAGGGCCTTGCGTACGACGAGCGTCGTCGCGGCCGGATCGGCGTCCTCCACGCGGCGGAAGGTCAGGCACTCGTCGCAGCGCCCGCAGCCGTCGAGGGCCTCCGCCTCGTCACCGAAGTAGCGCAGGATGGCGTCGTGTCGGCAGCTGCCGCCCTCCGTCCAGCGCATGAGCTCCAGGAACAGGGTCCATTTGTGCTCGATCGCCGCCTCGTCGACGACCTCGCCGTCAGCGGCTCGCTCGATGAGGCGCCGTCGGAGCGCCATGTCTCCGGGACCAGTGAGGAGCAGTCCGACCGCCGGCCTTCCGTCGCGCCCTGCCCGGCCCACCTCCTGGTAGTACGCCTCGATCGACCCGGGCGGCGTCAGATGCACCACGGCCCGGACGTCGGCCCGGTCGATCCCCATGCCGAAGGCGTTCGTGGCGACGACGACCTCCACCCGCCCCTCCGAGAAGGCTCGTTGGACGAGGTCGCGCCGCCGGCCGTCCAGACCCGCGTGGTAGGCGGCGACGTTCCAGCCGCCCGCCGCCAGGCGCGCGCACTCCGACTCGGTCTCCCGCCGGGTCGCCGCATAGACGATCGCCGCCCCGGCCCCTGCCCCGGGCTGCCGGAGCGCCTCGGCAAGTAGGGCATCCACCCGCAGGGCGCGGCTCGGGTTGCCGTCCACCTCCGCCGCGCGCAGCGCGAGGTTGGGTCGCGCGAAGCCCTGCACGATCTGCGGCGTGCCGGCGGGAAGGCGGAGCCGAGCCAGGATCTCGTCGCGGACGACCGGCGTCGCGGTGGCCGTGCACGCGAGCACGCGTGGCGCCCCGAGCTCGGCCAGGACGGCCCCCAGTTGGAGGTACTCGGGGCGGAAATCGTGGCCCCACTCGCTGATGCAGTGGGCCTCGTCGATGGCGACCAGCGGACACGCGAGTCGCCGGAGGAGCGCCAGGAATCCGGGATAGGCGAGCCGCTCGGGGGCGACGTAGGCGATGGCGAGACGTCGGGCCTCGAGCTGGGCCAGCCGTCGCCGCATCTCGCCAGGGTCGAGCGTCGAGGCCAGGTAGGTGGCCGCGATGCCGCGCGACTCGAGGGCGCGCACCTGGTCCTGCATGAGGGAGATGAGCGGCGACACGACCAGCGTGGTCCCGTCGAGGAGCACGGCGGGGAGCTGGTAGACGAGGCTCTTGCCTCCTCCGGTCGGCGCGACGAGGAGGAGACGCCCGACGGTGAGGAGCTCTTCGATGGCCTCCCGCTGACCGGGCCGGAAGTCGGCGTAGCCCAGTCGACGGAGGCCGGCGTCGAGGTCGAGCCGGACGGCGCCGTCGACGGGGCGTGTCCCTTCCGACACCATCGCGGGAGCCTCGGAGCGGCGAGATTCGGCGTGAGACCGCATCCATCTCGGAGTGTAGCAAGACCCGGGCCCGTGCCGAGGCGCGCGCGGCCGCGTGCCTCGTTGCGCCGGGTCCGGACGGCCAACGCGCCCTGGCAGGCCCGATGCGTTTGCGCTAGGCTGTCCCCCGGCGCCCGTTGATCGGACTTCCTCCGATCGCTCTCGACATGGACTCGACACCGGCCCTCAGGCGCGCGCGGCCGACCCCGGTCTTGCGACTCGGGGCGCTGGCCTTCGGCCTCTTGCTGGCCGGGTGCGGCCTCCTCGACTCGCCGGCGACCACCCTCCTGCCGCGATCGGACTTCGCCTGGCTCTCGCATCGCATCTTCATGCAGATCCTCCGGTGGGACACGGCGATCTTCCTCATCGTGCAGGTGCTCCTCCTGGTCGCCGTGTTCCGGTTCCGCGAGCGCGACCCGAAGGCGATCCCCCGGCAGGTCCGGGGCAGCGCGATGCTCGAGATCATCTGGACGCTCATCCCCGCGGTGATCCTCACGTTCATCGCCTTCCCGACCGTGTCGGCGATCTTCCGGACGCAGGCCGCGCCGCCCAAGGACGCGCTTCGCGTGAAGGTGATCGGCCACCAGTGGTGGTGGGAGTTCCAGTACCCGGAGCTCGGGATCGTGACCGCGAGCGATCTCCACCTGCCGGCCGGCCGGCCGGTGAGCCTCGAGATCGGCAGCGTCGACGTGATCCACAGCTTCTGGGTCCCGGGCCTCGGCGGCAAGCGCGACGCGATGCCCGGTACCCGGACGCGCATCGTGCTCACCGCGGACACCCCCGGGGTGTACTACGGTCAGTGCGCGGAGTTCTGCGGCGTCTCCCACGCCAACATGCGGCACTTCGCCGTCGTGGAGGCGCCCGAGGCGTTCCAGGCGTGGGTGGCGAAGCAGAAGGAGCCGGCCCCGACTCCGCCCGACGGGTCGCCCGCGGCGCTCGGGCTCCAGCTCTTCCGGACCGGCACCTGCGTCGGCTGTCACACGATTCGCGGCGTCTCGGGCGGCGGGATCGGACCCGACCTCACGCACGTGGGCTCGCGGCGGACCCTCGCGGGCGGCATCCTCCCGAACACGCCCGAGAGCCTCGCGCGATGGGTGCGGCACGCGCGGGCGGTGAAACCCGGCTCCCTGATGCCGGACCAGTCGCTGACCGACGATCAGGTGGCCGCGCTGGTCGCCTACCTCCAGAGCCTCCAGTGAGCCCACCCACCCACGGTCACGCCGCGTCGGTCGCCGCCGCCGCTCACGCCATGCCGGCCGCCGAGGGCCGCGGTCTCGCCGCGTGGCTCACCACGGTCGACCACAAGCGGATCGGTCTGCTCTACGGCTCGACGGCGCTCGCGTTCTTCCTGATCGCGGGGGTGGAGGCGCTGCTGATCCGGTTCCAGCTGGCGCGCCCCGACGGCCAGCTGCTGAGCGCCCAGCGCTACAACGAGCTCTTCACCATGCACGGGACGAGCATGGTCTTCCTGGCAGTGATGCCGCTCTCGGCCGCGTTCTTCAACTACATGATCCCGCTCATGATCGGCGCGCGGGACGTCGCCTTCCCGCGGCTCAACGCCTTCTCCTACTGGGTCTTCCTCCTCGGCGGGCTGTTCCTGAACGCCAGCTGGTTCGTGGGCGCCGCGCCGGACGCCGGGTGGTTCGGCTACGCGCCACTCACGACCAAGCCGTTCTCCCTCGGCCCGAACTCGGACTTCTGGCTCTTCGGTCTCATTTTCCTCGGGACGTCGAGCATCCTCGCGTCCATCAACTTCCTGGTCACCATCCTCAACCTACGCGCGCCGGGAATGACCTTCCTCCGGCTGCCGATCTTCGTCTGGACGACGATCGTCACGAACGTCCTCATCCTCCTCGCCTTCCCGCCGGTCACGGTCGCCCTGATCTTCCTGATGTTCGACCGCTTCTTCGGGACCTCCTTCTACATCCCCGCCGGCGGCGGCTCGCCGCTCCTCTGGCAGCACCTCTTCTGGATCTTCGGCCATCCCGAGGTGTACATCCTGATCCTCCCGGCGATGGGGATCGTCTCTGAGGTGCTGCCGGCCTTCGCGCGGAAGCCGCTCTTCGGCTACCCGTCGATGGTCTACGCGACGGCGCTCATCGGCTTCCTGGGCTTCGGCGTATGGGCCCACCACATGTTCGCGGTCGGCATGGGCCCGATTGCCGACTCGGCCTTCTCGCTGATGACGATGCTGATCGCCATCCCGACCGGCATCAAGATCTTCAACTGGCTGTCGACCCTCTGGGGCGGCTCGCTTCGGTTCCGGACGGCCTTCTGCTTCGCCGCCTCGTTCGTGGCCATGTTCACGATCGGCGGCCTCTCCGGGATCATGCACGCCTCACCGCCCGTGGACCTCCAGCAGACCGACTCCTACTTCATCGTGGCGCACTTCCACTACGTGTTGTTCGGCGGCATGGTGCTCGGGCTCTTCGCCGGTATCTACTACTGGTTCCCGAAGATGACGGGGCGGCTCCTCGACGAGCGCCTGGGGATCGTCCACTTCTGGCTCATGCTGATCGGCTTCAACCTGACGTTCTTTCCCATGCACTTCCTGGGGCTCATGGGCATGCCGCGGCGGATCTACACCTACGCGCCGGGGCTCGGCTGGGACTTCTGGAATCTGGTCTGCACGATCGGCGCAATCACCCAGGGCGTCTCGATGCTCGTGTTCCTCGCGAACGTCGCGCGGAGCCTCCGGGCGGGCGCCCCCGCGGGCCCCGACCCCTGGGACGGCCGGACGCTCGAGTGGGCGATCCCCTCCCCGCCCCCCGCCTACAACTTCGCGTCGCTCCCGACGGTCCGCCGCCGGGACGCCCTCTGGCTCACCAAGCATCCCGACGCGCGCGGGCCGGGCCTCGAGGATCCCCGCGCGCTCGTCGCGCCGGTCGGGGCGATCCACATGCCGGCGCCGTCCCACTGGCCCCTCCTGACCGCCCTCGCGATGATCGTGCTGGTGTCGGGGGCACTGCTCCACCTGGGGGTCGTGATCCTCGGGGGCCTCCTGACCGCGCTCGCGGTCCTCGGGTTCGCGACCGAGCTCGTCCCGGCCCGCGCGGACGAGAGCGGCCACGCGGCCCACGGCCGCGAGGATCCCCACATCGGGGCGACGGGCCTCGACCACCGGAAGCTCGGCATGTGGGTGTTCATCGGCTCGGAGTGCCTCTTCTTCGGCACGCTGATCTCGACCTACATGGTCTACCGGGGCCGGAGCCTCCAGGGCCCCTACCCCCACGACGTCCTGAACATCCCGCTGATCACGATCAGCACCTTCGTCCTCCTGATGTCGAGCCTGACGATGGTGCTCGGCGTGGCCGCGATCCAGGCGCGCGACGTCCGCGCGGCCAGACGCTGGCTCTTGGCGACGGCCGCCCTCGGGGGCGTGTTCCTCGCCGGCCAGGTCTACGAGTTCAGCCACTTCGTCCACGAGGGGCTCGGGCTCACGACGAACCTCTTCGCCGCGACGTTCTACGTGATGGTCGGCTTCCACGGCGCCCACGTCACCGTCGGCGTGCTCTGGCTCCTGACGCTCTGGGTCCTCCTGACGCGCGGCCGGCTCGGCGCCCGGGACGAGGCGGTCGTGGACATGGTCGGGCTCTACTGGCACTTCGTGGACGTCGTGTGGATCGCGATCTTCACCCTGGTCTACCTGATCCAGTAGGATCAGGGCGGCTTCGAGGAAGGCGGCGGACGTGAGCGGAGAGGCAACGAAGAGCGAGGCCGGGCACTCGACCGGCGCGGTCCACACGGGCGCGGGCGCCCGGACCTATCTGGTGGTCGCGGCCTTCCTGCTGGCGATCACCGTGATGGAGGTCTGGATCTTCTACGTCCCGGCCCTGGCCCGCGTCCTCGTCCCGATCCTCCTGATCCTCTCGACGCTCAAGTTCGCGCTGGTCGCCATGTTCTACATGCACCTCCGGTTCGACCACGCCTGGTTCTCCTACGTCTTCGTCGTGCCCCTCATCATGGCGGTCGGGCTCGCCGTGGCCCTTCTCTGGCTCTTCCATCACATCGGCACGACCGGCGGGACGCCGGCGGGCGCCGGGTGAGCGCGATGACCGCGTTCCACTGGCACCCGGAGGTGGCGCTGGGCCTGGAGGCCCTCGTGGCGGGCTATCTCCTGGCGACCGGCGTGCTGCGGCGCCGGTTCGGCTGGGGCCCGCCCCCCGGGCGAGCGCGCGTGGCGGCGTTCCTCGGAGGCACCCTGATCCTCGCCGGCTCGGTCCTCGGACCGCTGGCCGGCTGGGCGGAGCACGCCGCGCTCTCGGCCCACATGGTCCAGCACCTTCTGCTGATCCTGGTCGTGCCGCTCCTGTGGCTCCGGGGGCTGCCGCCCGGACTCGTCGCGCCGCTCGCCCGGACGCCCGTCGTCGGGCGAGCCGGCTGGTGGCTCACCCGGCCGCTCGCCGCGCTCGCCATCGCCTCCGCGGTCCAGGTCGTCTGGCACCTGCCGCTGGCGTTCGACGCCGCCCTCCGCGTGGAGCGGCTCCACGCGCTGGAGCACGTGACGTTCCTCGCGTCGGGGCTGCTGCTCTGGTGGCCGGTCGCCGGCCCGGCGCCCGAGTGGCCGCGGCCGGGCCCGCCCGCCCAGCTCCTCTATCTCTTCCTGGCCACGATCCCGATGATGGCGATCGCCGCCCCGATCACGCTCGCCGAGGACCTGCTCTACCCCTTCTACGCGACGGCCGGCGGCGCGTGGCCGCTCGCGCCCCGGCTGGACCAGGAGCTGGCCGGGGTCCTCATGTGGGTGGGCGGGACGTTCGGCTACCTGGTGGCGGGGACGGTGGTGTTCTTCCGGTGGGCCGGACCCGAGGCCCGCGAGGACGGCGAGGCCCCGGTCGGTCCGGTGGAGGCGACGGCGCATGGCGGCTGAGAGTCGCATCGTCCGCGAGGGAGTCGTGGCGGGTCTCATCGGCGCCGCCGCGGTGGCGATCCTCATCCTGCTCTTCGACATCGCGGGCGGCGCGCCGCTTCAGAGCCCCGCGATCCTCGGGTCGGCGATCCTGAAGGGCATCCGCGACCCGAACCTCGCGACCGTGTCGGCAGGTTCGATCCTCGGCTACACGATCATCCACGGCCTCGGCTTCATCGCGGTCGGGCTCATCGCCGCGTTCCTGGTGGCGAGCGCCGAGCGCGAGCCGGCGATGGTCCTCGCGCTCCTCATCTTCTTCGCGGCCTTCGAGGTCTTCTTCCTGGCGCTGATCGCCTTCTGGGCGCTCCCCGTCCTGGGGGTGCTCGCGTGGTGGGAGATCCTGGCCGGAAACCTCGTCGCCTCGGCGGCGATGCTCTACTACTTCCACCGGTGCCACCCCGGGCTCGCGCGGAGCCTGATCGGCCGCTGGGTCGACGTCGTCCGCGAGGGAATGGTGGCCGGACTCCTCGGCGGCTCGGTCGTCGCGGTGTGGTTCCTCCTCTACGACGCCATCCGCTTGCGGCCCCTCTACACGCCCGCGCTCCTGGGCGCGGCGGTCCTCCAGGGGCTCCGCGACCCGGAGCACCTGATCCCACGGCTCGACGTCGTGGCCGGGTACACCGTCTTCCACTTCGCGGTCTTCGCGTTCTTCGGGATCGCGGTCGCCGCGTTCCTCCTGGGCGCCGAGCGAGAGCCGCGGATCCTGCTGGGCCTCTTCGTCCTGTTCCTCTGCTTCCAGATCTTCTTCTTCGGGTTCCTCGAGGCGCTCGACGCCCTGCTGGCCGGGGCGCTCCCCTGGTGGAACGTGGCGATCGGGAACCTGCTCGCGTCGGTCGCGATGATCACGTACTTCTTCCTCGGTCACCGGTCGCTCGGCGCCCGCCTGATGGAGCGCTGGACCGAGGAGGACTGACCCGGACGGCCGGCCCCCGCTGGCCGGCGCCCCCTGGTATCCTTGGGGCGTGTGGCCCGCCCCCGTCTGGATCCGGACCGCTGACGAGGCCGAGGCGCTCGCCCGCGACCTCCAGGGCGTCCCGGCCATCGCCATCGACACCGAGGCGGACAGCCTCCACCACTATCCCGAGCGCCTCTGCCTGATCCAGGTGGCCGACCCCGGGAGTCGCGTCTTCTTCCTGGACGCGCTGGCCCTCGTGGACCTCGAGCCCCTCCGTCCCCTCTTCGCGGACCCCGCGACCCTGAAGGTGTTCCACAGCGGCGACAACGACGTGGTGTACCTGAAGCGCCGGTTCGGTCTCGCGTTCGCGGGCCTGTCGGACACCATGCTCGCGGCGCGCTTCCTGGGCGTCCGGGAGCTCGGCCTGGAGCGTCTGCTCCTGAAGTACATGGACGTCCCGGCGGCCCGGTCGCAGCAGAAGACGGACTGGGCGCGCCGGCCGCTGACGCCGGCGCAGGAGCACTACGCCGCGGAGGACGTGCGCCATCTGATCCCGCTCCGGGAGCGGCTCGTCGTCGAGCTCCGCGCGATCGGTCGCGAGAGCTGGCTCGACGAGGAGTGCGAGGCGCTGGCGGCGCTGCCCGTCCCCGAGCGACTCTCCGACGAGGACGCGTACCGCCGGATCCGGGGGGCCTCGCGGCTCCTGCCGCGCGGGCTGGCCGTGCTCCGCGCGCTCTATCTCCAGCGGGAGGCGTGGGCGCGGGCCGAGCACCGGCCGCCCTTCAAGGTCCTGAGCCCGGAGACCCTCATCGCGCTCGCCGAGCGGCTGCCGGCCGAGCCGGCCGCGCTCGCGGGCGTGCCGGGCCTGAGCCCTCGGCTCGTCGAGCGGTACGGCGAGGGCCTCCTGGCGGCCACGGCGCGCGGGCTCACGGAGCCCATGCCCGAGCCGCCCCGGGCGCCACGGCCGATGCGGCCGGTCGTCACGAACGCCAGCCGCCTGCGCGCGGAGTCGCTCAAGAAGTGGCGGACGGAGACCTCCGAAGGCTCGGGCCTCGACCCGGGGGTGCTCCTCCCCCAGCGCCTGATCGACGCGCTCGCGCTCGACCCGCCGACCGACCTCGCGGGGCTCCGGAGCGTGCCCGGGCTCCGCCGCTGGCGCGTCGACGCCTTCGGGCGCCCGATCCTGGCGGCACTCAAGACCCCCTGACCACCGACTCACCACCTCGGAGGGATCCCGGATGGCCTCGCGGCTCCGCGTCGGCATGATTGGCACTGGCTTCGGCTCGCTCGTCCAGATTCCCGCCTTCCGGGCGCACGCGCGCGCGGAGGTCGTGGCGGTGGCGAGCGGGACTCCCGGCAAGGCGAAGAAGACGGCCGACGCCCTCGGCGTGCCGCACGCCTTCGACGACTGGCGGAAGCTCGTCGCCGCCGACCTCGACCTGGTGAGCATCACGACGCAGCCGTCGCTCCACCACCCGATGGCGCTCGCCGCGCTCGCCGCCGGCCGGCACGTCCTGTGCGAGAAGCCGATGGCGATGTCGACGGCCGAGGCCGAGGACATGCTGGCGCACGGCGACCGGGCCCGACGCGTGCACGTGATCGACCACGAGCTCCGCTTCAATCCGAACCGCCGGAAGGTGCGGCGGCTGATCGACGACGGGTTCATCGGCGTGCCGCGCCACGCGCTCCTGACGATCGTGAACTCCGGTCGCCACGATCCCACGAAGCCGTGGGGTTGGTGGTACGACGAGACGCAGGGCGGCGGCCTCCTCGGCGCGGTCGGGTCCCACCAGGTCGACCTCCTGCGCTACTGGCTCGGGGAGATCGTCGCCGTCACCGGCACCATCGGCGCGTTCGTCCCGGAGCGGCCCGCCCCCGACGGCCATGGCCGGCGCCGGGTGACCGCCGACGACTATTCGAGCTTCTCCCTCCGCTTCCGCTCCGGCGCGGTCGCCACGGTGGTGCTCAGCTCCGTCGCCACGCACGCCATCGGGCCGCGCGCGGAAGTGTGGGGCGACGGCGGCTCACTCGTCCTCGACGAGGCGGACCGACTCTGGGGCGGGAAGCTCGGCGACACGCTCCAGGAGCTGACCGAGGCGGAGACGCTCCCCACGCCCCCGGGCATGCAGTACGTGTCGCTCTGGGGCCTGTCGTTCGTCCGCCTGGTGGACCACCTCGTCCAGGCCGCCCTCGACGGCGCGCCGGTGGCGCCCGCCGCGACGTTCCGCGACGGCGTGGCCGTCCAGAAGGTGCTGGACGCCGTCCGCCAGTCCGCCCGCTCGGGCTGGGTGAGCGTCTGAGCTAGCGGTCCGGGGCTCGGTCGACCGAGACTGCGCCGGTCGACGGTCCCGGTTGGAGTGGCCGGTTCCCGTTCCCCCGGCTCAGGTCTCGCAGAACGGACAGTGGTCGGGCTGCAGCCACTCAGGCATGCGCCGTTCCCTCTCGTCCATGCGCGAGGAGCGTACGAGCTTTCCCTGAGCGGCGCTCTCCACGAATCTCCAGGAGACCGCTGCGCTCTCTCGCCCCCTGCCGGACGGACGGCGCAATCCGGCAGGGCGACGCGCTACTCCGCGCGGGCGGCGCGGGCGACGGCGGCGACGCGAGCCGGATCGACGGGCGCCGTCGTCCGGCCGTCGCGCTTCACCCAGGTCCCGACGATGGCGCCGTCGGCCACGCGGAGGAGCTCCGTCACGGTGTCCGGCTCGACGCCCGAGCCGACCAGGATCGGCCGGTCGGGGACCGCGGCCCGCACGCGCTTGACGTCGCCGAGCGGCGTCGGCTCGCCGGTGGCGACGCCCGAGACGACGAGGGCGTCGGCCAGCCCCCGGTGCGCGGCGTCCCGCGCGACCTGCTCGAGCTCGACCGGCGCGAGCGGGACCGCGTGCTTGCCGCCCACGTCGACGAAGAGGCGGGTCGTCGTCCCGAGGAGGCGCCGGTAGCGGAGGGTCCCGTAGGCGTCGCCCTGGAGCACGCCCTGGTCTCCGACCACCGCGCCCACGTGGACGTTGACACGGATGAAGGCGGCGCCCACGGCCGCCGCCACCGCGAGCGCCGACTGGGCGTCGTTCTTCAGCACGTTGATCCCGACGGGGAGGCCCACGGCGCGGCGCACCTCGGCGGCGGCGAGCGCGACGGCCGCCACGCTCGCCGGGTCGGCGCGCCCCGGGCTGAACGGCGCGTCGCCGAAGTTCTCCACGAGGCACGCGTGGAAGCCGCCGGCCTCGAGCGCGCGCGCGTCGGCCACCGCGCGGGCGACCACCTCGTCCATGGAGCCGCCCCACCGCGGGCTGCCGGGCAGCGGGAGGAGGTGGACCATCCCGATCAGAACGCGGCGGAGTCCCGGGATCGCCTCGTGGCTCACGGCGTCCGCTTCGCCCGCGGAGGACGGCCTCCCGCGGCCCGGCCTCGCGGCATCTCGGGGCCGAAGACCTCCACTCGTCCCGCCAGGAGGGAGAGCGCCTGGCGCCAGGCGCCCGCCTCGCGGTCGGTGAAGACCGGCCGGGCGACGCGGTGGTCGTGCTTGTCGACGAACTGCTTCAGGTCGTCGGCGAGGGCCCGGAGCTTCTCCCGCGTGAGGGCAACGAGGCGCGCCGTTTCCGGCCGGGCGCCGCCGCGCGCGAGGGCGAGGTCGAGGTGCGGGAGGCAGAGGCCGTCCGAGGCCACGTAGGCGGGCCCGAGCGGCGGAGCGGCCAGGCCGGCGAGAAGCGCGTCCAGCTGGTTCGCCTCGGCCGCCACCAGCTCGACGCACACCGGGCAGGGCGCGCGGCGGGGCCGCGCCGCGGTCGCCGCGCGCCCCGCGTCCCCGACGAGGGCGCGCCAGCCGCGCCGCCGGGGCGGCGGCGCCACGGCCCGCGCCGCCTCGTCGAGCCATCGGCACGCGCGCTCCACGAGGGCGTGGTAGACGATCGCCGTGCCGAGCGCGGCCTCCGGCATCTCGCGGAGCGCCGTCGCGTGCGCCGCGCAGAACCCCCACGCCTCGGCGAGGCGGGCGCGCGACGCCGGATCCGTCACGTGCTCGGCGAGGACGGCCGCGAGGTGGCGGCCCGCCACGTCGCGGAGGCACGCGCAGACCGGGCAGCCCGGCAGGGCGCAGGCGTCGACGAGGCGGAGGTAACCCTTCCGGCTCACGAGGCGTACTTCAGACAACCCGGCCCGGAGTGTCAAGCCCCGCCAAACTCGGTCCAGCGCGACCCCGTCGCGTATACTCGCCCCGTGCGGGCCGGCCTCCCCTGCCTCCTGGCGATCGTCGTCCTGCTGGGCGCGGCCTGCCAGGGAACCGGCGCCCCGAATCCGGACGGGCCGTCCCATCACCTCGACCACGGCTTCCGCAACCTCAACCCCGGGTACGCCCGTCCCGGCTTCTGGACGCGCTGGAGCTTCGTCATCCCGCGCCTTCTCAAGTCGACGTTCTCGCGGTCCGCCGAGTTCCCGGTCGCGGTGAACGACGGGGCCGCCCTTCGCGAGAACGGGAGCGAGCCCACCGTGACCTGGGTCGGGCACTCGACCGTCCTGGTCCAGCTCGAGGGCGTGAGCTTCCTGACCGATCCCCAGTGGTCGGAGCGCGCGAGTCCCTTCTCGTTCGCCGGCCCGCGGCGCGTGACGCCGCCGGGCCTCCGGTTCGAGGATCTGCCGCCGATCGATTTCGTCGTCGTCTCGCACGACCACTACGACCACTTGGACGTCGCCACGGTCAAACGCCTCTGGGCGACCCATCGCCCGCAATTCCTCGTGCCGCTCGGGCTCAAGGCCTGGTTCGCCGAGATCGGGATCGACGACGTCGAGGAGCTCGACTGGTGGGAGAGCCGCACCGTCCGGGGCCTCACGGTGGTGTGCCTGCCGACCCAGCACTGGAGCGCGCGCACCCTCTTCGACCAGAACCAGCGCCTCTGGGCGGGCTGGGCGGTGATCGGACGGGAGCGGCGCTTCTACTTCGCGGGGGATACGGGCTACTACGCCCCGATCTTCCAGGAGATCGGGCGGCGCTACGGGCCCTTCGATCTCGGGGCGCTCCCGGTCGGCGCGTACATGCCCCGGGCCATGATGCAGTTCTCGCACCTGACGCCGGAGGAGGCGCTCCAGGTCTTCACGGACATCGGCGCGCGCCGGCTGATCGCGATCCACTGGGGGACCTTCAACCTCGCCGACGAGCCCATCGGCGAGCCGCCGGTCCGCACCCTGGCCGAGGCCCGGCGCCTGAGCCTCGACCCCGGGCGGGTGTGGATCCTCCGCCACGGGGAGACGCGCGCGTGGTGAGGCCCGGGATCGGCCCCACCGGAGCGCGGCGTCGCCGCTCAGCGGGGCGGCAGGGCCGGGCGCTCGCGCTGGGTGATGACGACGACGCGGCCTCGGTCGCTCACGAACCCGTTCACGATCCAGCTGAGCGCGCTCACGATCAGCGCGCCCCAGAAGGCCGGCCAGAACCCATGCACCTCGAAGCCCGGCACGATCACCGACGTGAGCCAGAGGCAGAGCGCGTTCAGCACGAACAGGAAGAGGCCGAGCGTGACCAGGGTCAGCGGCAGTGTGAGCACGAGGAGCACCGGCCGCACGATCGCGTTGACCAGGCCGAGCACCAGCGCGGCCGCGGCGACCGTCGCCCAGCTCCGCGCCTCGATGCCGGGGACGATCTCCGTGGCAAGCCAGATGGCGAGCGCGTTCACGAGCGCCCGGACCAGGAACCCCATGACCGTGCCTCCTCTCGAGGGCGGCACGCCGCCGCGCGCCCGGTCCCCAGTATGCACCCACCCATCCTGACGGCCCGGGCGGCCGCGCGAGCCGTCGCGGCCCGGGAAGAGCCGTGCTGATCCTGTTCGGCGCCACGATCTTCGTCGGCGCAAGCCTCCTCTTCCTGGTCCAGCCCATGTTCGCCCGGATGGCGCTGCCGCTCCTCGGCGGCGCGCCGGCGGTCTGGAACACGGCGATGGTCTTCTACCAGGCGGTGCTCCTGATCGGATACGGGTACGCCCACGTCACCACGCGCTGGCTCGGCGTCCATCGGCAGGCCGGCCTCCACCTCCTGATCCTTCTTGTCCCGCTCCTCGCGCTGCCGATCGCCCTGCCGGCGGGCTGGACCCCGCCCGGGCACACGAGCCCGATCCCGTGGCTCCTGGGGCTTCTCGCCGCCGCGGTGGGGCTCCCGTTCTTCGCGGTGTCCGCGACCAGCCCGGTCCTCCAGGCGTGGTTCGCGGCCACCGGCCACCCGGCCGCCCGGGATCCGTACGTGCTCTACGCGGCGAGCAACGTCGGGAGCATGCTGGCGCTCCTCGCGTACCCGCTGGTCGTGGAGCGGCTCCTCCCGCTCCCGGCGCAAAGCCGGCTCTGGGCCTGGGGCTACGGCGCGCTCCTCCTGCTCGCCGCCGGCTGCGCGCTCGCCCTGTGGCGGTCGCGAGCCCGGGCGGGCGACCCGGTGGCCGCGCCTCCCGCCGCCCGGGAGCCGGCCGGCGCGACCGCGCCGTCGGCCGTCGCCCCGCTGGGCGCGGGCCGCTGCGCGCGATGGGTCGTCCTCGCCGCGGTGCCGTCGAGCCTCATGCTGAGCGTCACGACCTATCTCTCCACCGACATCGCGGCGATCCCGCTCCTCTGGATCGTGCCGCTGGCGCTCTACCTCCTGACGTTCGCCCTCGTGTTCGGCCGCCGGCGGATCGTCCCGCACCGCCTGTGGGTGGAGGTGCTCCCGGTCGCCCTGCTGCCGCTCGTGCTCGTGCTGGTGGCCCGGGCCAACGAGCCGCTGGTCCTCGTGATCGGCACACACCTCGCGGTCTTCTTCGTCGCCGCGATGGTCTGCCACGGCGAGCTCGCGCAAGACCGGCCCGATCCGCGGCACCTCACCGCCTTCTATCTCTGGATGGCCGGCGGCGGCGTGGTCGGCGGCGCGTTCACGGCGCTGGTCGCGCCGCGCGTGTTCCGCGACATCTTCGAGTACCCGCTGGTCCTGGTGCTGCTCCCCCTCCTGCCGGCCCGGGCCCCCGCGGCCTGGTCGGGGACGCGGCGCCAGGTCCTGGACGTGGTGCTGCCCCTGGCGCTCGGGGGCGTCACGGTCGGGCTGATCCGGGGCCTCGAGCGCGTGGGCGCCGGACCGGGAGCGATCGGGCCGGCCGTGGGCGTGGTCACGCTCATCTGTCTCACCTTCGCGCGCCGGCCGGTGCGCTTCGCCCTCGGGCTCGCGGTCCTGCTCGTCGCCGGATCCGTCTACCGGGGCGAGGAAGGGCCAGTCCTCTACGCCGAGCGGAGCTTCTTCGGCGTCTCGCGTGTCACCCGGCCGCCGAGCGGCGCGTACCACATGCTGCTCCACGGGACGACGCTCCACGGGATGCAGGCCCTCGCGCCGGGACGGCGGCGGGAGCTCTTGACCTACTACTACCGGAGCGGGCCGCTCGGGCAGGTCTTCCCGGCGATCTACGCCGTCGGGCCGCGGCCCGCAGTGGCGGTCGTCGGCCTCGGGGCCGGATCGATCGCGTGCTACGGCCAGGCCGGCCAGCGGTGGACGTTCTACGAGATCGACCCCACGGTGCTCCGGATCGCGAACGACCCCCGGTTCTTCACGCTGCTCCGTGACTGCGGGCCGAAGCCCCTCGTCATCCTGGGCGACGCTCGCCTCACGATCGCCCGCGCCCCCGACGCCGCCTACGACCTCATCGTGCTCGACGCCTACAGCTCGGACGCGCCGCCGCTCCACCTCATCACGCTCGACGCGTTCCAGCTCTACCTGACGAAGCTCGCCCCCGGCGGCGTGCTGATCCTCAACATCTCGAACCGCCACCTGGTGCTCGAGCCCGTCGTCGGCGCCATCGCGCGGGCGGCGGGACTCGTCGCGCGCACGCGGAACGACTCGCACATCGACCCCCAGGAGCGCCTCGTGGGTAAGGTCGAGTCCCAGTGGGTGGTGCTGGCCCGGCGCGGGAAGGACCTCGGCGCGCTGCTCGACGACCCGCACTGGCGGGCCCTCGACGCGCCGCCGGACCTCGCGCCCTGGACCGACAACTTCTCCAGCCTCCTGACCGCCTTCCGCTGGCGCGCGGGCACCAACTAGGGCCGGCCTTTCCCTTCCGTCCGTTTCGGGGCAAGCTCAAAGAGCCCCGCGTGTGGGCCAGCCGAGGTGTGACCCCGATCAGAGGAGCGACCATGCGCACGTTCGACCGATCCCGAGCCCTCCTGGAGCGCGCCCGCCGGTCCCTGGCGGGAGGCGTGTCGAGCCCCGTTCGCGGCACCGCACCCGTTCCCCTCTACTTCACGCGCGGAGTCGGCCCCCGGCTGCAGGACGCCGACGGGAACTGGTACATCGACTACGCCGCCGCGTGGGGACCGGTGATCCTGGGCTACTCCCACCCCGCCCTCGTCGCCGCCGCCCACCGCGCGGCGGACCGCCCGTTCACCTACGGGGCCCAGCACGAGCTCGAGATCTCCGTGGCGGAGCGGGTCCAGGCGGCCGTCCCCTCCGCCGAGCGCGTGGCGTTCAGCTCGAGCGGCAGCGAGGTCGTCCAGCTCGTGCACCGGCTCGCCCGGGCGTACACGCGCCGGAACCTCATCCTGAAGTTCGAGGGCCACTATCACGGCTGGATCGACGGCGCGCTGGTGAGCTATCACCCGCGCGAGGGGCTTGGCCCCCGCGAGACCCCGAACGTCATCCCGGGGTCCTTCGGCCAGGTGCCGAACGTCGTGGAGAACGTCGTCGTCGCGCCGTGGAACGACCTCGGCCTGCTGGAGGGCCTGTTCCGGACCCACCCCGACCGCGTGGCGGCGGTCATGATGGAACCGGTCCTCTGCAACAGCGGGTGCCTCATGCCCGTGCGGGGCTATCTCGAGGGCGTCCGCGACCTCTGCCGCCGGAACGGGACGCTCTTCATCATGGACGAGGTCATCACGGGCTTCCGGATCGCCCTCGGCGGCGCCCAGGCGCACTTCGGCGTCACGCCGGACCTCTCGACGTTCGGGAAGGCCGTGGCGGGCGGCGCGCCCCTGTCGGTCGTGGCCGGCCGTCGGGAGATCATGGAGCAGCTCCACGGCTCGGGCGTCGCGTTCGGCGGGACCTTCAACGGCAACCCGCTGTCGCTCGCGATCGCCGACGCCACGCTGGAGGAGCTCGCCAAGGACGGCGGCGCGGCGGTCGTCCAGGCCAATCGCGCCGGGCAGGCGCTGATGGAGGGCATCCGGGAGCGCGCCGGGCAGCATGGCCTGCCGGTCCTGGTCACCGGTTTCGGGGCGGCGTTCACGGTCCACTTCACGAAGCGGACCGAGCTCCGCGACTATCGCGACACGCTCGACGACGACGCCGAGCTCCTGGATCGCTTCCTTCGCGGCGCCCTCGAGGAAGGGCTCCACGTGCTCCCGGACGGCCGCTTCTACGTCTCGGCCGTCCACACGGTCGCCGAGGTCGAGGAGACGCTCGCCGCCGTGGACCGCGTGTTCGCGACGCTCGGCGCGCCCGCACGCCGGGCCGACCGGGTCCCGGCCAGCCGCGCCTAGGGAGCGGGTCGATGATCCTTCATCGCCACCAGGAGCTCGAGCGCGCCTCGCCGAGCCCGGGGCTCTTCCGCATCGTCGTCATGGACCAGAATCTCGGCGCGGGCGCGATCACCCAGGGCATGGTCACGATCGAGCCCGGGAAGCAGACGCGGCCGCACACCCACCGGGTCGAAGAATCGATGACGCTCCTCGAGGGACGGCTTCGCGTCCTGATCGGGACCGACGTCGCCGAGGTCGACGCGCCGGCCACCTTCCTGGCGCCGGCGAACACGGTGCATGCGCTGCGGAACGTCGGGCGGACTCCGGCCGTCCTCTGCATCGCCTACCCGAGCGTGAACGTCGGGACGTACTTCGTCGACGGGATCGAATTCTAGAGCGAAGGGGCCCGCGGCTCGGGCGAGCTCGGCGGGTTCTAGAACGCACGACGGCCCGGCTTCCCGTTAGGGGAGCCGGGCCGTGCGCTTGGGAAGGCTTGGTTAGACCTTCTTCACGTTCGACGCCTGGAGGCCCTTCGGACCCCGGGTCACCTCGAACTCGACCCGGTCACCCTCGGCCAGGCTGCGGAACCCGCTCGCCTGGATGGCCGAGTAGTGGACGAACACGTCCTGCCCGTCCTCCTGGGTGATGAACCCGTAGCCCTTCGCGTCGTTGAACCACTTCACCAGTCCCTGCGCCATACTCAGTACTCCTCCTTGCTTGGTTCCCGCCGATGCGGCGGTGCCTCCCCCACATCGGGGGACAAAGGAAAACGCCGCGAGAACCCGGGTTCACGCGGCGTTGCCTTCACTCGACTGCCTTCCCACTGAACCACGAAGCTGGCGGAAGTATACACTGGTCGGACCGCGGGTCAAGAAAAACCTGACAGGGGGCATCCCCTCACCCGCTTGCCAGGATCGATGTCATCTATTATTTGTAAGTAGCTAATACATATGCGCAAACTCGACTTCGACCCGGGCGAGACGGCCCGAGCAACCGGAGCCGGTTTGGCGTACTCTGGGCGCATGAAATGTAGGACCTTGGTCCAATACCTCGTTCTTGCAGGCCTCGTCCTGAGCGGCTCGCTCGGCGCGCGATCGACGTGGGCGGGTCATGGCGGCGTGATGCAGCTGAACCGAGTCGACGCGGGCCACTATGCCCTGTCGGTCTGGACCCAGCCCTCACCGCCCCAGGTTGGACCCTGGCAGGTCGACGTGGCGGTGATGCGGGATGGCGGTCTACCCGTGGCGGACGCCGTGGTCCGGGTGCGCGCCGAGCCCGTCGGCGGGGGCGGCGGCTCGGTCGAGACGGACGCCCGCCGCGCCGACGACCCGCTCGGCGTGCGCTACCGGGCGGCGCTCACGCTCCGCGCCGCGGGGCCCTGGATGGTGTCGGTCTCCGTCGCGGGGCCGGCGGGGCCGGCGGCGGTCAGCTTCCCGGTCGACGTCGCGCCGGCGAACAGCCGCTGGTGGCCCGGGGCGGTCCTCGGCGCTGCCGCACTCGTCCTGATGATGGCGGTCACGGTCGTCCGCCGGCGCCGTTTGGCCGCCGCCACGCTGGGCGTCCTCCTGCTCCTGCTCCCGGCAACGCCGGCCTGGCCCCATGCCTCGCTGGTCCGATCGAGCCCCGCCCGGCGCGCCACGCTCGCGACCGCGCCGGACCGCGTCCAGCTCTGGTTCAACGAGGCCATCGAGCCGAAATTTTCGAGCGTGTCCGTCTGGGATGCCGCCGGCCAGCAGGTGGACCTGGGAGACGCCCGCGTGGAGCCCGAGGATCCGAAGCACCTCACGGTCGGCGTGAAGCCGCTCGGCCGCGGCACCTACAAGGTCAAGTTCCGCGTCCTTTCCGTCGACGGCCACGTGGTGGAGAGCGAGTTCCCCTTCACGCTGCGCTGACGCGTCCAACGGGGACCCGCGCCGGCCCGGGCCGCGGCGCCCCTAGTCGAACGTCGTGAGCTGGGCGGCGGCCTGGCGATCGTAGCCGAGGCTCGCCTGGAGCAGCTGGCGCGTGTAGGGCTCAGACGGCGTCGACGCCCGCAGCTGGCCCGCCGTCAGCTCCTCGACCACCCGGCCGTGGTTCATCACCAGGAGGCGCTCGCAGAGGTGCGCCACGATCGCGAGGTTGTGGCTCACGAGCACGTACGTCAGGCCGTGCTCCCGGCGCAGGCGGGCGAGGAGGTTCAGGATCTCCGCCTGCACGGACACGTCGAGCGCCGACGTCGGCTCGTCGAGCAGGAGGACGCGCGGCTCGAGCATGAGGGCCCGCGCGATCGACACCCGCTGGCGCTGGCCGCCGGACAGCTGGTGCGGGTAGCGGAACCGGAAGCTCGGGCCGAGTCCGACCTCGCGGAGCGCGCGCTCGACGCGGCGGTCGGCCTCGCCCCGCCGGGCGAGCCCGTGGATGGCGAGCGGCTCGATGAGCACCCGGTCCACCGTGTGGCGCGGGTGCAGCGACCCGTACGGATCCTGGAAGACCATCTGGCAGACGCGGGCGAACGCCCGCTCGCGATGCGGCCCCTGCGTCCGGCCGGCCACCGCGATCCGCCCGCCCGCCGGCGCTACCAGGCCCGCGACCGCCCGCAGCACGGTGGTCTTCCCCGAGCCCGACTCGCCCACCAGGCCGAACGCCTCGCCCTCGGCCACGCGGAAGGACACGTCGCGGACGGCGCGCACGGCGTCCTCGCCGTGGCCGAAGACCACGTGGAGCCCTTCGACCTCGAGGATCGCGGGCGACAGGCTCACGCGCCGGCCCCGTCGCGCCAGGCGGGGTCCCGCTCGAGCACCGCCAGCTCGGCGACCGGCCGGTCGATGCGGGGCAGCGACGCGGAGGAGGCCCTGGGTGTAGGGGTGGCGGGCGTTCGCGAGGTCGCGCGCCGCGCAGGTCTCGACGATCCGCCCCGCGTACATGATCAGGACCCGGTCGCAGAACGACGCGACCAGGTTGAGATCGTGGCTGATGAAGACGAGCCCCATCCCGCGCTCGCTGACCAGGTCGTCGAGGATCGCCAGGACCTGCATCTGCACGGTGACGTCGAGAGCCGAGGTCGGCTCGTCGGCGATCAGGAGGTCCGGGCCGGCGGCCAGCATCATGGCGATCATGACCCGCTGCCCCATGCCGCCCGAGACCTCGTGCGGATAGGCGTCGTACACGCGCGCGGGATTCCGGATCCGCACCGCCTCCAGCATCTCGAGCGCCCGCCGGCGCGCCTCCTTCCAGGACGCGCCCGAGTGGACGCGCCAGGCCTCGGCCACCTGGACGCCGACCGGCATCACGGGGTTCAGCGAGAACTTCGGGTCCTGGAGGACCATCGCGATCCGATGGCCCCGGATGTCGCGCATCGCCGCCTCGCTCGCCGTGAGGAGGTCCATCCCCTCGAAGTCCAGCCGGCGGGCGGTGACCTGGCCGGGCGGCGGCACCAGGCGCAGGATGGCGCGGCCGGTCATCGACTTCCCGGACCCGGACTCGCCGACGATGCCGAGCTTCTCGCGGCCGACCTCGAAGCTGACGCCCCGGACCGCCTCCACGGTGCCGACCCGTCCCGGGAAGCGGACCCGGAGGTCCTCGACGGTCAGGATCGGCGTCATGCCCCTGCCCTCACCCGACCTTCGGGTCGAGCACGTCGCGCAGCCCGTCGCCGAGCAGGTTGAAGCCGAGGCTCACCACGAGGATGGCGATGCCGGGCACCGTGGCCACCCACCACTGGTCGAGGAGGAACCGCCGGCCCGAGGCGATCATGGCGCCCCACTCCGGCGCGGGCGGCTGGGCCCCGAGCCCGAGGAAGCCGAGCCCGGCCGCGGTCAGGATGATGCCGGCCATGTCGAGGCCGACGCGCACGATCAGGGACGAGGTGCAGAGCGGCACGACGTGGCCCAGCACGATCCGGAGCGGGCCCGCGCCCTGGAGGCGGATCGCCGCGATGAAGTCGCTGCTGCCGGATCGTCAGCGTCTCCGCGCGCGCGACCCGCGCGTAGGGCGGCCACGCCGTGCAGGCGATGGCGATGACCGCGTTCTCGATGCCCGGGCCCAGGGCCGACACGAACGCCAGCGCGAGGATCAGCCGCGGGAAGGCGAGGAACACGTCGGTCACCCGCATCAGCACCGTGTCGACCCAGCCGCCCAGGTAGCCGGCGGCGGTGCCGATGAGGAGGCCGACGGGGGCGACCATGATCACCACGAGCCCCACGATCCCGAGCGTGATGCGCGACCCGTAGAGCACCCGCGTGTAGATGTCGCGCCCGAGCTCGTCGGTCCCGAACCAGTACTGCCGCGTTCGGCGGCTGGAGCCGGGCGCTGAGGTCCTGGGTCACCGGCGACCGGTCGGTCAGCATCGGGGTCAGGAGCGCCAGCAGCAGCAGGCCGATCAGGACCGCCAGGCCCGCCATGGCGAGCGGGTTCCGGCGGAAGCCGAGCCAGCTGACGTACGCCTGGCCGAGCCGCGCCTGCGTCCGCGACGCGGGAGTCTCGTCGAGGAGCCAGGCGCGCCACCCGGGGCGCGACGCGAGCCCGCCCGGCGGCGTCATCGCGCGCGCGGGTCCACGAGACGGTAGAGGAGGTCGGAGAGGAGGTTGAGGCCGATGAAGATCGAGCCGACGACGATCGTCCCGCCGAGCACGGCGTTCATGTCGGCGCTCAGGAGCGAGCTCGTGATGTACTGCCCGAGCCCCGGCCAGGCGAAGACCGTCTCCGTCAGCACCGAGCCCTCGAGGAGGTTCGCGTAGGCGAGGGCGACGACCGTGATCAGCGGCACCATCACGTTGCCGAGCGCGTGGCGCCACACGACCCGCCGCTCGGCGAGCCCCTTGATCCGCGCCGTCGTCACGTACTCCTGGCCGAGCTCGGCCAGCATGAAGCTCCGCGTCATCCGGGCGAGATACGCGAGCGACAGGTAGCCGAGGATCGACGCCGGCAGGATCACGTGGCTGAACGCGTTCCAGAACACCTCCCACTCGCCGGCGAGCGCGGAGTCGACCAGGATCACGCCGGTCACCGGCGTCACGAGGTCCTCGAAGGCCACGTCGATGCGGCCCGGCCCCGCCACCCAGCCGAGCCGCCCGTAGAAGAGGAGGAGCCCCATCAGGCCGAGCCAGAAGACCGGCACCGAGTAGCCGAGGAGGCTCACCACGCGGATCACCTGGTCCGGCCAGTCGGCCCGCGCGACACGGCGGCGATCACGCCCATGGGGATCCCGAGCACCACGCCGATGAGCGTGGCGACGGTCGCCAGCTCGAGCGTGGCCGGGAAGAAGCGGCGGATGTCGACGAGGACCGGGTTGGAGGTCAGGACCGAGCGTCCGAAGTCGCCCGCGCAGGACCTTCTTCAGGTAGATCCAGAACTGCTGCCAGAGCGGGAGGTTGAGGCCGAGCTCCTGCTTGACCCGCTCGTAGACCGCCGCGGGCGCGCGGTCGCCGACCGCCGCGAGGACCGGGTCGATCGGGACGACGCGCCCGATCAGGAAGGTGACGAGCAGGAGGCCGAGGAAGGTCAGGGCGACCGACCCGGCGACCCGCGCGACCGGCCACAGGACACGAACCGGGAGCGAGGGCGCCCTCGCTCCCGGAAGCCGCGTCCCGGCCGGCGCGCCGGTCACCGGTCGGTGATCATCGAGCCGTCAGCTACTTCTTGATCCCCGCGTAGAGGTTGTTCTCGAAGCTCGGCCCGATCACGAAGCCGTCCACGTCCTTGCCGTGAGCGGCCACTTCCGTCTGCTGGAACATGATGATGAACGGCGAGCTCCGCTGGTGCTCGCGCTGGATCGCCTGGTACATCTCCGCGCGCTTCTTGGCGTCCCGCTCGCAGCACGGCGGCCTGGGTCTGCTTGGTCATGTCCGGGATGTCCCAGGTGTTCCGCCAGGCCAGGGTCTTCGACTTGGCGGCGTCCGTGTTGTCCACGTTCATCGCGAACGTCTCGGCGTTCGTGTGCGGGTCCTGGTAGTCGGGGCCCCACGAGCCGATGTAGATGTCGTGGTTGCGGGCGCGGTACTTCGTCAGGACCTGCTTGCCGTCACCCGGGATGAGCTCGACCTTGACGCCGGCCTTGGCCCAGTTGGCCTGGATCGCCTGCGCGATGTCGTTGGTCGGGAACGAGTTGCGGACGTCCATGGTCACGTTGAAGCCGTCCGGCACGCCGGCCTTGGCCAGGAGCGCCTTCGCCTTGGCGAGGTCGAACTTGTACGGCTTGTCCTCGACCGCGCCCAGGAAGCCCTTGGGGAGGAACGCCTGGTGGACGACGTAGAGCCCGCGCAGCAGGCTCTCCTCGATCGAGGCGTAGTCCGTGAGCCACTTGAGCGCCTCGCGGACCTCGGGCTTGGCCAGGGTCGCGTTCTTCTGGTTCAGGCTGACGTAGAAGATCGAGCCCTTGGGCGCCTGCTGGAGCTTGATGTTCGCGTTGCCGCGGACGGCGTCGAGCTGGTCCTTGCTGAGGTCCCGCGCGTAGTCGATGTCGCCCTTCTCGAGAAGGAGGCGCTGGGTCGCGGCCTCCGGGACGTGGCGGACGACCACGCGGCGCGGCAGCGCCTTCGTGCCCCAGTACCCGTCCCAGCGCTCGAGCGTGTAGGACTCCTTCGCCTTCCAGCTGACGAGCTTGAACGGCCCGGAGCCGGCCGAGTTCGTCTTGAGCCACTCGTTCCCGAAGTCGCCGTCCTTCTCGTGCGCCTGGACGGTCTTCATGTCCACCACCCCGCCGATGACGGCGGTCAGGCAGTAGTAGAAGAAGGTCGGCGCCACCGCCTCGCCCGTCTCGACGACCAGCGTCTGGTCGTCGGTCGCCCGGATCTTCTCCTTCGCGTTCTCCTTGGTGAAGCCGAACTGGGTGAGGATGAACCCGGGCGTCTTGTTCATGATCACCGCCCGCTGGAGCGAGTAGGCGGCGTCCTGCGCGGTCACCGGGTTGCCCGAGTGGAACTTGATGCCCTTCTTCATCTTGAAGGTGTAGGTCTTCCCGTCGGCGCCGGCCGACCAGCTCTCCGCCAGCTCGCCCTTGAGCTTGCTGACGTCCTTCAGGTCGTAGGCGATGAGCCGCTCGTAGATGTTGCCGGTCACCTCGCTGCCCGAGAACTCGAACGACTCGGCGGGATCCAGCGAGATGATGTCGTCGATCTGCTTGGCCATGACGACCGTGTCCTTGGGCGTCGCCGCCAGGGCGGGACCGGCGAGCAGGACCATCGCCGCGACGCAGCCAGGTGACCCTCTTCATGAACGGCTCCTTTCGATGGGGGCCTCGGCCCCGGGAGCGCAGGCAGGCGGCGTCACGGGGTCCGGGCCCGGCGTTTGACGCATGATCGGGGGGGAACGACAGCCTGTCAAGCGCGCGCCCCTCCTCGGGCGCGAGGCCGGCCGGCGCCAGCCCCCGGCGCGGTCGCGTGCTAGCATGCCGGGAGGGCAGCGATCATCCGAGCGGGAGGCGGGACGAGGCCATGCGTCACGGTGCGGGAGCGATCCGGTTGTGCGGACTGGTTCTGGTCATGCTCGTCCTGACGGGAGTCGGGCCGGCGCGCTCGGTCGCCGACGGGCCGACGCTGACGCTCGCGGACGACTTCCCGAGCGGCCCGGGCTCCGTCTGGCAGCTCCAGCGGATCAAGTCCGACGGGCTCAAGTCCGTCCCCGATCCGGCGGGGCAGGATCGGAGCGTCCTGGCGATCACGCTCCGGACCGGCGACATGGCCGAGAGCGGAGGCGTCGCGGAGCGCGCGGAGCTGTCCGAGGCCAACCGCTTCCATCTCCCGACCGGCACCGACGTCTGGTACAGCTTCCAGCTCTACATCCCGACCGACTTTCCGGTGGTCGACCGACGCCTCGTCCTCGGGCAGTGGAAGCAGGCCTGCGGCGACTGCACGGCGGACCACAGCCCCGCCATCGCCAACCGCTACCGGAACGGCGTCTTCTCGATCACCATCCAGGAGGCCGACAAGCGCGTCGTGCTCTTCGAGGAGAAGGCCGACATCCGCGGGCGCTGGAACCAGCTCGTCTACCACCTCAAGCTGACGCCCACGCCCGACGGTTTCCTCCAGGCCTGGCTCAACGGCCGCCAGGTCGTCGACTACAAGGGCTCCCTGGGCTACCCGGACGACCTCGACAGCGTGTACTTCAAGATCGGGCTGTATCGCGACACCCTTCCCTTCCCGATGACGATCATGCTCGGCCGGTTCCGTCGCGGGGCCACTCGCGCCGAGGTCGACCCGGCGACTCCGTGACCCCGCGCGACGTGGCGGGATCGCGCGCGCCGGCGGGCCGCGGGTGATCACGCGAGAAGAGCTCGACGGCGCGCGGGCCGTCATCCGCGGGCAGGTGCACCGGACGCCCCTCCTGTCGACGGCGAGCCTCGGCGCCCGGTGCGGCGTGCGGCTCCACGTCAAGTGCGAGAACCTCCAGAAGACCGGCTCCTACAAGCCGCGCGGCGGCGTCAACCGGATCGCCCAGCTCGAGCGCGGACGAGAAGCGACGCGGCGTCATCGTCATGTCCGCGGGCAACCTGGCCCAGGGCGTCGCCTACGCCGCGCGCCAGGCCGGCGTGCGCTGCTGGGTGTCGATGCTCGCGACGGCGTCCGCCGCGAAGATCGACGCGGTGCGGGGCTACGGCGCCGAGGTCGTCCTCCACCCGGATCCCGCGACCTGGTTCGACGGGGTCGAGGCGCTCCGGGCCCGGCACGGCGCGGTGCTCATCGACGCGTGGGCCGACGCCGCGCTGATCGCCGGCTACGGCTCGATCGGCGCCGAGATCCTGGAGGACCTTCCGGACGTGGAGGCCGTCGTGGTGCCCGTCGGCGGGGGCACGCTCATCTCGGGGATCGCCGCCGCGATCAAGCTACGCCGCCCGGAGGTGCGCGTGGTCGGCGTCGAGTGCCTCCCCGGGCGGCTCGTGCACGACTCCCTGGCCGCCGGCAAGCCGCAATGGATCAAGCGCGCGCCGAGCGTCGCCGACGGGCTCGCCTCGCCCACGACGAGCCAGCTCGTGGTCGAGACGGTCGCCCGCCACGTCGACGACCTCGTCGCGGTGTCGGAGGACGAGATCCGGGAGGCGATGCGCGGTCTCCTCGAGCGCGCGAAGCTCCTGGTGGAGGGCGCGGGCGCCGCGGCAGTGGCCGCGCTCCTCGCCGGCCGGATCGACGGGCTCGGCGGCCGGACGGTCGTGGCCGTGCTGAGCGGCGGGAACGTGGACCTCGCCCGCGTGCAGGACATCGTCGGCCGAGACGGCCGACCCTGACCGTCCCGGCCTCGCGCGGCGGCGAGCGCCGCCGGACCCGTCAGCGCGCCGCGGCCTCCTCGAGCGCGAGACTCGCCTCGCCGCCGCGGACCGTTTTCAGATACTCGCGCACCTCCGCCTGCGGGATCACGTCGCCGTACTTCATGTGGATGTCGAAGAGCGTCACCTTGTGGGAGGTGGCGCCCCGGTCGCAGACGGCCTCCTCCGGCACGATGACCCGGTAGTTGTGGTTGAAGGCGTCCAGCACCGTGTCGCGGACGCAGCCGCTCGTGACGGCCCCGGTCACGATGAGCGTGTCCACGCCGTGGTAGACGAGATACGCGAGCAGGTTGGTGCCCACGAAGCCGCTCGGGTACGCCTTGACGATCACGGGCTCCTCGGGCCGGGGCGCCAGCTCCGGCACGATCTGGTAGGCCTCGGGGCGGGCCATGATCGGCCGGAGCGTCCCGCGGGTCTTCCAGCGCCCGCGCTCGATCGGCCAGGTCGCCCGCTCGCCGCGCGTGTAGAAGACGGGCGTCCCGCCCGCCCGCGCCGCGTCGAGGAGCTCGGCGATGACCCGCGCGGTCTCGCGAGCGCCGGGGCTCGCGAAGGGGTACGCGGGGTCCACGAAGGCGGTGTACATGTCCACGACCAGGAGCGCGGGGCGCGCGCCGAAGCCCACGCGCCCGCCCCATCCCCCGTCCTCGTAGATCTGCTGCTCGGCGCGCGGAACGACGTCGTCCCAGATCGCCATCGCCGCCTCCTCCCGCCGCCCTAGCGGACGACCTCGACGCCGCGGAACGGCCCGAAGCCGAGGCTCAGCGGCACCATCTCGAGGCCCTTCACCCGCGGGCTGATCAGGTACACGAAGCGGGTGTACATGATCGGGATGAGGGGCACCTCCTTCGTGATGACCTCCTCCGCCTGCTTGATGAGCGCGATGCGCCGCGACCGGTCGGGCGCCGAGTTCACCTGCTCGATGAGCTTGTCGAACGCCGGGCTTTCGAAGTTCACGCGGTTCATCGGCGACTTGCTGAAGAGCCACAGCTCGTGGAAGTAGGCGGCGTCGAGGGTGCTCGCGCTCCACCCGGTCATGAACGACGGGAGCACGTCCCGCCGGTTCATCGCCGCGGTGTAGGCCGCGAACTCCATCATCTGCACCTCGATGTTGACGCCGAGGGTGTCCTTCAGCATCGCGGCGATCGGCTCGGCCATCATCCGGTAGTCGGCCGTCACCGGGTTGACCGACATGGGCAGGGGCGGCAGCCCCTTGCCGTCGGGGAAGCCCGCCTCGGCCAGGAGCTGCTTGGCCCGCGCCGGGTCGTACGGGAGCGGCTTCAGCTGGGCGTCGTGGCCCGGAATGCCCGGCGGCAGCATCCCCGCCGCGGGGAGGTAGAGGCCGTGGAACACCTGGCTGATCACCTTCTGCCGGTCGATGGACTGGGCGAATGCCTGGCGGACCCGGACGTCCTTGAACGGGGCGTAGACGCGCGGGTTGAGGGCGAGGAACTGCACCTGCGCCCGGTCCCACACCTTCATCTCCTTGCCGAACCGGGGATCGGCCTTGAGACGCGGGTAGTCGCCCAGCGGAACCAGCAGGACGTCCAGCTCGCCGTTCTGGTACATCGCGAGCTGCGTCGCCGGCTCCTGGACGATCGGCATCTCGAGTCGATCGACCTTCGGCTTCCCCTCGAAGAACTGCGGGAACGCGTCGTACACCACCTTGGAGCGGTGGGCCCACTCCTTCAGCTTCCACGGCCCCGTCCCGATCGGCTGGGCCTCCGCCCAGTTGGGTCCGCCCGCCTCCACCGCTTCCTTGGCGATGATGGCCGTCGAGATGTGGGACAGTCGTGTCGCCAGATCACCCTTCGGCGGCGACTGGAGCTTGATCTCGACCGTCAGCGGGTCGATCACCCTGACTCCGGCCAGGTCCTTCTCCCCCTGCTTGTTGACGGCCTCGAAGCCCACGACGTCCGACAGGAGCAGGAAGGAGCTCGGGGAGCGCGAGTCTGGCGAGGCCAGCCGGGTCAGCGAGTACTTGACGTCGTTGGCGTCCGCCTTCCGCCCGTTGTGGAAGACGATGTTGTCGCGCAGCTTGAACGTCCAGGTGAGCCCGTCGCGGGATACCGTCCACTTCTCGGCCGTGTACGGCACGATCTGGAGCTTCTCGTCCAGGACCGTGAGCGTGGAGTAGACCTGGCTCGTGACCGTGTACGAGCCGAAGTCGGCCATCCGCTGCGGGTCGATGTGCGGCGGCTCTCCCACGAGGACCGAGCGGAACGTGGTCTGAGCCAGGGCGCCGCCCGGCAGCGTCGCGGTCAGGAGCACGGCCGCGGCGGCCAGGACGGCGCGGAATCCGAACCCGTAGCGTGGCATCGTCATCCTCCACTCAGTGCGTTGCGCAACAGTCGTGCCGGCCCGCCGCAGATCCGGTCGGCGGCGCGAGCGACATCGAGGCCAGAATCGGACACCGGCCCGGCGGCGTCAAGGTGCCTCGCGCACGCTGGGGTCCAGCGCCTCGGCTGCGCCCTCGCCGAGGAAGTTGAGCGCCAGGATGGTGACGGACAGGGTGACGCACGGGATCACCGCGAGCGCCGGCGCGCTCTGGAGGTACTGGAAGGAGTCCGCGATCAGGACGCCCCACGACGGCATCGGCCGCTGCACGCCGAGGCCCAGGAAGGAGAGCGTCGCCTCGGTGAGGATGATCGGCCCCACGTCGAGCGTGGCGCGGACGACGATGAGGTGGGCGGTGTTCTGGAGGAGGTGCCGGAGGAGCACGCGGGCCACGCTCGCGCCCTGGGCCCGCGCCGCGACCACGAACTCCCGCTCCTTCAGGCTCAGCACCTCGCCGCGCACGGTACGGGCCATCGCGGGCCAGCCGGCGAGGGTCAGGGCGGCCACGACCGTCGTCGCGCCCGGACCCAGCATGGCCGCCAGGAGGAGCGCGAGCAGGAGCGCCGGGAAGGCGAGCATCATGTCCGTCAGCCGCATCAGCCACTCGTCGAGCACGCCGCCCGCGTAGCCGGCCACGCCGCCCAGGACCCCGCCCAGGAGCACCTCGGCGAGGACGGTGACCAGGGCCACCGCGAGCGAGATACGGCCGCCCTGCGCCAGGCGGACGAGCAGGTCCCGGCCGTACTGGTCGGTCCCGAGCCAGTGCCGCGCGCTCGGGCCCTCGAAGGTGTGGTCGAGGCTCTGCTTGTCGTAGCGGTACGGCAGGATCTCGGGCAGGACGAGGCTCCCCGCGACGATCAGGAGGACCAGCAGGCCGGCCGCCACCGTCGTCCGGTCCCGACGCACCGCGCGGAGCCACTGCGCGCGACGGGCGGCCGGCCGGGCGGCCGGCCCCAGCGCGGACGGGGCGAGCGGCGCCGCCTGGCCGATCATCGATACCGGATCCGCGGATCGAGGTACGCGTACCCGAGGTCCACCAGGAAGTTGATCCCGATGAAGACCGTCGCGTAGAGGAGCCCCACCGCCTGCACCATCGGGTAGTCCCGCGAGAAGAGCGCGCCGATGGCGGCCTGCCCGAGCCCGGGGATGCGGAAGATGGTCTCGACGACGAACGCGCCGGTGAGCGCGTAGCTGAACGCCAGGCCGACGATCGTCAGGACGGAGATCGCGGCGTTCGGGAGCACGTGCCGCGAGAGGACACGCCAGGGCGACAGGCCCTTGCTGTGGGCGGTGCGCACGTAGTCCTCGGGCAGGACCCGGAGGACGCCGGCGCGCGTCACGCGCGTGATGTAGGCGAGCGGCTGGACGAGGAGGACGAGGACCGGCAGCACGTAGTGCCGGAGGTCCCCCCACCCCGACACCGGCGCGACGTGCCAGCCGAGCGCGAGCCACCGGATGAGCAGCACCGCGACGACGAAGCTCGGGAGCGACATGCCGCCGAGCGCGACCAGCCGCGCCAGGACGTCACCCGTCGACTGCCGGGCCGACCGCGGAGTAGACCCCGAGCGGGACGCCAACGAGGATGGCCAGCGTCACCGTCGCCAGCGCGAGGCGCGCGGTCGGTGGCACCGCCTCGGCGATCATGCGGTTGATCGACCGGCCGGGGTTCGCGTAGGACTGGCCGAGGTCGCCGCGCAGCGCCCGCCCGGCGAAGTGGAGGTACTGACCCCAGAGCGGCAGGTCGAGGCCGAGCTCCCGGCGGAGGCGCGCCTCGGACACCGGGTCGCGGAGATCCCCCATCAGGAGCTGCACCGGGTCGCCCGGGGCAAGGCGGCCCACCACGAACACGACGACGCTGCTGACCACGAAGATCAGCAGCATGAAGCCGAGCCGGCGGGCGGCGAACCGGATCACGCGCCGATCGTCGCCGCCCGCCGCCCGAGGTCCCGATCCGAGGGTCGGTCCGGTCCCGCTCCCTCTACTCCCACCACTTCTCGGGGGCTTCGGAGAGCCGCTCGCAGCCGTCGGCGGTCACGACGTAGAGGTCCTCGACGCACGCGGTCCCGAAGTCCTTGCGGACGAACATCGGCTCGTAGGCGAACGTCATGTTCTTCTCGAGGATGGCGTTGCTCCCGGGAACGAAGCTCGGAGGGATGTGCGTCGTGGCCCCGATGCCGTGCCCGCGGAAGTAGAACCACTCCTCGTAACCGAACTCCTTGGCCATCTCGGCCCCGCGCGCGGCGACGTCGCCGATGCGCACGCCCGGCCGGATCATAGCGATCGTCGCGTGGACGATGTCGATCTGCGCGTTCAGGAACCGCCGCTGCTCGGGGGTCGGCGCGTCGCCCACCACCTTCCCGCGCGCCGTGTCGCTGCAGTATCCCTTGAGCCGGGCGCCCAGGTCGGTGAAGGCGATCTCCCCGGCCTGGAGCTTGCGGCCGCTCGGGACCACGTGCTTGAAGCCGCTCCGCGGGCCGCCGCAGGCCGCGATGGGGAAGGCCGTGTCCTCGGCGCCCGCCTTGAACATGGCGTAGTTCGCCTCGGCGGCGAGATCGTGCTCGCTCACCCCGGGCTTGACCGCCTTCATGAAGGCGATCAGGCCCTGGTCGCTCATCAGAGCGACCTCCTTCATCAGCGCCACCTCGGCGTCGCTCTTCCGCATCATCGCCTCGCCGATGATCGCGGCGGCCTCCACCTGCTTGACGGCCGGGAAGCGCTTCTTCAGGAACTCCCGCGCGTGGTAGGCGTACTCGCCCGAGATGCCGACCGTCCCCTGAGCCAGCCCGCGCTCGGCGAGGAAGTCCGCCAGGTGGTCGTAGATCGTCGTCGTCTGGTAGTCGACGGTGCGCGGGTGCGGGGCGCACCGGACGTCGTGGATCCAGGTGTCCTGGATGCCCGAGTGCATGGGCTCGCCGTGCATGACCGCGTTCGTCGTCAGCCCGACCGGGCCCGCCAGCGGGATGACGATCAGCGTGTCGCCGCCGTAGTAGTCCTCGAAGTTCGACAGGTAGCGGACCGGCGCCCGCTCGGCGCGGTTGCCGTGAACGACCAGGCCGTCGAGCCCGCGGTCCCGCATGAGCCGGCGGATCTTCTCGACGCGGCCCTCGTACTCCGCCACCGGGAACGGCAGGTGGAGCCACGGCTTGCGCTCCTCCCACGAGTAGCCGACCCGGCCCCACCCGTACGGCCACTTCACCTCGCGCATGCCCTCGTTCCTCTCTTTCCGTCCGGTGGTCTCCGCGCGGTCAGTCGACCGCCGCACTGGCAAATCTATACCGCGACGAGGCGCCCAGCAACGCGTCTCCCGAACAGCCCGCGCTGCCCGCAGTCGAGCCGCGCGCCCAGATTCACGCAGCGCAGGAACACGTCCCGGAGAGGCCGTCGCGGGTGGTGGCGGGCGCGCTACACTCGTAGGCAGAGATCGGCCACGGGTCACCCGGGGACGCCGGCGAGGAGCGCCGGTGGCTCCGGACCGCCGAGCATCACCGAAAGGAGATTCCCATGAAGAGGCTGGTAGCGAGCGCTCTGTTCGTGCTGTCCTTCGCCGTCCCGGCGTTCGCCGCGATCCGCGAGGAGCCGGTGACGTACAAGGACGGCGCCACGGAGATGAAGGGGTTCATCGTCTACGACGACGCCGTCGCGGGCAAGCGGCCCGGAATCGTCCTCGTGCACGAATGGTGGGGCATCACGAAGCACGTGCACGGCGAGGCTGGCAAGTTCGCCGCGCAGGGCTACACGGCATTCATCGCCGACATGTATGGCGACGGGAAGACCGCGGACAATCCCAAGGACGCGGGCGCGCTGTCGGGCGGGGTCATGAAGGATCCGAAGGCGATGCAGTCCCGCTTCAACGCCGCGCGCGAGACCCTCGCGAAGCACGCGACGGTGGATCCGAGCCGCATCGGCGCCGCCGGCTACTGCTTCGGGGGCGCGGTCGTGCTCAACATGGCGCGCACCGGAGCCGACCTCGTGGGCGTGGCCACGTTTCACGGGTCCCTCGGAGCCAACACGCCGGCGCCGGCGCCGGGCACGGTCAAGGCCAAGGTCCTGGTGCTGAACGGCGCGGACGACCCGTTCGTGAAGCCGGAGCAGATCGAGAGCTTCAAGAAGGAGATGGACGCCGCGAAGGTGAGCTACCAGTTCATCAACTACCCCGGGGCGGTGCACGCCTTCACGAATCCGGAGGCGACCGAGGCCGGCAAGAAGTTCAACCTCCCGCTCGCCTACAACGCCGAGGTCGACAAGGAGTCCAAGGCCGAGGCGGCGAAGTTCTTCCAGGACGCCTTCAAGAAGTAGGACGCTCGGCAGGTCGAGGCCACCGCGCGGGCCGGCGGGGCGAACGCCACCGAACCGGCCCGCGCGAGCCCCTGTGCCCGTCCCGCCTACGACCGGAGACGGGCGACCAGCAACGCATCGCCGCCGGCGGTGGGTCCCCGATCACTCGATGGAGTGGGCGCCGCAGTGCTGCCCGCGGCCCGGGCGGCTAGCCCTTGACCGAGCCTGCGGTCAGGCCCTGGACCAGGTAGCGCTGGAAGATCAGCACCAGGAGCACCGCCGGCAGCGCGCCGAGAAAGCCCGAGGCCGCGATGACCGAGTAGTCGATGTTGATCTGGGCGTTCATCGCCGCGATGACGGGCGGCAGCGTCGTGGTGCCGGGCTTCGTGTTGAGCACCAGCGCCACCAGGAACTCGTTCCAGCACAACATGAAGGTGAAGGCGCCGCCCGCCACGAGGCCCGGCCCCGACACCGGCAGGACGACCCGGTAGTAGGCCTGGAGGCGATTGCAGCCGTCGACCAGGGCGCTCCGGTCGAGCTCGGCCGGGATCGTCTCGAAGTACGCCTTCATGATCCAGATCGTGAACGGGAGCGTGAACGCGCAATACGCCACCGTGAGCCCCGTCAGGGAGTTCTGGAGTCCCAGCGCGCGGAACATGAGGAAGAACGCCGGGATCAGCACGATCGTGGGCAGCATCCGCGTGAAGAGGAGCCCGTAGAGCGACAGGCCCTTCAGCGGGAACCGGAACCGCGCGTACGCGTACCCGGCGGTGGTGCCGATGACGAGGTTCAGCGCCGTCACGACCGTGGCCACGATCATCGTGTTCAGCATCGAGGGCAGGATCTTCGCCGCCTGCCCCTCGGCGTGGAACCGCACCAGCCCGAAGATCATCCGGTAGTTGTCGAAGGTGATCTCGGGGGGAATGAACGAGAAGGGCCGCGCGAGCAGGTTCCTCTGGTACGAGACGCTGGTGACGAAGAGCCACACGAAGGGGCCGACGAGCCAGAGCGCCACCGCGGCCACCAGGCCGTAGACCAGGACCCGGCGGGCCACGCCGCGCTCGCCGACGATCGTCCCGCCCATCAGGCCTCGGCCTCGAACCGGCGGAGCACCAGCCAGCGGTACACGAAGGTCAGGAGGAGGCACAGCGCGGTCAGCGTGTAGAGGATCGCCGTGCCCGGGCCGAACTTGAAGAAGCTGAAGGCGGTCTGGAACCCGAGCCACGAGATCGTCGTCGTCTCCTGGCCGGGCCCGCCCATCGTCAGGACGTAGATCAGGTCGAGCATGAGGAAGCCGTTCACGGTGCTGAGCACCAGGATCAGGAACAGGATAGGCCGGAGCGCCGGCAGCGTCACGTACCAGAGCCGCCGCCAGTAGCCGGCCCCGTCCACCGCCGCCGCCATGTAGAGCTCGTCGGGGATCGACTGCATGCCCGCCAGGAACAGGAGCGTGGCGAAGGGCGCCTGGTTCCACATGTAGACCGAGACGAGCACGTTGAGCGCCCGGAAGCCTTCCTTGAAAAACGAGATGTAGCCGTCGATGAGACCCAGCCGGTGGAGGACGCCGTTCAGCGCCCCGAACTCGAAGTCGAGGAGCCCGACCCACAGGAGCCCCACGACCACGCGCGAGAGCGACCAGGGGACGAGGAGGAGGCTCCGCATCAGCGGGCGGCCCGCGAAGCGCTCGTGGAGGACGAGCGCCATCGCGAGGCCGACCAGCGTGGCCTCGAGCACGAACGCCGCAACGAAGTAGAGGGTGCGCCAGAGCGAGCTCCAGTACACGGGATCGGCGAATGTCCGCGCGTAGTTATCGAGACCCACGAACCGGAACAGCGGCAGCCGCACCCCGAACAGCTCGATGGCGGGCCCGGTGGCCCGGAGGAGGTTGACCTCGGTGAAGCTCATCCAGAACGAGTAGACGAGCGGGAAGACGACGACGAGGAGGATGCCGAGAACGGCGGGAACGATGAGGAGCCAGGCGAACGCCGCTTCCGAGAGAGCGGCCGGCCGGAGGAAGGCGCGCGTCCGCCTCCGGCCGGTCCTCTCGATGCTGAGGGCTCCGGGCGCCCCCGCGCCCTCGGCGCACATGCCCGCGCTCGCTACCCGGCGCGAGCCTTACGCCAGCGACTTCTGGAGCTTCGCCAGGTCCTTCAGGCCCTGCGGCACCGTCAGGGCGCCGCGGATGATGTTCTGCACGATGGCGATCGACTTCGTGTCGTACTCGCCGTACCACGGCTCCTTGTAGGCCGCGATGACCTTGCCCTTCTGATACTGCGCCTTCAGGAGCTTCAGGTCGACCCAGTTGTCGTAGGACTTCACGATCTCGGGATGGTCGTACATCTCGGGGTACGGGTTGTCCAGGCCGGCGAGCAGGCACCACTGCCGCTGGACGTACCAGTCGCCGTTCAGGTTCCCGCCGAGGAACCGGGCGAGCTTCCAGGATTCCTCCAGGTTCTTCGTCTTCGCGTTGATCGTGTACCCGTCCGTCCACATGTAGCTCTGGCCGGTGCCCGGGTACATCGCCATCTTGGCCTTCTTCGGCGCGAGCTTCGAGTTCTCGGGCTCGCCGGCGCTCGACTTCAGGTAGTAGGAGTGGGTCGTGGTGTACGCGTACCGGCCGCTCCAGAAGAGGCGGTGCGTGTCGGTCGACGAGGTCTTGGTGAGGACCTCGGGGTTCACCAGCTCGGCCTTCCATGCCTTCTGCCAGCGCTCCATGGCGCGGGCGGCCGCCGGCTCCTGGTCGACGATCACCTGGTTCTTCGCGTCGAAGACGTTCGCCCCTTCCGAGAAGCAGTCGCTCATGAACTGGGGCATCGTCCCCGACGGGCTGTTGTTCCAGTTCGGCAGGTAGGGCGTCTCGCTGACCTTGTCCTTCTTGAGCTTCATGGAGTGGTCCATCAGCTCGTCCCAGGTCTTGGCGGGCGCCTTGATCCCGGCCTGCTGGAGCATCGGCTCGTTGTAGATCAGGATGAACAGGCTCGTGAAGTACGGGACCGAGGAGAGCGAGCCGTCCTTGTTCTTCAGGCTCTCCAGGTTGGCCGGCGTCATCTTCTTCTTGAGCTCGTCCATCCCCGGCAGGTCGTCGACCTTCCGGAGGAGCCCGTTCTCGTTCCAGCGCTCGCGGAAGTTGTGCGCGCAGTACATCACGTCCACGATCTCGCCCGCGAAGGTGCGCGTCTCCATCGTGGGGTGGTACTGGGCCCACGGGATCGCCTCGTACTTCACCTGGCCGGCGTGCTTCTGGTTGAAGTAGTCGACGTAGTCCTTGACGGTGTCCGGCTTGAAGACCCAGCCGCTGAAGTTGATGGGCTTGTCGGCCCGCGCGGGCCGGGCGACCGCTCCGGCGAGCGCCGTCGAGGCTCCGAGCATTCCCGCGCCCTTGAGGAAGGTCCGGCGATCCAGTCGTCTCATGGCGTCCCTCCCGGTCGAGTCGGCCGTCGAGTCGGATGTGGTGGGTCGGCGCTGGCGCGGGGCACCGACGCCCGGCCGTGGCGCGACCATCGTCCCCGTGACGGCGTGATTCTCGGGGCGTGGCGAGGACCCTGTCAAGGGCGCCCTGTCGCCTGGGGCGGGACCACTCCCGAGCCACGTCCTGGAGATCGAAAGTTGACCGCGTCGAGGCGATCGAGTAGCGTGCCGCCCAGCGTGGTCGAAGCGCGAGACCGGAAGCTGTGCGCCGGTGAGTGCGGTGGCCGTCGACCCATCGCCTCGGGCTCGTTCACAATCGACCTCGCCGGGTCACGCTGACGGAGTTGGGGCAGATTTCTGCGGATATTGTCCCTGCACCCGAATTGGGTGCGGCGTGTATCATAATTTGGCGTGTCTTTTCAAATATTTAGATGCCCACCAACTTGGCACCGTTGCTGCACCGCGTCAATGCCTGATGATTACTCGATCAGCCGCGGCACGAAACGCTCGCCCCCACGACCAACGCTGGGCCCGAGGGGCCGGCCCCTGGCCGAGCCCCGCCCTCCTGTTCGGACTGGTGCTCCTGGCCGGACCGACCGCGGCGCAGGTGGTCCCCCCCTCCATCGATGACCTGATCGCCAAGGCAACCCGGGAGGGCTCGATCCGCGTGATCGTGGAGCTCAAGACCGACCCGAGCCCAAGCCGCGAGGCGATCGCCGCCGCCCAGGACCTCGTGCTCCAGGAGCTCGCCGGCACGCGCCATCGCGTGCTCCGGCGATTCACGACGATCCCGTTCCTCGGGCTCGAGGTCTCTGCGGATGCGCTCAGGAGCCTCACCGTGTCGCGGGGCGTCGCCGGCATCCGCGAGGACAAGCTAAGGGCGCCGCTAGCTCCAGGGTCTCCGTGATCCTGTCGGTGATTCCTGGCGCGTGGGGAGTGGGCACCCGACGGTGCCATACCATCGTGCTGCACCTACTCGTCGCCGCTTTCGGCCTTCTTCCCGCACCGGCCCTGAGCCAGACTCGCGTGTCGCATCCCGTGCCCTCCGAGCTTCTCCAGAAGGCGTGGGTCGAGGGTTCCGTGCAAGTGATCGTGGAGCTCGGTGGAGCCCGTGTCGAACCCGAGCACCGTCTCACCAGCCCGAGTGCCATCGCCGCCCAGCGGGGGCGGATCGCCGCGGACAGGTCCGCGCTGCGTAGCGCACTGCGCGGCCTCCGTCACCGCGTGCTCCGGGAACTCAAGACAATTCCCTACATGGGGCTCGAAGTCGACCACGACACGCTGAGGATGCTCGACGCCCTACCCGGTTTGGTCACCCGTGTTTACGAGTCAAAGTCGTATGCCCCGACACTCGCGCAGAGTGCACCACTCGTCAACGCTCCCGATGCGTGGAATGCCGGATGGGACGGCACCGGCCAGGTGATCGCCGTCCTCGATACCGGAGTGGACAAGATCCATCCGTTCCTGGCGGGCAAGGTCGTCGCGGAAGCGTGTTACGACTCCTCGCCCCTCTCCACCTGCCCGAACGGGCTCGACACCGACACCAGCGACGGCGCCGGGGTGCCGTGCACGTTCGCGCCCGACTGCTATCACGGCACGCACGTCGCGGGGATCGCCGCGGGCAATGGGTCGGACTTCGACGGGATTGCCCGGGGGGCCAGCCTGGCGGCCATCCGCGTCTCTCTCTCTCGACGTGCAGCGGGAACCCGTGCGCACGCGCCTGGGACATGGACATCGCCCACGGGCTCGAGCGCGTGCTCGAACTGAGCGCGACCCTTTCCATCGCTGCCGCCAACCTGAGCCTCGGCGGCGACAGGTTCTTCGATCCGTGCGACTCGGAGAACCCCATGATCACGGCCGCGATCGCGAACCTTCGGAGCGCCGGCGTGGCTACCGTCGTCGCCTCCGGCAACAACGGATGGATCGACAGCATGTCGTTCCCGGCCTGCATCTCTGGCGCCATCAGCGTCGGAGCAACCAAGGACGGATCCGGGTCCGGTGGTACGCCGGCCGACGCGGTGTCCCTTTTCTCAAACAGCGCATACTTCCTGTCTCTTCTCGCGCCGGGCCAGTGGATCACTCATCGGTCCCCGGCGGTGGGTTCAACACCTTGCAAGGCACATCGATGGCCACGCCACACGTGGCCGGCGCGTGGGCCGTTATGAAGCAGGCGAATCCTGACGCCTCCGTCGACGAGATCCTGGCGGGTCTCCAGAACACAGGCAAGCCGATCACCGATGTCAACGATGTCACGACCTCGCGCATCGCCTTCACGGTCCTCCAGTTCAGCGCGAGCGTCTACAACGTCACCGAGGGCGCGTCGTCGGCCACCATCACCGTGACCCGCTCCGGCGCGAGTTCCGGGGCTGTCACCGTGGACTACGCGACGAGCCCGGGGAGTCCCAGCGGCGCCGTCCCGGGCTCGGACTACACCGACGTCGCCGACACCCTCACGTTCAGCGACGGCGAAACCTCCAAGACCTTCACCGTGCCGATCGGCAACGACACGACAGCCGACGGTCAGCGGAAGGTCTACGCTGACGCTGTCGAACCCGGGCGGGGGCGGGCTGCTCGGCACCCGGGACACTGCCGACGCTCAACATCAACGACAACGACGTGGCGGGGTCGATCCAGTTCAGCGCGAGCACCTTCAGCGTCCTCGAGGGCACGGGTATTGCAACCATCACGGTCAAGCGCACCGGCGGCAGCGCCGGCGGCGTCACCGTCCACTACGCGACGTCCGACGGAAGCGCACACGCTCCGGGCGACTACCAGACCGAGAGCGGCACCCTGACCTTCGATCCGAGCGGCCCGGGCGCGACGACGCAGACCTTCACCGTGCCCATCGTCAACAACGGCGCCGTCGACGGTAACCGCACCGTGAACCTGACGCTCAGCGCTGCCGGGGGTGGAGGCACGCTGGGTGGCCAGAAGACCGCGGTGCTGACCATCGTCGACGACGAGATCGCCCTCCAGTTCAGCCAGGCCAGCTACAGCGCCGGCGAGGGCGGAAGCGCCACGATCACCGTGACGCGCAGCGGGCCCGCGCAGTACCCGGTGGGCGTGACGTACACCGTCCTGCCGGGGTCGGCGACGCCAGGCGCCGACTACGGCGGCCTCTCCACGGCGCCGCTCGCGTTCGCGGCGAACCAGACCTCGCGCACGTTCACGATCCCCACCGTCAACGACAAGCTGGCCGAGGGGCCGGAGACGGTGCTCCTGCAGCTCTCGAGCCCCACGGTCGGCGCGATCCTCGGTCCCCGGCAGACCGCCGTGCTCACGATCGTCGACAACGACGCGGGCGGCACGTTCCGGTTCGGCGCGTCGACGTACAACGTCAGCGAGGCGGCGACCACCGTGGCCGTCGTCGTGACCCGGAGCAACGGCGCGGCGGGGAATGGCAAGGTCCGCGTCGTCTCGACCGGCGCGGGCACCGCGACACCGAACGTCGACTACGTGCCGATCAACCAGGTCGTCTCCTTCCCCGCCGACATTTCGAGCCAGACCGTGTTCGTCTCGCTCACGGCCAGCAACGCCACCGTCGAGGCGGTGCGCACCATCCAGCTCGCGCTCCAGGACGCCGGGCCGGTCGGACTGTCGGGCATCGGCAGCCCCGCCACCGCCACGATCACCATCGGCAACAACGACGTCGGCGGAACCATCCAGTGGAGTCCCGCGAATGTCAGCGTGCTCGAGAGCGCCCCGACGGTCACGCTCAACGCCGTCCGGACCGGCGGCGCGGCCGGCCCCGTCGGCGCGACGTGGACCATCACGGGCGGCAACGCCGTATTCGGCGTGGACTACACCGGGGCCACGACCGGCCCCGTCCAGTTCGCGGCCAACAGCGGCGTCCCGGTCGTCCCCGTCACGATCTCGCTCCTCAACCCCGCCGGCCCACACGGGAGCCGGACGATCGAGGTCACCCTCAGCAACCAGACGGGCGGCGCGGCCCTCGGATCCGCGAAGGTCCTCAAGCTGACGCTGCTCGACGACGAGGTCGGCTTCCGGTTCGACAAGGCCGCCTACGCGACGAACGAGATCAGCGGGAGCCAGACGGTCACCGTGCTCCGCACCGGCCCGGCCCAGGCCGCCGCGAGCGTCACCGTCGGCACCGTCGACGTACCCGACGTCCAGGCCGGGACTGCGGCCGCCGGCACCGACTACATGCCCACCACGACGATCCTGTCCTTCGCGGCAAACCAGACGTCGAGGGTGTTCACCGTGCCGCTGAAGAACGACGTGATGCTGGACGGGCTCCGGACCGTGAAGCTCAAGCTCTCGAGCCCCTCCGCCGGCACGCTGGGCGATCCGAGCATGACGACCATCGGGGTCGCCGACAACGACACCGCGGGGACCTTCCAGTTCACCAGCGCGACCTACACGGGAACCGAGGGCGCGACCGGCAACGTCAACGTGACCATCACCGTCGCGCGCACCGGCGGCGCCGGGGGGACCGTGGAGGTCCCGTGGAGCATCACCGGCGGCACCGCCAGCACCGGGGTGACCGGCACCCCGAGCGTCGACGTCTGGATCGCGCCGTCGGGCACGCTCAGCTTCGGCCCGAATGTCCTGACCAAGACGATCCAGGCCACGATCGTGAGCGACCCGGAGGTGGAGCCCAACGAGACCGTGGTCCTCGGGCTCGGGACGCCGACGCCCGGCGGCGTGCTAGGGACCATCAAGAAGGCGACCCTCGTCGTGGTCGACAGCGACCGCAAGGGAACGATCCAGTTCTCCGCGCCGGTCCTCAACGCGGCCGAGGCGAACGCGAGCGTGACGATCCCCGTGACGCGAACGGGGAATCTCGGCGAGGCGGCCACGATCGACTGGACCATCACCGGCGGCAGCGCGACCCGGGGAGACGTGGCCGGCGGGGGCATCGACTACGTGTCGGCGCCGAGCGGCACCCTGACGTTCGCGCCCGGACAGTCGACGCCCACGCTGCCCCTCACGCTCGCCGTCAGCTTCGACGGCGTGCTCGAGACGCCGTCCGAAACCGTGGAGCTCGCCCTCGGGAACCCGAGCACGGGCTGGGCCCTCGGCTCGATAACGGCGACGACGCTGACACTCGTGGAGGGGACCGTCCAGTTCTCGGGTCTCCCCTTGACCGTGAGCGAGGGCAGCGGGAGCAAGACCGTCACCGTCACACGGAGCGGGGTGGCGACGTACGCCGTGACGGTGGGCTACGCCGCCGGGCCGCCCGGCTCCGCGACACCGGCCCCGACATCGGGAGCTTGCGCGCCCGGCGCGGACTACCGGCCTGTCAGCGGCACGCTGACGTTCAGCCCCGGGCAGACCAGCAAGACGTTCAGCGTCCCGCTCTGCGGCGACGGCGGGGTGGAGGGCAACGAGGATCTGACGCTCACGCTCGCCGTGGTGAGCGGCCCCGCCGTCGTCGGGCCTCCGGGGGCCTCCGCCGTCCTCACCATCACCGAGAACGATGTTGCGGGTGCGGTCCGGTTCTCGAGCGCGACGTACGCCGGTACGGAGGGCCAGAACGGGACCCTCATCGTGACCCGGACGGGGAGCGGCGGCGGCGTCACGGTGCACTGGGCGATCATCGGGGGCTCGGCGGTCCACGGCACGGACTACACGGGTCCGACCGAGGGCGACATCCCGTTCGCGTCCGGGGAGACCAGCCAGACCATCACGATCCCGCTCGTGAACACGTCGGCGGCGGATGGCCCGCGGACGGTCGTCGTTGAGCTCTCGGACCCGCTGCCGGTCGGCCTCGCCTCGCTCGGCAACCCCAGCCAGGCCACCCTGACGATCAACGACAACGAGCCGAAGCTCCGGCTCAACAGCGCCACCTACGTGGTGGGAGAGGCGAGCGCGAGCTTCAACGTCACCGTGTTGCGCTCGGGTCCCACGACGGCGGCGGTGTCGGTCAACCTGGTGCCCCAGCAGATCAGCTCCGCGACCGGCGGCGCGTGCGGCGTGGGCGGCGCGGACTTCTCGAGCGCGGTGATCCCCGTCACCATCCCGGCCGGCCAGGGGTCCAAGACGGTGCCGGTGACGCTCTGCCCCGACACCCGGGCCGAGGGAACGGAGAGCTTCGGACTTGCCCTGCAGAGCCCGTCCGGCGCCACCCTTACCACCCCGTCCATCGCGACGGTGAGCTTCACGGACAACGACGTGGCCGGCACGCTCCGGTGGAGCGTCACCGACGCGAGCGGCGTCGCAGGAGGCACCATCGTCCTCACCGTGACCCGAACGGGAGGCGCGGCGAGCGCCGTCACGGTCGGCGTGACGGCGCACGACGGCGACGACGCCACCCCCGGCGCGGACGCGCTGGTGGACGTGGACTACGCCGCGCTGCCGCCGACGACGCTCACGTTCGACTCGGGCACGCCCAGCCGCACGGTGGAGATCGCCCTGTTACCGCGCGACGGCGCGCCGGGACCGCGCGCGTTCCGGGTAACCCTCCACGACGCGGGTGGGCAGGCTGCCCTCGGCAGCCCGTCGTCCGTCGTCGTCTGGATCCTGGACCCGCCTCCCTGAGGTGTAGCCGACCGAGCAGGCCGGTCGATCGCGGGCGGCGCTCAGGTGGGCCCGGGCACGTCCCGGCGGACCATCCAGAAGGCAAGGCCGGGACGCGGCCGATCCGGATCGACGCCGGGATACGGCTCGAACACGGTCTCCGTGACGCGCTCGATCGCGAACGCGCCGTCCTGTCCGTCCTCGATCGCGCCCGTGACCTGCTGGACCTCGATCGGATCGCCCAGCGGCCGTCGACCCCGAAAGGCCTTCGAGATGAGCAGGAGCCGGGCCCCGGGGGCCGCGGCGCGGGCGATCGTCCGCCAGTACCCGCGCCGATCCTCGGGCGGGATCTGGTGATAGCAGCGGAAGTCGATCAGGACGCCGTACTCGGGGCCGGGCGGGAGCGTCCGGCAGACGTCGAGCTCGTGAAACTCGAGCCGGCCCGGGGTCTCCGGGAAGCGCCGCCGCGCGAGCTCGAGCGCCGTCCTCGAGAAGTCGATGCCGACCGCCGGATAGCCCTGGGCGGCCAGCCACGCGGCGACCTGCCCGCTGCCGCAGCCGATGTCGAGGACCCGCGCGCTCCGGGGGAACCACCCGCTCTCGACCGCCGCCACGACCTCCCGGGGCACGTCGACGTTCCACTTCGGCCGGACGGTGAGGTCGTTCCAGCGCCGCTCCCAACGCCATCGCTGCCACGCGCCCCGCAGCCGGAACCCGAGGAGGATCCCCACAGCCGGGCCGACCCCCGGTTGACGGCCCGCGCGAGGACCACCCGCATCGGGTTCCTTACCCGCCGTGTCGTTCGCTTCTCCGCGCTCGCGTCCGGCATCGAGGGGACGCTACCACCGCGCGCGACGAGGCGCCATCGCCACACTGGCGACGCGCCGTGGCCTCGGCTATCCTCCAGGGCGAGCCGCGATGCGGACCGAGACCACCGGACCCGTCCGGGTCGCGGCGTGGCGCGTGGGCAAGAAGCCGCCGCTCGAGACCAGGCGCGGAAACAGGCCTTCGACCAGATCCACCATCGGGTGCGAACCAGTCGAACATTTCGGGCCGGAACGCGAGGACGCCCTGTTGGCCACCGCGTCGATGAGCTCCAGGAGACCGAGCGGAGAGAAGCTCCCGAAGGAACGACGGGCGCTCATCGTGACCGGCACGAGTGACCGCGCTAGTGTTCCGTCACCGAAGTAGAGTTAATATTAGCCATGGCATGCTCCAGGAGGATCGCCATGGCCAATCGCATCCGGCCCATCACCGTGACCGAGGCGGACCGGCATGAGTTGGAGCGGCTGCAGCGGTCCCCGTCGGTCCGAGCCGGCCTCAGTCGCCGCGTCCGCGCGGTGCTCCTGATGGTCCAGGGGTTGTCCGGCGTGGAGATCGCCGACCGCACGGGGTACACCGTGGTGCAGGTCAGTCGCCTGCGGCGCCGCTTTGCCGAGGGCGGCGTCGCGGGCTTGCACGAGCGCCCCCGGTCGGGCCGGCCGCCCACGCTGAGCGCGCGGCAGCGGGCGCAGGTCGTGGCCCTCACGCTCCGCCCCCCCGCGGCGGGAACAACCCACTGGACGACCCGGGAGCTGGCCCGCCGGGCGGGGGTGTCCCACACCACGGTGCATCGGATCTGGAAAGCGCATGCCCTGCAGCCGCACCGGGTGACGACGTTCAAGTTCACCACCGATCCGCAGGCGGCGGAGAAGATCGAAGACGTGGTCGGGTTGTATCTGAATCCGCCCACGCACGCGGTCGTGCTCTGCCTCGATGAGAAGACGCAGATTCAGGCCCTGAGCCGCACGCAGCCGCTGCTCCCGTTGCGACCCGGGTTGCCCGCCCGCCAGACGCATGACTACCGGCGGAACGGCCTGACGAGTCTGTACGCCGCGCTCGAGGTGGCCAGTGGGCGGGTCCTCGGCGAATGTCGCCCCCGGCATACCGGGGCCGACTTCCTGGCGTTTCTCAAGCGGCTCGCGCGTGCGTATCGCGGGCGCGAGTTGCACGTCGTGGTGGACAACTCGTCCACCCACTCGACCCCGGCGGTGCAGGCCTGGCTCGCAGGCGCATCCGACGGTCCAGTTGCACTTCACCCCGAAGGGCGCGTCCTGGCTGAACATGATCGAAGCGTGGTTCGGGATCCTGACCCGGAAGTCGGTGCGTCGCGGGTCGTTCGACACCGTCCGGGCCCTGATCCGCCACATCGACCAGTACATCGCGCACTGGAACGATCACCCGACGCCCTTCGTCTGGACCAAGACCCCGGCGGACATCATCGCCAAGGCCGTCCGGCGTGGCCGTTAACATGACTTCGCGGACGGAACACTAGAGACGAGGGCGCGCGGTGACGCTCCCTGTAGTCGTCCTCGGGCTCGGGGCGCGAGGCCGGCAGTGGGCCCGCCTTCTCGAGGCCACGCCCGGCTTCGAGCTCGCGGGGGTGGTCGAGCCCGACGCCGGCCGGCGAACGGCGGCCGCGCGCGAGCTCGGGCTCGCCGAGGGTCTCGTCCACCCCGGCCTCGACGCCGCGATGGACGCCGGAAAGCCGCAGGCGGCCATCGTCGCGACGTCGATCGACTGCCACGTCGAGCCGAGCCGGGCGGCGCTGGATCGCGGTCTCGGCGTCCTCGTGGAGAAGCCGTTCACCCTGAGCCTCCGCGAGGCGCGCGGGCTCGTCGCGCAGGCCGAGGCGCGGCGCGTCCCCCTGATGGTGGGCCAGAACTACCGCTACACGCGGATGCCGCAGACCCTCGGGCGGCTCCTCCGCGGCGGCGAGCTGGGTCGCGTCGGCATGATCGTGGCGCAGACCTACCGGAGCGTGAAGGAGATGGCGCCGGCCCTCCAGACCATGAGGGACACCGTGCTCTGGGAGGCCGCCGTCCACCACCTCGATGGTCTTCGCCACGTGCTGGGCCGGCGCGCCGTGCGCGCGCTCGCCCAGCGGTTCACGCTCCCGTGGGGCGAGGCGCCGCCCGGCGCGTCGATGCAGATCCTGCTCGAGTTCGAGGACGGCGTCCGCGCGTCCCTCTCCGCCACCTACGATTCGCGCGGCCACGAGTTCTTCGAGCGGGGCCAGGAGTTCTACCTCCGGGCCGTCACCGACCGGGGGACGCTCCATGTCTTCCACCGGTGGCTCGTGTGGTGCGAGCGGGGGCGGCTGCCGCGCCTGGTCCGCCGCGGCCCGCGACCCGAGGTCGAGGAGGTCACGCTGCTCCGCCAGCTCGCACGCGCCGTCGCCGAGGGCGTGGAGCCGGAGTCGAGCGGCCGCGACAACCTCCAGACGATCGCCCTCCTCGAGGCGTGCGCGCGGTCCGCGTCGGAGGGGCGCTGGATCAACCCCCAGGAGCTATTCGATGAGCCCATCTGAGGCCGGCCCCGTCCTCCTGATCGGCATCGACGCGGCCGAGCCCACGCTCGTGCGCCGGCTGATGGAGCGGGGCGACCTCCCCTCCCTGCGCGACCTCGCCGCGGAGGGCGTCTGGGGCCCGGTCGTGCCGGCGCCACCCACCTGCAGCAGCGGGCTCTGGCCCTCGTTCTTGAGCGGCAGGCCACTCGGCGAGCACGGGCTCTACGGGGAATGGGCGTGGCGGCCGGACTCGCTCGACCTCGCGCGGCCGTCGTGGGACCACCTCGATCCGTTCTGGCGCGGCGATGCGGAGGCGGGCCGGTCGGTCACGGTGCTCGACGTCCCGTTCGCGCCGCTCCTCGGGATTCCCGGATGCCACGAGGTCCTCGACTGGGGCGCGCACGACTACCTGAAGGGCCGGCTCGAGGTCTTCCCGGCCACCCTCGAGCCGGTCGTCCGCAGCGCGGGCGGAATGCATCCCTTCGCGGCGGGCGGGGTCGACGCAATCGGCCCCCGAGACCTCGACGGGCTCGCGGGCGCGCTGGCGACCTGCATCCAGGGGGTCGAGCAGCGGGGGCGGCTGGCGCTGCGCCTGCTCTCGGACACGAGGCCCGACCTGTTCGTCCTGGTCTTCCCGGAGGTGCACCACATGGAGCACCTCCTGTGGCACACCGTCGATCCCACGCACCCGGACCACGGCCTGCCCGCGCCGCGCGGGCCCGGCCTGGCCGCGCTGCTCCAGGCCGTCGATCGCGAGATCGGCCGGCTCCGGGACGCGGCGGGGCCGCACGCGACGCTCCTGGTGTTCTCGCTCCACGGGATGCGGCCCGCCCGCGGTATCCCGACGATCCTCGAGGCCCTGCTCCGCGCGAGCGGCTTCGCCGTCCCCCGGCCGTGGCGGGACCATTCCTGGTCGGAGGCGGCGGAGCGGGCCGCGCGCGCGGTCAAGCGGAGCCTGCCCGACGGCGTGAAGCACCTCTATTACCGGCACGTGCCCCGGACGATCACCGGCGCGCTGTCGCAGCCCGCGATGGCCGTGCCCACCTACGACTGGTCGCGCACGGCCGCGTTCGCGCTGCCGACCGACCAGCACGGCTGGGTCCGCGTCAACCTGCGCGGGCGCGAGGCGCGCGGCATCGTCCCGCCCGAGGGCTACGACGACGTGGTCGGGCGCATCGAGGAGACTCTCCGCGCGGCGCGGGGCGGCGACGGCCGGCCCATCGTCCACCGGGTGTTCCGCACCGCCCCCGACGCCGCCGCGGCCCTCGCGTCCCGCCTGCCGGACGTGGTCGTGTACTGGGACGACTCGACCTTCGGCTCGCCGCTCCGCCTCGCCGAGCCGCGCGCGGCGGCGCCCGCGGTCGGGCTGAAGTTCACGGGGCAGCACGCCTTCAAGGGCTTCTACCTGCTCCGGTCGCCGGCCGGCCCGCGGCCGCCCGCCGGCGACCCGGTCACGCCGGAGACGCTTCACCGGCTCGCGCGCGGCTCGGCCCGCGCCGCCTGACCGCGGGTCAGGCCTGGTGGCGCAGGTCGAGGACGCGCTTGGCCTTGCCGGCGCTCCGCTCGATCGTCTTCGGCGCCACGAGGCTGACCACCGCCGTCACGCCGAGCGTCTCGACCAGGCGCCGGCGGACGCGGGCCGCCAGCGCGTCAGCCGGAGCGGCGCCGGGCTGCGTCTCGACCTGCACCTCGAGCGTGTCGAGGGCGTGCTCCCGCCGGATGACCAGGAGGTAGTGGGGGGCGAGCTCCGGCACCTGGAGGAGCGTGTGCTCCACCTGCGAGGGATAGACGTTCACGCCCCGGATGATCAGCATGTCGTCGGACCGCGCCATGATGCGCCCGATGCGCACCAGCGTCCGGCCGCAGCGGCACGGCGAGGGATCGAGCGCCGTGAGGTCGCGGGTGCGGTAGCGGAGGAGCGGCATCCCCTGCTTGCTGAGCGTCGTGAGCACGAGCTCGCCCGTCGCGCCCGGCGGCACGGGCTCGAGGGTCTGCGGGTCGACGACCTCCGGGAAGAAGTGGTCCTCGGCCACGTGCATGCCCTGGCGCTCGGGGCACTCGACGGCCACGCCCGGGCCGGTGATCTCCGACAGCCCGTAGACGTTCAGCGCCATCAGGCGGAGGCGCGTCTCGATCGCCGTCCGCATGGCCTCGGTCCACGGCTCCGCGCCGAAGAACCCGACCCGGAGCCGCAGCGACGCCGCGGGCAGACCGGCCTCCTCGATGGCCTCCGCCAGGTGGAGCGCGTACGACGGGGTGCAGCAGAGCACGGTGCTGCCGAGGTCCTGGAAGGCGACGAGCTGGCGTTCGGTGAAGCCGCCGGATACCGGGATGACGGCCGCGCCCACGTGCTCCGCGCCGTAGTGGAAGCCGAGGCCGCCCGTGAAGAGCCCGTACCCGTAGGCGTTCTGCACGACGTCGCCCGGACGGACCCCGCCCGCCCGGAGCGTCCGGCCCATCACCTCGGTCCACGCGTCCAGGTCCCCGCGCGTGTAGGCGACGACGGTCGCCTTGCCCGTGGTCCCCGAGGACGCGTGGATGCGCACGATCTCGTCCATGGGCACAGCAAGGAGGCCGAACGGGTACGTGTCGCGGAAGTCCGTCTTCGTCGTGAACGGGAGCCGCCGGATGTCGCCGAGCGCGCGGATTCCGTCCGGCGTCACGCCGGCCGCGGCGAGCCGGTCCCGGTGGAGCGGCACGCGGGCTGCCCGCGCCACGAGCGCGCGCAGCCGCTCGAGCTGGAGCCGCCCGAGCTCCGGGCGCGGCAGCGTCTCGACCGGCGCCGTCAAGTCGTGCATGCCGAAGCCTCCTCGCGCGGGTGCGCGGCGCCCATTCTCCCACACGGTCCCGGGTTCACGGCGCGAGCAGCCGGAGCTCCGCCACCGACCACGGATGGAACGCCTCCCGTCCGGTCTGGACCACGCGGAGGGCGCGGACCCGCGCGGGCGGGAACGTCACGAGGATCCGCTCGACGCCGGCCCGGAGGACGTGGGTGCCGGTCCACACGAGCGGTCCCACCCAGCGGACGGTGATCCGGAGGTCCTCCCAGCCCCCGGCGCGCGGAACGCGGACCGCGAGGTCGCGCGGGTACTCGAGCGTCGCGCCGCCCAGGTCCAGCTCGAGCCCGCCGAGCTCGGCCGGCTCGTCCAGCTCGACCTCGAGCCACTGACCCGGCGCCTGCGGGGCCCGCGTCGACCATCGCGTCGAGACGCGGCCATCCACCGCGGCGCGCGGGTCATCGCCGGCGGGCTCCGCCGACACACGGACCGGGACGGCGCTCGCGGCGTGGGCCGGCGGGGCCGCCGCGTCCAGCCGGCCGAGGAGCCGGTAGCCCCCCGCGTCCCGCGTGACGAAGCCGACGCCGGCCGCCCGGAGCTCGGCCTCGATCGACGGCCCCGACGGCGCGCCGCGCGGGAAGGCGATGGCCGCGTCCGTCGCGACCGACAGGAACGGGAGCCGCTCGAGCGGCGGCGTGAGACCGTACCGGTCCACGCCGACGTTGTCCGGCGGCGCGAGGAGGCGCTCCCCCGACGCCGCCACGAGGCGCGGGCCCTCGCCGTGGTCCGCGTAGACGTGCCGGGCGCCCATCGCGAGGAGCGCGCTGGCGGCCTCGCGCGGATCGACGGGCGACCCGGTGTCCGGCTGGCCGGCCTCGTAGGCGAACAGCTCCCGCACGGTCCACGGGTAGCGGTCGTCCTGGCCGAGGTGCGTGAGCCGCACGTGGCGCGCGGGCCGGATCGGGAAGCGGACCTCCACGCGGCCCCAGCGCACGCGTCCCATCGGATGCCCCGCCGCCCAGTACAGCGGGCCGTAGTAGGCCGGCACCTCCCGCGCGACGGTGAACTGGCCGCCGTCGACGGACGTCTCGAGCCGAAACCCGAGCGGCACTTCCTGGTAGCTCCCCGGCAGCCACGCGACCATGCCGACCTGGCGCACGCGACCGAGGTCCACCTGGAGCCATGCGTCCGCCGGACGGCCGGTGGTGCGCCATCGCGTGCCCGCGTCCCGGTCGATCGCGTGTCCCGCCAGCTCGGGACGGATCGACGCCGTCGCGCTCCACCCGGTGGGCGGGATCTCGCGCAGTTCGGTCGGCTCCAGCCGGAACCCGCTGAGGAGCGGCCCGCGCGGCGTCTCCTCCCGGTCGAAGCGGATCCCCGCGGCGGCCAGGCTCTCGAGCAGGCCCGCCGGGATCCGCTCCGGCGCGAAGTACGCGACCTTCGGGGCCGCGTCCACGCGGTCGGCGAGGGGCGGGTAGCGCTCCTGGTAGAAGTGCGAGACCGTCACTCGCTCGGCGCTGGCGAACGTCAGCACCTCGGGGTCGTGGGTGTAGACCGCGGTCTCGCCCGCGGCGACCAGGCGCTCGACCATCGCGACCGGCCATCGGGTCTCCTGGCGCCGGGCTTCCAGCTCCCGCCACGAGAACAACTGGGGGTACGCGGCCCGGAGCCCGGCCGCGTGGCCGCCGAGGAGGACGAGGGTGAGGGCGAGCGCGCCGACCACGGTGCGCCGGGCGATCTGCGCGAGCAGGATGCCGAGCACGGCCGGCAGCACGGCGGCCACGGGCAGGAGATAGAGCGGCTCGTCGCCTCGGAGCAGCCGCCCGTGCTCCGCCACCACGACCGCGGCCGACCCGACGGCCACGACGCCCGCGACGAGCCAGCCGCCCGTCCCGCCGCGCGCGAGGCAGACGGCGAGGGCCGCCGCCAGCACGACCAGGCTCATCCCGACGAGGCCCGGTCCGGCCGCGCCCGCCAACGCGCGGGGAGGCAGGCCGAGGAGGATCGGGAGCGCGTGCGTCAGGAGGAGATGCGCCTGACCGGGCAGCGCCGCGGTCGCGGCCAGCGGCGTGCGGATCGCCGCGAGGTGGCCGCGCGTGGCGGCGAAGACCCAGAACGGGGCGCTGCCCAGCAGGAACGTCGCCGGCACCGCGAGCGCGGCGAGGCGGAGGCGCGGGCGGCCGAGGACGACCACGCCGGCGACCGCCACGATCGCGACCGTGTGGATGAGGTTCGTCCACCAGGCCAGCCCCGCCAGGAGCCCGGCGACGAGGAGGGCGCGGCTGCGTCCGGGGGCCGTGGGAGCCTCGACGGCCTGGAGCCCAAGGAGCAGGAGGAGGAGCGTGCAGACGGGGACGAGGTCGTAGAAGAGCCGGCCGTCGTGGGCGAACTTGAGCAGCATCGGCGTGGGAACGAGCGCCACCACCGCGGCCCACCGGCCGTCGCCCGTGACGCGCCGGACGAAGAGCGCGACGAGGGCCACGTGAAGAAGCGAGAGCAGGACCGGGAGGAGCCGGATGGTGTCGAGCGACGACCCGAGGAGCGCGAACGGGACGGCATGGAGGTAGCCGTCGACGGCGCCCATGTAGGCCTGCCCGTGGAAGTACAGGAGGAAGTCGCCGAGGAGCGTGCGGCGGCCCATCAGGCCGGCGGTCGCCTCGTCGAACCAGAGCGCGGCGGTGGCGGCCGCGCCGGCGCGAATCGCCACGCCGACGCCCAGGAGGATCGCGAGCCCGGCGAGCGCGCGGCCCTTCCCGGAGCCCGGCGTCATCCCGATCCTTCCCTCCGCCGAGACGACGAAGGGGCCGCAGCGAACGCCGCGGCCCCTCGCGTCCTGTCGCGGGCCCGACTCAGGCGGTCTGGAAGACCGACGTGTCCACCTCGAGCTCGGCGAGGCGCGCCGCCGTCGGCCGGCCGGTGTCCCCGTCCCAGCCCGCCATCTCGTAGTAGAGGCGGCGCGCCGTCAGGAACTGCTCGGGATCGACCCGCTCGCCCTTCAGCGCCCCGTTGCCGATCCCCTCGTGCATCCGCTGCGGCAGAACGTCGTCGGCCGGCGTGAAGCCCTCGCGGCAGTTGAAGAGGCGGGCGAGGGTGTTGGACCGCTCGCCGACCTTCATCAGCTCGTAGAGGCTCATGTTCCAGCCGGTGACCGCGTTGATGTAGTCCACGAACCGCTCGAGGGCGAGCGCGTTGAGCGGCGTCGCGACGAAGTCGCACATCCCCACCGAGTTGTAGAAGCTCCAGACCTGCTGCGTGTAGTAGTACGCCCGCACCTTGCGGGGTCCGAAGTCGAGCATCTTCACCGGCTCGATGAGACCGAGCCCCCCGAGCGGGCCGTCCGGGTGGAAGCCCTCGTAGAGCGGGTCGTGCGGGGCCTCCATGTGGTCGGCCCCCGTGGGCGACAGCGCGTAGGCGAGCGCCAGGCTCTTCTTCCCGCGCGGGTCGTGCATCGGGAGCTCCTGCCCCTTGACGTGCATGGCGAATCGGTCGGCGCCGCGGCCAAGGTGCTCGGCCGCCCGCCTCACGCCCTCGCCCAGAAGCCGGCCGATCCCTTCCCGCCGGCCGATCAGGTGCACCATCTGCTCGACGGCCTCGGCGCTGCCCCACACGAGCTCGACCCCGCCCGTGTCGGCCTTCGTGATGATGCCGTGCTCGTAGCACTCCATCGCGAACGCGATGGCCACGCCGGTGGAGATCGAGTCCAGCACGTACTGCGCCAGCAGCTGGTTGATCTTCGCGAGCGCGTTGAGATCGCCCACGCCGCAGAGCGACCCCGTGGCCGCCAGCGACTCGTACTCGGGCCCGCCGAACCGCGGCGTCACGCCGAGCTCCTTCACCTCGACCTCGCGCTTGCAGGCCACCATGCACGCGTAGCACGTGCCGCGGTTGACGAGGATGGTCTCCGCCATCTTCTGGCCGCTGATCTGCTTGGCGTGCTCGAAGGAGCCGTCGCGGAAGTTCCGCGTGGGCAGGATGCCGCTCGCCTCGAGGTTCAGGAGGCCGCCGGCCGTGCCCGTCTGGTGGAACCGGTCCCGGGCGCGGTCGTAGTGGTCCTTGAAGAAGGTGAGCGTGGACTTGGCCCCGACCTTGTCCACCGGCGCGTTGACCTTCGAGCCGCGGACCGCGATGGCCTTCAGGTTCTTCGCGCCCATGACGGCGCCGAGCCCGCACCGGCCGTGGAAGTGCTTCAGCTGGTTGACGATGGCGGCGTAGCGCACGCCGCGCTCGCCGGAGATCCCGGTCTGGAGCACGCGGATCCGCTTGTCGCCAAGCTCCTGCTCGAGCCCTTCCTGGACCTCGCCGGAGAGCTTGCCCCAGTACGCCGAGGCGTCGCGGAACTCGACCTGGCCGTCCTTGATCCAGAGGTAGACCGGGGACTCCGCGCGCCCCCGCACCGCGATCCCGTCGTAGCCGGCCGCGCGCAGCTCCGGCGCCCACCAGCCGCCCGCCTCCGACTCGCCGTACCCGCCGGTCAGCGGGGACTTGGCCGCCGCGGTGTAGCGGTTGGTGCCCGAGAGCGACAGCCCGTTGATGATGCTGGTCGTGAAGACCAGCACGTTGTCGGGCCCGAGCGGGTCGACCCCGGCGGGCATGTCGCGGAGGAGCAGGTACGCCGCGAGGCCACCTCCGCCCAGGTGTCGCCTGAGGATCGGCTCGGGTATCTCCTCGGTGCGGGTGGTCCGGGTGGTGAGGTCCACGTGGAGGATCTTCGCTGTCACCGCTGCCATGCCTGCTGTCTCCTCTGCGCGGCGGAGTGTGATGGGACCCACTCGACCCTAGCCGGTCCCCGCGCCCGGGTCAACCGCACCACGCGGCGGCGGGCGCGACCCTTGCCCGTGGTCGCGGCGGGGCTCCCGGCCCTCCGCTCAGCGGAGGTGAGGACCGAGCGCCACCCGTCGCCCCTCCGCCGCCGACAGGTACGCCGCGTAGGTGACCGCGACGACGTCCCGCGCGAGCGCGCCGCCCGACAGGGGCTCGCGGCCGAAGGCCACGCTCTCCATGAAGTCCTGGATCTCCGCCGGATAGCCGGTCATCCAGTCCTCGTCCGGCTGGGGGAACGTCCAGCCCGCCTTGGTCTCGATCTTCTCGGTGATGTACTCGGCGCCGAAGACCGCCGGATCGGGGGCGTAGGCCTGGACGGAGTCGTTCGGGTTGATGTTGCAGAAGATCAGGGCCTTGGCCGCGTAGATCGCCAGCTGGTTCCGGATGCCGCCCAGGACGACGTCGGCGGCCGAGACCTGGGCGACGGTGCCGTCGTCGAAGCGCACGAGCATGCTGCCCCAGTCCTCGACGTCGGCACCCTCGACGACGTTGAGGTAGCGGGGCGCGGCGCCGCGGAAGGTCTCCGTGTCGGCGAGCTGCGCGACCTCGGCCAGCACCGACACCGGCCGGACCGGCCGCCCCCGGAGCCGGACGCCCTCGTCGGCCTTCAGGTAGAGGATGCCGCCGAGCGGATGGCAGCCCTTCCCGAGGAGCGATCCCCCGCCCGCCGTCACCCAGCGCTTGTTCGCGGGCGCGTGCGTGCCCGAGTGGCTCTCCTCGCCCACCATCCGGAGGATCGGCCCGCCCGCCGCCGCGAGGAGTCGGCGCGCCTTCTGGATCGGCGGCGCGTAGACCCAGTTCTCCGCGTAGCAGAGCCGCACGCCGGCCGCCTGGCAGGCCCCGATCAGCGCGTCGGCCGAGGCGAGCGCCGCGCGCAGCATCTCCGCCCGCGGCGTCTCGGGCGGCCCGAAGAACCCGGTGAGCGGCTTCTCGACGATGACGTGCTTGCCCGCCCGGGCGGCGTCGAGCCCGAGAGACGCGTGGACGGCGTTCGGAACACAGAGGTCCACGACGTCGACCTCCGGGTCGTCGAGGATCCGCCGGACGTCGTCGGCGACGCGCGCGACGCCGAACTCCTCGGCGTACGCCCGGGCCCGCTCGGGCCGCCGCGCCGTCACCCAGCGGAGCTCGACGTCGACCCCCCGGACGTGCCGGTACGCCTCGGCGTGGATCCGCGCCACGAACCCCGCCCCCACCACTCCCACGCGCACCCGCGGCCGCTCCATCTCGCCTCCTTTGGGGGTCCCGTCACTCGGCGGAGCCGTAGTTCCACTCGATCGCGCGGACCCGGCCGGCGCGCAGGTGGAAGTGCACGGTCTCCGGAAATCCGTCCGAGTAGAGGTACATCAGCTCGGTGTCGTCCGCCGCCTGCGGCTCCCCGAGCACGCGCTCGACGTCCTCCCGCGAGCTCCCGACGTCGAGCCCGAAGGGGAGTCCCCGCCCCGGCGCGGCGATCCGGATGCGCCGGACCTTCCCGCTGTCCAGCACGTCGACGACGAGGCCCGGGTACGAGAGCCGCCGCGTGGCGCGGAACACGGCGGGGTCGCGGTAGGTCGCCACCGCGCCCGGCTCGGTCGCGAGCGCGCGTCCGAGCGCCCGCTCCACCTCGGCCCCGCTCCGTCCGAAGAGGACGCGCGGCGCCCCGATGTAGTCGTCGACGCGCACGATGTCGGTCGGACCCACCGCCCCGGCCGCGCCAGGCGCGAGGGCCGCCGTCGCGCACAACCCGACAACCGCCGCGAGGACTCGTATCATGTCGCCTGCACTCTGCCACAGGCGCGCCCGGCGGTGCGCCTTTGACGGGCCGTCCGGGTCGGGTGGACAATGCCCAGCGCGCTTGCTCCCGTGGCCGGGCGCGCGCGGAGGGAGCGTGAGCGGGAAGGCCGGGTCACCCCTCTACGATCGGATCGGCGTCGGCTACGCCGCGACGCGGCAGCCGGACCCGCGCATCGCGGCGGCCATCCGGGCAGCGCTCGGCGACGCTCGCACGGTCGCGAACGTCGGCGCCGGGGCCGGCGCCTACGAGCCGCGCGACCTCCGCGTCGTTGCGGTGGAGCCGTCGCGGGCCATGATCGTCCAGCGCCCGGCGGGCGCCGCGCCGTGCGTCCAGGGCGTCGCCGAGGCGCTCCCGCTTCGTGACGCGGGCGTCGACGCGAGCCTCGCCGTCCTCACCATCCACCACTGGACCCGCCAGGCCACGGGACTCGGGGAGCTCCGCCGCGTCGCGCGCCGGCGCGTCGTGGTGCTCACCTGGGATCCGGCCGCGCGCGACGCGTTCTGGCTCACGACGGAGTACTTCCCGCAGATCGTCGCCCACGACCTCCCGCGGTTCCCGCCGATGGCGACGCTCGCACGGAGCCTGGGCCCCGTCAGCGCCGTCCCGGTCCCGATCCCCCACGATTGCCGGGACGGGTTTCTCGGCGCGTTCTGGCGCCGGCCGGAGGCCTACCTCGACGCGCGCGTCCGTGCGGGGATCTCCGCATTCGCCCTGCTCGACGCCGCGATCGTCGCGCGGGGGATCACCCGGCTGGCCGACGACCTCCGGTCGGGCCGCTGGACGGCGCGCCACGGCGCGCTCCGGGAGCGCGAGAGCGTCGACCTCGGCTACCGGCTCGTGATCGCCGACCGCGACGCGAGCTAGCGGGCGGCGCCGAGCCGGGAGCCCGGCTCGTAGCGCGGCTCGAGGCGGTTCGCGTGACGGTGGACGAGCCGCCACTCCCCGTCCTCGAGGCGGAAGACGTGCGTCACGCGGTTCGACCACTCGGTGGGCTCCTGGGTCCCGGCGAGCCGGACGCGCGTGCTCTCGACGTGCGTCGTGACGGCGAGCCCCGGCGCCGCGACCGCGGTGAGGTGCTGGTAGCGCACCGGCCCGCCTCCGCGGAACTGCTCGGCGGCCCAGTCCCAGCGGCGGCTCACGTCGGCCCAGCCCTTCTCGTAGCCGCCCCAGCCGAAGAAGGCGGTCACGTCGTCCCGGTGGGAGTAGAGCGCCTTGATCGCGCTCGAGTCCCCGGACATCAGCGTGTTCATCGCGGCCTCGAGCCGCTCGACGGCCCGCTGCCAGCCGTCCGTCAGATCGCCCTTCGCATCATGTTGTCCCTCAAACATTCGCGGCCCCCAACCGGCAAGAACGATCCGCCGAGGTCCGACCCGGCGTCAATCCCGCAGCCACACCAGGGCCTGGAGCATTCTGGACAGGCAGCACGCTCCATGCCCTCGAGCCATGAGACGGAGCCCACGTGCGGCCCTGACCCGTCATGGGCGGCGTCCGGCGCGCCGTCGACCTGTGGCGGAGCGGCGGCGCGCCGGAGTCCTCGCGCGCGGACCCGTCAGCTGATGGAGCCGTCCCCAGAGCTCCTCCACCGGGAGATAGCGAAGATCGCCCTTGAGCTCCACGGCGCGCAGCCTCTGACCGCCGAGCGGACGGGGCGCGACGGTGAGCGCGAGGCCATCCCGGTCGCCGCGGCCACCCCGACCGCCACCGCCTCCGTCAGAATCGCCACCCGGGCCCGGGACCACGGTGCCGGCGGCGGCAATCCCGGCCGTGGTCACGTCGACGAGCGTCCAGAGTGATCTCCGCGCGGTGGTCGGCCGCGATTGCCGAAGCCACCCCTCCTCGACGGGCGGCGCCAGAAGGAGGTATGGCTTCACCACGACGTCGTCGTTCGTCGGATTCTTCCAGTGCACCCACTGCCAGACCCGGTCGCGCGGACCGAGGTTCTCGACCTCGGCCCACTGCGAGACGATCTGGACCACCCCCCGGAAGCTCGCCACCGCCCCCGTGAACCACACCCAGTGCCCGTTGCCGAAGAGCTCCCAGCCGTCGGCGACGCGTATCGAGTAGCCGATCAGCACCTCCCGATGCGCCCGGAGCGAGAACACCCACTCCGTGTACGTGAGCTGCGTGACCGTCGTCTCGGGATATCCGCTCCAGGGCATGCGTCCTCCTCGCTCGCCGGGCGCCCGGCTCAGACCGGCAGCCGGAGGCTCCCGTCCGCGAGCAGCTGGAAGTGCGGGTTCCAGGCGACCTCCCACAGATGGCCGTCCGGATCCGTGAAGTAGCCCGCGTAGCCGCCCCAGAACGTCGGGATCCCCGGCTTCACGATGCGGCCTCCCGCCGCGGCCGCCTCCGCGAGGATGGTGTCGACCAGCTCGCGCGTGCGCGCGTTGTGAGCGAGGGCGACGCCGCCGAAGCCCGGCGAATCCGCCACCCCGGCGTCCCTCGCCAGGTCCGCCCGCCCCCACAGCGAGAGCGCCATCCCGCCGAGCTGGAAGAAGGTCACGGCCGCCTGGCTCGCGCCGGAGGCCCGCCAGCCGAGCGCCTCGTAGAACCGGCGGCTCCGGGCGACGTCGGCCACGCCGAGCGTGATCAGGCTGAGGCGCGGCTCCACTACCGGTGGTCTCGCGCCGCCGCGGCGAGCAGCGCCCAGGTGCGGCGGCTGTCCTCGCCGGCGGGCGCGTAGACGGCCGCCGCGAAGTCGGTCGTTCCCGCGGCAGCGAAGGCCGCGATCCCGGCGCGCACCGCCCCCTCGTCGCCGATCAGCGCGACCTCCTCGGCGCCGCCGACGCCCTCCCGGTCGAGAATCGCGCGGTAGGACGGCAGCTGACCGTAGCGCACGAAGGACTCCGCCGCGGCCTTGCGGACGGCCGGCGCGCGATCGGTCACGCAGACCGGGACGCTCGCGATGACGCGCGGCGCGGGGCGGCCGGCCTCGCCGGCTGCGGCGCCGATCGCCTTGGCCGCCTCCTCGACGTAGCGGGGCCCGCCGACCCAGATCGCGGTGCCGGCGGACAGGCGCCCCGCCAGGCGCAGCATCTGGGGCCCGAGCGCCGCGACGACGATCGGCGGCGGCGCGACCCCGGGCGGCCGCGCCAGCGCGAAGTTGCGGACCCGGAACTCCTCCCCCGTGAAGTCGACGGTCTCGCCCGACAGGAGCGCCGCGAGGCACGTGAGGTACTCCCGCATGTGGCGGACCGGACGCGAGAAGTCGAAGCCGAGCTGGCCCTCCATCCCGACCCGGTGGCTCAGCCCGATCCCGAGGGTGAACCGCCCGCCGGCGGCCGCCTGGGCGGTCAGGGCCTGCTGCGCCATCACGACGGGGTGGCGCGTGAACGTGGGCACGACGAAGGTCCCCAGCTCGATGCGGCGCGTGCGCGCGCCCGCCAGGGCGAGCGCCATCGGGGCGTCGAAGCCTCGGGACGAGATGTTCGGCATCCAGGCCGCATGGAGGCCGAGCGTCTCGGCCTCCTCGACGGCCGCGAGGAGCGTGGCGAGGTCCGGGTTGTCCCCCGGCGTGGGGACGGTGACGCCGATGCGCATCGGGCCCGGCCGCTAGATGCGCGCGGCCGTCAGGGCGGCCTTGACGCGGTCGGGCCGGAAGGGCACCACCCGGAGGCGCACGCCCGTGGCGTCGAAGACGGCGTTGCCGAGCGCCGCCGGCACCGCGGCCGACGCGGCCTCCCCGACGCCGAGCGGGGGCTCGTCGAGCCGCTGGATCATCTCGAGCTCGATCGTCGGCACCTCGTCGAAGCGCAGGATCGGGTAGCTCGCCCAATCCAGGCTGGTCACCCGCTGCCGGTCGAAGACGATCTCCTCGTGAAGCGTGCGGGAGAGCGTCTGGAGGATGTTGCCCTCGAGCTGGCTCGCCACGTTGTCCGGGTTGATCATCAGTCCGCAGTCCTGGGCACAGACGATCCGGGTCGCGCGGATCACGCCGGTGGCGCGCCCCACGGTGACCTCCATTCCGATCGCGACGTAGGTCTCGTTGTGCTTGTAGTGCACGTACGAGATCCCGCGCCCGGTGAGCACCGCCGCCCCGGGGTCGGGCGGACGCGGCGAGGGCCGCGGCTGCCAGCCCATCCGCGTCGCCGCGCGGCGGAGCACCTCCTGCCCTCGAGGATCCGCGAGGCGGCGGAGCCGGTACTCGACCGGATCCACCTTCCCGAGCGCGCACACCTCGTCCACGAACGACTCGACGGCGAAGATGTTGGCGACCTTCCCCGGCGCGCGGATCGGCGACGTGCGGAACGGGGAGTCCTCGAGCCAGTGGACGACGGCGTGCACCGCGCCCACGCGGTACGGCGGATCGATGTTCTGCTGCACCTGGCCCGTGGCGCGACCGAGCGGCTGGGTGAGGCCCGCGTCGATGGGCGCGAGCAGCGGCAGGTTCGGCAGCCCCTGCGTCGAGAGGGGCAGCCACGCCTGCGTCTCCCAGGCGATCACCTCGCCGCCCTCGCCGACCGCCGCCCGGAGGTCGAGCAGCTGCGGCGGCCCCTTCGGGTCCCACCCGTGCTCGTCCTCGCGCATCCACTGGACGCGCACCGGACGGCCGGCCGCGCGCGAGAGGAGCGCGGCGTCGCACGCCGCGTCCTCGGCGCCGTTCTGGCCGTAGGAGCCGGCGCCGTCCATGTAGATGAGCCGGACCTTCTCCCGCGGAAGCCCGAGGATCCGGGCGAAGCCCTCGCGGTAGCGGTGCGTGGCCTGCGACGGCGTCCAGATCGTCGCGCCGTCGGCGCGGACGTCCGCCACGCCGCAGGACGGGCCGAGCGATCCGTGGGTCTGGACCGGCCACCAGTAAGTGGCCCCGAGGGTCTGGACGCCGGGGCCGGGCGCCCCGAGCGCCGACAGGTCGCCCTTCTTCGCCACGTCCTGGTCCCGGACGATCTTCGTCGCGCGGACCGCGTCGGCGAGCGTGAGGTGGTCGGGCAGCCCCGTGCCCGGCGACCACTGGGCCCGGAGCGCGCGCGCGGCGCGCACCGCGTCCCACTCCCGGTCGGCGACGACGCCGAGGAAGCTCCCGATCCTTACGACCCGCGCGCCGGGGATCGCCGCGATCGACGACTCGTCGACCGACTGGAGGGTCGCGCCGAGTGCCGGCGGGCGGATGGTGCGGCCGTGGAGCATGCCGGGGAGCGTGAGGTTCTGGACGTAGAGGTGGCGGCCGGTGACCTTCGCCGGCACGTCCGGCCGGGGCACGGACTGGCCAATGTAACGGAAGGCGCTCGACGGCTTGAGCGGCGCCTTGGCGTCGATCGCGAGCCCGAGCTGCCGGTCGCCGATGAGCGCGCCGTACGATACGCCCGCCCCGCCGCGCTTCGGGCTCACGACGCCGTCGGCCACGGTGAGGTCCGCGACCGGCTGGCCGAGCCGCTGCGCCGCGAGGGCGAGGAGCGCCCCGCGCGCCGTGGCCGCCGCGCGCCGGAGCTCCTGGCCGCCCCGGGAGATGCCGGTGCTGCCGCCGGTCCCGCCCTGGTCGGGGCAGACTGCGGTGTCGCCCTCGATCAGCTCCGTGATCCGCTCGATGTTGACCTCGAGCTCCTCGGCCACCATCTGCCGCATCGCCGCGCGGCCGCCCGTCCCGAGGTCGACCTTGCCGGTGAACACCGTGACGGTCTCGTCGGCGTGGATGGCGAGGTAGGCGTCAACCTGGTCGGGGGCCACCGTCTTGCCCAGGTAGCGATCGGCCGGCCAGCCGGAGCCCGCGGCGGGCGCGGCCGCCTGCGCCGCCGCGCGGCGAGGCATCCGGCCGCCGAGGCCGAGGCCGACGACGAGGGCGCCACCGGCGCCGATGAACGCGCGACGGGTGATCGGAGTCATCTCACGCCCCTCCCATCGTCGCGGCCGCGCGCATCACCGCGCGGATCACCCGCACGTGGCTGCCGCAGCGGCAGAGGTTGCCCGCGAGGGCCTGCTTCACCTCGGCCTCGGTGGGGCGGCGGTTCTGCTGCCACTGCTGGAGGAACGCGCGCGCCGTCATCACCAGGCCCGCGGTGCAGTACCCGCACTGCGGGGCCTGCTCGGCGATGAAGGCCGCCTGGACCGGATCCGGCTTCTCGGGCGAGCCCACGCCCTCGATCGTCGTGATCTGGCGGCCGACGGCGGCGCCGACGGGCATCGCGCAGGAGCGGATCGCCTGGCCGTCGAGGTGCACGGTGCAGGCGCCGCACTGGGCGAGCCCGCAGCCGAACTTCGTCCCCGTCAGGCCGAGGTCGTTCCGGAGGACGTAGAGCAAGGGCATTGCGGGATCGTCGACCTCGACGCTCCGCGCCGCGCCGTTGACCTGGAGCGTCACTGTCGCCATCGTCTCTCCTCGCGCCGCTGCCGAGTCCCGCCGCCGGCGGTCGTCTATCGCCGAGTGTCGCCCTCGCCCCGCAGTGGCGTCAAGCGGCCGGCGCGCGCTCGCGCCTCTGATAGCATCGTCGCGGCGAGCGATGGACTTCGCCGACGTCCGCCGCCTCTTTCCGGGCGCCACCCGGCGCGTGTTCGTCGAGGCGGTCCGGGCGTGGCTCAGGTCCCGCTGAGCGGGGCGCGGCGGGCGGGCGGCGTCACGAGCTCCGCCGGAGGGACAGGTCGGCCTCCAACTTGATGTCGTCCTCCACGCTCAGCACCACCGAGACGCGGGGGATGCGTAGGCCGAAGTCGCCGAAGCGGAACGCGGTGCGCGCGCGGATGGTGACGCGCGGCCCGTCGAAGCTGGCCGTCGCGTCCCACGTGACCCGCCGCGTGACGTCCTTCACCGTCAGGTCCCCCACGAGCTCGAACGGCACGGACCCGGTCGGGGGAAGCGGGAACGGCAGGCGGCGCGCCTCGGTCGCGACGAAGGTCACGGTCGGGAAGCGCTCCGTCTCGAGCGTGTTGCGCCGGACGTAGTTGTCCCGGCGCGCCTCGTCGCTCCGGAGGGTCCGCAGGTCGACCGTGACCCGCGACTCGCCCGGCAGCACGCGCCCCTGGGCGTCGAACGTCACGGCGCCCTCCACGGCGCCGGTGGCGCCGACGGCGTCGTTGGGGAAGCTCAGCCCGACGAGCTGCTCCCGGACCCGGTAGCGGACCTCGCTGCCCTCGGCCACGATCCCGTACCGGACGGGGGCGCGGTCCTGGGCGAGCGACGCGACGGGCGCCCGCAGACCACCGGGGAGCCCGGCCAGCGCGACCAGGAGGGCCGCGCACGCCGTCGTCCGCCGGCGGCCTCGCGGCTCGGGAGGCTTCATCGTTTCGATCCTACCATCCCGCGCCAGTCGGCAACCGAGGGCGACGCCGCGCCTTGACGAGCCTCGCCGCTCGGGATAGCCTCTTACCCAACCGATTGCGCAATCGATTGCGGCCAGATTAGTCCCGCCGGGAGGCAGCGCATGGCCACCATTCGAGAGGTTGCAGGCCGCGCCCGGGTGTCGCCCACCACCGTGTCCCACGTCGTCAACGCCACGCGGTTCGTGTCGCACGAGATCCGCGCCCGGGTCATGGAGGCGATGGCGGAGCTCGGCTACCACCCGAACGCCGTCGCGCGCTCGCTCCGCCGGGGGCGCACCCACACGCTCGGCCTGATCCTGCCGGACAGCGCGAACCCCTACTTCGCCGAGCTTGGCCGGGGGATCGAGGCGGCGGCCTTCGGGCGCGACTACAGCGTGGTCCTGTGTAATACGGAGGGCGAGGAGCTCCGGGAGCGCGTCTACGTCGACCTCCTGACCCGGCGCCAGGTCGACGGGCTCCTCTACGTGCCCGCCGGCAACCGCGTGGACGTCCTCCGCGACCTCCTGCAGCGGCCGCTCCCGGTCGTGATGGTCGATCGCGACCTGCCGGGCGCGCCGATCGACGTGATCCTGAGCGACAAGCGGGGCGGCGCGTACCTGGCGACGCGGCACCTCCTCGCGCTCGGCCACCGCCGGATCGGCTGCATCGGCGGGCCGTCGAGCCTGCTCATGAGCGGGCAGCGGCTCCAGGGATACCGCGACGCGCTGGCCGAGGCCGGCCTGCCGATCGACGAGGGCCTCGTCCTCCGCGGGGACTATCACCCGCAGTCCGGCTGGGCCGCCGCGCGGAGCCTCCTCGCCCTCCCGACGCCGCCGACGGCCATCTTCGCCGCCAACGACCTGATGGCGATCGGCGTCCTGCGGGCCGCGGGCGAGCTCGGTCGGCGGGTCCCGGACGACCTCGCCGTCGTCGGCTTCGACGACATCGAGCTCGCGTCCTACACGACGCCGCCGCTGACCACCGTCAGCCAGTCCGCGGGCGACGTGGGCCGCGCGGCGGTCGAGCTCCTGCTGCAGCGCCTCGCCGATCCCGGGCGCCCCCCCGTTCGCCGAACGCTCGAGACCCGACTGGTGGTGCGGGCCTCGTGCGGCAACCAGCCGTGAGCCGCCCTCGAAGGGAGAGTCGATGACGACCAGAGCCCACCGGAAGCCCGTTCCCGTCACGCCCGAGCTGCGCGAGCACGCCGCGGCGGTGCACCACAGCGCGATCGTGATCGACGGCATGTGCACCGATCACATCGAGGACCCGCAGAACAAGCTCCGCTGGAACGAGCCGTACCTCCAGCGCCTCTTCGACGGCGGCATCACCGCGCTCAACCGAGGCGGCGCGCACTACCAGAAGTTCGCCGATGGCGTGAAGGCCATCCGCAAGTTCCAGCTCCGGGCCCAGCACTGCCCCGAGCGCACGCTCTTCGTGCGCACCGCCGACGACATCCGGCGCGCCAAGCGCGAGGGCAAGGTCGGCATCATCGCGGGCTTCCAGACGTCCCTGGTGGTCGAGGACGACCTCGACTTCGTCGAGGCCCTCTACCAGGTCGGCGCCCGCTGCATGCAGATCACCTACAACGAGCGCTGCTTCGTCGGCGACGGCTGCCAGGAGCGGAACCCCGCGGGGCTCAGCCACTTCGGCGTCGACGTCGTGAAGGAGATGAACCGGATCGGCTTCATGGTGGACCTCGCGCACGTCAGCGACGCCACCGCGAAGGAGGCCGCGGCCCTGTCCACCCGGCCCGTGATCATCTCGCACTCCGCGTGCGGCGGCCTCCGGCCGAACCCGCGGAGCGCCACCGACGAGCTGATCCGTCTGGTGGCGAAGACCGGCGGCGTGATCGGCATCTGCTTCCTGCCCTTCCTGCTCGACCGCGACGGCCGCACCCGGTGCACGTTCGAGGACTTCCTCCGGCACATCGACCACGTGGTGGACCTGGTGGGCGTCGACCACGTCGGCTTCGGGACCGACCTGACGGAGGAGATCAACCCGGCCGAGATGATGACGGAGACGGGCGAGCTCGGGAACTGGCCCAACAAGCCCTACCGGCCCGTCGTCTACCCGCCGCTGCCGTGGATCTTCCCGCCCGAGATCGACTCCCTGTCGAAGATGGGGAACATCACGCTCGGCCTCCTCGCCCGCGGGTACTCGGACGAGGACGCCCGCAAGATCATGGGCGGCAACTTCCTCCGGGTCTTCAGCGAGGTCTGGCGGTGACGTCACGGGCCGCCGCGGCCCTGGGCCGGTGAGGGCAGGGATCCGAGGGTGACGGGTTACCTCGTCGCGCGCGTGATCCGCCTGGTCCTCGTCTGGGTCGGGATCACGCTCGGCACCTTCGCGCTCCTGCGACTCTCCGGGGATCCGGCGCGCCTGATCCTCGGGGAGCTCGCGAGCGCCGAGGCCGTGCGGGAGTTCCAGCGCCTCCATGGCCTCGACCGGCCGCTGCCCGCCCAGTACCTCGCCTTCGTCGGCGGGATCCTGGTCGGCGACTTCGGCCGGTCGCTCCGCTTCGAGCAGCCGATCCTGCCCATCATCCTCGAGCGGCTCCCCGCCACGCTCGAGCTGGCCGGGGGGAGCCTCGCCCTGTCCGTCTTCCTGGGCGTGCCGCTGGGCGTCGCCGCCGCGCTCCGCCGCGACCGGCCGGTGGACTACGTCGCCCGGGGGCTCGTGGTGGTGGCGCAGGGAGTCCCGAACTTCCTGCTCGCGATCCTGCTGATCCTCTTCTTCGGCGTGTACCTCCGGTGGCTCCCGACCGGGGGGCGCGGGACCTGGTCGCACCTCGTCCTGCCCGCCGTCGTCCTGAGCTTCGTCCTGCTGCCGCTGACCGTCCGCGTGACCCGGGCGACGATGCTCGACGTCCTGGGGCGCGCCTACGTCCGCACCGCGCGGAGCAAGGGCCTCCGGGAGTCGGCGATCCTCGGCCGCCACGCGCTCCGCAACGCCGCCCTGCCGATCCTCACCATCATCGGCGTGCAGGCCGCCACACTGCTCGGCGGCTCGATCGTGACCGAGACCGTCTTCTCCTGGCCGGGCGTCGGCCGCCTGATCGTGAGCGCGATCTTCGCCCGCGACTTCCCGCTCGTGCAGAGCGCCGTGCTGGTCGTGGCGACGGCCGTCGTCCTGGTGAACTTCCTCGTCGACTCGCTCTACGGGATTCTCGATCCCCGTATCTCCACCTCGTGATGCCGTGGCGTCCATCGGCGTGTCCGTCGCCGCGTGGGGCCGCCCTCCGGTCCGGGCCGTGGCGGTAGCCGCGCCGTCGCTCCTCCGGCTCCGCGCCCGCGCGTACTGGCGGAACCCCGCCAGCCGCCTGGGGCTCCCGGTCGCCCTCGCCATCGCCGCGATGGCGTGCACGCCGACCGCGTGGCTGCCGGACGATCCCGTCCTCATCAACCTCGGCGAGGCCAAGCAGCCCGGGTTCTGGGCCGGCGATTTCCGCCATCCCCTCGGCACCGACTTCCTGGGGCGGGACCTCGTGTCACGCACCATCCACGGGGCGCGCCTCACCCTCGTCATCAGCGGGACCGCGGTGGCGATCGCCGCCCTGATCGGCATCGTGCTCGGCATGGCCGCGGGCTTCTACCGGAGCTGGGTCGACGAGGTGGTGAGCTGGCTAGTCGACGTCCAGCTCGCGTTCCCCGTCATCGCGCTGGCCGTCGCCATCGTCGCCATCGTGCGGGGCGGGCTGGTCACGCTGGTCGCGGTGCTCGCCTTCACCAGCTGGTCCACGATGGCCCGCGTCGTCCGGGCCCAGACCCTCAGCGCGCGCCAGGAGCCGTACGTCGAGGCGGCGCGCGCGCTCGGCGTGCCGACGGCGGGCATCCTCCGGCGCCACGTCCTGCCGAACGTCCTCTCCCCGCTCCTGGCCGTCGCCACCTACGAGGTGTCGCGCCTGGTCCTGACCGAGTCGGCGCTGAGCTTCCTCGGGCTCGGCGTGTCCCCTCCCGCCGTCACCTGGGGCGGCATGATCGGCGACGGTCGCAACTTCATCTACGACGCCTGGTGGACCGCCGCGGTCCCCGGCGCGATGATCGCCGTCCTCGTCTTCGCCCTGAACTTCGTGGGCGACGGGCTCCGCGACGCCTTCGACCCGACGTCGTGGCGCGCGGAGTCGTAGCCCGCATGCCGGAAAGGAGCCGTCCTTGCGCCGCGTCGCTCCGCGAGCTCTCCCCGCGCCACCCGCGTCGCCCGGTTCCGGGGCCCGCGCCCGAGGACCGAGGAAGGAGTGTGCCGTGACTCCCAAGCGATCCCTCGTCGTCGCCCTTGTCGCCCTCCTGCTGGCCGGCCTCCCGGCGGCGGTGGGGGCCCAGCCCACGCGGGACACCCTGACCATCGCCCAGTTCGTCGACCCGCCGAACCTCGACCCGTTCAACACGACCGCGCCCTACATCAGCGTCTTCGCCCAGATCTGCGAGCCGCTCATCTACTGGGACAGCGACAGCTCGGGCAACGCGGTCATCAAGAAGCTGCTCGCCACCGACTACCGGTGGCTCGACGACACGCGCCTCCAGTTCAAGCTCCGCCAGGGCGTGAAGTTCAGCAACGGCGAGCCCTTCAACGCGGCGGCCGCCAAGTTCAGCCTCGAGCAGCTGTTCGCGGCGTTCAACTACAGCCAGTGGCTGAAGGACCTCCTGAAGGAGGTCACGGTCGTCGACGACTCGACGGTGGTCCTCGCGCTCACCAAGCCCGCCGGCTACGTCGTGTCCGTGCTGGCCTACGGGAGCTTCCAGGTCGCGCCGAAGGACTTCCAGGCCCGCGGCAAGGACGCCTTCAACCAGTCGCCGGTCTGCACCGGGCCGTGGGTGTTCAAGGAGCAACGGAAGGACAGCCACATCACGCTGACCGCCAACACGGCCTACTGGGGCGGCACACCGAAGTTCAAGACGATCACCTACCGCGTCATCCCGGATGACACCGCGCGCGTGGCCGCGCTCGAGGCCGGCGAGGTCGACATCGCGCCCAACATCCCGCACTCCGCGGCGGCCCGGGTCGAGGGCAAGACCGGGCTCAAGCTCCTCTCGGTCCCGAGCCTCCGGCAGTTCGCGACCTTCTTCGACACCGCGAACCCGAAGGCCAAGCCTCTCGAGGACGCGCGCGTGCGTCTGGCGCTGAACCTCGCCATCGACCGGGCGGCGATCTGCAAGCAGATCTACGCGGGCCGGTGCACCCCGATGGACGGCCAGCATCTCTCCAAGTGGCACTCCGGCTACAACCCGACCCTCAAGGCCTATCCGTTCGACCCCGCGCAGGCGAAGAAGCTGATCGCCGACGCCGGGTTCCCGAACGGCTTCGAGCTCGACTACACGTACACCACCGGCCGCTATCCCCTCGACAAGCCCGCCGGCGAAGCGATGGCGAGCTACCTCCGCGCGGTCGGGCTCAAGGTCAACGAGCGGGCGGTGGACTTCCCCCAGTGGGCGCGGGAGTTCGACGCCAACCCCCGCACCACGACCGCGATCTTCACGGTCGGGTTCCTCTTCTCGCAGGACGGCTACCTCTCCATGCTGAGCTTCGCCGAGGGCCGGCGCTTCCGCACGAGCGCGATGCCCAAGGCGTTCGACACGGCGATGGACCAGGCCGGCCGGGCGACCGACGACGCCGCGCGCACGAAGTTCGTGCAGGAAGCGATGGTTGCGCTCAACAAGGAGCCCTTCGCCGTGTACCTCTACAGCCTGGACGACCTCTACGGCGTGCAGGGCTGGGTGCAGGGCTTCCTGCCCCGGCCGGACCAGACGATCCGCGTCACGAACATGGGCGTGACGCCGAAGTAGCGGAGCCACGGTCGCCGCGACCGCCTCCTAAATGCGGAGGCGGTCGCGCGCCCCCATGCCGACCCGACCGCTCAGGAATGTTCCAGGCGTGCGGATGGGGCGCGGAAGTGTGCGATCTTCCCTGAGTCGCTGACGATTGGCGCCCGCCGCTCGATTCTCACGACGCTGGCCTCGCGCCAGGTCGCGCTCATGACCCGCGCCGCAGCGCCGCTAGCGCTGACCGCCGCAAGAAACACCTCGATGAGCGCCCCTTCATCGAGCGGCCCGAGAGACGGGGCCACCAGGAGCCGCAGGGCCGAGCACCCGTCGGGAGTGGCCTCCTCGGCCAGCTGGTAGTCGGTCGGGCCACCCCCGAACTTCGACGGCAACGACTCCTCCAGGATCCTGATCAGGTCCGAGTCAAAGAACGTCATGCCTGCCGCCGTCACCTTGCTGTAACTGCGGACCCCGTGCATCCGTGAATTCCACCCGTACGCCTCCATCGGACAGCCGCAGTGCCGGGTGCCGGCGACCGCGCGATCGCCGATCGCGACATTGAGCAAGAGCAACGGCGCACTCGGGCGCAATGACGTCACAAGCACAGCGCCCTCAGGTAGACCGAGCGGCATGAGGGTCTCGTCCGCCGTGAGGACGGCGTGAAGATCGTCCAGGACGTGCATTTCGTCGGGCTCGCTCGGCGCGAGACACGCATAGCCCATGGGGCCGGTTTCCACCGATCCGTAGTAGCCTCCGAGTCGCGCGCCCGTCCGCTCGATCGCGGCGACTCGCTCCCTGGTGATGGGCTCGCCGTTGGCGGTGAACTGGACGCCGTCCAGCGGAATACCCGCGGCCTCGGCAGCCTGGCAGACGCGCACGGCGGAGGTGACGAACGTCCACAGATGCGGGACGCGCCCGATTGCCAGGCATCGCCGGATCCAGTCGACGACCGCGGCGGGCTCGTCGATCGCGACGAACCGCGGACCGGGCAGGCGGACACCGCAAGCCGTCCCCGTCAACCGGGCGAGCCGCCAGCTCCACGCGTACCGTGCCGGCAAAGAAGCCCCGCCGGGATCGACCTGCGTGAACCACTCCATCGGCGGGGCGCCTAGCTTGCTGAGCCAAAGGGCGTGCCGAAGCGCGGCGCCCCCCGGGACCTCCCAGAGCGCGTGCGCCCAGTCGCGGTGGCCTCGGGCGGCGAGAAACAGGCCGGCGCTGGCCGTATGCTCTGCCTCGAACGCCAGTGCCAGCGGCACGATCGACCGGGCCCCTCGTGTTCCACTCGTCCGCTGGACGATCATGTGGCGCGCGGTGCTGCTGGCCGCGCGGCCCGGAGCGCCCTGGAGCGCGACACCGCCCCGCTGGATGGCCTGGCGCCCCTTGAACTCATCGACGGTGAGGTACACGCCGCGCCGCGCGAGAACAGCCAGTGCCTGCTCCAGACCTTCGGTGCGAACCAGCTGATCAAGATCGCCTCGTTCGCAGCCGGCGTGGCGCAGCAAGGCGCGGTACGGGCTACTGTCGACACCGAACACCTCTCGGTGCATGAGGGCCAGGAAGGCCGCATTCCGTTGGGCGCGCCGGCGGTCGACGACGGTCCGCGCCTCGGCCAGGTTCATCGGGCGCCGCAGGAAAGCCGGGAGCCTCGCGAGGAAAGTGAGGCCGGCGACGACATCGGCCAGGAGCGCGGGCGGGCCTATTCGTCGCGAGGCGTCCGCCGAGACGGCCTCGCGATCGTTGCTCGTGCCACCATCGACACGCATGAGCATGCTCGTCGCGATCCTACCATCGCCCGTGCGAACGAGCGGCGCCGGGCCGGAGAGATGCGGCGGGGATCGACCGATGTTAGGCTGGACGCGGCGCAGCGCCGTCCGTGTCAGTCCAAGGCTTCCGCGAGTGGAAAACGGTGCGCGAACAGGAGCGGCGCGAGCTCCGCCCCAAAGCCAAAAAGCAGAGACACCGCCGGAAACACGGATACGGGGCGATGGTCGCGCTGAGCCAGCAACGTTGCTGTCTACCTTTGCAGCCGGGACGACCGACCCGTACCGCGGCAGGGCTGGGTGAAGGGTTTCTCCCGGGCCCGACCAGGCGATTTGCGTCGCGAACATGCGCGTGATGCCGAGATAGCTCGAAGCAGGATCGTCGCGGCGACAGGCCGGCGACGCGGGCCGGAAGGAAGGTGCCTGGCATGGGAGTCCTCGACCGATTCCGACTGGACGGCAAGCGGGCGTTCGTCACCGGCGGGAGCCGGGGGCTCGGGCGCGAGATGGCGCTGGGCCTCGCGGAGGCGGGGGCGAACCTCGTCCTGGTGGGCCGGGAGCAGGCGGCTCTCGACCACACGGCCACCGAGATCCGGACGCGGGGCCGGGAGGCGTTCACGATCCAGGCCGACGTCGGCCTGCCGGCGGAGGCCGAGCGCGCGTGCCGGACGGCACTCGCCGAGCACGGGCCTGTCGACATCCTGATCAACAACGTCGGCGGCCGGCGCGTGGACATCCCCACCCAGGACATGCCCGTCGAGACCTGGCGGACTCTCATCGATCTGAACCTCACGAGCACCTTCGTCTGCACCAAGATCCTCGGGGGGGCGATGATCGGCCGAGGCCGCGGAGGTCGGATCATCAACATCGCGTCGGTCTCCGGCCTCATCGCGAACCGGGGCATCGGCGGCCGGAGCTACGAGACAGGGAAGGCGGCGGTGATCGCCTTCACGCGGGCGGTGGCGGCGGACTGGGCGCCGCACCGGATCACCGTGAACGCCATCGCGCCGGGCGGGTTCATGACCGCCCCCAACCTGCGCTGGAAGAGCGTCAACCCGGCCATCATCGAGACGTTCAAGGCGCAGGTGCCGATGGGGGAGTACGGCGAGCCGGAGGACCTCGCGCCGCTCGCCGTGTACCTGGCGAGCGACGCCTCCCGCTACATGACCGGCGCGGTCCTCGTCATCGACGGCGGCTACACGCTCTGGTAGCGGCCGCCCGGCGCCGGGCCTGCCTCGAGGCGCAGCTCGGCACCAGCCGGGCCGGGCCTCAGCCCTGGAAGATGTCTTCCGGCAGGAGGGCCGAGACCGTGACGTTCGGGACGTCGACGACGTTGCTGATCCGGAGGTCGACCGCCACGCTCGCGATGACGTAGGCCTGCTCCCGGGTGAACCCGCGCTCCCCGAGAAGGTCGAGCATCGCCAGGAGCGCGTTCCGGCACGCGAGGTTCAGGTCCTCGCCGTGGTTGACCCCCTGGGCGTCGACCGGCATTCCCATCGTGGCCACGAAGCGCCGGGGCACGGCCCAGCGAGGGTCCGTGAAGTAGTCGGGGTGCGCAAAGCGCGGCCAGCGAATGCCGCGCCTGGCCGCCTCGCCCCGGTGGACGCGGAAGCGAACGGTGCACGTCGCCCCCATCTCGACGGCGGTCACGCAGACCTCGCCATCCCCCTGGGCGAAGTGACCGTCGCCTGTCGAGAAGAGCGCGTCGTCGACGCTGACGGGGAGGTAGAGGCGCGACCCGCGCGTCAGCTGCTTCACGTCGAAGTTGCCGCCGTTCTCGCGCGGAGGCAGCGTGCGGAGGCCGTGCGTCGCGGCCGCGCCGCGGCTCGGCACCGCGCCGCCCGCGTCCGGCGGCAGCGCCAGGCCGCCGCGCGCGGCGACGTCGGCCTCGCGGCGCGTCCACGCCTCGACCTGGGCGCGCGACGGCGCCACGCCGGACACGCCCATGAAGGACGCCCCCGGAATCCGGACCCGCGGGAGCTGCGGCGACGTCGCCCAGCCGTCCGCGAGGTTCCAGTGCACGAGGTAGGGCGTGGTCATCAGGTCGCGCAGGTAGCCGAGGCCCGGGATGATGCCGCTGAACGCCCACGTCTCGGGCACGATCTCCCGGAACTCGATCTCGAGCAGGTCGCCCGGCCGCGCGCCCTTCACGGCCACGGGGCCAGTCAGCGGATGGATGGCGCCGACCGGGATCGTCGCGAGATCCGCGACGGTTGACCGCGGGGTGAGGTGGCCGTCGCAGGCGTCCCGGGTCTCGAGGGTCACGTCCTCGCCCTCGTCCGCCTCCACGATCGGCTCGATGTCGGGATGCCAGCGGTTGTGGCCGGTCCGTGCCTCCTCGGCGAGCGGCTTCCGGCGGTCGATCGACACCGTCTTGCTCATCGCGGTCCTTTCCTCATCCCTTGAGTCCGCTCACGCGCACGCCCTCCACGATACGCCGGTTGGCCACCACGAAGACGAGGAGGAGCGGGAGGGCCGAGAGCGTCGCCCCGGCCATGATGGGCCCGTACGACTCCGACGCGTAGGCGCCGCGGAGCAGCGCGAGCGCCACCGGCAGCGGGAACATGTCGGGCTTGTTCACGGCGATCAGGGGCCACAGGAAGTCGTTCCAGGCCGAGCGGAAGGCGAAGATCGCGAGCGCGGCGAGAACCGGCTGGGACAGCGGCAGCACGATGCGCGTGAACACGCGCCAGGTGCCGGCCCCGTCGATCCGGGCGGCGTCCTCGAGCTCATGCGGGATCGTCAGGAAGAACTGCCGCAGCAGGAAGACGCCGAAGGCGAAGGTCATCGCCGCCTCGGGGACGATCATGCCCTGGTACGTCGAGAGCCAGCCGAGGCGCTGGGTGAGCACGTACTGGGGCACCAGGATCACGGCGTTCGGGATCATGAGGCTCCCGACCAGCAGCGCGAAGATCGCGTTCCGGCCCCGGAACTGCATGCGCGCGAGCGGATAGGCGGCCATGGCGCTGGTGATCACCACCACGACGACCGAGCCGAGCGACACGACCACGCTGTTGAGGAACGCGCGACCGATCCGGGCGGTTCGCGACGAGGAGAACAGCACCTCGACGTAGTGCGCCAGCGTGGGCGGCCACGGGATCCACTCGGGCGGCATCCGGATGATGTCCTCGGCGCGCTTGAGGGACGTCACCAGCACCCAGACCGCGGGCAGGAGCCAGAGGATCGCGACGGCGACCATGACCGCCGCCAGGACGCGCCGCCGGGTCGACGCGCGGCCCGCGCGCCCGCCCGCAGCCGCGACGGTGATCGCGGGGCCCATCAGTACTCCGTGTACCCCCGGAGCAGGCGGAACTGGAGCAGCGAGAACCCGAGGATGATCAGGAACAGCACCCAGGCCATGGCGCTGGCCGAGCCGAAGTGGAAGAAGTTCCGGAAGGCGGTCTCGTAGAGGTGCTGGACCACCGTCCGGGTGGCGTCTCCCGGACCGCCCTCGGTGAGTATGTAGACCTGGCCGAAGATCTGGAACGATCCGATCACGTGCGTGACCAGGACGAACAGCAGCACCGGGCGGAGAAGCGGGAGCGTGATCGACCAGAACCGCCGCAAGCCGCTCGCCCCGTCGATGGCCGCCGCTTCGTAGAGCTCGGGCGGGATGTCCTGGAGCCCCGCCAGGTAGATCACGAGGTAGTACCCCGTGACCCACCACACGGTGGTCAGGATGATCGCCCACATCGCGGTCGACGGGTCGGCGAGCCACGCCCGCACCGGCACGCCGGCGGCCTTCAGGTAGTAGTTGAACGGCCCCACCACGGGATCCAGGAGCCAGAGCCACGTGAGCCCGACCGTGACGACGGACAGGGTGAACGGGAAGAAGAACGCGCTGCGGAGCAGCGTGCGCAGCGGGATCCCGCGGTCCAGGAGCACGGCGAGGATCAGCGGCACCGCGAGGATGGGCACGGTGCTCGCCACGGAGTAGAAGGCGGTGTTGACGAGGCTCCCCTGGAACCGGACGTCCTCCAGGAGCTTCGCGTAGTTGGCGAGGCCGACGAAGACGTGCTCCGCGCGCCCCAGCCGCGCGTTCGTGAAGGAGAGCCACAGGCCGTCGAGGAGCGGGTAGGCCCGGAACGCCCCGAACAGGAGAAGCCCGGGCAGGAGGAACAGGTAGGGGGTGAGTGCCCCGTGGCGGAGATGGCCTTGGCGCCGGACGCGACCGGAGGCCGGTCTCACCGCCACCGGGGAGAGCCTCCGAACCCGGAGGGGCCGGCCCGCAGGACCCGAGCGGGCCGGCCGTCAACCGCGCGCACGATCGGAGCGACGGGCGCCGCTACGTGGGCATCGCGTTGATCTGCTTCGCGAGGTCCTCCATGGCGGCGCGCGCGGGGGTCTGGCCGATGTACACGTTCTCGATCACCGGACGCGTCAGGTTCTCCGCGGCCACCCACTTCGAGGTCTGCTGGCCGACCTGCCAGCTCCCCGACTGGGCGAGGAGCGTGCGGAGCACCGGGTCCGCCTGGATCCGCGGGTCGGCGTGCGCCTTGCGGAACGCCGAGACCTGGCCGGCCTTGAGCGTCCACTCGGCCACGTGGTCGGCCATCCAGCGCATGTGCGCCCAGCAGGCATCGCGTTTCGCGGGGTCGGCGGCCCTGGGCTTCGGGAACGAGTACTGGTGCGGGATGGTCCAGACGACGGGCTGCTTCAGGAGCCGCGGCATGGGCGCAACCTGGAAGTCCACCTTGGCCTCGCGCAGGCCGGCGACGTTCCACGATCCGGCCATCCACATGCCGAGCTTTCCGGCGATGAACGCGTCGCGCGCGTTCGCGTTCGCGGGCGGCGCCACCTTGTGCTGCGCGAAGAACGACCCCCAGAACTCCGCGGCCTCGATCGCCGCCGGCTCGTTGAGCGCGGAGCGCTTGAGGTCCGGCGTGTACACGTTCACGCCGTTCTGCCAGAGCATGTGGTGGAAGCCCCATGTGTACTTGCCGAGGTTGAGCGTCCCGATCGCGAAGCCGAAGACGTCGCCCTTGGTGATCTGCTTCGCCATGGCAACCAGCTCGGCTCCGCTCGCGGGCACCTTCGGCTTGCCGTCCGCCCCGACGAGGCCAGCGTCCTTCATGACCTTCATGTTCATGTAGAACAGGTGCTGCGGCACGTCGAGCGGCACCGTGTAGCGCTTCCCCTGGAAGACGCCCCCGTGCCACGGCGACGCCAGGTAGTCCTCTTCCTTGAAGCCCTTCCCCGCCAGCTGGCCGGGGTCCATCGGGTCGAGGATGCCGTCGCTCGCGAAGTGCGGGACCTCGACAGTGTGGATCAGGCAGAGGTCCGGACCCTCGCCGGCCGGCACCGAGACCTGGAGCTTCGCGTAGAGGTCGGGCCAGAGGATGCGCTGCTGCTCCATCTTGATGCCGGTCTCGTTCGTGAACTGCTCGATGAGCCCGTCCATCACCTTGCCGTCGGCGCCGGTGAGGCCGTTCCAGTACGTGATGGTCGGCTTCGCCTGGGCTCCGGCGCGCCGCACGAACGCAGGCGCCGCGGCCGCGGCGCCGAGCGCGCTTCCGAGGAACCGGCGGCGGCTGAGTGTCGGACGCTTTTCACGCTTGACGTCGGCCATGACGCCCTCCTGTTCAAGAATCCGCGTGACGAATAGGCCTGGGATCGAGCACCGTGGAGTGGGCTACCTGAGGCGACTATAGTCAGCGCGCCCGCGGGCGTCAACGCCGTCCGGGAGGCCTGGGCCGATCCCGTTCAATCGATCCGACGCGCCTGCGATGCGGTTCGTTGACACTCGGGAAGGGGCCTCCTAGACTGCGAGCGTTGCCTATCCGCGTCACCGAAGGGAGCCCCATGGCCCGGATCGCGATCGACCTCGCCCGCCGGATCGGCACCGTGGACCGGCGGATCTACAGCAACTTCATCGAACATCTCGGCCGCTGCATCTACGGCGGGATCTTCGAGGAAGGCTCGCCCCTCAGCGACGCGCGCGGGTTCCGGCAGGACGTGCTGGCGGCGGCCCGCCCGCTCCGGATCCCGGTCCTCCGCTGGCCGGGCGGGAATTTCGTGAGCGGGTACCACTGGCTCGACGGGGTCGGGCCGGCGGCGGACCGGCCGCGGCGAAGCGAGCTCGCGTGGTACGCGGAGGAGTCGAACCGCTTCGGCACGAACGAGTTCCTCGAGTACTGCCGGGTCCTCGGGACCGAGCCCTACATCTGCGTCAACATGGGATCGGGCACGATGGACGAGGCCCAGGCCTGGCTGGAGTACTGCAACGGCACCGGCAACACCCACTGGGCGAACCTCCGGCGGGCCCACGGCCATCCCGAGCCCTACCGCGTCCGCTACTGGGGCCTCGGCAACGAGATGTACGGGAGCTGGCAGATCGGGCACCTCAGCCCCGAGGACTACGTCAAGAAGGCGCGGGCCTTCGCGCTGGTGATGAAGCGCACCGATCCCGACATCCAGCTCGTCGGCTGCGGCCACAACGGGTGGAGCGACTGGGACCAGATCGTGATCGACGGGCTGGCCCCGATCATCGACTGGTACAGCATCCACCTCTACACGGGCCAGGCGGACCACTACACGACCGTCTTCCAGTCGCATCAGGCCGAGCGGGCCATCCGGATCTGCGCGTCGCTGATCGAGCGAGCCCGCTACACGCAGCAGCTCGCGCACCCGATCGACATCGCCTTCGACGAGTGGAACGTGTGGTACCGCACGCGGACCGACCAGGACCGGCGGACCGGCATCGAGGAGCGCTACAGCCTCTCCGACGCGCTGGCGGTCGCGACCTACCTCCACGGCTTCATCCGCCACTGCCGGGTCGTGCGGATGGCGAACCTCGCCCAGCTCGTGAACGCCATCGCGCCGATCTTCACCAGCCGCCAGGGGCTGTTCCTCCAGACGATCTACCATCCGCTCCGCCTCTACGCCGAGCACATGCAGGAGGTGGCCCTCGACGTCCACGTCGACTCGCCGACCCACGACCTCCCGGCCGGCCTCGAGGAGCGGACCTTCGGCCGCGTGCACCACGTGGCCGATCTCGGCCCCTTCCCCCTGCTCGACGTCGTGGCCACGTGCGACGCCGCCGGCCGCGAGCTCACGATCGGGGTGGTCAACCGGGACCGCGACCGGGCCCACCGGGCAACGATCGACCTGGGCGGCGCCACCTTCGCCGAGGAGGTCCACGTCGCCGAGGTCAACGGGCCCGACGTGGAGGCGACGAACTCGTTCGAGCACCCCGAGCGGGTCGGCGTCAGGGAGCAGCGGCGGCCGGCCTCGGGGCATCGACTCGAGCACGAGTTCCCCGCGCACTCCGTGTCGGTCCTGCGGGTCCGCCTCGGCGCCTGACACCGCCCACCGCGTGTCCGGCCCGCGGCTCCCCCTCCGCGCCGTCGCGGCCCTCTTCCTCGAGCGCCAGCACCTCCGGGAGCCGCGCGCCCGGCGGCTCACGCCCCGCCGGCTCGTCGGGTTCGTCGAGGATGCGGGCGGCCTCCAGCTCGACTCGATCAACGTCCTCGACCGCGCGCACTACCTCACGCTCTGGAGCCGCTTCGGCCCCTACGACCGCGCGCGGCTCGACCGCCTCGTCTACCGCCGCCGCCTGCTCTTCGAGTACTGGGCCCACGCGGCGTGCCTGGTGCCCGCCTCGCACCTCGCCCTCTGGCGCCGCGCGATGCTGGACTACCGGCTCCGGCACACGGGCTGGTCCTCGTGGCTCCGCCGGCACCGGCAGACGCTCGAGACGGTCACCGAGGCCATCCGGACCAACGGGCCCGCCGGCACCGCGGACTTCGAGCACCGGGGGCCGGGCGGGCGCGGCGGCTGGTGGAGCTGGAAGCCGGCCCAGCACGCGCTCCACTACCTCTGGATGACCGGCGCGCTCGCCGTCCACTCGCGCCCGCACTTCCAGAAGCGCTACGACCTGATCGAGCGCATCCTCCCGGCCTGGGAAGGCATCGAGCCCGCCTCTACCGAGGCGTTCCGCGCCTGGCACGTCGAGCGGTCGCTCCACGCGATGGGCGGGGCCACCGACACCGATCTCACCCGCTATCTCACGTTCCCCCGCATGGGGCCGGGCGTCCGGCGCGCCGCGGTCCGGCGGCTCCTGGACGCCGGCGACGTCGTCGAGATCGAGGTCAAGGGAGCACGCAGCCGCTGGCTCGCGCTCGCGCGCGACCTGCCAGCCCTCGAGCGCGCCGCGCGGCGGCGGATCGCCTCGCGGGGGACGACGCTCCTGGCGCCCTTCGACTCGCTCCTCTGGTACCGCGAGCGCGTGGAGCGCCTGCTCGGATTCTCCTACCGGATCGAGGTCTACACGCCGGGGCCGAAGCGGGTCCACGGGTACTACACCCTGCCCATCCTCCACGACGGTCAGCTCATCGGCCGCGTCGACGCGAAGGTCCACCGCGCCGAGCGCCGCCTCGCAGTGCGGGGGGTGCACTTCGAGCGCTGGTTCGCCGCCGGCGGGATCCCGCCCGCGGCCTCGTGGGGCGCGATCGAGCAGGACGCGGCGCTGGCCGGGCTCGCGGACGCGCTCCGCTCGCTGGCCCGCTTCGCCGGGGCCGACGAGATCGAGCTCGGCCGCGTCGTGCCCCGGCGGCTCCGCCCGCCGCTCGCCCGGGTGATCAAGTCCCTCCCGGTGACGGCGGGTCCCACCCCTGCCGCCCGCCTGCCGTCAGCGCTCGACGCTCCCCTCGAGGCCGAGGTCGCGGGCGGCCCCGGCCCTCCCGAGGCGTGACGGCGCCGCGGCGCCGAGGGTGATCTCGGCCAGCACGCCGTAGTGATCCGAGGCCCACCGGACCGCGCCCGCGCCGTCCGGCCGGTCGAGGACCACGTGGCTCTCGACGATCCGCGCGGCCGCCGAGCGCCCCGGCACCAGGAAGACGTAGTCGATCCGCTGGCGGGCCGTCCCCACCGAGGCCCGCACGTCCTGGCCGTCGGTGAAGCCCGCGCTCCCGGGCCGCGCGACGGCGAACGCGTCGACGAAGCCCGCGTCGACCGTCAGCAGTCTCACCGCCGACGACGTCGCGGTCGCGTTGAAGTCTCCCATCACCACGGCGGGCAGCGGCCCCGCGCTCGCACGCACGAGATCGGCGACTGCCTGCGCGTGGCATGCGTCCCCGGAGGTGTGCGCGGAGTAGGCCGCGATGCGCCCAGTCAGGGTCTCGAGCTCCGCGAAGAGCAGGACCCGCGTGTCGAAGGCCCGCCCGCAGTCCGGCAGCTCCCACGCCTGCCAGCGCACGATCGGGAACCGGCTCAGGAGCGCCGGACCCTCGGCGAAGCCGAGGACGACCCGGACGGCCCGACGCAGGAACTCGCTGCCGAGAGGCCGCGTGGCGGCGGGCGCGAACACGTAGTGGTAGCCGAGGGCGTCCGCGAGACGGGCGGCGACGTGGCCGCGACGCCGGCCGACCGACGCCTCCTGGAGCCCGACCACGTCGGCGTCGAGAGCGCGGAGCCCCTCGACGACGAGGCGGAGCCGCTCCTCCAGCGCCTCGTCGTCGCCCGTCAGCTCCGAGAAGATCCCGGCGTGGAGGAGGTTGAACGTGACGACGCGGAGCGTGGGGAGCGACCGGTCGGACGGAGAGTCGACCGCGTGGCTCGTGCCGGACCCTCCGCCGGCGCTCCCCAGCGCGAGGGTCAGCACGAGACCCGCGACGGCTAGCGCCCGGCCGACCCTCGCCACGGGTTCGGCCCCGAGGAGGGCACCTCCGGTTTGGGCGCCGGCCAGGAGATCGTGAAACCGGCGGCGACCCCGCCCGGATCCTCCCGGTGGTCGAACGGCGCGCCGGGCGCGATCCAGGAGCTCAGACCGAAGCGCGTGTGCTCGGTCGTCGTCGACGCCGGTCCGAAGAAGACCGGCTCGTGGGCCCGGGGACCCATCCCCGGATCGCGCTCCTGCTCGAGCGCCCCCCCGCGGGGCGGGGCCACGGTCCGGAGATCGCTGCCGATCCTCGGCGAGGGCGCCGCGGATGGCGTCGACTCCGCCGGGGAACCGGCGACGGCCCGGTCCGGCGCCCCCGTGGCCGGATCAGCCACGGCGCCACGGGCCACGAATACCGCCGCGCACAGCAATACCATCCGGACCATCATACGCATACGCGCCTGGCGTGATCGCATGGCTGTCCAACCTCCCATCTCGGTCCCGCACGGGCGGTCGCTAGTTCTCCGACTTGTCGCCGCCACCGAAGAAGCCGGCGACCTTCCGCCCGGCGTACTTGATCCCGCCCAGGATGGCCTCGCCGAATCCCTTGGCGCTGTCGTGGAGCCGGTTGCCGACCTCGCCAGCGCTCGGCGTCGACTTCTGCGCGGGCTTGGACGTCTCGACCGGCGCCGGGCTGGCGCCGGCCGGCTGCCCTCCGCTGCCGACCTGCTCCGATCCGCTCGGTGACTGCGCCGCTACCCAGGCGGGCGCGGACGCGAGCGACACGCCCACCAGCACCGCCACGAATGCCCGCTGAGCCCCTCGCCAGTTCCGTCGCATCGCCGTTTTCCTCCTCCGCCGCTCACCGATCCCACCGCGGCACGAGCCTCGCAGAGAGTCCGGTCGAGCGCCCTGGCGCCGCCGCCCGATCGCACGGGCTCGGCTGTCCTCCGCACTCGAAACAGGGCAATCGGCGTGCCACGCGTCGGAACGCTGCCGGACGAGCGACACAGCCTTTCACGGCGACAAGACAGAGGCGGAGGACGACATCATGGCGCGGGGTCGACAGGACGTCGTGAGTGGATGGCGATGGCTGACGATCGCCTGTGCGCTGCTCATCGCCGCGCCGCCGGCCCTCGCCGGGCCGACCGAGGACGCCTACATCGCAGGGTACGCCGCGGCCGTCCTCGAGCGGCAGCTCGACGTCAAGAGCGGGAAGGTCGCGGTCAAGGACGGAGTGCTCACCGTCGAGGCCGCGGGCCTCTCGCGGGCCGACGTCGAGAAGGTGGTGGCCGCCCTCTCAGCGATCCCGGGCGTCGTCCGCGTGTCGATGGTCGAGCTACGGGACGCGCCGGCGGTCGCGGCCGCGCCCGCGCCCCCGACGACCGCGGCCACGCCGAGCGGCCCCGCCGTGGAAACCGAGGTCCCGGCGCGCGGCCTCGAGGTGCTCCCGCGGGGCCTCCTGTTCGCCCCGCTGATCGCCGATCCTCGGTGGCCGCACTTCTCGGCCGTCTACCAGCGCTACCTGGACGACCCGCGCTTCGCCAACGCGGCGACGGCCAGTCTGGGCGAGACGATCGCGCTCCTCCGCGGACCCGTGGGCGAGCGCGGGGGCGCGTGGGAGGTCGGGGTCCAGGCCGCCGTGTTCAGCCTGTTCGACCTCGACGCGCCGTCGGTCGACCTCGCCAACAGCGACTACATGCTCGGGTTCCCCGTCGCCTACCGGCTGCGGAACTTCTCCGCCATGGCCCGCCTCTTCCACCAGAGCTCGCACCTCGGCGACGAGTTCCTCGTCGCGCATCCCGGGGTGGAGCGCGTGAACCTGAGCTACGAGGCGGTCGACCTCCGGCTCTCGTACGAGGTCATGCAGTGGCTCCGGCTCTACGGCGGCGCCGGGTACATCGTCCGCGGCGACCCGGCGGACCTCGAACGGTGGTGGGCCGAGACGGGCGTCGAGGTGCGGAGCCCGCGGACCTACCTCGGCGGGATGCTACGGCCGCTGGCGGCGGTTGACGTCCAGTACCGACAGCAGAACGACTGGCGCCCGGACGTCTCCGTTCGCGCGGGGGTGCAGCTCGAGAAGCTGCCGGTCTTCGACCGGCGGATCCAGCTGCTCGTCGAGTACTTCAGCGGCTACTCGCCGAACGGGCAGTTCTTCCGGGAGCGGATCGAGTCCATCGGCGTGGGCCTCCACCTCTACCTGTACTGAGGCCTCAGCGCGGGAGCGTGTCGGCGGGCAGGCCGCCGCCGCGGAGGAACTGCGCGAGCCGCCGCCTCACGTCGGCCGGCCGGTGCGGCAGGACGCCCAGGCGCTGCATGGCGTCGAGCCGCCGGCGCTCCCGCCAGGACAGCTGGCCGTCCAGGACGAACCCCGCCATGATGATGGCCTCACAGATCGCCCGCGCCCGCGGCGGCGCGGCCGCCATGCGCTCCAGGAAATCGGGCGGCAGCGGGTGGCGCGCCTCGGCCGGGACCTGCCAGCGGTCCAGCAGCTCCTTCGTCAGGAGGTAGTGGTTCTGGTGGAAGTCGCGCTTGCTGACCGCGATGAACTGGAGCGTGTCGTACGCGAGGGCACGCTCGACCGGCGAGGGCGGCTCCTCCGAGAGACGCCGGACCAGCGAGCGCACCGCCTCGGGGCCCATCAGGACGACCTTGGCCTCCCGCAGCACCGCGAAGGCGGCGTAGGCGTTGATCGCCATGTAGAGCGGCACGCCGGCGAAGTCGAGGAGGGCGCGGACCGCGTAGCGGCCCAAGAGCAGGCGGACCAGGTACCGGGTCGCCTGGTTCGCGAGCCAGCCCTTGAGCCGGAGGATCAGGTTGAACAGGAAGAGCATCCACGGGTGGAGGCCCTCGAAGGGGTCGATGCCGTAGCGGGTGACCTCGGTCGTCTTCCGCTCGAGGCCGATCGACAGGAGGGCTGTCACTCGATCGCCCTTGTTCTCGGGCGTGAGGAACCCCGTGGCGACCGCGATCTCGTGCACGCCGACGATGTTGAGGAGCGTCAGCAGCGTGAGCTCGATGGTCGTGAGCACGACGGCCCACAGGATCTCGCCCCACGGCAGGCGCAGGGCGCCGAGGAACGGGACCGGGACCGTCACCGCCGGGAACATCTGGGGCGCGTGGTAGACCGGCAGGTAGTAGCTGAGGAACCCGAGCACCGCGAGCGTGGCCGCCGCCGCGATCAGGATGCGCTCGACGCGGCGGATGTGGGCGACGGCCACGGCGTCGAGGGGCTGCCCGTCCGCGCGGGGCGCGAGCCGGCGCACGGACAGGTGCCGGAGCCAGCGCTCGAAGATCCCCACGCGGAGCGGTCCCTCCCGACCGCGGCGCGAGACCGACCGCGCCGCCCGTGAGAGCGTAGGGTCCGGGGCGGCCCCGCGCAAGCCCGGCGACACGCTCGCGCGCTTGTCGCGCCGGAAGCGCCCGCCTATCATGGCCGCGGAGGCCAGCCAGATGAGCGAGCCGCAGACGGGGCGCAGCGAGGCGGAGCTCCTCTTCGACCTGGTACGCGCGCGCTACGAGGACCGCCTCGCGGCCGAGGAACTCGAGGCCGTCCGCGCCGGGGTCGGGACGATCGTCGACGCGGTGAAGGCGCTCCGGGCGGTGCGGCTCGAGAACGCCGACGGCCCGCTCCTGCCGCACGTGCCGCCCCCACCGCCCGGACCGTGACGCCGAGCCCCGTCTTCCTCCCGCTGCGCGAGCTGGGCGCCCTCGTGCGCGCGCGCCAGGTCTCGCCGGTCGCGCTCGCCGAGGCGTTCCTCGAGCGCCTCGAGACGCTCGGTCCCCGCTACAACGCGGTCGTCACGCTCATGCGTGAGCGGGCGATCGTCGAGGCCCGGCGCGCGGAGGCGGAGATCGCGGCGGGCGCCTGGCGCGGGCCCCTCCACGGCATCCCCTACGGCGCGAAGGACCTCTTCGCGACGGCCGGCGGCGTCCCCACGACCTGGGGCGCGGCACCGCTCCGGGCGCAGACGTTCGACCAGGACGCCACCGTGATCCGGCGGCTCGAGGCCGCGGGCGCCGTCCTCGCCGCGAAGCTCGCGATGGTCGAGCTCGCCGGCGGCGCCGGGTACCGGCAGCCGCGCGCCTCGTTCACCGGGCCGGGGCGCTCGCCCTGGGGCGAGGATGCGTGGAGCGGGGGCTCGTCGAGCGGCTCGGCCTCCGCCGTCGCGGCCGGGCTCGTGCCCTTCGCGCTCGGCTCCGAGACCTGGGGCTCGATCGTCTCGCCGGCCGCGAACTGCGGCGTCACCGGACTCCGGCCGACGCTCGGGCGCGTGAGCCGGCACGGCGCGATGGCCCTCAGCTGGAGCCTCGACAAGGTCGGCCCGCTCGGGCTCACCGCCGACGACTGCGGTCTGGTCCTCGAGGCGATCGCGGGCGCGGATCCGCTCGACCCGAGCGCCGAGGACCGCCCGTTCCGCTACGAGCCGGAGGACCGGCCGAGCCGGCGGTTCCGGTTCGGCGTCCTTCGGGCCGCCGTGGACGTCGCGGACGCGGACGTGCGCGCGCGGTTCGAGGAGGCGCTCGACGTCCTGCGGACCTTCGGGACCGTGGAGGACGTGACGCTCCCGCCCCTGCCCTACGAGGCGATCACGCGGACGATCCTGTTCGCCGAGGCGGCGAGCGCCCTCGAGGGCCTGGTCGAGGCGGGTCAGCTCGCCGAGCTGACGGCGCCCGAGGACCGCTACGCGCTCTACGCGCGCGACGCGATCCTCGCGAAGGACTACCTGAAGGCCCTCCGGCTCCGGGCCGTCGTGGCCCGCGAGATGGACCGACTCCTCGCCGGCCTCGACGCGCTGGTTGCCCCGGGGCGCTTCACGGTGGCAAGCCGGCTCGACGAGCCGTTTCGGAGCGCGTTCGGCGGGACGGTGCTCGACCCGACGGGCGCGGTCGGCAACGCGGCGGGGCTGCCGGCCATCGCGGTCCCCGACGGCTTCGGAGAGCGGGGCCTGCCGACCAGCCTCCAGTTCGTGGGGCGCGCCTGGCGGGAGAACACGATCCTGGCGGCGGCGCGCGCCTACCAGGCCCGGACCGACTGGCACCGCCGGCATCCGCCCGTCGGCTAGCGGCGTGCGGGACGCGGACCCGGGGCAGGCGTTTCGTCGACGCGCCGGATCGCGGCCACGGCGGCCGGGCGCTCGGCACGGACGGCGGGCGGCTCGCTACGCGTAGACGTCGTGGCGCCAGTGGAGCCCGAGGCTCAGGATTTGCTGGAGCAGGCCCTCGTACGAGAGCCCGGCCTTCTCCGCCGACTCGGCCAGCTCCTCGCCGTACGCGATCTCGGGATTGGGGTTGGCCTCGAGCGCGAAGATCCCCTGGTTGGCGTCCAGCCGGAAATCGATGCGCGCGTAGCCGCTCAGGCCGAGCGTGCGGTAGATGCGCTTGGCGAGGTCCTGGACGCGGCGGGCGATCGGGTCGGGGAGGCCGCGCGCCTCGCCCCACTTGATCCCGTACTTCTTCTGGTAGGGCCGGCTCCACTTGAGCCGCTGGGTCGCGATCGGGTGGGCCTCGTCGGGGAGGCCCTCCATCCGGAGCTCCCAGACCGGGAACACGCTGAGCCGGCGGTTGCCGACGACGCTCACGTACAGCTCCCGCCCCTCGATGTAGCGCTCCACGATCGCGCTGGTCCCCAGGCTCTCGTGGACGAACGTGACGCGCTCGCGAAGCTTCTCGTCGCTCTCCACGACCGAGGCCTGCGAGATGCCGAGGGAGGCGTCCTCGGTCAAGGACTTCACGATGAGGGGGAACGACAGGCGCCGCGGCCGCCGGACCGCGCGCCCGAGCGGGAAGACCGCGAAGTCCGGACACGGGATCCGGTGGTAGGCCAGGATCTTCTTCGAGAGCGCCTTGTCGCGGCTCAGCATGAGGCCGCGGGGGTTGCAGCCCGTGTACGGGACGCGCAGGAGCTCGAGGTACGCCACGACGTTCTGGTCGTAGGTCGCGACGCCGTCGAACTCCTCGAGAAGGTTGAAGGCGATGTGCGGCTGCCATTCCTCGATCGCCTGCCGGACCACGCCGAGGTCGCTCCGGACGCCGAGCGGGCGGACCTCGTGCCCGAGCTCCCGGAGCGTGCTGACGACGTCGAACTCCGTCTTCCAGGGCACCGCCAGCATGTCGGCGTCGCCGGGGTCGTCCGGCGGCACCAGGTCCCGGTGCACGAGCGCCAGGACGCGCAGCGGCTTCATCGCACGATCCGGTGCCGCCCGCTGTGGAGGTGGTTCATGGTCTGCACGGTGAGGGCGATCGTGAAGTCGAGCTTCGCCTGCTCCTCCGGCACCGCCACCCGGAGGCCGAGCTCCCGGCAGCGGTCGATCATGTCCCCCAGCACCTGGTCGATCGTGTACTGGTACACGCCGGTCCCCTGCGCGACCCGCCGCCGCACCTCCCGGCGGATCCGGCCCAGGAACCGCGCGGCGGGCGGGCGGTCCCGGAACTCCGGCGCGGCAGAGAACAAGCGGCGGAGATCGCGGTCGTAGGAGACGTCCGCGTCGAGGCCGTAGTGGCGCCGCTTCTGCTCGTAATGCTGGCGGAGCGTCTTCCGGAGGCGCGAGAGCGGATCGACGCGGGCCCGCGAGACAACGAGCGGTCGCGCCGCCGCGATCTCCTGCATGGTCGCGTCCACGTACTCGAGCTTCTTCACGACGGGCCACCCGGCGTAGCGCTCGCGCCAGTTCGAGTCGGGCGCCAGCCACACCGCGAACGTCTCGGCGAAGTCCTCGTCGGGGTGGCTCTGCGCGTACCACTGCTCCAGGTGCACGACGAAGCGGCGGCTGTACGGGCGCGGGACGTACCAGTCGCGGTAGCGCTCCGAGGACTTGCCGAAGAGCTTCTGCCGGGCCCGGCGCCGCCGCAGGCGGTACGCGTTCTCGATGGCGTGGCCCGTCTCGTGGCGCAGGAGCCGCATGCACCACTCGGGAGTTCCCCCCTCGACCTCGAGCATCTGCGCGAGCTCGAGGCGGGCGAGGCGCGGGTGCGCCAGGTAGAAGGGAATCGCCACCCCGGGTACGCCGTCGGGGCAGTACCACTCGTCGGAGAGCCAGAAGTGGGGCCGGAAGCGGAGCCCGAGGTTCTTGAGCTCGTCGTACAGCTGGTCGATCCGGTCGGACAGGTCCCCGGCGTGGGTGGTCACGCCGAGGTCCGAGAGCCGGAGGTCGAGGAGACGCTCGTCCGACCAGCCGGCCCACTCCGGCTCGGAGGCGGGCGCCGGGCCGCTCGCCGCGGCGGTCATCGGCGACCTCATGGTCGGGCCGCCGGTCGGCCGCTCACGACACCGGCAGCGCGCGTGGCGTCCTCGCCGGGACGGCGAACACGGCCGAGGCGGGGCCGGGCCCGCTAACCCAGACTGCGGAGCATGGTCTCGGCGTCGCTGACCTCGAACTTCCCGGGCTGCTCCACGTGGATGGCCTTGACCACGCCGTCGTCGACCAGCATCGAGTAGCGCTGGGAGCGAACGCCCATGCCGCGCGCGGTCAGGTCCATCTCGAGGCCGAGGACCTTCGTGTACGTCGCGCTGCCGTCGGCCATCATGCGCACCTTGCCGCCAGCCTTCTGATCGCGGCCCCAGGCGCCCATCACGAAGGCGTCGTTGACGGACACGCACCAGATCTCGTCGATGCCCTTCGCGAGGAGGCGATCGTGCGCCGTCACGTAGCCCGGCACGTGCTTGGCCGAGCACGTCGGGGTGAACGCCCCCGGCAGCCCGAAGACGACGATGCGGCGCCCCTTGGCCAGTTCCGCAACCTGGAAGCTGTTGGGTCCGACGGTGCAGCCCGGGGCCTCCTGCTCGTAGAACTCCGTGAGGGTGCCTTCCGGCAGACGATCTCCGACCCTGATCACGAATGCCTCCTTGCGAGTGATGGACAAGCCAATCGGCGGGCGCCGATCGGACGTGGGCTCAGGGTACCATACCCCCCGCGGGCCCACCGGGCGCGCCGGGCGAATCCCGGGCGCGCCCCGCGACGTCAAACAGGTGGGGCCGTCCGTCTTCGGGCTCGGGAGGAACCTGCCGTGTCGGATCTCGTCGCGACGATCACCCAGGTGCACACCACGCCGACCTCCGAGGGCGCCGTCCGGGAGCACCGGATCCTGGTCGATCGGCCAACCGCGAAGGGCGGACTCGACCGGGGGCCGATGGGTGGGGAGCTCCTCCTCGTCGCCCTGGGCGGGTGCTTCATGAGCAACCTCGTGGCGGCGGCGGGCGCGCGCGCCGTCCCGGTGGAAGGCCTGGAGGTGACCGTCCGCGGCACGCTCGCCTCCGCGCCGCCCCGCTTCGAGGCGATCGAGCTCGAGGTCCGGGGCGCCCGCGTCGCCGCGGACGTCCTCGACAAGCTGGTCACGATCGCGGAGCGCGCCTGCATCGTGCACAACACGCTCTCGCCCGCCGTGAAGCTCACCGTCCGCCGCGCCTGACTCACCCGCCAGCCGGCCCGCCGCCGTCCCGCGGCGGGCGCCGGAGAGAGGACGCATGTCGAAGATCGCCGAAGGCCGGAAGGCTCCCGACTTCACGCTCCAGGACGCCGAGGGCCGGCGCGTCTCGCTGGCCGACTTCAAGGGCAAGGATGTGATCGTCTACTTCTATCCCAAGGACGACACGCCCGGCTGCACCAAGGAGGCCTGCGGGTTCCGCGACCTGTGGAAGGACCTCCAGAAGGCCGGCGTCGTGGTGCTGGGCGTCTCCGCCGACAGCCCGGCGTCCCACGAGAAGTTCGCCGCCAAGTACAGGCTTCCCTTCACGCTCCTCTCGGATCCGGATCGAAAGGTCATGACCGCGTGGGGCGCCTACGGGGAGAAGATCCTCTACGGGAAGAAGACCACCGGCGTGATCCGCTCCAGCGTCTGGATCGGCCCCGACGGGAGCGTCCGGAAGCACTGGAAGCGCGTGGCCGACGCCGCGAAGCACCCGGCCCAGATCCTGGACACCGTCCGCGGCGCCTGAGCCGCCCCCGACGCCGGCCGAGGCGGTCTGCTAACATCGAACCCGCTGGCGGCCGACGCTTTCACCGACCGATCGTAAAGGAGAGTCTCGACATGGCCCAGATGAAGATCCCGCTCGACGCCCACCGGTTCGGCACCGGGATGACCTGGAAGGACTACCTGGCCCAGATGGGCGACACGCGCGCCCGGACCGAGGAGAACTACCACCACGCGTCCCTGACCGAGGACGAGCGGCTCTTCTTCTCGGGCCTCCGCCAGGTGCGCTACGCTCTCATGCTCGCCGAGAACTGGTGCGGCGACGTGCATCGCAACTCCCCGATGCTGGCGCGCATCGTCGAGGCCATGCCGCACTGCGAGATGCGCGTCTTCTTCCGCGACCAGAACCTCGACATCACGGATCTCTACCTGAACAACGGCTACCGGTCGATCCCGGTCATCGTGTTCTTCGACCAGGACTGGAACGAGATCGGCCTCTGGATCGAGCGGCCCCACACGGCCACCCAGCGCTCGTTCGCCCTTCGCGCCAAGACCACCGACCTCGCCCCGCCCGACAAGCAGGAGGCGGCGCTGCAGGAGTTCCGGTCGCAGATGCAGGCGGCGTACGCGACCACGCCCGAGAAGAGCCTCTGGCGTGACACCGCGAAGGAGGTCCGGACGGTCCTCGAGCTCCGGCTCGGCCTCGCGCACAAGTCCTGAGGGACCGCCGACGGGCGCGACGCGAGCCGGCCGCCGGTCCGGGGCGGCCCGCGTCGCGCGTCCATGGCGGGCGCCGGGCTTCGTCGTCTCGTGACAGAGTCGTCATCCGGCGTCCGCGGGCCCGTGTTACACGAGAGCAGGTCCCGAGGGACGGCCCGGGTCCCCGACCGCCGCCCCCGCGCGATGCCTCTCCCCTTGCGACCGCGCGCGCGATACCATCCGTCGCGATGCGTGCCGTCGTCTCCGACGCCCTCGACCTGGGCGCCGTCGGCGGGGTGGACTCCGCTCCGGCGGGAGCCCGGCCCGCTGCGCCGCGCGAGCGCGGCGACTGGTGGCTCGTGTCCCGGACCGCGGATTTCTGGGTCGCGGGCGCCGGGGGCGCCACGGTCCTCCTCGCGGTGGCGGCCGCGCTCTACCTCGTCGGTGACCGGCAGCTCGACCTGGCCGACCTGATCCTCTCGGAGCTCCACCTCGGGGCGACCTACGAGGCCGTGTGGCGCCGCCGGCTCTGGCGCCGGATGCCGGTCGACGTGGTCCTGATCCCGCTCGCCATCGTGGCCGCCACGTACGCGCTGGTCTGGAGCGACCGGACGCTCGTCCTCGGCACGACGATCCTTTACCTGGGCGCCTGGCACCGCGGTCGCCAGAACCTCGGGATCGCGCTCCACTACCAGCGGCGCGCCGGCGGGCCCCGCTCTCCCGGGCACCGCCGGCTCCTCGCCGCGGCCTTCTACCTCCCGATGGCGGCCTCCATCGGGTACTTCACGAGCACCGCGACGACCTCCGAGGGCGAGGCGTTCCTGGGCCTCGGGCTCCCGACCTCCGTGCTCGCGGTGCTCGGCGGGCTGGCGCTCGCGAGCGTCCTCGGCTACCTCGCGTGGACGACAGGACAATCCGGCGCGGACGCGGTCCACCCGGCGGAGCGCTGGCTCGTCCTCGCCAACGCCGTCGCGTTCGGGAGCGCCTACGTGGTCGGGGCCTGGAGCGCGTCGTACCTCCTCGTGCTCGTGCTCCACCACGAGGTCCAGTACCTCTACTTCACGTACGCGCTGGCCCGGCGAGACGGCGGCGGGGCGTCGCGGGGACTCGTCGGCGAGGCGCGGCGCCTCGCCCGATTCGCGGTGTGGCCGGTGGTGGGGATCGGCAGCTGGGCCCTGATCACCGGGTCAGGCGTCGCCGGGCTCGCGCCCTTCCTGACCGCCGGACTCCTCTGCCACTACTGGCTCGACGGTCGCATCTGGACCGCGCGAGCCCGGCGCCTCGCGGCAGCCTAGCCGGTCAGCGCTCGCGGGCGGCGCCGCTCCCCTCCGGCCCGTCCAGGTTCGCGGGAACGGGCGGCGCGGGCGGCCCGTTCGGGATCCAGACCCACGCCCAGGGCGCGCGCACGCCGTCGCCCCGCAGCTCGTAACGGCCGTGAGCGTACTGGACCACGCGGGGCCCGGTCCAGACGGCGGGCGGGGCGGCGACGTACGCGGACGGGTACGCGGCGGGGTAGTAGTAGCGCGGGGGGGAATAGCCGCCGTAATAGTACGCGGGCGGATAGGCGCCCGCGGGGGCGTAGGCGCCCGGGTACGACCAGGGCGCGGCGTAGTACGCGGGCGCCGCGTACACGACGGGCGGCGCCGTCGCGGCGGCCACGATTCCGGCGAACGCCAGGAACGAGACCACGCCGAGCGCCACGCACTCGCCGCACGCCTGGGCGGACGGGACGATGGCGGCCAGCACGACCGCGACGATCAGGACCGCGACGGCGACACGGCGCATCAGGTCCGGGGCCCCGGTCTCGTCACGGACCGGCGAGCTTCTTCATCATGTCGATGAGGCGGCTCGATTCGGGGTTCTTGACGGCGCCCTTGATCAGGATGTCGGACGGCGTGACCGCCTTGCCGTAGTAGGCCTGGTTGTAGCCGTCGCGCACCGCCAGGACCGACCCCTCGAGAGAGATGCCGCCGTAGAGCCCCTTCGCGCGGGAGAGGATGATGAGGTCCGCGGTGAGCCCGGCCGCCCCGACGCCGGCGCCGACCGGCCCGGCCGCGACACTCAGGTCGCCGCCGAGCTTCGCGCTCGAGCTGAGAAGCCGCGTCACCCCGCGCTCGGTCCGGACCACCATCACCAGCTCGGCCGCCTCGGCGCCGGCCAGGAGCCCGAAGCTCATCCCGCCGACCGTGTAGAAGGCCGGGCCGTTCCACCCGCCCTTGCCGTCGCGGGTGAGGAACGTGAGACTGCCGCCCGATCCCCCGAAGATGAACCCGGCCTTCACGACCGAGGGTGAGATCAGGATGCCCTTCGCCTCCTTCATGAGGTCCCGCCAGGTGCCCTGGTAGTTCGGGTCGGCCGCGAAGCTCTCGACCGTGAGGACCGAGCGCTCGACCAGCTGCCGGGCCTCGAGCGCGTCGTCGGCCCACGCGGGCCGCACCGCCGCGAGCGTCGGGAGGAAAAGCGCGGCGCCGAGCGCCACCGCCACGATCCGGACCGCCTGTCTCCGTCGCATCATTGCGATCCTTTCACTCCGCCGCCAGGACGCCGATCCGCTGGAGCTCCGCGACGACGACCTTGGCCAGGTCGCCGGCCACGTCGCGGGTCGCCGCTGGATCGAAGGTGCGGCTCGCGGCCGACCAGACGAGGGCCTCGGTGGCGACGGCGTACACGTTCGTCTGGACTCTCACCACCGTGGGGGCGCGGAGCGCGCTGGCGCGCTCGGCCTCCTGGTAGGAATCGACGTAGTAGTTCGAGAGCGTCCGGTACGAGATCGGTACCTGCTGGAGGCTGCCGCTCGCCCAGGGGACCGAGCCCTCCACGCCGATGAGGCGCCCGATGACCACCCCGTCGAACCCGCCGGCGCGGACGCGCGCCCGCGCCTTCTCGAAGTCGCCCTGCTCCGCCTCCGGGACGATGCCGTAGCTGGCGATCCCCCGGGTATTCATGGGAAGGCGACGCGCGAACTCGTCCTCGACGAGGTGCCGGATGGCCGGGTCCGCGCCGAGCACGAACACCGCCACCGAGCGGAAGGGGCCGCCGGAGAACGCCGGATCCCGCCAGACGTCGCTGAGCCGCGTGCCGCTGCAGGAGGCGAGCCCGACCAGGAGGACGAGGGCCGCGAGACCGGGCACCACGATCCGTGCGGGTCGAACTCTCGTCATCGATCGCTCCTGGGCTCGCAACGACAGAAGTCTAGCGCCGCCTGCGCGGACCGTCAACGCGGCGCGCGCATGTCGCAAGGGAGCGTCGCGATCAGTCGTCTCGCGAGGAGCCGAAGCCGAGCCGCTGCGGGCGCCACCGGCGCGCCTGGTGCTCGGCCAGGTAGTCCGCGCGCGCGAAAAGCTTGATCAGGACGACCCCGGCCACGAAGCCGCCGAAGTGCGCCCAGAAGGCGACGCCGCCCTCCTGTCCCGTCACGGTCACGGTCAGGCCGCTCACGAACTGGAGGAGGAGCCAGTAACCGAGCATCATCCAGGCCGGCCAGGCCATCGACGTGATGATGAACCCGAGCGGGATCAGCATGAAGACGCGCACGTTCGGGTACAGCACGATGTAGGCGCCCATCACGCCGCTGATCGCGCCCGAGGCGCCGACCATCGGGACCGGCGAGGCCGGGGTCAGGAAGACCTGGGTGAAGGCGGCGGCCGCGCCGGTCAGGAGGTAGAAGACGACGAACCGGAAGCGGCCCATCGCGTCCTCCACGTTGTTCCCGAAGATCCACAGGAACCACATGTTCCCGAGGACGTGCATCCACGAGCCGTGGAGGAACATGGACGTGAAGACGTTCGCGATCTGACGGCCCGGGTCGGTGAGGCACGTCACTCCGGCACCCATGGGGAAGCTCGTCCCCGGCGGCAGGCTCAGCGTGAGCTCGCCGGGGATCAGGCCGCGGTCGCAGATGGACGTGGCCAGCGCCAGCGGCGAGCCGGCGCCCTGGATCAGGAGCCAGGCGCCGAGGTTGAGCGCGATCAGGACGAAGGTGACGTAGGGGGTGCGGATCGTCTCGTTCTCGTCCCGGTAGGGGAACATCCGTCACGTCTCCCGACGCGGGGCGCGCCCCGCGCGCGCGGTTCTCAGCGGAGCGCGATCAGGCTCGAGTACGAGTCGTAGCGGGCCTGGATCTCGCTCACGTACTTCACGGGCTCCCCGCAGCGGCAGTAGCCGTACCGCGCGGCCCGCGCGAACCTGGGCTTCGCCAGCAGCGGCATCGCCTTCTCCACGTGGCCAAACCAGCGGTTCGGGTCGAGCTTGAGGTCCGCCGCGACCCGACGGCCGTCGGCCACGTGACCGGGCCCGCAGTTGTAGGCGGCGAGCGTGAACCGGAGGCGATCCGGCTCGGCGATCTCCGGGTCCCGGTACATCGCGGCGTACCGCGCGAGGAGCTTCACACCGGCGTGAATCCCGGTCTCGGGCTTCCGCACGTCCCCGACGTCGAGCTCGCGGGCCGTCCGCGGCATGACCTGCATGAGCCCGAGCGCTCCGGCCCAGCTCCGGACGCGCGGGTCGAAGCGCGACTCCTGGTACATCTGGGAGGTGACGAGCCGCCAGTCGAACTCGTACATCTGCGCGTACTTCTTCACCAGCGGGTCGTAGGGGGACAGCTGGCCGGCCCGGTCCGATCGCTTCTCGCTCGCCGCGTCCCGCATCTGCCGCGTGTTCCGGAAGTACTTGGTCACGGTCATGTTGTAGAACGTGCTCCGGTAGATGCGCCGGATGAACCGGTCGGCCGCCGCCCTGAGCTGCGGCTGGTCCTTCCGGAGCATCCAGGCGATGTCCCGGGGCTCCCCGATCGGGCCCGCGCCGCGCACCGCGTCGCTGTATGTCAGCTCGACGTCGACGATGTTCGAGTCGGCGACCGTGGCCGGATGCTTCCCCTCGCCCACCGCGTCCAGGATGTCCTCGGTCTCCACGTCCTCGGGCACCAGCTCCAGCTCGAATCCGTGCTGCGCCTGGAGCGGCGCGAGCGACTGGTAGTAGCTCGACGACCGGCGGATCGCGATCTTCTTCCCCCGGAGATCGGCCAGGCTCCGCGTCGTCTTGTCCGTCACCGGCACGACCAGGAGCTCGCTGACCCGGTTGTAGGGCGCGCTGAAGGCGAACTCCTGGCGCCGCTCGGGGGTGGAGGCAAGCCCCGCGGCGACCAGGTCTCCCTTGCCTTCCCGGAGGTAGGTGAGCAGAGCGTCGCGGGACGGCGGGATCACGAGCTCGAGGCGCACCCCGAGCGTCCGCGCGAACTCCCGCACCAGCTCGTACTCGAAGCCCAGCTCCTCGCCACGGTGGAGAAAGTACGTCGTGCTCGAGTTGCGCGTCAGCACCCGGAGCACGCCGCGCTTCCGGATCGCGTCGAGATCCGCCCGGACCGCGCGGTCCTTGTAGCCGGTGAGCGCCCGCTCCACGAGGAAGGCGTCGAGGGCGGCCTTGAGCGCGGGGTTCTCCTTGCGGACCCCCCAGGCGATCAGGTCGCGCTCGGCGAGGGCGAACGCGGCCTTCACGCCCGGCTCGAACGTGAGCGCCGCGGCGAGGATGTCGGAGTCCGCCACCGTGACGGCCTCCTCCCCGCGCGCCACCTTCTGGATCAGGTCGAAGGTGTCCTCCGTCTCGCGGGCCGTCTTGATCTCGAACCCTTTCACCCGGGCCTGGAGGCGGGCGAGCGTCGAGGCGTAGGAGCTCGACGCGCGGACCGTCACGGTCTTGCCGGCGAGGTCGGCCGGCTTCTTCACGCTCCGGTCCGACTTCGGGACCACGACCTCCTGGGCCACGAAGCGGACGGGCCGGGTGAACGCGATCTCCTCCGCGCGCTCCGGCGTGATCGCGAGCGAGCCGACGATGACGTCGCCGCGGCCGGCCCGGAGCGCGGGGATCAGCTGGCTCCGGTCCGAGACCACGACGGGCACGACGCGGAGGCCGAGCTTCCGGGCGAACGCCGCGGCGAGCGCCTGCTCCTCGCGCTTCGGGTCGTTCGCGCGCTGGAGGCTGTCGGGACCGGTGACGATCAGGCGGAGGGCGCCGGCCTTCCGGATCGCCGGGAGGTCGCCCCTCGCGGTCTCGGGCGCGGCGGAGTCGGCGGCGACAGCGGCGACGGCGGCCGCAGCCGACCCGGGCCACCATGACGCGGCGTCGCACTCGGCCGCCAGACCCAGCGCCAGCGCCGTCGCGAGCGCGACCAGGACCTTCATCCGGCTCGATTATGGGTCGCGCGAGAGCCGGGGCAGGCAGGAATTCCCCCCGAGGGCGCTGCGGGCGCGGGACCGTGCTACTCCGGCGACGAGGCTGATCTCCCCGCGCCCGCGGTCGGCGACGTCGTGGCCGGGGCCGGCCGGTGGCGCGGAGCGACGCGGCGGGCGTGGGCGCGGACGGCGGGACGGCGCGATGCCTACCGCGCCGGACGCACGCCCGCGAGCCGGAGCGCGCCCATCCACGTGGCCACGATGAGGAGACCGCCCATCTCGCGGGCCTCCTCGACCGGCTCGCTCAGCATCCCGTACAACTGGAAGATCTCGCCGATCGACACTCGCCCGACGCCGGGGGCGAGAGTGCCGGCCCACGCGAGGGCGACCATACCAACCAGCACGGGCATCCATCGCGGCAGCCGGCCGGCCAGCGACAGGAGGCAGGCGAGCGCGGCCACGCCGTAGATCCCCATCCACCGCAGCGGGTCCGGGTCGTTGTACTGGACGGCGGCGGCGAACAGGAACAGCGCCGCCATGACACCGGTCGCGGCGCGGAAGGCTCTCAGACGGGCTTGTCCTCGGCCGCCTCGACCCCCAGCGCGGGCGCGACCGCGCCGCCGGCCGCAGCGGCGGCGGCCGCGGCCGCGCCGCCCGCGCCGCCCTCGCCTGGCGGCACGAAGACCGTGACCTGCCGGTGCGCGAAGTGGATGCCGGCCTCGTCGAACGCCTGCTTGATCCGCTGGTACGCCTCGCGCCGGATGACGAACTGCTCGCCGGGCTTTGCGGTGAACTTCGCCTTGACGAGGAGCGCGCTGTCCTCCATCGCGAGGACGCCCTGCGATTTCAGCGGCTGGAGGATGTTGGGGCCGAGCGTGGGGTCGGCCTGCAGCTCCTGGCCGATCCGCTTGATGATCTTCTTCACCTTCGCCATGTCGGTGTCGTAGGTCAGCCGGAATTCGAGCTTCTCCACGACCCAGTCGCGGCTCTGGTTCGTCATGCGGCGGATCGAGCCGTACGGGACCACGTTGATCGGCCCCCGGTGGTGGCGGAGGTGCATCGAGCGGATCCCGATCCTCTCGACCGTGCCCTTGGCCTCGCCGACGTCGATGTACTCGCCGATCCGGAAGGCGTCGTCCATCAGGTAGAAGGCGCCCGAGATGATGTCCCGGACGAGCGTCTGGGCGCCGAAGCCCACCGCCAGGCCCACCACGCCCGCGCCCGCCAGAAGCGGCCCGATGTTCACGCCGAACGCGGCCAGAATGGTCAGCACGCTCATGACGCAGAGCACCGCGAAGATGGTCCCGCGCGCGAGCGGCAGGAGGGTCTTGAGCCGCGACGCGCCGGTCCCGCCGATCTCGCCTGGCTCGCTCGCCGCCTTGGGTGCCGCCTCGCGCTCGAGCCGCCGGTCGATGGCCGTCTTGGCGAGCTGCCAGGCCAGGTACGCGAGCATGACGGTCAGGCCGATGTTGACCACGACGCCGGCTATGCGCGCCCCGAAGCCCCGGCTGGCCAGGTCCATCAGGTCGATGTCCCAGAGTTCGACGATCAGAAGCAGGCCGGCGACCGTGACCAGGATGTGCACGCCCTTCCGGATGACCGGTCCGAAGCTGGCCCGTGCGCCCGAGACGCTCGTCCCCTCCCGCCGGTCGAGCAGCCGGCAGAGCGCCATGTCGACGAGCGGGAGCACGATCACGACGAGAAGGCTCAGGAGGCCGGCACGACCGGTGCGCGACCGGCCGGACAGCTCCTCGATCGTCAGGGCGACCAGGAGGCCCAGCACGTACACGGTCATGAGGACCGGCCACAGGTCGGCCAGTATCCGGCGGATGCTGCTCGCCCCGTTGCCCCGGATCATCGCGGCGATCGGCCGGACGAGGCCCCACACCAGGCGGAGGAAGAGCACGACGAACAGGATGCGTCCGAGGGACGAGACGACGAGGTAGGGCGCCCGTGGCACCTGCCAGTGGACCATGAAGCCCACGAGCACGTCGAGCACGACGAAGAGCCACGCGAGGCTCACGACCCCGCGGTAGAGCGTCCGCGCCGACGCGTCGTCGAAGGGCAACGCCCGCGAGGCTGGCGCGTGCGGCGCCAGCAGGAAGCGCGCGATGAGGATCGCCACTCGGGCCTGGAGGGTCGCCAGAAACAGGTGCACGATCAGCTCGCGGCTCGCCACGTGGCCCTGATAGAAGAACAGGAACGTTCCCGCGGCGGCCACGGCGAAGACGCCCAGGAGGAAGATCTCCATGAGCACCCGCATCACGACGTGGCCGCCGTTGGCGTCGTGGGCATGCTCGCGTGCACGCTCGACTCGGCTGCCGATCCCGGTCAGGAGGCGCCGGGCCACCCACTCCGCGACGAAGCCGACGACCAGCATGAGGGCGAAGCCCAGGACGACGACCAGCAGGTGATACGACGAGCGCCCTTCGGAGAATCGGCCGACAGCGGCCGCGAGCTCGGCCGGGACGCTCGGCACGGCCCGGAGCATGGCCCCGAGCTCCGTCCGCGCGCGGTCGACATCGTCGGCAAGGCCGGCGGCCATCGAGCCGGGCGGGGGCTTGGCGGCGCCGGGCGCGGCGACCTTGTCGAGCTGGGTCAGGAGGAGGGCGCGGACCTCCTCGTCGCTCAAGCGCGCCACCAGCTCCCGGATCGCGTCCCGCGTGAGCGGCTCGGGCAGCTCGACGGCCTTGTCCGAGCCACCGCCGGACTTCGACGCGGCGGCCGTGATCGAGGGTAGGATCGCCATCAGCGCGATCCCGGTCACGAGCCCGGCCCACCAGCGGCCTGCCTTCATCGGTACCCTCCTGGACCGCGATCGACACGCCCGCCGGGGCGGCGATCCGGCCCGGCCATCCTACTGCAATCGCGCCGCCGCGTCGCGGTGAGGAACGGCTAGGCCAGGACGGGTTCCGGACCGCTCCCGGCCGGCAGGGCGGCGACCAGGCGGTCGATGTGGGCGCGGTCCGACTCGGCGAGCGACGTGAACACGGCGCGGATCCGGAGGGCGGCCGGGTCGAGGGGGTCCGCGGGCTCCCGCGCCGCCACGCGGACGTAGCTCCCGCCCGGGGAGGCACCGTCCCCGAAGTCGACGGCGAGCAGGAGGTCGGGTCGGCTCGGCGGGAGCGGCGCGCGCGTGACGAGCTCCACCGCTTCGCGGCCGATGCGCGTCACGCGGACCGCGTGCGCCGCCTCGTCGACGCGCTTGGTCTCGTCCACGACCCGCGCGGTCGCCGGCAGATCGACGGGCGCGAGCGCATTGTCGCCGGACCCGTCGAGACCTTCCTCTCCGACCACGCCTTGGAGCTCGTAGACGACCACGGGCTCCGGCACGCCCTTCACCGCCACCGCGGTCCCGGGCCCGACGCTGACGAGGTGGCGAACGCGCTCGAGCGTCGACTCCGACACGAGCACCTGCGGGCCGACCGTGAGCGCCTCGATGCGGCCCGTGACGTTGACCGGCGGCCCCACGACCCCGTACTTCATGTGGTCCTGGCTCCCGATGTTTCCGGCCACGACCCGCCCCGAGTGCACCGCGATGCCCATCACCAGCGGCGGGAGCCCCTGGCTCCGGCTCTCGGCGTTGAACCCGGCCATCGCGCGCTGCATCGCCCAGGCGCAGCGCACCGCCCGCTCCGCGTCGTCGGGGCGCTCGAACGGAGCGCCGAACAGGACCAGGATCGCGTCGCCGATGAACTCGTTGATCGTCCCGCCGTGCCGGAGGATCACGGGCGTCATGCTCCCGAGGTAGCGGTTCAGGAGGCCGATCATCCGCTCGGGGCCGAGGCGCTCGGAGAGGCCGGAGAAGCCGCGGAGGTCCGACATCAGGATGGAGACCGTCCGGATCTCGCCGCCGAGGCGCAGGGTCCCGCGGTCCCGCACGGCCTGCTCCGCCAGCTCGGGGCTGACGTAGCGCCCCAGGACGTCCCGGATGAAGTCGCGGTCGCGGAGACCCTGGACCATCTCGGCCATGGTGCGGGCGAGCGTGCCGATCTCGTCGCGGCTCCGGGGCACGATGCCGACGTCGAGGTCGCCCGCGCGGATCCGGCGCGCCTGGGCGCCGAGCTCGCGGAGCGGCTCGGAGATCCACCGGGCGAGGAAGACGCCGCCGGCCAGCGCGAGGACGAGGGCGAGCAGGCCGAGCCCCGCTGCCCGCCACGTCTGGGCCTCGATGGCCGCGGTGAAGTCGCGCTCGGGTACCACGACCGCCGTGATCCACTGCCGGTCGCCGACCGGAAACGCCGCCGCCCGGCCGAGGTAGCGCTCGCCGTCGCGCTGGAACGAGTGGCCCGTCGCCACGCTCGCGCGGAGCTCCCTCACGACCTCGCCGACGAGCGCCGCGTCCTCCCGCGTCGCCATGCCGGCGGCGTCGACGCCGCTCGGCGCGGCGACGAGCTGTCCGTCGCCGGTGGCGATGAACACCCGCCCGCGCGGCGACACGTGGAGGTCGTCCACGAAGCGCGACAGACCGTCCAGGGAGAGATCGACCGTGAAGACCCCGCGCACCGCGCCGGTCCCGTCCATGAGCGGCATCGCGCACGTGACCCCGAGCCCCCCGTCGTAGAAGCGGTAGGGCTCGGTCCACACGATGCCGCGCCGCGCCTCGGCCAGGCGGTAGAAGGCCTGCTCGCGGGGACGGTAGCGGTGGTCGTCCAGCTCACGCACGCGCTCCCGGCGGCCGCCAGGCAGGATGCGGTCCTCTTCGAGCCGGATCCGGCCGCTCCGGGGGAAGCTCCGGTTCAGGTAGAACTGGTCCGCGCCGTCGGTCCAGGCGCCGACGAAGCGGTCCGCGCGGTCGCCGTAGCTGACCCAGGCGAGCTGGGGCGTTGCCTTCAGCACGCCGAGCGCGAACTCGCCCAGCGCCCGGAAGTCGTCCGGATCCAGGAGGCCCCGCGCGACCAGCGAGGGACCCAGCCGGACGGTGCTCTCGGCATGGCGGACGAACGCGGCCGCGTGATCGGCGGTCATGCGCGCGGCCTGCGCCATCGCACCGTCCACGAGGGCGCGCGAGCCGGTGAGCTTTTCCCGCCACGCCAGCGCTCCGAGCGTGGCGCCGGTCACCGCGGTCAGGAGCGTGACCAGGCCGATCAGCGCGAGCGAGAACGGCGGGCGGCCGAGGGCTCGACGCGCCCGTGGTGAAGACCTGCTGAGAGACGGCCCCTCCGGCATGGTACAACTACACTACTATCGTTCCCCGGAGGCCGGTCCCTGGGCCCCCGGGGTCGCCGGACCCGGGCGCCGCCGGGCCGGTCGGTCGGCCCGTCCGCCGCGAGGGAGGAGACATCGACGTGAGGAGAGCGCGACTCGCCGGGGTGCTCGTAGCCGGACTGCTCGTCGCCGCGATCCCGTCCCTCGCCCGGGCCCAGGACGACGACCCGAACGCCTGGCACGTCACCGTCGCGCCGTACCTCTGGGCGGCCGGGATGTACGGCGACGTGACCATCAAGGGCGCCAGCGCGCATCTCGACGCGAGCTTCCTCGACCTTCTCGAGACGACCGACACCCTGGTCGGGCTCCAGGGCCACCTGGAGATCTCGCGGGGCCCCATCGGCGTCTTCGGGGACTTCTTCTACGTGAAGACCAAGGTGGAGGACGCCGGCGCCACCGGCCTCGACGTCACCACCCGGATGTGGTTCGTCGACTTCGGCGCCCAGTTCCGGCTGCTCGACACGACGGCCGATCGGGTCCCCGGCCTCACGTTCGACATCTACGGGGGCGGGCGCTACACGTCGCTCGAGCTCGACCTCGACACGCGGGGCGCGCCGTCGCTCAACCAGCAGGTCGACTGGATCGACCCCATCGTGGGCGGCCGCCTGGGCGTGCACTTCTCGCCGCACGTGTTCCTGCTCGTCGCCGGCGACGTCGGCGGCTTCGGCGTCGGCTCGGACCTCACGTGGTCCGTGACGGGGCTCCTCGGGTACCGGTGGCAGGGCGCCGGGGTCGAGTGGTCGGTGCTGGTGGGCTACAAGGCGCTCTACCAGGACTACAGCACGGGATCGGGGCTCCGGCAGTTCAAGTGGGACACGACGCTCCACGGCCCGGTGCTCGGCTTCAGCGTTCGCTTCTAGGCCGGGGCGCGCGGGCCGAGCCGGTCAGTCCTTGGTCTTGAGCTCGCCCTCGTGCGCCTTGATGAAGGTCCGGATCTCGTCGGCCATGTCGAGCAGGCGGCGCCACTGCTCCTTGTAGAGCGTGACAGGGAAGCGGCCAAGCCCGTACACGGACACCCCGCCCTTGTCGCTGACGCGGATCTGGTTGCCGCGCTGGGTCCGAGCCCGGAGGGCCTCGTTCTCGGCCCGCAGGCGGGCGACCTCGTCCTCGAGACGCTCCTCACTCATGGAACCCTCCCTCGCCGGCGCGGCGCCGAGCTCCGGCCGGCCCGACCGCTGCCGGAGCGAGAGCCGCCGACACGAGCACTGTAGCCGGCCGGGGCGCACCCGGCAACGACGCGACTTCCGGCCGGACCAGGAGATCCCCTGATGGACGCCCTCACGCTCTTCCATCTGCGGTACGACGCGATCCACGCCGGCTTCGCCGACGACCTCTTCAAGGGCCTGACCGACGCGCAGGCTCGTGGACGCCCGCACGGGCTGAACTCGATCGTCTGGCTCGCCTGGCACGCCATGCGGGTCGAGGACGCCGCGGTGAGCCGCTTCGTCGCCGACCGACCCCAGGTGCTCGACGAGGGCGGCTGGCGGGACCGCCTCGGGGTCGACCGGCCGGACGTCGGGTCCGGCATGAGCGCGGTCGAGGTCGAGGCGCTCAGCGCGCGGATCGATGCGGCCGCGCTCCGGGACTACGCGCGCGCGGTCACGGCGCGGACGCGGTCGGTGGCCGCCGCCCTGGCGCCGGCGGCCTGGGAGGAGCTCGTTGCGCCCGAGCGGATCCGCGCGGTGGTGGCCGACGAGGCGCTCCTGGTCGACGCCGGGCGCTGGGTGGAGGAGTTCTGGGCGCGCGGCCACTCGCGCGGCTGGTACCTGCTCCAGACCGCCCTGCTCCACCCGTACGGTCACTGGTTCGACGCGATGGCCACGCGCGGACAGCTGGGGATGCCCGGCCGCTGAGGGCCGCCCGTCAGGACCCGGCCGCCGTCCCGCGTCCCCACCCCGGCCGCCCCTCGCGGATGCGCCGCGAGAAGTCCGGCGCCCGGTCGGCGGCCCGTGCCGCCTCGTTGATCCGGGACCGTCGCCGGAGCTCCTCGAACGGGAGGCTCGTGTCGAGCCGACCTCGCTGGTACGCGTACTCCGCGGCGTAGCCGCTCAGCAGAACCCGCCAGCTGAGCGGCATCGAGTCCGGGTTCACCCGCGTGTGGAGCACGATCGTCGTCGTGCAGTTCGTCGTGAGCGTGTCGTAGAAGCCCGGGGCCGTCCGGAGCGCGTTGATGGCGCGGACGTACTCGAGGAACAGGCGCCGCACGTTCTCGACCGGCGCCTGGACCCGGTAGAGGTAGACGTCCTCCGGCGGATCCTGGCGGTAGTTGGTCCGGACCCGGATGAGGTCGCGCTCGTCGCCGACGACGTAGATGAGCTCGTAGCGCTTGAAGAAGCCCTGGATCGACGAATACCCCTCGTTCCGCTCCTTGCGCGCCTCGATCGACACCGCGACGTGCTCGTCGCCGAAGCCGAAGCTCAGGAACACGTGGGCGATCGCCGGCCCCATCCAGTACGACGTGACGAGGTCGACCGCGTCGAGCCGCCGGAGGTCGACGGTCCGGTCGTAGTAGCCGGGCGTGAAGTCGGTCTCGGTGCGGTAGTCGAAGTTCCGGACGTCGTGGAGCGTGACTTGGTCCCCGTCAACGGTGGCGTACGGGAGGCGCGCGACCTCCGGCGCCCAGTCGCGGTCGTTGGACGGCGCGATCCCGCGCCAGTACCCGAGGAGGCCGAGGAGCGCCACCGCGAAGACGCCGAGGACGGTGCGGCGCCGCCACCCCGCGGCGATCGCGCCGACCGCGCCCAGCGCGAGAAGCGCGAACGCGACGGCGAGGGCAGCCCGGAGCCACGCCGGCGAGAGGTCCGAGTAGTGGAGGGCGAGCGTCCCCCACGCGCCGGCGACGGCGAGCGCGAGGACGACGGCGCCCCACCCCAGGACTCGCAGGGCCACGCGGATCAGCCCCGGAGGCGCGCGGCGACGGCGCCGCGCCCGTCCGGCGTCACCACGCGCTCGCGGGCCCGGCAGCGAGGTGCTGGAGCAGGATGCGGCGGATCTCCTCGATCGCCTGGGGGTTGCCCTGCACCGAGTGGCCGGACTGGACGATGAGCTCGGAGGCGGCCTCGTCCAGGTGGGCGCTCCGGTAGGTCACGACGCCGTCGCCGCCGTCGGCGAGCGTGCCCCCCTCTTCCATCGCGACGATCGAGTGCACCGTCACGCCCGGCACGATGGGCAGGCTCGCGAGCGTCCGGATCGCCGGGTTGCCGGGGCTCATGTTGTCGACGCTCCGCGGGAGGCCTTGCCGCAGCCGGTACCGGAGGAGCGGGTCCTCGCTCCCCGTCATGACCTCCCCCGTGAGGCGCAGGAGGCTCGGAGGCAGGGTGAGCGCCCAGTCGACAAGCCACCGGAAGCGCCCCACGACGAGGGCCGCGATGTCGCTGCCCCGGTGCGGGGTCGCCAGGAAGATGACCCGCTCGACGAACGGGAGCGGCGTGGGAAACATCGAGCGCTGCAGCACCGCCCGGGTCTCGTCGGACACCCGCAGCTGGTCGAGAGGCGTCTCGCTGGCGGTGTCCCAGAAGCGGCTGCCGCCGTCGACCACCATCAGCTTTGCCAGGAGCCCGCCCTGGCTGTGGCCGATGAGGACCATGCGGCGAAGGGCGCGGTCCGCGCCCGCGGGATCGAGCGCCGCCACGGACTTCGTCAGGACGTCGTGGAGGAGGCCGGACGAATAGAGGAGGGGGTTGCCCGTGTTGTAGCTGAAGAGCCAGAACTGCACGCGCGACGAGATCCGCGGGTCCGCCTCGAGCTCGTTGACGAGGTCCGCCCAGCGCGCCGGGCTGGAGGCGGTGCCGTGGATCAGCACGACGGGCACGTGGCCCTGGCGGTAGGGCGACAGCATGTAGAGCACCCCGCCGCCGCCCTCGACGAAGTTCCCGCTGAGGAAGCCGCGCAGCTCGGACTCCCAGACGGGCGCGCCGTCGAGCGTGGCCGCGAGCGCCGCGCTCATCTCGAACTCGAGCGGCACCTCGCGGCCCTCCACCACGATCCGGCTCGCGGCGTCCTTCGTGTAGACCTCGAGCGCGCCGTGGAGCCGCCCGGTGGCGAGGCCCTCCCGGACCTGGTCGAGCCGCAGGAAGACCGTCACCGGGACCTTGAGCCGGGGGGGAACCAGGCTGTTCCGGATCGCGACGTGATCGACGGGAGCGAGGCCGGCCACCAGCGGCGCGCCGACGCCCGCCTGGCGGTAGCGGTTCCGCAGGCCCCGGAGCGCCACGTGGCTGGCGGGCACGAAGTTCTGGAGCTGGCGGCCGGCCCAGGTCGGCGGTCCCGCCGGCAGATCGATGTCGAGGCGCCCGAACGGCAAGAGGCGCTCGCCGGGCGCGACGACCACCCCGCCGCCGTCCGGCTCGATCAGCCCCTCGGTGAGCGCGCGGTTGTAGAGGTCGGCGGCCACGCGGGTCCGGGGATCGAGCGGATCGGGCGCCGGCTGGGCCGGCTCGCGGAAGAGGAATGCGTAGGCGTATACGGCGGCCGCCAGGTGGTACTCGCGCGCGTGGACTCGCTCGGCGTGGAGGTAGGACAGCTCCGCGAGCGCGAAGAGCCGATTCTCACCGCCCTCGGTGCCGAGGCTGGCGTGGAGCTCCGCGAGCGCGGCCGTCGGCTCGCGCTTGTACCGGTCGCGCAGGTTCAAGCGCTGGAGGATCTGGTCGGAGAACTGGCTCGGGGCGCCCGTCGTGAGGGCGTCGGCGGTCGCCTGTCGTTGGTACGTCTCCGGGGTGATCGGGTCGACGCCGACCGGCGTCGCGCACGCCGCGGCGAGGAGGAGAGCGGCCGCCGGGACGGCCGCGCGGGCCCACCGGTGAATGGGCGAAGCGACCGGTCCTGGACGCGTCACGGGGCCGCGCCGGGCGCTACCGCAGCGCGGTTTCGATGTCCTTGCGCAGGCCCGCGTCGTCGGGCTTGACCCCGCTCTTGTAGAACTTGACCACCTTCCCGTTCTTCGCCACCAGGTACTTGGCGAAGTTCCAGCTCGGCAGCTCGCCCGACTGCTGCTGGAGATTCGCGTACACCGGCGACTGGCCGGACCCCGCCTTGGTGACGACCTTCTCGAACAGGGGGAAGGTCACCTCGTAGTTCAGCGTGCAGAATTGCCGGATCTCCGTCGCGGTCCCCGGCTCCTGGCTGCCGAAGTCGTTGCTCGGGAACCCCAGGATGACGAATCCCCGGCCCTTGAGGTCGGTGTAGAGCTTCTCGAGGCCCGTGTACTGGGGCGTGTAACCGCACTGGCTCGCCACGTTGACGACGAGCGTCACCTTGCCGGCGTACGCGTTCAGGTCGGCCGGCTCGCCTTCCAGGGTCTTCACCGAGAGGCGATAGAGCGAATCCTGCGCCAAGGGCGCCTCCTTCTTGCCGGGCGAGAGCGCGGGCTGCTGGGCCTCCGACACGAGCGCGAGCGCCAAGAGGGTCGCACCCGCGATCCACACGCGATGCATGGGTCGTCGCCTCCTTGCGGGCACGGGACGTCCGATCACACAGTCCGGACGGCCAGCGGGCTCCAGCGTACCACCGGCCCCGCTCGGTCGTCCCGGGAAGGCGCGGCCCCTCACTCCGGCTCGTCGTCCTCCGGGGGCTCGACGTTCAGCTTCCGGTAGAGGGACGCGAGGCTGATTCCGAGAACGCGGGCCGCGGCGCGCTTGTCGTAGCCCGTCCGGGAGAGGACGTCGAGGATGTGGTCCCGCGTGAAGCGCCGCACGGCCAGGCGCAGATCGGTCGGGCGCCCGGCGGCGGTGGGGCCGACCACGTCGCCCGCCAGGTCGCGGAGCCCGATGACGTCGCCGTCGCCCAGGATCATCGCCTGCTCCAGCACGTGCTCGAGCTCGCGCACGTTGCCCTTCCAGCCGTAGGTCAGGAGGGCCTGCATAGCCTCGGGCTCGATCCCCGTGACCCGACGGTGCAGCTTGGCGTTGAGCCGCCGGACCAGGTGCTCGACCAGGATCGGGATGTCCTCCCGGCGCTCGCGCAGCGGCGGCAGGACGACGTGGACGACGTTGAGCCGGTAGAAGAGGTCGGCCCGGAACCGTCCGGCCTCGATGTCCGCGGCGAGGTCGCGGTTGGTGCTGGCGACGATGCGCACGTCCACCGGCTGTGGCCGGGTCGCGCCCACGGCCCACACCTGCTGCTCCTCGATGACGCGCAGGAGCTTCGCCTGGAGCGGCACCGGCAGCTCGGCGATCTCGTCCAGGAAGAGCGTCCCGCCCTGCGCCGTGACGAACAGGCCCGGGTTCGCCTGCACGGCGCTCGTGAAGGCGCCGCGCACGTGTCCGAAGAGCTGGCTCTCGAGGAGCGAGTCGGGAATGGCGCCGCAGTTCAGGGGCACCAGCTTCCGTTGGCGGCGCGGACTGGCGGCGTGGAGGGCGCGGGCGACCAGCTCCTTGCCGGTGCCGCTCTCGCCGGTGATGAGCACGTTGCTCGGTGCCGGCGCAATCCGCGCGATCTGCTCCCGCACCAGGCGGAGGGCGGCGCTGTCGCCGACCAGGAGATCCTCGCCCGGGAGCGCGGGGCGCGCGCGGGCCGGGACGGCGGGGGCCGGGGGGTCGGGACGGCGCCGGAGCAAGCGCTGGACGACGCGCGCCAGGTCGTGCAGGACGAACGGCTTCTGCAGGTAGTCGCAGGCGCCCTTGCGCAGGGCCTCGATGGCCATCTCCACCGTCGCGTGGCCGGTCATCAGGATGACCGCCACGCCCGGGTGAAGAACGCGCGACCGCTCCAGGACCTCGAACCCGTTGACCCCGGGCATGACGACGTCGGCCAGGATGAGGTCGAACTCCTGGGCCTCGATCCGCGCCAGCGCTTCCTCGCCGCTGCCGGCGGTCGCCACGCGGTATCCCTCGGTCTCGAGGAACAGGCCGAGCGTGTCCTGCGTGGTGGACTCGTCGTCCACGACGAGGATCGAGGCAGTCATCGCCGAGTTCCGCGGATGGAGCCGGACGGAGCGTTACGGACCGAGGTGGTCGTCATCGGGGTACTGAGTCCGAGAGTAGCGTGCTCCGCGTCGCCTCACAAGGCTGAATCAGAGAAAACGAGCGGCACCCGCCCCGGGTTCCGTTCTCATCCCTGAGAACAACCGGCCTCGTGGTTCCGGGGGCTGAGAAGCGGCGCGACCGGCCTCTCGCGCGGAACGCGCGAATCTTCAGGGCGCGCTGCCTGGCGTCCCATGGCATCCCCCTTGCTGTCCTCGCCGTGACCGGCCGCCCGTCGCGGCCGAGCGGCCGCCTCGGCCGCTCGAGGAGGACAGGATCCGTGAAGAGCAAGCTCGCCATCGTCATCGTCGCCATCGGCGTCGTCCTCGGAGCGTCGCCGTGGCTTCACGTGCCACCCACGCAGGCCCAGCTGCTCACGCGGGCTCGCGATCTCGGCCCCCGCTCCGGACCGGCGGGCGCCGGAGCTCCGCTCGCCGGCCTCACCGAGGACGAGAGCACGATGTTCACCGCCGGGCTCGACGAGTTCGAGGAAGAGGAAACCGTCCCCGAGGGCGTGGGGCCCCGCTTCAACTTCGTGAGCTGCGGGGGCTGCCACCAGCAGCCGGCCCTCGGGGGCTCGAGCCCCGCGGCGAACCCGCTGTTTCGCGTGGTCGACCCCGCCGACCTGGGCTTCGGGAGCGCCAACGTGATCCCGTCGTTCATCCGGCGTGACGGTCCCATCCGCGAGGTCCGCTTCCGGTTCAAGAGCGACGGCTCGCGGGACGGCGGAGTCCACGCCCTCTTCGTCATCGCCGGCCACCACGACGCGCCGAACTGCAACATCCGGCAGGAGAGCTTCGAGCCTCAGGTCCGCGCGGGCAACGTCACCTTCCGGATCCCGAGCCCGGTGTTCGGAGCGGGCCTGATCGAGCAGATCCTCGACAGCGCCATCGTCGCAAACCTCGCGGCCCAGGGAAGCCAGAAGTCGGCGTTCGGCATCCGCGGGCGCGTGAATCACATCAACGTCTCGGGCACCGCGAACCGCAACGGCAACGACGGCACCATCTCCCGGTTCGGATGGAAAGCGCAGAACAAGTCCCTGACTCTCTTCTCCGGCGAGGCCTACAACGTCGAGATGGGCATCACCAACGAGCTTTTCCAGAGCGAGCGGGACGAGACCCCCGGCTGCCAGACCACGATGGTGCCGAACGACGTCGTGCCGAGCGTGAGCCAGATCAGCGCCATTGCGAGCTTCGCCAACTTCCAGCGCTTCCTGGCGCCGCCGGTGCCGTCTCCGGACACGCCGGGCGGCGCCGCGTCGATCACGCGGGGCCGCGCGCGGTTTGCGGACGCGGGCTGCGCGCTCTGTCACACGCCGACCCTCCGGACCAGCGAGTTCTCGACGGTCGTCGCGCTCCGCAACAAGGTGGTCAATCTCTACTCTGACCTGGCCCTCCACAACATGGGCGCGGAGCTGGCCGACGAGATCCTGCAGGGAGAGGCGGGCCCGGCGGAGTTCCGGACCGCCCCGCTCTGGGGCCTCGGGAAGCGGCTCTTCTTCCTCCACGACGGGCGCACCGGCGACCTAACCGACGCGATCCAGGCGCATCGGAGCGCGGGCACCTCGAAGTACCCGCCGTCGGAGGCGAACGCCACGGTGGACCGGTACAACCAGATGCGGGAGTCGGACAAGCAGGACCTCCTGAACTTCCTGCGGTCGCTGTAGATCCCGCCCCCGGGCGGGCCGCGTCCCGGGGGAGGCTGCTGCCCACCGGCCTCCCCGGGACGCGGTAAGATCGTCGTGGCGCGGGACCGTCCCGCGCGACGATCGAGCGCCGGAGGTCCGATGCCGCGACGCCTCGTCCTCGGCCTGCTCGTCTCTCTGGCCGCGGCGCCCTCCGTCGCCCGCGCCAATGGGGACGGGTCGCCGGCCGCACCCCCGACCGTGTTCGAGCGCTTCGTGCTGTCGGCCTGCTCGCCATGCGTGCGCGAGTCGTACCCGATCGCCACCCTGCCAGTCGCGCCGATGGCGCTGCCGGCGCTCCCTCGCCTGGCGGCGGTCGGCGGGGCGCGGGCAGGCGAGATCGTCATCGAGGTGCTGCGGGCCCAGCAGACGGGCCGGCCCGACTGGCGGTCCCTCGCCCTCCGGGTGACGTTGTCGGTCTCGACGGGCACGGCCGGGGACCTGTTCCGCCTGGGCACGGGGCTGATGGACGGCACGGACGTGCGGCCGCTGGCCCAGGCCGTCGCCGACATGGCGCGGGCCGCGATCGGACCCGCCGGCGATCCGCGGCCGGACTCGGTCGACGCCGACTTCCACGCCGGCACCCTCCGGATCGGCGTGCTCCAGATCCGGGGCGACGCGGTCGGCTACGTGCAGACGGGCGACCTCCCGATCCTCCTCCAGCGGGCGGTCTGGGAGGTGCCGACGACGCTGTACCTCCCGGTGAAGGACATGCCGGCGGTGGCGGCCGTCCTCGAGCAGGCCGCGGCGCGGATCGACCAGGTCCGGAGCAAGTGACGCCGAGCGAGGGGAGGTCGGGGTGACGGGCTCGCGGGACCGCGTCGGTATCCGGTGGATGCGCCTCGGCGTGGGCGTCCTCGCGGCGCTCCTGGTCGCCACCGCCGTCGCCGAGCCCCGGCTCGTCGAGCTCGCCCTCAAGGACGGCCGGCTCCCCGAGGCCCAGCGGCTCGTGCGAGTCCAGCAGGGTGACGAGGTCACGCTCAGGTGGACGACCGACCGGCCGTTCACCCTGCACATCCACGGCTACGACCTCGAGGCCCGCCTCGTGCCCCAGTCGGCGGCCGAGCTACGCTTCACGGCCAAGGCCACGGGACGCTTCCCGGTGGAGATCCACGGGCCGGGCGTGGAGCGCACGGTCGGCTATCTCGAAGTCCATCCCCGCTGACCCGCCGCCGCGCCGGAGCCCGGTGACTGCGCGTCGAGGTCGGCTGGCGTGGGGCGCCGCGGTCCTCGGGGCGCTGGCGCCGCGGGTCGCGCTCGCCCACGGGTTCGGCCAGCGCTACGACCTGCCGGTCCCGTTCTGGCTGTGGGCCGCCGCCGCGGCCGCGGCGGTGGCGCTCTCGTTCGCGATCATCGGGCTCTTCGTCACGGCGAGTCCCGGCGCCCGGGGTTACTGGCGCTTGAACCTCCTGCGTCTCCGCCTCGGACGCGTCCTGGCGGGGCGGCGGGTCCGGTTCGCGGTCCGCCTGGCCTCGGTCGCGCTCCTGGTCCTCGTCGTCGCCGCCGCCCTGGCCGGCGACCAGAGCCCGACCCGCAACCTCGCCCCCACCTTCATCTGGGTGGCGTGGTGGGTCGGGTTCGCCTACCTCTCCGCGCTCGTCGGCAACCTGTGGGCGGTCGTGAACCCCTGGGCCGCGCTCTTCGGCTGGGCCGAGGCGCTCCTCGGACCGTGGCGCGCGCCGGCCCGCTACCCGGCGCGGCTCGGCGTCTGGCCGGCGGCCCTGCTCTTCCTGGCCTTCGCCTGGATCGAGCTGATCTACACCGGCCGCAGCATCCCGGCCCGGCTCGGCCACCTCGTCGTCGCGTACTCCGCCCTCACCTGGACCGGCATGGCGCTCTTCGGTCGCGCCTCGTGGCTCCGCCACGGCGACCCCTTCGCGACGGCCTTCGGCGTCCTCGCGCGCTTCTCCCCGACGGAGGTCCGCGTCACCGACCGCGAGGCCTGCCGACGGTGCGGGGTCGCCTGCGGCGCGCGCGACGGCACCTGCGTCGACTGCGGCGAGTGCTTCGAGCGCGCCGCGCCCGCGAGGCGCGAGTGGAACCTCCGCCCCTTCGCGGCGGGGCTCCTCAACACCGCGGACGTCACGCCCTCGATGGTCGCGTTCGTGCTCCTCCTGCTCTCGACGGTGACCTTCGACGGGTTCACCGCGACGCCCGCGTGGGCGCGCCTGGAGGGCGCCCTCTACGCGGCGCTGACCCCGCTCGGGGAGTCGCGGCTCACCGTCATCGACACCGGCGGGCTCCTCCTGTTCCCGCTCCTCTTCGTCCTCGTCTACCTCGCGTTCGCGCGCTGGATGGCCCGGATGGGGGACGACCAGCTCCCGGCGGCCACGGTCGCCCGCCTCTTCGTGCTGTCGCTGGTCCCGATCGCGATCGCGTACCACCTGGCCCACTACTTCACGTACCTCCTGATCCAGGGCCAGCTCCTCATCCGGCTCGCCTCCGACCCGTTCGGCTACGGCTGGAACCTGTTCGGCACCGCCCGGTACCGGCCGGACATCGGCCTCGTGGGCGCGCGCGCGGTCTGGTACACGGCCGTGGTCGCCATCGTCCTCGGCCACGTCCTCGCCGTGTACGTCGCCCACGTCGTCGCGCTCCGGGAGTACCGGGACCGGCGGGCGGCCCTCCGCAGCCAGCTGCCCATGCTCGTGCTGATGGTCGGCTACACGGTGGTGAGCCTCTGGATCATCGCCCAGCCCATCGTGGAAACGAGGTAGACGCCCCACCGACAGGAGAGAACGACATGAAGACGGCCCTGGCGGCGCTCGCGCTCCTCGCCGGCGCGCTCATCCCTCCGACCGCGGCGGCGCAGCTCCCGACGAGCCAGATCGTCCTCGAGAACCCGTCGATCCGGGTGACGCTCCTCACGTTCGCGCCCGGCGGCGCCACCGGCCGGCACCAGAGCATCGAGTCGGAGATCGGCATCCTGATCGAGGGCGAGCTGACGGTGGAGAGCCCGACCGGGCGACAGCAGCTCGCGCCGGGCGGCGTCTACTGGATGCCGGGGCTCACGCCCCACGACGTGCGAAACGAGAGCGGGCGCCCGGCGAAGCTCTGGGACATCTTCCTGAAGCGCTGCGACTGAGACGCGCTGAAGGGGGTCGCCGGGACCCCCTCCAGCGAGGACCGGCGAGCTACTTCGTCAGGTCGTAGACCTTCCGGAGATCCGGGTTCAGGACCGTCACCGGCATCCCCGAGGCCTTGAGCGCGGCTTCCAGCGTGGCGGGGGTCGGCGCGCCCGCCGGCGGCTGCAGCCGGTGGTGGTGGGGAATGACCGTCTTCAGGTTCGGGTTCTCCGTGCGGAGGAGCCGGACCATGTGGACCATGTCCTGCGGGTCCCGGTTCGCGTTCAGGGGCAGGATCGCCACGTCGGGCTTGTAGAGCATGCCCCACAGCTGCATGTCCATGGTCAGCGCCGTGCTGCCGGCGAAGTAGACGCTCAGGCCGTTCTCGAACTGAATGATGAACCCCATGGCGGGCCCGCCGTACTTGTCGGGCGTCCCCGACCCGTGCACCGAGTTGACGTTGCGCACCGTGATGCCGTCGAACCGGTACCAGTCGCCGGGGTGGCTCCGGAACATCTGGGCCTCTGGCACGTTGCGCGGCTGGAAGAAATTCGCCCACATCTCGTGGGGCGTGACGACCTTCGCCCCGGTCTGGATCGCGATCTCGTGCGCCGACCCGACCTCGTCAGGATGCCCGTCGGCGACGAGGATCACGTCGGCCTTCGGGAAGTCCGGCACCTTGACCGGGCTGTCGGGGTTCGTGACGAACGGATTCGTCACGATGATCTTGCCGCCCGGCGACGTGAACCGGAAGATGGACCACGACAGCCACTCCATCTTGACCGGCCCCGACTGGGCCGGCGCCGGGCCGGCCGACAGGGCCAGCATCGCCGCCACCGCTCCACCGACTAGCCCACCGCCACCCGCTCGTCATGGTGCCCCCTTCGGTTCGGGATGATCGTTGGTCGTGCACGTCGACGTGAGGCCGGCGCCTCTCGATGAGGCAACGGGCCGCGCCGCGCGAATGTTCCCGAGCGGCTCCGGGTCCCCTGCCGATCCTCGGCCAGCAGAGCATGGCGGGGCCTTACGGGTCCAGCCCCCTGGACGGCGGCCCCGGCCTCATCGGCGAGTGCGCCGCGACTGCTCCCCGCTCGTGAGCGACTGACGACGTTCCCCCCAGCTCCGCTGGGGGACCCAGCGGGTCCCAGACTCGGGCGGAGTCGGAAATCCTAATCGTCTCGGGCTCTTCGGCGCTGGCACCCTTCGTGCCTCGTTGACTGGGCATGCGTCGCACATCTCACCCCGACCACGAGGGAGGCCCGACGATGGGATGGATCCGGTGGACACAGCGAGCCCTGGGCGCCGCGCTGGTCATGAGCCTCACCCTGATGGGCTGCGCCGCGTCCCGTCGCGGGCCGGGCCCCGCGGCGAGCGAGGGCGTGGGCGCCCCGACGGCGCCGGTCGACGTGGCGCGGCAGTGCGAGGACTTCGCGAAGCGTCTCGACTACGCCGGGAAGTCCGTCGCCGGCCGCTCCGCCGCGACGGTCGTCCTGGCGCCCCTGGCGGTGGGAGTCGGGCTCATGGGGTTTCTCGCCACCGGCAACCCCGTCGGCCTCGCCATGGCGGTGGAGGGACCGGTCCAGCTGGGCCGGTGGACCGCGAAAGCCGGCAAGGAGAACGCCGCGCAGGCTCAGCGGCTGCGACAGGCGTGCGAGGATGGCGGCGGGCCGGACACCGTCGCCGCCTCGATGGCCGTGCGCGACCTCGCCGGCGTGCGCCTCGGGGAGCGGAACACCGCGGACGCGACCCGGCTCTACCGCGACGCCCTCACGATCCTCGACCGGGCGGGCGCCGGAGAGTCAGAGGACGCCGCCCTCACGGCGCTGAGACTGGCGGGCCTCGTGGCCGCGTCGACCCCGACGAGCCCGGAGGTCGGCCTCCTCTACCAGCGAGTCATCCGGCTCCATGAGCACGCGGACAACGCGCGGCCTCGCGAGCTGGCCTCGGTGCTCGGGCTGTACGCGGCGTCGCTCCGGGCCAGCGGCCGCGCTGCCGAGGCCGAGGCGATGGACGCGCGGGCCGCCGCGATCTCCGCCGAGGCCCAGGCCGCGGAGGAGCGGGCCCAGGGGGTGCCGGCCGCCGCGCGCGGGACCTCGGTCACGGGCATCAGCGTCCCGCCGGGCTGCGAGCACGCGGACCTCACCACGCTCGACCGCCTGAACCAGGAGGCCGATGCCGCGGGGCGCCCGGCCCGCATCCTCGCCGTGGACTGCCGCGAGGACGGCCGGATCCGGTCGGTGCACCTCGGCGCGCCCGCGACGGAGGGGAGCGACGTCGTCATGCTCGACGAGCAGGACCCCGACCTCCAGGCGCGCATCCGCCCGGCGCTCCTCGCGGCGGAGCCGTGAGCGCGATGCGCGCCCACGCGGAGGCTCCGATGGCGACCCCGACCGGACGATCGACGCTCCTGACGGCGGCGCTCGCGGGACTGACGATCCTGGCCGCGACGGGCTGCGCGACGACGACCCTGACGCCCGGCCGCGATCCCGCGCAGCGATTCGCGGGACCGGGGTTCTCGGTCGGCGCGCCGCCCGGCGCCGACTGGTACGCGCTTCCGCCCGCACGGGGCCGGATCCACTTCACGAAGAAGGTGGGAACGGAGCCGGTCCCGACCGTGTACGCGGCCGCGTGGGTCGCGGAGGTCGACGGGCGACCCGCGCGCGCGGAGGACCTCGTCGCGTTCAAGCGGCGGGGGGTCGAGGAGCTCCAGCGAAGGGAAACGGCGTACGTGATCACCCTGACGGAGGTCCGGGTCGACCAGGCCCTCGGCGGCGAGTGCGTCCGGTGGGAGCAGCAGGAGGAGGAGCAGAACCATCCCAGCCCGGCGCTCCGCGGGAAGGTCCTCCTGACGACCACGCGCGGCGTGGATTGCCTCCACCCGACCCATCCCCGGCGCATCGTCACCGTCGGCTACAGTGAGCGGCGCGTCAAGGGGACGCCGTCCCTCCTGGCCCCGGGCGAGCCGCTGGTCGAGGAGGGGGAGGCGTTTCTCCACTCCGTCCGGCTGACGGCATCCAACTGACGGATTCGCGCAGGCGTACCGTCCCATTTTGGCGACTCGCCGTCGAGCGTCAGGATCGCCGCATCATGATTCCGCGAGGTTAGCCACGACGAGACCGTGGCCTCGCCCTTGCTTCCATCCGAGTGGACGCTGGTATGCCGATGACCGGACCTTCCCGACCGGCCGGACTGTCGCTCCAGCAGGCACGGCTGTGCCTCGACTGCGACTGCCTCACCGTGGCGCAGCGCTGTCCCTGGTGCGACCGGAGCGGCACCGTCCCGCTCGCCGGCTGGTTCCGGCCGATCGAGGACCGGAAGGCCGACGCGGCGCGTCACACGGGGCCCGACGCGGTGACGGCGCCGCGGTGGCTGCTCATCGTGGATCACCACCAGCGGGAGCTCTACCGTGTCCTGCGCCGCGCGCTGGCCGGGACGGGCGTCGAGGTCCTCTACGAGCGGCGCGTCGGCCAGCGGCGCCGCGTGGCCGCGGGTCCGGCCGCCGAGGAGCAGCGCCGTACCGAGCGCCGGCGGCCCCGCGCGGGCGCGGCCGTTTACCCCGACTCGGGCGCGCGGCCGGAGAGCGCGCCGCCCCGGCCGAGCGGCGATCGCGCCCCCGCGGAGGTCGTCCGCTCGCGGCGCCGCCAGCCGGCCCCGGCCTAGCGTCCGGCCATTTTTCTTCGGTAGTTACATGGTCCCCACTCGCCTCCGGGAGACCACGCGGCGAAGCGCCCCCTCTCGATCCTAGCGCCGGGCTTCCGGGAAGGGCGGCGCGGCCGGCGCTTTCTCCCACGACTCACCGGGGCCTCAAGCCGATGGCCGCCGCCCAGGAGTCCGCCACCCGATCCAGATTCCAGTTCGTGTCAATGTACGGCCTGGCCGCGGCGGCGCGCCGCCGGGCCGTCCTCGGTTCCTGCAGGATTTCGCGAAGTCCGCGCGACCATTCGTCGAGGTGGCAGAAGTCCGCGAACTCCCGGTAGCTCGGGATCCCGTCGGCAACCACCGGGACGCCGGCGATCAGGGCCGTGGTCAGACGATTGTGCGACTTCGCGAGCGTGAAGGGATTGCGGCCGATCGGCAGGATCACGCCATCGGCCGACGACAGGAGCCGGGGGAACGAAGCGACGTCGTACTCGACGTAGGACGAGGCGCAAGGCAGCGGGCGGACCCGTCGATCGAATTCCTCGCGGCTATCGCTGCATACGACCAGCACGAAAGGTGTCTCTCGGCCCGCCGCCTCCAGCGGTTCCGCCACGGACGCGATGTCCGCCATTCCGCATGGCGCGTTCGGGGAGCCGTGGATGCCAAACCAGAGAAGTCGACGGCGAGCGAGGGGGACGATGCGCCCGAGCCGGCGGAGCCGGAACTGTCCGCGTCGGGTGGCGGAATGCGCGAAGCGCTCCACCGGGTCCCCCACCACCAGCGGGCGGATCTCGAGGCGCGCCTCGTTCGACACGATTCCGGCGAGAGTTTCGGTCGAGCAGACGACCCGGTCGCACAGGCCGATCATCTCCAGCAGGCTCTGTCGTGCCGTCTCGTAGAAGGGAAGGGCGTAGGGATTGTAGAAATGGTTGTCGCAGAGATCGAGGATCGACGCGCGGCCCCGGGATCGGAGACGCCGTGCGACGCTCCGATCCGCCTCGTCGTAGGACTTGGAGAAGATGACTCCCTCGTACTCGTCGACGTCGCGCTCGTCGAAGAGCGTGATCGGGAGACCCCGGCGCCTGAGCGCCCCGAGCGGGATCAGACATCGGTAGCGGACGCTGGCGACCCTCGGATCCCGGGACTTCGGCTTCCAGGCCCACACGGCTACGGGACCGGGCGGGAGTAGTGATCGACGGCGCCCGACCCGTTCATTCCGAGCGTCGAAGCCATCGGCGCGTGGCGCGGAACGGCTGCGTGACCGCCCGGAACACTCTCCACGACAACGAGGCTCGGAGAGATGCCAGCTGGGCGCCGAGGGCCTCGCGCTGGGCGCCGAGGGCCTCGCACTGGGCGCTGAGGGCCTCGCACTGGGCGCTGAGGGCCTCGCACTGGGCGCAACGTCCGACGTCGGTCGGCTGTCGACGGATGGCATCCAGCTCGGCCCGGAGCGCCATCGCCTCCAGCTCCAGCGCCCGCTGTCGTTCGGAACCCACCCCGTCGCCCGACGCCAACGCTCGCACGGTGGGCCGGCTGGAGGCGGCAAGAGCCAGATCGTGGCGCAGGGCAGGCATCAGGTAACCGGCGGCGGCACCCGCCTCGATCAACTCGGGCGCGACGGCGCCTGCTTCAACCGCCTCGCGATAGAACGCCCGCCAGATCGACCCGCGCGGGTTGTGCGAGAACCGCCAGGGTTGCATCGTCATGTCCGTGAAGTGCAGCAGGCGCGTGCGGCCGGGCTCGAAATGCTCGAGGCTGTTCCATGTGCTGGGAATTGCGTCGCCGATCTCCCGCGCGGGGACGATGCACAGGTCGAACATCAGCTGCTCGTAGGTGAATCGCCCCTCATCGAGCCCGCGGACGATCACCTCGATGTCCCAATCAAGCCGCGCGCAGTCGAGAAGCATGACGCTCATCTGTCGGCCCGGCTGGAAGTGCGGGTTGTCGCGCCACTGGGCCGGCGGCTCGTCCTGCCGACTGCAGTGCACGCGAACGCCGTCCATCGGCAACTCCCAGATCTCCGAGATGTCACCGAAGACGAGCATGTCCGCGTCCAGGTAAATGGCCCGGCCGCGGAAGGCGGCGAGCCGCGGAATCATCAGGCGAGCGAACGAGAATCCCGTGCGCGCGCGGTTGCGCGGGTCCTTGGGCGTCGGCGCCACCACGTTGAGCATCGGCACTAGCTCGACCGGCCGAGTGGCATACTTGCGGATCGAGTACTCGAGCACTTTCGCGGCCACCATCTGCGAGTCGTCGGTACCGACGAACACGCGGATCGGCTCCTCGAGGGGGCCGTAGTCCATCCCGTGCTCGCTGACGATCCGTTGGATGTTGATGAACTGGGCGTCGAAGTTGGGCTGACTGTTCACCAGTCGCGTCGTGGCGCGAAGGTCGGCGAAGGCCTCGGCATACGAGGTGCCCCCGTCGATGCCGAGCGTGCGAACGACGCGGACGCCACACACCGCCAGGGCGGCGACCACCGCTTCGGCGCTGAACGCCACGATGTGGAGCCGCTGCTCGCCCGGTGGCACCGGCACTCCGGCCGCTCGCGACCAGGGCACCTCGTGGTGATAGCAAACGAGTCGGCCGGCCCGGCTCATCTCCGCGAGCACGGGAACCTCGGCGAAGTACTCCTCGATCGGGCGCAGCGACGGATGAAATTGAACGTGCGGTTGCCGTGGGACGAGAAGCCAGCGGGCGTTGCGGATGACCGAGTCGGCGCAGGTCGCCAGCGCTTCGAGGTCGATGAAGTGGGCGACGTCGACCGGCAGCTCCCGGACGACGTGGTTGAGGGACGCGGTCCGGTAGCGGCCGAGATCGTAGTTTCGAAGTCGGGCGAACGACGGACCCTTGCCCAGGATCAGCCACTGGCTCGCGGCGGGATCGAACCGACGGGCCCATTCCGACAGGAAGATCATCGCGACGTTCGGCAGCCAGCGTGCATGATCAGACGACCTGTGACACCGCGGCCACGGGTTGTTTCTTGTAGCGAACGCGCCGCTCGAGGAATGGCTTCTCGATGAGGGTAAACGTCAGGTACGACAGCCCGATCGAGATCGGTGTCACGATCACGAGCACGTTCAGCAGATGGTTGAGCGTGCCGCCGACGACCGACAACGGGATCAACCAGCTCCGGAGCGTCATCGTGTCGATGACGACCCGGTGGAGCAGGTAGATCGAGAACGTCGTCGAACCGAGCGAGCAGAGCACGGTCGACAACCGGCCGGGCAACAGCGCCGAGACTTGGAGGTAGGCGGCGACGAAGACCGCCCACATCAGACCCTCGAGGGTCGGCCAGGCGATCTTCCACCAGGCAACGACCGGCCAGCCTCCGGCGCGGTGAAACGCAAAGAGCGTCGCAACGACAAGGACCGCCGATCCGGCGAACATCCCGATCCTCGCCGTCGCGGTGCGCGATGGCACCACTGGACCGTACAGTCCGAGCAGGATCCCGAGCATGAACTGATCGATGCGGCCGACGATCGACCAGTACGACAGGTCGCGAGGGTTTGCGCCGTGCAACACGGCGACGCATCGCAACAGGATCGCCAACCCGATGAGCGCCACCCCGTAGCGCGGGCCCCGATCGCGCACGAACGGGAGGAGGAACGGGAAGATCAGGTAGAACTGAAACTCGACGGCGATCGTCCAGAAGAGCACGCCGAAGGGCCCCAGCGGGGTCGCGCCGGGCAGGTTCGACATCAGGGCGACATGCTGGAGCAGACCGACGAGATTGAACGACGACGGAAACGCGTAGGTCCCCACGACCATCAACACCACCGCGAGCGGCGCGATGCGCAACACCCGGTTCTTCATGAAGCCCGACCACGAGACGTCGTCGCGCCGGTTTCCGTAGGCGAAAATGAAGCCGCTCAGCACCAGGAACAACCCGACGGCCGAGTGCCCTTCGTAGACGACGGCCAGCAACGGATTGCCGGTCTCGAACCACGCCTCCTCGACACGTCTACCATACACCTGCCGCTGGCCGATCAGCAGCATGCCGTGATAAAAAAGAACCAGTATCGCAGCGTACGCTCGCAGGTGATCGACGCCGCTGACGTACCTGATGTTGGGGCTGCGCACTATCGATCAGCCTTGCCCGATTCGACAGAGGGGACCGGCGGCACGGGGGCAGCGCGGACTCCGGGGATGGCCATGCCCACCGTCATCGCAATCGAGTCCGTGGCCCGCTGTCCGCTGTGCGACAGCGAACGGCGCCGGACGATCTGCAGAGCCCGTGACCAGCGGCACCGCCGGAACGCGCGGATGTTCGTGTACTCGCAGTGTCATGGCTGCGGCGCGGTCTACCAATCCCTACGGCCCGACGAGTTGCGCATCGAGGAATACTACTACGACGACTACGGCCCGTTCGAAGGCGCAGACGGTCTCCCCCGCTCCGGGGACACTGCGATAACGGAAGGGGGGCCGACGGATCGTGCCGACGGAAGGGCGGTTCTCACCCGCCTGGTCCGGCGGATCGCGAATCGTATCGACGCCGCGATCACGCGGCGCTACCCGGATCCGCTGCCCGCGCTGCTCGACGCCGTGTATACGCCGGACCGAACGGCCGCGATGGTGCTCGATTTCGGCTGCGGGTCGGCCGCATTCCTGAACGAAGCCAGGCGGCGGGGTTGGCAAACCCTCGGCGTCGATTTCCTGCCCGCCGTCGTCGAGTCGGTGCGGCGGGCGGGCCACCGCGCGTCGCTGGCCTCCCCGGAGTTCTGGCGCGCCCTGCCGGCTGGGTCGGTCGACGTCGTACGGATGAACCACGTCATCGAGCATCTCTACCATCCACGGACGGTGCTGACGGAGCTACGCCGCGTCCTGCGCCCGGGCGGACGGCTGCACGTGGCCACGCCGAACGCGAGGAGTCTCGCGTTCCGCCTCTTCCGGCACAACTGGTTCCCGCTCGAATGCCCGCGACACGTCATCCTGTACTCTCCGGACACGCTGCGCCGCCTGCTGGCGCTCACGGGCTTCAGCCAAGTGAGCACGTACGACGAGGTACTCACCAAGGACACGGCCAGAAGCCTGGGCTACCTCTTGCGTGGACTCGGAGTCCTCGACGATACGAGCGCGAGCGGGATGATGGTGCGCCCTGTCCTGACGTCCGTGCTGCGCCCTCCGGCGCGCATTGCGGCGCTGGCCGGTCGCGCAGACCGGTTCCACGTCATCGCGCGCGCGACCTGAGCCGACGAACTGGGCAGAGGCTCCGGCATCGAAGCCAACGCGTGTACGCTGCCTGCCATGGCCACGCTGAGCTCCCGGGCGCGGTCCACACGCTATGAACTGGGCGTGGTCCACGGGACGCCTGCTGGCCGCGTTACCCGGTCGACGTTGGATCGGCCATCCTTAGGGAGTCGTGATCCCTGTAGGATGGCGGGCCCTCGGCGTGAAGGCCTAGAATCTCGTAGGTCGCCTGGAGGCTGGCTTGGCGCTTCGTCTCGACGTCCGGCGAAATCCCATGGCGATGGAGCACGTGCTGCTGCACGATCAGGGTTTCTCGCATCAGGTTGAGACCGCCGTGCCCGATCGTGACGCTCGCGGAATGGCGGCGATGGAAGTTCAGGGCCTCTGCCACGAAGGCGATGCTCCCCTGTTCGAGAATGTGGACGTACACCAGCCAGTCGCCGGTGTTTCTGAGGCCGAGCAGTTGCTGTTCGATTCCGGATAGGTCGGGGGGGCGCATCAGAACCGCACTGACATTCGGGATGGTGTTCTTCACGACCAACGTGTCGGTGATCTCGTCGAGCCCAGGTCGAACGTACGCTCGACGCCACTTCGTGTCGCTGATGTCAGCGGTATGCGCGAGGTAGTCCGGCGCGATCTCGCGTCCCTGCTCGTCGATCGGCCGGGACTGGCAGTACGCCAGCATCACGTCGGGACGCTCGAACTGCGGCACCAGCCGCTCCAGCAGCTCAGGGGCGCAGTCGTCGTCTGCCTCGGCGATCCAGATCAGATCACCGGTCGCCTCGCGCATTCCCCGCAGCCACTGGCGGTACGTTCCCTGATTCGCCACGTTGGTGATGATGCGATAGGACAGCCCTGACGCGTGCAGAATGGGCGTCGCGACGTCGACGCTGTCGTCGCTCGAGCAATCGTCGAGGAAGATGATTTCATGCGGCGGATACGTCTGCCGGACGATCGACTTGAGTCGCGCCGGAAGGTGCCGTGCGTAGTTGTAGTTCGGCACGACGACAGACACCTTCGGCCTGCGGGCCGAGACCAGCTCGACGAGAACTCGCGCGTAGTTCACGTATGAGAACTCCCGCGCGAGGATCTCGCGGCCCACTCTCGCGAAGTCGTTGCCTTCGGCGGGAGAGTCGAGCAGTCGCAGCAGAGCGGCCGCCATTTCGCTGGTGTCGCCGAACGGAACCAGGACGCCGCAGCCGCGTCGAAGCAGCTCGGCAAAACCGCCCGCGCCCTCGAATCCAATCACCGGAAGCCCGGCGTCCAGCGCTTCGAGTATCACACTCGGAAACGGGTCTTCGCGTGACGTCATCAGATACGCATCGGCGCCGGCATAGAAGAGCTGGGCATCTCTGATCGGCCCGGGAAACAGAAAGCGTGCATTCGATCCCGCACTGTCCAGGCGGGCGCGGACCGTCGCGAACGCCGACGGCTCCTGGGCCCCGACCCACACGAAAACGACATCGTCTCGCCGAGCGATGACGCGGAGGCCCGCCTGAACGAACCAGTCGATGCCCTTCCGTTGATCCGCAAAGCCCACACCGAGCACGATTCGGGCGCTGGCGGGCAGCCCAAGCCGAGCCCGTAGTTCTCGCCTGGCCGCGTCTCGCCGCCCAAAGTACGCGCTCGGGGCGAACAAACCTTGCGGTTGAACGACGCAACGCGTCAAGGGCAGATCGACAAGCGACCTGAAGGTGTCCCTCACCATGTCGGCGGGAAACACGACGTGATCGGCGTGAGTCGCGATGCGCTCGACAGACTCTTGCAGGGAAAGCTCTCGAATGGTCTGCGGGAGCTCGTGGACCAGCGACACGACCGACAACCCGGCACTCTTGAACAACTCCACCGCCTCGCCCACGACCGAGGTATTGCAGATGGCGATACGGGCGCCGCGCGCAAACAGCTCACGGACGACGGCAAGCTTGTCTTCCCGGGTCAGCGCCGGACGCGCGAAATCGTACACCTGGGACACCGCCTCAAACTCCGGCATCAGGAGACCCGGACCGTACATGATGACGTGCACGTCGTAGTTCAGCGTGCGTTCCAGGACGCGCACCAGATTCAGGGCAATCAGCTGAGCTCCATGGAGGTGCGCGTCGTGAGAGACGCACACGATTGACGGTCGGTTTGCGTTGGCGGAACGCTGCTCGACGGTTTTGGCGACAGGAGCTGGCTCGTGCTTGGGAGACGTGGGACCATCGAGAGGTAGACGGGGGCGCGATCGAACGCGACGCATTGCCGTTGCCAGGACGCGACGGGCGGCTCGAAATGGCGCGGTGAGCCGCCATGAATGGCTCTGTTCCAAGATATCCAGTCGAAACGCCAACTCGGCGACGTGCTCTTCCAACCGACGCCCATGCTCGCGGGCGGCCGCCAGTTCGCTGTGTGCGGCCGCGAGGGCGCCGCGGACCTCCGAGGTTGCGTGTGACAGCGCTGAGACTCGATCGACCTGCCGAATGAACTCCGCGCGGATGGTCTCGGTGGTGGCCCCTCCGAGCCGGACAACATCGCCGAGACGTCTGCCGATCTCAACGGCGCATTGAGCGTGAGCCTGCGACAACAATTCCTCGAGGTTCGACTGCCACGTGAACGCGCCGCCATCAAGCAGTCCGACGGGCATGGCCGGAAGCCCTTCATCAGAGGCCAGCGCGAGGAGATAGACGGGCGCGTGCATTCCCCGCACACCGGTCGCGTTCGAGTCCGCAGAAGGAAAGCTCACGAATCGGCTCCTGGTCGATTCGTCGAGAGGGCCCACGATCGATCCGCCCTGAATGCGCTGACCGGCCAGAGCCACGTTCGAGAAATATGATCGCAACAGGCGTTCGAGCTCCTCGCGATCGAGCTCTTTGACGTGAAACGGGTTCCGGGTGCCGATCGCGTCCGAGTACTCGCAACGATCCGGGCTCGACATCACCAGTAGTCCGCCGGGGCGCAGAACCCGGCGAATGTCGCGCATCATGCCCTGGTGATCGCCAACGTGTTCGATCGTTTCGAAACTCACCACGACGTCGACGGCGTGATCTGGCAATGGGATCGCCTCACACGATCCCTCGATGAACTCGACATTCGGAGCGGCGTACGCGGAAGACGCTTGCGCCACGACGTCGCCGGCAATATCGACTCCGACCACGTGCGACGCGACGGAAGCGAGAATCGCCGCGCCGTACCCTTCGCCGCACGCGATGTCGAGAACACGCTTGTTCCGGGATAACTCTCTGGCGATGAGGTACCGGTGCAGGTGCTCGAAGCGGATGTTCCCACCGATCTCAGGGACATACCGCTCGCCCGTCCATCCCGGTGGAACCTTGTGGGCCGTCATTGGCGCGTCACGCAAATTCAGCTAGATTCAGCGAAGAGTACCACTGTCGTTCGGCGAGTGACAAGAATGGCTCTCGCGTCTGAAGTATCTACGCCAGGGGACGACCTGCGCGGAGGCCCAGGTCGCGACGCTGCGGGAGCGCCTGATCAAGCTCCCCGTCTGGATCACTCGGTCGGCGCGCCGGAGCGTGCTGCACTTCCCGCAAGCGTTTCCCTGGCTGGGTCCGTGGTGTCAGGTGGCGCGGGCCGGCGGCGCCCGGGCGGGCTAACGGCCCGCCGCGCGCCGCGCCGTCCGGCCTAGCCTAGCTCGCCCCCCAGACGTCCCGCGCGACTCGGAGCACCAGCTCCAGCTTCCGTCGCTGGTCGTCGGCGGTGATCGGCTGGCCCGACCCCGGCGCGGAGCTGAACCCGCACTGGGGCGAGAGCCCGAGCCGCTCGAGGGGCACGTAGCGCGCGGCCTCGTCGATCCGGCGCTTCAACGCGTCGGCCGACTCGAGGATGGGCGTCTTCGTGCTGACCAGCCCCAGCACCACGCGCGCCGGAGCGGGCACGAAGCGAAGCGCCTGGAAGTCCCCGGCGCGCGGAGTGTCGAACTCGAGGAGGAAGGCGTCGACCTGAAGGTCGGTGAACGCCGCATCGGCGATCGGCTCGTACCCGCCCTCCGCCATCCACGCGCCCTTCAGGTTGCCGCGGCACATGTGGACGGAGCGCGCGACGCCCGGGCGGGCAGGCCGTCAGCGCGTCGTTGATCAGGCGGACGTAGCGCCGGGTGAGCGCGTCCGGATCCTCGCCACGCGCCCGCACCTCGGCGCGCACTCGCGCGTCACAATTGCAGGGCAGCGCGGTGTCGTCCAGCTGGACGGCCCGGCAGCCCAGCGCCACCAGGTCCCGGAGCTCGGCCTGGTAGATCGCGACGAGGTCCGCGTAGTAGCGCTCGATGTCCGGGTAGACCGCGGGGTCCACGCTCGTCGGGCCGAGGAAGAAGTGCATCACGTCCGGCGCGGGAATCGTCACCCGCGGGATGCCGGTGGTCACCGCGTCCCGGAGGAAGCGAAACTCCCCGGCCGCGATCTCGCGCGCGCGCCGGAGCGGCGCGCGCGCGTAGGGCGACGGGAGCACGCCCCGCTCGCCGGCGTCGTCGCGGAAGCCGAGCGCGGACTCCCGGAGCCCGAAGCCCTCGACCGCATCGATGAAGCCCGCCGACCACCCGCGTCGCCGGAACTCCCCGTCGGTCACGGACCGGAAGCCGAGCCCCTCCTGAAGGGTAACGACCTCGCGAACGCACTCGTCCTGGACGGCGCGGAGCCGCTCGGCGGGGAGCGCGCCGCTCCGGACCTCGCGCGCGGCCGCGAGGAGACGCTCCGGGCGCAGGAAGCTCCCGACGTGCTCGGCGCGGAACGGCCCCGGGCGGGAGGGCGTCACCGGACCGGCCCCTCGTCCGGGGTCCCCTGGCGCAGCACGCGCTTCAGGATCTTGCCCGATGCGCTCTTCGGCAGCTCGTCGACCAGCTCCCAGGCGCGCGGCACCTTGTAGGCCGCCAGGCGCTCGCGGCAGTACGCCTCGAGCTCGGCGGCCGTGGGCGCGGCGCCGGGCCGCGCCACCAGCACGGCCTTCGCGATCTCGCCCTTGACGCGATCGGGAACGCCGACGACCGCGCACTCCCGGACCGCCGGATGGCGGTAGAGCACCTCCTCCACTTCTCGAGGCCAGATCTTGAGGCCGGCCGTGTTGATCATGTCCTTCAGGCGGTCGACCAGGTAGAGGTAGCCATCCGCGTCCAGGTGCCCCACGTCGCCCGTGTGGAACCAGCCGCCGCGGAGGGCCACGCGCGTGTCCTCCGGGCGGTTCCAGTAGCCGAGCATGACGTTGGGACCGCGGAAGACGACCTCGCCCCACGCGCCCGGCGGGACGTCCCGGTCCTCCTCGTCCACCACCCGCACGTCCACCAGGTCGATGGGCGTGCCCACCGAGCCCTCGCGGTACTCGAGCTCGTGGTTGAAGGTGGCGGCCGGCGAGGTCTCGGTGAGCCCGTAACCCTCCATCACGGTCCGCCCGTACGTGGCGCGCCAGCGCCGCGCCACCTCCACCGGCATCGTGGCCGCCGCCGACTTGTAGAAGCGCACGCTCGAGAGCGACTCCGGGCGCACGCCGGCGTCGAGCATCGCGATGTAGATGGTGGGCACGCCGACGACGACCGTGATCCGGTGCTCCTCGATCGCGTCCACGCAGCGCCGGACGTCGAACCGGCGGTGGAGCGCGAGCGTCGCCCCGGCCGCGAAACCGCCGTTCATGAGAACGTTCTGGGCAGCGACGTGGAACAGCGGCAGAGCGACGAGCAGGCGGTCACCCGGACCGAGACGCATGTAGCGGTTCACGGCGGAGACGTTGGACGCGATGTTGGCGTGGCTCAGCGTGGCGCCCTTCTGCCGCCCGGTCGTCCCCGACGTGAACAGGATCGCCGCCGGCGCGTCGGGCTCCATGTCGCGCGCGGGCCGGGCGTCGGGTCGGTCCGCGCCGAAGGCCTCGAGCCCGGGCACGCCGGGCACCTCGCCCTCGCAGATCACCGCCCGGTCCCGGGGAACCAGGTCTCCCACGAGCGGCGCGAGCCGCGGCCAGAGCGCCTCCACCGTGAACACCGCGCGGGCCCCGGCGTCCTCGAGGAGCGCGGTGAGCTCCGGGGTGGTCAGCATCGCGCTCGCCGACACGGCGATCGCGCCCAGCTTCTGGACGGCCTGGTACGCGACCGCGAACGCGGGAATGTTCGGAAGGAAGAGGACCACCCGATCGCCGGAAGCGACGCCCCAGGCGGCCAGCGCGCCGGCGGTCCGGCTGGCGGCGCGGTCGAGCTCCCGGTAGCTGGTGCGGCCGCCCTCGAACAGGATCGCGGGCGTGTCCGGGAGGTGGCGCGCCGCGCCCTCGAGGGCTCGCGCGATGTTCAGGGCGTCCTCCGTCCGGCTCTGATCCGCGCTAGACGGGCGCGTCGCCCTGCGAGGCCTGGAGGAACTGGTACACGGCCGAGACGTCCTTCCGCCCGTAACCGTGCGACGAGGCCATCCGGAGGACCTGCTGGGCGGCCGAGGACACCGCGACCGGCACCCGGAGCTCGCGCGCCGCGTTGACCGCGAGCCCCAGGTCCTTGCACATGAGGTCGACGGTGAACCCGGGCGCGTAGTCGCGGTTCGAGGCGGCGCGGGGCACGATGCCGGGCACCGGGTGGCTGTGCTCCATGATCCAGGTGCGGCCCGACGAGTTGGCGATCACCTGGGTCAGGAGCTTCGGGTCGACGCCGAACCCCTCGGCGATGCGGAAGGCCTCGCTGACCGCCACCGTGGTCACGCCCGCGATCAGGTTGTTGCAGAGCTTCGCCACCGCGCCGGCCCCGACCGCGCCGACGTGGACGATGTGCGCGCCCATCGCCGCGAGGGCCGGGCGGGCCTCCTCCAGGTCCCGCGCATCGCCGCCCACCATGATGGCGAGCGTCCCGTCCTCCGCCCCGCCGACCCCGCCCGACACCGGCGCGTCGATGAAGCGCAGGCCGCGCTCGCCGAGGCGCGCGGCGACGCGGCGCGCGGTCGCCGGATCGATCGTGGACATGTCGACGCAGAGCCGCCCCGGCGCGAGCCCCTCCACCACGCCGCCGGGCCCGAAGTACGCGCGCTCCACGTGGGAGGACGACGGCAGCATGGTGACGACGAGGTCGCCCGCCGCCGCCGCCGCGGCCGCCGAGCCCGTCGCGCTCGCCCCCGCCTCCACCGCCGCGGCCAGCACCGCCGGCTGGAGGTCGAACGCCGCGACCGGAAATCCCTTCTTGACGAGGTTCCGCGCCATGGGCCGTCCCATGGCCCCTGTGCCGATGAAGCCGATCTTCATGTCTCGGGCCCTCCCGGGACGCACTAGACCATTCGCGTCGCGCGACCGTCAAGGGACCGCGTGGCGGCGGTCTCGAGGGGGCTTGCCCGCGCCTGGCCCGCGCGGCACCATGCGCCATGCTCGCCTTCCAGCCCCTGTTCGACGCCCACGTCGAGGTGGCGGACGTCGTGACGCTCGGCCACGCCCCGCTCGGCGAGCGCCGCGTCGTCGACATCCGTGGCGGGTGGTTCCGCGGCGAGCGGCTCGGCGGGCGTGTCCGCCCCGGGCGGCGCGGACTGGCAGTGGATCGGCGACGACGGGGCCGCCCGGCTCGACGCGCACTACACCCTGGAGACGGACGACGGCGCGCTGATCGAGGTCCACAGCCAGGGGCTCCGTCACGGCCCACCCGAGGTCCTCGCCCGGCTCGCCGCGGGCGAGACGGTCGACCCGGCGAGCTACTACTTCCGGACCGTGCTGCGATTCGAGACGGGCGCGGACCACCTGGCCTGGCTGAGCCGCATCATCGCCGTCGCGCGCGGGACGCGCCGGCCGCGCGTCGTCGAGCTGACGGCCTTCGAGCTGCTCTGAGGTCCCGGGCGTGATCCTGATCGAGCACGCGACCATCATCACGCTGGACCCAGAGCGCCGGATCCTGACCGACGGCTCGATCCTCGTGGACGGCCGCGACGTCGTCCAGGTCGGGCGCGCCGCGACCGTGCGCCCGCCGCGCCCGCCCGTCCGGGTCATCGACGGCCGGCGGCGCATCGTGCTCCCGGGCTTCGTGGACACACACGTCCACCTCTCGGAGCACCTGAACCGCGGGCTCCTCCTCGACGACGTGCCGGTCGACCGGTACCTGCCCGACTGGCTGATCCCGCTCTACGCCGCCATCACGCCGGAGGAGGAGCAGGTCTCCGCCCTCCTCGCCTGCATCGAGATGATCCGGACCGGGACGACGACGTTCTGCGAGGCGGGCACGCTCCTCGACGTCCCGGCGGTCGCCGAGGCGGTCGAGACGGTCGGGATGCGCGCCGTGCTGGGCCGGTGGTCGTGGGACCTCGCCGCCGGCCCAGGACCCCTCCGGCAGACGACGGCGGACGCGCTCCGGGAGAACGAGGCGATGCTCGAGCGCGTGAACGGGCGGGCCGGCGGGCGGATCGGCGCCTGGCCGCTCCTCCTCGGCTTCGGCACCTGCTCGCCCGCGCTCATGCAGGGGGCCCGGGCGCTGGCCGACCGGCACGGCACCGGGTGGGGCATGATGCACTTCGCGTCCCATCCCTCGCGCCGGACCTCCGACCGCGTCCCGCTCGCGGACCTCGACGCCCTCGGGATCCTGACGCCCCGCACCAAGCTCGCCCACATGGTGTACGTGGACGACGCCGACATCGCCCTCCTGGCGCGGCGAGGCGTCAAGGTCTCTCACTGCCCGACGGCGGGGCTGAAGCACATCAAGGGCCTGGCGGCGCACGGCCGGTTCCCCGAGATGCTGGACGCCGGCGTCTCGGTCTCGCTCGGCGGCGACAGCGGAAACGGGTCGAACCACTTCGACATGCTCCGCCTCATGTACCTGGCCGCCACGATCTACAAGGACGCCCGCCTCGACGTCGGCGTGATGCCGCCCGAGCGCGTGCTCGAGATGGCCACGCTCCACGGCGCCGAGGCCCTCGGGCTCGAGAGCCGAATCGGCTCGATCGAGCCGGGGAAGCGCGCGGACCTCGTCCTCTACGACCTCGACGCGCCCGAGTGGCGGCCGCTCCTGAACCCGGTCAACAACCTCGTCTACGCGGCGACCGGGGCCAGCGTCCGGACCGTCCTCATCGACGGGCGCGTGGTGCTCGACGACGGCCACCTCACCACGCTCGACGAGCGGGAGGTCTTCGATCGGGTGGAGGCGCTCGCGCGGCAGCAGATCGCGCGGGCCGGGCTGACCGTCCCGTCGAAGTGGCCGGTGATCGGCTGAGGCGCCTCCCCTGCTACACTACCGGCCGGGACCCCCCCTTCCGACTCCGCGACCAAGGAGAAGAGCATGCAGAGACTGACGGCAATCCTGCTCACGATCCTCGCGGCCGCCTGCCTCGTCGCCGCGCCGCCGGCGCTGGCCCAGACGACGCTGACCATGTCGTCGTGGGTCGGGCCGACACACCACCTGACGGCCGTCGTGCTCCAGGGCTGGGCGAACGAGGTCGAGAAGGCCACCGGCGGCCGCGTGAAGCTCACGATGCTGCCGAAGCACCCGTCGGCGCCGCCGGGCACGTTCGACGCGGTCAAGGACGGTCTGGTGGACGTCTCCTACGTCACGGCCAGCTACACGCCGGCGCGCCACATCCTGCCGCTCATGCCGGAGCTTCCCGGCTCAGGCGATACCGCCCTGATTAACTCGGTCGCGTACTCCCGGATCCACTGGAAGTACTTCCAGCAGGTCGGCGAGTACAAGGGCGTCAAGCTCCTCGGCGTGTTCACCCACGGGCCCGGCCAGATGTACACGAAGAAGACCGGTCCGCGGCATCGACGACATCCAGGGCCTCAAGATCCGCACCGGCGGCGGCGTCGCCGAGGCGGTCGCCAAGGCGCTGGGGACCTCGGCGTTCGTGAAGCCCGCGCCGGAGTCCTTCGAGCTCCTGAAGTCGGGCGTCGCCGACGGCGTGTTCTTCCCGCTGGAGTCGATCGTCTCCTTCAAGCTCGACACGGTGCTCGAGCAGGCCACGCTGTTCCCGGGCGGAATGTACAGCTCGGCGTTCGGGTTCTTCATGAACGAGGACAAGTGGAACAAGCTGCCGAAGCAGGACCAGGACGCCATCGAGAAGGTCTCCGGCGAGCACCTCGCGCGGCTCGCCGGGCAGTCGTGGGACGAGGCGGACAAGAAGGGCCTGGAAGGAATGCGGAAGGCCAACATCAAGATCGTCAACGCCGACCCGCCTTCGTCGCCGAGGTCAAGAAGCGCTCCGCGCCCATCATCGACGACTGGGTGAAGCAGGCGAGCGCCAAGGGCGTGGACGCCCGGAAGATCCTCGACGAGTTCTACGCGGAGCTGAAGAAGGTCGCCGCCGGTCAGTGAGCGGTCCCCCCGACGGCGGGAAGCGGCGCGCCGACGTCGTCCTCGGCGGCGCCGCTTCCGCCATCCTCCTCGCCATGATGCTGCTCACGGTCGTCGACGTCGTGGGCCGCTACGTCTTCAACCGACCGGTGCGCGGCGCATTCGAAGTCACCGAGCTCATGCTGGTCGTGCTGATCTTCGCCGGCCTGCCGCTCGTGTCGTACGCCGACGAGCACGCGGTCATGGACTTCATCGACCGCCTCCTGGGCCCGGCCGCGCAGCGCGTCGCTCTGGCGCGCCGTCCAGGTGGCGTGCGGCGCGTTCATGTTCCTCCTCGCCTGGCTGCTCTGGCGGAAGGCCGACCGCATCTGGGCCTACCGGGACGCCACCGACGTGCTCCGCATCGTGTACGGCCCGTTCGTCTACTTCATGGCGGTCGATGGTCGGGCTCGCCGGCGTGATCCACCTGTACCGTGGCCGCCGGGCGCCGATGATCGAAGGACTGGTCGGCCTGGTCGTCATGATGGCGCTCGCCTTCTTGCGGGTGCCCATCTCGTTCTCCATGGCCGCCGTCGGGATCTGCGGCTACGCCTACATGCGCGACTGGAACTGGACGGTCGCGTTCGCCATGACGCAGACGAAGCTCTACGAGACCGGACGCAACTACACGCTGTCGGTGGTGCCCCTCTTCATCCTGATGGGGAACCTCGTGACGCGCGCCGGCATGTCGCAGGAGCTGTTCCGGGCCGCCTACGCCTTCATCGGCCACCTGCGGGGCGGCCTCGCCATGGCGACCGTGTGGGCCTCGGCGGGCTTCGGCGGGATCTGCGGCTCCTCGATCGCGACGGCCGCGACCTTCGCGAAGGTGGCCTACCCGTCCATGAAGCGCTTCGGCTACTCCGACCGCCTGGCCGCCGGCGTCGTGGCCGGCGGTGGCACGCTCGGCATCATGATCCCGCCGTCCACGATCATGGTGATCTACGGCGTCTTCACCGAGACCAACATCGCGAAGCTCTTCGCCGCCGGGATCCTGCCGGGCATCCTGGGCGCGGTCCTCCTGTGCGGCGCGGTCCAGTACATGACCTGGCGCGACCCGACCTCGGGGCCGCCGGGCGAGCGCTCCAGCTGGCGGGAGCGCGTCCTCGCCCTGAAGGACGTCTGGGCGGTCGCCGCGCTCTTCCTGTTCGTGATGGGCGGGATCTACGGCGGGCTCTTCACCGCCACCGAGGGCGCGGGCATGGGCGCGTTCGGCGCCCTCCTCTTCGCGCTGGCGCGGCGCGCGCTCACCTGGCGGACTCTCTACGAGGCGCTGCTGGAGAGCGCGCGGACCACCGCCATGCTCTTCATGATCCTCATCGGCGCGCTGATGTTCGCGGAGTTCATCAACATCACCACGATGCCGGCCGACCTGAAGGCCTTCGTCACGCGCTTCGAGGTGAGCCCGATCGTGGTCGTGCTGGCCATCGCCGGGATCTACGTCCTCCTCGGGACCGCCATGGAGGAGCTCTCGATGGTGCTCCTCACGATGCCGGTGTTCTTCCCGGTCATCGTGCACCTCGGATACGACCCGATCTGGTTCGGGATCATCATCGTGTGCGTCGTGGAGATCGGGCTCATCAGCCCGCCGGTCGGGATGAACATGTTCGTGCTGCGAACGCTCCTCCCGGAGGTGTCGACGGGGACGGTGTTCAGCGGCGTGCTCCCGTTCATGTGGGCCGACGTGCTGCGACTCGCCATCCTGGTCCTGTTCCCCTGGCTGAGCCTCTGGCTGCCGAGCCTGATGCGCTGACGCCTGGCCCGGCGGCGCCCGCCGCCCGCGACCGGGCTAGAGACGCGGCGCGATCTGCTGGACCGCCTCGGCCGAGGTCATCACGGGGATCACCTCGAAGTCGACCAGGTCGCTGCCGGCGGCGATCCACTCGTCCAGGCGGCGCCGCTCCTCGCACTCCATCATCTGGTAGCACGTCGTCATGTCGAGGGTCACCCAGCTCGCGATGTACGTGAGGCCGTCGGGGAGCCGGCGGCCCTGGTCCCGGAACCGCCGGTACACCGGCACGGGGTCCCCGTTCTTGAAGCGCTCGATGAGCATGTAGAGCATCGCCGGTCCTTTCCCGCCCCGTGCGACGGGGCGTCTCTCGGGCGAGTTCAGCGCGAGCTGTCAGGCCGGGGCATCGCGAGCGCCTCCTGCAGGCGCCGCACCACCGTCTCCGCCGGCTCGCGCCCATGGGTCCACAGGAGCGAGATCGGCACGCCGTCACCATTCCGGAGCACGACCTCCACCCGGAACACCGCGTCACCCTCGTCATCCCGGTCGTCGGCCAGGCGGACGCCCGCGATCTCCTGGATGGGCCACGCGTGCGCCTCGGTGCCGCCGACACCCCGCCGGCGAATCCGGACGCGGTCGGCCCGGCGATCGATCTCGAGTGTCGAGCGCGGGGCGCGCGTGAGAACCCAGACGCCCGTGGCGACCCCGACGCCGCCCATCAGCACGGCCAGCGCGCGCACCTCCCAGGACACGCTCGCGCGGTTCGTGAAGAGCCACACCGGGCCGAGGACGAAGACCGCGCCGACCACCGCGAACAGGAGCCCGAGGAACCAGTGCAGACCCGGTGAGTCCTGGAGGACCAAGACGCCGTTCCGCTCAGCGATGCGCATGGGACATGGTCGCGCCCACGACGGCTGGTCGAGCGGTGGCGGGCGCCGTCAGGTGGGGTCGGCCGGCGGCTCGCGCTCGAGGCCGAGCCAGGCCAGCGCCTCCGCCCGCGTCCGGAAGACCCCGACCCGCTTGGTGCCCCGCGTGTCCATCTCGCGGCGCGCCCCGTAGAGGCGCCCCAGCCCGTACTCGAAGTCCCGCGGCGCGACGATGGCGAAGCGGGAGACGGGCGCCTGCGGGTCCATGCCCGCGGACAGCGACGCCAGCTGCGCCACCCGCTCGATCGACGGCACCGACACCTGCTGGACCGCGCTCATGTCCACCAGCTCGTCGTAGCCCGCGACGTCGGGCCTCGACCAGACCTCGCGCTGGTACGCGAACACCTCGTCGTCGGTCAGCGTCCCGACGGCGCGCGTCAGCACGAGCCGCAGACGGTGGTCGATCCGGTGCTCGAGGGGCATCGTCAGCTCCACACCCGGCCGGCGACGTCGACCACGAGGGCGAGCTTCCGCCGCTGCTCGTCGGGGGTCACGGGGTTGCCCGGCGCGGTGCTCGCGAAGCCGCACTGGGGGCTGAGCGCGAGGCGCGCCAGCGGCACGAACCGCCCGGCCGCGTCGATGCGCCGGCGGAGGTCGTCGGGGTCCTCGAGGGCCCCCGTCTTCGTCGACACGAGGCCCAGCACCACGGTCCGCCCCGGGCCGACGTGGCGGAGCGGCTCGAACCCGCCGGCCCGCGCGGAGTCGTACTCGAGGAAGAAGGCGTCGACGTCGAGCCCGCCGAAGGCGCGCTCGGCGACGTAGTCGTAGGCGCCCTCCCCCAGCCACTTCCCCTGGTTGTTGCCCCGGCAGACGTGAACGCCGACCGCGAGGCCCGGCGGCCGCTCCGCGACCGCCGCGTTCACGAGCGACACGTACCGGTCAAGCATCGCCGCGGGATCGTAGCCCTTCGCCCGGAACGCCTCGCGGTGCTGCGGATCGCAGAGGAGGCCGAGGGGGACGTCGTCCAGCTGGACGTACGTGGCGCCGAGCGCCGCCAGATCGGCCAGCTCGGCCCGGTAGATCGTGACGACGTCGGCGAAGAACGCCTCGAGGTCCGGATACGCGCGGTCGGACACGCCGGGGCGCCACCGGAGGAAGTGCTGCGAGGAGGGGCTCGGCAGCGTGACCTTCGGGGTCCGGCGGGTCAGCGCCCGCACGAAGCGGAACTCGTCGGTGGCGATCCCGCGGTGGCGGACGAGGCGGCCGGTCACGACCGCCGCGCGGTAGCGGAGCGGCGCGCCGCCCGCGCCGCGGAAGCTCATCTCGGCGTCCATCTCGGTGAAGCCGCTCACCGCCGCGCCGAAGTGGCCGAAGTAGATGCCGCGCCGGAACTCGCCGTCGGTCACGACCTGGAGGCCGACGTCCTCCTGGAGGCGGACCGCGTCGCGGACGTGCACGTCCTCCTCGGCCCGGAGGGCCTCGGGGGCGAGCCGGCCCTCGTCGGCGGCCTGCCGCGCTGCGAGCAGCGCCGGGGGCCGGAGGAGGCTGCCGATGTGCTCGGCGCGAAACGGAGGCGGGCGTGTCTCGGTCAGCGCTGACACCACCGCGATTCTGCCCGACGGCCGCGGGTCGTTCAAGGGCCGCGCCGGCGGGGGTCGTCCCTTGACAGCCGGCGGCGGCCGGCGAGGATCATAGGGACTTCGTCCCGGGTGCTTGGACCGACGCGGCGCCGCCGCGACGACAGGGAGGACAGCGTGGCCACGATCCCCAAGGCGCTCCACGAGCACATCAACACCGCGTTCCCCGCGCACGTGTGCCTCGTCGCCACGGTGCTGCCGAACGGCTTCGCCCAGGTGACGCCGCGCGGCAGCACCATGGTCTTCGACGACGACCACCTGGCGCTCTGGGAGCGCGGCAAGGGCTCCACGACGGCGCACCTCCACGACGGCAGCAAGGTCACGGTGTTCCTGCGGAAGCCGCCGCTCCGGGAGTCGGGCCTCCTCCCGAAGGGCGGCATCGCGCGCTTCTACGGGATCGCCACGATTCACCGCTCCGGCCCGGCCTACGAGGAGGTCTGGCGGCGCCTGGTGCAGCCGGAGAAGGATCGCGATCCGGAGAAGAAGGGCTTCGCCGTGCTGATCCGGGTCGAGCGGGCCGAGGACCTGGACGGGGCGCCGCTCCACCTCCCCTGAGCGACTCGGCCGCGTCCATGCCAGATCCCGACGCCTCGCGGGCGGCAGCCGGCCCAGCGCCGGCCCGCCCGCGCCCGCGGACGGTGTCCGCCGTGTTCCGCGCGGCGCTCGGGGCCGCGCCCGGCAAGACCGCGCTCGCCATGGAGCAAGCCTCCCTCACCTATGCCGAGCTGGCCGACTGGTCCGCAGCTCTCGCGGGTGGGCTCGCGGCGCGGGGCGTCGGGCGCGGCGACCGCGTGGCGATCGTGTCGACCAACCGGCCGGAGATGATCGCGCTCTGGATCGCGTGCCTCCGGGTCGGCGCGTGCTTCTGCCCGATCAACCCCGGCTTCACGGCCGGGCAGCTCGCGAACGTCCTCCGGCGGACGACGCCCTCCCTGCTCATCGCGCAGCCATTCGCGGTCGACGCCGTCGCGGCGGGCCTCGCGCGGGCCGAGGTCCACGTGCCCGCGGTGGCGCTCGGCCCGATCCCGCCGGGCTGGATCGGCTGGGCCGACATCGAGCGGCCCGGCGACGACCCGGGCTGGGCGGACGTCGGGGACGGCGACCTCGCGGCGATCCTCTGCACGTCGGGGACGACGGGACCGTCCAAGGCCGTGGCGCTGTCCCACCGGTGGTTCACGAAGATCTGCGAGACGACCGAGCGCTACTGGGACTTCAGCGGGCGCGACATCTTCTACTCCCCCTTCCCGCTCTACCACATCGACGCGCTGGCCATCACGGTGGCGCCCGCCCTCTATCACGCGACGACGGCGGCGATCGGGGTCCGATTCTCGGTCCGCCGGTTCTGGGACGAGATCCGCGAGTTTCGGGCCACCGTGTTCGACTTCATGGGGAGCACGCTCTCGCTCCTCTGGAAGAAGGATCCGCGGCCCGACGACCGCGACAACCCCGCGCGGCTCGGCTGGGGCGTGCCGCTCCCCGACTTCGCGCCCGGCTTCGAGGAGCGGTTCGGCTGCGCGCTCATCGACTGCTACGGCTCGACCGACGTGGGCCTCCCGGTGTGCGGGCGGCCCAGCCGGCCCAAGCCCGCGGGCTCGTGCGGCCAGGTCGCCGAGGGCTACGACCTCGCGATCCTGTCGCCGGAAGGCGAGCGCCTCCCGCCGGGCGAGTCCGGCGAGATCGCGCTGCGCGCCACCGAGCCCCACGCGATCATGGAGGGCTACGTCGGCGATCCCGAGGCGACGCTCAGGACCCGGCGCGGGCTCTGGCACCACACGGGCGACCGCGGGCGCCTCGACCGGGACGGCTACCTCTACTTCGAGGGCCGGCTGAGCGACTCCATCCGCCGCCGCGGCGAGAACGTGTCGGCCCAGGAGCTGGAGGAGCTGGTCCAGGCACACCCGGACCTCGTCGAGGCCGCGGCAATCGGGGTCCCGTCGGAGCTCACGGAGGACGACATCAAGGTGGCGGCGATCCCCCGCCCCGGAACGGGCCTCGCGGCGCCCGCGCTGGCCGGCTGGCTCGCCGAGCGGCTGCCGCGGTACATGACCGTCCGCTACGTGGAGCTGGTCGACGACCTCCCGCGCACCGACACCCAGAAGGTGATGAAGACCGCCCTCCGCACCCGCTGGCGGACGGCGACGACGTGGGACGCCGAGCACGGACGCTACCTCATGGAGGACCTCGCATGACGCTCGAGACGGTCCTGTACGACGCGCGGGACGGGCTCGCCCGGATCCGCCTGAACCGGCCACACCGGCTGAACGCGATGGTGCCGCAGCTGATGCGGGACCTCCACCAGGCCTTCGCCGAGGCCGGGCGCGACCCGGCCGTCCGGGTCGTCATCCTGTCCGGCGAGGGGCGCGCCTTCTGCGCGGGCGACGACCTGAAGGAGTCCGCCCGGGGACACGGCGGCGTGGCCGAGGTCCGCGCGTTCGTCGACGAGATCCAGCAGGTGACCGTCGACATCAAGACGATGCCGAAGCCCGTCATCGCGGCCGTCCACGGCTACGCGGTGGGCGGCGGCTGCGAGCTCGCCCTCGACTGCGACCTCGTGGTGGCGGCCGAGGACGCGAAGTTCGCGTTCACGGAGATGGGCGTCGGGCTCTTCTGCACCGGCGGCGTCACCCACTTCCTGCCTCGCGCCGTGGGCCTCGCGCGGGCCAAGGAGCTCATCATGACGGGCGAGTTCTTCGACGGCCGGGAGGCCGCGCGCCTGGGGCTCGCGAACCGCGCCGTGCCCGCCGACCAGGTCCTCCCGGCGGTGGAGGCGCTGGCGCGAACGATCATGGCGAAGGCGCCGATCCCCATCGCGATGCTGAAGGGCGCGCTCGAGTCCGGGTGCCAGAGCGACCTCGCGACGGCGATGGCGCTCGAGACCGCGTCGACCGTCGCCTGCTTCCTGACCGAGGACGCGCAGGAAGGCGCGCGCGCCTTCGTGGAGAAGCGCCCGCCGCGCTACCGCGGGCGCTGAGGGCTCAGCCCCGGGCGGCGTTCCCGGCGCGGGGCACGGCAAAGCGGTCGGCCGACCGGGCGCGGGCCTTCGCGGACTCGACCGCCCGATCGCGCGCGGGCGCGGTCGTCACGAGCGAGTCGAGGAGCTCGCGCGCGGCGCGGGTTACCTCGTCCACCGCGCGGTCGAACGCGGCCTGGTTCGCCCGGGACGGCCGGTTGAAGCCGCTCAGCTTCCGGACGAACTGGAGGGACGACGCGCGGACCTCGTCCTCGGTGGCGGGCGGCGCGAAGTTGTAGAGGGTCTTGATGTTCCGGCACATGGCCGCCTCCTCGGGCTCTCGGCTACTTCCGGAGGAACACGTAGTCCGCGGCGTAGGGCACGCTCCGGTAGGCGCCGGCCGTGTCGCAGGGCCCCTCCGCGGCGCCGCCGCGCGTCTGGATGCGCTGGACCGTCGTGACCCCGGAGAGCGCTCCGCTCCCCCGCCGCTCCGTGACCTCGAGCCTGAGCCACGGAATGTCCTGGGCCGTCGCGCCCGGAGCCCGGCCGGCGACCTTGCCGACGATCGCACTCCCGTCGCCGTGCTCCCACGTCGGGCCCGCGAAGTGCCGCCCAACCGTCTTTCCGTCCAGGAGGAGCGTGGCGATGGGCTCGCGAAACTGCCAGGCGAGCTTGCCGCTCGAGTCGGCCTTGCACTCGTAGACCTGCGCGCCCTCCGCGTGCAGCGTGGCGACGGCCGTCTCGCCGGGCGCCGCGATGGCCTCCGGCATCTGGGCCGAGGCCGCGCTCACCAGCATCGACGCCGCGATGACCGAGCCACCGAACAGCGACCGTCTTGCGTCCATGACCAACCTCCCGCCGGGCGTGCCCGTCATCTTCCACATTACCTCATGGGCTCGTCCGGGCCGGAGGCGGAGAGCGGCGCCGCCGGTCAGTAGAGGTTCTTCGCGTAGGACTCCTGGAGCAGCCGGTCCATCTGGGGCACGGTCATGTCCGTCGGCCGGGCCTGGTCGACCAGCATCTCCGACGGCGACGCGAGACCCGCGCGGTCCGGCCAGCGGTCCGGCTGCCACAGGCCCGAGCGCTTGAAGGCCTTGGCGCAGTGGATGAAGCACTCCTCCGCGTACACGCCGATGCCCAGCGTGGGCCGCTTCCCCTGCACGCTGCACCGCGCCAGGATCTCCTCGTCGCGGATGATCCACGCGCGCCCGTTGACCCGGAGGGTCTCCTCCAGGCCCGGGATGAGAAACAGGAGTCCGACGTGGGGGTTCTCCAGGAGATTCCGCATGCCGTCGAGCCGCTTGTTGCCCGGCCGGTCCGGGATGACGAGCCGGTGCTCGTCGAGGACCTGGACGAACCCCGGGGGATCGCCCTTCGGCGACACGTCGGCCCGCCCGGTCCCCCCCGCGGTGGCGATCAGGACGAAGGGCGAGCGCGCGATGAAGGCTCGGCAGTGGGCGTCGAGGTGCGAGATCTCCTTGCGGATCGCCAGCTCGCTCGGGCGGCCGACCATCGCTCGGAGCGCGTCCTCGGACGTGACGACGTCGCGAAACGGCAGCTCGTCCATGGGCTCTTCCTCGGCTGGCCTCGGAGAGGGTGGCGCTCGATCCGCAGCCAGCTTAGCACGCCGCGATGTCGCGTCAGCGGAGCGCGGGGACGACCTCGCGGGCGAGGATGTCGAGCGTGCGGCGCATCTGCGGGAGCGAGAGGAGGCCGCCCGGGTTCAGCTCGGCGATGATGCCGTCGAGCCCGAGCTCGTCGCGGAGGCGCCGGAGGCGCTCGACGAGACTCGCCCCCGTCCCGAACGCCGCGCGGGTCTCGAGGATCCGGTCGTACGAGAGGTCCTCCAGGTCGGCCACGCGAGCCTGGCCGCGCTCCACGGGGCCGGCGCCCGCCCGGCCCAGGCGCGCCCGCGCGAGCTCCGTGTGGCGATTGAAGAAGTACGTCATGTTCTCGCGCGGCTCCTCGCGGGCCTCTGCCTCCGTTGGCGCGGCGTAAAGCGGGATGCGGAGGCAGACGTCGCCGGCCCCCGCGTGCCCGGCGCCGCGCCACGCCGCGCGATACGCCGCGAGGTGCTCGCCCATCTCCGGGATGCCGAGGTCGCGCAGGCCCGCGAACAGTGACAGGCCGGCCCGGCCGACCCAGGGGAAGGTCTCGGGCGAGTTGGCCGCCATCCGGATCGGCGGGTGCGGCACCTGGTGGGGCCGCGGCGTGACCACGGTGTTCCGGATCCGGTGGAACCGGCCCTCGTAGGAGAAGGGCTCGCCCTTCCACGCCTCGCGGATGATCGCCAGCGCCTCCTCGAAGCGCGCCTGGCTCTCCCCGTACGGGATTCCGAGCGCGTCGTAGGTCGAGGCGGCGCCGCTCCGCCCGATCCCGAGGTCGAAGCGGCCCTCGCTCAGCTGGTCCACGGTCGCCGCTTCCTCCGCGATGCGCAGCGGGTGGACGAGCGGCAGCACCGTCACGGCCGTGCCGATGCGCACCCGGCGGGTGCGGGCGGCCAGGTAGCTCGCCAGCGCCATCGGCGCCGACTGGACGGAGCGGGTCGGGGTGAAGTGGATCTCGCCCAGCCACACGCCGTCGAGGCCCCCGGCCTCCGCCGCCTCGGCGAGCTCGACGGCGTCCCGGAAGGCGACGGCCTCCCTGGCGCCGCGGCGCCGCTCCTCGACGAAGATCCCGACGTGCATGACCCTGGGCACGATGCCCCACGGGAGCGCCGCTGTCAAAGCGCCGGGTGGGGCGCGCGGCGAGGCGAAAAAGAGAGAGCGGGGCGGCTCTCGCCGTCCCGCTCCCCGAGTAGGCCCGCGAGTGGGCTAGGAGATTTCCTTCATCGGCTGACCGCAGCAGCTGCCCGGCCGGTCCGACACGTGTCCGCACTTCTCACAGCGGTACTGATGAGCCACGTCGTCACCTCCTCGACTGCGTGAATCGCGGTCACCGCGGGGTGGCCGCGCGTTGCCGCCGGCGACTCGGTGCGCCGGCTCACCGCGCGCCTGGGCGCTGACACGCCCCTAGGCGCCGACGATCGAGGTGAACACCAGGACGAACGCGAGCCAGATGCCGATCGCCGTGATCAGGCTCCGCAGAGCGCCCATGGTTCGTTCCCCCTTCACACAACAGGCGGGAGCCGTCGCGCCCGGGCCACGTGCACCACGAGCAGCACCACGCCCACCAGGAACAGCACCCACGCGATCTGCGTCGCCACGGCGGCGACGCCGTAGAGCCCGAGGAGCCCGGCCACGAGCCCCACGATCAGGAACGTCAGGGCCATCGACAGCATCGTCATGTCCTCCTTCGCCGGTTCGCTCGTTGCCCGGGTCCGCTGTGTCCCGGACGCGCGCCCGGCCCGGCCGCCTTACTTCTTGAGCTCCTCGACCGCCTTGTCGATCCGCTCGCCGGCCTTCTCGAGCGGCCCCTTGCCACTCAGCCGGTCGAGAGCCCGGTCGATCTTCTCGCCCGCCTTCTGGGCCGGGCCCTGGTCGCATCAGGCGAGAAGCACGCCGAGCCCCAGTGCGATTCCGATCCAGCCCCGTGCGCCTCGCATGCTGCCCTCCGCGCCGCGCGATCGCGGCCCGTTTCTAGCTGCGGCCGCGTCACGCGGCCCCCGACGTTAGTCAGGGCAAGTCGCGTGCCGGGTCGATCCCGTGGCCCGTGACGCTGAAACGCCCGCCAGGCCGGGTGTTCCTCTCGGTCGTCCTCGCCACGGTGTCGTCGCGACGACAGCGTGACGGGACGCCGGACAGCATGACGACCGCTCAGGCCGCGGGCCGGACGGCGCGCTCGTCCTGGAGCCGCGTCTCGACCGCGGACCAGTCGATGTTCCGGAAGAACGCCTCGATGTACCGGTCGCGCTCGGTCGCCTTGTAGTCGCGCATGTACGCGTGCTCCCAGACGTCCATCACCAGGAGCGGCTTGAATCCCGCGGGCACGCCGTCCTGGTGCAGCGAGATCCAGTGATTGGTCAGGCGCTCGGTGACCGGATCCTGGAAGAGGACCGCCCAGCCAACCCCTCGCATCCCGCCGATCGCCTGGAAGTCCGTCCGCCAGTGCTCGACGGACCCGAACGAGCCGGCGAGCGCCTCCGACAGGCCCGACCGCCCTGGCGGCGCAGGGTCCGCGGCGGCGCGCAGGTTGCCGAAGTAGTACTCGTGCAGGATCATGCCGTTGTACTCGAAGCCGAGCCGGCGCGTGAGCTCGGCGAACTCCGGGCTCTTGCTCGACGCCTGGCCGCGACCGCGCAGCTCGGCCAGCCCCTGGTTCAAGGCGTTCACCTGCTTCACGTATCCCGCGTAGAGCGCGAGGTGCTCCTCGATCTGGGCGTCGGAGATGCCTGCAAGTCCCGCGAGATCGAACTCACGCGGGCGGTAGGCTTTCGGCGCGCTGGAACCGGCGTTCTTCGCCACGAGACCCTCCTTGCGGTTCGGTGATGCGGTCGACGGACGGAGCCCGGGCGGCGCCAAGCCGGCGCTCCCGGGCTCCGCGAGGCCGCGAGACGAGCCCCCTCGAGATGCGAGCGCTAGCTCTGCACCCTGAGGTTGTTCACCACGCGGCGCACCCCGTCGACCTGACGGGCCAGCTCGGTCGCGCGCTGGCGCGTCTTGTCGCTGTCGACCGTGCCGTTCAGCTGCACGATCCCGTTGGTCGTGTCGACGTCGACCTTCAGGAGCGTGGCGGGCGCCGTGCCCGCCAGCTTCGTCTTGACCGAAGCGGTGATCGAGGCATCGCTCCAGGCCTTCTTGACTGCCTGGCCCCACGTGCGATCGTTCTGCTCGGGCCACTTGTCGGACGAGAAGCTCGGGGCGTGCTCGAGTGCTTCCTTCTTCACGTCGAGGTAGACCGTCCGCTTCTCTTGATCCACGATCACGGCGTCCCACGGCACCGCGTACAGCTTGTCGCCGATGCCCAGGAACCCGCCGAACGACACCACGGCGTAGCCGACGTGTCCGCGGTAGTCGAGCAGGAGGTCTTCGACCTTTCCGGCGTCCTTGCCGGACAGATCCTTCACGCTGCTTCCGATCACCGAGCTCGCCCGCGAGAGGCCGGCGTTCTCGGCGAACCGCTTCGTGTCCTTGATGGGCTCCGTCGCCTTGGCCGACGTCGCCGCCACGGTCTTCGGCGCGGGCGCCGAACCGGCATCGGCCGTGCCGACGAGGGCCGCCAGCGCCGCCACGGTGATGAGGGTACGGAACTCAGTCGTCATGCTCACGCCTCCCTGAATGTCCACGATCCGCTCATTGCGCATACCAGGGTGTCGGAGCAAGCCGGGTGCCACCGCGATCCGGAGCGCGGGCGGCGTGGGCCGCGGAGCGCTCCACGCGCGCATTTGTGCGCGATCACGACCGGGACGAAGCCGTGTCAGATCCCGGCCTACTAACGTCACGGTGTCGTCGCGGCGACACGGTGGCGCCCGGGCCGTGAGACCGTCTTCGAGCGCGGGCGGCGTTCTCCGGCCGGACCGGAGCGGCGCACGCGGCCGTTGTCTGGTATAGAAGTTGCCCCGAGGTCCCGCTGTGCGAACGCGCCCCCCCTCGCCCCCCGCATGGCGCCGCCTGCCGGTCGGCGCGGAGCTCGTCCCCGACGGCAGCGGCGCGCATTTCCGCGTGTGGGCGCCGGCGGCCACGAGCGTGGAGGTCGAGCTCCACGATCGCCACGTCGCCCTCGCCACGGAGCCCGACGGGTACCACGCCGGTCTCGTCGCCGGCGTCCGGGCGGGAGCGACCTACGCGTACCGGCTCGACGGCGGGCCGGGCCGCTGCCCGATCCCGCGTCGCGCTTCCAGCCGGAGGGGCCGCACGGCCCGTCGCAGGTCGTCGACCCGGGCGCCTTCGCGTGGACCGACGGCGCGCTGGCCGGGCGTCCGGCGCGAGGGCCAGGTCGTCTACGAGATGCACGTCGGCACGTTCACGCGCGGAGGGCACCTGGGACGCGGCCGCGCCGCGAGCTGCCGGAGCTGGCCGACGCTCGGGCATCACCGTGCTCGAGGTCATGCCGGTCGCCGAGTTCCCCGGGCGACTTCGGCTGGGGCTACGACGGCGTCGATCTGTTCGCGCCGACGCGCCTCTACGGCCGGCCCGACGACTTCCGCGCGCTTCGTCGACCGCGCCCACGCGCTCGGCCTCGGCGTGATCCTCGACGTCGTCTACAACCACCTCGGGCCCGACGGCAACTACCTGGCGCAGTTCTGCGCCGGCCTACTTCACCGACGCGTCACGCGCACCGAGTGGGGCGAGGCGATCAACTTCGACGGCGCGGGCGCCGGGCCGGTGCGCGAGTTCTTCGTCGCCAACGCCGGCTACTGGATCGACGAGTTCCACCTCGACGGCCTGCGGCTCGACGCGACGCAGGACGATCTTCGACGCGCTCGCCGCGAGCACATCCTGGCCGCGATCGCGCGCCAGGCGCGGGCCGGCGGCCGGCGGCCGCGCGATCTTCGTCGTCGCCGAGAACGAGCCGCAGGACGCGCGCCTCGTCGCGCCCGCCGAGCAGCGGCGGCTACGGCCTCGACGCGCTGTGGAACGACGACTTCCACCACGCGCGCGATCGTCGCGCTGACCGGCCGCGCCGAGGCCTACTACACGCGACTACCGCGGGCACGCCGCAGGAGCTCATCTCGGCGGTCAAGCGCGGCTACCTCTACCAGGGGCAGCGCTACGCGTGGCAGAGGCAAGCGGCGCGGCACGCCGGCGCTCGGACCTCGCGCCCGCGTCGCTTCGTGCACTTCATCGCAGAACCACGACCAGGTCGCCAACTCCGCCCGGCGGGCTCCGCGGCGACCGCGCTGACCAGCCCCGGGCGCTACCGCGCGATGACGGCGCTGCTGCTGCTCGGCGCCGGGCACGCCGATGCTGTTCCAGGGGCAGGAGTTCGCCGCGTCCAGCCCGTTCCTCTACTTCGCCGACCACGAGCCCGAGCTGGCGAAGCGGGTCCGGGCGGGGCGCGCGCCAGTTCCTCGCGCCAGTTCCCGAGCCTCGCGCGGCGCCGAGGCGCAGGCGGCGGTCCCCGACCCGGCGCGACCGGCGACGTTCGAGCGCTGCAAGCTCGACTTCGCGGAGCGCGAGCGACACGCCGCCGCCTATGCGCTCCACCGCGACCTGCTCCGCCTGCGCCGGGAGGACCCGGTCTTCCGCGCGCAGCGGCGAAGCGGGGTCGACGGCGCCGTGCTCGGACCGGAGGCGTTCGTGCTGCGCTTCTTCGGGGAACGCGCCGAGGCGGGCGACCGCCTGCTGCTGCGTCAACCTCGGCCGTGACCTCACGCTGCCCTCGGTCGCCGAGCCGCTGCTCGCACCGCCGGCCGGGGCGCGTTGGCAGCTCCGCTGGTCGAGCGAAGCGATCCGCTACGGCGGCTCGGGACGCCGGCGGTGGATCCCGACGGCGTGCGTGGGGCCTCCCGGGCCAGCGCGGCGCTGGTGCTTCGACGGCGTGTGGGATGAGCCGAGCTGGTCGCGCCGCATCCGCCTGGCCCGCACGTGACGTCCGCCGAGACCCGGCGGCGCGGCGCACGCGCGAGTGGCTGGTGACCAACGGGCTCGGCGGCTACGCGTCGGGAACGGTGTCCGGCGCGCATGACGCGCCGCTACCACGGGCTGCTGATCGCCGCGCTCCCGGCGCCGCTCGGCCGGATGATCATGCTGAGCCACCTGCACGAGCGACTCGACCTGGCGGACGCCGGCGTCGCCGCTCCCGCGACGGGCGGGAGGTCGACGGCGAGCGGCGAAGCCGGCGCGAGCTCCTGGACCTCGCGGAGTTCCGCCTGGAGAGCGGGCTGCCGGTCTGGCGGTACGAGCTCGGCCGCGGTCGCCCTCGAGAAGCGCCTGCTGCTGCCCTACCGCCAGAACACCGTCCACGTGAGCTACCGGCTGCATCGCCGGCGCCGGCCCCGTTCGATCTCCACGTGCGGCCGGCGGTCCACTTCCGCCCGCACGAGCGGCCCGTGAGCGATCCCCTGGCCGGGCCCTACGCGGCTCACGGTCGTGGGCGATCGCTACGAGCTCTTCGCGACGCCGGAGCTCCCGCGCGCTCCGGTTCCGCATGCACGGCCCGGCCGCCGCCTTCCGCGTGTCGGGGCACACGATCCAGCAGGTCCTGTACCCGGTGGAGGAGAGTCGCGGCTACGAGGCGACCGGTGACCTCTGGAGCCCCGGGTACTTCCGCGTGACGCTCGAGCCGGAGCGAAGCGAGCACCCTCGTCGCCTCGACCGAGTCGTGGGAGGCCATGCGACGCGCTCGATCCCGAGACCGCCGAGCGCGCCGAGCGCGTGCGGCGACGGCGCCTGCTCGCGGCCGCGCATCCGCTCGCCCGGACCGGGCCGGCCGCGGAGCTCGTGCTGGCCGCCGACCAGTTCGTCATCACGCCGGCGGGGCGCGTGGCGGACGCCGCGCTCGCGCGCGGCGACCGGCGACGAGGCGCGGCACGATCATCGCCGGCTACCACTGGTTCACCGACTGGGGACGCGACACGATGATCAGCCTCGAGGGCCTGACCCTGCTCACGGGCCGCCACGTCGAGGCCGGCTACATCCTGCGCACGTTCGCCCACTACGTGCGCGACGGCCTGATCCCCAACATGTTCCCGGAAGGCGCGCGGGACGGGCTCTACCACACGGCCGACGCGACGCCTCTGGTACTTCCACGCCCTCGACCGCTACCTCGCGGCGACGGCGGACCGCGGCACGCTCCGCGCTCCTCCTGCCGACCCTGGTCGCGATCGTGGACCACCACCTCGCCGGCACGCGGTTCGGCATCGGCGTCGACCCGGCGGACGGTCTGCTCCGCCAGGGCGCGGACGGCTACCAGCTCACCTGGATGGACGCCAAGGTCGACGACTGGGTGGTGACGCCGCGGCGCGGCAAGGCGGTCGAGATCAACGCGCTCTGGTACAACGCCCTCCGGCTCCTCGAGGGGTGGCTCCGGGAGGAAGAGGGCGACGAGCCCGCGGCGGCGTTGGCGGCCCGGGCCGCCGAACGCGCGCGCGTCGTTCAACCGCCGCTTCTGGTACGCCGACGGCGGCTACCTCTACGACGTGGTCGACGGCGAGCAGGCGACGATGCGGCCTGCCGGCCCAACCAGCTGTTCGCCATCTCGCTCCGCCACCCGGTCCTGGACCGAGGCGCGGTGGCCGCCGGTGCTGACGGTGGTCCGGACCCGCCTCCTCACGCCGGTCGGACTTCGCATCGCTGGCCCCCGGCCACCCCGACTACAAGGCGACGTATGACGGCGACCTCCGAGCGCGCGACGCGGCCTACCACCAGGGCACGGTCTGGGCCTGGCTCATCGGCCCGTTCGTCGACGCCTGGCTCCGCGTCCACCCCGAGGACCGGGCGACGGCCCGCAGCCTGCTCGACGGCTTCTGGCCGCACCTCGACGAGGCGTGCGTCGGCAGTATCAGCGAGATCTTCGACGCCGAGGCGCCGTTCACGCCGCGCGGGTGCATCGCGCAGGCGTGGAGCGTGGCCGAGGTGCTCCGCGCACTCGTCCTGACCGCGGAGCCGACGCGCCCGGGCTCGACCGCGCCGCGGCCGAGCGGCGCGCCGTGACGCCCACGCCCGCTCCCACCGGCTGCCGCCGACAACCTCTCGCCTCCCGGCAGCCCGACGTGCTAGTGTCCCGACATCGGGATGCCAGGGAAGGACGGCGATGCCTTCATGCGGCCCGTTCGGGTCCTAGCCCGTGACGGCGGCGACCGCCGGCCGGTCGGCGTGACCGCCGCCGGGCGGCCTCGCCTGCGCTCGTCGGACCCGTCGGCCCCTCCCTGCCCGAGCCGAGTCGCCGGCCCATGACCGTGGGCGGACCGAAGACCGCGGCCGGCGAGACCCTTCTCGTCATCGACAACGACGAGGGTCTCTGCGACCTCCTCTCGTTCGTGTTCAAGGGCCGGGGCTTCACGGTCCTCACCGCCCAGCAGGGGGCCGCCGGCGTCGCCTTGGCGCACGCTCACCGCCCCGCCGTCATCCTCTGCGACATCATGATGGACGACATGCACGGCTTCGAGGTCCTCCGGAGCCTGCGCGCGCACCCCGATCTGACGCGCGCGGTCGTCGTGATGATCTCGGCGAAGGCGTACAAGCCGGACATCGAGCGGGCGAAGTCGATGGGCGCCGACGACTACGTGGTCAAGCCCTTCTATCCCGACGAGCTGGTGGCCCGCGTGGAGCGCCTGCGCGCCGACCGGGCCGCGCCCCGGCTCGGGGTCACCTTCTGGGGCACCCGGGGATCGATCGCCGCCCCCGGTCCCGCCACGACCCTCTACGGGGGCAACACGTCGTGCGTCGAGATCCGGTCCGGCCAGGACATCCTGATCTTCGACGCCGGCACGGGGATCCGGGAGCTCGGGCTCGCCCTGGCCCAGCAGTTCCGGGGCGCGGGCGCTCACCCTCCACCTCTTCATCAGCCACACGCACTGGGACCACATCCAGGGGTTCCCGTTCTTCGTGCCCGCCTACTCGCCCGGCACGACGCTCCACATCTACGGATCGACGGGACAGGGGAACTCGCTGAAGAGCGTCCTCAGCGGTCAGATGCACTCGGACTACTTCCCGGTCTCGCTCGGCGACCTGGTCTCGTCCATCCAGGTCCACGAGTACCGCGGCGAGCCCTTCCGGGTGGGCGACGCCACCATCTCGGCGACCTACCTGAACCACCCGGGCATGGCGCTCGCCTACCGCGTGGAGCGGGCCGGTAAGACGGTCGTCTATGCGACGGACCACGAGCCCTACCGGGCGACGCTCGAGGCCGGCAGCCGCGAGGCCCAGGCCGGCAAGCATTTCGGCCGCGTGCTGGACGACGCCTTCGTGGGCTTCGTCGAGGGCGCCGACCTCTACATCGGCGAGGCGCAGTACACGGACCTCGAATACCCGTCGAAGGTCGGCTGGGGGCACTCCGCCCTGAGCGCCACCGTCGAGGTCGCGCTCCAGGCCGGCGTGAAGGCGCTCGCGCTCTTCCACCACGACCCGATGCACTCCGACGACGTGGTGACCGGCATGGAGGTCCTGGCGAAGGAGCTCATCGCCGAGCGCGGCGCCACCCTCTGGTGCTTCGCCGCCCGGGAAGGGCAGACCATCGAGGTCTGACCGCGGCCGGGGCGGCGCCGCGCGCGTCGCTCAGATGTGGAGCCGCGCGCCTTCCGGAATCGCCGGCCCCCGGTCCGTCTCGCCCGAGAGCGCGTCGTCGCCCGGGCTCGCGTCCGGAGCGGGATCCGGCTGGACCCCGTCCACGGCTCCTGGCTTCTCGTCGGTCGCCAGGATCTGGATCGCCACCTCACCCTCCGACACCTGCGCGTCGCGGAGCTGGACCCACGCGAAGCCCATGGCCGCGGCGCCGCGCATCGCCTTGTCGATCGCCGCGACGACCGCCGCCTTGACGGACTCTTCGGAGCGATCCGCGAGCGGGGCCGTGGTCTCGATCAGGGCGCCGCCGGCGTGGGTCGGGCCGGGCAGGCTCGCCACGAGGCCGATCGCGAACGTGACGCCGAGCAGCGTGCGTGTCATCTGGTCCGCCTTTCTCGCACGCCAGCTCGCTCGAGCCGCGCGCTTCGTTGTCTACTGGTGTGCGAGTGGCATGCCAGTCGCGCCCGCGTCGAGTAGGTACGGATCGGCTCGAACGCGGCCAGAATCAAGCCGAGACCGCGCACCGCCAGGGCGGCGACCCGTGGCCGTGTCGCCGCGCCGACAGCTTGTCATCGTCCTCGACCGGCTCGACCTCGGACTCCGCGCCGCCGAACTGGTAGGCGAGGAACAGCGGGTACAGCTGGAGCGGGTGGTCGATCGACTCCGGCATGCGCGCCGACGCGGGTGCGACGACGAAGGTATGGAGCTCCTCCGGCGACGGGCCGGCGTGGGCGCCGATCTCGTCGATGAAGGACACGTGGCCTTCCGGGGCCCCGGTGCCGTAGACCACGAGATCGCCGGCGCTCGGCATCGCCATCAGGGTCGAGAGGTCCCGGACCAGGACCGCGCGGTCCTCCCGGTCGGCGAACGGACCGGCGTGGTCCCCGAGACGATAGGTCAGGCCGCGCCAGAAGCAGACGGGGCCGGCCGCCGATCGAGCGAGCACGAACCCGACGCCGGGACTCTTGGAGAGGACGGCGGGCAATCCGGGTCGGCGGGACTCGATCGCGTCGAGCAGGAGCGGCTCGGGCGCGTCGAGGAAGTAGACGAACGCGTTCGGCCCGGCCGAGACCACGCGGACGCCGTCCTGCTCCCACGACTCGCGCACGTCGAGATAGGGCGCGAAGCCGAGCTCGATCGCCCGCCCGCGGCCGGCCGCGGCGCCGGACGCGAGCGGGCCGGCCAGCCACGGCCTCGTCGACCGGGAGCCTGCCCCGCCGATGCCCGGCAGGACCTCGTCGAAGAAGGCCCGCTCGAACCGCCGGCCGCCGCGCAGCGTGGAGTATGCGGTGCAGGCGGCCTGGCCGTGATCCGAGAGGATGTAGAGGTCGTAGCGATGCTCGGGCACGCGCCGGAGCGCGCGCCGGATCTGCCGGAGCGAGCGGTCGACCGCGCGGAGGCCCGCGAACCCGGCCGCGCTCCGCGGGCCGAAGGCGTGCGCCCCCTCGTCGTGGTCGAGGTAGTTGACGTAGATGGCCGGCACCCCGTCGTAGACATCGCGGGCCACCGCGAACGTGAACCACTGGCGCGTCCACACCGATACGCCGATCCGCTTCTTCAGCCATCGCCACGCGTCGGCGCGCCGGCGGGGGTGCCGCGCGACACCGCCCAGCGTCCGGACGACCTCGGCGCCGGAGAGCGCCGCGCTCTTGGCCGTCACCCATCCGACGAGCACGAACGCCGACAGGACGCGGACGAGCCCGGGGGCGCGCGGCCGCGTGAGCCGGGCGAAGCTGAAGAAGTCGTGCTCGGCGCCCCCCGTGAACGCGCATCCGTAGACGCTGCCGCCCCGGAGGATGCCGGACCGCCCGCCCGCCTGGCTCGCCTCGACGAAGGCGGCGTGACCCGCGTGGGGGAAGTGGATGTCGGTCCCGCGCCGCTTGTCGTGATAGTGGAAGCCCGGGATGTCCGGCTGGACGCCGTACATCGCCGCCATCTGGAACGCCGGCGTCGACGTCGGGAGGCCGACCGTCATCGAGCAGAGCCGGTGACTGCCGTGGCCCCGTCGCGATGGGCGCCGGCCCCGGCGGGGCCGTCCGGCTGGATGCCCGAGGAGCTCGTGGAGGACCGGCATGTCCCCGCGAGCCAGGGCCGCCTCGAGCACGGCACGCGACAGCCCGTCGATCTGGACCACCAGGAGGCGTCGCCGGCCCACGGGCGGCGGGGCGCCGAGCCTGAGCCGCCGGATCAGCCGATCGATCCCACGCTGCACGAAGAGGAACAGGTCGTCGAGGGTCATCGCGAGGTCGGCGCCCTCATCGGTCCCCGGCTGTCGGCGGCAAGCGTCCCGCGACAGCGCGGACGGCGATGCCGGAGCGTAGTGGCCGGCCGGCGGACGGGACCAGCGGCGCCTGCTGGACGGCGTCGAGGTCCAGGCGGGCCACGGTCGTCTCCGCCCACACGGTCAGGCCCGCGATGGCGGCGAGCGGGACCGCCCGGGTCACCGCGGCGGCGACGGGGACCCGCCGAGGCGCGCGCGACCACGCGTCGCCCCCTCCGGCGAGGAGACGAGAGAAGACATCGCAGGCCGCGCCCCACCGTGCACGCCCGCGACCCGCCCGTCGGGCCGCGGCCCGCCGCGACCATCCGCTACACGACACCGAACACCCACAGGACCACGATCACGAGAACCGGAACGCCCAGCAGATACAGGATCAACGCGCGCATCGAGCCACCTCCTCTCGGTTGTTGCCGAGAGAGGCAATCCCTGTGCCGCCGCCGGCGCAACGTCGGTTCCGGGATATCCCGCGCGTTCCCGCGAGCGAGTGAGCGCCACGGTGTCGTGGTGGCGACACGACGACGCGAATCGGCGACATTCGCGTCGCGTGGACCGCGGCCAAGGGCTAGAAAGCGGCCGGCATGCGTTTCGCACCGATGCACGCGAGTGACGGACACGCGCTCGATCTCGGGTTACCCCACGCTCGGGAATGTCGCCAGGGATCCGGCGCCGGGGTCCCATGCCCGGAGCTCGCGTTCGCCCCAGGCGAATCTCCGCGGCGTCCGCCCCGTCATCCTGCTCGCCGGTGTCCTCATGACGGTGGGCGCGCTCTATCTCGGGCGGGTGTTCCTGGTCCCCGTCGCGGTCGCCAGCCTCCTCACCTTCGTCCTGAACCCGATCGTCCGCTCGTTCGAGCGATGGTTGCCGCGCGTGGTCGCCGTGATCCTGGTGGTGCTCCTGGCGTTCTCCGCGCTGGGCGTCTTCGCGTGGGCGGTGGGACTGCAGGCCGCCGGGCTCGGCGAGGAGATCCCGATCTACCGCGACCATCTCAAGCAGAAGATCGCCGCGATCCGCGGCGCCAGCCGCGGGAGCGTCATCGAGAAGGTGCAGACGGCCACCAAGGAGGTGGTCGAGGAGCTCCAGAAGGAGGACAAGCCCGTCAAGCCGGCCGACAAGCCGGTGCCGGTGGTCGTGAAGTCACCGTCGTCGACGCTGTGGTCGCTGCCGGTCCTGCTGGAGGCGCTGGCAAACGTCGGTCTCGTGCTGGTCCTCGTGATCTTCATGCTCCTGGAGCGGCTCCAGCTCCGGGACCGCGTGATCCGGGTCATCGGGTTCGGTCGGATCGCCACCACCACCAAGGCCATGGACGAGGCCGCCCAGCGGATCACCCACTACCTGACGCGCCAGTGCCTGATCAATGGCGCCTTCGGGCTCGGGGTGACGGTCGGCGCGCTCGTGATCGGTCTTCCGTACGCCTTCCTCTGGGGCGCGCTGGCCGGGGTCCTCCGGTTCATCCCGTACGTCGGCCCCTGGGTGGGCGCGCTCTTGGTATCGCTGGCGGGGCTGGCCGTCTTCGATGGCTGGCTCCAGCCCATTCTGATCGCCGGGCTCTTCGTCGGGCTGGAGGTCTTCACCGGCTTCATCCTGGAGCCGTACTTCTACAGCCAGAGCGCGGGCGTCTCCCAGGTCGCGCTCCTGCTGGCAGTCGCCTTCTGGACCTGGGTGTGGGGCGCCGTCGGGCTGGCGCTGGCGACGCCGCTCACCGTCTGCCTCGTCGTCCTCGCCAAGTACATCCCCGACCTCGAGATCCTGTCCGTGCTCATGTCGGACGAGCCGGTCATGGGACCCGCCCGGAGCTACTACCAGCGGCTCGTGGCCCGGGACGAGAACGAGGGCGCGGCCCTGGTCCAGGAGTACGTCGCCGCACAGGCCGGCCACGACGTCTTCGACGAGGTCCTCGTGCCTGCCCTGAGTCACGCGCGGCGCGACCACGAGCGCGGCCGAATCACGGACGAGGACGTGCGCTACGTCGAGCGCGTGACCCGTCAGATCGTCGAGGACCTCGAGCTGCCGGCGTCCCTGGCCGAGCCGCCGACGCGGCCCGCCACGTCCATTCTCGGGCTGCCCGCCCAGGAAGAGGCGGACGAGGTCGCGCTTCTCATGCTGAAGCAGCGCCTCGACCCGACACGGTTCGCGGTGAGCATCGCGTCACCCGACCTCCTGGTCAGCGAGGCCGTCACGCGCGTCGAGGAGGAGACGCCCGTCGCGGTCGTGATCGGCGCGCTGGCCGGCGCGGGCCATCCCCTGCACCTCCGACACCTGTGCAAGCGTCTCCGGGCACGCTTTCCGGACCTGCCGATCGTCGTGGGATGGTGGGGCGTCGACGGCGGTGACGAGAGCGCGCGTCAGGCCATGGTCACGGCGGGCGCCGATCGGGTGACGACCACGCTCGCCGAGGCATGCGCGCAGCTACAGGAGCTGGCGCCGCTGCAGCGCGCGGCCACGCCCGACGCAATCGAGCTTGCCTCGGCACGCTGAGCGCGTCGACACGCCACTTGCCGTCGGTGACGTCACCGCGTGGGGCGAAACTCCCTCCCTGCTCAACCGCCTACCAGTGCAGATAGGCGACGCACGCGACCGACACGCCCACCGAGGTCACGAGGGCAACGACGAAGCCCACCACGGCCGCGGTGAGAGTCGTGGATTCCCGCGCGTCCTGGGTGGCGGCGCGCGCGACGGGCGCGATCATGGGGTGCCTGCCTCGCGCGATCGACGTGTCCCTCCAAGGCCCTCGCATCGGTGTCTCCCTCTGCCCACGCGGGCTTTTTCCGTCGATGGAGCGAGGGCAGTGCCATGCCGCGGCGCGGAGGATGCGTGTGTTTCGTCAGGGTGTCGCCTCGACGCCACCATGACAACGTCGGAGAACGACGCGACGCGAGCGACGACATCGCGCCAGCAGCGCCATGCGATCTCATGTGCAGACGGTATCAGCGTTTTCGTCCGTGCACCCGCCGGGCGGTCAGCCAGGCAGCCTTGTTGCTATGAGAAGGGCCTGGCGGGACCACGCCCTCGCACCCGAGCGGCGAGGTCGACGTCGCAAGGAGGTCCGGATGAACACGGACATCGTGGAAGGCAAGTGGAAGCAGATGCGTGGCCAGGTGAAGGAGTGGTGGGGCAAGCTCACCGACGACGACTTCGACGTGATCGCGGGAAAGCGCGACAAGCTCGTCGGCAAGCTGCAGGAGAAGTACGGCTGGGCCAGGCGCGACGCGGAGGACGAGGTGGCGCGCCGGCTGCGCGAGATCGACGCGGCGATGGCCCCGTCGGAGCGGGCCGGCACACCGCGGCCGTAGCGCCTCAACGACCAGGACACCAAAAGGAGGGGCTGACCAATGCGATACCTGCTCCGCTCCATGCTGGTGCTGACGCTGCTGATGGCGTTCACCGCCGGCTGCACGTCGATGACCGGCAAATCGGCCGGGGAGAACGTGGACGACGCGAAGATCACGGCCACGGTGAAGAGCAAGCTCGCGGCCGAGAAACCGTCGACCCTGACCAAGGTCGACGTCGACACCAACAAGGGCACCGTCTACCTCACGGGCAACGTCGAGAGCGAGACCATCAAGGCGCGCGCCACGCAGCTCGCCCGCGAGGTGTCGGGCGTCAACGACGTCGTCAACAACATCAAGATCCAGTAGCGCGGATCGGGGGAGGTCGTCCCGGCCGGCCGCCGGGGCGGCCTCGCCCGCGAAGTCTCACCGAGGGAGGTGATAAGAGCGTTGCCAACCATCCTTCTCGTCCTGCTGATTCTGCTGCTCGTCGGAGCGTTGCCGGCGTGGCCATACAGCAGCGGCTGGGGCTACTATCCGAGCGGGACGCTGGGCGTCGTGCTGCTCGTCGTCCTGGTCCTGTTCCTCACCGGACGGGTCTGACGCCCGTTCCGTCCGATCGACGCGACACGGCCCCGGAGGGGATTCCCTCCAGGGCCGTCGTCGTGTCCCTGGCCGCCGATCAGCGCAGGGCCGACTCGTCCTCGCGGCGGTCGTCCAGCTGCACCGGGCGTCCCGCGTCCCGGTCGCTCCGCCCATCCTGGCCAGGGCCGCGCTCGCCGGGCTTGGAGGCCGGCTTGCCCGGCGAACGGCCTTCCGGCTTCCCGACGTCCTTCCGACCCTCGGACGCCTCGGACTGACCCGGGCTGCCCGGCCTCGCCGGATCGTACGGTCCCTGACGCTGGTCGATCGAGTCGTCGGGCCGGCGCTCGATGGGCTTATCGGTCGGCTTCTTCGTGTTCATGGTCCCTCCTTGAGGCCAGGCCGTGCAGTTCGTCGACGTCCCGGCCGTCGTGTCCTTGGCTGCAAGGCATGTGCCTCTGGAGGAGCGGTGTGCTTTCGGCGGGGTGGCATCCCGCCCCCGCTGTCCGGCGCGTATGGTCCGATGCCACGCTGTCGGGCGCACGACGCGGTGACGCCCGCTCGAGGTCGCGCGACATGCCACCCGAGCTGGACCAGCGCAGAAGAGGGAGTCCCAGGCGCAATCACGCACGACCTCGACGTGGCACATGACTTGCTCATCGCTGCCAGAGAGCGATTTCCTTCACGGGAGGACGACCATGGAAGACCGCGTTCGCTGGGATGGCATCGCACACGAATCGATGGGCGAGTGGGCCAAGTCTGAGGCGCGCGACTTCGCCGACACGACACGACAGTGCGCTCAGGAATCCGGGCGCGAGATGAGGGACTACGCCGCCGAGGCGAAGGAGTACGTCCAGGACACGATCCAGCAGACCAAGGATTACGTCGACGGCGCCCGGGAGTACCTGGGCGACGCGGTGCAGCAGGCCCGTGACAAGGTCGCCGAATACCGGGACGGCGGCATGGAGAAGGTGCGGCACGACGTCGTCGGGTACACGCGCCAGCAGCCCGTGACGGCCCTTTGCATCGCCGCCGGTGCCGGGCTCGTGCTCGGCTGGCTGAGCTCCGCGGGCCGGCGCTAGGCGCGGGCGAACGCGCGAGGCCCGCCGGTGATCCACCGGAACGGTCAGTCGGCGAGCTTCGCGGAGCTCGGGCTCCGGCTTCTTGCCGATGTCGGGCGCCTGGTCGACCAGCGACTCGCGCTCCTGAAGGCCGAGCTCGCGAGGGATGCCGTGGCGCTCGCGAGGACGGCAGGCCTGCTGACGGTCGGCGCCCTCGCGGCGAGCGTGGGCCTGGCCTTTCTCCTGCTCGGCGTGGGGCTGTGGGTCGGCGAGCTCGTCGGGTCGGCGCCGGAGGGCTTTGCCCTCGTGGGCGCGGGCCTGGGGATCCTCGGTGTGGGCGCCGGCGCGCTGGCGGTGCGGCGGCTCCAACACCAGCGGCTCGCCGAGGAAACCCGTCGCGAGCTGCGGAAGGATGCGGAATGGATCCGGCACGGAGCGTAGACATCGAGGATCTGCGTCGCGACATCGACGCGACGCGGGCTTCCATCTCACGAACCGCGAGCGCGCTGCGCGGGAAGGCGGGTGACGCGATGCAGTGGCAGACCTACGTCGAGCGCTACCCCGTCTCGAGCCTGCTGGGCGCGGTGCTCCTCGGCGCCGCGGTCGGCCGACGTCTCGCCCGGGAGATCGAGAGCGAGCGGGACGCCGGGCCCTGGGTCGCGGCGGCGGGGCGGGAGGCGGTCACTCGCATCCCGGCGCGCCTGGAGGCGGGCGGCTCCGGGCCCACCATGGCGTCAGCCTCGTGGGAACGGCTGGGCGGCCGCGTCGAGGGTCTCGTGAATCGCATCATCGACGACGTCGCCGACGCCCTCGAGCGGGCCGTCCTGCCCGCCCTGACAGGCGCGGTCGAGGCGTTTCTCGGCGGCCCGGGAGGGGCGCCGGCCCGACGGCCGGCCTCCGATCGCATGCCCGCTCAGGACGCGGGCGGAAGGAGCATGGCATGAGCCCAACGAAGCTGGACCGGCGCATCATCGGCGAGCTCGAAGGATTCCTGGAAACCGAGCTGGCACGGCTGCAGGGGTCTCTTCGCGCCGTGGTCTCCGAGAGCCGGACCACGGAGAGCACGAGTCTGACCGACATATCCGTCCACGCCGCGGAGACCCTCCACACGGAGATCCAGGTCGCCCTGATGGACCGGCGCACTCGGCAGGTCGTGCAGATCCAGGACGCGCTCGTGCGGCTGTCCGAGGGACGGTACGGCTTCTGCCAGGAGTGCGACGGCTTCATCGGGGTGCCGCGCCTCCGCGCGCTCCCGTTCGCCCAGCGCTGCCGGGACTGCCAGGGAGAAGCCGAGCGCCGCGCCCGGCGCGAGTCCCTGGTCCCCGCTCGGGAGTCCCCGCGCGACATCTCCCTCGAGGCCGCCTGACGCCCCGGTCGCCGGTTCCCTCGAGGAGCCGGCGCGACCGGGCACGTCTCGGGCTCGCCTCGGTGACGCATTCACGCGACACGGTGTCCGGAAGGCGACAGCGTGTCCGTGATGATCCAGTCCCATGGTGCCGCATGCGCCGCCGTTCGAATCTTTCGCGCTGGTAACCCCCTCGGCACAGAGCTTGCTCCATGGACAAGGTCAGGGCAGCGCGCGAGTTCACTCCGAGAGGAGAAAGGAGACCCCCGATGCCACGCCAGCGGCGTCCCCGTCATTCCGAGGAGTTCGGCCGAGACACGCTGCTCCAGCGGGCTCGGCGCTGGTCTGACGCCCGTGTCACCTACGATCGCACCAGCGACGTCAGCGATCGCTGCCCCAACTGCAACGGCCTCGTGACGCGTCGCCTGGGCCCCGGGGTGCTCTGCGGCACGTGCGGCCGGCTGTGGGTCGTGCGGGAGCTCCTGGCGAGCGAGACGGGCCTCACCGGGGCCGCGTGAGCTCTGCCCCGCGCGGAGCGATCTCCCCGCGCGGGGTCGCGCGGCCCGCCATGAACGCGCCATGAACGCGAAGGTCCTCCACGCCGGTGCAGCCCGCACGATCGCGCTGGTGTTCGACACGGGCGAGGAGCCGATGCAGGGCCTCCTCGACTTCGCGATGCGGGAAGGTCTCAGGGCCGGCCACTTCACGGCGATCGGCGCCTTCGAGGCCGCGACCCTCGGCTATTTCGACTGGACGCGCAAGGACTACGTGCGGATCGCGATCGACGAGCAGGTCGAGGTCCTGTCCCTGGTCGGGGACGTGGCCCTCGAGGGCTCGGCCCCGAAGGTCCACGCGCACGTGGTCGTCGGCAAGCGTGACGGAAGCGCCCACGGAGGGCACCTCCTCGCGGCGCGCGTCCGGCCGACGCTCGAGGTGATCCTGATCCAGCCGCCCGGACACCTCCAGCGGCGCTACGACCCCGCGTCCAGGCTGGCCCTGATCGATCTCGAGAACACGGCCTCGACACGGGAGGATCGGTCCATGCCCGAACGGCGGCATCTGCGCGGCGTTGGAACCAAGGAGCAGCGGCAGTACGAGCACATCAAGGAAGCGGCCCAGCGGGAGGGACGCTACGGCGGGCGCGCCGCGGAGGTGGCCGCGCGCACCGTCATGAAGCAGCACGTCAAGAAGGGCCACCGGAAGGGGCAATGATGGCGCGAGGGGGTGGGACCACGGTCGTGCTCCGCACCGGCCGCCTCCTGGCCGTGGCCGCGGTCGTCCTGCTGGCGGCCCTCGCGGAAGTCGGGCCCGCCGGGTCGCGCTCCGCCGCCGCCAGCGGGGCGCCCGAGGCCGCGGCCCGCCTGGGCGGGGCCTGGACCGGGCGGTGGGTCGCGGGCGACAGCGGACGGAACGGGGCTGCGGAGGTAATCATCGCGCCAGAAGTCGGGACGTCGACGGTGGTGGCCCACGTCACCTTCGTCGACGGCGGCGTCGCGGACACCGTCCGCCGCGAGGGACGCCTCACCCGTTCGGGGCTCTTCTTCGACCTGGTCGGCGGGGGCGCGCTGGTGCTGACGCTGGAGTCCGGTGATCAGCTGACGGGCGAGTTCGCCGGCGGCCCGGACGTCCCGGCGCGGTTCGGGACCCTCACGCTGAGCCGCCGGGCCCGGGGCTAGCGCCCGGCGGCTCCGCCAGCTCGACGATCCGGACGGGCGGTCGGTCCGGATCGAGCCGGCGCAGGAGGGGCAGGCACACGTTGTACACGGGCACTCCGGCGCGGGTCCGCGCCTCGGGCTGGCCCCCATGCGCGTGGCCATGGAACACGAGGTCGACCGGGACCCGGTGGAGCGGCTCCTCCAGCCGGCTCGACCCGAGGAACGGGTAGAGCTCGGGCGGCTCGCCCTCCACCGTCGCCTGGATCGGTGAGTAGTGGAGGAGCGCGATCCGCCGCGCGGTCCGCAGGCGCGCGAGGGCCGATTCGAGCTTGAGCGCCTCGTCCACGGTCTCCCGGACGAACCGCTTCATGATGTCCTCGCCCCACGGCTGGAGCGCCCGCTCCCCGAAGCCCCCGCCGAGCCCCTTCACGCCGGCGATGCCCACGCCGGCGACCTCGCAGCCGTCACCGTCCAGCACGGTGACCCCTGCGTCGCGGAGGATGGCCACGACCTCCTCGTGCTGCCCCGACTCGTAGTCGTGATTGCCCAGGACCGCGACCGCCGGGATCCGGAGGGTCGCCGCCAGCTCCTTGGCCAGCACGCGGGCCTCGTCCGGCAGCCCGTAGTCCGTCAGGTCTCCGCAGAGGAGCAGGACGTCTGCACCCGCGCTGGCGGCCGCGAACAGGGGCTGGAGCGCCCCCTGCGACGACCGGGTGCAGTGGAGGTCACCGACCGCGGCGACGCGCATGGGACGCCGGGGTGCCGGAGCGAACCGGAGAGAGGGCGCGGCGCGCGGCCGGTCTGGCGGGGCGCGGGTGCGCGCTCGCGGGGATCGCCGCGGTCCAGTCGGCGATCTCGGCCGCGGTCATCTCGCCGCGGGGCAGGAGTCGGCCGTCGGCGTACCCGCGGTCGCCGACGTCCAGCAGGTACTGCTGCCGCGACAGCAGGGTGCCGTCGCAGACCCGCGCGTCATCCGGGGGGGCGGCGCGCTCCCGGTTGAGCCGGTGCACGAGGTGGGCCAGCACGGCATCCGGCACGAGATCGCGATCGCCCGGATAGATGAAGCCGAACAGGACGAGGTGGCTCAGGAGGACGCGCCACCGCCGCCCGAAGCGCCCCAGGATGCGGCCCCAGTCCAGATTGCCCCCGCACGCGAGGATCAGGTGCGCGATGTCGGCGCCGTCGTAGCGCTCGCGCTCCATGATGAACGCCTTCGACCAGATCATCTCCTCGGGCGGGCAGAGGAGCACGGGAATCCCCAGCACGCGGCCGGGCGTGGCGTGGGTGAACCAGAGGTCGTCCACCATCGCGACCGCGTTCCCGGCGCCGAAGATCAGGTCGATGAAGCGCTCCCCGGCGTGCGCCTTGGCCAGCCAGTGCGGGAACGCGAGCTCGGTCCGATACCCCGCGGACTCCAGGACCGCAAGCGCGGGCGGGCAGTCCTCTTTCCGGAGAAAGACGTCCAGGTCCTTCGTGTCCCGGACGACGCCCGTGTATGGCGCGAGCGCGTGCGCGCCGCCGATCATGAACTCGATCCGCGCCTCCCGGAGCGCCGAGAGGGCCATCCGGTAGATCCGGCGTGTCTCGGGATCGAGGACCGCCGAGTCGGCCCCATACCGCGCGCGCCGGGTTCCGGCGTCAGCACCGGCGTCGCGTGCCGCCGGCTTCGCGGCGAGCTGTCCGTCCACGGAAGCGACCGTCAGCTCGCGCGCGGCTCGTCGGCCGGCGGACGCAGCAATTCGTCCACCGCCTCGCGGAGCTGGGCGAGCCGGAAGGGCTTCTCGAGGTAGCGCGCGGCGCCAAGCCGGAGGGCGGTGTCGGCGACCTGTCGACCGCCGAACGCCGTCACGAACAGGACAGGCACCTCCGGAAACTCACGCCGCAGAATCGGCAGCAGATCGACGCCGGTAACCCCCGGCATCTCCTTGTCCAGGATGATCAGGTCGCACGGCGTCCGCCGGAGCGCCTCCACGACGTGCGTGCCGCGATCGCGCTCGCTGACCTCGTAGCCCTCGAACTCGAGGGTCCGGCGCACGAGCGCGCGCATCTCGTCGTCGTCGTCGACGACGAGCACGCGGGTGGCGGGCCGGTAGTCGGCCTCATCCACGGCGACACCGGGGGCAGTCCCCGAGAGGGCCATACCCCCTCGAGGAGCAAGGCCCGTGCCACATCACGGCTGCGGGGGTTCAGGCAAGCCGGGACCCACCCGCACCAGGTTGGCCTGCATCCGCTGGAGCGTCCGCACGCTGATCCCGAGGATGCGGGCCGCCGCCCGCTTGTCACCCCGGACCTCGTCGAGGATTCGGCGGATGTACTGGGTCTCGACCTCGGCCAGCGTGGGACGCACGCCCAGCTCGCTGCTGGAGCCCGGCGTGAACTCGATCCGGAGGTCGTCCCGCGTGATGAGTCGCCCGCGGGCGAGCGTCGCCGCGCGCTCCACGACGTTCTCCAGCTCGCGGACGTTGCCCGGCCACGTGTGCTCGTGGAGCCACTTGAGCGCCTCTTCGTCGAAGCCTTCGATCTCCTTGCCCATGCCCCCGGCCGCGCGCTTCAGGAAGTGCTCGGCGAGAAGCGGGATGTCCTCCGGCCGCTCCCGGAGGCTCGGGATCCGGATCGGGATGACCGCCAGTCGGTAGTAGAGGTCCTCCCGGAACTTCGCCTGACGCACGAACGTCGGGAGGTCGCGGTTGGTCGCGCTGATCAGGCGCAGGTCCACCTTGATCTCCTCGTTCCCGCCGACCGGCCGCACCACGCGGTCCTGCAGGGCCCGCAGGAGCTTGACCTGGAGCGACTGCGGCATCTCAGCGATCTCGTCGAGCAGCAGCGTGCCCCCTTGGGCTTCGACGAACAGGCCCCGGCGCTTCCGGTCGGCGCCGGTGAAGGCGCCCCGCTCGTGGCCGAAGAGCTCGGACTCCAGCAGGGTCTCGGGAATCGCGGCGCAGTTGACGGCCACGAACGGCCCGTCCCGGCGACCGCTGTGCCAGTGGATGGCCCGCGAGACCAGCTCCTTTCCCGACCCGCTGTCCCCGAGCAGGAGGACCGGCGCGTCGGTGTCCGCCACCGCCCGGATCTGGTCGAACACGGACTGCATCGCCTTCGAGCGGCCGAGCATGTTGTCGAAGCTGTACCGGCGCTCGACCTCGGCCCGGAGCCGGCGATTCTCCTCCCGCAGTTGCTGGTCCTCGACGGCGCGGTTGACGACCACCGACAGCTCCGGCAGCTTGAACGGCTTCATGAGGTAGTCGTACGCACCCTGGCGCATGGCGTCGATCGCGCTCTCGAGACTGCCGAACGCCGTCATGAGGACGACGCGCGCTCGCGGCTGGACCTTCTGGGCCTCGCGCAGCACGGCCAGCCCATCCACCGGCTCCATGACCAGGTCGGTCAGGACGACCGCGTACTCCTCGCGCGCCAGCGCGGCATGGGCGTCCTCGCCGGTCGTCACGGCCGTCACCGACCAGCCCTCCACCTCGAGGTGACGGCGCAGGAGCGCCACCATGTCGGCGTCGTTGTCCACCACCAGGATCCGGGATCTCATGACTGCTCCTTCCTGCCTTCGGACCCAGCCTCGGGCAGCCAGACGGTAAAGGCCGTGCCTTCGCCGAGCTTGCTCGCAACCTGGATGTCGCTGCCGTTCGACCGGACGAGGTCTCGGCAGATCGCGAGTCCGAGGCCCGCGCCGTCGCGGGCCGGCTTCGTGCTGAAGAACGGATCGAAGATCCGGGGGAGGACGTCCTCCGAGATGCCCGACCCCGTGTCCCGCACGACGACGGCCACGCCCGGCCGGTCGTCGTTGGCGCTGGGCGCGGCCGTCACCTCGACGCGCCCGCCGGACGGGGTGGCTTCGATGGCATTCGTCAGGAGATTGATCAGGACCTGCTGGAGATGGCCCGAGTCGACGTACACCGGCGCGATCCCGGGCGGGATGGACACCGACAGGGTGACGCCACGGCTCTTGGCAAAGTGCTGGAGGAGCGGCCGGAGCCCCTCGGTCACCGAACCGGGCGCGACCGCGGCCCGCTCGGGCTGGCGCTGCCGGAAGGGATCGAGGGCCGCCCGGATCATCCGCGAGATCCGGTCGATCTGCGTGACGATGACGTTCAGGTCCTCGCGGAGTGGCGAGTCCTTGGGAAGGGCTCGGAGCATGAGCTCCGCGCGCCCCGCGATGATGTTGAGCGGCGTCCCCACCTCGTGCGCGATGCTCGAGCAGAGCTTGCCGGCGATCGCCAGCGACTCGGTCTGCCGGAGCCGGCGCATGAGCTCGAGCGACCGGTCGGTCTCGGTCTCGACCTGGTGCCGGGCCTCCCGCACCCGCTCGGCCATCCGGTTGAACGCCGCCGCCACCTGACCCAGCTCGTCGCGGCGCCGCACGGGAACCGACGCGCTCGCCTCCCCGGCCGCCACGCGCTCGATCCCCTGCATGAGGTCGGCGACCGGACGGAACACCAGGCGCTGGAACGCGACCCACACGACCAGGCCCAACAGGAGAACCAGCACCGCCCCACGGAACGCGATCTTGTAGGTCTCGCCGAGGAGATCGGCCTCCAGGCGGCCCGACAGGAAGGTGACCTCCAGGACGCCGTCGCCGTCGATGGCCGATCGGGCGGGCAGGAGCACGCTCTGGAAGCGAGTGTCCCCGCCCTTGTACTCGACGGCCGTCGGCTGGCCCGTGTCGCGGACCCGACGGGGCTCGTCGGGAGACACCCCGGCGCCCCCGGCGAAGAGGTTCACGTCGACGCGGGAGACGAGGCCGCGATCCAGCAGCCGGATCCGCACGATCTCCGTCTGCTTCACGACCAGGTCGTGAGCCAGCCGCTCGACGTCGGCGAGGGTCCCGCTCCGGAGCGCGTTCTCCACCGCGAGCCGAATCGCCGCGCTCGTGACGCTCACGCGCAGGTCGAACTCCGCCCGCCGCTGGGCTCGCTGCTCCCGGACCAAGACGTACGCGAAGGCCGCGACGACGAGCGTCATCGGCACCAAGAGCAGTAGGACCAGGCGAAATCGCAGTCCCACGGGGGCCTCAGTCTATCACGCGTCTCGCGCATGACACGGCGGCGCGCGCACGACATGGTGGCGTGGACGCGCGATCGATTCGCGCTGATTTCGCGCATGCTTGCGAGCGTTCTCGACGAGCGGCTCGAGAGCGTTTCGTGGCACGTGCCTTGCTCTCCCCTGCTGCGTGAAGGAGGTCGAGCATGGCGGTTGGAGCAATGTGGCGCGGCATCACGATTGACGGAGCCGGTGCACGGTCCGTGCCGGCAGCGAGCACGCTCCCCGAGGACGACATGCCGTGCCCGACCTGCCCCGTGATCCCGCGCCCGCCCGAGCAGCGCACCAAGGGTTCCGAAACCCGCATGATCCGCTGTTCGATCCACGGTATCGCGTTCGACAGCGAGCGCGAGATCTGCCCGGAGTGCGCCAAGCCCGTCCCCGCCTGATCGCCTTCGGACCTCTCGTCTCGATCCGGCGCTCCATCGAGTGCGCCGTCACGATGTCGCGCGCACGACATCGTGTCGCCGCAAGTCGCATACCGGTCCGGACCGAGAACCGGCGGTCCGCGCGCCGCCACGTGCGTCCGTCGCATGTTGCATCTGCACCCGCGCGGCAGGACGCCACGGCATCGCGCGTGGAATCGCGGTTGCATCCTCCGCCGGCATGACGCTGCCCATCGCGGTCGATTCTTCCGTCACCGAGACCGCAACGTCACCCGGCACTCCCCCGCCGCCAGCGTCGGTGCGCCGGCAGGCCGCCGGCGGGCTCTGGGCCGTCATCCTCGCCGGCGGCGAAGGCGTCCGGCTCCGGCCGCTCACACGCGTCATCTGCGGCGACGACCGTCCAAAGCAATACGTGACCGTCACCGGGAGCCGGTCCCTCCTCCGCCAGACGCTCGATCGCACGGCCCTCCGAGTCCCGGCCCCTCGCACGGTCGTCATCAGCGTCGAGAGCCACGCGAGCTATCTCGCAATGGCGATGCCCGACCCGAGCCCGAGCATCCTGCTCCAGCCGGTCGATCGGGGGACGGCAGCCGGGGTGCTCCTCCCCGTCCACTGGATCGCGAGCCGGGCTCCCCACGCGACGGTTGCCGTCTTTCCGTCCGATCACCTCGTGCTCGAGGAGGCGTTCATGGCCCAGGTCGCGGACGCCGCCGTGTACGTCGACGCGCACCCGGGGCGAATCGTGCTCCTCGGAGTACCCGCGACGGAGGCCGAGACGGAGTACGGCTGGATCGAACCGGGCGCGGGCCTCGGCCACGCCGGCCGAACGGTCGTGCGCGCCGTCCGGCGATTCGTCGAGAAGCCCTCCCTCGACGTGGCGCGACGGTGCCTGGCGGTGGGAGCGGCATGGAACACGTTCGTCTTCGTGGGAAAGGCGCGCGCGCTAGTGGAAGCGGGGCGGCGGGGCGTCCCGGGGCTTCACGCGGAGCTCGAACGGGTGATGCGCCTGGCGAGCGGCGGGGCGCGGCCGGAGGCGGTCCGGCGCCTTCACGCCGCCCTCCCTGTGGCCAACTTCTCCCGCGACGTGCTGGAACACGTGGCCCCGATGCTCGCCGTCGCGATGCTGACCGGCGTGACCTGGTGCGACTGGGGATCACCGCGCCGGGTGGTGCGGAGCCTCGAGCGCCTCCGGATCACGCCGCCGTGGCTGGATCGCCTGACCGAGCCGGTCGGCGCCGGCTCGGAGAAATGAGGGCCGCCCCGCCCCGGACGCGGCCGGGCCGCCCCTATCCCCTCGGCGCCACGTGGGATGGGGCCGGTGTCAACTTCGCGCTGTTCAGCGAGCACGCGACCGGCGTCGAGCTCTGCCGGTTCGACGCCGCCGATCCCGGCGCCGAGGTCCAGCGCCTGCCGATGGTCGAGCGCACCGACCAGGTCTGGCACCTCTACCTGCCCGAGGGCCGACCGGGCGACCTCTACGGCTACCGGGTCGACGGCCCGTGGGAGCCCACCGCCGGCCACCGCTTCAACGCGCGGAAGCTCGTCCTCGACCCGTACGCGCGCGCGATCGCCGGGAACATCGAGTGGAGCGACGCCATCTTCGGGTACCGCGTCGGCGACCCCGACGCCGACCTCACGCGGGACGACCGCGACAGCGCGCCGTTCGTGCCCAAGAGCGTCGTCGTGGACGACGCCTTCACGTGGGGCGACGACCGGCCGCTCAGGACCCCGTGGCACCTGACGGTGATCTACGAGGCGCACGTCCGGGGCCTCACCGCCCGGAGTCCCGGAGTCCCCAAGGCGCTCCGCGGGACCTACGCCGGCCTCGCCTCACCCGCGGCGATCGACCATCTGCGCCGGCTCGGCGTGACCGCCATCGAGCTCATGCCGGTCCACCACTTCGTCCGCGACCGCCATCTGGCCGACCGGGGCCTGACCAACTACTGGGGCTACAACACCGTGGGCTTCTTCGCTCCCGACTCGCGCTACGCGAGCGCGGGCGTGCGCGGCGACCAGGTGCGCGAGTTCAAGCAGATGGTCAAGGCCCTCCACGAGGCCGGCATCGAGGTGATCCTCGACGTCGTCTACAACCACACGGCGGAGGGCAACCACCTCGGGCCCACCCTCTGCTTCCGCGGGATCGACAACGCGGCCTACTACCGGCTGGTCGCGGACGATCGGCGCTACTACATGGACTACACGGGCTGCGGCAACACGCTCGACATGACGCATCCCCGCTGCGTCCAGCTGCTGATGGACAGCCTCCGCTACTGGGTGTCGGAGATGCACGTCGACGGCTTCCGGTTCGACCTCGCCTCCGCCCTGGCCCGCGAGCTCCACGAGGTGGACCGGCTGTCGTCCTTCTTCGACGTGATCCACCAGGACCCCCTGATCAGCCAGGTCAAGCTGATCGCCGAGCCCTGGGACCTCGGGGACGGCGGATACCAGGTGGGCAACTTCCCGGCGGGCTGGGCCGAGTGGAATGGCCGGTACCGGGACACGATCCGGCGGTACTGGAAGGGCGACGGCGGCCAGGTCCCCGATCTCGCCTACCGCCTGACCGGATCGAGCGACCTCTACGAGTCCGGGGGGCGGCGGCCGTCGGCCAGCATCAACTTCGTGACCGCCCACGACGGTTTCACCCTCCTCGATCTCGTCAGCTTCAACGACAAGCACAACGAGGCCAACGGAGAGGAGAACCGGGACGGGACCGCCGACAACCTCTCCTGGAACTGCGGCGTCGAGGGCCGCACTGCCGACGCCGCCGTGATCGCGCTCCGTGAGCGGATGTTCCGCAACTTCCTGGCCACGCTCCTCCTCTCACAGGGCGTCCCCATGCTCCTGGCGGGCGACGAGCTCGGGCGGAGCCAGCAGGGCAACAACAACGCGTACTGCCAGGACAACGAGATCTCGTGGATGGACTGGTCGCTCTCCCGCGCGGCCAAGTCTCAGCTCGAGTACACGCGGCGCCTGATCCGCCTCCGACTCGCGCATCCCGTCTTCCACCGACGCCGCTTCTTCCAGGGACGCCGCATCGAGGGCTCCGAGGTCAAGGACCTGTCCTGGTTCCGGCCCGACGGAAAGGAGATGACCGAGGAGGAGTGGACCAACGGCTTCACGCGCTGCCTGGGGCTCCGGCTCGCCGGCGACGCGATCGAAGAAACGGACCGCGCGGGCGAGCCCATCCGCGACGACACCTTCCTGCTCCTCCTCAATGCGCACCACGCGCCGCTGGATTTCGTCGTGCCCGCCCACCGCACGCGGATGCGCTGGGAGCTGATCCTGGACACGCGGGACTGGTCGCCGCCGGGCGTGCGGGCCTTCAAGGCCGGCGACCTGTTTCCCCTGGAGGCCCGGAGCCTCGCCCTGCTCCGCCTGCGGGCCGGCCGGCGCGCGCCGTGAGGGCCGCCGCCGGCCCGCGCCTCCCCGGCGCCACGTACCGGCTCCAGCTCGGGGCCGGGCTCACGTTCGCGGGCGCCCGCGACCTCGTCCCGTACCTGGCGGAGCTCGGCGTCACGGACTGCTACCTCTCGCCGATTCTCCAGCCCTGCGCGCCGGACTCCCACGGCTACGACGTGGCGGATCACGGGCAGCTCAACGAGGCGCTGGGCGGAGAAGTCGCGTACGCGGCGCTCGGCGACGCGCTTCGGGCGCACGGGATGGGGCAGGTCGTCGACGTGGTCCCGAACCACATGGGCATCGCGTGCCGCCGGAACGCCTGGTGGCAGGACGTGCTCGAGCACGGGCCGGCCTCGGCGTTCGCGTCCTTCTTCGACATCGACTGGGAGCCCCTCCGGCCCGAGCTCCGCGACCGCGTGCTTCTCCCGATCCTCGAGGATCACTACGGCCGCGTGCTCGAGCGCCAGGAGCTCCGGCTCCAGTACGAGGACGGGGCCTTCGTGGTCCGCTACTGGGAGCACGCGCTGCCGATCGACCCCGGCACCTACCCCGACATCCTGGCCACGCGACCGGGCGAGCCCGACGCCTCGCTCGGGGATGAGGGCCGGCACGGCGCCGAGCTCCGGAGCATCGTCGCCGCCGCTCGCCGCCTGCCGCCCCGGGCCGGCAGCGGCGCGGCGGGAGGCGGGGCCGAGCGCGCCCGCGCGGCGGACGCCGTCAAGCGCCGTCTCGACGCCCTCGTGCGGGACACGCCGGCGGTGAAGGCGCAGGTCGAGGACACGCTCCATCTCATGAACGGCACGCTCGGCCGGCCCGAGAGCTTCGACCGCCTCGACACGCTCCTCCGCGCGCAGGCGTACCGCGTCGCCTACTGGGGCGTCGCCGGGGACGAGATCAACTACCGGCGCTTCTTCGACGTCAACGACCTGGCGGCCATCCGCGTGGAGGATCCGGCCGTCTTCGACGCGGCCCACCGGCTACTCCTCCGGCTCGTCGCCGAGGGACGCATCACCGGCCTCCGGATCGACCACCCCGACGGCCTCTACCACCCCGCGCGCTACCTTGCCGAGCTCCGCGAGCGGTGCGCGCGCGCGCAGTCGGGGGACCGGGAGCCCGGCCCGGCCGACCGCCCGTTCTACGTGGTGGTCGAGAAGGTTCTGATGCCGGGAGAATCCCTGCCCGCTCACTGGCCGGTCCACGGCACGACCGGGTACGAGTTCCTCAACGCGCTGAACGGGATCTTCGTGGACCCGAAGGGCGCGCGGAGGCTCGACCAGACCTACCAGCAGCTCACGGGCCTCGCCGCGCCCTTCGCCGACGTCGTGCACGCGGCGCGCCGGCTGGTCACGGAGACGACCATGGCCGGCGAGGTGAGCGTGCTGGGCCGGCGTCTCGCGCGGCTGGCCGGCGAGCGCCGCGAGTCCCGCGACTTCACCGGCCGGAGCCTCACCGAGGGGCTGCGCGAGATCCTCGCGTGTTTCCCGGTATACCGGACCTACATCGGCGACGACGGGCCGGCGGCGTCCCCCCCGGACCGCGCCCACGTGGCCAACGCGGTGGCCGAGGCGAAGCGCCGGAGCCCGACGACGAACCCGTCCATCTTCGACTTCGTCGCCGACCTCCTCTGCCGCGCGGGCGACCTCGACTTCGTGCGCCGGTTCCAGCAGCTGACGGGCCCGGTCACCGCCAAGGGCGTGGAGGACACCGCCTTCTACCGCTACCTCCGGCTCATCTCGCTGAACGAGGTCGGCGGCGCGCCCGGCCGCGTCGGCACGCCCCTCGAGGAGTTCCACCGGCTGAACGCGGAGCGCGCGGCGCGGTGGCCGCACGCGATGTCGGCGACCTCCACCCACGACACCAAGCGTGGGGAGGACGTCCGCGCGCGGATCAACGTCCTCTCGGAGATCCCGCACGAGTGGCGGACCCGGGTGCGCCTCTGGCACCGCCTCAACCGCCGCCATCGCACGGTGGTGGACGGCCAGCCGGCGCCCGACCCCAACGAGGAGTACCTCTTGTATCAGACGCTGCTCGGCGCGTGGCCGGCCGGCGACTCGGACGAGGCCACGCGCGGCGCCTTCGTGGGACGCGTCCAGCAGTACGCGTTCAAGGCGATCCGCGAGGCCAAGGTCCACGCGAGCTGGGTGCACCCCAACCCCGCGTACGAGGCGGCCGTGGCCCGCTTCGTCGCGGCAATCCTCGCTCCGTCCGCGCCCTCCGGGGGGGCGCGCGGCCCGCTCCGCCGCCTGCTCGGCGCCATCGCGGCCGCGCCGGGGGACAACCCGTTCCTCGCCGACTTCCGGCCGTTCCAGGCGCGGATCGCGGACGCGGGCGTCTACAACTCGCTCGCGCAGACCCTCCTGAAGCTCGCCGCGCCCGGGGTGCCCGACATCTACCAGGGCGCCGAGGAGTGGGACCTGAGCCTGGTCGACCCGGACAACCGGCGGCCGCCGGACTACGCGCGCCTCGCGACCGACCTCCGCGGAATCCGGGCGCGGCTCGAGGCGCCGGACGCCGACCTCGCCGCGCTCGCCGCGTCGCTCCTCGCGACGAAGGAGGACGGGCGGGTCAAGCTGTACCTCATCCATCGCGCCCTCGACTGCCGGCGGCGCCGGGCGGCCCTCTTCGCCGAAGGAGCCTACGTGCCGCTGGAGGGCCGCGGGCTTCGCGGGGAGCACGTGGTGGCGTTCGGACGCGCGTTCGGCGACGACGTGGCGATCGCGGTCGCGCCGCGCTTCCTCGCGCGCCTCCACCTCGCCGCCCCCCCGCTCGGGGCGTCGGTGTGGGCCGCGACGTGGCTCCCGCTGCCAACGGCGTGGGCGTCTCGCGTCTTCCGCAACGCGCTGACGGGAGAGGATGTCGTCCCCTCGACCCGCGAGGGCCAGGCCGGCCTTCCGCTGGACGCCGCGCTCGCCGTCCTTCCGGTCGCGCTCCTCGAGGCCGCTAACGAGCGCTGACCGATGACGCCGCGGGCCCGCGCCCGCGAGACAGGAGACCCGACATGGCAGGAGGCTCCGCGGGGTTTCACGAGGCCGAGGAGGCGCTCACGCCCGGCACGCGCGACATGCACCGGGCGATCGTCAGCCTGATGGAGGAGCTCGAGGCGATCGACTGGTACCAGCAGCGCATCGAGGCGGCCGCCGACGGCGAGCTGAAGGCCATCCTCCGGCACAACCGGGACGAGGAGAAGGAGCACGCGGCAATGGTGCTGGAGTGGATCCGGCGGCGAGACCCGAGCTTCGACGAGGTGCTACGCGCGTTCCTGTTCACGGAGCGCCCCATCACGGCGCTCGAGCCGGACGCTCCGACGGGAAACGGCCGGCGCGCCGCCGGGGCCTCCGGGGCCACACGCGCGCGATCCTCCCGGCGGTCCACCGGTCGCTCGTGATGCAGAGCGGCGGCGCGCTGATGGGCTCGCCCGAGTAGACGAGGCGGTCCAGGGCGAGGCGACTTCATCCTGACCGGCGGCGGCGACCTCGCGGTGGGGTACCGGTTCCGCGACCGCGACGCGCTCCACCTGTCCTGCGTGGAGACGGTCGCGCCGCAGACCCTCGAGCCCGACGCGGTGTGTCTCCTGGAGGGCGGCGCGCCGCGAGCCTGGGACGCGCGCGCCGACGACACGGTGTCGAGCGCGCGACGCGCTGGCGTCCGGTTTCCTCGCGTGCCGGCGCCACTCACGGGCGGTGTCGCACGCCGGAACGCGGCGTTCGGCGTGGCATGTGCCTTGCTCATTTCCTGGTCAAACAACCGGGACACCCGTGGCCCGTCCCGCGAACACCAGGAGATGACGCCCATGCGCTCAACGTCGACCATCCGCACGAGACACGCCGGCCTCGCGCTCGCGGCCCTGCTGGTCGCCGGCTGCGCCACGGGTCCCGTCTCCGACGGCGCGGGCCAGTCCGGCGGCCGGGCCGCAGATTCCGGCCCCGCCCTGGAGAAGGTCAGCGCCCAGGACGCCGCACGGCTCCGCGGGATCATCGAGCCGCTCGCGCGGGTCGCCGACCACCCGCCCAAGCAGCTCACGGTCGGCATCATGGCGGACAAGAGCATCAACGCCGCCAACGCCGGGAACGGCGAGTTCTACGTGACGCGCGGCCTGCTCGATCGCGCGAACGACGAGCAGCTACGCGCGGTGATGGCGCACGAGATGGCGCACAACGATCTCGGGCACGTCGCGAAGGCGCAACGGCTTCAGACCGGAGTCGCGCTCGGCTCGGCGATCATCGAGCAGGTCATCCCCAACGCGGCGATCATCACCCCCATCGCGGGCACCCTGATCACGCGCAAGTACAGCCGCTCGGAGGAGCTCGAGGCCGACAAGCATGGGGTGACGCTGCTCCGGCGCGTCGGATCGTCGAAGGAGGCGATGGTGAGCACCCTGACCTGGCTCGCCGCCTCCGAGGGTGGCGGTAATGGGGGCGGCTGGTTCGCAACGCATCCCGGAACGAACGACCGCATCCAGGCGTTGAAACAGCTCCCCTGACGTCGGCGCTCTCCCCGGTGGCGACACACGACAAGAGCCCGCGGGTCGCCGCCGGCGCGCCGGCGCCCGGCGGCATCCCGCCGGCCGTGCGCGAGCGGATCGCCCAGAGCTTCACGCGCGTCGAGGACGTCGTCTACGTCGGGCTCGGGCTCCTGCTCGCCGCCGGCGCCCTGGCGCTCCTCGTCGACGGGACGGTGGCGTTCGGACGCCAGCTGCTCGGCGGCGCGATGCCGGGCCCGATCATCGACCTCCTCGACCGGGTCCTGCTCGTGGTGATGCTCGTGGAGCTCCTCTACACGGTGCAGGTCTCCTTCCGGGAGCACACGCTCGTGCCCGAGCCATTCCTCATCGTCGGTCTCATCGCGGCGACGCGGCGGATCCTCGTGGTCACCGCGGAGTTCGCCAAGCTCGCCCAGGAGGGCGGCACGGTGTTCCTCCACGCCATGCTGGAGCTCGGGCTCCTCACGGTCATGGTCCTCGCCTTCGTCGTCGCGCTGGTGCTGCTGCGGAGGCGCTCGGGTCTCGCGGCCGCGGACCGCGCCTGACGCGCGGACGTCCCGCGCCGGAGGCGCTCAGCGCGACGCGGGGTCGCGGGGCCGGGCGCGCCCGGACGGCGTGACCGGCGGGGGGTCCTGGGTGGAGGGCGGCCCGGGCCGTGGCCGCCCGGCAACCCGCCGCGCGGCGACGGCCCCCACGTAGATCACGACGAGGGCGAGGAACCCGATCGGGATCCACCCGGGCCACCGGTAGCGCTCGCGGGCCGCCAGCTCCGCCGGATTCGGGTGGCCGGACGCCGTGTCGGCGTAGAGCGCCGTCGCGGCCGCGAGCAGACAGTAGGCCCCCAGCAAGAGCGCCAGGAGCCCGATGACGCTCCGGACGAGCCGGACGTCCCGGAGGGGCGACGACGCCGGCCGCACGGCGCGGCGCCACTCGCGGTCGCCCCGGGCCCGCCCGGCCCGCCACCGCACGCCCGCACCGCCCGCACTCCGACGGCCCAGCTGCGCGCGTCTCACGCCTCACACACGGTGCAACCCCGATGCCGGCCGGTGGCACCCCTCTTGCTCGATCGTCGTCAGGGGCTCGAAGGACCCCGAGAGGAGGAGTCTCATGCAGGCGGTCGTCGGCGTGGTATCCCGGCAGTCGGACGCGCAGCGCATCGTCGAGGCCCTTCGCCAGATCGGAATCCCCGACCGTCACGTGAGCCTGCTCGCGCCCGCGGAGCCGGAGCGCGCGGTCCGCGCGGTGCCGACGACCGACGCCGAGGCGCCGGGCATCGGCGGGACGATCGGCGGTGTGGTCGGCGGCGCCGCCGGCACCGCCGGTGGCCTCGCGGCCGCGTCGCTGGTGCTGCCGGGCGTCGGCCCCGTCCTCCTGGCCGGTGCGGTCGTCCTCGGGCTCGTCGGCGCGATGACCGGTGGCGCGGTCGGATCGAAGCTCGACGAGGCCCTGTCCAAGGGGCTCCCGACCGACGAGCTCTACGTCTACCGGGACGCGCTCCGCAAGGGGCGCAGCCTCGTGGTCGTGACGACCGACCACGAGGCCGAGGCCGCCCGCGTGCGCGAGCTCCTCCGGTCGTGCGGGGCCGAGAGCGTGGACGCCGCGCGAGACGAGTGGTGGATCGGCCTCCGCAACGCCGAGGAGGTCGAGTACACGCGTCAGGGCGGCAACTTTCAGAAGGACGAGCCACTCTACCGCCAGGGATTCGACGCCGCCGCGCGCCTCGGCGCGGAGGCGACACCGTACGACGAGGCGCGCGCGCGGCTCCGCGATCGTCACGGGCCGGCGTCAGAGGAGTCCGCGTTCCGCGCGGGCTATGAGCGCGGTCGCGCGTGGCGCGGCGACGCCTGAGCGGCCGTCAGCCGCGCACGCCACGCTGGCGCCCCGGCGACGCCGTGTCTCGGTGCGCGGGGCCGGGGGGTCGCGCCCGAGACGAGGAGATGACGCATGGATCAGCGGGACCTGGCCACCCTGATCAGCGTGATGATGGAGCAGATCTTCGCCGGCGGGGCGCTGGTGGAGCGCCTCCAGAACGTGCAGGTCGTCGTCTGCCCGGTCCTGACCTGGCCCGACGGTGAGCCGGCGGTGTGGGCGGTCGTGAACTGCCCGAACTGACAGGCCCGAGGCCGGATCAGGCGACCAGCCGCTCCACGCGCTCGTCGTGGGCCACGAAGGGATCCTGGCAGACGACCGTGTGGCTGTCCGCCCCGACGATCGTCCGCACGTAGGCCCAGTCCACCTGGTACTCCCACCCCCGGAGGTTGGCGCGGCGGATGAAGTCGCCGCGGAGGCGCGCCCGCGTCGTCTGCGGAGGACGGCGCTTCGCGCGCTCGACGCGGTCGTCCGCGACCAGCCGCTCGATCTCGTTCCGGCGGGCGAGGAGATAGTGGAGGCTGCGGTCCTCGTCGACGTCGTGATACTGGAGGTCGAGCAAGGCCAGGCGGGGGTCCTCCGGCGCGCAGCCGTGCTTCTCCCGGTAGCGGTCGATGAGGCGCTTCTTGGCCACCCAGTCCACCTGGCCGTGCGCGCTCATCGGGTCGCGGCCGAGTCGCGCGAGCACGTCCGCCCACCGCGTGAGGACCGCCTCCGCGCGCGGGTCCGACCCCGCGCGCCGGACGTACGCCTGGCTCGCCTCGAGATAGGTCAGCTGGAGCTCCAACGCGCTGAGGGCCCGGCCGTCCCGAAGGCGCACTCGCCCACGCAGCGTGGGATCGCCGGAGATCGCCCGCAGGGCTGCGACGGGGGACTCCAGCCGGAGATCACACTCCAGGAACCCGTCCTCGATCATGTCCAGCACGAGCGCGGTCGTGCCGACCTTCAGGTAGGTGGCCACCTCCGACATGTTCGAGTCGCCGACGATCACGTGCAGCCGACGGAAGCGCTGAGCGTCCGCGTGCGGCTCGTCGCGCGTGTTGATGATCGGTCGCCCGGAGACCGTGGACCCGGACAGCTCGTCCGCGATGTGCTGGGCGCGCTGGCTCAGGTGGTACTCGGCGCCGTTCGGCCCCCGGTAGACCTTGCCGGCGCCCGCGAAGATCTGGCGGCTCACGAGAAACGGAATGAGCGCTTCCACCAGTGCCGCGAAGGGCGTGTCTCGCGAGACGAGGTAGTTCTCGTGGCACCCGTAGGAGTTCCCGGCGGAGTCCGTGTTGTTCTTGAACACCTGGATGCGGCCGCGGACCCCGCGCTCGGGCAGCGCCCGCTGCGCGCGCCGCACCAGGTCCTGAAGGATCCGCTCCCCCGCGCGGTCGTACGCCACCAGGTCGAGCAGGTCGTCGCATTCGGGCGTCGCGTACTCGGGATGGAACCCGGTGTCGACGTACAGTCGCGCCCCGTTCTCCTGGAACACGTTCGGCGTGATGGCGAACGGGAGGAGCTCCTCGAACAGGTAGCGGGCGAGCACGTCGGCGCTGAGGAGCATCTGGCCGCCCGCCGTGCAGGTCACGCCATACTCGTTCTCCAGGCCGAAGATGCGGCGCTTCATCCCGAGCTCGACGAAGCAAGCCGCATGCCCCGGCGGCGCGGACCGTCTCGGTAGCGCGGCCCGACACGGTGTCGCGCGAGCGACAAGCGTTCTCACGTGGTCCGCGCCAGACGTCGTGGCAATCGCCTTGCACCCGAAGTCTCGCGTGACCACGACTCCGCGACGTCGCTCGGCGCGCGCGCTCGGCCTCGCGCTCACCACCTTGGCGCTCCTGGAGACGGGCGTGCTCGGGCGCCCGCTCCGCGCCGACCCGCCGGCCCCCACAGCCGCGGCGGAGGTGACGACGGAGGACGTCAAGGCCTCGCTCCAGCGGACGCTCGCCTGGTACCAGGGCGCTCGCGTCGCGATGCAGTCCGTCCGGGGCGTGCTCGACTCCGACCTCGACCGGGGCGAGCAGCAGACGGCGCAGCGGGTGGTCCTGCGGGCGTTCGACGCCGCGCGGGCGCAGGCCAAGATCGTCACGGAGGACGGCTCGACCAACGGCGCCGCCACGTCCCGCCAGCGCGCCCGCGCGGACCGGCAGGCCCAGATCCGGGCAGCCATCGCGCGCGACGAGGAGGAGGTCGCCCGCCTCCGGGCGCGCCTTCGCACGGCGCCCCCCGCGACACGGCCGGGGCTCGAGCGGGAGCTCGCCGCCGCGAGCAACCGGCTCGAGTTCGGGCGGGTCCAGCTCGAGTTCGTCACCAAGCTCGTCCAGGTGGACGCGTCGCTCCCCGGAGACGACGCCGACCTGACGGACGACATCCAGGCGCTCCAGGACAGCGTGCCGGGGATCGCCCCGGCGGCTGGCCCGTCGACCGTCGTCACGACCGCGGGGCGAGGGATGCCGCCGGCCGGGCCCCGGATGCTCGTGTACCGGCTCCTGGCCCTTCAACGCAGCCGAGGCGCCCTCAAGGAGCTGACGCGCCAGACGGCCGAGCTGACCCGGGCCGTCGGCGCCGACATCCGGACGACGCAGCAGTCGGTGCGCCCGATGGTCACGCGCCTCCGCCAGCTGGCCAAGGACCCCGCCGCGGACGGGATCGCGCTGGACACCGGACAGCAGGAGTTCCGTGACCTGCTCGGGCGCGTCAAGCTGACCGGGGCCGTCGTGCTGCCGCTCCGCGAGGAGTACGTGGTCCTGCAGCGCTACGCGGCCGACCTGGAAGCCTGGGCGCATGCTCTCGACCGCGAGATCGGACACGTGCTCCGCGGCTTCGGCATCGAGCTGGTGGGCGTCGCGATCGCGCTGGGCGGGATCCTGGTGGGCTCGGTGATCTGGCGGATCGCCGCCGTCCGCTACATCAAGAACGGCTACCATCGGCGGCTCGTCCTGACCGCGCGCCACGTCGTCGTCGTGACCGCGGTCGCCCTGGTGCTCGTGTTCCACTTCGCGAGCGAGCTGACGGCGCTCGTTGCCGCGCTCGGATTCGCCGCCGCCGGGATCGCCTTCGCGCTCCAGAACGTGATCCTCGCCGTGGCGGGCTACTTCTCGATGGTGGCGCCGAACGGGATCCGCATCGGGGACCGGGTCAGCCTCCAGGGGCCGTTCGGGTACCTCCACGGCGAGGTGATCGAGATCGGGCTCGTGCGCACCCGGCTCCAGGAGCTCGCCGGCGACCCGCTCGGGCCCACCGGCCGGACCCTCGTCTTCCCGAACTCCGTGGCGTTCACCGGAAGCTTCATCAAGCATCCGCCTCCGGATCGGTAAGGGCGAGGCCCTCAGATCGGACGGTAAGGCGCGGAGGACGACAGTGCGTCGTCTCGGCGACATCCTGTCGCCATGGCGGAGACGCTCGCCGCGCCGACGGGAGCCCGCGGTGACCCCCTTCGGGGCGCAGCCCTCCAAGCGCTCCGCGGCCTGGGCGTTGCGCGGGGAACCCCGCGCAACGCCCGTCAAACTTGGACTTCGAAGGCCGGTCCGTCGAGCTCACGCGCTCGCACCTCGGGCTCGCACCTCTCGAGGCCGCTCGCGCGCAGCTCGTCGAGCGCGCCGCGCGAACTCGGGGCACACCGCTTGCACGACTGCGCCCGACCAGCAGCGCAACTCGAATCCGCTGGGAGGTGGCCGAGCGATGGACCTGCCGGATGTGAGGGCGCCGTTGATCGAGGCCCAGCGGAATCGCACGGATCTGTCGGCGGCCGGGCCGGCCTTGCGGGACCCCAGCGGCTCGACTATCCTGGCTCGACTCGAGCGGCGGTCGTTTTCCCGGCTCCAGGCCGCGCACGCTTCGCGTCGCTGCGCGCCAACGGGGTCGCGGACCCGGGCGTCTCACGCGTGAATGGGATCGGAGCGGACCGTGCGAACCGATCTGACGGCGGGCGGTCAGCGAGGCACCGGTCTCGTCGACCTGCTGGACCGCGTCCTCGACAAGGGTCTCCTGATCGCCGGCGACATCCGGATCTCGCTCGCCGAGGTCGAGCTCCTCACCATCCGCATCCGCCTGATCGTGTGCTCGATCGACAAGGCCCAGGAGATCGGGCTGGACTGGTGGAAGTACGACCGGAACCTGGCGCTCGGGACGCGCGCCGGGTCGCTCGAGACGGAGGCCTTGCGGCGCCAGGTGAAGCTTCTCGAACGTCGGATCGCGGCGCTTGCCGCCCGGCGAGCCCCAGCCCGCCGCCGGACTTCGCGCCGGCGCGCGAGCACCACGGCCTCCACGGGAGGATAAGCGATGGCCATTGAGCGCACCACGGGCGGCACCAGCCTCATCGACGTCCTCGACCGCGTCCTCGACAAGGGCATCGTGATCGACGCCTGGGTGCGCGTGTCTCTGGTAGGCATCGACCTCATCACCGTCGAGGCGCGGGTCGTCGTGGCCTCGATCGACACCTACCTCAAGTACTCCGAGTCGATGGCGCAGGTCTCGCCGGTGTCCCGGCCCGCGGCGGTGGCGTCCCAGGAAGCCGTCCTCGCCGAGAACGCCGCGCTCCGGGCCCAGCTCGCCGCCCAGCCCGCCGGGCGCGCGCGGGCTGGGAGGGCGCGGGCCGGGCGCGCGCGCCCTCGCCGCCGGACGTCCCAACCGGCCTAGCGCGTGGCCCGCGGCGCTGCGTCCGTGCGAGCGGCGCGGTGGTCGCAGCCGGCTTCCGAGGTCCGGCTCGGCCTCCTCGAGTTCCTGCTCGCGTGCGAGGACCCGGTCGAGATGGCCGGGCGGTGCCTGGAGTGGCTCGCCGAGCACGCCGGTGTGCACGCGGGCCAGTGCCTCGCGCTGGACGCCGAGCGCACGCGCCTCGTCCACCTGGCGCGGCACGGCACCGCGGCCGCCCCGCTCCGCGACCTCACGATCGACCTCGACGCGCGCGACGATCCGATGGTCCGGCTCCTCTCGACCGTCCGGCCCGCCGTCCTGGCGGCCGATGTCGCCGACCGCTTCTTCCGCGGCCGGGGCCCGGCGCTCGCTCTGCCCCTCCACGGCGTGGAGGCTCAGGAGAGCACGCCGGGCGGGCTCCTCCTGGTCCGCCCGGCGACCGCGAACCGTCAGGAGCTCGAGTGGGTGGCCGAGTACCTCGGCTACCGCCTGGTGCGCGCCCGGATGCGTCAGAGCAGCCTCGAAACGGACCGGCGGCTGCGGCGGGACCGCGAGATGCTCCAGAGCATCATCGACCGGGTGACCGACCCGATCATGCTCACCGACACCGAGGGGCGCATGATGATCGCGAACGGACACGCCGAGCGGCTGTTCGCGACCCGCGAGGACGAGAGCGAGGGCCGGCGGCGGGCGGTCGCGATCAATAACATGCTGTTCTCCTCCGCGCTCGGCCGGAGCGCGCTGGGGCAGCTGACGCCGGCCCCGCGCGAGCTGGTGCTCGTCGACCCGACCGAGGGGTCGGACCTCCTGTTCGAGCTGATCAGCACCACCGCCGGCGACGCGCGGATGGGGATGGGCATCGTCTCCATCCTGCGGAACGTGTCCGACCTGCGGCGCGCCACCGAGGAGATCCAGGACAACTACCAGAAGCTGCGGGCCGCCGAGGCGGAGGTGCGCGCCGAGCGCGATCGGCTCGACCTGGTCATCGACTCGGTCGCCGATCCCATCCTGGTGACGGACCCGTCGGGCAACCTCATGATGATGAACGCGCCGGCGGAGCGGCTGTTCAGCGCGCCGGAGAAGGCCGGCATGGCCGAGACCCAGCGCGTCCAGGCGAACGACGCGAACTTCACGTCGTTCGTGTCGAACCTGCTCTTCGGCAAGACCGGGGAGTCGAAGTACCAGGGCGGCGTGAACCTGGTCAACCCCAAGAACGGCCGCTCGATCCCGATGGAGGCGGTCTCCGGGCAACGTCTACGGGGAGTCGTCGGAGGTCTCCGCCATCGTCACGATCCTCCACGACCAGACGCAGGCCATCGAGCGCGAGCAGCTCTACGAGCAGCTCAAGCTGGCCTCGGCCCAGCTGGAGCTGCGGGTCCAGGAGGCCACGTCGGCCCTCGTCCACCAGAACGAGCTCCTCCGGCGGCAGGCCATCGAGCTCGAGCAGGCGTCCCGCGCGAAGTCCCAGTTCCTCGCGAACGTGTCGCACGACGTCCGGACGCCGCTGAACGCGATCCTCGGCTACACGAGCCTGCTCCTCCGCGGCGTCTCGGGCCCGCTCGATGCCCCCCAGCGGGAGTCCCTGGCGCGCGTCGACGCGAACGCGCGGCACCTCCTGACCCTCATCAACGAGATCCTGGACATCTCGCGCATCGAGGCCGGCAAGATGCCGGTCCGGATCACCTCGATCAAGCTGAACGAGCTGATCGACGAGATCATGATCGAGGTCGAGCCGCTGATCGCGCGGTCCCACCTGGTCGTGTCGGCCGATGTCCCGGCGCGGCTGCCGCTGATCCGAAGCGACCGGCAGAAGGTCAAGCAGATCATCCTGAACCTGCTCACCAACGCCCTCAAGTTCACCCCGCACGGCTCGGTGACCGTGTCCTGCGTGCATCACCGGGCCACGCACGAGATCGCGGTCGCCGTCGCCGACACGGGCATCGGCATCGCCAAGACGGACCAGACGCGGATCTTCGAGGCCTTCTCCCAGGCAGACCCGGCGCCGACGCGAGAGGCCGGCGGCACGGGCCTCGGGCTCGCCATCTGCCGCCGCCTCGCGGCGGTGCTGGGCGGCCGGATTACCCTGGAGAGCAAGATCCGCCAGGGCTCGACCTTCACCCTGATCCTTCCCGTGGGGAGCAAACGGTCGTGACGACGCGCAAGCCGGCCGACCCGGCGCCGAGCCGGGACACACAGGGCGGGGCCGAGAAGGGCCCGCTGGTCCTCATCGTGGACGACGTCCAGGACAACCGCACGGTGTACGTGCTGTTCCTGAGGTTCTCCGGGTTCCGGGTCGCCGAGGCCGAGAACGGGGTGGAGGCGCTCGAGCAGGCGGAGACCCTCTTGCCGGACGTCATCGTCATGGACCTCTCGCTTCCCGTGATGGACGGCTGGGAGGCCACTCGGCGGCTCAAGCGGGACCCCCGGACGAAGAAGATCCCGGTGGTCGTGCTGACGGGGCACGCGCTGCCCGAGCACGCCCAGGCGGCCCGCGAGGCGGGCTGCGACCTCGTCATTACGAAGCCGTGTCTGCCGGATCAGCTCCTGAGCGCGATTCAGGGTATCCTCGAAGCTCCAAAGGCCCGGCCGAAGGGCGGGAGGTGACGGCGCGGTGAAGAGGAAGGCAAAGGGCGGGGGCGCCGGCCAGTCCCGACCCGCTCCGGCGCGCTCCGCACCCGCCAAGCGCGCGACGCCCGCCAAGCGCGTGACGCCGGCCAAGCCCCCCGCCGCCCGGAAGCGCGGCGGGGCCGCCAGCGCGCCGGGCGCCGTGACCCGGGGCGCGCCCGCCCCCGCCCGGCCGATACCGGCCGGCGCGACGACCGCCAGCCGCGCCAAGTACGTCTACTGCATCATCCGGAGCGCCGAGTCCCGCCGCTTCGGGTCCATCGGGCTCGGGACCGAGCCGACCGAGGTCCAGACGGTCAGCTTCCGCGAGATCGCCGCGGTCATCTCCGACACGCCGGAGGAGGTGCTGGACGCGACGCGCGAGAACGTGCTCGCTCACGAGCGCGTCAACGAGACCGTCATGCGGAGCTTCACCGTGATCCCGATGTCCTTCGGGACCGTGTTCAAGACGCGCGACGACATCGTGGAGCTCCTGCGCGGCGCGTACGACGCGTTCCGCGACGTGCTCGACAAGATGCAGGACAAGGTGGAGTTCGGCCTCAAGGTCCTGTGGGACCGCGACGTCATGATCCGCGAGATCGAGAACGACGACGAGGACATTCGCCGGCTCAAGAACGAGATCTCGACGGTGTCGGGCTCGACCTACTTCGCCCGCATGCAGTACGGCCGGCAGATCGACGCCGCCCTCCAGACGCGGAGCGAGCAGTACGTCGCCGACATCTTCGACCAGCTCCGCGACGTCTCGGTGGCCGCGCGGGCCAACAAGCCCATCGGTGACAAGATGATCATGAACGCGGCCTTCCTGGTCTCCCGAGACAAGGAGACGGCCTTCGACGCCAAGGTCAAGGAGGTCGGCGCCCTCTACGACAAGCTGAACTTCCGGTACACCGGGCCCTGGCCGCCCTACAACTTCGTGAACATCCGCCTCAAGCTCGAGCGCGCGCGGGAATCCGAGTGATCCTCATCGACTCGCTGCTCGTGGGTGGCCTCCGATTCGTGTTGGACAAGATCGCCACGGCGGTCGACGCCGAGATGAGCGACGACACGGTGTGGCGCGAGGAGCTCCTGGCCGCGCAGATGCGCCTCGAGCTCGGCGAGATCACCGAGGCGCAGTTCCTGAAGGTCGAGCGCGAGCTACTGGCCCGGATCCGGGAGGTCCGCGAGCGCGAGCAGGGCCCGCCGGAGCCGCCCGGCGCCTTCCGCGTGACGGGCGTGGAAGCGAGCGTCGTGGGCGTCGACGACGCGCCCGCCGAGGTCCCCAGGCGGCGGCGCTCCCGACGGTGAGGCGACCCGGCGGCGCGCGCCGGCCATGACCCGCACTTGGACACGGGCGGCCTCGTGACCCCGTCCCGCCGCCCCTCCCCCGCTCGCGCGGCCACCTACGTGTACTGCGTCGTCCGGAGCGCGAGGCCCCCGGACCTCGGGAAGGCGCCGGCAGGACTCCCGGGCACGGGCCGCCCCCGGGCGGTGGCCGCGGTGCCCGCCCTCTGGCTCGTCGTCGCCACCGCGCCGCTGCCGCGCTACGGCGAGGCCGCGCTGGCGCGCGCCGTCCGCGACCTCGACCAGGTCTCGCGGAGCGCGGTCTCCCACTCGGCAGTCGTCGCCCACTGCGCGCGGCGCTACCCCACGCTGCCCATGCGGCTCTTCACCCTGTTCGCGAGCGACACGCGCGCGGCCGCGGCCGTGCGGCGTCGCGGCTCCGCAATGGCCAAGGGTCTGGGTCGCGTCGCGGGCCGGGCGGAGTGGGGCGTCCAGGTGCGGCCCGACGCGGCGGGCGGGCCGGCCGCCCGCCAGGCGCGGGCGACGGCGCGGCGCGAGACGGCGGAGCTCAGTCCGGGAACCCGATTTCTCGAGCGGCGGCGGCGCCATCGCGAGGCGCACCGGGAGCTGGCGGTCGGCGCCCGCGCGGCGGCGGGCGCGCTCTACCGGGCGCTGGCCGGCCACGCCGACGAGGCCCGCCAGCGGCCCCTGGTCTCGGCGGACGGCCGGCCGGCCCTCCTCCTCGACGCGGCCTTCCTCGTGCCGACGGCGCGCGCCGCGCGGTTCCGCCAGGCGGTGCGGGCGCTCGCGTCCGGCGCGGCGGACCGCGGGCTCCGCGTCCGCCTGACCGGCCCATGGCCTCCGTACAGCTTCGTGGCCGGCCGCCTCTGAAGAGGCGGCCGCGGAAGCGGCGCGCCGCTCCGCGGGACGCCGAGGCGAACGCGTCGCTCCTCGACATCGTCGACCACGTGCTGACCAAGGGCGTGGTCGTGTCGGGGGACGTCGTCCTCGCGCTCGCCGACGTGGACCTCGTCTACCTGCGCCTCTCGGTGCTCCTGTGCGCCGTGGACCGCCTGACGTCGCGAACGGGCCGGCGGTGAGCGTCCTCTACCTCTACGCGCTGATCGGGACCCCGCCGCGGGGCGACGCGGGACGCGGGCTCCGCCGCGAGGCCCTCGAGGTCCTCCCGGGCCCGGGATTCCAGATCGTCGCGGGCCGGATGGCCACCGCCCCGGACCCCACGGCGACGACCCTCCGGCGCCACGACGCCGTGGTCCGGCGTATCGCCGCGACCGTGGACGCCCTCCTGCCGATCCGCTTCGCCTCCGTGGTCCCCGACGCGGCGACCGCGACCCGCATCCTCGCGACTCGCGCGCCCGAGCTTCTGGCGCGGCTCGACCGGGTGCGCGGGCACGAGCAGATGACCCTCCGCGTGTTCGGCGTCCCCGCCGCCACCACGCCGGATGCCCCACCCGCCCGGAAGGCCAGGGCCGCCGCCGCGGGCCCCGGGACCCGATACCTCGCGGCACAGCGTCGCCGCCACGACCCGGCCGCGGCGCCCGAGCTCGACCCGATCCGCCCGCTCCTCGGCGATCTCGTGGTTGAGGAGCGCGTCCAGCGCCACCGGACCCCACCGCTCCTCGCGAGCGTCTACCACCTGGTACCGCGCGAGCGCCGCGCGCAGTACCGGACACGCGTGAGCCAGGCGGCCCGGCAGCTCGCCCCCCTCCGCCTCACGATCAGCGGACCGTGGCCGCCATACGCGTTCGGAGTCGACCCATGACCGCGAAGCGCCGCCGGGTGAGCGTGAAGGCGGTGCGGGCCAAGGAGCTCCGCGCGCTGCGCGCCGAACTCCGGCGGCGGACGCGCGCGTCGGCGCCCGCGCGCTGGAACGCCGATCCCGACGACGTGCAGCGGTCGCTCGCGCAGCTGGTCCTGACGCTCGTCGATTTCCTGCGCCAGCTGCTCGAGCGCCAGGCGATCCGCCGCCTCGACGAGGGGACGCTGACCGCGGCGGAGACCGAGGCCGTGGGGCTGGCGCTGATGCGGATCGAGAAGGCGCTTCGCGAGCTCGCCCGCCGGTTCGGCCTCACGCTGGAGGACCTCAAGCTCGACCTCGGTCCGCTCGGCCGGTTGACCTGACGCGGGCCCGCCGGGCACGGTCCGGCGCGCCGAGGATCAGATCGTCGCCGCGATCCGGTAGTGGTGCCGGATCCGGTCGAGCAGCGCCGCCGCCGCTTCCGGCACGAACTCCTGAACCGCGAGGATCGCCGCCTGCGCGTCCGGCATCGCCGTCGGCCTCGGGTATTGGGCAAGGAACATGCGGCGCAGGAGCCCGGCGTCGTAGCCGACCCCGAACACCTCTCCGTATGCCTGGGCGACGGCCCGACCGAGGAGGGCGTAGTCCTCGACGGGCACGAGGTGGGAGTGGGTGGCGGTGACCCGCTGGAGGACCCCCTCGTAGGCCCAGGGATCGAAGGCGTCGATGGAGTAGCCACAGAGGAGCGCGATCCGCCGCGCCGCGATCAGCTCGGCCCACAGGGCTTCCAGCCGGAGCGCCGCGCCGAAGCGCGCCTGCCGGAGAACGTTCACCATTTCTCCGAAGGCGCGCACGCGCGGATAGCCGGCGGCCTCGGCCGCGTCGACGGCGCCGCCGATCACGGCCTGGAAACGCGCGCGGTCCGGCTCGCCGTCCGCCAGGAGGGCCCCCAGCGTGTCGACGGCGTCCAGGAAGACGAGCTGCCCGGCGCGCGCGAGCTCGCTGGGCTCGTACCCCACGGCCCGGAGGCAGCGCAGGATCGCCGGACGGTGACCGGCCGTCGCCACGAGGAGGACGGCCTCGCCGGACCGAAGGCCTGCGGCGGCGAACCGCGCCACGGCGCGCGCCAGGACCGCCGGCTCGGTGTACAGCTGTGCGACGTGCTGCCCCTGCGTCGGCATCCCGAGGACCGCGTCCCCGGTGCCCTCCCCGTCACGCACCAGCACGCCGCCGCCCTTCCGAGGCCAGAGCCGCACGCCGCGCTCGGCTCCCGTCCCGCTTGGCGGCGCCGCCGACGGGAGGGGGCCTGGCGTCCTCTCGACGCCGCCGTCGGCCGGCGGAATCATCGGGCGCCTCGCACCACGCGATCCCGGGCGGCGGCCGCGCGCCGGAGCGCGCTCGCCGTCGCCGCGGCGTAGACCTCCGCCTCGAGCAGGGCGTAGGCCTCCTGGCGCTCCGCGCGCGCGATTCGGCGGGCGAGCTGGGCCTCCGGCTGGAGCACCAGCGCCCGCTCGAGCGCCCCCTGAAGGTACGTGGGGCCCAGGCCCGTCGCCCAGTAGAGGACGTGCTCCCGCTTCCCCTGCGTGGTCTCCCGGTCGGTGGCGATCGCCCGCCCCGTCCGCAGCGAGAAGAAGACGAGCCACGCCTCCCAGAGGCCGCCCGGCTGCCGGTCCATGTACGCGCGCGCGACGTAGGCCTCCCCGCCCTGCCCCTTCAGGACCGGCGTGTACTGCCGGATGAAATGGATCTGGGCCCTGGTCATACCGCGTCTTGCGAGGAGGCTCGCGCGCTCGCCTCCATCACGCGGTCCCGCCGGCGCCCCTCAGCCCTTGCCCTGGCCGGCCTCGAACTGGAGCTCCTCCTGCTTGGCCTTGAGCTTGTTCACCAGCTCGGCGTAGCCCGACTGCTGGATGATCCGGTTGAACTGCGTCCGGTAGTTCGAGACCAGGCTGACGCCCTCGATCACGACGTCGTAGGCGCGCCAGCGGTCGCCCTCCTTCTGCATGCGATAGTCGATGGGGATCTCGGTGTTCGACTTCGTGATGAGCTTCGTCCGAACGGTGGCCTGGTCCCCCTCGACCGTCTCGCCGACATAGGCGATGCGCTCGCCGGAGTACTGCTCGATCTTCGAGACGTAGGAGCGCTCGATCAGATCCGCGAAGAGCGTCGAGAACTCCTGGCGCTCGGCCGGGTTGCGCCCCTGCCAGTGCCGCGCCAGGGCGCGCTTGCCCGTCTCCCCCCAGTCGAAGATCTCGTCCGCGATGGCGCGGATCTGCTGGCGGCGGGCGTCCGTCTTGGCCGGCTGCTTGAGCTCCGGGTCCTGGAGGACCTTCAGCACCCGGTCCGTCGCGCCGCGCAGCTGGTCGGTCGGCACCCCGGCGGCGGCGACGCTCCCCAGCATCATCACGCTCGCGACGACCGCCGCCAGGGACAGCCATGCCCGTGGTCTCATCTCGTTCTCCCTTCCTCGACCCGCACGCCGGGTCACGGCAGCCCGATCACGTCGACACGGACCCACGCCACGCCGCGCTCCACCATGTCGAGAGCGCGCGCCGCCCCCCGGCTCAGGTCGAGGATCCGGCCGGCGACGTACGGCCCCCGGTCGTTGATACGCACTTGGACGCTCCGGCCGTTGTCGACGTTCACCACGCGGATCCGGGTGCCGAGCGGGAGGGTCCGGTGCGCGGCCGTGAGCCCACTCATGTCGAAGACCTCGCCCGACGCCGTCGGCTGACCGTGATGGAACTCCCCGTACCAGGACGCGAGGCCCACCTCGGTGCGCGGCGGGCCCGAGCGCTCCGCGGACGCGCGACCCTCGCCCGTCACGGGTGTCGCCGGCGGCCGGCTGACCGCGCACCCGCACAGCGCCAGGATCCCCAGGACGAGGGCGCACGCCGGAGCACGCGTCACACCGGCCGCTCCGGTCTCACGGTGTCATCGGTCAGGCGCAGTCGGCGCCGGGACCCCACGGCCACCCGTCCGGGATCGACTCCGCGTGCCACCACTCGCGCGGAGCGCCGGCCACGGGAGCCGTCCGGACGCCGTCGAGGGCCCCACCGATCCCGTTGGCGATCGCGCGCCACTCCGTCCCCCGCCGCTCGCCTCGGACCGAGAGGCGCGGAGCGCGACGGAGGAGGCCCACCCGCGCAAGCGGTCGGCGCCGCGGACCGGCGACGCACAGCGCGAGCGCAGACGCCGTCGGCGCTGGCGCGATTCGGAGGACATGCATTGAAGAGCCGGAGCGCGACTGGTTCGAGCTCATGCGAATCATGCCCGGGTGGTCGCAAGCGCCATGCCACGCGACCGGGTCGTCGGGATGCGGACCCTACGAGGGTGGTGCGTCGCTTCCGGCGACGCGATGTCGCGCGAACGACACGCTGACGCCCGCGTGGCCTCGCGCAACGGCGAGACATCCGCTTCGTTGCCGATCCCGCCGCCTGCCTCTATCCTGGACCGGGGACACCGTGTCAGCGTCGAGAGCCTCGCATGCCGCCGCGCCGGACGTGCTGCGCGTGGCGACCTACAACATCCACCGAGGTCGCGGTCTCGACGGACGCGTCAGCATGCGGCGGATCGCGGACGTGCTCCAGGAGGTCGACGCCGACGTCGTCGGCGTCCAGGAGATCTACGAGGCGCAGGCCGAGCACCTCGCGAAGGACCTCGGCATGCAGCCGGTCACGGGCGTTACCGTCCATCGCCAGGACGGCGCGTGCGGGAACGCCGTCCTCTCCCGGCTTCCGCTCCGCGGCGTGGTCACCTTCGATCTCTCCGTCCGGGCGCGCGAGGCCCGCGGGGGCATCCGGGTCGACCTCGGACTCGGCGAGCAGGTCCTGCACGTCTTCAACGTCCACCTCGGCCTGCGAGGACACGAGCGCGCCGCGCAGGTGAAGTGGCTGGTCGAGCGCCACATCCTGTGGGACGACCGCACGGGCCCGCGGATCGTGGTCGGCGACCTGAACGAGTGGTTCCCGGGCCGCGTGGGCCGGGCGCTCCGCCGGGAGTTCACCAGCCTGCGGCGCCGGCGGACCCACCCCGCGTTCCTCCCGCTGTGGGCGCTGGACCGCATCTACTGGGACCACACGCTCCGCTGCGAATCGCTGCGCGTCCACCGGACACGCCTGGCCCGACGCGCGTCCGACCACCTGCCGCTCGTGGCCGCGCTCCGCCTCCGCCCCGCCTAGCGCCCAGCCCGATCGCGCCGGCGTCAGCGTGTCGCCGCGCGGACATGGCGTCGGCGTCGCGCGCGATCGTGCGCGCGCGCCCGCTCTCCTGACGACGGCCCGAACACCCTGGGCGCCTCTGGCACCTCGCTTGCTCGCTCCCCTCCCGAGGGGATGACGCCATGAGAACGCTCCTTCGCAAGACGTCGCGGACGCGTGGCGCCCGCGCGATCGATCCTCATCCGGTACAGGTCGTGGTCACGCCGGGCTCCGGCAACGGCCACGCCATGACCACCGCGCTCCGGCTCCGCGATGCGCTCGCGGCGCGGCATCGGCGAACGAGCCTCGAGGTCTTCTCGGATCTCGACACGCTCCATCGCTGGGCCGCCGCTCAGAGCGGCCGCTTCTCGGCCCTGGTGTGCGTTGGCGGTGACGGCACGCAGAGCACCACGGCGCTCGCCGCCGTCCGCCGTGGAGTGCCGTTCCTGCCCGTGTCCTCGGGCTTCGGGAATCTCTTCGCCCAGGCCTTCGACCATCCGGCGACCGTGGAAGGCGCGCTCGATCTCCTGACCCGCGGGCGGATCGTCCACGCCGACGTGGGCCAGTGCAACGGCGAGCTCTTCCTGTGCCAGCAGAGCTACGGCCTGATCGCCGAGGTCCAGGCCGCGGTCGAGGCGGCCGCCGCCGCGCCGCGGTCCCGGTGGCTGCGCGGGCTCGCCTATTATCGAGCGGCGGTCCGCCATCTACGGGGGACTCAGCCGGCGCGGCTGCGTGTCGTGGTGGACGGTCGCGTCGTCGCCACGGAAGCCGCGCTCGTCATCGTCGCCAACGTGAACACGTACGGCGCATGGCTTCCGCTCACGCCCGACGCGTCCCCCCTCGACGGCCTGTTGGACGTGTTCGTCATCCGCGCCGCGAGCCGCCGCCGGGTGTTCGCCAAGCTCCTGCGGCGTCACCTGCGGATCCCGGGCGCGGGGCCCGGCGTCTTCCGCGGTCGTGGCCGACGCGTCTCGGTGTCGGGCGGCTCGATTCACGATGAGCTCGAGGCCCTGCCGCGACAGCTCCCCGTCATCGTCTCGCCGGAAGCGCTCGCGGCCCTCGAGCGAGGTCTCGGGCGGCGGGTGGCGGATCATCCGCCGGCTCCCGCCCTGGTGGCGTGACGGCGCCTCAGTCGGCGCGGGCGGGCATGGCCTCCGCGGGCTCGTCCGCCGTCGCCCGCGCGACGCCAAGCACCGCCAGGACCGCGAGTCCGATGCCGATCCACACGACTTGGCGACCCCGGCGCACCAGGCTGAAGGCGAGGCCGTCCCCCGACGCCCATCCGAGAGCGGCGAAGGCGGCGGCGTACGCGCCCTCCAGCGTCCCGAGGCTCGCCGGGACGAAGAAGGTGGCGAAGCGCACCCCGGTCCCGAGCGCCTCGATCACGAGGGCCGTCGGAAGGGAGCCGGGCACCTGGAGGCTCCACAGGATGAGGAGCACCTCGATGGTTCCCATGAGCCAACTCGCGAAGTGGTATCCGATCGACGCGGCGAGCGCCCGCCAGTGCGAGCGATAGAAGTCCCGCACGGCGCCGTCCACCCGACGGGCGCCGGCCCCGGCGCCCACCCAGGCCAGGAGCCGACCGACCCGACCGACGCCGCCGGCCACCTGGGCCAGGATGAAGCCGCCGACGCAGATCACCTCGACGAGGAGCAGGTAGCACATCGAGGCGAGGAGCGCTCCGCCGACGACGCCGGTGGCCCACGCGACCGCGATGCCGGTGGCGAGGAGGAGCGTCTGCCCCACGACCTCGGCGGTCTTCGCGAGGATCAGGGACGGCACGCTCGCCTCGTAGGGCAATTCGCGGCGAAGCAGCCACGCCTTGGTCGCCTCGCCCCCGAGGCCCCCCAGCGCGGTGACGACGTTCACGGCTTGTCCGGCGCACCGTGCCGCCAGGAGCTTCCGGAACGGTGGGCGTTCCGTGACGAGCGTGGCGCGCCAGCCGAGCGTGTCCAGCACGAGGGTGAGCCCGCTGACGAGGCACACGAGGGCGAACTGCCACCACGCGATGCGGGTCAGCGCGCTGGTCAGCGCGTCGAGTCCGACGTGGCGCACGACGAGCACGAGGGCCAGCAGACCGCCGGCAAGCGGGAGAACCCGGAGGAGGCGCATATGGCCTGGGACCCAGCAAGACCCGTGCCCTGCCCGGATGGACCCGGGTTGCACGACGGCTCGCCCGTGCTAAGTTGGATGAATCACTTCGATGTCACAGAGAGCCGGCGCGATCGCGGACCGGGTACTGCTCCATGGCGGTCTGGTCTGCCTCTTCGGCTTCCTGCTCCTCGCGCTAGCCGTCGCGCAGCACCGCCTCGACGACATCGACCGCGACGCCCGGGCCCTGGTCCAGGAGACCCGGCATCCGGCGCTCCTGAGCGTCATGGCGAGGGCCTCCTACCTTGGTGGTCAGCCAGGTCAGGTCGCGGTGATCGTGGCCACCGTGGCGATGCTGTGGAGCCGACGGCGGCGCTGGGCGCTCGGCCTCCCGGTAGCCATGGCGGGAATCGGGCTCGTCCAGCACGCGGCCAAGTTGGCGATGGACCGGCCCCGTCCGAACCTCGATCCCTGGGGCTTCCCGAGCGCGCACGTCATGAGCCTCGTCGTGCTCGGCGGCTACCTCGTGTACGTCGTGAGCCTGTCGACCGACCGGGCGTGGACGCGGCGCGCGCTCGGCGCGTACGCGGTCGTCGTCGTCACCGTCGCCTACAGCCGGATGTACCTCGAGGCCCACTTCCTCTCGGACCTCGTGGGCGGCGCCACGCTCGGCTTCGCCTATCTCGCCGCGACGATCTGGGCGGTCGGCTCGAGTCCGCGCCTCCTGCGCGCGCTCCAGGTCGCTCCGGCGGTGGGCGCGCCCGAGGCCCTGCTCGCCGCGATCCCCGCCGGCCCACCGACCGAGCCGCTGGTCTTGGCCGCGGCGGCAACGCTGACTGCGGCGCCCTCCGTCACCGATCCCAGCTAGGCCACGAACCCGGACGGGCCTGGGACCGACCGGCCGGCCGCGCCCGTCGCGTCCGGCATCTGGCGCCGCTCCTCGTGGCGGCGTGCATCGTGGCCCTCTGGCCGGCTCCGGCGCGCGCGCAAGAGGAGTTCCTCAACCTGCTCGCCCCGGAGCTGGGACAGGTCCGGATCCGCTCCGACTACCGGGTCACGTACTTTCCGGATCAGCCCGTGTCGGGCCAGCCGGCGGAGCTCGGGCTCCTCCAGCAGGACTTCTCGCTCTCCGGGCCCATCCGGCAGAGCGCGACCGACGAGTGGTACGCGTCGGCGCGCGTCCGCAACCAGGAATTCGCCACGGGCGCGATCCTGCCCGATACGGGAGAACCCTTCCCGGACGAGCTGTGGAACGTCCGCATCGGATCGGGCTACCGGCATCGATTCGACTCGGGCTGGATCGCGGCCCTCGACGTCACCGTCGGCTCGCCGAGCGATCGGCCCTTCGCGAGCTTCGACGAGATGGACATCAACGCCACCGCCGTCCTGCGCGTCCCGGCGCGGGACCGGGACGCGTGGATCTTCTTCCTGAACTACGGGAGCAACCGGGAGTTCCTGCCGCACATCCCGATCCCGGGCTTCGGGTACTCCTACGAGCCGTCCGACCAGTTCAAGGCCGTCATCACCACCGGGCTCCTGTCGCTCACGTACCAGCCGGTCGACGGCCTGACCCTCTCGGCCTCCTACATCGCCGTCCGGACGGTCGACGTCCGCCTGACCTACCAGGTGTTCCGACCCGTTCGCGTGTGGGTCGGCTTCGACTGGACCAACGAGCGCTACCTGCGCGCCGAGCGGGCCGACCCGGACGACCGTCTCTTCTACTACGAGAAGCGGATCCGGGCCGGCGCGATCATCGGCCTCGCGCGGCAGGCCTACGTCGATCTCACCGTGGGGTACAGCTTCGACCGCCTCTACTTCGAGGGCGAGGACTACGGCGACCGGGACCGGAACCGGATCGACGTCGGCTCCGGGCCGTTCGCCTCCGCCCGGATCGGCGTCCGCTTCTAGCCTCGCGGGGGCGGGCGCGCCGGCCGCCCGAGCGACCTAGCCGGACTTGGCGAGCGAGGCCGCGCGCCGGGCCATCTCGTCGGGCGGCACGTCCTCCTTGTGCGTCGACACGTGCCAGTGGTGCCCGAAGGGGTCCTCGATCGTCCCCATGCGGTCGCCGTAGAACTTGTCCTCCACCGGCCGGAGAAGCGTGGCCCCGGCGGCCACCGCTCGCTTCACCGTGGCGTCCACGTCCGACACGTAGAGGTGGAGGCTCACGGCCGCGCCGCCGTACGCGCGCGGGCCCCGCGCGCCCATCTCCGGGTGCTCGTCGGCCAGCATGATCACCGAGTCGCCGATGCGGATCTCCGCGTGGCCCACCTTGCCGCCGGGGCCCGGCATCCGCATCCGCTCGGTGGCGCCGAAGACCCGCGCGTAGAACTCGATCGCCTTCGCGGCGCCGTCCACGACCAGGTAGGGGGTCGCCGTGTGGTATCCGTCCGGGACCGGCTTCGTCGCGCCCTGGCTCATCTCGCGTCCTCCCGTGTCGCTCGACGGCGGTACGGCCGCCGCCTTTACTTCATACCACGCCGCGGCCGCCGATCCGTTCGCGGGAGCCGCGGAACCGGGCCGTGTAGTATGGTCGTGGTCGCCCGCCGTCGGCGGGGACGCGCTTCCCGAAGGAGAGCCTGTGAACGTCGACTACGGCGCCTTCTACCCCAAGGTCTTCGCCCTGTTCACGGCGTGCCTCCTCGGCTACGCGCTGATCCTCATGGCGGTGCCCTTCGCGGGCGCGATCCTGTGGGCGCTCCTCCTCGCCTTCCTGCTCCACCCGCTGAACGAAGCGCTCGGCCGGGTCCTGAACGGCCGCCGGGGACTCGCGTCCCTCCTGCTGACGCTGGCGGGCCTCATTCTGGTCCTCGGGCCCGCCGCGCTTCTCGCCGTGGTCTTCGCGGCCCAGGCCGGCGACCTCGTCACGCAAGCCCAGGAGCTCGCCGAGCGCCATCACGTCGCCAAGCTGAGCGACCTCCTCCGAATCCCGCTCGCGGAGGACGCGCTCGCGTGGGTCTCGCCCTACGTGCCCATTACCGTCGAGCAGATCAAGGTCTGGCTGCTCCAGAACGGGCGGAGCCTCCTCCTGACCTTGATGGGCGCGAGCGGCGCCGCGCTGGCGAGCGTGCTCGGGGCGGTGGTCGGGCTCATCCTGGTCCTGTTCATGCTGTTCTTCTTCCTCCGCGACGGCCACGACATCGTCCGCCGGGTGATGCGGCTCGTGCCGATGGACGACGGACGCAAGACGCTGCTCCTCGAGCACCTCTCGTCGGTCACGCGCGCGCTGGTGCTGGGGATGCTCCTGACGGCCGCGGCCCAGGGACTGCTTCTCGGGATCGGCTTCGCGCTGGTCGGCCTACCCTCCCCCGTCGTGTTCGGCGTCCTGACCGCGCTCTCCTCGGCGGTGCCGCTGGTCGGCACGGCGCTCGTGTGGGTCCCCGCGGACATCCTCCTCCTCGCCCAGGGGCGAACGTGGGCGGCGCTCTTCCTGGCGCTCTGGTCGATCGGCCTGGTGACGTCGGTCGACAACTTCATCAAGCCGCTCGTCGTGTCCGGACGGGCCGGGCTCTCCACCCTGCCCGTCTTCCTGGGGCTCGTGGGCGGGCTCGCGGCGTTCGGCGCGATCGGGATGTTCATCGGTCCGGTGATCGTCGCCCTCACCATCGCCCTCCTCCGGTTCGCGGAGGAGGCGGTGTCGGCGCCCGCCCGGCCGCCCGCCGACTGACGGTCGGCGCGCTGTTCGGCGCCCGCGGCCGCGCCCGTCAGCGGCGGGCGGCGATCAGGTGTCCGATGAGCGGGACCTCCAGGCCCTCCGCCGTCAGGAACGCGCGCAGCGCCGGGCGCGCGTCCTCGCGGATGCGCGCGTAGGTCTCGGCGCCGATGCGGCCGACGAGGGGCGAGCCCTCGATCTCGGCCGCGACGAACTCGTCGATCGAGCCGAAGCGGACGCGGCCGTTCCGCGTTCGGGTCTGGGCGACACGCAGGCCGGCTGCCTCGACGAGCCCGGTCAACTCGGAGAGGTCGCCGCAGGCGAAGTACGCGCCCAGGAGCGACGCGGCCTCCGGCCCGGCGTGCCGGGCCGCCATCTCGACGAAGGGCCCGTACGCCGGCTGGGCGTCCAGCCGCCCGGGGACCACGAGGGCGACCGTTCCGTTCGGGGCGGTGACCCGTCGCATCTCCCGCAGGGCGCCGCCGCGGTCGGGGAAGAACATGAGCGCCATCTGGCAGAGCACGCGGTCGAACGACGCATCCGCGAACGGCAACGCCGCCGCGTCGCCCTGGCGCCACTCGACGCCGGGGCCCACGCGGCGCGCGACGGTGAGCATCGCCTCGTTGAGGTCGACCCCGACGACTCGCCCGGCGCCCGCCAGGCGATCGGCCGCGACGCGGGCGACGATCCCGGTCCCGCAGGCGACGTCGAGGACGGCCTGGCCCGGCCCGACGCCCGCGAGGTCCACGAGGTGTGGCGCCCAGTCCGCGAACAGCGCGGGCACGAACCGCGACTCGTAGACCTCCGCCGCGGCCACCGACAGCTGGAAGGTCTCCGTGGAGCTGCCCATCGTGTCCTCCTCCACCGCCCCGGGCGCGGCGCGCCGGCCGTCCTCGATCTGCCTCTCGCGGCGCAGTGTATGATCGCGGCGTGGGCCGGCGCGATGATCGAGCGTCCGGATTGCACGCTCCCGAGTCCGAATCGGCCCGACGGCTTGCCCGCGCGTCCGGACCGCTTGCTCCACCGTCCGGACTCGACGACTCGCCGCCCCCCGACGTGCTCTCCGACGTGCTGCGCACGGTCCGGCTCACGGGGGCGCTCTTCTTCCTCGTCGACGCGTCGGCGCCCTGGACCATCGCGCTGCCGGACGGGCGGGCGCTGGCGCCGGCCGTCCTGCCGCGGGCCCAGCACGTCATCTCGTACCACGTCGTCACCGGGGGCTCGTGCTGGGGAACTGTGCGCGGCGGCGCGGCGGCGCGGCTCGAGTCCGGCGACGTCCTCGTGTTCCCGCGCGGCGACGCATACGCGATGTCGATCGCGCCCGACGCCGGCGGCGGGCCCGCCGCCGCGGACGTCCTGGAATTCATGCGGGAGATGGCCGCGGGGCGGTTGCCGTTCACCGTCCGGGAAGGCGGCGGCGGGCCGGATCGTCTGCGCCTCGTCTGCGGCTTCCTGGGATGCGACCTCCGCCCCTTCAATCCGCTGCTGGCGGCGCTGCCGCCGATGCTCCATCTCCGCCGGGACGCGCGCCGGCCGGCCGACCCGCTCGGGCAGCTGATCGATTTCGCCGTCGCGGAATCGCGCGAGCGGCGTCCGGGCGGCGAGTGCGTCCGCCTGCGCCTGAGCGAGCTGATGTTCGTCGAGGTGGTCCGGCGGTACCTGGCGGCGCGACCCGCCGAGGACGCGGGATGGCTCACGGGGCTGCGGGACCCGCTGGTCGGCCGCGCGCTGGCGCACCTCCACGCGCGACCGGGTCACCCGTGGACGATCGAGGATCTCGCGCGCGAGGTCGGGTCGTCGCGCTCCGTGCTGGCGGATCGCTTCGCCCACTTCGCGGGTCACCCGCCGATGCAGTACCTGACGCGCTGGCGCATGCAGGTGGCCGCCCGTCTCCTCACGGAGGGCGCGCCGAAGGTCGCCGCCGTGGCCCGCGAGGTCGGCTACGACTCGGAGGCCGCGTTCAGCCGCGCGTTCAAGAAGGTCGCCGGCGCAGCCCCCGGCGACTGGCGGCGCCGCCACGCGCCGCACCCGGCGGCGTCGAGCGAGCCGCGGCGGGGCCGCGGCCCGGCTAGCGGCGGCGGCTCCAGAGCTTCCGCCCGCCCCGGTCGTAGATGATCCGCATGGTCTGCCCGTCGTCCGTCATGCCGTACCGGCCGACCCGCTTCCACTGCCCATCCGGCTGGAGCACGTAGAAGACGCTCTCCTCGGCGCGCCAGCGGCCGCTCTCCGTCGGTCCGCCCCCGCCCTCGAAGGACCAGCCCGATCCGCCGGCCACCGACCGGCCCTTGCCGTAGGCGTACGAGCCGTCGGCGCGGAAGACCAGGAACTCCTCGGACGCCATCGAGGCGTCGCCGCTGGTGATGAGGGTCTGGCTGACCCACGTGCCGACCAGACGCGGGTCGCCTCCCTGGCCCGGGGCGGGCGGCCCCGCCTCGGGGGGCGGACCGGGTGGCGGGCCCACACCCGGCGGCGGCGCGTCCGCGCTCGCGCTCATCCGCTGGAGTGTGAGCGGCAGCGAATCGGTCCCCTGGGAGAGCCGCATCTTGAGCGTGTCCCCCTCGACCAGGGCCTCGAACTCGCCGGTGTCGACCCCCGAGGACATCGTGCCGCGCGCGTACCGGCCGAGCGCGCTGCCCGACAGCAGGATGGTGCGGCTCCCCGTCGAGTCGAGGGTCCCGGTGACGCGGCCGCCGACGACGTCGAGCCGCACGACGATGTTGCCGCGCGGGGTCTCGACCGCGTAGGTACCGGGAAGCTCGCCCGGCGGGGCCGGGGCCTGCGCGTGGGCGAGGGACGCGAGGAGCCAGCCGGCGAGGAGCAGCACCAGGGACATGGGTCGTCTCCCGGCAGTCATGCGAGCGCCACCGATCCGTCGAGCATCGCGCTCAGGGCACCACGGTACCGGGCACGGGCCCGCCGCCGCGCGCCGCCGGCGAGCCGTCGCGAGACCGGCGACCGCCCGTGCGCGCGGGCGCGGGCTCCTCGGGCGGCCCCGCCGTCAGCGTGATCAGCGTCCGGGCATCGGCGCACCGGGTGGCCGAGGCCGACGGCGCCCGCGCGGGCGTGGCGTTCGGGTCGAGCGGGAGCGGCGGCGAGAGGGGCCGGCCGTCCTCGCTCTCGAGCTGGGCGAGGTAGTAGAAGCGGCTCGTCGTGGGCGCCAGCGAGATCACGTCCGAGCCCCGCTCACCCTCGCCGCGGGAGTCGAGGCGCAGGCGCTCCGCCCCACCGCCCCACACGCGGAGGTAGGCGCGCTCCTCGTTCGGCAGCTTCGGCGCCCGGACGCCGAGCCGTCCGCACAGGTAGCTGCGCCCCTGCCCCTGGGTCTGCTTGAGGGAATACCGGATCTGGCCTTCCTGCTCGCTCATCATCGTGAGCCAGTCCGCATGACACACGTTCAGCGAGCCGGTGATGTCCGTGCGGCCGGCGAACGGCCGCTCCTCGCGGGCCCGCTCGCTGTCCCGCACGCGGTCGAGCGCGGCCGCAGCCTCCTGACGCAGACCCTCGATCGCGTCCAGCTGGGACCGGTGCGTCTCCCGCCAGTTCGGATCCGCCTGGCGCACCTCCTGCGAGAGGTCCGCGCGCCATTGCCGGGACGCGGCGCAGAGCAGGGCCTGGCCGTGCATCCAGCGCACGTCGTCGAACGCCGGGTGCCCCGGCGCGAGCGCCTGCGCGGACCCGAGCACGCCGAGCGCTTCGTGGGCCCGCGCCTGGCCGAGGAGCACCGAGCCGAGGCTCGCCAGCGCAGTGGCCGCCGGAGGGCGGAGGTTCGTCGGCACGGACTCGATCAGCGCCTTCTGGGTGTCCTCGGAACGATCGGCCACGGTCAGACCCGGCGTCGCGGAGTCGAGCTTGGCCTCGACCATCGCGACGGCGCGACGCGCATACCACTCCGCCTCGTGCGCGAGCGGTAGCCCGGGCTCCCGGGGCACGACCTTGTCCGCCGCTGCCTGACGCCAGTCCCAGAACACGCGGGAGAACTGGAGCAGCGACGTCGCGCTGGTCGGGTCCCGCTTCAGCGCCTCGCGGTACTCGTCGAGTGCGAGCCGGTAGAACGACGCCGCGACCTGCCCCGGCTCCGGCTGAGGGGCGACGCCGGGCGCGGCGGGCCGGGAGCTGCCGGACCGCGCGCGCTCGAGATATCGGGTTCCGAGGTCGAAGTAGGAATCGGCCAGATTGACGTGCGCGGTCGCGACGTTCTCCAGCGCCCGCATGAGCCGGTCGTCGCGGTACGCCGGGTCGAGCGCCAGCGTGGCCGTGGCTTCCCGGCACCGGAGGACCGTGTCCTCCGGCAGCAGCGCGATCGCGCGCCGGTAGTAGCGGAGCGCCGGCCGGGTGAAGCGGCCCACGAGGACGCTCCGCGTCACGCGCGCGCCCGGGATGAGCGTCGCCGGCACCACAGCGTCCGCGGAGCACTGCCAGCCGTCCACGTCGTGACGGTTGCCTGGGGGCCCGTGCTGCTCGAGCAGGAGGCCGATCGAGGCCAGGACGGAGGCGCGCGCCGTCCGGAGACGGACGTCTTCCCACCGCGTCCCGAGAAGCGAGCCGTAGAAGCGGTCCGCCTGCTGGCAATGGAAGTAGGCCGCGTGGAGCAGGCGCGGGCCGGCCCCCGTCGGCCAGATCCAGCGCGGACCGGCGCCCGACCCGAGGTCGACCGCCAGGTCGCGCGCGCCGCGCTCGAACGAATAGCGGCACAGGCCCGCCCACGAGGCCGCGCGGTCGAGCGGCGAGACGGACTCGCCGGACGTGACCACGGATTGCCAGAGGGTCCGCGCCTCCTCGAGCATGGGCGCCTGGAGACCCTCGGTGTCGACCGCCGCCCTGACCTTCCCTCTCCACCGCTCGGACGGACCGAGTGACAGCGCGAGAGACCGGCTCTCGAGACCGTAGAGCACCGACGCGAGCGCGACTCGCGCCGGGACGAACCCGGGGTTCGCCTTCAGGCTGTTCCGGAGCGCCTCGGCGGCGGCGAGGGGCTGGCGATCCTTCTGGAGCGCGAGGCCGAGCCGGTAGTGCGCGAGGGCGAAGGCGGGGTCCACCCCGATGGCCGCGCGGAAGCCGCGGATCGCCTGGGTCAGGGCGTCCGGATCCTGCTCGCCGCTCTGAACGGCGTAGCGCTGCCAGGACTCGAGCCCGATCCGGAACTTCTCGAACGCCTCCCACGAGCGGGTCATGCCGACGCTCGCCAGGGCGGGCTCGGCGCTCATGATCCGGAACGCGAGCTCGAGGGCGAGATCGCGGAACGCCCGGTCCGGCGCCAGGTCCGGGCGGCGCAGACGCGCCTGCCACACCTCGCCCGAGCTGGACCGGACGAGCACGGTGTAGCCCTGCGGATCGGCCAGCACGCTGCCCTCGATGATCCGCACGCCGAGCACCCAGCGGATCGGCTTCACGATGGGCGTGAGGACGAACCCGAGCGGAATCTTGACCCCCACGCCCAGGTCGATGTCGGACGGGCCGGAGAGGAACGGGTCGATACTGCCGGAGCCGCCGGCCGCGATCGTCCGGAACTGCGCGCCGCGCAGCGGGTCGGGCGGGAGCAGGAGGATCACGTCGGGCTGGAGGTCCTGCGTGAGGGCCCCGAGCGTGTTCACGAGGTGATCGAACACCGCCTGGCCGATGGCGGCCTGCTGCTCGACCCCGGGGACCTCGCCCTCCTTGGGCCTGACGACGGCGGCCTTGAACGGCTGGAGCAGCGTCTTGCCGCGATTCGGAATCTCGAAGAGCACGACGGCCGCCACCAGGAGGAAGGCAAGCTTCAGGATGCCCTCCGGGAGGGGACGCAGGCTCAGGAGACGCACCGCGGCGCCGCGGAGGGTCCGGAACGGCGCGGCGAGCCATGTGCGCAGCGTCGACCACACCGCCCCCAGGCGCGACTGCTGGCTCGCGAGCGCCTCGTAGGCCGCCGGCACGGTGTTGAGGACGAACACCCGCAGCGGGCCCTCGGCGGTGATCTCGGCGAGACAGGTCCAGGCGACGGCGAGCACGATCAGCGCGGTGACGTTGGAGAGGCGGCCGATGTAGAAGATGTCGACCAGGATCCCGGCGATCGTCGCGATGGCCAGGAGCCCGAGGAGACGCCCGGAGGCCCGCGAGATCTGCTCGCGGACCATCTGCAGCTCGTCCTCCCAGCCGTCGACCACGATCTCCTGCCACGCCTTCGCGGCCGCCCGGCGGAGACGGCTCGGCGCGGTCCCGAGCCACGCCCAGGCGCCCCGCACGCCGCCGGGCGCCGCGCGGACCATCAGCACCAGGAGCGCGACGGCCAGGGCGACGCCGACCCAGAAGACCCAGCTCCAGAGCCACTCGGACGTGGGATCGCCGAAGGAGGCCCGTCGCCACGACCCGCGGGCGAGGCCGAGGAGCAAGGCTGCGAATGCCCCGACCCGCACCCGGTGGTCGGTCACGCCCAGGATCGTGATGGCGCCGTCCACGAAGCAGGCGCTCACCCACACGAGGAGCGGCGGCCACCAGAGGTCGTACGCGTAGATGCGGAACGTCTCGGTCTCGTCCGGGTTGAGGGTCGTGATCCGCATCGTCGCGAGCACGCCCACCCCGAGGCCCAGGATCACGAGGGCGGCCAGGCGCCCCGGCCGCTCCGCCTTGAGGCGCTGCACGTGGAGACCCAGGCTGGCCGCGAGCGCCATCCCGAGGACGAGGGCCGCCAGGCCCCGCCGGTGACCTCGCGCCATGACCGCGTCGAACTCGGGGCTCAGCACGGCTTCGCCGAAGTGGAGCAGGACGAAGAGGACCGCGCTCAGCCCCGCGAGGAGCAGCGTGAGCGCGCCGAAGCGGCGCACGAACGGCGGCGCGCCCTGGCGGATCAGGCACCGCGTGCCCTGCACGAGGAGCAGCACGGTCGACAGGACGATGCCAGCGGTCATCGGGTTCATCGGATGCCTCCCGCCTCTGCCGGCTTGCGACGGCAGCTCGAGGTCATGGGCGCCGCGGCCGGGTCGGGCCGGTCGCCGCTGGCGCGCACGCCGCCCGCGTCACCGGCCACGTCGCGCCCCGGTCCACGTGCCGCCGCCGGCGGCCGCCTCGCCATAGCCCCAGGTTCCGTCGAACTCGACACCGCCCGCCGCCGTCCAAATCCGGGCGAGGCCGTGGCGCCCGCCCGACTGCCAGACGACGGTGAGCGTGCCGTCCTGGACGACTCCCGACAGCTCGCCCTGGCCCAGGCCGTAGCTGTACACGCCGGTCACGCGGTCGCCCTCGCGCCAGAGCACGGTGCGCGCCGGCAGCGCCCGTGCCGTATCGGTCACACGGCCCTCGAAGACGCCCTCGAACGCCGGGCTCGGTGAGCCGGGCGACGGGAGGGCGCGCACCGCGGCCGCGGCGGGACGCCGGGTCTCCTGCGTCTCGTGGTCGAGCCCGGAGGCGAGCACGCCGGCGCCGAACAGGGTGAAGAGCATCCCGGGTCCGACGCCGGGGACGGCGAGCCACCGGCCGCCCGGGAGCGGGAGCCGGCCCTTGCCGCGCGCCGCAAGCGGCATGCCGAGGCTCAGGCGGTACCCGAGCCAGATCGCGAAGCTGCCGGACAAGAGGATGGCGAGTCCCTCGACGTGGCGCGCCGCGAGGCCGATCGACTGGGGGTCCAGCATGGCGTTCCCTCCTAGCGGAAGGCCTCGTCGGCCTCGGCGTCGGGCCGGGGCCGCCAGGCCACGGAGTAGTAGTCCGCTCTGGCGCGCGCCCACGGGTCGAAGACGTTGACCACGTGGGCGAGCTCGGGCGCGAGCTCCGGGATCGTCCGCAGGAGCACCCGCTTCAGCGGAGAGACATCCACCGCTCGGGCCGCGGGCGCCCCCGGCGCGGCGCGCTCCTGCATCGGCCCGTCGGGACCGTTGTCGGCGACCCAGCGGAGGCCGAGGTGGCCGTAGAACTCGGGCCGGAAGCTCGAGGTGAAGAAGCGGTCGCTGAAGAGACGCCGCGAGGCGTTCAGGACGAACACCTGGAACTGCGTCTCGGAGATCGCGAACCCGTGGGGCCGCGTGGGCTCCGCGAGCCAGCCGACCACGGTGTCGAGATCCTCCACGTTGTCGACCGGGCTGCCGTCGGGATGCCCCAGGCAGTCGTCGATGGGCGTGCCGTCCGCGTTCACCTGGGCGGTGGTGATCGGCTTCCCCGCGTCGCACCGGTGCTGTCCGTACACTTCGCGCAGGACCCCGACCAGCCGCTCTTGCTCGACGCGGTCGGGCGCGCCCGGGGGAAGCGTGCGGTCCACGAAGTCCTCGAAGCTGGTCAGCTGCCGGAGGCCGTACTGGCGGCGGAACTCGTTGAAGCGGGGCACGCCGCGCTCGCGATCCCGGATGAGGTCGAGGGCGACGACGTCGAGCTTCCCGCTCCCGCTGGCGCCCGGCAGGTCGAGGGCCTGCAGGAATCGCGGGTGGTTCCGAAGCGCGAGCCGGCCCAGGCGCTGGCGGCCCAGGGACAGGGCCCAGGTCGCGAGGCCGAGCTCCCGCATCGCGGGCGTCGCCCCGACGCGGACCGTGTCGCGGAGCGGGATCCGGAGGCGGACGACGTTCGGGTCCGGCGCGAGCGTCCGGAGCTCGAGGAGGTCCGGGAGCATCGGGTGCAGGCGGTAGACGGTGACGAATTCCTCGGGGAAGTTGAACGGCGAGCCGAAGTGGTGGGTCCCGCCGTTCACGTGCTCGGAGTTCGCGAGGCTCCAGACGTCCACCGTGCCGACCGGACCGTCGGCGTAGACGCGGCTGCCGAGCCCGACGATCCCGGGGCCCGAGGCGAAGACCGAGTACCACGCGGCGGCGCGGTCGGCGTCCCGGGACCCGGCGAGCGCGCGGAGGACGCCGGCGAGCGCCGCCCGGGCGCGGGCGTCGTCGGCCAGGAGGCCCGACCAGTTCGCCGACATCGCGAGGCGCAGGGGCTCGTCGTAGAGGAGCTGCGGCGTCCACTCGACGGTGTGGATCTTCGCGATCTCCGCCGCGATCACGAGGCGCGCCACCTCGAACAGCTCGTCGTCCGACAGGTCGCGGTAGCGGAGAACCCGCGCGGGCTTCGCCGGATCCCGGAGGCCCGAGTCGGCGTCGGGCGTGGCGCGCCCCGCCGCCCGGAACGCGTCGACCACGAGGTTGTGCTCGCGCGCGAACACGTTGTGGAAGAAGGAGAGGCCGATGCTCCAGTTGTCGGGGAACGCGGTCGCCTCCTGCCCCGCCCAGAGCGGGTTGATCGGATCCCCGGTCTCGAAGACCGGCAGGTAGCCGAGCCGGTCGCCCGCGGCCACGCGGCCGCCCAGCACCAGGAGGCGGAGCTTCGCCGGATCCTCGGGGTCGCGCTTCACGCGCCGCCGCGACGTCTCGTCGTGGCCGTAGAGCTGGGAGGCGTCCCACCACGCGGTGACGGTGTTGCGCGTGGTCCGGTAGGCGCGGGCCACGCGCGTCTGTCCACGATGCTCGAAGACCGGCGGGTCGGCGGCCTGGTCGACCGCCGCCGCCCCGGCCCGGTCCGCGGGGCGGCACCCGAGCCCGGCCACGTCGGTGGCCGTCAGCGGGCGCTCCACGCCGCCGGCACGGGCGACCGCGCAGCCCGTGGAGATCGTCGCCGTCGCGTTCCGGCCCTCGGTCAGGTGGGAGAACCAGTCGTGCGTCATGAACTGGATCCAGAACGCCGCCAGGACGTTGAGCGTGGGCGCGGCCTTGTAGGGGCACCGCGCCGCGGCCGCGTGGCCAGGGAGGCCGCGGCCCTCGTGGCACGTGTCGGGCGACGCCGTCTCTCGGCTCAGAAGGCGGCGGCTCACCACCTGCGGGTCGGGCCGGAGGAGACCGAGGCGCCCGCCGTGGCGGTTCCGGGCGAGCTCGGTCCGGCCGAGGTCCGGGAAGGTCGCCTCGAACTCGACGTTCCGCGCGAACGGCATGCCCGCCGATCCCATGAGCGGGTTGCGGAGGTCGTTGCAGATCCCGGTCAGCGCGCGATGCCGGATCAGCGCGCCGGCGCAGCGCTGCTCGCCGGCGCCGCCCACCGCCGCGTAGCTCGGGTGCTCCGGCGGCAACCGCATCGCGGGCCAGACGCGAAGCGCGGGTCCCGCGACCCCGTCGCGGCCGCGGGCGTAGTCGGGATAGGTGCCGCTGTTGTCCAGGAGGTTGAAGCGCAGGAGCTCGACGCGCTGGTACTCGAGGTCGATGAGCGCGCCGTCGAGACCGCGCCCGTCCGGGCGGAGGAACCGCGTGCGGTCGCCCCACCGCGCGGCTCGGCTGCCGGCGTCGCCCGTGGCCCAGTAGTTCGGCCAGTCCACCCACGGCCCGGGCCGCCGCGCAACCGCCCGGGCGCCGCCGCGGCACCGGGCGCGGTCCTCCCCCACCTTGCCGAGGAACCGGTGGGCGCGGTCCTCGGCGATCGAGCGGATGCCGGCCCACGCGGCGCGGAGACAGGCTTCCACGTCACCCGGCCCGTCGTCGCACCCGCCCGCAAGGAGCGCAGCCCCGAGGAGAAGCCCGATCGCGGGCCCCCGCCGCGTCACGCTCGACTCCGTGGACGCGTCCGGTCGGGCGGCCCGTCGGACCCGCGCGCGGCATGCTCGAACATCTCGTCGCCGGTCGGCTCCACGTGCGGCGTGGCGTTCATGGACTGCCGGAGCCGCGAGAGCTCCACGTAGAGGCGCCGGCGGCCCCGGTTCTGGTTCCCGAGGGGCCGGTGGGCGGCGACCGTGTGCCAGGGATTGAAGGAGAGGTTGTGGGCGAACGCGAGCTGAGCGGGGGAGTCGAACGTCTGGCGCGGGAGCCGCAGCGTCGCCACCGGCACCGGGCGCGAGAGCCGCTCCGGCCAGCGGACCGACGCGTGCTCGATGGGCATGCGGTGGGCGTCGGTCTGGATCTGGATCAGGAAGTCGAACTCGACGTCCTGCCGCGCGAGCGTGGCCGCCATGGCCTCGCGGAGGTAGTGGTCGGGCGGCCGCCGCGGCAGGCGCGGCACCCGGCTCCGCGTCGTCAGCCGCGGGCGGAAGGAGTACTGCATGGCGCGCCCCTCGCCGAGGAGGAAGGGCACGCAGCCCCAGTACGGGGTCTCGAGCGGACTGGTCTGCGTCCGCGCCCACAGCCCCTGCATGAGCCCGTCCAGCAGGTGGGAGTCGAACGGGTTGATGAAGTAGAAGAGCGGCGTTCCGCGAAGACTCGCGGCCTGGAGCTTCGCGTTCTCGCGCACGTCGGGCGTCGTGAAGGTGGGGGCGCTGATGCCCGTGAAGTCCTGCGTGAAGCGCTCGTCGTCGAGGAGCTTCGGGCCCGGTACGCCCATCAGCTTGACGCCGATGCTGAGGACGCCGACCTCCTCGATGTCTGGTGGGCTCGCCGGTCCGGGCCCGGCGAACCGGACCCAGGCCCGGAAGGTCCGGGGCTCGGCGAGAACGCCGTGCCGCCACTCGACCGGCACGTCGGGACGCACGGTGAACTCGCCGCGGAGCACGCCGTGCGTCTTCGTGTTCCCCGCGCGCTGGAACCCGCCCGGCGCGTAGTGCGCGCGCATGTAGGCGGCCATGTCCCGGATGATCGAGTCGAGAAAGGCGTCCTCGCCGGGCAGAAGCCTCTCCTCGGCGAGCGCGAGCCCCTCGGCCGGGCGGCGGCGGTTGATCAGGACCTGGAGGAACCAGGCCACGGGCTCCTGGAAGATGGCGTCGAGCGGCGGGCGGAAGAACGGATCGACGCGGCGCTCCAGCTTCATCAGCTCGAGGGCCGCGTCGTGGAACCTCTTCAGCAGCACCCGGCTCTCTCCCGTCTCGGCCGCGCCGTCCGGAGTGCCAGGGCCCCATCGCCGGTACGGATGGTCAGCTCCCGAAGCTCGTGAGGTAGCGGAGCGCGCGCAGCCCCGGCAGGAAGAAGTACGCGCCGCCCCGGACCGTGACGAACCGCGGGAGGCCCGTGACGCGGCGCCGGAGCCCGCCGGCCTGGGGGAGCGAGAACACGCTCGTGACCGGGCACCCCGGCAGGGGGTCGCGCGCGCCGATGAGGGGGTCGCTCTCCTCGCCGAGCCCGTCGAACTTGGTGCCCATCATCCAGGCGCTCTGCACGAACTCGAACTGGCGCGCGATGTTCCCGTTGAGCGCGATGAAGTAGATGCCGCGCTCGCCGTCGCCGGCTGTTCCCGGCGGCCAGGGGCCGTACGCGCGCCCGCGCCGCAGGAGGCGGTGGAAACGGGCCGAGGCGACCGCGTCCTCGCGGAAGCTCTTCCGGCCGAAGCCGAGGGTGCGGACCAGCCGGCCGAGGAGCCCGGACGGCCGGCCGGGTACGTCGGCGTTCCGCGGGTTCGCCCGCCGGATGTGGGCGCCGATCGGGCACCGGGTGCCGTTCGCGTCGGCGTCGAAGGTGAACTGGTTGTACCGGACCTCGTCGGGCGTGCGGGCGTCGACGCCCGCGATGGGCGGCCCGCCGGCGGCGAGCAGCGGCTCGCCGGTGAGCGCGCGGCCCACCATGGCCTCCGCGAGCACCTGACCGGCCTGCGGGTCGCCGTTCCCCTGCCGGCGCAGGAACTGCCAGAAGCCGTCGACGTCCTGGCGGAGCTGGCGGACGACGAGATAGCTGCCGTTCAGCCCCAGGTCGGCCTGACCGGGCGCGCCGGTAGCGGCCGGGAGGCCGGCGCCCCGCGCGTTCCCGCCGTCGATCAGCGGGCGGTCGGTGACCTTGCCGTACTCGTTCGGGTAGCCGAGCAGGACCTCGCCGAGCGACAGGACGTTCCCGTACTCGATCTGGTCGCGCCCGTCGACGATGCGGCGCTGGGCCCAGTCGAGGACGGGCTGGCTGATGCCGTCGACGAAGCCGAACGGCTCCAGGCGATCGAGCGGGATCGGCGGCGGGCTGGGCAGCACCCGGAATGCCGCGTTCCAGGGGTCGCGGGTCACCGACGACGTCCAGGGCTCCAGCCGGCCGAGCTCGGCGTACAGCATCACGACGGCGTGCGGCACCGCCCCGGGCCCGCCCCACTGCCACTCGGCCGGGCTGCTGACCCCGACGTCGCCGAGGCGGCGGGACCGGCTCTCCTCTCCGGCCATCCCCGACTGGAACTCCGCGGAGAACCCCTGGAGGACGCCGGCGGGCACGCCGAGCGCCTCGAGCCCCTCGCGCGTGAAGGCCACCTGGAGCGCCGTGGTCGGCCGCGGCGCCGACCGGGCGGCCGTCGTGACGGGCGCGGCGCGCAGCCACGCGCGCGCGGCCGCGGGGTCCGCCACGCGGACGAGGAGGAAGCGCGCCTCGGTCATGTGCGCGTAGGCGTAGCGCACGAGCCCCTGGACGTCGCCGTAGTCGACCGCGTCCCCTGTCATCGTCGGGCCTCCCTCACAGGAGCCGCAGCCACTCGCGCGCCTCGGCGTCGGTCATCGTCGGCCGCTCGAGGCCCGCGCGGATGCGGCCGTTCCGCTCGAGCTCGACGGCCGTGAGACCGGGGTTCGCGTTGTACCAGACCTCGGTGGCCAGCTCGTGCCGGCGGATGAAGTACTTGAACTTCTGCTCGTCCTTGGCGCCGTCGAGCGCGAGCCAGCGCGTGCGCGGGTAGCCCACGCCGTTCGTGAACACGACGTTCAGCCCGAAGGCCACCTTGTTGATGAAGTCGTCCATGTAGCTCTCCAGGCTCCCGTCGTAGTTGCTGGCGAACAGGAGCCGGCGCTTGCCGTCCAGGAAGGTCCACCGCGCGAAGTGGATCGTCCCGACCCGCGCGAGGAACCCGTGCGTGTAGATGTGCCGCGTCGTGTAGGCGACGATCCAGAGCACGAAGACCAGCGTCGTCCGGCGGAACAGGCCCGGCTTCAGCGTGCCCATGGCGCTGAACTGGTTGGTGATGTCGTGGTCCTCGAGGTCGGCGAGGCGCTTGACGTGCTCGGGATCCGGGCGCGGCGCGATCTCCGGGTCGGACCGCTCGCGGCGCCGGAGGACGATCGCGAAGATCGGGAGGTACACGAGGAGGAGCGGGGCGGCGAGCAGCAGGACGAGGGGCACGCCGACCAGGTGGACGAGTTTCCGGAGGCGCCAGGCGCCCGGGGTCGGTGCCGGGGGCGTCAGGCTCAGGCGGCCGGCCTGGCGCTCCCGCGCGACGAAGGCCCGCAGGTCGTCGAAGACCTGGGCGGGCGCACGCGACGCGAGCGCGCGGGCGTTCGCGTCCAGGTACGCCTCGAGCGCCCGGCGGAGGGCGCTCTCCTCGCGAGCCTGCCCCACCGTGCGCCCCACCCAGTTCACGTAGTGCGTCGCCGCCGGGACGTCATGCGCCCTGAGCCAGGCGCCGAGGTCTCCGTCCGCCGGCAGCCCGCGGCAGTGCGCGAAGATGCGCCGGAGGCCCGGCCCAGCCCGCGCCGCGAGGTCGGCGAGACACTCCTCGGCGGGCCCGTCGCAATCCCCGACGAAGGCGAGTGCCACGGGAAAGCGAGGCGGCGTGACGCCGTGGGCCGCGATGTCGTCGGCGGTCGGGTCGTCGAGGACGACGAAGCGGGCGAAGTGGATCTGCTCGAACCGGCCGAACGGCACGAGCGCGTTCTCCGGGTCCACCACCCCCGGCCGGTGGTTCATGGTGGCGAGGAGGGTCCGCAGGGCCTCCACCCGGCCCGTCTCGACCGGCGCCACCACCGCGAAGCTCGATTGCGGGGTCACGGGACCCTCAGAACTTGAGCGCGAAATCGATGAGGCGCTTCTTGTTCCAGTAGACCTTGCCCAGGTAGAGCCCGGGCCCGATCTGGCGGATCTCGTCGCGGATCCACTGCGCCACCAGCGAGGTGTCCGAGTAGTCGAGGACGATGCACTCCTTGCCGTCGAGCCAGCTCGGCTCCTTGTAGATCCGCGCGATGATGGCGTTGAGCCCGAACGGCAGGATCCGGTTCTTCAGCTGCCCCTTCGCCGCGTCGAAGGTCTTCCCCTGCCAGGCGAAGTGGTTGAGGATCTTGGCGATGTCGCCGCTGTAGGTCGTCCCCGGGGCCACGATCGCGGTCCCCTCGGCCTCGCCGTCGGGGATGTCGCCCGGCGCGCTTCGCGTGAACAGGTCATCGAGCTCCTTCTGGGACATCGTCAAGAGCTGGGGCACGTCATATCCCATCTCGGCAGCCTCCTCTGTGGTCTGACCGCCCGCGCCGCGCCGTCACCGGCCCGCCGGGGCGAGGATGTCGTCGGCCGCCTTCTCGGCGACCATGTAGATCGCGCTGACCGGAAAGAAGCCGGGGATCCTCGGGAACACGGACGCGTCGACCACGCGGAGCCCCCGGGTGCCGTGCACGCGGAAGTCGGAGGTCAGCACGCCGCCGCGCTCCCGCGGGCCGATCGGGCACGTGCAGGCGGCGTGGTGACCCCACGCCCGGGCCCGCACGTAGTCGCGCAGCTCGCCGTCCGACTGGACGCGCGCGCCGGGCTCTTCCTCCTCGGCGACGAGCCCCGCCCGCTCGAGCCGCGCGTTGATGCGCCGGGCGAGGCGGATCCCCGAGACGACCGACTCGAGGTCCTCCCCCGCCCGGTCGCTCCCCTCGTCGAAGTACCGGAAGTTGACGTGGGGCGGCTCCCGCGGATCGGCGGAGCGGAGCGTCACCTCGCCCGCGCGGTTGGCGGTGTGCGCCTTGAGGATGGCCCACGTGAGGTAGTCCTGGCGCTCGGCGATGGGCTTCGAGTACCCGGGAAAATAGCCCTCGAACCGCGCCAGGAGCCCGAAGCAGTAGAGGTCCGGGAGCGGGCGCGCCGGGGACGAGCGCGCGATCGCCCCGAGGATCGCGCCGTTGCTCGCGTACACGCCGCGCCGGCGGTTCGCCCACTCGCGGTATTGCGGGTCCCCGCGCGCGAAACGGGCCCCCTCCAGCACCTTCCAGCGGTCGAAGGCCATGCGGCTCACCACGCCGATCTCGTAGCGGTCCTGGAGGTTCCGGCCGACGCCGGGAAGCGCCACCCGGACGGGGACGCCGTGGCGCTCCAGGACCTCGGGGGGGCCGACGCCCGACAGCATGAGGAGCTGGGGCGTGTTGAACGCGCCCCCCGCCAGGATGACCTCCGCCGACGCGCGGACCTCGCGGCGCTCCCCCGCCTCGCGGCTCGGATCGCCGTGCGCCCGGTAGAGCCGCTCGCCCGACAGGTACTCGACGCCGACCGCCCGCTGCTCCGCGTCGAAGAGCACGCGCGTCGCCAGGGCGTTCAGCTCGACCCGCAGCCGGTCGGGATGGCGGGCGGCCACGCTCAGGACCCGCTCGCGCGCGCCCATCCGCGCGTGCTCGCGCGTGGTGTGCGGCAGGTAGCCGATCCCCACGGCGTTGTTCCGCACGAGCCGCCAGTCGTTCGGGTCGGCCTTGCCCTGGAGCAGCCACCAGAGCCGCGTGAACGGCGGGGCGACGTCGCGGAGCGCCTGGCGCGCCGACCGCTTCATCACCTTCTTCAGGGCCCGGTCGCGGAAGACCGGCCGGATGTCCGCGCGCTCGGTGTGGAGCCAGCCGTTCCAGCCATGCCCCGTGGGGTCGAGGCCCAGCCGGGCCAGGACGCGATACACCGGGCGGTGGCGGCAGTTCTCGAGCCGCTGGAAGTACCGGCGCATCCGTGCCGCGCTCCACGAGGGGTCGCCGGTTAGCGCGGCGATGCCGTCCCAGTCGGCGTCGTGGGGGGAGACGAAGATCAGCGCGTTGTGCGCGGTGCAACCGCCGAGCGCCGCCGCGCGCGGGTACAGGACGCCGTCGACCTTCCTGCCCTCCCACGTCTCCCGGTACTTCGGGTCCTCGCGCTGCCGCGCGTCGCTCTCGTAGTGGCGGACGAAGAAGTTCCACGCCAGCGCCTCGTTCTCCGACGCGAACGCGTGGAAGGCCGGGACGTCGTACGAGTCGGGCAGGCGATTGCCGCCCGGGTCGAGGGGGTCGCCGCCGGCCAGGCGGCGCGGGTCCCCGCCGGCCTCGAGCAGCACGACGGTGCGACCCGCCTCGGCCAGCCGGGCGGCGAGCGTGCCGCCGCCGGCGCCCGAGCCGACCACCACGTACTCGCAATCCGCGGAACGCGATGCCACGGGGTCCATGGGAGTCCGCGCCGGCTAGAAGGTCTTCATGAACTCGATCAGGGCGGTCTTGTCCTCGTCGCTCAAGCCCGGCTCCTCCTTGAACTGGCTCGTGCCGAAGTAGTGGCCGCGGTCGACGACGAAGTCCGGACACTTGCTCATCTCGAGCAGCATCGGCACCACGGGGGCGAAGCTCCGGCGCAGCTCGTCGTCGGTCGCGGAGTCGCCGCCCTTCTTGAGGGCCTGCGCGAGCTCGTGCAGCAGCGGCAGGAGCTTCCGCACGTGCGCGGCGCGCCCGGCCAGGTCGGCCCCGTCCGGCATCAGGTCCAGGTTGGCGATCAGGTTCACCGGCGTGCCGGGCGGAATGGGTCCGATCCGGATGCCGCCCGCGCCGAAGAGCCACGGCGCGTAGCGGTTGGCCCGGCCGAGCAGCGGCTGGAGCTCGTCCGGCAGGTAGCCGGCGGCGATGCGGATGTAGCTCCGGTCCGTCGTCCGATCGATGCGGCCCGGCACCTTGTCCCCGAGCACCGCATCCTTGAGGCGCCGCTCCGGCCAGAGCAGCTTCTCGACCGAGTCCTGAAACGAGCGCATCCGGGCCTCGACCGACGGGCTCCACTCGAACCGCCCGAGGCTGTTGTTCTGGAAGAAGGGGGCGGTCGACCACACGCTGACGAGCGACGCCGGCCGCGTGTAGCCCCGGCCGCCCGCCGGCATCTGGTAGGGTCGCGGCTGGCCGGTGAAGGGGTCGTGGACGGTGATGGTCCCGACCGACGGGAGGTCCTTGTAGGACTGCGACGAGAAATTGTCCCAGATGTTGCCGGCGATCGCGTTCGTCGCGAGCGGGCTGCACGCGTTGGTCTCGAGGAGGGTCGCCGGCACGCGCAGCTCGGTGGACAGGTAGTTGTTGTCGAGAAAGTCGTCGGCCAGGACGATCCGGCGCATGGCCTGCTTGTAGGCGTCGGTCTGGGTCGACTCCCAGTACCGCGTCCAGCAGGTCAGGTAGCCGGAGCCCGCGCAGCCGCCGGGGTCGACGCCGACGGCGGGCTCGGGCGTCTTGCTCGAGTGGCAGCGGGCACAGCGCTCGGCGAACGCGATCTTCCCGCGGCGGAGCACCGCCTGGTTCTTGGTCTGGTAGGCGCTCCCGCCCGGCGCATCCTTCAGGCGGTGCGGCACGGCCGTGCGGAGGAAGAAGAGCGCGAGGCTCGGCGTCTGGGCCTCGGTCGCCAGCCAGTAGGCGGAGTTCTTGCGGGCGACGGCGATCTCGATGGGGCTGATGGGCTTGCCGCCGACGAGCGCGTTGAAGTGGAGCATCCACTCCTCGCTGAACAGACCGATGTTCAGGTAGACGCGGTTCAGCGCCCCCAGCGCGCCCACCGAGTCCGAGCCGTCCTTCAGGACGCGGGGCGTCCACACCGTGCCGGGCTTCTCGAAGAACTGCGTCAGCGGCCCGTCCTTGACGTAGTCGTTCAGCTGGGCGTTGCTCAGACCGCCGCCGGCGAGGGTCTCCTTCCCCCAGCGCTTCCCGACCTGGAGCCGCGGCCCGAGGAGGTACACGGCGTTCATGGTGCGGGGGTTGTTGATGTAGTCGGTCGACACCAGCGACGTGTCGAGGGCGCCGGGGCGGGAGGTGTGGAGCAGCTGGAACATGTAGTTGGACTTGTCGTTCTTCCAGCTGAAGATGCGGTCGACCCAGTAGTACTGGGCGCCGACGTTGGACGCGAGGTTCTCCCACTTGGGGTTCTCGGGGTCGGCGGGCGGGCGGATGGGGTTGGGGCCGACGTGGCAGAACGCGCACGACATCCCGACCCGGTACGGCCGCACGAGGTCCTTCGAGTCGTAGTACGACTCGTCCGCGTAGTAGCGGACGGGATCCCACCGCTTCGCGGCCGCTTCGTCGAAGTCCGGGTTCGGGAACAGCCGAAGGCCGACGATCCCCGACGCGTACCCGTAGTAGGAGCCGAGGGGCATGTTGGCGCCGCGCGCCCCGATCCGAACGCCCGGGTACCGCGCCTCGTTCTCGAACGGGTCGGGCGGGCAGTCGGCGCGGCGCTTGTCGAGCCACAGGCCATGGCGTTGGGGGTCCGGGCCGGTCGGCTTGTCGAAGCAGGGCTCGTTGACCAGGCCGAGGTACTGCCAGCGGGTGCTCCGGTTCAGGTGCGCGACGCTCTTGTCGGGGTGCGACGAGAGGATCTTCAGCAGGTCGAAGAGCCCGAAGCTCGAGACGCCGATCGTGTCCCAGAAGCGGTCGTTGCCGCCCGTCCACACGAGCCAGGTGTTGCGGCCCTGGATCTCCTCACGGGTCAAGGCGCCGCCGCCGTCCATGTCGTGGAAGTAGTCCTCGGCCGCCGCCGGGAACGACGCCGCGGTGCGGCCCGCGCGGCTGGCCTCGTCGAGGACCGTGCCCGGCCGGGGCGCGTCCTTCCCGCACCCGCCGAGCAGCAGGAGGAGGGCGGCGCACGCGGACAGCCACACCCGACGCCCGGACACACCGTGGTCGGCCATGAGGGTCTCCTTGTCGGGAACGGGACGCGGGGCACTCACGAGACGAGGTAGCCCCAGACGGTCACGACGCGCTTGACCAGCGCGCGGTTGTAGACGACCACCCATGCGAAGGGCCCCATGACCGGCAGCCGCGCCATGTAGCTGCTGATGTTGTGCGGGCTGCCGTGCCACGAGCCGCTCCCCGACACCTCGATGAAGTTCGTGCTCTGGGGGCCCGGCACGTTCGCCTCGAGGTTCACGTAGCGGCGGGCGCTCAGGGTCCCCTGGACGTCGAAGGCGAAGAGCACGCCCAGGTCCACTGGCGGCTCGCCCGACGTCTCCTGGCTGAAGCGGACGAAGACGTTCAGGTGGCGGTAGCCGTCCACTGACTTGTAGCCGGGGATGCTGACCCCGACGTTGGGCGGGACCTCCTTGTCGGTCATGAACCGGACGATCGTGGTGCAGGCCGGATTGCACGGGCCCTTCCGGGTCTTGGTCGTCGCCATCGCGTTCTCCCTCCCTCGGGCCTGGGCAGCGCGGGTTCAGTACTTCGCAGCCGTGCCGATGCGCGGCACGAGCACGGCCGCGAAGCGCGTGGACGCGGCATCCTCCGGAGGCCTCATCACCAGGCGTCCGCGGTCCGCCCGGAGGACGCGCCCGCTCCGGGGATCCACGAGCGCAAAGGCGTCGCCCTCGCGGACCAGCTCCCCACCGCCGCGCCGCTCGAGGCGGAAGAGCGCGGCCTCCGAGGGACCGCGGTACGCGAGGAGCCGCCCGTCGGGCTCGACGGTGACGTAGGGATCGCCCCACACGCCGCGCAGCGAGACGAGGTCGCCGTGCTGGAGAGGGCCCCGCGCGCCGCCACGCTTCCCGAACACCCACGAGCTCGCCCCGTCCGCGCCGCGGTCGGCGCGCACATCCTGTCCCTCGATCCGGAACCAGGCCTCGCCGGCGGGGTCGCCCGGCAGGCGGCCGCCCGGCGGAGCGCGCCAGCCGCGGATGAGCACGGGGTCGCCGGAGGTGATCGTCCGGGGCTCGATGCTCGAGGCGGCCACGGCCTTCGGGTCGGCGAAGCGCGAGTTCAGCGTGAGGATGGCGACGTACCCGAACTCCCGGCCGGCGCGGAGGTCCCGGCTCGGGTACACCTCCTCCACGCGCGCGAACCGCTCGACGTAGTCCCGGAACGCCTCCGGCGGGCGCTGGCTCCCGACCTGCCGCGCGACGTACTGGGAGGCCTGGTCGACCGCGATCTGGAGCGCGTTCTGCCGCGCCTGCTCGGGGTACGCGCTGCGGCCGATCCCGGAGAAGCACAGGCCGCCGCTCGACGGCCAGCGCTGGCACTCCGGGGATTCCGGGGCTCCCGGCGCCGCCGCCCACGCGCTCGCCGGCGCGAGCGACGCCTGCTTCGAGTCCGGCCCCAGCGCGGAGACGATCGCCGCGTACCGCGCCTGCACCTGCTGCTCGAGCTGGAGGAGCGCCTCGGTGCTGACCGACAGGTCCGCGGAGTCGGCCACCACCTTGCCCACGTCGCGCTCGTGGCGCGCCCGCTCGACGTTGCGCTTGAGCGCCCGGTGGTCGTCCGGGAAGAGCGTGTTCGTCGAGAAGGTCAGGGCGGAGATCAGCACGCCCATGGCGAGCGTGGCGACCCGCGCCTTCGTGCCCTCGAACTTCTGGGCCGCCGCGCTCGCCGCGCCGAGGATGCCGACGGCGAGCGCGAACGACAGGAGGAGCCGGTACTCCCACTGCTTCCGCCGGATCTCGACGTCCGTCTTGTCGATGAGCGCGGCGAAGCCCGCGATGCGCTTGAGGGCCGCCCGCTTGTCCGCATCGGCGTCCTGCGCCCGCCCGGGCGCCGCCCCGAGGAGGACGGCGCACAGGAGCACGCCGAGTACGAGGGCCCGCGCCCCGCTCACCGCGGCGAGCCCTCGCGGATGCTGCACATCCGGCGGAGCCGGCCGGGACCGGCGGCGGGAGCCGGGGGCGCGGGCGATCGAGGCGCGCGGGAAGACGGGCGGGACGCGGAGCGCTTCATCAGACGGTCCTCCGGTTCCTGCGGCTGCCTACTGGTCCAGCCGAAGCTCGGGCACGGGCCATGCCGGGGCGGGGCCGGCGCCGGCGGTGACGTGCCGGCGCATGGCGGCGTCGCACACGGCGTATCCCCAGTTGATGAGCCGGCCCTGTTCCACGTCGGAGAAGTCGTCGAGCCGGGTGCGCAGGGCAGCGAGCTCCGCGATGCGCGCCGGCAACACCGGCAGCGCGTCGGCGAGCCCGTACGCCCGGATGTCGGTGGCGATGCCCCAGTACGCGCCCTTCCGCACGCCCCGCGTGTAGTCGTCGATCAGGATCCGCTTGCGAAGCGCGCGCGCCTGGTTGGTCGCGATGTCGAGCGCGCGGAGCACCTGACCGTGCCACGACGTCTCGGGGTCGAGCGCCAGGCCGAACGGCGCGCCGGCGTCGCTCGTCAGCACCGTGTCGTAGCGGTTCCACACGGTCTCGAGCCCGAGGTTGTCGTAGACGCCGCCGTCGGTCAGGAGCAGCCGCTCGCGGTACGCGACCTGGTCGAAGAGGTCGGCGCCCGGAACTCGCTGGAACGCGTCGGGGTCCGGCCGGACGACGACCGGCGAGAGGAACGGCGGGAAGGCGCTCGACGCGGTCACCGCGAGCGCGACCGGGAACGTCGGCTTCGGGATGAGGCCGATCCGGTAGTCGCCGGCGTACGGCTTCGAGAACCGGAAGCTCACCCCCGTCGCGAGGTTCGTCGCGTTGAACACGAAGCGCGGGCGGTCGGGCAGGTCGTGGAGCGCGGCCGCCCCGAAGAGGTGCTCCGCGTACGCGGCCTGGAGCAGGTCGGCCGGACGCCGGCCCGGCAGGAGGGTCCCGATCCCGATGGCCGGGACGTCCACGGTGCGGTGGCAGAACGCCCGCAGCGGCGCGATGACCGTCTCCCGGAGGTTCGCGCCCGTGGCGCCGGCGAAGCGCAGCTCCGTCCAGCGCGTCGCCAGGACGCCCGCCGTGATCGAGCCGCCGGACACGCTCGAGACGCGGTCGAGCTTCGGGAGGAAGCCGAGCTCGTCGAGACGCCAGAGCGCGCCGCAGTGGAACAGGGTCGCGCGGAACCCTCCCCCCGACAGCGCGAGGCCCACGCCGGACTCGACTCCCTCGACGCCGAACGGCACAGCGCCTCCTCCGGAACGGTCTCGGAACGACGCGACCGCGTGGATCGGCGGAGCAACCCGAGTGCCACGGCCCTCGGGGCTCGGGACGCTTGACGGTACGCGGAGTTAGCCGGGGGCCCGCCGGAGCGGCACCTGCACTGCCTGGGTGGCAGGTCCCGCTCACGGCCGCGCGGAGACGGCGGGAGACGCTATATGTGGCGGGCGCTTACCACGCCTGCACTGTGGACTGTGCAGGGTGCCCTGTGGACTGTGCACCCGCGCGCGGGCGTCCTCGGGTCGACGGCGGCGAGAGCCGATAAGCTTTGGCCGTCGGCGACTCCTTTGGCATCCTCGAAGGATGAAACGCGCGCGCCGCCGGCACGCTTCGCCGACTCATCGCTCGGGGTCCCTGCGTCGGACGGCGAAGCGCGCGGGCGTGACCCGCGCGCGCGCGCCACGCCGCCGTCCCCGGCTGGGCCCCGCCGCCAGCGATCTCGTGATCGTCAGCCGGGCCCTCACCGACCTCGCCGACTTCCTCCGGGAGCGCCAGGAGTCCGCCGGGCGCGGGCGCGTGATCGTGGACCGGCGCGTCGGTGAGCGGCGCCGGTTGCCGCGCCGGGTCGACGACGACCGGCGGCACAGCGACCGACGTCGCGCGGCGTCCGATCCCACCGAGGCGCTCATGCGCGTGCTCGGCTTCATGGTCGTGCCGCCGGGCGCGCCGCGCCCCGCCCGGTCGGGTCCGCGTCGCTCTCGGTCCTGACCGCCCGCGCACGACCGCCCGCCGGCGGCTACGCGACCGCAACGCGCACCGACAGCTCGCCCGGCGGCCGCGCCACCACGCGGTAGGCGCGGCCGGCTCGCCGCTCGCCCGCGAAGAACGTCTCGACCTTCTCGCCGATCCGGGGGACGTCGAACTCGCCTGTCGGATACGTGAGGTGGATGGTGAAGTCGTCGTCCCGGCGCGCCGCGGAGATCATCTGGAGCGTCCCGACGTCGGGATTGTCGAACTTTCCGTCCGCCGAGACGACGTAGTGCTTCGCGACGACCGTCTCGAAGTAGTCGGGGGCGACGTTGCGCTCGCTACCGTGGTGCGGCAGCTTCAGCACATCGAGACGGAGCTTGCCGTCCTCGAGGAGCTTCGCGCTCCTGAGCCCCGCGAGCGTGTGGTCGCCGCGCCCGTCGCCGGTCAGGAGGATGCGCTTCCCCTGCGACTCGACGAGGACGACGATGCTGGACAGGTTGTGCACCGACGTGTCCACGTAGGCGGCGATCTCCGCGAGCCGCGGCCGGCTCCGCTCCTTCTCGAGGAGCGGCGCGATCTCCTTGTTCCACTTCTTCTGGAGCGCCGCCAGCTCGGCCTTCCGGGGCGCCACCACCGTGATCCTGAGGTCGCCCACCGTCACGGCTTTCGCGAGGCCATCCGCCGAGACCAGACCCTTGAAGGGGGGGTTGCCGCCGAGAGTCAGGGCGCCGAGCAGCTTCCGGAGCTGCCGTCCCTGCGGGACGCTGGCCAGGATCAGCGAGCCCTCGGGCGCCAGGAAATCGTCGAGCGACGCGGGGCTCATGGTGGACGCCCCGCCGCCGACCTTGAGGTCGTCGTTGTCGAGGATGTCGTCGAACGAATTGTGCCAGACGCGGCGGATCCGCCACGGGAGCGGCTGGCCGCTCTCCCGACGCTCGTTGAGCTTCTGCGCCAGCTCGAGGAGGCCCGAGATGTGGTCGTCGTCGATGTGGCTCACCATCATGAGCTCGATGTCGAGGGGCGTCCGGTCGTCGAGGCCGCGTTCGGCCCGGAGCGCCTCGAGCCTCGGCCGGAGCGCATCGTTGTAGACGCCGGGCGGTCCGCCGTCGATGACGGTGAGCTGTGGCTTCGCCGTGGTGCCGGAGTGCAGGAGGAGCGCGTCGCCGAACCGCGCGCGCAGTGCCTCGAGCACCAGCATCGCGGCCTTCCCTGACCCGCGTCAGACCGACTGGAGCGCGCGGAGGACGTCGAGCATCCCGGCCCCCTGGAAGTAGCGCTCGCGGCCGAGGTCGGTCGCCGTCTCGCAGAGGATCTGCTTCAGGCGGCCCGGCCGGCCGACCAGCTCGTTGTGCCGGGCCATGAGGAGCGCGGCCGCGCCGCTCACGTGCGGCGCCGCCATGCTGGTCCCGTCCTTCAGGCCGAAGGCGCCCTCGGGCACCGGCGCCGTGATCTTCTCGCCGGGGGCCACCAGGTCCGGCTTGATCCGGCCGTCGCCGGTCGGGCCGCGGCTCGAGAAGTAGCTGACGCCGTACGTGTGCGGCCGGTACCGGTGGGTGGCGCCGACGGTGATGACCTGCTCGGCGTTGCCGGGGTCGGTGATGCTGATGGAGAGATAGGCCTCGGCGACCCGTCCCTGTTCCGTCGTGTACCGCTGGCGGCCCTGGTTGCCGGCCGCCGCGACCACCACCACCCCCGACGACACCACCCGGTCGCACTCGTCGCACACCGGCGTGCGGCCGCACGCGTAGTTCGAGATCTCGTGGGGGATCGAGAGGCTCAGGTTGGCGCCGTGCACGACGACGTACTCGTTCGTGGAATTCAGGTAGCGCACGAACTGGAGCGCCGCCATGACCGCGAACTCGTCCCCGCGGCCAGCTTCGTCCAGGACCCGGAAGTCGTAGAGGCGCAGGTCGGGGCAGACGCCGATCAGGTCCTCCTCGAGGAGCCCGCCCGCCTCCCCCTTCCGCCAGTCGCCGGCCAGGATCCCGGCCACGTGCGTGCCGTGGTCGTTCTCCGGCCGGCGGTACTGGCCGTCCGCGTGCGGCACGCGGATGAAGGGGGCGACCTGGCCCCAGTCGATCGCGCGGCCCCGGCTCAGGGCGCCGTACAGCTCCTCGAGCTGCTGGCGAAGCTTTCGGGCGTCGGGCGACCCGTCGCCGAGCCGCTTCCGGAGCTCGGCGGGCACGTCGGGCGAGTCGGGGTCGAGGAGGAGGTCGATCTCCGTGAAGTCGTAGGTCTCGACCACGCGGGTGCAGTTCCCGGCGCGCCCGGCCGCGTCGACGAACGGCCGGTCGCTCACCGGCGCCTCGCTCTTCGGGTCGCGCGCGCGGAAGGCCGGATGGCGGGCGTCGACTCCGCTGTCGATGACCGCCCACGTGATCTCCCGGCACGAGATGGCGAAGAGGCGGCGAGCGGCGTCGGCCTTGATGGCCAGGGTCGAGCGCGCCACGGTGGGCGACGCCTCGCGGTTGATGCTGACGGAGTAGACCATGGGGCGCGCCTCCGACGCGACCCCGCGCACCAGGTCGGCGACGGCCCGGATCAGCTGGAGCCAGTCGGCCTCCGTCGCCGCCGCGACACCCTCCTTCGACTCGGTGAAGACGCGGGGCAGCCGGCCGCCCCGTCGCACGATCGCGAGCGCCCCCACCACGCGGATCATCCACAGGAGATCGGAGCGCACCCGGAGCCGCCGCTTCACGCTCGCCGGCCCCGGCGCGATCGGCGGGTGCTCGGGGTCGCGGATCGCCTGCGCGAGCCAGCGCTGCGAGGTCTCGTCCCGGATGTCGTCGACGCTCCATTCCCGGGTGAGACGGTGCCACCATTCCGTCATCGGCAGCACGACGCGCACCAGGTCCTCGAAGTGGAGCGTCGCGGCCACCGTGGACAGGTTGTAGACGACCCGGGGCAAGGGCGACGGCGCGTGGCCGAAGGCGCGCCACGCGGCGGTCTGGCGCTCGGCGGTCAGGCGCTCGCGGACGGTGCGGCGGACCTCGCCCGCCGCCACCTCGCGGTAGGGTGTCAGGAGGAGCTTCACGGGCGGCAGGAGCGCGGCGGGGCTCCGGCCGCGGGCCGTCCCCGCGGGGGGCCCACCGTCCTCGGCCGGCTGCTTCGCGTACTCGAGCCACACGTCGGGCAGCACCGGCGAGTCCTGCGTGAACCGGCGCGCCCGGCCGGTCCCGAAGAGGAGCTGCTCCATGAGATCCCGGTCGAGCCGCTGCGGCCGCCCGGCGTGCGTGCGCTTGCTCGCCATGGTCGCCCTTCCCGGGTGGCGCGCGGGAGACGCTACCCCTGGTCCGTCAGGAGCAGGAGCGTGGTGCGCCGGACACCGTCGAGCCGGGCGATGTCCTCGACGACGGCCCGGGTGACGTCCGCCCGCTCGGTGCAGTGCAGATGCGCGATGATCTCGCCGGGCATCAGCTCCTCGGCGAGCAGGAGGCAGTTGCCCAGGCTCACGCTCCGCACGCGCGCCAGGAGGTTCGTGGCCCCGGCCGGATCGGCTTCGACGAGGAGATAGGCGCGCACCATCCGATCGCCCTCCGTGGCGGCCGCGCCCGCGGCCGCGCGGTCAGTCGTGGTGGAAGCGGCCCAGCTCGACGCGCCCGGCCGCGTTGCGCATCTGGCGCTGTGTGTACTCCCCCAGCTCCTTGCCGCAGCGGTCGGGGCCATCGTTGTCGAGGATGAGCGCGGTCGTCTGGGGCGCGGCCGTCATGGCCGCGAGCACGGCGTCGATGTAGTTCGACCAGAAGTCGTGGAGCTCCCGCCGCTGGTCGCTCAGGTGGCGGTCGGGGTCGTGCGGGTCCCCGTGCCAGTTCCACTCCGCGTAGGAGCGCGACAGGGTGTACCAGAGCGCGTTGTCCCGACCCCGGAAGCCGGCCTGGCGCATCCGGCCGGGGATCTGGCCGAGATCGGCGAGCACGAGCCGAGTCGCGCCGCCGACACAGGTGCGCCGGAGCCACGACGCGAAGGCCGGATCGACCCGGGTGAGCGTGCCCGGGAGCCACACCGCCTGCTCCGCGAGCACGCTCACGGTCATGGGCGGATGCGGGATGGGCTCGCCGCCGTCGTCGGGCGGCGGAGACGGCGGGACGTGGTCGGGTGGCGGGGGGGGAGGCGCGGCCACGGGCAGGGTCCGGAGCGTGATCGTCCGCGACACCATGCCGCCGCCGCGCTGTGGCACGGTCGCGGTCACCTCGACCTGGTACTCCGTGTCCGGCGTCAGCGGCGACAGCGTGCGCTGGTGGTCGCGCTGGCGGCTCTCGTCGACCACCTCGCTCCACGGCTCCGCGCCCGCGGCGCGATAGCGCACCAGCGCGCTCGTGCGCTTGTCGGTCTGCCACTCGACGCCGGCGACGTCCCGGCCCACCCCGAAGGGGCGTGGGCCGACCGTGAATGCGGGTGGCGGCGCGGGCGATCCGTTCGGCGCCGGCCGCTCCCCGCTGCCCAGCCACTTCCTCAGATCGTCGAGCCAGCCCATGCTCGGCCTCCTCGCCGCGTGCGTGGCCTCCGACAGCAGGCGATCCCGGCGCCGCGACGACGCCTGGATCCGGTCCCGCGGGAGCCCCGGGGTGCACGGCCCGTGCCGGTCCGGCGACGAAGGGCGCGCGCCCATGACGACGCGGAGTTGGAGGGCACACCACGGCTCAGGGATCGGGGGGGCCGGTGCACTCCCCACTGGGCAGGGCGCGGGGCTAGGGGGAACGGGGGGGCCAGAGCGCCTTAAGATTCAACGGGCTACGACGAGTGCACAGTCCACAGTGCACCCTGCACAGTGGACTGTGCAGGCGGCGGGCTCGACCAGGCCCGGGCCGGCGACAGTGGGTCCGAGGGGCGCCCGGCGACGCGGAGCCCGGACCCGCCGGACGTCTCAGGCCGGGCGCTCTCCCGCCGCGTAGTGCCCGCGCGTCTTGCGGACCTCGGACAGGAACCGCGCCGCTGCGGCCTGCTGGGTGGCCAGCGCCGCCTCGAGGTCGAGCGCCGGCGGCTCGGGCAGGAGCTTGAAGTGGCCGTAGTCATCGCGCCCGCGCGCCAGCACCGCGGTCGGCGATTCCCCGTCGATCTGGCGGGTCCGCGGCGTCGTGTAGCGGGGCGCGAAGCCGATCCGCGAGCGGTCCGACGGGTTCGGATTCGAGCCATGGATGATGTTCACGTGGTGGAGGGACATCTCCCCGGCGCGCAGGACGACGTCGACGGCCTCGGCCTCCTCCACGGCGACCGCGATCTCCTGCCCGCGGCTCAGGCGGTTGTCGGCCGCGTAGGTGTCGCGGTGCGGGAGGATGGCCCGGCGGTGCGACCCCGGGACGACTCGCATGCAGCCGTTGTCGACGCTGCTGTCGGTCAGCGCCACCCAGGCCGTCGTGACCTGGGTCGAGTCGAGCCCCCAGTACGTGCCGTCCTGGTGCCAGGAGATGAACCCCGGGTCCCGCGGGTACTTCGGGAAGATCGAGACGGTCCACACGAGCACGTCGGGCCCCAGGACGTCCTCGACGGCGTCCACGATCCTCGGGTGGGTCGCCAGGTCGTACGCCCACCGGAAGTGGGCGTGCGCGTGCCCAAGCTCCTGCGCCACCGGCCGGCCGCCGAGGCGCGCCGCCACCTCCTCGAACGCCGCGCGGAAGTGCGCGGTCTCCTCGGGTGACAGGACCGGAATCGGGAACAGGATCCCGTCCCGCTGGTAGCGCTCGACCTGCTCCGCGTTCAGTAGCTTTCTCATCGTCTCCTCACACGAAGCGCGCGCTGACCGACCCGAGCCGGGTGAAGCGCGCGGTCACGACGTCGCCCGCTTTCGGGCGCAGCAAGGGACAGATCGAGCCGCTCATCACGAGATCGCCGGCCCGGAGCCCCAGGCCGCGCTCCCCGAGGTTGTTGGCGAGCCAGGCGAGCGAGTTCAGGGGATTGCCGAGGACCTCGGCGGCCGTGTTGGTCGCCACGATCTGGCCGCTCATCTCGTACACGACGCCCTCGAGCGCGAGGTCGAGCCCGACCACGGGCGTGAGGGGCTGGCCGAGCACGATGGCGTTCCCCGCCACGCCGTCGGCGACGAGGTCGCCGCCCGTGGGCTTGCCGTCCCAGCGGAGGTCCGGCAGCTCGAGGGCGGGGAGCGCGCCCTCCACGGCGAGCAGCGCGGTCGCCGATGTCACGCCCGGCCCCGCCAGGTCGCGCTTCATCACGAAGGCGATCTCGGCCTCCACCACGAGCTCCGCGAACCGCGACAGCGGCACCGGGTCCCCGCTCGCGTAGACGCCGTCGCCGAGGAGGAAGCCCGAGACGGGGTGGTGGATGCCCATGGTTTGCTGCACAACCCGGCTGGTCAGGCCGGTCTTCCATCCGACGACTCGCTCGCCGCGAGCCACGAGCGCCTCCCGCAGCTGGTCCTGGAGACGATAGGCGGCATCCAGCGCGATGGGCGGCGACGGCAGCGGGGCCTTCCGGTGGGTGCGGCGCGTCTCGAGCAAGCGGTCGAGCATGGCGATGTCCGGCCTCCTCGCGTGAGTGGCGGCCCGACGGCGGGCGCCTCCCGAAGATAGAGGGCCGCGCCCCGTTCGACAAGCCGCCCCGCCGGGCGGCGCCGCCCGACGTCCGGCCGCAGCCGTCAGACCGTGCGGACGATCTTCGAGAGGCCGGGCGGCCGATCGGGATCCAACCCTCGCGCGACCGCGTCCTGGATCGTGAGCCACTGGCCGGCCGCGGTGATGGGCAGCGGGGCCAGACTCTCGACGGTCGCCCCGACCCGCACACCCACGTCCGCCGGCCCGAGGAGCTCGGGCGCGTCGCTGATCGCGACGGTCCGGGCGCCTCGCGCCCGGAGCGCCGCCGCGCAATCGACGAGGCTCGCGAGCGTGGGCCCGGCGGTGCCGACGAGGACCGCCCACGTGCCGGGCTGCACGGCGGCGATGTGGCCGTGCAGCAGGTCCGCGGCCGAGAACCCCTGCGCGTTCCGGACGCCGACCTCACGGAGCTTCAGCGCGATCTCGAGCGCGATCGGGAAGCTGTAGCCGCGGCCGACCACGACGACCGGGCTCGCGGCCTCGCCCAGCGCGAGCCCGGGGAGCGCGGTCGCGGCCGCGGCCAGCGCGTCGCCCACCTGCCCGCCGACGCGGGCGGCGGCGGCCGGGTCGGCTCCGGTGACGGCGGTCACGAGCAGCCACAGGGCGAGCAGCTCCGACGTGAACGTCTTCGTGGCGGCGACGCTCCGCTCGGGGCCGACCCGGAGCGGCAGCACGAGGTCGGCAACCCGCGCGAGCGGCGACGCCTCGTCGTTGGTCACCGCGAGAGTGAGGGCGCCGGCGCGCCCGGCGCCCTCGATCGCCGCGACGATGTCGGGAGACTGGCCCGACTGGGAGATGCCGATGGCGAGCGCGTCGCGCACGTCGGGGCTCCGGCCGTAGAGCGAGTACACGGACGGCGCGGCCAGCGACGCGACCAGGCCCACCTCGGTCTCGAGGAGGTACTTGCCGTAGATCGCCGCGTGGTCCGACGACCCGCGCGCCGCCAGGACGGCGAAGCGCGGCCGCCGGCGCGCGATCGCCCGCCCGAGCTCCGCGACCAGCGGAGCGGCGTCCTCGGCGAGCCGCGCGAGCATCGCGGGCTGGCTCCGCACCTCGGATTCCATCCAGGACGGTGTCATCGCGGCGGGGCCGGTCCCCGGCATCAGGGCCGGATCCGGTGCTTGGCGAGCAGGCGGTGGAGGGTCTTCCGGTCGACGCCGGCGGTCTTCGCCGCCCGCGAGATGGTTCCCCCGTGCCGGCGGAGGAGGTCCGTCAGGTACTCCTGCGCGAAGGCGCCGAGCCAGGCCTCGCGCGCCTCGGCAAGCGGGAGGTCGCGGCCAGGGATGGTCGGCGTCGCGCGCGCCCGGCCCCGGACGTGCTCGGGCAGGTCCCGCGCCCGGATGCGGGGGCCGTCGGCCAGCACGCACGCCCGCTCGATCACGGGTGCTCCGAGTCGAGGAGCGTGAGCGCACGCTCGCCGTCGGTCGCCGTGGCGCACGGGTAGCCGTCACGCTCCAGCACCCGACGCCAGTTGGCGCCGAAGTCCGGCTCGTCGTCCACGATGAGGATTCGAGGCTTGTCGCTCACCGCCCGCCCGTTCCCCGGCCCGGGCCGCCGGCCGATCGCCCGCAAGGCCCACGCGCCAGCTCCGACATGATACTGCCCGGCGCGCCCGGCGCGCGCGGGCGCCGCTGGCGTCAGCCCATCTTCTGCGCCAGCACGCGCCGGACGACGTCGAGCAAGGCGGCGTCGGTGAACGGCTTGGGCAGGTACGCGGCCACGCTCGCCTGCCAGGCGTCGCGCCGCGCCCAGGTCGAGACGTAGGCGGCGATCCTGGTCACCGGAATCGGCGGGACGCGCGAGCGCGCGCCGCCCGACCGCGCGGCCGTCGGCGCACGGGAGCCGGAGATCGGTGACCACCAGGTCGAGCGTCATCGAGTCGACCGCCGAGCGCGTCTGAGCCTGCGCGGCCGCGCCCCGAGGGCCGGCGGGGCGGCGTGCGGCAGTCGCGGAGCGTGCGCCTCGTCACGATGCTCGCACCCCGAGCCAACCCGCGAGTTCCCCAGGCCTGGACGCTGGCGCGCCGATCGCTCCCTTCGGCTCCGGGTCCCGCCGGGCGTGGGGGTGGCCGGTCGACCCCGCAGCGCGCGATACTGGCACGATACTAGAAGGAGAGGTCCATGGGTCAGGGGAAGCCGCCCGTGCGAGGTCCGCGATCGGCCAAGGCCGGCCGCCCGCCGGAGGACGTCCGCGTGCCCGCGCGGGTCCAGCGGCGCCGGAAGACGGCGCACGTCGCGGTCCGGAAGGACACCACGCTGTACCAGGCCCCCGCGGGGCCCCGCGTGCTGCGGGGCCGCCGGAAGGGCCGGCTCCCGGAGAGGTAGGCCGGGGAGGAGAACCACATGCCGCGCATCCATCGCATTCTGTTCGCCTCGGATTTCTCTCGGCCGTCCCGACGGGCCTTCGTCCGGGCCATCGAGTTCGCCCGGCTGACGCGCGCCCAGCTGGTGATCGCCCACGTGTTGAGCCCCGCCATCCCGTACGTCGGGGACGGGTACGTCTCGCCCCAGCTCTACGACCAGATCGCGACCGACCTCCAGACGCGGGCGCGGAAGCAGCTCCGCCAGATGGCTCTCCGAGCGAAGGCCGCCGGCGTCCGAGCCGGCGTGCTCCTGCTCGAGGGCGTGCCGCCCGAGCGGATCGTCCGCGCGGCGCGCGCCAAGCGGGCGGGCCTCATCGTGATGGGCACCCACGGGCACACCGGGCTCACGCGGATGATCCTCGGCAGCGTGGCGGCGCGGGTGGTCGCCACCGCGCCGTGCCCGGTCCTCACCGTCCGCGGGCGGTAGGAGCGCGTCACGACGTCCGCCTCAGGGCCGGCGCCCTCCGGGCCCACGCTCCGGCGGACGCTCCGCCTGTGGCAGGTCTCGCTCGCCGGGATCGGAGTCATCCTCGGGGCCGGTGTCTACGCGCTCATCGGCCCTGCCGCCGCGCGAGCGGGCGGCGCACTGTGGCTCGCCTTCGTCCTCGCGGGCGCCGCCGCGGGCCTCACCGCCTACTCGTACGCCCGGCTCGGCTCGCTCCGGCCGAAGAACTCCCCCGAGTTCCAGTACACGTCGCTCGCGTTCGGGCCGCGGGTCGGGTTCGTCGCGGGCTGGCTCATGCTGATCGCCGACCTCCTCGCGATCGCGACGGTCGCGCTCGGATTCGGCGGCTACCTCGCGCACCTCGTCGGGACTCCCGTCGTGGCGAGCGCCGTCGGCGTCGTCCTGGTCTCGGGGCTCGTCGTGCTCGTCGGCATCGGGGAGTCGATCGGCCTCGCGCTCGCGCTGACCCTGGTGGAGGCGGCGGGCCTCCTGTTCGTGATCGTGATCGGGCTGCCCGGCTGGCCCCGTCTCGACTATTTGGACGCGCCCGAGGGCTTCGGCGGCCTGTCCGCGGCGGCCGCGCTCATCTTCTTCGCCTACCTCGGCTTCGACGAGCTGGGAAACCTCGCCGAGGAGATGGAGCGGCCCGAACGGGACCTGCCGCGGGCGCTCGCCGTCTCGATGGTCGGCGCCACGCTGATCTACGTCCTGGTGGCCCTCTCGGCGACGGCGGCGGTCCCATGGCGTGACCTCGCCGCCTCCGCCGCGCCGCTCGCCCTCGTCGCCCAGCAGGTCCTAGGCGACCGGGCGGACGCCGCCATCAGCGTGGTCGCGCTGGCCGCGACCGGGAACACCGTCCTGCTCCTCCTCGTCGCGGCGGCCCGCTCCGTCCACGGCATGGCCGCGGCCGGCGTGCTGCCGGCGGCCCTCGGGCGCATCGGCGGCCGCCGCGTGCCGTTGTGCGCAACGCTCGCCGTCCTCGCGGTCACGGTCGCCCTCGTCCTCATCGGCGATCTCGCGCGGGCCGCGAGTCTCACCGACGGCGCGGTCCTGGCGAGCTTCGTCCTCGTGAACCTGAGCCTGCCGTGGCTCGCGGCGCGTCGGGTGGCCGGCGGGACGCGCGCCCGGCGCGCCATGGACCTCGCGCTGCCGCTCCTGGCGGTCGCGCTCTGCGGGTGGCTCCTCCTTCACACCGGCTTGCCAAGCCTCGCCGCCACCGCCGCCCTGGCGGTCGTCGGCCTCCTCGTGGGGCGGTTGCGCCCGGACCGGGTCACGCCCGCCCCACCCCGCGCGCCGGTCCGCCAGGTCGCCCGTCCGCGCTGACGCGCGGAAAGTCGCGGAGTTCTCCCCGCCTCCCTGCCGGCACTCCGGTTGCACGACAGGACGCCCGCGACCGTCGGGGCGGGCGCGACGGAGGTCGAGCATGTACGCGCGCGTCTTGGTGCCGCTGGATGGGTCCGAGCAGGCCGAAGCCATCCTCCCGTTCGTCGAGAAGGTGGCCGGTCCCCTCGACGCGGAGGTCGTGCTCCTCCGCGTGATCGAATGGCCGTCGGCGGGCGAGGTGATGGCGAGCGCCGGGATCGTGGCGCCGGACGCGCTGCTCGTGCAGGAGCTGGAGGCCAAGCAGTACCTGGCCACGCTCGAGCGACGCCTGGTGCAGAAGGGCCTGCGCGTCCAGCGCCGCCTCCAGCTCGGGCGGGCCGCCGACGAGATCGTCGCCGTCGCCGCCGCGGCCGGCGCCGATCTCATCGCGATGACCACCCACGGACGCTCGGGGGTGGGTCGCCTCCTCTTCGGCTCGGTGGCGGAGGCGGTGCTGCGGGCCTCGCCCGTCCCCGTCCTCCTGTTCCGGGCGACCGCCGGCGGGACGAAGGCGGCCCGCGCATCGTGACGACGGTCCAGTGGATCCTGTGCGCGACCGACCTCTCGCCGGGCGCGCACGCGGCGCTCGAGCAGGCCCAGCGGCTCGGGCGCCTCTTCCATGCCGACGTGGTGCTCCTCCATGTCCTGTCGGCGCCCGTCACGCCGGTCGGGCCGGGCCTGCCCCCGATCCTGATCGACGACGTCGACAAGGACAGGTATCGCGCGGCCCGCCGCGAGCTGGACCGCCTCGTCGCGAGCCGGACCCACCGCTGCGTCACGGTCACGCCGCGGATCGAGCTCGGCCCGCCGGCGAGGCGAGTCCTCGCGATCGCCCGCGAGCGTCCGGGCGCCGTCATCGTCCTCGGGTCCTCGGCGCGGGACCCGCTGCGCGAGAGCGTCCTCGGGCGCGGTGCCGGACGGATCCTGGCCGAGGCGTGCGGCCCGGTCCTCACGGTGCCGCCCGGGGCGGGCGCCGCGCCGCGGCCGGCGAGTCGGATCGCGCGAATCGCCTACGCGACCGATTTTTCGCCGGCGGCGACCGCCGCCTGGCCCTGGGCGGTCGCGATCGCCGAGGCCGCGGGCGCGGAGATCGACGTCCTTCACGTCGCCGCGCTGCCGGCCGCCGAGCCGGGTTTCCCGGCCGGCGCGCTCGGGCGGATCGCGCAGCACATCCACGAGCAGGCAGTCGACCGCGTCGAGCGGTTCCTCCACGCGCACCGCGCGCTGGCACGGCGGCCCGACATCCTCATCGCGCGGGGCTGGCCGGCGGAGGAGATCCTCCGGTGGACCGCGCTCCGCGCCGCCGACGTCACCGTGATGGGCACGCACGGACGCTCGGCGCTCGCACGCTGGGCGCTCGGCTCCGTCGCGGAGCACGTCGTGCAGGCCTCGCCCTGCGCCGTCCTCACGGTCGGCCCGGGCGTCCCGGACGCCACCGCGACATCCGGCTGAACCGCTGCCCCCGTCCGGCCCCAGTGGGGCGCGCGTGGGCCAACCGCCCCGGACGCCCGCTCTGCATCTCCGCGTAAACCCACGCTCGCCCTCGTGCCCTGTGCTGGCACCGTCGGTGCACTCCCCGTCCGTCGGACCGACGAAGCCGGGAGCACCAGGCCCCGGCGGAAAGGACGGAGCCATGATCGCCGTCGTGACGTCTCTCCTCTGCGCCGTCGCGCTGCTCGCGCCGGCCCTCGTCCCCATGGTGGGCGCCCAGATGCCCCACATGGAGGGGAAGCCGCACATGGCCCAGGGCGGCCGGCCCGCGGCGCCCCCGCGCCAGGCTCCCGCCGCGAAGGCGTCCAAGCAGAGCCCAGGCGTGGAATACACGCCGACCGTCCGCTTCCGCCTCCGCACCGAGCTGGCGGAGGGCAAGATGGCCTTCGTGGGCGTCGGCGGCGACATCGAGGGCGTCGTGAACCCGACCCTCCGCGTCGCCGAGGGCGACGTCGTGCAGCTCGGCCTGATCAACGGCGACGGCGTCGAGCACGACGTGGTGCTTCCGGACTTCAAGGCGGCCACCGACCGCGTGAACCGAAAGGGCGCCAGCAGCGTCACCGTGTTCCGCGCGGACAAGGCCGGTGAGTTCGCGTACTTCTGCTCCCTGCCCGGGCATCGCCAGGCGGGCATGGAGGGCAAGATCGTCGTGGGCGGCGGCAAGCCCGCGGTTGCCGCGCTGCCGCCGTCGGTCAGCATCGTGCGGGATCCTGCGGACCTCCCGGGCCCGCTCCCGGCGGCGGCGGCGCCCCGCACGGTGTCGGTCGAGCTGGAGGCGGTGGAGCTCGTCGGGAAGCTCGCGAACGAGACCACGTACACCTACTGGACCTTCAACGGCAAGGTTCCGGGGCCGTTCCTCCGCGTGCGCGTCGGCGACACGGTCCAGCTCACGTTCAAGAACCGCGACACGAGCCGGATGATCCACTCCGTCGACCTGCACGCGGTCACGGGACCCGGGGGCGGCGCGGTCTTGACCCAGACGCCGCCGGGCGAGACGAAGGCGTTCCGCTTCAAGGCGCTGAACCCGGGCCTGTACGTCTACCACTGCGCAACGCCGATGGTGGCCAACCACATCACCAGCGGCATGTACGGGCTCATCCTCGTGGAGCCGGCCGAGGGGCTCCCGAAGGTGGACCGCGAGTTCTACGTGATGCAGGGCGAGATCTACACCGACCGGGCCTTCGGGCAGCGGGGACACGACGAGTTCAGCGTCGAGAAGCTCCTCGCCGAGCGCGCCGAGTACTTCGTCTTCAACGGCGCGGTGGGCGCGCTCACGACCGAGCACCCGATGAAGGCAAAGGTCGGGGAGACGGTGCGGATCTTCTTCGGCGTGGGCGGCCCGAACGCGACCTCCTCGTTCCACGTGATCGGGGAAATCTTCGACCGGGTCTACGACCAGGCCGCCGTCGGCTCGCCGGGGGCCACCAACGTGCAGACGACGTTGGTCCCCGCCGGCGGCGCCGCGATCGTCGAGTTCAAGCTCCAGGTGCCGGGCCGCTACATCCTCGTGGACCATGCCCTGTCGCGCCTCGAGCGGGGGCTTGCCGGGTTCCTGGTCGTCGAGGGCCCGGACAATCCGCAGGTGTTCCACGGCGACGGCGCCCCGAGCATGACCGGGCACTAGTCGCGCCGGTCGCTCCAAGCCGGACCCGGGCGACCCCGCCCGGGTCCGGACTCCCCGCCCCCTCTGGCCACCGCCTGGCGACTCGTCTACTCTGACGGGCGCCCGACCCCGGCACGGAGGGACCGCCGCATGTCCGACCCGCTCCTGTGGCACCGCCTCCAGTTCGCGTTCACCATCGTCTTCCACTACCTGTTCCCGCAGCTCACGATGGGCCTCGCCCTCCTCATCGTGGTGATGAAGACCCTCGGCCTCCGCGCGTCGGGCGAGCGGTGGAACGACGCGGCGCGCTTCTGGATCAAGATCTTTGGTCTGAACTTCGCGGTCGGCGTGGTCACGGGCATCCCGATGGAGTTCCAGTTCGGCACCAACTGGGCGAACTTCTCCCGCTACGCGGGCGGCGTCATCGGCCAGACCCTCGCGATGGAGGGCCTGTTCGCGTTCTTCCTGGAGTCGAGCTTCCTCGGGCTCCTGGTCTTCGGCGAGCGCCGTCTCGGCCGGCGCGGGCACTTCCTGGCCGCCCTGGCGCTCTTCGTCGGCAGCTGGCTGTCCGGGTACTTCATCATCGCGACCAACGCCTTCATGCAGCACCCGGTGGGCCACGTGGTCGCCGCCGACGGCACGCTCCAGCTCGCCGACTTCTGGGAGTTCCTCCTGAACCCGTGGGCGCTGGCGCAGTACGCCCACAACATGGCGGCCAGCGTGGTCACCGCCTCCTTCGTGGTGGCGGCGGTCGGCGCCTACTACGCGCTCCAGGGGCTCCATCCTGACTACGCGCCGCGCTTCCTCCGGGTCGGCGTCGTGGCCGGCCTCGTGTCGAGCGTCCTGGTCGCGTTCCCGACGGGGGACCACCAGGCCAAGCTCGTCGCGCGTTACCAGCCGGTGGCGCTGGCCGCGATGGAGGGGCACTTCGAGAGCGAGCGCGGCGCCGGCATCGTGATGATCGGCCAGCCGAACGTCCGGGAGCGCCGGCTCGACAACCCCATCGTCCTCCCCGGCTTCTTGAGCTTCCTCGCCTACGGGACCTTCCACAGCAACGTGAAGGGCCTGACCGAGTTCCCCGAGGACCTGTGGCCCGACAACATCGAGCTGCTCTACTACGCGTTCCACATCATGGCGGGTCTCGGGACCCTGTTCATCCTCGTCATGGGCCTCGCGGCCTGGCTCGAGGCGCGCGGCGCGCTCGTCCGGTCACGGGCGATGCTGTGGACGCTCATGCTGGCCTTCCCCTTCCCGTACATCGCCACCACCACCGGGTGGATGACGGCCGAGCTCGGGCGTCAGCCGTGGCTCGTCTACGGCCTCATGCGCACCGCGGACGGCGTGAGCCCGAAGGTGCACTCCGGAACCGCGCTCTTCACGCTCATCGGCTTCACCGGCCTCTACCTCGTGCTGGGCATCCTCTTCCTCTTCCTGATCGGGCGCGAGATCGCCCACGGGCCGGGGCCGCTCGACGACCGCGCCTCGCCGTCCCCGCTCGGCACCGGCGCGGTGTCCCGTGGCTGAGCTCTGGTTCGCCATCACGGCGGGGATGCTGACCGCGTACGTCGTGCTCGACGGCTTCGACCTCGGCGCCGGCGCGCTCCACCTGTTCGTCGCTCGAAGCGACCCGGAGCGCCGGCAAGTCCTCGGCGCCATCGGGCCCTACTGGCACGGGAACGAGGTCTGGCTGCTCGCGGCCGGCGGCGCCTTGTTCGTGGCCTTCCCCCGGGCGCTCGCGTCGGGCCTCTCGGGGTTCTACGTCGCGTTCTTCCTCGTGCTCTGGATCCTCGTCCTGCGCGGGATCTCGGTCAAATTCCGCAGCGACGTGGACCACCCCCTGTGGCGCGCGGGCTGGGACGCGGGCTTCGTCGTCGCGAGCGCGCTCCTGCCGGTCCTGTTCGGCGCCGCGTTCGGGAACCTCGTGCGCGGCCTGCCCCTCGACCAGGAGGGCTGGTTCGAGCTGCCGCTCTTCACCGACTTCACGGCGCGGGCGCCGGTCGGCATCCTCGACTGGTACACGATCCTCGCCGGCGTGTTCGCGCTGGTCGCGCTCGCCGGCCACGGGGCGACGTTCCTCCTGTGGAAGACGGACGGGCCGGTGCACGAGCGGAGCCGGCGCGCGGCCGGATGGCTCTACGGCGCGGTCGCCGTCCTCTGGCCCCTCCTGACGGTGGCGACCTGGCTCGTGAACGCGCCGATGCTGGCGGCGGTGCCCGGGCGGCCCGTGGCGTGGCTCGCGCTCCTCGTGGCCGTGGCGGGTCTCCTCGCCGTCCATCGGGGCCTGCGCGGAGACCGGCCGCTCCGGGCGTTCCTGGGCTCCTGCGCCTTCGTGGCCGGCATGCTGGGCGCGACGGCGGCGTGCGTCTTCCCGGTGATGCTGCGCGCGATCGGCGAGGGCGCCTCCCTCACCGTTCACAACGCGAGCGTGCCGGCGGCGAGCCTGGTGATCGCGCTTCGCTGGTGGATCATCGGCGCCCCCCTGGCCGTCGCCTACTTCGTCCTGCTCTTCCGGCTGCATCGCGGGAAGGTCGTCGCGGCGCGCGGCCGGGACGGATACTGAGGGCGCGTCGGCGGGCGGAGCGGTCCGCGACTTCTCGCGTAGACTGGTCTGGCGGGCCGGGACGACGGCCAGGACGGGACGATCCACCGGGGCGCGACCACGCGGCGCGCGGGGAGGCGGCATGGGGCTGGACATCCAGATCACCGCGGTGGGCTCCGGCGGCCGTCGCGTCGCGCTCCGCGGGCGCCTCGACACGGAGACCGCGCCGGCGCTCGAGGCGCGGCTCGAGCCGCTTCTCGAGTCGCCCGACATCACCGCCTTCCTGTTCGATCTCGCCGGCCTCGAGTACATCGGGAGCGCCGGCATCCGCGTGCTGGTCAGATCGCGGAAGGTCCTCGAGGCGCGGGGCGGCGGCGTGGCGGTGGCGAACCTCCAGCCCCTGGTGCGTCAGGTGTTCGAGATCGTGAAGGCCCTGCCGTCGACGGACGTGTTCGCGACCGACGGCGAGTTCGACGCGTTCCTCGACTCGATGCGACGCCGCGCGGGCGGCAAGAGCTGATCCGGACGGCCGCGCCGGGGCCCCGGCGCGCGACGTGTACACTGGCGCGGTGGACGGCCGCCTCTCGCCGGTCCGGCGGCCGGCGGCGCCGCGCAGCGGTCAGTGTGAGTGCTGGCCGACTCCCGGCCCGTGGCGGTGGCCGTGGTGGCGCCACGCCTGGGGCCGCGCGGCCAGGGACGCGCCGCTCCCCTTGGAGAACGTCATGGGCATCGTGAAGAAGCGGCGGCTCTCCGCGCCGTCGACCGGGCAGCGCGCGGGATCGGCGGCCTGGGCCATGGGCCGCGAGACCTCGAACTCGAGGCCGCAGACGGTGCAGCGGAAGTCGTACAGGGCCATGACGCGCGCTCCTCGGATCCCGTGATGGCTCCATCGTACTCCAACCAGGACAGTGCGATGCCGACGCGCGTGGTCCTCGTCTCTCCGGCCGAGCTCCCGTACACGATTCTGGACGACTGGCGCGGACAGTGCCGGCTCCTCGCGGAGTTCCTCGGCGGCCCCGTGGAGCTCTGCCGGCTCGACGGCGCTCCCGGGCCCGAGGCCGCGGCCGCGCTCGGCGGTCTCCCGCCGGGACGCACGGAGGTCATCGAGCCCGGCCCGTCGGCGGCCGCGCCGATGTCGGCGGCGCCTTTCGTCTGGCGGCCCGACGGCCGGCCCGACTGGCGCGCCATGTGGAGCAGCTTCTGCGAGCTGGCGCTCTTCGGCGGGCCGCCGCACCGCGGACCGGACAGCACCCTCCGGGTCGAGCCGACCGCGCGGCCGGCGTCCGATGGCCCGGACGCGGTCGCGGAGATCCGCCGGGGGATCTGGGAGACGACCGGGCTCTTCGCCGAGCCGGCGGCGCCCGGGTGGCTCGCGGTCACCTGCGACTCGCCGAAGATGGCCGCCTGGCTCTGCGCCACGATCATCCTCGAGAATGTCGACGCGCGCTGCGACGAGGAGCGGCTCCTGGTGCCGGCGGATCCCGGCTTCAAGCTCACCGACGAGGTGAAGAGCGTGATCACCGTGGTGGCGAAGACGCACCACTACTGGAGCGCCCACATCGCCGGAGCCGGCGACTAGCCCACCGCGCCGGTCCGGCCGCGGAATGACACGACGAGACGCGCTGCGCCTCCTGGGCGCGGCGAGCGTGGGAGCGGCGATGGGAGACCCGCGCACGGCAGGCGCAGCGGCGGCGGGCTCCGCGATCCTCACGCGGCCGATCCCCGCGACCGGCGAGGCGCTGCCCCTCGTCGGGCTCGGGACCTGGCAGACCTTCGACGTCGGCGCCGGCGCGGCCGAGCGCGCCGCGGTCGAGGAGGTGCTGGGCGCGTTCGTCGAGGTCGGCGGCACGCTCGTCGACTCGTCGCCCATGTACGGGCGCGCCGAGGCAGTCGTCGGCGACGCGGCCGCCAAGCTCGGCGCCCAGTCGAAGCTCTTCCTCGCCACCAAGGTCTGGACGACGGGCAAGGCGGCGGGCATCCGTCAGATGGAGGAGTCCTTCCGCCGGCTCCGCGCGGCGCGTGTCGACCTGATGCAGGTGCACAACCTCGTGGACGCCGACACCCACCTCGCCACGCTCGCGGCGTGGAAGCGCGAGGGGCGCGTCCGCTACGTCGGCGTCACCCACTACACGGCGGGGAGCCACGACGCCGTCGCCCGCCTCATCGCCGCGCGCCCGGTCGACTTCGTCCAGATCAACTACTCGGTCGGCGAGCGAGAGGCCGAGCGGCGCCTCCTGCCGCTCGCGGCGGAGCGCGGCGCGGCGATGATCGCGAACCGGCCCTTCGCGGGCGGAGACCTCTTCGCCCGGCTGCGCCGGACGCCGCTGCCGGCGTGGGCGGCCGAGATCGACTGCGACAGCTGGGCGCAGGTCCTCCTGAAGTGGGTCGTCTCGCATCCCGCCGTCACGTGCGCGATCCCCGCGACGTCGCGGGTGGCGCACCTCCGCGACAACATGAAGGCCGCCCACGGACGGCTGCCGGACGCGCGGCTTCGCGACCGGATCGCCGCCGAGGCGCTCGGCTAGAGGGGCGCCCCGGGGCCGCGCGGGCGCCGGTGCTCAGCCCCGCGACGGACCGAGTGTCAGGAAGGTCGGGCGCGCGGGGGCCGCGCCGGGGTCGGCCACGCAGCACGCCGCCTCGTCCGCCGGGCGCCCGTCGCCCCCGAACACCTCGATGGAGCCCTTGCCGACGTAGAGCTCCCACGGCACGCCGTTCGGGTCGGTCACCCACACCTTGTCGGCGCGCACGTAGCAGCACTCGGCGTCGCGCTGCTCGGAGCTCGGGAGCCCCTCGGCCTGGAGACCCGCGCGCATGGCGGCGAGCTCCGCCTCCGAGTCGGCCTTGATCCCCAGGTGGTCGATGCCCGCCACGCCCTTGCGCGTCGACACGGCGAAGATCACCGGGAATCCGTCGGGCTCCCACTTCGCGTAGTCGGGCTTCTCGACGGCCGGGGGGCCGAAGACCTGGGAGTAGGTCCGGATGCTGCTCGCGAGGTCCAGGGTCGTCACGTGCACGTGAAAGCGGATCATCCGTAACCTCCCGGCGGCGTGCGCGAGGCCGGCCGGCGCCTGTTGCGCAACAACATCGCGCATCACGGCTGCTGCCGTTGACACCGCATCGACTTGCCTGATATGCAGACGGTACCACGACAGGGGCGTGGCCCCCGCTCGCGGTGCACCGTCACGGTCCCCCACACGGAGGAGAGCCAGTGAAGACCAGGGTGTCGCGCCGGCAGGTCCTGAAGGGTCTCGGAGCCACCGCCGCCGCCGGGGCCGTCGGTCGAGCGAGGCTCGCCTCCGCCCAGGCGAAGGTGACGCTGACGTACGTCAACTACAGCGCGGGGCTGGACAAGCCGATGTGGGACAGCCTGATCGGCGAGTTCTCGAAGGCCAACCCCAACATCGTGATCCGCTACCAGCCGATCCCCGGCGAGAGCTGGGGCGACTACTTCGACAAGCTGGCGACGATGATCGCGGGCGGCAATCCGCCCGACGTGAGCCGCGTGGCCATCGAGGGCGCGCGCCTCGTCGTGACCCGCGGGCTCGCCGTGCCCCTCGACGACTTCATGAAGGGCGACGCCGAGATCGACGAGTACATGAAGGACGTGAGCCCGCGCCTCCTCGAGGTGTTCCGGGTCGACGGCAAGACGTACGAGCTGCCGTTCGACTGGAACAACATGATCATGTACTACAACACCAAGATGATCGAGCAGGAGAAGCTCGCGGCGCCGAAGAAGGAGTGGACCAAGGACGAGTTCCTCACGCTGGCCGACAAGCTGACGAAGCGCACCCCCTCGGGCGAGCCCGAGGTGTTCGGCTTCGGCTTCGCCGTCCAGTACTTCTCCGGCACGATGCCGTGGATGTTCGCCAACGCCACCAACATCCTGAGCGACGACTGGACCAAGTCGAACCTCCAGGACCCGAAGGTCCTCGAGGTCCTGCAGTTCATGCAGGACCTCGTGTGGAAGTACAAGGTCTCGCCGAAGCCGCCGGCGTCCCACACCGACATCTACTCCCTGATGGCGGCGGGCAAGATCGCGATGGCGGGCGGCGGCCGCTGGCCGGTGCTCCAGATGACGAAGGCCGGGTTCTCCGACTTCGACATCCAGTATTTCCCGCGCTGGAAGGCCCAGGTCACGGAGTACGGGGTCGGCGGCTTCGTCATCATGAAGAGCACCAAGTACCCCCAGGAAGCCTGGAAGTGGGCCAAGTTCCTCACCACCAAGGGGGCGCACGAGATCCTGACCAAGGTCGGCCAGGCGATCCCCGCGCGGCGCTCGGTGGCGGTCAGCCCCGCCATGTTCGAGCTGCCGCCGAAGAACGCCAAGATCTTCTACGAGACGATCGAGGGCCCGAACGCCAAGCCGGTGCCGTCGCCCGGGACGTACAACCGGATCGAGGCGACGTGGCGCCGGTACCTCGGTCGCGTGCTCGCCAACGAGATGGCGCCGGCCGCGGCCCTCGAGGAGGCGGACAAGGAGTTCACCACCATCCTCGCGAGCCGGTAGGACGAGCGCGGACCGCTCCGGCGGGCGGGGTCGCCGGCGACCCGCGTCCGCCGGGGCCCCGCCGCGCCCGCGGCCCCTCCGGCGCGCCGCGCCGGGCGTGGATCCGACGGTCACGGTCACATGCCACCGATGAGGTCCAGCGGCCGCGCCCGCCGCCGGGAGACGTGGGTCGCCTTCGCCTTCCTCAGCCCGGCCATCGTCGGGTTCCTGGTGTTCGTCCTCGGCCCGGCGCTGGCGGCCGTCGCGCTGAGCTTCTACGACTACGACGTCCTGACGTCGCCGCGCTGGGTCGGGCTCGCCAACTACGCCCAGTTCTTCCGGGACGCGCGGCTGCCGCGGATCTACCTGAACACCCTCGTCTACGTGGTCTGGTACGTGGGCGCCACGACCGTCCTCGGCGTCGTCCTGGCCGTCGCCGCCCACCGTCCGATGCTGGGCGTCTGGCGCTATCTCATCCGGACCACGTACTTCTTCCCGGTCCTGACGTCGCTCGCCTCGGTCTCCATCGTGTGGCAGTACCTCTACAACACCGACTTCGGCATCATCAACTACTACCTCGGGCGGATCGGCGTCCCCCGCATCCCGTGGCTGACGTCGAGCCAGTGGGCCGTGACGTCGCTCGTGATCCTGGGCGTGTGGAAGAACCTCGGCTTCAACTTCGTCCTGTTCCTCGCCGGGCTCCAGAGCATCCCCCGGCACCTCTACGAGGCCGCGGCGATCGACGGCGCCGGCCGGTGGGCGGGGTTCCGCTACGTGACCCTGCCCTCGCTCACCCCGGTCCTGTTCTTCTCGATCGTGTGGGGGCTCATCAACGCCTTCCAGATCTTCGACTCGCCGTACATCCTGACCAGCGGCGGCCCCGGCGACGCGAGCCGCACCGTCGTCATGTACATCTACGAGACCGGGTTCCGCTTCTTCCAGATGGGCTACGCCTCGACGATCGCGCTCTCGCTCTTCCTGATCGTCGTCGCCCTGACCCTCGTGCAGTTCCGGCTCAGCCGGGTCTGGGTCTTCTACCAGTGAGCCGGACGGCGGCCCGCGCCGAGCGACGGGCGCGAGAGCCGGGGGGCGCCGCCGATCTCGGGCGCGGGCGCGCGGTCGACCGGCTCGTCGTGGCCCTCCTGCTGGTGGGCGGCGTGGTGATGATGCTCCCGTTCGCCTGGATGTTCTCGACGTCCTGGCGGCTCGCGAAGGACTCCTTCTCGCTGCCGCCCGTGTGGTGGCCGACGGCCTGGCACGTGGAGAACTACCGCGAGGTCCTGGACAACATCCCGTTCGTCGCCTTCGTCCTGAACAGCCTCCAGGTGACGGTGCTGATCACCCTCGGCCAGCTGGTGACGTGCTCGATGGCCGCCTACGCCTTCGCGCGGCTCCGGTTCCGGGGCCGGGACGTCCTGTTCCTCGTGTTCCTGTCCCAGCTGATGGTCCCGCAGCAGGTGACGATCATCCCGGTCTTCGTCCTGATCCGCGTGTTCGGCCTCCTCGACACGCACTGGGCGCTGGTCCTGCCCGCCCTCTTCAGCGCGTTCGGCACGTTCCTCCTGCGCCAGTTCTTCCTCACCATCCCGAACGAGCTCGAGGACGCGGCGCGGGTCGACGGGGCCGGCTACGTGCGGACCTTCGTCCAGATCATCCTGCCGCTCGCCGGGCCGGCGCTCGCGACCCTGACGATCTTCACCTTCAACTTCTACTGGAACGAGTTCTTCCGGCCGCTCCTCTTCATCAGCACGTGGGAGCGGATGACGCTCCCGCTCGGGCTCACGATCATGAAGGGCTTCCTGGGGGTCGGCAACGTCGCCGCCATCATGGCCGGCGTGTCGATGGGGATCCTCCCGGTCCTGGTGGTGTTCCTGCTCGCGCAGCGGTACCTGATCGAAGGCGTGACGCTCACGGGGATGAAGGGATGACCGGTCCCGGCGGGGCCGCGCCGTCCGTCACGCCGCCGGCCGTCCCCGTCGCGGTCGCCCAGGCCCGCCGGCTCTGGGAGAGCCTCCCCGTCCTGCTCGCGGCGAACCTCGTCTTCCTCGCGTGGGGCGCGCCCTACGGGCTCCTGGCGCTTCTCGGGTTTCCCGGGCTCGCGCTCGCCGTCCTGCCGCTGACCGTGGGTCCCGGGGCGGCCGGCCTCGCGACCGCCGCGGCGCGCATCGTCCGGGGCGAGCGCGCGCGCCCGGCCGCCCTCGATCTCCGGCGCGGCCGGACCGGCGCGCTCCTCGCCGCGGCCCTCCTCCTCGCCTGGCACGCGCAGCTCGCCGCCCTCCACGCGGTGATGGCCCACCCGGCGAGCGCCGCGGCGATCGCCCTCTGGGCCGCCCAGGTCGCGCTCCTGGTCCTCGGCGCCATGGTCGCCGTCCACGCGTTCCCGCTGGTCGGCCTTCACGGCCAGGGCGCCCGCGAGGCGACGCGCAACGGCTTCGTCCTCGCGGCGCGGCACCCCGGGCCGACCGCGGCCATCCTCGTGACGGCCATCGCGGCGGGCGTGCTCGCCTGGTCGCTCGCCGGGGCGCCGCTCATCATCCTGCCGGCCGCGGTCGCGGCGCTGGCCGTCGCCAGCACCGACCGACTCGCGCGTCACGGAGGTCCCACCCCATGAGCACCCGAGGGGTCGTCGGCGTCGTGGGCGACTTCAACCCGCGGAACTCGACGCACGTGGCCACCAACGAAGCCTTCGGACACGCGGGTCTCCCCTTCGACTGGGTGCCGACCGACGCGGTGGGCGACCACCCCGCCACGCGGCTCGGCCGGTACGCGGGGCTCTGGATCGCGCCCGCCAGCCCGTACCGGGACATGGAGGGCGCGCTCCGCGCGGTCCGGTACGCGCGCGAGCGCGGCGTGCCGCTCGTCGGGACCTGAGGGGGCTTCCAGCACGCGATCGTCGAGTTCGCGCGCAACGTCCTCGGGATCGAGGACGCCGACCATGCCGAGACGAACCCCGACGCGCCCCGCGCCGTGGTGACGGCGCTCGCCTGCGCGCTGGTGGGCACGGAGCAGGCCGTGACCGTGCTCCCCGGGACGACGGCCGCCCAGCTGTACGGCGGCCCCGGCCGCGTGATCGAGGACTACTACTGCTCGTACGGCGTCAACCCGGACTACCGGGCGGCGCTGGAGAAGGGCGGCCTCCGCGTCAGCGGGCTCGGCGACGAGGGCGAGGTGCGCATCGTCGAGCTGCCCAGCCACCCCTTCTACCTCGCCACGCTCTTCTTGCCCCAGACCCGCTCGGCGCCCGGCCGGCCGCACCCGCTCATCGCGGGATACGCCGATGCCGTGCGACGCGCATCGACCCCTCGCTAGGAGATCAGCATGTCCACGACGACCACGCCCGGCGCCGCCACCCCCTCGAGCACGTCCGGCCATGCCGGCGCGGCGGGGCCGCCCCCGCGGCGCTTCACCGGCGCGGCGCTCAAGGAGATCGCCTTCCCGCTGGGCGGGATCGGGACGGGCACGGTCTCGCTGGGCGGCCGCGGCCAGCTGCGGGACTGGGAGGTCTTCAACCGGCCCGCCAAGGGCCACGATCTCCCGCTCTGCTTCTTCGCCCTCTGGGCCCGCCGCGACGGTGACGAGGCGGTGGCGCGGATCCTCGAGCGCCGGCTCCTGCCGCCGTTCGTGGCGGACCGCGGCCTCTCGCCCTGGGCGGTCGCATCCCTCCCGCGCCTCGAGGAGGCGACGTTCGTCGGCACGTATCCGACGGCGACGATCCGTTTCACCGACGCGAGCCTGCCGGTCGAGGCGGAGCTCGAGGCCTTCACGCCGTTCGCGCCGATGGACGACCGCGTCTCGGGCCTGCCGGTGGCCGTCTTCCTCTGGCGGCTCCGGAACCCGTCGAGCCGGCCCGTCGAGGTCACCCTCGCCTACACGCAGCTGAACGCGGTCGGGTACGACGGGGTCACGACGCTCCCGCGCGGCCGGCGGCACGCGATGTTCGGCGGCAACCTGAACCAGTGGACCGACGAGGGCGGAGTCCGCGGCCTCCGCATGAGCCGCCCCGGCTTCGATCCGACCCACCCCGGGTCCGGCACCGTCGCGGTGGCGACGACCTGGCGTGACGTCACGTTCTCCGAGCACTGGGAGCGGAGCGGCTGGTTCGACGACATCCAGAACTTCTGGGACGACTTTCGCGCCGACGGCCGCCTGCCGGACCGGGCCGAGGGCACGCTGAGCCCCGCCGGCGAGACGGACGCCGGCACCCTCGGCCTCCGCGCGCGGATCGAGCCCGGGCAGACGATCGAGCTGCCCGTCGTCCTCGCGTGGCACTTCCCGAGCCTGGTGAACTACTGGGGGCCGTTCGAGACCTTGCCCGGCCAGTCGGTCGTGGGCGGACGGATGACCAACTGGTTCGCCACCCAGTGGCCGGACGCCTGGGCCGCCGCGACGGAGACGCTCGAGCGGCTGCCCGACCTGACGGCCCGGACGCACGCGTTCCGCGACGCGCTCTTCGGCTCGACGCTCCCCGCCGAGGTGCTCGACGCCGTGTCGAGCCAGATGTCCATCATCCGGACGACGACGTGTCTCCGGACGGCCGACGGGCGCTTCCACGCCTTCGAGGGCTGCGACGACAACGCGGGCTGCTGCCCGATGAACTGCACGCACGTGTGGAACTACGCGCAGGCGCTCGCGTTCCTGTTCCCCCAGCTCGAGCGCACGGTGCGGCTGACCGACTACCAGTTCAACACCCTGCCCGACGGCGAGCAGAAGTTCCGGACCATGCTCCCGCTCCAGGCCGGCGTCACCTGGAACTACGTGGCGGCGGCCGACGGCCAGATGGGCACGCTCATGAAGCTCTACCGGGAGTGGCTCGTGTCGGGCGACGACGCCTACCTCCGGTCCCTCTGGCCCCAGGCCAAGAAGACGCTCGCCTACGCGTGGCAGCTGTGGGACCCGGACCGCGACGGGGTCATGGAGGGCGAGCAGCACAACACCTACGACATCGAGTTCTACGGCCCCAACACGATGTGCGGCGCCCTCTACCTGGGCGCGCTCCGGGCGTGCGAGGAGATGGCGCGGCACCTCGGCGACCCCGACGCCGCCGAGTACGCGCGCCTCTACGCGTCGGGCCGGGCCCGGTACGACCGCGAGCTGTGGAACGGCGAGTACTACGAGCAGCACGTGCGGATGCCCGCGCCCCACGAGGTGACGAAGGGGAAGTACCCGCAGCGGCACCCGCCGGCCATCCGCGACGGCGAGGACACGCCCCGCTACCAGTACGGGCCCGGGTGCCTCGCCGACCAGCTGCTCGGCCAGTGGTTCGCCCACGTGGTGGGGCTGGGGCACCTCCTGCCCGGCGAGCACGTGCGCGTCGCGGCGCGCTCGATCTTCCGGCACAACTTCAGGCCGTCGCTCACCGAGCACGAGAGCTGCCAGCGCGCCTACGCGGTGAACGAGGAGGGCGCGGTCCTCCAGTGCACGTGGCCGCGGGGCGGCCGGCCGCGCTACCCCTTCCCCTACGCGGACGAGGCCTGGACGGGGTCCGAGTACGCGGTCGCGGGGCTCCTCATGTACGAGGGCGAGGTCGACGCGGGCCTGGCGGTCGTGCGCGCCGTCCGGGACCGCCACGACGGCGTGCGCCGGAATCCCTGGGACGAGTTCGAGTGCGGTCACCACTACGCGCGGGCGCTCTCGTCGTGGTCGCTGCTGCTGGCCCTGTCGGGCTACGCGTACAGCGCGCCCGCCCGGCGCCTCCGCTTCGCCCCGCGCGTCGCGGCGTCGGACTTCCGCAGCCTCTTCACCGCGGGGACGGCGTGGGGCACCGTCCGGATCACGGCGCGCGAGACGGAGCTCCGCGTCGAGGCGGGCGAGCTCACCCTCGCCCGGCTCGAGATCGGGGACCGGATCCACCAGCTCGACCCGCCCGCGGTGATCCGGCCCGGTCGCCCTCTCGTCGTGCGAGCCTAGACCGGGCTGCCCGGCCGCGCGATCCCGCGCGGCCGGACCCACTCGGCGCTCAGGCGCGCCGGGCGTCGTTTTCGGGCGCCCCGAGCCAGTCGACGACCACCACCGGCTCGTCGCCCACCACCCAGGCGGCGTGGCCGCTCGAGAGCGGCGCGCGGTGCGCTATCGGCGAGCGTCGCTCAGGGCGGGCAGATGTAGCCGGTCCCGCTCGGGTTTCGGAAGCAGCCGACGGACTCGGGCAGGAACGTCTTCGGCAGGAAGAGCACGGCCTTCGGAAAGAGGACCGCGAAGGCGATCGTCACGAAGAAGACGACGTAGAGCGGGAGCGACCGGAGCATCGCGCGTCCGAACGGCACCCCCACGAACTTCGACGCCACCAGGAGCGACAGCCCGTAGGGCGGCGTGATGAGCCCGAACACGAGGGTCGTGATGAGCACCACGCCCATGTGCACCGGATTGATCCCGCCCGACCTCGGTGAGCTTGTTGATGACCGGCATGAAGATGATGATGGCGGGCACGGCGTCGATGAAGTCCCCCAGGACCACGAACAGGACGACCAGCAGGAACATGATCTTGGCGGGATCGGCGCCCGCCCACGCCAAAATGTAGCCGGCGATGACGTCGGGCCCCCGGAGGTACGCCAGCATCCACCCGAAGGCGGACGCCCCCGCCACGGCGGCCAGCGGAATCGCGTAGAGCATGCCCGTGTACATGAAATCCGCGGGCAGCCTGCGGATGTGCCCGGGCCGGATCAGCGGGATGACCACGAACAGGATGTACACGGACGCGATCATCCCGGCCTCGGTCGGCGTGAACCAGCCGGTCAGGATCCCGCCCAGGATGATGATCGGGATCACCAGCGGGAGCGCCGCCCCGCGGGCCGCCTCCCCGATCTCGCCGAGGCCGGCGCGTTGCTTCTTGACGCCGACCGGGCCGAAGAAGTGGCTGTAGACCATGAGCCCCATGCCGACCACCAGGCCGGGCACGATGCCGCCGAGGAACAGCCCGCCGATCGAGACGTTGCCCGTCGCGCCGTACACGACCGCCATGATGCTCGGCGGGATGAGGTTCGCCATCGTCGACGCCGACGCGATGAGCGCAGCCGTGAACGCCCGGTCGTAGCCCTCCCGGTCCATCTCCGGGGCCACCGTGCGGCTCAGCACCGCGACGTCCGCCGTCGACGAGCCCGAGATGCCGGCGAAGAACATGCTGAAGAGCGTGACGACCTGGGCCAGCCCGCCCCGCAGGTGTCCGACCAGGGTCTGGGACAGCCGGATCATCCGGTGGGTGACGTCGGCCGAGGTCATCAGCTCGCCCACCAGGAGGAAGAACGGCACGGCCAGGAGGGTCTCCGAGTCGATGCCGTGGAAGAGCTGACCGATCATCGACGGGAAACTCACCGGCGTGAAGGCCGTGGCGACCAGGACGCCGGCGATGAGCGCGAAGGCCACCGGCACGCCGGCGTAGCCCAGGCCCAGGAAGAGGAGGCACATCAGGACGATCAGGGCGCCGTTGCTCATACGATGCTCAGCGGCTCGTCGTCCCGGTCCTCGGGTCCGGCGAAGCCGTGCCGCCACCCGTTGACGGCCTGCTCGACGGCGAACAGACCGATCAGCGCGCCCGACAGCGGCACGATGATCGTGTAGGTCCCGAGGGGGATCATGGACGGCATCCGGAAGCTCCCGAGGTCCAGCAGGAAATTCTTGTAGCCGAACCAGACCATCGCGAGCGCGACCGCGAGGACGACCATCCGGTTGAAGACCTCCAGGATGTTTCGGGTGGCGGTGGGCAGCCGCTTGGTGATCTCGCTCAGAAACAGGTGGTCGAGCCGCCGTGTCGCCGCCGCCATCCCGATGAAGACGCCGTAGGCGAAGAACCCCGTCGTCACCTGCTGGAGCCAGAGCCAGGGGTGGCCGATCGTCCGCGTGACGACGTCGCACAGCACCGAGAGGGTGAATCCCGCGATGCTGAGGCCGCACAGCACCATGAGCGTCGCCTCGAGGGAATCGAGGGCCTTCCACTTCAGGTGACGGTGACGGTCGAGCACCAGGGCCCGCTGGCTCACGTCATCCTCCGGGATTGGCCGGCGGTTCTTCGCCGGTTCGAGACACGATGATGTGGTCGGCGGCGGCGGCCCGGTGGGCCGCCGCCGCGGTGAGGCGCCCGAGCCGGCCGGCGGCTCGGTCGACGGCGGCTTACTTGACCTCGCGAACGAGCTGGAGGATCTTCACGGCGTGCGGGCCGAGCTCCTTCGCGAGCTGGTCCTGGATCGGCTGCGCCGCCTTCACGAAGCCGGACTTGTCCACGCCTTCGACGATCTTCACGCCGATGCCCTTGAGCTTCGTCGCCGACTCCTCCTCGAGGGCCAGGGCTCGGCCCGGGGCGACACGCCCGATCTCCTCGGCGGCCCCCTGAACCCACTGCTTCTCCTGGTCGGTGAGGCCGTTCCATGTCTTATCGCTGACCCAGACGCAGTTGTTGTTGGCCTCGTGCTGGGTCATCGACATGATCGGCGCGACCTCGTAGTGCTTGTTGGAGAGGTAGACGTTCACCCCGTTCTCGGCGGCGTTCACGACGCCGGTCTGGAGCGACGTGTAGACCTCGCCGAACGGCATGTGCACGGTCTGGGCCCCGTACGCCGGGAAGTGCGTGTCCTCGGTCTTGGTGGCCTGGACCCGCACCTTCATGCCCTTGATGTCCTCGAGCGACTTGATCTCCTTCTTGCTGTAGATGTTCCGGAAACCCATGGTCATGAGCGCCATCACGTGGGCCCCCTGGACGGACTCCGCGATCATGTTCCGGAAGGCCTCGACGACCTGCTTGTTGGCGATGACCTTCTTGAGGTGGTCGTCGTCTCGGAAGATGAAGTGGAGCGAGAAGACGCCGGCCTGCGGCGCCACCGACGACGCATTGGCCGTCGACGTGATGATGAAGTCGATGTCACCGGCCCGGAGCTTCTGCAGCATGACCGGCTCCTGGCCGAGCTGGGCGCCGGGGAACTGGTTGATGCCGAGCTTCCCGCCGGACAGCTCCTGGAGCTTTGCGTCGAAGATGTCCGCCGCCACCCCGTAGGCGGTGCTCTTGGGCTGGTCGTAGCCGAAGCTGAACTTCCGCTGGGCGAGGGCGGAGCCGGGCAGCGCGAGCAGCGCGGCCCCGACCAGCATCATGATGGTTATCGCGAACCGGCGACGCTCGAACCTCATCGTTGAGTCCTCCTGTGGGATCGGAAATGCGGCGGAGAGAGCGCTCTCTCGGCCGCGGTATCCTCTCCTGCCCGGCCGCTCACCGTCAAGCGGCGCCCTGGCGCCCGCCCGCCGGGCCCGGGCGGGCCCCGGACCCGGTGGGCGGAGAGTCGGGCGGCTCAGGGCCAGCGGACCATCACGACGTTGCTGCGCTCGCGGACGGTGTCCGACCCCGATCGGGCCCGCGCCGAGACCATCAGGCCCACCAGCTCCCCCGACTTGGGCTTCCACCCGGAGAGCGGCGAGCGCCCGATGTGCGGGCCGATGGAATCGCGGGTGAGGCCCTTGCACTGCTGACCCGGGGACAGCCACTCGAACGTGGCCCCGTACCACCGCCCGTTCATCTTGACGAAGATCCAGGGGTTGCCCTCCGCGCCGTCCTTGACCGGCCACTGCCCGGCCTTCGTGTGGTGGAAGCAGATCGGCGGGTCGCCGATGAACGCGTTCGTGATCCGCGACGTCTCCGACCAGCCCGACACGTCGACGTCCAGCCACGTGACCTGGCGCAGATCCAGGTCGCCGCCGCCCGAGAAGCTGGACGCGGACGCCGGGGGGCCGCTCGACACGGAGAGCGGCAGCTCGGCGCGGGCGTCGCCCACGGCCGCGGTCACCACCTCGTCGCCCTGCTTGCTGCCCGCGTGGTAGCCCACGTCGGCGGCCCCGCCGTTCGTCCGCACCTCGGCCGGCTCGATCCGGCCCAGGCGGGCGGTCATCTCGATGCGGGTGCCGTTCGGGACGGCGCCGCCGTCGGCGCCGGTGACCCGGACGTGGACGGTGGTCGACCCGCCCGGCGGGATCGTGGTCGCGTCGGCGCCGAGGGTGACCCGGCTGGCCTGGGCCTCGTTCTCGCTCTTGGAGTTCGTCAGCTTCTCGATGTCGCTGCAGCCGACCCCGAGGGTCATGGTGGCCGATGCGACAAGGGTCAACGAAGCTCGCCTCACGGGGCGCTCCTTGCATGGTTGGGGTGTGCGTAGAGATCGGGGACATGTCCGTGTTAGCACTGACCCGCGTGCATCCCCTCGAAAAAACATCCTCCCGAACGGAGCGCGGGAAGGTGACACGGCCCGAACGCGCGCAGGGCGCCCGCGCGGGGTCGCCGGCGACGGCCGGCGCGTGGCAGACCCGCGACCCTCGCGGTACAATGCGCGGGCGGTGAGCTGCCAGCCGATCGCTCCCATCCCACGCGAGGCCTCGCTCACCACCGCCGCCGCGCCCGGCCCGTGAGGTGGCTGCGCCCGCTCGCCGTCGCGGCGGGCGTGCTGATCGTGGCCGCGCTCGTCTGGGAGATCGGCCCGTCGACGCTCGTCGCCGAGCTCCGGAAGCTGTCGTGGCGGCTTCCGCTGATCCTCGTGCCCCAGCTCGTCACGAACCTCTTCAAGACGGAGGCCTGGCGGCTCGCGTTCCCCCGCCGGCGGCCGCGGTTCTGGCTGCTGTTCCCGATCCGGCTCGCGGGCGAGGCGGTGAACGAGACCACGCCGACCGGCACGATGGGCGGGGATGCGTTGAAGGCGTTCCTCCTGGTCCGCGCCGGCACCGCCAACGGCGTGCCCCTCGAGGAGGGGCTCGTGTCGGTGGTGGTGGCCAAGAGCGCCCTGGTCGCGTCCCTCGCGGCGTTCATCGCCTGCGCGGTCGCGCTCGCCTGGGCGCTCGGCAGCACGTCGTCGGCGATGCTCTCCGTCCTCGCCCTGCTGGCGCTCTACATGGCGCTCTCCACGGCGGGCTTCGTGTGGGCGCAGGTCCGTGGCATGTTCCGGATGGGGGGCCGGGCCCTCCGGTGGATGGGCCTCGGCGATCGCGTCGCGGAGGGCGCCGAGCGCCTCGACGCCGACCTCCGCTGGTACTACCGGGATCGGCGAGCCGCGGCGGCGGGGGTCGTGGCCCTGAGCGTGGTCGGCTGGGCGGCGGGCGCCCTCGAGACCTGGCTCATGCTCTTCCTGCTGGACTCGCCCGTCTCGCTCATGACCGCGCTCGTCATCGAGGCGGGCGCGACCGGGGTACGCGCGGTCGGATTCCTGATCCCCGGGTCTATCGGCGTGCTCGAGGGCGGCATCGTCGGCATCTTCGCGATGCTCGGGCTCGGCTCGAGCACCGGGCTCGCCTTCGGGGTGGCGCGGCGCTTCCGGGAGGGCGTCTGGATCCTCCTCGGGTACGCGTGCCTCGCCGTCATGCGCGGCCCGCGGGCGCCCGGCGCCGGCGCGCCGGCGGACGGGCCGCGCGAGCCGGCGCGCTCCGGCTAGCGCCCGGGCGTCACCACCACTGGGTGCCCTTCACCTTCCACAGGTAGTCGTCCCAGTTCCCGACGGCGCCGCAGTAGACGAGGACCGCGCCGGACAGGACGACGGTGAAGAGGAGCCCGAAGAGCGGGCACACGCTCAGCCCCAGCAGCACGAGCCCCTTCGCGTAGAGCCCCCGCCGGAGATACCAGAGCGGGCCGAAGACGAACGCGCGCCAGTTCCACGTGGGCACGAACGCCCCGCCGCGGCTCGCGAACATGGCGAACGTGGGCTCGGCCTCCGCCCGCTCGCGCGGCGATCCGACGTCGCGCGGGCGGAGGACCACGGAGGCCGGCAGCACCCCGGTCGCGTAGAGGTCGCGCAGGAGCGCCACCGCCTCGGCGTCCTCCAGGGACAGCCGGAGGACCAGGCCGGAGCGGCTAAGCGTGTCCCCCCGGCCCGGATCGGCGGGCGCCGGCGCCCACCGTCCGAGCACGGTCAGCACCGCGTCGCGGATCCGCGGATCGGCGAGACCCGGGAGACGAAGCTCGTAGAGCCGCGAGGCGCCTGGCGCCATCGCGGCCCAGTCTACCGCCGCGGGGCGCCGGCGGCCTCGGGTCGTCCGCGCCGGCGGCCCGCCGCGCGCTGGGCCCGCATCGCCGCGAGCCGGTCGGCCAGCGGGATCTCGAGGCGCTCGGCCTGTCGCTGCGCGTAGTCGAAGCCGGGCAGCGTCTCCCGGGGGATCCGGGTGCCGATGGCCCGCTCGATGGTGCGGAGATCCGCCTCCTCGCCCGGGGCCACCAGGGTGAGCGCGTCGCCGCGCGCCTCGGCCCGCGCCGTCCGCCCCACGCGGTGGATGTAGTCCTCGGGGAGCGGCGGGACGTCGAAGTTCACCACGTGGCTCAAGGCGTCGATGTCGATGCCGCGCGCCGCGATGTCGGTCGCCACCAGCACCTGGTAGAACCCGCTCTTGAACCCCGCCAGGGCCTGCGTCCGCTGGGCCTGGCTGCGGTTCCCGTGGATTCGCTCCACGCGGATCCCGTGGCGGCCGAGAAACTCCGCCAGGCGGTTCGCGCGGTGCTTGGTCCGCGTGAAGGCGAGGACGCTCCGGGTCCCGGGCCGCTCGAGGAGGCTCAGGAGGAGGCGCGACTTGAGCTCGGTCGCGACCGGATAGGCGGTGTGGGTGATCCCCGTCGCCGGCGCCGCGGGACGCTCGACCGCGATCGTCACGGGCTCGCGGAGGATCTCCCGGGCGAGGGCCACGATGGGCGGCGGCATGGTCGCCGAGAAGAAGAGCGTCTGGCGGCGAGCCGGCAGGCGCTGGAGGATCCGGCGGATGTCGGGCAGGAAGCCCATGTCGAGCATGCGGTCCGCCTCGTCGAGGACCAGCACCTCGAGGCCGTCGAGCCGCGCGTACGGCTGCCCGAGGTGGTCGAGCAGCCGGCCCGGCGTGGCGACCAGGACGTCGTAGCCGCGTCGGAGCGCCTGCTCCTGCGGGCCGTAGCCCACGCCGCCGAACACGGCGGCGCCGGTGAGGCGCGTGTGGCGCGCGAGCTCCTGGCGGTGCTCGTCGATCTGGGCCGCCAGCTCGCGCGTGGGGGCGAGCACGAGGACGCGCGTGGTCCCGCGCGGCTTCTCGAGGAGGCGGTGGAGCACCGGCAGCAGGAACGCCGCGGTCTTGCCGCTCCCGGTCATGGCGCACGCGAGCACGTCGCGGCCGGCCAGGATCGGGGGGATGGCGTCCCGCTGGATCGGCGTCGGCGTCTCGAATCCGAGAGCCGCGACGCCGCGGCGGAGGTCAGGGTGAAGCGGGAAAGTGTCGAACGACATGATGGGTGAATCCCTTCGGGGCGTACCTGGGCCCGGCCAGTCTTCCGCGATGTTTTGTGTCGCGTCCCACCGTGCGGAAGAGGAGGCGGGGTTGCGCGGTCTGAGAAGGACTCGGGCTCGCAGGTGAACCGAAGGTCAGAACCAGACAGTCCCCACTATACCCTGCGGCCGCCGGATCTGCACGGAATTCTCGGCCCCCCGCGCCGGACGCCCGACCGCCGCCCACGTTGGCGCCTCCCGCGTCCCTTGGTAGAGTCCGGGCATGCTCCGACACGAGCTCATGCCCGAGCGCGGCATCGTGATCCTCCATCCCGAGGGGGCGCTCCGGGCCGAGGACTTCACCGCGCTGGCCGCCGCCGTCGACCCCTACATCGAGCGGCATGGCGACCTGAAGGGCCTGATGATCGAGGCGCCGGCGTTCCCGGGCTGGGACAGCTTCGCGGCGCTCGTGTCGCACCTCCGCTTCGTGCGCGATCACCATCAGCGGATCCGGCGCATCGCGGTGGTCACCGACAGCCCGCTGCTCTCCGCGGCGCCCCGGATCGCGAGCCACTTCGTGAACGCGGAGGTGCGCGCCTTCGAGGCCGACGGCCGGGAGGCGGCGCTGGCCTGGATCGACGCCGGCCCGTAGCCGGCGGGCGCGGCCGCCCCGGGCGCGGGCCCGGCTTGACGGCCTCGGAGGGCGGGCGCTAGGCTCCCCCCATCCGATGAGCGGTTCACCCCGACTCACCCCGCGAGGAGCCCCATGATCGTCAGGAGCCGCAGCGCCGACGTCACGGTGCCCGACGTCTCCATCACCCAGTACATGCTCCGGCAGGTGAGCCGGCTCGGCGACAAGCCGGCCATCATCGACGGGCCGAGCGGCCGGGTGACGACGTACCGGCAGCTCGAGGACGCCATCCGCCGCGCCGCCACCGGGCTCGCGCGGCGGGGGCTCCGCAAGGGCGACGTGGTGGCGATCTACAGCCCCAACTGCCCAGAGTACGTCGTGGTGTTCCACGCAGTGGCGTCGCTGGGCGCGGTGAACACGACCGTCAACCCGACGTACACCGCCGACGAGCTCGCCACCCAGCTCAAGGACTCCGGGGCGCGCTTCCTGTTCACGGTCCCGGCCGTCCTCGACCGGGCGCGCGAGGCGGCGGCGCGCACGGGTATCGAGGAAATCTTCGTCATCGGGGCGGCCGACGGCGTCCGCTCGCTCGCCGAGCTGCTCGAGGCCCCGCCCGACCCGCCCCGGGTGGCGATCGACCCGGGCCGCGACCTCCTGGTCCTGCCGTACTCGAGCGGCACGACGGGGCTGCCGAAGGGCGTCATGCTGACCCACCGGCACCTGGTCGCGAACCTCCGGCAGTGCGAGGGGATGCAGGGCTTCGAGTGCTTCGGCGAGCGCGACACGGTGATGGCGGCCCTGCCCTTCTTCCACATCTACGGCATGGTCGTCATCATGAAGCTGTCGCTCGGCAACGGCAGCACGCTCGTGACGATGCCGCGCTTCGACCTCATGGAGTTCCTGACCCTCGTCCAGCGGCACCGCGCGACGGTCCTCCCGCTCGTCCCGCCCATCGTGCTCGGGCTCGTGAAGCACCCGGCGGTCGCCCAGTTCGACCTGTCGAGCGTCCGCCTCGTCTTCTCGGGTGCGGCGCCGCTCGGAGAGGAGATCGCCCGCGCCCTCAGCCAGAAGCTCCGCTGTCCGGTCGTGCAGGGCTACGGCATGACCGAGGCGAGCCCGGTCACGCATCTGAGCCCGACGGTCGACGCGCCGTTCAAGCCGGGATCGATCGGGCAGGTCGTGCCGAACACCGAGGTGCAGATCGTGGACGTCGCCACCGGCGTCCCGGTGGGCCCGGGCCAGCCGGGCGAGCTCCTGATCCGCGGCCCGCAGATCATGCGGGGCTACCTGAACCGCCCGCAGGACACCGCCGAGTCGATCGACCGCGATGGGTGGTACCACACCGGCGACGTCGGCTACGTGGACGACGAGGAGTGGTTCTACATCGTCGACCGGACCAAGGAGCTCATCAAGTACAAGGGGCTCCAGGTCGCCCCGGCCGAGCTCGAAGCGCTCCTGGTGACCCACCCGGCCGTCCTCGACGCCGCCGTGGTCCGGAAGGCCGACGAGGAGGCGGGCGAGGTGCCGATGGCCTACGTGGTCCTCAAGCCCGACGAGACCTCGCGCGCGACCGGCGGCGACGCGCTGATGGCCTGGGTGGCCGAGCGCGTGTCGCCCCACAAGCGCATCCGGGAGGTCGTGTTCATCGACCAGATCCCCAAGTCGCCGTCGGGCAAGATCCTGCGCCGCGTGCTGATCGACCGGGAGCGAGCGCGCTAGTTTCGCCGGCCGCGGGCCCGAGCCAGGCGAGGCCCGGGCGGGAGGCGAGATGAAGACATGGCGGCAGCTCGGCGGGGCGCTCGTCGTCCCCGAGCTTCTCTGGAGCGGCACGGCGCTCGCGCAGGGGACCAACCCACCGAACCCGGCGAACACACCGCCGACGGTGTCGGGCCAGGTCATCAAGATCGACCGCGCCCAGGGGAAGGTCACCATCCGGGAAGGCAACGGCAAGATCCACGAGTTCCAGGCGGCGAAGGAGCCGCTGCAGGATCTCAAGGAGGGCGACCGGCTCGAGGCGCGGCTCCGGTCGCGCTAGCGGCAGGTCGCTCCGCAGTGGCTCCCGCCGGTCGCCTGGCCGTCGCCGGCAGCCAGCGGGAGCCCGTCGCGCGCTAGATCTTCCCGTCCAGCCCCATCTGGAAGTAGCGGTGGATCACCTTGTCCTGGTTCTCGAGGAGCCAGTCGATCGTCGGCTCGTGGCGCATCGCCTTGGCGATCGCCTTCGCCATGCCCCGGCGGTGGATGTCGAACAGGACGCGGTGGTCGAGATCCTGGACGTCCACGATGGCCGGGGCCAGCCAGACGGCGCAGATGATGCCGAGCTCGTTGACCTGGTTCTTCGGCAGGTCGCCGACCCGGACCGCGTCGAGGACCCCGTGGGCGATCGCCGCCTGCACGGTGCCCATGAGGATGTTCGTGTACTTGGTCGCCTGCGCGCCGCCGACCGTGACCTTGCTGACCATGAGGGTCGCGGGCCGGACCATGACATCGGTGTTGAGGAGCGCGAACACGCGCGTGTGACCCTTCACCTGGCCGCCCATGAGGGTGGCCATCGCCGTGCCCACCGGGCCGTCCAGGGCTCCGATCACGACCTCCGGCTCCGCCGCCGTGTTCGGCGGCCCGCCGGCCACGAGTGCCTCGCCCATGCGTATGATGATCCGCTCCGCCATCGATGCCTCCCTCCCATCCAGGTGGGCTCCCACCGGGTGATCGTCAGCTGCGGCCGCGTGGGGCTGCGGGACGCCAGGAAACCTCAACATCTTCCCGGCGGCGCGTCAACTCGGTGGCCGGCGCGCGCCGGCGGGCGCCCGCCGCGTCTTGCCGCGCACCGGTCCCGGCGGGACAATGGCCGCGCGCGAGGGCGCACGAGCCATGAACGGCGCGGGGCAGCGCGACGACGCCACGAGCCCGGCCCGCCTGGCCGGGATCTACCTGGTCTTCGTGCTCCTGGTCCTCGTCTACACGTGGCCGCTCGCGCTCCACCCGGCCACCCACCTCCGCCGGTGGCTGGACGTCCACTACTTCGTGTGGGAGATGGGCTGGGTGGCCCGGCGGATCGTGGAGGCCCCGGGCGCCCTCTTCGACGCCCACATCTTCTACCCGCACGGGCTCACGCTGGCCTTCTCGGAGCCGATGCTGGTCCCGGCGCTCGTCACCTTCGCCCCGGTGTACTGGGTCAGCCGGAATCCGATCCTCGCCTACAACGTCACCGTCGTCCTGTTCCAGGCGCTGGCCGGCTGGGCGGCGTAGTACGCCGCCCGTCGCCTCACGGGCAGCGCGCTGGCGGGCTGGATCGCCGGCATCGTCTTCGCGCTGTCCCCCATCCGGACCGGCTACTACCACTTCGCGCACATGCAGCTCTCGTTCGCGATGCCGCTCGGGCTCTTCGGGTTCGCCCGCTTCCTCGAGCGGCGCCGTCCGCGCGACCTCGTCTGGGCGCTCGTCTTCGTCTGGTGTCAGCTCGTGACCGTGATCTACTTCGGGATCCCGCTGGTCCTCATGCTCGGGCTCCTGACGGGGGGCGTGCTCCTCCTCCGGCCGCGGGGCTGGCGTCCCGGCACCGCCCTCGTCGGCCTGGCGGGCGTGGCGGCGCTTGCCGTCGCGTACGTCCCGGTCGCGTGGCCCTACCTGGTCGCGCAGCGCGAGATGGGATTCGAGCGGACCCTCGCCGACGCCGGCGTGCGGACCGCCGACCTCCTCACCTACCTGGACGCCGGCCCCGAGAACCGGGTCCTCCGGATCGTCCGGTCCGGCACGCACCCCGGCATGTTCCCGGGCTTCACGGCGTACGCGCTGGTGGTGGCCGCGTTCGCGCTCGCTCCGCGGCGGGCGCGACCCCCGCTCCCGCGGCTCGGCGCATGGGCGAGGCGGCTCGTCGGATGGGCCCTCGTCCTCACGCTCCTCGCGATCGCCCTCTTCCTGGTCACGGGAGGCGGCGAGGTCCAGGCGTTCGGCGTGCGGCTGCGGATGAACGAGCTCGGGCGACCCGTCGCGCTCCTGTTGGGCCTCGGCGCGGCGTGGCTCGCCCTCGAGGGATGGGCCTGGGCGCGCGCCGTCGACGATCCGCGCCTCGACCCGCGCGAGTGGGCGGCGCTGCTCGGCCTCCTGACCGTCGTCTTCGTCCTGCTGTCGCTCGGGCCCGTGATGCATCTGGGCGGCAAGGCCGTCGGCGTCGGCCTCTACGCGTGGCTCTACGACGTCTTTCCCCCGCTCCGCGCGCTCCGCGTCACCCACCGGCTCGGCTTCAGCGTCATGCTGCTCGCCGGGCTTCTCGCCGCGTTCGGGCTGGCCGCGCTCGAGCGCCGCCTCGGACACGCCCGGATCCGGCGCGCGCTGGCGATCGTCCCCCTGGTGCTCCTGGTGGAATACCTGCCCGTCCCGCTTCGGTACGACGTGATCCGCTGGGATCAGCCGCCCCCGGTCTATCCATGGCTCGCCGGCCAGTCCGGCGACTTCGCCGTCGTGGAGTGGCCCTCCGGGCCCGAGCTCCCCGACGCGACCCTCGGCATGTGGTCGCTCCTCCACGGAAAGCGCCTCGTCAACGGGTCGAGCGGCTTCGACCCCCCGTTCACCGGCGAGGTCCGCGAGGCGCTCGCCCGCCTGCCGGACTCCCGCTCGCTCGCGGAGCTCCGCACCATCTATCCCTTGCGGTACCTGCTGGTCCACCTGGACCGCCTGCCGGATCCCGAGGAGCGCACGGCCTGGGAACGGCTCGTCGAGGCCCCGCCGCCGGGCCTCCGCGTGGCCGGCCGGTTCGGCGACTCGGTCGCGCTCGCGCTCACGCCGGACCCCGAGACGAGCCGGCGCTGGGAGCGCACGTTCTCCACCGACCTCGTCGCCCGGCACCCGCGCGCCCGCGTGGAAGTCGCGCTCGCGCGCGAGGATCCGGAGATCCGGCCCCGGGTGGACGTCGAGCTCAACGGCCGCCACCTGCTGGAGCTCGTCCCGTCGGCCGCCCCGGTCGACCTCGACGTCCCGCTCCCGCCGCCCTACCCGCGGGTCGACCGCAACGTGCTGACGCTCGAGCTGACCTATCGCGTCGAGCCCCGCGCGACGGCGGATCCGCGCTACCGGATCGGCGGCACGGGCGTGCACTCGCCGGCGGATGTGGTCGTGACCAGCGCGGGAAAGGCGCACGGCTGGATGGCCTCGATCGAGGTCAACGGGACGGAGGTCGCCCGCAACTTCCGGGGCTACAACGTGGCCGTCGTGGACCCGCGGTCGGGCCGCGTCGACCGGCGCGACGTGTTCGACACGTTCGCCGACCGGGCGGAGAGCGCGCGCCTGGCCACGTTCGTCGACGGCGTGCCGCCCGGATGGATCGTGGCCGCCGCTATCCGCGACGACGGCGTGGCGCAGCTCGGCGACGACGCGGTCCGCGCCTTCCGGACGCTGGGCGCGCGGCTCGATCCGCGCGGCGCCCTGTTCGTCTCGCACCTCCTGATCGGGGTGAAGGGCGCGGCGCCGGGGACCGCGATCGAGGCGCTCGGGCCCGTCAAGCTCCGGCGGGTCGTGGGGCGCGATCGGGGCCCGCTCCTCGTCACCCGAAACTTCCGGCTCGAATAGCTCGAATAGCCGATGCGCGGGCGAAGGCGCGCCGGGTGGCCCCGGGGGACGCCCGGCGTCACGGCGGCCGCCGGCGGCGGCCGCGGTGGATCGGCCGACGGGGTCGGCTCAGCGGAACCGGGCGGTGACCGTCTGGGCCTTCGTCATCGTCACGGCACACCCGCCGCTGCCGGAGCACGCGCCGCTCCAGTCCCTGAGCGTGCGTCCGGATGGCTTCAGCGTGACCCGGGTCCCCGAGGGGAAGCTCGCGCCGCACACGCCCGACGTGCACTTGATCCCAGCGGGCGTGCTGGTCACGGTGCCCGCGCCACCGGTGACCTTCACGGTCAGCGTGTAGGCTTTCACCGGGGCGGGCGCCGGCGGCGGCGGGGCGGGCGTCCCGGACGCGGTCTTCGCCTGACCCGAGCTCGCGGCGACCATGAGCGGGGACACGTCGACCGCCTCGAAGGCGCTCCCCGGCACCCGCCGGAGGCTCCCCACCAGCTCGTCGTCGTTCCAGCGCGGGTCGGGCACGCCGCCGAGATACCAGGCGCTGCCGTTGTCGGCCAGCATCATGCCGTAGCGCTTCAGCGCGGTCAGGATCACCTGGACCGCCGGCGGGAAGCTCGAGATGTCGAACGAGGCCTTCAGCCTGAAGCGCTGGCCCATCGGCGGGACGGCGGTGCTCGTGTTCGATGAGGCGTCGTGCCGCGCCGGCCAGACGTGGCGCTTCTGCGTCACCGGCGCGGTGAAGCGAAGCGCATGGCGGATCTCGCCCGCCGCGACCTCCTCGTAGCGGACGAGGCCCGGCAGGATCGGCAGCCCCGCCGCGTCGGCCGACGTCCAGGTGTCGGGCCGGAGCGCGTTCGAGCGCAGGTTGAACACCGCGCCCGACCCCGCGTGCCAGCCGCCGCCCGCATGGGGATACGCGTAGTAGAGCTCGTAGAGGACGCAGCTCGACGTGTCGACGACCAGGATGTGCCGGTCGCCGCTGCTCTGCGCGCCGCCCTCGATGGGCGCGTTCGCGGGCACCGGGTACGGCCCGGGGTCGCTCTCGTCGTCGTAGTCGAACGTGACCGGCACGCGCGGCTGGCTCCCCGTCACGGTGACGAAGGGCATGCCGATGGGCCCGCCGTCCCACATCCCGGCGCCGAAGTCCGGGTGCATCGTGCGCGTCGGCCCGATGCTCGAGACGTAGCTCGCGGAGCTGGCCGCCACCGGGAGCCCGTCCACGCGGGCGTTCCAGACGCTGTCGGCGGGAAGCAGCGGGCACCCGGCCAGGGTGGGCCCCTGCGCGAGGGTCGGGCCGGGTGCGGCCAGGCCCGCGAGGGTCAGTCCCAGGGTGAGTGCGATTCCCGTGATCGCCCGGTCGAGAGCCATCGGCCCCTCCTGGCCCGTCGCCTCGTCGGGAACGGCTGGGCAACGGGCGCGGTCGTCGCGCTTCGGATGGGGCGAGCAAGGCATGTGCCACGGGCGGGTCGCGAGGCGTCGTCGCGATTCTCACAATGATCCGCGCGGTTGCCCGCCGACGGTCCGTCGCCGCCGGGTGACCGCGGTGACGAGAATCGGCCAGCGGCCGCCGTGGGGCGTCAGGCGCCGGCCCGGCGCGGGCCCGCGGGAGCGCGCTAAACTGTCACTGGACGGAATGGCACAGCACGCGGTCCTCGTCGAGCCGGAGCACGGTACCCGGAGCCTGGGCGCGCCCGCACGCCCCGACGCGGCGGTCGGCGGACCGGCGTTCGACTGGCTGATGGCCATTCTTGGAGCCTGGCTCATCGGCGGCCTCTATCTCGACGGGTGGGCGCACATCCACGTGCCGGCGCTCGAGACGTTCTTCACGCCGTGGCACGCCGTCCTCTATTCGGGATACGCGGCGGGCGCCGCCGCGCTCGTGGTGGCCTTCGTCCGGAACCGGCGTCGCGGCGCGCCGCGCGCCCGGGCCCTGCCGCCCGGTTACCGGGCGTCGCTCGCCGGCGCTTTCGTGTTCTTCTTCGGCGGCGGGGCCGACATGCTGTGGCACGTGGTCTTCGGCATCGAGAAGGGCGTGGAGGGGCTCATCAGCCCGAGCCACCTGGTGCTGGCGCTCGGCGGCGGGCTCATGGTGACCGGGCCGCTCCGCGCCGGGCTCCGCGGGCCGGCCCGCTCGAGCTGGCTCGCCCGGATGCCGATGGTCGTGTCGCTGACGGTTTTCCTCTCGCTCCTGACCTTCTTCACCGAGTACGTGAGCCCGCACGCGTCGACGTGGGTCAGCGAGACGCCGCGGACCGGGACCCAGGCGTACCTCTCGGCGGGCTTCGCGGGGTTCCTGGTCCAGCCCGCCATCCTGATGGGGCTCGTCCTCTACGTGCTCCGCCAGCGGCCGCTTCCGGCGGGCGCCCTGACGTTCGTCCTGACGGTGAACGGCGCGATGATGACGATCATCCACGACAAGTACCTGGACACGGGGCCGGCGCCGTTGATCGGCGCCGCGCTCCTGGCCGGGATCCTGTCGGACCTGATGCTCGCGTGGCTTCGGCCGTCGTCGGAGCGGGTCCTGGCGACGCGCGCCGTCGCGTTCGCCGTCCCGGCCGTGCAGTATCTCCTCTACATGCTCGCGGTGATGCTCTGGGCGCGCGTCGCCTGGTCGGTCCACCTCTGGACCGGCGCCGTCGTGATCGCGGGCGGCGTGGGGTGGCTTCTCAGCTACCTCGCGTTCCCGACGGCGCCGACCTCGTCGTCCCGGCTCGCCGACCTCGAGACGCGGGGCTAGCGGCGCCGGGCCCGACGCGCGCGGCCGGTGCGCCGCGCGCCCGTGGCGATGATCCCGCCGCCGCAGCGGCAGTCCAGCACGTACCGCCCCGTCGCCGGATCCCGCCACGCGCCGAGCTGGCACGTCTGGAGACCCGTGCACGTGCCGGTGCACTGGAACCGGCCCGACGCCGCGAGCATGAGCTGGCACTTCACGGTCGGGGGCTCCGGCTCCTTGGTCACCACGCAGCGGCAGTCGAAGTAGACGCCCTTCCCGTGGTCCGCGCCGGCCGGCGTCCACCACCCGAAGCACGTCTGGCCCGGCGGGCTCTCGCACCTGCCCTGGACCATCCCGCCGGTCGGCCAGGGATCGAAGGCCGCGAGCGGCGCGCCGCGCGGGCGGCGCGGGAGCGTCACGGCGCCCGCGATCAGACGCGTGAACTCCTTCTTCGTGAAGAAAACGAGGGGGGCCGGCCGTTCGCGAAGCGGCTTCCTGAGAGCCAGGAGCTGCGGGAGACCGATGACCCGGGGACGCTCGGTAGCCATGGAGGTCCTCCTCTCGGTCCGGATGATTTACATCACTTGGACGTCAGGCGAGCTCGTCGATCGCTTGCACCTCCTCCGGCGCGAGCTTGAGCGCGCGGCTGTCGAGGTCCTGTCGCATGTGGTCGGGGTCCGTCGTGCCCGTGAGGGGGAGCATGCCGACCGCCTGCGAGAACCGGAACACCACCTGGGCCGGCGTGGCCCGGAGCCGCCCGGCGATCGCGCGGACCAGCGGGTGGCCGAGGACCTCCGGGTTGGCGGTCAGCAGCGAGAACCCCTGGTAGACGATCCGCCGCTCGGCACAGAAGGCCCGCACGCCGCGGTCCCAGCCGAGGCGGGCGAAGCAGCGGTTCTGGACGAACGCCGGCGGCTCGGCGCCCGTCGCCGCCAGCTGCTGGAGGTGCCGGAGCGAGGCGTTGCTGACGCCGAGGAGCCGCGCGCGCCCCGCGTCGCGCTCCCGCGCCATCGCCGCCCACACCTCGGTGTCGTGCTCCGTCCAGCCGTGGCCGGACGCGGGGCCGTGGAGGACGAAGCTGTCCACGTGGTCGGTCCCGAGATGCTCGAGCGAGCTCCGGAGCGACTGGGCGACCTGCGTCGACAGATCGGCGGCCGGGTCGTAGGGGAGGCGGTGATCCTGACCCGGCCGGTACGTGAACTTCGTCTGGAGGAAGAGGTCGCCGCGCGAGACGACGCCCGCGCGGTAGGCCGCGGCCAGGCCCTCCCCCACCCCGGCCTCGAAGTAGTGGCGCCGCTGGTTCGCGGTGTCGATGCCGCGGAAGCCGGCGCGGAGCGCGAGCTCCGTCAGCGCGGCGGTCCGGTCCTCCTTCCAGGCGGTCCCGTAGAGGAAGTCCGGGATCATCCGGCGCGGGGCGCCACGGCCACGCCGCGCGCCCCCGTCCGCTCGAGCGCGCGCGCGACGAGGCCGGAGGCCTTCGCCTCCTCGACGACCGCCCGGAGGTAGGCGAGCCCGGCGTCGCGGCCGCGGGGCATGCCGACCGCCTGCGGCACGGCCATGAACCGGCCGTCGAGGATGCGCGAGCCCGGCAGCCGCTCCGTGAGCCCGAGCAGCGCCTGCCGGAGCCCGGCGAGCGCGTCGGCCTGCCCGGTCTCGAGCATCTCGAAGGCGGCAGGGTGGTTGGGCGCGCGGAGGAGCTCCGCCCGCTTGAGCTCGCGGGTCAGGTAGAGCTCGTAGTTCGCGCGCGCCGCCGCGACCACGCGCACGCCCGGCCGGTCCACGTCGCCGACGGTCCGGATCGGCGAGCCGGCCGGCACCAGGTAGGTCGCCTCGATCTCGAGGTAGGCCGCGCTGAAGCCGATGTCGCCCTCGCGGGCCGGGTCGATGCCGCAGAAGGCGATGTCCCAGGCGCCCGTCCGCGCCGCGTCGACCATCGCCGCGACGCTCTCGTAGGGCACGAGCGTGACCGGCACCCCGAGCCGCCGGCCGAGGTCGTGGGCGATGTCGATCGCAACCCCCCGCGACTCGCCGGTCGCCGGGTCCCGCGTGGCGAGGATGAAGTTCGCGTAGTTGACCCCGGCGCGGAGCGTGCCGCTCGGGGCGAGGTCGGCGCGGACGGTCGGCGTGATCGGGAGCATGTCGAGGATGCTAGCGCATCCCTCCCATCGCGTCACCTCGTCCCTCGCGCTACACTACCGCCATCCCCCGACCAGCGAGGTGACGACCGTGACGGACAGCGGACCGAAGAGCGCGTACGAGCTCGCCATGGAGCGCCTCCGCCAGAAGGACAAGGAGGGCGGCGTCACGGAGCGCCCGCTCACCGACGCGCAGAAGACGGCGATCGCGGAGGCGCGGCGCGTCTACGACGCGAAGGTGGCCGAGCGGGAGATCCTGCACCGGGACGCCCTCCGCCGGGCCCAGAGCGCGGAGGAGGTCCAGAAGCTCAACGAGGAGCTGGCCCGGGATCGCGACCGCTACGGCCGCGACCGGGACCGGAAGATCGCCCAGATCCGAGAGCCCGCCGACTGAGCGCCGGGCCCAGGCGCGCCGCTCGCACCGGCGCGCGTGGGCTCAGGCCTGGAGCTTCCGGACGACCTTCCCGCTGGTGTCGGTGAGCCGGAAGGCCCGGCCCTGGTGGCGGTAGGTGAGCTTCAGGTGGTCGAGCCCCATCAGGTCGAGGACCGTCGCGTGGAGGTCGTGCACGTGCACCGGGTCCTCGGTGATGCCGTACCCGAGGTCGTCGGTCGCCCCCACCGTGGCGCCCGCCGCGATGCCGCCGCCGGCGAGCCACATCGTGAACGCGCGCGGATGGTGGTCGCGCCCGAGGTAGGGCGGGCCCTCGCGCCCCTCGTTCATCGGCGTCCGGCCGAACTCGCCGCCCCAGATCACCAGCGTCTGGTCGAGGAGCCCGCGCTGGCGGAGGTCCCGGATCAGGGCCGCCGCCGGCCGGTCCGTCTCCTGGCAGAGGCGCGGGAGCCCGGTCGAGATGTCGTGGTCCTTCCCGCCGTGGTGGTCCCAGCCGCGGTGGTAGAGCTGGACGAAGCGGACGCCCCGCTCGACCATCCGCCGGGCGAGAAGGCAGTTGTTCGCGAACGAGGCCTCGCCCGGCGTCGTCCCGTACATCGCGTGGACCGCCGGCGGCTCCCGCCCGAGGTCGGTCAGCTCGGGCACGCTCGTCTGCATCCGGTAGGCCTTCTCGTACGCGGCGATGCGCCCCTCGATCTCGGGGTCCCCCGCGTCGAGGTAGCGGCGCTCGTTCAGGCTCCGCACGGTGTCGAGCGCGCGGCGGCGCACCTCCGGCGTGATGCCCGCGGGGTTCGACACGCTCGGCACGGGCTCCCCCTTCGAGCGGAACTCGACGCCCTGGTAGGCCGTCGGCAGGAACCCGCTGCCCCAGCACGTGTTGCCGGCGCCGGGATCGGGCCGGCCGGACAGGAGCACGACGAACCCCGGCAGATCGGCGTTCTCGCTCCCGATCCCGTACGTGAGCCACGAGCCCATGCTCGGGCGCCCGACGAGCGGATGGCCGGAGTTCATGAAGATCTGGGCCGGCGCGTGGTTGAAGTGGTCGGTGTGGACCGAGCGCAGGACCAGGAGGTCGTCGGCGACCCCCGCGAGATGCGGGAGGAGGCTCGAGAACGCGGCGCCGCTCCGCCCGTGCCGGCGGAACGGATACGGGGAGCCGAGGAGGGTCGGGACGCCCTTGATGAAGGCGAACCGCTCGCCCTTGATGATGTCCTCCGGGATCTTCTCGCCGTCGTGCGCGGTCAGCTGGGGCTTCGGGTCGAAGAGGTCGACCTGCGACGGCCCCCCGGCCATGAAGAGGAAGATGATGTTCTTCGCCTTCGACGCGAAGTGGGGCGCGCGCGGCGCCATCGGGTCGGCGGCCTCCGCCGGCCGCGCCCGGAAGAGGTCCGGCTGGAGGAGGGCCAGGAGGGCGATCCCGCCGATCCCGAAGCCGGTCTGCTGGAAGAAGTGCCGGCGCGTGAGGCCGGAGAGGGGGTTCTCCGCGGGAGCCATGCTCACTCCTTCGTCAGGGTCTCGTCGAGGTTCAGGACAACGCTCGATACGACGGTCCACGCCGCCAGGTCGGTCAGCGCCGCGTCGGCGACCGCGCCGCGCTCGTCCCCGACGACCTGCCGCGCCGCCGCCGGATCGGCCGCGAAGTGGTCGCGCTCGCGCCGGTACTCGGCGACCAGCAGCTCGACCTCCTCCGGGGCCGGCACCCGGGCGACGCAGAGCCGGAAGGCGTGGGCCGCGCGGGCCGCGGGCTCCGCCGGCGCCTCGCGCGCGACGCGGCGGGCGAGGCCCCGCGCCGCGTCCACGAACGCCGGGTCGTTCAGCGCGCTCAGCGCCTGGAGCGGCGTGTTCGTCCGCGCGCGCCGGACGGTCGCGACCTCGCGGCTCGGCGCGTCGAAGTTCGCGAAGGCCGGGTACGGCGCGGTGCGCCGCCAGAACGTGTAGAGTCCGCGACGACGGGCGTCCTCGCCCCCGCTCGTCCTCCAGGTCGCCTGCCCCTTGTTGTTGGGGACGAACCCGTGGTCGTCGGGCAGCGGCGGGAAGACGCTCGGGCCTCCGATCCGCGGATCGAGGAGGCCGCTGGCCGCGAGCGCGACGTCGCGAACGGTCTCGGCGGGCAGGCGGAACCGCGCGCCTCGCGCCAGGAGGACGTTGTCGGGGTCCTTCTCGAGGAGCGCCGGCGTCACGCGCGAGGCCTGGCGGTACGTGGCGGAGGTGACGATCGCGCGCTGGATCCGCTTCATGCTCCAGCCGCCGCGCACGAACTCCGTCGCCAGCCAGTCGAGAAGCTCGGGGTGGGACGGCCGCGTCCCCTGGGTGCCGAGATCCTCGGCGGTCTCCGCGAGCGCGCGCCCGAAGATCTCCCCCCAGTAGCGGTTGACGACGACGCGCGCCGTGACGGGGTTCGCCGCGTCGACCAGCCAGTACGCGAGCCCGAGGCGGTTCACGGGCCAGCCGCGCCGCATGGGGTGGAGGATTCGCGGCGTGCCGGCGGAAAGGAGCTCGCCCTTTTGCGTGAAGGTTCCCCGGACGCGCAGGTTCGCGGTCGGAGTCCCGGTCGGATGCTCGATGACCACCGACGTCATCGCGGGCTTGCCGGCGCGCGCCGGGTCGGGGATGCGCGGGAGCTCGTACTCGTAGATGTCCGCGTGGTTGAAGAACGCGAGGAACCGGTAGTAGTCCTTCTGCGTGAACGGGTCGTACTTGTGGTTGTGGCAGCGGGCGCACGCGAGGGTCGCGCCGAGCCACACGGTCGCCGTGGTGTCGACCTGATCGATGAGCGCCTCCCAGCGGACCTCCTCGGGGTCGACGCCGTCTTCCTGGTTCACGGTCGTGTTGGCGTGCATGCCCGCCGCGACGAGCTGGCTGGCGGTGGCGCCCGGCAGGAGGTCGCCGGCGATCTGCTCGATGGTGAAGCGCGTGAAGGGCATGTCCTGGTTGAGCGCCCGGATCACCCAGTCGCGGTACGGCCACATCGACCGGGGCCGGTCCCAGCTCCCGCCGTCCGTGTCCGCGTAGCGCACGAGGTCGAGCCAGGACCGCGCCCAGCGCTCCCCGTAGTGCGGTGACGCGAGGAGGCGGTCGACGACGCGCTGGTAGGCGTCGGGCCGGCTGTCGGCGACGAAGGCGTCGACCTCGGCCGGCGTCGGCGGCAGCCCGGTGAGGTCGAGGCTCACCCGGCGGATGAGGGTCGCGCGCGGCGCCTCGGGCGAGGGCGCCAGCCCCTCGCGCTCGAGCCGCGCGAGGACGAACGCGTCGATGGGATTCCGCGTCCAGCCCGCCGTCCGCACCGGCGGCGGGCTCGGGCGAACCGGCTCGCGATACGCCCAGTGGGGCTCGAACCGCGGCTCGCCCGGGGTCTCAAGCCAGACGGCGCCCTGATCGATCCAGCGCCGGATGAGCTGGACCTTCTCGGAGGAGAGAGCCGGCGCGGTGGGCGGCTGGGGCATCCGCTCCGCCGGGTCCGCGTGGCCGATCAGCTGCGCGAGGCGGCTCCGCGCGCTGTCGCCGGGCACGATCACGGGTCCCATGACCCCGCCGTGGAGCGCGTACGACCGCGAGTCGAGGCGGAGCTGGCTCCGCTGCCGGACCGCGCCGTGGCACTTCGTGCAGGACCCCTGGAAGATCGGCTGGATGTCCCGCCGGAAGTCGACCCGGTCGCCGGACGCCGCCGGAGTCGAGGGCGCCGACCCCGCGAACAGGCAGGCCCAGAGGAGGACCGGAAGGCCCAGCATGGCGGCTCCGCGGGCCGGGCGGACCCCTCCTCGCATGACGGCAGGATGAGGATGCAAGCGAATTGCCACGGGATCGCGCCCCGGACTGCTGGGTTCATTCGGCGGAATGTCTTTTGATCTCAACACGTTACACTCACCACGTCCGTGGCCATGGCCCCCGGATCGTCGACAGAATCCCACGTGTCCGGCGCGGACGGCAACCCTTCTTGGCAGCCTTCGGCGGGACCCGGGTCCGATCGGCCGGGTCCCCCGTACGACCCTCGGAACCGGGGCGGCGCGCCGTCCCGTGAAACGGCGAGCGGGAACGAACGCCGTGGTACGGTCGGGACGCGATGACCCCCGCCCCCGCGGGGCCGGCGGACCGCGCGATGGAGCGCGTGACGATCGCCGCCGCGCTCCTCCTCGTCGTGCTCGCGTGGACGTGGACCTCTGACGCCGGCTACACGTTCGATCGCGGCAACCAGCTCGTCCACCTCGTCGAGCTCCAGCGCGCGCTCGATCCGGAGTTCCTGGCGCGCGACTGGTTCCTGAACGCCGGTGGCGAGGGCGTCCGGGCCGCCTATCTCGGCACGCTCGCGCTCCTGTCCCGCGTTGCCGGTATCCCGGCCGCGGTGCTGCTCCTGTGGATCGCCCAGGTCGCGCTCCTGGCGACGGCGGGCTACCAGCTCGGCCTCGCGCTCCATGAGCGCCGCGCGGCGGGCTACCTCGGAGCCATTCTCTGCGTGCTCGTCCCCGGCCCGGCCCTCGCCGACCACTGGCTCGTCCGGTCCCAGCTGAACCCGGCGCCACTCTCGAAGGCGCTGGCGATCCTGGCGCTCGCGTGGTGGCTCACGGGGAAGCGCGCCGCGGTGCTGGCGCTGATTGCGGCCACCCTCGTCCACGTCCAGGTCGGTCTCCAGGCCGCGGGGCTGATCGCGGTCGGCTCGGTCGCGCGCGCGGCGTGGCGGTGGCGCCACGGCGCCGCGCTCCCGCGTCCCGCGGGACCGGTCCTCGCGGTGGCGGCCTACGTCGCGGTCGCGGTGGGGGCGACGTGGCCGGTGCTCCGCTCGGGGCCGCCGCTCGACGCCGAGTTCCTCGAGCTCGTCGTGGCGCGCTTCCGGTTCCCCTGGCACTTCGTCCCTTCATGCCAGGACCCGGCGGAGGTGGCCGCGTTCGTGAGCCTCGGCCTGAGCGGCCTCCTCGCCTTCCGCCTGGCCGGCCTCGGGCGGAGCCGGTGGCCGGTGGCGCTCGGCCTCGCGGGATGCGCCGCGATCGGCGTGGCCCTCGCGGCGCTGGGCCGGGTCCCGCCGGCGTGGCAGGAGGTGTGGCCCGAGCTGACGCTGTCCGTGGGACTGACGGCGCTCGCGGAGGGACTCCGCGCCGCGCGCATCCCGTCGGAGTCCGGCGACGCGGTCCAGGCGGAGCGGGGCGCGGCGGTGACGGCCATCGGCGCCGTCCTCGTCGCGGGCCTCGTGGCGGGCGTCCTGTTCGTCGAGGTGCTCCCCCTCGGCCTCGCCGTGGAGCTCCGGCTCCTGCGGCTCAGCGTTTTCCTGAAGGCGCTCGCGCTCGTCCTGATCGCGGGCCCCCTCGCCCGGGCGCTCCTCCGCGGCCCGGTCGCCGAGGCGCTCGCTGCCGCGGTCGCGACGGTCGCGCTCCTCGGCGGTCGCTCGCTGCCCGCCCTCCTCGCCCTGGCCGGCCTCGCGATCGCGCCGGCCTTCTCGCCGCGCCACGCGCGGATCGCGCTCCTCACCGCCACCGCGCTGGCCGCGCTCCACCTGGGCGGCGTCGGCGGCGTCGATGGACGGCGGCTCGTCGTGGCGGCAGCGGTGCTCGTGATGGCCGCGATCGGGCGCGCCGGGTGGCTCGACGCGGGCCCCGCGCGGGGGCGGCGGCTCGCGGTCACGGCGCTCGCGCTGGCGGGCACGGCCGCGGCGATCGTCGTGACGGCGCCCGGGCTCGCCGGCCGCGAGGGGCTCCCCCCGCCGAGCGACCTCGACCGCCTCGCGGCGTGGGCACGGGCCCACACCGAGCGCGACGGCGTCTTCCTGGTCCCGCTCCACGCCTTCGCCTGGCGCCGCGCCGCGGAGCGCGCGGTCGTCGTCGAGATGGGCGCGGTCCCCTTCGGCCGGACCGCGATCCGGGAGTGGGTCCAGCGGGTGGCCGACGTGGCGGGCTATCCGGGCCGGGACCCGCGGACGTTCCTCCGCGAGCTCAACGCGCCCCCGTGCGCCTGGCCGTTCCGTCAGCTCGGGCGGGGCTACGCCGCGCGCGGCCCGACGGAGCTCCGCGCGCTCGCCGCGCGCTACGGCGCGCGCTACGTCGTCCGCGACGGCGCGGCGCCACCTCTTCCCTGGCCGGCTCTCCACCAGGAAGGCGCGGCCACGCTCTACGCGGTCCCAACCGGCTGACGCCCGCGGGGCGCGCCCGCCGCGCGGCGCCTCACCGGTCGTGCGCGCGCGGGTCGAGGACGTCCCGGATGCCGTCTCCGAGCAGGTTGAGCCCGAGGACGGTCAGCAGGATCGCGCCCCCGCGACCGCGCGAGCGCCGGCGGCGCGCCCGACCGGCCTTGCCGGCCCGGCGCGGGGCGCGATAGACTCCGCCCGCTTCGAGCCCGATCCCGAGCGCGTGACGCCAATCCCGGACCGGCGTGGCCGGCTCCGGCGTCGAGGAGGACCATGCTGCCCCTGACCGGCTACGCCGACCGCTTCTCCGTCGCCCCGGGCGAGACGATCGCCTTCAAGGTGTCCAGCACCGCCGCGACGCCGTACCAGGTGCGCCTGGTCCGCGTGATCTCGGGCGACCCGAACCCCGCCGGCCCCGGGATCAAGGAGGAGCCGGTCGCCGCGCCGTTCGAGGGGCGCTATCCGTCGCGCGTCCAGCCGGTGCCGCTCGGCTCCTACATGCGCGTCCCCGACGCGCCGGCGTTCCGGCGACTCCGGAGCTTCACGCTCGCGGCCACGATCTGGCCCACCCTGCCAGACCGCGGGCGCCAAGGGATCGTCGCGCGCCATGACCCCGGGACCGGCGCCGGCTTCGCCCTCTTCGTGGACGAGCGCGGCGCGGGGGCCCTGATCGGGAACGGCCGGGGTGGCGTTCACGCCGTCCACGTCGGCAAGCCCTTCCTGGCGCGGGCGTGGTACCGCGTGTGGGCGTCCTACGACGCGGCGACGCGCACCCTGACCGTCGGCCAGGCGCCGCTCGCGCCGCGCGTCCGGGCGGACGACGCCGGCGTCGCCTCGGCGGTCGTGGACGGCACGGCGCTCGACAGCGGCACGCCCTTCCTGGTCGCCGCGCTCGGCGGCGCGCCGGTCGCCGGACACTACAACGGGAAGATCGAGCGGCCCACGGTCTACGACGCCGCCCTCGACGAGACGGCCATCGCGGGCGCGCCGGACGGCGACTCGGGGCGCCATCTGGTCGCGCTCTGGGACTTCGCCCGGGAGACGTCCAGCACCCGCGCGGTCGACGTGGGTCCCAACGGGCTCGACGGCGAACTGGTGAACCTCCCGGCCCGCGCCATGATGGGCTCGACCTGGTCGGGCGAGGAGATGTGCTGGCGCCACGCGCCCGGGGAGTACGGCGCGATCCACTTCCACGACGACGACCTCTACGACTGCGGGTGGGCCACCGACTTCACCTACACGGTGCCCGAGGGGCTCCGGAGCGGCGTCTACGCGGCGCGCCTCCGGGCGGGCGACGTCGAGGAGATGATCCCGTTCTTCGTGCGGCCGCCGCGCGGCCAGCGGACGGCGGACGTCTGCGTGCTGATGCCGACCTTCACCTACATCGTGTACGCCAACATCGCGCGCGACGTGACGACCGACGAGTACCGGGCGCGGGCGAAGGCCTGGGGCGCGCGGCCGTGGACGCCCGACGAGCACCAGGAGTACGGGCTCTCGACGTACAACTTCCACCACGACGGGAGCGGGATCGCGTACTCCTCGCGCCTCCGGCCCGTCATGAACCTCCGCTCGAGCTTCCTCGCGTACGTCGACCCGCGGGGGTCGGGCGTGCGCCACCTCGGCGCCGACCTCTATCTCCTCGACTGGCTCGAGCAGATGGGGCATCGCTACGACGTCGTCACCGACGAGGACCTCCACGCGGAGGGCCTCCAGCTCATCGCGCCCTACAAGGTCGTGCTCACGCCGACGCACCCCGAGTACCACAGCCCCGAGACCATGGACGCGCTCACGGCGTATCTCGAGCGCGGCGGGCGCCTCATGTACCTCGGCGGGAACGGCTTCTACTGGCGCGTGGCCGCGCACTCCGATCTGCCCGGGGTGCTGGAGGTGCGGCGCGCCGAGGGCGGCATCCGCGCCTGGGCCGCCGAGCCCGGCGAGTACTACATGAGCTTCGACGGCGGGTACGGCGGCCTCTGGCGCCGCAACGGCCGGCCGCCCCAGAAGCTCGCGGGCGTGGGCTTCACGTCCCAGGGCCCGTTCGAGGGCTCGTACTACCGGCGGCTCCCCGCGTCCCGCGACCCTCGCGCCGCGTGGATCTTCGAGGGCGTGCCCGACGAGATCCTCGGCGACTTCGGCCTCTCCGGCGGCGGCGCGGCGGGCTTCGAGCTGGACCGGGCCGACTTCCGCCTCGGGACGCCGCCCCACGCGCTGGTCCTGGCGTCGTCCGAGAAGCACGACCTCACGAAGTTCGTGCTCGTGCCCGAGGACGTGCTGTCCCACGTGTGGACCTGGCCCGGCGATCCGCCCGAGAAGCTCATCCGCGCCGACATGGTGTACTTCGAGACGCCGAACGGCGGCGCCGTCTTCTCGGTGGGCTCGATCACCTTCTGCGGGAGCCTCTTCCACGACGGCTACCGGAACAACATCTCCCGCATCATCGACAACGTCGTCCGCCGCTTCTCGGCGTGAGGCGGGGGTGAGCGTCCGCCGGCTCCACGACATCCCCGGCTTCAACATCGACCGGGTCGCCGCCGCCGCGGGCGACGACCCGGACGTCCTCCGGATGGAGAACCTCGACACCGACGTCCCGCCGCCGGCGGCGGCCGTCGAGGCGACGCGGCGCGCCCTCGGCGAGGACGAGGCGAACAGCTGGCTCCCCTTCACCGGCCGCGACGACCTGAAGGAGGCGGTGGCCGCGTACGTCGAGCGGCGCGGCGGCCCGCGCTACGACGGCCGGCGCGAGATCGTCATCACCTGCGGCGAGGGCGAGGCGATGGTCGACGCGCTCCTCTGCCTCACCGACCCGGGCGACGAGGTCCTCCTCACCGACCCGACCTACGCGGGCATGCTGAACCGCGTCCGCCTGGTCGGCGCCGTGCCGCGACTGGTGCCGCTCCGGGTCGCCGGCGGCGAGTGGCGCCTCGACCTGGACGCGCTCCGCGCCGCCGCGGGCCCGCGGACGCGCGTAGTGTTCGTCAACAACGCGTCCTTCCCGACCGGCTGGGTCGCGAGCGACGCCGAGTGGGACGCGATCGCCGCCCTCTGCCGCGAGCGCGACCTCCGGCTCCTCTACTGGGGCGGCTTCGAGGGCGTCCTCTACGACGGCCGGCCCGTCCGCCACCCGGCGGCGCTCCCCGGGATGCGCGACCGGACCGTGACCGTCGGCGCGCCGTCGTTCGAGCAGCGGATGATCGCCTGGCGCGTGGGCTGGGTGGTGGCGCCCGGCGACCTCGTGAACGACGTCTCGCGCGTCCAGATCTACAACGGGCTCGTCGCGAGCGGGTTCGCCCAGGTCGGGACGCGCGTGGCGCTCGCCGAGCCGCCGGGCGACCTCGCGGCCGCCAACGCGGAGTGGCAGCGCCGGCGCGACGAGACGCTCCGCCAGCTCGCCGGCCTGCCGGCCGTCCGCCCGGCCGGCGCGTGGTCCCTGCTCCTCGACGTCGCGGCGCTCGGGCTCGACCCGCGCGAGGTGTCACGCCGACTGCTCGAGCAGAAGGTGGCGGCCACGCCGATGGTCGGCTGGGGCGGCCCGATCGCCGACCGGCACGTGCGCTTCGTGTTCAGCAACGAGCCCGTGGCGCGCCTCCAGACGCTCGGCGAGCGCGTCCGCCGGGCGCTCGACGCCGCGCGCGCGTGAGCGCGGGCGCCGGGGCGCGACCCTCGACAACCCGGGACTCGCTGTCTAGGATACGTTTCATGAGCGACGCCCTCACCGGACAGACCGTCGAGCTCCTCCAGCAGCTGATCCGCAACCGGTGCGTCAACGACGGCACCGTCATGTCGGGCCAGGAAGTGCGCAACAGCGACACGCTGCGCGCCTACCTCGAGGGCAGCGGCCTGGACCTCGAGGTCTACGCGCCGGCCCACGCGCCCGGCCGCACGAGCCTCGTGGCCCGCATCGAGGGCACGGACCCGGAGGCGCCAACGCTGTGCCTCATGGGCCACACCGACGTGGTGCCGGTGAATCCAAAGACCTGGACCCACGATCCCTTCGGCGGGGAGCTGATCGCCGGCGAGGTGTGGGGGCGCGGCGCGATCGACATGCTGAACCTGACCGCGTCCCAGGCGGTGGCGCTCCGGGCGCTCGCCCGACGCGGCTGGCGGCCGCGCGGGACCCTGGTCTACCTCGCCTGCGCCGACGAGGAGGCGGGCGGCACGCTCGGCGCCGGGCACGTGGTCGAGCGGCACTGGGACGCGCTCCGCGCCGACTACCTGCTGACCGAGAACGGCGGCACCGTCGGCCGCACGCGCCAGGGCGAGGAGACCGTCACGGTGCACGTCGGCGAGAAGGGCGTGGCCTGGCGGCGCCTCCGCGTCAAGGGCACGCCCGGCCACGGCTCGATGCCCTACGGGTCGGATAACGCGCTGGTGAAGGCCGCCCAGGTCGTGAGCCGCCTCGCCGACTATCGCCCCTCGCCGTACGTGGACGAGCTCTGGCGGACCTTCGTCGAGACCCTGCCCGTCGACCCGGAGCTGAAGGCCGCGCTGACGGACCCGGACCGCGTCGAGTCGTCCATCGCGAAGCTCTCGCCCAACCTGGCGAAGCTCGCGTGGTCGTCGACCCACACGACGTTCTCGCCGAACGTCTGCCACGGCGGCGTGAAGACGAACGTGATCCCCGACACGGTCGAGGTGGAGGTCGACATCCGCACCGTCCCCGGCGACACCGACGACGAGGTGCGCCGCCACCTCGACAAGGCGCTGGGCGGCCTCGTCGACGAGATCGAGGTCGAGCCCCTCTTCTCGAAGCCGGCGTCCGTCTCGCCGACCGAGACCCCGCTCTGGGACGTGCTGCGCCGGGTCGTGACCGCGCACTACCCCGGCGCGCGGCTCCTCCCCCGGATGATCGTCGGCTTCACCGACGCGCCGTACTTCCGCCAGAAGGGCGCGGTGGCCTACGGCTTCGGCCTCTTCTCCCGCACGCTCACCGCCGAGGCCATGGCCGGCCGCTTCCACGGGAACGACGAGCGCGTCGACGTGGAGTCGCTCGCGCTCACCACCCAGGCGTGGGTGGAGGTCTGCGAGCAGCTCCTCGGGTAGCCGCCTAGAGAGATACCGGTACCGCTGGCCTAGTCCGGGAGGCCGAGCGGGCCCGCGACGGAGAGGCCCTCGTCGAGCGCCGGCCAATGGATTCTCTGGCCGCGGCCCATCAGCTGCCAGTGATTCCGCGCCTCCGGCGTTGCGTCCCGAAGTCTCGGAAACGACTCCAGCGCACCGTCAGCGAGCGGCCGTCCTCCAAGTGGACCACCAGGGCGTCCGGAATGAACTCGATCCCGTGCGCCCAGGCGTCGGGCGCCTTTCGACCAAAGCCTTCAGGTCAGCGCGTCACGAAGGTGTTCTCGTGCGCGACCGTCAACTCGCGCCGATCTAGGGTCAACCCGCTCAGCGTTTGGCCCACAGCTCCCCGTACTTCCGGCACCAGCTCCACTGGAACCTCCAGAGTCCCCGGCCGGGAGCGCAGCCGAAGCTCTTCTGTCACTTTCCCGAGGAGAGGCACCTACTCTCGATCCACAGGGTGAAAACGAGAAGCACCAGCAAGATGGGAAGCCTGGTCAACCCGAAAAAGAAGAGCTGCCAGTCCCATGCCTTTTCGTATCCACGGTGTCTGGGAGCGCCAGCCTATGGGTTACGTACGCGTACGCGTACATCACCGTGATCGCTACCCAGACGATCACGGTTGCGAGCATGAGTTCTCGAATCGCTCGGGCTCTCACTTGTGCGGTTCGAATGGCAGAAGGCCCACCGGCACGAAGGTAGTGCCCTTCGGCATGTTAAAGCGCACAGCACCAGCAGTTGCCGCACGAAGTCCGGCTGTTCCTGGTTGGTTCGTGAGCCCCAGCAGCGGCGCGACACCGAGTGCCGCTGTGATTCGTGGGTCGGCAACCAGTCTCGTGATCCCGGCCGCGTCCAACGCCGCGTTCGACCGACCCGAGCAGTTGTCCCAGATCTTACCGAGTGGCTGTGGAAGGTCCTGCGCAAGGTAAGCGAGCGCCGCCGCGTCCTGCCTGGCGTCAGTTTTGATCACATAGACGACTGTGTTGCGCCTGGAGGCTTCTCGCAGCAAGTAGGTCGCAAGACTGAGGCCGGGGTCGAACTCATTTCCGAAGCTGTACACACCGTGACCCGTTATCGCGATGGCAGTGTGGCCGATCGGGTTCCCTTTGTGTCGGCCCGTTCTCAACAACGGCGATGTCTAGGCCTGATGGATCGTCGACGTAGCTGAGGGGACTATTGGCGACGGAGGCATAGAGGTTCGCGTCGCCCGTGTCAAATCGAGTAGGATCCTCGCTGACAAAGCGCCCGAGCCCCGGATGGTAGTACCGCGCCCGGTAGTAGTAGAGGCCGGTGCCGTCGTTCTCGCGGCCGGTGAACTGATAGGGGTTGCTGCTGGCGGCGCCGGTGACCGTGGTCTCGCCGAACGGCGCGTAGGTGTACTGCGGTCTGGACCGTGCCGGCGGCGTCGGCGAGGGCGACCGTGCTGCCGAGGGCGTCCGACAGGAACGCGCGCAGCCCGGCGGCGTCCGTCCGGGTGAAGAACTCGTCGAGGCCGAGGCCGGTGAGGAGGTTCGCCGAGGGCGTGGTGGGGAGCACGCCCTCCTGGACCGGGTTCAGGCCGTCGTAGAGCACGTCCGTCTGCGCGGCGTTCACGGTCTTCGTCCAGCGGCGGCCCAGCGCGTCGTAGCCGAAGCTCGCGCTGAGGCCGGGCCCGCTGAGCCCCGTGAGCTGGTTGCGGGGGTTCCAGGTGTACGTCCGCGTGGCCCCGCCGTCGGTCTGCGTCGCCAGATTGCCGTTGAGATCGTAGGTCATCGTCGCGCCGCCGAAGGTCAGCTGCTGGTGGTTGGCATTGTAGCTCGTGCGTGGCGACGGCGGCGGGGAGGCTCGTGCGCGCCCAGGGGCCGCCGATGGCGGTGCGGTTCCCGGCGGCGTCGGGCGTGTAGGTCAGGCTGCCCAAGCGGTGGTCCCGCCGAGCGCGTAGGTCAGCCCGGTGAGCTGCGATCGCGGGGTCATACGCGTACGTGAGGACGATGCCGTTCGGGAGCGTCAGGCTCGTCCGGCGGTTCGCGACGTCGTAGGCGAGCCCGACGGTCTGGCTGCCCTGGGCGACCTGGGTCAGCCGGTCGGCGTTGTCGAAGGTGTAGCTGACGGCGGACTGGCCGGCCACCGTCATCGTGGCCCGGCGGGAGGCCGCATCGTAGGTGTAGCTCACGGTGCCCTGGGGCGTCGTCTCCTGGGTCGAGCCGGTCGAGGCCGTCGTAGGCGCGGGTGATCGTGCCGGCCGCGGTATCGACGAGCTGGGTGACGCGGTGGCCAGCGTCGTAGGTGGCGGTCACCGTGACGAGCCCGGGTACGTCGTCACGGTGCGGCGGTCGAGCCCGTCGTAGGTGAAGGTCGTGACCTGGCTCTTCCGGTCGGTGACCTGGGTGAGGTTCCCGTTGGCGTCGTACTGGTAGCTCTCGGCGTGGGTCAGCGGATCGGTCCGGGTCTCGAGGCGGTCCATGCTGTTGTAGGTGTACGTCGTCTGGCGGCTGGCGGCGTCGGTGACGCTCAGCAGATTGCCGTTGGGGTCGTAGGCGAAGGCCGTCGTCCCACCCTGGGCGTCGGTCGACCGACGTCAGGCGGTTCAGGCGATCGTAGGCGTAGGCGCGTCGCCTGGCCGAGCGGGTCCGTGACCTGGAGGACGCGCCCGGCGCCGTCCACGAACCGCCGCGTGACCTGGCCCAGCGGGTCGGTGACCGTCACGAGGTCGCCCGTGTCGTAGGCGAGCTGGGTGGTCTGATTCAGCGGGTCCGTGATCGCCGTCGGCTGCCCGGTCGCGTCCGGGGTGAGCGTCGTGGTGTGATTCAGGGGATCGGTGATCGCTGGTCAGGGCGCCCCGCGTGTCGTACCCGAAGGTCGTCGTGTGATTCAGCGGATCGGTGACGCTCGTGACCTGGCTGAAGGTCGGGTCGTAGGCGAGCGTGGTCGTGACGGCGTTCGCCGTGCCGGCGAGCCGGGTCACGCTCGTGACGTTCCCCTTGGTGTCGTAGGCGTACTCGGTCCGGCGGCCGAGGGCGTCGACCTGCGGCGGTCACGAAGTGCGTCCCCGCCTGGCGCTCGAGGTGGTCGTCTGCTGCTCCGGGCGGCCCGAGCGCGCGGGTGTCGGTCAGGACGTAGCCCGGCGGCGTTGAACGTGAGCCGGCGGACGAGCCCGCGTGGGTCGGTCACGTCGGTCTGGGTGACTCGGCCCTGCGCCGTCGAGCGTGTAGGCGAACTGGTAGGTCGTGCCGTCGGCCTGGGTCTGGCGGCTGATCCGCCGAGCTCGCGTCGTACTCGTTGGTCAGGAAGACGATCCCGCGGGCGTCCTTCACGGTGCGTAGCCGCGGGCCCAGGGTGTCGA
>CAWGVS010000009.1:0-36621 GCA_963826115.1 uncultured Candidatus Rokubacteria bacterium | reverse complement strand
CGGGAGGGACGGGTGTGGCGGGCAGTGGCGCCGATCGTCTGCAAGTCGTGTTGTGGAAATGGCGGGACCAACGCAAGCGCCACATCCTGTTCGATTACTCCGCGGAGGCGGTGAACCGCAAGGTGGTCGAGCTGCAGCGCTATCTTTCGATCCCGCATGACGTCGTCTGTATCACGGACGATGGTCGGGGCCTTTCGAGCGCGATTCGCGTCGTCCCGCTCTGGCCCGAAGGGCGCGAGCTCGGCGGGTGCTGGTGCCGGCTGAAGGCCTTCGCGCCCGAGATGCGCGAGCTGATTGGCCCACGCTTCGTCTGGATCGATCTTGACAGCATCGTCGTCGGGCCGCTCGACCCGCTCTTCGAGCGCGCCGAACCTGCGGTTTTCTACCGTTCGGACTCGGTCGTGGGCACGCCCTACAACGGATCCATGGTGATGATGGACGCCGGCGCCCGGGTGGAGGTCTGGACCAGCTTCGACCCCGCGCGGAGCCCCGCGTTGGCGCGCGCCGCCGGTTACAAGGGAACTGACCAGTCGTGGATCGCCCATGTTCTCGGGGGCGCGGAGCCGGTCTGGACCAGGGTCGACGGCGTGCTGCACTTCACGCTGGACTGCGCGCTTGATCTGCCCCTCGACAGCCGCATCGTCTTTTTCCCCGGCGTCTACAAGCCGCACATGGCACTGGTACGTCAGCAGGCGCCCTGGATTGCCCGCTACATGCCCTGATAGGGCGGTCGCGCGGTGACCCGACCGGACGCGAGCCGTCGACGAAGCCGAGTTGCCAGGTGAGGCGGTACGAGCCGGTAGAGCCAGCCGAGCCGCGCGCGGCGACCGGGGACGGCGGCCACGGCCTGGCGCAAGCGGCGCAACGCCGCCATGAGACTCTCCGGCGTCTCGGCCGCCAAAGACGGGTTCGCTAGGCGGGCAACCGCGGGATCAGTGGTCAAGGCCGAATCGATCTCGGCAGCCCGGCACACGACTTGCCTGGCGGCGAGCCGCGCCACCAGCGGCCCCCCGGACGCGAGCTCGCCATCGGCGATCTCATCGGCCGCGCGGCGGAGCAGGAAGACCGCGTCGGCCAGCCAGAGCAAGCTGGCTCCGGCGGAATGGCGCAACGCGGCGATGGTGGTCAGCGTGAAGCAAGCGGACGGACCACACCGCAAGACCTCGACGCCGTTCACCACGCCGGCCACCGCGTGAGCCATCAGCCGGTCATAGCTCAGGCGGAACACCAGCGCCGAGTAGACACCTCCATGGAGGATGACCGCCATGCCGCTCGGGTGGCGCAACCGCATTGCGGCGCCGACCCAATCGCCGCGGCGTGGGGCGCCGACCAGCCCGGCCTCCGCGAGGGCCATCCCCGCTCGCCGGGCCGCGCGCGCCGACGGTAGAAGCACGTCAAGCCGGCTGGTGTGGCGCAGCCTCGGCTCGGGCCAGACGCCATCTGCCAGGGCCACGCCACCCAGCAACACGGGTCGACCACGGGCGACGTCCGGATGCCCGAGAACGGCGGCGGCGATCGCTCGCAATGCCTCGTTGCGGTGGAGCTCGATGGTGCGGGCGGCGCGCAGCCGACTGGCGAGCCCGGCCGGCAGAGGGGTCTCGGACGGCGTCCTACGGTCGACGAGCAGCGGCAGAAGCGCGCGGACCGTTGGCGGAAAGGCGGGCTCGTCGCTCGAAGCCCGTTGGGACTTGAGGATCAGGCGGTCGACGCAGCGGCGCCATGCTTCGTCGGCTTCGACGGGCAGCGCCACGCAGGCGCGCAGGAGGTCGGCTTCCTCGCTCGAGACCTCCGGCGGCCGGAACTCGTGGGCCAGCACGTCCCGGAGATGAATCGAGGGGCCGGTGGGGATCACGGCGGGCGCTTCGCCGCCAGGGCCTTCCCGAGACGTCGGGTGTGCGCGGTGACCTCGGCGCCTCGCTTCTGCTTGGCGCGATCCGTCTTGGCGCGGGGGAAGCGCCGCAGGCCCTCCAGTAGAGTCTCCGGAATTGACCGGCTCCCCCAGCGCCGGCCGAGCCAGCGCGCGATCGCCAGAGGCCCGGGCGGAGCCCCGTTCTCGTGGCGGCGGTAGCCCGCCCAGAGGGCGCGCATGCGCATTGCCAGCGAGGGCGATTCGAGCCGCCCATGTATCCGGAAATACGCCTCGTCGTGGGGCCGAGGCGGCGCCGCCGCCAGTCGCGTCAGAACTGCGACAGGCACCGGCGCGTCGAGATGACGAGACAGGAAGCCCAGTGCGGCCGCGAGCACGCCCTCGCAACGCTGCCGTTCGGATTCGGCGAGCAGGGCCTCCCAGCGGAAGCCCTCGCCGGCGCGCGCAAGCAGTGAGCAGGCATCGACGATCCAGCGGAACGGCGATTGCGCGGGGTGGCGCGCATAGCCGTGCAGGCAGCTGAGCAGCACGTGGTCCTCGGCGGCCAACGTCAGAGCGCGAGCGTCACCCATCGGCAGGGTCTCGCTCCGCGCCCAGAATCCCTCGTCCGCCCCGGCCCAGCGCGAGGAGGCAAGGACGAATTGGTGGAGGTCGACGATCTGCGCGCCCACCTCATGACTGAAGGTTGCCGCATGCCGGCCGGGCCCCAAACTCATCGGCCGGTCGACCTTCTCCCGAAATCCCAGCTCGCGCAGCAGGTCGCAAGCCGGCTCGAACTGCCCAACGCCGACCGCCAGATCGAGATCGCGCATCGGCCTCAGCGCCGGTGAGGCATAGACTCGGCACGCCAGCGGATAACCCTTGAGGAACAGAGGCACGATACCTGCGGGCCGCAGCGTCTCGACCAGGCGGCGCGCGGTGCGGTCCAGGACGACAAAGCGCAGGCTGGCCAGGCGATGTTCCTGTTCGATGCGTCGGCGAAGTCGCGGATCGAGCTCGGCGACACCGGGATGGCCATGCAACAGGGGTAGCAGACGGACCAGGCCGCGATCGACACCGTCGGCGCAGGCGACTTCGACGACGGCGCGCGCCGAATCGCTCAGGGGCTCGCCGAGAACCAGCGCACGCAATAGCTCGATCGTGTCGCGGTCGGGCACGCAGCCATACGCGGCGAGATCGGGCAGCCCGGCGGGCAGGCTCCGCACCGCGTTACCCGGCCGCGGACCCCGGCAGGCCTGCAGCCAATTCACGGAGGGCCGGGGCAATGGTGTCGAGGTCCGGTCCGAGCTCGAGCCGGAACGTGGGGAGTTGCGCGGCGAGCACGGCCATACTCTCGAATTGCCGGTAGCGTGAGGCCTCCGCCGTGAGGAGTCGGGGCGAGATCGAGCCAGGCATGAGCGCCCGCATCGCCTCGCCACGGCTCGCCTCCCGGACCCGCGTCGGCCCGTCGGGACGGATAACGGGCACGACGATCGCTCCGATCGTCGCCGAGCGAACGAGGCGCGGCAGTGCCTCGGGCGACAGGAGGACGACGCATTTGTCGCGATCCGGCCCCCTCGTCACGGAGCCTGGCAGGTGCGCAAACTTGGCAAGATGATCGTGGGCGATGCCACAGGTGGCATACAGCGAATGGACGGTGAAAGGATCACCATCGCGTCCGACACAGAGATGGTCGTCGCCCAGGAAGCCGAAGCCGCCGGCCAGCGCCGATAGCGCCACCGTGGACTTGCCACTGCCGCTGCGTCCGGCCAAGAGCAGCCCGGGGCCGCCCGGCCGTGAAACCACCATCCCGCCGTGAATGGACTGGCGCCCGCGGTCGTGTAGCATCGGAATCAACAGGCTTCGGAACGGCTTCGCCAGGTTGCTGTAGGACAGGCTCGCGGGGCCCTCGAAACCCGCCAGGACGCGCCCGGCCTGGCGATCGGCAAGCGCGCGGTCACCCGGCTGGTTGCGGTAGCAGACGTTGCCGCTGGCCGAGTAGGCACGCAGCCCGGCGGGGAACGCGGGCGGGGCAATGCCGGTCTCGGCCTGGCTCCAGGCCTCGATCGTCAAGGCTTGCACCGACCTGGCCGCGCCGGGAGCGAGCACGAGATGGCGAAAGGGACGGACCAGGCGCTCGGCTAGGACCTCGCCCGTGACACTGAGAGACACCGGTACGTCTGCCAGCACGAAAGCGATCGTGACCGTCCGCGCCCGCGTCCGTGCCGCCGCCAGCGCTTCCTCGAAGGCGTCACGCAGGCGCCGGTCGAGATCAAGATTCCCCGCCGTGGCGGCCAGGGCGGTCATCGATCCGCGCTCCCGGCGGGACCTGCCGTCCACCGTTCAGCCGCGATCAAGGAGCGGCCTTGGCGCCGTCGGCGGTCGAGGGCCCGCTTCGCGATGGTCAGGAAATCGCCGGGCACGGCATCGTCATGGACGATGGTGTGGCTGGCCCCATGGATTCGGCGGTGAACCAGGACATCGGGCAGGACTGCCTCCACGAGGCCGAGCTCGCGGGCGCGCAGGAACCAATCCTGGTCAGCCCGCGTGACCGTGCCGCTGTCGAAGGGGCCCACTCGCTCGACCGCGCGTCGCCGCGCGAGCATGCATTGAGCCAGGCGTCCGACCCGCGGCCGCTCGTCCAGGGCGGTCGCATCGTGCGCCGGCTCGTCCTCGCGCATGCGGACATGGCGAACCATGCAGAGACAGAGGTCGACCTCGGGGCGCATTTCGAGCAGCCGGATCTGCTTGGCGAGCTTGCCCGGCAACCAGAGGTCATCGGCATCGAGGAAGGCGATCAGCTCGCCGCGGGCCAGCCTCAGTCCGGTGTTGCGGGCGGCGGCGACGCCGCCGTTAGCCTGGCGGTGGAGGCGCAAACCTGGGAAGCCGCGCGCGATCTCCGCCGAGCGGTCGGTCGAGCCGTCGTCGACCACGATGACGTCCAGCACCGCGACGTCCTGACTCAGGATCGAGGCGAGCGCCTGCGCCAAGAAGCGCTCGCCGTTGAGAACCGGGAGGATGCAGGAGACCAGTCTTGCGCCGGAAGCGCCCGCCGGTCCGCTCCGATCCACGCTCCCGCCTCCTAGGCGCGCGATTTGATCATCAGCGGAGGGTCGACGGCGAATTGCGCCGCCATGTCGTCGAACTTGAGCAGTTCAGGAGGCTCGTACGGCAGCCGCTCGGCTGCGCTCTCGCTCGCGTGGGTGCCGAGCGAACGGGCCGCCGTGGCTGGCTCCAACAGGGCCTCGGACATCAGCTTGTCGAGAAAGGCGCGGGCATCGCATTCGGCCTGCTGGGGCGCGACTTCGTAGCGGCGGACCAGCGAGTCGACCACCTGGCGCAGCGAAGCCCCCGCCTCGATCTCCTGCCAGATGGCGACACCGGTCCCGGTGGATGAAAAGTAATAGCCCGTGCTGAGATTGATGACGATGAGCTCGCCGTCCAGGATCTTCGCGGCAACCCGTGGGTTCGCGAGCGAGAAGGTGTCATCCAGCTCCATGGCCCTCATTCCTCCCATACACCCCCGCTAGGCACAATCATCCAGTCCCTCGTCGGTTTCGCGCGATTCTACCCCCCGAGCTGGCAGCGAACCCAGAAGTGTGAATACCCCCGCAAAATGAGATCAGCCACGCTTCCATGCCCCTTCAGCGCGCGCCCCGAGTGCGGTCCTTCGGGACTGGAAGCCCGCCCGAGCGACTGAGCGTAGCTAGGCCGCGGCGAGTGGTCAAGGGTTCTCGCGCCCCGATGCCCGGCCCGCTCGCTCACGGGCATGGACCTCGACCGCCTGCGCGCCAGGCTCCGCACGGCGGTGCGCGTCGGCGCGGACGTCGACCGGGTCCCCCGGTCGTGGCTGTGCCACCGGCGCTGGGGGCGCAGCCCGGCGTCACCGTCAGGGGCGAGTTCATCCGCCGGGAGGGGCTCGCCGGCCGCACGGCCGCCTGGTGCCGGCCGTGCAGCGGCGACTGGGTGCGACGTCATCTACCCAGTGCCCGCCGCAGCGATCGGACGCCGCCGCGGAGACCGCGCCAGCCCTTCACGGCGGCGCTGCGAATGCCGGTCGGCGTGTGGCGCCACACGGAGAGCGGCACCCACGCGCTTCGCCGGCGGTGATGCTGCAGGTAGTCGCCCAGGGCTCCGCCCTCGTGAACCAGGTGCGGGAGACGGCCACGCTCCCGCCAGTAGAGCACGCTCAGCACCGCCTGGTCGTGCCGGTGCGCGCGAAACTCGGGCAGGTTCGGCCGCCCGCACTCGTTCGGCTTGTCCGTGACGATCCGATCGTCCGTGCAGTACTCGAGCCAGACATCCACGAAGCGGCGGTTCGTGGCGGTGTTCCTGATGGCGAGGAAGGACGCGTCCAGCTGGAACGCGCGGTGGCACTCCGGCGTGTCCGTCCCGGTCAGCACGAAGCAGTCCCGCTTCACGTGCGGAGCGTTGAGGTGGTAGTTCCGCGCGAGGAGCAGGTGTGAACGCTCGGCCTCGTCGATTAGCGGCCGGAGCGAGCGTCGGATGAACACGCTCGAATCCAGGTAGACGACCAGGTCCCCCTCGTCGGCTCGACCCAGGCAGTCCCGGATCAGGAACGGCTTCCACAGCCAGTACCCGGCGCCCCGCCGCTGCTCCAGGATGTGGCGGTGGCGCGACCAGAACGCCTCCGGTAGGTCCGACCGCCCGCACGCGAGCAGGACGTCGAATCCCTTGCCGGACGCCGAGTCGAGCAGAGCGCGCTGGTTGAGCAGGTGGACCGGCGGCCCGGCCGCGTAGGAGACGAGAAACGTTCTCACCGGCGATCACCGCCCCCCGACATATCCTGACGCCAGACGCGCCCGCGCCCGGCCGCGCGCCCGCGGCGTGCCGTGACGGTCAGAAGCTGCCGGAGAGCCGCGCGCCTAGCCGCCGTCGGAACGCCCTGAGCGGGCGAGCGAGAACGGCGGGCAAGCCGAACCCCTTCAGGCGTCGGGGGCGCTCCACCGGGCTCCTCCGAAACGCTTCGAGATACCCGTCGATCTCCTGCAGGATCTCACTTCGCACACGGTCCGAGAAGTCTGGCGCAAGTGAAAGCAGCATGCGGGCCGTCGCAGCGAGGGACTCCGTCTGCCGCAGCCGGTCGTGGGTCTTCTGGCCCGGGTGGCGTCGGGACATGCCGAAAGGAATCGGCGTGTACTCGAGGCGCGCGCCGGCGAGGAGGAGCCGGCCCCACAGGTCGTAGTCCATCGTGCGGTGATTGTGAACGTCCAGGCCTCCCACCGCCAGGGCCAGCCGCCTCGGGAACAGCACCTCGGGCTGGACGACATGCCGCCCCCCGCGCCAGCCGCTCTCAAGCCGCAAGAGATCCTCGAGCGACCGGACGCTGCCCCGATGCATGGAAAGATACCGGCCGTGCTCGTCGATCCGGATGCATCTCCCGGCGTGGACGACGCCGGTGTCGAAACCCACCTCGACGGCGTGGCGCACGAGGGCGTTCCGGCAGAGGAGATCGTCGCTGTTGACCCAGCAAGCGAATTCCCCCGAGGCCTGCCGCAACCCCCGGTTGATGGCGTCGCTCTGACCGGCATCGCGGCCGCTCGACCAGGCGGCGAGCCAGGGCGCGTACCGCTCGATGACCCCCCTCGTCTCATCCGTGCTGCCCCCGTCGAGGACGAAGTATTCCAGGTCGGGATAGCCCTGGAGGAGGACGGAGCGGATGGTGGCCTCGATGAACCGGCCCTGGTTGAGGGACGGCGTGACGACACTGATTCGGGGGCGGACCTCGCCCCGCCGGCCGCGCGCGGGCGGCTCTCGGCTCTCGGCGGTCCACGGCCACCCCTTGGTGCCGGGCGGTGGCGGAGGAAGGTCACTGAGCCTAGGACAGCGCATGCAGACTTTCGTGCTCGGCCACCAAGCACGTTTCTCGAGCTTCTCGCCCCGTCCCTCGGTCGCCGCGGGAACCATGGCGCGGCTCCGTCGGAACCATGGCGCGGCCCCGTCGAGGCCGGCAAGGGCGGCCGGAGCTGTGCCCGAGCTCGATGTAGGCGAACACTTGACGATGCTTTCGACGAGCTGGAACGGCAGCGGCAGGATCGGCGGGCCGGCCAAGCCCTCTCATGCCCGCCGCGTCGTCACGGCGCACAGCGCCGCGGCCGCCGTGGAAACGGCTGACGCGAAGACGCGTGTGGTCCTCGGACCTCCCTTGCCCTGTTCGAACGGTCTCATTCGCCCAGCGGCACGATGTCGTTGGCGATGCGCTTGTACAGCGCGAAATGGTCGAACGTGCGCGAACGGAACCCGAACGGCAGCACGCCGGCGGGCGACAGGTCGTAGCCAATTTCCTCGGCGTGATCGGCATGGATGGTGCCGCGGAACTCGCGCCAGTGCGCCGATCGGAACGACACCCAACCGTCGTTGGCGCCCTCGAGGGCGAACAGCGGCTGCGTCGGCGCGAACACCGAGCCCTGGAGGATCCGATCGCTCGTCAACACGCCGACGTAGCTGCGGTACTCGATGTCCGGTGCGTCATGGACGACGGCGTTGAACGCCGTCATCGCGGCGGTCGTCAATCCGCGGACGCCCTCTTCGAGATGCGGGAACCGCTCGCGGAGCACCGGAAGAATCGTCTCCGCCCCGGTCACGGCACCGCTCACGAGGTCGGCGATGGGCGTGCCGCGGTGCGGCGTCGAGATCGTGGTGATCGATCGAAATCGCGCGGCCAGGCGGGGTCCATTCGGCGCGGAGACCAGATAACGCGCGTCGAGCCCGCCGGCGCTGTGCGCGATGATGTGCGCTTTCCGCGTGTCGGCGAAGGCGCCCCGGGAGGTCAGCCACTCGACCGCCTGCGCGCTGCGATCGGCGGGCGTGCCGAAGGGTCCGACCCGCGGCGCGAAGACCTCGAACCCCGCTGCTTTCAGCATGGCCGGCACGCCCCTGAAGTATTCATCGGGGAAGACATCCACGCCCAGGTTCGTGAAGTCGGGAAAGCCGGGGAGCAGGACGATCTTCATGCGGCACCTCCGCGGTCGCGCGAGTGACGCTGCCGCCGGTCACGCGCGCGCTTCAGGTGTCGCCGACCGGAGCGACGTCGGGCCGTCGCGCATGATTCGCGACCTGCTCGCGGACGGTCGGCGGGCTTCTTCGCCGCCTCCGTGATCGGGACGTCGTTCCCCACCGCGCCGCTTGGGAGCGTCCATCGGCGCCTCTTCTTGTCCAATCGGCGAAGGACCGCACCTCCGAACCATGACGTGAGCCCTCGGCGGCAGCGACCGGTCTACGGCGGGATGTTTGCCGCGGGGGGCACGAGGTTGCTCCCGGACGCCGACAGCAATCTATCACGTCGAGTCACCGTCGCTCGAGGCGCTCCTGGCCGTCGCGCACTTCGGCTAGGCTCACCATCTTTCGCGCCAGCAACCGGGAGTACCGGCCCATGAAGCGGTCATACGCCTCGGCGGCGGAGGAGCGCGGTCACGACGGGACGCTGATCCGCGCCTTCAAGATCCCGGAGAGCCTCAAGCCGGTCAACGCCGACGGCAGCTACAACTTCGACGGCGACGGCGCCACCGGCCGGCGCACCAACCGCGGCTTCGAGAGCCTGGCGATCAGCCCCAACGGCGCATTTGTCTACGCCATGCTGCAGAGCGTGATGATCGCGAGGGCGGTAGCAATGGGTTCTGTAACCGCATCGTCAAGTTCGACACCGGGACGGGCGACGCGGTCGCCCAGTTTGCCTACCGGATGGACATGGCCGGTCAGGGCCGCGGCATACAGTCCTGAGACCGCCGCCAGAGGAATGCGCGGGCACGGGCGCCGCCCGTAGCCTCTCGATCGACGAAGCGCTCCGGAGTCGCGGCCGCGCGACGCTGCCACAGCGTGGTCGTCGAGGTGCCGAAGAAGCTCGCGGGCCCGACGGTTTCAGGTTGCTCTTGAAGGACGGAGCCAGCCTGCTCCCCGCCGCCCCGACGCGAGCTACGCGAGGCCGCGAGCCGCCCACGCCCGCGCGGTCACCGTGAAAGGCGCCTTGGGCAACATCGTGCGGCACGCCTCCCGGAGCGCCGCGCGGCCCTCGGGATCGAGTCGCGCCGTGTAGGCGCCCGCCGGCCCGACGCCGAGCGTGAACGGCTCCCACCACTCCTCGAACGTCGCGTGCTCGAGGCTGACGGACAGGGTGGCCGGCTCGACATGACGCAGGCCGGCGGCGACGAACAGCTCGGCCAAGTGTCCTTCTCGCGCGCCGGGCAGCTGGGACTCGTCCTCGACATCGGGGTCCATCTGGTGAGCCGCGTGCCAGAACACGCTGAGGGGGCCGTGACGACTGCCGTGGTCCCAGACGCAGGCCGCAACGACGCCGTCGCGGCGTGTCACCCGCGCCATCTCGGCCAGGCCGCGCACCGGACCCGGCATGAAGTGGACGACGAGCTGGGCGAGGCTCACGTCGAAGGCTCGATCCGCGAACGGCAGCCCCTCGGCGGACGCGCGCCGAACGTCGACATCTGGGTAGCGCGCTCGGGCGGCCTTGACGAACGGCTCGGACGGATCGACCGCCGCCACGTCCGCCGCCCCGATCCGGGACACGAGCTCCGCGGTGAGCGCGCCCGGCCCACATCCGACGTCGAGCACCCGCTGGCCGTCGCGTACTCCGGCCAGGTCCGCCATCTGCGGCGCCAGCAACCGCGAGTACCGGCCCATGAAGCGGTCATACGCCTCGGCGGCGACGGCGAAGGTCATTCGATGGCGACTCCGTAGCGATACTACATGGCTCCGCGGGGAAAGTGGGGCGGGCTCGTCTCGGACGGCGCGCCGTGTGGCTGCCAGACCCATGCTTGAGCCGCACGCAGGTCTTCGCCGATGATCGACGCCTGATCGGATCGAACGTCGGGTGGCTCCGCGCCGCCCGGGAGGGATCGAGGGCATGAGGATCACCGCGATCAAGCCGTATCCGGCGTGGGTGGGAACCCGGAACCAGCTGCTGGTCAAGGTCGAGACCGACGAGGGGGTGTACGGCTGGGGTGAATCGGGGCTGTCGGGCCGCGAGAAGGCGGTGATCGGCGCCCTCGAGCACTACGCGCAGTTCCTCGTCGGCCGGGACCCGATGCGCCCCGGCGCGCTCTGGCAGGAAATGTATCGGAGCCAGTACTTCGAGGGAGGCCGGGTGCTGACAGCATCCATCTCGGCGATCGATATCGCGCTCCACGACATTCGTGGCAAGGCGCTGGGCGTGCCGGTCCACCAGCTCCTCGGCGGGAAGCACCGGGACCGGGTGCCGACCTTCGCGACCACCTCCACCGAGCCGGGGCCGGCGATGATCGACCAGGGCAAGCTCCTCATGGAGAAGGGCTGGACCTGCTTCCGCCTGAGCTGTGCCGACCACGCAGCGAAGACCGTCTACGAGCCCCGCGAGTCGATCGCCGTCACGGCGCGCTGGCTGGTCGCGGCGCGCGAGGCGCTGGGAGAGACCGTCACGCTCGGCGTGGACTATCACCACCGCCTCTCGGTCGCGGAGGCGGCGTCGTTCTGTCAGAAGATGCCGTCCGGCACGCTCGACTTCCTCGAGGAGCCGATCCGCGACGAGACGCCGGAAGCCTACGAGGCGCTCCGTCGGCTGGTCGACGTGCCCTTCGCCATCGGCGAGGAGTTCTCGTCCAAGTGGCAGTTCTTACCGTACATCGAGCGGGGCATCCACCAGTTCAACCGGATCGATGTTTGCAACGTCGGCGGCTTCACCGAGGCGATGAAGATCGCCGGCTGGAGCGAGGCGCACTACGTCGACCTGATGCCCCACAACCCCCTGGGGCCGATCTGCACCGCCGCCTCGGTGCACATGGCCGCCGCGGTGCCGAACTTCGCCTGGCTCGAGTGCCGCTCCACCCCGACCGAGGCGCTGGGCTTCGACGACCGCGAGTTCTTCCCCGTCCAGCTCGCGCTCGACCGCGCCGAGTACGTGGTGCCCGACGGGCCCGGCCTGGGCGTCGAGGTCGACGAGGCTCGCGTGGCGCGCGCGACGTTCCGGTACTGGGAGGCGCCACACCTGCGCCGGCGGGACGGCTCCTACACCAACTGGTGAGGCGTCCAGCGCCCCCGGGTCCAGCCGCGGGGTTGGCTTCGCCGGGGCCGCCTGGGCTATCCTCTCGCGAGTCCGCGCGGGTGGCCCCGGCGGCGGCGCGTGTCCGACATCGTCGTCGCGCCGAGCAAGACCGAGCCGCCGACCCGAGGGACACAGTCCGCCATCCGGGGAAGACCGGGGCGCGGCGGTGCGGGGGCGCCAGCTCGAAAGGGGAGCCATGGATCGGCCGGGCGGATGGCGTCTGACCCGCAAGCAGGTGTGGCTCATCGGCGGCGCCCTGCTGGTCGCCGCCTACTGGGGGTTGCCGTTCGCCTACCGCGCGGTCATGGAGCCCTGGTCGATCGGCCGGGACACCCTGCTCGGGACGTGGAGCGGGTCGCTCCGGGCCCGGCAGGGCGCCGAGTACGGGATACATCTCGACCTCGCGTACCGAGAGCGGCGGACCTCCTCCCGGAAGGGCGTCCGCGGCCTGCGACCGAACCTCACGGGCCGCGCCGTGCTCTGCACGCCGGTGGGGCAGCGGTTCGAGTACGCCGTCAGTGGCTCCGTCAGCCGCTCAGGCCAGATCGAGCGGCTGTGGCTCGAGTACGGCGACGCGAAGCTCAGCGCCCTCGACTTCAGGATGAGCGGCGCGTGGCGGTCGGGCGCGCTCACCCTGACCCCGCCTCCGCGGCACAATCCCTTCCTTCCCGACGGTCGCTTCGTCACGCCGCGGGCGGTGAGCAGTGCCGACCCCGACGATTCCTTCGCGCCCGCCACGCTCACCGCCGGCGACCTGGCGGCCTTCGAAGCGATCTGCCAGCGCATCCGGCGGTAGCGCCCGCCGGGGTGGCGGGGGCGTCAGACCACGCCGTCGCGGTGGAGCGTGCGGATCTCCGCGTCGGCCAGGCCCAGATCCCGCAGGACGGCATCCGTGTCGGCGCCGAGACGCGGCGGCGGCGTGTCGACGCGGGGGCCGCCCGTCGCGTACCGGAACGCCGCGATCGGCACCGTGATCGGGCGCTCGACGTCGGGCACCGTCTCGTAGCGATGGAGGAAGCCCCGCTGACGGACGTGCTCGAGTTCTAGCGTCTCGAGGAGGTCCCGCATCCGGGCGCCCGGCACGTTGATCTCGACCAGGAACTCCTCCCACTCCTGCGCCGTGCGCTCCGCCATCGCGTCGCGGAGCGCCTCGGCCATGCGCTCCCGGTGGTCCTCCTGGTCCTCGACCGAGCTGAGCGCGGCCAGGTCGGGGCGGCCCAGCGCCGTCCACAGCCGGCGGTGCTGGCCGGCGCGGAACGAGCCGAGCATCAGGACCCCGTCCTTCGTTTCGTACCCGCTAACCCCGGGGTGAGGGAGATCGTTGCCGTGGGGCCGCGGCGCGCTACCGGCGTGGAGGCTCGAGGTTACGAGCGAGCTCATCAGCATGAGGGCGGCGTCGAGCATGGCGCAGTCGATCTCCGCCGCGCTCTTGCTGTGCGCCGTGGCCTTCCTGGCGACCTCGACCTTCAGCCTGCTCGCCCGGGTCAAGGACAGCGACGCCCAGGCCTGACCCCGTTCCGGCGGGGCGGCCAGCGGCCGCCCGATCGCCGTTTCTCACCGGCGGCGAGACCGGCTAGCATGGCGCTGGGATGAGTGACTCCCCCCGTCCCACACCTCCCGCCGCCGCGCTCGCCGAGCTTCTGGGCGAGAGCTCCGCCATCGCGGCGGTCCGGGACCAGGTGAGCCGGCTGCTCAGTCGACAGGGCGGGGGACCGCGGCGGCCGGCGCCGATCCTGATCCTCGGCGAGACCGGCACGGGGAAGGGGCTCCTGGCGGGGATCCTCCACCGCGCGGGGCCGCGGGCCGCCGGGCCGTTCGTCGACGTGAACTGCGCGGCGATTCCGGAGAGCCTGCTCGAGGCGGAGCTCTTCGGATTCGAGCGCGGGGCGTTCACGGACGCCCGGCACGCCAAGCCCGGACTCTTGCAGACGGCGCACCGGGGGATGCTGTTCCTGGACGAGGTGGGGCTCCTGCCGGAGGCGCTGCAGGCCAAGCTCCTGAAGGTGCTGGAGGACCGCTCGGTGCGGCGGCTCGGGAGCACGCGGAGCGAGCCGGCGGACGTGTGGATCGTGTCCGCGACCAGCGAGGACCTCCCGGCCGCCGCGAGGGAGCGGCGCTTCCGCGAGGACCTCTATCACCGTCTCGCGCTCCTGACGCTCCGGCTCCCGCCGCTCCGGGAGCGTGGCGAGGACGCCGTCGGGCTGGCCGAGCATTTTCTCCGGCAGGCGTGCGAGGACTACGGGCTCGGCCCGCGGACCCTCGCGCCGGACGCCCGCGCCGCGCTCCTCGAGTACCCCTGGCCGGGGAACGTGCGGGAGCTGGCCAACGCAATGGAGCGCGTGGCGCTCCTGTCCGACGCGCCGACCGTCACGGCAGCCGCGCTCGGGCTCCCGGCCGCGGCGCCCGCCGCCGGCGCGAACATCGGCGGCGAGCGACGGGCCGCGGTCGACGCGAGCGCCGACGCCGAGCGCGTCCGTGTGCTCGAGGCCCTCGGGACGACGGGGTGGAACCTCTCCCGGGCCGCCGCCCGCCTCGGGGTCCCGCGCAACACCCTCCGCTACCGGATGGAAAAGCTCGGGCTGAGCCAGCGGGGCGGCGCCGCGCCGCGGACGTCCAGCCCGCCGGCCGCGGTGCTCTCCCGACCGCCGGCGGAGGCGCTCGCGTCGTCCGCTGCGGCTGGGGAACCGGACTCCCCCGCGCCCGAGCGGTGGATTCGACGCCGCGTGGTCCTGCTCCGAGCCCGGCTCGGGGCCGGACCCACGGAGCCCGACTCGCGGGATTCGAGTCGCGCGATCGACATCGTGCTCGACAAGGTCCAGAGCTTCGGCGGGACGGTGGACGAGCTCGACGCCACCGGCGTCGTGGCCGTGTTCGGGCTCGAGGCCCTCGACGATGCCCCGCGCCGGGCGGCGTACGCGTCGCTGGCCATCCAGCGGGCCGTCACGATCCGGCGCGGCGATCCCGGCCCTCCGGGCCTCGCGCTCGCGCTTCACGCCGAGCGGCTCCCGGTCGCGCGTGTCGGCGACGCCCTCGAGATCGATGCCGACACCAAGGGTCGGGTCCGGCAGGTCCTGGAGCGCCTCGCCGGCCGCGCGGAACCGGGCGCGACGCTCGTGAGCGCCCAGGGGGCGGCGCTCCTGGCGCGTCGCTTCGAGCTCCTTCCGGTCGCCGCCGCGAGCGGGATGCCGGGCGAGGCCCACCGGCTGGTCGGCGCGGCGGTGGCCTCGCGCGACACGGGCCGGTTCGTGGGTCGGCTGGCCGAGCTCGGGCTCCTCCGCGAGCGCTTCGAGCAGGCGTGCGCGGGCAAGGGCCAGGTCGTGTCCATCGTCGGCGAGCCGGGCATCGGGAAGTCTCGTCTCCTGCGAGAGTTTCGCCAGGCGTGTGGCGACCAGGCCGCGTGGCTCGAGGGTCACGCGATCCCGTTCGGCCACGCCATGCCCTTTCACCCGCTGATCGACCTCTTCCGGCGAGCCTCGGGGATCGGCGAGCGGGACGAGGAGGCGACGGCAGCCGGCCGCCTCGACGCCTACGTCCGGGGCCTCGGGGACGACCTTCGCTCGACCCTGCCGTTCCTGCGCGACCTCGTGGCGCTCGACCCGGGCGATCCCTCGCTGGCGGCGATGGATCCGAACGCGCGGCGCGCGAGGCTCCTGGACGCCGTGCGACGGGTGCTGCTGCGAGTCTCCGAGCGCGGGCCCGAGATCTTGGTGCTCGAGGACATCCACTGGGCCGACCAGGCCACGCAGGAGTTCCTGGCCGCGCTGGCCGACGGTCTGGCGACGCGCCGAGCCCTGATGATCCTCACCGCGCGCCCCGGACACACGTCCCCCGTCGGTGACCGGAGCTTCCACACGCGGCTGCCGCTCATGTCGCTGTCGGCCCGGGACAGCGTCGAGGTGGCCCGCCGGCTCCTGGGCGCGGCGGAGATCCCGGAAGCCCTCGAGACGCTGATCGTGGGGAAGGTCTCGGGCAACCCCTTCTTCGTCGAGGAGATGGTGCGGATGCTCCAGGATCTCGGCGCCCTGGAGCGCGTGGGCGACGGCTGGCGACTGACCGAGCCGCCGGAGGGCATCGCCCTGCCGGACACCGTCGAGGACGTGATCCTGACTCGCGTGGAGCGCCTGGGGGACGCCGCGCGGCAGGCCCTCGACGTGGCGTCGGTCATCGGCTCCGTCGTCCCGGTGCCCCTCCTCCAGGACGTGGCCGAGCTGTCCCGGGACCGGCTCCACGAGGGGCTCCAGGATCTCCAGGCGTCCGAGCTCCTGTACGAGGTGGGACTCGCCTCCGCCCAGGAGTTCACGTTCAAGCACGCCGTGATCCAGGAGGTCGTGTACCGCCAGGTGGCGCCGAGCCGGCGGCGCCTGCTCCACGGCCGCCTGGTGGACGCCATCGAGCGGAACTACGGCGACCGCCTGGGGGAGCACGCGGATCGCCTCGCCTACCATGCCAGCCGGGGCGAGCGCTGGGACCGGGCGCTCCTCTACGCCCGCCAAGCCGCGACGCGCGCTCGCGCCCAGTCCGCGTACCGGGCGATGGCGGCGTTCCTGGAGCTCGCCGTCGACGCGCTGGAGCACCTCCCGCGAACCACGGCGGCGCTCGAGGACGCCGTGGACCTGCGCTTCGGGCTGCGCGATGCGTACAACGCGCTCCAGGAGCCCGGACGGGTCCTCCGGTGGCTCCGCGAGGCGGAGCGGCTGGCGGAGGCGCTGTCCGATCCTCTGCGGCTCGCGCGCGGGGCCTCGTACATGAGCCAGTACTTCTGGGTCGAGGGCCGGCATGACCAGGCGATCGACGTCGGGCAGCGCGCGCTCGACAGCGCGAAGGCGCTCGGAAACATGGGGCTCGAGGTGGCGACCGCGTTCTATCTCGGCCGCGCGCGCTACGCGGTCGGCGAGTATGCCGAGGCGATCCGGCACCTGTCGTGGGCGGTGGCCTCGCTCGAGGGCAGCCTCGCCCACCATCGCTACGGCGTCGCCGGATTCCCCTCCGTCCTGTCCCGGATCTGGCTGGCGTGGTGCTACGCGGAATGCGGGCGATTCACCGAGGCCATCACCTGCGGCGACGAGGCCATCCAGATCGCGACCGCGGGGGAAGACTTCTTCACGCGCGTCGGCGCGCGGGTGGCGAGCGCGCGGGCGCACCGCCAGCGCGGCGACGCGCGGCGGGCCATCGAGGGGCTCGAGGAGGGCCTCCGCCTCGCCCGCGAGTGGGACATCCCGGTCTGGGTGCCGATCGTGTCGGCGGAGCTGGGCGCCGCCTGCACCGAGGCGGGGCGATTCACGGACGCGATCCGTCTCCTCGAGCAGGCTCTGACCACGCCCTGGAAGGTGGATGTGGCGCTCTGGACCGCCTGGCTCGGCGAGGCGCATCTACGCATGGGACGGCTCGACGAGGCGACGCGCCACGCCGTCCGCGCCCTCGAGCTCGCCCGCGCGCACGGGGAGCGAGGGAACGAGGCGCATGCCCACCGGCTCCGCGCCGCGGCCGCGTCCGCGTGCGCGGAGAGCGGCGCCGAGGCGATCGAGCACTACCGGTCGGAGTCTCACGCTGGCCACCGAGCTCGGGATGCGTCCCCTGATGGCCCGGTGTCACGCCGGCCTGGCGACGCTCCACCGGCAGCGCGGAGCGGACGAGCTGGCCGCGAGCCATCTCGCCACGGCGACCGCGATGGGCCAGGCGCTCGGCATGGTGCTCGGGTAGGAGCCGCCCGGGGTCGGTCCCGTGAACTCGCGGGTCACGTCAGGAGCGTCCGGGTCGCCGACGCCAACGACTTCGGGCCCTCACGGGCCGGATCTCACGATCGCGCCCGCGTAGATCACGCGTCCGGCGAGCCGGTCAGACCTTCGTGGGCGCCCACCGGTAGACGCGGCGGAGCGTCTCGCCCATGAGCGGGACCCGATCGCTGTCCGACAGGCGGTCGGTGACGCGGAACGCGTCGACGCCCTGCTTGTAGGTCAAGAGCTCCACCGCGCGCGTCCAGTCGGTGCCCCACATGCAGCGGTCGAAGCCGAACGCGTCGAAGATGCGGGCGAGCGGGTCCCAGATGTCCCGGTACGGGAAGGGCTCGTGCGACAGCGTGCAGGCTCCGCTGATCTTCACCGTGACGTTGTCGAGCGCCGCCAGCGCGAGGAGCTTCGGCAGGTCGGCCCACGGCTGGGCGGGCGGGGGCGGCACGAACGGCTGCTGGAGGCCGAGATGGTCGATCACCAGCCGCGTGTTGGGGTTCCGGGCGGCGAGCCCGCCGACCTGCTCGAGCCGCCCCCAGCAGAGGACGTTGACCGGCAGGGCGTGCCGGGCGGCCGCCGCCAGCACGCGATTGAGCCCGGGATCGGCGGGGTCGGCCGTCACCTCCGGCCTCAGCATGAGCCGGATGGCCACCGCGCCCCGGGCGGCCGCCCACGCCGCGACCGTGTCGCCCACCGCGGGATCGGTCGGATCGACCGGCTTGATCAGGGCCAGGCGATCGGGATGCGCCGCATGCTGGGCGACCGCGTAGCTCGCGTCGTAGCGGTACATGGCGAAGGGGGAGACGAGGAGCGCCCCGTCCACGCCGACGGCGTCCATGGCCGCCACCATGTCGTCGCCGGTGACCTCGGGCGGGCCCTGGAGAACGGCGGCCCAGGGCCGGCCCGGATGGTTGCGCTCGTAGCAGTGCACCTGGGCATCGATGGTCAGCATGGCCCTACTTTCGCGCGTACACGTCGCCTTCGACGCTGATCATGCCGACCGGCTCCCCCGCGCTCGCGGCGAAGAGGGTGCGGCGCCGTACGGCGCCGTCGGCGAAGGTGAGAGTGAGCAGGAACCCCTGCAGCTGGTAAGTCCCGGCGAGGCCGCCGCTGCCGGTGCCGAAGGTGAAGCGGCCGTTGCCGTCGAACACATAGGTGGTGCCGCCCTCGTCGGACCACCGGCCGACCAGCGCCGCGCCCGTCATCGGGCGCGCGGGCCGGAACGGGGCGCCGTCCAGGCTGATGCCGTCGGCCGTCGCGGCGAAGGCCCACTGGAGCGTGCGGCCGCCGTCCGAGCGCACGGTGAGCTGCCCCCCGCCGATCTGGTACGCGCCGCACGTGTCGCCGCTGCAGCGCGCCGGATCGAACACGCCGCCGAACGGGTAGACGCGGCTGACGCGCTGCCCCGGCAGGAACAGCCACGTGCGCGTGTCGGCCCGGCGCGGGCCGACGGTGGCGACCACCACGCGGTAGAAGAGCCCGGCGAGCTGGCCGCCCGCGACGCGGCCGGGCTCGAGCGCGGCCTGGGCCTCAGCGCTCGACATCACGGACACCTGGCGAAGACCAGCGACCAGAGCGCAGACGAATCGTCGACGCGTCAGGGACGCCATGCGCGCCTCCCTCCTCGGGCATCGCACGTGAATCGGCGAGGACGGTCCGCATTGCCTCCGCCCGCACGATAGCGCGCCGTCGACGGAGCCGGCAAGGGCGCGGGCCCGAGCTGAGCGTGAAGAGCTGGAGCGAGGTCGGCATGCTACCGTGCGGAGTTGACGAACCGGAGGCGCGCATGACGCTCGACGACTACGTGGCGTGGGCGAGGGGAAGCGACGCCGCCGACCGTGCGCTCCCCGAGATCGGTCTCGCGTTCGCCGCCGCCGTCGGCCGCGTCGCCGGAGTCCTCGCGGACTGGCGGAGCGGCGACGCCCGGGGGGCGGCCCGGCTGGCCGAGACGCTGGGCGACGTGGCGTACCAGTGGGCGCGGCTCTGCGCGCTCACCGGGCTCGCGCCGTCGACGCTCCTGGCGCGGAGCCGGGCGCACGTGGACTGGCGGCGGGCCGGCCGTCCGGCCGGAGGGCCGGCGCCCGTCACCGCACCGATGGCGCTCGACGAGTTCGCCGCGTGGGTGCGCGACGCGGACGGCGCGGATCCGGCCGACGGCGACGGGCTGGGCGACGTCGGACTCGCCCTGGTGGGGGATGCCGGCGAGGTCGTCGAGTGCCTGCGGAAGTGCGCGCGAGGCGACGACTCGCAGCGCGCGCGCCTGTCGGGCGAGCTTGGCGACGTCTGGCGCTACTGGACGCGGCTCGCCCTGGCCAGCGGCGCGACCCCGGCGGAGCTGCTCGAGCGGAGCCGGGCGAGGTGGAATCGCGCTCCCTCCGGAGGGACTGGCCCGCTACCGTAAGCGTTCGGCGGCTTGACACACGCGCTCGCCCCGGAGAGAGTGCGGGGCGGCGGAGAACCCGATGTCGACGCCCAGCATCGCGCGCCTGGCCGTGACGCGATTCCAGTACCTCCTGGCGTCGCTGCTCCTGCTGATCCTCGTGCAGCCGTTCCTCCGCGGGACGCCCGGGCGCATGGCGCTGGCCCTGGTCTTCTCCGCCATCCTCGTGTCCGCCGCGTGGGGGCTCCAGGCGCACCGGCCGACCTTCGTCGCCGGGCTCGCGCTCGCCATCGTCGCCCTCGCGAGCAACTGGCTCGGCATCTTCGTCGAGAGCCTTCCGCTCCATCTCGCGAGCCGGGCCGTGACGGTCGCCTTGCTCGGCCTGGTGGTCTGGACCCTCCTGGCCGATATCGGGCGCCAGACCCGCATCCAGCCGGAGACCATCTATCAGGCCGCGTGCGTGTACATGATGCTCGGGGTGGTCTTCGCCCTCTTCTACGCGTCGATCGGCGACATCGATCCGGCGGCCTTCAATCCGGTCCCGCAGGACGGCGCGCCCGCGGCCCTTCCCGCGGCCGGGCTGGCCAAGTGGGTCTACTTCAGCTTCGTCACGCTGACGACGGTGGGCTACGGCGACATCACGCCGGTCGCGCCCGCTGCTCGCAGCCTGGTCATCCTCGAGGCGCTTCTCGGCCAGTTCTTCGTGGCGGTCCTCGTGGCCCGCCTGGTGGGGCTCCTGCAGACACAGCTGTCCGACAAGTAGCCCTCGAGCAGTCGGGCTACGCGGCCTTGTCGGCGACTTTCGGCTACGCGCCCGGGCAGCTCGCCGTCGAGACCCGCGGCTTCGCGCTGCGCTGACGGCGCCGGGCCCCGCGCCGGCTAGCGCAGCACGCTGAAGTGCCCGTCCTGCTCGAGCAGGACGTAGCGGATCTCCTTCACGGTCACGACTCCCTCGCGGCGCAGCGCGGCGTGGAACTCGTCCGTGCTGATGCGCTCGGAGGCGAGGCGGTCCCACTGGATCTGGCCGTGGCGCACGAGGATCGTCGGCGAGTGCTCGACGACCCGACGGACCCGCTTCCAGCGGAACGTCGCGTACGCCACCAGGGCGTTCAGGGCGAGGATGGTCGTGGCGCCCACCAGCCCGCCGCCCAGGGAGTTGTCGTTCCCGATGAGCGCGTTCTGCACCACGTTGCTGATGATGAGGAGCACGATCAGATCGAACGGCGTCATCTGGCCGAGCTGCCGCTTGCCGACGACGCGGAACGCCGCCAGCAGGAAGCCGTAGACGACGATCGACCGGAGGACCTTCTCGGCGAGCGGGACGTCCGGAATCCAGAAGTGCACGCGAGCCCTCCCCCGCGTCGCCCGCTCGGCGTCGACGGACCCGCGGCGACGCGCGTCCATCGTACGGGACCCCGGGGCGCGGCGCGAAGCTCGGGCGCCGCGCCCCGGAGCCGGCGCTACACGAGCCGGGCGTTCAGCGAGATCTGGACGCCGGCGAGGGCCACCGAGACCGGGCAGTTCTTCTTGGCCGTTTCGGCGTGCTCGGCGAACCCCGGGGCGTCGAGCCCCGGCACCTCGGCCTCCGTCTCGAGCTCGATCCGCGTGATGCGGAACCCGCCGTCCACGCTGTCGAGGTGCACCTTGGCCGTCGTGTGGATTCGTCGGGGCGTGAGCTTCGCCCGGGTGAGGCCTGCCGACAGGGCCATGGAGAAGCAGCCGGCGTGGGCGGCGCCGATCAGCTCCTCCGGGTTCGTGCCCGGGCCGTCCTCGAACCGCGAGCGGAACGAGTAGGGGCCCTCGAACGCCCCGCTGCCGAGCTTGACTCGCCCCTTGCCCTCTCGGAGGGTGCCTTCCCAGACGGCTTCCGCGTTCCGGACGCTCATCGCGATCCTCCCGGCGGCGCCCCGGGAGCCGCGAGGTCCGCGTACTCCGGGTGCCGCTGCATGAATGTCTGCACGAACGGACAGAGCGGGCGCACGGCGAGCCCCCGCCGGCGGGCGTCGTCGAGGGCGGCCCGGGCGAGCAGGTCGGCGAGCCCCCGCCCTCGGAGCTCCTCCGGCACCTCGGTGTGGAGCATCGTCACCCGGCCGTCGGTTTCGCGGTACGTGAGCACCGCGGTGCGGCCGTCGACCGTGGCTTCGAAGCGCCGGCGCGCGTCGTTCCGCGTGACCTCCGGGGGCGCGCTGGCGGATGCCGGCATCAGATGCGCTCCCACGAGAGGGCGCCGGATGGGCACTGCTCGATCTGCGAGACGATCCGCTCGCTCGGGGTCCCGGCGAGGTCGATCCAGGGGCGCTCGCCGGGCCGGAAGACCGCGGGGAGCCCGCCCACGCACACCCCGGAGTGCGCGCAGAGGGCCGGGCGCCAGATCACCCGGATCTCGCCGTTGTCGTAGGTCCGCCGTCCCTCGCGCGCCGCGTCGGCCATGTCCCGTCTCCTCGCGCCCCTCCGCTCACCGTACCAGGCGCGGGCCGGCCCCTCAACTCGCGTGGCCCTCCGGCCGGCCTCTCGCCATAATGGGGGACCGTGGAGTCCCTGTATCGGCTGGAGGTCGTGGTCCTCCTGCTGGCGATCGTGCTGGTGCTGATGGCGCTCGCCCGCCGCGTCCTCATCCCGTATCCGATCTTCCTGGTCCTCGGGGGGCTGGTCCTGGGCTTCGTGCCGGGCGTTCCCGCGGTCCGGCTCGACCCCGAGGTCGTGTTCCTGATCTTCCTGCCGCCGATCCTGTGGGCCGCCGCCTACTTCACGTCCCTCCGCGACTTCCAGGCGAACCTCCGGCCGATCACGCTCCTCGCGGTGGGCCTGGTCGTGGCCACCACGGCCGCCGTCGCCGCCGTGGCGCACGCCATCGTGCCGGGCCTCTCGTGGCCCGCCGCCTTCGTGCTCGGCGCCATCGTGTCCCCGCCCGACGCGGTGGCGGCGACCGCCATCGCCCGGCGCCTCCGCATCCCGCACCGGGTCGTCACCATCCTCGAGGGCGAGAGCCTGGTGAACGACGCCGCGGCCCTGGTCCTGTACCGGGCGGGGGTGGCCGCGGCCGTGACCGGCGGCTTCATTGTGCGGGACACCCTCTGGCAGTTCGCCCTGGCGGGAATCGGCGGCGCGGCCATCGGGCTCCTCGTCGGCTACGTGACGCGCGAGGCCCTCCACCACGCCGAGGACAGCCTGGTCGAGATCGCCATCACGCTGCTGGCCCCGTACGCGGCGTGGGTGGCAGCCGAGCGCTTCGACACCTCGGCCGTCCTCGCCTGCGTCGCCGGCGGGCTCTACGTCCGCCAGGGCTTCAGCACCGCCGTGCCACCCGCGACCCGGATCCAGGCGCGCGCGGTGTGGGACCTCCTGGTCTTCGTGCTGAACGGCGTCATCTTCGTGCTGATCGGCCTCCAGCTGCGCGCGATCCGCGACGCCGGCCTGATCGAGCGCCCGGCGCGCCTCATCCTCTACGGCGCCGCGATCAGCGCGGTGGCGATCCTGATCCGCCTCGTGTGGGTCCCGCTCGCCACGGCGATCCCGCGTCTCGTCAGCCCGGCGCTTCGGCGCCGCGACCCGTTCCCGCCGTGGGGCAACGTGTTCCTCATCTCGTGGACGGGGATGCGGGGTGTCGTCTCGCTCGCCGCGGCCCTGGCCCTCCCGCTGACGACGGCCAGCGGCGCCCCGTTCCCGTCGCGCGACGAGATCGTGGTCCTGACCTTCCAGGTGATCCTGGTCACGCTCGTGCTGCAGGGGCTCAGCCTGGGGCCCCTGATCCGCTGGCTCCGGCTCGGCCACGACGCGACGCTCGAGCTCGAGGAGGCGCACGCGCGCCAGGAGGCGGGCCGGGCGGCGCTGGCGCGCCTCGAGGACCTGGCGCGGGCGCCCGACGCGCCGCGCGACGACATCGCGCGGCTGCGGATCCTCTACACGCAGCGGGTCGAGCGCGCGTCCGCCATCGACCCGGGCGTCGGCGCCGAGTCAGCCCGCGCGCAGGCGGCCCTCCGCCGGCTCCGCCACGAGACGCTGTCGGCGGAGCGGCGGGCCCTGATCGCCCTGCGTGACGAGGGCGTGATCAGCGACGACGTGCTCCACCGCCTCGAGCAGGAGCTCGACGTCGAGGCGATCCGGATCGGGGCCGGCGAGGAGCGCCTGCCGGGCCACTCGCACGGCTGAGGCGCCGGACCGCGGCGCTCAGCGCGGGCGGGACGCTCCGGGCGCCTCCACGGCGCCCCGATACTGGAGGTACCGGGCCACGAGCCAGCACACCAGCGCCCAGGCCAGGCCGGCCGCCCAGCCCGCCAGCACGTCGGTCGGGTAGTGGACGCCGAGGCAGATCCGCGTGACCCCGATGACGAACGTGAGGCCGAACGAGATCGCGATCACGTAGACGCGGATGCGGCGCCGGGCGGTGAACCGCGCCAGCAGGGCGCCGAGCGTGAGGTAGATGACGGCGCTCGCCATGGAGTGGCCGCTCGGAAAGCTGAGGCTTTCGACGGTGACGAGGTGCGGGACGACGGCGGGCCGGCCGCGGGCGAACAGCTCCTTCAGGACCAGGCTCAAGAGCCCGCCGCCGACGGAGGCGACGATCACGAGCGCCGCCGCGCCGTAGCGACGGAGGAGCGCGAGGTAGCCGACCGCGCAGAGCAGGATGGTCGTCAGCACCGCTGTGCTGCCGAGCGCCGTGAAGTCGGTGACGGCTTCCGCGACCCAGCGCGGGCCGATGAGAAGCGTCGGGTTGTCCGGGCGGCGGAGGAGCAGCAGGAGCCAGGTGTCGAAGTCGCGCATCTCGCCTTCGTGCAGCTCGCCCGCGAGCTCGACGAAGCCGTAGACGGCGAGGACGATCAGGAAGGCCGCGACCAGCACGACGGCCTCTTGCCGCGCGAGCCAGCCACGGACCAGGCGGCCCGCGTGCGCGGCGGGCCGGATCAGGCGGCCGACCGGGAAGGCGGCCCGGCGCGTCGTCATCGCTGGCCCGGGCCGCGGCCGGTCCGTCCCGGCCCAGCGGGGCGGGAGGCTAGCGCCGCGCGAGGGGCAGGAAGCCGCTGATGGGGCCGGCGACGACCGGGCCGCAGAGCACGCGCTCCCCCGAGTTGCCCGAGGGGTCGGTCCGCTGATCGTCGCCCTGCGCGTGCACCACGATGGCGCTGCCGTCTCCGTCGAAGATCGAGGCGGTGCCGGGCGCAAGCGTCACGCGGTCCGTCCCGCCGACGTACTCCGCGCGGCCGCTCGCGTCGGCCTGCAGCTCCGGCAGGTCGCCGGCGTGGGGGCCGGCGGGATTCACGAGGCCGTGCTGCTTCCCGAGCGGATTGAAGTGGTCGCCCGCGCTCTGGAAGCCGGGCGGCTCGCACCGGCCCACCGCGTGGATGTGGACGGCGTGGCGCCCGGGCGTCAGTCCGCTGGCCTGGACCACGATCCGGACGCGGCCGCTCTCCTCCCGGAGCACGGCGGAACCGACGGATTCGCCGCTCTGGCTCCGGAGCTCGGCCCACGCGACGCGCGACGAGTCCCGCGCGGGCGCCCCGCTTCCCGCGCACCCGGCGGCGGCCCCGGCCGCCAGCACGAGTCCCGCCGCCACCGCCACCTCGCGCATCCCTCGCATCGGTCCCTCCCTCGAAAGTGGTCCCTGTCGGGCCTCGACCATCGTGCCACGACCGGAGCCCGCCGGCGTCCACCCCGCGGACCGCCGGCAGCCTCCTTGCACGACCAGACTGCGAGGCCGCCGGCGGGCGCGATGCCCGCCGCGGACCGACCCACGCCGAAGGAGGCGACCCGATGGCTCGATACCTGCGCGACATCATGACTCAGAAGCCCGTTACGCTCCAGTCGACGGATACCGTGATCGCAGCAGCCCGCTCCATGCGCGACGGGAACATCGGCGACGTCGTCGTCGTCGAGAACGGTCAGGTGCAGGGCATCCTGACCGACCGCGACATCGTGGTCCGGGCCCTGGCGGAGGGACGCGATCCCGCGCGCACCACCGTCGGCGAGATCTGTAGCAAAGAGCTGACCACCCTGTCGCCCGGCGCCGCGATCGGGGACGCCGAGAACCTCATGCGGGACAAGGCGATCCGCCGGCTCCCCGTGGTCGAGGGCGGGCGGCCGGTCGGGATCGTGACGCTCGGGGATCTGGCGGTCGAGCGAGAGCCGGACTCGACGCTCGGCGAGATCAGCGCCGCCCCGCCGAACCGGTAGCCGGCGCCCGGACCCCGCGCCAGGCTGGCGGCGGCGCGACGTTCTGACGCCGGCGCGCGCGGCGGGGCACGCCTAGAACTTGATCTGGGGCGCGGCCTCGCTGCCCGGGGCGGCCTCGAAGAACGGCTTCTCGCGGAAGCCGCGGAACGACGCCACCAGGCTGCCCGGGAAGCTCCGGACCGCGGTGTTGTACGCGCGGACCGACTCGTTGAAGCGTCGTCGCTCGGCCGCAACGCGGTTCTCGATGCTCTCCAGCTGGTTCTGGAGCGCGAGGAAGTTCTGATTGGACTTGAGATCGGGGTAGCGCTCCACCGTCACGAGCAGCCGGCTCAGGGCGCCACTCAGCTGGCTCTGGGCCTCCTGGAACTTCCGGAGCTGTGCGGGGTCGTTGAGGACCTCGGGCGTCACCTTGAGCCCCGCGACGCTCGCGCGAGCGCGCGTGACCTCCTCGAGGACGGTCCGCTCCTGCGCGGCGAAGCCCTTCACGGTCTCGACGAGGTTCGGGATGAGGTCCGCGCGCTGCTGGTAGACCGTCTGCACCTGCGCCCAGCTTTCCTGGACGGTCTGGTCCATCGCCACCAGCCCGTTGCCGACCGAGATCGCCCAGCCGAGGCCGAGGATCACGACGAGCGCGACGACACCGAGAACGAGGAGCCCGGACTTCATCGCTATCGCTCCCTTTCCGCGAGGGGCCCCGTCGGGTCGGTGCCGAGTCGGCGCCAGAGGGTGAGGATGAGCCCGAGGGCGGTGATGGCCAGGTAGAGCTCGAGCAGCTCGAACAGCGCGGTGTCCCGGCCCGCGCGCACGTCGTGCGGCAGCGTCCGCACGAGCCGCATGATCCACGCCGCGGCGACGAGCGTGACCAGCTCCGCCCGCGGCAGGAGATAGTACGCCCAGCGCCCGGGCCGGTACTGCCCGCCGACCCACGCCGCGCCGCCCGGCAGCACCACACCCCCCAGCGCGACCGCGATGAGGGCGCCGTTCCGCAGGAGCTTGCCCGGCCGGTCCCGGAAGAGGTTGTGGAGATTCGTCTCGTGCTGGGCGTTCTGCTGCTCGAACCACTGCGGGCTGTGCCAGCCCAGGAAGTGCTGGCCGTAGCTGATCTCCTCGAGGCACGCGAAGAGGGCCCCCACCGCGAACAGGAGGTAGAGGGCCCGGACCACCGCGGGGGCCCGCCCGCGCGTCCGACCGAGGAGCCGCAGCGCGATGACGCTCGCCGCGAGGAAGCTGCCCGCGGTCCCGATCTCCACGGGGCCGAGCTCCGAGATGAAGACCCAGTGGAAGAGCCCGGGCGGCATCAGGGCAACGGAGAGCCCGTAGACCAGGAGTCCCAGGAAGGGCAGGAGCGCCAGGCCCCACCGGACCGCCGGCGCGCGGCGGGCGCCTGCTCGCTCCGCGCTCGCCACTCCTTCGCCGGACGTCAGGGCCGAGCGCGGCGCGACCACGCCTCGATTCAGGCACGCCGTTGCCACGACTGTCAATTGGTTCCGCGCCCGTTGAGGTGGTACCCGGCCGCCCCGCGCGCCTCGGGCCCCGGACCGGGGCTCTGCCACCATGTTCGTACCGAGCCTGGCGTGTCGTCGTCAGCGGCCACTCGGCCCGTGTCCGAGTGGCCGGGTGCGGCCGTCCGTCTCGCGCGGCTCGGCTCCGACGTCGCTGTCCACGTGGCCCTCAGGCGGGCGCGGCGGCGAGCCTCCACGCGCGCCACCACGCGCCCAGCTCTGCTATGGCGTGGCCGGCGAACAGGCACAGCACGACGTAGAGCGGTGCGGCGAGCCGGAAGTTGCCGGGGGAGACGAGCGCGTGGGTCAGGACGTAACTCGCGACGAGCCCCCAGAGACCGTGAAGGCGCCGGCGCGCGCGCAGCAGCAGGAGGGCCCCGGCGAGGGCGAGGGGATAGGTCACGTAGTACTGGAAGAGGAGAAGGTTGTAGACGTACTGGGCCGTCGGAAAGCCGCCGGGGTCGGCGAACGTGCGACTGGCGAGGAGCTCGCGCACCTCCCACGGCCGGGTGAGCGAGAAGAGGTCGAGCGCGCGTCGCACGTAGAGCCACGCCGACCACGCCGGCGCGTCGGTGACCAGGCGGCGGATCTCCGAGAGGAGGGCGTCGTTGATCCCCGATTCGTTCAACCCCCGCGCGCGGCTCTCCAGGACGATGCGGGCGCGATCGAGGCCGAAGAAGGGCGCGTTGTGCGCGCCGAGGTTCGTCGTCAGCAGCACGGTGGCGCCGAGCTGCCCGTGGTTGCGCGTCGCCCAGGCGGTCAGGCCCAGGGCGGCGGGCGCGACGAGCAGGAGGGCGAGCAGGGCGGCTCGCCGGGTCGGGCGCGCGCGGAGCACCTGGGCGAGCGCCACGGGCAGGACGGCCAGGGCGATGGGCCGGACGAACAGGGCGCCCGCCAGGAGGAGCCCGAAGCCGGCGGCGCCCGTGACGGACGCGACCACGGTGGCGCGCACGACCATCAGCGCGAGCGCGGCGAAGAGGAACGTGAACAGGGACTCGGTCATGAGGCTCGCGCTCCAGGTGACGTGAGTCGCGAACAGGGCCTGGGCGGCCAGGCTCGCGGCCGGACCGAGGAGCTGGCGGCCCAGCGCCAGCAGGAGCACCTGGGTCGCGAGCTCGAAGACGACGTTGGCCGCGTAGCCGGCGAGCGGGTCCCACCCGAACGTCGAGTAGAGGCCCGCCAGGAGCGCCGGGTAGCCCGGCATGCGGAAGGCCCGGAAGGTGAGGCCCCGGTACTCGGGTCGCTCTCCCTCGTACGTCTGGACGTAGCCCGCGCCGCTCGCGAGGCTCCGGGCGAGCTGATGGTAGTCGCGCGTGTCGCTCACGGGCAGCCACGTCGCCGAGGCGACGAGCCAGAGGCGAAGGGCGAGGGCCAGGGCGAGCAGCGCCCACTCGGCGCGGGTCGGTCTCAAGGGCGCACGGGGGGCCGGTCGGCCGATCGCCTCATGCTAGGCTACGAGCGCCGTCCCGATCCGACACCGGCTCACAGTCGAGCGGCGAGCGCGCTCGTGCCCGATTCCCGGGGCGTGCTCGGGCGCATCGCGGTCCCGCGGAGGACGCCTCGATCGACCGGGACTGGCGGTCGCTGACCCCGGGCACCTTTCTTCTGCTCCTCGTCCTGTACGCGGTCGGGCACACGGCGTTGCGCGTGTGGATCTCGCCCGTTCTTAACATCGACGACGCGCGGGAGGCAATTTTCAGCCAGACCCTGGCCTGGGGATACCAGCCCCGGCAGCCGCCACTGTACACGTGGTTGGTGTGGGGCGCCGTGCGCCTCGGGGGGATCGGCGTCCTCACGCTCACCGTCCTCAAGTACCTCGTGCTCGCCGTCGCCTACGGCTTCGCGTACCTGACGGCGCGGCGCGTCCTGGACGACCCCCGGCTCGCGCCGCTGGCGGCGTTCTCGCTCCTGCTCCTCCTCCCGATCGGCTGGTTCGTCCACGACGACCTCACGCAGAGCGTGGCGGTGCTGGCCGCGTCGGCGGCCACGGTGTACGCGCTGATCCGGCTGGAGACGAGGCCGACGGCCGGGGGCTACGCGTGGCTCGGTCTCGCGCTCGCCGCCGGGACGCTGTCGAAGCTCACCTATCTCGTCTTCGCCGCGGCGCTCGCGTTCGCGGCGCTGACGGTCGAGCCCTACCGGCGGCGCCTGCGGGACCCGCGCGTCGTCCTGGCGGTCGTGGTCGCGACCCTCCTCGTCCTCCCGTACGGGCTGTGGCTCGGGACGCACCAGGCGGAGCTCGCGCGCTTCGCCGAGCAGGTGAGCCCCGGGGGCGCGCGCTCGTACCCCGCCGGCGTTCTCGACGGGCTCGGCGCCGTGCTGCGCGCCCTCGCCTACTACGCGGCGCCGCTCGCCGTCGCCTTCCTCGTCCTGTTCCCGGAGATCTACCGGGCGCGGCCCGCCTCGCCCGGGGGCGAGCGCCCGGCGGGCCGTCTCGTCGAGCGCACGCTCCTCGCCGGCCTCGGCCTCCTGGTCGCCGGCGCCTTCCTGAACGTGCTCGGCCAGCTCAAGTTCCGCTGGGCGATCCCGATCTTCTTCCTCCTGCCGCTCTACCTCTGCTGGCGTCTCGAGCGGCTCGGGCTCGACGCCGCCCGTCGGCGGCGCCTGCGGATCTACGGCTGGGTCCTCGTCGGCACCGAGGCGCTCATGGTGGCCGGGATCCTGGTCCAGATCTATGCCGGCGCGCGCCTCGGCGCGCCTGCTCGGCTCAACGCGCCGTACGACGCCGTCGCGGGGGCCGTCGCGGCGAGCGGATTCCGGCGCGGGACCCTCGTCGCCGGTGTCGGGCCGCTGGGCGGCAACCTCCGCCTCGCGTTTCCGGACGCGCGCGTGGCCAGTCTGGAGACGCCGGGCTACCTTCCCCCGCGCGCGGACGGCGCCGACGGGGGCGACTGCCTTCTCGCCTGGGACGGCGCCGGGGATGGCGCGGTGCCGGCCTATCTCGGCGCGTGGCTCCGCGAGCGCCTCGCCGTCGAGGAGGCCGCGCCGGTCGAGATCGGCAGCGTCACGATGCCCCACCGCCACGCGCCGGCCCTCCTGTACCGCGCCTTCTTCGTCCGCCTGTCGCCGGGAGTCGGGCAGTGTCGGTGACGGCGCGGCTCGGCCTCGTCCTCGTCGGGGTCCTCGCCGCCCTCGCCCTCGCGGAAGGGCTGGTGCGCGTCGTCGCGGCGCTCGATCCCCGCGTCAGTTTCCTCGCCACGGGTCGCGCGACCCGGCCGGCCGTCCGGTACGCGACCCTCGAGGACTTCATCGCGGCGCAGGCGGCGCACATCACGCCCCACCAGGTCTGGTACGGCCGCTGGAGCAACGCGTTCGGATTCCACGACGAGGAGTTCGTCGAGCCGAAGCCCGCGGGACGGCGCCGGATGCTCGCCGTGGGGGACTCCTTCACGTTCGCGCCCGTCCCGTATCCGCAGGGGATGGTGACCCTGACCGAGGGCGCGCTCCGCGCGGCGTGCGCCGGCCAGGATCTCGACGTCCTCAACATGGGCCTGATGGGCGCGGGCCCGCCCGAGTACCGCATCCTCGTCGAGCTGGGCGCGCCGCGCTTCGCCCCCGACCTCGTGCTGATCGGCTTCTTCGTCGGGAACGACGCGCCGGATCTCCACCGGCACGTGCACGACCGCTCGCCGCTCGAGCGGGCGCTCCGCCGGTCGCGCCTGTGGACGTTCGGGAAGAACCTGGCCCGCGCCCGGGGCGGGCTCCGCGAGGCCCGGCTGCCCGAGCGGGTCGGGACGGCCCCGGCGGGAACCGCGGTCGGGCGCGGCGGCACGCGGGTGGCGGGCATGCCGGAGCTCTCGCCCGACGATCCGGCCCTCGTGGGCCCGCTCCTCTCCGACGCCGCCTACCAGGACGTCCTGGCGTCGGACCTCGGCCGGTTCTACCGTCCGAGGGACGAGCGGGAGATCGAGGCCGCGTGGGAGCCGACCCTCGCGGACCTCGACGCGGTCCACCGGGCCGCGACGCGGGCGGGAAGCCGCACGGCGCTCGCGATCCTGCCGTCGGTCCTTCAGGTGGACGCGGACCTTCGGGCCGCGACGGTGGCGCGGATCGCCGGGTCGCTCCGGCATCGCGGGTTGTCGGCGGCGGAGATCGATCCCGACCTGCCCAACGCGCGTCTCCGGGAGTTCGCGCGGTCGCGCGGCATCCCGCTCGTCGACCTGACGCCCGTCTTCGCGGCCGAGCCGGCGGGCGCCGGGGAGGCGCTTTACAAGCTGAGCGACAACCACTGGACGCCGCGGGGCAATCGCGTGGCCGCGCGGGCGCTCGCCCCGTTCCTGGTGCCGCTCCTCTGCGGCGCGCGATGATCGCGCGGACCCGCGCGGTCGCCTACGTCGGAGTCCTGTGCCTCCTGACGCTCGCGGTCGCGGAGGCGGTCCTGCGCGCGTGGTATCCCGCGCCCACGCGGCACTACGTCTGGCCGCCTCACCTGCGCCTCGACTTCGCCCCGAGCGACGCGGCGACCCCGGGCGTGACGGGACGCGGCCGATTCCGGACCAACAGCCTCGGGCTCCGCTCGGACGAGCCGTTCCCGGACGCGCGACGGATCGTGTACGTCTTCGGCGGGAGCACGGCCGCCGACCTCTACCTCGACCAGGACGAGGCGTGGGTGTCCCTCGTGCAGCAGGGGCTCAACCGCGCTCCGGGCCAGCCGCGGACGTGGGTGGGCAACCTGGCACGACCCTCGCTCGCGAGCGTCCACAACCTGCTCTACTTCGACGTCCTCCTCCCGGAGCTCCCGCGGGCCGACTTCCTGGTCAACCTGGTCGGGGTCAACGACCTCCAGCTCGCGCTCAAGTCGAGCTACCTCGACACCGCCGCGCCGGAGACGCAGCGCGCGTGGGCGTTCGCCCTCCGCCCGCCGGACGACGGCGCGTGGAACCGGCTCGCGACCGTGCGGGCCGCCCGCTTCGCGTGGCAGACGTGGCGCCAGGCGCGCCGCGGTCTCGTCCAGACGCGGACCGCCGAGGGCTACGCGCGACTCCGGGAATGCCGGCAGACGGCGCCCGCCGCGAACCTCGTCGACGCCCTGCCCGATCTCGGCCCCGCCCTGGCGGAGTACCGGGGAAACCTCGAGACCCTGGCGGCGCGTGCCCGGGCGTACGGCGCGCCGCTCCTCTTCCTGACCCAGCCGACCCTCTGGGCGCCCGACATGGGGCCCGCGGAGGCAGCGCGGCTCCTGGCCGGAGGGCTCGGGCCGATCAAGACGTGGTGCGCGCACCAGCGCTACTACTCCCCGCGGGCCCTCGCCGACGGCATGCGCGCGTTCAACGACGTCCTGCGGGACGTCTGCCGGACCCCGGGCATCCTGTGCCGCGACCTGGCCGCGGCCCTGCCGCCGCGCGCCGAGTATTTCTACGACGACATGCACCTCTCGGAGGCCGGCGCGCGCCGCGTCGGCGAGCTGGTCGCGGCGTGGATCCTCGAGAGCGCGCCCCCACCGCGCGGACAACCGTGAGCGTCGCCGCGGAAGGCCGCCGCGGCGGCTATGCTAGACTTCGAACGTGCCGGCGGGAGAGGGATCCGCATCGCAGCGCGGCCTGAAGGGCGCGGCCAGCGCGGCCTGGCGCTGGTGGACCCGCGTGGCCCACCGCATCGGTGACTTCCAGGCGCGCGTCCTCCTGACCGTCTTCTACTACGTGATCCTCGGGCCGTTCGCGCTGGTCCTGCGCCGGAGCGATCCGCTCGGCATCGCACCGGGCGCCCCCGTCGGCTGGCGGCACCGCGACGCGGAGACCCGCCCGATCGCGGAGCAGGCTCGCCGCCAGTCCTGATGGACATCCTCGGCGTCTCCTGCTACTTCCACGACGCGGCGGCGGCGCTTCTCCGCGACGGCCAGCTCGTGGCCGCCGTCGAGGAGGAGCGTTTCAGCCGGAAGAAGCACGACTACGGGTTCCCCACGAACGCCATCGACTTCTGCCTCCGCGCCGGCGGGATCTCCGCCTCGGCGCTCGACTACGTCGTGTTCTTCGAGAAGCCATTCCTCAAGTTCGAGCGCCTCCTGCTGACCTGCATGCAGACGTTCCCCCGCTCGCGCCGCCTGTTCCAGGAGGCGATGATCCCCTGGTTCGGCGACAAGGTGTGGATCCGACACCTCCTCCAGAAGCGCCTCGGTCTCCCGCCGTCGAAGATCCTGTTCAGCGAGCACCACCTCTCCCACGCGGCCAGCGCGTTCTACTGCTCGCCGTTCAGCGAGTCGGCGATCCTCACCGTGGACGGCGTCGGCGAGTGGACGACCGCGACGGTCGGCGTCGGACGTGGCACCGACCTCACGGTGCTGGAGGAGATCCGCTTCCCGCACTCCCTCGGGCTTCTCTACAGCGCCTTCACCGCCTTCCTGGGCTTCGAGGTGAACGAGGGCGAGTACAAGGTCATGGGGATGGCGCCCTTCGGGACGCCGAAGCACGTCGATCGCGCGTGGCAGCTCCTCCGGGTGGATGACGACGGCGGCTTCGAGCTCGACATGTCGTACTTCGAGTTTCACCGGTCCACCGAGCGGACGTACAGTGACCGGTTCGTCGAGCTGTTCGGCGCGCCCCGCGACCCCGGCGCCCCGTTCTTCACCGCGGCGAGCGGATACCCCTCGTACTTCGGCCCCCGGGCGGCGGACCACGCCGCGCAGGCGGAGCGGAACCAGTACTACGCCGACCTGGCGGCGAGCATCCAGGTGGTCATCGAGGAGGTGCTCCTCCGGATGGCCCGCTACGCTCACCGCCGGACCGGCCTCCCGCGGCTCTGCATGGCCGGCGGCGTGGCGCTCAACAGCGTCGCCAACGGGCGCCTCCTACGGGAGTCCCCCTTCGAGGAGCTCTACGTCCAGCCGGCGGCGGGGGACTCGGGCGGCGCGCTGGGCGCGGCCCTCTGGGCGCACCACGCGGTGCTCGGGCGCCCGCGCGGGTTCGTGATGGAGCACGCGGCGTGGGGCCAGGAGTACGGCCGGTCGGAGATCGAGGCGACCCTCCGGACGGCGGGCGCGGCCTACACCGCATTCGACGACGAGGACCGCCTGCTCGACCACGTGGTGGAGCGGCTCGAGCAGGGGAAGGTGGCCGGCTGGTTCCAGGGCCGCTTCGAGTGGGGTCCGCGCGCGCTCGGGCACCGGAGCATCCTTGCGGATCCCCGCCGCCCCGAGATGAAGGACGTGGTGAACGTGAAGATCAAGTACCGGGAGCCGTTCCGGCCCTTCGCGCCGTCGGTCCCGGTCGGCCGCGCCGAGGAGTACTTCGACCTGCCGGACGCGGGGCGCCACTACCCGGCGCGCTTCATGCTCTACGTCGTCGACGTGCGCGACGCCCGGCGCGACGCCATCCCCGCCGTCACCCACGTGGACGGCACCGCGCGGCTCCAGACCGTCCGCGAGGAGACCGCGCCACGATACCACCGCCTCATCGAGCGCTTCGGCAAGGCCACCGGCGTCCCGGTCCTCTTGAACACGTCCTTCAACCTCAAGGGTGAGCCGATCGTGAACACGCCGGCCGAGGCGCTCGCCACCTTCGGCCGGAGCGGGATGGACGTTCTCGTCCTCGGCGACTGCGTCGTGGACAAGGGGACGTCGGGAGGGTCGGCCGCGTGAAGCTGAGCGAGCATCTCCAGAGCCGGGCGGGGATCGTCGGTGAGCTCCTGGCGTTCTTCTGGGAGCGGAAGTGGTGGTGGCTGACCCCGATGCTCCTGCTCCTCCTCCTGGTCGGCGGGCTGATCATCTTCGCGCAGAGCTCGGCCATCGCGCCCTTCATCTACACGCTGTTCTGACGATGCGCCGTGGCACGGCCGGCGTCGTGGCGCTCGCGGCCGCGCTCCTCGGCGGGGCCTGGCTTCTGCCGGGCTGGGCCCAGGGGACCGGGACCTGGTCGCGCGCGGCGCCGCTCCTCGGGAGCCGCACGGAGGTCACCGGCGCGGAGCTCGGCGGGCGCTTCTACGTGATCGGCGGCTTCGGGCAGGGCGGTGACCAGGTGGAGGCCTACGATCCGAAGGCCGATCGCTGGGAGCGGCGCGCGCCGGTGCCAGTCCCGCTGCATCACGCGGCGGCCGTGGCCGTCGGCGGCCGGCTCTACGTCGTCGGCGGCTACGCCGGCAGCCAGTGGGCCGTGCTCGACTCCGTCTTCGAGTACGATCCGGGCGGCGACCGTTGGCGCATCAAGGCGCCCCTCCCCACAGCCCGCGGAGCGTTGGCCGCTGCCGTCATCGACGGGCGCGTGTACGCCGCCGGCGGTGTCGGCGCCGCCCGCCGGAACACGGATGCTCTCGAGGTCTACGATCCCGTCCAGGACCGCTGGGAGCCGCGGGCACCGATGCCGGTCCCGCGCGATCACCACGGGGCCGCGGCCGTCGGCGGGAAGCTCCACGTCGTCGGCGGGCGCCTCGAGGGGAGCTACGCGCGGAACGTCGATGCGCATCACGTCTACGAGCCCGCGACCAATCGCTGGACCGCGGCCCCGCCGCTTCCCACCGCGCGGAGCGGGATCGCCGCTGCGGTCCTCGGCTCGCGGCTGTTCGTCTTCGGCGGCGAGGCGCCCGCCGGGACGTTCGGCCAGGTGGAGGTCTACGACGCGACGACGGGTCGGTGGAGCGCGCTCGCGCCCATGCCCACCCCGCGTCACGGCCTCACGGCCATCGCCTTCGAGGGGCGGATCCACGTCCTCTCGGGCGGCCCGCAGCCCGGCGGGTCGTACAGCGCGGCGCACGAGGTGCTGAGCCCCTGAAGCTCGCCGCGACGGGGACCGGCCACCGGCCACGGACCGTTCCCAGCGGCCTGTGATAGCTTGAACCCCTCGCGCGAGACTCCGGGATGACCCGCGCATCTACCGCCGCGTCATCGACGAGGCGCGGGCCGGCGCCGCGGACCTCGGCGCGGCGCGCGCGGCGATCGATCCCGTCCTTGCCGAACGGGACCGCTGGCGCCAGACCAAGACGGCCACGCTCGACTGGCGGCTCCTCGAGCGGATGACCGCCGC
>CAWGVS010000008.1:0-94117 GCA_963826115.1 uncultured Candidatus Rokubacteria bacterium | reverse complement strand
TGCGGGAGATTTCCGAGCTCATCTACGAGACCTGCAAGACCTACCTGGTGACCCAGGGCAAGTTCCTCCTGATCCTCGAGATCTTCATCGGCCTCGTCATCGTCCTGTACTACGGCGTGTTGATCCGGCTCGATCCGTTCCGCGTCCTGATCATCCTGCTCTTCAGCCTCATCGGCATCGCCGGCAGCTACGGCGTCGCGTGGTTCGGCATGCGCATCAACACCTTCGCGAACTCGCGGACGGCCTTCGCGAGCCTCGCCGGGAAGGCCCTGCCGGTGTACTCGATCCCCCTCGAGTCCGGCATGAGCATCGGGATGCTGCTCATCAGCGTGGAGCTCTTCCTGATGCTGTGCATCCTCCTGTTCGTGCCCGGCGAGTACGCGGGCCCCTGCTTCATCGGCTTCGCCATCGGCGAGTCCCTCGGCGCGGCCGCCCTCCGGATCGCCGGCGGCATCTTCACCAAGATCGCCGACATCGGCTCGGACCTCATGAAGATCGTCTTCAACATCAAGGAGGACGACGCGCGCAACCCGGGCGTGATCGCCGACTGCACGGGCGACAACGCCGGCGACTCGGTCGGGCCCACCGCCGACGGCTTCGAGACCTACGGCGTGACCGGCGTCGCGCTGATCTCCTTCATCCTGCTCGCGGTGAAGGACCCGACGGTCCAGGTGCAGCTCCTGGTCTGGATCTTCGTCATGCGCGTCCTGATGATCGTGGCCAGCGGCGCGTCCTATCTGATCAACGAGACCATCACCCGGAGCCGCTACGCCGGTGTCCGGGAGATGAACTTCGAGGCCCCGCTGACCTCCCTCGTCTGGCTGACGTCGGGTGTGTCCGTGGTGCTGACCTACGTCGCCTCGTACCTCCTGATCCCCGGCCTCGGCGACGGGACCCTCTGGTGGAAGCTGTCCACCGTCATCACCTGCGGCACGCTGGCGGGGGCGGTCATCCCCGAGTTCGTCAAGATCTTCACGTCGACCGAGTCGGCGCACGTCCGCGAGGTCGTCACCTCGGCCCGCGAGGGCGGGGCGTCTCTGAACATCCTGTCGGGGCTGGTGGCCGGGAACTTCAGCGCCTACTGGCTCGGCATGACGATCACCGCGCTCATGGGCGTCGCATACCTCGTGAGCACGACCGGCCTGGGGAGCCTGATGGTCGCCCCGGCGGTGTTCGCCTTCGGCCTGGTGGCCTTCGGCTTCCTCGGCATGGGGCCGGTCACCATCGCGGTGGACTCCTACGGGCCGGTGACCGACAACGCCCAGTCGGTGTTCGAGCTGTCGCTCATCGAGCAGGTGCCGGGCATCAAGCAGCAGATCCGGAAGGAGCACGGCTTCGACGTGGACTTCGAGCACGCCAAGACGCTGCTCGAGGAGAACGACGGCGCCGGCAACACGTTCAAGGCCACCGCGAAGCCGGTCCTCATCGGCACCGCGGTCGTCGGCGCCACCACGATGATCTTCTCGATCATCGTGCTGCTCACCCACGGGCTCACCCAGAACCTGGACAAGCTGTCGCTGCTGCACCCGCCGTTCCTGCTGGGCCTCATCACCGGCGGCTCGGTCATCTACTGGTTCACCGGCGCGTCGATCCAGGCGGTGTCCACCGGCGCCTACCGCGCCGTCGAGTTCATCAAAGCCAACATCCGTCTCGAGGGCGCGACCCGGGCCTCCGTCGAGGACAGCAAGCGCGTCGTCGAGATCTGCACCCAGTACGCGCAGAAGGGGATGTTCAACATCTTCCTGACGATCTTCTTCTCGACCCTGGCCTTCGCCTTCGTCGAGCCGTACTTCTTCATCGGGTACCTGATCTCGATCGCGCTCTTCGGGTTGTACCAGGCCATCTTCATGGCCAACGCCGGCGGGGCGTGGGACAACGCGAAGAAGGTCGTGGAGGTGGACCTGAAGGAAAAGGGCACGCCGCTCCACGCGGCGACCGTGATCGGCGACACGGTGGGCGACCCGTTCAAGGACACGTCGTCGGTCGCGATGAACCCGGTGATCAAGTTCACGACGCTCTTCGGGCTGCTCGCGGTGGAGCTGGCGGTGACGCTGACCGCGGAGGGCGGCGCCGCGATCAGCCACGCCCTCGCGGCCGTCTTCTTCGTCGTGTCGATGGTGTTCGTGTGGCGGTCCTTCTACGGCATGCGGATCGGCACGCTGGCGCGCTGACGCGACGAACCGGTGGTCGAGCAGCTCCTTCAGGCCCTCACCGACCCGGCGGCGCTCTACGAGCTGGTGCGCTGGGGTGGATACGTGGCGCTCGTCGCCATCGTGTTCACCGAGACCGGGCTGCTCATCGGGTTCTTCCTGCCGGGCGACTCGCTCCTGATCACCGCGGGCCTGGTGGCCGCCGCCGGCGGCCTCGACATCTGGCTGTTGAACCTGCTGCTGAGCGTGGCGGCGATCGTGGGCGACAGCGTCGGCTACGCGATCGGCTACCGGACGGGCCCCCACATCTTCACGCGGGAGGACTCGCGCTGGTTCAGCCGGGGCCACCTGGACCGGACGCGCGAGTTCTACGAGCGCCACGGCGGCAAGACCATCGTCCTGGCCCGGTTCATCCCCATCATCCGGACGTTCGCGCCGGTGGTCGCCGGGGTGGGCCGCATGGACTATCGGCGCTTCCTCGCCTACAACGTCTTCGGGGGCATCGGCTGGGTCCTCAGCCTGACGTGGGCGGGCTACCTTCTGGGCCGGACGATTCCGGACATCGGGCGGTACATTCACATCGTGATCGCGGTCGTCATCGTCGTGTCGCTGATTCCGATCGGCGTGGAGTGGTGGCGGGCCCGGCGCAACGCCGCGGCCCGGCCGCGGTAGGCGCCCCGTGTTCCGGCTGATCCCCCGCGAGGAGCGCTTCTTCGAGCTCTGCTCTCCGCGGTGCGCTGGGGCATCGCCGGGCGGATCGTCTGGGCGTGGATCCTCACGATCCCGGCGGCGGCGCTGATCGCCGGGGTGAGCTCGGCGCTCCTCGGCTGGTTGCGGTAGGGCCGTGGGACGGCGGCGCCGCCCCGCCTCGCCCTTGGGCCGCGCCGGCCAGTGGACCGTCGCGCGGATCGTCAGCCTCGTCGGCGGCCTGATTGGCCGCGTTCCCCTCGGGCTCGCCCAGACCCTCGGGGCCGGCCTCGGGCGGGTGGCGTACTGGATCCTGTCGGGCCGCCGCCGGGTGGCCCTCGACAACCTGACCCTCGTCTACGGCGACACGCTCGCCCCCGACGCGCGCGCGGCGCTCGCCCGCCGCTGCTTCGAGCACCTCGGCATGACGGCCATGGAGTGCTGCCGGCTCTACTTCGGGCGGGCGGACCGCCTGGTCGCCCGCGTGCGCGGCCACGGCACCGAGCACATCGGCCAGGCGATGGCCGAGGGGCGCGGGGTGTTCTTCCTGACGGGGCATTTCGGGAACTGGGAGCTCCTGGCGGCAACGCACGGCCAGGCCGGCTTCGGCCTGAGCGTCGTGGTCCGCCCCCTCGACAACCCGTACCTCGACGCCGTCATTGCGCGGGCCCGCGAGCGGAGTGGCCTCCGCGCGATCTCGAAGCGGGACGCCGTCCAGGGCGTGCGGGACGCCCTCGCCCGGGGTCAGTGCATCGGCATCCTGCTCGATCAGGACGCCGGCCGGGACGGGGTGTTCGTGCCCTTCCTCGGCCATCCGGCCTCGACCTCGCGCGCCCTCGCCGTCCTGGCCATCAAGACCCGCGCGCCCGTGGTGCCGGCGTTCATCCACCGCCTGCCGGACGGCGGCCACGAGCTCGCCCTCGACCCGCCGATTCCGCTGGCGAACACCGGCGACCTCGACCACGATATCGAGGTGAACACCGCGCGGTACACCGAGGCCCTCGAGCGGCACGTCCGCGCCCACCCGGAGCAGTGGTTCTGGGTGCACCGGCGCTGGAAGAGCCGGCCCGCGTGACTCGCCGCGCCCGCTGGCTCGCGGCCCTCGCGCTCGGGGTGCTCGTGGCGGCCGCGACGCCGCGGTGGGCCCGTGCGGTCGGCGAGGACCCCGCGGCCGAGGTGACCGAGGCGCTCCGGAGCCTGGGCGCGCCAGGGATGGTCTGGGGCCGATTGGCCGTCGAGGAAGAATCCCCCGTCGGTGCGTGGACGCCGCTGAGCGGGATCGACGTCACGCTGTACCCGGCCACGCCGACGCTCGTGGCGGAGCTCGACCGGATCCGGCAGAGCGCGCGGACCTCGGGCTCCCAGTACGAATCGGCCGTGTCGCGCGTCCAGGCCGCCCTCGCCGCCCACCAGGGGCGGATCGACCGCCAGACGGCGCCGGCCGTGGTCGATCCCCTCGTGGCCGAGCCGCCGTCCCTGCCCGCGCCCCGGGCGCCGAAGCCGGCGGCGCCGCCCGTGGCCTCGACCGGGGCACGCCCGCCCGCGGTTTCGGGCCGCCCCGTCAGCCCGGCGAGCGCCCCCGAGGAGCCGGTCCACCCGTGGCGCCAGAAGACCGACACGGCCGGGCTCTTCGCGTTCGACGCGGTGCCGTCGGGCGACTGGCTCGTCGTCCTGGTCCGCGTGGCACCGTATGCGGCGGAGAAGCTGCGGGCCGAGCCGAAGGCTCGGCAGAACAGCCGCACCCGGAACTTCCTCCCGCGGGTGGCCGGTCCCGCGAAGGAAGCGGAGGTGTGGTTGAGTCGGGTCCGCGTGGTGGCCGGGGAGCGCGTGGGGCTCGAGCTCTCGGACCGCGCGCGGTGGCTGGTCGGGCCGATCCGCTAGCCGTCGTGGACGTCGCTTCTGACCTATTCTCCTTTAGACCCCGATACTTATGATCCGTCAGTCACCGGTTTTCCGGTTGACACCTGCCCGGACCGCGTGCTACAAAGACCCGACTCATAGTCCTGTCGTCCTCCGCTTCGACTACATGAGGGTGCGAGCGTGGTGGTGCAGGTTGCTGGGTACCGGGGTGGCGCTGGTCACCGCGACGGCGACGCTCTGTCCGCTCCCCGCCTTCGCGCAATTGCTGGTCGGCGGGCCCGGCGCCGATAGCCCCGCCTACCGCCTCGCGTCCGTCCCCGAGCCCCCCGTCCCGCCCCGGCCGCCGTCTGTCGGTCAGCTCGAGAGCGAGCTGCCCCCGACGCCCGTGGCCGTGGAGCCAACGGACCCGAGCCCGGACGGCGGGCTCGGCGTGCGTATTCGTCCCGCGTTCCCGCGCCTGGCCGGCCCCGACGAGCGAGGGGACAGCCTGTCGAGTGTCCCGACCGTCCAGGTGCCGCCGGGGCTCCCGGTGCCGACCTACCCCGTGGTGGTCAACGCCCCGGTCGAGGCCCTGATCGACCACTTCGTCGCAAGGGACCGCGAGCGTTTCGGGATGTGGATCTCGCGGTCGGGTCGATACCTGCCGATGATCCAGCGCATCTTCCGGGAGCGCGGGCTGCCCGAGGAGCTCGCCTACACTGCGATGATCGAGTCCGGGTTCTCGCCGCGGGCGGTGTCCCGGGTCGGGGCCAAGGGCATGTGGCAGTTCATGGAAGCGACCGGGCGCCGTTACGGGCTCGTCATCGACCGTTGGCTCGACGAGCGGCTCGATCCGGTGAAGTCGACGATCGCGGCGGCGGCGTACCTCGGGGATCTCTACGGCCTGTTCGGCCACTGGTTCCTCGCCCAGGCCGGCTACAACGCGGGCGAGGCGCGCGTGGGCCGGGCCATCCAGCGCGCGCGGACGAGCGACTTCTGGGCCCTGACCCAGACGCGGCACCTGCCGGACGAGACGAAGATGTTCGTCCCGCAGATCCTCGCGGCCGCGGTGATCACGCGCGCGCCGACGCGGTACGGCTTCGATGTCACACTCGAGGCGCCGCTCGCCTATGACGAGGTGGCCATTCGCAGGGCCCTCGACTTCGAGACCATCGCCGGGCTCGGCGGCGTCTCCGTCGAGGAGGTCCGCGACCTGAACCCGGCCCTCCTCGCGCGGATCACGCCGCCCTTCGGGAGCTACACGCTCCGGCTCCCGCCCGGCGCGGGGGCCCGGTTCGAGACGGCGCTCCAGGCGGCCGCACCGTCGAGCCTCCCGACGTGGAGCGTCCACCGCATCAAGAGCAACCAGTCCCTCGCCGAGATCGCCCGGCTGTACCGCGTGACCACGCAGCGGCTGGCCGAGCTGAACCATCTGCCGGGCGGGCGACTGCGCGGGATCCGTGAGCTGGTCGTGCCGACGGTCGCCGCCGCGGGCCCCGTGGCCCCGGTCGCCGCCGCCTCGCCCGCCCCCGGCGCCCCCCGCGAGGTGGTCGTCCGCAAGGGGGACACGCTCTCGGGCATCGCCGCCCGGTACCGGGTGACGCCGCAGACCCTGGCGCGGGTCAACGGGATGGACCTGGACGACCCGCTGGCGGTCGGCGCGCGGCTCCGCCTCAACTCGCCCTAGAGGCGCGCCCGCTCCTCCCGGTCCGCTGGCCGGTCTCGACGCCGAGGGTGCTCGGCAGGAGGGTCAGCGCATGACACGCGACGCGCGCGGCCGGTCCCTCGACTCCCCGACTCTCTCCCGGCGCGCCTGGCTGCGCGGCGCCGCCACGGCCGGCGCGGCGGCGGCCGGCGGGCTCCGGGAGATCCTGGCGCACGCCCAGGCGCCGGCCGCGCCGAAGGGGACGCGGCTCCACCTCCTCCAGTGGTCCCACTTCGTCCAGGCGGCGGACGCGCTCTTCGATCAGCAGGCGGCCGAGTTCGGGAAGCAGGCCGGCCTGCAGGTCCAGATCGAGCGGATCAACCAGAATGACATCCAGGCGCGCGTCACCGCGGCCGTCCAGGCCCAGACCGGGCCCGACATCATCATCATCGCGAACAATCACCCGCACCTCTACGAGGCGTCCCTGGTGGACGTGTCGGACGTCGCCGAGGAGATCGGCCGCCGGCAGGGCGGCTGGTACGACTACGCCCGGGTCAACACGGTCAGCGGCGGGCGCTGGATCGGCGTCCCGCAGTTCATCATCTCCTGGGCGATCACGTACCGGGAGGACTGGTTCAGGGACGAGGGCCTCAAGTACCCGCAGACGTGGGAGGAGTTCCGGACGGCGGGGCGAGCGCTGAAGGCCAAGGGCAAGCCCTTCGGTCAGGCGTTCGGCCACAGCATCAACGACCCCAACAACTGGTGCTACCCCCTCGTGTGGATGTGGGGCGGGATGGAGGTCGACAAGGACGGCAAGACGGTCGTCCTCGACGCGAAGGCGGCGGTCGAGGCCGTCAAGTTCAACAACGCGCTCTGGAAGGAGGTCTTCGACGAGGGCGGGCTCGGCTGGGACGACTCGAACAACAACCGGTCCTTCCTGTCGTCGGACATCTCGCTCACCGGCAACGCGCCGAGCATCTACGTGGCGGCGCGGAAGCAGGCCCCCGACGTCTACCGGGGCACGAACCACGGCCACTTCCCGCCGGGGCCGGCGGGCCGGTTCTACTGGCTGCCGGCCTGGAACAGCTGCGTGATGAAGTACTCGAAGAACCAGTCCGTCGCCAAGGACTTCATCCGCTTCTACATGGACCGCGCGCAGTACGACAAGTACTTCGAGACGATGGACACCTTCGGCATCCCGGGGACCAAGGTCTTCTTCGATCACCCGCTCTGGACGAAGGACCCGAAGACCACGGTCTTCCGCGAGACGCTCCTGTCGGCGCGGCAGGTCGGCCATGCGGGTCCCCCGGGGCGGAAGGCGACCGAGGCCCTGTCGAAGTACGTCGTCGTCGACATGTTCGCGCGGAGCCTGCAGGGCGCGGCCCCCGAGGAGGCGGTCAAGTGGGCGGCGGGAGAGCTGCGCAAGATCTACGGCGCCTGACACGCCCGGCCGCGCGCCGACCGTGGAGGTGGAGGTCCACCTCTTCGCGAACCTGGCCGACTACGGGCCGCCGGGGCTCCGGCGCGGCGCGTTCCGCGTCGCGCTCCCGGCGGGCGCGACGGTCGGGGATCTCCTGCGGGAGCTCCGCATCCCCGACGAGGTGCCGCGCCTCCTGCTCGTGAACGGTCTCGACGCCGCCCCGACGGCCCGGCTCCGCCCAGCGGACGTCGTCGCGGTCCTCCCCCCGCTGGTCGGCGGCTAGGGTCCGTGCCCGGCGGCCGTCCGCGGTGATACACTCGATCCAATTTTCCGGACCGGAAGCGCATAGGATCCCGGTGGGCCTCCCGGACTTCAAATCCGGTGTCGGGTTCTAGACAAGCTCGAGGTGGGTTCGACTCCCACGCGCTTCCGCCATGGCCGGGGGCGGGGCACGCGGGCGGTGGAGTCGCCCAGGGAACGCGAGGGACATGGCCAAGGCGCGCAAGGGACAGCCGAAGCGAAGCGGCGGCGGCGGGCGGGCGACTGACGCCGCGGCCCCGACGCGCTTCGCCCTGACGCGGCGACAGCGCCGCCGTGTCGTCGTGGGCGCCACCGTGGTGGCGGGGCTGGTGGTGATCGTCATGGCCGGCTGGCTCTACGCGCGCGCCCGCGGGCCGATCCCGGGCGAGTTCATGCCGAGCCTCGGAAACGACCACATCCCGACGGCCGAGACACCCCACGTGGCCTACAACTCGGACCCGCCGACCTCGGGCCCGCATCTTCCGTACATCGCGCCGTGGGGCGTGCACGCCCGGCCCATCGCGAAGGAGCTCCAGGTCCACAACCTCGAGGACGGCGGCGTCGTGGTGAACTACAAGCCCCAGTGCGCGGACCAGGTCCAGGCGGGCCTCCGCGCGATCGTCGACCGCTATCCCGACCACGTGGTCCTGGCGCCGTATCCCGGGCTGGACCGCTGCATCGCGCTCACGGCGTGGACGCGCATCGACAAGATGGACGAGCTCGACGAGCGCCGGGTGGTGCGCTTCGTCGACGCCTATCGCGGCATCGACCACCACCCCCGCTGACGCCCATGCGACGGCTGGTCGGCGCCCGCGCGCTCGTCGGAACGCTGGGCCTCCTCGCCCTCGCCGGGTGCAGCCGCGCCTACGTCGCCCCGGTGCTGCCGAGCGCGTACACGGAGCAGATCGACGCCCCCTACGACCAGGTGTGGCGGGCGCTCGTCCGGGCCCTCGCCCGCGAGAACGTGCAGGTCCGGACCATCGCCCGGGACTCGGGCGTGATCGCCTCCGAGGCGGTGCCGACGACGATCGGGCTCTACGCCGATTGCGGACGCTTCGGGGACGAGCGGGTCGAGGGCGATGCGCAGGTCGCGTTCACCATCTTCGTCGAGGCGGTCTCGGCCACGCAGACGGCGGTCCAGGTCAACACGCGCATGCGCACGGACACGTACACGCGGGGCAGCGGGCCGCCCAGGCCCCGGTCCGGCTTGCCCTGCGTCTCGACGGGCCGCTGGGAGGCGAACCTCCTCGACACCGTGCGAGCGCTCCTGAGGCCCTGACGTGGCCGGCCCGCGGCCCGCCTCCCGGCGGCCGGTCGCCGGCGCCCCGCCCGCCGCCACCGACGGGCTGGCGACGCGCCGCCGGAGCCGCCTCCGCGCGCTCCCGTCGGTCGACGAGGTCGTGCGCGCCCTCGCGGGGCGACCCCTGCCGTCGCGCGTCCGCACGGTGGAGGCGGTGCGGGCGGTGCTCGCCGAGCGGCGGCGCGCGGTCCTCGCCGCCACGTCCCCCGCCGACCTGGAGGCCGTTGCCCTCGAGACCCCGGCGCTCCTGCCGCGAGTCTACGCCGCGCTAGACGAGGCGGGCGCCTGGTCGCTCGACCGTGTGATCAACGCGACCGGTGTGGTGCTCCACACGAATCTCGGACGGGCCCCGCTGGGCCCGAGCGCTTTGGCTCGGGTCGCCCTCGTCGCGGCACGCTACTCGAACCTCGAGCTGGACGTGCGCACGAAGACGCGCGGCTCGCGCTACGAGCACGTGGACCCGCTCCTGGCCCGTCTCTCCGGCGCCGAGGCCTCGCTCGTGGTCAACAACAACGCGGCGGCGGTCCTGCTCGCGCTCGAGTCGCTCGCCCGGGGGCGCGAGGTGGTGGTGTCTCGGGGCGAGCTGATCGAGATCGGCGGGGCGTTCCGGATCCCGGACATCATGGCCCGGTCCGGCGCGCAGCTCGTCGAGGTCGGGACCACGAACCGGACACGCCTCGCCGACTACGCGGCCGCGATCACGCCGGAGACGGCGCTGCTCCTCAAGGTGCACCCCTCGAACTACCGCGTGGTCGGGTTCACGGAGAGCGTCCCCACCGCCGAGCTCGCGGAGCTCGGCCGGACTCGCGGCGTGCCGGTGCTTGAGGACCTGGGCTCTGGCTGCTTCCTCGACCTCCGGCCGTGGGGGCTGCCGCGGGAGCCCACGGTTCCGGAGACGGTCGCCGCCGGCGCCGATCTGGTCACGTTCTCGGGTGACAAGCTGCTCGGCGGCCCGCAGGCGGGCCTCGTCGTGGGCCGCCGGGCGCTCGTGGCGCGGCTCCGCGAGAACCCGCTCAACCGCGCGCTCCGCATCGACAAGCTCACGCTCGCCGCGCTGGAGGCCACCCTCCGCGCCTACGAGGATCCGGCGACGGCGGCCCGCGAGATCCCGACCCTCCGCATGCTGAGCGAGGCCGCCGAGGTCGTCCGGCGCCGGGCCCGGCGGGTTCTCGGGCGGGTCCCGGCGCCCGCGCGCCGGACGCTCGGCCTCGCGGTGGTGGCCGACCGCTCGGAGGTCGGCGGCGGCGCGCTCCCGCTGGCGGCGCTCCCCACCGCCGCGCTCGCGCTCGGGACCCCGGCGCGGCCTGCCACGGCTCTCGACGCGGCGCTCCGTGCGGGGCGGCCGCCGGTCATCGGCCGCATCGCCGACGAGCGGCTTCTGCTCGACTGCCGGACGGTCATGGACGACGAGGTCCCGGCACTCGCCGCCGCGCTCGCGGCGCTCGCCTAGTCGGCCGCCCGTGCGCCACGTCGTCGCCGGCACCGCGGGCCACATCGACCACGGCAAGTCGAGCCTGGTCCTGGCGCTGACCGGGATCGATCCCGATCGCCTCAAGGAGGAGAAGGAGCGGGGGATCACCATCGACATCGGCTTTGCCCACCTCGAGCTCGGCGAGGGACTCACCGTCGGGATCGTCGACGTCCCCGGGCACGAGCGGTTCGTGAAGAACATGCTGGCGGGGGTGGGCGGGATCGACCTCGTCATGCTGGTCATCGCCGCGGACGAGGGCGTGATGCCGCAGACACGGGAGCACCTGGCGATCTGCCAGCTGCTCCGGGTCCGGAGCGGCCTGGTCGTGCTGACCAAGGCGGACCTCGCCGAGCCCGACTGGCTCGAGCTGGTCCAGGAGGACGTCCGCGGCTTCCTGCGCGGGACGTTCCTCGCGGGGGCGCCGATCCTTCCGGTCTCGGCCAAGACCGGCGAGGGGCTGCCGGCGCTCCGTGACGCCCTCGCGGCGCTCGCGCGCGCGGTGCCCGCGCGGAGCATCGATGCGACCTTCCGCCTGCCGATCGACCGCGTCTTCACGATTCGCGGGTTCGGGACGGTGGTGACCGGGACCGTCGCGGCCGGCCAGCTGGCCCTCGACGAGCGCGTGGAGGTCTACCCGCGCGCGGTGCAGGCCAAGGTGCGCGGCATCCAGACCCACGGGCATCCGGTGCCGACGGCGGTCGCCGGCCAGCGGGCGGCGGTGAACCTCCAGGGCGTCGAGCGGGCTGCGATCGAACGCGGCGACGTGCTGTCGCTGCCGGGGCTTCTCCAGCCGACCTACATGCTGGACGCGACGTGCGAGCTCCTGGCGGACGCGCCGGCCCCGCTCAAGATGCGCCAGCGCGTGCGCTTTCACGTCGGCACGAGCGAGGTCATGGCGCGGGTGCACCCGGTGACGGGCACGTCCATCGAGCCCGGCCAGACCGGCCACGTCCAGCTACGCCTCGAGGCGCCCGTCGTGGCCCTCCCCGGAGACCGCTACGTGATCCGGAGCTACTCCCCGATGGTGACGATCGGCGGCGGCGCGCTCCTCGACGTCGCCCCGGCGAAGGCGCGGCGGAGCCCGGCCGTCGCCGCGCGCTTGCGGCTTCTCGAGAGCGAGGATCCCCTCGCGGTGCTCGAGGCGCACATCCTGCGCGTCGGTGGCGGCGGGGCGCGCACGGCGGAGCTCCGGGCGCGGACGGCGTTCGGGCCGGAGGCGCTCCGTCGACACCTCCAGGAGCTGGTGGCGCGCGGGCGCGTCTTCGTCGTGGACCGGGAGTGGTACGTGCACGCGGACACCGCGGCGCGCCTCCGCGACGAGGCGGCCACGGTGCTGGCGGCGTTCCACGCCCGGGAGCCGCTCAAGCCGGGCATGTCGAAGGAGGAGCTCCGGACGCGGCTCGGGAGCCTGGAGGAGCGTGTTTTCCTCGCCCTGCTCGACCGCTTCGCGGCGTCCGGCGTCCTCGTCGTCGACAAGGACAAGGTCCGGGGCGCCGGGCACGCCGTCCGCCTGAGCGAGGACCAGCAGGCGGCGTCCGACCGGATCGAGTCCGAGTTCCGCGCCGCGGGTGTCGCCCCGCCGACCCTGGAGGAGGCCTTCGCCAAGCTCGGGCTCACCGGCTCCTCCCCGCAGGCGATGGCCCAGCTGCTGGTGGAGGGGCGGCGGCTCGTGCGGGTCCGCGAGGGGCTCTACTTCCACGCCGAGCCCCTCCAGGAGGCCGTCGGCCGGGTCGTCGCCTTCCTGCAGACGCACAAGGCCATCACGCCCCAGGACATCAAGGACCTGCTCGGCATCTCGCGGAAGTACGCGATTCCCCTGCTCGAGTGGCTCGACACCCAGCGGGTGACCGTCCGGGTGGGGGACAAGCGCGTGCTCCGCGACGGGGCTCCCGCCGGCTGATCGCCCGAGCGTCCCGGGACCCGCGTCTGTCAGGGGCGCCGCTGATTGACAGCCTGCTGAAACGGGGTAAGGTATGGGACACTTTACCGAGGAGGGCTCGCATGTTCGGATTGGGCTATCAGGAGCTGATGATCATCCTCATCATCGTCTTGCTCCTGTTCGGGGCACAGAAGCTCCCCGAGCTGGCGCGCGGCCTCGGCAAGAGCATGTCCGAGTTCAAAAAGGGACAGAATGAGGCGGACTCGCCCGAGAAGCACGAGGAGAAGAAGGGCGCCTGAGCTCCGCCTGACCGTCCCCCGCCCGTCCCGCCGCGTTTCCGCACCGCCGTAACGCCGTCCCGCTGGCGCCCATGACCTCCTCATCCGGCTTCTCGCCGACGTCGCCAGCCAAACTCCCGCCGACGGACTGGGGGCTGGCGCTAGCCATCGCGAGCCTCACGCTCCTGACCCGCTGGCCCTACCGGGTGCGGCTCCTCCCGACGTGGGACGCCGTCCAGTTCGCGCTCGCGCTCGACCGCTACGACGTGGTCCGTCACCAGCCGCATCCGCCCGGCTACATCCTCTACGTCCTGCTCGGCCGCCTGGCGGAGCCCGTGCTCGGGGATCCGGCCGCGACGCTCGGCGGGCTGGCAGCGGTGGCGAGCGCGGCGGCGGTGCTCCTGCTCTACCAGCTCGGCTGGCATCTCTACGGGCGCGCGCCGGCCGTGCTCGCGGCGCTCGGCCTCGCGGTGAGTCCCTTGTTCTGGGCGTACGGCGTCGTCGGGCTCTCCTACACCGCGGAGGCGGCCCTGGCGACAGGCGTAGCCGTCGGCGCGTGGGCGATGGGGCGGGGCAGCGTGCGGGCGCTCGTCGCCTCCGCCGTCCTCCTGGGGCTCGCGGGCGGCGTGCGCCCGTCGATGCTCGTGATCCTGAGCCCGCTCTGGCTTGGCATGGCGTGGCGCGGGTTCCGCCGGTCGGGGCCGGTCCTCGCCGGCGCGGGGCTCGTCCTCCTCACGGTGGCGGCATGGCTTGGCCCGATGCTGTGGCTGACCGGGATCGAGCGCTACGTGAGCGCCTCCCTCGAGCTCTACGAATCGACGGTCCGTGCCACCACGCTCGTGGGCGGGGGCTGGCCCCGGAACGTGGTGGGCCTGGGCGAGGCGCTCGTCGTGGGTCTCGGGGTCTTCCTGCCGGTCCTCGCGTGGGACCTGCGCGGCGCCCCCCGCCGTGCCCGCGCGGACGGCGCCCGCGCGGCCCTGTTCGCGCTCTGGATCGTCCCGGCCCTCGGGGTCTACCTCCTCGTGCACCTCGGCCAGCACGGGTACCTGCTGACGATCCTCCCGGCCTTGTATCTCCTCGTGGGCCGGGCGCTGGCCGAGGGCGTCTCGTGGGATCTGGCGCGAAGCGCGGGCGCGCGGTGGCGCGCGTGGACGGCGGGCCTGGCCACCGCCGCTGCGCTCGGCGCCCACGTGCTGTTCTTCACCGCGGCGGGACCGGTGGACGTGTCGAGCCCGCCGGCCGATGCTCGGTGGCCGGTGCGGGTCGCGGCGGAGCTGCGCACGCTTTACCGGTTCCGGCTCTGGGCCCACACCGCGGCGGGGCTGCGGGAGCAGGACGCGGTGATCGGCGACTACGTGACGGCGATCCGCCGCCGGTTCGATCCTCGCGACACCGTGCTGGTGACGGAGCTCGGCAATCCGCGTTCGTATCCCTGGTTCCGCCACGTCATGTACTATCTGCCCGAGTATGCGGCGTACCACCTCCGACTCGGCGAGACGCGCCCCGGCTATCTGCGGTCGCGCGAGCTCGCCAGCATGGCGGCCGTCGCCGACTGGCGTGTGCCGCTTCCCCCGACGACACGCCGCGTGGTCTGGGTCGTCGACGAGTGGCATCCGAGCTTGCCCCGTCCGGCCGCGGTCGAGGCGCAGCCGCTGTCCCACGGCCGATCCCTCTACGTGGAGCGTGTCAGTCGGGGCGAGGTCGAGCATGCGGGGTACCACTTGGTGCCCGTGACGGCCATGGCCCGACTTCGCCGGTAGGAGAGCGGGCCGTGCGGCCGTCGGTCGGGGGCCTCGACCGCTGGGACGCGCTCCTCCTCGCGTCGGGCTCGCTGGCCCTCGCCGCCTTTCTCGCCGCCGAGGCCTGGATCGCGGGCGCACCGGGCCTGCCCCTCGACGACAGCTGGATCCACCTCCGCCTCGCCGACAACCTGGCGACCGGCGGCGGCTTCGCGATCAATCCGGGCGAGCCGGTGGCCGTTTCCACGGCGCCCCTCTGGACCGTGGTGCTGGCGGGCCTGCTCTGGCTGGGTATCCCGGGTCTCGCGGCGACGAAGACGCTCGGGATCGTCTGCTGGGCGGCCACCGGGCTCGTCACGCGCCGCCTGGCGACCGCGGCGGAGCTCCCGCCGGGTCTGGCCTGGGGCGCCGGCCTGGCCGCGCTCACGCTCGGCCGCCTCGTGTGGGGGGCGCTCTCCGGGATGGAGGTGCCGCTCGCGGCTCTGTGCGTGGCCGCCGCGAGCTGGGCGATCGTGCGAGACCGGCCCCTGCTGGGGGCCGCGGGGCTCGGGCTGGCGACGCTCGCCCGGCCCGAGGCGAGCCTCCTGATCGCGCTCCACGTGCTCGGCGCCGGGCACTGGTCCGCCGCGGTCCGCCGGCTCGCCGTGTCCTCGGCCGTGGTCGCCCCGTCGGTCGCGTTCAACCTCGTCGTGGGCGGCCGATTCTTGCCCGCCACCGCCGCGGCGAAGGTCGAGGCCGGGCTGATCGGGCAGGCGGAGGGCCTGGCCGCGCCTTGGGCCCTGATTCACCGCTACGTCTGGTTCTTCCTGAAAGAGTGGGGGAAGGTGCTGTTCCAGGACCACGTGGCCTTGCCCCTGCTCCTGGTCGTCGGGCTCCTCGTGGTCCGCCGGAGCCGACTCCGGTGGCTTGCGCTCGTGCTCATCCTCCATCCGATCGCGTCGGCGCTCGTCGCGCCCTACCGGGGTCCGACCTTCCAGACCGGCCGCTACTCGACGCACCTCCTCCCCCTGGCCGTGGTCATCGCCCTGGCCGGGCTCGAGCGCCTCTGGCGCGGGGTGTCCAACCGGCGCGTCCGCGTCGCGCTGGCCGCGGTCCTGCTCCTCGCCCTCGTCGCGCGTGCCCCGGCCGAGGCCACGACCTATGCGTGGGCCGTCCAGAACATCAACGGGCAGCAGGTCGAGCTCGGGCGCTGGATCGCGGCCCACACGCCGCCGGACACGCTCATCGCGTTGAACGACCTCGGGGCGCTCTCGTACTTCGGGCGACGGCGAGTGATCGACCTGCTGGGGCTCGGGACCCCGGAGGTCTTGCCCTATCGCCGGCAGGGCGAGGCGGCCGTCCTCCGCTATCTCGGGCGGCGGTGCCCGGAGTACCTCGTCGTGTTCCCGGTGTGGTTCACGTTGATGTCCTCGCGCGGGGACTTGTTCCGGCCGATCGCCGCGGTCACGCTGAACCACAACGTCGTCTCGGGCGACGAGAGGATGGTGGTGTTCGAGACGGCGTGGCATCGGAACCATCAGCCCGCGCCGCTCGCCTGTCCCGCGCCGTGGGCCGGGTGAGGTCCTGACCGGGCCGCACCCCGGGAACGCCGGCGGTGGGCCCAGCCCGCGCCCCATTTCTTGACACAAATACGCATGGATGCTAGCTTTTGTGCACTGCGCGGCGGGGATCTGCCGCGCAGTTTCCAGTCTCATGGACTACAAGGCGACCCTCCACCTCCCGCGCACCGACTTTCCGATGCGGGCGAGCCTGCCCCAGCGGGAGCCCGAGCGCCTCCGTCGCTGGGACGCCCAGGATCTCTACGGGGCGCTCCGCGCCCGTGGCCGCGGCCGCCCCGTCTGGATCCTCCACGACGGCCCGCCCTACGCGAATGGCCACATCCACATGGGCACCGCGCTCAACAAGGTGCTGAAGGACATCGTGGTCAAGTCGCGGACCATGCTCGGACACGACGCCGTCTACGTGCCGGGGTGGGACTGCCACGGACTGCCCATCGAGCACCAAGTCGACAAGGAGCTCGGCCTCGACAAGGCCGGGAACGACGTGCGGCGCGCCATGGACCCGACGGAGAAGCGCCGGCGGTGCCGGGCCTACGCGCTCCGGTTCATCGACATCCAGCGCGCGGAGTTCCGGCGGCTCGGGATCTTCGGGGACTGGGCGCATCCGTATCTCACGATGGCGCCCGCCTACCAGGCGACCATCGTCCGCGAGTTCGGCCGCTTCGTGGGCCGGGGGCTCGTCTACAAGGGGCTCAAGCCCGTCCACTGGTGCATGCACTGCAAGACCGCCCTCGCGCAGGCGGAGGTGGAGTACGAGGAGCAGCGCACCCCGTCGGTCTACGTGAAGTTCCCGCTGGTGTCGGCGCTCCCCGGGCTCGCCGCGGCCCCGCGACCGTCGGTCGTGATCTGGACCACGACACCCTGGACCCTGCCCGCGAACCTGGCGGTGGCGGTGAACCCGGGCGAGAAGTACGTCGCCCTGGACGCCGGCGACGAGACGCTGCTCGTGGCCGAGCGCCTCGTCGAGCCGTTCGTCCGGATCGCACGCCTCCCGGCCCCGCGCCGCCTCCGCACCTTCGAGGGCGCCGAGCTCGCCGGGCTCGAGTACCGGCACCCCTGGATCGAGCGCACGGGTCGGATCGCGGCCGCCGGGTTCGTCGCGATGGACGCGGGGACGGGCCTGGTCCACATCGCGCCCGGCCACGGCGAGGAGGACTACGAGCTCGGACGGTCTCTCGGGCTGCCGATCTACAACCCGGTGGACGACGACGGGCGCTTCATCCCGGAGGTCGAGCACTTCGCCGGCCTCACCGTGTGGGACGCGAATCCGAAGATCATCGCGCTCCTGAGGGAGCGCGGCGCCCTGGTGGCGGAAGTGCCGCTCACCCACACGTACCCACACTGCTGGCGGTGCAAGAACCCGACGCTCTTCCGGGCGACCGAGCAGTGGTTCATCGCGCTCGACCAGGCGCCGCGGGGCGGGGACGCCGGCACGCTCCGCCAGCAGGCGCTCGCCGCGCTGCCGACGGTCCAGTGGGTCCCGCCGTGGGGCGAGGAGCGCATCACGAACATGATCGCCCATCGCCCCGACTGGACGATCTCGCGGCAGCGCGTGTGGGGCGTGCCGATCGTGGCGTTCTACTGCGAGGCCTGCGCGACGATCCTCCTCGAGGAGACGGTGGTCGAGCACGTCGCGGCGCGGATGGAGGCGGGCGAGGGCGCCGACGAGTGGTACCTCCGCTCCGCCGCGGAGCTCCTTCCGTCCGGGACCGCGTGCCGGAAGTGCGGGGGTCGCGCGTTCCGGAAGGAGACGGACATCCTCGACGTCTGGTTCGACTCCGGCTGCAGCCACGCCGCGGTGCTGGAGAAGCACGGCGCGCTCCGCTGGCCGGCGGACATGTACCTCGAGGGGTCGGACCAGCACCGGGGGTGGTTCCACTCCTCGCTCCTCGAGGCCGTCGGCACGCGCGGGGCCCCGCCCTACCGCGCCGTCCTCACCCACGGGTTCGTGGTCGACGGCGCGGGCCGCAAGATGTCGAAGTCCGTCGGGAACACGGTGGCGCCCGACGACGTCATCGCGAAGCACGGCGCGGAGATCCTGCGGCTCTGGGCGTCGGGCGAGGACTACACGCAGGACATCCGGCTGTCCGACGAGATCCTCGGCCAGCTGGCGGAGGCCTACCGCCGGGTCCGGAACACGTGCCGGTTCCTGCTCGGGAACCTCGCCGACTTCGATCCCGCGACGGACGCGGTCCCGGACGCGGCGCTGACCGGCCTCGACGGCTGGGCGATGCTCCGGCTCCACCGGACGATCGAGCGGGTCCGGAAGGCCTATGAGGATTACGAGTTCCACCTCGCGTTCCAGAGCCTCCACAACTTCTGCGCGGTGGACCTCTCGGCGCTCTACCTCGACGTCCTGAAGGACCGGCTCTACACGTCGGCGGCGACCGCGCCCGGGCGGCGGGCGGCCCAGACCGCGTGCTACCGGATCCTGGACGCGCTGGTCCGCCTGATGGCGCCGATCCTGACGTTCACGGCCGAGGAGGTCTGGGACCACGTCCGCACGCCGGGCAAGGCGGCGAGCGTCCACCTCACCGACTTCCCGGCGCTCGATCGCGCGCGCTGGCTCGACGAAAGCCTCGAGCGGGGCTGGGACACGCTGCTCCGCCTGCGCAGCGAGACGTCGAAGGCGCTCGAGCAGGCCCGCGCGGCGAAGCTGATCGGCGCGGCCCTCGACGCGCGCGTCGTGCTCCACGTGACCGAGCCGGGTCTCCGCGTCCTGATGGAGCAGGCCGGCAAGGCCCTCCTCCGGGAGCTTCTCATCGTGTCCCAGCTGGACGTCGAGTTCGACGCGCTCCCCGCCGACGCCGCGACCGGACCGGATCGCGTCGTCCTCCACGAGACGGCGCTGCCGGGCCTCGCGGTGGACGTCCGGCACGCGACCGGCAAGAAGTGCGGCCGGTGCTGGACGTGGAGCCCCGCGGTCGGGATGGATGCCGAGCACCCGACCCTCTGCGAGCGCTGCCTGCCGATCATCCGCGCCGGCGCCGGCCGATGACGCTGATCCTCGGGCTCGCGACGGTGATCTTCGTCGCGGACCAGCTCACCAAGCGGTGGGCGCTCGCGCGGCTCGACGCCACGCACCCCGTGGTCGTGATCCCGGACTTCTTCCACCTCGTGCTGGTCATGAATCCCGGCGTCGCGTTCGGGATCTTCGCCGGCGTTCCGCCCCGGTGGCGGTGGATCGTCACCCTGTTCTCCCTGACGGCGCTCGCGCTCCTGGGCTCGCTCGCGTTCCGGATCCTGCCCCGCGGGAGCGCGCTCGCCCGCGTGGCGATCGGGTTCGTGTTCGGCGGCGCCGCCGGCAACCTGCTCGATCGCTGGCGGCTCGGAGCGGTGGTGGACTTCATCGACGTGTTCTGGCGCTCCTACCACTGGCCGGCGTTCAACGTGGCCGATTCGGCGATCACGGTGGGCGTCTGCCTCCTGGCCACCGAGCTGGCGTTCGGGCGGGACGATGTCCCGCGACGGGACGCCGTCGACGCCTGAGCCTGGCCTCCCGGCGCTCCGGAGCTTCGTCGTGGAGCCCGGGGCCGCGGGGACCCGGCTCGATCGCTTCCTTCAGGCCCACGCGCCCGACCTGTCGCGCACCCGGCTCCAGGCGCTGATCGCCGGCGGGCAGGTCACCGTGGCCGGTGGCCACGCGAAGGCGAGCCACCGGCTGCGCGCGGGCGCGCGCGTGACCGTCGAGGTCCCACCGCCCGAGCCCGTCGCGCTCGTGCCCGAGCCGATCCCGCTCGACGTCGTCCACGAGGACGCCGACCTCCTCGTGGTGAACAAGCCCGTCGGGCTCGTCGTGCATCCCGGCGCGGGCCACCGGACGGGGACGCTGGTCCACGCCCTCCTCGCCCACTGCGGGGCCGAGCTGTCCGGGATCGGTGGCGTGCGCCGGCCGGGGATCGTCCACCGGCTCGACCGGGGCACCTCGGGCCTCCTCGTGGTCGCCAAGCACGACCGGGCGCACCTCGGGCTCGCGCGCCAGCTGAAGGCGCGCACCGTCGAGCGGCGCTACCTCGCCCTGGTGCAGGGACGCCTCCCGCACGCGGCCGGGGTGATCGAGACCGCGATCGGTCGGGATCCGCGCGATCGCCTGCGGATGGCGGTGCGGCCGGCCGGGGCAGGGCGGCCGGCCCTCACTCGGTACCGGGTCCTCGAGCGGTTCGCGCGCCCGGTCCCCCTGACCCTGATCGAGGCGATCCTCGGGACCGGCCGCACTCACCAGATCCGCGTCCACCTCGCCCATCTGGGCGCGCCCGTCGTCGGCGACCGGACCTACCGCCGGCGCGGAACGGCGCCGGCCGACCCCGACCTCGCGGCCCGCGTCATCGCGCTCGGCGGCCCGGCGCTCCACGCGGCCGTCCTCGGGTTCGACCACCCCGTCACGGGCGCCCGGCTGCGCTTCGAGGCGCCGCCGCCGCCGGCGTTCGCGGCGCTCCTCGCCTGGCTCCGCGCGCCATCGCGGATCGCGGGCGCCTCTCCCCGCGTGCGCTAAGATCGGGACATGGCGGCGCGCGGCCGACACGACGGGGGACGCCGGGTCGTGGCGATCGGCGGCGGCACCGGGTTGCCGGTCATCCTGACGGCGCTCAAGCGCTACCTCGGCACCCGGGTGACGGCGCTGACCGCGGTCGTGACCGTGACCGACGACGGCGGGAGCTCGGGCCGGCTGCGCGACGAGCTCCAGGTGCTGCCGCCCGGCGACATCCGCAACTGCCTCGTCGCCCTCGCGGAGGTGGAGCCCCTGATGGCGGAGCTCTTCCAGTTCCGGTTCGCGGGCGACGGGCAGCTGGCGGGCCACAGCTTCGGCAATCTCTTCCTCGCGGCCCTCACCCAGATCACGGGCAACTTCCTCCACGCGATCCGCATCTCGGGGAAGGTGCTCGCCGTGCGGGGGACGATCCTGCCCTCGACGCTCGACGTCGTGCGGCTCGGGGCCGAGCTGGCCGACGGCCGGCGCGTGCTCGGCGAGTCGAACATTCCCGGGCAGGGCGTGCCGATCCAGCGCGTCTTCCTGGAGCCCGGCGACGTGCGGGCCCTGCCCGAGGTGTTCGAGGCGATCGCGCACGCCCACGTCGTCGTGCTGGCGCCCGGCTCGCTCTACACGAGCCTCATTCCGAACCTCCTCGTCGGCGGCGTCGCCGACGCGCTGCGGGCGGCCGCGGCGCTCAAGATCTGCGTGGCGAACCTGATGACGGAGCCGGGGGAGACGGACGGCATGTCCCTCGGCGACCATCTCGCCGCGGTGTATGCCCACGGCGGGCGCGGTGTCATCGACGGCATCGTGGCGCACGGCCGGTCCTTCCCGCCGGACGTGGTGGCCCGCTACGCGCGGACAGGCGCGAGCCCCGTCGTGAACGATCGCGACCGCGTGCGGGCGCTGGGCGTCTGGCTCACCGAGGCGGACCTCGCGAGCCCGACCGAGCTCGCCCGGCATCATCCCGAGAAGCTCGGGCGCGTCCTGGCGCGGCTGATCCGTCATGGCGGCCCGGCCCGCCGGCCGGTGACGGTCCGTGGCTAGACGCGCGGGACGCGGCCGGGCCGGGTCCGCGCCCGCGCCGCGCGAGACCTGGGCCGTGGTCCTCGCCGCGGGCGAGGGCAAGCGCATGCGGTCCGGGCGGCCGAAGATCCTCCACGCGCTGGGCGGCCAACCGCTCGTCCGCTATCCGGTCGCGCTCGTGCGGGAGGCCGGGGTGGCGGGGACGGTCGTGGTCGTCTCGCCCGGGGCCGAGGCCGTCCGCGCGGCGCTGGCCGACCTCGCCCCGCGCTTCGTCGAGCAGCCCGTGCCGCGAGGGACGGGCGACGCGCTCCGCCGCGCGCGGCCGGCCGTGGCGGCGAGTGCCGCCGAGCTCCTCCTCCTCTACGGGGACGTGCCGCTCCTCGGGCGCGAGACCCTCGCCGGGCTTCTCGGCCGGCATCGCGCCACCCGCGCCGCCGCCACGGTCCTGACCTTCGTGCCACCCGACCCGACGGGATACGGGCGCATCCGCCGGGGTCGCGCCGGGCGCGTCCGCGCCATCGTCGAGGAGCGCGACGCGACCCCGGCCGAGCGTCGCGGCCGCGAGTGCAACTCCGGCATCTACTGCTTCGATCCCGCGCGACTCTGGCCGGCGCTCGACGCCGTGGCTCGCCGCGCGCCCCGGAACGCCCAGGGCGAGCTGTACCTGACGGACGTGATCGCCGAGCTCGCACGACGCGGGAGCCGGATCGAGGGCGTGCCGGTGGCGGACCCGCTCGAGGTGGCGGGCGTCAACGACCGCCGGCAGCTCGCGCTCCTCGAGGGCCGGCTCCGCGCGCAGACGCTCGACCGCCTGATGGCCGCCGGGGTGGCCATCGTCGACCCCGCGGTCACCTATGTCGATACGACCGTCACGGTCGGCCGCGACACCGTGCTCCATCCGGGCGTGCGCCTCGCCGGGCGGACCGCGGTGGGCGAGGGCTGCGAGATCGGGACCGGCTCGCAGCTCACCGACTCCGTGCTGGGCGATCGCGTCACGCTCCGGCCCTACTGCGTGCTCGACGCGTGCCGGGTGGAGGACGACGCGCAGCTCGGTCCGTTCGCGCGCCTCCGCCGGGGCGCGCGGATTGAGCGCGAGGCGGACATCGGGAACTTCATCGAGATCAAGCAGGCCACCATCGGGCGCCGGGTGAAGGCGCACCACGTGGGCTACATCGGCGACGCCACCGTGGGGGAGGGCGCGAACATCGGCGCCGGCGTGATCACGTGCAACTACGACGGCGAGCGGAAGCACCAGACCCGGATCGGCGCGCGGGCGTTCGTGGGGACCAACTCGAGCCTGGTCGCGCCCGTCACGATCGGCGACGACGCCTACGTCGGCGCGGGCTCGGTGATCTCCCAGGACGTTCCCCCCGGGGCCCTGGCGCTCGAGCGCGCCCCGCAGGTTGTCAAGGAGGGCTGGACAGGACGTCGACGCGCCGCCCGAGCGGCGCGGGGCGGGTCGCCGTCGTCCGCGCCCTGACCGCCCGCCGCGCCGCCGCCCCGGAGCGGCCGGACGTGAAACGTGGCGCGGCGTTCGGGGTTGCGCGGCCGCAACGGCCCGGGGCCGCCAACTCGGCCCTCCGGCCGTCCGGCGAGCGTGAACGAGGGCGTCTCGGGGCTGGCACGGCGGTTGCTCGCTCAGAGCCGCGCCAGTGGCCAACTCTCCCAGCGAGGTGACGACGCGATGTGTGGGATCGTCGGGTACATCGGTTCGGGCGGCGCGACGGGCATCATCCTCGACGGCCTGAAGCGCCTCGAGTACCGCGGGTACGACTCCGCGGGCGTCGCCGTCGTCGCCGACGGCGTGCTCCAGGTGCGGCGCAGCGCCGGCCGCCTCCGGAACCTCGAGGCGGTCCTCCGTGAGCGGCCGCTCGACGGGCCCCTCGGCATCGGGCACACGCGGTGGGCGACCCACGGTCGGCCCTCCGAGGAGAACGCGCACCCCCACACCGACTGCACGGGCTCCATCGTCGTCGTGCACAACGGCATCCTCGAGAACTACCTGCCCATCAAGACCCGGCTCCAGGCCGAGGGCCACGTGTTCAAGTCCGAGACCGACACCGAGGTGCTGGCGCACCTGGTCGAGCGCCATTGGGCCGAGGCGGGCGGGCTGGCCGAGGCCGTGCGGCGCGCGCTCGAGGAGGTCCGGGGCGCGTACGCCGTGGGCGTCGTGTCGGACCGCGAGCCGGACGCGCTGGTGGCGGCCAAGACCGGCGCCGGCGGCGTGGTCGTGGGCCTCGGCGAGAACGAGTACTTCGTGGCGTCGGACGTCCCCGCGATCCTCGCCCACACGCGCGACGTCCTGATCCTCGAGGACGGCGAGATGGCGGTCGTGACCCGGCAGGGCGTGCGACTTCTCACGCTCGCCGGCCGGCCGGTCGAGCGGCCGGTGACGCACATCACCTGGGACCCGATCATGGCCGAGAAGGGCGGGTACCGGCACTTCATGCTCAAGGAGATCTACGAGCAGCCGCGGGCGATCACCGACACGTTCCGCGGCCGGATCTCCCCCGAGACCGGCGACTGCTTCCTGCCCGACCTGAACCTCACCCGGGACGAGCTGCGCGGCTTCGCGCGCGTCGTCCTGGTCGCGTGCGGGACCTCGTACCACGCCGCCCTGGTGGGGCGCCAGATGGTCGAGCGCCTCGCGGGCATCCCCGCCGAGGCGGACATCGGCTCGGAGTTCCGGTACCGGGACCCCCGGGTGGGCCCCGACACGCTCGTGGTGGCGCTGTCGCAGTCCGGCGAGACGGCGGACACCCTCGGCGCCGTGCAGGTCGCGAAGGCCAAGGGCGCGGCGGTGGTGGCCGTCTGCAACGTCGTCGGGAGCGCGCTCGCGCGCGAGGCCCACGGCGTGCTCTACGTCCACGCGGGCCCGGAGATCAGCGTCGCCTCGACCAAGACGTTCACCGCGACGGTCACCGCCCTCTACCTCCTGGCGCTCCACTTGGGCCGCGTGCGCGGGACGGTGTCCGCGGCGGCCGGCCAGCGCCACCTGGCGGAGCTCCTCGAGCTGCCCCGCCTGGTGGAGGCGGCCCTCGGCACCGAGGAGACGATCGCGGACCTCGCGCGGGCGGTCGGGCATTTCCGGGACTTCCTGTACCTCGGCCGGGGGCTCCACTACCCGCTCGCCCTCGAGGGCGCGCTCAAGATGAAGGAGCTGTCCTACGTCCACGCCGAGGGCTACCCCGGCGGTGAGATGAAGCACGGGCCGATCGCCCTGATCGACGGCGACATGCCGGTCGTGGCGCTCATGCCCCGTGACGGCACCTACGACCGGATGCTCGCGAACATCGAGGAGGTCCGGGCCCGCGACGGGCTCCTGATCGCGCTGGCGCATCCTGACGACACCCTGATCGCGAGCAAGGCGCGGCACGTCCTGACCGTGCCCGCCGCGAGCGAGTTCCTGAACCCGGTCGTGATGTCGGTGCCGCTCCAGCTCCTCGCGTACCACGTCGCCGTGCGCCGAGGCTGCGACGTGGACCAGCCGCGCAACCTCGCGAAGAGCGTGACCGTCGAGTAAGCCCGCGGCCCCGCGCCGCGCTTCCGGTGTACTCTGGCTCCTCGTGAGCCTGTGTCTCGCCCTCGACGCCCGCCCGCGGATGGCCCGATGATCCCGGAAGCCCCCGATCTGCCGGCGGACGCCGCGGCGCTGCTCGCCGGCCTCAATCCGGTCCAGCGCGAGGCCGTCCGCCACGTCGACGGCCCTCTGCTCGTCCTCGCCGGGGCGGGGAGCGGGAAGACCCGCGTCATCGCGCACCGGATCGCGTACCTCGTGGCCCAAGGCGTGGATCCGCGACGCATCCTGGCCGTGACGTTCACGAACAAGGCGGCCGGCGAGATGGCCGCGCGCGTGGCGGCGATCCTCGCCGGCGGGATCGGGGGCGGCCGGCGGCCCCCGCTGGTCGCCACCTTCCACGCCACGTGCGCGCGCGTGCTCCGGGCCGAGATCCACCACCTCGGCTATCCCCGGTCGTTCGTGATCTACGACGAGACCGACCGGCTGGCGCTCGTGCGCGAGTGCTACAAGGAGCTCGGGCTCGACGAGCGCGCGCTCGCGCCGTCGGCGGCGGTCGCCCGGATCTCGCGGGCCAAGAACCAGCTCCTCGGGCCGGAGGCGGTCGAGGACGCGGTCCGGGGGCCCCGCCAGGCGGACGTGGCGCGGCTCTACGCTCGGTACGCCGCCCGGCTTCGCGCGCTGGGCGCCATCGACTTCGACGACCTGCTGGGCCTCACGGTCGAGCTCTTCGCCCGCCACCCCGAGGTCCTCGAGTACTACCGGAACCTCTGGCGCTACGTCCTCGTCGACGAGTACCAGGACACGAACGCCGCGCAGTACCGGTTCCTCCGCCAGCTGACCGGCGTCCACCGGAACCTGTGCGTGGTCGGCGACCCCGACCAGTCCATCTACCGGTTCCGGGGCGCGGACCTCCGGAACATCCTCGACTTCGAGCGGGACTTCCCGGGATGCCGGGTGGTCCGGCTCGAGCAGAACTACCGGTCGACGGGCCGGATCCTGGAGATCGCCGGCGGGGTGATCGCGCACAACCAGGCCCGCAAGGAGAAGAGCCTCTGGACCGAGAACGCGCAGGGTGAGCCGGCGCGGCTCTTCCGGGCCCGCGACGAGGGCGAGGAGGCCCTCTGGGTGGCGCGGACCGTCGCCGAGCTGCGGACGGAAGGCGTGGCACTCGATGGGGTGGCGGTGCTCTACCGGACGAATGCCCAGTCGCGCGTGCTCGAGGACGCCTTCCGCGTGGCGGGGCTGCCCTACCACATCGTGGGGAGCGTCCGCTTCTACGAGCGGCGCGAGATCAAGGACGCGCTCGCGTACCTCCGGCTCGTCACGAACCCGGCGGACGATCTCGCCTTCCGGCGGGCCCTCGGCGCGCCGCCGCGCGGGGTCGGGCGCACCACGCTGGGCCGGCTCGAGGAGCTGGCGGCGGCCGCCCGGACCCCGCTCCTCGCGACGGCGGCGCAGGCGCCGGAGGAGCTCGGCGGCCGGGCGGGGCGGGCGCTCGGGGCGTTCGGGCGCCTGCTGGACCAGCTGCGGACGACGGCCGCGACGCCGGGCCCGCTCGGTGCGCGGGTGGCGGCGGTCATCGACGGCTCGGGGCTCCGCGAGGCACTCCGCCGCGAGAGCACGGCCGAGGCGGAGAGCCGCCTCGAGAACCTCGACGAGCTCGTCGTGGCGGCCGAGGAGTTCGCCGCGCGCCCGGCGGGCGGAGACCTCGGCGACTTCCTCGACTCGGTGGCCCTGATCGCGGACGTCGACGAGCTCGAAGAGGCGCGGCCGGCCACGACGCTGATGACGCTCCACTCGGCCAAGGGGCTCGAGTTCCCCGCGGTGTTCCTCACGGGGCTCGAGGAGGGTGTGTTCCCGCACGGCCGTGCCCTCGACGACGAGGACGGGGTGGAGGAGGAGCGCCGGCTCGCCTACGTGGGCCTCACCCGCGCCAAGGAGCGGCTCTTCCTTTCCTACGCCGCCGAGCGTCGGCTCGGGGGGTACGCGGGGCTCCGCGAGCCCTCCCGGTTCCTCCTCGAGATGCCGGCCGACGCGGTGGTCACGATCGGCGGCCGGCGGGCGGAGCCCGGCGCCGGCCGGCCGGCGGCGTGGCCGGGGCGCGTGTCCGAGCCGGGGCCGGAGCGCGATCCCGACCCGGACGACGACTACCCGCTCCGTGTCGGCGCCCGGGTCCGCCACGCGGACTGGGGGGACGGGATCCTCACGGGCATCCAGAAGGATGGCGCGGACGTCGTCGTGACCGTGAACTTCGCCTCCGTCGGCCGGAAGCGTCTCCTCCTCAAGTACGCTCCGCTCGAAGAGGTGTAGACTCGGCGAACGCCCCGCCCGCGTGCCGCCCCCGGGGCCGCGCGGCGGAGAGGCGGCAGGAGCGCATCCCATGGGCGACGTGAAGATCACGCTGGCCGACGTCGAGCACGTGGCGCGCCTCGCGCGGCTCGCCCTCGGCGACGCCGAGAAAGCGCAGATGCGGAGCCAGCTCGAGGCCATCCTCGGCTACGTCGAGCAGCTGCGCAGTGTCGACACCGCGGGGATCGAGCCCACCGCCCACGTGCTGCCCCTCGTGAACGTCATGCGGGACGACGAGGTGCGGCCGTGCTATCCGGCCGAGGCCATGCTCGGGAACGCGCCCGACGCAGAGGACGGGCAGTTCCGCGTGCCGCGGATCCTGGAGGAGTGAGCCGGTGACCGACTCGACCGGGCTCACCATCCACGAGACCGTGAAGGCGCTGCGGGACGGCCGCGTCACGGCCCGCGCGCTGGTCGAGGCGTACCTCGGGCGCATCGCGCTCCTCAACGAGACGCTGGGCGCCTACCTCGCGGTGGCGGCCGAGTCGGCGCGGGCTCAGGCCGAGGCCGTCGACGAGCGGTTCCGGCGCGGGGATCCCCCGCGACCGCTCGAGGGGGTGCCGCTCGCGATCAAGGACGTCCTCTGCACCCGCGGCATTCGCACGACGTGCGGCTCCCGCATCCTCGACGGCTTCGTGCCGCCGTACGACGCGACCGCCGTGGTCCGCCTGGTCGGCGAAGGCGCGATCGTCCTCGGCAAGACCAACTGCGACGAGTTCGCGATGGGCTCGTCCACGGAGAATTCGGGTTTCCACGTGACGCGCAACCCCTGGGGCCTCGATCGGGTCCCGGGCGGGTCCTCGGGCGGCTCGGCCGCCGCCGTCGCCGCCGACCTGGCGGCCGGCGGCCTCGGCTCGGACACCGGGGGCTCTGTCCGGCAGCCGGCCGCGCTCTGCGGCGTGGTGGGGCTCAAGCCCACCTGGGGCCGTGTCTCGCGCTACGGGCTCATCGCCTTCGCCTCGTCGCTCGACCAGATCGGGCCGCTCACGAAGGACGTCCGCGACGCGGCGCTCCTCCTCGAGGCCATCGCGGGCCCCGATCCTCTGGACTCCACCGCGGCGCCCGAGCCGGTGCCCGACTACCAGGCGGCCGTCGGCCGCGGGGTCGAGGGCCTGACCCTCGGCATCCCGGACGAGTACTTCGTGGCGGGGCTAGACCCCGAGGTGGAGCACGCGGTGCGCGAGGCGATCCGGCTCCTCGAGCGGCAGGGCGCGCGGACGCGCCGGGTGTCGCTCCCGCACACCGCTGCCGGCGTCGCGACGTACTACATCGTGGCGCCGGCCGAGGCGTCGTCGAACCTCGCCCGCTACGACGGCGTCAAGTACGGACGGCGCGCGGAGGGCCGGGACCTCGTGTCGATGACCGCACGCACGCGCGCGACGGGGTTCGGTCCCGAGGTGCGGCGCCGGATCATGCTGGGCACCTACGTGCTGTCCGCGGGCTACTACGACGCCTACTACGCGCAGGCCCAGCGGGTCCGCACGCTGATCCGCCGCGACTTCGAGCGGGCCTTCGCCGAGGTCGACGCCATCGTGTCCCCGACGGCGCCCACTCCGGCCTTCAAGATCGGCGAGAAGACCGACGACCCCATCGCGATGTACCTGAACGACGTCTTCACGATCCCGGCGCCGCTGGCGGGCGTGCCCGCCATCTCCGTCCCGTGCGGCTTCTCGCTCGGCGGGCTGCCGATCGGGCTCCAGGTGATCGCCAAGCCGTTCGACGAGGCGATGCTGTTCCGCGTGGCGGGCGCGTACGAGGCGGCCCGGGGCGTGCCGCGGCGCCGGCCGGAGGTCGCGCCCGTGTCCGGGGGAGTGCCGGCGTGAGCTCCGGCTGGGAGACGGTCATCGGCCTCGAGGTCCACGCGCAGCTCCTCACGCACTCCAAGATGTTCTGCGGCTGCGCCACCGTGTTCGGGTCGGCGCCGAACACCCAGACGTGCCCCGTGTGCCAGGGGATGCCGGGCGTCCTGCCGGTGATCAACCGCCGGGCCGTCGAGTTCGGCATCCGCACCGCCCGGGCGCTCCACTGCCGCATCAACGCCGCGTGCCGCTTCGCCCGGAAGCACTACTTCTACCCGGACATGCCGAAGAACTACCAGATCAGCCAGTACGAGGCGCCGCTGGCCGAAGACGGGTGGCTGGAGATCGAGGTGGACGGCGCCCCGCGCCGCGTCGGGATCGAGCGCCTCCACCTCGAGGAGGACGTCGGGAAGCTGACGCACGAAGGCGGCGTGTTCGAGACGGCGACGGCGAGCCTCGTCGACTACAACCGGGCGGGCGTGCCCCTGATGGAGATCGTGTCGCGTCCGGACCTCCGCGCCCCCGCGGAGGCGGCGGAGTACCTCCGGAGCCTCCGGACCATCCTGAGGTACCTCGGCGTCTGCGACGGGAACATGGAGGCGGGCTCGCTCCGCTGCGACGCGAACGTGTCGGTCCGGCGCCCCGGGGCGCCCGAGCTCGGGACGAAGGTCGAGATCAAGAACATGAACTCGTTCCGGCACGTGCGGGACGCCCTCGAGTACGAGGCGGCGCGCCAGGCCGAGGCCCTCGAGCGGGGCGAGCGCGTGGTCCAGGAGACGCGGCTCTGGAACCCGGAGCGCGGCCTCACCCTGTCCATGCGCTCGAAGGAGTACGCCCACGACTACCGGTATTTCCCCGATCCGGACCTGGTGCCGCTCGAGCCGCCGCCGGCGTGGGTCGCGTCGATCGAGGCGGCGCTGCCCGAGCTTCCGCGTGCCCGCCGCCAGCGCTTCCTGACGGAGTACGGCCTGCCGGCGTCAGACGCCGAGCTCCTGACGGGCGACCGAGCGCTCGCCGACTACTTCGAGGAGGCGGTCCGGAGCCATCCGAACCCGAAGGCGCTGGCCAACTGGATCGGCTCGGAGCTCCTGCGCGAGCTCCGCGGCGATCCCGCGGCCGTCGCCAGCTCGCCGGTGCGCCCGCCGGCGCTCGCGCGGCTCGTCGCGCTGGTCGACGACGGGACGATCAGCGGGAAGATGGCCAAGGAGCTCTTCGAGCGGATGGCCCGCACCGGTGAGGATCCCGACGCCATCGTGCGGCGCGAGGGCCTCCGTCAGGTCGCCGACGAGGACGCCATCGGGCGGGTGATCGAGGAGGTCGTCGCCGCCCACCCGAGCGTCGTGGATGACTACCGCCGCGGCAAGAAGCAGGCGGCGGGGTTCCTCGTGGGGCAGGTGATGAAGGCCACGCACGGGAAGGCCAATCCCCAGATCGTCAACCGTCTCCTCGGCGAGCGACTGGCCGCCGGCTGACGCCGCGGCCGGGTGCCATCCGGCCCCCCAGAAAAGCCGGCGGGCCGCCGGACCCCGCTTCCTATAATGACCGTGGGCTCATGCTCGAGTTCCGTGGCGTCTCCAAGGTCTACGAGCGCGCGGTGGGCGGGCGCGTCGAGGCGCTGTCCGACCTGTCGTTCGAGGTCAAGCCGGGCGAGCTGGCCGTCGTGGTCGGCCCGATCGGCGCGGGCAAATCGACCCTGCTCCACCTGATCACCGGGGACGAGCGCCCGACCCGCGGCGCCGTCCTGGTGGAAGGGGCCGAGGTGGGCGCGCTCGGCGCGCGAGGCCTCGCGCGTCTCCGCCGCGGCCTGGGCGTTTTCGAGCAGGAGGGCCGGCTCCTCCCGGATCGGACGGCGCTCGGCAACCTCACCGTCGTGCTGCGCGCCCTCGGGGCCGGGCGTGCGGACGCGCGGGAGCGTGCCCTCGCGGCCCTCGTCGAGGTCGGGCTTGGCCCGGCGCGCAACGCGCTGCCGTACGAGCTCGCGGCGGGGGAGCGCCGGCGGGTCCTGCTCGCGCGCGCGCTCGCGACCCGGCCGCGCCTCTTCCTCGCCGACGAGCCCACGACGATGCTGGACCCGGCGGCGGCCGCCGCCGTGGTGGCGCTTCTCCGGAGCCTGCCCGGCCACGGCACCACGTGTCTCGTCACGACGCAGGCGCCCGAGCTCGCGCGCGCGCTCGACGGGCGCGTCCTTCAGCTGACGGGCGGCCGGCTGCGCCCCGAGGGCGATCCTGTCTAGCTACCTCCTCGAGGCGACGCTCGACGGGTGCCGCCGCGGCGGCGTGACCGCCGCCGCCACCGTCTTCCTGTCCGCGCTCGCCGTCCTGCTCGCGGGCGCGACCCTCGCCGGGGACCTCGCTCTCGGCCTGTCCGAGGCGACATGGCGGGCCGACCTGCGGATGGTGGCCGTCCTGAGGGACCCGGGGCCACGTCCCGAGGCACCCGACGGGGTCGTCGGGCGGACCCGGTCCATCCCGGGGGTGGCGGACGTGCGCTACGTTGGCCCTGCCGTGGCCCTGGCCGAGCTCCGGCGGCTCCTCGGCCCGCGGGGGGAGGGCCTCGACCGGCTGCCCTCGAACCCCCTGCCGCCACGGCTCGAGGTCACCCCGTCTCCGGCGATGGACGCCGCGGAGCTGCGCGCGCTGGCCGAGACCCTCGACCGCTTGCCGGGCGTGACGGAGGTCCAGGCGGCGTTCGGCTGGGTCGAGCCCCTCGAGCGGTTCCGCGGCGGGCTCCGGCTGGGCGGGCTCGCGCTGGCCGCGGTGCTCGCGCTCGCGGCGCTCGCCGCGGCCGCCGGGGCGACGGGGACCGCGCGGCGCGCGGGTGCGGAGGAAGCCGGGATCCTGCGTTTGGCCGGCGTGCCGCCGCTCCGCCTGGCGGGCCCGCTCCTGCTCCAGGCGCTCCTCCTCGCGACGCTCGGGTCGCTGCTCGGGCTCTCGGCGCTGCTCCTCGCCTCCGAGCCGGGCGCCGCCTGGGTCGGGGGCTGGCTGCGGGCGGTGCTCGGGCTCGACCCCTTGCCGCTGCTCCCGCCCGCCTGGCTCGCGGGGCTCACCGCCGCCGGCGCGGCTCTCGGCCCTGCCGGCGCCCTCGCCGCCGGCCGCGCCTGATCCGGGCGCGCGGGATGCGGGCCCGCCGGCGGCTCCTCGCCGCAGTGGTCCTCCTGCTCCTCGGCTCCGGCCTCGCGCCGGCGTCCGCCGCCCCGCCGCCGACCGGGCGTCAGAACCTCAAGGCCAAGCAGGACGCGCTCGGCGAGGTGCGGCGCCAACTCGACGAAGCGCGCGAGCGCGCCTCCGCGGCGCGGCGCCGCGAGGTCTCGCTGCTCGCGGAGCTCGAGGGGATCGACCGGAGCCTCGCGCAGAAGCGTGGGGCGCTCCAGCAGCTCGATCGCCGCATCGTCCAGGTCGAGGCGGAGCTCGACGCGCTCGAGGGCCGGCGTGACCGCGTCGTCGAGGATCTCGTGAGCCAGCAGGCCGCGCTCTCGGCGCGCCTCGAGACGCTCGCCCGGCTCGCGGTCGCGCCCGCCGCGCCGCCGTGGGCCGCGGGGCCGGCGGCGCTCACGCGCCGGCAGGCCATCGCCGATCTCACCGGCATCGCCCGTGACGACCTGGACCGGCTCACGCGGTACGATGCGACCGCGGACCACCTGGCGGCGCGCCAGGAGGCGGCGGCGCGCGCGCGGCGCGAGCTCGTCGAGCTCCGGAGCGCCGTCGACGGCGAGCGCGCGCAGATCGCGACCCAGGCGGAGCGCCGGCGCACGCTCCTCGCCGAGACACGGGAGGATCGCGCCACGCACGAGCGCCTGGCGGGGGAGCTCAGCGAGGCCGCGCGCCGCCTGGAGGTCCTGGTGCGGAGCCTGGCTCGCCGCGCGCCGCCGCGACGGGTGGTGGCGCGGGCGACCCCGACGCCCACGCCGGGCCCCGCGGTCGGCCTCGGGCGGGAACGCGGCCAGCTCCCGTGGCCGACCGAGGGCCGCGTCGTCACGGGATTCGGCCGCGAGACGCACCCGCGGTTCGGGACGGAGACCGTGCGGACCGGCATCGACATCGAAGCGGCCGAGGGGACCCCGATCCGGGCGGTGGCGCCGGGGACCGTCGCGTATCGCGGCTGGTTGAAGGGTTATGGTAACCTCTTAGTCCTGGATCACGGGGACGGCTACTACACCCTCTACGCTCACGCCTCGCAGATTCTGGTCGACGAGGGAGACCAGGTGAAGGGCGGGGATCTGGTCGGCCGAGTCGGCGAGACCGGGTCGGTCGAGGGGCCCCGCCTCCACTTCGAGGTGCGTTACCAGAGCCGGGCGGAGGACCCCCAGCTCTGGCTCCGGCGCCGCCCCTGAGCGGCCCGGACCGGCGCGACCCGGTCGTCGCGGAGAAGGAGTCGCTCATGCGTGCGGGGAAGCCGATCGGCAAGGCGTTCCTGGCGGCGGCCGTACTGGTGGTGCTGACGCTGTCCTTGGGCGGCACCAGCGCCTCCAAGGGCGTCGATCGCACCGCCACCTACGAGCAGCTCAAGCTCTTCACCGACGTGCTGTCGATCATCCAGAACCAGTACGTCGACGAGACCGAGCCGAAGGAGGTCATCTACGGCGCGGTTCGGGGCATGCTGCGTTCGCTCGACCCGCACTCCTCCTTCATGGACCCCGAGAGCTACCGCGAGATGCAGGTGGAGACCTCGGGCAGCTTCGGCGGCCTCGGGATCGAGATCACGGTCCGCGACGACGTGCTGACCGTCGTGGCGCCGATCGACGGCACGCCGGCCTGGCGAGCGGGCATCCAGCCCAACGACCGCATCGTGAAGATCGAGGGCCTCGCCACCAAGGACATGAGCCTCGCGGACGCCGTCAAGAAGATGCGCGGGCCGAAGGGGACGAAGGTCACGATCACGGTCGTGCGGGAAGGCGCCAAGGAGCCGTTCGACGTCTCGCTCATGCGCGAGGTCATCCAGGTCCAGAGCATCAAGGCCCAGGAGCTCGAGCCGGGGATCGGCTACATCCGCATCCGCCAGTTCCAGGAGCGGACGGCGCCGGACCTCGTCGCCGCCGTCGAGAAGTTCGACAAGGGCGGGCAGCTCGCGGGCCTGATCCTGGACCTCCGGTTCAACCCGGGCGGGCTCCTCTCGTCGGCGGTGGAGGTCTCCGAGGAGTTCCTCGGCGACGGCAAGCTCATCGTCTACACCGAGGGCCGGGTGCGGAATCAGAACATGCGCTTCACCGCCCACGCGAAGCGGGCGGTCACCGACGTCCCGCTGGTCGTGCTCGTCAACCAGGGCTCCGCGTCGGCCTCGGAGATCGTGGCGGGCGCGGTCCAGGACCACGGCCGGGGCGTCGTCCTCGGCACGCAGACGTTCGGCAAGGGGTCGGTGCAGACCATCATCCCGCTGGCGGACGGCTCCGGGCTCCGGCTCACCACCGCGCGCTACTTCACGCCGAAGGGCCGCTCCATCCACGGGAAGGGCATCACGCCCGACATCGTGATCGAGGCCCCGAAGGACGAGGCGGGGGCCGTGAAGCCGGGTGCCCCGCCCCTGCCCGAGGCCGAGCAGATGAAGCGGGACGTCCAGCTCCAGCGGGCGATCGAGATCCTGAAGGCGTCCCGCATCCTCGACAAGACCAAGCCGACCGCCAAGGCCGGCTAGGGCGACTGGGTCCCGGCCGGCGTCCGGCCGGCCGGGACCGCGGACCCCGGTCGGCCGGGTCGTCCCGCTCCCGCGCATGCTCGTCCTCGGCATCGAGAGTTCCTGCGACGAGACGGCCGCGGCCGTGCTCGCCGACGGGGCCCTGCGGTCCAACGTCGTCGAGTCCCAGGATGGGATCCACGCGCGCTACGGCGGCGTGGTGCCGGAGCTCGCGTCGCGCCGGCACCTCGAGGTCGTGCTCCCGGTGCTGACCCGCGCCCTCGACGACGCCGGGGTGCGGCTGCCCGATCTCGACGGGATCGCGGTCACTCACGGTCCCGGTCTGGTGGGCTCCCTCCTCGTCGGCCTGTCCGTGGCCAAGGCCCTCGCCTACGTCCACCGCCTCCCCCTGGTCGGCGTGAATCACCTCGAGGGGCACATCTTCGCCGGGCGGCTCGCGGACCCCGCGCTCGAGCCGCCGTTCCTCGCCCTCGTGGTGTCCGGTGGTCACACGGCTCTCTACGCCTGCGAGGCCCCGCTCCGCTATCGCCTGGTCGGCCAGACGCGGGACGACGCCGCCGGCGAGGCGTTCGACAAGGTCGCGAAGCTCCTCGGGCTCGGCTACCCGGGCGGCCCCGTGGTGGAGCGGACCGCCCGGGCGGGCGATCCCAAGGCCATCGGGTTCCCGGTCGCGCAGTTCCAGGACGGCGCGCCGGACTTCTCCTTCTCGGGGCTCAAGACGGCGGTGAGTCTCTACGTCCGCCAGCACGCGCCCCTCTCGCCCGGGGGCGTCGCCGACGTGTGCGCCTCGTTCCAGGCGACGGCCGTAAAGATGCTCGTCCGGAAGACCGTGCGCGCCGCCCGGACGCTCGGCATCCGGCGTGTGCTCCTCACGGGTGGCGTCGCCGCCAACGGAGCGCTCCGCGAGGCGCTCGAGGTCGAATGCGGCGAGCGCGGCTATCGCTGGACCGCGCCCCCGATGCGCCTCTGCACCGACAACGCGGCGATGATCGCGGCGGCCGGCGCCGCCCGGCTCGCGGCCGGCGAGCGCGCCGACCTCGCCCTCAACGCGCACGCGACCCTCGCCCTGGCGTGACGCCGTGACGGTCGGCGGCGGCCCCGTTTCCGAGGTCGACCGGCTCCTGGCGAGCCTGCCCGACGCGGTGATCGGCGTCCGGCCCGACCTCACCGTGTTCCTGTGGAACGGCGCGGCCGAGGCGCTCACCGGACGCTCGGCGACGCGCGCCCTCGAGCGCCTCCTCCCCGAGTGCCTCGGCGCGGAGGCCCGACTGATCCGGCACCTCGGCGAGACGGTCCGGCTGGCCGAGGGCCGCGCCGAGCCCGAGTCGGAGCTCACGACGACGGACGGCCGCGCGATCCCGGTGAGCGTGCTGACGGCGCCGATCCACGGGCCGACCGGGAGTCTCCGCGGCGCGGTCGCGGTCCTGCGCGACCTCTCGCGGATCCGGGCGCTCGAGGCGGAGGTCCGGCGGGGCGAGCGGCTCTCGGCGCTCGGGCAGATGGCGCTCGCTCTCGCGCACGAGATCCGGAACCCGCTGGGCGCGATCCGCGGCGTCGCCCAGCTCCTGGGTGAAGAGCTCGGCGCCGGGCCGTTCCGCGAGCACGTGACCGTCATGCTCGCCGAGATCGACCGCGTGAACCGCGTGATGGAGGCGCTGCTCGACCTCGGCCGCCCGCTCACGTTCACCTTCGGATTCGTGAACCTCCACGAGCTCCTCGACCGCGTCACGCTGCTCGCGGAGCCGGCGGCGCGGGCCCACGAGGTGCAGCTCGTGCGCCGCTACGATCCGAGCCTCCCGCCGCTCTGGGCGGACGCCGACCGGCTCGTCCAGGTGTTCCAGAACCTGGTGCAGAACGGGGTCGAGGCGATGCCGGGCGGGGGGCGGCTCACGCTCACGACCCGGCTCTCGCTCGACGCGGTCTTCGGCGGGCGCGTCGACGCCGGGACGGGGTCGCGCCCGCTGGTCGAGGTCCAGGTGACGGACGAGGGAGAGGGCATTCCCCCCGAGATCCTCGACCGGGTCTTCGATCCGTTCGTGACCACGAAGCCCCGCGGCCTCGGCCTCGGTCTCGCGCTCGCGCACCGCATCGTCGACGAGCACCGCGGCGCCCTCCGCGTGGCCAGCACGCCGGGCAAGGGGACCGTCTTCAGCGCCTACCTGCCGATCGCCCCGACCGCGGTCGCGCCAGCGCCGCCCCCCGCCGCCCGATGACCCCCGCGCGGATCCTGGTCGCGGACGACGAGCCCTCGATGCGCTGGCTCCTCGAGCGCGTCCTGCGGCAGGCCGGCCACTCCGTCACCGTCGTCGAGGACGGGGCCGGGGCGCTCGCGCACGCCGCCGCGGAGCCGTACGATCTCGCGTTCGTCGACGTGCGGATGCCGGAGATCGACGGACTCGAGGTGCTCTCCCGCCTGAAGACCGCGGCTCCCGACACCGCGGTGATCGTCATGACCGCCCACGGGAGCGTGCGCTCCGCCGTCGAGGCGATGCAGCGCGGGGCCTACGACTACCTCACGAAGCCGTTCGACAACGACGAGGTGCGGCTCCTCGCCGAGCGCGCCCTCTCGGCGCGCGCGCTCGCCCGCGAGGTCGTCGAGCTCCGGACCGGGATCCAGGAGGTCTGGGAGTTCGGGGCGCTCGTCGGCAAGTCCCCCCGCATGCAGGAGGTGTACAAGACGATCGGGCGGATCGCCGGCACCGACGTCACCGTGCTCCTCCGCGGGGAGTCGGGGACGGGCAAGGAGGTCGTCGCCCGGGCGATCCACCACTACAGCCGGCGGGCGGGGAAGCCCTTCGTGGCGGTCTCGTGTGCGGCGATCCCGGCGACGCTGCTCGAGTCCGAGCTGTTCGGCCACGAGCGAGGGGCGTTCACCGACGCGCACCAGCGCCGCCTCGGCCGCTTCGAGCTCGCGAGCGGCGGCACGATGTACCTCGACGAGGTCGGCGACCTCGGGCCCGAGCTCCAGCCGAAGCTCCTGCGCGTCCTGCAGGAGCGGCAGCTGGAGCGCGTCGGCGGCGGCGAGGCCATCCCCGTCGACGTCCGCGTGGTCGCCGCCACCAACCGCGACCTGGAGACCCTCATCCGCGACGGGCGCTTTCGCGAGGACCTCTACTACCGCCTCAACGTGGTCACGCTGACGCTGCCGCCGCTTCGCGAGCGCATCGAGGACGTGCCCTTCCTCGTGGACCACTTCCTCGGGAAGTACGGGGCGGAGCTCGGGGAGCGGGCGGTGGCCACCGAGGCCCTCGAGCGGCTCATGGGCTACGGTTGGCCGGGCAACGTCCGTGAGCTCGAGAACGTGATCCAGCACGCCATGGTGATGGCGACGGGCGGCGTCATCCTGCCCGAGCACCTGCCGATCGCGCCCGGGGGCGGCCCCCCGCCGGCCGCGGCCGGGACCCTCGAGCAGCTGGTCGAGCAGAAGCTCGCGGAGTGCGTTCGCGGCCTGGGCCGGCGGGAATCCGCGAACCTCTACGACCTCCTGATCGGGTTGGTAGAGCGGCCGCTCCTGCGTGCCGTCCTGCGAGAGACGAACGGGAACCAGCTTCGGGCGGCGGCGCTCCTCGGGATCAACCGGAACACGCTCCGGAAGAAGCTCCGCCAGCTCGGGCTCACGGCCGGTGGCTGAGCCCTCCCGCGCCGGAGGCATCGGGTGCGCCAGCTCCTCCTGATCTCGCTCGGCGGCGCCATCGGCACCGGCACGCGGTACCTCGTCGGCCTCTGGGCCGTCCAGTGGCTCGGGATGGGGTTTCCCTACGGCACGCTCCTGGTCAACCTCGCCGGCGCGTTCCTCATCGGGCTGATCCAGCAGCTCGCGGCCAGCGTGATCCCGGAGACGACGCGGCTCTTCCTCGTGGTGGGCGTGATGGGGGGCATGACCACCTACTCGGCCTTCACCTACGAGACGGTGCGGCTCATGGCCCTCGGAGCCTGGGGGAAGGCCTGGGTGAACGTCGTGGTCACCACGGGCCTCTGCCTGGTCCTCTGCTGGCTCGGCCTTGCCGCGGGCCGTCTCGTGACCGGTCCCTCCAACTAGAGCCGGGGCGCGCTCGCCTTGACACCCCCCGGGGGGTCCGCTAGGGTAGGGCTCGTCGCGACGGCCCGGGGCGCGCCCCGGGCCGCGCTGCGTCCGCACCCGATGGCCGCACACGAATGATCCACCTCGTCTGGTTGATCCCCGCGTTGCCGCTCGCGGGCGCGCTCGTCAACCTCGCCCTCGGCCGCCGCCTCGGGCGCCGGGCGTCCTGGGTGGCGGCCCCCGCCGTCGGCCTCGCGTTCGTGATGGCGCTCCTCGCCTTCCTCCGGGTGTGGCGGGAGCACGAGACGTTCACGGGGTCGCTCGTCGACTGGATCGTGGCCGGGACGTTCCGCGCGCCGCTCACCCTCCAGCTCGACCAGCTGTCGGCCGTGATGCTGCTGGTGGTGACCGGCGTCGGGTTTCTGATCCACGTCTACTCGATCGGCTACATGCGCGACGACCCCGACTACCCGCGCTTCTTCACCTACCTGAACCTCTTCGTCTTCTCGATGGTCATGCTGGTGCTCGCCGGGAACTTCCTCCTTCTCTACGTCTTCTGGGAGGCGGTGGGTCTCTGCAGCTACCTCCTGATCGGGTTCTGGTACACGCGGGAGTCGGCGGCGAACGCGGGCAAGAAGGCGTTCATCGTGAACCGCGTGGGGGACTGCGGGTTCGCGCTCGGGATCATGCTGCTCTGGACGAGCCTCGGAACGCTCGAGTACGCCGAGGTGTTCGCCAAGGCGCCGACCTTGGCCGTCGGGACGGCCACCGCGATCAGCCTGCTCCTCTTCATGGGCGCGTGCGGGAAGTCGGCGCAGCTGCCCCTCCACACCTGGCTGCCCGACGCGATGGAGGGCCCGACGCCGGTCTCCGCCCTCATCCACGCGGCGACGATGGTGACGGCCGGCGTGTACCTCGTCGCGCGCGCGCACACCCTGTTCGAGCGGTCCGGCGTGGCCCTCGACGTGGTCGCGTGGGTCGGCGTGCTCACCGCGGTGTTCGCCGCGACGATCGGCCTCGTCCAGACCGACATCAAGCGCGTCCTCGCCTACTCGACCGTGAGCCAGCTGGGGTACATGTTCGTCGGCGTCGGCGTGGGCGCGTACACCGCGGGCATCTTCCACCTGGTGACCCACGCGTTCTTCAAGGCGCTCCTCTTCCTGGGCGCCGGCTCGGTCATCCACGCGCTGTCGGGCGAGCAGGACCTCCGGAAGATGGGCGGGCTCGGGCGGAAGCTCCCCGTCACCTTCTACACGATGCTGGTGGCGACGGTGGCGATCTCCGGTCTGCCGCCCTTCTCGGGCTTCTTCTCGAAGGACGAGATCCTCGCGGGCGCCTACTTCGCGGGGAAGCCGGTGATCTTCGCGCTCCTCCTGGTGGGCTCGGCCCTCACCACCTTCTACATGTGGCGGCTCGTGCTGCTCGCGTTCTTCGGGCACTCGCGGGTGGACCACGAGGTCGCGCACCACGTCCACGAGTCACCGCCCGTCATGACGGCGCCCTTGGCCATCCTGGCCGTGCTCGCGGCCGGGGCGGGCGTGTGGGGCCTGCCCGGGGAGCACGGGACCGCGCTCGACCGCTTCCTCGCCCCGGTGCTGGGCGGAGGCCACGCCGCGGAGGGCGCCCATCACGGGCCGTCCTGGGCGCTGATGGTGGTGTCGGTGGTGGCCAGCCTCGCCGGGCTCACCGTGGCGTGGCAGCTCTACGTGCGGGGGCGCGCGGATCTCGCGAAGATCGGGGTGCCGCAGAGCGGGCTGCACCGGGTGCTGCTCAACAAGTACTACGTGGACGAGCTCTACGACCGCCTCTTCGTCCGCCCGCTGTTCGCGCTCTCGCGCTGGTGCGCCGAGACCTTCGACGCCGGCGTGATCGACGGCGCCGTGAACGGCGTGGCGGCCGTGGTCGGGCGCGCCGCGGGACGGCTCCGGCGCTACCAGACCGGCTTCGTCATGAACTACGCGCTCTCGATGCTGGCGGGCGTGGTGGCGCTCCTCGGCTGGTTCCTCTGGCCGCGATGAGGCGGGCCCGGTGCTGCTGAGCACGCTCGTCTGGCTCCCGACCCTGGGGGCCCTGGCCCTCCTGCTCCTCGACGGGCGGGACACGCGCCGCCTGCGCCAGGTCGCGCTCGCCGTCACCACCGCCACGTTCGCGGTCTCGATGCTCCTCTGGATCGGCTTCGACCGCGCGCGGCCGGGCATGCAATTCGCCGAGCAGCGCGCGTGGATCCCGGGCGCCGGGATCAGCTACCACCTCGGGGTCGACGGCATCAGCCTCCTCCTCGTCCTCCTGACGACCCTTCTCACGCCGCTCTGTCTCCTGTCCGCCTGGACGCAGATCACCACGCGGGTGAAGGAGTTCCTGGTGGCGATGTGCCTCCTGGAGACGGGGATGCTCGGCGTCTTCGTGGCCCTCGACCTGTTCCTCTTCTTCGTCTTCTGGGAGGCGATGCTGATCCCGATGTACCTGATCATCGGGGTCTGGGGCGGGCCGCGCCGCGTCTACGCGGCGGTGAAGTTCATCCTGTACACGATGGCCGGCTCCGCCCTGATGCTCCTGGCCATCCTGACCCTCTACTTCCTGCAGGACCGGGGGTCGGCGTCGTTCGACTACGGCGCCGCGCTGCAGCTCCGCATCGACCCCGGGCTCCAGACCGTGCTCTTCCTCGCCTTCGCGCTCGCCTTCGCGATCAAGGTGCCGATGTTCCCGTTCCACACCTGGCTCCCCGACGCGCACGTCGAGGCGCCCACCGCGGGCAGCGTGATCCTGGCCGGCGTCCTCCTCAAGATGGGGACCTACGGCTTCCTTCGCTTCGGCCTGCCGCTCTTTCCGGACGCGGCGGTGCGGCTGGCCCCGGTCGTCGTGGCCCTCGCCCTGATCGGCATCCTGTACGGCGCCTGGGTGTCCACGGTGCAGCCCGACATGAAGAAGCTGGTCGCCTACTCGTCGGTGAGCCACCTCGGCTTCGTGATGCTCGGACTGTTCACGTTCACGGTCCAGGGGCTGGTGGGCGGCATCATCCAGATGGTCAACCACGGGCTCTCGACCGGCGCCCTCTTCCTCCTCATCGGGATGCTCTACGAGCGGCGCCACTCCCGCCTCATCGCGGACTTCGGCGGGCTCTGGGCCATCGTGCCCGTGTTCTCGGCAATCCTGATGGTCGTGACGTTCTCGTCGGTGGGCCTGCCCGGTCTCAACGGCTTCGTGGGCGAGTTCCTCATCCTGGTCGGGGCGTTCCAGTGGAGCCGGCCGGTGGCGGTCCTCGGGACGGCCGGCATCGTCTTCGCCGCGGTGTACCTCCTGTGGATGTACCAGCGCGTCATCTTCGGCGAGGTGCGCCACGAGGAGAACCGCCGGCTGGTCGACCTGAACGCGCGGGAGATCTGGACGCTGGTCCCGATCCTGCTCCTGATCGTGTGGATCGGCGTCTACCCGAAGCCCTTCACGGCGGTGACCGAGACGGCGGTGGCCGAGCTGCTCCAGGTGATCAAGGACAAGCGCGCGGCGGCCGCGCCGGTGACGGCGCCCGTGGCCTGGCACGCCGGCGCGGGGACGGTCGGGCGGTGACGGCGGGCCTGCCGACCCTCGACTGGCCGGCGCTCTACCCGGTCATCATCGTGGTCGTGGCGTGCTTCGCCTGCCTCCTTCTCGACGCGACGCCCGGCGGCGGGCGGCCGGGGGTGCTCGCCGCCACCGGGATCCTCGGCGTGGCCGGGGCGGTGGTCGTGTCGGCGCTCCTCTGGGGCGGCCCGGCGTCGAGCTTCCAGGGGATGGTCGTCGTGGACGGCCCGACCCTGTTCCTCAACGTGGTCATTGGCGGCGCGGCCGTCCTCGTGCTGCTCCTGTCCGTGGGCTACCTGCCGCGCCTCGGCGTGGCCCCCGGCGAGTACTACGCGCTGGTGCTGTTCGCCACCATCGGCATGATGCTCATGGCGGCCGGGACGGACCTCCTCGTCATCTTCCTCGCGCTCGAGCTCATGTCCCTCTCCCTCTACGTCCTCGCCGGCACCTTCCGGACGCGGGTCGAGGGCAACGAGGCCGCGCTGAAGTACTTCCTGCTCGGCGCCTTCGCCAGCGGCTTCTTCCTGTACGGGATCGCGCTCCTCTTCGGCGCGACGGGGACCACCAACCTCGCGCGCCTCGGCACGGCCCTCGCGGTCCCGGGCGTGGCGCGCGACCCGATGGTCCTGGCGGGTCTGGCCCTGCTGCTCGTCGGGTTCGGGTTCAAGACCTCCGCGGTGCCCTTCCACCAGTGGGCGCCCGACGTCTATCAGGGGGCGCCCACCGCGGTGGCGGCGTTCATCGCCACCGGCTCGAAGGCCGCCGCCTTCGGGGCGCTCCTCCGGGTCCTGGTCGCGATGCAGGCCCTCCAGGCGGACTGGGCGGCGGCCCTCTGGCTGATGGCAGCGCTCACGATGACGGTCGGCAACGTGGTGGCGCTCGCCCAGTCCAACGTGAAGCGTCTCCTCGCCTACTCCTCGATCGCCCACGTGGGCTACATGCTGGTGGGCCTCGCCGCCGGTCTCGGGCCGGGCGCGCCGGCGGTGCTCTTCTACCTGGGCGTCTACGCCGCCGCGTCGGTCGGGGCCTTCGGCACGATCCTGCTGCTCGAGCGCGAGGGGGAGGAGGCCGTGGACCTCGCCGCCTACGGCGGCCTGGCCGGGCGCCACCCGATCCTCGCGCTCGGCCTCACGGTCTTCCTGCTGGCGCTGATCGGGATGCCGCCCACGGCCGGGTTCGTCGGGAAGTTCTACCTCTTCAGCGCGGCGATCCAGCGCGGGCTCGTCGGGCTGGCGGTGATCGCGGTCCTGAACTCGGTGGTGGCGGCGTACTACTACCTGCGCCTCATCGTCTACATGTACATGCGCGAGCCCGAGGGGGCGCCGACGACGGCCCTCGTGACCCCGGCGGCGTCGATCGCGCTCCTCGTGTCCGCCTGGGTCACGCTCCAGCTCGGCCTCTGGCCGGGACCGGTTCTGGCGATGGCCCAGCGCGCCGTGGCCCCGCTCCTCCCGTAGGGCGCGCCGTGCCCGGTCACACGCTCCTCAACCCGCCCGGCTTGCCCGCCCCGATCAGCCACTACTCGAACGGGGTCAAGATCGGCGACACGGTCTACGTCTCGGGGCAGGTGGCGCTCGACGGCGAGGGGCGCCTCGTCGGCCCGGGCGACGTCGTCGCCCAGACCCGCCAGGTGCTCGAGAACATCCGGCGGGTCCTCGCCGCGGGCGGCGCGACCCTCGACGATGTCGTGAAGGTCACGGTCTTCCTGGCGAACGTGGACGACCGGCCACGGGTCAACGAGGTCCGCCAGGCGTACTTCGGCGCGAACCGCCCGGCGAGCACTCTGGTCGAGGTCAGCCGGCTCGCCCTCCCAGGCCTCCTGGTCGAGATCGAGGCCGTCGCGGTCGTTCGCATTCGTCCCTGACGCGCGGGGCATCGAGGCCCCGCCGACCCCAGCTGTACCGCGGTACACCGCGCCAGACCACTTGCCTTGACACCCCTCGGAACGCCCGCCCAGAATGGGCCGTGATCTCCCCCCGCTTCCCCTACCGGGGGTTCCTCCTCGACCTGGACGGCACGGTGTATCTCGGCGAGCGGCTCCTCCCCGGCGCGCGCGAGGCGATCGCGGCGCTCCGCGCCGCGGGGCGCCGGGTGGGGTTCCTGTCCAACAAGCCCATCCAGAGCCGCGCGGACTACGCGGCGAAGCTCACGCGGCTCGGCGTTCCCACCGGCGGCGACGAGGTGATCAACTCCTCGTACGTCCTGGCGCGCTACCTCGCCCGTGAGGCGCCCGGGGCGCGCTGCTTCGTGATCGGCGAGCCCCCGCTCGTCGAGGAGCTGCGGGCGGCCGGCCTCGCGCCGGTCGACGACGCCAGGGTAGACTACGTCGTGGTGGCGTTCGACCGGACGTTCGACTACCGGAAGCTCGACGTGGCGCTCCAGGCGGTCACGCGACACGGGGCCCGTCTCGTCGGCACCAACCCGGACCGCACGTGTCCGGTCGAGGGCGGGGAGATCCCGGACGCCGCCGGGATGATCGGCGCGGTGGAGGGCGTGACGGGCCGGCGCGTCGATCCGGTGGTCGGGAAGCCGTCGCCGATCACGCTCCGGGTGGCCCTCGACCAGCTCGGCCTGCCCGCGGGCGAGTGCGCGATCGTCGGGGACCGGCTCGAGACCGACATCGCCATGGGCCGCGCGGCGGGGCTCGGCACGATCCTCGTCCTCACCGGCGTCACGCGGGCGGGCGATCCGGCGATCGCGGGCTGGCGCCCCGATCACGTCCTCGAGTCCCTCGGCGACCTCCTCGACGGGGTCGCGGCGCCGCGGAGCGCGGCGCGATGAGCGACCGGGCCGGGGACGCCGCGCCCGTCCGCAGCGCGACGCCGGGCCGCCTGGCGGGGCTCGACCGGGACGTGTTCGACGCCGTCATCGTCGGCGGCGGCATGGCGGGCGCGGGCGTCGCGCGGGACCTGGCCCACCGCGGGCTCTCGTGCGTGCTCGTGGAGAAGACCGACTTCGCGGCGGGGACGACGTCCCGCTCGTCGAAGCTGATCCACGGCGGGCTCCGCTACCTCGAGCTTTTCGACTTCCGCCTGGTGCGGGAGTCGCTGCGCGAGCGCGAGACGCTGGCCCGCCTCGCTCCCCATCTCATCCGGCCGCTGCCGTTCCTGATGCCCGTCTATCGGGACGGCCCGCGCAGCCTGGTCAAGGTGCGGCTCGGGCTGCGCCTCTACGACCTCCTGACGCCGGGCAAGCGGACGCCGCGCTACGGGACGGTGGACGCCGCGCGGGCGGGCGCGCTCGAGCCGTCGATCCGGCCGGAGGGGCTGGTGGGCGCCGGCTACTACTTCGACGACCTCCTGCTCTCGCCCGAGCGCCTGTGTCTCGAGAACGTGCTGTCCGCGCGGCGGGCCGGCGCGCACGCGCTCAACTACGTGCAGGCGGAGGAGTTCCAGCGACGGCCGGACGGCGGATGGACCGTGCGCGTCCGGGACCTCGTCGGCGGCGACGTGATCGACCTCCACGGGCGAGTGCTCGTCAACGCCGCCGGGCCGTGGGTCGACCGCGTCCGCGCGCGCGCGGGCGTCGAGGATCGCGGCGAGCGGATCCTCCGGACCACGAAGGGCGCCCACATCCTGCTCCCGCGCTTGACCGACCGCGCCATCTACCTCGCAACGCGGGACGACCGCCTGGTCTTCGTGATCCCGTGGCGCGAGTTCTCGCTGGTCGGCACGACCGACACCGACTACGCGGAGAGTCCCGACCGCGTCTGGGCGACCAAGGCCGACGTCGCGTACCTCCTCGAAGCGGCGCGCGGCCTCCTCGCGGACCCGCGGATCACCGAGTCGAACATCGCGTACACGTATGCCGGCGTGCGGCCGCTCACGTTCGACGGGTCGGCCGGGGCGCGCGCCTCGGCGGTCTCGCGCCAGCACCGGGTGGTCCCGGAGGGGCCGGGCGGCCGCTTCCTGTCCGTCACGGGCACCAAGCTCACGTGCTTCCGGAGTCTGGCCGAGGGGGTCGGCCGCACCGTCGCGCGGCTCCTGGGCCATGGCGGGCCGTCGGACACCGCGCGCATCACGCTCGACGGGCAGGACGACGAGGCGGGCGCCCTCGAGGTGCGGGCCATGCTGGACGTGACCGAGGCCGTGCGGAGCTCCGGCCTCGAGCCCGAGCAGATCGAGATGCTCGTGACGACCTACGGCCGCCGCGCGGGCGCGGTCCTCGACCTGGCCCGTCGCCTGCCCGGCGGGACCGAGCGCCTCTGCAAGAACGCGCCGGAGGTCGTGGCGCAGCTGCACTGGGCGGTGGAGAACGAACTCGGGGTCTCCCTCCAGGACGTGCTCCTCCGCCGAACGGGGCTGGGGACCGGCCCGTGCCTCGGCCTGGACTGCGCGCCGGCCATCGCGCAGCGGATGGGGGCGCTCCTCGGCTGGAGCCCCCGACGCGTCGAGGCGGAGCTGGACGCCTACGAGAGCACCGTCCGCCAGGGCCTCCGGTTCCGCGGCGAGTGAGACCCGGCCGCGTCGCGCGGGCGTCACGGAACCCGAGTATGATGGGCGCGCGGATCGACCGAAACGAGACTCCCCGACCGAGACCACTCATAGACGTGGGAGGGCGCAGGCCATGATGCGATCGGCACGCTGGTTCCCCCTGCTCGTCGCGCTCGTCGCGCTCGGGCTCGTCGCCGGCCCCGGAGCGGGCCGGGCGGAGGCTGTGGTCGAGATCCAGTGGTGGCACGCGATGGACGGCCCGCTCGAGGAGTGGGTGAAGGATCTCGGGGAAGGGTTCAACAAGTCGCAGTCCGAGTACCACGTCAACGTCGTCTACAAGGGCAACTACACCGAGGTCATGACCGGCGCGATCGCGGCGTTCCGCGCCAAGCAGCAGCCCCACATCGTGCAGGTCTTCGAGGTGGGGACGGCGACGATGATGGCGGCGAAGGGCGCCATCAAGCCGGTCTACGAGCTCATGGCGGACGCCGGCGAGAAGTTCGATCCGAAGGTCTACCTGCCCGCGGTCACCGGCTACTACACGACCGCCGACGGCCGGATGCTGTCCCTCCCGCTGAACAGCTCGACGCCGGTCCTCTACTACAACAAGGACGCCTTCAAGAAGGCGGGGCTCGACCCGAACAAGCCGCCGCGCACGTGGCCGGAGATGGGCGACTACGGAAAGAAGCTCCAGGCGGCGGGGCTGCCCTGCGGCTTCAGCAGCCAGTGGCAGCAGTGGATCCTGCTCGAGAACTACTCGGCCTGGCACAATGTGCCGATCGGGACCAAGCAGAACGGCTTCGCCGGCTTCGACACCGAGCTTCTCCTCAACACTCCGCTCCACGTGCGGATCATCGACCAGCTCGCGCAGTGGCAGAAGACGAAGACCTTCGACTACGGCGGGCGCAAGGGCGACGCGAACCCGAAGTTCGCGACCGGGGAATGCGGGATGTTCCTGGCCTCGTCGGCGTCCTACGCGGGCTTCGTGAAAGCGACCCAGGGGAAGTTCGAGTTCGGGATCAGCATGATGCCCTACTGGCCGGACGTCGCCGGCGCGCCCCAGAACTCGATCATCGGCGGGGCGACCCTCTGGGTGCTGTCCGGCCACAAGCCGGAGGAGTACAAGGGCGTGGCGCGGTTCTTCTCCTACCTGTCGTCACCCGAGGTCCAGGCGGCCTCGCACCAGCGGACCGGGTACCTCCCGATCACCCTCGCCGCCTACGAGCTGACGAAGAAGCAGGGGTTCTACGAGAAGAATCCGGGCACCGACACCTCGATCCGCCAGATGAACAACAAGCCGCCCACGGACAACTCCAAGGGGCTGCGTTTCGGCAACTACGTCCAGATCCGCGACGTGATGGACGAGGAGCTGGAGGCCGTCTGGGCGGGCAAGAAGACTCCCAAGGACGCGCTGGACGCGATCGTCAAGCGCGGGAACGAGCTCCTGCGGCAGTTCGAGCGCACCGCCAAGTAGGCCGCGCCTGAGCGGGGACGGGGCCGTCCGCGCCGGGCGGGCGGCCTCGCCTCGCGAGCGCCGTGCACAAGCGCGTCGTTTTCCGGAGCCGGGTGCTGCCATACCTCCTGGTGGCGCCGCAGATGATCGTCACCCTGGTCTTCTTCATCTGGCCGGCCGGGCAGATGCTGGTCCAGTCGGTGCTCCTTCAGGACGCGTTCGGGCTGTCGACGCAGTTCGTGTGGTTCGAGAACTTCTCCCGCCTCTTCGCCGACCCCTACTACCTTCAAGCGTTCCGCGTCACCGTGGTCTTCAGCGCGGCCACCGCCGGCCTCTCGCTCGGGGTGGCGCTCCTCTTCGCGGTCATGGCCGATCGCGTGCTTCACGGCGCGCGCTCGTACAAGATGCTGCTGATGGCGCCGTACGCGATCGCCCCGGTCGTGGCCGGCGTCCTCTGGCTCTTCATGTTCAACCCCACCGTGGGGATCATCGCGTATCTCCTGCGGGGCCTGGGTTACACGTGGAACCATCAGCTCAACGGCGGCCAGGCGCTGGTGCTGGTGATCGTGGCCGCGACCTGGAAGCAGATCAGCTACAACTTTCTGTTCTTCCTGGCGGGCCTCCAGGCCATTCCGAAGGCGGTCATCGAGGCGGCGGCGATCGACGGCGCGGGCCCGGGCCGGCGCTTCTGGCGGATCGTCTTCCCCCTGCTGTCCCCTACGACGTTCTTCCTCCTGGTGGTGAACCTGGTCTACGCCTTCTTCGACACGTTCGGCATCATCCACGCGGTGACCGGGGGCGGCCCCGCCAAGGCGACCGAGACGCTGGTCTACAAGGTCTTCAACGACGGCTTCATCGGCCTGGACTTCGGCGGCTCCGCCGCGCAGTCCGTGATCCTCATGGCCATCGTCATCGCGCTCACCGTCGTCCAGTTCCGCTACATCGAGCGGCGGGTGGTCTACTGATGGTCGAGCGGCAGCGGGGCTGGACGATCGCCACCCACGCGGTGCTGGGGCTGGGGCTCCTCGTCGTCGCCTTCCCGCTCTACGTCGCGCTCGTCGCCTCGAGCCACACCGCCCAGGAGCTGCTCGGCCAGGTGCCGCTCTGGTTCGGGACCCACCTCGTCGACAACTACGCGCGAGCGCTGACCGCGGGGGGGCGCGGCGCGGGGAGTGCGCCCGTCCTGCGGATGCTGGTGAACAGCCTGGTCATGGCGCTGACGATCGCGATCGGCAAGATCGCGATCTCCATCATCTCGGCGTACGCGATCGTGTACTTCCGGTTCCCGTTCCGGATGGCGTGCTTCTGGACGATCTTCCTGACGCTCATGCTGCCGGTCGAGATCCGGATCATGCCGACCTTCAAGGTCGTCGCGGACCTCCGGCTCCTGAACACGTACGCGGGCCTGTCGGTGCCGCTGATCGCCTCGGCCACCGCGACCTTCCTCTTTCGCCAGTTCTTCCTGACCGTCCCCGAAGAGCTGACCGAAGCGTCCCGGATCGACGGGGCCGGGCCGCTCCGGTTCTTCTGGTCGATCCTGGCGCCCCTGTCGAAGACGAACATCGCGGCGCTCTTCGTCATCCTGTTCATCTTCGGCTGGAACCAATACCTCTGGCCCCTCCTCGTCACGACGGACGAGGCGATGTCGACGGTCGTCATGGGCATCAAACGCGTGGTGCCCACGGGCGATGCGGCGGCGGAATGGAACCTGGTGATGGCGACGGTCATCATGGCGATGCTGCCCCCGCTCGCGATCGTCGTCGTCATGCAGCGCTGGTTCATCAAGGGCCTGATCGAGACCGAGAAATGAGGCGACGCGTGCATCGACCGGGCGCCGCCGTCGGCATCGGCCTTGGCTTGGCGCTGCTCGCCGCCGGCTGCCCGGCGGACTTGCCCAAGCACGCCGCTCAGCAGCAGGCCGAGTCGGTCCCGCGGCCGGAGTGGCGCGTGGGCGATCGGTGGGTGTTCCAGCGCACCTCCCTCGACGGGGCGGTGACCGTGGTCACGCATCAACTCGTGGCCGCCACCGCCGAGCGCTACACCGTCCGGGTCCTCGGGCCCGGGACGGACGTGACGCGTGAATGGACGACCGACCTCGCGCTGGTCCGGGAGACCTTCGGCGACGGGACGACGGCCCGCTACGAGCCGCCCGCCCTCTACTTCGTCTGGCCCCTCAGCCCCGCCAAGACGTGGGAGCAGGAGTTTCAATACACCGACGGGCGGAATGACGGACGGTACGCCAACACCTGGAAGGTCGGGATGGACGTCGAGCCGCTCGACACCGTCGCGGGCCGCTTCTACACGCTTCGAGTTGAGCGCTGGGCCGGCCCGCGGCGGCTCGAGGCCTACTGGTACAACCCCCGGATCCGGTACTGGGTCAGGCTGGAGGACTATCTCCGTGGGTACGTGGAGGAACTGGTCGAATACCGGTCGTGGACGGGGTCGTGATGCGAGGCGTGCCCGTTGGCTGCGCATCGTCGTGGCCCCGCTCCTGGCCGGACTCCCGCTGATGGCCCCGATCCCATCCGCGGCCGGCGCGGACCGCCCGGCGATCGCCGCCCACCGGGGCGGCGCGCGCCTCTGGCCCGAGAACAGCCTCACGGCGTTCCGGGGCGCGCTCGGCCTCGGCGTCGACCTCGTGGAGCTGGACGTCCACCAGACGCGCGACGGCGAGGTCGTCGTGGTGCACGACCCGACGCTCGACCGGACGACGTCGGGCCGCGGCGCCGTCCGCGACCGGTCCTGGGCGGAGCTGGGCGCCGTCACGATCCGCGGGACCGCGGACGAGCGCCTGCCGCGCCTCACCGACGTCCTGGCGCTCCTCCGCCCGACGCGGGTCGGGCTCCTTCTCGAGATCAAGACTGGCCCGGGCGGCGAGCGCTACCCTGGCATCGAGGAGCGCGTCCTGGCGCTCCTCCAGGACACGGGGCTCCTGGACCGGACGACGGTCATGGCCTTCGAGTGGACCGTCATCGAGCGGCTGCGGGCCCTGTCCCCGACGGTCCGGCTGACCGGGCTCCTCGCCCAGCGCGGGGCCGACCGCGCGGGCGGCGTGGCGGCCGTCGTGCCGCGGCTCCGCGCCCTCGGGGCCAACGACCTCGGGATCGAGCGCACCCTCCTGACGCCCGACGCCGTTCGGGCCGCCCACGACGCCGGGCTCACCATCGGCGTGTGGACCGTGAACGAGCCCGACGAGCTCAGCCGCGCGCTCGCGGCCGGCGTGGACTACGTCACGACGGATCAGCCGGACGTCGCGCTCCGGCTGCGCGCCGCCCGGCCCTGACGGGGCCCCGCCCATGAGGGCCGTGCTGGCGCTCGACCAGGGGACGACCGGCTCGACGGCGCTCGTCGTCGGCGAGGACGGGGCGGTCCTCGGCCGCGGGTACCGGGAGCTGCCGCAGTACTACCCCCAGCCGGGATGGGTGGAGCACGAGCCTGCCGAGATCTGGGCGACCCAGCTCGACGCCGCGCGCGCGGCGCTCGCCGCGGCGCGCGTCGCCCCGCGCGACGTGGCGGCGATCGGCATCGCGAATCAGCGCGAGACCACGATCCTGTGGGACCGCCGCACCGGCGCCCCGGTCCACCGGGCGATCGTCTGGCAGTGCCGCCGCTCGGCCCCGATCTGCGAGCGCGTCCGGGCGACCGGGGCCGAGCCCTTGTTCCGCGAGCGCACCGGGCTCGTCCTCGACGCGTACTTCTCCGGGACCAAGATCACGTGGCTCCTCGAGGCGCACCCCGAGCTCCGCGCGCGGGCGGCCCGCGGGGAGCTCGCGTTCGGCACCGTCGACAGCTGGCTCCTCTGGCAGCTCACCGGGGGGCGAGTCCACGCGACCGACGCCTCGAACGCCTCGCGGACCCTCTGCTACGACATCCGGCGTCTCGACTGGGACCGGGACCTGGCCGGGCACCTCGGTGTCCCGCTGTCCGTGTTCCCCGCGGTGCGGCCCTCGGCGGGCGTCTTCGGGGAGACGGTGGCGCTCGACGGCCTCCCGGCGGGGATCCCGATCGCGGGGATCGCCGGGGACCAGCAGGCCGCGCTCTTCGGCCAAGGCGCCGTGTCGCCGGGTGGCGTGAAGAACACCTACGGGACGGGCTGCTTCCTCCTCTTCAACACCGGCGCGACGCCGATCGCGTCGGCGGCCGGCCTCCTCACCACGGTGGCCTGGACGCTCTCGCCCCCGGGCGGGGGTACGCCCAGCGCGACCTACGCCCTCGAGGGCGCGGTGTTCGTGGCGGGCGCGGCCGTGCAGTGGCTCCGCGACGGGCTCGGCCTGATCGGGCAGGCTGCGGAGACCGAGCCGCTGGCGCGCTCCGTGCCGGACACGGGCGGCGTCTATCTCGTCCCGGCCTTCGTGGGGCTCGGCGCGCCCTACTGGGACATGTACGCGCGGGGCGCGCTGGTCGGCCTCACGCGCGGGACGACGCGGGCGCACGTCGCGCGCGCGACGCTCGAGGCGATCGCGTACCAGACCCGCGACGTGCTGGACGCGATGGTCGCGGACAGCGGCCGCCGGCCGGCCGAGCTGCGAGTGGACGGGGGCGCGACCGAGAACGACTTCCTGTGCCAGTTCCAGGCGGACATCCTCGGCGTGCCCATCCTCCGCCCGCGCGTGCGCGAGACGACCGGGCTCGGCGCCGCATACCTGGCCGGGCTGGGCGTCGGCCTCTGGCGTGACCCCGCGACCCTGCGCGACCTGTGGCGGCTCGATCGCGCCTTCGAGCCCACGATGCCCGCCGACCGGCGCGAGGCGCTCTACGCGGGCTGGCGGCGCGCCGTCGACCGCGCCCGGGGTTGGGCCCGCGAGGAGCGCTGACCGCGCGCGCCCCGGTCTTCGCGCCGGCGTGCCGGTCGGCGCGCGCGGGTGTGCTACCGTCTGGTGACGCTCGACGCTGCCGGAGGAGATCGCCCCTGTCGTACGTCGTTCCGCTCCTTGCCCTCCTTGCGCTCTTGGCGCCCGTCCGGGCCTGGAGCCAGGGCCCGCCGATCGAGGATGCGCTGGTCCTCCAGACCCCGGTGTCGCGGTTCGTCGTCGACGCCGCCCTCCGGGCCTTCACCGAGTACGCGCGGGAGAAGTGGGGCGTGACGGTGCGGACGAGCGCCCAGCTCGCGGGCACGCCGGTCTCCTACGGGCGGATCGTCGAGTGGAAGGGGAAGCCCGAGGCCGACATCTTCTGGGGCGGCGAGTCCGCGCTCTTCGACAAGCTCGCCGAGCAGAAGCTCCTCGTCCGCCACGAGCTGCCGCGGGAGCTGCTCGACGCGATCCCGGCCGGCCTCGGCAAGCCCAAGCCGATCCCGCTGAAGGATCCGAACGGGTTCTGGGTCGGGACCACGCTCGAGCCCTACGGCCTCGTCTACCACCCGCGTCTGCTCCGACGGCTGGGCGTGCCCGAGCCGAAGGACTGGGACGACCTCCTCCACCCGAAGCTCCGGGGCCACGTCGCCCAGTGCGCGCCGACCCGGTCGTCGTCGAGCCACGCGACCTACGAGATCATCCTCCAGAGCCGGGGCGAGCCGGCGGGGTGGGAGTGGCTCAAGCGCCTCGGCGGCCACTCCGGCGTCTTCACCGCGCGGAGCCGGGACGTGCCGGCGGTGGTGGCCAAGGGCGAGTTCGCGGCCGGCTTCGCGGTGCCGTCGTACATGGCCTTCGAGGAGGTCCTCGCGGGCTTCGACATCAAGTTCGTGGCCCCGAAGAACGCCTTCGTGACTCCGGAGCCGATGGCCATCCTCGCCGGCGCGAAGCACCCGCGGACCGCACGGGCCTTCCTCGAATTCCTGCTGAGCGAGCGCGGCCAGCGGGTGTTCATCGAGCGAGGTCTCTTCGCGGTCACGCCCAAGTTCAAGGTCCAGGGCCCCCCGGGCTCGGTCGCCGAGAAGGTCGTGGAGTTCACGGGCGGCGTGCGCTCGTTCTTCGAGACCGAGACCGTCAGCGTGTACGACGAGGACGTGGCCGAGCGACGCTACCAGCACGTGAACGAGCGATTCACCAAGGAGATCGAGGCCGCGTGGGACCAGCTGAAGAAGCAGTGAGCGGGGTGAGGCGGCGCCCGGCGATCACGTCGGGCCGTCTCTCTGTCGAAGCCCACGACAGCGGGAGGAGGAGCTGTAGGTGCGCAACCTGATTGCCCTGATGAGCCTGTGCGTCGTCGTCGGCACGGCCCCGCCGGTGTCCGGCCAGTCGGCGGTCGAGCGCGGCCGCTACCTGGTCGAGATCATCGGCGCCTGCGGCAACTGTCACACGCCCAAGGGGCCGACGGGAGACCTCCCCGGCAAGCACCTCGCGGGGGGCTTCCAGCAGGAGGACGAGGGGCTCGGCACGTGGATCGCGCCGAACATCACCCCGGATCCTGACACCGGTATCGGCCGGTGGACGGACGAGGAGCTGATCCTCGCCATTCGTGAGGGGCGCGGGCGGGACGGCAAGACGCTTGGCCCCCCGATGCCGTTCGGCCAGTACCGGCGGCTCGCGGACAGCGACGTCAGGGCGATCGTGGCGTATCTCCGCACCGTGCCGCCCCTCCGCAACGCGGCGGCGCGGAGCCAGTACAAGATCCCGCTCCCGCCCGCGTACGGTCCGGCGGTCGGCACGGTGCCGGACCCGCCGCGGCAGGACCTCGTCAAGTTCGGCGAGTACCTGGCGGGCCCCGTCGCGCACTGCATGGAGTGCCACACGCCCTTCTTCCCGGATGGGCGCTCCGACACGAGCCGGATGGGCGCCGGCGGGGTCCCGATCGCGGGCCCGTGGGGCGTGAGCTACACGGCGAACCTGACGCCGGACGTCGAGACGGGCATCGGGGCCTGGAAGGATGGCGAGATCATCGCGTCCCTCTACGGGGTGCGGCGTGGCGGCGGGCGGGTCCTGCCGCCCATGCCGGTCCAGCACTATTCGCAGGGAATCGCCGAGGGCGATCTCCGGGCCATCCTCGCGTATCTCCGGTCGCTCCCGCCGATCAAGAACAAGGTGCCCGCGCCCGAGCCGCCGAAGAAGCCCTGACGCTGCCCGCACCGGCCTAGAGCGTGATCAGGCCGCGGCGGACGCCGAGGCTGACCGCCTCGGTGCGGCTCGACGCCCCGAGCTTCGCGGCGATCGAGGCCACGTGGAACTTGGCGGTGTGCTCGCTGATCCCGAGCCGCTCACCGATCTCGCGATTCGAGAGGCCGTGAGCCAGGAGCTCGAGCGTCTCGCGCTCGCGCGGCGTGAGCGGCTCGAGCGTCGGGTCCGGCGGCAGGTCGGTCGCCGGGCCGCGCCCCGCCCCGGCGGCGTGAGCCAGGCGCGCAGGTAGCACCGCGAAGCCCTCGGCCGCCGCCGTCGTCGCGGCGCGCAGCTCGGCGGCCGAGGCGTCACGGGAGACGAGGGCCCAGCCGCGGAGGGCGAGGCGGGACAGGGACGGGAGCGGCCGCGCTCCGTCGACCAGCGCGACCACGGCGCGCGCCCCGCCGTCTCCTGGCGCGTCCGCGCTCACCGGGAGGCGCTCGGCATCGCCGAGCACGACGACGTCCACCTCCGCCGGCGCGCCCTCGAGCGTCGCGCCGTCGCCCACCACGGTGATTCCCGGGCCCTCGAGCCGCGCGCGAAGCCCGAGGCGGAGGGCGGCGGTCGAGCCGGCGACGAAGACGCGGATCACGCGCGCGCGCCGATCCAGCGCCGGACGACGTCGCTCGGGATCGCGACGGCCAGGTCGCCGCCGATCACCATCGCGTTGACGCCGACGACGGCGCCGCGCGCGTCCAGGAGCGCGCCCCCGGAGTTGCCCGGCGCCAGCCGGACATCGGAGCGGATGTAGGGGCGTCGCGCGGCGCGGTCGGGGCCGGGAAAGGCCCCGAGCCCGCTCACGATGCCGGCCGTGACCACCCACGGCTCGCCCCACGGGTGGCCGATCGCGAAGACGAGCGCGCCGACCCGGAGCCGCTCCGACGCGCCGATCGCCGCCGGCTGGATCTCGGCGCCAGGCACCTCCAGGAGGGCGAGGTCGAGCTCGCGGCTCGCGTCGAGCACGCGTGCGGCGTGCGCGTGACCGTCCGCGGCGATCACCCGGAGCGCGCGCCCGGCGCCGGCCACGACATGGTGGTTGGTCACGACGGCGTTCCGGCGCCAAACGACGCCGGCCGCGCCGGCCGGCCCACGACCGCGGATGCGGACGATGCTCGGCGTGACACGCGCCAAGACCTCCGCCGGCAGCCCGAGGGCCGCGTCAGCCCGGGGTGACACCGCGAGGGCCGGGCTCATCGCCGCCGGCCGGGCCGCTGGCCGACCGTCACGTCGAGCGCGACGAGGGCCCCCCCGCGGAGCACCTGGACCCTCACGGGACGGCCCACGCGGTCGCCGCCGAGGAGCGCCTGGAGCGCCTCGCCGTCGTCCACCGTCTGGTCGTCCAGCGTGACCAGGATGTCGCCGAGGTGCAGGCCGGCGCGGAAGGCCGGGCTCTCCGGCGCGATCTCCACGATCAGGAGCCCCCGGTCATGCGCCCGGCCGCCGCGCTGGCCCGCCGGAACGTGGACCGGCTGGCTCCCGATGCCGAGCCAGCCGCGCGGCACGTACCCCTGGCGGGCGAGAGGCTCGGCCAGCCGCCACGCGAGGGCCACCGGGACGGCGAGGGTGGCCCCGCCGGCGAGCCCGGTGGTGAGGAGTCCGAGGACGCCGCCGCGCGTGTCGATCAGAGCGCCCCCCGAGAAGCCGGGGTAGGGTGTGGCGTCCGTCCGGAGGTACTGCTCGAGCAACCCGCCGCGCGTGCGCGCCGGGCCCCCGATCGCGCTCACGATGCCGATGCTCGCCATGAGCGCCTGGCCCCCGGGGCGGCCCACGGCGAGGGCGAACTGCCCCACGCGCGCCGGCGCGGCAGCGGGCGTGGCCGTCTCCGCGGCAAGGCCGGGCACGCGGAGCACGGCGAGATCGCTGGCCCCGTCGCGACCCACGAGCTGGGCGGGCAGCGCCGGGCCGGCCGCGGTCTCCACGGTGAGGTCGTCCTCGCGCTCGAGGGCGTGCTCGGCGGCGAGGACCAGGCCCGGGGCGTACACGATGCCGCTCGAGGGCTGTCGCGGGCGGCCGTTGACCTGGACCACCGCGCGGCCCGCGCGCTCGACGGCGTCGGCCAGTTGATCGGAGAGAGCGCTCACGGCATCGGAGTCGGCGACGTGGGTCATCGTGAACCTCCTCGTTCACGGGTCACGATACGTGGGCCGTCAACGGGGCGCATCAGCCGAACGGGGAGGGCTTGGCAGGCGGCCGACCGCGCCGGGAGCCGCGGGTTGTGGCGGACCAGACGGTGTGCTAGTGTTCACAAGCGTTCCTACCACCCCCCGGGGAGCACGGGTGTGAACACAACCGAGCCGGGTCGGTCCGATCGACGCTGGATCCGGCAGCTCGGTGCCCTCAGCGGGGTGGGGCTCACGCTGGTGATCTCCACCGTCCTGGGCTTCTGGGGGGGCCACGCCCTGGACCGGTGGCTGGGGACGGCCCCCTGGCTCATGCTGGTGGGGCTCTTGCTCGGCATTGCGTCGGGCTTCGTCAATCTTTTCCGCGCGGCCGGCGTGTTTGGCCGCGAGGAGGGGCAGGGTGACCGTGATCGCGCCGAGTGAGCTGACCCGCGCGGTCTGGCTCGTCGCCGGCGGGTTGACGCTCGGGCTCGCGGCGCTGTGCGGGCTCCTGCGGGGGCCGGCCGACGCCCTCGGTGTCCTCCTCGGGAGCGGGCTCATGCTGCTGAACTTCGGCGGGCTCGCCTGGGCCGCGGAGTGGGCCCTGTCGGGCGGGACGGCGTCGCGCCCGGTCTGGGTCGGGGCCAGCGGGCTCCGGCTGGGTCTGGTCGGGCTCCTGGCGGGCCTCCTGGTGACCCAGACCAGCGTCGGGCTCGCCGGGCTCTGCCTGTCTCTGACCCTCGTCCCGGTGGCCGTCGTCCTGGCGGGCCTCCGGGCCGCGCGGACCGCCTGAGGAGGCGCCCGGTGCACGCACTCGAGCCGCCGGTCTTCAACACGTTCGGCCTCCCGCACCACGTCGTCTTCGGGTGGCTCGTGATGGCGCTCCTGATCCTCGTCGCGTCCCTGATCCCGCGGCGCCCGGCGCTGGTGCCGCGCGGCGTCCAGAACGCGGCGGAGGCGGCCCTCGAGTTCGTCCTCGCGCTGATCGACGACGTGATCGGCAAGGAAGGGCGGCGTTTCCTGCCGCTGATCGCCACGCTCGGCCTGTTCATCTTCGCGTGCAACCTGCTCGGCCTGGTGCCCGGGTTCACGGCGCCGACCGACAACGTGAACACGAACCTGGCGTGCGCCCTCGTGGTGTTCTTCTCCTACCACTGGATCGGGATCCGCGCGCACGGGCTGGGCGCGTATCTGAAGCACTTCGCGGGGCCGATGCCGGCGCTGGCCCCGCTCATGGTGCCGATCGAGCTGATCAGCCATCTGGCGCGGCCGCTGTCGCTGACGCTGCGCCTCTTCGGCAACATGCTCGGCGGCCACATCCTGTTGTCGATCGTCTTCTTCATGACGGTGGGACTGTCGACCTGGGCGCTCTCGGGCGCCGCGGGCGTGCTGGGGCTCGTGATCGGCGGGATCGGGACGATCGCGACGATCCTGTTCACGGTCGGCTTCCTGTTCCCGCTGAAGCTCCTGGTGGCGTTCCTGCAGGCGTTCATCTTCTGCATGCTGTCGATGCTCTACATCGCGGGCGCCCTCGAGGCCGAGCACGGCTCGGAGGCCGGGCACGGAGCCCCGGGGGGCCACGGCGAGCACGCGGGTCATGGCGGCCCGGAGGCCGCGGCACCCGCCCATCACTAACACCGCCCCCGCCGCCAACACGGCCCGGGGGCCCGGGCGGGACGGGGAAGGAGGAGAGAAGGTGCGTATCGCTCTGGTGCTTCTGGGGCTGTCCCTGAGCCTCGCCGAGGGGGTTGCCTACGCGGCGGACGCGGCGGCGACGGGATCCTGGGTCGGGCCGTTCACGGTCATCGCGGCGGGCATGGGCATGGCCCTGGCCGCCGGGCTTTGCGGGCTCGGTCAGGCGAAGGCGATCGCCGCGGCACTGGAGGGCATGGCGCGCCAGCCTGGCGCGGCGGCCCGGATCCAGACCGCGATGATCATCGGTCTGGCGCTCATCGAGTCGCTCGCGATCTACACGCTGGTCATCGCGATCATCCTGCTCTTCGCAAACCCCTTCAAGTAAAAGCGGTCAGCCCGGGCGGGCGGCGCGCGCCGTCCGCCCGGGCGGCCGTGGCATCGCGCATGCCGCGTTCCGGAGGTCGCCTGCCCCGCATCCCGGAGATGACCGTGCGCCGCCTCTCTGTCTACTTCCGCTGCCTGGCGCAGCTCGAGGAGGACGGCGTCAAGACGATCTCCTCGCAGGAGCTCGCGGCGCGGTTCCACCTGAACTCGGCCCAGGTCCGGAAGGACCTGGCCTACTTCGGCGAGTTCGGTATCCGAGGGATCGGCTACGACACCACGAACCTCCGGCTCGAGATCCAGCGCATCCTGGGCCTCGACCGCGAGTGGCGGGTCGTGCTGGTGGGCTTCGGAAACCTCGGCTCCGCCCTCTTCCACTACCGCGGTTTCGCCCATCAGGGGTTCCGCATCGCGGCCATCGTCGACGACGACCCGGCCAAGGTGGGGCGCGCGGTCAACGGGCTCACGATTCAAGCGCTCGCCGAGTTGCCGCGCGTCGTGAAGGCCCAGGCGATCCAGATCGGCGTCGTCGCCGTGCCCGCCGAGGCGGCCCAGACCGTCGCCGACCGGCTGGTTGCGGCGGGGGTGCGCGCGATTCTCAACTTCGCCCCCAGCCGGGTCAAGGTGCCGAAGGACGTGCGGCTCCAGAACGTCGACCTGTCGATCGAGTTGGAGAACCTCTCTTTCCACCTCGGGCAGGGGCCGCGATGACGGCCGGCGCCACGGCGACGCTCGCCCGGACCGATGCGCCCCCGCTGGACGGCTGGGGCGACCTGTCGGCCGCGCGGGCGGCGCTCGCCGGCGGCACGGCCCGCGTGGCGCTCGAGGGTCTGTGGGGGTCCGCCTCGGCGCTCGCGCTGGCGGCGCTCTTGCCGCCCGACCGCTCCGCGCTCGTGGTCGTGGCCGACGAGCCGACGGCGTACCGCGCGCTCGACGACCTCCGCGCCTTCGCCGGCCTGGTGGGCCGGAAGGCCCCCGGCGAAGTCGTCCTGATGCCCGTGCCCCACGCCGCGCTCTGGCGGGACGCCGGCGCGCGCGAGGAGGATGCGGGCCGCGCCGGCCTCCTCGGCCGGCTCCTACGCGGGGAGCCCCTGTGGGTGATCGTGCCCGCGCGCGGGCTCGAGGCGCCGCTCCCTGCGCCGCCGGCGTTCCGGCGCCAGGTGCTCACGCTCGCGCCGGGCGACGCGCTCGACCGGGACGCGCTGGTGGAGCACCTCCAGACCGCAGGCTACGAGCGCGTGGAGACCGTGACGGGCGTCGGGCAGTGGGCGCTCCGGGGCGGGATCGTCGACGTCTTCTCGCCGGCGGGGGCGCTGCCGGTCCGCGTCGAGCTGGTGGGGGACGACGTCGAGTCGCTCCGGACGTTCGATCCGACCACGCAACGCTCGACGGGTGCGGTCGCGATGCTCCTCGTCCTGCCCATGCTCACCGGCGGCGCGGAGGACGGAGCGCGGCTCGGCGACTACCTGCCGCTCGACGCCCCGGTCGCGGTCGCCGACCCCGCGCTCCTCGCCCCGGGGGCCGAGCACGCCGCCGCGCTCGACTCCTTGGGTCGCCGGCCACGCGTCGAGTGCGGTGTCTTGCTGACCGGCGCGCCGGGCGCGTTCCGGCTGGAGACTCGCTCGATCGAGGGGGTGCGGGGACAGTTCCGGCGGCTCGAGCCCGCGCTGGCGGCCTGGCGGAGCGAGGGTTTCCGGGTGCGCCTCCTGGGGCCCGACCCGCAGACGGCGGAGCGCCTCCAGGAGATCCTGCGGGATCTCGAGCACGAGGCGCCGGTCGCCGACACCCTCCTCGGGCCGGAGCCGCTCGCGGTCCTGGTCGGCGGCGCGCACATCGGGTTCGAGTGCCCGGGCCTCGGGCTCGTGTGCCTGACGGAGACCGAGCTCTTCGGGCACCGGCGCACGATGCGCCGGCGGCCGACGTACCAGCGGGGCGCCGCGATCGCCGCGTTCACCGACCTGGTCCCCGGCGACCTCGTGGTCCACGTCGAGCACGGCATCGGCCGGTACGCGGGGCTCGTGACGCTGGCCGTCGACGGGCAGCCGGCCGACTACCTCTTGCTCGAGTACGCGGAGGGGTCGCGCCTGTACCTCCCCGTCCAGCGGATGGCCGCGGTCACGAAGTACGCGGGGTCCGGCGACGCCACGCCGCGGCTCGACAAGCTCGGGGCGACCACGTGGCAGCGGACCAAGGAGTCGGTCCGGGCGTCCCTCCGCGAGATGGCGCAGGAGCTCCTCCGTCTCTACGCCGAGCGGCAGGTGGTGGAAGGCCTCGCGACCGGCGGCGACACGCCCTGGCAGCATGAATTCGAGGCGGCGTTCCCCTTCGAGGAGACGCCGGACCAGCTGGCGGCGATCCGTCAGATCAAGGCGGACCTCGAGCGGCGCCAGCCGATGGACCGGCTCGTGTGCGGCGACGTGGGCTACGGGAAGACCGAGGTCGCGATGCGGGCGGCCCTCAAGGTCGCGCTCGACGGGCACCAGGTGGCGGTGCTCGTGCCGACGACGATCCTCGCCGAGCAGCACTGGACCACCTTCCGGGAGCGCTTCGCGCCCTACCCGGTGCGGGTGGAGATGCTCTCGCGCTTCCGGCCGCCGGCCCAGCAGAAGGCCGTCCTGGCCGGCCTGGCCGCGGGGACCGTCGACGTCGTCATCGGCACGCACCGGCTGCTCTCCAAGGACGTCGCCTTCAGGAGCCTCGGGCTCCTGGTGGTGGACGAGGAGCACCGGTTCGGGGTGGCGCACAAGGAGCGGCTCAAGCAGCTGCGGAAGGCCGTCCACGTCCTCACGCTGACGGCCACGCCCATCCCGCGCACGCTCTCCATGGCGATGGCCGGGATCCGCGACCTCTCGGTCATCGAGACGCCTCCGGCCGATCGGCTCGCGGTCGAGACCGTCGTGTGCCGGTTCGACCCCCAGGTCATCAAGGAAGCGATCGAGCGGGAGCTGGGCCGGGGCGGGCAGGTCTTCGTCGTGCACAACCGCATCCAGTCCCTGCCCGCCCTCGTGCGCCTGATCCAGCGGCTCGTCCCCCGCGCGCGGGTCGCGATGGCGCATGGGCAGCTCCGCGAGACGGTCCTCGAACGAACGATGCTGGATTACGTCGGGGGCGCGTACGATGTGCTCGTGGCCACGGCCATCATCGAGTCGGGGCTCGACATCCCGGCGTCGAACACGATCATCATCAACCGCGCCGACCGGCTCGGCCTCGCGCAGCTCTACCAGCTCCGGGGCCGGGTGGGGCGCGATCGGCTCCAGGCGTACGCCTACCTTCTGATCCCGGCCGACGGGCGTGTCGACGAGACGGCGGGGAAGCGGCTGCGGGTGCTCCAGGAGCTGACGGCGCTCGGCTCGGGGCTCAAGGTCGCGCTGCGGGACATGGAGATCCGGGGGTCGGGGAACCTGCTGGGCGCCCAGCAGCACGGCCAGATCGAGATGGTCGGCTTCGACCTTTACCTGAAGCTCCTGGAGGAGGCCGTCCGGGAGCTCCGCGGGGAACCGCCCGAGGACGACGTCGACTCCGTCGTGACGGTCGACGCCGCCGCGTACCTGCCCGAGGACTACGTGGGCGAGGCCGCCCAGCGGCTCGCTCTCTACAAGCGGCTGGCGGGCGTCCGAGCGTCGGCGGAGATCGAGGAGACGCACCGGGAGCTCCGGGACCGGTTCGGGCCGCTCCCCGAGGCGGCGGCGCGGCTCCTCGACGTCGTGGCCCTCCGGCTCGAGGCGCGCGCTCTCCGCCTCGAGCGGCTCGAGGTGCGGGGAGGCCAGGCGCTCCTGACGTTCGCGCCCAGCACGCCGGTGCCGCCCCAGCGGATCATCGACCTGTTGCGGCTCCACGGCCGGCGGCTGCGGACGGTGCGGGAGCTCGTGCTGGAGGCGTCGCTGCCCCGTGGCGGCTGGCCCGAGACGTTCCAGGCTCTCACGCGGCTTCTCGGCGAGCTGCGGGGACCCGTGGAGGGACGCCGATGACCGCGCGGCAGCGTGCGCTCGCGGGACTCGTCCTGGCGGCCGGGCTTGGCGCCTGCCGGGGGCCCGCGGGACCGTTGCCGCCCGTCCCGGCGGGCGCGGGGGGCGTCCTCGTGCGGTCCGGGGAGACGCCGCCCATCAAGGACAGCCAGGCCGTGATCGACCGGGTGGTGGCCGTCGTCAACGACGACGTGATCATGATGTCCGAGCTCCAGGAGGCGATCGTCCTCTCGCGTCGCGACGGGCGCGACGTGCCCGAGGCGGGGCCCGACGTCGAGCGGACCATGCTGAACCGGCTGGTCGACCACCGGCTCCAGGTCCAGGAGGCCAAGCGCGACAAGGTCGAGGTGAGCGAGGACGACCTGCGGGCGGCGGTCGACGACATCGTGAAGCGGAACGGGGGCGACCGCGAGAAGTTCGAGGCCCAGCTCCTGGCGCAGGGCGTGACCTGGGAAGCCCTCCGCCGCGAGATCAAGGACCAGCTTCTCGCCCAGCGGGTGCGGAGCCGCCGCGTCGTGCGCCGTTCCACGGTCACCGAGTCCGAGGTCGACCAGTACCTGGCGCAGAACCGGGACAAGTTCGAAGCGGGGCTGAAGTACCACCCGCGCCACCTGGCCATCACGGTCGAGGTGGCGAGCTCGCCGGCCGCCTGGGACGCCGCGAAAAAGGAGATCGACGAGATCGCGGTCGCCCTCGCCGGCGGCGCCGACTTCGCGGAGCTGGCGCGCACGCGGGGCAAGGATCCCACGGGCGGGGACCTCGGCTGGATGGCCCGCGGGGAGCTCGACGCGGCCTTCGAGCGGCCGGTCCTGGCGCTCCAGAAGGGCCAGGTGACGGCGCCCATCAAGTCGGGCTCCGCCTACCACCTCTTCCTGCTCGACGAGCGCGAGGAGCTGACGGCGGAGAAGCTCGCCGACGCGCGCCAGCAGGTGCGGGACCTCCTGCTCCAGAAGAAGGCGCAGGAGCGGTTCGACGAGTGGCTGGAGACGCTCCGACGGCGCGCGCTGATCGCGATCCGCCTGTGAGGGCAGGGCCACAACCCCGGGGGCCCGTTGGTTGACAGGGCCCCGCCGCCGGTGCTATAGATGACGGAGCGTGACGCTACCGCGCGCGCGATCCCCTGACAGTCCTCGCCACACCGCACCTCAAAGGAGCGATTCACAGCCGTGAGCACACCTCCACCGCCCCGCCATCAACGCCACCGCTTCCCCCGTCGACCCGGCGCCGGCCAGAACCCGAATCCGGAGCGCGAGCGCGTCGTCATGCCCGACATCCCCGCGGACCCGAGCCCGAGCGAGGTCGGCACGTCCGGGCGCACGGGCGGGCTGATTCTGACCGAGCTGAAGGAGAAGGGGATCCCGGATCTCAACACGCTCGCGCGGGACCTGGGCGTCCAGGGCTTCTCCGGGCTCCGCAAGCAGGAGCTCATCTTCAAGATTCTCCAGGCGCAGGCCGAGCGTGACGGCCTGATCTACGCGGAAGGCGTGCTCGAGGTCCTGCCCGACGGCTTCGGCTTCCTGCGGGCGCCGGACTACAACTACCTGCCGGGGCCGGACGACATCTACGTGTCGCCGTCCCAGATCCGGCGCTTCGACCTGCGTACCGGCGACACGATCTCGGGGCAGGTGCGGCCGCCGAAGGATTCCGAGCGCTACTTCGCCCTGCTGAAGGTCGAGGCGATCAACTACGAGACGCCCGAGCAGGCGAAGGACAAGATCCTCTTCGACAACCTGACCCCGCTCTACCCGATGGAGCGGATCCGGCTGGAGTACAACCCGGAGGACCTGTCGACGCGGGTCATGGACCTCCTGACGCCGATCGGGAAGGGCCAGCGCGGGCTCATCGTCGCCGCCCCCCGCACGGGCAAGACGATGCTGCTCCAGGCGATCGCGAACGCGATCGCGAAGAACCACCCGGAGGTCTACCTCATCGTCCTGCTGATCGACGAGCGGCCGGAAGAGGTCACCGACATGCAGCGGAGCGTCCGCGGGGAGGTCATCTCCTCGACGTTCGACGAGCCGCCGCAGCGCCACATCCAGGTGGCCGACATGGTGATCGAGAAGGCGAAGCGGCTGGTCGAGCACCGGCGGGACGTGGTGATCCTGCTCGACTCGATCACGCGCTTCGCGCGCGCCCACAACGCGGTCATCCCGTCGTCGGGCAAGGTGCTGTCGGGCGGTCTCGACGCGAACGCCCTCCAGCGGCCGCGGCGGTTCTTCGCGGCCGCCCGCAACATCGAGGAGGGGGGGTCGCTGACCATCATGGCGACCGCCATCGTCGACACGGGCAGCCGGATGGACGACGTGATCTTCGAGGAGTTCAAGGGCACCGGCAACATGGAAGTCCATCTCGACCGGCGCCTCATGGACAAGCGCATCTTCCCGACGATCAACATCGAGCAGTCGGGGACCCGCAAGGAGGAGCTCCTGATCGAGCGGGACGAGCTCCAGCGGCTCTGGCTCCTCCGGAAGGCGCTGTCGCAGCTGAACCCGGTCGAGGCGATGGAGCTCCTGGTGGACAAGGTCCGCATGACCAAGTCGAACAAGGAGTTCCTGGCCTCGATGCAGTCGCTCGGCTGAGCGGCGGGCCCCGCCCGCCCCTCGCCGATCCCGGCGCTCCGGCGGGGCCGACGGCCCCCCTGGCGACCGCGGCGCCTTTGCGGGGCGCGGCGGCGTGTGGTACGCTGAGTCCGCTCTCATTTTCGCTTATGTGGGGAGGACTTCCCGTGAAGGCCGGCATTCATCCCGAGTATGTCGAGACCACGATCACCTGCGCCTGTGGCGAGGTTATCCACACCCGCTCCACCAGCGCGAACATCCGGGTGGAGATCTGCTCGAAGTGCCACCCGTTCTTCACCGGCAAGCAGAAGCTGGTGGACACGGCGGGCCGCGTCGAGCGCTTCCAGAAGAAGTACGCCAACCGGAAGCGCTAGCCGCCGCTCTCGGCGCGGGCCGCACCCGGGCACCCCGGGGGCCTGAGCGCAGATGTTCGACAAGCTCCGGCAGATCGAGGGCCGCTACCAGGAGCTCTCCGCCCGCCTGGCCGAGGCCGCCAACGCGCCCGGCGGACGCACGGAGTACGCGCGCCTCGCCAAGGCGGCCTCGGAGCTCGAGCCCGCCGTCACCGCGTTCGGACAGTACAAGAGCGTCCTCGCCCGCATCGAGGAGGCCAACCACATTCTCGGCGAGGACGACGCGGAGCTCCGCGAGCTGGCGACCCTCGAGCTCGACGACCTCCGCGTCCGCGAGCGGGCCCTCGAGGCGCGTCTGCGGACGATGCTCCTGCCGCGCGACGCCCGCGACGACAAGAACGTGCTCGTCGAGATCCGGGCGGGCGCCGGGGGCGACGAGGCCGCGCTCTTCGCCGCCGACCTGGCCCGCATGTACACCAAGTACGCGGAACGCCACGGGCTGAAGCTGGAGCTCCTGGACAGCCACCCGACGGGGCAGGGCGGGTTCAAGGAGGTCATCCTGTCCGTCCAGGGCAAGGGTGCCTGGAGCCGGCTCAAGTTCGAGCGCGGCGTGCACCGCGTCCAGCGGGTCCCCGCGACGGAGTCCGCGGGGCGCATCCACACGTCGACGGTGACGGTCGCCGTGCTGCCCGAGGCGGAGGACGTCGACGTGAAGATCGACGACAAGGACCTCAAGGTGGACGTGTACCGGTCGTCCGGCCCCGGAGGCCAGGGCGTCAACACGACCGACTCCGCGGTGCGCATCACGCATCTCCCGACGGGCCTCGTCGTCACCTGCCAGGATGAGCGCTCGCAGATCAAGAACCGGGCCAAGGCGCTCCGCGTGCTCCGCGCCCGGCTCCTCGAGCAGGCCCAGGAGGAGCAGCGCTCGCAGATCGCGGCCGCCCGCCGGAGCCAGGTCGGGACGGGCGAGCGCAGCGAGCGGATCCGCACGTACAACTTCCCCCAGGGCCGTGTCACCGACCACCGCATCGGGCTGACGGTCCACCAGCTCCCGGACGTCCTCGAGGGGGAGCTCGACGAGCTGGCCGAGGCGCTGCTCGCCGCCGAGCGGACCGAGCAGCTCCAGTCGCTCGAAGCATGACCGGGGTCGCCGTCACCGGCTCCGGGCCGACCGTGGGCGCCGTGCTCCGCGACGCGGGCGCGCGGCTCGCCCAGGCGGGCATCGCCACCGCCCGGCAGGACGCCGAGGCCTTGATGGCGCGCGCGACCGGGTCGACGCGGCTCGGGCTCTACGCGAACGATCGGGCGCCGATGCCGCCCGGCGCCCGCGCGGCCGTCGAGGCGCTCCTCGCGCGGCGGGTCCGGCACGAGCCCCTGCAGTACCTCCTGGGAGAGACGGAGTTCGCCGGGGTGACGCTCGCGGTCGGGCCGGGGGTCTTCATCCCGCGCCCCGAGACCGAGCTGGTCGTCGAGCGGGCGCTGGTCCTCGGTCCGCCGGGTCCGGCGACCGTGCTCGAGCTCTGCACGGGCTCGGGCGCGATCGCGTGCGCTCTCGTCGCGCGGCGGCCCGACTGGACGGCGTGGGCAGTGGAGCGTGGGGCGGCGGTCGCGGCGTGCGCCCGGGTAAACGTTCGGCGGCTGGGCCTCGACGCGCGGATCCGGATCTTCGAGGGGGACCTCTTCGCGCCGCTCGGCGCCGCCGGCCTCGAGCGCGCGGCCGACCTCGTCGTGGCCAACCCGCCCTATCTCGCGACGCCGGTCCTGCCGACCTTGCCGGTCGAGGTGCGGGACTGGGAGCCGCACGCCGCACTCGACGGGGGTGCGGACGGCCTCGACGTGATCCGCCGGCTCATCGCGGCGGCGCCGGACTGGCTCCGACCCGGAGGCGCGCTGGTGCTCGAGATCGGCGAGGAGCAGGGTGCGGCGGTCGAGGCGCTCGTCGAGACCGACGGGCGCTACGGGGCGGCGGTCGTGCGCCGCGACTTCCGGGGATGCGAGCGCGTGCTCGAAGCGAGGCGACGCTAGATGGCGACGCGGCTGATCATCGAGGGAGGGGTCCCGCTCCAGGGCGAGGTCCGCGTGAGCGCGGCCAAGAACGCGGCCCTGCCCCTCCTCGCCGCCTCGCTCCTCTCCGCCGAGCCGGTGGTGCTCGAGAACGTCCCGCGCCTGGCCGACGTCACCACGATTCGCGCGCTCCTCGCCGGCCTCGGCACCGAGATCGAGGAGCGGGACGGGCACGTGGTGGCCCGGACGCCCGCGCTCCGGTCGTTCGAGGCGCCGTACGAGCTGGTTTCCACCATGCGGGCCTCGGTCCTCGTGCTGGGGCCGCTCCTCGCGCGCGCGGGGCGCGCCCGCGTCTCGATGCCCGGCGGCTGCGCGATCGGGACGCGGCCGATCGACCTCCACCTGAAGGGACTCGAACGCCTCGGCGCCGAGGTCACGCTCGCCCAGGGCTACGTGGAGGCGCGCGCCGCCCGGCTGAAGGGCGCCCGGATCGTCTTCGACCTGGTGACGGTCACGGGGACCGAGAACCTCATGATGGCCGCCGCGCTCGCCGAGGGGACGACCGTGCTCGAGAACGCCGCGCGGGAGCCCGAGATCCCCGATCTGGCGCGCCTCCTCACCGCGATGGGCGCGCGCATCCACGGCGCGGGCTCCGAGCGGATCGAGATCGAGGGCGTGCCCGAGCTCGGCGGCGCGCGGCACCGCATCATCCCGGACCGGGTCGAGGCGGGCACCTTCCTGGTGGCCGGAGCCATCACCGGCGGCGACATCACAGTCCGGGACCTCGTGCCGGACCACCTGAGCGCCGTCCTCGACAAGCTGGAGGCGATCGGGGCGCGGCTCGAGATCGGCGCCGACCGCGTCCGCATCCGGATGGAGGGCCGCCCCCGGCCGACCGACGTCGTGACCAACCCGTTCCCGGGGTTCGCGACCGACATGCAGGCCCAGATGATGACGCTGCTCGGTCTCGCCGACGGCTCGAGCGTGATCACGGAGACGATCTTCGAGAACCGCTTCCAGCACGCGGCGGAGCTCCGCCGCCTCGGCGCGTCGATCGAGATCGAAGGCAGCCGCGCGGTGATTCGCGGCGTCCCGCGCTACCAGGGCGCCCCGGTCATGGCGACGGACCTCCGCGCGTCCGCATCGCTGGTGCTCGGGGGTCTGGCGGCGAGCGGGACGACCGAGGTGTCGCGCGTCTACCACCTCGACCGCGGGTACGAGAGGATGGAGCAGAAGCTCGCGGCGCTCGGCGCGCGCATCCGCCGGGAGCGGTGAGCCGTGACGTGGCCGTCGGCCTCCTCCTCCGGTAACGGACGTCCCCTGACCCTCGCCCTGCCCAAGGGCCGGCTGCTCCGGCCCGCGCTGGACCTGCTCCGGCGGGCGGGCTTCGAGGGCCTGCCCGACGACGAGAGCCGGCGACTCCTCTTCGCGGACCCGACGGGCCGGCTCCGGCTCCTCGTCCTGAAGCCCCTGGACGTGCCGACGTACGTCGAGCACGGCGCGGCCGACGTCGGGATCGTCGGCAAGGACGTGCTCCTCGAGCAGGAGCCGGACGTCTACGAGCCGCTGGACCTTGGATTCGGGTTCTGCCGGCTCGTCGTCGCCGAGCCGCGGGAGCTGTGGGAGCGCGACGATCCAGCGAAGTGGTCGTGGGTTCGCGTCGCCACCAAGTACCCGAACCTCACCCGGCGGTACTTCGGCGAGCGGGGCATCCAGGTCGAGGTGGTGCGGCTCGATGGCTCGATCGAGCTGGCGCCGCTCGTGGGCCTGGCCGAGCGCATCGTCGACCTCGTCCAGTCGGGCGAGACGCTACGCGCGAACGGCCTGGTGGAGGTCGCCGAGATCCTGCAGTCCACGGCCCGGCTGATCGTGAACCGCGCCGCGCAGAAGACCGCGCACCGCGCGGTCGGCCGGCTCCTGGACGAGCTCCGCGCGGGGGTCGCGCGGTGATCCGCCTCCTGCGGACGGCGGACCTCACGCCCGACGGAGTGGTGGCGGCCCTCGCCCGGCCGCACGCGGCCATCGAGCCCGACGCCGTGGCCCGAGTCGCCGCGATCGTGGAGGAGGTCCGGCGGCGGGGAGACGCGGCGCTGCTCGACTTCACCAAGCGGTTCGACGGCGTGGAGCTCCGGGCCGAGGACCTCCGGGTATCCGAGGCCGAGTGGGCCGCCGCGACCGTGGCGCCCGCCCTCGAGGCCGGCCTCGTCGAGGCCGCTCGCCGGATCGAGACCTTCCACCGGCACCAGCTCCCGCGCTCGTGGTGGGTGCGCGACGAGCACGGGTCGCTCCTCGGCCAGCAGGTGACGCCGCTCGACCGGGTTGGCTGCTACGTGCCCGGCGGGACGGCCGCCTACCCGTCGACGGTGCTCATGAACGTGATTCCCGCGCGTGTGGCGGGCGTGCCGGAGCTCGTCGTCGCGTCGCCTCCCGACGGGGCGGGCCGCGTCCCGACCGCGGTCCTCCGGGCGGCGCGCCTGGCGGGGGCGACCGCCGTGTACCGGATGGGCGGCGCCCAGGCGGTCGCCGCGCTCGCGTACGGGACCGCCGCCGTGCCCGCCGTCGACAAGATCGTCGGGCCCGGGAACCTCTACGTTGCGCTCGCGAAGCGCCTCGTCTTCGGCGATGTCGGCATCGACCTGATCGCCGGCCCGAGCGAGGTCGTGGTCGTCGCAGACCGGACCGCGGTGGCGGCGCACGTCGCGGCCGACCTCCTCGCCCAGGCCGAGCACGACCCGATGGCCCGCGCCGTGTGCCTGACCGACGATGCGGTGCTCGCCGCGGCCGTCGCCGCGGCGGTCGCGCGACAGTGCGCGGCCCTCCCCCGGGCGGCCATCGCCGAGGCGGCGATCCGGCAGCACGGCGCCGTGGTGGTGACGCGCGGTCTTGACGAGGCGCTCGGGATCGCAAACCGGCTGGCGCCGGAGCATCTCGAGCTGGCGGTCGCCGATCCGTTCGCCTGGCTGCCCGCGGTCCGGCACGCCGGCGCGATCTTCCTCGGGGTCCACACGCCCGAGGTGGTCGGCGACTACCTGGCGGGGCCGAACCACGTCCTGCCCACCGGGGCCACGGCGCGCTTCGCGTCGGGCCTGTCGGTGGAGGATTTCATCAAGCGCTCGAGTCTCATCCACTACACCCCGGCCGGGCTCCGCGCGGCGTGGCCGCACCTCGCCGCGCTGGCGGCGGCCGAGGGGCTCGAGGGGCACGCCGCGGCCGCGCGGATCCGCCTGGCCGACGATTCCCGGACGCGAGGAGACCACTAGGCATGGCACGACGACGACGACGTGGACGAGGCCCGAGACCGAGTGGGGGTGGCCAGCCGATCGCGACGATCGGGATCGCGGGGGCGGCGGACCCCGTCGCGTCCGGCAACGGGGGCAGTCCCGCGGCCGGCCGCGTGGCGCGCATCGAGCGGCGCACGCGGGAGACGGAGATCACGCTTCAGCTGAACGTCGACGGCCGCGGGGAGCTGGCCATCGACACCACGATCCCGTTCTTCAACCACATGCTGGAGGCGGCGGGGAAGCACGGCCTCCTGGACCTTCGGGTGAGCGCCAAGGGCGACATCGAAGTCGACCTCCACCACACGGTCGAGGACGTCGGGATCTGCCTCGGCAAGGCCTTCCACGAGGCTCTCGGGGACAAGCGCGGGATCGTCCGGTTCGGCACGGCGTACGTTCCGATGGACGAGGCCCTGGCCTCCGTCCACGTGGACATCTCGGGCCGACCCTACTTTTCCTACAACGTGCCGTTTGCCAAGACGCGCGTGGGCAACTTCGACCTCGACCTCCTGAAGGACTTCTTCCGCGCGTTCGCGATGAACGCGATGCTGAACCTCCACGTGAACCTCCACTACGGCGAGAACCTCCACCACATCGCCGAGGCGCTCTTCAAGGCGTTCGGGCGCGCCCTCGCCGAGGCCTCGCGGATGAACCCGCGTATCGAGGGCGTGCTCTCCACCAAAGGCGCCCTGTGATCGCGATTGTCGACTACGGCCGGGGCAACCTCGGGAGCGTCCGGAAGGCCCTGGCCGAGCTCGCGCCCGAGGTTGTCGTCACCGACGACGCGCGGACCGTGGCGCGCGCTCGGGCGCTCGTGGTGCCGGGCGACGGCGCCTTCGCCGACGCCATGGGCAGCCTCGAGCGCCTGGGGCTCACCGAGCCGATCCGCGCCCACATCACCGCCGGGCGGCCGTACCTCGGGATCTGCCTTGGCTACCAGCTCCTGTTCACCGAGAGCGAGGAGTTCGGCCACTCGAAGGGCCTCGACATCCTGCCGGGGGCGGTGCGGCGCTTCGCGCCGGGCCTGAAGGTGCCCCACATGGGCTGGAACCGGCTCTGGCACGACGGGACGCTCCCGCTCCTCCGGGGGATCCCTTCGGGGGCCCACTTCTATTTCGTGCACTCCTACTACCCCGAGGTCTCGGCCGCGCTGGAGGCCGAGGGCGTGCGCGCGGCCCACTGCGAGTACGGCGTCCGGTTCCCGGCGCTGGTGGCGCGCGGGCCGCTCTACGGCACCCAGTTCCACCCCGAGAAGAGCCAGGGGTGGGGGCTCCGCCTCCTCGGGAACTTCGCGCGCCTCGTGGCGGGGGCGGGCGCGTGATCGTCATCCCGGCCATCGACCTCCAGGGCGGCCGCTGCGTCCGGCTGGTCGAGGGGCGGGCGGACAGCGCCACGGTCTTCGGCGACGACCCGGTCGCGATGGCCCGCCGGTGGGCGGCGAGCGGCGCGGCGCGCCTCCATGTCGTCGATCTCGACGGCGCGTTCGACGGGGCACCCCGGCACGCCGCCGTGATCCGGGCGATGGTGGCGGCCATCCCTGCCGTTCCCGTCGAGGTGGGCGGCGGCCTCCGCGACCTCGCGACGCTCGAGGCCGCGCTCGAGACCGGGGCGCGCTGGGCCGTCCTCGGCACCGCGGCCGCGCTCGAGCCGGCCGTGCTCGACGCGGCGTGCCGGCGCTGGCCGGGCCGCATCCTGGTGGGCGTGGACGCGGTCGACGGCCGGGTGGCGGTGCGCGGGTGGACCGACGTGCTGCCGCTCGGGGCGCGCGAGCTCGTCGACCGCGCGACGGCCGCCGGGGCCGCCGGCGTGATCTACACGGACGTTCGCCGCGACGGGACCGGCCGCGGACCGAACCTCGAGGCCACTGCGGCCCTCGCGGCGGGCGCCGCGGTGCCCATCATCGCCTCCGGCGGCATCGCGGGAGTCGACGACCTGGTGCGGCTCGCCGCGATCCCGAACGTCGCGGGGGCGATCGTGGGGCGGGCCCTCTACACGGGCGCCGTGGATCTCGGCGCGGCGATGGCCGCGGTGGCGGCCTGACGATGCTGGCCCGGCGCGTGATCCCGTGCCTCGACGTCAAGGACGGGCGCGTCGTGAAGGGCGTGCGGTTCCTGAACCTCGCCGACGCCGGCGACCCCGTCGAGGCCGCGATCGGGTACGACCGCCAGGGCGCGGACGAGCTCGTGTTCCTGGACATCACCGCGTCCCACGAGGGGCGCGCGACGATGCTCGACGTCGTCCGGCGTACGGCGGAGGCGGTCTACCTGCCACTGACGGTCGGGGGCGGGCTCGGGAGCCTGGAGGATGTCCGGACGCTGCTGCGGGCGGGCGCCGACAAGGTGTCGCTCAACACGGCGGCGGTGGCGCGGCCGGAGCTCATCCGCGAGGCCGCGGTGCGCTTCGGGAGCCAGTGCATCGTGGTCGCGATCGACGCCAAGCGCCGCGCGGCGCCGGCGGGCGACGGCCCCGCGTTCGAGGTGTACACGCACGGCGGGCGGCGCCCCACCGACCGGGACGCCGTCGGGTGGGCCCGGGAGGTCGAGCGCCTGGGGGCGGGCGAGATCCTGCTGACCAGCATGGACCGCGACGGCACGCGCGACGGCTACGATCTCGAGCTCACGCGGGCCATCGCCGAGGCCGTGTCGGTCCCCGTGATCGCCTCCGGCGGGGTCGGGACGCTCGCGCACCTCCACGACGGCCTGGTCGAAGGAAAGGCCGACGCCGTCCTCGCCGCCTCGATCTTCCACTTCGGTGAGCACACCGTGCCGGAGGCGAAGCGCTACCTCCGGACGCGCGGCGTCGTGGTCCGCCTCGAGGAGGTCGCGGCGTGAGCGCGGCGGCCCTCCGCTTCGATCCGAATGGCCTCATCCCGGCGGTGGTCCAGGAGGCGGGGACCGGTGAGGTCCTCATGGTCGCGTGGATGAACCGGGACGCCCTCGAGCGGACCCTGGCCACCCGACTCACCCACTTCTGGTCCCGGTCGCGCGGGGCGCTCTGGCAGAAGGGGGAGACCTCGGGCCACCGGCAGCACGTCGAGGCCGTCTATGCCGATTGCGACGGGGACACGCTCCTGGTCCTGGCGCACCAGGAGGGCGTCGCCTGCCACACGGGGAGCCGCACGTGCTTCACGGCCCGCGTGGACGCGCCGGCCGCGGCCGCGCCGGAAGCGTCCGGGGCGCCGCCCGCGGGGCCCGGAATCCTCGACGTCGTCGATCGCGTCATCCAGTCGAGGCGGACGACGCCTCGCGAGGGCTCCTACGTCTCGGGGCTCCTGGCCGCCGGGGACACCCGGATCGCGCGGAAGGTCGGCGAAGAGGCGGCCGAGGTCATCGTCGCGGCCCTCGCCGAGGGCTCCGACCGCGTCGTCGCCGAGGTCGCGGATCTCTGGTTCCACACTCTGGTACTGCTGGGCGCCCGGGGGCTCTCGGCGCGCCACGTGCTCGCGGAGCTCGGCCGCCGCCACCGGCCAGCCGACGCGCTGCCGTCCCGCGCCGACACGGTCGCCCCGAGCCCGGAGGACTGAGCGATCCGAGCGTACCGGGGCGGCTGGCTCCGGGACGTCTCGGTGGTGGCCGCCCTCGTGGCCGGGCTGGCGGGGTGCGGGGGCGTGCGCCTCGAGGAGGGGAGTTACGTCGTCACGCAGAAAGGGTACCGCGTTGGGGCCCTCGACGGCTGGACGCGGATCGAGAGCGACGCGGACGTGGCGCTCCGGCGCACCGCGCCCGCGGCGGGACTGATGGCCCACGCCACCTGCGAGGGTAAGCCGCCGTCCCGGCCCCTCCCGGTTCTCGCCCGGCACCTCCGCTTCGGCCTCCGCAACGTCCAGCAGCTCGTCGAGACCCCGGCCGCGCGCGACGGGCTCACCGGCACGGCGCAGGAGTTCCGGGCCACGCTCGATGGCGTCCCGGTGGCCGTGCGGGCGCTGACCCTGCGGGGGTCCGGCTGCGTGTACGACCTGGTTGGCGTCGCCTCGCCCGAGGAGCTGGCGGCGCTCCTGCCCGACTTCGAGCGGTTCACGGGGGGCTTCGCCCTCCTGAGGCCGCCCCGGTGACGGCGGTGGAGCAGCTCCTCGGGCCGCGCGCGCGGAACGTCGCTGCGTACTGGGGCGGGCTCGCCCTCCTCAGCTGGGACGTCGCCCGGAACGCGTGGCTCCCGCGCCGGTATCTCGGCCTCGTCGTCGCCGAGTTCGACGGCATGGGCGTGCGCTCGCTCGTCGTGGCGGGCACGGCGGCGCTCTTCACCGGCATGGTCTTCGCGCTCCAGTCGGCCGTGTACCTCTCGCGCTTCGGGGCCGACCTCTACGTGGGGCCGCTGGTCGGTCTGTCGGTTCTGCGAGAGCTGGGCCCGGTGCTCACCGCGATCCTGGTCGGCGGCAAGGTCGCCTCGGGGATCACCGCCGAGCTCGGCTCGATGAAGGTGACAGAGCAGATCGACGCGCTCCGGGTGATCGGCGTGAACTACGTGAAGCGCCTGATCGTGCCCCGCGTCTGGGCCGCCCTCCTCGTCTTTCCACTCCTCACGGCGCTGGCGGACTTCATCGCGCTCTTCGGCGGCATGCTGATCGCGGTCTTCGAGCGGCGGATCGACGTGTACCTCTACTGGAACACGATCTTCTACTGGGTCGTCATCCGCGATCTCGTGACGGGCGTCGGCAAGGCCTTCTTCTTCGGCGTCATCGTCACCCTGATCGGCGCCCACAACGGGCTCGCCATGACCGGGGGGACGGAGGGGCTCGGCCGCGCGACGACGGCGACCGTCGTGCAGGTCTCGGTCGCGATCATCATCGCCGACTTCTTCCTCACCAAGATCTTCCTCCTGCTATGAGGACGGGCGAGGCCGTGGAGCGCCTGGGGTCGCCGGAGGCCGGGGCCGCCGGCGGCCCCGCGCGCCCCGCGGCCGCGGCCGCGCCGCCGGGCCCCGCCGTGTCCCTCGAGGGCATTTGGAAGGCCTTCACCAGCGAGCCGGTGCTCCGGGGCCTCGACTTCGAGGTGCCGCGGCGCAACACCGTCACCGTGATGGGCGGGAGCGGCTCGGGGAAGACCGTGCTCCTCCGCCTGACCGCGGGCCTGATCAAGCCCGATCGTGGGCGGATCCGCGCCCTGGACGTGGACATCACGCCGCTGCGCGAGGAGGCGCTCTTGCCGATCCGCCGGCGGATGGGCTTCGTCTTCCAGGGCGCGGCGCTCTTCGATTCGCTGACCGTGTACGAGAACGTCGCGTACCCGCTCCGCGAGCACGCGACCCTGTCGGAGGACGAGGTGGCCGAGCGGGTCCACCGTCTCCTGGCGCGGGTGGGCCTCGGCGCCGATGTCGACGGGAAGCTCCCGGCGGAGCTGTCGGGCGGGATGCGCAAGCGCGTCGGCATTGCGCGCGCGCTCGTCCTGGCCCCGGAGCTGGTCCTCTACGACGAGCCGACCGCGGGCCTCGACCCCACGAACGCTCGGCTCATCACGGAGCTCGTCGGGAGCCTGAAGGCCGAGGGCGCCTCCGAGACTGCGCTGATCGTGACCCACGACCTCGAGTTCGCGCGGAGCGTCTCCGACCTGATCGCGGTCCTGATCGAGGGCCGTATCGCCCAGGTCGGCCCGGTCGAGGCGATCGTGCACTCGACCCAGCCGGAGATCCAGGCGTTCATGGCGGGCAAGGCGCGCTGACGATGGACGCGAGCCGCCCCGGCGCCGGCACCGCGCTCCAGCTCCGGGTGGGCGCCTTCGTCCTGGTGAGCCTCCTCGTGTTCGCGGGCCTGGTCTACATGCTGGGCCGCTCGGCGGGTCTGTTCGAGCGCCAGTACCGGCTGGTCGCGAGCTTCGGCCAGATTGGCGGCCTCATCCAGGGCGCGACGGTGCGGCTGGCGGGGGTCCCGGTCGGCCGCGTCGGCCAGATCCGGCTGCCCGAGTCCGGCGCGAGCAAGGTGCAGGTCGACCTCCTGATCGCCCGCCGGGTTCAGGACCGCATCCGGGCGGATTCGGTGGCCCGCATCGAGACGCTCGGCCTCCTCGGCGACAAGATCATCGACGTCTCCCTCGGCGGGCCCGGCGCGGCCATGCTGCCGGACGGGGCGGAGCTCCGGGCGGAGGAGCCGTTCGACACCGGGCGGCTCACGCACCAGGGCGCGGAGCTCCTGCAGAACCTCACCGCGCTGTCGGCGGACCTCCGGACGACGCTGGCGCGGATCGCCGCGAGCCCGGCGGGCGCCGATCTCGCCGAGACGGCCCGGGCGCTCCGCAGTGTCGCGACGGAGATCGAGCGAGGCCAGGGGGTGCTCCACCGGCTCGTCTACGACCCGAAGCTCGGGACGGCCCTCGCCGACGCCGGCGAGACCTTGCGCCAGGTCGGCGAGACCGTGCGGCGGATCGACCGCATCCTGGCGGACCCCAAGACGGCCGGCCTGGCCGGTGAGGCGGAGCGGACGCTCGCGGAGGCGCGCGCGGCCGCCGAGCGCGTCAACCGCATCCTCCGCGAGGTCGAGGAGGGGCGCGGCACGCTCCACGCCCTCATCTACGACGAGGGGCGCGTGTTGAAGGACCTGGAGAGCCTCCTCGGGCGCGCCGGGACCGTGCTCGGCGGCGTCGAGCGCGGCGAGGGCGCCCTCGGCCTGCTCCTCAAGGATCCGGAAACGGCCCGCGCGGTCCGTCACGTCGTGACGGCGGCCGATGGCCTCGCGCAGGCGGTGGACCGGGCCCGGACCGAGGACAGCGTCCTGCGGGCCCTCCTCGGCGACCCCGCGCTCGCCGCGGATCTGCGCGAGACCGCCCGGAGCTTCCGCGAGGTCACGGGCCGGCTGGCGCGGGGCGAGGGCGTCCTGGGGGCGCTCACCCAGCCCGGCGGCGAGGCGAGCGTCAAGCAGGCCACCGACGCGCTCGCGCGCCTCGGCCGCCTGGTCGACGGGCTCGGTGAGGACGCCAAGCTCGGGGAGACCCTGGCCGACCTCCGCCAGGCGATGGCCGATCTCCGGGCCATCACGGGGCGCATCGAGAGCGGCGAGGGCACGCTGGGGGGGCTGGTCCAGGACCCGACGGTGTACGAGAACCTCGCCGCGTTCCTCGAGGGCGCCCAGCGGAGCGTTCTGCTCCGCGCCCTCATCCGCTCGGCCATTGGCCGCGGGACGCCCGCCGCGGGCGGCGGGGCGCCGAAGCCGTGAGGTCGCTGGCGGTCTACCGGTGCCAGGCCTGCGGGTTCCAGGCCGGCAAGTGGTACGGGCGCTGTCCCGACTGCGGCGAGTTCAACACGATCCTCGAGGAGCGGACCGGCGCGCCCCGCGGGCCGGGCGGCGGCCGGCGCGCGTCCGGGAGCCGGGGGTCAGCGCCCGCGCCCGCGCCGGTGCCCCTGGTGGCCGTGTCCTCCGAGGGAGCGGCGCGCGTGCACTCGGGCATCGCCGAGCTCGACCGGGTGCTCGGAGGCGGGATCGTGCCGGGCTCGCTCGTCCTGATCGGCGGCGATCCGGGTATCGGGAAGTCGACGCTCCTCCTCCAGGCGTCGGCCACCCTCGCGGCGACCGCGGGGCCCGTCCTCTACGTCTCGGGCGAGGAATCGGCCGCGCAGGTCAAGCTCCGCGCCGACCGGCTGGGGCTCGTCGCGCCCGACCTCTTCGTCCTGGCCGAGACCCAGCTCGAGGCGATCGAGGCGCAGGTGGCGGCGGCCCGGCCGCGGGCCCTGATCGTCGACTCCATCCAGACCGTCTACCTCGGCGACGTGGAGTCGGCGCCGGGCAGCGTGAGCCAGGTCCGTGAGTGCGGCGGGCGGCTGATGGTGCTCGCGAAGACCCAGGGCGTTGCGGTCTTCCTCGTCGGGCACGTCACCAAGGAGGGGGCTCTCGCGGGGCCCCGCGTCCTCGAGCATCTGGTCGACACCGTGCTCTACTTCGAGGGCGAGCGCCACGCGACGTACCGCGTTCTGCGCGCCGTCAAGAACCGCTTCGGCTCGACCAACGAGATCGGCGTCTTCGAGATGACGGACGGCGGCCTGAAGGAGGTCCAGAACCCGTCGGCAATGTTCCTGGCCGAGCGCCCGCGCGGGGCGGCCGGCTCCGTGATCATGCCGGCCCTCGAGGGCACGCGGCCGCTCCTGCTCGAGCTCCAGGCGCTCGTCGCGCCGGCGCACTTCGGGACGCCACGCCGCACCGTGCTCGGGGCGGATTACAATCGGGTGTGCCTCCTGCTGGCGATCCTGGAGAAGCGCGCGGGCATCCCGCTGCAGAGCCAGGACGTGTTCGTGAACGTGGCCGGCGGCGCGCGCTGCCAGGAGCCGGCGGCCGATCTCGCGATTGCCGTGGCCGCGGCCTCGAGCTACGGGGAGCGTCCCCTGGCCCCGGACGTGGTCGTGCTGGGCGAAGTGGGGCTCACCGGCGAGGTGCGCGCCGTCGGCGGCCTCGAGACCCGGCTCCGGGAGGCGGCCGCCCTGGGATTCACCCAGGCGGTGGTTCCCCGGTCGAGTCTGGTGGCCGGGGCGCGGTACCCGCTGACGGTGACCGGGGTGGGCGCGCTGGACGAGGCGCTCGGGCTCCTCGTGGGATGAAGCGAACCCGCGGGGCGCGAGCGAGATTATCCAGAGAGGAGCGACCGTGGCGATGAGGCGGGTCGATCGGGCGGGCCGGCGGGCGCGGGTCCTGGGCGTCCTCGCCCTCATCCTGGCCCTGGCCGCCGGCGGCCGGCCGGCCCCCGCGGCGGAGCCGCTCGGCCCGGACGAGGTCCTCCGCGCCATCGTCCGGGCGAACGCCGATCGCGACCTCCCCGGCATGGCGCGCCACATGGCGAAGGACCCGGACGTCGTCAACTACTCGATCGCCGGAAGCAAGTTCGTGGGCTGGGCGGCCGTGGAGAAGGCGCTGGCCGAGGAGTTCCAGACGGTCTCGCGGCTCGAGATGCCGATCCACGAGCTGAAGGTGTGGGTCCGCGGGGACTTCGCCTACTTCTCGATGGAGCTCGACTACATCCGCTTCATCGGCCCCGGGAGCCAGCCGGGCGCGCTCGTGCCGCTCCGGGAGACCGGGGTGCTCGAGCGCCGCGGCGGCGAGTGGATCCTCGTCGCCTGGCACGAGTCGGTGCGCACCGCTTCGGGGATGCCGCCGGCGACCGCCGCGCCCGTCCCGGCGAGCGCCGGGGCGGCGCCGACGGCCCCGGCCGATCTGAGTGGCACCTGGCGGGTCCAGGAGACGGACCGGACCTACGAGGCGTCGCTGGATCCGCGCGGGAACGGGACCTACACCTGGCAGGGCGGGCAGATCCGGACGAGCCGGCTCGTCGGACGGACGTGGGAGGGGACCTGGCACCAGTCGGGGAATGATCGAGAGGGCGGGTTCGAGCTGACCCTGTCCGACGACGGCAGCGCGGGCCAGGGACACTGGTGGTACACGCGCGTCGACACGCGCAAGGTCCCGCCCCGCGAATGGGGCGGGCCGTACGTCTGGAAGCGCGTCGCCCCGCCTGCTCGATGAGTGCACGGGACGCGGGATCTCGACGCATGATGGAGGGTGGGAGGACGGGCGTGGACGGCGAGGCGCGGAGGGGCAGCGCGAGCACGGCCATCACCGTCGCCCGCGTGATCTTCGTCTCGCTGGTCGGCTACGGGGGCTATCTCCTCGTGGCGTCCTTCGACCCGCCGGCCCGGCCTCTGATCTGGACGCCCCTCGCGGTCCTGGGCGGCATGATCGCCGGCATCGCCGTCGTGGCCCTCGAGCAGGCCGCGCGGCGCCTGCCGATGTCGCGGCTCTTCCTCTCCGCCGTCGGCGCGGTCGGCGGTGTGCTCCTGGCCCAGCTGGTGGCGTCGGCCCTCATCATCTTCCTGCCGGGCGCGGGCACCGCGGGGGGGCGCGGCTTCCTGTCGCTGCTCCTCGCCTACATGGGCGTCGTCTTCGTGCTCCGGCGCGAGGAGGAGCTCGGCGGCATCACCCGGATCATGTTCCCGGGCGCGAGCGCCGGCGACGCCCGCTACAAGGTGCTCGACACGAGCGTCATCATCGACGGCCGGATCGCCGACGTCTGCCAGGCCGGCTTCCTGGAGGGCACCCTCCTGGTGCCGCAGTACGTCCTCCGGGAGCTCCAGCAGATCGCGGACTCGTCCGACCCGCTCAAGCGGAATCGCGGTCGCCGCGGCCTCGACGTGCTCCAGCGCCTCCAGCGGCTGCCCGACATCCGGACGGAGCTCCACGACCTCGACTTTCCCCAGATCCGCGAGGTCGACGCGCGCCTGATCGAGACCGCCCGCGCCGTCGGCGGCGTGATCGTCACCAACGACTACAACCTGAACAAGGTGGCGGAGCTCCACGGCGTGCGCGTCCTGAACCTCAACGAGCTCGCCGGCGCCCTCCGACCGGTCGTGCTGCCCGGCGAGATGCTCCACGTCCACGTTCTCCGCGAGGGCAAGGAGGCGGGCCAGGGCGTTGCCTACCTGGACGACGGCACGATGGTGGTCGTCGAGCAGGGGCGCCGCCACATCGGCCAGACGGTCAACGTCATGGTCAACACGGTCCTCCAGACCGCCGCCGGGCGCATGATCTTCACCCGCCTGGCGGAGGAAGAGACCGCGGGCCGCCGGTGACCCGGCCCCCAGCGGGCCGCGCGGACGTCTGGGTCGTGGTCCCGGCGGGCGGCCGGGGCGTGCGCATGGGCCGGAAGAAGCAGGACATCCGCGTGGGGGCGCGCCCGCTGCTCCGCTGGACGCTCGACGTGTTCGAGACCGCGCCGGAGATCGCGGGCGTGGTCGTCGCGGTCCCGGCCGAGGACGTCAGCGCCTGGCGCCGGCGCCTCCGGCCCTGCCGGAAGGTCCGGGCGGTGGTCGCGGGGGGGGCGGAGCGGCAGGAGTCGGTGGCGCGCGGGCTGGCGGCGGTGCCGCCGGCGACGCCGTGGATCCTGGTCCATGACGGCGCCCGCCCGTGCATCACGCGCGATCTCGTGCGCCGCGTGGTCGAGGCGGCGCGCGCCCACGGCGCGGCGATCGCCGCGCTCCCGGTGGCGGAGACTCTCAAGCGTGGCGTGCTGGGCCGCGTCGCCGAGACCGTCCCGCGCGACGGGTTGTGGACCGTGCAGACCCCTCAGGGGTTCCGGGCCGAGTTGCTGCGAGAGGCCCATCGCCGGGCGGCCGCCGACGGCGTCCTCGGGACCGACGACGCCGCCCTGGTCGAGCGGCTCGGCGCGGCGGTCCAGCTCGTGCCGGGCCTGCCCGGGAACGTGAAGGTCACCCGTCCCGAGGACCTGCCGCTGGCGCGGCGGCTCCTCGCGCGGCCCGCGCGACGGGTCCCCGCCCGCCGCCGGGGACGGTCGTGACGCGCGTCGGCCTCGGGTTCGATGTCCATCCCTTGGTCGAGGGCCGCCCGCTCGTGCTGGGAGGCGTCGAGGTTCCGGCCGAGCGCGGGCTCGGCGGCCATTCGGACGCCGACGCGCTGACCCACGCGGTCGCGGACGCGCTCCTCGGGGCGCTCGCGCTGGGCGACCTCGGCCAGCACTTTCCGGATTCGGACCCGCGGTACCGAGGGATCTCGAGCCTCCGCCTCCTGGCCGAGGTCGTGACGCGGGTGCGGAGCCACGGCGGGCGCATCGTCAACGTGGACGCGACGGTCGTGGCGGAGGCGCCGCGGCTCGCCGGGTGGCTCGAGGCCATGCGGGCCCGGCTCGCCGAGACGCTCGGCGTGGCCGTCGACCGGGTGAGCGTCAAGGCCAAGCGGGCCGAGCAGCTCGGCGCCCTCGGTCGCCAGGAGGGCATCGCCGCGATGGCCGTCGCGCTCGTGGAGGTGGCAGAATGACCGGCCATGGCCCGGCGGAATCCCTGGCCGGCCGGCGCCCGTCTTAGAGGGAACCCGAGCCCGAGCTGAGGGGGACCTTTGGACCTCAGGATCTACAACACGCTGACCCGCCAGAAAGAGCCCTTCGTCCCGCTCGCGCCGGGGCAGGTGCGCATGTACGTCTGCGGCATCACGCCGTACGACGTCTCCCACATCGGACACGCGCGGAGCGCCCTTGTCTTCGACGTCGTCGCGCGCTACCTCGGCCACGCGGGCTACCGGGTGACCTTCGTCAAGAACTACACGGATGTGGATGACAAGATCATTGCCCGCGCGAACCAGCTGAAGGTGCCGATCGCGGAGCTGACCGAGCGCTACATCCGGGCCTACGAGGCCGACATGGCCCGGCTCGGCGTCCTGGCGCCCACCCAGGCGCCGCGGGCGACCCAGCACATCCCCGAGATGGTGGCGCTGATCGAGCGGCTCGTGGCGAGCGGCATGGCCTACGCGATCGACGGCGACGTGTACTTCGAGGTCGGACGCTTCCCGACGTACGGGCGCCTGTCGGGCAAGAACCTCGATGAGCTCCTCGCGGGGGCGCGGGTCGACGTGAACGAGCGGAAGCGCGATCCCCGGGACTTCGCGCTCTGGAAGGCGGCAAAGCCCGGCGAGCCGTCCTGGCCGAGCCCCTGGGGCCCGGGCCGGCCGGGGTGGCACATCGAGTGCTCGGCCATGGCGATGAAGTACCTCGGGGAGACGATCGACCTGCACGGCGGGGGGGAGGACCTGATCTTTCCGCACCACTCGTGCGAGATCGCCCAGTCCGAGGGCGCGACGGGGAAGCCGTTCGCCCGGTGCTGGCTCCACAACGGCTTCGTGAACCTCGGGGCCGAGAAGATGTCGAAGTCGCTCGGAAACACCCTGACCGTCGGGGCGCTGCTGGCGCGGCACGATCCCGAGGCGCTCCGGCTCTACCTCCTTCAGACCCACTACCGGAACCCGGTCGAGTTCTCGGAGGAAGGGGTCGGGGGGATGCGGCGCCCGCTGGAGCGCTTCCGGGAGCTTGTGGATCAAGCGGGTGAGATCGTGCCTACGGAGCCCGAGGATCCTCCGGACAGCACTCTCCTGACCGAGGTCGCAGCGCTCCGGAAGCGGTTCGAAGCCGCGATGGACGATGATTTCAACACACCGCAAGCCATCGGCGCCCTGAATCAGCTCGCGACGGTCGTGGCTGAGGAGCGGAAGCGGGTCCAGGCAGGCGTTCGCCGCGGACACGATTTCGTGCAGGGTGTCGGGGTCCTGATCGATCTGGGCAAAGTGCTGGGGCTATCGATGGAGGGGCATCACTCGGCGCGGGCGCAGGTGTTCGAGCCCGCCCGCCTCGACCACATCAAAGGCTTGGTCACGAAGCGGGAGGAGGCTCGGAGGCGGCGCGATTGGGCGCAGGCGGACGCGCTCCGGGCGGAGCTGGACGCCCTCGGTGTCACCTTGAAGGACACCCCGACCGAGACGCAGTGGAAACCGAAGAGCGGCGCGCCGACCGCGCCCTGATCCTGGCCGGCCGGCATCCCGTGCTGGAGGCCCTCCGGAGCCGGGCCCGGCCGATCGAGGAGGTGCTGGTCGAGGTCGAGGCCCGGGAGCGCCACGCCGACATCCTGGCCCTGGCCCGGCAAGCCGGCGTCCGGTGCAGCCGGGTCCCCCGTGCGGCCCTGACGACCCTGGCCGGGAGCGGGCACCACCAGGGGGTGGTGGCGCGGGTCGCCCCCCGGGAGTACGCGGAGCTGGACGAGGTCCTGGCAATCCCGGCCGCCCGGGCCGAGCCGGCCCTGTTCCTGGCGCTGGACCAGGTGCAGGACCCCGGGAATGTCGGGAACCTCCTCCGGACGGCGGAGGCGCTGGGGGTCCACGGGGTGCTGGTTCCGCGGCATCAGGCGGCGGGATTGACCCCCCACGTGGTCCGCGCCGCCTCGGGGGCGCTCGAGTACCTTCCCATGGCCCGCGTCGGCAACCTGGTCCAGGCGCTCGAGCGTCTGAAGCAGGAGGGCTGCTGGATCGTCGGAGCGGTGACCGAGGGGCCCGATGGCCGCGACGGCCCCCAGGCGCCGTGGGCGGCGGACCTTCGGGGGCCCGTCGCCCTGGTGCTAGGGAGCGAGGGTCGGGGGCTCCGCCCACTGGTGGCCCGGACCTGCGACCTCCTGGTCCGGATCCCGCTGGCCGGACGGGTGGGCTCGCTCAACGTGGCGGCCGCCGGGGCGGCCCTTCTGTACGAGATCCGGCGGCAGCGGACCCAGCCCTCGGGCCCGGCCGGGAAGAATAGGGTTGACACGTAGGGGAGTGGTACATAGGATGAAGTTTTGTCGCTTGCTGGCGTAGCTCAGGGGTAGAGCGGCTGCCTTGTAAGCAGCAGGCCGGGGGTTCGATTCCCTTCGCCAGCTCCACCGGTAGGCCGGGCGAACCCGCCCGGGAAGCGTTCGTAACCAGCGCCGGCCGTCTGCCGGCGGAGCGAGTCCCACTGGAGTCCACGGTTCTTATGGCGAGGTACCCAAGTTGGCCAAAGGGGGCAGACTGTAAATCTGCTGGCGAACGCCTTCGGGGGTTCAAATCCTCCCCTCGCCACCACCGTGGTCCCGAGCCGGGGTGGATGGAGCGGATGACGTCGAACGACAGCGGACGCGGGCGAGCAGCCGGCAACGCCGGCCGACGCCCGGCACCGCGATGCGGGAATAGCTCAGTGGTAGAGCGCCAGCCTTCCAAGCTGGGGGTCGCGGGTTCGAATCCCGTTTCCCGCTCCAGGGTCAGTCCGGTGACGGAGCGGCCGGCTGTTGGCCCCGCCCGGACTTGGGACGTGATCGAGGCCCATGTAGCTCAGTCGGTAGAGCACGTCCTTGGTAAGGACGGGGTCACCGGTTCAAGTCCGGTCATGGGCTCCAGCCCTCTTGCCAGGCGCCCGGTGCGCGCCGCTCGAGGAGGATAGAGAGAGATGGCCAAGGCGAAGTACGAGCGGACGAAGCCGCACGTGAACGTGGGGACGATCGGGCACATCGATCACGGGAAGACGACGTTGACGGCGGCGATCACGAAGGTGCTGCACACGAAGAACAAGGGCATCGCGGTGCGGGAGTACGGGTCGATCGACAACGCGCCCGAAGAGCGGGAGCGGGGGATCACGATCGCGGTGGCGCACGTGGAGTACGAGACGGCGAACCGGCACTACGCGCACATCGACTGTCCGGGGCACGCGGACTACATCAAGAACATGATCACCGGGGCGGCGCAGATGGACGGGGCGATCCTGGTGGTGGCGGCGAACGACGGGCCGATGCCGCAGACGCGGGAGCACGTGTTGCTGGCGCGGCAGGTGAACGTGCCGTACCTGGTGGTGTTCATGAACAAGGTGGACATGGTGGACGACCCGGAGATCCTGGACCTGGTGGAGCTGGAGGTCCGGGAGTTGCTGAAGAAGTACAACTTTCCGGGGGACGACATTCCGGTGATTCGGGGGTCGGCGCTGCAGGCGAACGAGCACCCGGAGGATCCGACGGCGGCGGCGGCGATCTGGGAGCTGATGCAGGCGGTGGACAGCTACATACCGACGCCGTTGCGGCCGGTGGAGAAGCCGTTCCTGATGCCGGTGGAGGACATTTTCAGCATCACGGGGCGGGGGACGGTGGTGACGGGGCGGATCGAGCGGGGGATCGTGAAGGTGGGGGACGAGATCGAGATCGTGGGGATGCAGGACGTGGCGCGGAAGAGCGTGGTGACGGGGGTGGAGATGTTCCGCAAGCTCCTGGACGAGGGGCAGGCGGGGGACAACGTGGGGGCGCTGTTGCGGGGGATCGACAAGGACGAGGTGGAGCGGGGGCAGGTGCTGGCGAAGCCGGGGTCGATCAAGCCGCACAAGCGGTTCAAGGCCGAGGTGTACGTGCTGGCGAAGGAGGAGGGGGGGCGGCACACGCCGTTCTTCCAGGGGTACCGGCCGCAGTTTTACTTCCGGACGACGGACGTGACGGGGGTGTGCACGTTGCCGGCGGGGGTGGAGATGGTGATGCCGGGGGACAACGTGGCGATGGCGGTGGAGTTGATCACGCCGATCGCGATGGAGAAGGAGCTGCGGTTCGCGATTCGCGAGGGTGGGCGGACGGTGGGCGCCGGCGTCGTGACCGAGATCGAGGCGTAGGCGGAGGACACCATGCCCCGCGAGATCATCAGCTTGGCGTGCGGCGACTGCCAGCGGCGGAACTACACGCAGACGAAGAATCGCCGGACCCATCCGGACCGGCTGGAGCTCAAGAAGTACTGCCGGTGGTGCCGGAAGCACACCGCGCACAAGGAAACGAAGTAGGGCCGAGCCAGGGCAGTAGCTCTAACGGCTAGAGCACCGGACTCCAAATCCGGGGGATGGGGGTTCGAATCCCTCCTGCCCTGCCACACAGACGAGGACACGTAGACACGGGATGGAGGCACTGAGGAAGGTCCGAGAGTTCTTCCACGACGTCCTGGTCGAGTTCAAGCGGGTCTCGTGGCCGACCCGCCGCGAAGTGACGGGCTCGACGAGTGTCGTGATCGTCATGGTCTTGGTGCTGGCCGCGTTCCTCGCGGTCGTGGACCACGCCCTGACCTGGATCGTCCGACTGGTCCTCCGGTAGGGTGGGCATGTCTAGAGACTGGTACGTCGTGCACACGTATTCGGGATTCGAGAACAAGGTGGCGGAGGCAATCCGCCAGCGGGCCAAGATCTTCGGCCAGGAAGAGGCGATCAGCCAGGTCGTGATCCCGACCGAGCCGGTCGTCGAGGTGCGCAAGGGACAGCGGCGCACCACCGAGCAGAAGTTCTTTCCTGGCTACGTGCTCGTGGAGATGGAGATGACCGACGACTCCTGGCACCTGGTGAAGTCGACGCCGAAGGTGACGGGGTTCGTCGGGTCGGGCACGCGCCCGTCGCCCCTGCCCCGCGAGGAGGTCGACACGATCCTGCACCAGATGGAGCTCGGCGCCGAGAAGCCGAAGCCCAAGTCGGTCTTCCAGAAGGGCGACAAGGTGCGCGTGATCGAGGGGCCGTTCGTGAACTTCAACGGGGCGATCGAGGACATGAGCCCCGAGCGCGGCAAGCTGAAGGTCATGGTCCAGATCTTCGGGCGGCTGACGCCGGTGGAGCTCGAGTACTACCAGGTCGAGCGCGCTTAGATGCGGCGGGCGAAGACGGGAACCGGGAGAGGCTAGCGGACCATGGCGAAGAAGGTTCAGGCGATCGTGAAGCTCCAGATCCCGGCCGGCAAGGCCAACCCGGCCCCGCCCGTGGGGCCCGCGCTCGGCCAGCACGGCGTGAACATCATGGAGTTCTGCAAGGGGTTCAACGCGCGGACGGGGAGCCAGGAAGGGCTCATCCTGCCCGTGGTCGTCACGATCTACGCCGATCGGTCGTTCACCTTCGAGGTGAAGACGCCGCCGGCGGCGGTGCTCTTGAAGCGCGCGGCCGGGATCGCGAAGGCCTCGGCGAACCCCCTCAAGATCAAGATCGCGAAGGTGACGCGGGCCCAGGTCCGCGAGATCGCGCAGACGAAGCTGGTGGACCTGAACACGGACAGCGTGGACTCGGCCATGCGCATCGTCGAGGGGACCGCGCGCAGCATGGGCATCGAGGTCGTGGGCTAGGAGGCGGGGAATGCCAGTGGCGAAGGCGTACGCGAAGGCGAGCGCGCAGATCGAGGCAGACAAGGCCTACTCCGTCGAGGAGGCCGTGGACCTCGCGAAGCGCGTGGCCCACGCGAAGTTCGACGAGACCGTCGAGCTCGCCGTGCGGCTCGGCGTGAACCCCAAGCACGCGGATCAGATGGTCCGGGGTGCGGTGCTCCTCCCGCACGGGACCGGCAAGACGGTCCGCGTGATCGCCTTCGCGAAGGGCGAGAAGGAGCGCGAGGCGCGCGAGGCCGGCGCGGACATCGTCGGCGCCGAGGACCTCGTCGAGAAGATCCAGGGCGGCTGGCTCGAGTTCGACACCGCGGTCGCGACGCCGGACCTCATGGGTCAGGTGGGGCGGCTCGGGAAGGTCCTCGGGCCCCGCGGGCTCATGCCGAATCCCAAGGTCGGCACCGTGACGTTCGACATCGCCCGGGCCATCCGGGAGGTCAAGGCCGGGAAGGTCGAGTTCAAGGTGGACAAGGCCGGCAACGTTCAGGTGCCCGTCGGCAAGCGGTCGTTCGCGGCCGCGGACCTGGCGGCGAACGCCAGCGCGATCATCGAAGCGCTGGTGAAGGCCAAACCGGCGGCGGCGAAGGGGCAGTACCTGCGTAGCATCACGGTGTCGACGACGATGGGGCCGGGCGTCCACGTGGACGTGCAGCGCATCGCCAGCCAGTACAAGCTGTAGGAGGTCAACGTGCCCACGGCAGAAAAAGCAGGGACGATCGAGGAGCTGCGGAAGCGGCTGGATGGCGCCACGGCGGCCGTCCTGACCGAGTACCGGGGGCTCACGGTCCGGCAGATCTCGGAGCTCCGGAAGCAGTTGAAGGCCGCCGGCGCGGAGTACCGGGTCGTGAAGAACCGGCTGGCGCGCGTCGCCATCGAGGGGTCGCCGCTGGCGGCGCTCCGGCCGCACCTCACGGGCCCGATCGGCGTCGTGGTCGCGCGAAAGGACCCGGCCGCGGTCGCCAAGGCGCTCCAGGTGTTCGCCAAGACGAACCCGGCGCTCCAGGTCCGCGTCGGCGTGGTCGACGGCCACCTCCTGGATAGCCAGGGCCTCAAGGCGGTCGCGGACCTGCCGTCGCGCGAGGCGCTCCGGTCGCAGCTGGTGGGCCTGATCCAGGGACCGCTCACGCAGCTGGTGGGCCTCCTCCAGGCGCCGCAGCGGGAGCTCGCATTCATTCTGGCCGAGCGGGGCAAGCAGGCCCCGGCCGAATCGGCCGAAGAGGCGTCACCGACGGAATCGGACGAGCACGGACGGGGCCCGCAGGGCTCCGCCGATGACAAGGGGGACAGAGGATGACCAACGTCGAGCAGGTGGCCGAGCAGCTGGATCAGTTGACCCTTCTGGAGGCGGCCCAGCTGTCGAAGCTCCTCCAGGAGAAGTGGGGCGTGTCGGCGGCGGCGCCCATGGCCATGGCCGCGATGCCCGGGATGGGCGATGCCGGGCGGGGCGGCCCCGGCGGTCGAAGAGGAGAAGACCGAGTTCGATCTGGTGCTCCTGGGGCCGGCGAGAAGAAGATCCAGGTCATCAAGGTCGTGCGCGAGCTGACGGGGCTCGGCCTCAAGGAGGCCAAGGCCGTCGTCGACGAGGCGCCGAAGCCGGTGAAGGAGAAGGTGTCGAAGGCCGAGGCCGAGGACATGAAGAAGAAGCTCGAGGAGGTCGGCGCCACCGTCGAGATCAAGTAGGGCTGCGTGTCGACGGTCGCGCGCCGGACCGAGCCCGCCGCGGGTATGGCGGGCTTGCGTCGCTCCGGGGGAATGCCCCGCGGGCGGGCGGTGGCCGTCGGAGCCGGCTGGACGGAACGTGCGCAGATTGACTCCGAGCACCCCGGAACACCGGGGCTGAGGGGATAGATGGCGGGACAGATTCAGTGCGGCCGTCGTGTCCGTCGCGATTTCGGGAAGATTGCGTCGATCGTCGAGATCCCGAATCTGATCGAGATCCAGCGGAACTCGTACGAGGCCTTTCTGCAGAAGGACTACTCGCCGGAGCACCGCGAGGACATGGGCCTCCAGGCGGTGTTCAAGAGCGTCTTTCCGATCTCGGACTACAACGAGAACGCCTCGCTGGAGTTCGTGGGGTACCACTTCGGCGACCCGAAGTACACGGTGGAGGAGTGCCACGATCGGGGCATGACCCATGCCATCCCGCTCAAGGTGACGCTCCGCCTCGTGGTGTACGAGCAGGACAAGAGCGCCCGGCACCGGGCGGTCAAGGACATCAAGGAGCAGGAGGTCTACCTCGGCGAGCTCCCGCTCATGACCGAGAAGGGGACCTTCATCATCAACGGCACCGAGCGCGTGGTGGTCAGCCAGCTGCAGCGCTCGGCCGGCGTGTTCTTCGACGACGACCGGGGCAAGACGCTCGCGTCGGGCAAGAAGATCTTCTCGGCCCGGATCATCCCGTACCGCGGGTCGTGGGTGGAGTTCGAGTTCGACGCCAACGACATCCTGCAGGTGCGCATCGACCGCCGGCGCAAGATGCTGGCGACGGCGTTCCTCCGGGCCTTCTGCTTCCTGGAGAAGGGCTCGGTCCTCTCGGACGAGGAGATCCTCGGGTCCTTCTACGACCTCGAGGAGGTCGTCGGCTTCGAGGACGGCGCGGCCGTCGTGAAGCTGAACCCGGAGATCCACCGGCACGAGACGCCGGTGGCCGAGGACATCAAGCAGCCCCGGCATCGCGAGCCGATCGTGCAGGCCGGCCGGCGCCTGAACAAGGGCCGGGTGGAGCGCATGGTCGAGGCGGGGATCGCGAAGTTCCCGGTCCCGATGGCGTGGCTCGAGAACCGGCGCACCGGCGGCCGGGTGGTCGACTCGAAGACGGGCGAGGTGCTCCTCGAGGCGAACCAGCCGCTGACCTCGAACGAGCTCGCGAAGATCGCCGCCCGCCCGGTGGCGCCCTTCAAGGTCGTCTTCGAGGACCCCGACAAGAACGACGCGTCCGTGCACGAGACGCTGACGCGCGACACGCACCGGAACCCGGACGAGGCGCTGGTGGAGATGTACCGGCGGCTCCGGCCGGGCGATCCGCCGACCGTGGAGTCGGCCCGCGCCCTCTTCCGCGGCATGTTCCTCGACGCCCGGCGCTACGACCTGGCGCGGGTCGGGCGCTTCATGCTGAACAAGAAGCTCGGGACGGAGTCGCCGCTCAACTGGAAGACGCTCCGGACCGAGGACATCGTGGCGGTGGTCCGCCGCCTCCTGGCCGTCAAGCAGGAGCGGTATCCGACGGACGACATCGACCACCTCGGCAACCGGCGCGTGCGGTCGGTGGGCGAGCTCCTCGAAAACCAGTTCCGGGTGGGCCTGACCCGCATGGAGCGGGCGATCAAGGAGCGGATGTCCATCGCGGACATCGAGAGCCTGATGCCGCACGACCTGGTGAACGCGAAGCCGGTGTCGGCGGTGGTGAAGGAGTTCTTCGGCTCCTCGCAGCTCTCCCAGTTCATGGACCAGACCAACCCGCTGGCCGAGCTGACGCACAAGCGCCGGCTCTCGGCGCTCGGTCCCCGGGGTCTGTCGCGGGAGCGCGCCGGCTTCGAGGTGCGCGACGTTCACCCGACGCACTACGGGCGGATCTGTCCCATCGAGACGCCGGAAGGCCCGAACATCGGGCTGATCTCGTCGCTCTCCACGTACGCGCGGATCAACGAGTTCGGCTTCATCGAGACGCCGTACCGGCGCGTCGAGACCGGCACCGTCTCCGACGACATCATCTTCCTCACGGCGCTCGAGGAGGAGCAGGTCGTCATCGCCCAGGCCAACGCCGAGATCGACAAGCGCGGGAAGTTCGTGGCCGACCGCGTCGAGGCCCGCAAGAGCGGGGAGTTCAAGCTGGTGCCGCCGGAGGAACTCCACTACATGGACGTCTCTCCGAAGCAGCTGGTGTCGGTGGCGGCCAGCCTGATCCCGTTCCTCGAGAACGACGACGCGAACCGGGCCCTCATGGGCTCGAACATGCAGCGCCAGGCGGTGCCGCTGCTCCAGCCGGAGGCGCCGCTCGTCGGCACGGGGATGGAGCACGTGGTCGCCCGGGACTCTCAGGCAGTCGTGCTGGCTCGCCGGGGCGGGGTGATCGAGTCGGTCAGCGCCGACCGCGTCGTGATCCGGGCCGAGGGCCGCGGCGGCAAGAAGGCCGACCCGGTGCACGACCGGACGCTGGAGATCTACAACCTGACGAAGTACCGGCGCTCGAACCAGAACACGTGCATCAACCAGCGGCCGATCGTCAAGAAGGGCCAGCGCGTGGCGGTCGGCGAGGTGATCGCGGACGGCCCGGGCACCGACCAGGGCGAGCTCGCGCTGGGCCGCAACGTCCTCGTGGCCTTCATGCCGTGGGGCGGGTACAACTTCGAGGACGCGATCCTGGTCTCCGAGCGGCTCGTGAAGGACGACCGCTACACCTCGATCCACATCGAGGAGTTCGAGATCCAGGCGCGCGACACGAAGCTCGGCAAGGAAGACATCACGCGCGACATCCCGAACGTGGCCGAGGAGGCCCTGAAGGACCTCGACGAGTCGGGGATCGTGCGCAAGGGCGCCAAGGTCAAGGCCGGCGACATCCTGGTCGGCAAGATCACGCCCAAGGGTGAGACGCAGCTCACGCCCGAGGAGAAGCTCCTGCGCGCCATCTTCGGCGAGAAGGCCGGGGACGTGCGGGACACCTCGCTCACGGTGCCGCCGGGCATCGAGGGGACGGTGGTCGACGTCAGCGTCTTCTCGCGGCGCGGCATCGACAAGGACGAGCGGGCCAAGTCCATCGAGCGCGAGGAGGTCGACCGCCTCGAGAAGGACCTCCAGGACGAGATCGTCGACGTCGAGATGGAGCGCGACCAGAAGCTCAAGAACCTCCTCGTCGGGAAGACCCTGACGAACGATCTCGTCGAC
>CAWGVS010000007.1:0-209073 GCA_963826115.1 uncultured Candidatus Rokubacteria bacterium | reverse complement strand
CTGGGCATCGAGCAGGTGGCCGGCGCTGATCCTGCGCGAGGTCAGGTAGATGGCGCAGAACCACCTCGGCGAGGAGGTGAACCGCGCGGTCATCACCGTGCCCGCCTACTACAACGAGCGACCAGCGCCAGGCGGTGCGGCGAGGCCGGCGCGCTGGCCGGCCTCGAGGTGGAGCGCATCCTCAACGAGCCGACCGCGGCGGCGCTGGCCTACGGCTTCGGCCGCGAGCTGCACCAGCGGGTCCTGGTCTACGACCTGGGCGGCGGCACCTTCGACGTCTCGGTGCTCGAGCTGCAGCGACAACGTCTTCGAGGTGGTCTCCACCGGCGGCGACACCTTCCTGGGCGGCGTCGACTTCGACAACCGCATCATCGACGCACCTGCTCGAGCGCTTCAGCAGGAGACCGGAGCGACCTTCGCGCGGCGACCGGGTCGCGCTGCAGCGGATCGCCGACGCCGCCGAGCGCGCCAAGTGCGCCCTCTCCGAGCGCACCGAGGTCCGCGGTCCACCTCCCCTTCCTGGCCATGACGCGAGGGCCAGCCGCGTCGACCTCGACGTCGACGCTCGACCCGCGACGAGCTGGTCGAGCTGATCGAGCCGCTGGTGGACCGCACCATCGAGGTCTGCCGCGAGGTGCTGCTCGGCGCAGGGGCCTGACGCCCGCCGACATCGACGAGGTGATCCTGGTCGGCGGGCAGAGCCGCATGCCGCTGGTGCACGAGAAGGTCGCCGCGCTTCTTCGGCAAGCCGCCCTCGCAAGGGCGGTCCACCCCGACGAGGCGGTGGCGCTGGGCGCCGCGCTGCTGGCCCACTCGCTGGGGCAGCGCCGAGGGCGTGGTGCTCATCGACGTGCTGCCGATGTCGCATCGGCGATCGGCCTGCCGGGCGGCCGCTTCAAGACCGATCCTCGAGCGCAACACGCCGCTGCCGGCGCACGCAAGCAGTACGGGCTCGCCACCACCCGCGACGGCCAGACCGAGTTCGAGCTGGTGGTCTTCCAGGGCGAGAGCGAGCTGGCCGCGGAGTGCGAGTACCTGGGCACGCTCTCGCTGACCGGCCTGCCGCCGGGGCCGCGCGGCATGGTGAAGATCGCGGTCACCTTCGAGCTGGGCGCGCGAGTGCCTGCTCACCGTCACGGCCCGGGAGCTGAACACCCAGCGGCAGGTGTCGGTCCGCATGACCGACCCGCCCCGGGCCGGGCGGCGCCCGCACCAGCTCGAGAGCGGGCGCCCGCGGCGGCGACCGGCCCTTCCCGGTGCTTCCACGCCGCGGTGACGCCCTGCGCCGGCCCAGGCCCGGCCGGCCCGGCGCCCAGCCCGGTCCCCGGGGCGGCGGCGGCCGGCGATCGGCTGCTGGGCCGGCTCCGGCGCCTCTTCGGCGCAGCGAGGGCGGCGAGCGCTAGTCTCGGCGGGAGGCGGCGGCGGGGAACTCGCCGCGCCGCCTCAGCCACGCAGCGGATCGCCAGGCCGGCCACCACCGCCAGCCCGCGGCCAGGATGTAGTGCCCGAAGCGCGGCGCGTGGCGCGCCGCCGCCTCGATGTCGGAGCCGAAGTAGAAGCCCAGGCACACCCAGAGCGGGGCCGAGATCAGCGCCGCCGCCCCGTCGAAGAGCAGGAACTCCCAGTAAGGCAGCCTCGAGTGACCGACCGTGAAGTAGGTGGGGGCGCGCAGCCCGGGGAGGAACCGGGCGATCATCACCACCACGTTGCCGCGCCGCCGGATCAGCTGCTCGACCTGGGCCAGCTTCTCGGGGTGATGAACCGCCGCAGCGGCGTGAAGTCTCGGCCACCCGCACCCCCAGGGTGCGGCCGGCCCAGAAGATCACCGAGTCGCCCACCAGGATGCCGCCCAGGCCGGCCCCCACCATGGCCGAGCAGGCCCCGGTCGCGCAGCATGGCGCCGAAGGTGACCTCCTCCAGAGTCGCTGCCCAGCCAGGCCAGCACCCCGCCGGTCACCAGCACCACGTCCTCGGGCATGGGCAGGCCGAAGCCGCAGAGGACCAGCACGCCGAAGACGGCGGCGTAGCCGACCACGCAGGCCGTGGCCGGAGAGCATGTCGACGAGCCGCTGGAGCATGAGGGCCGCATCGTCGCCGCCAACCCGGCTGGAGTCCAGCGGAAGCGCGCATCCGCCGCGGCTCGACGCCGGCCCGGCGGGACTGGACGTCAGTCGCCGGCGGGCTTGCGCGAGATCAACTCGTGCAGCAGCTCGCGGTTCTCCCCGGCGCGCCCGGCCAGCTCGCCGGCGATGGCCAGGGCGAGCTTGAGGCAGGCCTGCGGCTTCTCGCGGCTGGAGCCTGGCGAAGTCGCGCTGGGTCAGCTCGACGACCTCGCAGGGCCCCACCGCCACGGCCGAGACCAGGCGCGTGCTCCTTGCCAGCAGCCCCAGCGCCCCCAGGTGCTCGCACGGGCCGAGCACCGCCAGCTCCCGCTCGCCGCGAGCCTCCTTGACCGTCACCCGCACCTGGCCGCTGCGACGATGAAGAGCGACTCGCCGACCATGCCCTCCGCGAAGAGCGGGGCTCCGGCGTCGACCGACTTCTCGACGGCGATGGCGGCGAAGATGCGGATGCCGGTCTCGGTGAACTCCCTGAAGAGGGCGCAGCGCTGCAGCGCCTGGACCACGGTCATGGCGCCCGACCCTCGGCCCGGTAGCGGGCGGCGTACTCGACGTAGTGGGCGGCCGAGGCGCGCAGCCCATCGACCTCGGCCGGCTCCAGGGTGCGGCGCACCCGGGCCGGCGCCCCCATCACCAGGGCCCGGGGCGGGACCACCATGCCCGGCGGCACCAGGGCCCCGGCGCCGACCATGGCCTCCTCGCCCACCACCGCGCCGTCGAGCACGATGGCGCCGATGCCGATCAGGCAGCGGTCCTTCACGGTGCAGCCGTGCAGGACGGCCTGGTGACCCACGGTGACGTCGTCGCCGATCACGGTCGGGTGGCGTGCCCCCGGTGACGTGCACCACCGCCTGGTCCTGGATGTTGGTCCGGGCGCCGACGCGGATGGAGTTGACGTCGCCGCGCACCACCGCGCCGAACCAGACCGAGGAGCCGGCCCCGAGCTCGACGTCGCCGACCACCACGCTCCCGGCGGCGAGGAACACCGACGGGTCGATGCGTGGGCTGACGCCGCCGAAGGCCCTGATCTGCGCCATTCAGCGGCGGATGCTAGCCCGCGCCCTGCCGCGTCGCAAGACGAGCCACGCCAGCAGCGCCCCGACCGCCGCGCCGATGGTGTCGGCCAGCCAGTCGGCCACCTCGGCCGAGCGGTGCGGGACGAAGCGCTGGTGGAGCTCGTCGCTGAGCCCGTAGAGGGAGCCGAGCAGCACCGCCCAGCGGGCCGCGCGCGGGAGCGCCAGGAGGTGGGAGAGCCCCCAGGTCACCACCGCCGCGAAGGCGGCGTACTCGACGCCGTGGAGGAGCTTGTCCCAGAAGCGGGAGGTCAGCCGCGGGAACGGGTTGGGCTGGCTGGAGAGCCAGAAGATCAGCGCGGCGTAGGCGATGGCTGGCAGCAGCCAGTAGAGGGCCTGCCACCAGCGCAGGGGCGCCGTCTCGGGAGGCAGGCCAGCCGGCTCGGCCCCGCTCACCGGTCGCCACCGGCCGGCCCGAGCAGCTCGGCGCCCAGCGAGGCCTGGCCGGCGCGCACCACCCGGGCCCGCTGCAGCGAGCCGGTGGGGGCCTCGGCCTCGGTGGCGGCCGAGGTGGACCAGCCGGTTCTCCGGGCGTGCGGCCGTGCCGCCGCCCCGGACTGTCCGCCGCGCCCCTCCACCAGGACCTCGACCTCCGGGCCCAGCTCGGCCGCCAGCCGCTCGGCGGTGATGCCGCGCTGCACCGCCTGCAGCCGCTCCAGCCGCTCCACCGTCACCTCGTGCGGCACCTCGCCCCACTCCGGCGCGCTCCCCAGCGCGGCGCTCGGCCACGGTGTGCGGGCGCGGGGCTGAAGACGAAGGAGAAGGAGTTCTCGAAGCGGGCGCGCTCGCAGCAGCGCCAGCGAGCGCCTCGAAGTCCTCCTCGGTCTCGCCGGGGAAGCCGACGATGATGTCGGTGGTGACGGCGATGCCCGGGCCGCGCCGCGCGCAGCTGCGTCGAGCCGCTCCAGGTACTCGCGCCACCGTGTAGTCGCGCCGCATCCGCTTCAGCACCGCGGTCGGAGCCGCACTGCACCGGCAGGTGGAAGTGCGGGCATGATCTTCGGCTCGTCGCGGAAGGCGTCGATCAGCTCGTCGGAGAGGTCGTGCGGGTGGCTGGTGGTGAAGCGCACGCGCTCGATGCCCGGGACGCTCGGCGACGCGGCGCAGCAGCTCCGCGAAGCTGCAGCCGCCCGCGGTACGAGTTCACGTTCTGGCCGATGAGCGTCACCTCGCGCACGCCCACCTCGGCCAGGTCGGCGCACCTCGGCGCAGCACCTCGGCGAACGGCGCGGCTGACCTCGCGGCCGCGGGTGTGCGGGCACGACGCAGAAGGAGCAGACGTTGTCGCAGCCCTTCATCACGGTGACGAACTCGGTGACCTTGCCCGCGCGACGCCTCGGGGTCGGCGCGCGGGGAAGACGTACTCCTCCGAGTCCACCCAGGCGGTCTCGACGACGCGCTCCCGGTCCCGCGCCGCCCGCGCCAGGATCTCCGGCAGCTTGCCGATGTTGTCGGGGCCGAAGACGAAGTCGACGTAGGGCACCTTCTTGAGCAGCCGGTCCTTCTCCTGCTGCGCCACGCAGCCGCCCACGCCGATGCAGCGCGCCGCGCGCGCGCCTTCACCGCGCCGGTAGCGGCCCAGCGCGGAGAGCATCTTCTGCTCGGCCTTCTCCCGGATCGCGCAGGTGTTGAGCAGGATGAGGTCGGCGTCCTCCGGCGCGTCGGCGCGGGCGCGTAGCCGTGCGCGCCCAGCAGCCTCGCCCATGCGCAGCGAGTCGGACTCGTTCATCTGGCAGCCGAAGGTGTGGACGAACACCTCTGCGCCGGCCGGGGCGACGGACGGCGGCGCCCGGAGCGCGGGGGCGGCAGCCTGGCCGAGGTGGACGAGATCGCTGCACGGCCGCGGCAAGGTACTGGAACCGGCGCCAGCCCGTCAAGCCGGGCGCCCCACCTGGCGGCGTCAGGCCCGGGGCAGCAACGCCTCGGCCACGCCCTCCAGGTCGGCGAGGCTGGTCACCACCGCCACCCGGTCGCAGGCGGCCGCGTAGCGCGGCATCTCGCTGTCGCCCTTGCTCCCACCGCCCCGCGGCTCGGGGCAGATCCACAGCAGCCGGCGGGCGCGGCGCCGCACCTCGTCGAGCACCCAGGCCTGGGGCGGGGCGTAGTTGTTCCGCCCGTCGCCGATGACGATGACGGTGGTCCGCCGCGTCACCGCGGCCAGGTGGTGCCGGTGGAAGAGCCTGAGCGCCCGCCCGTAGTCGGAGTTGCCCAGCATGGGGATCACGCCGGCCCCCACCGCCAGCTCGGCCGCCTGGGCCGGGTCGCGGGCCCGCTCCAGCTGGTCGGTCACCTCCCCCAGCTCGGAGACGAAGACGAAGGTCCGCGCCCGTGCGGAGCCCGCTCGTGGAGCACGCCCAGGAAGAGCAGCATGAGGCGCGCCACGTGGCGCATCGACTGGGACACGTCGCAGAGGATGACCAGGTCGGTGCGCTCCGGCCGGCGGTCGCGGAAGCAGAGCCGCGCCGGCAGGCCGTCGAGCGCCAGGTTGCGCCGCAGGGTCCGGCGCACCGCCAGCGCCCCGCGCCGGGTGCGACCGCTCCCGGCGCGCCAGCCGGGTCTTGAGCCGCTCGGCCAGGCGCCGCACCGCCTGCTCCACACGCCGCGCCTCGGCGGGCGAGAAGGGGGCCGCCCCGGGGGCCGGCAGCGCGTCGCTTCGCCGGGCCCGCTCGCGCTGCGTCAGCTCGGCCTCGGCGAAGCCCCGCGCCGCCCGCTCCACCGCCTCGAAGGCCTCACGCAGCGCCCCGGAGAGGACGTCGAGCCGGGCCGGAATCGAGCCCGCTGGCGCGCAGCGCCGCCTCGGCGGCAGCCCGGTCGCCGGCCAGGCCGTCCCCTCCGGCCGCCTGCAGCAGCCGGCGGGCTGCGAAGCCGCCGTGCGCCTCGAGCAGGAGCGGCAGCTCGATGCGGAGGGCGGCGGCCCGCAAGAGCCGCTGCAGCGCCAGGCGGTCGCCGGCCACCGCCGCCTGGCCGAGCGGCCCCATGGCCACCACCGCCCGGCCCAGCTGCCGGATCACCATCTCCAGCTCGTCGCCCTCCAGCAGCCCGGCCTCGCGGATCCGGTCGACCAGGGAGCGCTCGGCCGCCGCCACCGAGCGCCCCAGCGCCGAGAAGTGGAGGTCGAAGAGCGCCTCGAAGGTGGGCACGTCGGCGGCGCGCTTCACCAGCGTGGCGCGCAGCGCGGCCCGCAGGGCGCCGCGCTCGGCCACGCCGGTCAGCGCCGCGGCCGCCACGGCGTCTCCGACCTCGGCGGTCGAGGCGCGCACGCCGTTGCGCCGCAGCAGCCGGGCGAACTGGACCAGGTGGGACTCCACCGGAGCAGCCTAGTCCCGGGAGGCGGGGATTGGGAGCGGGGGCGCCTGCGCGGAACTTGCCCCGCCGCCGCCGACGGGCTTCACTCCAGCCTCGTGAGCCTCGGTGCAGCCACCTCCCGTGCCTTCGCCCCCCTGGCCGCGGCCCTGCTGGTCGCCGGGCTGGGGTGCGCCAGCCCGCCCCCGGCGCGACCCGCCACCGCCCCCGTCGAGGCCGCCCCGGAACCGCCGCGCCCGGGTCCCTCCCCGGCCGAGCTGGCGCTGGCGGGGATGACGCTGGAGGAGAAGGTGGCGCAGCTGGTGATCGCGCATGCCCCCACCGGCGACGGCCCCATCCACCAGGGCGGCGTGATCCTCATGGGCAAGGCGCTGCGCGACCCCTCCACGCTGCGGGCGAAGGTGGAGGCCCTGCAGCGCCGCTCGGCCAGCCCGCTGCTGGTGGCGGTCGACCTCGAGGGGGGCGACCTGAACCGGCTCAAGGGGCTGCGCACCCTCTCCGCCTTCCCCTCGGCCCGCGAGATGGGCGAGGAAGGGGGCTGGGAAGCCGAGGCCTGGGGCCGGCGCGCCGGCCTCGACCTCCGCTCGCTCGGCGTCAACATGAGCCTGGGGCCGGTGCTCGATCTCGCCGCCAGCGGCTTCATGGCCGAGACCGGCCGGTCGCTGGGCGACGACCCGGTCCGGGTGGCGCGGCTGGCGCGCGCCTTCGCCCGCGGCCTGGCCTCGGCGGGCATCCTGCCCATCGGCAAGCACTACCCGGGGTACGGGCCGGCCCGGGGCTCGAGCGACCGGGCCCTGCTCCACCTCGATCGCTCCGCCCAGGAGATTGCCCGGCACCAGGCCGCCTTCGTGGCCGCCGCCGACGTCCTGTCCGGCGTCATGCTGGCCAACGTCGCCTTCACCGCCTACGGCGACGTGCCGGCCATCCTGGCCCCCGAGCTGGTGGCCCGCGCCCACCTCTCCGGCTTCCTCACCGTCACCGACGACCTGGCCGTGCCCTCGCTGCTGGAGTCCACCGGGGGCGACGCCGCCGAGCTCTGGCGTCGCGCCTTCCTGGCCGGGAACGACCTGCTCCTCACCACCGCGCCCTGCGAGTGGCCGGGCCAGCCCGATCCCAGGGCGGTGCTGGTGGCCCTGCTCCGCGCCCGGCCCGAGCTGGGCCCCCGGCTCGACGAGAGCGTGCGGCGGGTGCTGGCCGCCAAGGCGCGCGCCGGGCTGGCGCCACGAGTGCCAGCCGGGAGCTGAGGCGCCCCGCCTACGCGCGGGTCAGCAGCGCCACGGTCTCGACGTGGTGGGTCTGGGGGAAGAGGTCGAGCGGCTGGACCGCCTCGACGCAGAACCCGGCTTCCACGCAGCCCTTCAGGTCGCGGGCCAGGGTGGCCGGATCGCAGGAGACGTAGACCGCCCGGGCCACGCCCAGCGCCGACAGGGCCGGGCCGATCCCGCGGGCCCCGTCGCGCGGCGGGTCGAGGAGCGCCCGGGTGAACCCGCCCTGCCCGTCGGTCTGCTCCCGGGCCAGGGCCAGCGCCAGCTTGAGGGCGTCACCGGCGTAGAAGCGCGTCCTGGTCCCGGCCAGGTCGGACCGGGCCAGCTCCAGCGCCGGCCCCTGGCCCTCGACGGCCGCCACCGCGGCGGCCCGTGCCGCCAGCGGCCCGGTGAAGTTGCCCGAGCCGCAGAAGAGCTCCAGCACCCGCTGGCCGTCCGGCTCGAGCAGCTCCAGCGCCAGCTCGACCAGCCGGGCGTTGGCGGCCCGGTTGGCCTGCTGGAAGACGTCGGGGCGCGAGCTGGCCAGCCCGGCCTCCGGCCGCCCCGGCACGCGCTCGTGGCGCAGCACCGGCGTGCCGACCAGGGCCGGCGGCGACCCCTCGGCGGCCAGGACCAGGCCGGACAGGGCCGGGACCGCCCGCAGCAGCGCCTCGGCGCGGGCCCGCTGCTCCTTGCCGGCCGGGGACGGGAGGGTGAGGCAGGCGGCGCCGCGCCCGGCATGGTCGGACCACTCCAGCGCCACCTGGGACGGCCCCAGCTGGGCCTCCACCAGGGCCGGCCCGAGCGAGCGGCGCAGCGCCTCCAGCCCCTCGGTCAAGAGGTGGCAGTCCGCCACCGGCACCGGCAGGTGGGAGCGGCGCTGGAAGAAGACCAGCCGGGCGGCGCGCCGGTCGAGGTGGAAGCGGGCCCGGCAGCGGTAGCGGAGCGGCTGCGGCGAGGCGATGGGGGGGCGCCAGCCGCAGGCGTCGGCGTCGAGCCGGCCAATCTTGCGCAGCGCCTCCCGCACCGCGGCCCCCTTGGCGGCCAGCTGGGCCGCCTGGTCGGCGTGCTGCCACTCGCACCCGCCGCACCGATCGCCGGCGGGGCCGAAGTGGGGGCAGACCGGGACGCGGCGGGCCGCGCCGGCCGCCCGCAGCTCCACCAGGGCGCCGTGGACCACGTCGCCGGCTGGGTCGACCTCGACCAGGACGCGATCGCCGGGGGCGGTGAAGGGGACGAAGACGGTCCGGCCGCCGGCGTGCCCCACCCCCTCGCCGCCGGGCGCGAGGGCGTCGATGTCGAGCTCGAGCCGCACCGATGGGATTCTGCTACAGCGCTTCCAGCTGGCCGCGGAGCCGCTGCACGAAGCGCTCCAGCTCGGCGCGCCGCTCCGGGCCGAGGTCGGTGAACTCGACCCCCATGCCCGGCACCATGTTGTGGTGGTTGTCGTACTCGGTGACCCGGGTCACCTTGCCCTCGATCTCGGGATTCGGAGCCTCATCGTCAACGACCTCGGGCTCCTGGTCACGCTCGCCCGAGCGCACCCCGCGCTCCGCCTGACGGCCAGCATCGGGTGCGGGGCCCAGACCCCGGCCGACGTGGCGGCGTTCGCCGACCTCGGCGCGGCGGCCGTCGTGCTTCCGGCCACGGTCGGACCCGACGAGGCCCGCGCCTGCGTCGCGGCGGCGCCCGTCGCCGTCGAGGTGATGGTGCACATGGTCGAGGAGTTCGTGCTGCTCGGCCGCTGCGCCATGCCGGGCTACTTCCAGCTCCGCCCGACGCCCTTGCCGGGCGGCGCGCCCGACGATCGCCGGCAGTCGGGCAGCATGAAGCGGGGCGGCGTCGGCGCGTGCTTCAAGGTCTGCCAGCAGCCCTGGACGCTCGAGGATCGCGCCGGCCATCGCGCCGAGCGCGCGTTCCCGGCGCGGCAGCTGAGCCGACTCGCGGACGTCCCGGCATACGTGACCGCCGGCGTGGAGGTCCTGAAGCTCCAGGGGCGAAGCTTGCCCGCCGAGCCGCTCGGCGCGCTCGTGGCGCGGTACCGCGCCGCCCTCGACGCCGCGGCGGCGGGGCGCGCGGTCGACGCGGGCCCCGCTCCCGAGCTGCCGGTCGCGTGGACCGTGGTGGGCCGGTAGGGCGAGGCGATGCGACCCGGCGCGTTCGAGCTCACGACGACGCTCTCGAACCTCCGCGACCTCGGGGCAACGGATCTCGACCCGTACGACGCGGTCTACCTGGGGAACCTCTACTGCGCGCGCTACGAGGGGAACCTCCTCGAGCGCCCGGCCGAGCTCGCCGAGGCGATCCGCCGGGTCCGGGGCCAGGGGCGCCGCGCCTACGTGACCACGTACGCCGCGCCCCACGCGCCGGACGTCGACCGCGTGCGCCGGGCCCTCGACGCCGCGCGGGAGGCCGGCGCGCTCGCCGCCGAGGTGCACGGGCCCGGGCTCGCGCGGCTCGTGCGGGACGAGTACCCCGAGCTCCGGCTCCACCTCGGGGTCTTCGCGAACGTGTACACGAGCGCGGGCGCCGCCGTGTACCGGTCGCTGGGCGCCGCCCGGCTCGCGCCGCCCGCGGAGCTGCCGCTCGACGAGGTGGCCGAGCTCGCGCGGGCTGCGGGCGTGCCCGTCGAGGTCACCGTGCACGGGAAGCTCCCGCTCGGCGTGTCCGACTCGTGCTTGCTCCTCGGGTGCGAGACCGAGCTCGGCGTGGGCTGCCCCGCGCTCTGCCAGCAGGACGTGTTCCTCTCGCGCGAGGACTGGGTCCTGAAGTCCGTGGGGACCGGAGTGCTGAGCGGGCGCGACGCGTGCCTCCTCGAGCACCTCCCGCGCCTCGTGTCCGACGGGCACCGGCACTTTCGCATCGAGGCCGTCTCCGAGACGCCGGCCTACCGGTACCAGGTGGGGCGGGTGTACCGGGACGCCCTCGCGCGCGCGCTCGCCGGGGACGCCGCGCTTGCGGCGGAGTGGTGGGCGCCCCTCCGGGCGCACTCGCGCGCGGGGTTCTGCAACGGATTCGCGTTCGGCCGGAGCGGCCTCGAGTACGTCGGGGCCGCCGCGGTCGGCGCCGCCGCGTCCGACGCGGCCAGCTAGCGGTGGCCAGGCCGGCCCTCGGGGTCACGGCAGAAGGAGACCTGGGATGACCGAGCTCCTGTCGCCAGGAGGCAGTCTCGAGATGGTGCGCGCGGCGGTCCGCGCCGGCGCCGACTCCGTGTACGTGGGGCCGCTCGGCTGGAGCCGGCGGGAGTCCCAGTACGAGCTCCCGCACCGGGACGTCGGCGAGGCGCACCGGGTGGCCCACGACCACGGGTCCAGGCTCCGCGTCGCGCTCAACGTCGACGTGGACCCGCGGGACCACGACGAGCTCCTCCGGAAGGCCGAGGGCTACGCCACCTGGGGCGTCGACGGCTTCATCATGAAGTCCTTCGAGGCGATGACCGCCGTGCGGGCCCGCTTTCCCGAGGTGCCGATCCACGCGAGCGTGGCGTGCAACATCCGGGACCGGGCCGCCATGGAGCGCGCGAAGGCGGCGGGCGCGACGCAGTTCGTGGCGTCGACGGCGCTCAGCACCTTCGAGCGCATCGCCGCGCTCAAGCGGACGGCCGACGAGGTCGGGATCGGCGTGGAGCTCCTCATCCACAGCAACCGCTGCGTCACCGGGGTGGGCGGCTGCCGTCTCTACGACTACTTCGAGCCGTACTTCGAGACCGAGGTCGTGCACGACTCGGACGGCTGCACGCGCACGAAGCTGGTGGGGAACCCGGACCGGGGCGGGAGCTGCTATCGCCCGTGCCTCGGGACCCACGAGCCGGCGATCGCCGCGCGGTTCCCGGACAAGGTGCTCGACTACCTCGAACGCTCGAACAACGAGATCTTCGCCCTGCTGGAGGACGTCCCGCGCTATCTCGCCCTCGGGGTCACCACGCTCAAGATCCAGGGGCGCGAGTATCCGGCGCCCCTCATCGCCGAGCTGACGCGCATCTACCGCCGCGTCATCGACGAGGCGCGGGCCGGCGCCGCGGACCTCGGCGCGGCGCGCGCGGCGCTCGATCCCGTCCTCGCCGAACGGGACCGCTGGCGCCAGACCAAGACGGCCACGCTCCACGGGCGGCTCCTCGAGCGGATGACCGCCGCCGCGTCGACGGGCCCGGCCGCCTCGACCGACTGGGATCCCGCGCCCGAGGAGGCGCGTCTCCGGGGGGCCGAGGCGCGGCCCTGACGGCCCGCGCCCGCGGGCTCCGCTCGACGACGCGGGGCGTCGAGGAGCCCTCAGGGCGCAACCGTGAGCGTGATGCGGTTCCGGTTGCCGACTCGCGCGTAGCGGGCGGCCGTCGTCAGGCCCCGGACGAGGGCGAGGCCGAGCCCGCCCGGCAGCTGGTCCGCGAGTCCGCGCGAGAAGTCCGGCGGGGCCGGGGCGGCGGTGAGGGGATCGAACGCCGGCGCGGCGTCCTCGTACGTCACCTCGACGGCGCCACCGTGGCTCACCAGGGCCAGCCAGATGGGGCCGTCGGCGCCCGCGGGATAGCCGTGCGTCACCGTGTTGGTGAAGAGCTCCTCCAGGACCAGCACCACGCGAAGCGTCGTGGCCGGATCGACGCCCGCCGCAGGCCCGAAGGTCTCGGCGAGGTCCCGCACCTCCGCGAAGCTCGAGAGCTGTCCCCGGAAGGCCCCCTCGACCCGCACCGTCAGGCCCCCCCGACGGCCGGTGGCCGGCCGCGGCACGCCCGGGGTATGATCAGGGGCCCGAGCGCCGGGGCGAGACGAGGCGCCGGAGCGGTCCGGACGGCGGTCGGCCGGATCGCCCGATGTCGGGGCGCCCAACAGCGAGGAGGACGAGGGGCATGCGGACGAACAGCGTGGTGAGCGCCCGGGCGGCGCGATGGCTGGTGGTCGCCGGGACGCTGGCGGGCATCCTGACGGCGGGCGCGGCGCTTGCGCAGGACCCGGCGGGCCGGGTGAAGACCGTGAAGGGCACCGTCTACATCGAGCGCGAGGGGCGGCGTGAGCTGGCGCTCGTCGGCGCCGGTGTGCGGCAGGCGGACACGCTCGTGACGGGGCCGGACGGGGCCGTTGGCGTCACGCTCGCGGACGACACGCTCCTCTCGGCGGGTCCGAACAGCGTCCTCCAGATCGAGCGCTTCATGTACGAGCCCAACCAGCCCGGCTCGCTCGAGGCTGCGCTGACGAAGGGCACCCTCGCGGTCGTCTCCGGGCGCATCGCCAAGCAGGCGCCCGACGCGATGCGGGTCAAGACGCCGTCGGCGATCCTCGGCGTCCGCGGCACGGAGTTCGTCGTTCGTGCGAGCGACGCCTCGCCGTAACGGCGGCCGGCGCCTCCTCCCCGGCCTTCTCCTGGCCGGCGCGCTTGCCGGCGCCTGCGCCGCGCCGGCTCCCGCGCCCCCCCCGCCGCCGGCGGCGGCCACGCGCGCCGACGTCGTCGTGCTCCTGCCGGGCAAGGACGGGGCAGTGGGCGCCGTCGCCGTGCAGGAGGGCGGGCGCGAGGTGGTGCTCGACACCGCGTACGCGAGCGCCAAGACCGGTCCCGGAGGCCGGATCGAGAAGGGCCAGGCGACGCCGGACGAGGTCCGCGCTCTGTTCGCCGACGCGCTCGCGGCCGAGCCACCCCGTCCCGTCACGTTCATCCTCTACTTCGTGGAGGCGACCGACCAGTTCACGCCGGAGTCGCAGGCGTTGGTGGACCAGGTCCTGCTGGCGATCGCCTCGCGGCCGGCGCCGGAGCTGACCGTCGCGGGCCACACCGACGCCGTCGGCACCGACCCGTACAACGACGCGCTGTCGCTCCGCCGCGCGGAGCGCGTGCGGGCGCTCCTGATCGCGCGCGGGATCGCGCCCGACAGCGTCCGCGCCATCGGTCGCGGCAAGCGCGAGCCCCGGGTCGCCACGCCGGACGGGGTGGCGGAGCCGCGGAACCGGCGGGTCGAGATCACGGTGCGCTGACCCCCGGGTCCGCGGACCCGGGGGCGTCGCCCGGACCGAGCCACTGGACGGCCAGCAGCGTCATGTCGTCGGCCGGCTCGTAGGGCTCCCGGAAGCGCCGCAGCGCCGCCACTAGATCGGCGACCAGGCGGGCCGGCTCGCTGCTGGCCGGCGTTCGCGCGGCCTCGACGGCGAGGGCCGTGACGCGGGCGGTGCCGAAGAGCTGCCCTCCGGGATCCAGCGCCTCGGTCACGCCGTCCGTGACCATGAGGACCGTGTCGCCCGGGCGGAGCAGCGTCATGGCGGTCTCGTAGACGAAGTCGTCGAGCACGCAGAGGGGCGGCCCGGACGCGCCTTCGAGCCGCAGGGTCTCGCGGGTCTCGGACCGCAGGATCCAGGGCGCCTCGTGGCCCGCGCTCGAGTGCCATAGCTGGCCGGTGTTCACGTCGAGCACGGCGGCGGCGAGCGTCACGAAGAACGCCTCCGGGTTGTCGCGGCCAATTTCCGTGTTGGTCTCGCGCATCGTGCGCGCCAGCTCGGCCGCGTGCCGGGTCGCGATGCTCCGATAGAAGGCCTTCGTGGCGGCCATGAACAGGCTCGCCGGGAGGCCCTTCCCCGAGACGTCGCCGACCAGGAACAGGAGCCGGTCGCCGTCGAGGAGGAAGAAGTCGAAGAGGTCGCCTCCCACGACGCGGGCCGGCTCCATGACGGCGGCCACCCGAAAGCGGGCCTCGCCGGGGAAGGCGCTCTCCGGGCGGGGGAGGAGCCCGAGTTGGATGCGGCGGGCGGCCTCGAGCTCGCCCGCGAGCCGAGCGGCGGCCTCGCGCTCCTCCTGGAGCCGCTGTCGGAGCGCGCGCCGCTGGCGGTCGGCCTCGGCCAGGGCGCCGCCGAGGGTCGCCGTGTAGACCATGCCGAGCCCGAGCGCGGGCGTGAGGCCGTCGAACAGCCGTCCGAGCTCCCGGTAAGCGGCGAAGCTCCCGCCGAGCAGTGCCGCGCCGAGCCCGAGGGCCAGGAGCGCCGCTCGCAGCATCCCCACGACCGGCGTGAGCCAGACGACCAGCGCGCCCGCCACGACGAGCGCCGCGGCCTCGGCCCACTCCGCCCAGCGGGGCCGCACGAGGACGCGGCCGTCGAAGATGTTCTCGAGCGCCTGCGCGTGGACCTCGACGCCCGGCTGGCGCTCCCCGAGCGGGGTGACGTGCTGGTCCCCGAGACCGAGCGCCGTCACGCCCACGAGCACGAGCTTCCGCTCGAGCCGTTCCGGCGCGACCTCGCCGGCCAGCACCGCGCCGGCGGAGATGAACCGCGCGCCGTCGTGCGGCGTGAAGTGGATCCACATCGTCCCGTCGGGCTCCGACGGGACGAACACGTCGCCGACGCCGACCGCGCGCACGCCGCCGCCGTCGCTCCACACGGAGAACGCCGGCGCGCCCGCCGCCACGCGCAGCACCTCCACGGCGAGCCCGGGGACCAGCGTGTCACCGACCGCGGCCACGAGGGGGAGTCGTCGCACGACGCCGGTCGCGACGTCCGCGCTGAGGAGCGCATGCCCCGCGGCCCCGCCGTCGACCTCGGGCACGCTGCGGAGCACGGCGCGGTAGCGCCGGACCCGCTCCGCCGGCGTGTCGCCGCGGACGACCGCGGGCGTGAAGTGGCCCCGGAGGGCCATCGCGGCGGGACCGTCGAGACCGGCGAGCCCGATCACGCTCGGCGCGGCCGCGAGCGCCTGGCCGAGGGTCTGGTCGCCGTCTGGCACCGACGCGACCCACGCCGCGGTGCGAGCCGCGAGGCCCGGCAGCCGGCTGGCGAGGGTCGTCCCGGAGAACCCGTCGGCTTCGGGGAACAGGAGGTTCAGGCCGACGGCCGCGGGGTCGGCGGCGCGGATCCGATCGACGAGCCGCGCCAGGAGCTGGCGCGGCCACGGCCACTGCCCGTAGCGGGCGAGACTCGGCTCGTCCACGGCCACGATGACCGCGGGGCCCGAGGCCCGAACCCGCGGCGCGAGCCGCTGGCAGGTGTCGAACCAGAGCGCGCGGAGCCGGGCCTCGGGTCCCCAGGCGACGAGGACCGCGGTGACGGCCACGAGGGTCAGCGCGCCGACCGAGCGACCGGCGCTCCCCGCGACGCGCATGACGCGCGCCCAGGAGCCCGCGCGCCCCTCCGGAGCCGCCCCGGTCCCGTCGGCAGGCGCGGCGTCAGCGACGCGCGCGGGACGGGACTCCTCGGCGGTCAGATGCGGAGCTCGAGGCCGTCGTAGGCGGCCGTGACGCGAAGGGGTCGCGCCCCGCGGGTCAGCTCCTCCAGCCGCTCGGTCTCCCGCCAGATGGCCGTGAGCTTCTCGTCGTCGTACGCGGGCTCGTGGTGGAAGAGGCACAGGTGCCGCACGCCGGCCATCTGGCACAGCTCGACACCCACGATATTGCTGGAGTGTCCCCAGTCCTCCTTGATGGAGAAGGCGTCCGCCAAGGAGTACATCGCGTCGAAGATCACGAGGTCGGCGTCGCGGAAGAAGTCCGTGAACGGCCGCGCGCTCGCGGGATCGTCGAGCTTGTGCTCCGAGTCCGTCGAGTAGACGACCGACTTGCCGTCCCGCTCGAAGCGGTACGCGTAGGAGTCCCCGGAGTGGAACTGCCGCATCGCGCGGACGGTGAGCCCGGCGACCTCGGTCGTCGTCCCCGGCGTCAGGCGGTCGAACTCGATCCGCGAGGGGAGCTGGGAGAAGTCGACGGGGAAGCTCGGCGCGCCGTGCTGGCGGCGGAACCCTTCCTCCAGCCCCTCGTGGCAGCCGTGCACGACGATGCGGTTGCCCGGGATGTACGCCGGCACGAAGAACGGAAAGCCCTGGATGTGGTCCCAGTGGAGGTGCGACAGGAACACGTGGAACACCTGCGCCACACCCGGGCGGTACCTGGCCATCGCCGCCAGCCCGAGCTCCCGCGCCCCGGAGCCGAGGTCGCAGAACACGTGCTCCGGACCGCCCACGTCGATCTGGACGCAGGCGGTGTTGCCCCCGAACGTGTGCGTGGTCGCGAAGTCGAGGTCTTCCTCGATGTAGCGCTGGATCGCCTCGTCGGTGTCGAGCCGCCGGCCGGCGGCGCCCTTGACGGCCCGCGCGAGCTTCCGGCGGAGCGCCGCCGTGCCGAGCGGCGCCGGGAGCGAGCCTCGCGTGCCCCAGAAGCGGATCAGCATGCGCTCACCCCCGGAATCCGGCCCGCGCGCGGCGGGCTCGCGGCGTCACCGCGCGCCGGCGCCGGGCCCCGCCCGCTTGGCCAGGTCCGCCAGCGCTTCCTCGACGGTCGGAAAGCAGGGGAACACCAGGGTGAACTTGCTGATCTCGAAGATCTCCCGGACGAGCGGGCCCAGCGCCGCGACCGCGATGGTCCCGCCCTGGGCGCGGGTCTGCCGGGAGGCGAGCATGAGGACCCGGAGCCCCACGCTCGAGATGTAGTCCACCTTGCCGAGGTCCAGCACCAGAGGGTGCCCGGGCCCGGACTGGGCGAGGTGGGGCGCGAGGGCGGTCTTGAACGTGTCGGCGCTGGCGTGGTCGATGCGACCCTGAGGGCTCAGCACCACGGCATCGCCGTGTCGGGTGCTCGACAGCTCCATGGCGCGATCGGCAGACGGAGGAGGCATAGCCATGTGCGGCGGGGCCTAGGGTAGCAGAACGGTCCCTGGGGGGGTACGGGGCCTCCGGGCCGGGCCGGCCGCACCCGGCCGGGCGGTCAGAAGCTGAGCCCGAACGCGATGGTGAGGTTCATGCCCTCGTCGGAGAAGCCCATGTCCGCGCGAAAGACGGCCAGCCGCTCCAGGGAGACGCGGACCCCCACGCCGTAGCTCGCGTGGATCTTCGCCTCGGGCAGGTCGCCCAGGCTGGGCGCCACCGTGCCGAGCTCGCCGAACAGGGCGAGACCGACGCGCTCGATTCGGATCGTGCGGGTCAGCCGGAACCCGCGCGGGATCACCCAGAAGCGGTACTCCGCGACCGCGTGCCACGCCGAGTTGTCGGTGAAGCGGTTGGCGATGTACCCGCGCAGCGTGCTTCCCCCGCCGAGACTCGGCAAGGCGTAGAAGGGGAGGTCCCCGACGGTCGTGTCGACCTCGAATCCGAGCGCCACCGTGTCGGTGGGCGGGTTCTCCTCGCCGGGATCGCCGCCGGAGTGGAAGAGCGGGGGCACCGGGATGACGACGTTGCCGTAGCCCGTGAAGACCGCGCCCATGCTGCCGTCGCTCTGCCACGGCGCCGCGTCGGCGACCACGCCCACGCGCCAGCCGCGGTAGGGCTGATGCTGGCTGTCGCGCGTGTCGTAGCGGAGACCCGCCGCCACGAACATCTGGCTCTCGCCGTCCCCCGTGGTGAACTCCGCGGGGAATGCGGCGTCGGTGCTGGGCACGCCGGAGACGTGGCCGCGGGCCAGGTTGTGGTGCTCGCCCCGCAGGCCGAAGGTGCCGATCCACTCGCTCCCGGGCCCCGGGAGGGCGAGGTCCGCGCGGAGGCCCACGTCGGTGACCTCATCCGTGTAGCTCGACTCCGCGCTCTCCTTGGTGTCCGGTCCGAGGCCGAAGAAGCGCCGCGTCAGCGTCCGCTGGTAGCCGCCGGCGACGCCGAGGAAGCTCCGCTCCTCGATGGCGACGCCGCCGTCCGGGATCTCGCGCTGGTGGAGCCAGCGCCGCCAGACGAGCCGGTACCGCTCCTGTCCCTCGCTCGTGTACGTGACGAACGCGCCCAGGAACTCCCGCCGGCGCTGCTCGCGGAAGTCGATGTCGGTGATGGCGATGCCGCCGCCGAGCCCGACGTCCTCGCTGAAGAAGATCTGCGGCGTGATGAAGCTCGACACGAGCAGGCGCTGGAAGACGTTCCCCGGCATGATCCGGCCCTCGGGGATGTAGCGCCAGCGCTCGGGGTTGGGCAGGTCCGAGGGGAGGGGGACCTTGGGGATGCGCCCGCTCTCCTCCATCCCGAGGAGCGGGTCGTAGAGCGGGCGGAGCTCGCGGTCGCGGTCCACCCGCTGGGCGAGAGCCGGTCCCGGTGCGCCGTAGCCGGCGAGCACGAGGGCGAGCGCCAGCCCGAGCCCGAAGGCCGCCCGGCCCGCGGCCGGCCGCCGTCGACATCCGCACCCGTCCGCTCGCATGGCCGTCGGCGAGGCCGTGGTCGGTCGGGGGATCAGGCGCGCGGCCGGCCGGCGGGCGGATCGCCCGGCGTGAGCCCCGCATGCCCCGTCGTGGCCGTCCCCGTCAGGACGCCGAGACGCTCCTCGGCGGTCCGGGTGATGGTCGCCTTGAGGCTGGGGTTGTTCTCGAGGAGCCGCCGGAAGTCGGCCACGTCCAGCGACAGGAGCTGGCACTCGGCGAGCGTGCTCACCGTCGCCGTTCGCACCGTGTCGCGGATCAGGGCGATCTCGCCGAAGTACTGGCCGCGGCCCAGGCGGACCGGCGTCGGCGCGATGTCGACCTGGACTTCGCCGGACATGATGAAGAACATCGCGTCGGCCGGATCCCCGCGTCGGACCACGGCGAACTGAGCCGGGACCACCTGGCGCTTCAGCAGCCGGGCGATCTCGGCGATCCGCGCCGCGTCCAGGCCGGTGAACAGCGGCACGTTGGCGACGGTCTGCCAGGTGACGACGAAGTCGCGCTTGCGGATCTCGCTCGCGAAGCCGGTGGCGAGGATACCGGCCGGCACCGCGAAGACGGCGATCCCGATCACCATGACCATGCCGCCGAAGACCTTGCCCAGGGCCGTGATCGGGAACATGTCGCCGTAGCCGACCGTCGCGATCGTCACGATGGCCCACCACATCGCGTGGGGGATGCTCGCGAAGACCTTGGGCTGCGCCTCGCGCTCGAGGACGTACATGATCGACGCCTCGAGGACCAGGAGCACGATCACGACCAGGAGCGTCGCGAGAAGCGCGCGGCTCTCGTTCCGCATCACCGCCGCGAACAGCGTCAGCGCCGGCGTGTAGCGGACGAGCTTGAGGAGCCGCAGCACCCGCAGGAGCCGCAGGGCGTCCGGGGGGATCGGGACCACCATTGCCACGAGGGCCGGGAGGACGGCGAAGAGGTCGACGAGCCCGACGAACGAGGTCGCGTAGTGGAGCCGCGCCTGCCAGGGCTCGCGCGTCCCGATGGCCTCGCGCTCGGGCGCCGCCCAGACGCGGAGCACGTACTCGACGGCCATCGCCGCCACCGCGAAGGCCTCGGCCAGGTGGAGGAGCCAGGTGATCCGCGGCGGGAGGTCGTCGACCGTCTCGAGCACGGCCGCCACGACGCTCACGAGGATGAGCGCCATGAGGGCTGCGTTCGTGATCCGGTTCGACCACGGCGGGCTCTCGGCCGGAGCCAAGAGACGGTCGAAGTGCGCGCGCCACGTGGCCGATCGCATGAGACGCCTCAGCGATTCTACAGGATCGACCCGGTTGGCCTCGTGCTTCGCGGCGCTCCGGCCGCGGCTGGGGCCCGCCTGGCGTCGCCGGCCGGGGCGGAGTAGGGTCAGACGGCCGGCCCGCCGCCGGCGCGCCCGCCGGGGCGGGAAAGGACGACGATGAGACGCGGACGGCTCGCGGCCTGGAGCATGGCGCTCGCCGGGTGGATCCTGCTGGCTGCGCCGGCCGGCGCCGAGGTGGACGTCGCGGCGATCCTGACCGGCCGCTGGGAAGGCACCACGGAGGTGCCGAGCCCCCGTCACATGCCGTCGCGAGTCCTGACCCTCCGGAACGTGCGCCAGGACGCCTCGAGCGCGCCCGGGGTCGCCAAGTGGAAGGCGGACGGGACCTACGGGGTGACGGCCGACAAGGTCGCCCGCGTCGCCGTCGACGTCACGGTCGTGGACCCCACGGTGACCGTGGAGTTCATCACCCCGGAGGCGCTCCACGTGACGCTCAAGCTCGTGAAGCCGACCGTGCTCGAGGGCACCCACGTGACCTCCGGCGGGCGGGCCCTCCGCATGCACCTCGAGCGGCGCGAGTAGCCGACGGCGCGAGACATGCCGAAGCCCGCCGCCCCGGCGGCCGCCGAGTACTGGGAGCTGACGGTGACGCTCGGCGCCGACGCCGCCGAGACGACGGAGGCCGTGACGAACCGCCTGTGGGAGCTGGGGGCGGTCGGCGTCGTGGAGGAGGCCGCGGGCGACGCGGCCGCGCTCCGCGCCTTCTTCCCGCCGGGCACCGACGCGCCGGCGCGGGCGGCGACGCTCCGGGACTACCTGGGCGAGCTCGCCGCCCTCGGGCTCCCGGGCGCGGCGGCGCGCGTCGACGTCGCGCCCTTGCCCGACGAGCCGTGGGCGGACGCGTGGCGCGCCCACTTCCGGCCGATCCCGGTCGGGCGGCGCTTGCTCGTGTGCCCCCCCTGGGAGACGCCGCCGCCCGCGCTCGCGGCCGGCCGCGTGGTCGTGCTGATCGAGCCGGGGCGGGCCTTCGGCACCGGCGGCCACGGGTCCACCCGGAGCTGTCTCGAGCTCCTCGATCGGGCGCTCGCGGCGACGTCCGCGCGTCCCGTGCTCGACGTCGGCTGCGGCTCGGGTATCCTCGCGATCGCCGCGGCCCGGCTCGGCGTCCCGCGCGTGGACGCCATCGACGTCGATCCCGACGCGGTTGCCGCGACCGAGGAGAACGCCCGGCGAAACGGCGTGGCGGACCGCGTCCACGCGGCGCTCGCCGCCGCCGACGCCTGGGCGGGCCCCGCCGTGCCGCTCGTCCTCGCGAATCTCCTGGCGGCGGCCCACGTCACCCTCGCGCCCGCGCTCGCGGCCCTCGTGACGCCGGGCGGCAGCCTGATCGCGGGCGGTCTCCTCGCGCACGAGGTGCCGATCGTGTCCGGCACCTTCGCGGCCGCGGGGTGCTGGCTCGTCGAGGTTGCCGAGGCGGATGGATGGGCGGCCGTGCTCCTGCGCCGGGGCGGCTGAGCGCCATGGCTCGGCGCGCCGGGACCGGGTGAGCGCGTGCCCCTGGTCTTTGTCCGCCCCGCCGCCGTCGGCGCGGACCGCGTCCGGTTCGACGCCGACGAGGCGCACCACCTCCGACGGGTACTCCGGCTCCGGCCGGGCGCGGTCGTCGAGGCGACGGACGGCAGCGGACGTCTCTACACGGTGCGGCTCGTCGCGCTCGACGCCGCCGGCGGATGGGGCGCGATCGAGGCGCGGGCTGAGCCCCGGCGGGAGTCGCCGTGCGCGATCACGCTGGCCCAGGCGGTCTTGAAGGGCGATCGGATGAGCTGGCTCGTCCAGAAGGCGACGGAGCTCGGCGTGGCGCGGATCGTCCCCGTGGAGACCGCGCGCGTCGTGGCGCGGCCCGCGGGCGGGCCGGCGGCCCGCCCGGCGCGCTGGGAGCGGATCGCGCGCGAGGCGGTCAAGCAGTGCGGGCGGGTGGTGGTCCCGGTCATCGAGCCCATCCGGACCTTCGCCGAGGTGACGCGCGAGATCGGCGCGCACGACGCCGCGTGGCTCCTGTGGGAGGGTGGGGGCGGAGCGCTCGCCCGGACGGCGGCGGACGCCGGCGCGCCCGCCCGCCTCTTGCTCCTGATCGGGCCCGAGGGCGGCTTCACCGCCGAGGAGGTGGCGGCGGCCGAGGGCGCCGGCGCGCGCGTCGTGAGCCTGGGACCCCGCATCCTCCGCGCGGAGTCGGCCGGCGTCGCCGCGGTCGCCCTCTGTCAGTACCTCTTCGGGGACCTCGGGGGGCCGCGCGGATGACCTCGGGCGGCTACGAGTACTTCGACGCGGCGCCGGCCGTCGGCGTGGCGGCGTGGGGACCCGACCTGCCGGGATGCCTACGCCAGTGCGCGCTCGGCGTCTTCAACCTGATCGTGGCGACCGGCGCCGTCGAGGTCCGGGAGAGCCGCGAGGTGGCGGCGCGTGGCGCGTCGGTCGAAGCGCTCCTCGTGAACTGGCTGAACGAGTGCCTCTACGTCCACGACCTCGAAGGCTTCGTCGTGTCCGATGTGACCCGACCCGAGGTCACGAGCACGGGCGTCCACGCGGTGCTCCACGGCGAGCCCCTGGACCCCGCGCGGCACCCCCGCGGGACCGTGGTGAAGGCAGCCACGCCCGATGGGCTGGAGGTCCGCGAAACCCCGGGGCGGGTGACCGCGCGGGTAGTGCTCGACATCTGACGTGTCCGTTGCGCATGGGAAACATCGGCCCTCGCATCGTGCTGTTACGGTGCAACGATTCGCTCGCAGGATGGAGAACGGATCGGGAGGGCCTTAGGAATGAGATCGAGATTCCGCATACTTGCCAGTCGCGTATCATCGGTGGGTGCGCTGGCACCTCCCTTGCTCTAGTCCCCCGCCCGGGACCATGGAGGGTCCCTGACTGATGGAGCTTCAGCACTCGATCCGGAAGCCGGTGACCTGCGAGGGCGTGGGACTGCACACCGGGGTGCCGGTCACGATGGCGCTCCTGCCGGCCCCGCCGGACCACGGCGTGGTGTTCGTGGTGGGCCGCGAGCGCGTGCGCGTCCCGGTGTGTCCGGAGTCGCTCATCAACGGTCACTACGCGACCACCATCGGGGCCGACGGCGTGCAGATCCAGACCGTCGAGCACCTCCTGGCGGCGGTGCGCGGCCTCGGGATCGACAATCTGGTGATCGAGCTGGACGGCCCCGAGCTGCCCGCGGTGGACGGCAGCTCCGCGCCCTTCGTCGCGCTGCTCTACACGGCGGGACGCGAGGCGCAGGTCGCCGTGCGGCCCCAGCCGCTCCGCGTGGCCGAGCCCATCCGGGTGGGCGACGAGCACCGCTGGCTCCAGATCCTGCCGGCGTCCGAGTTCCGCATCAGCTACACGCTCGACCACGAGCATCCCGCGGTGGGGGTTCAGGTCGCGTCGTTCGTGCCGTCCGAGCGGGTCTTCGTCGAGGAGCTCGCGCCCGCCCGGACCTACGGCTTCCTGAAGGACCTCGAGCTCCTCCGGCAACAGGGCCTGGCGCTCGGCGGCAACCTCTCCAACGCCGTCGTGGTCGGGCAGGAGCGGATCCTGAACGGCGCCCTCCGGTTCCAGGACGAGTTCGTCCGCCACAAGATCCTCGACGTCATCGGGGACCTGTCCCTGGTCGGCCGTCCGATGCTGGGTCACGTCGTGGCGCGGAACGCCGGGCACGCGCTGAACCACCTCCTCGTCCGCGAGATCGTGAAGGCCGCGCGGCGGTGGGAGGATGTCGCGCCGCGGCGGACCCCGGTTCACGTCGAGGCGGCGTGGGAAGGCGCTGCGCGGCGACGCCCGCGCGTCGCCACCCACTAAGGGGACCTTCCCGGCCGGGTCGCTGTCTCGCCGCCGCACCCGCGGCGGAGCCCCGCAGAGAGCCACAGGCTATAATGTCCCGCTATGTCCAGGCGGCCTTGGCCGACCAGGAACCTGGCGGTCGCGCTGGGGCTCCTGCTCGTGGCGGGAACGGCGTCGGGGGCCGCTCCGCCCTTCCGCATCTCGAACCTTGGTGTCACGAATTCGGACAGCAACCTCCTGGTGGACCTGGTCCTGCTGGGCGCCATGCCCGAGGGCATCGTCGAGGGGTTGGGGACTGGGATCCCGGCCGCGGTACGCTTTCAGCTGGAACTGTGGCAGTACAACTCCTGGTGGGTCGATCGCCGGGTGGTGGCGAAGCTGGTGGAACGGCAGGTCGTCTACGACGTCCTGACGAAGGAGTTCCGTGTCACGCCGGTCCAGGGCGAGGAGCGGGAGGCCTACGTCACCCGTGACGTCTGGGAGGCCGAGCGTGTGCTGTCAGAGCTCCGAGGCTTCAAGCTGACCCAGGTGACGCACCTCAACCTGGACGAGCTCTACTACGTCCGGGTGCGCGCCGAGGTCCGTTCCGGGGCGCCGGACGCCTCCGTCTCCCGGATCCTTCCGTTCGTGTCCTCGCGGTCCGAGACGCCGTGGGAGCAGACGCCGCTCCTCACGCTCCGGCGTGTGCGATGAGCGCGACGGAGCCGACCACGACGCCCGTGGCGCCGCCGATCCCGGCGCTCCCGCCGGTCGGCGTCCGGCCGCCGGACGACCGCGAGAAGCGGAAGCGCAACCTCGTCATCATCGTTGCGGTGCTCCTCCTCCTGGTGGTGGCCACCGCGGTGGAGGTCGGGGTCCGGCTCCCGGACATCCCGGTCGCATCGAACGTCGTCGTCATCGCGCTCTTCAACCTGAACCTGATCGTCTTCCTGCTGCTCCTGATCCTCCTCTTCCGGAATCTCGCCAAGCTCTGGTTCGAGCGCCGCAACAAGGTGCTCGGCTCGCGCTTCAAGACCAAGCTGGTCGCGGCGTTCCTGTCGCTGGCGCTCGCGCCGGCCATCCTCATCTTCCTGATCGCGTCGAACCTCATCAACACGTCGATCGAGGGCTGGTTCAAGATCCAGGTCGAGCGCCCGCTCGACGAGTCGATGCGGGTCGCCCAGACCTTCTACGAGCGCGTCCAGGACGAGGCAGTCCGGCACGGCCAGTACGTGGCGCGGACGCTCACCCGCGACGGCCTCCTCCCCGAGGACCGACGCGAGGACCTGATCGAGTTCCTGCAGGAGCAGACCGAGCAGTACGGACTGGCCGGCATCGCGCTCTACGGGCCGGGGGGCCACGAGATCGTTCACGTGAACGACCCCGTCCTGGTTCCCTCGCTCGAGACGGTGGTGAACTCCGAGCAGGTCCGGATGGCCCTGGCGGGCCGGGAGCTCTCCACGCGGCGCGAGATCTCCACCGGGGACCTCATCCAGGGCATGGTGCCCGTGGTGGCGCCCGGCGACCCGCCGCGGGTGGTCGGCGTCACGGTGGTCGCGATCCACGTGCCCCAGCGGCTCGAGGCGCAGGTACGGGGCATCGCCCAGGCGTTCCAGGAGTACAAGCAGCTCAAGCTCCTGCGGCAGCCGATCAAGGGCATCTACATCCTGCTGTTCCTCCTGATGACCCTGGTCATCGTGTTCTCCGTCACCTGGTTCGGGCTCTACCTCGCCCGCGGCATCACGGTCCCGATCCAGCTCTTGGCCCAGGGCACGCGCGAGGTCGCGGCGGGCAACCTCGACTTCCGCGTGACCGCCCAGGCGGATGACGAGGTCGGCATCCTGGTGGAGTCCTTCAACCAGATGACGACGGACCTCAAGTCCTCGAAGGCGGAGCTCGAGCTCGCGTACGCGGACCTCCAGGCCAAGCACGCCGAGCTCGGCGAGCGGCGCCAGTACACCGAGACGGTGCTGCAGGCCGTGGCGACGGGCGTGGTGTCCACCGACGCCGCGGGCATCGTGACCACCGTGAACCGCGCGGCGAGCCGGATGCTGGGGCTCGCGCCGACCGCGGCGGTGGGGAAGCCGTACGCGGTGGCCTTCGGGGCGTCGGCGTACCTCGACCTCGTGACGCTCATGGAGCGGATGGAGCGCCTCCGCGCGGGCACGGTCGAGCGCGAGCTCAAGCTCCCGCTCGACGGGAAGAGCCTCACGCTCCTGGCGAGCCTCACCGCGCTCGGTGGGCCCGCCGGCGAGCACCTCGGTATCGTGCTGGTGTTCGACGACCTCACCGAGCTCCTCGCCGCCCAGCGGCTCGCGGCGTGGCGCGAGGTCGCGCAGCGCATCGCCCACGAGATCAAGAACCCGCTGACCCCCATCCAGCTCTCGGCTCAGCGCCTCCGGCGCCGCCTTGGCGGCCGGCTGGCCGAGGACGGGGGTCTGCTCGAGGAGTGCACCGCCACCATCATCGGCGAGGTGGAGGGGCTGCGCCGCCTGGTGGACGAGTTCTCGCGGTTCGCGCGCATGCCGAGCTTCACGCCCAAGCCGACGGACCTCCACCGCCTGCTGGAGAGCGTGCTCGGCCTTTACGGCGAGACGCACCGCAACATCCAGCTCCGCGGGGACTTCGCCACCGAGGTCCCGACCCTCGACGCGGACGGCGACCAGCTCAAGCGGGCCATGCTGAATCTCGTGGACAACGCCGTGGAGGCGGGCGCGACGGAGGTCGTGATCGCGACCCGGTGGCCCCAGGGCGAGAACGTCGAGATCACGATCTCCGACAACGGGCCCGGGATTCCCCCGGAGCTCCGCGACCGCGTGTTCCTGCCGTACTTCTCGACGAAGACGACGGGGATGGGTCTCGGCCTGCCCATCGTCCACCAGATCGTGACCGACCACGGCGGGCGCATCCGCGTCGAGGACAACGCGCCGCGCGGGACGCGCTTCATCATCGAGCTGCCCGTGCTGCGCGGGACCGCGCCGGCGATCCCGGCGCCCGCGCTCGACGTGGCCGGGGCCCCGCGGCAGGCGGGACCGGCCTGAGGCGGGGGAACGAGCCATGGCGAGCGACCGCATCCTGATCGTCGACGACGAGCGCGGCATCCGCTCGACGCTCTCGGGCATCCTCGCCGACGAGGGGTACCGCCCGCTCGCGGCGGCCACCGGGCCGGAGGCGCTGGCCCGGATCGGCGAGGAGGTCCCGGACCTCGTCGTCCTGGACATCTGGCTGCCGGAGATGGACGGGATCGAGGTGCTGGCCGAGGTGAAGCGGCAGTGGCCCGAGCTGCCGGTCGTGATGATGTCCGGCCATGGCACGATCGAGACGGCGGTCAAGGCGACCAAGCTCGGCGCCTACGACTTCGTCGAGAAGCCCCTGTCCCTCGAGAAGACGCTCCTGGTCGTCGAGCGCGCCCTCGAGCACGCGCGGCTGGAGCGGGAGAACCGGCAGCTCCGCGAGCGGATCGAGCGGGCTCACGAGATCATCGGCACCAGTCCCGCCATCGTCGAGCTTCGCCGCCAGATCGCGACCGCGGCGCCGAGCAACGGGCGGGTCCTCGTGTTCGGCGAGAACGGCGCCGGCAAGGAGCTCGTCGCGCGGTCCATCCACGCGCTCTCGGCGCGGCGCGATCAACCGTTCGTCGAGGTGAACTGCGCGGCCATCCCCGACGAGCTGATCGAGTCCGAGCTCTTCGGCCACGAGAAGGGCGCCTTCACGGGGGCGGTGGCGCGCCGTCGGGGCAAGTTCGAGCTGGCCAGCGGCGGCACGATCTTCCTCGACGAGATCGGCGACATGTCGCTCCGGACCCAGGCCAAGGTGCTGCGCGCGCTGGAGGAGCAGACCATCGAGCGGATCGGCGGGCACGAGCCGATCCGGGTCGACGTGCGGGTGATCGCCGCGTCGAACCAGCCCCTCCCGGAGCTGATCGCGCAGGGGCGCTTCCGTGAGGACCTCTTCTACCGGCTGAACGTCATCCCGGTGGAGGTGCCCCCGCTCCGGCGCCGCCGGGAGGACATCCCGCTCCTGGTGGAGCACTTCCTGAAGACGTTCTCGGCCGAGTACGGGAAGCGGCCGAAGACCCTCTCGGGCGAGGCGATGGGGTCCTTCATGGTGTACGACTGGCCGGGCAACGTGCGCGAGCTGCGGAACATGGTCGAGCGGCTCGTCATCATGACGGCGGCGGACGTCATCGCGCCCGAGGACCTTCCGCCGCCGCTCCGGGCGCGCGAGGCCGTCGCCGTGCCGGCGGAGGCGGCGCTCCAGAGTCTCCGCGAGGCGCGCGACGCGTTCGAGCGCGCGTACATCGTCGGCGAGCTCCGGGCGCACGAGTGGAACATCACGAAGACGGCACAGTCGCTCGGCATCGGCCGCGTGAACCTCTGGCGGAAGCTCAAGGCGTACGGGATCGCCGTGCCCCGGAAGGGCGAGGACCCCACCCGGCCCGATGCCTGAGACCCGCTGGCCCGCCGCCCTGGGGCGCCGCGGGGTCGTCGCTTCCCCCCATCCGCTCGCCACCCTCGCCGGACTCGAGGTCCTGCAGCACGGCGGCACCGCCGTCGACGCGGCCGTTGCCGTCGGCGCCGCGATCGCCGTCGTCTATCCGCACATGACGGGGCTCGGCGGCGACAGCTTCTGGCTCTGCTGGGACGCGCGCGCAGCTCGCCTGTCGGCGCTCCAGGCCGCCGGCCCCGCGGCGGCGGCGGCGACGCCGGAGCTCTATCGTCGCCACGGCCACGAGGCCATCCCCACGCGCGGCCCCCTGGCGGCGCTCACGGTGCCCGGGGCCCCGGACGGTCTGTGGTCGGCTCACCAGTTCAGCCGGGAGCGGCTCGGCTCGACGATCTCCTGGGGCGATCTCCTCGAGCCCGCGATCCGGCACGCGGCGGACGGGATTCCCGTCTCGCCGTGCCAGGCGCGCGTCACGGCGGGCGCGCGGGATCTGCTCCAAGCCCGGGAGCCCGCGTTCGCGCCGTTCCGGCGGGCCTACCTCGACGGCGACGCGGCGCCGGCGCCGGGCCGGCCGCTGCGGCAGCCGGGCCTCGCGCGCACGCTCGCGCGCCTCGCCCGCGAGGGCGGGCGCGCCTTCTACGAGGGGGACGTCGCCGCGGAGATCGGGCGCGCGTGCGAGACCGTCGGGAGCCCGCTCCGCGCCGCCGATCTGGCCGCCCACCGCTCGCGCTGGGCGGAGCCCGCCACCGTGCCCTATCGCGGGGGCGTGGCCGCCACGGTGCCGCCGCCCTGCCAGGGGCTGGTCGCGCTCGCGGTCCTCGGGATGCTCGAGGGCGCGGACGTCCGCGCGTGCGCGGCCGACCCGGCGGACTACGTGCACCTGGCCGTCGAGGCGACGAAGCTCGCCTTCGGGGACCGCGATCGCTGGCTCGCCGATCCGGAGCGGGTCCCCGTGCCGCTCGGGCGGCTCCTCGACCCGGCATACCTCCGCGACCGCGGCCGGCGCATCGCGATGGACCGGGCCGCCCCGGCGCCGCTCGCCTCCGGCGTCGAGCGCGGCGACACGATCGCCTGCGTGACCGCGGACGCGCAGGGGAACTGCGTGTCCCTGATCCAGAGCATCTACCACGAGTGGGGCTCGGGCGTGATCGCGGGCGAGACCGGCGTCGTGCTCCAGAACCGCGGCGCGGGCTTCACGCTCGACCCGACGCACCCGAACGTCCTGGCGCCGGGGAAGCGTCCCTTCCACACCCTCACGCCCTTCATGTATCTCCGCGACGGCCGGCCGATGCTGGTCGCGGGGACGATGGGCGGCGAGGGTCAGCCCCAGACGCTCGTCGCGGTCGCGACGCGCGTCGTCGACTTGGGGCTCGACGTCCAGGCCGCCGTGGAAGCGCCGCGGTGGGTCTACGGTCGGACGTGGGGCGCGCCCACCCGCGCGCTCTCGATCGAGGGCCGGTTCGGCGACGGGGTGGCGGCGGACCTCGCCCGGCCGCGGCCACGACGTGCGCGTCCTCGACGCCTGGAGCGACACGGCTGGCCACGCCCAGGCCCTCCGGCTCGCGCCGGACGGGCTCCTGGTCGGGGGCGGCGACCCCCGCGCGGACGGACTCGCGCTCGGCTGCTGACGACTCGCGCCCGACACTCCCGAGAGGAGGCCGTCCCATGAGCCAGCCGGTCCGCTCGACGATCGAGGAAGCCAAGGTCGCGCCGATCCCGCCTGGAGCCCGCTCGGCGCTCCTCATGCAGCACGGCAGCATGAAGCTCCGCTACTACGCGCCCCGGGGCGCCGATCTCCAGACGCCGCACGACCAGGACGAGCTCTACGTCGTCGCGAGCGGACGCGGCGCGTTCGTGGCCGGGGGCGAGCGCGTCCCCTTCGGGCCCGGCGACGTGCTCTTCGTCGCCGCGAAAGTCGAGCATCGCTTCGAGGGCTTCTCCGACGACTTCGCGACATGGGTCGTCTTCTACGGCCCGCCCGGCGGGGAGCCCACGTAGGCTCGGCGCGCCGCCATGATCGAGAGCCTGCGCTGCGCCTTCCGCGGCGTCGCCTTGGTCTTCCTCTCGCAGCGGAACGCCCGGATCCACGCGGGGGTCGCGGCCGCGGTCGTGGCCGCCGGCGCGTGGCTCGAGCTCACCCGGGCCGAGTGGTGCTGGATCGTGCTGGCCATCGTGGCCGTCTGGGCCGCCGAGGCCTCCAACACGGCCGTGGAGCGGCTGACGGACCTGGTGTCGCCGGCGCGCCACCCGCTGGCGGCTCAGGCGAAGGACGTCGCCGCCGGGGCGGTGCTCATCACCGCCGCGGGCGCGGCGCTCATCGGCCTGATCGTCCTGGGGCCCCATGTCCTGGCCGCCCTCGCGGGGGCCGCCGGCCGCTGACGTTGGGATGAGCCGCCAGCTCGAATCGCTGTCGTTCGAGGACTGGGTCGCGCACGTCTTCGATCACGACGTGACCGATCGGGCGTGGTACTTCGACCTGGACACTCCCGTGTGGGCGGGCCCCGCCGCGCTGACGCTCGGGCACATGACGCGCCTGTTCGGGGATCCCGCGGACTCCCTCGACCGCTACGACGATCGGCAGCTGAACCAGGGCTTCTGGTATCTCGTCAGCAATGCCGGCAGCGACCACATGTTCGCGCTGACGGACGCGTCGGCGCCGCTTGCGAATCGGGTCCGCTGTCTCGAGTCGTTCACCTCGCTGTTCGAGAAGCTCTTTGCCGTTCGGTGCTCCCCCCATCTCTCCCACATCGACGAGCCGGGCGCGAGCCCTCTGAACGGGGCCTGCTACATGTGGTGGGACATCCTCCCGCTCGCCGGCGCCCCCGCGGATCCGTCCCGCCGGGAGATCGACACGGTGGCGCTGTCCGTCATGGAAGCGACGCTGGGCCTCGACTCGCTGGCCTGCCGGGAGAGCGCGCTCCACGGCCTGGGGCACTGGCATCACGCCTACCCCGAGCGCGTCGGGGACGTCATCGAGCGCGCCCTGCGTCGCTCGCCGGCCTGGCCGCCGGCGCTGACGCGCTACGCCGGGATCGCGAAGACGGGGTGCGTCCTGTAGCGCGGGCGCACCCGCGACGCTCGCGCCGTCAGCGCTCGACCTCCGATCCGGTCGAGGGCGGCCCGGCCGCCTCGAGCGTGGCCGCGAGGCGGGCCACGTCGGCGAGCGTGCTCGCGCCCTCGGGCGCCCGATCCGCGCGGACGCGCACGATGCGCGGGAATCGGAGCGCATAGCCGGCGGTGTGGCGCGCCGAGCGCTGGAGGTGGTTGAATGCCACCTCGAGGACGATCTCGGGCCGCACGGTCCGGTAGCGGCCCCGGTCCTCGACGGTGAGCGCGAGGAGCCGCTCGGTCATCTCGCGGATCTCCGCGTCGGTGAGCCCGTTGTAGGCCTTGCCGATCGTCACCAGGCGCCCCGTCGCCTCGTCGCGCACGGCGAACGTGACGTCGGAGAGCACGGCGCGGCGCTTGCCGTGGCCCCATTCCGCGCCGACCACGACGACGTCGAGCGTCTCGAGCGGACGCTTGACCTTGAGCCACTGGGCGCCCCGGCGTCCTGACGCGTAGGGCGCATCCGGCTGCTTCACCATCAATCCCTCGTTCCCCCGGGCCTGCGCCGCCCGGAAGAGCGCGTCCAGGTCGTCGGCGCTCGTCGCCGTCCACACGGGCGCGAGGACCTGGCCGGCCGGCAGCGGGAGGCTCTCGAGCGCCGCGCGCCGGGTCCGGAGCGGCGCGTCGAGGAGGCCCTCGTCCCCGCGCGCGAGACAGTCGAAGGCGACCAGCGCCACCGGGTGCGCGGCCACGACGTCCGGCGCGGGCTCGAGCCGCCCGAGCCGCTGCTGGAGGCGGAGGAAGGGGCGCGCGCGGCCGTCCTCCATCGCGAGGACCTCGCCGTCCAGGACGTACCGGCCCGGCGCGGCGGCGAACCCGGCCACGACCTCGGGGAACTGAACCGTCAGCTCGCGCCGGTCCCGCGAGTAGAGGCGGACCTCCGCGTCGACCTTGTGGAGCTGGCACCGGACGCCGTCGTACTTGTCCTCGACCCAGAGCGGCGCTCCGAGCCGGCGGACGGCGTCGGCGGCGTCGGCGGCCGGCTGCGCGAGCATGGGGTCGACGGGCGTGAAGTAGGCGAACCGCGCGGGCTCGAGCGGCCCCCGGCGCGCCTCCCGCGCGACCGCGCCGAGGTCGGCCCGGTGGCGGTTCGCGGCGCGGACGGCCTCGATCGGCTGGCCGACCGCGTGGGCCACGGCGTCCTCCAGGGTCTGCTCCTGGACGCCGATCCGCGCCTCGCCGAGCATCGCCTTGACGAACGCGCGGATCTCGCGGGCGGGCAGGCGCCGGAACGCGGCGACGAGCAGCTCCGCCTTCGCCCGGGGCCCGCGGGCGCGGTGAAGGACCTCGAAGATCGCGGCGACGTCGGCGAGGCGCATCGGCGAGGCATCGGCCGGCGCGGTGTCGGCCCAGAGCTCGGCGGCGGCGTCGCCCGCGTCCGCGTGCCGGCGCCAGGCGGCCGTGACGTCCTCGTCGGTCAGCTCCGGCCGCGCCGCGCGGAGCGCCGCATCGAGGGTCGCCCCGCCCACCGACAGCGTGCGGCCATCGCCGCGGGGGAACGGCCGCCCGCCGAGATAGGTGACCGCGTGCGCCAGCGCGTCGTCCGGCAGCGCCCGGAGGTAGGCGACCAGGAGGCGGCGCTTCTCGAGGCGCGAGCGCGTCGCGCGCAGCGCCTCCAGCACCTCCGCCAGCGCGTCGAGAGAGTCGGACGGGTCGGGCGTGGACATCGGCCGCTCGGGCGAGCTACCCGGAGGCTACACCGGGAGCGTGACGCGCGCCACCGCCGGCCCGATGATCAGATTTCCGATTGACGCACGCGCCGGCGGGGCGGGATCATGCCGCGGTGAACGTTGCGCTGCCCGGTGTCGCGGCGGCGAACCGCGAGGCGCTCGCGCGCCTGGTCGCCGCCGAGCCCGTCCTGGTCGACTGCATCCCGGCCGGCGAGGCGCTGGGCCTCGAGGACCGCGTGGTTCTCCACGCGGGGCCGCCGATCGCGTGGACGGCCATGTGCCCGCCGCTCCGCGGCGCCGTCGTGGGCGCGCTCCGCTACGAGGGCTGGGCCGCGTCGGACGAGGCGGCCGAGCGGCTTGCCGCGTCGGGCGGCGTGCGCTTCGAGCCCTGCCACCACCTGGGCGCCGTGGGCCCGATGACCGGGCTCGTGACCCGGTCGATGCCCGTCCTCGTCGTCGAGAACCGTGCGTTCGGGAACCGCGCGTGCGCGGCGATCAACGAGGGGCTCGGCCGTGTCCTGCGCTTCGGCGCCCACGACGCGCCCGTGCTGGAGCGCCTGGCGTGGCTCCGCGACGAGGCAGGTCCCCGGCTCGGCCGCGCGCTCCGCCGGCTGGGCGGCGTCGCCCTGCGCCCGCTCATGACGCAGGCCCTCCTCATGGGCGACGAGATGCACCAGCGGAACGTGGCCGCGTCCTCGCTCCTGGCGCGCGGGCTCCTCCCCGCGCTCTGCGCGGAGGCCGGCGACGGCGCGCTTGCCCGGCTTGCGGCGTTCGTCTGCGGGAACGACCAGTTCTTCCTGAACGTCGCGATGGCGGCGGGGAAGGCGGCCACCGACCCCGCCGCGGACGTGCCGGGCTCGACGATCGTCACCGCGATGGCCCGCAACGGCGCCGAGTTCGGGATCCGCGTCGCGGGCTGCGGGTCGCGCTGGTTCACGGCACCCGTCGAGACGCCCGAGGGCCTGTTCTTCCCGGGCTTCGGGCCCGAGGACGCGAATCCCGACATGGGCGACTCGGCCATCGTCGAGACGATCGGGCTGGGCGGGATGGCGATGGCGGCGTCGCCGGCGGCCGCGCGGTTCGTCGGCGCGGGTGGGCTCGCGGCGGCGCGCGCGGTCACGGCCGACATGCGGGAGATCACCCTCGGCGAGCACCCGCACTTCCGCATCGCGACCGACGACGACCGCGGCGCGCCCGTTGGGATCGACGTCCGGCGCGTCGTGGAGACCGGCATCACGCCGCTCATCAACACCGGCATCGCGGGGCGGCGCGCGGGGACCGGGCAGGTCGGCGCGGGGACCGTCCGCGCGCCCCTCGGCTGCTTCATCGCCGCGCTGGAAGCGCTCGCGCGGGCGCGGGGCGTCGCGTGAGCCCGTCGCGCGACCAGCGTCTCCTCGTCGTGGCGCTGGGTGGCCGGGCCCTCGAGGGGCCGGGCCGGCCGCGCGGGCGCGACGCGTGGCGCCGCGCCCTCGAGCGGAGCCTGTCGCCGCTCCTCGACGTCGTGGCCGCGGGGTTCCGGGTGGTGCTGGTCCCGGGCGATGCCCCGTCCGAGGACGCTCCACGCGGCGGTGGGCGCGGCCGTCCGGCGCCCCCCCCGCGGCCGCTCGATCTCCGCGCCGCCGAGACGCAGGGGACCGCGGGCTACGGGGTCCTGCAGGCGCTCGGGAACGTCGCCCGCGCCCGCGGCGTCGAGCTCCCGATCGCGGTGGTCGTGACGCGCGTCGAGGTGAGCGCCGACGATCCGGCCTTCGCGCGGCCGACGCGGGCCGTCGGGCCGCCCTGCTCGGCCGCCGCGGCGCGGCGGCTCGCGCGCGAGCACGGCTGGACGTTCGCCGGCCGCGCCGGCGCGGCGCAGCGGCGGGTCGTGGCCGCGCCCCGACCGCGCCGCATCCTCGAGGCGGCCGCGATCCGGCAGCTCGCCGACGGCGGCGCCCTCACGATCGCCGCCGTGGGCGGCGGCGTCCCGGTGATCGACACGGGCGCGGAGCATCGGGGCGTCGACGCCGTCCTCGAGGAGGACGCGACCGCCGCGCTCCTCGCGACGGCGCTCGACGCGGACCGCCTGGTCTTCCTCACCGGCGTCGATCAGGTCGAGGTCGGGCACCGCACGGCGCGGGCGATCGGCGTCGAGCATCTGTCCGTCGCGGAGGCGCGCGCGCTCCTCGCCGCGCGAGAGTTTCCGGCCGCGTCGATCGGCCCCAAGATCGAGGCGGCCATCGACTTCGTCACCGCGGGCGGCCGCGAGGCGATCGTCACCTCGCTTCCGGCCCTCCGCGCGGCGCTGGACGGCCGCGCGGGCACGCGGGTCGTGCCCTGAGCGCGGCCCGACGAGGGATGACGGCCCCCGTGGCCCCGTAGTACGCTCGCGCCCATGGACAGCTGGTGGGTGACCGTCGCCGTCGGGCTTGCCGTCCTCCTGTTCGGGCGCCGCCTGTTCTGGGTCTTCGTCGGCGCCGCCGGGTTCGCCGTGGGTCTCCACCTGGCGCCGAAGGTCGTCGACGGCCCGGAGTGGCTGGTCGTGGTGGCCGCGCTCGTCCTGGGGATCGGGGGCGCGGTGCTCGCGGTCGTCTTCCAGTGGCTGGCCGTCGGGCTCGGCGGGTTCGCGGCGGGCGTCTACGGCGGCCTCGCGGCCGCGGCGGCGCTCGGGCTCCAGGGCCCCTGGCTCTCGGCGCTCGCGTTCGCGGCGGGCATCGTCGTCGCGGCCCTCGTCCTGTGGCTCTGGGACCCCGTCCTGATCCTCTTGTCGGCCCTGGTCGGCGCCGCGCTCCTCGCGCCCCTGGCGCCGGTCTCCGCCGGCGTGCGCCCGTGGATCTTCCTCGGGCTTGCCGTCGCCGGCATCGCGTTCCAGGTGAGCGTCCTCACGCCGTCCGAGGCTCCGGCCCGGCGGGCGCGCGGAAACCGCACCTGAGCACCACCTGAACCGGGAGGCAGAGCGAGCACCATGCGCGGAGTCGTCTTTCTCGGCGAGCGCGAGCTGGAGCTCCGGGAGTTCCCCGATCCCCGCCCCGGGCCGGGCGAGGTCGTGCTGGCCATGAAGGCTTCGGGCATGTGCGGGAGCGACCTCCACCCCTATCGCGCGTCGCGGAGCGGCGGGGCGGCCCAGAGCCTCGGGCTCGGCGGCGGTGGCGGCCCCTGCATCGCCGGCCACGAGCCCTGCGGGGTCGTGGCCGAGCGCGGGCCCGGCGTGCTCGAGCGCGACGCGCCCGTCGGCGCGCGCGTCATGAACCACCATTACAAGGGCTGCGGGCAGTGCAAGCACTGCCGGGCCGGGTGGGCGCAGCTCTGTCCCCGCGGGATCGTGGTGTACGGGATCACGGGGCACGGCGGTCACGCGCCGTACATGACGGTGCCCGTCTCGACCCTGGTGCCCTTGCCCGACGAACTCTCGTTCGAGGAGGGCGCCGCCATCTCCTGCGGGACCGGGACCGCGTACCAGGCGCTGCGCCGCCTCGACGTGTCCGGCCGCGACACGCTCGCCGTCTTCGGCCAGGGGCCGGTCGGCCTGTCCGCGACGATGCTGGGGGTGGCGATGGGCGCGCGCGTCATCGCGGTCGACGTGGGTCCGGAGCGCCGAGCGCTCGGCCGGGAGCTCGGCGCCGACGGGGTGATCGATCCCGGCGCGACGGACGTGGTGGAGGCGCTGAAGGCCCTCACCGACGGCGAAGGCGTGGACGCCGCGCTCGACTGCACGGGACATCCCGACGCGCGCCGGGCGGCGGCGCGGGCCACCCGGACCTGGGGCCGGGTGGGCTTCGTCGGCGAGGGGAACCAGGTGACCTTCGACGTGAGCCCGGACCTCTTGCGGCGTCAGCTCACGATCCACGCCTCGTGGACCTTCAGCACGCTGATCCAGGCGGAGTGCGCCCGGTTCATCGTCAAGCGCCGGGTGCCGCTCCCGCGGCTCCTCACCCACCGTTTCCAGCTCCCGCAGGCCGCCGACGCCTACCGGCTCTTCGACACCCAGACCACGGGGAAGGGCGTCTTCGTCTTCGATTGACCCGGATGACCGGGCGCATCGTCCAGATCAACGTGTCGCCGGGCGGGGTGCCGAAGCGTCCCGTCCCGCGCGCCCGGGTGCTGCGCTCGGGACTCGAGGGCGACGCCCACCGGAACCGAGAGCTTCACGGGGGGCCGGATCGCGCGCTCTGCCTCTTCTCCCTCGAGCGCATCGAGGACCTCCAGGCGGAGGGCCACCCCGTCGAGCCGGGCACGCTCGGCGAGAACCTCACCGTGTCGGGGTTCGACTGGCCCCACGTCCAGCCGGGCGACTTCTACCGCCTGGGGGAGGAAGTCCTCGTGCAGATCACGCGGTTCACCAGTCCCTGCCTGACCGTCCGGCCGGCGTTCCTCGACGGCGCGTACTCGCGCGTGTCCGAGACGCGGCACCCCGGGTGGAGCCGCGTGTACGCGCGGGTTCTCCTCCCGGGCGAGGTCGCGGCCGGCGATCCGGTGGAGCGGCTGACGCCCGCCGAGGTCGCGCGCCACCTCGCCGTCGGGCTCGGAGGCTGAGCGGTGACCATCGTCGACCTCTCGCTCCCGATCCGCGCGCACGTCCGCTGGAAGACCGAGGTGACCGTCGTCTCGAACTTCGAGGACCCGTCCCATCCCTTCCGCTCGAGCCGGCTGGCCATGCCCGGCCACGGCTTCACCCACTGCGACGGCGTCAACCACTTCCTCCCTGGCGGCCTTCCGGTCGACCAGATGCCCCTCGAGACGTGGGTGGGCGAGGCGTCGGTGGTCGACCTGACCCACGTCGGCGCGAACACGGCGGTCGAGGCCGCCGACCTCGAGGCGCGGGGCCAGCACGTGCGGCCGGGCGACATCGCGCTCCTCCGCACCGACTGGCCGCGGCGGCGGTCCTGGGAGACGCTCGAGTTCTGGACCGAGGCGCCGTGGACGAGCCTGTCGGCCTGCCGCTGGCTGGTGGCGCGCGGGGTGAAGGCGGTCGGCTACGACTACCCGCCGGACCAGCCGGTGCGCGAGCTCGTCACCGGGCGCCGGCGCGCGATCGCCCCCGAGGAGTGGGCGACGCACCACACGTTCTTCCCCGCCGGGATCGGCGTCATCGAGTACCTGGTGAACCTCGACCGGATCGGTCGCGAGCGCGTCCGCTTCGTCGCGCTCCCGCTCCGGCTCGAGGGCGGCGACGGCGCGCCGGCGCGCGCCATCGCGATCCTGGACTGACGGAGCCGGTGGCAGCCTCGTCCGTCCCCGCGCGATTCGTCGCCATCGACTGGTCGGGGGCGCGCGATCCGAGGGCGCAGCGGGAGGCCATCGTCGCGTGCGTGGTCGAGCTGGGCGCGGGCGGTCGGGCGGTGACCGCGCTCGCCGGGGGCCGTGATCGCCAGGAGCTCGTGGGCTGGCTCGCCGCGCTCGCCGGGGACGGAGTGCCGACGCTGGTCGGCCTGGATTTTCCGTTCTCCTACGCCGTCCCGTTCCTCGATCGCCTGCGCATGCGGGACTTCTCGGCGCTGCTCGCCCACATGGCGTCCCTCGTGGCGGCCGACGCCTTCATCGACGCGTGCGGCGAGTGGTGGCGGAGGTGCGGCGGTCGCGGGGATCGGCGGACCCGCCGAGGCGTCGAGCGCCTGCGGCAGACGCAGGGGGCCGAGTCGCCGCTCCGCGCGCTGCGGCGTGCGAACGGTCGCTATGGCTTCGTGGGAGCCCGTCAGGTCGGGAAGGCCGCCATCACGGGAATCGCGGCCCTCGCCGAGCTGAAGCGGCAGGCGCCCGCCGTGCGCGTCTGGCCATTCGAGGATCCCGCGGGCGCGCCGCTCGTCGTGGCCGAGATCTGGCCGCGCCTGGCCCTCGGGCGCGTGGTCAAGAGCGACGCCGGCGCGCGCCGGCGCCACGTCCGCGAGCTGCGCCGCCAAGAGATCCGACTCTCCGCGGTGCACCGACAGCGCGCGGCGCGCTCCGACCACGCGATCGACGCCCTCGCGGCCGCCGTCACGATGGCGTCGGGATGCTGGCCGCTGACCGAGCGGAGCCGCCTCCCCGCGGCGGCGCGCCGCGAAGGCTGGATTCTCGGCGTCGATCCGATCCCCCCGAAGCCTGCAACGTGAGGCACGACACCGAAAGGAGGCTCCCGATGGATCCCATCACCCCGCATCTCGACCGGGCCGGCCGCCAGGCGCGGCGGGCCCACCTCGACGGCGCGATCGCGCGCTCGCCGATGAAGGTCGCGAAGTCCATGAAGACGCTCGGGCGCGAGGTCTTCGCCGACGGCGCCCTCTCGAAGAAGCACAAGGAGCTGACCGCGCTCGCGGTCGCGGTGGCGACGAACTGCTGGGAATGAATCGAGCACCGCGTGGAGGAGGTGCTCCTCCAGGGTGCCACGGACGCAGAGTTCGCCGAGACCCTCGACATCGGCCTCTACATGGGCGGGAGCCTCGCGATGAAGTCGGTGCGCTACGCCTTCCAGATCCGCGAGGAGCTCGGCCGGTCGGGCTAGGCGGACGCGCGATCAGCCCGTGACCAGTCCGAGCGCGCGCCAGTAGGGGAGGCTCAGGAGGAAGCCGGCCAGGACGGCCGCCGCGTACAGCCACGCGAACGGGCGCACCTGGCGATGGCCGAAGGCCCGCTCCTCGGTGCCGTAGTAGAGCGTCAGGTAGGTGGGGCTCTGCTGGGGCAGGAGGAACACGTTCCCGGCCTTGAGCGCCACCAGCGCCACGATGAGCGGGCTCACGCCCGCCGCCTCCACGAACGGCGTCAGGGCCACGGTCAGGAGCGGCACCGCCGTCTGCCACGGGAGCGCGAAGCGCACCAGGATGGTGATCAGCACCGCGGCGGTCACGGCCGCCGCCGGCGTCGTGATGTCGCCAAGCGCGGCGCGGGCGCGCAACGCGAACCAGGCGTCCGCGCCGACGTGGGCGGCGAGGTCGGCCAGGCTGAAGGCGATCCCCATGAAGAGCAGGAACGCCCAGTCGACCTGGCCCTGGAGCGCCGCCCGGTCGAGGACCTGCATGGCCAGGAGCAGGCAGAGCGCCCCGAGCGTGAGCCACGCCGGATCGACCCCGTGCCACGGCTGCGTGATCCAGCCGGCGACGACGGCGAGCGCGACCAGCCCGGTGATCCACTCGTCCCGCGAGGGCGGGCCGAGCATCTGGAGCTGGGCGTGGAGCAGGGTCGCCCGCACCGGGGTCGGTCCCGCCGGCCGGTAGCGCCAGGCGATCCACGCGAGCGCGGCGCCCAGGCTGACCGCCTCGAGCACGAGGACGGCCTGGAGCCACGCGAGCCAGGTCACCTGAGCCCGCGTCGCCTCGGGCAGGACCCGCCACGCGAGCAGGCACGTTGTCGTCCCGGTGAGGAAGAGCGTCGTCGCCAGGTTGAAGCCCGTGAAGGCGGCCATTGCGAGCCCGGCGCTGCCCCGGCCTCGCGGCGGATACTTGAGCGTGTCCGCCAGGCCGAGGACCACCGGTCCCATGAAGGTCACCCGTGCCTGGGCCGAGGGGATGAGGATGGTCGACACGATGCCGGCGCTGAGGAGGGCGCCCGTCTGCCCGACGAACGTGGGCGGGAAGCGTCGCACCGCGACGAGCGTGATCCGGTAGAGCAGCCCCGAGCGGGCGAGGGCCGCCCCCAGTCCGAGGACGCCCAGCATCAGGAACCACGTGCTCGTCGCGAACCCTCCGAACGCGGTTGCGGTGGGCGCCACGCGGAGGAGCACCCACGCCATGCCCATTCCGAGGGCGACCACGTAGTCGGGGAAGCTGCCCCACGCCCAGAGCACCGTGCCCGCCGCAAGGACCGCGAGGAAGCGGACCGCGCGCGGCTCGAGCCCGGCCGGCGGGATCCAGAGCACGACGGCGCCGATCGCGACCGCCAGCGCGAGGCCGATGGCCCACCGGGCGCTGCCGCCCTTTCGCGTCGCCGCGGCGCGCGGCGCGCCGGGTCCGGCCGGGCCGCCCGCCCCGCCCCCAGGGCGACCGCGCTGCGCGTAGAGAGTGCCCAGGCTCCGCACCAGGCGGTCGCGCGCGTCGCCGTCCAGCCGCCGTCCCGAGAACGCGCGCTCGAGGAGCGCCCCCGCGACGTCCGAGCGTCCGGTCCGGACGAGGAGGCTCGCCTTCGCGGGACCGAGGTCGGCCTGGAGAAGCACGTCCTCGGGGAGGCGGTCGAGCCAGGTCTCGAGCTCCGCGTCCGTCGGCGGGGTGCCGGACGCCAGCGCCTTGCGGATCGCGTGCGCCGCCTCGTCCCAGCGGCCCGCGGCCAGCCAGTGCCGCGCGCCCTTGGCCCACGCGCCCCCGCCGCCGTGCGCGGTCGCGAGGGCGACGTGGAGGTCCTGGGTGCCGTCGGCGCCGTTCGCGTCGCCGAGCCGCCGCCGGACGTGGTCGCGGAACTCGGGGTGGAGCTCGTAGCGCCCGCGCTCGTCCCGGAAGACCAGGGCAGGATGGTGGGCGGCGACCTCGGCCGCGATGCTTGGGCCGGCGTCCCCGAGAGTGGCGATCAGGACCCCCGCGTCGGCCCGCTTGGCCACCGCCAGGACGTCGAGGAGGCGCCGGGCCGGGGGCTCGGCACCGGCCAGGATCGTGTCGAAGACGGTCGTGTAGGCGCGGCGCGCGTGGGCGACGTCCGCCGACGTCCGCGCGATGCGGCGGCACAGCACGCGCGCGAGCTCCCGGAGGAAGACGGGCTGCCGGTCCGACAGGACGCGGAACCGCTCCTTGTCGAGCCGGAGGAGCCGCGTCGCCGACAGCGTCACGACCGAGGCCGAGCGCGGGTCGCCCGTGACGAGCGCCATCTCGCCGAGACAGTCCCCGGGACCGAGGACGGCGACGCGCTCGCTCCGGCCGTCGCGCTCGCCGCGCACCTCGACGGCCCCGCTCACGATGACGTAGAGCGCGTCCCCGGGGTCGCCCTGCGAGAACACCGTCTCGCCGGCGGCGACGTCCAGCTCGTCGAACTCGCTCACGAGGCGGGCCAGCACCTCGCGCGGGAGGTCGGCGAAGAGCGACACGGTGCGGAGCGTCGAGACGACCGCGTCCATGGCTAGCTCGTGGCCGGTACGCTAGACGCCGGAGATCGCCCCGTCAAGGTGTCCGGGTGGCGCGTGGCTCGGCACCGCGCGCGGGGTCGCGTATCCTCAGCCAGTGAGCCCGGTGGACTCCGGAGAGCCCTTCGACCTCGTCGTGGCGGCGGGCCGGCCGGCGCCGGCCGGCGAGCTCGCCGACGTCGGTGTCCGCGGCGGGCGGATCGCGGCGCTCGGCGACCTTGCCGGGACACCGGCGCGCCAGCGGATCGACGCCGCGGGGCGGCTCGTCGTGCCCGGCTTCGTGGACGCCCACGTCCACCTGGACAAGGCGTACCTCCTCTCGCGCACGCCGAGCCGCGAGGGCACCCTGGCGGAGGCGATCCGCGTCACCGCCGAGGCCAAGCGCGCCTTCACCGTCGACGACATCCGGACGCGGGCCCGGCGCCTGCTCGACCACGCGGTGGCGCTGGGCACGACGGCGATGCGCGGCCACGTCGAGGTCGATCCGATCGTCGGCCTCCGCGGCGTCGAGGCGGTGCTGCCGCTCCGCGCCGAGTACGCAGACCGCCTGGACCTCCAGCTCTGCGCCTTCGCCCAGGAGGGGATCCTCCGGGCGCCGGGCACCGAGCCCCTCCTGCGCGCGGCGCTCCGGGCCGGTATCGACCTGGTCGGTGGGTGCCCCTACAACGACACGGACGGCACCGAGCACGTGGACCGGGTGTTCGCCCTCGCGCGGGAGTTCGACTGCGCCGCCGACTTCCACGCCGACTTCGCCGACGAGCCGGTGCACCGTCACGTGGAGGCCATCGTGGACCGGACGGAGCGGCACGGCTGGCAGGGTCGCGTCGCGGTCGGCCACCTCACCGAGCTCGGGGCGTGCGATGCCGTCGAGCAGGCGCGGGTCGCGCGCCGGCTCCACGCGGCCGGGGTCGCCGTGATCACATTGCCCGCGACCGACCTCTATCTCATGGGGCGCGGAGACGCGCGGAACGTTCGCCGGGGGCTCACGCCGATCAAGCGGCTCCTCGCCGCCGGGGTGACCGTGGCGGCCGCCACGAACAACGTCCAGAACGCCTTCACGCCCGCGGGCAACGCCGACCCCCTGCTCCTGACGTACCTCCTCGTCGTCGGCGCGCACATGGGCGGCGCGGCCGACATGGCGGCGGCGCTCGACATGGTGACGACCGAGCCGGCCCGGATCCTCGGCCGGGACGCCCGCGGACTCGCCGTCGGCGCCCCGGCCGACCTGGTGGTCCTCGACGCGACCACGCTCGCCGAGGCAGTCGGAGGGCTGCCGGCGCGCTTCCTGGTCGTCAAGGGCGGCCGGGTGACCGGCGGTCCACGCGCGGACGCGCCGGCGCCTTGACCCGAACGCCCGTCGTCCTTAGAGTCCGCCCATGTCGCCGCTGACGATGCCCCGCGTGTTCACGCTCGGTCGCTGGTGGTCGGCGGACGAGCTGGACGCGCTCGCGCGGCGGTGGCGCGGAGAGGTCCTCGGCCGGCTCGGGGAGCAGGGCGGGCTGGTGGCGACGGCGCTGCCGGCGTCGGCGGAGGGTGTCGCGCTGTTCGTCGGGCTCAGCGCGCTCCCTGGCCCGCTGGTGGTGCTGCCGCCCGATGTCCGCGCCTGGCGGACCGCGCCGGCCGTGCCCGACGGCACGCCCTTGATCCTGCCGCCCGCTCTGCGGCATCTCGCCTCCGCGGCCCAGGAGGCGGGTCTCGCGCCCCTCCTGCTCCACGAGCCAGGTGAGGGCCCGGCGATGAACGCCCCGCCGTTCGTGCCCTTGGCGGGGCCGGGAGTGGTCCTCTTCACCTCGGGCTCCACGGGTGGGCCGAGGGCCGTCTACCGGCCCACGGCCGCTCTCCTCGCGGGAGCGCGGGCGCGGGCCGCCGCGCTGAGATCGGGCGAGGGCGTGCTGATCGGCGCGTCGCTCGCCTCGGCCCAGGGGCTCAACTACCTCCTCGTGTCGATGGTGCTCGGCGGCGCGCTCGGCCTGCTCGATCCCCTCGATCACCGCGCCGCGCTCGCCGCGCTCGCCTCGCCCGCGTTCGCGTGCTGGCGGGCATCGCTGCACTTCGCCGACGCGCTTGGGCGCTGCGCGCTCGTCGGCCCCCCGGTTGCGCCGCGCCTCTGCCTGGTGTCGAGCCTGGTCCCGAGTGCCGTGTGCGATGCCTTTCTCGCCCGGTTCGGCGTGCCGCTGCGCCAGTCGTACTCGTCCACGGAGACGGCGTTCATCGCCTCCGACGACGGTCCGGCCGCCGAGGTCCGGCCGGAAACAGTCGGGCGGCCGCTGTCCGGCGTGGCGGTGCGCATCGGGGACGATCCCGCTGCCCGGGCGGCCCCGGGCGAGCCGGGCCGCATCTGGGTCCGGACGCCGTGGCTCATGGCGGGCTACGGGTTCCCCCCGGCCGTGGAGCGTCCAGTCCAGGTGGAGGGGTGGTGGCCGACCCGGGACGTTGGCGCCCTCCGGGAGGACGGCCGCCTCGTCCTGGCCGGACGCCTGGACGACTGCATCCGCACGCGCGAGGGTCGGCTCGTGAACCTCGCCGCCGTCGCCGCGACCCTCGGCGAGATGACGGGGGTCACCGGGGCGGTCGTGGTCCCGCTGGACGGCCCGGCCGGCCGCTCGTTCGGCGCGGTCATCGAGTGCGAGCCCGGGGTGGCCGTCGCGGCCCTGCGAACCGGGCTGGCCGACAAGCTCCCGCCCTGGTCGTGGCCCCGCGCGCTCGAGGTCGTCCCGTCGCTGCCTCGTCTGCCGAACGGCAAGCCCGACCGTCTCGCGTGCGTCAGCCTCCTCGCGCGGGCGCCCGCTCGGTGAGCGCGACCGACCCGGTGCTCGAGGCGACGCGGGCGCTCGTCGAGCGGGTGGCGGGTCCGGCGCGGACCCCTCATCCCGCGGGCTCGGCCACGCCGCTCTCGGAGGCGGGCTTCTGGCTCGACTCGGTGGAGCTGCTCGAGGTGATCGTGGCGTGCGAGACCGAGTTCGAAATCGTATTCGACGCGACCCGCGACCTCACGCGCGAGGCCCTGGAGACCCTCGGGACGCTCACCGAGCTGGTCCGCTCGAAGCGCGGCGGTCCGTGAGCGCGCCGGAATTGCCCGGGCACGTCGTGCCTGGGATGTTCCACACCTCCCACCGCCTCGGGAGGCTCGTGCGACTGCTCCGTCCGCTCCCGCGTCCGGTCGGCGAGGTGGTCTTGGCGGTCATGGCCATGGCCGACGGACTGGTCCATCCCACGCGGTTCCGCCAGGCCACGGTGTGGGCGGCGGCCCAGCCTGGGCGGGCCGGTCCCCCCTGGCGTCTCGCCCTCGCGACCCTCGCGACCCACGGACGTTTCTGCGCTGAGGAGGCGTTCCTGGGTGAGTCGACGACGGCGGCCATTCGCCGCGGCGTTGTCCTCGAGGGAGCCGAGCACCTCGCCGGGGCCGGCGGGGGCGTGATCCTCCTCGGGTTCCACCTAGGCTCGCCTCGGACCTGGTTCCGCCTACGGGCCCTGGGCTACCCGGTCCGGCTCGCCGGCCGGCTCGAGGCGTCCACCCGCGACCCGCGCTGGGCGGAGGCGCTCGCCGCCGGCGAGGCCGTCCGCCTGCCAGGCGGATCGGCTCGTGCCCGGCTGGTTGGCCTCTACCAAGTGCTGGAGCTCCTGCGGGGCGGCGCGCTGGTTTCTCTCTCGGCCGATGGGCCGTTCGGCCGCGAGGCGTTCCGGATCGCGCTCCCGGGCGGCGACCTCGTCGTGCGCGGCGGCTGGCTCGCGCTCCGCCGGATGAGCCGGGCGCCGACACTCCCGGTTCTCGCGCATCGCGACGGCAAACGGCACGTGATCGTCGTGCACCCCCCGCTTCCGGAGCCGGACCCCGACCCCGCGCGCGACGCAGCCCGGTGCCAGGCGGTGCTGGCGCCACTGGTCGAGGCATACGTGCGGCGATTTCCCGCCCAGTGCCGGTACCTCGCGTTCCCGCCGTGGTCCACCGAGCCGCGCGCGGAGGGCCCGCCGCTTGACAGGGCGGGAGGCCCGACGTACAGTCCGAGCGAACGGTAACTCCTTTAAGTGGGCCCGGCGAGGCTCACAAGGAGAGGCAATGACGGCTCGTACGTGCGTGATCGTGACGCCCTCCCTGGTTTGCCGGGAGGGCATTGCTGTCTCTGGCGGCCGTTCGCGCCGCCCCGCTCCCACCATCCCAGCGCCGCGGGCCGGCCCGTCGGACCCCGGATGCCGGCCATGACGCTCCGCGAGAAGGCCCAGGTTCTCGACGAGCCGGGCATCGACCGGGCGCTCACCCGGATCGCGCACGAGATCGTGGAGCGGGTCGGGGGCACCGAGGGCCTCGCGCTGGTGGGAATCCGCACGCGCGGCGTGTCGCTGGCCCGGCGGATCGCGGGGCGGCTCCAGGGGATCGGCGGCCACCCGGTGCCGGTGGGGGCGCTCGACATCACGCTCTACCGGGACGATCTCGCGCTGAAGGGCGAGGCCCCGATCCTCCGGGGCACCGACATCCCGTTCCCGGTGTCCGACAAGACGATCGTCCTGATCGACGACGTCCTCTACACCGGGCGGACGATCCGCGCGGCGCTCGACGCGATCATCGACCTCGGGCGCCCGCGCATGATCCAGCTGGCAGTCCTGGTGGACCGGGGGCACCGAGAGCTCCCCATCCGCGCGGACTACGTGGGGAAGAACCTGCCGACGGCGCGGCGCGAGGCCGTCCAGGTCCTGCTCCACGAGCACGACGGCCAGGACCGCGTCGTGATCCGGGAACCCGACGCCGGAGAGGGCTAGGAGGGCACGATGGGGTTCACACGGAAGGACCTGCTGGAGATCCGGGGCCTCGAGCCCGCCGAGATCCAGACGATCCTCGACACCGCCGTCTCCATGAAGGAGATCGCGTCGCGGGAGATCAAGAAGGTCCCCGCGCTCCGCGGGAAGACGGTCGTGAACCTCTTCCTCGAGCCGTCGACGCGGACCCGGACCTCGTTCGAGATCGCCGGCAAGTGGCTCTCGGCCGACGTCATCAACGTCTCGGGCTCGTCCTCGAGCGTCGTGAAGGGGGAGACGCTGGTCGACACCGCGCTGAACATCCAGGCGATGAGCCCGGACTGCGTGGTGATCCGTCACGCGGCGTCCGGCGCCGCCCACATGCTGGCGCGGGCCCTCCGGTGCTCGATCGTGAACGCCGGCGACGGCATGCACGAGCACCCCACCCAGGCGCTGCTCGACCTCCTGACGATCCGGGAGAAGCGCGGGCACCTCGACGGCCTCTCGGTCGCCATCGTGGGCGACATCGCGCACAGCCGCGTCGCCCGCTCCAACATCGCCGCCATGCGGACCATGGGGATGAGCGTGACGGTGGCGGGGCCGCCGACCCTGATCCCGCCCGGGGTCGAGGAGCTGGGCGTGAAGGTCGCGCGACGGCTCGAGGACGCGGTGCGGGACGTCGACGTGATCATGATGCTGCGGCTCCAGCACGAACGCATGGCCGCGAACTACATCCCGTCCCTCCGCGAGTACTCGCGCCTCTACGGGCTCTCGCTGGAGAAGCTGCGCGGCGCGCGCGACGACGTGCTGATCATGCACCCCGGGCCCGTGAACCGCGGCGTCGAGATGGCGCCGGAGGTGGCCGACGGGCCGTACTCGGTGATCCTCGAGCAGGTGGCCAACGGGGTCGCGGTGCGGATGGCGGTCCTCTACCTCCTGATCGGCGCCAAGGGCGGGGAGGCCTGAGCGATGGACCTTCTGATCCGGAACGGCCGCGTCGTCGATCCCGCCAACGGCCTGGACGCGCCCGGCGACGTGCTGGTTCAAGCGGGCCGCGTGGCCCGCGTCGGGCCGAAGCTCGAGGCGCCGGCGGGGACGGAGACGATCGACGCCGGCGGTCGCGTGATCGCGCCCGGGTTCATCGACATCCACGTCCACCTCCGGGAGCCGGGCCAGGAGTACAAGGAGACGATCGCGACCGGCACGCGCGCGGCGGCGGCGGGCGGGTTCGCCGCGGTGGCGTGCATGGCCAACACGCAGCCCGTCAACGACACCCGCGCGGTGACGGACTACATCCTGGCCGAGGCGCGCGCCCGGGGCGTCGTACGCGTGTATCCGATCGGCGCGGTGACCCGCGGCCTCGCCGGGCGCGAGATGGCGGAGCTCGGCGAGCTCGCCGAGGCGGGCTGCGTCGCCTACTCCGACGACGGGAAGCCGATCATGAACTCGGCGCTCCTCCGCCGCGCGCTCGAGTACGCCCAGGCGTTCGGCCGGCCGATCATCTCGCACGCCGAGGACGCGGCGCTCAGCGAGGGCGGCGTGATGCACGAAGGCTTCGTGTCGACGGACCTCGGGCTCCGCGGGATTCCGGCGGCGGCCGAGGAGATCATGGTCGCCCGCGACGTCGCCCTCGCCGAGCTGACCGGGACCCCCGTCCACATCGCGCACGTGTCCACGGCGGCCGCGGTTCGGCTCCTGCGCGAGGCGAAGAGCCGCGGCGTCCCGGTGACCGGCGAGGTGACGCCGCATCACCTTCTCCTGACCGACGAGGCGCTCCGCCAGTACGACGCCAACGCGAAGATGGCACCGCCGCTCCGCTCCAAGCGCGACGTGGAGGCGTGCCGCGAGGCGCTCGCCGACGGCACCCTCGACGCGATCGCGACCGATCACGCGCCCCACGCCCTCACCGACAAGGAGGTCGAGCTCGACCACGCCGCCAACGGTATCGTGGGGCTCGAGACGGCGGTCGCGCTCTGCCTCACGCACCTGGTGCGCGAGCGGGTGCTCGACCTCCCGACGCTCGTCGCGCGGCTCACCGCGGGGCCGGCGCGCGTGCTCGGGTTGCCGGGGGGAAGCCTGACCGCGGGCGCGCCGGGAGACGTGACGGTCCTGGACCTCGCGCGCGAGCACGTCATCGAGCCGGCGCGGTTCCGCTCGAAGGCGCGGAACACGCCCTTCGGCGGCCACGCCTGCGTCGGCGCGCCCTGGCTCACCGTCGTGGGCGGACGCGTGGTGATGAAGGACGGCGTGGTGAGCGGCGAGGGCGGACGGTGACGGGGCGAGCGCGCGCGATCCTGGCGCTGGCCGACGGCCGGGTCTTCGAGGGGGAGCCCCTCGGCGCCCGCGGCGAGGCGGTGGGCGAGGTCGTGTTCAACACCGCCATGAGCGGCTACCAGGAGATCCTGACGGACCCGTCGTACAAGGGCCAGATCGTCTGCATGACCTACCCCCACATCGGCAACACGGGCGTCAACGACGAGGATCCGGAGTCGCGCCGCCCGTGGGCGGAGGGCTTCGTGGTCCGCGAGGCGTCGCCGGTGGCGGCGTCCTGGCGGGCGACGGCGACCCTCGACGAGTACCTCCGGGCGCACGGGATCGTGGGGATCCAGGGGATCGACACCCGCGCGCTCACCCGCCACGTCCGCGACCGCGGGGCGCAGGACGGCGTGATCGCGACGGGCGACGTCGACGCGCGGGCCGTCGTCGCCCGGGCCAAGGCCTCGCCCGGGCTCGTCGGGCGGGACCTGGTGAAGGAGGTCACGTGCCCGGCGCCCTACGAGTGGCGCGAGGCGGAGTGGCGCCTCGGGCAGGGCTACGCGCCGGCGCCGCCCGCGCGCTTCCACGTGGTCGCGTACGACTCGGGGATCAAGCGGAACATCCTCCGGCAGCTGACGGCCGCGGGCTGCCGCGTGACCGTCGTGCCGGCCTTCGCGTCGGCGGACGAGGTGCTCGCGCTCGCGCCCGACGGGCTCTTCCTCGCCAATGGCCCCGGCGACCCCGAGGGCGTGCCCTACCTCAGCGAGTCGGTGCGGCGGTTGACCGCGCGGGGACTGCCGACGTTCGGGATCTGTCTTGGCCAGCAGATCGTGGCGCTCGCGCTCGGGGCGCGGACCTACAAGCTGCCCTTCGGGCACCATGGCGCGAACCACCCGGTGAAGGACGGCGCGACGGGCCGGGTGGAGATCACCTCCCAGAACCATGGGTTCGCGGTGGACCCGGAGTCGGCCGCGGCGGCCGGCTTCGAGGTCACCCACACGAACCTGAACGACGGCACGTGCGAGGGTCTGCGCCACCGGACGCTTCCCGTCTTCTCCGTCCAGTACCATCCCGAGGCGGCCCCGGGGCCGCACGACTCGCACTACCTGTTCGGCCGGTTCGTCCAGCTCCTCACGCAGTCGAGAGGCAGGTGACGGAATGCCCAAGTACTTCATCGCGTATCGGAAGACCGAGGAGACCGGGCAGAAGCCCGAGTGGGCCTCCTTCACGACCGAGTCGCCCGCGGCGCTCGAGGCCCACGCGATCCGCGAGCGGGTGGACCGGCGGCTCGGCCTGTTCGGCGAGCGGCTGACCGGCGCGGGAGAGGTGCAGTTCCTGGGCACGGCGCCGCTGGTCGAGTTCCTGGTCCGTCGCGAGGAGGCGCCCGCCGGCGTTTCCATCGTCTACGGCCTGCTGGAATAGATGCCCAAGCGGACGGACCTGCGGAAGATCCTGCTGATCGGCTCGGGGCCGATCGTGATCGGGCAGGCATGCGAGTTCGACTACTCGGGCACGCAGGCCTGCAAGGCCCTCCGCGAGGAGGGGTTCGAGGTCGTGCTGGTCAACTCGAACCCGGCCACGATCATGACCGACCCCGAGATGGCCGACCGCACCTACGTCGAGCCTCTGACGCCGGAGGTGCTGGAGCAGGTCATCGCCGCCGAGCGGCCGGACGCGCTCCTGCCCACGCTCGGCGGGCAGACAGGGCTGAACCTCGCGGTCGCCCTCGCCGAGAGCGGGGTCCTCGAGCGATACGGCGTGGAGCTGATCGGCGCCAAGCTCGAGGCGATCAAGAAGGCGGAGGACCGCGAGCTCTTCAAGGCGGCGATGCAGCGGATCGGCCTCGCGCTCCCGCGCTCGGGCTACGCGCGCTCCGTCGAGCAGGCCCGCGAGGTCGTCCGCGAGGTCGGCTACCCGGCGATCATCCGACCGTCGTTCACGCTGGGCGGCACCGGCGGCTCCATCGCCTGGAATCCCGACGAGCTCGACGGGGCGATCCGCTGGGGCCTCCAACAGAGCCCGATCGGCCAGGTCCTCGTCGAGGAGTCGGTGATCGGGTGGAAGGAGTTCGAGCTGGAGGTCATGCGCGACCTCCAGGACAACGTGGTGATCGTCTGCTCGATCGAGAACTTCGACCCGATGGGCGTCCACACCGGCGACTCCATCACGGTGGCTCCGGCGCAGACCCTGACCGACAAGGAGTACCAGATCATGCGGGACGCCGCGCTCGCGATCATCCGCGAGATCGGCGTCGAGACGGGCGGCTCCAACATCCAGTTCGGCGTGAACCCGGCGGATGGGCGCCTCGTGGTCATCGAGATGAACCCCCGCGTGAGCCGGTCCTCCGCCCTCGCCTCCAAGGCCACCGGGTTCCCCATCGCCAAGATCGCGGCCAAGCTCGCCGCCGGCTACACGCTCGACGAGATCCGGAACGACATCACCCGCGAGACGCCGGCCTCCTTCGAGCCGACGATCGACTACTGCGTGGTGAAGATCCCCCGCTGGGCCTTCGAGAAGTTCCCGGAGGCCGACCAGACGCTGACGACCCAGATGAAGTCGGTCGGCGAGGTCATGGCGATCGGCCGGACCTTCAAGGAGGCGCTCCAGAAGGCCGTCCGCTCCCTCGAGCAGGACCGCGCGGGGCTCGGGCTGGACCGGCCGCCGCCTGATCTCGAGACGCTCCGGGACCGCCTGCGTGTCCCGAACGCCGACCGCCTGCTCTACATCGCCGAGGCGATGCGCCGCGGCCTCGGGCGCGAGGAGATCGCCGACCTGACGCGGATCGACCCGTGGTTCCTCGCCCAGATGGAGGAGCTGATCGCGTTCGAGGAGGCGTTCCGGCCGGCGCCCGACCTCTCGCGCGAGACCCTCCGGCACGCCAAGCGCCTCGGGTTCTCGGACCGGCGCCTCGCCGAGCTGTCGGGCCGGACCGAGGCCGAGATCCGCGAGACGCGCCTGGCCCACGGGGTCCGCGCGACGTTCAAGGTGGTGGACACCTGCGCCGCCGAGTTCGTGGCGCACACCCCGTACCTCTACTCGACCTACGAGGACGAGGACGAGGCGCCGCCGACGGCGCGGCCCAAGGTGGTGATCCTCGGGTCGGGGCCGAACCGCATCGGGCAGGGGATCGAGTTCGACTACGCGTGCGTGCACGCGGCCTTCGCGCTCCGCGAGGCGGGCGTCGAGGCGATCATGGTCAACTGCAACCCGGAGACCGTGTCGACGGACTACGACACGTCCGATCGCCTCTACTTCGAGCCCCTGACCCTCGAGGACGTCCTGAACATCGTCGAGAAGGAACGGCCGCTCGGGGTGATCGTCCAGTTCGGCGGGCAGACGCCCTTGAAGCTCGCGGTGCCGCTCGAGCGGGCGGGGGTGCGCATCCTGGGCACGTCGCCCGACGCCATCGACCGGGCGGAGGACCGCGAGCGCTTCGCCGACCTCCTCCGGAAGCTCGGCCTCCAGCAGCCCCCGAACGGCTCGGCGCGCTCCGCCGACGAGGCCGCGCGCATCGCCGCGGCGCTCGGGTACCCCGTGCTCGTGCGCCCCTCCTACGTCCTGGGCGGGCGGGCCATGGAGGTGGTCTACGAGGAGACGCGGCTCCGCGCGTGGATGCTGGAGGCGGCGCGCGTGTCCCCGGACCACCCGGTGCTCATCGACAAGTTCCTGGAGGACGCGCTCGAGATCGACGTCGACGCGCTCTCGGACGGCCAGGACGTCCTGGTCGGGGGCGTGATGGAGCACATCGAGAAGGCGGGGATCCACTCCGGCGACTCGGCGTGCGCGCTCCCCCCGTACTCGATCGGCGACGACCAGGTGGAGCGCCTCCGCGAGCAGACGCGAGCCCTCGCCCTCGAGCTCGGTGTCGTGGGCCTCCTCAACATCCAGTTCGCGATCAAGAACAACACGATCTACGTGCTCGAGGTGAACCCTCGCGCCTCGCGCACCGTGCCGTTCGTCTCGAAGGCGATCGGGGTCCCCCTCGCCAAGCTGGCGACGCGGGTCCTGCTCGGCACGCGGATCGCCGACCTCGGCGTCCGCGAGGTCACCGAGCTGCCGCACGTCTCGGTCAAGGAGGCGGTCTTCCCGTTCGTCAAGTTCCCCGGCGTCGACGTGATCCTCGGGCCCGAGATGCGCTCCACCGGCGAGGTGATGGGCATCGGGCGCGAGTTCCGCACCGCGTACCTGAAGGCGCAGCTGGCGGCGGGGTCCACCCTGCCGCGCACCGGCAAGGTGTTCCTCTCCGTGCGGAACCGGGACAAGCGGGAGATCGTGAACATCGGGCGCGGCCTCGCCGAGATGGGGTTCCGCCTGGTCGCGACGCAGGGCACGGCCAAGGTGCTCGAGCGGCACGGGCTCGCCGTGGAGGCTGTCCACAAGGTGGCCGAGGGCTGGCGGCCGAACATCGTCGACTTCATGAAGCAGGGCGAGATCGCGCTGGTCATCAACACGCCGGAGGACGGGCGCGCCCGGAAGGATTCGTATCTGATCCGGCGCACGGCGGTGCTGCAGAATATCCCCTACTACACGACCATGGACGGGGCCCAGGCCGCCCTCGAGGCGATCGAGGCGCTGCGCTCGGGTGTGCTGGAGGTGCGGCCCCTCCAGGCCTACTACGAGAGCATGAAGCCGTGAGCGGCGGCGGAGCGGGCCCCGCAGCGCGTGCGGCGCGCGACCGGCTGATCGTCGCCCTCGACACGGTCGACCTCGCCGCGGCGGAGGCGCTCGTGGAGCGCCTCGCCGGCGTGGCGACGCACTTCAAGGTGGGGAGCGTGCTCTTCACCGCCGCCGGCCCTGCCGCGGTGGAGATGGTCCGGAAGCGCGGCAGTCGCGTCTTCCTGGACCTCAAGTACCACGACATCCCGGCGACGGTGGCCGGCGCGGTGGAGGCGGCGACGCGGCTCGGCGTCGGGCTCCTGACCGTCCACGCGGCGGGCGGCAGCGCGATGCTGGCGGCGGCGGCGAAGGCCGCGCAGGCCGCCGGCGCGGAGCGGCCACGGATCGTGGCGGTGACGGTCCTGACGAGCCTCGACCGCGCGGCGCTCCACCGGGAGCTGGGCGTCCCCATGAGCGTGGAGGGGCACGCGGTGCACCTCGCGGGCCTGGCGCGCGCCGCCGGGTGCGACGGCGTGGTGGCCTCGCCCCGCGAGGCGGCGCGCCTGCGGGCCGCCCTCGGGCCGGCGGCGCTGATCGTCACGCCGGGGATCCGACTCCCGGCCGCCGGCGCGGACGACCAGGCCCGGATCGCCACGCCCGCGGCGGCGGCGCGGGCCGGCGCCGACTACCTGGTCGTGGGCCGGCCGATCACCGGCGCCGCCGACCCGGCCGCCGCGGCGGCCGCGATCCTCGCCGAGCTCGGCGCGTGAGCGACTCCGGCGCGGCCGCGCTCGTGCGCCGGCTCCACGAGATCGGCGGCGTCCGCTTCGGCGAGTTCGTGCTGAAGTCCGGGATGACCTCGCCCTTCTACATCGATCTGCGGGTCGTGATCTCGCATCCGGACGTGCTGGGCCAGGTCGGCCGCCTCCTCGCTGCCGCGGTCGCGCGCTGTCGGGTGGACCGGATCGCGGGCATCCCGTACGCGGGGCTGCCGCTGGCGGTGGCCGCGAGCCTGGCGGGCGGCGTGCCGCTCGTCTACCCGCGGCGCGAGGAGAAGGCGTACGGCACCCGACGACGGATCGAGGGGACGTTCCAGGCCGGCGAGCGCGTCGTGGTGATCGACGACATCGTCACCGACGGCGCGTCGAAGCTCGAGGCGATCGCGCCGCTCGAGGCCGCCGGCCTCGTGGTGGAGGACCTGGTGGTCCTGATCGATCGGGAGCAGGGCGCGCGTGAGCGGCTCGCCCAGAAGGGTTACCGGCTCCACGCCGTGCTCACGATCTCCGACTGCTTCGACGCGCTGGAGGCGGCCGGGCTCGCCGACTCCGACGCGCTGGCGCGGTCGCGGGCCTTCGTCCGCACCACCCGCGTCGCCTGACGCGCGCGGCCCCGCGGGGCCGATCTCGTAGATCCGCGCCTGCTCGAAGCTTGCCACGCGGGTCACTCCCGCGGGGAGCGCCTGGAGGGCGGCGTCGAGCTCCGGGCGCACCTCCTCCCGGTACTGGCCGAGGTACACGACCACGTAGCGCACGCGGAGCTCGCGGAGCCGCGCGACGGCGGCCGGCGACGGGAAGGTGTTCAGGATCTCCGCGTCCTCCGCGTACCCCGGCGGCAGGACGCCGGCGTAGCCGTTCACCAGCGGATGCCAGTGCGCGGTCGAGGCGAAGAGCCTCACGCTCTCGAGGTGGACGGCGTGCGGCTCGTACATCGGGAGCACCGCCACCGCGTCCGGGCCCGGCCGGGCGGCGAGCCAGCGGTCGACCGGTCCCGGCTCGGTCGCCACGCTCACCAGGGGGAGCGGCGTCGCCCACGCTTCGAGCGCGGCCAGGACGCCGACCGCCGCGAGCGCGGCGGCCCGCGCCACCGGCCGGGGAATCCGTCGCACGAGCGCGGCGGCGCCGAGCCCCGCCAGGACCGCGAGCCCGGTCGTCACCAGGACCCCGAAGCGTCCGGGGACGCGGAGGGCGTCGAAGCCCGGCAGGATCGCGCGGAGCTGCTGGTAGAGCGGCTGGACGCGGTGCGCGCCGAGGTCGAGCCACGGCCCGAAGGACGCGAGCACGCCGACGAGCACGAGCGCGACGTAGTAGCCGCGGGCCTCGGGCCACGCGAGCCGTCGGAGCCAGCCGAGCCCGCGGACCGGCGCCGGCCCGCCCCGGACGATCCGCCGCGCGAGGAACGCGAGGGCGAGCGCCGCGAAGGCCCAGCCGAAGCTGCGCTGCGAGACGCGGAGCGGACCCAGGCGCACGGCGATCCCGCCGACGAGGAGCCAGTTGGCGAGGGTCACGAGCGTGACGACGCTCAGCGCCACGTCGAGCGCCACGGGCCAGCGCCCGCCGGGCGCCGGGGCGCGCGGCGCGGCCTCCCGCCGCGGCCGTCCCGCCAGGGTCGCGCCCGCGAGGGCGAGCGCGAGCGCCACCACGCCCGGGAACAGGACCGCCTCGCGCCGCCGGAAGGGGGCCGTGGCGTCGCCGAGCCACCGGTTGTCCACCGGCGCCGCCAGGTAGGCGGCCGGCCACGCCATGTAGTACTCGATCTCCCGCGGGTTCCGGGCGCGCGCGATCTCCTCGCGTGACGCGCGGTACGGCAGGAAGAAGGGCAGGAGCACCAGCGCGACCACGGCGCCGGCGATCGCGCCGCGGGCGGCGAGGCGACCGAGCGGCGGCCGCGTGGACGGCCCGGCGAGCCACGCCACGAAGAGGCCGCCCGCGATCGCCGCGAAGAAGGCCTGGTAGCCCGACGACAGCGCCTGGAGCGCGAACGCGCCCGCCGCGAGCCCGACGTCCCGCCATCGGCCGCCGCTCCGCGCGGCGCGATGGAGGCCGAGGAGCAGGAGGGGGAGCCACTGATGGCTCAGCACCTGGACGTGGCCCAGCTGGCCGAAGCGGAAGTGGGAGAAGGCGTAGAGCACCGCGGCCACCGCGGCCGGCCCCGCCGCGCCCGTCAGGTGCCGGACGAGCCAGAACATCGTGAGGCCGGTCAGGGGGAACGTCGCCAGCCAGACCAGGTTGTGAGCGAGCAGGGGCGGCGCGCCGAGGAGGCGCGCGGGGGCGGCCAGCGGCACGAGCCCCACGAGGTGCTCGGTGTAGGCGAGCGCCTGGCGCCGCGGGTAGAGCATGTTCGCGTCGAAGAAGCGGAGGGGCGCGCTCGCCAGCGCGTGGACGTCCCACGCCAGGATCCACGTCGTCAGCAGGGGATCCCCGAGGTCGGCGACGCCGTCGCCGAGGCGCGCCGCGACGGGCCAGGTGAGGACGATCGCCAGCCCGACGAGGAGCAAGACGACCAGCACGCTCTGCCGGACACCCCGTGCGAGGCCTGGCCCGGGCGGCGCGCCGCGCGCCGGCGGGCCCGCGTCCGGCGCGGGCCGCCGCGCCTCAGCCACGCGCCTGGTGCTCGGGGCGCCAGCGGAGGAGGCGCGCCTCGACCTGGTGGATGCCGAGCGCGAGGACGATGCCGGTCAGGCCGAGCACGAAGAGCGCCACCATCATGTCGGCGGCGTTCAGGCTGCCGAGGGAGGCGATGATGAGGTAGCCGATGCCGCCTCCCGACTCCCCACCGATGAACTCGCCGATCACGACGCCGATCAGCGCGAACGACACCGACGGCGTGAGGGAGGCGAACGTCCAGGCGAGCGCCGACGGCACGATCACGGACCGCATCACCTGGCGCTCGGAGGCGCCCAGGAAACGCGCGGCGTGGATGAGGTCCGGGTCCACCCCGCGGGCGCCCTGGAACGTGTTGAAGAACACGATGAAGAAGACGATCAGCCAGGCGAGCACCACCTTGGCGAGGAGCCCGAAGCCGAAGACCATCGTGACGAGCGGCACCAGCGCGATCCGGGGCAGCGAGTTGAACGCCACGATGTAGGGGTGGAGGACCGCGGCCAGCCGGCCGTTCCGTCCGAGCACCAGGCCCGCCACGAATCCGCTCGCGACGCCCACGACGAACCCGAGCACCGTGGACTCGAGGGTGGAGCCCAGGAGGCGCCAGAGCGGTACCCGGACGGCGCCGGAGTTCAGGTGCCAGAACCGGGCCCAGATCGCCGACGGGCGGCTGATGAAGAAAGGGTCCACGAAGTAGACCATCCGGGAAACCGACTTCGTGACCGCCGGGTGGGTCAGTCCTTCCCACAGGCCCAGGAACACGACCAGGATCGCGAGCCGCCACAGATTCACGCGCGCGCGGTCGCTCACGCCGCCCCCCGGGGCTCGTCGCGCGCCTCCGGTTTCGCGAGCTCCTCGCCGAGCACGTGCCAGAGCGCTCCGAACTCGCGGGCGTACTCGTCCGTCTCGCGGATGCGGAAGACGTCGCGGGGGCGCGGCAGCTTCACCTGGTGCACGTGCTTGACGCGCCCGGGGCGGCTCGTCAGGACGATGATCCGGTCGGCCAGCGTGATCGCCTCCGCCAGGTCGTGCGTCACGAAGACGACCGTCTGCCGCCGCCCGGCCCAGAGCGCCAGGAGCTGCGCCTGGAGCCGCAGCTTGGTGTGGGTGTCGAGGGCCCCGAACGGCTCGTCCATCAGGAGGATCGCGGGCTCCACCACGAGCGTGCGGATCAGCGCCACGCGCTGGCGCATGCCCCCCGACAGGGTCGCCGGGAACGCGTCCTCGAACCCCTCGAGCCCCGCCAGGCGGATCGCCTCCCGGACCCGCCGCTCGCGCTCGGCGCGCGGGACGCCACGGTACGCCAGCCCCAGCTCGACGTTCTGGGCGACGGTGCGCCAGGGGAAGACGGTGTCCTTCTGGAACACGTACCCGACTTCCGGCGGCACGCCCTCGTGCGCACGCCCGTCCAGCCGGATCGCGCCGCCCGTCGGCGCGACGAGGCCCGCGATCATGTTGAGGACGGTGGACTTGCCGCAGCCGGAGGGTCCGACCAGGGCGACGAACTCCCGGTCGAGGACGTCGAACGAGACGCGCTCGACGGCGCGGACGGCCCGCCCGCGCGCCGCGAAGGTCTTCTCGAGGTCGCGGACCTCGACGCGGACGCGCGGCGGCGCGTCTACGATCGCTGGGACGCCTTCCGGACGAAGGACATGTCGACGGCCTTCTGGAACGGGATGGGCGCGTCCAGGACCTTCGTCGCGAGGAAGATCTTCACCGCCTCGTCGTACTGCTTCTCGTCGACCAGGAAGTCCCAGTCGAAGATGCCCTTGTAGTAGCGGATGGACTTGAGGACCTCCTCCTTCGAGAAGGTGTCCATGTAAGGCTTGTGGATGGCCTCGAGGATCTCGCCGTCGGCCGCCTTCTGGATCCACCGCTGCGCCCGATAGCAGGCGCTCACGTACCCCTGGACGACGGCCGGGCTCTTCTCGATCGTCTCGCGGAGGCAGAACCCGACGGTGACCGGCAGGGGGCCGCCGAACACGCGGTTCCACGCCGCCTCGTCCAGGATGTTGTAGATCGTCGCGCCGAACCCCTGGTCCTCCGCCGCCCACAGCCACTCGGGCACGGCCATGATCGCGTCGAACTTCCCGGCCTTGAGCCCGCCCAGCATCGTCGTGGACGCGCCGCCGCCCACCCACTCCACCAGGTCGTTCAGCGGACGCCCGTCGGGGCCCTTCTGGTTCCCGAGGATGTGCGTGCCGTAGACCCACGTGCCCGAGCCGATCGCGGTCGCGGCGATCACCCACTTGCCGCCGCCGGGCCGCTTCATCGAGGCGAGCTTGTCGATGCTGGTGAGCCCGGCGTCGTAGAGCTCCTTCCGCGCCACGATGTTCGCGTAGGAGCATCGCGTGTCGGTGGCGAAGAGGATCACCGCCTCCTTGCCCTTCTCGCTGATCTTCAGCGGGTGGTTCGAGTCGCCGAGGGCGAACATCGCCTGGCCCGCCGCGAGCGCCTGCACGACCTTGGCGCCCCCGCCGGGGACGATGAAGCCCTTGTCGGCGCTGACCCCCTCCGCCTCGAAGAAGCCCTTCTCTCGCGCGATCAGGTGCTGCGCGTAGACGAAGGTCGAGATGCTGTGGGAGACGGTGATCGGGCGCGGCTCCGCGCGACCGACCCTCGGCAGGGCGGCGGCAGCGGACAGCGTGCCCATCGCGGAGAGGAACTCGCGGCGTGTGAGCCGGTGGGTGTGCATGGACGCCTCCTCGGGGTCTCGCCGTCGGCAGCCGGGACTATACCGGGGCGATTTCGAGCCTGTCAACGCCGCGGGCCTGGCGGCCCGCCGCGGCTCTGTCAGTCGCGGCGCGTGCCGGGAGGCGCGGGCGTCTGCTGGGGGATGTGGAAGCCGTACCGCTGGCGCAGGAGGTCGACCAGCCGGGGTGGCAGGATCTCGGTCGCTCCCAGGCAGTACTGGCAGATGAGCCGCACGTCGCCCGTCCAGAAGTCCGACCACAGGGCGACCTTGTGGAACATCTCCACCTGGTTCGTGTGCGGCGTCCACGACAGGAGGTGGAGATGGCACGACGGGCAGACGTACTGCCGGTGGTTCTCAGGGACCGGGCGACCGCTGGACTCGCTCCCCATCCTCGCTCCCGGAGCGGCCCGCGCTCCGTCTGTGTAGTGCCAAGCAACACCTCCTAATAACGTAGAATGCGGCGATCTGGCAAGAAGCGCGCGAGCCCGGGGTCCGCCGGGCGGGTGCCGCCCGCCGCCACGCCACCGAGATCATGACCGTAAAGATGCACCATTATTGATGTTTATTGCCATGGAGGCACGCGATCCGCCAACCGAGCGTGTTTGACACTCCCGGACGCCATCGGCTAGCATCGTAGGCACTCTCATGGGCCTGGTCGTCAGCATGACGGGGTACGGGCGGGCCGAGGCTCGGGGTGCGCGCATCACCATCGTCGCGGAAGCTCGCTCGGTCAACCACCGATTCTTCGAGCCCAGCGTCAAGCTCCCCCGCGGGCTCACCGCCAACGAGCCGGATCTCCGCCGTCTGGTCCAGGGCCGGGTGGCGCGCGGCCGCGTCGACGTGACGGTGACCCTCCGGCGCACCGGGACGGCGCTCCCCAACGTGCGGACCGACGTCGGGCTCGGGCTCGCGTACGCGCGTGGGGCGCGCGCGCTCGCCGAGGCGGCCGGCCTCGCGCCCGACGTTGCCGTCTCGGACCTCCTGCGACTTCCCGGTGTCGTGACCGTCGAGGAGAGCGATGAGGACGACGGCGAGGGGGCGATCCTTCTCAAGACCGCGACGGCCGAGGCGCTCGACGAGCTCTGCCGGATGCGCCAGACGGAGGGCGCGGCGCTGGCGCGCGACCTGAGCGGGCACGTCGACGCCCTCGGCGCCTGGGCTCGGGGCGTCGAGACGCTGCTTCCAGCCGCGCTCGCGCGCATCCAGCTCCGCCACCGGGAGCGTGTCCAGGCGATCCTCGGCGAGACGCCGGTCGACCCCGGGCGACTCGCCCAGGAGGTGGCGACGTGGGCCGCGCGGAGCGACATCGCGGAGGAGCTGGCGCGCCTCGGCTCCCATCTGGCGCAGTTCCGGACGCTCCTCGCCGAGGGCGGCGCCGTGGGCCGCCAGCTCGACTTCCTGACGCAGGAGCTCCACCGCGAGGTGAACACCATCGCGTCGAAGGCGGACGACGCCGAGCTGGTCGCACGCGTCCTGGAGGCGCGGACGCTGGTGGAGCGCATCCGGGAACAGGTGCAGAACGTCGAGTGACTGCCGCCGCGTCGTCGCGCCGGGGCATGCTGATCGTCGTCTCGGCCCCCTCCGGGGCCGGGAAGACCACGCTCTGTCAGCAGATCCGCAAGACGGTTGCCAACCTGGCCTACTCGGTCTCCTACACGACGCGGAGCCCGCGGCCGGGCGAGATCGAGGGGCAGGCGTACCATTTCGTCTCCGAGCCGATCTTCCAGCAGATGGTCGACCGGGGCGAGTTCGCGGAGTGGGCGCGCGTGCACGGGCACCTCTACGGCACCGCCGCCCGCACGCTGGAGGCGGTGCTCGACCGCGGCGAGGACATCCTGCTCGACATCGATACGCAGGGGGCCCGACAGCTCCGCGCGCGCTACCCGCAGGGCCTCTACATCTTCGTGGTCGCGCCCACGATGCGCGAGCTCGAGGCCCGGCTCAAGGAGCGGAAGTCCGACGCGCCCCGGGAGATCGCCCGGCGCCTCGCGCGCGCCGTGGACGAGATCGCCGCGTGGCGCGAGTACGACTACGTGATCGTCAACCGTCATCTCGACGAGGCGCTGCGGCAGCTGGGCTGCATCATCGAGGCCGAACGCTGCCGGACGTCCCGTCTCACCCTGAGCCTGCCGGACCTACCGGCAGGCGGGGGGGTCCAGGCGACCCTCCCAGGAGGCACCGCGTGATGTTCCCCTCGCTGGAAAAGGCCCTCGAGCAGATCTCCAACCGCTACGTGCTCGTCGTGCTCGCCGCGAAGCGGAGCCGACAGCTCAACCGTGGGGCGCAGCCCCAGGTCGAGACGAAGCGCCGCAAGTGGACCTCCGTCGCGCTCGAGGAGGTCATCGGCGGGAAGATCCAGCCGAAGAAGCCCGAGGAGGCGGAGAAGGCGCCCGCGCCCCAGGCCTGAGCTCCGGCGGGCACTCCGGGGGGCGCGGAATGACGCTGGCGGGCCGCGAGCTGATCCTCGCCGTCACCGGGAGCATCGCCGCCTACAAGGCGGCGCTGCTCCTGCGTGAGCTCCGGCGCCAGGAGGCGCAGGTGACCGTCGTGATGACGGCCCACGCCCGCGAGTTCGTGGCGCCGCTCACGTTCCGCACGCTCTCGGGCCGGCCCGTGCTGACCGATCTCTTCGACCCGCAGGAGCCCGCGGCCGTGGAGCACGTGGCGCTGGCCGAGCGGGCCGACCTCCTGCTCGTCGCGCCCGCCACCGCGCACGCGCTGGCGCGCGCCGCGCTCGGGCTCGCCGACGACTTCCTGGGCACGCTCCTCCTCGCGATGCGCGGGCCCGTGCTCTTCGCGCCGGCGATGGACGGCGGGATGTGGGAGCACCCCGCCGTGCAGGCGCACGTCGGGACGCTGCGGAGCCGCGGCGCCACCGTGCTCGAGCCGGGGACGGGGGCGCTCGCCTCCGGCCTCACCGGCCAGGGTCGGTTCCCGGAGATCGAGGAGATCGTCGAGGCGGCCGCGCGCCTTCTCTGGCCCCGGCGGGACCTCGCGGGGGAGCATGTCCTGGTCACGGCGGGCCCCACGCGCGAGCCGCTGGACCCCGTGCGCTACCTGACCAATCGCTCGTCCGGCCGCATGGGGTACGCGCTGGCGACGCAGGCGGCGCGGCGCGGGGCGTCGGTGACGCTCGTCACCGGGCCGACCCACCTCACCCCGCCGGCCGGCGTCCGGATCATCCCGGTACAGACCGCCCTCGAGATGCGGGACGCCGTCCTCCACGCGGCCGAGGCCGCCACGATCGTGATCAAGGCCGCGGCGGTGGCGGACTACCAGGCGGCGCACCCCGAGGCCGGGAAGATCCCCTCGAAGCAGCAAGGGCTCACGCTCGCTCTCGTCCCGACGCCCGACATCCTCCGCGAGCTCGGGAGCCGGAAGGGCGCTCGATTCCTCGTGGGGTTCGCCGCGGAGACCCACGAGCTCCGCGCGCACGCCCAGGCCAAGCTCGTCGCCAAGGGCGTGGACCTCCTCGTCGCCAACGACGTGAGCCGGAGCGACATCGGCTTCGACGCTCCTGACAACGAGGTCGTCCTCCTCGACCGCTGGGGCGGGACGGTCGTCGTCCCGCGCCAGAGCAAGGCCGAGGTCGCCGACCGGATCCTCGACCGGGTCCAGGAGCTCCGGCACGCCGCACGGGAGCCCCAGGCGCGGCTCACGTGACGCCGGACCCCGCCGGCCTCGCCGACGCCGCCCGCGCCCTCGCCGACCACCTGCGCGTCCACCAGGCGCTCGGCGTCCGTGACCTGGCGCTCGCCGGCGAGCCGCCGGCGGACGCGTCCTCCGCCCTCCGCCGCGTGGAGCAGGCCAGCGCGGGCTGCACGCGGTGCAAGCTCTCCCGGGGGCGGACGACGATCGTCTTCGGCTCCGGCGACCCGGCGACGCGGCTCCTGATCATCGGTGAGGGGCCGGGCGAGGAGGAGGACCGCCAGGGAAAGCCCTTCGTGGGGCGCGCCGGGCAGCTCCTCACGAAGATGCTCGAGTCGGTCGGCATCACGCGGGACGAGGTCTACATCTGCAACATCGTGAAGTGCCGGCCGCCCGGGAACCGGAATCCCGAACCCGAGGAGATCGCGGCGTGCGCGCCGTATCTGTCCGGCCAGCTGGCGGCCATCCAGCCCGGCGTGATCTGCACGCTCGGCACGTTCTCGTCCCAGCACATCCTGCGGACGCGTGAGCCGATCAGCCGCCTGCGGGGGCAGCTCCACCAGCTGGGCGGGGCGGTCGTGATCCCGACCTTCCATCCGGCGTACCTCCTTCGCAATCCCGGCCCGGAATACCGGCGCCAGGCGTACCAGGATCTGAAGCTCATCCGGCGCGAGTACGACCGGGTCCGGGGTCGGGCGCCCGCCGGCGCCTGAGGCCGGACCTCCTGCTCGCGCACGTCGTCACCGACCTCCCGGTTCCCCGGACCTTCACCTACCGCGTCCCGCCGGAGCTCGAGCCGAGCGTCGCGCCCGGGCAGCGCGTGCGCGTTCCGTTCCGCGGTCGCCTCCGGGCGGCCGTCGTGGTCGCGCTCGACGCGGAGACCGGCGCCGGCGAGCGGCTCGAGCCGCTCGCCGCTCTGCTGGACCCGGTGCCGGCCCTCACCCCGTCGCTCCTCGAGCTCGCGCGCTGGGCCGCGACGGAGACGGTGAGCGCGTGGGGGGAAGCGGTCTTCCGGGCGCTGCCGCCCGGGGCGCGCTCCGGGGCGCCGCCCGCGCTGCCGCCTCCGTCGGCGCCCGGTGCAGCGGGACCGGCCCGCCTCGTCACCGGCCGGGACCGCGCCGCGCGCGTCGAGCAGGTGATCGCGGCGACGCGCGCCGCGGGGGAGAGCGTCCTGGTCCTGGCGCCGGAGATCGACCAGGCGCGCGCCTGGGCCGCGCGCCTGGCGTCGAGGCTCGGCGAGCCGGCCACCCTCGTCACGAGTGCGGCGACCCCCCGCGCGCGCTGGGCCGCGTGGTGGGCGTGCCGTCGGGGCGAGGCGCGCCTTGCGGTCGGCACGCGGGCGGCCGCCTGGCTCCCGGTTGGACCGCTCGGGCTCACGGTCGTCGTCGACGAGGAGGATCCCGCGCACAAGTCACCCGACGCGCCCCGCTGGCACGCGCGCGACCTCGCCCTCGAGCGCGTGCGGCGCGAGGGCGGCGCCGCCTGCCTCGCGAGCCCCGCGCCCAGCCTCGAGAGCTGGGTGGCCGCGCGCCAGGGTGCCCTCGCCTGGGACGCGGGCGGGCCCGACGCGTGGCCGATGGTCGAGCGCGTCGCGCTCGACGCCGCCGCCGTGACGGAGGCGAGCCTCTCGCCGGGGCTCGAGGACGCGGCGCGCGCGGCGCTCGCCCGCGGCCGCTCGGTCCTTCTGGTTTTGAACCGGCTCGGCTACGCGCGTACGCTCGCCTGCGCGGACTGCGGCGCGGTGCGCCGCTGCTCGCGCTGCCGCGTCGCGCTCCTCTACCACCGCGAGACGCGCCAGCTCGCCTGCCGGCTGTGCGGCTTCCAGACGCCGGCGGCGAGCCTCTGCGGGCGCTGTCGCGGCCGGCGGCTCCAGCTCCTCGGGTGGGGCACCGAGCGGCTCGAGGCGGAGGCGCGACACGCCTTCCCCGGCGCGCGTGTCGTGCGCTACGACTCCACCGTCGCGCCCGACGCTGCGGAGGCGGCGCGGGCCGAGTATCGGTCGGGCGAGCCTTGCGTTCTGGTGGGCACGACGATGGCGCTCCGCTTGGCTGAGGAGGCGCCGGTCGGCGTCGCGGCCCTCGTCCTCGCCGACGCCACGCTCAACCTCCCCGACTTCCGCGCGGCCGAGCGGACCTTCCAGCTCGCGTGGCGGGTTGCCGAAACCGTAGAGGCCGGGGGTAGCGCGTGGCTCCAGTCCTTCCTGCCGGAGCATCCGGCCCTCGTTGCGGTGGCCCACGGGGACCCGGCCCGCTTCTACGAGCCCGAGTGGACCGAGCGCCAGGAGCTCGGGTACCCGCCGGCGCGGCGGATGGCGCGGCTCGTCGTCGAGGGCCGGGAGGCGGCGCGCCTGGCGACCGACCTCGGCGCGCGCGGGACCGCGGCCGGCGCGACGGTGCTCGGCCCGGCCGCCCTCGCCGGGGCCCGGATGCAGCTCGTCCTGCTCGGCGGGGCGGAGCTCCCCGGGGTCGTGGCGAGCGTCCTGGAGTTCCTCCGCGGGCGCCGGCGGCTCGGGGGCATCCGGCTGACGGTCGACATCGATCCGGTCGAACTGCCGTGAGGGGCGCGGTAGAATGGGAGTCCGGAAGGGAAGGGAGGGGACCGACATGGCGGTCCTGGAGGTTCGGCTCTACGGGGACCCGGTGCTGCGGCGCCGGGCGGCGCCGGTGCGGGAGGTCACGCCCGAGGTCGAGCGCTTGCTCGACGACATGATCGACACGATGCACACCGAGGTGGGCATCGGGCTGGCCGCGATCCAGGTCGGCATCGAGCTCCGCATGCTCGTCGTCGACGAGGGACGCGGTGTCGGCGGGCGGGCGTACATCAATCCGGTGATCGTGGAGCAGGGGGGCGCACAGGTCGGCGAGGAGGGGTGCCTCTCGCTGCCCGGCGTCTTTGCGGACGTGCGGCGCGCGGAGTGGGTCGTGGTGGAGGCGGCCGACCGGTCCGGGACGTCGTTCCGGCGTCGGGCCACGGGCCTCCTGGCCCGCGTCCTCCAGCACGAGATCGACCACCTGGACGGCATCCTCTTCATCGACCGCCTGGACAAGGTCACGCGGGATCGGCTGAAGCGGCAGATCAAGCGCGAGGGCTTCCCGGCCGAGCCGGCCGCGGCAGGGATGCGACTGTGACCCAGCGGCCGCTTGCCGGCGCCAGCGGGGGACTCGTTTAGCAGTCGACGTCTGACCCCGATGCGCGTGCTGTTCTACGGCACCCCGGCGTTCGCGCTGCCCACTCTCCAGGCGTTACTGGCCCGCCACCACGTCGTCGCCGTCGTGACCCAGCCCGACCGGCCCCGCGATCGCGGGCAGCGAGCGCAGGCCTCGCTCGTCAAGATCGCGGCCGCCGAGCACGGTGTGCCGGTGCTCCAGCCCGCGCGCCTTCGCGACCCGGGCTGGCCCGAGCGCCTCGCCGAGCACGCGGCCGACGTCGCCGTCGTGATTGCCTTCGGGCAGATCCTGCCGCGCGCGGTCCTGGACGTGCCGGCGCGCGGTTCGATCAACGTCCACGCGTCCCTGCTGCCGCGCTACCGTGGCGCCGCGCCGATCGCGTGGGCGATCGTTCGCGGCGAGCACGAGACCGGGATCACCACGTTCCAGATGGATCCCGGCATGGATACCGGCCCGCTCCTCCTCCAGCGGGCGACGCCGATCGGCCCCGCCGAGACCGCCGGCGCGCTCACCGCGCGTCTGGCCGTCCTCGGCGCCGAGGTGCTCGTCGAGACCCTCGACCGCCTGGACACGCTCACGCCGCGCCCGCAGGACCCCGCAGCGGCCACGCTGGCGCCACGGCTCCGCAAGGAGGACGGCCTTCTCGACTGGACCGAGCCGGCGGTCGCGCTGGCGGCGTGGGTCCGGGGGCTCAATCCCTGGCCGGGCGCCACGACCTTCGGGGCCGGCGGCCGTCTTCTCATCTGGCGCGCGCGCGCGATCTCCGGGGAGGGCGAACCGGGCGTGCTGACACGAGGGGCGGACCGGCTGGCGATCGGGACCGGGGCGGGGCTCCTCGAGCCCCTGGAGGTGCAGCCCGAGAACCGCCGCGCGATGGACTGGGACGCGTACCTCCGGGGCGCGCGGCTAGGTCCGGGGGCGTCGCTTGGCGCGCCGATCTCGCGGCGCTGAGGCCGTCCCGCCGGCCTCGGCCGGCGCGACGGCGCTCGCGGCTCGGCGGCGCCCGTCGGCCCGCGGGGTCGCGCTGGAGGTTCTCGTCCGGACCGAAACGACGGAGGCGTACGCGGACCGGCTCCTCGAGACGCTCACGGACCGCGCCGGGCTCGCGCCGCGGGACCGCGGCCTCGCCACGGAGCTCGTGCTCGGGACTCTGCGCTGGCAGCGGCGCCTCGACTGGACGCTCGCGCGCGCGTCGCGGCGGCCCCTCGAAGATCTCGCGCCGTGGGTTCGCGCGCTGCTCCGACTCACGGCTTACCAGCTCGAGTACCTCGACCGGATCCCGCCGTGGGCCGCGGTCCACGAGGCCGTGGAGCTCGCGAAGCGTCGGCGGTCCTCGGGGGCGACCGCCTTCGTGAACGGCGTGCTCCGGGCGATCGCGGCGACGCCGCGGCCCTGGCCCGCTCCGACCGCCGAGGATCCCGTGGAGGCGCTCGCGCTCCGCACGTCCTGCCCGACCTGGCTCGTCGACCGCTGGTGGGCGCGTTACGGGCCCGCCGACGCGGAGGCGCTCGCTCTCGCCATGAACCAGGCGCCGCCGGTCGTCGTCCGGGCGAACGCGCTCCGCGGGGCGGTCGACGCGGTGATCGCGGCGCTCCAGCGCGCCGGGGTCGGCGCGGCGCGGACGCGCTTCGCGCCCGAGGGCCTCTCGCTCGAGCGGGCCGGCGACCTCCGGCAGCTCGCGCCCCTCCGCGACGGCGCCGCCACGGTCCAGGACGAGGCGGCCATTCTCGTGGGGCATGCCCTCGCGCCCCGGCCCGGAGAAACCGTCGCCGACGTGTGCGCGGCGCCGGGGACGAAGACCACGCACCTGGCGGCCCTCATGGCGAACCAGGGGCGGATCGTCGCCGCCGACCCGCACGCGGGGCGGCTCGGCCTGCTCCGGGAGGCGTGCCTGCGGCTCGGGGCGACGATCGTCGAGTCCCGTCAGGCCGACGCGGCCGTGCTCGCCCGGGACCTCGGCCCGGCGTGCGACCGCGTCCTGGTCGACGCGCCGTGCTCGAACCTCGGGGTCCTCCGGCGCAACCCCGACGGCAAGTGGCGGCGCGCGCCCGGTGACCTCGCCGCGCTCGCCGCGACCCAGGCGAGCATCCTGGACGCCGCGGCGACGCTGGTCCGCCCGGGCGGCGTTCTCGTCTACGCGACGTGCTCGCTCGAGCCGGAGGAGAACGAGGCCGTCGTGGCGGGACTCCGGGCCCGCCGGCCGGACTTCGTGCCCGACCCGCTCCCGGACGCCGTCCCCGCGGCCTGCCGGGCGTCGCCGGACGTCCTCCGCATGATGCCGCACCGCCACGGCTCCGACGGCTTCACGGCGCACCGCTTGAGGAGGCGCGCATGATCAAGATCGCCCCGTCGATCCTCTCGGCCGACTACGCCGCGCTCGCCGACGAGATCGCGCGGGTCGAGGCGGGGGGCGCCGACCAGATCCACGTCGACGTGATGGACGGGCACTTCGTGCCGAATCTCACGATCGGGCCGCCGGTCATCGAGGCGATCCGCAAGCACACGAAGCTGCCGCTCGACCTCCACCTGATGGTGGACAACGTCGACCCCTACCTCGAGACCTACGTCCGGGCGGGCGGCACCGCGCTGACCGTGCACGTGGAGGCGTGCCCGCACCTCCACCGGACGCTCGGCCGGATCCGGGAGCTGGGCGCGCGCGTGGGCGTGGCCCTGAACCCGGGGACGCCGACCGCGATGCTCGACTACGTGCTCGACGCCGCGGATCTCGTGCTGATCATGTCGGTGAATCCCGGGTTCGGCGGCCAGACCTTCATCCCCGCGACCTACGCGAAGCTGGTGGACCTGAAGAACCGCCTCGGCGAGCGCCCCCTCGAGGTGTCGGTGGACGGGGGCGTGAAGCTCGAGCACTGCCGCCCGCTCGCGCTCCGGGGGGCGACGACGCTGGTCGCGGGGTCCGCGATCTTCGCGACGCGCGACCCCGCAGCCGAGGTGCGCCGCTTCCGCGAGGCGGCGCTCAGCGCGGCCACCGTCTGAGGCGCGGGCGCCCGGCCGCCGGTGGTCCACGTCGGCACGTCCGGGTACAGCTACCCCGCGTGGCGGGGCGCCTTCTATCCCGCGCGTTTCTCGCCGGCGCGGATGCTGCCGTACTACGCCGAGCGCTTCCGCACGGTCGAGCTCACCGCCACGTTCTACCGGGCGCCGACCGTCCAGGCGGTGGACGGCTGGGCCCGGGGCACACCGCCGGGATTCGTCTTCGCGCTGAAGGTCCCGCGGTGGATCACCCACTTCACTCGCCTGCGGGACCCCGCCGAGCCGCTCGCCGCCTTCCTCGACACCCTGGCCGGGCTCGGCCCCAAGCGCGGTCCGCTCCTCCTCCAGCTGCCTCCGAACTTCCGGAAGGACGTGACGCGGCTCGACGGCTGCCTGGCGCTCCTCCCGCCGTCCGTCCGCGTGGCCGTCGAGTTCCGTCACGCGTCGTGGCTCGACGACGAGGTGTACCGGGCACTGCGGGCCCGGAACGCGGCCCTCTGCGTCGCCGACACGGCGGACGGCACCACGCCCGTCGTCCCCACCGCGGACTTCGGCTACCTCCGCCTCCGGGACCGCGCCTACGGGCGGAAGGCGCTCGCCCGGTGGGCCGCGATCGCGGCGCGGGCCGAGTGGCGCGACGCGTTCGTCTACTTCAAGCACGAGGAGACGGGGACCGGCCCGGCGCTGGCGGCCAAGCTGATCGGCCTCCTGGGTCGCGCGGCACCTCGCCCCCGGCCCGCGTCACGCCCGCCGGGCCCCCGGGCGGAATCGCGACCGCCCGCACGACGTAGCGAAGCGGGCCGCCCGGCACGAGCGCGTCGAACGGGAAGCAGGTGACGAGGGAGAGCTGCGCGTCGCCCGTGTCCCACAGGATCTCTACGGCGTGCGCGTCGACGATCAGCGTCTCGGTGACCGCGTAGTCGCGCCGCGAGCCGTCCGCGGCCTCAAGGCGCACCCGCTCGCCGGGCGCCAGGTCCTTCAGGAAGCGGAACTGCGTGTCGCGGTGACCGCCCAGGACGGTGTGGCCCGGCGCGCCCGGCGGGGCCGTGCCCGCGACGACGCCCGGGCCGAACGCCATCGAGCGGCCGCTTGCGTCCGCCAGCACGATGAGATCGACCCCGCGATCCGGCAGGGACAGCCGAGCGACGGGCCACGTGTCGGCCCACGGCCACGGCTTGACCGGGCCGCCCCCGGCCTGGGTCGCCGCCCACGCCCGGTGGAGGAGCCGCTGGGCGAGCCAGGCCTTCACGTAGATCCGGCTGGAGGCGGCGCCGAAACCCGCCGCCAGGAGGATCAGGCCGAGGAAGAGGAGCCGGGCGCTGCGCCGGCTCACCGGACGCCTCCCGGCGCGAAGGCCCGCCGCGCCATGCCGAGGGCGAGCGCGAGCGACGCGAGACCGAGGGCGGCGTACAGCGGCGCGGGCGTCGCGCCCTGCGGCAGACCGCCGAAGACCGTCTCATGGACCATCCCGGCGGGAAGCGCCACCGGCACGTTCGCCGTCCGGCCGGGCGTGCCCTCGGGCCGGGTCGGCGTGACATCGACCGCGACCAGGCTCGTGTAGGCCGAGACGAGGTGGTGCTGGAGGGCGACCGCGACGACCGCGCTGCGCGTCTCGGCGCGGTCGTCGCCCTCACGCATGCGGTCCATGAGCCCGGAGATCTTCTTCCGGGCCCAGAGCTTGTGGACGCCCGTCTCGTCGGGACCGGACTCGATCCGGAGCGCGGCCGTCCAGGGCTCCGTGTCGCGGCGGCCGATCACCGTGAGCTCCGCGGTCGCGGTCGCGCCGAGGCGCCCCAGCAGAACGACGGGCTCGCCGAGGTAGAGATCAGGCACGCTCGCGGGCCAGGCCTCGACGGGCTCGCCGCCCCAGCTGACGGCGACGTCGCCCAGGACCGGGTGCTCGAGCTTCCGGAAGAGCGCGCCCATCTTCTCGCCTACCTCGCCCGGGCTTCCGATGTACGTGTAGGTCCCGCGGCCGAACTGCGCGGCCTTCGTCATGAAGTGACCGTTCGGCGCGGCGCCGATCCCCACGGTGAAGAGGCGGCTCCGGCCGAGGCTCTTCGAGAGGAAGGTGAAGAGCTGCTCCTCGTTCCCGACGAGCCCGTCGGTGACGAACACGACCTGGCGGACGCCACCCGTCTCGCTCGAGTCCGCCAGCGCGGCCTGGAGGGCGGGGAGCATCTCGGTGCCGCCGTTGGCCTGGAGGCCCTGGACCCAGCGCCGCGCGCGCGCGAGCTCCGCCGGCCCCGCGGGGACGCTCGCCGGGAAGAGCTGCTCCGTCCGGGAGTTGAACTGGATCACGTTGAACCGATCGCCCGGCGCCAGTGCGGCGAGCGCCTCCTCGAGGGCGAGACGCGCCTGCTGGATCGAGGCGCCGGCCATTGACCCGGAGGTGTCGATGACGAAGATCACCTCGCGCGGGAGGCGGCTCCCCGCCGCATCCGTCGGGGCGGGCGGCAGGAGCATCACCAGCGCGTAGGTGTCGCCGCCGTGCTGCTCGGTGAACACGGCCGCCGCCGGTTGCCGGCCCGGGTCGGGCGCCCACACGAGCTCGAAGTCGCGGTCCGCCGGCACCGCGGCGTCGGCGAGCGCGATCGAGTGCGCGGTCTTCGACGCCGGAGTCGTCACGATGGCGTGGTACGGGCTGGCGAGCCGCTTGAGCGGGAACCCCGCGTCGAGCTCGATCGTCAGGCGCACCGGGTTCGCCGCGCCCTCCCGCGGGTGGCGCACCGGCGGCGTGATCCGCTCGGCGTCGGGGACCTCGCGGGTGTTCACGCCCCAGCCGGTGCCGGGCGCGCCGGCGACCGCGTCGACGCCGGGGATGTAGCGAGGGCCCACCACCATCGGGAAGCGGAGCCGGAACTCGCCCTGGTCGTAGCGGACGACCTCCTGGTACTCGATGTCGATCAGCACCGTCTCTCCGGGTCCGATGTTGGCAACCGACGCCGTGAAGATGTTCGGGCGCTCCTGCTCGAGGAGGGAGGCCTTCTTGCCGCTCTGCTTGGCCTCCTGGTAGACCTGGCGCGCCGCCTCCCGCTCCTGGATCTGCCCTTCGAGGACCCGCTCCCCGACCTGGAGGCGCATCACGTCGACGGCCGCGCCCTCGGGGAGCGGGAAGACGTAGACGCCCTCGAGCCAGTTGGCGGTGGGGTTCCGGAACTCCTGCGTGACCGCCACGCGCGCGATGGGGCCGGTGACCCGCATCCGGACCTCGGTCCGGACCGCGGGGACCTCGTCGGGCGGTCCCGCAACGTGGGTATGGACGAGGAGGCTTCCGTGGGTGACGCGCGAGGGTGATTCCTGGGCGGGGGCGCTCGAGGCCCCGATCACCGCCAGGATCGCCACCAGCCAGCGGACCAGTCCGAGTCGCATGACGCACCTCCATGAGTGCGAGGGGTTCGGGAGACGCCCGTGCTCTCGGCTGGTTGTAGCGGACGCCCGTGGCGCCACCGGGGCGCGGTCGGGGAACGTTCGTGGCGAATTGTGGCGGCGCTGTGGCAGGGAGTTTCCTTGACGCCCGAACGAGCGCCGTCCCATGCTGGCTCCCATGCCGACGGGGGAGAAGGGGCGGGTCGCCGTGGTGGACGACGAGCAGTCGATCCGCGAGACGGTGGGGTTCGCGCTCCAGCGCGAGGGCTACCAGGTGGAGGCCTACGCCGACGGCGCGCTCGCCTGGGAGGCCTTCGAGCACCGCCTGCCGGACCTCGTGGTGCTCGACATCCTGATGCCGCGCGTCGACGGGCTCGAGCTCTGCCGCCGGCTCCGCGTCCGGAGCGCCGCGCTCCCGATCATCTTCCTCACGTCGCGCGACGAGGAGCTCGACCGGATCCTCGGGCTCGAGCTCGGCGCGGACGACTACCTCTGCAAGCCGTTCTCGGTACGGGAGCTGGTGGCCCGGGTCCGCGTCCTGTTCCGCCGCGCGGCGCTCGGCCGGCACCCGGACGAGCGGCCGGCGGCCAACGCGGTCACCCTCGGCTCCCTCACGCTCGACTTCGACCGGCACCTGGCGCGCTGGAAGGACGTGGTCGTCGCGCTGACCGTCACCGAGTTCCTGATCGTGGCCGCCCTCGCGCGCCGGCCGGGCCACGTGCGCTCGCGGAAGCAGCTCCTCGAGCAGGGGTATCCCCACGACGCCTACGTCAGCGAGCGGACCGTCGACTCGCACGTCAAGCGGATCCGCGCCAAGTTCGCCGAGGTCGACCCCACATTCGAAGCGATCGACACCGTGCACGGGCTCGGCTACCGCTACCGCGAGGACGCGCCGTGAGCTGGCTCGCGCGGCTGGTGTCGGGGATCTCCGTGCGGCTCCTGGCGTTCAACCTGCTCCTGGTCTTCCTGCCGGTCGCCGGCGTGTACTACCTCGACGTCTACGAGCGGCAGCTCCTAGACGCGCAGGAGCGCGCGATGGTCCAGGAGGGGCGCGTTCTCGCGGCCGCGCTCTCCGAGCGGGGCCCGCTCCTCGCCCGGGACGCCGAGGGGCTCCTCCAGCGGCTCCGCCAGCAGTCGGAGGCGCGGCTCCGCGTGGTGGATCCCGACGGCCGGATCCTCGCGGACTCGGCCCGTCTCGGCCCCCGGCTCGAGGACGACGCGGAGGCGCGGTCGCGGGCGACCCGGGTGCGAGACGAGCCGCTCTACCAGGTGGGCGCGTGGCTCTACCGGCAAGGCGAGCGGCTGCTCGGCGGGCCGTCCGCCGAGCCCGAGGCGGTCGAGCCCGCCGGCTCGACGGACGTGCTCGCCACTCCCGAGGTGCGGGCCGCGCTCGCCGGCCGCTACGGCGCGCGCACGCGCGCGTCGCCGGGCGGGCGCCGCTCGATGACGCTCTTCGGCGCGCTGCCGGTCTGGGACGGCGGACGGGTGGCGGGCGCCGTGGAGATCTCGCAGTCCACGACGCGGCTCTTCCGCGCTCTCGACCAGACGCGGCTCGGCGTCTTCAAGGTCCTCCTCGCCTCCGTCGGGGTGGCCGTGGTCCTGAGCCTCCTCGTCTCGACCACGTTCGTCCGGCCGCTCCGCCGCCTGCGCGACGAGGCCCGCGCGATCCTCGATCGGCGCGGCCGCCTCCGGGGCCGGTTCGGCGGCTCGCGGCGGCGGGACGAGATCGGCGAGCTGGCGCGGGCCCTCGAGGAGCTGACCCGGCGGCTCGAGGACCATGCGCGCTTCACCGAGTCGTTCGCCGCCGACCTCGGGCACGAGCTGAAGAACCCGCTCGCCTCGATCCGGAGCGCGACCGAGATCCTGGCCGAGGTCGACACGCCGGCGGAGCGCCGCCGCTTCCTCGAGCTGGTCCAGCGCGAGGTCGCGCGGATGGAGCACCTCGTGACCGGGTCGCGCGAGCTCGCCCGGATCGACGCCGGTATCGAGACGGAGGAGCGGGCGCCGGTGGACCTGGGCGCCCTCCTCGCGGCGATCGCGGAGGGCTACCGCCTCCGCGCGGGCGCGAGGCCGCGCCTCGAGCTCGCGCCGGCGCCGGGGCCTGTCGTGGTGCGCGGCGTCCCGGAGCGCCTGACCGCGGTCTTCGAAAACGTGCTCGACAACGCGCTCTCGTTCTCGCCGCGGGACGGTACCGTGCGGATCGAGCTCGCGCGCCAGGGGGGATGGGCGGTCGTGACGGTCACCGACGAGGGACCGGGGTTCCCGGCGGGCAGCGAGACGCTGATCTTCTCGCGCTTCTACAGCTACCGACCGGGCCCGGGGAAAAGCGAGGACGGCCACACCGGGCTCGGCCTGGCTCTCGTCAAGGCGATCGTCGAGGGCTACGGCGGCTCGGTGAGCGCGGCGACCCGACCCGAGGGCGGCGCGGTCGTCACGGTCCGCCTGCCGCTCGCCTGACGACGCCGCGGTCTTCCCGGCGCCGCGCCCGTCGGCTCAGCTGAAGACGATGACGCCCCGCGCGACCTGGCCGCCGCGCATCGCGGCGAAGCCCTCGTTGATCTCCGCGAGCCGGTAGGTCCGGCTGACGAGCTGGTCGACCTTGAGCCGGCCGTCGAGATAGAGGTCGACGAGCCAGGGGAAGTCGACGTTCGGGCGGACGCTGCCGTACATCGTGCCCTTGATGACCTTCTCCTGGACGGCCATGAGGTACGGATTGATCGGCGCCCGCACGGCCTGCGGCGCCATGCCCACGATCACCGCGGTGCCGCCGGGGCGAACCGCGTCGATGATCTGGAGCGTGGTCTTCTCGCTCCCGATGGCGTCGAAGGCGTAGTCGGCGCCGCGGCCGCCGGTGAGGCCGCGCACCGTCTCCACGACGTCCGCGTGGGCCGCGTTGACCGTGTGGGTGGCGCCGAACTCCTTGGCGAAGACGAGCTTGTTGTCGAGGAGATCGCACGCGACGATCATCCGGGCCCCCGCGAGGCGCGCGCCCTGGACGACGTTCAGGCCGACGCCGCCGCAGCCGATCACGACGACGGAGGCGCCCGACTCGACCTGGGCGCACCGGGTCACCGCGCCCACGCCGGTCGGGACGCAGCAGCCGAGGAGGGCGGCCTGGGCCCAGGGCATCTCCTTGCGCATCGGCACCAGCATCTCCGCCGGGCAGACCACGTGCTCGCCGAAGGTGCCGATCCGCCCCATCTGGTAGATCCCCTGGCCGTTCCGGCGCAGCCGGAACGTGTCGTCGAGCTGCATGCCGCGGGCGGCGGTGTGGCCGTCGCAGAGGATCGTCCGGCCCGTCGAGCAGTAGAGGCACCGGCCGCAGTGGGGACGGAAGGAGAAGATCACGTGGTCCCCGGGACGGACCGTCTTCACGCCGGCCCCGACGTCCTCCACGAGCCCGGCCGCCTCGTGTCCCAGGACGACCGGCATGGGCGACGCCCAGTCGCCGTTCATGATGTGCCAGTCGCTGTGGCAGACGCCCGTCGCCATCACGCGGACCCGGGCCTCGCCGGTCTTCGGGCCCTCCTGCTCGACGTCGACGACCTGGAGCGGCTTGTTGGCCTCGTAGAGGATCGCTGCTTTCACGGATGCCCCCTTCTCTCTGGCGCGACGGACGCTGGTGCGGAAGGCGCTAGCCCGCGGGACTATAGGACGCCGGCGCGGACCCCGTCAATGGGCCGGCGGCTCTCGCGGACCCGACGGCGCTACGTTACCCCGGGCGTCGCCGCGAGGGACTCGTGGCCCGGATCGACCGCGCGGCCGGAGGGGCGGGCGCCTTCGTCCCGACGCGAGCCTCGAGCCGCGCGAGCGCGGCGGCCATGTCGATCCCGGAGCCGAGCACCGGCCGGAGCGGGTCGGCGCGCCGCGCGAAGCGCCGCGGCACGGTGCGGATCGTGAAGCGGGCCGGCTCGAGCCGCGCGGTCACCTCCGTCCAGTCGAGCGGGCACGAGACGGGCGCGCCGGGGAGAGGCCGGACCGAGAAGGGCGCGGCGATCGTCCGGCCGTGGCCGTTCTGGCCGAAGTCGACGTATACCTTCCCGCCCCGCGCGCCGAGGGGGCGCGCCACCGTGGCGATCGCCGGGACGAGCTCCACCACCATGACGGCCAGGAGGCGGGCGAGCGTCCGCGACTGCTCGTGCGTGTACCGGGCGCCGAGGGGGACCAGGACGTGGAGCCCGGTGGCGCCCGACGTCTTCACGTGGCTCGGGAGCTCGAGGTCGTCGAGCACGCGGTGGACCGCCTGGGCGACCCGGACGACGTCGGTGAAGGGCGCGCCCTTCGGGTCGAGGTCGAGGACGAGCCAGTCCGGGCGCTCGAGCGCCGGGACGCGCGCGCTCCACGCGTGGATGGGGATCGTCCCCATGTTCGCCACGTAGCGCAGCATCTCGGCGTCGTCCACGACGAAGTAGTCGATCTCCCGGTCGGTGTCCTTCGAGTAGACGCGCTCGGTCCGCACCCAGTCCGGCGCGAACTCCGGCGCGTCCTTCTGGAAGAACGACTTGCCGGCGATCCCGTCCGGGTAGCGCGTGAGGACGATGGGCCGGTCGCGGAGGTAGGGGAGCATCGTCGACGCGATCGCGTCGTAGTAGCCGATCAGGTCGCCCTTCGTGTACCCCTCGGCGGGCCAGAAGACCTTGTCGAGGTTGGTCAGGCGGACGCGCGACGCGTCGGGCGGCGACGCCGGCGCGCGATCCGAGGGCCCGGCCGGCGGCATCGGGTCGGTCGTGCGCTCGGCCGCCCGCGGCTCGGCGCCCACGGGCTCGGTGTCGCCGAGCCCGCCCTCGGTGTCCGACGGCTCGCGGCGACAGTTCTCGGGACGCACGTCGTCCCGGAGCCCGAGGTACGCCGGATGGCGGATCCCGCCGCCCCGGGTCCACTCGGTGAACCGCACCTCCGCGACGAGGCGGGGCTCCACCCAGTGGTGGCCGCGCCCCGCCGGCGTGCCCGCGTCGAAGGGCGACGCCTCGCGCCGGAGCGGCTCGAGCTTCCGCCAGAGGCGCTCGAGCTCGGCCCCGTCGAAGCCCGTGCCGACCTTCGACACGTAGACGAGCCGCGGGCCGTCGTAGAGGCCGAGGTGAAGGGCGCCGAAGCGGGTGCGCCCGCCCTGGGGGGCGGTGTATCCGCCGACGACGAATTCCTGACGGCGCTGGCACTTGATCTTGAGCCACGCGCCCGCGCGCCGCGGGACGTAGGCGCTCTCCCGGCGCTTCGCCACGATGCCCTCGAGCCGCGCCTCCGCCGCCGCCTCGAGGAACGCCGGTCCGTCCGCCTCGACGTGGTCGCCGTAGCGCGCGACGCCGCGCGGCGGGAGCACGCGCTCGAGACAGGCCTTCCGCGCCTCGAGCGGCAGGCGCCGGAGGTCGTGGCCCTCGAGGGCGAGGCAGTCGAAGAACACGGCCTCGACGGGCACCTGGCCGAGCACGCGGGCCACGTCGGCCGGACGTGTGAGGCCCATGCGCGCCTGGAGGCGCTGGAAGCTCGACCGACCCCGCGCGTCGAGGGCGACGATCTCGCCGTCCATCAGGACGTGGTCGAACGCGAGGGCCCGGAGGGCCGAGACGATCTCGGGGTAGCGGTCGGTCGTGACCCGTCCGTTCCGGCCGACGAGCGTTATCCGGTCGCCGGCGCGCTCCGCCAGGACCCGCACCCCGTCGTGCTTGATCTCGAAGAGCCAGTCCGCCCCCGCGGGCGCGCGCTCGGCGGGCGTCGCGAGCATGAAGCCCTGCTCGCGGGCCGACACCGAGCGGACGGGGGCCCCGACCTTCCGGAGTCGGGCCCGGAGGGCGTCCCGGACAGTGCCGGGGTCCCGCATCTCCTCGAGCGTGAGGCCCGAGCGGACGGAGCGGGGATGGCGCTCGGTCAGCTCCTCGGCCGGGACCGGCTCGCCCGATTTCCGGATCAGGAGCCAGTCCTTCCCGGTGCCGGCCATCCGGGCGAGCGCCCAGCGGCCCCGGAGCTTGTGCCCGTGGAACTCCACCTCCACCAGGCCCCGCTCGAGCTGACGCCGCAGGTTCTCGGGCTTGGCGGAGCGGTAGCGCCCGTGGTCCCAGACGATGACCGCGCCGGCGCCGTAGTTGTCCCGGGGGATCACGCCCTCGAAGTCGGCGTACTCGAGGGGATGGTCCTCCACGTGGACGGCCAGACGCTTGACCTCGGGCCGGATCGACGGCCCCTTGGGCACGGCCCAGCTCTTGAGGACCCCGTCCATCTCGAGGCGCAGGTCGTAGTGGAGGCGCCGGGCGGCGTGCTGCTGGACGACGAAGAGGCCGCCCGCCCCCGTCCGCCCACCCCCGAAGGGCTCGGGCGTGCGATCGGGGTCGCGCTTTCGCCGGTAGGCGTCGAGCTGCGGCGGCCGCTCATCGATCACTAGGGGCTGGCCCTCGCCCGCGCGGCGACCCCAAGTGGTGGGGCGTCCCGGGGGCGCTTTGAAGCATAGCGGGCCCCGTGATACGGTGCAAAATGCTTCATCACGTCGACAGTTCCGGGCCGGGAGGGCGCGCAATGCCACCGCATTCGATCGGGTCGGGGACGATCTCCTTCGGGCTGGTCTCCATTCCGATCCGCCTCTACACCGCCGCCTCGTCGGCGAGCGTGAGCTTCAACCTCCTCCACGCCAAATGCGGGAGCCGGATCCGCCAGCAGACCTACTGCCCCGTCGACCACGAGGTCGTGGACCGGACGGCTCTCGTCAAGGGCTACGAGGTCCAGAAGGACGAGTACGTCCGCTTCACCGACGAGGAGCTGAAGGCGCTGGAAGGGGAGGCCTCCAAGGTCATCGACATCGCGGAGTTCGTCCCGCTCGCCAAGGTCGACCCGATCTACTTCGAGAAGACCTACTACCTCGGGCCGGACAAGGGCGGCGAGAAAGCCTACCGGCTCCTGACCGACGCGATGGCCAAGACCGACCGCGTCGCGCTCGCCAAGTTCGTGATGCGCGGCAAGGAGAGCCTTGTCCTGATCCGCCCCGCCCAGGGCGGGCTCATGCTCCACACGATGTACTTCGCCGACGAGGTCCGGAGCTTCGCCGAGATCGACAAGGGCCAGTCCGCAAAGATCCGGGAGGGGGAGCTCGACCTGGCGGTCCGCCTGGTCGACGAGCTCTCGCACGACGAGTTCGCCCCCGCGCAGTACGAGGACGAGTACCGGCAGCGCGTCCTGGCCACCGTGGAGCAGAAGGTCGAAGGCCGGGAAGTCACGGCGACCGGGCCCGAGACGCAACGCGCCCAGGTGATCGATCTGATGGACGCGCTCAAGGAGAGCCTGGCCCGGAAGCCGGCGCCCGGCAAGAAGCCGCCCGCCAAGGTCGAGCGCCCCGCCGCCACCGCCAGGCCCGAGCGCGTCGAGAAGAAGGCCCAGGGCGGGCGGAAGTGACCCCGGTCCCCGAGGCGGGGTGAGCTTGGCGGGCGCGCCCCGCATCGGGCCGTCCGTCGCCGTCTTCGCCGTCGCCTTCGCCGTCCGGTTCGCGCACGTCCTCGCCCTCCCGGAGAGCCCGTACTTCGCGCGCCCGGTCCTCGACGCCGAGACCTACTACTGGGCCGCCCGGGCCCTCGCGGCGGGCGAGGGCTGGGCGGAACGGGTCTACTGGCAGCCGCCCGGCTATCCGTACTTTCTCGCCGCGATTCTCCGCGTCGCGGGGCCGGGCTTTCTCGCGCCCCGCCTGGTCCAGGCCGGGCTGGGCGCGCTGACCGCGGCGCTGACCTGCGCCCTCGGCACCCGCGTCTTCGGCCGCGCGGTTGGGCTCGGCGCGGGCCTCGTCGTCGCGCTCTACGGCACTCTCGTCTACTACGACGCGGAGCTCCTGGCGCCGTCCCTGGCCATCTGTCTCCAGATGGCGACGCTCTGGTTGGCGGCCCGCGCGCCCGAGGAGCGCGGGGGCCGCGGCTGGCTCGCGACGGGCTTGCTCGGCGGGCTGACGGCGGTCGTGAACGCGCCGGCGCTCGTGCTGCTGCCGGTCCTGGCCGTCGCCGCACGGCGGCGCGCGGGATGGGTGCTCCTCGGCGCGGCCCTCGCCATCGCGCCGGTCACGGTGAGGAACTGGGCCCAGGGCGGGGAGCTGATCCTGATCTCCTCGAACGGCGGGATCAACCTCTACCTCGGCAACAACCCGCGCTACGATCGGACGGTGGGGATGCGTCCCGGACGCGACTGGCAGGCGCTCGTCCGCGCGCCGGTGCTTCACGGCGTGACCGGCGCGGGGCCGGCCTCGCGCTTCTTCACCGCGCGCGTGACGGCGTATGCGCGGCAGGACCCGCTCGGGTTCGTGGCGCTCCAGCTCCGGAAGCTTCGCCTGCTGCTGGGCGGCGACGAGATCCCGCGGAACCAGGAGATCTATCCGGTCCGCGCGTGGTCGCCGGTCCTCCGGGCGCTCCTGTGGAAGGTCCCGGGGCTCGCGTTCCCGTTCGGCCTCCTCCTGCCGCTCGCCGTGGTCGGGCTGGGCGTGGCCGCCAGGCGGGCGCCGGTCCTGGGGGCGTCGGTCGTCCTGCTGGGTCTCACCGTCGTCGCGTTCTTCGTCACCGCGCGTTACCGGGCCCCCCTGGTGCCGCTGCTCGCGCTGTTCGCGGCGGCGGGGGTGCAGTGGGCGCTCGTGGAGGCCCGCGCGAGAGGACGCGCGCTGGCGGCCGTCGTCGCGGTGGCGGTCTACCTCCTGGCGAATGTCGGGCAGGGGCCCATGGCGGCTCGCATGAATCCCGACGCCGAGCAGGGCCTCGCCCACTGGCTCGAGCGCGAGGGCCGGCGCCCCGAGGCGCTCCAGCTCTACGAGCGGCTGGCGGGCGAGGTCCCAGCCTCGTTCGACGCGTGGTACGGCGTCACCCAGCTGGCGACCGTGCTCCGCCAGCCGGAGAAGGCCGCGGCGGCCCTGTCGCGAATCCGGGGGCTCGAGCCCGAGTTCCTCGACACGGCGCTGCTCCTCGCGCGGACGGCGCTCGCTGCGGGCTGCGGGGCGGAGGCGGAGACCTTTGCCCGCCGGGCGGCGACGCTGGACGAGCGGAGCGACCTCGCGCGCCGGCTCCTCCAGGACGCGGCCGCCCTCGGCGCGGCGCGGCCGGGGGGCCCGCCCGGCGGCTGCCCGCCCCGGGTCTTCGTCACGCCCTTCCCGCTGGCGTCGTAGGCGGGGCGGCCCGGTGGGGCCGCCTTCCTTGACGCCCCCGTGGATGTCCTGTAGCCTTAAGTGCTTTTCGCGATTTCCCCGCGAGCTCCCGAGAGGACCCAATGTTCGAAGCCCTGACGCAGCGTCTCGAGGCGATCTTTGACCGCCTGCGGGGCGCCGGCCGCCTGACCGAGGACAACATCCAGGAGGCGCTCCGCGAGGTGCGCGTCGCCCTCCTGGAGGCCGACGTCAACTTCAAGGTGGTCCGGTCCTTCGTCGAGCGGATCCGCGAGAGGGCCGTGGGACACGAGGTCCTCCAGAGCCTCACGCCCGGCCAGCAGGTCGTGAAGATCGTGCACGGCGAGCTGGTCGACCTCCTGGGCGGCGCCGCGCACCGACTCACCATGGCCGCCCGGCCGCCGACGGTGATCATGGTCCTCGGCCTCCAGGGCTCGGGCAAGACGACGAGCGTCGCGAAGCTGGGGCGCCACTTCCAGCGCGAGGGCTTCCGCCCGCTCCTGGTCGCCGCCGACGTCTACCGGCCCGCCGCGATCCAGCAGCTCCGCGTGCTGGGCGGGGAGCTCGGGCTGCCGGTCCACGGGGCCGAGGGGCAGAAGCCCGTGGACATCGCGCGGGAGGCCGTCGACCAGGCGGCCGCCAACGGATGGAACCCGGTTCTCCTCGACACGGCGGGCCGGCTCCACATCGACGAGGCGATGGTCGAGGAGCTGAAGGTCCTCCGGCGCGAGGTCAAGCCGCACCACATCCTCCTGGTCGTCGACGCGATGACCGGCCAGGACGCGGTGACCATGGCCCAGCGCTTCAACCAGGAGGTCGGGTACGACGGCATCGTCCTCACGAAGCTCGACGGCGACGCGCGTGGCGGCGCCGCGCTGTCGATCCGCACGGTCACCGGGAAGCCCATCGTGTTCTGCGGGGTCGGCGAGCGGGTCGACGCGCTGGAGCCGTTCCACCCGGACCGGATGGCGTCGCGGATCCTGGGGATGGGCGACGTCCTGTCGCTCGTCGAGAAGGCGCAGGCCACGGTCGATGCCTCGAAGGCCGAGGAACTCGCGCAGAAGATCCGCGAGGACAGCTTCACGCTCGAGGATTTCGCCGAGCAGCTCCGGCAGCTCCGGAAGATGGGCCCGCTCGAGCAGATCCTCGACATGGTGCCGTTCTTCAAGGGCGCCAAGCCGGGCCAGTCGGAGCTCGACGCCGAGTCGCGTGACCTCCGACGGTTCGAGGCGATCATCGGCTCGATGACGCCGGGCGAGCGGCGGACGCCGGCCATCATCAACGGCGAGCGGCGGTCCCGGATCGCGCGGGGGAGCGGCACGTCGGTGCAGGACGTGAACCGGCTGCTCAAGCAGTACGCGCAGCTCCGGAAGATGATGAAGGACATGAAGGGCATGAGCGGCCGGCCCGGACGCAGGGACCTGCGCCGGGCGATGCCGTTCCTCCGAGGCTAGACGGACGACAGAGACAGGAGAGGGCAATGGCAGCACGGATTCGGCTACGACGGACCGGCACGACCAAGAAGCCGTCCTACCGCGTGGTGGTCGCCGACGGGCGGACCGCGCGGGACGGGCGCTTCATCGAGCAGATCGGCTTCTACGACCCGCTCACGGAGCCCCCGACCATCCGGATCGACGCGGACAAGGCGACGGCCTGGATCAAGAAGGGCGCGCTTCCCTCGAACACCGTGCGGAACCTTCTGGCCCGGGCCGGGGTGCGCGCGAGCTAGAGGCGGGCGAAACGGAGCGACAGGGATGGGCGAGGCGACGGTCGCCGCGACCCCGCCGGCCGCGGCGGGGGCGCTGGTCGCGGTCGGGCGCATCGTGCGGACCCAGGGCCGCCGGGGCGAGGTCCGCGTCGAGCCCCTGACCGACGCGCCCGAGCGGTTCGCGGACCTGCGGGAGTGCTGGCTCGTCCCGCCGACCGCGGGCGAGCGTCACGCGGTCGAGGCCGTGTGGTTCCAGGGGCGGATTCCGGTGGTGAAGCTCGCCGGGTGCGACACCATGACGGACGCGCAGGGGCTCGTGGGCCGGCTGATCACGATCCCGCGTGCGGCGGTGCGGCCCCTGCCGCCGGACCGGTACTACGCGTTCGACCTCGTCGGCTGCGCCGTCGAGACTCCGGCGGGCACGGCGCTCGGCCGGATCGTGGAAGTCGTCGCGGGTCCGGGGCACGACTACTGGACCGTCGAGCGGGACGGGCGGACTTGGCCCCTCCCGGCGGTGGCCGCGATCGTCGAGCGGGTGGACCTCGCCGGGCGGCGCGTGGTCGTGGAGCCGCCCGAGGGCCTGGTGGAGCTCGACGCGTGATGCGCATCGACGTCGTCACGCTCTTCCCCGGGATGTTCCCGGCGGTGCTCGGCGAGTCGATGCTCCGCGTCGCTCGCGAGCGCGGCGCGGTCGACATCCGGGTCGTCGACCTCCGGGAGTACACCGAGGGCCGGCACCGCGTGGCGGACGACTACCCGTTCGGCGGCGGCGGTGGCATGGTGCTGAAGCCCGAGCCCCTGTTCGCCGCGGTCGAGGGGCTCCGCGGGCCGGACAGCCGCGTGGCGCTGCTCTGCCCCCAGGGCCCGACCTTCACGCAGGCGGCGGCGGAGCGGCTGGCGGGCGCCCGGCACCTCGTGCTCCTCTGCGGGCACTACGAGGGTGTGGACGAGCGCGTCCGCGCCGAGCTGGTCGACGAGGAGCTGTCGATCGGCGACTACGTGCTGACGGGCGGCGAGCTGCCGGCGCTGGTCGTGCTGGACGCGGTGGTCCGGCTCCTGCCGGGCGTGCTCGGCGACCCGGCGGGGGCGGCCCGCGAGTCGTTCGCGGCGGGCCGGCTCGACTACCCGCAGTACACGCGCCCCGCGGAGTTCCGGGGCTGGCGGGTGCCGGAGGTCCTCCTGTCGGGGGACCACGGTCGGATCGCGCGGTGGCGACGCCGCGAGGCGCTCCGGCGCACCCTCGTGCGGCGGCCGGACCTCCTGGAGGCCGTGCCCCCGACGGGCGAGGAGCGCGAGTGGATGGACGAGATGGCGCGCGGCGGCGAGCTGACGCGCGCGGGCGATTGACGCGGCAGGACGAGCGAGCACCGAGGAGACGAACATGGCGACGGATGCGATCGCGGTGGTGGAGGCCAGCGCTCTCAAGCGGGACCGGGGGGCGTTCGCGCCCGGGGACAGCGTGAGGGTGCACGTGAAGGTCATCGAGGGCGAGAAGGAGCGGGTGCAGATCTTCGAGGGGATCATCATCCGGAAGCGCGGCGGGGGCGCCCGCGCGACCTTCACGGTTCGGCGCGTGTCCTATGGCGTCGGCGTCGAGCGGACGTTCCCGCTGCATTCCCCGCGGGTCGAGCGCGTCCAGGTCGTGAAGTCCGCGTACGTCCGCCGCTCGAAGCTCTATTACCTCCGGGAGCGCACCGGCAAGGCGGCGCGCCTCCGGGAGAAGCGCCAGCCACACCCGGCCGGGACCGGCGCGGCGCCCGCCGCGAGCGACGAGTAGCCGCGCGACGCGCTCCCCGGCGCGCCGGCCAGACACCGGCGCGCCGCGCGGGCCTGTCCTCGAGTGCCCCGGCGCCTGTCCGGTCCCCCGCAAGCGACGCTGTTCGAGCTGGAGGAGGATCTCTACGCCCAGGAGCGCGGCGCCTGGGCCCGGGGCCTCTGGGTCGCGGGGGTGGACGAGGTGGGGCGCGGCCCCCTGGCGGGGCCGGTCGTCGCCGCCGCGGTGATCCTCGACCCGACGGCCCCGATCGACGGGCTCCGCGACTCGAAGCTCCTCACATCCCGGCAGCGACGGCGTCTTGCGCGCGAGATCCGGGCCCACGCGCTCGCCTTCGCGGTGGGGCGCGTCGGCCCGCGTCAGATCGACGTGATCAACGTGCTGCAGGCGACGTGGACCGCGATGCGCGCCGCCCTCGCGCGACTGCACCTGGCGCCCGGTCTCGTGCTCGTCGACGGGAACCTCCGCATTCCCGGCGTCACGTGCACCCAGCGGGCGATCATCGGGGGGGATCGCCGCTCCGCCTCGGTGGCGGCGGCGTCCATCCTGGCCAAGGTCGTCCGGGACGCGTTCATGGCGAGCGCCGATCGGCGCTACCCCGAGTACGGCTTCCGGCAGCACAAGGGTTACGCGACCACCGCCCATCTCGACGCGCTCGCGCGGCTCGGGCCGTGCCCGCTCCACCGACGGTCCTTTCACGGCGTGGGGCATCCGACGGGCGAGGCGCCGGCGACGCCGGGGGATCCGTCGCTCCTGCTGCCATTCTGAGATGAGCCCGCTCGCGCTGGAGCGTCCCCTCGTGCCGCGCTTCCTGCTCCGCGGCTTCGCCGACGGTGCGGGCCAGCTCATGGCCGAGCGACGGGACCGCACGCGCCGCCGGCTCGTGACGGTGGACGCCGCGGTGGCGGAGCTCGGCGGCTACGAGGTGCCGGCGGAGCGCGCCGACGCAGCGGCCCTCGCGCAGCTTCTCGCCGAGGCGGAGGCGCGGGCTGCCGACGTGGCGCGGCGGATCATTGGCGGAGAGTTCCCGCCATCGGCCGGCGACCGCGCGAGCCTCGCTCTGGTCCTCGCGGTCCAGCTCCTCCTCGGGCGCAACCACCGGGCCGAGGCCGGCCGGGCGGCCGCGCTGGTCGGCCAGCTCATCATGACGACCATCGAGGAGGCCGAGGCCGACGAGGACGACGCCGACGACGAGCAGTCCGGGTCCGGGAGCGAAGGCGCGGCCGCGGCCGACCCCGAGCTCGAGGCCGCGCCGGCGGCGATCCCCCCGCGGCCGCCCGACGTGACCCTCCCGGGCCAGCCGCGCGTGGGCCGCTCGCTTGCCGCGATGCCTGCCCTCGCGCGCCAGCTGGCGGCCCGCACGTGGCAGCTCGTCCGCTTCCCCGCGCCCGTGCTTCTCACGAGCGACACGCCGGTCGTGCGCTGGGCGCCGTCGGACGCCGCGAAGGTCTACCAGGTCGGCCTCGGCTCCGCGCGGGAGGTTCGGGTCCCCCTCGATGCCCGCCACGCCCTGATCGTGGCGCGCCACGCGCCCGCGGGCGAGATCGTGCGCGACCTGGGCGAGCGCCAGGCCCGCGCGCTGAATCGCACCGTCGCCGAGGGCGCCGTGGAGTGGATGTACTACCACCCGGAGTCCGACCCGCTGGCGGGGGTGGAGCTGCCCTCGGTCGCCGCGGACTGACCCCGGCGCCCGCAGGTCGAGCGGTGCGTCGCCGCGCAACGATGTGGGCCCTGGCCGGGGTCGCGGCGCTCCTCGTCGCGCGCGCCGGGTCCGCGCAAACGCCGCCGGGTCCGGACGAGCTGCGCGCCTACACGGGGCTCCACGCCGCGGCCGCTCGTGGCGATGCGCCGGAGATCCGACGGCTCCTCGCGGCCGGCACGGATCCAGCCGCGCGGGACGGTCGCGGGCGGACCCCGCTCCACGTCGCCGCGTTCGGGGCTCAGACGGACGCGCTCACGGCGCTGGTGGCGGGCGGGGCGGACCCGAATGCCCTCGAGGCGCAGCGCTACGACGTGGTCACGATCGCGGCCGTGCGGGGCGACGTCCCGACGCTCCGGCTCGTCCTCCAGCTCGGCGCGAGCCCGCGCAACGTGACGAGCCCCTACGACGGCACGGCCCTCATCGCCGCGGCGCACCTCGGCCACGTGGACGTCGTGCGGGTCCTCGTGGACGCGGGCGCGCCGCTCGACCACGTCAACAATCTCGGCTGGACGGCGCTCCTGGAGGCCGTGATCCTGGGCGACGGCGGGCCGCGCCACGTGGCCGTCGTTCGGATCCTCGTCGACGCGCGGGCGCGCGTCGACCTCGCCGACCGGCAGGGCCTGACGCCGCTCGCTCACGCCCGCGCGCGCGGCTACGTCGAGGTGGTGCGGATCCTGGAGGGCGCGCCCCGGTCCTGACCGCCGCCCTGGTCGGTTCCTTGCACAGGAGCCGGCATGCGGTGGTGGAAGGCGCGGGTCTCGCCTTCGACGCGGGCCCTCGGCCAGGCCGGCGAGGCCGCGGCGGTGCGGTACCTGAAGCGCCGCGGCCTCGTGATCGTCGCGCGGAACCTCCGGTCGCGGCTCGGCGAGATCGACCTCGTCGCCCGCGACGGGTCGACGCTCGTGTTCGTCGAGGTGAAGACGCGCCGCGGCCCGGCCGCCGAGCCGCCCGAGGCGGCGGTGGACACCCGGAAGCGCCTCCGCCTCGGCCGGCTCGCGCTCGGGTACCTCGCGACGCACCGGCTCGGCGAGCCGGCCTGCCGCTTCGACGTGGTCGGCGTCGCGCTGGACGAGGCGGGCGCTGTCACGGCGGTGCGGCACATTCCGCATGCCTTCGGCCTCGACGGATGGGCGCCCTGAGGGATACGCCCCGTCTACGGCCGGCGACGGCGCTCCGTCGCGGCCAGCGCGATCAACGCCCGTCCCGCGAGGTTGGCCGGGGCTGTCCGGCGCGTGAGGCGGAGTTGCGCGCCCTGGCAGCGTGCGCCGCGTGCGCGCGCCTCCGGTCTACTGTGTGACAGAATGAAGCGCGCGAGCGCACCCCGGCATGACGAGGCACGCACGGTGAAGACCTTCAGTCACGCGCAGTGCGACCGCGCCACGGCGCTCGTCCACCTCCGCCGGCTTCTCGACGGCGGCGCGCGGCCGCGGACCTTGCTCGAGGCGCTGTGACGGGTCGGCTCTGGCCCGACACGCGCCAGACGCTCCTCCTCCGCGCCGGGCTCTGTCCGGGACCGGCGGCGATCGCGGCCTGGCGCGAGATCGCCCCGGCCCTCGACCTCGCCGCGCTCGATCGCGGCGCTGCCCGCCTCCTGCCGCTCGTCTGGAGCCATCTCCGGCGCCACGGGGTCGAGGTGGAGGCGCTCGCGTCCCGGTACCTCGCCGCGCGAGACGCCAACGCCCGTCTCGTCGCCCAGCTTCCGCAGGTGCTCGAGCCATTCCGCGCCGCGGGGATCCCGACCCTGCTCCTCAAGGGGCCGGCCCTCCTGGTCGACGGCTACGCCGATCCCGGGGAGCGTCCGATGACCGACCTCGACGTCCTGGTGCCGCTCGATCGGGCGGCGGCCGCCGCCCGGGTGCTGGAGACGCAGGGCTTCACGGCCGACGCGCCGCTCACGCCGACCGTGACGCGCTTCACGCACTCGGTCTCGTTCCGGCACGCCCACAACGTGGCCGTCGATCTCCACTGGCACGTGTTCGAGGAGTGCTGCCGGCCCGACGACGACGAGCCGCTCTGGGCCGCCTCGGTGCCCGTCGCGCTCGGGGGCGCGTCGACGCGCGTCCCGGCCGCGGAGGACCAGCTGCTCCACGCGTGCGTGCACGCCGAGAAGTGGGTGCGGGTGCCGGGGATCCGCTGGATTGCCGACGCCGTCACGCTCATCCGGCGCGGTCGGGTCCGCTGGGACCGGCTCGTCGCCGAATCCGCGCGCCGCCGCTTCGTCCTCCGCATGCGGCTCCAGCTCGAGTACCTCCGGACGGCCTTCGACGCCCCGATCCCCGCGGACGCGCTCGCCGCCCTCGCGTCGGCCCCCGTGTCGCGGATCGAGCGCTTCGAGCAGCGGTGGAGCGTGCGCGACCGGCGGCGGCCGTGGGCGCTCGTGTACTGGTGCAACCACCGGCGCTCCGCGCCCGGCGGCCTCGCCCGGGCGGCGCTCACGTTCCCGCGGCATCTCCAGGCGGTCTGGCACCTCGGCTCGCTCGCCGCCGTCCCGGGCGCCGGCCTCCGCCGCGTGCTGGGGCGGCGGTCCCGCTCCTGACGCTCGGTCGGTCGGGCCACCGCCGCCCGCGGCCCGGATGCGCCCGGGAGCGCCGCCATCACCGCCGCCCTGGCGCTGCTAGATGTGGACGTCCAGCAGGTTGTAGTTCCGGACGACGCTCTCGCGGACGGCCTCGGTGAAGCGGTTCGCGTCCTCCTCGCCCCGAAGCGGCTGGTAGACGTAGCGCCGCTCCCGCGGGAAGCGCCGGTGCCGGGCGTCGATGGCGACGGCGATCATCCGCGAGCGCCGGTGGACGCGGGCGGCGTCGTAGGTCTCCACGCGGCCGTCGAGCTGGGTCGCGGTGACGTTCAGCACGGAGGCCCGGGGCAGGAACCCGAAGTTGACGGTGACCCGCCGGTCGGGAGACGTGTTGGCGAACGAGCCGTGGACCAGCTGGCGGTTCGAGATGATCACGTCGCCGGGACCGGACACCATCGGCACCGCGTGCCGGATGCGCTCGGACCCGCTCTCCTCGACCAGCGCCGGGACGTCGACCTCGCGGTGGACGTGACTGCCGGGCAGCGCCCACACGCCGTTGCCGGGCGTGCTGCCGTAGAGCTGCGCCATGAAGTTGAAGCCGTGGGAGCCGGGATGGAACGCGGGGCTCGCCCAGTGCGTGGTCCCGTCCCGGTGCCAGGCGACCGAGACGCCGAGGCCGGCCTCCTTCATGAAGACCACCTCGTTGAACGGCACGAAGTCGGGGCCGTTCACGGCCTCCGCGAGGGTGAGGAGCCCGGGATGGCCGTAGAGGCGGAGGCACGAGTCCATGATCTGGAGGTGGCCGAGAAGGAGCTCGACGGTGCGTTCCGGCGCGCCCGCCGTCGGCGTCGGCTCCTGCATCTTGACCGGGTGCCGGCCCTGGTAGCGGCCGGTGCCGCCGAGCGGATCGCTGAGCGGCCGGGCGAAGCTGAACGAGGGGCGCGCGAGCCCCGCTCCGATGGCCGGCCGCCCGCGCGCGTCGATCGCCGCGCCCGGCTCGACCGGCGCGCCGGCCACGACACGCTCGACGTCGGCCCGGAGCTCCCCGAGCTCCTCCGCGTCGATGACGCCTTCGAGGACGTAGAAGCCCGCGCGCCAGTAGGCCTCGAGGATGTCGCGATGCACCGTGCCGTCCGCCTCGAAGCGCAGCGGGCCCCGGTTGCCGAGCGCGAGGGCACGCGCCTCGCCCTCGCGCATGTAGTCGACCATCGCCGAGGCGTGGGCCTCGGCGGAGAGCTCCGCGATCGTCGCCCGCTCGGCCATGTCCGCTCCCTCGGCCGGCGAGAGTCCGCCGGGCCGCTCACGACCTCGATCGTGCGGGAGGGGCGCGGCGGTGTCAAAGGGCCCCGTCCGATCGGATACGTGCCGTACGGCTGGGTCGCCGGGGCGCCGAGCTCTCGCGTCCCTCCCGGCGGTCCGAACCCGGCGCGTGCCGAACAAGCAAAAGGGGCCACGGGTGGTGGGCCCGTCCGTCCGCCCCGTGGCCCCCGTGTGGTTCGGTTCGCGCTACGGCACGGGGCCGCCGGGCAGACGGCAGCCAACGCAGTAGCCGAAGAAGCCCGCCCGGCCCGCGTCCCAGATCTGCGTGGCGCTCCGCAGAATTGAAGGTCGGCGCGATCGTGTCAAGGTGGCGGGCCGGCCTCTCTCCGGTTCCCACGCCTGCCGCCGGCGCGCCGCCGCACGGACCGCCCGGCACCTCGGCCGTCGAGGACGAGGCCGGCCACGCCGGCCGCCGCGGGCCGGTACCGCCGGCCGCAGCGGCACGCGAGACCCGACCCGAGCCGCTCGGCGCACTCGCACACCCAACCGATCTGGCGGGCGGGGTTGCCCGCCACGAGGGCGTGGGGCGGAACGTCGCGGATCACCACCCCGCCGGCCGCCACGAACGCGTTCGCCCCCACCGTCACCCCGCACCGAATCGTGGCATTCGCGCCAATCGACGCACCCCGCTCGACCCGGGTGGGCAGGAAATCCTCCGGAGGCGTCCGAAAGCGCACGCGCGGCCGCAGATCGTTCGTGAAGACGACGCCCGGGCCGACGAACACCTCATCCTCCAGCGTGACCCGGTCCCACACGAGGACTTGGTTCTTGACCGTCACCCGGTCGCCGATCCACGCTCCCGTTTCCACGAACACGTGGTCGCCGAGGTTGCAGCCCGCTCCCACGCGGGCACCCGCCATGACGTGGGCGAACGCCCACACCCGCGTACCCGGACCGACGTCCTTGCTCTCGCAGAGCGCCTGGGGATGCACGAACAGCGACCGTGCGGTCGACGGGGCGGCCACTGACGAGCGGCGCGCCCGCGCGAGACTGGAGCGCCGACTCGAAGCACGAGCCCCGTTCGCCCGCGGGCGCATCGGTGTCAGACTGGCTCGCCCAGAGCGCGCCGCAGGACGCTGACCACGTGCTCCTGTTGCCGCGGCGTGATGTGAGGGTAGATCGGCAACGAGATCATCTCCTGAGCCGCGCGCTCGCTGACCGGAAAATCGCCCCGCGCGTACCCGAGCCCGCGGAGCGCGGGGACCAGGTGAAGAGGCGTCGGGTAGTGCACCTTCGCGCCCACTCCGGCCGCCTCGAGACGCGCGAGAACTCGGTCCCGGCGGGGCAGCCGGATGACGTAGAGGTGGAAGACGTGCTCGTTGCCCGCGAGTATCCGGGGGCGCACCACCTCCGGCAGCTCCTCGAGGAGGGCGTCGTAGCGCTGGGCCGCTTCGCGTCGGCAGTTATTCCACCGGGCGAGGTGCGCGAGCTTGGCCGACAGCACGATCGCCTGCAACGTGTCCAGTCGCGAGTTGAACCCGAGCACGTCGTGCTCGTACGACCGCTCCCCCCCGTGATTGCGGATCGCCCGAATCCGGGCGGCCACCTGGTCGGACGTCGTGAGGACGGCGCCGGCATCGCCGGCGGCGCCGAGGTTCTTCCCCGGATAGAAGCTCGTCGAGGCCGCGGCGCCGAACTGGCCGGCGTGCAGCCCGTTGCGGCGGGCACCGTGCACCTGGGCGGCATCCTCGACCACGACGAGGTCTCGCGTCCGGGCCAGGGCGAGCACGTGCTCCATGGGAGCGAGCTGGCCGAAGAGGTGAACGGGAACGATGGCGCGGGTTGCCGGAGTGATCCGCGCCGCTGCCTTGGCCACGTCCAGCAAGAGATGGTCCGGATCGACATCGGCCAGAACCGGGCGGGCCCCGCAGCGCACGACCGCCATCGCGGTCGCCACGAACGTGTTCGCGGGCAGAAGCACGTCGTCGCCGGGGCGCACGTCGACGGCGCGCAGGGCGAGCTCCAGCGCATCGGTTCCGTTGCCGACTCCGACGCAGTGCGGGACACCTGCGAACCGGGCGAACGCGGCCTCGAACTCCGCCACCTCGAGTCCACCGATGAAAGCGCTTCGCCCGAACACGCGATCGAACCCTTCCCGGATCTCCGATGCCACCTCTTCATGCTGCGCGGCGAGGTCGCAGAGGGGAACCCTCGACATGCTCACACGGCCTCCTCCGCGCCACCCTGCCGCATCGAGCGGGCGATCGCCTCCAGGGTTCGCACGACCGCGGTCCCCACGGCTCCCCCTGCGACCGGGCGCCGGCCGCTCTCGATGCAGCCTAGGAAGTCGTCGCACTCGTTACGCAACGGCTCGCCGAGCGACACCTTGGGGATCGTGATGTCGCCGTCGCGCACGCTAGCACGGAACTGCGCGAAGGTGTCGACGTAGCCTGGGTGAGCCTGCTCACCGGCGACGCGCTTGTCGTAGAGCCGGATGGGTTCAGTGAGGTTCATGTCGTCCAGCGTGAGCATCTGTTTCTCGCCGACCACGGTCACGTCCCGCACCTTGCGGGGATTCAGCCAGGAGAGATGGAGGTTCACCAGCACACCGTCGGGATACCGGAGCGTCGCGAACACCGCATCCTCGAGGCCGAGGTTGATCCACGTGCCCCCAACCGCCGTCACGCTGACGGGGAGCTGGCCCAGCCAGTAGTACGCGATGGAGACGTCGTGAGATCCCAGGTCCCAGGCGGCGTTGACATCGGGGCGGATGGGTCCCAGGTTCGTCCGCACCATGGAGATGTAGTAGACGCGCCCGAGGGCGTTCTCGTCGATGTACTGCTTCACCCGTCGCACTCCCTCGTTGTAGAGGAAGACGTGGCCCACCAGCAGCACCCGCCGGTTCCGGTCGGCCAGCTCGACGAGCGCCTCTGCCTGGCGCATGGTCGTCGCGATCGGCTTCTCGACGAGCACGTGCTTCCCGGCCTCCAGCGCCGCGCACGCGAGGGGGAAGTGCGTGGCGGTCGGGGTTGCCACGACGACCGCGTCCACCTCCGGGTCCGCCAGTGCCCGCCCGAGGTCACGATCCAGGCGGATGCCCGGGAAGCGCGCCTGGACCTCCGCGAGCCGGGCCGGATCGTGGTCCACGACCCAGCGCACCTCGGCACGCGGCGGGCTCTGGAAGTTTCGGACGAAATTGGGACCCCAGTGGCCGGCGCCGGCCACGGCCACGCGGATCATCGCTTGAGACCAAGTCCCAGGTACACGATGGGGGAGAGGATCGACCACCAGCCGACCACCGGCGGCATCTTGGTCTGGCCGAGGGCCCGGCTTCCGTATCGCTTGGTGACGGGAACCTCCACGGTCCGGTAGCCGAGCTGGATGGCGCGGAGGTAGAGATAGGGCTCCAGCTCGTACTGGTCGAGCCACGGTTGCGCCAGGTCGAGACGTGGATCCGTGAGAAGCCGACGGTGGATGGCCCGAAAGCCGTTGGTCGAGTCGGTCACCCGGCGGCGCGCCACGAGCGAGAACAGCCGGGGATGGACGCGCGTCGCAACCCGTCGGTAGAAGGGCATCTCCCCGAAGTCAGGATTGACCTTGCGGAACCGGGAGCCTTGGACGAAGTCCGCCCGACCCTCGACGATCGGATCCAGCAAGAGCGAGATCTCCTCCGGCGAGTCCTTGTTGTTGCCGGCCATCACGACGACGATGTCGAAGCCGGCGTCGACGGCGTAGCGGAAGCCCGCCCGGAGCGCGGCCCCGACGCCGACCGTCCGTCCGAGTGGCAGCACCCGGGCACCGCCGGCCCGAGCCACCTCGGCGGAGGCGTCCCGGGAGCCATCGTCGATGGCGAGTACTTCATCCACGAGCGGGCGCGGGGTCCGGGCCACGACGCTGCCGATCTTCCGCGCCTCGTCGAGCATCGGCGCCATCGCAATCACGCGGAACCCGCCGTACATCAGCCCGTCTCGCCGCCCGGCGTGAGGCGGCTCGGCACCTCAGGCGTCTTCCGCCAAGCGGGCATGCGGCGCGGCGGCGACGGACTCCATCGGCCGAAATGCGTACGTGAACTGTCGGGCGATGTTCCCCTCCGGATAGGCCTCGTCGTCGACGCCGAACTCCGCTGGTGCCTGCCCCGGGACATACGCGGTGCCGAACATCCAGTCGAAGATCGAGAGGTTGTTGCTGAAGTTCACGTTCTGGAATCTGGGGTCCCGCGCGTGATGCCAGCGGTGCATCTCGGGCCCCACGAAGAGGTAGATCAGCGGCCCGATCCGGAACGTGGTGTTCGCATGGGCGAAGGTGGCCACCGTCGCATCCAGGATGGACAGGACCAGCAGAGCCGCGTCCGAGACCCCGAGAAACAGGAGTGGCAGCAAGTAGAGGAGACGGTCGAGGATCTTCTCGAGGGGGTGGAAGCGCACGCTCGAGAACCAGTCGAGCTCGCGGGAGCTGTGGTGCGTCTCATGGAGGCGCCACCACCACGCCCACTGGTGCTTGGCCCGGTGCATCCAGTAGAAGCAGAAGTCGATGGCCACGATCACCGCCACGGTCTGTACCCAGAACGGCGCGTCGCTGAGGACCGACACGGTGTGGCGAGGAAACAGCTGCTGACCGGCGCGCGAGACGGCGATCGCCAGGGTGTTGGTGAACGCGATGCGAAGGACGATGTTGATGGCGAGGTAGATGCCGTCGGTCACGAGGCCGGGACGGAACACAACCTGGGGCCGCGCGGGCCATAGCCGCTCCGCCGCGAAGGCGAGCACCGCAATGATCGAGAAGGCAACCAGCATCACTGCGCTTCCTCGCGCCTCCCGTCGGCCAGGGGGTCAATCTGAATGGCCCCAAGCTCCGGCTAGTGCGGTGGGATGCCCGTTGGGGATCCGCCGCCGGACGAGAGACTAGCATCCGGACACCCTTCCTGTCGTACTTCGTGGGGCGCCCCGCTGGACCCCTGGGCGGGCCCCCCGCGTCGGGCGTCGGGCTCAGGCAGCCCGGGCGGCCGCGCGCGCGAGCGAGGTCAGTCTTGCTTGTCCCCCGCATCGGCGGGCAGCGGATCCGTTATTTGCCTGAGCTTCTCGGGAGTAACCCTGAAGATCAGGTGCCCGTGGGCAACGTGCCCGACGGGCTCGAAGTTCTCCCGCAGCCACCGGTACCGCTCCGCGGACCAGAGCCCGACGTACTTGTTGACCGAGACGACGATCGTGCCGGCCTGCGGCACGTCCGGCTCGAAAAGGGCGTCCGGGTGGCGGCGGAGGTACCGCTCGACGTACCACTTGTTCTGGCTCCACCCCAAGTTCGAGTCGGCCAGGATCCGATACGCCTTCGTCCGGTCCCAGACGAGCTCGTTGAAGTACGGAATGACGTGGGGGTAGTACGACAGCACGGAGACCACGAGATAGAGCACGAGGCCCCCGATCAGGAGCTTCGGCCCGCGCCTCATCGTCGCCGCATCGCGCAGGAGGCTGCTCGTGAACACGAAGAGAAACGGCAGCACGACCAACGCGAACCGGTACCCGATCTGCATGTTGAACACGAACGTGAAATACCAGGCGAAGAACAGGACGGGGCACATGAGGAACCACTCGTTGCGGCGGAAGTCGAACCGCCGCCAGCGGACCACGTAGGCCACGACTGCGAGGAGCAGGAGGAGTTGGGTCGCAATGGGCTCCTTGTAGAGCCACGCGACGGCGTAGTACTCCGGAAAGCGTCGTCCCGGCACACCGTCCTTGCCCATCTGCCCCAGCAGGTAGACGTTCCTCCCCAAGCGCTCGTTGTAGAGCGTTAAGTCGATGCCCTCGACGTACGCCGAGGGCACCGGCACCCGGAGACCGGGCACCGGCCGGAACGCCGCCTGCACCCTCTGGAAGTGATTCGAGCGGAACCCGTAGGTCGCCAGCGGCCGGAACGTGCCCTGGCCCCAGTACCCCAGGTTGACGATGACCAGAAACGCGACCACATAGAGCCCCGCGTACTTCCCGGCCGTGACGACCCGCGCGGCCAGGGCGCGCCACTCCCCGGCCCGCCCGAGGGCCCAGACAGCCGGGGTCGCGTGCCCGAGCGCGATCAGCAGTAGAATCGGCATGAGATACGCCGACGTGTACTTGGCAAGCTGGGCCAGGCCGAACAGCCCCGCGCTCACCGTCGCCGCCCGCCACACGCCCGGCCCCCGGTGGTTGAGGAATCGCCAGAAGGACCACACGGCGAGCGCGATCATCGACGCCGCGTACAGGTCGGTGGTCACGAGCCCCGCGTTCGCCAGGATGTTCGGATCGAACACGAACAGCGTGAGTGCCAGGAGCCCCGCCGCGGGCCCGTAGAGCGCTCCGGCCCAGCGGAAGACCAGCCACCCGAGCCACACCGCACAGACCACCGTCGCGTACCGGCCGAACTCGATCGTCTCCAGGTGGCTCCGTAGGGCCCCCGGCTCGAGCCCCGAGGCCAGCCGACGCGGCAGCGCGTTGAGCGCCGAGAACGGCATCTTGCTGTAGCCGAACCGTGTCGAGTCGAAGTTGGCGATCTGCCAGCCGTAGGCATAGTGGCTGACCTCGTCTGTCGTGAGCGTCATATGCCAGAGGCTTCCGACCTCGAGGACCACGAACGCCGCGAGCAGCAGGGCCGCTCCCCGGCCGGGATGAGCCAGCCACGCCGCTCTTCTCACTGGCTCCCCTTGACCGGAGCGTCCTTGACGCCTGCCGACGGGATCGTCTCCACGTGCCGGAACGCCCTGGACCGCATCTGACAGGCGGCGGCGCCCATGGCCTCGTCGAGCACCGTCCAGCGGCCACGCGGGTGCTCCAGGGCGGGACATCGCGTCACCCGGCTGTCGAGCACGAACGTGTCGACCAGCGCGGCGCCGGCTCCCACGTCGCGGCGCAGGGCGCGGAGGCGTTCGCCGTCGAGAGTGAGGGTCACCGTCACACCCACCGTCCCAGCGCGGTCGACCCGGAACCAGGGCTCGAGGAACTCCTCCAGCCATCGCACGGGGGCCGCGGTGGCGCTGCTCACCCCGATGGTGACATCGCTGCAGGTGAGGCGCACCGCGCCGCCCGGAGCCGTCACGCGGCCTCCGGGCCGAAGCCGGCCCCTCGCGCCTGTGCGAGCAGCGCCAGCCGCGTGAGCGGGATCTCGACGCCGTCGACGCAGGCGTTGTAGCGAAAGAGGGCGGCATCAACGAGCGCCGCCACGGCCCAGAACCGAAAGTGCGCGTCGAAGGCGTCCGGGCTGCGCTCGCGGCGGTACCCCCTGGCGAACGCCGTCCACTCGTCCGCCGTCATCGGCCAGCGATACCAGGTGCGGCCGAGGTCGAAGTCATGGAGGTCGATCCCCAGCGTGGTGTTGTCCACGGCCACTGGCCGACCTTCCGGGCTGAGCACGAGGTTCCCGGGCGCGAAATCGCGGTGGACGAAGCCGGCGGTCGCCGTGACTGGGGCCTCGGCGGCGATGAGCGCCCGGAGCTGCGGGCCTAGACCGGAGGTTACGAGGCCCAGTCGCTCGAGCTGTCCGACCTGCTGTTCCGCGACCGCACGGCGACCTTCGACGCTCGGGGCGCTGACCAGGTCACTCGGCAGGGGGGGCCGGGCGTGGATCCGTCCAAGGATGGCTCCGCAGGCCTCCAGGACGGCGGGCGTGCGCGCCAGGCCCTCGATGGTGGGGCCGGGCACCCACTCCTCCAGTGTCGCCGCGCCCCGTCGCGCCACCACCCGCGAGAGACACTCGAGTCCTAGGAGTCCGGTCAGCCGGACGAGGCTCTCCGCGTGCAAGGGGTGGTCGAAGCGCCGTCCTTTCAAGACACGGCCATCGACCAGCTCGATCCGGAAGGTGGCGCGCCCGAGAGCCGGCGAGGGCAGGCCGGTTACGGGCGTGACCCGGCGCGGCGCGCCGCCCGTTTCACGAGCGCCGGCATTGTCAAGTCACGTTCCCGAGGCACTCGCACCACAATCTATGGTCCTGTCCCGGGGCGGACGCTCGCAGCGCGTCAAGTGGCGCCCGGCACGGGTGGCGCGCGAGTCGCCGGAGAAGCTCTTCGTAGCTCGTCGTCATCACGTCTAGGCCGTGGCGTGCCGCCTGCCGCCGCGCCGCGCGACCAATACGGGAGCGGAGAAGGGGATGGACGTGGATGTTCGAACTCGCATCTCCATTGTGTCCGCCCATCGTATCCCAGCCATATCCGATCCGTAGCATCGCCGAGGCGGAGTAAATGGGGAGGCGTGACTTCAGATACACGCCGTATCGTCTCGCCGCCGCTCGAGGCGGCTCCCGGCGGGACAGCCGCATGGATCCACAATTCGCTGAGTCGCCCGGTCCGGATCACTGCTTGCAACAGCTCCAAGCGTGGACTCGACCGCTGGGCACGCCGCGCGCGCCGGGCGAGCATCGCGCCGCTGGCGAAGACCGTGATGCTGGCCCGGGTCTTCTCCGCCTGCCTCGCCGGCGTCGACGCCGCGCTCGTCCGCGTCGAGGTGGACGTGAGCCAGGGTCTGCCCACGTTCTCGACGGTCGGCCTGCCGGACCCGGTCGTGCGCGAGAGCCGGGAGCGCGTCCGCACGGCCATCCGCAACTCCGGCTTCGCGTTCCCGCTCGAGCGAGTCACCGTCAACCTGGCGCCGGCGGACCTCCGGAAGGAGGGAGTGAGCTTCGACCTTCCCATCGCGCTCGGCCTCCTCGCCGCGACGGGCGCGGTGAAGCCCGAGCGGCTCGCGCGCCTCCTGGTGGTGGGCGAGCTCGCCCTCGACGGGACGATCCATCCCGTGCGCGGGGTGCTCCCGATGGCGCTCCGGGCGAGCCACGCGGGGCTCGACGGCTGCCTCCTGGCCGCTGGCAACACCGCGGAGGCGTCGGTGCTCGAGGCCCTCGCGGTATACGCCGTGGGCTCCCTCGCCGAGGCGGCGGCGTTCCTGAACGACGAGCAGCCGATCGCGCGGACGCCCGCCGAGCCGGCGGAGCTTCTCGTCGCCGCGCTGCCCGACGACGTGGACCTCGGCGACGTGCGGGGTCAGGCCCACGCGAAGCGAGCCCTGGAGATCGCCGCCGCCGGCGGCCACAACCTCCTGCTGATCGGCCCGCCGGGGACCGGGAAGACGCTGCTCGCGCGGCGGCTCCCGACGATCCTGCCGCCGCTCACGGTGGCCGAGGTGATCGAGGTGAGCCGCGTGTGGAGCGTGGCGGGACTGCTCCCGGCGGAGGGGCTCGTCACCCGGCGGCCGTTCCGGGCGCCGCACCACACGGTCTCCGCCGCGGGACTCGTGGGCGGCGGCCGGCTCCCGCATCCGGGCGAGGTGAGCCTCGCGCACCTCGGCGTGCTCTTCCTGGACGAGCTGCCGGAGTTCGCGCCCCACGCGCTCGACACGCTCCGGCAGCCGCTGGAGGACGGGGTGCTCACGGTGGCGCGCGCGGGCGGGACGGTGCGGCTGCCGGCGGAGGTGCAGCTCGTGGGCGCGATGAACCCCTGCCGGCGTGGCTGCCGGAGCGTGGACGGGTGCGTCTGTACGCCGGCGGAGCGCGCGCGCTACCTGGGCCGCCTGTCCGCGCCGCTCCTCGACCGGATCGATCTCCACGTGGAGGTGGGCCCCGTGCCGCCGGAGGTGCCCGGCGTCCGCGACGGGGCCTCGCCGGAGTCGCTGGCGGTGCAGGGGCGGGTGGCCCGGGCGCGGGTGCGCCAGCGGGCGCGCGGCGAGCGGGGACGCGGGCGCGTGAACGCGCGCCTGACGCCGCGGCAGCTCGCGCGGCACTGTCCCCTCGGACCGGCGGGGCGAGACCTTCTACTCCGCGCGTCGGCGCGGCTCGGGCTCTCGGCGCGCGCGCACGACCGCGTGCTCAAGGTGGCGCGGACGATCGCGGACCTGGCGGACGCGGACGCGATCGGCGTGGAGCACCTGGCGGAAGCGCTCGCCTACCGCACGCTCGATCGCCGCCTGATCTAGATGCAGGGGCGCCGGCCCGCCGGCGAGCTATTGCCGCTCCGATCCGATCGGCCTATAGTCAGGCGGTGGGCCAGGACGGGCTGGCCCGGGGAGGTGCCGCAGAAAGGCGCCGAGGTTCGTAGGGCGCGGGGTCCGCGCCTCGGTTGTCTTCGTCGCGTTTGCAATTCATTCCTGCCGACCGGAAGTCGAAGTGGGAATCGATGTGACGATGCCACATACTCCTCGACCCGTGTTGCTGGACGATCCGCGGTCATCGGCCGCGGAGGCCTATCGAATGCTGCGGAACTACCTCCACCACGCGATGCCGACGCCGCGCAGCGTGCTGGTCACCAGCGCGGAAGTGGGCGCCGGCAAGTCCAGCGTCACGGCCAACCTCGGGATCTCGCTGGCCCAAGCCGAGTGCCGCGTGCTGCTCGTGGACGCCGACCTCCGACGCCCGGTCCTTCACACGCTATTGCAGGTGCCTAGTGCTGTCGGACTATCGTCCTACCTCGCGGGCACAGCCGAGCTCGAGACGGTCGTGGCGCGGACGTCGGTCCCCAACCTCTCCGTCATCCCCAGCGGACCCTTCGCGGGCAATCCCTCGGATCTCCTGTTCTCTCGGCGCATGCGCGAGCTGCTCCAGGCCGTGACCGAGCAATACGATGTGGTCCTTCTGGACTCCCCTCCGGTTCTGGCGGCGAGCGATGCCACGACGCTGGCGCCGGTGGTCGACGGCATTCTTCTCGTGATAGGCGGCAAGGTGCCGCAGTTCGTGGTCCGTCGCGCCACGGAGCAGCTCGAGGCGGTGCATGGGCACATTCTCGGGGCCGTGGTCAACCAGCGTCAGGTGCGCCAGGCGGGCCGTCGAGCGTTCGAGGGGCTGGCCCGCGTGCCCCACGCCGCGGTAGGCCTGAGCGGCCCGGTCCACGGCCTAGCTACCCTGGGCGTCGCCGCGGCGGCGAGGAGTCGGCACGGGCTGCAGGCGGCGGGGCGAGGCGTGCTGAGCGGGGTGAGCGGGGCGGCGCGGGCGGGGGTGGCAGGACTCGAGCGCGCGGGCCGCGGGGCGAGCACGCTGGGCGCCGCGGCGGTGGCGAGGAGTCGGCACGGGCTGCAGGCGGCGGGGCGAGGCGTGCTGAGCGGGGTGAGCGGGGCGGCGCGGGCGGGGGTGGCAGGACTCGAGCGCGCGGGCCGCGGGGCGAGCACGCTGGGCGGTGCGGTGGTGGCGAGTGGGCGCGGGCTGCAGGCGGCGGGGCGAGGCGTGCTGAGCGGGGTGAGCGGGGCGGCGCGGGCGGGGGTGGCAGGACTCGAGCGCGCGGGCCGCGGGGCGAGCACGCTGGGCGGCGCGGCGGCGGCGAGGAGTCGGCACGGGCTGCAGGCGGCGGGGCGAGGCGTGCTGAGCGGGGTGAGCGGGGCGGCGCGGGCGGGGGTGGCAGGACTCGAGCGCGCGGGCCGCGGGGCGAGCACGCTGGGCGGTGCGGTGGTGGCGAGGAGTCGGCACGGGCTGCAGGCGGCGGGGCGAGGCGCGCTCAGCGCGCTGACCAGCGCGTCGCGAGCGGCGGTTCGTCTGCGCGACACGGGCCAGGCCATGGCCACGCTGGGCGCCGGCGTGGTCGGGACGCGCCGACGGCGCTTGGTCCGCGCGGCGAGCGGTCTGACTCCCGCGCGCCAGACATGGGCGGGATATCTTGGCAGCCCGGGCCGCGCCGCGGTCGTTCTCGGCATGGCCGTCGCCGCGTCGACCCAGCGCCAGTTTGGCCACGAGCGATGGGGCGCGTGGCGGACCCCGATGACCGCCGTGGGAGGATTCGCGACTGGGCTTGCCATGGTATTGATCGGGGCCGGCCTCCTCGGCTGGCCCGTGGTGTCGTCCGACCGAACGCCTCCGATCGTCGGGAAGGTCTCGGCGAGGCAGGAATCGAGCACCTCCCCCATTGAAGTCGTCGCAATCCGCTTCGGAGTCGTCGATCGGCGTCAGCCGGACTGGAAGTGGTCGTGGCGAGTCACGGTGTACAAGCCGAGCGATGCGGCTCGCGTGAACGCCCGGATCGAGTACGTCGAGTTTCAAGGCTCGACCCGGCGTTTGGTCGGGTACGAGGATCTCTGTGGTCTGCGGCTCGCCGGTGGTCGGCTCGAGTCAATCCAGGGGAACCGCACCATCAGCGCGGCCGATTCGCGGAGAATCTCGGCAATGACGGCTACCTTCTCGGACGCGCCCGAGAGTGCGGATCCGGCAGCGTGCCGGCCCGGCAACTCCTGGACTCCAGCGTCCTAGTCTCAGGCTGGAGGGGACCTTCCGCGCGGGGAGTTGCGCGCGGTCAGACTGCGCCGCCCTGGGAAGGGTACGCCCGGCGCCGTCGCGCACCGTCAGTCACGGCCGCACGTCCTAAGGCTCCCGATCGCCCGCTCAGGGCGGCCGTAGGCCGTCATATCCGCCCGGTGGGTCGGTGTCGGGTCGCGGATCCGCGCGCGATCGCGTGCTGAAGGTTCGCGCGGGCGATCGCGGACCTGGCGGGCGCCGTCGCGATCGGCCTGGAGCACCTGACCGAGGTGCTCGCCTGCCGCAGCCTCGGCCCGCCGTCGTGGCGGAGTTCGCTCGCCGCTTGCCGGGACGCGTCGGCCCACGCTACACTCCGCCAGGCTTCCCGGAACGCGGCGGCGCGGTGCCCGTGGGCGGTTCGCGGCGATCTCGACACGAGGAGCGGCGATGCCAGTTCGGTCCGTGACGACGGACGGCGGACGCTCGGTGAGGCGCGCGTGGCGCTGAGCCTCCCTGACTGGGCATGGCTCGCGCTCCTGACCGTCCTGCTCGAGGGCGGCCTCGTCCTCGGGTATCTCGCGTGGCTCGCCCGGCACGACGCGTCCGCTGCCGATCCCGCGCCACGGCCCGCGACGTGGCCGCGGGTCGACGTGATCGTGGCGGTGCGGAACGAGGCTGGCTGGATCGAGGGGAAGCTCCGGGACCTGCTCGAGCTCCGGTATCCCCCCGACCGGCTGCGCGTGTTTGTCGTGGACGGCGCCTCGTCGGACGGCACCGCGGCCCTCGTCGCGGCGCAGATCGTGGGGGATGCACGCTTCTCGCTCGTCCGGTTCCCGCAGGCCGACAAGACGGCCCAGCTGAACGCCGGCCTGCGCCGCGGTGACGCGCCCTGGGTCGTCGTGACCGACGCCGACGCCCGCCTGCCGGCGGAGACCCTCGAACGCTTGGTCGCCGCCGGGGAAGCCGACCGCGCGGTGGGCGTGGTCGGCGCGCCCGTGACCCCTGCCGGACCGCATCCGCTCGAGGCCCTCCACTGGCGGCTCGGCAACTACCTGCGCGGGCGGGAAGGGCGGCTCGGCTGCGCGTCCCTGGTGGCGGGTCCGTGCTTCGCGGTCCGGCGCGAGCTCCTGACCGCCTGGCCCGACGACGTGGTGGCCGACGACCTCCACGTGGCCTTCACGGCGATGGCGGCCGGCCGACGGGTGGAGCTGATCGAGGTCGCCGTCACCGAGCTGCGCTCGCCCCGCCGGCTCGGCGAGCTCGTCCGCCACAAGTTTCGCCGCGCGCACGCCTACCTGCGTGAGGTCTTCCGGTTCCTGCCCCGGGTGGCCGCCATGACGCCGGCGGCCCGGACGGTCTTCCTGTGGCGCGCCGCCCACCTGACGATCCTGCCGCTCCTGCTCCTGGTCACCGCCGGCCTCGCTCTCGCCGGGCTGGGCGAGGCAATGACCTCGCCGGCGGGGCGGCTCGCCCTTGGCGGGGCGGTGAGCCTGGCCGCCATCGCCTGCTGGATCTCGCGTCGGGCCCGACAGGCCGCCGCGCTCCTCGCGCTGGCCGGGGTGATCGCGCCCACCCTCGTGGTGGCCCTGCTTGCCCTGCCGCTCTGGCGGCAGCGGGCCTCGTTCGAGAAGGTGGCGGTGGCCGGCCGATCCGCCGCCGGCGAGGCCGTCCGGTGACACCCGGCCAGAAGCTCGGGATCGGCGCGCAGATCCTCGCCGCGCGACTCACCGGCGGGGCGCGGCCCTTCTTCGTCCAGTACTCGCTCCTGAACGGGTGCAACGCGCGCTGCGTCTACTGCAACTCGCCCAACCGCGAGGACCCGCAGCTCACCACCGCCGAGCACCGGACGCTCCTCGCCGAGTTCGCCGGGCTGGGGACGGTGCGCGTCAAGTTCCTCGGCGGCGAGCCGCTCCTGCGCCCGGACATCGGCGAGCTGGTCGAGGAGGTCCGGCGTCTGGGGATGCGGGCGGCGATGGTGACCAACGGCTTCCTCATCCCCCAGAAGATCGACACCGTGCGCCGGCTCGACGAGCTCGTGATCTCCATCGACGGGCGCGAGGCAGCGCACGACGGGCAGCGTGGCGCGGGGTCGTGGCGCCGGGTGATGCGAGCCATCGAGGTCAGCGCCCGCGAGGGCCTCGATTTCTTCTTGAGCGCCGTCATCACGCGCGAGAGCGCGGGGGAGATCGACTGGCTCCTCGCCACCGCTCGGCGCTTCGGCGTGTCCGTGAACTTCCAGATCCTCCAGTCCAACGAGGAGATGTACGGGGCCGGCGCCGCGACGCACCTGCCGTCGGACCCCGAGATCCGCGCGATCCTCGCCAAGATCATCGCGGCCAAGGAGGCGGGGGAGCCCGTGCTCTTCACCACGCGCTCCTACCGCCACACGCTTGCCTGGGACGACTTCCGGCTCGAGCGGGTCGAGCGGCCGGGCGAGGTCTCCCCGTGCACGGCGGGCCGCTACTTCCTCCAGATGGAGCCGAACGGCGACATCTACCCGTGCGTCCTCCACGTCGGCACCTTCAAGCCGAAGAACGCGCTCCGCGACGGCGTGGAGACCGCGTGGCGCCACGCCCAGCACCACTCCTGTTTCGATTGCTACAACACGTGGCTCAACGAGAACCGGGCGATCTTCGACCTCCGGCCGGCCGTCCTCGCGAACTTCTGGCGCGGCTACCTCGCCCGCCGCCCGGTGGCGGCGTCGGCCGAGCTGCCGTCGGGCGGCGAGGCCGCGCGGCGCCCGGAGCAGGCGGGGCGGTGACCACCACCCTGACCACCGCGGCCCGCGTGCTCGCCGCCCACTGGCGGGGGACGCCGACCCTCCTGTCGGCGGGCCTCTACCTGACCCACCGGTGCAATCTCCGGTGCCTCTACTGCAGCTCGCCGTACCGGAACACGCCGGAGCTGACCACCGCCGAGTGGCTGGGGGTGGTCGACCAGCTGGCCGACCTGGGCTGCCGCCGGGTCGGGATCCTCGGCGGCGAGCCCCTCCTCCGGCCCGACGTCGGGGAGATCATCGACCACGTGCGCGCGCGTGGCATGGCGTGCGTCCTCACCTCGAACGGCCTGATGGTCCCCCGGCGGATCGACGACATCCGGGGCCTCGACACGCTGGTCCTGAGCCTCGACGCGCCCGGGCCTGCCAACGACGCGCAGCGGGGCGCCGGCGTGTTCGCCGCCGTGCAGCGGGCCCTCGCCGCCGCCCGGGCGACGGGGATCCCCGTCAAGCTGAACGCGGTCATGTCGGCCCGGACGGCGCCGCACCTCGACGCGCTGCTGGCGTTCTGCGAGGCTCGCGACCTCCACGTCACGGTGAACGTGATGCGGAGCGGCGCGTCGGACCTCTGGCACCAGGCGGCCACGCTCAAGGCCGAGGACGAGGCCATCCGCGAGCTCCTCGACCGCCTCGCGATCCTCGCCCGCCGGAACCCGCGCGTCCTGTTCTCCGAGGTCACGTACCGCTACGCGATGCGCTGGGGCGACTACGCGCGCGACCGGTTCGAGGCGCACGAGCTACCCGCTGACGACCCGCGCCGGCGCGACGGCCCGCAGTGCCAGGCCGGGCGCTTCTACCTGTCGATCGACCCGGACGGCACCGCCTATCCCTGCGTGGCCACCGCCGGCCGGATCACGGGGGGGAGCGTCGTCGCCGACGGGGTCGAGACCGCCTGGCGTCGCCTCCATGGCCACGGGTGCGTGGCGTGCTACTCGCCCTGTCTGGTCGAGCAGAACTTCCTCCTCTCGCTCGATCGTCGCGTCATCGGCCAGTTCGTCCGCCGCCACCTGCCGCGCTTCGCCTGAGACCCCGGCCGCCGCCGCGGCGCGAGCCGTCGAGGAGCGCGCTCTTGTGCGGCGCGCACCGCGGTGAGACCGTGAGAGTCGCGGGCGGCAGGTGGTGACGGAGGCGAACGTTGGCGCGCGATGGCGTGGGGTCCGGGGCCGGGCGGCGGCGCTCCTCGTCATCGGTCTCCTCGCGGCGAGCTGCGCGGCCACGCCGGGCCCGCGGCCGGCGGACTTCCCGTTCCACACGTCGGCCCCCCCGGTGGAGTTCCACTGGCAGCTCAGCCTGGACCCTCGGCTCGTCGTCGCCACCGGGCTCGTCGAGCGCCGCCAGCACCTCCTCGGGAGCGCCTGGGTGCAGCTTCTCGGATTCGACGTGACCGGCGCCGTCGTGAGCTTCACGGCGCCGGTCCGGGTCCACTGGAGGTCCGCCTCGGATCTCGAGTCGTTCAGCATCCCGCTGCGGCCGCGCGGCACCGAACAGCGGTTCGACGTGCGTCTCCACTCCGTCGAGTATCCCGAGGAGAGCTCCCCCTAGGGCCGGCTGCCCCGTCTGGGCACATCGGGCGACCCGGGGTGCGAGTGGTGAGGAGCACACGGCGGTGAGTCGGCGCTGGCGCCGTCGTCGCTCGTCCCGATCCTCGATCACCCTCGTCGTGTTCCTGGCCTGCGCCCTCGCCACGGACGCGAGGGCGCAGGTCTACCACTGGGTGGACGAGCAGGGTGTCGTCCACTACACGACCGGTATTGAGAGCGTGCCGGAGCGCTACCGGGCCGCGGCGCGCGCCCTGGCGACGTCTCCCGTCGACGCGGCACCACCTGCGCCGCCGCCGGCGCGGTCCGGCTCGACCACCATCCCGTTCGTCGCGGGCTCGCCGATCGTCGTCGCCGCTCGGATCAACGGCGCGGGCCCCGTCACGCTGGTCCTGGACACGGGGGCTGACCGGACCATGGTGGCACCGGCGGCGTTGGCCCGCCTCGGCGTCTACCCAACCCAGACGCAGGAAGCGGAGATCAGGGGCGTGACCGGCGTGACGCGCGCGGAGGTGTTCTGGGTGGACTCGGTCGAGGTGGGCAACGCGCGCGCGGGCCCCCTGGCCATCGTCGCCCACGATGCGGGCATCCCGCAGGCGGACGGGCTGCTCGGACGGGACTTCCTCGCGCTCTTCTCTGTGACGATCGACCCGCGCGCGAGCGTCGTCACGCTCGAGCCGAACTGACCCCGGAGGGCGGCGACCATGCCGAAGACGATCCAGCAGCGCGTGACGCTCCCGGCGCCGGCCGGGGAGCTCTACCGGATGTACCTCGATCCGAAGCGCCACGCGGCGATCACGGGCGCACCGGTGAGGATCGGCGCGAGGCCCGGCGCGCCCTTCCGCGCATTCAACGGGGCCCTCTCGGGACGGATGCTCCACACGGAGCCCGGACGCATGATCGTCCAGACCTGGCGTTCGACCGGGTTCGGCCTGCGGGACCCCGACTCGATCCTGGTCCTCAGCTTCGAGCCCCGCGGCCGGTCGGGGCGCATCCGGCTGGTCCACGTCAACGTGGCGGACCGCGACGCCCGCGGCGTGACCGACGGGTGGAAGACGTACTACTGGCAGCCCTGGCGCAAGTACCTCCGGGAGCGCCGGCGGCCGCGGCGGGGATGAGCGTCCGGATCCGCCGGGTCCGGCCAGACGAGGGCCTGCGCGTGCGCGCGCTGCGCCTCCAGGCCCTGGCCGACACGCCGCTGGCATACGGCTCGACGCTCGCGCGAGAGCAGGCGTTCGATGACGCGGTCTGGCACGAGCGCGCGCGACACGGCGCTGCGGGCGTGGATCGCGTCACGTTCGTCGCCGAGGACAGGGATTGCTGGGTCGGTCTCGTCACCGGCATGGTGGACGAGACGATGGGGTCCCGCTTCGCGCTCGTGGGCATGTTCGTCGAGCCCGCGGCCCGGGGGCAGGGCATCGGGGCAGCGCTCGTGGGCGCGGTGACCGATTGGGCCCGCGGGCGGGGTGCCGCGCACCTGTATCTCGGAGTGACCTCCACGAACCACGAGGCCATTCGCCTGTACCATCGCTGTGGGTTCAGACCGACCGGCGGGCGGGAGCCGCTCGAACACACTCCCACCGAGACGGTGCTCGAGATGGTCCGGGACGTACCAGGGCGCGAGGCGCCAAAAGGAGCCTGATGGACACGTTCGAGGCGATCCGCACGGTGCTGGCGATCCGGCGCTACCAGGACAAGCCCGTCCCGGAGGCGACCCTCCGGCGCGTGGTCGAGGCCGGGCGCCTGACCGGGAGCGCCAAGAACCTCCAGCCGTGGCACTTCGTCGTGGTCCAGGACCGCGCGACGCTCCAGAAGCTCGGCGCCCTCGCCCGGACCGGCGGGCACGTCGCGCAGGCGGCGGCCGCGGTCGTCGTCGCCGTGGACAAGACCCCGTTCGCCGTTTCGGACGCGAGCCGGGCGATCCAGTCGATGCTGCTTGCCGCCTGGGCGGACGGGGTGGGCTCCAACTGGGTCGGGTTCGGCGGGCTGGACGAGGTCAGGGCGCTCCTCGCTATCCCAACCAAGCTCGACGTCCTGGCCATCCTGCCACTCGGCTATCCCGCCGGTGCGGTCGGGAAGGGGAGGAAGGACCGGAAGCCCCTCCAGGCGGTCGCCCACCGGGAGCGTTACGGTCAGGCGTTCGGGTAGCGGAGGCCGTCCGCGGGCGCCGCGGACGCGAAGGCGGATCGAGACGCCGGCGGGCTAGAAGCGGCCGGCGCCGGGCGCCGGGCTCCGGGGCGGCACGTTCGTGAAGGTGAGCGTGCCGTCCTCGGCCACCTCGCGGTAGACGCGCTGGGGCGCGGTGACGAGGGCCACGGCCTTCGACGCGAGCGCGCTGCCGCCGTCGTAGAGGGCGCGCACGCGCCGGACGTACTCGCGCGTCTCGGCGAACGGCGGCACGCCGCCGTAGCTCCGCACCGCGCCCTCGCCGGCGTTGTAGGCCGCGACGGCCAGCGTCACGTCCCCGCCGAAGTTCTGAAGCAGGTCGCGGATGTGCCGGACCCCGCCGTCCACGTTCTGGTGCGGGTCGAAGGAGTTCCGCACGCCCAGGAGCGCGGCGCGCTCGGGCATGAGCTGCATCAGCCCGCGTGCGCCCTTCGGGGAGACCGCGGTCGGGTTGCCGGCCGACTCCGCCTGTACGATCGCCTCGACGAGTCGCGTCTCCACGCCGTAGCGCTCGGCGGCGGCGCGGATCACGTGGGCGTAGGTGCGGAGACCCTGCGAGAGCCCCCCGCTCACCTCGGCGGCGGGCTTGGGGGTGGGCGGCTCGGCCTCCTTGCGAACGAACGCGTAGCGGGGGTCACCCGGGACGTTGGTGTAGTGGACCACCCCCTGCTCGTCCTCGAACCGGTACATGGAGCCGGCGAGGGCGGGGGTGGCCGTGACGACCAGGCCGAGGAGGCTGGCGCAAACTGGCAGGATTCGCCCCATGCTTGGGTAACCGGAGGCCAGTCTACGGAGCCCCTCTAGGCCTGTCAATCTGACTGCTATCTTGCCGTCAGAGCGAACCTTTCCCGGCCAGCTCGAGCTCCAGCTCCCCGTCCAGCGGGTTCCAGTGCGACGCATCGGGCAGAGCAAAATGCAAGACCTCGGCCACGCTGCGCACCAGGTGGATCTCCAGCTGGGCCCGGACGTCCGCCGGGACGTCCTCGAGGAGCTGCCGCTCGTTCTGATGGGGCAGGATCACCGCGGTCAGGCCCATTCGGTGGGCGGCCAGGACCTTCTCCTTGATGCCGCCGACCGGCAGCACCCGGCCGGAGAGCGTGATCTCGCCCGTCATCGCGAGCCCGGGCCGGATCGGCTGACGCCGGAGGAGCGAGACCAGGGCGGTTGCCATGGTCACGCCCGCCGAGGGGCCGTCCTTCGGGATGGCGCCGGCCGGGACGTGCAGGTGGAGGTCGGAGCGCATCCAGAAGTCGGGCGCGATGCCGAGCTCCGCCGCGTGGGCACGGACCCACGAGACCGCCGCCTGGGCGGACTCCTTCATGACGTCGCCGAGCTGCCCGGTGAGGGTGAGCGACTTGCCCCCCGTCATCCGCGAGGCCTCGACGAACAACACGTCGCCGCCGGTTGGCGTCCACGCAAGCCCCACCGCCACGCCGGCGGTGCGCGTCCGCTCGGCGACCTCCTCCTCGATGAGGAAGCGCGGCGATCCGAGGAGCGCGGTCACCCGCGCGGGGTCCACGGTGACGGGTTCGAGGTCGCCCTCGGCCCGGCGACGCGCGATCTTCCGGCAGATGGCCGCGATCTCACGCTCGAGGCTCCGCACGCCCGCCTCGCGCGTGTAGCTCCGCGCGATGAGCCGGAGCGCAGGCTCGGTCAGCACGACGTCGCGGTCGAGGACGAGACCGTGCTCGCCGGCCTGCTTCGGCGCCAGGTGACGCCGGGCGATCTCGACCTTCTCGTCCTCCGTGTAGCCGGGCAGCTCGATGATCTCCATCCGGTCGCGGAGCGGCGCCGGGACCGGGTCGAGCAGGTTCGCGGTCGTGACGAACAGCACCCGCGAGAGATCGAACGGCACGTCCAGGTAGTGGTCCCGGAACGTCGAGTTCTGCTCCGGATCCAGCACCTCGAGGAGCGCCGACGCCGGGTCGCCCCGGAAGTCGAAGCCGAGCTTGTCGATCTCGTCCAGCATGAACACCGGATTCTTCGACTCGGCGCGCCGGAGGCCCTGGACGATCTGCCCGGGCAGGGCGCCGATGTACGTCCGCCGGTGCCCGCGGATCTCGGCCTCGTCCCGCATGCCACCGAGGGCGATGCGGTGGAACTTCCGCCCGAGGGCCCGCGCGATCGAGCGGCCGAGCGAGGTCTTGCCCACGCCCGGCGGGCCCACGAAGCAGAGGATCGGCGCCTTTCCCTCCGGCCGGATCTTGCGGACCGCCAGGTGCTCCAGCAGGCGCTCCTTGATCTTGCCGAGGCCCCAGTGGTCCTCGTCGAGGACCGCGCGGGCCCGGGCGAGGTCGATGTCGTCCGGGGTTTCCTTGCGCCACGGCAGGGCCACGAGCCACTCGAGGTACGTTCGGGCGACCGAGTACTCGGCGGCCGCTGGCGGCATCTTCGTGAGCCGGTCCAGCTCGCGGAGCGCCTCCCGGTGCGCCTCCTCGGACATGCCGGCCGCCTCGATCTTCTCGCGGAGCTCGGTGAGCTCCTGGCCCCGCTCGTCGCCCTCGCCCAGCTCCTTCTGGATCGCCTTCATCTGCTCGCGCAGGTAGTACTCCCGCTGGGTCTTCGTCATCTCGCTCTGGATCTGCGAGTGGATCTTCGATCCGAGCTCGAGGACCTCGGCTTCCTTCGTGAGCGACTCGACCAGCGCCTGGAGCCGCGCCTTGACGTCCGGCGTCTCGAGGAGGGTCTGCCGCTCCACCGTGGTCAGGGAGGGCAGGGTCGACGCGATGAGGTCGATCACCCGGCCCGCGTCGCCCGCGCCGGTGACCAGGGGCAGGAGGTCGTCCGACAGGGTCGGCGACAGCTCGACGATGCGCTGGAAGAGCGTCTGCGCCTGGCGGGCGAGCGCCTGCGCCTCCACGTCGTCGTCGGCCGGCGCGAGGTCCGGCACCCGCTCGATGCGGGCGCGGAGGTGTGGCGTCGTCTGGGTGAACTCCACCACCCGGAACCGCTCCAGGCCCTGGACGACCAGGCGGATCGTCCCGTCGGACTGCTTGAGCATCCGGTGGATGGTCGCCACGGTCCCCATGCGATGGAGATCCTGTGGCGCCGGCGTCTCCTGGGTGGCGTCGTGCTGGGTGAGCACGCCGATCAGGCGGTGCCCGAGGACGGCCTCGTCCACTGCGCGGACAGAGGACGGCCGCGCGACCGCGAGCGGGATCACGGCCTGCGGGAACAGCACGGTCTCGCGGAGCGGCAAGATGGCCAGCTCGTCCGGCTTACCGGTCTCGGGGCGGACCGCGCCGCCGGGGGCCGGGCTCGTCTCGATGCGGATGTCGGTCTCGTTCATGCGTTGTCTTCGGGCAGGCCTCGAGTCCGGGACCCACCCGCCTCCGAGCGCGACTGATCGCGCTCAAATATTTCCTGGCACCGCGTGCAACGCACCGCGAAGGGATGGGCCCGCAACCTGGCGGCCGCAATCTCCTCCTCGCACGCCTCGCAGCGCCCGTAGCTGCCTTCTTCCATCTTCTTCAGGGCGAGGTCGACCTGGGCCAGCATGCCGGCCCGCCGGTCCGCCACCGCGAACCCCATCTCGTCGTCGGGCGACAGGGCGGGGCGGTCGCCGAACGGCATGCCCTCGACCTTCTCGCGCCGCGCCGTCGCCTCGATGCGACCCTCGCGCTCGTCCTTCAGCTTGGCCACGAGCTCGGCGCGCTTCTGGAGGAGCAGCGCCTTCAGCTCCGCCTGCACGTCGGCGGGTCGCTTGCTCGATCGCGAACGTGTCATTCTCGCCCCCGTCCTAGCCGACATCGAGTTTGCGAAGTTGCCGGTCCGCGACCCGGACCAAGCCGCCGCGGGCCGCGGCCGCTCCGTCCGGGACGGGGGTGCCGGGCTCGCGGCCTACGTGGGAGGCCACCGCCTCCAGCTCCTGCTGCATCGCCTGCATCTGGCGGCGCATCTTTAAGATGATCTCGATCCCCGCGAGATTCACTCCGAGCTCCCGCCCGAGCCGGAGGATCAGCCGGATGTCCTCCACGTCCTCCGCGGAGTACACCCGCGTCCTCCCGGTCGTGCGGCTCGGCCGGATGAGGCCCTTCCGCTCGTAGAGCCGGAGCGTCTGCGGGTGGAGCTCGAGCATCTCGGCCACCACGCTGATCCGGTAGAGCGGCCGCCCCCGCTCGCTCACCGGCGCCCCTCGCCCCGCACCCCCGGGTGGTCCTGGGCCCGCCAGAGATCCGCCCGCGGGTCCTCCGGCAGGAGGCGGCGGAGGGCCTGCAGCACCTCCTCGAGCGCGGGATCGGCGTTCCGCGGGATCAGGACCCGCGTCTCCACGAGGAGATCCCCCCGCCCCTCGCGCCCGAGGCGGGGACAGCCCTTGCCCCGCACGCGGAGCGTCTGGCCCGCCTGGGTCCCGGCCGGGATGGTCACGACCACCGGACCCTCGGGCGTCGGGATCTGGATCCGCGCCCCGAGCGCCGCCTCCGGCACCGTCAGCGGTACCTCGCAGTGGAGGTGATCGCCCTTCCGGGTGAAGAAAGGATGCGGCCGGACCCGCGTGATCACGATCAGGTCGCCGCGGCGGCCGGGGGCCGGGGCGGCGTGCCCCTCGCCAACGACGCGCACCTGCGCGCCCGTGTCCACGCCGGGCGGGACCGCGATCGGGATCCGGACGGGCCGGGGTCGCGTGCCGCGCCCCTGGCACGCGGGGCAGGGCGGCGGCAGCCGCCAGCCCGTCCCGCCGCACGCCGCGCAGCGGGCTGTCACCGGGCGGTCCCGGTGCATCCCGACCCGTACCGGCCGGCCCTCGCACACCGCGCAGGGGGACGCGGCCTGGCTGCCCGCCCCGCCCGAGGCCCGGCAGGCCTCGCACGGCTCGAGTCGCGTGACCTCGATCTCCGCCCGCACTCCCCGCAGCGACTCTTCCAGGTCCAGCTCCATCACGGAGTGGATGTCCTCGCCGCGCGGCGCCGGCCCGCCGGCGGGCGCGTCCCGACCCGGCGCGACGGCCTGGTGCCCGAGGCGGTCGTAGAAGGACCGCGCGGCCGGATCCCCGACCACGCGGTACGCCTCCTGGATCTCCTCGAACAGCGACTCCGCGCGCACGTCCCAGAGGTTGACGTCCGGCGAGTAGCGCCGGGCGAGGCGCCGGTAGGCGCGACGGATCTCGAGCGCCGGGGCCTCTCGCGAGACCCCGAGGACCTCGTAGTAGTCGCGCTTGCTCACCCGTCGCTCCTCGCCGGCGCCCTCGTCCCGGTGCTAGTTCTTCGGCCCGAGGTCCTCGAACTCCGCGTCCACGACCTCGCCCTGGGCCGTCTTCGTCCGTCCGTTCCCGGCGCCGTCGGTCTCGCCGCCCGCACCCGGGCCCGGGCCGCCCTTGGCCTGGGCGTCCCGGTAGAGCGCCTCCGCCATCTTGTGCGACGCCTTGGTCAGGGTCTCGCTGGCCCGCTTGACCCGCGGCACATCCTTCGCTTCGAGCGCCGCGCGGACTTCCTTGATGGCCTCCTCGATCGCGGTCTTGTCGGCCGCGGCCACCTTGTCGCCGTGCTCGGCGAGCTGCCGCTCGACGCTGTACGCCATCGAGTCCGCCTGGTTCGTGACCTCGATCTCCTCGCGGCGCTGCTTGTCCTCCTCCGCGTGGGTCTCGGAGTCCCGCACCATGTTGTCGATGTCGCTCTTGGAGAGGCCGGACGACGCCGTGATCGTGATCGCCTGCTCCTTGCCGGTGGCGCGGTCCTTGGCCGACACGTTGAGGATGCCATTGGCGTCGATGTCGAAGGTGACCTCGATCTGCGGCACGCCGCGTGGCGCCGCCGGGATGCCGACCAGGTGGAACTTGCCGAGCGTGCGGTTGTCGCGCGCCATCGGCCGTTCCCCCTGCATGACGTGCACCTCGACCGACGTCTGGCTGTCGGCCGCGGTGGAGAACACCTCGGACTTCTTCGTCGGGATGGTCGTGTTGCGCTCGATCAGGTGCGTCATCACGCCGCCGAGCGTCTCGATGCCGAGGGACAGGGGCGTCACGTCCAGGAGGACGACGTCCTTGACCTCGCCCGCCAGGATCGCCGCCTGGACGGCCGCGCCGATCGCGACGACCTCGTCCGGGTTGACCCCCTTGTGGGGCTCCTTGCCGAAGAGGTCCCGCACGAGCTCCTGCACCTTCGGCATGCGGGTCTGGCCGCCGACCAGGATGACCTCGTCGATCTGCTTCGCCGTCACCCCGGCGTCCTTCATGGCCTGGCGGCACGGCTCGGTCGTCCGCTCGATGAGGTCCATGACCAGGGACTCGAGCTTGGCCCGCGTCAGCGTCATCACGAGGTGCTTGGGTCCGCTGGCGTCGGCGGTGATGAACGGCAGGTTGATCTCGGTCTGGAGCGTGCTCGACAGCTCCATCTTGGCCTTCTCCGCCGCCTCCTTGAGTCGCTGGAGGGCCATCCGGTCCTTCTGGAGGTCGATCCCGTGCTCCTTCCGGTACTCCTCGGCGATCCACTCCATGACCTTCTGGTCGAAGTCGTCACCGCCCAGATGGGTGTCGCCGTTCGTCGCCTTCACCTCGAAGACGCCGTCGCCGATCTCCAGGATCGAGACGTCGAAGGTGCCGCCGCCGAGGTCGTAGACCGCGATCGTCTCTTCCTTCTTCTTGTCGAGCCCGTACGCGAGCGCGGCGGCGGTCGGCTCGTTCACGATGCGCAGGACCTCCAGGCCGGCGACGGTGCCCGCGTCCTTGGTGGCCTGCCGCTGGCTGTCGTTGAAGTAGGCGGGCACGGTGATGACCGCCTTCGTGACCTTCTCGCCGAGATAGGCCTCGGCGGACTCCTTGAGCTTCCGCAGGATCATGGCCGAGATCTCGGGCGGCGCGTGCTGCTTGCCGCGGATCTCGACCCGCGCGTCGCCGTTCGAGGCCTTCACGACCTTGTAGGGGACGAGCTTGATCTCGCGCTGGACCTCGTCGTAGCGCCGGCCCATGAAGCGCTTGATCGAGAAGACGGTGTTCTCCGGGTTCGTGATGGCCTGGCGCTTGGCGACCTGCCCGACCAGGATCTCCCCCTCCTTGGCGAAGCCGACCACGGAGGGCGTGAGCCGGTTGCCTTCCGTGTTGGGGATGACGACCGGATCACCGCCCTCGACGACGGCGACGACCGAGTTGGTGGTTCCGAGATCGATTCCGATTACCTTGGCCATTGCGTGCTGTCTCCTTGAAATTCGGGCTGCCCTCCGCGGGACGCCCGGGGTGTCCTTCCTAGCCGACCTCGATCTTGATCTCGCGCGGCCGCACCTCGGGGAGCTTCGGGAGCCGGATCTCGAGAACGCCGTCGCGGTAACTGGCCCGGATCTTGTCCGCCTGGACGGGAATCGGCAGTTGGACGTGGCGCTCGAAGGGCCCGGACCATCGCTCGATGCGGTGGTAGTTCTCCTCGCGCGCGTCCGCGGCGGTGCCCCGCTGCCCGCGGAGGCTCAGCACGTCGCCCATCATGGAGAGGTGGATGTCCTTCTCGCGGACCCCGGACAACTCGACTGCCACGACCAGATCGTCGCGGGTCTCGTAGACATCGATCGCGGGCGCCCAGGTCCGCTCGGGGGCGGCCGTCCGAGGCCCGAAGTAGGCGTCGAACGCCCGGTTGATCTCCGTCTGCATGTCCGTCAGCTCTCGGAAGGGGTCCAACCGCTCGATCCGCCATCGATCCATGGAAGCCATCCTCCAGAGTGACCTGAGTCTCTAGTTCATATACAAGCTGATATGACTCATGTCAAGGTTGCCTCTCTGCCGGTGAGCCCGTATGGTGGCGCCATGGGGGGCCGTAAGGGCCGCTGGCGGGGGATCGTCCTCGTCCTGGCCGTCCTCCTGCCCGGGATCGCGGCGATGACCCTCCTGGGACGGACCCTGGCCCTCCCTGACGGCCCGCCGCCGGCCCCGGACCCGCAGGCCAGCATCCACGTCCAGAGCGTCGTGGCTCAGCTGCTGCTCCGGGAGGCCGGCCTCAGTTCACGCCAGGACCCCCTGGTCCTCTCGGCCGCCGAGGTCAACGCGTTCCTGGCCCAGCATGTGGAGGTCCGGGACGCCCCGGTCTGGCCGGTCCGCGCCCGGATCGATCCGGACGGCGCGGAACTGGGCGGCCTGACGACCCTCGGGCGGCTGGTCGAGGCGGGGCTGGGATCGACGATGGCCCGCCTGACGCCGCGCGCCCTGGCGGACTATCCGGTCTGGGTCGCGGCGCGGGGCCGCATCTCAGTGTCGGCCACGGGCCAGGCCGAGTTCCTCGCCGAGACGGCCGCCGTCGGCCAGCAGTGGGTGCCGGTCTCGTGGCTCTGGACCGTGATGGGTGGGCGTCCGCGGGCGCTCACCTGGCGGATGCCGCGGATCGTGGAGCGGGTTGACGTCGAGCCCGGGCGCCTCGTCATCCATACGCGGCGCCGCGGGGCGGGCCACGGGGCGCCCGGCTAGGAAGCTCTCAGCGCCCTCCGCGCCGCGCCTGGCTCAGCCGGACGAAGCCCATCCGGAGGGCGCCGAGCATCTCCTCCATGACGGCATCCTCCTCCGGCGTCCGGTTGCCGCGCGTCTTGTCCTGGAGCATCGCCAGGAGGTCGATCACGAACCGCGCCTGCTCCAGGTCGAGGTGCGGGCGCCCGGTCGCCGGGTCCGGGGCCTGCCCCATGTTGGCCATGGCGTCCCCGTAGAGCATCACCAGCAGGGACGTCAGGTCGGCCTTCGGCGCCCCCGCCGGCCCGCCCGAGGCGGCCCCGGGTCCCGGCGCGGCCAGTGGCGACGGGGCGGCCGGCGGCGGCGGGGCCTTGGGACGCGGCGGCTCCACCACGGGGGTGGGCGTCGGCGCCGGTCGGGACGGGGCGGACTCCTCCTCGCCGCCACGCCGGCGGCGATCCACGAAGCTGAAACCGGGATCGGGCTCTCGCTCGGACACCGATGGCTCCTCCCTCGAGTGCGGGGCTCGGGGCCGAGCCCGCCGGAAGCGAACTGACGCTAGCACACGAACCTACCCCGGACAAGCGCGGAGCGTCCCGAGAGGCCCGTGCTATACTGGCCGCGCCCTGCGGCGGTCAGCCGTCATCGACCCCGCAGAACGCCCACGATGGGGCCTCAGATGTCGAGCGCCGACGCCGGCCAGCGTTTCCTCGAGTTGCTGACGATGATGGCCCGCCTGCGCGGCGAAGGCGGGTGTCCGTGGGATCGAGAGCAAACCCGCGAATCGCTCCGTCCCTTCCTCGTCGAGGAGACCTACGAGGTTCTCGACGCCCTCGAGACCGGCGACGCCGGCCGCATCCGCGAGGAGCTCGGCGACCTTCTCTTCCAGGTCGTCTTCCACGCGGAGATCGCGCGGGAGCGCGGCGAGTTCACGATGGCCGATCTCGTCGCGGCGCTCGTCGCCAAGATGACCCGGCGGCATCCCCACGTCTTCGGCGACCGCCCCGTCGGCAGCGCCGCCGAGGCGCTGGCCCAGTGGGAAGCCATCAAGGACAAGGAGAACGAGGGATCGCGATCGGCCCTCGCCGGCGTGCCGCGCGCCCTGCCGGCGCTCCATCGTGCCCAACGCGTGCAGCACAAGGCGTCCCGCGTGGGCTTCGACTGGCCGGACGCGACGGGGGCGCTCGAGAAGGTCCGGGAGGAGCTGGGCGAGGTCGCCGAAGCGCTGGACCGGGGCGGCGCCGAGGCCCTCCGGGAAGAGCTCGGGGACCTCTTGTTCTCCGTCGTCAACGTGGCCCGGCTGGCGGACGTGGATCCCGAGGGCGCGCTGCAGTCGGCCGTTGACCGGTTCGGCCGGCGCTTCGCGTCCATGGAAGAGGCCGCCCGGGGCGAGGGCCGCCACCTGGCCGGCCTGTCGGCCGACGAGCTCGAGCGCCTCTGGTCGTACGCAAAGTCTCTGGAGCCACCGGTCCAGCGAAAGGTGTGAGGGGAGACTGCGATGAAGGTTCGGGTGGGCCCAGCTGACATCTACCTCGAGCGCGGTGACATCACCGAGTGCGAGGTCGATGCCATCGTCAACGCCGCCAACAGCGAGTTCTCCATGAGCACGGGCGTCGCGTCGACGATCAAGCGCAAGGGGGGCTTGATCGTCGAGGAGGAAGCGATGCGGCAGGGACCCGTGGAGGGCGGCGAGGCCGTGGTCACCACCGCGGGGAACCTTCCCGCGAACTACGTCATCCACGCCGCGATCATGGGGCCCGACCAGCGGTCGAACGCGGACCTGGTGCGGCAGGCCACGCTGAGTTCCCTCCGCCGGGCGGAGGACCTCCGCCTCCACAGCGTCGCCTTCCCGGCGTTCGGGACCGGGGCCGGCCGGGTGGAGCCGAAGGACTGCGCGGTCGCGATGATCGGGGCCGTGCGGGCCCACTTCGCCGAGGCGAAGGAATCGAGCCTCCGGCGCATTCTTCTGGTACTGTTCCAGGACGATGCTTATCACGCGTTTGGGTCTCTCTTGGGCCTGACGAGCGCCCGGCGAGCGAGCTGACCCGGCTGACGCCCCAGTCGTCACTGGTACGGCCTTTGCTCCTTACTGTTCGCCGATGACAAACATTTGCCTGTTCTGGCCGCGAGGCTGCCAAAATTCACCCGGCCGAACCTGAGATGGCACGCATCCTCGTTGCCGACGACGCCCCGGCTGTCCTGGATGTCCTGGATGACATCCTGACACTCGAGGGCCATCAAGTGATCCGGGCGACCTCCGGTCAGGAGGCGCTCCGGCGGTTCGAGGAGTCTCCGCCCGAGCTGGCGGTGATCGACATCATGATGCCCGACATGGACGGCTTGGTCGTTCTGGACGCCATCCGCCGGACGAGCGGAGAGCTGCCCGTGATCCTGATCACCGGCCTCGTCGGCGATTCCCTTGCCAAAAAGGTCGCTCACCACAAGGCCGTCTCCTTCTTCGAGAAGGGGTCGGGCCTGGATCGCTTCCTTGAACTCGTGAACGAGACGCTGGGCGCGTCGCCGAAGGCGCGGACGTGACCGGGCTCGCCGAGGAGGTCGCCCGGCCGTGAATCCGCGCCTGCTCGAGCTGCTCGTCAAGGAGAACCTCCTCACCCAGGACCAGGCCGGCAAGGCCATCGCCGACCAGCGCCGCTCGGGCGAGCGGCTCGCCACGGTCCTCACGCGGCTCGGGTTCATCCCCGAGGACGAGCTGCTCGACTTCCTCAGCCGGAAGTACGGCATCCCCGTGATCAACCTGGGCCGGGTCGAGGTGGACCCCGACATCCTGCGCCTGGTGCGCAAGGAGATCGTCCAGAAGTACCAGGTGTTCCCCGTCCGCAAGGTCGGGAACACGCTGACGCTGGCCCTCTCGGACCCGACCGTCGTCCTCGCGATCGACGACGTGCAGTTCGCCACGGGGCTCCACGTGATTCCGGTGCTCGCGGCCGAGAGCGCCATCCGGGCGGCGATCGACCACAACTACAGCTCGGGCGTCGACGACATCAAGAAGCTGATCGACCAGGAGTCGACGGGCATCGACACGAACCTCGAGCTGGTCGACAAGGGCATGAAGGTCGACATCGCGGAGCTCGGGCGCGAGGCGGAAGAAGCCCCGACGATCCGTTTCGTCAACCTGATCATCGCCGACGCCATCCGGAAGCGCGCGTCGGACATCCACCTGGAGCCGTACGAGAAGGTCTTCCGGGTGCGGTACCGCATCGACGGCGTGCTGCACGACATGATGAACCCGCCCAAGCAGATGGAGGCGGCCATCCTGTCGCGCGTCAAGATCATGTCGAACCTCGACATCGCGGAGCGGCGCCTCCCCCAGGACGGCCGGCTCTCGGTGAAGTTCCAGAACCGCGAGATCGACCTGCGCGTCTCGTCCCTGCCCACGACCTTCGGCGAGAAGATCGTCATGCGCGTCCTGGACAAGGGCGCCGTCGTCCTCGACCTCACCCGCCTCGGGTTCGAGGAGGACGACCTCGTGCGGTTCAAGAAGACCATCACGACGCCCTACGGCATGATCCTGGTGACGGGGCCGACGGGCAGCGGCAAGAGCACGACGCTCTACGCGGCCATCGCGACCATCAACAGCCCCGACATCAACATCATCACGGCCGAGGATCCCGTCGAGTTCAGCCTCGCCGGGGTCAATCAGGTGCTCGTGCGTGAGGACATCGGCTACACGTTCTCCGCGGCCCTGCGCGCCTTCCTGCGGCAGGACCCCGACGTCGTCCTGGTCGGCGAGATGCGCGACCTCGAGACGGCGCAGATCGCGATCCGTGCGGCCCTGACCGGCCACCTCGTGTTCTCGACGCTCCACACCAACGACGCGCCGAGCACCGTGACCCGTCTCCAGGACATGGGCATTCCGCCGTTCCTGATCTCCTCGTCGTTGCTCCTGGTGATCGCTCAGCGCCTCGTGCGTCGGATCTGCCTCGAGTGCCGCGAGCCCGTGCAGGTGCCGGTGTCCGCCCTGATCGACGTCGGCTTCCGCCCCGAGGAGGCCGAGGGGGTGCGCGTCTACGCGGGCAAGGGCTGCGCGACCTGCGCGAATACCGGGTACAAGGGCCGGATCTCCGTCCACGAGATCATGTGGATGCTCCCGGAGCTCCAGGAGGCGATCGTGCGGCAGCGGCCGGCCAACGAGCTCAAGGACATCGCGGTGAAGGCCGGGATGCGGACCCTGCGCCAGACCGGGCTCCGGAAGGTCGCCAACGGCCTGACCACGATCGACGAGGTTCTCCGCGTGACGTTCGCCGACTGAGGGCCAAAGGGGGAAGAGCCGTGAACCAGAACGTGTCGATGCGCGATCTTCTCGTCGCGATGGCGGAGAGGAACGCGTCGGACCTCCATATCACCGCCGGCGCGGCCCCGACGCTGCGTGTCCACGGCCACCTGGTGGCCCTGGACTACGCGCCGCTCGACGGGGAGCAGACGAAGGCTCTCGCGTACAGCCTGATCAACGCGGAGCAGCGGGAGCGGTTCGAGTCGAACCACGAGCTGGACTTCTCGTACGGGGTGACGGGGCTCTCCCGGTACCGGGTCAACGTGTACCGGCAGCGGGGGGCGGTGGGCGTCGCGCTGCGGTCCATTCCCCACCAGCCGAAGAGCTTCCAGGAGCTCGGGCTGCCGATGGAGATCTGCACCCAGCTGATCCAGCGGCACAAGGGGCTCATCCTGGTCACGGGACCGACCGGGCACGGGAAGACGACCTCGATGGCGGCCATGCTCGACCGGATCAACCGGGAGCGCGACGTCCACATCGTCACGGTCGAGGACCCGCTGGAGTACCTGTTCCAGCATCAGAAAGCGCTCGTGAACCAGCGCGAGGTGGGGAGCGACACCCACTCGTTCCCGGCCGCCCTCAAGTACGTGCTGCGGCAGGACCCGGACGTCGTGCTGATCGGCGAAATGCGCGACCTCGAGACGATCCAGGCGGCGCTGACGATCGCGGAGACGGGGCACCTCACGTTCGCGACGCTGCACACCAACTCGTGCGCCCAGTCGATCGACCGGATCATCGACGTCTTCCCGCCGCACCAGCAGTCCCAGGTGCGCGCCCAGCTGGCCCTCGTGCTGGAGGCCGTCTTCAACCAGCTCCTGATCCCGCGACGCGACGGCCGCGGCCGGTCGCTCGCGATGGAGATCCTCATCGCCACCCCCGCGATCCGCAACATGATCCGCGAGGAGAAGGTCCACCAGATCTACTCGGCGATGCAGGCGGGCCAGAAGTTCGGGATGCAGACGATGAACCAGTCGCTCGCGAACCTGTACCTCCGTGGCCACGTCTCGCGGCCGGAGGCGCTATCCCGGAGCTCGTATCCGGAGGAGCTGCTCCGCATGATGGACCAGCCGGCGGCGATCGCCGCCCGCTAGGGCCGACACGGGGGAAGCCATGCCGAACTTCACGTATCGGGGCGTCACGGCGGGCGGCGGGCAGGTCCGGGCGGAGATCACGGCGCCGGACGAGCGCGCGGCGGCGCGCCAGCTCCGCTCGCAGGGGATCGTCGTCCAGAACATCGCCGTGAAGCGGGGTGTCAACGCCTCGTTCTCCCTCAACGAGCTGCCCGGGATCAAGGCGCTCGTCGGCGGCGTCCGCGGCAAGGACATCTCGGTCTTCAGCCGGCAGTTCGCCACGATGATCGCGGCCGGTCTCCCGCTCGTCCAGTGCCTTCAGACGCTGGGCATGCAGATGGAGCGGAAGGGCTTCCAGGACATCATCGCCAAGGTCGCGTCCGACGTGGAGTCGGGGTCCACCCTGTCCGACGCGCTGGGCCGGTTCCCGCGGGTCTTCGACGAGCTGTACGTGAACCTGGTGCACGTCGGCGAGACGGGCGGCGTGCTCGACTCGATGCTCTCGCGGCTCTCCACGTACCTCGAGAAGGCCCAGGCGCTGAAGCACCGCGTGCAGATGGCCATCGTGTACCCGATCCTCGTCATGACCATCGCGGTCCTGGTCGTGGCGTTCCTGATGGTCTTCATCATCCCGATCTTCTCTGCGTTCTTCGAGAACGCCGGTGTGCCGCTGCCCCTGCCGACCCGCATCGTCATCGCGATCAGCAACGGGGTGGTGCGGTACTGGTACATCATCATCGCGGCGTGGGTGGCCGCAATGTACGGTTTCCGGATGTGGTACCGGACCGTGGCGGGCCGGCTGGCGGTCGACCGCTTCCTGCTCCGGGCCCCGATCTTCGGGCCGTTGGTGCGGAAGATCTCGATCGCCCGCTTCACGCGCACCCTGTCGGCGCTCCTGGGTGGCGGCGTGCCGATCATCGACGCGCTGCGCATCACCGCCAAGACCGCGGGCAACCGCGTCGTCGAGAACTCGGTCATGGCCGCTCGCGAGCGAGTCATGGCCGGACAGACCCTCGGCGAGCGCCTGAAGGACAGCGGGGTGTTCCCGCCGATGGTCGTCCAGATGGTCATCGTCGGCGAGCAGACCGGCGCGCTCGACAACATGCTGGCGAAGGTCGCCGACTACTACGAGGACGAGGTCGACGTGGCGGTCTCCGGCTTGACCGCCTTGCTCGAGCCGCTGCTGATCGTGTTCCTCGGCGTGGTGATCGGCGGTATCGTCATCGCGATCTACCTGCCGATCTTCAAGGTGGTGACGCTGGTCAAGTAGGGCCCCGCAGGGCGTGGTGGGGAGCGGGATGATCACGCCACCCGAGGGACAGGGCACGGTCCGCTGGCTGGTCTACGGCCGGACGGGTTTCGTGTCCCTGCTCGCGGCGGCGCTGATCGGGGCGAGCCTCAGCGGCCTGACCCTGTTCCCGCTCCCGCCGGTCCTGACGCTTCTCGCGGCGACATACCTCTTGTCCGCCGTCTACCTCGCGCTCCTCGGGCACGTCCGCAACCCCGTCTGGCTGGCCGAGGTCCAGATCTACGGGGACATCGTCCTCGCGACGATCCTGATCTACCTCACGGGCGGGCCGTACAGTGTCTTTCCGTTCCTCTATCTCGTGTCGATCCTCACGGCCAGCATCATCGTGGCGCCGCGGGAGAGCTTCGGGGTCGCGACCGTCGCGGTGTTCCTCCACGGCGTGACGCTGGGCGCCCAGTTCTACCGCTGGCTCCCGCCGGCGGTGGACCACCTGCTGGCGCGCAACGTCGGGATGGAAGGCAGCCTCACCATCCTGATCATCAGCACGAACTTCTGCGCGTGCTTCCTGATGGCGTACCTGGGGACCTATCTGGCCGGCCGGCTCCGCCAGGCGCGCGGCGAGGCGCATCGCAACGAGGCGAGCCTCGCGGCCCTGCGCGCCCTCCACGAGGATATCGTCCAGAGCGTCGCGAGCGGGCTCCTGACCTTCGACCGCCGAGGGGTCGTGACCTCCGTCAACCGGGCCGCCGAGAGCCTGTGCGGCCGCCGCGAGATGGAGCTCCGGGGGGCCCGGTGGGAGACGCTGTTCCCCGGCGCGTCGCCGTTCGCCAGCGTGTGGGAGAGCCTGGAGGGCGGAAGCGCGCGGCGGACCCGCTCCGAGGCCGACCTCGTGCGCCCCGACGGCTCCCGGATCCCGGTCGGCATGAGCCTGTCGTTCCTCCGCCGCGGCCGCGGCGCGATCTGCTCCTTCCAGGACCTCACCGAGATCAGGCGGATGGAGGAGCAGGTGCGGCAGGCGGACCGCCTGGCGGCCATCGGGCGCCTGGCCGCCGGGCTCGCCCACGAGATCCGGAATCCCCTCGGCTCCATTCGCGGCTCGGTGGAGGTCCTGCGCGGGAGTCTCGATCCGCAGGAGGACGACCGGCGCCTCATGGACATCGTCCTCCGGGAGTCGGACCGGCTGGACGCGATCATCCGGGACTTCCTCCAGTTCTCCCGGCCGCCCCACCTGGTGCGGGTCCCCACCGACATGCCGGCGATGCTCGACGAGATCCTGCTGATGCTCTCGCACCAGCGGGGCACCAAGAGCGGGGGCGCGGCGCCGGTCCAGATGCGGCGGGACATGGCCGAGCCGACGGCGAAGGCGGACGTCGACCCCTCGCAGATGCGCCAGGCCCTGTGGAACCTCTGCCTCAACGCGGTCGAGGCGATGCCCCAGGGCGGGGAGCTCCGGGTGGGCGTCCGAACCGTGGGCGCCGGCTCGGCCAAGCCCGTGCAGGAGATCACCGTCGAGGACACCGGCGTCGGCATCAGCGCCGCCGAGCTGGCCCAGGTCTTCGAGCCATTCTTTACGACCAAGCCCCAGGGAACCGGGCTCGGGCTCGCGATCGCGCACCGGATCGTCGAGGACCACGGCGGCGAGATCCACGTGCAGAGCGAGCCATACCGGGGGAGCCGGTTCACCATCTCACTCCCCCTGAGCGAGGGCTAGACCCGTGATCGAACGCGTCCTCGTCGTCGACGACGATCAGAGCCTCCGGGAGTTCCTCACGATCACTCTCGGGCGGGACGGCTTCGAGGTCGTCGCGGCCGCGTCCGGCCCCGAGGCCCTCAAGGCCATGGCCGAGGCGCCTGCGGACCTCGCGCTCGTGGATCTCAAGATGCCGGGCATGGACGGGCTCGAGACGCTCCGGCGGCTCAAGGAGATCAGCGAGACGGTGGCGGTGGTGATCGTCACGGCCTTCGCCACGACCGAGACCGCGATCCAGGCCCTCAAGGAAGGCGCCTACGACTACCTGATCAAGCCGTTCAAGGTCGACGAGCTGAAGCTGGTGGTGCGGAAGGCGCTCGAGGAGCGGCGGCTCCGCTGGGAGAACCAGCGGCTGCGACGCGAGGTCGAGCTCCGCTACACGCTGGGCAACATGGTGGGCAAGAGCGCCAAGGTGCAGGAGCTCTTCTCGACCATCAGCCGGCTGGCCGAGTCCCGGGCGACGGTCCTCCTGACGGGGGAGAGCGGCACCGGCAAGACGCTGCTCGCGAAGACCATCCACTTCAACTCGAGCCGGAAGAACGGGCCGTTCGTGGCCGTGAACTGCGCGGCCATCCCCAACGAGCTGATGGAGTCGGAGCTCTTCGGCCACGTGCGCGGCGCGTTCACGGGCGCCATCGCCAACAAGCAGGGGCTGTTCGAGACCGCGGACGGCGGCACGCTCCTGCTCGACGAGATCAGCGAGATGTCGACCCACCTCCAGGCGAAGCTCCTCCGCGTGCTCGAGGACCGCGAGGTGCGGCCGGTCGGCGGGACCAAGCCGGTCCGCGTCGAGGTGCGGATCATCGCGGCCACGAACCGGGATCTCGCCCAGGCGATGGCGCGCGGCGTCTTCCGCGAGGACCTCTTCTACCGGCTGAACGTCATCGCCGTGGCGCTGCCCTCGCTCCGCGAGCGCCGCGAGGACATCCCGCTGCTCACCAACCACTTCCTCCAGAAGTTCACCGAGCTGGCGGGGGCGCCCCCGAAGGTCCTGAGCCCCGAGGCGCTCGCGTGCCTGGAGGCCTATGCGTGGCCGGGCAACATCCGGGAGCTGGAGAACGTGGTCGAGCGAGCCGTGACCCTCGAGCCCGGGCCGATCATCCGCCCGGAGAGCCTGCCGGACTCCCTCCGGCGCCCGCGGCCGCCCGACGCCTTCCACGTCGAGTTCCCGCCGGAGGGCATCGACCTCGACAAGCTCATGGAGCAGATCGAGCGCGATCTGATCCGGCGCGCGCTCGATCGCGTGGACGGCGTGCAGAGCCGCGCGGCGCAGCTCCTCGGGACGGGCTTCCGGTCCTTCCGCTATCGTCTCCAGAAGTACGGGATGATCGAGCGCGGCACGGGCCCTGACGGCGGCCCGGACGACGCGGCGCAATGACAATTTGCGAAGCGGCCGTGGCCAATCTTGACAGCGACCATATTCGTCAATTGAGACGTGCCTTTAGGTCTCAAAATGCCCTGCTGGGTGCGGTTCCGGGACCTCGTGGGACCCTCCGGGGAGGCCCCGGAAAGGCCCGGAATGGTCTCTGGAGGGTCGGCACCGGAATTGCTCTACCAAGCGTCGTGTGCGTTGAGAAGCGGGCTCAAGACAGAGATCCGATGCAGTTCACCCCAACCAGCGGAGGTAGACAGATGTTCAAGCAGCTCCGGAGTCAGAAGGGCTTGACCCTCGTCGAGCTCATGGTGGTCGTGGCGATCATCGCCATCATCGCCGCAGTGGCCATCACCGTGTTCCAGGACATCCAGAAGAAGGCGAAGCTCGCGGCCGACCAGGGCAACGTGGCCGCCATGCGGTCCGCCGTCGCCATCTACTACGGCAAGAAGAACGGCGTCTTCCCCCCGACCGAGGTCTTCATCGAGGGTCTGGTGACGCCGTCCCCGACCTGGCAGTGCGGCGTTGTCCCCACCTACACCGCGAGCAACGGCAAGCTCGACTTCACGGCCACCGTGGCGAGCTGCCCGTAAGTTGCAAGCAGCGCGAGCGGGGGAGGATGCCCAGGTGAAGCAGATCGAGGTCTCGGTGATCCTGCCGGTCCTCGACGAGGTTGACAGCCTGGGTGTCCTCCACCGCGAGCTGACCGAGACGCTCGAGCGTCTCGGTCGTTCGTACGAGATCCTCTTCATCGACGACGGGAGCCGCGACGGCTCCTTCCAGCTGATCGAGAAGCTGACCATCGAGGATCCGCGGGTCCGCGGTCTCCAGCTCCGCCGCAACTTCGGCAAGGCCGCCGCGCTCGCCGTCGGGTTCCGCGAGGCCCGGGGCGAGATCGTCGTGACCCTCGATGCCGACCTCCAGGACGATCCCACCGAGATCCCGAAGCTCCTGGCGCGTCTGGAGGAGGGGTTCGACCTCGTGTCGGGCTGGAAGAAGGAACGCCACGACCCGCGGTCGAAGACGTGGCCCTCCCGGCTGTTCAACTGGATCACCGGCCGGCTGACGGGTGTGCAGCTTCGCGACTTCAACTCGGGATTCAAGGTCTACCGGCGCGAGGTGACGCAGGAGCTTCGCCTGTACGGCGAGCTGCACCGCTTCATCCCGGCGCTGGCCGCCTGGCGCGGCTTCCAGGTGACGGAGGTCCCCGTCCACCACCGCCCGCGGAAGTTCGGCCGGTCGAAGTTCGGCTCCGCCCGCCTCTGGCGGGGCTTCCTCGATCTGCTCACGGTGCTCTTCCTGACCCGGTACACGCGCCGGCCGCTGCACCTCTTCGGCGGGCTCGGGCTGATCGCGTGGACGGTGGGGTTCGTGGTCAACGCGTACCTGACCGGTATCTGGCTGTCGGGCGCGCAGCCGATCGGGCACCGGCCGCTCCTCGCCTTCGGCGTGCTCAGCATGCTCGTGGGCGTCCAGTTCTTCGCCGTCGGCCTCCTGAGCGAGCTGGTGCTCAGCTACCAGACGCGGACCGACGACGTCTCGATCCGGCGTCGCCTGGAGTGATCGCCGGCGCCCCGCGCAGCGACAACGAGGGGAAGTATCGGACGAAGAATCCGGTCGTCCGACACCTCGTGGGGCGCTTCCTGCGCCGGGTGTCGGATCTGGCTGTGGCCGAGCGCCCTCGCAGCATCCTGGAAGTTGGATGCGGCGAGGGTATCGTGTTGGCGACCCTGGCGACTCGCCTGCCGGGGGTGCGGCTCGACGGACTCGAGCTCGATGAGACGGCGCTGGAGGGAGCGCGCGCGCGCTGCCCCGGCGCCGCGCTCGTGAGAGGGGACGCATGCGCGCTGCCCTTCGGGGCCGACAGCTTCGACCTCGTGGTCTGCCTCGAGGTCCTCGAGCATCTCCCCGAGCCGGCGCGGGCGCTCCGGGAGCTTCGCCGGGTCGCGCGGGCCGGATGCCTGCTGAGCGTGCCGCATGAGCCGTTCTTCCGGCTCGGCAACCTCATGCGCGGGAAGAACCTCTCCCGGCTCGGCGATCCCTCGGACCATCTCCAGCACTGGGGGGCGCGGGACTTCGCGGCCTTCTGCGAGCGCGAGCTCGACATCCGGGTGCGGACCGGGGCGTTTCCCTGGGTCCTCGTCTACGGGACGGTCTGACGGGGCGCTCCGCCCCGGTCCTCGACGCGGCCGCACGATAGCTGCCGCCCCGCGCCGTCCATCCGGAGCGGGGCGATGACGGCACTCCGTCGGCTGATCCCCGTGGCGGTGCTGACGGCGATCGGGCTCACGGCGCTCCAGCCGATCGACGATGCCGACTTCTGGTGGCTCCTGCGCGGCGGCCGCTACATGGTCGAGACGCGCACCTTCCCGACCACGGATCCCTTCTCGGCGACCGCGCAGGGCTCGACGTGGCTGAATCACGCGTGGGGTTTCGAGCTGGCGGTCTACGCGGTGTACACGCTGGCCGGCACCACGGGCGTGATCCTCCTCCAGGGTCTGGCCGCGGCGGCGACGTTCGGGGTCCTCTACCGGCTCCTTCGCCGCGAGGGCGTCGGGTCCGGATGGGCGCTCGCGCTGCTGAGCCTCGGCGCGCTCGCGACGCACGGGTTCTGGTCGCCGCGCCCTCAGCTGGTGACGTATCTGATCCTGGCAGTCTTCGCCGCGATCCTTGCCGACTACCAGGCCGGCCGGCGGAACCGCCTGTGGTGGCTCCCGATCCTGACGGCCCTGTGGGCGAACCTGCACGCCGGGTTCCTCGCCGGGCCCGCCCTGGTGGCACTCTGCGCCGGCGGCGAGCTCGTCGGGTGGGCGCTCGGCGACGAGACGGGACGGAACGGCGGCCTCGCCCGGGCGCGCGGGCTCGGGGCGTGGACGGCGGTCAGCGCGCTGGCGTCCCTGGCGAACCCGTTCCACTACCATGCCGTGCTCTTCCCCTTCCAGGTGATGGGCGAGCGTCTGTCGCAAACCTGGATCGCCGAGTGGGCGTCGCCGCCGTTCGGTCACCCGCAGGTTCTCGTCCTCGAGATCATGCTCGGGCTCATGCTGCTCCTGTCGCTCGGCACGGCCCGGCCGGTGCCGTGGCGCGACCTGGGCGTGCTCGTGCCGCTCGTGCACCTGGCCCTCCAGGCCGTGCGCAACACGCCCCTCCTGGTGATCGTCGGGACGCCCATCATCGGACGGGCGGTCGCCTCGTGCGTCGCGGCCCGCTGGCCCGCCCTGCCGGGGCTCGGCCGGCGCGTGGTCGCGGTCGGGGCTGTGGGCCTGGTCTTCTCGGCGTGCAGCCTGGTGGCGGGCTCGCGCCGCCCCGACGCGATCTGGAGCAAGCTCAGGCCGGCCCTCGGCGTGTCCGACACCCTGCCGGCGGGCGCAGTGGACTTTCTTCGCCGGGAGGGTCGTCGGGGTACGCTCTGGAACGAGTATGTGTGGGGGGGGTATCTCATCTGGCACCTGTATCCGGAGCTCCGGGTGTCGATCGACGGCCGGATGGCCGTGTACGGCCCCGCGCGCTTCGCGGAGCACCTGATGGTGTCGGAGGTCCAGCCCGGCTGGCAGGACGTCCTGGCCCGGCAGGGTGTGGCGGCGGCCGTGGTGCGGAGCGGGTCGCCGTTGGTGGCGGCCCTCCGGGCCGCGGGCTGGGTGGTCCGCTACGAGGACCGCGTCGCCACGGTGCTCGACCCGCCGGAGCGGCGCGGATGACCGCGGCACGAGCCGCCCACGGGGCGCTCGTCGTGGCCACGCTCCTGGTCGTGGCGACGATCGCCCTGTCGTCGCTCACGGTCTTCGACTTCTGGTGGTACCTCGCGTCCGGCCAGCGCATCCTCGAGACGCGCTCGGTGCCGACGACCGACCCGTTCTCCTACACGGCCGCGGGGCGGCCGTGGGTCAATCACATGTGGGCGACGCAGGTGCTCTTCACGGTCCTCTGGGAGCGATGGGGCCGGTTCGCGCTCATCGGGCTCAAGACCGCGCTCGTGGTGGCCACCTTCGGCGTGGTCCTGGCCTCGATGCGGGCGCGCGGGGTCCACCCCCTCCTGGCGTCGACCGTGACGCTCCTCGCCGCGTGGACGGGCGCGGAGTTCTGGCACGCGCGGCCCCAGACGTTCACGTACCTGTTCATGGCGATCCTGGGCTGGCTCCTCCGCCCGGGCTGGGTGGACCGGCGCCACACGCTGGTGCTGGTGCCCGCGCTGACGGTGCTCTGGGTGAACCTCCACGCGGGCTTCGTGATGGCGTTCCTCATGATCGCCGTGGTCGGACTCGGGACCGCGCTGCCCCTCGTGGTGGACCCGGCGCGCCGCACCGCCGGCTGGCGCGTGGTCGGGCTCACGGCGGCCCTCGGGCTCGCCACCGCCACCGCGAGTCTCGTGAATCCGTTCGGGGTGCGGGCCATCCTGTTCCCGCTCGAGGTGGTCAGCAGCGTGCCGTTCATGACCTCGACCATCGAGTGGTTCCCCCCGAACTTCCACCACGCGAGCTTCCGGCCGCTCGAGCTCATGCTGCTCCTGCTGTTCCCGGCCTTCGCCTGGGGCCGCGGTCGGCTCAGCGCGGTCGACGTGGGACTCATCTGCGTGTTCGCAAACCTCGGGCTCACCTCCGTGCGCCACGTCCCCCTGTTCGCGGTCGTGGCTGCCGCCCCGCTGGCGGTCGGGCTCCACGAGACCATGGCGCGCGCGCGGCGGATCGACTGGGCGCGCGTCCGCGACGCCGTCCGCCGGCGCCTGCCGTCGCTCGCGCCGGCCCTGACGGCCCCCGGAGCGCCGGCGGTCGCGGGCGCGATCCTGCTCCTGACCGCGGTGTCCGCGCACTGGGTGGCGATGGCCGGGGTTCCGACGAATCCGCTCCGCCTCGACCTCGCCGAGAGCCGCTATCCGGGTCTCACCATGGCATTCATCCGGGAGAACCAGCTGCCGGCGCGGCTCTTCAGCGTGTACGCCTGGGGCGGGTACGAGCTGTGGCGTCTCTACCCGGAGTACCGGATGTTCATGGACGGCCGCACGCACGTGTACGGCGCCGACGTGCTGAAGGAGTTCCTCGACGTCGTCAACGTGAGCCCGCGCTGGCAGGCGGTGCTGGACAAGTGGCGCGTCGAGACGATCCTCGGACTCCGGGTCTCGCCCCTCACCGAGACCCTTCTCGCGCAGGGCGGATGGCGCCTGGTGTTCACGGAGCGCGAGGCCGTGGTCTTCGTCCGGGAGACGGACGCCAACCGGCCGCTCCTGGACCGCCTCGGCCGCGGGTCGGCTGCGATATCGCCCGGGAGCCGGGACGGGGCGCCCGCGCTCGGCGTCGTGGCGCGCACCGCCCAGCCGCCGGGCGCCCTTGGGGCGGGGAGGGCGCCGTGACCGCCCGCGGCGCGAGCGACACCGTCCAGGCCGCCGAAACCGCAGGCGGCGAGCGGGTCCTGGGCCTCTTCCTGCGGGCCCTCATGGCGTCGCGGAAGTCGCTCAGCCTGTATCCGGCGGGGAGCGAGATCGCCTCGTCGTGGGTCCGTCGCCTGCATCGCACGCTGGCCGAGTTCTTCCAGCAGGGGCTCGCGTTCCCGCTCCGCGTGGAGGCCGACCGGTTCGTGTGGGTCGGGCCCGATCTCCGGACCCGGGATCCCGCGCTGGAGGCGTTCCGGTTCGACCTCGAGAGCCGGGGCATCCGGGAGCTCGACATCGACGCCGCGGTCGAAGAGTGGGAGATCCAGGCGCTCCTCGACCTCCTGAACACGCCCGACGGCGAGCTGCGCCAGCTGGGCGGAGCGAGCGCCTTCCTGACGACCCGCGGCGTGTTGCGCGTGCGCGTCGCGGCGCCGGGCGACGCGGCGGAGGGGGACGCGGACCCGACCGACGCGACCCGGCGGATGCTCGAGACCGGCCACGACGTGGTCGACCTCTTTGCCGAGACCGTGGTCGGGCTCGTCGAGGCGCGGTTCGCGGACCTGACGTACGACCGTCCCGCGATGGTCGTGTGGCTCCAGGCGACGGCGGCCGGTGGCCCCGACCGGCTCTACGCCGCGGTCGGGATGATTCACGGGCTCGTCGAGGCCGCCCCCGACCGCGAGGTGCGGACGCGGACCCTGGTCGAGGCTCTCCTGGGGCTGCCCGAGGATCTCCTCCGACCGTTCTTCACCGACCACCTCATCCCGCTGGCCGGTCGCGAGGTCCTCGCCCTCAACCTCCTCAGCCAGATGACCGAGGACGAGATCCGACACATGGCGGCCCGGCTGGTGCCCCACGAGTCGCTCCTCGCCCTGAGCTCGGAGCTCCTCGAGTTCCCGTGGGAGGAGGTCCAGCGACGCCGGCTGGTCGAGGCGATCACGGCCGCGGTGCAGGGCGACGGGGCGCCGAGCATCCTCGGGGACGAGGGCGTGGTGGTCGAGGCCGACGATCCGCTCGTCGCGGAGCTGCGGGAGGAGATCCTGGCCTCGTGCCAGCCGGATCCCCTCCTCGAGCGCAGTGCCGAAATCCTCCTCGCCCTCGTGCTCAACGTCGACGGCGAGGAGTACGGGACGTCCGCGACGGACGCGCTCGAGGAGATCCTGGGCGAGGCGCTGGCCCGGGGTCGGGTCGACTTGGCGACGCACGTGCTGTCGTCGATCGAGGCCTCCGTCCGCGAGGCCGACGCGCGGAGCCGGGAGCGCGTCCAGCACCTCACGGTTCTCCAGGAGCGCCTGGGCGGCCGCACGCACGTCGCCCTCCTCGGCGGACTCCTGCGGCAGCATGGCGGCAACGACCGCCAGCTGGAGCTGATCGCCCAGTACCTCGGCCTCGTGGCGCGGCAGGCCGTGGGGGAGTTCACGCAGCTCCTGGCCGAGGAGCGCGACCGCCAGGTCCGTGCGCGGATGTGCCAGGTGCTGGCCAAGGTCGGCCCGTCGGTCGTGCCCGTGCTCCTGGAGTGGCTCGAGGATCCCCGCTGGTATCTCGTGCGCAATCTGGCCCTCATCCTGGGCAAGGTCGGCGACGAGGCCGTGTTCGAGCCGGTCGTGACGCTGCTCGGGCACCCCCATCCGCGGGTCCGTATCGAGGCCGCCCGCGCGCTCGCGCTCATCGCGCCGGCCCGGGCCACGGCGCCCCTCGTCACGGTGGCGAGCGACGCCGACCCCGAGGTGCGGGTGGAGGCCGTGCGCGCGCTCGGGGCGCTCCGCCGCGGGGAGGCGGTCCCGGTTCTCCGCGACGTGGCCGCGGGCACGGGGGCGGTGGGCGCCGACCTGGCGCTGCGCCAGGAGGCCGTGGAAGCCCTCGGCGCGATCACCGACCCCGGGGCGCGCGACGCGCTCGCGGCCCTGGCGCACCGCCGCGTCTGGCCCTGGAAGCGGACGGAGCGCCGCCTTCGTGACATGGCCGCGACCGCGCTGGCCGCGCGCGCCGACGTCGAGGACGACCGCGATGAGTGACGCACCGCGGCCGGATCCGCAGCTCATCTTTACGTACATGCACGGCATGCTGCGCGCCGCGGGTCTCTACTTGCCGACGCACCCCCAGACGCGTCGCGCGAAGCAGACCCTCTTCCAGGCCCTGACCGCCTATCTGGGCGGGCAGGGGCGGCTGACGTACCGGTTCATGGGCGACCTCCTCGTTGCCAACGACCGCATCCTCCCGCGCGAGAGCCTCCTGTACCGACGCTTCCTCGAGACCTGCCAGCGCGAGCGGGGGATCGGCGTCGTGGGCTTCACGGCGGGCCTCGAGGACCGGGAGATCGACGCCCTCCTCGAGGCGCTGACCGATGGGGTTGGGCCGTCCCTCGAGGAGTGGGTGGCCCAGCGGCGGCTCGCGCACCTCCACCTGGCCTCCCCGAGCCAGCCCGACCGGCAGAGCGGGGAAGGGGTCGCCCGGCGCGCCTACTACGGGTCCATCGAGGTGCTGCGGGACGTGGAGTCCCTGATCCGTGCCCGGCGGGCCCTCACGGTGGAGCACGTCGGGACCCTGCGGGTGTACACCTCCACCATCTTGGAACAAATGCTGCAAAGCCCAGGCCTCGTGCTCAGGCTGGCCAGCATCAAGTCGTATGACGAGTACACCCTCTACCACTCCGTCAACGTTGCCCTCATCTCGATGGGCATCGGGCTCGCGCTCGGCCTGCCCCATGAGCTCCTCCGCGAGCTCGGAATGGCCGGAATGCTCCACGATCTCGGGAAGATCGCGATCCCGGTCGAGGTGTTGCGCAAGCCCGGGCTCCTCGACGCGGAGGAATGGCGCATCATGTGCCGGCACCCGGTCCTGGGGGCCGATCTCCTCGCCCGGCTGCCGGGGTCGAACCGGCTCCCGCTGATCGTGGCGTTCGAGCACCACATGCGGTACGACGGCAAGGGCTATCCGTTCGTCCGGGAAGGCTGGCGCCAGCACCCGGTGAGCCGCCTCGCGTGCCTGGCCGACGTCTTCGACGCGATGACGTCGCGGCGCGCGTACAAGAGGGCGATCCCGCTCGATCAGGTTCGCACCTTCGTGCGGGACGAGGCGGGCCGCACCTTCGACCCGCGGCTCGTCCGCGTGCTGGACCGGACGCTCCGCATGATGCGGGACCGCATGCCCGTCGAGGTGCCGGCGTGAAGACCTGGGTCGACAACGTCAGCCTGGCCGGGGTAACGCTCCGGGTGGGCGCGGCGGACCCCTTGCCCGCCGAGCGCGAGACCCTGGCGCTCGCGACCGCGATCCGCGTGTTCGAGCGCTTCTCGGTCCTCGACACGGTGGTGCTCGCCGGCGGCGAGGGCGAGGTGTCGGTGAGCCGGGCCGAGGTCGAGCGGGTGCTCGCGCCGGAGGGCTTCGGGGCGCTCCGGGACCGCGGCCGCTGGCCCCAGGTGCTGGCGCGCGCGATCCAGCGGTACGGCGCGGCTGACGCGGAGCGCGGGACGTGAGCACCACGCTCCCGCCCGTCGTGGCCTGGCCGGCCGGGGTCATCCTGGCCGCGCTCCTGGGCAGCTTCCTCAACGTGTGCATCTCGCGGCTGCCGCGGGGGGAGAGCATCGTCCTGCCCGCTTCGCACTGCCCGAAGTGTCACACCCCGATCCGGCCCGTCGACAACATCCCGCTCCTGTCCTACATCGTGCTCGGCGGGCGGTGCCGGGCCTGCGGCGTGGCCATCCCCTGGCGCTACCCGCTGGTCGAGGCCCTCGCCATCCTCATGGGCGCGCTGGCGCTGTGGCAGCTCGGTCCGACGTGGGAGGCGTTCCGCGTCTTTCTCCTCTGCCTGGCGATGGTGGCGACGGCGTTCACGGATCTCGAGACGCGCCGGATCCCGGATCGCATCACGCTCCCGGCGGTGGTCGGCGCCTGCGTGCTGGCGCCCGAGGGCCTCTCACGGGGGAGCCTCGGCGCCATCGTGGGCGGGGTCGTCTTCGGCCTGATCGCGGCGATGCGGGCGCGCCGGGCGGCCGCGCAAGGTGGGCCGCCTCCACCGGCGCCCGAGGGCGACGACGAGGTCGATCCCGCGGAGCGCCGGCGCCTCGACGTCTACTGGGCCGGCGCGTGGGGCGCGCTGGTCGGGCGCCAGCTGGCGGTCGTGGACGTCGCGACCCTGACGATGCCGGACGTGCCGCTGACGTTCAGGGTGCTGGCCCAGGTCGACCACGTGGTCGCGGGCTGCATCATCGCGGGCGGCCTGTTCTTCGTGGTCGCCTGGGTGAGCTACGCGGTGCTCGGACGCACGGGCCTGGGCGGGGGCGACATCAAGCTCGCGGGACTCATCGGTGCGGCGCTCGGCGTGGGCGGCGGGCTCGTGGCCGCGTTCGTCGGTATCATGCTGGGCGGCGTGGTGGCGGCGGGGCTGCTCGTCTCGGGGCGCCGGCGCTTCGGCGAGTACCTGCCCTTCGGGCCCTTCCTGGCGGCCGGCGGGATCGTGGCGGCCGTCTGGGGCCGGCCCATCATGGAGTGGTACCTTGGCTGAGCGGGAGCCGACTCGGCCCGGCCGACCCCGGGTGGTGCTGCCCGGGCGCGACATCCGGAAGAAGTTCCTCTTTGCCTTCCTCATGGCGGGGCTGCTCCCGCTGCTGTTCCTCATCTACCTGGGCCTCCCGGTCATGCTGCCGTCGACCGCGAACGCGCCCCTCTATCCGAAGGGGGCGCCCGTCTTCTTCGCGCTCCTCGCGATCCTCGCGTTCCTCGAGCTCGCCGGCTTCTACATGATCTACAGCGACGTCCTCGGGCACATGCAGCGGAGCCTCGACGAGGAGCTCGAGCGGCTACGGATGAGCGGCGCCCGGGCGGACGGGATCGTCGAGGAGCTCCGCCTGGCCAACTTCCGGCTCCGGGAGATGTCGCACACCGATGAGCTCACGGAGGTCGGGAACCGGCGGAACTTCGACCTGCGACTCCGCGAGGAGATCAGCCGGTCCAGCCGCTTCGGCCACGCGTTCAGCCTGCTGATGATCGACATCGACGGCTTCAAGAAGTTCAACGACGAGTTCGGCCATCCCAAGGGCGACGCCGTGCTGCGCGCCCTCGGGGCTCTCATGCGCTCGGCCTCGCGCGAGGGCGACGTGCCGTGCCGTGTCGGCGGCGAGGAGTTCGCCTTCATCCTGCCCGAGACGGGCAAGTCCGACGCGCTCGTGTTCGCCGAGCGGTTCCGCCGGCGGGTCGAGTCGAGCGTCATGGCGCCCGACAGCCTGAACCCCATCACGGTCAGCATCGGTCTCGCCGCGTTTCCTCAGGACGGCCGGAACTCGGACGAGATCGTCTGGGCGGCCGACGAGGCCCTCTACGGGTCGAAGCGCGCGGGCCGGAACCGCGTCACCGGCTACCCCCCCAAGAGCGACGAGGTCCCCACGGCCAGCTGATCCGCCCACCCCCGGCGGACGGATGTCGTCGTCTCCGCGCCTCCCACACCGCTAGACGTCGCCGCCATCGTTGAGCGCCGGCGCGCCACGCGCGGTGCTCGAGCCCTCGGCCCATCGCTTGCACTCCGGAGCAGTGTCCCGATCCGGTGGCCGTGGATCACGCCGGGGCGGAGGGACGCGGGGAACTCCGACGGAGAGCGGGAGAGAAGCCGTGAATACGCAGAATCAGCGGGGTGTCAGCCTGGTGGAGCTGATGGTGGCCATGGTGCTCATGGCGGTGGCGCTCCTCGTGCTGGCGGCTGCGATCCCGTACTCCCTGTATGGAATCGTCGCCGCCGGCGTCCAGACCACGGCGACGCTCCTCGCCCAGGAGGCGATCGAGCGCGCCCAGAGTGTGGACTACGCGAGTCTGCCGAGCCTGAGCTTCGACGGGTCGTCGGCGCCGCCCCCCGCCGATTGCGACGCCGGGCTGCGTCCGGTGGCGGCTCTCGCCGGATTCGGCCGATGCGTCGCGGTGGAGAGCGGCGTGCCGACGCCGACCAGCACGACGATCACCGCCGTGGTCGAGTTCGGCGGCGCGGGGCCCGGCGCCGTCCACCGCACCACCCTCGTGACGATCCGGTCCAACTGAGCGGGAGGGGCGACATGTCGAGACGGGCGGTGGCGCGCGACGGACGCGGGGTCGGTCTCACCGAGCTGGTCATCGTCCTGGCGCTCCTCGCCCTGATGATGGCGGGCGTGGCCGGCGCCTGGGGCAAGGCCCAGGAGGCGTACCTCGTCGGGCTGGAATCGGCCGAGATGCAGCAGAACGTGCGGGCGGCGCTGGACTTCATGGCCCGGGAGATCCGGGCGGCGGGCCGGGATGCCACGGTCTGCGCGTTCGACTTCGTGACCGCCGCGTCGCAGGATTGCGACGGCGCCAAGGTGGCGCGCTGCGCCGCTCGGCTCGGCGGGTCCGGAACCCCGGCCTGGGACGCGCCCAACGGGCTCGGCGGCTCGGGATGCTCTGGTGTGCACGCCATCCCGTTCGCTCAGGCGACCGCCACGACGCTGCGCGTCCGCTCCGACCGCAACCACAACGGGCGGATCGCCGGTCTGGACAACGCGGTGACGGCGCCGGCGTCGACCGCAGATCGAGGCGAGGAGGACGTGGTCTACGCACTCTCCACCGCGAGCTGCCCGCCGGGAGTGCCCCGGTGCGTCACGCGGGACGACGGCACGGGCCCGGCGGCGCTGGTGGCGGTGGACGTCGACGAGCTCGCCTTCACGTACTACCCGCGCGCGGGCTTCGGGCCGTGCGCAGGGGTGGCCGGTGCGTGCGACCGTCCGCTCTCTCTGCCGCTCGCGAGCCAGGCCGAGGCCGACAACGTCGGCCGGATCCGGATCTCGGTGACGGCGCGCCAGCGGGTGGCGGGGCAGACGCTCAGCCGAACGCTCGCCACCGAAGTCACGCTCCGCAACCGCTCCTAGCGGAGGACGCCATGCACGCGATCGGAGCCGACCAGCGCGGATCGGTTCTCGTCCTGGCCGTCGTCGCCATGCTCGTCCTCGGCATCTTGAGCTTCTCGTTCGCGCTGCTGTCCCGGATCGAGGTGACGACCGGGGCGAGCTACAAGGCCCAGGCGCAGGCCGAGGCCCTCGCCGAGGCCGGCCTCGAGCGCGGACGGGACCACCTGCGGCCGGCCGCCGGGGACCCGTGCGGGTTCACGCGGTGGACGGATCCGGGGCGCTCGGCCGCGTGGGGATGCGGGGCCGGGCTGGCGTCCCTGCTCTCCGCGGACGCCGCGCTGGGCGCCGGCCGCTACTCCGCCGTCGTCGACAACGACTGCAGCCCCCTCGTGCCCCCGGCGATCCAGGACCCGGCGTGTAGCGGTGCCGCGCCGGCCCGCGATGCGAACGAGACCGCGGTGCTCACCGCTTGGGCAGAAGCTGGAAGCGGCCTCGGGCGGGCGCGAGTGCGGGCGTTGGTCGCGATCGATCACCCCTGGAAGCACGTGTGCGCGAGTTCGAGCCGGGACAACCCGCCGGGCCACTGCAACGAGCCCGCGGGCCGGAACGGCCGCCCGGCGATCGCGCCGGCCGACCCGAACGAGTCCTCCGGCGGCCCCGCGGCCTACGACGACCTACCGCGCCCCCAGCTCGGATGCTCCGTGATCGACGTGACGCTCCACCACGAGACCGAGGCGAACTGTCCTCCCGGACAGACCTACGCCTACCCGTATCCGCCGGGCAAGCGGCTCGTCGTGCAGGGTGATGCCGCGCGCGGCGACTGCGGCACGTTCGGTGGCGTCACCTTCCGCGGCTACTTCGACTGCGCGCTGACCACGCCCTGCGAGGCGCCGGTCTGCGTGCCGACGCGGCGAGCGTGCGTGCCCGCCGGGGACCCGCGGCTCGCCGACCCGGAGCGCTACCACAGCGCCGCGTCCGGCGCCTGCGGCGCCCACAGCGGAATGGTCTTCGTCGGCGCGGTGACGTGGGACGGCCACGGGAGCGTCGGCGCTCCGGGCGACGGCCGGAACCTGTACGTGATGGACGGGACCTTCTCGGTGGCGCACGACGCGGTGCACGGGGTCGTCGTGGTGGAGGGCGACGGCGGCGGGAACGACGACCTCCGGCACGGGACCCAGGCGATCGCGCGGGCGGAGCCGACGAACGTGGCCCACGGGCGGCCCGTGTACGGCTACCCCCTTGCGTACCTCGTTTACGACCCCCGGCTGCCGGCGCCCTCGGCGAATCCGTTGGCGCCTCAGGAAACGGTGGCCGATATGGGAAGTGGGACCGGGAGCGAGGTTCACGGCATCGTGTACTCCGGCGGGCACGTCGGATTCGGTCCCATCGCCCTGGACGGCGGGGTCGTGGCGTTCGAGATCCAGACCCAGTCCGCCGACACCCGGTTCACCTATGACCCGACCTACGGCGGCGCCTCCCCACCCCCGGGGTTCCCGGCCGGCCCGGGCCGCGCTGTGATCCTGATCCGCAAGTCGATCAGCGTGTGTGCGGACTACGCGGCGGACACCACCGGCGGGACCCCTTGCCGATAGCCCCCGAAGGCGCTTCCGAAGGGCATTTTCGAATGTTTCACAACATCTTCGAGTCTGAGGCCCCCTGCGTATAATGCTCCCATGCCGCCGCCCCCGAGTACCGGATACAAGGTAGGGCTGGTCGGGACGGGGATTCACCTCGTCCAGGCCATCGAGTCCCTGCGAACCGTTTCGGGGGTCACCATCGCGATTGTCGCGGACGCGAGCGATCGCTCCGAGGGGGGCAAGCTCGCACGCACCCTCCATCTGCAGGTCGTCAAGAACGCGATGGAGGTATTCAAGACCGAGGCCAATCTCGTCCTCGAGGTCAGCGGCGACGAGCGGCAATACGAGCGGCTCCTGTCCATCAAGCCGCCCGGTGTCGAGGTGATGAGCGTCCGTGGGGCGAGGCTCCTCATGGACCTCCTGAAGAAGGCCGAGGTCGTTCCGGGTGGCGGCGAGGCGGGAGTCGCTGCGCCGGCCGCGACGGACGGTCTCCATCTGCTCGAGCCGCTGGCCGCGGCGCTCCAGGAGGCGCTCCGGCACGGCGGCGCGCCCGACGAAGCGGTCAAGGCGCTCCTTCCGAGCCTGGCGCGGGCCACGGGGATGGAGTGGGCCGCCCTGGCCTTGTCGGCCGCGGATGGGGCCTTGTCCTGGGTCGTGGCTGCGCCCGAGAGCATGGCGCTGTCGCGGCTGCCGGCCGACAAGGTCAAGCAGGTGCTTGGGCGGGGCGAGCCGCTGTGGCTCACGCGGCCGAGCAAGGGTGTCGGGACCGCGGGCGTGCTGCCTCTCCGCGCGGGCGACGCCGTGCTGGGCCTCTTGCTTGTCGGCCGGTCGGGCGACAGCGCTGCGACGCCCGACGAGCTCCTGGCCTCCCAGCTCGCAGCCGGTATCCTCGCGTCCTCGATGAAGGCCGCCCAGCCGGCCCCGGCCGCCTCGGCCGTGGAGGTCGTGAAGGAGGTCGTCCGCGAGGTGCCCGTCGAGGTGATCCGCGAAGTCGAGGTCGTGCGGGAGGTCCCGGTCGACCGCGAGGTCGTCCGGGAAGTACCCGTCGAGGTGATCCGCGAAGTCGAGGTCGTGCGGGAGGTCCCGGTCGACCGCGAAGTCGTGCGCGAGGTGCCGGTCGACCGGGAGGTCGTCCGGGAGGTCCCGGTCGAGGTCGTCCGCGAGGTGGAGGTCGTCCGGGAGGTCCCGGTCCAGGTGCCCGTGGAGTTCCTCCGAGAGGTGGTGCGCGAGGTCCCCGTCGACCGGGAAGTCGTGCGAGAAGTCCCGGTCGAGGTGGTGCGTGAAGTGGAGGTCGTCCGCGAAGTCCCCGTTGACCGGGAAGTCGTGCGGGAAGTCCCGGTCGAGGTGGTGCGTGAAGTGGAGGTCGTCCGCGAAGTCCCCGTCGACCGGGAAGTCGTGCGCGAGGTGGCCGTCGAGGTCGTGCGGGAGGTGCCGGTCGAGGTCATCCGCGAGGTCGAGGTGCTCCGGGAGGTCCCGGTTCAAGTCCCCGTGGAGTTCCTGAAGGAGATCATCCGGGAGGTGCCGGTCGACCGCGAAGTCGTGCGCGAAGTGCCCGTCGAGGTGATCCGCGAGGTCGAGGTGGTTCGACGGCTCGGGAGGTTCCGGTCGACCGGGAGGTGATCCGCGAGGTCCCGGTAGAGGTCGTCCGGGAGATCGTCCGCGACGTCCCCGTGGAGATCGTGCGCGAGGTCCCCGTCGATCGGGAGGTGGTCCGCGAGGTCCTTCGCGACACCACCCAGATCGACGAGGAGGAGCTCCGGAGGCTCCGCCGGCGGCTCGAGGAGCTGGAGAACGCGCAGGACCAGATGGCCGCGCGGGCGGGCCGCGTCCCCATCGACGAAAAGATGCAGGCCCTCCTGAACATGGCGGGCGGAGTCGGGCACGTCTTCAACAACGTCCTGGCGGGGATCCTCGGCCGAACGCAGCTCCTCGTGAAGCGCGCGTCCCGGGAGAAGTCCCGCGAGATCGCCTCCGGGCTCCACGAGATCGAGGCCGCCACGCGGACGGGGATCGACGCCCTCTCGCGGATCCAGGAGTTCAGTCGCTCGCGGCCGGCCGAGCCCTTCGCCCCCGTGGACCTGAACGACATCGTCCAGCGCGCGGTCGAGCAGACGCGAGCGCGGTGGCGGGACGAGCCGAGCTCGCGCGGGACCCCCATCGAGCTGATCACCCACTTCGGACCGCACGCTCAGCTCATCGGCGCGGAGTCCGAGCTCCTCGAGGCCGTCGTGCAGCTCCTGCACAACGCCGTGGACGCGATGCCGCGCGGCGGCACCATCACCATCCGCACCGGGCTCGACGCCGGCCGCGCGACCGTGTCGGTGTCGGACACCGGTGTGGGCATGTCCGAGACCGTGCGCCGGCGCGCGTTCGAGCCGTTCTTCTCCACGAAGGGCGAGACGGGCCTGGGTCTCGGACTCTCGATGGTGTACGGCGTGATGGCCCGCCACGGCGGTGACGCCACGGTCGACAGCGAGGAGGGCCGCGGCACCGCCGTCACGCTGCGCCTCCCCACGGCCGGCGAAGGCGCGCCGCCTCTGGTCACGGCCGCCGAGACGGACCGCCCGCAGGTGCTGCTGGTCGACGACGACGAGACGGTGCGCACGGCGGTGGGGGACATGCTGCGCGGCGCCGCCTACGCGGTGACGCTCGCGGGCTCGGGGCTCGAGGGGATCGCCAAGGTCCGGGAGCGCGAGGGCCCGTACGATCTCGTCATCACGGATCTCGGCATGCCGGACGTTCCGGGATGGGAGGTCGTGGAGGCCGTCAAGCAGGTCGACGCGGCCACGCCCGTCGTGATCCTCTCGGGGTTCGATCGCGCGCGCGCAACGCGTCGCGCGAGGGAGCTCGGCGTCGACCTGGTGATCTCGAAGCCGTTCGACATTCAGGAGTTCCTGACCACCGTTCGCGGGCTTCTGGCCGGCCGCAAGCGCGGCTAGCCGTCTCGTAACTGCCTCGTTTTCCTGGACGTTTTAAAACTTGACTCCCCTGAACCTGCGAGTCATACTCACGTACACTTAATAACTACCAAGATCTGTAAACAACACAGTGGAAGAGTCGAAAAAAATAGCTTTGGGTTTTCGCGGGGGCTGGTGGAGACTCGCGGGCAGTGAGGAATAACCCATGACGTTCTGGAAGAAGAAGAAGCGACCGGAAGTCGTCGGCCTCGACATCGGCACGAGCGCGGTCAAGGTGGTCGAGCTCAAGCCGAAGGGGTCAGGCTACGAGCTGGCCGGGTTCGGCATCGCCCACATCCCCGCGGGAGCGATCCAGGGCGGGGAAGTGAAGCAGCCGGACGCGGTGCAGCAGGCCATCCGGCAGGCGCTCGTGCAGGGCGGCGTCCAGGCCACCGAGGCGGTGATCGGCGTGTCGGGTGGCTCCGTCATCGCGAAGCGCGTCAACCTGCCGAAGATGTCGGAGAGCGAGCTCGGCGAGTCGATCCGCTGGGAGGCCGAGCAGCACATCCCCTTCGACATCGACGACGTCAACATCGACTTCCAGATCCTTCGCCAGGACGGGCCGCAGCTCGAGGTCATGCTGGTCGCGGTCAAGAAGGGCAAGGTCCAGAGCTACGCCGACGTCGTGGAGGCGTGCGGGCTCAATGTCGTCGTCGTCGACGTCGACGTCTTCGCCCTCGAGACGCAGTACCAGCACAACGAGCCCGGCCAGGGCAACGAGGTCGTGGCGCTCGTCAACATCGGCCACGAGACGACGAACACCAACATCCTGCAGGGCGGGATGAACGTGTACGCGCGGGACATCTTCGTCGGCGGCCGGCAGTACGCCTCGACGATCGCCCAGCGCTTCGATCTGGCCCCGGCGGAGGCCGAGGCCATCGTGCGGGGCGAGCAGGGCTCGATCAGCTGGGTCGAGGTCGAGCCCGTGCTGGACCTGGTCTCGCAGGAGATCGGGCAGGAGATCCAGCGCACGCTCGACTACTTCGGCACCACCGCGGAGCACGAGCGCATCCAGCGGATCTACCTCTCGGGCGGGTGCGCGCTGATCCCCGGCCTTCAGGATTTCCTCGCCGGGCAGTGGGGCATCGAGGTGATCCGGGCGAACCCGTTCAAGCGGGTCGACGTGGGCACCGGGACCGACGCAGGCATGGTCGAGAAGCTGGCGCCGCTCGCGAGTGTCGCGACCGGGCTGGCCATGCGCTATCCGGACGACCGGAAGTAAGGACGGTACGCCGTGGCGATCAAAATCAACCTGCTCCCCCGCGAAGCGCGGGCCGCCCGCACCGGGCGGGCCGCGGCTCCCGCTCCTCGCACCAGCGTCAGTGCCGACCTGCTCACCAAGGTCCTGGCCGGCGTCTTCGTGCTGATGCTGGCGGGCATGGGCCTGGTCGGGTATCGCGCCTGGGCCGCCAAGCGCGACTTCCAGGCCGAGATCACGACGCTCAAGGCGCAGAACGAGCAGCTGAAAGGCCAGCTCGTCGAGCTCGACCAGGCCGAGCGGGCCAAGATCGAGATCCAGCGCCGGATCGAGGTGATCGGCAAGGTCGCCAAGAGCCAGGGCGTGCCGCTGGCCATGCTGAACGGCGTCCTCAAGGCCGTGCCGCAGGGCGTCTGGCTGAGCGTCGTCGAGATGAAGTCCCAGGAGCAGCGGGTCCGTGTCGAGGACGCCCAGACGGCCCCGGTGAGCGAGACCCTGAGCCGGCTCGAGGCCAAGCGCGCCGAGGTGGAGTCGCAGGGCACCCGCCCGCCCCCGCCGAAGGGTCAGGGGCCGACGCGCGAGGTGACCCAGCTCTCCGGGTACTCGGTGGTCATCAAGGGCGGCGCCTTCAACAACTTCCAGATCGCCGACTTCATGGACAACCTCCGGAAGGCGGGCATCTTCGCGGACGTGGATTTCGTGGTGACCGAGGCTGAACGGGTCGAGCAGACGCGCGTCGTGTCCTTCGAGGTCACGGCGAGCGTGAAGCTCTGATCGGAAAGAGGCTCAGGGGACGATGGACCGCGCAGAACGGCAGAAGGTCATCCTGATCGGCCTCCTCATCCTCGGTGTCGGCTATTTCGCGTGGTCCGGTATCGGCGGGTTCCCCGGCGTGCGGGGATTCCGCGCCGAGGCGGCGAAGCTCGAGGTGGAGCGGAACGGCCTCGCCAAGGAGGTTCGCGACGGGCAGCAGATGGTGGCCAACCTCGGGCGCATCAAGCGCGAGCGGGAAGCCCTCGAGGTCCAGCTCCGCGAGCTCGCCCGGCGGCTGCCCAGCGAGCACGAGTCGGCGGCGGTGCTCCGGAGCGTCGAGACGCTGGCCGGGAAGTCGGGGTTGACCGTGGGGCAGGTGAAGCGGCGGCCGAATCGTCCGCAGGAGCTCTACGTCGAGATCCCGATGGAGGTCGGCGTGGGCGGCGGGTACCACGACCTCCTGAAGTTCGCCGACCAGCTCGCGCAGCTGCCGCGGCTCGTGACCCTGAACGAGGTGAAGGTCCTCGCGCGGCCGCGCGGAGCGGGCGGGCCCCAGGCCGCCGGGCGCGGCACGGATCTGTCGCCGGGCAGCGTGCGCGCCGACCTCGTCGCGGTGGTGTTCCAGGCGACGCCCATGCCGGCGACGCCGGCACCCGGGGCGGCGGCCGCCCAGCAGCCCAAGCGGTAGCGGACGACGACGGAGGAAATGATGGACCTGCCAGGGTGGTCTCGGTCGAGCGGGCTCGGGCTGGCGACGATCGTCGCCGGGAGCCTTCTGGCGGCCGCGGCCTGGGCCCAGTCTCAGCCGAAGTTTCCCACGCCGCTGCCGGCTCCCAAGGCGCCGGCGCCGGCCGTCGCTCCGACGGCGCCCGCGGCGCCCGCCGACGCGGCGGCCGGGGCACCCGCGGCTGGGGCGCCGGCTTCCGGGGGTCCGCGGGATCCCTTCGAGCCCTTGGTGCGGCGGCTCGAGCCGGGCGAGGAGCGCAAGACGCAGGAAGTGGCGAACCTCAGGCTCGTGGGCATCGTCTGGGACGTGCGGGACACCGAATCGATCCGTGCGCTCGTCGAGACGCCGGACGGCCTCGGCTACTACCTGCGCCTCAACGAGGAGAAGTTCGGCGGGAAGGTCGTCGCGTTGGAGCGGGACCGCGTGCGGTTCGTGATCCGGGAGGACGTTCCCGGGGTGGGTACGCGAGAGCGGACCGTCGAGCTCCGGTTGCCGAGACCGGACGGACAGTGAGAAAGCCTGTGGCCATCGCGGCCCAATCGCGACGGTCGAGGATGGGGGGGAGCGGCGTGGCTAGACGAGGAGTCCTGATCCTCCTGGGCTGTGCCTGGACCTTTGCTCTCGCGGGGGCGGCAAGGGGAGAAGAGGTCGTCCGCGGCCCCGTGCTGTTGGCTCAGCTCCGCGCGCCGATCGTCGCCCAGACGGCGAGCGGCCCACAGCGGCCCCGCCTCATCTCGCTGGACTTCAAGGACGCGGATATCAACAACCTCCTCCGCATCCTCGCCGAGTTCAGCGGCCTCAACATCGTCACGAGCGACGACGTCAAGGGCAAGGTGACGGTCAAGCTCCAGAACGTCCCCTGGCAGCAGGCCCTGGACTCGGTCGTGCGGGCCTCCAAGCTCGCGTACGTTCAGGAAGGCAACATCATCCGGGTCGACAAGCTCGAGAACCTCACCAAGGAGGCCGAAGCGGCCTTCCGGGCCGAGCAGCGCGAGGTCGACATCCAGCAGCGGCGGAAGGAGTTCGACCTCCGGATCGCCGACCAGGAGCGCGAGGCCGCGCTGGCCCGCCAGCGGTTCGAGGTCAAGCGCCAGGAGATCGAGGGTCTGCTGGCTCCGACGGCCGAGGAAGTGGTCAAGCTCCGGTATAGCCACGTCGGTATCAAGCGCGTGCAGACGATCGACTTCTTCACCGACTCGATCACGACCCTGGAGGAGAAGGGCGTCGAGGAGGCGATCACCGGCGGCATCAAGAAGGAAGAGGGCAAGTCCGCGGGCATGCTCTCGCCCCGCGGCTCGCTGACCGTCGACCAGCGGACGAACTCGCTGATCATCCGCGACATCCCCGACAACCTGGCCAAGATCCGGTCCTTCATCGACAAGGTCGACCGGCCCGCGCCGTCGGTCCTCATCGAGGCGCGGCTGGTCGAGATGCAGCGCGGCGACGCGCGCTCGCTCGGCGTCATCTGGGGCGGCGCGTGGACCCCGCGGAACTCGGGGAACGGCCCCGTCATCGACGTGCGCGGCGCGCCGCCGGGCGGGCCGGTCTCCGGGGACACGGCGACTGCTGCGCAACCCACGACGGCCTTGAACCTGCCCGCCACGATGGGCACGCTGATGGCCGGCGCGACGCCCTTCGGCATCGGGCTCGGCTGGCTCGCGTCCAACTTCGCGCTCGACATCCAGCTGCAGGCGCTGGAAGGGCAGCGTCGGGCCCGCATCCTGTCGTCCCCGAGCCTGATGACCGTGGACAACCAGCCGGCCACGGTGGCGAGCGGCACCAAGTTCCCGATCATCAGCCTCACGGCGGTGCAGGGCTCGCAGCAGGCCTCGATCACCTTCCAGGACGTCACGACCCGGCTCCAGGTCACGCCGCGGGTCGTGGGTGACGGGCGCATCGTGCTGAACATCGCGGTGAAGGACGAGGTCGCGGTGGAGCGGATCAACACCACGTTCCTGATCGCGCCGGTCGTCGCCACGCGCAACACGATCACGCAGGCGGACATCGTGGACGGCGGGACCGTCGTCATCGCCGGCCTTCGCCAGGAAGCCTTCCAGAACGACGAGAAGGGGATCCCGTGGCTGTCGAAGATCCCCGTGCTCGGGTGGCTCTTCAAGAACGACCTGACGGAGACGTCGCGGCGCGAGCTGGTGGTCTTCCTCACGGCGAAGGTCGTGTCGACCCCCGGCCAGGCCGGCGTCGCCCCGCCGTCGTTGCCCGTCGCGCCGGGTGCCCCGCGCCTGGCACGACCACGCCTCCGGGGCCGACCGGCGAGGCGCCGGCGACGACCCCGCGGACCGTGACGTCGGCGGCCCTCGCGCCGGCGCTGGTCTCCTCCTCGGCGGCGCTGCGCCCCGCGGCCGTCGCGGCCCCCGCAAGCCCGGTGGGAGATCGGTGATGACGAACCGGCGGCTCGTGTCGCGGCTGGGCCTGGGCGTCGTCGTCGGCGGCGCGTTGCTCGCCGGGACGGCTTCGCCCGCGCTCGCGCAGGAGTACTCGATTCACCTGTGGGCGCGCAACGAGCCCATCAAGGCGAGCTTCTACGCCGAGGACCCGCCCTGGATCTTCTTCCGCGACGACGAGAGCCAGTACGTCTTCGCGGTGGGCTGCGATCGGGTCGAGAAGGTCACGCGCGGCGGGGCGGCGATCCCGCCGCCGCCCTGCCCGGTCGAGCGCCTGCCCACGACGATGCCGCGCGTGTACCAGAGCATCGTGGAGCTCGAGGCCAAGCGCCTGGACGACGCGATCGCCCGGCTCCGCGAGCAGACGCGCGCGTACGCTCAGGCGGTGGTCAGCGCCTTCGCGGCGACCGGCGAGTTCGCGAGCGACCCGAACACGCGCGCCGACTCCGAGCTGGCCCGCCGCCGGAACCTCGACGCGGTGGCGTTCATGCAGAACCAGATCCAGGACACGCTCTTCGAGATCCGGCTGACGGAGATCCGGGTCGGCACGCTGCTCGACGCCTCCAAGACGTACCCGAAGGCCGAGCGGCAGCGGTTCCACTTCTTCATCCGGTAGAGACGCACGAGGCGGTGCAGGAGGTCATGGTGCAGCTCGGGGCCCGGAGCTACGCGGTCCAGATCGGACCGGGTCTTCTCGACGCGGCCGGGCCGGCCTGCGCCAAGCTGCGGCTCGGGCGCCGGGCGGCCGTCGTCACGCAGCCCGCGGTGCGTGCGCACGCGGCGCGCGTGACCACCAGCCTGCGGGGCGCCGGCTTCGAGCCGACGGTCCTCGAGGTGACCGAGGGCGAGGAGAGCAAGAGCCTCCGCGAGGCTGAGCGCCTCTGGGACGGCTTCGTCGCGCACGGGCTCGACCGGTCCTCGCCGGTCGTCGCGGTCGGCGGCGGCGTGGTGGGCGACCTGGCGGGGTTCGCGGCCGCGACGTTCATGCGCGGCCTGCCCGTGGTCCAGGTGCCGACGACCCTGCTCGCCCAGGTCGACGCGTCGGTCGGCGGCAAGGTCGCGGTCAACCACGCCCGGGGCAAGAACCTGCTCGGCGCGTTCCACCAGCCCCGCCTGGTCCTCATCGACCCGGAGGCCCTCCGGACCTTGCCGGAGCGAGAGTACCGCTCGGGCCTCGCCGAGGTGGTGAAGACGGGCGCGGCCCTGGACGCCGACCTGTTCCGGACGCTCGAGACCGGTCTCGACGCGCTCCGTCGCCGGGACGCGAGCCTGCTCGAGGCCGTGGTGGCGACGTGCTGCGCCGCGAAGGCCCGGATCGTCGAGCAGGACGAGCGCGAGGAGACCGGCCTGCGCATGGTGCTGAACTACGGCCACACCATCGGCCACGCGCTCGAGGCCCTGACCGGGTACCGCCGGTGGCTCCACGGCGAGGCGGTCGCCATCGGGATGGCCGGCGCGGGGCGGATCGCGGTGCGCATGGGCTGGACCGACGCGGCCGCGGCGGCGCGCCAGGACGCGCTCCTGCGCGACGTCGGGCTCCCGACCCGGTTCGGCGGGGTCGACCCGCGCGCGATCGCCGATGCGCTGCGCCACGACAAGAAAGCTCGGGACGGCCGGGTCCCCTTCGTGCTGATGCGGCGCGTGGGGCGGGCCGAGGTGTGCGACGAGGTGCCGGCGGAGACGGTCCTCCAAGTGCTGCGGGAGATCCAGGAATGACCCGCGCTCGAACGCGGGCAACGGAGAGTGAGCCGATGCGAAGGATGCCCTGGGGACTGATGCTGTGCATTTTCCTCCTCGGAGTGGCGCTGGCGAGCTGCGACGGACCCAACCGGAGCGGAGGCACGCAGCCGAGCGCCGCGTCGGGCTTCATCCTCGACCTCGTCGCCAGCCCCAACGTCCTCCGGGGGGCGTCGTCTGGATCACCCGCGTCCCCGAACATCGGCGGATGCGCGCTGGTCCAGGCCAAGGTGTCCACCGTCAAGGGCCAGCTTGTCGACGGAACGACGGTCAACTTCGCGACGTCGCTCTGCTGCTTCAGCTGACACCGCCACGTCCGCGGCGGGCATCACGCAGGTGAACGTGGTCACGACCACCCGCGGGGTGGCGACCGTGACGTTCTGCGCCACGACCGACCGCGGCACGGCCACCATCACCGCCAGCGCAGAAGACGCCTTCGACTCCGTGCTCATCACGGTCTTCTAGGGGGCCAGGACCATGGACGCGACACTGTCACCGCCTAGCACAAGACGCCGTCGCTCGTGGGCCGGCCGCCCATGGACCCCGATGGCCCTGATCCTCGTCCTGGTGGCCGGCACCCTGCTCCAGGCGTGCTCGGACAACAACGCCACCACCGGGCCAACCTTTGCGTGCAATGAGACGCCACTCGCGCAAGGGAATTCGGGGAGCACCCGGGCGCTGGCGGCCTGCCCCACCGGCACCGCCGGACCGGTGCAGGTCGTCGGTGACGCGAACAGCGGGGCCGTGGGCGCGATCACCGTCACCGTCGCGGTCACGCCCAACTCCGTGGACATCGGCCGACGGGCGACCGTCATCGTGGTCGCGACGAACAAGAACGGCGTGAGGCTCGCCGGGACGCACAAGGTGATCGTGACCACCAGCGTGGGGAGCATCGACGGGCCGGAGGGCGAGCTGGTGGACGGGGTGTACCGGACCACCCTCTCCCTCCCGTGCGGGACCGTGGCGCCCGCCGGCGGCGGGACCGTGACTGCGATCGTCGACGGCACGGCGTCAATCGTCACGGGCGGCAGCCTTCGTCCCGGTCACGCCCGCCAGCAACAACCCCTGCGCGTAGGCGGGGACGGCGCGGGTCGCACACCGCCCCCGCCGCCGCGCGCTCAGGGCGCCGGCGGCGGGGGTGCGTCTTTCCGGACGAGCTCCTCGAAGAGGTCTAGGTAGCGCAGGTTCCGGCCGTCGCTCCGCGGTCGGGCGAGCCCCACCCGGATCAGCTCGGCGTTCAGCATTCGCCCGCTCGGCAGGTAGAGGTACGCGAGCCAGTCACCCTCGGCGCCCGACCGCTCGCGGTCGAACTCGAGGTGGACCAGGAGCCCGCGGTCGAGCCCGGCCCAGGGGTCGTCGAGTCCCTCGGCGGCCCCGGGCACCGGCTCGACGCCGATCAGTCGCACGCGCCGCGGCTCGTTGCCGAGGCGGACCTCGAGCCGATCGGGACCGAGCCGGCGCACGAACCGGGCCGCGAGGCGGCCGCGAACCGACTCGACCTCCTGCGGGAGCAGCCGGGCGACCTCGCCGAGGGCGAATCCCACGATGCCGCCGAGCCGGCGGAACCGGATCTCCCCGCCCTCGAGCCAGAAGCTGTCCACCTGGATGACGACCCCGCTCGCGAGCTGGAGGAGGTGCGGCCGGTTGCTGAGGGCGGGCGGGCGCGTCGGCGGGCGGAGCTCGGGCGGAAGCGTGGGTCGCGCTGCGCCGCCGTCCTGGTTCCAGAGGGTGATCCATGCCTCGGGCTGGGCGGGCGGCGCGGGGACGCGCACGACCCCGACGAGGTCCGCGCGCGGCATGGTGAGCGAGCCCTCGGGCGTGCGGACGCGCACCTCGGAGCCCGCCGTGCCGACCTGGGTGACGCGGAGCGCGGCGCCCGAGCGGGTAGTGACGTAGAGCGGCGCCGGGGTGTCGGCGGAGGCGTCCGGCGGGAGGACCCCGGCCAGCTCGGCCGAATCGGTCGGGGAGTCGCCCGGGACGATGCGGCGCACCTCGTAGCTCGGGATCGACACCCATCCGCCGTACTTCTCGAACCGGATCTGGCCCGCCTCCTCCGTGTACTTCTGGACCACGATCGGATCGCCGCCGTCGATCAGGTGGATGAGGTAGGTGCGGGGGGTCCCCGGGCGTCCGCGCGCGGGGGCGGTTTGGGCTGCGGCCGGCACGAGACCAGGGGCCGTGGCGAGCGCGATGCCCGTCCCGATCGCGGCCAGCCGGCGCCGGACCCGGAGCATGGCCCCACTATACCGGGGCCCGCCACGCGGACCAACGACCGAGAACGGTCCGGAAGCGCCGGCACGACGCGAGTTTGCGCTTCACCGACGTTGACAAGCTCGGAGGCGCGCCCGTATAGTGGGGCCGGCTCGGGCCAGGTCGAGACATCGCTTGCCGACCACCGACGAGATCCGACAGTTCGAGGCGCGGCTGGCCCGGGAGCCCACCTCCCAGGCCTATGCGGCGCTGGCCGAGGCCTACCGCCGGGCGGGTCGGATCGAGGAAGCAGTGACGCTCTGCCGCGAGGGACTGGCGCGTCACCCGGGGTATGCCACCACCCGGCTCGTCCTCGCGAAGGCGCTGCTCGAGCGCGGCGACGTCGAGGCGGCGCGCGCGGAGATCCAGCGGTTCCTCGCGGGGGAGGCGGAGCACGAGCCGGCGCTGCGCATCGCCGTCGAGTGCGCGCTCCGGGCGGGTGACCCGGCCGCGGCGCTCGGGTACGCGCGGCGACTCACGGCGCTGGATCCCCACGACCGGGGAGTGCAGGGATTGACCCGGGCGCTCGAGGTGGGCGTCACGGCGCGGGGCACGGGCGACGTGGGCGGCGTCTGGCCGCTCCTCGTCGACGATACGTACGCGACGGTCGCGTTCGGCGACCTCTGCCTCGGGCAGGGGCTCGGCGACGAGGCCACGGCGGTGTTCAGCCGGATTCTCGTCCGGCAGCCCGATCATGAGACGGCCCGCGCACGCCTCGGCGACCTCGGACGGCCGCGAGGGGCGGCGCGGCGGCCACGAGGTTAGCGATGCAGGTGTCGACCGCGGAGTTCCGGAGGGGCCTGAAGATCGAGCTCGACGGGCAGCCGTACAACATCGTCGAGTTCCAGCACGTGAAGCCCGGCAAGGGCGGCGCGTTCGTCCGGACCAAGCTGAAGCACCTCAGGCTTGGTCGGGTCGTCGACAAGACCTTCCGGGCCGGCGAGAAGGTCGGGCTGGTCGACTACGAGCAGCGCTCGATGCAGTACCTCTACAAGGACGACAACTTCCACTTCATGAATCTCGAGACCTTCGAGCAGATCGCGCTCCCGCCCGACGTGGTCGGCGAAGCGTCGAACTGGCTCAAGGAGACCATGGAAGTCGACGTCTACATCATCAACGGGGTGCCGGCGGGCGTCGACGTCCCGAACTTCGTCGAGCTCGAGGTCGTCAAGACGGACCCGGGTCTCCGGGGCGACACGGCGTCGGGCGGCTCCAAGCCGGCGACGCTCGAGACCGGTGCCGTCGTGCACGTGCCGCTCTTCATCGACCAGGGCGAGATGCTCCGGATCGACACGCGCACCGGGGCCTACATCGAGCGGGCCTGAGGACGCCGTGAGCCAGCGCGAGATCCGGCGGCTCGCCGACCTCCTCCGCGACTACGGCCTCACCGAGGTCGAGGTGGAGCGGGAAGGGGTCCGCATCCGCCTGCGGCGCGAGCCGGCGCCGGTCGCCGCGTCAGCGGCTCCCGCCGCTCCGCCGGCGATTGCCGGGACGCCTGCGGCGGCGCCCACCACCTCCGCCAGCGAGGCGCACCTCCTCACGATCGAGGCGCCCATGGTGGGGACCTTCTACCGGGCGGCGTCCCCGGACGCCCAGCCGTTCCTCCGCGACGGGGACCGCGTGAAGAAGGGGCAGGTCGTCTGCATCATCGAGGCGATGAAGCTCATGAACGAGATCGAGTCCAAGGTCGCCGGCCGCGTGGTCAAGGTGCTGGTCGAGAACGCGCAGCCGGTCGAGTATGGTCAGCCGCTGTTCCTCCTGGAGCCCTAGCTCCGGCCGGCCCCGCGCCGCGGCCGATGTTCTGCCGATCCTGCTGGGCCAATCTCCCCGACGGTACCGAGCAGTGTCCGAAGTGCCAGAAGGACCCCCGCGTGGCGGTGGCTCCGCCCGCGCCGACGGCCGCGTCGACTCCGGCGCCCGTTCCTCCATCGACACCGGCATCGACACCGGCCCCGGCGGCGTCCCCGACGCCCCGCGGCACGACCCTCGCGCGGCTGAACCTCGTGCTGGCGGCCGCGCTCGTCCTGGGGGTGACCGGCCCGTTCCTGATGCGCTGGTGGGAGGCGCAGCGGAGGGCCGCGCCCTCGGCCGGCGCGGGGTCCTCCGCGGTCGGCGTCGACGACGCGCGGCCGGAGCCGACGTTGCCCCGTGTCGTGGAGCCGACGGCGGCGCCCGCCGGCGACGACGCGGACGCCCGCGCGGCGCGCGAGGCGCACGCGCTCTACCAGCGGGGCGAGATCGCGGCAGCCTGCGAGCGCTACCGCGACCTGGCGGCGCGGACCCGGCGCGACGACATCCAGCGGTCGCTCGGCGGGTGCTACGGGCGACTCGGCCGCGACGCGTACCAGGCCGGCAAGTACGGGGAGGCGGCGGAGTTCTACCGGCAGGCCGTGGAGGCGTCGCCCGAGCGGGCGCACTGGGCGGGGCTGGCGATCGCCCATGGCAGCGCGGGCGAGCTGTCGCGGGCCCAAGCGGTGCTGGAGCAGGCGCTACGGGCCTTCCCGGACGACCCGGAGCTCCTCTATCTCCTGGCGGACGTCCAGGAGCGGCAGGGTCGCACGCGAGAGGCGGTGGAGACGCTCCGGCGGCTCCTGGCCCGCGACGCCGGACACGCTCGCGGCAAGACCCTCCTGGCGCGGCTCGAGCGGGAGCAGACCGTCGAGGGCGGGTACTGGAGCCAGGAGAGCCCGCACTTCCTCGTTCGCTACGAGGGGGGCGGCGGGATAGAGGTGGGCCGGTCCGTGGCCGACTCCCTCGAGCGCGCCTACGAGTCGCTCGGGCGCGACCTCGGAGTGTATCCGAAGGAGCGGGTCCAGGCTGGCATCTACGCGACGAAGACGTTCGCGGAGCTCGGCGGCATCCCGCCCGAGTTCGCCGAGCACGTGCTCGGCTTCTACGACTACCAGAAGCTCCGTCTCCGGATGTCGGCGTCCCAGTCGGGCTCGGTCGGGCTCGATCGGCTGGTGCGGCACGAGTACACGCACCTCTTGATCCACCAGGCCACGCGCGGCAACGCGCCCCGGTGGCTCCACGAGGGACTGGCCCAGGTGATGGAGCCCCGCTCCGCGCCGCGGTTGATCGAGACCGACGTGGTCCTGGACCGTCAGTACTTCACGCTCGACGGACTGGAGCGTCTGTTTCGCTCGAACGCGGTCGGTTCGGCCTACCAGCTGTCCCACATCGTGGCCGAGTACCTGGTGGATCGGGGCGGGATCAGCGGCATCCGCGCCCTTCTCGAGCGGCTCGGTCAGGGGGGGTCCATGGCCCAGGCGCTCAAGGAAGGCGTCGGCGTGAGCGTCGAGGACGTGGAGGCGCGCCTGCGCGCGGCCGGTGGGCGGAGCTGATGCGGGGACGGCGCTGAGGAGCCCATGTTCGGAAAGATCCTGATCGCCAACCGCGGTGAGATCGCGCTGCGAGTCCTGCGCGCGTGCCGTGAGATGGGTATCCGGTCGGTCGTGGCCCACTCGACGGCGGACACCGGATCGCTTCCCGTCCGGCTCGCGGATGAGAGCATCTGCATCGGTCCCGAGGACAGCGCCCAGAGCTACCTCAACATCCCCCGGCTCATCGCGGCGGCCGAGGTGACCGACGCGGAGGCGATCCATCCGGGGTACGGCTTCCTCGCGGAGAACGCGACGTTTGCCGAGATCTGCCGTGCGTGCAACGTCCGCTTCATCGGGCCGAGCCCGGAGGTGATCCGCCTCCTGGGCGACAAGGTCCGCGCGCGCGAGCTGGCCCGCAAGGCCGACGTGCCGCTCCTCGCCGGCAGCGACGGCGCGGTGCGCGACGAAGGGGAAGCGCAGAGCGTGGCGGAGACGCTGGGGTACCCGGTGCTCCTGAAGGCCTCGATGGGCGGGGGCGGGCGCGGCATCCGCATCGTGTGGGACGCGGATGCGCTCGCGTCGGCGGTGCGCACCTGCCAGAGCGAGGCGGCGGCCGCGTTCGGGTCCTCCGAGGTCTACGTCGAGAAGTACGTGGAGGGCGCCCGCCACGTCGAGGTGCAGGTCCTCGCCGACGGCCACGGGCAGATGATCCACCTGGGCGAGCGCGACTGCTCGATCCAGCGCCGGCACCAGAAGCTCCTGGAAGAGTCGCCGTGTCCGACGATGACGCCGGACGTCCGCCGGGAGCTGACCGGCGCGGCCCTGCGGCTCTGCCGGGCGGCGGGCTACGAGAACGCGGGCACCGTCGAGTTCCTGCTCGACCGGCACGGGCGCTTCTACTTCCTGGAGGTCAACACGCGCATCCAGGTCGAGCACCCCGTGACCGAGATGGTCACCGGCATCGACCTGGTCCGCGCTCAGATCCTGATCGCGGCGGGGGAGCCGCTCGGGATCCGGCAGGAGGACGTGCGCTTCGCGGGCCACGCCATCGAGTGCCGCGTGACGGCGGAGGATCCGGTCAGCTTCACGCCGAGCCCGGGCCGCGTCACGGCGTACGTGGCGCCGGGCGGGCCGGGCGTGCGCGTGGACAGCCACTGCTTCGCGGGCTACACCGTGCCGGCGCACTACGACTCCCTGGTGGCGAAGGTCATCGCCCACGGCGCGGACCGGACCGAGGCGCTGGCGCGGATGCGGCGGGCGGTGGCGGAGTACATCGTCGAGGGCATCAAGACGACGCTGCCCCTCCACGCCCGCCTCCTGGTGGACCCGCGCTTCGTCGCCGGGGACTATTCCACGACGTTCCTCGAGTCGGGACTCTGAGCGGCCGGCCCGCCGGCCGACGGACGAAGCACCGCGGGGTGACCGGCGAGGTCGACGCCCGGGGCGACCGCGCGAGGGCGCCGTACTTCGTGCTCCCGGTGGCGAGCGCGGATCCGGACCGCTGGCGGCAGAACCGGGTCCTCGGCCAGGTCGCCGCCGCGCCGTCCCGGGGCGAGGCCAGGCCCGCCGCGACGGGCGTCACCTTGACACCCGCCGGAGGGCCATAGTAGCGTACGGACCCACTCGTTTTCTGGGGCAACGACGCCCAGGTACGGACAGGTCCGAGCAGCCAGGAAAGCTGGTCCGAGGAGAGCCGGGCCGCACGAACCCGACTCACGCAGCTCAGTCGTGATCCACGTCACAGCAGCACGACAAGGAGGTCGGTAATGCGAGGATGGAAGTGGATGGGAATGGCCGGCATGGCGGCGCTTGTCATGGCGCTCGCCGCTCCCGCCGACGCGCAGCAGTGCCCGAAGGGCAAGCTCCGCATCTACACGTCGTGGCCGATGCAGGGCGCGATGCTCGCCGAGGGCACCGGCATGAAGAACGGCGTCGACATGGCCGTCGCCGAGGCCGGCGGCGTGGTCGGTGGCTATTGCCTCGAGGTGGTGAACCTCGACGACGCCTCGCCCCAGACCGGTAAGTGGGACGGCGCGGTCGAGGCGGAGAACGCGAACAAGGCTGTCGCCGACCCGCTGGCGATCGTCTACATCGGGACCTACAATTCCGGCGCGGCGAAGGTGTCGATCCCGATCAACAACCGCGCGCACATGGCCCAGATCACGCCGGCGAACACGTATCCCGGCCTCACCCGGAAGAACGGCGCCGCCCCCGGCGAGCCGGAGATCTACCGGCCCATGGGCTTCGTCAACTACTTCCGGGTCCCACCGCCGGATGACGTTCAGGGCACCGTGGGCGCCAAGTGGGCCAAGCTCCTGGGTGCGAAGAAGGTCTACATCATCAACGACCAGGAGCTCTACGGGAAGGGCATCGCCGACGTGTTCGAGGCGGCCGCCAAGAAGATCGGCCTCCAGGTCGCGGCGAACGAGGGCATGGACTACAAGCAGCCCGACCAGAAGCCGCTGCTGACCAAGGTGCGCGCCTCCGGCGCCGACATGGTGTACCTGGCGGGCGTCGTCGACACGGGTGCTCCGATCGTCCTGCGCCAGATGAAGGACCTGGGTCTCGTCGCGGCGCGTGGCGTTCGCCTCATCGGCCCCGACGGCCTCTACGAGGAGGAAGTGCTGAAGGCGGGGACCTGTGACGCCGCGCTCGGGACCGAGATGCGGATCACGTTCGCGAGCCTGCCCTTCGAGAAGATGAAGGGCGTGGGCGCCTCGACCTACGAGAACTACAAGAAGAAGTACGGCAAGGAGCCGACCGGCTACGCGCTCTACTCGGCGGAGGCGGCCCGGATCGCCATCGACGGGATCAAGCGGGCCGCTGCGGACATCGAGAAGGGCGCCAACCCGATGGCGAAGCGCGAGGCCGTCCGGAAGGCGATCGCCGGGCTCAAGAACTTCGACGGGCTGAACGGCAAGTTCAGCTTCGACGAGAACGGCGACACCACGCTCGAGACCATGTCCGGGTTCAAGGTCGTGAAGAGCGACAAGGAGCCCGGCTGCACGTTCGGCTTCGAGTCCATCCTCGAATAGGCGATTGGCGCGGGAGGGCCGGCCGCGCGCCGGCTCTCCCGCCTGATCCCCCAGATCGTCCGCACGCATGAATTGGTGGGAAGTCCTCGTCCAGCAGAGCATCAACGGACTGACGCGGGGGTCCGTCTTCGCGCTGGTCGCGATGGGCTACACCATGGTGTACGGCATCATCGAGCTGATCAACTTCGCGCACGGCGACGTGTTCATGCTCGGCCTGGTCATCTCGCTCAGCTACTTCACCCTCCTCGGCATGGGGCGGACGCTCCACGGCTGGGAGCTGGTCACCATCCTGCCGCTCGTGTTCCTTGCCACCATGGTGACGACGGCGGCCATCAACGTGACCATCGACCGGCTCGCCTACCGTCCGCTGCGCCGGTCCACGCGCCTGGCGCCGCTGATCACCGCCATCGGCGTCTCGTTCATGCTGGAGAACATCGCCCTGGTCTGGAAGGGGCCGGCCCCGTTCTCGTACCCGGACATCTTCCCGTCGGTGGACATCCTCTACGAGTGGCTGGGCTGGAACTCGAAGATCTTCCTGACGACCAAGGACCTGCTCGTCATCGGCGCGACGATTCCCCTGATGCTGGCGCTCCAGTTCTTCGTGACGCGCACGACCTGGGGGAAGGCGATGCGGGCCACCGCCCAGGACCGGGAGACTGCCCAGGCGATGGGGATCAACGTCGAGAGGACGATCATCCTGACGTTCTTCATCGGCGGGGCGCTGGCGGGGGCGGCCGGCATCATCCAGGGGATGTACTACAACATCGGCCAGTGGTACGTCGGCTACCAGGCCGGCCTCCGGGCGTTCACCGCCGCCGTGCTCGGCGGCATCGGCAACATGCCGGGAGCCGCCCTCGGCGGCCTGGTCATCGGGTTCCTGTCGGCGTGGAGCGATCAGTACATCTCCGCGCGCTGGACCAACGCCGTCGTCTTCACGATCCTGATCCTGGTGCTCGTCTTCCGACCGCACGGACTCCTCGGCGAGCGCACCGTGGACAAGGTGTGAGCCCGGGCGCATGAACGGACGGCAGGTCGTCTCGCTCGCGCTGCTGGTGTCGGTCCTGCTCGCGTATCCGTTCGTGGACCACGCGCTCCAGGCGCAGACGGTGTACGCCGTCACCGACGGCATGATCTACGTGCTGCTGGCACTCGGCCTCAACATCGTCATCGGCTACGCGGGCCTGCTCGATCTGGGCTACGCGGCGTTCTTCGCGATCGGGGCCTACGGGATGGGCATCCTCAACTCCCCGGCCCTCGGGTCCCCGCTCTACGGGCACCGGTGGAGCTTCTGGGTCGTCATCTGGTTCTCGGCCCTGATCTCGGCGCTCCTCGGGCTGGTCATCGGCGCCCCGACCCTCAGGGTCCGCGGGGACTACCTGGCGATCATCACGCTGGGCTTCGGGGAGATCATCCCGGTCTTCATCCGGAACCTCGGGGACGTGAACATCGAGATCGGGAGCTGGAAGCCCGTCCAGCGCCTGAACCTGACCGGCGGGGAGAACGGCATCAACCCGATCGGGCGGCCATGGCTGCCTGGCGTGGACTTCGACAACAGCGCGATCCCCTGGTACTTCCTCATCCTGGTCATCGGCGCCGCGTCCCTGTGGGCGATGAACCGGATGCGCGACTCCCGGCTGGGACGCGCGTGGATGGCCATCCGCGAGGACGAGACGGCGGCGGACTGCATGGGGGTCGACCCCATCAAGACGAAGCTCCTCGCCTTCGCCCTCGGCGCGTGCTTCTCGGGATTCGCCGGCTCCTTCTACGCCGCGAAGCTCCAGGCCATCACGCCCGGCGCCTTCGAGTTCAACGTCTCGATCATGCTCCTCTGCATGGTCGTGCTGGGCGGCATGGGCAGCCTCAAGGGCGTGATCCTGGGCGGGATGCTGATCACGCTCTTCGATCGCCTCCTCCTGTCCCAGATGACGCACCTCGTCCGGTGGGTCGGCTTCCAGACCGGCATCGGCGCGCTCCAGGCCGTGGACCTCACGCTCTGGCGCTGGTTCTTCTTCGGGCTCGGGCTCGCGCTCACCATGCTGTTCAAGCCCGAAGGGCTCGTAGGGCGCCGGGTGAAGCCGGCGGCCGTCGACGTGGACGAGGGCGAGGAGGCCGGCCTCCTGGCCGCGGCGCCCCAGGTGCCGCGGGCCGACAGCATCCCGGCGTGGCTCCGGTCCGCGTCGGCGTCCCGCGAGACCGGCGGCCGCGCGCTGCTCGAGGCCCGCGGCGTGACGAAGGCGTTCGGCGGCCTGGTGGCCGTGAACCAGGTCGACCTGGTCATCCCGCCGCGCTCGATCGTGGGCCTGATCGGTCCGAACGGCGCCGGCAAGACCACCTTCTTCAACGTGGTGACGGGCCTCCTGGAGCCGGACCAGGGCCAGATCCTCTTCGAGGGCCAGAGCATCGTGGGCCGCCGACCCAACGCGATCGTGGGCCGCGGCATCGCCCGGACCTTCCAGTCGATTCGGCTCTTCCAGAACATGAGCATCCTGGACAACATCCTGGTCGGGGAGCACTCGCGGCTGTCCGCGTCGGTGGCCGGGGCGGTCTTCCGGCCTCCGCGCGTGCGCGCCGAAGAGCAGCGCGCCCGCGCCCGCGCCCTCGAGCTCATCCAGTTCGTCGGGCTCGGCGGCAAGGACCAGGAGCTCGCGAAGAATCTCCCGTACGGCGATCAGCGCCGGCTGGAGATCGCGCGGGCCCTCGCCACCGAGCCGAAGCTCCTGCTGCTGGACGAGCCGACGGCCGGCATGAATCCGCGTGAGACCGAGGTCCTGACCCAGTTCATCGACATGCTGCGGCGCGAGCTCGGCCTGTCGGTCCTCCTCATCGAGCACCACATGGAAGTGGTGATGGGCATCTCGGACCGCATCACCGTCCTCGACTACGGGACGCGGATCTCCGAAGGGACGCCCGCGGAGGTCCAGCGCGACTCCAAGGTCATCGAGGCGTACCTCGGCAAGGGCTACGAGCAGGAGCTGGCCACGGCATGAGCGGCGCGCTGCTCGACGTCGCCGACATCCACACCTACTACGGGAGCATCCGCGCGCTGAAGGGCGTCTCGCTGACCGTCAACCGGGGCGAGATCGTCACGCTGATCGGGTCCAACGGCGCCGGGAAGACGACCACGCTCAAGACGGTCATCGGCAACGTGCGGCCGCTTCGCGGCGCCGTCACCTTCGACGGCCGGCGGATCGACGCGCTGTCGACGGACCGGATCGTGCGACTGGGGATCGCCCAGTCGCCGGAGGGCCGGCGGATCTTCCCCCGGATGACCGTCTACGAGAACCTCGAGCTCGGCGCCTTCTCGCGGAAGGACCGGGCGAACATCCCCGAGGACCTCGAGCGCGTGCTGGCGCTGTTCCCGCGCTTGCGGGAGCGCCTGCAGCAGAAGGGCGGGACGCTGTCTGGCGGCGAGCAGCAGATGCTCGCCATGGGCCGCGCCCTGATGGCGCGCCCGAGCCTGCTGCTGCTCGACGAGCCGTCGATGGGCCTGTCGCCCATCCTGGTGGAGACCATTTTCGGGATCGTCCGGGACATCAACGCCCAGGGCACGACCATCCTCCTCGTGGAGCAGAACGCCCGGATGGCCCTCCGGGTGGCGCACCGCGGCTACGTCATCCAGACGGGCCGCATCGTGCTCACCGACACCGGGTCGGGGCTGCTGCGCTCGGACGTCGTGCGCAAGGCGTATCTCGGAGAGAAGTAGCTCCGCGTGGCGGCCACCGCCGTCCACTTCGAGGAGTTCCGGGTCGGCGACCGCTACCGAACGCTCGGGCGGACCGTCTCGGACTTCGAGATCCTCCAGTTCGTCACGCTGACCGGCTTCACCGAGCCCCTCTTCATGGATCTCGAGTACATCCGGCGCGAGAGCGTGTTCGGGACGCGCGTGGCGCCGGGCGTCCTCACCTTCGCCCTCGCCGAGGGCCTGACGCTCCAGACGGGGATCCTCCACGGGACCGGGCTGGCCCTCCTGTCCTACGACGTGCGCGTCCTGGCCCCCGTCCTGTCGGGCGACACGATCTCGGTGGAAATCGAGGTGCTCGACCGGCGCGAGACGAAGAAGCCCGACCGGGGCGTGGTCACCTTCCGGCACCGCGTCTCGAACCAGCGCGGGGAGGCGGTCATGGAGGCGACGATCGCCCGCATGATCAAGCGGCGGCCCGCGTGACGCCCGCGACGCGCACCGCCGACGTCGTGATCGTCGGCGGCGGGGTGACCGGCTGCTCGATCGCGTTCCACCTCGCGAGCGCCGGGGTGCGGGACGTCCTCGTCCTCGAGCGGCGCTTCCTGGCGTCGGGGGGCACCGGCCGGTCGGTGGGGGTCATGCGCCAGCTCTATCCGAGCGACGCGAGCTCCCGCATGGTGCTCCACTCGCTCCGGGTCTTCCAGGGCTTCGGCGAGATCACCGGCGGCGACGCGGGGTACGTTCAGTGCGGGGCGCTCCTGGCCGTCGGGGCGGAGCAGCGCGGGGCGCTCGCGCGGACGGTGGAGGCCCAGCGCGGGCTCGGCATCGACACGCGGCTGATCGGCCCGGACGACATCCGCGAGCTCGATCCCCGGATCGACCCCTTCGCCGTGGGGGCGGCGGTCTGGGAGCCGGAGTCGGGGTACGGCGACCCGACCGGCGTGACCGCGGGCTTCGCGCGCGCGGCCGCGCGCGGGGGCGTCATCATCGAGCAGGGGACCGAGGTCGTCGGCCTCGAGGTCGCGCGAGGCGCGATCGAGGGCGTCCGCCTCGCGGGCGGGGACCGGATCGCGGCGCGGGTGGTGGTGAACGCCGCCGGCCTCTGGTCGCCGGCGGTCGCGGCGCTGGCGGGGGTGACGCTCCCGATCATGGTCGGGCGGCATCCCGTGTTCATCGTCCAGCGCGCGCCGGAGTTCGGGCGGCCCCACCCGGTGTACCTGGACCTCTCGAGCGGGACGTTCCTCCGCCCCGAGACCGGTGGTCTCACGCTGACCGGATTCCTCGACGCGGACGAGACGAACCACCCGCTCGACCCCGAGGCCCTCGGCGGCGACGTGGGTTTCGACGAGGTCGCCCGGATCATGGAGCGGGCGAGCCGCTGCATCCCGGCCCTCGCGGAGGCGCGCTACCAGCGCGGGTACGCCGGGGCCTTCGACATCACGCCCGACTGGATGCCGATCCTGGACCAGACCCCGGTCCGCGGCCTGTACGTCGCCGCCGGGATGTCGGGTCACGGTTTCAAGCTGTCCCCGGCCGTGGGCCGGATGATGGCCGACCTCATCACCCGGGGCCGCTCCGACGTGGCCGACCTCGCGGACTTCCGGCTGGACCGGTTCGCCGCAGAGCCGCACGCCGACGGCGGCGCCTTCTCGCACTCCTACCTGCGCTGACGGACGTCGGCACCCCGGGCGACGGAGGTCTTCGGACCCCGGCCCCCGAGGGGTAGAGTGGGCTGACATGCAGGGGGCCGCGGCCGCACGCTCGTCCGCTGCGCGACCCGCGATCGGGCCGGACGTGTGGGTGGCGCTCGTCCTTGCCGCGGCCACGGTGCTGGCCTTCCTGCCCGTCCTCGGAAACGGCTTCGTCGCGTGGGACGACACCCGGAATCTCGTCGACAATCCCCACTACCGCGGCCTCGGATGGGCGCAGCTCCGGTGGATGGCAACGGAGAGCCACTACGGGCACTACGTCCCGCTGGCTTGGCTGACGCTCGCCGCCGACTACGTGGTCTGGGGGATGAATCCCGCCGGCTACCATCTCACGAGCCTCCTGATCCACGTCGCGGCGACCGTCACTCTCTACTGCGTCGCGCGGACCCTCATCACCCGGGCCAGCCCGGTCGCGCCGAGCGCCGTCCGCGCGGGCGCCGCGGCGGCGGCGCTCTTCTTCGCCCTTCATCCTCTGCGGGTCGAATCCGTCGCGTGGGCGACGGAGCGGCGCGACGTCCTCTCCGGGCTGTTCTTCCTCCTCACGGTGCTGGCCTACGTACGTGCCGCCGGCGCGACCGGCGCGCGTCGCCGCTGGCTCCTGCTCGTCTCGGTGGTTGCCCACCTGGCGGCGCTCCTGTCCAAGTCGATCACCGTCATGGCCCCGCTCGTGCTCCTCCTGCTGGACGTCTATCCGCTCCGGCGCCTTCCCGGTCCCTCGGGGCGGTGGACGGCCGGAGCAGTCGCGCGAGTCGCGGCCGAGAAGGCGCCGCACGCGATCCTGAGCGTCGTGCAGGCGCTCCTCACGCGCCACTTCTTCCTGGGCGACCTCGAGGCCGTTCAGCTCCTGCCGTGGCGCGAGGCCCTGTCTCGCGTCGTGGTGAGCCTCTGGTTCTACCCGGTGAAGCTCCTGGTGCCCCTCGACCTGTCGCCGATCTACGAGGCGCCCCCGGGACTCGGCCCGGGTCACCCCGCGGTCCTGCGGGCCGTCGCGGGCGTCGTCCTCGTCACGGCGGTGGCGTGGCTCCTCCGCCGCCGGTGCCCCGGGGTCCTCGTCGCCTGGGCGTCCTACGTGATCATGCTCGCGCCGGTGGCCGGCGCCCTGTCGCTCGGGTATCACCTGACCGCCGACCGGTACAGCTACGTGCCCTGCCTCGGCTTCGCGGTGCTGGCCGGCGGCGGTGTGGCGGTCGCCGTCGAACGCTCCCGGCGCCGGCCTGGGCTCCGCTGGCTCGCCGCCGCGACCGGAGCCGCGATCGTACTCGTGGCCATCGGCCTGGGCGTCCTCACGTGGCACCAGACGCGGGCGTGGCGGGACTCGGTGAGCCTGTGGCGCCAGGCGGTCCGCGCGACGCCCGACTGCATGGTCTGCTGGCTGAACCTCGGGCACGAGCTCCTCGAGGCGGGGGAGCCCGGTGCCGCGCTCGAGCACTTCACCCGCGCGCTGGAGCTCCAGCCGGGCCGGGCCCAGACCTATCGGAGCCTCGGGCTCGCGCTCGAGGGACTCGGCCGGCGCGAGGCCGCGATCACCGCCTACCGCGCCGGGCTCGGGCTGACCCCCCCGAACATGGCGCTCCGGCTCTCGCTGGCGAGCGCGCTGCTCGCCGCCGGCCGGCTGGAAGAGGCGATGGGCGTGATCGACGGGGCGAGCCGCTTCTACGCCCCGGCGGCGCTCGTGGCCTACTTTGGCGTGGCGGCCCAGCACCGGCCGGCGGCGCCGGCGCCGCGCCTCGGCCTCGTCCGGGCCTGGGCCGCCCTCGGCGACCGGGAGCGCGCGCGCGGCGAGCTCGAGGTCCTGCGGCGGCTCCAGCCGGACCTCGCCACGCTCGTCGAGGCCCAGGACGGGCTCTCGTGATCCGGCCTCTCGGGGCCGGCGTGGTGTTGGCGTGTCTCGTCGCGCTCTGGCCGGCGAGCGCGGCCGGGGTGACCGAGGGGGAGCGGCCCGAGATCGTGAACGTGGCGGTCGCCGGCCGCCCGGTCGCCGGCCGCGCGGTCACCGCGCGCCTGTCCTACCGCGCCCAGCAGGGCAACGTCGTCGCGGTGATCCTCGAGGTCGAGGACCTGGACGGGCCGAGCCGGGCCACCACCCAGCGGGAGATCAGCGTGATCGCCGCGGCGTTCGGCCGCGAGGAGGGCGAGCTCTCGCTGCCCCTCGGGTTCGCCACGCCCGGACGGCGGCGGGTGACGTTCACGCTGGTGACCGACGAGCGCGAGGAGAGCGATCCGGCGAGCATCGACGTCGACGTCGGCCCGTGACGGCCGCGGTTGAAAATCGGGAGGGGCAAGGCGATAATAACCACCGCTTTGCCCACGGTTCGAGACCGAGAGGACCACGCCCGATGACCCAGCCGGAGGCTCCCCTGAAACGCACGCCGCTCCACGCGGCCCACGTCCGCCTCGGCGCGCGGATGATCCCGTTCGGCGGCTGGGACATGCCCGTCCAGTACGCGGGCATCGTCGAGGAGCACCGGACGGTGCGCAGCGCCGTCGGCTGCTTCGACGTGAGCCACATGGGCGAGTTCGACTTCCGCGGGCCGGACGCGGCTCGGGCGCTCCAGCGCGTCACGACGAACGACGTGTCGACGCTCGAGGTCGGCCAGGTTCAGTACGCGCTCCTGTGCTACGAGAACGGCGGCATCGTCGACGACCTCACGCTCTACCGGCTCGCCGACGACCACTACATGATGACCGTCAACGCCTCCAACATCGAGAAGGACTGGGCCTGGGTCAGCCGGCACCTCGAGGGGCGCGTCGAGGCGAAGAACGTGAGCGAGGAGACCGGCCTGATCGCGGTGCAGGGCCCGCACGCGGAGCGGCTCGTCGGGCGGCTGGCCGACGTCGACGTCCCGGCGATCGGGTACTACCACTTCCGGCAGGGCCGGCTGGCGGGCGCCCCGGCGATCATCTCGCGGACCGGCTACACGGGCGAGGACGGGTTCGAGCTGTACCTGCGCGCCGCCGACACCGAGCGGGTGTGGGAGCGCCTGCTGTCGGACGGGAAGCCGGACGGCGTGGCGCCCATCGGCCTCGGCGCGCGGGACACCCTCCGGCTGGAGATGAAGTACGCGCTCTACGGCAACGACATCGACGAGACCACCAACCCGCTGGAAGCCGGCCTCGGCTGGGTCGTGAAGCCGGCCAAGGGCCCGTTCGTCGGCAAGGACGCGATCGAGCGCGTGCGCGCGGCGGGGCCGGCGCGCCGCCTGGTCGGGTTCGAGATGGTCGAGCGGGCGGTCGCCCGGCACGGCTACCCGATCCTCCACGACGGGGCATCGGTCGGCGTGGTGACCTCGGGATCCTACGGACCGTCGGTCGACAAGTACATCGGGATCGGCTACGTGCCGACGGCGCTCGCCGCCGTCGGGTCCACCATGGCCGTCGAGGTCCGGGGCCGCGGCCAGGCGGCCCGGGTCGTCAAGACTCCGTTCCATCCGCCGCGCGTCAAGCGCTAGGAGATACCCATGGCGACGTATCCGGCCGAGCTGCGCTACACGCGCGAGCACGAGTGGGCCAGGGTCGAAGGCAAGCGCGCGCGGGTGGGGATCACCCACTACGCGCAGGACCAGCTGGGGGACGTGGTGTTCGTCGAGCTGCCCAAGGTCGGCGCCAAGATCACCCAGATGCAGACGTTCGGCGTGGTCGAGTCGGTGAAAGCGGTGTCCGATCTGTTCGCCCCGCTGTCCGGCGTGGTCGTCGAGGTGAACCAGGAGCTCACGCAGCAGCCCGAGCGCGTCAACCGCGACCCCTACGGCGGCGGCTGGCTCGTGGTGGTCGAGCTCTCGAATCCCGCCGAGGCGGACAAGCTGATGACCGCGCCGCAGTACGAGGAATTCCTCAAGACGGCGGAGGGACACTGAGCGTGCGGCACGGCGAGACGATGCGCTACCTCTCGACCACCGGGGCGCAGCGGCGCGACATGCTGCGCACGATCGGGGTCGGTGACATCGAGGCCCTGATCGAGCGGATCCCCTCGAAGGCGCGGCTCGGCCGCGACCTGGCGATTCCGCCCGCGCTCGCCGAGGGCGAGCTCGTCGCCCACATGCGCGGCCTCGCGGAGCAGAACGCCGACGCCGACCGCTACGTGAGCTTCCTCGGGGGCGGCGCGTACGACCACTACATCCCGAGCATGGTCAACCACATGCTCCTGCGGGGCGAGTTCCTCACCGCCTACACGCCCTACCAGCCCGAGGCGAGCCAGGGGACGCTGCGCTCGATCTACGAGTACCAGACGATGATCTGCGAGCTCACGGGCATGGACGTGACCAACGCGTCTCTCTACGACGGCGGATCGGCGCTGGCGGAGGCCGCGCTCATGGCGCACGGCACGACGGAGCGGGGCCAGATCGTGGTCTCGAGCGCGCTGTCGCCGCTGGCCCGGCAGGTCGTCGAGACGTACTGCGAAGGCCCGCGCTTGCCGGTGAAGACGGTCCCGTGGGCCGACGGCGTCACCGACCTGGACGCCCTCCGCAAGACGGTCACGGGCAAGACGGCCTGCGTGATGGTCCAGTACCCGAACTTCTTCGGGTGCCTGGAGGACCTCGACCAGGCCGCCGCGATCGCTCACGACAAGGGCGCCCTCCTGGTCGTGAGCGTGGACCCGGTCGCGCTCGCCGTGCTCCGGCCGCCGGGCGAGGCCGGGGCGGACATCGTCGTCGGCGAGGGGCAGGGGCTGGGCAACCACATGAACTTCGGCGGGCCCTACCTGGGCCTCTTCTCGTGCCGGCGGGAGCTGGTCCGGCGGATGCCCGGCCGCTTGGTCGGTGCGACCGTGGACAAGGACGGCAAGCGCGGGTTCGTCCTGACGCTCCAGACGCGGGAGCAGCACATCCGCCGCGAGAAGGCCACCTCCAACATCTGCACGAACGTGGCCCTGGTCGCCCTCGCCGCCACGATCCACACCGCGCTCCTCGGCAAGGAGGGGCTCCGAAAGGCCGCCACGCTCTCGACGGCCAAGGCGCACTACGCGGCCGAGGCGCTCGGCAAGGTGGCGGGCGTGACCCCGCGGTTCGCGGCGCCGTTCTTCAAGGAGTTCGCGCTACGCCTGCCGAAGAATCCCGGGTCGGTGCTGCGCGCGCTCCGGCGCCGCCGGATCCTGGGGGGCCTCGCCCTCGGGCCGTTCGACCGGAAGCTCAAGGACGCCATCCTCGTCGCGGTGACGGAGCGCCGGACCCGGGCCGAGATCGACGCCTACGCCGAGGCCCTCGCCTCGGCGGTGGCGTGAGGGACCGACGATGAACGAGTACGACGGGCTGGTCTTCGAGCTGTCGGTACCGGGGCGAGTGGGCTACTCGCTGCCGGAGGCGGACGTCCCCGAGGCCGATCCCGCGCGCCTCCTGCCGGCCGCCCACCTCCGCCGCACGCCGGCGGCCCTCCCCGAGGTCAGCGAGTTCGACGCCGTCCGCCACTACACGCGTCTCAGCCGCATGAACTTCGGGATCGACACGCACTTCTACCCGCTCGGCTCCTGCACGATGAAGTACAACCCCAAGATCAACGAGGACATGGCCCGGCTCCCGGGCTTCGCGCGGCTCCACCCGCTGACGCCGGAGGACGCGTCGCAGGGCGCGCTCCAGCTCATGGGCGAGCTCGGCGAGATGCTGGCGGAGATCGTCGGGATGGACGCCGCCTCGCTCCAGCCCGCCGCCGGCGCGCAGGGCGAGATGACGGGCGTCCTGATGATCCGCGCGTACCACCTGGACCGCGAGGGGAGCCCGCGGAAGAAGATCCTCGTCCCCGACTCGGCCCACGGCACCAACCCCGCCTCGACCGCGATCGCGGGCTACCAGACGGTGCAGATCAAGTCGGACGAGAACGGCGAGGTGGACCTCCTGGACCTCGAGCGCCACCTCGACGAGGACGTCGCCGCGCTGATGATCACCGTGCCCAACACGCTCGGGCTCTTCGAGTCCCGGATCCTCGAGGCCACGGGCCTGTGTCACGCGAAGGGCGCGCAGGTGTACATGGACGGCGCGAACCTCAACGCGCTCCTCGGCATCACGCGGCCGGGCGATCTCGGGTTCGACGTGGTCCACATGAACCTGCACAAGACGTTCACCACGCCGCACGGCGGCGGCGGACCCGGCGCGGGCCCGGTGGCGTTCAAGTCGCACCTGGCGCCGTTCATGCCGGTGCCCGTCGTGACCCGAGACGCCGAGCAGTGGCGGATGGACTGGAAGCGCCCGAAGTCCATCGGCAAGGTGCAATCGTTCTGGGGCAACTTCGGGATGCACGTCCGGGCCTACACGTACATCCGCACGATGGGGCCGGACGGGCTGCGCGCCGTCGCGGAGAACGCGATCCTCAACGCGAACTACATCCGCGCGCGCCTCCTGCCGCACTACGACCTGCCGTACGAGGGCGCCTCGATGCACGAGGTCGTCTTCTCCGCCCGGCGCCAGAAGGCGCATGGCGTGGCCGCGACGGACATCGCGAAGCGGCTCCTCGACCTCGGCTTCTACGCCCCGTCGATCTACTTCCCGCTGATCGTCGAGGAGGCGATGATGATCGAGCCGACCGAGACCGAGTCGAAGGAGACGCTCGATCAGTTCTGCGACGCGATGATCCAGATCGCCGGCGAGGCCACGTCGACCCCCCACACGCTCCACGAGGCGCCGGTGACGATGCCGGTCAAGCGGCTGGACCAGACCCAGGCCGCCCGCCAGCCGAACCTCCGCTGGACGCCGCCGAAGTCCGCTTCCTGAGCCCAACGGGTCGGCCACTGGACGGCGCTCGCGGGCGGCCTGCCGCCGCCTGACGCGACGGTCATGGGCCCGACCTGGCGCCTCCTGGTCACGGAGCCCCTGGACGGCGCGACGAACATGGCCATGGACGAGGCGCTCCTGCGCGCCCGCGTCCGGTCGTCCGGGCCACCCACCGTGCGGTTCTACGCCTGGCAGCCCGCCACGGTCTCCCTCGGCTACGCGCAGCCGCTCGACGAGACGGTGGACCGGGAGCGGTGCGCGGCGCTGGGGATCGGCCTCGTGCGGCGGCCCACCGGCGGCAGCGCGATCCTCCACGAGCCGCCGGAGCGCGAGGTCACCTACAGCGTGGTGGGGCGGGGCGGCGACTTTCCCGGCGCGGACGACGTCCTCGAGACGTACCGGGTCCTCGGTCAGGGCCTCGCCGCCGGCCTCGGGCGGCTGGGCGTCCTGGCCGAGCTGGCCCCGCTCGTCCGCGGCCGCGCGGGCAGCGGGACGCCCGCCTTCTGCTTCCGCCGGACGGGCGCGTACGAGATCACGGCCGGCGGCCGGAAGCTAGCCGGCAGCGCCCAGCGGCGCCAGCGGGGCGCGTTCCTCCAGCACGGCTCGGTGCTCCTCGACGCGGACCCCGGCCGGCTCCGCGCCGTCTTCCCGCGTGAGGCGGCGCCCATGACCGCGCTGACCACGCTCGCCGAGGCGCTCGGACGGACCCCGAGCTTCGCCGCGGTGGTCGACGGGCTGACGGCAGGCTTCGCGGAGGCCCTCGGGGCGTCCCTCGTGCCCGGCGGCCTGTCGCCGGACGAGACCGCGCTCGTGGACGAGCTCATCGCCGGAAAGTACGGCACCGAGGCCTGGACCGCGCGAGGCGAGCTGCCCGACGGCGCCGCCGCCGTCGGCGCGGTCGGCTGAGCAACCGGCCGGCGCGCGCGTGCGCGAGTACCCGGCCGCGCCGCTGGTGGGCGTGGGCGCCGTCGTCGTCGACGGGGGCCGGGTGCTCCTCGTCCAGCGCGGCCGGCCGCCCGGGCTGGGGCGGTGGAGCCTCCCGGGCGGGCTGGTCGACGTGGGCGAGGGCCTCGAGGCCGCGGTCCGGCGTGAAGTGGCCGAGGAGTGCGGGCTGGCGGTGGACGTTCACGAGCTCGTGGGGGTGGTGGATCGCATCGTGCGGGACGGCAACGGACGCGTCCAGTATCACTACGTGCTGCTCGACTACCTGGCGACGCCCGCGGCCGGGAGCGCCCGTGCGGGCTCGGATGCGCAGGCCGTCCGGTGGTGCGAGCCCGACGCGCTCGCCGGGCTCGACGTGACGGACGGGGTCGAATCCATGGTGCGCCGCGCTTTGGCGCTCGAGGCCGGGCGCCGGCGAGAGGAGCGGGAATGAAGCTCGACGTGACCACGAAGCTGCCGGTCGACGCTGCCGCGGACGCCCTCGTCCTCGAATACTACGCCGGCGAGGACCGGCTCGGGCCGGAGATCCGACGCGTGGATCAGGCCCTGGGCGGCCTCCTCGCCCTGGCGCTGCGCGACCAGCGGTTCGAGGGCCGGGTCGCGGAGGTGGCGGACCTGCACACCGGGGGGCGCCTCGCGGCCAAGCGGGTCATCGTCGTGGGTCTGGGCCCGCGCGGAGAGTGCACGACCGAGGTGCTGCGGCGCGCCGCGGCGACCGCCGCCCGCCGCGCGCGGGACCTCGGCGCGGCCACGCTCGCCATCCCGGTGCTCGGGACGCGGGCGCCCGCGCTCGGGATCGTGGCGCGCGCCCACGCGACCGGCGAGGGCGCGCTGCTCGGCCTCTACCGCTTCGACCGGTACAAGGAGAAGCGGAACGGCGACCGGGCGATCTCGGCCCTGACCGTCCTGGTCGCGGCGGCGGGGGACCGGGCGCCCGCTCGGGAGGGACTCGGCCGGGCCGAGCTGGCCGCCGAGGCGACGTGCTTCGCCCGCGACCTGATCAACGAGCCGGCCAACAGCGTGACGGCGTCGGCGCTCGGCGAGATGGCGCAGACCATCGCGAAGGAGGCCGGCCTCCGCGTCCGCGTGCTCGACCGCGCCGCGTGCGAGAAGCTGGGCATGGGCGCGTTCCTGGGCGTCAACAGCGGGAGCGTCGAGCCGCCGCGGTTCATCCATCTCACGTACGCGCCCCGCCGCCCGGCGCGCCGCCGGGTCGTGCTGATCGGCAAGGGCATCACGTTCGACTCGGGGGGCCTCGACCTCAAGACGGCCGAGGGCATGGCGTGGATGAAGGGGGACATGTCGGGCGCCGCCGCGGTCCTCGGCGTCTTCAAGGTCCTGCCGCGACTACGACCGGCCGTCGAGGTGCACGGGCTCATCGCCGCGACCGACAACATGCCCTCGGGCTCGGCCACCAAGCCGGGCGACGTGCTGCGGGCCATGAACGGCAAGACGATCGAGGTCAACAACACGGACGCGGAGGGGCGCCTCACCCTGGCCGATGCGATCGCCTACGCGCGGAAGGAGATCAGGCCGCACGAGATCGTGGACATCGCCACGCTGACGGGGGCGTGCTCCATCGCGCTCGGGAGCCTCTGCGCCGGCGCGATGTCGAACGACGCGGGCCTCCAGTCGCGAGTGCTGGCGGCGGGCGCCCGCGCCGGGGAGCGGCTCTGGCCGCTGCCCATGATCGACGAGTACCGGGAGGGCCTCCGGAGCGAAGTGGCCGACCTCCGCAACACCGGGCCCCGGCCGGGCGGGGCCATCACGGCCGGGCTCTTCATCCGCGAGTTCGCGGGCGACACGCCGTGGGTGCACCTCGACATCGCGGGTGTCGCCTTCACGGACAAGGACCTTCCCTACGCGCCGAAGGGCGGCGTCGGCTTCGGCGCGCGCACCCTCATCGAGTACGTGCTGGCCGCCGCAGGGCGGGGGTGAGGCGGAGGTGCGGGTGGCCCCGTGAGCGGCGTCGACCTCCACACGCACACGGTGGCGTCGGACGGCACGTACACGCCCGCCGAGCTGGTCCGCGAGGCTGCCCGGCGGGGCGTGCGGGTCCTGGCCCTGACCGACCACGACTCGGTCGAAGGGGTGGCGCCGGCCCTCCTGGCCGCGCGAGAGCACCCCCCGCTCGAGATCGTGCCCGGCATCGAGATCAACACCGACGATCCCGGGGGCGAGATCCACGTCCTCGGATACTTCGTGGACCACGAGGCCCCGTGGCTCGCCGCGCTTCTGCGGGAGGCTCGGGCGGAGCGCGCGGCCCGCATCCACCGCATCGCGGAGCGCCTCGAAGCGCTCGGCCACCCGATCGATGTCGAGGAGGTGTTCGCGCTCGTCCAGGAGGGCTCGGCGGGCCGGCCCCACGTCGCGCAGGTCATGGTCCGGCGCGGACACGTGGGCACGGTGCGCGAGGCCTTCGACCGGTTCCTCGCGGCGGGGAAGCCGGCCTACGTGGCGCACCGGAAGGTGGCGCCGCGCGAGGCGTGCGAGATCATACGGCGCGCGGGCGGCCTGGCGGTCGTGGCGCATCCCGGCTTTCACGATGACCCCGCGGGAATGGTGCGCGCGCTCGCGGCGACGGGTCTTCTGGACGGCGTCGAGTGCTACTACGCCGAGCACTCGCCGGAGCAGACCGCGCAGTTCCTCAGCCTCAGCCGGGAGCTCGGGCTCCTGCCGACCGGTGGGTCCGACTTCCACGGCCCGCGCGTGCGGGCCGCGACGCTGGGCCAGCCGCCCGTGCCCTGGGAGGCGTGGGAGGCGCTCCGTCGCCGGGCGGGGCGCTGACATCGGCGGTCCGGTGAGCGCGTTTCCGGGCCGCCGGCGCCATCGGCGGCCGGCCCCTGCATGGCGCGGCGCTCGCCGTCGCCGCGGCCCCCGGGCTGGCGGTGACGAGCAGTCCCAGCGGCGCCGAGAGAGCCTCGAGCCGATCGGACAGGTGGCCCTGACGCACCTCCCGTTGCACGTGATCCCGGCGGCCCCCCTGCGAGTGCCCGACCCGGTCCCTCCCGACTACGGGGACAAGGGGAACTGATGGGGGTGGTACGCGGCAGGGCGTCCCGACACGGCCCGGCGAGGTGGGTGAGCGGCGCGATTGCGGTCGTCGCGCTGGCCCTCGGCTGGCTCGGCGGCGTGGGCGCGACCTCGCCGGCGCCGGCCCCGCTCCGGCTGGGGGTCGCCTTGCCGACCGCCGGCCCCAACGCCCCGTGGGGCGTCGCGATGCTACAGGGTGTCCAGCTGGCGGTCGAAGACGTCAACGGGCGTGGTGGCGTGGGAGGGCGCCCGCTCGAGACGCTCCAGGCGGACACGTCGGACCACGCGCCGGATACGTCGTCGCTGCAGCGGGCTGCGGTTGCGAGCTACGAGCGTCTCCTGGCGGACCCGCTGGTGGTCGCGGTGATTGGCCCGCAGACCAGCCCCGAGAGCCGCGTCGTGGCACCGCTCCTCAGCCGGACGAACCTGGCCACGATCACGCCCAGCGCGACGACCTTTGACGTCACCGACCCGAGGCTCCGGGCGACCTTCCGCCCGGGGGGGCGCACCGTCTACTTCCGCTCCATCGGCACCGACGTGGCGCAGGGCGACGCGATGGCCCGCTTTGCCCAGGAGCGCCTCGGGGTCCGCCGAGTCGTGGTGATCGGCGACGGGTCGTCGTTCGGCGACCGGACGATCGAGGTGTTCTCGCGTCGCGCCGCGCAGCTCGGGATCACGATCCTGGACCGGCGGCTCGTCAACTACGTTCAGCTGGACTACCGGGACGACCTGCAGGACGTGGCGCGGCTTCAGCCGGACGCACTCTTCGTAGGGGTGCGGCTGGCGGCTGGCGTCAAGCTGGCCCGGCGGATCCCGGAGGTGCTGCCGACCGTCCGCGTCCTCGGGACCGAGACGCTATATGACGGCGCGTTTCCGATCCAGGCCCGGCCCGGCGGCGGGGAGGGCTGGTACGTTCCCCACGTCGGGCCCGATCCGGCGATGAGTCTCGTGGCCACGGCCTGGGCCGCGCGCTACCGGACCCGGTTCGGCGCCGAGCCCACCGCCTATTCGTTGACGGCCTACACGGCCGCGATGATCGTCGCCGACGCCGTGGAGCGGGTGACGCGAGCCGGCCGCCCGGTCACGCGCGCGAGCATCCGCGACGCCATCCAGGCGGCCCGCCTCCCGGACGCGCCCTCGGGCCCCGTGTCCTTCGGTCCGGACGGCGACCTCGAGCGCGCGGTGGTATCGATCTACCAGGTCCGCGGCGGGGCCTTCCGCTACGTCGAGACCATCGCGTCGCCGGGACCGGGCCCCGGAGCCAAGCGGTGAGATCGATCCTGGCGCGCCTGACGTCGGACCGGGCGGCCCTGGTGGCGGGTGCGCTGCTGACCGCGTTCGTGCTGCTCGAGGCGGGAAGCCTCCGGCACATGACACTGACCATCGACGAGGCCTCGCACTACGGCTACGGCTGGCAGATCCTGAACTTCGACTCGAAGCGCTTCGAGGAGAGCAAGATGCCCTTCTCGGCGCTGAACGCCCTGCCGCGCAAGGTGGCCGCGCTCCTCGGGTCCAGGTCGCTACAGCGGAATCTCGGGACGGTCGAGTTCGGCCGGTGGATCACCGTCGTCGCGACGGTCCTGCTGGGCTGGCTGATCTTCCGCTGGACCCGCCAGCTTTACGGCCCGGCGGGCGGGCTGCTGGCGCTCGCCCTCTTCGTGTTCGACCCGAACATCCTGGCGCACGGCGCGCTCGTCACGACCGACCTGTACGCGACCGGGATGATGGCGCTGGCGGTGTGGACCTTCTGGCGATTCCTCAACCACGAGGGCCCCGGGGCGTGGCGCGCCGCGGCGGTCGCCGCCCTCGCTTTCGCCGCGGCCCAGCTCGCCAAGTACACGTCCACGTACCTCGTGCCGATCCTGCTCATGATCGCTGCCGGGCACGCGGCGCCGGAGCTCTGGGCGCTCGCGCGCGCCGGGCGTTGGCGGACGATTCTCGGGCGATTCGCCGCCGCGGGGCGCTACGCGGCGCTCTACGTCGTGGCGTTCCTGCTGGTCGTGAACCTCGGGTACTGGGGCCAGCGGACGCTCCGCCCCCTCGAAAGCTGCGAGTTCCGGTCCGACATGTTCCGCGCCGTCCAGGCGAGCCTCGCGCACGTGCCCGGCCTGCGAGTGCCGGTGCCCTGGGCGTACGTCGAGGGCCTGGACTGGGTGCTGGCGGTGGACCGGGGCGGCCGGAACATCTATCTCCTCGGCGAGGTGGGGAAGGGGGGAGTGCCCGGCCGCCGGTTTCCCGAGTACTACGCGGTCGCGTGGCTCTACAAGGAGCCCATCGCGACCCAGCTCCTGGCGCTGCTGGCGGTGATCGCCTACGCGCGCCGCGCCCGCCGGTTCGACTTTCGCCGGAACGAATGGTTTCTCGCGTGCCCGGTCCTCTTCTTCGTCTGGTACCTCACCTTCGTGTTCAACACGCAGAAGGGCTTTCGCTTCGCGCTCGTCGTCCTGCCCTTCCTGTTCGTGTTCGCGGGGAGCCTCCTGCACGAGCCGGGGACCGTCGGACGGGGCCGCAAGCTCCTGATCGGCGGGCTGGTGCTGTACCTTGTGGGCTCGACGCTCTCCTACTACCCGCACTTCATCCCGTACTTCAACGAGCTGGTCTGGGACCGGACCAAGGCGTACCGGATCCTCGCCGACTCGAACCTCGGGTGGAGCCAGAACAAGTGGTACCTGGCGCGCTACCTCCGGCGCCATCCCGACGCGATTTTCGAGCCCGCCGGGGTGACAGCCGGCACGGTGGTCGTGTCCGTCAACAAGTACGTGGGCCTGTCGTACGGCGAGCGGTTCCGGTGGCTGCGGGAGAACTTCGAGCCCGTGGGCCACGTCGCGCACGGGCACCTCATCTTTCGCGTCACCCGCGAGAGCCTCCGCCGGGTGTTCGATCCCTTGCCGGCCGACTGGGGCGACAAGGAGGAATGAGCCGGGCCCGCGGGCGCTGGCCCCTGGGGCGTCGCCGGCCCCCTGTCGAGCCATTTCTCCCGGTTACTTTCCGAGGGGATCGTCGCGCCATCATGTGGTGACCCGAGGGCGCGGGCGCCGCGGCCGGCGCAGGTGGTTGCCGAAGGTGTAGGCGCGACGAGGTCGAGCCCGAAGGCGGCGCGCCTGGGGGAGCCGGGGGAGCGGCAACGCCGACTTCCGGTGATAGCCGGTGACCTGACAGAACTCGTCCAGAATCCGTCCCTTGTCCGCCCGCGACGCCGTTCGGTACCGTGGCCCGATCGCTTGCACGTACGCTCGTCGCGCCCCTGCCCCCACGTGGTCTCCCTCCTCCGGCCCCGAGGGCCGCGGCCGGTGACCACGTTCATGGCGCGACGATCCTGTCGTCGGTAACAGTTGCTCTGGCGCGATACGCCTTCTTGACAAGGCCCCCGGCCCACGCCTATGCTCCACGGCACCATGCGGTCGCGGGACGCGGGTCGGACGGGCTTCTTCGGCTATTACTTTAGCTACCGTCTGCCCGGCGGCCCCATGCCGTAGCGCGAACCGAAACGACCAAGGGGCCACGGGCGGACGGAGCCGCCGCCCGTGGCCCCTTTTGCGTTTTGGGGCGCGAGCCAGGCCCCGCCGCCCCGCCCACAGAAAGGACCTCGCGATGATCATCGTGCTGAAGCCGGGGACCGCGGACGGAGACATCGAGGACATGTGCCGGCGCATCGAGGCGCTCGGGCTCAGGGCGCACGTGAGCCGCGGCGAGCAGCGCACGGTGATCGGCGCCATCGGCGACGACCGGTTCAAGACGCGGCTCCAGGCGCTCGGGGCCCTGGAGTGCGTGGAGAGCATGGTGCCGATCCTCCAGCCGTTCAAGCTGGCGAGCCGCGAGGTACGCCCGACCGACACCGTCGTGCGGGTCGACGGCGTCGAGATCGGCGGCGGGCGCATCGCCGTGATGGCCGGGCCCTGCGGCGTCGAGTCGTGGGACCAGCTGCGCACGGTGGCCGAGGGCGTCAAGGCGGGTGGCGCGCACATCCTGCGCGGCGGGGCGTTCAAGCCCCGCACGTCGCCCTACGCGTTCCAGGGGCTCGAGGAGGAAGGGCTCCGGCTCCTGGCCGAGGCGCGCAAGGCGACGGGCCTGCCCGTGGTCACCGAGGTCCTCGAGCCGGACAAGGTGGGCGTGGTCGCGGAGCACGCGGACATCCTCCAGATCGGCGCCCGCAACGTGCAGAACTTCTCGCTCCTCAAAGAGGTCGGGCAGTGCGGCAAGCCCGTGCTCCTGAAGCGCGGGATGGCGACGACCATCAAGGAATTCCTGCTCTCCGCGGAGTACGTGCTGGCCGGCGGCAACCCGAACGTCATCCTCTGCGAGCGCGGCATCCGGACGTTCGAGACGACCACCCGCTACACGCTGGACCTCAACGCCGTCCCGGTGATCAAGAAGCTGTCGCACCTGCCGATCGTCGTCGACCCGAGCCACGGAACCGGGCACTGGGAGTACGTGGCGCCGATGGCCAAGGCCGGGATCGCGTGCGGCGCGGACGGGCTCATCATCGAGGTGCACCACCGGCCGGAGGAGGCGCTCTCCGACGGACCTCAGTCCCTCAAGCCCGACAAGTTCGCGAAGCTGATGGGCGAGCTCCGCGTCCTGGCCACGGCGCTGGGTCGGACGCTGTGAGCGGACGGGGAGTGCAGCCGTGGGGCTGCACTCCCGCGTCCCGGGCGGCTAGTCGGAGCAGAGGTTCCGGAGGCCGACGTCGGTGGTCTGACCCCCGACCACACTGACGTCGATCCGGCTCTTCATGTTGAAGGTGACCAGGTGGAGGTCGTACGTTCCCGGGGGGACGTGGTGCATCGTGAACGCTCCGGTGACGTTCCCGGTCGCGTCGGGACCGAAGTACACGACGAACGAGTGCCCGTTCAGGAAGACCATTGAGTCCTCCCGCGCCACGTTGCACTCTGTGAGGACGCCCGTGATCTCGCCGCCCTCGTAGGCGTCGCCGCCGCCGCTGCTCGCTGGGCCCGGAGGACCCTGCGGCCCGGTCGCGCCCCGGAGTCCCGTCTGCCCGGTCAGACCCTGGAGGCCACGAGGACCTTGGGGACCGGCGGGACCGTTGGAACCCCGCGGCCCCTGCGGGCCGGCGGGACCCTGGATACCTTGCTTGCCCTGCGGCCCCGCGGGGCCCGTCGGGCCGGGAATGCCGCTCGTGCCGAGAGGCAGCATGACGAGCGCCTCGTTGCGCCAGCAGCCCTGGCCTGGCTCGACGATGCGAAGTCGGCCGTTGAGGTCGCCGTCGCGATCGACGTGGATGCAGGCCCTCAGGTAACCGGCGCTCTGAGCACTGGCTGGGGCGGCGGAGCCGAACAGCGTCCCGACCACCAGCACCGCCGCGGGAACCAGTCCCGTGACGAACGACGGGCGTCGCTCACTCATGGTTTCCTCCTTGTCCGGCCCGAGACCGAGTCGGGTCGGTGGGCGGGAAAGAGCAAGCCCCGTACCGAGCGCCCCGGCGTCCGCCACGGGCCCGGCTACGGGGCGCCGAAGCCGGCCAGGGCCACGCGGGCCGCGAATCCTGCGGTTTCGGGCCCGCGGAGCTGCTTTCGCAGTGACGAGAAAAGTCAGGAGATCAGCGGGGATCGTCACTGACGAAGCGTGTCAGGCAGGCCGTCCGGGCTCGGACACGTAGGGGCGCGGCGCGCGTGTCGCGGGCCACGCGGTCAGGCGGCCCCGCGGTGGCATAATGAAGCGGGAGCCATGGCTTTCCGCCGCTCGCTCGCCCGCTCTTGGCGGCGTCTCCGCCGGCCCTCCTTCGCTCGCCTCGTGTGGGCCTCGCTCGTCCTGCACGTCGTCGTCGGCGTGGGCATCCTCATGTGGCTGGCGCGGGAGGGCCCCCAGGCGCCGCCGTCCCGGGCGCCGCTGATCGTGGAGCTGCCTCCGGCTGATGCGGGCCCGCCGCTGGTGCGCCCCGAGACTCCACCGCCGCCGCGTGCCCCCACGCCGCGGCCGACACCGCCCGCCGCCGCGCGGCCGGCGCCCGCGCCGCGTCCGCAGGCGCCTCCGCCGCCGAGCGTGGCCAAGGCGCCCGAGCCGTCGCCGCCACCGGCCACACCCGAGCCGCCTGCGCCGGCGCCCGCTCCTCCTGCGCCCGCTCCGACGCCGGCCGCGCCCTCGCCGCCGGCCCCGCCGGTGGTCGCGCGCGCGCCCGAGCCCGCGCCGTCGCCGCCGCCGACCCCGGCGGCGCCCCCGGCCCCGGCACCGTCGGTGGAGCCGGCGCCGGCGGCCCCGCGCCCTTCCGAGTCCTCGTCCGGGCCGAGCGCACCGGCGGCGCGGCCTCCGCAACCCGGCCCCGCCGAGGCGCCGGCGGAGTCGCCGTGGGCGGGGCAGCGCTACTCCTTGCTCACGCCGAAGCTGGACGTGCCGCCCCTGCCGGCGCCGTCGGGACGAGGCGGGGCGGAGTCCGAGGGGACGGGGGCGGGGGAGCATGGGACCTCGAGCGAGGGGCAGATCGCGGTGCCGCTCAACACGCCGGATCCGCGCTACGCCGAGTACTTCGCCGAGCTCAAGCGGCGCATCGAGGACAAGTGGACCTACCCCGAGGAGGCGGCCCGCAACGGGCAGTCCGGACGGGGCGAGCTCCGGTTCGTGCTGAGGAAGGACGGTTCGGTGCGCACCGTGGAGATCGTCAGCTCCTCGGGAGTGCGGATCCTGGACAGCTACATCTCGAACGCGATCCGCATGGCGCAGCCGTTCCCGCCAATCCCCGCCGCAGTGGGCGAGGACGTCCTCCCGATCAGCATCAACTTCAACTACGTGCTGGGCGGCATCCGAGCCTTCGGCTTCCGGTGAGCCGGCCGCCGGGCGTCCTGCTGCCGCTCCTGCTGTCGGGCGGCCTCGCCGCCTGCGCCGCGCGACAGCCGGCCCCTTCGACCGACGCGCCCGCGTCATGGCACGCCGGTCGGCGGTACTCGCTGAACGCCCCGAAACTGGACCTGTCGCGGCTCCCGCCCGCCCCCGCGGATCCCGGCGCCCAGGGTTCCGGGGCCGTTCCGCTGAACACGTCGGACCCGCGTTACGCCGAGTACTTCGCCGAGCTCAAGCGGCGTATCGAGGACAAGTGGTCCTACCCCGCCGAGGCGGCCCGGCAAGGGCAGTCGGGCCAGGGCGAGCTTCGGTTCGTCGTGCGGAGGGACGGCTCGCTGCGCACGGTGGAGATCGTCCGCTCCTCGGGGCGCGAATCCTCGACAGCTACATCTCGAACGCGATCCGCATGGCGCAGCCGTTCCCGCCGATTCCGGCCTTCATCGAAGGGGACGAGCTTCCGATTAGCATCAATTTCAACTACGTGCTGAAGGGGGAGCAATGACCCGCGTCCGCCGCCTGTTTCTGCCGGTCGTCGCCCTCGGGCTCCTCGCGGGCTGCGTGGTGCGCGAGCCCGACCGCCCGCCGGTCCGCCTCACGTTCCTCCAGTTCAACGACCACTACATCCTGGAGCCCGTCGACCGCGAGCGCCAGAAGGGCGGCATGGCGCGCATCGCCACCCTCGTCGCGCGGACGCGCCAGGAGTCGCCGCACACGCTGCTCGCCCTGGCCGGGGACACCATCTCGCCGTCCATCATGTCGGCGGTGCTCCGGGGCGAGCAGATGATCGCCGCCTGGAACCAGCTCGGGCTCGACGTCGCCACGTTCGGCAACCACGAGTTCGACTTCGGCCCGGCGACGCTGCTCGCGCGGATGCAGGAGTCGCGCTTCACGTGGGTGTCCAGCAACGTGCTGGACCGGAGCACCGGCCGGCCGTTCGGCGGCGCGCGCGCGACACACGTGGTCGAGCGCGACGGCGTCCAGGTGGGCTTCTTCGGGCTGACCGTCGCCGACACGCCGCAGACGTCGAGCCCGGGGCCGGGGGTCGAGTTCCGCGATCCGATCGCCACCGCGCGGACGGCGGTCGCCGAGCTCCGCACCGGCCGCCGCCCGATCGTCGTCGCGGTCACCCATCAGGACATGCCGGCCGACGAGCGGATGGCGCGCGAGGTCCCTGGGATCCACCTGGTCATCGGCGGCCACGAGCACGACCCGCTGGAGAACGTGGTGGGAGACACGCTGATCACCAAGGCGGGGGCGGACGGCGTGTTCGTCGTGCGCGTCGACCTCCAGGTGACCCGGGACGGGAAGGTGCTGGCCCGCCAGCACCGGTTCATCGCGGTCACGCCGGAGCTGCCCGAGGATCCCGCGATGGCCGCCCTCGTCGAGCGCTACCAGGCTCGTCTCGGCGCGGCGCTCGACGTGCGGATCGGCGAGAGCCGGGTGCCGCTCGACGCGCGCAACGCCGCGCTCCGCACGGGCGAGACCAACGTGGGCAACCTCGTCACCGACGTGATGCGCGCCCGGCTCCGCGCCGACGTCGCGGTCATGAACGGCGGGGGAATCCGCGGGAACCAGGTGGTGCCGGCCGGTCCCATCAGCAAGCGCGACGTCAACGCGCTCCTGCCCTTCCTGAACGTCCTCGTCATGCTCGAGGTGCCCGGCAAGGTCCTCGTGGAGGTCCTGGAGCGCTCCGTCGCCACCTACCCTCGGGAATCCGGCGGGTTCCTCCAGGTGTCGGGGCTCACGTTCGCCTTCGACCCGGCGCGGCCGCCCGGCCAGCGGGTCGTCCGGGTGCTGGTGAACGGGACGCCGCTCGAGCCCGACCGGCGCTACACCCTGGCGACCAACAGCTACACGGCGGCGGGCGGCGACGGGTACGCCATGCTGGCCACGGCGAAGCCGCTCGTGTTCCCCCAGGACGGGCCGGGCCTGGCCGAGACCCTTCTCGAGGCCATCGAGCGGGCGGGGGCCATCGCCCCGACCGTCGAGGGCCGGATCACCCGGACGAGCCCCTGAGGGGTATGGCGCTTGACAGTCGAAAGTGTCGGTTGGTACGCTGTTTTACGCTCCAGGCCAGGGACGTAGCTCAGTGGGAGAGCGCCTGTCTGACGCACAGGAGGTCGGCGGTTCGAAACCGCCCGTCCCTACCACGCACGACATCGCGCGAGGGGTGTCCTGACGCACGACGTGAGCGACCCGAGTGAGGCGGCTCGTCGAGCATCACGAAGGGTGACCTTCGTGATGTTGTTGTCTTGAGGACCTGAGGGTCCGGAAGGAGATTCGGCGGACAGGATGTCGGACGAGGCACATTCGCACCTGACGGGAGCGGGCGAGTACGACTGCGCGCCCGAGCCCCTGCCCACGCTCCGGCACTCCACGGCGCACCTCCTCGCCCAGGCGGTGCGGCAGCTGTTCCCGGGGGTGAAGCTCGCCATCGGACCGCCCATCGAGAACGGCTTCTACTACGACTTCCACCGCGACGTGCCCTTCACCGAGGACGACCTCGCCCGCCTCGAGGAGCGCATGAGGGACCTCGCGAAGGCGGACTACCCGATCGTCCGCGAGGAGCGGTCGCGCGCGGAAGCGGTCCGGTACTACCGAGAGGAGATCGACGAGCCCTTCAAGGTCGAGATCCTGGAGTCCCTGCCGCCCGACGTCACACGGGTCTCCTTCTACCGCCAGGGCGACTTCGTCGACCTCTGCCGGGGTCCCCACGTGCCGTCCACGGGCCACATCCAGGCCTTCAAGCTCCTCTCCTCGTCCGGCGCCTACTGGCGGGGCGACGAGCACCGGCCGATGCTCCAGCGCATCTACGGGACGGCCTGGTTCACGCAGGAGGAGCTCGACAAGCACGTCTGGAGCATCGAGGAGGCGAAGCGGCGCGACCACCGGAAGCTCGGCCGCGAGCTCGACCTCATCATGTTCCACGACGTCTCGCCGGGGGCGCCGTTCTGGCTCCCCAAGGGCATGATCGTGTTCCGCGAGCTCGAGCGCTACGCGCGGGAGCTCCAGGACGCGCGGGGCTACCAGGAGATCGCGACGCCGATCCTCGTGAACAAGCGGCTCTGGGAGCAGTCGGGTCACTGGGAGCACTACTCGGAGAACATGTTCAAGGTCGAGGCGGAGGAGCAGACCTTCAGCCTGAAACCCATGAACTGCCCCGAGTCCACGTACGCCTACCGGCACGCGCTGCGTTCCTACCGGGACCTCCCGCTCCGCTTCTCGGAGATGGGGCGGCTCCACCGGAACGAGCGCTCCGGCACCCTGACCGGGCTGTTCCGGGTCCGCCAGATCACGATGGACGACGCCCACATCTACTGCCGCCCGGACCAGCTCCAGGGCGAGATCGCGGGCGTGCTCGAGATCGTCAAGGTCTTCTACGGGACCTTCGGGATCGAGCCGACGTTCAAGCTCGCCACGCGCCCGGAGAAGTACCTCGGGACCGCGGAGCAGTGGGACCACGCCGAGCGCGCCCTCGAGGAGGCGCTCCGGCTGAACGGGCTCCCGTTCACGCTCAAGCCGGGCGACGGCGCCTTCTACGCGCCCAAGATCGACATCCACATCGAGGACGTCCTCGGGCGGGACTGGCAGATGGCCACCGTCCAGGCCGACCTGACGATGCTGCCGGAGCGCTTCGACCTCGAGTTCGTCGACGCGGACAACCGGGCGAAGCGGCCGATCGTGATCCACCGCGCGATCCTGGGCTCGTACGAGCGCTTCATCGGCATCCTGATCGAGCACTTCGCGGGGGCGTTTCCGGCGTGGCTGGCGCCGGTCCAGGCCCGGGTCCTGCCGGTCTCGGCCAAGCACGCCGAGTACGCGACCCAGGTGCACCGCCGCCTGCTCGAGGTGGCGGTCCGGGCGGAGCTCGACGACCGCTCGGAGAAGCTCGGGTACAAGGTGCGCGAGGCGCAGCTCCAGAAGGTGCCGTACGTGCTGGTGGTGGGGGAGCGGGAGGCTCGCGAGGGCACCGCGAGCGTTCGCAAGCGAGGCGGCGAGGACGTCGGGGCCATGCCCCTCGACCGGTTCCTCGCCGAGGTCACGGCCGAGATCCGGACCCGGGCCGTGACTTCACGCATCGGGTCGGGACGGGGGTAAGGCGCATCTCCACACTGCAGCGGGATCTCAGGATCAACGAGGGGATTCGGGCGCGGGAAGTCAGGGTCGTCACCGCGGAGGGCGAGCAGCTCGGCATCCTGCCGATCGCGGAAGCGATCCGGGTCGCGCAGGAGCGGGAGCTCGATCTCGTGGAAGTGGCGCCGGAGGCGGCTCCGCCCGTCTGCCGGATCATGGACTTCGGGAAGTTCAAGTACCAGCAGAGCCGCCGCGCGAAGGACGCCCGGAAGAAGCAGACGGTCATCCAGGTCAAGGAAGTCAAGATGGGGCCGAAGACGGACGAGCACGACTTCCAGTTCAAGGCGCGCCACGTCCGGCGGTTCCTCGAGGACGGCAACAAGGCCAAGGTCACGATCCGGTTCCGCGGCCGCGAGATGGTACACACGGAGCTCGGCCGTCGCCTGCTGGATCGCATGACGCAGGACTTGCTGGACATCGCGACGATCGAGAGCCACGCGCGGCTGGAGGGGCGGAACATGGTCATGATCCTGACCCCGAAGCAGCGCTCCTGACCCCGAAGCGGCGCTAGACGGGTTCCGAGGGACACCATGCCGAAGATCAAGACGAAGCGGAGCGCGGCCAAGCGCATCCGGGCCACGGGCACCGGGAAGCTGACGCGCGCCAAGGGCTGGAAGAAGCACCTCCTCGAGTGGAAGCCGTCCAAGCGGAAGCGCCAGCTCCGCAAGGAGGCCCTCATCTCGCCGGCGGACGTGAAGCGCATCCGGCGCCTCGTTCCCTACCTCTAGGACGCGGGCCCGCCGCGGGACGCCGGCCGAGCCCGGTGGCCCGGGCGCCCGCGTGGTACACTCTCCCGGCCGGGCAGTCGACTGACGCGTCGAGCCCGGCCCCGGCGGCCGTTCGCGCCGCCCGGCCCTCACGATCGAGGGCCGATGCTTACCGGTTGCCCCGGCGGGCGTCACGCCGCCGGAGTCCTGCGACCCAGCCGCCCGCCTCGAGCGGACGTGCCTGGATCGGGTGACAGACGGGTTGCCTCCCCCCGGGCCAGAGCGAGGCGAGAAGGAGCGGAGCCATGCCGCGTGCCAAGGGCGGGCCGAAGACCCGCCAGCGACGGAAGAAGGTTCTCAAGCAGGCCAAGGGGTACTGGGGTGGTCGCCGGCGGCTGTACCGAACCGCCGCCGAGACGGTCCTCCGGGCTCTTGCCTTTGCCCACCGCGACCGCCGGGCCAAGAAGCGCCAGTTCCGGTCCCTGTGGATCCTGCGCATCAACGCCGCCTGCCGGGCGTCGGGGCTGCCCTACTCGAGCTTCATGAACGGGCTCAAGAAGGCCGGCGTCACCCTGGACCGGAAGGTCCTGGCCGAGTTGGCCGTCAGCGACCCGGTCGCGTTCTCGCGGCTGGTCGAGACCGCCCGGGTCCAGAGCCGACCCTAGGGAAGCCGAGGGGGCCCTGGCGGTGGGGAGAAAATCCCCTGGCCAGGGTCCCCGGGAGTCCATCCAGGGGGACCCCTTCCCAGGTCGCCCTGACTTCCTTGACCCCGTCGGGGTTCCGGGAATTGTCAGCGGGCGTCTCCCCGTTGTCAGTTTCTCCCGCTTCCGGCGGCCCGTTGGCCCCTGGTCTACCCTGTCCTGTGCCGGAAACCTCGCCATCGTTGATGTCCACGGGGTAACATGAGCCGCGCTGTTCGGGAGCCGATCCGGCACGCAGATTGCTGGAAAGCGGTCGTGATGGTGTTGAGCCGACCAGGGAGGCACCGATGAGCGAGCAGGCAGTGGTGGTGGAGGAGGAGACGAAGGCAGCCAGCCCCGAGCCGCGGGGTCTCCGGGGGCTGTTCCACCGCCGCCGGCGCTCCCGCAAGCGTGACCAGCGCGGTCTGACGCTCGTCGAGCTGATGATCGTGGTGACGATCATCGCGATCATCGCGGCGGTGTCCATTGCGGTGTACCAGGACATCGTGAAGAAGTCGAAGCTGGCCGCCGACCAGGCGGTCGTGTCGAGCCTTCGCTCGGCGGTGGCCATCTACTACGGCCGCACCAACGGCCTGTTTCCCCCGTCGATGACCTCGGTCGAGGGGCTCGTGCAGCCGGCGCCGGTCTATAACTGCAGCGTGCCGCCGACGTACACGGCGAGCAACGGCAAGATCGACTTCACGGCCACGATCGCCGACTGCCCGTAAGACCCACGCCGGCTCGGTAGACCGACCCTCGTCGCGGTTCCGCGGGCGCCCCGGGGCGCCCGCACGCGTTCTGCCGTCTTCCGGTAGAATGACCCGCGTCGCGAGGTTCCGCGTCGCGTCGGGATTCGGTTGTGCGGGGGTTGCGGACGGATGCATTGATCGGGGCGCTCGGGCTCGCGTGCATGGTACCGATGGCGGCAAGCGAGGGTATGACCCTGGACCTTGAGCCTCTGCCGGTGCCGGAACCCGTCGCATTGCCTGGTAATCGCGTGATCCTCAGGTACCATACCGTCCACAATAATGGGTACAGCAGCGGTATGCTTCACGGAACCCAGACTTCCTTTCCGGCGTCAGGCGTCGGTCGGATCCGATGTTGAATCAGCCATGACCAAGGGAGGTGTGCCGGCCTCTCTGAGGCTTCTCTTGATCCGATGTCTTGAATTGCTCATGCCCCGCCGGGTTTGGCAGGTGCTCCGGTTTGAATGCAGCCTGGTGCTGCTTCGGTTGACAAACCGCCTCAGTCCTTTTCAAGGAAGCCGTATTCGGTCCTACCGGCAGCGGAAACACCTGTTGATTCACCTGGCGTCCGGCTCCTACTATCTGCCCGGTTGGGTGAATATTGACGGTCTTAGCCGGGATCCGGCGGATCTCCGGCTGGACTTGCGAACCGCCCTGCCGCTTCCATCCCACTGCGCCCGGTTTATCTTGTGCGAGCATTTCCTGGAACACCTGGAATATCCCGGGGAAGCCTTGCTCTTCTTGCAGGAATGCCGACGGCTTCTCGAACCGGGAGGGATCCTTCGCTTGAGTGTCCCGGATGCAGAGAAGTACCTTGTCGCCTACTACGAAAAGGATAGGGCGTTCTTTGAACGAGAGAGGCCCGGCTGCTCTCCGATGGAAGCCGTCAACAACATGTTTCGCCAGGGCCAGGAGCATCAGTACGCCTACGATGGGAATACCTTGTCCGCCCTATTGACGCGGGCGGGATTCGGGATTGTCGAGCAGCGCGCTTTCAACCGCAGCCGCTGGGAGGAGTTCCATGCGGATTTCCCGGCGCGCCAGGGCGAGTCTCTCTATGTGGAAGCCGTATCGTAACCCAAATGAGAACCGAGCCAACCTGTCAGCCCTTTGAGAATGTCTACCGAGCGGTGATTCTTCGCGTCATCTACTGAGGACGTGACCAACGGCGGAGGCCCAGAGGGTCGTCGGGCCCAGGCCGGCTCCAGCCTATTCGCGGGCGCCTACGAAAATCCGTCGAAGGTCGAGGACGTCGGCACGTGGCATCTCGCTTCGTGGCGGGCTACGGGACACCGGCGGTGGGTCAGCCGGTACTCCCGTAGGGACCCTCGGTGAGGACGAAACGCTCGATCACCTCGCGGACCCCCCCCTCCGTGCCGCAGACGTGGTCCGCGCGAGCACGGACACCTGCGGGCGCGTGCCTCATCGCTACGCCCAGGCCCGCCGTCTCGATCATCTCGACGTCATTCCAGTTGTCGCCGACAGCGATCGTTTCCGCGGCGGCGACGTCGAACGCCTCGAGCATCGCGAGGAGCGCGGTACCTTTCGAGACACCGAGCGGAAGGATCTCCAGGTACACAGGCTCCGACTGGACGTCGTGGACGGGCAGGCTGGCCGCGCGATCATCCCTTGGAGCGCGTCCACCCGCTCGTGCGCGCCGATGATCAGGAGCTTGTGCGGGTCGTCGGTGAGGAGCGCGTCGAGGGACGGCACGACCTTATAGGTGAGTCCATCGTCCGCGGCATAGGCTTCCGTGAGTGGATGCGGCCGCTCGACGTACACGCAGTCTCGGAGGTAGAGGTGAGGCTGCACATCGGGGCCCGCCCGGCGCGCCGGCCAGCGACGGCGGCCCCGCAGACCTCGGACCGACGGGCCGTGGGTGACGTACATACGTCACCCCACCGCACCCGCCGGCGCGGGGAGGGGGGACGAGTCTCGCTCGGGCGCTGGCGCGCGTGGCGGGGCGTCCACGGCTTGTAGCCGTGCCCCACGCCGCGCGGCCCCCTCGCGCTTGGCGTCCGGCAGCGCCGCGAACCGCTGCTGCCGGAGGAGGTTGCGGATAAGTTGCGGATCACGCTGCGATCTGCAACCGTGCGCGGTGCATTTGGCCGGGCTTTCGATCACGCGCCTCCATCCGGTAGAATGAACCGACGAGTCCCCCATGGCCGACCAGCGCGTCCGCACGATCATCGAGGGCGCCCGCGAGGAGATCGAGCGGGCCGCGACTCGTCGGGATCTCGACGAGGTCCGCGTCAAGTACCTCGGCAAGCGCGGCGTCCTGACCCAGCTCCTCCGCGCCCTCCCGAGCCTGCCGGTCGCCGAGCGGCCCGTCGTCGGGCGCGAGGCCAACGACGCGAAGACGGGCATCGAGGCGGCGCTCGCCGCGCGCCAGGCCGTCCTGGACGGCGCGGAGCGAAGAGCGCGGCTCGCGGCCGACCAGCCCGACCTGACGCTCCCCGGCCGCCGCGTGGCGCCGGGCACGCGCCACCCCCTGACGCAGGTCCACGACGAGATCGTGGACGTGTTCACGGGCATGGGTTTCGCGGTGGCGGAGGGCCCCGAGGTGGAGCTCGACTACTACAACTTCGAGGCGCTCAACATCCCGAAGGACCATCCCGCCCGCGACATGCAGGACACCTTCTACGTGGGCGGCGAGGTCCTCCTGCGGACGCACACCTCCCCCGTCCAGATCCGGACCATGGAGAAGCGGAAGCCGCCGGTCCGGATCATCTGCCCGGGGCGCGTGTACCGGCGGGACGCCGACATCACGCACTCGCCGGTGTTCCACCAGGTCGAGGGCCTCGCGGTCGACCGCGGAATCACCATGGCCGACCTGAAGGGGACCCTCGAGCTGTTCGCCCGCGAGCTGTTCGGCGCGGACAGCCGGATCCGCTTCCGGCCGTCGTTCTTTCCGTTCACCGAGCCGTCGGCGGAGGTGGACGTCCTCTGCTTCCTCTGCAAGGGCGGCGGCTGCCGGGTGTGCAAGGCCTCGGGCTGGCTCGAGATCCTGGGCTCCGGCATGGTCCACCCGCGCATCCTCCGCAACATGGGGTACGACACCGAGGAAGTGACCGGCTGGGCGTTCGGCATGGGCATCGAGCGCGTGGCCATGCTGCGGTACGGCATCGACGACATCCGCCTGTTCTTCGAGAATGACCTCCGCTTCCTGTCTCAGTTCTGACCGGCGGACCCGATGAGGATCCCCTACCGCTGGCTCCGGGAGTTCGTCGACACGACGGCCGAGGCGCGCGACGTCGCGGAGCGGCTGACGATGGCCGGCATCGAGACCGGGCTGGCGGCGGAGGGCGCCTCGGAGCTCCGCGGGCTGGTGGTGGCCGAGGTGCTCGACGTGGCGCCGCACCCGGCGGCGTCGAGCCTCCGGCTCTGCGAGGTCTCCACCGGCGCGGAGCGCTACCGCGTGGTGTGCGGCGCGCCGAACGTGCGGGCGGGCGTGCGCGCGGCGTTCGCGCCACCCGGCGCGACCTTGCCGGGCGGCCGGCGCATCGCCGTCGCCACGATCCGGGGCACCGCGTCCGAGGGCATGCTCTGCGCGGAGGCGGAGCTCGGCGTCGGCGACGAGGCGGGCGGCATCCTGCTCCTCGGGCCCGACGCGCCGGTGGGCGCCGACCTGGTGAGTCACCTGGGCCTCGACGACGCCATCCTCGAGGTCGAGGTGACCCCGAACCGGCCCGACTGCCTCGCGATCGTCGGCGTCGCCCGCGAGGTGGCCGCCCTGACCGGCGGGCGCCTCCGGCCGCCGGACGTCGCGGTCCGCGAGGATCCTGCCCTGACGACGAAGGGCTGGCGGATCACCATCGAGGATCCCGAGCTGTGCCCGCGCTACGCGGCGCGGCTCATCGCCGACGTGACGGTCGGGCCGTCGCCCCCGTGGCTCGCTCAGCGGCTGCGCGCGGCGGGGCTCCGGCCGATCAACAACGTCGTCGACGTGACCAACTACGTCTTGTGGGAGCTCGGGCACCCGCTCCACGCGTTCGACGGCGACCTCCTGACCGACCGGCACGTCGTGATCCGCCGGGCTCGCCCCGGGGAGACCGTGGAGACGCTCGACGGCCAGACGCGGACGCTGGGCGACTCGATGCTCGTCATCGCCGACGCGGCGCGCGCCGTCGGCGGTCGCCGGCGTCATGGGCGGCGCCAACAGCGAGGTGCGGGCGTCGACGCGCCACGTCCTCCTCGAGAGCGCGTACTTCGCGCCCGGCTCGATCCGCCGCACCGCGAAGGCCCTCGGGCTCTCCACCGAGGCCTCCTACCGCTTCGAGCGGGGCGCGGACATCGAGGGCCTCCGGGCCGCGCTCGACCGGGCCGCGCAGCTGATCGCCGAGCTGGGCGGGGGGCGCGTGGCCGTGGGCGTGCTCGACGCGTATCCCGCGCCGCGCCGGCCGGTGGCGGTTCCGCTGCGCCTCGAGCGCATCCAGCGGGTCGTGGGCGCCTGCCCGCCGCCCGGCGTGGTGGCCGACATCCTGCGGGGCCTCGGGTTCCCCGCGACGGAGCGCGCGGGCGGGTTCGAGGTCGTGGTGCCCGCCTTCCGGCGCGACGTCGCGATGGAGGACGACCTCGTCGAGGAGGTCGCGCGGATCTGGGGCTACGAGCGGATCCCCTCGACGCTGCCGTCCGGGGCGCTCGCGCTGACGCGCCGGCCCCGGCACATGGTCGCGCGCGACGCCGTCCGGCGCGTCCTCACCGCGGCCGGCTACCACGAGGCGGTCTCGCTGTCTCTGACGGACCCGGCGCACCTCCGCCACGTCGGGCTCGACGCGGACGATCCGCGAGTCGTCCGGCTCCAGAACCCACTCGCGGCGGACCGGTCCGTGATGCGGCCCACGCTCCTGTTCGGGCTCCTGGAGGCGGTCGCGAGCAACGTCCGCCGTCAGACGCCGGACGTGCGGCTCTTCGAGGTCGGCCGCGTGTTCGAGGGGCGCGGGGCGGGGGTGCTGCCGCGCGAGGACACGCGCGTCGCCCTCGTGCTGACCGGACTCCGTGCGCCTCGCGCCTGGTTCGCGCCGCGGGTCCGCGCCGACGTGTTCGACGCCAAGGGCGCCGTGGAAGGGCTCGTCGAGGCGCTCGGGCGGGGCGACGTCGCCAGCGAGCCCGGCCAGGCCCCGTACCTCGAGGACGGGCGCGGCGCGACGATCGTGGTCCAGGGGACGCCCGTCGGCGTGATGGGCGAGCTCCATCCGGCGGTGCAGAAGGCGTTCGACCTGCCCGCGTCGGCCTTCGTCGCCGAGCTGTCGCTCGACGCGATCGAGGCGCTCCCCGAGCGCGTCGTCCAGTACCGGCCGCTTCCCCGGCATCCGGCCGTCCAGCGAGACCTGGCCGTGGTGGTGGCAGCCGGGGTGCCGGCGGCCGACGTGGCCCGCGCCATCGACGCGATCCGGCCCGCGTGGCTGAAGCGCGTGGTCCTCTTCGACGTCTACGAGGGCGCGCAGGTGGGCCCCGGGCGGAAGAGCCTGGCGTACGGGCTCCTCTACCAGGCCGACGACCGGACGCTCACCGACGCCGAGGTCAACCGGGCGCACGCCGAGGTGGTCGAGCGGCTCCGGGCGGAGCTCGGGGCCGAGGTGCGCGGCGCGGACGGCGCCGGCCGGAGCGACGGCGCGTGACGCCCGAGGACGACCGCGTGAGCGATGACGCTCAGGCGCGGCTCGCGCTCCTCGAGCAGCACGTCCAGCGGGCGATCGAGCTGATCGGCACCCTCCGCGCGGAGAACACGCGGCTGGCCGCCGGGCGCCGCGGACTCGAGACGCGCGTGGCGGAGCTGACCGCCGAGGCGGAGGGCCTCCGCGTCCGGCTCGGCGCGATCGGCCGGCTGGAGGCGGAGCAGCGGCGTCTCCTGGACGAGCGGCGCCACCTGCTCGGTCAGGTGGAGAGCATCTTGAAGGACCTCGCCCGGATCGAGGGGCTCTGACGGGGCCCTCGGAGTCAAGGAGGCGCGGATGACCGAGGGCCGAGCCGACGTCGAGATCCTGGGGCAGCGGCTGTCCGTCCGCGGGCGGGGGACGCCCGAGTACATCCAGCAGCTGGCCGAGTACCTGAACGAGCTGATCCAGACCGTCCGGGACCAGGCCCGGGTATTCGACCCGCTGCGCCTCTCGCTCCTGGCCGGCCTCCACGTGGCGGACGAGCTCCACCGGCTCCGCGAGGCCGAGCGGGCCCGGGGAACGGACGCCGAGCTCCTGGCGCGGGTCGATCGGCTGACCGCGCGCCTGGGCGCCGTCCTGGACGCGCCGTCCGGGACTTGACCGGGTCGGGCGGGCGGGGGCCTAATGGGCCGGGCACAGGCTTCCCTGCGCTGTGCGTGATGTGAGGCGACGGTTGCGAGCCTATTACCGTGAACGGGAGTCCTCCCGCGTGAGCGGTGAGCATGCCCCTCGCGAGAGGGGAAGCCTAAAGCCGCGCTTTGGGCTCCCACCTGGCTAGCCAGGTTCGAACCAGCCAATCACACGGCAGAGGCGGGGAACTTTCCGGGTGGGCGGGACCCAGGTCCCGCCCATCGTGCTTTCAGGGGACGGAGCGGTGCCCGCCTCGGACCGCCGGGGCCGTCAACTCCAGGACAGTCCCGCACGCCGGGGGCGAGCCCGTCGTCCGACCGGACGGTGGACCCAGCCGCATGCCGGCGCAGCGTGCCTTGACACCGATATGAAAACAGCCTAATGTCTAGCGGGTTTAGGCAGAATTTATCACGATTGAGAGAGTTACCCCGCGCCAGCCGAACCCCCGGCGGTCGGCCGGTGCCTGAGGGGAGGTGGCCGTCCTGGAGCCCACCACGCTCATCATCCTGATCGTCGCGGTCGTCGTACTGCTCCCCCTGGCGGGATTCGGCGGGCTGTTGATCGAGCGACAGTTGACGGCCCGCCGGCTGGGCGATGTTGCGCAACACAGCCGCCGGGTGCTGGACGAGGCCGAGCGCAACGCGGAGACGCGCCTCAAGGACGCCGCGATCGAGGCCAAGGAGGTCGTGTACCGCGCCCGGAACGAGCTCGAGCAGGAGGCGCGCGAACGCCAGAAGGAGATCCAGGCGCTCGAGCGCCGCCTGAGCCAGAAGGAGGAGCAGGTCACGCGGCGGCTCGACCAGTTCGACCGTCGGGACCGCGACTACCACTCGCGCGAGGAGGGCCTCCGCGCGCGCGAGCAGGGCCTGAAGGAGATCGAGGCCCGGCAGCAGGCGCTGGTCGACGAGCAGCGGCGGCAGCTCGAGCGGATCGCGGGCCTCACCGCCGAGGAGGCCAAGCAGCGGCTCCTCGCTCAGATGGAGGCGGAGGCGCGGCGCGAGGCCACCCTGATCGCGATGCGGCTCGAGGAGGAGGCGCGCGAGGGCGCCGAGCGCAAGGCGCGCGAGGTGCTGGCGACGACCATCCAGCGGCTCGCGCCCGACTACACGGTGGAGACCGCCGTGTCGATCGTGGACCTGCCGTCGGACGACATGAAGGGCCGGATCATCGGCCGCGAGGGCCGGAACATCCGCGCGCTCGAGCTGGCGACGGGCGTGGACCTCATCGTCGACGACACGCCGGAGGCCGTCATCATCTCCGGGTACGACCCGCTCCGCCGGGAGATCGCCAAGATCGCGCTCCAGCGGCTCATCGCCGACGGCCGGATCCACCCCGCCCGCATCGAGGAGGTCGTCGACAAGGTCAAGAAGGAAGTGGAGCAGCACCTGAAAGAGGAGGGGGAGCGCGCGTGCTTCGAGGTCGGGGTCCACGGGCTTCATCCCGAGCTCGTGCGGATGGTCGGCCGGCTCCGGTACCGCACGTCCTACGGCCAGAACTGCCTCCAGCACTCGAAAGAGGTGGCGTGGCTGGCCGGCATGATGGCGTCCGAGGTCGGCGCCGACGTGAAGCTCGCCAAGCGGTGCGGCCTCCTCCACGATATCGGCAAGGCCCTCACGCACGAGCAGGAGGGCAGCCACGTCGACCTCTCGGTCGAGCTCCTGTCGAAGTACAACGAGCCGCGGGCGGTGCTGAACACGATCCTGTCGGGGCACGACCAGGAGGAGCCGGAGACGGTCGAGGCGGTGCTGGTCGAGGCCGCCGACGGCGTGTCGGCGGCGCGGCCGGGCGCCCGCCGCGACGTCCTCGAGAGCTACGTCAAGCGGGTCAAGGCCATGGAGGAGATCGCGCGCTCGTTCCGCGGCGTGGACGCCGCCTACGCCATCCAGGCGGGCCGGGAGCTCCGGATCATCACGAAGTCCGAGCAGATCTCGGACGTCGACACCTACCAGCTCGCCAAGGACATCGCCAAGCGGATCGAGGCCGAGATGCAGTACCCCGGCCACATCAAGGTGACCGTCATCCGGGAGCACCGCGCGACCGAGTTCGCGCGCTGAGCGGCGGCCGGGCACCTCGCCGCCGCGTGACGGACCGGCGCGGGGAGGGGCGTATGGGCTCCCACGCCGAAGGCCGAGACCGGCCGGGCCGGCGCCTCCCGCCACGTGGCCGATCCCGGCCGCCTCGTCGGGTACACTGGTAGGGCCATGTCCACCAAGCCGCTGACCGTCCTCTGCATCGGCGACATCTTCGGGGAGCCCGGCCGCCGGGCGCTCGTGACGTTCCTGCCCCGTCTCCGGACGGAGTTCCAGCTCGACCTCGTGGTGGCCAACGTCGAGAACGCCGCCGCCGGGTTCGGCGTGACGCCGCCGCTCGCGCGCGGCTTCCTCGACGCGGGCGTCGATGTCATGACCAGCGGGAACCACATCTGGGACCGGAAGGAGATCCTCGGCTACATCGTCAAGGAGAACCTCCTCCTCCGGCCTGCCAACTACCCGGCGGGGACGCCCGGGGTGGGGTCGGTCGTGGTGAAGGCGGGCGCCCACCAGGTGGGCGTGCTGAACCTCCAGGGCCGCACGTTCATGGCCTCGATCGACTGCCCGTTCGCGAAGGCGGACGAGGAGCTGGAGCGGCTTCGCACGGAGACCTCGGTGGTCGTCGTCGACATGCACGCCGAGGCCACGTCGGAGAAGCAGGCCATGGGGTGGTATCTCGACGGCCGCGTGTCGGTCGTGGTCGGCACCCACTCCCACGTCCAGACCGCCGACGAGCGCATCCTCCCGCAGGGGACCGCGTATCTGACCGACCTCGGCCTCACCGGCCCGATCGACTCCGTGATCGGCGTCGAGCCCGAGCTCGCGATCCAGCGGTTCCGGACCGGGATGCCGAACCGCTTCGAGCCCGCCCGGGGCCGCGCCCGGTTCCAGGGCGCGGTGATCCGGATCGATCCGGAGTCGGGTCGCGCGCTCTCGATCGAGCGCGTCCAGCGGGACCTCCCCGCCTGACCCGGGCTCCCGGCGTGGCGCAGCTCCTCGACGGCAAGGTCGTGGCCGCCAAGGTCCAGGCGGCCGTGGCCGAGGGCGTCGCCGCGCTCCGCGCGCAGGGCGTCCGGCCGACCCTGGCGGTCGTGCTCGTGGGAGAGGATCCGGCCTCGCAGGTCTACGTGGGCGCGAAGCGCCGCGCCTGCCAGGCCGTCGACATCGCGGCCCGCGATCACCTCCACCCGCAGGGCCTCGCGGAGGCGGACCTCCTCGCGCTGATCCGCGAGCTCAACGCCGACCGCGCGGTCCACGGGATCCTGGTGCAGCTTCCGCTGCCCCCCGGGATCGACGAGGACCGGGTGATCGCGGCCGTCGATCCCGCCAAGGACGTCGACGGCTTCCACCCGGAGAACCTGGGGCGCCTCCTCGCGGGGACGCCGGGCGTGCTCCCGTGCACGCCGGCGGGCGTCATCGAGATCCTCGACCACTACGGGATCGACCTGAAGGGCGCCGAGGCCGTGGTGGTGGGGCGCTCCCGCATCGTCGGGAAGCCGCTCGGGCAGCTCCTGCTCGGCCGCCACGCCACCGTGACCACGTGCCACACGCGGACCCGCGACCTCGCCGCCCACACGCGGCGAGCCGAGGTGCTGGCGGTGGCGGTCGGCCGGCCGGCGGTGGTCACGGGGGACATGGTGCGGCCCGACGCCGTCGTCGTGGACGTCGGCGTGAACCGCCTGCCGGATGGCAAGCTCGCCGGCGACGTGGACTTCGCGACGGTGAGCCCGCGCGTCCGCGCGATCACGCCGGTGCCGGGCGGCGTGGGGCCGATGACGATCGCGATGCTCATGCGAAACACGCTCGACGCCGCCCGCCGCCAGACCGCCTCTGAGTAACCATGCTGCGCGTTTCTCGACGCCGAGCCGCTGATCAGTGTGGTGGGGGGGCCTGGGGCCATAGGCCGAAGGCCGTCGACCGGGGCGACGCCGTGCTGTTCGACGGCCTGCGGCCTGTCGCCCAGGGGGACTGAGCGATGGCCGTCCTGCCCCTCCCGATGCCCGACCCCGGGCGCCGCGTCCTCACGGTCTCGGAGCTGACCCGGGCGGTGAAGGACACGCTCGAGGGACGGTTCGGCGGGCTCTGGGTCGAGGGCGAGATCTCGAACCTCCGCAGGCACACCTCGGGGCACGTCTACTTCACGCTCAAGGACGAGGAGGCGCAGGTGCGGGCCGTCCTCTTCCGGAGCCGCGCGGGCCGAGTCCGCTTCGAGCCGGCCGACGGCCTCCACGTCCTCGCGTTCGGCCGCCTCGACGTCTACGCGGTACGGGGCGAGTACCAGCTCGTGTGCGAGGTGCTGGAGCCGAAGGGCCTGGGCGCGCTCCAGCTCGCCTTCGAGCAGCTGAAGGCCCGCCTCGACGCCGAGGGGCTGTTCGACCCCGCGCGGAAGCGTCCGCTCCCCACGCTGCCCCGCCGCGTCGGGCTCGTCACCTCGCCCACCGGCGCGGCGGTCCGGGACTTCCTGCAGGTCGTCACCCGGCGCTTCGCGGGCCTCCAGGTCCTGGTGTGCCCCGTCCGCGTGCAGGGCGACACCGCGGCCGGCGAGATCGCCGCGGCGCTCCGGCTCCTCAATCAGCGAGGCGACCTCGACGTCATCGTGCTGGCCCGAGGCGGCGGCTCGCTGGAGGACCTGTGGGCGTTCAACGAGGAGGCCGTCGCGCGGGCGATCGCCGCCTCGAAGATCCCGGTGATCTCCGCGGTCGGGCACGAGACGGACGTGACCATCGCCGACTTCGTCGCGGATCTCCGGGCGCCGACGCCGTCGGCCGCCGCCGAGCTGGTCGTGCGGGAGAAGGCCGAGCTGGTGCGGCAGGTCGGCACACTGGGCACGCGCCTCGCACGGGCCATGGCGCAGCGGACCGGGCGGCTCGGAGACCGGCTGGCCGACATCCGTCGCCGCCGCGTGCTCACGGATCCCGGCCGGCCGCTCCGCGACTGGGCGCGCCGCGCGGACGACCTGGGCGCCCGCCTCGGCCGGGCGATGGCTCGCCACGACGCGCGCGTCCGCGAGCGCCTGGAGCGCGCGGCCCGCGCGCTCCGGCCGGCGCTCCTCCGCGCACCGCTCGGCCACCGGCGCGAGCTCGCGGCGCAGCTCGGCGGACGGCTCGCGCGCGCCTTCCGGGGCGAGACGGCGCGCCGGCGGCGTGCGGCCGAGGCGCTGGCCGCCCAGCTCGACGGGCTGAGCCCGCTCGCCTGCCTGGCGCGAGGCTACGCGGTCGCCATGCTGCCGTCCGGCGAGGTGCTCACGCGCGCCGATCGGGTCGCTCGCGGCGAGCGCGTCACGGTGCGGCTCCACGAGGGCAGTCTGGGCTGTCGGGTGGAAGACGTGGACCGTCCGCCGGCGCCGGCGGGTCCCGGACCAGGAGGGAGCGATGCCCGTGACGCCTGAATCGGCCGGCGCGCGCGAGGACGGCCCGAAGTTCGAGGCCGCGATGGCCCGCCTGGAGGAGATCGTCCACGCCCTCGAGGCCGGGAACCTCTCGCTCGACGACTCGCTCCGGGTCTTCGAGGAGGGGACCGGGCTCCTCCGGCTCTGCACCCGGCGGCTCGAAGAGGCGGAGCGGCGGATCGAGATCCTGCTGCAGAATGAAGGGGAGGGTACCCGGACCGAGCCGTTCCGGTGGGAGGAGGGGCAGGGGTGAGTTTCGACCTCGAGGGTTACTTCGCCGCGCGCCGGCGCGCCGTGGACGAGGCGCTCGACCGGTACCTCCCGGCGGCGACCGCGGCTCCCCCGGTCATCCACGAGGCGATGCGCTACAGCGTGTTCGCGGGCGGCAAGCGCCTCCGGCCCATCCTGGTGATCGCGGGCGCCGAGGCGGTGGGCGGCCAGATGGACGACGTCATGCCCACCGCGTGCTGCTTCGAGCTGATCCACACGTACTCGCTCGTCCACGATGACCTGCCGGCGATGGACGACGACGACTACCGGCGCGGGCGTCTCACGAACCACAAGGTGTACGGCGAGGCGATGGCCGTCCTCGCGGGGGACGCCCTCCTGACGCACGCGCTCGGCCTGATCGCCGTCAACTTCGCCCTGGGCAAGGCGACGCCCGAGGTCTTCCCGCGCGTCCTCGCCGAGGTGACCGGGGCCGCCGGGACCGACGGGATGGTGGGCGGCCAGGTCGTCGACATCCAGTCCGAGGGACAGGCCGTGTCGCCCGAGACGCTCGACTACATCCACACGCGGAAGACCGCGGCGCTGATCCGCGGGGCGCTCCGGTCGGGCGCCCTCCTGGCGGGCGCGTCCGAGCCCGCCCTCGCGGCGCTCACGGCGTACGGGGACCGGATCGGGCTCACGTTCCAGATCGTCGACGACATCCTCGACGTCGAGGGGTCGCTCGAGACCCTCGGCAAGACGGCGGGGAAGGACCAGCAGCAGCAGAAGGCCACGTATCCCGCGCTCCACGGGCTCCCCGCCTCCAAGGCGCGCGCGGCCGCGCTCACGCAGGAGGCGCATGCCGCGCTCGCGTCCTTCGGGCCCGCCGCCGCGCCCCTCCGCGCCCTCGCCGACTTCATCGTGAATCGAAAGGCCTGACTGACCAACCATGAGACCGTTGCTTCGTCGCCAACCGCATGAACAGTGTGGTGGGGGGGTGTGGGGGAGGAGCGCCGCCGCTCCCCCCCACGACAATTAGATGGCCGAGATCGTCGACGTCCACGCGCGCGAGATCCTGGACTCCCGGGGCAACCCGACCCTCGAGGTCGAGGTGCACCTCGACAGCGGGGCCGAGGGGCGCGCGGCGGTCCCGTCCGGCGCCTCCACGGGCAGCGCCGAGGCGCTCGAGCTCCGCGACGGCGACCGGCGGCGCTTCGGCGGCAAGGGCGTGCTCCAGGCGGTCCGCAACGTGGAGCGCGTGATCGCCCCCGAGATCAAGGGGATGGACGCCTCCGAGCAGGCCCTCATCGACCGCGCGCTGTGCCAGCTCGACGGCACGCCCCAGAAGGAGACGCTGGGCGCCAACGCGATCCTCGGCGTGTCGCTCGCCTGCGCTCGCGCCGCGGCCGACGACGTCGGCCTCCCGCTGTTCCGCTACCTCGGGGGCCCGAACGCGCGCGTGCTACCGATCCCGCTCATGAACGTGATCAACGGCGGCGCGCACGCGGACAACCGGCTGGACGTCCAGGAGTTCATGCTCGTCCCCGCGGGGCTCCCGTCGTTCGCGGAGGCGCTCCGGGCCGGCTCGGAGATCTTCCACGCGCTGAAGCGGCTCCTGAAGGAGCAGAAGCACGCGACCGGCGTCGGCGACGAGGGCGGGTTCGCGCCGGACCTGCCGGGCGCCGAGTCGGCCCTCGCGGTGCTCGTCCAGGCGATCGAGGCGGCCGGCTACCGGCCGGGCGAGGACGTCTGGCTCGCCCTCGACGTCGCGGCGACCGAGCTCTGGCGCGACGGCCGCTACCGCGCGCCGGGCGAGGGCGCGACCTGGACGACCGAGGAGCTCATCGCCTTCTACGAGCGGCTCGCCGACCGGTTCCCGCTGGTGTCGATCGAGGACGGCCTCCGCGAGGACGACTGGGAGGGCTGGACGGCCCTGACCGGGCGCCTGGGCGGCCGCCTCCAGCTGGTCGGTGACGACCTCTTCGTCACGAGCGCGGAGCGACTCGGCGAGGGGATCCGGCGCGGCGCCGCCAACGCGATCCTCGTCAAGGTCAACCAGATCGGCACACTGACGGAGACGCTCGACGCGGTCGAGACGGCGAAGTCCGCGGGCTACGGCGTCGTGGTCTCCCATCGCTCGGGCGAGACCGAGGACACGTTCATCGCGGACCTCGCGGTCGCCGTGAACGCGGGCCAGATCAAGACGGGGTCGCTGTCCCGGAGCGACCGGGTCGCCAAGTACAACCAGCTCCTGCGGATCGAGGAGTGGCTGGGGGACGCCGCGCGCTGGCCGGGCACCTCGCTCCTCCCGAGCCGCGCGTGATGAGCGGCCTCCCGGAGTCGCGGCCGATGGCGCGCCTCACGCGCCCCGGGTGGATCGTGGTCGGCGCGCTCATCCTCCTCGCCGTCATGGCCATCTTCGGCGACAACGGCGTCCTCGCCCTCCGGCGACTCCGCGGCGAGGTCGACACGCTCGTCCGGGAGGTGCGGAGCCTCGAGGCCGAGAACGAGCGCCTGTCCCGCCAGATCTCGGAGCTCCAGGAGGACCCCGCCGTCATCGAGCGGATCGCGCGCGAGGAGCTCGGCCTCGTCCGCCCCGGCGAGAAGGTCCTGCGCTTCCCGCGGAGCGCCCGTCCCGGCGAGTCCAACCTGGCGAGCCCCATGCCGCCGCCGCCGCGGTCGCCGTAGCCGGCCGGATCAGCCGATGACGCTCCTGCGCTGGACCTGGCTCGAGCCGTACGCGGGTTGGCTCTTCCTCGCGACGCTCCTCTTCAACCTCCGCGCCGCGTGGAAGCTCGCGATCGACTGGGCGGGCATGCGGACGACCATCCGGTTCGTCCAGGCCGGGTACGCGCGGCGGGACGCGCTCCCGTCGGAGGAGACCCTGCGGGAGCGGGCGCCGGTGTTCCTGACGCTCGTCGCGGCCTACCAGGAGCCGGGGATCGCGGCCACGCTGCGAGGCCTCCTCGGCCTCCGGTATCCGGGCGAGCGCGCGCGCGTCGTCGTCGTCACGAAGGCCAGCGAGGACGCCGAGCCCCACCCGGCGATGCCCGAGAGCACCGGGACCCTGTGCCAGCAGGTCCTCGCCGACCTCCCGCCCTACGACGCGAAGCGCCTCGCCCACCTCGTGTTCCCGGGCGTCGGGCGCAAGGCCGAGCAGCTCAACTGGGCCCTCACGCCCGGGGCGCTCGCCGAGATCCTGGAGGCGGACGCCGCCGATCCGTCGCGGGTGTTCGTCGGCGTGTTCGACGCGGACTCGGTCCCCGACCCCGACACGCTTCGATGGATCGCGAACGAGGAGCTCGCGGGCCGCGGCGCGCTCGCCTACCAGGGCGTGACGCTGTCGCTCGCGAACTGGGACGCGCTCGGGATCCGCGGCCGCATCTGCGCCATCCAGCAGTCGTCGATCTTCACGCGGGTGTCGCTGGCGCGCCTCATCAACGAGGTGAAGCGGATCCGCCTGATCGACCGGGTCGCGAGCTCGCTGCCGGGACGGGTGGGGGCGTGGACCCGGACGGGGCTCGAGCTCGCCTTCCGCCGCTCCCAGATCTGCCTCGGGCACCACCAGTTCGTCCGGCTCGACGTGCTGCAGGGGCTCGGCGGGTTCCCGACCGGCGGGGCGACGGAGGACTCGACGCTCGGCTACATGCTGGGCGCGCGGGGCGTCCTGATCCGCCCGATGCCGATGATCGAGCTGACGGACCTGCCGGAGACGAAGGAGAAGATCATCCGGCAGAACGCGCGCTGGTACCAGGGCGTCCTCGACGACATCGGGTACCTGCGGGCGACGTGGCGCCAGGCGCCCACGGCGTTCAACCTCGCCCAGCTCGTCCGCCACGTGGTCAACAAGGTGGCGGAGTGGCCGGTCGCCGCGTTCGTGTACCCGGCGATGGGCTACCTCGGCTGGCACTTCGCCTACGCGTACCGGCAGGAGGCGCCGCTCCTCTTCTTCGTCGCGGTGGCGGTGCCCACGGTGTCCCTCGGGTTGACCGTCTGGGTCGGCGGCGTCGTCACCCAGCGCGAGGTGCAGGCGATGGAGCCGTACCTCCCGCGTCCGACCCGGCTCGCCTGGGCCGGCTGGGGCGAGTGGCTCCTCGCCACGTTCCGCTGCCAGACGTACTGGCTCCTCGCCACGCGCGCCGCGTGGCGCGTGCTCTGGCGGACCGCGCGCGACGGTCGCTACGCGCCGAGCAAGACCGACCGCGTGACGCGCGCGGCGGGCGGCCGGGACTGGCTCGATCGCCTGATGGGCGACCGCCTCGGGCGCTGACCCGCCCGCGGCCGCCACGCCGGCTCCCCTGCCGGGGAGTGCGCTAGCTCGTCTCCCCGGCGCGGCGCGCGGCGGCTGTCGGCGGGTCTCGCTTTCTGGCATACTCGCGCGGTGAAGAAGCGCCGCCCGCTCACCAAGCTGATCGGCGACCTCGCATCCCGGACCGGAGGCGCCTCGTCCCGGACGGGCCGCCAGGCCGCCCCGCCCGCGACGGCGTCCCGTCTGCCGGCTCGCAAGCCGCCCGCGCGGGTCGACGCCGACACGCGCGTCGTGCCCGCATCGCCACAGCGCTTGAAGGCGAGCCCGATCCTCGCGGCGCTGGCGAAGGCCACGCGCGCCGACAGCCGCCGCCGCGCCGCGCCGTCCCGGCGGAGCTTCCGCGCGTCGTAGCCGGCCGGCAGTCCCGCGGCTTGACAGAGGTCGCAGGCTGCCGTAAGGTTTGAATCGGCATCGCGGGGTGGAGCAGTCCGGTAGCTCGTTGGGCTCATAACCCAAAGGTCGCTGGTTCAAATCCAGCCCCCGCAACCAGGAAAAACAACGGGTTACGGCAGACGCCGTAGCCCGTTGGGTTTTTCGGGCAACGCTCGGCTCGAAATCCACGCTCCCAATCTGGTCGTTCGCATTCAGATGATGCGGCGCTTCGCGGACAATCCTGGGCGTCCGGTTCGGTGGACGACTGCTATGCGCGCCTGCAGGCCGGCTCGATGGGATGCTCACTCGGGTTTCTCGTGAAGGCGGCCGAGCCCCGGCCGGGTGGGCCGGGGCAGATTTTGCGGGCGATCGAGGTTCGAGGCCTCACTCGTCCAGTTGCCGTGTAGCCTCCATGTTTCCCGAATGACCGCTTTGGGTGCTCCGTCATTGATCGCCCGGCTCACGGGGTTGGCTTGATGTTCTGGTTCAGTCGAAACAAGTTTGTCGGATCGTATCTGGTCTTCAAGGCAACGAGGCGGTTGTAGTTGGCGGCGCCATAGCTGCTGCGCACCAGCTCCTCGCCCTCCTCGCCGAGGCCCGCGAAGTTAAGATAGGCGCGGCCGCCGGAATGATGTTTCATGTCGCCCCAGAAGGCGCGCGACCAGGACAGGTTGCGCTCGTCGTCGGTCGGATTTTTCCAGATCGAATCGATGCTCAGCATGTAGCGCATGTTGCGCTCACCGAAGGCAGTCGCGTTGCCGGCCACCCGGCCGACGGCGCCGCCCAGATACCACACCGAGCAGAGCGTCAGGTCGGAGGGGCGATCGGCGGCGCGCGGCGCGATCTCGTCGATCATCCGGTCGTCCAGGCCGTTGAGATACAGCGATTTGAAGTAGGCGCGATGAACTCCCTTGGGGAACAGTCCATCGTAGAGCTTCTGAACGCTGCAGTAGGGCATCCGGCCGCTGAAATCCAGCACCGGCGTGGCCAATGTGCGCAGCGGCCAGACGGCTTGTTCGCCCTCGTGCGCCGGGCCCGCCCAAACCCCGGCCAGGGCCATGACCCGCGCGCCCCATGTCTCCTCGGGATATTCCGGATCCGTGGGGATGGTGGAGAATTCGACCAGCGTTCCGCCGATCTCGTCGGGCGCGGTTGCCATGAAATCGCGCCAGCCCTTCATGACCTGGGTGGCGTCCTCGGCCCGGTAGATCGCACCCAGGAACATCACCTCCGGGCCGACCGGATGCAGCTGGAACTCGAACGAGGTGACGACGCCGAAATTGCCGCCGCCCCCGCGCACGGCCCAGTAGAGATCACTGTTCTCGGCCGCGCTGGCGGTGCGAAGCTGGCCGTCTGCGGTGACGATGTCGACCGACAGGACGTTGTCGAGGCTGAGGCCATGCTTGCCGCGCAGCCAGCCGAGGCCGCCGGCGAGCGTCAGCCCGCCGACGCCCGTTGCCGAGACGACGCCGCCCGGCGTCGCCAGGCCGTGGACCTGCGCCTCGCGGTCGAACTCGCCCCAGGTTGCGCCGCCTTGCACCCACGCCCGGCGCGCCTTCGGATCGACGCGGACCGCGTTCATCCCCGACAGATCGATCATGATGCCGCCGTCGCACGAGCCGCTGCCCGCTGAGTTGTGGCCGCCGCACCGCACCGCAGTTAGAAGCCCGTTCTCGCGCGCGAAATTGACCGCGTGGATGGTGTCGGCGGTGCCGTTGCAGCGGGCGATGAGCGCCGGTTTTTTGTCGAACATGCCGTTCCAGATGAGCCGCGCGCCGTCATAGCCCTCGTCACCCGGTTGGAGCAGTTCGCCGCGCAGGTTGGCGCGCAACGCTTTTGCCGCCGCTTCAAGACGTTGTCCGGACGACGCGCGTGCAGTGGCGTGTTGGTTAGTCATGCTTAGTCTCCCCCTTGCTAGCCGCGCGGCAACGCAGGCCGGCGCGGCAAATCCGCAATCGTGACGGTTTCAAGAATATGGTTGAGGCCATGCGTTCGTAAGAGGCAAAATGGACACTAACGGGGCAAATGTGACACCGCGCTGACCTGGGAGGACCGATGGCGAGATCCGAAGCCAAGTTGCCGCGCATCTGTCTGCTCGCCGCGGCGGAAACCTCTCCCGCGGTGCTCTATGGCCTCTATGACGTCTTGAGTACGGTAGGAGCGGTCTATTCCGAACTGACCAGCGGGAATCCGGCGGAGAAGATGCTCGACGTCAGGATCGTGGCCGCCACCACCGATCCGTTCCGCTGCTTCGGCGGTGTGATGGTCGAACCGCATGACGCCATCGATCGGCTAAATGAAACCGATGTCGCGATCGTTTGCGATATGTATACGCCGATCGACACGCCGCCGCGCGGGCGCTACGGGCGTGAGATCGATTGGCTGAACCGAATCTACGCCAGGGGCGCCATCCTCGGTTCCGTCTGCTCGGGCTCCCTGGTACTCGCCGAGGCGGGCCTTCTGGACGGACTGCAGACAGCCGGACATTGGGCCTATCGCGAATTGTTTCGTGACCATTATCCGAAGGTGAAGTTTCGGGTGGATTCGATCTTGAGCGTTGCCGGTGAGCAAGATCGGATCGTGACGGCGGGGGGCGTGACTGCCTGGCAGGAACTGGCGCTCTACCTGATTGCCCGGCTTTGCGGACCCCAGCATGCGATCAGAACGGCCAAGATCCACATCCTGTCGGATCACTCGGACGGCCAGTTGCCCTTTGCCGTGATAACGCCGCGCGTGGGGAACACCGACGCCGTCATCGCCGACTGCCAACACTGGATAGCTGAGAATTACGCTTGCCAGAATCCTGTTGCCAGCATGATTGCTCATTCGGGCCTCAAGCCCCGCACCTTCGCCCGGCGGTTTCTGGCGGCGACCGGCTTTCATCCGGTGGACTATGTGCACGCGGTTCGCATGGAGGAGGCGAAACAACGCCTGGAAACCGATACCGTGAGCGTGGAGGAAATCGGCCACATCGTGGGCTATGAGGACCCCACCTTCTTTCGCCGCCTGTTCAAGCGCAAGGTCGGCCTGACCCTTGCGGCATACCGGCGAAAATTCTCCAAGATCACCGCGATGGGACATTCGGGGACGCAATACTCAATTCCGACGCCTCGGCGGCGAGATTTCGGATGACGGTCCATGGGATCAACCTGCCCGCCACCATGGGTCGTCCGAGGAACCCCTTGCGTGGGTGGGCCCCCAGGCCCATGACGACTCATTCCTGTTGACAGGCTCCGCTGACCGAGGCGAGGACGCTGCCAGCTGAGTTGCGGTGGGGGTAGACGTCGACACAATGCCTGTCCTTCGCCAAAACCCCATCCGGCGGACCCGAGGTTGATCTTTCCGCACGGCGACCCGGGTAGGCAGGACGACCTCGCGTCACCTGTCCGTGTTCTGTCCGTGAATGCTTGCCAACCAGCCCCAACCCGGACCAATCGAGCGCGCTACAATCTTCAATTTCCTTTGGGGCCAGTTGGGCG
>CAWGVS010000006.1:0-1237185 GCA_963826115.1 uncultured Candidatus Rokubacteria bacterium | reverse complement strand
GAGGCCACCAGCCTCGGCGCCGAGGACTTCCTGCCCAAGCACTTCCGGCAGACCGACCTGGAGAACGTCCTCAAGGAGCTCGAGGCACGGCCACGCCAGGCCATCGGCCCTACTCGCCGTCGACGTCGACGACGCCGGCACCCAGATCCGGCGCGAGATCGGGCTCTGGCGAAGCCCGAGGATGCAGGAGATCTGGGAGATCATCCAGCAGGCCGCTCGCGTGGACGTCACCGTCCTCATCGGCGGCGAGACGGGGACCGGCAAGGACCTGGTCGCCCGGGCGATCCACCACTTCTCCGCCCGGCGCCACGCCCCCTTCGTCAAGGTCAACTGCGCCGCCGTGCCGCGCGAGCTGCTGGAATCGGAGCTCTTCGGCCACGAGCGCGGTTCGTTCACGGGCGCCCACCAGCTCCGCCTCGGGAAGTTCGAGCTGGCCAACCGGGGCACGATCTTCCTCGATGAGATCGGCGACCTGCATCCAGCGCTCCAGGCCAAGCTGCTTCACGTGCTCCAGGACGGGACGTTCTCTCGGGTCGGCGCGAAGGCCACGACCGAGGTGGACGTGAGGGTGCTGGCGGCCTCCAACCGCGACCTCGAGCGCGAGGTCGAGGCGATGCGGTTCCGCGAGGATCTCTTCTACCGCCTGAACGTGATCCAGATCGTCGTCCCCCCGCTCCGGGACCGGATGGACGAGATGCCGCTCCTGGCGGGCTACTTCGCGCAGCGCTACGCGCGGCTCTTCCGGCGCGAGGGATTCTCCCTGTCCGCTGGCGCCATCGAGCGCCTCGGGCGCCACCACTTCCCGGGGAACGTGCGGGAGCTGGAGAACCTCGTCAAGCGGATGATCGTCCTCGACGATCCCCATCTCGACCGGACCACGTTGCTCCGCTCCAGCCGGACCAACGGGGACGGCCGAGAACGGCGCGGGCGGCAAGGTCGGACTCGTCGCGCCCCGCCCGGCGCCGCGCCCGGAGATCGTCCCCCTCAAGGAGGTGGCCCGCGCCGCCGCGCGCGCGGCCGAGCGCGAGGCGATCGCCCGGGTGCTCGAGCAGACCGGCTGGAACCGTGTCCGCGCCGCCAAGCTGCTCCGGATCAGCTATCGCGCGCTTCTCTACAAGATCAAGGACGTCGGGCTCAGCCGCGCGGCGGAGCCCACAGGTTGATTGGAGGTGTCCTCATGACCGACCATCGATTCCTCTCCGTCGTCACGGCGATCGTGACCTGCCTGCTGGGCCCTGGCCTGGCCGCGGCTCAGGCGCCTGCGCCGGGCCCCTCAGCTCCCGACCGTCCCCGCCGTCAGCGGCATGGAGGCCACGGCGGCCGCTGCGGCCCAGGGGCAGCCGGCCAATGGCGCGACCGTCGTCTCGGGCAACGGCACGATCGACCCGAATGACTACCGGATCGGACCGGAGGATATCCTCCAGATCTCGATCTGGAAGAACGAGGCGATGAGCCGGACGGTGCCGGTCCGCCCCGACGGCAAGATCACGCTGCCGCTGCTCAACGACGTCGACGCCGCCGGGCTCACGCCGATGGAGTTCCGGGACCTCCTGATCAAGAAGCTCACGGAGTACATGCCGGCGCCGGAGGTCTCGGTCATCGTCGTCGACCCGAAGAGCTTCAAGGTCTCGGTGATGGGCGAGGTGCCGAAGCCGGGCCGGTTCGAGCTGCGCAGCCGCACCACGGTCCTCGACATGCTGGCTCTGGCCGGCGGCCTCAGCCAGTTCGCGTCGCGGTCGAAGATCGTCGTCCTCCGCCCCGAGGGCGGCAAGGGCATGAAGCGGCTCCCCTTCAACTACAACAAGGCCGTGTCCGCCGGCGGCGAGCAAGAGAACTTCTACCTGCAGGCCGGCGACATCGTCGTCGTGCCCTGACCGAAGCGAGATAGACGAGCAATGGACACCGAGACGCAAGGCCGACCGCCCCTCGAGCGGCTGCGCGAGATCTGGGCGCGGCGGAAGTGGCTCGCGGTGCTGACGTTTCTTCCGATCGCCGCCGCGGCCTCGGCGCTCGTCGTGTCCCTCCCGCACCTCTACCGGTCGGCCGCGATCGTCCTGGTGGACCGCCAGCAGGTTCCGGAAGACCTCGTCCGGCCGACGGTGACGAGCGGCCTGGAGACTCGGCTCCAGACGATCAACCAGGAGATCCTCAGCCGCTCCCGCCTGGAGCAGCTCATCACGCGGTTCAATCTCTACCCTGACCTGCGGCGGCGCGTCCCGCTGGAGGCCGCGGTCGAGCAGATGCGCCGGGACATCAGCCTGGACCTGCGCGCCGACAGCCACGGTGACCGCCGGGCGACGATCGCCTTCTCGGTCAGCTACCTGGGCAGCGACCCCCAGACCGTGGCCCAGGTGACCAACACGCTCGCCTCGTTCTTCGTCGAGGAGAACCTCAAGGTCCGCGAGCGACAGGCAACCGGGACGGCCGAGTTCCTTCGAGTCGCAGCTGGACCAGGTCAAGGCCAAGCTCGACGAGCACGAGAAGCACGTCAGCGAGTTCAAGAAGCGCTACGTCGGCGAGCTGCCGCAGCAGTACGAGGTCAACCTCGCCACGCTCGAGCGGCTCAACGCGCAGCTCCGCCTGAACAACGACAGCCAGACGCGAGCGCTCGAGCGCCGCGAGGCCCTGACCCGGCAGATGGCCGAAGCCGGCCTGGCCGTCGCCCCGCCCAGCGCGCCCGGCAGTCCCGCCCCGCCGCCCGTCAGTCCGGCCGTTCTTCGCCTGGCCCAGCTCCGCCAGGAGCTGGCGGAGCTCCGGACGCGCTACTCGGACCGGTATCCCGACGTGATCCGCACCCGAGCGGAGATCGCGATGCTCGAGAAGCAGGTCGCGGAGGCCGCGAGCAAGCCGCCCGACCCCGAGCCTGCCGCTGCCGGTCATCGCTCCCGTCGTCCCCGTCGATCCAGCGCTCCTCCGGATGCGGCAGGCCGTGGCCGAGGCCGAGGCGGAGATCAAGATCCTCAAGGCCGAGGAGAACCAGCTGCGGCAGGCGATCGCGGGCTACCAGCGGCGGGTCCAGGACACGCCGGTGCGCGAGCAGCAGTTCAAGGAGCTGGCCCGTGACTACGAGGCGACGCGCGAGCTCCACGCGTCCCTGCTCAAGCGGTACGCCGAGAGCCAGATCGCGGAGAGCATGGAGCACCGGCAGAAGGGCGAGCAGTTCCGCGTGATCGAGCCGGCCCTCCCGGCCGACAACCCGGTGGCGCCGAACCGCCTCCGTCTCCTCGTGGCCGGCGTGGCGCTCGCCGCCGGCGCGGCCATCGGCCTCGTGCTCTTCGCCGAGCAGCTCGACACGAGCTTCCACACCGTCAACGAGATCCGCGCCTTCACGCGCCTCCCGGTGCTCGTCTCGATCCCCGCGATCAGCACGCCCCGTGACCGCCGCCGCCGGCGCCGCGTGCGCCAGCTGGTCGCGGTCTCGGCCCTCGCCGGACTGGTCCTGGTCGTGGGCGCGGCGTGGTGGCTGGCCCACGGCAACGAGTACCTCGTCTCCATGCTGGCCGGGCGGAAGCTCTGAGCCGTGTACCTCGACGTTCTACGGGCTCCGCGAGCCGCCCTTCGGGCCGACGCCGGACCCGCGCTTCCTCTTCCCGACCGAGAGTCACCGCGAGGCGCTGGCGCAGCTCGTCTACGGCGTGCGCGAGCGCAAGGGGTTTCTCGCGCTCACCGGCGAGGTCGGAACGGGCAAGACGACGCTCCTCCACACGCTGCTGAAGCGCCTCGGCAGCGACACCAGCGTCGCCTTCGTCTTCAACTCCACGCTTCCGTTCGAGGGCCTCCTCGAGTACGCGCTCGAGGAGTGGGGCGTGCCCGCGGCCGGCCTCACGCACGCCCAGCGACTCGTCGCCCTCAACAGCTTCCTGATCGAGCAGCGGCGCGCGGACCGGAACACCGTCCTGATCCTCGACGAGGCCCAGAACCTCGACGTGTCGACGCTCGAGCAGGTCCGGCTCCTCTCGAACTTCGAGTCCTCGAGCGACAAGCTCCTCCAGATCATCCTGGTGGGCCAGCCGGAGCTCCATGCCAAGCTCGGGCGCCAGGAGCTCCGGCAGCTGAAGCAGCGGATCGCGCTCCGCTACCACATCCAGCCGCTCGGGCAGACCGAGGTCGGGGACTACATCCGGGCCCGGCTGCGCATCGCGGGCGGACGGGATTCCGAGCTCTTCGCGCCGCGGGCGCTCGATCGCATCGCGGCCTTCTCCGGCGGCATCCCGCGCGTCGTCAATACCGTCTGCGACCACGCCCTCGTGGTCGGCTACGCGGAGCAGCGCCGCCGGATCGACGTGGCGACCGTCAAGGAGGCCATCGCCTACCTGGAAGCCGGAACGACGCCGCGCCGGAATGCCATACGGATGCGGGGCCGCCACGGCATGTCGACGCCGGACTGGCTTCGTCCGCGCCGGTGGGTCCTGGCCACCGTTCTCGTGAGCGTTGCCCTTGCCGCGGTGGGCTCCGCCGCCGCCGGGGCGTTTGGGGAGCGCGATGCCGTGGCGAGACGTCGTGGCGCACCTCGCCCACCTCGCCGACCGGGCCCGCGTCGCCCTCGGGAGATAACGTCCACCATGAGTCGATTCTTCAAGGCCCTGGAACAAGCCGAGCGGGACCGGGTCGCGCATGACACCCCCCGCCCGTCCTTCACGATCCGCCCGGCATCGGACCCGGTGGTGACGTCGGCCGCTGCGGAGCCGCCGGCGCGCCGGACCTCGAATGCCCGGTCGCACCGGGAGCCCGTGCCGGGCGGCGACGTCGACGCGCCACCTGGTGAGTCTGCTGACGCCCGCCAGCTTCGAGGCCGAGCAGTATCGCGCGCTTCGCCACCTGATCGAGGCGCGCCGGTCGATGGACGGCACGACCAGCATCGCGGTGTCGAGCCCCGCGGTCGGGGACGGCAAGACCGTCACGGCCATCAATCTGGCCGGCGCGCTGGCTCAGGGCGCCGGCGCGCGGGTGCTCCTGATCGACGCGGACCTGCGCCGGCCGAGCGTCGCCCGCGCGCTCGGACTGCGCTCCGCCAGCGGCGGCTCGCTGCCGGGCCTGGTGGACGCGATCCTCGAGCCCGCGCTCGGCCTCGAGGCCGTCGTCCACGCGTGCCCTGAGTTCAACCTCGACGTCGTGCCGGCGGGCGGCATCCCGGAGACGCCGTACGAGCTCTTCCAGTCCCCGCGCTTCGTGGCGCTCCTGAACGCCGCGCGCGAGCGCTACGACGCGGTCGTCATCGACACGCCGCCGCTCGTCGCCGTCCCGGACGGCCGTGTGCTGGCCCGGCTCGTCGACGGCCTCCTCCTGGTGATCAGCGCTCACCAGACGCCACGACGGCTCGTCGAGGAGGCGCTCGCCCTGATCGACCCCGCGAAGGCCATCGGAATCGTCTTCAACCGGGACGACCGCCCGCTGACCAGTTACTACCGCGGCTACCACGACGGGGAGCCCGTCAACGGCCACGGCCCGGGCGGCCTGAACCGGATGCTCCGGCGGGCCCGCGGCCACCGCTCCCGAACGCTGAGGCTGCGCAGTGGGACCGCTCGCCGTACGAATCATGGCGCTCGAGAGCGCCCTTCTCTTCGCGGCCGTGTGGGTTGCCATCCGCGTGTGGATTCCCTGGCGCTTCGTCGACTGGCTCGACAGCGCGCTCGTCGCCGCCAGGCCCTCGCCCTGACGGCCGCGTGCATCGTCGCCTTCTACTACAACGATCTCTACGACTTCCGGATCGTCCGGAGCTTCCGGGCGTTCGCCGCCCGGCTCCTCCCAGGCGTTCGGGATCGCGTTCATCTTCCTGGCCGGCTTCTACGCCCTGTTTCCCGACACCGGCCTCACGGAGGGGCCCTTCGTCTCGAGCCTCGTCACGGTGATCGGGCTCCTCGTGCCCCTCCGCGCGGTGTCTTACGCCTTCATGCGGAGCCGTCGCTTCCGCGAGCGCGTCCTGATCGTCGGGACGAGCGAGCTTGCCGTCCGAATCGTGGACGAGGTCGAGGCCCACCCCGGGTTCCGCTGGGACATCGTCGGCCTGGTCCAGGACGGGCCCGTGCCGGAGCGGTTCGCGACCGCGTACCCGCTGCTCGGCCCGCTCACCCAGCTCGGAAAGCTCATCAAGCGAGACGGAGCCGCACCGGGTGATCCTCACCCTCGACGAGCGCCGCGGCCGGCTCCCCGTCGCGGACCTCGTCGAGGCGCGGCTCCGCGGCGCGACCATCGAGGACGGAGTCGAGACCTTCGAGCGGCTCACGGGCAAGCTCGCCATCGAGACCTTGCGGCCCTCGACGATCGTCTTCGCCCCGGACGCGGGCCGCTACCAGCTCGACCTCGCCCTCGCCCGCGGCGCGAGCCTCCTGGTGTCGGCGGCCGGCCTGGTCCTCACCGCGCCCCTGCTCGCCCTGATCGCCCTCGCGATCAAGCTCGACTCGCCGGGCCCGGTCTTCTTCCTCCACGAGCGCATCGGCCTCCGGGGCCGCCCGTTCCGGCTCCTGAAGTTCCGGACGATGCGGCCGGTCGCCGGGCGCCAGTCGGAGTGGGTGCGCGACAACGAGGACCGCATCACGCGCGTCGGCGCCTGGCTCCGCCGGTACCGCCTGGACGAGCTGCCCCAGTTCTGGAACATCCTCCGCGGCGAGATGAACCTCGTCGGCCCGCGTCCTCATCCGGTCACGAACGGTGAGCTCTTCCGGGCCGCCATCCCCTACTACGACCTGCGCTCGCTTGTACGGCCCGGCGTCACCGGCTGGGCGCAGGTCCGCCTCGGCTACGCCAACGGCCTCGAGGAAGAGATCGAGAAGATGCGCTACGACCTCTACTACATCAAGCACCTCTCGCCGTGGCTCGACCTCCGGATCCTGGTCGACACGGTGAAGATCGTGCTGTTCGGGCGGGGTGCGCAGGCGATGGACGCCTATCCTGGCGCCACGGCGGCGCACGGGTCGAACGCTGCGTCAGCGCGCGACCGAGCGGCGCTCGCTGGCGCCGGCCGCGGGATCCGAGGTCGAGCGATGACCGCAGGCCATGTCGAGCCAGCTGCAGGAGGCGATCGAGGGCAAGACAGCGCGGGTGGCGGTCATCGGCCAGGGCTACGTCGGCCTCCCGCTGGCGGTCGAGTTCGCCCGGGCGGGCTTCCGGGTCACGGGGCTCGAGACCGACCCGGACCGCGTGGCGGCGCTGCGCCCGGGGCGATTCCTACATCGCCGACGTGCCGTCGGGTCAGCTCCAGGACGTGCTCGAGGCCGGACGCTTCCGGGCGACGGCCGAGCCTCGACGTGCTCGCGCGAGCAGGACGCCATCGTCGTCTGCGTCCCGACGCCGCTCCGGAAGTCGCGCGACCCCGACATCAGCTACGTGGTCGCCGCCGCCGAGGCGATCGCCCGCCACCTCGCGACCGGACAGCTGATCGTCCTCGAGAGCACGACCTACCCCGGAACGACCGAGGAGGTCCTGCTGCCGCTCTTCGAGCGCGGCGGGCTCCGGGTCGGCGAGGACTTCTTCCTCGCCTTCTCGCCCGAGCGGATCGACCCCGGCAACCCGCAGCACTCGGTGAAGGACATCCCGAAGGTCGTGGGGGGCGTCACGCCCGCCTGCACCCGCCTGGCCGCGCTGCTCTACCGCCAGATCGTCGCCCACGTCCACGAGGTCGCGAGCCCCCGGGTCGCCGAGCTGGCCAAGCTCTACGAGAACACCTTCCGTGCCGTCAACATCGCCCTCGCGAACGAGATGGCCCTGATCTGCCACCACCTCGGTGCCGACGTCTGGGACGTGATCGACGCCGCCGCGACGAAGCCCTTCGGGTTCATGCCGTTCTATCCGGGCCCCGGCATCGGCGGCCACTGCATCCCGATCGACCCGTTCTACCTCTCCTGGAAGGCCCGCCTCGCCGGCTACGAGCCACGATTCATCGCGCTCGCCGACGAGATCAACCGCGCGATGCCGGGTCACGTCGCTGACGCGGCTGACCGACGCGCTGAACGATCGCGGGAAGGCCGTCCGCGGGGCGACGGATCCTCGTCCTGGGCGTGGCCTACAAGCGCGGCGTCGGCGACGTCCGCGAGTCGCCGGCCCTCGAGATCATCGAGACGCTCCTCCGGAAGGGAGCCCGCGTCGAGTACGCGGACCCGTACGTGCCCTACCTGGACGGTGAACGGCCGAGACGCTTCACGCGGTCGCGCCTCACCCGCGAGCGTCTTCGCGCGGCCGACGCGGCGTTGATCCTCACCGACCACCGAGAGTTCGACTACGCGGCCGTCGTCCGCGACTGCTCGGTCGTGGTGGATTCGCGGAACGCGACGCGGGGCGTGGCGACTTCGGCCGGCTCGACCTTCCCCCGCTGAGACCCGATGGCACAGGCCGCGGCCGCTCCAGCTGGTGCTATCGTCTCGGTCGACGGAGCGGCGGACGTCGCCCGCCCCGCCGAGCCGGCGGGAGCGCCGCTTCGCGTGGTCCACGTGGTCCTGAGCCTCGACCCGGGCGGCCTCGAGAAGCTCGTCATCGAGCTGATCCGCCGATCGGATCCACGCACGGTGTCCCCGGCGCTGATCTGCGCGAGCGCACCCGGCGCCCTGCGCGACGCCGTGCCGTCCCAGACCCCGTTCTCCTCGTGCGAGATCGGTCCCGGCCTCGACTGGGCGGGAATCGTCCGCCTGGCGCGCCACCTCCGAGCGCTGCGGGCGGAGGTGGTCCACTCCCACAATCAGCGGGCGCACTTGCTGGCTACGCTGGCCGGCGTGCTCGCGCGCGTCCCCGTCGCCCTGACGACCCGTCATGGCAACCACGTGTACGCGCGTCGCCGCCGGGATGCCTGGAGACGGCGCTGGCTGGCCGCGAGGACCGACGCCGTGGTCGCGGTCTCGAGCTCCGCCCGCGAGGTGGCGATCTCGATCGACCGGATCCCGCGGGACAAGGTGGTCACGATCTTCAACGGCACCGACGTGGACGCCCCGCGCCATCCGCGCGACGTCGCCCGGCGGATCCTGGGCATCCCCGACGGATCCCTCGTGGTCGGCGCGCTCGGACGCCTCTCTCCGGAGAAGGACTTCGGTCTGCTCATCGAGGCCGTCGCGCACGCGCGAAAAACCCTGGGGGCTCTCCAGGCCGTCGTCCTGGGCGACGGCCCGCAAGGTGCAGTGCTCCGGGCCCAGACGGCCTCCCGAGGCCTGGCCGAGTCGATCCGGTTCCTCGGTTACCGGCCCGACGCAACGGCGCTTTTACCGGCGTTCGACCTCGTCGCCCAGTCCTCCCGCAGCGAGGGGATCCCCCTGGCCCTGCTAGAGGCCATGGTCGCCGGCGTGCCGGTTGTCGCCACCAGGGTGGGAGGGACCGAGGACGTCGTCGGGGCAAGTGGCGAAGCGGGGATCCTGGTGCCACCGGGACACCCCACCGCCCTCGCGGAGGCGATCGTCCGCCTGGCAGTAGAGCCTGCCCTGCGGGTCGTGATGGCGCACGCGGCCCGAGAGAGGGTCGTCCGCGACTTCTCGCTCGGGCACATGGTCCGGCAATACGAAGCGCTGTACCTCGGGCTCGCGCGGCGGCGCGGCATCCGACCGTGAGCTCCTTCGGGTTCCCCAGGAACGCGCATCTCTGGCTGCCGGGCTACCTGCGCTCGGTCCTTCGCCGCCGTCGCCAGGCGGGGCGTCGCCCTCCGTCTCACGTCTTCTTCTGCCTCGCCGACCATTTCGAGCCGGCGCACGGCAATCCCGGCGTCACCGTGGAGCGGGACCGGGTCCGTGCCTGGACCGAGCAGCTGCCGCGACTCACCGCGCGACACCGGGACGCTGACGGACGGCCGCCGCAGCACACCTTCTTCTTTCCCGCGGAAGAGTACCGGGCCGAGCATCTCGACGCGCTGGCCGAGCTGTGCCGATCGGGGCTTGGCGAGGTCGAGATCCATCTCCATCACGACCGGGACACCCGCGATGGACTGATGGACAAGCTCTCGATCTTCAAGGCTCAGCTCCTCCAGCACGGTCTGCTCGGCCGAGACCGCCAGTTGAACGCGGTGAAGTACGCGTTCATCCACGGCAACTGGGCCCTCGACAACTCCCGCGCCGACGGGCGGTGGTGCGGGGTCAACGACGAGCTGACCGTCCTCGCCGAGACGGGGTGCTACGCCGACTTCACCCTCCCCTCGGCCCCCAGCGACGCCCAGACGCGCACCGTCAACAGCATCTACTACGCGATCGACGATCCCCGGCGCCCCCGGTCCCACGACTCCGGCCCCCGCGCCGCGGTGGGGCATCCGGGTCGCCGCGGTCTCCTGATGATCCAGGGGCCGCTCGCGCTCGACTGGAGCCGGCCGAAGTGGGGCGTCCTGCCGCGGCTCGAGAACGCCGAGCTCTCGCACGCGAACCCGCCGACGCTCGGACGCCTCCAGCACTGGATGCGCGCTGGCGTGGGCGTCGAGGGACGTCCCGACTGGGTGTTCGTCAAGGTCCATACCCACGGCGCAATCGAGCGCAACGCCGCCACCTTGCTAGGCCCGAAGATGGACGACTTCCACGCGGCGCTGCGGCGCTTCTTCGGCGACGAGGAGCACGGGCAGCTCCACTACGTGACCGCTCGCGAGATGGCCAACCTTGTGCGCGCCGCCGAGCAGGGGTACGAAGGGCCGCCCCACGTCTTCCTCGACCAATGGATCCTGCCCCCCGCCGCGCGTACCGTCACGGCGACGGCGACGCACTCTCTGGTGTCCAGCGGTCCCGACGTGGCCGGCCGAGACACCACGGCCAAGACTGCCCTCGAGCTCCGGGCCTGAACGCGCGCGAGCCGATGGCCACCCCCTACCCTCGCATGCGGCTCACCGTGGCGAAGAATGTCATCTGGAACTGGCTCGGGGTCGCCACCTCGGTCGGGATCGGCTTCTTCGTCGCACGGTTTCTGATCCACCGGCTCGGCGATACCACATACGGCCTGTGGATTGTACTCACCGCCCTCACCGACTACTTCCGCTTCATGGACCTGGGCGTCCGAGGGTCGATCGGGCGGTACATGGCATTTCACCGCGCGCGCGGCGATACGCACGCCATCAACACGACCCTCAGCTCGGGCGTGGTTGTCCTCGTCGCGCTGGCAATCGGCTGCGTGCTCGTCACCGTGGTTCTGGCCGGTCCCATCGCCAGCCTGCTGGACCTTCAGCCCGCGCAAAGCGACGAAGCCCGGACGGCCTTCGTCATCGTCGCGCTGAGTCTCGCCCTCGGCCTCGTCCTCAACGTGTTCGACGCGGTGCTGTGGGCCTACGAGCGCTTCGACATCCTGAATCTCATCGACATCCCCGTCGATCTCATCCGCGCCGTCCTGGTCTTGGCGCTCATCGGCAATGGTTTCGGGCTCGTCGCACTGGCCTGGATCACCCTGATCACGACGGTGCTGGGAGGGCTCGCCAAGGCCGTGATGGCCATCCGCATCGCGCCGTCCCTTTGCCTCAGCGCTCGGCTTCTCGCCTGGGGACAGATGCGGATCCTGCTCGACTACGGCATCTGGAACTTTCTCCGCTCGCTCGCCCAGCTCGTGCGGAGGGCCCTCCCTCCAACGCTCATCGCCGCGAGCCTCGGCCTCGCCCTCGTCACTCCGTTCTCGATTGCGACGCGGCTCGTGACTTACGCCGCTCTAGTCGTGGCCGCGGCGGCGGCTGTTGCCACGCCCATCGCGACGAAGCTCCACGCCACCGAAAACTGGCAGCGCCAGCAGGAGCTCGCTCTGCGCGGGAGTCGCTTCTCCGCAAGCCTGGCGCTCTTCCTCCTCGGTCTGTTCATTCTCCTGGGACGTCCGCTCATCACACTGTGGGTCGGTCCTCGCCTGGCCGAGTCGTACCCGCTGCTCGTGACACTCGCGCTCGGCGAGCTGATCCCGATGTCCCAGCGCGCCATGGAGAGCGTCCTCCTCGCCGCCGCGCGCCACCAAGCGCTGGCGCTCGCGAGTCTCGTCGAGACCGTCGTCGCCATCGGCTTCGCGTTGCTTCTGCTGAAGCCATTCGGCGTGGCCGGAGTGTGCGTGGCTTTCGCGGCCTCCGCCGCCTGCTGTCGCGGGCTCTTCACACTCGTCTACGGCTGCCACGTGGCCCGGCTCCCCCTGCGACGGTACACGCGAGCCGTCATCCTGCCGGCGCTGGCCACGGCAGCGCCGGCGATCCTCCTGCTTGGCATCCTGCTTCGCTTCCGCGCGCCGGATGGCTGGCCGGATCTGACCCTCTACGGAACGGCTGCGGCTGCCGCGTTCGCTCTCGCGACCTGGCCCCTCTTGGGACTCGGCAAACTCGTCCCCACGCTGCTCCGGCAGCCGCGACAGCTCTAGAGGCGATCGAGCCGTGGCGTATCTGTGTCTCGCTGGGTACCTCGCCCTGATCTACGTCAGGCCCGGTGAGATCGTGCCGGCCCTGGCCGGGCTTCCCATCGTCATGACCTTCTCCGTGATCGCGCTCGTCGTCATCGTGGCCACACAGTTAAATCGTCCCTGGACGCTTTTCCAGCTTCCTCACGACTGGGCTCTCCTGTGGCTCAGCGTCGCCGTAGTCGTGTCGAACCTCGCGTGGGGATGGTTCGGCGGTTCATATCGAGCCGCCCTAACCTTCCTGCCGGCGATCTTCACCTACTTCCTCATGCGTCTCGCCATAACCACACCCCGGCAGCTTCAACGGGTCGTCCGGTTCGTCATTCTCCTCACCCTGTTTCAAGCCGTCAACGGCCTTGTCCAGTTCCATACCGGCATCGGCCTCGGCGGTGTCGAGACGATCGAGCACCGCACGGATGAGGTCGAGGAGGAACTCCGCATCCGGGGGACCGGTATCTTCCAGGACCCGAACGACCTCGCGATGGCACTTCTCGTGGTCGTGCCCTTCCTCCTGACCGATGTGTTCGCCGCCGCCGGCTCCGCATCGCGACGGACCTTGGCCGCCGCCGCCCTCGTTCCGATCGTGCTCGCCCTCCTCTACACGGGCTCGCGAGGCGGCATGCTCGGCTTCGTCCTGATCCTCGTCCTGTTCAGCATGCGGCGCTACGGACAGTTGGCCGGCGCGACGGTCGCCCTCGCAGCGATCGTGCTGACCACGACGCTCGGCGGCGCCACTCGCATTGCCGAAATCGACCACCGCGAGGCGTCCGCCCAAGGCCGCGTCCAGGCGTGGAGCATCGGTCTCGGTCTCTTCAAGGATCATCCTGTGTTCGGCGTGGGTTTCGGGCGCTTTACGGAGTTTCATGACCTTGTCGCCCACAACTCTTTCGTCCACATTCTGGCAGAGCTCGGGCTCCTCGGCGTCCTGCCGGCGGTCGCGGCGGTGTACTGGTTCTTCAAAGGCTTGAGAGCCGTCTCGGCGGCACGCAGACCCTGGACACGCGACGAGAGCCTGGGACGGGACCTTGTCCTCGTGGGCGCCGGGTTCTTCACGAGCGCACTTTTCCTCTCCCGACAGTACGTGCCGATTACCTACCTGGTTCTCGGCCTCGGCGCCAGCCAGGCCGCCCTCGCCAGGCCGTCTGTCCGTTCGACCGGTCGCGACAGGGCGTGGATCGTCGTCCTCACGGCGGCCGGGATGCTCGGGACCTATGTGGCGGTGCGACTGCTCGCCGTCTGGGGGGGCGCGTGAGCCGCGCGGTCTTCTGGGTCTCGGCTCTACTGCTCGCCTACACCCACGTCGGCTACCCGGCACTGATGTGGGCACGGGCTCGGTGGCGCCCCAGACGGGTGGCGCGTGGCGATTGGGAGCCGTCGATCAGCGTGCTGATTGCCGCCCACGATGAAGCTCCTGGGATCGAGGCGAAGATCGAGAACATCCTGGACCTGGACTACCCGCCTCAGCGTGTGGAAGTTCTGATCGGCTCGGACGGCTCCACGGATGACACGGTGGCGCGGGCTCGCCGCCTCGAGAGCGTGGCCGTCCGTGTCCTGGAGTTCTCGCCCCGGCGCGGGAAGCCAGCCGTCCTCAACGATCTCGCCCGCGAAGCCCGCGGCGAGATTCTCGTCATGGCGGACGTCCGCCAGCGCTTCGACAAGGGCGCCCTGCGCGCGCTGGTGCGCCCCTTCGTCGATCCTTCCGTCGGCGCCGTGGGCGGCGAGCTCGTCCTCCTCGGGGACCCGAGCGGGCTCCAGCAAGGGGTCAGCGCCTACTGGCGCTACGAGGTCCTGCTGCGCCGGAGCGAGAGCCTCGTCGACTCCACCGTGGGGGCCACCGGAGCGATCTATGCACTGCGGCGCTCGCTCTTCGAGCCCCTCCCCCCGGACACGCTGCTCGACGACGTCCTGCTTCCGCTGCTCGTGGCGCGCCGGGGCTTTCGAGTCGTCTTCGAGCCCACCGCCGTCGCCTTCGATCGCGCGGCGACCCGCGGCGAGGAGGAGCTGACGCGCAAGACGCGCACCATCGCCGGCAACTTCCAGCTCCTCCGTCACCACCCCTGGGTCCTCCTGCCCTGGCGGAATCGCCTCTGGTTCCAGACGCTCTCGCACAAGGGCCTCCGGCTCCTCGGGCCGCTGCTCCTCACCACGCTGTTCCTGGCCAGCCTGGCGCTATCCGCGCATACGCCGTATCGGATCGCCCTCGTGCTCCAGCTGACCTTCTACCTCCTCGGTATCCTCGGGTCGTACAACCCGCAGGCACGCTCCCGGCTTCTCACCGTGCCCTATGCGTTTGGCGTCCTCACCGTGGCCACCGTCTACGCGTTCGCCTCCACCCTGGCCGGCCGACAGCGCGTCACCTGGCGCAAGGCGACGAGCTGAAAGGCCTCCCATGATCGAGCCCCGTCGACACCCCCGCCCCAGCTCCGATGGCATCGAACGGACGACCCGCGAAAGGCGAGCTGCATGTCGCCGTCATCGGCGCGGGCTACGTCAGCCGCCACCACCTCGCGGCACTGCGCCGAGTGCCGGGCGTGAAGGTCACGGCGGTCATCGACATCGACGCTCGAGGCCGCGCGCGCGGCGGCAGCGCAGTTCGAGGTCCCTCGGGTGTGCACCGACCTGACCGAGCTGGCGGGGACGGACCTCGACGCGGTGCACGTCCTCACGCCGCCGTCCACCCACTGTGCGCTCGCGCTGCAGGCGCTCGCGATGGGATGTCACGTCCTCGTCGAGAAGCCCATGGCGGAGACCGTGGAGGAGTGCGACCGCATGATCGCGGCGGCGCGCGCCGCCAAGCGAGTCCTGTCGGTCAACCACTCGGCCCGACTGGATCCGATCGTGCTGGAAGCCCTCGAGCGAGTCCGGCGCGGCGACTGCGGGGAGCTCGTTGCGGTCGACATCGTGCGCGCCTCGGAGTACCCCCCCTTCGGCGGCGGCCCGTTCACGACCATGTACGGCAAGGGGTCCTACCCGTTCCAGGACCTCGGCGTCCACGGTCTCTACCTGCTGGAGGCCTTCCTCGGGCCCATCCGCGAGGTCGACATTCGCTACCGGTCGACAGGGCGCCATCTCCACCTCCAGTTCGACGAGTGGCACGTCCACGCGGCGGCCGAGCGCGGAGTCGGGCGGCTCCATCTCTCGTGGAACGCCCGCCCCATGCAGAGCCGGATCACCATTCAAGGCACGGACGGCAGCATCGAGGTCGACACCTTTCTCCAGACGTGCCGGGTCAGCCGCCGTCTGCCCGGACCGAAGTTCGTCGGCATGGGCGTGAACGCGGTGAAGAACGGCGCCGCGCAAGCCCTCGAAGTGCCCTTGAACGTGCTCCGCTTCGCCACGGGCAGGCTCAAGCCGTCACCCGGCATCCAGCGCGGCGCGGAGGAGTTCGCCCGGGCGCTCCTCGCGGGACGCGAGCCGACCGTCGGAGCGGAGGAAGGTCGCCGTCCGGTCGCGCTCATGGCCGCAGTGTGCGAGCGCGCCGACGCAGAGCGCGCCAGCGCCCTCGCCGGCCGTCTGTCGCCGCTGGCCCCCGCGGACGTCCTCGTCACCGGCGCCACCGGTCTGGTGGGGCGCGTCCTCCTCGGTCGCCTGGTCACCGCCGGGCGTCGAGTCCGCATTCTCGCGCGCCGCCGGCCAGACTGGCTGGCCGCACTCCCCGGTGTCGACGCCGTGTACGGCGACCTGGGCGATCCCGGAGCTGGTCGCCCACTCGATGCGCGGCATTCGCACGGTGTTCCACGTCGGGGCGACGATGCGCGGCACCGCGCTGGATTTCCAGGCTGGCACGGTCTGGGGCACCCGCAACGTCATCGACGCCTGCCTCGCGAACGACGTGGAGCGCATGGTCTACGTGAGCTCCCTCAGCGTGCTCGACCACGCGGGACACTCGAGCCGCGAGCCAGTCCGGGAGGACTCCCCCTACGAGCCGTACCCGGAGCGCCGGGGCCTCTACACCCAGACGAAGCTCCAGGCGGAGCAGATGGTCCTGGCTGCGGTCAAGGAGCGCGGGCTGCGTGCCGTTCTGCTGCGCCCCGGGCAGATCCTGGGCCACCGCGCCGAGCTCACGGCGCCCAATGGCGTCGTGGACCTCTTTGGCTGCTGGGTGCGCGTCGGGCTGAACGACCCGGTGATCCCGCTCGTCTACGTCGACGACGTCGTCGACGGTCTCCTGCTGGCGGCCGAGACGCCGGGCATCGACGGATCGATCTTCAACCTGGTCGATCCGGCCACGGTCACCCTCGGCGAGTACCTGGCCGCCGTCCGGCGGCGTCCCGCCGGTCGCAAGCCTATCGTTCGCATTCCGCGCGCGCTATTCCTGGCGCTGTCCGCCGGCACCGCACTCCTGCGCGGGAGTCCCGTTGACCCCCTATCGCGTCCGATCCTTGCGCCCGCTCGACACGTTCGATCTGAGCGCCGCGCGGGACCTGCTGGGCTGGCAACCCGCGGTCGGCGTGCGCGAAGGGCTACGCCGCACCTTTCCCGGGCCCCGCCCAGCGACGGCCCCGCGCGTGCCGGCGAGCCCAATCGGAAGCGGCGAGGCCTCACCCCAGTACCGGCAAGGCACATGAACGTTCTCTTCGTGTCGAACCTCTACCCGAATCGGCTCGAGCCGACGCGCGGCATCCACAATGCCCAGCAGGTGGCCGCGCTGGCGCAGCTCTGCACCGTCCGGGTCATCGCCCCCACGCACAAGGTCGTGCCCGACGAGCCGACGGTCTTCCACCCCCGCTTCCGGCACGTCCCGCTGCTCTCCCGGCAGTGGAACGGCTGGCTCTTCGCGCGCGCCATCGAGCCGATCATCCGGCGCGAGCGCTTCGATGTCGTCCTCGTCAACTGGGCCTATCCCGACGCGTACGGCGTCATGCTCGTGGCCCAGGCCTACCACTTCCCCTTCGTCACCACCGTCCAGGGCAGCGACGTGAACGTGCTCTTCGCGAATCCGGCGCGCCGGCGCCAGGTCCTTCGTGCGCTCCGGGCGAGCCGCGCCGTCCTCTGCCGGAGCGAGGCCCTGCGCACGACGCTGGCCAGCAACGGCATCGATGCCACGACCGTCTACAACGGCATCGACCAGGACACGTTCCGCCCGCTCGGGCGCGCGGCGTCCTGCCACAGCCTCGGCCTCGACCCCTCGCGCCGGCGCATCCTCTTCGTCGGGAATCTCCTACCTGTCAAGGGTCCGGAAGTTCTCGCGGCCGCGGCGCCCGGAGATGCCGAGACCGTCTTCGTCGGCACCGGCACCGAGCGCACCGGCGCCGGCCGCCGCGTCGGGGCGCGGCCGCATCGCGAGATTCCGCTCTGGATGAACGCCAGCGACGTCCTCTGCCTCCCGAGCCTGCACGAAGGGCTGCCCAACGTCGCCCTCGAGGCGCTGGCGTGCGGCATCCCCGTCGTCGCCTCGCGCGTCGGCGGCGTGCCGGAGATCGTCCACGACGGCGTCAACGGCCTCCTCGTCCCGCCGAACGACCCGCAGGCCCTCCGCCGGGCGCTCGAGCACGCCCTGAACAGGCCCTGGGACAAGACCGCCCTCCGTGCCTCCGTGAAGCGCTTCGACTGGGATCTCAACGCAAGCACCGTCCATTCGGTCCTGGCGGGGTGCCATACATGAACGTCAGCGTCTTCGGCCTCGGCTACGTCGGCTCCGTGACGGCCGCGTGCCTGGCCGACCTCGGTCACCGGGTCATCGGCGTCGAGGTGAACGCCGAGAAGCTCGCGTCGTTCCGGGCGGGCCAGTGTCCGCTCTTCGAGCCGGGCCTGGCACCGCTGCTCTCCACCGTCCACGCATCCGGCGCGTTCACCGCGACCGACTGCGCGGTCGAGGCCGTGCGGAGCTCGGACCTCTCCTTCATCTGCGTCGGCACGCCCAGCAAGCGCAATGGCCACGCCGATCTCTCTCACGTCGAGCGAGTGTGTGACGAGATCGGCCGCGCCCTCGCGACGAAGTCGACCCCCCACACCGTCGTCGTCCGCAGCACCATGCTTCCCGGCTCCATCGAGCGCATCGTCGCCCCCCGCATCCCCGGAGCGCGCGTCGTGGCGAACCCGGAGTTCATGCGCGAAGGCTCGGCGCTGCGCGACTTCCGCGAGCCGCCGTTCGTCGTCATCGGCGAATCGGCTCCCGGAGACGGCGACATCCTCGCCGAGCTGTACCGCTCCGTGGATGCGCCGCAGGTCCGCGTGTCCCTCGGGGCCGCCGAGGCGATCAAGTTCGCGTGCAACGCCTTCCACGCGCTGAAGGTCACCTTCGCGAACGAGATGGGTCAGTTCTGCAAGGCTCACGGCATCGACAGTCACGAGGTCATGGACGTCCTCTGCCAGGACGACAAGCTCAACATCTCGCGCACGTACCTGACGCCCGGCATGGCCTTCGGGGGATCCTGCCTCCCGAAGGATCTCCGCGCGCTCGCCACCCGCGCCCGCGAGCGCGACGTCGAGCTGCCGATGGTCGAGGCCATCGGGCGCAGCAACCTCCTCCAGATTCAGCGCACGGTCGAGCTCATCATGGAGCTCGGCCATCGCGACATCGGCATCCTCGGCCTGAGCTTCAAGGCCGGGACCGACGACCTGCGCGAGAGCCCGGTCGTCATGATGGCGGAGACGCTGCTCGGGAAGGGCTTCACCCTTCGCATCCACGACTCCGAGGTCGAGCTCACACGGCTCGTCGGCGCGAACAAGATGTTCCTCGAGGACAAGCTGCCGCATATCAGCTCGCTGCTGGCGTCCTCCCTGGACGAGGTGATCGCGCGCAGCGACGTGCTCGTGGTCTGCAAGAACGCTCCCGAGTACCGTCGGCTCCCGCGCCTTGACCACACGGTCGTCGACCTCGTCGCGGCGCTCAAGGACGCCAACCTCCCCAACTACCACGGACTGTACTGGTGAGAATCCTCGTCCTCGTCTCGAAATGCCCGTGGCCGCTCACGGATGGCGCCGCCATCCGCGACTTCAATCTCCTGAAGGAGACTGCGGCGCGCCACGAGGTCTCGCTCCTCTGCTTTCTCTCGAAGCCGACAGACCGCGAGCACCTGGAGGCGCTCCGGCCGTATTGCAAGCGCATCACCGGCATCGACCTCGTCCGGCCCAGATGGCGCGCGCTGCTCAACGCCGGCAAGAGCCTCGTGACCTCGCAGCCGTTCATCGTCGCCGAGTACTGGCGGCTCGAGATGGCGGCCGCCCTGGAGCGCGAAGACGTCGACGTGGTTCACTCGCACTTCCTCCACATGAGCCAGTACGTCGGCCGCCAGCGCCGCGCCGCGTTCGTCCACGACGCCCACAATCTCGAGCACGTCCTTTGGCAGCGCCTGGCCGCGACGCTCGACAACCCGCTCCGGCGCGCTTTCGCCCGCAGCCAGGCGCGGAGCCTGATCGGACTTCAGCAGCGCGTCGCCCGGGCCAGCGACAAGTGCGTCACCCTCTCCGACGAGGACCGGGCGGAGTACCTCCGCATCTGCCCCGACGCCGACGTCGCCACCGTGCCCAACGGCGCCGACGTCGAATACTGGACGCCACGCGAGCACGCCGGCGAGCCGAACACCATCCTGTACTTCGGTAATCTCGGCTGGCCGCCGCAAGCCGACGCCGCGATTCACTTTCACGACAAGCTCCTCCCGAGCATCCCGAACGCCAGATTCGTCATCGCCGGGCAGAATCCTCCCGAATCGGTCCGGCGCCTCGCAAGCGACCGCGTGACCGTGACCGGATCGGTGCCGGACATGCGGGACTGGGTCGCGAAAGCCACGGTCGTCGTGATGCCGCTGCGCGTCGGCGCCGGCACCAAGCACCGGGTGTTCCAGGCGCTGGCGATGAAGAAGCCGGTCGTCTGCACGCCCGTGGCGGCCGAGGGCATCGCCCTCACCCACGGCGAGACGGCGATGCTCGCCGACACCGACGAGGCCTTCGTCGACGCCACGCGCGCGCTGCTCGGCGACCCCGGCTTGCGCCAGCGACTCGGCGAGCGCGGGCGTCAGCTCGTGCTCGATCGGTACGACTGGCGACAGATCTACGAGAAGCTCGAACAGGCGTTCCAGGACGCCGCCGCGAAGCGCCGTGGCCGCCTAGCGACCTAGCCACTCCAGCGACGAACGCCACCGCTCCGGAGAACTCGGTGCCAGCCCAGCTCATTCGAGAGGCGCGAGAGAACCTGTACCGCCTGCACTGGCAGGTCCGCTCTCGCGTCGCGCCCTTCGACCTCCACGGAACGCTGGCGCTCCTGGAGGAGAGCCAGTGCTGGTCGCGCGGCCGCCTGGACGATCTCCGGAACGAGAAGCTCCGCGCCCTGGTCGCGCACATGCACGACCTCAGCCCACACTACCGACGCATGATGGACGACCTCGGCGTGCGCCCGGGCGACATCCGAGGGACCGAGGACCTCGGCAAGCTGCCGGTCATGACGAAGGAGACCCTGCGGCAGCACGGCGCCGTCCTGCGCGCTCGGGACATTCCCGACGACCGGGTCGAGACCGGGATCACCGGCGGCACCACCGGAGCGCCGATGCGGGTCGTGCGCGACTACGCCGGAACGACCTGGATGCGGGCGAGCTACTGGCGAGGGCTCGGCTGGGGAGGCCTCCGGCTCGGAACGCCATGGGCGCAGCTCTTCGGAGGCTCCCTGGGCCGGCAGCGGACGCGGCCGCTCGACCCGGTCAAGAACTGGTTCGCCGGCAAGGTCTTCCTGCCCGCATTCGAGCTCGGCGCCGCCAACGTGGCGACGTACGTGTCCGCCATCCGAGAGTCCGGCGCGCGCTTCCTCGTCGGTTACTGCTCGGCGTGCCATCAGCTGGCGTCCCTGGCAGAGAACGCCGGCATCGCGCTGCGCCTGGATGCGGTCTTCCCGACCGCCGAGCTGCTGCCCGACCACTGGCGCGAGCGCATCGCGCGCGTCTTCAACGCCAAGGTGCTTCCGTACTACGGCTGCGGCGAGGTCCAGTCGCTCGCCTACACCTGCCCCGACCGGCCCGACGTCTATCACACCTGCGACGAGCACGCGATCATCGAGGTCGAACAGGGAGACGGGCGCGCCGCGCTCGAGGGAGAGGGGCCGTTCCTGATCACGGACCTCGACAACCACGCCATGCCGCTCATCCGCTATCGGAACGGCGATGCCGGCCTCCTCGCCGGCCCCGGCTGCGGGTGCGGCCGAACCTTGGGACGCATCACACGGCTCGACGGGCGCGTCAACGATGTCCTCCTCACCACGGCGGGGGACGCCATCTCCGGAGTCATCGGCACCCACTCCTTCCGTCACATGCCGGGCGTCGTCGAGTACCAGATCATCCAGCATCGTCCGGGGCAGGCCGTCATAAGGATCGTCCCGACACCCGCGTACGATCCGGCCCGCGAGGAGCCCACTCTGCGCGCCATCTTCGGCAAGCACCTGGGCAACGGCGCCGACGTCGCGATCGAGTACCACAGCGCCCTGCCCAAGACGCCCGCCGGCAAGGCTCGGTTCGTGATCAACGAGTACCTAGCGTCCACCCCAGCGCGGGCCTTCACGGCCTAATGCGGCTCCGCGCACGCGGCATCACCACATGCTGAAGCGGCTCGCCAGTCACCTGCCGCCGATGATCCAGCACGAAGTCCGTCGCTGGAAGATCTGGCTCGACATGAAGAGAGGGCGCTTCGCCCCTTCGGAGCCAGAGTTCGAGCTACTGGCCCGATGGGTACATCGGGGTGACTGGGTCCTGGACATCGGTGCGAATGTCGGATACTACAGTGTGCGCCTGGCAGAACTCGTCGGCCCAGAAGGCCGTGTAATCGCGTTCGAGCCCGTTCCCGCCACGTCGGAACTCCTGACGTTCTTCGCCCGAGCCTCCCGGCACGGCAACATCACCGTGCTCAATCTCGCGGCTTCACACACACCACGGCTGCTCAGGTTCGTGATCGACAAAAACGAGCAGGGCTTGCCCGACTACTTCACGGCGCGGGCGTCCGAGGCGGGCACGACCTCTGTGCTCGCCGCCACCGTCGATGCGCTGGCACTCCCGATCCGGGTTGCGTTCGTGAAGATTGACACCGAAGTCGCGGAGCATGCCGTGCTGCGCGGGATGCACGCCCTAATCCGGCGCGATCGGCCCGTGATGCTGATCGAAGGGGACGAATCCCTGCTGCCCGAGCTGGCGCCTTTAGGATATCGAATGTGGCCGAGACGGGAACGGTCGCCGAATCTCCTCTTTCTTCCGCCCGGCGTGCCGGATCCGTGACCGCCGAACCGTCTCGAGGGCGAGAGCGGCTTCGCGTCGAGTCGCTACCGTTGCGACCTGAGCTCCGGCCTGACTCCCCACGTGAAGCGCGACTTGACCCACGCCCCGTAATCCCTCCGGCGGCCACCTCTTGATGATTCGGCGACGGGGGCGCTACGATTGCCGCGCGTCGGTGATTCACGCGATCCAGTGCCAGTCATCCGGCCCACGGACCCGCACTCCTAACACTCTGCTTTCCCTTAAGCGCGCCGGTTAGGTCCATGAGCTTCGATGGCGTGCCCTCCAACTATCGCAAAAGCGCGAGGCCTACCTGGCACCAGCGCCGCCGGCACGCGGCGGTCTTGCATTTGATGAAGGGCATCGGAGGCCGGGTCCTTGACTACGGATGCGGTTACGGCGACCTTGCCTACGCCATATCGCGAACGAACCCGGTGGTCGGCTGCGACGTGGACCCTCGGCGAGTCGCCTTCGCCTCTCAGGAGTACGCTCCTATCGTCTTCGTGCAATGTGACCAGTCCGGCGCTCCTTTCGCCGATCACTCCTTCGACGTGGTTCTGTCCGTGGTCGTCATTCACTTCGTTCCCGATCCCGCGCATTATCTAGCCGAGATACAGCGGCTGCTCAAGCCGGACGGCACACTGGTCTTCTTCTGCCAGAACCGGCCCGTATTCCGAGACACTCTACGTCGCCTCTTCCGCCGAGGTCAGTCCCCTTCCCCGATTTGGATCCCGTCGATGTCCGAGATGAAGAGCATCATCGCTCGCGCCGGGTTCGAGATCGTCGACTCCACGTTCTTCTACGACCCGCCGTTCGATGGCTGGAAGAATACCCGAGACTGGTGTGCCGGCACCCTCGAGCAGTTGTCCTCGTTGCTAAACCTCAGATCAGTCGCCGCCTACTACGGTTACCGGACTCGGCTCGTCAAGGATTCTGGCTAGGCCATCTGAATTCAGGGCCGATATTGGAGGCCACGGCTCAGCGGGCCGCCAGCCAGTTCTCGACCGCCTCGCCCTGCCAGCGGAGTGTCTCGATCGTGGAGACGCGGTAGCCGAACGACTCCACGCAGCGCCGCAGGTCTTGGACGGACCGACCAGCCGCGCGAAGCGTGACCGGGTTCGCCTCGAGCACCAAGCGCGGCGGCTGCGCCGCCGAGAGAACACGGGACGCGCCGGCGAGCGCGTCGATTTCGGCGCCCTCGACGTCCATCTTGAGGATGTTCACCTGTTGGAGGTCCGCGCCGGCGACAATGGCGTCGATCGTCGTGACGGGCACATTGACCACCTCGCCGCCATCGTGGAGATCGGCGAGGCTGCTCCCCTCACTGTCAGCGCCGAGGTGGAACGCCATCATGCCAGCTTCGCGGGACGCAGCGGCTTCGATGACCGTCACGTTCTCCAACTTGTTCAGGGCGACGTTCTCGCGGAGGCGCCTCGCGGCGCGAGGGTCCGCCTCGACCGCGATCACCCTCCCGGTCCGACCGACGCGTGCCGCAGCCGTGAGACTGTAGTAGCCGACATTCGCACCGATGTCGAGAACAGTGTCGCCTTCCCTCAGGAGTTCGACGAACACTCGCATCGTGAGCGCTTCTGGGCTAGGTCGGCCCCTGAAGGCGTGCCACTCGAAGTCCGAGACACCGCTCACGCGGATCCACACGCCCGTGTCGAGGCGCGCGACGAGCCACCGGGACGTCTTGCGGCGAAGGAATGTCGCGCCGCGCTGCGTGGGTGCGTAAAGGGTGTAGGCACGGACGGCGGCGCTCACCGTGCGTTTCAGAATCATCTCAGGTCTCGAATACCACCAGGCCACGGACGAGCGCGGAGCCTGACTCCCACCGGGTGGTCACGCACCTGGACCGACGTGGCCAGGCCATTGTGGGCACCGCATTGGGTCATGCTTGCTCTTCCGACAACGCGCCACCCGCACAATGAATCAGCAATCGTCGCGGGCCAGAATGGCCTTGCCGAACCAACCATCTTTTCATCGTCGGCCGGAGCACCCTTGACGCCTGCACTGAATGCCGCCGATCCTAGCGGAACCGATTAATTCCTTGAAACACGCGGTCGCCCAAGACGAAACGCGTCAGGGCCTTGCAACGATGAAACGGCTTGCTTAGCTCATCATGGATGCCAAGTGGCCGGCGGGCGAATGATCGCAGCAGATAGGCGATGGCCCGCCGGCGGTCCCCTTCCTCAAAGTAGCACCAGGAGGCATCCAGGTACATGTAGGCTTCGCCGAGACTTTGCAGGTGGCACAGTTCACCATGGCGCCGGAAGAACTTCTCCAGCACTGCGAGGTGGTTCAGATACATGGGGGTGGCCCGCCGGCTCATCTGTGTCGAATGGCGGCGGTACCACCAGCAGGGACTGAGCACCAGCATGGCGGGGTATTCGACGCTGAGCCGCAACCACATGTCCCGATCTTCGCAGGAGCGCAAGGCGGTATCGAACAAGCCCACTCGGTCGAAGCAGCTCCGGTAAATCAGCGCCCCGGAGGGACCTATCCGCCCCGACAGGAGGAAGTCCCGTTGGCTCAGCAATCTGGCCGCCGCTTCCGTCTCCACCTCCGGCCACATGATGGAGGCAGACGGCGAACCAATCAGGCCGACGCCGGTGAAACGCTTGGCCGCCCGCAACTGAATGTCCGTCTTCTGTGGGTGCCAGACGTCGTCGGAGTCAAGCAGGGCGATCCATTCACCCCGGGCATGGCGGATGCCGGTGTTGCGGGCCGCCGATAGTCCCTGATTCTTCTGAAAGACATAAATGATGCGGTCGCGATACCCGGCTAGTCGCTCCCGCGTGTCATCAGTGCTGCCGTCATCCACCACAATGATCTCCAGGTTGCGGTGCGTCTGCGCCAGTGCGCTATCGACCGCTTCGGTAACATAGCGGCCATAGTTGAACGTCGGGATCACCGCGCTCACCAATTCCTGGTTCATGTCTTGAACGCCGACAGCGTTATGCGCTTGACTTTCTTGCAACGCACCGCCGCAACCAGCGGTCGCAGATCGAACAGAGACGCGCCGCCCAGCAGGAACATGGCCAGATAGGCCGTGGCATAGAGGAAGAACTCCAGCCAACCCACGGGTGGCCTCCAGGCCGTTACCCCGCCCAAGAGCAGCCACGCCGGCAGCGACCATAGTGTGGGGACCAGCAAGCAGTGAGTCAGGTAGCGGCCGACAGGCACCTCCAGGATGGCCGCGCCCAGACAGACGCGGCCCACGCCCTGGCAAAGCCAATTGGGCAGGATGATTGCCCAGCAAGCTCCGCCCAGCCCGTATGCTGGTGTCCACCAGAGCAGCAATGCGCCGGTCAGGATCAACTCGGCTACGCATAGCGCCGCCATCAGCCCCAGGTTCCCCTTGGCCAGGATGATGTTGCCGGTCACGTACTGCGAGTGGGCCAGTACCTGCCCCAGCGACAAGATGACTAGCAGTTCACCTGCAGGCTCCATGGCATAGCCGATCCAGAGTTGAATAAACGGCTCGCCGAGAAAGACCAGTCCGCCGGTCATGAACAAGGTCGCCAGCAAGCATAGCCGGCCGCCGACGAGGAACAGCCTCTTCTCCTGAGACCGATTGCCTTGCGCGTGCAGCGAGGTGGCATAGGGCGTCAAGATCCCGGTACCAGCGACTAGAAGCATCGTCATGGACGCCGCCAGCCGATTGGCGATCGAAAACGGCGTGATAATCGCCACTCCCAACAGCGCGCCGATCAGCAGGGGCGGTAACTGATTCTTGGCCGTCAGGGCCGACGAGCTGACGAAGGCCCAGAAGCCGTAGCCAAAGAGCTCCCGAATTGTGGCGGAGGTGCAAGAGAGCAGTCGAACACGCAGGCTGGGCTCTTCCCGATAGCTCAAGATCCCTTTCGCCAGCACCGCGGCCACCGACACCCCTAGCGTGACCAGCGCGACGGTCGCCAATCGCGGCGCCAGTGCCACGCTCCAGATCGTCAGTGCGAGCCGTGCCAGAGCAGCGGGAATGTCGACCAGGTTGATCAGATCAAAACGCTGGCAGCCCCAGAGCACTGCGTCGAAGACGCTGCCCACTAGGATCAGCCCCAAGGTGATGCCGACCAGGACCAAGGTGACATGCACGTCAACAGCCTGTTCGGCCGGGTAGTCGAAGATGGTGTCGAAGATCAACCGAAAGGCGAGCATGCCGGCAAAGGCCAGTGAGCCGGCACCGGCCAGCAGCACGACTGAGGTGGAAAAGACGCGATTGACCCCGGCAGTATCGCCCAGGGCGCGGTAGAGCGCGACGAATCGACCAACCGAACCGCGCACACCCAGGTCGACCAGACCGAAATAGCCCGCCACAGAGCCCATGACAATCCACAAGCCGTACGACGTCTCGCCCAGCGAGTGGATCAAATACGGTGCCACCACGAAACCGGTGAGCGTGTTGATCGCGGTCCCCAACAAGCTCCACGTGGCGTTCTTCGCCAGCAATGCCCTGACGCTCATGCCCATCTCGTTACGCCTCAGCAGACACTGCGGTACAGATCCAACACGCGGCCGGTCATACGATCCACGGAATACTCCCTTTGCGCTACTACCTGGCCGCATTCACCCATAGCCTGGCTATCCGATGGCTTCCGCATCAGGTCTTGCAACGCCGCACTGCACTCTTCTGCGTTACCAGGCTCATACAGACAGCCGGTCTGCCCCGCCCGAACCAACTCCGCCATCGCCGCCGCCCGCGGCGCCACAACGGGCAGTCCGGCGTGCATCGCCTCCACCAGGGTCAACCCAAACGACTCGTACCGCGAAGTGCAGAGATAGACGGCCGACTCGGCATAGTAGTCCGCCAATTGCTCGTCAGAGCACGCACCGACGAACCTCACGTTCTTCAGATGAGGATAGCGGTTCGCGCAGTGCTGTGCCCAGGTCTTGCCCTCTGGCGCCGTGGCCGTGTCTTCACCCACCCAAACGAATCGGCAATCGGGCAGCGCGCGGGCAACTTGGTCCGCCACTGCTAGAAAGATCGCTACCCCTTTGCGCGGCGTCGCTGAGCTGACCGTCAGCACTTGCCGCGGATTGCGGCTGCCTCGGTTTGTCGGCGTCAACGGCTTGACCCCAGCCGGGATAACCGCGATCCGTTCCCGCGGCACCTGGTAGTCGGCAGCCACCTGGGTCTGATGCGATGTTGAGTGCGTGGCTAGTGCGCTGGCGCGGCGGGCCGTCCAGCACTCCAAGCGGGCATAGTGCCGCTCCAGTCTTGGCTTGCCAATACCCATGCGGATCGTGTCGTAGGCAGTAGTGTGTAGGCGGATCACCGTGGGTACTCGGGTGAAGGTGGCAGTGACGGCGCCAATTCCTTCCCAGTTGGTGAACTCGACCACGTCGATGGGATGGTCCCGGAGCAACCGACCCAGGGCTCGCCACACGCCCAGGCTCTCCCCCAGGCCATGCTGAAACCGTGAAACCATCCGAATCGGTGACACGACCCGACTATGGATCAGGCACCCGTCTTCTTCGAAGTCCGAATCGATCGAAGGGTGCGGCGTGAGTATGTGGACCCTGTGACCCCACGCCACCAGTCCCTGGGCCAGTGTCTGCACATAGCGGACCGTGCCCTGAAGGGGATAGAACGACGACCAGTGATCGACGCAGAGGCAAATCTCCACAAGTCCCCCTAACCCAGCACCAGGAACATCCGGATATTGAATGCCCACCGTGGACATCTCGGCACGTCACGTTCCGCTAAACGTCGTCAACGGACCACCACGGCCCGAGTGCGCGGCACCGGAGACGCCACCGACCGCCCGATGGCTACGGCGCAACTCGCTCCAGGGCCCACCTTCGGAAACGTAGCCACGCACTTCCCCCGATCCTCTTGAGCGGCTTCTTCGCGTTCCACATCAGGGCCTGCCGAGCCCGCGGCAGAAAATCTCCGCGCGCCAGCGCCTGGGCAAGCTCGGGCGACGTGTGGCGCCAGATCCCGTAGCGGCCCAGAATCGCACAACCCCGTCAATACGGCGCCCTCGCGACGTCGGCTCGGAGTTGAACATCACCGTGTAGCCGGCGTGTCGAGCCGCCTCGGGCCACCCGCCGTGAGTAATACCCACCCGGCACCGACGCGCTGTAGACGTGCTCGCCGATGATCTCCTCCAGGATCCGCCGGCTCTCCGTCCACTCCTGCACCATCCCCTCCCAGGTCAGCGTCGAGAAGCTCGCTGGGTGCGAATGGGAGTGTGAGCCGATGTGGTGACCGCGACGGTGAAGCTCGCGAATCTGCTCTCGCGAGAGAAAGCCGGGTTGCCCGATGCGCTCCGTGACGATGAAAAAGCATCCCCGCCAGCCGTGCGCCTCCAGCATGCGGGAGATCGGCTCGTCTCCGCTGACGCCGCCGTCGTCGAACGTCAGGATCACCTGGCCGTCCCGAGCGGCGCCGGTCAGACGCCTCCGACGCGATCGGGGCCCAGCTCCGCGATCCGCGCCAGATGAGCGGCGAACTTCCCCTCGTCGAGCTTGTAGATGTCAGCGTCGGCGCCCGAGAACCCGCTCGCGCTGACGATCATGGCCGACAACATCGTGGTAGAGGAGGGAGATCCGCTTCACGGCTCCCCGCGCCTCCTGAGCCGTCCGCTCGCCAGCTCAGATACTTCGAGAGCCAGGGCTGGCCCCAGTTGGCCGACTTCCGGCCGCGAGGTGTCGATGATCGGAGCCGTTCCCCTCTCGATCTCCAGCAGCGTGTCCCGGACGCGATCCAAGTTCTCGAACACGACCCGGCGCTGGATCGTGACGTGCGATTCGGTCGCTTCGTCATAGGGATACGAGAAGAAGCCGAAGACGGGACCGGTGTCGATCCCCGCGTCTGCCCTCAGCAGCGTCATGCCCACCTTGTCGACGTCGTTCTCGGCGAGCGCCCAGAAGCATCCGTGTGCATTGCGATACTCGGGGCAGATGCCAGGATGCATGACGTAGGTGCCGAGCCGAGGTGCCGAGAAGATCTCGCGCTTCAAGATCACCTTGCACCGGGCGATCATCAGATCCGGTTGCACCCTCTCGAGGAAGGCGCGCGTCTCCGGTGAATTGGGAGTGGACGTCGTGAGCACGGGAAGACTCGCCGCCACGGCGGGATAGGCCGAGGCCAGTCGCGAGAGCAACCGCGTCTCGAAGGCCGCGTCGCGCCTTCGCAGGAACGATCGGTGATAGACACGGTAGGCCAGGACATCCACAAACCGAGTCCAGCCGACCCGCTTGAGCTCGCGCCGGAGTCTCGTCCTTCTCTGCTCCACCCCTTCCTCGACGGAGATGATGCCCACGACCTCCGAGAACGACGCGAGCCAGCGCGGGCAGCACCTGGCGATCGAGAGCGTCGTCGTGGTGACAGATGATCGCGGTCTTCATGCCGGGGGCCATCACGGCCGGAGCAGTTCAGCGGATCTCGCGAGCCTTTCCCGAGTCCGGCTCGATGACCAAGCCCGACACGTCCACCGCTTCGAACGCGTCACCGGTGACTCGGCGCAGCGCTCTGACTTCATCGTCATCCCATCTCGGGTCCGGAGTCCCGGTGATGAACCAGGCTCCTCCATTGTCAGAGAGGATCATCCCGTAGCGCTTGAGGGCCGTGAGGATGACCTGCACGTTCTTGGGGTACGGCGAGATGTCGAAGGAATCCTTCAGTCGAAACCGCTGCCCCATCGGAGGCACATCGGGACTCGCGTTCTTCGACGCATGGTGACGAGCCGGCCAGACGAAGGATCGCTGCGTGACCGGCGCAGTGAAACGAAGCGCGTGTCGGATCTCGCCTGACGCCACCTCGTCATACCTGATCAGGCCCGCAAGAATCGGCAATCCGGCGGCATCTGCCGACGTCCAGCCAGACGGTCGCAGCTTGTTCGTCCGCAGGTCGAAGATCGCGCCGGCATCGGCCCGCCAGCTTCCGTCGGACTTCGGGTAGGCATTGAACAACTCATACAGCTTGCAGTTGTCGCGGTCGACGACGAGAACATGGCGGTCACCGCTGCTCATCGTGCCGCCTTCGATGGACACGCCCGCCGGTATGGGATACGGGCCGGGGTCGCTCTCGGCCCGCGTACTGTGCGGCCAGCGGCACTCGCGGCTGCGTGCCAGGAACGGTGACGAACGGAATGCCGATCGGCTCCCCCTTCCATTTCTTAGACCCGAAATCGGGATGGAGGCCTTTCGACCGGCCGATGGTCTTGATGAACTCCGCCGAGCGCGAATAGACGGGCAAGCGGTCGACTCGCGTGTTCCAGATGTTGTCGGCCGGAAAGGCCGGGCAGCCCGAAACGGTGGGCCCACCGGGCTGGGATCCGACCGTGGCGGCGCTCGACATCAAGCACACGCCCACGATCACGGGCACCAGTAGCGATGCCATGCGAGTCGGGCGAGCACATCCGTGGTCACGAGACAGTTGCGATGACCTGCATGATCAGAGACCCTTCCATATCAGTGGTGTTGGGGCGACCGCGAGACCGAGATCGCCCTACCGCAGCTCCGCCAGTGCCTTCCGAACCGCGTCCTTCTCCGTCGAAGCTCACCGGCGAGGCCAAGGCTGTCGTCAGCGCCCGGCGGGCCGTCGCGGTTTGGCCCGCCTTCACGGCGGCCATTCCGAGGTGGTACTGGACGGTCGGATCGTCGGGCAGCTTCAGCGTCGCCTCCTGGAGGAGCGCGAGCGCCCGCTGGTAGACGCCTCGCTTGTACAGTATCCAGCCGAGCGTGTCCGAGATGTGGGGTTCGTCGGGCGCGACCTCCTTGGCCACCTGGGCCAGCTGGAGGGCGCGCTCCTGGTCGCCGCCGTGCTCGGACAGGAGATACGCCAGGTTGTTGGCGGCCGGGGCAAAGCGCGGATTGACCTCGAGGGCCTTCGCCAGCGACTCCTGGGCCGCCTTCACATCGCCCTTCCGCTCCTGGATGACCCCCGCCAGCATGAGCGCGCCGAGGTCCCGAGGGTTGCGCTTCAGAGCCTCGCCGAGGCGCTCCAGAGCCGGATCGTAGCGACCGGCGTCGCCGTAGAGACGCGCCAGGTCGAGATACGCGGGCATCAGCTCGGGCTGGAGCTCGATCGCCTTTCGGTAAGCGACCTCGGCGGCCGGCAGCTCGCGGCGCGCCTCGTGGACGCGGCCCAGGAGATGCTGGACGGCCCCGGCGCGCGGCGCGCGCTCGGCTTGCTTCTGCACCCGCGCCAGGGCGGCATCCGGACGCTTGTCGGCGAAGTCGAGCCGGACGAGCAGGACGGCGGGCTCCACGTATCCGGGCGCCCGATCGAGGGCCGCCTCGAGCTCCTTCCGGCCCTCGGCACGCTTCCCCTGGGCGACCAGCGCCTGCCCCACGTAGTAGGGGCCGCGCGGGTCTTTCGGAGCGATCTCCCCGATCTTGCGGAACGCTGCCATCGCCTTGACCGGGTCGCGCTTGGCGAGGTACGCCGCCCCCAGAAGGACGTGGGCCTCGACGGCCCGCGGCTCGCGGGCGAGCAGCTTCTCCAGGTCCTCGATGGCCACGTCGGGCGCGCCGGACTGGAGGTTCAGCTGGGCCAGCCGGAGGGTCGGCCTCCACGTAGTTCGGCGCGACCGTGGTGGCCTCCTTCAGCTCCGCCTTCGCCTGGGCCACGTTGCCAGCCTGGAGGTGCGCCAGGGCGAGCTGGTACCGGGCCGGCGCGAGCCGCGGCTCGAGCTTCAGGACCTGCTGGAACTCCTGGATGGCCTCGGTCGTCTCGCGCTTCGCCAGGTAGATGCGGCCGCGGAGAAAGTGTCCGTCGATGTCCTGCGGGCTCTTCTTGAGAAGGCCGTCCAGCGTCTTCTCCGCGTCGGCGACGCGCCCTTCGGCGACAGCCAGCTCGGCCAGCTTCCGCCAGGCCGGAAGGTAGCCCGGCGCCTTCTCGGTGGACTCCGTCAGGATGCGGCGAGCCTCCTCGGGCCGGCGCGACAGCACGTAGAAGTCGGCCAGCCTGAGCCGCGCCGCCGACCCGGCCGGCGCGCTGTCCGCCGCCACGCGAAACTCCCGCTCCGCGCCGGCGAGATCGCGCTTGAGGAGAAGCAGCTCGGCCATCGCCGTGTGGGCCTCGACCGACTTCGGCTCGCGCGCCACCGCCTCCGCGAGGAACCGCTCCGTCGCCGGGAGGTCGCGCTTCCGCAGGTGAAGCTTGGACAGGGCCACGAGGAGCCGCGCGCTCCCGCCCGACTCTCCGCGCGCGGCCTCGACCGCCCGGATGGCCGCGTCCACCTCGTCGTCGGTCGTCGCGGCGCTGGCCAGGAGGATCAGCGCCTCGAGGTTCTGCGGGTCCCGCTGAAGGACGGCCTGGGCTTCCTGGCGCGCCTCCGCCGGCCGGCGGCCGAGGAGATACATGTCCCGAGCTTCAAGCGGACCTCGGCGTGGTCCGGCGCAAGCTCCCGCGCCTTCAGGAGGAAGCGCAGCGATTGGCCGAGCTCGCCGAGCTGGTAGTGAGCGAGGCCGAGCTGCTCGATCGCGCGAGCGTTTGCCGGATCGATCCGGAGCGCATTCCGGTACTCGAGGATCGCCTCGCGGTACTGCTCCTTCCGGTAGTAGTGGTCGCCGTGGTCGAGGTAGCGAGCCTTCTTCGCCTCGGGGGAGCGAGCGCATCCGCCCGCCAGAACGAGCAAGACAAGGAGGAGACGGTGTCAACCGACGCAGCCCGGCAATCATGCGAATCACTCCCTTTGGCGGATCGACGAGCGCGGAACGCTCATATGGGCAAATACTCGCCCAGCACGCCGTCGAGCGCCTGGGCGTAGCGGACGAGCCACGCGGTAGTCTCGGCCACGGTGCCGTAGACGGGACTGGAGAGCCGGATGACGGCGCCGTCGGTGCGGTTCTGGAAGAGCGCGCTGCGAACCATGTCGACACGCGCCTCGACCTCGCCGGCGAGCGCGCGGCCGCGCGCCTGATACCAGTAGAGCACCACCTGCTGCTCGCGGTCCTTCTGGATCACGAAGCGGTTGGCCGGGATCGCGCGGCCGTCGGCGAGGGGCACGGTCGTCTGCGCGACCTCGAGTGGCTCCCAGCCCCCTCCCGGGAGACAGTTCTTCGGCGAGTGAGTCTGGGCGCCCTTCCGCTGGGAGTCCCAGTAGCCGATGTAGAGCCAGAGGCTCCGCCCTGACGCGTCGGCGTAACGCCGCACCAGGTAGTCGGTCGGCCTGAGAAGCCGCAGGGTGTCGCCGTCCAGAAGTGTTGCCTCACGCCCCTGCCACTCACCCAGCGCAGCCGGGAACATCGCCAGGCTCCGGCGCAGGGGAATCGCCTCGCCGGTCGAGCGAAGCTGGAGGAAGGCGAGCGTCCCGACGATCAGGGCCAGCGACACGAGGAAGCGACCGCGCCCGGTCACGAGGCCACCGCCTCTCGTCGACCGCGCCGGTCGAGGGCCATCCCGATCAGCGTGTGGACTCCGAGCAGTCCGGCGCACGCGATCAGGAAGATCGCCCAGCCCGAGAAGCCGTGGAAGAAGCCCGTGGCGTACTCGATCCCGACGTACTGGCCGAGGAGGCCGGTCACCACGACGCGGCCCGCGTTCGCCACGACCGTGATCGGCAGGGCCGACGCCACGAGCAGCGCCTGTGGCCAGAACCCCGGAAGCGTCAGGTGGCCCCATGCGACCGCGAGAGCCAGCATCGAGATGAGCGAGCGGATGCCGCTGCACGCCTCGGTGATGCCGAGCGTGATCTGGCTCAGGTGGATCACGTTGCCGTCGAGCAGAACCGGGATCCCGAGAAGGTCGAGCGTCCACGCGGCGTTCTCGGCGGCCAGCTGCTGGAGCGGGAACGCAATCGCGTAGAACGCGATGCTGGGCAACGGGACCATGAAGAGGAGGTACGCCAGTGGGAACGCGACCACCCGGAGCGCCGCCGGGCCGAGGTGATACAGAACCAGCCCCGCCAGGACCGGGATCAGCGAGCTCCCGGCCAGGAATCGCTCCGCACCCACCTCACCCAGGGCGAGAAGGCCCAGCCCGGCGATCAGGAGGCCCAAGCCCATCAGGGTGCCACGGGGTGCCGCCAGGGTGGACGCGAGCGCCGCTCGCCGCTGCCAGACGATGTAGCCGCTGAAGATGGGAACCAGGAACCCGTGCGAGTAGTTGGCGTCGTCCCACCAGTCCGCCACGAGCTTGGCGAGGACCGGCCAGTAGAGCAGGAGTAGGGCGACGCCGAGGAGAGCGATCGCCGGGACGGGCCGTCGCCGGCCAATGGACTGGTGGACCGGCGTTGGCGCGTCAGTCACCGCGACCAACCCTGTGAACTTGCCTTCGGCCTCGCCGAGCGCGCCCGCTTGATCCATCGACATCTCAGCCTAGAACTAGAGCAATCCGGGTACCAGGGTTGGCTCAGGACAATCGCTTTCAAACCAGCTACTTACAATTGCCACGATTGTCGAACGGGTCGCGAGGCCCACAGAATGTGCAAATCACTTCACAAGTGAAGAATGTTGCTTCCAAGTCGAGGGCCGGCGGCCTCGATGCGCTAGGAAGCGTGTGGCATGTCGTGGACTTCGTGATTCTGTGAACTCGGGTGCCTACCGGGATGCAACGGGATGTCCTTTGGAAACTTACTCGAGCGGTAAGTACCTGAGATCGTTGACGTAGGGATCACGAGAGAATTGGCATCGCACCTGCTTCACACAGAGCGATGCCATGATCGTACGGCCTAGGGAGGCGTGTGGAATGAAATTGTCAATGTTCACCTGTCTGGTTCTTCTCGGACTGCTCGTGGCCGGGCCGGCGCAGGCCGTGCCCATTCCGCTGACGCAGGCCACCGCAACCTTCTCCCAGACGGGCTTCCCGGTGGGCCAGGCCATCGATGGCATCCCGGCCACGCCTACGGCCCAAAACGGCTGGGCGATCTACCCCAACGTGGGGCAGGATCAGACGGCCGCCTTCGAGGCAGTCGCGCCAACGCCTGTGTTCCCTGGCGGGACGGCACTCACGTTCACGCTGGACCACACGTTCTTCAATCCGGTTCCCAGTCCGAACCCTGCGGACAGCGAGCACGCCCTCGGACGATTCCGTCTGTCGGTGACGACGGACCCCACAGCGAACTTCGCCGACGGCCTGTCGACCGGGGGTGACGTCACGGCGAACTGGACCGTGCTCGACCCCTCGATCTTCAGCTCGTTCAATGGCAACACGATCACGGAGCTCCCGGACGGGTCGCTCCTTGTGACCTTCCCGGACAACAACCTGAACCACGAGAAATACACGGTCCTCGCCTATACGAATCTGACGGGAATCACCGGATTCCGGCTCGAGGCGCTGACCGACGCCAGCCTTCCGTTCGGCGGCCCGGGTCTCCAGGACTCCAATGGCAACTTCGTCCTGAGCGAGTTCTCGGTCGATGCGGCGGCCGCTCCCGAGCCGACCACGCTGATGCTCCTGGGCTCCGGCCTGGCCGGCCTCGGGATGTTCGCGCGGCGGCGCCGGAAGGTCTAGCGTCCGAGCGACACGGTACCAAGGTCCGATGCGACGGCGACTCTCGCGAGTCGCCGTTCGTGTGTCAGCTCACTGACTGCGGCTGCGCCGCGGCGGGACTCCGCACTCGGTCAGCTTGCTGAGGAGGGTCTTGTAGGACACCTTGAGGACGCGGGCGGCCTCCGCCCGGTTCCAGCGGACGCGCTCGAGGACCTGGAGCAGCGCCTTCTTCTCGGCCTCCCGGGCCGCCCGGCGCGCGATGGCCTTCAGATCGAGCAGGTCGGCGAGCGCGGGCGCGCTCTGAGGCTGGGACCGGCGCGTCGACCTCGTCGGGCGCGCCGGTCCCGGACGCCGCGGGGCCGTGGCGGCCATTCCGGGACGCGATGAGCCGCGACGTCATGTCGTCGTGCGCGCGCTGCGAATCACCCAGGACGACCAGGCGCCGGATGAAGTTCTCCAGCTCGCGCACGTTGCCGGGCCACGCGTACTCCAGCATGAGCGCGACGGTCTCGGGCAGGAGCGCGACATGGCGTCCGTATTGCTCGTTGCACCGCCCGAGGAAGTAGCCGGCGAGACCTTCGATGGCCTCGCGGCGCTCGCGGAGCGGCGGCACGCGGACCTCGAGCACGTTCAGCCGTAGTAGAGGTCCTCGCGGAACTCGCCCGCGCGCATCGCGGCCTCGAGGTCGCGGTTGGTGGTGGCGACGACCCGAACGTCCACCCGGATGGGATCGTGCCCGCCAACCCGCGAGAACCGGAGGTCCTGGAGCACGTGGAGCAGCTTCGCCTGGAGCGAGCGCGGAATCTCGCCGATCTCGTCGAGGCACAGCGTCCCGTGATTCGCGTACTCGAACTTCCCGGGAGTCCGACGGTAGGCGCCGGTGAACGCGCCCTTCTCGTGGCCGAACAGCTCGGACTCGAGCAGCTCGCCGGGCAGCGCGGCGCAGTTGACGACCACGAAGGGCCCGGCCCGGCCGCGACGAGATCTCGTGGATCGCGCGGGCGATCAGGTTCTTGCCGACTCCGCTCTCCCCCAGCACGAGCACGGTCGCGTCGGTTCGGGCCACCTCCTGGACCATCCGCGTGAGGATCCGCATCTTCGGGCTGAGCGAGAAGAGTGGCAAGTACTCGGAAAGATACGGATTCCGCCTATCCGTAGTCGTCGTGACCGCAGGCGGATCGACCAACCCGCCCGGAGGGCGAAGCAGCCTTCTTCATGAGGACGACGAGGGCGACACCTTGCCGCGAAGCGCGCCCTTCCCGTGAGTCGAAGGGTCCTCTATAACACGACGGCCGTGGGCTGTCATCTCACCGTGTTAGCCTAGGTCAAACCTCCACTGAGGAGACCTTCACATGCGGATCCTGATCATCGAGGACGAGCCCGAGGTGGCGAGTGCCCTGGCCGAAGTGCTCTCGTTCGAGGGGCACAGCACGAGCGTCGCCCGAACGGGGCTCCGAAGGCCTCGACCGCATCGCGGCCGACGCCCCTCAGGCGGTGTTCCTGGATGTCAGGCTGCCGGGAACGAGCGGCGTCGAGGTGCTCAGACGGATCCGCCAGCGGGATCCGGCCCTACCGGTGGTCATCCTGACGGGTCATGCGAACAACCAGGAGCTGGCCGAGGCGCGGGAGCTCGGGGTGACCGACGTCCTGCGGAAGCCCTGGGCGCTCAACCACCTCGACGAGGCGCTCTCCGGGCTGCGCTGCCGACGGTCGCGCCACCCGTCGGCCTAGGGTCTCTGGCGCGGCTCGGCGTCAGGCGCCGCTCGCGATCGCGGTCGCGAGCGGCGGCAGCAGCAGACGGGCGCCGCCCTCCCGGCGAGCGCGGCTCATGAAGTCGATCGCCTGGCGCAGCAGCTCCGTCGCGCTCGAGGCCGTGAACGGGTAGCAGCCCCCGCCCCCGCTCACCGACACGACCCGTGGACCGCAGGCGAACCGCGGCCGACCCGGGCTCGCCGGCGCTCGCCGCCCGATCGAGGATCCCCGCCAGCGTGCACGGCTCCGCGCCGACCAGGAGAATACCCACCGTCGAGGCCGACAGGGTCGCGGCCACGTCCGTCTCCCGGACGAGGCGCGCGATGATCCGGGCGATCTGGCGCGCCACCCCGCGGGCCGCGCGCCTTCGACATCCGGCTCGAGGCACAGGAGCGACACGCAGTAGCGAAAGCGAAGCGCCTTCTGCGCCTCGAGAGTCGAGCAGGTAGCGGAAGAGCTCGCTCCGGAACGAGCCGCGTGACCGGATGGTCGGTCTGGTTGGGATCACGCATGCCGGCTCGAGCCCTCAACGAGCGCATCTGTCAGTCCCGTGGCGCGGGTACTCGCAAGGATCGAACCAGGCGAGGATGGAGCCACGACTTCCAGCGAATGGCGGGCGATTCAGCCTCCCTCGTGTCGAAGCGCCCTGAAGCTCGGTGCCTATGTCGTGCAACGGTCTGCGCATACAGGGTACCTCGCTGCGGCGCGTACCGGTCGGCCGAGCGCCGGCGACGCTCGCAGCGTCCGGTTGCCATGTTGCGCACGTTGCGCATGCGTGACCGCCACGCACTCGATTCGTTCGGGCGCGCCAACCACCTCGATCGTCGCCCACGATCCGGCCGCACGCCTTCCGAACGGCCGGTATCCCGGTGCTAGGATGTCGCCGGACAGAGCACGGCCGGGGCCAACGCGCGATCCGGCGCGGCAGCGGGCGCCGCGGCGACACAGACCGCGGAGGCGACGGGCGATGACGGCGGCACATCGCGCCGAACAGGTCCGCGCGCGACCGGACCTCCTCGCCTGCCGCCTCCTCGGCGCCGTCACGGTCGTCCTCTTCGTCGTCGACCACGCTCACGCCCGCGGTCGGGTGGCTCGCCACCCGCTACGCGGAGCCGGCCAGGATCGAGCCCGCGGACGCCATCGTCGTGCTCGGCGGCGCGTTCTCGCCGGACGGGTGGCTCGACTCCGCGTCGCTCCACCGCCTCGTGGAGGGCATGCGCCTCCATCACCAGGGGCTCGCGCCGCTCCTCGTCCTCTCCGGCACCACGCCGCCGGTCGGTCCCTCGGAGCCCGAGATCCGGGCGCGGCTGGCGCGCGACCTGGGCGTCCCGCCCGCGGCGATCCTCACGGTCATCGGCGCCAACACGACCCGCGAGGAGAGCGTCGAGGGTGGCCGCCGCGCTCCGGCCGCGCGGGCTCCGGTCCATCCTGCTCGTGAGCGGGCAGCTCCATCTGGTGCGCGCCCGCAGGGCGTTCGAGCGCGCCGGCTTCGAGGTCCACGCCGCTCCGGCGCTGGAGATCCCGCTCGACGCGGAGACCGCCGCGGGCCGGATGGCCGTGGCGCGGCTCCTCGCCCAGGAGGTCGGGGGGTGGCTCTACTACCGCCTGCAGGGCTACATGTGAGCGCGCGGGAGAGCCGGGGTGCGAGCGCATGGAGCGCCTAGGCCTGGCGGCGGCGCTCCTGCTGACCTGTCTCGGGGGGTATCTCGTCGGCCGGAAGCGCCACGGGCTCTCGCCACGGGGCCTCGGGAACGCGCTCGCGGCGGCGCTCGAGACGATCGGCCTCGGCGCGCTCTTCCTCGCGGCGAACGTCGCGCTGGTGGTGCTCCCGCTGCTGGTCCTGCGCGCCTGGTCCGACCGGTTCGTGTCCGTCTACGCGATCGACGGCGTCACGCTCGGCGCCGTCTCGCTGCTCCAGGCGCTGGTCTACCGGTGGTGGCGGGAGCGGGGCTGACGCGTCAGCGCCAGTCGTCGAGGACGAAGTCCTCCTCGCTCTCGTAGTCGTCGTTCTTGCCGCGCTTCATGCGGAGCATGAGCTGCTCGACGTGGTAGCCCGACCCGAGGAGCATCTGGTAGGCCTTCCAGTAGCCCGTGTAGACCGGCGCGATGATGCGCTGGCACCCCGCGTTGATGCCGAAGTCCTCGCACGCGGTCAGGAGCTGGGCGAAGTACTCCGGGCGCCGCTTGGCGGGGTCGATCGCGAGGTACTTCACGTAGAGGGAGCCCTGGGGCGCCTCGGACACGCCGGGGGTGTGGCAGATGGCGAGGCCGAGGAGGGTGCCGTCCTTCTCGAGGACGAGCGTGTCGCCGAGGGCGAGGCCGTCGACGATCTCGATCTCCTTGGTGAGGTCGAGCCCGCGGTAGATCCGTCCGGTGAAGGTCCGGAGGCGCCCGAGAAGGCCCTTCTTCTTCCCCTCCTCGTAGGTCGAGAAGCGGTAGACCACCGGCACGCCCCGCGCGGGCTTGGCCGGCGGCGAAGGCTCCCGGCGCTCCAGCGACCGCGCGGTGATCGCGACGAGGGCGCGCGGCTTGAAGTCGAACTTCTGGTAGAGGACGAGGTGCTTCGGGCTGTACGGGAACGTCACGACGCCCTGGAGCGTCACCTTGTTCTCGTCGAAGAAGGCCTGGGCGGCCCGCACGAGCTGCTGGGCGACCTTCTGGTTCTGGTACGGCGTGAGGACGGCCACGGGGCCGAAGAGCCCCAGCGTCCCCCAGCACACCGCGACCGAGACGCCGACGATCTTGCCCTCGTTCTCCTCGGCGACGAAGCAGCCCCACGGCTCCATGAGCCACCGGTGGTGCACGTACTGCGCGCCCCCGAAGACCTGGCGCGGGCGGGTGCCGAGCTGGCGCTCGAAGAAGTCGCCGAACGCGGACTCGACGACCTCGCGCATCCGGGAGAGGTCGCCCTTCTTGACGCGCCGGACCTTGATCATGGGCTACCCGATCTCGCGCCCGCGGCGCGCCGAGGACGAGCAAGGAGACCCCGCCGCGTACCCGCGCCGGAGTCCGGGTCGCGAAGCACGGCCGCCCGGTACGGACGGCCCCGGAAGCGGTCATGCGTGCTTCTTGACCTGGACCCCGGCGAGGTCCTCGAGCACCGTGACGATCCCCGAGTGGTCGAGCTGGCCCCGGCCCTTGGCGCGCGCGGCGCTGAAGAGCTCCTGCACGACGGCGGTCGCCGGGAGCGGCACGCCGAGCGCCCGGGCGGCGTCGGCGATGAGGCCGAGGTCCTTGTAGTGGAGGTCGATCTTGAACCCGGGCTTGAACTCGTGGGCGAGGTAGTTCGGCGTCTTCTGGTCGAGGCACCGGGAGCCGGCGAGGCCGCCGCCGAGCGCCTTCAGCGTGAGCTCGATGTCGAGCCCGGCCTTGGCCGCCAGCGTGAGCGCCTCCGCGAGCGCCGTCAGGTTGACGGCCACGATGATCTGGTTCGCGAGCTTCGTGAAGCCGCCGGAGCCGAGGGGCCCGAGGTGCGTGATCGTCTTCCCCATCCCCTGGAAGACCGGCAGGACCTGCTGGAAGACGGCGGGCTCCCCACCCACCATGATCGACAGGATGCCCTCGATCGCGCCCTTCTCCCCGCCCGAGACCGGGGCGTCCAGCATCTTCACGCCCTTGTGGGCGAGCGCCGCGCCGACCTTCTGGGAGACGATCGGGGAGATCGTCGACATGTCGGCCAGGACCTGGCCGCCGCGGACGCCCTCGAGGAGCCCCTTCGGGCCGAGCGCCACCGCCTCGACGTCGGGCGAGTTCGGCAGCATCGTGACGATGAGGTCGCCCGCCGCCCGCGCGACCGCCGCCGGCGAGTCCGCCGTCTTGGCGCCGAGGCCCGCGAGCTCCTGGACGGCCGCCTGGCTCCGGTTGTGGACGACCAGCGCGTGACCCGCCTTCAGGAGGTTCTTGGCCATGGGCCGGCCCATGATCCCGAGCCCGATGAATCCGATCGGTCCCTGCATGACGTCCGTCTCCTTCCAGCTGTGCTCGCGGCTCGCACGCCAACTGGCTCGCGGACCCGGTGGCTCGCGGGGGAATCTCGAGGCAGGCCGCCGACGCCCGCGCAAAATCGTGGAAAACGCGTTGATTATAGAAGCCGAGCGAGACCCGTCAAGTGGGCGGTCTGGTTGACAGGGGGGACGACCGACCCCATGATCCTCGACATCTTCCCGACGCGGTGCCACCCGGGACACCGCCCGGTCACCACGGAGGCCCTGACACGATGGGTGACACAGGCCTGAGGCCCGCCCCCGCGCGCCGCCGCCTGCCGGCGGCCGCCCTCGCCGTGCTGCTCGCCGCCTGGCTCTCCGGGTGCGCCACGGAAGCCCACCGGACCGTGGAGCCCCAGCAGGTCACCTCCGCGGGCACCCCGTACGGCGGCCCGAAGAGCACCCTCGTGGTGGGGAAGTTCGACAATCGCTCGGCCTACCTCCGCGGCCTGTTCTTCGACGGCGTGGACCGGCTCGGTGGCCAGGCCAAGGGCATCCTGATCACGCACCTCCAGCAGACCGGGCGCTTCACCGTGGTCGAGCGGGACAACATGGAGGAGATGGCGCGCGAGGCCGCGATCAAGGGCGCCCAGCAGCAACTGAAGGGGGCGGACTTCGCCATCACCGGCGACGTGGCGGAGTTCGGGCGCAAGGAAGTGGGCGACGTGCAGCTCTTCGGCATCCTCGGCAGCGGCAAGAAGCAGATCGCCTACTCCAAGGTCAACCTGAACGTGATCAACGTGCTCACGTCGGAGGTCGTCTTCTCGGTGCAGGGCGCCGGCGAGTACGAGCTCAGTAGCCGCGAGGTGCTCGGGTTCGGCGGCACCCAGGGCTACGACTCCACCCTGAACGGCAAGGTGCTCGACCTGGCCATCCGCGAGGCCGTCAACCGGCTGGTGGAGGGAGTCGAACTGGGGAAGTGGACGCCCGCCCGGAACTGACGTGACGGGCACCGCCCTCCCGGCGCTGCTGGTTCTCCTGGCGCTCCTGACGGGCTGCGCCGCGCCGACGACGCTGTATCACTGGGGCCGCTACGAAGCGGTCATCTACGCCACCTACGCCGCTCCCGGCAGCATGCCGCCCGAGCGCCAGATCGAGCTGCTCGAGCAGGACTACCAGGAGGCGCGCGCGGCGAACCGGCCGGTGCCCCCGGGCTTCCACGCCCACCTCGGCGCCCTCTACTACTCGATCGGGCGGGCGGACCAGGCCCGCCAGGAGTTCGAGACCGAGAAGGCCAGCTTCCCGGAGTCCGCGGTGTTCATGGACCGGCTGCTCGCGCGGCTCCCCGCCCCATGAAGGCCGCGCCGGCTCGGGATCGGGCTCCTCGTCGTCCTGGGAGGGCTCGGCGCGACGGGGTGCGCCGCCAAGGGATACGACTACACGAACTACCGCGCCTACCCGCCGCGCTCGATCGTCGTGCTGCCGCCGGTCAACGAGGGCACCGACGTGCGGGCGACGTACGGGTACCTGTCCACCGTGACGCGGCCGATCGCCGAGCTCGGCTACTACGTGTACCCCGTCGCCCTGATCGACCAGCTGCTCAAGGAAAACGGCATGCCGACGCCCGGGGAGATGGTCCAGGCCCCGCTCGGGAAGATCCGGGAGATCATCGGCGCGGACGCCGTCCTCTACGTCACCATCAAGCAGTACGGGACGCGGTTCCAGCTCCTCTCCAGCAGCACCGTCGTGGTGGCCGACGCCCGCCTGGTGGACACCCAGACGGGGACGCTCCTCTGGGCAGGGCGCCTCGCGGCCCAGGAGAACAGCGGCGGATCGGGGAACATCCTGGCCGACGTGATCGGCGCGCTCATCACGCAGGTGATCGGCCAGTCGACGGACCGGGCCCACGGCCTCTCCGAGCGGGCGAACGCCCAGCTCGCGGTCGAGGACCGGGGCCTCCTCCACGGGCCCTACTCCCCGAAGTACGGCCAGAAGTAGTGCGGCTCGAGGCCGGCCGCATCGTCCCCTGGGAGCCTCCCCGGGTCGCCGTCGATCCGTGGACCGTCCTCCGCCTCGCCCGCTACCGCCGCCGCGACGACGCGCCGGCGGCGGTCTGGGAGGCGACGCGCGCGATGGCGGCGCGGGCCGATATCCTCGCCGCGCCCGCCGCCCGCCTCCGGCGGGTCGGCGTGGCCCGGGCCAGCCCCGACCCGCGTGTCGCTCGCCGACGGGCCGACGTTCTCGGGCCAGGCCGTCGGGCGCCACCTCGCGGACGCCCGCGAGGCGGTCGCGTTCGTCCTGACGCTCGGGCCGGCGCTCGAGGCCGAGGTGGCGGCGCTCGGCCAGCGCCACGACCTCCTCGAGGCCTACCTCCTCGACCTCGCGGGCTGGGCGGCCATCGAGACGGCCGTGCGCGCGCTCCGCCGCGACCTGGTCGCCGCGTTCTCCGAAGCGCGCGTCTCGCACCGCCTCGGCCCCGGCCACCGCGACTGGCCCCTCGAGGAGCAAGGCGCGCTCCTGTCCCTCTTCGACGAGCCCGGCGCGCCCGTGCGCCTCTCCGAGCACGGCGTCCTCATCCCCTTCAAGTCGATCAGCGGCCTCTTCGCCCTCCGCGCCCCCGTGACCCAGGGCCTCTCGAAGTCGGGTCCCGGCCCGCGAGCTTGATCAAACCAACGTCGAGGGCTGACCCCCGAGTTTGACGGCGGGTGGTCGAGGCCCGGGTGAGCTAGACTCGATTGGCCTGAAACGACTCTCACCCTCACCGAGGAGCGCACGATGACGTCGATTCCCGAGATGGCACCCCTGGCCCGCCGTGACCTGCTTCCGAATGGCCGCGGCCGGCGCCGTGACGCTGGGCGCCGCGGTCGCGGCCGGCCCGGCGGCGCGGGGCACGGCGAGCGCCCAGTCCACGCTCTCGCCCGACGACGCGCTCAAGGCCCTCATGGACGGGAACGGGCGCTTCAAGGCCGGCCGGCTCACCTCGTTCCAGGAGGACCTCACGCTCCTCGCCCAGAAGACCGCCGAGAAGCAGGAGCCCTTCGCCGCGGTGCTCTCGTGCGCCGACTCGCGCGTGCCGGTCGAGATCCTCTTCGACCAGACGATCGGGCACATCTTCGTCGTGCGGGTCGCCGGCAACGTCGCCACGCCGGAGATCGTCGCGAGCCTGGAGTACGGGGCGGCAGTCCTCGGCACGCGCGTCCTCATGGTGCTGGGCCACGGCGCGTGCGGCGCGGTGACCGCGGCCATCGCCGGCAAGGCCGTGCCCGGCCAGATCAGCGCGCTCTACGCGCCGCTGCGTCCGGCCGTGAACCTGGCCGGCCCCGATCCCGACGCGACGGTCCGGGCGAACGCCCGCATCCAGGCGAGCCTCCTCGGGAAGGCCTCGCCGGTCCTCGCCGACATGGTCGCCGCCGGCAAGCTCAAGATCGTCGCCGCCCACTACGACATCGCGAGCGGCGAGGTCACCCTGCTCGGCTAGTCACCCCGGGGTCCGGCGCCGCGCGAGGCAACGAAGCTCGGCGGAAGTTTCCAAGTCGGGTGAGACAGTCGGCTTCGGACATGTGTGAGCGGTGCCCATGAGCGGCCAGTCTTGCTGCCCGACGCGCAGGCTCAGCGGCCGGAGGCGAGCAGCGCGAGCCGACGGCCCGCTGACGCCCGATGTTCGATGCCCCATGGTCCGGCGACCCGATCATTCGATCACCTGATCCGCCCGCAGCAGTAGCGATGACGGGATCGCGAGGCGCAGCGCCTTCGCGGTTTTCATGTTGATCATGAACTCGAACTTCGTGGGCTGCTCGACGGGAAGGTCGGCCGGCTTGGCGCCCTTGAGAATCTTGTCTACGTAGGCGGCGGCCTGGTGGAACATCTCCGGGATGCTGCCGCCATAGAACATGAGGCCTCCGGAGACCACGAAGTCCCGGGTCGGAAACATTGAGGGTAGGCGCTGTTTCGCGGTGAACTCGACGATGCGGCTGCGATGGGAGATAAGGAGCGAGTCGGCGGTGGTCATCAACGCATCCGGCCGCTTTCCGGCGATCGCCTCGAAGACGCGCTCGAAATCATCCGGACTCCGGAACTCGTGAGGCTCGAGCCTGACCCGTAAACCAGGCGTCCATCGTTGCGTTTCCTGCAACGCCAGGACGCTCCCGGGGTTGTCGGGGTTGTAGATCAGCGCGACGCGGGAGAGCTTGGGATAGGCCTCCTTGAGCAGCTCCAACCGCTTCCCGTATTCAGGGCCAATGAACGCGACCCCCGTGATGTTGCCGCCTGGGTGCGGGTAGCTCGCGATGAGACCGGACTGGATTGGGAATGCGACGTTCGCAAACACGATTGGGATCGTGGACGTCGCCTGCTGCGCCGCTGCCGAAGCTTGCCCGCCTGCGGTGCAGAGCACTTTCACCGGGAGACGGACCAGCTCTGCGGCGAGTTGAGGAAGACGCTCGGCGTGTCCATCCGCCCAGCGAGCCTCGATTGTGAGGTTCTGCCCCTCGATGTAGCCGAACGCGCGCAATCCAGCCCGTAGAGCTTCGAGATTACCCAGTCCACTAGCAGCCGACGTGACGGACAGGTATCCGATCTGATGCACGTTTCTGGCGGTCTGGGCATCGGCTCCGCTCGACGCCAGGAGAGCGCCCACGGCGAGACTAGCGATGAAGGCGCGCCGGCCGGTCATTCGATTCTCCTCCCACGTGCGTCGCCGTGCTGTCGGCTTCTGTCTCTGCTGTCGGGCACCCGCACCGATCGCCCTCTGCAGCAATTTCGGACGGAGGGACTGTCTCCCCCATCCTGGCACAGAGGGCGGGGCCTGACCCCCGAGATCGACAGGCGCCTCAGGCTGGCGGAGAGAAGAACTCCTCGAGCCACAGCTCGAGGGTCAGGTCGTGGCGCGCCAGGTCGCCGATGATCCCCGGGCGCAGCTCCTCATGGTAGCGCGCGCGCAGAACGCCGGGATCGAGCGGAATCCGCCTCGCGAGGTAGGCCACGTCGTCGCGATCGACCGGGTGGTTCCGCCCGAGCTTGGAGAGCGCGAGATCGTGCGCCTCCAGGGCGTAGAGCCGGAGCCGCCGAAACCTGTGCGGCGCGATCTCGATCAAGCGGTCCTCGTACCGATCGGGCAAGCTCGCCACCGCCGCGAGCTGCAGATGGACGTGGTGCTTCCTCGCCAGCGGTGAATCGCCTCCCGCCAGGCCAAGGAGCATCGAGGTGCTGTCCGAGGGAACGATCGCGTAGCAGTCCAGGTCCGCGGTCGTCCGCCCGAGGCCGTAGAGCGCGGTCATGACGAATCCGCCGACGCAGTGGATCGCCACGGATTCGGGCAGCCGATCGTCGAGCTCCAGCAGGAAGTCGAGCCACGGCGACCGAAGGTCAGGCGCCATACCGGAGCATGTCCACCGTCCAGTCGGTCATGACGTTCCAGCGCTGAGCTTCCGGAGACCGCCGGCTGGCCACCCACGATCGGACGCGCTCGGAGACGCTCCGCCGGCCCAGCGTCTGCTCGCGAGCCAGGCGGCTTCGCTCCAGTCGATTCTCCAGGGCTCCGAGCACGGCCGCCTTGTCGTGCCGGCCCGCTCGCCGCGCGAGCGCGCGGGCCAGCGCGGTCACGAACCCCAGGCGGTTCTGCAGATCGTCGAGCTTCGCGTGTCGGACGAGCCAGTCCTGATCGAGCGTCGGGTACTCCAGGAGAAGCCACGGGAGGGCTTCCACGACACGCGCGTCGAGGTCGTCGGTCGCCAGCGCCGCCAGGAGAACCACGGCCGGGTTCTTGGGCGTCCAACGCGACGGGCGGAGATGGGCGAACCCGGGACACCCGAGTCCGGCCAGATCCGCGACGAGGGTGTCCTGGGATGGCGGCTCACGCTCCATCACCGGCGGGACGAACGTCGGAGGCAGGGCGTAGACGGCCCTCACCCGCTGGACGAGTGCATCGGTCAGGCGCCGCTGCCCGCGCTCGAGCATCGCGACGTAGGGCTGGGACAGGCCCAGGCTGACCGCCGCCTGGCTCTGGGTCAAGCCCCTCTCGACCCGGGCTGTCCGCAGCTCCTGGGGAGTCATGGCAGCGTCAGGTTATCACAGATTTTGTAATACACATTCGACAGCCAACGGCAGCTTCAACTCTGCGTATTTACGTATCTATCTCGATACGCCTCACACCCTCCCGCCTCGGTACACGGGCTGACATCCCTAGGCGGACAGGGCGCCCTAGCTGGTAGGAAACACGTAACCAACACCGCCACAGACAAGCCGAGGTCGGGGCGACTCGGCCCAGAGGGAGCTGTCGGGAAGCCGGGGGCTGGCTACAGCACCTTCCCGTGGAGGTGCATGGGGCCCGTGGGCTTGGGGACGCCGGGCGTGGGCTCGAGGGTGACGGCGAAGGCGTCGAAGGTGTGGCCCTCGGGAAGCGGCTGGAGCCGGAGGAGTCCCCGCCCGGCCGCGTCGACCGTGAAGACGCCCGCCGGCACGGGCTGGGCGCCGGCGAGGGCCCACAGCTCGTAGGCGTGGCCCGCCGGCGCGGCGGGAAGTCCCCGCGCCAGGAGAAGGCCCTGGCGGGTCGTCGGGTTCCACAGGAGCCACGCGCCCGCGTCCGGCGTGGGCTCGAGCCCGCCGAGGCTCACGAACCGGACGCTCGGATCCGACAGGAACCGGAGCGTCGCCTCGCGCTCGGAGAGCTCCGTCTGGAGCGTGGCCAGCCGGCCCTGGAGGGCGCGCATCTCCTGGCGCGTCGTCCGGAGCTCGGCGTTCACGAACACGAGGAGCGCCGCCGCCGCCGCGAGCCCGGCCCAGCCCGTCCACCAGATGGCGCCGCGCCGGCGGCGCGCCGGCGGGAGCGGGATGGGCGCGGTGGCCGGCCGCGCGGCGGGCCCGGGCTCGCTCGCGACCGCGGCCAGGACCCGGGCCCGGAGCGCGGGCGGCGGCGCGACCTCCGGGAGCTCGCGCGCAGCGAGCGCCAGCGCCTCGCGGGTCTCGCGGATCCGTGCGGCGCACTGGACGCAGCCCGTCGCGAGGTGGGCCTCGAGCTCGGCGAGCTCCGGGCCGTCGAGGGCGCCGGCCGCGTGGAGGTCGGCCAGCTCGAGCCACCGCTCGTGGTTCATGCCCGCTCCGCCCCGCTCCGCGCCGAGAGGATGCCCCGGAGCCGCTCGAGTCCCGTGCGCATGCGCGTCTTCACCGTGCCGAGCGGCTCGTTGAGCCGCGCGGCGATCTCCGTCTGCGTGAGGCCGTCGAAGTAGGCGAGCTCGAGGACGCTCCGCTGCGCCGGCGGCAGGTCGCCGAGCGCCCCGCCGAGCGTCGCGCGCGCCTCCGCCGGGCCGGACGCACTCTCCGGCGCCACGGGCTCAGGCAGTCGGTCCCGGTCGTCCGCGGGTCGCACCATCTCATCGCGTCTACGTCTGGAACGAAGTTTGTCGATGCCCCGGCTCCGGGTCAGCGTGATGAGCCAGGCTTCGGGCGTCCCGCGGTCGCGGCTGTAGCCCTCGGCCTGGCGCCAGACCTGGACGAAGACGTCCTGCGCCACTTCCTCCGCCTCGCTCCGCTCGCGGAGGATCCGGAGCGCGAACGTGTGGACCAGCGCAGCGTGGAGGTCGTAGAAGCGCGCGAAGGCCTCGCGGTCGCCCCGGGCGATCTCCGCGAGGAGCCGGACCGACGCGTCCGGCTGGACGGCACCCATGTCCCCTTCATAACAAAGCCCCCCGGGGCCCGCAATCCGGCGCGCCAGGGTCCCGCGTAGAGCCGGGTGTACGGACACGCGGGACCTCAACCCACACACCGGCAACGAAGCGCTCCAGAGGAGGCAACGGACATGACGACGGGATGGGCGAGACAGTTCGGGGCGGCGGCGATCGCCGCGTTCGTGGCCGTCGGCTGCAGCGGCGGCGGGATGTCCGGCGGCATGGGCCACGGCCACATGGCGATGGCCCAGAGCACCGCGTCGGACGGCATGATGGCGACGTCGGCCACCAAGGCGGCCGACCTCCGCGCCGGCCTCAACTACCTCCTCGGCGAGCACATCCTGCTCGCGTCGAGCGCGACCGGCGCGGCCCTCGGCGGCCGGGAGGCGCAGTTCAAGGCGGCCGCGGCGGCGCTCGACCAGAACAGCGTGGACATCTCGCAGGCGATCGGCTCCGTGTACGGCCAGGGCGCCGAGGACGCGTTCCTCCCCCTCTGGCGGCGCCACATCGGCTTCGTCGTCGACTACACGGTCGGCGTCGCGACCAAGGACCGGGCCAAGCAGGACAAGGCCGTCGCCGACCTCGTCCAGTACACGCAGGACTTCGGCGCGTTCCTCGCCTCCGCCAACCCGAACCTCCCGAAGGACGCGGTGGCCGGACTGGTGAAGACGCACGTGCTCACGCTCAAGGACGTGATCGACGCCCAGGTCACGGGTGACCAGGCGAAGGCCTTCGCCGCGACCCGGACCGCCTACGCCCACATGGGCATGATCGCCGACCCGCTGGCCGGCGCCATCGTCAAGCAGTTCCCCGACAGATTCCCCGGCTCCACCACGTCGGCCGCCGCCGGCCTCCGCACCACGCTGACCATGGCCTTCCAGGAGCACACGTACCTGGCGGCGCGCGCCACCGGCGCGGCGCTCGGCGCGCGCGACCCCGAGTTCAAGGCGGCGGCGGCCGCGCTCGACGCGAACGGCGTGGACATCTCGAAGGCGATCGGCTCCGTCTACGGCCAGGGCGCCGAGGACGCGTTCCTCCCCCTCTGGCGGCGCCACATCGGCTTCGTCGTCGACTACACGGTCGGCGTCGCGACCAAGGACAAGGCCAAGCAGGACAAGGCCGTGCAGGACCTCGTGGGATACTCCCAGGACTTCGGCGCCTTCCTCGCCTCGGCCAACCCGAACCTCCCGAAGGACGTGGTGGCCGGGCTCGTGAAGGACCACATCCTGACGCTCAAGCCCGTGATCGACGCGCAGGCGGCGGGCGACCAGCCGAAGGTGTACACGATGCTCCGCGGGGCGACGGGCCACATGCGGATGATCGCCGACCCGCTGGCCGAGGCGATCGTGAAGCAGTTCCCGCAGAAGTTCGGCGCGTAGCGTCTCGCCGCGCGGACCGGGAGCACGGGGGCGGGCGCCCGATCGGGCGACCCGCCCTCGCTGCGCCCGGCCAGGGAACGCCCCGACACGGCCGCCGGCCCCGCGGGGGTCGAATCGGCGGTACCATGAGCGCGGCCGGCCGTCGGCCGGAGCTGGGAAGAGCGGCAGCGTGGCCGCGGGCGTCGCCCGCCGGCCATCGAGAGGAGACGACACCCGTGATCATCGGCGTCCCCAAGGAGATCAAGACCGGCGAGCAGCGCGTGGCGCTCACGCCCGCCGGCACCCTCACCCTCGTCGAACACGGCCACCGGGTCCTCATCGAGCCCGGGGCCGGCACGGGCAGCGGCTTCCGCGACGAGGACTACACGCAGCTGGGGGCGCTCCTCCGGCCGGTCGAGGCGGTCTGGGCCGAGGCGGAGATGATCCTGAAGGTCAAGGAGCCCATCTCCCAGGAGTACCCGCGGCTCCGCGCGGACCAGATCCTCTTCACCTACCTCCACCTCGCCGCCGTGCCGGAGCTCACGCGCGCGCTCCAGAAGTCGCGCACGGTCGCCCTCGCCTACGAGACGGTGCAGCGGACCGACGGGAGCCTCCCGCTCCTCACGCCGATGAGCGAGGTGGCGGGGCGCCTGTCGGTCCAGGAGGGCGCCTACCACCTGGGCAAGGCCCACGGCGGCCGGGGCATCCTCCTCTCCGGCGTGCCCGGCGTGCCGCCCGGCAACGTGATGATCATCGGCGCCGGCATCGTCGGCCTGAACGCGGCGAAGATCGCGGTGGGCCTCGGCGGCGACGTGTCGATCCTCGACGTGAACGTCGACCGTCTCCGCCTCGTGGACGACATCTTCCGCGGCCAGGTGGTCACGCTGGTCTCGAATGCCTTCAACATCGCCCGGCTCGCCCCGCGCGCGGACCTCCTGGTCGGCGCGGTCCTGGTCGCGGGCGCGCGCGCGCCCGTCCTCGTCCCGGAGTCGACGGTGAAGACGATGAAGGAGGGGTCGGTGATCGTCGACGTCGCGGTGGACCAGGGGGGCTGCGTCGAGACCGTGCACCCGACCACGCTCGCCGAGCCGACCTACCTCGTGCACGGCGTCGTGCACTACGGCGTGGCCAACATGCCCGCCCTCGTGCCGCGCACCTCCACGTTCGCCCTGACCAACGCCACCCTGCCCTACGTGGTCGAGCTCGCCGGCAAGGGCCTGGCCGCCGGCCTCCGGGGAAACCCGGCGCTGGCCAAGGGCCTGAACGTCTACCAGGGGCGGATCGTCCACCCCGGCGTGGCGGAGGCCGTCGGCGAGAAGGCGGCGCCGCTCGAGAGCGTGTTCGGCTAGGAGCCGCGTCAGGCGCGGCGTGAGACACTGCCCGGTGAGCGGACTTCCACGGAGCATCTGACCGACCATCGACACGGGGCGCGGCCGGCGCGGAGCCGGTGGGCGCCCGGGAGCGGGGAGCGAGAGGCATGAAGCCGACCTTCGAGGAGCAATTCCAGGCGACGCGATCGGCAACGGAGGGGTGGTACGCGCGGGCCCAGCAGGCGGTCGGCGGCGCCCTCGGCCACGACATGCGGCACGCGCTGCCCTTCCCCACCTACATCGCGCGGGCCCAGGGCGCCTACAAGTGGGACGTCGACGGCCACCGGTACATCGACTACCACCTCGGGAACGGCGCCCTCCTCCTCGGCCACGCGCACCCCGCCATCGTCGAGGCCGTGATCAAGGCGGCGCCGCTCGGGACCCACTTCGGGAACGACCACCCGCTCCAGGTCGAGTGGGCCGAGAAGATCCAGACGCTGGTGCCGTGCGGCGAGCGCGTGCGCTTCACGAACTCGGGCACCGAGTCCGACATGCTGGCGTGCCGCGTCGCGCGCGCCCACACGGGCCGCCCGACGATCATGCGCTTCGAGGGCCACTTCCACGGCTGGGGCGACGAGCTCGTGACGGGTTTCTCGCCGCCCTACGACGTGCCGCCGTCGATCGGGCTCGCGCCGGGCTTCCGGCTCGGCACGGTCATGACGCGCGCCAACGACCTTGACGAGGTGGACCGGATCCTCCGCCAGCGGGGCGACGTCGCCGCGGTGATCCTGGAGCCGAGCGGGGGCTCGTGGGCGCGCCTGCCGCTCCGGCCCGGCTTCCTCGCCGGCCTCCGCGAGGTGACGCGGCGCCACGGGACGCTCCTCATCTTCGACGAGGTCATCACGGGCTTCCGCTGGGCGCCCGGCGGCGCCCAGGAGCGCTCCGGCGTCACGCCGGACCTGTCGACCCACGCGAAGATCATCGGCGGCGGCGTCCCCGGCGCGGCCCTCTGCGGCCGGGCCGAGGTGATGCGCGTCTTCGACATCACCGGCGAGGCCTTCCACGACCGCTTCCGCCGGATCGCCCACCAGGGCACGTACAACGCGACGCCGCTGACGGCGGCGGCGGGGCTCGCCTGCCTCGGCATCGTCGCCACCGGCGAGCCGACGCGCCGGGCGGACGCGCTCGCCGATCGCCTGCGCGCCGGCCTGAACGGGGTGCTCGAGCGCCGCGGGGTCAAGGGCCTCGCCTACGGCGAGAGCTCGGCCTTCCACGTCTACCTCGAGGCGCCGGGCGCGAACCTCGGGGTCGCGCGGCCCGAGGACTATCGCTGGCTCGACACCGTCACCCTCAAGAGCATGGACGCCAACCTCGTGCGGGCGCTCCAGAACGGGTTCCGGGTGCGGGGCATCGAGCTCCTCTCCTACAACGGCGGCATGACGTCGGCCGCCCACGAGGAGCAGGACATCGACGACACGGTCGGCGCCTTCGACGACCTGATCGGCGAGCTCCTCGCGCGGAACGCGCTCGCGCGGCGGTAGCGCGTCGCCGGGCAGGCTCCGGCCCCGCGCGAGCCGACGGTCGGACGGGCCGGCGCCGGACGTCCGGGCGGCCGAGGCGACGATCTCGGCACGGAGGTGGCGCCATGCGAGGTGAACGCTCCCGGCATCGGCGGCCGACGCTCCCGTGGGCGGCGGCCGCTCTCGCGCTCGTCGCGCTCCTCGTCTCTCCGGCCCGCCCGGCGTCCGCGCAGCAGGAGGCGTGCGAGTGCAAGCACCTCGACGCGATCCGGAGCGGCTGGCCGAGAAGCAGGCCATGCGTGACTACTACCGCAGACCAGATGGACGACCTCTTCGAGAAGGAGAGGCCCGATCCTGCAGAGCTCGGACTCCCGTGGAGACAAAGGAGAGCCAAGCTCCGCGAGCTCCTCGAAGAGAGCGATCGGACGATCGCCGGGGACATGACACGCTGATCGAGTTCGACAGCGCCGTGTGCGAGCCCGGCCCGACCACCTGGCCCGAGAGAAGGCCCGGGCGCCCTGCCGGGAGGTCGCCGAGGCGGTCGAGCACCACGAGGACTACCACCACGACGTCTGCGAGGCGCGAAAGAGCGCCGGGAGACCTCGGCGCACGACGCACCGTCATCCCCGACACGATGGCCGGGACTGAAAGGCCGGCATGCCGAGCGCCGACCGGTGGGAGGAGGTCGAGTCGTACGAGCTGGAGATCGCCGAGCTCCAGAGCCTCGTCGAGAAGCTGTCGGCGGACCTCCAGTACGCGCTGGTCTTCAAGAGCGTCGCCCGCATGGACTGGAAGGTCCCGATGGGGCCGGTGGGCACCGCCGCGGAGTACGGGTCCACGGCGTTGGTGCCCCTCGAGATCACGGAGGGCCCGGCGCCCCAGTCGGTCAGCGGCCGCGCGACGCGAAGCTTCGAGGGCCGCATCATCGGCGGCGCGTGCCAGTACACGGGCATGCCGATGATGCTTCCGATGGTGGTCGAGGGCACGCTCGAGGACGGCGTGTTCAAGCTCCGCATCGACAAGGACGGGCAGCGCATGTCGCCCTTCGGCGTCCGGTGCCCGAACGGCTCCGGCATGTCCGTGCCGGTGATGGCGCCGCCACCCCCGGTCACCGTGGAGCTCGAGGCGCGCGACGGCGCGCGGCTCGTCTATCCCTACGCGACGAGCGGCGCGGCCATGATGACGAGCGCGGTCGGGACCCTGTCCGGCGACGCGGTCCTGGAGATCGAGGCGACCTGCAAGCCGAAGCGATGAAACCGCGTCGCGTCTGACGAATGCCGAGCTGACCTCCCGCCGCCGGACTTGCTGGACCCCGTCCGGCGGCGTCGGTACCGCTGGCACCGTGCGTGCTACGGTAGCGGTGCGGGCGACGCGTGAGATTGCCGCGTCGCTGGAACGCGAGCCTCCTGCCACACAGGGCGAGAGGGCCTGTGACGAGCGAACCCGTCATCGGGGGGGGTCGGGCGGCGCCGCGCCGCCGGGCCGGAGGCCTGCCGTGGGCGTACCTTGCTCTCCTCCTCTGTGTCGTCCTGGGGCTCGGGGCGAACGTCCTGCGCTTCGCGGTGACCATGCCGCTCCTGGACGAGGTCGGATACGGGGACACCTTCATCCTCTACGACGTGCGGCAGTACGCCCTCACCGGCCGTCTCTATCGCGGCCCGGACGAGGCACCCCACAACCCGAGCCTGTACAGTCCGATGTTCTACCTCCTGGCATCGATCCCGTACCGTCTGGCGCAGCCCGCGAATCCCTTCCTGCCCGCGCGTCTCATGGCCCTGACGTTCTTCGCGCTGACCGTGCTCGTCGCCATGTCGGTGACCAGGGCCTTGACCCGCCACCCGCGCGTCGTGGTGTGGAGCGGCCTCCTCGGCTTCTCCGTCTACGTCTTCGGCGAGTGGGCGCCGCAGATCCGCGCCGACTTCATCGGGCTCCTGTTCGCGCTCCTGTCGGTCCGGATCCTCATGGGCCGGTGGCGCGGCGCGCCGGCGCTCGCGGGGCTCGCGGCCGGCCTCTCGTTTGGCTTCAAGCTGACGTTCGTGTCGGCGGCGATCACGGGCGTCCTGTGGCTCGTCTGGAGACGTCGCTACCGGCACGCGGCCGAGCTCGCGGCCGGTGCCGCGCTGACCGCCGCCGGCAGCTACCTCGTCTTCGTCCCGTTCGAGCCCCATCTGATCGAGAACGTCACGGCCATCCGGTCGTCATTGACGGAGTACCGGGGCTGGGTGCGGTTCGGGTTCGCGGTGGCGTCCGAGCCGGTGTTCCTGCTGGCGCTCAGCGCGGTGCCGCTCTTCCTCCGCCGGCTCGGGCCGAAGAGTGGCCTGCTCCTCCTGTACGCCGCCGTCTCGCTGCTGGTGGGTTTGGCCACGATGCGGCACCCCGGCGCGAACTTCAACTACCTCTTCGAGACCTTGCTCGTGGCGGTGCCGCTCGCGAGCGTGGTGCCGTTCCGGCTCTACCGGCTCGCCGGTCAGGCCCCGGTCGTGCAAGTGCTCGTCGCGGTGCTGATCCTCGCCATCCAGCTCCCGACGATCCTGGGCTCGGTCAAGAAATCGCTGACCTGGGACGTCCGGGCCCGGAACGCCGAGTGGCACGCCCTCCACGAGATCCTGCAGGACAAGAGGGTGTTCCCGGCGGCGGGGCCGCTCGCCCTCCTGGCGCCCTCGCCGCCGATCACCGAGCCGTCCCTCATCTACCTCCTCGAGAAGCAGGGCCGGTACGACACCGGGCCGCTGGCCGGCCGGCTCCGCGCGCGAGAGTTCGACCTCGTCGTGACCCGCCTGGACAACAACGTGTACCGGGGCCTCCAGTCCCTGAGCCCCGCCTTCCGGGACGCGATCCGGGGCGCCTACACGCCCCACTGCGCCCTGGCGGGGCGCCTGTTCCATCTGCCCAAGGACGAGCGTGACACCGCGCGCCTGAAGGACGGGCTCCAGCGCCTCGGCTGCGCGCCGATGCGCGATGTCCTCGACGCGTCGATGGTCAGCTGGTGAGCGCCCGCCCGCACGCGCTGACGCCGCCGCCCGAGCCCGCCGATGACGCGGGGGTCGTCCCGGCGCGCGCGACGTTTCCCGCGCTCCTCTGGGGTCTCCTCCTGGCGGGCATCGGCTTCGCCATCTACACGCTCGGGGTCCTCGGCCGGTTCCTGACCCTCCCCTTCGATCGGCACGATGTCCTGCTGCCCTTCCTCCAGAAGGTGGTCTGGTACAGCGGGATCCCGGTCGTCACGGGCCTCGTCCTCATCACCGTCGACCTGCTCGTCCTCCTGCCCCGGAAGCGCCTCGGCCTGGACGTGCGCTACGAGCCTCTCGCCAACCTGGACGTCACCGTGGTGCTGACGGCGTACAACGACGAGGAGAGCATCGGGCCGGCGGTCCGCGACTTCTGCGCGCACCCGCGGACCCGGCGGGTCGTCGTGGTCGACAACAACAGCGTCGATCGCACCTCCGCGGTGGCAGCGGAGGCCGGCGCGCTCGTGGTCCGCGAGCTCCAGCCGGGCTACGGCCGGTGCGTCTGGCGGGCCCTCGCCGAGGGGCTCTCCCACGGCGACACCGACCTCACCCTCCTCTGCGAGGGGGACATGACGTACCGCGCCTACGACATCGACAAGTTCCTCGCCTACGCGCCGCACGCCGACATCGTGAACGGGACGCGCATCGTCGAGCAGCTCCGCGCGTTCCGGACGCAGCTGACCACCGGCATGTACTACGGCAACTTCATCGTCGGGAAGCTGCTCGAGCTCAAGCACCTCGGCCGCGGCACGTTCACCGACGTCGGCACCACCTACAAGCTCTGCCGGAACGACGCGCTGGCCCGCCTCCTGCCGCGCCTCGACTCCGCGGTGAACCTCGAGTTCAACGCCCATTTCCTCGACACGGCCCTGGGCCACGGCTTCCGCGTCGTCGAGTGCCCGGTGACCTTCCACGCCCGGTATGGCCGGAGCAAGGGCGCCTCGAGCAACTGGGTCGCGGCGCGGGTGGGGCTGCGGATGGTGGCCGGGCTGCTCTTCGGCTGGCGGCGCGTCACGAGACGCGGCCGATGAGCTACCACGAGACCCGCCTGCCCTTCGATCCGCGCCGGGACGTCGTGTGGCAGGCCCTCTGCCGGTACTACTTCCAGGCGCTGGTCCGGCCGGACGCGTGCGTGCTCGACCTCGGCGCCGGCTACGGCCACTTCATCAACAACATCCGGTGCGCGCGGCGGATCGCGGTCGATCAGTGGGGCGGGATGCCCCGCCACCTCGCGCCCGGCGTCACGGCGCACGTCGGTGACGTGACCGACCTCGGTGTCATCCCGGACGGCTCGGTCGACTTCGCGCTCGCCAGCAACCTGCTGGAGCACTTGACGCGGAGCGACGGCGCCCGGGTCCTCGCGGAGCTCCGGCGGACGCTCGCCCCCGGGGGATCGATCGCGCTCCTCCAGCCGAACTACCGGTACGCCCATCGCGAGTACTTCGACGACTACACGCACCAGACCGTCTACACGGACCGGAGCCTCGTGGACTTCCTCGCGGTCAACGGCTTTCGCGTCGTCGAGTGCCGGCCGCGGTTTCTCCCGCTCACGGTCGCGTCGCGGCTGCCCGTGTCGCCCGCCCTGATCCGCCTGTACCTCCGGCTCCCCTGGAAGCCGCTCGGGAAGCAAATGCTCGTCCGGGCCGTCGTCGCGCCGCCGGGCGAGGCGGGGCGCTAGCGAAACGCGGGGACGACCTCTCGCGCCAGGAGCTCGATCTGGCGCAGCACCTGCCGGTGCGGCATGCCGGGCGTGAAGAGCCGGAAGATCACGTGGGTCATCCCGTACTCCCGGACGAACGGCTGGAGGTCCCGGACGACCCGGTCCGGCGTCCCGATGAGGAAGCGGTTCGCGGCGAGACGGTCGAGGTCCGCCGCGGTCTCCGCGTCGATGAAGGGATGCTTCCAGGTCCCGCCGTACTCCTTCCCGTAGGCGAGCATGAGGTGGCGGTCGGCCAGCTCGCGCGCCTCGCGCTCCGTCTCCGCGATGCAGAGCTCGCGCGTCACCGGCCACTCGGCGGGCTCGGGGAGGCCGGCCTGCCGGCGGTGCTCCCGGATCTGCGCCTGGCTCCGGAGGAGCCGCGGGAGGTCCGCCGTCGGGCCCGGCAGCCACGCGTCGGCGAGGAGCGCGGCGCGACGGAGGGTGACGTCGCCCCAGCCGCCGATCCACACCGGCGGGTGGGGCTGCTGGACCGGCTTCGGCTCGATCCGCCCGTCCACGACCGTGAAGTGCGCCCCGCGGTGGGTCACGCCGTCCCGCGTCCAGAGCGCCTTCATGAGGGCGAGGCCCTCCTCGAGCCGCGCCCCGCGCTTCTCGAGCTGAGCGTCGTAGAGGAGGAACTCGTCGGGCTTGTAGCCGATGGCGACCCCCAGGACGGCGCGCCCGTTCGAGACCACGTCGAGGAGGGCCGTCTCCTCGGCGAGCCGCACCGGGTGGTAGAACGGGAACACGCACACGTTCGCGCCGAGGGTCACGCGCGACGTCCGCGCGGCGAGCGCGGTCAGCATCTGGACCGGCGCGGGCCAGTAGTGGTCGCGGACGCCGTGGTGCTCGGCGAGCCACACCGAGTCGAGACCCAGCGCCTCGGCGCGCTCGACCTCGGCCAGTGATTCCCGGAAGAAGTGGCCGCCCTCCGTAGGACAGATCCCGAACCTGAGTCGCATTGGTCCGGCATCTTGACACGCGCACCACAGAAGCGGTAGCCCTCGTGTGCCGGCGACGCGCGCGACACGCGATCAATCGCTCCCAGCGCCAGAGGAGGTCTGCATGCCCTCGATCCGTCCCGTCAACGTCCAGCGGGTGTTCCTCAACCAGACCTCGCCCTAGGCCCAGGTGATCTACACCATCGTGGCGGGAATCGGGTTGCCGATCGGCGGGGGTCGGAGGCTGATCGGCTGCGCGGCGCCGCGGACGGACGTGCTGGTCCTGCTCGGCGGGAGCAACCGGACGCTCAACTTCACGGTCTCCTTCACCGGCCGCCTGATCCGCTACCCGTAGCGCCGGCCCGCGAGCGCGGCCGGAGCCACCCCGCGACACGAGCCCGTCGCGGCGCGGGAGGCGTCAGTCGTGGAGGACGCCGCGGGGCCCTAGGCCCGGCCCGGCTCTTCCAGGAACTCGTTCGGGCGCTCGAAGATCCCGATGCCGATGCAGCCGTTCGGCGACCATGCCCGGTGGACCGACCCGGGGCGCCGCCAGACGAAGTTCCCCGCCGTGCACTCCCCGTCGTCGTCCACCAGCGAGCCCTCGAGGATGAACGTCTGCTCGAGCCCGACGTGGCGGTGGCGCGGCAGCCGGGCGCCGGGCTCGAAGCGGGTCAGGATGGTCCGGCGGCCGTCGGGCTCCTCGTAGAGCACCTTGTTCCACACGCCCGGGAACCCGCTGGGCTCCCAGTCCATCTTGTGGAGGTCCAGGTACGTCGACCGATCCGTAGCCTTGGCAATCATCCGCGGCTCCTCTCCGGGCCTCGCGGCCCTCGATGTCTGGCGATGATACTGCACCGTCCCCGAGGGCCGGAAGGCCGGTCAGAGTAGATCGGGAGCACGGGCGCCGCGACGATCCCCCGGGATCAGGTCCATGCGCGTGGCCGCCTCAGGCGAGTGTCGCAACGTCGAGGTGCACTCGCTCGACGGCCGCCCGCAGTCGTCGATCATAGGTGACGACGAGATCGAGATCCTCGCGCACGGCCAGGGCCGTGGCCAGGTGAATCGCGCCGAGCGTGCGCAGGGCCGTCGGCTCGAGCGCCGCCGCGGTCGCCAGGATCCGGCGGTCGACGTCGAGCAGGTCGAGACGCCCGAGCACCTCCCGAGCGCGACGCTGCACGGGAGGGCCGAAACCCGCGCGCGCCAGGGCGCGAGGCAGCTCGGTCAACGCGAGCGCGCTGGACACGCGCCGAGGCCAGGCTTGGAGGCGCTCGATCAACGCCATCGACTCCGGCTCCGTGACGACGAGCTTCACCAGGGCCGACGAGTCCAGGTAGACGAGCGGCATCAGCCCTCGGCGCGGAGGCTGGCGAAAGCTCGGCTGGCTCGCCGAGACGGTCGCCGTCCAATCGGTCGTCCGAGCCCGAGCAGATCCCCCTTCGCGGCAGTCGCGCGGCCGGCCTCGATCAGCCGTTCGAGAACCGTCGAACGCCCGGTCGCCGGAACGATCAGAGCGACCCGGGTGCCGCGTTCCCTGACGTCGAGGGTTTGACCAGCCTTGACCCGTCGCAGGTAGACGCTGAGGTTCTGCCTCAGCTCCCGCACGCCAATCTCATTCTTCCGGTATCGCATGTAGCACATCGTCGCAGATGGGTGCAGTCCGGTCGTGTCACCGAGTCGCCACTTCGACCGGCCGGACGGACAGCTACTTCCGGCCGTTGCCGGCGAACGCGGCGGTCAGGCCGAGGCCGACGAAGACGCCGCCGGTGACGTACCGCTCGGCGCGGAGGACGCGGCCGTCGCGCTTGAGCCACCCCCCCGCCGTGCCGGCGGCGATCGCATAGAGGCCGTCGCTGACGACGCCGAGGGCCACGAAGATCATCCCGAGGGCCAGGATCTGGAGGCCCACCTGCCCGCGAGCCGGATCGACGAACTGCGGGAGGAACGCCAGGAAGAAGAGGGCCGTCTTCGGGTTCAGGATGTTGACGACGATGCCCTGCCCGAAGAGGCGCCGGAGGCTCCTGGGCGGGGCGGCGCCCGACTCGGCGCGCGCGTCCCTCGCGAGGAGCCGCCGGACCCCCAGGTAGACGAGGTAGACGGCCCCGAGGTACTTGACGATGTCGAAGGCGAGGGCCGACGAGACGAGGAGCGCGGAGAGCCCGAGGGCGGCCGCGGCGACGTGGACGAGCGTGCCGACGTGGACGCCCAGCGCCGAGACGACGCCCGCCCAGCGCCCCTGCTCCACGCTCCGGGCGACGATGTAGAGGACCGCCGGACCGGGCGTGACGAGGAGCGCCACGGCGGCCACGACGAACACGGCGAGGGTCGACGGCTCCGGCATCATGACGGGGCTCTCCTGTCTAGCCGCCCATGTACTGGCCGAGCAGCGTGATCCGCTCGCCGTCCAGCACCTCGCTGTCGAGGTCGTGCGTCAGGCCCAGGACGGCGTTGTTGACGAGCACCTCGATGTTGTCGCCGAGCTCGCGGGGGCGCGTCGGGTCCCAGAGCGCCTGGCCGAGCTCCGGGTAGCGCTCCGACATCGCGCGGAGCACGGCGCGGACGGTCGCGCCGCGGGGCGCCGCCGTGTCCACCGTCACCTGCCCCGTCCCCGGCCCCCCGATCAGCTTGTTGACCCAGGACAGGACCTCGACGGGCACCGTCCGGGGCGCGGGCGGGGCCGCGTTCACCGGCGCGACCGGTCGTCGCCCCACACGGCCGGGACCATCCACTCGAGGCCCACCGCCTTCAGGGTCTCGGGCGTCGGGCGCCCGCTCGCGCGGTCGTAGCCCATGCCCTCGTACCAGACGTCGAGCATGCGCTCCCAGTGCTTCTCGATCGACTGGCCCTTCGCGGGCCCGTCGACCGGCGTCGACCAGTAGCGCCGGGACGGCCGCTCGAGGTCGTTCCGGATGCCGCAGCGGAGGTTGAAGGCGCGGAAGATCGCGCCGATCCGCCGGCCGAAGCGCATCGCCTCCTCGCGCGAGTACTCCCACCCGGTGGCGGCCGAGAGCGTGCGCGCGAGGTTCTCGAGGTACGTCCGCGTCGTGAAGATGCAGGCGCCCAGCGAGTCCTCGAAGTTCCGGCGGCCGTTCAGGCCGGCCACCTGGCGCGCGACCTGCTCGGGGTCGAACGGGTTGATGCGCGCGGGCAAGCCGAGCTCGGCCGGGAACACCGGCGGCCCGGTCTCGAGCGTCCCCGTCGAGCCGGTGCACGTGTCGAGCATCTCCTCCCAGCGGCCTCGGTGGTCGTGGCCGCGCGGCGAGGCGTTCTTGCCGGTGTAGATCGAGCACTCGAGCGCGCCGCCGCCCAGGCGCTCGGCCGCGAGCTTCGTGCCCTCGGCGAGGAGATCGCCCAGGCCCTCGCGCCGGTTGATCATCTGGAGGAGCCGGTTCGCGCCCTCGGCGTCGCCCCACCCGAGCCGGAAGCCGAGCTGCTGCTCGGTGATGTAGCCCTTCTCCTGGCACTCCATCACGAAGCCGCAGAGCCAGCCGAACTCGTTGACGTCGACGCAGGCGCGGTCGAGCTGCGTGTTGAGCCAGGAGACCGCCACCGGGTCGGTGCAGCCGATCGTCCAGCCGGCGCCCGACCAGCCCTCGTACTCGGGCTCGTCGACGATGGCGCCCTTGTGCTTGCCGCTCGGCAGGACCTGCATGTGGCAGTGGTGCATGCCGCAGGCGTTGCACTGGTGGCCGCGGTGGTCGAAGCCGTTCCGGAGGGCCGGCGCCTCCCACTGCTTCATGTCGACGCCGGGCGGCGTGACGTTCGTCGTGTAGTTCTTGATCGGGAGCGCGCCGAGGGCGCCCAGGTTCACGACGCCCGGGAGCGTGCCGTACTCGTAGAGCGTCTTGGACGCGGGGTTCGTGCGGAGCTCGTTGGCGATGTCGTCGGCCGCGGCGATGAGCCCGCGCGGGTCGGCGGCGCGGAGGAGGCCGCCGCCCCGGACGATCGCGACCGCCTTGAGGCGCTTCTTGCCCATCACGGCGCCCACGCCGTTCTTGGACGCGACGTGGCCGTAGTCGCCCTGGATCGCCGCGAAGCGCACCAGGCTCTCGCCGGCGGGACCGATCGAGTAGACGCTCAGCATGTGGCCCGAGCACCCGAGCTCGGCGGTCAGCGCGTCCTGGGTCTCCCAGGTGTCCTTGCCGACGAGGTGGCGCGCGTCGCGGAGCTCGAGGCGGTCGTCGCGGACCAGGAGGTAGGTCCACTCCGGCGCCTGGCCCTCGACGACGATGGCGTCGTACCCGCAGTACTTCAGGTTCGCGCCGAAGAAGCCGTTGGCCTGGGTCGAGGTGCCGCCGTTGGTCATCGCGCCGCGCGTGACGACGGTGAGCCCGCCCGTGCCCCACACCGGGAGGCCGGCCAGGGGCCCTGTCGCCAGGACGAGGCGATTCGCCGGATGGTCCCAGCCCACCTCGGGCGGGACCTCGTCCCACAGGATCTTCGCGCCGAGCCCGGCGCCGCCGAGGTACGTCCGCATGTCGGCGGGCGACCAGGGCTCGCCCCACGCGCGACCGGCCCCGAGGTCGACCCGGAGGAGCTGTCCCGCGTACCCGCCGGGGAGGTCGCGCCGCACCGCCCCCGCCACCTTCGTCGCCGCCATCGTCCCTGCCTGCGTCATTGGCGTTCTCCTGGCCTCAGCTTCGATTGCCAAACTTCAGGGTCAGGCCTTGACTTTGAGATCCTGCCGGACACTTCGTCTGGACATCAAAGTCAAGGCCTGACCCCGTTGCTTGATGTTCAGCTCCAGAGGACGGCCGGCGCGGGGGCCGGACGGCCGAGCACGGTCTGGGGCAGCAGCTGCCGGGCCGTGTGGGACGCGACGTAGGCGCGCTTGACGTCGAAGGGGTTGCGCCGGAGCGCCTCCTTCCACGGCCCGAGCGCCACCCCGGACTGGACCAGGCCCTTCAGCATGCCCACGTCGTTCGTGGTCCAGATGTCGCCCGAGGGGCCGAGGATCATCGCGCCGGTCAGCCGGTCGCCGTGCCAGAGGAGCTTCCGGTACGCGGGGCGGTCGGGGTCGACCGCGAGCATGAGCTCGGCCGCCGGGTCGTCCCAGCGCCCGAAGCTCGCGACGTCGAGGTGACACACCTCCACGATGTTCATGAGGAGGCTCCCGCGGTACTGCACGTCGCGCCCGGCCATGTTGGCGCCGACCACCCGGCCGTGCTCCATCGCCGTCGGCTCGATGGCGTGAACGTCGGGCTGCCCCGTGATCAGGTCGCGCCCCTCCGCCACGTCGCCCGCGGCATAGACCGTCGGGACGCTGGATCGGAGGCGGTCGTCCACGACGACGCCCCGGTTCACGCGGACGCCCGAACCCTCGAGCCATCCGAGGTTCGTCCGGATGCCCGTCGCCATGATGACCACGTCCGCGTCGACGTCGGGGCCGTCCTTGAACCGGAGGCGGCGGCGCCCGGCGTGCTGCTCGACCGCCGTCAGGGTGGCGCCGGTCCGGATCTCGACGCCGTGCCTCCGGAGCCACGCGTCGACCAGCGCGGCGCCCTGCCGGTCGATCATGCGCGGCAGGATCTGGGGCGCGATCTCGAGGATGGTCAGCCGCGCGCCGAGCGCCAGGATCGAGTTGAGGATGGTGAAGGCGATGAAGCCGGCCCCGACCATCACGACGTGGCTGCCCGCCTTGATCTCGGCCACCACGCCGCGGGCCTGCTCGAGGGTCCAGAAGCTGTGGACCCCGGCGCCGTCGGCCCCGGGCACGGGGGCGCGGACCGCGGACGACCCCGTCGCGATCAGGAGGTCGTCGTACTCGAGGGCCGTCCCGTCGTCCAGCGTGAGCTTCCCGGCCTTCGCGTCGAGCGCGGTCGCCCGCCGCCCGAGCTGCGTGGTCACGCCGAGCCGGGCGAGCTTGGCGGGCGTCGCCGTGAAGACGTGCGACTCGGAGATGGTGCGCCCGAGGTAGTACGGGAGGACCATCCGCGAGTAGGGCCGCTCCGCCGAGACCAGGACGATCTCCGAGCGCTCGCCCTCCTCCTGGCGGATGGTGTTGATCGCGTTGTGGCCCGCGGTGCCGCCGCCGACGATGACGTGGCGCTTCGGCATCAGTGCCTCCCGTTCCCGCCGGCCGGGAGGAGCGTGCCGGCGGCCCGGTCGGCCGCGAAGTCGCCGAGCCAGTCCGCGGTCTCGACGTCCTCGTAGAGGATCGCCTGCGTCGGGCAGGCGTGGGCGCACGCGGGGTCGCCGCCGCACAGATTGCACTTGAACGCCTTCTGCGTGTCCGGGTTGTAGAACATCGTCCCGTACGGGCAGGCGATCGTGCAGAGCTTGCAGCCGACGCACTGGTCGTCGATGACGGCCTTCGCGCCCACCGGGGAGATGACGATCGCCCCCACCGGGCACGCGGTCATGCACCAGCCCTCGGCGCACTGGAAGCACGTGTAGGGGGCGTAGCTCGTGTGCCCCTCGAACGGCGACACGCGGATCACCGATTTCGCGGGCTGGAACGTGCCCGTCTGGACGTACGAGCAGGCCAGCTCGCATCGGAGACAGCCCGTGCACCGCTCCGGCACGATCCTCAGAACTTTCATGGGGCCCTCGCAGGTTCGGGGTCACCGGACGCGCCGGCCGGATGCCGGGCGTCGGGGCGCGATCGACCTCGCCATTGTACCCCTACCGCGTCGCGCGCTCCCAGGGCGCGACGCGGCGCCGCGCGCGTCTCACCGCGCGCCGGCCGGCCCCTCGACGAAGCGGTCGTCCGGCCCCGCGGACGAGAGCCCGCCGGGAATCCACACGCTCTCCCCGTCGTCGCGCAGGAAGCGGGCGAGCTGCTCCTGGGTCAGCGCCGCCACGCGCCCGACCAGGCCCGGCGCGCGGACCGCGAGCAGGAAGCCGTGCGGGTTCGGCCAGTCGGTGGCCATGGCGCGCGCGACCCGGTCGGTTCGCACCACGACGGTACGGTCGCCGAGCTGCCCCGCGCGGACGAGCGTCGCGGTCGTGGAGTTGGGCACGACCGGGTCCCCGAGCGCGTACTGGACGAGCACGCGGGCCGGCTCGAGCCCGGGGAGCGGCGCCCGGCGGAGGTGCCGGGCGTAGGCCACCGGGTCCCCGCGGCGGCCGAGCCACTCGGCCCGCGCGAGGTACTCCTGGACGGCGAGCGCGCCGACCGCCGGCGTGACCACCGGCGCCTCGCCGCGGAGCGGAAGGTCCTCCCGGAAGTCGCCGCCCGGCAGGTTCAGGAGCGACGGGAGCCGCCGCCCGAGCGCCTCCTTGACGCGCGGCCGGAACGCCGGCGAGAGCCGCGCGATCTCGGGTACGGGGCCGCCCGCGACCACGAGCGCGCCCACGCGCACGCGCGTGTCGACGGCAAGGAGAAGCGTCCCGTAGATCCCGCCGAGAGAGTGCCCGGCGTAGCCGATCGGACCGAGCCCCGTGTCCGCGACGCCGTCGCCATCGACGTCGAGACCGGTTCCGACGGCCCGCACGAGCGCCATGAGGTCGACCACCTGCTGGCGCAGCCCGTCCCGAAGGCCGAGCGCCGCGTAGGGACCGCCCGCCAGCGGCGTGAGCCCCTCGGTCGGCTCGATGCGGCCGTCCCCGTCGAGGTCGACGCCGCGGCCGGGGACGCGCACCTCGTGCGTCCGCCCGTCCGTCAGGTGAACGAGGAGCCGGCTCTCCGGCCCGCCGCCGTGGCCGACCACCGAGATCGCCACCGTCGCGATCCCCTGGCGCGCGAGACCCCCCGCCACGAGGAGCGCGTTCGACAGCATCTCGCCGCCGTAGCCGTGACCGAAGACCGCGAGGGGCCAGCCCCCGGCCGGCGGCGGGCCGGCGGGCGTGACCACGACGAAGGGCACGGGACGGTCGACCGAGGCCGGGGGGCGGGGCGCGAGCGTGGGCAGCTCCGCGATCCGGCGCTCGGGCGTGAGGTACCACGGGGACCAGTACCAGCCGATCCCGACCCCGCCCACCGCGTCACGGGGCAGCGCGTCCAGCTGGAGGGTCTCGTCGCGGAACCCGGCGGGCGCGGCCTCGGTCGCGGACCCGGTCCCGCTCGGCGCCGGCCCGATCTGACGCCGGAGGGCGAGTTGCGACAGGGTCGCGCGAGGGAACCACGCGCGGCCGCCCGCCTCGGGCGCCGTCATCAGCGCGGGCGCCGGCGGTTGCCGGTCGAGCGCGTCGCGCGCCTGCTCGAGGAACGCCGACACGCTCCCGGTGGTGAAGACGGACGCGAGCGCGAGCCGGTCGATCCGGATGCCCCGGCGGTCGAGCGCGCGGCGGAGGAGCCCGAAGGATGCCCGGTGCTCGGCGCCCACGGGCGGGCCCCCGCCCGACCGGAGGAGCGCCTGGAAGCCGGCGGAGGGCTCGACCGGCCGGCCGCCCGCGTCGCGGAGGTCCCGCGTCACCACGAGGCCGTACCGGGCCTCGGGCTCGAGCACGCTCTCGGGGCGCGCGTAGAGCGAGAGCGTGTCGGGATCCCAGACCACGCGGTCGACGGGCGTGAGCTCGGGCGGACCCGCTCCGAGACGGACGAGGAACACGCTCCGCGTGCTCACGCTCCCCACGTCGATCGCGCCCGTGAACCGGATCTGGAGCCGGGGCTCGAGGTCGAAGCCGTCCAGCTCCGCGAGGAGCCGGAGGTCGTCGCAGGCGGAGCGGACCGGCACGCACCGCGCGACGGGATTCGCCACGCGGAGCCCCGTCCGCTGCGTGCGGTCGGGCACCGTGAGCCAGTCGGCGGGGAACGGGCTCGGCGGCCGGGATCGAGGTCGAGCCGCGCCTCCACGCGCGGCGGCGGGCTCGGAGACGCGGCGTGCGCCGGGCCCGCCGCGAGCCACGCGACAGCAACCAGGGCCAGGCGCGCGAGGCCCCGCGTCATGGCGATCAGTCTCGCCAGGGCACCTCGACCGGCGGGAAGTGGCGGTAGCGGTCGGAGCCGCGGACGAGGACCGGCCGGTAGTACCCGCGGGCCGAGTTCGGGGCCACCTGCCGCACGTCCGGCGTGGTGAAGCGGACCGCGAGGCCGCAGCGCCGGCGGGACGAGCGATTCGGATGGCTCCCGTGGAGGAGCATGCCGTCGTGGAGGGACATCTGCCCGGCCCGGAGCGGCATGGAGACCGCACGGCGCTCGTCGACCGTGTCGTCGGACACCTCCTGGTTGATGCTGAGGAGGTTGCCGGGCCGATCCGACTTGCCGTGCTCGAAGAAGCCGAGCCGGTGGGAGCCCGGGATCACGCTCATGCACCCGTTCTCCACGTCGGCGTCGTCGACGGCGATCCAGGCGGTGATCGCGCGCGGCGGCTCGAGACCCCAGTACGTCACGTCTTGGTGCCACGCCACGAACCGCTCGCCCCGCTCCTCCGCCGGGTACTTGCAGAAGAAGTTCGACGCGAGGAGGACGACGTCGGGCCCGAGGACCGCCTCGACCGCGTCGAGGACCTTCGGGTGCGTGGCGAGTCGCCAGACGAACTCCACGTCCAGATGACGGTCCCGGATGTGGACCTCCGCCTGCTCCGGCGGCACCTCGCGCTCGAGCTCGTCAAAGCGGGCGCGGCAGCGGTCGGCCTCCCCGGGCGAGAGCACGTCCACCACCGGGAGGAAGCCCTGCGCCGCCCACTCCGCCGCCAACCGTCCCGTCGCACTCGCGGTCGTCATCGTCGCGTCTCCCGTCTGGCGAGGTGTCCGACGCCCCCTAGCCTAACCCCGGACCGAGCGGCTGCGCATCCCTGGCGAGCCGCCGCGTCCGCTCGGAGAAGCGCCGTGCGGCCGCGTGCTAGGATGCCGCCCGAGGGAACGTCCCTCGCGACCGGAATGGAGACGATCGGATCGGAGGCGGCCATGCACGAGCGCGGCGGTCCGTGGGTGCTGGGAGTCCTCGCCGGAATCGCGATCCTGGCCGGCGTCGCATGGAGCGCGCCGGCTGACGCGGCCACCGAGGAGTGCTTCCTCAAGATCGACGGCGTCACCGGCGACAGCGCGGACGCGCGGCACCGGGGCGAGATCGAGCTGGTGGGCTGGTCCCTCGGGATGGCGACCCCCGTCGCGGCGACGCTGGGGAGCGGCGCCTCCGCCAGCGTCGGCCGTGCCGACTTCCAGCCGCTCCGGGTCACGCAGCGGCTCGACCGCGCCGTCCCCGCGCTCCTTCAGACGGCGGCAGCGGGCCGGCACGTCCAGTCGGCCGTCCTCAGCTGCCGCCGGCCCGGCCGCGAGGCCGCCGACTACCTGAAGGTCACGCTCCAGGACGTGCTGGTCTCCGGCGTCAAGCTCGGCGACTCGGCCGACGCGCCGCCCTCTGCCGAGGTGACGCTGGTCTACGGGAAGATCACGATCGAGTACCGGCCGCAGATGCCCGACGGGAGCCTCGGGCAAGCCGCGGTCGGCGGCTGGGACGTCCGGGCGAACCGGCCCCAGTAGCGCGGCGCGGTCAGGCGCCGAGCGCGCGGGCGCGCTCGGCCAGCCGGCGGTCGACCCCCTCCAGGCGCCCGCGGTACTCCGCGAGCCAGGCGCGCGCCTCCTCGAGCTCTTGACGGTAGCGCCGGAGGCTCTCGCCGAGCGGGCCGGGCGCCGGGCCGCCCGGCAGCGTGCGCACCGCGACGAAGTGCTCCGGGGTCGTGAAGCGCCGGAGCTCGGCCTCGCCGAGGCGGGGCGGCCGGCCGGCGACGGCGGCGAACGCCTCCGCGAAGGCCCGGTGGGGCACCGTGGGGAACCGCTCGCCGCGGTCGAGCATCCCCCGCACCAGCCGCGACACGACCTCGTGGGCCTGGCGGAAGGAGATCCCCTCCGCGCGCACGAGCGAGTCCGCCAGCTCGGTGGCCGTGATGCAGCTCTCGTCGATGTGGCGGCGCACGCGCGCCTCGTCCACGCGCGCGGCGCGGATGAAGCCGGCCAGGAGCCGGAGCGCGCGGCCCCCCGCCTCGAAGGCCGCGTAGCCGGCCACCTGGACCTCGCCCTCGGCGTCGTTCACGTCGGTGAACGGCGTGTTGTGGAGGGTCGCGAGCGTCGTCGCGGCGCGGCCGGCCGCGAGCGAGCAGAGGAGCCGGAGGTGCTCCACGGCGACCGGGTTCCGCTTCTGCGGCATGATCGAGCTGACCTGGACGTAGGCGTCGGGCACGCGGAGGTGCCCCACCTCGAAGCCGGTCCAGGCGTTCAAATCCTGCGCGAACCGCCCGAGGTGGATGAAGAGGAGCTGGAGCGCGCCGTACACGCTGGTCACGTAGTCGTCGGCGGCGATGCAGCCGTAGGCGTTGTCTTGGACGGCGGCGAAGCCGAGGAGCTCCGCCATCGCCGCGCGGTCGAGCGGGAACCCCGAGGTCGTGATCGCCGCCGCGCCCATGCTGGAGAGGTCCGGGTAGCGACCGGCCAGGCGGAGGCGCTCCACGTCGCGGAGCAGGAGCTCGGCGAGGGCCCCGAGGTAGTGGCCGTACGTGGTCGGCTGGGCGGGCTGGCCGTGGGTGTACGCGACCACCAGCGTCTCCCGGTTCGCCTCCGCCACGTCGAGGACGGCGGTCAGCGCGTCGAGGAGGTGGCCGAGGAGCGCGGCCAGGTGCTCCTTCAGCGCCATCTTGAAGACCGTGTGGTCGATGTCGTTCCGGCTCCGCCCGGTGTGGAGCTTCCCCGCCGTCTCGACGCCCAGGCGCCGCTCGAGCTCGGTCTGGACGTAGAAGAAGAAGTCCTCGTGCTCGCCGGTGTAGGCGAGCGCCGGGACGTCGGTGCCCCGCTCGATCTCGTCGAGCGCGCGGAGGATCGCTCCCGCCTCCTCCCGCGTCAGGAGACCCTGCGCCGCCAGCATGATCGCGCTCGCGCGATTGACCCGCATCAGCTGGCGCCAGTGGTGCCGCTTCACGCCCTCGAAGAGCGGCGCGAGCACCGTCTCCCGGTAGACCGGCGCCGGGAACCGCTCCTCGTCGCTCGAGCCCATCATGCGGTCCCACAACCCCTGAAGGATCCGAGCTGCTGCCGATGAACCGTAATGGTCGCCCACCCCGCGCGGCTCGGCGCCGTCGACCCGCGAGCGGGGGCGAGGACCGAGCAGCCCAAGGACGCAGGTCCGAGCCCCCCGCAGGCGTACTCCGGTACGCCGAGGACGGGCGAGGACCGAGGACGCCGGGATGCGACGGTCATCGCGCCCGCTCCTAGCCCTTGATGCCGGTCAGCATGACGCCGCGCACGATGTACTTCTGGAGGAGGATGAACACGAGGAGCACCGGCAGGGTGGCGACGCTGGCGCCGGCCATCACCATCTCCCATTCCCGCTGGAACTCGCCGGAGAACGACGCGAACCCCACGGGCAGCGTGTAGAGCTCGCGCCTCGTCGTCGAGATGAGGGGCCACAGGAACGCCGTCCAGTTGCCGAGGAAGGTGAAGATCGCGAGCGCGGACAGCGCGGGGCCGACGAGCGGCATGGCGATGCGCCACCAGATCTGGAACTCGCCCAGCCCGTCGACGCGGCCGGCCTCGAGGAGCTCGTCCGGCACGCTCTCGAAGAACTGCCTCATGAGGAAGGTCCCGAACCCCGTCATCATCCCGGGGAACATGATGCCCCAGTAGGTGTCGAGCCAGCCGAGATTCTTGCTCATGACGTACCACGGCAGCACCAGCATCTCGGTCGGGATCATCAGCGTGCTCAGGATGGCCAGGAACACGACCCGGCGGCCGCGGAACCGGAACTTCGCCAAGGTGTAGCCGACCAGGCTGTCGAAGAACAGCACCGAGGCCGTGGTCACGACCGCGATCGCGAGCGAGTTGAGGAACCAGCGCGGGAACCCCGAGGCGCCGGCCAGCCGGCGGTAGTTGTCCAGCGTGGGCGCCCGGGGCAGGAGCGACAGCTCGTAGACCTCGGCGTTCGTCTTGAGCGAGGTCGACAGCATGTACACGAACGGCATCACCATGAGGAGACCGCCCGCCAGCAGGAGCACCCACACGACCGCCTGCGTCGCCTGCCCGCCCCGCCCGCGCCGGCCCACGAGACTCATGACGACCGCAGCAGGCGGAGCTGGAGGAGCGAGACCGCGAGGAGGATCGCGAACAGGACCACCGTCTGGGCGGTCGCGTAGCCCATCTGGAAATGCCCGAACGCGGTCTCGTAGATCTTGAGCACGAGCGGCTTGGTGGAGTCGAGCGGCCCGCCCTGGCCGAGCGTCATGCCGTACACGTAGTCGAAGATGCGCAGGAAGGCGATCGAGCTGACGACGACCAGGAACACGAGGGTGGGCCGGAGGAGCGGGAGCGTCACGTGCACGAGCGCGCGCCACGGCCCGGCGCCGTCGATGGCCGCCGCCTCGTAGTACTCCTGCGGGATCGCCTTCAGCCCGGCCAGGAAGACGACGATCTGGAAACCGAGCCCGGCCCAGATCGCGGGCGCCAGGACCGCGTAGAGCGCCTGCTCCGTCGAGCGCAGGAACGGCTGCTGCGGGAGGCCCGCCCAGACCAGGAGGCCGTTGAACACGCCGATCGGCACCGGCTGGTAGAGCCACCGCCAGACCCAGGCCATGGCGACCGCGGTCGTGATGTGCGGCACGAAGTAGAGCGCGCGGAGAACCGCGTGGCCGAAGCGGACCCGGTCGAGGTGGTACGCCACGAGGAAGGACAGCCCGAGGCTCACGGCCACGCCGACGATCAGGTACTGGAACGTGTTGCCCATCACCTGCCAGAACGTCGGGTCGGCGAAGAGGCGCCGGTAGTTCTCGAGCCCGACGAACCGGCGCGCGCCGACGATGTTCCAGTCCGTCAGGGAGGTGAGGAGCGCGTCCGCGGCGGGATAGAAGCGGATGGTCGTGTAGAAGACGATGGGCACCGCGAGGAACGTCCACGCGCAGAGCGTCCGCCGCGAGCGGAGCGAGAGCCGGTCGAGCATCGCGAGCGGCGAGGCCGGGGCCCCGGGGTCGCGCCCCGGGACCCCGCCGACCCTACTTGAAGAAGGCGTCCAGGAGCTTCTGCTCCTCCGCCGCCGCCTGCGCGACCGACTCCGGCACCGGCTGGCCCTTCAGGACGATGCGGTCCGTCATGTCCATGAAGAGCTTCCGCTGAGCGGTCTCGTTGACGAAGAACGTGGCCTCCGCGTAGCCGAGGCCCCGGATGAACGCGCCGTACTTCGGGTGGCTCCGGATCGCGTCCCGCTCGGCGACCGCCTTGCGCGCCGGGAGCTCGCCCACCTTCTCGAGCCAGAGCTCCATCGCCGCCGGCGTGGTGATGAATTTCAGGAACTTGACGGCGGCGTCCTTCTTCGGGCCCGTGGCCTTGGGCGTGATGCCGTTGACCCAGTAGGACGCGAAGTTCGAGCGCTTCCCCTGGTGGGTCGGCAGCTCGGCGACGGCGTAGTCGAGCCCGGCCTGGGCGTCGAACGCGGCGAGCCGGAAGGAGCCGTCGATCATCAGGCCGGCCTTGCCGGCCTTGAACGCCGTCACGCCGTCGGTCATGAAGCCGAACTCACCGACCTTCTGCTTGGTGGCGAGATCGGTGTACCAGCCGGCGGCGCGGTGGCCGGCGGCGCTGTTGTACGCGACGGTCTTCCCGTCGGCCGAATAGGGCTGACCGCCCATCTGCCGGATCAGCACCTCGCGCAGCCAGTGATGGTCCTGGAGGCCCATGTCGAGCGCGATCCCGGCCTGGAGGAGGTTGCCGGCGGCGTCGCGCTTGGTGAGCTTCTGGGCCATGGCGGAGAGCTCGTCGAGCGTCTGGGGCGGCTTCGCGGGATCGAGCCCCGCCTCCGCGAAGAGCTTCTTGTTCCAGAAGAGCGCGAGCGAGCGCACCGCGGTGGGCACCGCGTAGTACTGGTTGTCCACCCTCATCTGCTTCACCAGCGGAAAGAAGTCGCGCTCGATCTCCGCCGCGGGGAACGCCTCCGCCGGCAGCGGCTGGAGGAGCTTCGCCTTCAGGTAGTCCTGGAGCCAGCCGTAGAAGAGCTGCACCACGTCGGGCCCCTGCCCGGCCGGAATCGCGGCGGCGATCTTCAGCCGGAAGTCGTCGTAGGGCACGTGGGTGTGCCTGACCTTGATGTTGGGATTCTCCGCCTCGAAGCGCTTGATGAGCTCGTCGATCGCCTGCACGCGCTGGGCGAACGTGTACTGCCAGTACTCGATCTCGACGGTCTGGGCGCGGGCCGTCCCCACGAGCCCGAGCGTCAAGCCGAGGGTGACCAGGAGCCACTTGCCCATCTTCATCTGCGCCTCCTCATCGGGCGGACGGTCGGGTTCGAGCGGATTCCGGCGGCGGTCAGCGATCGATGTTCCCAGAGTGCCCGGGCCGCGTCAACACGGCGCATCCACGGCGTGACGCGCCTCGCGGACGGGGCGCTCAGGCCGGAAGCGGGCCCGCCGTCGAGATGTCCCGGAGGTCCGTCTTGACGTGGACCAGCGCGGGGCCCGGATGGGCGAGCGCGGCCTGGAACGCGTCGGCGAACTCCGCCGTCTTCTCCACGAGGAAGGCGGCGACGCCGTATCCGCGCGCCACGGCCGCGAAGTCCGGGCTCCGGAGGTGCACGGCGAAGAGGCCGTCGGGGCCGATGCGCTTGTGCTGGTGCATCGCGATCGTGCCGTAGGCGCCGTTGTCGCCCAGCACGACCTTCACGGGCAGCTCCTCCTGGACGGCCGTCACCAGCTCCTGCCCGGTCATGAGGAAGCCCCCGTCCCCCACGAAGGCCACGACGGGCCGGTCCGGACGGGCGAGCTTCGCGCCGATGGCGGCCGGCACGCCGTAGCCCATCGCGCCGGACGACGGCGCCGCCTGCGTGCCCGGCTGGCGGAAGCGGTGGTAGCGGTGGACCCAGCCCGCGAAGTTCCCGGCATCGTTGACGACGATCGCCTCGGCGGGGAGGGCCGCCGTCACCGCCTCCACGACGCGGGCCGGGTCCACCGCGCCGCGGACGGTCACCTGCCCCGGCCGCGTGAAGGCGAGGTATTCCCCGTGGAGCCGCGCGCGCCACGCGACCCGGGCGGCGGGCGCCGGCCCGCCGAGGGCCTCGGCCAGCGCGAGGAGCGCGACGCCCGTGTCGGCGGCGAGCGGGACGTCGGCCCGCGACCGCGCGAGGATCGCGGGATCGGGGTGGACGTGGATCAGGCGCTGGTCGGGCCGGAGGAGCGTGAACTCCTCGGTCGTGATGTCGTCGAGGCGCGTGCCCGCCGCGATCACCACGTCGCACGCCGCCCACGCCTCCCGCTGGAAGGGCGCGCGCCCGATCCCGAAGTGGCCGAGGTACGCGGGGTGGTCGTTCGGGAAGGTGTCCTGCCGGCGCCACGCGGTCACGACCCCCGCGCCGCTCGCCTCGGCGAGGCGGACCAGCGCGGCGGTGGCGTCCTCGAATGCCGCCATCTCGCCCGCGATCACGATGGGGTGCCGCGCCTGCCCGAGGAGCCGCGCGGCCTCCCGCACGCCCTCGGGCGCGGGCGCGGCGCGAAGACGCGGGGGCGCCGCGGGGATGGGCGCGTCCCCCGCGCCGGCCTCGGTCACGTCCTCGGGCAGGACCACGACGACCGGGCCGGGCCGGCCGGCCACCGCGAGCCGGATCGCGCGCGCGGTGCACTCGGCGACGTCCGCGCCCGACTCCGGCTCGAGCACCGCCTTCGCGATGGGGGCGTACATCCGGTGGTAGTCGATCTCCTGGAACGCCTCGCGCCCCTTCGCGTGGGTCGGCACGTGGCCGACGAAGAGGAGGACGGGCGTCGAGTCCTGCATCGCGGTGTGGATGCCGATGCCGGCGTTCGTCGCGCCCGGCCCGCGGGTGACGAAGGCGGCCGCCGGCCGCCGCGCGAGCTTCGCGTACGCCTCGGCGGCGAAGCTCGCCCCCGACTCGTGCCGCGTGACGACCAGGCGGAAACGCGCCCGCTCGCGCCGCAGCCCCTCGAGGACGGCGAGGTAGCTCTCGCCGGGCACGCCGAAGCCCTGAGTGACGCCGTGGGCCAGGAGGGTCTGGACGAGCGCGTCGCCGCCGGTCATGAGGTCGCTCCTTGTCGGATGAGGCCGCCGAGGCGCTGGGGGAAGCTGAGGCAAGGGTCGGGGCGCGGCCGCGCCGGCGTGACCCACACCACGTCGGCCAGGGGCGCGGTAACCCCGTCGGCCTGGCCCTCGTACAGGCCCACCATCAACTGGCGCGTCCCGGGCCGGAGCGCGGCGAGCTGCTCGGGGACCCCGCCCGGCGACCCGTGACCGCGGCCCATGATCATGACGACCTGGGGCGCGCGCGCGAGCCCGTCCTCCACCCGGCGCGCCATCACCACGTTGCGCGCGTACCAGCCGTCCAGCATCCGGAACGCGCGGTCCTCGCTGATCTGGTCGCAGTGCGCCGCGCGGAGCCGCCGCACGATGTCGCGGTCCCGCTGGAGGTCGTCGGGCATCGCGGACCGGAGCCGCGAGGCCTCCTCGCCCGCCCCGCGGAGACCCTCCCGCCCGACGCGCCGGGAGAGCGCGGGATCCAGATCGGTGGCCACGACCGGCAGGCCGTGCTTCCGCGCCAGCTCGAAGAGCGGCCAGTACATCGCGAAGTTCGGCCAGCCCTGGGCCCGCCACGCGAGCTCCCGCTCGACCTGGACCGGCCCCCCGTCGCTCCGCACCGCCGCCTCCAGGGTGGCCTGGCCGGTCTCCGGGATCATCTCGAACGCGAGCGCGGGCCGCCTCCCCGTGGCGAGGATCGCCTCGAGGACCCGCGCCTGGACCGCGTGGTGCTGGGCGTTGTCGTGGAGCTCGCCGAGGTACACGACGTCCGCCGTCCGCGCGCGGTCCGCGACGAGCCGCGCCGAGGCGTCGAGATCGGCCTCGGGGCCGAAGGTGAGCGCCGGCCGCGCCTTCGCGGCGCCCGCGCAGCCGGCGAGGAGCAGGCCGGCGGCGAGGAGCCGGAGCCCCGCCGGCGCCACCCGGGTCGCCATCCCGCTCGGCCGGCTCATCGCGTCAGCAGCGCGACCAGGTGGGGCCACACGCGGTCGGCGATCGCGCGGTGGCCGGCGGCGTTCGGATGGATGCCGTCCGCCTGGTTCAGCGCGGGATCGGCGGCGACGCCGTCGAGCAGGAAGGGCATCAGGGCCGAGCGCGTCCGGCGCGCGACGTCCGGGTAGACCTCCCGGAAGGCGCGCGTGTACGCGGCGCCGTAGTTCGGCGGGACCATCATCCCCGCGACGAGGACGCGGGCGCCGTTCGCCTTGAACCGCTCGACGATCGCCAGGAGGTTCGTCTCCATCGCATCGGTGCCCAGGCCCCGGAGCCCGTCGTTGGCGCCGAGCGCCACCACGGCGATGGCGGGACGGCTCCGCAGCGCCCAGTCGACGCGACGGAGGCCGCCGGCCGTCGTGTCGCCGCTCACCCCCGCGTTGACGACGCGATACGGGTAGCCCTCGCGCCGGAGGCGCGCGTCGACCAGCGCCGGCCACGCCTCCTCGGGCGCCACGCCCCACCCCGCGGTGAGGCTGTCGCCGAGCACGACGACGACGCGCTCGGGCGCCGGCGCCGCCTGGACGGCCGACGCCCCGAGGCCGAACACGAGCGCGAGCGCGGCCGCGCGAAGTCCCCACATGAGCACAGTGTAATATGAGGCGCGGATGGTCGAGGTCCGCGATCTCGTCATGCGGCTCCGGAGCGCCGCCGGCGTCGTGACAGTCCTGGACGGCGTGACGCTCAGCGTGCCCCCCGGCCAGTTCATGGCGATCACGGGTCCCTCCGGAAGCGGCAAGTCGACGCTCCTGGGCCTCGTCGCGGGCCTCGACCGGCCGACCGCCGGCTCCATCCGGGTGGACGGGATCGAGCTGGCCGCGCTCGACGAGGACGCTCTCGCGCGCCTGCGCCTGGGAAAGATCGGCTACGTCTTCCAGTCCTTCCACCTCATCCCGACCCTCACCGCGCTCGAGAACGTCGCGATCCCCCTCGAGCTCGCGGGCGCCGCGGACGCGCCCGTCCGGGCGCGGGCGCTCCTCGAGGACGTCGGTCTCAAGGCGCGCGTGGCCCATTACCCGGCGGAGCTGTCGGGCGGCGAGCAGCAGCGGGTCGCGCTCGCCCGCGCGGTCGCGAACCGCCCGGGCCTGATCCTGGCGGACGAGCCGACGGGCAACCTCGACTCGGCCACCGGCGCCCAGATCGTCGACCTCCTGGTGGGCCTCCACCGCCGCCACGGGACCACGCTGATCCTGGTGACGCACGACCCCGCCCTCGCGGCGCATGCCGACCGCGTCATCGAGCTGCGCGACGGGCGGGTCGTGGGAGACCGCGCCGCGGCGTGAGATCACCGGTCTCGTCGGGCGCGCCGGCGCCGCCCGCGCTGCCCTGGCGCCTCGTCGCCGGTCTCGCCTGGCGAGAGACCCGCGGCGCCTGGCGCCACTTCGCGGGCTTCCTCGCGTGCATCGCGCTCGGGGTCGGCGCGCTCGTGGCCGTCCTGAGCGTGGCGGCGTCGATCGACCGCTCGCTCGGGCGCGAGGCCCGCGCGCTCCTGGGCGGGGACGTCGAGCTCCGCTCGGCCCGCCCCCTCGACGCCGCGGCGGAGGGGCCGGTCCAGGACCTCGCGCGCCGCGGCGCGACCGTGGCGCGGGTGAAGGAGCTCGTCGGGATGGCGCGGCACCCCGGATCGGGGCGCACGCTCCTCGTCGAGCTGAAGGCGGTGGACGGTGACTACCCGCTCTACGGCCGGCTGGATACCCTGCCGGCGCGCCCGCTCGACCGGCTCCTCGCGGACGGCGGCGTCGTGGTGGAGGAGGCCGTCCTCGGGCGGCTCGGCGTCGCGCCCGGCGACACGATCCTCGTCGGCGACGCGACCTTCACCGTGGCCGGCGTCCTCCGGAAGGAGCCGGACCGCGCGGCGTCGCTCTTCACCCTGGGCCCGCGCGTCCTCCTGAGCGCCCGGAGCCTCGAGACGACGGGGCTCGTCCAGCTCGGCAGCCGCGTGCGTCATCGCACGCTCGTCCGCCTCCCCGACGGCGTCGACCCGCGCGCCACCCGCGCCGCGCTCGTCGGGGCGATGGCGGATCCCGCCGTGCGGGTGGCGACCTTCGACGAGGCGCAGCCGGGCCTCCGCCGCTTCTTCGACCAGCTCTCCGCCTACCTGCGCCTGGTGGGCGTGACGAGCCTCCTGGTCGGCGGGATCGGCGTGGCGGCCGCCGTCCGCGCCTTCCTCGCGAAGAAGGTGGGCACCATCGCCATCCTCCGCTGCCTGGGCGCGAGCGGGCGGACGCTGACGGCCGTGTACGTGGTCCAAGCGCTCGCGCTCGGCGCTCTCGGGAGCCTTACGGGCGCGGCGCTCGGCACCGCCGCCCAGCTCCTCCTCGGGCCGCTCCTCCAGCCGTTCGTTCCCTTCGCGCTCGAGGCGCGTCCCGCGCCGACCGCGGTCCTGACCGGGCTCCTGGCCGGGTGCCTGGCGACGCTACTCTTCGCCCTCTGGCCGCTCCTCTCCGCGCGCGCGGTGCCGCCGGCGATCCTGCTCCGCCACCCGGTGGACGCGGGGACCGTGCGCCCGCGCCGGCCGTGGACGACCGCGGGCGTGATCGCCGGGGGGCTCGCGCTCCTGGCGCTCTGGCAGGCCGGCCCCCTCCGCATCGGCGCCATCTTCCTCGGGGCCGCCGCCGGCGCGCTGGGTGTTCTGGTCCTCGGCGCGTGGGCGCTCCGGCGCGTCGCCGGATCGGTCGCTTCCCCGCGCTCCATCGCCTGGCGCCACGGGCTCCGGGCGCTCACGCGGCCCGGCAACCAGGCGATCGGGGTCACGGTGGCGCTCGGCATCGGCGTGACGCTCCTCACCGCCGTCGCGCTCCTCGAGCGCGGGCTCACCCGGCAGCTCGACCTCGACCGGCGGCGCGAGGCGCCGTCCTTCTTCTTCGTGGACGTGCAGCCCGACCAGGCGGACGCCTTTCGCCGGACGATCGAGTCCGTCCCCGGCGCTTCCCCGCCGGCGCTGGTGCCGGTCGTGCGCGCCCGCCTGAGCGCGATCAACGGGACGCCGATCGCGCGGGAACGCTGGGCGGGCCGCGAGGACGCCTGGCGCGTCACGCGGGAGTACGTGCTGACCTTCGCGGAAGCGTCCCCGGCCGGCACCGTCCTGACGCGCGGCCGCTGGTGGGACGCGAGCGACCGGGGGCGCGCGTTGATCTCCGTCGAGGCGGAGGCCGCGCGCGCGCTCGGCGTCGACGTCGGCGGCACCCTCACGTTCGACGTCCAGGGCGTGCCGGTGCGCGCGGAGGTGCTGAGCCTCCGGAAGGTGGACTGGCAGACGCTCGGCGCGAACTTCTTCGTGATCTTCTCGCCGGGGCCGCTCGACGGAGCGCCGACGGCGTACCTCGCCACGGCGCGGGTCCCGCCGGGCGCCGACCAGGTCGTGCAGGAGCGCGTCGCGGCGGCCTTCGCGAACGTCACGGCGATCCCCGTCCGCGACGTGCTGGAGCGCATCACCGGGGTGGTCGACCGGATCGCGGTCGCGGTGCGGCTGGTCGCGCTCTTCGTCCTGGGGGCCGGTTTCACCGTGATGGCGGAGACGCTCGCCCAGAGCCGCGCGCAGCGGCTCTACGAGTCGGCCCTCCTCCGCACCATCGGGGCGACGCGAGGCCGCGTCGCGCGCGCGTTCGCCGTCGAGTACGGGTGCCTCGGGCTCGTGGCCGGCATCGGCGGCGCGGCGACCGGCGCGCTCACCGCGTGGGCGGTCCTCCGCTTCGTCCTCGACGTGCCCCCGGCGCTCGACCCCCTCCCCGTCGCCGTGGCGCTCCTGGCGACGATCGGGCTGGCGGTGGGGGTCGGCTTCGCCGGAACCTTCCGCCTCCTCGGGCGGAAGCCGCTGCCGATCCTCCGCGGCGAGTAGGCCGCCGCGGGTCAGGCCGCGCGGTTCTCGGCGCCGAGAACGGGCTGGACCGGGAACCCGCCGGCGCGCCAGGCGTCGAACCCTCCCAGGAGCGGCCGCACCCGCGTCACCCCCACCCGCCTGAGCCGGAGCGCCACCCGGGCGCTCGTCGCCTCGGAGGGTCAGGAGCAGTAGAGGACGATCTCCCGATCCCGGGGGATCTCGCCGTGGCGGCGCGCGAGCTCCGCGGGGTCCATCTGGAGCGCGCCGGGGATGCAGAGCCCGTCGCTCGCGATGTGCTCCGACGTCCGGAGGTCGACGATCACGAGCACCTCGCCGCCCGTCATCCGCGCCTGGAGCTCCTCGGGCGCGATCCGCGCGATCCGGAGGCTCCGGATGAACAGCCGGCGCTGCACGTACTTGAGGACGACGTACCCGGCGAGCGCGACGCCCACCACCACCGCGGCGCCGCGGCCCAGGCTCGCCAGGGCGAGCGCCACGGCCTCGAGCTGGGCGCTGAACGCGTAGCCGAGCCCGACGTAGACGACCGCCCAGGCCGCCGCGCCTCCCGCGTCGTAGCGGAGGAACCGCGCGCGCGGGATCCCGACGACGCCGGCCAGCGGCGGCGCGACCGTGTTGAGCCCGGGGACGAACTTCGCGATCAGCAGGACCCGCGCGCCCCACCGGGAGAAGACGTCCTCCGTGCGACGGACGCACGAGTCGGGCTCGAGCGCGACGCGGCACAGGAATGCCAGGACCGACGAGCCGCGGCGACGGCCCAGCTCGAACCAGACCAGGTCGCCCAGGAGGCACGCGACGACCGCCAGCACGAGCGCCAGGACGAGCGAGAACCGGCCGGTCCCGGCCAGGGCCCCGGCGGCGAGGAGGACGGGCGCCCCGACCAGAGGCAGGCCGAGCTGCTCCCCGAGGACCACCAGGAACAGCACGAGATAGCCGTGCCGGACGAGGAACTCCAGGGCCTCCACGCTGATACGACGTCGGCGGGAGCCGATTCGGTGCGGGCCCGTGACGGCCCGGGACCCGGGCCCCCGCGGCCCGTCGTCCGGGGGTATCATGCGGAGGCGCGGGCCCGCCGTCTCCCGGACGTCCGGAATCGCCGGGCTCGCGAAGGATCGAGGAGCGCCGATGACCGTCGTCCACGTCCAAATCGCCTGCGCCGACGACTACCTGGCCCGCCGAGCGCCCGTCCGCCAGGCGCACATCGAGCGCATGGCGCGGCTCCGATCGGCCAGGGCTCTCGTGGCCGGGGGACCGAGCCCGGACGGGCGGCGGGCCGAGCTGTTCTACCGCGTGCCGGACGCCGGCGCGCTCCGCGCCATCATCGAGGAAGACCCCTACCACCGCGTCGGCGCGTGGACCGGGTACGTCGCCCACGAGTTCGAGACGTTCGTCGAGCCGTGGGACCCGGAGCCGCCGGTCGTCCTCGACGGCACCCGCCCGGCCCTCGTCGTCGAGGGCCCCACGGCGGACCGCGACATGGCGCAGCTCGCGCTCGTCGAGCTCCGCGGGGCCGGCCGCGTCGCCTTCGGCGGGTTCCTCCGGGACGGGAGCACGGTGGCGGTCGCGCGCACGAGCGACGGGGACGAGGCAGCCGGCTGGCTGGGCGAGACGGGGTCCTGGAAGGCGGGGGACCTCGCCTCCCGGGCCTGGCTCTACGTCATCTGACCCTGCGAGGAGACGAGATGAGCATGACGAAGATCGAGCGTGTCCGGGCGGCCCTGTCGGGAGCGGACGTCGACCGGCCGCCGTTCAGCGTCTGGTACCACTTCGGGCTGCAGCACGCGCCGGCGGAGCGAACGGCGCAGACGCACCTCGAGTTCTTCGAGGCCTACAACCTCGACTGGCTCAAGATCATGAACGACTACTCCTACCCGATGCCTCGGAGCATCGAGACCCTGAGCGACCCCAAGGAGCTCAAGCGGATCATCGCCTTCGACGTGCGGCAGGGCTCGCTGGGGGAGCAGCTCGAGGCGGTCCGCCTGATCGGCCAGTCGCTCAAGGGCAAGGCGCTCGTGGTCGACACCGTCTTCAACGCGTGGAGCACGCTGAAGCGCAACGTCCTGAAGGAGGCGATGGGCCCCTTCATGCAGGAGCACCCGGCGGAGCTCGAGGCCGCGCTCGCGGTGGTCAACGAGAACCTGGTCCGCTACGCGATCGCGAGCCTCCACGGCGGCGCGTCGGGCATCTTCTTCTCGGTGCCGGCGACGCCGGAGTCCCTGACCGCGGAGCAGTACGAGCGCTTCATGCGCCCGTTCGACCTCGCGTTCCTCGAGGCCATCCGCCCGTTCGGCGAGTTCCACATCCTCCACGCCCACGGGCGGGAGCTCTTCCTCGACCGGCTCCAGGACTACCCGGTGCACGCGATCTCGTGGGCGGACCGGGACTCGGGCCCGCCGCTCACGCTGATGCGCAAGGTCACGCCGCGGGCCCTGATGGGCGGCCTCGACCACGTGAACTTCCCGTACACGTCGGCCGCCAAGATCCGCGAGCAGGTCCGCTCCGCCGTCGAGGAGGCCGGGACGCGGAAGCTCTTCCTCGCGCCCGGCTGCGCGATCCCGAGCTACAGCTTCCCCGAGCTGATCCGCGCGGCGCGGGCGGAGGTCGGGAAGGACTGAGCCGGCCCGGATCAGGCGCTGAGGGCCGGCCGCTCGACCGTCGCCGCCGCGTAGTCCGGCCGCGGCCCGGAGCCCCGGAGACTGGCCGAGCGCTGGGCGCGTCGCCCCCGGCTCCGCTGACGCCAACCGCGGAGGCGTGCCGCGCGCGTTCCGCCGGCAGTTCACCGGCGGCCGGGCGCCTGCGTGCTAGAGTCGGTCGCCGTGGACGCGAGCGGGCTCGGCGTGGGATTCGGCATCGCCGCCTCGCTCGTGGCCGCGCTGGCCTGGACGCTCGTGTCGCTCGTCGCGCGCAGCCTCACGGCGCAGTTCCCGAGCCTCTCGCTGAACATCATCCGGTCGGCCGGCGCGAGCGTCCTCCTCGTACCGCTGGCCCTCGCGTTCGGCGACCTCCGGCACCTCGCCCACGTGACGCCCCTCGCCTGGGCCTGCCTGGTGCTCAGCGTGCTGACCGCGCTCGGGATCGGGGACACCGCGTTCTTCGAGAGCACCAAGTTCCTGGGGCTCGCGCGCGCCATGACGATCTCCACGGCGGGGTACCCGATCGTCGCGAGCGGGCTGGCGCTCTGGTGGTTCGGCGAGCGCATCACGCTCGGCATGGCCGTGGGCTCGCTGGTGACGCTCGGCGGCCTCGTCCTCATCGTGAGCGAGGGCCGGACCGACTCTCCCGTGCCGGCCGAGGGCCGCCGCCGCGGGGTGCGGCTCGCCGCCGTCGCGGCCCTCGCCTGGGCGGTGAGCGCGGCCCTCATGAAGCCCCCGGTCCAGGAGATCGAGCCGCTGGCGATCCAGGCGGTGCGCCTGCCGCTCAGCACGCTCCTCCTGTGGGCGACGCCGTGGGCGCGCGGGACGGCGCGCGGGCTCTGGGCCCAGCGCCGCGTCGTGGGGCGGCGCGTGCTCGCACTCAGCGCGCTGACGGCGCTCAGCGCCGTCAGCTTCCTGGCCGGCCTCAAGTACGCGAGCGTCACGCTGGGCACCGTGCTCTCGTCGGCCTCCCCGCTCTTCGCGCTGCCGATCGGGTTCCTCGCCGGCGAGCGCGTCACGTGGCGCGCGGCGGCGGGCGCGGCGCTGACCGTCGCGGGCATCGCCATCCTGAGCCGCTGACGGGCCCGACCCGGGGTGGAGCGGGTCGGGCGGGCCTGCTAGCATGCCTTGATCCCGATCCCGAGCCCCGATCCGCCCGCCGGAGGAGCGCCCATGCCGACGACACCGTCGACGATGAAGGTCATGCAGATCCAGGACGCCTGGACCCCCGACAACATCCGGCCCGCCACGCGGAAGACGCCCGAGCCCGGGCCGGGCGAGGTGCTGCTGCGCATGGAGGCCGCGTCCCTCAACTACCGGGACTACGTGATGGCGAACGGGGGCTACGGTCGCCGGGGCGGCGCGCTGCCCCTGGTGCCGTGCTCGGACGGCGCCGGACGTGTCGTCGCGGTCGGGCACGGGGTTTCTCGCGTGGCGGTCGGCGACCTCGTGTGCCCGACGTTCGCGCAGACGTGGTGGAGCGGGCCGTTCCGCGAGGCCCACTGGGCCGGGACGCTCGGCGGCCCGCGGGACGGGGTGATGCAGGAGCTCATGGCGCTCGACCAGGACGGCGTGGTCCGCGCGCCGCGCCACCTCGACGCGGTCCAGGCGGCGGCCCTGCCCTGCGCCGCCGTGACCGCGTGGCACGCCGTCGTCACCGCGGGCGGCGTCAAGGCCGGCGACGTCGTGCTGGTCCAGGGCACGGGCGGCGTGTCCCTGTTCGCCCTCCAGTTCGCCAAGATGCACGGCGCGCGGGTGCTCGCGACCTCCTCGAGCGACGAAAAGCTCGAGCGCGTCCGCGCCATGGGCGCGGACCACGTCGTCAACTACAAGACGAAGCCCGACTGGCACAAGGTGGCGCGCGAGATCACGGGGGGCCTGGGCGTCGACCTCGTGGTCGAGGTGGCCGGCACTCTCGACGCCTCGATCCGATCGGTGCGGACGAGCGGCACGCTGGCGCTGATCGGCGTCCTGGCTGGCGCGACGGCCCAGATCAACCTCGGACCGGTGGTCACGCAGGACATCCGCCTCCAGGGAATCACGGTGGGCAGCCGCGAGACCTTCGAGGACATGGTCCGCGCCATGGAGCTCCACGGGACGGTGCCGCCCGTGGACGACCGACTCTTCGAGTTCGAGCAGGTGGGCGAGGCCATCAAGGCCTTGCCCGCCGGCCAGCACTTCGGGAAGGTCTGCAGCCGCTTCTGAGCGAGGCGGGCCGCGGCCTCGCGCCGCGGCCCGCTGGCGTCCCCGCGCGCGACCGGCCGATCAGTCGTCTTCCAGGAACCCCGGCAGGACGGGCCCTCCGTTCTGGCCGGTGGCCGGGATCTCGAGGAACGTGTCGACGGCCCGTCCGTCCCGCTGGAGGACCGCGCTCGTGTTGCCCGGGTGCCCGTTCGGGACGAAGATCTGCGGGTGGTCGAACGGCGCGGCGGCGCTCCGGACCCGCTCGTCCGTCAGGGACTTGAGGAACTCCACGAGGTCGGCGCGCACCTGGTCGGCGTCCGCCGAGTCGTTGAAGCTCAGGACCGAGAGTCCGACGATCGGCGTCCCGTCGCGGGTGACGATCGTGTTGATCCCGCCCAGGTTCCCGCCGCGGGCGTAGAAGTTCACGACGTCCAGTAGCGTCGCCTCGCCGCCGTTGTGGAAGTACGGGGCGGTGAGCTCGACGTTGCGGAGCCCCGGGATCTTGAAGGTGCCGTCGGCGGCCACCACCGTGCCCGCCGGCGAGTCGCGGACCGCCACGGACAAGGAGTGGCCGGACGGGTCGAGGCCACCGTTGCCAGGGTCCTCGGTCGTTTCCCGGACGCCGATGTTGCGCGTGCCGCGGTCGCTCAGCTGCGGCACCCCGTCCACGCCGTTCGCGGTGCGGGTCATCCCGCTCGCCTCAATCGTGGCGACCGACGCCTCGCTGAGGAGCGAGCCGGAGTGACAGAAGGCGCAGTTGCCGCGCGCGGCCGGCGCGGGGTTCACGTTGAAGAAGACCTGGCGCCCCCGCTCGGCTGCCGGGGAGAGCGGGTTGGCCGCCGCGTCCCTGAGGAACCGGTCGAAGGGCGTGTCGTCGGACACGAGCGTCGACTCGTAGGCCTGGACCGCCAGGCCGAAGAAGAGCGAGAAGTTGTACTCCGTCAGCGTGAACTCGTCGGTGGCCGGGTTCGTGTCCCGCTGGTTGACGACCGTGGTGGTGCCGTCCGCCGCGACCTGGATGAACCGCGGCGAGCTCCACCAGCGCGGCCGGAACGCCTGCCGGATGAGCGCGTCGTACGTGACGTTCAGGCCGCGGAGCGGCGCGCGGCTGTAGGCGCCGAGCAGGCTGTCGTCGCGGGCGACGAGCTGGAGCAGGAGGGGACGGTTGGCCAGGATCCGCCGGGCGATCCCGCGATTGCGGCGACTCAGCTCGCGCTTCACGTCGGGGAACGTCCGCCCGTCCGCCGACATCTCGAACCGGTTCGTCGGCGGGCCCACCGCCTGGGAGGCGAGGCTCGAGTTGTTGAGGATCACCTGCACCCGCTGCGGGTTGAGGGGGGCGGTCGCGCTGTAGAGGAACGCGTCGGGGTCGCGGTCGCCGAACGGGTTGACGCCGTTGAACAGGTTCTGGGCGCGCATGTCCCAGAAGTTCCGGTGGTTGAAGACGGCGTTGATCATCGTCGGCGTGTTGCGCGGCTCGACGCGGCGGACGTTGGCGGCGCGGGTCCCCTGGCCGACGCGGAAGCCGTCGGGGTCGGGGGCCGGCGCACCGCTCGCGTCGTAGAGCTCGTAGTGGACGCCCTGCGAGGACACCACGTTGTTCGAATCGTAGGCGATGCCGGAGTCGCGGTTTCTCGGCGTGTTGTGCCGGCGGAACGGGAAGTCCGAATGGCTCAGCGTGTAGTTCGGGCCCTGGCCCCCGAACGTGAGGTCGGAGGCCGGAACCGCGACCATGCCCACGCCGTCCTCGTCCGGCTGGAAGATGACTCGAAGCAGGCCCGGGCTCACCTGGTTCTTGGCGCGGGCGTCCGCGCCGGCTCGGAAGTGGCAGGTCGCGCACGCCTGCACGCCGTCGCTGCCCACCTGCATGTCCCAGAACAGCGCCTTGCCGAGGACCTTGAGGGCGCGCTCGTCACGGACGAAGTCGGCCAGGCCGGAGGGGCGCGGCACCGTCAGTGACGACAGGGGCGGCACCTGCGCCGCCGTCGGGCGAGCCCCGAGGGCGACGATCGACGTCAGGAAAAGTCCCGCGACAGCCAGGCGCGGTCCCAGTGTTCGCATGCTCACCTTTCTCTGCGGTCGTTCGAAGGGCTCGTGGCCGTCGCCCGGAACCGCCGCCGGCAGCGCCGGCGGAGGAGAATCCCGGTCACCGACGATCCATCGCGTCCTCGTGGTGTGCAACGAAGATGCCGTCGGCGGCGCGGAGAGGACGCTCGGCGAGCGCGGCGGCGGCGCGGCCGGCGCGCGGGCGCGTGAATGCTGGGCGTTCACGATCGCCCCACGCCCGGCCGGAGCCGCTCGGGAGCGTGACCGGGCCTGCCTCCCCGGGCGCGCTGCGACTCAAACTTGAGACGCGCGTCCGCAGAACTGCGAACGACGGGCGGGCAAAAAGCCGCGGCGCCGCCCCGCGCGAGGCGGGACGGCGCCGGGACCGAGGAAGAAGACGGGACTACGCGGCGCGGCGGAGCGTCTCGGGGCTCTCCACCGTGATGTGCAGCGGGCGCGGGCCGGCCAGCGGCCCGTCCACGTGCCCGTCCACCTCGAGGCTCACCCAGGCCGGCAGCGCCCGCCGGAGCCGGGCGGCCGTTTCCCAGATCTGCGGCGACGTGGCGCGGCCGAGGTCGAGCTGCACGGTGGCGCGGCGCGCGAACAGGCCGCAGCGGACCGCCAGGGCGACGTCGCTCCTGAGGGCCTCGGACGGTAGCTGCTTCGCGGCCTCGTGAAACAGCGCGTCCGCCCGGCGGTCCCGGCGGTTCAGCATCGCCGCCAGGACCGCGATCGGCCCGACACCCACGACACACGCCAGCATCAGCGAGAGCATGTTAGCCAGGACCGTCATCGGAGCCTCCCCCTCACGCGAGACGGCGGCGAGCCGTCGCGTACGCGGGGCCGTGCCGGAGCAGCGCGCGCCCCGCCTGGATGAGCGTGTACCCGAGGCGCTCGCGGAGCGAGTGCCGGGGCTCGGGCGTGGCCCCCCGCATCGCGGCGCGCCGCAGGGCGAGCTGCCGGAGCTCGGCCTCCCGCTCGCGGATCAGAACGTCGACCATCACACTGGACTCGATCATCTTGGTATCCCCCTTCGCACTCGAGGGTATGGTATGCTCCCGCGAGTGGCAATATCCAATCAAGTCAATTGGACGTATAGTGGCAATGTGAGGCGCGACCAGCTCGGGTCCCGTTCAGGAGCGCTGCGGCAGCGCCGCGGAGGGGGATGGTCCAATGAAACAGCCCCGCAATGAGCCATTGATTGAGCGTCCTGATGCCGGCTCCGGCGAGCCGCTCTACCTCCAGGTAGCCCATGCCATCGAGGAGGCGCTCCGGGCCGGGCGCCTCAGGATCGGCGATCGGCTCCCTGCCGAGCGAGAATTGGCCTTAGAGCTCGAGGTCAGCCGGACGACCGTGACGGGGGCCTACCAGGAGCTCCAGGCGCGGGGCATCCTCCGCGGGCACGTGGGCCGGGGAACGATCGTGGTGGGCACGCCGCCCGACTCCCGGCACGCGGCGCTCCCGTGGGCGCAACGCATCACCTCGGTCGCGGTCCAGGGCATGCAGGTCGCGTACACCGCGCCGGACGGGCCCGACGTGGTCGGCTTCGGCAACGGGCTTCCCGACCCCCATCTCTATCCCGTGGAGACGCTCGACGCCTTGCTGGACGCCCTGCCCCGCGGCGATGGCGTGCTCTACAACCCGGCGCCGGCGTGGGGCGACCCCGTCCTCCGGGAGACGCTCTCGGGCTGGCTCCGCTCCCGTGGGATCCGCGCGGCGCCCGAGGAGATCCTGGTCACCACCGGAGGCCAGCAGGGGCTCAACGTCATCTCCCGCGCCTTCATCACGCCGGGCGACGTGGTCCTGACCGAGAATCCGACCTACCCCGGCGCCTTCCTCACCTTCCGGTGGGCGGGCGCCGACGTCGTCGGTCTGCCGGTGGACCACGACGGCGTCCGCGTCGACGCCCTGGAAGAGGCGCTGGCCCGCTACCGGCCGAAGCTCGTCTACCTGATCCCGGCCTTCCAGAATCCGACGGGCGCGGTGCTGACCGCGGAGCGCCGCCGCCGAGTGCTGGAGCTCGCGCTCCAGTACCGGGTGCCGGTGGTGGAGAGCGATCTCTACGGGGACCTCTTCTTCGAGCAGGAGCCGCCGCCGTCGCTCAAGGCCCAGGACGCGGCCGGCGTCGTCATCTATCAGGGCGGCGGGTCGAAGCTCGGCCTCCCCGGCCTCCGCGTGGGCTGGCTCGTCGCGCCGATCCCGGCGATGGCGGCGCTGACCGTCGCGAAGACCTTCGAGGATCTCCACACCGCCGCGCTCACGCAGCGCCTGGCGGCGGCGTTCATCGGAAGCCCCCACGCGGAGCGGCACCTGGCCCGGCTCCGCGTCGAGTGCCGCGCGCGGCGCGACGCGCTCATCAACGGGCTCCGCCAGCACTGCCCGCGGCTTCGCTTCCGTGTGCCCGGCGGCTCGTACTACCTGTGGGCCACGCTGCCGCCGCCCCTCACCTCTGACGCGCTCCATCCGATCGCGCTCGAGCACGGCGTCGGCGTGCGGTCCGGATCGGCCTTCAGCCCGAACGGCGGGGGCACGGACCACGTCCGGCTCTGCTACGCGGCGCTGCCGCCCGATCGGATCGTCGAGGGCGCGCGGCGGCTCGGGCGCGCGGTGGACCAGGCCCTCGCGCGCCTCGGCGCGTCGCCGCGGCCTCGCCAGCCCGTCTCGGCCGGCGTCGTCTAGGCGGGCGCGGCGGCCCCGGTCGTCCCGGCGAGGTCCAGGGTCAGCACGTCCAGCACGGGGCGGCCGAGCGCCGGCCCGAGCGCCTCCGCCGGCAGACGCGGCGGGACCTCGCCCGGAGTCGCGAGCCGTACGACCACGAGTCCACCCGGCTCTTCGAGCACGAGGTCGAGCCGGTCCTCGACGATCGCGCCGTCGACCTCGACCGTGACGGGCACGTCGCGCCCCACCCACGTCGCGCCGCGGGCTCGCGCGATCACCGATCCGGCGAGCGCCGCCCGGAGGAGCCGCGCGGCCTCGGCCACCACGTCCGGCCGCGCGCCCCGCCGCGTCCCGAGCGCCTGGACGACGGCCGGCGCGTCTCCGGGCCGGTCGAGATCGAGGAGAAGGAACGCGGCGCGGGCCAGCGCGGCCGCCGCCGCGCGCTGGCGGGCCGCCCGGGCGAGGCGGGCCGGTCGAGCCGCGTCCTCGGCAGGCGGCGCGGGTGCGCCACCCCGGGCGATCAGCGCCCGATGACGATCCCGCCAGGCGTCGAGGCTCTCCACGACGCTCTCGGTCGAGGGCGGCGGCTCCGGGCCGCGGCCGGCGCGCTCGAGGTCCTCGCGGGTGAGGACGTCCGTCGGGACGGCGAGGAGCGCGCCGAGGTACTGGAAGAAGCCCTTCCCCTCGGGCCGCGTCGGCACCGGCAGGACGAGCTCCCGCTCGCCGCGCGTCAGGGCGACGTAGAGCACGCGCAGCGCCTCGGCGTCCACGCGCTGCATCTCCCGCGCCTCGACGTCGGCCCAGTCGAGCGTCGTCATCGCCGCGTCGCCCAGGCTCCCCAGGTTCACCGCGAGGCGGCCGGACTCGCGGTCCGCCAGGAGCACGGGGGGCCGCCACGGGCCCTCGCGTCCGAGGTCCGGCACGACGACCACCGGGAACTCGAGGCCCTTGGCCTTGTGGATCGTCATGAGGCGGACCGCGTCGTCGGCATCGACCGCCGACTCCTCCTCCTCGTAGCGGGCCGCGCCGCGGTCGCGCAGCCACCGGACGAGTCCGCGGAACGTGAGGGCGCCCGTGGCCTCGAGCGCCCGCGCGGTGTCGAGGACCTTCAGTAGGTTGGCGACGCGCGCCTCGCCCTGTGGCTCGAGCGCGTACGCGGCGAGGACCTGGGTGCCCGCGAGGAGCCGCTCGATCACCGCGGCCGGCGCGAGCGCGTTCCGCTCGCGGTGAAGCGTGCGGAGGAGTCCCCACGCGTCGGCGAGCGCCGGATCGGCGTCGGGCGGCAGCGGCCGGAGGTAGCAGAACTCCCCGCCCCGCTCGTGGAGACGGAGGAGCGCCTCGTCGGTGACGCCGAAGAAGGGCGACCGGAGCGCGCCCAGGAGCGCCACCGGGTCGTGGGGATCCTCGATCGCCGCCAGCGCCGCGATCGTCCAGCCCACCTCCGACCGGTCGTAGTAGTGGCGGCCACCGACGGTGCGGAACGGGATGCCGGCCGCCCGGAGCGCGTCCTCGTACGCGACCACGTTGGTCATCGCGCGGAACAGGAGCGCGACGTCGCCGTAGCGGAACCGCCGCGCGTGCTCCACCTCGCGGACGAGGTACGCGGCGACGAGCCGGGCCTCCTCCTGGGCGGCCTCGCCGGCGCTCATGGGCGGCGGCGCCTCGGGCGGCGGCGCGAGCACGACCGGAGGTCCGCCCGGCCCGGTGCGCGGCGAGGGTTCGAGCGCCACGTACGCCGGCTGGTAGGCGCCGTCCGGCGGCGGGACCATCACCCCCTCGAACACCTGGTTGACCGCGTCGAGGAGCCCCTGCGCGCTACGGAAGTTCGCGCGGATGGTCAGGACCTCACCGCGTCCGCCGAGGGTCCCCTTCGCCTCCTCGTAGGTCTCGATGTCCGCGCGCCGGAATCGATAGATGCTCTGCTTCGGGTCGCCGACGACGAAGAGGCTCCCGGGGGGCGCGCCCTCCGCCAGGCTCAGCACCATCTCGAGCTGGAGGGGGTCCGTGTCCTGGAACTCGTCGACCAGGAGGTAGCGGATCCCGCGCTGGAAGTCGCGCCGGACGTCCGGCCGGTCGCGCACCAGGTCGCGAGCCCGCAGCAGGAGATCGAGGAAGTCGAGACACCCCGCCCGCGCCTTGGCCCGATCGAAGGCGCCGACGAAACCCGCCGCCCAGCGGGCGAGGCCCGCGACGAGATTGTGGCGCGCGACCGCCCGGGCGGCCTCGACCCGATCGCGGAGCGCGATCAGTCCCGCGCGGCACTCCTCCAGCGCGCTCTTGTTGCGCCACTTCGCCTTGTTGCCGAGCCGCTCGGGCTTCTCGGGGAGCCGGCCCGGCCCGAGGAGCGCGCTCACCTGGTCCGCCTCGGCGAGCCCCGCGGTCTGGCGCACCCAGCTCGCCAGGTCCTCGAGCGCGCTCGCCGCCCGGTCCTCCGGGTCCTTGACGGCGCCGCGCGCCAGGTCCGCCAGGCGCTCGATGGTCGCGCGGACGTCCGCGTTCAAGGCCGCCGGGGCCTCGGCGAACGGCGCGGGATCCGGCAGCCCGCCGAGCCGGTCCCGCGCGTCCACGAGCGCGAAGGCCAGGTCGCGGAGCCGCTCGAGCCCAAAGCCGCGCTCGATCGCCTGCCGCACCGCGTCCGCCGTGGCCGGATCCGCGAGAGTCTCCGGCAGCCAGGTCTCCCACGTGCGGTCGAGCAGGAGGCGCGAGGTCAGCGGATCGGCCACCGTGAAGCCCGGGTCGACGCCGGCCTCGACGGGGCGCTCGCGGAGCAGGCCCGCGGCGAACGCGTGGATCGTGCCGATCCGGGCGCTCTCGAGCTCGCGCAGCGCCTCGTGGAGCTCGGCGCGGGCGAGCGCCCCGCGGAGACGGATCCGGAGGTCTGCGGCCGCCTTCTCGGTGAAGGTGACGGCCGCGATCTCCGCGAGACGCGCCCGGCCCTGCCGGACGAGGTTCACGATGCGGCCGAGGAGCAGCGTCGTCTTCCCGCTGCCGGCGGCGGCCTCGACCAGGAACGAGGTGTCGAGGTCGTCGGTCGCGCGGCGGCGCGCGTCGTGGTCGACGAGCGGGGCGAGGTCGCCGGCGGCCGGGCGGCTCACGGGATCGAGTCCAGCGTCTCGTGGGCCGCGACCGACGGGTCGGCGCGCTTGGCCTCGGCCCACCGGATGCGCTCGGCTCCGCAGGCGAGGTCGAAGGCGCACGGCCCCCGCGCGCACGTGCCCGGCCGCTGGAAGAACCGCCCCGCCCGGATTCCGTCGACGATGGTCCGGAGGACCTGGTCGAAGTCGGCGCGGCGCGTGTCCCAGCCGTTCCGGGTGAACCGGACCCGCGTGCCGCTGTCCGGGCCGATCACGTGGTAGTACTGCGCCTCGTCCACCGTCGCGACGCCCCGGTCCGCCAGGATCGCCTCCGCCGCGAGCCGGTAGACGGGCAGCTGGAGCGCGCGGCCCCGAGCGAGGCGGTCCGGCGTCCTCGGTGAGCGGTTCCGCCCGGTCTTGTAGTCGAGTACGCGCGCCCGCCGGCCGTCCGGCGACAGGTCGACCCGGTCGATCTGGCCACGCAGGCGAAGCTCGGTGCCGTCCGGAAGGCGGTAGACGAGCGCGGGGCTCGCGCCCTCGCGGCCCTCGATGCCGAAGGCGGCCTCGAACAGCGCGGGCCGCCAGCCGGCGGGGTCGTCCGCCTCGGCCTCGAGGGCCGACAGGAGCTCCTCGCGAAGCCGGGCGCGCTCGCCCTCCCACAGGGCGGGCAGCCCGGTCACGCCGCGCCGCTCCGCGTCGGCGGACGCGTCGGCGAACGCGGCCTCGAGGGCCTCGCGCGCCGCCGGGAGTCGCGCGTGGGTCAGCGGCAGCTCGCCGCTCTCGGCGAGGCCGCGGAAGGTCGCCTCCAGGACCGCGTGGACCAGGTCGCCGCGATCCCGCGGATCGAGGGTCAGGATGCGGTCCGGCTCCTCGACGGCCTGCAGGCGGTAGACGCGCTCGAGCAGGAACCGGAACGGGCACGCCGCGTAGCGCTCGAGCGCCGTCGGGGAGAGCGGCGCCTCGCCGAGGTCCACGCCGTGGTCGAGGAGACCGTCGTAGACCGTGAGGACGTCCGTCCGCTCCCGGGAGCGGATGGTCTCGAGGCCGCGCCGGGCGCGCGGCAGCCCGCGGAGGAGCGCCTCCGGCTCCGACCGCGCGGCAAGCGCGCGGGCCACGAGCCACTCTCGCTCGTCGAGCGGGCGCTCGCGCGCGGACGGCGGGGCCGGATGGAGGGGCACCGACTGGAAACCGGGGAAGGACTGGAGCGTCTGGAAGTCGTGACGCCGGCCCGTCACCGTCTCGAGAAGGTCCAGGACCAGGAACGACGGCACGCGCGGGCGTCCGTTCTCCGCGTCGATCCGCGGATACGTGAGGACGACGCGGCGCGCGCCCGATCCGACGGCGAGGGCGAAGCGCGCGCGCTCGAGCTCCCGCGCGTCCTCCGCGAGCGGGAGCCCCGGGAGCCGCCGGCGCTCGGCGTCGAGCAGGATCGGGTCCTGTCGGGGCGCCGCCGGGAAGCTCCCCTCGACCAGCCCGGGCACGATGGTGAGCGGGAAGTCGACGCCGAGGGCGACGTCGAGCTCCCCGACGAAGACGCGGCCCGACGCGGGCGCGGGGCCGGCCGCCGACGGCACGGCCAGCGCGCTCTCGAGGAGCGTCCAGAACTCCTCGAGCGGCAGGACGGCGTCGAGCGCCGCGAGCTCGCGCAACCGGCCGAGGGCGCCGAGCGCCAGCTCGGCCTCCGGCGACGTCGCGACGAGACGCCGGAACGTCCGCGTGACGGCGTCGACCAGCGCGCCCACCGGCGCGGGATCGGGCAGGCCCGAGAGCCCGCGGAGGAGCGCGCGGACCGCGCGGCGCAACGCGCCGAGCGCGTCCCGGTCCCCCGCCCGCCGGGCGCGGCCGTCCTCGTCGTCCTCGATCTCCGGCACGGGCGCGAGCCGCCGGTCCAGGCGGTCGAGCCGCGCGCGCCACTCGTACGCACCGCCGACGATACCGGCCTGGCGGGAGAGCCGCTCCCACTCCGCGGGGCTCGTGCCCGGCCGGGGCCGGAGGTCGGCGAAGGCGAGGAACTCCATCACCCCCGCGCGGGCGAAGTCCGAGCGGCGCACCTCGGCGAGGAGGCGGAGACTCCGACCCGCGCGCGTCTCGCCGATCGCCGGCGCCGTCCCGAGCACGTACGGGATGCCCGCGGCGCCGAACACGTCCCGCACCGCCGAGAGATACGCGGCCGGGCGGCGGAGCAGGACGCCGACCTCGTCGAGCCGGCCGCCGCCCTCGACGTGGCCGAGGATCACGCGGGCGATCTCCCGCACCTCCCGCTCCTCGCCCGGCGCCGCGACGATCTCGATGGCGGCGGCCTCCGGCGGCGCGGCCGCCCCGGCGTCGGCCGCGTAGCGGAGCACGGCGGCCCCGCGGCCGCACGCCTCGAGGAGGCGCAGCTCGAGCGGGTTCAGCTCGACGAACCCGAAGGCCAGCACCGCGATCGCCCCGAGCCGCGCCGGCTCGGCGGCCACCAGGCGCGCGGCCTCGCCCAGGAGGTCCGAGGCGTCGTAGTAGCCCTGCCGGCGGAGTCCCGCCTCGAGCTCGCGGTGGACGCCTGCCAGCTCGCGGACCTTCGCGCTCTCCGGGAAGGCCGCCTCGAGGTCGGCGGGGCCGAGCCCGGCGTGCTTGACATCGAGAACCGTCCGCAGCATCGCCGCCGGAAAGTTCCGGGCGTCGACGACCCCGGAGAAGTAGCCGCCCGACGGCGGCACCGTCGCGCGGATCGCGCGGTCCACGAGGAGCCGGTCGGCGACGGCCGGCAAGGGCGCGCGCCCGGCGAGCGCCAGCGGAAGGAGGGCAACGCGCTCGGCCACCTCGGGCAGCGTCACCACGTCGATCCCGGCGACGCCGCCGAGCTCGCGTACCACCCGCGCTCGGACGTGCGCCCCGAGGAGCCGGCTCGGCACGGCGAGGAGGATGGCGCCGCGGGAATCGCGCCGGCGGAGCGCGCGGACGTCGGCAACGAGCCGCGCCTCGAGTCCTCTCATTCAGATTCCGCTCTGACCCTCACGCAGGGCACGGCTCCGTCACGCCTCCCGGTCCCGCCAATTGTACTGGTATCGCCGCGTCCGACCCGCGCGGCACCGGAGCCCGCCACCGGTCAGCGGGGGACGACGCGCGCCGGCTCACCCGTGAGCGCCACGCGGAGCGCGCCCTCGAGCTCCGGGTGCCGGAAGCGGAAGCCGGCGCGCTCGAGGTGACGGGGCAGGACGCGGGCGCTGTCGAGGAGCAGCGCCTGCCCCATCTCGCCGAGGAGGAGCCGGACCGCCGGCGCCGGGAGCGGGACCCAGGTGGGCCGCCCGAGCACGCGTCCCAGGAGGCGCGTGAGCTCGCGGTTGGTCGCGGGCGCGGGCGCGACCGCGTTCACCGGGCCGGCGAGCGCGTCGAGCGCGAGGCAGAGCTCGAGGACCCGCACCAGGTCGCCGAGCTCGATCCAGCTCCAGTACTGCCGGCCGCTGCCGATCACGCCGCCCGCGCCGAGCCGGAACGGGAGCGCGATCCGCGGCAGGGCGCCCCCGTGGCCCGCGAGCACGACGCCGACCCGCGGGTGGACGACCCGGATGCCCGCGGCGCGCGCGGGGTCGGCGGCCGCCTCCCAGGCGCGGCACACGTCGGCGAGGAAGCCCGCGCCCGCCGGACTCTCCTCGGTGAGCGGCGCGTCGCCCCGATCCCCGTAGTAGCCGACGCCGGAGGTCGAGACCAGCACGCGCGGCCGTCGCGGCAGGCGCGCCAGCGTCTCGGCCAGGAGCCGGGTGCCGTCCACGCGGCTCCCGCGAATCCGTGCCTTGACCGCCGGCGTCCAGCGCAGGGCGGCGATGGGCTCGCCCGCGAGGTGGACGACCGCGTCCACGCCCTCCAGCGCGCGGGGGTCGAGCTGGCCGCGGGCGGGATCCCACTGGACGTCCGTCGACCCCGGTGCCGGGACCCGCCGGCTCAGGCGGTCGACGCGGTGGCCCGCCTCGCGCAGCGCGGACACGAGGGCGCTGCCGACGAGACCCGTGGCGCCCGTGACGGCCACGCGCAGGCGCCCGGCGCGCTCCGCCGCGGGGCTGGCCCCGCTCATGGCCCGGCGTACCGCTTCACGCACTCGCGGACGCGGAGCGTCCGCGCGGCCTTCTCCGAGGTCATGGCGCGACCGGTGCCGAGGATCGGCCGCGCCGGTCGCGAGGGGCGGTCGTAGCGGTCAAGGACCCAGAAGATCCCGGAGCACGAGCTCGGTCACGCCCGGCGTGCACGCACCCGTTGCCCAGCTCGATCATCGCGCGGAGCGCCTCCCACGGCGTCACCGACCACTCCAGGATATTCTTCCCCCCCAGCATGCGGAGATAGCCGTGGTCACGCAACACCACGCTTCGATGAGGCCAGCGGCGGGAGCTCGGCCGCCCGACTCGCCCGGCGTCGAGGCACCCCTCTTCGTGCGCGGCCGGCGCCGACGTAAGATTTCGAGTGACGCGCTCCACCGTCGAACGGCGGCCCGAGGGCCGCGAGAGGACACCCGACATGGTCAAGCTTTCGGTGATGTACGCGGGGCAGCCGGCAGATCCGGCCGCCTTCGATCGGTACTACTGGGAGTCGCATCTCCCGACCGTCCGCAAGTGGCCGGGGGTCCGCCGGATCACGATCGCCAAGGGCGCGCCCGGCGACGAGCTCTACCAGGTCGCCGACCTCCTGTTCGACTCGCGCGCGGACCTCGACGCCGCGCTCGCCTCGCCGGAGCGCAAGGCGTCGGCCGACGACATCAAGCGCTTTCCGGAGTTCCGCGGCCAGATCAAGCGGCAGATCTTCGAGGTGCACCCCTACTGGCCGTGACGCGTCCGGGGGCCCCGGCGGAGGGCGGAGTGACGCGCGTGCTCGTCACCATGCCGTTCAACGACGACCAGCTGGCCCGCATCCGGGCGGCCGCACCGCGCCTCAGCGTGACGCGCGCCGAGCCGGACCGCGCCGACTACCGGGGCGTCGAGGCCCTCTACACCGGGAGCCCGCCCCGGGACCTCGGGCTCGCCCCCGACCTCCGCTGGGTCCAGCTCCACATGGCCGGCATCAACTCGCTCCACGAGCATCCGCTCTATCGGGACTCCGCGATCCCGCTCACGACGACCAGCGGCGTCCACGCCGCGACCATCGCGGAGTACGCGCTCACGATGCTCCTGGCGCTCGCCCACCGGGTGCCAGGCATGCTGGAGTGGCAAGGGAAGCGCACCTGGCCGCCGGACGCGCGCCGCTGGCCCCTGTTCGTGCCGACGGAGCTCCGGGGCGCGACCCTCGGCGTGATCGGCTACGGGAGCATCGGCCGCGAGCTCGCGCGCATCGCCGTCGCCGCGCTCGGCATGAGCGTCCTCGCGTGCAAGCGCGACCCCGCGCACCGGACCGACGGCGGGTACGCCCTCCCCGGCACCGGCGACCCCGACGGCCGCCTCCCCGCCGGCTGGTACGGTCCGGACGAGCTCCCGCGCATGCTCCCCCGCTGCGACGCGGTCGTGCTGTGCGCCCCCCTCACCGCGGAGACGCGGCACATGGTCGACCGCGCAACGATCGCCCTCATGAAGCCCTCGGCATACTTCGTGAACGTGGGGCGGGGCGCCTCGGTGGACGAGACGGCGCTCGCCGACGCCCTCGCCGGCCGTCGGATCGCCGGCGCGGCCATCGACGTGTTCGCCGAGGAGCCGCCGCGGCCGGGGCACCCCTTCTACGACCTCGACAACGTGATCCTGTCGCCGCACGTCTCGGGCTTCATGCCGAGCTACGACGACCGCTGCGCCGAGCTCTTCGCCGAGAACCTGCGCCGCTATCTCGAGGGCGTCCCGCTCCTGAACCTCGTGGACCGGGCCCGAGGCTACTGATCGCCGTCGCGGACCGGGTCCCCGGCGGAGAGAGGCAAGGTCGTCCATGCGATTTCGCGTCGGCTACCAGATCCACCCCCAGCACTGCACCATCGAGCAGATCCGCGAGGCCTACCGCGGCGCGGACGCGCTCGGTGTCGACACGCTCTGGGTGTGGGACCACATGTTCCCCCTCTACGGCCCGCCCGAGGGCCCGCACTTCGCCTGCATGCCGATCCTGGCGGCGATGGCGGTCGAGACCCGGCACGCCCGCTTCGGGTCGCTGGTGCACGCGAACAGCTACCGGAACCCCGAGCTCCTGGCCTGCGACATTGCCACCATCGACCACCTGAGCGGGGGCCGCGCCATCCTCGGCATCGGCGCCGGCTGGTTCGAGCGCGACTACACGGAGTACGGCTTCGAGTTCGGGACCGCGGCGTCACGCTTGCGCGAGCTGGGCGCGGCACTCCCCCGGGTCAAGTCGCGGCTCGGGAAGCTCACGCCCCCGCCGATCGGCCGCGTGCCGATCATGATCGGGGGCGGCGGCGAGAAGGTGACCCTCAAGCTCACCGCGCAGCACGCGGACATGTGGAACACGTTCCCGCCCGTCGACAACTGGCGGCGGAAGAACGAGATCCTGAACGAGTGGTGCGCGAAGGTGGGGCGAGACCCGAAGGCGGTCGAGCGCACGTGCTCGATCAGCCCGGACCTCTACGGACAGATCGACGCCCTCGTCGACGCGGGCGTCGAGCACTTCATCCTGCGGGGTCCGCAGCCGTTCAACGCGAAGGCGCTGGAGGAGCTGCTGCGGCTGTCGGGCCGGTGAGCGCGGGCCGGACCGGAGCCCCCGGCGGCGTTCAGCGCGGCCGGTGGGCGTCGGTCCGGAGGGACACGGCCTGGCACGTCGCGACGACGGCGCCGTCGGCCTCGTCGGTCACGGTCATCGCGTAGAACCCGGCGCGCTTCCCCTGCCGCGTCTCGCGGGCCTCCGCGACGAGCCGGCGCCCCATGCGGGCGGGCGCGTGGAACTGGATCGTCACGGTCAGCGCGACCGCCGGCTCGCCGTGCCCGTTGCAGGCGCCGCCGAAGGCGAAGTCGGCGAGGGAGAAGATGGCGCCGCCGTGCGGGCTCCCGTGGAAGTTCGCCATCTCGGGGCGGAGCGTGAGCGCGGCCCGGCAGTAGCCGGCCCGGAGCTCGACGAGCTCGATCCCGAGCCAGCGTCCGTACGGGTCGCCGGCGATCCGCGCCGCGAGGGCCCCTTCGATCTGGCCGTCCATCGCGCCCGATCATAGCGAAGACCCTCGCCGGCGTCATCGCGGCCGCCGGCCGGACGACCCCTGGGCGGCCGGGAATCCGCGGCGGCGAGCGGGGCATCTAAACGTTCGTCGGGAAGAGTACCCGGCGGGAGGGCGCGGTGACGGACGAGCGCGGGCAAGAGTCACGGTACGCGTGGGTGGTGGTGGGCGTGATGTTCTTCGCCCAGGCCGTCGCCCTGGGCCTGCGCGGGACGATCGGCCTCCTCGTCAACCCCTGGGAGACCGAGTTCGGATGGGACCGGGCCGCGGTGAGCCTCACCGCGTCGCTCGGCTTCGTCGTCTACGGGATCTCCCAGGCGCTCTCCGGGCGCTGGGCCGACCGCATGGGCCCGCGCGCGATCTTCGCGGGAAGCGTCGCCCTCCTCGGCGTGGGCGCGGCGGCCGTCAGCTCGATCGTGAGCCTCTGGCAGGCGTACTTCATCTTCGGCGTCCTGATCATGTTCGGCATCGGAGGCGCGTCGAGCCCGACCTCCGCCGTGGCGGTCGCCCGCTGGTTCACCAAGCGGCGCGGGCTCGCCCTGGGCGTGGTCGCGGCGGGGTCGGCGGCGGGACAGCTCGTCCTGGTGCCCCTCATGGCGGCGCTCATCGGCAGCCTCGGCTGGCGGGCCGCGTTCCTGTGGCTGGGCGGCGGGATCCTCGTCGTCGCGCTCCCGATCGTCCTGCTCCTGCTGCGAGACGACCCCGAACACGTCGCGGGGCGCCCCCACGCGGGCGCCGGCGCCGCGGGAGCCCCGATGCTCCTCTCGGAGATCGTGCGCCACGCCAACTTCTGGTGGCTCGCGCTCTCCTTCTTCGTGTGCGGCGTGACCACGGGGGGGCTCATCGACACGCACTTCATCCCGTACGCTCTGGACCACCACGTCGCCGCCGTCACCGCCGCCACCGCGTTCGGCGTGCTGTCCCTCGTGAACATGGTGTTCACGACGCTCTCCGGCGCCGTGTCCGACCGGGTCGGGTACACGCGGCTCCTCGGCTGGATCTACGCGGGCCGCGCCGTCACCCTCGTCTTCCTGATCTTCGCGCGGGATCCCGCGTCGCTCTTCGTGTTCGCGGTCGCGTTCGGCATCGTCGACTTCTCGACGGTCGCCCCGACGACCGCGCTGGCCACGGTGCTGTTCGGCCGGCGATCGGCGGGCACGGTGTTCGGTCTGGTGGCGCTGAGCCACCAGGTCGGAGCCGCCCTCGGCTCGTACGCGGGCGGGGTGATCCACGACGCGACCGGCGGCTACGTGGCCTTCTTCGTCGGCGGGGCCGCCCTCTCGGGGGCGGCGGCGTTCATGTCGTGGGCGATCTCGGAGGCCCGCGCCCCCCGGACGGAGATCGGCGCCGCGCCCGCCTGACGGTCAGGCGGTCAGCGAGCGGTAGAGGTCGATCTCGGACGGCCGCGCGACGAGCTCCTTCATCTCGGCGCGATACCCGGCCAGGTGCGGGGCCGTCCGGTGGAACTCGAAGGCCGCGTCGGTGCGGTACTGCTCGTAGAAGTAGAAGCCGGTCGGCTCGGCCGTCGAGCGGTGGGGCCGGTAGACGAGGCAGTCCGGCTCGTGCTGCCGCACCGCCGCCGCCATCTTGACGAGCAGGGCCTCGACCTCGCTCTCCCGACCCGGCTTCGGAAAGATCTTCGCCACCACGGTCAGCACACCCGCCATCGTGTCGCCTCCTGCGAGAGGTCCAGGGTTCAGTAGGTCGCGCGGCCGCCGGACAGGTCGTACACGGCGCCGGTGCTGAACGAGCACTCCTCGGACGCCAGCCACGCGACGAGCGCCGCCACCTCGTCCGGCCGCCCGACGCGGCCCATCGGGATCTTCGAGACGAGGAGATCCACCGTGCTCCGCTCCATCTGCTGGAGGAGCTCGGTGCCGATCACCGCCGGCGCCACGGCGTTCACCAGGATGCCGCGCGTGGCCACCTCCTTGGCGAGCGCCTTCGTCAGCCCGATCACCCCCGCCTTGGCGCTCGAGTACGGCACCAGCGTGGGGTTGCCCTCCTTGCCGGCGATCGAGGCGATGTTGACGATCCGCCCCGTGCCCTGCCGCAGCATCGCGCGGATCGCCGCCCGGCAGCAGTAGAAGACGCTCGTCAGGTCGACCGACAGCACGCGCTCCCAGTCCGCGTCGTCGAGCTCCCAGATGGGGAACGAGCGCCCGGTGATGCCCGCGTTGTTCACGACCACGTCGAGGCGGCCCCAGCGGTCCACGACCGCCTGCACCGCCGCGTCGACCTCGGCGCTCCGGGTCACGTCCGCCACGAGCGCGACCGCGCCGGCGCCCGTCTCGCGGGCCGCCGTCTCGACCCGCTCGCGGTCGAGGTCGACGAGGGCCACTCGCAGTCCGTCCGTGGCGAGCCGCCGCGCGATGGCGAGACCGATCCCGCGCGCCGCGCCCGTGACGAGGGCCGTCCGCTCGCCCGGCGCCATCGTCAGGCGTGCCGCCGGCCGCCCTGGCGGCGCCGGTAGCGCATGTTCAGCATCTCGACCAGGAGGGAGAACGCCATCGCGAAGTACACGTAGCCCTTCGCCATGTGGGTACCCATGCCCTCGGCCACCAGCATCACCCCGATGAGGAGCAGGAAGGCGAGCGCGAGGATCTTCACGCTCGGGTGCCGCTCGACAAACGCGCTGAGGGCCCCCGCGGACACCAGCATCACGAGCATGGCCAGGACCATCGCGATGACCATGATGGAGACCTGGTCCGCCATGCCGATGGCGGTGATCACGGAGTCGAGCGAGAACACGATGTCGAGGAAGAGGATCTGGAGGAGGACCCAGCCGAACACGGCGCGCGGCCGGCCGGCGCTCGCCTCGTGGGGCTCGCCCTCGACCTTCTCGTAGATCTCCCGCGTCGCCTTGAAGATGAGGAAGAGCCCCCCGCCCAGCAGGATGAGGCTCCGGCCCGACAGCTCGAACGAGGTGACGGTGATGAGCGGCCGGGTCAGCCCCATGATCCACGAGATGGCCAGGAGCAGCAGGATGCGGATGCCGAGCGCCAGCGTCAGGCCGAGCCGACGCGCGAGCGCCTGCTGGTTGGCCGGCAGCTTCGTCACCAGGATCGCGATGAACACGACGTTGTCGATGCCCAGCACGATCTCCATGAGGGTGAGCGTGGCGAGACCGAGCAGGGCGTCGGCGGAGAGGAGGTGCATGGTGCGCCCATCCTACCCGTCGCTCCGTGGCCTCGCAATCGACGGCGCCGTCGGAGCGGGTGTCTGGACCCGGTGCGGTGGGATGGCGCATGCACGCCCCGCGGTCCGAGCGCGATCTCACGTCGCCGCCCGACCGCAGAGCCGAGACCGATCGGCCGGCGACGCCCTCTACGCCGACCTACGCCGACGGGTAGCGGGGCCGGCCCCGCTCACGCGCGCCGGTCGAGGTAGCACCCGGCGCGATGGTAAGATTCCCCTGCAATGGAACCCCGACCTCTCACGCCGGACGACCTTGTCGAGGAGGCGCGGAAGCGGCTCACCCGCCAGTCCTACGCGCCGCGCGCACCGATCCCCGGCGTCGAGCTGTCCGAGGTGGCGGTCTCGCGGAGCGCGGACGGTCTCTTCACCGAGATGGCCCGGATCGCGGAGGACGGCGGCATCCAGGGACTCGCCGCGTTCCGGCCGATCCAGTGGAACTGGAGCCTGCTCCAGCCCGGCGCCGTGAAGGCGTGGCACGTCCACATGGATCAGGACGACCTCTTCATCGTGCCGCCCGACTCGACGCTCCTCGTCGGGCTGGCCGACGTCCGGCGCGACGACCGCAACGAGGCCCGGACGCCCCAGCGCCTGGTCCTGGGCGGCGGACACTGCCATCGCCTGCTGATCCCTCGCGGCGTGGCGCACGGACTGGCGAACCTCGGTGCGACGCCGCAGACCATCATCTACGCCGTCAACCGGTTCTTCACCGCGGATCGAGACCGGACCGACGAGTGGCGCCTGCCGTGGGACCACTTCGGGGCCGAGTTCTGGACGATGGAGCGCGGCTGAGGCCGCGCGCCGCCTGGTCCTCTCGATCGGCCGGCGCCCGCGCGGGCGCGCCGCTCAGGCGGTGACCGCCGCGGAGACGGGCTCGGGCAGCGCCAGACGGAACACGCGGACGGGCGCCTCGACGTTCCGGAGGGGCCGCTCCCCCAGACCCTCGAACGAGAACTCGTCGCCCAGCGGCTCGCGGGTGCCCGCCCCGATCAGGATCTCGTCGCGCCGGGCGAGCGCCGCCAGGCGCGCGGCGACGATGGTCACCTGGCCCGAGGCGGTGTAGGTCCACCGCGTGCCGTTGACGCCCTCGATCTTGGTCGCCCCCACGGTGGCCAGACCCGAGTTCACGCCGACGTGGACCGCGAGCGGCTCGGGAAGCCCGTGGAGCGCGTCGTTCAGCTGGCGCGTCCGGCGCAGGATTCCGAGGGCGCACTTCACCGCTTGCCGCGCGTGCTGGCTGGCGTCGCCGTCTCGGAAGATGGCCATGAGGCCGTCGCCCGCCGTCTCGTTCACGTCGCCCCCGCGCCGCAGGATCTCGTCGAGGTACGCGCCGAAGCACCGCTCCACCAGCTCGTTGACCCGGCCGGGCTCGAGGCGCTCGGTGAGCCGCGTGTAGCCGACCAGGTCGACGAACAGCACCGTCACGTTCGTCTCCCGCTTGTCGAACTCGGGCGCCTCCGGCGCGCGCTCGATCAGGTCCTGCACGGTCCGGGGCACGAACTTCGCCAGGTTCGCGCGGATGCTCTCGAGGATCTCGACCCGGCGGATCGCGGCGCTCAGCTCGACGTTCGTTTCCTGGAGCGCCGTGTACGCCCGCGCGTGCTCGAGGGCCAGCGCGCTCGAGTTCGCCAGGAGGCGGAGGAGTCCCACGTCCTGGCTCGAGTAGCCGAGACCGGAGCGCTTCGGGCCGAGAGCCAGAAAGCCGGTCACGCGGCCCTGGAACAGGAACGGGACCACCATGGTCGCGCCGAGCCCGTCCATCGCGTGGAGGCAGCCGGTCCGGTACTCCTCGAGCGCCGGGTCCTCCTCGACGCGCTCGCGCGTCAGGGGCTGGCGGCGGAGGTCGAGACACCGGACCAGCGGCGACCCGGCATCGACCGGGGGCCGGCCGTCCCGCTCGTCGGCCTCGTCCCGGTCCGCCTGCGCGTAGCCCTGCGTGCGCGCGTCGAACAGATAGAGCTCCTGGCGGTCGGGATGGATCTGCTCCTCGACCGTCTGGGTGAGCAGCTCCACGATCCGGCGCAGGTCGAGGAGCCCGCTCATGACCTCCGACACGCGCTCGATCGACCGCTGGACGTCGACGCGCTGCCGGAAGAAGAGCCGGTCGACCAGCCGCTGGGAGCGGAGGTACAGCGGGTTCAGCAGCACCACGACCAGCACCGCCATCACCGCGGCGGCGACGATGGGCGACTGCGCGGCCTCCCAGTTCGCGAGGAGGATGTCCATCGCCGCGATCGCGCCGGTGTAGGCGAGCACGACGAGTCCCGTCACCGCGGAGTAGACGGCGCCGGCCCGGATGGCGGCGCGCACGTCGAAGAGGTCGTAGCGGACCATCGCGTACGCCATCACGATGGGGAACAGGAGCGTCAGCTTCCACATCTCGTTCAGGTACGGCACCGTCACCTGGAACACCGCCTCCGCGGCGGTCCCGAGGATCGGCGGGACGTAGCCGAGGACGAACGCGGCGCACAGGATCCGGGCCCGCTGGCGGATCAGCGGGGTGCCTCCCACGACGCTGGCGCGGGCGAGCGACAGCACGAGCAGGATCAGCGCGACGCCCCAGTAGGCGGCGCCGGCGATCGGCACGGCGAGCAGGATCCGCACGTCCCGGTGCGGGAGCGGGAGCACCATCAACGCCGCGACGAGCGCCGAGGCCAGGTAGGGCAGCCAGACGACCCGCGGGAAGCGGCGCACGATCCCCCGGCGCTGCGGGAACGTCAGGGCGAGGTGCAGGAACGTCGCGGGCCAGAACGCCCAGGCCGTCAGGAACAGCTCGGTGAAGCGGTACGTGGTGTGGGCGTCGGCGAACGTGATGTTCACGACGTAGGCGATCAGCAGGAAGCTCAGGAACAGCCAGCTCTTCGGGTGCCCGGGACGGAGCAGGAACACGATGGCGCCGATCGCGAGCTGGAGCAGGCCCTGGAGCGCGCCCTCGATCAGGAACCGCGCGAAGTCGCGCCGTGCGTAGAGGCGCGTGGTGACGTCCGCCTCGACCAGCTGACCGCGCCGGTAGATGATGTAGTGGAAGGTCGTCCGCGGATCCTGGCTCTCGATCGTCGTCTGGATGTCCCGGCCGCTCTCGAGCACCTGCCCGTTCATGGCCCGGACGACGTCGAAGGGCTCGAGCGGCCCTCGCTCGGGGCCGCCGACCGCGACGAGGAGGTTCTCCAGGACCCAGAAGCCCGCGAAGGTACGGCCCAGGCGCCCGTACCGATCGAGGGTGGCCACGACACCGACGGCGAGGGCGAGGACGAGGATGCTCCAGAACAGCGCGTTGCGGCGCATCCCGGGTATTGTACGCCTCGCGCGTGCGACGATCCGCTCCGCGCCGCCCGGACGCTCAGCGGAAGGCGGGGACGACCTCCCGGGCGATCAGCTCCAGCTCCCGGAGGATGTGGCGGTGGGGCATCCCGGGGAAGTAGAGCCGGAAGATGACGTGCGTCGCCCCGAACGCCTCGACGAAGCGGCGGACCTGGGCGCGACACCGCTCGGGCCCGCCGATGATGAAGCGGTCCCTCCCCAAGGCGTCGAGCTGGTCGACGGGCGTGGCGTCCTCCGCGCCGATCAGCGGGTGCTTCCAGCGCCCCCCGCCGTACTCGTCGCGATAGTTCACCAGGAGGTGGCGCTCGGCGAGCTCGAGGGCCTCGGCGTCGGTGTCGGCGATCACGGTGTCGCGCGTGAGCGGCCACTCCGCCGGGTCGGGACGGCCCGCCGCCCGTAGCTCGGCCTGGTAGCGCGCCTTCCCGTCGAGCAGCTTCTGGAGATGGGCCGTCGGGCCGGGCACCCACGCGTCGGCCTGCCGCGCCGCGCGGCGGATCATCAGCTCGCCCCAGCCGCCGATCCAGATGGGCGGGTGCGGCCGCTGGATGGGCTTCGGCTCGAGGCGCGCGTTCTGGAGCGGATAGTGCGGGCCCGGATGGTTGACCGAGTCCTGGGTCCACAGGGCGCGGATGAGCTCGAGAGCCTCCTCGAACCGCGCCCCGCGCTTCTCGAGCGGCGTGCGGTAGAGGGCGAACTCGTCCGGGCGGTACCCGATCGCGGCGCCGAACACGAGCCGCCCGCCCGACAGCACGTCCACCATCGCCGCGTCCTCCGCCGCGCGCACCGGGTCGTAGAACGGCAGCACCACGACGTCGGTGCCGAGGAGCATGCGGGACGTGCGCGCCGCGAAGCCCGCGAGCACGACCAGCGGCGACGGCCAGTAGTGACCGCGGACGCCGTGGTGCTCCTCCATCCAGACGGAGTCGAGCCCCAGCGCCTCGGCGTGGTCGACCTCCGCCAGCGCCTCGCGGGCCATGTGCCCGCCCTCGGTCGGAATGAACCCGAACTTCATCGCGCGCTCCCCGCCCGCTGGACCGCGGGCCCTCGCTCGACGTGAACGTGCTGGACCTTGCCCGCCGCCGTGACGCGCGGGACGGCGCGCTCGACCGTGACGAACGCGGAGTCCTGCCAGACGCGCTCCATCATCTGCTCCGGCGCGGAACCGGCGCCGAGCGACTCGAGGAAGACGCGGACCACGTCCGCCGGGTCGATGCCGGACAGCCGGGGGTGGACGAGCAGCCGGAGTCGAGGGTGCCCGCTGGCGGTCTCGTCCTCGAGGAGCTGGTAGTCCGTCGGACCGCCGCCGAAGCGCGCGGGGAGCGTCTCCTCGAGCACCTGGACCACGTGCGCATCCAGGAAGGTCATGCCGCCGGCCGTGAGCTTCTCGAAGCTACGGATGCTGCGCAGGTGAGTTGTCCACCCCCGCCGCTCCAGCGGGCAGCCGCACGCGCGCTTCGAGCGCATCGCCCGGTCCCCGGTCGAGGCGTTGATCAGGATAAGGGGGGCCGTGGGCCGGATCGACGAAACGAACAGGGCGTCCGCGGGAACTCCGACGCCGGACGCCGCGGCGTCCGGCTGAATCACCGCGTGGAGGTCCTCGTACACGTGGACGTCGTCGGAGGTCTCCGGGGAAAAACAGTTCGCCGCGATGGCGCCCGATTCCATGGTGGCGTACCGCGTGAACGGGTGGGCGCCGGACTGGCGAATGCTCGCCGCGCGGGCCGGCGTCAAGGGCTCGCCGCCCACCCAGATGCGCGCGCCGTGCAGGTCCAGCCCCGCCCCGATCGCGGCCTGCGACAGCCGCACCGCCGAGGTCGCATACGTGAGGAGATGCGGCGTGCCGCCCCCCTGGAGCACGGACGTCATCCATCGCGCGACCGGCAGCGGGTCGTCGGGCGGCACGTGAACCGGGTGCGGGATCGGACGGCCCGCCATCCGGCTGCCCCAGCACACCGTCCGGAAGCTCCAGCGGTAGCGTCGCGGGAGGCTCGGGAGTCCCGGGTCGACGTACGAGAACCAGCGGTCCAGGCGCAGGCCGAGGCTGGCGAAGTCGAGGACGCGGATCATCACGCCGCTGCCTGGGACGTCCCAGCATGCCCGCGTCCACCCCAGCCCGCCGAGCTCGCTCAGGATGACGCAGGTGTTGACGCTGAGATCCCGGATGAACGCGAAATCGAAGAGGATCGGGGTGGCCTTGCCACGGCTTCCGCCGGAGGGGAACGCGACGTGGGCTCCCGACATGGGGTTGCGGAACTGCGTCGGGTCGGTGGTGAAGGTCACGGACCCGCGCACGATGGGGCGCCGCCCCTTGAACTCGTCGAGCGTCACGTAAACGCCCTCGCGCAGGAGCCTCTCCAGCGCGCCATCCACACCCTCCTGGCGCGCGAGCCGCTCGAGGTCTCCGTACTCGCAGCCGGCGGCCGTCAGGAGACGGTGATAGGGGCTGCCGGGGCGTCGATACGCGCCCTCGCGCACGACGGTAAGGAAGCCCGCCGCGCGCTCTCTGAAGCGCCGATCGAGGATCTGGCGGGCCCGCGGTGGATCGATGGGATGACGGAGAAATCCGGGGAAGCCCCGGAGGAACCGCACCCCGATCAGGACATCGTCGACGATTTCAGGGCGCGGCAAGCCACACGTTCCAGAAGGCGAGATCGTAGGTCGCGCGCACGCCGCGCACCTCCTTGCGGGAGACGTCGAGCCAGAAGGCGTCACCGAGCTTGACCCGACCGACGTCCTCATAGAACAGCACCTGGATCTTGTCCATCAGCGCCTGTCGCTCGCGGAGGTCGCCCGTTCGATTGACCTGGCGGAGCAGGCGCTCCTTCTCCTCGTTGCACCACCAGCCCGGCCAGGCGCAGGCGAGAGCCGAGCTCAGAGCCGGGTCCGGGCTGAAGCCGAACGCCGTCGAGAAGGCGTCGAACAGCTCGGGCACGCTCCGGCGCTTGATCATCGTCGCCGAGTCCACGACCTGCAGGTCGACGACGAATCCCGCGTCCTCGACCTGCTGCTTGACCACGACCGCGGTCCGATACATGTGCTCGTAGTCCCGCGTGGTCAGCCAGCGGACCGGCTCGCCGCGGTAGCCGGCCTCCCGGAGCAACTGGCTCGCCTTCGCGCGATTCTTCTGATCGTAGGCGGCGAGGCCGCCGGTCGAGCGCCAGAGGGGCTGCTCGGGAAAGAACAGCCCGCCGTCCACCCGGTAGAAGGCCCGGTGGCCGATGCCGGCGGCCAGTATCGGCTCCATGTCGAGCGCCACCTGGAACGCCTGCCGGATCTTCTTCGACGTCATGAGCCCCTGGCGATGGTTGAGGACCACCGCCGGCCAGATCGCGGGCTTCACGATCTGCGCCTCGATCTCCGCGCTCCGGAGCACGCGCTCGTAGGACTCGGGGGCGATCTGGTGCGCGTAGTGGTACTCCCCGCTCTCGACGCCATTCAGCCGCGTAGACGCCTCGGTCACCGGCATGAAGAGGATCTGGTCCACGTACGCGGTGCGCTGGCCGCCGTAGCCGTCGGGCGGCTCGGATCGAGCCGCGTAGTCGTCGAAGCGCGCCACGCGAACGTACTGATCGGGTCGGTGCTCGACGAAGCGGAAGGGACCCGTGCCGATGAACTCCCGGATCGGCCCGTCTCCCGCAGCCTCGATGACCTCTTGGGGATGGATCGCCGCCGCGTTGACGGGCCGGGCGAGGACGCTCAGGAGCGAGTGCGACGGCTCGCGGAGGCTCAGCGTGATGGCGTGAGGCCCGGACGGCTCGGCGGACACGACGGACGACCACACCAGCTTGCCGACGGCGGAGACGCGGCCCCATCGCCGGAGCGAGGCCACGACGTCGGCCGACGTCATCTCGCGGCCGTTGTGGAATCGCACTCCACGGCGGAGCCTGATGACGTACTGCCGGCCGCCATCGGAGACGGTGTGGCCTTCGGCGAGGAGCGGGATGGGATTGAACTGCCGATCGAGGGTGTACAGCGTCTCGTAGATGTGCCACCCGATCTGCTGCGTGGCCAGTGCGGTGCTCCATTGGAGATCGAGCGAGGGAGGCTCGGCATTCAGGGCGACCTTGAGGACGCCGCCCTTCCGTGGCGCGACTCGTTCCTGCGCGGGCGTCGGTTCAACCCAGCCTACCGAGAGGAGAACGAGGGCCAGGACACTCCATCGGCAGAATCGTGGCCTCGCGCCACGCTGGTCGCACGACACCCCTAGCAAGCTAAGCGCCGCCCGTGCGACTGTCAACCGCGGAGCGGCTCAGCAAGGGCGGACCGCGGACGTCGATCCGCGACGACTGACCGTGGGTGATCAGATCCGCCAGTCGCTCGTGAGCGTCCGCACCTCGCGGAGGAGCGCCGCCTCGTCGAGCGTCGCGAGCCGTCCGTCCTGGACCACCCGGCGCCCGTGCACCCACACGTCGGTGATCGCCTGGGGCGACAGCGCGTAGACCACGTTCTTCATGAGCGCGTTCGGCGGATGGAGCGACGGATGGCCGAGGTCGAGGGCCACCAGGTCCCCGAGCCGGCCGGGCGCGATCTCCCCCACCGGAAGGCCGAGCACCTCACCGCCGCCGAGCGTCCCGAGCCGGAACGCCTCCTCGGCGCCGAAGGCGGTCCCGTCGAGATGCGTCACCTTCTGGAGGAGGGCCGCCATCCGCATCTCCTCGAAGATCGACAGCCGGTTGTTGGTGCAGCCGCCGTCCGTGCCGAGGGCGACGGGCACGCCGAGCGCGCGCATCTCCCTGAGCCGGGTCACCCCGTCACCCAGGATCATGTTCGACGAGGGGCAGTACGCAACGCGCGCGCCCCGCTCGGCCATGAGCTCCACCTCGCCGCCGTCCAGCCACACGCAGTGGACGCCGATCAGCCGGGGGCTCAGGACGCCGAGGCGGTCGAGGAAGCGCACCGGGGTGACGCCATGCCGGGCCTCGACCTGCTCGCGCTCGGCGCGGTACTCCGCGACGTGGATGTGAAACGGCACGCCGGCGTCCTCCGCGACCGCCGCCGCCGCGCGGATCATCTCGGGGGACGCGGCGTGGAGGCTGTGGGGCGCCGGCTGGACGCTCACCGTCGGGTCGCCGGCGTACCGGACCATCAGCTCGCGACAGCGGTCACTCGCCTCGGCGATCGTCTCGCGGTACTCCGGGGGCGCGCCCGTCCAGTCGTAGAAGGCGCGCGCCAGCACGAGCCGGATCCCGACCCGCTTCGCCGCCCGGATGGCCGCCTCGGCGTTCGCGTTGCCGCCGCCCTGCACGTAGAAGAAGTCGACGACGGTCGTGATGCCGTGTCGCAGCATCTCGGCGAACGCGAACGCCGCCCCGACCTCGATGCCCCGCGCGTCGAGCCGCCGCGAGAACGGATACAGGACGCGGTCGCGCCAGCCCATGAAGTCGAGGTCGTCCCCGAACCCCCGGAGAAGCGACTGGAAGGAGTGGTTGTGGGCGTTCACGCCGCCGGGGAGGAGGAGCCGCCCGGGGAGCGACACGACGTCTTCCGCGCTTCCGGACGAGGAGGCCGGCGCGGGCGGCAGCGTCGCTCGGGGCCCCGCGGCCACGATCCGTCCCCCCTCGACACGGACGGCCCAGCCGTCGTGGAGGGCGCCCGCGGCGAAGCAGCGCTCGGGAAGAAGGAGCACGGATCAGCCGGCCCCGGCGGTCAGGCGCGGGCGGCGCGCCAGGGCGGCTCGCAGGTCAGCGGCGGCGGCGCGCGCCGCGACGGCGGGGCCGGCTGGCCAGTTGCCTGATGAAGTCGTCCACCGGGATGGCGGGCATCGTCATCATCTGGACCGAACCCCGGGCGCCGAGCTCCACGGAGACCCGCGAGACGGTCTCGTTGTCCGGCGCTTCGAGCACGGTGACGAAGTCGTAGGGGCCGAGGACCGCGTACTGGGCCACGACCCGGACCCCCATCCGGCCGACCTCGGCGTTGACCTTCCGGATCGAGCCGGGGAGCTTGCGCAGCACCTGGCGACCCGTCTCGGACAGGGAGGACAGCATGATGTAGAGCGGCATGGAACCCTCCGGTCGGCGGCTCGCGAATCGGGTGTCCCGACTGCGAGCAGTATATCGCACCTGTGCATATACTGGAGGCCATGCAGCTCAGGGGACTGGGGCTGACCCGGGCAGGCCGAATTGCCATCATCCTTCTGGTCGTCCAGCATCTCGGACTGGGTCAAGTCCTTGCTTTCACGCCGGCACCGGAGACCGCATTCGCGCTTCCCGGCCCCGCCACGGCGATCGCGGCGCTCACGGTCGTCGTCCCGCTCGCGACGTTCGTCGACGCGAGCCGGGACTCGGGCGCGGCCCTCGTGGGGCACGGGCCCCCGGCAATCCTGCCCGATCCGACTCCCCTCCCTCGGTGGCTGCCGCGGGGACCGCCCGCCGCCTGAACTCCGCCCCGGTCGGGCAGAGTCCCGGGTGACCAGGTCGCAGGCAGCGACGTCGGGCCGCGTGGAAACCCCACGTAGCCGGACGTCATCAGAATCGAGGCAAGGGAGGCCGCAGATGAAGGTGTTCCGCGACACGATCGAGGTCCGCACGGAGGAGAACCAGCAGTTCCTCGACGTCACGAAGCAGGTCCGGGACGTCGTGAGCCGGTCGGGCATCCAGAACGGCACCCTCCTGATCAACTCGCTCCACACGACGATCGCCGTCTTCGTCAACGAGTTCCAGTCCGCGCTCCTCGACGACCTGGGCGCGGTGCTGCAGAAGCTGGTGCCGCGTCGGGACGGATACCTCCACGACGATCCCCGGTACTCGGACTGCGACCGCGCCAACGCGCACGCGCATCTCCGCGCCACGCTCCTGGGACGGCCCATCGCCCTGGCCATGGCCGACGGTGACGTCCTGCTCGGCCAGTACCAGAGCGTCATCCTGGCGGAGCTGGACGGCCCACGTGACCGGAGGCTGCAGGTCCAGATCGTCGGCGAGTGACGGCCGCCGCGGGCCGCTGACCGCGCGGCCCGGTACCCGTGGCCTGGCCCGCTCGGCGAGGCCAGGCCGCGGGGCCGGCCCGGGCCGGCCGCCGGGGGGCCGCCGCGTACCTCGCCGCCCTCGGGCCCGGTCTCGTCACGGGCGCCTCGGACGACGATCCGAGCGGCATCGCCACCTACTCGATCGCCGGCGCGTCGCTCGGCGCCGCGGCGCCACCGCGGCCGAGCTCCGCGAGGCCCGCGTCGACGTCACGACCGGGATGGTGTTCTCCAACCTCGTCATGTACTGCATCATGCTGACCACGGCGTCGACGCTCCACCGCGCGGGCCTCGGCGACGTCGCGTCCAGCCGGCAGGCCGCCGAGGCGCTCCGGCCGCTGGCGGGAGACGCCGCCTACCTCCTGTACACGCTGGGAATCGTCGGCACCGGCCTCCTGGCGATCCCCGTGCTCGCGGGCTCCGCGTCCTACGCGGTCTCGGAGACCTTCGGATGGCGGAGCGGGCTCGACCTGCCGCCCCGGCGCGGGCGGCGCTTCTACCTGGTCATGGCGGCGGCGATCCTGGGCGGGGTGCTGCTCGACGGCCTGCGCCTCGACCCCATCCGCCTCCTCTTCCTGGCCGCGCTGGTCAACGGGCTCCTGGCCCCGCCCCTCCTGGTCCTCGTGATGCTGGTGGGCCGGAGCCGCCGGATCATGGGCGAGGCGACGAACGGCTTCTGGCTGAACCTCCTGGGATGGACGGCGGTGGCGATCATGACGGCGGCCGGCGTCATCTTCGTCGGGCACGCGGTCGGGGCGCGCTTTTCTTGACACCCGCCGACGCTCCGACTCAAGATGGCGGCGTGCAGCGGCTCAGCGCGCCCACGTCTCGCGCCGCGCGGAGTCAGTCGGGCTTCGGGCTGGTCGAGATCCTCGTGGTGGTGGTGATCCTGGCCATCGCCGGCGCCTTCCTCTACCAGTACTTCGTGTCGACGACGAAGACCATCGAGACCATCCAGCAGCAGAAGCCGCTGTCCGCGGCGCGGCTCGCCGCCGACCGCGCGACCGTGGCCGCGATCCGGACCTCGCTCCAGCTCTACTTCGGCCAGCACGGCGGCTACCCGCCCAGCAAGGACGTGGTGGCGACGCTCCTGAACCCGCCGCCGACCTTCCAGTGCGAGGGGAACGACTTCCGGTACGAGCCGTCGACCGGGCTCGTCACCCTCGTCATCGACGACGCGAACCGCTGCTAGGGCGCCCGGCGCGCCCCGCGGCCCGACCGGTCCTACCCGAGCACGCCCGGCACCGCGTCGAGGCCGAGGTCGGTCAGGCGCTCCCGCGTCGGCACGCCGTCGGCGTCCCAGCCCCGGAGCGCGTAGTAGGCGTCGAGCATCTCATCGAGCTCCTCGGGCGGGCAGTGCATCCCGGCCGACGGCCCGTCGGGGATCGGCTCGTGCATCACCTTCCACGGCAGCACGTCGTCCTTCCGGCGGACGCCCTCACGGACGTTGAAGAGCCGCTCGAGGTTGACGATTCGCTCGCCGATCCGCTCGAGCTCGGGCACGTCGACCGTCCACCCCGTCACCGACGACAGGAGCCCCGCGTAGGCCTCGTTCAGGAAGAGCCCGAATCCCCGCTCGGAGGTGAAGCGGCACATGACGAGGCTGTCGTCGACGGCGGTGAAGTGCTGGCTCTTGGCGGCGAACGCCGGCTTGTCGGCGGTGGAGCGTCGGTCGAACCCCTGCGCGTACTGGGGCGTGGGGCGCGTGTCATGGTGGCTCCCGCCGCGGGTCGCCGTCGCGTAGCCGATGGACATGCCCTTGAGCGCGCGCGCCGAGTGGGCCGGCAGCTCGAGCCCCTTCACGGCGTAGGGGAGCCGCTCGGCCCCGCGACCGATCTCCCGGGCCAGCCGCCACGAGCCCTCGGCAAGCCGATCCCCGAACCCCTCGCGCCGCGCGGTCTGCTCGACGAGCCGGATCATCCCCTCGTGGTCCGCCCATCCGAACGGCCCGCCCACGTCGGCGGGGGTCAGAAGACCGCGCTCCAGGCACTCGGCCACGAAGGCGAGCGTCACCCCCATGGAGATCGAATCGAGCCCGAGGAGGTCGCACAGGATGTTCGCGTGGATGATGCTGGGAGCGTTGGCGTTGCCGAGCATCGAGCCGAAGGCGAAGATCGTCTCGTACTCCGGCATCTTGCCTCGCACCCCGCCGTAGGCCGGCACGTCGGCGGGCACGGCGAACTGCTTGCCGCAGGCCACCGGGCACTTCAGGCACGTGGTGTCGCGGTCGTGGTAGTGCTCCTTCAGCGACCGGCCGTCGATCACCTCCCAGTCGGCGAAGGTCTCGTGTTGGAGGTTGTAGGCGCCGAGCGCGCCGATCGCATTGATGGGCCCGGTGAGGAACGGCGTCCCGTACGTCGAGAGGTTCGCGGTGCCCTTCTTCATCGGCTCGCGCGTCTCGTCGACCAGCCGCTTGAGCCGAGCGGGATCGGCGACCCCCGTCTTCCGGGCGCCCCGAACCGTCACCGCCTTGAGGTGCTTCGAGCCCCAGACGGCGCCGATCCCCCCGCGTCCGGCCACGCCCTCGCGGTTCTTCCAGTAGTGGGCGAGACACGCGAAGCGGACACGGTGCTCTCCCGCCGGGCCGATGGCCAGCACGTCGGTCTCGGCGCCGTCGGCGGCCTGGATCGCGTCCACGGTGTCGCGGGTCGTCTTGCCCCAGACGTCTCGCGCGTCCTTGACCGTCGCGCCGTCCTCGTCGACCGCGAGGTAGACCGGATGCGCGGCGCGGCCGGTCACGACGACGGCGTCGAAGCCCGTGCGCTTCAGCATGGCCGGGAACCGCCCGCCGAACGTCGAGTCGAAGAAGAGGCCGGTCTGGGGCGACTTGGTGGCGACGCACGCGCGGCTGTTGCCCGGAACGATGGTGTCCGTGATCGGGCCGACGGCCAGGGCGACGGGGTTGGCGGGATCGAACGCGTCGACGCCCGGCACGGCCGCCTCCCAGAGAAGCCGGGCGGCCAGCCCGTTCCCGCCCAGGAAGGCCCGCGCGGTGCCCTCGTCGAGGGGACGGACCTCCGCGCGCCCGGTCGTGAGGTCCACGTGCAGCGTTCTTCCACCGTACCCGGTCATCGCCACCTCCCGCCCGTCAGACTACATCACGCGGACCGCATCACGCGGACCGCGCGCGGCGGCCCTCGCCGGCCTTGACACCCCGGAAGGCCCCGTGGTGCAATGCCAGCAATTTCGCAGATCTTTGAGCGGGCCTGGAGCGCCCGCCACCCGCGTCCGGACCCCGAGCGCACCATTTGCAAGGAGGACACCGATGGCAGAGCAGGTCACCCGACGCGACCTCTTGAAGCGGCTGGGCATGACGGTCGGAGCGGCGGCGGCCACCGCCGGCTCGATCGTGACGCCGAAGGCCGCGGAGGCGCAGCAGAAGTTCACTCCGAAGGGCACCATCCCGAGCACGCCGTTCAAGACGGGCCACATGACGTTCTTCACCGGCCCCGCCGCCGTGCTCGGCGAGCAGTCCTACAAGGGCCACATCCTGGCCGCGGAGGAGATCAACAAGGACGGTGGTCTCCTCGGCAAGCGCCAGATCGAGACCCTGAAGGCCGACGAGGCGGCGGGCACCGACGCCAACGTCAAGGAGCTCCGCCGGCTCAAGCTCTCGGAGAAGATCGACCTCTTCACCGGGGTCATCTCGAGCGGCAACACGCCGGCCCTCGGCCCGGTCGCCGAGGAAGTCAAGTGCCTGACGATCTTCGTCGACGGCTGCACGGACTTCCTCTTCGAGAAGGCCGTCCCGGACCCCCACTACATCTTCCGGCTGACGAACATCCAGTCGGCGGACGGCGGCATCGCCGCGATCGCGGCCGCCAGCGCGTGGCCCGAGGTCCGGAAGATCGCGCACATCCACCCCGACTACTCCTACGGGCGGAACGCCTTCGACCACTTCAACGTCGTGATGAAGAAGCTGACGCCCGGCAAGATCGACGTCGTCTCCGAGGCCTGGCCGAAGCTCGGGACCACGGAGTTCACGGCCCACATCACGAAGACGATCTCGGCGAAGCCCGACCTGCTCTTCTGCTCGGTGTGGGGCGGTGACTACGTCGCCCTCTACAAGCAGGCGCTCCGCTACGACCTGTTCAAGAAGATGAAGGTGGCGACCACGCTGGCCTTCGGCGTCGCCCCGCACGCGCTCGGGCCGGACCATCCGGAAGGGATCGTGGCGGGCGTCCACTCGAACTACCACTTCACGTACCCGCCGGGCAACCGCTGGCCGCTGAACACGCAGTTCGTGAAGAAATTCTACGACCGCTGGAAGGAGTACCCGAACTTCCAGGCCGAGGGCTCCTACACCACCCTCCACATGCTGAAGCTCGCCATCGAGAAGGCGAACCGGCTCGTGGGCGGGTGGCCGGACGAGGACGCGATCATCGCGATGCTCGAGGGGCTCTCGTACGACAGCCCCGCCGGGTACATCCACATCCGGGCCGACAACCACCAGGGATACAAGGACGGCATCACCGGCTTCAGCGTGCAGACGAAGGACTACCCCTTCCCGGTGCTGGACCAGAAGCGCGTCATCACGGTGCCGATCCGCAGCCTCACGGCGCCGCCCGGATACCCGAAGGGCGAGCCGACCACGACCTTCAAGTGGATCGAGGAGACCTGGCCGCAGGCGACTGCGTAGCCGAGACTCCCGGGCCCGGCGGGCAGTGCCCGCCGGGCCCGCGTCCCCCTGGATCGCATCCGACCCGTCCGACCCAACGAGGAGCCAGCTCGCGCCGCTATGAGAGCCCGCCGGCACCGAGTGGCGTTCTTCGTCGCGACGCTCGCCGCGTGGCTCTTCGCGACCCTCCCCGCCCGGGCCGGTCACGAGTTTCCCTTCTACGCCTCGTACTACCCCCAGGAGATCACCCTCAGCGTGCTCGCCCCGGCCGCGGCGCCGCGGAAGTTCGCGGTCGGCGCGCTCCACGCCTATCTCGGCGTCGATCCCTTCGCCGGCCGCCCACGCCCCTCCACCGTCGGGACGGTCGAGTCGCTCGCCGCATACGTGATCGTCACGCTCAATCCGGCGGCCCGCTTCGCGGGGGACGCCGGAGCGCGCTGCCTCGCCGCCCGGACGGTGGCGGAGGCCCTCGCGACCGCTCCCGGGTACCGCGCGTACCCGTATCCCGTGACGCCATATCACCCCGACTACCTCCAGCACGCCGATCTCGCCGCGGCGGCGGGCGCCGTCACCGGCGCGGTCTGGACCGGGGCTCCGCTGCGCGTGCGCGCCGCCGGGAGCGGGACGGAGGGCCTGGTCCCGCCGGCTCTCCGGTCCTCCGGTCCGGACTGGGACGCCGCCGTCGAGCTGGCGGAGGTCTCTTCCTGGTGGGCGCAGGACGCCGTGGGCCCGAATGGAGGCGTCGGCCTCCCCTGGCTCAAGGCGGGGTGGCACCAGGCCTATCTGACCCTCCGTGACGGCGTGCAGGACGCGGGCGCGCGGGGCCGCGTCGACGCGCTCCACGAGCGCCTCGTCTCCGACGCCGGCATGCCCGAGCGCGAGCGGCTGACGCTCGAGCGCGAGCTCGTCTCGCTGCTCCGGTCGGGGTGCGAACGCTCGGTGGCCGGCTACACGCTCCGGACGGAACCCCTCAACCAGGACTACTCGGGCGGCGTCGAGAACGTCGCGTACGACGCCCAGGCGGGGATCGGCTCCGCGATCTTCCCGCGCACGGTCAAGCTGAAGGATTTCCCGTGGAATGGCTGGCTGACGGTTGGCGTGCCGGAGCGCGCGGCGGCGGCCTGGAATCCGGTGGCCGGCTTCAGCGACCCGGCGGGCCGGCTCCTCTGGCTCGCGCTCGGCGATCCGGCTTTCTTCCCCTCCCCGCACGGGGCCGGGTGGATCCCCAATCGCGTCACCGTCGCCCAGGTGGACCTCGGCACGCCGAGCCTGCCGGTTCCCGAGGACGCCCTCGCGTTCGAGCCGGGCAGCGGCGCACCGCGCGCGGTCGGACCCGGGAAGCGCGCCGGCGCGCGCGTCGTCTACCGGGTGCTCGCCTCGAAGTTCCACGACGAGACCGCCCTGGACGCCACGGACATCCTCTACGCGCTCGGCCTCGCCTGGCGGACCCAGGAACCCGCGGTCGCACGCGCCACCGCCCGGGTACGCGAAGGCCTGGTCGCGCTCCGGGTCCTGCGCACCGAGACCGACGTCCTCGCGTTCGGCGAGGACAAGCTCACCTACGCGGTGCCCATCGTCGAGGCGTACGTCGAGCGGCCGGGAGCGAGTCCCGCCGACACCGCCCTGATCGCGCCGCCGTGGACGACCGTGCCGTGGCCGGTGCTGGCCCTCGCGGAGGAGGCGGTGAGCCGCGGCCTGGCGGCGTTCTCGCGCGAGACCGCGGAGGCGCGGGGCGTGCCCTGGCTCGACCTCGCCCGTGACCGGGCGCTCGGCACGCGTCTCCGGGCGCTCCTCGACGAGCTGGCCGCGCGCCACTACGTGCCGGCGGCGCTCGCCGGACAGGTCACGCCCGCCGAGGCCGAGAGCCGGTGGGCGGCGCTCCGCGCGTTCCACGACGCCTCGGGACACTTCCTGGTCACCAACGGGCCGTACCGGCTAGCGAGCTGGACCGACGACACGAGCGTCCTCCAGGTCTTCCGCGACCTCTCCTACCCGCGCGGGCTCGGCGTCTTCAACGCCCACGCACTCCCGCTCCGCGCCTTCGTCACGGACGCGGAGGTCCGACCGGAGGAGCTCCTGCTGAAGGCCGAGGTCGAGCGGATGGACCGGTTCGGCCGCGACTACCAGATCGTGCGGGAGCCGTTCGTCAAGCGCGTCCTCGAGCAGGACAAGCGGAGCCTGCCCCTCGGCCACTACGTCGTGGTCGGGCCGGACCGTGCGGTGGCGGCGGCGGGCACGGTGGAAGCGGCCGACCCCGGCATCTACCGGGTCGACCTCCGGAGAGTCGACCGCGCCGGGCGCTACGTGGTCCTGGTCGCCCTCACCGTCGACGACAACCGCACGAACCTGCCCGTGAAGGCGATCCCGTGGACACGCTAGTCATCCAGATCCTGAACTCCCTCTTCTACGCGTCCATCCTGTTTCTCATCGCGAGCGGGCTGACGCTCGTCTACGGCGTCATGCGCATCGTCAACATGGCGCACGGCAACCTCTACGCGCTGGGCGCCTACGTCGCAGCCTGGACCGTGGGGCTTATCGCGGGCAGCGTTCCGCCGGCGGCGCTCTTCCTCGTGCTCCTGGTCGGCGCGGCCGCGGCCGCGCTCGCCGGAGCGATCCTCGAGCCGACGATGCTGCGGCCGCTCTACCGACGGGCGGAGGAATACCAGCTCCTCATCACGTTCGGGCTGCTCTTGATCCTCGAGGATCTCCTGCGCCTCGTGTGGGGACCGTATCCCCTCACGGCCAGCGCGCTCTCGGATGCCCTCGGCAGCGTCACCATACTGGGGGCCACCTACCCCGGCTACAACCTCTTCGTCATCGTGATCGGCGCCGTCGCGGCGGCCGGCCTCTGGGCCTTCGTCTACAAGACCCGCTTCGGGATCATGCTCCGGGCGACCTCCCAGGACATGCGGATGGCGGCAGCGCTGGGGGTCAACGTGAAGCGCGTCTACGTCCAGGCGTTCGCGATCGGCTGCTTCATGGCGGGCCTCGGGGGGGCGGTGGTCATGCCCATCTCCGGCGCGGTCCTGGGCATGGGCGTCGAGGCGCTCATCCTGGCCTTCGTCGTGGTGGTCATCGGCGGGCTCGGCTCGCTGGAGGGCGCGCTCGCGGGCGCGCTGATCGTCGGCGCGCTCCGGACGCTCGGCATCACGTACTTCGCGGAGGTCGAGCTTGCCGTGCTGTACCTCATCGCCGCGATCGTCCTGTTCATCCGGCCCGCGGGCCTGTTCGGGCGCGCATGAGCGCGACGAGCCCCGCCGCCGGCCGCGTCACCCCCGGGCGCCTGGCCCTCGTGGCGCTGGGGAGCGCGATCCTTCTCGTCCTCCCCCTGGTGCTCCCGCCCTTCGAGACGCTCCAGGTCTCCTACGGGCTGATCTTCGGAATCGCGGCCCTGGGCTTCAACCTGCTCCTCGGTTACACCGGCCTCCTGTCGTTCGGCCACTCCGCCTTCTTCGGCGCCGGCGCCTACGCCGCGGCGTTCCTCGTGAAGTACGGGGGCGTCCGGTCCATGGAGGCCTTCGTCGTGGGCGGCGTGCTGGCCTCCCTGGTGGTGGCGGCGCTGATCGGCTCGGTGTGCGTCCGCTACACGCGGATCTTCTTCGGCATCCTCGCGCTCGCGCTCTCGCAGGTGCTCTGGAGCCTCGCCATGAAGTTCTTCTGGGTCACCGGCGGGACCGACGGGCTCCGGGTGCCGACCCCGACGCTGCTGGGCGTCGTGGGCGCCCCCGGCGCGGACAAGACGACGTTCCTCGCGACCCGGTACTACTACTACGTCCTCGGCGTGTTCGCGGTCGCGACCGCCGTCATGTGGGTGATCGTCCACTCGCCGTTCGGGAAGGCCCTCCAGGCCATCCGGGACAACGAGGTCCGGGCGGAGTTCGTCGGCGTCCAGGTCCGCCGGTATCGCTACGTGGCGTTTCTGGTGTCGGGCGCCTTCACCGGCCTGGCCGGCGCCCTGTGGGTGCCTCTGAACGGGTTGACGACGCCGGACATCCTCTACTGGCCGTTCTCCGGGCGGATCGTGTTCATGGTGGTCCTCGGCGGCTTCCGCACCTTCTGGGGTCCGATCGTCGGGGCCTTCGTGTACAACTACCTCGAGGTGTGGGCCGTCGGCGCCACCGTCTACTGGCAGCTGGTGCTCGGCGTCATCCTGGTCACCCTCGTCCTCGCGATGCCCACCGGCCTCGTGGGGACGGCGGGCCAGCTCGTCGCCCGCTGGCGGGGGAGATCGCGGTCGTGAGCCTGCTCGAGATCCGGAACGTCACGAAGACGTTCGGGGACAACCGGGCGGTCGACGACGTCACGCTGACGATCCGCAAGGGCGAGTTCCTCGGCCTGATCGGGTCGAACGGGGCGGGCAAGACGACGCTGGTGAACCTCATCAGCGGCTTCTTCCACGCGGACCGCGGGGCCCTCGTGTTCGACGGGCAGGACATCACGCGCGAGTCCATCAACGGGCGGATCCGCGCCGGCATCGCGCGCAGCTTCCAGCTGGTGAACCTGTTCGACCATCTGACCGTGCTCGACAACGTCGCCCTGACCATCTTCTCGCGCCAGGGAAAGACGCGCTGGCTGTGGAAGCTGGCGGACCGTGACCACGCGGTCCGGGACGAGGCCGTGGCGGTGCTCCGACAGTTCGGGATGGAGGGCAAGGCGGCCATGCTCGCCGGGGCCGTCTCGCAGGGCGAACGGAAGCTCCTCGACGTGGCGCTCGCCTACGCGCTTCGGCCGAAGCTCCTGTTCCTCGACGAGCCGACCAGCGGCGTCAGCACTCGAGAGAAAGCGCCCATCATGGACATCGTCACCGCCGTCGTCCGCGCCGAGGGCATCACCGCCGTCGTGATCGAGCACGACATGGACATCGTGTTCCGCTACTCCGACCGCATCGTCGCCATGCACCAGGGAGCCGTCCTCGCCTCGGGCACGCCGGACGAGATCCGGCGGAACGAGCAGGTGGCGATGACGCTCCTCGGCACCCACGCGACCCGGTGAAGGGCACGCCGTGACCGCGGGGGCGATGCTCGAGCTGGAGGGCGTCCACACCTACCGGGGAGCCGCCCACGTGCTCCAGGGCATCTCCCTCCGCGTCGGCGCAGGCGAGGCGGTCTGCCTGGTCGGGCGGAACGGCGCGGGCAAGACGACCACGATCGAGAGCACGATGGGGATCCTGCCGATCCGGGGCGGCCGAATCCTGCTCCAGGATCGGGACATCACGAAGCTCGCCACGTACGAGCGCGCGCGGATCGGCATCGGCTACGCCCCGGAGGATGCCGGCATCTTCCCCGACCTGACGGTCGCGGAGAACTTCGAGATCGCCCAGTCGCTCGTCGCCGCCGGCCGCAAGGGCTCCCTGGCGGCGGGCACGAGCGTCGACGAGCGGGTGTTCGAGCTCTTCCCCGAGGTCCGGCAGTTCCTGAGCCGCCGCGGCCTGAACCTCTCCGGCGGCCAGAAGAAGATGGTCGCGATCGCGCGGGCGCTCACCCTCTCCCCCTCGATCCTCCTGCTCGACGAGCCCTTCGAGGGCCTCGCGCCCGTCGTGGTGAGCCGGTTCATCGAGGCGGCCCGGCTGATCAAGGGCATGGGCGTGTCGCTCCTGATCGCCGAGTCGAACCTCGCGACCGCCAGCCGCATCGCCGACCGGCTCTACGCCATCGACCGCGGCGAGATCCTCTTCGAGGGCGGCCCGGACGCGGCGATGGCGAACGAAGAGGTCATGCGGACACTGCGCGGCTAGCTCGGCCGGAATCCGGCCGGGAGGAGGAGGCTCGGTCCATGCGACCCGTCGCCCTCTGGCTCCGCTCGATGGCCCTCGTCGCTCTCGCCGTTGCCCCCGTCACCGCCTGGGGCCAGGAGACGTCACCGCTCACCGCCGAGGAGACGGCCAGCCTCGAGGAGATCCGGACCCTCGTTCGGTCGACGGCCCAGCGCTACCGGATGCTGGCGCCGCTCGAGGTCTCTGTCGCGTCGTGGGTAGGAAGCCCGTCGCTGCCGCAGTTCGCGTCTAGCGCGGCAGTGTACAAGGGGGGCGCGCTCTATCTGAGCCGACGCGTCTTGGGGGCCTCCAACCGGGACCTCGTCATCGCAATGGCCCTCGCCTACGAGATGCTCCGCGGGCCCGGGAAGGCCACCTCGCTGGTCGACCGCCAGCGCGAGCTCGCCCAGAAGACGCTGGACGCCGACGCCCGAGCCGTCGACATCCTGATCCAGGTCAAGGGGATGTCGGAGCAGGCGGCGCTGGACCGGATGTACGCCTGGCTTTTCGCCCAGCATCAGGCAGCTCTCGCCTCGGGTCAGCCCACCCCGCCGGACCGCCCTCGCCCCTGCGATGCGATCGCGGACCTCTTGCGACGCTACCCCGGGTCTAGGGAGTCGTTTGCCGGACGGGAGTGCGCGCCGGCGTAACTCCAGTCCGCCCGGTGCCACCCACCCGCCATCCCAGCGCGACGACGGCGGCGAGCAGGGCGACGAACATCAGAAGCGTCGTGACGCGGGAGAGGCTCGCGAGGAACGCGAGCGTCCCGCTCGACAGCCCGGCGAACGCGAGCCCGACCACCGGAAGCACGGGCGCGCCGCAACCCATCACGCTGCAGGGCCCCGTCGACAAGCCCACGACGCTGGCGAACATGCCGGCGACGCCACCGCGGCGCGCGGCCGCTGTCCCGGTCCCGGCAGGCCCCCGCTCCGCGCGGCGCCGCGCGACCAGCGCGAAGTACGCGCCGAAGAGCGCGGCCAGGAACAGGATGCGCGCCACGTCGGTGACGTCGACGGCGAAGCCCCAGTCGGTGCCGCCGTACGGGCTGTCCGCGGAGAACCAGAAGAGGGCGAGCGCGGGCAGCTTCTCGAGCTTCTGCTCGAGCGGGATCGTGTCCGAGACGACGTACGCCGGCAGGCGCTTCAGCCAGGGATTGAACGTGAAGTAGTCGACGGGCTTCCGCGCCACCGACAGGACCAGGACCGGCCCCAGGATCGACATCGCCACGACCGCGGCCGCGACCCCGAGGAAGATCCGCGGATGCCGTCTCACCGCCCCCATGACGCCACGGATCACGCGCACGCCGTGTGCTCCTCCCGGAAGTCATGGTAGCGGCGCCCGGGGATCGCTGGCAAGCTGGCGTCGTGCGAGCGCCCTGGCTCGTGGCGACCCTCGCGGCGCTGGTGGCGGCCGGCGCCGCCGGCGCGCCTGGTTCCGCGCTCGCCCAGGCGCTGGCGCCGGGCGCGCCGCGCACCATGAGCTTCTCGTGGACGCTCTACCCGCGGATGTGGGCCGAGGTGGACCTGCGGTTCGCCGCCGACGCCGAGGCGGTCGCGGAGATCACGGCGGAGGGCGGCGAGGTGAGCTGGAATCTCCACTCCCACCCGGACGAGAAGTCACCGGCGACGTTCGTCGTCCTCGGCAAAGGGGTGGGGGCCCGAGTCACGGTCCCGTGCGCGCCGGAGACGACCGGCGTCTACTCCTACCTCTTCGGCAACGACCGGGGCGCCGGCACGGTCAAGCTCCGGATCGACCTCCGGCTGAAGGGAGACGTCCGGCTCCTGGACGTCAGGCCGTGATCGCAGGCCTGAGGAGCGCGACGATGCGGGCCGCCGTGACCGGCCCCTCGGTGATGCGCACCCCGAACGGCGCGAGCGCGTCCTCGATGGCGTTCGCGAGCGCGGCTGGCGGCGAGATCGCGCCGCCCTCGCCGACGCCCTTCACCCCGAGTGGGTTGCGCGGCGACGGATGCTCGAGGTGGACCGTCTCGATGAACGGCAGCTCGTCGGCCCGCGGCATCGCGTAGTCCATGAGGGAGCCCGTGAGGAGCTGCCCCCCCGCGTCGTAGACGATCTCCTCGCCGAGCCCGCCGCCCACGCCCTGGGCGACGCCCCCGTGGATCTGCCCGTCCACGAGCATGGGGTTGATCACGCGGCCGCAGTCGTGGGCGACCACGTACCGGACCAGGCGGACCCGGCCCGTGTCGGGATCGACGTCGACCACCGCCACGTGCACGGCGCTCGCGTAGGTGACGGTGGGCACGCCCTGGTAGGTGGTCGCCTCGAAGTCGGGCTCGACCGCGCCCGGAGCCTGGAACGTCGGCAGGCTCGCGCGCACGATGCCCGCGAAGGTGATCGCGCGGCCCGGGCTCCCCCGCACGGACACCCGGCCGCCCTCGACCACCAGATCCGCCTCCGCCGCCTCGAGGAGCCGCGCGGCGGCGCGGACCAGCTTCGCCCGGACGGCCGTGCCGGAGGCGTGCACCGCGTTGCCGGCGAGCACGGTGCTGCGGCTCGCGAAGGTCCCGATGCCGAACGGGATCGCGTCGGTGTCGCCGCCGATCACCGCGACGTCGGCGAGCTCGACGCCGAGAGCGTCCGCCGCGATCTGGGCGTAGACCGTCTCGTGGCCCTGGCCCTGGGAGCACGCGCCGGTGGCGACCACCACCTTCCCCGAGGCGTCGAGCCGCACGGTGGCCCCCTCGTACGGCCCGACGCCGGTGCCCTCCACGTAGGCGGAGATGCCGATCCCCCGGTAGATCCCGCGGCCGCGGAGCTCGGCCTGCGCCGCCCGGACGGCGTCGTAGTCCGCCGCGCGGAGCGCCCGCTCGAGCCCGTCGGGGAAGTCACCGCCGTCGAAGACCAGCGGGTTGCCGTCGCGGTAGAGCATCCCGACGTCGTACGGCATCTCGTCGGGCCGGACCAGGTTCCGCCGGCGGAGCTCCGCCGGATCGAGCCGCACCTCGCGGGCCAGGAGGTCGAGCAGCCGGTCCATCACGAAGACGGCCTCGGGTCGGCCCGCGCCGCGGTAGGGCGCGTGGGGCGTCTTGTTGGTCACGACCGCCCGGCCCTCGAACGCGGCGTTCCGGATCCGGTAAGGCCCGAGGATGTGCGCGATCGTGTTGTACGGCTGCACGATGCCCCAGGGGTTGTACGCCCCGAGATCGAGCAGGAAGCGGTCCTGGAACGCCACGATCACGCCGTCGCGCGTCGCACCCAGCTCGGCGTCGTGGAGCTGCTCCCGCGAGTGGGTCGCGCTGGCGAGGTGCTCGCGGCGGCTCTCGATCCACTTCACGGGGCGCCCCAGCCGGGCCGCGATCACCGGGACGAGGACGTCCTCCGGGTAGATCGTCGTCTTCGTGCCGAATCCCCCACCCACCTCGGGGGCGATCACCCGCACGCGATGGGCCGGCAGGTCGAGGGTCTCGCAGAGGGTTCGCTGGAGCCAGTGCGGTACCTGGGTGGAAGCCCAGACCGTCAGGCCGTCACCGCGCCCGGCGGGCTCGACGAGGATGCCCCGCGGCTCGAGGGGCATCCCGGCGTACCGGGGCACGTGGAAGCGCGCCCGGACACGCGAGGCGGCGGCGGCCAGCGCGCCGGCCGGATCGCCGATGCGGACCTCGAACGCGACGCCGACGTTGTCTCCCCATTCCGCGTGGAGGAGCGGCGCGCCGGGGGCGACCGCCGAGTCGGCGTCGACCACCGGCGGGAGCGGCTCGTAGTCGACGTCGATCAGGTCGAGCGCGTCCTGCGCCACGTAGGGGTCGGTCGCCACGACCACCGCGACCGGCTCGCCGACGTGCCGGACCCGGTCGCCCGCCAGCGCGAGCTGCACGGCCGTCTTCAGCCGGAACCCGACCCGCGCCTGGAGCGGAGGCGGCGGCGAGCCGGCGACGGGGAGCGGCCGGAGGACGTCCTGGAGGTCCGCGAGCGTGAAACAGCCGACCACGCCCGGGAGCGCTCGCGCCCGCTCCGACCGGACACCGCGGATCCGAGCGTGGGCGTGCGGGCTCCGGAGGACGGCGGCGTGAAGGCACCCCGGCGGGTGGAGATCGTCGACGTAGCGGCCCCGCCCGCTCAGGAGGCGCGGATCCTCGCGGCGCCGGACCTCCGCCCCGACGTACCGTGTCGCCACGATCAGGGCCCGCGACCGACCAGGCTGGCGAGCTCCGCGGAGAAGGTCTCGAAGTCCCGGTAGTGGAGCCCGTGCATGTCGACCGCGCGCGCGCCGTCCACGTTCTCCAGCTTGTCGTCGGTGAAGACGGCCTCGCGGGGCGCGCAGCCGAGCCCGGCCAGGGCGCGCTCGTAGATCGCGCGGCTCGGCTTGTGGAGCCCCATCTCGGTCGAGAGGAAGGCCCGATCGAAGCCGCGGTACAGGTCGCGCGCCCGGTTGAACCGCCCGACCTCGACCTCGGTGTTCGTGAGACACGCCACGACGAGGCGGCGCCGGCGCAGGTCCGCGATCAGCCCGAGGACGCGAGGGTCGAGCGTCCCCGTCGCGGACTCGTAGACCGCCAGGTGGTGCGCGACGGCCGCGTCCGGATCCGCGCGCCGCACGGCTCCCGCATCGACCCGGTCGTAGAACTCGCGGAGCGTCGTCCGCCCCTCGGTGAGGGCGAGGGCGTCCCGCGCGCGCTCCTGCCGGAGCCGGGGCTCCGGAAGTCCGACGAAGCGCGCCATCTCCGGGACGAGGACGTCCTCGAACGGCGCCTCGAGGATCCCGCCGATGTCGAAGATCACCGCCCGGACGGCGGCGCGGTCCCCGGCGGCGGGCATGCTCAGGCGAACGCCGGCATGACGTGCTTGGCGACGAGGTCGATCTGCTTCGGATCGTCCGTGACGGGACCGAGGACCATGTACTCGAGCCCCGAGGACACGAGGTCCGCGATGCGGGCGTTGATGCGGTCGATGGAGCCCACCATGTAGCACTCCTGGAGATGCTCCCAGCTCCGGTGGGTCCCCATCGCGCGGAGGAACGGCGCGCGCGACGCCTCGACCGCCCGCTCGTGCTTCGGCGTCTCCACGAGGTGCGTGAAGTTGCAGTGGCCGAAGACCAGCTTGTCCGGGTCGCGCCCCATCCGGACCGCGTGCCGCTGGAGATCCTCCCAGTCCCGCTTCACCCACTCCTGCTTCCCCGAGCACCGCGAGATCCAGTTCCCCGCGCGCACGATGCGCTCGGCCACGGTCGTGGCGAGCTTGGGCACATCGTGCTCGCCGGGGTCCGGGATCCTCGAGCCGCCGGAGACCCACACCGGGGGCGGCGTCGGCGGTCGCGGATCGATCGTCACGTCGTCGAAGTGGTAGTAGCGCCCGTGGAAGGTCGCGTTGGGCCGGGAGAGGAGGAGGAGCACCGCCTCGATGAGCTCGTCCGTCCGCCTTCCGCGCTCCTCGATCCGTGTGCCGGTGACCTCGTACTCCCGCGCGTACCAGCCGGGGCCCACCCCGAACAGGTAGCGATTCTGGGAGAGGTGGCAGAGAGTCGAGATCTCCTTGGCCAGCACCACGGGATGCCGGACGGGGAGGACCAGGATCCCCGTTGCGAGCTGAACGCGCCTGGTGAGGGCAGCGGCGTACGTGAGGACGTTGATCGGCTCGAGCCACGCGTTCCCGTAGAGACCCGGCGCCGAGAGAAGATGGTCGATGACCCACACGTCGATGCCGTGCTCCTCGCACTTCGCGACGGAGTCCCGGATCTTCGCGACGTTCTCCCGGACGCTCTCCGAGGTCCCGGGGTCGTCCGCCCACGCGTACGTCGGAATCCACATGCCGAACCGCACCTTCTTCATCACCGCTCCCTCGACGCCGCCGGGCCGGAGACGGCCGCGGTCATCGTGCCGGGGCCTTCCCGTAGCGGAGCTCGAGCGTCGTGCAGCCCCGCGGCACGCGGTAGGGCCCGTGGACCATCCCGGGCGGGCGGCAGGCGTACATCCCCGCCGTGAACGTCTGCTTCTTGCCGAGGTCGATCAGCTCGCCCGAGAGGATCCAGACCTCCTCCCAGAAGTCGTGCGTGATGGTCTCCTTCGTCTCGACCCCCGCCGCGAACCGGAGGACCCGGGTGATGTCCCCGGTCTCCCGGTCGAGCGCCAGGATCTTCTGCTCCACCCCTGGCCCCCCGGCGCCGCCGGTGACCGAGCCGGCCACCGGCTCCCAGGGAATGTGGTCGGGCGCGAAGAACTCCAGCTCGGGCTTCGGCATTCGCGGGTCTCCTCGGGTGAAGTGGGCGCGCGGCGCCCGTTCAGTATCGAGAGGCCCCCGGGCCGTCGTCAAGCGCCCCGGACAACGGCCGGGACCGCGACCCCGAGAATCGCGCGCGTTGACGCGCCGTCGGCGACGCGGTATCCCTGGGAGCCAGCCGGGCTTGGCCCGCGAGGAGGACCGCGCATGGCGATCCGCATCACCCGCGTCTACACGCGCACCGGCGACCGCGGCGAGACGGCGCTGGTGGGCGGTCGCCGCGTGCCCAAGGACGCGCCGCGCATCGAGGCCTACGGGACCGTCGACGAGCTGAACGCGGTCCTCGGCCTGGCCCGCGTGTTCAACGCCGAGCGGCTCGGCGAGGGCGAGGGACACCAGTGGCTCGACGAGACGCTGCGCCGCATCCAGAACCAGCTCTTCGACCTCGGGTCGGAGCTGGCGACGCCGGACGACGCCGCCTACGAGGGCATGTACCGGGTCGGCGCGGCGGACGTGACGGAGATGGAGAAGCTCATCGACCGCTGTCAGAAGGAGCTCGCGCCCCTCAAGTCGTTCGTGCTGCCCGGCGGCGGGCGGGTGGGCGCGTTCCTCCACCAGGCCCGCACCGTGTGCCGGCGCGCCGAGCGCGAGATCCTGCGGCTGTCCCGCGCGGAGCCGCTCTCCGAATGGCCGCTCCGCTACGTGAACCGGCTGAGCGACCTCCTGTTCGTGCTGTCACGGTGGGTCGCGCGACGCCTGGGCGAGCCGGAGTATCTCTGGGAGCGGGGACTCCAGGCTCACACGCGCAAAGACTGAGAGGCGCCGCCCCGGGGGGCGGCGCCTCTGTGTGGTGAGGGGAGCTCAGACAGCCAGCGAGGAGCGGAACGCCTACTCGAACTTCATGCGCGGCGCGTCCTTCGAGATGAACAGCTCCGGCATGTGCTCCTGGTAGCCATGGCCGTCATCCGTGGTCACGCCGAACCACTCGGGCGCCAGGCCACCCAGCATGTATAGCGGCCGCATGATCACCCAGTCGAGGGCCACGCCGATCGGGTAGAACACGAGCCCGACCGGGCGGAACGGGTGCCCGTAGGCGTTGGGAGTCGGGTTGGCGCCGACCCACGAGGGATCCGGCAACGACGACAGCGTCGGAAGCGACGGGTTGTAGATGAACTTGCCGTCGGGCAGCGTCTGGGAGACGCGCGCCCACCCGTCGTCCTTCTGCGACTTGAGCGTGCTGGCCGAGCACCCCGCCGCCAGCACCGCGGCCACCGCCACGATGATCAGCTTCCTCGTCCCCATGGGTCCTCCCCCCGCCGGGCCACCCGGCCGTGCCTGTACCAGCCCTTCCGGTCCACCGGACCGGGACTCTGGCCGGCGGTTGGACGGTAGCACGGGCCCCGGTCGGCACCAAGCGTTTTCATACAGAGTCCAAGTGTGTACAAATAGGGGTGCCCTGAGTAGACTTGGGCGGGACGTTGTGACCCCTGACAGGGAGGCCGGGTGGCGATCCAGGATCACCCCGTGCTGGGACGGCTGAGGGGCTGGCTTGTCCGCCTCTCGGGGGGCCCTGGCCCGCCACCCGTCGGCGGAGCCCGGTGGACCGGCCCCCCCGGCAGCCCCAGGCCCTGGCCATGGGGGCGAGCGATGGGACGAGATCCTCCGGGTCCAGGAGGCGACACTCAGCCTCCTCTCCAACAAGGTCACGGCGGACGAGCTGTTCCGCCACGTCGTCGACGGGGCGGCCGATTCGCTGAGCGCGGACGAGGCCTCCCTGATGCTGGTCGAAGGCGACGAGCTGAGGGTGGCGTCCTCGACCCGCGCCCGCGAGGCCGAGGCCTGGCAGCAGCGCTCCCGCCTGGGCGAGGGCGTGGCCGGCTGGGTCGCCCAGACCGGCAGCCCCGTCCTCCTGAGCGAGGGCGACGATCTCTCGCGCTTCCCGAACCTCGTGCCGAAGGGCGGCCGCATCCAGTCGGCCGTGTCGGTCCCGCTCGAGGTCGGCGGTCGGGTGGTCGGCGTCCTCAACGCGAACCGGCTGGCCGACCGCCCCCATTTCACGTCGAGCGACCTCGCGGTCCTGCGTCTGTTCGCCAGCACCGCGGCGCTCGCGATCGACCAGACGAGCCTCCTCCAGCGCGCCCAGGCCCGCACGCGCGCCGTGGAGGCGCTCCTGGCCGTCGTCGACGCGTTCGTCACCGGCGCCGAGCCGGCCCGCGCGCTCCGCGCGGTGATGCCGCGGCTGGCGACCGCGTTCCGCCCGAGCCAGGCCCTCGCGTTCCTGGCGCCGGCCGCCGACAGCACGAGCCTCGCCGCCGTGGCCGGGTGGGACACGGGACCGCTCGACCAGGTCGCGCTCGAGGGCACCACGCTCCCCTTGACGGACGAGCTGACACGGTTCCTCGAGGCCGGTCGGCCGACCTGGCGCCCCGGCCTCCCGCTCGTGGGAGCGCCAACGTGGCTCCGCCACTCGACGCTGCCGTGGCTCCTCCTGCCGATCCGGGCCGGCGCGGACAGCCCGCGCTGTCTCCTGGCGCTGTCGTGGGACGATCCGGCGTTCGACCTGCCCCCCGAGGAGCTGAGGGTCCTGGAAGGGCTGGCCGGTCAGATCGGGGTGGCGCTTGCCCGCGAGGACCGGGCGGCCGTCGTGGGCGCCCTCCAGGACCAGGTCAGCCAGGCCCGGGCCCACCTGGTCGAGGTGGAGCGGCTGGCGACCTTCGGCCAGAGCATGGCGGGGCTCGTCCACGACATCAACGCGCCACTGACCGCCCTGATGACGCTCGCGCAGATGATCCAGGCGGATCCGGGCGCGGACGGCACGAGCCGCGACCGGTCCGGCCACATCATTCTGGCCGCCCAGCGCGCGCAGCGGCTGGTGCGCGAGCTCCTGACGATGGCGAAGCCGCGCCCGCCCACGTTCGAGGCCGTCGACCTGAACGTGCTGATCAAGCAGTCGATGGATCTGGAGCGTCCCCAGTGCTCGGTGGCGGGGATCAAGCTCGTCGGGGACTTCCAGGCCGATCTCCCGCGGGTGACGGCGGATCCGCACCGGCTCGGCCAGGTGCTGATGAACCTCATGGGAAACGCCCGACAGGCGATGGACAGCGCCGGCAAGGGCCGGAACCTCACCGTGCGGACGCGGCGGCGTGGCGAGACCGTCGAGATCCAGGTGGCCGACGACGGGCCCGGCATCCCGGCCGACATGCGGGTGAAGATCTTCGACTGGTTCTTCACCACGAAGCCGCCCGGTGAGGGCACGGGGCTGGGCCTGGCCGTGTCGCGCGAGATCCTGCAAGCGCACGGGGGCAACCTCCGGCTGGAGGACACGCCCGGCGGAGGCGCCACGTTCGTCCTCGATATCCCGCGGGAGCGCCCGGGACCCTAGCGACCTCCCGCGGCGCCGTGGCGACCGGCAGTTCGGAAGGCCGACCGCCCCCGTCGGGTACAATGCGCGCGATGCGCCTCCTGTGGACGCTGCTCGGCGCCAGCCGGCTGCCCGAGGCGTCGCGGTCCAAGCTCAAGGTCGTCGGGCTCCTCTACTTCATCGAGGGCAGCCCGGTGAGCATCCTCTGGGAGGTGCTGCCCGTCTACCTGCGCCTCCACGGCACCTCGCTCCGGGCCATCGGCGGGCTGAGACTCCTCGAGCTGCCGTTCTCGCTGAAGTTTCTGTGGTCGCCGCTCGTCCAGCGCTTTGGCGACCGCCGCAACTGGGTGACGGGCGCCATGCTCGTGGTCGCCGCGGCGGTCGCCCTGCTCGCCCTGCCCGACCCCGCGACCAGCCTGAACGTCCTGTTCGCGCTGATCCTGGTGCTCACCATCGCCTCGGCCACCCAGGACATGGCGATCGACGCCTACACGGTGGCGCTGGTGGGTCGCGAGGATCAGGGCCCGGCGAACGGGGTGCGCGCCTCCGCGTATCGCGTGGCGCTGGTCCTGATCGGGAGCGGCATGGTCGTGCTCGCCCACTGGCTCCCGTGGAACGTCCTCTTCGGCGGCGCGGCGGTCGTGTTCGCCGCGATGGGCCTCGCGGTCCGGCGGATCCCGCGCCTCGACGTCCCCGCCGAGGCGCGGCAGCAGTGGCTCGCCCCGTTCGTGGGCTGGATCGGAACGTGGCGAGCCGTCCCGCTGATCCTGTTCGTCCTCACGTACAAGCTCGGCGAGTTCGCCATCGGCCCGATGGTCAAGCCCTTCTGGGTGGACCAGGGGCGGTCACTCCTCGAGATCGGCCTGGTGCCCACGGCGCTCGGGATCGGTCTCTCGATCGCGGGCGCGCTGGCGGGCGGCGCGATCATGCAGCGCTACGGCACGCTGACCGCGCTCTGGCTGCTCGGGCTGCCCCAGGCGATCTCGAACCTCGGCTACGCCGCCGTCGCCCTCTGGAAGCTGCCGTGGCCGGCCCTCTACGCCGCGTCCATGATCGACTCGTTCTCGGGCGGCCTCGGGACCGCCGCGTTCCTCGGCTTCTTCCTGGCGGTCTGCGATCCGGAGCGGGCCACGCTCCAGTACGCGTTCCTGTCGTCCCTCTTCTCCTTCACCGGCCGCCTGGCCGGCGCAGTCAGCGGCCTCGGCACGGAGAAGTGGGGCTACGGCACCTACTTCGCGATCACGTTTCTCGCCTCGCTGCCGGGTCTCCTCCTGGTCCCGTTCGTCAGGTCGTGGCTCCCCCCGCCCCCCGCCCGCGAGCCGGCCGGATGAGGAGCGCATGAGCGCGGGCGAGCTCCTGGCGCTCGGCTTCGAGGGGACGGCGGTCCCCGAGGACGTCGCAGAGCTGGCCTTGGGCGAGGGGCTGGGCGGGATCGTCCTGTTCGCGCGGAACTGCCCGAACCTCGACGTCGTCCTCGCCCTCACCGCAGCCGCGCGGGGATACGGGCCGGACGTGCTGGTGCTCGTCGACCACGAGGGCGGCCGCGTCCACCGCCTCCCTCCCCCGTTCACGCGCTTCCCGCCCGCCGCCGCCATCGGCCGGCTGGGCGATCCGGCGGTGGCCGGACGCGTGGGGCGCGCGATGGCGCGCGAGCTGCGGGCGGCGGGGTTCGACTCGGGGCTCACACCGGTCCTCGACTGCTCGACCGATCCGGCCAGCGTGGTCGTGGGCGACCGGGCGTACGCGGATGACCCCGAGACGGTCGCCGCCTGCGGCGCCGCCTTCATCCGGGCCGTTCTCGAGGAAGGCCTGATCCCCGTGGCCAAGCACTTCCCGGGTCACGGACGGACGGCGCTCGACTCCCACCTCGTCCTCCCGGAGGTCGACGCGTCCCTCGACGACCTCGAGCGGACCGAGCTCGTGCCGTTCCGCCGGGCGCTTGCCGCCGGCTGCCCCGCGGTCATGGTGAACCACGTCCGGTATCCGGCCCTCGACGCGGAGTCGCCCGCCTCGCTCTCGGCCGGGATCATCGGGGGCCTCCTCCGCGGCCGACTCGCGTTCGACGGGCTCGTCGTGAGCGACGATCTCGAGATGGCGGCGGTCCGGAACCAGTGGGGTGTCGGGAGCGCGGCGGCGCGCTTCCTCGCCGCGGGGGGGGACCTCGCCCTGGTGTGCCGCGAGGCGAGCACCCGGGACGACGCGATCGCCACGGTCGGACGCGCCCTGGAGTCCGGCGCCCTCCCCCGGGAGGCGGTCGCTGCCGCGCGGGCCCGTCGGGCCACCCTCCGCCGATGGGTCGAAGGCTCCCGCGCCCGACCCGACGTGGGCGTGATCGGCTGCGCCGAGCACCGGGACCTCCTCGCCGAGCTGGGCCGCGCCCGGGACGGCGAGCCCTCCCGCGGCCGCTGACCGGTCTGGCGGGATCGCGCGCGACGATTGGAGCGTGCACGTCTCCTCGGCCGGTGGCACAATTTTCTTTGCCGCCTCACATGAGAGACCGGGTGTAACTTAGCGTCACGTCGGACTTTCACGCACCATAGACCGTCCCAAGGAGGCGTATTGCGGCGCGTTGTCGTCACAGGTATGGGCGTCGTCTCACCCGTAGGCGTCGGCCTCGACGCCTTCTGGGATGGCCTGACCCAGGGGCGAAGCGGGGTCCGACGGATCACCCGGTTCGACCCCTCCCCCTATCCCAGCCAGATCGCCGGTGAGATCGCCGACTTCGACACCGCGGCCCACCTGCCCCGCCGCGACATCGTGCGGACCGACGTGTTCATCCACTACGCGCTCATCGCCGCGCAGGCGGCGCTCACGGACTCGGGAGTCAAGGTCGACGGTCAGAACGAGCGGGTCGGCGTGTCAATCGGCACCGGCATGGGCGGGGTCCCGATGCTCCTCAACTCGTGGGACATGCTCCAGCGCGAGGGCATGCTGGGGGTGAGCGCCTACGCGCTCCCGGGAAGCCTGCCCAACATGGCCGCCGGATGGGTGTCCATGCGGACGGTCGCTCGCGGGCCCATCTTCAGCCCGACCACGGCGTGCGCGGCGAGCAGCCAGGCCGTCGGCGACGCCTTCCGGGCCATCCAGCGCGGGGACGCCGACGTGATGCTGGCGGGCGGAACGGACTCGCTCATCCACCCGGTGGTGGTCGCGGGCTTCTCGGCGATCCACGCCCTGTCGACCCGGAACGACTCGCCGCAAACCGCGAGCCGTCCCTTCGACAAGGACCGCGACGGGTTCGTCCTGGCGGAGGGCGCGGGCATCCTCGTGCTCGAGGTACTGGAAGCCGCCCGGGCGCGGGGCGCCCGGATCTACGCGGAGGTCCTCGGATACGGCCTCTCGGCGGACGCCAACCACCCGACGGCCTCGTCGGCCAACGGGCCGGCCCGCGCCATGCGGCTCGCCCTGGCCGACGCGAAAATCAAGCCGGAGGCGGTTGACTACATCAACGCCCACGGCACGTCGACGCCGCTGAACGATCAGCACGAGACGGAGGCCATCAAGACCGTGTTCGGCGAGCACGCCCGGCGTCTGGCGATCAGCTCGATCAAGTCGATGACGGGCCACCTCGTGGGCGCCGCGGGGGGCGTGGAAGCGATCGCGACGGCGCTCGCTCTCCACCACGGAATCATCCCCCCGACGATCAACTACACGACGCCCGATCCGGCGTGCGACCTGGACTACGTCCCGAACCAGGCTCGCCGCGCGCCGATCCGGGTGGCGATGTCCAACTCATTTGCGTTCGGCGGGACCAACTCGATCCTGGTCCTCAGCCGCGGGGAGGCATGAGTGGCGACGCAAGACGTCGCGAGCGGGCTTCGAGAAATCATGGCGGCGCGGCTCGGACTGCCGGCGGAGCAACTGGTGCCGGAAGCCCGGCTGGTCGAGGACCTCGGTCTCGACTCCCTCGACGCGGTCGAGCTGGCCATTTCCGTCGAGCGTAAGTTCGACATCGAGGTACCCGAGGAGGAGCTGACGAAGCTCAAGACGGTGGCGGACATGGTCGCCCTGGTCGAGAGCCGCGTCCAGCAGGCGCCGGGGTGAGACGCCGGGTCGCCATCACCGGCCTGGGCGCCGTCACCCCGATCGGCATCGGCGTGAAGGCGTTCTGGCGCGGTCTTCGCGAGGGGGCGCTGGGCGTGGGGCCGATCACCCGGTTCGACCCGGCGCCCTTCGCCTGTCAGGTCGCGGCGGAGGTCAAGGGCTTCGAGCCGGCCGGCGAGCGCCTCACTCCCGCGGGACGGTTCGCGCAGTTCGGCATGGCGGCCGCGCGCATGGCGTACGACGACGCGGGGTTGCCGGGGCTCCGGGCCGCCAGCGGATTCGCCGTCTGCGTCGCGAGCGGCGCCAGCGCGGTGGCGGAGTTCCAGGAGGTCCTCGAGCGGATCCAGGGTCGCCCCATGCGCCGGCGCGACGCCTCGACGGTGGTCGAGAGCATCGGCCATGCCCTCACGAACTACGCGGCCGTCGACCTGGGTCTCCGCGGGCAGACCATGACGCTCGGGTCGGGCTGCGCCTCCGGCGTGGACGCGATCCAGTGGGCGTGCGCGCAGATCGGGGCGGGGCAGATCGTCGGGGCCCTGGCCGGCGCCGCCGACGCGCCGCTCGCGACCTCGGTGCACGCGGCGTGGGGCAAGCTCGGATGGCTGTCCCGCTGGAGCGGGCCCCCGGCCCAGGCGCTCCGTCCGTACGACGCGCTGAGCGACGGCTCCGTCCTGGGCGAGGGCGCCGGCATGTATGTCCTGGAGGACCTCGAGCACTCGCGGGCGCGCGGGGCGCACGTCTACGCGGAGGTGCTCGGGTACGGGAGCGGCACCGACGGACTGGATCTCCGGACCGTCGATCCCGAGGGGGTGTCGCTCCAGGCCGCCATGCGGGGCGCCCTCCACGAGGCGCGGCTCGACCCCGGGGAGCTCGATCACGTCAACGCACACGGGGGCGGCGTGCCGCGACACGACCGGGCGGAGAGCGCCGCGTACCGCGCGGTGCTCGGGCGGCACGCGTACAGCATCCCGGTGACGTCGATCAAGGGAATGATCGGTCAGCCGTTCGCGGCCGGCGGCGCCCTCCAGGTCGTGGCGGCCTGCTTCTCGCTCGCCGAGCAGCACGTGCCGCCGACGATGAACCACGACATCCCCGCCGCGGGGTGCGACCTCGACTACGTGCCCGGCCGCGGCCGGCCCGCGCGGGTGAACCGTGTGCTCGTCACCTCGCGAGCCATCGGCCCGACCCACTCGGCGGTCGTCCTGGGCCGCCCGGAAGACAACTAGACCCGCCCCATGACGGCGATCGTCGGCCTCTTCCTGGTCGCGCTGATCGAGGTGGCGCTGGCGGTCGTGGTCTGGGTGCGGAACCCGCGCCGCCCGGTCAATCGGTGGTTCGCCGCCTTCGCGACGACCCTCGCGGCGTGGGGCATGCTGGTCGGGATCCGCCGGAGCCTGTCCGACCCGGCGGTCGTGCTCGTGGTGGTGCGCATCCTGTGGGCGACCGCCGCGCTGGTTCCGGTAACGTTCGCCCACTTCGCGGTGGCCTTCCCGCGGCCGGCGTCCCGACGGCCCGCGCTCGCCCAGGCCGTGACGATCCTGGGTCTCTTCATGTCGGGCCTGGCGTTCTCGCCCTGGATCGTCGCCGACGTCCGCCGCGAGGCGCCGGACTACCTCCAGCCGGTGTACGGGCCCGCGTTCCGCCTCCTCGGCGCGTACATGATCCTGTGCTCGGCGTGGGCCCTGGCCTACCTGGCCGGGAAGCTCCGGCACACGACGGGATTCGCGCGGGCCCAGCTCCACTACGTCTTCCTCGGCGCGGGACTGACCGCCGCGGGTGCGCTCACGCTGGGCGTCGTGGTGCCGCTCGTGACCGGGTCCTCGCGGCTCGGCGTGTACGGCCCCTACTTCACGCTCCTCTGGCTCGGCTTCACTGCCCACTCGATCGTCCGCCACCGGCTCATGGACGTGCGGGTGGTCGTCAGCCGGTCGGCGGCCTACGCCGCGGGCTGGCTCCTGACCGCGTCGCTCCTCATCGGCGGCGAGGTCCTGCTCGACGCGCTGGTCCCGGAGGCCAACCCCACGCTGTCGCCGGCGGGCGCCGTGATCCTCGGTCTGGCCGCCTCCGCCCTGTTCCTCGGGTTCGCGCCGCGCATGCGACGGCTCGCCGACCGCTACCTCTACCGGCCCGCCTACGACGCGCGCGCGCTCGTCCGCGAGGGGAGCCGGGCCATGGGTACGTTCGCCGACCCCGCGCGGGTGGCGACGGCCATGGCCGACCTGATCGACCGGGCGCTCCACCTGGAGAGCCTCGCGATCCTCGTCCGGATCGGGGACCGCGACGCGTTCGCCCCGCTGGTCACCCGCCACGTCGACCCGAGTGTCGCGTGGCCCGCGGAGCCGATGCCCGGCGGGAGCCCGCTGATCCAGGAGCTCTCCGACGGGACGGCCGCGCTCGTCCGGGACCACGTCGGGGCCCGCGCGGGCGCCGTCGACGCCCGCGCGGTGCTGCGGGACCTGCGGGCCTGGGGCGCCGAGCTGGCGGTACCGGTCCGGGACGGCCGGCTGATGGCCGTGATCCTGGCCGGGCCCAAGCTGTCGGGAGACTCCTTCTACGGCGACGAGCTCGATCTCCTGGAGACCCTCGCGAGCGAGCTGGCCATCGGGCTCAAGAACGCGCAGCTCTACCACGAGATCGTCTCGATCAAGGAGTACAACGAGCGGCTCCTCGGCCGCATGGACTCGGGCGTCATCGCCGCAAGGGCCGACGGCGTCGTCACGACGCTCAATCCCGCGGCGGAGCGGATCCTGGGGATCGAGGCGGGGCGCGTGGTGGGGCGGTCGCTCGACGTGCTGGACCCCGCCATCCGCGCCGTCCTGCGGTCGAGCATCGTGGAGCGGTCGGAGGCCGAGACGGAGGTGACGGTCAGCCACCCCGAAGGGCGCGTCCTCCCGCTGGTCGTGCACACCTCGGCCCTCCACGACCACAAGGGCGAGGTCAGCGGGGCGATCGCGGTCCTGAACGACCACTCGCGGCTCAAGGCGCTCGAGGAGGACAAGCGGCGGACCGACCGTCTCTCGGCGCTCGGCGCCATGGCCACCGGCATCGCCCACGAGATCCGGAACCCGCTGGTGGCCATCAAGACGTTCGCCGAGCTCCTGCCCGAGCGGGCCGACGACCACGAGTTCCGCTCGACCTTCGCCAAGGTCGCCGTGAAGGAGATCCACCGCATCGAGCAGCTCCTGGCCCGGCTCCGGGCGCTGGCGGTTCCGAGCGCGTTCCCGCTCCGGCCGCTCGACCTCCAGGTGCCGCTGGCCGAGACGCTCGACCTCCTGCGCGGGGAGGCCGATCGCCGCCGGGTGCGCTCGGTGGTCGAGATCGAGCCCGACCTGCCGCCGGTCCTGGGCGAGCTCGACCAGCTGAAGCAGCTCTTCCTGAACCTGTTCCTGAACGGGCTGGAGGCGATGACGGCGGGCGGCACCCTCACGGTGACCGTGAGGGCCGACCGCGAGCGCGCGGACCGCGGCCTGGTCACGGTCCGCGTCACCGACACCGGCCCCGGCATCCCCCGCGAGGACCTCGGCCGCGTGTTCGACCCGTTCTTCACGACGAAGTCGAGCGGGACGGGCCTCGGCCTCGCGATCTGCCGCAGCATCGCGGACGCGCACCGCGCGGCGCTCTGGGCGGACCCCGGACCGGCCGGGCTCGGCACCACGTTCGTCGTGCAGTTCCCCGCCCTCGTCGGCGCGGTGGCGGACACCATCCGGCCGGAGGTGGCGCGGTGAGGACGGTGCGCGTCCTCTCGCGCGACGCCGCTCTGGCCACCCGCCTGCGGCGGCTCCTGAACGGTGACCTCGACCTCCCGCCCGCCGGATCGCTGGCCCAGACCCTCGAGCCGGGCGCCGCGAGCCAGGCCGACGTGCTCCTCCTCGACTTCGGCTCGACCCGGATCGACCCGGACGAGCTGGCCACGGCGGCCGCCGCCGCGCCGCGACCGTTCGTCATCGGTCTGCTCGACCCTGGCGATCCGGTGCCGCCCGGCGCGGACCGGTGCGACCTCGCGCTGTCGCGGGACATGCCGGACGCCGCGCTCCGCCTGGCGATCGACCAGGGGCTTCGCGTCCGGCGCCTGGAGCTCGAGATCGCCACGCTCCGGCGCGACCGCGCGCGGCGCGAGGCGCTCCCGCCCGCCCCGCCGGCGCCCAGCGCCGGCGGGGCGGGGACGATGGGCACGGTGCTGAAGGAGCTCGGCAAGCTCCTCGCCGCGCACTTCGACATCGAGCGCGTCGTCGAGTTCTTCCTGGACGCGGTCGGCGAGCTCGTGCGGCCGGTGCGCGTCTCGCTCCTCCTGCTGGATGCCGAGCACCGGTACCGGCCGCGCGGCTTCCGGGGGCTCGATCCGGCGCTCGCCGAGCGCCTCCGGCTGGAGAGCGGCGAGGGGCTCGCCGACTGGTTCCGGCAGCACGTGCGGCTCGCGGTCCGGAAGGAGCTCGAGGGCGAGCCGGACTGGATGGAGGCAGCGCGCGAGCTCGCGCTCCTGGGCGGCGACGTCGCGGTGCCCCTCTGGGTGCAGGCCAAGCTCGTGGGGATCCTGGTCCTCGGGCCGCGCGTCACCGGGCAGCCCTACGGCGCGGAGGAGCTGGAGCGCCTCTTCATGCTCGCGAGCCAGGTCGCGATGGCGGTGGAGGACATCTCGCTCTTCAACACGGTCCGGGCCCAGCACGGCTTCATCGAGCAGGTCCTGGCCCACCTCCAGAGCGGCGCGATCACGATCGACGCCGGCGGCCGGATCACGCGCTTCAACCGGCGGGCGGAGCAGATCCTCCAGCTGCCGCTGGGCGACGTCCTCGGCCAGGATCTCCGGGCGCTCCCCTCGCCGCTCGGCGACCTCCTCCACGAGGCCGTGCAGGGCGGCCGCGAGCTCAGGCTCGCCGAGGTGGAGCTGCCCCGCCAGCAGATCGCCCTCGAGGTCAGCACCTCGCGAATCCTGGACGCCGCGGGGGCGCCCGCCGGCGCGGTCATGCTCATCGACGACCCGACGCCGCGCCACCAGCTGAGCCGCGAGCGACAGACGAGCCAGACCCTGGACCTCCTCAACCGGGTCCTGCTGCGCCTGACCGACGAGATCAAGAACCCGCTGGTGTCCATCTACACCTTCCTCGAGCTCCTCCCGCAGCGCTACGAGGACCCCGAGTTCCGGGAGACGTTCCTGTCGGTCGTCGGGAAGGACACGCAGCGCCTGATCTCGCTCGTCGACAAGCTGATCACGCTGGCGGGCGACCGCGACTACAAGGTCGACTTCTGCGACTTCCGGGAGCTCCTCCACGACGCGCTGGAGGAGCTGTCGGTCCGGCTGGAGCGGTCCAAGGGGCCGCGGGATTCCGCCCTGTTCCTGCTCCGCGTGCCCGAGCGGGCCGACCAGCTGACCGCGCTCCTCTACGCGCCGCAGGAGGGGCTCGTCGTCAAGGTGGACCGCGAGCAGCTCACCAAGGCGATCGGGTACCTGGTCCGGTACCTCGCCAATCGCGTCGACGCCGACGGCCGCGTGGCCATCCACCTCCAGGCCGCGCCGGACGACGCGGGGCGGGTGCGCCTGTCACTCGCGGGGCGGCCCGCGCGGCTCTCGGCCGTGGAGCGCGAGCACCTGTTCAGCCCGCTCGCGATCGCGTCCGACAAGCTCCTCGACGTGGGGCCGGGCGTGACGCAGAAGATCGTGGAAGCTCACGGAGGCACCCTCACGCTCGGCGGCCAGGAGGGCGAGATCCGCTTCGTCCTGACGCTGCCGCGCACCAGTCAGTGAGCTGAGACCCAGGGGGGCTCAGACATGATGGACCCACGCGTGCTGGTGGTGGACGACGAGGAGGGGCCGCGGGAGGCCATCCGCATGATCCTCAAGCCGCGCTACCAGGTCTTCACGGCCGGGAGCGGCGAGGAGGTTCTCGCGGTCCTGCCCGGGCTCCGCCCGGACGTGATCTTCATGGACGTGAAGATGCCTCGCATGGACGGCGTCCAGCTGCTCGAGCGCGTGAAGGCGGTCGACGCCGGCGTCGAGGTCGTGATGATCACCGCCTACGCGTCGCTCGACACGGTGCAGCGGGCGATGCGGTTCGGCGCCATGGACTACCTGGTGAAGCCGTTCGCTCCCCGGGAGCTCCAGGAGGCCGCGGAGCGGGCCGTCGCCCGCCGGCGCCAGCGCGCAGACCGGCCGGGCGTGGCGCTCGCCCCGCTCATCGGCAAGATGCGCGATCTCGCGCAGCGGCGCGACCCCGTGGAGAGCGGCGACCTCCAGGGGCTCCTTCGCGCGATGCTCCACGAGGCCCAGCGCGTGACGGGCGCGGCGGCCGCGTCGTTCCTCGGCACGGATCCGATCGCGGTCGTGCACACCGAGCTCCCCGCCGCGGCAGGTGACGCGGTGGCCGCCGCGTGGCGCGCGGCGCTACACGACGTTCGCGAGCCCGCGGCCGTCCGCCCGGGCGTGGCCGGGCCGCTGACATGGCCTGTCGAGCTCGCCGAGCTGGGCTTCGAGTCCGCGCTGGTCGTGCCGGCGGTGGACGAGGGATTCCCCCGCGTGTCGGCGCACCTCGCGCTCTACCACCGCCGCGCTCCGGCCCCCGGCGCCGCCGACCTCGCGCCCCTCCGGCCGGTGACCGATCTCATGGTCACGGCCGTGCGAACCTCGGCCCTCCTCACGGCCGCGGCGCGGCTGGCGGCCGAGCAGTCGCTGCGGGCCGTGCAGGGCGAGATCCTTCGGCGGATCTCCACGGCGGTCCTCGTCGACCCCGCGCTCGACCGGACGCTCGCCGCGATCACCGACCACCTCCAGCAGGGCGGCGGCTACGAGCGCGTCCAGGTGCTCCTCGACCAGGGCGAGCCGGCGGAGACCGAAACGCCCGAGCGCGCCGTGTTCCCCCTGGTGGCGCAGGGCCGGCACCTCGGCGCGCTGGTCGTCGAGACGACCCGCGAGCTCGATCCGAGCGAGCGCGAGCTCCTCCGCATGTTCTCGGAGTCGGTCGCCCTCATCGTCCGGAACGCGAACCTTCACCGCGAGCTCTCGGAGGCCAAGTCGTTCCTGGAGAACCTGATCGAGTCGGCGACCGAGTCCATCGTGGCCGTGGACCCCGCGGGCCGGGTCGTCACCTGGAACCCGGCGGCCGAGCGGATGTTCGGGCGGACCGCCGAGGAGGCGCGCGGCAAGCTCATCGGCGATGCGATGCCGCCGGTCGTGATGGTGCAGCTCGAGCCCGTGCTCGCCGCCCCGCGGGCGAGCCGGACCGCGGTGCTGCGCCTCCAGGAGGGCGACCGGGCAGTCCAGGACCTCACCGCCACGTGCTCCCCCATCCCCTGGGGTAGTCGCGACGAGATCGGGCTCCTCCTGATCGTCCGCGACGTCACCGAGCAGCGGCGCTGGGAGGAGCAGCTCGCCCGCTCCGAGAAGCTGTCCGCGCTCGGTCAGCTCGCCATGGGCATGGCCCATGACTTCACGAACCTGCTCCAGGCCATCCTCGGGCACACCCAGCTCATCGCCCACGAGCCCTCGCCCGAGCGTCTGCAGCGGGGCCTGGCCACGATCGAGCAGGCGGTCCGGGACGGGGTGGAAACGGTTGGCCGCATCCGGCGGTTCGCCCGCCGCGACGTGGACCGCCGGCTCGAGCGGGTGGACCTCCGGGACGTGGTCCGGCAGGCGATCGAGATCGTCCGGCCGCGGTGGTCCCAGAGCGACCTCCGGGGCGCGCCGATCATGGTGCGGCAGCGGCTGGACCTGGTGCCCGCGATCCAGGCGCGCGGGGCGGAGCTGCGCGAGGCGCTCATCAACCTCGTCCTGAACTCGGTCGACGCCATGCCGAAGGGCGGCTCCATCACTCTCGAGACCCGCTACGAGGGCGACTGGGTCCTGCTGTCCATCGCGGACACCGGGACCGGCATCCCGCCGGACGTGCGCCGGCGCATCTTCGAGCCGTTCTTCACGACGAAGGAGAGCGGGACGGGGCTCGGGCTCTCGATCGTCTCCGGCATCATCTCGAGCTACGGCGGGACGATCGACGTCGACTCGGAGCTCGGGCGGGGCACCGTCTTCACGATCCGGCTGCCGGCCGCGTAGGCCGGCGCGCGTCTACGACCCCGCGGCCGCGCCGGCGCCCATCCGGATCGCGAGGCTCGTGCCCAGGATGAGCGACGCGGTGATGCTCTCGGGGCGCCGGTCGGCGCCGAACACGATGCGCGCCGGCTCTTCCTCCCGCGCCCACGACGAGAAGCGCGTCATGTCGAGGAGCGCCGTCGCCCGGCCGCCCGCCTCCGGGCCGACCCGCAGCTCGAAGGGCACGAGCTCCGCGCGGTAACGGCGCTCCGCGTCGTCCGGACGCTCGCCAGGCGTCCGCTGCCGGCGAACGACCTGGGTGACGAGCCGGCCGTCCTTCTCCGCCGGCCACCGCCCCTCGGCGAAGTTCAAGGTCGCGCTCACCACGTCGTCCACGTGACTCTCGGCCGGCAGCGTCAGGGTGTCGTCGGTCGTGCGGAGGCGGCGGAGGAGGAACGTCTCGCTCCGCCCCCGGTACTGGACCTGCCGGTGGTCGTGGTCGTAGACGATCTCGAGGCGCGACTCCCGCCCGTACACCAGGAAGCGGTCCGTGAACCGGAGGGGCGCCCACCGCCCGCCCCGGAGCGTCCCGCTCGACTCGATCTCCGTGCTCATCTCCGTGCCCTTGCCCGTGATGCGCACTTCGTACCGCCCGGCGGCACGGTCGATGGTCTCCTCGATCACCCCGCGCTCCTCGAACCGGAAGGCGCCGAACAGGATCGCCGCCCGCGCGCTGAAGGCGCCCTGGCGCGCCTCGCTCTCCGCCGCCGCCCGAAGCCGCGGGAAACAGAGCCACGCGAGCGCCGTCCCCAGGACGGTCCGGCGGTCGAGGAGCGGCGGGCCGCCCGGATGGAGCCCCATGACCGGATGGTACCAGACGGGTCCCGCGCCTCCGGCGTCGCTCCGGATCCGGGGCGGGCGGTTGCCCGGCGGCCCGGATCGCCGCAAGATCACCGCGTGGGCTCGCGGCGCGTCTGGCTGGTCCTCGGGCTCCTCGTTCTCCTCGGCGCCGCCTGGGCGCTCTGGCCCCGGACTGCTCGCCGCGCTCCGCGCGCGAGCGCAACCGCGCCCGGGTCGACCGTGGTCTTCCTCGGGGACAGCATCACGAACGGACACCGGCTGAGGGCGGAGCTCGCGTTTCCCCACCGGCTCGGGCAGGCGCTGGGCGTCCCAGTCGTCAACGCGGGCATCTCCGGTGACACCACCGAGGGCGGGCTCCAGCGCCTCGACCGCGACGTGCTTCAGCACCGTCCCCGGCTCGTGGTGGTCGAGCTCGGCGTCAACGACATGTTCGGCCAGTGGCCGCGCGAGCGCACCGTGGCCAACCTGCGGACGATCACCCAGCGGATCCGGGCCCGCGGGGCCGACGTCATCCTCCTCCACATCAGCATCCCCAACGTGCCCGGGGATGGCCACCGGCGGCACCTCCGCGAGATCGCCAAGGAGGAGGGCGCGGGCCTCGTCGAGGACTTCCTGGGCGGCGTCGTGCCGGGCCACACGTACGACGGGCTCCACCCCGACGAGCAGGGTCAGGCGATGCTGGCCGAGCGCCTCCTGCCCGTCCTCCGGAAGGCCCTCGGGCGGTAACGGCGCGGGCCCCGCGTCTCGCGGTCGCCGCCCTCGCGGTCGTCGCGGCCACCGTCCTCGTCACCCATGATGTCGGCCTGGCGCAGCCTCCGCCGGTCCACCTGGACGAGCGGGAAGGAACCCCCCTGACGGGCCTACCGGATCCCCTTCATGCGCAGCCGGAGGTTGTTCGGGCTGTCCGCGAAGCGGAGCGCGTCGTCGGCGCCGATCGTCTTCCGCCGGACCAGGTCGAACAGGGCCTGGTCGAAGGTCTGGAGCCCCTCGTTCGAGCCCTCCTCGATCGCCTGGCGGATGGTCTCCAGCTCGCCCCGACGGATCAGGGCCTGGATGCGCGACGTGACCAGCATGACCTCCATCGCCGCCGCCCGCCCCTTGCCTTCCACCCGAGGCACGAGCCGCTGCGCCACGACCGCCCGCATGGTCAGCGAGAGCTGGAGGAGCACCGACGCCCGCACCTCGGGCTGGAAGAAGTGGAGGAGCCGCTCGACCGCGGTCGTCGCGTTCGTCGCGTGAAGGGTCGAGAGGACCAGGTGGCCGGTCTCCGCCGAGTGGAGCGCGACTGCGGCCGTCTCGGAGTCGCGGAGCTCTCCGACGAAGATGACGTCGGGTGCCTGCCGGAGCGCGTTCTTCAGCCCCACCAAGTACGAGTCGGTGTCGATCCCGACCTCGCGCTGCGAGACGATGCTCTGGTCGGCGGCGTGGATGTACTCGACGGGGTCCTCGATCGTGACGACGTGCCCGCGCGAGTGCGTGCTCCGATGGTGGAGCATCGCCGCCACGGTGGTCGATTTGCCGGCGCCCGTCGCGCCCACCACCAGGATCAGGCCCTGCCGCTCGAGCGACAGGCTGCCCAGTAGCGGAGGCAGCTCGAGCCCCTCGATCGTGGGCACCTCCGTCTTGACCCGGCGGAGAACCGCCCCCGAAACGCCCATCGCCCGGTAGCAGTTCACGCGGAAGCGCCCGAGGATCGGGTGAACGTGCGACAGGTTCGCCTCGCCCCGCTCCGCGAAGGCCGTCCGCTCACGGATCGGCAGGAGCCGCTCGAGGACCGCGCGCATGGTGTCGGTGTCGAGGGCACCCGTCCCGGGCACCGGGCTCACGAGACCGTCCACCTTCAGGGCGGGCGCGACGCCCTCCAGGAAGTAGACGTCCGAGGCGCCGCTCGAGACCGCCTCGGTCAGGACCGCGTCGAACGTGGTCATGCCACTCACCGCGCGGCGCCCGCCGCGGTGGGCACGGCTCCCAGGCCGCCGGCCGAGCCCGACGAGGACGACTGGAGAAAGCCCTCGGCGTGCGCGCGGTCGATGCGACCCTGCATGACCAGGTTCCGGAGGGCCTGCTCGAGGCTCTGCATCCCCATCTGGGTGCCGGTCTGGATCGAGGACGGCATCTGGTGGGTCTTGCCCTCGCGGATCAGGTTCCGGATCGCGACGGTGGCCACCATGATCTCGAGCGCCGCCACCCGCCCCTTCTTGTCCTTGGTCGGGAAGAGCAGCTGCGAGACGACTCCCTGGAGCGCCTCGGCCAGCTGGACCCGCACCTGCTGCTGCTGCGCCGGGGGAAAGGCGTCGACGATGCGGTCGATCGTCTTGGGCGCGCTCTTCGTGTGGAGCGTCGCGAAGACGAGGTGCCCGGTCTCCGCGGCCGTCAGCGCCAGGCTGATCGTCTCGAGGTCCCGCATCTCCCCGACCAGGATGACGTCGGGGTCCTCGCGGAGCGCGGCCCGCAGGGCAGCCGCGAACGACTTGGTGTGCGCGCCAATCTCACGCTGGTTCACGAGGCAGCCCTTCGATCGGTGCACGAACTCGATGGGGTCCTCGAGGGTGATGATGTGCTTCTTCTGCGTCGCGTTCACCAGGTCGAGCATCGCGGCGATCGTCGTCGACTTCCCCGATCCGGTGGGGCCCGTCACGAGCACCAGGCCATTCTCCCGAAGCGCGAGGTTCTGGACGGACTCGGGAAGCCCAAGCTCCTGGAACGACCGGATCTGGGTCGGGATGACGCGGAACACGGCGCCCTCGCCGTTCCGCTGGTTGAACACGTTGGCGCGGAACCGCGCGAACTCGCCGACCTCGATCGCGAAGTCCAGGTCCCGTTGCTCCTCGAAGATCCGCCGCTGGTCGTCGTTCAGGATCTCGTAGACCATCCGGTGGACCTCGTCCCGGGTCAGAACGCGGTCCTCGATCGGCACGAGCGTGCCGTGCAGCCGCATCAGCGGCATCGCGCCCGCGGAGAGGTGCAGGTCCGAGGCACCTTTTTCTTTCGTCTGGATCAGGAGGTCGGCGACGTCCATGGGTCCTTCCGATCGGCCAAGTCCCGGCGGAGGGCCGGAGTGAGAGTGAGGGCGTCGACGGCGAGGAATCCGCCGCGGCGGTGCACGTCGACGACGCCTCGGGTCAGCGCGAGGAACGGGCCGCGCAAGTCGACCGTGGAGAGATACGCGAGCGCGCTCCGGATCGAGCAGAGGCCGAGACCGGCCAGGACCAGCGTGCCCTGCTCTGCGCTGGCCAGCGCGGCCGCCACCAGGGTCGGCTGGGTGATGTCCTCGACGAGGATGACGTCCCCCGGTTGGTTCAGGACCGCGGGGGCTTCAGCCTCGAAGCCCTGGGGCAGCTCGACCTGGAGGAACCCGGACACCACGAACGACACTCGCCGCTCCAGCGTCACCACGCGCCGGCCTGGCGCCGCGGCGGCACGCGCGAGGGCATAGAGAACCTCGGCGCGAGCCCGGCCGTCCGGGCCAGCCACTACCACCACCCCGCCCACGTCGTCCGCCGTCCGCCGCTCGGCGACCAGCTCCGCCATCACCCGACGAGTGGGCTCCGGTGCGCCGAGCGACTCGAGGGTAGGCGCCTCCGTCACGACGTGATGGAAGCGCACGGTGACGGCCTCGCCCGACAGCGTCGGGAAGAAGAAGAACTCGAGGTCCGTATCGCGCCCGTCGAGTCGGGTCCGGATCCGGGCAGTCCGCGGCGCGGGCTCGCCCTTGAGCCCCGCCAGCAGCCGGAGCCGGAAGGTGATCGGCGCGAGCAGCTCGCGGTCGAACCAGGCGCGATCGAGCAGCCGCCCGTCGACGCGCACGCGCACCAGGACACCGTCCTGGGCCGGCTCGAGGTGGAGCTCGCCCGCGCGGTCGCGGACGGCCCCCAGCAGGAGCGCGAACACCTGGCTGACGCCGGTGAGGTCCACGACCGGACCGTGGCCATTCGTGCCGTTGGCGCCATGAGTGCCGCTGGAGTCCGGGAACGCGCGATCGAGGAAGTGCAGCACCGCCTCTCGGGCGGCCAGTGCCACGGTCACCCGGGTGCCCGTCAGCGCCTCGAGCTCGATGGCCGCCTGCCGGTTGGTCGGGTCGGCTACGAGCACCGTCATCTCGTCATTCACGCGGAGAACGGGCACCGCCTCGTGGCGCCGCAGGACGGCCTCGGGAAGCGACCGGGCGACGTCGAGGTCGATGACTTCGTCCGACAGCTCGACGAACGGGATGTGGAGCGCCTCGGAGAGCGCCCAGCTCAGCTGCTCGTGGGTCAACGCGCCCATCGACACCAGCACCTCGCCGAGTCGCCGGCCGCCCACCCGGTGGCGCGCGAGCGCCTCTTCGAGCTGGGTGGGCGTCACGAGCTCGCGCTGGACCAGGACGTCGCCCAGGCGCTGCCGCGTGCTCATACGCGCGCCTTGCGGAGCATCTCCTGGGCCAGCTCGCAGAGGACCATGGGCGAGAACGGCTTGGTCACGTGGGCGGATGCGCCGATGCCCTCGCTGAGCTCCCCGTACGCGGGGTCCGTGCAGCCCGTGAGCATGATCACCGGGATGCCCGCCGTCGCGGCCTGGCCGCGCAGGCGCGTCACCGCGGTGTAGCCGTCCATGCTGGGCATCATCACGTCCGCGACGATCAGCTGCGGCCGGTGCCGGGCGGCGAGGTCCAGGAGCTCGAATCCGTCCCGAGCCGACAGCGTGTCGAAGCCCGCCTCCGTCAGCACCTCGCTGACCAGCCGCCGCACCTCGGCCTCGTCGTCGGCGACGAGCGCCAGCGGGCGAGGCTCGACCTGATCGCTGGCGCCACACACCCCGGGATCGGACACGGCACGTCCTCCGCGCATCGCGACGCCTCGCGGCATCGCACAGAGGTGCCGCCCCACTGCGGGCACATCACGGCGCGCGGACCGCGCGCTCGGCACCTCGAACCCTGCACCACAACCGGCGTGCGAGGAGTTTTGCAATGCACGTGCCCGAGTTTTCCACTGGCGGCGACGCGTCAGCCTAGGCCGCGATCGGGACGGAAAGCACTGATCCTACGGGCGATTCGGGAGCGCCGGGCGGGGACTGGTGCGACACGCGGCCCGCGCGCGCCCTGGCGGTCGCGCGTCAGGAATCGTCACCTGCCGTGTCGTGATCCGGACTGACAGGCGCTAGGGCGGCGGGACACTGACGGCGCGCTGAAGGGGCTCGGTGGACCCGGCGACGGCCGCCCGCGGCACGAGGAAGTACAGGCGACCGGGCTGGCGCATGAGACCGGCGGCGAAGGCTGCCGCCTCACCCCGGCCCCAGAAGAAGTCCACGCGGCCGGCGCCGCGGATCGCCCCGCCCGTGTCCTGATTGAGGACGAAGCGCGCGAGCGGCTGCCAGCGCAGCGCGCCGTCCGGACCTCGATCCGGCCGCTCGGTCTCGATGAAGGCGAGCGCGCCGGGCGGGAAGAGGCGCGCGTCGGTGGCCACCGAGCGCCCGGGCGTGAGCGGCCGGCCGAGGCTCCCCTCGGGCGGTCCCGGCAAGGGGCGGAAGAACACGTACGACTCGTTGTGCTCGAGGACGCGCTGGCGCTCCTCGGGGTGCGCGCCGAGCCAGTCGCGGATCGCCTGCATCGACATCGCCTCGCGGGGCACGTGCCCCTCGTCGATCAGGAGTCGCCCGATCGCCCGGTACGGCCGGCCGTTGGCGCCCGCGTAGCCGACGCGGCGCTCGCGGCCGTCCGGGAACCGCAGCGTCCCGCTCCCCTGGATCTCCATGAAGAAGACGTCCACCGGGTCCCGCGCCCAGGCGAGCTCGAGGCCGCGGCCCGCCAGGCGGCCCGCGTCGATCTCCGCCCGCCGCCAGTACGGGACCAGCCGCCGCCCGTCGACGCGTCCGAACACGCGCTCCCCGCGGTAGCGAGGATCGAAGGCCTCCAGCCGGACCTCGACCAGGTCGTCGGGAAGGCCGAGGATGGGGACGCCGTACTCCGCGCTCGGCCGCTCGGCGGCCTCGACGACCGGCTCGTAGTAGCCGGTGACGAGCATTCGGCCGTCCGGCCCGCCGACGGCCTCCAGGACCTCGAACGCCTCGCGGACGTGGGCGGCAAGCCGCTCCGGCGTCGGGGACTCCGCCAGGAGCGCGAGCAGGCCCCGGAGCGCGCGCGTCTGGTCCGCCACGGTGACGCGACGGGGCCCCGCCACGATCACCTGCTCGGGCGGCTGGCCGGCGAGCCACGCCAGGCTCTGGGTCACCGCGGCGTGGAGCGAGGCGGGGTCGGCGTCGTCGCGGAGGAGGGGGGCGCTCCGGACGGGCCGGAGCGCGGTGGCGGGCTCGATGACCGCGGGGGCCCGGCCGGCGGCGCAGCCGGCAGCGAGCCAGAGACCGGCGGCGAGCACGACGGCCCCGGCCCGCCCCGGCCGCCCGCGGCGGGCGGGCGCGCGCACCGTCATCGGCCGAGGCGAGCGCGGATCTTGAGGATCCGATCGGCGCGCTCGACCCGCGCCAGCGTCACCGGCTCGTGCGCCACGGCGAAGACGGGATCGCGCGGCGCGGGGTCCGTCCCGAGCCGCGGAATCAGGTGCCAGTGGATGTGCGGGAGGACGTTGCCGAACAGCGCGTAGTTCATCTTTCCGGCGCCGAACTCGAGCTTGAGCGCCCGCGCGACGTCGCTCACCTCGTCCATGACGCGCGCCCGCTCGTCCGCCTCGAGATCGAAGAGCTCCGTCGCGTGCCGGCGCAGCACGAGGACCGACCAACCTGGAAAGAACTGGTCGGTGTGGAGATAGAGGACGCTCTCCGAGAGCTCCGCGATCCGGTCCTCCGCGTCGGGCCAGCGGCCGCTGCACGCGGAGCAGGCCCCGGACGGGCTGGTCACCTCGACCCCCCTACCCGGCAAGCGGCGCGCGGCGCTGGTGCCAGTCCGTCACCTGCTGGTAGGCGTGCGCCACTCCGAGCAGCCGACCCTCGAGCCAGTGCCCCGCGACGAGCTGGATGCCGATGGGAAGGCTCCGGGCGTCGAAGCCGCACGGGACAGTCAGGGCCGGGACGCCGGGATAGTTGAGGGGCGCCGTGTAGTTCCGCACAGTCAGCGGCTCCAGAAGACGTCCGCTCTCGTCCATCCGGGGGGCCGTCTGGCCGCGCCCGGGCAGCGCGACGAGGTCGGCCCCGGCGAGGATGCGGCGCAGCGCGTGGGCAAAGCGCTCGGACGCGCGGCGCGCCTGGATGTACTCGACGGCCGACGTGCGCACCCCGGCCTCGAGGCGCTCGCGGACCTCCGGGATGAGGTCCTGGGGCCGCTCCTCGAGAAACTTCCGGTACTCGGTCGCGGCCTCGGAGCGGATGAGGACGAGGCTCGCCTCGGCCGCCGCCTCCCACTCCGGGAGCTCGACGTCCTCCGTCGCGAGGCCGAGCCGCCGGAGCTCGCCGAGCGCCCGCTCGACGGCCTCGCCGATCGCCGACGGGAGGACCTCCCAGAGGTACCCGCGCGGCACGGCCACCCGGAGGCGCCCGACCGGCCGCGTGGCCTCGTGGACGAAGTCGGGCACCGCCACGTCGACCGACGTCCCGTCGAGCGGGTCGTGGCCGGCCAGCACCTGGAGGAGCAGGGCGGCATCGAGGGCCGACCGGGTCATCGGCCCGACGTGGTCGAGGGTCGTCGCCAGCGCCACCACCCCGCGGAGCGGGACGCGCCCGTAGGTCGGCATGAGGCCCGTGACGCCCGACCAGTGCGCCGGGCCTCGGATCGACCCGCCCGTGTCGCTCCCGAGCGCGCCGGGCACCAGTCCCCCGGCCAGCGCCGCCGCCGCGCCCATGCTCGAACCCCCCGTGAAGCGGGTCGGGTCCCAGGGGTTCCGCGAGGGGCCGTAGTGGTACGCGTTCAGCGGGCCGTAGGCGAACTCCGGCGTGTTCGTCTTCCCGAAGATGATCGCGCCGGCCGCCCGCAGGCGTGCGACGACCGTCCCGTCCTCGTCCGGCACGAAGTCGGAGAAGACCTTGGACCCGCCGGTCGTGCGCTCGCCGCGCGTCCAGCAGAGGTCCTTCACCGCGACCGGCACCCCGTGGAGCGGGCCCCGGGGGCGCCCCGCCGAGAGCTCCCGCTCCGCGGTCCTGGCCTCGGCCATGATCCGCGCGGGATCGAGCGTGATGAACGCGTTCAGCGTGGGCTCGAGGCGCTCGCAGCGCCGGAGGAGGGCCTCACAGAGCTCGACGGGCGAGAGCGACCGCGCGGCGAGACGGGGACCGAGCTCCGAGACGCCGAGGAACCCGAGGTCCGCGTCGCTCACCGAGTCGCCTCCCAGTCCCGCGCTCCGGCGCGCGGATCGCGCCGTGCGATGAGGAAACCGCGCGCGAGGAGCTCGGCGCGCGTGGCGGCCGTGCGCCGCCGGTCGGACTTGCGACGCTCCGCCGTCGGGCCGTGGGCGTCGCGCCGGCCGCGGCGCTCGCCGAGCCGGCGGTCGAGGACGACCTCGACGCCGGGCGTCCGGCCAAGCCCCCAGCGAAAGTACTCGTAGAGCTCGCCCTGGTCGCGGCCCACGACGATCAGGACCCCTCCGGCCCCGGCCACGCGCTCAGCTCCGCGGCGGCAGCGGCACCGCCAGCCCCTCGACGACCTTGACCCCCGGGATCCGGTGGAATACCTCGGGCCCAATCCGGACCTTGCCGTTCCGCCCTCCGGTACCGAGGATGATCCAGTCGAGGTCGAGCACGCGCGAGTCCACGTAGAGGGGCAGGCCCTCGGGGAGCCCGAACGCGGTGACGCCCCCCACCCGCATGCCGGTCAGGCCATTCATCTCCTCCGGCGAGGCGAACGAGACCTTCGTCACGCCCATGAGGTCGCGGACCGCGTGGTTCACGTCGAGCCGCGTGGTGGCGAGAACCACGCAGGCCGCGTACTTCTTGGGCTCCTTCTTCGAGGCGACGACGAGGGTGTTCGCGGCTCGCTCGACCGGGTAGCCGTACTGCGCGCAGAAGGCGGCGGTATCCGCGTACTCGGGCTCGCAGTGGATCAGCTCGTAGGGGACGCCGAGGCGCTCCGCCGCCGCGACCGCCGCCCGCTCGGCCTCGTCGAGAGATCCCATCTCCACGCGATTGTACCCCGAGGCGGGCGGGCGCCCGCGTGACCCGCCGTCCGTCAGGGCTGAGGGGGCGCCACCACGACCCGGCGCGACGCCTTGGGGACGAGGAAGTACAGCTCGCCGAGCTGCTTCATCTCGCTCGCCGCCAGCTCGGCGTCGTTCCCCCGCCCCCAGAACACGTCGACCCGCCCCGCGCCGCGGATCGCCCCGCCGGTATCCTGGTTGAACATGAAGCGACTGACGGGACTCCAGCCCACGCGGCCGTCCGGCAGCCGCGACGGCCGCTCGGTTCGCACGAACGCGAGCCCGCCGGCCGGGAACAGCCGCGCGTCGGTCGCGATGGACCGCGCCGGAGTGAGCGGCACGCCGAGGCTCCCGAGGGGCGGGCCCTCGAGCCGCCGGAAGAAGACGACCGACTGGTTGTGCCGGAGGACGCGCGCGCGCTCCGACGGGTTGTCGATGAGCCAGGAACGGATGGCGTGCATCGACACCGTCTCGTCGGTGAGGCGCCCCTCGTCGATGAGGAGCCGCCCGATCGACCGGTACGGGTAGCCGTTCGTCGCCGCGGGCCCGACGCGCATCTCCCGCCCGCCCGGGAACCGGAGGGTGCCGCTGCCCTCCACCTCCATGAAGAAGACGTCGATCGGGTCGCGCGCCCACGCCAGCGGACGCGCCGCGGCGCCGAGACGGCCCGCCTCGATCTCGGCGCGGCTCAGGTAGCGGAGGTTTCGCCAGCCTCCGACAAAGTCCGCCGGCAGGCCGAGGACGGGGACCGAGTACTTGGCGCTCTGTCGCTCCGAGACCTCGACCACGGGCTCGTGGTACCCCGTCAGGAGGACCGCGCCGTCGTCGCGACCGACGCTCGACAGCACGTCGAACTCCGCGAGGACCCGCTCCTCGAGCACCTCCGGTGGCGGGCTCCCGGCGAGGAGCATGACGAGCCGCCGGAGCCCCGCCGCGTAGTCCCCCGTCGTGATCCGGCGGGAGCCGAACTGGAGCCCGCGCCCCCCGGGCTGCCGGTCGAGCCACTCGAGGCTCCGCGCCGCCGCGGCCCGGAGCGAGTCGAGATCACCGTCGTCGAGGAGCGACGGCCGATCGACGGGCCGGAGGGTGGGCCCGCCCTGGGCGAGCGCACCGACCGACGTCGCTGCCACGGTGGCCCCGAGCAGGGCGAGGAGCACGAGTCGGCGCGCCCGTGCCGTCGCGCGACGCGGCGGGGCCGCGGAAGCCCCGGAGTGGCTCCCGGAGGGACGGCTCGGCGGGACGGTGCCGGATCGACGGGTGCTCATACCGTGCCGGACCGCGGCGGGCCGCGATCCACCCGAGAGTCTAGCACCCAGGGGACCACCGGGCTGCCGGTCGGGGTCGAGCGCGCCAGGATGGCCTCCCCGGTCAGGGGTGTGCCGCATTCCGTCACCCGACGGGGCGCGCCGCGGCGGACGGCGGCGGGCGACACGTCGGAACTTCGCGAAAGTTGGCGCCTTCGTGGGGCGTCGCGTCTCGACGGCGACTGGCACGGCGCTTGTACTACTCCCGCCCGGACGGGTTTGCCGATGTCACGTCGTCACCGCTCCCGGGCTCTGATGCGCCTGACGCTGGCCGTGGCGCTGGCCGCGCTGTCGGCTTGCAGCGCGGCGCCGTGGACGCGCCTCACGTCGTCGATGGAGGCGGACCGGCTCGTCCGCGAGGCCGACGCGCAGGTCCGCAAGGGAAATCCGGCGGCCGCGGCGCGGATCCTGGAGGACGTCGTCCGGCGCTACCCCGACGCGCCCGTCCACGACCAGGCGCTCTACGACCTGGCGCGCGCCATCGTTCTGAGCTCGACCGGCAGTCGCGAGTACCGGCAGGCGGCCTCGCATCTCGACCGGCTCCTGCGCGACTACCCGGCGAGCCCGCACGCCTCGGACGCGCGCGCGCTTCGCGTCGCGCTCGGCGCGTACGCGGCGCGGGCGGCGGAATTCGATCGCCTGCTCGAGCGGCTGAAGGCGATCGACCTCGAGTTCGAGCGACCGCGCCAGCCCTAGCCGCCGCGCGGGACGTGCCCGCGACGCGCGCGCCGGCTCGCGCTAGACTCGTGGTGTGGCGGACGACGAGCCGACGCCCCTCTCCCTGAGCGTCCTGGACCAGTCCCCCGTCCGGGAGGGCCAGGCCCCCGCCGACGCGATCCGCGAGACTCTCGAGCTGGCGCAGGCCGCGGATCGGCTCGGCTACCGCCGGTACTGGCTCGCCGAGCACCATTCGACGCCGGGGCTGGCCGACGCCTCGCCGGAGATCCTCATCGCGGAGGTCGCGGCCCGGACCCGCCGGATCCGCGTCGGCTCCGGCGGCGTCATGCTGACCCACTACAGCGCGCTCAAGGTGGCCGAGCAGTTCCGGATGCTGGAGACGCTTCACCCGGGACGCATCGACCTCGGCGTCGGCCGCGCCCCGGGCAGCGACGGGCGCACGGCGGCCGCCCTCCGCCGTGGCGTCGGGGCGAGCGGCCGCGTGCCCGACCCGTGGGCCGAGAGCGAGGTCGCGCGCTTCCCCGACCAGGTCGGCGACCTCATCGGCTTCCTCACCGACCGCCTTCCGCCCGAGCATCAGTTCGCCGCCGTGCGCGCGATGCCCGCCGGCGACGGCGTGCCCGAGATCTGGCTCCTCGGGTCGACCGATTCGAGCGCCGCCTGCGCGGCGCACTTCGGCACGGCCTTCTCGTTCGCGCACTTCATCAACGCCGACGGCGGGGCGGCGGTGACGCGCGCCTACGCGCGGCAGTTCAGGCCCTCGCCGCTCCTCGGCGCGGCCCGCGCCAGCGTCGCGGCCTTCGCGGTGTGCGCGGACACCGAGGCCGAGGCCCAGCGCCTCTCGCGGAGCCGCGACCTCTTCATCGTGCGGCTCTACACCGGCCGCGGGGGTCCCTACCCCTCCGTCGAGGAGGCGGAGCGCTACCCGTACTCGCCGCGCGAGCTGGCCATCGTGGAGCACGCACGGCAGCGCACGGTGGCGGGCACGCCCGAGCAGGTGCGCGCGAGCCTGCGCGCGCTCGCCGCGGCCTACGGCGTGGACGAGGTCGTCGTCGTCACCATCACTCACGACCCGAAGGCGCGGCTCCGCTCGTACGAGCTCCTCGCGGAGGCGTTCGGGCTCGCCGGAGGCCAGTCGTGACGATCCGGATCGGCGCGATCTGCTGGAACCAGTACGCAGCCTGGCCCGCGCTCCTCGAGGCGGGGCGAGAGGCGGACCAGCTGGGCTACGACTCCCTCTGGACCTGGGACCACCTCTACCCGGTCGTCGGCGACTCCAACGGGCCGATCCACGAGGGCTGGATGACGCTCGCCGCCTGGGCGCAGGCCACCACACGTGTCCGGATCGGGCTCATGGTCTCGGCCAACACGTTCCGCGAGCCCGCGCTGACCGCGAAGATGGCGACCACGCTCGACCACATCTCGGGCGGGAGGGCCATCCTCGGGATCGGCGCGGCCTGGTTCGAGGAGGAGCACCGGGCCTTCGGGCTGCCCTTCGGGTCCGGCGCGCCCGAGCGGCTCCGGTGGCTCGCCGAGGCGCTCCCGGTGCTGCGCGGAATGCTCCGCGGCGAGGCGCCGAGCGCCGGCGGCACGCGCTATCACACGAGCGGCGTCCGGAACCTGCCCCCGCCCGTCCAGGCGCGGCTCCCACTCCTCATCGGCGGCGGCGGGGAGAAGGTGACGCTGCGGCTCGTCGCGCGGTACGCGGACGCGTGCAACATCGGCGGCGGCGTCGATACGGTCCGGCGCAAGGAGGCGATCCTCCAGGAGCACTGCCGCGCGGTCGGGCGCGACCACCGCGAGATCGAGCGCACGACCGTCGTCGGCGCCGTCGTGATCCGCGACTCCCGCGCCGAGGCCCAGCGGGTCTTCGAGCGGCTGTTCGAGGCGAACGGGCGGGCGCGACCCTGGACCAACCAGCCCGTCGGCACGCCCGACGAGGTCGCCCTCGCAATCCGTCCCTACCTCGAGATCGGGCCCGGCTACCGGCACCTCCTCGCCGGATTCCCGGCTCCCTACGACCGGGAGTCGATGACGCGGTTCGTGACCGAGGTCCGACCGCGCCTGGAGGCCGCCGTCCCGCGCTGACGCCCGGCCACGGCCGGGCCGCCCGTCAGTCTCCCGGAAGACGGAGGTCGCGCAGCGCCTCGTAGACCCGGCGAGGGTCGGCGAGGGGCGGCCATCCAAGGATGCCGGTCGCGTCCTCCACGTACGCCGGTCGGCGCATCCCGACGAGCGCCGCGGTGACGCCGGGCGTGCTGACGAGGGTCCAGAGGGCCTTCCCCGAGAGTCCCGCGCCGCGCCGCTCGGGCGGCAGCAAGGGGTCGAGGGCGGCGGCGACAGCGCGGCTCTGCGGCTGGCTCCGACGGCCCGCTTCCGCCCGGAACCCGTCGAGCAGCCGCTCGAGCTCGGGAAGGTAGCGATCGCGCCACGCGCGCCAGCGAACGGCCAGCTCGCCCTTGATCCCCGCGTCCAAGGCGTCGCCCACGCGCGCGGTGAGACCGCGCACCTGCCACTCGATCGACTCCCAGTACGTCACGCCGGCAATCCGGTCCCGGACGCCGTCGAGCTGATCCGCCCAGCGGAGGAAGTTCTCCGGCTTGTCGCTGTTGGGCCCGACGCGGAGTTGGGCGGCGATCTCCTTCCGGTACTCCGCCTCGAGATTCCGGACCGCGTCCAGCTGGCGGTCGACGGCGCCGGCGGGCGCGTCGGGGAAGTCCGCGAGACGCACCATCCCGCGTCCCACGACGGCATTGAGCGGGCGATTGACCAGGACGCCGACCGCCTCGGCCGACGCGAGCTCGAGGACGGTCCGGCGTACCCCGCTCGAGACGGGCGGGCCGTTCGGCTCGAGGACACCCCCCGCCTCGAAGAGGTTCATCGGGAGCTGGAGGACCCCGAAGTGGTGACCCGGGCCCCCGGCCGCCCGCGCCGCCGCCAGCATCCGCGCGAGGCTCGTCACCTCGGGGTCGCTCTCCGGACGCGCCACGGTGTTCGACGAGACGCCGTACCACCGGAGGCTCCCGGCGGCCACCCGCTCCTCGAAGAACCGGAAGGCGGCCTCGAGCCGGCGGTAGAACTCGTCACGGACCGACTCGACGCCGTCACCCCCGGAGTGGGCGGCATCGGACAGGAAGTACTCGGGGTTGTGGAGCAGGCACACGTCGAGCGTCTCGAGACCGAGCCGCTCGAGGGAGCGCGCCAGCTGGTCCTCGAGGAACTCCGGATGGATGCAGTGCCAGCAGTCCGGCTGGTAGAGCACCATCTCGGGGAAGGGACGGCCCGCGGCCTCGCGCTCCCGGGCGAGGGCGAGGTTCCCGCCCTGCACGTAGCCGATCTTCGACACGACGACGAGCTCCTCGCGGGCGATCCGGCCTCGCCGGACCGCCTCGCCGACGACACGCCCTATCAGCCGCTCGCTCCCGCCGTCGGTGTAGTTCGTCGACGTGTCGACGAGATTCACGCCGGCCGCGAACGCCCGCTCGAGGGCACCACGGTGGACGGGGCTCTCGTCGTTCACGCGGTATCCGCCGAAGCCCAGGCAGGAGACGGTGAGCCCGGTGCGGCCGAGCGCCCGGTACGCGCCGTCTCCCGCGGCGCGGCGATCGGCATGGGCGCGCGTTGCGGCAGCGCTCGCGGCGCCGGTCACGGACAGGGACTTCGATGCGGTCACGGGCAAGTCCTCCCTCGGCGGGCCTGAGCGCGCCGCCCCATCCTACCCCGCGACCTCCGCGCGACGGGGTATACTCGCCGCAGGTCGTCGCGCGACTCCCACGCCGCGAGCCACAGCGGCGCACGCCAGGAGGATCCGGATGACGGTCTGGCTCGGTCTCCTCGCGATCGTCCTGCTGGTCGTCTCTCCCGCCGGCGCCGAGCTCGGGCTGCCGCCCGGGTTCACGTCCGAGGTGTACGTGACGGGACAGGGATTCGACAGCGCCGGCGAGCGCGGCGTCAACGGGATCCCGGCGGTGGGGACGCTCGCCATCGACCCCACCGGCACGCTCTACCTGTCGCGGACGGGGGCGCGCTTCCGCACGGGCGACGTCGAGGACCTGTGGGCCATCTACCGGGTCCCGGCGGGGGGCGGGCGCATCACGCCCGACACCGAGGCGCGCTTCCTCTACGGACCTCCGCTCCCGAATCCGCAGATCGGAGCGGTGTCGGCCCGGGGCGCCGTGTGGGTGACGACGTACGACCGCGAGCGGCGGCTCGGGGCGCTCTACCGGTTCCTCGACGGCAAGCCCGTGCTCTTCGCGGGCGGCCGGCCGCCGGCAGGCGGGGAGCCGCTCCTGCGTCACCCCGAAGGGGTGGCGGTCGACGCCGCGGGCGACGTCTACGTGACCGACCGCGAGCAGGGCGCGATCGTGCGCCTCGACGCGCGCGGCACCGTCGTGAACGCCCGGCACGCCTCGCTCCTGCGTCCCCGCATGCTGGTCATGGACGAGGCCGGGGCGCTCTGGGTCGGAGGCGACGGAACGGCCGAGACGCCGTTCGGCTCGGGCAGCGGCGAGATCTGGCGCGTCACGCCCGACGGCCAGACGCGCTCCGTCCTCCAGGGTCCCCTGCCGGCTGGCCTGTCGCAGAGCCCGGGGGGTGCCCTCTTCGTGGTCCAGCGACGGACGGGGCAGCTCTTCGCGGTCACGCCGGACGGCCGCCGCCTCGACTTCGCCACCTCGCGCGACGGCACGTTCCTCCGCGCGCTGGCGTTCGCGCCGGTCACGCCGGAGACCCGCAAGGCCGGGATCGCGGGCGACCTGTTCCTGGTCCTGGTCTCGCGGTCCATGTGGCTCTTGAACGAGGTGGTCCGCATCTCCGGGCCGTTCGACGACTGGGTGCGGCAGGCGGCGACCCGGCCCGCTCCGTAGTCGCCAATCAGGTCGAGCCTTCGCGGCTGGCGCGGCCGCCGCGCGCGCCGTCGTGACTACCGCGCGGCGCCACCTCGGGTCATTCGCGGAACTCCTGGTCGAGGATCTCCCGGATGAACCGGTCGATCGAGACCGGGTAGTAGCGGACGTCCGGCGAGCGAATGACGCCGGTGTTGATCACCTCGTGTCGGAGCAGCTCGTCGAGGACCAGGTCGAGGTGGGCCTGGGGCGCCCGGTCCTGGCGCTGGATCCGGAGGTCCTCGCTCTCGACCAGGACCTTCGGGGCGTACTTGAAGCTGAAGACCCGCGCGACGAGCGCGTTGTGCATGATCTCCCGCTCGGAGAACACGTCGCCGTAGGTCGGGCCCTCGCCCCGCACGGGCAGCACGAGGCGCGGCGAGACGCGGATCCGGCCGCGCACCTCCACGGCCCGGCCGGGCTGGTCCCAGTGGGGCCCGACCAGCACGTACGGGAGCACGTGGTGCCCCGTGATGATCCCGCTGATCGGCTTCCGGAGGACCTCGGTTCCCTCGAAGACGGAGCGGAGGAGCTCCGGGTCGGACCAGGGCTCGCTCAACGGGCGATCCGGCGGGCCGTGGCGCTCACAGCGCGGGCAGTGGGTCCTGCCGCATCGCGGCCTCGGCCTCCCGGTCGATCACGTCGCAGGCCCGCTGGTAGATCTCGTCGGCCTCCGCCTGCGTCTCGCCGATGGCGGTCAGACCCAGGCGCCCTCGCTCGGAGAGCGCCGTCAGCATGTGGAGGACGACGCCGGTCTGCCGCGTCTGGTTGAAGTGGAGCCCGTGCCGAACCATGATGTCGAAGACGTCCTGCGGGAGAAGCCCTCGGTACGCCTCGGACTCCAGGTGATCGGTGGCGACCAGGCACTTCGGCCGGCCGCTCGGCGGCGTGAACGTCGCGGACTCGGGATCGTAGCGTCCGTCGGTCAGGAACTGGAGCGTCAGGAACGGGTGGGTGGTCCCCCCCTTCCGGAGGTTCAGCTCGATCGCGTACGGGGTCCAGGCCCCGCCGTTCCGGACGACGACGAAGTCGAAGGCGAAGCGCCCCAGGACCCCCTCGCCGACCAGCTCCTGCCCGACCTTCACCGCGTCCCGGGTGATGACCGCGGCGTACGCCGGGTCGGCGGGGAAGCGGCAGCCGAGATAGCTCTGTCCGCTGGGCCCGCCCAGCACCTGGTCGTGCGTGGACAGCACCTCGAGCTGGCCGAGGGGCGTGATGCGCAGCTGCACGCTCGGGCTCCGGATCTCCTCGCCGATGACGCGCTCCTCGACGATTCCGGCCAGCTCGGCAAGCTTCGCCATGTACGTGTCGTAGTTCTGGCGCGCGCTCTCGAACTTCATCCCGCGAACGCGCTCGACGATCGCGGCGCGCTCGGACGCGGCGCCCGGGGCCGGCAGGCCCTCGAGGTTCACCACCGCGTTGCCGGCGCCCGACACGCCCTCGTTGTGCTTGACCATCGCCGACCGGACGGCGGGCCGGGCGACCCGGAGGTGCTCGAGGGCCTCGATCACCTGGTCGGGGGTCCGGAGGTCCTCGGCCCCGAACGGATACGAGACGCCCGCGCGCCCGAACAGCTTCCGGCACCCGCTCTTGGTTCCCAGCTCGAAGTGCCGGGGGTCCGCGCCGTACATGGGGATGCCCAGGCGGATCGCGAGATCTCGCTCGAGCTCGGTCGTGTTGTAGGGCACGAGGTGCGCGCGGTCCTTGTCGGGGATCAGGTCGCGGATCTGGCTGAGCAGCCGGGGGCGCTCCAGAACCTTCAGGGAGAGCGGCCGGAGCGTGCTGTCGTGCGGGACCGGATTGAAGAAGCGGGCGCGCGCGTGGGCCGGGATGACGCCCGGAAGGAGCCCGAGGTAGTAGTCGACCACGTCCGGCAGGATGGGCCGGGACGTCACGTAGATCATGCGCGCGCTCGGCTGGCGCAGCAGGATCAGCATGAAGAGGAACCGCTCCTCCATCGCCTGCAGCACCGCCGGCGGCATGTTGAGGGCGTCGAGCGTAATGGACGGGACCACGACGATCGTCTGCGGATCCCGGTTCATGCTGGCGATCGACTTCCAGAGCGGGACCAGCTTCGCCTGGAGCGCCGCGTAGCGGGCGGTGATCTGGTCGGGCGTGAGGCCGAGCGTGGGCGCCGGCCGAGACTGCTCGTGGGTGCTCATGGGCTTCCGATCCTCGTGGCTTGGGGGTCGTCGAAGACATGCCGCCCGGATGGCGCAGCGGCCCGGTCAAGATACCACGCTTCGCCGGGTTGCGGCGCTGGGGGTTGCCCCGGGCTCTATACTGGGATGCGTGATCGCGCCCTTCCTCCGTCGCGCCCGCGCCACGGCCCCTCGTCTCCCCGTCCTCCTCGCCCTCGTCGGCCTCGTTGCCTGCGCCGGCGGGATCGCGCGAGCGCAGACCTCGCCCGGCCCGGCGGCCGCCGCCGCGTCGGGCCTCACCGCCGGCGTCCAGGAGACCGTGCTGCCCAACGGGCTCACGGTGCTCATCAAGGAGGCGCGGAGCGCGCCCGTGGTGAGCTTCAGCGTCTGGTACCGGGTCGGGTCGCGCAACGAGCACACGGGGATCACGGGCGTGTCCCACCTCCTCGAGCACATGCTGTTCAAGGGCACGCGGCAGCTTCAGCTCGGCGAGATCGCGCGCACGCTCTTTCTGAACGGCGCGGCCTTCAACGCGAGCACCTACTACGACTGGACCAACTACTACGCGACGATCGCCTCCGACCGGCTCGAGCTCGCGATGCGCATCGAGGCCGACCGGATGGTGAACAGCCGGATCGACAAGGCGGATCTCGAGTCAGAGATGACCGTCGTCCGGAGCGAGCTGGAGGGCGGCGAGAACAGCCCGGCCCGGATCCTCTCGCAGTCCGTGGTGTCGACGGCGTTCCAGGCGCATCCCTACCAGTGGCCGGTCATCGGCTGGCGGAGCGACGTCGAGAACGTGTCCCGGGACGCCATCTACCAGTACTACCGGACGCACTACGGCCCCAACAACGCGGTGGCGGTGGTGGTCGGCGACGTCTGCGGCCGCCGACGCGCTGAAGATGGTCCAGCGTCACTTCGGCCCGATCAAGCCGATCCCCAAGCCGCCCGATGTCCACACGACCGAGCCGCCCCAGCGCGGAGAGCGCCGCGTGATCGTCCGCCGCTCGGGCTCCCTGCCGATGGTGCTCGTCGCGTGGAAGGCGCCGGCGGCACTCGACGCGGACAGCTACGCGCTGGACGTCCTGTCGGGGGCGCTGGGCGAGGGACGGACGAGCCGGCTGTACCAGGAGCTGGTCGAGAAGGGGCTGGCCGCGCGCGTCGACGCCGGCGCCACGAGCCTCCGCGATCCCTTCCTGTTCACGGTCAGCGCCACCGCGCGTCGCGGCGTCACCGGGGAGCAGCTCGAGAAGGCGCTCCTCGACGAGGTCGAGAAGGTGACCGCGAGCCCGATCACCGCGGAGGAGCTGACCCGAGCCCAGCGACGCGCGGAGGCCGACTTCGTCTTCCAGACGAACAGCGTGACGGCGCAGGCTCGTCAGCTCGGCTACTGGGCGATGGTCGGCGACTGGCGCTTCCTCGCGACGTATCTCGACCGGGTCCGCGCCCTGACCCCGGCCGACATCCAGGCGGTGGCGAGGAAGACGTTCACGGCGGACACCCGGACCGTCGGGCACTTCGTGCCGGCCGACGGCGGCGGCCCGGCCGCCCCGCCCCCGCGCGAGGCCTCCGCCCGCGTCGAGCGGCCGAAGCGCGGCGACCGGCCCATCCCGCTGCCCCGCACCTCGGTCGCCCGGGCGCCGAACCGCCTCGTCACGCGGTTCTCGCTCGACAACGGCATCTCCGTCATCGTGCAGGAGAGCCCCGCGACGCCGACGTTCGCGCTCCGGGCGAGCATACCCGCGGGCTCGCTCGCCGATCCGAAGGGCAAGCCGGGTGTGGCGGGGTTCACGGCCGCCATGCTGAGCCGTGGAACGCTCCAGCGCAGCGCCCTCGGCTTCGCGACCGCGCTCGAGGACGTGGGAGCCGGTCTCGGGGCAAGCACCGACTCGCTCGTCACCTCTGTCACGGGTGAAGCGCTCACGCGGGACTTCGATCTCGTCCTCGACCTCTTCGCGGAGATGCTCCGCCAGCCGGCCTTCCCCGCCGCCGACTTCGACCGGCTCAAGAGCGAGGCGCTCGCCGGGGTCGCGCAGGCCAAGACGAATCCGGACCGGATCGCCGGCCTGAACTTCGATCGGAGCATCTACCCGCCGGATCACCCGCTGCGTCCGCAGACCTTCGAGTCGGCGGAACGGATCATCCCCACGCTGACCCGAGACGATCTCGTGGACTTCCACCGGCGGCAGTACGGCCCGGACCGGATGATCGTCGTCGTGACGGGAGACGTCTCGGCCGATCAGGTCCGGGAGGGGCTCCGGAAGCGGCTCGGTGACTGGCCGCGGAATCCCGAGACCCGAGCGATCACTCCGCCCGACCTGGCCCTGCGGGCGGCGCCGGAATCGCTCGAGATCCCGGTCCCGGACCGGACCCAGACGTCGATCGTGTGGGGCCATGCCGGCGGGCTTCGCCGCAGCGACCCCGACTTCTACGCGACGCAGGTGATGAGCCTGGTCCTGGGCGGCGGCGCCCTGACGAGCCGCCTGAGCACGTCGATCCGCGACGACCAGGGCCTCGCCTACTCGGTGTTCGGCTACTTCGACGCGAACCTCTACCCGGGGCCCTTCCGCGTCGTCCTGGGAACGAATCCCGCGAACGCGAAGAAGGCGCTGGCCGGGCTCGACGCCGAGATCCGGCGGCTCCAGAAGGACGGGGTGACCGCCCGCGAGGTCGACGAGGCGGTCGCCTACCTGACCGGGCGCTTCCCTCTCCGCCTCGAGACCAACGCCGGCGTCGCCGAGATGCTCTGGGGCATGGAGTTCTACAATCTCGGCGCCGACTACATCGACCGGTACGCGAGCTACTACCGGGCCGTCACGGTCCCGCAGGTGAACGAGGCGGCGCGCGGCCACCTCCATCCGGACCGGGCGACGGCCGTCGTCGCCGGCCCGCCGCCGTAGCCCGGCTCGACGCTCCGCAGACCACCGTGGCGCCGCGCCGCGCGCTGGCCGCTCTGCTACTGGCCGTCGGGCTCGGCGTGGCCGGCGGCGCCCGAGCGTCCGACACGGTCGAGACGGGCCGCCCGATCGGCCACCCGCGCCAGCGCTTCCCGCTGGCGGTCCACCTCGTCCCGCCCGCGGACCCCGCCCTCGAGGCGCCCGTCCGCCGAGCCGTCGACGACTGGAACGCCGGCGCCCGGGAAGCGCTCGGCATCGACGTGTTCCGCTGGGTGGACCGCGAAGAGGGCGCCGACGTCGTGATTCGCTTCGTCCCGGCCCGCGCCAGCGGACCGCGGGGCTACGCGCACCTCGACGCGGACGATGCAGGCGCGATCCGGCTCCCGGTCCGCGTCGACCTCGCCGAGCCCGTGGCCATGGGCGCCACGTCGCGCGAGACGGTCCTGTTCCAGGTGGCGGCGCACGAGATCGGCCACGCCCTCGGGCTCCCCCACACCGACGACCCCGGCTCGATCATGTGCTGCCGCGAGGGCGCGGTGAACCTCGGGGACCCCGGCGTCCGCGCGCGGTACGTCGAGGCGCGCCGCCGTCCGGACGTGCGGTCAGTGCTCCCACAGCTCCGCGAGCTCTACCCGCGGTTCTGGGCCACTCAGTGAGCATGAACGAGTGACTCTCATCGGAACGTGCCCCAGGATCGGATGGCCGAGGTGGGCCGCGCCCTCAACTTCGCCCTAGGCTTCGCCGCCGGCGCCGCCGAAGCCTGACGGCCGCCCGGCGGTCAGTTGCCGTCGAGCTCGGCGAGCTCGTGCCGGAGGCTCGCGAGACGGGCCTCGGCTTCCGCGTGCTGCGCCCGGGCACGAGGCAGCTCCTCGAGGAGCCGGAGGACGTGACCCTCGAGCTCGGCGATGGTCTTGTGGCGCATCATCAGCTGGTGCTCGGTGTGGCGGACCGTCTCGCGGAGGCGGAGCGCCCGCTGCTCGAGCTCCTCCACCACGAGCCGCGCGGTCCGCGTCCGGTCCCGGCGCTGGTCGACGGTCATCTCCTGCTCGCGGCGGCTCGCCATGAGCGCGTGCCGCTCCTGCTCGAGGCCGTCGAGCCGGACCCGCATGTGGCGGAGGCTGTCGACGTCCCGGGTCGTGCGGACCGTCATCGAGGCCTGCTCCATCGCGTAACGGAGGTGGCGGTCCCGGTCGATCAGCCCCATCAGCGCCGCGCGCTCCGTCGCCTCGTCGCGCTCCGCGGTGGCGAGATCGCGGCGGGCGCGCCCCATGAGGGTGTCCACCGTGCGCTCGACCTCCCGCGACATCGCGGACGGCTCCACGCTAGGCGCGGGCGCGCGCGGGGACGCGCCGGAGCGGGCGCCGGGACACCCGGGGGCGGCCGGCCCGCCCCATCGCGCCCGCAGCCCGATCGACGGCGGCCGCGAGGACGCGCACCAGGCGCCCGAGGCGGATCGCCGCCAGGTCGCCGCGCCGGATCATCGCGCGGACTGTCTGCTCGTGTCGCCGGAGTCGCCGGGCGGCGTCGGGGACGGTCAGGAGGAGGGGCGCGAGGTGGACAGAGGAGGGCCGCATCCCTCTCTGCGCGGGCAAGATGAGTGCCACACGGGCGGCGGACGTCCGCGCGAGTGCGCCGGATTGCGAAACCCGCCGTAAGATTGGCGCGCGTGGCACCTGGTCCCGCCCGGGACGCGGCGTCCGGGCCGGCGCGCCCGGGGCACGCCGGGTAGCCGCTACACGATGGTTCTTACACGGTCAGATCGGAATCGCCGCGCTTGCGGCCTCCACCATAGTGGAATATCATCCACGATGGTGACGGCGCGCACGCCGACCGCGCGATTCTCAACGGGCCTGGACGTGGCCGAGCTCGGAGCGCGTGTCCGGGCAACCCGGCTCGGCCGGGGCCTGTCGCTCGACGCCGTCGCCGGGCGGGCCGGGGTCAGCCGCAGCATGCTGTCCGCCGTCGAGCGCGGCGGCAAGGTACCGACCGTCCTCGTCCTCGACCGGATCGCCACCGCCCTCGACACGAGCATCGCCCGCCTCCTGGGCGAGGAGCGCGCCCAGCGCGTCGTCGTCCTCCGTCATGCCGCCCAGGACGTGGCGCGTGACCCGACGGGGTGGGAGCGCCGGATCCTCTCCCCCGTGCTGCCCGGGATCGAGTTCGAGCTCATGCGGACGACGATCGCGCCGGGAGTGGATGCCGGGATCTTCGCGCCTCATGGCCGGGGCTCGCGGGAGTACCTCGCCGTCGAGCGCGGGACGCTGCAGCTGACCGTCGATGGCACCCCGCACACGCTGCGCGCGGGGGACAGCGCGTACTACGAGGGCGATTGCCACCACCAGTTCGTCAACCCGGGCCGGGACCCCTGCGTCTACTACCTCGCCATGGCGCTGGGCGAGAGCGGTCCCCATGCCCGGCGCGGCCGGACGCTCCCGGTCGCCTCGAGGAGACGCCCGTGACCCCGACGCCTCCAGCCCCCGCCCTCTCGGAGCCGCCGCCCCTCGCGATCGCCCCGGACGCGTTCCGGCGGCTCGCCCACGCCGCCGTGGATATGGTCGCCGACCACCTCGAGGGGATCCGCGGCCGGCCAGTCTTCCAGCCGATGACGCCGGCGGAGCGCGCGGCGCTCCTCGAGCGCTCGCTCCCCGACCAGGGCGTCCCGCCCGAGGCGTTGCTCGCCCTCGCCGGGCGCGAGGTCCTCAGCCGTCCGATGGGGAACGGGCATCCGCGGTTCTTCGGCTGGGTGAACTCGCCGCCGGCGCCCGTCGGTGTCCTGGCGGACTTCCTGGCGGCCGCCCTCAACCCGAGCTGCGCGGGCGGCGACCACGCCGCGATCTACGTCGAGCGGGCGGCGGTCCGATGGCTGATGGAGCTCGTCGGGTTCCCGGTCGAGGGCAGCATGGGGCTCCTGGTCAGCGGCGGCTCGATGGCGTCGCTCACGTGCCTGGCGGCCGCCCGCCACCGGGCGGCGGAGCAGGACGGCTGGGACGTCCGCGCGCGCGGCGTGCGGAGCGCCCCCGCGCCGCTGGTCCTCTACCTCTCGGAGGAGGGCCACAGCTGCATGCGGAAGGCCGCCGAGGTCCTGGGGCTCGGGAGCGAGGCCGTGCGGACCATCCCCGTGGACGCGGATCTCCGCATGGACGTCGGGGCTCTCCGCGCCGCCATCGCCGAGGATCGCGGCGCCGGCCGCCGGCCGTTCTGCGTGGCGGCGAGCGCGGGCACCGTGAACACGGGCGCGATCGATCCCCTCGACCAGCTCGCCGACCTCTGCCGGGCCGAGGGCCTCTGGTTCCACGTCGACGGGGCGTACGGCGCCGTCGGCGCGGCCGATCCGGCCCTCGCCGCCCGCTACGCCGGCCTCGAGCGAGCGGACTCGCTGGCGCTCGACCCCCACAAGTGGCTCTCGGTCCCGGTGGAGTGCGGGTGCGCGCTCGTGCGGGACGGGCGCCTCCTCCGAAACGCGTGGAGCCTCGTACCGCCGTACCTCCGCACCGAGGAGGGCAAGGGGTTCGGAGGCCTCCCCTGGTACTCGGAGTACGGGTTCCAGCAGACGCGCGGCTTCCGGGCGCTCAAGCTCTGGATGACCCTCCAGCACCTGGGCCGGAACGGCGTGGCCGCGCTGGTCGGCCGCCACGTCGCGCTCGCGCGTCGCCTGGCAACCCTGGTCGACCGGGCCCCCGACCTCGAGTGCGTGGCCCCGGCGGAGCTGTCGGTCGTCTGCTTCCGCTACGCGCCGTCCGGGGCGCCCGAGGATGCCGGACGGCTGGAGGCGCTGAACAGGCGCCTCGTGGAGCGCATCCAGAGCGAGGGGCGGATCTTCCTCACCGGCACGGTGCTCCGGGGGCGGTTCGCGCTGCGCGCCTGCGTCCTCCACTACGACACAACGGAGGCGGACGTCGACGCCCTGATCGACGTCGTGCGGGAGACGGGCGCGCGTCTGGCGGTGGAGCCCTGACGCCTCCCCGGCCCGCTAGGACCGGGCCGCGAACGTGTCGCAGCGCCGGACGTCCCCCGATTCGAGCCCCGTCTTGAACCAGCGGACGCGCTGCGCGGACGAGCCGTGGGTGAACGACTCCGGCACGACGTAGCCCCGCGCCTGCTTCTGCAGGCGGTCGTCGCCGATCGCCGTCGCCGCCGCCAGAGCTGACTCCACGTCGCCCGGCTCAAGGATGTTGCGGCGCGCGGCGGAGTACCCCCACACGCCGGCGTAGCAGTCGGCCTGGAGCTCGAGCCGCACGGAGAGCGCGTTCGCCGCGGCCTGGTCGAGGCGAGCCCGCTGTCGCTGCACCTTGTCCGAGGTGCCCAGGAGGTTCTGGACGTGATGCCCGACCTCGTGCGCCACGACGTAGGCGCGCGCGAAGTCGCCCGGAGCTCCGAAGCGCTCGCTCAGCTCGCGGAAGAACTCGAGGTCGAGGTAGACGCGACGGTCAGGCGGGCAGTAGAAGGGGCCAACCGCGGCGCTCGCCTGACCGCACGCCGACTGGACCGCGCCGCTGAACAGGACCAGGCGCGGCGCCTCGTAGGTCCCGCCGCCCTGGGTGAAGAGCCGTCCCCAGGTGTCCTCGATGTCGCCCACGACGGCCCGCACGAAGTCCGCCTGGGGATCGTCCGCGGGAGGCTTGCGCTCGGGCCCGCTGTCGACGGCGGGCGGCGAGGCCTCCTCCAGGCTGCTCAGGAGATCGAGCGGGTTCGTCCCCGTCAGGAAGCTCAGAACCACGATCAGGAGCAGCCCGCCGCCCCCCAGCTTCAACCCGGCACCGCCCATCGGCATCCCGCGCCGATCGTCGACGTTGTCACTGCGACGCATGTCTCTCCAGCGCATCGAGGCCTCCCGGGCCGCCGGACCGGGCCCGGCGTCGCCGAGTCCAGGATGCGACAGGGGGCGGCCGCATCGCAACCCGGGGCGGATTGGGCGCGAGAACGAGGACGCCCTCTTTACAGCCGGCCCGAAGGTCGTCGAAGATAGCCGCCGTCCCGAACGCACTCATGTCGAACCTCGGACGTCCCGACTCAGCCACCGCCCTCGCCCGGTCGCCCCTCTTCTCGCATCTCGGACGCCTCGACCTTGCCCGGCTGGCCGGCGAGCTCGAGGAGAAGCGCTTCACCCCGGGCCAGGTCATCGTCCGTCAGGGTGACCGGCCCGACGGGTTCTACGTGATCAAGCAGGGCCGGGCCGCGGTGCTCGCCGGGGTCGCGGCCGCCGCCGCCGGCGGCGACGGCGCGGGCGAGCAGCTCACGACCCTTGGAGCCGGCGAGGTATTCGGGGAGATGGCGCTCCTCACCGACTCGCCGCGGACGGCGACCGTGGTGGCCGAGACGGACCTCACGGTGTGGCGGCTCTCACGCCCGCGCTTCGAGGCGCTCCTCGATCACGAGCGCGGCATCGCCCGGAGCATCGAGCGGTCGCTCAGCCTCCGGCTGGCGGCGATGAACCAGGAGACCAGCGCGCTGCGGGGGCTCGGCCACCGCCTGGCCACCGCAGCGCTCGGCCGCCTGAGCCCGGCCGCCGTGCGGCTGATCGGCGACGTCGCGGTCCGGCCGCGCTGGGCCGCCGAGACGCTGCGCCGGACGTGCGCCCGGACCGGGGACGCGGACGCGCTGACGGAGCTCGTCGAGCAGTCCGGGCTTCTGCGGGCCGAGGGGACCGACCTGGTACTCGATCCCGCGTTCCTCACCATCGCCGGCGGGGAGCTTCGCGAGCCGAACGCCGCCTGGCTCCGCACCGCGGCCGAGGAGATGGTGGCGGCCGGAGACGTCGTCGCGGCCACGGACCTCGCCTTGGCAGCCGGCGCGGTCGAGGAGGCCGAGAAGCTCCTCGGCGACCACGAGGCCCATCTCCTCCAGACGGCGTCCGCCGGAGACCTGGACCGCTGGCTCGCCGCGGTCGGCGAGCGGGCACCGGCCCTCGGGGCCCGTCTCGGCGGGCTCCGGACGCGGCTCACCGAGCGGCTGGCCGCCCCCGCGCAGCCGGCGGCGCCCGGGAGCCGCGAGCGCGCCGCGCCCCTGTTCGGGCGGCTCGCCCGCCAGTTCGCAACCGTGCGCGCGCTGAGCGCCCTCGCCGCGATCGTGATCTTCGCGCTCGGATGGACCCTGCCGCTCCCGGAGGGGCTCGGACGGGGCGGCCTCGTCACACTTTCGGCCCTCCTCGCGATGGTGCCGCTCCTCGTGGCCAACGTCTTCCCCGACTACGTCGTCATGCTGTTCCTGACGCTGGCCCTCGTCGTGCCCGGCGTGGTGCGACCCGCGGACATCCTCGGCGGCTTCGCCGCCCCCGCCTGGAACATGATCTTCACTCTCCTCGCGGTGGGCGTGGCGGTCGCCCGCTCGGGGCTCATGTTCCGGCTGGTGCTCCTGTCGCTCCAGCGACTGCCGCCGCGGTTCGTCCCCCAGAGCGTCGTGCTCTGCCTGACCGGCGTCCTGATGACCGCGGGGCTCTCGAGCGGCTCCACGCGGATCGCGCTCGGAGTGCCGATCGCGCGCGGGATCACGGACGCCATGGGGTTCGCGCCCCGGAGCGCGGGAGCGGCGGCGGTCGGGTTGATGACGTTCTTCACCTTCCTCGAGATGGGAGAGCTGTTCCAGACCGGGACGTTCACGGGGCTCATCGTCCACGACCTGCTCCCGGCGGCCGCCAAGGCCCAGATCACCTGGTGGCGCTGGTTCTTCGTCGCGCTGCCGCCGTTCATCGTCATCGGCGTCGTGATGTACCTCGTGCTGCTCGTCCTCTTCAAGCCGCACCGGACGGGGCGGGTCAACGTGGACGCCGTCCGGCTCCAGCAGGCGCTGCTCGGCCCGCTCACGCGGAACGAGATCTGGAGCGCGACGGTGCTGGTGCTCCTCATCGTCGGCTTCGCCACCCTGCCGTACCACGGCATCGCGCCGGCATGGCTGGCCCTCGCCTCCTTCCTCTTCCTGTTCGCGCTCGGCGCGCTGGACCAGTCGGCCTTCCAGGGCGGCGGGACGCTCGGGCTTCTCATCTACTGCGGGGTGATCCTGAGCCTCGGCAACGTGTTCACGTCGCTGCACATCGACGCGTGGCTGACCTCCGTCGTGCAGACCAGCATGCCGGCGATGGTCCGGAACCCGTACGGGTTCGTCCTCACCATCTCGTTCGTCGCGTTCGTGCTGCACTTCTTCGTGCCCTGGATGACGGCGTCGACGATCATCGCGCTCGTCGCCATGCCCATCGCCGAGGGGCTCGGCTTCCATCCCTTCATCCCCGTCCTGGTGGCCCTCATCGCCGGCGACCACACGATCCTGCCCTACGTGAACTCGGGCTACGCCATCGTGTACTTCGCCAGCGAGGGCGAGCTCTTCACGCACGAGCAGGCGCGGTGGCCGCTCGTGATCGAGAGCCTCCTCCGTCCGGTGGCACTGCTCCTGAGCGTACCGGTCTGGCAGATCATGGGGCTCATGTGAGCCGAGGCTCCTGTCCCCTGGAGGCATCGACATGAACGATCGCACCGCCCAAGCGGCCCGCCAGGACGTCTACGCCCGGATCGACCGCCGCTTCGACGAGTTCGTGGAGGAGCTCCGCGCCTACGCGCGCGTGCCGACCATCAGCGCCCGGCGCGAGGCGGAGGCAGAGGGCGCCGAGTTCACGCGCGCGGTCCTCGCGCGCCACGGCGTGGCGGCCCGGCTCCTCGACGTGCCCGGCGGGCCGCCCATGGTCGTGGGGGAGACCGCGGGGCCGCCGGGGGCGCCGACGCTCATCCTCTACAACCACTACGACGTCCAGCCGGTCGATCCCCTCGACGAGTGGAAGCGTCCCCCGTTCGACCCCGTCGTCGAGGACGGCAAGCTCTTCGCGCGCGGGGTGGCCGACACGAAGGGCAACACGGTGGCGCAGGCCGTCGCGTTCGCCGCCGTCCGGGAGGTGATGGGCGCGCCGCCGATCGGGCTCCGGTTCATGGTCGAGGGCGAGGAGGAGGTCGGGAGCCCCCACCTTCCCGCCTTCGCCCGGAAGAACCCCGGTCTCTTCCGGGGCGCGGGGGCGACGATCGAGGGCGCGGGGCACACGCCCGACGGGGTCCCGGAAGTCTACATGGGCAGCAAGGGCATCCTCTACGTCGAGCTCCGCGTCCGGACCGCCGCCGTCGACCAGCACAGCTCCCTCGCCGCGTCCTTGCCGAACCCTGCGTGGCGGCTCATCGACGCGCTCGCGGTCATCCGCAACCGGCGGGGGCGCGTCCTGATCCCGGGCTTCTACGACGGGGTCCCCCGCCCGACCCAGGAGGCGCTCGGCTTCCTGCGGAAGAACCCGTTCGATCCGCGCGCCTGGCAGAAGGCGTACGGCGTCACCGAGGTCTTCGGGGGCAAGACGCGGCTCGGCCGGCTCGTCGCCTACTGCTACAACCCCACCTGCAACATCGACGGCATCGTGTCCGGCTACACGGGGCCGGGCAGCAAGACGATCAACCCGGCCCACGCCGCCGTGAAGCTCGACTTCCGGCTGGTGCCGGGCCAGCGGCCGCTCCGGATCCTCGCCGCGCTGAAGGCCCACCTCCGCCGGAAGGGGTTCGGCGACATCGAGGTGATCCAGCACAGCACGTTCGAGCCGGGCGCCTCCCCGGCCGCGTCGCCCATCGGGCAGGCGCTCATGGCGGCGTGCCAGGACGTGTACGGTCGCCCGCCGGCGGTCTTCCCGTGGATGGGCGGCTCCTCGTCGACGTTCTTCTACACGAGCCGGGGGACGCCGGCCGCGCTGCCGCCGGGCGTCGGCTACAGCGGGAGCCTCATCCACGCGCCCAACGAGCACATCCGGCTCGACGACGCGCGGCGCGCCATCAAGGCCTTCGCCGCCCTGATGCTCCTCTGGGGTCAGGCCTGATCCGACGTCAGGCCTGACCCCGGCGGTCCGTGCGGGGGCCTAGTCGCTGGCGAGCTTGCCGTTGTAACCCCAGTGATTCTTCTCGACGTCCTGGAAGACGATGTGGACCTGGTCCGCCGTCGTCTTGCCGATGCGGACGAGAGCGTCGGTGATGGCGACGGTGATCTCGCGCCGCTGCTGATCGGTGCGTCCCGCGTACCACTGGATCGTGACGTTGGGCATCGCGGCCTCCGTGTGATGGGTTCGAGCGGAGTTGTACCACGGACCGGCGCGGAGCGGGGCCCCGGGGGTGGCGGCCGATTGACCCTGCCAGGCGATGCTTTACTCTAACCGGGAGAGCAGGCGAGGAGCCGACCTATCCGGAACGGACGCGTCGCGAAGACCACCTTGATACTGCTCGTGCGCCACGGGCAGACTGCGACCACCGGCGTCACCCTGCCCGGCCGGGCGCCGGGGCTCCACCTCGCGGACAAGGGACGCGAGGAGGCGGCCGACGTGGCGAGCCGCATCGCGCGCCTCCCGCGGATCGCCGCGGTCTACTCGTCGCCGCTCGAGCGCGCGCAGGAGACCGCCGCGCCCATCGCCGCGGCGTCCGGCGTGCCCGTCACGGTCGAGCCGGGGCTCCTCGAGTGCGACTACGGCGAGTGGACAGGCCTCCCCCTGAAAGACCTGAGCCGTCGGCCGGAGTGGAAGGTCATCCAGCGCTACCCGAGCGGCTTCCGGTTCCCGGGCGGCGAATCGTTCGTCGAGATGCAGTCGCGGATGACCGGCACGGTGGCTCGTCTGGTCGCCGCACACCCCGGCCACACGGTCGTGGCGGTCTCGCACGCGGACCCGATCAAGACGGCGGTCGCGCACGCGCTCGGCACGCACCTCGATCTCTTCCAGCGCATCGCGGTCTTCACGGCGTCGGTGACCGCGATCGCCTACGGAACCGGAGGGCCCACGGTCCTGGCCGTCAACGCCACGCGGGGCGACCTCGCCCCCCTCGCCGGCCAGTGACGTCGCCCTCATGACCGACTCGTTCGAGTTCGCGTCCCCGGACCTGTTCACCGCCGGCACGATCGGCCCGCCGGGGCAGCGGGTCTTCTATCTCCAGGCGCGGCAGGACGACACGCTCGTCACCCTGAAGTGCGAGAAGGAGCAGGTCCGCGCGCTCGCGGAGTACCTCGGCCGCCTCCTCGAGCGGCTCTCGGCGGCGTCCACGGCCGGCGGCGGTGACCTCGCCCTGGTCGAGCCCGCCACGCCGGCCTGGACAGTGGGCTCGATCGGCGTCGGCTACGACGAGGCCTCGGAGCGCGTCGTGCTGGTGATCGAGGAAGCGCGGGAGCAGGACGAGGAAGAGACCGAGGAGGCGGGCGAGGACGAGCCCGAGGGGCGCGCCGGCGCGGAGCCCGCCCGCGCCCCGGAGCCGGACGCCGAATCCGAGGAGACCGAGGACGAAGAGAGCGACCGGGCGTCGGGACGCGTCCGGCTGACCGGGGCCCAGGTCGCCGCGTTCGTGGAGCGGGCGCGGAGGCTCGTCGACGCGGGCCGGCCCACGTGCCGGCTGTGCGGACGGCCGATGAACGCGGGCGGACACAAGTGCGCCCGAACAAACGGGCACGGCTCCGACTAGCGCCGGCCATGTCGCGCGCCGCGGCCATCGCGCCCCTCGAGCTCATCGCGCACGGCGAGATCGCCATCAAGGGCCGCCTCCCCTGGGCCTCGAACGCCACGTTCCTCGTCGAGGTGACGCGCGGCCGCGCGACGACGCTCGGCGTGTACAAGCCCCAGCGAGGCGAGCGCCCGCTCTGGGACTTCCCGCGGGGGCTCCATCGCCGCGAGGTGGCCGCGTACCACCTGTCGGAGACGCTCGGCTTCGGTCTGGTGCCGCCCACGCTCCTGCGGGAAGGCCCGTACGGCCCGGGGTCCGTGCAGCTCTTCGTCGACGCCGACTTCGAGGAGCACTACTTCACGCTCCGTCAGCGGCCCGAGCACCGCGCGGCGCTGGCGCGCCTCTGCGCCTTCGACCTCGTCGCCAACAACGCCGACCGCAAGAGCGGGCACTGCCTCCTCGGACGCGACGGCCGTCTCTACGCGATCGACAACGGCCTGTGCTTCCACGCCGATCCGAAGCTTCGCACGGTGATCTGGGACCTGGCGGGCGAGCCGGTGCCGGACGAGGTGCGCGCGGCGACGGAACGGCTCGCCCGGGAGGGCTTGCCCGACCCGCTGGCCGAGCTCCTCGCCTCCGAGGAGCGGCGGGCGCTCCTCGCCCGGGCTCGCGCGGTGGGCGCGGCCGAGCAGTTCCCCGAGGACTCGTCCGGCATGCGGTACCCCTGGCCGCTCGTATGATGGGAATGACCGAGTCACGCACACCCAACCACTGAGGAGACACTCCCCATGGCCGTGAAGATGATGGGCGCCCAGGTCAAGCGCAAGGAAGACCCGCGTCTGATCACAGGGACCTCGATGTACACGGGCGACATCTCGCTGCCAGGCCTCCACTACGTGGCCTTCGTCCGCAGCCCGCACGCGCACGCGCGGATCGGCCGGATCGACGCCTCAACCGTCCTGAAGCGGCCGGGCGTCGTCCGGGTCGTCACCGGCGCCGATCTGAAGCCCCACTGCGGCCCGGTCCCCGTCGACCAGGCGTCGAGCGAGGGCGGCGTCGGCGAGGCCTCGATCGGACGCAAGCACTACGCGCTGGCGATCGACCGCGTCCGCCACGTCGGCGAGGCGGTGGCCGCGGTCATCGCCACGACCGAGGCGATCGCGGTCGACGGCGCCGCCGACGTGGCCGTCGACTGGGAGCCGCTCCCCGCGGTGAGCGACCCCGTCGCGGCACGGAAGCCCGGCGCCCCGCAGATCCACGCCGACGCGCCGAACAACGTGGAGCACGAGAACAAGATCGTGGCCGGCGACGCGGACAAGGCCTTCGCCAGCGCCTTCAAGGTCGTCCGCCAGCGGATGGTCAGCCAGCGCCTCTGCGGGGTCCCGATGGAGGGGCGCGCCACGCTGGCCGCTCCCGATCCGTCCACCGGCGGCCTCATGATCTGGGCCACGACCCAGGCGCCTCACGGGTTCCGGAACGGGCTCGCGACCATCCTGGGGCTGGAGCAGAACCAGATCCGCGTGATCGCGCCCGAGGTCGGCGGCGGGTTCGGGGTGAAGTTCGGCGTCTATCCAGAGGACGCGGCGCTCGCGACGATGGCCAAGGTCTACCAGCTGCCGCTCCGGTGGGTCGAGACCCGCGTCGAGCACATGGTCGCCACCACGCACGGCCGCGCGCACGTGACCGAGGTCGAGGCGGCGGTCGAGAAAGACGGCACCATCACCGGGCTCCGCGTCCACGTCCTCGCGGACATCGGCGCGTACCCGATTTTCACGTTCATCCCGGACCTGGCGCTCATGATGGGCGTCGGCGTCTACCGGATCCCCAACATCGACCTCCGGTCGACCTGCGTCTTCACCAACACGACGCCCGTGGCCGCCTACCGTGGCGCCGGCCGGCCGGAAGGCTGCTACTACATCGAGCGCATCGTCGACGTCGCCGCGCAGGAGCTCGGGCTCGCCCCCGAGGTGGTGCGGCGCAAGAACTTCATCGCGCCGAGCGCCTTCCCCTACACCACCCCCACCGGCCAGCGCTACGACAGCGGGGAGTACGACCGCGCGCTGACCAAGGCGCTCCAGGTCTCGAAGTACGACGCGCTCCGGAAGGAGCAGGCGGACCGGCTGGCCCGGAACGACCGGAGGCTCCTCGGCATCGGAATCGCCTGTTACGTGGAGATGTGCGGGTTCGGGCCGTTCGAGAGCGCCATCGTGCGCGTGGAGCCGTCCGGCACGGTGACGGCCTACACCGGCACGTCGGCCCACGGCCAGGGCCACGAAACGACCTTCGCCCAGATCATCGCCGACCACCTGGGCGTCTCGTTCGACCAGGTCGTCGTCCGGCACGGCGACACCTCAAACACGCCGATGGGCAACGGCACCGGCGGGAGCCGGAGCCTCGCGGTCGGCGGCACGTCCATCCTGCGGGCGGCCCTGAAGGTGCAGGAGCACGCGCGCGCGATCGCCGCGCACGTGCTGGAGGCGGCCAAGGACGACGTCGTCTTCGACGACGGGAAGTACCAGGTGCGGGGCGTGCCGGCGCGCGCCCTCACGCTCTCCCAGATCGCGGGGCACGCCTACGGCGACAAGCTGCCCGACGGGATCGAATCGGGCCTCGAGGCGACCGATTTCTTCCGGGTCTCGCAGCTCCTCTACCCGTTCGGCGCGCACGTCGCGGTGGTCGAGATCGACCGGGAAACGGGCCAGGTCACCGTGCGCGAGTTCGTGTCGGTCGACGACTGCGGCGTCCGCATCAGCCCGACGCTGGTCGCGGGCCAGGTGCACGGGGGTCTCGCGCAGGGCATCGCCCAGGCCCTCTTCGAGGAGCTCGTCTACGGCACGGACGGCCAGCTGGTGACGGGCTCCCTCATGGACTACTGCGTGCCGCGCGCGGACGACCTGCCGTCGTTCGTCACCGACCAGACGGTCACGCCGACGCCCGTCAACCCGCTCGGCGCCAAGGGCATCGGCGAGGCGGCCACGATCGGCTCGACGCCCGCGGTCGTCAACGCCGTCGTGGACGCGCTCAAGTCGTTCAAGGTCCGGCACATCGACATGCCGCTCCGCCCGGAGCGGGTGTGGCAGGCGATGCACAATGGCCGGGCCTGAGCGCGCCGCGTTCTCGCTCGCGGGGAAGGCGTGCGTGGTCACCGGCGCGAGCCGCGGCCTCGGCCGCGCGATCGCGCTCGCCTTCGCCGAGCAAGGCGCCGACGTGGTGCTGGGCGCGCGGAGCCGCGCCGAGCTGGAGGCGCTCGCGCGCGAGATCGAGGCAAAGGGTCGGCGGGCGGTCGTCCAGCCCACCGACGTCACCGACCTCGGCCAGGTCCGCGCGCTCGCCGACGCGGCGGTCGCGCGCCTCGGCCGCATCGACGTCTGGGTGAACAACGCCGGCGGCTTCACGTCGGAGCCGGGCAGCACGGCCGAGTGGCTGGACGTCACCGAGCGGGGATGGGAGGCCATGGTGCGCCTCAACCTCACTGCTCAGGTCTTCGGCGCCCAGGCCGCGGCGCGCGTCATGCGCGACCGCGGCACGGGCGGGGCCATCATCTTCATCTCGTCGATCGACAGCCTCTATGCCGCTCCCGGAGGCGAAGGCATCTACGGCGCGTGCAAGGCCGCCCTCAACAACATCGTCCAGACCATGGCCGTCGAGCTCGGCCAGCACCGGATCCGCGTCAACGCCATCGCGCCGGCGGTCGTGGAGACGCCGCTGACCGCGCCGTGGCTCGCGACCGAGGCGGACCGGCGGAAGCGGGCGGCCTTTTACCCGCTCCGCCGCGTGGGCCAGCCCGACGACGTCGCGTCGGCCGCGGTGTATTTCGCGTCCGGGGAGGCGGAGTGGGTGTCGGGGGCCGTCCTCCTCGTGTCCGGCGGCGCCGTCATGACGAGCGACCCGTACCGCTACCTGATGCGCGTCAACCAGGCCGAGGGCTGAGCGCGGCGGTCGGTCCCGCGATGGCCGCAGCCTACGTCCCCGTCACCGAGCAGCTGGTCGTCGAGGTCTACGTGCAGAGCCTGGACCGCGCCATCGCGTTCTACCAGGGCCTCGGGTTCGAGCTCCTGGGCCGGACGGGCGGCTTCGCGACGGTCGCGTGGGAGGGGCACGAGCTCTTCCTGGACGAGCGGCCCGGGCACGAGCCTCCATCGTCGCCCCAGGCCAACGTGCGCGTCATGGTGCCGGACGTCGACGCCTGGTGGCGCCGGGCGGCCGAGATGGGGGCCCGGGTCCTCGCGCCGATCTCGGACCGCTACTACGGCCTCCGTGACTTCACGATCGCGGACCCCGACGGGTTCGGCATCCGGTTCGGCACCCGCATCGCGGGCTCATAGGAGCGATCACCGTGGCACACTCGGTCGACCTCGTCGTCGTGGGCGCCGGCATCGCCGGCGCGAGCACGGCCTGCTTCGCCGCCCGCGCCGGCCTCAGGGTCGTCGTCGTGGACCGCGGCCTCCCGGCCGGCGGCGCCTCCGGCCGGACCGCGGGCTACATCCGCTGCCACTACGCCAACCAGCCCGAGGCGCACTTCGCCGTGGACAGCTGGCGGATGCACCGCCGCTGGCGCGAGGAGGTCGGCGGCGAGAACGGCTACCGCCGGAACGGCTTCCTGTTCATCGTGCCGCCGATCCTGGTACCGACGCTCGAGAAGAACGTGGCGCTGATGCGAGCCATGGGCGTCCCCACCGAGGTGCTGGACCCGAAGGATGTGCAGCGGCTCCTGCCGTTCGTTGAGACCGACGGCATCGGCGCCGCGGCGTGGGAGCCGGACAGCGGGCACGCCGATCCCTCGGACTGCGTCGCGAGCCTTCTCGCGAACGTCCGCGATCGCGGCGGCCGTGTCCTGACCGACGCGGGACCGGCGCATCTCGTGACCGAGAGCGGTCGCGTCGCGGGCGTCCGACTCGGGCCCGATCGGATCTCCGCGCCGGCCGTTCTCCTGGCGACCGGGGCGGGCACCCGCGAGCTCGCTGCCGAGGCGGGCGTCGACCTGCCCGTGTTCCCGATGCCGATCGGCGCCGGGATCCTCCAGGGCCTGCCGGGCTTCGACCGGGTGCCCTGCACGATCGACCACGCTGCCGAGCAATGGTACCGGGGCGAGATCGGCGACGCCCTCCTGATCGGCGCCGGGTACGAGGACTCGATCGGATTTCGCGGGGAGCCCTTTCACGGCAAGGCCGAGTTCGCGCCGCCGACGCTGGACGAGCTCGTCTCCGCCGCAACGCGCCTCGTGCCGAGGATCCCCGCGCTCGAGGGCGCCGCGCCCGGCCGGACGTGGGTCGGCCTCGACTCGCGGACGCCGGACGGCCACGCGCTCGCCGGCCCGATCCCCGGCGTCCCCGGCCTGTTCGTCCTCACGGGGGGCAACGGCAAGGGATTCAAGTTCGGGCCGTCCATGGGACGCGCCCTGGCCGAGGTCATCGGCGGCGCGGACTTCGCGGCGAGCCCGCTCGCGCCCTTCGCGGTCGACCGCGACGCGCGCGGCCAGGTGATCCGGGGCGCGCACGAGTACGACTGGGGCTCCTTCGCCTGATCGGTCCGGGCCGCGCATCGTCCTCGTCCAGGGCGACACCACGGAGGAGGCGCTGGACGCGGTCGTGAGCGCCGCCAGCGCGTCGCTCCTGGACGGCGCCGGCGACGGCGTGATCCACCGGAAGGGCGGCCCGGCCATCTTCGAGGCGTGCTGGCGCCTCCGCGCCGAGCGCTCTCCGGACGGCCTTCCCACCGGCCAGGCGGCCGCCATGCCCGCGGGCCGGCTCCTCTTCCGCCGGGTCACGGAAGTCCGCTTCGTTCTGTTCTATTCCGAGGCCCACGCGGCCTTCGAGCGCGCGCTCGTTGGACGCCGCCCGTCGCCCGTGGCCTGACGACCGGGGAATTTCGCCCGTTCCCAACGTGTCGCGGGGACCGGCGAACTTGACGCCGGGAAACCAGGCCCCCTATCGTAGATTCGTATGACGATGCGATGCTTCCACTGCCGCCGCGACTATCCCGAGGGCTCCGCGTTCTGCCACCAGTGCGGCGAGGCGCTCCAGGCCCACGAGCCGTCCGCGGGGCGGAGCCCGAGCCGCGAGCAGCCGGCGGCCAGCGCGCTCCAGGCCCACGAGCCGCCCGGGGAGCGGAGCCCGGGCCGCGAGCAGCCGGCGGCCAGCGCGCTCGAGGCCCACGAGCCGTCCGCGGGGCGGAGCCCGAGCCGCGAGCAGCCGGCGGCCAGCGCGTCACGCGCGCGGGCAATGGCTCGGCGGCGCGCGCCGGTGCGGTCCCAGTCGTTCGTCTTCGCCGCGGTCGTCGTCCTGGGCGCGATCACGGGGCTCGCCATCGTCTCGCGCCAGGCGTGGATGCCGTCCCGCGCGAGCGTGGCCGCGAAGCCGCCAGGCCCGGAGAACCCGCTTCCCGCTCCGACGGCGGCGGCTCCGGTGCCCGCGCCCGCGCCGGTCGAAGCCCAGTCAGCGCCGCCCGCGCCGTTGCCGACACCGGCACCCGAGCGCGTGACGAACGCGGTAACGGCGCCTCCCGCGGCGCGCACGCCCGAGCCGGCCCCGGTGGCGACTCCCGCGCCGGTCGCGAAGCGGGCGCCCGACCCGGCAGCTCCCCCGCCGCCCAAGACCGCGACCCGACCCGAGCCCCCGGCCGCGACCGAGCGGCCGGCCACGAGCCCGCCGAAGCTCCTCAGCGCACGGACGGATCCGGGCACCGCCATTCCCGCGGCGGGCGCGCGCGTGGTCTCGCTCGTGGCGGTCGGATCGGCGCCCCGGGCGCGGGGCCAGCTCCTGTGGGAGCCCCTCGGCGGCGGAACGCTCGTCGTGTCCGGCCTCCCTCAGCCGCCCGCCGGACGCACGTACCAGCTGTGGCTCGGGAGCATCGACCTGGGCAACCGCGTCTCGGCCGGGCTCCTGGCGGTGGACGCGCAAGGCGCGGGCACGCTGCGCGTCTCGCCGCCTCGCTCGACGTGGTCGCCGGACATCTTCGGCGTGACCGTGGAGCGCCAGGGAGGCGCGCGCGAGCCTTCGGACAACCTCGTGCTGGTCGGCGAGATGCCCAAGCTCCAGGCCGCCGCGCCGCCGGCGCCCATCGCCCCCCCGCCGGCCGAGTCTCCGGCGCCTGACGCCCCGGCGCCCGCGCCGACGACGACGGCGTCCCTCCCGTCGCCCGTCACCCGAGGGCCCGACGGTCAGTTCGTGCGCGTGTTCCCTGCCACGCAGGAGCGGAGCTGGCTGGTCGCCCAGTCCGTCCTGAAGAGCCTCGGCTGGGACATCGACTCCGCGGACCACGCGACGGGCGTCATCCGCACCGAGCCGCGGAACGTGACCTTCAAGGACTTCGTCGTGTATGCGGAGGGCACGCGGCACACGGTGAGCGTCGTGGTGCGGTCCGTCTCGAGCAGCGAGACGTCCATCTCCGTGCGGCGCGACGTCTTCGAGGAGCAGCGCATCTTCTGGGCGAAGGAGCGGAAGCTCCTCCCGACGCCGGAGTCCTCGGTCGAGCAGAAGATCCTGGACGCCATCGAGCGTCTCCTCTGAGCCCGCCGCCGCGCGGGCCGCTCCCGACGGTCGACGTGATCGCGGAGATGCCGGACGGCGGCATCGTCCTCGTGCGTCGGAAGTACCCGCCGCCCGGCTGGGCGCTCCCCGGCGGGTTCATCGAGGCCGGGGAGAGCGCGGCCGCCGCCGCGCGACGTGAGCTCCGGGAGGAGACGGGTCTCGAGGTCGAGCTCCGCGAGCTGTTCCACGTCTACGCCGACCCCGCGCGGGATCCGCGCGGGCCGACGCTGAGCGCGGTCTTCATCGGGCGGGCGCGCGGGATGCCGGCGGGCGCCGACGACGCCGCGGAGGCCCGTGTGTTCCCGGTCGACGCCCTGCCCGCGCCGCTCGCCTTCGACCACGGGCTGATCCTCGCCGACTACCGGCGCTACCGCGTCGACGGCCGCCGCCCCCCTCCCGACCGCTAGCTCCGATCGGGTCAGGCCTTAACTTTGATGACGCCGCCCGGACGGCGTCGAGCCGGAGTTCGATCTCTAGGCGGGGTTGAGCTCCCGCCAGATGCGGCCGTCCCACGCCTCGACGACCACGTGGTCGCCGTCGCGCCCGCGGAGGTACGGGTAACCGAGCGGCACCTTGCCGTAGGGCGTGTCGAGGACGTAGGTGGGGATCGCGAAGCCGCTCGTCCGGCCCCGGAGCTCGCGGAAGATCTCGACGCCCCGTTCCACCGGCACGCGGAAATGGGCGGTGCCCTCGAGCAGCTGGGCCTGGTAGCAGTAGTACGGGCGGATGCGCATCCGGACCAGGCCCTCGCAGAGCGCCTTCATCGTCGTCGCGTCGTCGTTGATCCCGCCGAGGAGCACGCTCTGGTTGCCGACGGGGATCCCCGCGCGGAGCAGGCGGTCCGCCGCCTCGGCGGCCTCGGGCGTCAGCTCCTTCGGATGGTTGAAGTGCGTGTTCACCCAGATGGGGTGGTACCGCTCCAGCATTCGGCAGAGCGCGTCGGTCACGCGGAACGGCAGCGTCACCGGAAGCCGCGTCCCGAGCCGCACCACCTCGACGTGGGGGATGCGCCGGAGCTCGGCGATGAGCCACTCGAGCTTCTCGTCGGAGAACACGAGCGGGTCGCCTCCGGTGAGGAGCACGTCGCGGATCTCGGGAGTCCGGCGGATCCAGTCGAGCCCGACCTCGAGCTCGCGCTTCTTCATGATCCACTCTTCGTCCCCGACCATGCGCTTGCGGAGACAGAACCGGCAGTACAGCGCGCACTCGTTGTTGACGCAGAACGCGATCCGGTCCGGGTAGACGCGGATCACGTTCTTCACCGGCGAGTGGGCCACCTCGTCGAGCGGGTCGGCCACGCCCGCGGGGTCGTCGAGCTCCACGGTCCGCGGCACGACCTGCTTCCGGATGGGGCAGGCCGGGTCGTCGGGATCCATGAGCGACGCGTAGTAGGGCGTGATGACGAAGCGGAAGCGCTCCGCGAGGGCCTCGATCGCGCGGCGCTCGTCCTCGGTCGGGTTGATGTAGCGCTCGAGGTCCTTGGCGCTGCGCACGCGCTCCTGCATCTGCCACACCCAGTCGCGCCACTGGGCCTCGGGGATCCCGTGCGGTCTCGGCATGGCAGGGAGGCTAACAACCGCGACGGGGCGTGTCAAATCGCGGGCCTCCCGAGCAGCGGCGCGCGGGGCGGCGACGAGGCTACGCCATCGGCCCGGCGGGCGATCACGATGAACGGACGCGGGTCTCCACGTCGCTGACGCGCCCGTCCACGAGGCCGATCGCGACCTCCTGGTGCTCCTCGTCCCAGCGGCTCACGGTCGCGACGCGCCCGACCCGGAACCGCCGCCGCGGCAGCCGCCGAAGGCCCCGGTAGAGGAGCGTCCGCTGCTCGCCCGACCCGACCCGGGTGCGCTCCTCGGCCGGCGGCCCGCACCAGTCGATCACCTCGGCTCGCGTCGTCCGCCCCGGGACGATGCGGGCGAGGACCTCCTCGAGCACGATGCCGTTGGTCGGTCCGTGGGCGCCGCGCCGCTCGACGTGGAACCAGCGCCGGAAGAGGCGCGCGACCTCGCGCGTGAACATGAACGCGCCCATGAGGTTCCCGAGGATCAGCGCCAGGATCGACACGAGGATGGGCCGCCACGCGATCCAGCCGTTGAAGTAGCTGAAGCGCACGGTCAGGACCTGCGGCACCAGCCCCTCGGCGGAGCCGAGCGCGAGGCCGACGGTCTCGGCCCCCGCCCGCACCCGGCTGGGCCGGCGTGTGGCGGCGGCCGGGCTGATCTCCTCGATCCGCAGGTGGTCGGAGTCGGCGAACTCGGCGGCAAGGATGGAGAAGTCCCGGGACAGCCGGATCACCCGGTCGCGCTGGTCGAGGAGGATGGAGTAGAGCGCGAGCGAGCCGGCGCTCCCGGCGCTCAGGCTCAGGACGTGGCGGCGCCCCCAGAAGAGCTCCTCGAGCCACGTGGCGGCCTTCGGGGTGATGAGGTCCTTGAGGGTCGTCGAGATGCTCAGGAGCCCGCTCGGGTCGACGAGCCGCGGCGTCCAGGCGATCCGGACCAGCGTCCCCACCCCCGACTGCACCGGGTTCGTGCCGAGCTTGTAGAAGGTCACGAACGGCGCCGACTCGGGCAGCGGGTCGCTCGGCGCTGGCGTGCCGAGCTTCGCCCGGTCACGGACCGCGAGCGCGAGCCGCCCCTCGCTGACGACCGCGAAGCCGCGCTGCTCGACGTACGCGCGGAGGGTCGGGTCCGGGGCCCCGGGCGCCGATCCGCCGGCCACCTCCGCCGGCCACAGGAGATAGAGCTCCTGCTGCACGTCTTCCACGCGCGCGCCCGGCTGGAGCGTCAGCCCGAAGGAGATCCGCACGGAGACCGGGCCCAGGTCGGGGCGGACGCCCGCGACGACCAGGAGGGGCCCGATCGCGAACTCCGGGTGGGGTCGGCTGGCGAAGAACACCTGGGCCTCGCCGCCCACCGGGACGAGGCCCAGCCCGAGCGCCAGGACCGCCCCGACGAGCCGACGACGCGTCGCCCACCCGTTCATCCGAGCCTCACCTCGGCCCAACCTAGTGACGAAGCTCGCGCGCGTCAAGGCGCCGCGCCACGCAGGTTGAGGCGATCTCCTTCCTGCTCTATTCTCCCGGTCATGACCGCGCTCGCATTCGGACTGACCCTGCCGAACCGGGGCGTGATGCTGGGGCTCACGACGCCGGCCCAGCTGCTCGATCTGGCCGACCGCGCCGAGGCATCCGGCCTCTTCGACTCGGTGTGGGTGGGCGACTCCCTGTTCGCCAAGCCGCGCCTCGACGCCGTCACCCTGCTCGCCGCCATCGCCGGCCGCACGCGACGCGTGCGGCTCGGGCCGGCCTGCCTGGCGAGCTTCCCCCTCCGCAACCCGCTGGTGTTCGCCTACGAGTGGGCGAGCCTCGACCGGATCGCCGAGGGGCGCACGATCCTCATCGTGTGCGCCGGAGGCGGTAGCGCCGGCGACTGGGACGCCGAAGCGCGCGCCGTCGGGGTGCCGGTCGCCGAGCGCCAGCGCCGGCTCGAGGAGCACGTGACCATCCTCCGGCGGCTCTGGCGCGAGGACGAAGTGACGCACCGCGGGCAGTTCTTCCAGTTCGAGCGCGTGACCCTCGAGCCGAAGCCGCTCCAGCAGCCCTGCCCCATCTGGCTCGCGAACAATCCGTGGACCATCAAGCCGGAGCCGCCGCGGATCGAGCGCGCGCTCCGTCGCGTCGCGCGCTTCGCCGACGGCTGGCAGACCCACAGCCTGCGCCCCGACGTCTTCGCCGAGTACTGGAGCACGATCCGGCGATACGCCCGGGAGGAAGGCCGCGATCCCGACCGGCTCGGGAACTGCCTCTACCACAACATCAACGTCAACGAGGACCGCGAGGCCGCGGTGGCCGAAACGAAGCGCTTCCTCGACCTCTACTACTCGTCCGACTACACGCGCGCCCGCATCGAGGCCTGGACGGCGCTCGGGAGCCCCGAGGAGTGCGCGGAGAACCTGCGGCGCTTCCGCGGGACGGGCGTGGAGCGGATCACGCTCCGGCTCACCGCCTGGGACCAGGTTGGCCAGCTCGACCGCGTGATCCGCGAGGTCCTGCCCCGCGTGAACCGCTGACGGCGTGCGCCGGGGCGCGCGAGCGCTCGGCCCCGACGGAGTCGGGTCTAGGCCGCCTGCTTCTTCTTCACCGCCCGGTAGATGGCGAGGAGCACGATCGCGCCCAGGATCGACGTGATCCAGCCCGCCGAGTAGTCCACGCCGCCCCACAGGGACCGGCCGACGAACGTCCCCAGCATGGATCCGACCAGTCCGATGAGCATGGTGACGACGATCCCGCCGGGATCCTGCCCGGGCATGATCAGCTTGGCGAGCGCGCCGACGACGAGACCGAACAGCGCCTGACCCAGAAGGTGCATCATGGTCGCCTCCTCCGCGGCGGCTGCCGCGTTTCCGGGCGCCAGGATAGGCCGAACGCGGGACCGTGTCGAGCCGGGCTCGACCCTCCCGCTCAGGCGCCGGCGGCCCCGAACCGCTCGAGCCGGTAGCGCTCCCAGTCCGGCATGACCCGGGTCTCGCCGGTGGCCACGAGGTCGGCGACGATCGCGCCGATGGCAGGCGAGATCTGCACCCCCACGCCGCCGCCCCCGAGGGCCTGGTAGAGCCCTTCGATCCCCGGCGTCGGGCCCACGATCGGGCGCGTGTCGGGCGTGAGCGGGTAGAGCCCCGCCCAGCCCCCGGTCACGCGGAAATCCGCGGCGCCGCGGTACCGGGCGGCCAGCGCTTCCGCCACGCGCTCAGCGTAGTCCCAATCGACCGCCTGGCGAAACGCGTCGGGGTCGCTCGGACGCTCGACGTCGCCGTGCACTTCCCAGTGGAGGCCGGCCACGATCCGGGACGGCGTGTCGTCCCGGAAGTAGAGCCCCTCCCGCTCCACGCCCGGCACGTAGTCGATCACCATCGGAACGGGCGTCGCGAACGGCTGGAGCGGCTCGAACTGGACCAGCTGCCGCCGGTAGCCGTCGACGGGCAGCGCGAGCCCCAGCGTCTCGCCGAAGCGGCGGGCCCACGCGCCGCTCGCGTTGACCACCGTCTCGCACTCGACGACCTCGCCGTCCGTCTCGACGCCGGCGACGCGGGCCCCGCGGAGCCGCACGCCGCGCGCGCGCCGGCCCTGGAGGACGCGGCCACCGGCAGCCCGGCCGATACCCGTGAGCAGCTCGCAGTAGCGCACCGCGTCCACGTAGCCGTCCGTCGGCCCCCACAGGGCGCCGGCGAGATCGTCCACCCGAAGCGGCGGCACGATGCGCGCGATCTCCCGGGGCTCGACGACGCGCGCGTCGGTGAGCCCGTGCGCCCGCTGGAGGCGTACGCTCTCGTGGAAGCCGGTGAGGTCCGCCGCGGAGCGGCCGAGGCGGAGGTACCCGTGGTGGACGAACGGGAGGCCGTGCTCGCGCTCGAGTCGCTGGAACAGGCGGATCGACCACGCGCAGAGCGCGATCTGGTCCGCGGCGAGGTACTGCGTCTCCACGACCGCCGCCGACCGCCCGGTGGAGCCGGAGCCGAGCGTGGCCTGCTCGAGGAGCAGGACGTCCCCGACCCCGCGCTGGGTGAGGTGGTAGAAGCAGCTCGCGCCGAACGCGCCCCCGCCGATCACGACGACCCTGGCCTGCATCGCGCCGTCCCTCCCCTCTCAGCCCCGCTGGCCGCGCGGATCGAGCCAGTCCCGGAGCGCGTCGCCCACGAAGTTGAAGCCGACCACCACGGTGAAGATCGCGAGCCCCGGGAAGGTCGAGACCCACCACTGGTCGATCAGGACCTGACCCTCGGACACCATCGCGCCCCACTCCGGCGTGGGCGGCACGACCCCGAGCCCCAGGAAGGACAGCCCGGCGAACGTGATCATCGCGTTGCCGACGTCGAGGGCGAGGAGCGCGACCACCGGTCCGACGGCGTTCGGGACGATGTGGCGGAGCAGCGTCCGGCCCGCGCCCTGACCGAGGGCGCGCGCCGCCTCGACGTACTCGAGGGACCGCTGGACCAGGACCAGGCTCCGCGCCAGTCGCGCGTACTTCGGCCACCACACGATGGCCATCGCCACGATGGTGTTGAGCACGCCCTTGCCGAGGCCGGCCGCGATCGCCATCGCGAGGAGCAGCGGCGGGAACGACAGGAAGAGGTCCGTGACGCGCATCTGGACCTCCTCCGTGGTCCTCCCGGCGTACGCCGCCACGCCGCCGTAGACCGTGCCGAAGGCGGCCGCCAGCAGCACGACGACCAGCCCCGCCGGCAGCGACACGCGCGCGCCGACCAGGACGCGCGAGAGCACGTCGCGGCCGAGCGAGTCCGTCCCGAAGGGATGCTCGGCCGACGGGGGCTTGAGCCGCGCGAGCACGTCCACCTGCCGCGGCGAGTGGGGCGCGAGGCGCGGGGCGAGCACGGCGATCGCGCTCCAGAGGAGGATGACGGCCGCGCCGGCGAGGCCGATCGTCCACGTCCCGCCCCAGCGGCGCGCGGGGCGCGCCGGCGCGGCCATCGCCAGGGCCTGGGCCGACATCAGCGGGCCACCCGCGGGTCCGCGAAGAGGTACGCGATGTCGACGACCAGGTTGATCGCGAGGTACATCAGCGCCACCAGGAACGTCACGCCCATGATCGCGGGAAAGTCGATCGCCAGCGCGCTCTGGTAGATGTACCGCCCCAGGCCGGGCCACGAGAAGATCGTCTCGGTCAGCACGGTGCCCGCGAGGAGCTCGGCGTAGGCGAGACCGGCCAGGGTCAGGATTGGCAGGAGCGCGTTCGGGAACGCGTGGCGCCGCACGACGCCGCGCTCGGTCACGCCCTTCGCCCGGGCCGTCCGCACGTAGTCCTGGCCGAGCGTCTCGAGCATCGCCGCCCGCGTCGTCCGGGTCACGATCCCGATGGTCGCCATCGCCAGGACCACCGCCGGCAGGACCAGGTGGGCAAGCGCGCTCCGGGCGGTGTCCCAGTCGCCCGCGAGGATCCCGTCGACGACGAACATGCCCGTGACGTGCGGCGGCGCCCCCGCGCCCACGTCGAGCCGTCCCGGCGACGGCGCGATCTCGAGGCCTCCGTAGAAGAGGGCGAGCACGATGAAGGCGAGCCAGAACGTGGGCGCCGACACGCCGATCAGGCAGAGGAGCCGCGCCAGGTGATCGACGACGCCGTCCCGCCGGACGGCGGCCACGACGCCGAGCGGCACGCCCACCAGGATGGTGAGGAGCCCGGCGACGGTGGCGAGCTCGATCGTCGCCGGCACGTACTGGCGGATGTCGTCCACCACCGGCCGGTGGGACGCGATGGACTCGCCGAGGTCCCCGCGAGCGAGCCGGGCGAGGAAGATTCCGTACTGCTGGTAGAGGGGCCGGTCCAGCCCCCAGCGCGCGCGGAACCGCGCGACCGTCTCCGGATTGCTCGACTGCTTGTCGCCCAGCTGGGCGAGGACCGGATCCGCGGGGACGGTGTGGGCGACGACGAAGACGACCAGGGTGGCCGCCACGGCCATCGCGGCCGAAGCGGCCACCCGGAGGAGGACGTACCGGACACCCATCCGCTACACGGCGTCGTCGCGTGGACGGGAGTCTCGCGACTCCCCACCACCTCCCCCGCAGCCGTGGGATCTCATGCCGACCGGCAGGCTAGTTTGCCGGCTTCACGTCGTAGAGATCGACCTGCCACCCGGCCGCGGTGAGGTTGTAGTTCGTGATGGCCTTGCTCGTCGCCACGCGGAGGACGGGCTGGATCAGGTGGATGTAGTTGGCCTGCTCGATCAGCATCTTCATGAACTCGCGATAGAGGCCGGCCGCCTTCTTGGGGTCGGGCTCGCCGCCCGCCCGCGCGACCAGGTCGACGATGTCCTTCGGCGGCGTCCAGTGGACACGCTTCGAGACGCGGCCGATTGCCGGCTGGGCCCAGAGCCACGGCTCCATGGCGTCCGGGTTCCAGAAGGACAGGGCCGACTGGGTCTTACCCTCCTTGTACGCCGTCCGGAGGGTGGCCTGATCCATCGGGTCGAGCTCGGCGGTGATCCCGACCCGCGCCAGATCCGACTGGATCTTCTGGGCGATCAGGTCGTAGGTCGTGCCCCCGATCGCCGCCTTGCCGTACGACAGCTTGAACGTGAAGCCGTTCGGCAGGCCCGCGTCGGCCAGGAGCTTCTTCGCCCGCGCCAGGTCCTGCCTCGGGCCGATCTCCTTGGTCAGCGCCTCGGTGGAGCCGCCGAGCCCGATCGGGATGAACGTGGCCGGCCGGATCGCGTGGCCTCCCATGAGGCCCTTGATGATCCCGTCGTAGTCGATGGCGGCCTGCACCGCCTGCCGGGCGGCCTTCTTGCCGAGCCCCTGGTTCACGTCGGCGCTGCTGGTCATGGTCATGTACACGTAATCGAGGCTCGGCGAGGACACGATCTTCACGTTTGCGTCCTTCGCCACGGAGTCGAGCTGGTCGGTCGACAGGTTCAGCGCGGCGTCGACGTCGCCTCGCCGGAGCGCCAGCACCTGCGCGCCGCCGTCGGCGATGTGCCGCAGCACGACCTTCTCGAACGCGGCGGGCGCCCGCCAGTAGCCCTTGTTGCGCTCCAGGATGACCTCCTGGTTGCGCGTCCAGCCGGTGAGCACGTAGGGCCCGGTCCCCGCCGAGTGCGTGTCGAGCCAGGTCGTCGCCTTGTCCGCCTTCTCGGCGTCCTTGCCGCTCGTCCCGCCCTGCGCGATGACCGCCTTCGAGTCGTAGACGGAGTACGTCACCGAGGTGAAGAGCGTGAGGAGGGGCTGGGACTTGTCGGCCATCGAGATCCGGACGGTCTGCGGATCCACCACCTCGATGGGGCCGAGGTTCTCCGTCATGTCGGCCGGCTGGTCCTTCAGGTTCTGCAGGCGCTCGAATGAGAACTTCACGTCGGCCGCGGTGAGCGGGTTGCCGCTGGCGAACTTCACGCCCTTGCGGAGCTTGAACTCCCACGCCTTGCCGCCGTCGACCAGCTTCCAGCTCTCGGCCAGAAGCGGCTTGAGGGTGACGTACTCGCCCGGCGACAGCGTGATCAGCGTCTCGTAGACGGCGCGGATCGTGGTGGGCGGCGAGTACTCGAACTGCCGCGAGGGGTCGAAGGTCCGCGTGTCGCTGATGTCGATGCCGAGGACTAGGGTGGTCTTCCCGGCCGCGGCGGCCGGCGCGGAAACGACGAGGCTGGCCACGGCCGGGATCAGCGAGACGATCGCGAGCGCGGCCGTTCTGCGGAGCATCGAGCGCATCATCGGGGTCTCCTCTGCGCGCGGAGTGAACAACGGACGGGGGTCAGCGAGCCGAGCGTGCGGGTCACGGGGCGACCTGGATCCATCGCCGCTCGCGGGCCGAGAGGTCGACGGCGTCGACCACGGCCTGGACGGCGGCCCCGTCCCGGAATGTCGGGTAGTCGGTCGTCTCGCCGCGGATCGCGCGGACGAAGGCGACGCCCTGGTCGTACTTGTACCCGAGGAGCGGATCGTCGACGCGCGGGTTGCGCGGCGAGCCGGGATACACGGAAAACTCGGGGGGCACCTCGACGGTCGCCCAGTGCTGGCGGCGCGCCATCGCCGGGCCGAGGGCCATCTGGAGCTGGAAGGGATGCATGAGCTCGTAGAGCGCGGCGCCCCCGGTCCCGTGGATCTCGACGCCCTGGTACTGCGGGCGGCCGGTCCCGCCGCGCCCCGCCACCGCGCGGCTCACGTCGAAGGTCCCGATGACGCCCGACGCGAACTCCGCGACCCACGCCGAGGCCTCCGGCGTCTCCACGCGACCGCGGCCGCCGCCCGGCATCGCGCGCTCCTGAACGTAGGTCCGGTTCACGGCGCTCACCGCCGCGACGTCGCCGAGCAGGTAGCGCGCGGTGTCGATCATGTGCGAGCCCATGTCGGCGATGACTCCCGAGCCTCCGCGCGCCCGCAGGTGGCGCCAGGCGAACGGGATCGACGGGTCCAGCTGACCGTCGTTGAAGTACGACATGCGCCAGTGGCGGATCTCGCCGAAGTGGCCCTCCTCGACGAGGCGCCGGAGGTAGCGGAGGCCCGCGGCGAACCGGAACGTGAAGGCCACCATGTGCACCCGCCCGGTCACGCGGTCGGTCGCGTCCGCGAGCGCGAGCGCCTCCGGGTGGGCGATGGCGAGGGGCTTCTCGCAGAGGACGTGCTTGCCCGCCGCGACCGCCGCGCCGGCCACGGCCGGGTTCAGGTCGCTGGGCGGGCAGACGATGACGGCGTCGAGATCGGGATCCGCGACGAGCGCCTCCCACGTGTCGTGGACCTGGGGGACGCCCCACTGCTCGGCGAACGTCTTGGCCTTTTGCGCGTCGCGCGAGGCGACCGCCGTTACCTCGCAGAGGTCGGGGAGAAGGCGCAGGCTCGGGAGGTGGACGAACCCCGCGATGCGGCCCGTGCCGATCAGGCCGATTCGGATCCGACGCCCGGTCATCTCCAGGTCTCCCGCCGACGGGCACGCCGCACTCCCGCTTCCGCGACCCGTCGGCCGCCGCGGAAGCCCGTGACGCAGAAGGCTAGCACGCTTTCCGGAGGAGCAGAAGGCGGGTACAATCGCGCCGTCGCACGCACTCGTTCGCAACGGGCCGGAAGCGCCGGCGAGGAGGGGTCATGGCCGATTACGTGGCGTACTTCAGCGGGGAGTTCATGCCGTTCAGCCAGGTGAAGATCGATCCCATGGATCGCGGTTTCCTGGTGGGCGACTGCGTGTTCGACGTCGCGCGGACGTTCAACGGCAAGAGCTTCCGGATGCGCGAGCACGTCGACCGCCTCTACCGCTCGCTGAGGTACGTGCGCATCGACCCGGGCCTCACGCCGGAGGAGCTGGAGCGGATCAGCGAGGAGGTGGTCTCGCGGAACGAGCACCTGCGCGCCGACGTCGGGGACTACCAGCTCTGGCAGTTCGTCACCCGGGGCCGCGGCCGCTGGGCCCACAAGGCCGGCCCGCCCGCGGTCGGCATCTGCACCCGCCAGATGGGCTTCGTCCGATACGCGCACCTCTACGACACCGGCGCCCACGGCGTGGTCGTGCGGACGCGGAGCTTCAACCCCGACGCCCTCGACCCCAAGGTGAAGAACTTCAGCCGCATGAACTTCAACATGGCCGAGCTCGAGGCCTCCGACGTCGATCCCGAGGGCTGGCCGATCCTGCTCGACAGCCGCGGCAACCTCACGGAGGGTGTGGGCTACAACCTCTTCCTGGTCACCGACGGCGTCATCAAGACGGCCGGCGACCGGAGCGTCCTCCAGGGGGTCTCGCGCGGCACGGTGTTCGACCTCGCCAAGGAGCTGGGCATCCCCGTCTCCGAGGAGGACCTCCAGCCCTACGACCTCTACACGGCCGACGAGGCGTTCTTCACCAGCACGAGCCCGTGCGTCCTGCCGGTGACGAAGGTCGATCGCCGCCCGATCGGCGACGGCAAGCCCGGACCGACGGTCCAGCGCCTCCTCCAGGCGTGGAGCGAGACGGTCGGCGTCGACATCGTCGCCCAGGCGAAGTACTACGCGCACAAGGAGACCCTCGAGTCCCAGCGCGGCTCCTGAGCGTTCGTATCGCCGCCCCGACTGGCACCGGGTCGACGAGCGTCGGCCGACGCGCCGATGCTCGATGTCCGTGGCATCGGCATGTGGTTGACGGTCACCCGTCGCGGGGGACGGTAGCGGCGGACGTCAGAAGGACGGGCACCGTGCAGCGAATCCTGTGAGTCATCGCGGCTGCCTCGATCGCCGCCGGTATCGTTCTTGAATTGCCCGCCGGCTCGTGGATGGCGGACGCGCAGACGCCGGCCAGGACATTCCGGGTCGGTCTCGTTACGGGTGCGGCCAGCGGGTCATGGCGCGAGGCCCTGCTTCCCCGCCTGCGCGATCTCGGATACGTCGAAGGCCAGAACCTGATCCTTGAACTCCGAGATACCGACGGGCAGCCGGGCCGCGCGGACGAGCTCGCCATCGAGCTGACGCGCCTCAAGGTGGACGTGATCATCGCAACGTATCCCGGCGCTGTTCTCGCCGCCCGGCGGGCGACGTCCACCATTCCCATCATCATGGTAAACAGTCCGGACCCGGTCCAGCTGGGGTTCGTCGCCAGCCTCGCGCGCCCCGGCGGAAACATCACGGGCGTGACGTCGCTCAGCGTCGATCTGAGCATCAAGCAGCTCGAGCTCTTGCGGGAGGTCGAGTCCAGGACCTCCCGCATCGCGGTGCTATGGAATCCCGATAACCCGTGGCATCCGCTCGCGGTGAAGGGCCTGCGCGACGGCCAGCGTCCCCTCGGCGTGCAGCTCCAGATCCTGGAGGTGCGCGGGCCCGCGGCGATCGAGCCCGTGCTCCAGTCTGTGGTCCGGGAGCGCGCTGGGGCCGTCCTGGTGCTGGCGGATCCGATGCTCTTCACGCACCGACGACGGCTGGCGGACCTCGCGATCAAGCACCGGCTGCCCCTCATGGGGAGCCCGCTGGGATACGCCGCGGCCGGCGGTCTCATGTCCTACTGGGCCGATCAAAGCGAGCAGTCTCGGCGGGTGGCCAGCTACGTCGACAGGATTCTCAAGGGGGCGAAACCCGGGGATCTCCCCATCGAGCAACCGGGAAGGTACGAGTTGTGGATCAACCTCGGGACGGCGAAGGCGCTGGGCCTGACGATCCCGCCGTCACTACGGCAGCGGGCGGATCGCCTGATCCAGTGAGAGTCCCGTCCCCCCGTTCCGGTCCGACCAAGACGCTGAGGGCGGGGTCGTGAATGACGGGCGCGCGGCGGAGCTCTCCATGACCGGCAGCCGACGGATCAGCCTGAAGGCGGTGACGCTCGGCGTGCTGACCGACATCGTCGGCTCGCTGGTGGCCATGACGACCGTGGGCCTGATCGTCGGCGCGGTCCTGGACGCGGATGGCGTGTCGCCGGAGGCGCTGGAGCTCCAGATGCACAGACCCGGGTTCCTGGTGCCGAGCATGCTCCTCGGTCTCGCATTCACGACGCTGGGCGGCTTCATCGCGGGCCGAGTCTCCGGGAGGCTCGAGGTGATCCACGGAGCCATCGTCGGCTCCGTGTGCGTCGTCCTCAGCATCCTGCTCTGGCCGCTCTCGACTTCGGTCCCAGGCTGGTACACGGCCGCCTCCCTCGTGGGCTCGGTTCCGCTGGGACTCCTGGGCGGCTATCTGGCCGGAATCACCCGGAACGAGCCCCTCCTCTGAGCCCCCCGTCCTGGCGACGGAGGGGCACCTTGCCGAACACCGGCTCTACGTCCCCACGGGCCGGCGGTCCGGGAAGTCGAGCGTCGCGTCCGGCTCGCGGGCGCGGTCAAGGCAGGAGCGCGCTGACCGTCTTCTCGTTGTTGGGCGCGTTGATGTCGCCCGGCGCCTGGACCGACAGCGTTGCGGTCAGGCGTCGACGCGGCGGCGACGGGATGCGCTCGTTGATCCCGTGCTGCTCACCGGGATCGAGCCGCGCCCGCCCGGACTTCTCGAACACGATCTGGCCTTGCGAGTCCTTCACCACGATGCGGTACTCACCCGCTCCGGCCGCGGTGCCGACGTTGGTGATCCGTGCGGTCAACATCGCGCCGGTCGAGTCCGCCGCCGCCAGAACCAGCGTCACGACGGCAAAGTCCACCCCGGGGGCCAGCGCCGCGACCTGTGGCGGCTTCGCGGCCGACGGGCTGCCCGGCGCCTTGCCGCTCCCGCTCTGGGCGCCGGTATCGCGCGGCGGCTGCGCCAGCGGTCCGACGGGCGGGAAGTTGGTCTTGGGCGAGCTGGGCTTCTGGGCGATCCCGCCCGGAGCCGGATTCACGCACGTGAAGCTGTAGGCGGCCGGGCTCGACTGGAACGCGACGCTCTGCCCGACGATCTGGAAGGAGCCAGCGTAGGGGCCGGCCTGGCCACTCCCCGGCCCGATCGTCCCGCCCTGCTCGATCCACAGTCCCCCCGCGTCCTTGCCGAAGTCCAGCGTGTCGGTGAACGAGGCCTCCCGGTTGGCGCCGGTCGTCACTTCCCGCTCCGGCGTCGTCACGCCCTTGTGATTCCGGTACGCGAGCGTGACGTCGGCGAACGCGACGTTGGTCGTGATCTTCCCTCGCAGCTCGACCTCGCACTTTCCGAGGGGATTCGTGCGCGGCGCCACCGCCAGACTGGCCTGCGTCACGCGGACCTCGGCGGCGAGCGCGTCGAGCGGCTCCAGGCCCGGGGTCACCTTCGGGTCGCACGTCACCGCGTAGTCCTGCCAGCCTGACGCGACCGTCTTCCCGCCGCCATGAGCCACGAGGCGGACCGCCGCCCTGTGGACGTTCGACGGGGTCCCGGTCGTCACCCCACCACCCGGGCTGGCAGGGGGCTTGCCCTGGCCGGGCACCGGCTCGATCGGACGCTTCGGGGTCGCCACCTGGCCGCTGCCGCCGACCTGGCCGCTCGCGGGTCCGTGGCCGCCCTGGCCGCCCGGCCGCACGATGGGAATCACGACCTTCTCCGTGAACTGATCCTCGTACTCACCGTTCGCCTTGACGTCGACGTTCCGCGCGGTCTTCGTCGACTTCCACCCCTCGGTCGACTCCACCCAGCTCTCGAACGAGCCGAACCCGTTGCTCGCACTCTCCCGAACAGGCTCAGCTGGACCGGGCAGCCCCCGCTGTGCTGGCTGGGGAACACGACGAGCTTCGCGTTGCGGACTTCCATCGGCGCGGCGATGTCGCCGCCGCCCTTCGGCGGCGGGATCACCATCCCCGCCCACTTCGCGCACACGATGTCCGCCGGGACCGGGAAGAACGCCTCGCTGGACGTGTCGCCGCCGACCGTCAGGTCCAGCCACCACAGAGGCGCCGTGGTCGCCGTAAGCTGGTGCGCCCGGCTGAAGATCGTCATGTTGGATTCCCCGGCCTGCCGCAGGCGGTCCGCGTTCCGGTTGCACGCGGTGACGACGTAGCCCTTGATCACCACGTCGGGGAACAGGAGCGCGAGGTCCTTCGACACGTGCTTGGGCCGCGGCCAGGGGTCGGCCGCCGACGGGTACCATTCGCGGTGCCCGTGAGTCTTGAGCTCCAGCTTCGACTCGCCCTCGATCGTGAGGGTGGGCCAGATGCGCCACTCCTTGATCCGGCCGGAGGTGCCCGTGTCGACCTCGAGGCTCACCTCCCACGCGTACCCGATGCCGCTCACGTCGGTGTAGGCCTGCCCGTTTCCGATGACGACGATCGACGGGAACTTGTAGCGTCTGATCGCGACGCCCCCCTTGGCCGGGGCGGCGGTCGGCGCGAGCAGCAAGGCGAGCGCGAGACAGCCGGCCGCCCAGTGGCGCGACGGCGAAGTGCGCCTGCCGGGAGACCGCACGGGCCAGGTGACATTCTGGAGACCTTCGCCACGATCGGCCATCGCCTACCCTCCTCCGACCGCCGGGACGGCCCCGGGACGCGCTCGCGGAACGGCCCGCATCGTCTGCTGCCGAGTGCAAGCCGGGTGCCGGGCGGGCGCGTCGGGACAAGGGTCAGTTCGGTCGAGACTTAGGTCGATGCTGCGACGCGGATGTCTCGAGTCGGTTGCACAGTGCAGTGTGCAATCGGTCTCGGATTCCTCACGCTTGTGAGCGAATAGTCCTTAGGACGCCTGATCTTAGCCGGGGTGCACTGTGAACTGTGCACCGTGCACCGTGGACTGTGCACCTCGATGTCGCCACGCGGACACGCGGCGTCCCGTGACGGTGCAGGCAGGGTCCGCTTCTTGGAGCTCGCTACACCCGCATCGCGCGGCGGTCCGGGAAGTCGGGCGTGGCGCCGGGCTCGAGCGGGCCCATCAGGATGTTCTCCGGGTACTTCATCAGGATCCGCCGGCGCACGAGGACGTTCGCCTCGAAGTCGGGTGACGGCACGGGCTCGTGGGCGAAGTGGCCGAACGCGTCCCGTCCCCGGACGAGCTGTCCCGATCCCCGCCCGATCGACTGACGGCCCGCGGTCGGCGTGTAGTCGTGAAGGATCGCGTAGCGGACCGACGCCGACCGGTTCGGCGCCGAGCCGTGGACGACGTTCGCGCTGAAGATCGCGACCTCGCCGGCCCGGAGCTCCATGTAGAACGCGCGGCTCGGATCGACCTCGCGCAGCCGCGCCACGCGGCGGTGCGCCTGCCCCGGGTTCTCCACGAGGTCGAACGGCTGGACGCGGTCGTGGCTGCCCGGGATCACCGCCAGGCACCCGTTCTCGACGGTCGCGTCGGAGATGGCCACGTAGACGATCGCGGGCGCGGGCTCGACGACGATGCGCGCCGAGTCCTGGTGCCAGCCGTAGTGGGTGCCCGATCCCGGCTCCTTGATCCGGAACACGGAGTCGGTCAGGAGCAGGTCCTCGCCCAGGAGGTCGGCCACCGCGTCGAGGAGGCGCGGGTGCGTGGCGTTCGCGTAGACCCAGTCGAGCACGAGGTTGCACTTGATGTCGAACGCCCAGTCGCGGTCGGCCGGATGCTCGGCCTGGAAACGGTCGGCCGCCCGCCGGAACCGGGCGCACTCCTCCCCCGTGAACACGGGGATGCCGCTCAGGAAGCCGTCGGTCCGGTACTGCGCGATCTGACCCGGCGTGAGCACCGTGGCCATGCCGAGGACGCGCGCGCTATGCGGCCCGGACCGCCGCGAGGCTCTCGAGGAGCCGCCCGTAGCCGTGGACCGGCCGCCCGTAGTCGAGCAGCGACAGCGCCTCCCAGACCTGGGCCTGATTGCTCGTGACGACGGGCTTGCCGGTCGCGGCCTCGAGCTGCGCGATCGCCGCATGACCCTGGAGCCCGGTGCAGGAGATGAAGAGCGCGTCGGCATCGGGCCCGGTGATCGACCGGCCCGCCGCGACGATCGCGTCCGGCGGGACGGCGGCGATCTCCTGGTCCGTCCGGAGGTGGAAGCTGCCGAACTCGACGACGTCGAGCCCCGCCGCGACGAGGAAGCCGCGGATCGCCTCGTTCACCTCGTCGACGTACGGGGTCAGGACCGCGATCCGCCGCGCGCCGAGACGCCGGAAGGCCGCCACCGCCGCGGTGATCGGCGTCGTGAACGGGACGCCGGGTTTCGCGGCCCGGATCGCGCGTGCCACCTGGTCCACGCCGCTCGCCACGGTGCCCGACGTGCAGGAGAAGGCCACCACGTCGATGCGGCCCCCTGGCAGGAGGAGCGCCGTCGCCCGGCTGAGGTCGTCCACCATGCGGGAGAGGTTCGACATCACCACCGGATTCTCGAAGGCCACCCGGCTCACGACCATCGACACCGGGTGACCGCGGAGCATCTCGGCAAAGGCCACCTCGCTCACCTGGTCGGTCGCGGGCACGACCACGCCGATCCGCGGCGGCTCCGGCGGCCCAGCCTCTCCGATCGGAAGGTGCCGGATGCTCATCTGCTCCTCCCTCTAGACCACCGTGCGGCCGCCGTCGACGGGCAGCGCGATGCCGGTGATGAAACCCGCGTCGTCCGAGGCGAGGAACAGCATCGCCTTCGCCACGTCCTCGGGCGTGCCCGCGCGCCCCAGCGGGCAGACGTCCTTCCAGGCCGCGATCGTCGCATCCATGTCGTACATGCCGCGCGTCATGGGCGTGTCGATGAAGCCCGGGCACACGCAGTTCACGCGGATGCCGTGGCGCGCCCCCTCCACCGCGGCCATCTGGGTGAGCTGGAGGATGCCCGCCTTCGACGCCGAGTAGGCGCCGTGACCCTCCTTCGCCCGGATGGCCGCCCGCGAAGCGATGTGGACGATCGAGCCCCCGCCCCCCTCTCTGAGCGCGCGGAGCGCGGCCTTCGTGAGGAGGAACGCCCCGGTCAGGTTGACGGCGAGGACCTCCTCCCACTCCTTCTCGGAGGTGTCCTCGAGAGGAGCCACGCGCAGGATGCCCGCGCAGTTCACCACGAGGTCCAGCCGCCCGAACGCGCGGCGCGCCAGCGCGACGGCCGCGTCGACGTCCTCGGCGCGCGTGACGTCGCACCCGCAGGCCTCCGCGCGGCCGCCGGCCGCGCGGATCGCGGCCGCCGTCTCCTCGGCCGCCGCGCGGTTGACGTCGGCGACGACCGCAGCCCCGCCCCGCTCGGCCAGGATCCGCGCCGTCGCGCGCCCGATGCCCGATCCGGCCCCCGTGATCAACCCCACCCGTCCCGCGAACGTCATCGGATCTCTCCCATGGTCTTCTCGATGGCGGTGCGGAGGATCGCCACCGTCTCGTCGATCTCCGCCTCCGTGATGACGAAGGGCGGGGCCAGCGTCACCACCTCGCCCCGCGTCCTGAGCATGAGCCCGGCCTCCTGCGCGTGACGCGTGATCCGCGCGCCCACCCGGAGCGCGGGATCGAAGACCGCCCGCGTCCCGCGGTCGGCCACCAGCTCCACCGCGGCCATCAGGCCGATGCCGCGCACCTCGCCGACGCACTCGAGGTCCTCGAGCGTGCGGAGCCGGTCGAGCAGGTAGCGGCCGATCCGCGCCACCCGCGGGACGAGCCGATCGCGCTCGAGCACGTCCAGCGTCCGGAGCGCCACCGCGCAGCACACGGGATGACCGGCGTAGGTCGAGGAGTGGGCCCAGCGCTCCGAGGCCGGCGCCTCGCGGATCGTGTGCGCGATCCCCTCGCTCACCATCATGCCGCCGAGCGGCAGGTAGGCGCTCGTGACGCCCTTGGCGAAGGTGAGGATGTCCGGTCGCACGTTCCAGTGCGTGAGCCCGAACCACTCGCCCGTTCGCCCGAACCCCGTGATGATCTCGTCGGCGATGAGGAGGACGTGGTGCCGGTCCAGGATCTCGCGCACGCGCGGGAAGTAGTCATCCGGCGGGACGATGACCCCGCCCGCTCCCTGCACCGGCTCGGCGAGGAAGGCGGCCACCGTGTCGGGCCCCTCGCGGATGATCGCCTCCTCCAGGAGCCGCGCGGCCGCCGCGCCCGGACCCTCTCCCGGTCGCGCGAAGTCGCAGCGGTACGGGTAATGCGAGCGGACGTGCAGGAACTCCGCGAGCCGGGGCCCGAACATCCGCGCGTAGTCCGGGATCCCGGTCGCGCTCATCCCGGCGATCGTCGCGCCGTGGTAGCCGTGCTCGAGCGAGATGATCTTCACCTTCGACGCCCGGCCCTGGCGACGCCAGAAGTAGCGGACGGTCTTGAACGCGGCCTCGTTGGCGTCGACGCCGCTGGTCGCGAGGAAGCTCGCCTTGAGCCCCGGATACGCCACGGTCTCGAGCCGCGCGGCCAGCTCGAGCGCCGGCGCGTTGGCGTAGCCGCTGTAGGTATTGGCGAAGGCGAGCTGGCGCATCTGCCCGGCCGCGGCCTCGACCAGCTCCTCGCGCCCGTGTCCGAGGTTCACGTTCCAGAGCCCGGCCAGGCCGTCGATGTACGAACGCCCCTCGGCGTCCTCGAGCCGGACGCCCCGGCCACGGACGAGGACGGTCAGCCGCCCGCGGTCCGCGGGATCGGTCATCGGGTGGAGGTAGCGCTCGTCGAGCGCCGAGTAGCGCGAGGTCATCGGCTTCTCCTCGGTCGGGGTGAACGGGGGCTCGAGGCCGGCCCTACGCCGGAATCCTGGCCGCATCGCCGGGAGGTGTCAAGGCGCGTAGCCGCCCGCCTTCCCATCGATCCCGAGGTGCGCTGGCCTTGACGGACCGCCGCGGGCGACACCTCTGATCGCAGCTCTGCGCGCCCAGAATCCCCCGCCGGTCGACCCTCAACTCACGCGTCCTGGAGCGACGCGAGCGCGCGCGCGATCGTCGCCCGCGCGGGGCGCACGTGGCGCGGACCGTAGCGCTCGAGCAGCCCCTGGCAGAGGAGCGGGAGGGCGATCGTCACGTCGGCGAAGACCATCACGTTGTCGCCGTCGGCCGACTCCTTCCCCCACGAGATCGCCTCGCTGTTGACCCCGGCGCCGCCGAGCCCGCCGTAGACGGGGTTGTCGGTGGTGATCTGGATCGCGGCCACGTGCGGGCAGGTCTCCGCGCCCCGCAGCGTCGACACGCTGGTCGCCGTGATCTGGATGAAATCCTTCGGCACGCCGCCGCCCAGGAAGATCGCGGCGGTCCCCGGGCCGGGCGTCATGAACCGGTTCATCACCGCCAGCGCGATCTCGTAGTCCCGGAAGAAGTCGACGACCGGCCCCTTGCCCCGCGCCGCCCGGTAGCCCTCGGCCAGCGGGCCGTCCGGCGCGGCCGGCACGAAGAGCGGGACACCGTGGCGGGCGCAGGTCGCCGCCAGCGAGCCGCCGAGCCCCTGCGCGTCCAGCCAGCGGCCAAGCTCCCGCATGAACCGGACACCGCTGATCGCGGGCCGCGGCCACGACGACGCCAGGTGCTCGAAGAACCCCCGGGTGAAGTCCTCCATCGCGTCGTAGTCGGCCGTGCGCACGACGTGGTCGTAGAAACGGTAGTACCCGTCGCGGCGGAGCCGGTCGTCGTCGACGTGGTCGGCGTCGATGCGGTAGAGCGACACGCCGCGCTGCTCGAGGATGTCCTCGGTCGCGTTCGCGGAGGTCGAGGCGATCACGTCCACGTAGCCGCGCTCGACCAGCCAGGTCACGAGCGGCCCCAGGCCCGCGCTCGCCATCGAGCCCGCGAGCCCGAGCGCGATCAGGCACTCGCCGTCGATCAGGCGCTGCCAGGTCTGGAAGGCTTCCCCGAGCCGGCGCCCCTGGAAGGCCGACTCGCTCATGCGACCCAGAAGCCGGCCCACCGTCCCGCCACCCGCGCCCTCGGCGACGAGCTCGATCGGGACCCTACGCGGCCAGCGTGGAGCGGCCGGCGCCGCCGCGGCGGCCGCCGCATCTCCGTTCGCGCTTCCGGGCCGAGGCCGGCGCGCCCCGTCGACCGGTACGCGTGCCGCTCTCGACGGCCGCCGCCGCCCGGCGGCGGCTCGACCCCGCCCATTCGTCCCGCTCCCGCGCTCGCGCATCGGCTCCCCCTCGTGACCGCCCGTTCGCTACACTCGCCCCGTGACGACCGGGGCGGGACCCTTCTTCGACGCGATGGCGGCATCCTACGACGATCTCGAGCCCTGGTACGAGCACCTCTACGCCGTGCTGCACGGTCTCGTGCGCGCGGAGCTCGCGCCGCCGGCCGCAACCCGGCGCCCGCGCGCCCTCGACGCCGGCTGCGGCACCGGCTTCCAGACCGCCATCCTGCTCGAGCTCGGCTACGAGACGATCGGCGTCGACATCTCGGCCGGCCTCCTGAGCGTCGCGCGCCGGCGCTCTCGCGGCGCGCGCCTCCTGCAGGGCGACGTCGAAGCGCTCCCCTGCCGCGACGGAACGATGGACCTGGTGGTCTCGTGCGGCAGCACGCTCTCGTTCGTCACGCGCCCGGAGCGCGCCTTCGCCGAGATCGCGCGCGTGCTCCGGCCCGGCGGCCGGGTGCTGCTCGAGGTCGAGCACCGCTGGAGCCTCGACCTCGCCTGGCGCCTCGCGTCGAGCGCGGTGGGCGATCCGCTCGGCTACGAGGTGACGGCGGGCGCGGCGGCGCGCGCCTTCGCCCGACCGTTTTCCGCCGGCGTGTGGATCGACTACCCGGGCTATCCGGCGCTCCGGCTCTTCACGCGGGCCGAGATCGACCGCCGGCTCGGCGCCGCGGGCCTGGTCCGGCGGCGCGCCTGGGGCCTCCACTCGGCCACGAACCTCCTGCCGTCCACCGTGCTCCACCGGCCGCGCCTCGGACGGATCGCCGGGACGCTCTACCGGGGGCTCCGCGCGCTCGATCGGACGCTGGCCGCGACCAGCCCGGGCCTGGCCCTCGCCAACAGCCTGGTGATTCTCGCGGAAAAACCGGCGGATCGACGTCAGGATACGAGGTAGCGCCGGACGGCGGCCTCGTCCCACGCGATCCCGAGCCCGGGCCGGGACGGCGCGCGCAGCGTGCCGTCGATCGGGCGGAGCGGCTCGGCCACGATCGGCTCCGCCATGTCGAGGTACTCGATCCAGTGGCACGTGGGCGTGACCGCGAGGAGGTGGGCGCTCGCCTCGATGAAGAGGTGGCTCGAGCACGGCAGGCCCGCCGCGTGCGCGAGGGCGGCCGCCCTCATCCACCCGGTCACCCCGCCGATCTGCTGGACGTCCGGCATCACGAGGTCGCTCGCCCGGACGTGGATCGCCTCCTCCATATCGAACGACCCCGCGAGGTTCTCGCCGATCTGCACGGGCGTCGCGAGCGCCTGGGCGACCGCGGCGGCGCCGCGGAGGTCCGTCGCGCGCACGGGCTCCTCGATCCACGCCAGTCCCTCGTCGTCGAGCGCGTGGCCCCGCCGGATCGCCTCCGCGACCGAAAGCGACTGGTTGAAGTCCACCATGAGGGCGATGTCGTCGGGCAAGGCGCGCCGCGCGGCGCGCACCGAGGCCAGGTCCTGCTCGAGCGCGGGCCAGCCGATCTTGATCTTCATGGCGCGGAAGCCGGCGGCGGCCGTCTTCGCCGCCTCGTCGGCGGCGTCACCGGGCCCGAGCATCCCGAGGCTGTTGTAGGCGGGGATGGGCCGCGCCTCGCCGCCGAGCAGCGCCACCAGGGGGACGCCGGCCGCCGTCGCGAGCGCGTCCCAGGCGGCGAGGTCGATTCCGGACAGCGCCAGCCCCTGGAGGCCGCGCGCGCCGCCGAGCAGCGTGAAGCGCGATCGGAGGCATCGGTCGAGCTCGACGGGCGCGACGGCCTGGCCCTTGATGGTCGCCCCGAGCTCCCGCACGAGCTCCCGCAGCGGCCGGAGCGCGACCGACTGATAGGCGCAGAGGTACGCCCGCCCGACAGGGCCCTCCTCGGTGTGGAGGTCGATCAGCACGAGGAGCGCGTGGCTCACCGAGCCCGAGGCAGTACGGACCGGCGGGTTCAGGGGCGCGACGACCGCCCGGGCCTCGACGTCGCGGATCTGCAGGCGCAGGGAGCAAGTCATGGGAGCCCTCCGAGGACGGAATAGCCGCTAGGCGCTGCTCCGTCAAGCCCCATGGGCGTCGGGCGATCGCAGGCGCGGTTGCGCGGCGCGGTCGGCGCGGCTAGGCTGACGCCGACCTTCACGACCTCAGGCACGATCCTCAGGGAGGACAGGCATGGACCTCGGACTCGGGGGCAGGGTCGCGCTCGTCACGGGCGCGAGCCGCGGCATCGGACGCGGGATCGCGCTGGAGCTCGCGCGCGAGGGCTGCCGCGTCGCGCTCTGCGCGCGCGGCAAGGACGCGCTCGACGCGGCGGCGGCGGAGGTGCGGGCGCTGGGCGCCGAGGCGGTCGCCGTCGCCGCCGACGTCACGACGACCCACGGGGTGCGGGAGGCCTTCGAGGCCGCGAGCGCCGCCTTCGGAGCGATCGACATCCTGGTCAACAACGTCGGGGGCTCCACCGGGAGCTCGTTCCAGGAGACGAGCGAGGAGGACTGGCAGCGGGCCATCGACCTGAACCTCTGGCCCGCGGTGCGTCTGAGCCGCCTGGTCGTCCCGTCGATGCGCGCGCGGGGCCGCGGCGCGATCATCAACATCGTGTCGATCTACGGCCGCGAGTGGGGCGGCGCCTACGTGCGGCGCCCGACGTACATCGCGGCCAAGGCCGCCGAGATCGGCATGTCGAAGGCGCTCGCGATGGAGCTCGCGCCTCTCGGCATCCGGGTCAATGCGGTCGCGCCGGGCTCCATCATCTTCCCCGGAGGCGGCTGGGAGCGGCGGACGCGCGAGGATCCCGAGGGGATCGCCGCGTTCCTGAAGGCCGACCTGCCGCTCGGGCGCTTCGGGCGTCCCGACGAGGTCGGGCGCGTGGTCGCCTTCCTCGCCTCGGACGCGGCCAGCCTGGTGCTCGGCGCCTGCCTGAACGTGGACGGCGGGCAGTCCCGCGCGCTGTTCTGATCGGTCAGGCCGGACCGCGCAGGCGCGCCAGCACGCCGCGGCGAGCCGAGCCCAGGAGGCTCCGGACCCGCCGGGCGAGGCCGGCATGGCTGATCTCGCGCTCCGTGATCCAGCGTCCGGTGCGCTGCATCGCCGTATAGTTGGCGCACGTGGTGCACGGGATGTCGGCGCGGGCGGGGGCCTCGCCCATCAGCATCGCGCGGGCGTAGCTCATGCGCTCGCCGCCGCATGTCTCGGCGAGGCCGTCGCGGAAGGCGTTCCCGTAGTCGCCCCAGTGGTTGACGCAGCAGCCGAGGACGCGGCCGTCCCAGTTGATCTGCGGATCGGTCCACATCTGGGCGCAGGTCCTCCGCTGGCCGTACCGGACGCCGAAGCGGGTCTCGTACTCCGTGCGGTCGGCGACGCCGCCCGATATCTCCTTCCGGACCGCCTCGCGGTTCCGCACCGGCGAGAAGTCCTCGCCCAGGTACGTCCCGCCCCACGAGAGCTTGACGCGCAGCTCCATCCCGAGCTCCTGGGCCAGGGCGCGCGCCCGGGGGATCTCGTGCTCGTTGTGTCCGAACACCACGAATTGCCACGTGAGCTTCGGGTACTTCGAGCCATAACGCGCCTTGAACCCGTTGATCTTCCGGATGTTGGCGAGGACGGTGTCGAAGTCGCCCCGGCGGCGGTAGACGGCGTAGGTCTCGGGGCTCGCGCCGTCGATGGAGCACGTGATCGCGCGGAAGCGATAGCGGACCAGCCCCTCGAGCACCCCGTCGGCCACGGTGTTCAGGTTCGCGCCGTTCTTCGCGGAGAGGGCCACGCCGCGCTCCGCCGCGAGCTCCATCATGGCGAGGAGGTCCGGGTTCAGGAAGATCTCCCCCCAGTTCGACAGCTCGATCGAGCGCACGCCGGGGTTGGCCTCGAGCAGGCGCCGGAAGTCGTCGAGGCGGACGAACCCGGTCCCCAGGTCGTCCCGGATGATGCCGAGCGTGGTGGGACAGGCCGGGCAGCGCAGCTGACAGGCCGTCGCGACGTCCAGTCGGATCGCGCGGGGGCTGAGCAGCGCGGGCGGCATCGGCGTCCCCCCGGTCAGCGCTCGTAGGACTCGGCGCGGGACGCCGAGGAGAGCGGGATCAGGTAGCGCAGCGGGTCCGGCAGCACCTTCGCGCGGAGCCGGGCGAGCGATTCCGCTCCGCCGTAGCTGACCGCCGAGCGCAGGTGGCCGCGAATCCGCCGGAGGATGTCCACCACCGAGCCGCGGTAGGGCACCTGCATCTCCTGCCCCTCGGCCGGCACCTCGAGCGCCGCCTCGACCGCGTCGTGCTCCTCGTCGTCGTAGAGCGCGCGGAACACGGCCTGGGGCGACGTCATCCCGCGGTAGATCTTCCGCTTCTCGCCCGAGCCGGGGTCCTCGATCAGCTGGCCGGGGGCTTCGTCGGTGCCGGACAGGAGACTCCCCAGCATCACCACCGACGCCCCGGAGATCAGGGCGAGGAAGACGTCCTTGTCCTCGCGCACGCCGCCGTCCGCGATGATCGGCACCGTGTCCTCGACCGCGCACCAGGCCTCGCGGATGGCCTGGAGCTGGGGCACGCCCGCGCCGGTCTCGAGGCGCGTCCGGCACCCGCGCCCGGGCCCCACGCCGACCTTGATCGCGTCCGCTCCGAGATCCCGCAGGAACGCGGCGCCCTCGGCGGTGGCGACGTTGCCGCAGACGAGCGCGACCTCGGGGAAGCGGGCGCGGACCGTCTCGACGGCGCGCCGCATCACCTCCGAGTGGCCGTGCGCGATGTCGATCAGGAGCACGTCCGCGCCGGCGCCCAGGAGCTCGGCCGCGCGCTCCAGGAAGTCGCCGCGCGCGCCGATCGCCGCGCCGACGAGGAGGCGGCCCCGCGCGTCCTTGGTCGAGTACGGCCGCTGCCGCGCCGCGAGGATGTCCTTCTTGGTGATGAGGCCGCGGATCCGGCGACCGCCGTCGACGAGCGGCAGCTTCTCCACCCGGCGCTCGAACATGCGCCGCTCCGCCTCCTCGATCGAGACGTCCGGCGACCCGGTCACGAGCCGGTCGAACGGCGTCATGAACTCCCCGACCGGACGGTCGTCCTGCGCCGGGCTCCATGGCCAGTCCCGATTCGAGAGGAGGCCCGCCAGGACGCCGCTGCCGGGCGCCTCCTCGATGAGGAGGCCGGTGACGTTGTGCCGCCGGGCGAGCTCCCGCGCCTCGCGCACGCTCGCCCCGCAGGCCAGGACGAACGGCCGCTCGACGACGTGCCCCTGGGTCCGCTTGACCCGCGCCACCTCCGCCACCTGGGCCGCGATGGCCAGTCCCCGGTGGACGAAGCCCAGCCCGCCCTCGAGCGCCATGGCGACGGCCATCCGCGCGTCGGTGACGCTGTCCATGTTGGCCGAGACGATGGGGAGATCCAGGACGAGGCGGCGCGTCAGCGCCGTCCGGAGCGGCACCTCGCGGCGCGAGGCGAGCGGGCTCGCCTGGGGGCGGAACAGGAAGTCGTCGTAGGTCCGGCCCACGAACTCGGGCTCGACCGTGCGGGTCATGCTCCCTCCGTCGGGGCTCTGCGCCGAGGCCGGCCGCGCGGCCATCGCCACGCGGGAGAGGCGAGTCAAGCGTAGCACGCCGCCCCGCGTCTCCCGGCCCGTCGGGACGGAGCGGACGCCCGGCTACGACGCGCGCTGAACCGGGCGGCCGACCGTCAGGACGCCGCGGAGCCGCTCGTCGAGCGCCATGAACGCCTCGTCGGGCGGGGCGCCGACGGCGTCGAGCGTCTTGCTGAAGAAACAGCGCGCGGCGGCGGTCACCGCGATGTCGAAGATCTCGGCGTCCGAGAACCCGTGCCGGCGGAGCGCTTCCACGTCGTCGGCCGTCACGGCGTGGGCCCGCGTGGTGACTTTCTCCGCGAAGGCCATCATCGCCACCTCGGCCGGCGTCAGGTCGGCGTGGTGGTAGTCCCGCGCGATCGCCTCGAGCTGGTCGCTCGTGACTTCCTGGCTGCGCAGCAGCACGCTCCCGTGCGCCAGCATGCAGTAGCTCGACCGGAGCTGCGAGGCGGCGGCGAGCGTGACGAGCTCGTAGCGCCGCAGGTCCATGTTGGCCCGGATCGCCCCGATCAGGCGCGCCCAGGCGGTGTAGACCTCGGGTCGGTGGGCGAACACCTTCGCGTAGTTGGGGACGTACCCCAGGGCCTCGCGGCTCTTGTCGTACTGGACGCGCATCTCCCCCGCGGTGTCCTCGGGCGGGATCTCGCGGATGAACGCCATGGGCGCCTCCCTTCAGGCAGGCAGTGCCGGAGCGACGAAAGCAAACCGTCTCACCGGAGATGACCGGAGCGCTCGAAGGACGCGCCGGCCTTCTCCCCGGAGCACACCGGCTACGCTATCATGCCGCCGTGCCTCCATCCGACCCGGCGCGCGTGGTCACCCGACTCCCGGACCTCGTCAACGCCGACGCAGGTCTCGTCCGGCGGGGCGAGCGGCTCACGACCACGTTCCTCCTGGCCGTCGACGACGTGGAGTACCTGGTTCACGTGGCCGCGGGGCGCGTGACGGCCGTCGAGCGCGGCCCGTTCCTCCTCCGGTCGTGGACCTTCGCGGTGCGGGCGTCGGCCGACGCGTGGGCGCGCTTCTGGCAGCCGTTGCCGGAGGCGGGCTACCACGACCTCTTCGCCATGAAGAAGCTCGGCGTCGCGCGGGTCGAGGGTGACCTCTGGCCGCTCATGGCCCACCTCCGGTACGTGAAGGACGTCCTGGCGGCGCCCCGCCGGGCGATCGCGGCGAGCTGACGCCGTGCTCGAGCCGATCGTGGGCCGGTATCTCCACCTCGACCTCGGCGGCCGGACGCACCGCGTCTACTTCGAGGAGGCCGGCCAGGGGTGGCCGCTCGTCTGCCTCCACACCGCCGGCGCGGACGGTCGGCAGTTCCGGCACCTGATGACCGACGAAGCCGTGACCCGGCACTGGCGGGTGCTCGCCTTCGACATGCCGCGGCACGGAAAGTCGCTGCCGCCGGCCGGCTGGCAGGACGAGGAGTACCGGCTCACGACCGCCGCCTACGTCGAGCTGATCCTCGCCTTCTGCCAGGCGCTCGGGCTCGCGCGGCCGGTGATCCTCGGCTGCTCGATCGGCGGGAAGATCGTGCTCGAGCTTGCCCTCCGCGCTCCCGAGCGCTTCCGCGCGCTGGTCGGTCTCGAGGCCGCCGCCTACCAGACGCCCTGGTACGACGACACCTCGTGGCTCCACCGCCCCGACGTCCACGGCGGCGAGCTGTGCAGCGCGCTCATGTCGGGTCTCATCGCGCCCCACGCGCCCGCGGAGTCGCGGTGGGAGACGCTCTGGCTCTACGCGCAGGGCGGGCCGGGAGTGTTCCGCGGGGACCTTCACTTCTACCGGTCGGAAGGCGACCTCCGCGACCGCGTCGGCCGGATCGACACGTCGCGGTGCCCGCTCTACCTCCTGACCGGGGAGTACGACTTCTCGTGCACGCCCGACGACACGCGCGAAACGGCCGCCCGGATTCCCGGTGCCCGGCTCACGATCATGAAGGAGCTCGGCCACTTCCCCATGAGCGAGCACCCGGAGCGCTTCCGCACGTACCTCCTGCCGGTCCTGGACGAGATCCGGCAGACGGGCGAGACGCCGACGCGGCGATGACAATCGCCGCGCGCGGGGCGATCGCGGCCGCGCTCGTCGCCGCGGCCCTCCTGGTGGCCTGGCCGACGGTCGCTGCCGCTCAAGTGCAGCTCCTCCCGCCCGAGATGCAGGCGAAGCTCGTGTCCGCCAACGAGCGCCCGCTCGCGCTCGCGCCCGACGGCGAGGCGCTCCGCTTCCAGACGGGCACCGAGCACTGGGAGGAGGCGATGCCGCCCGGCATCGTCGACGTGGACCGGGACGGCACGAAGGACTACATCGTGCTGATCCTCGCGGACGAGGAGTCGGACCGGCGCGCGCTCATCGCGCGGGTGTGGGGCGACGCCGCGAGCTCCTTCGGGCCGACGGTCTTCTACGTGATCCTCGAGGGCGACGACACCGTCGTTGAGTGGGCGGGCAGCCCGCGCCTCGACGCCCCCGTGCGCCCCAAGCCGTGACCGCGCTGCCGGCGGGGGTCGGCGTCGCCGCCGACGTCGGCCTGCGCTCCCACATGGAAGACCGCTGGGCGGCGCACGTCACGCCCGGTGGGCTCTTCGCCGCCGTGTACGACGGCCACGGCGGCGCCGAGGCGGCGGACCGCGCCGCGGCCGGGCTTCACCTGGCGGTCCTCCGGGCGCTCCAGGCCGGGCGCGAGCCGCCCGACGCCCTCCGGCAGGGGTTCGAGGAGCTGGCGGAGGCGACGGACGACCTCGACTGCGGCTCGACGGCCGCGGCACTCCTCCTGACCGGCGACACGCTCGTCACGGCCCATGTCGGTGACAGTCGCGTCGTCCGCATCGGCCGGGCCGGCGCCACCGCCCTGACGCGCGACCACCGGATCGAGGCCGATGACGAGCGGGCTCGCGTCCTCCGGATGGGCGCCGGGCTCGAGCCGCCCTACGTCGTCCGGGGCAGCCGCGGGCTCATGATGACCCGGAGCCTGGGCGACCGGTGGTTCCGGGCGGTGGGCGTGATCGCGGAGCCCGAGGTCCGCCGGCACGCGCTCGAGGCCGACGACGTCGCGCTCGTGCTCGCGACCGACGGAATCTGGGACGTGCTCGACGTCGAGGACGCCGGGGCCGTCGTCCGCCGGGCCCCGTCGCCCCTGGCCGCCGCCGACGCGCTCGTCCGCGCGGCGCTCCTCGCCGGCACCCACGACAACGTGACCGCCGTCGTGGTGCGACTCGCGGACCTTGCGCCGACCGCGCGCCGACCGGTCTGAGGCCCCTGCCTCGCTCGGAAGATCAGGCGTCGCCGCGGCGCTTGTAGTCCTCGTAGAGTTTCCAGGTCGCCTCGTTGAACGGGTAGTAGCGGCCGGGCGACCCGGGGTGGAGCTCGAGCTCGCGCTTGACCACGCGCTCGACGGCCTGGCGTTCGGTCGCCACCTGGATGACCTCGTCGACCAGCAGCGCCGGCACCACCACGACGCCGTCGTCATCGCCCACCACGGCGTCCCCGGGACGCACCACGACCCCGCCGCACGCGATGACCTCGTTCACGCCCCAGGGCCAGTGGACCGCCGGTCCCTGCTTGGCCGTGGTCGAGGTGCAGTACACGGGCAGGCCGTAGCCCCGGAGCGCCTCGCTGTCGCGCACGGCGCCGTCGGTGACGAGGCCGGCCGCCTGGCGCTGGTGGAGCCGGAAGAACTTGATGTCCCCGCCGATCGACTCCCACGGGCCGATCGACGACGCGACCAGCACGTCGTGCGGGCCGCAGAGCTCGAAGGCGACGTACTCCGGCGACGCCTCGCCCTTCGGCTTGTCGGCCGCCACGTCCGGCCGGTGAGGCACGAACCGGAGCGTGACGGCGCGTCCGGCCATCCGCCGGCCGGGGAACAGCGGCCGCGCGCCGTGGATCATCGACTGCGGCCACTGCTTGACCCACATGGCGTCGATCAGCGTCTGGGTGGGGATGCGCCCGAGCTGCTCGAGCTTCTCGGCGGGGATCGGAGCCTCTGTCATCGACTGACCTCCGTGGGAGCGCGTGCCGCGTGCCCCCTCATGCCGGCCGAGGGGACGGTGGTCGGAGAAGGAGGATGGCCAGGAGCCGTCGCCACGCGCGGCCGCTCTCGATCAGGGACCGATACGTGCGATGGCCCGCCACGACCTCCGTCAGCGCCTCGCCGGCCAGCTGGCCCAGGCTCGGGAGGAGCCGGCGTGCGAGGCCCGGCCGGCGATAGAGCACCCACGCGAGGCCTCGCGCGATGCGGAGCTCGCCGAGGACGCGCCGCCGGAGAGCCGCGCGGTAGACTCGCGCGGCACCGGCGCCCAGACCTGCCTGGAGGAGCGACTCCGCGGCGAGGCGCCCGCTCAGCATCGCGAGCGAGATCCCCTCCCCCGTGAGCGGATCCGCCAGGCCCGCGGCGTCGCCGACGAGGAGGACACGGCCGCGCGCGGGATCCCGGCGGGCCCGCACCGGGATCGGGGCGCCGCGAAGACGCCGCACCCGCGCCTCGCCGAGGCCGGCGTCGGCGAGGTAGCGCGAGAGCTCGTCGCGGAGGCGCCGCCGCGCGTCGCCGCGCGCGAAGACGCCGACACCGACCGAGAGGTGATCGGCCTTCGGGAACACCCAGCCGTAGCCGCCCTCGGGAACGCCGAGATCGAATCGGGCGCGATCCGCGAAGCGCGCCATGACCGCGGGCGGCACCTCGACCTCGGCCTCGAGGGCGGGCACCGAGTCGAGCGGCTCCGTCCACCCCGCCGCGCGCGCGGTGGACCCGGTGGCGCCGTCGGCCGCGACCAGGAACCCCGCGCGAAGAAACCCGCCCGTCGTCTCGAGCTCGACGTGATCCGCCTCGAGCCGGACGCGCTCCACGGCGCGCGGGGCCTCGAGCCGGGCGCCGGCGGCGCGCGCGGCCTCGGCGATCGCGAGGTCGAGCGGCGCGCGCATCGTCATGTGGACGAGCGGCACCGACCGCTCGACGGTCACGGCCACCCCCGCGTCCCGGAACCGTGACTCGACCCGCCCGAGGCGCCGCTCGACGGGAAGCTCCACGCCGGCGGGGATCGCGTCGAGGGCCCGCGCGACCACGCCGCCGCCGCACGTCTTGTCCCGCGGGAGCGGCGCCCGGTCGAGGAGCGCGACCGCCACGCCCGCCCGGGCAAGGACGAGCGCCACCGTCGCCCCCGCGGGCCCGGCACCCACGACCGCGACGTCGACCGCCGCGCCGGTTGCCGTCAGCGGCCCTTCCACTCCGGGCGCCGCTTCTCGAGAAAGGCCCGGACGCCCTCCTGGAAGTCCTCGCTCAGGTAGCAGGAGAGCAGGAGGTCCTCCGCATCCTTCACGGCGAACGACCCGAGGATGCGGCGCGTGGCCTCCTTGGCCGCGGCGAGGGTGAGCGGGGCGTAGGTCGCGATCTGGGCGGCGAGCTCGCGCGCCCGCCGCTCGAGCGCGTCGGCGGGGTGGACCTCGTCGACGAGCCCGATGCCCTTCGCCTCCGGCGCGTCGACGAGCCTCGCGGTGAGCATGAGCTCCCGCGCCCGGATGGGTCCGACGGTGGCCGCGAGGAGCGCCACGCTCGTCGGCGCCGGGCAGTTCCCGAGGGTGCGGGCAACGGGCGCCCCGAAGCGCGCGTGGACGGCCGCCAGGCGCAGATCGCACGCGAGCGACATGAAGAGCCCCCCGCCCACGGCGTCCCCCTGCACCATCGCGATCGTCGGCTTCGTCATCGCGTGGATCCGCCGGAGCACGCGGCCGATCCGCGCCTCGTACGCGAGGGCGTGCTCCCGCGTCCGGAACTCGAGGAACTGCCGGATGTCGGTGCCGCTGACGAAGGCCTTGTCGCCCGCGCCCCGCAGAATGACGGCCCGGATGTCGCCGTCGGCGTCGAGCCGCTCCATGTGGTCGTGCAGCGCCTCGTACATCTCGAACGTCATGGCATTCCGCGCCTCGGCGCGGCTGACCGTGAGGAGCGCCACGCGCCCCTCGCGCTCCAGCAGGATCTCTCCCGCGACGCCTGTCGTCACCCTGCCCTCCTCTTCCGCGTGGCCGGCGCGCCAGCGCGCCGCCGCCCGACGCCGATCATACCGCGAGCGCCCGGCCCGGCGGCGCGCGCCCACCTGTGGTACAAGAGACGCTCGTGGAACGGAGCCACCGGAACGTCCTCCTGCTCGCGCTGTGTCAGGCCGCCTTCATCAGCACCGCGGCGTTGATGGCCACGATCGGCACCCTCGCGGGGCACGCCCTCGCGGCGGACAAGGCGCTCGCGACCCTTCCGGCGACCGCGCTCACGATCGGGACCGCGCTCGGCACGATCCCGGCCTCGCTCGTCATGCGCCGCGTGGGACGCCGGGTCGGGTTCATGGTCGGGAGCGGCTTCACGATGGCCGGTGGCCTGGTCGGGGCGTGGGCCGTCATCATCCAGAGCTTCTGGCTCTTGATCGGCGGCGGCCTCCTGATGGGCATCGCGTCGGCGTTCGCCCAGCTCTACCGCTTCGCGGCCGCCGAAGCCGTGACGCCCGATCGGCGGGGGCGCGCCATCTCCCTCGTCCTGGCGGGCGGCCTCCTCGCGGGCTTCGTGGGACCGCAGCTCGCCAGATCGACCGCCGATCTCCTCGGCACGCGGTTCGTCGGAGCGTTCCTCTGCATCCCGCTGCTCGGCCTGGTCGGCCTCGCCCTCACGTACGGGCTCCGCTTGCCGGAGGCCGCGGAGTCCCGGGCCGGCGGCGCGGCGCGCCCCGTCGTCGCGATCGTGCGACAGCCGCTCTTCCTGGTGGCCGTCGCCAGCGAGCTCGTGGGCTACGGCGTGATGAACCTCCTCATGACCGGCACGCCGCTCGCCATGGTCGCCCACCACGGCCACGGCCTCTCGGACGCCGCGTTCGTGATCCAGTGGCACCTGGTCGGCATGTTCCTGCCGGGGTTCTTCACCGGCTCCCTCATCCAGCGGATCGGCGAGCGCGCGACGATCGGGATCGGCATCGTCGCCAACGTGGCGAGCCTGGCGACCGGCTTCGCCGGGACGAGCGTGTGGCACTTCTGGCTGTCGCTCCTCCTGGTCGGCGTGGGCTGGAACCTGATGTTCGTCGGCGGCTCCACGCTCGTGACTCGCACCTACACGTCGAGCGAGCGGACGAAGGCCCAGGCGGCGAACGACTTCATGATCTGGGCGACGGTCGCGGTGACCTCGCTGTCCTCGGGGCAACTCCTGCACCGTCACGGGTGGACCGCGATTCTCGTGACGGCGGGTCCCCTGCTCGCCCTGGCCACGGCGGCGATCGTCGCCGCGGAGATCGCCGCCCGCACGACCTCGCCGGCGCCCCGCCAGGCCTGAAGGCGCCGAGCGGCCTCGGTCAGCTCGGCGGCGCGGGGGCCGCGGGCCGGCCCGCACGGCCGTCGCGATTCGTCCAGACCTCGGCGCCGTCCTCGGCCGTCCACCGGTAGATCTGCGTGCGACCTTCCGATGAGGCGTGCGACGCCGGGGACTCGGCGCGCGCGGCGGGAGGCCCTGCGGGCGGGTTGGGCACCCAGACCCACGTGTACGGAGTGGCCGCTCCGTCCCCTCTGAGCTCGTAGCGACCCGTCGCGTACTCCACCACGGTGGGCCCGGGGGCCGGCGGGGCCGAGACGACCGGAGGCGCCGGTACGGGCGCGGGCGGCACCGTGACGTAGATGGTGGGCGCCACGTAGACCACGGGCTCCACGATCATGGACGGCGCGGGCGTCTCCGCGGGCGCCCCGTAGAGCGCGGTCGGCCAGTAGAAGTAGGTGGGGGGGAACGCGGGGACGACGCCGCGATGAGCGAGCTTCCCCCAGTGCGGGGCGGTTACCTGGGCGCGTCGGTCGTCCCCGATGGGGAGCGGGAATCCTCCGGGCGACCCGAACGCGTGCTTAGGGCGGAAGTCGGCGTGGGCCCGGAAGGCGCCGGGCGTCGGCGGTACGGGTCGCCCGCCCGCGAGAGACGCCACGGGCACCAGCGTCACGGCAAGCGCCACGCACCGCGCCAGGACGCTCGTCCGGCTCCTCATGCTCCTCGACCCTCTCCCGAGCAGAGTCTAACGCCTCGAGGGACCGTTGGCCAGGCGCGACGGCCTCGCGCGGATCCAGTCGAACGAGCGGGATCGCCTAGGACGCGCGGCGGCTGCGGTAGTCCCAGGGCGGCTCGGGAGCGGGATCCGCCCAGAGGCCGCGCCGCCCCTCCCGCGCCTCCGCCTCCAGGTGCGCGAGCCACTGGTCGTGGGAGTATTTCCGGAACCACCACGCGAAGCCGGCGCGCACCAGCTCCTGGTTGAGGCTGCGCCCGTCCGGCAGGGCCACCTCGCCGAGGAGCCTGAGGTAGCGGTCCCGCCCGATCACGTGGACGGTGACCGTCTTCCCGAACGCGAGCGAGGCCGCGAACTGCTTGGCCCGCTGGCCAAACGCCTGGGCCTTCTCGGGGGCGTCGATGCCCGCCAGGCGGACGGTCACCGCCCGGTGATCGCGGAGCACCGAGATCGTGTCGCCGTCCGCGACGCCGACGACCAGCCCGCTGAACTCCTCTGCGCACGCCGAGGAGACACCCAAGGTGAGCGCCGCGACGGCCAGCGCCGCGCGCATCGGCCACCCCACACGACTGGGCCATCCGCCGCCCGACACGCCCGCAGTGTATCGGTTCGCATACGCGGCGGCACTATTCGTGGACGGGCAGGCCGCTCACCCGTTAGGGCGACGCCCGCGCACGGAAAGGGCCGGGACGGCACGAGGCCGCCCGCGATTCGCGTCATTCCGAGGAGTGCAGGTGGGGACGCGTCGGCCTCGGGGAGAGCTCCACGAACGCAAACCCTCCGCTCGAGCTCACGTGCCGGAGGGAGTAAGCGCCCTCGCGACGGCGCCGCTCGAGCGGTCTTCCGTGGAAGGCGTCGGCGATCCAGGTCTCGTCACCGACGACCCGCACCGTGCGCGAGAAGCGCGCGCCGTTGGCCGCCCGACGGAAGATGAGCCGCCGCTTGAGGAGCGGGACGAGTCGCCGGCCGGCCACGAAGCCGCCGGCGAGCAGGGCCAGGCGCTTTGTCGGGGTGGGCACCACGTAGCCGTGTCTTCGGAGCGGCATGTCGAGGGTGATCACCCACGCGTCGCCGTCCCGCCGCGCCTCGACGCGCGTTTCCGGCTCCTGCCAGCAGGTGGTCGTGATCCGACCCGCGACCTCGCCCCGCCAGCCCTGATCGAACTCGGTGGCTCCGTCGCGCGCCACGCGAACCACCGTGCCCCCCTTCCCGGCAGCCACGTACAGGCTCGCGTCGCCCGTGTGGGAGACCAGGACGCGCGCGTGGGCGAACCACCGCGTCTCCCGTGACGGCTCGGCGGCCGGCCCCATCGCCGCGAGATGGGGCAGCGCCCGGAACCAGCTCGTGTGGAGGTAGTGCGTGACGTAGCGGTCGTCGACGTGGTGCAGGAAGTGGCGGGGCTCCGACACGGAGGCCAGCGTGGCGCGCACGACCGTGGAGGCCTCGGGCGCCAGCGCGGCGAACCGCGTGAGCCCGTAGCCCGTGAGGTAGTCCGTGCTGCGTGAGTTCACGAAGCGGGGCACGTCGCCCGCCGCCCCGAGCAGGGCGTGGATGTACCTCCCCGCGCGCACACCGGCCTCACGCGCTCGCTCGTCGCGCGTGACCTCCCAGGAGTCCCACAGGGCGTCGCAGGCCACGGCCAGGTATCCGGTGTCCGCCCCCCCGTACTCCAGGAACCAGCCCTCGGGCGACTGCCCGGCATACACGGCCGCCCAACGCCGCTCGAGTGCGGCCGCGTCGACCCGCACGCCGGCCCGCGCGGCGAGCGAGCACGCGGTGAGCGCGACGACTTCCTGGTTCACCGCCTCGGTCTCGGCCGAGCGCAGGATCCGCGCCGCTGCCTTCTCCATCGCGCGCGCGACCTCGTCCGGCGGGGGCGTACGCTGGGCAATGACCGCTGCGGCGTACAGGCTGAAGCCGGCGGCCGGAAAAGCCGCCTCCCTGGGGTAGTACTCGTCGGAGCTCCCGTCCGCGCGCTGCGTCCCGGCCCAGTGTCGGAGCGCCGCGTCGCGCCATTCCGCTGCGATCGCGCGGTCGAGCGCGGGCACGGGAAGATTCAGCTCGCCGCGCGCGATCGAGTCCAGCACCAGCGCGCCCTGCACCATCACGGCGCTCGAGAAGTCGCGCATCTTGTAGTGCCAGTGGTGCCGATCGAAGCACCCGTAGAGGGGATGCTCGGGGTCCCGGCACATCTGCGTGAGCAGCCGCGGCAGAGCGCGGGCCAGCAACGCGCGAAGCGGTTCGACGGCCGTCTCAGTCATAGACCTCATCGTAGAATTTCTTCTCGTACCTGAGGCTGTACCTGCGCAGCCGGCGCCGGATGAACGGCGGCAACAGATAGTACAGGGTGCGCACCACCCTGCGCGCAGACACGTTCTTCGAGGTCGCGAACTGGAGACCGTCGCGCACGAAGCGGCCGTTGAAGATCACCTGCCGGGCGGAGCGCTTGCGTGGCCGTATCCTCACCTTCTCGCGGTAGAAACCGAACGTGACGAGCGCGATCGGCTCGAAAAACGGGTGGATGCCGAAGATCCGTCGCAGCTCGCTCTTGTTGGGCAGGTGACCGATCCAGCACGTGCCGACTCCGACGCTGTGCGCCACGAGACAGAATGTCGTGATGAACGCCGCGGCGGACTGCACGTGGTCCAAGTACTGCACGTTGTCCGTGTGGCCGTTGTAGGTGACGAGGAAGGCCTGTCTGGCCTTGGTCAGGAGTGCGGCCGAGCCGCGCTCGTAGAGGTCCTGGAGCACGGCCGGGTCGTCGATGTAGACGATCTTCCAGCGCTGCTCGTCACAGGCCGTGGGCGCGTGCATCGAGGCCTCGACCAGTTGCTCGAACAGCTCCGGCGGCACCGGCTCCGACCGGTAGGCCCGCACCGTCCGTCGCGTGAGGATCGCGTCCTGCAGCGACATGTCGGGGTTCGGCGATTCCACGAGGTCGCCGGGGCACAGGAAGTTTCCGTCGAATCGAACGCTCGATTGCTCGTCCGCTCCATGTTTCCAGGCCATGTACCGTCCTTCCCGACCGACGACGGAAGCGCCGCCGGTCTCGCACGGGTCTCGAATCCCGCCACGGCCGGTCCACTGTACCTCGGCGAGCGCGGCGCTCGAAGCTTGCGGCATCGCCGCACCGCGACGCGCCGCCGCCGCGGACAACAGGCGCGCGCAAACCTCCCGTCGGCCGAACGTGATGAGGGCCAAAAGCGCGGGCGTCGCGTATGCTGGAGTTGAAGTGATGCGGCGACCGACGAGCGGCGGCCGGGCGTCACGTCCCGAGCGGCGCCGGGGGAGACCCCGGAGTCCAGGGGGCGGGCGCTCCGTCTAGCGGCCGGGGCCGTCGGGCTGCTGGCGGCCCTGCTGGCGGCCGGGCCGGCCGCGGCAGTCGAGGTCACCTTCCCGTTGACCATCGACTACGACGTCCTCCGTACCGCGCTCAAGAAGCACATCGGGGTGGAGAGCGGCGGCGCGCTCGAGCTCTGGCGGACCCCCGACGGGTGCGGCACCTTCGTCGTCCGCGATCCCCTCCTCGAGCCTGCCGACGGACGGCTCCGGATCAGCGGCCCCGCCTCGGCCACGGCGGGGGTCCCGCTTCTCGGGTGGTGCTTCGCGTCCGTCAGCTGGACCGGCCACGCGGAGATCGTGGCGCGGCCCGAGCTCGGCCACGACTGGCAGCTCCGCTTCCGGGACGTCGACTTCCGGCTCTACGACACGGCCCGACAGCCGGCGACCGTGGCCACGCGGCTCTGGACGGTCGTCCGGGACTGGAGCGCCGCGGAGCTCGAGACCTTCGGCTTCGACCTCGGGCCGCCGGTGGAGGAGGTCCGGGGGCTCCTCCGGTCGTTCAGCAGCCCCACCGGAAGCCTGGCCACGGCGCTCCAGACGCTCCGGCCGCGGGAGCTCGCGCTCGAGCCAGACGCGGTCCGCTTGCGCGTGTCCATCGACCTGCCCCCGGCGCCCCCGGTTGCGCCCGCGCCCGAGCGGGCGCTGACCCGCGCGGAGATCCAGGCGTGGGAGGCGCTCCTCGACAGCTGGGACGGGTTCCTCGCGTTCATGGTGAAGGACCTGGCTGGCGGCGCGGACGCCGAGATGCGGACCGAGCTCCTCGACCTCCTGCTGACGGCGCGTCGCGAGGTGACGGCAGTCCTTGCCCGGGGACCGGAGGTGGGCGTGGATCCCGTACGGCCCCTCTTCCTCCGGTTCTGGGACCGGCTCCGCGGGATCGTGCGCCGCGCCGGCGCCAAGGGCGGCGACGACACGCGCGCGCTCCGACTCGTCGTGTTCGTCGCGGCCGGCGACGCCCTGACCGCGATCGAGGCGGTGGCGCCCGCCGCCGGCCTCGACTTCTCGGCGGACGGCCTCCGCCGCCTCGCGCGGACCCTGGCCCCGGGATACCAGGGCGATCCCCTGGAGTTCTCCGACGCGCCGGATCCCAAGCTCCAGGAGCTGTTCCGCTTCCGGGATCCGGACGGGCCGGCGCGCCGGCTCCGGCGGAAGCCGGTCCCGGCCGCCCCGCGGTCGTGGCTCCCGCCCTGGCTCGCGCCCCGCCCGGCGCACGCGGACGAGCCCGACGAGTGGCGGGAGCTGTCGGAGCGCCTGGATCGATGGGTCCCGACCCCGAACGAGCTCGCCGCGTACCGGGAGATCGTCGAGCGCCTGCTGGCCCTCGCCGCGGAGCGCTCGTTCGACGGGGAGGTCATCGGCGATCGCTTCGAGGACCTGTTCCGGGACCTCGTGAAAGCCGTGGCCTGGCAGGAGAGCTGCTGGCGCCAGTTCGTCCGGGAGCGCGGGACGGTCCAGCCCATCCAGTCGTCCACCGGCGACGTCGGGATGATGCAGATCAACGTGCGCGTCTGGCGCGGCTTCTTCAACCCGGTCAAGCTTCGCTGGAACGCCGGCTACAATGCCGGGGCCGGCACGGAGATCCTGTGGCAGCTCCTCGGACGCTACGGCGTCCGCGAGGCGGGAGAGCGCCTCGCGGACGCCGCCCGCGCGTCGTACTCCGCCTACCACGGCGGCCCCCGGAGGTACCGCCGGTACCGGACGGCCGACACTCCGCCGGAGATGCGACTGGTCGACCAGGCGTTCTGGGACAAGTACCAGGCGATCAGCGCCGGTCAGGCAGGAGACCGCGTCCTCTGCATGCCCGTCCGGCGGCCATGACGACGACGGCGTCACGCGCGCGGCAGCGCCTACACGTTCGCGCGTGTAACGGTTACACGACCGGGCACTTCTGGGCGGGCCGACACGGAGGCGGCCCCGATGTGAAAACTCTTGCAGCGAAAGACCTTTCGACGTCTCGGACCCGTCCGGGCACGACCGTTGCTGCCATCGGTCACCCAATCACGCCGCGGCCCACGAGGCTGCCGCGCATCGAGGTGACGCCGATGAGCACGACCGTGAAGCGCCGCGACGCCCTCGACCGCCGGACCGCCCAGGAGATCGGGCGGTTCCTGCGGTCCCGCCAGACCGACCTGGCCGGGTTGATCCGCCGAGGACTGGGTGAGCGGCACGAGCAGCACGCGGCCGACGACAGCGATCAGGTGGCCTCGGCCAGCCGGACTCTCGACGACGAGCTCCGGGCCACACTCGTCGATCGCGCCAGCCGCGAGTTGGTCCAGGTGAACGCGGCGCTCGATCTCCTCCGAGACAGCCGCTACGGGCTCTGCCGGGACTGCGGCGACTTCATCGGGCTGGCCCGGCTGCGCAGCCTGCCGTTCGCCCAGCGATGCCGGCCCTGCCAGGAACGGATGGAACGGGCTCAGTCCTTCGAGGCGCGGCGCTCAGTCGCCGCCGTCACCGCCGCCGTCGAGTCCGAGTGATGGATTCGTGACCCGCCCGGCTCGGGCGGGTCACGCCATCGTCCTCCTGGCGGTCGGGCTGCTCTCGCCGGCCGCCGCCGCCCAGACCCCGAGCGCGCCGCCCCCGGGCTCGGATTGCCGGGTGGGCGCCGACTATCAGGATTCGGTGGTCGGCGAGTTCCCCGCCGGCTGGCAGCCGCGGGACGACGCCGCCCGGGCGACGTACCGGGTGGCCGCCGAGGCCGGACTCCGGTTCGTCCGGGCGACGGCCGAGGGGACCGGCTCCCAGATGGGCCGGGAGTTCCCGTGGGACGCGGCCGCGCATCCGCTGCTGAGCTGGCGCTGGCGGCCCCGCGTCTTCCCCGCCAACTCGGACGAGCGCGACGCGGGCCGCAGCGACAGCGCGCTGTCGGTCTACGCGGTCTTCGGCACGAGCTCCATGGCCACGCGCGCCGTGAAGTACGTCTGGAGCCGCGTGGCGCCCGTGGGCACGACGTTCGGAAGCAGCCGGGCGCGCGCGATCGTCCTGCGCTCGGGGCCTCCGCCCGACGACGGCTGGGTCACCGAGACGGTGAACCCCCGGCGGGATTACGAGCGGCTCTACGGCGAGGCTCCGGCGCCGGCGCGGGGCATCGCGGTCCTGACGGACGCCGACCAGACGCGGAGCCGAGCCGTCGGCGAGTACGGACCGTTCCAGGTCTGTCCCGACCGTAAACCCTGACCCCCGACGGAACGGCGCGGGCCGGCCGGCACATGGCCCTGCCCGTCGCCGCAGGGTGGTCCTTGTCCCGGCGCCGCCGGCGTCCTAGCGTACCGGGTCGGACCATCCGCCGGCGCCTCGGCCCGTTCGCCGGAGCGTGACGCGCGCGGGATCACCGGGAGGATCGACGATGCAGATCGAACCCGTCACCCTGAGAGGCCGCCACGTCACGCTCGAGCCACTGGACGAGCGCCACGCCCCGGGCCTCTACGAGGCCACGCAGGACGAGGAGGTCTGCCGCTACCTTGCCTGGCCCCCGCCGGCGGCCCTCGACGCGACCCGCGCCATGATCCGGGACGCCCAGGATCTGATGGCCCGCGGCCAGCAGGTCGCCTTCGCCCAGGTGTGGAACGCGAGCGGCGCGGCGATCGGATCGACGCGATACCTCGACATCCGGCCGAAGGACCGGCAGGTGGAGATCGGGAGCACGTTCCTCGCCCGCGCCTTCTGGCGGACGCCGGCGAACACCGAGGCGAAGTACCTCCTCCTCCGCCACGCCTTCGAGTCCCTCGGCTGCATTCGGGTCGCGCTCAAGACCGATGGGCGCAACACGCGCTCCCAGGCGGCCATCGAGCGGCTCGGGGCCGTGCGCGAGGGCGTCCTCCGGAAGCACATGAACGTGCGAGGTTACCAGCGGGACACGGTGTACTACTCGATCCTGGACACCGAGTGGCCGGCGGCGAAGGCCCGCCTCGAGGCGAGGCTCGCCGGCGACGGCAGTCAGTCGAGCTCCGCCCCCGACAGGTAGAAGTGCACGACCGGGACCACCTCGCCCGGTCGCGCCGTCAGGCGGAGCCGCTCGCTCGGGTCATAGCAGAGGGCGAGCGCGAGGTGTTGCTCGACGGTCGTCGGGGTGGTGCCGCCGACGCCGCTCACGCTCATGTGCCGGACGCCGCCCGCCTCGAGCGAGAACACGACCGTGAGGTGCCCGATCCCGACGCGCACGTGAAGGCCGAGATCGGCCTCGGCCTCGACCGCCCGGCGGGCGCCCCGCACCGCCGCCAGCGCCGCGGCCGGCAGGGCGAGGGCACGATCGAGGGGCGGCGCCAGGAGCCGCGGGAGGTCGACGGCCTCGAGGTCGAGCGCCGCCATCAACGGCTCCAGGTCGTCCGTCTCGATCCACGCGGCGTGCTGGGCGCGAACCTGGCGCTCGAAGCCGTCGACGAGCGCCGCGTAGCGGCCGAGGAGCGTGGCTTCCCCGGGCTCGGGTCCCTCGCCCTCCGCGAGCACGCGGCCCACCAGCCCGGGCTCGCTCGGCCAGATGACGACGTCGGCGGCGGTCCCGCAGGTCTTGCACTGCGTGGCCAGCAGAGGGAGATCGGCCTCCACCACGAGGGCGAGCGACTCCAGGACGAACACGGCGTCCGCCGAATCGGAGTCGGCGCCGCACGCGGGGCAGAACAGCCGGAAGGGGCTCGGCTCGGCCTCCATCGGCGCCGTCGACGGGTCCCGCCTACCGGCCCGACTCGATCGGCCGCGCCGCGAGGCGCGCGGCGTGGTCGCGGAGGGCGGGCAGCACGGTGGCCATCGCCCGCCGCATCTGGCCCGCCGGGTCCCAGCTCGCGAATCGGAGGATGGGCAAGGTGCAGCCCGCGTCGAGAAAGCCGGCCAGCCGCTCGGTGACCTCGGTCGGCGTGCCGGTGACGAGCCGCCACCGGAGGTAGTCCTCCGGGAACGTCCCCAGGTGGTACGCCTCGTAGAAGCGGCGCGCCTCGTCGAAGGCGGCCTGGCTCCGGTCCTGGACGTTCACGTAGAAGTGGATCATCGAGGCGTCCGGCAGCGGGCTCCGCCCGGCGGCGCGCGCGTAGCTCCGGATCCGCGTCCAGCGCTCGCCGAACTCCTCGGGCGTGCTCATCTCGACCTGCCAGCCGTCCCCGATCTCGCCCACGCGCCGGAGCGCCCGGTCGATCGTGGCCTCGTCCGCGTGGGGCGGCCGCGGATTCGACGCGATCGCGATCGGACAGGGGTGCTGCACCGGCGTCACGTGGATCCGCACGTCGTCGAACCGGTAGAAGCGGCCGTGGTGCGTGACCGACTCCCCGGTCCAGAGCGCCCGCAGGATCGCCATCCCCTCGACCATCCGGCCGACGCGCTCGGCGACCGGCACGCCCATGGCCGCGAACTCCGTCGCCCACTTCGCCCCGCTCGGCGAGGGCGGCCCCCGGCGCGTGTCCGGTCCGCCCCCGATGCACGCCACGAGGAGCGTGCGCCCGTCGCTCAGGTAGTCGAGGGCGGCCCACTGGTTGGCCAGGACGATCGGGTGACGGAAGACGAAGCTCGCCATGCAGGCGGTCCCGAGCGTGACGCGGCGGGTCCGTCCGGCGACCAGCGAGAGGAAGACGATGGCGTCGAGGCGGGGCTTCGAGACCAGGTTGTCGCCGGTGAAGACGGCGTCGAAGAGTTCCGAGGCGTCGGCGGCCTCGCACATCGCGACCAGGTCCTTCGGGTTCCCCGCCCCGATGACGAGGCCCCGGTTCGGCACGCTGAGGCCGAAGCGCACGCTCATCGGCCGGGCTCGCCCGTGGTCCGCGCCGAGAAGCGCGGCGGCCTAGCGATGGTCACCCCCGCCGGCGAGCCGCTCCCGGATCCGGGCCTGCGCGGCGGCCAGCCGCGCGCCGGGAATGAGGTACGGGGAGCACGAGACATAGTTCATGCCGACCTTGTGGCAGAACTCCACCGACGAGGCCTCGCCGCCGTGCTCTCCGCAGATCCCGACCTTCAGGTCGGGCCGGCGCCGGCGCCCGCGGTCGATCCCCAGGGCGATCAGCTCGCCCACCCCCTCCTGGTCCAGCACCGCGAAGGGGTCGGCGGGCACGAGCCCCATGTCGAGGTAGCGAGGCAGGAACTTCGCCACGTCGTCGCGGCTGTACCCGAACGTGAGCTGCGTGAGATCGTTGGTCCCGAACGAGAAGAACTCGGCGTACTCGGCGATCTTCTGCGCGATGATCGCCGCGCGCGGCACCTCGATCATGGTGCCGACGAGGTAGGGCACCTGCACGCCCATCTCGGCGATGACGCCGTCGGCCACCCGGCGGGTCTGCTCGAAGGTCTCCTTCATCTCGCCGACGGTGCCGGTGAGCGGGATCATGATCTCGGGCTCCACGCGGACGCCCTGCTCGGCGGCGGCGCACGCCGCCTCCATGATCGCGCGCACCTGCATCCCGTAGATCTCGGGGTGCGTGATGCCGAGCCGGCACCCCCGGTGCCCGAGCATCGGGTTCGCCTCGCGGAGCCGCTCCACCGCGACGATCATCGCCTCGAGGCGTTGCTGCTCCTCGGGCTCGATGCCGAGGGTCTCGAGGCGGCTCTTCTCGGCCACCATCTCCTTGTATTCCTTCCAGTTCGGCAGGAACTCGTGGAGCGGCGGGTCGAGGAGACGGATGGTGACCGGGAGGCCGTGCATCGCCCGGAAGATGCCGGCGAAGTCCAGGCGCTGGACCGGCCGGAGGCGCTCGAGCGCCGCGCGGCGGGCGGCCTGGTCCGTCGCCATGATCATCTCCCGGACGATCGGCAGCCGTTCGGCCGCGAAGAACATGTGCTCGGTACGGACCAGACCGATGCCCTCGGCGCCGAACTCGCGGGCGCGCTCGGCGTCGGCCGGCGTGTCGGCGTTGGCCCGAACGCCGAGGCCGCCCTTGCGGTAGAAGTCGGCCCACCCGAGGAGCTCCCGCATCTGCTCGTCAATCCGCCCCTCGACGGTCCGGATCGTGTCCGCGATGACCTCGCCGGTCCCGCCATCCACCGAGATGACGTCGCCCTCGCGAACGGTGCGACCGCCCACGTCGAACCGACGCGCGGCCTCGTCGATCACCAGCTCCGCGGCGCCGACGACGCATGCCTTGCCCATACCCACCGCGACCACGGCCGCGTGCGACGTGCGGCCGCCGCGCGAGGTGACGACACCCTCCGCCGCGTACATCCCCGTCACGTCCTCGGGCGACGTCTCCGGCCGGACCAGAATCACGTGCTGCCCGTTCTTGACCCACTCGACGGCCCGGTCGGCGTCGAACACCACCCGGCCCACCGCCGCGCCCGGCGCCGCCGCCAGCCCGCGCCCGAGGAGCCGCCCCGCCGCGATGGCGGCCGCCTTCTCCCGGTCGTCGAAGACCGGGCGGATGGCCTCGTTCACCTCGTGCGGTTTCACCCGGAGGATTGCGGTGTGCTGGTCGATCACGTGCTCCTTCTCGAGGTCGACCGCCACTCGCACCGCTGCGCGCGCCGAGCGCTTCCCCCCCCGGGTCTGCAGGAGGTAGAGCTTGCCCTCCTGGACCGTGAACTCGATGTCCTGCATGTCCTTGTAGTGCCGCTCGAGCCGCGTGGCGATCTCGATGAGCTCGGCGTACACCGGTGGCATCCGGTCCCGAAGCGCTTCGATCGGGAGCGGGGTCCGGATGCCCGCCACCACGTCCTCGCCCTGGGCGTTCGGCAGGAACTCCGCGTAGAAGCGCGACTCTCCGGTGCGCGGGTCCCGCGTGAAGCCGACCCCGGTCCCCGAGGTCTCGCCGAGGTTCCCGAACACCATGGCCATGACCGTCACCGCGGTGCCCCACTCCTCGGGCACGCCGTGGATGCGGCGGTACTCCGTCGCCTTCTTCGCGTGCCAGGAATCGAAGACGGAGTCGACCGCGAGACGGAGCTGCTCGCGCACGTCCTGGGGGAACGCGCTCCCGGTCCGAGCCACGATCTCCTCGTGATACGCCTGCACGAGCTTCCGCAGCTCTCCGGCGGGGACGCCGGCGTCCGCGACGCCCAGACGCGCCTTCATGGCGTCGAGGTGCTCGGCGAAGATCTCGCGCTTCACTCCGAGGACCACGCTCGAGAACATCGTGATGAAGCGGCGGTAGCAGTCCCAGGCGAAGCGCTCGTTGCCCGTGCGCGCCGCCAGCCCCTCGACGCTCGCGTCGTTGAGTCCGAGGTTCAGGATGGTCTCCATCATCCCGGGCATCGAGACGCGGGCGCCCGACCGGACCGACACGAGGAGCGGGCGCTCGGGATCGCCGAACCGCGCGTCGGCCACCTGCTCGAGGCGCTGGAGGTGCTCCAGGATCTGCTCCCACAGCCCATCCGGCCACGTCCGCCCGGCACGCTGGCGGTGGACCCAGGCCTGCGTCGTGATGGTGAAGCCGGGCGGCACCGGGATGCCGAGGTTCGTCATCTCGGCGAGCTCGCAGCCCTTGCCGCCGAGGAGGTTGCGCATCACCGAGGAGCCCTCGGCGCGGCCCGCCCCGAAGAAGTAGACGTACTTGGTCATCCCGCTCCTACCTGGGCCGCGCGCGACCCGTGCCTCTCGCCGTGGAAGTCGAGGCTATCTCCCGTCGCGGTCGTGAACGGCGGCCGGCACTCGAGGCGAACCACGCGGGTATCCTGCCACAGGAGTCCCATTACACGCTCCGTGCCGGGCCGACCGTGCTGACCTCGGGGCAGACGCGAGCCTGAGCCCCAGGCGGGAGTCGACGGCCTCGTCCCGCGCCACCAGCTGGAAGTCGGTGGCTTCGCCGCAACAGCACGTGGGCAGACGCACCACGGAGATCACGAAGGCGTCGAGACACGGGCTGTCACCCTTCCTCCCGCACGAAACCGGCCCAGGGTAGAATCGGCCGGGATCGTTGACGGTGGCTAGGACGGGATGCGGCCGACGAATCCGCCCGAGGCGCCGGCGCCTGGAGCGCACCCTCGGCGCCCTTCCCGTCGACCAACTTCTCCACGTCTTGGTACTCACACGTGGACAGCGCGAGGAGCCGCCGGTAGGGATGATTCGTCGGCGGGCCCGCCGAGCTGACGGCGGGGAGGAAGCTGAGGAAGTCGGCCGCCCGGCGCTCGAAGCGGCGATGGAGGAGGGACCAGACCTCGTCCGCGCCGAGCGGCTGCCGGAGGAAGCGGGGGATCTGCCCAAGGTACCGCACGCCCCTCAGCATCTCGTCAAGCTGCAGCATGCACCCGGCTCCGTCGGCGCTCGGAGGTGGGTGACCCCGGTCAGACAGACGCGATCATGTCGCGGTGCCGCTCCGGGGTCGAGAGGAGTGTCGGCTCGATCCCTACTCCCACGATACATCACCCTCAGACGCGTGGGGCAAGGCGACCGATCGCCCGCCGAGTGCGCCGTCTCCTCTTGCTCGGCGTTCGCGGGATGCGCTACGCACTCGCGGGGACCGACCGACGGGCGCGACCGCGCCTCGTCCGGCGAGAGCCTCCTGACTCGATGAGCGAGGCGGTCGGCCCCGCCCGTCGTCCGGAGGCAGTGCGATCGAGCATCGGCTCCGGCGAGACCCCGCGTCGCCTGGACGGCTGGATCGATCCCATCCTCGTCCTGTGGGCGCTCGGCGTGGCCGCGGGCTTCCTCTGGGAGCGCGTCGCGAGCTCTGAGACCTTCACCCACCTCCGAAGTCTTCTCGCCGGCGGATGATCATCGTCGAGAGTCTGTGGGCGCTCGGCGCGGTCGCGTTCCTCGGCCTGACCTGGACCACGCTGGGGTTTCGGCTCCTCCGCCCGGTCCGCGCCGGGCTCGGCGCCGCGGAGACGCTCGCCCTGTCCGTCCTGGCGGGGGCGGGCGCCGAAGCGGTCGGGTTGTTCCTCGTCGGGCAGCTCTGGTTCTCGGCCCTCACCGTCGCGGTCTGCGCCGCCGCCGGCCTGCTTCCGATGCTGCCCCGGGCCGAGCGCACCGCGCTCGCCGCGACGTTCCGCGCCCTCGAGCCGCCCCGTTCGCTCGTGTGGCTCGTTCTGGCCCCGGCGCTCCTCGTCCTGGTCCTGGCCTCCCTGGCCCGGCCCGTCGGCAACATCGGCCACGACGGGATCTCGTATCACCTGCTCGGACCGGCGATGTGGCTGCGCCACGGTCGCATCGAGCCGGTTCTCGACATGTCCCACACCGCCTTCCCGGCAGTCGTCGAGCTCCTGTTCGGGGCCGGGATGGCGCTCGCCAACGAGCGGGCGCCGGGGGTCGTCGGGCTCCTGCTCGGCTCGGCGGTGGTCGTGCAGGCCGCGGGGCTCGTCCGCTGGCTCGGCGCCGGGGCGGCATGGGCAGCCGCGGCCGCGCTGCTCGTCGCCACGATGCCGGCCCTCACGGACCTCGTGACCGTCGCCTTCGTCGATCTCGAGTATGCGGGCTTCGTCCTCGCCGCGGTGAGGCTCCTCCTCGAGGACCGAGCGTCTCGCGGGTGGTTCCGGGTCGGCGCCCTGTTCCTCGGCCTCGCGATGGGCACGAAGTACAACGGCCTGATGATGGCGCCGATCACCCTCGCCCTGGCGCTGGTACATCGTTGGCGCCGGAGCGGCGCGCGCGAGGCGATCGGGCTGGCCGCCGAGGCGGCGGCGTTGGCCGCGGTGGTGGCGCTCCCCTTCTATCTCCGGAACTACCTGATCCTCGGCGTCCCGATCTATCCACCCACGCCCGCACTCGCGCGGCTGGGCCGGCCCCGAGCGTTCCCGGCCGACGCGAGCGTCGACTGGGTGCGCTACCTCGAAGTGCGGGGCCGGGGGTTCGGCCGGACCGCGTGGGACCTGGCGCTCCTGCCCTTCCGCTACACCTACCACGCGCATCGCTTCCACGGCGCGGGCGGCATCGGGGTGGTGCCGCTCGCCTTCTTCCCAGCGGGGCTCGTCCGCTGGCGTCACCGGGCGGTGCGCTATGCCGTGCTGTGGATCGGCCTCAACACTCTGGCTTGGTTCTTCGCCCAGCAGGAGTCGCGCTTTCTCGCGCCGGTGGTGATCCTGACGACGGCCCTGGCAGTGGCCGGGGCGAGCGCACTCGCAAGGCGCCACGGCCGGCGGGCCCGGTTCGCGTGGGTCCTGGCGCTGGCGATCTCCGTGGCCTACGGTGCGGCCGTCCTCGCCCGGACCTATGTGCCCGCCGCCGCGAGCGTGCTCGATGGCCGCCGCGACGAGGCCCGCTGGCGAGAGAGAGTCCCCTACGCCGACGCGTTCGCATACCTGAACCGGATGCCCGCGCCCTGCCGGGTTCTGATCCTCGGCCCGAGTCCGCCGCCCTACTTTCTCCACCACGACTACGTGAAGCTCGTGGGGCCATACGGCGAGCGGCCGGTCGACGGCGTGCACGATCTACCTGCGGCGCTGGCGCAGCTCGACCAGCTCGCGTTCACCCACGTCCTGGACGTGACCGACGGCGTCGAGGGCTTCCGCGTTCCGGCGCCGGCCCCGCCTGGCCTCGACCTGGTCTTCGAGTCGACGGGGGCGCGCGTGTACCGCGTCCGCCGTTGACGCCCGACCGCCTCAGACGACGGCGGAATTGCCGCCGTCGAAGTTGATGGCGACGCCCGTGATGAACGCGGCGGGCGCGGAGACCAGGAACGCCACCAGGGCCCCGAGCTCGTCGGCCTCGCCGATACGGCCGACGGGGACCCCGCGCTCCCGGGCCAGGCGCTCGTAGTAGGCGTCGAGCGTGCCCGGGCGGCCCTCCTTGGCCCAGCTCCGCTCCCACTGGCCGCTCTTGACCAGCCCGATGCAGACGGCGTTGACGAGGATGCCGTCCGGCGCCAGCTCCTTCGAGAGCGCCTTCGTGAGCGCGAGCCCCGCGGCGCGGCTCACCGAGGTGGGCATCGAGCGCGCGCCGGGCGTCTTGGCGCCCGTGTTCAGGATGTTCACGATGCGGCCGCCGCCGTGGCGGCGCATGTGAGGCACGCAGAGCCGCACGCAGCGCACGGCGCCGAAGAGCTTGAGCTCGAGATCGGCCTGCCATGCCGCGTCGTCCACGGTGTCGAAGCCGCGGGCCGCCGACGTGCCGGCGTTGTTGATAAGGATGTCGACCCGGCCGAACCGCTCGACGGCCGATCCCACGAGCCGCTCGAGATCTTCGGGACGCGTGACGTCGCAGTGAACGTCGAGCACGGGCGCGCCGTCCGCCCGTAGCGTCTCCGCGGCGCGCGCGAGGCGCGCCGCGTCGCGCCCGCAGATCGCCACCGCCGCCCCCTCGGCCGCCAGGCGCCGCGCCGTGGCCAGGCCGAGGCCGTCACTGCCGCCGGTAATGATCGCAGCCTTGCCCTGGAGACCGAGGTCCATTCGCATCCCTCCTAGAGGAGCAACGAGGCCTGCCCACGCCGGCAGCACGCGCACGCGCTCCCGCGGGGCGTGGGTGCGCGGAGGCTCCCTATCGCACGCGGGCGGGGCGCAGGAAGGGTCCGGGCGGCGGAAGACCAGGACCCGGCGGAGGAAGTCCGACGTTCGGCGGCGTGGGATCGATGTTGGGTGGTGGAAACTGCCCGGGGGGAAATTGCCCCGGTGGGCCGGCCGAGCCGCCCCCCGTTCCGCCACCGGGCTGGCCGCCGCCCTTGCCCGGATTCGGCGGCGGCACCGACCCCGTCGACGACAGGGCTCGGAAATCCCGCTGCGCGGCCGGAGGCTCCTGCTTGTAGGGCGGGGACGCCGGTATCCCCCGCGGCGTTCCCGGGGGAACCCAGATGGGCTGGAGGACGGGCCCCTCGATCGCGCCGAGGGAGACGTCGATGACCTCGTCCGGGGACCGCGTCACACCGCCGACCGCGCCCTGGGCCCACGACACCTCCGACGGCAGCGCCGTGACCAGCATCGCCAACGCGCCGCCGCACGCCATGGCCCTCATCGGACGCCACGAACGGCAGAGCTCAATATGCATAGCTGGCGCTCACCCCGACAACCCAGCGTTCGTACTCGAGGACATCATAGCTCGACTGTTCGGTGGTCCACGCCCCCGTCAGCCGGAGGAGAAACGGGCCAAACCAGCGAGCCAGGCTGGTCCGAATCCCCCACCGGTCCGTCTCGCGCCGTGCGGGTCCCTGGAAGCTCGCGTATCGCTCGCGACCGTAGTCGGCGGCCAGCTCCGCCTGGATCGCGCCCGGCAGCGGCACGCTCGCCGAGACCGTGACCTTGTGGCCGTCGAAATCGAAGTTCTGCCCTCGCGCCTGGTTCGTCTGGTACTCGTAGCCGATGCGAAACTGGCCCTTTCGGTCGGCGAAGTACAGGATCTGCGTCACACCGACCGCGTGATTGTCCGCGTCGCGCGAGGAGACGGCCGGATCGAATCCCTCGTCCTCGAAGTCGTCCCGCGTATATCGGTAGTAGACGTTGGTCGCCGTCCACCGCGCCTCGTCCAGCTGCGCGCTCGCGGTGGCGACGTGGGAGCCGCTGTACGTGTCCCCGTCGAGAAAGACCCAGTTGTAGTTGTACCGGGCCGAGAAGATCAGCGCCCGTTCCCCGATCGTGGTGTCGCGCTGGAGAAAGGCCCCGAGACCATACGTCGCGATGCCGAACCCGTCGAAGGCGCTGTCCGGATACTGGGCCTGGTACGTGGAGCCCTCGACCAGCCCGAGCCAGCCAGGGCTCCTGAGAAGCCGCAGCTCCGCCGACACGTACTCGACGACTCGAGCCCCGCCGCGCTTGCCGTCGAACAGGCCGGCGCCGCTCGGAGCCGCCGGGATGTTCGAGTCGTACTGCACGCCGACGTCCGCGAAGAGCGAGAAGAGCCTCGGCGCCCCAGGCCGCTGGAGCTCCACTTGCTGCTCCGCGAGGGCGTCGAGGTAGCGACGCGCCATCTGCTCGTAGAGCGACTCCGGCGCGAGCTGGCCGGCCCGGTCAAAGCTCGCCCGCGCAAGCTCCGGCTCCCTGGCCTTGTAGTAGGTCACCCCGAGGTGGAAGTAGGTCGCCGCGCTGTCGGGCTCGAGCGCGAGCGCGCGCCGGTAGATGTCCACCGCCTCGCGATAGCGCCCGAGCCGGTCCAGCGTGATCCCGAGATAACGGACCGCCAACGCGTTCCGGGGGTTCGCGGCGAGCATGCGCTCGAGCTCCGCGAGCGCCACCTCGTACTGCTGGGCCTTGAACGCCCGGCCGGCCGGCGTGTCGACGAAGTCGACCTCCTGCGCCCACGCCGGCGACGCGAGCGTACAGGCCACCAGCACCAAGAACACAAGGCGTGTCGGCACCATGCGGCGCGGCCGGCGAGGGACGTGGCTCGCCCCCTCGACCGGCGAGGCGCTCGCAGCCCTGCTTCGGCGGCGCCAGTTCACCCTCGCGGCGGTGTCGTGTCAAGTGGCGACGCGTGGCCCTGACCACGCGTCCCAGACGAGGGCGGCCTGGTCCGTCGGGCGCTTGTGACGCCCTGCGCAAGCCAGAGAGGCATGCGTATTGACACTGGGCCGCCGGACAGGGTGTAGTCAGGGAAATCCCGACCGTCCCGGTACGGGATGGCGGGTTCCCAGGAGGCCGGCATGATGATGCTCGTCCTCTCGGCCCTCGTCCTGCTCCTCGTCACCGCCCCCGCGCACGCCGCCGATCCGCCGAAGGTCCCGACGGCGACCCAGTCGCAGGGCCCGGGCCCGGCGATCCAGAGCGACGCCGTCAAGCCACTCACGCAGCCCAACGTCGTGACGCCGCCAACCGCCAAGCCGGTCCCGCCTCCGGCTCCGCCAGCCAGTGGGCCGGGGGTCTCGGGGCCCAAGGCCGGCCCGGGAGCGCCGGCGGCCGGGCCCACCGTCCCGACGATCCCGGCCGCTGGCACGCCCGGGATCGACCCGAAGCTCGGCAGCACCATCCGCGACGCCAACCAGATGGACGCGATCCGCGACCTCAAGCAGCTCGAGCAGCTGAACCGGGATCCGCTCCAGCGCGGCCGGCCCGCGGGTCAGAGCGAGGGGCTACCCCAGACCCTTGGCCGGGGACAGCTGGGGGCGCCATCCGACCACCAGCGGCCGGCAGGCTTCGGTCGCGACTGCGTCAACAATCCAGTGAGCTGCCTCGGCCGCGGAGCCAGGGACCGGTTCGGGTCCGCCCCGGGCGGTGGCCTCGGCGGCCCTCCCACCTTGGGTGGTGCTCTGGGCAATCCGGGGGCAGCCGCCAGCGGGGACGGCGGCGAGGGCCCCAACGTACGTCAGCGAGCCGACGCGAAGCTGGGAGCGAACACGAGCGTTCAAGTGTCAAGCACCCACACCGACAGTGAGACCACCACGACGCAGTCGGGAGAAGACTACGAGAACGGAACCCGCACGGCAACCCACACGGAGGACCAAAACGGGAACGGCGAGCTCGACGAGGAGTTCTCGTTCAAGGACGGCAGTCGCACGCACATCAATGACCGAACCGACGCCGACCAGGGGACTGCCCACTATCATTCCGAGACAGACGGGAACGGCAACGGCGGCTGGTACATGGTGATCAGGGAGCCTGATGGAAGGGTCTTGACGGAACAGAAGGGCTCGATCGTCGGGGGGCGACATGTGTTCGCTAGTGGCGGGCCGGACTCCCAGCCACGCGAGGACCCGAACGCGGGCACGGGACGCAACGACGGTTGCAACTGGGCGCCCATCCACGGTTGCCTGAATCCCCGCGAAGACATCCGAACCACGATCCGCCAGCAGACCACCCAGCCTGGCATCAACCCGGACGGTCAAGGCACGGAGGGCGGGACGGGATCGTCGCGCGGCGGGAGCACGGGGCCCGAGGCCGTGACGAACACCGGCGACGGCAGCTTCGGGGTCCAGCGCAGCGGCAACAGCGGCCACGGGACCCCGATCTGGCAGACGATGCCGGATCCGGCGCGCGGCGGGCCGGGAGGCCCCGCTCCGGGAAGCCCGGCGGGCCGCGCGGGCTCGGACGCCGGCCTCGACGCGAGCCTGGGCGCGGTGCCGCCACCGCCCCCGCCGCGCTGAACGGAGGGTCTCCGCCGCACACATGCCACATCGGCCGATGTACGTATTCATGCGCGGGTTGAGTCGGACCGGTGCCCGCCCCGCTCAAGACGGGACGACGGGCTTCCTGGAGGTCGAAATGTCAACTCTCGTCCTCTCGGCCCTTGTCCTGCTGCTCGTCACCCCCGCGATCGCCGCCGATCCGCCGAAGGCTCCGTCGACCATTCAGTCACAGACTCCGGCGCCGGCGATCCAGAGCGACGCCGTCAAGCCACTCACCCAGCCCAACGTCGTGACGCCGCCGACCGCCAAGCCGGTTCCGCCTCCGGCTCCGCCGGGCAGCGGGCCAGGGGTCTCGGGACCCAAGGCCGGCCCGGGAGCGCCGGCGGCCGGGCCCACCGTCCCGACACTCCCGGCCGCCGCGGTCCCCGGGATCGACCCCACGCTCCGCGACGCCAACCAGCTGGACGCGATCCGCGACCTCAAGCAGCTTGAGCAGCTGAACCGGGATCCGCTCCAGCGCGGCCGGCCCGCAGGAACGGAGGACGGGGGGCTCCCCCGGACGCTCGGCACCGGTCGGGTCAGCGAGCCGCCCGGCCACCAGGGTACCGGTGTCGGCCGTGACTGCTTCCCCAATCCCCAGGGCTGCCTCGACGAGGCCGGTGGCGGCTTCGGCTCCGGCAATGCCGCCGATCGGATGGGCGGCCCTCCCACGCTGGGGGGCGCCTTGGGTAATCCCGGAGGAGCGGCAAGCGGAGACGGCCCGTCCAGCACCCCGCGCCAGCGAGCCGAATCGAGGATCGGCAAGCAGACCAGCGAATCGACGGACCCTCCGTCCAGGAACGAGGACGGTCAGACGACCACCCACGAAACCAGCTCCCACGAGAACGGAAGTCGCGACACTACCGTCACGACGGAGCCGAACGGCACGAAGAGTGTCAGTGAACGGTTTTCCTTCAGAGACGGGGGCCACACGGTGATCGTGGACGGGTCCGACTCCAACGGCACCACCCACTACCACGAGGAGGTGGACGGCGCCGGGAACGGGAGCTGGTACGGTGCGGAGAGGGCCTCGGATGGGCGAATCGTGAGGGAGCTCAAGGGCTCGATCGTCGGCGGCCGTCACTCTCGCCACACCGGCGGATCGGATTCTCAGCCCCGCGAAGATCCCGCCGCCGGCACGGGACGCAACGACGGTTGCCACTGGGCGCCCATCCACGGTTGCCTGAATCCCCGCGAAGACATCCGTACAACGATCCGCCAGCAGACAACCCAGCCTGGCATCAATCCGGATGGTCAGGGCACGGAGGGCGGGACGGGATCGTCGCGCGGCGGGAGCACGGGACCGGAGGCGGTGACGAACACCGGCGACGGCAGCTTCGGAGTCCAGCGCAGCGGCAACAGCGGGCACGGGACACCAATCTGGCAGACGATGCCGGACCCGGCGCGCGGTGGGCCAGGAGGCCCTGCTCCGGGAAGCCCGGCGGGCCGCGCGGGCTCGGATGCCGGCCTCGACGCGAGCCTGGGCGCGGTGCCCCCGCCGCCCCCACCACCGCGGTAGAGAATCCGGTTCCGCAACGCACCCGGAAAGCGCCATGCGAGCACGCATCGGGACACTGGCGGTTGTCGTGGGGGTCCTAGCCCTCTTTGTCTCGACGGCCCACGCCGACTCGTGGATCCTCGCGAACACGCCAGGCTTCGGCAACCCGGACAACAAGACGGGGAACATGGCCATCTTCGATGGTCACCTCTACGTCGTGACGACCAACCGCGCCAGCGGCAGCGAGGTCTGGAAGACCCGGCTGGGTAGCGGGCGCTGGCGAGAGGTCACCCCGTCATGGGGCGTGACCCCGGCACCGATTGGTACGGCCCCGCCGCGTGCGCTGGCGCTCGCGGTCTTCGAGAATCGACTGTACATCGGCGCCGACAACGGGGACGTCTGGAGAACCGCCGGGCAAGTCCCCTTCCGATCCTGCGTGCCCTTCCGCTCGGTATGCCTCCCGGTCACCGCCTTCGTCGAGCTGTGGAGCGAGGTCACGCCGACCGCCAAGAACTGGCGCCGTGCCGCGATCACCTCCCTGGCCGCCTTCGACGGGCGCCTCCACCTCGCGACCAGCGCGCCGCTCGAGATCTGGCGGACGCCTGACGGGGCGACGTGGGAGCCGGTCGTCTCGGACGGGTTCGGAGACGCCGTCAACAACCACAGCGGGGTGCTCGGGACGTTCGCGGGGCAGCTCTACGTGGGTTCCTCGAGGGAACGGCCGGGGGGCGATGGACCCGAGCTGACGGGCCTCGAGATCTGGCGGACCGGAGATGGGGTCAACTGGGAGCCGGTGGTGGCCAGCGACGAGGACGGCGACGCGCTGCCCGGCGCGCTGCTGCCGGGAGGCTTCGGGTACCCGGGCAACGCCACCGCGACCGCGCTGGTCGTGTTCCGAGGTCGGCTCTACGTCAGCACCGTCAATCACCCGGACCGAGCGCAGGTCTGGCGATTCAACGGGCTCGACTGGGAGGACGTGACGCCCGCCGAGCTCCAGGATCCCTTCAGCAGCGTCGTGCGCCTCCAGACGATGGCCGTCTTCCGGTCGCGGCTCTTCCTCGGCCGCGGTATCGGCGGCGACGAGGCCACGGTGTGGGCGACCCTCACGGGCGCGGAATGGGGTGTGGTCAATGCCGCTGGTTTCGGCGAGGGCCTGAACACGTCGATCGACGACATGGCGGCATCGTGGCCCTACTTCTTCGTCGCGACGGACGACGACGACTCGGGAGTCCGGATCTGGCGGAAGGCCGTGACGCCGCTCGACGTGCGGCCCCTCGATCCGGGCCGGTGCCGGCTCCTCCCCGCGCTCTGCGAAGGACCGCCGCCTATTCCCACCGACTGAGCGGGTCGCGCCCGAACTCCCGCCCGGCCGGCCTCGGGCTCTTCGTGGTGGCGCAACGGCTACCGGATGTCGGGGTAGAGCGCGACCAGGCCGTCCACCAGCTCGCGGGTGATCTCCTCGAGCGCCGCCTCCCCCACTTCGCGCGTCGCGAGCGACGGGTCGCCCCGCGCGCCGGTGCGGCTCCAGTCGGGGCCGGAGCCGGGGTCGGCGTCGAAGACGACGGGCTGGTAGAAGACGGTGCGCGGGAGGTCCGGCAGGTGCCCGTAGTCGGGCTCGGCGCGCGCCATCCGCACCGCGCCCGGATCGATCGCCAGGACGAGCGAGGTCTCGAGCTCGTCGGCGTGGCCGCCGAGCTTCTGCTGGAGCCGGGGCTGGACCGCCCGCCCCAGCGTGGCGAGGTCGGCCACCGCGACGCGCACGCCGTGGGTCGCGTAGAAGTCGCGGATCACGATCCGGAGCGGCGCCTCCGTCGAGACGCCGGTGTTGACGACGGCCAGCCGGCGCGCGCCCTGGGCGACGAAGCCCGTCAGCACGTCGGTCAGGAGCGCCATGAACGTCTCGGCGCGGAGGTGCTGGCTCCCCGGGTAGTGGACGAACGCGGGATAGTACCCGAACGAGACGACGGGCGCGACCAGCACGGGCAACGCCTCGGCCACGCGGCGTCCGAGCTCCCGCGCGATCAGATAGTCGGTCCGGAGCGGCAGGTGGGGGCCGTGCTCCTTGGCCGCGGCGCCCACCGGCACCACCACGACCGCCCCGGCGGCGATGCGCGCGCCGGCTTCCGGCCAGCTGAGATCCTCGAGGAACGCGCCGCGCATGAGCGTCACTCCCCCTTGAGCCAGCGGTCGAGGAACGTCCGCACCCACGGCCCCCAGATCGGCGCCCCGTTCTGGAAGAAGAGGTGTCCCTCGTCGGCGGTGAGGCCGAAGGCGGGGTACACGCGCGCCGCGTGGGGCTTGCCGAGGCGAGCGAGCTCGGCGGCCAGCTCCCGCGTCGGCGCCGCGCTGTAGTCGTTCTCCGACTGGACGAGGCACAGCGGCACGGCGAGCTGCCGCGCGGCCTCCAGCATGGTCTCGCGGAGCCGCGGGGTCCGCTCCCAGTTCATCGCCGCGCCGGCGAAGTCCACGGCGCACCGGAGCCCGCGCGCGCGGGCCGCGGCCAGGAGCGACACGGTGCCGCCGAACGAGCTGCCGATCACCGCGATCCGGTCGGCGCGGATCTCGCGGCGGGCCGCGAGCCAGTCGACGGCCGCGACGACGTCGTCCGCCTCGTGCGAGAGGCGCGCCGCCAGCGCCCGGTCGTACTCGGGTGTCCCGAACTCGGCCGCCACGTCCTCTCGCCACGTGGGACCGGCGGAGTTCCCGTATCCGCGGCGGTGGGGGAGCAGCACCGCGTAGCCCCAGGCCGTGAGCACGGCCGCCGTGCCCGGGCGGCAGAAGTCGCTCGTGCCGGGATGAACGGTGCTCCCGTGATTCAGGACGAGGCCCGGAAACGGCCCGTCGCCCGGCGGGAGGTAGTAGTAGCCGGTCAGCGTGCGGCCGCCGCTCCGGACATGCACCTCCGCCGGGACCACCGGGCGCGTCGGGTCCGGTCCGTCGGCCGCCGCATCGTCGCCCTCCAGCACCAGCCGCTCGAAGCGGTCGATGAGGCCCGTCATCCGCTTGCGCACGGCCGAGAACTCCGGGCTCCGGTCGCGCGCCTCGAGGTCGCGAGCATGGGCGGCCGCGTCCGCGAAGTCACACTCCCAGGTCACGTCGGGACCGTCGCCGGCGCGGTCGACCTTCGCGAGAATCCGGCCGTGCGGCAGGCCCAGCGCCACCCGGACCTCCGACGCGCGGCGGCGGGCGGCCAGCACCTCGGCCGCGTGGCCGGGCTTGGCGTAGTAGTGCGTGCGCTCGACGAGCATCGCGGGTCCTCAGGCCGTTCGCCGCAGGGGCTCCGGCTCCGGAAAGTAGCAGCGCACCCAGTGGCCGGGCTGCGCCTCGGTGAAGCCGGGCTCGGTCGCGCGGCAGCGCGCCTCGGCCCGGGGGCATCGCGTCTGGAAGCGGCATCCGGACGGCGGATCGAGCGGGCTCGGGATCTCGCCGGCCAGGACCGCGGGCGGCGGCGCGTCGGCGTCCGCCTCGGGGACGGCCGCGAGGAGCGCCCGCGTGTACGGATGCCGGGGATGCTCGAAGATCGCCGGCTCCGGCGCGATCTCCACGAGCCGGCCGAGGTACATGACGGCCACGCGGTGGCTCACGTGCCGCACGACCGCGAGGTTGTGGGAGATGAAGAGGAGCGCGAGCCCGAGCTGGCGCTGGAGGTCCGCCAGGAGGTTCAGGACCTGCGCCTGGACGGAGACGTCCAGCGACGACACGGCCTCGTCGCACACCAGGAGCCGCGGCTCGAGCGCGAGGGCCCGCGCGATCCCGATCCGCTGCCGCTGGCCGCCGCTGAAGGCGTGGGGGTAGCGGGTCATGTAGTCGGGCGGCAGCCCCACCGTGTCGAGGAGCTCCCCCACCCGCGCGGCGGCGGCGCGGCGCGTGGCGCCGAAGTTGCGGAGGGGCTCGCCCACGATGTCGCGCACGGTCAGGCGCGGGTTGAGCGACGAGTACGGGTCCTGGAAGACCGCCTGGACCGCCCGGCGGAACTCGCGGAGTTGCCGCTCGGGCACGTGCGTCACGTCCCGGCCGTCGAACACGACGCGCCCGGCCGTCACGGGGAGGAGCCGCAGGATCAGGCGCCCGACGGTGGTCTTGCCGCAGCCGCTCTCGCCCACGAGGCCGAGCGTCTCCCCGGGGCCGACGTGAAACGTCACGCCGTCGACGGCCCGCAGCACCTTCCCCGAGCGTCCGGCCCAGCCGCCCTCGCGCGTCGGGAAGTCGCGCACCAGCCCGTCCACCGACAGAAGCGCGGTCACGCGCGCGCCTCGCCGGCCAGCTCGGCGGCGCGCCAGCAGCGGACCCGCCGGTCGGGTCCGTGGGCCTCGAGAACGGGCGCCGCCTCGCGGCAGAGCGGGATGGCGTCCGGGCAGCGAGGGTGGAAGCGGCACCCCGTGGGCATCGCCGACGGCGCGGGGATGCTCCCCGGGATCGCCGACAGCCGCTCGCGCTTCTCGCGCACGCCGGGCACGACCGCCAGGAGGAGCCGCGTGTACGGATGCCGGGGTGCCCGGAAGAGCTCGCGGGTCGGCGCCTCCTCGACCACCTGCCCCGCGTACATGACGACCACCCGGCTCGCCATCGCGGCCACCACGCCGAGGTCGTGGCTGATGAGGAGCACGGCGGTGCCCGAGGCCCGCCCGAGGTCGCGGAGGAGCGCGAGGATCTGCGCCTGGATCGTGACGTCGAGCGCGGTGGTGGGCTCGTCGCCGACCAGGAGGCGCGGCCGGCACGCCATCGCCATCGCGATCATGACGCGCTGGCGCATCCCGCCCGACAGCTGGTGGGGGTAGTCGCGCGCGCGCCGCTCGGCGTCCGGGATGCCCACGTCGCGGAACAGCTCCACGGCGCGCAGGAGCGCCTCGCGCCGCCCGAGCCCCAGGTGCTCCTCCACCACCTCCGCCACCTGGAAGCCGACCGGGAGCAAGGGGTTCAGGCTCGTCATCGGCTCCTGGAACACCATGGCGACCTGCCGCCCTCGCACCCGGAGCCACTCGCGCTCGGGCAAGGGCACGAGGTCGCGGCCGTCGAGACGGATCTCGCCCCCGTCCACCCGCCCCTGCTCCCCGAGGAGCCCGAGGATGGACAGCGCGGTGACCGACTTGCCCGACCCGCTCTCGCCCACGAGCCCGACGACCTCGCCCTCGCGCACGCTCAGCGAGACGCCGTCGAGCACGGGGACGGATCCCCGCGACGTGGCGAACGAGACCGAGAGGTCCCGGACCTCGAGGAGGTCGGTCACCGGTCCCGCACCCGCGGATCGAGGATGTCGCGGAGGCCGTCGCCGAGGAGGTTGAAGCCGACGATCGTCACGCCGAGGGCCGCGCTTGCCGACAGGGCGAGGTACGGCTCCGTGCGGAGCGCGACCAGCCCATCCCGGATCATCCCGCCCCAGGTGGGCAGGGGCTCCTGGACGCCGATGCCGAGGAAGCTCAGCGTGGCCTCGGCCATCACGATGAACCCGACGCCGATCGAGGCCCGGACGATCAGCGGCGGCATGACGTTCGGCAGGACGTGGCGCGCCAGGATGGTGAAGGGCCGCGTCCCGCTCACGATGGCCGCGTCGACGAACAGCTCGGTTCGGAGCGAAAGCGTGAGCGACCGGGTCAGCCGCGCGATCCCCGGCCACCACACGATCGCGAGCGCCACGATCACGGTCCGGGTGCCAGGCCCGAGCATCGCCGCCACCACGATCGCGAGGATCAGCTCCGGGAAGGCGAAGACGATGTCCGCGCCTCGCATGAGGAGCGCGTCGACCCAGCCGCCGAAGTAGCCGGCGACCATCCCCGCGACGGTGCCGACGGTCAGCGTCAGCGCGAGGACCGACACCGCCACGAGGAGCGAGATCCGCGCGCCCACGATCAGCCGGCTCAGCACGTCGCGCCCCAGGGCGTCCCCGCCCAGGAGGTGCGCCCGCGAGGGCTCGGCCCAGACCGCCAGCATGTCGGTGTCCTCGTAGCGATAGGGCGCGAGCCACGGCCCGCCGAGCGCCACCAGCACGACCAGGGCGACCAGCGCGCCCCCGAGGCACGCGTTGCGGCTTCGCTGGAAACGTCGCCAGAAGTCCGACCCCGCGCGCTCGTCGACGGCCTCGAGAACCGCCAGGGGCGAGGCGGCCACGCTCACGCGCCTCCCGTCCGGCCGGCGCCCAGGCGGATCCGCGGATCGATGAAGCCGTACAGCAGGTCGACCACGAGGTTGATGCCGGCGTAGAAGAACGTGAAGAGGAGCACGATGGCCATCGTCACCGGGTAGTCGCGGGCAAAGATCGACTGGATCGCCATGCGGCCGAGCCCGGGAATGTTGAACAGCGTCTCGATGACGAACGTGCCGGACAGGAGGCCGCCCAGGATGATGCCGATCGTGGTGAGGAGCGGCACCAGCGTGTTCCGGAGGGCGTGGCGGTAGACCACGAGCCGGCGGCTCAGGCCCTTCGCCCGCGCGGTCCGGATGTAGTCCTGCTGCAGGACCTCCAGCATGTAGGTGCGGGACAGCCGCGCGACGTACGCGGTCGGCGGGATGGCCAGGAGCACCACGGGCAGGACGGCCTGGGAGAAGGATCCCCAGCCGGCGACCGGCAACCAGCCGAGCCGGACGCTCAGGAGGTAGACCAGGAAGGCGGCGAGGGCGAAGTTCGGGATCGAGGTGCCGGCCACCAGGACGAGCACGACGAGCGTGTCCCACACCGAGTTCCTGCGGAGCGCCACGAACGTCCCCAGCGCCACCCCGAGCGGCACCGAGATGAGGAGGGCGCCTCCGGCCAGGAGCGGGCTCACCAGGAGGCCGGGCGCGATCACGTCGATCACGGGGGTGCTCGCGAACCGGAACGACAGGCCGAAGTCGCCGCGGAGGATACCGGCCACGTAGGAGCCGAACTGCCGCCACAGCGGCCGGTCCAGGCCGTACTCGGCGCGGAGGCGGGCCTCGAGGGCGGTGTCCCCCGACCGGTCGCTCAGGAGCGTCGTGATCGGGTCGCCGGGGACGAACTGGTTGGCGACGAACGTCAGCACGATCGCCGCCACCAGGACCGGGAGGAGCCCGAGCGCGCGGCGGAGGGCGTACGACCTCACCCGCGCGCTCTCACGCCGGGCGGCGGCCCGCGGCTAGTTGAGCTTCACGGTGTTGAACGGCAGGAACCGGAATGGCGTGAGGTACACGCCCTGGACGTTCGGCTTGCGGAGCGCGATCTGCATCCGCACGACGAGCGGGCACGTGCCCCAGTCCGCCAGCAGGACCTGCTCGGCCGTGTGATAGAGCTTGTACCGCGCCTGGGCGTCGGCGGTGCCCTGGGCGCGGTCGATCAGCTGGTCGAACTCCGCGTTCTTCCAGCGGGACCGGTTGTACGGGCTGGGGCCGTACCAGACCTGCGAGAGGAAGTACATCGCGTCCGGGTAGTCGGCGGTCCACCCCCAGGGGAAGAACGGGACCTCGCCGGTGTTCATCCGCTTGATGAAGGTCCCGCGCTCCTGGATCTCCAACTCGACCGGCATCCCGAGCACCTTCTTGAACTGGTCCGCGTAGTAGGCGAGCTCGTCCTTGAAGTTCGGCTCGCAGGTGAGCTTGACCGGGGGCAGCCCCTTGCCATCGGGGTAGCCGGCCTCGGCCATGAGCTGCTTGGCGCGCGCCGGGTCATACGGGATCGGCTTGACGTTCGGGTTGTACCCGGCGATGCCCGGCGTGATCTGGCCGTAGAGCGGCGCCGCCGCTCCGCCGTAGAGGCCCTTGACGAGGGCCTCGCGGTCGAACGAGATGCAGATGGCCTCCCGGACCCGCTTGTCCTTGAAGGGCGCGTAGAGATTCTGGTTCATACCCATGTAGCGGATCTGCGCGGCCGGCACCGCCAGGATCTCGTCCTTGAACTTCGGGTCCTTCAGCACGCGCCGCGCCTGGATCGCCTCCAGGTCGACCACGTCCAGCTCGTTGGCCTCGTACATCGACACCGCGGTGTCGAAGCTGGGCACGATGAGCATCGAGATCTCGTCGACCGACGGGGCGCCCTTCCAGTAGTCCTTGTGGGCCGCCAGGCGGACCTCCTGCCCCTTCTTCCAGTAAACGAACTTGAAGGGGCCGGTGCCGGCCGACACCTTCGTGTGCCAGTCGGCGCCCTGCTGCGCGACGATCCCGCTGTCCATGAACTGGAACGGGTAGATCGGGAACAGCACGTCGGGACGGGTGAAGTGGACCTCTACGGTGTACGGGTCGACGACCTTCACCCCCGACAGCTGGGTGGCCTTGCCCTCCTGCATCTCCTGCGCCCCCTCGATGATCTTGAGGTAGGTCAGGGTGAGCCCGCCCTTGTTGCCCGGCAGGAGAATCTGCTCGAACGTCCACTTGACGTCCTTCGCCGTGAACTCGCGTCCGCTGTGGAACTTCACGCCCTTCCGCAGGTGGAAACGGAAGCCCTTGTTGTCGGGACTGGCCTCCCACCTGAGGGCCAGGGCGGGGGCGATGCCCCCATCCTTGTCGATCTCCGTGAAACCCTCGTAGAGGTTCTTCATCACGTCCCCGGCCACCAGCTCCGAGAACGTGATCGGGTCGACCATCGAGGGATCCGAGCGGAGGTTGGTCCGGAGGACCTTCGCCTCTCCGGACGTCGCGCCGGACAGGGCCAGGACGGCGCTCGCGAGCACCGCGAGAATGACGCGAAGTGGGCTAACCAGGCTCATCAGGGACCTCCAGTTTCCGGCCGGGTCTCGGCGGGTTCGGGCATCTTCGAGCTCGGACACGGCGTCGGCGCCATTCTCGGCAGCGCCTCCCGCCAAGTCAAGGCAGGGCGGCGCGCGGGACCCGGCGCGCGCCGGACGACGCCCGTGAGAGAGTATGGCGGGGTGGCGCCCGGTCGGGACGCCCGTCCCGCGGTGGCGGAATCGGCGCTCCCGCATCCACCCGGTCCGAGGAGGCAGGGATGCAGATCGGCGCGTTCATCTTCCCCACGGAGTACTCGATCCGTATCGACGAGCTGGCCGGCGCGCTCGAGGCGCGCGGCTTCGAATCGCTCTTCGTGACCGAGCACACGCACATCCCCACGAGCCGCCGCACGCCCTGGCCCGGGGGCGGCACGCTGCCGAAGGAGTACGCGCACACGCTCGATCCCTTCGTCGGGCTCGCGGCGGCGGCCGCCGTGACGTCGCGGCTCCGGATCGGCACCGGCGTCTGCCTGATCATTCAGCACGACCCGATCGTGACCGCCAAGGAGATCGCCAGTCTCGACCTCCTGTCCAACGGGCGCTTCCTGTTCGGCGTCGGGGCCGGATGGAACGTCGAGGAGATGGAGCACCACGGGACGGCCTTCGCCACCCGCTTCCGCGTCATGCGGGAGCGGGTCCTCGCGATGAAGGAGATCTGGACGAAGGACGAGGCGGAGTTCCACGGGGAGTTCGTCCGCTTCGACCGGATCTGGTCGTGGCCGAAGCCCGTCCAGCGGCCCCACCCGCCCGTCCTCCTGGGCGGCGAGGGCCCGCACACGCTCCGGCGGGTCGTGGAGTTCGGCGACGGCTGGTTCCCGCGCGGGCGGGCCGGTGCCGACGCGATCCTGGCGCAGACCGCGGAGCTCCGGAGCCTGGCGGCGCGCGCGGGCCGCGATCCGAAGACCATCTCGATCTCCGTCTTCGGCGGCAAGCCCGACGCGGCCGCGCTCGACCGGTTCCGGACCGCGGGCATCGACCGCGTCGTGCTGCCGCTGCCCTCGGAGGGGCGGGACCAGGTCCTGTCCCTGCTCGACCGGTACGCGGCGCTGCTCGGCGGATGAGGCGGATCCACCCCGCCGTCTTCCTCCTCCTGCTGGGCGCGGTCGTCCTCTACACCTGGCCGCTCGTCACCGACCTCGCGCACTACTATCCCGACAACCCCGACGCGCGCGTCCTGACCTGGGCGATGGTCACCGCGTTCCGGAACCTCGTGACGGACCCGGGCGCGCTCATGCAGGGCAACGCCTTCTATCCCGTCGGGCTGGCGCTCACCTTCAGCGAACCCCTGTTCGTGCCGGCGCTCCTGGCCGGCCCGCTCCACGCGGCCACCGGCAATCCCGTGCTCGCCTACAACGTGGCGCTGCTCGTCTTCTGGGCGCTGTCGGGCTGGGCCATGTACGCCGTGGCCATCCGGCTGACGCGCGACCCGGCCGCCGCCCTGATCGCCGCCGCCGTGTTCACGCTGTGCCCGTACCGCACCGACATGTACATCGAGTTCAACATGGAGATGACCTTCGGGATCCCCGTGGCGATCTACGCCATGGTGCGCTTCCTCGAGTCCCAGAAGGCGCGCTACCTCGCGCTCTTCTGCGTCGCCTTCTGGCTCCAGGCGATCTCGGTCCTCTACTACGGGGTGATCGTCGCGTGCGCGCTCGGCGTCGTGGCCCTCCAGTACCTGGCGCTCCGGTGGTCTGGCTGGCGCGTCCGCACCCTCCTGACGGCCGCCATCGGCGGGGTGGCGCTCGCGGTGGCGATGGCGCCGGTGATGTGGCCCTTCCTCGTGACCCGGCGCGAGCTCGGCTTCGAGCGCCGGCTCGCCGACGTGCAGGAGCGCTCGGCCGAGGTGCTCCAGTACGTGGAGATGCGACCCAACTGGCTCTACCAGCTGCCGCCGCGGGGCTACGCCTACGAGGCAACGCTCTTCATGGGCGCGGTGGCGCTCGGGCTGGCCGTGGTCGGCCTCCTCTGGCTCCGGCGCGAGCGCTCCGCGGCCGGCGCCTGGCCGGAGCGGGCGCTCCAGATCGCGACGGTCTGCGCCATCGTCCTGGCGGGGCTCGCCCTCGCGACCGGCGGACGGTCCGGCGCGCTTCGCCGGCTGCCTTCCTTCACCGCGTCCGGGGTGGCGCTCTTCGGGATCCTGGTCACCCGCCAGGCGGTGGAGGGGTGGCGACGCCGGCAGCGCGGGCTCACCGACCGGGCGCTCGGCGTGGACGACTGGGTCCGGATCCTGCTCGGGCTCTCGCTCTTCGCCTTCCTGCTCTCGCTGGGTCCCGTCGTCAACCTCGCGGGCCGGCCCATCGGCCCGGGCCTCTACGCCTGGCTCCACCCGTACGTGATGCCGCTCCGCGCGCTGCGCGCCGCCAACCGGATCGGCGTGCTGGTGGTCTTCGCCGTCTCGCTCCTCGCGGCCTTCGGCGTGACGTGGCTCCGCGCCCGCCTTCCCCGCCGGGCGTTCGTCCCGGCCGTGAGCGTCATCGGCGTCCTCCTGGCGCTCGAGTACGCGACGTTCCCGCTCGCCTACGGCCGGGTGCCGGCACTCCTCCGCCCCGTGGACCACGTCCTGCGGGGGGCGCCGCCGGACGCCGTGGTCATGGAGTGGCCGCTCTACGCGCCGATGCCCGACGCCGACGCGATGCTCCGGTCGATCGGCCACGGCAAGCGCATCGTGAACGGGTACTCCGGTTTCGTCCCGCAGCTCCAGGCGCGGGTGTCAGAGCTCCTGTCGGCGCCCGGCCCGCCGTTCCCGTCTCCGGCGGCCGAGGCGTACCTGCGCCGGATCTATCCCCTCGACTTCCTCGTCGTGCGGCTCGCCGACCCGGAGATGCCCAAGCCGTGGCGGGACAGGTGGCGGGAGCTCCGGCAGTCCCCGCCCCCGTTCCTCCGCTTCCGGGACAGCCACGGCGACGAGGATCTCTGGGAGGTGGCCGCCCAGCCCGAGCGCGGAACGACGGCGCTGCGCTGGGTCTCGTACGGGTTCGTGCGCGAGCACCCGGTCCTCCGGGCGACGCTCCGGCCGCTGGCGGCCGATCCCGGCTCGCGAGCAGTCGGTGCGTGTGTCGCTGAACGGCCGCACCCTCGGCGAGCCACGGATCGACGGGGATGGCGCGGTCACGGCAACGCTCCCGCCGCCGTACCATCAGGCGGATCTCAACGTCGTCAGGCTCGAGTACCGGTACCGGCGCCCGGTGAGCGGCACCCGACGGCCGCTACCGGATCGGCGGCACCGGCGCCGTGAGCCCGGGCGACCTCCGCGTCCGGAGCGCGGGCCAGCCCTACGGGGAATCGGCCTCGATCGTCCTCGACGGTCTCGAGCTGGCGCCGAACGACCGGGGCTACAACCTGGTGGCTTTCGCCCCCGACGGAGCGGTCCGCGCGGCCGCCGCGTTCGACACTTTCTACGACGCTGGCGCGGCGGCGCGCCTGGCGGCGCTGATCCGCGGGCTCCCGGACGGCACGCTCGTCGCCGGTGCGGTCCGTGACGAGGCGTCGAATCGCCTGACCGAGGAGGCGGTCGCGGCGCTCCGGGCGCTCGGCGTGTCGGGGGACCTGCGGGGGCGCTTCCGCGAGTCCCACGCCTTCGTCGGGATGAAGGGCGCGGCGGCCGGAACCGCCCTGGAGGCGCTCGGTCCCCGCGCCCTCGAGGTCAACGTCGGCGAGACGCCGACGACGCTCGGCTTCGAGCTCCAGTCGTTCGCGCTCGAGCGGGCCCCCCGCCGGCGCTGAGGGGCGCCGGCGGCGCCGCGGTCAGCGGGAGGGCGCGTGCTCCCGCACGAGGCGGTGGTAGTCGCCCCGGATGTACCGCCCCATGAGCCGCAGCACGGCGATCCCGTACGGGATCGGCCGGAGGTGCGAGACCTCCCCCGCGTAGCGGGTGGGAATCGGCAGGTCGACCACACGGAGGCCGAGGATCCGCGCGGCGACCAGCATCTCCTGGTCGAAGACGAAGCCCCGCGTCGTGAAGCGCCGGAACGGGATCGCCTCGAGTGCCGCGCGGCGGTAGAGCATGTAGCCGCTGTGGTACTCCGCGAGCCGGAGCCCGAAGACGCGGTTCTCCATCCAGGTCAGCCCGCGGTTCGCGACGTACTTGTAGACGGGCATGCCGCCCTTCAAGGCGCCCCCGCCCCGGAGGCGCGAACCCTGGACGACGTCCGCCCGGTCGGCGTCGAGCGGCGCGAGAAGGGCCGGGAGGGACTCCGGCGCGTACTGGCCGTCGCCGTGAACCCACGCCACCACGTCCGCGCCGACCTCGAGGGCCCGGCCGAGGCCGGTCTGGGCCGCGCCTCCGTACCCGCGGTTCCGGGGGTGCTCGATCAGCTCGAGCGACGGGAACCGCGACTGGAGCCGGCGCGCCACCGCGGCCGTCGCGTCGGTGCTGCCGTCGTTGACGACGACGTAGCGGGGATCACGCGCCAGGATCTCGGGCGGCATGCGGTCGAAGACGCCCTCGAGCGTCTTCGCGGCGTTGTAGGCGGGGATGGTGATGGCGAGCCGGCCCGGAGGCGCCGGCTGCCCGGGCATCAGGTCGTGGCGTAGGGCGCGAAGCCCGCCATGCTCCGTTCGATGGTCTCGTCGAGACCGTACTTCGGCCGCCAGCCGAGGAGCGTCTGGGCCTTGGTGATGTCGGGGATGCGACGGTCGGAGTCCTCGTAACCTTCCCCGTAGAAGTCCCGGCTGTCGACGTCCACGAGGTCCGGCAGCCGCTGCCCTCGCCGCAGGAACTTCCGCGCATAGAGGTCGCGCATCCGCTCGGCCAGCCCGCGGATCGACAGCTCGTTCTGCGGGCTGCCCACGTTGAAGATCTGCCGGTCGCACACGCCGTCGGGGTTCGCGATGATCCGCTCGATGCAGTCGACCGCGTCGTCGATGTAGGTGTAGCAGCGCTTGTGGTGGCCCCCGTTGACCAGCTTCATCTGGGTGCCCTCGAGCAGCGCGCTCATGAAGTGGGAGAACACGCGGGGGTTGCCCTCCTGCGCGGTCGTCAGGTAGTCGATCTTGGGCCCGATGAAGTTGAAGGGCCGCACCACCGACCAGTTCAGGCCCTCGCGGAGCCCGTAGGCGTGGATGACGCGCTCCAGAAGCTGCTTCGCGCAGGCGTAGATCCAGCGGTGCTTGTTCACGGGGCCGAGGATGAAGTCGGTCGCGTCCTCGCTGAACAGCGCGTGCCGGGGATCGTCGGGGTCCTGGAGCATGTCGGGGGCCACGGCGGCCAGCGTCTTGCCGTACACCTCGCAGGTGGAGAACTGCACGAGGCGCTTCCCCTTCTCGACGCACGCCTCGGCGATGTGAAGATTTTCCGTGAAGTTCAGCTCGAAGACCTCGAGAGGCTTGGCCACGTAGATGCTCGGGTTCGCGTGCGCGATCAGATCGACGACCACGTCGGCCCGTTCGATCATGGCGCGCGTGGTCTCCCGCTCCTGGCGGATGTCGGCGCGGACGAACTTGAACCTCGGGACCTGGAGGGCCTCTTCGAGCTTCTCGTCGGTGAGGTCGAGACCCTCGACCTCGTAGCTGGGGTCCCGCAGCAGCCGGTCAACCAGGTGCGACCCGATGAACCCCCCCACCCCCAGCAACAACACCCGCATCCGACCCTCCGTCCTGGACTACCACTGTCACCGGCAGCCGACCCGATTCCTCAGAATCGGCGGGCGGTTATTCCCTACCCCGCCAGGCAGATTCGGACACCGGGGCGCGGATAGCAAGACGGGGTAAACCCCTACAGACACTCCGGTAAGGGCCCGGAGGGCCCGGGGGCGACACCCGACACCAGCCGGCCGCTCAGAACCTCGACGCGGAGAGCGTCACGTCGGCCAGGGCCCAGGCCTTTTGGAAACGGGTCTGCACGGTGGCGGCCTCGGCGCTCTTGCCCTGCGCCTCGAGGCTCCGCGCGAGCCCGAAGAGGGACCACCCGTTGTCGGGGTTGCGCTTGAGGTCGTCGCGGTAGACGGCCTCGGCCTCGAGCGGCCGGCCGCCCGCGAGCAGCGCCGCGCCGAGCGACTGGCGCACCGGGTAGTACCACACGGGCGGCTCCGTGAACCAGTGGCCGTCCTGCTCCGCGACGGCCGCGAGAAGGTGCCGGACGGCCACGTCGGTCTGACCCGTGCGCGCCGCGATCTCCCCCGCCAGCACGGTGGCGGCAAGATCGAGGATCGTCCGCGTCTTGAAGAAGCCGGCGAGCGTCCGCTCCGCCGGCACCGCCGCGGAGAGCTGCCGGATCGCGGCGAGCTCCGCCTCGGCCTCGGCCCGGCGCCCGGTGGCGATGAACGCCAGGCCGCGCGCGTAGCGCCAGGCGCCCGTGACGTACGGGAACTCGGCCGGCGGCGCCGGCTGCCGCAGGATCTCCTCCCAGCGGCCGAAGCGCGCCAGCGCGAAGTACGGCGCGGCAGGCGCGGTCTCCATGTCCGACATCTCGCGGAGCATGGTGGGCGGCACGGACTCGGCGAATTCGCGCGCGGCCCGGGTCGTTTCGGCCGCCCGCCCCCCCATGCTGGCCGCCTGCCAGAGCATGTCGAGGTTGTGCGGGTAGTAGAGCCCGGTGACCATGGGGTTCGTCCGGCCCTTCGCCAAGTACGCGCGATCGGCTTTCACCGCCGCGACGTTCGAATCCACGGCGTCGGCATAGCGGCCGATCCGTAGGTAGATGTGGGAGGGCATGTGGACCATGTGCCCTGCTCCCGGCATGAGGGGCCCCAGCCGGTCGGCGGCCGCCTCGGCCCGCTCCGGGTGGGGACCGCCCTCGACGGCGTGGATGTAAAGATGGAGCGCGCCTGGGTGGTCCGGGTTCGTCCGCAGCACCCGTTCCAGGGTCTCGAGGATCTCCGGCGTCTCGGGCTGCATGCTACCGTCGGGCTTCCACAGATTCCACGGCCGGAGGTTCATGAGAGCGTCCGCGAACAGCGTGGCGGCGTCGAGGTCGTCTGGAAAGCGCCGCGTCACCTCGCGCATGGCGTCGGCGTACGCGCGGTCTAGCTCCGCCCGCTGGGTCGTGGGTGTGAGAGCGTGCCGCTTCGAGAGCGCCTCGATTGTCGCCCGCTCGCGGTCCGTGGCTGGACCGGCCAATACCAAGGCCTGCTGGATGGCCGCGAAGGCAGTTCGCTCCCTGTCGGCGTCGGTCGCGCTGTTGTAGTTCGATCCCTGGCTGAGTGCGATACCCCAGTAGCACATCGCACAGGTCGGGTCGAGGCGCGTCGCCTCACGGAACGCGGACTCCGCCTCCAGGTGATTGAAGGCATAGACGAGCCGCAGCCCCTGGTCGAAGTACGCCTGTGCCGCGTCCGAGGCGGTGATGCTCTGGTGGTAGCTCCCGAGCCCCTCGTAGACCATCGGCGGGGGCGCGGCCGCCGCCGTCGGGTGCCGGTGCTCGCCGGACTGCCCGGCGCAGCTCGCGAGCGCGATCGAAAGGACGACCAGGATTGCGCGGGTCCACCGATTCATGCGACCAACCTCCTCCGTCGATGGCGGGATGCCGGATGGGTCGCGCTGCGCGCGACCGCTGCCCGCGGCGGCGCTCCTCAGCGGTCCGGCACGACGCGCCGGAATCGCCAGCAGGGATCGCGCTCCGGGTCACCCCAGTACATCTTGGGAATCTCCTCCGTGAAGGAGCGGGGCCGGAAACACAGGTCGGCGTCCTGCTGGAGGGAGTCCGGCTGCGTGGTGGAGCAGCCCGCGGCCGCCACGCCCGCCAGGAGCAGCACGAGGAGGGATCGAGTCATCGTCGTCATCATACTCCGTCGCGCCGCGCGCCCCCGCGCCGGGGGCTCGGCTGTCCGGTCCCGCCCCGACGCCGCGGAGCATTCCGCGGATCGACGCCGCGGCGATCGCTGTGAGACTCTCTCAACACGCTCACGGGGGTCGCGTCGACGGCCGAACGGCCCCCAAAAGCAGAGCGACACAGGAGGCTCGACATGCGGACCCGACTCGCCGTGGTGCTGGCCATCGTGCTCCTCGCGAACGCCGCGCTCCTCGCCCGCGCGGACGACGCGCCGCACGGCATGTACACCCCGTCCACCATCAAGTGGGGCGACGCGCCGCCCATGGTGCCGAGAGGCGCCAAGGCCGCGGTGCTCTACGGCGACCCGAGCAAGGACGGACTCTTCGTCATCCGGGTGAAGCTCCCCGCCAACTACCGGATCCAGGCGCACTCGCATCCGACGGACGAGGTGGTCACGGTGCTGAGCGGGACGCTCCTCGTGGGCATGGGTGACAAGCTCGCGGCGGCGAGCGCGAAGCCGTTCCCGGCCGGGAGCCTGGTGGTGGCGCCCGCCGGGACGAACCACTTCGTGCTGACCAAGCAGCCGACGGTGATCGAGGTGTCGGCGATGGGGCCGCTCGCGTTCACGTACGTCAACCCCGCGGACGACCCCAGCAAGAAGTAGCCGGGCGCCTCACCCACGGCCGACGAACGGCATCTTGGTCGCCATGATCGTCACGAACAGCACGTTGGCGTCGAGCGGCAGGCTGGCCATGTGAAGGACGGTGTCGGCCACCCGCTGGACGTCCATCAGCGGCTCCACGGCGATCTCCCCGTTCGCCTGCGGCACGCCCTTCGCCATGCGCGCGGCCATGGGGGTCAGCGCGTTCCCGATGTCGATCTGCCCGCAGGCGATGTCGTACTTCCGGCAGTCGAGCGCCGTCGACTTGGTGAGGCCGGTGACCGCGTGCTTCGTCGACGTGTACGGCGCAGAGTTGGGCCGCGGCGTGTGGGCCGAGATCGACCCGTTGTTGATGATCCGGCCGCCTCGCGGCGTCTGCGCCTTCATGATCCGGATCGCCTCCTGCGTGCACAGGAAGACGCCCGTCAGGTTGACGTTGACGACGTTCTGCCACTGCTCGAACGTGAGGTCCTCCATCGGGATCCCCGGCGCCCCGGTGCCGGCATTGTTGAACAGGAGGTCCAGACGGCCAAAGCGCTCCTTGGTGCGCTCGAACAGCGCGCGCACCGAGGTCGGGTTGCCGACGTCGGTGGCCACGGTGAGCGCCCGCGAGCCCGCGGCGCCGGCCTCCTGCACCGCCTGCGCGAGGGCGTCCGCGCGCCGTCCGGCCAGCGCGACGGAGTAGCCGTGCTTCAGCAGTGTCACCGCGACGGCCATGCCGATGCCGCTGCCCGCGCCGGTGACGATCGCGACCTTGTCATTCGAGCTCATGCACGCGTCCTCCTGTGTCAGGTGCCGACGATGCCATGCGATGCGACGATCGAGCCGCCGCGCGGCGGCGCTCAGGGCTTGCCGAAGGACCGGACCCCGCCGGACATCTGCTCCCAGGCCTCGAGAAAGGGACGCGGAAGCTCCGCCTCGCGCGCCTCGACGAGCGGGCGGACCCGCTCGACCTGCTGGCGCACGCGCTCGGCGGCGGGCGTCACCGCCGTCCGCTCGCCGGCGTTGACCCGCGCCAGCGCGCTCACGGGATCGGCCAGCCCCAGGAGCTCCTTGTCGAGCTGCCCGGCCCACGGTGGCCCCGTGCGGCGCACGGGCGCGTCCCGCCAGGCCTTCATCATCTGGTCGTAGCTCCGCTTGACCTGGCCGACCTCGAACGACGCGTCGTAGCCGTCCCCGGACGGGGCGCCGGTCCGGAGCTTCACGACGCCGCGGGGATCGTCCTGGACCTGGTAGAGGCGCTCGGGGCCCACCGCGCGGTAGAACTCCCGGACGTACCCGAGGGCGTAGGCGGTGTCCCACCAGCGGGACCGGACGGCCGACGTCACGGGCGCCCCCGTGAGCTGCTGGTCGATCGAGGTCGCGAGGGACTCCGCCTTGGCGAGGTGCTCGCCGAAGTGGCCGCGCTTCCAGTCGAGGTCGTCCTTCATCGACGCCGCGGCGTCGGCCAGTCGCGAGAGCTCCGAGCCGATGCTGGGAAGCCGGCGGCGTTGGGCCGGCGTCGCTTTCACGATCATGTCGTCGTACGCGCCGCGCAAGTTCGCGATCTCGGTCTCGAGGCGGCTGACCCAGGTGCCGGGGCGCTGCTCGTTGCGCGTGTCGATCTGCGGCTCGTCGATGATGACGCCGCACCCGGTGGCGACCCAGAGTCCGGCTCCGGCCAGCGCGTGGAGACCGGCGGCGCGGACGCTCGGAAGGGACACGTCCCGCATCATAGCAGGCCGCGAGCCCGCCGGGGACCGCGTGGCGCGCCGGCCGGCGCTTCTGGTGTACGGTAGGGACGTGGAGGCGCGACACTCATGAGCCGCGTGGGCCGGGTCCTGGCCGTGGTCCTGCTCGCCGCGCTGCTCGTCGGCGGGCTCTACGTCTGGGTCGTCCTCAACTGGGCCTACTCCGAGGGCGAGCGGGCGGGCATCCTCCAGAAGTTCTCGAGCAAGGGTTGGGTCTGCAAGACCTACGAGGGCGAGCTGGCCATCTCCATCGTCCCCGGCGTGACGCCGGTCGTCTGGTACTTCAGCGTCCGCGACGCGGGCCTTGCGCCCCAACTGAACGCGGCGCTGGGGAAGCGCGTCGTCCTGCACTACCGCGAGCATCGCGGGCTGCCGACGAATTGCTTCGGCGAGACCAGCTACTTCGTGAGCGGGGTCCGCATCATGGAGTGAGACGCCAGGCGGCGGCGCCGTTTGACGGTGTCCGCGCCGGTCGATAGACTACCGCCACCATAGCTGCGACGAGACGGCCAACGACGATGGTTCCGACCGGGGAGGCTCCAATGCGGCGACGCGCGATGATGATGCTGGCGATCCTGACGGCCCTCGGGGCCACGGCCGGTCATGCACAGACGCTCACGGGCACGCTGAAGAAGGTGAGCGACAGCGGCACCCTGACCATGGGCTTCCGGGAGAACGCCCTGCCCTTTTCCTACACGGGCTCGGACGGGAAGCCCACCGGCTACTCGATCGACCTCTGCCAGGAGATCGCCATCGCCGTCCAGCAGGAGCTGAAGCTCGCCACCATGCAGGTCAAGTGGGTCCCGGTGACGCCCGAGAACCGCATCGAGTCGGTGGCCAACGGCACGGTGGACATGGAGTGCGGCTCGACCACGGCGTCGCTGTCGCGCCAGGAGAAGGTCGACTTCACCCTGATGACGTTCGTCGACGGCGCGAGCCTCCTGATCGCCGAGGGGTCGGGGCTCAAGACGGTCGGAGACCTTGCGGGCAAGCGGGTGGGCGTCGTGCCGGGCACGACGACCGAGCGCGCGGTCGCGGACTTCCTGCGGGGGACGTCGATCTCCGCGACGATCGTGCCGGTGAAGGACCACGACGAGGGCCTCGCGGCGCTGCAGACGTCGAAGATCGAGGCGTACGCCTCGGACCGCACCATCCTCATCGGCCTGGTGCTCCAGGCCCGGGGGACCGCGCGCTACGCGCTCGTCTCCGACGACCTGTCCTACGAGCCGTACGGCTTCATGGTGCGCCGCGACGACTCGGCGTTCCGGCTGGTCGCCAACCGCGCGCTGGCTCGCATCTACCGGTCGGGCGCGATCGGCGCGATCTACTCGAAGTGGTTCGGCGCGCTCGGCAAGCCGACCCCGGCCCTCGTCCTGATGTACGCGCTCCAGGGCCTCCCCGAGTAGCGCCCGCACCTCGCGACTCGCCGCGCCAAGCCGGCCGCGCCGCCGGACCGCGAGGCCGGAGGCCGGCCGGCCGTGCGCGGGCCTGTGGCACACTGGGGGAGGTCGGCCGCCGGCGCCGCCACGCTCCCGGTTCCATGGACACCTCCGACCTTCTGAAAGAGCTGCGCATCGATCGCGAGGCGCGGGGCCCGCGCGCCCGCCGTGGGCCGCTCCTCCTGGGCGCTGCGGGGCTGGTCGCGCTCGCCGCCGTCGGGCTCTGGCTGGTCGTGGCGCGGGCCGCGCCCCCCACGGTCCGCACTGCCGCCGCGCGCCCGGTCTCGCCGGCGGACGGCGCCTCGGTCCTGGACGCGAGCGGCTATGTCACCGCGCGTCGCCAGGCCACCGTGTCCGCCAAGATCACCGGGAAGGTGACCGCGGTGCTGATCGAGGAGGGCATGCGCGTCGAGGAGGGCGCAGTGCTCGCCCGGCTCGACGACACCGAGGTCCAGGCGCAGCTCGCCCTGGCTCGGGCCCAGCTGGCCGCCGCGCGCTCCCAGGTCGCCGAGATCCGCGCGCAGCTCGAGCAGGCCGAGCGCGATCACGAGCGTCAGCGGGAGCTCTTCAAGCGCCAGTCCCCGCTGGCGACCGCCCGGGCCCAGCTGGCCGCGGCGCAGTCCCAGGAGGCGGAGGTCCGCGCCCAGCTCGTCCAGGCCGAGCGGGACCACGAGCGCCAGCAGGATCTCTTCGCCCGCCAGCTGATCGCGGCCCAGGCCCTCGACGCCGCCCGCGCCCAGCGGGACGCGCTGAAGGCGCGGCTCGCCGCGATCGGCGAGCAGGTGCGGGTCGCCCAGGAAGCCGTGTCGGTCGCCGAGGTGACCAACGAGCAGCCCCTCGACGCCGCCCGCGCCCAGCGGGACGCGCTCCGCGCCCGCGAGATCGCCGCCGGCGAGCAGATCCGCGTCGCCCAGCAGGCCGTAGCGGTCGCCGAGGTGCAGCTCGCGAACACGGTGATCCGGGCGCCGTTCGGCGGGATGGTCGTCGCCAAGGCCGCCCAGCCCGGTGAGATGATCTCGCCCATCTCCGCGGGCGGCGGCTATACCCGCACCGGTATCGGCACCATCGTGGACATGGACTCGCTCGAGATCCAGGTGGACGTCAACGAGGCGTTCATCAACCGAGTCCAGCCCGGCCAGCCGGTCGAGGCCACGCTGAACGCGTACCCGGACTCGAAGATCCCGGCCGAGGTGATCGCGATCATCCCGACGGCCGACCGCAGCAAGGCGACGGTCAAGGTCCGCATCGCGCTCAAGAAGAAGGACCCGCGCGTGGTGCCGGACATGGGCGTGCGCGTGGCCTTCCTCGACCCTGCGTCCCCGGCCCCGGGCGGGGCTGCGCCCGCGCGCGCGGGCGTCCTGGTGCCCGCCGACGCGGTGCGCCCGGACACGGGCCAGGCGGACCGCAGCCAGGCGGTCGTGTTCGTGTACAAGGACGGCAAGGTGGAGCGGCGCCGGGTCACGGTCGGCCAGGCGCAGAGCCGCGAGCGCGAGGTGCTGACCGGGCTCCGGGCCGGCGAGCGGGTCGTGCTGTCCCCGCCGGATTCCCTCCGGGACGGCGCCGCGGTGAAGCTCGGCGAGGGCGGCTAGACCGCCGGCCCGCCGGACCCGACGCGAGCCCCGCCGTCGCGATGAGCCTGGTCGAGATCCGCGGCGTCACCAAGGCCTACCGGCGCGGGAACGAGCGCATCGAGGTCCTCCACGGGATCGACCTCGACATCCCCGAGGGCGACTTCCTCGCGCTGATGGGACCGTCGGGCTCCGGCAAGACGACGCTCCTGAACCTCATCGGCGGGCTGGATACCCCCACCGCGGGCCAGATCGTCGTGGGCGGCCGGCGCATCGACTCACTCTCGAGCGGCGAGCTGACCCGCTGGCGGGCGGCGAACGTCGGCTTCGTCTTCCAGTTCTACAACCTGATGCCGGTGCTCTCGGCCCAGCGGAACGTGGAGCTCCCGCTCCTCCTGACCAGCCTTCCGGCGGCGGAGCGGCGCCGGCGCGCGCTCATCGCGCTGACGCTGGTGGGCCTCGCGGACCGGGCGCGGCACAAGCCGAGGGAGCTGTCCGGCGGCCAGGAGCAGCGCGTCGCCATCGCCCGGGCGATCGTGTCGGATCCGACGCTCCTCATCTGCGACGAGCCGACCGGCGACCTCGACCGGGCCACCGCCGCGGAGATCCTCGCGCTCCTCCAGATGCTGAATCAGGAGCACGGGAAGACCGTGGTGATGGTGACCCACGACCCGAAGGCGGCCGAGTACGCGCGGCGCCGGGTCCTGCTCGACAAGGGCACGCTCAACGGGAGCTCGGCCTGACCCGTGCGCTACCTTCCTCTCCTCTGGGCCGCGCTGCTCCGTCGGAAGACCCGCACCGTGCTCACCCTCCTCTCGGTCTTCGTGGCCTTCGTGCTGTTCGGACTCCTCCAGGCCGTCACCATGGCGTTCCAGTCGGGCGCCGACAGCGCCGACGCGAAGCGGCTCCTCACCACCGCGCGCTACTCCATCATCGAGCTCCTCCCGATCTCGCACCTGCGCCAGATCGAGCGGGTCCCCGGCGTGGTCGGGGTGGCCCACGCGGAGTGGTTCGGCGCCAAGTACCAGAACGAGAGCAACGCCTTCCCGGTGTTCGCGGTGGACCCGGCGCGGTATCTCGACATGTACCCGGAGTTCACGATCCCGGCCGACCAGCGGGAGGCATTCGCCCGGACGCGGACCGGCGCCGTGGCGGGGGTGCGCCTGGTCCAGCGCTACGGCTGGAAGGTGGGGCAGAAGCTGCCCATCAGCTCCGAGATCCACCCGAGGAGCGACGGCGGCCTCGACTGGGAGTTCGACCTCGTCGGCGTGCTCGACGCCGACGATCCCGCCGCCCTCGCCAACACCGACGTCGTCCTGATCAACGCCGCGCACTTCGACGAGGCGCGGCTCCTGGGCAAGGGCCGCACGGGCTGGTACATCGTCCGCATCGACGACTCGACCCAGGCCCGGGCGATCTCCGCCGCGATCGACGCGCGCTTCCAGAACTCCCCCGACGAGACGAAGACCCAGCCCGAGAAGGAGTTCGCTGTCGGCTTCGCGAAGCAGATCGGCGACCTCGGCGCCCTCGTGTCCCGCATCCTCGCCGCGGTCTTCTTCACCATCCTGCTCATGACCGGCAACACGATGGCCCAGTCGGTCCGCGAACGCGTACCGGAGCTGGCGATTCTCAAGACGCTCGGGTTCTCCGACGGCAAGGTGACCGGGCTCGTGCTGGCGGAAGCGCTCGTGCTCCTCGCCCTCTCGGGCGGCCTCGGCATGCTGGTCGCCGCCACCGTCCTCCCGGGACTCAACCGCGCCATCGGCTCTCGCTTCCCGCCACTCTACGTGACGGCCGAGACCTGGCTGGTGGGTGCCGCGATCATCGTGGGCCTGGCGCTCGCGGTCGGACTGCCGCCGGCCTGGCGCGCCCGGCGGCTCCGGATCGTCGACGCCCTCGCCGGGCACCGCTGAGACCGCCGGTGCGCGCGCTCCACCAGGTCGTCGAGATCGCGCTGATGAACCTGCGCACCCTCCCGCAGCGGGCGGGGACGTCGCTCGTCGTGGTGGTGGGAATCGCCGGCGTGGTCGGCGTGCTGGTCTCGGTCCTCGCGATGTCCGAGGGGTTCCGCCACACGCTCGCGAGCACCGGACGCCCCGACCGGGTCATCCTGCTGCGCGCGGGCTCCGACGCCGAGCTCTCGAGCGGCGTGGCGCGGGACGTGGCCACCCTCCTGGGCACGGTGCCGGGCATCGCCCGCAACGGCGACGGGGGCCCGCTGGCGTCGCCGGAGCTCGTGGTGATGGTGGACCTGCCCCGTCACGGCGACGTCGAGCCGAGCAACGTGCCGTTCCGCGGCGTCGGGCCGTCGGCCTTCGCGGTCCGCGACGAGGTTGCCATCGTGGAGGGGCGCCCCTTCACGCCCGGGCGGCGGGAAGTCGTGGTTGGCCGGAAGGCCGCGCGGGAGTTCGCGGGCCTCGGCGTCGGCTCCCGGATCGGCTTCCGCGACAGCGACTGGACCGTGGTCGGGCACTTCGCCTCCGGCGGCGACGTCCACGAGTCGGAGATCTGGGCCGACGCGGACGTGACCATGTCGGCGTTCCGGCGCCAGGGGTACCAGTCGGTCACGGCGCGGCTCGCCGACGGCTCCGCGGCGGGCCTCGAGGCGTTCCGGGACCGCGTGAGCGCCGATCGGCGCTTCTCGATCAGCGTGCTCCGGGAGCCGGAGTACTACGCGAAGCAGGCGATGATCCTGTCAAACCTGATCAACGTGCTCGGGTACACCGTCGCCGGGTTCATGGCGGTCGGCGCGACCTTCGGCGCGCTCAACTGCATGTACTCGGCCATCGCGAGCCGCCAGGTGGAGATCGCCACGCTGCGGGCCATCGGCTTCGGGGGCCTGCCGGTCGTCGTGTCGGTGATGATCGAGGCGCTCGTCCTGGCGCTCGGCGGCGGCGCGGCCGGCGGGGCGATGGCCTACCTCTACTGCGACGGCGTCTCCCTCGCCACCCTGAACTTCAGCACCTTCTCGCAGGTGGCGTTCGACTTCCGCGTGACGTGGGGCTTGCTCTTCCGGGGCCTCGCGTGGGCGCTCGCCATCGGCCTCGCCGGCGGGCTCCTGCCGGCGGTGCGCGCCGCCCGCCTCCCGGTGACGGAGGCGCTCCGGGCCGGCTAGGCCCGTCCCGGACGGCGACGCGAGCGGCGCGCGGCCCGCGGGCGCCCCGCCAGGAGCGCCAGCAGCCGGCGGTGACTCCGGAGCTTCTTCGGCACGTCGAAGAGCTCGATGATGAGCGGCCCCGTGAAGCCGATCCCGCGGAGCGCGCGGAGCACCCGGCCGAAGTCGATCGTCCCCTCCCCGATCGTGAGGTGCTCGTCGATGCGGCCGCGGTTGTCCGAGATCTGGGCGGAGTGGATCCGCCCGCCGAACGCGCGCACGAAGGAGACCGTGCCGCCGGGAACCAGCTCGCAGTGGGCCACGTCGAGGGCGAGGCCGAGGTAGGGCGACCGGATCCGGTCGAAGAGCGCTCGGAACTCCTCGACCGTCACGCCGAGATACTGGAACTCCGAGTCGCCCGGCAGCGGGTTCATGTTCTCGATGACCAGCGGCACTTGGTGGCGCTCGCCGTACTCGACCGCGCGCGCCATCGTCTCGTAGAGGGCCGCCCGCACCGTCTTGAGATACGCGCTGAAGTGGAAGCCGCAGTGGACCACGAGGTACTCGCAGCCGAGCGCGGCGGTGAGGTCGACGTACTCCCGCAGATGGGCCAGGACGGCCTTGCGAACCGTGGGCATGATCTCCGCGGTGTTGACGAAGGAGGCCGAGTGGAGCCCGCACCGGACGCCCGAGCGGTCGACGAGCGACCGGACGCGGCGGGTCCGCGCCCGGTCGAACGTCTGGGGAAAGTTCACGGGGTTCTGGCACGAGAACTCGAGCCAGCCGAGCGACTGCCGCCGCGCCAGCGGGAAGTAGCGCTCCACCGGGCCCGACGACGCGGCGTAGCCGATCTGGGAGACGTCCACGCGACGGCTCTACTTCTTCCGCAAGCCCAGCTGGTCGATGATCTTGATGAACCGGTCCTCCTCGGCGGTGAGGAACTTCCGGAAGTCCGCGGGCCCGAGGAAGGCGTCGATCGCCTTGGAGTTCTGGTTGAAGGCCTTCCAGGACTCGGCGCCCATCGCCTTCTGGAACGCCTCGGCGAGGGCCGCGACGCGGGGCGCCGGCGTCCCCTTGGGCGCGAGCACGCTCCGCCACTGCACCATCACCACGTCCCAGCCCTTCTCCTTGAGGGTAGGGACGTTCGGGAAGATGCCGCTCCGCTTCTCGCTGGCCACCGCGAGCGGCACCATCTTCTTCGCCTCGACGTGCTGGCTGACCTCGGACATGTTGCCGATGAGGAGCTCGGCGTTCTTGCCGAGGAAGGCGAGCGTGGCCGGCCCCCCGCCCTCGTGCGGGATGTACTCGACGTCGATGCCGGCCGCCTTTTCCCAGGAGAGCACCACGAAGCTGTCGATCCCGCCGATCGCGGAGCCGGCGACCCGCAGCTGCTTGGGATGCGCCTTGGCGTGGGCGGCCACCTGCTCGATGGTCTGCCACGGCGCGTCGGGATGCCCGAACAGCCACTCCTCCTCCGCGTGGATCCGAGCCACCGGCTCGAAGGCGTCCCACTTGAGCTGCGGCTGGTTGGTGATCGTCGGCGTGATGATCGACGACCCGGCGTGCGCGAACAGGATGGTGTGGCCGTCGGCAGGGCGGCCCGCCGCGTACGCCGCGGCGCCCGTCCCGCCGGCGCCCGGCCGGTTCTCCACCGCGATCGCCTGCGGGAGGATGCTGCGGGCCGCGTCCGCGAGCGCGCGCGCGAAGACGTCGGCGCCCCCGCCCGGGGCGAACCCCACGACGAACGTGATCGGACGCGTCGGGAACGGCTGGGCGGACGCGGGGTCCGGCCCGGCCGCCACGGTCAGGGCGAGCACAGCGGCCGTCAGGGTTGCGAGAGCCCAGCGCATCTTCATGTCACTCGCCTCCTTGTGGTCGAGGGTCAGGTCGCCGCCGGCAGCCCGCTCGTCCGCCACCGGCGCAAGGCGCCCAACACCAGGGGGTAGACCAGCACGGCCACGGTCAGCGCGAGCAGCGCCGCCGTGATCGGCCGCGTCGCGAAGATCGTCCAGCTCCCGTGGGAGATGATGAGCGACCGCCGGAGCTCGCTCTCCGCCATCACGCCCAGCACCATGCCCAGCACCATCGCCGCCGGCGAGAAGCCGTAGGCGCGCATCGCGCAGCCCAGGACCCCGAAGGCCAGCGCGGTCCACGGGTTCACGATGTGGAGCTCCGAGGCGTACGTGCCGATGACGCACAGCGCGAGCACGGCCGAGACGAGGACCGGCGTCGCGAGGTGGAGGGCCAGGAGACACAGCCGCAGGATCACGAGACCCACCGGGATCATCAGGAGGTTCACGATGAGGAGCCCGGCGAACAGCGTGTAGACGAGCTGCGGGTGCTTGGACAGGAGGAACGGGCCGGGCTGGATGCCGTGCAGGATGAGCGCGGCCAGCATGATCGCCGCCGAGTTGGAGCCCGGGATGCCCAGCGCCAGCGTCGGCACCAGGTCGCCCCCCTGCACCGCGTTGTTCGCCGTCTCGGGCGCGGCCACGCCCTCCATCGATCCCTTCCCGAACAGCTCCGGCCGCTTCGACCACCGGCGCGCCTCGTTGTACGCGACGAAGGAGGACGCGGTCGCCCCGGCGCCCGGCATCACGCCCACGATCAGGCCGACGATGGTGCCGACGAGGGTGGCCGGCCAGAGCTCCCGCAGCTCGCGGAGCGTCGGGAAGGCGGTGTGCGCGCGATCCGTCAGGACCACGGGAGCCTCGCCCGGATGCGCGATGCGGTAGAGCATCTCGGTGATCGCGAAGAGGCCGACCATCGCGGCGACGACGTCGACGCCGGTCAACAGCTCGGTCCGGCCGAACGTGAACCGCAGGGAGCCGGTGAGCGTGTCGAGCCCGACGGTGGTGAGGAGCAAGCCGACGAAGCCCGACGCGAGACCCTTCAGGAAGCTCGCCTCGGCCAACCCGGCGAGGAGGGTGAGAGCAAACAGCGCGAGAGCGAACGTCTCGGGCGATCCGAACTGGAGCACCACTTCCCCCAGGGGGAGGACCATCGCGATCAGCACGACGATGCTGATCAGGCCCCCGATGGTTCCGCAGACGAGCGAGACCCCGAGAGCCTTCGCCGCCTTGCCCTGCCGCGTCAGCTCGTAGCCGTCCATCAGGCATGCGGCGGACGCCGGCGTGCCGGGAATTCGCATCAGGATGGCCGGGATCGAGCCCCCGTAGTTCGCGCCGGCCCACACGCCGGCGAGCATCACGAGGGCGGTCGTGGCGTCCATGGCGTAGGTGAACGGGAGGACGAGCGCCATGGCGACGGCGCCGCTGATCCCCGGGATGGCGCCGCCGATGATTCCCCACGCGACGCCGCCGACCATGGCGACGATGCGCGGCCCCTCGAGCGCGCTGACGAAGCCGCCGGCCAGCCCCTCGAGCAGGCTCACCGGCCGCGCCTCACCACGGGAGCCACGATTCGAGGATCCCGTCCGGGATCGGGATGAGCAGGCCGAACCGGAAGGCGGCGTAGAGGCCGAGCGTCACGAGCACGGGGGCGCTCACGAACGCGCGAGCCCGCACCCCCGGATGGAGGAGCATGATGGCCGCGATGTAGAGGGGCGTGGCGAGAAGGTACCCCAGGCGCTCGAACAGGAAGAGGTAGGCCGCGGTGGCGGCCACGGCCAGGACGAGCCGCCATGGAGAGTGGACCGCCGCCTCGCTGGCGTCGTCGTCGGCCGACTCCACGAACATCGCGGTCGAGACCGTCCACCGGTCGCCGGTGACGGCCGCGACGCCGAGCAGGAGCCCGCAGAGCACGATCGCGCCGCCGAGCGTGAGCGGGAACGCCCGCGGGCCGAGCGGGTCGGTCTGGACGCCGGGCTCCACCCCGAGCCCGAGGCCGATCACGACGACCCCAAGGAGCACGACGGCCACCGCGACGGCGACGTCACGCCGGTTCACCCCGGCGGGCACGCGCTGCCCTCGCTCGTCGTCGAGCCGCTGGTCATGGGTGATGCGTCGCTGCCGGTAGGCCCCGGCGGACGTCAGCGGCCGATTGTCGCACGGACCGCGGGGGCCTCGCCAGACCGCGATCGGAGGCGGACCTTGACAGCGCGCGGCCCGGCGACGAATAATCGCGCAGGTTCACACCTTTGGCCGGCACGCGGGGACACCTGTCCTCGTGGACCCGGGCGACGACCCTGGAGGGACGCCGGTGGCGGTTCGAGCCGACCCGACCGAGGCCTATCAGGAGTCGATCCTCGTCGCCGCGCCGACGCAGGCCGCGGGGCGCGTCCGGCGCCGCCGTCGAAGCGAGAACACGCTCGCCTACGCCATCCTGACGCCGACGTTCCTGATCATCCTGGGGATGGTCGCCTACCCGTTCTTCATCGGCATCTACCTGTCGCTCCAGAACAAGATGGTCGGTGCGCCGGGGCGGTTCGTCGGGCTCCAGAACTACGTCGATCTGTTCCGGAGCGACCTCTTCGTCCGAACGATGTACAACAGCGTCGTCTACACGCTGGTGGCGGTCGCCCTCAAGTTCGTGCTCGGCCTGACCATGGCCCTGGTCCTCGACCAGGAGCGGCGCTTCAACAACATCTTCCGGACGCTCCTCTTCGTTCCCTGGGCGATACCCATCGTCATCGTGTCCCTGAACTGGCGGTGGATCTTCGATGATCTCTCCGGCTTCCTCAACAACTTCCTGATCACTTTCCACATCACGAAGAACATCATCTCCTGGCTCTCCGATCCGAACCTCGCCATGGGCTGTGTCATCGCGGTCGTGGTCTGGGCGGGCACGCCCTTCTACACCATGACGTTCCTGGCGGGGCTCCAGGCGATACCCAAGGAGCTCTACGAGGCGGCCGAGATCGACGGCGCCTCGATCGTCCAGCAGTTCTTCTACGTCACCATCCCGCGGCTTCGCACGATCTTCCTGACGACGGTGATGCTCTCCACGATCTGGACCGCAACGAACCTACAGTTCGTCTACATCCTCACGAAGGGCGGCCCGGCGGGGCGGACCGAGATTTTCCCGCACTTGTCGTACACGATGGCGCTCGGGGCCTTCCGCCTGGGGATGGGCGCCGCCGTCTCCCTTGTCTTCTTCCCCGTCCTGGTCCTGCTCATCATCTTCCTCACGCGCCGCATGCTTCGGCCAACCGACGAGTAGGCTCAAATGCGGACCAAGTCCGGTACACAGCAGCTGCTCCGCTGGATCGGCAATGGCCTCCTCGTCGTCATGCTGATCTGGACGCTCGTGCCCTTCTATTGGATGATCGCCACCTCGCTCAAGACGGACAAGGAGATCTACGGCTTCGAGGCGACGCTCGTGCCGCGTCACCCGACGCTGGACGCCTACCGCCTCCTGTTCGCGAAGACGCCCTTCGTGAAGTACGTCAAGAACTCGATCATCGTCGCGGGGGCAACGACTGCCGCCTCGCTCGTGTTCGGCTGCCTGGGGGCGTACGCGCTTGCCCGGCTCCGCTTCCGTGGGCGGAAGACCATCGCCAGTGGCCTGGTGTTCACCTACCTGGTGCCGCAGTCGCTCCTCTTCATCCCGCTGTTCGCCGTGATGTCGGCGTTTCGGCTCGTCGACACCTATCATGGGCTCGTACTGGCCTATCTCGGCTTCACGGTGCCGTTCTGCACCTGGCTCCTGATGGGGTATTTCCGCTCGGTGCCCCTCGAGCTCGAGGAGGCGGCGCTGGTCGACGGCTGTTCCCGGATGGGCACCCTCGTGCGCATCATCCTCCCGATGTCGCTCCCCGCGCTCGCGGTGGTGGCGTTCTTCTCGTTCACCCAGGCCTGGGGCGAGTTCCTGTACGCGCAGGTCTTCGTCAGCAGCAACGAGGTCCGGACCGTCACGGCCGGCATCTCCAATTTCATCGTAGAAGACGTGTTCTTTTGGGGACCGATGATGGGCTCGGCGGTCCTGAGCGCTCTCCCCCCCGTGATCCTGTACCTCGTCTTCCAGCGATGGGTCGTGAAGGGGCTCACGCTGGGCGGGGTGAAGGGCTAGCGGAGAGCGGACACACCACTACAAGCCGGTACAGCAGAGGAGAACAGCACGATGACAGAAGTGCGCGTATCGCGACGACAGGTCCTGAAGGTGGCGGCCGCGACCGGCATCGCCACGACGAGCCCGTGGTGGCTGGTCAACAAGAGTCACGCCCAGCGGGCCAAGAAGCTCATCTTCTGGCAGCTCCCGAACTTCACCCCGATCGCGGACCAGCTGCAGAAGGACCAGGTCTACGAGTTCGCGAAGTCGGCCGGGCTGAAGGACGAGGAGGTCGAGTTCTCGGTCGTCGGGAACGACGTCTTCATCCAGAAGCTGTCGGCCGGTCTCGAGGCCGGGAACCCTCCCGACGTCATGCGGCTGTACGAGTCGAACGTCCAGTTCTTCGGTAGCCAGGGGCACCTGGTCGACATGACCGACACGGTCGAGAAGATGCGGAAGGAGCCCAAGGGGATCTTCGAGGCCACCCTGGAGGCCGTCCGCGTCAATGGCCGCTACCTCGGCGTCCCCCTGGCCGTGAACCCGTGGCCCGTCCACGCGCGGCTCGATCTCCTGGAGAAGGCCAAGGTCGACTATCCGAAGACGTGGGACGAGTTCATCGAGACCAGCAAGAAGATCCAGGAGCCGCCGCGCCTCTTTGCGTTCGGCATCTGTCTCGGCCTCACGTTCGACACGACCGACAACGTGATGAACCTGCTCTGGTGCTACGGCGGGAAGATGGTCGAGAAGGACAACAAGACGATCGCGATGAATTCCCCCGGGAACATCGCCGGTCTCAAGGTGCTGGAGGCCATGTTCAAGACCCACAAGATCATCCCCCCGGGTGCGATCTCGTGGGACGACTCCGGGAACAACAAGGCCTACCAGTCGAAGCAGGCGGCGTTCGTCATGAACCCGACGAGCGTCTACGCCTACCTCGACGGGAACGACAAGGACCTCCAGAAGGTGACGGGCATCTTCCCGGTCCCGGCCGGTCCCGCCGGCAGCATCAGCCAGATCGACACCTGGTCCCTGGGCCTCTTCAAGAAGAGCCCGTACCCGGAGCTCGGCAAGGGGCTGATCGAGTACATGCTCCAGCCCTCGAACTACGACAAGATCGTCCAGTCGACCGGCGGGCGCTGGGTGCCGGTCTACAAGCGGCTCTTCGACAGCCCCTTCTGGCGGGAGAAGCCGGTCTTCAAGCACTTCATCACACTGGCGGAGACCGGAGTCCCGGTCAGCTACGCCGGTTCGCCGAATCCGGCGGCCGGCGAGGTCCTCAACACGCACGTGATCGGGAAGATGACCCAGCGCGTGCTCGTCGAGAACTGGCCCGCCGAGAAGGCCGTCGAGGAAGCCCACAAGGCGATCGCGGAGATCTACGCCCGGCACGCCAAGGGCTAGACCGCCCGCCTTCCGAGTCCCGACCCACGAGAGGGGAGCCCCGCGGCTCCCCTCTCGACTGTCCGGCGCCCGCGGGGGCGCCCGCCGGCGGCACCGGGCGCCGGCTCCCGCTGCCATCCCGCCCCACCGCCTCCGGCTTGACACGGCCACATGATTAGGGTTACCTAATGATTGTCATGTAGCCTACCGACGATGAGACGGCCGGTGCCGCGTCCGGGCCGGCCGGATCCCAAAGGAGCGACTCCGATGCGGCACATCGTGGGACTGGGGGTGGCGTTGGCTCTCGTCGCGGGCGCGGCGCCCGCACGCGCGCAGGCGCCGGCGGCGACAACGGCGGCCCCCGAGATCGCGCTCGCCATCGAACAGCACAAGTTCACGCCCGAGGAGATCAAGGTCAAGGCGGGACAGCCGTTCGTGCTGGTCATCACCAACAAGGACGCCACGCCCGAGGAGTTCGAGAGCAAGGAGCTCAAGGTCGAGAAGATCATCCCGGGCAACAAGACCCTGAAGGTCCGGATGGCGCCGCTAAAGCCCGGCACCTACAAGTTCTTCGGCGAGTACCACGAAGCGACCGCCAAGGGCCGCATCGTCACGGAGTAGACGACGCCGTGGGCGGCACCTTCGTCATCACGCTGCGCGAGGGGTTCGAGGCCGCGCTGATCCTCGGGCTCATCTACACCTACCTCGACAAGATCGGCGCGCGGCGGGAGTTTCGCTACGTGACGATGGGCGCCCTCCTCGGCGTGGCGGCCAGTGTGCTCCTCGGCGTCGTCGTGACGGTCCTCTCCGGCCCGCTGGTCGACCTCGGACCGGACCTCATCGGCGCCGCCGTCCTCTTCTCGGCGAGCGGGATGCTGACGTGGCACGGCTGGTGGATGCGGCGTCACGCGCGCGCCGTCCGCGGCGAGCTGGAGCGGCGGATCGACGCCGCCCAGGCCCGGCGCCAGTTCTGGGTCGTCGGGGCCATCGCCTTCACGGGGGTCTTCCGCGAGGGCGCCGAGACCGTCCTCTTCCTCTGGGGACTCCTGACCCAGGTGGGCACGGGCGCGGGGAGCTCGCTCCTCGCGCTCGGCGGGGCCCTCGGGGTCCTCGGGGCGATCGTGCTCGGCGTCCTCGTCTTCCAGGGCGCGCGCCAGCTGAGCCTCAGGCGCTTCTTCGCGTGGACGTCAGCCTTCCTGCTCCTCCTGGCCGCGGGCCTCTTCAGCACGGGGGTCGGCCGTCTCCAGGGGCTGGGCATCCTGCCCCCGCCGGACACCCTGTGGGACACGTCGGCCTGGCTCGACGACCGGGGGGTCCTCGGATCGCTCCTCGCCGGCCTCCTCGGCTACCGCGCGCGGCCGTCCACGTGGGAAGCCGTGGCGTACGTGGCGTACCTCCTCCTCGCGGGCTGGCTGTTCTTCGGAGGATCGGACCGCGGGGCGGCGGACGCGATGACGGGGACCCGGAACGGGCGCGAGTCCGAGCGCCTACCGTCCGGCGCCGCCAACCGCTAAGCTTCGCCCTCGCCGCCCGCGGCGGGCGCGCTCAGACCTCCGCGCCGAACCGCCGCGTCAGGTAGCGGTCGAGGTCCGGGCCGCCCGGGTTCGTCAGCACGTCCTCCAACCAGGCGCGCCGCTCGAAGTCGACGACGCTCAGCTCCCAGACGCACCCGGCGCCGGGATCCGCGAGCTTGGTCAGCGCGCGGGGGTCCTCGCGCGGGGCGGCATAGACCCGCTGGTGCAGCTCGTTGGCCGACTGCCACCAGTAGCAGAGCGCGAAGCAGTGCGTCGCCGAGTCGTGCGCGACCACGATACCGACGCCGTAGCGCTCGTCACCGACCGCCGGCCGGGGCAGAATGCGCCCGGCGAGATCGACGGCGGCGTCGACGAACTCCGGGCGCGGGGCCCGGCCGGGCGTGGCGATGCCGTAGACCTTGAGGCGCCAGTCGCCGCGCTGCTCCAGCCGGATGAACCCGACCGGCCGCGGCCGATAGGGGCTCCCCAGGCGAGGGACCTCCACCGCGGGGGCGGGGTTCGTGAGGGGGCGAACGGTGCTCATGCGGGACCTCCTCTCTCCGCCCGCCATCGTCCGGCCGGTCGGCGCGAGAAGGGAGATCCAGTTCGGCCCCGGCCGATACAGCCACTTCGGGCCCGGCCGGCGCCATCAGAAGATGGCGAGCGGGTTCGCGGGAGACCCGGTGCCCCCAATCACCGGCAGCGGCGCGATCACCAGCATGAAATCGTCGCGCCCCTCCTCGGCGCAGGCCTTCGCCAGGGGCTCCAGCAGCGCGTTGTCGAGGAGCGGCATGCCGTAGGCGAAGAGCGCCGCGTGCACCGCCCACGCGACGTCGTAGCCGATGGGCAGGTGGTCCAGCATGTCCCAGACCAGGAGCGACACGTCGTGGTCCCGCAGGAACGGCAGGCACGACACGTGGAGGCCCGGCCGCTGGAGGGGCGGGCCGAACGGCCGGCCGTACGGCGTGTCGGGGTTCGCCGCCTGCCACGCCTCGCGACCGCTGTAGACGGCCACCGCGTCGCCGGGCGAGACGCGAAGCCCCCTCGCCTGCAGGATCTCCTCCAGCTCCCAGCCGTGAACCGGGCGGTCGTGGGTGACGGACGGCACGCCGCGGTGCCGTGGCACGTCGAGAAGGACGCAACGGGTCACGATCCCGTCGCGCCAGTGCTCGACGGACCCGAACGTCGCGCCGTCGAACGTGATCTCGCGCTTCGGATCGCGGCCGTTCCACATCGCCCGCTCGTCCCACGTGTGGCACAGCGCGTCGATGTGCGTCGACGCCACCCCGTGGTAGAAGATTCCGTAGAAGTCCATCGCGGCACCGCCCCGGCCCCGGGGCATCGTCCGCATGAAGTGCTGCGCCGGGATGGCGTTGTTGATCCCCGGCTCCTTGGGGAACGGCCGCGACAGGGACACGGTGCGCCCGGTCCGGCAGAGGCGGGCCGCCTCGACCCGCTTGGCCGGCGTGATCAGGTTGATCGTCCCCCGCTGGTCGTCCGCGCCCCAGCGGCCCCAGTTGCTCCGGTCCCGGATCCAGCTCTGCACCTCGGCCTCGGTCGGCAGCCGTCGGTCGGTCATCGTCCCCTCACGCGTGTGAGCCGCGGCGATCGCGCCCGGAGCGCCGGATCCCTCCCGCCGGACGCGCCCGGCGGGTCCTGTGCCGCGACGTGAATCCTCGCCGGTCGCTACGATAGCAGCGAGTGGGCTGGTAGCGCGCGCATGATGGCGCGCACCGCCACCTCCGCCGGGCCGGTGGTGTCGACGCGGACATGCTCGCCGGCCTCGAGCTCGACGACGGGCTCCCACTCCGCGCGTACGCGGTCGAGCAGGTCCTCGCCCGCGTCGGAGACGGAGGGACGGCCCGCCCGGCGACGTAGGCGCTCCCGAAGCGTGGCGTCGTCGCACACGGTCTCGGCGAACAGGAACCGCCGCCCGTGCTGGCGCGCGAGTTCCCGCGCTCGAATCCGGAGCGCTCGGTCGCGGAACGTCGCATCGAGCACGACCCCGCGCCCCGAGCCCAGCACGACACCGGCCCGGCGGAACACCTCGTCGAAGGTCCGCGACGAGAACGCCGTGGAGTAGGCCTCATCCGGGGCGCGCTCGATTGGCCGGACTCCCGCGAGGGCCTTCCGCACCCGGTCCGACGACACGACGGGCCAGCCCGTCGCGCGGCCGAGTGCCTCGGCCAGCGTGCTCTTCCCGCTGCCGATCAGCCCACCGGTCGCGACGACCGGCGGACCGCCGGCCCGGTCCGTCGCGTACGCGCCGGCGAGTGTGAACAGGGACCGCGCCTCCCTGGCCTTCCGCGCCGTCTTCTCCGGCGGCGTGGACGGGTCGACAGCCAGGAACGCCGCGACCTTTCCGCGCACCCAGGCGCGGTACCCCGCGTAGAAGTCGACCACGCTGTAGAGGTCGTGGTCGTCGGAGGCGCTGGCGTATGCCGCCAGGAAGCCCTCGGCGAGGTCGCGGCGCGCGCGCGCGGCCAGCTCCATGGCCAGGAAGGCGACGTCGCTCGCCGCATCGCCGGCGCGAAGCCGCTCGCTGAACTCCACGCAGTCGATGGCGATCGGCTCCTCGGTCTCGAAGTAAACATGCTCCAGCCGAAGGTCTCCGTGTCCGTCGCGAACCCGCCCCGCCGCGACGCGCTCCCGGAACCGATCGGGCCATCGCTCGAGGAACCCGAGCTGCCAGCGGTGCACGGCGTCCACCTCCTCTCGCGACACGAACCGGCCGACGAAGGGCTCCGTCTGGGCGAAATTCTCGACGACGTTGTCGCGGATCGCGGCGACGGCGCCCGCGGCGGGCGCCGGAGCGGCCTCCGCGAAGAACCGGGTAAGTCGCTCCGCCAGACGGGCGAGATGCTCCGAGCCCAGCAGGCCCCGTCGGAGGAGCGCCTCCGCGCTGCGATCGTCGGGTAGTCGCCGCATGCGGACGGCGTAGTCGACGATCTCGCCGTCGGGGCCGAACCAGTGGCCCTTCGACCCCAGCCGTACCGGGACCACCCCGAGGTAGGCGTCCGCGGCGAGGCGCCGGTTCAGGCGGACCTCGTCCTCGCAGAAACGCTGGCGCCGGTCGAGCGTCGTGTAGTCCACGAACCCATAGTTGACCGGGCGCTTGACCTTCCAAACCTCGCCGTCAGTCAGGAAGACCCAGGAGATGTGGGTCGTGACCAGCGTGACGCGCGAGGGCCGGGGCTCGGGGTAGGCCTCCGGACGCTGGAGGTCGTCGAGCAACGACCCCACCCGCTGGTTGTCCGCCGTCGTCCCGTTCACGTCGCCGCCCTCCAGGCGTGAGCAACCAGGATGCCACGGCGAGATACGCCTGCCCCCGCGCGAGCCGATGGCGGCGCGCCGCGGGACGTGGGGCACTGCCGCCCCAGACGGGCCTGCCGCGCCTCACCGATCGCACGAAATGGCCCGGAACTTCGCGCATCCCGGGGCGCGCCCCCTGGCACCGTCGTTGCTCTCTCAGTCGACGAGACCGCCCGATGCGGCACCGACGCCTCCGCCGGAACCGCTCGGGCGAGGTCGGAGGGAAACATGCTGGTCCAGGACGTCATGCAGACCAAGCTCCTCACGGTCACGCCGGCGACCACCTTGTCCGAGGCCCTTCGCCTCACCGCCCAGCGCGGGGTGCGCCACCTTCCCGTGGTCGACGGCGATCGCCTGGTGGGCATCCTGTCCGATCGAGACCTCAAGCGGGCCATGGCCTCCTCGGCCACGAGCCTCGAGGTCCACGAGCTCAACTACCTCCTGGACCGACTCCGCGTGGACGAGATCATGACGCGGACGGTCATCACGATCGCGCCGATGTTCCCGATCGAGGCCGCGGCGCGGATCATGCTCCAGGAAAAGATCGGCGCCCTCCCCGTCATCGACGCCGGCCAGCTCGTGGGGATCGTGACGGAGACCGACGTTCTCGGCTTGTTCGCCCGGGCGATGGGTGCCTTCGAGCCGTCCACCCGGTTGGACGTCGTCGTCGGGAATCGGCCGCACGCGCTCGCCGAGGTGGTCCAGGCCCTCGAGGCGGCGGGCGCGGAGATCTCGAGCCTCGTGACCCTGGCCGGCGACGGCGGCTTCAAGGAAGTGGTGGTCCGCATCCGCACGATCAACCCGGTGCCGGCCATCTCGCTGCTGCAGACGCGAGGATTCAGCACCCGGCAGACGCGGCGCGAGTGATGGCCGGCCTCGGTCGCGGAACCCTCTCGCTCATCGCGGTGCTCCTCGCGGGTCTGGGGCTCGGTGGCGTATGGCTCTCCGCCCAGAGCCGGGACGCTCTCGTCGCGCAGGGACGACAGGTCTTCACCGACAAGGGCTGCCTGGACTGTCACACGGTCGGAGCCGTCGGCACGCCGATCGGGCCGGACCTCCGCCGAGCGGCCTCACGGTATCCGGAGGCCGCGCTCGCGCGCTGGCTCCGAGACCCGGCCGCCCAGGAGCCCACTCGCCACATGCCAGACCTCCGCCTGACGGAGCCGGAGGCGAGCGCGCTCGCCGCCTACCTGGCGTCGCTCCGCTGAAGCGCCATCCTCACCTGCATGCGAGGGCAGCCATGAAAGTGCGCGACTTGATGTCCCGCAGCGTGATGACGATCGGCCAGGACGCCACCTGTCTCGAGGCGGTGGACGCGATGTGCCACCGGAAGGTCCGCCACCTCCCCATCCTCGCCCCGGACGGCTCGCTGGTGGGCCTCGTCACCGATCGAGATCTCCGGCACCGCCTCTTTTCATCCGAGGTCTATTCGCAGATCGGCAAAGTTCCGGTCAGCGCGCTCCTGCGGGATACGCCGGTCCGGAGCGTCATGTCCGCGCCGGTCCGCTGCATCGGGCCGTCCGCCGAGGTAGCCGAGGCCGCCGAGCGGATGCGGCGCGACAAGGTGGGCTCCCTGCTCGTGGTCGAGGGCCGACGGGTCGTCGGCATGCTCACGGAGATCGACGTCCTGCGCAGTATCGCGGGAACCGAGGTGCCGGAGCACCCCGAGCTGGACATCGTGATCTCCTATCCGTGACCCGGGCGAACCCTCGCGGCCGGTCATCAGACTCGAAAGGGAGCATTCATGCGCAGGATCATCCAGATTCCCGTGGGCGAGCTGATGTCGGCGCCGGCCCTCACCGTGAAGCCCGAGACGACGGTCGATGAGCTGGCTCGGATCTTCGTCGAGTACGAGTACAACGGGCTGCCCGTCGTCGACGGCCTTCAAGTCCTCCAGGGAATCGTGACCCAGCTCGATCTGTTCAAGCTTCATCTCGAGCCTTACCCTCGGTTCATCCCCGCGATGGAGAGCGCCTGGGTCTCCTCCGTCGGCGCCATCATGAGTCCGAGCGTGATCACGCTGTACCCCGTCGAGCCGGCGATCAAGGCAATGGCCCTGATGGTGGAGTATCGAATCCGCACCATCCCGGTGGTGAACGATGCCGCGGGCGGAAAAGTGATTGTCGGAGTGATCACGCGGCGAGATCTGATGGCCGCGCTCAAGGCCGATGGCAGCCCGGGATGAGACCGGCCACCTTGACATCGGCCGGCCCGCCGCAGCTCGACGCCCTCCTGCCGCCGGAGATGGCGCGCCGGGCCGAGGAGGTGGGCGTGCGCAAGGCCGAACTGGACGTCGCGACGACGTTCGCGCTCGCCGTCCTCGCCGGCGCCTTCATCGCCCTCGGCGGGGTCTTCTCGACGACCGCCCTCGCGGGGACCGGGGCGGCGCCCTGGGGGCCGGTCCGCGTGCTGGCCGGCGTGACGTTCAGCCTCGGCCTCGTCCTCGTGCTGGTCGGCGGCGCCGAGCTCTTCACGGGCAACAGCCTGATCGTCATCGCCTGGGCGAGCCGGCGCGTGTCCACGGCCGCGCTCCTCCGCAACTGGCTGACCGTCTTCGCCGGGAACTTCGCGGGCGCCGGTGGCACCGCCCTCCTCGTCTACCTCGCCGGGACGCACCGTGGCGGGGGCGGGGCGTTCGGCGCCGCCGCGCTCGCCATCGCCCGGGCGAAGCTCGAGCTCGGGTTCACGCAGGCCGTGGCGCTGGGCGTGTTGTGCAACGCGCTCGTCTGCCTGGCCGTGTGGCTCACGCTCTCCGCGCGCACCACCGCCGATCGGATCTTGGCGATCGTGCCGCCGGTCAGCGCCTTCGTGGCCGCCGGGTTCGAGCACTCGGTCGCCAACATGTACTTCGTTCCCTTCGCCCTCTTGATCGCCCGGCTCGATCCCGGCTTCGCCGCCGCCGCGACGCCGGGGCCGCCGCGCGCGCTCCTCACGTGGGAGGGGTTCCTCCGCGACAACCTCCTGCCCGTCACCCTCGGCAACGTCATCGGCGGCGCGATCCTGGTGGGCCTCGTCTACTGGCTCGTCTACCTGCGCCCGCGCCCCGCCGCGCCGTCCGACTCGTGATCGCGCTCCAGCCGGCCGACCGGCTCGACCCTGAGCGCGAGGCCATGGGGCCGGAGCGCCCCAGGGTGGGACGGTAGCGCCCCATCCGGCAGGGCGCCGGCAGCGGGCGGCGGGCCGGAACGACCATCGCGACGCCCGTTTCGCACGCCGCCAGCGCGACGTCCCGTGGCATCCCGATTGCTTCACGCCACGCTCCGGGAGCCCGGCTCCCGGAGAAGGAGGCGTCGAGTGAACGAGAACGACCATCCGAAGGGCGCGCTGGTCTTCATGCTGGTCTACCTGGCGCTGCTCGCCTTCATGTGGACCAACATGTACCTGAAGCTCTGGACGCGGTGAGGGCGCCATGAGGCAGGGCACGACCGTCTATCTTTACGAGCTCGCGTGGATCCTGCCGAGCATCGCGATCCCGGTCGGGATGCTCGTCGCGCTGACCGTCACGGCCTTCGGCGTCGGGATCCACCTCCCGAGCGACGCCGGCCGCGTCGACGTCACGCGGGTCGCCGAGACGCCCCCCTTCGACCACCCCGGCGTCGTCGAGACCGGGCCCGGACGCTACGAGGTCCGGATGGTCGCCGGGATCTGGAGCTTCGCTCCGAACGAGGTCCGCATACCGGCGGGATCGACCGTGACCTTCGTCGCGACCAGCAAGGACATCGTCCACGGCCTCCACGTCGACCGCCACAACGTCAACGTGATGCTGCTCCCGGGGCAGATCGCGCGGGTCACCGCTCGCTTCGACCGGCCCGGGGAGTACCCGTTCGTCTGCCACGAGTACTGCGGCGTCGCCCATCACACCATGTGGGGCAAGGTGATCGTGGAGGCGCGGCCATGACCCCCGCCGAGCCGACCGTTGCCCTGTCGGTGGAGCGCCGCGTTGCCGGCGCGAACCTGGGCGTGGCCCTCTCGGCGCTCTTCGTCGGCGTGACGGTGGGCCTCTTCCAGGCGCTGGAGCACGCGGGCCTGAACCTCTATCCGGCGCTGTCTCCCGTGATCCGCTCCTACTACCACGGGCTCACGCTGCACGGCGTCCTGAACGTCCTCGTCTTCACGACGTTCTTCATCTGCGGCTTCGTCCCGCTCCTGGCCGCGCGGGCGCTCGGGCGCCCACTCTGGAGCGGTCCCCTCGCCTGGGGCACCTTCTGGCTGATGTCGGCCGGGCTCGTCCTCGCGGCGATCCCGCTCCTCGGCAACGCGGCAACCGTCATGTTCACCTTCTACCCGCCGCTCAAGGCGCACTGGGCCTTCTACGTCGGGCTGACCGTGGTCGTCGCCGGCACGTGGCTCGTCACGCTGAACCTGGCCCTCACGCTGCGAGCCTGGCGGGCCGGGCACCCCGGCGAGCGCACCCCGCTGGCGGCCTTCATGGCGATGGTGACGTTCGCGATGTGGTCGATCGCGTCCATCGGGATCGCCTCCGAGATGCTGTTCATGCTGATCCCGTGGTCCCTCGGCCTCGTCAGCGGCACCGATCCCCTCCTCGCGCGGGCGCTCTTCTGGTTCACGGGCCATCCCATCGTCTACTTCTGGCTCCTGCCGGCGTACATGTCGTGGTACACGCTGGTGCCGCGCCAGGCGGGCGGCAAGCTCTTCAGCGACCCGCTGGCTCGCACCTCGTTCATCCTGTTCCTGGTCCTCTCCACGCCCCTCGGCTTCCACCACCAGTACGCCGATCCCGGGATCCATCACCTCTGGAAGCTCGTCCACGCGTTCCTCACCTTCGCGGTGTTCTTTCCGAGCCTCCTCACCTTCTTCAACGTGGTCGCGTCGCTGGAGAGCGGCGCGCGGGCTCGCGGCGGGCGGGGCTGGGTCGCGTGGTTCGGCAAACTGCCGTGGGGCGACCCGTCGGTCGCGGCGCAGGTCCTGGCCATGCTCCTGTTCGTCTTCGGCGGGGTGGGCGGGCTGATCAACGCGTCCTACAATCTGAACCTGGTCGTGCACAACACCGCCTGGATCCCCGGCCACCTGCACCTGACGGTGGGCACGGCCGTCACCCTCTCGTTCATGGGCATCACCTACTGGCTGGTCCCCGTGCTCCGGGGCCGCGCGCTCTGGAGCCGCCGCCTGGCGCTGGTCCAGGCGTGGCTCTGGTTCGTGGCGATGGCGGTCTTCTCGCACGCTCAGCACAGCCTCGGGCTGGCCGGCGCGCCGCGGCGCACGATGCTGAGCGCGGCCCCGTACGTCCGCCCCGAGTGGCACTCGGACCTCATGTGGGTCGGGATCGGCGGCACCGGGCTGTTCCTGAGCGCCCTCCTCTACTTCCTCAACATCGTCGGGACGCTGGCCTGGTCCCGGGGGCCGGCGCCGGAGATCCCGCCCTTCGCGGAGGCGCTCTCCGGCCCCGATCACGCGCCGGCCGTCCTCGATCGCTGGCGGCCCTGGCTCGCGGTGGCGGCGGTGCTGATCCTCATCGCCTACGGGCCGTCGCTCGCGCACCTGATCGTCACGACCCCGCTCAACGTGCCGGGCTTCCGGGTCTGGTGAGGGCACCCGGGGCGCGCGGAGGATGAGCGTCGCCCGAGCGCCCGGGAACCTCGCCGCGTTCTTCGACCCGCGCGCCGTCGCCGTCGTGGGCGCCTCGCGCGATCCCGCCAAGGTCGGCGGTAGCGTCATCGCCAACCTGCGCGCGGCGGGCTTCCCGGGTCGCGTGTGGCCCGTGAACGCACGGGCGGGCACGGTCCAGGGCCTGCCGGCGGTCGCATCCCTGCTCGACATCGACTCGCCCGTCGACCTCGCCGTGATCACGGTGCCGGCGCCCGCGGTGCTGGCGACGCTCCGGGACTGCGTCGCCAAGGGCATCTCGGGCGCGGTGGTGATCTCGGCCGGATTCCGCGAGACGGGCGACCCCGGGCCCGCGCGCGAGGCCGAGCTCCGGGCGTGGCTCCGGACGGCGCCCATCCGCCTCCTCGGCCCGAACTGCCTCGGCTGGATCCGTCCGTCGCGCCGGCTGAACGCGACGTTCGCGCCCGGGATGCCGCCCGCCGGCGGCATCGCCTTCATCTCGCACTCGGGCGCGCTCGCCACCGCGATCCTCGACTGGGCGCGCGCCCGGCGGCTTGGCTTCTCCTTCTTCGCCACCCTCGGGAACCAGGCCGACCTGACCGAGTCGGAGTTCCTCGAGGCCGCCGCCGACGACCCCGAGACGCGGGTGGTCGTCGCGTACCTGGAGGGCCTGGCCGACGGCCGGCGCTTCTTCGAGGCGCTCGGGGCGACGGCCGCCCAGAAGCCGGTGGTCATCCTGAAGGCCGGACGCACGCCCGAGGGCGGGCGGGCCATCTCCTCCCACACCGGCGCCCTCGCGGGCTCGGATGCCGCGTTCGACGCCGCCGTCCGTCAGGCGGGCGCCGTGCGCGCGCGGAGCGTCGAAGAGCTGTTCGACCTGGCGCGTTGCCTCGTCACTCAGCCTCTCCCCGGCGGGCGTCGACTCCTGGTCGTTACCAACGGCGGCGGCCTCGGGGTGATCGCCGCCGACGCCGCGCGCGACGCCGGCCTCCAGCTGGCTGCCGTCGACGCCGCCCTGAAGATGCGGCTCCAGGCTGTCCTGCCACCCACCGCGAGCCTCGGAAACCCCATTGACCTCGTGGGCGACGCCGACGCCGCCCGCTACGCGAACGCGCTCCTCGCCGTCGGTCCCGGGGCCGGCGTGGACGCCGCGCTGGTCATCATGACGGCGCAGGCGACGACCGACGCCGTCGGCGTCGCCCGGGCGGTCCTCGGCGCCACCCGCGACTGGGCGCGCCCTATCGTGGCCGCCCTGGTGGGCGGCGACCGGGTCGCGCCGGGCGTGCGGGTCCTCGAGGACGGAGGCGTGCCCTGCTACCCGTTCCCGGAGCCCGCGGTCGCGGCGATCGCCGGGATGGCCCGGGTCGCCGAGCGCGGCCGCGCCGAGCGCGCCGCGACCCCCGCGCCGCCGCCGGCCGCACTCGCGGCGCTCGAGCGGCTGCGGGCCACGGGCGTCCAGCAGCTCGGTCTTCTCGACCTCGCGCCGCTCCTCGGCGCGTACGACATTCCGCTCCTGATGCCGCGGGTCGCCCGGAGCGCCGATGAGGCCGCGGCGGTGGCGGCCGGGCTCGGTGGGCCGGTGGCGCTGAAGATCCTGTCCCCCGACATCAGCCACAAGACCGACGTCGGTGGCGTCGCGCTCGGCCTGGCCGGGCCGGCGGACGTCGCGCGGAGCGCAGCGGCCATGCTCGCCAGCGTGCGAGCGCGGCGGCCGGACGCGGCCATCGAGGGCTTCCTCGTCCAGCCGATGGCGGTCCCGGGCAAGGAGCTGCTGCTCGGCGCGGTGCGCGATCCGCAGTTCGGGCCGTTGGTGATGGTCGGCTTCGGCGGTGTCTACGTGGAGGTGTTGCGGGACACGGCGACGCGTCTGGCGCCCATCACGCCCGCCGAGGCGGACCGCATGCTGGACGAGCTCCAGATGGCCGCCCTCCTCCGGGGAACGCGGGGCGAGCCGCCGGTGGACCGGGCGGCCCTCACGGGCGCGATCGCCCGCTTCGCGCGCCTCGCCGCGGACTGGCCCGATCTCCTCGAAGTGGAGCTCAATCCCCTGGTGGCGACGCCCTCGGGGGTGGTCGCCGTCGATGCCCGGGGAACACTGGCCGGGCCCGGCGATCGCCCGGCTTCCTGAGCGCGGCCCTCAGCCCGAAGTCGGCCCCGCAGCCGGCCCCTCCTGCCGGAGCACCCAGAGGTACAGACCGAGCAGGAGCGCCGCCGTCAGGCCGAGCGCGATCGCCTGCATGAGCCACATCCCCGCGACCCCCCGCGGCTCGCCGAACCCGCCGTGGAACGCGAGGACGTACCCGCCGCCCAGGCCGAGACTCCACAGCGCGACGGCGTAGACGAGCATCGGCGCGACCACGACGCGGTACGCGCGCAGGACGAAGTTGACGGTGCTCTGGAACGCATCGAAGACGTGGAACGCAACCATGTAGCCGATCAGAGACAGCGCCACCGCCGTGACGGCGGTGTCCGTCGTGTAGAGCGAGAGGATCCCCCGCCGGAACGTCCAGAACGCCGCCGCGGTGACGACCGCGGCCCCCACCGCCGCGCGGATCCCGGTGAAGGCGGCGCGCCGGGCCCGCCGCGAGTCGCCGCCCCCGATCGCCTGCGCCGTCAGGGTCGCGGTGGCAACCGACAGGGCGAGCGGGATCTGGTAGGCGATGCCCGCCAGGTTGGCGATGATCTGGTGGCCTCCCTGCACGCCGGTCCCGAGGCGCGCGACCAGCAGGGACATGAACGTGAAGGAGGTCGTCTCGAGCGCGTACGCGAGCCCGATCGGGACACCGAGCCGGAGATGCTCCGCGAGCGCCGGCCCGCGCGGGGCCGCGCGTCCGATGGCGTAGCGGCGGTATCGCTCGTCGTAGTGCATGTACCCGAAGGCCATCAGGCACAGCACCCAGTAGACGATGAAGGACGCCAGACCGCACCCGACCGCCCCGAGCCTGGGCAGGCCGAAGTGCCCGAAGATGAGGACGTCGTTCAGCGCGACCTTCAGGACCAGTCCGGCGACCTGGATCGCCATGATCACCTTCGGCCGTGAGATCGCGACGTTGAGCGCATAGGTGGCGCGGAACATCAGCGCGGCCGGGAGCCCGAGGCTCAGAAGGCGCAGGTACTGCGTGGCGAGCGCCTCCACGGCCGGATCGGCCCCCAGGCGCGCGAGCCAAGGTCCGGGAAAGGCGAGCACCGGCATCCCGACCAGCGAGAGGAGGAGCGCGAGCCACAGGCCCTGGACGTAACTCGGGCCGATCGCGTCCCAGCGCCGCGCGCCGTAGTGGTGCGCGATGATCGGGTTCAGCGCGCTGACCACGCCGGTCAGCGCGAGAAACACGCTCGAGTAGACGCTCGCGCCGAGCCCCATCGCGGCCAGGTCGGCGGGCGAGGCATGGCCCGTCATCATCGTGTCGATGACGCTGTACGCGACGGCGGCGAACTGGCCGAGGAGGATCGGCCAGGCCTGGGCGAGGATCGCCGGCAGGATGGGCGGGCCGCCCGTCAGTCGACGTAGAGCTGGGCCGCGACCGCGTGGCCGCCCGCGGTCGCGGGCGTCAGGACCACGAGCTCGCCCATCCGGATGTTCCGCCCGGTCAGGTCCGTGACGACGCTCCCGTGGGTGACGAGCACGAGCGGCGGACCGGCGCGGTGGGTCGCGACCCGCTGCTGGATCTCGGCCACCTGGTGCTTGCGACGGGCAGCGTCGTCGAGCGCCCCCTGGAGCGGCTCCCACGCCTCGACCTTCCCGAACGCGAGGCGCGCGGTGTCCAGGCACCGGCAGCGGGGGCTCGACAGGACCGCGCCGGGCGTGATGCCGCGCTCCCGGAACGCGGCGCCGATCCGCCGGGCCTGCGCCCGCCCGTTGTCGTCGAGGTTCCGCTGGGTGGCGCAGTCGTCGAGGCGCGCCCCGGGCGGATCGAACCCGCCGGGCGCGTAGCTGTGCCGCAACACGACCACCGCGCCGGGCGTGCGGAGCGCGTCCCACGGCGATCCGTCCGCGGGCGCGGCCGGCCGCCCGACCGCGAGGAGCAGGCCGAGCCCGAGACAGGACGACAGGAGGGACGCTTCGACAAGGCGCTTCCTCACCGCACGCCTCCCTCCTGCCGGCCGTTCTCCAACCCGAGGCGGGCGCCGGTCGAGCCGGCGCCCGCTCCCGCTAGCCTACTTGAGCGCGGCGACTCCCGCCGCGGCGACCTGCCCGTCCTGCTCGCCGGTGCCTCCCGAGATTCCGATGGACCCCACGACCTTCCCATCGACCAGGATGGGCAGTCCGCCCTCGATCGGCACGGCTCCCTCGAGCGCCAGCGTGCGCAGGCCGGCTCCCCCGCCCGCGACCGCGTCCTGGAACACCTTGGTCGGGCGCCGGTAGGCGACCGCGCTCCACGCCTTCTGTCGGGCCACCTCGATGCTCCCGAACTGCGTGTTGTCGAGGCGGTGAAGGGCGACCAGGTAGCCGCTCGAGTCCAGCACCGCGATCGCCATCGGCCAGTTGTTCTTCCGGGCCTCGGCCTCCGCGCCGGCGACGACCTTCAGCGCCTGCTCGAGTGTGATGGCCGGTCCGTACGCCGGCGGGGCCTGCGCCAGGCTCGACCCGGTCAGGGCGAGCATCAGCCCGGTCACGATCGAAACGATGGACACGACGGTTCGCATGAGGGTCCTCCGTACGCCGTGGAGGGTCGGACGCGGCCGCGCGCCGCCGCCGGGACCCGGCCGCGGCGTGCCCGCACTAGGGAAAACCCCGACACGCCGGCGGATGGTTCCCGGGCGCCGGCCCCGCGCCGATCAGGGCTTCCGGAGCTCCACTCGCACCGACAGGCGCCCGACGCGCTCGACCTCCATGGTCACCTCGTCGCCGGGTCTGAGCGGCCCCACGCCGTCCGGCGTCCCCGTGGACAGGAGGTCGCCGGGATTGAGGGTCATGACGTGGGAGGCATACTCCACGAGCTTCGGCACGTTCCAGATCATGTCCCGGGTGTTGCCGTTCTGGCGGCGCTCGCCGTTGACCCAGAGCTGGAGCTGGAGCGCGTGGGGGTCCGGGATCTCGTCCGCCGTCACCAGGACCGGACCGACCGGCGTGAACGTGTCGAAGGACTTCCGGGTCGAGCGGTCCTCGTCGCCGCGCACCGTGACGTCCATGACCCCGGTGTACCCGAAGACGTGGCTCATGGCGTCGCGCATGGCCACGTTCCGAGCGGTCCGGCCGATCACCACGCCGAGCTCCACCTCATGGTCCGTCCGGCGCTCGGGGAACGGCAGCTCGACGGTGGCGTCCGGACCCACGATGGACGACGGGGCCTTCAGGAACAGCCCGTAGCGCTCGATCGCGTGGAGCTCGCCCTTCACCAGGGGCCGCATCTCCTCGATGTGGAGCCGGTAGTTCACCGGCGCCGCGATCACCTTGCTCGGGAAGACGACCGGCGCGCGGAGCCGCACGCGGTCGGCCGGGACGCCGGGCCGATCCCGGAGCGCCTCGAGGAGCCGCGGGCGGAGGCGGTCGAAGTCGGCGATCGCGCCGAGGAGGAAGACGGGCGGCCACCGGCCGCTGCCCGCCCCGACCAGGTCGCTGACGTCGACGACGGCGCCGTCCCGCAGGAGCCCGACCCGGCTGTCGTCGAAGACGACGAGGCGCACGGCCCGCTACGCCTCGAAGACGCGGGTGACCGGCTGGTGGCCTCCGTGCTCGGCGTAGCTCTGCTCGCGGTGGAGCCCCAGGGCCCGCATGACCGGAGTGTCGCGCACCGAGAACAGGATCGCCTCGCCGTCGAGGCTCGCGTGCTCGTGCCAGGCCCACGTCGGGACGACGAAGAGGTCGCCCTTGCCCCACTCGAAGCGCTGGCCATCGATGACGCTCTGACCGCGCCCGTCGAAGACGAAGTAGACCGCGCTGCCGGTCTGCCGGCGCGCCGTCGTCCGGACCCCGGAGCGCAGGAGCTGGATCCAGCACGCCATCGTCGGCATGAGGGGCCCGCCGGTCCGCGGGTTGACGTACTCCATCGCCACGTCGTCGTGGGCGCTCGCGCGGCCGGCGACGGACGCGAGGCGCCGGAGCGCCTCCTCGGTCCGGTCCCACTTGTAGTTGAGGAGCGGCGAGTGCGACGCCGTCCACGTGTCCCACGTCGGCCGGAGCTGGCCGATTCCGTAGCGCCGCTCGGAGTCCCCCACCGGCTTGCCGATCGGCTGGGCTTCCTCCCCGAAGGGCTCGTAGAACTGGGCCTCCAGCTCCCCGACCATCGGCAGGTCGAGTCCGTCGAGCCACAGCATCGGCCGGTCGCTGTCGTTGCCGTGGTCGTGCCAGGTCCACGGGGGCGTGAGCACGAGGTCCCCCCGCCCCATCACGCACTTGTCGCCGTCCACCGTGGTGAACGCGCCCTCGCCCTCGATGACGAACCGGATCGCCGCGGGGGAATGCCGGTGCGCCGGCGCCACCTCGCCGGGCAGCACGTACTGGAAGCCCGCCCAGATCGTGTGGGTCGCCCCGAACCGATCGGGTAGCCCGGGATTGATGAAGCCAAGGACGCGCCGCTCGGCGGCCCGGCTCAGCGGCGCCACCTCCGCGCCGCGCCGGACCAGCGGCAGCATGGTCTCCCACCGCCAGAGGTGCGGGATGCAGCGGCTCCGCGGCTCCTTGGGGAGCAGGCTCTTGTTGACGTTCCACAGCGCCACCAGGTGGTTCCGCTCGAGCTCCCGGTAGAACGTGTCCACGTCGCCGGCCGAAGCGCTCGTCACGACCGCGTCTGCGTCCATGAATGACTCCCCCGCATCCATGCTATCCGACCGAGGTCCGCCGCATCGTCCCGGGCGACGAGGCGCGCCGTGGCACGCGCCGCGCACCATCGTCGTCGCGAGGTCCGCCGCGGCCCCCTCCTCGACGTGGACACTACCTGAGCACTTCGTCGGCCCGCGCGAGCACGGCCGGCGGAATCGTGAGCGACAGAGCCTTGGCCGTCTTCAGGTTGACGATGAGCTCGAACCTGGTGGGCTGCTCCACTGGCAGGTCGGCCGGTTTGGCGCCCTTGAGGATGCGGTCGACGTAGCGCGCCGCGCGTCGTGACATGTCGGCCGGGTTCGGCCCATAGGCCAGCAGACCGCCGGCGTCCACCCACTGCCGGAGCTGGTAGATCGCCGGCAGTCGTCGGGTCGCGGCGAGGCGGAGGATCTCCCGTTGCTGTCCGAGCATGAAGGCGTTGTGCACGACCACGAGCGCATTCACGGCGACATCCGCCATGGCGGCGAACGCGGGTCCCACCTCGGGTGCGCGCTCCACGTCCCAGGCACGCAGGGTCACGCCCAGCGTGCGCGCGGCTTGCTCCAGCCCGCTCACCTGCTCGGCGCTCGCCTTATCGGTCCGCTGGAACAGGACGCCGACGCGCAGTGCGTCCGGCACGATCTCCTTGAGGAGCTCGAGCCGCTTGGCCGCGGTCTCGTGAGCGTTCGCCGACAAGCCGGTCACCTGACCGCCGGGACGGGCGAGGCTCATCACCCAGCCGGACTTCACGGGGTCACCGGTGTAGGCAATCACGATGGGAATCTCGCGCGAGGCCCGCTGGGCGGCATTGATGGCTTCGCCACCCCAGGCGACGATGACGTCGACACGCGCGCTCACCAGATCCGCAGCCAGCGTGGGGAGCTGGTCGTCCTGGCCCTGGGTAGACCGGGACTCGACGATGACGTTCTGTCCGTCGACGTACCCGAGCTCTCTCAGTCCCTGAATGAACGCATCCAGGTTGGCGGGCCCGGGCATGCCGCGGATGAGAAGCCCGACGCGGGGGGTATGCTGGGCCGGCTGAGCCTCTCCGGCAACGGGCCCGAGTAGGAGGCCCAGCAGCATCACGGTGGCTCCCAGAGCCTTCATCCGCGTGGACCCGAGCCCGGGGTGAGCGCTCCCCACACGCCGTCCCCGCGTCAGACCTTGAAGCGGGGGCGGAACACCCGGCGGATGAGGTATGGGTTGGCGCCGAGGTGGTACAGGCGCGTGATGTCTCCCGACTGGAGGGCCGCGCGCTCGTCGGCGTTCAGGGCATGGCCGGAGAGATCCTCGTCCGTGATGCGCTCACGGGTCGCGTGCTCCTTCGCCAGGGCGGTCAGGAGCTTGTTGAGGGCGTACGACGTCTTCGCGGTCATCGGTGCATCCACACGGCCGCGCAGCCGGTGATCCACTCCGCCACCGGCGCATAGGCGAGGAGCTCGCCCTTCCAGCCCGGCACGGCGCCGAGGAGCGCGATCCAGTTCCGGATCTCCTGCCCCCCGTTCCCCCCGTCGCGCTCGATCTCCGCGTGGGTCAGGCGGGCGAGCGTCTCGGCGTCGGCGCGCGCCACGTGGTCCAGCACCCAGTGATCCCACTCCGGGTTGATCCGCCCGTTCTCCGGCGTGCCCACCCAGTGCGACAGGCCGCCGGTGGCGAGCACCGCGACGCGCTCCGTCGCCGGCCGGGACCGGATGAAGGCGCCGACGAACCCGCCGAGCTCGTGGCAACGGCGCGGCGACGGGAGCGGCGGCGCCCCGCAGTTCGTGTAGATGGGGGCAATCGGGACGTCGGCGTCCGGCAGGAGGAAATGGAGCGGGACCGAGATCTCGTCCCAGCTCTCGATCTCGTAGGAGTACGCCAGGTCGAAGCCGGCGGCGAGTCCGCTCTCGAGGAGCGCCATGCTCCAGTCCGGGGCGCCGGGCACCTTCCGGGCCTCGAGCCGCATCAGGCGGGAGCCGCCGGGGCTCGGCGCGTCGTAGGCCGACGCCAATCCCACGCAGAAGGCGGGCATGTTGCTGTACGGGAAGTTCTGGAGGTGGTCGTTCACGAACATCACGATCAGGTCCGGACGGGCGGCGACCAGTCGCCGGCGGATCTCCCGGTAGCCTGCGTAGAAGCCATCCCGCAGGTCGGGCCTCTCGACCTCGGGCTTCCCCGTGATGAGGGGCGCGTGGGACGTCAGCGCGGCGGCGACGATCTCGGCCATCGAGCCTCCAGTTCAGACCACGCGGTCGCGGCCGGCGGCCCGGCTCACGCGGCCGACACCTGGGCGATCCCGCCCCGGGTGGCCCCGGCCGCGATCGAGCCCCACAGGACCTCGTGCCCCGCCGGCAGCGCCCGGCTGTTCGGCATCGAGAGCCAGAGCCGGTAGAGGAGGCGCACGTGCCCGCTGTCGGCGTCGTCCTCGAAGGCGGTCCGCGCGTGATAGATCACGTGGTTGTTGACGAGCTGCATGTCGCCCGGCTCGAAGCGCATCGAGAACGAGAGCTCGTCGGCCAGCGCCATCAGGAGGTCGATCGCGTCCCGCTGGGCCGCGGTCAGCGGCGGCACGCCCGGCACCATCTGGGCGACCTCGATGAAGGTCAGCGAGTAGTGGCTGGTGAACTTCCCGTCCCGCACGCCGAAGATCGGCAGCGGGTACACGGCCTCGTGGCGGGTCGCCTCCTCGCCGAAGCGGCTCCGGTACACGTCCTGGTAGAGCGCCGCCGCGAGCTCCGGCCGGCGCCGGACCATCTCGTCGTGGACCGCGACCGAGCTCGCCAGCTTGCTCACCCCGCCCGCGAGCGCCTGGCGCGCGCACAGGAGCCCGACCACGTCGCAGCGGTCCGTGTGGTAGCGCAGCGGACCGTTCGAGAGCGTGCGGGCGTACGAGGACAGCACGGCGCCGGTGCCGCCGCCCCCGGCGGGAATCTGACCGTATCGCTCTCCGACGGCCCGGCCCTCGTCACGGATCTCGCGCATCAGCTCCCCGGAGCGGTTCTGGAACACGGGCCGGCCGAGATGGCTCCCGATCCCGAACCAGAGCTGGCGCAGCTCGTCGGGGTCGTAGCGCTCGACAGGGAGGCCGCGGAGGACGACCAGGCCGCCGCCGTCCTCCAGCTCCCGCGCCACGTCGGCGAGCGTCGAGGCGAGCCCCGGCAGCGGGAAGCGCTCGCGCGTCGTCTCGTGCCAGGCGAGCCCGGCGGCGCGGGCCGTGGCGAGCGCGCCGTCGATCTCGGCGATCGCGCGCGCGTCGAGCCTCCGGATCCAGCGGGACGAGCGGGCCATCTCGTCGCCGCGCCAGGCCGAGGCGCCGCCGATCGGCGTCGGAGCCGTCATGGTGGAGTCGAGGATAGCAGAAATCCGCGGCCCGCCCGGTGGCGCGGTCGCTCAGGAATCGCCGAGGTACGCGCTCCGGAGGTGGGGCTCCCGGAGGAGCGCCTCCGGCGTGCCGGCCGAGACCGTGCGTCCCTCCACCAGCACGTAGGCGCGGCCGGCGACCGCCAGCGCCCTCGCGACGTTCTGCTCCACGAGGAGCACGCTGGTGCCCGACCGGTGGAGCGTCTCCACCGTCTCGAAGACGTGGTCCACGACCGCCGGCGCGAGCCCCAGCGACGGCTCGTCGAGGAGCAGGAGGCGCGGGCCGGCCATCAGGGCGCGCCCGATCGCGACCATCTGCTGCTCGCCCCCCGAGAGCGTCCCCGCGGCCTGCCGGCGGCGCGCGCGCAGGATCGGGAACATCGCGTAGACGCGCTCGAGCCGGGCGCCGCGAGCGGCCCGTGCGGCCGGCGCGTAGGCGCCGATCTCGAGGTTCTCCTCCACCGTCATCCCGGGAAACAGGCGCCGCCCCTCGGGCACGATCGCGATGCCGCGGCTCGAGACCTCGTGGGCCGCCAGACGGGTGAGGTCCTCGCCGCCGAAGCGAAGCCGGCCGCCGCGAGCGGGCAAGAGGCCCGCGATCGTGTTGATCAGGGTCGTCTTGCCGCTCCCGTTCGGGCCGACGACGGCCACCAGCTCGCCCTCGCCCACCGTCATCGACACGTCCCATAGCGCGACGGCGTCGCCATAGGCCACCTGGAGGCCGTCGGCCTCAAGCATGAGCCTTCCCCAAGTAGCGCTCCACGACCGCCGGGTCCCGCATGACCTCCTGGGGCGCGCCGCTCGCGATCAGGCGGCCCGCGTCCAGGACGACGATCCGATCGGCCACCGCCATGACGGCCCGCATGATGTGCTCCACGAACACCACGGTCGCCCCGCCGTCGCGAATCTCCCGGATGAGCCGGGTGGCGCTGGTCATCTCCGTGGGCGTGAGGCCCGAGAGCACCTCGTCGAGCATCACGAGCCGCGGCCCGGAGGCGAGCGCCCGCGCGAGCTCGAGGAACTTCCGCTGGTGGAGGTTCAGCGTCGCGGGCAGCGCGTCCGCGCGGTCGGCAAGGCCGGTGAACTCCAGCCAGCGCTCCGCCTCGCGCTCCGCGGCGCGCCGGTCCCGGCCGAGCCGGCCGAACATGAGGGCGACGGCGACGTTCTCCCGCACCGTCAGGTGACCGAAGGGGCGCGGGATCTGGTAGGTGCGCGACACGCCGAGCCCGGCGATCGTGTGGCCGGGGCGGCCGGCGATGTCCACGCCGCCGACCCGGATCCGGCCCGCGTCCGCGCGGTGGTGGCCGCTGATCACGTTGATGAGCGTCGACTTCCCCGACCCGTTCGGCCCCACGAGCCCGAGGATCTCCCCGTCGCGCACCTCGAAGCTCACCCCGCCGAGCGCCTGGACGCCCCGGAATCCCTTCTGGACGCCGTCACAGACGAGGAGCGGCGCGCGCGACGCGCCGGGCATCGACGGGACCTCGGGGCGCTCGGGCGGCGCCGGGGCCGACGGGGACGGCGGCGCCACCCGCGACGGCCGGACCGCGCGCCGGCGCGTCCCGATGCCCATGAGGCCCTCGGGGAGGAAGAGGATCACCAGCATCAGCGTGAGCCCGACCAGCGCCCGCCCCGCCACCGCGGTCTGCCCGCCGGTGACGCCGTACATCAGCGCGGTGATCAGCGTGGCGCCGATCGCCGGGCCCAGCCAGTGCCGGGCCCCGCCCGCCACGCTCATGAGGACGACGAAGAGGGGCACCACGATCGAGAAGGTCTCGGCCACCGTGACGTAGGTGACGAACATCGCGTGGATCCCGCCCGCGACGCCGGCCAGCCCCGAGGACAGCCCCAGCGCCAGGAGCTTGTACCGGTAGGTCGGGACGCCGAGCACCTCCGCCACGTCCTCGTCGTCGTGGATCGCGAAGAGCCCCGCGCCCCACCGAGCGCGGTGGACGACCCACGCCGTGGCGACGCTCGCCGCGGCGACCCCGAGGCCGAGGAGGTAGAGCGTCGTCGTGGGGGAGCCGCCGACCCGCGGCAGCGGCACCGCATTCAGGTAGACGCCGGGCCCGCCGTCGATGGGCGTGTTGAGCACGATCGTCGCCAGCACGAACGTGACGGCGAGCGTGAGGAGGGCGAACAGCTCGCCGCGGAGCCGCCGCACCCGGAACACGATCGCGCCGACCCCGACCCCGAGGAGCGCCGCCGCGAGCCCGGCCAGCGGCAAGGCCGGGAAGAACGGCAGGCCCGCCGTCAGGAGGACGGCCGCCGCGTAGATGCCGGCCCCGAAGAACGCCCCGTGACCGAAGCTGAAGTAGCCCGAGAAGCCGCTCAGGATCGTCCAGCTGGTCGCCAGCGCGATCCAGTGGAAGACCAGGTAGAGGAAGGACTCGTAGAACGCGGGCAGCCGCGCCGCGGGCAGCACGGCGAGCCCGACGCCGATCAGGGCGACGGCGAGCGGCGCGCCCGGGCGCCGCATCTACACTCGGTCCGGGCGCAGCAGGAGCAGGAGGACGAGCAGCGAGAACGACACGAGCGGCGCCCACGCGGGGGCGGTCAGCGCCATGGTGAGCGCCTCCGTCACGCCGATGACCAGTCCCGCCAGGAGAGGGCCCAGCGGATTGCCGAGGCCCCCGAGGATCACCGCCGCGAAGACCACCCCGATCCACGCGTAGATCTGGGACGGCGCCAGGGTATAGACCAGCGCGACGAAGGTGCCGGCGACGCCGGCGAGGGCGGCGCAGAGCCCCGACAGCAGGAGGGCGAGACGCCGGTGGTTCACGCCGAAGGCGGCGGCAATCTGCGGGTCCTCCGCGCACGCGCGGAGCCCCTTGCCCACCCAGGTGAAACGGAGCCACGCCCACACGAGGCCGGCGAGCGTCGCGGCCGTCGCGAGCGCCAGGAGCTCCGGCTTCGGCACGAAGAGCGGGCCCGCGCGCCACGAGGTCGCGCCCCAGGCCCACTCGAGGCGGCGGTAGTCGGCGGTCCAGATCCACTGGATCAGGCTCTCCACCATCACGGTCAGGCCGAACGTGACGAGCAGCGAGCCGAACTGCGTGACGCCGAACCGGGCGAAGACCGCCTGGCTCAGGACGCCGATCGCGAAGAACACGGGCGGCACGAGCGCGAGGCTCCAGAGGGGGTCGAGACCGAAGACCGAGGCGAGCGTGAAGGTCAGGTAGGCGCCGAGGAACGCCAGCGCGAAGTGGGCGAGGTTGATGAGGCGGAGCAGCCCCCAGGAGAGGCTCAGGCCGAGCCCGAGGAGCCCGTACAGTCCGCCGACGAAGATCCCGGACAGGATCGACTGCGCGAGGAGCGTGGCGCTCGGCACGACGGTCGCCCGTCAGGCGCCCGGGCTACCCGGCCACGCGATCGGGCCGTGGCCCGGGCCGCTCGAGGACGGAGCCCCGCGCCGGCGCGGCGCGCCCGTCGCGCGCGCCGAGCGCCGGTGCGGGCCGGGGATGCGGAAGCGCGACCGGGCCCAGCCCCGCCGTCACGGGGCGAGCAGCTGGACTCCCGGCGGCGCGAACTCCTTCGGCCACACCACGACCCACTTCCCGTCCTGCACCTGCTTGATCTTCGACAGGTCGTCCCCGTAGTTGCTGGGCCCGTCGAAACGGACCTTGCCGATGATGGTGTCGACTCGATTGCTCTTGAGCCACTGGGCCAGCACCTTGTCGTCCAGGCTCTTCGTCGCCGTCGTCGCGGCCTCGAGGAGCTGCCAGGCGGTATACGAGGCGGCCGCCTGCACGTCCACGGCCGTGTAGGGGAGGCCAGCCTTGGTCGCGCGGTCCCGGAAGAGCCGCACGAATTCCGCCGCCCCGGGGTAGCTCGTGAACGGCGGATGCTCCTCGAAGATCGTCGTCGAGAGCGCGCCCTTCCCCTCGGGCGCCTTGGCGAGCGGACCGGGCGCCGGATAGAGGTAGAAGTGATGCTTCGGCGCGTAGTCGATCTTCTTGAGCGCGTCCAGGATCTGGTTCCCGTCGAGCCCGATCGCGCCGACCCACAGGAGATCGGCGTTGGCGTCCTTGATGCGCGCCGCGATCGGCCCGAAGTCCCGCGTGCCGAACTCGAACTCGAGGTAGAGCGCCTCGCGGAGCCCGCGCTTCTGCGCGACCTCCCGGGCGCCCGTCGACATGAAGTGCACCGACGGGAACTTGTCGGTCACGATGGCGATCGACTGGGGCGGCTTGGGCGCGGCGGCGAGGGCGTCGAAGAGGAGGTTCGGGAGCGTGCGGCCAGGCTCGGGACCCATCGCCCACGTCGGGAACTGCCGCTCGTACTTCGCGAGATGCGGCATCCCGAAGGTGTGGTGGACGAGGAGCTTGTCGTAGCGCTGCGCGACGGCCATGGCGGACAGGATCGACCCGGTCGCGTAGGGGCCGAGCAGGAGATCGACCTTGTCCACGGTGACGAGGCGCTCGTAGAGCGTGCGGGCGAGGTCGGGCTTGGACTGGTCGTCCAGCAGCACCCACTCGACCGGGCGGCCGAGCAGCCCGTTCCGCTTGTTCAGCTCCTCGACGTAGATCTCGCCCGTGATCTTGTGCACGAGGGCGGTCGCGGCCAGGGGCCCGGTCAGGGCCAGCGTGCTGCCGATGCGGACCGGCGGCCCGCTCGGAGCGGCGAATCCCGCCCCGGGCCCGGCGAGGGCGAGCAGCACGACGAGGGCCAGCGTGCCCAGCACGCGGGGCGAGCGTGTCATGGCGGACCTCCTCTCGATTTGTGGCGGCGAAGCGTGCGCCGGGCCCGATCGGCCCGTGCGGTCCCGACTCTATACCAGCGGGGCCGCGGCGGAAAAGGCCCGGTCCGAGCCCGGGCCCCGATCATGGTAGCCTACGGGCCGTCCGAGACGCGACCCGATGCGACAGAGCCAGGACCGCTTCCTCACGACGCACACCGGCAGCCTCCCGCGGCCAGAGGACCTCGTGCGGGCGATGTTCGCCCGGGAGGAAGGCGTGCCCGTGGACGCCGTCGCGCTCGCGGCCCGCACCCGCGCCGCGGTGGCCGAGGTCGTCCGGAAGCAGGCGGACGCCGGCGTCGACGTGATCGACGACGGCGAGATGAGCAAGCCCAGCTACGCGACCTACGTCAAGGACCGGCTCACCGGATTCGGCGGCACGAGCCAGCCCCTCCAGTACCGCGACCTGGTGGACTTCCCCGAGCTGGCCCGCCGGGTCTTCGGCGACCCCGGACGGTCCCGCCGGAAGACGCCGGCCTGCAACGGGCCGATCGCGGTGCGGGACGCCGAGGCGGCCCGGACGGACGCCGGGAACCTGAAGGCGGCGCTCGGCGCCGTCCAGGCGACCGAGGGGTTCCTGACCGCGGCCTCGCCGGGGGTGATCTCGCTCTTCTTCCGCAACGACCACTACCCGAGCCACGAGGCCTACCTCTTCGCGATCGCGGACGCCATGCGGCACGAGTACGAGGCCGTGGTGCGCGCGGGGCTGGTCCTCCAGGTCGATTGTCCGGACCTCGCCATGGGCCGGCACATCCAGTTCGCCGGGCTCGAGCTCGAGGAGTTCCGCCGGATGGCGCGCCTGCACGTCGAGGCGCTCAACCACGCGCTGGCGGGCGTGCCGCCCGACCGCGTGCGCATGCACGTCTGCTGGGGAAACTACGAGGGACCCCACCACTACGACGTGCCCTTCGAGCACATCGTCGACATCGTGTTCGCCGCGCGGCCCGCCGGCGTGTCCTTCGAGGCCGCCAACCCGCGCCACGCCCACGAGTGGCGCCTGTTCGAGCGGGTGCGCCTCCCGGAGGGCAAGATCCTCATCCCCGGCGTGCTCGAGTCCAAGACGAACTACATCGAGCACCCGGAGCTGGTGGCCCAGCGGATCGGCCGCTACGCGAAGCTGGTCGGTCGCGAGAACGTGATCGCCGGCAGCGACTGCGGCTACGGGACCTGGGTCGGGCAGGCCGCGGTGGATCCCGGCGTCGTCTGGGCCAAGCTCCAGAGCCTCGCCGAGGGCGCCCGCATCGCCACGCGCGAGTTCTGGTCGTAGCCGGTCGGCGACCGCCGGCTCCCCGGCCCGTCACCGTCGATCAATGGACGGCCCGCCGGAGCGACCTACTCGAAGGCCTGGAGGTACGCCGCAGTCGCGCGCGCGTTGGCCTCGCGCCAGAGTCGGTACGCGGCAACGCGGAACGCCTGCCAGCGCTCCGCGACCGTCATCAGCTCCACGAGCGTCCGACGGGCCTCGCCACCCCCGTCCCTCCACAGGACGACCGCCGGTCCCAGGTCGCTCCCTGCCACCGCGTCCTCCGTGGCCACGACCGGGATCCCGCGCTGGAGCGGCTCCAGGAGCTTGAGCTTCGCGCCCGCGCGGTTCTCCGAGAAGCCGACGAAGACCTTGGCGCGCGCGTAAAGCCGCTCGAGCTCGTCCGCGGTCACGTTGAACGCGAGGCGAACCCGGGGATCGTCCCTCAGCTCGGCCAGGGCGCCGGGGTCGTCGGACCGTCCGCACACGGCCAGCTGCCAGTCGTGCCGCCGGAGGAGGTCCCCCAGCTCGCGGTGAGCGGCGAGCACCGCCGCGCGGTTGTCGGGCAGCCTCAAGTTCCCGACGTAGAGGAGCAGGTCGTCCCGCCGGGCGAAGTCGTCGGGGAGCGCCGGGGAGCCGTCGACCGGAACGAGCGGAGCCACCAGGACGCGCCGCGCGATGCCGGCGAAGTTGGGATGGTCCAGCTCGTCGCGTGAGATGAAGAGGCCGGCGTCGACGGCGCGCTTCCACCGGCCGAACCGCTCGAACAGGAAGAACCGGCCCGCGTCGGCGGCGAGCAGGGCGCGCCTCAGGACGCGCGGCTCGCTCCGGGCCTGATTCCGCTGGTAGGCGCTCTCCCGGTTGAACAGCCGCACCAGCGCCCGGCGGTAGGAGAGGCCACGCCGGATCTGGAGAAAGGTACCGACCGCCTGGAGGCCCTCGATCTCGACCACGTCGAAGGTCGTCCCCTCGAACCCGGCGGCCGCGACGGCGGGCCGCGCGAGCATCCGCGAGCCCACCGCGTACGGGAGCGGCGTCACCACCCCGCGCCAGAGCCGCATGGGGAAGAGCGCGCGCCGCCGGAACGTGGCCGACTCCGGGGCCGACTCGAAGGCGGCGCGCCGCTCCTCGTGCCGGTACGTCGCGATCAGGGACACGGTGTGGCCGCGGCCCGCCAGCAGCCGGATCCGATGCCACATGTCCCGGGCACCCCCGTAGTCGTCGGGGTACGGCACGTCCGGCGCCACGATGAGAACCTGCTTCGGTGGCGTCACCGCGAGCCGGACGGAGGACGCCGGGAACTCGGAGGTCGTCCTCGGGTTGTCATCGTTGGTTCGCACGCGCCTGGTCGCTACCGGACGCCAGGCTACTTCGGTCCCCCCGGACCGTCAAAGGCGCGCGCCGGGGCGGACGACGGGGTCGCCCCCCCGGCGGGTCACCGCGAGCCCTCCTCCGGCCGCGCACTTGCCAGCGCGGGGTCATGCCGTCGGGGATAGACCAGCGAGGCGACGACCGAGGTGCCGAGCGCCACCCCGATGATGGCGAGCGACATCCCGATCGGGAACTTCCCGCCGGACCACGCGTCGAGCCAGACCATCTTGAGACCCACGAACACGAGCACCACCGCCAGGCCGTAGCGGAGCAGGTGGAACCGCTCGACGGCGCCCCCGAGCATGAAGTACATCGACCGGAGCCCGAGGATCGCGAACACGTTCGACGAGAAGACGATGAACGGCTCCCGCGTGAGCGCGAAGATCGCGGGCACGGAGTCGATGGCAAAGACGATGTCGCTCGTCTCCAGGCACAGCAGTGCGACCAGGAGGCGTGTAGCCCAGAGCCGTCCCTCCTTGCGCACGAAGAACCGGCGCCCCAGGAGCTCGTGGGTGACCGGGAGCACCCGGGCGACGACACGGATCAGCGGGTTGCGGTGCGGGTCGACGGTCTCTTCCCCGCCGCGCAGCATCCGGAGGCCCGTGATCACGAGGAAGGCCCCGAACACCCACACGACCCAGTGGAACTGCATGAGGACGGCGCCCAGGGAGATGAAGATCCCGCGGAAGGCGAGCGCGCCCAGGATGCCGTAGAAGAGCACTCGGTGCTGGTACCGCGCGGGAACGCCGAAGTACCGGAGGACCAGGACGAACACGAAGATGTTGTCGACGGACAGCGAGTACTCCACGACGTACCCGCTGAGGAACTCGAGCGCGACCTGCCAGGCTGCCGCCTCCGGGTCGAACCCCGGGATCGCGGCGAGCCGGGGGTTGTCCGGAAACGTGGTGACGGCATAGGCGTACAGGCCGGCGTTGAAGAGGAGCGCGAGCGTCACCCACGCGGCGCTCCACAGCGCGGCCTCCCGGAACCCTACCTCGTGCTCGTCCCGGTGGAGCACCCCGAGATCGAGCAGGAGCAGCAGCAGCACGCCGCCCGTGAAGGCCGCGTAGAGCCACCAGTACTCCCCGAACGGGAACAGGGTGGCCATCAGGCGCCCCCCTCGGCCGCGACCGGCCGCCCGCCGGATCCCGCCGTCGGCACGTCGTCCCTCACGCCGAGAGCGGTCCACCCGGGAGGCGGCAGGACCAGCACGGGGCAGCCGGCGCGGGCGACGACCCGTTCGTGGATGGGCCCGAGGAGCCGGCGCCGGAGCCAGTTCGTCCGGTCCACGCCGACGACGATGAGGTCCGCCGCGGGCCACGCCCTCGCTCGGTCCACGATCGCCCGGCCGGGATCGGCGTCGGCGACGTGCACCCACGTCACCCCGGGCCGCTCGACCAGGCAGGCGAGGAGGGCCTCGACTCCCAGGGCGACACTCTCCGCCTCGAGCCGGCGCCATTCGGCGCGGGCCCGGGCGCGAGCACGCCGGGCGGCCGGGAGCAGCGACGCGGAGGGCGGAGAAGGCGTCTCGACCACGGCGAGGACCTCGACCGTGGCGCCGGGCGAGGCCGCGAGGGCGCGCGAGACGTCGAGGGCCCAGCCGGCCGGCTCCCGGCCGTGCACGACGACGAGAACCCGGCGGGCTCGGTGGTCGGCCTCGGTACGGACATCGAGCTGACGGTGCGTGTCCATGGCTCTCCCCCTTGATCGGTGACGAGAACGGGCTGGCACGCTCCGGGCGCGCGACGGGGCAGAGGCCCGTCGCGGACGGAGCGGCGCCTTCAGGTGAGCGACGGGGATCGGGGAGAGCTAGTGGTCGTCGGGAGCGGAATCGGAACCGGGGCCGGACGGCGGCAACTTCAGCACGTCACCCCTGCCCGTCTCGGGCCCCCGGTGGCGCGGCGCGGCGGCCGCGAGGGGCGATGGGCGGGTCACCGCGGCGCGGATGCGCCACCCGGCCGGCGTCGCCTGGACCGCGGCCTGGCGCTCGCGCCGGCGGGCCTGGGCCCGGTGCGCTGCCTCCTCGGACTCCTCGAAGGCCTCGACGGAGACGAAGAGAACCGGCCCGGACAGGTCGAGGGCCGCCCACAGGAGGAACACGAAGAGCCAGCGGACTCCGGCCACGACTTCCACGGTAGCACACGCGGCCCGGGGGACCGGGCCCGCGTCGAGTCGTCGCGTCCTGCTACGCCGGCAGGAGCACGAGGAGGGCCCAGCCGAGGACCAGCGTCACCAGGGTGATGGGCACGCCGATCCGGGCGTATTCCCAGAATCCGATCGCCACCCGCTCCTCGCGGGCGGCCTCCACCACGATCAGGTTGGCCACCGAGCCCACGATCGTGAGGTTGCCGGCGAGCGTGGACGCCATCGCCAGGATGAGCCAGGCGCGCACCGGCTCGCCGAAGCCCGGGATGATCGTCTTGAACAGAAGCACCGCCGGGACGTTGGAGACGAGGTTCGACAGGACTGCCGTCACCAGGGTCAGCACGGCCGGCCGGTACAGGGCGAGCCGGTTCGCGACGCTGAACAGGTAGTCGGTCAGGTGCGCCGCCTCGACCCCCCCGATCACGACGAAGAGCCCGGTGAAGAGGACGAGGAGATGCCAGTCGATCTCCCGGTAGACCTTCTCCGGCTTGACGCGCCTCGTGAGGAGGCAGACGGCGGCGCCGCCCACGGCCACCAGGGCGATCGGCACCCCGGCGAAGAACGCGACGAGCATCACGCACACCGCCACGATCGTCTTCGTCATGAGCGCCGCGTGGACCGGGAAGTTCGCCGCGAGGTTCGCCGACGGCAGCGCCTTCGGCAGCTCCCGCCGGTAGACGAGCCATAGCACGAGGACGACGCAGGCGAGTCCGACCACGGCCACCGGCGCCTGCCGCGCGAGGAACGCGCGGTAGCCGATCCCCGAGAAGCTCCCGATCAGCATGTTCTGCGGGTTCCCGGTCAGGGTGGCGACGCTCCCGACGTTCGCCGCGGTCGCGAGCGCCAGGAGGTACGGCACCGGCGGCAGGCGGAGCTGGCGGACGACGGCCAGCACGACCGGCGCGAGCACGAGACAGATCACGTCGTTGACGAAGAGCGCCGAGAGGACGCCGGATGCGAGCGCGACCACCGCCAGGAGCCCGATCGGTCCCCGGGCGCGCCGGACCGCCCAGTGCGTCACCAGATGGAAGAACCCGGACAGCCGGAGGTACGCCGCGACGATCATCATGCCGAACAGGAGGACGAGCGTGTGCACGTCGACGCTGGCGACCGCCTTGTCCCACGGCAGGACCCCGGACACGACCATGACGGTGGCGCCGATGATGGCCACGCCGGTGCGGTCGACGCGGAAGCCGGGGAGACGCCCGAGGGCCAGGCCAAGGTAGCTGCCGACGAACGCGATCAGCGCGACCAGGCGCAGCCAGGGGAATTCGGGCACGGCGCGCAGTATACGGCCCGCTTTGCGGAGGTGCACGCGGGCCCCCGCGGCGGGGGGCGCGCGGTGGGCCCGGACGTGCCGGCGGGGCGCGCTCGCGGCCTCTCGGCCGGAGCGGGCCGGACCTAGGTCAGCTCGGCGTTCTCGACGAACTCCGGCGGCACCGGCGGGCCCCAGACGTAGAGCGAGTCCTCCTCCGGGAAGTCCCGGGGGACCCACGCGCAGTTCTCGGGGATGAAGTCGAGGTCGTGGTAGTACTCGGCGAAGCTCCCCCAGGGGTCGCGCGTGTAATAGAAGTAGTTCGACCCGATGACGTGGCGGCCGAGCCCCCACCCCATCTGCCAGCCCGAGTCCCGCATCTTCGCCGCGCCGATCGCGATCTCGTCGACCGAGCCCACCTGGAACGAGGCGTGGTGGAACCCCGGCCCCTTGGACGCGAGGAACGCCAGGTTGTGGTGGTCGGTGCTGCAGCGCGTGAAGGCGATGATGCTCTTCACCCGGTCCGACAGCTTGAGGCCGAGGACCCGCGTGTAGAAGTCGACCTGGCGGTCGACGTCCGGCGTGAAGAGGAGGACGTGGCCGAGCTTCCGGGGCGCCGCGTGGAGCGCGCGATCGGGACTCCCGCGCCGGACCTCGCGCTGGATGTGGCCGGGACTGTTGGTCGCGAGCGGTGGATCGGGCGGAGGGTCCGGGGCCCCTTCGGGCCGGACGTTCACGTGGTGGCCGTCGGGATCGCGCACCCAGAAGCCGCCGTCGGGCGCGCCCCGCGGCGGATCGACTTCCCGCACGCCCGCCCGCCGCAGCGACTCGCGCACCGCCTCGAGCTCCCCGCCGGGCGCGCCGAAGGCCAGATGGTGGAGTCGCTTCCGCGGACCCTCGTAGAGCAGCGTGCATTCGCGTCCCGGCCCGCCGGGATGGAGGTGCACCGCGCCGTCCCGCGACGGGCGGTCGACGAGCCCGAACGTGCGATAGAACGTCTCACCGACCGTCTGGTCCGGCACCTCGAGGGCGTAGTGGAGAAGGGCTCTGACCGGCATGTCGGGTTCTCCTTCAGCGTGCCGCGGGCTCGTCCGCAGTCGGGCGCCGCGCGTCGGTCACCGCGCGACCCCGGCCGCCTCGATCATACCAGCCCCGCGCGGCGCCCGGGCCGCGCGGTCATCGGAGCCGCAGGCGGAGCATCCGGCGGGCGTTCCCCTCGTAGATCTTCGCCTTCTCCGCGGGGGTCGCCCGCATGCGCTCCATCGCGGCGATGGTCTCGCGGATGAACCCGGGCCCCCGCTCGGGGTCGAAGGGCATGTCGGTGCCGAACAGGATGCGATCGGCGCCGAAGAAGGCGAGGCCGCACTCCATGGCGTGGGACGCCCCGAACAACGCGGTGTCGCCGTAGAACTTCCGGAAGTGGTCGACCGGCCGGCCGGTGAGCCCGTGCGCGGCCGTCACGTCGTCCGGATCGTCGGTCCGCGTGCCCAGCTGGTCGAGCCCGTACCCCGCCCGCCCCTCGAAGTGCGGCACCATCGCGCCCATGTGATGCGTGATGATCTGGAGGTCCGGGTGGCGCTCGAAGAGACCGTCGAAGACCAGGCGGGCCATGGCGGCGGTCGTCTCGTAGGGCCAGCCGAAGGCCCACCAGATGTCGAACTTCGACCGCGCCTCGCCCCGGTAGTCGGGAAACGAGGCCGGGCGGGCCGGGTGCATCCAGATCGGGAGCCGGTGCTGGGCCATCCGGTCGAAGATGGGCCGGTACTCCGGCGCGTCGAGCGGCGCGCCGTTCACGTTCGAGAAGATCTGGACGCCGGTGGCCCCGAGATCCCGGATGGCCCGGTCGATCTCGCGCAGGGCCGCGTCGGGATCGTTCATCGGGAGCGAGGCCACGAAGGCCGGGAACCGGTCCGGGTACCGCTCGACGAGCTCGGCCATGCCGTCGTTGGCGAGACGCGCGAGGTCCGCCGCGAGATCGGGCGCGGCGTACGCCTCGATCGGGGGCGAGCAGAGCGTCAGCACCTGCACGTAGCCCTCGTAGCGATCCATGATCCGGAAGCGGAGGTCGAGGTCGGTCAGCACGGGAATCGCCCGCGTCCGCTTCTGCATGTAGTGCGAGGGCGAGACGACCTCGCACATCCGGTCGAAGAAGCGCTTGGGGAAGATGTGCGGGAACACGTCGATCTTCATCGGGCCTCCCGGGAAAGCTCCGCCCGGAGGATCCGGGCCGCGGCCACCATGGCCTGCATCTTGCCGAACGCGGCGTCTCGCGGCAGGTACTTCATCCCGCAGTCGGGCGCCAGGATGAGGCGCTCCGCGGGAACGTGGTCGAGGGCGCGCCGCACGCGGCGGACGACGGTCTCCGGCGTCTCGACGGTGGGATCGCTCAGGTCGAGGCACCCCAGCATGATCTGCTTGTCCGGCAGGGCGGCCAGGACCGCGCAGTCGAGCCCGGACTGCGCGGTCTCGATCGACACCTGCTGGCACGAGCAGCGGGCCAGCTCGGGCAGGAACGAGTAGGCCGAGGGGCGCTGATGGATGATCGCGGCGTAGCCGAAGCAGATGTGGACTGCGGTCGGGCCGCCGACGCCCTCGAGCGCGCGGTTGAGCGCGCGGAGCCCGTACTGGCGGGCCTTCTCCGGCCGCGCCTGCAGGTAGGGCTCGTCGACCTGGACGACGTCGGCGCCGGCGGCGAAGAGGTCCCGGATCTCCTCGTTGACCGCGGCGGCGTAGTCCATCGCCGCCGCCTCCTCGCTCGGGTAGTAGTCGTTCTGCGCCTGCTGGCTCATCGTAAACGGCCCCGGCACGGTCATCTTGATCGGCTTCGCCGTGTGCGCGCGGAGGAATCGCACATCCTCGACCTCGACCGGGTGCCGGCGCCGGACCGGCCCGACGATGCGCGGCACCGGGTTCGGATGGCCGGAGCGATCGAGGGCGGTGCCCGGGTTGTCGACGTCGACCCCGTCCAGCGCCGTCGCGAAGCGGTTCGAGTAGCTCTCGCGCCGGATCTCGCCGTCGGTGACGACGTCGAGCCCCGCCGCTTCCTGCGCGCGGATGGCCAGGAGGGTCGCGTCGTCCTGCGCCTCGCGGAGCCAGGGCTCGGCCACCCGCCAGAGCTCGCGCGCCCTGACGCGCGGCGGGAACCGGCCGGCCAGGCGCTGGCGGTCGATCAGCCAGTCGGGCTGGGGGTAGCTGCCGACGAGCGTCGTGAGGAAGAGCATCCACACCGCCTCTCCGCCGATGGGTCCGGGCTCGGACGGCGCGCGCCACGCGGGCGCGGCGACCGGCTCGCGCGCAGTATAGCCGGCGCCGGCCGCGCCGGCGACGCCGGCGGGCGCCGGGCCGTCCGGACGGTGTGGTATGGTAGGCGCCACCTCAGCCACGAGAGGGAATGTCGATCACCCAGCTCGTGTTCGGACCCTCGCGCGCGATCGAGACGCCGTGGAACACGCCGTAGCCTCGCCCGGCCGGGAGCGCGCACTCGCCGTCCACGGACGGAGCGTCCAGCTGTTCGAGGGCGGCGCCGGCCGGCCCCTCCTCTATCTCCACGGCGCCGGGACGTTCTGGTGGATGCCGGTGCACGATCTCCTCGCGGCGCGCCGCCGGGTCCTTCTGCCCGTCCACCCGGGCTTCGGCGCCTCCGAGGGGCTCGACGCGATCGAGTCGATCGAGGACCTGGTCTTCCACACGCTCGACGTGCTCGACGCCCTCGCGCTCGACCGGGTCGACGTGGTGGGCCTCTCGCTCGGCGGCTGGCTGGCGGCCGAGCTCGCGCTCCGCCATCCCGCCCGGGTGGGCCGGCTGGTCCTGGTGGACGCCGCGGGCGTGCGTCTCCCCGGCGTGGAGATGGGCAACCCCTTCATGCTGACGCCGCCCAAGGTCCGGGAGCTCATGTTCCACGACCCCGCGTCGCCCGTCGCGAAGGCCATCCTGCCAGACGCGCCGCCTCCGGAGCGGCTCGAGGTCGTGCTCCGGGGGCGCGAGGCCGCGGCCCGGCTCCTCTGGAACCCGGCCCAGCAGTACCGGAAGCTCACGAGCCGGCTCTGGCGGATCGCCGCGCCGACGCTCGTCGTGTGGGGCCGCGAGGACCGGCTCATCCCCCTCGCCTACGGCGAGGCGTACGCGCGCGGCATCCCGGGCGCGCGGCTGGAGGTCCTCGATCGTTGCGGGCATCTCCCGCCGTTCGAGCGCCCCGAGCGCTTCGCCGAGCTCGCGCTCGGCTTCCTGGACGGAGCCTAGATGCTGTTCGTCTGCTTCCACTTCATGCCGTGGCCGCATCTCCCGGCCGACTTCGAGCAGCGTCACGAGACCGCGTGGCTGACCCTGCCCAACAGCGTCTACGATCCCGCCCGCGGGCACGCGCTCTACGGCGAGTATCTCGACCAGCTCGCGCTCGCCGAGACGCTGGGCTTCGACGCCGTCGGGGTGAACGAGCACCACCAGAGCGCCTACGGCCTCATGCCGTCGCCCAACATCATCGCGGCGTGCCTCGCCCAGCGCACGCGCCGGGTCAAGATCCTGATCCTCGGCAACGCGCTCCCCCTCTACGACCACCCGCTCCGGGTCGCCGAGGAGCTGGCGATGCTCGACGTGATCAGCGGGGGCCGGATCATCGCCGGCATGGTGGTGGGGCTCGGCGTCGAGGCCTACACCTACGAGGTCAACCCCACCTTCTTCCGGGAGCGCTACCGCGAGGCCCACGACCTCATCGTCGAGGCGTGGACCCGGCCCGGGCCGTTCCACTTCGAGGGCAAGCACTACGACTTCCGGTTCGTGAACGTGTGGCCGCGCCCGCTCCAGTCGCCTCACCCGCCCATCTGGGTCCCGGGCTCGGGAAGCGTCGAGACGATCCGCTGGGTCGCCGAGCGCCGCTATCCCTTCATCGCGCTCCCCTTCTCGCCGTACCAGGTGATGCAGGAGCACTACGCGCTCCTGCGCGAGCACGCGGCGTCGAAGCTCGGCTACGAGGTGCCGTCCTCGCAGCTCGGGTGGCCCGTCCTCGTGTACGTCGCCGAGACGGACGAGAAGGCGCGGGCCGAGTTCGAGCCGCACTTCTGGTACCTCGCGAAGAAGAGTCTCCGCATGCCGCGGGAGTTCATGTACCCGCCCGGCCACACGTCGGTGGAGTCGCTGACGCGGGTGACCGGCGGCAAGCGCAAGTTCGTCACCACCCTCACCTCCTGGAGCGAGGTCGAGGACGGCATGTACGCGGTCGTGGGGAGCCCCGCGACCGTCCGCGACCGCATGCGGGAGGTCCTGAAGCAGACGGGCTGCGGCATCGTCCAGGGGATCTTCCAGGTCGGCAGCATGCCCCACGAGCTGGCGACGAAGAACATGACGCTGTTCGCGCGCGAGGTGATGCCCGCCCTGCGGGCCGAGTTCCCCTGACCGCGAGGCCGCCGGCCATCCCGAAGGAGGGCTCCATGAGGTGTAACGCCGCGCTTGCCGGTCGGATGCTCCTGGCCGTCGCCCTGGTCGTGGGCGTCGCCACTCCGTCCGCGGACGCCCAGAAGTCGACGAAGGACACGCTCTCGGTGGTCGCCGGCGTCCACCAGGCCACGCTCGACCCGCACTTCGCGATCACCACGCAGGACCTGATCTTCAACCGCAACATCTACAACGCGCTCGTCAAGTTCAAGCCGAACAGCATCGAGTTCGAGCCGGACCTGGCGACGTCCTGGACGGCCTCGAAGGACGGCCTCGAGTACACGTTCAAGCTCCGCCGCGACGTCGAGTGGCACAAGGGCTACGGGAAGCTGACCGCCGCCGACGTGAAGGGCTCGTTCGACCGCTTGCTCGATCCGAACACCAAGTCCCCGTTCGCCGGCAGCATGCGCATGCTGAAGGAGGCCGTGGTCGTCGACGACTACACGGTGAAGCTCGTCCTGAAGGAGCCCTACGCCGGCTTCCTCTACCTGCTCACGCCCTACCGGGCCGGCCCCATCGTCAACGCGCGGGCGGTGGCGGAGAAGGGCCAGGGCTACGCGTGGGATCCCATCGGGACGGGGCCGTACGTGTTCGAGAGCCGGATCCCCAACCGCGAGGCGGTGATCCGGGCCAACGAGAAGTACTGGGGCGGCGCCCCGGCCATCAAGAAGGTGGTCTTCCGGACGGTCACCGACATCAACGCCCAGGTGATCGGCCTGGAGAACGGCGAGTACGACCTGATCTACTCGCAGGTCCGCGAGCAGGCCGTGGCGGACCGGCTGAAGCGGGCGGGCTTCAAGGAGACGCTCGTCCACCGGAACCTGCCGCAGGTCCTCATGATGAACGTGACCGTGAAGCCCTTCGACAGCGTCAAGGTGCGCCAGGCGATCGCTCACTCGATCGACCGGAAGCAGCTCATCGAGCTCGGCTACAACGGCATCGGCGAGCCGTGGTTCTCGCCCATCCCCAAGGGGTACCCCTTCGTGACCGACAACCTCCCCCGCTACGAGCACGACGTCCAGAAGGCCAAGCAGCTCCTGGCCGAGGCCGGCTACCCGAACGGCCTCGAGGTCACGATGGTGAACTACGACGAGAACAAGCTGGGCGGCGAGGTGATCGCCGAGCAGCTGAAGCCCGCCGGCATCACGGTCAAGCTCGAGCTCCTGGACCAGCCGACGTGGCTCGGACGGATGTTCCGCGGCCAGGGCGTCTACTTCGCCATCCACTGCTGTGTCCGCCAGCCCGATCCGGACATCTGGCTGACCGACGCCTTCACGCCCGCGGGCGGCGCGATCGCCGTCAGCAAGTACAACCTCGAAGCGGACCTGATCCCCGCGCGCCGGGAGCTCGATCCCAAGAAGCGCGAGCAGCTGTACCACGAGATCCAGCGGAAGCTGATGCGAGACGTCCCGATGATCCCGCTCATGATGCGCCCCGAGGCGATGCTCCACTCCCCGAAGCTCCAGGGCCTGCCGAGCCTCGAGCCGATCTGGGGCCTCGACATCACGCGGTTGACGTTCAACTAGCGCGGCGGCGGTGACTGCCGGCATCGACCGCGGCCCTCGGAACGTCGGGGGCGCTGAACGAGAGGATCGTCTGGTGGACCGACGGGCATTCCTGGCGGGCGCGGTCGGCGTGGTCGCCGGCCCGGCGGGCGCGACGGCGCAGCCGGCGACGAAGGTCCATCGAATTGGCCTCCTCGGGGGTTCGCCCCCGAACAGCCCGGAGGCCGCGCATCTCTGGGGTGGATTCTTCCAAGTGTTACGAGACCTCGGCTACGTCGAGGGGCGGAACATCGTCATCGAGGGCCGATGGTACGGAAACCGCCCCGAAGATCTTTCCGCCCTCGCGGCCGAGCTCGTGCGGCTCCCGGTCGACGTGATCGTCGCGGGCACGGCCCCCTCACCCGAGGCGGCCAAGCGCGCCACATCGACGATCCCCATCGTCATGGCCAGTCATCCCGATCCCGTGGCGAGCGGGCTCGTGTCGAGCCTCGCGAGACCGGGGGGCAATGTCACGGGAATCTCCTCCGTCGGACCGGAGCTCGCTGGAAAACAACTCCAGCTGCTCAAGGAGACCCTGCCCAGCCTCGACCGCGCGGCTGTTCTGTCGAATCCGACCATACCGTCCCATTCGCTCTCCGTGAGAGAGATCGAGGCCTCGGCGCGCCTCCTGAAGATGCAGCTCCAGGTCCTGGAAGCGCGGGCCCCAAGCGGGTTCGAAGGTGCGTTCGCGGCGGCGACGCGGGAGCGGGTCGGCGCGATCGTTGTCCTGGGTGGCTCGTTGTTCTTCGCGCACCGACTCCGGCTCGTCGAGCTCGCGGCCCAGAGACGTCTGCCGGCGATGTACGGGCCCCTGGAGTTCGCGCACGTGGGCGGCCTGATGGCGTACGGGGCCGACGTCCGCGACAACTGGCGCCGAGCGGCCGGGTACGTGGACCGGATCCTCAAGGGCGCCAAGCCCGCCGACCTCCCCGTCGAGCAGCCGACGAAGTTCGACCTAGTCATCAATCTCAAGGCCGCCAAGGCCCTGAGCCTCACGATCCCCCCGGCCGTGCTGGCGCGGGCAGCCGAGGTCATCCAGTAGTGGACAGGAGCACGTTCGAGTGATGACGGACCGGGCGTAGACGGCACGCATGCGGCACCTCGCCCGTCGGCTCGGCCAGATCCTCCCGACCATGCTCGGGGCGCTCGTGCTGGTGTTCCTGGTGATGCGCGTCCTCCCCGGCGACCCCGCGATCGCCTTGCTCGGCACCGCGGCCACGCCCGACGCCGTGGCGGCGCTCCGTCGCGACCTGGGCGTCGACCGCCCGCTCGCCGAACAGTTCGCCGCATACCTCGGGGGTGTCCTCCGGCTCGACCTCGGGCAGTCCCTTGCGCTCCGCGCGCCCGTGACGGGGCTGGTGCTCGACGCGGTGCCCCACACGCTCCTCCTCACGGTCGGCGGGACGCTGGTCGCGGCGGCGATCGGGGTGCCGCTCGGTGCCGTCGCGGCCCTCCGGCGCGGCACCTGGCTCGACTACGCGGCCAGCGTGGGGGCGCTCCTCGGGGTCTCGGTGCCAGTGTTCGTCTGGGGCCTCGTCCTCCTGCTGGCGTTCAGCCTCCACTGGCGCGTGTTCCCGACCTCCGGCGCCGGCGCAACGCTCGGCGAGATGCTGCGCGCCCTCGTTCTGCCGGCCATCGCCACCGGCTTCTTCCTGGCGGGCGTCGTCTCGCGGATCACACGCGCGAGCATCCTCCAGATGCTGAACCAGGACTTCGCGCGGACGGCCCGCGCGAAGGGGCTCGGCGAGCGCGCGGTGGTTGGCCGCCACGTGCTCCGGAACGCGATCATCCCGGTGCTGACCGTCATCGGGCTGAACGTCGGTACGCTCCTGTCGGGCGCCGTCGTGGCCGAGACGGTCTTCACGCGGCCGGGCATCGGGCGGCTGGCCCTCGACGCCATCCTGGCCCGCGACTACCCGGTGATCCAGGGCGTGGTGCTGATCTCGTCCTTTGCGGTGCTCCTGCTGAACCTCGTGGTCGACCTTCTCTACGGGCTCGCGGACCCTAGGGTGCGCGCGACGTGAGGCTCCGCCTCCCCGTGCTCCTGAGCGGCCTGTTCATCACGAGCGTCGTCGTGGTCGCCCTCGCCGCGCCCGGCCTCCCTGTGAAGAGTCCGACCGCCCAGTCGGTGGTCCGCCGGCTGAAGGCGCCCTCCGCGGAGCACGTCCTCGGCACGGACCGGCTGGGGCGCGACATCCTGAGCCGCGTGGTCTGGGGGGCGCGCGTGTCGCTGGCGGTGGGCGCCGCCGTCGTGGTCATCAGCGCCGTCACCGGCACCGTCGTCGGCCTCACCTCCGGATACTTCCGGGGTCCCGCGAGCGACCTCCTCGTGCGGGGCGTCGACGTGCTCCAGTCCTTCCCGGCGCTGATCCTGGCGCTCGCCATCGTGACCGCCCTCGGCCCCGGCCTCGGCACCGTGATCGCGGGCATCAGCCTCGGCTACGTCCCGCAGTTCGCCCGGGTCACGCGGGCGGCGGCCCTCGCCGTGCGCGAGCGGGAGTACGTCGAGGCGGCGCGCGCCGCCGGCGCGAGCACCGGACGCATCCTCCTGCGGCACGTGCTGCCGAACGGCGTCGACCCGGTCATCGTCCTCTGCACGCTCCTGGTCCCCGCGGCGATCCTCACCGAGTCGATGCTGAGCTTCCTCGGCCTCGGCATCACCGAGCCGACCCCGACCTGGGGCAACATGATCGACAATGGCCGCCTGGTGCTGCGTGAGGCGCCCTGGCTCACCGTGTTTCCGAGCGTCGCGCTGGTCCTGACGGTGATCGCGTTCAACCTCGTCGGCGACGCGATCCGCGACGCCCTGGACCCGCACGTCCAGGAGATGTGGGGCGGGCCCACCGGCGCGGCGCGGCGGGCGGCGCTCGCGAGGTGACCCGCGTGGAGGGGCCGCCGCCGCTCGCCGGCCGGGTCGCCATCGTGACCGGCGCCGCCAAGCCGGACAGCATCGGCCACGCCGTGGCTCTCGGGCTCGCCCGCGAGGGCGCCGACGTCGTCGTGGCCGACCTCTACGAGGCCGGCTTCACCGAGGTCACGCGCGCGATCGAGGCCGCCGGGCGGCGGGCCCGCTCGATCCGGACCGACGTGGCCGACCCCGCCTCGGCCGAGGCGATGGTGAAGGAAGCCGCCAGCGAGCTCGGACGGATCGACATCCTGGTCAACGCCGTCGGCGGGAGCTGGGGCATCACGCCGGAGGACCTCACCGCGCCGCCCCGCCGGGGGTTCGTGGGCCTCACGAACTGCAGCCTCGGCGACTGGCGGACGATCCTCGGCGCGAACCTGGACGGCGCCTTCTACTGCGCCCGGGCCGCGGCACCGTACCTCCGCGCGTCCCGGGGCGGCGCGATCGTGAACTTCGCGTCGGTCGCCGCGCGGAAGGGCCTCGCGCCCGGGAGCGAGGGCAGCAGCGGCCCGTACGCCGTCGCGAAGGCCGGGATCATGGCGCTCACGCGGCAGCTCGCGCTGGAGCTCGGGGCCGACGGCGTCCGTGTCAACTGCGTGGCGCCCGGCGTCGTCCTGAGCGGGCGCGCGACGCGCCTCATGGCCACGATCGGGGACCAGCGCGGGCCGGAGGGCATGGCGGCCAGCGTCCCGCTCCGGCGCTTCGCCACGGTAGATGAGGTGGCGGGGCTCGTAGTCGCCCTCTGCACCGACGAGACGAGCTACATGACGGGCGTGACGCTCGACGTCAACGGGGCCTCGTACACGGCGTGAGGACGTATCGATGCAGCTGACCGGGCTCGCGGAGCGAGTGGCGGTCGTGACCGGGGCCGCCAGCGGCATCGGCGGGGCCGTGGTGCGCCGTTTGGTCGGGGAGCGCGTCCGCGTCGCGGCGGTCGACATCTACGAGGCGGGGCTGCAGGAGCTCGCCCGTGAGCTCGGCCCGGCGGCACCCGAGTCGTACGTCGCCGACCTGACCGACCCCCACGAGGTCATGGATCTCGCCAAGCGGGTGCTCGGGGAGGTCGGCGACGTGAGCTTCCTCGTCAACGTTGCCGGCGGACCGGTCGCCCCGAGCCGTGAGGATCAGCTCCCGCCGCTCCAGACTCGCGCGGCTCCGATCGAGGAGATCGACGACGTCGACTGGGCGCGCATCGTAGCGAGCAACCTCACGACCGCGTTCCTCGTGTGCCGCGCCTTCGTCCCCGCGCTCAAGGCTCGGCGGTCCGGGCGCATCGTGAACTTCACGTCGATCGCCGCCCGACGCGGCAGCGACCGCGTGGGCGTCCACTACGCCGCCGCCAAGGGCGGCGTGATCGGGCTCACGAAGACCCTGGCGCTCGAGCTCGGCCCCCACGGCATCACGGTGAACGCGATCGCACCGGGCTTCATCAACACGGAGCGAATGGCGGCCATGTCCTGGGGTCGCCGGGAGCCCGGGCAGCACGAGGCGCTGCTCCGCGCGATCCCGCTCGGGCGCCTCGGGCGTCCGGACGACATCGCCGGGGTCGTGGCGCTCCTCTGCTCCGACCAGGGCGCCTACGTCTCCGGCGCCACCATCGACGTCAACGGCGGCCTCTACTTCGGGCCGTAGAGCGGCCGGCTCCAGATTCCGTGACCTGGGAACCGAGCCGCTCGGCGGATTGAAATCGAGGCTCGTCAGGATCTCGGCAGACAGCTCAGAAGCGTACGGCCATTCCCGATGATTCGCAGGCGCGGCCGCCGCCGGCACCATCCGCACAGGAGGTAGCGTTGGACTCCATTGGCCCGAATGTCCTGGGTGGGATCGGCAATACACCGCTGGTCCAGCTGCGCCACGTCCTGCCGCGCGGCTCCGCGCGCGTCGTCGCGAAGCTGGAGTGGGCGAATCCGACGGGGAGCATGAAGGACCGCATGGCGGACGCCGCGGTCAAGCGCGCGGAGACCGACGGGCGGCTTCGGCCCGGGGGCACGGTCGTCGAGTACACCTCGGGAACCACCGGCATCTCCCTGGCCCTGGTATGCGCCGCGAAGGGGTACGGCATCGAGATCGTCTTCTCGGACGCGTTCAGCGACGAGAAGCGGCGCACGATGCAGGCGTTCGGCGCGCGCGTGACCGACGTGCCGAGCGTCAACAAGATGATCAGCGAGGCCCTGATCAAGGACATGATCCGCGTGGCCGCGGAAGTGAGCCGGCGGCCGGGGCACTGGTACTGCGATCAGCTCAACAACCACGATGCCATCGAAGGATACCTCCCGCTCGGGGAGGAGCTCTGGCGGCAGACCGACGGGCGGATCGACGCATTCGTCCACGCCGTGGGCACGGCGCATTCGATCCATGGGGTGACGAGGGCCCTGTGGAATCACAACAAGCAGATCCTGATCGTGGCCGTCGAGCCGGCGGAGTCCGCGGTGCTCTCGGGAAGGCCGTCGGGCTCGCACAAGATCGAAGGAATCGGCATCGGATTCACCCCTCCGCTCTGGCAGCCGGAGCTCGTCAACGAGATCCAGACGGTCACCACGGGCGACGCGAAGCAGATGGCCCGGCGACTGGCGCGCGAGGAAGGCATCTTCGCAGGCGCTTCGTCCGGAGCGAACGTGGTCGCGGCCATCCGGGTTGCCGAGCGACTCGGGCCCGATGCCACGGTCGCGACGATCATCATCGATTCCGGTCTGCGCTACCTGAGCACCGACATCTACCGCAACGATCCCGGCGCCTAGCCTCGCCGTGACGCGGTGCCGCACGGTCCGGCGGCCGTCATCGCCTGGCTGTACTCGCATCGTGCGGGCCCTTGTGCCGCGATTCCCGCGTGAGGCAAGCTAGCGGCCGATGCCGGATCCCGTCCGTCACGACGCCGCACCACACGGCTCCGCGTCGGCCGACCTCCTCCTCGTGGCCGGTCGCCTCTGGGACGGCACGGGGACCGGGGCCCGGCGAAACGCGGCGCTCCTCGTCCGGGACGGCCGCGTCGAGCGCGTGGCACCGGCCAGCGAGCTCGCCGACTGGACTGGCCCGCGCCTGGACGTCGCCGGCGCCACCGTCATGCCCGGGCTCATGGACCTCCACGTCCACCTCGTCAGCGTGGTCGACCCCGACGAGCCGAACGCGATCTGGGCCGAGGTGGGCGCCCGCACCCAGCTCCTCACGCTCCACGCGGCGAAGAACGCGCGGCTCATGCTGGAGGCGGGCTTCACCACCGTGCGCGACCTCGCGGGCCCCATCAATCCCCTCAACCTCGAGGTGCTGGCCCTCCGGCGCGCGATCGCGATCGGGCTCGTGCCCGGCCCGCGCATCTTCGTGGCGGGCTGGGTGGGGCAGACGGGCGGCCATTCTGATCTTCCCCTCCCGGACGCCTGGCCGCGGAACGAGTCGGTGTACGCCGACGGGCCCTGGGCGGTGCGCCGGCTGGTGCGCGCCGAGATCCGACTGGGCGTCGACCTCTTCAAGACGTCCGCGTCGGGCGGGGCCGCCGGCCACAAGGAGGAGCTCTGGTGGCGGAACTACACGGCCGAGGAGCTCGCCGCCCTCGTCGATGAGGCGCACGCCGTGGGCAAGCGGGTGGCCGTCCACAGCCACACCGCGGAGGCCACGAAGCGGGCGCTCCGGGCCGGCGTCGACACGATCGAGCACGGCACCGAGCTCGACGAGGAGTGCCTCGCGCTCTTCCTGGAGACCGGCGCGTTCATGGTGCCGACCATCTCGATTCGCTCCGAGCGCGCGAGAACGGGGCGCGCCGCCGGCCAGGCACCCGCCGAGGTCGTCCGGAAATACCAGCGCGTCGCCGCTATCGGGGACCAGTGGTTCCGGCGCGCCTCGGAGGCCGGGGTGCGGATGGCGCTCGGGACGGACACCTACCGGTCCCTCCGCGACTACTGGGGGAAGAACGCCTACGAGCTCGAGCTGATGGTGGAGCGCGGCCTGTCGCCGGAGCAGGCGCTGCTGACCGCCACCCGGAACGCCGCCGAGGCGCTGGGCGCGGGAGACCGCCTGGGCACCCTCGAGCCCGGCAAGCTCGCCGACCTGCTCGTGGTCGCGGGCGAGCCGGACCGTGACGTCCGCGTCCTGCAGGACCCGGCGCGCATCCTCGTGGTGATGCGCGAGGGACGGATCGTCGTGGACCGCCGCGCCTAGGGTCGCCTCGGAGCCCACCGGCGGAATTCGCGAACCTCCGCGGGATGTTCGGGAAGTGAGCGCCGGCGCTCACTTCGAGAGCGAGCCAGGAAGGAATCCGACATGACCGAGCCTGATCGTATCGCCGAGTTCCTGGAGGTCCTGGAGCTCATGCCCGAGGATCCGGACGTCCGCTTCGGCCTCGCCGGCGCGTACCTGGCCGCGGAACAGTTCGAGAGCGCGGTGACGGAGTACCGGGAAGCCATACGCCTGAAGCCCGACTACTCGGCGGCGTACCGGGGGCTCGGGCGCTCCCTCGAGCGGGTCGCGCGTCTCGACGAGGCGAGGGCGGCGTACGCGAAAGGGCTCGACGTCGCCACGCGGAACGGGGATCTCCAGACCAAGAAGGAGATCGAGGTCTTCCTCCGTCGCCTCGAGACGCAGGCCCAGTAACGAGCATGCTTGCTCCCGGCCAGCGCGTGAAGGTCGATCTCTCCGGGATGGTGGTGCAGGGCGTCGCGTTCAGCCAGAACGTTCGCGAGGCGCTGGGGACGATCGTCCAGCAGACGTCCGCGGAGCCGCCGGTCTACCTCGTCGAGCTGCTCTTCAGCTTCAAGGGGGTCAGGCGAGTGGAGGTTCCGGAGGCGCGCATCCTCCCCGCGTAGCCTGGAAGCGATCACCCTGCCTGACGAACAAGGTGTTCCTCCCCCGCCCGACCGACGTGCCTCGCCCGGTCAGCGCCTCGCGGTCGCCCTCTCCGGCATCGCCGTGACGGGGAACATCGCCTTGAGGGCGATTGCCGCGACGAGAGCGGCGGTGGCGAGCGCGACCGACAGGTAGAGGGCGCCGCTCTCGCCGAATCGCTCGATGACGAAGGCATACGTCAGGGGCGCCGCGGCGGCCAGGAGCAGGCTCGGCACGAGCAGACGGCCGGTGACCGCGCCATAGGTGCGGGGATCGAACAGGACGAGCGGCAGGGTGCCGCGAGTGATCGCGACGATCCCGTTGCCCGCGCCGGACAGGAAGGCCAGGACGACCGCCGCGACGACGAAACGCCCGCTCAGAAGACCGACGGCGAAGCAGACCGGCAGGACGAGCACGCCGATCAGGTTGAGCGTGAGCGGATGGACCCGGCTTCCGAACAGGATCTCGCAGATCCTCGCCGAGGACTGGCCGACGCCTCGGAGCGACGAGATCCAGACCGAAAGAGAGCCCGCCAGCCCGAACCCGATCAGCAGGCCGATGAGGTGCGGCGAGATGCCGGAATTGAGGAAGCCGGCCAGGGTGGCGATCAGCGCATAGAGGCTTCCGGCGACGAACCGCTCCCGCTCGGTCCGGGCGAGCGGAACGTGCTTGGGGCCGGATGGCTCCCCGCGCGCTTCTCCGTAGCGGACGCTCGGAATCGTGAGGTGGAGCGGGATGGTGAGGAGAGCGAGGGCCGCGTACGTGAACACGGCGCCCCGCCAGCCAAGACGCTCGCCGAGCGCATGCCCGATCGGCCAGAACACGGTCGAGGCGAGACCCCCCAGGAGCGTGATCTGCGAGATCGGCCGCCGGGCCTCCGCGCCACCGATCCGGGCGAGCGCCGCAAACGCCGCCTCGTAGAGGGTGAGGCGCATCGCGAGGCCAAGGCACACCCAGGCGGCGTAGTAGACCCAGACATCGTGGGCCATCGCGATTCCGACACATCCGATCGCGCCGAGAATGGATCCCGCCACCATCGCGGGCCGTCCGCCGTGGCGGTCGATCATGGGGCCGGCCAGGGGCGAAAACACGCCCGTCACGACGAGCGCGGTCGTCAGGCCGCCATACGCAAGCGGACGGCTCCAGCCGAGATCGGCGGCGATCGGCTCGCCGAACACGCCGATCAGATGGTAGGTGACGCCCCAGCACACGAGCTGGGACACGCCCATGCAAAGCACGGTCAGGCGAGGGATCACCGACGATCCCCGCGATCGCGGACATCGAGCCCGGCAGCGCGTTCGGTTCCGCACGTGCCGCGCGGGAGCCGTCTCCGGTCGCTCATGCCGCTCCGACAGTGGACCGCAGCGACTCGAAGCCGGTCGTGCCGTGCACGAGGCGCCCGGCTACCGCCCGGCACGCATGGGCGGCGACGCCCCCGAGACGACCGCAGCATGGCCGGCCGGGTCGTCCGATCCGTGCCGCCGTCACAGCTTGCGGAGGCGAGGATCCAGGAAGTCCCGGAGGCTGTCGCCGACGACGTTGAACGCGATCGTCAGGCTCAGAATGGCGAGCCCCGGGAAGGTCGCGATCCACCACTGGTCGAGGTAGTTCCGGCCGGCGGCGATCATCGACCCCCATTCCGGCACCTCGGGCGGCGGGCCCAGCCCGAGGAACGAGAGCGACGCGAACGTGAGGATCGCGTGGCCCACGTCGAGGGTGGCGAGGACGATGATCGACGACACCACGTTGGGCGCGACGTACCGCCAGGCCACGCGCCCGTCCGACGCGCCCAGCGCGTACGCCACCTGGACGTACTCGCGCTCGCGCACGGCCAGCACGAGCCCGCGAACCAGCCGCGCGTAGGTGGGCCACCAGGCGACCATGATGGCAATGACGGCGTTCCGGATGCCGACCCCGAGCGCGGCGGTGATGACCAGCGCGAGGATGACGGTCGGGAACGCCAACATGAGGTCGGTCACCCGCATCGTGACGTCGTCGAGCCAGCGGCCCACGAAGCCGGCCACGCCGCCGATCAGCGCCCCGAGCACGGCGGCCAGCGACACGGCGGCGAGCCCGACGGGGACGGAGATGCGCGCGCCGTGAAGGACGCGGCTCAGGATGTCGCGGCCGAGCGCGTCCGTCCCGAGCCAGTGGCGCGCGCTCGGCGGGGCGAGCCGGCCCGCGATGTCCTGCCCGAGCGGCTCGTACGGCGCGAGCAGCGGCGCCGCCGCGGCCAGCGCTAGCCACAGGAAGACCACCGCGAAGGCCGCGGCGGCGAGCGGGGAGAGCCTCACGACCCGACCTGGATCCTGGGGTCGATCAGCGCGTAGGCGACGTCGACCAGGAGGTTGGCGACCACGTAGATCGTGGCCACGACGATCCCGACGCCCATGATGGCCGGGAAGTCGAGCGAGGTCGCGGTCCGGAAGGCGTACAGGCCAAGCCCCGGCCAGGCGAAAACGCTCTCGATGATGACGGCGCCCGACAGGAGCCGGCCGAAGCTCAGCCCGATGACCGTCACCACGGGGATGAGCGCGTTCCGCGCCGCGTGGCGGAGAGTCACGGCCCCTTCCGCGAGGCCCTTGGCCCGGGCTGTCCGGACGTAGTCCTCGCCGAGGACGTCGAGCAGGCTCCCCCGCATCATGCGGGTCAGAATGCCGAGGTTGTAGGTCGAGAGCACGGCGGCCGGCAGGATCAGGTGGCGGACGGCGTCGAGCGCGACGGCGGGCCGGCCGGCCAGGAGCGAGTCCACCAGGAGAAAGCCCGTGACCATGGGCGGCGCCGCGAGCGTCGCCGAGAGCCGTCCCGGCGGCGGTGCCCAGCCGAGCCGCGCGTAGAAGACCACCAAGGCCACGAGTCCCAGCCAGAAGATCGGCATCGAGACGCCCACCAGCGAGACCACGCGCGCCACCTGGTCGACGAGGCGGTCGCGCTTCACCGCGGAGAGAATCCCGAGCGGGATCCCGACAAGGATGCTCAGGCTCATGGCGACCACCGCCAGCTCGACCGTGGCCGGGAAGGTCTGACGGAGGTCGAGCCAGACCGGCTGACGGGTGGAGATCGAGACGCCGAAGTTACCGCGGACCAGGTTCCAGAGGTAGATCCCGTACTGCTCGGGCAGGGACCGGTCGAGCCCCCACTCCCGGCGGAACGCCGCCACGACGGCGGGGTCCGCCGCCGCCTGCTCGCCGAGGCTCGCGGTGACCGGGTCGGCGGGAACGGCGTGCGAGAGCAGGAATGTCAGGAGCGTGATGCCGACGAGCATCGGCGCCAGCAAGAGAAGCCGGCGGGCGACGAACAGCCGGAGGCTCGTCAGGTCGCGACCCTGCTACTTGCTCACCGTCCAGAAATCCACGCCCCACACGCTGCTGTAGGTCACGCCCTGCACGTTGGAGCGGAAGGCGTAGGGCACCGCGGGCTGGAAGAGCGGCGCGTACGGCCCGACCTGCGCGATGCGCTCGTCGAGCTTCCGGTAGAGGCCGGCGCTCTTCGACGGATCCCGCTCGGTCTCGGCGTCGGCGGCGATCTGGGCGAGCTCCCGCGCCTCCGGGCTCGCCTCGGGGAGCCAGCCCGCCCGCTTCCCGACGGTCCGGCCCGGCGCGTAGACGAGGAAGTTCTGGCCGTCCGGATAGTCCGCGGCCCAGCTCCAGGCGCTGATCTGGTTCTTGCCGTCCCGGTAGAGCTGGAGCGCCGTCGCGCGCGGCAGGCCGTTCAGGCTGAGCGTGATGCCCACCGCGGCGAGGTCGGCCTGGATCTTCTGGGCGAGCAGGTTCATCTGGACGCCGAAGATCGTCGAGTCGCTCGCGTAGCTCAGCGCGCCCTTCACCTCGCCCAGGTTCGCCTCCTTCAGGAGCGCGCGGGCCCGGTCGCGGTCGATCCGCGCGCCCTGCTGCGGATCCATGGCGCCGGAGAACACCGTCGGGATGACGCCCGCCATCCGGACGGCCCCCGGCCCGGCCAGCGCCAGGATGCCGTCGTAGTCGAGCGCGTAGCGCACGGCCTGCTGCACCTTCGGGTTCGCGAACGGGCCCCCGATCTGGGGGTCGGCGTTCATGAGGACGTAGAAGGTGGTGGCGGCCGGGCTCGCCTTGGCGGTGACGCCGCTCGCGGTCCGGATGGCGCGCATCTGGTCCTGATCGAGCCCGGTGGCGATGTCGAGGTCGCCCCGCTCGAGCTGGAGCTTCTGGGCGGCCGGCTCGGTGATGTTGCGGATCACGATGCGCTCGACCTTCGCGGGCCCGCGCCAGTGGCTCGGGTTCCGGACGAGGACGATCTCCTGGTCCGGAACGTAGCGCTCCATGAGGTAGGCGCCGGTACCGGCGGACTGCGCGATCAGGAACGCCTCCGCCTTGTCCTTGTCCTTCGCGTCCGGGCTGGCGTCCCCGCCCTTCTGGGCGACGAGCTTGCTGTCCACCGCGCCCAGGCTCGAGCTCGACAGGATGGGCAGGAGCGCCGGGTTCGGCGCCTTCAGCCTGAGGACCACGGTGTAGGGGTCCGGGGCCTGGATGTCCTCGACCGAGTTCAGGAAGAAGGCGGGGTTGCTCTTGATGTACCGCACCCGGTCGAGCGACCACTTCACGTCCGCCGAGGTCAGTGGGTTCCCGCTGGCGAAGCGCACGTTGCGCCGGAGCCGGAACGTGTACGTCCGGCCGTCCGGCGAGACCGTCCAGTCCGTGGCCAGCGACGGCTTGGGGGTCGTGAGGTCCTCGCCGTCGAAGGTGACCAGCGAGTCGTAGACGGAGTGATTGACCATGTTGCTGGTCGTCTCGACGGTGCGCGCGGGATCGAGGCTCTTGACGACGAAGTTGGCGCCGACGACCAGGGCCTGAGCGCCGGCGTCGGCGGCCAGCCCCAGGGCCGCCAGCCCCGCGACCAGGGCCGCGACGGTGAACCGGACGAGGGCGGGGACGGGGAACCGTGCGCTCATCGTGGGGCCTCCTTCGACGTCCTCGCGGGCATGGACCGCCCCGGTCGAGGCGGGGCGTATCGTAGCACGGCGCCCACGCCATGGGACCCGTCCCCCCGGCCACCATCGGGCCCGGAAGACTCTGTACGACCAAGGTCGTATTGCGCAGGCCCATGCCGGTGTCGGAGTCTGAGATCAGTGGCGCGCGGTCGGCCGCCCCGAGGCCGCTGGTCGTCCCGCGGCCTGGATGGGCGAGGTCGAGACGCGGCGAGCACAACGGCGTGAGGAAAAGGAGGGCGAAGCGTGAGCGACAGGATGGAGGCGGTGCAGGGCGGCGGGGACGCGTGGAGCGCCGAGCAGTGGCACGAGGTGGCGAAGGGCGAGTCCCTGTGGAAGATCGCCGAGCGCTACTACGGCGACGGGAGCCTCTACCCGAAGATCTTCGAGGCCAACCGCGACGTGCTGAAGGATCCGGACAAGATCAAGATCGGCCAGCGACTCCGCATCCCCTGAGCCCGGCTGGCCGAAGCACATCACCCGACGCGAGGAGACGACGATGCGAGGCGTGAGAGGTGTCATCTGCGCGACGGCCCTGGCGCTCCTGTCGGCCTGCGCCAGCGACAAGGCGCCGGCGGAGCAGGCGATCAAGGGGGCCGAGGCCGCGATCGCCGAGGTCAAGGCGGAGGCCGCGAAGTGGATCCCGGACCAGATGCGGGCGCTGGACACCTCCCTGGCCGCCGTGAAGGACAAGTTCGCGAAGGGCGACTACAAGGCCGTCCTGGCCGAGGCGCCGGCGCTCGCGACCCAGGCGAAGAGCGTCGCCGCGGCGGCCGCCGCGAAGAAGGCGGAACTGACCAAGAGCTGGGAGGAGATGAGCGCCGGCCTGCCCAAGATGATCGAGGCCGTCAAGTCCCGCGTCGACATCCTCTCCAAGAGCAAGAAGCTCCCCGCGAACGTGACGAAGGAGCAGTTCGAGACCGCGAAGACCGACGTGGCCGCGGCGACCCAGGGTTGGGCCGACGCGATGGCCGCGTACACCGGCGGCAATGTCGCGGACGCCGTCGCCAAGGCGAACACGGTCAAGGCGAAGACCGTCGAGGCGCTCCAGGCGCTCGGCATGCCGGTGCCGCCGGCCGCCAAGTCCTGAGGCATCGCCGGTAACGAGGGACTCGCCGTGTCGAGCAAGACCGACTACTCGGCCGACGAGTGGAAGATCGTCCTCAAGGCCCCTCTGATGGCGGGGCTGGCGGTGGTGGCCGCCAGCCCCAGCGGCCCCCTCGGGGTGCTGCGCGAGATGTTCGCCGTGGGCAAGGTCGTGGCCGAGACGAAGGCGCGCCCCGAGGGTCACGGCGCGCTCCTGCGGGCGCTCGTCGTCGACCTCGCCTCGCCGGACGGGCGTGCGTCGGTGGACGCCGGCGACCTCCGGGGGGTCGCGGTCGAACAGCTCCGGGCACAGGCGCTCGATGCCTGCCGGGCGTTCGCTGCGCTCGTCGACCGGAAGGCGCCCCGCGACGAGGCCGACGAGGTCAAGCGGTGGCTCCTGTCGATCGCCCACCGGACCGCCGAGGCGGCGAAAGAGGGTGGCATCCTCGGGATCGGCGGGGTCCGCGTGAGCGAGGCGGAGACCCGCGCGATCCGCGACGTCGCGGCGGCGCTCGGCGTTCCGTCGTCCGTCTAGGCCAGCTCCCCTTCAGAGCGCGGCGCGCCGGAGGCGGAGCGCGTTCGCGATCACCGACACCGAGCTGAACGTCATCGCCGCGCTCGCGACCATCGGGCTCAGGAGGAGGCCGAGCACCGGGTAGAGGGCGCCGGCCGCGAGCGGCACCCCCAGGACGTTGTAGACGAAGGCGAAGAACAGGTTCTGGCGGATGTTCCGCATCGTGGCGCGGCTCAGGCGCCGGGCGCGCACGATCCCCCGGAGGTCCCCCTTCACCAGCGTCACGTCCGCGCTCTCCACGGCCACGTCGGTGCCGCTGCCCATCGCGATGCCCACGTGGGCCTGGGCCAGGGCCGGCGCGTCGTTGATGCCGTCGCCCGCCATCGCCACGACCCGGCCGGAGTCCTGGAGGCGCTTGACCAGGGCGGCCTTCGCCTCGGGCAGCACCTCGGCCTCGATCTCCCCCAGCCCGAGGGCCCGGCCCACCGCCTGGGCCGTGGTGCGGCTGTCGCCCGTGACCATGACCACGCGGATCCCGTCCTTGCGGAGCTCGGCGAGCGCCTCGCGCGCCGACGCCTTGATGGGATCGGCCACCGAGACGAGGCCCGCGGGCCGGTCATCGACGGCGAGGAGGACGGCGGTCTGCCCCTCGCGCCGGAGCGCCTCGGCCCGTTCCACGAGGTCGCCCGGGGCCAGACCGAGCGCGTCGAAGAGCGTCGCGTTGCCGAGGGCGACCCGCCGGCCCCCGACCCGCCCCGTGACGCCCTGCCCCGGGACGACGCGGAAGTCGTCGGCCTCCTCGAGGGCGAGGCCGCGCTCGTTCGCGCCCGCGACGATCGCGCCCGCGAGCGGGTGCTCGCTCCCCCGCTCGAGGCTCGCGGCGAGGCGCAGGAGCTCGCCCTCGTCGTGGGGCGGCAGGGCCACGACGGCGGCGAGGCGCGGCCGGCCCTCCGTCAGCGTGCCCGTCTTGTCGATCACGAGGGTGTCGACCTTCTCCATGAGCTCGAGGGCCTCGGCGCGCTTGACGAGCACGCCGGCCGTGGCGCCCCGGCCGGTCCCCACCATGATCGACATGGGCGTCGCGAGGCCGAGGGCGCACGGGCACGCGATGATCAGGACCGCCACCGCCGTGACCAGCGCGTAGGCGAGCCGCGGCTCGGGACCGAGCGTCCCCCACGCCACGGCGCTCAGCACGGCCACGAGGACCACCGCCGGCACGAAGTACGCCGCGACCCGGTCGGCCAGGCGCTGGATCGGCGCGCGGCTCCGCTGAGCCTCGGCGACCTGCTGCACGATCCGGGCGAGCAGCGTGTCGCGCCCGACCCGGTCGGCCCGCATCGTGAAGCCGCCGGGGCCGTTGATCGTGCCGCCCACGACCCGGTCTCCCGGCCCCTTCTCCGCGGGCATCGGCTCTCCGGTGATCATCGACTCGTCGACCGCGCTCCGTCCGTCGACGACCACGCCGTCCACCGGGACCCGCTCGCCAGGCCGCACGCGCAGCCGGTCGCCCACGGCCACCCGGTCGAGCGGGACGTCCGCCTCCGTCCCGTCCTCGCGCAGGATCCGCGCCGTGACGGGAGCGAGCCCCAGCAGCGCCCGGATCGCGCCGCTCGTCCGGCTTCGCGCGCGGAGCTCCAGCACCTGTCCGAGCAGGACGAGGACGGTGATGACCGCCGCCACCTCGAAGTAGACGCCGACGGTCCCGCCGTGCCCGCGAACGGCGGCGGGAAAGATGCCAGGGGCCAGCACCGCCGCCACGCTGTAGGCATACGCGGTACCCGTCCCCAGCGCGATGAGCGTGAACATGTTCGGGCTGCGGTTGACGACCGACGCCCAGGCCCTTTGGAAGAACGGCGCCCCGGCCCACAGCACCACCGGCGTCGCGAGCAGGAGCTGGAGCCACGCGAGAACCGAAGGCGAGACGGCGTGCTGGAGCGGCTGGCCCGGGATGAGGTCCGACATCGCGACCGCAGCCACCGGGACGGCCAGGAGGAGCCCGACCCGGAGCCGGCGAGTCATGTCGTCGAGCTCGGGATTCGCCTCCGCCTCGAGGGTCACGGTCCGCGGCTCGAGCGCCATGCCGCAGATGGGACACGCGCCCGGCCCCGGTCGGACGATCTCGGGGTGCATCGGACAGACCCACTCGGTGCGGGTCGGGGGCGCCTCGATCGCGACCGGCTCGAGCGCCATGCCGCACGACGGGCAAGGGCTCCCCGCCGGCAGGCGGACCTCGGGGTGCATGGGACACGTGTGGTCCCGCGCGCTCCCGGAGGGTGCCGCGGGAGGCGCGGCGGCGGCGTGAGCGTGGACGTCCGGGCCGGCGGCGAGATACCGCTCCGGCGTCGCGCGGAACCGATCGAGACAGCCGGTCGAGCAGAACCAGTAGCTGCGGCCGGCGTGGACGTGGGAGCCCGCGGCCGTCCGCGGGTCGACCGTCATCCCGCACACCGGGTCGATCGCGGTCCCGGCCGGGCCCGGCGCCGGCGCGCGCCCGGCCCCGGGGGGCAAGACCGTCAGCTTGCCCTTCATCGGCGGTCCGCCGGGAGGGCCCGAGGGTGTCACCGCGTCGCGAAGACCGCCGTCTTCCCGCTCCGATCGAACGTGAGGACCTGGTAGCGGTCGACGCGCCCGTCCGCCGTCTCCATCCCGGGCGATCCGGCCGGCATCCCCGGGACGGCGAGACCGAGGACGCGCGGCTTCTCGCGGAGCAGACGCCCGACCAGGTCGGCCGGGACGTGCCCCTCCACGACGTAGCCCGCGACCAGCGCGGTGTGGCACGACTGGAGATCCGCGGGGACGCCGTGTCGCGCCTTGACCGCCTGGAGGTCGGAGACGTCCGTGCTCTTCACGGGGGACCCGTGACGCCGGAGGTGCGACACCCACTCCGCGCAGCACCCGCAGGTGGCGCTCTTGTAGACGACGACCTCCGGAAGAGCGGCCGCCACCGCCCAGGACGGGAGGCGGAGCGCGCGCAGCGCGAGGAAGGTCCCGGCCCCGCCGACCAGGGCCACCCGCGCGCGCTCGCTCCTCACCGGGAGGACGCCATCCCGTGGGACGCCGGGCCCCTCAGGGACCGGGCCAGGGCTGGAGCGCGTCCCGCTTCGCCTTGCGCTTGTCCGCCTCGGACAGCTTGAAGTCATGCTTGTACGGCGCGGACTCGAAGGACCCATACGTCGGGTTCGGGAGCATGATCCACTCGCGGCCCCAGCGGCCCTGGTGCCGCTCCAGAACGGCGAGACGCTCGGCCTCGGTGCCCCGGTACTCGTCGACGAAGTCGCCGAAGTTGTCGCCGAGGTTCAGCAGCACCCGGTAATCCTTGGCGACGTACGCGCGGCGCGTGCTCTTCGCGGAGGTCCAGTCCGGCTTCTCCCGCGAGGTCAGCACCGTGTCGATGCCGCCGTCGAGCGGGTACCCGTACTTCTCGAGGTTCTTCCGCGTCGCCGGCTCCTCCTCGGCGGTGCGGTTCGAGACGTAGAAGACCTTCACCCCCTTCGAGGCGGCGTACTTGGCGAACTCGAGGGAGCCGGGAATCGGCAGCGACGTCTCCGAGTTCACGTAGGCGGTCCAGGTCTTCGAGTCGAAGGTCGTGTCCTTGATCGCGTTCCAGGCCTGGTACCCGGAGTTGTCGAGCACCGTCTCGTCGACGTCCAGGATCACTGCCGGCGGCAGCGACTGGTAGTTGCCCGACTGCTCCTTCGGCACGAGGGCCGTCCAGCTGGGATCGGCCAGGGCCTGGTCGAGGCGGAGCTTGGCCAGCGCGTAGGCGGCCATGGTCGCCGCCTTGTACTCCACGGACTTCTGCATCCAGAGGACCGCGTCGAGGAGATCGTGCTGGGGTGGGCCTGCCGGTGCGGCGGCAACCGGCGCGGCCGCGGGAGCCGGAGCCTTGGCCGCCGGGGCCGGGGCCTGCGCGGCGCATCCCATCGCCGCGATCAGGGTGAGGACGATCAACCAGCTGGCCATGGGGTGTCTCGCGATCCTGGCTCTCATGCGACTCCTCCCGTGACGCTCATCGACGTGGGCCCGACGCGCGCAGCGCGCACCACCGATCCTCTCACGCGATCATCTCACGCTTCGGGGACGCTCGCGGCGGCGAGACGCCGCGCGGCGCGGCCGGCTCGGCGTCCGCAGCGCGCGCAGCGTTCGACCGAGGTCCTCGTAGCGATCGACGATCGTACCACCGCTCTCGCGGATGAAGTACTCGACCTGCAGGTTGACCGTGCTGCCCTCGTTGTCGGCGCTCAGGCGGAAGTCGCCCCGGTAGCCGACGATCAGCTTGCCCCGCGCGAACGCGTAGCCGATCTCCGCGGCGGTCCCGCTGTCCACGTCGGTGCCGTCGAGGACCGCGACGACCGCCCGGGCGGAATCGATGGCCGTCCGGTTCGTCGCCCCCATCTCGAGGTTGAGCGCGCGCCACGCCTCGCGCTTCGCGGGACCGTACGGCAGGTCCTGGACGGCCCGGATCCGCCGGGCGTCCGTGAGCGTCCAGGGATCGAGGACCTCGTAGCCGAGCGCCCGCACGTGGGGCACGAGGACCGTGTTGTAGAAGTGCCGGCCGGCCTCGGAGAAGCCGAGTGGACCCGCCAGGTAGATCCGGACCTTGGCGCTCATCGTCGGCTCGCCCGCCTCCAGGCCGGCATCGAGCTTAGCCGAATCGCGCCGGCCTCGCCAGACGACGGCGCCGGGGCCGGGCCGGATAGGGTCGACGCCGGCGGCTGCGGACCCGGACACGGGCTAGGCTAACCCCGGGCGGATGGGTATCATCGGGGCGCCGGAACCGACGCGGGCGCTCGGCTCGCCCGCCGTCGTCCACACCATCGCGACTGAACGGGGGGCGCTCGACATGACACATCCGCGGAGATCCATCGTGGCCGTCCTCGTGCTCCTGCTCGTCGCGCTGGCCGGCGGCCCGGCCGGGGTGGCCTCCGCCCAGGAGTTCGCCCCCGCCCTCGTGTTCGACATGGGCGGGAAGTTCGACAAGTCCTTCAACGAGGCCGCGTTCAACGGCGCGGAGCGATTCAAGAAGGAAACCGGGATCGCGTACCGCGAGTTCGAGGTGACGAACGAGGCCCAGCGCGAGCAGGCGCTCCGCAACATGGCGCGGCGCGGCTCCCAGATCACGGTGGGCATCGGCTTCGCGCAGGCGACCGGCATGGAGAAGGTGGCCAAGGAGTTCCCGAACCTGAAGTTCGCCATCATCGACGCGGTCGTGGACCTGCCGAACGTCCAGTCGATCGTCTTCAAGGAGCACGAGGGCTCGTTCCTGGTCGGGATGGCGGCGGCCATGGCGTCGAAGACCGGCAAGGTCGGCTTCGTCGGCGGGATGGACATCCCGCTCATCCGCCGCTTCGCCCTCGGCTACGAGGAGGGCGCGAAGTACGTCAACCCGAAGATCGAGATCTTCCAGAACATGACCGGGACGACGCCGGCGGCCTGGAACGATCCGACGCGGGGCGGCGAGCTGGCGCGGAGCCAGTTCGACCGCGGCGCCGACGTCGTCTACGCGGCGGCGGGCGCGACCGGCCTCGGAGTGCTGCAGGCGGCCAAGGACAAGGGGAAGCTCGCGATCGGGGTCGACTCGAACCAGAACCATCTCCACCCCGGCACGATCCTGACCTCCATGATCAAGCGGGTCGACGTCGCGATCTTCGAGACGTTCAAGACGGCGAAGGACGGCACGTGGAAGGCCGGCGTCCGGAACCTCGGCCTGGCCGAGAACGGCGTGGGCTACTCGATCGACGAGCACAACCGGAAGCTGATCACGCCGGAGATGGAGAAGCGTCTCCAGCAGGCGCGCGCCGACATCGTGGCCGGCAAGCTCAAGGTCACCGACTACATGGCGAAGTAGGCCGCCCGCCTGCGGCCCCCCTGACGGAGGGCGCAGGCCGAAGCCGCAGACGCGTCGAAACGGGGTCGGATGCTAGACTAGCGGTGCCGGTACGCGGTCATGGGCAACGTCGAAAGGATCGAGCAGGACGTCCGGGCGCTCTCTCCCGAGGAGCTTGCGCAATTTCGGGCCTGGTTTCTGGAGTACGACTGGGCCGAGTGGGACCGTCAGCTCGAGCGTGACGTCCAGGCTGGCAAGCTGGATCGCCTTGCCGACAAAGCCCTTCGTGACCACGCAGCCGGGAAGACCAAGCCCTTCTGACTCACCACGCGTCACCCGATTTCTGGGCCTGCTACCGATCGCTGTCGCCGGAGGTCCAAAAGCTCGCCGATCGATCCTATGCCCACTTGAAGCACGACCCGCACCATCCTTCCCTTCACTTCAAGAAGGTGGGTCGTTTCTGGTCTGCTCGCGTTGGAAATCGTCATCGAGCACTCGCGGTCGAAGCCGCCGATGGCCTCGTGTGGTTCTGGATCGGCAGCCACTCGGACTACGACCAGATCCTTGGCTAGCAGCACCGCGGAGGCGAGCGTACTTCTCGTAACAGTCGACACGAATGTCCTCCCGATTGACGATCTACTTGCCGCAGTGCGCCCCGCCGAGCTCGAGTTTTCCATCGTCTCAGTCACGGACCGCGAAGTCGGAGGCCTTGCCCAGCGAGCGGCACCAACATCTGTGAAACGTACTGTCGAAACCGCCGTATGGGGCGAATCTCAGTGGGGCAACGCCACGTGGGGGGATCCCGCCAGTAGTGACTGTCTCGAAGGGGTACTGGCTATCATCAGCGCCGGGAGCTTCCCGCCAGCCGGGCAACGCTCGAGTCTGACGGACGGTCAGCGCCGCCAGCTGCGCGACGCGATGATCTTCTGCGCACACGTGCAGGCGGGCAGACACATCTTCGTGACGAACGACATGCGAGGCTTCGTTCGGGCCGGCAGGCGCGAGCAGCTGGAACGAGAGTTCAAGACTCGCATCATGACCCGAGACGAATTCCGACAGGAGTTCACGCGATAGTGTCTGACCGCGCGATGGTTTCGAGCGGCGGGTCGCCGCCGCCCGTCATCGAGCTTCGCGGCATTCACAAGTGGTTCGGCGCGGTCCACGCGAACCGCGACGTCTCGCTCGCCATCCGGCCCGGCACCGTCCACGGCATCGTCGGCGAGAACGGCGCGGGCAAGTCCACCCTGATGGGGATCCTGTACGGGTATCACCTGCCCGACCAGGGCGAGATCCTGGTGCGCGGGCAGCCGGCGGCCATCCGGAGCCCACAGGACGCGCTCGCGGCGGGCATCGGCATGGTCCACCAGCACTTCATGCTCGTGGAGCCGTTCACGGTGGTGGAGAACGTCGTGCTCGGCGTGGAGGGCGGCTTCCTCCTGCGGCGCGGACTCGCGCGCGCACGGGCCGAGCTCCTCCGGCTCGGCCGGGAGTACCACCTCGAGGTGGACCTGGACGCGCGCGTCGGCGACCTCGGCGTGGGCCAGCGGCAGCGCGTCGAGATCCTGAAGGCGCTCTACCGGGGCGCCGACGTCCTCATCCTCGACGAGCCGACCGCCGTCCTCACGCCCCAGGAGGCGGACCACCTCTTCCGCATCCTCCGCGCGCTCCGCGGCGAGGGCAAGACCGTGGTCCTGATCACGCACAAGCTCCGCGAGATCCGCGAGGTCACGGACACGGTCACGGTGATGCGCCAGGGGCAGATCGTCGCGACCCTGCCGACCGCCGAGACGACGGCCGAGCAGCTCGCGGAGATGATGGTGGGCCGCCGCGTGAGCCTGCGCGTCGACAAGACGCCCGCTCGACCCGGGCAGCCCGTCCTGGAGGTCTCTGACCTCGTCGTCGAGGACGGGCTCGGCGTGACGCGCGTGAAGGGCGTGAGCTTCGCGGTCCGGCGCGGCGAGATCGTCGGGATCGCCGGCGTCGCCGGCAACGGCCAGTCGGAGCTCCTCGAGGCGCTGGCCGGCATCCACCCCGTGAAGTCGGGCCGGATCCGCTGGCGGGGCCAGGACATCACCGACGAGAAGACGCGCTCGCCCCGGGGCATGCGCTGGCTCGGGCTCTCCCACGTGCCCGAGGACCGGCAGCGGACGGGCCTCGTCATCCCCTTCACGGCCCGCGAGAGCGCGATCCTCGGCTACCACGACGAGCCGACGTACAACCGCCGCCTCCGCCTGCGCCGGGGCGCGGTCGCGTCGGGCTTCCGCCGTCAGGCGGCGGAGTACGACGTCCGCCCGGGGGACGGCAGCCTCCCCACGTCGGCCTTCTCGGGCGGCAACCAGCAGAAGATCGTGCTGGCCCGCGAGCTCGACCGGAATCCCGACCTCCTCCTCGTCGGGCAGCCCACGCGCGGGGTGGACATCGGCGCGATCGAGTTCATCCACCGGCGCCTGGTCGCGCTCCGCGACGCCGGGAAGGCGATCCTCCTGGTCTCCGTCGAGCTCGACGAGATCCTGGCGCTCTCCGACCGCATCCTGGTGATGCACGACGGGCGCATCGTGGGCGAGGTGCCGCAGGCGACCGCCACCGAGCGCGAGATCGGCCTCATGATGGCCGGCGTGCCGGCGACGGCCGAGAGCGCGTCGACTCCGTGAAGGCGCCGGCCACCTCCGGGATCGCGCGGCGGCCGCCCGCCTGGGTGAGCGTCGCGCTCGTGCCCGCCGCGAACCTCGCCCTGGCGCTCCTCCTGTCGGGGGTGGTCGTGCTCCTGGTGGGCGAGAACCCCGTGCGCGCGCTCAGGCTCCTGACCGCCGGCGCCTTCGGCAACGCGGAGGCCATCGGCTACACGCTCTACTACGCGACGAACTTCGTGTTCACGGGGCTCGCGGTCGCCGTGGCGTTCCACGGCGGGCTCTTCAACATCGGCGCCGAGGGCCAGGCCTACATCGCCGGCCTCGGCGTGGCGCTCCTCTGTCTCGGCGCGGGGGGCTGGCCGACGCTCCTGGTCATCCCGGCCACGATCGTCGTGGCGGCGGCCGGCGGCGCCGCGTGGGCGTTCGTGCCGGCGTGGCTCCAGGCCCGGCGCGGCAGCCACGTCGTGATCACGACGATCATGTTCAACTTCATCGCGGCCGCGGTCATGACGCACCTCCTCGTGAACGTCCTCATCAAGCCGGGGCAGCAGTCGCCGGAAACGCGGGAGTTCGATCCGAACACCTGGCTCCCGCAGGTCCACGAGGTCCTCCGCGCGGTCGGGGTGGAGATCGGGCGGTCGCCGCTCAACCTGTCGGCGGTCTTCGCCCTCGCGGCATGCGTGCTCGTCTGGTTCTACCTCTGGCACACACGCTGGGGGTACGAGCTGCGCGCCCTCGGCCTCAACGAGACGGCCGCGGTCTATGCGGGCATCTCGCCCGCCCGCACGATCATCGTCGCCATGTCGATCTCGGGCGCGCTGGCGGGGCTCGTGAGCCTGAACGAGATCACCGGCGTCCAGCACCGCCTGCTCCTCAACTTCGTTGGCGGCGCCGGCTACGTCGGCATCGCCGTCTCGCTGATGGGGCGCAACCACCCGGCGGGCATCGTGCTGGCCGCCGTGCTGTTCGGCGCGCTCTACCAGGGCGGATCCGAGCTGTCGTTCGACATGCCCAAGCTGACCCGGGACATGGTCGTCGTCATCCAGGGCCTGATCATCCTCGTCTGCGGCGCGCTCGAGTACGCGCTCCGCGGACCGATCGAGGCCCTGTTCCGCCGGCCGGCGCGGTCCCAGGGGACCTGACCGGACAGGAGGCATCATGCTGACGAGCACGACGTTCGAGGTACCGGGCGCCCGGACCGTCAGGTGTCTCGGGCTGGTCCGGGGGCTCACGGTCCGGACGCGGTCCCTCCCGGTCACCATCCTCGGCAGCCTGCGGATGCTCTTCGGCGGCCGGGCCGGGATCTTCACCGACCTCTGCGAGACCGCCCGCGACGAGTCCTTCCGGCTGATGGTGGCGCACGCGCGGGAGCTCGGCGCCAACGCGGTCGTCGGCGTCCGCTACGACACCGGCCCCATGGTCGGAGCCGCGGAGGTCCTCTGCTACGGGACCGCCGTCGTGACCGAGGCCCAGGAGGCGCGGCGCGCATGACGGGCGCCGGCTCCGCGCGGTCTCGCGCAGGCGCGGGACGGGCGCGCCCGCGCGCCCGCCGGCCGGCGTTCGATCCGTTCGCCACGCTGGTACGCCTCCGGGGGAACGGCCGGGCGCTCCCGATCGCGTGGACGCGCGGTGTCTTCCGGCGGCTCCGAACGACCGACCGGGACCGCCTGGTGGGAATGAAGCACGGCGCCGTGCCCGCCGACTTCCACGCGGACGAGTGGGAGATGCACCCGGCCGGCGACGAGCTTCTCTACCTCGTGACCGGCGCGCTCCAGGTGATTCTCGAGGAGCCTCGCGGCGAGCGCCGCTTCCCCCTCCGGGGCGGCCAGGCCTGTCTCGTCCCGCGCGGGACGTGGCACCGGCTCGTGGTCCGCCGGCCGAGCGACCTCCTCTTCATCACGCCCGCCCGCGGCACGCGGCATCGCGCGGTGGACACGGCGCGGCCCCGGTGAACGACGCCGTCCTCCTCGTGGCGCTCCTCGCCGCGGCGACGGTGCGCGAGGCCGCGCCCCTGGTCCTCGCGGCGCTCGGCGGCCTGTTCGCGGAGCGCTCCGGCGTGGTCGACATCGGGCTCGAGGGCAAGATGCTGGCGGCGGCGTTCGCCGCGGCCGCGACCGCGGCCGTCACGGGCTCGGCGTGGCTCGGGCTCGGCGCCGGCGTTGCCGCGGCGGTCGCGCTGGCCATGGTCCACGGCCTCGCCAGCGTCACCTACCACGGCAACCAGGTCGTGTCGGGCATGGCGCTCAACATCCTGATGTCGGGCCTGACGGTGGTCCTCGGCTTCGCGTGGTTCCAGCAGGGCGGCCAGACGCCGCTTCTCGCCGACACCGCGCGCTTCGGGCCCATCGCGCTGCCGGGCGCGACGAGCCTCGCGGGCGTCCCCATCCTCGGCCTCCTGTACACGGAGGTCGTGAGCGGCCACAACGCGCTCGTGTACATGGCGGCGGTCGCGGCCCCGGTCGTGGCGTGGCTCGTCTACCGGACGCGCTTCGGCCTGCGCCTCCGCGCGGTCGGCGAGAACCCAGGCGCGGTCGACACCGCCGGCATCTCCGTCGCCGCGACCCGCTACAAGGCGCTCGCGGCGGGCGGCGTCCTCTGCGGGCTGGCGGGAGCGTACCTTTCCATCGCGCATCACTCCGGGTTCATCCGAGACATGTCGGCGGGCAAGGGCTACCTCTCGCTCGCCGCGCTCATCTTCGGCCAGTGGCGCCCGGTGCCGACCCTCCTGGCGTGCCTCCTCTTCGCCTTCGCCGACGTGGTCCAGATCCGGCTCCAGGGCACGCCCCTGCCCGTCGTCGGCGTGGTCCCGGTCCAGCTCATCCAGGCGATCCCCTACGTCTTGACGGTGTGCCTCCTGGCCGGCTTCGTCGGGCGCGCGGTCGCGCCGCGGGCCATCGGCGTTCCCTACGTGAAGGAGCGCTGACCGCCGCCAGGGGGCCCGGCGCGCGACTCGGTATCCCCGCCTCGCGGCGTCCCGTGTCAGTCGTTGTTTCCGAGGTCCTTGCACCCCGTGTACGACGTCGCCGCCGACATCACGATGTTCCCCCGGATCCTGGACATCGGCGTGGATGGCAGACACGAGATCCCGAACGCGCTGGCCGGTGACGACACGTCGGAGATCCGGTTCTCGACCGCGATCGCGCCGTTCTCCAGATAGATACCGACCGCGTTGGCCCAGACGGCCGAGCTCCCCACCGCCCGGATCCGCATGATGTCGTTCTCGATCACTCGGGTCCCGTGTCCGGCGTGGATCCCGATGACCGAATAGGCCTGCTTCTCCTGGGTGAACGTCAGGTCGGTGACCACGTTGCGCCGGACGATCGCGCCGCGGCCGACCAGAATGCCCTGGGGCGCGGACGGGGTGTCCCGCGACGGCCCCAGGACGTGAAGCGACTCCACCACCGCGCCCGAGGTTCGTCCGGAATCCGAATCGTAGGCGTTTCCCAGATACACGCCGGTCAGGAATCCTCGGATCGTGCCGTTCTTCACGGTGACGTGACGCACATCGGGTCCCGCGGCGACCCCGTAGGTCGATTCGCCCTTCAGCGTCCATCCATTGAGGTCCAGCACGACGTGGCTCTCGTCGATCTGGATGGCGGCGGCCGCGCTACCGGTGGTGTAGTCCAAGTCCTTGGTCAGACAGTAGATACCCGCAGCGCTGATCGTGAACGGCACCGAGGTGATCGCCGTGCAATTGACGGTCTCGGCCAATGCGAGGGTGGCGGTAAGTAGCAGGCCGAGCGCCAGCGGGAGCAGGAAGAGCAGGCATCGGCGGAAATTCACTGGTAACCCTCCTTCGTGGGAGTGAGCGCCATGCCGAGCACGTCGTGGTTGGAGAGGTCGATTTTCGACCAGCGGATGCGCGGCTCACGGGTCGCGGCGCGCCATCGGCGTCCCCTACGTCAAGGAACTCTGACCGCAGCGGTGCTCCGTCCATGTCGAACGGACGCGAGTGGCAACGAGATGCCAACAACGGGTGGCATCCTATTTCGAAAATACAGCTATTTACGTCTCTCCGCCCAACCAGTCGGTCTCTGCGGCGGGCCGAAATCAGCCACTCGCTGACGTTCCGGGGTAACATGCCGCCCGACGCCCGGGACTGGCATCCTCCTGGGAGCGAGCCCCCAGATGGCAGCCGTGCGGGCTCAGGTAGAGCGGCTGCCCGGACAGCCCGACCGCGGGCGACGCCCGCCCCTCTTGATCCAGGGCGAGACAGGGACGGGCAAGGGTCTCCTGGCCCGCGCGCTCCACGACAGGAGTCGGAGGCCCGGCGCCTCTTCGCCGAGGTCGGGATGTCGCATCACTACCATGGAGGGGGACACGTGACCGTGACACGCGCGTTCGAAGGCATGCTGGACCTCGCGCGGCGGGCCCTCGCCCACGCGCACGCGCCTTACTCGCGCTTCCGCGTCGGCGCCTGCCTCCGCGCGGCGAGCGGTCGGCTCTACGCGGGATGCAACGTGGAGAACTCCGCCTACCCCGTCGGCCAGTGCGCCGAGGCGAGCGCCATCGGCGCGATGGTCACCGCCGGCGACCGCGAGATCGTCGAGGTGCTGGTCGCGACCGAGGGCGCCCAGCTCTGCTCGCCCTGCGGCCGCTGTCGCCAGCAGCTGGCCGAGTTCGCGGGCGCGGACGTGCCCGTCCACCTCGCGGGCCCCGAAGGCGTGCGCGTCACCGTCAGCCTGGGCGAGCTCCTGCCGCTGGCGTTCGGCCGCGACTCCCTCGGTCCCCTCCGCCCGGGCGACGGATCGCCCGGGGCTTGAGGCGCGCGGAGCGACCCACGGTGACCGGCCCGCCCGTGCCCTCGGAGCTCATCCGCCACAAGCGGGACGGCGGGGTGCTCACCCCCGACGAGATCGGGGCGCTCGTCGGCGGGATCGTCGACGGCTCGGTGAGCGACGCCCAGGTCGGCGCCTTCGCCATGGCCGTCTACTTCCGCGGGATGACGTGGGAGGAGTGCGCGGCGCTCACCCGCTCCATGGCGAGGTCGGGCCTCGTCCTCGACTGGTCCCGGGCCGGCCTCGACGGTCCGGTCCTCGACAAGCACTCCACCGGCGGCGTGGGCGACACCGTGAGCCTGGTGCTCGCCCCGCTGGTCGCGGCGTGCGGCGCCTTCGTGCCGATGATCTCCGGTCGCGCGCTCGGCCACACGGGCGGCACGCTCGACAAGCTCGCCAGCATCCCCGGCTACGACGTGGCGCCCGACCTCGCCCGCTTCCGCAAGACCGTGAAGGAGGCCGGCTGCGCCATCGTCGGGCAGACCGCGGAGCTCGCCCCGGCGGACCGGCGGCTCTACGCGATCCGCGACGTCACGGCCACCGTCGACTCGGTGCCGCTCATCACCGCGTCGATCCTCTCGAAGAAGCTCGCCGCCGGCCTCGACGCCCTGGTCATGGACGTGAAGGTGGGCACGGGTGCCTTCGCGGGGTCGGTCGAGAGCGCGCAGGCGCTCGCCGAGAGCCTGGTCACCGTGGCCGCGGACGCGGGCCTGCGGACGGTCGCGCTGCTGACGGACATGAACCAGGCGCTCGGACACGACGTGGGGAACGCGCTCGAGATCCGGGAGGCCATCGACTTCCTGACCGGCCACCGCCGCGAGCTTCGCCTCCACGCCGTCACGGCCGCGCTCGCCCGGGAGATGCTGGTGCTGGGCGGTCTCGCCCGCGACCACGCGGAGGCCTCCGGGCCGGTCGAGCGGGCGCTCGAGTCCGGCGCGGCGGCGGAGCGCTTCGCGCGGATGGTCGTGGCGCTCGGCGGTCCCAGCGACCTCCTGGAGCATCCCGATCGCCACCTCGAGCTGGCACCGGTGCGGTTCCCCGTCGTGCCGGACCGCGACGGCGTCGTCCTGCGGGTGGACGCGCGGCTCCTCGGCCTCGCGGTCGTGGCGCTGGGCGGCGGGCGGCGCCGCGCCGGGGACGCCGTCGACTCCGCGGTCGGCCTCGCGGACGTGCAGGGTCCCGGGGAGCCGGTCGGCGCGGACCGGCCGCTCGCGGTCGTCCACGCGCGCTCCATGGCCGACGCGGTCGAGGCCGCCGCGGTGGTCCGGCTGGCCGTTCCGGTCGGCGACGGGCCCGCCGGGCCGCCCGGCCCCCCGGTGCTGCGCCGGATCGGCCCGATGGAGTAAGGTCGAGAGCGTGGACGTCCACGTCGTCCGTCACCCGCTGGTCGAGAACGTCCTGGCCTCGCTCCGGGACCGCGACACCCCCTGCGACGTCTTCCGCCAGCTCGCCCACCGGGTGAGCCTGGTTCTGGTCGCGGAGGCGACGCGGGACCTTCCCCTCGCCGAGACCACGGTCGAGACGCCGCTCGAGCGCGCGACCGTGCGGCGGCTCGCGGCGCGCGTGGTGGCGGTGCCCGTGCTGCGGGCGGGACTGGGGATGCTCGACGCGCTCCTCGAGCTGGTCCCGCAGGCCCAGGTCGGCTACTTCGGTCTCGAGCGCGACGAGCGGACGGCGGTGGCGCGCTGCTACTACGAGAAGGTGCCGAAGGACCTCGCCGACGCGTCCGTCTTCCTGCTGGATCCCATGCTGGCCACGGGCGGGTCGGCCGCGATGGCCATCGAGGGCCTCGCCGAGCTCGGCGCCCGGCGCGTCCGGCTCCTCTCGATCGTCGCGGCGCCGGAGGGACTCGCCCACCTGAAGGCGGCGGTGCCGGACGCCACCGTCTACACGGCGGCGATCGACCGCGAGCTGAACGCCCGGAAGTTCATCCTGCCGGGCCTCGGCGACTTCGGCGACCGGCTCTTCGGCACCTAGGGCCGGCGCCCGCCCGGCCCGGCGAGGGCCGTGGCCGCCTCGACGACCGTGGGCGCCGTCGGAGCGTCCTTGTAGCGGTCGAGGCCGCCGTAGAGCGCGGCGCACGCCTGGTGGAAGCCCGGGGGCAGGCCGGCCGCCGCGAACGTCCGGGCGATCTCCTCCATCTCCCCCACGAAGCGCCACGCCTTCCTCGCGGTGCCGGCGACGGCCGACTCGGAGCGCGCGCCGAGACCGGGCTGGGAGCGCTCCCACTCGGCCCGGAGGTCGCCGTCGATCCCCTCGTGGATCGCGAGCGCGCGCACGGCGATCAGGAGCGCGCTCGACCCCTTCGTCCACGCGGCGTAGGCCATCTTGAGCGCCGAGGCCGCCCCGACGTCGCCCGGCATCACGATCGCCTCGAGCGCGGTCCCCTTGAAGAGCCCCGCCACCTCGCGGGCGCGTGGGCCCGACAGGTACAGGCGGGTCTTCCCGGCCTCGTGAGGCGGCGGGCCGATGATGCCGCCGTCGACCAGCTCGGCGCCCGCGGCGCCGACGATCGCACCCACCCGGCGCGCGGTCTCCGGAGCGACGGCGTTCCCGTCCACGTAGAGGCCGCGGAACCGCTCGGCGGCCACCTGGCGCGCCACGTCCGTCGCCGAGCCCGGCGGGCAGACCGAGAGGATCGCCTCGCTCGCCCCGACGACCGCCGACAGCGTCTCGAGGTCCTCCAGGCCTGCAGCCCGGGCGCGGCGGGCGCTCGACTCGCTGCGGCCCGCGGATGCCCACACGACTCGCGCCCCACCCTTCCGCAGGCACTCGCCCACCACCGCGCCCATCTCACCCGGATGCAGCAGTCCCACCGTTCGCGTCATCGTGTCGCTCCTCTGCGGCGTGCGTGGCCGTCCACCAAGTCTAGTACGTGACCGGCTCGGGCGCGCGCCACGCATGCTCCGCGGCCTGTCATCGCCAAAGGCGGATGCCTCAGGGCCCGCACATCGCTCCCGCCGTAGAGGAAGCGCCGCCGAAGCGCGCCGGGGAACTCACGACGCGGGTCCGCGCGTTCTCCTGACGCGTGGTCTACCCATCGACTCGCGCGCCCGCCACGACTGCGCCCTCGTGGGCGCGCTCACAATCCTCGAGTCCAGGGAGGGACGGATGACCGCACCGAACGATCGGGACGCCGCCGCGATGCGGTCGACGGGACTGTCGCGGCGTCAAGCGCTCAAGGTCGGCGCCGCGACCTTCGTCGGCTACGCCATGGGCGTGGACAAGGCCCTGGCCCAGGCCATCAAGACCGACACGGACGGCATCGTGGCCGGCGACGCCACGGTCAAGATCGGCGACTACGGCATGCCGGTCTACGAGGCGCGCCCGGCCTCCGGCGCCAACGCTCCGATCGTCATCGCGATCTCGGAGGTCTGGGGCGTCCACGAATGGGTGAAGGACGTCGCCCGGCGATTCGCGAAGGCCGGCTACTGCTGCGTCGCGCCGGAGCTGTTCCAGCGGGAGGGCGGCGTCGCGCAGCTCACCGACATCCAGACCATCCTGAAGATCGTGTTCGCCGTGCCGCGGAAGCAGCTCCTGGGCGACGTCGCGGCGGCCATCGACTGGGCGAAGACGCGTCCGGGCGTGAGGCCGGATCGGGCCGGCGTCACCGGCTGGTGCTGGGGTGGCGGGGTCGTGCTCCAGGTGGCGGCCACCAACCCGGACATCAAGGCCGAGGTTTCCTGGTACGGGCCGCTCCAGCGCGGCTTCGTCGATACGCCGAACCCCGTGAACGGATTCGACGTGGCCAAGGACATCAAGGCGCCGTTCCTGGGCCTCTACGGTGAGACTGATACGAATCCCACGCCCGCGGACGCGCAGAAGTTCGTCGAGATGCTGAAGCCGCACAACCCGAGCGCCGAGGCCGTCGTCTATCCGGGGGCCGGACATGCGTTCTTCGCCGACTACCGCCCCTCGCACAACGCGGCCGCGGCCGCCGAGGCCTGGAAGCGCTGCCTCGCCCACTTCGACAAGCACCTGAAGGCGTAATATCGAATCGTGACCGTACCGACGGCGCGCTGATCGACGGGTCCCGGCCCGCCCTCGGCGGGGCGGCCGGGAGTCCCCGGGCAAGGAGGCAGCATGGTCTCGATCACGGTGAACGGAACTCCCCGCCAGCTCGACGTGCCCCCGGACATGCCCCTCCTCTGGGCCGTCCGGGAGACGCTCGGGTTGACCGGCACGAAGTACGGCTGCGGGATGGCGCTCTGCGGAGCCTGCACGGTCCACGTCGACGGGGTGCCGGCGCGGTCCTGCGTCACGCCCGTGTCGGCGGTCGCCGGCAAGCAGGTCACCACCATCGAGGGCCTCTCGGCCAAGACGGATCATCCGGCTCAGCGGGCGTGGATCGAGATCGACGTGCCCCAGTGCGGCTACTGTCAGTCCGGCCAGATCATGTCGGCAGCCGCGCTCCTCGCGCAGAACAAGACGCCGACCGACGACGACATCGACGCGGCGATGGCGGGCAACATCTGCCGCTGCGGCACGTACCGGCGGATCCGGGCGGCGGTCCATCGCGCCGCCGCGCTCGCGCGGGGAGGCGCGTGATGGCCGGGGGCGCGCGCGTCAGCCGTCGCACGCTGCTGAAGGGCGGGATCGCCGTCGGCTCGGGGCTCGTCGTCGGCTTCCGGCTCCCCTTCCTCGACGCCATCCTCGCCCAGGCCCAGGGGCCGGGCGTCTTCGCGCCGAACCAGTGGCTCCGCATCGACCGCGACGGCGTGGTGACGATCGTCAACTCGGTCCCCGAGATGGGCCAGGGCTCGATGACGACCATGCCGATGATCGTCGCCGACGAGCTCGACGCCGACTGGGACCGCATCCGGGTCGAGACCGCCCCCACGGACCCCAAGGTCTACGGAAATCCGGTCACCGGCCAGCAGTCCTACGGCGGAAGCCGCGGCGTCCGTGATCATCTGGAGCCGCTCCGCAAGGCCGGCGCGGCCGCGCGCCTGATGCTCCGCCAGGCCGCGGCCCAGGAATGGGCCGTCCCGCTCGACGAGGTCACGACCGAGCCGGGCGTCGTCATCCACGTCCCCACGGGCCGGCGTCTCCCGTACGGTCAGCTGGTCGACAAGGCGCAGGCGCTCCCGGTCCCCCAGAACCCGCCGCTCAAGAGCAAGGACCAGTTCCGCTACATCGGGAAGGACCGGCCGCGCGTCGACGTGCCCGAGAAGGTCAACGGCCAGGCCGTCTACGGAATCGACGTCAAGGTCCCCGGCCTGCTGGTGGCCTCGATCGAGAAGTGTCCCGTGGTGGCCGGCGGGAAGGTGAAGGCCTTCGACGCGACCGCGGCCAGGGCCGTCCCCGGCGTGAAGCACGTCGTGCAAGTGACGAGCGGCGTCGCCGTGGTCGCCGACGGCTTCTGGAGCGCGCTCCAGGGCCGCAAGGCGCTGAAGGTCGAGTGGGACGAGGGTCCGCTCCGCCAGCTCACCAGCGCGGGCATCTCGAAGGAGCACGAAACCGCCGCCGGCCAGCCGGGGCTCGTGGCGCGGAACGAGGGCGACGCCGGGGCGGCCCTGGCTGCCGGCGGGAAAACCTTCGAGGCGGTCTACGAGGTCCCCTATCTCGAGCACGCGTGCATGGAGCCGATGAACGCGACGGCGCACCTCACGGCCGACCGGTGCACGGTGTGGGCGCCCACGCAGAACCCGGGTGGGTCGCGCGAGATCGCCGCCAAGCTGACCGGGCTCCCGGTCGAGAAGGTGATCGTCAACACCACGTTCCTCGGCGGCGGGTTCGGCCGGCGCGGCCAGACCGACTACGTGGTGGATGCCGTCGAGGTCGCCAAGGCGATCGGCGGCGGGCCGGTGAAGGTCATCTGGACGCGCGAGGACGACCTCACGCACAGCTTCTACCGCCCGAGCACGTACAACGTCTTCCGGGCCGCCCTCGACGCGGGCGGCAAGCCGACGGCCTGGTTCACGCGCGCGGTGGGCGGCGGGCTCCTCCGCCAGCGGGGGATGGTCGCCGCCGGTCAGGTGGACAACACGTCGATGGCCGGGCTCCGCGATCTCCCGTACGACATCCCCAACGTGAGGATCGAATGGGTCGACCGGGACGTCGGCGTGCCGATCGGGTTCTGGCGCTCGGTCGGCTCGTCCCAGAACGCGTTCATCGTCGAGACCTTCGTCGACGAGCTGGCGCACCAGGCGGGCCAGGACCCCTACGAGTACCGCCGCGCCCTCCTCGGGAAGTCACCCCGCCACAAGGGCGTCCTCGAGCTGGCCGCGACGAAGGCCGGGTGGGGCACGCCGCTGCCGGCGGGGCGCGCGCGCGGGATCGCCGTGTGCTTCTCGTACGCGAGCTACTCCGCGCACGTGGCCGAGGTGTCGGTCGCCGACGACGGCGCCGTGCGGATCCACCGCGTCGTCTGCGCGATCGACTGCGGGATCGCGGTCAACCCGGACCAGGTGAAGGCCCAGATGGAAGGCGGCGCCGTCTACGCGATGACCGCGACGCTCTACGGCCGGATCACCCTCGACGCCGGCCGGGTCCAGCAGACGAACTTCCACACGTACCCGATGATGCGGATCGCCGAGGTCCCGGTCACCGAGGTGCACATCCTCGATTCGGGCCAGCCACCCGGCGGGCTCGGCGAGCCAGGCGTGCCCACGGTCGCGCCCGCCGTGTGCAACGCGATCTTCGCCGCCACCGGGAAGCGCATCCGGCGCTTGCCGATCGACCGGGAGGCGCTCAAGCGCGCGTAGTGGCGCGCATCCCCTCGCGGCTCAGGCGTTCCGCAGCGTCGGGTCCAGGTAGTCGCGGAGCCAATCGCCTAGTAAATTGATGGCGAGCACCGTGAGCATCAGCGCCAGACCTGGAAAGACGCCCATCCACCATGCGACCGCCAAGTAGTCGCGGGCATCGGCCAGCATGCTGCCCCAACTCGGCAGGGTTGCCTGCACCCCGAGCCCCAGGAACGTGAGGCTCGCCTCGACCACGATGTTGTTGGCCACGGTCGCGGTGGCCAGAACGATGATCGGCGTGAGGACGTTCGGCACCACGTGCCGGGTGACGATTGTTGCCTGAGCGGCGCCAAGGGCCCGCACCGCCTCCACGTACTCTCGCTGCTTGATCGACAGCACCTGGGCCCGGACCACGCGGGCGAACGTCGCCCAGCCGGCGATGCCCAGAATGAGGATCACGTTGAGCAGACCGGGGCCCACTGACGCCACCACCGCCAGCGCCAGCAGCAGGAACGGAAAAGCGAGCTGGACATCGGCCAGCCGCATCAGCCCGGTGCCGAGTCGTCCCTCGAAGTAGCCGGCCACCACGCCCACCGAGGACCCCAGCAGCGCCGAGATCAGCACGGTTCCGAGGCCGACGACGAGGGAGATCCGGGCGCCGTGCACGAGCCGCGTGTAGACGTCCCGCCCCAGCTGATCGGTACCGAGGGGGCTCTCCCGGTTTCCGCCGGCCTCCCAGGCCGGGGGCCGGAGACGCTTCGCCGGCTCCCCGAACGTCGGGTCCCGATGGCTGATCCAGGGGGCCGCCATCGCGGCGAAGGTCACTATGAGCAGGAACACGACGTTGAACACTCCGCTCCCGCGCCGGAGGGTTCGCCAGAGCCGCTGTCGATACCAGGGGACCCGGCCGAATTCGGTCGCAGCTGGGCTGAGCGTCTCGAGCGGCAGGCCGGTCTCCGGGATCGCCGGCATCACGCCATCTTCACGCGGGGATCCAGCCACGCGTAGCTCAGGTCCACGAGAAGATTGAGGCCCACGAAGATCAGCGTGATGAACAGGACGGCCGACGCGACCGTCGGAAAGTCCCTGAATGTGACGGACTCCACGATCAGGCGTCCCATCCCCGGCCAGCCGAAGATGGACTCGGTGATCACCGCGCCGCCGAAGAGGTTGGCGACGTCCAGCGCCCACGCGGTCACCACGGGCATCATCGCGTTCTTCAGGACGTGCTTCACGACGATCACACGCTCTGGCACTCCCTTTGACCGCGCCGTGCGAACGTAGTCCTGGGAGAGGCACTCCAGCACGCTCGAGCGGACGAACCGGGTGTTCCGCCCCAGGGACTGAGCGCCTAGCGTGACAGCCGGCAGAATCACGTTCCTCCAGTCCCCATAGCCCATCGCAGGCAGCACTCCCAGGTAGACCGCGAACACGAGGATGAGCAGCAGCCCGAGCCAGAAGTTTGGGATCGACTGGTTCATGACCGCAAACGTCCGCACGACCTGATCTGTCCACGAGTGGGGGCGGACGGCCGAGATCGTGCCGAGGACGAGCGATAGCACCGTCGAGTAGAGGGTGGCCGCCAGCATGAGCTGGACCGTGAACGGGAACCGCTCGAGGACGATCGGCATCGCGGGCTGGCCTAGGAACCGGAGGGAATCGCCGAAGTCTCCCCGAATGGCCCCGCCGAGGGGGCGCATCTTCGCCTTGATGGTACCGGTCCCGAAACTGCCCACCTCCACGGTTTGCCCGGTCTCATCCGGAGCCGCGAAGAGGTCGCCGACGAAGAAGCGGTAGAGCTGGACCGGCCACGGCTTGTCGAGACCGTATCGGTGCCGGATCGTGGCCATGACGTCTTCGGAGGCGCCGAGCGGCATCAGCATGGCCGCGGGATCGCCGGTCAGGTTGATGATGACGAAGACCATGAGCAGGACACCCACCACGACGAAGAGAGACTGGAGCAGTCGCGAGACGACGTAGCGCGTCACGACAGCAGGCTCGAGCCGTGGCGGCGAACCCGTGCGTCCGGCCGGCCGGGGGAACGCAGTCCCCCGGCCGCCGGCCGATCGGCGGGGCGGGCGCCCCGCGACCTCACGTCGTGCGAGGCTTCATTTCCTTCGCCCAGATCATCTCGTCGGGTCTGGGCTTCCAGTTCACCCGGTTGCTGACGCCGTACATGTCGACGACCTGCATCCCCGGGATCGAGTAGGAGCCCTCCCACATCAACTTCTGGATCCGAGAATAAATGCCCTTGCGCTTCGTCTCGTCGAGCGTTCCGCGGCCCTCGTCGATCAGCTTGTCGAGCGCTGGGTCGTTCGGGTAGTCGGGCGTCGGCGTGGTCTTCGTGCGCCAGAGAGGGCCGAGGTCGATGTCCGCATCGAACATCCAGTTGCCCCAGCTGTTGAAGATGATCCCGTCCAGCTTCCCGGCATTGGCCTGGGAGTAGTAGCCGCCTGCCTCGTAGAGGCGCGGGATGACCCGGAGATACTCCTGCCCCACCTTGTTCAGCTCCCCGATGATCCCCTCGCCCATGTCCTTGTCCTTGGTGTACCGGCCCTGGATGAAGTGGAAGTTGACGGTGACGGGCAAGGGCAGGCCGGACTCCTTCAGGAGCTTCCTGGCCCGATCCGGATCGTGAGGGTAGAAGGGAACCGCCGGGTCGTAGCCGAAGTGATACTTGCCGATGACGGTCGAGATCTGCTCGCCCAGCCCGCCGTAGACCGTCCGCAACAGCTCCCCGACGTTCGCGCCGAAGTTCACCGCCTGCCGCACCTTCACGTTGTTGGTCGGCGCCACGCTGGCGTTCATCCGCCACCATCCGAACCGGTTGCTGTTGACGTGCTCGATCCTTGCGCGGCCCGACCGGCTGACGATGTCACCCTGCTCGGCCGGGACGGCGACGACGACGTCCGCCTGCCCCGACATGAGGGCGGACACCCGGGTGGAGGCCTCCGGTACCGTCCGGATGACGACCTTCTCGAAGGCGGGCGCTCCGCCCCAGTACTGCTGGTTGGCCTCCAGCACGAGGTCCCCGTCCTTCACCCAGCTCACGAAGCGATAGGGCCCGGTTCCGTTCGCGTTGTTCTGCAGGAACGCGGTCGGGTGCTCGCTGTAGTACTTCGGTGACACCATGCGGGTCCCAAAGCCGTTGAACCGGTTGAGCACGATGGGATCCGGGATCTTCGTGATGACGTTGACCGTATGCCGGTCCACCGGCTCGGCCTTGCTCACCGTGTCGTAGGCGTGCCAGGCCACGGTGGGGGGCAGGAAGTCCTTGTCCACGCGTCCGAGAAGGCGATCGATGCTGAACTTGACGGCCTCCGAGTCGAACGGCTCGCCATTGTGAAACTTCACGTTCTCCCGAAGCTTGAACTGGAAGGTGGTGTCGTTGACGCGCTTCCACGAAACGGCCAGCATCGGCCGCCAGCCCTTGTAGGGATCGATCGGATTGCTCATGTCGACGAGGTTTTCGAACATGTTCCCGAGCGGGCTCTCGTCGTAGGTGTTGATGTGATTCTGGGCGTCCATGGTGGCCCGTGGGACGCCGTAGATGATGACCAGCGGCTGCTTGCTCTGCCCGCTGGCGCGGCGGATCACGAAGGGCCCCGTCGCCAGCCCCGCCGCGGCGCCGGTGGCGACCCGTATGAACCCCCGCCGGCCGATGTTGATCGTCAGGAGCTTGGAGAGGTAGGAGGTTCCAGAGTCAGGCATGCGCGCCTCCCGGTCGGCTAGGAGTTTGAGCCGATGAATCGCCCAAATCGCGTCAGTACGCCGCTGGGTGCAGCCGTGGAGTTTCGCCCGACCCGTCCGGTGGTTCATGACCGAATCATGGGCGGAAACTGGACGGGACGTATCCGGAGTCTAGGATTCGCCGGCGAAGCTTGTCAATACGGTGTGCTCGTCCCACGGGTGACATGCTGCGTGTCACCTAACCCGTGCGAGCTTGCGCAGGAAGTCAGCGGGAGCGCCAGAACCCAGGCGCCTGGCCCGGCCGGACTGTCTTATCGGTTACTGGCGGAGGGGAGCAGCAGGAGTGTCGACCGTGCATCCGCGACGTTCCCGATGGCGACGGCGCACGACCGTTCGACCCGCGCGCGGCTGACGAAGTCCGCGAAACAGCAGCGTGAACGGGGCGTTTTCGGTGGCCCATCGACAGGGACCTGCTCAAGCGCGCGTAGCGCGCGAGCTCCGGCCCCGGCCCATCAGCGGGCTCCCCGGACGCGGACCGCGCGAGCCCGCGCGGCCATCTCCCGGTCGCCGAGCGCGGCGAAGGCGTCGGCCACGCGGGCGATGCCCTCCGGCGCTCTGGCGTCGCGCGCGCGGAAGAGCGCCAGGAGGTATGCCTGGCGCGCCTCGGCCCGGAACGCCGTGCCCTCGTCCTCCCGCGCGTCGATCCTGACGGCGGCGTCTCCCACCGCGAGCCCGGATCGGGGCGCGGTGCGCCGAGGCGTATACTCCGGGACAGCCATGGGCGAGTCGATCCTCGCGCGCCTCGCGCGCGCACTCCCGGTGGTCCTGGCGCTCGCGCTCGTCGCCGCGACGGCGCCCCCGCTCCACGAGCACCGCGCGGACGCCCCCACGCTGCACGACGACGAGTGCGCCCTCGCCCAGCTCTCGGCCAGCGGACCCGAGATCGGCCCCTCGCCGGTCGTGGACCTCGTCGTCCCCCTCGCCCTCGCCGGGGTTGCGCTCCTCCCGCCGCCGCCCGACGGGTCGGACGCCGCGCACCAGGCGTCGGCGTCGCGCGGCCCGCCGATCGCCGGCTGATCCCCCTTCGGCCCGGCGCCCTGACGCCGGGCAACCCCGCCCGCCGCGTTCCGCCTCACCGCGCCGGAGCGACGGCGCACGAGCCGGGGCACCGCGGACCCGAGGGCTCCCGACCGAAGAGGAGACACGCGTGAACCGATCGAGCGGAGGGCTGGCGTGATGGCCGAGCGGCCCGCGTCCCTCCATCGGACCCTCCGGATCGCGCTGGCGCTCGTCACGGTCGTCCTCGCGACCGCGGGATGCGGCGGCAAGGACCACCCGAGCGGCCCGCCCGGCAGTGGCACCGACCTCCTCATCGCCCTCAACGCCAGCCAGAACGACGGCCGGACAGTGCGATGGCCGAGCCTGCCGATCCCGGTCCTCCTGAACGACATCGCGCGAGCGGACGAGGTGAACGCGTGGGCCGGGGCCACCGCCGGCGCCGTGTCGTTCACCTTCGTCGGGAGCCCGCCCGCGGCAGGCATCTCCTTCCGCTACGGCGGCGGCGAGGACGAGTGCGGATCGACGGTGGTCGACTACGGCCCCGACGGCCGCATCGTGGGCGCCGACATCGAGGTCGTCCAGAGCGTCTTCCGGGGACCTCAGTGCCAGCGCACGGTCGCTCACGAGACGGGCCATGCCATCGGGTTCCTCGGCCACACCTCGGACGGCGGGCTGATGGACCCTGATGGCGGCAACGGCGACATCACCGCCGCCGACGTCACGTTCGTCCAGCTCCTCTATTCGATGGCGCCGGGGACGTTCGTCGGACTGGGCGAGCGCGTCCGGGTCCCCCTCGGGCGGACGGGCCGCCGCTCGGTGAGAATCGTCGATCCGGTGAGACGATGACTCGACAGTGGAGGTACGATCGATGGATGGCACCTCGCGTCCGCCCCGCCCCCGGCCCGGTCCCCGCCCCCTGCTCCCGGCGGTCCTCCTCGGCGCCCTCCTGGGGTTCCCGGTCGTGACCCTCGTCTCAGGCCAGGCGGCGCCCCCGGCGTCGGACCGCGGGCCGACGGCGGGGGTGACCGAGACTCGCCTCCCCAACGGGCTCCGCGTCCTGACGAAGGAGGTCCGGAGCGCGCCGGTGGTGAGCTTCGGCGTGTGGTACCGGGTCGGCTCCCGCAACGAGCACACCGGCATCACCGGGGTCTCGCACCTGCTCGAGCACATGATGTTCAAGGGCACGCGGCGGTACCGCGCCGGCGAGATCGCCCGCACGCTGTTCCTGAACGGCGCGAGCTTCAACGCCAACACGTACTACGACTGGACCAGCTACTTCGAGACGCTGGCCGCCGACCGCCTGGAGCTGGCCGTCGAGCTCGAGGCGGACCGGATGACCCACAGCCGGATCGACAAGGCGGACCTCGACTCGGAGATGACGGTCGTCCGGAGCGAGCTCGAGGGCGGAGAGAACGACCCCGAGACGCTGCTCCGCCAGGCGGTGACGGCCACGGCGATCCAGGCGCATCCCTACCACTGGCCGGTCATCGGCTGGCGGAGCGACGTCGAGCAGATGCCGCGCGAGGCCCTCCGCGAGTACTACCGGGCCCACTACGGGCCCAACAACGCGACGGTCGTCATCGTCGGCGACTTCGACACCAAGCAGGCCCTGGACCTCGTCCACAAGCACTTCGGCCCGATCCCGCCGATCCCCGCGCCGCCCCGCGTCTACACGGCCGAGCCCGAGCAGCGCGGCGAGCGGCGCGTCACGGTCAACCAGGCGGGCGCCCTCCCGATCGTGACGCTGGCGTACCGAGCGCCGGCGGGCTCGAGCTCGGACTTCTACGCGCTCGACGTGCTGGGGACCGTCCTGGGCGAGGGTCGAACCGGGCGCCTCTACCAGGCGCTCGTCGAGACCGAGCTGGCCTCGAGCGTCGATGCGGGCGCCCCGACCCTCCACGATCCCTTCCTGTTCTTCGTGACGGCGACCGCGCGGCCGGGCGTGTCCGCCCCGAAGCTCGAGGCCGCGCTGCTCGAGGAGATCGAGCGGGTCCGGGAGGCGCCGATCACCGTCGAGGAGCTCCAGCGCGCCACGCGCCGGATCGAGTCGAGCTTCGCGTACCAGACGGAGAGCGTCTCGGCGCAGTGCCGCGAGCTCGGCTACTGGGCGATGGTCGACGACTGGCGCTACCTCACGACGTACCTGGAGCGCATCCGCGCGTTGACCCCCGACGCGGTGCAAGCGGTGGCGCGGAAGTACTTCCTCGCGGACACGCGCACCGTCGGGCACTTCGTGCCCACGCTCGGCGCCGGATCGCCGGCGACGCCGCTCCAGGAGGCGGCCGCGCGCGTCGAGAAGGCGGGCCGGGGCGCCCGCGCGATCCCGATCCCGCCGCCGTCGCGGCTGGCCCCGGTCGACCGGCACGTCACCCGCTTCACGCTGGCGAACGGGATCACCCTCGTCGTCCAGGAAAGCCCCGCGAGCCCGACGCTCGCGCTCCGGGCCAGCCTGCCGGCGGGGCACGTCCTCGATCCCGAGGGCAAGTCGGGCCTCGCCTCCCTCACCGCCGCCATGCTGAGCCGCGGGACCGAGGTGCGGACGGCGCGCGCGTTCGCCACCCAGCTGGAGGACGTCGGCGCGAACCTCTCCGCCTCCGCGGACTCGCTCGCCACGATGATCTCCGGCCGCGCGGAGAGCCGGGACCTCGACCGGCTGATGGACCTCTTCGCCGAGATGCTGCGCCACCCGGCGTTCCCGGCCGCCGAGTTCGGCCGCCTGAAGGGCGAGGTCCTGGCCCAGCTCGCCCAGGCGAAGGACGACCCGGACAGCGCGGCGGAGCGGGCGTTCGAGCGCGCCATCTTCCCGCCGGGACACCCGCTCCGGCCGCCGACGTTCGACGAGGCCGAGGCCGCCGTCGGGCGTTTGACCCGCGACGACCTGCTCGCGTTCCACGCCCACCAGTACGGGCCCGATGGGCTGATCCTCGTCGTGACGGGCAACGTGACCGCGGACCGGATCCGCGAGGTCGTGGAGACGCGTCTCGGCGCCTGGCCACGGAACCCCGAGGCCGAGCCGCCGCCGGCGCTCGACCTCCCGCTCCAGCCAGCCCCGGAAAGGATCCTGATCGCGATCCCCGACAAGAGCCAGACCGCGATCCTGTGGGGGCACGCGGGGGGACTCCGCCGGAGCGACCCCGACTTCTACGCCGCCCAGGTCATGAACCTGGTCCTCGGCGGCGGTGGCGCGCTCAACAGCCGGCTCGGCACCGTGATCCGCGACGAGCTGGGGCTCGCCTACACCGTCGAGAGCTTCTTCGACGCGGGCTGGTATCCCGGACCGTTCGCGGCGGCGCTCGGCACGAACCCCTCGAACGCCCGGCGCGCCATCGAGACCCTCCTCTCCGAGGTGGAGCGCCTCCGCGACCGCGGGATCACCCGGCGGGAACGGGACGAGGCCGTCGCGTACCTGACCGGCCGCTTCCCGCTCCGCCTCGAGACCAACGTCGGGATGGCCGACGTGCTCTGGGCGATGGAGTTCTATCGCCTCGGCGCGGACTACCTCGACCGCTACGCGGATCACTACCGCGCGGTGACGGTCGCCCAGGCGAACCGGGCCGCCCGGCAGCACCTCCATCCGGAGCGGGCCACGCTCGTCGTCGCCGGCACGGACCCCGGCGCCGGAGACCCGTAGCCCCCTCGATCCCCCGGGCGGCTGCACCTCCGTAACCGCCGCCCCCTGCCTGTCGAAAGCTGTCGAATTCGACAGGCTTCGCCAGCCGCCGATTGGACGAGTACCACGCAACTATCTGTTTTAACGACTCAACAGGTCGGCACCGTCCTTGCCATTCCTCATGCAGGACGCTCAATCACATCCGATACGAGAGAAGGAGGACGGGCCATGGACGAGCGACGCGAACGGGCCGAATGGATCGAGTGGTGGTGGGGGTATCTCGGGCTCTCCCTGATCGGCGGGATCGGTTGGCTGGCCGATCGGCTCGTCGCCGCGCCGGCGCGGATGCCCGGCAGGGTCATCCGAGCCACGCGGAGGCCGGTGGCGAGCCTGCGGGGCGCGCGCGGGGCGGCGGCGGCTATCGCCCTCCTGGCCCTCTTCGCCACGCCCATGGGCGCGCGGGCGGACGAGACGTGCCAGTCGCCGTACATGCCGAAGATCACCGGCGAGGAGGAGTACGTCTACGTCTGGACCCTCGGCGTCGAGGGCCTGGGCGACGGCTCCGACAAGCTCGTGACCGTCGACTCGCGCCGCGGGTCGCCGACCCACGGCCAGGTGATCCACTCGGTCTCGGTCGGCGGGCGGTACGAGGCGCACCACGCGGACTTCACCGACGACCGGCGGTTCCTCTGGGCGAGCGGCATCGACACGAGCCAGATCTTCGTCTTCGACGTCCACACGGATCCGGCAAAGCCTCGGCTCGTGCGGACGATCGACGACTTCGTCCAGGCCTCGGGCGGCGTGGTCGGCCCGCACGGCTTCTACGCGCTTCCCGGGCGGATGCTGATCGGCGGCCTGTCGAACGCCAACGACAAGACGGGCCGGACGGCCATCGTCGAGTACACGAACGAGGGCCGGTTCATCACCACCCACTGGATGCCCACCAGCGCCGACCCGCGCGGCGCGGTCATCGAGAAGGTCGCGGACGGGTACGGCTACGACGCCCGCGTCCTCCCGCGGAAGAACGTCATGTTCACGACCTCGTTCACCGGCTGGGACAACTACATGCGCAACATCGGCGAGGTGCTGCAGGACCCGGAGGCGATGAAGCGCTTCGGCCAGACCGCGGCCGTGTGGAACTTCCACCAGCGGCAGCCGAAGAAGGTCTTCCACGTGCCCGGCGCCCCGCTCGAGGTCCGCGTGGCGTGGGGCCCGACGCACAACTACGCGTTCACGACGACGGCCCTCGGCGCGCAGATCTGGCTGATCTACGAGGACGAGCGGGGCGAGTGGCAGGCCAAGGCCGTGGGGAACGTCGGCGACCCGACGAAGGTCCCCCTCCCGGTCGACATCAGCCTCTCGGCCGACGACCGGACGCTGTGGGTCGACTCCTTCATGGACGGCCTGGTCCGGGCGTACGACGTGTCGGACCCCTTCAAGCCGAAGCAGGTCTACGAGAAGAAGATCGGCCGCCAGCTCAACATGGTGTCCCAGAGCTGGGACGGCAAGCGCCTGTACTTCACGAGCTCGCTCCTCGCCAAGTGGGACAAGGGCGGCGCGGACAACGAGCAGTTCCTTCGCGCCTACACCTGGGACGGCGCCGAGCTGCGCGAGCGCTTCCAGCTCGACTTCACGCAGCTCAAGCTGGGGCGGCCGCACGTCATGCGGTTCGGCAGCGCGGCCCTCTACAAGTAAGGACGACGGCCCGGAGCGGCGGGCCCGGCAGGGGCTCGCCGCTCCGGCGGCGAAGGCGGAGGATGCGATGGCGACTCGGCACGACTCGGTGGGGCGGCGCGGGCGCGGGAGGACCATGGCGGGCGGGGTGGCCGTGGCGGCGGCCCTCCTGCTCCTGGGCGTGGGGCCGGCGGCCCGGGCGTGGGCCCACGGCGGTCATGCCCACGGGAGCGCGGGCGCGGCGCCGGCCGCGGCGGTCGACGAGCGGCAGGTGAGGAGCGCGCAGTTCGACTTCGAGACGCCCCGCCCGGGCAGCTACCGGCTGCCGGTCGTGAAGCCCGCCGCCGACGGGGCAGTGTTGGACGCCGCCGGCCGCACGCGGCGGCTGCGCGACGTCATGTCCGGCAGGCTCGTCATCCTGAGCTTCATCTTCACCCGCTGCAGCGACGCGCGCGGGTGCCCCCTGGCGACCGCCGTGCTCCATCAGATCCACGCCGCGACCGCGGGCGATCCGGAGCTCGTCCGCCACGTGAAGCTCGTGACGCTCAGCTTCGACCCGGGCAACGACACGCCCGAGACGATGGCGAAGTATGGCCGAGTGGCCACGACCCGCGAGACCCGGAGCCCGTGGGACTTCCTCACGACACCGTCGGAGAAGGAGCTCGCGCCGATCCTGGCGGGGTACGGTCAGCTGGTCCAGCGTCCGGCGGGGCCCCCGGCGCCCGGCGTCGCCACGGCGAGCCCGAGCCACCTGCTCCGCGTCTATCTCATCGATCGCCAGCAGCGGGTCCGCAACATCTACGGGCTCGACTTCCTCGACCCGCGCCTCCTCATGGCGGACGTGCAGACGCTGCTGCTGGAGGAGCGCCAGGCCCGGCGCTGACGTTTGGCGGTCGATACGAGATAATGCCTGGTGCCCCGGCTTCGGCCGGGTAGCCTCACCATGCTACGGCCATACAACGGGAAAGGGGGACCCCATGCCCAGGCTTCCGAGGCTCCTCGTTGCGATCGGACTGTGGACCGTGTGGACCCTGGCCGTCCCAACGAGCGCCTCAGCGCTCCAGGACGGTGACACGCTCACGTGCACCCTCGGCGGTGGCAACAGCATCGCCATCGTTCTTCAGCTGAGTGGGCCCGGCCCCACGCTGGCCCTGACGGGGCGGTGGGATGACGCCTCGCTCACCCCGCTGCTCCCCGTCTACGGATCCCTTCTCGTGGCCCAGAACTTCGGGATCGTCGGTGGGTTCACCTACGTCGGCTTCACCGGCGACCCGCTGCCGGGCGCGCCGTTCGGGATCGAGCCGCTGGGAGTCCACGTCCAGTTCAGGTTGGCCGAGGGAGCCGGAGCCTTCTCCCACACGGGTCGATGGGCCGACGACCGCGGCGGGCGCGGGAGGATGGGCTGCAACGTCGCGCCCTGACGCCGCGCCCGGACAGCCGCCGTCCAGCCAGGACGGCGGCCTGACCTTCGCGGTGGCCCGGCCGCGTCTACGGCGCGGGCACTCCGCCCAAGCGCAGTAGCGGGAAGATCTGCCGGACGAGCCCTTCGTATTCCTGCGCGGTGGTGAGGTAGACGTCGAAGTCGTGGACGTAGTGGAGATCGACGGTCGTGAGTGGCGCGTCGGGACGCGCCGCGGCGACGTCGAGCACCTGGAAGCACGAGCGCCCCGCAGCGGGATGGTCGGTCACGAGGACGAGGCAGAGCTCCGGCCACTGCCCGCGCAGCGTCGAGAGGAGCTCCGGGCCGTGACTCCCGAGGAACTCCTCGACGCTCTCGCGATACTTGACCTCGATCGGGACGAGGCGATGACGCGCGCGTCCGCCGGGTGTCTCGCCACTCGGCTTGTGGAGCAGGAAGTCCGGCACGAACTCGTCGAGCCCCACCTTCACCGGGCGGAGCGGCGGGCCCTCGCGGCCGGCGCGCGACACGCGGTAGCCGGCCCGCCGGAAGATCGACTCGACAAAGGCCTCCGCGATCCGGGCCTTGAGGCCCTCGATCTCGCCCCCTCGGCGCGCTCTCGGAGCCATCCCGCCCCAAGGGTAGTATCGACGGCCTCGCCGGCGGTAAATTCTCGTCGGGCGCCCAGCCCGGCGAGGAGGCCACCCGTGAGCCCAGAAAGATGCCCGTCCGAGCCACTTCCCCCGGCCGAATGCGCGGGATCCCCCCGCCGCCCGGTGGCCCGGTGAGCCCCGTGCGCCTCCAGGGTCGGCGCGCGCTGGTGACCGGCGGATCCCGCAGCATCGGGCGGGCCATCTCCGTCGGCCTGGCGCGGGAAGGCGCCGATGTGGCGGTCAACTACCGCCAGGACCGCGCGGCGGCGGAGGAGACAGCGGGGGCCATCCGGGCGCTCGGGCGCCGTGCGGCCGTCGTCCAGGGGGACACCTCGGTCCGGGCGGACGTCGACCGGCTCGTGCGGGACGCCGTGGAAGCCCTGGGGGCGATCGACCTCCTGATCAACAACGCGGGCGTCCTCAAGCGCACGCCGCTCCTCGAGATCGAGGAGCGCGAGTGGGACTGGATCCTGGACACGAACCTGAAGGGCTACTTCCTCGTCAGTCAGGCCGTCGCGCGGCACATGATCGAGCGCGGGATCGAGGGCGCCATCGTCAACACGTCCTCGGCGGGTCAGGCCGTCGCCGCGCCCAACCTCACCCACTACTGCGTGGCGAAGGCCGGGATCGAGATGCTGACGAAGCAGCTCGCGCTGGAGCTGGCGCCCCACCGGATTCGGGTCAACGCGATCTGCCCCGGGCTCATCGAGACGGACCTGAACCGCGCCGACATCGCCCAGCCCGCGTTCCGGGAGCGCCGGCTCGCGCGCATCCCGCTCCGCGAGATCGGCGTCCCGGACGACGTGGTAGGCGCCGTGGTGTTCCTCGCCGCGACGTCGGAGTCGCGGCTCGTCACGGGCGCCTCGCTCTTCATCGACGGCGGCCAGACGATCTGGAGCGCCTGACCGGGCGACGGTCGCCGAGGATTCCCCCACCCATAAGCGGTCTCCCCGGCCTTGAAGGCCGGAAGTGCGCGACTTCGTTGAAGGACTCGATGGCACCGCGATTGCTCCCCTCCGATGGTCACCGGGCAAGCCCGGTGCGAGGAGGACCCAGCGATGCGTCTGCGTCGACCGGACTCACGGAGCCACGCCGCCGCCGTTGCGCCCCTGGGGTTGCTCGGGATGGCGCTCCTATGCGGTCCGTTCGCCCGAGCCGAGGGGGCCACCCTCCACCTGCGCACAGGGATGCTGGCGATCGAGTGTCATTGGACAGCGGAGGACGCCGTGATCGTCACGCGCGGTGGCGTGGCCATCCGCGTGCCGCGGGACCAGGTCGTGCGGATCGAAGAGGCTCCGCCGACGGAGCCCTGCCCGGCCGCGGCGCCGCCGCCGACGATGACGCTCGGAGCGCCGCCGCCGCCCGTCGTCCCCCAGGCGACCGCGCCCCGCATCCCACTCGCCCCGCCGCCGGACGTGCCCTTGCCGGCGGCCGAGGCATCGCTCACCGAGGCGCAGCGCGGGGCCCTCGCGGACGTCCGCCGGCTGGTGAACGGGTTCGTCAGCGAGTACAAGCCGCCGCTGACGGTCGAGGTGGTCGTGATGCCGCTGGCCTCGACGAACCTCGCGTCGCTCGCCAACGTCGGAGTCTCCTACAGCCTCGGACGATTGCACGTGGATCCCCGAATGCTCGGCGCGCCGACGCAAGACCCGCTCATCGCCAAGGTGCTGGCGCTCCAGCTCGCTCCACGCATCCGGTCCGCCGCTTCGCTGGACGACTATCAGCGGCAGCAACGGCAGCAGAGCCTCGAGGCGAACGCCAAGGCCGTGGAGATCCTCGTTCGAGTCAAGGGTTCGACGGAGCGGGAGGCCGTCCACAACCTGCACGCGTGGCTCCTCGCGCTGCACATGAAGGGAATCACGCCGCCGAGCGGCCAGCCGACGGCGTGCGAGCAGATCCTCGACTTGCTGGCGCGCTTTCCCGAGCATCGAGTGGGGACGGGTGGGCCGTCGTGCGGCCCGCCGCCTCGCGCGCCCGGAAGCACGCCGGCCCGCTCCTCGTGGCTCGTCCCCGGTGCGTCGCTCTTCATCGAAGGCAGCCAGACGATCTGGAGCGCCTGACCGTTCCCTTGCACGCCGGCCAGGCGCATAGTGGAGTCGATGTGCCGGCGGCGAGGCGGGTCGTGAGCGAGGCGCCGCCCACGATGACGGAGGCGGTCAGGCTCCGCTGAATCCTCGGCCCGCACTCGGCCGCGGCGGCGAAGGAGGATGGCGATGACACGGATCGAGACGATCGAGGGCCCGGGTATCGCGGCAAGACTCTTCTTCCGGATCGGCGCGCGGATGTTCGGCCAGGTGCCGACCCCGCAGCGGCTCATGGCTCACCGGCTGCCCCTCATGCTCGGGATGGGGGTGCTCTACGGCGCCATCGAGTGGCTGGGGACGATCGACGCCCGGCTCCGCGCGCTGCTCAACCTCCAGGTCGCGACGCTCTACGGCGTGCCCTACTGAATGGACATCCGCCACGCCGTCGGCGTGAGAAGCGGGGTGGCCACCGAGGCGCTCGCCGACCTCGGGCGGTACCGGGAGAGCCCGCACTTCACGGCTCGCGAGCGCGCCGCGCTCGAATTCTGCGAGCGGATCACGCGGGACGACCTCGAGGTGTCCGACGGGTGCCGCGCGCGCCTCCGGGAGCACTTCTCGGACGCGGAGGTCGTCGAGCTGACGTTCATCGTCGGCTATCAGACCTTCGCCAGCAAGTTCGCGAAGGCGTTCCGGCTCGCGCCCCAGGGATTCTCGTCCGCCTCGGCGGGCTGACCTACTTCGACTGACCCTGCGACTGGTCGGGGCGCGCCGGGCCGCGCGGTCCCCGGCCGGGCGCCATGCGGTTCGCGGGCTCCCCCGGCAAGGGCTGCGCCGGCTGGCGCGCCGGCCCGGACCGCACCGTCGCCGGATTCGAGTGGCCGCCGCCGGGATACGCGGTGGGCGCCGGAGATCCCGGGCCGCGCGCGCCACTGGGCTTCGGCGCCTCCACGCGCGCGGGCCCGCCCGGCGTCACGGGGACCGCGCGGACCGCGGGCGGCGGTGATCCGTGCCCCTTCCCGACGTCCGGCGGGACCGGCGCCGGACGGGCCACCGACGGGCCGGGCCCGGATCGAATCGACGGCGGCGCCCCGCTCGGCCCGGGCGTCGGCGCAAGGCTCGGGCGCGGCGCGGGCTGGAGCGGCGGCCCTGCCGGCGTCTTCGCGCCTTCGTGCTTGGGCGGCGATGCGGTGGCGGGAATCACCGGCGGGCTCGCGTGAGCTCGCGGCGGCCCGGGCAGCGTCCGGCGATCCACCATCGGCCGCTCGGGCGTCCCGCGACCGAATGACGGGCGCGGGAGCGGCGCGGCCGGCTCGCGCAGCGCGGGGTTCGTGACCACCGGGCTCGCCGGCGGCGCGGCCGTCGCCTCGCGCTCGCGTCGCAGACGCTCGGGCGCGATCTCGAGGCGCTTCACCGCGGCCTCGGGCGGTCGGACGCCCCGCCTTGCCGTCGGCACGACGCTGGGCGTCGACACCTCGGGCGCGCCCGGCATCGGCCGGAGCCGCTGGGGGTCGACCTGCACGATCCGTCGACCCGTGACCGGCCCGTGGCCGAAGCGCTCGCGGTCGACCGCCACGACCGCGTGCGGCACGACCGCGTTCCGGTACACCGTGATGCTCGGGGCGTTGATCGCGGTGGCGTTCGTCACCACCACGTTGTTCACGACGCGCGGGCCACCCCAGCCGCGCCAAGACGGTGCGCGAGGCCGGCCGCGCGGGCCCCACCAGGGAATGACCGGCTCGCCCCAGCCGAGCGCCACCCAGCCCACCGGCGGACCACCCGGCCCCACCACGACCCCGCCGGGCTCGCCGAGGAACGCCACGAGCGCGGGCGCGTAGACCTGGCGCGCCAGCACGGGGCCCGGGGCCCACGCCCAGTAGCCGTCCACGTAGCACCAGCGCCCGTGATGGTAGGGCGCCCAGCCCCACGGGGCCGCGTCCACCCACGTCCAGCCGTACCCCGGGTCGAGGATCCACGAGCCCGTGCTGTACGGCGTCCAGCCGGCGGGCACGCCCGTCGGCACCCAGACCGGCCCGTAGGCCGGGACGACGCGCCACGTGCCGTACGGATCGAGATCGCTGAGCCCGTACGTGCCCGGGGTGACGTAGCGCGCGCTCACCGCGTCGAGGATCCCGTCCGTCCGCGCGTAGTTCCAGCGGTCCCAGTCGTCGAGCGGCGGCGCGGCGTACGCCGCGAGCTGAGGGCTGGCCGTCCCCTCGACCACCAGCTCCTCGCTCGGCGTCACCGCGACAGGCTGGCCGCCGGTCGCCGTGACCGCGGCCCGCCCGCCGCCGCGCGTCATCACCCGCGAGCGCTGTCCGGTGACGTCCACGCGGTAATACCCCGCCTGCTGGATCACGACCGCCGCGTTGGGCGTGTCGACCTCCACCGTGTCGCCCGGGTCCAGCGCGCGGAGGTCGATGACCGCGCTGCCGGCCGCCAGCGTGAGCTGAAGGAAGCTCGGGTCGTGGGCGCCGAGCGCGAGCTGCGTGTTCGCCCACGCCCGGACGAAGGCCCGCGCGCCCACCTGGACCTCGAGCGTGCCCGGCAAGCCCGTGGAGAGCGCGTCGCCGGGGGCGAGCGGCATGTTGAGCTGCGCCTGGGTCCAATCCGGCGCGCCCGGCCGCCAGAACGAGACCTGCCCGTCGATGAGGCTCAGCCGGGGCGGCGCCTCCTCGAACCGGGGATCCGGCGGCTCGTCCGCCCGAGCAGCAGGCCCGGACCCGATAGCCAGGACCGTCGCCAGGATGCCCGCTCCGATGACCGTGCCCGTCCGCATGCGCGTCCCCTCCCTGTCTGTCAGACGGCCGAGCCGGCCGGGATAGTCGGGCACGCGCCATCTTGCCGTCCCGATTGACGCCGCGGCCCCGAGACCCCGTGGGGTACACTCGATCTTCCATGGCCAGGAAGGCGAAGGCTCGAGCGCCCCACGCGTCGTTCTTCTCCCTCACGCCCGAGCGCGTCCTCGACGCCGTCGAGGCGGGCGGGCTCCGGAGCACGGGCCGCTGCCTCCCGCTTCGCGCCTTCGAGAACCGCGTCTACGAGGTGGAGCTGGACGACCAGCGCCGCCTGGTCGTCAAGTTCTACCGGCCCGGCCGCTGGACGCGCGAGACGATCCTCGACGAGCACGGCTTCCTGCTGGACCTGGCGGCCGCCGAGCTGCCCGCGGTGGCGCCGCTCGACCTCGGGACCGGCCAGACCCTCAACGAGATCGAGGGCATCCTGTACGCGGCGTTTCCCAAGATCCGGGGGCGGACCCTCGACGAGCTCGACGCCGAGAAGCGCCGCCACATCGGCCGCACGATCGGCCGGATGCATGCCATCGGCGCCGCGCGCCCCGCGCCCCACCGCGCGAAGCTGACGCTCGAGCGGTACATCCACGAGCCGCTCGAGGTCCTGACGAAGGGCCGGTTCTGGCCGGAGAACCTGGGGCCGCGCTACCGGGAGGTCGCCCTCCGGATCGCCGACGCCGTGGCGGCGGATCTCGGTGCCGTCACGCCCCAGCGCATCCACGGCGACCTCCACTACGGGAACATCCTCTGGACGCCCGGGCCGGTGCTGGTGGACTTCGACGACTGCCTGATGGGCCCGCCCGTCCAGGATCTCTGGCTCCTCGCCCGCGGCCTCGACGAGGAAGCCAAGAAGGCGCGCGAGGACCTGCTCGAGGGCTACGAGGTCTTCCGGGAGTTCGACCGCTCGACCCTCGCGCTGGTCGAACCCCTCCGGGCCATGCGCATCGTGTACATGTCGGGCTGGATCGCCAGGCGCTGGGAGGACCCCTCCTTCCCCCCGGCCTTCCCGAGCTTCCACGATCACCGCTACTGGATGCAGGAGTACGAGGAGCTGGTCCGCATCGCGGAGACGCTCGGCTAGCCCGCGTGCATCTGTCAGGGAACGCCCCGACCAACCCGATCGCCCCCGGCACTATCATCGTGGGCGACGGACCATGAGTCTTCGTCTCGCTCAGTGGTTCCCGCCCGATGGCCTTCACGCTCACCCAGGAGGTGCCTCATGACGATGCGCCGTGTCTCGATCGCCCTCGTGTCCGTGGTGGCGCTGGCCGGCCTCGCCGCCGCGCAGCCCAAGCACGCCCCGCCGAAGACCGACAAGGAGAAGATCGCCAACGCGATGTCGGCGGCGCCCAAGGCCGTCGCGCAGGACGCGACGATCATGGACATCGACGCGCAGGGCAAGATGAAGGTCCTCCGCGAGGGCAAGGGGACGTTCACCTGCATGCCCGACAACCCGACGACGCCGGGCAACGACCCCATGTGCCTCGACAAGGCCGGCATGGAGTGGGCCCACGCGTGGATGACCAAGGGCACGCCGCCGCCCGGAGTCGGGTTCGGTTACATGCTGATGGGCGGATCGGATGCGAGCAACGACGATCCCTACGCGACCAAGCCGGCCGCGGGGAAGAAGTGGGTCGACACGGGCGCCCACGTGATGGTGTTGAACCCGGGTTCGATGGCGGATGCCTACCCGAAGACCGCCGACGATCCGAAGAAGCCGTACGTGATGTGGCCCGGCACGCCGTACCAGCACCTGATGATCCCGGTGAAGTAGCGGTCGTCTCCGTGCTCGGGCTGGCGACGACCGCGCTCTCGAGCTGCGTCCCGGCAGGCTCACGAGGGCAGCCCGTCGCCGAGCCCGGGCGGGCCGTCCCGCGGGCTCTTGCTGCGACGGCGCTCCTCGCGAGTGCCCTCGCTGCGCCGCTGCCCGGCTGGAGCCAAACGGATCCCGCGGCGCCCTATCGTGTCGTCATGCCACAGGGTCCGGGGCCGCACCCGGCCCTCCTGTTCGTGTCGGGCTGCAGCGGCTTCGCCCCGGACGCGGCGCCCGACAGCTACCCACGCGAGGCCCGGATGTTCGCGGCGGAGGGGTTCGTCGTCGTCTTTGTGGACTACCTCGGTGCTCGCGGCCGCAAGGTCTGCGGCGGCACAATCCATCCGACCGACGTGGTGCCTGACATCCTCGCGGCGGCGGCGTACGCGAGCGCCCAGCCGTTCGTCCGGGCCTCCGACGTCAGCGTCATCGGCTGGTCCAGGGAGGCAGTGGAATCCTGGCCGCGATCGCGGCGTTGCCGGCTGACCGACCCGCCCCGTTCCGGCGGGCGATCGCGTACTACCCGGGATGCTCGGGCATCCACACACCCTGGTCTGTCGAGGATTCCTCTGCTCATGCTCCTCGCCGGTCGCGACGAGGTCGCCTCGCCCTTCCTGTGCCAGGATCTCGTCACGCGGCTTGGCCAAGGCCAGCCGATCGAGGTCCGCGTGTACCCGGGCGCGCGCCACGCGTTCGACGTGCCCGAACTGCCCGCGCTCACGCGGTTGCCCAACGGCAGGCCCATCGGCCACCATCCGGAGTCCGCCGCCGCGGCGCGCGAAGAGGTGCGACGCTTCCTGGCCCGGTAGGGCGCCGGACCGCTCTTCCCCCGGGCCACCCCACTCGTTCAGAATGACGAGAGACGCTGTCCCAGACCCGAAGGAGGAGCCCATGCGCGCGAGCGCCGCGGTCCTGTACGAGGTCCACAAGCCGGTCGTCGTCGAGGACGTCGAGGTGCTGGAGCCGGGCTCGCACGAGGTGCTGGTCCGGTGGGCGGCGAACGGCGTCTGCCACAGCGACTACCACGTGATCACCGGCGACTATCCCCATCCCCTGCCCGTCGTGCTGGGCCACGAGGCGGCGGGCGTCGTCGAGCGCGTGGGGGCTGCGGTCGAGACCGTGAAACCCGGCGACCACGTCTGCTCGAGCTACATCCCCTCGTGCGGGAAGTGCCGGTACTGCATCAACGGCCAGCCGACCCTCTGCGCGCTCCGCGACCGGCCGCGCTGGTTCATGATGGACGGCACGGCTCGCTTCCGGCGGAACGGCCAGCCGCTCCACCACTTCCTCCAGGTCTCCGGCTACGCGACCCACGCCGTGTTACCGGAGGAGAGCGTCATCCCCGTCAGGAAGGACGCGCCGCTCGACGTCGTGTGCCTGGTGAGCTGCGGCGTCCTCGCCGGCGCGGGCCCCGTCTTCAACCGAGCCCGCGTTCCGCCCGGCGCTAGCGTCGCCGTCTGGGGCTGTGGCGGCGTCGGGCTCAACACGATCCAGGCCGCGCGCCTGGTCGGCGCCGGGCGGATCATCGCCGTGGACGTGATGCGCCAGAAGCTCGCGTGGGCGGAGGAGTTCGGGGCCACGCACGTCGTCGACGCCTCGAAGGAGGATCCCGTCGCGCGCGTCCAGGCGCTCAGCGGCACCGGCGGCGTGGACTTCGCGTTCGAGGTGGTCGGCACCCAGAAGACCATCGAGCAGGCGCTCCTGGCGACGCGGCGGGGCGGCACGTGCGTCGCGGTCGGCGTGTGCCCGGCGGGGACGCGTCTGTCGATCGACCCGATGCTCTTCCTCCAGCAGCGGACCCTCACCGGCAGCTCGTTCGGGGCCGGGCACCAGCGCACCGACGTCCCGATGCTGATCGACCTCTACATGAGCGGCCAGTATCGCATCGAGGAGCTGATCAGCCGGCGGGTCGGGCTCGACGAGCTGAACCACGCCTTCGACCTCATGCTGCAGGGCGAGGTGAAGCGCAGCGTCGTCGTCCACCAGTAGCCTCTCATCGAGAGCGAGACATGAGGTCGACGGGACGGCGGGTCGGCGAGGGCGTCGCGCGGGGCGCGCCCTTCGCGCTGACCGTGGATGGCGAGTCGATCGACGCGTATCCCGGCGAGACGGTCGCCACCGCGCTCCTGGCCGCCGGCCGCCGCACCGCGCGGCGCACCGCCCACCGTGGCGCGCCCCGCGGCGTCTTCTGCGCCATCGGCGTTTGCCACGACTGCCGGATGATCGTCGACGGCCAGGCCAACGTCCGCACGTGCCTCGCGCCCGCGCGGGCGGGCCTGGTCGTCGAGACCCAGCCCGGGTTCGGACCCGCGCGCGGGCTCGAGCGGCGCCCGGACGCCGTGACCGGGCCCGGGGTCGCCGAGGTCGTCGTCGTGGGGGCCGGCCCGGCGGGCATCCGCGCCGCCATCGCGGCGCGCGCGGCCGGCGCCCAGGTGCTGCTCCTCGACGAGGCGCCGCGCCCCGGCGGCCAGATCTACCGCCAGCTCCCGCCCGAGATCCGCCCCGCGCCGCGCGATCCGCTCGGCCGCCTCTCGCGCCGAAGAGCGCGCCGCTGCTCGCCGACCTCGAGCGGGCCGGCGCGACGCCTCCAGTCGGGCGCCGAGGTGCTGGGGCGTGCTCCCGGAGCGCGTGCTCCTCCTGCACCAGGCGGGAGGGGCCGCCGTGCTCCAGGCCGGGAGCGCTGGTGCTGGCCACCGGCGCCTACGACCGACCCGCCGCGATGCCCGGCTGGACGCTGCCCGGGGTCGTCACCGCCGGCGGCGTCACCGCGCTGGTCAAGGCCCAGCGCGTCCTGCCCGGCCGGCGCGTGCTCCTGGCGGGCACCGGTCCGCTCCTCCTTGCCGCCGCGACCGCGCTCGTCCACGGCGGGGCGCGCGTCGTCGGGATCGCCGAGGCGGCGCCGCGACGAGCGCTCCTCGGGCTCCTCCGCCGCCCGGGCGTCGTGAGCCAGACGCTCGAGGTGATGCGGGCCCTGTGGCGCACCCCGGTGTGGACCCGGACCGGCCTCGTGCGGATCGAGGGCGCGGAGGGCGTCGAGCGCGCGGTCCTCGCGCGGCTCGACCGTGACTGGCGTCCGGTCACCGGGACGGAGCGCACGGTCGACGTCGACACCGTCGTCCTCGGCTACGGGCTGGTCCCCTCGCCGGAGCTGGCCGACCTCGCGGGATGCGCGATCGTCCACGACGCGAGCCGCGGCGGCTGGGTCCCCGTGGCCGATCCCGAGCGCCTCATGGCGACGTCGGCGCCGGGCGTCTTCGTGGCGGGCGACGGCGCCGGCGTCGGCGGCGCCGACGTCGCGGAGCAGCAGGGGCGGCTCGCGGGCCTGGGCGCCGCGCTCCACGTCGGGCGGCTCGATCCGGCCTGGGCCCGGAGCGGGCCGCGCCGGCGCTTCGCGCGCTCCGCCGCTTCGCCGCGTTCCGGCGGACGCTCGGGCGCGTGCTCGCGCCGCGCGCGGGCCTCTACGAGCTGGCCACCGACGACACGATCGTCTGCCGCTGCGAGGAGGTCTCGGGCGCCGAGGTGCGCGTCGCCATCGAGGAGGGCGCCCACCGGATGACCGAGGTCCGCGCGGGTGACCGCGCGGGCATGGGGCTCTGCCAGGGTCGCTTCTGCGTCCCGACCGTGGCGGGGCTCCTCGGCCGCTGGGCCGGCCTGTCTCAGGAGACGGCCGGCCGCCTGCCCCCCGGCTCCCCGCCGCCCGGTGCCGGTCACCGTGCTGGCCGATCCGGTCCTCGACGCGGTCACGGCGCCGGCCGTCGAGGCCGTGCGCCGGTGAGGTCCCGGCTCGGCGGAGGCCACGCGGCGCGCGGCGGCGGCAACCGCGACGGCTCTCCCGTCGGGACCTGCGCCGCCTGGTAGGCCGTGAACGCGATGGCGCTCCTCGCGACCCAGTGGGCCGCGGTCAACACCGCGCTCCACTCGCTCGCGCGCGATCTCCGCCCCGACGAGTGGACCTTCCGCGTCGCGCCCGGGCAGAACCTCCTGGGCTTCACGCTCTGGCACATCCCGGCCTGCCAGGACTGGACGGTGCAGACGTGGGCGCGCAACGTCCCGGAGGTTCGGGACCGCGACGCGTGGCGGCATCGGGCGGGCCTCGACCGGCTCGGCATGGCCTTCGGCATCACCCTCGACGAGGCGGATGCCGCGGCTCGCGCCGTCTCCGTCAGCGACGTGCTCGACTACGCGGACGCGGTGCTCGCCGAGAACGTCGGCTGGCTCCATACCGTGACCGAGGCCGACCTCGGCCGCGTGCCGGACAACCGCGCCCATCTCGCCCGCCACCCCGCGTACCGGACGCCCGGGTACCAGGCGGAGGTGCAGTCGATGTGGACACAGACGCTCGGCGAGGTCGTGGCGCTCGACGTCGGGCACGGCCGTGCGCATCTGGGCGAGGCGGCGCTCGTCAGGGAGCTGGCGCGTGCATTGGCGGCACGCTACTGTGACGCCGACGCGCGTCAATTGCCGATCGCGCTAACTAGGCGCCCTCGGCCCAGCGGTCACGCTGAACTCGTCGAACGGCAGGCTGGCGCTCCGTCCAGCAGGAGCTCTAGAGCACGGCCAGGACCGGGCTCAGCGCAAAGCCCCATCCGCCCTGCCATTCAGCACGTAGAATCCCGGTACTGCGCGTACTCGCCGATGAAGCCGAATCGCATTATCCGCGCGCCGTCGCCGTCGTCATCCGCCCAGCCGCCACGCAGGCGCCTCCGCGACGACGGGAGCACGTCGCTACACGCGCGCGCTGCCGACGATCGACGAAAGCACGGTCTGCTTCTTCTCTCTCACTGCCCTATTATACAACTCTGTGCTTTTCATATAGCATTCTTCTCTATACTATCAAACCCCCTTACATACTATGCCTTATAATGCTATCACCATCGCGGCGATCTCGGTGTCTGCGCCCTGCGCGCATACGACGCGCCCGGCCTCGACGTCCGCGCTGACGGTCGTACGTGGAAGCGCGCTCCGCGACTGATCTCGACGACCTGCGCATGACGCTGATGCGCGCGCGTGTCGCGCCTCACGTAGGCGGCGCACTAGCAACGATTGCAAAGCCCTTTGCAGAACGCTGCGCCCGCGAGCGCTTTCGACATATGCTGCGCTGATCCAGCATGTCATGTGCCTCGTGATCGATCTCTCTCGATGCCGAAGGGCGCTGAGGCGGACTTCCTGGTCGAGGCGCGCGAGGTCCTCCTCCGTCTCGGCCCCTGAGATCGTCTCGCTCGCACTCCGAGGTCGGACTCCAGCTCCGCCTCGAGAGTCCGCCATGCCGCGCTGGCCTCGCGTAGAGACGGTCGTGGCGCACACGTGGTCCGTCGGCCGCGTCATATCTGCCGGTCTAGTCACCGCGAAATGCTGCCCGGCATCTGCACGTGGAGCGTTCTGCGTTCAGCTTACGCCTCTCGATTGAGCTCATCCTGCTCACGACCAGTACGTCCACTCCACGCGCGCCAGATGGTACGCCGCGGCGCAGCCGAGCACCTGATGACGAGGATGTTGGCCCGTTGAGCCCGTCCGGCGGCGTCATGTGCCACGTGCGTCTCCTGCACGCCGAGGTACAGCCGCTCGACCTCGGGATCCTGCAGTAGCGCCGGCGCCTGGGCCTTCCAGCGGTTCGCCCCTGTCGAGACATAGCCGTAGTCGCCATCGCGAGGCACTGCGCGCGCCTTCTGCTCGACCATCAGGATCGACACTCCCGGCCGCATTGACTTGCCTTACGCTTGGCGAAGACCTCGTCCTCACTCCGGCGGCGTGAGCCCGGCGGACGGCTCGTCGAGTATCAGGAGCCTGCGGGTCGGACATCATAGCGCGCGCCGATCGCCCAGCATCTGCCGCTGCCGCCGGACAGCGTGCGGCGCGCTTTCCGAGCATGCCGCTGCAGCAGCGGCACGCCGATCAGTACATGCTCCGCCTGCTCCTTGAAACGGTCGCCGGACCGGCAGCGCCCCGATCTCGAGATTCTCGACAACCGACAGCTCGGGGAAGACGTTGGCGATCTGCGGCACCATGTTGACACCCGAGCGCAGTGATCCGCGTTCGGCTTCAGTCCGGTCAAGGTCTGTCGGCCTGCCCGGCCTCGCGCGGAGAGCGTGATCCGCCGCGGCGCGCCGGAACGAGCCCGTACATCGTCTTGAGCAGCGTCGACTTGCCGGAGCCGTTCGGTCCGATCACCGCGACGATCGCGCCGCGCGCCACGGCGATGCGAGACGCCGTGGAGAATGTCCTCGTCGCCGTAGCCGGCGTGAGATGTCGCGCGACGGTGAGCACGACGATCGCTCATCGCGCTACCGTCTCCGGCATCGAGCCGGCCGAGATACGCCTCGATGACGCGCTCGTTCCGCTGGATCGCCTCCGGCGTCCCTCGGCGATTACGTGTCCCTCGTCCATCACGATCACGTGGTCGCTGATCGACATCACGACGTCCATGTCGTGCTCGATGACGAGCACGTCGACGCCGCGTTCCGCTCGCGGAGCGCGCGGATATGATCGAGAAGCTGCTCGGCGAGCACCGGCGCCACGCCAGCCATCGGCTCGTCGAGCAGAATCATGCGCGGCTCGACCATCAGCGCCCGCCCGAGCTCGAGAAGCTTCCGCTGCCGCCGGAGAGCGTCCCGGCGTACGCGTCGGCGAGATGCGCGAGGCGGACGAGTCGAGCAGCGCGATCGCTCGTGCGCACTTCCGCTCGCGCGCGCGCCACGCGCTGCGGCGGAGAGCGATTACTAGCGCTCCGCTGCGCTGGCGCGGCAGCATTTTCGAGCACGCTCATGTGCGTCAGCACCGCGCGGCCTGAACGGCGACGAGGCCGGCGCGCGCGATGCGTCCCGCGCTGCGCTCGATCGCGCCGCGAAGCTATCGGCCGTCCGGCGAAACCAACGAGTAAGACGCGCCCCCCCACATCTCCTCCGTCGGGGCCGTCGCTACCCGGAGCAGCGCCGGAAGCCGGCGCATGTCCGAGAAGACCGCGCCCGTGGCATGCGCAAGCCGCTCGGCGGGCGCCAGTCGCGCGAAGCCGAAGCTCGTCATCTCGGCCGCATTGGCCGCGGTGACGCCCGCCGGGCTGTCCTCGACGACGGCGCAGCGGCGCGGATCCACCCCGAGTGAAGCTGCCGCGTGGAGAAACAAGTCCGGCGCTGGCTTCCCGCGGGCCACGTCCTGCGCGCTGAACACCCGGCCTCCGAAGCGGTCCCAGAGGCCGGTGGTGACGAGCGTCAGGCGGATGCGCTCGTGGGTGCCGCTCGAGGCGACGCACACCACTTGGTCGATCGCGCGGAGCGCGTCCACGATGCCGGGAATCGGCTGAAGCGACCGCCGGAACGTCGGAAAGAGCTCTTCGACGTAACGTGCCTCGAGATCGGCGGGGAGGGCTCGGCCGAGCTGCGCCTCCACCATGGCGCGAACCTGCGGGGCCGAATGCCCCATGAAGGTCGCGATGGAGCTCCTCGGGCGTGCACGGGAACCCGTACTCCGTCAGCAGCGAGGACAGGACCCGATTCGCGACCGGCTCGCTGTCGACGAGCACGCCGTCGTTGTCGAAGATGATCAGGTCGAAGCGTGCAAAAAAATAAAAAAATAAAATCAGGAACCGCGTGCCCGTGTAGAGCAGACTGAACAGCAGGCGCCGACTGGAATCGCCCACAGCGGTCTCCACCCAGAATAGGATAGGTAGGCGTAGAAGGTCATGCTCGGCTGGTAGTCGTCTGGAGCGAACACGCCGATTGCCATGCTAGAGCAGCCTGCAGGCGCCGAGGATGCGCCGAGGACGAGCGCCTGGAGCTTGAAGCCGAAACGTTCTTGCCGACCGCAGCCGCCGCCGTCTCGTCCTCCCGGATCGCTCTGAGACGCGCCCCCACGGCGAGCGCTCGAGCCGCCAGAACGACCGCGAGGAGCACGACGCGATCGCCCAGACAGGGAGGCCATCACGAGGTCACGTGGGACCGTCGAGCCCAGGAGCGCCGACACGCCCTCGCGGCCAGCGCGGTTGAGCATCTGCATGCCAGGCGTCGTTGTACGACGCGATCTCACCCGGGCCCGAGGAGGCCGATCGAGCCCAGCGGCCCGCCGGTCAGCCCGGGAAAGTTCATCGCCAGGTAGCGGACGATCTCGCCGCCCGCCACCGTGGCGATGGCCAGGTAGTCCGCGCGGAGCCGCAGCGCCGGGACGCCGAGGATCAGCCCCAGGGACCACCGCGGCCACCAGCGGCCAGGATCGACGGCGACCGGGAGGGGCATGCGGCGAGGCGCACCACCAAGATGGCCATCGTGTACGCGGCCACCGCCATGAACGCCACGTGGCCGAAGTTCGGGAGGCCGGCCATCGAGAACTGGACGTAGAGGCCCAGCGAGAGGATCACGTAGATCCCCGCGATGACCGCCATGAAGGTCCAGAATGCCGGATTGAAGAGGTCCATCAGATTATCCGTCCACTGCGTATCTTGCAGTGTGTGGAAGTCACGTCGAGCACATCAGGACCCGCGCCTTGCCGAAGAGCCCCTGCGGCCGGTAGAGGAGGAGACGGATCAGCGCGGCGAAGGCGAGGAGCGGCTTGAAGCGCGCGTCGAGCCCGCCGAAGAAGCCGCTCCACGTCGACAGATCCATGGCCAGGCCGAGCACCAGCCCGCGCGACCAGCGCGCCGTAGGCGCTCCCGATCCCGCCAGCACGACCGTCGTGAAGATCAGGAACAGCACCTGGAAGCCCAGGTTCGGGTCGAAGGTGCCCTGCACCACAGCGAACATCACGCCGCCGAGCCCGGCCAGCGCACCGGCGAGAAGCCAGACGTACGCGCCGATCCGGTCGACGTCGATGCCCGCGATCGCCGCGAGGTCGCGGTTGTCGGCGACCGCGCGCATCGCCTTGCCGAGCCGCGTCGGGCGAGAAACAGCGCGACCGAGGGCGCCACCGACTACGGCGATCGCGAGCGCCACCGCCTGCCCCGGCGAGATGCGCACGAGCCCCAGATCGTAGACGGCGGACTGGTCGATCGTCGTAGCTCCGGATCATCGGGCCGGCGCCGATGAAGATGACGTTCGCGGAGCATGAGCGCGAGCCCGGTCGTGATGAGCGACAGCGCCACCAGGCCACGGCCCCGGAGCGGACGCAGCACCGTGAAGTGCAGCCCGACCGCCAGCAGCGGCCGTCGCCGCCATCGCGCCGACGGCGGCCACGACGATGCTCTGGCCGCAGCACCAGCGTTCAGCACGAGGCCGACGTAGGCGGCGAACGTCAGGTACTCCCCGTGGGCGAAGTTCGCCACGCGCTGGATGCCGAAGACCAGCGAGGCGCCGACGCCCGTGAGGGCCAGGATGGCGCCGGTGATGAGGCCGTTGAGGGTGAGCTGGAGCAGGTAGGCGAGCATCAGGGTCAGGCCGCGCAGCGGCCGGCTGTCGCGCCGGTCGCCGCGCCCGGGCGGACCCGCGTAGCGTATCCGCCCGGCACGCGGTCGGGAGATCGCCCGGACGGCGCAGGCCGTATGGCTGGGCCCGGCAGGCTACGGCTTGAACGTGATCGTCTTGACCGGCGCGCTGGAGCCGTCCGGCTTGACCTGCCAGATGTCGTAGGCCGTGCGAGCTCGACGCGGCCTTCCTTGGTGAACTGGATGGGGCCGGTGGCGCCGTTGAAGTGGATCCGCTGCCCCTCGAGGACCGCGCCGATCGCCTTGTCGAGCTCCTGGAAAGCTGAACGGCTTGCCGGGCGGGTTCGTCACCGACACGATGTGCTGCGCTGATCTTCGCCGGGTCCGACGACTTCGCCTCCAGCGCCGCCAGGAAGGCGATGAACACGCTGTCGAACGCCTCGGCCGTCCACGCGGCGAACTGGGTCGCCCGGCTTCGCCTTCTGCTCGAAGAGCGCCTTGTAGGCCGGGAACGACGAGCCCGACGAGGCGTTCGCCTGCGTCGCGCGCAGCCCGGGCCAGCTCTTGGTCCCGCGGCTCTGGCAGTCGACGAGCGTGTCGGACCCGAAGGTCTTCGCCGGGTCCCACTTCCCGGTCCGCGAGAGCGGCAGCGCGAGCTTCGCGAACGTCGGGCAGAAGTCGATGAAGAGCCACGCGTCCGGGTTGCCCTGGACGACCTCCTGCGCCTCGCTGTCCAGCGTGGGCTGCTGGTGGTTGTAGATGACGAACTTCGGGATCGTGCCGCCGCCCGCCGTCCACGCGTCCTTGAAGACCGCGGAGAGGTTCGTGCCGTAGGCGTCGTTCCGCGCGGCGACGTTCACCTTGGCCGTCTTGCCGAAGGCGTCGGCCATCAGGGCGGCGAGGACGCGGCCCTGGATGTCGTCCGAGGCGACCGGCTGCCAGATGAAGGCCGGGCTCTCCGTGTTGAGCTTGGTGAGCGCCGGGCTCGTCCCGCCCGTGAACATCAGCACGCGGTTCGGGATCGCCACCGCCCGCGCCACCGCGCTCGTCACGCCGCTCCACGGATCGCCGATGATCGCGTGGACCTTGTTGATGTTGACGAGCTTCTGGGCGGCCTCGACGCCGGCCTGCGGGTTCCCCTGGCTGTCCTGGGAATCGGACAGCTCGACCTTGACGTCCGGCAGGTTGAGCTTCTTGAGCGTCTCGTCGATGTAGTCGATGCCGACCTTCGCGGCCTGGTTCCAGGCCTGGCCGGAGACCGCGGGGTCGCCGGTGAGGCCGGACAGGACGCCGAACTTGAGGGTGAACGCGGGCTTGCCCTGCCCCGACGCGGGCTGCCCGACGACGATCACGGCCGCGGCCGCGACCAGCGCCACGACCATCCAGATGCTTCTTCTCATGTCGCTCCTCCTAGCATGCGCGTGTGGGCCGCGCCGGCTCGCGCCGCCCCGTCCGGCGCCGCGGCGAGGCCGGACGGGCGCGATGCCGCGCGGAAGGTCTACAGGGCTCCGAGGTCCTTGAGCATCCGCTCCATCTTCTGCTTCTCGGCCGGGGTGAGGCTCGCGCGGCTCTTCCGCGCGGTGCCGATGGGGACGCCCTGGAGCTTCGACGCGTACTTCATCAGCTGGATGCCCTTGCCGCCCTCGAGGAAGACCGTCAGCGGGACGATGCGGAGCCAGAGGTCCCGCGCCTCCTTGATCCGGCCTTCCTGGACCAGGTCGAAGAGCTTGATGCAGAGCTCCGGGATGACCGCGGCGGTGCCGGTGCACCAACCCGTCGAGCCGAGGACGAAGGCGGGGAACGCCGAGTCCTCCATCCCGTTGAATACGGAGAGCCGGTCGCCGACCAGGCCGATCGTCTGCTGCATGGTCACGATGCCGGTGCACTCCTTGACGTACTGGATGTACCCGCGGTCCGTCAGCTCGACCTGCGCCTCCGGGCTCGCCGCCACCGTCCCCCACACCGAGTTGTAGAGCATGATCGGGACGTCGACCGCGCGCGACATCGCGCCGAAATACTCGAGGAGCCCCTCGCGGATGTCCGCCTCCGGGGCCTTCCCGTGCCGCTCCGACGCGTCGATGTAGAGGTACTGCTTGACCATCAGCCCGTCGGCGCCCGCGCCCTCGGCCGCGCGCCCGAACTCGACGCTCGCGCGCGTCGTCTGGCCGAGCCCGCAGATCCCGACGAACACCGGCACCCGGCCCGCCACGTGCTTGAGGCCGGCCTCGAAGACCTGGCGGCGCTCGTCGTCGTTGAGCTGCGAGTACTCGCCCCAGCTCCCCGCCAGGAAGAGCCCGGGGGCGCCCTTGTCGATGAGCCAGTCGATGTGGACCTTCAGCGCGTCGAGGTCGAGATCCTCGTTGTCCTTGAAGGGGGTGAGCACGAGCGGGCACGAGCCTCGGAGGATCTTGTGCGTCTTGGCCACGTCCGGTCTCCTTTCCTGCGTCGCCGCCGCGTCGCGGATGCCGCCTGAGCCTCGGTCGTCCCGCCGGGTGGAGTATGGCACGGGCGAGGTTGTCTAGACAATTGGGGCCCGCGCTTTCCCGAGCGTGTGACCGGTCTCAGACGAGCGCCCGCGGTCGCGTCACGCGCCGCGCAAGGACCACGAGCTCCGCCCTCGATCCGAACCGGACATGCGCGGTCAGAAGCATCGTGCGCGAAACAGCGCGGGCGCCGCCCGGTCGTCGGACGGCGCCCGCTACGACTCAGGCGGGAACGATCAGAAGCGCTCGGCCCGCTCGGTTCGCTCGGTTCGCTTCGCGGCCGGTGGCGCCTCGAGCTTCGTCCGGATCTCCTTGGCCCGGGACTCCATGTCGGCCGCCGCGGCGTCACGGCCCCAGTCCCGGAGGAACTTCGCGTTCGTCCTCGAGCGCGCTGGCCACCTCGGGGCGGACCGTGCCGCCCGCAATCTCCTCGCGGACACCGACGGCGCGATTCGTCATGACCTCGCCCTGCTTGTAGTTCCCGTCCCACATCGAGATCGTGGCCGCGGACTTGAGTCGTCCCTCGAGATCCTGGGCCGCGGAAGGCCCGAGCACGGTGTCGGGCGGCGCCGGCGGGGCGAAGGCGCCGACCGACCCGGGCGACGCGTCACCGCGGAATGGGATCACGCCCACGCGGACGTACCCCGCGGCGCGAAGGACGTCACCGGCACCGCAGCCGTCCAGACGAGCCCGGGGCCGGTCAGGCTCGGTGTCCAGTTCCCTCCGATCAACGCGGGGGGCCCGTTGCGGACCGCGCCGATCACGGTGTCCGAGGACACCGCTCCCCGGGCGGCTCCGAGCGTCGCGCCCTGCGGCACGCTGCCCCGGAAGGGTCCGACGGTGGTGTCCGAGGACACGCGCCGCCGAAGGCGCCGCGCGTCGTGGTCCGGGTCTGGGCCTGGGTGGCGGTCGGCAGGGCCGCCAGGACCACCGCAGCGGCGAGGACTGTCACGCTGGCTCGCATGGTCGATCCTCCTCGTCCGGGGAATCGCGGGCGGATCCGACACTTGGTCCGTTGCGGTGATTCTAGGGCCGCGCGCGCGACCGGGTCAAGGTCCGGTCCCGCCGGGCCGGCGCGCTCGCGGTCGGCGGTACACTAGCGTCGGCCAGCGCTTCGCTCGCCCACGACATCCCCACGGAGCCCGGGAGGCACGGTGTCCAGCGACGACAAGCTCGAGGTGGTGACCGCGGTGCCCGATCGGGCCATGGTGGTCTTCGCGCACCCGGACGACGCCGAGATCGGCTCGGGAGGCGTCATCGCCAAGTGGGTGGCGAAGGGCTGCGAGGTCACCTACGTGCTCTGCACCAACGGCGGAGCCGGCACGGCGGACCGCTCGCTGACGCCGGCCGAGCTCACCGCCCGGCGGGCCGACGAGCAGCGGGCGGCCGCGGACTTCATGGGCGTCCGCCACGTGGTGATGCTCGGCTACCCGGACGGCGGGCTCGAGGACACGCGGGAGTTCCTCGGCGACGTCGTCCGGGCGATCCGGCGCTACCGGCCGGACACCGTCTTCGTCCACGACCCGTACCGCATGAAGAGCTTCCAGCACCGCGACCATCGGAAGGCGGGGATCGTGACGACCGACGCCATCTACCCGTTCGCTCGCGACCACCTCCACTTCCCCGAGCATGTGGAAGAGGAAGGTCTGGAGCCCCACAAGGTCCGCGAGCTCTGGTACTGGGGCGTGGACCAGCCCGACGTCATCGTGGACGTCACGGAGTCGATCGACCGGCAGATCGCCGCCCTCGTCCGCCACGAGAGCCAGGTGCCGGGCTTCAACGTGCCGGACGGCGACACGCTCGGCGAGCGCGTGAAGCGCCAGGCCGCCGAGCACGCGGCCGGCTACGACTTCACGTTCGGAGCGGTGTTCCGCCGGCTGGTCGCGCGACGGTAGGGTCCGACCCGCCAGGACCACGAGCCCGGCCAGCCGTCGCCTCGCCGAGTCTCTCCAACCAGGCGATCCGAATCGACCCGGTCCTCCCGGCTGGAGCGCGCGCGAGCCGCCACGCCGACCGGGCTCAGATTCTCAGCCGGCGGAGCGCTTCGCTGACGCGGTCGATGACGAACTGTCGGTCCCGGAGGAGGGTGTCGTGCCGCTCCCGGAGATCTGCCAGCGCGTTGCCGAGACTCCCGTGCTCCCGGAGCAGGGCGGCATGGGCGCTCTCGAGGCTCGCCAAGGCCTGCGCCTTCGCCTCGAGCTCCTGACTCGTCCGCGCGAGGGCCGCTCGAGCCGCTTGAAGCTCGCCGGTCAGGCGTTCGATCTCGGTCTTTCGCTCGACCCGCTCGTGGAGCAGCGTCTCGGCCGCATCGGTCCAGCGGTCCCAGCTCCGGACGACGTGGCGGATCGCGTCCATCCGGGCGCGGATGGCGTCGAGCGCGCTTCCGGGCCTCGGCCGCTCCTCGTCCCTCCGATGGGGACTCGCGTCCATGTCGGGGAGGCTCGGAGCAGCGGCGGCGGCGACTCGCATGGTCTCCGGCATCGGCAGCGTGCCCGCGTCGTCCGCTTCGGTCGAGGACTGGCGAACGGACGTCCCGCCTCCACGCTCCCCGTACAGCCGGGAGAACGCCCGCTCCAGCGCGTCGGCGGTCACCACGACCACGTCGATCCTTCGCCCGGTGCACGAGCGAACATCCGCGACCGCCTCGAGGTCGGTCGGGTCGTCCATGGCCAGCACGATCCGCCCATCGACCTCGACGAGCGGCAGCACCCGGTGGTGGCGAGCGTAGCGCTCGCTAATCACGGCAGACATACCCGGATCGATCGACCGATCGTCGAGATCGACGAGGGGGATCCTGAGCTGGATGCTGAGCGCGTGCTTGAGCGACCGCTCGGTGATGAACCCGAGCTGGACGAGAGTCTCGCCAAGCGGACCGTGGGTCTTCCTCTGAGTGGCGAGCGCGCTCTCGAGCTGAGCCGGCGTGATGGCCTTCGTCTCGACCAGCACGTCCCCGAGCAGATGCGTTCGCTGATACTTGGCGAGGACGGCATTGAGCTCGTGCGGCGTGACGAGCTTCTGGTCGAGGAATATCTGGCCGAGCAGCGGGCGCGGCTCGGTTTCCTGCTGGAGGGCCAGCGCCTTGTCGAGCTGCGCCTGGTTGATCAGCCCTTCCTTGATCAACAGCCCTCCGAAGAGCGCGTGGTGCCGCGAACGGACCCGAAGGATCGGTCCGGCGACTTCGGTGGTCGCGGTCGGTTCGGTGATGTCCATCGTGTCGCCCCTCTGACACGGGCCTCCCTGGAAGACTGGCGAGCCCGGTTCCAGCGAGATTCTGGGACCTTTGATTTTACGGGAGGCGAGTGCCCGAAGCGCCAATCTCGTTGGGCCCGCAATCCGCGTTGCGTCGCGATGGTTTACGGCTGGCAGCCCGTGCCCCTGGCGGGAATCCCGCGGGTCAGCTGGACAGCCGGCGCAGCGCGCCCGGCAGCCGCGGCGGCCGAGCCTCGAGCTCCGCCGCGTCAGCGCGCCGGCATGACGCGGAGGATCTGCCCGTCCCGGCTGTCCGTCAGAAGATAGACGAACCCGTCAGGACCCTGGCGCACGTCGCGGATTCGCTCCCTCAGGTCAGCCAGGTGCCGCTCCTCCCGCGCGACGCGCCCATCCGCGAGCGTCAGCCGGACGAGGAGCCCCGGCCTCAGCGAGCCAATCAGGATGCTGCCCTTCCAGCCGGGCACCGCGTCGCCCGTGTAGAAGGTCATGCCGGACGGCGCGATCACGGGATCCCAGTAGTACACCGGCTGCTCCATGCCGGGCTTTGCCGTGCCCTCGCCGATCTTCGCGCCCGAGTAGTCCACACCGTAGGTGATGACGGGCCAGCCGTAGTTCTTGCCGGCCTCCGGGTGGTTCAGCTCGTCCCCGCCGCGCGCGCCGTGCTCCGCCGTCCAGAGCTGCCCGGTCCGAGGGTCGAGGGCGGCGCCTTGCACGTTGCGGTGCCCATAGGACCAGATCTCGGGGCGCGCATCGGCGCGGCCGACAAACGGGTTGTCCCGAGGCACCGAGCCGTCCGGATTGATCCGCACGATCTTGCCGAAGCCGACCGAGAGGTCCTGTGCCCGATCGCGATGAGCGTACCGGTCGCCCTGCGTGACGAACAACGTGCCATCGCGCGCGAAGACGAGGCGGGAGCCGAAGTGGTTTTCCCCCTCGACCTTCCACGGCTGCTGGTAGATCACGCGAACGTCCTCGAGGCGCCCCTCGCCGAGCCGGCCCCGCGCGACCGCGGTCCCGGCGGTACCGCCAGGCCCCGGCTCCGCGTAGGAGAGGTACACCCAGCGATTCTCGGCAAAGCGGGGATCGAGCACGACGTCGAGCAGGCCGCCCTGGCCTCGCGCCGCCACCTCCGGCACGCCCCGGATGGGATCGGACAGCCGGCCCCCTCGATCGACGAGGCGGAGCCGCCCCGAACGCTCGGTGACGAGCATGCGGCCGTCGGACAGGAAGGCCAGCCCCCAGGGATGCTCGAGCCCCCGCGCGACGGTCTCGGCGCGCACGACGCCGTTGCTGGGCGCCGGCGTCGGTGACTGGGGCGCCTGAGCCCGGGCGGGCTGGATCATGCTGACCACCAGCACGCCGGCGACGGTCACGCCGCCGAGCGTTCGGATCGACATGGGTCTCCCTCCTTCGACTCTGCGGCCCCCTCTCACTCTCGCCCAACATAGATCGATCCGGACCTCGGCGCCACGTCGTCGGACCCGCGGGGCGACGGAGGTGTGGCGTGCCCGTGCCGGTGTCGGGAGTCGAATCCGACGCCTGACCCGCGGTACCCTGGACCCATGCGCATCGCGACCTGGAACGTCAACTCGCTGAAGGCCCGTCTCGAGCGCGTGAGCGGATGGCTCGTCCGCGCCCGGCCGGACGTCCTCCTCATGCAGGAGACGAAGCTCGCGGACGGCGACGTCCCCGCCGACGTGTTCCAGGACGCCGGCTACGAGCTGGCGCACCACGGCGAGGGGCGGTGGAACGGCGTGGCGATCGCGAGCCGCGTCGGCATCGCGGACGTCGTGACGAACTTCGGCGAGCCCCTCCGGCCGGCGAAGACCGGGGACGAGGGGGACGACGAGCCCCTCGCCGAGGCGCGGATGATCGCCGCGTCGTGCGGCGGCATCCGCGTCGTCAGCGTCTACGCGCCGAACGGCCGGACCGTCGACTCGGTCTTCTACCAGGCGAAGCTCGTGTGGTTCGATCGTCTCTCGCGCTGGCTCGAGTCGGCCGCGAAGCCGGGCGACCCGGTGGTCCTCGGCGGGGACCTGAACGTGGCGCCGGCGGACATCGACGTCTGGGACCCCGCGGCGTGCCACGGGGGCACGCACGTCTCGGAGCCGGAGCGGAAGGCCTTCGCGCGCCTCCTCGAGTGGGGCTTCGTCGACATCTACCGCCAGCAGCACCCGGAGCCCGAGCGCTACACGTGGTGGGACTACCGGGCCGGCAACTTCCACAAGAACTACGGGATGCGCATCGACCACCTCCTCGTGTCGCGCCCGGTCGCCGCCCGCGTCGTCTGGACGGAGATCGACCGCGAGACGCGCAAGGGCAAGCCCACGCCGTCCGATCACACGCCGCTCGTGATCGACCTGGACGAGCGGGGTCTCCACTTCGACGCGGGCTGGGCCTCGGCCGAGGGGCGCATCGCCGCACGGCGCCCCCGGTGATCCTCGAGCCGCCCGTCGAGCCGATGCTGGCGAAGCTCGCACACGAGCTGCCGGACGGCGAGGGGTGGCTCTTCGAGCCGAAGTGGGACGGGTTCCGCGCGCTCGTGTTCCGCGACGGCGACCGCGTCTACCTCCAGAGCCGGGACCTGAAGCCGCTCGATCGGTACTTCCCCGAGCTGGCCGCCCCGCTCCGCGCGGTCTTGCCGCCGCGGTGCGTCGTCGACGGCGAGATCGTGATCGCCACCGCGAAGGGCCTCGACTTCGACGCCCTCCAGATGCGCCTGCACCCCGCCGCGTCGCGCGTGGCGAAGCTCGCGGCCGAGACGCCGTCGTCGTTCGTCGCCTTCGACCTCCTGGCGGAGGGCGACGAGGACCTCCGTGGACGACCCCAGACCGAGCGCCGCGCCCGGCTGGAGCGAGCCCTCGCGCACGCCGGCGGCCCGATCCACCTCACCCCGTGCTCGCGGGACCGCGCGGTCGCCCGGGACTGGTTCCACCGCTTCGAGGGCGCGGGCCTCGACGGCGTCATCGCCAAGCACGAGAGCACGACCTACCAGCCCGGCAAGCGCGCGATGGTCAAGGTCAAGCACACCCGCACCGCCGACTGCGTGGTCGGCGGCTTCCGCTGGCACAAGACCGGCCCGGGTGAGCTGGTCGGCTCCCTCCTCCTCGGGCTCTACGACGAGGCCGGTGGGCTCCACCACGTCGGCTTCACGTCGTCCTTCACCGCGGCCGCGCGGCGCCGGCTCGCGGACGAGCTCGCGCCCTTCCGGGAGCACGCGCTCGACGGCCACCCGTGGCGCGAGTGGGGCGGTGCGGCCGAGGCGGACGCGGTGCGGATGCCCGGTGCGCAGAGCCGGTGGAACCAGGGCAAGGATCTCTCCTGGGAGCCGCTCCGGATCGAGCGCGTCTGCGAGGTCGCCTACGACCACCTGCAGGGCGACCGCTTCCGCCACGCCGCCACGTTCGTGCGGTGGCGCCCGGACAAGCCGCCGGCCGCGTGTCGCTACGACCAGCTCGAGGTCACGGCGCCCGCCGAGCTGGCCGGGATCTTCGGCCTCGCCGCGCCCGGATAGTCCCTCAGCGCTCGGGCGGATCCGGACGGCCCGCCGCCCGCGCCCACGACGGTCCTCCGTCGGGATCGAGGGGCTCCTGCGCCGGCCGGAGCGCCTCGGGCACGTGCTCGAGATTCACGCGGATGCGGGTCCACGTCGTCGACCGGCCGCGCATCGAGTCGACCAGGACGTCCGCGGGCTGGAGGTGCGTGACGACCTCCGGGTGGCGCGCCTTCCAGCGCTCGAGCCCCGCGAGCGCGTCCTCCTTCCGGTCCGCGCGCCCGATCTCGACGAGGGGCTTCGTCGACGCGCGGCGGCCGCCGGCGCTCGCGCCGCTCTTCCGCTTGGACGGCGCGACTCGCTCCGGCTCCCCCGGCTGCTTCCGGTAGTGGGGCGGCCACGGCGCGTCGCCAAGCCCGTCCCGCTCGTGCGCGGTGGAGAGCTCCAGCAGCGCCTCGAGCGAGCGCGCGTGGTCGTCGATCGTGGCGTGCCGGTCCCCGATCGCGGCGAACCGCGCCGGCATCGTGCGGAGCGTGAAGTCGCCCGGGTCGCACGCCTCGAGCTCCTCCCACGTCACGGGGGCCGAGACGCGCGCGTCCGGCTTCGGGCGCACCGAGTAGGCGCTGCAGACCGTGCGGTCCTTCGCGTTCTGGTTGTAGTCGAGGAAGACCCCGTGGCGCTCCTCCTTCCACCACTTGCTGGTGGCGAGCGTCGGCGCCCGGCGCTCGACCTCGCGCGCGAACGCGAGCGCCGCGCGCCGCACCTCCCCGAAACCCCAGCGGGGGTGGATCCGCACGTTGACGTGGATGCCGCGCGAGCCCGACGTCTTCGGCCACCCCACCAGGCCGAAGTCGGCCAGCGCCTCGCGCGCGACACGCGCGACGGCGACGATCTGTGTCCACTCGACGCCCGGGACCGGATCCAGGTCGATCCGGAGCTCGTCCGGATGCTCGAGGTCCTCCGCGCGCACCGGATGCGGGTGAAGCTCGAGGCAGCCGAGGTTCGCCATCCAGGCGAGCGTGGCGGCGTCGCGGGGCACGACCTCCTCGGCGACGCCGCCGGACGGGAAGCGGAGCTCGACGCCCTCCACCCAGTCCGGGCGCTCGCGCGGCGCCCGCTTCTGGTAGAAGAACTCGCCGTGGATGCCGTCGGCGTAGCGGACCAGCACGTTCGGCCGGCCGCCCGCGCCACGGAGGGCGCCGTCGGCCACGGCGACGTAGTACTGCGCGACGTCGAGCTTGGTGATCCCTGCCTCGGGGAAGTAGACCTTCCCCGGGTTGGTGATCGTGACCTCGCGGCCCGCCACCTGGAGGACCGCGCGCTCCGCCTTCGCCGGGCCCATGCTCCGAGCATAGCGAATGTCCCGCGCCGGGCGGCGAGCCTTCAGCGTCGCGGCGGGGACAGGCCGTCAGGGGGGCGACGGCCTGTCGTCCGGACCGGACCGGCGGGCCCGGTCCATTGGCGGCTGTCAGGCCCACCCGCGAGGCAGCGCTCTTGCACCGAATGATCCACATGATGCGCGGCGCGATCGTGGCCGGGCTCGCCATCCTGGCGCTCGTCGGCGTCCACCACGTGTGCCTGTGGCCCGAGCCGCCAGTGCGGACGGGCACGATCATCATGGGCGTGCCGCGGACCAGCTTCGTCGTCCTGGGTGCGGACCGCCTCTGGATCAACGCCCTGCCGAAGGTCGACGACCCGCTCGCCGAGCGCCAGGGCCGCCGGCCGAAGATCGCCGTGCACGACTCCCTGCCGCTCGCGGTCGCCGTCGCGGGCATCGCCTCGCTCGGCCCCGAGCAGGACACCCTGGAGCACGTCCGCCGGCTGATCGCCCCCCTCGACGCGTCGCGCCTGAGCTTCGACGCGATCGTCGAGCGTCTGCGTCCGGACCTCCAGGAGCGGCTCCAGGCCGTCCGGGTGCCGGCGAGGCGAGCGCTCGCGAGGGATCCCGCCGACGCCGCGGCCCGGATCCGCCTGAGGGTGGCGCGGCTCACGCTGCTCGTCGCCTACGTGGCGGGAGGCCGGGCCACGCTCGGCTCTCTCGACATCGAGGACCGGTGGACCGCGCGGCTGGCGGCGCCGCCACGCGGCGCCGTGGCGTGGCCCCGCGCCCTCGACGCCTTCTTCGCGGCGAGCCCGTACGCGCGCGCGAGCGCGATGTACGCGGCAGGCGTCCAGGAGCCTGCGAAGCTCGCGGAACATGTCCGCCGCGTGATCGAGGCCGGCATCGGCGAGGACGAGCGGCTCTACCGGGACGCCGACCGCCACGTCGGGGGCCCGGTGGACGTCGTGCTGGTCGACGCCCGGGGCGCGCGCTGCGTCCCGCCCTGCGCGCCGCGCTGAGCACGGCCGGCCCGCCGCGCCTCACGGGCCGCGGTTCCTGGTATGCTCCAGGGCCACGAGGCATCCCATGACCTTCGAGCGCCTGTTCACGCCTTTCCGGCTCGGCCACGTCACCCTCCGGAACCGGATCGTCAGCACGCCCCACGCGACGCGGTTCGGGAAGGACGGTTACATCACCGAGCGCTACACCCGCTACCATCAGGAGAAGGCGCGGGGCGGCGCGGGCCTGATCCAGTGCTTCGGGAGCGCGAGCGTCCACCCGTCGAGTCCCGTCCTCGACTGGAACGGCATCAAGAACTGGGACGACTCCTCCCTCCCGACCTTCGAGACCTTCGCGCGCGCGATCCACGGCGAGGGCGCCCACGTGATGTCCCAGATCACGCACCGCGGGCGCCGCGGGTTCTCGGCGCCCGGCGAGCGGCCGCTCGTGTCGGCGTCCGACGTCCCCGAGACCGAGAACCGCGAGATCCCCCACGCGCTCGACCGGAGCGAGATCGCCGAGATCGTGGCCGCGTACGCCGCCGCGGCGCGGCGCCTCCAGCGCGCGGGGTTCGACGGGGCCGATCTCTGCGCGTTCGCCCGCCACCTGATCGACCAGTTCTGGGTGCCGTCGGTGAACCGGCGCACCGACGAGTACGGCGGGAGCTTCGAGAACCGGCTCCGGTTCTCGGTCGAGGTCATCGGCGCGATCCGGGCCGCCGTGGGGCGCGACTTCATCCTCGGTCTGCGCGTCAGCGGCGACGAGCTGATCCCCGACGGCCTCCACCTCGAGGACGTCGTCGAGATCGTCCGCGCGCTCGACAGTCTCGACCAGCTCGACTACTTCACGGTCTCCGGCTCGACCGGCGAGACGCCGCGCTACCACCAGAAGCTGATGCCCTTCGCCGACACGGCGCCCGGGCTCTACGCCTCCTTCGCGGCGCGCATCAAGAAGGAGGTGCGGGCGGCCGTGATCTACGCGGGGCGCGTGACCGACCCGCGCCACGCCGAGCGGCTCCTCGCCGAGGGGGCCTGCGACCTGGTCGCGATGACCCGCGCCCTGATGGCCGATCCCTGGATGCCGCGGAAGGCCGCCGACGGCCGGCTCGACGACGTCCGCTTCTGCGTCGGCATGCAGGAGGGCTGCCTCGGCCGGTCGAGCCGCGGGCTCACGCTCTCGTGCTCGCAGAATCCGGTGACCGGCCGCGAGGCCGAGCTCGCGGAGCTCGTCCCCGCCGTGACGCCCCGGCGCGTGGTCGTGGTCGGCGGCGGACCGGCCGGGCTGGAGGCGGCGCGCGTCGCCGCGCTCCGGGGTCACGAGGTGATCCTCTACGAGCGGTCCGGCGCCCTCGGCGGCCAGGTGCTGGTCGCCGCGCGGGCGCCGCTCCGGCCGGGCTACGGCCAGTCGGTGGAGTGGCTCGTGCGCCAGCTCCGGATGACGAGCGCGGCCGTGCGGCTCGAGACGGAGGCGACCGCGGAGCGCGTCCTCGCCGACCGGCCTGACGCGGTCGTCGTCGCGACCGGCGCGGTGCCGCGCCGGCCCGTGGTTCCCGGCGCCGACCTGCCCGGGGTCGTGACCGTCGAGGACATCCTGTCCGGCGCGACCGTCGCCGGCCCACGGGTCGTCGTCGTCGACGGCACGGGGCGCGTCCAGGCCGGCCTCGCCGCCGACTTCCTCGCGGTCCAGGGCCGCGCGGTCACGATCGTCACCCAGTACCACACCGTGTGCGACAACACGGAAGGCTCGACGAAGGAGCCGCTCTACGAGCGGCTCTACCAGCGCGACGTGACGATGCTCGTCGACACGGCGCTCCGGGCCATCGAATCCGGCGGCCCAGGCAAGCTCCGGGTGCTGGCGGTGAACGAGTACTCGGACCGTCCCCTCGCGCTCGACGGCGTCGACACGGTCGTCCTCGCCTATGGCGGGCGCGCCGTCGACGGCCTCCACGCGGCGCTCAAGGGCAAGGTGCCCGAGCTCGCGCTCGTCGGCGACGCGCTGGCGCCGCGGCTCCTCCACGACGCGCTCCTCGAGGGCACCCGCGCCGCCCGCCGCCTCTAGCCGGCCCGATCGAAGGATCCGCCGTGGACCGCCGGGCTGACGAGTGGACGGATCCGTCGCCGCACGCGAGCCACTTCGTCACCGTCAACGGGGTGCGGCTCCAGTACCTCGACTGGGGCGGCTCCGGCGAGGCCCTGGTGCTGATCCACGGGCTCGGAGACACCCCGCACTACTTCGACGACCTCGCCCCGGCCCTCCGGGACCGGTGGCGCGTGATCGCGTACGCGCGGCGGGGCCACGGCCGCTCCGAGGCCCGGTCGCCCTACGACGCCGACACGCTGGCGGAGGACCTGCGGCAGCTCCTCGACGCCCTGGGGCTCGGCGCCGTCCACCTGGCCGGCTGGTCCCTCGGCGGCCGCGAGCTCACGCGGTTCGCGGAGCTCCATCCCGCGCGCGTTCGCACGCTCATCTATCTGGACGGCGCGCACGACCGGGCCGATCCCGCCTGGCGACAGGTGCTGGAGCGCGCGCCGCTCGATCTCTTCCCCGACGAGACGGCCCTCGGCTCGCTGGACCGCTACCGGCGATGGTGGCAGGCAACCTTCTTCGCCGGCGCGACGTGGTCGGACGCGGCGGAGGCCTACATGCGCGACATCGTCGTCCAGCAGCCTGACGGGAGCCTCCGGCCGGCCACGCCGCCCAGCGTGTTCGGCGAGGTCGCGGCGACCTACGTGACGCCTCCCATCTATCGCCGCGACTACTCGAAGCTCCGGGCGCCCGCCCTGTTCGTCTTCCCGGCGACGTGGCTCCCGACGCGCCTGGCGGACCCGGCGCTCGGCCACCGGGCCGCCGACTGGCACGAGCGGCACTTCTGGCCGTGCCGGACCGCCGCGATCGCCGGGCTACGCCGGGAGCTGGCGGACGTGGAGATCGTCGAGCTCGACGGCGGGAACCACGTCGACTTCGTCCTGTCGCAGCACGCCCAGGTGGTCGCCGCGATGCGCGCCTTCCTGACGTCCCGATCCGGCGGGGCCCCCGGACCGCGGCCCTGACCGCCGCGAACGACGCCGCGCGCGGAAGCCGGCGCTACGCCTCCACCGGATAGCGCCGGAGCTTCAGGAAGCCCGAGGCGCGGTCGACGCGGTCGAAACCGTCGACCCGGAAGGACAGCCAGGCCGTCTCCACCTTCAAGCCGCCCAGCGTCGCCCGGGAGATCTTCCGGACGTCGGCGCGCTCGATCCGGAAGTGCTCCCGGCAGGACGGGATGTCCGGCGCGTCGGCCACCGCGGCGCGGATCTCGTCCAGCACCTCCGCCGTCGGGCGCATCGAGACCTTCTCCGGGAGATCGTAGCGTCCCCGCGCGCTGTCGACGAGGGCGCCGATCGCGAGGCCGACCAGACCTCCCGACCGAACGCCGGCCTGGGTGAAGTTCGCGCGGGTGTTCCGCATCTCGCGAACGAAGAAGAGGAGCGCCTCGTCGGTGATGACCAGCGGGCCCGCGATCAGCCAGCCTTCGATGTGCGCGCCGACGGCGGGGAAGGCCGCGAGCGGCCGAGGCCGCGAGGCTCGCACCCGGAGGGGCGCGCCGCAGCGGCCGCACTCGGCCGCGTCGTCGGGATTGGCCGACCGGCACGTCGGGCAGTCCATCGGGTCGCCTCCCCTCCCTGCCGAACACTTCCGCAGGGCGGCGCCGGAAACGGAAGAAAAATCGCGGATCCCGACGCCGCTGCTCTCCCGGGCGGCGCCGATCCCGAAAACTTGACGGCGCCGACGGCGCCGCCGACCCGCGCATCAAGATCCTCCGCGATCTCGGGGGCGCCCGGACGCTCGTCCTCACGCCGCGCTACCAGGCCTTCACCGAGGTCCTGGTCGGTCTCGCCCGCCGCGGCCGCGACGTCGCGGAGATCGCCGGGAACGGCCGGATCCCGGTCACGGTCCTCGCGCCCGAGGGTCCGCTCCCGCCGCTCCCCGACGCGCGCCCGCTCTTCGAGCAGCCCGTCCAGGCCGGGGGAGGCCGGCGGCGCGTCGGTCTCGACGTCCCCGTGGCGGACCTCGCCGCGACCATCCGCGCGGTCGAGGGCGCCGGCGTCACGGTCGAGCACGTCTTCGACTGTTGAGCGGACGCCGCGGCGGGGCGCCCGCCCTGCCGCCGTCGGTGGTAGTGTTCCGGACGAGGAGGGCGCATGTTTCCCACGGTGCTCGACAACGACGCGGTGCTCGTGACGCGGATCGACGACGCCTCGGCGGGGACGGCCAGCGGCCGCCACGCCCGCCACGGCGCCGCGATGCTGGTCGGCGTCCAGGACGGGACCGGCTCGCTGTTCCACCTGGGCGGCGGCGGGGAGCGCTACTTCCCGGTCGCGCGCGGGCGCGTCGACTGGCTGGAGGGCGGCGAGCTCTCGGCCCAGGTACACGGGCCGGGGTTCGGCGAGGCCCTTCTCGTGGAGCTTCGGACGCTCCCATCCGCGCCCGGCGTCGCGCGCACCTTCGGCGACAAGACCCTCTTCCGGAACGACCGCGTCTGCGTCTACGAGGAGATCCTGGGCCCGGGGCACGTGCGACCGATGCACAGCCACGCGCCGCGGCTGATCATCCCGCTCACGGGCGCCCACGCCGTGCAGCGGTTCCCGAGCGGCGACAGCCGCGAGGACCGGTTCCCGTCGGGCGGCGCCCACTGGGCGCCCCAGGTCATGGTCCACGAGATCCGGAACATCGGCACGGCGCCCTTCTGGGCGATCTGTGTCGAGCACCCGTGACGGCGCCGAGGCCACGGTGAGCGGCGCGTTCGACGCCTGGCGGCGCGCGTGCCGCGGAAGCCGCCCGTGAAGGCCGCGCGGTGGCACGGCCGGCGCGACGTGCGGGTCGAGGACGTGCCGGTCCCGGCGCCCGGTGAGGGCGAGATCCTCCTCCGGGTCAGCTTCTGCGGGATCTGCGGGACCGACCTCGAGGAGTACCGCCACGGCCCGCTGGTCATTCCCGCCGACCGGCCGCACGCGCTGACCGGCCGGCGGGCGCCGCTCACGATGGGCCACGAGTTCACCGGCGTGGTCGCCGCCCTCGGCCCGGGCGTGCGCGGCCTCCGGGAAGGCGACCGGGTCGCGCCGGACATCGTGCTCTTCTGCAACGCCTGCGAGTTCTGCCGGCGCCACCAGTACGCCCTCTGCGAGAAGTGGGCGACGATCGGCCTCCACACCGACGGCGGGCTCGCCGAGTACGTGACGGTGCCGGCCTTCGCCTGCGCCCGGCTGCCGGACTCCCTCTCCGACGCCGAGGCCGCCCTGATCGAGCCGACGGAGTGCGCCGTGCGCGCCGTCAACAAGGCGCCGCCGCGACTGGGAGACGTCGTGGGGATCCTGGGCGGAGGGCCGATCGGGCTCCTCACCCTTCAGGTGAGCCGGGCCGCCGGGGCCGGCGCGGTCATCCTCGTCGAGCCCCGCGCGTCGCGTCGCGCGCTCGCGCTCGAGCTGGGCGCGGAGGCCGTGCTGGATCCCGCCGACCCCGGCTGGATGGAGGAGCTCCGCCGGCTCGCCGGCGGCCTCGGCCCCGACGTCGTGTTCGAGTGCGCGGGCCGCCCCGACACCGCGAGCCTCGCGATCCGCATGGCGAGGAAGGGCGGGCGGATCGTACTCATCGGCCTCACCGGCGGCGAGGTGCCGGTCGACACCCTGGATCTCATAGTCGGCGAGAAGACCGTGATCGGCACGATCCAGCACCACTACGACGAGGACCTCCCTGCCGCGGTCCGCCTCCTCGCTGACGGGCGCGTCCGGGGGCTGCCGCTGGTGACCGCCCGCATCCCGCTCGCCGAGGTCGTGCGCGGCGGCTTCGAGGCCCTCACGACCCCGGGGCAGGACCACCTCAAGATCCTGGTCAGCCCGGCACGGTGAACGGACGGGGCGCGACCCCCCGCTCCGCGCCTGGAAGGAGAGATGCGATGCAGACCGGCACGACCGTCGCCGCGAAGTCCGACCACGACACCCTGTTCACCCTCAACCGCGACTACATCCACTCCGTGCAGACCTCGGACGTCCGCCGGTTCGACGAGATCCTGTCCGACGACTTCCTCTGCAGTAACCCCGATGGCACGCTCGTCGGCCGCCGCGCCTTCCTCGAGCAGACGGCGCGGCCCGTGGCGATCCGGAACCTCGAGTCCCACGACGTCCAGATCCGCCTCATGGGCGACGTCGCGATCATCCACGCGCGCACGAGCTACACCCGCCCGGACGGCGGCGCCGGCGCCGGGCGCTACACGGACGTGTGGGCGCGACGTGGTGGCCGCTGGCTCGCCGTGTCGGCGCACGTCACGCGCTGCTGACCCCGGCCCGCGCAGACGCCGGACCCCGGGCTAGCGTGCAGATCTGGGTCGACGCCGACGCCTGTCCGCGACCGATCAAGGAGATCCTGTATCGCGCGGCGGAGCGCACCCGGACCCCGATGGTCCTCGTGGCCAACACGCCGCTCCAGACGCCGGCGTCGCCGCTGATCCGCACCATGCGCGTCCGGCGCGGCTTCGACGTGGCCGACCGCGAGATCGTGGACCAGGTGGCGGCGGGCGACATCGTCGTGACGGCCGACATCCCGCTCGCCGCCGAGGTCGTGGCGCGCGGCGCGCACGCCCTCGACCCGCGTGGAATGCTCTACACCGCGGAGAGCATCCCCGAGCGGCTGGCGGTGCGGAACCTCATGGCCGAGCTCCGATCGAGCGGCGTGCCGACGGGCGGGCCGGCGTCGTGGAGCCCGAGCGACACGCGCGCCTTCGCGAACCAGCTCGACCGCCTGCTCGCGCCCCGCCGATCCCCCGGCTCGTGACCACCCTCGTGGTCCTTGCCCTCGGCGCCCTCTGCGGGGGCTTCGTCACCGGACTCGCCGGATTCGGCACGGGCCTGACCGCCCTCGGCCTCTGGCTCCACGTCGTGAGCCCGGCCGTCGCCGCGGCGCTGGTGGTGGTGTGCTCGGTGGCCGGGCAGCTCCAGTCCCTCTATGCCGTGCGGCGGGCCGTGGCGTGGTCGCGCGCCTGGCCGTTCCTGGTCGGCGGCGTGCTGGGCGTGCCGCTCGGGGTAGCCGCGCTCCGCATGGTCGAGCCGCGGGTGCTCAAGGTGTTCCTCGGCGTGCTGCTGGTGGGCTACACGGGGCTGACCCTCGCGCTCCGGCGATTCCCGACCGTGTCGGCCGGCGGGAAGGTCGCGGACGGCCTGGTGGGTTTCGGCGGCGGGGCGCTCGGCGGCGTGGCGGGTCTCTCCGGTCCGCTGCCGACCATCTGGTGCGGGCTGCGGGGCTGGAGCGCCGACACGCAGCGCGGCGTGTACCAGCCGTTCAACCTCGCGATCCTCGGCGTAGTCCTCTGCGTCTACGCGGCCCAGGGCGTGCTCACGCGCCAGGTGTGGAATTTCGCGCTCGTCTGTCTTCCGGCGACGTTCCTCGGCGCGTTCCTCGGCATCCGGCTCTACGGCCGCGTGAACGACCGGCAGTTCCGGTTGGTGGTCCTGTGGCTGCTGCTCGGGTCGGGCATCGCTTTGATGGTGTCCAACCTCCGGTGACCGTCGCCGGGTACAGTCTCGAGGCTTCGACGCCTCCCAGTTTCAACAATGTTTTCCGGAGGATGTCCGGCGTTTCCCGAGCGGGTATCGCGACGCCGAGGTCGTTCCACCCGGACGGCGCCGGCGGCGCGCTCGACGAGCCGCGCACAGGCCGGGCCCCGATGGCTACACGCCCGAGTCGCTAAGCCCTCGCTGGATGATGACGGTCGCACGCCCGCCGGGACCGGGACACCGAGCGTCTCGCCGTCGGAAGTGCTGAGCCGGTCGACCATCGGACAGCCGGCCGCGACCCGGAGCATGGTGCGCCCCTGGAGCAGGCTCAATCTCAGGAGCCGGGACGTCCTCTACCAGCCTCTGTCGCCGCCAAGGACGTCGACACCGGACGAGCGACCCGAGAAGCTCCGACCCCGTTCCTGGCCTCCCCGCGCGCGCAGGCCCGCAAGAGTGGAAGGACGGCGCGCTCGTCCACGTCGAGACCACGGGGGTTCGCGCCCCGGGCGGGCCGGCCGAGCGTCCCCCCGAGATAGGCCTCGATGACGCCGGGGTGGACGTAGCACCGGCGACACACTGTCGCCGTGTTGCCGAGTCGCGTCGCCACCGCCCGGATGGCTTCCGCGACCTTCCGCATCGCGGCCCGCGCAGGGACCGCCCCCTCATCCCGGAGCGCGCGCGCGGCCAGGACCGTGCCCGCCCACGTGCGGAAGTCCTTGGCGGTGAACTCCTCCCCCCCGATCTCGCGGAGGTAGGCATTCACGTCGCCCGACGCGATGGTGTGCGTCTGGCCGTCACCGTCCACGTACTGGAAGAGCTCGTGCCCGGGCAGCTCCTGGCACTGCCGGACGATCCGAGCCAGGCGCCGATCGGCCACGTCCACGACGTGCGGCTTGCCCCCCTTGCCGCGGAACTCGAAGCGGAGGGTCGCCCCGGCGACCCGGACGTGCCGGTTCCTGAGGGTCGTGAGGCCGTACGAGCCGTTCGCTGTCGTGTACTCGGCGTTGCCGACGCGAATCAGGGATGTCTCGAGGAGACGCACCACCGTCGCCAGAACCTTCTCGCGAGGCAGCCCGGGCCGGGCGAGGTCCGCGGCAACCCGCCGCCGGATGGCCGGCAGCCGCTCGGCGAACAGAAGGAGGCGACCGTACTTGGTCGCGTCCCGCGTTTCCCGCCAGCGCGGGTGGTAGCGGTACTGCTTCCGCCCCCGGGCGTCCCGGCCCACCGCCTGGATGTGCCCTTGGGCCGAGGGGCAGATCCAGACCTCCGTCCACGCTGGGGGGATCGCGAGGGCCCGGATCCGGCGGCGCGCCGCGAGGTCGCGGACCGGCGTCCCGTCGGGCGCCCGATAGCGGAACCCCCGCCTGGTCCGGACGCGCGCGATCCCGGGGACGCCGTCGCTCACGTACCGGAGCGACGCCGCTTCCGCAGCCGCGAGGGATCCGGAGGCCGGGGCGTCCTTCATGGTGGCGATCCAGGAGCAAGGGCGTTGCCAGGCCCGCCGCGCGACGTGGAGGTCTCCCTGCGCCGGGTGGCGCGCCGTCAGGGTGACGCCGCGGCGACAGGATGACGACGGGCCGCCGTGATTTCGCGCGGCCCCAGCCCGCTCGCCGTCGCCTTCGACGCGGCTCCGTGTGCGTCCCAATCGCCGGTGATGCTCCCACGTCATCGGCACGACCGCGGCGTGAAGCTTGCACCGAGCAGCGCGTGCGCAAGGAGGGACCGTGACCCATGAGCGCGCTATCGTCGCCCCGCGGCTCCATCGTCGATCCCGCGCCACTCCTGTTCCTGGTCGTGACGCTCCTGCGGGAGCTCCGTGGACGGGCCGACATCCTGGAGTGCACACTCCTCGCCCCCGAGGACCGGTACGCGATCAGTCTCCACGCGCCGCGTGAGATGTCGACGTCGGTCCTTCTCCCCCGGCGGCCGCTGGAGCGCGCCCTCGGCGACCCGGTGGCCCGAACCCGGGTGCGGAACCTCCTCCGCTCGGCGCTGGAGGCGCTCCTCCGGGGCCGGCTCGTCGACAGGGCGACGCATCTCGGGGCGTACTTCACGGCCCTCGGCGTCCAGTCGATGCCGGGCCCTCGCTGCGGGTACTGCGAGGGTCCGCTCCTGGCCGAGGACCCCGTCGTGGTTCGCGAGAGCGCCCGCTGGCATCTCGCCTGTCCTCCGGCGTGGTGACCCCGGCCTTCCCTGCCCGGACCGCGCCCGGGCGTCCGACCGGCCGCTGCCGGCCGACGGAGGTTGACGTCATGGAGACACAGACCCGTGCCGAGGCCCTCGTCGAGGTGATCGAGCGCCGGCTCGCCGAGATCTCCGAGCGCCAGCACGCGCTCGCCGTGGAGAAGGCGCGCCTCGTGGAGCAGATGACCCCGCTGCGCCTGGGGGTCGCCTCACCCGATCTGGCGCTCGCCCAGCTGCGGTCGAAGGGGATCGCCCTCCGTGGTCTCGGCGCAGCCGGAGCCAGCGACCGCCGCCCGGCGGAGGTCGTACTCCGGGCCGTCGGTCCCCGGTACCCCAAGGTCACGCCGCTGGCGGCGACCCGATCCGAAACGGCGTAGCGCCATCGCGCGCCAGCGGGCGGGGCCCTCGCGAGCGCCGCCTGGAGGAGTGTCCATGAACTGTCGACACACCGAGTGCCAGTGCCCGGTCGAGGCCGGGCATCCCTTCTGCAGCCCGGAGTGCGAGCGGCTCCACGCGCTCCACGGGCAGCACGAGCCCTGCGGCTGCGGCCACGCGGCGTGCGTGTGACGCTCCGTCCCGATCCGCCACCCTCACGCGAGGAGGCGCGATGACTCCGCCAGTCCCGCGGACGTCTCCAGTCCGCAGTGGCTCGTCCCTCGATTTCGCGCCCGTCGTGCTCCTCGTGGACAACGAGCGGGTCATCCGGGAGCTCTGCCGGGAGTCCCTCGCCGAGGATTCGCTTCGAGTCCTGGCTGCCGGGGACGGCCAGGAAGCGCTCGCCCTGGCGGAGGCGTGGGTGCCGGACGTCGTGGTGACGGACGTCGAGATGCCGCGCCTCGACGGCTTCGGGCTGGTCCGCGCGCTCCGCCGCCTCTATCCCGACGTGCCCGTCATCGTCATGACCGGCGCCGAGGAGTACGCCGGGCGCCCGGTCGAGGAGGTGGCAGCCGAGCACGGGGTCGTCGCGACCTTCATGAAGCCCTTCGACCTCGACCTTCTCCACGCGGCGGTCCGGAGCGCGGTGCCGATTCTCGGTTCGCCGGAGCGCCAGGCGTCCGAAGGCGATCGGGCGGCCTGACCGGCGAGGATCCCACCCGGCTCTGGCGGCCGGCGCCGCCGCCCGGCGGGCTCTCCGGCTCTTGACGGGCCAGGCCTTTGCCCGGATGCTCGGGCGGGCTGGACGCAACGCACCGCCGGCCCCGAAGGGAAGCGGCCCGTGAAGATCGCGCGCATCGATGTCTTCGGCTTCGACTACACCATCCCCGGCGGCACGCTGACGCTGTCCGGCGGCCGCACGGTGAGCGCCGAGCACGCCACGCTGGTCAAGATCACGACCGACGCGGGGCTGGTGGGCTGGGGCGAGGAGTGCCCGTTCAGCCCGACCTACATGCTGGCGTTCGCCGAGGGCGCGCGGGCCGGCATCCAGCTCATGGGGCCGGCCCTGATCGGTGCGGACCCGCGGCAGGTCGAGGACGTCTACGCGCGAATGGACTCCGTCCTGTACGGCCACGCCTACGCCAAGTCGCCGATCGACATCGCCTGCTGGGACATCCTGGGTCAGGCGACCGGTCTCCCGATCAGCGATCTCCTCGGGGGAACGGTCCAGCCGCGGTTCCCCCTCTACAACGTCGTGGGCGTGGATCGGCCGGAGAAGATGCGCGCCCACGCCGAGGCGCTCCTCAAGCAGGGCTTCCGCCGCTTCCAGGTGAAGGTGGGCAGCGGGCACTGGCAGGAGGACGTCAAGCGCGCGCGCGCGTGCCTCGACGTCCTGCGCGACCAGGAGGTGGTGATCTGCGACGCCAACGCCTACTGGAAGCAGCACGAGGCCGCCCAGTTCATCGCCGCGCTCGAGGACGAGCCGATCTACCTCGAGCAGCCGTGCCGCACCCTCGAGGAGTGTCTCGCGATTCGCCGCCGCACCGCGCGGCCGATGATCCTCGACGAGACGCTGACCGACCTCGACGCCCTGTTCACCGCCCAGTCGGCGCGCGCGATGGACTGCGCGATGCTCAAGCTGTCGCGCTTCGGCGGCATCAGCCGGATCCGGCTCGCCCGCGACGTCTGCCGTCAGTGGGGCCTCTCGGTGACCATGGAGGACTCGGGAGGCGGTGACATCGTCACCGCGGCGATGGCCCACCTCGCCGCCAGCACGCCCGCGAAGTCGCTCCTGAACGGCATGCTGATCAACATGCTCGTCAACGAGCGCATCGCCGAGGGCACGCCCGAGCCGAAGGACGGCTGGGCGGAGGTGTCGCGGCGCCCCGGCCTCGGGATCACGGTGGACGAGAAGGCGCTCACGCCGCTCTTCAGCATCCGCTGAGCCCTCCGCGCGGCGAGCCGGCTCCGACCATGATGCCCGGAGCCCGCCTCACCGGCCGGTCGGGCGAGGCCCGAGGCCGGGCGCGTCGCGATTCGACATGACGCTGCCGAACTTCCTCGTCATCGGCGCCATGAGCAGCGGCACCACCTCGCTCTACGAGTACCTGCGCGGCCACCCGCAGATCTTCATGAGCCCCGTGAAGGAGCCGGCTTTCTTCGCCCTCGAGGGCGAGCGCGTCGACTTCCGCGGGCCGGGCGACGGCGCCGCCACGGCCGGCATGACCGCGGACCCCGACGCGTACCGGGCGCTGTTCGCCGGCGCGGGCCCGGAGCACCGCGCGGTCGGCGAGGCGTCGGCCTGGTACCTCCTGAGCGAGGACGCCCCGCGACGCATCCGCGACGCTATCCCCGGCGCCCGGCTCGTCGCGATCCTCCGCGATCCCAGTGAGCGCGCCTACGCGAGCTTCCGGCACCTGATCCGGTCGGGCCGGGAGCCGATCCCCGACTTCACCCGGGCTCTGGCCGAGGAGGAGAAGCGGGCCCGCGAGCGCTGGGACTGGCTCTGGCGGTACGTCGCCGCTGGGTTCTACCATCGCCAGCTCGAGCGCTACTTCCGTGTCTTCGACCGGAGCCGGATCCGCCTCTTCCTTCACGAGGATCTGGCGGACAACACGCCGGGAGTCGTCCGCGACGTCTTCGAGTTCCTCGGCGTCGACAGCCGCGTCGTCGTCGATACGGCCCGGCGCTTCAATCCCTCGGCGCCGCCTCGGAGCGCCGGGCTCCAGCGGTTTCTGAGCCGGCCGAACGCGCTCAAGTCGATCGTGCGGCCGCTCGTCCCGCTCTCGATGCGCCGGCGAGTCGTGCGGTCCCTGCTGAGCGCGAACGAGGGTTCGGCGCGGCTTCCCCCCGGCGCGCGAGCGCGCCTGGTCGGCGTCTACCGCGAGGACATCCTGAAGCTCCAGGACCTCATCGGACGCGACCTGTCCGGCTGGCTCCGGACCGATTGACCCGCCGCGGCGGGCCGCGCCTCAGTACTCGTCCCTAGTGAGCTGCCGCGCGCGGAGGACCTCTTCGTAGTCGATCCCCCAGCCGTTCGCGTTCGAGCCGTGAACCCGGTACTCTCCCAGCTCGATAGGCACGCGGCGGAGCCGCGTGTGTCGGGCGATGCGCCGGAACAGGTCCGCGTCCTCGTCGTAGCGAACGAGCCGGCTCCGGTACCGCCCCTGGAAGATGCCGCGCAGCCGCTCCTCGCGGAATCCCCCCGCCTTGTCGAACACGCTCCGGGTGTGGACGACCTGGAGGCCGGCGATGAAGGACGTCGTCCGGATCGCCTCGTTCGGGTCGCCCTCCGGATGCCGGTGCCGGCGCGGCTCGCCGATGCGGCCGAGCCTCCCGTCGACCCACTCCACGGCCGCGACGGTGACGTCGTGGTAGGCGAACTCGACCCCGGCCGCCTCCCGCTCGAGGACATCGACCATGACCTCGAGCTTCGTCGGGTAGTAACACTCGTCGTCGTCGAGGTAGGCGACGTACTTGGCGTCGCTCTGCGCGATGCCGAAGTTCCGGGCCTGGGCCAGGCCGGACACGCCGTGCTCGCTCTCCCGGAAGTACCGGAGCCGCGGGTCCGAGGACTCGAGGGTCGACCCCTCGGGGGTCCCGTCGACGATCAGCGCTTCCCAGTCGGCGAAGGTCTGGGCCAGGAGCGACGCGACCGCCAGGTTCAGGAAGCGCTCCCGCCGGTAGGTCGGCACGATCACGGCCACCGTCGGCATGTCTAGCCGGCTCCGCCCGCCCGTCGCCGGTCGAGGGACTGCTTGAGGATCCGCGCGTAGTCCTGCAGCGCCTCGCGCTGCCGGATGCCGTGGTTCTCCCCGTGGACGCGCCGCCGCGCGACGACGTCCGGCGGGACCCGGATCGCCAGTCCCGCCTCGCCGGCGCGGAGCAGCCAGCTGGCGAACTCGCCGACCCGCCAGTGGGTCTCGAAGGGCCCGACCCGGTCGAAGGACTCGCGCCGCACCGCCATCGCCGACGGAATGATTCCGCGGACGGGCCTCGCGGCAGGCCCGTGCCTTCCCTCCTCCTCGACGCCCGGCGCGCGGTCGACGAACTCCTCGACATGACCGAACACGATGTCCACGTCCGGGGCCTCGCGCAGGATCGCCATCTGACGCGTGAGCTTGTCCGGCAGCCACACGTCGTCCGCGTCCAGGAAGGCGAGCACCTCGCCACGCGCCATCGCGACGCCCCGGTTCCGTGCCGCCCCGATCCCCGCGTGCTCCTGCCAGGCATAGCGAATCCCCGGAAGGCGCCCGGCCACTTCGGCCGTCCCGTCCGTCGAGCCGTCGTCGACCACGAGGATCTCGACCGGCGCGTACGTTTGCGCGCGGACGCTCTCCACCGCCTCCGCCAGGAACCGGGCCCCGTCGAAGACCGGCACGACGACGCTGACCAGCCCGGCAGTCCCCACCCCGGCCCCCGTCATTCCACGGGAACCGAGTTGGTCGCCACGCCCAGGAGCGCGAGGAGCTCGCGGACGCTCCGGCGCCCGGCGTCGAGCGAGAACTCCCGGTCGACCAGGCGTCGGCCGTTGGCGGAGAGGCGGTGCCACACCGCCTCGTCCTCGTACGCCAGGGCGATCTTGGCCACGAGCTCGTCCGGCGCATCGGCGATCAGCATCTCCTCCCCGTCCCGCGCCCCGATCCCCTCGGCCGAGATCGTGGACCCGACGACGGGGACCCCGTGACTCATGCTGAGGATGACCTTGCCCTTGACGCCCGCGCCGTAGCGCAGCGGCGCGATCGACACCCGTCGCCGCCCGAGAGCCGTCCCGATGTCCGGCACGTGTCCCGCGACGACGATGTCCGGGCCGGCTCGCTGCCGAAGCCACTCGGGCGGCTCCGTCCCGACGATGAGGGTCTGAACTCCAGGGAGCCTCTCGCGGAGCCTCGGATGCACCTCGCGGAGAAAGAACTCCATCGCGTCCGCGTTCGGATGGTGCGGGAAGGCGCCCACGAACACGAGGCCCTCACGCCCGGCGCGCGAGGGACGGTACTCGGGCAGCGCGTGGACAACCGACAGCACGTGAACCCGGGCGCCCGGGCAGTCGGCCATCAGCGTCGCCTGCTCCTCCGCGCTGACGACCAGGGTGCAGTCGGCGGCCGAGGCCGCGGCCCGCTCCTCCCGTCGGGCCACGAGGGCCTGGCGGAGCAGGTTCTGATTGCCGGTCACCCTCGCGCCGCGGAGACCCCGCACCGACGCGAGATCCGTCGTGTCGAAGACGAGCCGGGCGTCCGGGGCGTGCTGGCGTACGAGGGGCAAATACTTCGTGGCCGTGTCGACGCGGCTCAGCACGACGATCCGGTAGTCGCGCCCGCGCGCGCGGAGGTGCGCCTCCACGGAGACGTCATCCACCACGCGGATCCCGGCGGCCCGAAGCAGCGCCCGGGAGGAGCGATGCGCGCCGGCGTCGTCGGCCGCGAAGGTCACGGGCCCGGCGACCTCCCGGAGGAGCGCCAGCACGTTCATCATCCGGAGCGACGCGGCGTCACGGTCCGGCGTCGGATACCGCGTGTCGATCACGAGCACGCCCCGGCCGTCGCGGGCCGCAGGGCCGTCCGCGGCCACGATCGGCGCCGGCGCGGGCTCAGCCATCGCCGCCCGGCGACGCGGCCCGACGGCGCCGGTCCAGCGTCCGCTTCACGACCTCGGTCAGCGCGTGGTCCCGCCCCGCCGCGTGGTCGCGGATGCCGCGGTCGCTCGCGTTCCGGTCGTGCCGCCGCCAGTGCAGCGTGACCACGTCGAGGGCCAGCGTCCGGATGCCGAGGTCCCGGGCCCGGATGAACCAGTCGAGGTCGTCGCCGAAGTAGCGCAGCGTCTCGTCGAACGGCCCGACGGCGGCGAGCGCCTCCCGCGTGAACAGGGCCGCCGACACCATGTGGTTCGGCAGCACGAGGCCGAGCGCCCCCGGGCCTCGGCCGCCCGGCTCCCGGTCGTGATGCAGGATCTGCGTGCGACCGATCACGACATCCGGCGGCGGGCTGGCGCCAAAGGCCGAGATCCGGCATCGGAGCGCGCCGGGCGGCCAGAGGTCGTCCTGATCCAGGAAGGCGACGAGCGACCCGCGCGACAGCCGGATGCCCCGGTTCCGCCCGGCCGCCGGACATCCCCGGCGCGGCTGAGCTTCGTATCGCACGGCGTCGCCGAAGCTCCGCGCGATGGCGGCCGTGTCGTCGGTCGAGCCGTCGTCGATCACAAGGATCTCGATCGGCTCCCACGCCTGCCGGAGGACGCTGTCCACCGCCTTCCCCAGGAACTCGGCCCCGTTGTAGGCGGGAATGACGACGCTGACCAGCGGGCTCCCGCCGGCGCTCCGCGGCCTGACCGGTTCCATCAGCCCACCCGCGCGCCCGCCACGGCGAGGAGCTCCTCCTCCATGCTCGCCATCACCCGGGGCCAGTCGTAGCGCGCCTCCACGAGGGCGCGCCCCGCCGCGTGAAGGCGCGCCGCCAGGGCCGGGCTCCCGAGAAGCTCCAGCACGGCGTCGACCATGGCGTCGGGGTCGTCGCGGACCAGGATGTCCTGGCCGTCGGTGACGGCGAGCCCCTCGCACCCGCGGCTCGTCGAGACCACCGGGAGCCCGAGGGCCATGGCGTGGAGGATCCGCATGCGCGTCCCCCCGCCCACGCGCTGCGGTACCACGGTCACACCGCACTCGCGGGCCAGCGGGGCGATGTCGGCCGGATCGGCGACGACCGTGATCCTCGGGTCCATCGCGAGCGCCCGGACCGCCTCGTCGGGGTTCCTCCCCGCCACGACGACCGACACGTCCGGATCCTTCCGCCACAGGCGGGGCAGGACCGCGTCGCGGAAGTGCATCAGCGCGTCGATGTTCGGATAGAAGTCGAGCGACCCCATGAACAGCACGCGGCGGGCGGCCGACAGGGGCTGGAGCCGGATCTCGCGCGTGTTCACCCCGTTCTCGGAAACCACCGTGCGCCCGGTCGGGCACCGACGGTCCAGCTCGCGCTTGTCCTCCTCGCTCACCACGAAGCGGAGCGGGAAGCCCGGCCAGGCGCGGTCCTCGTACTGCCGCATCAGCATCCAGCGCGAGCGGCGGAACGTCCGCAGGCGCCCGCGCGCCGCCTCGTCCCCCCCGTTCACGTCGAGGCGCGCCAGCTGGCCGAAGATGTTCGACTCGATGTTGTGCTCCTGGAGCACGACGGGCCCGGAGAGCGCCTCCCGGTACTGCGCCATGAAGACGTGGTGGATCATCGTCACGTCGAACGACTCGCTCCGGCAGCGCTTCAGCGCCGCCGCCATCTCCGGCGTCGTGTGCCAGCGGAAGAGGTCGGCGACCCCGTTGAGCCGCGCCAGGTCGTCGTGGGCGGGGCGGCGCGGGCGCTTCACCAGGAAGACCCGCCGGCAGTGCTCCTCGAGCCGGGCGCGCCGGGCGTCGTCCTCCTCCTCTTCCTCGTAGAAGGACACCAGCGTGACCTGGTGGCGCGGCGCGAGATACCGGATCTGCTCCCACATGCGGATCCGGCCGCCGGAGTTCGGCGGATACGGCGAGTAGGGCGTGAGGATCGCGATCCTCACGGCGCCTCCCGCGCCAGCAGGCGCCGGATCAGCTCGGGGACCCGCGCGAGATCCGAGCCCAGCTGGAGCTCGTAGCACGGCACCGTGTGGCAGAGCCGCACGAGGTTGCGGAGACCGTCCTCGTCCACCCCCGCGAACCGGAGGGCGCTCCCCAGGCCGAGCGCCCGGGCGGCGGCCGAGGGCGACGCGGGCCTCAGAACCGGCGTGACACGGGCGGTGACCCGCGGCAGCACGATGGCCTCGACCGGGCAGCTCCGCTCGAGCCGCGCGCGCTGACCCTCGCCGAGGAACACCACCGCCTTCTCCCGATCGAGCCGGCCCGGGTTGCTCACGGCCTCGCGCAGGTGTGGCAGCCGCTCGACGCAGTCCGGGGTGAGCTTGGCGGTGTTGTAGAGGCCGAACACGCGGGGCGCGCGCCCGGCCTCGACCGCGCAGGTGTCGTCGCCCAGATAGCCCAGCGACGACGCGAGACACGCGAGGGCGCTGGTCGTCTTGCCCGCTCCGCTGTCGCCGGTGAGCAGGGCAGCGCGCCCCGCCCACGAGACCGCGCCGGCGTGGACGAACTCGAGGCCGCGCGAGCGCAGCCACCAGGAGAGTATCGCCGTGAGCGGCGTGGCCGTCTCGTGCATCGGGACGGAGTCGGCCGACGGCGTGCAGAACAGCGCGAGGCGACGGTCGGCATCGAAGCAGCTCAGGAGGTCCGAGGCCCGGTCGAAGGCGATCCGGATCCGGCGATCGTTGAACCCCTGCACCTCGCCACGCCGGGACAGGGACGCGCCCTCCCAGGAGAGACGGGGCAGCGCGACCCCGGTGGAGGCGCCGTCCCACGCGCACACCGTGAGGGCCGGGGTGGCGATCTGCGGCGCCTCGGCGTGCGACAGGGCCGGCAGGAGGCGCGAGATCAGCGCGGGGCCCGCGAAGCTCAGCCGGACGGTCTGGCCCGCGACATCGACGAAGCGGTGGGTCGCGCCGCCCGCGGCCCGCTCGGCGTCGAGGAACGCGCGGCGCGTCGCGTCGAAGAAGGCCAGCGGCGCCGGGCGCATCCCGTCTTCGGACGTCACGGCGGGGACGGCGGCGCGCGGCGCCGTCAGTCGGTGCGGTCCTTGGCGCGGTTGGGCCAGCCGGTCTCGTCCACGTCGTGGATGGGATCGAGGAGCAGCAGATCTTCCATGTCCGTGTACGCGCGGAGCGCGGGCGGAACGAACGGCGCCCCGGCCGGCGAGATCTCGCGCCCGTCGCCGGCGCCATCACGGACGGCGACGGGGCCCTCGTGCGGCACGATCAGACCCTCACGCTCGAGCTCCGCGAGGAAGCTCTCGAGCCCCGCCGCGATCTCCCCGCGCGTGCCCCGGTACCGGGCCGCCACGCGGTCCACGATCGCGCTCACCGGCGCGCCCGCCTCGACCAGGCCCCAGACGACGGCGCCGATCTCGCTCGCGCTGTAGTACCGGCCGGTCTGCATGTTCACGAGGATCGCCTCGCCGTCGATGATCTCGTGAACCACGTGAGGGGTGTTGGCGCGAAAGACGTCAGCCGGAAGCATCGGGCGGATCTCCCAGATCGTGAATGTGCGGGAATTATACTCCAGCGGGCCCCGGGGCGGCCGCTCAGCGGAACGCGTCCTGCGCTTCGCGCCGCGACTCGGCGATCCTCTCGACGCGGGCGCGCGGCTCCGGCGTCGACCGGAGGAGGTCGAGCGCGTCTGCTCGCCAGGCCTCTTGCACGGCTGCCATGCTTCCTATAGCAATAGGACACATGACGCGCGGGACGACAAGGCCGCGGGCGGTGAGACTCGGTCGATGAGCGCGCCGGCGCTCGACCTCGTCGTCAAGAACGTGCGGGTGGTCCGGCCCCACCAGCCCGCGCCGGAGCGCCTCGACGTCGGCGTGAAGGACGGGCGGTTCGCGCGCCTCGCGGCGGACATCCCCGCCCGGGACGCGCGCGAGGTCCGCGACGGGCGCGGCCTCTTGGGCTTCCCCGGCGTCGTCGACGCTCACACCCATGTGGGCATCTACGGCCCGCTCTCCGCCGACGCGGAGAGCGAGAGCAAGGCCGCCGCGATGGGCGGCGTGACGGCGATGCTCACCTACTTCCGGACGGGCCAGTACTACCTGAACCGCGGCGGCCCGTACGCGGAGTTCTTCCCCGAGGTGCTCCGCCTCTCCGAGGGGCGCTACTGGGTCGACTACGGCTACCACCTCGCGCCCATCCAGGCCTCTCACATCGGCGAGATGGAGTCGCTCGCGGTCGAGCACGGCGTGCCGTCGTTCAAGATCTTCATGTTCTACGGGGACTACGGGCTCCACGGGAAGACGGACCGCGGCGCCCAGCGGAGCTTCCTCATGCTCGGCGAGGACGAGCGCTACGACCTCGCGCACTTCGAGTTCGTCCTCCGCGGGGCGGCCGCCGTGCGCGACCGGCACCCCCGGCTCGGCGACCACGTGAGCGTGAGCCTCCACTGCGAGATCGCGGACATCCTGAACGCCTACACCCGCATCGTCCAGCAGGACCCGTCCCTCACGGGGCTCCGCGCGTACAGCGCCGCGCGGCCACCGCACTCCGAGGGGCTCGGGGTGTGGATCGCGTCCTACCTCGCTCACGAGGCGGCGTGCCGCAACGTCAACCTGCTCCACCTGTCGTCCCGGAAGGCCCTCGAGGCGGCGCTCCTCATGCGGGCCACCCTGCCCCACCTGGACCTCCGCTGCGAGGTCACCGCCGGGCACCTCCTCCTCGACTACGACACGCCGGCGGGGCCGCACGCCAAGGTGAACCCGCCGATCCGCTCGCGCGCGGACGTCGAGTTCCTCTGGCAGGGCGTGCTCGACGGGAAGGTGGACTGGGTGGTGAGCGATCACGCGTGCTGCGCCACCGAGACGAAGCTCGACCGGAGTCGCCCGGACGACGTGTGGCTCGCCAAGGCCGGCTTCGGCGGCACCGAGTACCTCCTGCCGGGCGTGTTCAGCGAGGGCACCCGGCGCGGCCTCGCCCCCGGCCGCGTGGCGGAGCTCCTCTCCTGGAATCCGGCGCGGCGCTTCGGCATCGGGGGCAAGGGCGACATCGCCCCCGGCTACGACGCGGACCTCGTCCTCCTGGACCCTGACCGGTCGGTCACGGTGCGGGCGGCCGACTCGCCGTCGGCCCAGGGCTACACACCCTTCGAGGGCCTCACGCTCCAGGGCCAGGTGATGACGACGTTCCTCCGCGGTCAGGTCGTCTACGACCGGGGTGGGATCGTCGGCGCGGCGCGCGGGCGGTACCTCCGGCGTCCGACGCCGGGTCCCTGAGAGCCCGGTCCGGCAGTCCGGACGGCGAGATCGAACCCGACCATCGGCGAGAGGACGCGAGACCAGTGACGACGCAGGACGACCGCGAGAAGCTTTTCCGGCTCCAGGGCCTCGAGATCTTCGGCGAGGCCGCGCGGCCGGCCCGGCGCCGCCGGCCCACCGGGACGGTCCGCGAGCCCGCGCGGGAGACCCCGGTGTTCGCCGAGACGGACGTGCTGGTCGTCGGCGGAGGCCCGGCGGGGGTAGCGGCCGCCGTCGGCGCGGCGCGCCTCGGCGCGGACGTGACGCTGGTCGAGCGCTACAACCACCTGGGCGGCCTCTCGACCGGCGGTCTCGTGATCTGGATCGACCGCATGTCGGACTGGACCGGCCGCCACGTCATCCGCGGCGTCGCCGAGGAGCTGATGGACCGGCTGCCGCGGGGTGCCATCTTCGGCCCCGCCAAGGAGATCTGGGGCGCGCGCGACGAGGCCACCGCCGCGTACTGGATGCAGCGCACGGCCGCCTTCCACGGCGTCGTCACCTGGTCGCCCACCATCGACCCCGAGTGGCTCAAGACCGCGTGCCTGGACATGGTGCTCGCGCACAAGGTGCAGCTCTTCTTCCACGCGTGGGCGGTCGCGCCGATCGCCGAGGGCGGGCGGATCCAGGGCGCGATCTTCGAGAGCAAGGAGGGTCGGCAGGCGATCCGCGCCCGCGTGGTGGTGGACGCGAGCGGCGACGCCGATCTCTTCGCCCGCGCGGGCGCCGCCCTCGACTCCGACATCGACGAGCGCGACATCCACCACTGCACCAACACCGCGTGGCTCTTCGGCGGCGTGGACATGGACCGGTGGATCGCCTTCCGCACCGGGGACCCGCAGGGCTTCTCGGACTTCATGGCGCGTGGCCGCGAGCGGCTCCGGTTCTTCGAGAAGCCCTTCGTCGGCTGGCGCAACGAGGTGGCGCTCTTCATGGGGCCGCGGCTCTCCGGCTACAGCGCCGTCGACGTGGACGACCTGACGGCGGTCGAGATCCAGTCCCGGCAGCTGATGGTCGGCCACCTCGAGGTCTACCGGGCGCACGCGCCGGGCTTCGAGCACGCCTCCCTCATGCTGGGCGCGCCGCAGATCGGCGTTCGCCACAGCCGGCGTCTCCGCGGGCTCCGACGCGTCACGCAGGCGCAGTGGGACACCGGTCGCGTGTGGGACGACGAGATCGGCGTCTCGCCCAGCCTCTCGCCGCGGGTGCCGAACATCTCGGTGCCGTACGGATCGCTCGTGCCCGCCGATCTCGACGGGATCCTCGGCCCGGGACGGCACATCTCGTGCGATGCCGCCTCCCACACCTTCCTCCGGGAGATCCCGCAGTGCTGGATGACCGGCCAGGCCGCCGGCATCGCGGCCGCGCTTGCGGCCGGCGGATCGACGCGGCTCCGCGACGTCGATCCGCGCGCGATCCAGCGCGAGCTGCTCCGCCAGGGCGCGTACCTCTCCCCATCGGTGGAGGCCACGCTGCGCGCGCCGGCCGCCGCGACGTAGCCCGTCTCGCGGCCGCGGCGGTGGCGCCGCGGGCCGCTGCACGTGCCCTCGGGCGGGTCCCGGCATCCTCCGACCGCCTCCGACCCTTGACTCGGTGGGCGCCATGGCGGAGCATCGCAGGGTCGCGCGATGCGCGCCGGCACGCCGAACTCCCGATCACGCGGAAGGGACCTGTCGATGACGACGCAAGTGCTCGAACCCAGGATGGAGCTTGAGCAGCACCTCCACATGTTTCGCCAGATGGCCAAGATCCGGGCCTTCGAGGAGCAGGTGCACGAGCTGTACAAGGGCGCGAAGATGCCTGGCCTCGCCCACCTGTACGTGGGCCAGGAGGCGGTGGCCGTCGGGGTGTGCGAGGCGCTCCGCCGGGACGACTTCATCACGAGCACGCACCGGGGGCACGGGCACTGCCTGGCCAAGGGCGCCGCGGTGAACCGGATGTTCGCCGAGCTCCTCGGCAAGGAGCCGGGCTACTGCCGCGGCAAGGGCGGCTCGATGCACATCGCCGACCCCGAGACGGGCAACCTGGGCGCCAACGCCATCGTCGGCGGCTCGACCGGCATCGCGACGGGCGCCGCGCTCTCGGCGAAGATGCGCGGGACCGGCCAGGTCGCGGCCTGCTTCTTCGGCGACGGCGCGCTCGGCCAGGGACTCCTCTACGAGACCATGAACATGGCGGCGCTGTGGAAGCTGCCGGTCATCTACGTCTGCGAGAACAACCTCTACGGCGAGTACACGCCGGCCAGCGAGACGGTCGCCGGCGACATCGTGGCCCGCGCCCGGGCCTTCGGGGTCCACGGCGAGAGCGTCGACGGCCAGGACGTCCAGGCGGTCAACCGCACGATGCGCCGGCTGGTCGAGCGGGCGCGCCGCGGCGAGGGCCCGGCGTTCCTCGAGTGCAAGACCTACCGGTACTACGGCCACCACGTCGGCGACGTGAACCGCGAGTACCGGTCGCGCGAGGAGGAGCGGGACTGGATGACGCACCACGACCCGCTCCAGACCCTGTCCACCCGGCTCATCGACCAGGGTCTCTCCGAGCCGGCGGTGTTCGACCGCATCCTGGCCGACGTGAAGGCCGAGATCGACGCCGGCGTGCAGTTCGCCCTGGACGCCTCCTTCCCCGAGCTCAGCGAGGTGACCGAAGATGTCTACGCCTGACGGGCCTGGCGCGGCCGTGCGCGAGCTCACCTACGGCGAGGCGGTCCGCGAGGCGATCGCGGAGGAGATGCGCCGCGACCCCACCGTGTTCGTCATCGGCGAGGACGTGGCCGAGGCCGGCCACCCGTTCAAGGTGCTGCTGGGCCTGGTGCAGGAGTTCGGCACCCAGCGGATCATCGACACTCCGATCTCGGAGCCGGGGTACGCGGGCATCGGCGTGGGCGCGGCCATGACCGGCATGCGGCCGATCGTGGACATCATGTTCGGCGACTTCATCACGCTGACCATGGACCAGATGGTCAACCAGGCGGCCAAGGCCCACTACATGTCGGGCGGCAAGATCAAGGTGCCGATCGTCTTCCGGACGACGCTGGGCGCCACCCGGCGCTCGGCGGCCCAGCACTCGCAGTCGCTCCAGGCCTGGGTGAGCCACGTCCCGGGCCTCAAGGTGGCGCTGCCGGCGACGCCCCACGACGCCAAGGGCCTCATGAAGACGGCGATCCGCGACGACAGCCCGGTGGTCATCTTCGAGGACAAGATGATGTACCGGATGAAGGGCCCGGTGCCGGAAGGGGACTACACGATCCCGCTCGGCGTCGCCGACGTCAAGCGCGCGGGCACCGACGTCACCATCGTCGCCACCAGCAGCATGGTCCAGGTGGCGCTGGGCGCGGCCAAGCTCCTCGAGGAGCGCGGCGTCAGCGCCGAGGTGATCGACCCGCGGACGACGGCGCCGCTCGACAAGGAGACGCTGATCGCCTCGGCCAGGAAGACCTCGCGCGCCCTGGTGGTGGACGAGGGCTACGAGCGCTACGGCGTCACCGCCGAGATCGCCTCGGTGATCGCGGACGGGGCCTTCTACTACCTCGACGCCCCGGTCAAGCGCATGGGCGCCATGGACGTGCCGGTGCCGTTCTCGCCGGTGCTGGAAGACCTGACGGTGCCGACGGAGAAGAGCGTGTTCGACGCCGCCCTGGCCCTCTGCAAGGGCGCCTGATGCCCGCCCGCGTCATCATGCCGGCGCTCGAGCTGGCGCAGGACTCCGGAAAGGTCCTGCAGTGGCTCCGGGCGCCCGGCGACACGGTGCGAAAGGGCGACCCGCTGCTCGAGATCGAGACCGACAAGGCGACCGTGGAGATCGAGGCGCCGGCCTCCGGCGTCCTCCGCGAGGTGACGGCGCAGGCGGGCGACGTGATCCCGGTCGGCCAGACGATCGCCCTCATCTTCGGGGCCGACGAGGCCGGCGCGAGCCCCGCGGCCGCCCCGACCGCGCCCCCAGGCACCCAGCCGGTCACCTCCCCCGCGCCGGCGGCGGCCGCCGCCGCCGGGGCCAGGCCGCGGATCTCCCCGCTCGCACGGAAGGTCGCCGAGCAGCACGGCGTCGACGTCGCCCACGTGACCGCGACCGGCGGGCGCATCGAGAAGGCGGACGTGCTCTCCTTCGTCGAGCGCCGGGCAGCCGCGAAGGCAGGCAACGGGCCGACCCCGCGCCTCGCGCCGGCCTCGCCCAAGGCGCGGCGGCTCGCCGCCGAGCGTGGCCTCGAGGTGGCCGACCTCCGCGGCTCCGGGCCGGGCGGCGCCGTCCTGACCGCCGACGTCCTGGCCGCGGCCCCCGCCCGCGTCGCCGCCGCCGCGCCCGCGGCGGCCCCGGCCGGCGCGCCGCGCGTCGGTACCATCTGGCGCGTCATGGTCGAGCGCATGACCGCGAGCTGGACCACCGCGCCCCAGTTCCACCTGGTGCGCGAGGTCAATGCGAGCCGACTGGTCGCCTGGCGGGAGCGCGCGGTGAAGCGGACCGGCGTCCGCGTGACCTACACCGACCTCCTCGTGAAGCTGGTCGCCGCCGCCATCGGGCAACACCCCGGAGTGAACGCGTCCTGGCAGGACGGCGGCATCGTGCGCCAGGCCGAGATCAACATCGGCCTGGCCGTGGCCATCGACGACGGGCTGGTCGTCCCGGTGATCCACCACGCCGACCGGCTGGGCCTGGCCGAGCTCGTGGCCGAGCGCGAGGCGCTGGTCGGCCGCGCCCAGGCGGGACGCCTCCGGCCCGCCGACATCACGGGAGGCGGCTTCACGATCAGCAACCTGGGCATGTACGGCGTCGACGGCTTCACCGCGATCGTGAACCCGCCGCAGGCCGCGATCCTCGCCGTGGGGCGCATCGCCGACCGCGTCGTCGCCGTCAACGGCCAGCCGGCCGTCCAGCCCATGATGGTGCTGACCCTGTCGTGCGATCACCGGGCGCTGGACGGTGCTCGCGGCGCCCAGTTCCTCGCCACCTTGGCCGAGCTCGTCGAAGAGCCCCTCGCGCTGCTCACGTAGCTGCCGCCCGGCACGGGCCCGCGCCCGGCGATGGCGGCGAGCCGGAATCTAGTGCCCGACGGTGTCCAGAGTCAACCCGGAGGCGTCCTGCCGCAGCGCCCCGTCAGAGGCCTAGATAGGCGCGGCGAACGTCCTCGCGGGCGGCGAGCGCCGGCCCCGCGCCGGTGAGGGTCACGGCCCCCTGCTCCAGAACGTAGGCGCGCGTCGCGAGCGCCAGCGCGCGGTGAACGTTCTGCTCGACCAGGAGGACCGGAGTGCCGTCCCGGTTGATGGCCTGGATCACGTCGAGGATCCGGTCGACGATCAGCGGGGCGAGTCCGAGGGACGGCTCGTCGAGCATGAGGAGCCGGGGCTCCGACATGAGGCTCCGCGCGATGGCGAGCATCTGCTGCTCGCCGCCGGACAGCGTGCCCGCCACCTGGCGCTGTCGGTCCCGGAGGATGGGGAAGAGGGTCATCACGCGATCGCGCGACGCCGCGCGCCGGCTCCGCGCTCCCGGCAGGTAGCCGCCGAGGTCCAGGTTCTCCCGGACCGTGAGCGAGGGGAAGATCTTGCGCCCCTCGGGCGTGAGGACGAGACCCCGCCCGACCACCTCGTGGGCCGGCATCCCGTCGATGCGGGTGCCGCCGAAGTGGATCTCGCCGTCGGAGGGTCCAAGGAGGCCCGCGATCGCCCGCAGGGTCGTGGTCTTCCCCGCGCCGTTGGCGCCGACCAGGGCCACGATCTCGCCGGCGCCCACCGTCAACGAGACTCCCCGGAGGACGGGCACGTCGCGATACCCGGCGTGCAGGCCGCGCACTTCCAACACGGGCGGCGCCGGGACGGCTCCGCCCTCCGGCAGGACGGGCGCGCCGGCCCCGCTCACGGGCTCCCCGGCCACCACATCGGCCGGCCCGGCTCAGCCATCGCGGCCGGCCGCGACGCCGAGGTAGGCCTCGATGACGAGCGGGTCCCGTGCGATCGCCGCCGGCGGGCCCTCGGCGATCTTCTCGCCGTGGTCCAGGACGACGATACGGTCCGAGAGGGTCATGATCGCGCGGAGGAGGTGCTCGATCACGAGGATCGTGAGCCCGCGGTCCCGAAGCCGCCGGCAGAGGTCGATCATGCCCGAGACCTCGGTCGGCGTGAGCCCGGACATCACCTCGTCCAGGAGCAGGAGCCGCGGCCCGGTCGCGAGCGCCCGCGCGAGCTCGAGCCGGCGCCGGTCCGACAGGGTGAGCGTCCCCGCCAGGCGCTCGGCCTGGGCCGAGAGGCCGACCAGGTCGAGGGCCGCGCGGGCCGCCGCGCGGGCCGCCGCCACCTCGCGGTGCCGCGTGAACGCGCCGACCGCCGCGTTGTCGAGAACGGTCAGCCCGGGAAACGGCTGGACGATCTGGAACGTGCGCGCCATGCCGAGCCGGCACACCTGGTGGGGTCGGAGCCCGGCGATCGAGCGCCCGTCGAAGCGCACGTCTCCGGCCGTCGGGCGATGGAACCCGGTCATCAGGTGAAAGAGCGTGGTCTTCCCCGCCCCGTTCGGGCCGATGATCCCGCAGACCTCGCCCGGCTCGACGGCGAAGTCGACCCGGGAGACGGCGAGGAGCCCGCCGAAGCGCTTCGTCAGCCCGCGCACCTCGAGCAGCGCCACGCGGCTCAGGCCTGCCGGGGTCTCCACGAGCGGCGCGCGCGGCGCCACGCGCCCACGAGCCCGCCCGGGAGGAACGTGATCACGAGGACCAGGAGCGCGCCGTACACCATCACGTCGACGCCCGGGCGCCCGCGGATGAGCGCGCGTGTCGCCTCGGACAGGGGCGTGAGGACGACCGACCCGAGGAGCGGACCGAACAGCGTCCCGGGTCCGCCCACGATCGGACGGAGGAGGATCTCGACCGACACCGACGGGCCGAAGACCAGACCCGGGTCGATGAAGGTGAAGTACTGCGCGTAGAACGTGCCGCCGACGGCGGTCAGGAACGCGGACACTGCCATCGCGACGAGCTTCGCCCGCATCGTGTCCACGCCGGATGCCTCGGCCGCGTCCTCGTTCTCGCGGATGGCGGCCAGCAGGTAGCCGAGACGCGACCGCTCGATGGCCCGCACGAGCGCGAGCGCCGCCGCCACCAGCGCGAGCGCCACGTAGTAGTACGGCAGCTTCTCGCGGAACTGGAGACGCCAGAGCGAGTCGCCCGTCTTCGAGAGCGGCATGAGGATCCCCATCGGCCCCCCGATGGCCATCCAGTTCACGGCGATGAGCCGCAGCATCTCCGCGAAGGCGAGCGTCACCAGGGCGAAGTACGGGCCGCGGAGCCCGTAGCGGAACGACAGGTACGCCGCGAAGCAGCCGAAGGCCGCCGCGAGGACGCCGCCCGCCAGGAGCCCGAGCCACGGACTCACGTCGAGCCGGACCAGGAGCAAGGTCGACGTGTAGGCGCCGATGCCGAAGAACGCCGCGTGGCCGAAGGAGAACTGTCCGGCGTATCCGCCCAGCACGTTCCAGGCCGTGCCGAGGTAGGCGAAGAAGAGCACGAGCACCAGCGTGTGGACCGCGTAGGGCGAGAGGAACGGCGGCACCGCGAGGAGCGCCACGGCCACGAGCGCCGCCGCGAGGCTAGCCACGGGCGCGGCCGAGGAGCCCGTTCGGGCGGAACAGCAGCACCAGGACGAAGAGCGCGAAGATCGGCAGCTGCTTGAGCGAGCCCGGCAGGACCGCGGCGCCGATCGATTCCGCCAGCCCGACCACGAAGCCGCCGAGGAGGGCCCCGAGGAAGCTCCCCATCCCGCCGAGGACCACGATCACGAAGGCGAGGATGTTGAAGACGTCGCCGACGTCCGGCGCGACGTAGAGGAACGGCGTCACCAGGCTCCCGGCGACCGCGACCAGCGCCGCGCCCAGCCCGAACGCGAGGGAATCGAGCCGGCGGACGTCGATGCCCATCAGGAGGGCGCCCTCGCGCTCCTCCGCCGCGGCCCGGATGGCCTTGCCGGTGTCCGTGTAGCGGAGGAAGAGCCAGAGGAGGACGGCGAGGGCGATGGAGGCCAGGAACGCCACGAGCCGCGGCACGTTCACGACCGCCTCCCCGAGCAGGATCGGCGGCAGCCGGTAGCCGAGCTGGAGGCTCCGGGGGTCCGCCCGGAACGCGGCGAGGGCCGCGTTCTCCAGGAACAGCGCCAGCCCGAGCGTCAGGAGGAGCTGGTTCGCCTCGGGCGCGGCCCGGTTCGGTGCGATGACGAGCCGCTCGATGAGGATGCCGGCGAGGAAGAACGCCGGCCCCACGATGACGACCGACACGTACGGATCGACGCCCGCGAGACTCCACAGGAAGAAGGTCGCGTACATCCCGAGCATCATCAGTGTGCCGTGCGCAAAGTTGATGATGCGGAGCACGCCGAAGACGAGGGTCAGCCCGAGCGCCACCAAGGCATAGACGCCTCCGATGAGCACCCCGGAGACGGTGGCCTGCCAGAGGAGCGTCGTCATGGCCGCGGGCGCCCGCCGGCGCCGCCCGAAACCTCAGGCGGCGCCGGGGACGGACGGAGCGTCAGCGCGACCAGCGGGGAACGGGGAAGACGGCCTTGGCCTCGGCAAACTGCGCCGGGCCCACAACCACGGTCTTGCCGCCCTGGTTCTGGAGCAGGGCCGACTGCGCGTTGGCGTTCTCGCCGGTCTTGTCGAACTGGATCGGCCCCTGCGGCAGGATGTGGTCGGCGAGGTTCGTCGCGGCCAGCGCCTCGCGGAGCTTCGCCCGGTCGGTGTTGCCGGCCCGCTCCAGTGCGTCCCGGAGGACCATCGTCGCGCTGTACGCCTGGACGGAGTGGGAGGACATCGGCGAGCTGAAGCGCTTCTGGTACGCCTCCATCACCCGCTTGGCCCGCTCGCTCTTGGGGTTGTGCCAGTAGTTGCCGTCCAGGATCAGGTCGGAGAGCTCCTTCTGGTCGGCGAGGAACTTCGGGTTGGAGAACCCACCGTTCGAGATGCCCATGACCGCCTTGGTCTCGAGCCGGACCTCGGTCGCGGTCCGGGCGACGAGGAGCGCGTCGCCAAAGTAGCCGGTCACGATGACCACGTCGGGCTTGGCCGCCTTGATCTTGGTCACCTCGGTCGTCACGTCGGCGGTGCGGAGGCTGTACGGCACGCGGAGCGTGAGCTCCATGCCCACGTTCTTGGCGTACTTCTCGACGTGGCCGGCGACGGTGGTCCCGAAGAGCCCGTCCTCGTGCATCATCGCCAGCGTCTTGACCGTGGTCCCGGTCGTCTTGGCCAGCTCGGCGAGGTGGTCGAGGCTCTTCGTCGTCATCGCGCGGGCGTTCGGCTGGACGCGGAACGTGTACTCGAAACCCCGTTCGGTGATGTTGTCCGCCACCGCCACCGTGATGACGAAGGGCGTCTTCTCCTTCTCGGCGAGCTGCGAGATGTTGTACGCGACCGGGCTCTGGTAGGGCCCGAGCACCGCGACGACGCCCTCACGGATCAGCCGCTCCGCCTCGGCGGTGCCGACCTCGGGCTTGCCCTGGCTGTCCCCGCCCGAGAGGACGAGACGGGCCCCGCCCTGCGACTTGATCCCGCCGCCGGCGTTGATCTCCTCGACCGCGAGCGTCAGGCCGTTGACCACGAGCCCGCCGTCGAACGCGAGGGCGCCGGACAGGGGGTGCACGTGTCCGACCTTGATCTCGCGGGCCTGGGCCCGCAGCACGGCCGGGAAGCCGAGGACCGCGGCCCCGGCGAGGCCAGCGCCCCGGACGAAGCTGCGACGGGTGACGTGGGGGGATCTGTCCATGACGGCTCTCCTCCTCTGTGCTCGCGTGTCCGTGTCGCGTGGGGAGCGGGCCCGGCCGGGCACCCGCCGCCCTAGGGTACCATCGGACGCGAGGGGCCGATGCGCCCGATGTCGATCTCGAGCGGCGCCGGACGACCAATGGTGAAGAGGGCGGCCGGCCGCCTCGGACGCCGGAGCGCGGGCTCCGGCCCCGACAACCGGCGGCACTGGTAGCGGCACAGAGGGAGACGGCGCCATGCGATTCATGATCATCGTCAAGGCCACCAGGGACTCGGAGGCCGGCGTCATGCCGGAGGAGGCGCTCATCGCCCAGATGGCCGCTTACCACGAGGAGCTCGCGCGCGCGGGAGTCCTCCTCGACGGCTCGGGCCTCCAGCCGACCAAGGAGGGGTGGCGGATCCGGTACGACGGTCAGAAGCGCACCCTGACCGACGGGCCCTTCGCCGAGACGAAGGAGCTCATCGCCGGCTACACGCTGATCCAGGTCAAGTCCCGGGACGAGGCGCTCGCGTGGACGAAGCGCTTCCCCAATCCCGCCGGCGAGGGCAAGCCCGCGGAGATCGAGGTGCGCCAGCTGTTCGAGCTCGAGGACTTCGCGCCGAGCGACTCGGTCGACCGCTTCCGCGACATCGGGATGGGCCCGAAGAAGTAGGCCGTGTCCGTGTCGGAGGACGCCGGCCTCGTTCCGCACACGGGCCGATTCGACCTCGAGGCCGACGTGGTGGTGGTCGGCGGCGGCGGCTGCGGGCTGACCGCGGCGATCGCCGCCGCCCAGGGCGGCGCGGACGTCCTCGTCCTCGAGAAGCAGGCGCGGCCGTGGTGCAACACCGCCCGCTCGGGCGGGATGGTGCCCGCGGCCGGCACCCGCCTCCAGCGGGCCGCCGGCGTCGTCGAGGCCCCGGACGCGATGGCGGCGGACATCCTCCGGAAGAACGGCCACGCCTCCGACCCGGAGACGACGCGACACCTCTGCCGGGTGGCCGTCGAGCTGGTGGAGTGGCTGGTCGACGAGGTGGGCGTCGCCCTCACCTTCGTCCACGACTTCAAGTATCCCGGGCACACCGAGTTCCGCATGCACGCGCCGCCCAGCCGGACCGGCGCCGCGCTCTGGGCGGACCTCCGCCGCGCGGTCGCGGCCCACCCGCGGGCCGAGGTGGTGGAGGGCGCGGGGGTGACCGGGCTCATCGCCGACGAGGGCGGCGCGGTGCGCGGCGTCGTCGCCGAGCGGGACGGGCGGCGGGAGCGGATCGGCGCGCGCGCGGTCGTCCTCGCGGCGAACGGCTTCGCCGCCAACCGGGCGATGCTGGCGCGCTACTGCCCCGAGGTCGCCGGCGCGTACTACTTCGGCGGCGAGGGCAACACCGGCGAGGCCATCCGCTGGGGTCAGGCCCTCGGCGGCGCGATCGCGTTCATGGACGCCTATCAGGCCCACGCCTCGGTCGCGGTGCCCCACGGGATCCTGATCACCTACGCGCTCGTCACCGAGGGCGGCGTCCAGGTGAACCGCGACGGCCGGCGGTTCGGCGACGAGACCACGGGGTACTCCGAGCACGCGCTGCGCGTCCTCGCCCAGCCGGACGGCGTGGCGTGGAACGTGTACGACGCGCGCCTCCATCGGCTCGCGCTCGGCTTCGAGGACTACCGGCAGGCGCTCGAGGCCGGGGCCGTCGTGACCGCGCCCGACGCCGCGGCGCTCGCGGCGCGCCTCGGCCTCCCCGTCCCCGCGCTCGAGACGACGCTCGCGGAGTACGACCGGAGCGGCCGACGGCCGGCGGCCCGACGCCTTCGGGCGGCGCGACTGCCGCCGCCTCGAGCCCCCGCTCCACGGCGTCCGGGTCACGGGCGCGCTCTTCCACACGCAGGGCGGGCTGGTCGTGGACCGCGCGGCGCGTGTCCTCCGCGCGGACGGCACGCCCGTGCCGAACCTCTACGCCGGCGGCGGCACCGCCGCGGGGCTCTCGGGGCACGGCCCCGGCGGCTACTTCTCCGGCAACGGCCTCCTCACGGCCCTCGGCTACGGGATGCTGGCCGGCCGCGACGCCGCCCGCGCGATCCGCCGCTGAGCGCGTACCCACCTTGCCGTCCCGCGCCGCGCGATCGTATCCTGGCGCCGCCTCGCCCGGACGCGGGGAGAAGGAGCCGCGAGTGAGCGCCCACGTGCCGTCGTACTGGGCCGCAACGGCCGGGCCGGAGCCCGGGGAGCTCGGGCCGCTTCCCGGCGACCGCACCGCCGACGTGGCCGTGATCGGCGGCGGCTACACCGGTCTCGCCGCGGCGTACCGCCTCGCCGGCGACCACGGCCTCGACACCGTCGTCCTCGAGGCCCGCGCCATCGGCTGGGGAGCCTCGGGCCGGAACGGCGGCTTCGCCATGATGTCGTTCGGCAAGCTGAGCCTCCAGGACCGCGAGCGTCACTGGGGGCTCCCGACGGCGCGACGCGCCGTCCGGCTGGGGATCGAGGCCTGCGAGCGGGTCCGCGAGCTGATCGCCAAGGAGGACCTCCCGTGCGACCCGCAGCCGGACGGCTGGATCACCGTCGCGCACCGGCCCGACAAGGCGGCGGTCCTCCAAGAGCGCCGGCGCCTCTACCGCGAGCGCCTGGACTTCCATGACGTCGAGTACCTCGACCGCCGTCAGCTGGCCGAGGAGGGTCACACGAAGAGCCCCTCGGCGCACGGCGGGCTCCGGATCCGGCCGACGTTCGGTCTCCACCCGCTGAAGTACGCGCGCGGCCTGGCGCGCGCCGCCCACCGGCGCGGCGCGGCGATCCATCCCGACTCTCCGGTCCTCGAGTGGACCCGGGACGGGGCCTGGCACGTCCTGGCCACGCCGCACGGCCGCGTGCGGGCGCGGCGGGTCGTCATGGGCACCAACGGCTACACGCCCGAGACCCTCCACCCCTTCTTCCGCGGGCGGACGCTCCGCGCCACCAGCAACATCCTGGTGACCCGGCCCCTGACCGCCGCCGAGTGGGACGAGGTCGGGATGCGGACCACCGAGGTCTACACGGACACGCGGACGCTCGTCCACTACTGGCGCCGCCTGCCCGACGGGCGGCTCATGTTCGGCGGCCGCGCCGGCGTGATCGACACGCCGGTCGCGCTGGCGCGCCGCCGGCGCTGGCTCGAGGGCCGCATGGTCGCCATGTTCCCCGGCCTGCACGGCGTCGGGAGCGAGTACTTCTGGCACGGCGCCGTGTGCATGCCCTACGACCACATCCCGCACGCCGCGACGGCCGACGGCGATCCCACGGTCGCCTACGCGCTCGCCTACACCGGCACCGGCGTGGCGATGGCGACCTATCTCGGCGGGCTCGCGGGCGACCTGGCGGCGGGCGTCCCCGTCCCGCGGGACACGCCGGTCACGGGCACCGGCATCCCGCGGTTCCCGCTGCCGTTCCTGCGCCGGGCGTACCTGGCCGGCGCCTACCTCTTCTACACGCTCAGGGATCGCTGAGCGCCGGCGGGGCCCGGCGCGATCGGGTCACCGGGCGGCGCGACGCTCGCCCGGGCCGGGCGCCCCGCCAGCAGGACGGCGACCGCGGCCAGCTGGAGCGAGAGGCACGCCACGATCGGCAAGGCGTAGCCCCCGGAGGCGTCGCGGAGCCAGCCGAGGACGCCGGGTCCGAACGAGTAGGTCAGCTGGTTGATCGCGATGATCGTGCTCACCACCTGGCCGAAGGCGACCGCCGGGAACTCCGCCTGCACGATCACGCTCGGCAGGCTGGTCGTGTTGCCCACGCCGAGGCCGAACAGCGCGCACGCCACGTAGAGCCAGGCCGGCGCGGCCGCCACGAGCATCAGCGCGAGCGCCGTCGCCTGGACCAGGAAGTTGCCGGCGACCACCGCCCGCCGGTCCACGCGGTCGACGAAGAGGCCGACGACCAGCCGGCCCAGCACCGCGCAGAGGGACGTGAGGCTCACCGCCCAGGCCGCGCCGTCCGCGCCGAGCCGCGGCCGGAGGAACGACACCTGGTGGATGATGATGCTGATCTGCGCGGTCAGCCCGAGGGCGAACGGCACCGCCACCGACCAGAAGCGCCAGGTGCGCAGGAGCGCGCGTCGCCCGGGCGCGCGGCCGCCCGGCGCGGCCGCCGCCCGCGTCGTCGGAGCGTCGCCGTCCGGCGCGAGCCCCAGCGTCTCGGGGCCGCGCACGAGGAGCGTCAGGACGAGCGGCGCGAGTACGCCGACCATCACGGCCACCAGGGCCAGCACCGCGGCGCGGAACCCGATCCGCTGCGACAGGAGGGCGATCGCCGGCGCGACGACGATCCCGCCGGTGGCGGCCCCGTTGAAGGCGAGGCTGATGGCGAGGCCCCGCCGCCGCTCGAACCACGGGGCGACGATGATGTTGATCGCGGCCCCGCTCATCGCCGCCCAGCCGACGGCCATGAGCGGGAAGACCAGATAGAGCTGCCACGGCGCGGCGACCCAGGTGAGGCCGACGGCGCCGAGGCCCATGGCGGCCACGCCGGCCAGCACCACCCGGCGCGGCCCGAAGCGGTCGAACGCGCGCCCCACCTCGGCGATGAGAAGGGCGCCCACCAGGTAGAGCACGGTGACCGCCGACGCCACGGACCGCGTGGCCCAGCCGTGGCGCTCCACGAGCTCCGCCATGAAGACGCCGATCCCGTAGAAGCCGAAGCCCCAGCCGAACACCGCGATCAGGAACGCGCAGCCGACGACCTTCCAGCCGTGGAACACGGGGCTAGACGCGCTCCAGGAAGGCGCGGTCCTCGACCAGGATGCAGCCGCTCTCCTCGGCCCGCCTGACGCTCGCCACGTTGTCGTGGTCCTTGGCGAGCCGCTCCCGGTACTGCTCGTAGGCCGCGAGGCTCGGGAAGTCGATCAGGGCCAGCGCCGCGTTGGTCGGGCCGGCGAACCTGGTCGGCAGCCAGTAGCCGACGATCTGGCCGCCGCAGCGCGGGATGATGGGCGCGAGCGACCGGGCGTATTCCTCGAACTCGGCGCGCTTCCGCGCGTCGATCGTGTAGCGGATGCTCAGCGTGATCATAGCGAGCCCTCCTTCCATCGCAGGTTGAAGACCTTCTCGAGCTGCGTCCGTCCCGCCGGGGTGACGACGACCGCGCGCGAGCCGCGCACGCGCCGCACCCAGCCCCGGTCGAGCGCGACACTCGCCAGCCCCGTGCCCACCGGGCCGCCGAGGTGCGGCCGGCGCTCGGTCCAGTCGAGGCACCGACGCGCCGCGGGCTGCGCCGCGCGTCCCCGCACCTCGATCCCGAGCGCGCGGAGCGAGCGCGCGCCCGCCGGGGTGACGCGGTAGCTCCGCCCTTCCGCCTCCTCCTCGAGCCACCGGGCGGCGAGCAGCGCCGCGGCCAGCGCGACGCCGAGCCGCCCCGCGAGGTGGCTGTAACACGTGCGCGCCTCCCGGATCCGCCGCGTCTCCGCGCTCAGGCCGTCGCCGGCCCGCGGCTCGGGGAGCGGCGGCGCGACGACGGCCAGCGCCTCCACGGCGTGGCCCACGTCGGGACCGGCCAGGCGGTAGTAGCGCCAGCGGCCCTGCTGCTCGACGCGCAGGATGCGGCCGCCGACGAGCCGGGCGAGGTGATTGCTCGCCGCCTGCGCGGAGACGCCGGCGCGGGCGGCCAGCTCGCCGGCCGGCCGGGCCTCGCCGCCGGCCAGGGCGAGGCACATGGCCGCGCGGGTCGGATCGGCCAGGAGTCGCGCCACGAACGCGATGTTGGCTTCCGTCATGGACCCCAGCGTAGCTCGGACCGGCGAGCGGATGTTTCACGGGCGATGGAACCCAAATTTCGGAAGCGGCCGTGAGCCGGGCGAGCCCGGTGAAGCTCGTTCAGGCGGCGGAGACGCGCCGCCCGAGCCAGGCGGCAAGATCGCGAACCTCGGCGTCGGAGACGGTGTGGGCGATCGGGTACTCGTGGTATTCGACCGGGCAGCCGAGCGCCTCGACGGCGTCCCGCGCCGACCTCGCCCGCGCGGGAGGGATCAGTGGATCCGCGGTCCCGTGGCCGATGAACACGGGCGTCCCGCGCCCCGCGGCGCTGACCTCCCCCGCGATCGTCCCGGCGAGCGGGAGATAGGCCGAAAGCACGAGCAGGCCCCCGAGGCGCACGGGGTGTCGCAGCCCCACGTGGAGCGTCATGGCGCCGCCCTGGGAGAAGCCCGCCAGGATCACGCGCGCCGGCGCCACGCCGCGCGCCACTTCGGCGGCGATCAGCCCCTCGACCAGGCGCGCTGACTCGCGGATGCCCACCTCGTCCTCGCGTTGCGGGCCCTCGAGCGCGAGCACGTCGTACCAGGCCCGCATCACCATGCCGGAGTTGATCGTCACCGCTCTTTTCGGGGCGTGCGGGAACACGAAGCGGACAGGCGTCCGGAGACCGAGAGCCGGCACCAGCGGGACGAAGTCGGAGCCGTCCGCGCCGAGACCGTGAAGCCAGACCACCGACGTCGCGGGCGACAGCCCGGTCTCCACCTCGATGCCATCGGACGACTCGTGAACCCGGGGACGGGTCGCGCTCACCACCACCTGGCCCGCGCTGGTGTCGAGCACGATCCACGCGACGCCGATCGGGCGTCGCGAGGCTCGCGCGGTGGATCGCTCGAGGGGGTTCGCCAGGTCACGCCAGCAAGCCTCGCACGCGGCGAGGTCGGTTCTCAAGCGCCTCCGGACCATCCCTTTCACAGCGGTCCGTCGTCGCCAGGCGCGTGCGCAGGCGAGCCCGAATCCCACGTCCGCCACGGGTCAGCCCTTCGGCCGGTGAGGATTAACCGCGACTCCGGGCCGCGGATTTGATATCAGAGAGGGAGATGGCTGCCGCCGTGGAGGTCGAGCCCCGCCCGTCCCCCCCGAAGACCGCTCCCTCCGCCGCCGAGATGGGCGCCCGCCAGCGGGAGATCTCGGTCTCCGAGTTCTTCACGAAGAACCGGCACCTCCTCGGCTTCGACAGCCCGCGGAAAGCGCTCCTCACCTGCGTCAAGGAGGCCGTCGACAACGCCCTCGACGCGGCCGAGGAGGCCGGCATCCTGCCCGACGTCACCGTGACGATCGAGGTCGTGCCGAGCAACGGGTCGCCCCCGCCGCCGGCCAGCCAGGCGACGCGCTTCCGGGTCACCGTCGTCGACAACGGCCCCGGCATCGTCCGGCAGCAGATTCCGCCGATCTTCGCGAAGCTCCTCTACGGGTCCAAGTTCCACCGGCTCCGGATGAGCCGCGGCCAGCAGGGCATCGGGATCTCCGCGGCCGGCATGTACGCGCAGCTGACGACGGGCAAGCCGGTCCAGATCACGTCGCGGACGAGCCCCCGCGCCCCCGCCCACTACTTCGAGGTGCAGATCGACACCAAGAAGAACGAGCCGCGGATCTTCGAGAGCAAGAAGATCCAGTGGGAGATCCCGCGCGGCACCCAGGTGACGCTCGAGATCGAGGGCCGCTACCAGAAGGGTCGCGCCTCGATCGACGAGTACCTGGCCGAGACGGCGATCGCGAACCCGCACGTCAACCTCGTCTACCAGACGCCCGAGGGCCAGACGCGGGAGTACCGGCGGACGATCCAGGAGCTGCCGCCCCAGCCGAAGGAGATCAAGCCGCACCCCTACGGCATCGAGTTCGGCATCCTCCTGCGGATGCTCCAGGATACGAAGAGCCATTCGCTCGCGGGTTTCCTGGCGAGCGACTTCAGCCGCGTCTCCCCCGCCCTCGCCCAGGAGATCTGCGGGACGGCGAAGCTCTCGCCGAACGCCAAGCCGCGCAACGTCCACGGCGAGGACGCCGAGGTCCTCTACAAGGCCATCCAGGCGACCAAGATCATGGCGCCGCCGTCGAACTGCCTCTCGCCCATCGGCGAGAAGGCGATCCTCCACGGCCTCTACCAGCAGATCAAGGGCGAGTTCTACACCGCGGTCACCCGGCCGACGGCGGTGTACCGCGGGAACCCGTTCGTGATCGAGGCCGGGCTCGCCTTCGGGAAGGGCCCGGACCAGGCGGCGCCGGCCGCGGACGCCCCCGACGGGCCGCTGGCCGAGGGCGAGGATCGGGAGCACGACAGCGAGCTCGCCCGGGTCATCCGCTACGCGAACCGCGTGCCGCTCCTCTATCAGCAGTCCGCCTGCGCGACCTTCAAGGCCGTGCTCGAGACCGCCTGGAAGAACTACGGCATCGCCCAGTCGCGCGGCGCCCTCCCCGCCGGCCCGATGGTGGTGTTCGTCCACATGGCCTCGGTCTGGGTGCCGTTCACCAGCGAGTCCAAGGAAGCGATCGCCGACTACGACGAGATCCGGAAGGAGATCAAGCTCGCGCTCCAGGAGTGCGGGCGCCGGCTCGGCGTGTTCCTCCGCCGTCGCGAGCGGGCCAAGAGCGAGTTCCGCCGCCGCAACATCTTCGAGCTCTACATCGAGGAGGTCGTGGAGGCGTGCGCCCGGCTGAAAGGCGCCCGACTCCCCAAGCAGCGGCTCAAGGACCAGCTCCTGAAGATCGCCGTGAAGCGGACGGGCGGCGCGCGGACCAACGAGATCCTGGGCCACGACAGCGGCCCCGAGGGGCTCCCCCACTCGATCATCGTCACCGCCGAGGGGACCGAGGGCGACGCGCCGGCGCTCCCGGCGGGCGGCGCCGGCGACGGCGAGCCGGTCGAGCCGGTCACGTCCGACGGCACCGGGCCCCACGCGAACGGCGGCCCGCCGCGCCGGCGGAAGAAGGCGGCGCCGGCGCCGCCGGACAAGGCGGCCCCGGCCAAGGCCGCCCCGACCCGCGGCGCGGCCAAAGCGAAGGCGAAGGCGAGGTAGACGAGCCCCATGGCGGCGAAGGCGAAGACCACGGTCATCGTCGAGAAGAAGCTCGTCAGCATCGCGGACCTGGTGATCCACGCCGCCGAGCGGAACCGGGACCCGGCGCTCAACATCCCCATCCGCAGCCTCGCCAACGTCAGCTTCAACGAGAAGCACGGCATCATCGAGATGGGGCGGAAGAAGCAGGAGCGCACCTTCTTCAACGTCGGCATGGCCAAGAAGTTCATGCAGACCGTGCTGGTGGCGGACGCTCTGGTCGAGCTGCAGCGGTCGGACCTCACGACGTCGCTGCGCGAGATCTACTACCGCAGCAAGCACACGATGAAGGGCTCGCACGAGAACACGTTCGACGCCCAGAACGAGTCCGATCCGCTGATCGAGGACCTCGAGGTCACGCTCGAGGCGCTCCGCGAGGAGCTCCACGTGCGAGCCGAGAACCGCGGCAGCATCGTCGGGCCGCTCGTGCTCACCGACGACGGCGACCGCGTCGACTGTGCCCGCCTGGGCAAGGGCGGCTACTCGGTGCCCTCGATCGTCGAGCCGGACTTCATCCAGATCCGGCGCTGCACGGCCGACTTCGTCCTGCTCATCGAGAAGGGCACCCAGTGGAACCGGCTCTCCGAGGACAAGTTCTGGCGCCGCTACAACTGCGTGCTCCTGACCGGTAACGGCCAGCCGCCCCGCGGGGTCCGACGCCTGGCGCGCCGCCTTCACGAGGAGCACAAGCTGCCCGTCTACGTCCTCGTCGACAACGACCCCTGGGGGTACTACACCTACTCGGTGGTCAAGCAGGGCTCGATCAATCTCGCGTTCGAGAGCGAGCGGATGGCCATCCCCAAGGCGAAGTTCATCGGCCTGTCGAGCGCCGATCCCGACGCCTACGGGCTCCCCCGGAACGTCGGCATCAAGCTCAACGACAAGGACATCGGCCGCGCCAAGGAGCTGCTCCGCTACCGCTGGTTCCAGAAGAAGCCCTGGCAGGAAGAGATCAAGCGCATGCTCGCGAGCGGGCTCAAGTACGAGCTCGACGCCCTCGCCAACAAGGACTTCCGCTACCTGACCAAGACGTACCTGCCCCGGAAGCTCAAGGAGCGCGACTGGCTCGACTAGCGGCGCGCCCTCCGCGGGGTTCGCCCCGCGCCCGGCGCGTGGATCCAGCCTGGCGAGTGCCCGCGCGCGGCCTCTGACCGTATCCCCCCGCCTCGCGCGAGCGAGAGGACCCGGGAGGTGCAGCATGTCGGAGGCCGAGGTCAACTTCGTCAGGCAGCAAGGCTTCCGGGACGCGAACGCCCGGACGTGCGACTTCCAGTACCCCGCGTTGATGTTCCAGCCGCGCGTGATCGGCGTGCTCGCGCTGGTCGGCGTGCTGCTCCAGGCGCCGTGGCTCTTCCTGGCCCTGTCGGCCATCCTCTGGTGGAACGTGGCCGTGCCGTCGCTGAACCCGTTCGACCGGCTGTACGACGCCCTCGCCGGGGCCCGGAAGGGGCTTCCGCCCCTCGCGCCGGCCCCCGCCCCCCGGCGATTCTCCCAGGGGATCGCGGCGTCCTTCGCCCTGATCATCGGCGCGTCGCTGCTCGCCGGGTGGACCGTCCTGGCGTGGATCTTCGAGGCGATGCTGCTCGTGGCACTCGTGGCGCTGATCTTCGGCCGGTTCTGTCTCGGCTCCCACGTCTTCCTTCTCCTCACCGGCAGCGGCGAGTTCGCCCGTCGAACCCTGCCCTGGAGCCGGGGCGCATAGGGGCGCCGCCGAGACAGCTCGTTCTTGCCACCCGGGGCCGTGCCTGTCTATCATCGCCCCGTGGCCGGCCCCCCGACGTCGCAAGACGCCGCCCCGGTAGTGGTACGCAGCGAGCTCGACCTGGGCATGCCGCATCTCGGCCCGCACGGGCTGGGCGAGTCCGAGATGCTCAAGCACCTCGGTCACCTGCGCTGGCAGTCGTTCGAGCGGCTCACGGGAGTCCCGACCCGCCTGGTGGCCGACCATCAGGGCCGCCGGCTGTACGCCACGTTCTATCACGTCGACATCGAGTTCCCGCCGTCGGCGCCCCCTCACGCCTTCCGCGAGAACGACCGCGTCGTCTGGGTGGGCGGCCTCGGGGTCTTCGGCCGCAACATCCTCGACGGAGACTTCGCGCTCTACCGGGCCGACGACCCGCGGGCCGAGTCGTGGGGTGTGCCCGCCGAGGCGTCGCGCGAATGTTTCCTCCGGGCGGGCATTCCTCTCGTCCGGCTGTCGAACATCTTCATCACCCGCGAGGCGGGCCCCGATCAGCTCCGGATGGGCCAGCCGGCCAACGTCGACCTCTCGGGAATCCCGGAGCTGCGGGACATGCCCTCGGGCTACGAGCGGAACCGCCGGGCGCGGGAGACCGGCCGGTTCTTCGAGCCGCCCGCGGGCGCGCGGCCCTCGTCGCTCGCGACGGCCACCGCCGAGGTCTCCATCGACCCCGACCGGGACGTGAACGCGGCAGGACTCGTGTACTTCGGTAGCTTCCCCGCCTTCTTCCACGTCGCCGAGCGGCGCGCGCTCGCCACCCTCCTGCCGGGCGGCTTCCCGCCCTCCTTCGCGGACCGGCGCGGCACGCTCAGACGGCACATCGGCCTGTTCAGCAACGCGCGCGCCAACGAGCGGCTCCGGATCTCGGCCGAGTGCGCGATCGTCCCGGAGCCGATCCAGGCCGACGTCCCCCCGCGCGCGCACGGGCTCATGTGGTTCACCCTCCGGGTGGAGCGCTGCTCCGACGAGCGGCTCGTCGCGATCACGACAGCTGAACGCGTCACACCGCTGGATCCGGAGGACGCGGAGCGGTGGCGAGCCTGCGCTCGTCAGCTCGGCTGAGCGGCCAGGTGGCGGTCCCGCTCGACCTGTCCGCCGTCATCCTGGAGCGGTTCGCCCCGCGCGGCACGCCCCGCGTCGACGAGTCGACGTCGCTCGTGGAGAGCGGCTGGCTCGACTCGTTCGGCATCGTCGAGCTGGTGGCCCTCCTCGAGCGAGAGCTCCGTGTCGTGCTGCGCGACGAGGACGTCGTCCCGGAGAACTTCGAGACCCTCGGAAGGATCCGCAGGCTCCTCGAGCGGGCGACGCGACGATGACGCATCCGCTCGACAGACCTGACCCGGCGCGCGAGCTGGCCCGGCGCTCCAACCTGACCCCGCACCAGCTCGCGATGTGGCTGGCCAGCGAGCTCTATCCCGGGGTGCCGCTGCACCATCTGGCCACCGTCTTCACGCTCGCCGCGCCCATCGAGGTCGAGCACTTCCGGCGGGCCTTCCAGGCGCTGGTCGATTCGAGCGACGCGCTCCGCACGGTGATAGAGACGGTCCACGGTACGCCCCGCCAGCGGGTCCTCGAGTCGATGCGCCGGCCCCTCGACTACGTCGACCTGTCCCACGCGCCGGACCCCGAGGGAGCGGCGGCCGCCTGGGTTCGCGCGCGCGCCGGCCTGCCGCTCGACCTGGCGGACTGTCCGTACGACACCGCCCTGATCCGGACGGGCGAGGCCCGGTTCGCGTGGTTCGTCCACGTCCAGCACGCCGTCTTCGACGGGGCCTCGGCGTTTCTCATGGCGCATCTCATGGGTCGATGCTACGGAGAGTCCCTGGCCGGCACGCTGCCCGCGCGGCTCTCGCTGCCCCGATTTCAGGACTACGTGCGCGACGCGCTCGAATACCGGCACTCGCCCGACGCCGAGCGCGCGCAGGCGTTCTGGACGGAGCGGCTCCCGGCGGACGCGGAGCCGCTCCTCCTCTACGGAGAGACGCCCCGCAAGACGACGACCGCGTCCCTGCGCATCACGCGAACGCTCACGCCGGCGCAGATGGGCCGGCTCGACGCGCTGGCGGCCGGGGCCGGCCTCGCCTTTCCCCGGACGACCATGTTCGCGATCCTCGTCGCGGTGCTGGCCGCGCTCCTCCACCGCATCGGCGGCGCCCGCCGGTTCTGCATCGGGGTTCCGGTCCACAATCGCCGGACGCGTGTCCAGCGCGACACGCTCGGGCTCCTGATGCAGGTGGTGCCGCTGCCCGTGCGGATCGACGCGGACGACACGTTCCTGTCGCTCCTCGCGCGAATCGCGCGGGACGCCATGGCATCCTGGCGACACGCCGAGTACACCATTCCGACATCGGGCCACCGGCCCCTCTACGACGCCGTCCTCAACTTTCACACGCCGCTGGACGCCTCGATCGGCGGCGCCCCGGCCCGGGCGGTGCTCCTCCCCTCCGGTCACCAGCTGGAGAGCCTCGGCCTCCACGTGCACGACATGCCGCAAGCCGGCGTGCTCACCGTCGACTTCGACCTCCACGCGGACGTGTTCCCGCCGGAGCGCCGGGAGCTGGTCGTGAGCCAGTTCTTCCGCGTCCTGGACGCCGCGCTCGAGGATCCGCGACAGGGCGTCGCCGACATCCGCCTCCTCTCGGCCGACGAGGAGCGCCGACTCCTGGTCGGCCTGAACTCGGCGCGCCTGCCCCTGCCGGAGCGGCTCACCTACCCGGCCCTCTTCGAGGCGCGGGCGGAGCGGACGCCGGCCGCGGTGGCCGCCGTCTACGAGGGGCAGACCCTCACCTACGCGGAGCTCAACGCGCGCGCGAACCAGCTCGCGCGGGCGCTGCGCGCGCGAGGGGTGGGCCCGGAGACCCGGGTCGGCGTGCTCATGGAGTCCTCGCTCGACGTCGCGGTGGCCGTGCTGGGCGTCCTGAAGGCCGGCGGCGCGCACGTACCGCTCGACGCCGCCTATCCCCGCGAGCGGACGGCCTTCATGCTGCGCGACGCCGACGTGCGACATCTCCTGACCGAGGGCCGCCTGCTCGGCGCCCTGCCGGAGCACGAGGCCGATGTCCTCTGCGTCGATCGCGACTGGGCAGCCATCTCGCGTCACGAGTCGGGTAACCCGGCGCACACGCTCGCGCCCGATCACCTCGCCTACGTCGTCTACACCTCGGGCGCCACCGGCGCGCCGAAGGGCGTCATGCTCACGCACCGGAGCCTGTGCAGCCGGCTGCTCTGGGGCGCGCGGACGTTCGGCGTCGATGAATCGGAGTGCTACCTCCAGAACGCGTCGTGGGCGTACGACGCCTCGGTCTGGGCGCTCCTCGAGCCGTGGGTCGCCGGCGGGCGCGCGGTGATCGCCCGCTCGGACAGCCGCAGCGACGGCCGCTACCTCGTCCGGCTCATGCGGGCCGCAAAGGTGACCTTCGTCGCGGCCTCGCCCACGATGCTGGAGATCCTGCTCGACGCGGGCGGCATCGAGAGCTGCGCGGCGCTCCGGCACGTCTTCGCCTGGGGCGAGCCGCTGACACCCGCGCTGGCCGACCGGTTCCTCGCGCGGTCGTCCGCGGCGCTCTACAACGTGTACGGGCAGACCGAGACGTGCATCAGCGTCACGCACTGGCGGTGCCCGGCCGGAACCGCGGCGCGCACGGTCCCCATCGGCGCTCCCCACGCCAACACCGAGGTGTACATCCTGGACCCGGCGCGACGGCCCGTCCCGGTCGGCGTGCCCGGCGAGCTGTACGTCGGCGGCGCCGGCGTGGCGCGCGGGTATCTCAATCGGCCCGAGCTGACGGCCGAGCGGTTCGTCCCGAGCCCCTTCGACGCCGGGGCGCGCCTGTTTCGAACCGGCGACCTCGGCCGGTTCGCGCCGGACGGGACGATCGAGTGCCTCGGCCGGATCGATCGCCAGATCAAGATCCGCGGCAACCGCGTCGAGCTCGGCGAGGTGGAGGCCGTCCTGGGCCGGTACCCGGGCGTGCGCGAATGCGCGGTCGTGGCGCGCCCCGGCGAGGCCGGTGGCGCGGGAGGTCGCGTCGAGCCGCGGCTCGTCGCCTACTTCGTCTCCGACGCGGCCATTCCCTCGACCGACCTGCGCCGCCTGTGCCGTGGGGCGCTGCCCGGCTTCATGGTCCCGGCCGCGTTCGTCCGGGTGGACGCGCTGCCGCACACGAGCAGCGGGAAGATCGACGAGCGGCGACTTCCCCCGCCCGGCCCGGAAGCGCAGGCGCGCGTGGACGACGTCGTCCCGCCGCGCGATGCGGTCGAGGAGGTCGTCGCCCGGATCTGGGCCGAGGTCCTGGACGTCGAGTCGGTCAGCGTCGACGCGAACTTCTTCGACGCCGGCGGCGATTCGCTCCGCGGAGTCCAGCTGATGATGCAGGTGGAGGCGGCCTTCGAGCTGGAGGCGCCGGCGCGCTGGCTCATCGAGGCGCCCACCGTCGCCGGCATCGCGGAGCGGGTGCGGGAAGGGCGGGAGGCACGCGCGGCGTCGCCGCCGGCCCCGATTCGGGCCACCACCGGCCCGGAGGGTGCTTCATCCCTGGTCGCCCTCCGGCGGGACGGCTCGAAGCGGCCGTTCTTCCTGGTGGCCGGCGGCGCCGGCGCGGAGAGCGAGCTTCTCGTGTACGCGAACCTCGCGCCACACCTGGGGGTCGACCAGCCCCTCTACGGCGTGCTGATGCGCGACCTCGGCACCGGAGGGGTCGAGGAGCTGGCTCGCCGGCTCGTTCAGGACGTCACGCGGCTCCAGCCCGCCGGGCCCTACCTCCTGGGCGGCGAGTGCATCGGGGGGATGATCGCCTTCGAGATGGCGCAGCAGCTTCGCGCGCGCGGCGAGGAGGTCGCGCTCCTGGCCCTCCTCGACACGGTCAGCGAGTACGCCGCTCCTCCGAGAATCGGGTCCCTCGCGTGGACGATCGACGGTGTCCGGCGCGCGGCGGCAAGGGTGCGGGGGGTGGCGGCCGGGATGCCGCTCCTCACGCCGCACTCAGAGAGCTTGTTCCGGCGGCGAGCGGCGGTCCGGCGGCATCTCGCCGCGATCGCCGCGTACCGCCCGGGGCCCTACGGCGGGCCGCTCGACGTCGTGGTGAGCGAGCGGTGGCATCGGAAGAGCGCCACCCTCGGGTGGGACGCGCTTGCGCGCGGGGGCCTGCGCGTCCACGTCGTCCCCGGCGATCACGCGTCCTACATCCGGACGCACGCCCGGGACACCGCCGAGGTCCTGAGCGCCTGCCTCGAGCGAAGCCAAGGTGGGGGTCAGGCCTGGGAGTTTGACCTCGGGGGACATCCCCGGGGGCTGCCGATCGACTGTCAAAGGTGAGGCCTGACCCCCGGAGCTTGGCCGGCGGTGCTGCACAGTCCACAGTGCAGGGTGCACAGTCCACTGTGCAGTCCACGGAACTCCTCGATTCTTCGACGTTTTGAGCCGCGCCGTCGACCGCCGCCTTCGCCCCTGCCCTGTCCGCAGTGCACCCCTCGCGCGGGCTCCGTGACCGTCGCAGGGGCCGGAGGTGCGCGCCGTTCTTGCCGAATCCACGGGCGCCTGCCCCCGCGCGACGCCTGGCGCGAATTTCGCTCCCTCCGGGGGCCGAGCGATGGACCCCGCGGCCCCAGTACGCCCGGACGCTCGCCCACGGGAGGCCCCCATGACGGTCGACGGCGTCGACCACGCCCGGAAGACCAAGCGGATCATCCTCCTGTCCGACGGGACCGGGAACAGCGCGGCGAAGGTCTGGCGCACCAACGTCTGGCGCCTCTACCAGGCCCTCGACCTGTCGAACAGCCGCCAGGTCGCCCTGTACGACGACGGCGTGGGCACGTCCACCTTCAAGCCTCTCGCCATCCTCGGCGGCGCGTTCGGCTGGGGGCTCAAGCGCAACGTCCTCGACCTCTACCGCTTCGCGTGCCGGAACTGGCAGGACGGCGCCGAGATCTACGCCTTCGGGTTCAGCCGCGGCGCGTTCACCATCCGGGTCCTGATGGGGCTGATCGCACGTCAGGGCCTGGCGCCGGTGACCTCCGAGGAAGAGCTCCAGCGGGACGCGGCCGCGGCCTACCGCGAGTACCGGCGCCGGTACACCACGGTGCTCGCGCCGCTGGTCGAGCTCCTCCGCGTGCTTCGCAACCTGCTCCTCGACGGCTGGAACTGGCTGTTCAGGCGGCCCCGGTACGACCCGAAGAACAACCGCGACGTCCCGAGCATCGAGTTCATTGGGCTCTGGGACACGGTGGCGGCCTACGGCGCGCCGATCGAGGAGATGACACGCGGTGTGAGTCTCTGGCTCTGGCCCCTGTCGCTCCCCGACCGCAAGCTCAGCGCGAAGGTCAAGCGCGCCCGTCACGCCCTCGCGCTCGACGACGAGCGGACGACCTTCTTCCCGGTGCTGTGGACGGAGAAGGACGAGCCGCCCATGGCCGCCAACATCCGCGACGAGCGGATCGGCCAGGTGTGGTTCACGGGCGTCCACTCGAACGTCGGCGGCGGCTATCCCGACGACGCCCTGGCCCAGGTGTCGCTCCACTGGATGATGACCGAGGCGGAGAAGGCCGGCCTCGAGTTCAAGAAGGGCGCCATCGAGGAGGCGCGCCTCGCGTCCGACGAGGACGGGCGCCTCTACGACTCGCGCTACGGGATGGGGGCGTACTACCGCTACTGCCCCCGGAAGCTCGCGGAGCTCACCCACGAGCAGTTCTCGAGCGCCCCGCACGACGAGGTCGAGATCGCCGTGCCCAAGATCCACGAGAGCATGTTCAAGCGGCTCCGCCGCGGCGCGCGCGGTTACGCCCCGGTCGGCCTGCCCGCCGAGTACGCGGTGGTCACGGCCGCAGGCGACATCCTCCGGGGGAAGGACAACCCCTACGAGACGCCCGCGCAGGCCGCCGCGCGCGTCCGGCTGCAGGAGCGGGTCTGGAACCTCGTGTGGGGCCGCCGCGTCACCTACTTCGGGACCGTGGTCGCGTCGGCGTACCTCGTCCTGCTCCCCTGGATCCACGGCAGCGAGTCCGGCCCGGCCAGCGAGTGGAGCTTCCTCGCCTGGCCGATCCGGACCGCCGGAAGCCTCGCGCCCGCGGCGGCCCACGACTGGATCGAGGGCTTCGCGGTGAATCCGGGGACGTTCGCGCTATGGGGTTCCATCGTCGTCGGCCTGATGGTCGCGGGGAAGCGGCTCGAGGGCCGGATCAGCGACCACATGCGGAGCCTCTGGCTGGCCGCCCCCGTCGAAGCCCGGCCGCCGGCCGACGGACTCTACCGACTCCGCACGCATCCCCTCTACCGCGGGATCTTCCGCGTGGGGAAGCGGTACGTCTTGCCCACGATCCTCGCGGCCTTGATCGTGCTCCTGGTCGCCGCGGTCGTCAGCCAGACGGCCGCGGTGATCACGGCGTCGCTCGGCCTCGCCTGCCCGCGCAGCGGGCCCCTCGATCCGGTCACGACCGCCGCCCCCGTGGTCCGGGAGGGCTTCCGGACGAGCGCCTCTTGCTGGGCGACCGGCGTGCGGCTCCGGGGCGGATTGAACTACCGCATCACGATCGAACCGCAGGAGCCGTGGTCGGACGGCCCCATCGCCGTCGACGACCTGCGGGGGTTCGGGACGCCCGTCTCGCCGATGGTGCTCGGCCTCCCGTTCCGACGGTGGCTCTCCCAGCCCTGGTTCCGGCCGATCGCCCGCATCGGCTGGAAGGGCACTGACGAGTACGCGCTCCTCCCGCGACCCTCGGCCACCCCCGGGGAGGACGACTCCGCCGCCGTGCGGCGGCTCGTCAGCAACGTCCGCGCCCGCACGACCGGCGAGCTCTTCCTCTACGTGAACGACGCGGTGGTCGAGCTCCCCGGGCTCCGGAGCCGCTTCTACCGGAACAACGCTGGCACTGCCCGCGTCACGGTCGAGCTCCTGAGCCGCGGTCCGCGGTAGGCGCGAGCGGCCCGCATGGACGGGCTTGCCCGCTCCGGTCGCCGTGTCTATCGTGTGGCGGGATGACGGATCGGGCCCGGGCCCTTGCCCCGGAACCGGCGTCGGCGGCGACTGGCGCCGGTGGCGTGTCGACGTGCATCGTCACCTACAACAGCGAGCGCCAGGTCGGGCGGTGCCTCGACGCCCTCGCCGCCCAGACGCACCCGCCGATCCAAGTCCTCCTGTGGGACAACGCCTCCGCCGATCGCTCGGTCGCGGTCGTGGAGGCGCGGGGGCTCCGGGTCGAGCGCTCCCCGGCGAACGTGGGCTTCGCGCGAGCCGCGAACGAGCTCATCCGCCGGGCCGCGACGCCCTACGTCCTGCTCCTGAACCCGGACGTCTACCTCCGCCCCGACTACGTCGCGCGGCTCGTGGCGGCTGCCGACGCTGATCCCTCGATCGGGAGCGTGACCGGGAAGCTCGTCCGCCCGGCCGGGTCCGCGACGGGCGCGGTGCTCGACTCCACGGGGCACGTGCTTTGCCGGAACCGGGTGCCGGTGAACCGGGGGTCCGGCGAGGTCGACCGCGGCCAGTACGACGCCGCGGGCGAGGTGTTCGGCGTCTGCGCGGCGGCCGCGCTCTACCGGCATGCGATGCTCGAGGACGTGCGGGTCGGCGGCGACTACTTCGAGGCGGCGTTCTTCGCCTACCTGGAGGACGTCGACCTCGACTGGCGCGCGCGGCTCCGGGGCTGGAGGGCCCACTACGTCCCCGGGGCCGTGGCCGAGCACGAGCGCGGTCACCAAGGCGACCGGCGCCGCCACGCCGTCCACGTGGCCCGCCACTCGCTGCAGAACCGCTACCTCATGATCCTGCGCAACGACCGGGCCGCCGATCTCCTCCCCGACGCGGGCGTCCTCGCCGTCTCGGAGGCCCTCCGGTTCGTCGACTACGCGGTGACGCGCCCGGCCGCGCTCACGGGGTACGTCGGCGCGCTGCGGCTGCTTCGCCACGTCTGGGCAACGCGGCAGGAGATCCAGGGGCGCCGCCGGGTCGACGGCGCCGCCGTCCGGCGATGGCTCGCGCCGTTCCCGTTCGCCGCGCGGCTCCGCCAGCGGTTCGGGCGGGAGGCGCCCGGCCCTCAGCCGACCCGGTAGTAGGCGCGGTACCACTCGAGGAACCGCGCGACCCCCTCCTCCACGGTCGTTTCCGGCCGGTAGTTGAACTCCCGCACGAGGTCGCTGATGTCGGCCTCGGTGACCGGCACGTCGCCTGGCTGCATCGGCAGGAAGTTCCGCTTCGCCTTGCGCCCGAGGCACGCCTCGAGCACCTCGATGTAGCGGAGGAGCTCGACCGCCCGTCCGTTGCCGATGTTGTAGACGCGGTACGGCGCCTGGCTGCTGGCGGGCTGGGGCGCCGCCCCGTGCCACGCGGGATCCGGCGACGCGGGGCGCGCCAGCACGCGCACGATGCCCTCGACGACGTCGTCCACGTACGTGAAGTCCCGCCGCATCTTCCCGTCGTTGAACACGTCGATGGGCCGGTCCTCGAGGATCGCCCGCGTGAACAGGAAGAGCGCCATGTCGGGCCGCCCCCACGGTCCGTACACGGTGAAGAACCGGAGACCGGTGCACGGCAGGCCGTAGAGGTGCGCGTAGGAATGGGCCATCAGCTCGTTCGCCTTCTTCGTCGCCGCGTACAGGCTGAGCGGGTGGTCCACGTTGTCCCGCACGGAAAAGGGCAGGCGCGTGTTGGCGCCGTAGACCGAGCTCGACGAGGCGAACACGAGGTGCCCGACCGCGTGGTGCCGGCACCCCTCGAGCACGTTGGCGAAGCCGACCAGGTTGGCGTCCACGTACGCGGACGGGTTGGTCGAGCGAGTAGCGCACCCCGGCCTGGGCCGCGAGGTGCACGACGCGGGCGGGCGCGTGCCGGCGGAAGGCATCCGCCACCGCCTTCCCGTCGGCCAGCTCGAGGCGCTCGAAGGAGAAACCCGCCCCGGCCCCCAGTTGCTTCAAGCCGCGCCTCCTTGAGGGCCGGATCGTAGTAGTCGTTCAGGTTGTCGAGGCCCACGACCCGATGGCCGTCGGCTAGGAGGCGCCGCGCCAGGTGGAAGCCGATGAAGCCGGCGGCCCCGGTCACCAGGATGGTCGACAATCAGGCTTCCTCCGTCGGCGACAGGTGTGGTTCCGGCTCCGGCGCGCGAGCCCGCCCCGACGCGGGAGGCGGGACGACGCCGGAGCACGCGGCCTCCAGGATAGCCCGATTCCCCGCCGCGACGAGCACGGCGCGGCGGGGCCGCCGGCCCCCCGGAAGCGCGCTAGGCCGACAGGCGGTCGAAGACGTTCCGCGTGACGCGCTCGACGAACAGGTCGCGGCCCTGGAGGCCGTACGACCACTCGGTCGAGCCGCAGTTGAAGACCGTCCCCTTCCCTCGGGTGAACGTGACCACGGCGGCCGTGCCGTAGCGGTACTTCTCGAGCCCCGCGGGCGTGACCCGCCCCTCGAGCTGGCGCACCACCGCCTCCAGGTCGCGCTGGTCCCACACGACCTCGCGCTCCGCGGAGGGCCGCTCGCCGAGCGACGCGGGCGCGAGCGCCAGGATCTCGGTGCTCATCGGCGCGCCGTCGCGCCCGGTCGGGTACGGGAGCCCGTTCCGCGTCACGAAGTCGAGCCCGTCGCACTCGTAGCCGACGATCCGGTCCTTGCCGCCGAAGACGTCGCCGTACTCGAGGTGGGTGCCGGCGAAGGCCCAGTGGCCGGGACGGTACACCATGTAGCCGCCGGACGACCTCGGCATGATGAAGCCCAGGCCGTGGTAGCCGCCCCGCGTGAAGGAGAGCCCGAAGGTCTCGTTCTCGGGCCGGCCGGTGCGCGGGTTCGACCACATGCCGGTGAGGTACTTCTCCCGCGCGGTCCCGTAGACGGGATCGAACTCGGGAAAGTACTTGTAGCAGACCATCACCTGGCCGTCGTCCTCGAGGCGCACCTGCCAGAACGCCGCGTTGCCGATGAAGAACGCCGCGTTCCCGCCCGCCTCGACGAAGTCGTCCACGACGTCCCGCTCCTGCCACGCACCAGTACTCGTCGTGGCCGGCGGAGGTCAGCATGCGGTACCCCTCGACCACTCCGGGATCGCGGTCGAGGTCGCCCTGGACGCAGTAGTCGACCGCGTAGCCGCTCGCCTCCAGCCACGGCACGAAGATCGACTCCCACGTCTGGAAGCCGGCGAAGCGCGTCCAGTGATGGTAGCCCTGCTGGACCTGGCGCGGCGGCGCGTCGAACACCGGGCGCTCGCCGAAGCCCGGGATTCCCGCGTTGATGTTGCGGATCGTGCTCGGCGGCCGGCGCAGGAGGCCCCGCTGCCACGGCCGCTGGAACGAGAGCCGGCACGCGACGGACCGGTCGTCGCTGGCATAGAGGCACTTCCCGCCCCAGGTGTTGTACGCGGCGTAGGTGTTGGTCGAGAGGATCATCAAGATCCGCGCGGCGCGCTTCCCGGCGGGCGCCCGCACGACGAAGAAGTGGTCCCACTCGAGAGGCTCGCCCTTCCGGTCCTCGGCCCGGAGCGTCACCGCGTAGTAGCCGGACCGCCAGTCCTTCGGGATCCGGAAGCCGAAGCCGTCCGGCCAGCCGCAGCCGCGGCCGTAGGCCTCGGGCGGCGTCGGGTGGAGCGCGCCCGGGATGCCGCTCTTCGTCCACACCACCTCGCGCGCGGCGCCGACCCGCGCGATCTCGATGGAGTAGCGCGACGCCGAGGTCGACGTGTGAAACCGCACCTCGTCGCCCGGCTGGTAGCTCAGCCGGTCCGTGTAGCAGAAGAGGCCGCGGTCGCCGGGGCGCGTCAGGCGGTCCTGGTCGGTGCCGACCAGCTTGATGATGAGGGAGAGCCGCCCGGGCGGCGGCATGTAGGACACGGCGTCCGCGGGCGGTCGCTGGGCGAGCAGGGCCTTCGCGCGCGCGTCGAGTCGGGGCTTCGGCATGGCGTGTGGGCTCCTCGGTCCGGGGTCACGTCAAGGCGGCCGGCCATCGCGGCGCTGCCGTCACTCGCTTCTACCCGGCCGGGGCGCGCCGGCGCAAGGGCGCCCCGCGCCAGGCGGGGCCCGAGCACAGCGTGTGACCTCAATTACGCAGAGCTGGGGATCAAAGAGATCGTCGCGCGGGCCAATGCCGGGCTGCACGTGGGTCCGCCGCGATCCGGCTCGCGGCCTGACCCTCGCCCCCGGGAGAGCGCTCAGCCTTTCTTCGTCGCCAGCTCGAAGGTCACCCTCACCGTCTCGCCGGGCTTGACGTCCACGGTCTTCGACTGCGATCCGAGGACAGGGTGCCAGACCTCGATCTTGTGCTTCCCCGGAGAGAGGTTCTCGAGCGTGAAGGCGCCGGCGGTATCGGTCACGGTCGCCGGATGGTCCGTCACGAACAGCCAGCCGTGCATCCAGCTGTGCACGTCGCACTGGACCCGGATGATCTCCGGCTTGCCGATCTCCTCGGAGATCACCTTCCGGAACTTCGGCTGCGCCATGTTGAAGGGAGAGTTGGCCGACGAGAAGCTGTGGATGTTGTGGAGGATCCCGTCCGAGTTCCTGACGTCGAGCTCGCCGGGCGCCATGACCAGGACCTCCGGGTGGAACTCGCACCCCTTCTGGTCGAGCGTGGCCTTGCCTGGCGACTGCTTGCCCTTCGCGTCTGGCATCGAGACGACGGCGCCGGCCAGGCCGTTGCCCGGGCCGACCGCTGACGTCGACGATCTTCTTCTCCTTGCCGCAGACCGCCAGTGTCCTTGTTCACCTCCACGACGCGGGCCGGCGGGGGCGCTCCGACGAGCTTGACCTCGCCCGCCACCTCGCCGCCCGCCTGCGCGCCCACCACGGCCGTCCACACGAGAAGCGCCGCCGCCGGTCCGACTCCCATCGCGCCGACGCAGGAATGACCTTCTTCATGGCTCCGGTCCCTCCTTCCGCGCATGATGCCGCCGGCACGTCCGTCAGGCCGCGTGGCGCACCACGCGATCCGCCACCGGGCTCGCCAGCCGGCCGTTGACCGCGGTCCAGTCGATGTTGCGCGAAGAACGCGTCGATGTACTTGCCCCGCTCGGCCGGCGTGTAGTCGAGCAGGTACGCGTGCTCCCACACGTCCATCACCAGCAGCGGCTTGAAGCCGGGCGGCACACCCTGCTGGTGGAGGGTGACCCACTGGTTCGAGAGCTGGCGTGTTGGCGGGATCCTCGTAGAGGATCGCCCAGCCCACGCCCCGCAGGCTCCCCACCGCGGCGAAGTCGGCCTTCCAGGCGTCGAGGCCGCCGAACGCCTGCTCGAGGGCCTGGCGCAAGGGTACGGACGCCTCACCCCGCCCCTTGGGGGCGAGGTTGCCGAAGTAGTACTCGTGAAGCACCATCCCGCCGTACTCGAATCCCAGGCGGCGGGTCAGCTCCGCGTAGGCCGGATTCGCCGCGCCGGCCCGCCCCGCGTGCCGCATCTCCGCCAGCTGCTCGGTGAGCAGGTTCGTGTTCTTGACGTATCCCCGATACAGGTCGACGTGCATCTCCAGCGTCCGGTCGGAGATCCCGGTCAGCCCCGAGAGATGCACCTCCTGCGGTCGGTACACGGTCTTCGTCATCGCTTCCTCCCCGTCTCGAGACGTTCCACCGATGCCAGATTGAGGAGCGCCACATGTGCCGTCCCCCCCTGGCCGGGACGATCCCGAGGGTTCGTCTGAGAAGAGGATGACGCGACCGGCCTCGAGGCGCCGTGACCGGCGTCGCGGTCCGGGGCGACCTAAGTCACGGCGCCCGGAGACCGTGGCGGTCCGGCGGGCCGTGCCTCCCCGGCCCCCGGCTCACGCGAACTTCGCGTAGATCCCCTTGATCGTCTGGGCGAGGTCCATCCGTCGGTCCAGTACTGCGCCACCGCGTCGATCATCACGAACTGCTGGTACACCTCGTCGCCGGCCGGCGTTAGCGGGCCCGGGTAGCCGGTCGTGACGTGGTACTCCGCGTCCTTCTCAAGGAGCTCGACCTTCGGATCCTCGCTGATGATCGGGGGCGGGCCCTTGGCGAAGCTCTAGGCGAGACCTAAGTCACGATCCGCGCGAGGCCTCCGTCAGGTCTCGGCGCGCCGCCGGGGCCGGACCGGTCCCTTGCTCCGCTTCACCGCCTCGTAGTAGGCGCGCAGGACGTCGTGGTGCGTGAGCCAGCCGACGACCCCGTGCCGATCGGGGTCGACGACCGGCAGCCCGGCCCCGGCGCTCCGCACCAGCAGGGCCACGGCATCCTCCAGGGTCTCGTCGGGGCGCAGCGTCGGGATGCTCTCCGCGAGGTCCCCCAGCGCCACCCGGCCATTCTCGCGGAGCGCCTGCTCGACGCGCCGCGAGGTCACGGTGCCGCGGTACCGGCCCCCGGCGTCCACGACCGGCAGGGCGTCCCGTCCCTGCTCGGCGAACCGGGCGATGACCTCGGCGAGCCGGAGGTCCTGGGAGACCGGTGCCGGCAGGGCCTGCATCGCGTCCCGGACGGCCAGGAGCCGCATCGGACTCGCCGGCCGCTCCTGGTCGATCTCGATCCCGCGGCGGCGCAGCTTCAACGTGTAGATCGTGTCTCGCGTCAGCATGTTGGCGACGGCGGTCGCCAGCGACGATCGCCATCATGAGCGGCAGGATGATCCGGTACTCCCCGGTCAGCTCGAAGATGATGAGCACCGCCGTGATCGGCGCGCGGGCGGTCGCCGGCGAACATCGCCCCCATCCCCACCAGGCCGTACGCGCCGGCCGGGCCGGCGATCCCCGGCTGCGAGCGCGTGTATCAGCGTGTCCGTAGGCCGCCCCGAGCATGGCGCCCATGAACAGCGACGGGGCGAAGACGCCGCCGGAGCCGCCGATCGCGATCGTCAGGCTGGTCGCGAGCATCTTCCCCGCCAGCAGCAGGAGCAGGAAGCCGACCGACGTACTCGCCCCGGATCGGCCCGCTCGAGCACCGGGTATCCGACGCCGTACATCTGCGGGCAGCGAGCAGCAGGACGGCGCCGAGAGCCAGGCCGCCGACGCACGGCCGCAGCCACTCCGGACCCCGCCACAGCCGGTCGGCGATGTCCTCGCTGCCGTAGAGCACCCGGATGAAGCCAACCCCGGCGAGCGCGGCCAGGACGCCCAGGCCGGCGTAGAGGCCGTACTCCCAGAGCGAGGTGAGCGCGAAAGGCGGGAGCGTCAGGAACGCCCCGCCGCCGACCGCGGCCCGGCCGATCACGTCCGCGACGACCGACGCGAGGACGACGACCCCGAACGACTCCGCCGTGAAGTCGCGGAGGATGAGCTCCAGGGCGAAGATCACGCCGGCGATCGGCGCGTTGAAGGTCGCCGAGATGCCGGCGGCCGCGCCGCAGGCCACCATCAAGCGGCAGGCGGGACTCGGGGACGCGGAGCAGCTGCCCGATCGACGATCCGAGCGCGGAGCCGATCTGGACGATCGGACCCTCGCGTCCGACCGACCCGCCCGAGCCGATGCAGAGCGCCGACGCGAGCGACTTGACCACCGCGACCTGGGGGCGGATCCGCCCGCTCCGCTGCGCCACGGCGAGCATCACCTCGGGAACCCCGTGCCCGCGCGCCTCCCGGGCGAACCGGTCGACGAGCGGCCCGTAGATCAGGCCGCCGACCGCCGGCGCGAGCAGGACGAACCACGTCCCGAGTGACGGGCAGCCAGGGATGGGCGCGCCGGGCCGACGGCGCTGTAGTCCGCGTGGCCGCTGAAGACCAGCGTGAACCACGCGATGAGGTACCGGAACGCGACCGCGCCCGACGCCGCTGCCGGCTCCGACCGACAGCGCGAGCGCGACCAGCCCGGTCGGGCTGCCCGCGGAGCCAGTCGTGGAGGCGCGCGATGGGGTTGGTGGGCAGCCGGAGGGCCTTCCGGCGCGGCGCGCCGACCCGCCGGCGCGGCGCGCGCTCCCTGGCAGGGCGTGCGGTCCTCGACCCTGGCTCAGGCGGCATGGCCAGTGCGTAGACGAGTCGGGACGGCTGCCCCGCGTGACCGGGGGGCCGGCGGGCACGCCCTCATCCCGCCGCGGGACGGCAGCTCGCGGTCGCGGTCGAGGGCCGCGATGATCTCCTCGCATCGCCGCCCGCCGCGAAGGTAGATTGCGCTGGCCTCCTCGAGGAGCGCCCGCACGTCGGGGTCGAGGTCCTCGGCCGAAAGGACGGCGATCTGCGCCACCGTCCAGCGCTGGGCGCGGTTGATAAGGCGCAGTCGATCGGTCAGCGTCGGCACCTCGGCCATGCGCTCGATCGAGACCCCCAGGCGGGCGACCGCTTCCTCCCAGTCGCCTTCCCGTCCAGCGGGGAAGATGCCGCTCGAGAGCGTCGCAGAACCATGTCGCGGCGTAGGCGAGCTCGTGGATACAGGGGCTGACCTCCGGTGGGGTGCTCTGGTCGAGCAGCGACGAGAGCGCGGCTCGCACGACGTACTGGGCGTCGACGAGAAGCCGCAGCGTCCGGCGCCGCACGCCGCGCGGTATTCCCGCGTCTCGCCCGCTCCGCGCTCTTGTCCGGGCTCTTGGACTTCACGGCAGCATTCGCCTCCCGCCTCTGACCGGCCATCGGCTCGAACACACCGGGTACCTTGCCCGCAGAAGGAGGCGCGACACTGTGACAAAATCACGCGAGCCCGCGAGGCGCGACGCGCCGCGACGGACGCGATGGCCCGGTTCTGACCAACCAGGATCGATTCTGCTTGACAGGACGCTTCGAGGCAGGCCGCCGAGTCATCCGGGCAGCGTCGGACGCCATCGTGCACGAAGCGCCGAGGAGCCGGAGGCACTGCTAGAATGTCACCCGGGGACCGACGGTGAAGCATGGTGAAGCATGAGGTCAACCCGGCCACGGCGCTCGCGCGCCACCCCTTCTTCTCGGCCCTGGACGTCGATGTGCTCGACGTCGTGGTCCGGCGGGCCACCCTGCGCCTGTACGAGAAGGGGGCCTTCATCTACGTAGAGGGCGAATCGGTGCCGGGTCTCTACATCGTCGTGTCGGGAACCGTGCGCCTCTTCCGGACCTCCGAGGACGGGCGCGAGCAGGATCTGTTCCACACCTCCGCGAGCGAGTCCCTGAACGACGCCTCCGCCTTCGACGGCAAGCCGACGATCGCCACGGCGCAGGCGGTCGAGCCGACCCTGATCCTGCTCATCAACGCCGAATCGCTCGCCACCCTGATGCGCGAATACCACCAGATCGCCGCGGCGGTCGTACGCGTGATGGCCGGACGGCTCCGCAACCTCGCCCGGCTGGCCGGCGATCTCTCCCTCCGGCGGGTGATCTCACGCATGGCCGGGGCCCTGCTGCGGCTCGCAGGCACCCGAGCGGTCGTGGACCTGCCCACGCGGAACGAGCTGGCCGCCATGGTCGGCACCGTCCGGGAGGTCGCCACGCGCACGCTCCGCCAGCTCGAGGAGGCCGGCGCGATCCGGCTGGAGGGCCGCTCGGTCTCGATCCTCGACCGTGCCGAGCTCGAGCGCCTGAGCGGCGACCGGTGGCCCGGCACGTCCTGAGTACGCCCGACCGCCGGACCCCACGGGACGTCGTCCGGCGATCGCGGGCCCGACCCGCGCCGACGATTTTCGTGGGGCGGCGGACCTCGGCCCGGCTACAGTCGAGACGTGCGGAGTCTCGAGAATCTGCCGGCGTTCCGCCTCCTCGGGCGCGGCGTCTTCTGACGGCGCCGATCGCGCGCTAGTCTTCCCGACTGGCGCCGCGCGCGCCGGCAACCGCGGAGAGCCGTCCGACCTTCCCTGTGCGGTGCGGCATCGCGTCTCCCCGTACCCCCGCGCGGCGTCCGGACATCCCCCATTCACAAACACGCGCGGAGGTGCGACATGCGTACGCGACTGGCGAGCATCCCCCGGGCGCTCCCGTGGGTCCTCGGTCTCCTCCTTGTCGTCAGCCTAGGCCTCCAACCCCGCGACGCGGATGCGCGGGCGGAGCGCTTCGTCCGCGTCAAGGTGGACGTGGCGAACCTCCGGATCAAACCGTCCCCCCGGGCGGAGCTGGTCCGCCGGGCGCACGAGAACGAGCCTTTCCGGGTGGTCGGCGAACGGGGCGAGTGGCTCCACGTGCGGGACTCCTCCGACGAATCGGCCTGGATCAACGCCCGCCTGATCGACGGCAAGCCCGCGGTCGTCGTCGTCCGCGACGTGATCAACGTGCGGGAGCGCCCCGGCACTGGCTACCCCGTCGTCTTCACGGCCGAGCGCGGCGTGAACCTCCTGGTGCTCGAGCGCTCCGGGCGCTGGCTCCGCGTCCGTCACGAGGTGGGCGAGGGCTGGCTCCACGACTCGCTGGTCTGGGGGCCTCCATGAGACGCCCCACGGGGGCGCTCCGGGCGTGGGGCACCGCTCTGGCGGCCTTCGCCAGCCTCGCGACGGCCGTCCCGGAGGCGATGGCCCTGCCACCGTGGTGCCACGTCGTGCAGCGCGGGGAATCCCTCGCCCGGATCGCGCGCCAGGCCAAGACCTCGGCCGCACGCATCCGGCGGCTGAACACCATCGACTCCGCGCGGCCGATCCGGCCGGGGGACATCCTCGCGCTGCCCGGCGTCGAGCGTCTCGGCGACAGCGAACTTGCCTCCATGGCGCGGCCGATCCCGGCGAGCCGGGGGCATCGAGCGCGGGAGAACGCCGGCGCGGACGCCGACCGGCTCTCGCGGATCCGAACCCGTGCGGTCCTCGACCGGTTCGTGCGCGCCGGACTGCTGGTGTCCGTCCCCCCCGTCACGCCGGGCTTTGCCGTGGTGGGCGTGCCGGGCTGGCGGCGCGTCACCCGTCCGTGGACCCGCACCTTCCTGCGCCAGCTCGGCGCTGCGGTCAGCGCGCGGTTCGGCAGCCGCCTGCGCGTCACGGACCTGTCCAGGACCGAGGCGGTTCAGCGGGCGCTGGAAGCGTGGAACGGGAACGCGGCGCCGGCCCGCGGCCCGCTGGCGTCCACGCACCTCACCGGCGCCGCAGTGGACCTGTCGAAGGTCGAGCACTCGGACGTGGAGATCGCCTGGCTACGGGCGGTTTTCCGGCGCCTGAACGCGCGGGGTCTCGTGGACGCGATCGAGGAGTTCGCGCAGCCGCACTTCCACGTCATGGTGTTCCGCGCGTACGAGCGCTATGCGGCGCGCCTGCGCGCGCCCAGCGCGATCGGGTGCTAGCGGTCCGACGCCGGTCTAGCGGACGCTCGGGTCGGCGTTGTCGGACGCCAGGAGGGGGCGCAGCTTCGCCAGCGCCCGCACCTCGATCTGGCGAATCCGTTCCCGGGTGACGTGGAACCGCTGTCCGATCTCGGCCAGCGTCCGCTCGTCTCGCTGGGCGAGGCCAAACCGGAGGCGTAGGATCTCCGCCTCCCTGGGATCGAGCAACGACAGCGCCTGTGCGATCCGGCGGGCCAGGTCGCGCTCGAGCGCCACGGACTCCGGCGACGCCGTCTCGGCGTCCGGCAGAAGTTCGCCGAGGTGCGTGTCCTGTCCCACCCTCGTCTCCAGCGGCACGGGCTCCCGAGCGGCTTCGAGGGCGCGCTCGACCTTCCCCCACGAGAAGCCGGTTTCGCCCACCAGCTCCTCCAGGGTAGGCTCGCGCTCCAGGTTCTGGACGAGCCCGCGCCGGACCCTGGTGAGACGCTGGACTGATTCGACCATGTGCACCGGCAGGCGGATCGTCCGTCCGCGGTTGGCGATCCCGCGCGTGATGGCCTGCCGGATCCACCAGGTCGCGTAGGTCGAGAACTTGAACCCGCGGCGATGGTCGAAGCGGTCCACCGCCTTCATGAGGCCGATGTTGCCCTCCTGGATGAGGTCGAGGAGCGGCAGGCCACGGTTCAGGTACCGCTTCGCGACGTGGATCACCAGCCGCAGGTTCGCCTCGGCGAGCGCCTGCTTGGCTCCGCGACACTCGGTCTGCGCAGCCTCGATCTCCTCGAGGATCCGCCGGGCTCGCGGCGGAGGCAGGCCGACCTCCGCGCGACGCCTCGCGGCTCGCACCCGCCCGCGGGGCGGCCGCGTCCTTCCCCGCCCCTCGATGCGCGCCCGGAACCGCGCCAGGCACTCCTCGACCAGATCGGGCTTGATCGGCAGGTCGCCGACGAGCTGACTGCACCGTCGGTGGCACTCGGCAACCCGGGCCTGCGCGGCCCTCCGGGACGACGGCATGCGAGTCCGGGCCCGGGCCGCCTCGAGCGCGCGCAGCTGGCGATCCAGCCGCCGACCTCGGGCGCAGGCGCGGAGGATCCCGTCGACGTCGCCAAGATCGGGACGGGAGCCGTCGGACGATGCCAGCACGTGGTCCGCCAGGACTCGCGACGATCGAACGCGCGAAACCATGGTCAGAAGGTCCCGGCGCACGCACGGGAGCTCTGCCGCCTGACGCCGAACGCGCTCCTGGCAGGCCTCGATGATCCGGCCCAGGGCCACCTCCTGGACCGCGGTCAGAAGGCGGAACTTCCCCATGTCGCGGAGATAGAGCCGGACGAGATCCGCGAGGTCGGATCGGTCGGCCAGGCTTCGCCCGACGGCCCTAAGCTCCAACCCGACGCCTCCTCCGCCCGCTCACTCTGCTCCGTGGTTCCATCCTGCGGTTCGCCGGCGCGCACTTAAGCCATCGGGGAAGAGGATGGCGCTCGGCGGCCGAGGGGGACGTGACCTAGGTCTCTCCGGGGTGAGACATGGATCACAGAAGCCCGCCGTCAGCCCGGGCCTACATACGCGAGTCAGGGAGCCGGCTCGTCGCCGAGGCTCCCGACCGGAGGAGGAATCATGCGCCCCACCGGGCACGCGGTGTTGGCCGCGGCCTTGACCATCGTCGCCATCGCCGGCGGCATCTGTCGGGCCGACGACCAGCCGAGACACACCCATCCGCCCGGCACCCCGCCCCACGAGCACCCGCCGGCCCCTGTACGGATCACGATGGAGGAGCTCCATCGGAGCGGTGGCGTTCCACGCGGATGGCGCTTCACCATGCCCGCCGGGGACCCCAAGGAGGGCCGGGCGGTGTTCGCCAAGCTGGAGTGCCACACTTGCCATGCCGTGAGGGGCGAGACGTTCCCGTCCGGGGCGAAGTCCGCCGAGGATGTCGGGCCCGATCTGACGGGGATGGGGAGCCACCACCCCGCCGAGTACTTCGCGGAGGCGATCATGAACCCCAATGCCGTCATCGTCACGGGGCCCGGGTACGTCGGCCCGGACGGCTCCTCCCGCATGCCGGATTACACGGACGTGCTGACCGGCCGACAGCTGATCGACCTCGTGGCCTACCTGAAGAGCCTCTCCGGTGGCCACGACGAGATGCCCATGTCCCACGGCGGCGCGCCCGCACACGGCGGACACGCACACCCGATGACCGCACCCGTCACGAAGCCGTGAACGTCGGCCTCGTCCCCGTGCGGGCGCCGGGCCCCCGCGCGGCGGGCCGGCCGCACGTCAGACCTTCCGGGCCACCGCCTTAAAGAACGTGTAGCAGAACGTTCCGTCCGGCTCCGCGGTGCGGTAGAGGTCCCGGATCCCCTGCTGCCAGGCCGCCGCGTCCACGAGCCCCTCCGCCAGCGCGCGCACGCCGACGCCCTCGACCATGGCGGTGAACGTCCGCCGCGTGAAGCCCTCGACCAGATGGGGCCGGCTCGCGTCCACATACACCATCCGCGGCGACACGCGGACGTCCGCGAAGCGGGCCTCGACGAGCCGCGGGTAGAGCGAGCGTCCGATCAGGGAGTCGCCGCCTGCCCGCGCCTGGAGCGTGATCAGGCAGTCGATGGCGCGCTGCGCGTGGGCGCTCCGGGGATGGAAGTAGGCCGACCCGTGGTCGCCCTCGATGACGGTGATGGTCCCGCCGGGCCGGAGGACACGCCGGAGGGCCGCGAGCGCGGCCCCGGGCCGCTCGAGGTGCTCGAGGACGAAGCAGACGAACGCGTGATCGAAGCTCGCCTCCGGGAATGGCGCGGCATAGAGGTCGGCCTGCTCGAACGTCACGTTCCCGAGACCGGCCGCGCCGACCCGCTCGCGGGCCGCGGCCAGCGACTCGGGTGACACGTCGATGGAGACGATCGTGGCTCCGGGACTCTGCGCCGCCAGCGTCACCGTCTGGGCGCCGACCCCGCAGCCTGCCTCGAGGATCCGGGCGCCGGCGGGGTACCGCGTGTCGTGGTGGAGGAGCTCGGTCAGCGCGGCGGCCTGGTCGACCAGCCGCTCCGCCTCGCGGTCGGAGTACCCGTGGACGTAGCCTGGCCCCGCGGCCATCGACGGCGATCCTCCCCTCGACCGAGCCCGGACGCGCCGGCGCGGCCCGTGGCTCGCATGATAGACGAATCAGGCCGACGGCGCGGCGGCGGCCGCCGGCGTGGGCGCCGGGGGCATCGTCGAGAGCGGAACCGCGACGGGCTCCGGGACGTCGGGGCCGAACACGAGGAGGCCGGCCAGACCGGGTGAGCCGTAGCGGCTCGCGAGACTCGCGGCGTCGAGCCCGGCGCCCGTGACGCCAACGGCAGCCACGAGCCCCGACGGGCTCCCGACGATCAGCGGGCATCGCTCGAAGAATGTGGCGACCTTCCGGGGCGGGCCGGCGGGCACGCAGAAGAGCGCGTCCGTCGAGCCGCCGTCATCGGGCATGACGCGGGCGCCCCACTGGCGCTTGAAGAGGTAGACCCCGTCCCGGAGGAAGGCTCGCGCCCTCAGCATGTCGAGGTGGGAGACCCGACGCTCCCAGGCCTGCCGCAGCATGAGGTAGTAGAGGGCCGAGGTGGCGCCGCCGCGCACCGGGTCCGTCTCGGTCTCGCGGACGCCGATCCGCCGGTAGATGTACGTCCGGCCGCGGATCTCGCAGAGCGCCGCCGCGACCGGCTCGGGCCCCGCGGGCACCTTCACCAGGAAGCCGCGCCGGAAGGCGTCCGCCATGGAGGCGTACGAGTCCAGGCGCGCGAAGCGCCCGAAGCGGCGCCGCATGTGGGGGAGGTACATCTGGTGATAGAAGAACGCAAGATCCCGCTCGTCCTGCGAGACCTCGTGCGCTGGCGGCGCGCCGCGCGCATAGGCGGCGGCCAGCCGGCGCTTGGTCGCGTGGAAGGTCCGGCGTAGCGCCTCCCAGTCGTCGGGGATGTCGACCCCCTGCCGGATCCGGATACCGCCGCGGAGGACGCCGGCACCCGCCGGCAGTCGCCGGGCGCGCCGCGCGGGCACCCGCGCGAGGCACACGTCGGCCCGGGGCGCCAGGCGCCGCGCGAGGCGACGGAGGTCCCCGATGAGGCACGGGCGCCGGCCGACCTGGGTCAGCGGCCCGTCGAAGACGTCCTGGAGGTACGGGAGTGGCAGATTGATGGCAAGGATTCGCAGCGGCTCTGGCCCGGGAAGCGGCGATTCAAGAAGGTACGCCGTGCCGAACCGGTCGAGCCCATGGGTCCGGATGAGGCGCTTGCTCTCCGCGATGAGCCCCATCTACCCCTCCGCCCGTTGGAGGAACAGTGCGCGATCGACCGACGCTCGTCGTGGTGCAATTCGGCTGCCGCGATGGGACTGATGCGACGTGTCCCGAAATGCCGATGTGGGGCGAGCCCAGGGCCGTGTTTCGACAAGCTCCCGTGAGGGGAGCGGCGCACCCGGACGGAGTCCGGACGACAGGCTGTCGCCGCCGCGACAGGCCGGCAGCCGCCAGCGATCAGTCGAGGCGGTAGACGCGGCGCGCGTTGCCGCTGAACATCGCCAGCTTCTCCGTCGCCGACGCGCCGGCGGTGATCTGCTTCAAGGCGTTCCAGTACGCGCCCCAGCCGATCCCCATCTTGTCGACGGGGAAGTTGCTCTCGACAAGGCATCGCCCCGGCCCGAACAGCTCGATGCCCGTCTCGATGAACGGGCGCCAGAGCGCCCCGAGCTCGGCCGAGGACGCCGGCCGCGGCGCCGTCCGGTAGTCGAAGGCCGCCAGCCGCATCATCATCCCACCGATCTTCAGGTTGACGTTCTCGCACCGCGCCAGCTCGGTCAGCTGCGCCTTCCAGCTCGCGAACACCTCGTCGCGCTTCCCGGCATACGGGCCGTAGCCGAGCGGCCCGCCCACGTGCCCGAGCACGATGCGGGCGTCGGGGCACGCGCGCGCCAGGTCGACCACGTCGGCGAGCTGGGGATGGAACACCCAGGCATCGAGCGACAGGCCGAGCTTCGCAAGACGCGCGAGGCCCGCGCGGACGTCCTCGCGCCGGTAGATGTGGGGTCCTCCGAGGGCCCCGATGTTCCCGATCGCGTCGCTTGCGTCCCACGCCGCCGAGTGACGCACGCCGCGGAAGCGCCCGCCCGCCGCGCGGAGGTGCGCCTCCAGCACCGGCTCGACTCGATCTCCGAGCGTCAGGTCGGCGAACCCCACGATGCCCGCCGCGACGCGCGCGGGACCGTAGGCGCCGCTGTCGCTCATCGCCGCCTGGCCGGCGACGAACTCGGTCTCGCCCACCGGCCGCATCGCCGCCGGCCCCGTCGCCCGGTACATCGAATGACACTCCATGAACACGGACGCGACGAGGTGGTGGCCGGTGGCAACGTCGGCCAGGTAGTCCTGGACGAAGTAGCGGTGACCGTCCCGGTCCCAGAGATGGTGGTGGGTGTCGATGATGGGGAGCTCCGGCTCGAGGATGGGCTCGGGCGCGGCGAGGGCGAGCCAGGCCTCGTCCGGGGCGTGGATCCGGCCGAACTGCGTCGGGCGTCCGGTCATGGGGTCTCTCCTTCCCGGTACCCGGCGCGCATGGACGGCGGGCATGACATGGCCCTCGCCGGCGCACCGGCGAGGGCCGTCCCTGCGGAACGCGCGCCGGGCGGAGCGCTAGCCGCGCAGCGTGCGGTTGAAGAAGTCGACGGTGCGCTGCCAGGCGAGCTTGGCCGCGGCCTCGTCGTAGCGCGGCGTCGTGTCGTTGTGGAACCCGTGCTGCGTGCCGTCGTAGACGTACGCCGTGTAGGCCTTGCCGCTCGCCTTGAGCGCCGCCTCGTACGCCGCGATCCCCGCGTTGATCCCCTGGTCGTTGCCGGCGTAGTGGAGGAGGAGCGACGCCTTGATCTTCGGCACGTCGTCGGCGGTCGGCTGGCGGCCGTAGAACGGCGCCCCCGCGACGAGCTCCGGCATCCGGACCGCGAGCTGGTTCACGACCCCGCCGCCGAAGCAGAACCCGACCGCGCCCAGCTTGCCGCTCGATTCCGGGCGCGCCTGCAGCCACTTCGCCGAGGCCAGGAAGTCCTGCAGCATCTTCCCCTGGTCGACCGTCCGGAACGCCGCCGCCGCCTTCTCGTCGTCGCCCGGGTAGCCGCCGACCGACGTGAGACCGTCCGGCGCGAAGGCGACGAAGTCGAGGACGGCCAGCCGGCGCGCCACGTCCTCGATGTAGGGGTTGGTCCCGCGGTTTTCATGAATGACGACCACGACCGGCACCTTGCCCGCGGCCTTCGCCGGCCGCGCGAGGTAGCCCTTGATCGATCCGTTGCCCTCCGGCGACGCGACCGTCTCGTAGCTCGTCGCGATCCGCATGTCGTCCTTCGGCACCTGCTGAGCCCACGCGTAGTTGGGCCGGAGGCTTTCCCAGATCGCCGTGACGGTCAGCCCGCCGACGGCGAACTTCCTGGCGCGGTCGAAGAAGGCCCGGCGCGTGATCTCGCCGTGCTGGTATTCGTGAAAGAGATCCAGGAGCTCCTGCGGAAACTCCGATGCCTGCTTCCTCTCCATGCGAGGCCTCCTGCCGGCGCGCGCCGGCCCGTTTGCGTGCAGGTTTCGCCCGGAACCCCCGCTGCGAGGCCCGGCGGCCGGTCGTCGTCCCGATACCAGGGTCGCGAGCTCGACCGAGGGGTGACTGATTCGATCATACCCCGCCGGCGGGCCGGGCGTACCGCCGGCGGGCCCGAACGAGGAGCGAGGCTCTCGTTTGCTCCCGGGTCCAGATGACCCGGACGCATGGAACGCCAGGCAATCGCCGCGCTACTGGATCACTTCCATGGACACCGTGAAGTCTGAGGAGTTCTTGTAGCCGTTGGCCTCGTTGGCGCCGTTCGTGTACTTGAGGCGAATGCGACCGTTGATGCCGCCGGCCACGGTCTTCAGGATGGGCCCGAGGCCGAAGCCCTTGACCACGGTGAGCGGGACGAGCAGCGAGGCCTCGACACGCCCCGCCCACTGCTTGCCCGTCGCCGTGGCGCCCTCGTCCGCGAACCACCAGCCCTTGGCCAGGATCTCCAGCAGCGGCGCGTACTCCCCGAACATGCCCGGGAAGAGATAGATGGGCGCCCAGGTCGCCTGTCCCTGGACCCGGGCGGTGTCGCGGTCCGCGTCCGGCGTGAGGTTCGAGTCCACCCGGATGAGGTGCACGTACTGCGGCGCCACCTCGAAGACGGGCGACAGCGGGGCCTTCACCACATCGTTGAAGAGCGCCGCGCGCGTCCACGCCCACGGGAGGATCGTCCGGACGCCGCCGGTCACCAGGAGGGACGCCTGCGAGAGGTCCTGGTTGCCGAGGAATTCCGCCTGGACCAGGGCCGGCACGTACCAGCTTCGCAGGAGGCTCCGCTCGGCCCCGACGCGAACCTCGAGCTTGGTGCCGAGGTCCTCGGTCTCCGTGGACAGGACGTTCTCGCTCGCCAGGTAGAACCGGGCGAAGTCGTTCGGGACCAGCGAGGGCACGTCGAGCGTCAGGGTGAGACGCGCCACGTCCTTCTTCGTGCCGTCGCGAAGCTCCTGATCGGGCGCGAATCCGGGATCGATCACGAGCGTGAACGGGTCGATCACCGTGACGGGCACGGGCGTCGGGTGCATCACGATCACCGGGCGGAACGAGCCGTCGGATCGCTGCCGCTCCGCCCGGACGCCGACCTCGATCGTGTCCCCGGTCCTGACGCTCCCGGGCCTCAGATAGAGGTAGGCCAGCCCCGAGGCCGTCGTGAGGTCCACGCGCTCCGGCAGGAGCTCCCGGTCCCCGACCCGAATGACCCACTGGTCGGGTCGCGCGAGGTTCCCGAGCCGGTACTCGGGCGGCTGGAGCGCCTCGTGCGCGACCTTGATGAAGCTGCGGGGGGTCAGCGACGGATAGGCCTTCGCGGTCTCGTAGGAGGCGCCGAGCTCCTCCCGTATCTCCTCGATCGCCGGCGTCTGCGCGCGGGCGGATCCGGCGCCCATCCAAGATATCAGCGCGAGGGCGAGCGCGACGGGGAGCGAGGCCAGACGTCGAGCTCTCGTCATGTTCATGCCTCCGTCACGCCATGATCCGTGCGATCAGGTCGGCGACGGACTGCCGCCCGTTCTGGAGCAGGCTGCCGCCGGGGGGATAGAACGTGGCGGGCACGGCCAGGCGGAGCGCCGCGTCGAGGTCCGTCCGGGCCTCACCGGGGAAGACCGCGTCGAGCCGCTGCGGCAGGATCGCCGTGGCCAGAGCGTCCAGAAGCTTCGACTGGCTCTTCACCGCGACCCCGTACATGAGCTTCAGCAGGCCCGTCTCGATCGGCAGCCGGATGCGGTCCACGAGCCACCGGAAGGTCTTCGTGCCGTCGGCGAAGGCGTCGGTCGGCACCATGCCGATCTGCTCGTTCTGGCAGAACTGCGCGAGATTGCCCTGGATGAGGTCGGACACCGCGAGCTCGCCCAGGGTCTGCTTCGAGAACACCTTGAGATCGGGGTCGGTGTTGTGGTTCAGGTCGGCCATCCGCCCCCGGATCTTCGAGAGGCCGGAGAACCACCGCCCCGCGGGCCCCTCGACCGGCGCCGCGACGGCCGGCGCGGCCAGCGCGATGCCTCCCCGCCGGCCCGCCGCCGTCGCCCCCGCCGCGCCACGCGCGGCTCGCGCGCCCGCCGTGCGTCCCTTCCGCGCCGCCGCGGGACCCCGCGACCGCCCGGCCGGCGCCGCCTTGATCAGGTTGATCACGCTGGTGAGCGTCCGCGCGTCGTCGTCGAACCCGCCGTGGGTCGTGCTCTCGGAGCTCGAGCCGGGCGCCACGAAGGTCTTGATCCGGCCCGGCACCAGGTCGGCCACCTCCGCGTCGAAGTACTTCTTCATGCCGAGGACCGGCGTCTGGACCCCGTGCTCGAAGGACTCGGAGACGAGGTAGAGAAGCGAGCGCCCGTAGCCCAGGATCGGTCGGCAGGTCGGGTCGCGCCCCTCCTGATCGTCGGACAGGTGGAACTGGATGTACTGCTCGACCCGGCCGTCGAGGAGCCGCGGCACCACGGTGTGCTTGAACTCGGCCACCGTGACCGCGGGCGCCATGAAGATCACGGTCTTGAAGCGCCAGTTCAGGGCGGCCAGCGCCTCCACGACGTAGCTGTGGACGATCCCGCCCGCCGAGTGGCCGATCAGGTGGATACGAACACGGTCCGGCGAGAACGCCTTGAGCTTCTGGGCCACGTTGTAGAGGATGGACGCGCCGCTCTCCTTGCTGGAGCTGATGGCCTGGGCGTTCTGCTTCATCTCGCCCCAGATCAGGGAGCCCGGCCTGGCGAGCGTCTTCTCGATCCGCTGGTCCCACCATCGCTGGAGCCGGTCGAGCGCACCGGCCGTCGGCTTCGCGAGGCCCTCCACCTCGTCCTCGAGCTTGTTCTTCAAGGTCGAGAAGAGGTCGGTCTCCCACATCAGGAAGATCGGGAAGATCTTGGCGCCGTAGAGCGCCGGGATCCACTTGGACGCGGTGTCGGCGGCCGCCTCCTCGCCGGTGAGGCCCCCGTGGGCGTAGATCGCCACGTCCACGACGTCGTCCTTCGCCAGCTCCCACTGGCGGCGGAACTCGTCGAGGTGGATCGTCACCAGGGACTCCAGGTCGCCCGCGCTGGTCCGGAACTCGCCGGTCTGGCTGAGGCGCCCGTTGTTCTCCATGTCGATGACGAACGGCGAGATCTCCCGGTCCCGCAGGACGCGCTCCGTCGCGACGTGGACCTGATGCTTCTGGGGCATGCGGAGCGAGATCGCCTTCGAGATCGTCTCGTGCCCGGCGGTCACGACGCCGAGCTGCGGGGCCCAGCAGTCCATCGCGTGCTCGAGCCAGTCCTTGTAGGTGAGGACACCGAGGCCGTCCGCGCCCCACATCCGCCCCCAGGAGTTGAGGACGATGAAGCCCTCGGCCGTGTAGCCGATCAGGACGAACGCGTGGCCGCCGTCAGCCATCCCCGCCTTCTGGTAGGGGATCACCCAGGGATCTTTCGGCTTCGGCTTGAGGTTCAGGCCCTGCTCCCACCCGGAGTGGCAGATGGCGCTCGCGTAGAGCACGCCGACCTCGCAGAGGCCCACCTGCATGTCCGTGACCGCGCGCGCGTCCACGCGGTAATAGGCGCCGAGCGGGCGCCGGACCGCGTCCTGCCACCAGTCCTTCGTCGGGTCCTGCTGGGCAGGCGGGATCTCCAGGACGCTGGTCGTCGCCCACAGCTTGTCCGCGCAGACGCCGTGCCGGAACCAGCCCTTCATGGCGCCGCGGAGGCTCGATCCCTCGTCGTTCTCGCCGGGGAACTCGTCGTAGCGGCGAGCCATCGAGTAGGCCATCAGGGGCGAGACCGGGGTCTCGTCCCCGCGCCGCGCCACCCGGAGGAGGAAGTTCACGACGTTGGCCAGCGCGAAGCCGGTGCACCCGCTGGTCTGGAGCTGGTCCATCACGGGCAGCTCCACCTTCCGGTTGACGAGGGAGTTCAGCGTCGCGGGCGGCGCCTCCCGCACCGGCGGCATGTAGACGCGGTCGCGCAGGTCGACCCGGTCGGGCACGACGACGCGCCGGAACGCGCGGGTCCCCGCCGGATGAGGCGGCCCCCCGTTCTTCCCCGTTGCCTTCGCGCGTCGCCGGCTCGTCATGGGCGCCTCCCCTCGACTGGCTCTCTGCGGGTGGTCCGGTGGTCTCGACAGGTCGGATCGGGACGGGCGAGCGTCGCGGCTCGACGGCGGGCGATGCGCCACACGGAACGCCATGAGATCGCGCTCCCTACCGTCCAGCGGTGCGCCGCTGGGCTCGGTCGTCTCGGAGGTCGATCGCGGGCGCGGCGTCGAGGCTGCAACGCCGGTGCCGCCGTGCGCCGAGTCGGTCGAGGCCCGAAGGCCTACGCGCTCGAAACGTGTCTCCGGACGGATGCGCCCGGTGAAAGCGCAATGGCTAGAGGAAGGTGCCGGATACTCCGGGACGATGTCGACACGGTCCCGCGCCGAATCGGCCCCCGCGTCATCGCCAGGCCCCGCGCGGAGTGGTGGTGCGCGCCTGACCAGTGGTGGTGGTCGCCTGGCTGTGGAAGGCGTTGCGCCAGCCGATCAGGATCGACTGAATCCGCACCGTGGCAACGACCGGGCCTGTCGTGTCCACCGCTAGTACACCCCTGAAGCCGAGGGCGGTCCCGCGCAACCTAGCCTCCGCCGTCCGCGCCACCGAACCCGAGCCGGCGGATGCGCACGTGACGGCGGACGCGGCGAGCCGCCGGAGCGGCGGCCGCCCGACCACGGCGCGGAGCGGCCTGGGGCGCCCGCTTCTCGATGACGACGCGCGCCGCCCCCTTCATCCGGAACACGACCCCCTGGCCTGCGTGGATGGCGATCTTCGCCGGCTTGAAGGCCGTGCGGGTGGCGTCGACGTACACGGGCGCCACGGTCCGGAGGTTCGTCCCCGGGGGGATCGGCGCGACCTGGATCTCCGCCCGCCCGGCGCCGCCGGGGCTCGTGACCGCGTAGGTCGTCGGCTCGATCAGCGCCAGCGCGAAGAGGTCGCCGTCCTTGAGGGCTCGGCTGTCGAACACCGACCGGCCGCCCTCCTTCGCCTCCCCCACCACGGCCGCGTAACCGCCCGCGCCGCCCGGCGCATGGAAGAGCACGTACCCCTCAGGTGACACGGCGGGCGCGCTCTCGGGGTGCTCCCGGCAAGCGCACGGCTCGCTCGCGGGCGTCGTCACCGCGGCCAGGTCGACGTTGAGCTGCGTGCCCGCCGTCCCATCCGTCACGCGAAAGCACGTCGTGCCGACGCGCTGGCCGTCCTTCAACACCACCGCCTGGTAGGTGCCCCCGGCGGCGAACCGGTGGATCACGTGGACGAGCACGCCGAGCGCGCCGCTGTCGAAGGTCGAGGTGGTCAGGAGCCGGCGGTTCAGGCGGATGCTCCGCTTGGGGGACGTCACGGGCGTCATCCCACGTTCCCCTCGAGGATCAGCTCGACGTCGTTGTTCGACACCGTCAGGTCGCGGATCGGGAGCTTCACCGGGACCAGGTCGGGCAAGGGCGGCTGACCCTGCTTGTTGTTCGGATTCGGCGCCTTGTCGAGGATCGGGTACGGGTCCTCCAGCTCGAACAGGGGATCGTCCGTCACGAAGTGCTCGATCAGCGCCTGGCCGATGACGTTCTCGAGACCGAGGCTCACGCCGAGCAGGTCGCTGAGCCACTCCTGGATGTCGTCGGGGATGTCCAGGATCGCGCGGACGATGTCGACGACCGACCCGAGCACGGCGGCGATGGGCCCCGGAATCCCGAGCGCCGCCACCGCGTCCTCGATGGCCTGGTCGAGGAGGTCGCCCACGCTGTCGGCCACGTCGACCAGGTCGATGTCCACGAACTGCGGGTCGAGGAAGAGCTGCCAGGTGTTGTAGAGCGGCGGGTCCGGGACCTGGGCGTCCCACTGGTCCATGGCCGCGGGGCGATCCGGGTTCACGTGGTAGCGGGTGCGGAGCCGCCCGGTGATCGAGATCTCCGACGTGATGAGCCCGCCCAGCGGGAGCACGATCTGGATGTCCGGATCGGCGCTGAACGCGCAGAGCGGCGGGATCTCGAGGATGCACCCGCCGAAGGGGTTCGGGATCAGGCAGAACCCCGGGATGCAGAACTCCGGGATGTTGATCCCGAGCGAGAGGTTCAGTCGGTCCCACTTGATGTCGAGCTCCTTCACCTGCACCGTGCCGTCGGCCCGGAGGTCGACCTTCCCGCCTTCCAGGTGGATCTTCACGTCGTAGCCGGCGGTGAAGGGCCCCAGGTCCTTGTGGTCCGCCTTCTCGAAGACGAACTTCTCGACCACCTTGTCGAAGAGCTTCTTGAAGGCGGCCTCCGACGCGGCGACCCGGAGATGCGGCATGGCTAGCTCACCTCGAGATCGATGAAGGCCCGGACCTCGTTCTGCTCGAGGGCCGGGTTGTTCGGCACCTGGGGTGAAATCACCGGCTTGGGCTGGACGTTGATGGACACGTCATCGGTGAGGTCGAGCGCCATCTTCTTCAGCAGGATGCGGAGCTTCGGCAGAAAGCCGAGCCGGAGCGTGGCGTCGATCACGCACTCGATTCCGCTCTCGAGCTCCGCCGGCTGGATGTCCGAGATCTCGATCCGGTCGACGAAGGGCTCCAGGAAGAAGTGCTGGAAGTACTCCCTGAACCGGAGTCCGCCCACCACGAAGGCGTCGAGGCAGACGCAGATCAGCTGCTGGTCGGGCGGCAGCACCACCTGGGGCGGCGGAGGCGGCGGCGGCTGGTTCGGGTCCGCGTCCGGGTTCGGCGGCGGGGGGATGTTGTCGGCGATCGCCTGGGCGGGCGGGCAGCCGATCCCCGCGCAGACGCGGAGGCCGATCGCGAGCCGCTGCGCCGGCAGGGGCGCGAGCTCCGGCGGCAGCGCGAGGACGCCCGGCGGGTGGAAATCGATCTTCACGTCGACGAGCTGCACGCAGAAGTTCAGCGCGAAGTTGCTCCCGGGCAGCGGCAGGGGGTCGATGATCGTGATCAGCGGGTTCCCGTGCTGGTTGAGCCGCGGGTGCGCCACGATCGGCCGGCAGAGGAGGGCCGGGTTGTCCGCGATGGCCTGGGTCGCGTAGTTGAACATCGACGGCCGCTGGAAGCGGATGTGCTCGACGATGCGGTTGAAGCCGTCCTCGTGGAACGCGCCGAAGACGTCGCAGTGGTCGGTGAGCGCCATCGAGACCTCCCCGCCCGGCCACGGCCGTCCATCCGGCCGGGCCGGCGTCGCCGTCCCGGGTAGCGAGATCCACGCCAACGGCCGCGCGCGGGCGCGCGCGAGGCGTTCGGGCTTTCACGCCGGACACTTCGCGCACGCGAGCTCCGTGTCGGCTGGCAGGTGGCCGGTGCTACGCCGGTGCACGGTAGACAGGGCAGGTCCCGCCGGAACGGCCGCCCCGACTCGGCCGAACACCCGCAGAATCGGGAGGTTCCCGGCGCTGCACACCAGACTGTGCACCCTGCACTGTAGACAGTGCAGCCACGGCGCCGCCGAACGGCCCGCGACCGCACCCCCAACGCGACGCACCCCCAAATTGGGAGCCTTCCCCCATCCCGGGGGCGCGGCCACTACAGCGCTGGGCCGTAACTACGTGAAACGGAAGGTGGTCCCCCTGGCACCGCCCTTGCGATGTTCGGGCCCTCGATGGTCACCGCAGGGCCCCCCACTCGGGACGATGAGGAGGTCACGGCATGAGAGCCGCCCCGCTGATGATGACGAGCCTGCTGGTCGTGGGCGTCCTCGGGTCCGGCTGCGCGACGACCGGCAAGGTCGCGGGCTCCGCCGGTCCGGTCGCGTGGGAGGTCGTCGACGTCGGCCGCATCGACTCCGTCGACGGGAGCACGCGCACGCGCTGGAGCTACACGATGGTCCTCAAGAACACGGGCGCGACGCCAATCCAGTTCGAGCAGATCGACCGTAGCTCGCGCGCCCCGACGCTCGAGGTCGGCGGCCTGAGCCAGGTCGACTTCCAGTACCGGCTGGAGCCGAACGGCGAGCTCCGCTATCACACGACGCACAGCTGGGGGTGGCCCTCGATGGCCGGCACGCGGTTCGGGGGCGTGGAACAGCTCGGCGCCCTGACGACCGAGGACCGGTTCGTCGGGAAGGACTCGCAGGGCCAGGTCGTTGCCGTCCCGGTCCGGGCGATCCTCGACCGCACGTTCGGCCGCGCCTCGCGCCAGCCGTCCCGGCCGGAGCCGCCCACCCTGCCCGCGAAGGCGCTACAGTCTCAGGACCTCGGCGGCCTCGCGGGCCGCTGGGAAGGGTACGCCCGGCTCAACGCCTTCATGGTCCCGATCGAGACCGTCGTCCGCGAGGACGGCGCGGCGGAGTTCGGGGAGAACGACCCCGTCACGTACCGGTCCCGAGGGCGACTCACCATCCGGGACGGCAAGGCGTGGTACGCCGGGCGCGAGAGCGCGGAATTCGCGTACCACGAGGACGCCGGGCGCCGGATCCTCGCGGGCCACCTGACGTACCCGACGACCGCGGGCGGATCCAGCCGGGTGCCGGTCTGGCTCGAGCGAGTCGGCCCGGTGCCCTCGACGACCACGGCCGCCACGCCGGCCGCCGTACCGGAGCCCGCTCGAGGCACGAGCCTCCCGCCCGCCATCCAGACGGCGTTCGACACGTGGCGGACCGATCGGATGTACCAGCCCTTCAAGGCCTTCGCCGTCGACCGCGGCTCCGGGGCCTGGGGTCGATCCTGGAGCCAGGGCTCCGTGGAGTACGCGGCGGCGCAGGCGATGGAGGCGTGCCGGAGGCGCGGCAGCGACTGCCAACTCTACGCCGTCAATGACACCGTGCTCGCCTCTCTCTCGCCCGAGCGGCGCGCGCTCCTGATGCTTGGCGGGACCTACGTCCACTACACGGGCACGCTCACCGTCGAGCGGGAGGGACGCGTCGAGCAATCCCCGGCGCTGGTCATTCTTCGCCGGGGCATCGCAGAGATCATCGGGAGCTGGTCCAGCGAGGAGCGCGGTCTCTCCGGGGCGATCAAGGACGGCGCATCGGACGCCAACCCGGCCTCGATCCGGCTGACGATGACGAACCCGTGCCGGGCGGAGCTCACCGGCGTCGTGACGCTCGGCGAGGACGGGAAAACCGTGGAGATGTCCTACGCGGGCTCGGACTGCGACGGCCTCCCGATGCGGGCGACGTTCACGGGAGCTCGCCCGTGACGCGGTCGGCCCGCCGCCGTCAGGCCTCGCCCGCGAGGACCAGGAGCCAGAGCGTCCCGAGGACGAGAGCCGTCACCGACACGAGCGACAGCGCGTAGTAGGCGATGTAGACGGTCTCGCGGCGCGTCAGGGGGTCGAGATCCCGGAGGCGCCCCCACAGCGACTCGTGGACGAAGCGGACGGCGTCGTGGTTGAGCGTCGGGATGCCGAGCCACTCCACCAGGAGGTGGTAGCCGTCCATCTCGAGGAAGCAGAACGGGTAGAGGCTCACCAGGAACGACTGGAGCTGGAGGATCGCCGAGGCGACCAGGAACCCCTGGAGGAGCCCCGGGGCCAGCATCGCTCCGATCCAGAGGCAGAGCGACCCCATGAACAGGTGGAACAGCGGGCCGGACACCGCGGTGACGATCCGCGCCCGCCGGCTCGCCATGAAGATGTCGGTGACGTCCGCGTAGAACGTCGGGATGAAGCCGTGCAGGAGCGTGAAGCCGAACTCGCGCACCCGACGCCCGTAGTGGACGCACGCCAGCGCGTGGATCACCTGGTGGTTGATGACCGTGAGCCAGAAGACGGCCTTCACGAGGAGAATCGCGATCACCGGGTGCATCGCGAGCCCGTGAGTCACCTCGCCCAGCTCGTGCCAGATGCGGACCGCGCTCCACGCGCCCAGGCCCGTCACGGCGACGAGCGCGAGCACCGCCAGCGGCGAGAAGAGGAGGAAGCCGCCGCGGCGATACGCGCGCGCGAAGACGTCGTGCGCCCGCCGGCTCGCCACGGTGAGCCGCTCGAGCGCGTGGAGCGTCCCCTCCATCGCGCGGGCGGCCGCGTTCCGGCGGTTCCGGGCGAGGACCGCCCGCAGCCGCGAGACCGGGCGCATGGTCAGGAGGTCGGCCCGCAGGAGCTTCACGATCAGGGTAGGAATGACCTCGAAGTCGAACGCGCCGTGGGCCAGGAGGTACGCGGTGGCGATCTCCTGGAGCGAGGCCCGCCCGTCCATCTGGTCCCAGAGAAACCGCTCCGCCTCGGTGATCTGGATGATCTCCTCGTTGCGGACATTCTTGAGCGCGTAGGTGGCGCCGCCCCGCGCGACGTACGGGAGCCGCGCCAGCTCCCAGTCCCCGTCGGGAATCCGCTGGGGCCGGCTGTGGAGGTAGGCGGCGGCGCTCGGGATCTCCCGGACCTGGAAGCCTTCCCCGTCCGTCTGACGGACGAGCAGCTCCAGGCGGGCGCGCTTCGGCCGGGTCGTCACCGTCGTGTCGCGAGGCGGGCCCGCGGGCGGCGGGAGCTACCCGTGCTCGACGTCCAGGCCCGTGGCCTCGAGCCCCCAGCGGGTGACCTCGGCGACCAGGTCGGACGAGTCGCGGAGCCGCCGGAACGCCGCCTGCGCCATGTGCTGGAAGAACCGGGCAGCCACCATCGGATCGCTCGCGATGAAGCGGTCGAGGCTCACCCGGTCGAGGCTGTAGAGCACGGCGTCGGCCTCGGCCTGGCACGTCGCCGAGCGGTGGCGCTCGTCGCCGAACACGCTCATCTCGCCGAACGCCTCGCCCGGCTCGATGCGCGCCAGCACCTGCTCGACCCGACCGGTCACCGGCTTCGAGACGACGATGCTCCCCTCCTTCAGGAGGAAGAGCTCCTCGCCCGGATCGCCGATGCGGAAGAGCACGTCGCCCCGCCGGAGGCGCCGCTCGCGGAAGCTCGGCCAGAGGGCGCGGAGCACCGTCTCCTCGAGGTCGTGGAAGAGCGGGACTCGGCGGAGGAAATCGACGCCGGCGCGCGGGTCCAGCATGGCCGCCGGCCTAGGTGGCCCAGCGCTTGAGCACGGTGTCCCGGAGGTCCTGCGCGCCCTCGCCCGCCGAGACCGGAGCTCCGCGGCCGAGGGCCTCCAGCACGATGGCGCGCTCGTCGGGGGTGAGCGCGTAGCCGGCGAGGATCCGGTCGGGATCGCGCACGAGCTCCGCGAGGAAGTCCCGGTCGAGCATCACGCGCCCCACGAGGTCCTGGATGGCCTTGCCCGTCATGGTCTTGTCACGCCGCTCCGCATGGCTCGGATCGCCCTGGCCGCAAAATCTGAATTTAACAGATGGCGCGCCCATCGTGAAGGCCGCGCTCGCCACACGAGCCCGGGTCGGGTCATCCAATCGCGGGCGGCGGCGCAACAGCTGGTCGGCGGCAGATCGACTCGGCCCGGCCGGTCGGCTACAGTGGGGCCCGGAGGAACGCCATGGCGCACTGGCCGGTGAAGGCTGAGCCTGACGCTGATCCTCGGCCCCGCGGGTCGCTCCGAGTCTCACTAATCGTCGCTAGCTGTATTCTTGCTCTCTGTCTAGCCCTTGAGGGAGCTACGGGGTCGAACCCGCCCATGAGAACCCGCTGGCTCGATGTCGCGCCGAACGGCGCGATCGAGCTCCGCGTCGTCCATGGGAATCCGAACGACGCCGACGTCTACTATCGAGATATCTCGACACCCCTGGGTCTCGACGTCACGACGTCTCGACTGGAGAACATCCTCGCCTACGTGGGATACGGGGCTCTGACTCCATCGTACCTGGAGACGACCCATCCCGCCACGATCATGGCCGCGTTCCCTTCGGGCGACGTCCTCGCAAGCCGATTCTTCGCTCCGAAGATCACGACGGTGGCGACGCCGGTGAGCAGCGGCCAGCAGCAGCCACCCCCGGACCACTACGGGTGGCGCAAGCTCGTTCGACTTCGCGCTCTCCCGGGATCTCGCGCGGCGGACGCCGGGATCGTCAGCATGTTCCTGCTCTTCAACGTCTTTCAGCCGTCGGCGCGGCTCCCCGAGGATCCCTTCGTGAATCCGTCGGTGAACAATCAAGTCATCCTCGTCCGGGACTTGCCCGATGCCAGCGGACGGCGCGCGTACTTCCTTGTGTACCAGCCTGGCCAGGAGGGCTACCTAGTCGGGGACCATCTCTGCGCGACGTTCGACGGTGACGTGTCCGCACACACCTCCTGTACGCCCTACTATGTGCCCGCTGCTTGCGTTCAGTGTCACGGTGGCGCGACCGAGCGGGAGATGCTCAACTACCTGGACACGGACCACTGGAACGATCGGGTGCAGATCCAGGACGACTTCTCGCATGTTCTGACCCAGAGCCTCCACGGCGTGATTTTCGACGGCGGGCGGGATCCGCTGACGGACGCGTTCGCCCGCGCGTTCAGGACGATCCGGCAGATCAACCTCGAGATACAGGCGCAGAACTGCTCGATCGCGCCCGCCGCGTTTCAGTGTCGAGCGGTTCAGAACTGGCTCATCCGCCATGCCAGCACGGTAACCTTCCTCCTGCCGATCGAGCGCCCGATCCCGTCGTCTCACCCGATGGGAGCCACGTGGCAGGGCTCAGAGGACGCCGCGCTCCTCGCCGATCTCAACAGGCTCTGCTTCCGCTGCCACAGCTCTCTCGCGTATCACGTCTTCGACAAGGAGGCAGTGCTGGCCCGCCGGAAGGTCATGCTGATCCTGGTGAAGCAAGGATTCATGCCCCCGGACCGGGATCATCTGGACCAAGACTCCAAAGACAGGATCGTGACGCGCCTTGAACAATTGACGCACTAGGCCCGGATGCCAGGGCGATGGGTTTGCGCCCTGGCATCCGGCCGGAGAATGAACGCCCGTCGCTCTCGACCTAGTAGCCGCCACCCCCGACGTAACCGACGAGCAGGTTATGCCGAACCGTCGGGCCCGCCGTGACCAAGCACCATGGAACGACGACGCTCTTCTCGATCCGGTACCTGAGCGCGCCGTGTGACCATTCCGCCCAGCGGAAGTCTTTCCTGACCTTGCTGGGCCACCCCGAGATCTTCCTGACCACCTGGTTCGACTGGCCGAAGGGATTCCTGTCGAACAGGATGATCTTTGCCAGCTTGGCCGTGTCGACCGCAAAGTTGGCCGGAATGGTGATGTCAGGCCAGTTCGCCGGCGCTTCGGCGACTCCGGTCGAGCTCCAGCCGAATAGCAGATGCTCGCCTACCTGGTCACCGTCCGAGTCCGTGATGTAGTACGGAAGCAGGAGTGAGCTCTGAATGCTGAAGGTCTCTGCGCGAAACGACCAGTTCTTGCCCGCGGTGTTGTCATTGTTCGGTATCGTCGTGTCCCAGTTGTTCTCGCGCTGAGGCCGACTGTGCTTGGAGTAGGCGTTCCATCCGAAGATGATCTTCTGCCCCAGCCGGTCCAGCGGGTTCGGGCTATCCTCATCGACGCGTCCAGTCACCGGGCATCGCTTCCCCCTCTGGCGGAGAGGTCCGCCGCTAGAAGTTTGAGAGCCTCCCGCCATTCGTCAGGCGGTCTTCGACGGACCTCGACCGACAGTAGTGCTCATGGGGACGGCGAGAGACCCGAGGCCCGCCCGGACTCGATCTCCCGATCCGCCTCGAGCGTTCCCAGCTCCCGCAGCGTCGCGCGGGCGCGCGCGGCCGCGGCCTCCGCGGCCGCGCGATCGGAGCTCCTCGACAGACCCGCCTGGGCGAGCCAGGTCTTGGCCAGCTCGTTGCGGGCGCCGATCTCCTCGAGGATCCGGGCCGCCGCTTCGAGATCCTCCGCCGCCCCGGCCGGATCGCCGGAGGCGCGGCATTCGCCGCGGAGACGCGCCGCGATGCCCTCGAGGTATCGATAGCCCAGCTCGCGGCTGGTCGCGAGGGCCTCGTCGGCCAGCGACCTCGCGCTCTCGAGGTCTCTGGCCTTCACGTGCGCCTCCGCCAGCCACAGGGCGAACTGGGTGCGGGTAAAGCGGACCTTGGCGCGCTCCCACCAGGTCAGCGCGTCCGACAGCAAGCGGATGCCCTCGTCGAACCGGCCGCCTCGCGCAAGCCCGTGGCCCCTGATCGCCCGGGCCGCGGCGTCGTCGAACGGGCTCGGCCCGAGCGCGAGGGCATCGTCGCAGAGCCGAACGCCCTCCTCCCACGCGCCGCGCTGGATATGGGTGGACGCCGTCCGGATCAGCGCGGATATCCTGAGCCGTAGATCGTCGACGGCCTCGGCGTGCTCGAGCGCGCGCCGGCAGAACCCGAGGCCGTCGGCCCAGGCCCCGAGCGCGTTGGCCGTCGGGCTCAGGTGCGAGAGCGCGCGGCACGCCATCCAGTGATTGGCGCGCGCCTCGAAGACGCCGAGGGCGCGCTCGCCGGCGTCGCGCGCGCTCCGGAGGTCGCCGGCGAAGAAGGAGACCTGCGCCAGGCACGTGTCGGCGAGCGCCCGCGTCTCCTCGAGGCCGGCGCCGTCCGCGACGGCGGCCGCGGCACGACAGTGCTCGATCGCCTCGGCCGGAGGCCCTCCCGTCATGCTGTGCAGGAAGCCCACCCAGTAGTGCCAGGACGCCCGAATGTTCGGCTCGGTCGCCTCGTCGACGAGGGGGCCGATGTCCTGGAGCGCCTGGAGGTGCTGCGCCTGCTCGCCCAGCGCGAAGCGGACCTCGGACTGCTTGACCAGCGCCTCCACCCGTCGCCGCCGGCTGGCCGGCGTGTCCGGGCCGCGCGCGAGTCGCTGCAGGGCGGAGTCGAAGTGCCGAATCGCCTCGGCGTTCGCCCAGCGACGCTGCGCCTTCTCGGCGGCGCGCAACGCGTACGCGACCGCTCGGTCGTCGTCGGGGCTCAGGCCGAAGTGCCGGGCGAGGACCTCCACGACCTCGTCCGGACGATCGCGGTGCGCCTCCTCGAGCGCCTGCCCCGCCGCCAGGTGATACTGCCGGCGCCTGCTATCGAGCATGCTCGCGTACGCCGCGTCCCGGGTGAGCGCGTGCGTGAACGCAAACATCGGCTCCGCGGTCCAGCTGTACTCGTACAGGAACTCGAGTCGCGTCAGGTCGCGGAGCTGCCCCTCGAGACCGTCCGTCAGCCCGGTCACTGCGGCGAGCAGCCGCATCGGGAATTCCCGGCCCAGGACGGAGGCCACCTGCAGGATGCTCTTGGCCTCGTCCGGGAGGCGGTCGATCCGGGCGGCCAGAACGTCGTGAAGGGTCTCGGGCACCGTGGACTCGGCCGACTCGCCGGGATGCTGGCGGGCCGTCCGCGCCAGCTCCTCCAGGAACAGCGGATTGCCCTCGGCGCGGCCGACGATCACGCCGACCAGGGCGTCGGCCGTTCCGCCCGACTCGAGCACGGAGCGGACCAGCTGGACACCGGCCTGCTCGGTCAGCGGGCGGACCGCGAGCTGCGTCGTGTAGGAACGATCGATCCATCGGGGGGTGTAGCCGTGCCGGTATGTCGTGATCATCAGGATGGGCGCGCCCACGAGCCGGTCGGCGAGCGTCGCGAGGAACTCCTCCGAGGTCTGGTCGATCCAGTGCAGGTCCTCGATCACGAAGATGATCGGACGGAGCCGGCTGCCGCGGAGGGCGAGCTGGCGCAGGACGTCGAACGTGCGCGCCTTGATCATCTCCGGGCTCAGGCCTTCCAGTGGCCCGGTCGCGTCCTTGAGCCCACAGAGATGCATGAGGAGGGGCGCCGCCTCGTCGGCATCCATCCCGACCTCGCGAAGGGCATCGCCCAGCTTTCGGGCCACCAGCTCCGGAGGGTCGGTGTCCACGAGACGGCAGTTCGCGCGCAGGAAGTCGATGACGGGCAGCCACGGAATCGACGCGCCGTAGGACGGGCAGCGGCCCTCGAGGTAGGTGAACCGGCGGCCGGTCAAGGACTGCCGGAACTCGGCGAGGAGCCGCGACTTGCCGATCCCGGCCTCGCCCACGATCCCCACCGCGTGGCCCCGGCCCGCCTCCAGGTGAGTCAGCGCGTCCTGCAGCACGTCCAGCTCGCGCTCGCGCCCGACGAACGGGCTGAGCGTGCGGTCGCGCGGCCCCTCGAGCGTGGAGCGCGACGGTCGAAGCCCCAGCAGGCGGTGCGCGACGACGGGACCGGTCCCCTTGAGATCGATCGAGCCCAGCGCCTCGCTCTCGACGAAGGACTCGACGCGCTCGTAGGTCGCCTGGCTGACGAGGATCGCGCCGGGAGTCGCGTGACCCTGAAGGCGCGCCGCGACGTTCGTCGTGTGGCCGATCGCCGTGTAGTCCATCCGGAGGTTGTCGCCGATCTTCCCGACGACGACGAACCCGGTGTTGATACCCATCCGCACCTGCAACGGGCTGCCGGAGACGGGCCCCGCGTCCGCGAAGGCCTCCCTGAGGGCCTGACGGATGGCCAGCGCGGCGAGAAGCGCCTGGCGCTCGTGGTGCTCGATGGCCAGCGGAGCGCCGAACAGCGCCATGAAGCCGTCGCCCAGGAACTGGTTGATGGTCCCCTCGTAGCGATGCACTTCCCGGAGCGCCACCTCGAAGAATCGGCTCATGAGCTCGTACGCGCCCTCCGATCCCAGGCGCTGCGTCACGACGCTCGATTCCGTGATGTCGCAGAAGAGCACGGTCAGGCGCTTGTGCTCGCCCTCCAGCGCCGCGCGCGTGGTCAGGATGCGCTCGGCCAGGTGCGGGGGCGTGTACGCCAGCGGCGTCGCGGTGCGCAGCGCGGGAGAGGAAACGACCGGAAGCCGCCGCCCACAGGCCTGGCAGAACCGGCTGGCCGGCTGCACGATGGCGCCACAGGCCTGGCACTTCGACTCCATGGCAGCGGCACAGACTAGCCCGGGGCCGCCCATGGGTCAAGGTTGGCTCCGTCCAGATGTGGATAGTCCTGATGCCTGAACGCCACTGCCCACCCGAGGGGATCGCGGGGTGGCCGGCACCGAGCGCCCCGCGCTCGCTCCCCACTCACCCGGTGGCGACGGATCGACGAAGCTCGTGAGGTCGGCTACTGTGGGGCCGCGGCCCCGTGCGGCCACTCGGCCCCGGAGCGGCAGGAGGATCGCGCGGCATGGCGTACTGGCTCCTCAAGTCCGAGCCCGACGACTGGTCGTGGGCGAAGCAGGTCGCGAGCGGCGCCAAGGGCGCCGAGTGGACCGGCATCCGCAACCACACCGCCCAGCGCAACCTCCGCGCCATGAAGAAGGGCGAGCGGGCGTTCTTCTACCACACCGGCAAGGAGCGCGCGGTCGTCGGGATCGTCACCGTCGTCGCCGAGGCGCACCCGGACTCCACCGACCGGGACTGGCAGGCCATCGACGTCGCCGCGGTCGAGCCGCTCCCGAAGGCGGTCAGCCTCGAGCAGATCAAGGCCGACAAGCGCCTCGCCGGCATGGTGCTGGTACGCCAGTCGCGGCTGTCCGTCCAGCCGGTCACCGACGCCGAGTGGAAGCTCGTCCGCCGGCTGGGCGGCCTCCGCTAGGCCGGCACGCGGGCGCTCCCGGTCGGCGGAGGATCGCGATGAGCATGGCGGCGATTCGAGAACGGCTCGCGGCGGGACGGGTCGTCTTCCTCGACGGGGCCACCGGAACCGAGCTCCAGTGGCGCGGGGCGCCGATGGACGACGATGCGTGGTGCGCGCTCGCGACCGAGTCCCATCCACACCTGCTGCGGGCGATCCACGAGGACTACATCCGCGCGGGGGCGGACGTCATCACCGCCAACACGTTCTCGACCTCGCGCGTGCTGCTCGGCCTCTCGGGTCGGGCCGATCGCGCGGCGCGGCTGGCCCGCCGATCGGTCGAGATCGCGCTCGAGGCGCGAGACCGCGCCGCCGATGGTCGCCCGGTGGTGGTGGCGGGCTCCATCTCCCACATGATCCCCGTGACCCAGGGGGCCGCGGTGGCCGATCCGTCACGGGTGCCTAGCGAGGCGACGCTCCGGGAGAGCTTCCGCGAGCTCGCCGGCGACGCTTGCGTCCGCGGGCTGCGATCTCCTCCTGATGGAGATGATGTCGCATCCGCAGCGCGCTCGGCTCGCGATCGAGGCCGCGCGCGAGACCGGGCTGCCGGTGTGGATCGGGCTGTCGGCGCGCTCGGAGGCGGGCAGGATCGTCTCCTACGTACGCGAGAGCTTTCCGTTCGGCGAGGTCGTGCCGCAGATCCTCGCGCACGGCGGCGAAGTCGCGGGGCTGATGCACACGAACATCCAGACGATGGGACCGGCGCTCGAGATCCTGCGCGCCCACTGGTCGGGGCCGCTCATGGCCTATCCGGACTCCGGTCATTTCAAGATGCCCGACTGGCAAGTTCGAGGACATCATCGCGCCGGCCGACTTCGCCCGGGCGTGCGTCGCCTGGGTGGATGCGGGCGTCCGGATCGTGGGCGGGTGCTGCGGGCTGTCCGTCGAGCACATCGCGGCGATGACCGCCGCGCTCCGGCACCGCCGCTAGGGCGTGGCCTTGCCGGGTTTGGTGGTGCCCTGCCCGTGTGGCGCGGCGCCGCGCTGCATCGGCATGGCGCCGTGATCCCCCGTGAGGCTCTTGAGGTAGGCGACCAGATCGACCAGCTGGCGGACGGTCAGGACGTCGCCGTAGTCCGGCATCCGCGACAGCCCGTCCGATCCGGTATATCCGGGGCCCGTCACGATGACGGCGTTCGGGTTCACGAGGCTCTCCGCGAAGTATGCGGCCGGGTGATGGCTCCCCATCCCCGTCAGATCGGGCCCGACGTCCTCCGCTGTCTTCGACTTCGACGGGAAGGGCTCCCCCTTCACGGCGTGACACGTGAAGCATTCGAGCTTCACGAAGACGGCTCGGCCTTCGTTCGGATCCCCGGTCGGCACCGCGAAGCGCCAGCCGGGCGGGACGCCCCCATGGCGGTGGAGCTCCTGCATCGTGATCCGGACGGGCGTCGCCGGATGCTCGTGGGGTGGCGTCCCGGGCGGGTGCGTGTGTCCGGGCTGCTCGTCGGCCCGGCGGCCGACATCATGGCCAGGATCAGTGCGCCGAGAACGACCAGACGTGGTCGAGCCATGTTCATCCTCCTGTCTCGAGCGATCCGTCCTCGAGGCGCGCCGGGCCGAGTCCCGGCCCGACGCAAGCGGAGCGCCACGCTCACGGCGATGACCGCACGGTGAACCGGAACGAGCCCTCCACCACGTGACCGTCGACCGAGAGCACCCGGTACTTGACGGTGTATGTTCCGGGGCCGAGAAGAGGGACGCCCACGGACAGCGTCTTGGGATCGTCCGCTCCCACGAGGCCGTCCTGCTGATCGACCTGGCCCCCCTTGGCATCCCACACCGACACGGTCGCGAACTTGGCCTCGAGCGGCTCATTGAACCACAGCCGCACGCGGTCGGGTGAGCGCGCGAGCATCGCCCGCTGCGCCGGCGTCGAGCGCACGAGGGCGGCATGTCCCCAGGCGAGGCCGGGCACGAGGCCGAGAGCCAGGAGAGCCGGCCCCAGACCGAGCCATCCCCGCCGAAGGCGGAACGGAAGGCTCGGACGGGCCTGGTGCGGAGCGACCGCGGACCGGTCCACGACGGGATCATGGGTCATCGTCATGCGTCCGACCTCCTGGATGCAGTAGCGCGGAGTGACGGATCTTCTCGCGTCGGATGTCGGCAGTACTGACGGCGTCACCGGGCCACCTCATCCGCCCGGCGCCGCCGTGACCGAGCCCGCGAAGCCCGAGAGGCGGGCCAGCTCGTCGAGCGTCCGGAAGCCCGGGTACGTACGGCCGCCGATCACCCAGGTCGGATAGCCCTGGACGCCCGCCCGCGCGCACCGCTCCGGACGGGCCCCCGGCCCGGACGGATCGCACTCGACGTACGGCAGCTGGTCCGCGGCGGGACCGAACTGCGTCTTCTGCTCCCGGCAGACCGGACACCAGTAGGCGCCATACATGACGGCGCCGGAGGCTCGGAGGTGCGCGGCGAGCGCGAGCTGACGTGGCGCCCAGGCCTCCGGCGCCATCGCGTAGAGCCACGCCGTGACGCCGATGGTGACCGCCGCGGTGGCGGCGCCCCAGCCGACGACGCGCATCGAGCTCGAGGCGGCGTGCGGGCCGAACTCGACGTGTCTCCGCCACCAGACGTCCGCGAGAATGCACACCGCGAGCGCGGCCGAGATCAGACACCACGCGCACGCGGCTCGCAGCGAGAGGGTTGCCGCCCCTGTCAGGTAGGCGGAGAAGGCGACGCCGACGACGGCGAGGAGAAACAGGTGACGCCACCGGCGCGCGGTGAGACCGCGCCACGCCAGCAGGCCGACGAGCGCGTAGAACCCGACGCCCCAGGCCGCCGTGGGCACGGACAGGAACACGGCGAACCGGCTCGCCTGGACCAGCGCGCACCCGTCGTTGCCCACGCAGATGGGCGCCCCGCCGCTGAGCTTCGTCCACGTGAGATAGGCGGACACCGCGACGCCGGCCGCGGCCAGCCCGACGAGCTCCCAGGCGCGTCGCGGCCCTGAGGGGAGCGCGCCGGCCCGCGATCGCCCCCTCCGACGCTCGGCCTGCGATCGACTCGTCACGGGAGCCCGGCTCACTGGTAGGTCAGGCGGATGAGTCGCCAGCGCAGGCGCTCCCAGGCCCGCACAGGCGCGCGTTCCACGATGATCGCCACCTGGCCGTCCTCGTGCGCCGAGCAGGCGAAGTCGAACGTCGCGGGCACCTGGAAGGGGACCCGGTACGTCTGCTGCGGGCGCAGCTGGATCGGCCCGAACGACTGCGGCACGTCGTCCTCGTTCCGGAGCACCAGCACGTCCTGGAGTCCGACCCAGAGGTGAATGTGGGACGGGATGGGCGAGACGAACTGCCCGGCCGCCTGTCGCGCCCCGGTCCCCCGGGGAATCACGTACACGCGCTCCCGCGGCATCGCGGGCAGCGGCGCGAGCGCCGCCCAGCCCACGATCGCCAGGGTCACGAGTCCGGCCCCGACGGCCGCGGCGATCCAGAGCCGACGCCCGCGCCCCATCACGACCCTAGCGGACCTCCGCCTCGACGGTCTGCTCGCCGGCCTTCTCGAACCGGAGCCGCACGGTCACCCTGTCGCCGGGATGGAGGTCCCGCGTGAGCCCGAGGAGCATGATGTGCTGACCGCCCGGCTTCATCTCGATCCGCCCGCCGCCGGGAACGTCGATCTTCGGCAGCGGCCGCATCCGCATCACCCCGCCCTCCTGACGCGTCTCGTGGAGCTCGACCGTCGTGGCGGCGTCCGAGGTCGCGCCGAGCAGCGTGTCGGCCTCGCGGCCCCGGTTCTGGATCAGGACGTACACGGCCCCGTTCCCGGACCCACCGGCCTGGCCGTGCGCGTGGCCGGAGCCCGTCGAGCCCTGGCCGGACCCGGGCTGGCCCATCATCGGCGCACGGCGCGCCCAGGCCTGGCTCAGCTGGATCGGACTCGTCCCGGGCGGCGGGGACTGGGCGAGTGCGGTTCCGCCCCCCACGATCGTCAGGGCGACCGCGAGTGAACCGACCAGCGGCATCGCGACACGCATGGCGTCATCCTCCGAGCAGCAGCGTCAGATCGTGGGTCATGTCGTCGATCGACGTCCCGAAGGGGAACATCAGCCGGAGCCGGCCCTCGGGATCGATGACGTACGCGAACGCGGAGTGGTCGATGAGGTACGCGGCCTTCGTGCCGGCGACGGTCCGCTTCTCGGCGACCACGCCGTAGGCCTGCCGGACGCGCGCCAGGGCATCCGGGTTCCCCGTGAGCCCGAGGAAGCTGCGGTCGAACGCGCCGACGTACGCGCGCAGCCGCTCGACCGTGTCCCGCTCGGGGTCCACCGTGATGAACACCACCCGGAGCCGCGCGGCCCGCGCGGCGAGCTGGCTCCGGACCTGCGCCATCTCGGACAGCGTCAGGGGGCACACGTCGGGGCAGAAGGTGTAGCCGAAGAAGAGCACCACCGCCCGCCCGCGCTGATCACGGAGACGGAAGGTCGAGCCGTCGGACGCCGGCAGCGCAAAGTCGGGCGCCGGGTGCGCCGGCTCGAGGACGCCGCTCTTGAACGGCCCGGCCGCCGAGACCACGGCAGCTGCGGCCAGGCTCGCGGCCACGAACCCGAGCCAGACGGAACGCCGCATCGACGCCACCCACAGCACCTCGCCGGTCATGCCCCGGCTCCCTTCCGATCGCACGCCATCCGGGTCGAGGGACCCGGGACTCGGACGTTCCGGGTATCCGGCCCCCGGGCAGAACCGGGATCCGGACGAGCGGGACGTCAGCCAGTAACGGAGGGAACGAGCTAGGCGGGGAGGACGGGCGGGGCGCGAGACGACGGGCCGGCGAGGGCCCGGGCGAAGGGCTGGCCTTCGTGGAGGCGCCCGGCGTCCAGGAAGGCGCCCGACCGCGAGAGCTCGGGCGTGGCGCGCAAGGCCTCGAGCCCGCCCAGGTGGAGCGACGCCGAGTAGACGACGCAGTGCTCCGCCTTGCGCGGATCGGTCAGATGGTGCGCCGAATGAAGGGCTGTCTCGCAGGCCAGGATCACAAGCAGCAGGGACAGGACCACCGGGAGCCACCGGGGCCCACGTGCCCGCCGCGCAACCGTCGCGACCGCCAGGAGCCCGAGAGCGAGGGCCAGCTCGGGAATGGGCGGAAGCGGAACGGTCCAGGGGGCATCGGCGACCGGCGCGACGGCGTGGCCGGGATGCGCCGAAACCGTCGGTGGCGCGCCGAGCAGCAGGAGGAGCAACGTGACCGCGCTGAACATCAACGCCCACGCGCGAGCCCGCGCCGGCCTGTTCGGCATGGCATCACGATAGTGAGCGGGTCCGGTGAAGTCAAGCAAACCGCTCCGGATCGCGCCGCATGCGAAGTCTCCATGCGCTGCGGGGACGGGACGCGACTCGGGCGGCTGCGCGCGGATCGAGAGCCCCGTCGATGCGCGATCGGCCACGGTCCTGCCGCATCGACCGCGCGATCGAGACGCGCTGCCGTGGCGACGCGACCGGGCCTCGTGTCGAAACCCTGTCGACCCGAGGGGTTGACGGCGCCGCGCGGGGCGATAGGCTGGCAGCACGTGAAGACCCTCGAGCTCAGGCCGCTCCATCCGAGCTTCGGCGCCGAGGTCGTCGGCGTCGACCTCGCGCGGGACCTCGACGCGGGGACGATGGCGGCGATCGAGGCGGCGTGGACCCGCCACAGCATCCTGCTCTTCCGCGACCTCCGGATGACGCCCGCCCAGCACGTCGCCTTCAGCCGGCGCCTCGGCCCGCTCCACGTCATGGAGCCGCTCGAGTTCAACCTGCCCGAGTGGCCGGAGGTCTTCGTCGTCTCGAACGTCGAGGAGAACGGCAAGCCCGTCGGCCTCCGACGCGCGGGGTGGGGCTGGCACTCGGACGGCGAGGACAAGGCGATCCCGAACGCGGGCTCCTTCCTCCACGCGCTCGAGGTCCCGCCCGAGGGCGGCGACACGCTCTTCGCGGACACCTACGCCGCCTTCGCCGCCCTGCCCGCGGACGTCCGCCGCGTGATCGACGACCGGCGGGCGTGCTTCAGCCGGGTGCGTCTCCACCACGTCCACTACCCGCACATGGCGCCGCTCACCGACGCGCAGAAGGCCCAGCGTCCCGACGTGTGGCATCCCATCGCGCGGGAGCACCCGCGCTCGGGGTGGACCGCGCTCTACATCGGACGCTGGGCCTGCGAGGTCGAGGGCCTGCCGGAGGGCGAGGGCCGGGACCTGATCCGCTACCTCCAGGAGTGGGCCACGCGCCCCGAGTTCGTCTACCGCCACCGCTGGCGCGTGGGCGACGCCGTCCTCTGGGACAACCGCTGCACCCAGCACTGCGCCACCGAGTTCGACGAGACGCGCCACCGCCGGCGCATGCACCGGACGACGCTCGACGGCGACGTCCCGCGACTCGCCCGCCCGCCGCGGCCGCGACCCGCGCGCCCGGTCGCCTCGCTCACGTGAGGGACGCCATTCCGATGACCGCGCCACGGATCCGAGTCCTCGTCGCGTCCGCGCTCGAGCCGCCGCTCGTCGACCGCATCCGGGCGGTCGATCCCCGCCTCGACGTCGTCTATCGCGGCGACCTCATCGGGCGCCCGCGCTATCCGGGCGATCACACGGCGCCGATGACCCGGACGCCCGCCCAGGCCGCCGAGTGGACCGCGCTGGTCGCCGGGGCCGAGGTCATGCTCGACCTCGATCGCGCGACCGAGCGAGACCTCGCCCGCCAGGCGCCCCGGCTCCGCTGGATCCAGCTCTCGAGCTCCGGCGTGGGGCAGATCGTCGAGCACATGGGGCTCGGCGACCGGCCGATCGTCGTGACCAACGCGGCGGGGCTCCACGCGACCGCGCTCGCCGAGTTCGTCCTGTTCGCGATGCTCTACTTCGCGAAGCGCATGCCGCGCGTCCTCGCCGACCAGCGGCGCCACCACTGGGAGCGGTTCGCCCTCGACACGCTGCCCGGCAAGACGCTCGGCATCGTGGGATTCGGCCACGTGGGCCGCACGATCGCGCGCCTCGCCCGCGCCGCGGGGCTCCGCGTTCTCGCCGTCCGGCGGACGGCCGGCGATTTGGCCGGAGCGCCCGACGCCGACGCGGTGTACCCGCCGTCCGGCCTCCGGACGCTCCTCCAGGAGAGCGACTACGTCACCCTGATCGTGCCGTTCACGCCCGAGACGGCCGGCCTCCTCGGCAAGACCGAGATCGCCGCGATGAAGCCCGGCGCCGTCCTGATCAACATCGGGCGCGGCCAGCTCGTGGACGAGACCGCCCTCGTCGAGGCGCTCCGGTCGGGCCATCTCGGCGGCGCGGCGCTCGACGTCTTCGCGAAGGAGCCCCTGCCCGACGGGAGCCCCCTGTGGGACCTGCCGAACGTCCTGGTCACGCCGCACAGCATGAGCACGGCGCTCGACGAGAACGTCCGGCTGGTCGACCTCTTCTGCGACAACCTGCGTCGCTATCTCGCAGGCGAGCCGCTCCGGAACGTCTTCGACCGGGCGCGCGGGTACTGATCCCCGGAGGGCCCGAATGGACGCCAGGGTCTCGGCGGTGCTCGACGTCTACCACGAGCGAATGCGCGAGGAGGAGCGGAGCCTCCACGAGCCGCGGCCGCCGGGTGAGCCGGACGACTGGCTCGACCGCTATCTCCTCCCCGTGGGGCCGGACACTGGCCGGCTGATCAACATCCTCGCGCGCAGCCTGACGGCGCCGCGGATCCTCGAGATCGGCACCTCCTACGGGTACTCCGGCATCTGGCTGGCGGACGCCGCCCGGGCGTCCGGCGGCCGGCTGACCACGATGGAGCTCCGGGACTACAAGTCGGCCTACGCCCGCGAGATGGCGACGCGGGCGGGCCTCGCCGACCACGTCGACTTCGAGGTCGGCGACGCGGTGGAGCTGATCGCCCGCCTCCCGTTCCGGCTGGACTTCGTGCTCCTCGACCTCTGGAAGGACCTCTACGTCCCCTGCCTCGAGGCCTTCTATCCCCGGCTCAATCCGGGCGCGATCGTCGTCGCCGACAACATGCTGCGCCCGGGAGGCGACGCGGTGCGGCGCTACGGCGAGGCCGTGCGCGCGAAGCCCGGGATCACGAGCGTGCTGCTCCCGGTCGGGTCGGGGATCGAGGTCAGCCGCTTCGAGCCGGCGTGAGCGACGGCCAGGCGCCAGAAGGCCGTCGATGATCCGGAAGACGGCAAAGGGTTACGTCCTCTACTCGAGGGACGGCTCGCGCAAGCTCGGCGGCCCCTACCGCACGCGCGAGGAGGCCCTGAAGCGCGAGCGCCAGGTCCAGTTCTTCAAGCACGCGCGGAAGCGCGCGCGGTAGGCGCGGCGCCGGCCCGATGGCCCGGGAGTCGCGCCACCGGTGCGCTCATCGCCGAGGTGGCTCGCACCAGCGCGGTGCGCCTCCCGCTCCCGGTGATCCGGAGGCTGGCCCGGAAGACCGCCGGCCGGTGCGGCCTGGACCGATCGGCTCGTGAGCACGCCATGGACGCACGGCACCGGCGACGTGCCGACCACCGAGCCTGGCACGCGCCCGCCACGCGGCGTCGTCCCGCCTGGCGAGTGTTCGAGTCCCGGCAGGTGCGGCGAACGATTGGGGTACCATGGGCCGGTCACCGGCCGCGCGACGTCCGATCATCTCGAGCTTGGACGGTCGCTGGAGCGGCGGGTCGAGCCTGATCGGCGTCCTGACCGTGAGCATCGAGGGAGGGTGACCGTTGCTACCGCCTAGGGACTTCACGACGATCGGCCCGCGCGAGGGAGAGCGGTTCCCGGACGTGCGCCTGCCCGATCAGTCCGGCGAGACCGTCGACCTCCACGAGCGCCGCGGGGCGCACCGAGCGCTCGTCGTCTTCCACCGCAGCGCCGACTGGTGACCCTTCTGCAAGACGCAGCTCGTCGAGCTGCGGCGAATCCTGCCCCGTCTCGCCGCGCACGACGTGGCCGTCTTCGCGATCAGCTACGACGCGCCCGCGGTGCTCCGGGCGTTCGCCGCGGAGCACGGCATCGGGTATCCGCTCCTGTCCGACGAGGGCAGCCTCGTCATCCGCGCGCTCGGGCTGCTCAACGAGCGGGTCCAGGATGACCATGCGGCGTACGGCATCGCGCCGAATCCCCGGCACGTGGGCGTCCCCTATCCCGGCGTGTTCCTCCTCGATGCGCGCGGCGTCGTCGCCCGGAAGCGGTTCCACGCGAGCTATCGGGAGCGTGACACCGGGCTCGGGCTGCTCGCGCACATGCTGGACGAGGTCGAGACACCGCCTGACACCGGGTGGGTCGAGGCGGGGGGCGTCCGGGTCCGGGCCTGGCTCGACGCGCCCGACTTCGCCTTCTTCCAGCGGCTCCGACTAGGCGTCGAGGTCGCGATCCCGGCAGGCCTCCACGTGTACGCGGCCCCGCCGCCCGGGGGCGCGGAGGGTCTCGCCCTGGCCGTCGCGCCGCTCGCCGGCCTGGCGGTCGAGCCGGCGGCATGGCCGCTGCCCCGGCACCTGCGAGTCGGCGGACGCCCCGCGCCGTCCGCCGTCCACACCGGCACGTTGCGCGGCGTCGCGTCGCTGACGTTCGCGGCGCCGCCGGGGGCCGGAGACCAGGTCGTGCGGGTGAGCGTCCGCTACCAGCCCTGCACCGACACGAGCGACCAGTTCCCCGCCGAGGTCACGCTCGACCTGCCGGTCCGGGAGCGCGCGCTGATCGGCCGCTCGCTCCCCCCGCGCGCGGGCTGACGGGACCTGGCATCCGGCGGGATCGCCCCCTCGCCGGCTCGAGCTGGTGTCGCGGCCCCGTGGAGCTACCGCCTCTGGTCGCCGAACGGCGTGAAGTCGACGTGGCGCAGGAAGTTCTCGTGGTAGACGCGAACCTTGTCCTCGTCGACCTCCACGCCGATGCCGGGCGTGTCGACGAGGCCCCAGTCGGGCCCGTCGCGGATCGGGATGCGCGCCCTGACCACGTCGTCGCTCAGCCGGTGCGCGTTCTGCTGCTGTCCGGCGCAGGCGTTCGGCGCCGCCAGCATCACCTGGTGCGCGGCCGAGGCGCAGATGCCGAGCTCGCCGCGGCTGTGCTTGCAGAGCTGCATGCCCTCCAGGTCGCCGAGATGCATGAGGGCGACGAAGCGCCGGATCGAGCCCACCAGGTGCGGGCCGAAGCACAGGTAGTCGGCGCAGCGCGCGCGGATCATGCGCACGACGTCGCTCTCGCGCCACAGGCCCTCGTTCGCCGCCAGCGGCGCCGTCACGGCGCGGCGCACGTCGGTCATGCTCTCGATCGGCTCGTGCGGCACCGGCGCCTCCACGAAGTCGAGGTCGAACGCCTGGTGCCACCGGTTGATGAGCCGGATCGCGGTCGGAACCGACCACGCCTGGTTGCAGTCGATGCGGATCTTGCGCGTGGGGCCGATCACGCCGCGGACCATCTCCAGGGTCCGCTCCTCGACCGCCTCGTCGACGCCCGCCTTCATGTAGAACACGGAGTACCCGAGCTCGACGCCCTCGCGCGCGTGCTCGGCCACGTTCGCGGGATCCGTGTCCCAGCGGACGTAGTGGGCGTAGTTGACCGAGGGTCGGCGCGCGCCGCCGAGCATCTCGGTACAGCGGCTGGCCGCAGTCCTTGCCGCAGAGGTCCCACAGCGCCATGTCGATCCCGGCCAGGATCGAGTTGCCGAACATCGGCTGGAGGTACCACAGGCCGCGCCTGTAGATGTCGGCCAGGATGGCCTCGTGCTCCCAGGGGTCGCGGCCCACCAGGAGCGGCGCGCACGCTCGAACCCCGCGCTCGAGCGCCAGCGTGTCGGTCGCCTTGCAGGCCTCGCCCCACCCGACCAGGCCGGTGTCGGTGACGAGCCTGACGATCACGTCGGACACGCCGCCGCGGTTGATGATCGCGCTGGTCTCGCGCAGACGGTACGGCACGCTGACGGGAATGGCGTCCAGGCTGACGATCTTCATCGCGACACTCCGTGCGCGGGCGAGCCGCTCGGGGCCGCGCGCTTCAGGTCGCGCGTGGCCGGGCTGTCGACGCGTCATCCACGGCCCCGGGCGCGGCTGAAGCCCGGCGAGGGGCCCGGGCCGCCCGGTGCGGCCAGCCCCTCGCCGTCCTCAGTCGTCGCGGCGCCGCGGGCGGCGCGCTACTGCTTGATCTGCTTGTTGTACTCGACCTCGGCCCACTTGAGCGCGTCGGGGATCTGCATCTTCTGGGTCACGACCTGCTCGAACATGCGGGCGAGCACGTTGATCAGGTAGTCCGACTTGGCGGGCCAGCTGAAGTTCAAGGGATCCTGGTGCGCCCAGACGATCGCATCGCGCACGTACTGCCGCTCCGGAGTGTTGAACACGTCCGACTTCGCCACGCTCTCGCGCGTCGGCAGGTAGCCCGCGCTCTGGGACTGGTAGCTCTGGATGTCCTTCGACACCCAGTGCTCGATGAACTTGAAGGCCGCGTCGGCGTGCTTCGCCTTGGCCGGGACCGCGGCGTGCCAGCCCTGCAGGAGCGCCGGCGAGCGCTTGCCCTTCTCGAAGCTCGGGACCGGCATGAACTGGAGGTCGTTCCCCAGCTTGGACTTCTCCCGCATGGCGGCGATCCGGTGGGTGCCCGTGCGCACGAACACGGCCCGCCCGGACTCGGCCATCTGCTGGATCGCCTCGTCGCCCGACAGCGCCACGTCCATCGTGACCGCCTTGTACTTGTGGACCAGGTCGTAGATGTACTGCACGAGCTTCCGCGCCTGGGGGCTGTCGAACGCCGCGGTGCCGTCGTCGTTCAGGACCTTGGCGCCCATCCCGCTGAGCGTCGGGATGAACCACTCCGCCGAGCCCGTCGCGTCCGCCGGATTGAAGCCGAAGGCGAGCCCGACCAGACCCTCCTTGGTCAGCGCCGAGGCCTCGGTCGCCAGCTCGTCGAGCGTGCCGGGCACCGGCATGTTGCGCTCGCGCAGCGCCTTGGCGTTGTAGGCCATGCCCAGCACCCGCAGCTCCCACGGCAGGGCGTAGACCTTGCCGTCCTTCTTGGCGACGCTGAGCATGATGATGTCCTTGCGGTCCGCCTCGGGCCAGGCCGAGAGGTACTTGTCGAGCACCATCAGGTTCCCCGCCTGCAGGTTCGCCTGGATGTTCGGCGAGTAGAGCATCACGACGTCGGGGACCGCGCCCGCCTTGTCGGCGCGGAGGAGCTGGCTCGAGATCTGGTCCCACTGCACGACGGTCGTCTTCACCTTGATGCCCGGGTTGGCCTTCTCGAAGGTCTCGATGATGTACGCGAGAGTCTTCGAGCGGACGTTGGCTCCGGCCGGGTCGATGAAGCTCCAGAACTCGATGGTCGTGGTCTGCGCCCCGGCGGTCCAGGGCAGCGCAGCATCAGCGCCACCAGCGCGACGCTCAGCCGCTTCAGCATGGTCATCGTGGCCTCCCTTCCCTCCTGGTGTCCGGTCATGGCGGCCGCCGCGCGCGGCCGGCCGCTCCCCTCACTCCTTGATCGCACCGGTCATGCCCTCGACGAAGCGCTGCTGCAAGAGCGCGTACAGGGCGACGATCGGCACGATCGACGCGATCACCGCCGCCATCATCCGGCCCCACTCGATCCCGACGTCGGTGATGAAGAAGTAGATGCCGACCTGGATCGTGCGCAGCTCGTCGCGCAGGGTGAGGCTGAAGGCGATCAGAAACTCGTTCCACACGGTGACGAACGCGAAGATCGCGCCGGCGATCAGCCCCGGCCGGACCAGCGGCAGCGTGATGCGCCAGAACACGCCCCAGCGGCCGCAGCCGTCGATCATCGCCGCCTGCTCGAGGTCGGGCGAGACGCCCTGGACGAACCCGCGCAGGAGCCACACCAGCGTCGGGACGATCGCGGCGCTGTACACGATCACCAGCCCGGCATAGGTGTCGTAGAGCCCGACCCAGACCGTGACGAGGTACAGCGGCACGATGATCGCCGCGCCCGGCATCATGATGGTCGCCCACAGCACGAACAGCATCGAGTCCTTGCCGGCGAACCGGCCGCGCGCCGCCGCGTAGGCGGCGGGCGCCGCGATGCAGAGGCTCAGCGTCACCGCGCCCGCGCCGACCAGGAGCGTGTTGACGAGGTACTTGGACGTAGCGGTCGCTGAACAGGATCGACGCGGTAGTTCGCCAGGGTCGGGCGCTCCGGGATCCACTTCGGCGGATAGGCCGTCGCGTCGGCGATGTCCTTCAGCGAGGTCGACAGCGCCCACAGGATCGGGATCAGGGCGAAGGCGCATCCCGCCAGCAGGATCGCGTACGCCCAGCCGGTGACCCGGCCCCGCCGCCCTGCATCACGCGCGATCCGTCCGCAGCACGCGGACGTAGGCGAAGGTGAACGCGATGTTCAGCAGGAACATGAGCACCGCGCCCGCCGACGCGATCCCCAGGTGGTAGAAGCGGAAGCCCTCCATGAAGACGCGCAGCGCCATCACCTCGGTGCTGCCCACCGGTCCGCCGCCCGTCATCACGAACACGAGCGTCACGTGGTTGAAGGCGTGGATCGACGTCAGCACGGTCAGCACCAGCGCGGTGTTGCGGATCAGCGGGAAGACGATGTACCGGAAGCGGCGGAGACCCACCGCGCCGTCGATGCGCGCGGCCTCCAGCACCTCCTTCGGGATCGTCTGGAGCGCCGCCAGCGTCAGCACCATGACCAGGGGATAGGCCGACCACGAGTGGGCGACGATCACGGCGGGCATGGCCAGCGCGGGGCTCGTGACCGCGTTCGGCATGCGGACGTCGAAGCCGCGCAGGAGGTGGGCGAGCGGCCCCAGGTCTCCGTTCAGCACCCAGGCCCAGATGCGCCCGGTCACCACGCCGGACAGGAGCCACGGCACGATCAGGATCGTGCGGATCAGCTCGCGGCCGCGCCCGATCTCGTTCAGCAGGAGCGCGAACAGGACGCCCAGCGGCAGGGTGACCAGCCAGGCATCCCGCGGTGAAGATCAGCGTCTTCCCGATGCCCGGCCGGTCGGTCAGGAAGTCGACGTAGTTGCCGAAGCCGACGAAGCGGCCCAGGTCCAGGAAGTCCGACCGGTGCAGGCTCTGCACCAGCGCGTAGACGAACGGCACGAACGAGACCACGACCACGAACACGAACGCCGGCATGAACAGCCGGCGCTCGAAGCTGCCGCGCCGCCGCCGGGGCGGAGTCGCCGCGTAGTCCATGGCGCCGCTCGCGATCATGACGGCGCCAGGCGCCCGTCGGCGCCGATGAAGGCCGCGCGGCCGGGCAGGTGCATGCCGCCGTCGACGAACAGGTCGACGCCGGTCACGTAGCGGCCCGCCTCGGAGCACAGCATCACCACCGGGCCGACGCAGTCGGCGGGCTCGCCGATGCTGCGCGCGGGATCTCGTCCAGGAGCGCCGCGCGCGTCGCCTCCTGCGCGAGCTGCGGGGCCGTGGCGTCCGTCGCGATCATGCCCGGGGCGACGTTGTTGACCGTCACGCCGTGGCGCGCGTACTGCTTCGCGAGGTTGACGACGAGGTTGAGCTGCGCCGACTTCATCGCCGCGTAGACCGACAGCGCCGGGTTCGGCCGCACCTGCTGCACGCTGCCGATCGTCACCACGCGGCCCCAGCCGCGCGCGGCCATCGGCGGCAGGCACGCCTGGAGGAGCTCGAACCCCGCGAGGAAGTTGGCGTGGGCCTGGGCCAGGAATCCCTCGGCGGTCACGTCGACGAAGGCCTGGCGCATCCCGCCGCCGGCGTTCAGGACCAGGATGTCGAGCTGCGGGGCCATGCCCAGCGCCTGGCGGGCCAGCGCGGCGCCGCTGCCGGCGCGGGTGAAATCGGCGGCGGCGATCCAGGCGCGGCGCCCCGCGGATTCGATCGCGCGCGCGCAGTCCTTGGCGGCCTCGGCGGCGTTCTGGTAGTGGACCACGACGTCGGCGCCCGCCTCGGCCAGGCCGATCGCGATCGCGCGCCCGATACCGCGGCTGGCGCCGGTCACGAGCGCGGTCCGGCCCCCAAGGTCGAACCGGCCCGCGGCGCGGGCACCCGCCGGCGCGTCAATCACGGCCGTGGCCAGGCGACGTCGTCGTGGCTCGAATCCTTTCCGGGTGTTCGCCCTACCGGGCGTGACTGTCCGCGAGCGGCGCGCGGTCCTGCGCGCCGGCGGCGGCGTGACGGCCGGCGGCGATCGGAATCTGGAGCGGCCCCTCGGTGAAGACGGTCACGGCCGGCTCGAGGCCGACGCGTGACTCGACCCACCGGACCACGTCCGCCCACGCGCGGTGGAGCGTGGTGCCGGCGGGGAACGACGGCGGCAGGTCCGCCGCGCGCCCGTGCGGGCAGTACACCGTCACGGGCCGGTCGGCGACGTAGCGATGCGCCGGCCGCTCGTAGTAGCGCGCCCCGGGCTGGTAGAGGGCGTGGTAGCCCGGGCCCTCGGAAGCGGCCGTCGCCACGACGGCGACGCCGCCCTCGCGGAGGAGCGCCGTCCGCGCCGCCAGCGCGGCGTTCAGCGCGTTGTTCGCCTGGAGAAGCTCCGTGTCCTTCGGGTAGGCGTTGAAGAGCGCGACGTCGGCCGGCGCGCCGACCGGCGTGTGGTAGAGCGGCTCGGCGAAGCGGGCGGCCGCGCGGTGGGCCGCCACCATGTCGCCCGCGAAGAGCCCGACGACCTCGCGCCGGCCCGCGATGACCACGTTCACGATGTGGTCGAGGCCGACCCGCCGCACCGCCTCCTCGACGTCCCGTCGCTGGGCGTTGTCGTCGGGGGCGAGGATGCCGCGCGCCAGGTGGCCCGGGCGGTGGTTGGCGGCGATCGTCTCGATCCCGGCCAGGCCCGGGACGACGAGCTTGGCGCCGCCGCTCCAGCCGAGCGCGGGATGGGGCTCCACGCAGCCGATCGTCACGCGGAGCTCCGCCTCCGCGTACCAGCGGCTGATGAACACCGGCGTGCCGGCCGTCGTGGTCCCGAACGCCACGAGGTGCTCGTAGGGCGTGTGGTTGATGACGGTCAGGTCGTCGGCGAGCGGCCCGAGCTTGTGGAGGAGCTCCGGCCGCCCGAGCGCCCGGTGGCCGCCGAAGCCGAGCAGGACGCGCACGGCGCCGGCCTCGATGCCGCCCGCCCGCAGCTCGTCGAGCACGAGCGGCAGGATGACGCTCGCCGGCGTCGGGCGCGTGAGGTCGTCGACGACGATCGCCGCCGACCGCTTGCCGCGCGCCAGCTCGCGGAGCGGCGGGCTCCCGATCGGCGTCGCGAGCGCCCGGCGGAGCGCCGCCTCGGACAGGGCCGGCGCGGACGGCGCCGGCGGCACCGTCACCCGCCAGCGGTCGGGAACGAGCGAGCTCGCGCGTCTCGTCGCCGTACCACGCGCCCCACGGCAGCCGGATCGTCGTCATCGCCGTCCCGCGCCGCCGGGCGCGTCGTCGTCGAAGCGCTGCTCCCAGCCCGGCTCGAAGAAGTGCATGAAGTGGTCGGCGCGATACGGGTAGCGGGCGGCCGCAGCCTCGTCGAGCTCCACGCCGAGCCCCGGGCCGTCGGGCACGGTCAGCACGCCGTCGACCGCGCGCGGCGCGCCGCGGAGCACCTCGAAGGCCATCGGCACCGCGCCCTCGACGAAGTACTCCTGGACGCGGAGGTTCGGGAGCCACGCGGCGAGGTGGGCGTTGACGGCGGTGCAGACCGGGCCCCGCGCATTGTGGGGCGCGATCGTCGCGCCGTACGCGGCGGCGATCGCCGAGACCTGCTGGATCCCGGACACGCCGCCGATCGAGAGCGTCTCGGGCTGCCAGATCAGGACCGTCCGGCTCCGGCCGAGGCGCGCGAAGTCGGCGGGCTGGCTGAGCCGCTCCCCCGCCGCGACCGGCACGGGCACGGCGCCGGCCACGCGGGCCAGGGCCTCGAGGTCGGTCGAGTGGACCGGCGCCTCGTACCACGCGATCCGGTGGGGCTCGAGCGCCCGCCCGACGCGGATCGCCGTGGGCACGTCGAACCGGTCGTGGGCCTCGATCATCAGCTCGACGCGGGGCCCACGGCCTCGCGCACGGCCGCGACGATCTCGAGGGACAGGGCCTCCTCCCGGACGTCGAGCGTCGCCGTGGGCGGCGCCGAACGGGTCGAACTTGAGCCCGCGGAACCCCTGCCGCGCGACCTCGCGCGCCCGCGTCGCGAAGTCCTCCGGCGTCCGGCGGCCGCGGTACCAGCCGTTCGCGTAGACGGGCACCTGGTCCCGGGCGGCGCCGCCGAGCAGGCGGTGGAGCGGGACGCCCAGGCTCTTGCCGAGGAGGTCCCAGCACGCGATCTCCACCGCGCTCATCGCGGTCACGTGGACGGCGTCGGTCGGCAGGTACCAGCCGCGGGCCATCGCGTCCCAGAGGGCGCCGATCCGGAGCGGGTCCTGGCCGATCACGAACCGCTTGAGCTCGGCGAGCGCGCCCAGCACCGGCTGGGTGCTGAGCCCGAGCGTCCCCTCCCCGAGCCCCGTGAGCCCCTCGTCGGTCTCGAGGACCACGAAGAGCCAGTTCTTCCAGGGGTTCCCGACGACGACGGTGCGGAGGTCGGTGACCTTCACGGCGCGCCCGTCACGGCGCCGTCGCCGTGAACAGCTCGCCCACGTCGGCCAGGATCGCGTCGAGCTCCTTGTGGTCGAACTCGTCGAGCTTGTGGAGCCCGGCGTCGCGCGTGACCGTCGACTGGATCACGCCGCGGCGGCGCAGCACCTCCTTGTAGACCGAGGCGCCGTAGAGCCACTCGATCGTGAGGAGCGGGAGGAGCCGCTGGTAGATCGCCCGCGCGCGCTTGTCGTCGCCGGCCTCGAGGGCGTCCCAGAGCTGGACGTGGACGTCGGTCACCTCGCAGGCCGGCATCGTCCCGCAGATCCCGCGGCGGTGCTCGTCCAGGAGGAACCGCCCGGCCATGCCGCCCATGACGCCGCGGAGCCGGGGCCCGGCCTGACGGAAGACCTCGGTGATCACGTGGCCCGCCGGCAGCGTCTCCTCCTTGACGTACTCGACGCCGTCCACCTCCTTGACGATCCGCGCGAGGAAGGCGGCGTTGAGCGGCGTGCCGACCGGCGCCTGGTAGTTCTGGATGAACACCGGCAGCTCGGCCGCGCCCGCGACGGTCCGGAAGTACTCGACGACCTCCTCGCCGGCGGCCTTCCGCACGTATGGCGGCATGGCGATCACCGCGTCGGCGCCGATCCGGCGGGCGTCGCGCGCGAACTGCGCCGCGTGGCGCGCGCTCGTGCCGGAGACGCCGATGACCACCGGCCGCCGCCGGCCGGCCGTCTCGACCACGACCGCCGCGACGCGCATCCGCTCGGCGTCGGTCAGGCTGGTGAACTCGCTCGCGTTGACGGGCGCGACGAGGCCGTGGGCGCCGGCGCGCACGCAGAACTCGACGCAGCGGCGGAGCGACGCCTCGTCGAGCGCGCCGTCCCGGTCGAAGGGCGTGACCGGGATGGTGTAGACCCCCCGCATCTGCTTCGAGTCGTGGCGGGTCTCGGCTCGGGGCGGGGAGGGCGTCGACGGGGCCATGGGTGGAACCGGCCGGAGTCTCCCACCCGATCGTGATACTTGTCAATGTCGAATCATCACTTGCGCATAGCGCAACTCTCGACTACTGTCGCCGAGCCGATGGGGCGAGCGATGGGCCGGCAGGGAACGGACGTGGTCGCGGCGACGAACGGCGACGCCATGCGTCGGGTCGCCGCGCGCGCAGCCAGACGATCGAGCGCGCCGCGCTCGTCCTCACCTGCTTCAGCGCCGAGGAACCCCAGCTCGGACTGGCCGAGCTGGCCGCGCGGCTCGACCTGAACGCGAGCACGGTCTACCGGTACGTCGCGACGCTGGAGGACGCGGGGCTCCTCGTCCGCAACCAGCGGGGCGGCTACCGGCTCGGCCTCCGGGTGATCGAGCTCGCCGGCATCGCCCTCAACCAGATCGAGGTGCGCAAGCACGCCCTCGACGAGATGGACCGCCTCCGCGACGAGGTGAACCTCCTCACCAACCTCGCGGTGCTGCTCGACGGCGACGTGCTCCACCTCGCCCACGCGGCGCCGAAGGCCGTCCCCCGCATGTACACCGCCCTCGGCCGGCGCGCCGTCGCCCACTGCACCTCGCTCGGCAAGGCGCTCCTGGCCCACCGCCCGTGGGCCGAGACGCGGGCCGCGATCGAGCGCCACGGCTGGCGCCCCTACACGCGGCACTCGATCGCCGACTTCGCGCGCCTCGAGGCCGAGCTGGCCGCCGTCCGCGCCCAGGGCTACGCCATCGATCGCGAGGAGCGGCGCGCCGACGTCGTGTGCATGGCCGCGCCGATCCGCGACCGCGCGGGCGAGGTCGTGGCCGCGATCAGCGTCAGCGGCAGCAAGACCCGCATGACCGAGGCCTTCCGCCGGCGGGTCCTCCCCCGCGTCGTCGAGGCCGCCGCCCGCGTGTCGTTTCGCCTCGGCTACCAGGCCAACGCGGCGTACCTGTAAGGAGCGTCGGCATGGACTTCGGCATCGCGGTGGCGACGAGCGCCGACAGCTGGAAGGTGGTGCAGCGCGCCGAGGAGCTCGGCTTCACCCACGCCTGGTTCTACGACTCGCAGATGCTGTGCGCCGACTGCTTCGTGGCCATGGGCGCCGCGGCGGTGAAGACGTCGCGCATCCGCCTCGGCACGGGCGTGCTGATCCCCACGAACCGGATCGCCGCCGGTCACCGCCTCCGGGCTGGCCTCGCTCAACAAGCTCGCCCCCGGGCGCATCGACTTCGGCGTCGGCACCGGCTTCACCGGTCGGCGGGCGATGGGCCTCGGCGCCATGCGCCTCGCGGACCTCGAGGCGTACATCCACACCGTCTACGCCCTCCTGCGCGAGGAGACGGTGGAGACGGAGATCGAGGGCCACCGCCGGAAGATCCGCTTCCTCAACCCCGAGCTCGGCCTGATCAACACGCGGGACCCGATCGCGCTGCACGTCTCCGCGTACGGCCCCCGCGCCCAGGCGCTGACGGCCCGGCTCGAGGCCGGGTGGCTCTACTTCGTGGCGGGTCTCGACGGCGGTCTCCGCGCCCTCGCCCAGATGCGCGCGGCGTGGAGCGCGGCGGGCCACACCGCCCCGCTCTCCGCCGTCGCCTTCGCGCTGGGCTGCGTGCTCGCCGACGGCGAGCCCTACGACTCGCCGCGGGCCATGGCCCAGGCCGGTCCGCGCGCCGCGGTGCTGCTCCACCGCGCCGCCGACGAGGCGCTGGCGGGGCTGCCGAACACGTCGCCGGTCCCGGCCGCCGTCGCGGAGGAGGTCGCCGGCTACGTCGAGGTCGCGCGGCGCTTCGAGCCGGCCGACGCCCGCTACCTGATGAACCACCGCGGCCACCTGGTCTTCGTCAAGCCGGAGGAGCGGCGCTTCGTCACCCCGGCGCTGATCCGCGAGACCACGTTCACGGGCACCGAGGCCGCGCTCACGGACCGGCTCGCCGCCCTGCGCGACGCCGGGTACACGCAGTTCGCCGTCCAGCTCGTCCCCGGCCAGGAGCGCGCGATCGAGGACTGGGCCCGCATCATGCGCGCGCTCCGCTGACCCGCGCGCTGCGGCGCTGCCCGCACTCTGCATCGCCGCTGGTCCTGAATCGATACAGCGCGTGAACGAGCCGGGGCACGGTTCACGTGGATGACGTGCTCGAGTACAACCGGGACCCCGGCTACCTCCGCGACGCCCTGCTCTACCGGCTCACGGTCGAGGCCCGGAAGGCCGTCGCCGCGAGCCCTCTGGCGCGGCGAGAGATCATTCGCCGGCTCGGCACGTCCCCCACCCAGCTCTACCGTCTGCTCGATCAGACCAACTACCGGAAGTCGGTCGACCAGGTGCTCCGGCTCCTCCAGGTCCTCGACCGTCACGTGGATCTCGTGGTCCGGACGAAGACGGCCTAGCCGGACCGGCCACCCGTCGAGGACTCCCAGAAGCGCATCGACCAGGCCATGGAGCGCGCGCGGCGCCTCCTCGAGGCGCGCGCGCCCGTCGCGGCCTGGCGCGACGAGACCAACCGGCGCCGGCCTCACACCGTCCCGGCTGGCCCTCGAACGTCCCGAAAGCGCGCAGCGTCAGTTGTTGCCCCCCGCGTCGGCGCAGCTGTCCATGAGCAGGCCGGTGATGCCGGCGAAGGAGTTGTCTCGGCACCGCGTCAAGAGGTCCGCGAGCACGCCGGTGTGGACGGTCGTGATGCGGTTGCCGATCACGAGCACGTGCTCGGAGCCCGGGTCCACGGCGATGCCGATGCTGGGTCCCGCGTCCTTCGGATTGCCGACGCGGTTGCCCTCGACCACCACGCCCAGCCCGCCCACCGCGATCCCCACCCCGTTGGCCCCGGCCGCGCTGGGGAACCCGAAGACGTCGTTGTCGATGGCCCGGCTTCCGGTCCCGCCGGCCGCGAGCGCCGACGGCGAGAAGAACGTCGGGCCGACCATGCGCCCGGGCGTGTCGAACACCTGGCTCTGGCGGACGATGTTGCGCTCGCCCCCCACGTTCCCGATCCCGCGCAGCGTGTTCCGCTCGGCTCGGATCCGCTCGACGACGTTGTTCGCGCCGCCGCTCAGCGAGATGCCCTCCTCGAAGCCCCGCACCGTGCCGTCGCGGATCGTGACGTTCCGCCGGCCCACCGCCTGGATGCCGAAGGCGGCGCCCGCGGGGCCGGCCGTCCCGGCGAGGGTGAAGCCGGCGAGGTCCAGCGTCACGTTGTTGCTCTGGATGACGATCGCGGCTCCGCTCGCGATGCCCGTGGTGAGGTGACGGTCCAGGCAGTACACCCCGGGACTGCTGATGACCGTGGGCACGCTGTTGATCCGATCGCACTTCAGGGTATCGGCCCACGCCGCCGCTTCCAGCGCACCGATCACCGCGAGCCCGAGGACGATCCGGCCTCCGATACGCATGGCCTCGCTCCTCCCATGGCGGCAGCGGTGGCGGACGCGGCCGGGCGACGGACCGGGCGCCGCCTCCGGCGTGCTCGGGGTCGAGATCCCGGCGCCATCCCCGCTGCCTGGAGGGCGCGCCGGGAGGTCAGGAGTTGGGCCCGCGGATCATACCCCGACGGACGCCCCACCCACCACGCGGCCGGTCGCCTGGCCGTCGAGGCCCGAAAGGCCGTGGTGCCCAGCCCCCTCGCCGGGCCGGGATCATCCGCCGGCTCGTCTCTCAGCTCCGCCACCGAGGCGCCGGGCGCGGCCCGCGCCGGGTGCACGGCCCGGCAACGGCGCGCTAGAGTAGCGGAGAACCCCCGAGAGGAAGGAGACCGCCCCATGCCGTTCTACGAGCGAGGTCCCGTCCGCATCCACTACGAGGAGGTCGGCGCCGGCTTCCCGCTCCTCCTGATCCCGGGCGGCGGGCTCAACTCGGCGCTCGCGTCCTGGCAGACCGCGTCGCCCTTCGACCCGATGGCGCGGTACCGGGACGACTTCCGCTGCATCACGGCCGACCTGCGCAACGCCAATCCCGGGAAGTCCAGCGGGCCGCTCGAGATCGACCGGCCGTGGGACGCCTACGCCGACGACCAGCTCGGGCTGATGGACCACCTCGGCATCCGGGAGTTCCTGGTCATGGGCTTCTGCATCGGCGGGCCCATGATCCACAACCTCATCCGCCGGGCGCCCGGCCGCGTCGTCGCGGCGGCGATGATGCAGCCGAGCGGCTTCCGGCCCGAGCTCCCCGACCTCTTCTACCGGAACAACATCACCGGCTGGGGGCCCGAGCTGTGCAAGCGCCGTCCCGACGTCACGATGGCGATGGTCCACGACTTCCTGACGAGCATGTACACGAACCGCGCCGACTTCGTGTTCACCGTGTCGCGCGACTTCGTGCGCTCGATCCGGACCCCGCTCCTGATCGCGCCCGACGACGTGCCCGCGCACCCGTACAAGGTCGCGATGGAGGTCGCGAGCCTCGCGCCGCGCGCCGAGGTGACCATCTATCCCTGGAAGGACTCCCCGGAGCACATCGACGAGGTCGTCGAGCACGCGCGGCGGTTCCTCCGGGCGCACGTGCCCGTGACGGCCTAGCGCGTCCACGGCCAAGTACGCCGCTCCGGATCGCACCGCGCCGGGAGTCCCGGTACCATCGAAGACGTGACGCGACACGGACGGCCGGCGGACCGCGCGCGACGCGCGCTCCGGGCCGGCCTGCTCGGCACTCTCCTGGTCGCCGGTCTCCTCGGCGGCTGCGCGACCGTCGACGCGCCGCGGTCCGCCGCCCCCGAAGAGGTCCGCCCGGGCGGCCCCCGCCGGACCGACACCCTGGCCGTCGGCGAGAAGGTCCCCGACTTCCGGGCGCCCGGCCTCGACGGCGGCATCGTGCGCTGGCAGGATCGCGACGGGGCGCCGACCGTGCTCGTCGTCTGGGCGTCCTGGTGTCCCCACTGCGGGCGGCTCCTGCCCGCGCTCCAGCAGGTCGCCCGCGACTATCCGACGGTCCGCCTCGTGAGCGTCACGACGGCCATCGGCCGCCGCGGCGGCCCGTCCCCGTCGGAATTCGTCGCGCTGCACCGTGTGGACTTCCCGGTCGCCCTCGACGACGCCGAGAGCTCCCTGGCCCGGGCCCTGGGCGTCGTCCGCTACCCGACCGTTTACTGGGTGGAGCGCGGGGGCACGGTGCGGGGCGTGAGCGAGGGCGAGGCCACGGAGGCCGTGCTCCGCCGCGCGTTCGATGCGTTGCTCGCCGGCCTGTAAGCGCGCCGCGACGCCGGCGGCGGTGCCGCCGCCCGCTCGATGAGAAACTTCTCATCCTCGTTTCATGGGCCTCTCATGGCCAGGGGCTAGCCTCGGACGTTGGGAGGGTCCTCGACGGGCATCGCAGGGGCGGTGACCGGGCCCTCGACACAACGGGAGGAGAACCCATGAAGACCGCTGCTGCCCTTCTTGCCACGTCCCTGACCGTGCTCGCCCTGTCGAGCGCCGCCCCGGCCCAGACCGGCGGGGCCACCACCACCCCGGCGCCGGCGCCGTCGCGCCGGCCGCGACGACGCCGGCCGCCAAGCCCGCCGCGACGACCGCCCCGAAGACGGTCGCGCCGAAGACCCACACCGTGATGGGCGAGATCGTGTCGGTCGACGCCACGGCGAAGACCATCACCCTGAAGCACGTCGTGAACGGAAAGTCCGAGGACAAGACGTTCGGCGCCGGCGAGAAGGCCGTGGCCGAGCTCGGCACGCTGAAGGCGGGGGATCACGTCCGCGTGGCGTACGCCGAGGTCGACGGGAAGCCCGTGGCCTCCACGATCGCCAAGGTCGTCAAGAAGTAGCGGACCCATCCGTTGCGGGGCCGCTCCGCTCGGGGCGGCCCCGCGACACTTCCCCCGGGCCTCTCACATGAGCCCGACCCCGCCGAGCCCGTGCCGGTCGAGACCGGCGCCGACTCGCGGTGCTACGCTGGAGGCCGCGATGCGCCTGCTCGTGGCCGAGGACGACCGCAAGGTCGCGAGCTTCATCCGCCAGGGCCTCGAGGAGGAGGGCTACGCCGTCGAGGTCGCCCTCGACGGAGCCGCCGCCCTCGACCTCCTGCTCGGCGGCCCTCCGTTCGATCTGATCGTCCTGGACGTGATGCTCCCCCGGCACGACGGCTTCTCGGTGCTGAAGCAGCTCCGCGAGCGCCGGATCGAGACGCCGGTCCTGTTCCTGACCGCGCGCGACACCGTCCCCGACCGGGTCGCCGGGCTCGATCTCGGCGCCGACGACTACCTCACCAAGCCGTTTTCCTTCGACGAGCTCCTCGCGCGGATCCGGGCGCTCCTCCGTCGCGGCCACGGGCAGCGCTCGTCGCTGCTCCGGGTGACCGACCTGACGCTCGATCCGGCCACGCGCGAGGTGACGCGGGGCCCGCGGAAGGTCGAGCTCACGGTCCGCGAGTACGCGCTCCTCGAGTTCCTCATGCGCAACGTCGGGCGCGTCCAGACGCGCTCGATGCTGACCGAGCACGTGTGGGGGCTCAACTTCGATCCCGAGTCGAACGTGGTCGACGTCTACGTCGGCTACCTCCGCCGGAAGGTCGACGGCCCCGGAGAGCGGCGGCTGATCCACACCATCCGAGGAGCGGGCTACGTTCTCCGCGACGGGGCCTGAGCCCCCGCCCGCCCGCCGCCGCTGGCTCCGGCCGCTCTCGGTCCGGACGCGCCTGACGCTCTGGTACAGCGCCCTCCTGCTGGCCATCCTGGCCGGCATGGGCGTTCTCTCCTACCGCGTCCTGGCCTGGAGCCTCGTCCGCGACGTCGACTCCTCGATCCTGGCCGTCGCCGAGGTGATGCGCGCGACCGGCCAGGCGCGCACGGGATTCCTGATCAACCCGGCGCCGGAGGAGCTCCGCGAGGTCCTGGGCTCGCGACTCCTCGACACGTTCTTCCAGCTGTTCGACCCCGAGGGTCAGCCGGGCCGGCGCTCGCCGCGCCTGAGCGGCCCCCTGCCGCTCTCGGCCCAGGCGCGCCGGAACGCCGCGCGGGGACGCGAGACGTTCGAGACGCTCATGCTGCCGCAGGGCGAGCACGTGCGCGTCGTGACCCTGCCCATCCGGCGCGAAGGCCGGCCCGCGGGGCTCGTCCAGGCGGGGATGACGCTCGCGGGCGTCGACACGGCGCTCGACCGGTACCTCCAGATCCTGCTGGCGATGTTCCCCGTGGGCCTCGGCCTGGGCGCGGTCGGGGGCGCGTGGATCGCGCGGCGGGCGCTCGCGCCCGTGCGCGCGATGGCGCAGCAGGCGCGCGAGATCACGGCCGCCGACCTCGCGCGCCGGGTCCCCCGCCGCGGCGCCGAGGACGAGCTCGACTACCTGGCCGACACGCTGAACGTGACGCTGGCGCGCCTCGAGGCCGCCTTCGCCGAGCTCCGGCGCTTCACGGCGGACGCCGCGCACGAGCTCCGCACCCCGCTCACGGCGCTGAAGAGCGGGCTCGAGGTCGCGCTCCGCCATCCGCGCACGGCCGAGGAGCACACGCGCACCCTCCAGGCGAGCCTCGAGGAGGTCGATCGGCTCATCCGGCTGGCCGAGGACCTGCTGCTCCTGTCGCGGGCCACGGCCGGCGCCGGGCTGGCGCGCCGGCGGGTCGAGCTGGAGCCGCTGGTGCTCGACGTGTTCGACGTCGGCCTCCGGCTGGCGGACGGCACCGGAGTCTCGGTGCGCATGGGCGCCGCCGAGCCGGCCGCCGTCATGGGCGACGCGCCCGCGCTCCGCCGCCTGCTCCTGATCCTGGTGCAGAACGCGGTGAAGTACACGCCCGCGGGCGGGGTGATCGAGCTCGGCCTGTCCCGGACCGGGGAGGCCGGCCAGCAGATCCAGGTGACCGTCCGCGACACCGGGATCGGGATCGACCCCGCCGACCACGCGCGGATCTTCGAGCCGTTCGTCCGCCTCGACGACGCGCGTTCGCGGGAGACCGGTGGCGCCGGCCTCGGGCTCGCCATCGCCCGCTCGATCGCGCTCGCGCACGGGGGCGCCATCACGCTCGACAGCGCGCCGAAGGCGGGAAGCGTGTTCACCGTGCATCTGCCGGCCGCCTAGCGTCCACACCCGAGGCGGGGGCTACCCGTCTCGCCGGAACCGGTGTCAAGATGTGCGGGCGGTGCGCACACCGATGCCGGCGAGGCTCCCATGACCGAGGGCCAGGTGTTCCAGGGGCGCGACGCGAAGGTCCCGTCCGGTCCGTGGGACGTGATCGTCGTGGGCGCCGGGATCTATGGCCTCCCGGTGGCGTTCTTCCTCGCGCGGCGTGGCGCGCGCGTCCTCGTCCTCGAGGACAACGCGATCCCGGGCGAGTGCATCACCGTGAACACCGGCGGGATCATCCGCATCTCGTACTCGAACCTCGAGGTCCTGAAGGTCGCCGCCTTCGGCCGCCGCATCTACACGCGGCCCACCGAGGCCCTCGAGCTCCGCCGCCCCGTGCATCTCGGCTTCGTCCGGACGGGCTGGGGGCGGTTCGTCGACGAGGGCGAGCGCCCGGGCATCCTCGACCAGATCGAGCGCATCGCCCGCGGCGCGGGCCAGGGGCTCCGCGTCGAGACGCGCGACCGGTACCTCGGCAGCCTGACCGCCCCCCGCCGGGCGAACCTCGAGAAGATCCTCGACCCGGACGACTTCACGCACGTCCTGGTCGACGACGACGGCGGCTTCGCGGACGGCGGCACCGCGCTCACGGGCTTCCTCGACGCGGGCCTCCAGGCCGGCGTCGCCGTCAGCCTCTACTCGCGCGTCGTCGACTTCGTGCGGAGCGGCGACCGCGTGACCGGCGTGGTGTTCGAGCGCTGGACCCAGGACGGCCCGGAGCGCCGCGTGACGGAGCGGTCGACGGCGTTCGCCCCCCGCGTGGTGCTGGCGGCGGGCCGCGGGAACGGCGCCCTCGTGCGGCAGGTCGCGGGCTGGGAGATGCCGACGTTCACGAGCTTCCACCAGCTCCCCTACATCCGGAACTCGCCGGACCTCGACTTCGCGCAGGCGCGCGTCCGGATCGGCGAGCCGGCGGTCGGGTGGCGGGAGCTCGAGGTGATCGACGCGCCGGTCATCTCCCACTGGCGCAACATCTACTTCCGCCCCGAGGGCCACGGCCTCGTCTGCGGCAACCACCACCACGCCCTCCAGCCGGACGACTACCAGCCGACGGGCGGCGTCCTCGACGGGATGCGCGTGGGGCTCGACCAGGTGATGCTCGACAGCGTGGTCGCGCTCATGCCGCGCTTCCCGGTCCTGACGTCGAACGGCCTCAACCTCGGGCGGACGCCGGCGGACATCCCCGGGGGCGCCTACTACATGAATCCGGAGGAGCTGCCGTTCGAGGGCGAGGTGCCGGGAACGGACGGCTCGGTCTTCTACGCGGGGAGCGGGTGCGGCACCGGGTTCAAGCTCGGCCCCGGCGTGGCGTGGCTCGCCGTCGAGCGATTGATGGGCGTGCCCCGCGAGGACCGGCTGATCGCGTCCACCGCGCTCTCGGCGGAGCGCGCCGAGTACTTCTATCCGCCGGGCACGGGCACGGAGGAGCTGCTCCGCCTGTTCCGCCCGGTCAGCGAGGGCGGCCGGCTCATCGAGATCGGGGCCGCCGGCATCGCCCCCGGCGTGCCGCGATGACGGGCGGCCCGGTCTCGCCGCATCCCCTCGTCACCCAGCTGCGCTTCGCGCGCCGCGAGTTCGCGCGGGGTCTGGAGGGCGTCTCGGAGGCCGACGGGCTCCGGCGCGTCATGCCGATGAACTCGATCGGCTGGATGGTCGGCCACCTCGCCAACCAGGAGCACCGCTACTGGGTCGTGTGGGCCCAGGGGATCGACGTGGCGCCCGGGCTCCACGACCGCGTCGGCTACGGCAAGCCGGCCAGCACGCCGCCGCTCGGAGAGATGTGGGCGGCGTGGCGCACGATCACGGCCGCCGCCGACGCGTACCTCGACACCCTGACGCCGGCGCTCCTCGAGACGCATCTCGCGCGCGACGGCGCGCCGGTGGCCGAGACCGTGGGCACGCTCCTGCTGCGCAACCTCTACCACTACTGGTTCCACACCGGCGAGACCGCCGCGGTCCGGCAGATGCTGGGCCACCGGGAGCTGCCCGACTTCGTCGGCGACATGCGCGAGGCGCCCTACCGGCCGGAGCGCTGACCGCCGGCCGGCACCAGACCAGCCCCGCGCCGGAATTCGAGCGACCCCGGCGACCGGCCCCATTCGCTCGACCGCCGGCGCTGACGCCGGGCCACCCGATCGGACGGGCGCGAGCGTGGCGCCCGCGCCGGGGTCAGGGCGATCCGGCGCGGCACGCCTCCTCGGTGAACGCGCACGGCGGGAGCCCCTGGACGCGGGCGGCGTCGAGGATCGCGTCCGACTGCTCGGCCAGCGCCGTCCAGGCCGGCCGCGGCGCGCCGGCGGCGGGCGAGCGAGCCACGTGCCGGAACAGCGTCAGGCAGGAGACCAGCTTGACCGCGTCGATCGGCGAGCCCATCAGCGTCTCGATCGGGATCGGGCGAGGTCCGGTGACGTGCGAGTGCGCGGCCGCCACGGCCTCCGCGAGTCGCGCGCCCAGGACGGGATCGCGCAGGTAGGCGGTCGCCTCGCCGACGTCCGCCAGGCCGAAGTGCCGGGCCCGCGGCGATCGCCCGAGCCCCGCGAGCTGTGGGAACACGTGCCAGATCCAGTGGCTCGTCTTCCGCCCGGCGCGCAGCTCCGCGAGCGCGGTGTCGAAGCCGGTCCCCGGATCCGCCTGGGCAGCCCGGAAGCGGTCGAGGTCAGCCATCGTGGCGGGCGGTCCGGCCCGCATCGCATCCGGTCCCGAACGGCCGCCGAGGTCTCACACGTCGCGCGACTCGTCCTCCCTCGACCCTGGCGCGAGCGCTCCGTCAGCGGGACCTGACCTTCCTCTTCTCCTCGTCCGCGAGCTTCTTCGATGCGTCGGCGAGCTTCTTCTGCTGGTCGCCGACCGCGCCCGCCGCCTTGTTCATGTCCTCGATGTGCTTGAGCCAGTACTTCTTGTCCTCGTTGATGTCCTTGACGGACTCCTGGAGGGCCGCGGTCAGGGCCTTCGCGACGTTCGGGTCGCGCGGGTTCAGCGCCTGGAGACGCGCCGCCCGGCGCCCGAGGCTCTCGCGGATCCGCTCGACGCCCTGATCGTACGCGTCCAGCCCCTTCACCGCCTGCTCGAGCCCGGCCACCCTGAGGTCCGTCACGGTGCGGCCCGTGGCCCTCAGGCGCGCCTCGGCGTCGCGAATCGGCCCGAGGGAGTCGCGGAGCGCCTTCTTCTGCTCGTTGTAGTACTTGACCTTGTCCGCGTAGGAGCGGAGATCCTCGGTGGTCTGAAGGTACGATTCCCTCAGGACCTCCTGCACGAGCGCGTTCGGGTCGACCGCGCCGCCTTTCCCCTGGAGATCCCGGACGAAGCGCGTGAACCGGTCCGCGCTCCGGTCCAACGCGGCTGGCACCGCCCCGAGCCCCGCGATGCCCTTGCGCACGGCAGTCTCGACCTGCCCGACCCGCGAGACGCTCGCTCCAAGATCCTCGACCGGGTCGGCGGCGAAGGCCAGCATGGCCAGCGCGAGCGCGCCGGCGACCACCACGATGCGTGAGCTCGAGACCATCCTTCGCCTCCGACACCCCCGGCGCGCCGTCTGCGCCGCGCCGGCAGTCACGTCACCTCGAGGGCTGATGGGCGGACGCGCCTCGGCGCCCCCGCGCCGGATCGGCCCCCTCATTTCTCGTTCTTGAGGGCCGGCGCCTCGAACCACTGCTCCTTCGCCACGACCTTGGGCCGCTCCGGATCGCCCTCGTACGCCGGGGTCATGATCTGCACGCCGTACTCGTTGAAGACGTCGAGGATGTTCCGGTAGAGCGCCGCGTACACGCGCCCCATCGCACTGGCGTCCCCGCAGTAGGCGTTGATCTCGTAGGTCACGGCGAAGTCGCCCAGCCCCTTCTCGAGCACGAACGGGGGCGGCTCCCGGAGGAGCCCCTCCGTGCGCTCCGCCGCCAGGACCAGCATCGCCTCGACCTGGCGCCAGGGGGTCTCGTAGCCGATGCCGACCGTGGCGTGCAGGATGAGCTGCCCCTCGCGCGCGTAGACGCTGTAGTTCACCACGTCGCCGCCCAGGATCTCCGAGTTCGGGACGATCACCTCCTCGTTCTTGGGGGTGCGGAGGTGCGTCACCTGGAGGCGCATCTCGGTCACGTCGCCGACCACGTCGCCGATCTTCACGCGGTCGCCGATCTTGAACGTCCGGCGGTAGATCATGGAATAGCCCGCGATCATGTTGCCGACCACCCCCGAGGCGCCGAGCGAGAAGACGACCCCGAGGAAGATCGAGATGCCGCGAAACGCCTCCGTGTTCGAGCCGGGAATGGACGGGTACGCCACCGCGGCCACGAGGGCCAGGATCAGGAGGCGCACGATCCGGTACGTCGGCCACGCCCACTCGCGGTCGAACTTGCCGAGCTTGACGGTGCCCCGATCGACGGCGCCGAAGAAGAGCAAGAGGAGCCCGAGCGCGTAGCGGGTCACCACGAAGAGGATCGCGAGGAAGACCAGGTCCGGGAGCCAAGCCAGGAATCCGGAGCCCAGCCCCACCAGTGGCGCCGTGGAGGCTCGCACCAGGCCGCGGCCGGCGGCCCGCGTCCAGGGGAACTGTACGAGCGCGTACGACAGGCACGCGATCCCGAGCTCGAGGATTGCGATCGTGGCCAGGGCGGCCAGGGCCCCGCGAAGCGTGCCGCGGATGCGCTCGGCCTGCACGAGCTCGAGGGACTGGAACGTGATCGACTTGAGGCGGCGCTCGATGCGGCGATCGAGCCACCGCTTGGCGCGGCGCCAGAGGAAGACGACGAGGCTGACTCCGATGAGGAGCGCGACCAGCGCGGCCGCGCTCCGCGCGGCCGCCGACCGCAGCATGTCCGGGCGGCGGTCGCGCCGGTATGCTTCGATCGCGGCCTGGATCCGGAGCAGGTTCGCCGCCGCCAGCGTCGGCCGACTCACGTCCTCGACGACGGCGTCCGCGTCCACGACGCCGGCGATCCGGCGCTCGCCGGCGAAGAACTCGCTCCGGCCGTCGGCCTCGACAACGCGCAGCGAGCCAGGGTCCACGGCGGGATCCGCGGCGACGGCCGCGATGCGCTCCGCGATCAGGCGCGCGCGTTCCTCGGCGGGGAACGCCGGGACGCCACGGACCCGGAACAAGAGCTCGCCGTCCAGGACGACCGGAGCCGTGACGATCTTCGTCTCCCCCGGCTCGTCCGCGGTCTCGCGGGCCGCGGACGCCGTCACCGGGATCCACGGCAGCGCCGCGGCGATCACCGTGCAAGCGAGATGAGCGGCCCAGGCCCTCGGCACCGTGTCAGTCTACGCCAGATCGCGGAGCCGGTGACGCGGCGGAGCGCCTCGCCGAGACAACGTCAGGCGGCCGGCGGTGCCCCGAGGAACCTGGCCAGGGCGAAGAGGTCCGGGCCGATGCCGTCCGGCTCCACGCCGAGCCGCTCGAGAGGGACGCCGGCGCGATTCACCCAGAACGTCCGGTAGCCGAACCACCTGGCGCCTGCGGCGTCCCAGCCGCCGAACGCGGCGAACGCGATCGCGTCGCGCGGCAGGCCGAAGGCGTCGACGCCCATCTGGTAGGCGCGAGGGTCCGGCTTGTAGGCTTGCACGCGGTCGGTGCTGAGGACATCCGCGACGAGCCCGTCGAGCCCCGAGCTCCGGACAGCGGCGTCCACCATCGTCTCCGTCATGTTGGTCAGGAACGCGAGGCGGAGGCCCGACTGCCGCAGCGCGGCCAGCGCCGGCCGCGCGTCGGGATACGCCTTGATCTCGAGGAACGCCTGCATGAGGCGGTCGCGGCCCGCGGTGGCGAGCTCGAGCCCCAGCTGACGGGCGGCGAAGACCAGCGCGTCGCCCGTGACGGTCCAGAAATCCGCGTAGCGCCCGGCGGCCGTCCGGAGCCACGTGTACTCGAATTGCCGCGTGCGCCAGGCCGCGGCGAGCGCGGCGCCCCGACCGGGGAACAGGGTGTCCGCGACGGCGACGACGGAGCCGGGATCGAACACGGTCAGCGCGTCCAGGGCCACCGCCCTGATCGGCGCTCCCGTGGACGCGTCCGCCAGGCCCACCGGGGCATGGCGTCCGGCGACAAGACTGGCGGCGGCGGCGGCGAGACCCAGGAACTCCCGGCGACCCTGTCTCATGGGCACCTCTCCCGAGCCCTTTGGACACGGGGACCCGGCCCCGAGGTTCGCGCCGCGAGCAGGGCCGTCACCCATGCCCAGGGGGCGCATCGCATTCATGGCCGGACGGACGAGAGCGGGCGCTGCGCCGGGCTCAGCAGGGAGGTCTCAGCGCGCGGCAGCCTTCCGCGCGGAATCGTCCTCCGGGGAGGGGGACGCCCACGGGATTCGACTCCGGAACTCAGTCTTGAGAGGGGCCCGTCGAGCACTGCGATGACGCAGACGTCCAGCGCGGCTCCGACCGATGGTTGCCACCACACCCTCGAGTGGGCGGGCGTCTTGGCCTCCTGCGCCGGCCGACGTTCATCCACTCCGGCGCCGTCGCGGAGACCGTCAAGGCTCGGCCCGGAGGCCTCCCTCGGTCGTCGGAAGGCCGGATCCGGCCCATGGCTGACGCATCGCATCCGGCATGCCCATGCGGCGCAGCCAGCGAAAGTGCGAGCCCATCCCGGCCCACAACGAGCGGTGCGCCGTGTACCGGACCCCGAACTCCCGGCACGTCTGCTCCACCAGCCCCGAGATCGCCGGGTAGTGGACGTGGCTGATCCGGGGCAGCAGGTGGTGCTCGATCTGGAAATTCAGGCCCCCGAGGAGCCACGACACGATCCGGCTCCCGCGAGAAAAGTCGACGCTCGTCTCGGCCTGATGAACGGCCCATGCGTGATCGAGGCGCCCGGTGTCGGCACGGGGCTCGGGAAACGCGGCCTCCTCGACGCAGTGCGCGACCTGGAACACCAGGCTCAGCAGGAAGCCCATGACGATCCCGCTCAGCGCGTAGTAGCCGAGCACGACGGCCGGCGCATGGAATTGCATCGGGATCCCGAAGGCCAGCGAAAAGAAGACCGCCTTGCCGGCGATGAGGATCAGCAGCTCCCGCCCTCTCGGCCAAGGCACCCGATGCTGCTTGATCCGGCCCCGGAGCAATTTCTTGAAATCGTCCACGCAGTGCCACTTGATGGCCAAGAGCCCGTAGAGCGGCCAGAGATACAGGTGCTGCCACCGATGAAACCAACGCCGCCGCTGCTGCGGGGCGAGCCGCGCGAGGCTGCCGAACTCGATATCGGTGTCGTGGCCGGTGATGTTCACGTACGTGTGGTGGAAGACGCCGTGCTTCCACCGCCACAGGTAGGAGCTGCCCCCGATCAGATCGAGCGTCATGGCCATGAGCCGGTTGACCCATGGATACGACGAATAGGCCCGATGCCCGCCGTCGTGCTGGACGTTGAGCCCGATTCCGGCGGCGCACAGACCGAGCAGGGTGGCGAGGACCACGCCCTGCACCCAGGTCTGGGCCACGAACACGAGCAGCACGTACGACAGCGCGAATCCGGCCAGGAGGATCGCCGTCTTCGCGTACATCTGCCAGCAGTCGCGCGGCCGCTGGCCCGTGGTGTCGAAGTACTCCGCGACCCGCTGCCGGAGCGCGACCTGGAAGGCCGTATCGCGTCCAAAGCTGAGAGCTCTCGGCGGGGACTCGGCCTGCGCACGCTGGCGCGGGGGGCGGACGTGCACCTGTCGTGCGTCTCTCATCGGCCGCCCGCGAGTCTAGAGCCTGGAGGGCGTATCGGCAAGCGAATATGACACGGCTCGGACGCGCGGGCGACGGGAACCGGTCAGCACTCAGGCGTGGCCAGCATCGCTCGGAGACCGTCGGACCCGCCGAGACGATCGGCACGGCATTCGCCGCTGCCCTGCCGTGCCGCCGGATGAGCCTCCGGCCCTTCCCGTTGCTCCCGGACTCACTACAGGCGCACCTCCAGGCTGGCGATCTGCGCCAAGGACCGGCCGAGGTGCCAGTCGAGCAAGCGGGTGAGGCCCGTCAGGACCCGCACGTCGTCGCGCAGGACCGCGACGTACCGGTCGCCGGCGTCTTCCATCGTCAGGGTCAGGGACTCAGCCGTGGGATCCCCCCGCGCCGCCATGAGGACACCGCGCTCGCCCCTGGCCCCGTGGCTCGCCCCCGTGGCCACCGCGCGCCAGTTCGGCGGCCAGCACGGCAACTCTCGGACCGTCATCCGCATTCTTCCCGGGGGCGAGACCCGCGTCACTCCCGGTCGCGACGCGGCGACCGCGAGGAGCTCGGCCCGGAGTCCGATGCGGGACATGCCGCGATGACAGATTCGTGGATACCGCCCCGGGATCCTTGGAGGGCGCGCTCGCAGAGGTCCGCGATCGCCACTCGGACTCGGGCTGGCCAGAAGCTCCACCTGCCCCGCCCTACTCAGCTCCCCGCGAGTCTCACCACATCTTCCGCCGCGCGGGCGACGCCGAGGAATGTGACGAGCGTCAACACGAGCATTCCGCTCCCGCCGTCTCCCCGAGGGCCCCGCCGCTTGCGGCGCTGGCAACGCTCCCGGCGAGGTCGAGGATGAGGTCCACTTCAACCCGTGGCATTCGCATCGCCGACGGGCCCGGCAAGCCACCCGGTTAGAGCCTCACGAGAACCCACGCGGCACGCATGGCGAAACCGCCCCGAATGGGCACGTTGCGCTGTATGACCACAGTAGTACACTAGAGCAGTGGGGTCAAGGTCCTACCCGCGTCCGCACGCTCTCGAGATCTCCCCGCCGATGAGGCGGCCGCGTGTGGAGCATTCACGTCACCACCGAGATGACACCGGCCACGGGATGGCCACGCCGGCGCGCGCGGAACACCGCGTTCGGTCACGGTCGTGTCCCGCATGAGCTGCCGTCTCGGGAGACTGATCCGGTCTTCCGTGGCGGCCGATGCCGTTCACGCGCAGGACGACCGGGCCTCTGTCATCCTCAGCGACCACGCGGGACCGAGCCTGTCACGTGCCGGTTGAGCTGCCTGGCGGACACGCGTTCGATCCGCCACCGGATGGCAACCTGGCGAGGGAGTGCCGATCATGGCGACACGAAAGCGAACAAAGGCCGTGGTTTCACCAGCTCCGGCACCCGTCGATACGCCCCCGACGGATCGCGCGGCGCTGATCGCCGCATACCAGGCCGGGCTGATCACGATGTGGAAGCACGAGGGCGAGCGCGGATACCGATTGACCATGTCCGGCCGCCAGGACGAGTACATCGAGCCCGCGAAGCTGGCCAAGCATCTCGAGCGGCTCGGCCGCGCATCCTGAAGCCCCGCGTGATTGCCGCGCTGATGCTCGTACGCGAGGCGGGGGCGCCCGGGGTGTTTGATCGCACCGGCGACCGCCGCGCGCGTCCGCCGGCCATGAGGGCCTGAGAGCTGCGCGCAGGCCGTGCCCGCGAGTTCTGGTGTCCCGTCGTGTCGGAGCCCGTGCACATCCGGCTGACGCGGCTGACCCGTCTCATGGGGCCGGGCGAGCACTTCGTCCAGTGCGACCAGGACGAGTGCCAGTACGTCGAGGCGAATGCGCCCCCCTGTCCGCTCCACGTGGGCATGTTCGCCGAGGAGATCCGGGCCGCCGCGGCGGCCCGCGAAGCCCGCCGCGAGGGCGCCTGAGGGACCCTCGCCAGTGACCGACACGACCGGACTCTAAACGACACGGGAGGAACGAGCCATCGCGACCCGCATCTTCGTCGGGAATCTCACCTTCGGCACCACCGCTGATTCGCTGACCGCGCTCCTGTCCGAGGCGGGCAACGTCGTCGAGGTCTACCTGCCCTCCGATCGCGAGACCGGGCGGCCCCGGGGCTTCGCGTTCGTCCAGTTCGCCTCCGAGTCCGAGGCCGCCACGGCGATCCAGCTCTTCAACGACCGCGAGGTCGAGGGGCGCCGGCTGACGGTCAACGCGGCCGAGGACCGGCCGCCCCGCTCGGCGGGCCCGCGGTCGTTCGAGCCGCGCGTCCCGAGCTTCGGGCGGGATCGGCCGCCTGCGGGCGGGCGACCGGTCAAGCGCAAGGGCAGCCGCCGCGGCTTGCGAGGTCGGAAGCGCAGCCTCTGAGCCAGCGCGCGGTCGCGGATCCCCGCCACGGCGCTCGCCGTGGCGCCGGCGCCGTCAGGGCCGGTCGCAGACCGCGTGGATCATCAGCACGCGCCGCTCGTCGCGGCTCCGCTGCCCGGCCGCCATGATTTCTTCGAGCGCGTCGCCCATGACCAGCTTCGAGATGGCGTAGGCCGGAAGGGCGGCCGGCGGCGTGGCGACCGAGGTGTCGGTGGTCACGTCGTGCCACTCACGTACGCGGAAGCCGGTGGCCTCGAGGAGCGCCCGCATCTCGCCGGGCGCGCGCAGGAAGCTCTGCGAGGCGTCGCGCGCCCACATCATCGGGAAGATCGGCGGGCCGCCCGGGCCCGCCATCGGCTCCTGGAACGCGAGCACGCCGCCCGGGCGCAGCACGCGACGGACGCCCCCGTAGAGCCGCTCCTTGTCGGCGATGTTCATCCCGCTGTTCTGGGTCCACACCATGTCGAACGCGCCGTCGGGAAACGGCAGCTCGAGCGCGTTGCCGACCTGGTGGCTCACCCGGTCGCCCAGGCGGAGCAGCTCGGTGAGGCGCTCCCCCGCCCGCACGTAGGACTCGGTGAGGTCGAGCACCGTGACCCGACAGCCGTAGCTCACCGCGAGCGTGCGGGCCGGGCCGCCCAGCCCGCCGCCGACGTCCAGCACCCGGGTCCCCGGCGGCGGGGAGGCGAGGCGCGCTAGCCGGTCGGTCGCCGCCTTCCCGCCGCCGTGGAAGTGGTCGGCGGGCGCGACGTCGTCGACGGTGAGCGCACCCAGGTCCTTCCCCGCCGCGCGGAGCGCGTCCAGGATTCGCTGGCCGAGACCGTCGCGCCCCCAGTACTGCCCGATCGAGGCCGGATCCGGTCCGCGAGCCATCGGCATCAGGATCGTCTCCTTCTGGCGGGCGACGTCAGCGTCCGCCCTCCGTGATGGGCCGCGTCGGCACCGTCAGATCACCTCGAGCTTCTCGTGCGCCGGGAGCGCCGGGAACGGCGCGTGGGGCTCCGTCTGGTACCAGAACGCGGTCGAGGCGATGTCGTCCTGGAGCGGGAGGTAGTGCTTGGCGGGGCGCCAGCCGCCCTGGAGACGATCGAGCATCACCTTGCTCAGGGCCTGGGCGGGCAGGTTGGCGCGGTCGGGGCGCCAGCCGAGCGCCTGGATGGTGACCCGGAGGTCCTGCTCGAAGCGGACGGGGTCCATGACGTGCCAGCGGTACATCCCGAAGCGCTGCTGCGTGCGGAACATGGACGACGGCGTCTGCACCTCGTGGAGCCCCGAATAGGGAGTCGAGAAGACCCCGTACACCGCGCCCGGCTCCTCGAAGTCCCACGCCCCGCCGAAGTAGTCCTCGGTGCCGGTGCCGCAGATCGTCGGGAACTCCCCGTCCCCGTCCATGAAGAACTTGATCTCGCCCTCGCCCCACCAGCCGTTGCTGTGGACGCCCCACGCGAGGTAGGTCCCCACGTAGTGGCCGTGGCCCCGCACGCCCTCGAGGAGCGTGTGGACCTCCTTGTAGGGCAAGGGATTGCTCCGCCGCCACTGGGCGTGGAAGTACGCCATGTCCTCGGGGACGTCGGTCAGCGTGTAGTTGACCTGGTAGTAGAGGGTCATCGGGTCCTCGCCGCGGTTCTCGATGGTGATCCGCGCGCTCCGCCGGAACGGCATCTCCCAGTAGCAGTTGAAGCCACCGGCCGGATTGACGCAGACCGCCAGCGAGCTCATCCGGCAGCGCTCGGTCCACCCCGCCCCGAAGAAATCGCCGAGCGGCGTCTCGACCGAGGGTGTCGCCTCGCCGTCCCAGTACATCCGGAGCACCGCGCTCCGCCAGAATCCCGGGAAGGCCGTCATCCAGATCTGCTGGATCGCGCCCGGCCCCTGGATCTCCGCGACCGTGAACGTCTGGTGGGGCTCGATCCGGACGGAGGGCGACACCTTCCAGCCCCGGCCGAGGTCCTTCGCCGCCACGGCGCCGGTCCCCTCGGTCGCCATGCCGCCCGCACCCTTGGCGCCGGTGAAGTTCTCCGCGCTGATCGAGCGCGACTTCGCGCGGGACAGGCGCGCCAGGTTGCCCATGCCGAGGCCGAGGCCGTTGAACGGCTGCGTCATTGCCTACTCCTCCCGGTTCAGAAGCACCATTCAGTCGTGAAAGTCTCCGGAGCACGAGCTCCCGTCACTCGGAAACGCAGGTCACGTCCGCGACCGACGACTGGTTCGGTCGTGGATCACGCCTTCGTGACACGGGCGCGCCAGGGCGAAGCCGTCACTCGGTCTTCCGCCGTCTTCTTCCACCGCCTCGAGGCACGACGATTCGACGTTGGCCGGCCAATGATACAATCCCGCCCGGGCGATGCCCACCCGATGAGCAGGCTGCTGTTCGTCGTGCATCGGTACGCCCCCTACCCGGGCGGCAGCGAGCACAACGTCCAGCGTCTCGCCGAGGAGGCGCTGCGCCGAGGTCACAACGTGGTGGTCCTCGCCGATACGCACCGTGGCGACTACAGGGGCGTGCGTGTCACCAGCGACCGCCGCATCGTGCGCGAGCCGTTCGATCTGATCGTCGTGCACGGCGACCTCTCCCCTCAGAGAGAGGTACTGGCCAAGGCGCATCGGCTGCCGAGTCCCGTCCTCTTTCTGCTCGTCGAGCCCAAGACCCGCGACCACGTCCTCCAGGGCATGGCCCGCGCCAGTTTCCTGGGATGGGGCACCTCGTTCGACCTCGAGCACATCCGGCGCTTCGGGCACGCGACCAAGGCGATGCGTTGCCGGTATGGAGTGCCCGCCTCGACGACGGGGCGGCCGGGATTCAAGGCCGCGCGCGGGATCCGGACCTCCAGGATGTACCTCTCCGCGGGCGGGTTCTGGCCCCGCAAGGGCATGGAGGAGCTCACGCGGGCGTTCCTCGAAAGCCACCCTCCGGACACCACCCTGGTCCTGATGGGCTACGACCTGCGGCGCGGCGTGCCGGATGACGCTCCCGGAGTGCGCGTGGTCGTGTCGCCCGAGCACCAGGACGTCCTCGATGCGATGTGCGAGGCCGATCTCTACGTCATGAACAGTCGCTCCGAAGGCTTCGGGCTGGTGCTCCTCGAGGCGATGCTCAACCGCACGCCCTGGGCCGCGCGCGACATCGCCGGCGCGCATGACCTGAGGGACTGCGGGACGGTGTATGCCACCTACGAGGATCTGGTGCGTCTCCTCGCGTCCTTCACGCCCGACCCGGTCCAGGTCGCCCGGGCGCACGAGCGGGTCCTCGCCAACCATCTCGTCGAGCACGCATTCGATGACATCGAATCCCTGCTCGGCTGACAGCCGCGGCGAGCCCGCCGCGCCCGCGGGCTTCGCCCACATCGGGCTCTCCTACGTCACGACGTTCTACTTCAACCAGACGGACTCCTCGTCGGTGCCAGAGCTTCTCCGCCGCTACGCGTCATATTCGGGGTATGTCCTCGACCGGATCCAGTTCCTGCTCATCGACGACGGCTCTCCCGTCCCGGTCACGCTCCCCGCCGATCTCGACCTCAATGTCCTGCTCCTGCGGATACCCGAGGACGTGCCCTGGAATCACGCGGCGGCCAGGAACCTCGGCGCCGTCTACGCGCGCTCGGACAAGCTCCTGCTGACGGACGTGGACCACGAGTTCCCGGAGGACACGCTTCGGCGCATCGTCGACCTGGGCGAGCTGCGGCGCACCATGTACATGTTCTTCCGGCTCGACGAGGGCGGGGCCCACACGCGACGTCACCTGAACACCTTCCTGCTGTCGCGAGGCCGCTACCTCGAGCTGTTCGGCTACGACGAGGAGTTCTGCGGCCACTACGGCCTGGAGGACGACCTCTTCCGGCGATGGCACCGCCACCACGGGACGCGCATCCGCATGTTTCCCGGAGGGCCCGTGAAGCGGCGCGCCATCGACCACGAGCGGGGCTACCACTCCCTGCCGCGAGACCGCGGACACAACGCCGAGCTGTTCGCGCACAAGCGCCGGCTCTGGGAAGAGCGCGGTCCGCACGCAGCCTATTCGAGGATCTTCCTCCGATCCCCGTTCGAGGTCGTCGCGGACCTTCGCCGGCCCCGGCCGCCGGCCGGGACCCCGCCTCCTTCCCTCCTGACCCGGCTCTGGCGGCGCTGGCAGTGGCGCCGCGCCCGGCCGTAGCCGGCGCGTCGCGGCCCCGCCCCATCGAGCGCAGGGCGATCGGGCCCGCAGGCGAGCAGACTCCAGTGAACGGCCACGCCTATCTTGGCGCCCAGCCTGCGAGCAGGTGACGCCGGAGGCGTTGAGGCACGACGCAGAACCGGTGAACGCCGACCAGGTCAGCCGCCGGACGTCTCGTGCGACGACGTCACGCGTCGCCCCCGGGCTGGTGCGCCGCGCGCGCGGCCCGCGACGCGTCGCCCGGACCTCGCGACGACGACAGGCGCTCCGGGCTGCCGAACTTGGACCGGATCGACTCGAGCACCTTCTCCATCTGTTCGACCTCGATCAGGATCGATCCGGCGGCATTCCTCACCGGCCGCCGCCTCGCGACGATCCGCCAGAACCAGAGGTGCAGCACCAGGCTGCCATAGGTGGTGCCGAACCCATGTCGGACGTTCTCGGATCCGAACACGGGATCGTGCCGGAATCCCGGCCACAGCTCCACCTCGTGCGCGGTCGGCAACAGGGGTGTCACGTGACCCTCGTGGAATCGCCCCCTCTCTAGCAGGTACTCGGTGATCCGGCAGCAGGGCTCCGCGCCGCGGCGACGACGGAGGCTGAGCGCGTTGGTCTCGAGGAAGGACCTCCGAAAAGCCAGAAAGCATGGATGCAGGAACGTTTGGATCTTGCTGCGCTCGGGAATGTGCACGATCGCGCCGACCGCATCCTTCGTCTGCAGCTCGCGCAGGATGAAGTCGTCCCAGCCTCGCACGATCGGGAACGCGTCGACGTCGCACACCACGATGATCTCGTCGCTCGTCTGGTCCACCATCCTCTGCAGGGACTCGTCGTGCGCGAACGGCTCGTGCGCGGGCCACGTGCTGAAGACCGTCGGGAAGTCGTACTCCGCCACGATGGCATCGAATCGACGCGCTTCCTCGAACGTCGTGCAGTTCTTCATCACGTAGTAGTTGAAGGGGCCGGTCGTGTTGTTGCGAAACGCATCCAGGTGAAGCCCGAAGATCTCGGCGGCGTCGAAGTAGCCGACGTAGATTCCGAGCCGGGCCCGCGACGAGCCGCGGACTACGGGTAGCCAGCCCAGACGTCGTCGAACCCGGTAGGCCAGGGCGCGCCCGAGCCGGATGAGCCACCGTGCGTACCACCTGACAACCGGGAAGCGGGCCAGGAGCCTCCGCACGTGCTTCCCAGGTAAAGCCCAGCCGGCGAGCACCGAGGACGACTCGCGGGCCGATCCGTTCACGAACGAGCCGACGACGGGCGATGGCACACCGCCACCAGGGGACGCGGCGCCCTGGCCGGCGGCTCGACGGCGCCACCCGGGGTCGGCGCGCTCGAATCGAGTGCGCCCGTCTCTCCCCCGTCATCGTTCACGAGGAGACGGTCAGAGCCCCCATCGACATTCACCGCATCCGGAGGAACCGGCCTCGTGATCCGAGCAACCCGGCCAGTGATCACGTCTCACCCAGCCGGTCCAACAGCTCGCTCGCCCGAGCCGCATACGTGTGATGCCGCAAGAAGTGCTCGTAGCCGCGGGCCGCGATCGCGCGCCGCTCGTCCTCGTGCGCGAGGTAATATGCGACCTTCGCGCGCAGATCCTCCGGCGTCCGCCAGCAGACCACGTGCTCACCGTCGCGATAGGCGCCGTCGATCTCCGCCACCCAGTCTGTCAGAAGGAATCCCCGGGACGCCGGGACCTCGAACTCCCTGAGGTTCATGCCCGACCCCTGTCCGAACCACGTGTGGACATTCAGATTGATGCAAGCACGGTTCAGAACCTCGTTCGTCCGGGATCCGAAAGCGCCCGGGTGGACGCGGGACGCGTCGATCGGCGCCGTCCGCCACGCTGCGCTTCCGTAGACGTGGGTATTGACGTGCTGCAAACCGACCACGATGCTCTCCCGTCGGGAAGAATGCGTGCCCACGAACGCCACGTCCATGGTGCATCCGGCGGCCGGCAACGGGAAAAACATCTCGGGATCCGCCGCGAGCCGCAGATGCGCGATCCGCGCGATGCCCTCACGGCGGTAGCGCTCGACCGAGCTCGCGTCAATGGTGAAGTACCGGTCGTAGCTGGGTGCGTTGATCAACGACCGGCCGTGGTCCAGCGGGTCATCGATCCAGTAGCCCACCGTCGTCACGCCGAGCCGCCCGATGGCGCGGATGGTCTCCGGCCGGAACTGCACACCCTTGACGCACAGGAAGATGTCCGGGCGAACCGTCCGCGCCGTCTCCAGGACGTGAGCATTGACATGATCGAGCTGGCGTTGCCGCCAATCCCGAGGCCTCAACGCGCGAGGCCACAGGCGATACCGGGCAGGCTCTTGGTCGTAGTCGAAGAACGTCACGCGCTGGCCCAGGCGTCTCAGCGCGTCACCTAGGTTCTTGCCGATCCTGCTTCGACCGACCTTGGTCGGCGCAGCCACGACGAAGCTGAGAGCCCTCGTCACCGGATCTCCGCCGGGGTGATCGGGGTCGGACCCGCGTCCACGCGTCTCACCGTTCGGTCAGAGCCCCATTTCCATCGCGGCATGCGCGCGACGAAGCGGACGAAGGCGGACTGACCCACCCGACCTGGATGGTGCGCGGCGGGCACGGGCGGTGTCAAGGACGATACCGGGTGGCATCACATCCCCGGCGCCGGCGGCTCACCGCCTTCGGCGCTCCTCGACCACCTCGGCGTAGAGGGTCAGCATGGCGTCGACGTGTCGCTCCCACGTCAACGTCTCGGCGAGGGCCCGCGCGGCCTGGCCCATCCGCGCGCGATCGGCGTCCAGCATGCGCGCCAGCGTGCGTCCGAGGGCACCGATGTCGCGCGGGTCCGGGTCGACGAAGCCTTCTCGGCCGTGGGTGAGGAGCTCGCTCACGCCGTTCGCCGCGGTCGTGATGACCGGCAGCCCGCAGGCCAGGGCCTCGGCCGTGGCATTGGAGAACGGATCCCACTTGGTGGGGAGCACGAACGCGTCGGCGGCCGCGTAGTAGGGCCGCGGGTCGGCGGCGAAATCCTGGCAGGTCGCCCGGCCCTCCAGCCGAAGCCGGCGGATCGTCTCGTTGATCGCGGCGTCCTCGGCGCCCGACCGACGACCCACGAGGACGACGCGCGCCGCGACGGATCCCAGCGCACCGAACGCTTCGAGAAGCTCCAGCACGCCCTTCCGGTGAATCCCGGTGCCCACGAGGAGGAACGCGACCTCCCCGGGGCGCGAGGCCCAGGCGGGCGCGGGTCCCGTCCCGGAGCTCTTCGCGGATGCGAGGCGAGAAGTATTCCGTGTCCACGCCGTTGTAGACGCAGCGTGTCCGGCCGGCCGCGAACGGGTAGGTTTCGGCGAGCACCCGGCCGCTCCACACGGAGTTGGTCACGACCCGGCGGGCCGAGCGGAACTGACGCCGCTCGATGAAGACTCGCGCGCGATCCGGCGGACGCCAGCCCGGCCGTCCCGCGCGCCCCCACGGGTCGCGGCCGATCGCGCGAAGGTACGCGAGGTAGGCCCCGCCACCCGGCGACACGACGTCGTCGCCCAGGCTCTGCGTGTGGCTGTGCACGAGGTCCAGGCGGGATCGCCAGCGGCGCGTGACGAGAAAGGCCGAAAGAGCGAAGACGAGTGGAGTGATCGGTGCCGGCCCGCGAGCCGGGACCCGGTGGCATGCGATCTTCCGGGCCGCGGCCTCGTCCCAGCGGCGCGCGAAGAGGTGGAGCTCGTGGCCTCGTCGCTCCAGGCGCCGCAGGAGCTCGCCGTACCGGCGCTCGCTGCCCACCCGCTTGACGTCGAGCAGGTCCACCACCACCGTGCCGATCCGCATCGGCCTAGCCCCGGCCGAGGCCGAGGCAGCGGTAGGCCTCGAGGAACTCGTCGGTCATGACCTCGAGGGATCGCCGCTCGGCCACGGCCCGCGCGTCCGCACCCAGAACCCGCCGCTCGGCCGGGTCCCGGAGGCGGCGGAGGCGCTCCGCGAGGCTCGCATGATCGTCGGCGGCCGCCAGCGTGAGCGAGTCCAGCCGGTCAGCCAGAAGCTCCGACACGCCGGCGGCCCGCGTCGTGATGACCGGAAGCCCGCTTGCCAGGGCTTCCAGGCAGGCGTTGGAGAACGGCTCGTAGATCGTCGGCAGCACGAGAACATCGGCGGCGGCATAGATCGGCTCGGGCTGCGTCACGGCGCCCAGAAACCTCACCCGTCCCTCGACTCCCAGCGAGTGGGCGAGCGCGCGGTAGCTGTCAGCCTCGGCGTCGCGCCCGGCGACGACCAGCCAGATCTCCTCGCCGGCGGCCGGCAACGCCCGCAACAGGTAGATGAGCCCCTTGCGCTCGAAGCCGGTGCCCATGAACAGCGCGAGGAGCGCCCCGGCCGGCACCTCGAGCCGACGGCGGGCCTCTTCCCGCGTCCGAGGGTCCGCGGGATGGAACCGCCGCGTGTCGACGCCGTTGTAGATGACCCGGATGTGCTCGGGCGGCACGGCGTAGTGCCGGATGAGATCCGCGCGAACGCGCGCCGAGATGGCGACGATCAGGCGATAGCGTCGGCGAGTCAGCAACGCGCGCTCGAGGAAGAGCAGCAGCCGATCGACGCTCGACAGGCCGCCGCGCCGCGCGCCGGGCGTCGCCCGGTGCGCGGCGCGGACGCGCAGCCACTCCCGGTGACAGCCGTCGCCGGCCCGATAGACGTCCTGCCAGAGCAGCTTGGCGTGGCTCTGTACGAGGTCGTACGCGCCCCGCCGAAGATGCCGGGCCGCGTTCACGGTGAAGGACAGAAGCGAGAGGAGCTCGCTCCCCTCCACCGTGGGCACGCGTCGATGCGTGACCGGGCCGGTGGGCTCCTCCCAGCGCGCGGACACGATCGTGACCGCGCATCCGGCCCCGGCCAGACCTCCCGCCAGGAGCGCGGTGAAGCGCTCACCTCCGCCGTCGGGCACCCAGCGACGGCGCACGAGCGCGAGCTTCAGGGGCCCGCGCCTCCCGGCGATCGGCGTCGCGCGCCCGCTACTCACGACTCGAGCGGCGCCGGCTGGATGCACCCGTCCCGCGAGAGCTCGAGCTCGTACAGCTTCGCGTGGATGAGGAAGACGTAGAGGGCGGTCAGCACGCTGATGATCAGCCCCGGCGTGCCGTCCAGGAACCCGCGCCGCCAGACGTACCCTCGGACGGCGCGCCGAATCGGATCCGAGAGAAGCCGGCCCACCGAGGACCGGGCGCCCGCTCGACGCCGTGTGGCCGCCACGAGCCCCGCGTACTGGTCGAGCTTCCGGACGTGGTGCGCGATGTCGTCGTGCGAGTAGTGCAGGATGTGCCCCGACAGCCGGATGGTCCGTCCGGGCACCGTGAAGCGCTCGTGCACCTCGTCGCTCGTGCACGCTCCCCGGTCCCGTCGGAACACGCGAAGCTTGTCGTCCGGATACCACTCGCCGTGCGTGATCCATCGGCCGAGGTAGCGAGTCTTGCGGGGCATCACGAGCCCGTCGACGTCCGGCGGGCAGCTGGCGAGCGCCGTCCGGATCTCCTGGACGAGGCGCGGCTCGAGCTCCTCGTCGGCATCGAGGCTGACGACCCAGTCGCCGGTGGCCTGGGCGAGCGCGAAGGTCTTCTGGGCCGCGAAGCCGGGCCACGGGTTCGTGTGCACGGTGGCGCCGTGGGTCCGCGCGATGGGCACCGTCCGGTCCATGCTGCCGCCGTCGACGACGACGAGCTCGTCCACCCACGCCAGGGAGACGAGACATCGAGCGATCTTCCGCTCTTCGTTCAGGCAGATGACGATGGCCGATACCCGGGGCACCCATCCTCCTTCCGGACACCTCGGCCCTGGAGCGCATCGGTGGGGCTCGACCCATCGCGAGTCCGGCGTGTCCGATCGTGCGCGAGCGTCCGGGACGGTGTCAAGGTTCGCGACTCCGCCGCGATAGACTCACGGAGCCGTGACCGCTCAGCGGCCGGACGCGTCGGCATCGGGATCGGGATCGGGCTCGACCGACCTCCATCGCCTCGACGAGTAGCCTTCGACCAGCCGCTCGAAAGCCTTCACGTCTTGCAGGCTCGTCCGTGCCGCATAGTGCTGAAGCAACGAGTCCCCGTCGCCACGCTGGAGGGGAAGCGCGGGATGATGCAGCCGCCCGAGATCCCGGGCCAGGTTGGCCAGAGAAGGAGGCCGGTTCGGTCTGATACTGTCGATGTCGATGAAGCCGCTGACTTCCCCCTGATGGACGAACACGTGGGAGAGGTGGGCGTCGCCCAGCCAGTACCCGAGGCCGTGCAGTCCGGCCACGGCATCGACGACCTTCCGGGCCAGCGGCGGAGGGATGGCCCCCCGTTCGCGGACCAGCAGATCGTAGAGGGACCGACCGTCGGCCCGCGCGATGGCATACACGGGCCGGCGACCCTCTCGGATGGTGCCGAAGGCGCGCACCCTCGGGATCGGGACGCCCCGGTCGGCCAGCCATCTCGAAAGGGCATGAATCTGCCGGGCTCGATCGGTGATCAGCGCGTGGGCCCGCCCCCGGAGCGTTCGGGGACGGCGATTCAGCGTCTTGAAGAAGCAGTCCGACGCGGAGTCGTAGAAGACGGTGGTCTGCGGCCACGTCGGGTGCAGGCGAAAGCCTCTCGCGGCGAATGTGGCTTGCATCCCTGCGTCCGAGCTCCCCGAGGTCCGCGCGGCAGAGCGCAAGTCGCCGAGGAGGTCCAGAAGCCGGGCGATCGAGGGCCCGAGAGCCTCGTCGAACTCGACGCGGAGGAGATCGTCGGCGTGACGGTTCATCCCCGTCCGCTGTGCCCAGCGGAGCCTCGGCAGCCAAGACGCCGCAATCCCGGTCATCCTCGTGGCCCGGGAGTCCCGTCTGTCATGTCCGCGCTTCGCTTCTGCTTTCCCCTGACCCAGGCCCGCCCGTGACGCCCGCGGCGACGTCGGACGCACTCATCAGCGTCGTGATGATCGTCCACAACCGGCTCGACCTCACGCGCGCGTGCCTGGAGAGCCTGCGCCAGACCGTGCGCCCCTTCGAGCTCTGCGTCGTGGACAACGGGTCCTCCGACGAGACCCCGTCGTACTTCCGACAGTGGTCCGGAGTGCCAACGCTCCGCTACCAGCGGAACCCCGAGAACGTCGGGCTGATCCGCGGTCTCAACCAGGGCGCCGCGCTGGCGCGGGGCGATCACCTCTGCTTCCTGCACAACGACACCGAGATGCTGGATCCGCACTGGCTCGGGAAGCTCGCGGCAGCCGTGGGCCCCGGACGGAAGATCGGGCTGGCCGGCCTGTACGGCGCCCGCTACGTGCGCCGCGACGGCACGTATCTGGGCCGCAGCATCGTCCATTGCCTCGCGGAGGGGCCGGCGATGCGTGCGCCGGTCGTGGAGGTGGCGGTCGTCGATGGCGTGTGCCTCTTCGTCCCGCGGGCGGTGCTCGCCGAGATCGGCGGCTTCGACGAAAGCTACGGATTCCTCCACGGCTACGACCGCGACCTCTCGCTCGCCGTTCGCGCGACCGGGCGGCGCTGCGCCGTGGTTCGAAGCCGCTTCGTGCACCGGGGCGGCGGGACGCGCACGGGCCCGGGGGCGCCGGTCAGCACCGCGACGGATCTCGCGCAGAGGCGCGAGGCCCTGGCCCATTTCGAGCGGAAGTGGGGGCACGCCCTGCCGGCGGACGCCCGGGGCGCGCGCGAGCGCCTGGCCGACCGCCTGCGCCCGCTTCTGACCCGGACGCCGCTGGTCCGGTCGTGGAGACGCTGGCGAGTCTGACACCTGATCGGCCGCGGCGCGCAGGACGCGCTCGAGCGTCGCCCGGGCGGCAGACGCAAGTCGCTCGACACGCGTGCCGACGCTGACCCGCACCGCCGATCAATCGCCCCCGGCCAGCGTGGTGTAGAGGTCCGTGTACCGATCGACCATCCGGCGAAGGTCGAACTGGGCGACGATGCGGGCGCGGGCGCGATCGCCACGGGCCCGGTGCGCCGGTGGGGGCTCGTCGAGAAGCTGCTGGACGGCGGCGGCGAGGTGGTCGGGCGCCCGGACCGGGACGACATGGCCCGCGTCGCCGACGACGACCCGGGCGTCGCCGACGTCGGTCGTCACGACGGGCACGCCGGTCGCCATGCTCTCGGCGATGCTGTTCGAGAAGCCCTCGCCGAAGGCCGAGCTCGAGACCGACACGTCGCACGCAACGAGGAGCCGCTCGACGTCGGCTCGTCGTCCGAGCCGGTGGAGCCCGGGCCGGTCGGGCAACGTCTCGGTCCCCGCGCCGATGGCGAGCGCGTGGACGGCCGGCAGGCAGTCCAGCGTGGCGAGCAGGCACGCGTGGTCCTTCATCGGATCGCGGCGAGCGACGTGCGCCAGGATCGGCGCGTTGGGCGAGATGCCGAGCTCCTGGCGCACCGTGCGACCTGCCGCGGGGCGCGGCCGAAACCGCTCGGTGTCGATCCCGGGATGGATGACGCAGGTGCGCGCCGGACGGTACCCGAGCGCGCGGTGCCTTGCGAGCCCCGCATCCGAGTTGCTCACCACCACGTCGGGCAGCTTCGACAGCGCGGCGCAGGCCCGGATGGCCAGGGCGAGCTGGGGGCGATACAGGCGGATGTTCAGGTTCGAGCACTGGATGCCCCAGGCGAGCCGCGTCGTTCCCCGGCGCCCCGACAGGGCGAGGCCGAGGGTCGCAGCCAGGTCGCCGTGGTAGAGCCAGCCCTGGACGATGCGGGGGCGCGTGCGCCGGATGAGCCTGGCCAGCGTGAGAATGGCGAGCGGCCGAGGCGGACGAGGGCCCAACGGAATCTCCGTCACCCGGATGCCGGCGGCGCGCAGCGTCGGGACGTAGTAGCCGCCCGGGACGAGGCTCACGACGTGGTGGTCGAACCGCGTCCGCGGACTCCGCGTGACCAGCGACACCAGCATCCGCTCGGCGCCCCCCACGTCCAGGGTGGTGATGACATGGAGGACGCCCAGCGGACCTCCCGCTGGCCCCTCCCGGCGAGCCGGCGCGGCAGGGCCGTGAGCAGACGCGAGCTGGTCCATGCGGTCGTGCATCTTTCCGGTCGCTTCCATCGTCAGCGCGGCCGCCCCCCCGGCTCCTGCAGGGCTTCGACGATCTGGCGGTAGACGGTCGGGACGTCGATGGCGCGGATGTGGGCGCGAGCGGCGTCGGTGCGGTAGGTGTCGGGTGTCGCGGGCCGTGACGCCTGGACGATGCGATGGCCGCCCCCCCATGGCCCCGTACACTCCGGCCAGGTCGGCCCGAACAGCGCCACGACGGGAGTGCCCAGGGCGGCCGCGCAGTGCATCGGCCCCGTGTCCCCGGTCACCATGAGCCGGGCCCGGCGGAAGAGCGCGAGCGCCTCGTCGAGCGGGGGCGCGGGGACGATCGCCGCGGCACGACCGCGCGGACCGACGCCGTCCGCCAGGGCCTCGAGCCCCGCTTCCTCACCAGGACCGGCGTGGAGGACGATCGGCGCGCGAACGACCTCGGCCAGCCGGGCCAGCAGCACTCGGTAGAGGTCCATCGGCCAGGACTTCGACGGCCAGCGCGTGAACGGGTTGACCAGAACGAATCCGGAGGCCGGCAGGCCCGCCGCCGCGAGCCTCGCGTCGAGCCGCGCCTCCGCATCGCGCGGCACGCGGAGCTCGGGATCCAAATCCACGACGGAGACCCCGACGCTCGCGGCCACGTCGGCGCAGACGCGCACGGCGTGGCGGCCCGACGCCGGCGAGACGACCCGGTGCCAGCCCGGTCGCCATTCTCGTCCGGCGCCTCGGCGCCGGCCGGCGCGCACCCGGGCCCCGCTCGCGTAGATCCAGGCGGCGCTCCGGTGCGTCCCCTGGAAGTCGATCGCGAGATCGAACCGGGGTCGACGACGCCCGGCAAGATACCGCCACGGCTCCAGCCACGCGGCCAACCTCCCCCTGCCGCCGTCGACCTCGATGATCTCGTCGAGGTGTGGGCTGTGCCGCACGAGCGGAGCGAAGCGCCGCTCGACCGCCATCGCGATGCTCGCCGCCGGGTAGGCGCGGCGCAGGGCCCGAAGACACGGCGTGACGTGGACGATGTCGCCCATCGACGACAGCTTGACGACGAGGACCCGCCGGACACTCGCCGCGGAGAGGGACATCACGACGGGGCCCCCGCTCCGACCGGCGATGCGGCGCGTCGGGCCTCGAGCGCGTGGCGTAGCGGTTCTGACAGAAGGACCACCTCCCCAGTGAACCGCCGCAGTGCGAGATCGATGATCGCCAGCTCCGTGGCGCGGTCGTGCATCAACAGGTAGTCGTTCGGAGTCAGGACGTCCCCGGGGTACGCCCCGTCCGGATGCTGAAAGAGGTCGATGCCGGCGATGACGAGGCGCCGGGGCGTCAGCGCGGCCGCCGTCGCCACCATGGCGGCCCCGTTCGTCGGGCGTGCGGGCCAACGTCGCTCGACCATGGAGACGGGAAGACGCTCCACGGTCACGTAGGAGAGCGGCCGCCACGCACCGCCGAGAAGACGGCGCGCGAGCAGTCGTCGCTCCTCCTCGACGGTGCGGAACGCCAAAATCGCATCCGGGACCGCCCGCAGGCAGCTCGAATCCCCGGTGAAGACGACCTGCGGCCGGTCCGGGCCCCCGCGATCCCTCCACCGACAGTTCACACGGAAGAGCACGTCGAACCGGACGTCACGGACCTGAGGCTCCTCGGAGGAGGGCCCGTTCCCGAGACACAGGATCGTGTCGCACGTTCCGAGCGTGCGGCGGAGCGCCGCGAGCGAGTCGATCCGGTGCGCCCCGAAACCGAGCGCGAGCCGGCCGGGCCAGCTCTCGGCGAGACGCGATCCCCAGCCGGCCGGGCCGCGCGGCCCCGGCGTTCCGAGCGCCGCCCAGTCGCGGCCGAGGGCCGAGACCAGTGCGGCCAGCGTGGGCGGCGTCCCCGGATCGGCACCGACGTCGCCGCGCGGCCACGAGCGAGGCTGCGCGACCGTGCCCGTCATGGTGATGCGATCCGGCGCGATACCACGAGCGTGGAGGGCCTCCCCCGCGCGGTCGTCCTGGACGATGAAATGGTCGATCACGGCGAGCACGTCCGCCTTGGCCATGGACAGCGCGGCGTCCCCCGGCTCGAGCAGGACGATCGGGAACCGCCACCAGCGTGCCCGGTCGAAGACCGCGCGTCCGAGATCGTGGGGATGCTCGAGGAGCAGCAGCGCATGCGGTCGGAGCCGCGCCACCGCCTGCCGTACCTGCCGGTCGACGGCGGGTGGGGGCGGCTCAACCGTCGCGTCGGGGAACTCTGCCCGGAGGCGGCGGCGTGTGTCGGCGTCCCGCGCCGTCAGGAGCAGCCGGTACCGCGTGTACCGCTCGCACAGCGCCGTCAGGAGCGGCCACGCCCGCGTGAACTCCGCGATAGTCTCGCCATGCGCCCAGATGTGCGGCGTCTTCTCCGTGCTCATCATGCGAGCCGGTCCCGGAGCGCCCGGTGGGCCGCCTCGGCCACCGGGTCGACGGGCAGTCCTCGCAGGCAGTCCAGATGCCCCAGCGGGCACGACGCCTGGAAGCACGGCGCACACGGGACCTGCCGCTGGACGACACGAATCCCGCAGCCGACGGGGCCGGTGCGCCGGTCGCTCGTCGATCCGAAGATGGCCACCCCGGGGAGCCCCAGCGCCGCGGCCACGTGGGCCGCCCCGGAATCGTTCCCCACGAACAGGCTCGCGCGGGCCAGGATCCCGAGCAGCATCCCCACGTCGGCGTGTCCCGTCAGGTCGACCGTGCTGGCGGTGCCGGCCGCCGCGTGAACCGCGGCGCCCAGGACTCGCTCGTCACGCCGTCCGAGCAGCACGCACGGCCAGCCGAGCTCTCCCGCGAGCCGGCGACAGAGCTCGCCGTAGCGCTCGGCCGGCCAGCACCGGGCGCCCACGAAGGCCGCACCCGGCGCGATCGCGATGAACGGCGCGTCGCGGATCCCCCTGCGGCCGAGCAGGTCGCGGGCGGCGGCATGCATCGCCGGCGTCGGACGGATTCGGGGCGCCGACCGGGGATCCCCGGCCAGGATCGTCCGCGTCTCCCCCGGGCCGGCCGCGTCGAGCTCGGTCTTCCGGGGGACTGGGCCACAGCCGAGCGCCGCCGCGAGACCCCAGTAGAACACCACCATGTGGGTCTCGAACGGAGCGACCGGGGCCGGGATCCGGTCGGTGAGCAGGTGTTCGCGATCGTGGCCGGAATAGCCGAGAACGCGGGCCGCGCGACTCCCGATCGCAAGCCGCGCCGCGCGCAGGGAGTTCGGGAACAGGACGGCCAGGTCGTAGCGCCGGCCCCGGAGCCGCCAGCCGAGCCGGAGCGCGTCGAGGCGCTCGCGAGCTCGCCCGCCGGTGGCGACCGTCCAGATCTCGTCCACGAACGACCAGGTCTCCGCGAGCGCGGCGATGGGCGCCGAGACGAGGACCCCAACCTGGGCCTCCGGGAAGCGGGCGGCGATGGCGCGCGCCGCGGGCTCGGCCATGACCGCGTCGCCGAGCGGGTTGGGGAGGTGGAGGAGGATGCGGGTCGGCCGAAGCTCGGCGACCGATGGCACGGCGCCGAAGCGGCGGAGCCCATCGTCGATCGCCACGCCGGAGGGTCGCTCCCGTGTGGCCGGTCGTGAGCTCCGCGCCCCGATGGCGAGCCCTCGTGCGGCGCGCTGGAGCAAGCTGTCCTACACTGGCGGCGGCCAATGGAGTTTGTCAAGGAGTCCGTGGTTCGGCCTGGCGGAATCGGCAGCGGCCTAGGGCTGCGCTACGATTCGGAGCGTCCCTTGCACGTCCTGGAGGCTCTCGGCCGTCGCGTAGGCTTCCCGGTCGTCGACGTGCTCCACCTCTTCGGCGAACACGCCGAACGCGGCACGCCTCTCTTCTGGCCCGACGATATCCATCACACGCCGGCGGGCGCACACCTGCTCGCCGTCGGGATAGTCGCCGGTCTGCAGCCGCACCAACTCGTCACGTGCCCCTCGCCCACCCCGTGAGGTCGGCTCTCCCCTCGGTTCTAGGCCGGATGGTCGAGGGCCTCGGAGGCCTCTGGCAGCGGGCCGTCCGGCGGCCGAGACGTCCCGGGCGCCGCGCCCTCGGGAGCGACCGCTGCGTGGTCGCGACCGTGGCCAGCGACGCGTTCACGGACTACGTCGTCGTCCTGCTGGACTCGATCCACCGACACAACCCCTGGTTCGCCGGCCTCCCGCTTCGGGTGTTCTGGAGCCCGCAGCTCGCGCCGCTCTCGCTCGAGAACCAGGAGCGCGTGCGGCAGGCGCATCCGGGCACGACGCTCGTGAGCGTCGACGGCGCCGCCTACGAGCGGTATCGCCCGGAGACGCCGCCGCGCCTGATGCCCGCGCTGCTGACGCTGGAGGCCTTCGGCATTCGCGACGCCGATCGGGTCGTCTTCCTCGACGCCGACATGGTCTGCCTGGGCGACCTGACGGATCTCTTCACGCTCGACGTGGATCTGGCCGGGTGCCCCACGGGGTCGGATCGCGCCGCGAAGGAGGCCCGCGCGGGAATTTTCGGCCGGAGCCTCAGCATCAACACCGGCGTCCTCGCGATCGGGCCGCGGTACCTGAACGATGCGACGCAGCGGCGGCTCGCCCGCTACCCCAGCGGTCAGTTCGCCGACCAGGACGTCGTGAACCGCTTTCTCCGCGGGCGCCCGGTGTACTGCCTGGACCACCGCTTCAACTACCACGCGGAGTTCTTCTGGCGCGGCGACGAGACCGACGTGCGGCTCCTGCACTACGCCGGGACCAAGCCGCTCGAGGCGCCGGACCTCCCGCGCATGCGGCCGTGGTTCGCCGCGCGGGAGCGTCAGCGCCGGGGGCCGTGACGGGTCACTTCTTGGAGATGAGCCAGCGGCCGACGGCCAGGTGGGGCAGGCCCGAGCGCTCGAACGTGTCCACCGCGTCCGCGGCCGAGCGGACGATGGGCTCGCCATGGAGGTTGAACGACGTGTTCAGCACCGCCCCCACCCCGGTGCGCCGCTCGAACTCCCGGATCACCGCGTGGTACTCCGGATTCCAGTCGCGCTCGAGGATCTGCGGGCGCGCGGTGGCGTCCTGGGGGTGGAGCGCCGCGATGATGGCGTCCCGGGCCTCGGGGCGCGTCGGCATGGCCAGCATCATGTAGGGCGAGGCGAAGCCCTTCGGATTGACCAGGTAGTCGCCGCGCCCGCTCCGCGAGCACCGTCGGGGCGAAGGGCATCCAGAAGTCGCGGTTCTTGATCATCCGGTTGATCAGCCCCACCACGCGATGGTCGGATGGGTTGGCCAGGATCGACCGGTTGCCCAGCGCGCGGGCCCCGAACTCCATCCGTCCCGCGCAGCGGGCCACCACCCCGTCCGAGATCAGCAGCTCCGCGATGCGCTCCTCGATGCGCTCGTGGAAGGCCACCTCGTACCGGCCCTCGAGCCGCCGCTCGCGGACCACGCCCTCCGCCTCCTCGTCCGTCACCGAGGACCCGAGGTAGGCGGGCCCGAAGGGCTGCGGGACGGCCGGCACGCCCCGGCGCGCGCACTCCCGCACGTAGCCGAGGTACGCGGCGCCCACCGCGTTCGACTCGTCGCCGCAGGACGGGAAGACGAAGAGCTCGTCCACCCAGTCCTCCTGGCCGATCCGCATGTTGGCCTTGACGTTCATGAAGACACCGCCGCCCAGGGCGAGGCGTCCGCCGCCGTAGCGCCGGTGCATCAGCCGGCTCCACCGCAGGAGGACGTCCTCGAGGAGGCGCTGCGCGCCGGCCGCGACGCCGTCGAAGCGCAGCCCCACCAGGGCTCGCAGGAAGGCCGGGTAGCGCGCCCCCGGCGTGCGCCACCGGAAGCGCGCCGGCCGCCCTTCGTCCAGATCGAAGAGCTGCGCGGAGCGCAGCCTCCGCCCGCGCCGCGTACCGGTCCGGCGCGTACGGGGCCAGGCCCATCACCTTGTGCTCGTCCTCGCCGAACTTCATCCCGAGCGCGAGCGTCGCCCACGAGTAGAAGGACCCCAGCGATCCGGGCGCGCTCGGGCTCCCCTCGTGGCGCTCGAGCGCGAGCCCCCGGCCCGTCGAGGCGGTCGCGCAGAGCCCGTCGCCGGAGTTGTCGTTGGTGAGGACCAGCGCCTCCCGGCCCTCGAAGCCCGACCCCCAGTAGGCGGCCGCGGCGTGACAGCTGTGGTGGTCGAGGCACACGATGCGCTCGGGCGCGACGCCCAGGTGCTCGGTGACCGCGTCGAGCCGCTCGCGCTCGGAGAGGCCGAACTTGCCCCGCGAGGCGCGCACGAGCCCGTACCGGGCGCCCCACTTGCGCAGCGTCCTCTCGAGGGCTCGGCGACGCGACGGCCAGGACACGCCGTAGTACTCCCTCGCGTAGGCCTCGTCGTGGAGCACGCGGTTCTGCCACTCGCGCGACGGCGCGCCGGCACCCGCGAGGGCCACCAGGTCGATCTGGCCCGGCGCGATCCCGAGCTCCTGGAGGAGGCCATCGATCGCGCGCCGGGGATAGCCCGCGTCGTTCTTGAGCCGGCTCCAGCGCTCCTCGGAGGCGCAGCCGATGACGCGCCCGTCCATCAGGACGGCCACGGTGGCGCAGTGGGTCTCGGTGATCCCGAGGACGATCATGTTCCCGGCAGTATACGGCCCGCTCGCCTCCGGGCCCGCAGTGCCAAGACGGAGGCTCAGAGCCGTAGCAGCTTGCCCGCGTACGTCCTCAAGAACGCCGATGCGTCGCGCCATCGCCGGCGATGTCGCTCGCTCCGCTCCCGGTTGCCCGCGATCGTGTGAACGCACGCCTTCGCTCCACTCTCGACGCAGGTCATGACGACGGTCGCCAGGTGCAGGAGCTTGAAGAGCTGCCACACAACCGGGAATGTCATGGTCGCCTCGGGCTGGGTGAAGTAGCGCCGTGCCCCGACGAGGCCGAGCCAGTGTCTGAACCATGGGTCCACGTCCGCGCTGCCTCGCGCGCGGGCGTGGTAGACGGTTGCCGGAGACGTCCAGAGAAGCTTCCATCCCCGAGCGAGAGCGCGTCGGGAGTACTCCATGTCCTCCCAGTACATGAAATAGCCTTCGTCGAGTCCTCCGATCTGCTCGAACATCTCGCGGCGCACGAGGAGGCACGCCCCATTGAGGTACCCCGCACCGAGGGGCGTCTCGGCAGCCGCTCGCCAGGCCGGCGTCGATCGCCGATGCGGCAGATACCTCGCCGCCGTGAAGCGCCGGAACAGCCAGCCCAGGGTGGGCGCCGCGGACACGGGAGGTCGCGGCGTGCCGTTCATCTGATTGACGATGGTCGGACCCGCGAGGCCGACGGCGGGAGAGCGGTCGAGCCCGGCAACGAGCCGCTCGAAGGCGGTGGGCGTGGCAATCGTATCGGGATTCAGCAGGAGCACGGCGCGCTCCCGACCGAGCCGAATGCCAATGTTGCAGGCGGCGGCAAAGCCTAGGTTCTTCTGATTGCGCACGAGCGTCAGCTCGGCACGGTCGGCCAGCAGATCCGGCGTTCCGTCGGTGGAGGCATTGTCCACCACGGTCACCGCGACCGCGAGCCGACCGGCCGCGGCGGCGATGGACGCCAGGCACGGCTCGATCACCGCACGCGAGTTGTAGGTGACGATGACGATGGATAGATCGCGCGCCGGTGGTGAGCTGGCTGCCATGTAGGATTTCGCGGTCCGCGCAGCGCCCTCAGGTCGAGTGGTGACAGCCGGCCCCGGGGCCGTGTGTCGACTACCCTCGCATCAAGAGCGCATGGCTTTCTCGTACACCGCCACGGTGTCGTGCACGATCCGGTCCCAGTGAAACCGGCCGGCCCGGGCGAGAGATTTTCGCGACATCTCCTGCCGCACGTCTTCATTCCGGCAAGGGCCCATCATGGCCCGGCAGAGTCCATCTTCATCCGTCGGATCCACGAGAATGCCCGCGTCTCCCACCACTTCGGGCAGCGACGTGGCGTTGGACACGATCACCGGGGTCCCGCACTGCATGGCTTCCAGCGGCGGCAGACCGAAGCCTTCGCAAAACGACGGGTACACGAAAACCAGCGCACCGCTGTAGAGCGGTGACAGATCTTCATCCGGGACACGCCCGAGAGAAATGATGCGCTTGGCCAGGGCGCCGCAATCCTGAATGGCCCGGTCCAGCTTCGAGCGGTCGTCCTGCGAAGAACCACACAAGATCAGCGACAGGTCCCCGGACTTCTGCTGCTCCACGAGGCGCTTGTAGGCACGCACCACGAGATCGAGGTTCTTGCGCGGCTCGATGCGGCTCACGGTCAAGACGTAGGGCCCCTCCGGAAGGCGGTACTTCTTTCGGACCGCCCGCGCCGCTTCGGTCGAAGCCGGCTTGAACACGGGGTCCGCGGCCAGCGGGATGACCGAGATCCGCTCGGCCGGGATATCCTCACGGTACGCCATCACATCTTTCTGGGTGGCAACCGAATGACAGATGATCCCGTCCGCCGGGTCCAGACTGTCCAGGATGGCGCGCATCCGCGCCGGCGCATTGGGGCCGCAGTACTGGGGATAACGGATCGGGATCAGGTCATAGACCGTCAAGACACGTTTCATGCCCGGCACCCGGCGCGTCACTTCAGGCAGCGGGTCATGCGGAGAATGGAAGATATCCGTGCCTTTCAAATCCTCCCGTTTCAACAGTTCCGCCTTCTCGAGTGATCTCACGCCCCAGCGCACGGCTTTCCGCAACGCGCGGAACGCGACGTCCTGTGACGTGGAGGCGTTCATGGCCGCCAGTCGCTTTTCCATCATCTGATGCACGCCCTGGATCCTGTCACGGCCGATCAGCGACGCTCGTTCAAGGGAGGGATGATCTTTCAGATAGCGCTGCGCTTTGTTCGCCACGCTGCGCGATCGACATGCGGAGAAGCGGACTTCGCAGCCCGGATGCCGCGCCAGGCGAACGGCCAGACTCTCGATGGCCCGCCAGAGGCCCACTCTGTTTTCGTCGTAGCCGAGCCACGAAATGTCCAGAATGACCCTCAACCGGGATCTGCGATCTGGATCCACGTGCTTGCTCCCTGGCGTTGCCGAACGGACTGCGTGACGCGCCACGAGCCTCGGGTTCCTCGGCAGGCGTCATCGGGGCTGCCCTCACGGCACCCGTGAGGTTGCCCGGCGGCCGGTGGCGCCCGCGTCAGCCGCTAGTCCTCCCGGTAGTCCGTCGGTCGGAAGCAGAGCGCCGCGCGGCCGCCCTCGCCCGTCGAACCGGGGCGGCGTCCGCCGGGCGCAGACGTCCCGCCGGGCGGGGCAGCGCGGGGCGAACTTGCAGGCGGCGCGCGCGTACTCGCGCGTCTCGAGGTCGGGCAGCCCGATCGGGCCCGCCCACTTCTCGCCGAACACGGGCACCGACTGGAGCAGGAGCTCCGTGTACGGGTGGAGCGGGGCGCCGAGCACCCGGTCCAGCGGGCCGTGCTCGACGACGCTCCCGCGATACATGATGGCGATCTGGTCGCTCACGTAGTACGCCGTCGCCAGGTCGTGGGTGATGTAGACGAAGCTGATCCCGTGCTCCTCCTTGAGCCGGAGGAACAGGTTGACGATGTTGATCCGGAGCGACGCGTCGATCATGCTGACCGGCTCGTCGGCGACGATGAGCCGCGGCCTGCGGGATGAGGGCGCGCGCCACCGACACCCGCTGGAGCTCCCCGCCCGAGAACTGGTAGGCGTACTTCCCGGCGACGACGCCGAGGTCGAGGCCCACCGCCTGGAGGGCGGCCGCGACGACCGGCGTCGCCTCATCCCGGCTCTCGATCCCGCGGACGTTCCGGGCGGTCTCGTAGAGGTACGTGTCGACGGGCTTCCGGCCGCTGAAGGTGTCGAACGGGTTCTGGAAGATGGGCTGGACGGTCCGCCGGAACTCCGCGTCCGTCAGGCCGCGCCGCCCGTCATGGATGGGCTTGCCGTCGATGCGCGACCGTGCCCGCCGACGGCTCCAGCATCCGGAGGATGATGCGGGCGAGCGTGGTCTTCCCGGACCCCGACTCGCCGACCACGCTCAGGATCGTCGGCTGATGGCCGTCGAGCGACAGCGTGACGTCGTCGAGGGCCTGCAGCCGCGTGCCGCCGATGATGCTGCCGACGGTGAACGCGCGGGACACGCGGTCGACGGACAGGAGCGGGGCCGTCATGCGGCGTCCGTCCCGGGCGCGCCGGCCGCCGTCGTGACGGGCGCCGGCTCTCCGTGGAGGTGGCAGGCGACCCAGTGCCCCGGCGTCAGCTCCTGGACCGGCGGGTCGACGCGCTCGCACACGGCCATCGTCTGAGGGCACCGCGCCGCGAACCGGCAGCCGGGCGGCGGGTCGAGGAGCCGCGGCGGCCGGCCGCCGATGCCCTCGCGCCGCGCCCGGTCGCCGACCCGCGGCAGCGACCCGATCAGGAGCGCCGTGTAGGGATGGAGCGGCCGGTCGACCAGCGCGCTCATGTCGGCCAGCTCCACCAGCTTCCCCGCGTACATGATGGCGAGGCGCGACGGCGAGCTGGTAGTGGACGCCCATGTCGTGGGACACGATGACCAGCGTGTTCCGCTCGCGCGCCTGGAGCTCGGCCAGCATGGTGATGATGCCGCGCTGGACCACGACGTCCAGCGCCGTCGTCGGCTCGTCGGCGAGGATCACCTGCGGGTGGAGGAACGTCGCGAGCGCCACGATCACCCGCTGGCGCATCCCGCCGCTCAGCTGGTGCGGGTACGCGCGCAGCACGTCGACCGGGAGGTTGAGCTCCGCGAGGTAGCCGGCGATGCGGGAGTCCAGCTCCGCCCGGCTCCCGAACGCGGACGAGGCCCCCGCGGCGTCCAGGAACTGGCGGCCCACCCGCGCCACCGGGTTCAGCACGCTCATCGAGCCCTGCGGGATGTAGGAGATGTACCGCCACCAGGCGCGGCGGAGCGCCGGGCCGTCCAGCACGACGGGCTGGCCGCTCGCGCCGCGCGCGGTCGCCTCGACGCGCCCGGACAGGAGCCGGAGGGGCGGCTCGACGAACTGGTAGACGACCTTGATCAGGGTCGACTTGCCGCACCCCGACTCGCCCGCGATGCCGAGCACCTCGTCGTCGCGGATCGTCAGCGACACGTGATCCAGCGCCTGCGACCGGGCCCGCCGGGGTGAAGTAGGACGCGCTGACGTCCTGGACCCGGATCACGCGGCGACGATCCGTCCGCGCCGGGCCGCGGTGTGCTGGGCGTGGCCCGAGGCCAGGAGGAACAGCGTGATGAACAGCGTCATGATCGCGATCACCGGAGTGAGGATCCACCACCACCGCCCGGCGAGGAGCGCCTGGTACTGGAGCGCCCAGTAGATCATCGTGCCGAGCGTCGACTCCTGGAGGCTCGAGAGCCCGATCACCGCCAGGCCGGACTCGACGGCGATGGCCACGAGCACGGTGTTGATGAAGTTGCCGACGGACCACGACGACACGTACGGGAAGATCTCGGTCCGGATCACGGTCAGCGTGCTCTCGCCCGAGAACCAGGCGGTGTGGATGAACTCCCGCTCGCGCATGGTGAGCGCGACGGAGCGGATCTGCCGCGCCGGCCACGGCCAGTTGAACACGATCAGGACGCCGCTGATGATCAGGATCGACGCCCGGCCCTGGAGGAGCGACGCCAGCAGGATCAGGATCGGCAGCGACGGCACGACGATGAACGTGTCCATGAGGAGGCTGAGCGCCCGGTCCGTCCAGCCGCCCTTGAGGCCCGCGAACACGCCCACCACGACCCCGATCACCGTCGCGAAGAAGCCGACCAGGACGCCGAGGATCAGCGAGTTCCGGAGCGAGTAGGTCAGGAGCCAGAAGGTGTCCTGGCCGAGCCCCGTGGTGCCGAGCCAGTGCGCGCGGCTCGGCCGGAGGTTCTTCGGGAACGCGTTCCAGTCCCGCGGGTCGTGCCCGGCGAGGAGCGGCAGCACGAACCCGAGCAGGAGGAACACGACGGCCAGGCCGAGGCCGACGATCAGGCGCGGCGGCCGGCGCGCGCCCATCATCGGTAGCGGATCCTCGGGTCGAGGAGCGGGTACACCAGGTCGACGACGAGCGTCGCCGTCGACACCGCGATCACCGAGAAGCTGATCGTCCCCAGCATGAGGTTGTAGTCGGACTGGACCGCCGACGAGTAGATCAGCGTCCCCACGCCCGGGAACCCGAACAGGATCTCCGTGATGAGCGCCCCGTTGAAGATCGTGCCGAGGCGGAGCGCCAGGATCGTGACCTGGGGGAGGAGCGCGTTCCGGGCCACGTAGTGGGTCATGATGCGCGGCTCGCTGACGCCCTTGAGCCGCGCGAAGGTGACGAAGTCCTCCTCGGCCACGCTCGCCGAGAGCGCCTTCATGCTGATGACCCACCAGCCGAGGTTGACCGCGATGATGGAGAGCGCCGGCAGCGTCGACTGGTAGACGATGTCCCAGATCAGGCTCGAGCCCGAACGGCTTGCTCGCGTCGATGTAGAAGGAGAACGGGAAGATCTTCCACACGTAGGTGAACAGGATGATGAGCACGAGGGCGAAGATGTAGTACGGGATCGGGTAGATCAGCATCGCCACGATCTCGAGCGTCTTCGAGGCGACCGTCTGCTTCCGGTAGCCGGCGAAGAGCCCGATGGCGTTGCCGAGGATCCAGCCGATCACGCTGGACGTCAGGAGGAGCCCGAGGGACCACGGGCAGCGCCTGGCCGACCAGCCGGCTCACCGGCGTCGGGAAGGCGGAGAACGACGGCCCGAAGTCGCCGGTCAGGAGCACGCGCTTGAAGAAGCCCGTGTACTGCTGGAAGAGCGTGCCCCGGAGGCCGAACGTCTCCAGGAGCGAGGAGCGGAGCGCCTCCATCTGGGCCGCCTCCATGTACTGGCCCTGGGCGGCCACCTTGGCCAGCATCGCCTCGACGGGGCTCGACGGGAGGAACCGCGGCACGAGGAACACCATCGTCACGCCGATCCAGACGACCAGGACGTAGGTGACGAGCCGCGAGAACAGGAAGGTCAGGAATCGCATCGTCCGCCGGGCCGGTCGCGGCGCGGGGAGCGGGCGGCGATCGCCCCCGCTCCCCGCGCGTCTCGGGTCGGGCTACCCTACCGGGCTGCCCGTCGGCTTGAGCTTCGTCAGGTAGTAGCGCATGCCCGTCCACCACCACCAGGGTCCCTCGTACGGGTTCTCGGCGGTGGGGAGGCCGGTCCAGTACTGCGTCGTGATCGGCACGAACTTCGACGTGCCGAACATCGGGAGCCACGCCGCCTCGGCGACCATCAGCTTGAAGAAGTCGGTCGTCAGCGGGACGACCTTCGCGTGCTTGTCGGGCAGCTTGCTCAGCTCGTCGAGGATCGCGGACGCCTGGGCGCTCTTGAAGCGGCTGTTGTTGCCCGCCGCCGGCGTCCCGTTCGGGACGACCAGGCGCTGGTGCCAGTTGAGGTCCATGTTCGTGTAGACGTCGGGCATCACGCCGCACCCCGGCCAGTGGACGTCCGCCTCGTACTCGCCGTTCGAGAAGGCGGCGTTGAACGGCGCGCTCTCGAGCTGCTTGACCGTCACGTCGACGCCGAACTTCTTCCAGGAGTCGGCGACGGCGAAGGCGAGCCGCATCGACTGCACCTCGAAGTTGTTCGGCGCGTTGATGGTCATCTGCCAGGGCTTGCCGTCCGGCAGCTGCCACTTCCCCGCCCCGTCCTTCTTGAACCCCTGCGACTGGAGCAGCTTCGCCGCCTCCGCCGGGTCGTGCTTCCACCAGCCCACGCCGAAGAGCTGCCGGATCGCCGCCCGGTCGGTCGGCACGCCGGCGACGCCGCTCGCGGTCAGCTTCTTGGCCATCGCCTCGGCGTAGCCCGCGTCGAACGGCCGGAAGCCGTCGGGCAGCGTGAACTCGGCGAGCCAGGGCTCCATCGGGAACATGTAGGTCTTCTGCAGCACGCGTCGTCGGCGGGATCGGGAGCGGCGACACCCGCAGCATGCCGTTGAAGGTCGCCATCGAGACGCCCTGGATGTCGGTCGCGAGCGCCAGCGCCCACCGCACTTCCTTCTTGTCGAACGGCGGCTTGGACGTGTTCAGCGCCACCCCGCGCACGCACGGGTCGTCGAAGGCCGCGTACGGGAAGTCCTTCAGCCAGGCCTGGGCGCTCTTGTTCTTGTCCTTCAGGATGTCCCAGCTCTCCGGCGTGATGTCCATCATGACGTCGAGGTCGTTCTGGATGGCGGCCAGGATGCGCTTCTCCTCCGGGCCCCAGAAGCGGTAGAGGACGTACTTGGGCTTCGGTTCGCCCGCGACCATCGCGGTGTCGGTGCGCTGCCAGTCGGCCCGCCGCTCGTACAGGAACCACTGGCCGTTCGGGTCGTGCGTCTTCAAGACGTACGGGCTGATCGTGACCGGCGGGTAGTTCTCGAACTTGGTCGGGTCCTGCTTCTCCCAGATGTGCTTCGCCACGACACGGAAGCTGTTCGAGGCGATCGTCGTCCCCAGCACCTGCTGGAGCCGCGGGTACGGGCTCCCCGTCTGCACCTCGAGCGTGTACTTGTCGACGACCTTCATGTCGGGCTTCAGGATCCGCGCCCAGTACGCGCTGGTCGGCAGCTCCTTCGTGGTCACCAGCATCCGGATCGTGAAGGCGACGTCCTCGACGGTGAACTCGACGCCGTCGCTCCAGTAGATCCCCGGCCGGATCTTGATCTGGAAGCGCGTGAAGTCGGCGTTCAGCGCCTTGAGCGGCTCCGCCGCCACCGCGGGGAACTGCTCGCCCTTCATCGTGTCCATCTCCCAGAGCGGCGGGAACAGCGGCTTCAGCCCGTTGTTGATCTCCACGCCCGGGACGTAGGGGTTGAAGAGCCGCGCGTTGGCGACGCGCCCGTTGAGCTGGTCCATGACCAGCGTCTCCGCCCGCGGCGTCCCCTGCTCGGTCATCTTCTGCGCCGCCGCCGGCGTCGCGGTGAGCTGTATCGACACCAGGCCCGCCGCCGCCAGCAGCATGGTGAGCCCAGACCTCGTCATCCGCCTCATGCCCCGCCTCCTTGTCCGTGCCTGCGTGGAGTGCCCGACCCGGGGGCCATTATGAACGGGGAGCGGGGGGCGCGGAAGGGCGGTGCGAGCGACGCCCTCACAGCGCTCCAGCTCCGCGACGACCAGCGCATGGTCACCGAGCGCCCGGATGGGTCATTGAAGGCGTAGTCGACACGGGGGTGGCCGGGCCGGTCGTCCTGTCGGCGGTGGCCAGCGTCGTCACTCTGACGATGCTGCGCGCCGCGCGGACCCGGACCGTTTGACACGCCGCAGAATCGTCCGGTGCGATCGGTCTGGGCCACGCCACCGGACTCCGCCACGGCGGCAGGTCCGACGCCGCTAGCCTCCAGGGGCCAGGGCGCGCAGGACGCCGAGGGCCTCGGCGACGGCGTTGGGACCGTCCACCCGGGGCGTGACGATCGGGAGAGTGAGGCCGGCTCCGCGGTACTCCAGAAGCCGGGCGCGGCAGGCCTCGGCCGGCCCCACCAGCGCCACCGCCTCGACCAGCGCGTCGGGGACCAGCGCGGTCGCCCGCCCGCGGTCGCCCGCGTCCCACGCCGCCTTGATGGCACGGGCGGCGTCGGCGAACCCGCTCTCGGCAAGCAGCCGGTTGTAGCGGGGAAAGAAGCCGGCGTAGAAGGCCACCGAGCCGCGCATCCGGTCGAGCGCTTCCCGCCGGTCCCGCGCCACGGCACACGGGACGATGGAGGCGAGGTCGACGTCCTCGGGACGCCGCCCCGCTCGGCGGGCGCCGGTGGCGACGTGGCGCGCTGCCCGCGCGGGCGCGTCCAGCGTGGGCCACGTGAGGAGCACCCCGTCGGCAATCTCGCCCGCCAGCTCCAGCATCGGCGGGAACAGGCCGGCCAGGTAGACCGGGGCTTCACGCCGGGCCGGCGTGAACCAGAGGTCGAAGCGATCGATCGTGACGACGCGCCCGCGGTGCGTGACGGTGCCGTCGCGGAGGAGCGCCCGGACGACCTCGACCACGTCGCGGAGGCGGGCGGTCGGCGCGACGAACGGCACGCCGTGCTCCGGCTCCACCTGCTCGCGATGGCTCGTGCCGAGCCCGAGGACCAGGCGGCCGGCGGACAGATGGTCGACGGTGGCGGCCGCCATCGCGATCGTGGGCGCGCTCCGGACGAAGACGCTGGAGATGGCGGTCCCCAGCCGGATGCGACGCGTCACCGCCGCGCACGCGCCGAGGATCGCGAACTGGTCGCCCGAGTGCCCCTCGGCCACCCAAGCCGACTCGTAGCCGAGCTCCTCGGCCAGCCGGGCGCACTCCACGATCTCCCGCGGCGCGAGCCCGCGGCTGAACCCCACGCCCAGGCGCTCGCCGCTCATCGTGGGCTCACGAGCGACCGCCCGGACGGTGGCCGGTGACGTCGAGGTCGAGGACCGCGAATGCGTCCCGCGGGGCGGTCGACGGGCGGCCGACCACGCCGTCAGGCCGCGGCGCGCCGGAAGCCGCGGGCCAGCGCCCAGATGCCGCGCGCGGTGGGGACCAGGACGGCCAGGATCGCGAGACACGTCAGCACGGCCGCGATGGGGCGCTGGAAGAAGATCAGCACGCCGGTGTCCGAGATGATCAGCGACTGCCGGAGCGCCCGCTCGGCGAGCGGGCCCAGCACCAGCGCCAGGGTCAGGGCGGCCGCCGAGTAGTCGAGCTTCCGCATGAGGTAGCCGACGACCCCGAACGCCAGCATCACGCCGACGTCCCACACGCGGTTGTTGGCGGCGTACGCGCCCGTGACGCAGAAGACGATGATCAGCGCCATCAGGATGCTGTAGGGAACGCGCAGCGCCCGCACGAAGACGGGGATGAAGGCGATGTTCAGGATGACCAGCATCACGTTCCCGATGTACATGGAGGCGATCAGGCCCCACACGAAGGCGGGGTTCTTCTCGAACAGGAGCGGCCCGGGCTGGAGGCCCCACATCATGAGGCCGCCCATCATGATCGCCGTGGTGCCGGATCCCGGGATGCCCAGCGTCAGGAGGGGCACCATGGCCCCGGCCGAGGCGGCGTTGTTGGCCGACTCGGGGCCGGCCACCCCCTCGATCGCCCCGTGGCCGAACTCCTCGGGGTGCTTCGAGTACTTCCGCTCGACCGCGTAGGAGAAGAAGGAGGCGATGGTCGAGCCGGCCCCGGGCAGGATCCCCACGAAGAAGCCGAGGAGCGTACCGCGCACGATGGCCAGGCGGCTCCGGACCCAGTCCGCGGCGGTCGGCAGGACGTCACGGATCCCGTACCGCCCCTGGAGGATCTTGAGGTCGAGCGCCTGCTCGGCCCCGACCAGCACCTCGCCCATCCCGAAGAGACCGATGGCCACCGGCAGGAAGTCGAAGCCGTCGAGGAGCTCGTTGACGCCGAAGGCGTAGCGGGGGTCGCCGGAGATGATGTCGAAGCCCACCATCGCGAGCATCAGGCCCAGCACCATGCTGATGTAGCCCTTGATCGCGTTCTCCCCCGTGAGCCCCGTCACGGTGGTCAGGCCCAGCAGCATGAGGGCGAAGGTCTCGGGAGGGCCGAACGACAGCGCCCACCGGGCGAGGGTGGGCGACATCAGCATGAGCATCACCACCCCGAACGTCCCGGCGATGAACGAGCCGAAGGCGGCGATCCCCAGCGCCGGCCCGGCCCGCCCCTTGAGCGCCATGGGGTAGCCGTCCAGGCAGGTCACGACCGAGGCCGACTCCCCCGGGGTGTTGATGAGGACGGAGGTGATGGTGCCGCCGTACTGGGAGCCGTAGTAGATGCCGGCCAGCATGATGATGCCGGACGTCGGATCCATCCCGAAGGTCAGCGGCAGGAGGAGCGCCACGCCCGAGACCGGGCCGATCCCCGGCAAGGCGCCGATGAGCTGGCCCACCGTGACGCCCACCGCCGCCATCAGGAGGTTGAAGGGGCTCAGCGCGATGGAGAAGCCGAGCGTCAGGTTGGCGAGGAGGTGGTCCACCATCAGCGCACGCCTCGGGACGCGGCGCGCGCGCGCCCGCCCGTCGCGCGGGTATCCGTCCCGGCGTCACGCGCGAGGCCGACCGGACGCGCGAGCGACAGGCGCATGCCGGTCAGATCCCCAGATACCCGGTGGGGAACGGGACCTTGAGCCAGTAGGTGAACACGACGTAGTTCATGGCGGCCGCCGCGACGGCCACCCCCAGGACCGTCCTCCAGCGGTAGCGCTCGACGACCCGGAGCACGAAGACCAGGAACAGGGCGGTCCCCGCGATCATGCCCACGGCGTCCATGGCCGCGACGAAGACGACGCAGGCCCCCAGGATGAGGGCGAGCCGCCGCAGGGCCGCGCGGTCGGGGATCCAGCGCCCGTCCCCGGACGCCGTGCCGCCCGCGTTCAGGAACAGGAGGACGGCCAGCACCGTGAGCGCGATGCCGAGCCACACCGGGAGGAACCCGGAGCCGGGCCCCGTCTCGGCGCGCCAGTAGGGGAAGCGCCGCCCGATGGCGACGAACCAGGCCGCGAGAACGATCAGGGCCACCGCGGCCACGCGGTCAGCGGAGCGCATCGACAGGCTCGCGCGGGGCCAGGCCCTCGAGGGACCCGACCCCGCCGCCGTCTACTTCTTGATGGCCCCGAGGCCGGTCAGGGCGTCCGTGTACTTGCCCCGGAGGCCGTCCAGGTACTCGTTGGCCTCCTCCCCCACCCACTGGACCGGGGTCAGGAGGTTCCGCTTGATGTACTGGGTCTGCCACTTGGGGGTCTCGGTGACCTTCCGGAGGGTGTCCTGCCACCACTTGATGGCCTCGGCGCCCATGTCGGCCGGCCCGCATACCCCGCGCATCTGCTCCCACAGGAAGTCGATGCCCTTCTCCTTGAAGGTCGGCACGTCCTGGGCGTCTTTCATCCGCTGCTTTGCGGCCACCGCCAGGTTCCGGGCCTTCTTGGCCTCGATCTGGGCCACGATCTCGTTGGGGTTCTCCACCGCCCCGTCGATGTGCCCACCCATCAGGGCCGCCGTCACCTCGCCCCCGGAGTTGAAGGGGACGTACTTGACCTTGATCCCCGCCGCCTTCTCGAAGAGGAAGGTGAAGATGTGGTCCTCGGAGTTCGTGGAGGTGCCGCCCACCGTCAGCTGGCCGGGCTTGTCCTTGGCCCCCTTCACGAAGTCCTCGATCGTCTGGTAGGGCGACTCGGCGCGGACCGACAGCATCAACTCGTCGATCGCCACGATCATGAGGATCGGGAGCGCGTCCCGGTGGTCGCCCGACAGCCGCCCCTCGAGCTTGCCGCTCACGATCGTGGGCGTGGCCCCGCACACCACGTAGGGGTTGCCCTTCTTGCCGATCGTGTAGCTGTAGCCGACGGCGCCGCTGCCGCCGGCCTTGTTGACGACGCTGAGCGACACGGGCGACCACTTGTTCTCGTCGATGATCCCGACGATCATCCGCATGAGGTTGTCGGTGCCGCCGCCGGGCGCGTAGGGCACCACCACCTCGATCGGCCGCGTCGGATACTTGGCCTGGGCCATGGCACTCCCGGCGAGCGCTACCCCCAGCACGAGGACCGCCACCGTGGCGGCGAGGCGCCCGAGAGGCCGGATCCGGGTCTGTCGCATCGTCGTAGTCCTCCTCAGGTCAGGGTTTCTGTACCACGCCGTGTGCGCACGGGCGGTCGACGGCCGCGGACGGGAATCCTCCAGCCACGCTGGTCCGGGTTCCGCGCCTCGAGCCGCTCCGCCGGTACCGAAGGGCTGCCCGCCCCTCATCGTATCCATCTCCGAGAGCGGCGGGAAGAGCGGCTTCCGCCCGTTGTCGGTCCTGCCGGCATGCTGGCGCGCAACGCCGTTCCCTCCTGCACCGACCCGGAGATGCGGGAACGCTGGATCAGAAGGCGAAGCTGATCTCGGCGCCGATGGTCCAGCCCGAGAACTTGTCCGCCCAGAAGTACCCTCCCCCGATGCCGATGTACTCGACGTGCCACAGCAGCCCCTGGATGTCCATCACCAGCCGGCCACCGGCGTTGTAGAAGTGGTCCGTATGGAGCGTGGTTTCCAGCCCGCCGTAGAGCTCGGACCGGCTGATGTACGCGCCCGTGCGGAGCTGACGGCCCCACAGGTACACGGGCATCCGCCACTCGACGTCTATCTCGTTGAGCCACCACTGGGACGTGCTCTCGAAGCTCAGCGCCGTCGTGGACCGCGAGATCGGCTGGGTGTGGAAGTACTTGAACAGCGACTTCACCGTCAGCTGGATGATGCCGCCGAACAGGTGCCGGTAGCGCCCCTCGAGCCCCGGAACGAGCGTGAACGTGTCCGCTGTCCAGTTGACGAGGTCGTTCCCCGAGCCGGTGCCGGCGACCTGCACCACCTGCCGCCCAAGGTCGTTCTTCGCGTCGAAGTCGTTCTCGTTGTGCGCGTAGACGATGCCGAACGTCGGGGCCAGGCTGAAATCGTCCCAGACCGTGAACCGGACCCCGCCGCCGAGGAACACGGCGAGGCTCGTGACCGTGCTCTGGTTTCCAGCCAGCGCGCCGCCGTCGAAGTGGTTCTCGAACGTCCCGTACCCGATCCCCCCTTCGATCATCGGGGCCCAGAAGATCCCGGTATCCCCCAGCGGCCGCTTCGCCGCCACGTCCCCCCGGCCCGTGACGCGCGTGATCGCGAGATCGGTGTCGTTGACCTTGGACACGTACGTGCCGCCCGCCGCGCCGCTCTGGGTGTCGAGCACCGAGAACGTCTCGACCCGGCTCCCGACCAGGTTGTCGAGCTGCTCGAGGGCGCCCGGGGGCAGCGTCTGGGCCCGGGCCAGCCCCGCGCTCAGCACGAGTGCCAGGGCCGCGCCACTCAGGCTCAGCCATCCCCGGGAGAATCCGGGTCGTGCCGGCGCCGTCGATCGAGCTCGCATGAGCGTTTCTCCTCCTGTCGTGCGTTCGGCTCCCCCGCCGTCCGGAGCTTCAGCTCCGCGCGCAGCCCGAAGAGCACGGCGGGGCTGTCGCCGGACGCCGGCGAGATCATGCGGATGTCGGCGGTGACCAGGAACCATGGGTGACAGCGATTGTAGAACACCTCGCCGCCAGACTGGCCATCGATGCGCAGGGACCCCGGGGGCCCCGTCAGGGCGTCACCGAGCCCCACGGGAACGGGGCCGGGCCGAACCGATCGGCCTCCCGCCCGGGAATCGGGCTCGTGCCGCTCACGCCGCCGGGGACCCGGAAGCGGACGGGGTTCGGCTTCCCGATCGACTGCGAGCTGGCCGAAGAGGCCGATGGCCTTCCGGGTGGCTTTCTCGCTCCGCCCGAGCGTCTACTCGAAGGCGTACGAGACGCTCCAGCGATTGTTCGTCGTCGAGAGCGCGCCGGGCGGCAGGAAGGGCTCCGGCGCGGCGCTCAGGTCGATCCCGTTCCGGCGGCTCCACGCGCCGGGATCCCTGGTCGACCCTCGTCTCCCTCAGGGCCGGGGCAGAGCGCGTGGAACGTCAGCAGGCGATGCTGATCGCGGCTCCGCTGCCCGGCCTCTGGATCGCCTCGTGTGCGCCGCTCATGCCCAGCTTCGAGATGGCATGGCCCGGCGGGCCGCCACGGCGTGGCGAGGGGCTCGATCGTCGCCGGCTCCGCGCCGCGTGCCGTCGGGATCAGTCCGCCCCGGCCGGCGCCGGCGGCGTCAGCGGCTGCCCCCCGTGACGCCCAGGGTCTCGCCAGGCCCTGAAGCCGCACACCGAGGCGCTCCGGCGGCGGAAGCGCGGAGCGGGCGACGGTCAGGCCGGCTCGGCCGAATTGCCGGCGTTCCGCCCCGGAAGATTGACGGGACCGAGCTCCGTGCTCTGGCTCAGGACCCCCGCCCGCCCCCCCACCGATCTCAGGCGCTGAGGCGATGGGCGATCCTCGAGCGCCGGCCCGGATCGGGAGCCACCGGCCCACGGCGGACCGACCGTGTCCGGCATCCCCATGCGGCGCAGCCAGCGAAAGTGCGAGCGGATCCCCGCCCAGAACGTCGGGTGCGCCGTGTACCGGATCCCGAACTCCCGGCACGTCTGCTCCACCAGCCCGGCGATGGCCGGGTAGTGGACGTGGCTGATCCGGGGGAACAGGTGGTGCTCGATCTGGAAATTGAGACCCCCGACGAGCCACGACACGAGCCGGCTCTCGCGAGAGAAATCGACGCTCGTCTCGGCTTGATGGACCGCCCACGCGTGATCGAGGCGCCCGGTGCTGGGGCGCGGCGCGGGGAACTCGGCCTCCTCGACGCAGTGGGCCACCTGGAACACCACGCTCAGCAGGAAGCCCATGACGATCCCGGTCAGCACGTAGTAGCCGAGCACGACCCATGGCGAGTGGAAGAGCATCGGGATCGCGAGCGCCAGCGCGAAGAACACCGCCTTGCCGCCGATGAAGACCACCAGCTCCCATCCCGTGGGCCGCGGCACGCGATGCTCGTTGATCCGGCCGCGGAGCAGCTTCTGGAAATCGTCCAGGCACTGCCACTTGATGGTCAGGAACCCGTAGAGCGGCCAGAGATACAGGTGCTGCCAGCGATGAAACGGGAGCCGCCGCTGCTGCGGGGCGAGCCGCGCGAGGTAGCCGAGCTCGATGTCGGTGTCATGGCCCGTGACGTTCACGTACGTGTGGTGGAAGACGCCGTGCTTCCAGCGCCACAGGTAGGAGCTGCCCCCGATCAGCTCGAGCGTCATGGCCATCAGCCGGTTGATCCACGGCGAGGACGAATAGGCCCGGTGTCCGCCGTCGTGCTGGACGTTGAGTCCGATGCCGGCGGCACACAGCCCGAGCAGGATGGCCAGGGGCACGCCCTCGACCCAGGTCCGGGCCCCGAACACGAGCAGCCCGTACAGCCCCGCGAAGGCGGCGAGGAGGATCGCCGTCTTCGCGTACATCTGCCAGGCGTCGCGCGGCCGCTGGCCCGTCGTGGCGAAGTGCGCCGCGACCCGCTCCCGCAGTGCCTGCTGGAAGGCCGGATCGCCGCCGAAGGTGAGCGCGCGCGTCGGGGACCCGGCCCGGGTGGGCTCGGGCCGGGACCAGACGGACGCCGCCTCTGTGTTTTGCATCCTTGGCTCGACGAGTCTAGAGGGCGTCTCGGCGAACCACCGCCGCACGGCTCGAGCCCTGCGAGCGGAGGCCGGTCGGCGCGGAGGCGGGGCCCGGACCGTACGGTTTGCCGGCACGAGCGGCATGGCGTGCGTGGCCGCGGGCGCGCGGTCCGTCCGAACGCCGACTCGTCGCGTGGGTCATGCGAGGCCCCGGGCTTGCCACGGGCGCACTCCCAGGCTGGCGATCTGCGCCAGGGGTCGGCCGAGGCGCCAGTCGAGCCAGAGAAGGAGCCCCGTCAGCACCCGCGCGTCGTGGTGCAGGACGACGTCCCGGTCGCCCGCGTGTGCCGTGGACAAGGTCCCGCACCGAGCCGTCAGGTCCTCCGCGCCGTCCGGTTGCCGGCTCGCCGTGGCGCGAGGCGGGGCGCGGGCAGAGAGACAGCCCCGGACGGCCGACGACCGGGCGGCTTCCGGGCGACCGGGGCCGACGCCGGCGGCGCGGGCGGGTGGTCGACGCCGCGTTGCGCCAGCACGGCCCCCAGCATCTGGATGGCGCGCTGGTTGAGAGCCCGATCGTCGACGATCACGGGGACGGCCGGATCCACGAGGCCCTGGACCTGCTTGGCGGTCGAGCTCGAGCAGACGATGACGCTCACCCGGCGCACGAGCCGCTGGAGCGCGGGCCCCTCGGCGGGACACGTCTCGATCCGCGCGATGTTCGGCAGGGCGGCGGCGGCGATCGAGTGCTCCACGGTGTGCGTCGTCTCCACGGCCGCGGCGACCACCCCCACCCGCGCGCCGCGCGGCAGCTGAGCCAGGCGCTGCAGCGTCTCGAGATGCGTCTCCGCCAGGAGCGCGAGCACGGGGACCCCCAGACCCTCCAGGAGGCGCTCCACCTCCGGGAGATGCCCGAAGCTGGTCACCGCCGCGGCCCAGTGGCCCGGGCGCGCCTGCCGCCCCACGGTGGTCGCCAGGTCCTTGAGGAGCACCTTGGCCACCCGGACCGGCAGCTGGGCCTGGAGCTCGCGCGCGAAGAACTCGAGCTCCGGCGCGCTGCACTCGACGAGGAGCACCTCGGCGGTCGCCCGGAGGGCGGCGACGCCGACACTGGCCAGGCTCAGGACGCCCACCGCCACGTCATCGGGCGTCAGGCCGAGCGCGGCCGCGCGGATCACCGTGTCCTTCAGGAAGCCCTCGCGGTGGGTCAGGGACGGGCGCGGCGGCGACGCCCCGGCCACGAAGACGCCCCGGCCACGGCGCGCCTCCACGTGGCCGCTGCGTTTGAGATCCTCGATCGCGCGCGCCACGGTGTTCGGATTGATGCCGAGAAAGCCGGCGAGCTCCCGGATGCTGGGCAGCGGCTGGTCCCGCGGGACGCCGCCCGCCTCGACGACGTGCTTGAGCTGCTCCGCCAGCTGCCAGCGGATCGGGATCGGGCTCCGGGCGTCGACGCGCAGGCGGATGGGGACGGCCATGACTGTATCGCTATGATAGTACAGTGGCACGATCGGCGTCAATGAACGCGGAGGGCGCGAGGAGCTCCGCGCCGACGTCCAGCGCGGGACGGGCGGCGACGCGCATCCGTCGACGCCGTCGACCCCGGGAACCGCGACGGCGCAGGGGCATCAACCCCTGCGCCGTCTTCACGACCTGGTCTGTCGAGCTTACCAGCGGGCCGTCTTGCGGGGACCGCCGAAGCCACCGGACCGCGCGCCGCCACCGCCGCCCGACCCGGGTGCCTTCGCCACGTTCACCATCAGCTTCCGACCCTCGAACGACTGGTCGTTCAGCTTGCTGATGGCCGCCTGCGCCTCGGCCTCCGTCGACATCTCGACGAATCCGAATCCGCGGGAATCACCGGTCATGCGATCGGTGATCACCGTGGCCGACTCGACCGTGCCGCACTGGCCGAAGTACTCGCGCAGGCTCTCGGAGGTGGTGGAATAGGACAGACCGCCGACATAAAGCTTGGACGCCATGGGGCGCCTCCTTCTGGCCCCGACGAGGTCGGGGCGCTCACGGACTCATCCGCATCTCGAACACGCTCCGTAGACGCGGATGAACCGACGGAGGCGAGGCCAGTCTCTCAGAGAGGGGAAGTCTGGCAAACAGACCCTGCGTGGTTGACGGTCCCGAGGGTCTCCGACAACGCGCAACGAGGAGTATAGCAGATACGCAGGGGCTTTGCTGGAAATCCCCAGACTCCAGACCGCTGGCCCGGTTGGGGGGGACGGCTCGACGAGGTGCCGGCGAGCCGGACATCAGGAGCGGCGTCCGCAGCGCACCGTGAAGGTCACCGCGCGCTCGTGCCGCCAGTGGTCGACTCCCTGTCACTCCCTACCGGCATGCCCGGCAGAGACGCTGCATCTTCGATTCGCTCGGGAAGGTCCGGCTGCAGTTCAGGCAGACCATCTGCCGGACGCCCTCGGGCCACCGGTTGCCGGAGGCGGGCGACGGCGGGCACTTCAGGTGCGCCATCTCCCCGTGACTCGACATGTTGTAGGCGCCCACGAGGACCGGGGACGAACAGAGGGGGCACGTCGGGGTCACTGAAGGCATGGCTTCTCCCTCCGGGGCCGTCGCTCCGGCCGCCCGGCGCCGATCCCGTGGAGGCATCGGCTGCATCAGGTCACGTCCTGGCTCAGTCACCCATGGTCCGCGCGCGCCTGGCCAGGGCCTTCCGTCGCTTCCTGCGGGCCTCGGCCTGCTTGCGCTTGCGCTTCACTGAGGGCTTCTCGTAGAAGGCCCGCAGCTTCATCTCCTTGAACAGCCCGTCCTTCAGCATCTCCCGCTTGAGGGACTTCAGCGCGGGCTCGATCTGATTGTCGAAGACCGGGATCCTCAACAAGGGCGCTCCCGCGGTGCACGACGCCGTTCATCGACCGGCACGAGCGCTACCCGGGCCCACCCGACGGGCGGCCGCGACGCGCTCGAGGTATCCGGATCCGGGCTGATCACGCCTGGCCTCCTCATCTGGTGACGGACCGGCCCGTCGCTGGCCGACGACCCCGTGAGAGCTCGAATCGCGGGAAGGACGAGTCTCCGGAGGGTAGACCACAACAGGCTGTTTGAACTGTATGACCACAGTAGTACACTAGGGCAATGCGGTCAAGGCCATCTCCTGCGCCCTCCCCGACTCCCTCCCCGGCCGGCCGGCGAGCTCGCGCCGCCCAGCCCGCGACACGACAGCCCGTGCCACGACGGCGGACGAAGCCCGTGGCGCCTCCGGTGGCGCCCGCCGAGATGCCGGCGGCGGACCGCGAGGCGCTGATCGCCGCGTACCGGGCCGGGCTGATCACGATGTGGAAGCACGAGGGCGAGCGCGGATACCGATTGACCACGTCGGGTCGCCAGGACGAGTACATCCAGGCCGCGAAGCTGGCCAAGCATCTCGAGCGGCTCGGCCGGGCATCCTGAAGCCCTGCCGTGGTTGCGGCGCCGATCCTCGGATCGACCCGGGACTCCCAGTCCGCGAGGCTGAACGGATCCGCGGCGCCGGGCGAGCCGGCCACCGCCGCGCGCGGCCGCCGGCCGTGAAGGCCTGAGGATTGTCGGGCCGTTCCCGCCCCCGCGAGTTCTGGTGTCCCGTCGTGTCGGAGCCCGTGCTCATCCGGCTGACGCGGTTGACCCGTCTCATGGGACCGGGCGAGCACTTCGTCCAGTGCAACCAGGACGAGTGCCAGTACGTCGAGGCGAATGCGCCCCCGTGTCCGCTCCACGTGGGCATGTTCGCCGAGGAGATCCGGGCCGCCGCGGCGGCCCGCGAAGCCCGCCGTGAAGAGTACTGAGCCTGAGCGACCAGCGCCGGTGATCGACACACTCCGACTCTAACCAACACGGGAGGAACCAGCCATCGCGACCCGCATCTTCGTCGGGAATCTGACCTTCGGCACCACCGCCGATTCGCTGACCGCGCTCCTGTCCGAAGCCGGCAGCGTCGTCGAGGTCTACCTGCCCTCGGATCGCGAGACCGGGCGGCCCCGGGGCTTCGCGTTCGTCCAGTTCGCCTCCGAGTCCGAGGCCGCCACGGCGATCCAGCTCTTCAACGACCGCGAAGTCGAGGGGCGCCGGCTGACGGTCAACGCGGCCGAGGACCGGCCGGCCCGCTCGGCGGGCCCGCGATCGTTCGAGCCGCGCGTCCCGAGCTTTGGGCGGGATCGGCCGCCCGCGGGCGGGCGACCGGTGAAGCGCAAGGGCAGCCGCCGGGGGTTGCGAGGGCGGAAGCGGAGTCTCTGAGCCGCGCCGCGGTCGGGGTGGCGGGCGGCGACGGACGGTGGTGGCTCCAACGGGATTCGCGCGACGTAGGTGCGGCTGGTGGGGCGCTCTCCTCCCCTGGGTCCTCCCCGTCCAGGGCCGACTGGGCGCGGCCTAAAGCCGTACCATCAAGCCCCCTCCGCCCCGCGTCTTCACATCACGCGGTTGAGATCAATGTCGTTGAAGGCGACGGTCTTCATCTCCTTGGCCAGGCGGAGCTACCACGCGCCGCCGGGTCCAGCGGGACAGACACCACGCCGTCGTAGTCCGAGGGGATCTCCACCCCAGGCTCATGGAGGACGCTGACGGGCCGTCGTGTGCTAGCGTCCACAGTATGCCCGCGCTAGACACCCGTCGTATTGAGGACCGTATTCAGAGGCTGCTCCGACATTGCGGCGAGCGCTGGGGGCTCGCTGGTTTCGAGCAGAGTGTTCGAGTCGAGTGGGGCCACCGCCTTCGCCGGTCACTGGGACGGGTCCATATTGAGCGCCGCGTAGTCCGGCTGTCCACGGAACTGGCGGCGGCGCCGGTCGACCTGCTCCTCGAGGTGCTCTGCCACGAAAGTGCCCATCTCGCCGCCAGCGATCTCTACGGCCGTCGTTGCCAGCCCCATGGTCCCGAATGGGTCGAATTAGTCCGCACCGCGGGATTTAAGCCGCGGCGCCGAATCCCATGGTCGGCGCCCTCGCCACGGACGCAACCGGTCACTGCGCGGCGGCGCCGATACGTCCACCGCTGTCCTGTTTGCCAACTCCAATTGAGCGCCTGGCGTCCGGTCAGGAAGTGGCGCTGTGCCGCGTGCGTAGCAGCCGGGCTCCCTGGGCAGTTCGAAATCCACTCCCAGCCAGTGCGCGAGCGTACATGACCGAACCCGGGTGCCCCTTCTGCAGCCCGGATATTGATGGGCTCTTTCATCGTGGGCGCCTGGTCCTTGGTCTTTGGGATCACTTCCCAGCTTCCCCTGGCCATGCGCTAGTCATCCCGCAGCGGCATGTGGCGTCGTGGTTCGAAGCCACGAGCGAGGAACGCATCGAGCTGATGGCCGCGGTCTCCGACGCCAAAGCCGCGATCGAGCGTGTCCATCAACCCGATGGCTACAACCTCGGCGTGAACATCGGCGACGCTGCCGGGCAGACGATCTCTCATCTGCACATCCATGTGATTCCGCGATACCACGGCGACGTGCGAGCCCCGCGCGGCGGGGTGAGGCATGTCATTCCCGAGAAGGCCGACTATGTCCTTGCGGCTCGGGAAGCGCTGGCGGCACCCTACATCGCCATTTCGCCGACCGTCCCCACCGGACTGTCGGAGCCAGCCATCATACGGCCGCCGCATTGGCAGGCACTGGTGCGCGGCGGAGACGATCCACTGCTCCCGCATCTGCGAGCCGCCCTGGCTACCGCCGTGCGCGTTGACATCGCGGTCGCCTTCATTCTTGAACGCGGAGTGACACAGATCGACGAGCACCTCAAGGACGTCGTGCGAAGGGGAGGACACCTCCGGGTGCTGACCGGCGACTACCTCGACATCACAGAGCCGAACGCGCTCAGGCGTTTGCTCGACTTGACGGTTCTCGCCAGCCAAGCTGCGGGCACAGTGGAGCTTCGGGTGTTCGTGACGGCCGGCCAGAGTTTCCATCCAAAGGCCTATATCGTTCATGGGTCCAACGGCGACGCCGTCGCTTTCGTCGGTAGCTCCAATCTCTCCGAGCTCGCGCTCGGGCGCGGGATCGAGTGGAACTACCGTGTCGTCCCGGCTCGTGACCGGGCCGGCTTCGGCACGGTCGTCGCGGCGTTCCGAATGCTCTTCCAGCATCCCAAGACGACGCCTCTAGACGCAGCGTGGATCGCCCAGTACAGCGCCCGACGGTCTCCCGAGTTGAGACGAATCGTAGACGTGGTCCCGGAGCCTCTGCCACCCCCGCCCGAGCCGCATGCGGTCCAGCGAGAAGCACTGACAGCCCTTGAACGGACTCGAGTCGATGGCAATGCCGCTGGGCTCGTCGTCCTGGCAACCGGGCTGGGGAAAACTTGGCTAGCCGCCTTCGATACCGATCGCCCCGAGTATCACCGAGTGCTCTTCGTCGCCCACCGAGAGGAGATCCTTGCCCAGGCTCTGTCGACATTTCGGCGCATTCGCCCGACCGCCTCGCTCGGCCTCTACACTGGCGATGAGAGGGTTCCGGAAGCCGATGTGCTGTTCGCATCCATCCAGACGCTCGGCCGGGTCCGTCACCTGGGCCAGTTTCCCCCGGACGCCTTCGACTACATCATTGTCGACGAGTTCCACCACGCCGCGGCCGCGACATACCGCCGCCTTATCGATCATTTCCAGCCCAGGTTTCTCCTCGGCTTGACCGCAACGCCGGAACGAACGGATGGGGGCGACCTACTGGGTCTGTGCGGCGAGAACCTCGTCTATCGGTGTGACCTCTGGGATGGCATCAGGCGGGGACTCCTGGCACCCTTCCACTACTTCGGCATCCCTGACGAGGTCGACTACCGGAACATCCCTTGGCGTAGCGCGCGTTTCGACGAGGTGGCGTTAACCCAGGCGGTGGCAACTCAGTCAAGGGCCCAGAATGCCTTGGACCAGTATCGGCTGCGCGCTGGGTCGCGCACCTTGGCCTTCTGCAGCTCTACGCGTCATGCCGACTTCATGACGGACTTCTTCACGAATGCCGGCATTCGAGCCGTCGCGGTGCATTCGGATGCGACCAGCGCGCCCCGGACCGCCTCTCTGGAGCGATTGGAGGCGGGTGAACTCGACGCGATCTTCGCGGTGGACATGTTCAACGAGGGTGTGGACCTTCCCCATGTGGACACGATCATGATGCTCCGTCCCACGGAGTCACGGATCGTCTGGATGCAGCAGTTCGGTCGAGGTCTTCGCAGGGCCGCGCATAAGGACCATCTCACAGTCATCGACTACATCGGAAATCATCGCATCTTTCTGCTCAAGCCCCAGGTGCTCTTGGGGCTCGACGCCTCGCCGGCCACGGTGGCCGAAGCCTTGACCCGTGCCGAGGCCCACTCGCTCGAGCTGCCACCCGGCTGCGAGGTCACCTATGAGCTTCGCGCGATAGAAATCCTCCGAGCGCTCCTGCCGATGCAGACGCCCGACGTCCTCCGAGCCTGGTATGAGGACTTTCGCGAGCGTCATGGGATCCGGCCCCGCGCCGTCGAAGCGTTCCACGAGGGTTACGCACCCCGGACGGTCCGGCGCTCGTACGGCTCGTGGCTTCGGTTCGTGGATCAGATGGGTAACCTCCCCGAGGCCCAGGTCACTCTGGTCAAGGGGGCCATCACGGGCCACGTCGGCGCTCCCTCGATCCAAGCGTTCCTTGACGAGCTCGAAACGACTCCAATGACCAAGAGCTACAAGATGATCGTCCTGCTTGCGATGCTAAACGAGGATCGTCTCCCGGGAACAGTCCCGATTGGCGATCTGGCCCAGACGGTCACTCAGCTCGCGCGACGGTCTGCACGGCTTCAGCAGGACTTCGGCCCGGCGCTCACCGATCCTGCCGCCTTGACCCGTCACCTCGAGATCAATCCGATCGCCGCCTGGTCCGGCGGGGCGGGTACACACGGCGTCCCATACTTCGCCTACCAGGAGGGCCATTTCGGGAGTCGTTTCGATGTTCCGGCGCCTCACCGAGAGGCCTTCCAGGAACTTGTGCGTGAGCTTGTGGACTGGCGCCTTGCTGAGTACCTGCAGCGGCAGCCGGGGACCGAGGCGAGCATAATCTGCAAGGTCAGCCATGCCGGGAGTCGGCCGATCCTCTTTCTCCCTGATCGCTCCGGGCGGCCCGACATCCCAATGGGGAACATCCCAGTACTGATCGACGGCCGGCAATATCATGCCGAGTTCGCCAAGATTGCGGTGAACGTAGTTCGGGCCCCCGGCTCCCCACGGAACGAGCTACCTGGCCTTCTCCGGGCCTGGTTCGGGCCCGACGCCGGGCTTCCGGGCACCAGCTTTCAGGTTTCCTTTGAACCCACGGCCGATAACGTGTACCAACTTGTGCCGCTGCGTCGGCAGACCTCTCCGGACCAGGGACCTGAGACGTGGCGACAGTATTCACGTGAGGCGATTCCCCCACTCTTCGGCCTCGTCTACAACGCTCCCGTCTGGAACCAGGGGTTCATCTTCAAGAATGACCGAGTCATCCTCCTCGTCACGCTCGACAAATCCGATAAGGCGAAAGCGCATCGCTACGAGGATCGTTTCGAAGCTCCCGATCGCTTTCAATGGCAGAGTCAGAACAAGCAGCACCGTGGAGGAGCGACCGAGCAGAAGCTGGCCCGCCACGTTGAACGGGGCATCCCCGTTCACCTCTTCGTACGAAAAGCATCGAAAGTCGACGGGCGCGCGGCCCCGTTTTTCTACTGCGGCGAGTGCGAGTTCCTTCGTTGGAGCGGCGATCGCCCGATCACCGTCCACTGGAAGTTGAAGAGCCCGGTACCCGAGCGGTGGCGTAGCGTGTTGGGTGTACCGACCCGAGCCGCCGCTGGACCATAGTAGCGGATGTACCTGGAAGACAAGGTATTAGGGATGCCTGGGCAGCGCCGCCCCTAGCGCGTCAACGTGGTGCGCGGGTTCGAATCGGCTCTTCGACCGGGACTCTCGCCATCACGCCGGTGGTGGCTCCAACGGGATTCGAACGCCTTTGTACGCTGAACTTCCGCGGGGTTCTGCCGTGACCCGACAGGCGTAACAACGAGGACAGCCTTTGTCCAGACGCCGGACAAACGGCCAGTTTCGGGCGCCAGAACCGCGCCAGGCCGGCGGGTCGATGAGGAGGTAGCCCGGGGATCCGCAGACGAGATTCAGGCTGCCGAAGAGGCCAGTCGTCCGAGCCGCGCAGCGCTGGCTCCACAGGCCCCCGGTCGCTCGGACGGCTGACATAGGGCCACAACGCTGCTGGTGGGGCCGCCGGCCAGCACCGCTCGTAAATGTCGAGTCACACCGTACGCCGGCTCCTCACGCGCTCGATTTTGCCGCCGACCCGCCGCCGGGGCGACCGGTCTCGGCCGCCTGACCGGCACTCGAGCACGCCCAGGTGCCGCGGTCCCCCTCCGTTCCCCGGCCCCTGCAGGGCAGGTTCGGGGCATCCCTTCGATCTCCCGACGCCCTTGTCCGCTCAGACGGCGCCGCGCTATGGTTTTGGCGCGGTGTCGCTGTGGCTCCCGGGCAGACCGACCGAGATCTCTGCGACCCAGACCCTCTCCGGGCGCGTGGCCATGTGCTAACTGCGTGAGTTACTTTCGGATCAGGGCTAAGCGATGGCCGATCGTGCCGAACCACCCCATCATCGTCCAGCTCAGGCTGCATCAATGACGACCGATAAACCGAGTGAGGCCGCCGTGTGTGTGACCCCGAGTGCGAAGCGGGCGGAGGAGTGCGCGGTCGTGTTGGCGTCGAATGGGATTGCTCACCGCCTGGAGCCGACTGACGCCGGCTGGATGGTGATGGTCGCGGCGGGTGATGCTGAACGGGCGAGCAGCGCGCTGGCCGAGTATGACCGGGAGAACCGCGACGAGGCGCCGAGTGATCCCTCCCCGCCCCCCTACGGCACCACCTGGATCGGGGGGGTGATCGCCGTGCTGCTGGTTGGGTTCTTTGCGGTCACCGGCCCACGTGGATCCAACCTCTGGTTCGACCGAGGCAGTGCTGCTGCCCAGCCGATTCTGTCCGGTGAGGTATGGCGCACAGTGACCGCCCTGACACTCCATGCCGACCTCGCCCACGTGCTCAGCAACGCCCTCGCCTGCCTGGTGTTCGTCACCGCGGTGGCCTGGTGGCTCGGGCCAGGCGTGGGCACATGGCTCGTGCTACTGGCCGGGGCGGGGGGAAACGCGCTGACGGCGCTCGCGCATGGGCCGTCGTCCGTCTCAGTCGGCGCCTCGACCGCCATCTTCGGCGCCCTCGGCATTCTGGCCGCTCGCCAGTACGTAGCGCGCGGGCGGGACCGGGCGTCGGTGCACAAGGGCTGGGTGGTAATGGCCGCCAGCCTCGCGCTGCTCGGTATGCTCGGGACCGCGCCGGGGTCAGATGTACTCGCCCACGTCTTTGGCCTCCTCGTTGGAGGCCTCCTGGGCATTGGCCCGGCACTGGCACAGCGCCAACCACTCGGCCGGTCGAGTCAGTGGCTCCTGGCCCTCGCCGCCGGCGCGCTCGTGCTCGCCTGCTGGAGGATCGCCCTGGCTGCCGTGCGCCCGCCCTGACAGTCAGGGGCGCGGGTCAATCATCGGATCATCGAGGTTCCCCCGGAGGTCAGCGTTCGGCATCTCGCCGACGCTGGCCTATCGGCGCACAAGCCCACGTGGACTGGCTTCTGGACACGCCTAGATGTGAACTCTCAGGAGGTTGTTCACCCGAGCCTCGTCTGGAAGGCTGGTGGTTGCGACGCCGCCACCCTTCACAGCCAGGAGGCTCGGATGAACATCCACCAGCATGCCCGGACCACCCCGCGCAGTCGAGAGCGTCTCGTCCAGCGAGTCCTGCACGGGGCCGAGTCGATTCGCGACGTGGCCGATGCCCTGGGGATCAGCGACCGCACCGTCCGCAAGTGGGTCCAGCGATACCGCCTCGCCGGCCGGGCCGGCTTGCAGGATCGCTCCTGTCGGCCGCGCCGGGCCCCGGCCGCCGTCGCCCCCGAGCTCGTCGCGGTGGATCGAACGCCTGCGGCGCCAGCGCTGGACCGGCGCTCAGATCGCCCGCGCCTTGCAGCTCAGCCCCGCCACGGTCGCCCGGTACCTCACGCGGCTGCGGCTGGCCCGGCTGCGGGCCCTTGAGCCCCGCGTGCCGGTCGTGCGCTACGAGTACACCGAGCCCGGCGGCCTGGTGCACCTGGACATCAAGAAACTCGGGCGGATCGGCCGCATCGGGCACCGCATCACCGGGGACCGGCGCGCCCGGGTCCGCGGCATCGGCTGGGAGTACGTCCACGTGGCCGTCGATGACGCGACGCGGCTCGCCTATGTCGAGGTCTTGCCCGATGAGCAGGGCGTGACCGTGACCGCGTTTCTCTGGCGGGCGCTGGCCTGGTACCGCCGCCTGGGCATCCGGGTCCGCCGCCTCCTGACGGATAACGGCGCGGGGTATCTGTCGCACGTCTTCGCCCAGTGCTGCCACAGCGCCCGGATCCGGCATCTCCGGACACGCCCCTACACGCCCCGGACGAACGGCAAGGCCGAGCGCTTCATCCAGACCCTGCTGCGCCAGTGGGCCTACATCCGGCCGTACCGGACCTCGGCCGAGCGCCTCGGGGCCTTGCCCCACTGGCTGCACTACTACAATGTGGAACGGGACCATGCCGGTCTGCACGGCCGTCCGCCCATCAGCCGCCTGTCGCGGTCGAGTGCGGACAATCTCGTGAGACTTCACGCCTAGAGGTCGCCTTCCCTACGGCCACTCACTCCGTCGAGCCGACCTTGGGGACCCTAAGCCCTTGGCGTGTCTCATTGCAATCTCGCCCGTGGATATCTACGATGCACTTCTATCCGTACTCGAGCTGAATAGAGCGTCCGGGATTGCCCGAATCGCCTTCGTGTGGGCACCGCGGTTAGATTCGACGACGTTCTGGATCGGTCTGATCCAGGAACTCCTGGGAAGGCACCCCCTGGAGGGTTGTGTTCTCATCTCCCTCAACGCATGAGCGTTGCTCGACACCCGAGGAAGTCACAAGCTCCTTTACCCGCTCATTTGGGAAGGGTTCTCCCGGACAACTCCTCGGACCACCCAGAACGTCATCAGGAACGCCCGTGGGCCGTCGGGTTGCCCGCAGAGGTACGCCGCCCGCACGCACTGTTCGATCTCTCGCCGCTTCGGCTCCGGCAGGCTCATGAGATGCCCCCCGGTCTTGCCCTGTCCCGTCGTGAACGTCGACCAATAATCGGCGAACGAACCGAAGTCGAACGGCATAGTCAGCCGTCCCTCGTGGATGTCAGTCAGTCCCGCTGCGTGCCACAGCTCGGCTAAGCCCCCGGGCCACCCGATCCGCTTCGACGTTAGATGGTCACGGAGGTCGGCGAAGCCCGGCTCTAGCACGGCCGCGGTGTCCCACAACATGGTGAAGACTGGGTGCCCGCACCGGAAGTCGTTGACAAGCCCGGCTACAGTGCCGCCCGGGTGCGTGACCCGGCACATCTCGGCCACCATCGGAGCAGGGTCTGGGACGACGTCGAGCACCAGCATTGAGAGGCCCCGATCGAAGGCCCCCCTCCCGTATGGGAGCGCGGTCCCATCACCTACGTCGAAGCGGACCATCGGATCGGAGGTACGGCTCCGCGCGAAATCGATGTAGGGGCTCGATGGGTCGATGCCAACCGCCGACTTCACTTGCACCTGAGCCAAAGCAAGGGTCAGGTTTCCCGTACCGCACCCGACATCAAGAACCTCCTCACCTGTTTGAACGCCGACGAACCCAACGAATGACGGCGCGAGCCGCTGGCTCCATCGCCCCATGAACTGCTCGTAGGCACTCGGGTCCGTCGCGACGAACGTCGTGGTCGTGGTGCTCATGATCGGCTCCTTCCACCACAGCCGCTTCGGTAAATGACCTCACACCAACCATGACGATGCCCGAAGATAGCTCTTGCGGACATCTCGGCGAAGGGCTCATTGCCCCCGCCGCTTCAGCTCGAACAGCGCCAGCGTGTTTCCCGGGAAGCAGCTTTGTCCCTGGATCGCTCTCTTCTAGGCACCGCGGAACCTGTCAACAAGAATGAGACAGCGGGGTCATGAGTTTAGTGAAGGAGTGCCTTCTTGGTTGTCCGGCGTAGCGGTGGCCTGCTTGATCTTGATGCTGCGGGAAGCCTGGGTCGTGGTCTGCTCCCGTGACTGCGGCCAGCCGATGACGTGATCTACCCGGATCATTGATTCCGCTCGCGCCCGCATCGAGGGCGGAATCGTCACGGCCGGTTTTGTCTTCGGACCCGCTAGAAGTGAAATCGGACGACCACCGGCGGCATTCCCTGTCGCGGAAAGACCAGAAACACACTATCATACTCGTCCCGGCCGATCGGAACCTCTGCGGTGTGTCCCAGCGCTTTGAGCAACACCGGGATGGTCTGCGAATGGCTGACGATGAGCACACGATCCTGGGTGTGCTCGACGGCAAGCCGCCTCACCAGTGCCTCGATCTCACGTCGCGGCACGATCCGGCTGTCGATCGCCAACACCTTCGCCAGTGGTTGCGCGGTCTGAATCGTCCGCAGAGACTCGCTGGTGTAAATGACGCGGATGCCTGCGTCTTTGAGGACGCTGGGCAGCCGTGCAGCGCGCTGATGGCCGATGTCCGTGAGCGGTGGATCCTCTCCATCGACCACCTGCTCCGTATGCCGAATGATGAAGACCGCCTCTTGGGCCATGCTGACGAGTGGGACGAGGAGGCAGAGGCCGGTGAAGAAGACGATGACAAGGAATCTCCCGAATGGCATGCGTGTCGCCCTCCCTTCCTCTCACTGGATCACGTGGTCGGCCCGAGTGAGGATTGCCGGGGGCAGGACCAGCCCCAGGGCCTTCGCCGTCCTTGCATTCACCACCAGCTCGAACTCAGTCGGCTGCTCGACCGGCAGGTCGCTCGGCCGAGCGCCCCTTAAGATCCTCGTCACGTAGCCGGCGGCCTGTCGAAACACCTTGGCATGGCTCGGGCCGTATGCCATCAGGCCGCCCGCCTCGACGAATTCCCGGGATGCGTACATTGCTGGAAGGCGATGCTGGCCCGCCAGCTTGACGATCAAACTGCGATGCCGAGCATTCACCGGTGTCTCAGGCGCATACAACACGCCAGTCCGCTCCCGGGAGAACCACGCGAAGACGTCCCGGAACTCCTCGGGTGTGGACGCTTCCGGCGAGACCAGCAACGCCAATCCTAACGCCCGCGCGGCCTCGCGCATCGGGGCCGGATCGGTCCGGCTGGTGGAGTCCAGCACGACCCCCACGCGAGTGGCCGCCGGCACGGCCTCCTTCAGCAGCTGGAGGCGCTTCCCTTCGATCTCACGGCCGGTCGAATCGGACACGCCCGTCACATTGCCGCCGGGATGTGCCAGGCTCACCACCAACCCGAATCCTACGGGATCAGCGGCCCCGGCGAAGACGATTGGAATGGTACTCGTGGCGATCTTGGCGGCGCGTACGGCGGACGCGCCAGAGGCGATGATGACGTCCACCTTCAAGCCCACGAGTTCCGTCGCCAGCTCGGGAAGCCGGTCGGCCCGGCCACCGGCGTATCGGCGCTCGACCGTGATGCTCTTTCCCTCGACCCACCCATCCTCGCGGAGCCCGTCCAAGAGTGCAGCCTCAATGCGCGGAGGCAACCCGTCGGCGAATGAGAGCAAGCCAACTCGAGGGATTCCCCCCGCCAGCTGTGCCTCGGCGGCGAGCGACGCGGCGAGGAGGGCGACGGCCAGCGTCAGCGAAAGGAGGAACACGCGGCCCGGTCGCTTCATGGTCACCTCCGGGTGGCGGGATGCTACGCCCGGAGTGGGGTGACGTCAATCTCCGAAGGGTAGTTCTCGGCTCACACCCAGGACGCCTCCTTCACTTCCTGGATCGCCCGCTTTTAGGGACTTCCTGGCACAACTGTCAGCTCTTCTTCTTCGTCTGCCCCATGAAGCCGCTGAGCTGCGGCACGACTCTCGTGCTCTTGCACGTCGGGCACCGGACCTTCCCCTTCTCGTGTTCCGAGATGGTCATGGTCTGCTCGAAGGTCTTCTGGCATTTCTCGCAGAGGAATTCATAGCGGGGCATGGGTGGCCCTCCTCAACTGACCGGTTAGCCGTCGCGCGAACCTACCCTCAAGCCGGTGGAGGTGTCCAAGGGCCCGTCCCGTCCCACACGACGGACTCTTACATATATACATGGAGCTCGTAGCCTCTAGCTGGTCGCCTTCTTCGGCCGTCCACGCTTCCGCTTGGGCGCCTCGCCAGCACCGCCCGCCCCCTTCGGCCGCCGCCCTCTTCGTCGTCCTCGCTGGCCCTCCAGATAAAAGCTCAGCGACCCCTCCTCGCCCCGGAAGGGGAACCGCACGCGCCGGTTCACAGCTGCAGCGGCCGCCTTCAGGGCGCGCCGGAGCTCCTTCGCGTCATCGCCTTTCTCGAGGGTGAGGCGCCCGCCTTGCTCCGCCGTAAGTTTCTCCATCTTCTACCGATACTCCTCCACCAGCGGCAGGAGCTTCGCCGGAAGCCGGTGCTTGAGTTCTCCGATCGGAACCGTCTCGAACTTGGCCACATCCGCCTCCCTGCAGTCCTGTGTGCGAAGCAAATAGGCGTCGCCTCTGACGCCTATGGCATCTTCTGTCGAGAGCCTATCTGACCGCCAGCACGCCTTCAGAACTTTGCCAGCGCATCATTGAGCCCTGACCTGGATCGTCTTCGAGCGCAGCAGAAAGATCCGCTCGCCCGATCATAGGCTCGGGCCTCCTTTGCTTCCAACCAGATGAGACCGGGCAGCCGACACGAAGGCACGCCACAGATTACCCCGCTGTCAGGGTACCCTACCGGCAGCACATGGTTAACGTACCGGCGAGTTTCCAGCGCGCACGCCACACAACGCACGCGTGCCATGGCCTACTCCTTCAAAACGATTCCTGGATCACTTGCTTCTAAGAACATTACTCATCCACCGAGTTCGCGGCGCACCTGCTCCCGGTCAAATCCTGCCCCATTAAGCGCCCGAATAATGAGCGCCACATGCTTCTTTGTCAGGTCCTGCGGCCCATGCCCGGGCAAGGTTATCTTCACACCCTGCCTCTCGTACTGAACATGTCCGCTCATTCCTCCCTTGAGACGGCGGAACCCATTGCCCAGTAGCCACGTTTCCATCTGGCGCCGAGTTACCTGTCCAGCCATGCCATCCTTGGATCACTTGATTCTAGGAATGTTGCGACAACAAGACAGCCTCGTCGCCCCATTCATTGTCGCCGAAGCCAGAACCCATATGATCTGGCCGTCCCCTTGAACGGATATTCGCTATCCGACGGATCATAGATCAGTTCTTTGTCATATCGTGCGCAGCCGGGATAGATGAAACCATTCTCCTTGACCGTCACCGCGAAGTCACACTCTTGCCCGAAAACGGTTTTCAGGTGTCCCATGAACTGGTTGCCATCTCGACGGAATTGGATCGTATCCGCCGCTGCCGATGCGGGCGGTCTCGGTGCCGCTCCAGCGCTTGACCAATAGACCGTCCAAGATGGTTGCTGGGTCAGAATGGCCTCGATCTGGTCCGCTCCGACCGGCGAGCCAGCCGTGCTTGACTGAGCGAGCACGCGGGTACCAGCCAGAGCGAGGAGGCCCAAAACCACGAGGCAGACTATCGAACTCAATCCACGGAGCATCGGAATCCTCCCTACGGGCCACGCCAACGCGCGGCCCACGGCTCCACTCCTTAGATCACTTGGTTCTAGGAACATTTACGACACACGTTGCCTAACTGCCAGATTAGGCGCGCGCAGTGAGCAGATTACTGGCCATCGGAAACCTGATTTCACCATCTGCGCTGCGGAACCGTTCAGTATCCGCCTCCACTTCGGCCACAATCTCGGACAGCATCGCGTCACCCTGCTCAGCGAGAGAACCCAGCATCGTCGGAGCGGAGGCCGCAGTCGCCCGGACGAAGACATTCACTGACGGCCACTCGACCATCTTCGTCTTGCTCTGCACCTTGATTTCCCGAAAGCCAGCGCCCTCGACTAGCTTCTCCAGGTGCCGAAGGTCGCTTAGCGCAAATGGCGGCAAGCTGCTCTTTTCCTCTCCGAGGCGGCGCGCAAGGGCTCGCTCGATGGCCGCATAGGCCGGACTTTCGGCAGAGGTACGCCAACAAGATAGGCCCAAACGCCCGCGTGGCCCTAGGACCCGTCTCATCTGCCAAAGCGCTAGTGGTCGATCCGGGAAGAATTGGAGTCCTTGCTGACAGACGACGATGTCGAAGGCGCTGTCGCCAAAGGGGAGCTCGAGGACGTTCGCCTCTCGCCACTCCACCTTAGGACTGGCCACCGACAATCGCGCCACTGCAATCATGCCAGCGTTGACATCGAGGCCGACAACGCTGCCTCCAGGCGCGACACGCTCTGCAACCAACCGGGTCACGGCGCCGGTGCCGCAGGCGACATCCAGGGCGTGCTCACCCGGTTTCGGGGCAACCGCCTCAATGAGATCCCGTGCCCACGGCAGGAAGAAGCGCGGGACAAGGTACCGTTCATAGATCTCGGCCGGTGAGCCGCTAAGGTCGAGCGTCTGATTGTTTCTCATGCCATTCTCTCCAGCTACCGCCCCACCGGCGGCGAATGCCTACTTCCGGGATCACTTAGTTCTAGGTACATCACGCTCACCACTGAACGCTTCGTACCACTCCATTTCTGACCGTGTGACGCCGCTCTTATCGCCTCGTACCATCAAAACGAACAGCACCGAGAACCCGTCCCAGTGCTCAGGCTCTCCATATTTCGCTTTGACCTTCCTGAGCGGCTCCTTCGCGGCGCCCGCACTCTTTCGCATGCTGCATTTTGCGCAGGCCGTCGCGAAGTTGCTCGCCTCGTGCGCGCCTCCTGTCGAAAACGCCTTCACATGATCGATGACCGCCCCGAGGTGATCCAGCAACGGTGATGCATCCCGACGCCAAGCAAACGACAACCAGGCGAGCGGACCCGTATAGCCGCGGCTCCGCGCGTACCGCTCGAGGTACTTCATGGCCGGAGCGAATATCACGGACCGCCCGCACCACCTGCACAGCGAGCGGTCGCGTCGGTAGACCTCGACCTGGAGGCGCTTACTCAAGGCCTTGCGTTGGGGGCGCTTCGTGGGCTCCTGCGCGGGAACCAGATCCGGCTCACTCACCCGCTTGTCTCGGACCTCCGCCTCTCCTCGAGCCAACGTTGCCCGTCGTCATCGTAGTAGGATTCAAGCTCTGAATAGAACTCCGACGATACCGATACGAACGCCAGGAGTTCCTCCGGATCAGACCCAGCGTCGTAGTCGCGAAAGGCGTTCGTGAGTCCAACGAACTCCGGGGAGTTATCATACTGGGCTGTGTCCATCAGGCCGATCAATTCTCTGAGTGATAGCGGTTCCGTGCTCTCCGTCGGCGAGCAGACTATCTTGGTGCCGTACTCGTCCACAACGCGATATCGAATGACGCCTCCTTCTCGACGCGCGCGAATGCTGATGACGTCCCCAGTCGTGGACTGGAGCGACACACGTGCGATCTCGACTTCTTCATCCTGGTAGCTAGGGTCCGTCCTGCCGATCCCGTTCCCCGCCACCGTCGTGATCAGGGTCAGGCCCCGATCACGCTACATCGGAAACGCTGTGTACGAGGCGGAGGTAGGGATAGAAGCCGAAGCCGGTCGCCCCGGGGTACCGGCTCGGTTCATAACTGACTGTGTCCTCAACAGAAGACATACGGGAGTCCCGTGGCGACTGTTTCCTGCTATTGCGATGATCCAGGGCCACCTTCTAATCACCCTGCTCGGCGCCGTCCGGCTGCAAGTCGGTTGTGTTGATGCATCGGATCCGATTGCACCCTGCGACTTCTACCCTGGTCTTTCATCGGCTCGAACTGCCGCACGGGTGAAGGAGCGGAGCGTTCTGAGTGCGGCCGGACGTGCTCGGGCAATTGGCCAGTTCTGCTGCCTCAACCTCATCCGCCGGTCACTCGGCTGCGTCGCCATTGACCCACCGCCTGGGGCCTGGCAGCCGGAACTGTCCGTTTGTCCGGTGTCCTTTGCCTCACGCTCTCCTAATATCGCGCCAGGCTTCGGGACGGGAATCCAAACCTCGCTGGAGTGGTTGAAGCTGCCGGAATGGCAACAAGCCGTGGCAACAAGAGTCTGAGCGGAAGGGCTGATGCTGCGGAAACCCGCGTCAGAACGGTGGTGGCTCCAACGGGATTCGAACCCGTGTTTCAGCCTTGAGAGGGCCGTGTCCTAGACCGGGCTAGACGATGGAGCCGGCTCCCACCACCCGCAACAGACAAAGAAAATGGCTGGGAGAGGAGGAGTCGAACCTCCGCTACGTGGTCCAGAGCCACGCGTCCTACCACTAGACGATCTCCCAGCGCGAGGCCATTCTACGGGCCGGCCCCGGCGGGCGTCAAGGCAACGCGGCGCGTCGAGGCGGGCCACGGTCCGGGCCGGCCGGCCGGCGCGCGGCCGGCTGCCTCCCGCGCCCCGGCCGGCCGGGGTACCATCCCGCCATGGCCGATGCCGCCCCCGCCCGCGGCGAGCCCGCTGACCCCCTCGCCCGCGCCCGCGCGCTCGCCCCGCTGATCGCCGCGGCCGCGGCCGACGGCGAGCGGGAGCGGCGCCTCCCCGAGCCCCTGGTCGCCGCGCTCCACGAGGCGGGCCTCTACCGCCTCCTCCTCCCCCGCGCCCTCGACGGGGCCGAGCTCGACCCCGCGGCCTTCGCGCGCGTCATCGAGGAGGTGAGCCGCGCGGACGCCAGCACGGCCTGGTGCCTCTGCCAGGCGGCGGGCTGCACCATGATCTCGGGCTACGTGGCGCCCGAGGTCGCGCGCGAGGTCTTCGGCGACCGGCGGGCCGTCCTTGCCTGGGGGCCGAGCCCGGACGCCCGCGCGGTGCCCGTCGACGGCGGCTACCGCGTGACGGGCACGTTCACCTTCGCGAGCGGCTGCCGCCAGGCGACCTGGCTCGGCGGCCAGTGCGCGATCCACGAGCCCGACGGGGCGCCGCGCCGTCGGCCGGATGGCGCGGCCGAGACGCGCTGGATGCTGTTCCCGGCGGCCCGCGCGACGATCCTCGACACCTGGCACGTGATCGGCCTCCGGGCGACCGGCAGCGACTCGTTCACGGTCGCGGACCTCTTCGTGCCCCGCGAGCGCTCGGCGGCGCGGGACGACCCCGCCGAGCGCCGGCACGGAGGCCCGCTCTACTGCTTCCCCACCACGAGCCTCTACGCCTCGGGCTTCGCCGGCGTCGCCCTGGGGAACGCGCGGACGACGCTCGACGCCTTCGTCGCGCTCGCCCGGACGAAGACGCCGCGTGGCCTCCGCCACCCGCTCCGCGAGAGCGCCGTCGTCCAGTCGGAGCTCGCCCGGGTCGAGGCGCGGGTCGGCGCCGCGCGGGCGCTCCTCCTCGGCTCGCTGGAGGAGGTCTGGCGGGACGTCGTCGGGGCGGGGACGCTCGGCCTCGACCAGCGCGTCCGGATCCGGCTGGCGGCGACCCACGCGATCACCGAGGCGACGGCGGCCGTGGACTTCGCCTACCACACGGCCGGCGCGACCGCGATCTTCGACGCGAACCCCTTCGAGCGGCGCTTCCGGGACGCGCACACGGTGGCCCAGCAGGTCCAGGGCCGCCAGACGCACTTCGAGACGGTCGGGCGCTTCCTCCTCGGGCTCGAGCCCGACTCCTCCTTTATCTAGGGGTCGCGGCGAGGCTATACTGGCCGCGCTTTGGCGCGCGCCCCCCTCGCCCGCACCGCGAGCTCCGTGGATCCCCCTGCCCGGAGGAGCTGGCTCCGCATGCACACGTTCGACTTCATCATCTACGGCCTCGCGATCGCCGTGACGGTCGCCGCGTACCTCCGCGACCCGAGCCTGCCGGCGGTCGGCCTCCGCGCCGGCGCCCAGCTCCTCCTCGACATCATGCCCCGGCTGGTCGCCGCGCTGGTCCTGACCGGGATGATCCAGGTCATGATCTCGCCCGACCTGATCCAGCACTGGCTCGGCCGGGGCAACACGCACCGCGCGATCTTCGCCGGCTTCGTGGCGGGCATCCTGACGCCGGGCGGGCCGCTCGTGAGCTTCCCGATCATGGCGGTGTTCTACAAGGGCGGGGCGTCCCTGTCGGCGCTGGTCGCGTACATGACGAGCTGGTCGCTCTTCGGGTTCCAGCGGGTCCTCGCGTGGGAGCTGCCGTTCATGGGGACGCGCTTCCTCATCGCGCGCGTCCTCCCGACCCTCGCGTTCCCGATCATCGCGGGCTACCTCGTCCGCTTCATCTACGACGACTAGCGTGCCTGCCGCCGCTTCGACCGCCACGTTTGCCATGCCGCCGGTCCTGTCTCCGGGCCGGCCCGCGGCGCGGCTTCGCTCCGTCACCCGTTCGCCACAGGCTGCGACCTGCTCGGTCGCGGTCCGATGGCGAAGGGGGCCGTGTCCGTCTCGGCCGGCGCGTCTCGCGTCTGCGGCGCTCGATCCGCGGCGACCTACTGGGCTGCGCCGCCCCGCGCGCGGACTCAGCGCCACCAGCGGAGCGGTGACACCGTGAGCTTTCTGGATCTCCGGGAGTTCATCCAGCTCCTCGAGGACCGGGGCCAGCTCCGGCGCATCGACGCGCCCGTCAGCCGCGAGCTCGAGATCACGGAGATCGCGGACCGCACGGTGAAGGGCCCGAAGGCGCAGAACCTCGCGCTCCTCTTCGAGCACGTCGAGGGCGCGGCGATGCCGGTCCTCATCAACGCGTTCGGGACCGAGGAGCGGATGGCGTGGGCCCTCGGCGTCGAGCGGCTCGACGACCTCGGCGAGAAGATCAAGGGCCTCCTCGAGCTCAAGATGCCGGGCTCGCTCCTCGACAAGATGAGGAAGGGGCTCGAGCTCCTCGACGTGGCGCGCGCGGGCCCGCGGAGCGTGAAGAGCGGCCCCTGCCAGGAGGTCGTGGAGACCGACCGCCCGTCGGTCGCGTCGCTCCCGATCCTCTGGTGCTGGCCGAAGGACGCGGGCCACTACATCACCTTCCCGCTCGTCATCACGCGGGACCCCGTCACCGGGCTCCGGAACGTCGGCACCTACCGGATCCAGGTCTACGACGAGCGGACGCTCGGCCTCCACTGGCAGACCCACAAGGGCGGCGCCGAGCACGAGCGCGAGGCGCGCCGCACCGGGCTTGAGCGCATCCCGGTGGCGATCGCCCTCGGCGCCGACCCGGCGACCATGTACAGCGGGACGGCGCCGCTCCCGCCGGGGCTCGACGAGATGCTGCTGTCTGGCTGGATCCGGGGCAAGGGCGTCGAGATGGTGAAGTGCCGGACGATCGACCTCGAGGTGCCGGCGCAGGCGGAGATCGTGCTGGAGGGCTACTGCGACCCGGCGGAGTCGCGCGTCGAGGGGCCGTTCGGCGACCACACGGGCTTCTACTCGCTCGCGAACCCCTACCCCGTCTTCCACCTGACCGCGGTGACGCGGCGGCGCGACGCGATCTACCCGACGATCGTCGTCGGACGGCCGCCGATGGAGGACTACTGGCTCGGCAAGGCGACGGAGCGGATGTTCCTGCCGCTCATCCGGATGATGGTGCCGGAGATCGTCGACATGAACATGCCGGCCGAGGGCGTCTTCCACAACCTCGTGATCGTCTCGGTCAAGAAGCGCTACCCGGGGCAGGTCCGCAAGGTGATGTACGGGCTCTGGGGCCTCGGCCTCCTCATGCTGGCGAAGAACGTGATCGTGGTCGACGAGGGCGTCAACGTCCACGACCTCTCCGAGGTCGCCTGGCGCGTGACCAACAACATCGACCCCGCGCGCGACCTCGTGATCGTGGAGGGGCCGACGGACGACCTCGACCACGCGGCGCTCCGCCACCGCTACGGCGGGAAGCTCGGCATCGACGCGACCGAGAAGCGGGCGCCCCTCGACCGCGTCGAGCAGCCGTGGCCGGACGAGATCCGCATGTCGGACGAGGTCCGCCAGCGCGTCGCCCAGCGCTGGCGCGAGTACGGGCTCGAACGGTAAGCCACGCGGGCCGGCCGGGCACAGTCCGCTGACCGGCGTCGCCGGCGCGGCTCCGCCTGTTTCGGACGCCCCGTCGCCGTGCCAACAGGAGCAGCACATCAGAGCTGGCTCCCATTCGACGGTGTCGACGCTCCACTTCGCGGAGCGCATTGACGCACCTCCGGTGACGACGTAGAGTCGGGGACCATTCCGGCCAGCTAACCGACCGCCCGCAGGGGTGCTGGAGGCCCCTGGCTTCCGGGTCCCTCACGCCTGCCCAGACCCTCCACGCTCCCGAGGGTACGGAGGCTCGCCGAGAAGGAAGTCCCCCCTCCGCCGTGCGCTGAGGTCACGTCCACTCGCCGGGCGAGCGACTCGCCAGACGGATGGCCCGCTCGTTCAGGGCCATGACAGGTGGCGGATATGGGTCCACGTCGAAAATCCCGGAAACGAGCTCCGCTCGGCCGGGCCCCGATACACGGGCGCCCGCCCTTCGCGATGGCCACCTTCCGGTGTCCCCCGAGCCACCCGAGCTCGAAGCCGGCGAGACGCCTCGTCTCGGCCTGATGGACCCCGTGACCCCTCTCATCGTCTTCGTGGTCTTGGCGTTCTTGATCTGGCGCGTGGTGAAGCTGGGCCGCCGGGTCGAGCAGCTGAGCTCGGATCGACCTCCGCCTGACACCGAACCCCTCGTCCAGGACCTGCTCGCGCGCGTGGCGCGCCTCGAGGAGGCCCTCCGGGATCCGACTCGGGAGTCGCTGGCGCCCGCCCAAGCCACGGTCGGGGCCAAGCCTCCGGGGTCCGTCTGGATTCATCCGGCTGCCGCCGAGGCGCTTCGGCGCGGCCCGCCGCTCCCTCCGACTCCGGTCGTCGCGGCCCAGAGCGTCGCTACGGAGGGAACCGAGGAGCCCGAAGGCATCCCGCGCGAACCCGCACAACCCTCGTTCCTGGCCCGGCTGGGCGAGCGGCTCCGCGCGGAGCTTCGGGGTGGCGAGTGGGAGGCCGTCGTCGGCGGGAGCTGGGCGAACAAGGTTGGCGTCCTCGTCCTCGTCATCGGGATCAGCCTGTTCCTGGGCTACTCGCTCACCAACCTCGGCCCCGCGGGAAGGGTCGCCGTCGGACTCGGCGTCGGCGTGGCGATGCTGGCCGGCGGAGTCGTCCTGGAACGGCGCGCCCGCTATGTGATCTTCGCCCGCGGCCTGATCGGGGGCGGGTGGGCGGCCCTCTACTTCACCACCTACGCCGCGCACGGCCTCGAAGCCGCGCGGGTGATCGACAACCCCCTGAGCGGGATGCTGCTGCTGGCCGCAGTGGCCGCCGGCCTCGTCTGCCACTCGCTGACGTATCGCCGGGAGGTCGTCACCGGCGTCGCCTACGGCGTCGGGTTCATCACGCTGATCCTCAGCCCGCTGTCCGGATTTGCCCTGGCCGCCTCGTTGCCGCTCGTGGCCTCCCTCGTCCTCGTGGCCCAGCGCTTCGCGTGGGTTTCGCTCGCGGTCGGGGGGCTCATCGCCACCTACGCCGCGTATGCCCTGCGCTTCGGCCCCGGGCTCTCGCCCGGCACGGGGCCCGACCCGCTCACGGGCCAGTCGGTCCTCGCCGCCTACTGGCTTCTCTTCGAGGGCTTCGACCTCCTGGGGTTGAGGCGGGACACCCGGCCGCAGCTCGCGCGGACGCTTTTCCCGCTCAACGCGTGCGGTTTCCTCGGGGTGTCGCTCCTGTACTGGCCGACGGCCCAGGCCGACGCCCTCTACCTCCTCCTGGCGGGTAGCGGGGTCGCCTACCTCGCCAGTGCCCTGATCCGGGCGCGCCTGCGGCCGCCGCCGACCGGCGTCGCTGCGGAGGCGGACGCACTGGCGCGGGCGCTGTCGGGCAGCTACGAAGCCCCGATCGCCTTGGCCGCCGCGCTGGGAATCGCCGCCATCGCGATGCGTTTCTCGGGGCTGCGCGTCAACCTCGGCCTCCTCCTGGAGGCCGAGCTGCTCTTCCTGGCTGGCCTCCGCCTCGGCCAGCCGTATCTCCGAGCCCTGGGCGGCGTGGTCTTCGCCATCTCCCTGGTCAAGCTCGCGCTGGTCGACCTGACGAGTGCCGGCCACGTGACCGTTGCCGGTCGGTCACTCATGGCCGTGACGCCACTCGCGCTGCTGTCCGTCACGGTGTTCTACGTGAACCGCGCGCTGGCCGCCGCGAGCCGGGCGGGGCCACGGCTCCGAGCCGCCGAGACCGCCTACAGCTTCGGTGGGTCCGCGCTGCTCGCGCTGGTCCTCGGCTACGAGCTGCCCCGCGAGTATGTCGGGACCGGTTGGCTCCTGCTCGCGGCGGCGCTGTTCGAGCTCGGCCTCCGCCGGTCCCTCGACGAGCTGCGGGCCCAGGCGTACGGAATCGCCACGCTGGGCCTGGCCGCCTTCCTGGTCGTCAACGAGCTGGGGTTCGGCGCCACGTCCGGCCGCTACCTCTGGGTCCCGCTCGTGCCCGGGGTGCTCTTGACGTACGGCGCCGCCGTCAGGCTCTTCCGGCTGACCCCGGGCGGACTCCCGGTCACGGAACGGCGGATGGCTCGGGACGCGGCCTCGGCTGCCGGCACCGTCCTCCTGGCGACCCTGCTCTGGCACGTCCTCCCGGCGCCGGTCGTCGCAGTGGCCTGGGGCATACTGGGACTCCTTCTGATCGAGCTGGGCTTCTCGCGGGTGCTTCCCGCGCTCAGGCTCCAGGGGCATCTCGTGGTCGCGGCCGCGTTCGGCCGACTGTTCCTCGCGAACTTCGCCAACCTGGGAGAGACGGTGGGCGTGTCCCATCGGATCCTGACGGTCCTCCCCTTCATCGTCCTCCTCTACTACCTGTCGGCCAGGCTCCGGGCCAGCGCGGCGGCCACGCTGGCCGTCTGGGAGGCGCGGCTCCCGCGCCTGTATCTCTACGCGCCGGCAGTCCTCGCCGTCTTCCTCGTGCGCTTCGAGGCGGGTCGCGCCATGGCCGTGATCGGCTGGGCGCTCCTTGGGCTCGGGCTCCTCTGGTGGGGTGTCCGTGCCGACGAGCGCGACCTGCGGTGGCAAGCCTACGCCGTGGCGCTCCTCACCTTCGGCCGCAGCTGGGCCACGAACTTCTACATCCCGGAGAGCCTCGCCGGGCCGCTCGGTCGCATCGGGACGGGGGCCGTCGTCATCGCCAGCTTCTACGCCGGGCAGTTTCTCTCGCCGCGGTCACCCGCCGTCCCGGCTGTCATCTCGCGCAACCGGATCGTGCGCGGCCTCGTCCGGTTCGACCTCCACGCGCGGGCGGTCTACTCGATCCTCGGCACCGCGCTCCTCGCGGTGCTCCTGTCCTACGAGGTGTCGGGACGGCTCCTGACCCTGGCATGGGCGATCGCGGGGGCCCTGCTCCTGACGGTCGGTCTGCCGCTCCGGGAGCGGGTCCTCAGGCTCTCGGGTCTCCTCCTCCTCGCGGTCTGCACCCTGAAGCTGTTCGCGCTCGACTTCCGCGGGCTGGACACCCCCGCCCGCATCCTCTCGTTCGTCGGGCTCGGTCTCGTCCTCCTGGGCGTGTCGTTCGTCTATGCGCGCTTCGGCGCGCAGCTCCGGCGCTACCTCTAGGAGGCCCATTGGCCGATCGCCGCGCTCTCGCCGTCGTCCTCGCGCTCCTCCTCGCCGGTGGCGTCGCCACCTGGGTCGGGCGACCCGACGAGGAGGTGACCCTGTCCTCCGTGGCCGAGATGTGGGGCGACGTGCTGCGCGACGCCGACCAGTTCGGGCTCCGGCTGACGCGAATGGGCGACCGCGAGGAGATGGACCTCGGCCGGACGATCGCCGGCCAGGTCGTCGGGAGCTGGCGGGAGGACCTGGAGGCGACGCGATACGTGTCGGCGGTCGGCCAGGCGCTGGCGCCCCACGTCCGCCGCCGCGGGATCCGGTACGAGTTCCACGTGGTCCGCTCCCCCTCCATCAACGCGTTCGCGATTCCCGGCGGACAGGTCTTCGTCTTCACCGGCATGCTGGACTTCCTCCAATCCGAGGCAGAGCTGGCGGCGATCCTCGGCCACGAGATGGCACATGTCGACCTCCGGCACTGCGTGGAGCGGTACCAGTATCAGGCCGCCCTCGGGAAAGTCGGGCTCCGGGAGGTTGGCCAGCTCGCCGCGCTGACCCGGCGCGTGCTGGCCGCGGGCTACACCAAGTACCAGGAGGTCGAGGCCGACGCGCAAGGCGTGCGAGTGAGCGTCGAGGGTGGGTACGCGCCGGAGGCCGGAGCCAAGGTCTTCGAGCGCCTCGCCGGGCGCTTCGGCAGACCTCACCCGCCCCGCGCGACGACACCGGTGGGCGAGATCGCACAGGCGGCGGGTGAGGCCATGGGCTCGTACCTCTGGTCGCACCCGCCCTCCGACACGCGAGCCCATCGGCTCGAGGTCATTGTCGCCGGGTACCGCCGACAGCTCGCCGGTCGGACCGTCTACGTCGGCGTGGAGAACTATCGGCAGCGGATCCCCCGTTCCGAGCGCGAATTCCCCGACGAGCGGCGGGGCGGCCGCTAGAGCTCGACGACGGTGGACTGCTCGCCCCCCGCACCAACGTGGCTCGCCACCCCGGATGAGGACGACCCACGAGAGGTCCTCACGGGCTGGGCCGCCGCCACCGTCTGGACGCGCGGGGAGCGTCGGTGGGGGTAGTGGCGGAGGATCTCCGGGCGGGGCTCCGGCTCGTCACCGGGCTCCCCGTGTTTGTCCGCCGGCCGCTCACGCTGGCGGAGTCCCGGCGCCTCCTCGGCGAGCGGCTGGCGCAGCGCGAGGCCGACTTCCTTCGCGTGGCGCGGGCCGCGGTCGACACTGCCGCGAGCCCCTATCGCGCGCTCCTCCGCCACGCCGGCTGCGAGGCCGGCGACCTGGCGCGCCTCGTCCGCGAGGACGGCCTCGAGGGCGCGCTCCGCCGGCTCGCCCGCGAGGGCGTGTACGTGACGGTCGACGAGTTCAAGGGCCGCCGGCCGATCGTCCGCGGCGCGCTCTCCATCGAGGCGACGCCGCGGGCGTTCATGAACCCGGGGGCGGCGACCTCCCTCTCGGCGCGGACGGGCGGGAGCCGGAGCGAGGGCACGCCGGTCCCGATCGACCTCGCGTGGCTCCGCGACCGGGCCGTTCACGTGCCGGTCGCGTTCGACGCGCTGGGCTGGCGGGGCTCCCGCGTGGCCGTCTGGGGCATGCCGGGCGCGGCAGCGATGGTGCGCATCCTCGAGTACGCGGCCGCCGGCATGCGGCCGGAGCGCTGGTTCTCCCCGGTCCGGCCGGACTCGCCGGGGCTCCACGCGCGCTACCGGTGGAGCGCGCGGATCATGCGCTGGGCGAGCCTCGCGGCCGGCGCGGCGCTGCCGCGGGCCACCCACGTCCTGCCCGAGGACCCGACGCCGGTGCTCGACTGGATCCGCGCGGTCCTCGCCGCCGGCGGACGGCCCTACCTTCACACGATCTCGAGCGCGGCGGTGCGCCTGGCCGAGGCGGCGCGCGCCCGCGGCCAGGCCCTCGACGGCGTCCGCCTCACGATGGGCAGCGAGCCGGTCACCGTGGCCCGGCTCCGGACGGTGCGCGACACGGGCGCCGAGACGGTCGCGCGCTACGGAAGCGTCGAGACGGGGCCGGTCGCCTTCGGCTGCGCCCGGCCGGACGGCCCCGACGACGTCCACGTGCTGGGCGAGCTCCACGCCGTGGTTCAGGTGGGAGCCGCGCTCGGGCATGGCGTCGACGCCGACACGTTCCTGATCACGTCGCTCCGTCCGACGGCGACGCTCCTCCTCGTGAACCTGTCCCTCGGCGACGGCGGCGGCCTCGGCGAGCGCCGCTGCGGCTGCCCGCTCGACCGGCCGGGCTGGCGGACGCACCTCGGGGGCGTCCGGAGCGCGGAGAAGCTGACCGCCGCCGGGATGGCGTTCCTCGACACCGACGTCGTCGCCATCCTGGAGGAGGCGCTCCCGCGGCGGTTCGGCGGCGGGCCGGGCGACTACCAGCTCGTCGAGGAGGAGGCGCAGGACGGCCGGCCGCGGCTCCGCCTCCTCGTCCATCCGCGCGTGGGCCCGCTCGACGCCGCCCTCGTCGTGGACGAGTTCCTGCGGACCCTCGGCGAGCGCGGGGGCGCCCAGCGCGTCGGCGAGCTCGCGTGGCGCGGGGCGCGGCTCCTCACGCTCGAGCGCCGGCCGCCGATGGCCACGTCGGCGGGGAAGGTCCTCCACCTCCACAGCCCGCGCTGAGCGCCGCCGCGTCCTGGCCCTGCCGCGGGCCCTGGCGTCGGTTCGCTCCGGTCCCGCCAGATCGCCCCGGCGTTGCCCGTCTCGGTTGGCGCATCTCGAGCCTGCGGCGCTCGATTCGCGCAGCTGCTAGCCGCGGCACGCAGGGTCCGGCTCGGAGCCGGCGCCACCTGCGTGGCTGACCCCGGTCAGACTCGGGGTACCCTGGAGCCGCCATCATGTCGACGCTCCGGCACTTCCTCGACGCGATCAAGGTGGAGCACACCGTGTTCGCGCTGCCGTTCGCCTACCTGGGGATGGTGCTGGCGGCGCGCGGCTGGCCGGGGTGGCACGCCGTCCTCTGGATCACGATCGCGATGGTGGCGGCGCGGACGACGGCCATGGCCGCGAACCGGCTGATCGACCGCCAGCTCGACGCGCGGAACCCAAGGACGGCAGGGCGGCACCTGCCGCGCGGGATCCTGAAGCCGCGCGACCTCACGCTCGCCACGATCGCCTCGGCCGCGCTCTTCTTCGTCGCGGCGTGGCAGCTCGGGCCCCTCTGCCTCGCGCTCGCGCCGATCGCGCTGGTCTTCCTCGTCGGCTACTCCTACACGAAGCGCTTCACCTGGCTCTCCCACTGGATCCTCGGCTTCACCGACGGCGCGGCGGCGGCGGGCGCGTGGATCGCGGTGCGCGGGACGATGGAGTGGCCCGCGTGGCTCCTCTGGCTCGCCGTCACCGTGTGGATCGCGGGGTTCGACCTCCTCTACGCGTGCCAGGACGTCGAGTTCGACCGGCGGGAGGGCCTCCACTCGGTGCCCGCGCGCTTCGGGATCCCCGCGGCGCTCCAGGCCGCGCGCGCGTGCCACGTCCTGACCGCGCTCGCCCTCGCGGCCGCCGGCTGGACGCTCGGGCTCGGCGTCCTCTACTGGGTCGGCTGGCTGGTCGTGGTGGGGCTCCTCGTCTACGAGCACTCCCTCGTCTCGGCGACCGACCTCTCGAAGCTCGACATGGCCTTCTTCAACGTGAACGGCTACATCAGCGTGATCACGTTCGTCGCCGCGGTCGCGGGTCTCTGGTACTGATGGACGCCCGGCGGCTCGTCCTCCTCGGGACTCCGGTCGCCTTCGGCGTCGTGAGCGTGCTCCATCCGCGTCCCCGGGGGCGCTCGATCGTCGAGGCGCTCGAGCCGAGCCTCGGCCGCTGGCTGGCGGTCCACGTCGTCCAGCTCGTCCTGCTCGCGCTCCTCGCCGCGACGCTCTGGCTCCTCGTCGAGGGATGCGCGACTCCGCGCCGCCACCGTGTGCCGGCTGGCGCTGGTACCGTTCCTGGCCTTCTACAGCGCCTTCGACGCGGTCGTCGGGATCGGCACCGGCACGCTGATCGGCCTCCTGCGCGGCCTGGACGGCGAGGCCCGGGTCGCGGCGATACAGCAGATCCAGGCGTTCTGGGACGCGCAGCGGACGCCGGGGGGCGCGGCGATCTTCCTCGTGATCAGCATCGCCATTCTCTCGTGGCTGGTCGCGGCCGGGGCCGCGGCCGTCGCGCTCCGCCAGGCGGGCGCGGGCCGGGCCGTCGCCGGCCTCGTGGCGCTCGCCGGCGCCCTCTTCGCGATCGGCCACCCGTTCCCCTGGGGCACCGCGGCGATGGCGTGTCTCGGCACGGCGACGTGGCTCCGCGTCCGCCAGCGCGCATGATCCAGCCGGCCGCCGGCGGCGACAAGGCGACCCGCGTGCGGGCGATGTTCGCGGGCATCGCGCCGCGCTACGACCTCATGAACGCGCTCATGACCGGGGGCCGCGACCAGGCCTGGCGCCGGGCCGCCGCGCGCGCGGCGGCGCCGCCCCGCGGCGCCCTCGCCCTCGACCTCGCCACCGGCACGGGCGACCTCGCGCGGGCGCTCCTCGCGGAAGCGGGCGTGCGCGCCGTGGTCGGCGTCGACTTCGTCGAGGGCATGCTCCGCCTCGGCCGGGTGAAGGCGCAGGCGGCCGGCGAGCGGCGGGTGCGCTTCCTCGCGGGGGACGCCCTCGCGCTCCCGTTCGCCGACGCCTCCTTCGGCTGCGTGGCGTCGGCGTTCCTCCTCCGGAACCTCGCCGACCTCCGCGCGGGCCTCGCCGAGATGCGGCGCGTGACGGCGCCCGGCGGGAGCGTCGTCGCCCTCGAGATCACCCAGCCGACGCTCCCCGGCTGGCGCCAGGCCTTCCGGCTCTACTTCCACCACGTCGTCCCGGCGATCGGCGGGCTGATCTCGGGGAATCGCGACGCGTACACCTACCTCCCCCAGTCCGTCGACCGCTTCGTGACGCCGGGCGAGCTCGCGCACCTCATGGAGGCGGTCGGGCTTCGCGACGTCCGCGTCCGGAAGGTCGGCCTCGGCACCGTGACGATCCACGTCGGCCGCGTCGGTTCCGCCACCTCGATCACCCACGCCGGGCGCGCGAGCGCCGCGGCCTGACCCGGAGGACTCCGCGATGCCCTTCCTCGAGCGCGACGGCGCGCGGCTCTACTACGAGACCCACGGCGCGGGCCCGGCCCTCGTCTTCGTCCACGGCCTGGGCGGCGGCCACCTCTCCTGGTGGCAGCAGGTCCCGCACTTCCGCGACCGCTACACGTGCGTGACCCTCGACCACCGCGGGTTCGGCCTCTCGACGGAGTCCCCGGACCGGCCCGGGCCCGACGCGTACGCCGACGACCTCGCGGCCCTGGTCGACCACCTGGGGCTGGCCGACGTGCGGCTCGTCGCCCAGTCGATGGGCGGCTGGACGTGCCTCGGCTACGCGCTCCGGCACCCGGAGCGCGTGAAGGCGCTCGTCATGGCGGCGACGACCGGCACGCTCGGCGACCCCGAGACGCACGCGATCTTCAAGGCCCACGGGGCGGCGCAGCCGGAGAAGGCGCTGTTCGACCGCGGCATCCACCCGGCGGCCGGCGAGCGGATGGCGCGGGAGCAGCCGGCCCTCCACTTCCTCTACCGGGAGGTGGACGCGCTCTCGCAGGACCTCGACAAGACCGCGATCCGGAAGAAGCTGATCGCGATGCGGGCGACGCCGCGCGCGACGGTCGCCACGCTCGGGCCGCCGCTCCTCTGCGTCGTCGGCGAGGAGGACGTCGTCATCCCGCCGGACGCCGTCGCCGTCCTCGCGTCGATCGTGCCGGGCGCGCGCCTCGCGCGGGTGCCGGCCGCGGGGCACTCCGTCTACTTCGAGCGCCCCGTCGCCTTCAACCGGCTCGTCGACGAGTTCCTCCGCGACGTCGACCGTGCTCCGTGACGCGCGGGACGTCCCGTCCGAGATTGTCCTCGAGGCCGACGTCTGCGTCGTCGGGGCCGGCGCCGCCGGGATCGCCCTCGCGCGCGAGCTGATCGGGACGCCGCTCCGGGTCGTCGTCCTCGAGAGCGGCGGCCTCGTCCCCGGCCGGCGGACGCGCGCGCTCCTCCGGGCCCCGAACGTCGGCGCGCCGTACTACCCGCTCGACTGGATCCGCACCGCCGCCCTCGGCGGGACGACCGACCAGTGGGGCGGCCAGTGCCGGCCCTTGGACGAGGTCGACTTCGAGGCGCGCCCCGAGATCCCGCGGAGCGGCTGGCCGTTCGGGCGCGCGCACCTCCTGCCCTACTACCGGCGGGCGCACGCGGTCTGCCAGCTCGGCCCGTTCGCCTACGACGCCGAGCACTGGGCCGACCGCGCGCGGCCCGCCTGGCCCCTCGACGGCGGCCGCGTCGGCACGGCGATGTTCCAGATGAGCCCGCCGACCCGCTTCGGGGCCGTCTACCGAGCGGAGCTCGCCGCGGCGCCCCGCGTCGCCGTCTACCTCCACGCCTCGGCGACGGAGCTCGAGACGTCGCCCGGCGGCGAGCGGGTGACCCACGTCCGCGTCGCCTGCCTCCGGGGGCCGCGCTTCCGCGTCGCGGCGCGCGTGGTCGTCCTGGCGGCCGGCGGCATCGAGACACCGCGCCTCCTGCTCCTCTCGGGCCCCGCGGGGCTCGGCAACGCGCACGACCTGGTCGGCCGCTGCTTCATGGAGCACCTCCACCTCGACTGCGGCACGGTGCGCCTCGCGGACGCGCGGCTCGCCGCCCTCTACGCGCCCCACTTCGCCGGCGCGACCTGCGTCAAGGGCACGCTCGTCCTCTCGGCCGACACGCGTCGCCAGGAGGGGCTCCTCGGCTACAGCGCGCTCGTCGACCGCCCGCCGCTCCCGCGCCCTCGGCGCCTGGCCCTCGGGCTCCTCCGCCGCCTCGTGCCCGAGCGCGTCGCGTGGCGCCTCCGGACCGCCCGGGCGCGCCGGCGGCGGAACCCGCGGCGGGAGCGCGGCCCGCGGACGGGGCCGGTCGCCCTCGTCGTCCACTCGCGAGCGGAGCAGGCGCCGAACCCGGAGAGCCGCGTGACGCTCGGCGCCGGGCGCGATGCGCTCGGCCGCCGCCGGGCGGAACTCCACTGGCGGCTCTCGCCCCTCGACAAGCGCAGCATGCGGCGGGCGCTCGAGATCCTGGGCGAGGAGGTGACGCGCGCCGGGATCGGACGCTGGGACGCGGGGCTGGACGCGGACGACCTCCGCTGGGCGCGGCCGCCGGGCGGCGGCCACCACCACATGGGCACGACCCGCATGCACGAGGACCCGCGCCAGGGCGTCGTCGGCGCCGACGCCCGCGTCCACGGGATCGAGAACCTCTACGTCGCCGGGCCGTCGGTGTTCCCGACGGGCGGCTACGCGAACCCGGTGCTCACGATCGTCGCCCTCGCCCTCCGCCTCGCGGACCACCTCCGGGCCCGCCGCGCGTGAGCCCGGCGGAGCGCACCCCCGCAGCGAAAGGAGCCCGGCGTGACCGAGACGGCCTTCGCGACGAGACGGCTCCCCGCCCGGCCTGACGCCCGCGCGCCGGACGGCGCCGACGTGCGCGTGCTCCTTCGACTCGCTGGCGGCGGCATGGCGCACTTCGCGCTCGGCCCGGGCCGCGTCTCGCGCGCGGTGACCCACCGGACCGTCGAGGAGATCTGGTACGTGCTGGGCGGGCGCGGCGAGATGTGGCGCCGCCAGGGCGAGCGCGAGGAGACCGTCCCGCTCGAGCCAGGCGTGTGCCTCACGATCCCGCTCGGCACGCACTTCCAGTTCCGGTCGCGCGGCCCCGGCGATCTCACGGCCATCGCGATCACGATGCCATCCTGGCCCGGGCCCGACGAGGCGATTCGCGCGATGGGCGCCTGGACGCCGACCGAGCCCCTCGGCTGACCTGACCCCGCGCCCAGGGCGGGCTCAGGACGGAGGCCGCAGATCCTCGGAGGTCGGCGCGTCGATCCGCTCATCCGGCGCGCCGGCCGCGGTGAAGATGCAGACGTGCGTGGCCGACGCGTCGCCGAGCCGGTGACGGACGCCTAATCGACCAGTTCCCGCGCGACGTCGACCGCGCTTCCTGACGCGCGGCCGCGCCGCCCGGGAGCCGCCGCACCGCCCCTCTCTCCGGCGCGCGTTTCGCCGGTTGACCCCCCGCGGAGTCGGATCATACTCACCCCAAGACCGCAGGACAGGAGGCCCGATATGAAGCCTCGTCGGTCCGTCCATGCGCTCCCTCACGCCGTCCTCGCCCTCGTGATGGCCGTGCCGCTGCTCGCGCCGGCCCAGCAACCCCGCAAAGCCCCGGAGGAGCCCGCACGCGGCAGCGCGCCGCCCTCGGCGCCGCCCGGGCGCGCCGTCACGCGCACTCGCCCGGTGCGGCCGCTCGACGTCAAGCTGAACTCGCTGAAGCTCAACGGGAGCCTCTTCTCCATCGAGGCGGAGAAGACCGACAAGGTCACGGCCAGCTGGGGGCTCGACCCGACCCAGGTCGGCGCCGCGACGGGCGTCCAGATCCGGATCCGCGAGGGGTCCATCGCGCCGGGCGACTGCCCGGGCAAGCGTGACGACACCCTCGACTCCGCGTACCTGCCCGGCTTGACCGGCAGCTTCGACCTCCCGCTGACGCAGTCGAAGTTCGCGGTCGGCAAGTCGTACGCGGTCAAGGGCTGCCTCATGGACCCGAGCGCGCAGTACACGGGCGACGAGACCAACACGGTCGTGGTAGCGCTGACGGAGGGCAAGAAGACGGCGAAGTACAAGCTCACCGGACTGGAGAAGCTCAGCGGGAAGGCGTACGACGTGGAGGCGTTCGCCTCGACGGCCCCCGGCTTCATCCAGGCGGACTACTACCTCGGGCTGGGCGAGCCGATCAAGCTGAGGACCACCGTGAAGAACGTCGGCGGCGGGCCGGCGAACGTGCGGCTGGGCCAGTCGATCGCCCTGACCATCTGGCTCGACGGGAAGACCGGAGGCATCGGCACCACCGTGAACGTCCCCGCGCTCGCCGCGGGCCACAGCCGGGCCGACGTCCTGACGATGGCGACCGGCGGCACCAGCGGCGTCGACAAGGGTATCTACCAGATCAGCATCGAGATCGAGCAGCCGGGGAACGTACCGAGCGCCGACAAGGTCGCGGTCTTCGAGGGGCCGAAGATCCAGATCCAGCCGCACACGTGGTCGCTCTGGCCGGTGATGATCCGGATCTACAAGCCGGGGAATGCGCTGGGCGGCCCGGGAGCGATCCGCGTACGCGTCAGGAACTACGGCAGTACCGCCTCCTTCCCGACGACCGTGCACGTCTGGGACGACAACGGGTGCTACCCGACCGTGGATCTGCCTCTGGCCGCCCTCCCCGCGTACGGCGGCGCGGGCTCGTCATCCTCCCTCACGCTCGCGTGGGGTATCCCGTTCTCGGACTGTGTCCCCAAGGTCCACGCGGCCGTCTACGAGGCCGACAAGAACTATCCCTCGTACTCGACGACGAAGATCACCACCTTCACGGACGTGAACGCCTACCTCGCGAACTGATGATCGCGGCGGCGGCGGGGTGGCGCGGCCGGCGCGGCGCGCCTATACTCCTCGGGTGCCGCGGATCTCCCGGCATCGGGCCGGCCGCGGCGCGGCGATTCGATACTCACGACGGACCTATTCAGGAAGGAGCCCGACGGTGCGCGAGAACACGGTGAAGTCGATCTGGGCGAAGGGCGGGGTCGTGGTCAACGGGTGGCTGTCGATCCCGTCGAGCTTCTCGGCGGAGGTGATGGCGCACCAGGGCTTCGACTCCCTGGTCGTGGACATGCAGCACGGCGTCGTCGACTACCAGACGGCGGTGACGATGCTCCAGGCGATCTCGACGACGAGCGTGATCCCGTTCGCGCGGGTGCCGTGGAACGATCCGGCCCACATCATGAAGATCCTCGACGCCGGCGCCTACGGGATCATCTGCCCGATGATCAACTCCCGGAAGGAGGCCGAGCAGCTGGTCAGGACGTGCAAGTACGCCCCGAAGGGCTACCGGAGCTTCGGCCCGGTGCGCGCCTCGATCTACGGCGGCACGGACTACGCGACGGCGGCGAACGACACGCTGGTCGTGATGCCCATGATCGAGACGAAGGAAGCCGTCCAGAACATCGACGAGATCCTGAGCACGCCGGGCGTCGACGCCATCTACGTCGGGCCTGCCGACCTCTCGCTCACGATGGGCTGCACGCCGAAGCTCGACCAGACGGAGGCCGCCCGTCGTCGAGGCCCTCGGGAAGATCCTGGAGGCCTGCAAGCGCCACAAGGTCGTCGCCGGCCTCCACAACGCGACGAGCCAGTACGCGCTCAAGATGGCGAGTCAGGGCTGGCAGTTCGTGACGCTCGCCAGCGACAGCCGGTTCCTCGCGGCCCGGGCCTCCGAGGAGGCCGCCGCCGTCAAGCAGACCGTCGCCAGCGGCAAGCTCCCCGCCTACTAGGCCGCGAGTCCGGGCCCGCGGGGAGCCACCGCCCCGCGGGCCCTCCCGACCCGCGCCGTCCCGAGCGCCAGCTCCACGCGCCCTCGGGGCCGAAGGATCCGCACCCGCCGGACCGGGCGCTGACATCCGGCCTCGGGGCCGAGTGCCCGCCCACCGATGCCCAGTCCATAGGCACCCTGCCCTCTCCCGCATCACGCCTCGGGCGGCGAGCTCCCGGCCACGCAGCCGCCATCGCGCCGGAAGTGCCCGTCACCGCTGATCGCCGGGCCTCTCCCCCGGATCGCGGTCTCGACGGGCATTCGGCTTGCTATCCCTCGCGCGGGCAGCACACGGCGTCGCGCGGCAATGGCGCCGGCACCTGCGTGGCGGATACACACCCTCTCTCAACGACGCGGGGGGGCTGGGTAAACCTTCGAGCCCGAGGAGAGGTCATGGCACAACGCTACTCGCGACGTCCTTCTCGAAGCATGGCCGCGTGGCTCCCGCTGGCCCTCGCCCTGGCCGCGGTCCTGCTCGGCGCCGCCGGCGCGAGCGCGCAGACCCCGGCGCCGGCCCCCGCGCCGGCTCCCGCCGCCGCTCCGGCCCCCGCGGCGCCGGTCGATCCCCTGGCGGAGCTGGCGAGCAAGGTCGGCGACCTCAAGGTCGCGGCGGACACCGCGTGGGTGCTCATCACCGCGTTCCTCGTCTTCTTCATGAACCTCGGGTTCGCGATGGTGGAGTCCGGGCTCTGCCGGGCCAAGAACGCCGTCAACATCCTCACGAAGAACTTCATCGTCTTCGCGGTGTCGTCGCTCGCGTTCTTCATCATCGGCTGGGGGCTCATGTTCGGCGACGGGACGTCGCTCTTCGGGGCGCAGGGCCTCTTCTTCGTGGGCGGCGCGGACAACAGCCCGGCCACCGGCGAGGCCTACAAGGGCGTCTACTCGGCGATCAACTGGACGGGCGTCCCGATCTGGGCCAAGTTCTTCTTCCAGCTCGTCTTCGCCGGCACCGCGGCCACGATCGTCTCCGGCGCGGTCGCCGAGCGGATCAAGTTCCACGCCTTCATCGTCTTCAGCTTCGTCATCGTCGGTCTCATGTACCCGATCACCGGCCACTGGATCTGGGGCGGCGGCTTCCTCGCCAAGCTCGGCATGTGGGACTTCGCCGGCTCGACGGTCGTCCACTCGGTCGGCGGCTGGGCGGCCCTCGCGGGCGTGATCCTCCTCGGCCCGCGCATCGGCAAGTTCGGCAAGGATGGGCGGATCAACCCCATCCCCGGCCACAACATGACGTCCGCCACGATCGGGGCGCTGGTCCTGTGGTTCGGGTGGTTCGGGTTCAACCCGGGCAGCACGATGGCCGCCTCGCCCGGCGACATCGCGCGCATCGCGGTCACGACCAACATGGCCGCCGCCGCGGCCGCGTTCAGCGCCACCCTGGTCGCCTGGAAGCTCCTCGGCAAGCCGGACCTCTCGCATGATCATCAACGGGTCCCTCGCCGGCCTCGTCGCGATCACCGCGCCGTGCGCCTTCGTCAGCGTCGGGAGCTCGGTGATCATCGGGCTCATCGCCGGGGTCCTCGTCGTCTTCGCCGTCCTCTTCTTCGACCGGGTCAAGATCGACGATCCGGTCGGCGCCCTCTCGGTCCACCTGGTCTGCGGCATCTTCGGCACGCTGGCGGTGGGCCTCTTCGCCCAGGACTCCATGACGCCCAACACCACCGGGAACGGCCTCTTCTTCGGCGGCGGGCTGGGGCTCTTCATGGCCCAGCTCATCGGCGTCGTCGCCGTCGGCGCCTTCACCTTCGCGGTGGGCCTGGCCGCCTGGGCGGTCATCAAGGCGGTCATGGGCATCCGCGTCAGCCCGGAGGAGGAGCTCGAGGGGCTGGACGTCGGCGAGCACGGGATCGGGGCGTACCCGGACTTCGCGGTCGTGGCGCCGCACGCCCGCATGGGCGCCGCGCTCCCCGGGGGCGGGACCGCCAGCATGGCCCACGCCGTCTCCCGGCCCGTGACCGAGCACTGATCCGGACGCCTGAGGAGGGCCGATGAAGAAGGTCGAGGCGATCATCAAGCCGTACAAGCTGGACGAGGTGAAGGACGCCCTCACCGGGATGGGCGTGATCGGGATGACGGTCTCGGAGGTGCGCGGCTTCGGACGCCAGAAGGGGCACACCGAGCTCTACCGGGGCTCGGAGTACACGATCGACTTCCTCCCGAAGATCCGCATCGAGATCGTCGTGGCGGACCAGATGGTCGACAAGGTCGTGGACACGATCGCCGCCGCGGCCCGGACCGGCGCGATCGGCGACGGCAAGGTGTTCGTCACGCCGGTGGAGGTGGCCGTCCGCATCCGGACCGGCGAGCGCGACGAGGCCGCCCTCTAGCGGCTGTCTCTCGATCGCGCGCGCTGGACGCTCTCAGGCCGCCGGAGACGGCTTCCGGCGGCCTGAGCCGTCTCTACCTCGTGCCCCCCGCTCCCCGGCGGGACGGCGTCACGCGCCGCGGGGTCTGGCCCCGGGCTATCCTGTGGCGTGATGCTCAGCCGTCTCGACCGATCGGACCAGGTCACGCCGCTCTCGCTCCGGGCCGCGGTCGAGCACTTCCGCGCGCGGCTCCCCGGCGCCCGCTGACCCCCGCCGCGCCCGCGACGCCGGGGGCCGGCCTCCGGGCGGTCGCCGGCGTCTCCGTCGGCGCCGCGGTCGAGCCGGAGCTCCTGCAGGAGCCCGTGTACGCGCGGACGCTCCTCCGCGAGTTCGACGCGATCACACCCGAGAACGTCATGAAGTGGGAGCGCGTCCACCCCGAGCCGGATCGGTGGGACTTCGAGCCGGCGGACGCGCTCGTCCGCTTCGCCGAGGCCCACGGGCTCCGCGTCCACGGCCACACGCTCGTCTGGCACGAGCAGCTGCCCGGCTGGCTCACGCCCGCGCTCTCCCGGGCCGCGGCGAGCGGCGCCCTCGCCGAGCACGTCGAGACCCTGGTCGGCCGCTACGCGGGGCGCGTCGCCGCCTGGGACGTCGTCAACGAGGCGATCGACGGCGACGGCCGCCTCCGCGACACGTACTTCCGGCGCGCCGTGGGGGTGGGCTACGTCGCGGAGGCGTTCCGTCGGGCCCACGCGGCGGATCCTGGCGCGCGGCTCTACTACAACGACTTCGACGCCGAGGGCGGCGGGCGGAAGGCGGACGCCGTCCACGAGCTCGTCCGGCGCCTCCTCGACGCGGGCGTCCCGGTCCACGGCGTCGGCCTCCAGATGCACATCCGGGCGACCCGGCCGCCCCGGCCCCGCGCGATCCGCGCCAACGTCGAGCGGCTCCTCCGGCTCGGCCTCGAGGTCCGCATCTCCGAGATGGACGTCCGCGTCCGCACCGTCCGCCGGGGCGACCCCCTCGCCCGCCAGCGCCGCGCGTACCGGGACGCCATCGCCGCGTGCGTCGGCCTGCCGGGGTTCGCGGGCGTCACGTTCTGGGGCGTGACGGACCGCCACTCGTGGATCCACGCGCGGTTCGGCGAGGACGCGCCGCTCCTCTTCGACCGGGACTACGCGCCCAAGCCCGCCTACTTCGGCGCGCGCGAGGCGCTGGCGGCGCGCTAGAAGACCACCTCCCAGTCGAGGCCGAGGGTCCAGCCCGAGAACGAGCCGGCCCAGAAGTAGGAGCCGGCGATCCCGATCCGCGTCACCTTCCACAGGCGGCCCTGCGGGGCGAGCGCGACGTGGCCGCCCGTCGAGTAGACGTGGTCGGTCTTGAGGCTCTCGCGGAGGCCGCCGCCCAGCTCCGCGCGTCCGAAGAACGCGCCGACCACGATCGGCCAGTCCCCGAGCGCCCACGGCGTGACCACGTCGAGCGCGGCGCGGTTCGACCAGACCTGTGAGTCGCTCTCGAAGGAATAGGCCTCGGTGGAGCGCGCGAGCGGCACGGTGGTGAAGTAGGCGTAGGTCGACATGAGCTCGAGGGTCGCCGGGCCCCAGGTCTTCCGGTAGCGGAGCTCGAGCGACGGGATGAACGTCAGCGTGTGGGTGCGCCAGTTGACGAGGCGGCCGTCGACGAGCGCCTCGGCGGCGCGCCCGCGGTCCGTCGTGGCGTCGAAGTCGTTCTCCGTGTACGCGTACAGCAAGCTGAACGACGGCAGGAGGCTCAGCTCCGGCAGGAGCCAGACGCGGGGGCCGGCCCCGAGCCCCAGCGAGTACGTGCGGTAGGTCGACGTGCTGCCCTCGAGCGGGCCGCCCTGGAAGTGGTTCGCGAAGCGCGCGACGCCGGCCGAGCCCAGGAGGACCGGCGTCCAGGCGAGCGCGCCGGCCCCGAGCGGCCGCGGCGCGCCGAGCTCGACGCTCCACGGGTACTTGAGGATGCTCGCGTCGACGTCGTTGAACTGCCAGCCGAAGAGGCCGGCCTGCGGCACCTGCTGGCCGCCCAGGATGGCGGTCGCCTCGACCCGGTTGCCGACGACGCGGTCGAGCTGGTCGCGGATCTCGTCGACGGATGGCGCCGGCTGCGCGGCCGCCGGCCGGGCGCCCGTCACCAGGCCCGCGAGGAGCGCGAGCGGCGGGCCCCATCGCGCGAGCAGAGAGCGTGGCAAGGCAGTCCAGGCTACCAGCCGCCGCCGCGGAGCCCAAGGCGGGGCCGACGGCATCGCGCCGCTCGCGGGCCCCGGGCGGCGTATCCTGGCCTCGATGCCGTCAGGTCCGGGAGCCCGGCGGTGGGCCGCAGTCACCGTTCTCGCCCTCGTCTTCCTCGCGGGCGCGCACTACGTCTGGTTCACGGTTTTCGGCCCGCCCGCGCGCTGGGGCACCGGCGTCGTCGACGTCGACCCGCCCATCGATCCGGTGGAGACGCCCCGGAGCGGCGACGCGCCGGCGCCGGACCGCGCCGCGACCCTCGCGACGCGGCTCGGCGCGATCGCCCTCGAGGGCGTCGTCGGGCGGCCCTTCGAGCTGGACGTCGTCGAGGACGACGGGATGGCCGTGCTGCAGGCGCACGCGGGCCCGACCTGGACCCAGGACCAGCGGCTCTATCTGCGGGCGAGCCGGGACGCGCCGTGGCGCGAGCTCGCCGTGCCGCCCGGTCTCATGCTGAGCGACGCCTGCCTGGTCCGGCCCGGTGGCGGGCGCCCCGCCGTGCTCGTGAGCGCCTGGCAGCCGTGGTGGCCCTACGAGCGGCAGTACGGCCGGCTCCTCCGGAGCGTCCTCGATCCCCCACGGCGGGCGGAGCACGCGCTCTACGTCCTCGACCTCGAGGCCGGCCGGCTCCGCTACCTCTTCCCCGGCGAGGCCGTGACGCTGTCGCCCGACCGGCGGTTCGCGGCGTACGTGACCTCCGAGAACGGCCACGCGGGCTTCCACACGATCCGCGCGTGGATCGTGCCCACCGGCGCGTCGGTCCCCGTGCTCTCGCTCTGGGAGACCGATCCCGGCTCCGGCCGGTCGTTCGGCTACGGATGGTCGCGAAGCTCGACGGCCCTCCGGATCGACGGCGCGATGGGCGGCTTCGCGCGCCGGGGTCGCGCGGAGCACCGCGCGCTCCGCCTCCTCTACCGAATCGACGAGAGCCGGCTGGTCGAAGCGAGCCCGTAGCAGCTCAGCGCCTGCCCGTTCCTTGGGCAGACTGGTCGCGCGCTAGGCAGGGCCCCGACATCGGCCCGCGCCCTGCTTGCCGCCCAGGCTCGTCCCGACGCGCACTTACGAGCCACCCCGGTCCGCTCTTCGTGGCAGCCGCGTTGCACACCCCTCGCCGAGAGGAGGGTACCCGGCGAATGAAGAAGATCGAGGCGATCATCAAGCCCTACAAGCTCGACGAGGTGAAGGACGCGCTCACCGGGATGGGGGTCATCGGCATGACCGTCTCGGAGGTGCGCGGCTTCGGGCGCCAGAAGGGTCACACCGAGCTCTACCGCGGCTCGGAGTACACCATCGACTTCCTCCCCAAGATCCGCATCGAGATCGTCGTCGCGGACCAGCTGGTCGACAAGGTGGTCGACACGATCGCGGCCGCGGCCCGGACCGGCGCGATCGGCGACGGCAAGGTGTTCGTGACGCCCGTCGAGGCCGCGGTCCGCATCCGCACCGGCGAGCGCGACGAGGCGGCCCTCTAGACACGCTCGGCGCCGAATCCCTGCTGAAAGGAGAGTCAACGGTGACTCTTGGCTCGAAGGCTCGCTTCCTCCTCTTCCTGACCCTGGCGCTGCTCCCCCTGATGGCGGTCCCGGGCGCGCTCGCGCAGCAGGCGGCGCCCGCCCCGGCCCCCGCGGCGGCGGCACCGGCCGCGCCCGCCGCGACCCCCGCGCCCAAGATCGACACGGGCGACACGGCCTGGGTCCTGACCTCGTCGGCGCTCGTCCTCATGATGACCGCGCCCGGGCTCGCGCTCTTCTACGGCGGCATGGTGCGGCGGAAGAACGTCCTCGCCACGCTCATGCAGTCGTTCATCCTGATGGCGCTGATCTCGGTGCAGTGGGTCCTCTTCGGCTACAGCCTGGCGTTCGGGCCCGATCTCGGCGGCATCGTCGGGAGCCTGAAGTGGATCGGCCTCTCGACGGTCGGCGCCGACCCGAACCCGGACTACGCGGCGACGATCCCGCACCAGGCGTTCATGGTCTTCCAGCTCATGTTCGCGATCATCACGCCCGCGCTCATCACGGGCACGTTCGCCGAGCGGATGCGGTTCTCCGCCTTCCTCCTCTTCTCGCTCCTCTGGGCCACCCTGATCTACGACCCCCTCGCCCACTGGGTGTGGGGCGTCGGCGGCTGGCTCCGGGGGCTCGGCGCCCTCGACTTCGCCGGGGGCACGGTCGTCCACATCTCCTCGGGCGTCTCCGCCCTCGCCGCGGCGCTCCTGATCGGCCGGCGGAAGGGCTACGGGCGCGAGCCCATGCCGCCCCACAACCTGCCGTTCACGGTCGTCGGGTCGGCGCTGCTCTGGGTGGGCTGGTTCGGCTTCAACGCCGGCAGCGCGCTCGGGGCGAACGGCCTCGCGGTCAGCGCCTTCGTCACGACCAACACGGCGGCGGCCGCCGCCACCCTTGCCTGGGTCTTCGCCGAGTGGGCCACCCGCGGGAAGCCGACGGTCCTCGGGGCGGCCTCCGGCGCCGTCGCGGGGCTGGTCGCCATCACGCCGGCCGCGGGCTTCGTCGGGCCGGTCTCCTCGATCCTGATCGGCGTCGGCGGCGGGGTGCTCTGCTTCTTCGCCTGCAACATGAAGTCGAAGTTCGGCTACGACGACAGCCTCGACGTCGTCGGGGTCCACGGCATCGGCGGGACGTGGGGCGCGATCGCAACCGGTCTCTTCGCCTCCAAGGCGATCAACGAGGCCGGCGCCGACGGGCTCTTCTTCGGGAATCCCGGGCTCGTCCTCACGCAGCTCGCCGCGGTGGCGGCGACGTGGATCTTCGCCTTCGTCGGCTCGGTCGTCCTCCTGAAGGTGGTGGACGCGGTGGTCGGCCTCCGGGTCACCGAGGAGGAGGAGTTCGCCGGGCTGGACCTCTCCCAGCACTCCGAGAACGCGTACGCCTTCGAGGGCGGGTACGGCGGCGGGGGGGTCCACGCCGAGGCGCCCCTCCGGCGCGAGGCCACCTCGGCCCTCTCGCACACCCACCCGTAGCGGCCGGCTCCGCCGCCGCAGGCCATCGAGGCCGCCGGAGGAACCTCCGGCGGCCTCAGCCGTCTCCCGGCCCTGCCCCCGTTCTGGCGCCGGCATCGGGCGTGACGCCGGCGAAGACCCGGCGCGCCGAGGCCGCGGGACCCCTTCGGCATCAGGCCGCGAGGGTCAGATCACGGCCTGACCGCGCACGGGTGACGGAGCCCAGGGCGCGGCCACGGCGAGCCGGCGACAGAACGCCGACGCCGGCGTCAGCGCACGTAGGCGACGGCGAAGATCCCGATCATCGCCAGCACGACGCCGAGGCGCGCGGCGGTCCCGAGCAGGAGGCCGAGCCACGCCCCGACGCCCGCGCGGCCGGCCTGGCGGACGTCCCGCCGCGCGATCAGCTCCGCGACGAAGGCGCCGGCGAACGGCCCGACGAGGAGGCCCGGCAGCCCGAAGAAGAGCCCGGCGATCGTGCCGAGGAGCGCGCCGACGACGCCCCACCAGCCGGTCCCGAAGCGGCGCGCGCCCACCGCGGTGGCCACGAAGTCGAGGACATACGTCAGGGCGGTGAGCGCGGCGAGCACGGCGAGGGTCCCGAGGCCGACCCGCGCGAACCCGTCGATCCAGGCCGCGAGCGCGAGGCCGGCCAGCACCAGGATCGCGCCGGGGAGCCCCGGCACCACCACGCCGACGACGCCGACCAGGACCAGCCCGGCGGCCAGGATCCAGAGGACGAGCGCGCCGACCGACCCGTCCACCGCGGAGCTCAGCCCTTGAGGGGCGTGACGACCTCGTGCCAGAGGCGGCGGGCGCCGGCGGCGCTGTACGGGATGGGGCACGTGTAGATGAGATGGGTCGCGCCCGCCGCCACGAACTCGCGCGAGAGCTGGACCAGCGCGGGCGCGCCGTTCTGGAGCGCGTCCGCCCCGAACTGGATCGAGCGCTCGACGGCCGCGGGATCGCGGCCGGCCTCGCGGCAGAAGCCGTCGACCAGCGTCGAGAGGCGCCGGAACTCGTCCGGCGTGCCCTTCGACATGTTCCACTCCTGGGCGTGGCGCGCGACGATGCGGAGGCCGACCTTCTCGCCGCTGGTCCCGATGACGATGGGCGGGTGCGGCTTGTGGACGGGCTTCGGCTCGTGGTACGCCTCGCGCACCTGGTAGTAGGTCCCCTCGACCGTCGCGCGCGTCTCGGTCCAGAGCGCCTTCATGATCTGGCACGCCTCCTCGAGGCGGCGCATCCGCTCGCCGAGCGGCGGGAGCGGGAGCCCGTACTGCTTGTGCTCGTCCTCGTGCCAGCCGGCCCCGATTCCCACCTCGACGCGTCCGTGCGAGACGACGTCGACCGTGGTCGCGATCTTCGCGAGCATGCCGGGGTGGCGGAACGTGTTGGCCGTCACCATGAGCCCGCCGCGGATGCGCTTCGTCTCGACGAGGAGCGCGGTCAGGATGGTCCAGCCCTCGTCCTCGGACTTCGTGTGGTCGTTCTGGTTCAAGAGGTGGTCGTGGGCCCAGCCGGTGTCGAAGCCCAGGCGGTCGGCCTCGAGCCACGCGTCGCGGATCTCTGCGAAGGTGCCGCCCATCTGGGCGACCTTGATCCCGAATCGGAGGCGTCGTGGGGACACGGTCGGTCTCCTCTGTGCCGCGCCGTCAGGCGCGCGTGACCTGCGAGAGCCCCGGCAGGCGGCCGAGGAAGCTGCCGGTGAGCCCGCCGTCGACGATCAGGTCGTGGCCGTTGACGTAGCGGGCGTCGGGCGAGAGCAGGAACAGGATGGCCGCGGCCATGTCGTCGGGCGTGGCCACGCGTCCGAGCGGCACGAGCGCGTCGCGGTCGGCGGCGACCTTCGGGTCCGCGTAGACGCGGGTCGTCATGCCGGTGCGCGTCATGCCGGGCGAGACGGTGTTGACGCGGATGCCGTCCCGGCCGAACTCCTGGGCGAGGACCCGGGCCAGCATGATGACGGCCGCCTTGCTCGGGGCGTAGGCGCCGAGGCCCGCGTGGGCGTGGGAGCCCGACATCGAGGCGACGGCCACGATCGCGCCGCCCGACGCGCGAAGCGCCGGGTGGGCCGCCTTGGCGAGGAGCCAGGTCGCCCGCGTGTTCACCGCGAAGAGCCGGTCCCAGTCCTCGACGGCGTAGTCGAGGAGCGGGCCCGGGCGGTTGATGCCGGCGTTGCTGACGAGCCCGTCGAGGCCGCCGAAGCGCGCGACGGCCTCGGCCACCGCCCGCTCCGGCGCTTCCGGCGTGCCCATGTCGGCGAGGATCGACAGCGCGTCGGCCCCGAGCTCGCGGAGCTCCGCGACCAGGCCGTCCAGCGCCGCCGGGGGCCCGACGTCCACCGCCGCCACCCCCGCGGTCCGGCCCGCCGCCCGGGCCTCCCGGGCAAGCCTCACGCACGTCGCGCGGCCGATCCCGCTGGCCGCTCCCGTCACGAGCACGCGCATCGTCGCCCTCCCGCTCCTCTCGAGGTGGGTCGCCTTCGGCGGCTCAGCATACCAGGGGCCGCCGTCCGCCGGGCCCCGGCCGGACCACGCCCTCAGCCGACCCAGTCGACGATGCGATCGGCCAGCGCGCGGGGCGCGTCGAAGGTCACGTGGTGGTGGGCGCCGGGGATCTCCTCGAGCGTCCCCGAGGGCAGGGCCTTGACCATGCGCTCGGCGACGTCCCGCTCGAGGATCGTGCTGTGCTCGCCCCGCACCACCAGCGTCGGCGAACCGATACGCGGGAGCAGCGCCCAGCAGTCCACCGGCACCCGGGTCTGCTCGCACGCGGGATCGAAGCGGTAGCGCCAGCGCCCCGACGGGAGCCGCGCGACGCCGGCACGGCCGATGCGCCGGACGAGAGCCGGCGAGGCGGTGGTCTCCGGCGGGCGGAGCCGGAACCGGGCGAGCGCGGCCGCCAGCGTGGGAAAGTCGGTCGGCGGGCGCGGCGCGCGGCGCTGGAGCGCCCGGAGCCGGTCGTAGTTGACGTGGGGGCGCGCGTCGACGACGACCAGGCGCGCGAGCCGGTCCGGGTACCAGGCGGCGAACGCGATCGCGTTGTGGCCGCCCATCGAGTGCCCGGCAACGACCACGTCCTTCAAGCCGAGCCCGTCGATCACCCCGGCGAGCTCGGCGGCGAAGTCCTCGCTGCGATAGGCGGGCGGCCGGGGCCACGCGCTCCGGCCGTGCCCCCGCCAGTCGAGGGCCAGCACGCGAAAGCGGCGCGCCAGGTAGGGCGCCACCGGGTCCCACCAGTGCGCGTGGGCCACGGCGCCGTGGAGGGCGAGGAGCGGACGGCCGCCGCCGCCCCAGTCGCGATAGCGGAGCCGGAGCCCGTGGACGGTGACGAAGCGGTCGCGGGGAGCCTGGCGGGCGAGCATTCCCCCGATTATGCCCGCGACTCGCGAGGCGCGCAGGAGGGAACGCGGCGAGGTGCGACGGCCCGGGTGCCGTTCAGCGCAGGACGGAGTACTCCACGTGCCACTCGAACGGGTCGTCGCCGTTCTGGTCGCGGAACCGCACCAGGATGCGGTTTCCGGTGAGGTCGACGGCGATCCGCTGGAGGTGGTGGTCTCCGTTGAGGAAGCGGAGGTCGAACGACTGGAGGAGCGCCAGGCCCGGCGGGCGCGCGACGGCCGCCTCGCCGCGCACGGCCCCCGCGGAGCGGGCCTGCACCAGGTACGGCCCGAGCAACGCCCTCGGGATCACCGCGTAGGTCACGTGCGCGTAGTAGGGCTCCGTCCCCGCCCCGTCGACGAACGCGACGTCGACGTAGCCGTTGTGGGCGGCCTGCCGCACCTTCACCTGGAGCACGTTCCGGTCGCCGCCCGAGGCGAGCTGGAAGGCGAAGCCGGTCAGGAGGAACGCTTCGGGGCCGATCAGGTTCGGGATCCGCAATCGACACTCGCGCGGGCAGTCTCGCCGCGACACCTCGGAGTGCCGGCCGAGGCGGCGCAGGTCCGTCAGCTTGACGCTCCCCGAGACGGCGTCGCGCCCGTCGTGGTCCTGGAGCGAGATGACGAAATCGCCAGAGGCGAGGGGGGAGGTGGTGACCGGCCCGAGGAGAAGGTGCTTCACCTGGTGGTCGCTCCGCGTGTAGCCGACGTCGAAGCCCCGGAGCGCGGGCACGACCCCCGGCGATAGCCGGTAGCCCTGGGCCCCGCTGTCCGTCGTCCAGGTCCGTTCGATCGGATCCTGGGCGGAAGCCGCCGGCGCCCAGGCCAGGAAGGCGAGCGCCGCCATCCGGCCGGCGCGGCGAAGGTCGCTGCCGGCCCTCGGTCTTCGGATGCGCTGCGGACGCTCCACGCGCATGCCCGGGAAGCGGAGAAGGGTCTCTCCGCCTGGGCCCGATCCTAGCCGACCAGGCTCCCGCGGGCCAGGCCCCGACCGGGGCCGCCTAGCCGCATCAGCCGAAGCCGCCGCCGCAGGCGGGACACTCCGGCGGAAACGGGCGCCGCATGACGAGCCCGCAGAGCCGGCAGACCACCACTTCCTCGAGCGACCCGTCCGTCACGGGCGCCGATGCGCCGCGGCCGGACGCGGCCTCGAGCCCCCGCGCCTCGACGCGCTCGCGCCCCGAGCCCGGCGCCGTCACGATGCTACGCGACCTCCTCCAGGTGCACCTCGTCCTCGACCGCCGCGTCGTTCACGCGCGACCAGACCCGGTAGAGCTCGCTGATCGCCTCGCGCCAGCGGACGAGCGTGTCGTCCGCCTGGCAGAGCTCGGCGTAGAGCGTCCCGACCTCGCCCTCCGCCCGCTCCAGCGCCTCGCGCCACTCGGGATCGCGCGCGGCGAGACGCTCGACGCTTCCCGCCCGGTAGCCTCGGCCCACGGCGCGCGTCACGGCCTCGAGGTCGCCGCTCGCCATCGTCTCCAGCAGTCCTGACCGTCTCATCGGTTGCCTCCTTCCCATCCTTCTCTACGTGCGTTCCCTCGTCCCAGCCTGGATGCTAACACCTGTTTAGTAGTCAGGCAATCCGCTACATCTTGTACAGAAGCAATGACGGTGCCACGACCGCCGGTATTCAGGGGGCGCTTGCGCGCCCGGGCCCGCCGCGCGCGCGTTGACGTACCCTTGTGGGACCATGGCGCCGGCGGCCACGTCGACCCTCGTCCTCGTCTTCGCGGCGAAGGCGGTCCGCACCTTCTGCTACGGCTATCTCGGCATCCTGCTGCCCCTTCACCTCGCGGCGCTCGGGCTCGACGCGGCCGGCATCGGCTGGGCGGTCACGCTGACGCTCGCCGCGAGCGCCGCGCTGACGCTCCTGATCCGCCGCCCCGCCGAGCGGCACGGCGGGCGCGCGGTCCTGGTCGCGCTGGCGTGGCTCGTGGCGGGGGCCGGCGTCCTCCTCGCGACGGCGCGCGCGCCGGCCCTGGTCGTCCTGGCAGCCATGCTCGGCAACGTGGCAGTCAGCACGGGGGAGACGGGGCCGTTCCTGTCGATCGAGCAGGTCCTGGTCGCGCGCGCGGCCGCGACGCGCGACCTCACGCTCTGGATGAGCCTCTACAACCTGGTGGGTTACATGGCCTCGGGGCTGGGCGCCCTCGCGGTCGCCGCGATGCCCGACGGCGCCGTGCTCCTCTTCTGGGGCTTCGCGCTCGCGGGCGTTCTCCAGGCCCTCCTCTACGCGCGCCTCCCGGCCGTCCCCGTGGACCCGCCGGCGCCCGGCGGCCCCCACTTCCCGTCACGGCGCCTGATCTACCGCATCGCGGCCCTCTTCGCGCTCGACTCCTTCGCCGGCGGCTTCGTGCTCCAGAGCCTCCTGGTCTACTGGCTCTACGCGCACTTCGAGCTCACGCCCTCCGCCATCGGCGCCGTGTTCTTCGCGGCCCAGCTGCTGACGGCGTGCTCGGTCCTGCTCGCGGTGCGGGCGTCCCGCTGGTTCGGGCTCGTGAACACGATGGTGTTCTCCCATCTCTGCTCGAACGTCCTCCTGGTCGCGATGGGGCTCGCGCCCACGGCCGCCGTGGCGGTCGGCCTCCTGCTGGCGCGCGCGCTCCTCGCGCAGATCGACGTGCCGACGCGCCAGGCGTTCCTGATGCAGGTCGTGCGGGACGACGAGCGGGAGGCGACGGCGACGGTGACCAACGCGGGCCGGACCGTGGCGCAGGCGGTGAGCCCGGCCCTCACGGGCTACGTCATGCAGGCGGTGTCGCTGTCGGCGCCGTTCGTCCTGGGGGGCGTGCTGAAGATCGTCTACGACCTGCTGCTCTGGCAGACGTGCCGGCGCGCGGTGCCGGTCAGCGGGCGCGAGCGCGCGGGCTGAGGCGGAGGAGCAGCCGGTCGACGAGGGCGGGCGCGAGCGCGTTCGCGAGGAACAGGAAGCGCGCCGGCGGATAGGGATGCACCTCGGCGCGGGGGCGCCGGAGCGTCCGCACGATCGCGCGGGCGACGTGCTCGGCGCTCTGGATCGGGCCGCCGCGCCCGGGCACGCCGAGGCGGTTCGGCTCAACCGCGTGGAACTCCGTCGCGGTGCCGATCGGGCACACGCACGTCACGTCGATCCCCGTCCCCGGGAGCTCCATGCGGAGCGCCTCCGAGAGACCGACCACCGCGAACTTCGAGGCGACGTAGGCCGCGCGGAAGGGGCTCGCGCGCTTCCCCACCACCGAGGCGACGTTGACCAGGTGGCCGGCGCCCTGGCGCCGCATGTGCGGCAGCGCGGCGAGCACCCCGTAGACCGTGCCGAGGTAGTTCACCCGGACGATCTCCTCGAACTCCGCGGACGTCGTCTGCTCCACCGTCGCGAGGATCCCGACGCCCGCGTTGTTGACGAGGACGTCGAGGCGCCCCCACGCGTCGACCGTGCCATCGATCAGCGCCCGGACCTGGGCCTCGTCGGCGACGTCGGTCGGCGCGACCCGCGCCGCCCCGCCCGCGGCGGTCACCTCGCGCGCCACCGCCTCGAGCCGGTCCGCGCGGCGCGCGGCGAGGACGACCCGCATCCCTTCGCGCCCGCACGCGATCGCCGTCGCGGCGCCGATCCCGCTCGAGGCGCCCGTGATCACGACGACGCGCCCGGCCAGCTCCCGCGCTCTCACGCGCGCATCCTGCCGGTCAGGGCAGCAGCTCGAGCGTCTTGCGGTGACGCGAGAGGAAGGTGGTCCCCACCAGGGTCGGCGGCATCAGCGCCCGACGCTCCTGCCCAGCAGGTCTTCCGCGCGCTCGGCGACGTCGCGCCGGCCGCTGCGGCCGATGCCGATCAGCGACAGGCGAGCTCACCTGGGCCCGCGGCGCGCGACGTAGCGGTCGAGCGCGGCCCTGATGGCGTCGGACAGGCTCATGTTCTCGCGCTTCGCGATCTCGCGCAGTCTCCGGAGCACGTCCTCGTCCAGAAAGATCGTCGTTCGGCGCATCCCGGCCCTCACTCCCCCAGCCGCCGCCATCGGCACGCATACGTATGCTAGCGTACGGCGCGGCGCGCCGGGGCTCCGGCGGCGCGTGCTACGCTGGGCGGGCCGGCGGGTCGCTGACCGCGCTCCGGCCCGGCAGCGCCGCATCCGCGTCGACCCACAGGAGGCCCCATGTCCCTCGCCGCCGACTTCCTGAAGCTGTCGCCCACGAGCCTGGCCGACGCGCTCACCCGCGATCGCGTCATGGACATCGGGATTCGCCCGCTCTGGCCCGGGATGCCGCGCCTCGCCGGCCCGGCCTTCACCGTCCGCTGCCCGCCCGGCGACAACCTCATGGTCCACGCGGCGATCTACCGGGCGGCGCCGGGGGACGTGATCGTGGTCGAGGCCGGCGACGTGGACTACGCGGTCGCCGGCGGGAACGTGTGCGCGGTCGCCCAGCGACGCGGCGTGGCGGGCTTCGTGGTCGACGGGGTGATCCGCGACGTCGCCGAGGCGCGGGAAAAGGCGTTCCCCGTCCTCGCCCGCGGCGTCATCCCGATCCCGGGGGCCAAGGACGTCCTGGGCGCGCTCGGCGGGCCCGTGCGGGTCGGCGGCGTGGACGTCCAGCCGGGCGACATCGTCGTGGGCGACGAGGAGGGCGTGGTGGTCGTGCCGCTCGCGCGCGCGACGCACGTCCTCCAGGCCGCCCGGGCCCGCGCGGAGAAGGACGCGGCGACGAGCCTCGACGCCTGGGAGAAGGCCCACCGCGCCCGCATCGACGAGACGCTCCGCCAGAAGGGCTTCGCGGGCTAGCTAGCGCGTCGTGGCGCTGAGGCCGGCGTCGATCACGAGGACGTGGCCGGTGACCCAGCGCGACTCGTCGCTCGCCAGGTAGACCGCGCCCCAGCCCACGTCCCAGCCGGTCCCTTCCGTGCCGAGGGGGCTCGCCCTCCGGCGGCGCTCCCGCGCCTCCTCGCCGAGGGCGGAGACCATGGGCGTCCACACGGTGCCGGGCGCGATCGCGTTGACGCGGACGCCCTTCGGGCCGAGCTGGACGGCGACGGTGCGGACGAAGCCATCGATCCCCGCCTTGGCCGCCGCGTAGGCCGGGCGGCCGTGGCCGACGCGCCCGGCGATCGACGACACGCAGATCACCGAGCCCCCGCCGCGGGCGATCATCGCGGGCACCGCCGCCCGGGTGGCGAGGAAGACCGACTTCAGGTCGACGTCGAGCACCCGGTCCCACTCCGCCTCGGTGGTCTCGAGGAGGTCCTTGCGGGACTCGATCCCGACGTTGTTGTGCAGCACGTCGAGCCCGCCCCAGCGCGCCACCGCCGCCTCGACCATGGCCTGGCAATCGTCGGCTCGCGTGACGTTCGCGGGGGCGGCCGCCGCGTCGCCGCCCTCCGCGTGGATCAGGGCCACGGTCTCCTCGGCGCGCGCCAGCTCCTGGTCGACGCAGAGGACCCGCGCGCCCTCGCGCGCGAAGAGGATGGCGGCCGCCTTGCCGTTGCCGAGCCCGGGCCCCCGCGAGCCGGCGCCCGTGACGATCGCCACCTTGCCCCGGAGGCGGTCTCCCATCGTCCGACGAGGCTAGCCCGGCCCCCGCGCGCCGGTCAAGGCGCGCTCCCTCGAAGTCCGGGGTCAGGCCTCAGACCTTGATCTTGGCGGAAAGCCGCAGTCTGGGGCCTGACCCCGGGCGTTCCTGACCCCGGGCGTCAATGTTGGGGGGCGAGGCGCGGCACGGGCCGCCGTGCTAGAGTCGGCGCCGGCGCCCGACCGGGGCGCTGAGGAGGCGTCGATGGACCCAGCGCTGCACACGCTCCTGGACGAGCTCTGGCAGGCCGGCGACGACAACGACGCGCGCGAGACCGAGCGCCCGCGGCGCATGCTCAACATCACGCCGGATACCGGGCGCCTCCTCTGGATCCTGATCCGCGCCGCGCGCGCGACGCGGATCCTCGAGGTCGGCACGTCGAACGCGTACTCGACGATCTGGCTCGCCGACGCCGCGCGGGCGACCGGCGGGCGCGTGACGACCCTCGAGCGCGACCCGAACAAGGTGCGGCTCGCGCGGCAGAACCTCGACCGCGCGGGCGTCGCCGCGTGGGTGGACGTCCGGGAGGGCCCAGCCGCCGACACGCTCGCCGCCCTGCCGGGTCCGTTCGACCTGGTCTTCCTCGACGCCGACCGCGGGAGCTACCGCGCGTACCTCGAGCTGGCCGTGCCGCGCCTCGCGCCCGGCGGCCTCCTCGTCGCCGACAACGTCGTCTCGCACCAGTCGGAGCTCACGGATTTCCTCGCGCGCGTGAAAGCCCACCCGGATCTCCTGAGCGTGACGGTGCCGGTCGGCAAAGGCGAGGAGATCGCGTTCAAGACACGCTAGAGGGGCCGCCGGCGCGAGCCGCTACGGCTTCTCGAGCGACACCTCCTGCGTCAGCGCGCCTTCCTGCGCCACGCTCACGAGCGCCTCGAAGGAGCCGGACTTGACGCCGGCGAGGTCCAGGACGGCGCCGAACGTCCCCGCCGTGCTCTCGCCGGACAGGCGAGGCAGGCTCCAGACCAGGCGGCCGCCGTCCACCGCGCAGCGGCCCAGGCCCTCGGCGCCGAGCCAGCAATGGGCCAGCCGGGCGCCGGCCGGCATGCCGAGATACACGTCGAGCGGGCCGAACGACTTCGGCCCGTGGTTCCGGACGACGAAGCGATAGGTCGCCGTCGGCCCGCTGACCGCCCCCTCGGCGAGCACGTCCAGCACGGGCGCCCGGGCCGTGACCCGGTCCTCCGCGCGCGCCTGCCAGTGCTTGAGGTAGCTCATCGCGGTGACGCCGAACCAGTAGGGGTCCGACAGGTACAGGAGGCCCCCGTGGTTCCCGCGGTCGACCAGGTACGGGTGCACGTGCGGGTTGTCCTTGACGAGGTCCCGGTAGGCGAGGCTCCAGTGGGCCCCGTCGTGGGCGCCCCCCTTGATCCGGGCCAGCCGGAGCGAGTCGTCGAGCGCGTCGAGGACGAGGAGCGGCGCCTTCACCTTCGCGATCTCGTCCCCCACGACGTTCCCGGCCTCGAGCCCCCGGACGTCGACGCCGTAGAAGCGGGCGGCGCGCTCGGAGTACTCGTAGAAGGACTTCGTCCCCAGGAAGTCGAGGAAGAAGCGCGCCATGGGGCTCGGCGTGTAGCCGGGGTCCGGCGGCGTCGCCGGCGCGTACGGGCCGAGCGGCGCCGTCACCGCGATGCCGGCCGCGATGTCGCCGGTGTCCCGGGCCATCGCCTTGACGAGCGCCCGCCCCCCGTCGCTGAACCCGATCACCGAGATCGAGGTGGCCCGGCTCTCGGCCCGGAGAGCGCGGACGGCCGCGATGACGTCGTCGGTCTCCTTCCACCCCTCGGTGTACGGCGCCTTCGACGCCTGCCGCGTCTCGCCGTGATCGCGGAAGTCGATGGCGAGGACGTGCCAGCCGTTCCGCGCGAACAGGTCGGCGAGCTCGACGATGTACTTCTGGTCCTTGCTCTGGCTGAACCCGTGGGCCAGGACCACGCCGGGGCGAGGCGAGCGGTGGACGGCCCAGCGCCCGACCAGCGTCGTCCCGTCGAGGCTCGAGAGCGTGGTCCGCGTGAAGCTGTCCGGATACGTCTGGGTGCGGAAGAGCGCCGCGCGCACGCCGAGCGGATTGGGGTCCTGGGGGATCGTCTTGAGGAACTTGAGGATCTCCTCCCCTGGCCCGGGCTTGATGGCGAGCCAGTACGGCGGGAGGGCCGCGGGCGGAGGGACGCCCCCCGCCCCGACCGGCGGGAGCCCGGCGGACGACGCCGCGAGCATGGCGAACAGGACCACGAGCAGGAGCCGGCGGCGTGGGCGCATCACGAACCTCCTGGAGCCCTGGGAACCCGGGAAGGCAGCCGCTCGGCGCGGCGCGCTCCGGCGGCTGGACGGCGACTCGGCCCGGACACTACGGCCATCCGGGACCTGCCGTCAAGAGCGAGGGAAACGCGAACGGGGCGCCGGCCTTCCGGCCGACGCCCCGTCGAGACCGCCCGCAGCGGTCGTTGACCGACTAGTGCGGCAGGACCGCCTTGATCGACGCCCGCACCGTCTCCAGCACGCGGTCGATCTGCTGCTCGGTGATGACGAGCGGCGGCGAGAAGAAGATCATCTCGGCGATCGAGCCGTCCGGCACCGGGTAGCTCCGGATGCGGGTCGCGAACCCGCGCTTCTCCATGTCGCGGCGCATCCGGAGGCCCACCTTCTGGTCCGCCGGGAAGCCCGCCTTGGTCGTCCGGTCGGAGACGAGCTCGATGGCCGCGATCAGGCCCTTGCCGCCGCGCACGTCGCCGATGACCGGCAGCTCCTTCTGGAGCTCGAGCAGCCCCTGGTAGAGGCGCGTCCCCAGCTTGGCCGACCGCTCCCAGAGCCGCTCCCGCTCCATGATGGCGAGGTTCGCCAGCCCGACCGCGCAGCACATCGGGTGCCCCGAGTAGGTGTAGGCGTGCATCCACCGGTCCTCGGGCTTGACCGAGTTCATGGTCTCGAAGATGTCGCGGTTCACCACGATGCCGCCGAGCGGCGCGTAGCCGGAGGTCACGGCCTTCGCGAAGGACTGGATGTCCGGCTGGACGTTCCAGTGCGTCAGCGCGAACCACTGGCCGGTCCGGCAGAAGCCCGTGATCACCTCGTCGGCGATGAACAGGACCTCGTGCTTCGTGCAGATCTCGCGGATCCGCGGGAAAGTAGTCGTCCGGCGGGACGATCACGCCGCCGCCGCCGATGATCGGCTCCGCGATGAAGGCCGCCACCGTGTCGGCGCCCTCCCGCAGGATCGCCTCCTCGAGCTCGCGGGCCGCCGCCTGCCCCACCGTCTCCCCGGGCTTCGCGCCCTGGAAGCGGTACGGGTACGGCGCCTGGATGTGGAGGAAGCCGGGCACGCGCGGCTCGAACATCTTCCAGAAGGGCGCCATGCCGGTCGCGCTCATCGCCTGGAGGGTGACGCCGTGGTAGGCGTTCTGCCGGGCGATGACCTTGACCTTGTTCGGCTTGCCCTTCGCCTTCCAGTAGAAGCGCGCGGTCTTGAAGGCGGACTCGTTCGCCTCGGCGCCGCCGCAGGTGAAGTAGACGGCCGCCATGTTCGTGTAGGTAAGGCTGACGATCTTGGTGGCCAGCTCGACGGCGGGGATGTTCGAGTAGCCGACGTAGTTCGAGTAGTACGCGAGCGTCTTCATCTGGTCGTACGCGGCCTTCGCCAGCTCCTCCCGGCCGTGCCCGACGCTGACGTTCCAGAGGCCCGCGAGCCCGTCGATGTACTCGTGGCCGTTGATGTCCTTGATGACCGCGCCCTTCCCTTCCACGATCACGAGGGGCTCGGCGGCCTCGGACGAGTGGTGCTGGGGGTGGATGAGGTGGGCCTGGTCGTTCTTGACGAGGTCGGACGCCGCCATGGTCATCGAAGGTCCTCCAGCGTTGGCACTGTATGAGTTCCGCGCGCGCCCTCGAGATGGGCGCGCCAGTCGCCAGACTCGACCCGGGGCCCGCGGCTCGCCGCCGCCCCGAATCGCTCGTTGTACGCGTACACCCAGGCCTCCCGCACCTCGCCGCCCACGCCGTGCACCGGCACCGTGCGCCGGAGGTAGAGGCTCCCCGTCTCGTCGCGGGCGTCGTACCACTCCTCGCGGTCCAGGGCCGGCAGCCGCGCCGGCAGGTCGGGCACGCGGTAGAGCTCGCCCGCCACCCAGCCGCCGTCGTCGAGGACCAGCCCCGGGTAGTCGCCGAAGTGGTAGAGGGAGCCGCGGATGCGCCCCATCCCCTCGAGGTGGGCGGCCGCGCCGAGGAGCGGGCGCCGCGAGAAGCCGGTCATCAGCGTGCCATAGGTGAAGAGCCGGTCCGGAAGGGAAGCGAGATCCGAACCGGCCGCCGTCACGGCGGTCATTGTAGCAGCGGGTCCGGACCCCGTCGAGGCGGCGGCCGGCGTCGAGCGCGACCCCGGAGTCAGCAGTTGACGCTGCCGCCGTCCACCGGTTCAACTACGCACGCGGATCCGCGTACCCCGGAGTCGCGGGCGCGACGACCCCCCAGACCAAGGAGGCATCATGGCGATCCACGTCCGTGTCGCGGCGGCGCTCCTCGTCGGGATTCTGCTCGCCGCGGGATCCCTCGTCGAGGCCCAGCCGACCGGCGAGGGCGCGAAGTTCTACGCGGAGTACCGGGCCGCCTTCGCGAAGGCCAAGGCCGTCGAGGAGCTCCTTCCGTACCTGTCGAAGGGACGGGTCGAGATGGTCGACAAGACCCCGAAGGAAGACCGCGCCAAGATGTTCGGCCTCATGAAGGCGATGGACGTGAAGGACGTCAAGGTCGTGAAGGAGTCCAGGACGGACACCGGCTACGTGCTCGAGGCGGTCGGCAAGGGCGTCATGAGCCCCGGCGAGGCGAAGGGCACGATCAACATCGTGCGCGAGGGCGGCAAGCTCAAGCTCGACAAGGAGAGCTGGCGGCAGTAGCGCCGCGCGGGCGGGCTACCCCGCCGCCGGCCCCCGCGGCTCGGCGGCGGGCTCCTCGCGCTCGTCCGCGAAGTCGATCGCGATCCGGCGCCAGTCCTCCTGGATCCGGAGGAAGGCGTCGACCATGTCCGGATCGAAGTGGGCGCCCCGCCCCGACACGATGGCGTGGACCACCTCGTCGTGCGGGAGCGCGCCCTTGTAGACGCGCGCGCTCGAGAGGGCGTCGTAGACGTCGACGAGCGCGACCATCCGTCCGGGGACGGGGATCGCCTCGCCGCGGAGGCCCTCCGGGTAGCCGGAGCCGTCCCAGCGCTCGTGATGCGAGTAGACGATCTCCTTCGCGAGCGTCAGCAGGAAGTCGTCGCGCACCCCCACCCGCTCCTCGGTGCGCACGATCACGTCGCGCCCGTAGATCGGATGCCGCGCCATCTCCTCCCGCTCGTCGTCGGAGAGCGGCCCGGGTTTCCGGAGCGTCCGGTCCGCCACCCCGACCTTCCCGATGTCGTGGATGGGCGCCAGCCGCGCGATGAGGTCGATCGTCTCCGGCGTGAGGAAGCTCCGGAACTTCGGGTGCGGGGCGAGCGCCTCGCCGAGGGACCGCGCGTAGCTGCTGCACCGGACGAGATGCGCCCCGGTCTCGAAGTCCCGCGTCTCGGTGAGCGAGGTCAGGGCGTGGAGGATCATCTCGCGCGCGGTGCGGAGCTGGCGGGTGCTCTGGTCGGCGCGCGCCCGCTCGGCGACGAGCTTGTGGAGCGCGGCGGCGGCGAGAGCGCCCAGGAGCGCGAGCGACGGGAACAGCGGCGAGACGAACGTGCCGAGGCTGCCGAGAAGCCATCCCGCGCCGACCCACAGGAGGACCCCGCCCCCGACGGCGAGGGGCAGGGTCCACCGCCAGCCGAGGCCGATCACGCCCGCGGCCACGCCGAGCGCGGCGAGGAAGACCAGGCCGACCTCGCCGGCGGTCGCGCGCGGCGGGCGGCGGACGAGGTCCCCGCGGAGGAGGTTGTCGGCCACGGTCGCGTGCACCTCGGCGCCGGGCATGAACGTGCCGAGCGGCGTGGCGACCGTGTCGCCGAGCCCGAGGGCGGCCACGCCCACGAACACGATCCGGCCCGCGAGCACGCCGGCCGGCGCGCGGTCCCGGAGGACGTCGATCGCCGGAACGCGCGGGAAGGTCCCGGCCGGCCCGCGGAAGCGGACGAGCATGCTGCCGTCGGCGTCGAGCGGCACCTCGCGGTCGCCGAGCCGCAGGGCCGGCCAGCCCGCCGCGGGGTCGACGAGCGAGAGCCGCTCGGCGGCGAGCCCGGTCCGGACGGTCGCGAGCGCGAGGCTCGGATAGACCTCCCCCCCGAACTCCACGATCTGCGGCATGCGGCGGAGGACGCCGTCCGCGTCCGGCGACGCGTTCATGAAGCCGCTCGAGGCCGCCGCGGCGCCGAGCGGACCGAGGCTGCAGAGCACGCCGGTCGCGCGCGGCACGTCCCTCAGGGCGCCGCCCGCCGCGGCGCGCGTGAGGCCGATGGACCGGAGCTGGCAGATGCGGTCGACCGGCCGGTCGAACGTGAAGGCGTAGCCGACGACGAACGGTCCCCGGCCGAGCGCGGCCGCGAGCGCCGCGTCCCGCGCCGAGAGCGCGCCCGGCGCCGCCCCGGCGGCGCCGGGCGTCTCGCCGCCCGCGTCCGGCTCGGAGAAGAGGATGTCCAGGCCGACCGCGACCGCGCCGAGCGCGCGGACCCGGTCGAGGAGCTCGGCGACGCGGTCCCGGGGCCACGGCCAGCGGCCGCCCTCGGCGAGGCTCCGCTCGTCGATCTCGACGAGCGCGACCGTGCCCGACGGCGCGCGGAGCGGCGCGACGGTGAGGAGCCGGTCGTAGACCACGAGGTCGGCCCGCGCCAGGAGGGGCGGCCGGAAGAAGTGGAGCGCGGCCACCACGCACCCGACGGCCAGGCACGCGCCGAGGAGTCGGAGACGCGACGGCCCGCGGCCTGCCGCCGCGCCCAGGATCATGGTGGCTTCATCCTACCCCAAGCCGCGAACGATTGACCCCGGGCCAGGGGTCGCGCTACCGTAATCCCAGTCAGCATGGGCGGGAACGAGGCTGTCCGTCGGTGGGTGGACGACGCCGTGCGGCTCTGCCGGCCCGACGACGTCGTCTGGTGCGACGGCTCCGACGCGGAGCGGGAGCGCCTGACCGAGGCGGCTGTCCGCGACGCGGAGCTCCTGCCTCTCGACCAGCCACCGTCTGCCCGGCTCCTACCTCCACCGGAGCGCCGCCAACGACGTCGCCCGGACCGAGCACCTCACCTTCATCTGCTCCCGCGACAAGGACGACGCCGGCCCCACGAACAACTGGATGTCGCCGGCGGACGGCTACGACCGGCTCGGGAAGATCCTCGACGGCTCCATGGCCGGCCGCACGATGTACGTCATCCCCTTCCTGATGGGACCGCCCGGCTCGTCGTTCAGCCGCGTGGGCGTCCAGGTCACGGACAGCCGGTACGTCGTCCTCAACATGCGGATCATGACGCGGATGGGGCAGGTCGCCCTCGACCACCTGGGCGCCTCCGGCGACTTCACGCGCGGGCTTCACTCGACGGCCGACCTCGACGTCGAGCGCCGCTTCATCTGCCACTTCCCGGAGGAGCAAACGATCTGGAGCGTGGGCTCCGGCTACGGCGGCAACGCGCTCCTCTCCAAGAAGTGCATGTCGCTCCGGATCGCCGGCTCCGTCGGCCGCCGCGAGGGCTGGCTCGCCGAGCACATGCTGATCGTCGGCATCGAGAGCCCGGACGGCGAGATCACCTACGTCTGCGGCGCGTTCCCGAGCGCGTGCGGCAAGACGAACCTGGCGATGCTGACGCCGCCGCCGTCCATGAAGGGCTGGAAGATCCACACCGTCGGCGAGGACATCGCGTGGCTCCGGCCCGGCCCCGACGGCCGCCTCTGGGCGGTCAATCCGGAGAACGGCTTCTTCGGCGTGGTGCCGGGGACCAACTCCCACACCAACCGGAACGCCACCGAGACGATCCGCCGGGACACGATCTACACGAACGTCGCGCTCCGCCCCGACAACACGGTGTGGTGGGAAGGCCACGACGACCCCGCGCCCGCGTCCGCGATCGACTGGCGCGGCCGGCCCTGGACGCCCCAGAGCGGGGAGGCCGCCGCCCACCCGAACAGCCGATTCACGGTCCCCGCGACGCGCTGCCCGACCCTCTCGCCCGAGTGGCAGGCGCCCCAGGGCGTGCCGATCAGCGCGATCCTCTTCGGCGCGCGCCGGCGCGCGCTGATCCCGCTCGTGTTCCAGTCCTTCAACTGGCAGCACGGGACGTTCCTGGGCGCGACGCTCGCGTCGGAGACCACCGCCGCGGCGACCGGCGCCGTCGGCGTCGTGCGCCGCGATCCGATGGCCATGCTCCCCTTCTGCGGCTACAACATGGCCGACTACTGGGGGCACTGGCTCGAGGTGGGACAGCGGCTCACGCGCCCGCCGAAGATCTTCCGCATCAACTGGTTCCGGCGGGACGCGGCGGGACGGTTCCTCTGGCCGGGCTTCGGCGAGAACCTCCGCGTCCTCGAGTGGATCATCGAGCGCTGCCGCGACGGCGGCAAGGCCGAGGAGACGTCGATCGGCTACCGCCCCGCGCCGGGCGCGATCCCGACGCACGGCCTCGACCTCCCGCCCGGCGCGATGGCGGAGCTCCTCGCCGTGGACCGCGAGGGCTGGCAGGGCAACCACCGGAACCAGGCCGAGTTCTTCCAGAAGTTCGGGGACCGCCTGCCCCGCGGCATCCGCGCGGAGTGGGAGGCGCTCGGCAGCCGGCTTCGCGCCCGCTGACCCGACCGTAGGCTCGCGACCGACCGGGCCGGGCGCGCTCCGCGCACCGGGCCCGATGCGCCGATTGGGGATCACCCGGCCACTCCTCTTCGCCGGCCTCGCCGTCGTGGCGGTGGCGGCCGCCGCCGCCACGTCCTGCGACGTGTACACGCGCGCGTCCTTCGACCTCCCGGTGGGCGCCGACTACCGCGTGCGCACGTACCGCGTGCGCACGCCGCTCCGGATCGCCGGCGAGACCGCCCGCGAGATGGGGCCGCACCCGAGCCGGGCCGAGCCGGTGGGCGCGGACCGCGGCTACGAGACGTGGCTGGTCCGGGAGGACCGCCGCCTCGTCCAGGTGTTCGACGGGATCCCGCGGCCCGCCGCCGCGCGCAACGACGGCCGCTTCTACGCCTACCTCGCGTCAGGCGGGAGCCCGGTGCTCCGGGTGGTGCGCGTGCGCGACGGCCACGCGGTCGCGTACGCGGTGCCGCGCCCGGCGTACGTCTTCTGGGAAGCGCCCGACCTCGTCCGCCTCGTCGAGCGCGATCCGGCCGGGGCGATCACGTTCCTCCACGAGATCCGCGTCGACCCGGCGTTCCTCGCGGGCGGCTGAGCCCGCCCGGGGGCGCCGGCGACCTAGCGGCGGGGTGCGGGGTCGGTCGGGCCGCTCTGCCGGTCGGCCGACGACGTGGGCGCCCCGCCGGGGCCCGGGGGCGGGCGTCAGCCGAGGCCCCGGCGCCAGAGGAGCACGACGACGGCGCCGATCGCCAGGGCGGCGAGCGCCTGCTCCCAGGTCATCGCGGCTCCTCGTTCTCGCCGCCCGCGTCCGGCGCGCCCACCGCGCGGAGGACCGCGTCGACGAACTCGGCCTCGGGCACGGCGCCCTCGAACGACACGCGGTCGTTGACCACGGTCTTCGGCACGGCCATGACGCTGTAGCGCTGGGCCAGGTCGGGGAACTCGGTCGCCTCCACGCAGTCGCCGCGGATCCACTCCGAGGCCACCGCGAGGTGATGCGCCAGGCGCACGGCCCGGGGGCAGTGGGGTCAGGTGGGGGTGGAGAAGACCTGGATGTGGACCCGCTCCTTGAGGCCGGCGAGGCGCTCGAGCGTCTCGGCGCTGAGGGACGGCGTCCCGGATGAGGCGGTGATCATCGAGTCGATCAGGTTCGTGAACTCGTAGCCCATCGGGATGCCGACGAAGCGGATCCCGTAGTCGCGCGCGCCCTCGACCACGATGGCGGGCACGCGGTCCACGCCGTAGGCCTCGGCTCGCTCCCGGTCGATGTGGAGGTTCAGGATCTCCACGGTGACCAGGTCGGAGCACTCCGCGACCTCCTTGACCAGCCGCTCCGTCTCCAGACAGTACTCCGACGCGCCGAGCTGCGTCGAGAACACGACCAGCTTGACCGGGCCCGCGAGCTTCTGGAGCTCGCCGCGGACCGCCGCGCGGTCCCGCTCCGTCAGGATCGCCATGGCATTCCCTCAGCGAAGGCTGGCGAGCCCGCGCTCCATGCGCGCGAGCGCTTCCTTGATGGTGTCGCGCGAGGCCGCGTACGAGAGCCGGAGGTACCCCTCGCCGAACTGGCCGAAGGCGGTCCCGCCGAGCACCGCCACGCCCGCGTTCTCGAGGAGGTGGGTGGCGATCTCCTTGGACGGCCGCTCGAAGGACTTGACGTTGGGGAACACATAGAACGCGCCGCGCGGCCGCTTGCAGCTGACGCCCGGGATCCGGTTGAGCCCGTCGACGATCAGGTCGCGCCGGTGGCGGAACTCCTCCACCATCGTCTGCACCGGCGTGTCGTCGCCCCGCAGCGCGGCGATGCCGGCGTGCTGGATGAACGTCGCCGTGCAGGACACGGAGTTGGTCATGAGGCGCGTGAGGTGCTCGGCGAGCACCTTCGGCATCACGCCGAAGCCGAGGCGCCACCCGGTCATCGCGTAGGACTTCGAGAAGCCGTCCAGGATGATCGTCTGGGGCTTCATGCCCGGGAGGCTCGCGATCGAGGCAAACTCGCCGTCGTACATGAAGCGCCGGTAGATCTCGTCCGACAGCACCGGCACCCGGTAGTGACGCGCGAGGTCCGCGATCCGGCCGACGTCCTCGGGGCTCAGCACGCCGCCCGTCGGGTTCTCGGGAGAGTTGATGATGATGAGCTTGGTCTTCTTGGAGACCCGCTTCTCGAGCTCCTTCAGGTCGAAGCCGAAACCGGTCTCCTCGAGGAGCGGGATCGGCACCGGCTTCCCGCCCACGAAGTTGATGACCGATTCGTAGATGGGAAACCCGGGATTCGGGTAGACGACCTCGTCGCCCGGGTTCGTGAGCGCCATGATCACGAAGTACATGATGGGCTTGGCGCCCGGCGTCACCACGACCTCGTCCGGCTCGACCGGCACGCCGCGGGTCTTCTCGATGTGCTCGGCGATCGCCTCCCGGAGCTCGGGCAGCCCGGCGGAGGGCCCGTAGTGGGTCGCGCCCGCGTCGAGGGCCCGCTTGGCCGCCTCGCGGATGTGCGCCGGCGTGTCGTAGTCCGGCTCGCCGATCTCGAGGTGCACGACGTTCTTGCCCTGGCGCTCGAGCGCGCGCGCCCGCGCCAGCACCTCGAAGGCGGTCTCGGTGCCCAGGCGTCCCATCGACTCTGCGATCATCAACTCCATCATCGTCTCGTCCTCCGCTAGAACACGCCGAACTTCTCGTACGCCGCGAGCGGCGCCATCCCTTTCCGGACGGCGTCGCGGACCCGGTTCTCGGTCGACAGCAGCCGCTCGCACTCGAGCAGCACGGGCAGCGCCAGCGCGTTCGGCACCACCGCCACCCCGTCGAGGTCGCCCACCACCACGTCGCCCGGCGCGACCCGGACCCCGCCGATCGTCACCGGACGGCCCCACTCCGTCGCGCGCCAGCGCGGCAACGAGTCGAGCGGCGTCCGGTACCGGCAGAACACGGGGAACCGCTCCTTCAGGATGTACTCGGCGTCGCGCGTCGCCCCGTCGATCACCACGCCGCGGACGCCCTTGGCCTTCATGGCCACCGCGGAGAGCTCGCCGAAGTGGGCCGACTCCCGGTCGTTCGACTTGACCACCAGGACGGCGTCCCGCGGCACCGCGCCGAGGAGCGTCAGGAAGGCGCGGATGGCGCGCTCGGGGTCCGGCGTCCGCGTGGGCCGGCCGGCCGCCGGGAACGCGAGGCCCGCGACGCGGGTCCCGGGCGTGAGCCCGACGATGTCGTGGGGCAGCGTCTGCCGCGTCTTCCCCAGGTGGTCGAGGACGTCCGTGATCGCGGCCACGTAGAGCCGGCCGTAGCGGGCGCAGAGCTCCGGCGCGGAAACGGGCCGGGTCGGGACCCGACGGGAGCGAGGCATGGCCATGGCGCGAGCGTCTCCTGTGTGCGCGGGCGGGCGCCGCCGTGTCGCGGCGGCACGGGCGTCATCTTACCCCGCGCCGGTAGGCCCCTCAAGGCCATCGTCGGCCATTGCCTCCGCCCGGCCGGGGCGACATGATCGGCCGGTGAGAAGACGAGCCCCGCGGACGGGCGCCGGACGCGCGGCATGATCGGCGACCGCCGCGGCGGCGCGCTCCCGGTCGGCCCGCTCCTCCTCTACGCGGGCGGCGTGCTCGTGTTCGCCGTCCTGGGTCCCTATGGCCTCGGCGTCAAGGCGCTCCTCGCCGCGCTGTTCCTGGCGGCCCTCGTCGCGCGACGGCTCGGGGAGTTCGTTCGCGACTGGGCGGTCTTCCTGGCCGGCGTGGTCCTGTTCGACAGCCTCCGGGCCGGCGTGTTCGCCGCGGTCACGACGCTCGGGCTCCCGCTCTACATGAGCTATGTGATCCGCCTCGAGCGGGCGCTCCTCGTGGGCGAGACGGCGCCCACGCGTCTGCAGCCGCTCGTGCTGGGCCCACACGCGCCGGCTCCGCTCGCGCCCGTCCTGGTCGCCGTGCACGCGTCCCACTTCGTGTCGTTCCTCCTGTTCGGCCTCGGGCTCTGGCTCCTCCGCCGCGATGCCTTCAGCCACTTCGCCGCCGCCATGCTCCTCCTGATGGCCCTCGGCCTAGCGAGCCACGTCGTCCTGCCGACCGTGCCGCCCTGGATGGCGGCGGACCTCGGAGCGATCCCGCCGGTCCGCCGCGTCGTCGACGACGTGTACGGCCGCGCTGCGCCGGGGCTCCGGAAGACGTTCGACACGAATCCGGTGGCCGCCATGCCGTCCCTCCACGCGGCCTTCCCCGCCCTCGTCCTCCTGGTCGCCGCCGGGCGTCTCGGCGCGTCGGCGTGGCCCTTCGGCCTCTACCTCGCGCTCGTGAGCTTGGCGGCCGTCGCGCTCGGTGAGCACTACCTGCTCGACGTCCTCGCGGGCGTCGCTCTGGCCGCGGTGGCGTACGGCGTCGTCTACCGGAGCCCGCGACAGGCGCCGGCCGAGCGCGGGATCGATCCGGCCGCGACGGCCGGCCCGCGTCTTGTGCTGGCGACGGCGCTGCTCGTCCTCGCAGCCGCCGTGAGCCAGACGGCGCTCCACGCGCGCCAACCGTTCGCCCTCTCGGAGACGTTCGTACAGCGGGAGCTCGGCGGGCGCGCGCCGCCCGGGCCCGTCTGCCCGCGCTGCTGAGGTTGACGGGGGCCCGGTCGCCGTGGTCCCCTGCTGGTCCACGCCCGGGGTCGGAGGGAGCGCTGCGCCACCCACTCGGCCGCCACGGGATCGGATACGACCTGCGCGTCGCCGCGGGGCTCGCGGGACCCGTCGCGCGCTTCCTCCGCCGGCCGCTCACCCTGAGTGACGCGCGGCGGGAGCTCGCGCGGCGGCTCGAGCGCCGGGAAGCGGACTTCCTCGCGCTCGCGCGCGACGCGATCTACGGCTACCCGGCCAGCGTCTACCTCCGGCTCTTGCGTCACGCGGGCTGCGAGCTCGGCGACCTCGAGCGCCTCGTCCGCCGGGACGGTCTGGAGGCGGCGCTCCGGCAGCTCCTGGACTCGGGAGTCCGCCTCACGGTCGACGAGGCCAAGGGCCGGCGGCCCGTCGTCCGCGGCAGCCTCACGGTGGAGCCCGAGCCCGGCATGCTGCTGAACCCGCTGGCGGCGCGGCACGTCCCCGTGGCGAGCAGCGGGAGCCGCGGACTCGAAACTACCTTGCTGATGGACCTCGCGTTCATCCGCGACCACGGCGTCAACACGTGTCTCGCCGTCGACGCGGCCGGCGGGTCCGACTGGGTGAAGGCGGCATGGGCCGTGCCCGGGGGAGCGGCCCTCTATCGCATGCTGAAGCTCAGCAGCTTCGGGACGCGGGTCGCGCGCTGGTTCACCCAGGTCGACCCGTCCGATCCCGGCCTTCACCCGCGCTATCGGTGGAGTCACCGGCTGGTTCGCGGGGCGAGCCTCGTGGCCGGCACGCCCCTGCCGGGTCCCGTTCACGCGCCGCTCGACGCCCCCCTGCCCGTCGCGCGCTGGATGGCCGCGGTGCTCCGCCGCGGCGGCACGCCGTGGATCCGGACGCTGCCCAGCTCGGCGGTCCGCGCCTGCCAGGCCGCGGTCGACGCCGGCATCGAGCTCCGCGGCGCGCGCTTCACCGTCTCCGGCGAGCCGGTGACCGACGCCAAGCTGGCGGCGATCCGGCGGAGCGGCGCGCAGGCCACCGCGCGGTACGGCTCGATGGAGACGGGGCCGCTGGCGTGGGGATGCCTCGCGCCCGAGTCCGCGGACGACATGCACGTCTTCCACGACCTCCACGCCATCGTGCAGCCGGCGGACAGCGCCTCGCTCCTGGTGACCTCGCTCCGGCGGGCCACCCCGCTCGTGATGCTGAACCTCTCCATGGGCGACCAGGCCGCGCTCCGCCCGCGGGCGTGCGGCTGCCCGCTCGAGCGCCTCGGCTGGACGACCCACCTCGAGGGCGTGCTGAGCCACGAGAAGCTCACGGCGGCCGGCATGACCTTCCACGACGTGGACGTCGTGGGCGTGCTGGAGCGCGCGCTGCCCCAGCGCTTCGGCGGCGGTCCCACCGACTACCAGCTCGTCGAGGACGAGACGGCCACCGGCGAGCCGGTCGTGCGGCTCCTCGTCCATCCCGCCGTCGGGCCGCTGGACGCCGCCCAGGTCGCCGAGACGTTCCTCGCGGCGATCGGGGCCGGGTCGGGGGCCGCGCGCATCATGGGCGCGGTGTGGAGCGACGCAAAGGTCGTCCGCGTGGAGCGGCGGCCGCCGCTCCCGGCGGCCTCCGGCAAGATCCTGCACCTCCACATCGCCCGCCGCGGCCGGCCCCGCGGAGAGACCGACGGGGCCCCGGGCTAGAAGCGGAGGGTCGCGAGGACGATCGCCGTCGCCTGGACGTTGCTCGCCGCGTGCGCCAGCATGCCGGGCCAGAGGCTGCGGGTCCGCTCGTACGCGACGGCCCAGAGGATGCCGCTCCCCAGGACCGAGGCGAACCCGACGACGCCGTAACCGTGCGCCAGCGCGAAGAGCGTGGCGCTCGCGAGGGTGGCCGGCGCCGGCCCGAGGCGGAGCCGGAGGGTCGCGTAGAGCACGCCGCGGAACAGGATCTCCTCGAGGACCGGCGCGAACACGCAGCTGTCCACGACGTCCGCCCAGACCTGGCCCGGCGTGCCCCAGACGAGGCGCTCCTGGAAGCCGTCGGCCCAGTGCGTCCCGACGCCGAGCCGCGTCCCGCCGAGCTCGATCAGCACGTCGGCCAGGGTCGACACGCCGGCGAGGCCGACGGTCGCCCGGGCGAGCGTGGGCCACCGCGCGCGCGCCACCGCAAGCCCGAACGTCTCCGCGAAGACCGACCACGAGCGGCGGCAGTACCAGAAGAGGTAGGCCCCGAGCGGGATCGTCTGGAGCACCGAGACGACGAGCGTCGACCACGAGCGGTCCGGCAGGATCGGCCACACGATCGCCACGCCGACCAGTCCGACGGCGCCGCGCGCGAAGAGCCCGACACCCTCGGCGAGCCGCCACCCCGGCGGCACGGGCGCGTCCGCGACGCGCGCGGCGCGCCCGCCCGGGGCGCCGAGCCACGCGACGAGCGCGACCAGCCCGAGCCCGACGAGGAGCGTCTCGCTCGCCAGGATCGCACGGAGGCGCCACACGAGCCGGGCCCCGCGCCGCTGGGTCGCGCGCTCCGCCTCGGCGGCCGCCGCGGCGTCACCGCCGCGCTCGGCGAGCCGGACCGTGAGGCGGTCGGCGAACCAGCCGGGCGGCAGGTCCCGGCGCGTCGCGTCGAGCGCGGCGCGGAGCTCCTCGGGCGGCGGGGGCTCCGCGCCGTACGCGGCGTGCGCCCACTGGCCGAGCCGCCGGCCCCAGTCGTCCGTCGGCGCCCACGCGGACAGCGCGGCGCGGGCGGCCTCCGCCTGGCCGTCCTCGACGAGCAGGACGATCCGGTTGAGCTGGACGAGCGGCGACACGTCCGTCCCGGCGAGCTCCTCGTACCAGGCGATGGCGTCGGCCCGCGCGGCCGCGTCGGGGGAGAACGCCAGCGCGAAGAGCCGGCGCTCCCAGGCGGGCGCCGCGACGGCGGCCGCCCGGAAGTCCATGTCGCGCGAGACGACGCGCTCGAGCGACTCCTCCGGATGGTCGAGAGTGTCGAGCCCGTGGGCAGGCCAGAAGAGGAGGACGGCCAGGGCCGCGAGGAGGACGAGCGCGACGCCCGTGACCCACGGGTTCAGGCGGGGCGGCCCGTCGCCCGGCTGGACCGGCGCCTCTCCCGCGGGCTCCACGGACATGCGGCGGCAGTATACCCTGGGGGGTGCGGTATAATCCCCGCACTTGCCGCCAGTGGCGCCACACCGATCCGGCGGAGGCGAGCGGCCCATCTCGCACGCGGACGCGATCGCCGTCAGGGACCTCTCCAAGCGCTACGCGACCCGCGACGGCGTCGTCGCGGCGCTCGAGGGCATCAGCTTCGGCGTCGGCGAGGGCGACTTCGTGGCCGTGGTCGGCCCCTCCGGCTGCGGGAAGACCACGCTCCTCAAGATCCTCGCCGGGCTCATGGCCCCGTCGCACGGGGACGCCCGGCTTCGCGGCACGCCGATCACCGGCCCGCGTCAGGACATCGGCGTCGTCTTCCAGTCCCCGGTCCTCTTCCCGTGGCGGACCGTGCTCGACAACGTGCTCCTCCCGATCGACGTCCAGCGCCTTCCCCGCGAGCGCCACCGGCAGACGGCGCTCGACCTCCTGGCCCTCGTCGGCCTCGCGGGCTTCGAGCGCCGCTACCCCTGGGAGCTGTCGGGCGGGATGCAGCAGCGCGTCGCGCTGACGCGCGCCCTCGTCCACGATCCCGCGATGCTCCTCATGGACGAGCCGTTCGGGGCGCTCGACGCCATGACCCGCGAGCAGATGAACGTCGAGCTCCAGCGGATCTGGCTCGAGCGGAAGAAGACGGTGGTCTTCATCACGCACTCGATCCCCGAGGCCGTGTTCCTGGGGGACCGCGTCCTCGTCATGAGCCCGCGCCCCGGGCGGATCCTCGAGGACATCCGGGTGGACCTCCCGCACCCGCGGCCGCTCGACGTCATGAGCACGCCCGCCTTCGGCGAGCACGTCCGGAACATCCGCCGGCGCTTCGCGACGGCCGGGCGACTGGACGGGTAACGCGGTGAAGCTCCGCCCCGGCACCGTGGCCCTCGTCACCGGCGCGGCGCGCGGTCTCGGCTGGGGCATCGCCCGCGCCTTCGGCCTCGCGGGGGCCCGGGTCTGCGTGACGGACCTCGACGACGCGGAGCTCGAGCGCTGCGGGCGGGACCTCGCCGCCGACGGGACGGAGTTCCTCGAATGCCGTTCCGACGCGGCCGACCTCGTCCAGTGCGAGGGCGTCGTGGAGCGGATCGTCGGCCGCTGGGGTCGCCTCGATGTCGTGGTGCACAACGCGATCTACATGCCGCTCATCACCTTCGAGGCGACCACCCATGCCGAGTGGTCCCGCCAGATCGCCGTCGGCCTCGGCGGGATGTTCAACTGCGCGCGCGCCGCCTGGCCCCGGATGAAGGCCCAGGGCGGCGGCCACGTCATCGGCATCGCCAGCGGCTCGAGTGTGCGCGGCTACCTGGAGGAGATCGCGTACTGCGCGGTCAAGCACGGCGTCGAGGGCTTCGTGAAAGCGCTCTCCCTCGAGGCGCGGGAGCACAACATCGCGCTCAACACGATCGGGCCGGGCGCCCGCATCAAGCCGACGCGGGTGACCTGGGCGGAGCACGACCGGGCGCCGGCCGAGGTCCGCTCGACCTGGACGGATCCGGTCCGTCTCGGCGGCGCCTGGGTCTGGCTCGCCGCCCAGCCGCCGGGGCGCTACAGCGGTCATCGCTTCGACGCCTGGCCCCTTGTCGAGACGATTGCGCGCGAGGGCGAGGATTTCGAGTTCGCGCCGGAGAAGGTCACGGTGTACCCGGACGACTTCCGCGCGCGCCAGGACTGGTACGAGCACTACACGGGATGAGCGCCGCAGCGTCCGGGCGAGTGGACGGATGACGGGCATGGGCCGCGGCCGGAGCCTGGCCCTCACCGCCGTCTTCTTCTTCGGGTCCATGGCGCTCTGGGAGGGCGCCGTCCGCTGGTTCCAGGTCCCGCCGTTCATCCTGCCCGCGCCCTCCGCGGTGGCGGTGGCGCTCTGGCGCGGCCTCGCGAGCGGGCTCTACCTGAAGCACCTCTGGTACACGCTGACCGAGACGCTCCTCGGCTTCCTGGTCGGCTCGGCTCTCGGCTTCGGGCTCGGCACCGCCGTCGCCATGAGCCGGTGGGTCGAGTACTTCCTCTACCCGTACATCGTCATGTTCCAGTCCTTGCCGAAGATCGCGCTCGCGCCGCTCATCGTCATCTGGTTCGGCCTCGGGCTCATGTCGAAGGTCGTCAACGCGGCGCTGGTCGCCTTCTTCCCGCTGCTCGTCAACACGATGGTCGGGCTCCGCTCGGCCGACGAGGACCGGGTGAGCCTCATGCGCTCGCTCGCGGCCAGCGACCGCCAGATCTTCTGGATGCTGCGGCTCCCCAACGCGCTGCCGTTCGTGATGGCCGGCCTCGACATCGCGATGATCTTCGCGCTGATCGGCGCGATCGTCGGCGAGTTCGTCGGGGCGACCGCCGGGCTCGGCATGCTCATCCAGAGCATGAACTTCACGATGGACGTCTCGGGCCAGTTCTCGGTGCTGCTGGTGCTCTCGTTCGTCGGCCTCGGGCTCAGCCGGGCGATCCAGCTGGTCCGCCGGCGGGTGCTCTTCTGGGACCCGTCGGAGAAGGCCGCCCCCGAGCGCGCCGAAGAGGACGCCCCCGTGCCCCCGTCGCTCGCGCGCGACCCGCGCGCCGCCAAGAAGGAGGTCACCGCATGGTGAGGTCCCGCTCCCGCCGCGTCGTCGCCCTGGCCGCGGCCGTCTCCCTGCTGCTCGGCGTCGCGGCGCTCACGGGGCCGGCGAGCGCCCAGCTGACGAAGCTCAAGGTGGGCTGGTGCGCGCGCACGGTGTCGGCGGCCGCCGCGCCGTTCGCGATCGCCGCCAAGCTCGGCTGGCTCAAGCAAGAGGGCATCGACGTCGAGCTGGTGCCGATGCCCGGGTCGACGGACTGCGTGAAGAACGTGGCGGTGCGCGAGGTCGACTTCTCCCTGCCGAGCGTGGAGCCGCTGGCCATCGGCCGCCCGCAGGGCATCAAGGCGCAGATCTTCTACACCGCCTACCAGGGGAACATCTACGGGATCGCCGTGCCGCAGGACAGCCCGGTCAAGGAGCTCGGGGACCTCCGCGGCAAGCGCATCGGGGTGATCTCGATGGGATCGGGGGGCGTGCTCGTCGCCCGGGAGCTCGTGCGCATGATCGGGCTCAACCCGGACACGGACGTCAACATCGTCGTGGCCGGCGAGGGCGCCCAGACCGCGGCCATGGTCCGCGGGGGCCAGGTCGACGCGCTGAGCCAGTTCGACACTCAGTACGCCATGGTCGAGAACGCCGGCGTGAAGCTCCGGCTCCTCGACACGCGGGCGATCGACCGCTTCCCGTCGAACGGCTTCCTCGCGCTCGAGGAGACGCTGCGCGCGCGGCGCAAGGAGGCGGTGGCGCTCGCGCGGAGCTACGCGAAGGGGACGGTGTTCGCCATCGCCAACCCCGAGGCCGCCATCCGGATCCTCTGGGACGTCTTCCCGGCGACCAAGCCCACCGGGAAGGACGAGGCGACGGCGCTCCGCGACGACGCCAAGGTGCTCCAGGCGCGCGCCCAGAACTGGAAGCTCGAGAAGGCCGGGGTCAAGCGCTGGGGCGAGAACTCCGAGGCGAACTACCAGGCCTACGCCGACTTCATGCTGAAGACCGCGATCATCAAGCAGGCGGTGACGGCGCAGGAGCTCGTGACCAACGAGCTGATCGACGAGATCAACCGCTTCGACCCCGAGAAGATCGCCGCCGAGGCGCGCGCCTACCGGGTCGGCGGATGAGCGCGGAGCCCGCGGACCGCGCGGCCGACCGGAGCGCGCGGTGAGCGAGCCGCGCGTCCCCGACGCGGGCCGGCAGCTTCTCGACGCCAGCGAGCTCGTCGACCTCCACATCCACGTGGGCGCCGCGGTCGCGCCCCACGTGCTCTGGGAGATCGCCCACGACCACGGGTTCAAGCTGCCGGTCCGGACCTACCCGGAGTTCCGCGACCTCGTGTACGCCGACCCCGAGCGCGTCCAGTCGCTCGACACCTACCTCGAGATCCTCCACCGCTGGACCGAGCGCATCCAGTCGTCGCCCGCGGCGATCGAGCGCTCGGTCTACTCGATCATCGGCAAGGAGTACCGCTCGTCTCGCGTCTCGCTCATCGAGCTCCGGTTCAATCCCATGAAGCGGAACCTGGGCGGCGAGCGGGACCTCGACCACATCATCATCGCCGCCATCCACGGGATGGAGCGCGCGTGCCTCGCCTACGGCGTCCGCGCCGGGCTGATCTTCTGTCTCGCCCGCGAGTTCGACTACGAGCTGAACGACATCATCGTGCGGAAGGCCGAGCGCTACCGGGACCACGGCGTGGTCGGCATCGACCTGGCCGGCCCCGAGCAGCACACCCTCGAGTTCGGCGGCGACGTCGACCGCTACCACGACTTGTTCGCGCGGGCGCGCGCCGCCGGGCTCGGCACGACCATCCACACCGGCGAGACCTCGCACACCGGGGCCGACGGCGTCTTCGCCGTCCTCGAGAAGCTCCAGCCCGACCGCATCGGCCACGGGATCGCCGCGGCCCGGAACAAGGAGCTCATGCGACGGCTGAGCGGCGAGGGCACGGTGCTCGAGCTCTGCCCCTCGTCGAACCTCCGGACCCGCGCGGTCGCCGGGTGGGACGACCTCCGCGAGGTCTACCAGACGCTCCGCGACGCGGGCGTGCGGACGACGGTCAACACCGACGGCACGTACCTCCTCGGAACGACGCTCCGCCACGAGCTCGAGCTGCTCCTCGCCCACCGGGTCTTCGAGCCCGACGACGTCCTTCGCTCGATCGAGACCGCGCGGCAGGCGACATTTGTCCGGTAGGCGGGCCCGGTCCCGGGACAACACTCCCCTCACCGATCGGCCTCATTCGAGGCCTCTGGCCGCGGCGCTCGCGAGCGCGTGCCTCCTCGTGGCCGCCAGCTGCGCGACACAGTCGGATCCGAGAGCCATGCGGCCACCGGGCGGCCTCGCGCTCCCCATGTTCTCGGCGGATGACGCGGAGCGAGCCCTTGACCAGTACTTCGCGTTCCCACGGCATCGCGCGTGGGCCTGGAACTCCGCGGGACCCTACTTCATCGCGCACAGCCAGACGTCCCGAGAGTCCGCCGGAGCCGCGGCCATGGGCAGGTGCCAGCGCGATCAAGCGGCGAACACCAGGGGCACGTGCTCTCTGTTCCTCCTCGACGACGACCTCCAGTGGCTGTTTCACCCCGTGACCGGGCGACCGATCGACCGGGTCGTGGCCGAGGCTGACGAGACGACGCGGAGTCGTCTCGCTCAGAACTTCAGCCGAGAGTATCGCCAGCGCAGAGACGACCTGGCCGAGCGGCTGGTGGGACTCGCCCCCGACCTCGACTCGCACCGGACGACGCTCCGGTCCTTCGCGTTCGCGGCTCGGACCCTGATCGGGAAGGAGCCGACGCAGTTCCCGGTCGCCGTGTGGTGCTGGGTCGAGGCACCCTCCGACCGGGCTTGCGTCATCCTCCATGACGGGGTTCCTGCGTTCGTCGGGATCGGGGATCGGATCCTGACGTACAACCCCCTCGACGGGCCGAGCCTGTGGCACGGGGATTGGGAAGTCCGCGTCGAGGTGACCGAGACCCAACTGCACCATGGGGCCGAACTGTTGAGCGCGGGGAGCGCCGAGGCGGGCGTGCGGCTGACGCTGACCTCGCTGGTGGGCGGCCCGGGGTGGCGGCAGTCGGTCCGGAGCCTGGGAGGGCAGCGATTCCTGCTCTCGGGGGCGGCCGCGGGAGGCAGACAACTCGAGGCCGTCGTCGATCCGGCCAAGCCGGTCGCGTACTCGTGGCTTCGCGTCATGGATTTCGACAGTCAGTTTGCCATCGAGATGACGAAGATCACCGCGAACCAGCCGCCACCCCGAGCGGCGTTCCGGTTCCCACCCTTGGACGAACGAGAGGTGACGCTGTCGCCGGTGACGAGCCTCCGCAGCAGGGAGGAGGCGCGTGCAGCCATGCGACACGGCCCCATGACGGACTTCCTGGTCCGCGCGGGCATGAGAGATCCGGCGCAGCGGGCGACGGTGGAGTCCCGCCTCGGGCGGCCCATCGACTGGCCGTTGGCCGCGTCGCGCGACGAAACGACCGGGCAGTCGCTGAAGCGCGCGATCGAGCAGCATCTGCAAGGGCTACTCTAGGCGATCCGGCAGAGGCCCGGCCCGCCCGGCGCGCGACGACGCCGACCGGTTGCCGGCCACGGGGAACCGTGCCACCCTGACGGCCGGCCGACGCCCCTCGCCCGCGCGCACGAGGACGGCCCGTCCCGTCGGCCGCCGGGCCCGCCTCGACCCACGACGGAGGAGCACATGAAGCGCCAGGTCATCAGCACCGACAAGGGCCCCCGCACCGGTCTCCCCTACTCCCAGGGCATCCGTCACGGCGATCTCGTCTACGTGGCCGGGCAGGTCGCGCTCGACCCCGCCACGAGCCAGATCGTGGCCGGCGGCATCCGCGAGCAGACGCGGCAGGTGCTCCAGAACGTCGAGGCGATCCTCAAGGCGGCCGGCACCTCGCTCGCGCACTCGATCGAGTGCCTGTGCCTCCTCTCCGACATCGGCGACTTCGCGGCGTTCAACGAGGTCTACAAGACCTTCTTCCCGACGGACCCGCCGGCGCGGACGACGGTGCAGGCCGTCCTGCCGCGCGCGGGGCTCCTGATCGAGATCCGGACCGTCGCCGCGATGCCGCCGGCGCGCGCCGCGTCGCGGGCCCGGAAGCCGGCCCGCCGCGCGCCCGCGAAGCGCCGCCGCTAGCTCCCGCGAACCGGGGAGGCCGCCGGCCCCCGGCCGGGCGCCCGGCCGCCGGCCGGGCGCGGGAGCGCCGCGCGGGGAAGCGGGCGGGCCGAGCCGCACCTAGCGGCCGCGGAAGGTCGCCGGACGCTTCTCCGAGAAGGCGCGGACGCCCTCGGCGAAGTCGTCCGTGTGGCCGCTCTGGGCGATCGCCTGACTCTCGTGCTCCATCTGCGTCTCGAGGCTCTCGGTCGTCGAGAGGTGGAGGAGGCGCTTCCCCCGCCCCAGCGCGAGCGTCGGGCCCTGGGCGAGCTCCGCCGCCAGCGCGCGCACCGCGGCGGGGAACTCCGCATCGGGAACGGCGCGGGTCGCGATCCCCCACTCCACGGCCTCCTTCGCGGTGAGGACGCGGTTCGTGTAGAAGAGCTCCATCGCGCGCCGGATGCCGCAAAGGCGCGGCAGCCAGTAGGTCGAGGACCCGTCGGGCGTGGCCCCGATGCGCGAGTAGGCCATCGTGAAGCGCGCCGACTCGGCGGCGATGACGAGGTCACCCCCCAGCGCGAGGGCGAGCCCGCCGCCGGCCGCCACGCCGTTGACGGCGGTGATGACGGGCTTCGGCGTACGGACGAGCCGCGAGACCACGCCGTGGATGTACGTCGTCAGCTCCTTCAGCAGGACCCCGACGCGCGGCAGGCCCTGCGCGAACTCCTTGACGTCGCCGCCGCCGCAGAACGCCTTCCCCGCGCCCGTGAGGACGACGCAGCGGACCGCGGGGTCCTCGTCCACCTCGAGCACGGCGCCGAAGAGCTCCCGGGCGAGGGTGAGGGTCAGCGCGTTGTAGGCCTCCGGGCGGTTCAGGGTGATGGTGGCGATCCCCTGGGCGACGTCCAGCGTGATCGTCTCGTAGCGCATCGCGGTGTCTCCTTGGTGGGGCCAGGCCCCTCGGTCGCCGATCGTCACACTCGGGGCCTCACCCCGGCTTGGACCGATTCTGGCACGCGCGGCGCGCCGGTCGCCAGCGTGGGCGCTCGCGCGGAAGAAGTCCGGTTAGAATGGCGTCGTGACCCAGCGCGTGACCTGGCTCGTCGCCGTCGCCCTGGTGGTCGGGCTCCTCGTGCTGGGCGGCATCGTCTCGATCCGCATCGACCTCCACCCGCCGCGCTGGGCCGCCGCCGACTTCTGGACGAACGCGTCGAAGGACGGGCCGCTCCAGCCCGCGTTCCAGCTCTGGGTCGACCTCGCCAAGGCGGCGCGACCGGCCGTCGTCAACGTGAGCACGCAGGCGCGGGTCTCGGACCCCCGGGCGGAGTTCTTCCGCCGCTTCTTCGAGGGCGGGCCGCCGGGCAGCCAGCGGTCCAGCCTGGGCTCCGGCTTCGTCATCTCCGCCGACGGTTACGTCGTGACGAACAACCACGTGGTGGCGAGCGGGGGCGAGATCATCGTGCGCCTCTCCCGCGGCAGCGAGCACGCGGCGCGGGTCGTGGGCACCGACCAGGCGACCGACCTCGCGCTCCTGAAGATCGAGGCCGCGACGCTCCCGGTGCTCCCGCTGGGCGACTCCGACCGGCTCCAGGTCGGCGAGCCGGTGATGGCGATCGGCAACCCCTTCGGTCTCGACCAGACCGTGACGACGGGGATCGTGAGCGCCAAGGAGCGCTTCATCGGCAGCGGGCCGTACGACGAGTTCGTGCAGACGGACGCGTCGATCAACCCCGGCAACTCGGGCGGGCCCCTCCTCGACAGCCGGGGCGCCGTCGTCGGGATCAACAGCGCGATCTTCTCCCAGTCGGGCGGCTCGATCGGGATCGGCTTCGCGATCCCGATCAACCTCGCCAAGACGGTGCTGCTCCAGCTCCGCGACCACGGCACCGTGGTCCGGGGCTTCCTGGGCGTCGCGGTGCGGCCCGTCACGCCGGAGATCGCCGACGCGTCGGGGCTCAAGGAGCCGAAGGGCGTCGTCATCGAGAACGTCGTCGAGGGCTCCCCGGCCGAGAAGGCGGGGGTCCAGAAGGGCGACGTGATCGTCGCGGTCAACGACCAGCCCGTCGCCGCGCCCCAGGAGCTCACCCGGCGCATCGTCGGGACGGCGCCCGGCACGCGCGTCCAGATCTCGATCGTCCGCAACGGGAAGTCCCTCCAGCTGCCCGTGGAGCTCGGTCGCCTGCCCGAACGCCGCTGACGGCGGCACGCCGAGGCGGGCGGGGCGCCGGCCGCCTCACCACGCGTCTCGCCGGGTGCTCAGTACTCCGGCGGGGCGTAGACCGTGAGGAAGAAGAGCGAGACCGCGCCCGTGCTCCGGACGTGGTGAGGCGTCCCCGCGGGGATCGTGACGAGCGTCCCGGGACCGGCGATCGCGAGCTCCGTCCCGATGCGCACCTCGGCCTGGCCCTCGATCACGTAGAGGATCTGGTCGGCGACGTGGGTCTCCTCGGGGCCCGCGTCCTGGCCGGGCGCGACGGTCATGACCGCGGTCTGGCTCCGCTCCGTCTCCTGCAGGACCCGGAAGAAGTCGCCGCGGTGATCGGCGGGGCGGACGACCAGCCCGCCCCGGCGCAACGGTCCCTTCCTCATCGCGTGCACACCACCTTTCCACCGATGTTCTTGCAGTTGGCCAGGCTCTGCCACGGCCAGGCGCGCGCCACCGCCCCCGCGCGGAGGTCCACCCGGTACGGCGAGGCCATCGTGAGCCACGCGGCCTCGTCGGTCCACGCGACGCCGTCCCAGCTGGCGGCCTCGACCTCGGCGGTCGCGCCGGCGAGGCTCCGGCCGGTGCGGAGATCGAGCGTCTCGTGCGCGACCCGGCTGGGCCCGTCGAGCGCCTGGAGAAGCGCCACGCCGGCCGGGACGAGCCGCGCCGTCCAGCGCGGCGGCGCGCCGCCCGTCGCGCCGAGCGGCTTCTCCCACAGCGTGGCGCCGCGCTCGACGTCGAGCGCCCAGAGCTCGTCCCGCACCGTGCCGCGCTGACGGGTGGCGCGCAGGATCAGCGCGCCGTCCCGCGCGTCGAGGACGCGCGTCTCGTAGCCCTCCGGCGCCGGCCAGGAGCGGAGCCGGCCCGTGTCGAGGGCGAGCGACCACACCGTGCCGCGCGCCCCGGCCGAGACGCTCGCCTGCCCCACGTGGAGACTCCGCGCGTCGGCCGCGTACCAGGGGACGCGCGCCTCGTCGACCCGCGCGCCGGGCCGGGGCAGCGCGGTCTGCCAGATCCGCGCCCCGCGCCGGAGATCCCAGGCCTCGAAGCAGGACGCGACGCCGCCGCGGCCGAGTGCCAGGACCACGCGATCGCCCGCGTACTCGGCCTGCGTCGTGTCGAGCGCCGGCGTCCCGCAGCCCGGCGCGATCCGCCGGACCGGCTGGCCCGAGTCCGCGCGGACCAGGACGAGCTCGGCGTCCCGCCCGGCCGCCCCGCGGTCGACGAAGCCCACGAGGGCGCCCGCGATCTCGAGGTCCGGCGCGACCGGTCGGTTGAGCCGCGTCTCGGCCCTCCAGAGCGGCCGCCCGGTCGCCCCGTCGAAGGCCTGCACGACGCCGTCGGCCGCGAGGACGACGACCCGGCCGCCCCCGACCGCGAGGCACTGGCGGCAGGCGGCGTGGATCGCGTCGGACATCGTGGCGACCCACGCCACGACCCCGGTATCGAGGGCGCGCGCCTCGAGGCGCTCGCGGATCGCGACCAGCACGCGGGCGCCGCCGAGCCAGAGGCGCACCTGGCCCGCGTCCGGCCCGGCCACGCCCTCGAGCGCGACGTCCCAGCGCGGCTTGTCGGCGGGCGGCGCGCCGATCCGGCTCAGGTACACGCGCGCCTGCCCGGCCTGTCGCGCGCCGGCGCGGATCGCCTCGGCCACGGGCTGCGCGTTCTCCTGGCTCAGCACGACGGCGCCGTCGGCCACCGGGAGGACGGCGCCCCGCGCGACCCGCCCGCCCTCGAAGAGGAGGGCGCGGAGCTCCGGCGTCCGGAAGAACGCCTGGTAGAGGCCGCGCCCCACGCCGAAGGCGACGAGGAGGGGCAGGCCGACGCCGATCACGATGCCGAGCAGCACCAGCCGGCGAACCTTCCGGCCCGGATCGCCGGGCGCGCCGCCGTCGGTCACCGAGACGCGGATCACTCTCATGACGGCGCGGCCGTCGGCTCCCGGCCGCCCGCCGCTCCGCCGCCAACACCCGCCAGGAACTCGCGGATCGCGGCGTTCACCGCCCGGGGCTGCTCGAGCTGCGGGAAGTGTCCCGCGCCGGGAATCTCGACCAGGCGCGCACCCGGGATCTGGTCGGCGAGGAACCGCGCGTACTTCGGGGGCGTGAGCCGGTCCTCGGCGCCCGCGACGACGAGGGTCGGAAGCCGGATGCGCTCGAGCTCGGCCCGGACGTCGAACCGGTCGCACGCCAGGTAGTCGCCGAGCGTCACGAGCGGCGCGCCCTGGCGCAGGACGCGATCGACGGCCTGGCCGCATTCCCGCGGCGTCGCGGCCGCGAACACGAGGTCGTGGATGAGGCTCTGGGCCTCACGGGGGCGCTGGCGCAGGAGGTCCACGAGGCGCGGGAGCACGCGGAGCTTGGCGCCGGTGCCGATCAGCACCAGCCCGGCCAGGCGTCCGGGCGAGCGGAGCGCGAGCGCCTGCGCGACCGCGCCGCCCATCGAGTGCCCGACGACGACCGCGCGCCCCGCGCGGAGCGTCCCGAGGAAGGTGCCGAGCCACACGGCGTAGGCGGCGATGCTGGGCTTCCCCTGCCCCGGCGCGCGCCCATGGCCCGGGAGGTCCGGCGCGACCACGCGCGCGACGTCGGCCAGCCCGTCGAGCTGCGGGTCCCAGAGATCCGCGGAGCCGCCGGCGCCGTGGACCAGGACGAGCGGGGGGCCGGCGCCCGCCTCGCGCCACGTCGCCGTGCTCCCCGCGACGGGGCGCCGGCGCCGGGGCGGCTCGGTCACAGGACCGCGCCGCGCGCGGTGATCGGCCAGAGGGCCTCGACCCGGCCGTCGCGGACCGCGACGTACCAGTCGTAGAGGTTGATGGTCGGGTCGCAGTGGCCGGGGATCAGCCACACGCGGTCGCCGAGGCTGAGGCCCTGGGCGCCGGGCCCGACATGCAGCACGCCGTGCTCGTCCGACGCCCGCTGGAACTCGACGCCGGCGAGGCCGTGGACGCGCGGCATTCCCTTGTCGACGGAGAGCGCCTTCAGCCCGGCGTCGACCACCGCGCGCTCGGGGGCCGGGCGGCTCATGACGGCCGCCAGGACGAAGAGCGACTGCCGGAACTCGCGCGGGAAGCCCTCGACGAGCCCGTACTCCACGTCCATGAAGCAGTAGGAGCCGGCCTGGACCTCGTTGTAGACGCCGCTCGCCGCCTCCCAGCGGTAGCTGCCGGTCCCGGCGCCCGACACCATCTCGCAGGCGAGCCCCTCCCGCGCGAGGAGGTCGACGGTGTGCCGCACGTCGGCGATGCACGTGTCGATCGCCGCCCGGCGCTTCTCCTCCTCGTTGATGTGCTGCGCGCGGCCGTAGTAGGCCTGGAGCCCCGCGAACCGGAGCCCGCGCTTCGCCGCCACGTGCCGGGCCAGCGCGACCGCGGGCTCGCCGGGCGCGACGCCGCACCGGAGGTTGCCGACGTCGATCTCGACCAGGACCGCCAGGCGCACGCCGGCGGCGCGCGCGGCCGCGTCGAGGTCGTCGACGTTCCGGGGGTCGTCGACGCACACCGAGACCTCGGCCTGCCGGGCGAGGGCGACGAGCCGGTCGATCTTGCGGCGGTCCACGATCTCGTTGGAGACGAGGACGTTCCGCACGCCGCCGGCGACCATCGCCTCGGCCTCGCTCACCTTCTGGCAGCAGGACCCGACGGCGCCCCGGGCGATCTGGTGGAGCGCGACGACGGGGCACTTGTGGGTCTTGGCGTGGCCGCGGAGGCGGACCGGCTTGCCGGCGAGCGACGCGGCCATCAGGTCCAGGTTGTGCTCGTAGGCGTCGAGGTCGACGACGAGCGCGGGCGTGTCGATCTCGGCGACGGGCGTTCCGACGACGGCGGGCGCGCGCGTGGTCACGGGGCGTTCTCCTGTCGGGCGAGGGTCACAGCCGGGGGAGCACGTCGTCGACCAGGAGCCGCATGGACTTCGTCCACGCCTCCCGCGGCTCCCACTCGTGGCCGATGACGAGGAGCGTGCCGAAGTCGCCGACCTCGTCGCGGAGCGCGCGGATCTTCCGCACGACCTCGTCGGGGTCGCCGACCAGCCACAGGTGGTCGGCGAGGTACTCGAGCGTGAGCGCGCTGTCCGGCATGGCGGGGTCCTGCTTCATGACGTCGAGCCCCCGCCCCTTGCGGAGGAGCGGGAAGAAGTAGCCGGTCCAGTCGCGAGCCATGTTGCCGGTGAGCGCCTGCCGGCGCGCCTCCGCCGTCGTGTCGGCGATGAAGACGTCGCGGGCGATGCGCCAGGTCCCGCGGTCGGCCACCCGCCCGCCCTGGCGCGCGCCGGCCTCGATCGAGGCCCAGTGGGTCTTGAGGACGCGCGGCGGCACGAAGTTGATGCTCATCGGGATGTAGCCGCGCTCGCCGGCCAGCGCGAGCGTGTCCGACTTCTCCGTCACCCCCGCGACCGCGATCGGCGGGTGGGGCCGCTGGTACGGCCGGAGGTGGAGCCGGAGCGCGATGTCCTCCTGCGGCTCCGGGACGCGGAACCGCCAGCGCGGCGCCTCGTAGACCCCGGGCTTCGGGTCGTTCCAGAGGTCGAGGACGAGGTCCAGCATCGCGCGCGTGACCGCGCGGTGCTCTCCGGCCTTCGAGTCGAGCTCGAACAGCTCGAGGTCGCCCGGGAACCCGCCCGAGCCGACACCCCACAGGAACCGGCCGCGCGCCATCTGGTCGAGCTGCGCGATGCGCTGCGCCAGCATCAGCGGGTTGTGGTTCGGGAGGCACGAGACGCCGGTCCCGAGCTTCATCCGACGCGTCATCCCGAGCGCCTGGGCGATGAAGAGGTCCGGGCACGGGATGTTCTCCCACTCCGCCGTGATGTGCTCGCCGATCCACGCCTCCTCGTAGCCGAGCCCGTCGAGGAAGACGAGCTGCTCGAGGTCGTCGGCCATCGTGCGGCCGGGATCGGCGCCGGGGGGATGGAGGGGCATCGTGAAGTAGCCGACGCGCATCGGAGCCTCCCTGTCGGTGACGCGGGCCGGCTCGGCCAACCCGCACGGAACGGCGCTAGCGTATCACGGGCGTCGCGGCCGCCACGGCGCCGCGCCGGAGCGCGGCGCCGCCCGGTCAGCCGAGACCGGCCAGCTCGTCGGCCGCGCGCAGGCCCTGGAGGATCGCCTCGTCCTGGTTGATGTAGACGTAGTTCGCCAGCCGCCCGCAGAAGACGACGGGCACCGGGCTCTCCCGGCGGATCAGGGCCTGGAGGGCGCGGTTCCGCCGCTCGTGCTCGTGATCCTTCGTGGGCACCGGGTAGTGCTTCGCCGGGTGCCCCGGGTACTCCTCGCAGACGACGGTGCCCCGGATCCGCTGCCCGCTCGCGTGCTTGGTCTCCACCGTGCGCGTGAACGGCACGTCGGGATCGGGCCGGTTCACGGCGTAGCCGCGGGTCACGGTCGCGTCCGGCGTCTCGGTCTCGCAGTACCGGGCCTCCACCCGGATCCCGCGCCACGGGAGCGCGGTCGCCGCGCCCGAGAACGCGTCGAGCGGCGCCGTCACGACGGCGGCGTCGAACGCCCGGAACGGCGCGGCGCCGAGGTCGGCGAGAGACACCTCCACGCCCAGGTGGAGCGGGATGTCGCGGAGCGCCGCCTCGACGACCGGGTTCACGCCCTCCGGCGAGAAGTACTCCCACGTCTCCCGATGAAGACGCCGGTCCCCGTCGTCCCGGAGGTGGATGCGGCGAACGGCCATCTCCGCCCCAAGGGTCCGCGGCGCGACGCCCCACTGCTTGACCGTGTAGTGATAGACGAACAGCCGGTACAGCGTCTCGCCCAGGAGCGACACGCAGTACGCCTCGAAGTCGCTCGTGGCGGGGACGGCCGGCCGGGTGGCGAGCTCAGTCCGGATCCGGGTCCATTCCGGCAGCGACCGGAGCTCCTCCAGCTGGAGCGGCCACGAGAAGTGCCGGAGCTCGCCGTCGACCCGCACCAGGGTCAGCGGCCGGTGCGCGTACGGCCGGACGAGCCCGAAGCGGTGGACGAAGTCCGCGACGCGCGGGTCCGAGGTGTGGAACACGTGGGGGCCGTTCGGCTCGTAGAGCACGCCGCGGAGGCGCTCCGCGCGGGAGTGGCCGCCCGCCGTGTCCGCGGCCTCGAAGACCTCGACGGCCACGCCGAGGTCGTGGAGCCGACGAGCCGCGGCAACGCCACTCCAGCCGGCTCCGACGACCGCGACCCGCCTCGGTGGCACGCTGGAGCTCCCTCCACGGAATGGTCCGGGCGCCCGCGGTACTCGGCACGGGGCTCCGGCAAGACGGCCCACATTGGCGTCGCCGGGGGCGGGCGTCAAGCGGTCGAGCGTCCTGGGGGCAGACCCGGCCGGATGCCGCCCGTCCGGCGACGATGTAGACTGGGCGGCGTTCCCGACCTCATTTCCCCGCGACAAGGAGCGACACGATGGCTGAGACGGGCAAGCTGGCGGCGTGGATGGGCCTCGGCAAGGGCTTCGAGATCCGCGAGTATCCGGTGCCGGAGCCGAAGCCCGGCGCGCTGGTCGTCAAGGTCGCGATCGCGAACGTCTGCGGGTCCGACATGCACTACTGGAAGGGCGAGCAGGACATGGAGAAGCGGGGGCGGAAGCTCCCGCTCAACACCGGCCACGAGCACATGGGCACGGTCCACAAGCTCGGCGCCGGCGTGACGACCGACTCGGCGGGCCAGCCCCTCCGCGAGGGCGATCGCGTCATCTACCGCTACTTCCTGCCCTGCGGTCGCTGCCGCGCCTGCCTCCGCCGGACCTTCAAGTCCTGCCCGACGCGCCAGTCGAACTGGTCGGTGTCGTGCGAGGTGTGGCCGCACTTCCAGGGCGGCTACGGCGAGTACTTCTACCTCGGCCCGAACCACGCGATCTTCCGGATCCCCGACGAGATCACCGACGGGATGGCCGCCGGCATCAACTGCGCCCTCACCCAGGTCTACGCGGCCCTCGAGATCGCGGGCTTCAAGGCCGGGCGCACCGTCGCGATCCAGGGCGCCGGCGGCCTCGGCGTCTACGCCTGCGCCGTCGCCCGCGAGATGGGCGCGTCCCGGATCATCGTGATCGACGGCGTCGAGGAGCGGCTCGCGCTCGCCAAGGACTTCGGCGCCGACGAGATCGTGGACATGCGCGAGTGCCCGACGCCGGCGGCGCGGATCGAGCGCGTGCTGGAGCTCACCGAGCGGTGGGGGGCCGACGTGGTGATGGAGCTGGTCGGCAACCCCAACGTCGTGGACGAGGGGCTCCGGATGACGGCGCCCGAGGGCGCGTACCTCGAGGTCGGCAACATCAACGTCGGCTGGGAGACGCGCTTCGACCCCTCGTGGATCCTCTTCGGGAACCGCCGCATCATCGGCGTCGCCCACTACGAGGCGGAGCACTTGAAGGGCGCGCTCGACCTCATGATCCGCACGCGCGAGCGCTACCCCTACGACCGCATCCTGTCCCACACGTTCCCGCTCGCCGAGATCAACGAGGCCTTCCGCCAGCAGGAGGACGGCCACGTCACCCGCGGCGCCATCGTGCCGTAGCCGCGCGACGGCCCGGCCGCGCTGAGGAACGGCCTGAGGCCGCCCCGCCCGGGTGACGGCGAGGGCCACCGCGCGAGGCTGGTGGCCGTCGCGCTCGGCGTCGCGGTGGTGGCGGCCGGCGCGCCGGCGGGACTGGCGGTGACGCCGGCCGATCCGTGCGCGCTCACGCTTCGCGATCCCGGGCGGATGCTCGACCGCCAGGTCTCGCCGGCGCTCCTCGCCCGCGCCTTCGCCCCGAACCAGCTCCGCGACGGCGCCGTCGAGATCGGCGAGGGCGAGACGCGGCCGGGCACGGTGATCTTCCCCGACGACCCGCGGCGCCGTCTCAGCGTCGTGTGGAAGGATCGGGCCGTGCTCCAGTCCAAGATCTGGCTCATGGTGGACGGCGAGAGCCGCTGGCGTGGCTACCGGGACATCGAGATCGGCACCGACCTCCGGACGCTCGAGCGGCTGAACGAGCGGCCCTTCGCGCTGGCCGGCTTCGCGTGGGACTACGGCGGGACGGTCGTGGACTGGCGGGGCGGCCGGCTCGACGCGATCGCCTCGCCGCGCTGCCGCCTGATCGTGCGGCTCGAGCCGCCGCACGGCGCGCCGCGCGACCTCGTCGACCAGGTGATCGGCGACCGCGACTTCCCGTCCGACCACCCCGCCATGCGCGCGCTCAACCCGTCGGCGTACCAGGTGATCCTCGAGCTGCCGTGACCGTCCCGCCCTATCTCGGCATCGACTTCGGGACGACCAGCACCAAGTCCGCGCTCATCGACGTCGAGACGGGCGCGCTCACCCGGGTGCGCCATCACCCGGCGATCGCGCCGAGCCCGGGGCCGCCCGGGCGCTTCGAGGTGCCGCTCGAGGCGATTCGCGACCGCTTCCTCGAGCTCTGCCGGCGCTACGCGGACGAGTCCGACGCCCCGCTCGCCGGAATCGTGACGTGCAGCGAGATGCACGGCTTCGCGCTCGTCGACGACGCGGGGCAGCCCCGCTCCGGCTACGTGGGCTGGCGGGACGAGCGCTCGCGCGAGCCGATCGGCGGCGTCGACAGCGTCACGCTCGTCACGCGCGCCCTCGGCGACCGCTTCCGGGCGATCACCGGCATGCGCCCCCGCCCGGGTCTGCCCCTCATGAACCTCGTCCACCTCCTGCGCGAGACGCCGCTCCCCGACGGGCTCCACGTGGTGTCCCTGCCCGACTGGCTCGCGCGCGTGGACCGAGCGGCCACGGGCCTCGGCCACCCCACGATGCTCGCCGGCATGGCGCTCTACGACGTGGAGACGGGACGGGGCTCGGACGACCTCCTGGCGCTCGTGCGCGAGCTGACGGGCCGCACGGTCCGCCTCGCCGCGGCGGCCGCCGGGGCGAGCGCCGTGGCCGGGACCTGGCACCACCGCGGCCGCGCGATCCCGCTCCACGTCGGCGCCGGCGACCACCAGACGACGCTCCTGGGCGCGGGCGTGACCGCCCCCGACTGCGTCTCGCTGAACCTCGGCACGGGCTCCCAGCTCGCCGCCCTCGATCGCCCGTCCGCCGACCCCGCGGTCGAGCGGCGGCCGTACTTCGACGGCGGCATGCTCCACGCGATCACGCACATCCCGGGAGGCCGGGCGCTCGCGACGTTCCTCGGCTTCCTCGAGGACGCGGCGCGCGCGGGCGGCGCGCCGGCCCCGGACTTCTGGGGGGAGCTCGCCGGCCTCGGCGCCGACGACGTGGCCGCGGCCAGTCTCGACGTCGACCTCGCGGTCTTCCAGGGCGCGTGGGGCTACCGGGACGGCGGTCGACTCGGCCGCATCGAGGACGGGACGCTCACCGTGCGGAACTACCTCGCGTCCGTGCTGCGGGCGTTCGTCGCCCAGTACGCCGCGCTGGTGCCCCGCCTCGATCCCGGGCGGGCGCTCGGCCGCGTCGCGCTGAGCGGCGGGCTCGCGCGCCGGCTGCCCGCGCTGCCCGGGCTCCTCGCGGCGGCGACCGGCTACGCCGTCACGCCACCGACCGCGGTCGACGAGTCGCTGCTCGGGCTGCGCGCGCTCGCGCTGGTCGCGAGCGGCCGTGCCCCGACGGCGGCCGCGGCGCAGACCGCCTTCGGACGGGACGCCGCGGTCGCGCCCTGACGGGCGCTGGCCTCCCGGCTAGCTGCGCACGCGGGCGGCCACGCGCGAGAGGAAGCGCTCGAGCCCCGCGAGATCGTAGGGCGGGCGGGCCGCCACGATGAAGTGCGTGACGCCGACCGCGACGAAGTCCTGGAGCCGGTCGATCGCCCGGCTCTCGTCCACGGGCAGGAGCGACTCCCAGACCCAGGCCTTGAGCCGCGCCTCGAGGTCCGCGGCGGAGACGCCCTCGGCCTCGAGGCGGCGGCGCTCCGCCAGGAGGTTCGGGTTGTTCATGCGGATCATCCCTTCCCACATCGCCTCGGCCTGGGCCTCGCTCCGGAGGACCACGGAGACGCGGATGTCGGCCGGGTTGCGGCCGACCGCGCGGCAGTGCTCGCGGAGCACGTCGAGCTTCCGCGCGAACCCGCTCGGCCCGACCTCGCCGTTCCACTCGTCCGCGTGCTTCGCGACGACCCGGAGCGTGAGGCGCTCCCCGCCCCCGCCGACGAGGACCGGCAGCCGCCGGCCGCCGTAGGGCTTGGGCTCGCACAGCGCGTCGTCGAGCCGGTAGAACCGCCCGTTGAACGTCGCGCGGCGCTCGGTGTGGAGGAGGCGGATGACGGTGAGCGCCTCGTCCAGGCGCTCGATGCGGTCCTTCGTGGTGCCGTACGGGAGCGCGTAGCCGTCGTGCTCCGACTGGAGCCAGCCCGCGCCGAGCCCCAGCGTGAAGCGCCCCTCGGAGACGTGGTCGAGGCTCGCCGCCATGTTGGCCAGGACCGCCGGGTGGCGGAACGTGTTGCTGAGGACGAGCGGCCCGACGCCGATCCGGCGCGTGCGCGCCGCCACCGCGGCCAGCACGGTGCCCGCCTCGAAGCACGGCCCCGCCGGGTCGCCGTAACCCGCGTAGAAGTGGTCCGGCACCCAGCCGGTGTCGAAGCCCATCTCGTCGATGCGCTCCCAGACCTCGAGGAGATCGCGCCAGGGGGTCTGCGCGACGCCGGTGAAGACGCCGAAGCGGATCTTCGCGGTCATCCCGCGGCCTCGCGGAAGCGCTCGAGGCTCGTCAGCATCGCGTCGACCGTCTCGCCGCCGCTCCAGCCGATCACCTCGGTGACGCCGGCGTCTCGGAGCCGCCCGACGTCGGCGCGAACCTGCGCGGCGCTCCCGCAGAGGACCGCGCGCTGGCCCTCGTCGAGGGGCGCCGCCGTGACCTCCGCGGCCGTCATGTAGATGACCTCGAGGTGGGCGGGATTGCGCCCGGCCTCCTTGGCGAGCGCGTGGAGCTGCGGCAGCATCTGGCCGAGGTAGGCGAGCGGGAGGGTCGAGACCAGCCAGCCGTCCGAGACGGTCGCCGCGCGACGGAGCGCCGCCGGCGCGTAGGCGGCGAGGTAGAGCGGCGGGCGCGGCAGCCGGACCGGCTTCAGGCCCACGATCGAGCGCGCGACCCGGAAGTGCCGGCCCTGGAACTCGACGGGGTCGGGACCCCACATGGCCTTCAGGACGGCGATGAACTCGTCCCCCCGCGAGCCGCGGACCTTCGTGTCGGCGTTCACCGCCTCGAGCTCGTCGGCCGACCAGGCCTGGCCGAGCCCGACACGGAGGCGGCCGCCGCACAGGACGTCGAGCGTGGCGAGCCGCCGCGCGAGCACGACGGGATGGTAGAAGGGCATGTTGAGGATGCTCGTCCCGAGCGTGATCCGCCGCGTGTGCGCCGCCGCGAAGGTCAGGGCCTCGACCGGATCGAGGCAGCGCTTGAAGTACTCCGGCAAGGAGCCATCGGACGTGACCGGGTACGGCGTCCGCGGAGCGAGCGGATACAGGAGGCGATCCGCGACCCACGCCGAGTGATAGTCGAGCGCCTCGGCGCGCTGGGCCGCGCGGACGATCGCGTCGGGCCCGCTCAGCGGGCCGAGGGTGGGCAGCATGCAGCCGAACCGCATCGGAGGCCTCCTTGCTCGTGGCTCGTGGCGCGTGACGGGTCTCGCCTTGACAGGATCGGGACCGGTGTCACAGACTACTCGGCACCCCCGAGCGACAATCTGGATCCTAGCACGCCAAAGGAGTGTGTCATGGACGACACTCGATCCGCGCCGCGCGCCGGCGCCGTCTCCCGCCGCACCGTGCTCCGCCTGGGCGCCGCCGCCGCGGCCGGCGCGGCCACCGGCCCGTTCGTCTTCACGCCCGCGCGCGCCCAGGGTTTCAACTGGAAGCGCTTCCAGGGGAAGGAGCTCTTCTTCCTGTTCTACAAGCACCCGTGGGTCGACGAGATGGTCACGCACATCCCGGAGTTCGAGTCGATGACCGGGATGAAGGTGAAGTACGAGATCCTGCCCGAGGTCCAGGGGCGCCAGAAGCTGGTCGTCGAGATGACCGGCGGCTCGGGCGGCGTGGACGGCTTCCACTCCTCGACGCACGTGGAGAAGCGCCGCTTCTGGAAGTCCGGGTGGTACCAGCCCATCAACAAGTTCCTCGAGGACGCCACGCTGACGCCGCCCGACTTCGACTGGAACGACATCCTGCCCGGCGCCAAGCTGGCCGTGCAGCAGCCCGACAAGACGATCAGCGGCATCCCGACCTTCGTCGACCCCTTCGTGCTCTTCTACCGCAAGGACCTCTACGACCAGAAGGGATGGAAGGCGCCCAAGACGGTGGCGGAGATGGAGAGCCAGGCCAAGGCCCTTCATGGCCCGCCCGGCATGTACGGCATCGTCTACCGCGGGCTCAAGAACGCCAACGCCACGCCCTGGGCGTACCTGCTCTTCGCGATGGGCGGCGACTACCTCACGAAGGACGGGAAGTCGGCCATCAACACGCCGGAGTGGGCGAAGACGATGGACCTCTACGCGGGCATGCTCCGGCAGTACGGCCCGCCGGGCGTCGTCAACTTCAACTGGTACGAGGCCTCGGCCGCCTTCATGCAGGGCCAGGTCGGCATCTACTTCGACGGCGTCAACTTCGCCAACCAGTTCGAGGACCCGAGCAAGTCGAAGATCGCGGGCAAGGTGGCATACTCGGTCTTGCCGGCGGGCCCGGCCGGCCACTACACCTGCACGTTCACGAACGCGATGGCCGTGTCCACGCAGAGCAAGAACAAGGAAGCGGCGTACCTGTTCTGCTGCTGGTCCACGAACAAGCAGAACGCGGTCCGCGAGCTTCTCGCCGGCGTCGGCGTGGGCCGCGCGTCGGCCTGGACGAACCCCGAGGTCAAGGCCAAGCCGAAGATGCCCCAGAGCTGGTACGACGCGTATCTCGAGTCGTTGAAGATCGGGAAGCCCGGGCTCCCCGAGATCAACAGCGTCACCGAGTACCGGGACATCATCGGGGTCGCCATCCAGAAGGCGATCGAGGGGGCGCCGTCGGCGCAGGTGCTGGCGGAGGCGCACAAGGACTTCCAGGACCTCCTGAACCGCACCGAAAGCTAGAACGTCATCCGCACCGGTCGGGGCGCGTGGCGTCGGGCGTCTGGCCCGGCGCCACCGCCGCCCTGCCCGGGCTCGCCATGAGGGAGTACACGTGACCCGACGGATCCTCGATCCCGCCCTGCTCGCCGAGCTCGCCTCGGTGGACACCCCCACGATCTGCAACGCCATCGAGGCGTTCAAGTCCCGCGACGACAGCGAGGGCTTCATGGGCGCGCGCGTGCGCTGCCTCACGCCGGAGCTCGGCGTGATGGCCGGGTACGCGGTGACCGCGACCTGCGACAGCATGACGCCCGGCCAGCCGCGCCGCCGCGAGCCGTTCATGGCGCTCTGGGAGACCCTCGCCGCCGCGCCGAAGCCGGCGGTCCTGGTCTTCCAGGACGTGAGCCCGGCCGCCGCGCACTCCGTCCACCTCGGCGACGTCATGGCGACGATCGGCGCCCGCCTCGGCGCGCTCGGGCTCGTCACCGACGGCGCCGTGCGTGACCTGGAGAGCATCCGCCCCCTCCGGTTCCACGTCTTCGCGCTCGGCGTGGCCCCGTCCCACGGCACGTTCAACGTGGTCGACGTCGGCGTGCCCGTGACCGTCGACGGGGTGCGCGTCGCCCCGGGCGACCTGATCCACGCCGACGCGAACGGCGTGACCACGGTGCCGATCGAGATCGCCGACCGCGTCTACGCGCAGTGCCGGAAGGTCCACGAGCACGAGCGCGCGCTGCGCGAGTACGTGGTCGGCAAGGACTTCAGCCTCGACGGCCTGCGCGAGCGCGTCCTCGGGCGCGCCTCGTCCCACTAGAGGCTCGCGTGGGCAAGCTCGACGGGCAGGTGGCCATCGTGACCGGCGCCGGCAGCGGCATCGGCCGCGCCACCGCGCTCATGCTCGCGGCCGAGGGCGCCGCCGTCGTGCTCGCCGGGCGGCGGCGCGCCCCTCTGGACGCGCTCGTCGCCGAGATCACCCGGGCCGGCGGCCGCGCCGACGCCCGGACGGTCGACGTCGGCAGCCCGGAGCAGGCCGTCGCCCTCGCCCGCTGGACCGTCGGGCATCACGGGCGCGTGGACGTGCTGGTCAACAACGCGGGCTCGTCGAGCCGGGTCCGGAACGTCCGCTGGGTCGACCTCGAGGAGTGGGAGCGCGTGTTCGCGGTCAACATGACCGGCGTCTACGCCCTCACCCAGGCCGTCTTGCCGGACATGATCGCGCGGGGCGGCGGCACAATCGTGACCGTCTCCTCGGCCGCCGCGTTCCGGCCCGGGCTCCTCGGCGGCGCGCCGTACGGGGCGGCGAAGGCCGCCGTCAGGAACCTGATGGGGCACGTCCACACGGTGCTGCGCGAGAAGGGCATCCGGGCGACCACGATCCTGCCCGCCGAGGTGGACACGCCGATCCTCGAGAACCGGCCGCTCGTTCCCGACGCGCGCGCCCGCGCCTCGATGATGCAACCCGAGGACGTGGCCGCCGCCATCCTGCTCTGCGTCACGCTCCCGCCGCGCACGGTGGTGGAGGAGATCGTGCTGAGCCCGACGATCCAGCGCGACGTGAGCGCCGACCTCGCGGTGGCGCGCGACCTCGGAGGGCCCGCGGCCGCCCGCTGAGGGCTCCGTCCACCCCCAACCGCCCAGACTCCTCGAGCCAAAGGAGGACCCCATGGCCCACGAAGAGACGACAGCGAACCCGGGGACACTCTCTCGACGCACGGCGCTCCGCCTCGGCGCGACGGCGCTGGCCTCGGCCGCCGCCGGGCCGTTCGTCTTCACGCCGGCCCGCGCCCAGGGCTTCAACTGGAAACGCTTCCAGGGCAAGGAGCTGTTCCTCATCCTCTCCAAGCACCCCTGGGTCGAGGTGCTGGAGAAGAACATCCCGGAGTTCGAGTCGCTCTCGGGGATGAAGATCAAGTGGGAGACCCTGCCCGAGATCCAGGCTCGCCAGAAGCTCGTCGTCGAGATGACCTCGGCCTCCGGCGGTGTCGACGGATTCTTCACCTCGCTCCACGTGGAGAAGAAGCGCTTCTGGAAGGCCGGCTGGTACGAGCCCCTGAACCGGTTCCTCCAGGACCGGACGCTGACGCCGGCCGACTGGGACTTCGACGACATCGCCGGCGGCGCCAAGTCGATCATCACGCAGAAGGACGGCAGCATCTCCGCCCTCCCGGCCTTCGTCGACGCGGTCATTCTCTTCTACCGGAAGGACCTGTACGCCCAGAAGGGCCTGAAGCCGCCGAAGAGCCATGCCGAGTGGGAAGCGCAGGCCAAGCAGTTCCACACCCCGCCCGGCATGTACGGCGCCGTCTTCCGCGGGCTCAAGAACGCGAACGCCACCATGTTCAGCAACACGCAGTTCTCGTTCGGCGCGGACTTCCTCACGAAGGACGGCAAGGCCGCGCTCGACAGCAAGGAGAACGTCGCGGCGCTCGACTGGTACGCGGGTGTGCTCCGGAAGTACGGCCCACCCGGCGTGATCAACTTCAACTGGTACGAGTGCTCCGCGTCGTTCATGCAGGGCCAGGTCGCCACGTACTTCGACGGCATCAACTTCGCGAACCAGTTCGAGGACGCGACGAAGTCGAAGATCGTCGGGAAGGTGGGCTACGTCGCGATGCCGCCGGGGCCGGCCGGGGCGTTCTCGTCCCTGTACGGGACCGGCATGGCGGTCTCGACCCAGTCCCGGAACAAGGAGGCCGCCTTCCTGTTCGCCCAGTGGGCCACCAACAAGCCGAACGCGGCGCGCGAGCTTCTGGCCGGCGTCGGCGTCGCACGCAACTCGCCCTGGACGGATCCCGAGGTCAAGGCGAAGCCCAAGATGCCGGCGGACTGGTACCAGGCATACCAGGATGCGCTCAAGATCGGCCGGCTCGGGCTCCCCGAGATCGTGGGGGTGACCGAGTACCGCGACATCATCGGCGTGGCGATCCAGAAGGCCATCGAAGGCGCCCCCTCCGCCCAGGTGCTCGCCGAGGCGCAGAAGGAATTCCAGGACATGCTGAACAAAACCGAAGGATGAGCGCCGCTCGATCCGGCGTCCCCGGCCGCCTCGACCAGGTCGGCCGGGGACGCTCGTCCGGGCGTCCGTGAGCATCCCGGCGGCGACCACGGATCTGGCCGCGCGCGGGCCGGCCCCGACCGCGTCGGGCCGCCTCGGGCGCTGGCTGCATCGGCACGCCCGCTGGATCTTCCCGGCGCCGGCCGTCCTCCTGGTCGCGGCGATCATCGTCTACCCCGTGGTCTACACGGTGTGGATGAGCCTGCAGGACTGGTTCGCCTCCAGCCTGACGCCGCCGAAGCTCGTCGGCCTCGCGAACTATCGGAAGATCCTCTTCGGCGATCCCCGGTTCCAGATGGCGGTGGTCCGCACGCTCTACTTCACCGCCCTGGTGGTCGCCGGCGAGGCGGTGCTCGGCGTCGCGATGGCGCTCCTCTTCAACCGTGAATTCTGGGGGCGCGGCCTCCTGCGGACGCTCGCGATCCTGCCGATGGTGGCGACGCCGGTCGCCATCGGGCTCGTGTTCGTGATGATGTACCACCCGACGCTGGGAGTGGCGAACTACCTCCTGTCGGTGCTCCACCTGGCGCCGTTCAAGTGGACCTACTCCAGCGGGACGGCGCTCTACGCGCTGGCCGTGGTGGACATCTGGCAGTGGACGCCGCTCATCATGCTGATCGCCCTCGCCGGGCTGGCGAGCCTGCCCCAGGAACCCTACGAGGCCGCGCGGATCGACGGGGCCTCCGCGCTCCAGTCGTTCTGGCACATCACGCTGCCCCTCCTCCGGCCGGCCCTGGTGGTCGCGATCCTGTTCCGCGCCATCGACGCCATCAAGACGTTCGACATCATCTTCATCATGACGCAGGGCGGGCCCGCGAACTCGACGGAGACGATCAACATCCTGCTCTTCAACCAGGCCTTCTCGTACTTCAACATGGGCTACGCGTCGTCCATGGCGGTGGCCCTGTTCGCCATCGTGATGGGCACCTCGCTGATCCTGATCAAGCTCCGGCGGACCGCCGCATGGTGAGCCGGGGCCGGCGCAGCGCGCTCCGCACGGCCGGGTTCTACGCGCTGGCCGCGCTCTTCATGTTCCCGACGGTGTTCGTCTTTTACTGGATGTTCACGCTGTCGCTGAAGCCCCAGGTGGAGGCGACGGCCTATCCGCCGTCCTTCTTCTGGTTCAGCCTGACCCTGAAGGGCTACCGGGAGGTCTTCACGAAGTATCCGTTCCTCCTCTACACCTGGAACAGCCTCGTGGTGGCCGCCGGCTGCACGGCGCTCGGCCTGGCCGTCGGGCTCCCCGCCGCCTACTCCATCGCGCGCTGGCGGCAGCAGCGCCTCGCGCTTACCGTGCTGGTGGCCCGGATCATCCCCGGCATCTCGTATCTCATCCCCTGGTACATCTTCTTCCGGCAGCTCAGGCTGGTGGACACGCACGCGGCGCTCATCCTGACGCACCTGATCGTGGGCCTCCCGATCATCATCTGGGTCATGATCGGCTTCTTCGAGGACGTGCCGCCCGACCTGGAGGACGCCGCGCTGATCGACGGCTGCTCCTACTTCGGCGTGTTCTGGCGCGTGGCCCTGCCGCTGGTGCGGCCGGGGGTGATGGCGACGGCGATCCTGTCGTTCGTGTTCTCGTGGAACAACTTCCTCTTCTCGGTGATCCTGGCCGGCCGTGAGACCCGCACCCTTCCGATCGCCGTCTTCAACATGATCTCCTACGAGGAGATCAACTGGGGCACGCTGGCCGCCGCGGCGACGATGATCACGCTCCCGGTCCTCGTGCTGGCGCTGATCGTCCAGCGCCACATCGTCACCGGGCTCACCTTCGGCGCGGTGAAGCAGTAGCGGGAGGCGCCACGGCGGAGCAGCACGCGGCGTTCGTCGGAACCATCGCCCGCAACGTCGCCGCCGAGCTCGGCGACCACCCCGTGCGCTGCCGCCGCCGCGCGCACGTCTTCACCGCGCGACGCCCCCGGGTCTGATCGCCGCGGCCGCGCCGCGGGCCGGCGGCTCAGTCGCCGCCGGTGAGCTTCGCGACGACGTCGGGCGGGATGGGGAGGGCGCGGAGAGACGCGTCCGGCGACTCCGGGCGCGCCACCCAGGCCCGGACCTCGAAGCCCTCGGCGCAGCGGCGGGCGCCGACGGAGAGCTCGTGCTCGACGCGGAACGTCTTCCCGCGCACCCACGCGACGCGCGTCCGGACCGCGACGGCGTCGCCGTAGCGGACCGGCGAGACGAAGCGCGACCCCGCCTCCAGGATGGGCACGCCGACGATCCCGTAGCGCGGGAACGCCTCGGGCCACGCGAGGCCCAGCGAGGCGAAGAGGGCCTCGGTGCCGATGTCGTACCACTCGAAGAAGCGCGGGTAGAACGCGATCCCCGCGGGATCCGCGTCGCCCCAGCGCACCTGGACGGTCGTGGTGTGCTCGACCACGTCCCCGAGCCTACCACGCGCGCCACCCAGCATCGCCGCGCCGGCCGTCCGGATCGTGCTACCCTCGGGCGCGATGAGCCTGAAGGCCGACCTCCTCCGACGGGCCGACGACGATCTCGGGGCCTTGAAGCGCGCCCTGGTGGGGCTCGACGACGAGGCCATGCGACGGCCCTGGTTCGGGACCTGGGGCATCCGCGAGATCCTCGCGCACATCACCGGCTGGCATCGCGAGATGATCCCGGTGCTCGAGCGCATCGCGCGCGGGGAGAAGCCGCTCGCCGACGGCGTGAGCTACGCGGATCTCGACGGCTGGAACGCGCGTCTGGTCGGCGCGCGGCGCGGCCTGACCGTCGCGGGCCTCCGCGCGGCGCTCGACGCGTCCCACCGTGACTTCCTCGCCGCGGCCGCCGCGGTCCCCGAGTCGCGCTTCGGGCCCGACAAGACCGCAACGCGCGTGGTGGACCTGAACGGCCCCCACCACTACCGCGAGCACGCCGGCCAGATCCTCGCCTGGCGCCAGCGCGCGGGCCTCTAGCGCGGTCCGTCCCGCCCGGCGAATCGTGGAATCCGGCCCGGGGTTCCGCTCGGCCCGCGCGATGCGGGCGGCGCTCGTCGCCCTGACGGCGCTGGTGGCCGTCACGGCGGCGGCGGACGCCGCGCGCGCCCGCAAGACGCTCGAGTCCCGCCTGATCGCGCTCACCCCGCAGGAGCTCCTCCTGCGGGCCTCCCGCGACGACGTGGAGATCGTGGGGCTCCTGCTCGAGGCGGGCGTCCGCCCCGACGCGGCCGAGCCGAGCGGCTGGCGCGCGGGCTGGACGGCGCTCCACCACGCCGCGCGCCAGCGCGACGGGAAGACCCTCGGCCTCCTGCTCAAGGCCGGCGCGCCCGTGAACGCCCAGGCGAAGAACGGCGACACCGCGCTCTGCGTGGCCGCCAACGAGGGCTATCCCTCGAACGTCGCCGACATCCTCGGGGCGCGCGCGGACGCGACGCTCGTCTGTCGCGACGGGCGGACCGCCCTCCACGAGACGACCGGGCGCGCCGGCGAGCCGCGGCCTTCCATCGCGACGGTGCTCCTCAAGGCGGGCGCGCGCCCCGACGCCGTGGACGCCGCGGGCGAGACCGCGCTCTTCCTCGCGGCCGGCCGCGCCCAGGGTCTCGCGAACGTCGAGGTGCTCCTCTCGGCCGGCGCGAAGCCCGACGTCGCCGCCAAGAACGGGCGGACGCCCCTCCACGAGGCGGTGGCGGCCAACAACCGGCCGATCGTGGAGGCCCTCCTGCGCGGGGGCGCGTCGGCCAGCCCGAAGGACTCGGACGGCGACACGCCCCTCCACGTCGCGGCCCGCCAGGACGCGGTGGAGATGCTGGAGGTGCTCCTCAAGTACGGCGCCGACACGAAGGCGCGGAACCGGCTCGGCGACACGCCGGTCGACACCGCGCACAAGAGCTACCGCGCCCGGGCGGAGGACATCCTGCGCGCGGCGCCGGCCCGGGGCGGCGCGCCGGCGCCGAAGCCATGAGGATGCGCGCGACGCTCGCCGTCCTCGCCCTGCTCGGCGCCGTCCTGGCGGCGGGCTGCGCGGCCCTCGACGGGGGCCAGCCAGAGACGCCTCGGGAGCGGGCCGACCGCGCGCTCACCGACATCCGCGAGAGCAAGGACCCCCAGGTCCGCGCGCAGGCCGCGAAGACCCTCGGCGACCTCGCGCCCTTGCCCGAGGCCGTGGACCCGCTGCTCCGCGCGGTCCGGGACCCCGACCCGCGGGTGCGGCGCCGGGCGGCGGACGCGCTCATGCGCTACGACGGCGCCGCGGCGCAGATCGTGCCCGTCCTGACCACGGCCGTCGCCGCCGAGCCGGACGGCCCGGCGCGCGTGGACATGGGCTGGACCCTCAAGAAGCTCAAGGCGGACCCGCGGGCGTGGACGCCGGCGTTCCGCGCGAGTCTCGGCGATCCCGATCCCCTGACGCGCCACAACGCGGCGGTGGGGCTCGCGGGCACCGCGCCGGCCGTCGAGATCTTCCCGACGCTCTTCGCCGAGGTCGGGACGCCGTTCGGGAACTCGCTCTCCGACCGCCCGCAATCGACCCTGCGGAAGGTCATCGAGCAGCAGAGCAACGACCGCCGCCTCATGCCCCTGCTGGTGGACGGTCTCAAGCCCGCGAACAATCCGGCGCAGCGAGCGTTCGCGGCGCAGGCGCTCGGCTTTCTCGCGCCCCCGCCGCGCGAGGCGATCGCTCCGCTCGCCGCCATGCTCCGGGACCCCGAGCCGGACGTGCGAACGAACGCCGTCTACACGCTCACGCGGCTCGGGCAGCAGCCGAACGGCGGGCCGGGCGTCACGCCCGCCCTCCTGGTCGCGCTCAAGGACCCGGAGCCCGGCGTGCGCAAGGTGGCCGCCTCGTCGTTCCGGTCCATGGAGGCGCCGCCGCGCGGGGCCATCGCCGCGCTGGTGGAGACGCTCCGCGACCCCAACGCCGAGGTCCGGGCCGAGGCCGCGTTCGGACTGATGGGGTTCCACTCGCCGCCCGCGCGCGAGGCGGTACCGGCGCTCTCGGCGGCCTTCGGCCAGGATCCGGACCGCCAGGTCCGCATCAATGCCGCGCGCGCGCTCGGCCTGATGGGCCCGGTGGCGCGCGACGCCGTGCCGGCGCTCCGGCCCGGCCTCCGCGACCCTGACGAGCGCGTCCGGGAGGCCGCCGCCGAGGCCCTCCAGGCGATCGAGCCCCGGCGCTAAGGCGCGCTCGGGCCGTGGGCTCGTCGGGGGCCGGCGCGTCAGCGTCCGGCCGCGAGCTCCGAGACCAGCCGCTCCACGTTCGCCACGATGCGGTCGCGCGCGGCGGCGTAGCCGTCGCTCACCGCGGGCACGTCCCAGCGGTCGACCCGCTGGCCCTTCGCCGGGGCGACGTCGCAGCCGAAGCTGACGATGCGCGACGCGCTGGCCAGGTCGTAGAGCGTGACCGGCCGCGGTCGGCTCGGTGTGGCCGAGAATCCCTCGCCGGCGAGCCCCTTCACCGCCCCGGGCGCGAGCTCCGGGTCGGGCTCCGTGCCAGCGGCCACCGCGTCCATCGCGAGGCCCCGGGCAGCGGCCAGCCGGCGGAAGTGCGACGCCCCGATGACGCTCTTGGCCGCCCCGTGGAGACAGACGAACAGCACCCGGGGCATCGCCGGTGTCGGGCTCTGCGCCCGGCAGTACGCGTAGAGGGCATCGTACAGCGGGAACTGGCGCGCCATGTTGTCGAAGTCGTCCCGGCTCGTCGCCTGGAATCCGGTGGCCGCGGCGTAGAGCCCCGCCGATTCCGGCGTCAGCGCCCGGTCGTCGGTATCGGCCCCCCGCACGATGCGCGCCAGCCCGGCGAGGGCCGGATCCGCCAGCTCGTACCGCGCGACGAACGCGTCGAAGGAGCATTCCGGCCCGTGGTGCCCCAGCTCGACCCTGGGGATGTCGTAGGCGGTCGCGCCCTCGCGCGTCGCCGCCTCGAGCACCTGATTGGCCGGGACGAAGAGAAACTCCGGCTTCGGATCGATGAACCGCGTGATCAGCCAGGGGCAGGCGATCCGGTCGACCCGCGCACGTTCACGAGTGATCCACTTCATGGCACGCTCCTCATCCCAGTGACACGATGACGAGGCCCGCCGCGGCGCCCGCCGCGATGAGCAGGGGTTCTGGCACCTTGAAGCGCCACGTGATGCCGAGGACCGCGAGCGCGATCACGAGGGTGGGCACGTCGACGATGGCGCGGCGGGCGAGGACGAAGCAGGCGCCCGCGATGGTGCCGGAGGCCGCCGCCGTCACGCCCGCCACGAACGCCTTGACCTTCACGTTGGCGCTGATGCGGTCGAAGAAGGGGTACGGGATCACGACGAACAGGTAGACCGGAAGGAAGACGCCGACCGCCGCCGCGACCGCCCCGGGAAAGCTCGCCACGAGATAGCCGATGAAGGCCACGGTGATGACGATCGGGCCGGGCGTCAGCATGGCGACCGCGACGGCGTCCAGGAACTGCTTGTCGTTGAGCCAGCCGTACTCCTGGACCACCCCGCCGTAGAGGAACGGCACGATCGCGAGCCCGCTGCCGAACACGAACGCGCCGGCCTTGGCGAAGAAGAGCAGGATCTGGGCGAGCAGCTCGGGCGTGGCCGCCACCGCGAGGCACGCCGGCGCCGACCGCTTGAGCCACGCCGGCGGCGCCGACGCCACCATCGAGACGACCCCCGCGAGCAGGAAGAGCCAGAGGATCTCCGACTCGGTCCACGCCGTCGACACCGCGAGGACCGCGAAGATCACCCACTGCAGCCGATCCTTGGCGATCGTGAGCTTCGCCAGCTTGTAGGCGGCGAGCACGATGATCCCGATCACCGCCGCCCCGACGCCGTAGAACGCGGCCTGCATCCACGTGAGCCCGCCGAAGCGGACGTAGAGCCAGCTGATCGCCACCGTCATGCCGAACGACGGCAGGACGAACGCGAGCGCCACCACAGTCGCCCCCGTGATCCGCGAGTGCACGTAGCCGAGGCAGATCGCCAGCTGCGCGGCCAGCGGTCCCGGCGCCAGCTGGGCGAGCGCCAGGGACTTCATGTACTCCTCCTTCGTGAACCACCCGCGACGCTCGACGAGGTCCCGCTGCATGTAGCCGACCAGCGCCACCGGCCCCCCGAATCCCAGGCTGCCGAGATAGAGGAAGTAGTTGACCAGGGCGCGCGTCGTGGGCCGGGCCCCGGCCGGGGTCATGCCGCCCTCCGGCTCAGTCATCGAGGGTCACCTCCGTGCCGCAGCCACGGGCGAGCGCCCGCTCGTAGACCACGATGGCCGCGGCGACGTCCTGCAGCGCGGTGCCCGAGCTGTCGAACACCGTGATCTCGTCGTCCTGCGTGCGGCCCGGCCGCCGGCCGGCGACCACGTCCGGCAGCTCCGCGTGCACGCCCGCCCGGGTCATCAGCCCCGCCGCCAGCGCGTGCTGCAGCTCGCCGATCTCCGCGCACTGCTCGAGCACGTCGACGACGAGCGTCGACGCCGCGACCAGCGCCGGCTCGAGCTCCTGCTTGCCCTGGCTGTCGGCCCCGGCGGCGGCGACGAAGGTCCCGGGCGCGACGTCGCCCCGGAACACGAGCGGACGGCGTGACGGCGTGCAGGTGACGCACACGTCGCTCTCGCGCAGCGCGGCCCGGAGGTCGGTGGCGATCGAGACGCGGATCCCGAGGTCGGCCCGGGCCCGGACGGCCAGCGCCTCGGCGCGCGCCGGGTCGGTGTCGAGCACCCAGGCGTGCTCCAACGGAAGCACGGCGGCGATGGCGGCCAGCTGCGTCGCCCCCTGGGCGCCGCACCCCACGAGCGTGGCGACGCGCGAGTCGGGCCGCGCCAGGTGCTTCGCGGCCACGGCGGTGGCCGCCCCGGTCCGGAGAGCGGTCACGCTCGCGGAGTCCATCACCGCGAGGGGCTCGCCGGTCTCGGCGTCGGCGAGCACGACGGTCCCGCGGATGGTCGGCACGCCGAATCGGCGCGGGTTCTCCGGGAAGTTCGCGTTCGTCTTGGCCGCGAAGTAGCTGCGGGGTCCGACGAGCCCGGCCGCCTTGATGTGGAAGCCGCCGCGCGGGGCGGGCACCCCCAGCACGCCCGGACCGAGCGTCCGACCTTCGGCGTGGAGGCGGAAGGCGCTCTCGACCGCCGCGATGCACTCGCGGAGGCCCAGCAGGTCCAGGACCTGGCGGCGCGACAGGATGCGCATGCTAGGTCAGGCCGGCCCGTCTTCCGCGTCACGCTCCGCCTCCGTGTACGCGGCGTAGAGCCAGTCGAACAGCGCGAGCGCGTGCTTCAGGAGCTGGTCGTCGTCGCGGCTCTGGTGCTTGGCTCCGGTGAGGGCCGTCGCCACCCCGGCCGCGTCGGCCACCGGGATCCCCCCTACATCGAGGTAGTGGACGAGGTCGCCCAGTCGCCGCAGCGCGTCGTCACCGTCGAGGTCGAAGCTCTTCAGGAACACCTCGAACGTCACGCGCGACTCGACGTGGGTGAATGGCGCCCCGTCGAAATCGAATCCGACGGCGCGGGTCGGCAGGTCGCCCGGGGTCTCCAGCCAGACGAAGGACGCGGCCGGATCGATGTGCCGCTTGATGAGCCACGCGCAGGCCAAGCGGTCGACCCACGGCGCCTTGCGGGTCGCCCAGACGCGCCGCCGGTACTGGCTGCGATCGAGCCGGAGAACCGGCCCGCGTCGCCCCTGCGGCTCGCCGGGGCTCAAGATCTCGATGGCGGCCGCCTCCACCTCGAGGAGCGCGGCCTCGGCGTGGGCCTTCGCCGCCCCAGGAAAGAAGTCGATCGCGGCGAGCGCTTCGAACTGGCGGCGAAGGGTCCGGCTCTGGCGGCGGACGGCGGCCAGGTCCCGCCGCGTGAAGCGTTTCCGCGCGCGGCCGATCTCGTCCGCGAGGGCCGCGTAGTCTGTCGTCCGGTCGACCAGGGCCCGCAGCGCGTCGGTCTGGGCCGCGTCACGCGACTCCACGCGCAGGAGGTGCGCGCTCCCGCCAGCCTCGGTGATCTCCGCGGCCAGGCCCACGAGGACCTCCTGGAGATCCGGGCGCTCGGGCAGGACGTAGACGCCGTCCCGCAGCACGCCGGCCCCCGTCGCCTTCAGCGCGCGCCAGACGCGCATGCGCTCCGTCGCGTTCTCCGTGGGGAGGCTCGTGACCAGCTGGAGCCAGGCCGTGCCGGTATTCATGATGTAGTGAACTCTACACATTAGTAGATCACGTGTCAAAACACTGTGGATGCGGAGCAAATAGTGAGCTGTGGAAATGCTTTACATGGCAGTCCCTCCCCTGACGCGGGCAACCACTGGCGGAAGAACAGCGCGGGACTGCGGGCGCAGTCGGGCGACGTCCAGGTGAAGGCGGAGAGGCCCTCGACGCTCGCCGGTGAGCGTCGAGGGCTCCGGGAGGTTCTTCGGGCTAGCGCCGCGCGGCGACGCGGTCGAGGATCTGCTCGAACACGGGGAGGCGCGGCGCGTAGCGCTGGTCGACCGCCGCCTTGATCTCCGCCGGGGCGCGCCCGGGCGACCCGCCTACGAAGGGCGGCTTCGGATCGTACTCGATCCCGAGCTGCACCGACTGCGTCACGACCGGCCCGGCGATCTCGTTCATCACCGTGAAGGCGAAGTCGACGCCCGCGGTGACGCCGCCGCCGGTGATCGTGTTGCCGTCACGGACCACCCGCTCGTGCACGGGGATCGCCCCCACCCGCGGCAGGAGGTGGTGGTAGGCCCAGTGAGTGGTCGCGCGCTTCCCTCTGAGGAGGCCGGCCGCGCCGAGGACGAACGCGCCCGTGCAGACGCTCGTGACGTAGCTCGCGCGCGCGGCGGCCCGGCGCACGAAGGCGATCGTCTCCTCGTCCTCCACCGCCTGGTCCACGCCGAACCCACCGGGCACGCAGAGGAGGTCGAGGGGCGGGCAGTCCGCGAACGTCACCGTCGGCGGGATGGCGAGCGGGGTGTCCGACGGCACCGGCGCGCGCGTCTTGGCCACGATGTGCGTCGTCGAGTCCGGCAGGCGACTCAGCACCTGGAGCGGCCCCGTGAAGTCGAGCTGCGTCAGGTTCGGGAACACCACGTAGCCGATGTGGAAGCTCACGGGTCGCTTTCCTCCAAGGTCGCCGGGTTTGGGTCGCGCTCCGAGGCGGGCGGCGTCGACTGGCCCCCGGCCCGGTCGGCCGAGACCAGCAGGACGGCGGGCACGACGACTAGGAGGGACAGAACGATCTGCCGCGGGCGCGCCAGCATCCCTCGGGCTCGCGGCGCTACCGGAGACTGCGGCGCTCGTCGCGGCGGAGCTTGTACTCCACCGAGTCGACCAGGGCCTGCCAGGACGCGTCGATGATGTTGCAGGCGACGCCGACGGTGCCCCAGGTCTCCTCGCCGTCGGCGGAGGTGATCAGGACGCGCGTCTTGGCCGCGGTGCCGCTGGTCTCGTCGAGGATCCGCACCTTGTAGTCGACCAGGTGCATCTCCTGGAGGTTCGGGTAGAACTCCTGGAGGGCCTTCCGGAGCGCGTGGTCGAGCGCGTTGACCGGCCCGTTCCCGGTCGCGGCCGTGTGCTCGGAGATCCCCTTGACCTGGACCCTGACCGTCGCCTCGGCGAGGGGCTCCCGATCGTCGCGCCGAGCCTCGACGATCACCCGGTAGCCGTCGAGGTCGAAGTACGCGCGGTGGTTCCCGAGGGCCCGCTCCATCAGGAGCTCGAACGACGCCTCGGCGCCCTCGAACTGGTACCCCTCGTCCTCGAGCCGCTTCAGCGTGTCGAGGATCCGGCGCGTCTCCGGCGTCTCCTTCTCGAGGTCGATCCCGTACTCGCGCGCCTTCCAGAGGATGTTCGACTTCCCGGCGAGCTCCGAGACCAGCACCCGGCGGTGGTTGCCCACGAGGTCGGGGGTGATGTGCTCGTAGGTCTCGGGGTGCTTCAGGATCGCCGACACGTGCATCCCGGCCTTGTGGGCGAACGCCGAGTCACCGACGAACGGCTGGCTCTGCCAGGGCGTCCGGTTGGCGAGCTCGAAGGCGAAGCGCGCCACGTCCCGCATCTCGCGGAGGTGGAGCTCCGGGATCGACTGGAGCCCGAGCTTCAGCGAGAGGTTCGGGATGATCGACACGAGGTTCGCGTTCCCGCAACGCTCGCCGAAGCCGTTGAGCGTCCCCTGCACCTGCTCGGCGCCCTCGAGGACCGCCGCCAGCGAGTTCGCGACCGCGCACTCGCCGTCATTGTGGGCGTGGATGCCGAGCGGGGTCCGGACGTGCCGCCGCGTCTCGCGCACGATCTCGGCGACCTCCGAGGGCAGGCTCCCGCCGTTCGTGTCGCAGAGCACGAGGCAGCTCGCGCCCGCGCGCTCGGCCGCGCGGAGGGTCTCGAGCGCGTACTCCCGATCGCGCTTGAAGCCGTCGAAGTAGTGCTCGGCGTCGTACACGACCTCCTCGACGTTCTGGACGAGGAAGGCCACCGAGTCGGCGATCATCAGGAGGTTCTCGGGCAGCGTCGTCTGGAGGGCGTGGGTGACGTGGAACGGCCAGGACTTCCCGAAGATCGTGGCCACCGGCGTCCGCGCCTCGACGAGGGCCTGGAGGCTCGCGTCGGCCGCAGCGGGGATGCCGGCCCGGCGGGTGGCGCCGAATGCGGCCACACGGGCTTGCTTCAGCGGGACGTCGAGGATCCGGCGGAAGAACCGCATGTCCTTCGGGTTAGATCCGGGCCAGCCGCCCTCGATGTAGTGCACGCCGAGCGCGTCCAGACGCTGGGCCAGGCGGACCTTGTCCTCCATGGAGAAGGACACGCCCTCTCCCTGGGTGCCGTCCCGGAGCGTGGTGTCGTAGATCTTGACCTGGCGCGCCATGGGTGTGCCTCCCGGGTCCCGCAAAGGGGACCCTCACGATATCGGCGGCCCGGCGCGGCTGTCAAGAAACGGCCCGGGCGGCGGGGGCTGGCTTCGGACACCCCTTCCTGGGTATCTTCGGGCGACCGGCAGCGGGCAAGCGATGGGCGCGTTGGCCTGGAGACCCCCCCGGAGGACGCCATGGACGCCGTCCAGTTCTTCCTGCGACGCTACGAGCCGATCCACCAGTTCGTGGGCGAGCGGCTCCTCGGCGAGCCGAGCGACGCCCAGATCCGCCAGCGTCCGGCGCCGGCGGTGAACCCGGTCGCCTGGATCGTCTGGCACATGGCGCGCGCCGAGGACGTCGGGGTGAGCCGCTTCGTCGGCCGGCGCCCGCAGCTCTTCTTCGAGGAGGGCTGGGGGCCGCGCCTCGGCGCGCCGGAGCCGGACATCGGCACGGGGATGACGGCCGCGGAGGTGGCCGACCTGTCGGCGCGAATCGACCTCGCCGCCCTGCGCGCCTACTGGGAGACGCTCGAGCGCCGGACCCGCGCGCTCGTCAACGCCCTGCGCCCGGAGGACCTGGACGTCGCGCACGACGAGGCCTACATCCGGCGCGTCGTCGACGAGGATCGCCCGCTCCGGCCCGCCGGCCAGTGGGTGGAGGAGTTCTGGGTCGGCCTTCCCGACAGGAGCCGGGGCTACTTCCTCGGCTATCTCGGTCTCACCCACCCGTGGACGCACTACGGCGAGGCGATGGCCACACGCTCCCTGCTGGGAATGCCGGGGCGCTGAGTGGCGCCGGCGTTGCGCGCGGCAGGATCCGGCCGCGGCCGAGGCGGGCACCGAGCGAGCGGGGCAGTCCCCGCGCATCGATTGCCTTCCGAGACGATGTGCTGTTTCCTAGGAGCCGCGCCAGGGACCGCCCCGGATCCTGGGGGAACGCGTTCCCGGCGGGGCCAGAGGCTGTCAAACGACTCAGTTGAAGGGAGGTACGGCATGAAGAGAGGCTTGGCGTACGCAGCACTTGCACTCGCCGTGGCCCTGGTCGCGCTGCCGGCGAGCGCCCAGATCGTCACGAAGTACTCCGGCATCCAGCCGCTCGACCACCCGTCCACGCTCGCCGAGCGGTATTTCGCCGAGCAGGTCGAGACGCTGACCAAGGGCACCGTGAAGGTCGAGACCTACGCCAACACGCAGCTGGGCGACGCGGTGGCGAACGTGCAGAGCGTGCGGAACGGGACGATCGGCTTCACGACCGTGTCGGCGTCGAACCTGAACCAGGTCGTCCCGGCGATGGACATGTTCTCGCTCCCGTTCATTTTCAAGAACGAGAAGCACTTCTGGTGGTTCCTGGCGCAGCCGGAGGCAGAGGCGTTCGTCAAATCGCTCGAGGAGAAGGGGCTGAAGAAGATCGGCTACATCGACTCGGGCTCGCGCAACTTCTTCACCCAGAAGCCGGTGAAGACCCCCGCCGACCTCAAGGGACAGAAGATCCGCGTCATGGCCTCGCCGGTGATGGTGAAGACCATGGAGGCGATGGGGGCCACCGGGGTGCCGGTCGCGTGGGCCGAGCTCTACACGGCGCTGCAGACCGGCGTGGTGGACGGCGCCGAGAACAACCACCCCTCGGTCGTGACCAAGAAGTTCTACGAGGTCACGAAGTACTACACCCTGGACGAGCACATGCGGATCCCGGACCTGATCGTCATGTCCATGAAGCTCTACAACCAGCTCAACGACCAGCAGAAGGCCGCGGTCGTCCAGGCCGGGGCGCTGGCCCAGGGCTACATGCGCGGCGCCTGGAAGGTTTCCGAGAACAAGGACCTCGGCGAGCTGAAGAGCAAGTTCACCCAGATCATCGAGGTGGACAAGCAGCCCTTCATGGACGCCGTCAAGCCGCTCGTGACGGCCGAGGCCAAGCGCCTGAACGTCGAGAAGACGATCGACTTCATCCTCGACTCCGGCAAGAAGTTCTGATCGCCCCGCCTGCCCGCGAGGAACGGGCGACCCCCGTTCCTCGCGGCGCCCGCCCGGAGGGGACGTGCTCCACCTGCTCGATCTCGCGGTCGCATGGGCTCTGGCGGCGGTGCGCCTCGTTTGCATCGCGCTGGCGACGGCGCTCTTCGTCATCGTCGTCGCGGCGGTCGTGGCCCGCTACGTCTTCGGCCAGGCCGTCTCCTGGACCGAGGAGGTGCCCCGCTACCTCCTGATCTGGATCTCCTTCCTCGGCGCCGCCGCCTGCGTGGCCAAGCGGGAGCACGTCGGCTTCGACATCCTCTTCAACGCGCTGCCCACCCGCGTCCGCCGCGGCCTCGGCGGGTTCATCGGCCTCCTGATCCTCGGCTTCGGGTGGATCGTGCTCCGCTACGGCGTCGTCTTCGTCCAGGAGTTCGGCGGCGACCTGATGGAGACGATTCCGTTCAAGAACTACTGGTACTACGTGGCGATGCCGGTGTCCGGCGCGCTGCTCATGCTGTTCGCGCTGAAGGCCACGATCGACGCCCTGCGGGGCCAGCACGAGTCCCAGGTCGGCCAGTCGGTGGACTGACGCATGACGCTCACCATCCTAGGCCTGGTCTTCGTGGCGCTGATGGCGGTCGGCGTCCCCATCTCGTTCGCCGTGGGCGTCTCCTCGGTGGTGGCGACGCTGCTTCTGCCCGGCGTCGACAACGCCACGATCGTCCAGCGCATGCTCACGGCCATCAACACGTTCCCGCTGCTAGCGGTGATCTTCTTCGTGTTCGCGGGCACGCTGATGGCGCGGGGCGGGGTGGCCATGCGGCTCGTGCGCATGGCCGAGGTGCTCGTCGGGTGGCTGCCGGGCAGCCTCGCCCAGATCGTGTGCGTCGCCTCGATGTTCTTCGGCGGCGTGACCGGCTCGGCGGTCGCCGAGGTGTCGTCCATCGGCAGCATGATGATCCCGGCCATGGTGAAGGACGGCTACTCGCGACGCTTCGCCACCGCCATCGTGCTGACCGCCGCGACGATGGGCCCGATCATCCCGCCGTCGATCGGCATGATCATCTTCGCGCACGTCGCGGGCTCCGTGTCGATCGCGGCCCTGTTCGTGGCCGGCATCATCCCGGGCGTCATGATCGGCCTGTCGCTGATGGGCGCGAGCTTCGTCCACGGGAAGCTGTACCACCAGAAGGTCCTCCCCCGGCTACCGCGGCGCGAGAAGGTCCGGCGCGTCCTGGACGGCCTGGCCGGCGTCTTCACGATGGTGATCATCCTGGGCGGCATCATCACCGGCGTGTTCACGGCGACCGAGGCGGGCGCGGCCGCGTGCGTGTACGCGCTCGCGCTCACGGTTCTCGTGTACAAGGAGATCAAGTGGCGCGACCTGCCCGAGATCATCTGGCAGTGCTGCCTGACCAACGCCGTGGTGATGCTGCTGATCGCCACCTGCTCCGTGTTCTCGTGGATCCTGACCTACGAGAACCTGCCGCGCATGCTGGCCGACAACTTCTTCGACCTGATCGCCAGCAAGTGGCTGTTCCTCCTGACCCTGAATGTCTTCTTGATGGTGGTCGGGATGTTCGTCGACATGACGCCGGCCCTGATCATGCTGGTGCCGATCCTCATTCCGGTGTCGCAGAAGTTCGGGATCGACCTCGTGCACCTCGGCCTGATCATGGTCGTCAACCTGGCCTACGGCCTGACCACCCCGCCGGTGGGCACGGCCCTGTTCGTCGCCGTGAAGGTCGGGCGCGTGTCGATGGACAAGCTTCTCCCGCCGCTCCTGCCGCTGCTCGCCTGCATGCTGGTCGTGCTGGCGATCACGACCTACTTCCCCGAGATCTACTGGTGGCTGCCGAGGAGCTTCGGGCTGGTGAAGTAGCAGCGCGGGCCGGCTGACGCTCGCAGGCCGGCGCGGCCTCGCCCGTCAGGACAGAGCCAGGACGCGGCCGCAGGAACCGAGCTCTGCTAGTCCGGCTTCAGTCGATAGAGTCTCTCGGTGAACCGGGGCGCTATCGCATGACGGCCGAGCAGCTGGTCGCTGCCCAGGATCAGCTCGACGCGGCCCGGCACCACCACCGTCTCCTCATCCAGCTGCGGCTGCTCCGTCTCGGGCATGAGCAGATACTCGACGCCCTCCGCTCGAACGTAACCGGCGATGTCGCCGTGCGACAGATATCTTCGCCAGTTCTCCAGGCTATTGACCAGACCATCCAGGGCGAAGACCTTGAAACGTCCGAAGTAGCCAACCACACCGGCGTCGACTGTCGCCAGCCGAGCGTTGGCCGGCACGGTGACGTTGAGCTCGTTCGTCATCCGCCACAGGGCCACGCTCACCGTTTCCTGGTGCGACCAGCCTATGAAGAATCCCATGTTACACGCGCCGACCAGCGCGGCGAACACAAGACGGAAGGCCCAGGAATCAGGCAACCGCACGTGGTCCGCTAGCCACCGAACAAGCACGACCAACGCTACGAGCGAACCGAAAACGAGATACGCCAGATACCAGCGGAACACGCCCTTGCCCAGGAAGAGCACATAGCCCAGGTAGAGGAGCGCCGAGAGCGACAACAACGCGACGTAGCGTCCCTCGTGCTCGTCATAGACGCGCTTGAAGAGGGCAAGCAGGTTCAGAACGAGCGGCACCAAGAAGAGCACGACGCCGACGGAGTTGCCGAACGTCAACGCCCGCCAGTTAGTGACCAAGGAGTGCTGCAGGGTCAGCTTCACGATCGCCGACGTCGGGATCACGTTGCCCTGGAGCCAGATATTCCAGAGACAGTAGGGACCGATCACCGCTGCGTAGCCGAGGACCGCAGACGACAAGTGCCCGAGCTGGCGGTACCGTAGGTTCCGTGCCAGCAGATAGATCGCGAACGGGCCAAGAGCGATGACGAGATCCAAACGAGCAAGACACAGGAGGGCTGCGCACGTGCCGATGCCGAGGCCCCATCGCCAGCTGGAATGCGCGTCACGTGAACTGCCTAGCCAGACAGCGCCGAAGACCGCGGCGACCGGCAATACCACCGCAGACTCAAGACCGGAGCTGGTCCACAGCAGCATAGTGAACAACGGCAGCATTCCCGCCGTGGTTGCCAGCGACCGCGCACCAATGGGGCCGGTCAACGTCGCGAACAGCATCTGCAGCGTCGCCGTCAACGCCAGTCCATTCAAGACGAACACCAAGACAAGGACGCCAGCCTTGCTCGCGAGGGTCGCCAACAGCACGCACGAGGCGAAGAACAGGGGATGGAATCCTGTCGTCACGTTCCGCCCGTCAAACGAAACCCTTCCGTCATGGGCAGCCGTCCATGCCACCTGCAGGTAATAGAACGCGTCGTCCGGGAAGAAGCGCACGAGCCTCTCGGGCCGTCCGTACAGGGCGACGAAAAGGAGCGCCGGCACCAGCCCGCCGAGAGACAGCAGCAGGAGCTGCTGCCCGTGGCCGGCGGGCATCGTGAGCCGCGACGGTGTCAGTGTCCGCCACACCGAAGGGCCCCTCCAGGTGCGGGAGCCTGACGACCTGACTCGCGTGTCATGTGGGCCCTCCGCGACCGACCTGTGCAGTGGCCATGCCACGTGACCCGTAGGGTCGAGCGCTGGTCAGGACACGGGCCGGCGCGGCCCGTCGAGGACTTCGCGGACCTTCCGGAGGAGGCCGTCCGCGGTGAACGGCTTCGGGAGCAGCGTCGCGTCCGCGCCCAGGTCGGCCTGGGAGCGCAGCTGGTCGGCGGTGTACCCCGAGACGTAGAGCAGGCCGACCGCCGGGTCGCGCGCGCGCAGGCGCGTCGCGAGCTCGGGGCCGCTCATGCGCGGCATGATCACGTCGGTCACCACGATGTCGATCCGCCCCGCGTGCGACTCGACCAGCGACAGGGCCTCGACGCCGTCTCCCGCCGCGAGCACGGTGTATCCCCCCTTCGCGAGCACCCGGTGCATGAGGTCGCGGAGGGCGACCTCGTCCTCGACGAAGAGCACGGTCTCGCGGCTGCCGGGCTTGATCCGCTCCCGCGGCGTGGGCCGATCGGGCGTGGGCCGCGTCTCCACCCGGGGGAGGTAGACGCCGAACGAGCTGCCCCGGTCGACCTCGCTGACGACGTCGACGTAGCCGCGGTGCTGCTTGACGATGCCGTAGACGGTGGAGAGGCCGAGCCCCGTCCCGCGGCCCGGCTCCTTCGTCGTGAAGAAGGGCTCGAAGAGGTGCGCGAGCACGTCGGCCGTCATGCCGCAGCCGGTGTCGTGGATGGACAGGCGCACGTGCGGGCCGGTCGCGGAGCCGGGGTGCGTCGCCACGAACGCCTGGTCGAGCGACGCCGGCGCGGTCTCGAGCGTGAGGCGCCCGCCCTGCGGCATCGCGTCGCGAGCGTTGACCGCGAGGTTCATGAGCACCTGCTCGAGCTGCCCCGGGTCCGCCGACACGCGCCCCGCGGCCGCGTCGAGCCGGAGCTCGAGGTGGATGTCCTCGCCGATGAGGCGCTGGAGCATCGTGGCCAGGTTGCCCACCAGCGTGTTGACGTCGATGACCTGCGGCTGCAGGAACTGCCGGCGGCTGAAGGCCAGGAGCTGGCGCGTCAGGGTGGCGGCGCGCTCCGACGCTCGCCGGATCTGCTCCACGTCGTGGGCCAGCGCGTCGCCCTTCTTCAGCACGCTGCGGATCAGGTCGCTGTGGCCCATGATCACCGCGAGCAGGTTGTTGAAGTCGTGGGCGATGCCGCCCGCCAGCCGGCCCACCGCCTCCATCTTCTGTGACTGCCGGAGCTGGGCCTCGAGCCGCTTGCGCTCGGAGGTATCCTCCAGAATCGCCAGCGTCCCGATCGTCTCGCCCGCGGCGTCCCGGAGGAGCGCGAGCGAGAAGCGGCACTCCATCCACCGCCCGTCGCGCGCCAGGATCTCGGTCTCGTGCTCGCGGATCCGCCCGTCGGTCCGCAGGCGCCGCATGAGCGCCCGCGCCGACTCCAGGCCGCCGCGCTGGAGCTCGGCCACCGGCCGCCCGAGCACCTCCTCGGCCCGGTACCCGAGGAGCTCCTCGGCCCGCGGGCTCCAGTAGGTGACCCGCCCCCGCACGTCGGTCGTCACGATGCCCGCCGGCGAATGCTCGGCGATCGAGCGGAGGAAGTCCCGGGCGCCGCGCGCCTCCTCGTAGAGGCGCGCGTTCCGGATCGCGAGCGCCGCCTGGTCGACGAAGCTCGCCAGGAGCTCCTCGGCCTCCGCGTCGAGCGCGAAGGGCGCGCGCCCGTTCATCGCCAGGACGCCCAGCAGCGCGTCCTGGTGGACGATCGGCACGAGGTACGCGCTCCGGAGGCCGTGCGCCCGGAACCAGTCCGCCGCGATGATGCGCCCGTCGGCGACGACGTCCGGCACCGACAGGACCTGGCGGTTCGCGGCGACCCAGCCCGGCAGCCCCTGGCCGAACGCGATCCGCTGGTGCGGGTAGGTGGCGGCGAGGCGCTCGTCGGAGAACGCCCGCGGCTCGAGCGTGCGCGCGGCCTCGTCGGCGACCCAGAGCCCGACGGCCCGCGCCTCCATCAGCTGCGCGGCGGCGCGCGCGATCTCGCGGAGGACCTGGTCGAGATCGAGCGACGACGCGATGACGCCGGACAGCCGCGCGAGGCCCCGGAGCCGCGCGAGCTGTCGGTCGGCCGCGGCCTTGTCGCGGCGCAGCCGGGCGAGCTCGACGTCCGGGACCTCGCCGCTCATCGCGGGCCGCCCGCGGCGCGCGGGGGGATCGCGCTCAGAACGTGCGCGCCGTGCATCCGAAGTGCCCGCAGTGGCACGCGTCGGCGTCCTCGCCCGCCCGCGCGCAGGCGGCGCAGCAGCAGAGGCGACCGGGATCGACGAGGCAGCTGCAGGCCGGGTTCGCGCAGCCGCCGCCGGCCGTGACCTCGGGTGCCGCGGACATTCCTCCGGGGAACTTCGGGACCGTCGGCCCCTCGGCGGTCACGGACGGCCGCCGGCGCGCGGAGTGCCGAACGACGGCCGCGCCGTGACACGTCCGCGCGTGCGGCTGACGGTCTGCCACGTCGACGGTCCGCGATCTGCGCCGACGACATCCACGGCGACTCCACCCGGAAATGCGCAGAAATACACGCGTTCACTCACCTGGCTCGCCTCCGTCCGGCTCCGCCCGCCCGCAGCCGATCGGCCCGCAAGAGGCGGGCATGATCCTTGCTCCCCTGCTCCACACGAACATGGGATCCTCGATTCTCGACACCTCGGTCCTCTCGAGCTGCCGCGTGTGCGGCTGGGCGACCCTGCCCGGCTCGACGCTCTGCGTCGGGTGCCTCGACATCCGCGAGTGGAGCCGCGTCAACCGCGCGTTCTGCGAGCTGCTCCATCGCACCGATCCGATCACCCATGCCTCCGGTCGCCTGGAGCGGTACGCGCCCTCGCCCTTCGCCTTGACCGCGTGAGCCGGACGGTCCGCCGTCACACGACGCCGGACGCGCGGAGCTCCGCGATCCCCTCGCTCGAGTAGCCCAGCAGCTTCGCGAGCACCTCGTCCGTGTGCTCGCCGAGGAGCGGCGCGGGCGTCGCGGCCTCGGCGGGCGTCCCGTGCAGCCGGATCGGCGGGCCGACCATCCGCATGCGCCCCGCCGTCGGATGGTTCACGGTCACGATCGCGCCGCGCGCCAGGAGGTGCTCGGAGTCGAGCGCCTCGCCCACCGACTTGATCTTCCCCGCCGGCACGCCCGCGCGCTCGAGTCGCCCGAGCCACTCCGCGGCGGGCGCCGTCCGGAAGATCGCCGCGAGCAGCGGGACCAGCGCGTCCCGACCCTCGACGCGCTTCGCCTCGGTGTCGAACCGCGGGTCGGCCGCGAGCTCCGGATGGCCGATCGCCTGGCAGAAGCGCGTCCAGAGGGAGTTGTTGGCGACGCCGACCGTGAGGTACGCGTCCGCCGCCTCGAACACCTCGTAGGGCACGATCGACGGATGCTGGTTCCCCCGGCGACGGGGGCTCACGCCCGTCGTCAGGTAGCCCTGGCCCTGGTAGGTGAGGAGCGCCGCCATCACCTCGAGCATCGAGATCTCGACCTTCTGGCCCGCGCCGAGCCGCTCGCGCGCGAACAGGGCCAGCACGATCCCCTGCGCGGCCATCGTGCCCGAGGCGAGATCGGCGATCGAGTTGCCGACCTTCACGGGGGGCCCGTCGGGAAACCCGGTGAGGTCCATGACGCCGGACTCGCCCTGCACGATGAGGTCGTACCCCGGACGGCTCGCCTCGGGCCCCGACTCGCCGAAGCCCGAGATCGAGCAGTACACGAGCCGGGGATTGAGCGCGTGGACGGCCTCCCAGCCGAACCCGAGCCGCGCGAGCGTCCCGGGCCGGAAGTTCTCGACGAGCACGTCCGCCCCGGCGACGAGCTTTCGGAGGACGGCCTTCCCGGCCTCGGCCTTGAGGTCGAGCGTCAGGCTCTTCTTCCCGCGGTTGACGCTCATGAAGTAGGTGGACTCGCCGCCCGCGAAGGCCGGCCAGGCCCGGGTGTCGTCCCCCTTCCCGGGCTCCTCCACCTTGATCACCTCGGCGCCCATGTCGGCGAGGAGCATCGTGCCGTAGGGCCCCGCGAGGACGCGGGACAGGTCGATCACGCGGATGCCGTCGAGGGGCCTCATGGGGTCCTCCGGAGGAGCCGCTTGGCGGCGCTCTTCGCGAACGAGGAAAGGCGGCCGGTCGCCGTCTCGGTGCGGCGGCGCCAGAAGAGCGCCGCGCGCCCGGCCAGGCTCAGGGTGGAGAAGTAGTAGATGTCGTCCACGGCCTCGATGGTGACCGGCGACCCCGGGCGGAGCCCCTTCGTGCCCGCGCCGTGGCAGAAGAACTTCGCGCCGCCCGACAGCTCGACCAGGGCGAGGTGAAGCGGCGAGGCGAATCCCGTCGGCGGCGAGTAGAGCGTGGTGAAGGAGACCACCTCTCCGTGCGCGGCCACGGCCGTGGGCGCCATGACCGCCCCGTCGTCGGGGCAGTACCGAGCCGGCGGCGCGCACGTCCGCCCGCAGCGGGGACAGCGCGACGCGGGGATGGCGCCGGCCGGCGCCGGGGCCGCTGCGCGCTCCGGAGGGACCGCCGCGCCCGTCTCGGACGCCGGCGCCGCCGGCGCGCTCACGCCGCCTCCAGGAGCGTGACCCAGTTCGACGTGGCGAGCCCGCCGATCGACTGGGCAAGCCCGACCCGCGCCGACACCTGCCGGCCGGTCGCCTGCCCGGTGAGCTGCCAGTAGAGCTCGACCAGCTGCGCGACGCCCGTACCGCCGAGCGGATGGCCGCGCGCCTTCAGCCCGCCCGAGGGGTTCACCGGCAGCCGCCCGTCGAGCGCGGTCTCGCCGTGGGCGACCATGCGGGCGGCCTTTCCCCGGGGAGCGAGCCCGGTGTCCTCCATCGAGATCAGCTCGAACGGCGCGAAGGCGTCGTGAAGCTCGGCGACGCCGACGCGCTCGGGGCCGTAGCCGGCCATCCGGAATGCCGCGCGGGCGGCCTGGCGCGTCGCGCGGAACCCGGTGAAGACATCGCGGTAGCGGAGGGCGTGATAGTCCGTTCCCTGCCCGATGCCGGCGATGCGGACGGGCGCGCGCTCGGCGCGGACGACGACGGCGGCCGCGCCGTCGGAGATCGGGCAGCAGTGGTAGAGGCGAAGCGGGTCCGCCACGAGACGGCTCTCGAGCACGGTCTCGAGGCTCACCGGCTCCTGGAAGTGAGCGAGCGGGTTCTTCGCCCCGTTCGCGTGGTTCTTGACGGCGACCAGCGAGATGTCCCGGAGCGTGGCGCCGGTCTTCGCCATCCACGCGCGCGTGACGAGGCCGGCGAGCGCGGGCATCGTCGCCCCGTACGAGCGCTCGTAGGAATCGATCGAGCGGCTGATCAGCTCGGACACCCGCGGCGTCGGGAGGTGCGTCATCTTCTCCCCGCCCACCACGAGCACGGTCCGGTGGAGGCCCGCCGCGACGGCCGCGTACGCCGCAAAGAGCGCGGCGGCGCCCGACGAGGTCGCCGTCTCGGCGCGGAGGCTCGGGACCCGCGCGAGCCCGAGGTAGGTGGCCACGTAGGAGGCGAAGTTCCCCTCGCCGACGAACTCCTCGGGATTCATCGCCGAGACGATCAGGGCGTCGGGCCGCTCGAGCGCCGCCGCCGCGAGGGCCCCCCGCCCCGCCTCGGCCATGAGGTCGGGCAGCGAGTCGTCCCGCCGGCCGACCCGGGTCATGGCCGCTCCCGCGATGTAGACGTCGCTCACGCCGCCTCCCGAGCGGCCCGACGGCTGGGGCCCGGGCGGACCCGCTCAGGTCACAGCGTACGCGGCCGGCGCAGGGGCGGTCAACGTTGCGAAGCGGACCGCGGGGTCAGGGAAAGGTCACGTTGAGCGTGCACTCGTTGCTCACGACATCGCCCGCGATGGGGATGGAGGGATTGGTGGGGTGGGGCCCGGCATGACCGGTGTGAACGCACACCCGGTAGGTCCAGCCTCTCCACCGTGGCGGGATCCCCTCGGGCCTTGACGCAGCCTCCGCGCAGCCCGTAGCGTGGTCGTGGACGGATCGGCCCGACCCGGATCGTCGGAGCCGCAGAACGACCGGCGCGAGGGCGTCGACCGAGGGAGGCATCATGGCTGACGGTGTGGCGTTCATCGACGGAGAGTACTCGCCCGCGCACGAGGCGCGAATCCCGCTCTTCGACCTCGGGTTCACGCGCGGCGACGCGGTGTACGACACGGTGTCGGTATGGAAGGGCCGCTTCTTCCGGCTCGACGACCACGTGGCGCGCTTCCTCCGGTCGTGCGCGGGCGCGCGGCTGACCTGCCCGCATCCGCCCGAGGAGCTCAAGCGCATCCTGGCCGAGTGCGTCCACCGGGCCGGCCTCGAGGACTCGTACGTCCAGATGATCGTGACGCGCGGGGAGTTCGTCTCGATGACCAAGCGCGACCCGCGGCTCTGCCGGAACCGCTTCGTCGGCTTCGCGCTGCCCTACATCTGGATCGTGCCCCCGGAGCGCCAGGAGATCGGCATCGACCTCGCGATGGTCGACAACCGGCGGACGCCGACGGAGGCGATCGACCCGCGCGTGAAGAACTTCAACTGGATGGACCTCCAGCGGGGCCTGTTCGAGGCGCTCGACCGCGGCGCCGACACGGCGGTCCTCTGCACGCCCGCCGGGCACCTCGCCGAGGGGCCGGGCTTCAACCTCTTCCTCGTGAAGGACGGGGCGCTGTCGACGCCGCGCGGGAACATCCTGGAAGGCATCACGCGCCAGACCGTCCTGGAGCTCGCGGTGGAGCTCGGCGTGCCCGCTCGGCAGGCGGACCTGCCGCCGGACGCGCTCCGGACGGCGGACGAGGCGTTCCTCTCGTCGACGGCGGGCGGGATCATGCCGGTGTCGCGCGTGGACGGGAAGCCGCTGGGGGCCGGACGGCCCGGGCCGCTCACGACCCGGTTCCGGAAGCTCTACTGGGAGAAGCGCGAGGCCGGCTGGCACGGCACGCCGGTCGCCGATCTGACCAAGAGCTAGCGGCGGCGGCCGGAGCCGGCGCCCGCTAGCCCTGGTCCGGGGGGCCCTCCTCGCGGAGGCGCTTCCGGATCTCCCGTGCCTTCTCCTCGGTCTGCTCCTCGCGGGGCCGCTGGCGCCGGTCCTCGATGATGTTCACGCCGCTCTCATGCCCCATGACCGTCCGGAGCTGGTCCATGAGCTCCGGATGCCCTCGGGCCACGATGAAGATGGCCTGCGAGTCGGGGCCGCCGAGGCGGCTCACCGAGGCGTGCCCCTGGGACCCTGCCTCGATCGGCGTCTCACCGAGCGCGTCGACCGCCTCGCCACAGACCCCGCAGGTGACCCTGAGCCACGGATGCGTGCAGCCCTGGTCCGGCTCCGCCACTCCCGGCCTCCTCGCTCGACGCCCTGAGGTCTCGGCCCGCGCCGCGGGATTCCCCGGCGGCTGGCGCGAGTGTAGGGACCGCCCCCGATAGTGTCAAGATTCGCGGGGATGGAAGGCGCGGGCGGCGTCAGGAGACGGGGAGCCCGCGCCGGGCCAGCTCCGCCTCGAGGTGGAGCGGCCGCGTGCCGACGGGCTTGCCGTCGGGCACCGTCCAGAAGACCTCGAACTCGAGGCCGTCCGGGTCCTTCGCGTAGAGGGAGAGGCTGACGCCGTGGTCGGACGAGCCGACGAGCGCCCCCGACTCGGTGAGCCGCTGCCGGGCGCGCGCGAGGTCGGTGAGCTCGGCCACCTCCCACGCGGAGTGGTACATCCGCGCGACGCCCTCGTGGGGCGGCGGCACGCCGCGCTGCTCGAACAGCCCGAGGTGGTGGTCGTCGGCGCTCCCCGGGATGCGGAGGAACGCCGCGTTCGGGTATCGGACCTTGACCTCGAAGCCGAGGACGTCCCGGTAGAAGCGCACGCTCCGCTCGACGTCGGACACCCAGAGGACGAGATGCTGGAGACGCCGGAGGCCGATCCCGCTCGCGTTCATGCCGTGGCTCCCATCCATCTCCATCATACCGCCCGGCGCGACCACGCTCCGGGCCGCACGGTCACGGCTCTCGCCGCGCGACCGACGCGCGGTCGAGCTGGGCCAGCGTCGGGCGCCCGACCAGCGCGAGGGCGCGGTCGATCTCCCGGACGAGGATGTCGATCGCCAGCTCGACGCCCGGCCCGCCGCGAGCGGCCACGCCGTAGTTGAAGGCCTTGCCGATCATGCACGCGCGGGCCCCCAGCGCGAGGGCCTTCACCACGTCGGCGCCCCGGCGAACCCCGCCGTCGAGGATCACCTCCGCGCGGCCGCCGACCGCGTCGACGATTTCCGGGAGCACCTCGATCGGCGCCGGCGCGTGGTCGAGCTGGCGGCCGCCGTGGTTCGAGACGATGACCGCCTCGATCCCGCGATCGACGGCCTCCCGCGCAACCTCCGCCGACATGATCCCCTTCAGCGCGATCGGCCCCGGCCAGAGCGAGCGGTACCACTCGACGTCGGCCCAGCCGATGGACGCGCTGAACTGCTTCGCCGTGAAGGCGGCGAGGGAGATGGCGTCGTGCTCGACGCCGGGCATCCCCACGAAGTTGCCGAACGTCGGCCGGGGGTGAGTCAGGAAGTCCCGGAGCCACGCGATCCGGCGGACGGTGCCGAGGACGTTCCGCGCCGTGATCCGCGGGGGCAGGACGAGCCCGTTGCGGATGTCGCGCTCCCGCTGGCCCAGCACCGGCGTGTCGACCGTGACCACCAGGGCGCGGTACCCCGCGGCCTTCGCGCGCTCGATCAGCATCTGGACGATCCCGCGGTCCCGCCACACGTAGAGCTGGTACCAGATGGGGCCGGTCGCGGCCTCCGCGATCTCCTCCATCGGGCAGATCGACATGGTGCTGGCGGTGTAGATCACGCCCTTGTTGCCGGCCGCCCGCGCGGCCACCGCCTCGCCCCGCGGCCAGAACATCCCGGTGAAGCCCGTCGGCGCCAGGATCAGCGGCGACGCGACCGGGATGCCGAGGACGGTCGTCGACTGGTCGCGCCGGCTCACGTCGACCAGGGCCCGCGGCCGGAACCGATAGCGCTGAAAGCCCGCCTGGTTCTCGCGGAGGGTCGTCTCGTCCTCGGCGCCGCCGTCGATGTAGTCGAAGAGGGGCCGCGGCAAGCGCCGCCGCGCGGCCTCCCGGAGGTCGTCGATCGTGACGATCATGGCTAGAAGCTTACTCCTCGACGGAGAGCAGACGGAGCAGCCACGCGTCTCCGAAGGGGCCGGCGCGGGCCTCGGCTCAGCGGGCCCGCTTCTTCCGGGAGGCCCTCGGCTTCGCCGGTCGAGCCGCGCGCTTCCGCGCCGCGGGCCGCGCGGTCTGGCCGCGGGCCCGGATCAGCCCGCGGATGTAGGACACCTCGCCGGCGTGCTGGTGGCAGTCCGCCAGGATGCTGAGGAGCCGGACCCCGACGGTCGGCCGCGGCGTGTACCACGGCTCGTCGAGCTCGAGATCGAGCGCGGCCGGCGTGACCGACCCGAGCCACGCCTTCGTCCGCTCGGTGGTCGCGCGGAGGTAGTCGAGCTGGACCTTCGCGCTCGGCGAGTGGAACGCCCTCACCTGCTCCGGCGTGTGACCGTAGCCCGAGTCCTCGTGGTCCGCCGGGCGCTTGAACTTCGCGTGCCAGCCGTCCCGCGTCCAGAGGTCCGGCTGGCCCATGAGGTCGGCGATCTGACCGTCCTGCACGCGCGTGAGGTGCCAGACCGTCCAGCCGAGAGGATTGCAGCCCGGCCGCGGCGGCCAGTCGAGGTCGGCGGCGCGCACCCCCGCCAGCGCCTCGTCCACCAGATCCGGAAGCCGCTCGAAGCCGTCCACGATCAGCTCACGCCATTCCACCGCCGCCTCCGATCCGCTGGGAGCTACCGACGTCGGGCCGCTAGGATGGCGCGAGTGTAGGAACCGTCCCGGAGGGTGTCAAGCGCGCGGTCTCCTCCGTCGCCGGGCGCGGCTCGTCGTGTCGCGGCCGGAGATCCAGGTCGGTGCGCTCCGCGCTGACCCGTGCCACGAGAGCGGGCACGCCACGGGACGGCCCGGTCGCGGCAGGTGAGCGCGGGCATCCCGGGGGCGTCGGACGGGCAAACGCGGCGGGGCAGGGCTCATGCGCCTTCGGCTCAGCGACACATGGCGCGCGTCCTCGAGGCGGCCCCGGCATGTCCCGGGGTGCGCCTACCGCCCGGGGGGCGCTCCCCCCGCGAAGCCCCGGGTGGGCTATGCTGGGGCGGACACGCACTGGCCCTCCGGACCGACGAGCGAGGTGGCGGAAACGCATGCGCGTCCGGATCCCGATCATCGTGAAGGATCCCGAGGTCACGGAGTGGAAGGGCGTGCCTCCCACGGAGCCCTTCGTGGCCCAGAGCGAGGACATCTTCCTCGACGGGCCGATCACCCCGCGCGTGGCCATCCTCGACTTCGACGCGAAGACCGGCAGGCTCGAGCCGCCGGTGCCGTTCGCCCCGCCCGCCGCCCCCGACAAGCCCGGCGCGTACACGGCCACCCGGGCCGCGGGCGAGGCCGGCGAGGCCGTCGGCCGCCAGGAAGGCAACGTCAGCGTCTTCGGGACCGTGCTGAAGACGCTCGCCATGTTCGAGGAGCCGGACGCGCTCGGGCGGCGCATCGTGTGGGCGTTCGACGCGCCCCAGCTCCTGGTCGTCCCGCGCGCCGGGGAGTGGGCCAACGCCTTCTACGAGCGCGAGTCGCACGGCCTCCAGTTCTTCTATTTCACCGCGGCCGGTCGCGGCCGCGTCCACACCGCGCACTCGCAGGACATCGTCGCCCACGAGACCGCGCACGCGATCCTGGACGGCATCGCGCCCGACCTCTACCACGCCTACTCCCCCCAGGCGCTGGCGATCCACGAGGCCGTCGCCGACCTGACCGCGCTCCTCTCGGCCTTCCGCTCGAAGACCCTCGCGGAACAGGTCCTGCGCGACACGAACGGCTCCATCGCGCGCTCTACGGCCTTCACGGGCATCGCCGAGCAGTTCGCCGGCGCGCTCCAGGAGAACCGCCCGTACCTCCGCGACCTCGCCAACACGAAGTCGCTCAAGCCCCGGGCGAAGCGCGCGGATCGGGTGGACCGGAGCGAGCCGCACGACCTGAGCCAGGTCCTCTCGGGCGCGCTCTACGGCGTCATGGTCAAGCTCCACGAGTCGCTGAAGGCCGAGTTCGCGGGCGCGGGCGAGCCGCGGACGACGCTGGTCGAGGCCGCGGAGACCCACTACCAGCAGGCGAAGCAGGCCGCCGCGGACCCCGCGCCGCCGGCGGCCGGCGGGGCGGCGACGGCCTTCAAGGCGCTCTTCGTCGGCGCGGAGCGCTTCAAGCGGACGCTCTACCGCGGGCTCGACTATCTCCCGCCGGGCGACGTCTCGTTCGCGGACCTCGGCCGCGCGATCCTGGCCGCCGACGAGGCGTCGCACCCCGACAGCAGCGAGCAGCGGGACTGGATCCGCGAGGAGTTCGTGGCACGCGGCATCGTCAAGGCGCGCGCGGAGCTCGACGTCCGCACGAACTTCGAGCACCCCGCGGTCGCCGAGCTCGATCTCGACGCCCTGGTGACCAGCGACTGGGCGGCCTACGCGTTCGCCAACGCCAACCGGAAGCTGCTCGGCATCCCGCGGAGCGTCCCGTTCGAGGTGCGGCCGCGCCTCGACGTGACCAAGCTCTACTGGCACCGCGACGGCAAGCACGAGGTGCGCGAGTGCCTCTTCAAGGTCTCGTGGAGCCAGGTGGAGCCGAACCCGGTCGGGCCCGGGCTCCCCCGCCAGCGGCGCACCGTTGCGGGCACCACGCTCGCCATCGACTGGAAGACGCGCACGGTCCGCGCGATCCTCCCGTCGGACCAGGGCCGGCAGCAGCGGGCGGACCGCGATCGCTTCCTCGCGGGCCTGCTCGCGGCCGACATGCTGCGGCTCGGTGACGAGGCGCTCGGGCTGGACGGGCGGCCCCTCCAGGGCGTCGTCCGCGGGGACGTGATCCTGGACGTCCTGCGAGTCCAGAGCGCGGTCCGCATGCTCCACATCACGCCGGCGGCCGGCGCGTGACCGACACGCTCCGCGTCCGCTTCTACAACGTGCGGTTCGGGGACGGGATCCTCGTCACGGTTCCCGACCGGGACCCGCAGACGAACGCGGTCACGACCCGCCACATCCTGATCGACGTGGGGAACGCGCCCCTCGTGGCCAGCCCCGAGGGCGGCGACGACTCCGTGTTCAAGCCCGTGTTCGACGACATCGTCACGGAGCTCGCCGGCCGCCCGGTCGACCTGTACGTGATGACCCACGAGCACCTGGACCACGTGCAAGGGCTGCCGCACGCCGCCTGGAAGACCTACCCCGGCAACCAGTTCGCGGCGAAGCTCACGGTGGACTACGCGTGGCTGACCGCCTCCGCCCACCCGACCTACTACGACACCCATCCCGCCGCCAAGAAGGAGCTCCTGGCCCACCGCGCCATGCTCGCCAGGATCGAGCGGTACCTCCTCGCGGTCGGGGAGGAGGCGCGGGCGCCCTTCCTCCGCTTCCTCGCCATCAACAATCCGGCGAGCACGACGGCGTGCGTCGACTTCCTGCGGAAGCTCGCGCCGCAGCAGAAGACCCACTACGTCCACCGGAGCGTGGGCAACCCCGCCGGGGGCGCGCCGCTCTTCGATCCGGCGGGCAAGCACCCCTTCAAGGAGGCTCAGCTCGAGATCTGGGCGCCGGAAGAGGACACGACCGAGTACTACGGGCGCTTCCAGCCCCTCTGGCTCGGCGACGACGACGGGGCGCTCGGCGCCGTGCCCGCGGCCGCGGATCCGGTGCCGCCCGCCGGCGTCGACGCGGGAGCCTTCTACAACATGGTGGAGGCCCGGCGGCGCGGCCTCTCCGACAACCTCCTCGCCATCGACAAGGCGGCGAACAACACGAGCGTCGTGCTGCTCCTGAAATGGCGCGGGTGGCGGCTCCTGTTCGCGGGGGACGCCGAGACCCGGAGCTGGCGGACGATGCAGCGCGAGGGCGTGCTCGGCCCCGTGCACTTCCTCAAGGTCTCGCACCACGGGAGCCACAACGGCACGCCGGACGGCGACGTCTTCGACGCCATCCTGCCCAGCCAGGCGCCGGACCAGCGGGGTCGCCGGGCCGCGATCTCGACCTGGACCGAGACCTATGCGGGCATCCCTCACCCGCCGACGAACACGCGGCTCACGTCGCGCTGCACGCTCCAGACGACGCTCGACGACACGCAGGCCCTGTTCTTCGACCTGGCGTTCCCGGGCTGAGCGCGCATCGCCGTCCTCGGAGCTCCAGTCGGCTCACCACCCTGCCCGGCACGAGGGCTGTGGGGCGCGCGCGGTGCCCCGTCAGGCGTGGCTTGGCCATGCGCGGAAGCCAGCGACGGCGAAGTCCCGGTCACACGTCAGCGCGTCCCGGCCGCGGCTCGCGTCCAGAACCGCGACGCTGATCGTATCGGCAGATCCGGTTCACTCTCCCGCGGCGCGGGCCGGCAGGGGCGCGCCGTTGGCGGCGGCCGGAACAGGCGCGGGCCCGGCCAGGCCGAGGTCGCGGATCAGGCGCGCCAGGTAGGTCCGCTGGAGGCCGAGGAGGCGCGCCGCGCGCGTGCGGTTCCCGCTGGTCCGGCGGAGGGTCGAGGCGATCAGGCCGCGCTTGAACTCCTCGACGGCCGCGTGGTACGTCCGCGCCGTCTCCGGGCTCATCCCGGCGGTCAGCCCGGCGTCCCGGATCTCGGCGGGCAGGTCGCGCGGCGTGATGTCGGGCCCGTCGGCCAAGACCACGGCCCGCTCGATCACGTTCTCGAGCTCCCGCACGTTGCCGGGCCAGGCGTACCGGCGGAGGGCCGCCAGGGCCTCGGGCTCGATGCCGCGGAGATCGCGCTTCAGCTCCCGCCGGTAGCGCTCGAGGAAGTGCTGGACGAGCGCGGGGACGTCCCCCGCCCGCTCGCGGAGCGGCGGCAGCGTGAGGCTCACGACGTTCAGCCGGTAGAAGAGGTCCAGGCGGAAGAGCCCATCGCGGACCGCGGTCCGGAGGTCCCGGTTCGTGGCGGCCACGAAGCGGACGTCGGTGCGGATCGGCCGCGTGCCGCCGACCCGCTCGAAGGTCTGGTCCTGGAGGACCCGGAGGAGCTTCGCCTGGAGCGCCGGGCGGACGTCCCCGATCTCGTCGAGGAAGACCGTCCCGCCGTGGGCGACCTCGAGCTTCCCGCGCTTCTGCTGGTGGGCGCCGGTGAAGGCGCCCTTCTCGTGGCCGAAGAGCTCGGACTCGAGGAGCTCCTCGGACAGCGCGACGCAGTTGACGACGACGAACGGCTGGTCGCCGCGCCGGCTCCACCGGTGGACCGCGCGGGCGATGACCTCCTTGCCGGTGCCGCTCTCGCCGAGGAGCAGCACGGTGGCGCCGCTCGGCGCCGCCCGCCGGGCCACGTCGAGGACGTCGCGCATCTGGGAGCTGTCGCCGACGATGGCCGCGTAGCGGTCGCCGATCTCGGAGGACAGGAGCGCGTTCGCGTCGCGGAGGGCCTGCCGCTCGAGCGCCTTGCCGAGGACGATCTCGAGGTGGCGGACGTCGACGGGCTTCGAGACGAAGTCGTAGGCGCCCTTCTTCATCGCCTCCACCGCCCGGGCGATCGTCCCGTGTCCGGTGATGACGATGACGACGACGTCGGGCTCCTCGCGCCGGATGGTCTCGAGGACGAGCATGCCGTCCATGCCCGGCAGGATCAGGTCGAGGAGCACGATCGCGGGCGGCTCCTCCCGGCAGAGGCGGAGCGCGTCGGTGCCGCGGTCGGCCACCGTCACCTGGAAGCCCTGCGCGCGGAGCCGGTCGCCCAGCGCCTCGCAGAAGTCCGGATCGTCGTCGACGAGGAGAACGCGCGCGGATGGGGCCATGGTGGCGTCCTCAGTCACGGCGGAACGCCTGCGCCGTCAGGCGCAGGAGCTCGCCGGGGTCGAAGGGCTTCAGCACGAACTCGTCCGCGCCGCGGGCGCGGCACGCCTCGCGGAGCGGACGGTTGGGGGAGCCGGTCAGCACGATCACGCGGGCGGCGGGGGCCGCCTGCCGGATCGCCGGCAGCGCTTCGAAGCCCCCGAGCCGCGGCATCTTGAGGTCGAGGATGATGCAGCCGGGGCGGGCCTCGCGGGCGGAGGCCAGCGCCTCGACACCGTCGCGCGCCGTGAGGACACGGTAACCCGCGGCGGCCAGCCGGTCGGAGACGATCTGGAGGAGGTCGGCCTCGTCGTCGACGACCAGGACCAGGCGGTCCTCGGCCGGCACCGGCGCGCGCATGTCGCCCACCGTCATGGCGTCCGACCCCCCGCGGCGGGCAGCAGGACGACGAAGGCCGCGCCGCCGCCCGGCGCGTCCTCCACCCAGATCCGCCCGCCGTGGAGCTCGACCAGGTGGCGCGCGATCGTGAGGCCGAGGCCCGTACCGGGCGGCCGCTCCCCCTCGAGGCGGCCCACCTGGTAGAACTTGTCGAAGACCCGCTCCCGCTCCGTGAGCGGGATGCCGGGCCCCGCGTCCTCCACCGCGAGCCGCACCAGCCCATCGGCGGCCGGGCCGCCGGTAACGACCACCTCGCCGCCCGGCGGACTGAACTTGATCGCGTTCGCGAGGAGGTTGGTCACGACCTGGTGGACCTTGTCCGGATCGGCGCAGACCGGAGGGCACGCGACCACGTCGTCGGTCACGCGGACGTGCCGCCCGACCGAGAGGTGACGCAGCCCGTCGACGGCGTCGCCGACGATGTCGGCGACGGACAGGGCCTCCGGCAGCAGCTCGATCTTCCCCGCCTCGATCCGCGTCAAGTCGAGGAGGTCGGACACCATGCGCCCAAGCCGGTCGGCGTTGTCACGGACGCGGCCCAGGTAGTGACGCGGCTTGTCGACGACGGGCCCGGCCACGCCGTCCAGGAGGTTGTCCACGTAGCCCTTGATCGCGGCGAGCGGCGTCCGGAGCTCGTGCGACACGTTGCCGAGGAAGTCGGACTTGAGCTGGTCGACCTCGCGGAGGCGGGCGTGAGAAGCCTCGAGCTGACGGTACGTCGCCTCCAGCTCCGCAGTCCGCGCCTGGACCTTGACCTCGAGCTGGGCCGCCGACTCCTGGAGCCGGCGATAGAGGTGCGCGTTCTGGATCACCACCGCGACCTGGGCTGCGAAGACCGTCACCAGTCGGATGTCGTTCTGGGACAGTCCGCCCGGCTTGTTGGCGATGGAGATCTTGCCGACGAAGCGGCCCTCGTGGAGGAGCGGGAACTCGCTGAGGTTGTAGACGCCGAACGGCCGGAGGAAGGCCCGCTGCTCCTCGTTGAACTCCTCGGGCCGCTTGTTGACCATCGGTCCCCGGTGCCGGAAGTTCCACGCCGGGCGGAGCGCGTCGGCCGGGTAACGGACCTTCTTGAGCAGCTCGTCCGAGACGTTGTAACCCGGCCACTGGCAGACGAACTCGCGGGTCTCGGGCTCGTAGAGCGAGATCACGCACTTCTCGCAGCCCACGAGCTCGGCGAGCCGGCTGGTGAGGCGGCCGTAGGTCTCGCGGATGTCGGTCATCGCCTCGAAGGCCCGCGAGATCTCCTCGAGGCCCTCGAGTTCTCGATAGCTCCGGCGGGGCCGCAGGAGCTGGCGGGCCGCGCCGATGACTGCCGTCACGCGGCTCACGACCCGTCCTGGGCGCGAAGCCCGGCCCGGGGCGCTAGCGGGCGTCCGAACGCGCGAGGGGCGTCACCTCGCGGAGACGCCCCTCGCGGCCTCGCCGACCGGAGCCGAGCGCTAGGTCTTGGTCGCGGGCTTGACTCCCGGGTGGTCCTTGAAGAACTGCTTGTTGAGCTCGATGTACTGCTTCCACTGATCGGGGGTCTCGTCCTCGGCGAAGATCGCCTTGACCGGACACACCGGCTCGCAGGCGCCGCAGTCGATGCACTCCTCAGGGTGGATGAACAGCATCGTGTCACCCTCGTAGATGCAGTCAACCGGACAGACCTCCACGCAGGCCTTGTCCTTCACGCCGATGCACGGCTCGGCAATGATGTAGGGCATCGAGTCCTCCCCCGAGGTGGTGTTCGGTGCGTCGGTTTCGTTCCGCCACCCGTGGCCGCGGAACGACCTGCGTCGGATCGGTCATCTTCTACTATGCGCCAGACCCCGTGTCAAGCACGGCAGGGCGCAACCCCGCGATCCGACTGCCCCTTTCCACCTCACCCCGATGTCCCCCCGTCGTTCGCCGTTCCGGCCGACGGTCCCGCGACGGCGGGGACGATCCGGCGGACCTTCACGGCAGACGCGCTCAGAGAGGTGCAACGGGAATGCCACGACGCGCCTGCTGAGTTTCCGAATGGATACAGCGAATCTCTGCGTGTGCAGCCTGCTGCACTGCACACGTTCATGTGCACCACTGCACTGTTTTCGGTGCACCCCCCGCGCGGAACGAGATCGCCGACCGGCTGGGCGCGCGGACTCGTGAGACCGGAGCGGCGGCCACAACAGACTTTGCCCGTCTCCACGGGACGATGCGACGCGCGCTCGTCGATGTCCCGAGTGCGCGGTTGATCGCAGATGGTGTGCGTGCACGCGAGGACCACCCTCGAGCGGTGCACAGGAATCAGTGCAGCCGGCCCCGCCATCGGCGCGCCGAGCTCCGTGCCTCTCCGCGGCGAAACGGCTCGCCGGGACGATGCTTTCAGGATCACGATCCCGAAGTCAGCGCGCGCCTGGCCCTCTTCTTGCCTCCGAGTCGGCCGTCACACCTCCGCGGGGTGTATGGCATCCGAGACGAGGAGGATGATTCCGTGACCACTCTCCTGGCCCGCGTCGCACCCCGGCCCGCTCGCCGGGCACACGCTCTCGCCCTCGTCGGCGCCCTGGTCGCCGCGCTCGCCGCCACGGCCCACGCGGCGCCCGCCTTCGGGCCGAAGGAGTACGTGGTCAAACCGGCGCTCCCCCTCCCGGCGATCGAGCGCTTTCCCGCCTGCCAGCCGGAGAAGGGTGGTCAGCTCCGGGTGGAGAACGGCCCCAACGGGCGCCCGAGGGTCGCCCTGGCCGTGGTGGTTCTGAACCAGCGGGAGACGATCGTCATGCTGGAGGCCCCGGGTCAGCGGCGGGTCGTGGAGCAGTCGGTCCGGCTCGCGGGCGACAACACCCTGCTCGTCTGGATGATCGGGCCGCCGGGCGCGGCGCTCGGCGTGTCGGTCACCAGCGCGGGGGCCTGCCTGGACGTGGCCATCGCCAGCCCCCCGGCGGGAGCGTCGGTGCCTCAGGGCGCCCTGCTAGTCCGCGGCACCGTGCGCGCGCCGGCGCCGGCGGGCGTCAGCGTCAACGGCGTCCCGGCCTTGATTCACGGCAGCCAGTGGGCCGTCGAGATCCCGGTGGATCCGAGCGTGACACTTCTCACGGCCACCGCAAGCGTGGTCGGCGGTGACTCGGTGACCAGGTCGGAGGCGGTCACGGTCAGTGCGGCGTCACCGTCCGCCGTCGAGCTCGTGGGCGCGCCCGCAGACGGCGTCGCTCCGCTCACTGTCACCTGGAAAGTTGTGAACAACAGCGGACGCGCCCTCATACAATACGAGCTGGATCCAACGGGGGGTGGGGCTTTTGGTCCGCCGATGGAGAGCCTGGAGGACAGTCAGACCATCTACTCCACCGCAGGCCTCTGGTTCCCGACTCTCCGCGTGGTGGACGACCAAGGGGTCATCTACACGGCCTCCACCACCCTCGTCGCCAGCGACCCGGCAGCCGTGAGCGCTCGCTTCGACGCTCTCTGGAGTGGTCTCAAGTCCCGGCTCCAGGCCGGGGACGTGACGGGCGCGCTGTCGTTCATCGCCCCTACGCTCCGCGCACGCATGGAGCAAGTGTTCGATGATCTCGGATCCAGTCTTCCCGCCGCCGCGACAGCCCTCGGCGATCTCAACGTGACCGACCAGCTCGGGGACCTGGCGGAGGCCGTCGTCGTGCGTGACGAGCCCTCAGGCCCGCAGCTCTACTTCATCCAGTTCCGGCGCGACGCCCTCGGCCGCTGGCTCATCGAGGAGATGTAGTGCGGGCATTCACGGGACTCGCGGGACGCAAAGCCTGGAGCGTGACGCTCCTCGTCGCCTCGGTGCTCGGCCTGACCGCCTCCGCGCTGGGGCAGAACGACAAGTCCGATCCGCTCTGCCCCCACATCGTCGCGTGTCTGTACGAGGCGCCCGGATTCTCGATCCGTGTCGTCGACCAGCAGACGGGCCAGCCCCTCGCCGACGTCCACGCCATCGCCGCCTGGCTGGTCTACGACCGACGCCGAGGCGTCCTGATGGCCCTCGAAGCCGTCAGCGGCCCCGACGGACAGCTCTCCTTTCCCGCCTGGGGCCCTGTAAAGAGCGGCGTCGAAGGGATGATTGCCGGGCGGGACCCGCTCATCAGTCTCTTCCGACCCGGTTACCGCGCCAGACTGATCCACAATGCGACCCCAGTCGGACAGCCTGATGCAGCTCGCGTACACGCATTCAATCAGGCCGGCAGCACCTTCGAGCTTTCCCTATTTCGGGGCACCCCTTCGGAAACGATCGTGGAACTTCAAAAGGCAGCCGATCCTCTCGAGGGGACGAGCTTGTCCGACCAGGACCCACTTCCCTTCCGACGAGCCTATGCAAACAGGTTGCGTCTCATAAAGGCTGAGGCCGATCGGATAGCAGGCCAATCCAGGGATCTCGACACTCTCCTCTGGAGATTGAGAACCGGCATCGACTTCCTGGATTTTGGAGGCGGCAATTGACTTCGACTCGGCGTTTCGCCCTGCTTCTGTCGTTCCTGTCGGCAACTTGCGCTGGCCGGTACCCTGCCCACGCCTACGAACTGCGTACGCATGCTGAGATTACGCGCCAGGCGTACAAGTCCTCCGTCGGAGTATCGGCGTACCGCCAGAGCATCGGCATGGCCGACGACGACACCTTCGATGTGGCAAGTCGGACCGGTGCAGACCGTCTCGCTCAATTCGTGAACACCGGAACGGCCCAGGATTGGACGATCGAGGGCGCCATTCGCGAGGATGACTTCACAGATAGCGCCGTCGGGTGCCGTCGCCGGATGCGTGAAGCCCAAGAATCCCCCATCGGCGATAGATCGGGTCTTCAATCACTTTCTCGACGTTCAGCGAAACGGCCGCGGGCTCACAGTCGGCCCGTTCACGGGTAAGCCGGCGCCGGATTGGGCCCTGGGTCGTCAGGGACGCGGTACGGGACTCCAGCCAGAACCAGTTCTCCCTGCTCGACGCACGCGAGCTACCAGTACCAGTCACTGGTTGCGTCCTCACGCCCAGTTCGAGAGAAGCACACTGCTCTCATGTTCCGTGCTCTCGGGCAGGTGTTGCATGTCCTCGAGGACATGGCTCAGCCCCAGCACACGCGAAACGATCCACACGCCGACTGCGCGGATGGGGTGAACTGGCTTGTCGGAGGCCATAGCTGGTACGAGGAGTACATCGAAGCACGGGTCCTGGGGCGCACTTTCCGACGGGTGAGCGTTCCACCAGAACTGGTGCTTGGTGGTTACGGGGCAGTTCTAACCCGGCCCTACCAGGACTTCTTCAGCGACGGCGGCCTGCGGCGGACTCGCTGACTTCAGCAGCCGCAACTTCCTGTCGGCTGGAACGAATCTTGGAGGGGGCTCGGCGCCATGCACGAGTCTGCTCGAGCCGCCTTGCGAGCAGACAGCGTACGTCGAGGGGTCGATGATGTACTCGGTCCCGACACTGAAGGGCACCGTGACGGCCCCCTTGACGTTCTACGCGCGCGATGTGATCGACAGGCTCTCGAACGACGTGATTCCAACGGTACGATTGACGAGCCGCTCACTCTGGGACGAGCACCTTGAGAGCGTCGGCAAGAGGAAGAAGTTCACCCTGAACCGCTACAACTACGACGCGATGGCGGACATTCTGCTCCCGCGGGCGGTCGGCTATGCTGCAGGCTTCCTCGACACGTTCTTCCGTGGCTCCCTAGACGCGACCTACGAAGGGCTCAATCTCACGATCTGGGGCTCACGCGAGACCATGATTGGGGACTTCAGACTTCTCTACGACACTTCCGACGGGGCCCGACGCGACCTTGCCACGTGGTCCGCGCTTCGAATTGACCCCGACCAGTCGAGCCAGGCCCTCCCGACGCCACAGCTCCCGGCGGACGCGGCACCGGGTGCGCCGTGCTGGCTCATCTTCCGAGGTCAGCTCGGAACCGAGTCCGACGCCGTGGTCGGATCCCAGGTCGCGTGTCCGTCGCCCCCGCCACCACCGCCCGTACACAACCCGTGGGTGGTGTACTCCTGCATCTACGGTCTCTACGGCGACCCCACCATCATCCGGTACCGGTACGCGACTGCCGAGCCGCCGCTGGCAATGGACGGGCAACCGATGCCGACTCTCTATCTCGCATCGTCGCTCGGTTCGGCGACATGCTCGCTCGTGGTCATGGCGCTGCCCGAAATGCCAGCTGGCACGGTGGGGCAGCACCCGTTCTGAGGAAGTACGAGCGAGGGCCGGAGCTGACGAGCCGGATCGCCTACGGCCTGGGCGCGGGGGGCGGGGCGCCGGCGGGCGGCGGACGAGGCGCGGGCATGGCGCCGGGCGGCGGCATCGGAGCCGAGCCGTACGGAGGCGTCGCGGCCCAGTAGGGCGCGCGCCAGACGTACGCCGCGCCGTTCCAGACCCACTGGCCGGGGACGTACACCCAGCCCGCGGGCGGCGGCCCGGGCGCGGGCATGGCGCCGGGGGGCGGAGCCGGCACGACGTAGTAGCAGCCAGCCATGCCGACGCCGATCGCGAGGAGACCCGCGAGCGCAAGGAGACGCCCGCCGCGGAACGATCGCCGCACGTGCGGGACCCGGCTCATGGCTACTGACAGAGCTGCTGCGTGTAGGTCGGGATCCACGCCGTCAGCGTCTGGCCGTTCTGGAGGGTCCGCGTCTCGTTGTGCCCGTCAACCGTCAGCGTCTGGCAGTTCTGACCGCCGCCGGGCGGCGCCTGCTGAGCCGCGGGCGTCGGAGGCGCCGGCGCGCCGCCGTAGTTCACGGTGGCCGACTGGCCGGTCTGGGGCGCGACTCCCGACTCCGGGGGCGGCGGGTAGGCCGGCGGCGGAGTCGTCGGGTAGCTGTAGGCCGGGTACGAGTACGCGGGATACGCCGGGTAGGAGTAGGCCGGGTACGCGGGATACGGGTACGCGTAGGCCGGCGGGTACCAGAGGGGCGCGGTCGCGAGCGCGCCGATCCCGACGCCAGCGGCGAAGCCGCCCCATCCCCAGCCCCAGCAGCAACCGCCGCCGCCGTGGCCGTGCCAGCCTCCGCCGTGCCCCCCGCCGCCACCATGCCAGCCGCCGCCACCGTGCCATCCCCCGCCCCCCGCCAGCGCCGGCCCGGCCAGCATCGGAACGAGGAGCAACGCCGCGAGCACCACGGCCACCAGCTTCTTCACGTCTCGGCCCTCCCTGCTCTGTTTGACGACCCATCGGGCCGGCGATTCTCGGGTCGGCCCCCAGAGCGTCGCGACGCCCTGGACTGTCGGCTACCGGACACTTCCCCGAGCCCAGGTGCGTCCAACCCCCAGGATACCAGCCCGGCGTTGTGAGCGCGCTACGGCGCGGTCGCCCAGGCGATGGCCTCGCCGCACGCCGCGGCGAGGTCGTCGAGGACATCCCCGAAGAAGTGGTCGGCGTCGAGGACGCGGAGCCATGGCCGCGCCGGCAGGCTCGCCGCCAGCGCCTCGAGGCGCGCCGCGTCCGAGTACTCGTCGCGCGCCCCCGCGACCAGCCCGATGCGTCCCCGGACCTCACGGAGAAATCCGTAGTCGTAGCGGAGGACCACGGGCGCCACGCCCAGGTAGAAGCCGACCCCGGGATCGGCCGCGGCGGCCCGGCCGCCCACGTGGCTCCCGAACGAGTAGCCCGCGACCGCGACCGTCCGCGGCGCGCCGCCGAGCGCGCCGCGCAGGTGGGCCAGCGCGCCCGCGACGTCCGCGACCTCGGTCTTCCCGTCCCCGTGGCTTCCCTCGCTCGCGCCGACACCGCGGAAGTTGAACGCGAGCGTCGTCCACCCCGCCGCGTGGAACGCCGACTCGACCGTCAGGATCACCGGCGTGAGCATCGACCCGCCGTACAGGGGGTGCGGATGACAGAGGACGACGCCCTGCTCGGCGCTCCCCGGCGTCAGGCGGCCCTCGAGCTGGAGGCCGTCGGTCGACGGGAAGCGGATCAGGCGCGCGCCGCGCGGCAGGCGGAAGGCCATCGGGCTCGGAGCGGCCCTTACAGCTCCGCCAGGCGGTCGTTCTCGGCGTAGTCGACCGGGCAGTCGACCAGGGCTGGCACCGGCGAGGCGAGCGCGGCCTCGAGGGCCGGCCGGAGCGCGCCGGCCGACTCGACACGGAAGCCGCGGCAGCCGAACGCCTCGGCCAGCGCGACCAGGTCGGGGTTGCCGAGGTCCACGCCCGCGGTGCGCCCGAAGCGCTTCAGCTGCTTCCAGCGGATGACGCCGTAGCCGTCGTCGCGCATGACCAGGACCACGAACGCGAGACCGAGGCGCCGCGCGGTCTCGAGCTCCTGGACGTTCATGAGGAGGCCGCCGTCGCCCGTGACGGTGACGACCCGGCGCTGGGGCTCGGCGAGCTTCGCGGCGATCGCCCCCGGCAGCCCGATCCCCATGGCGGCGAAGCCGTTCGAGATGATCACCGTGTTGGGGAGCCGCGCGCCGTACGCCTTGGCGACCCAGAGCTTGTGGGCGCCGACGTCCGAGACGACCAGGTCCTCCGGCCGGAGGACGGCCTCGAGGTCGTCCATCACGCGCTGGGGGAGCACCGGGAAGGCGTCCGACCGCCGGCGCGGGTCGGCGGCGCGGGGCGCCGGGGGCCGCGCCTCGGGACGGACGCCGACGAGCGGCGCCAGGAGCTCGAGCGCCTCACGGACGTCGGCCACGACCTCGACGTCCGGCTGGTAGCGCGCGTCGACCTCCGCGGCCGTGAAGTCGACGTGGACGACGCGGAGGTGGCCCGACGGGTTCCAGCGCGCGGGGCCGTACTCGACGGGATCGTAGCCCACGGCGATCACCACGTCGGCCTTCGTGAACCCGGCGCGCTCGATGTCCTCGGCGGCGAGCCCGACCGTGGCGACCATGAGCGGGTGGTCGGCCGGGAGCGCGCCCTTGGCCATGAACGTGGTCACCACCGGGATCTGGGCGCGCTCGGCCAGGTGGCGGAGCTCCCGCGCGGCGCGCCCGCGGATCACGCCGTTGCCCGCCAGGATCAGCGGGTGGGCCGCCCGGTTCACGATGTCGGCCGCCCGCGCGAGGGACGGGCGGTCAGGCGACGGCCGGCGGGGCTTGTCGACCCGGAGGGGCTCCCCGTCGACCGGCTCCTCGGCCACGTCCTCGGGGAGCTCCAGGTGGCAGGCGCCCGGCTTCTCCTCCTGGGCGAGCTTGAAGGCCTTCCGGACGACCTCGGGGATGACCTCGCCCATCTCGATCCGGGCGTTCCACTTCGTGAAGGGCCGGAACGCCTCGACGATGTCGACGTACTGGTGGGACTCCTTGTGGAGGAGGCCCCGCGCGAGCTGCCCGGTGATGGCCACGACCGGCGCCCGGTCGAGGTCGGCGTCCGCGAGCCCGGTGGTGAGGTTGGTCGCGCCCGGGCCGAGGGTCGCCAGACACACCCCCGCCTGGCCCGTGAGGCGCCCCCAGACGTCGGCCATGAAGGCCGCCGCCTGCTCGTGCCGGACCGGGACGAAGCGGATCGACGAGTCGAGGAGCGCGTCGTTCAGATCGAGCGTCTCCTCGCCGGGCACGCCGAAGACGTAGCGCACGCCTTCCCGCTCGAGGCAGCGGATCAGGAGCTGGGCACCGGTCACGAGAGCCTCCCGCCGGGCGCGCGGCCCGGCCCCTTCCCACTCACCCGCGATGATCGCAGCCCCCTCCCGATTTTGCTAGACTGGCGCCTGCCGTGGCGCCCCTCCTGGACGTACGCCATCTGAGCACCCAGTTCGCGACGCGGGGCGGCGTCGTCCGAGCCGTCGACGACGTGTCGTGGGACGTCCGCGAGGGCGAGACCGTGGCCCTCGTCGGCGAGTCGGGGTGCGGCAAGAGCGTCAGCGCCCTCTCCGTCATGCGCCTGGTGAGCCCCCCGGCCGGCCGGGTCGTCGGCGGCGAGGTCTGGTTCCGGGACCGCGACCTCCTGCGGCTCTCCGAGGAGGAGATGCGCCGGGTGCGCGGGCGCGAGATCGCCATGGTCTTCCAGGAGCCCATGACGTCGCTCAACCCGGTGCTCACCGTCGGGCGCCAGCTCACCGAGGGGCTCGAGATCCATCTCGGGGCCGACGCCGCGCGGTCGCGGGCGCGGGCCGAGGAGCTCCTCCAGATGGTGGGCATCTCCGACCCCGCGCGGCGGCTCCGCCAGTATCCCCACCAGTTCAGCGGCGGGATGCGCCAGCGCATGATGATCGCGATGGCGCTCGCCTGCGAGCCGGCGCTCGTGCTGGCGGACGAGCCCACGACCGCACTCGACGTGACGATCCAGGCGCAGATCCTGGAGCTGATGAAGTCGCTGTCGCGGCGGTTCGGGGCGGCGATGCTCATCATCACCCACAACCTCGGGGTGGTCGCCCGCTACGCCGACCGCGTGAACGTGATGTACGCCGGGCGCATCGTGGAGCAGGGCACGGCGCGCGCACTCTACGCCCGCCCGCGGCACCCCTACACGCTCGGTCTCCTCCGCTCGGTGCCGCGGCTCGACGCCCCCCGCCGGGAGCGGCTCGACCCGATCGACGGTCAGCCGCCCGACCTCTCGCGCCTCCCCGGCGGCTGCGCGTTCGCGCCCCGCTGCGCGTTCCGCGTCGCCCGGTGCGACGCGGAGCGGCCGGTCCTGCGCCCGGTGGGCCAGGACGGGCACGTGAGCGCCTGCTGGGAGGCGGAGCGGCTGGTGGGCGAGCTGGTCGCGGGGGCCGCGCCATGAGCGCCGCGGCGGGGAACGGCGCCCTCCTCGAGGTCCGGGACCTCGTCAAGCACTACCCGGTCACGGCGGGGTTCCTCGGCCGCCAGGTCGGCGCCGTGCGCGCGGTCGACGGCGTGAGCTTCGAGATTCGGCGGGGCGAGACGCTCGGGCTGGTCGGGGAGTCGGGGTGCGGCAAGACGACGACGGGGCGCTGCATCCTCCAGCTCGAGCGGCCGACGAGCGGGTCGATCCGCTTCGAGGGCCAGGAGCTGACCACGCTCCGCCCCGAGGCGCTCCGCCCGGTCCGGCGGAAGATGCAGGTCATCTTCCAGGACCCGTACAGCTCGCTCAACCCGCGGATGACCATCGGGCAGATCGTCGCCGAGCCGCTCCACGTCCACGGGATCGTCCCGGACGCGACCGCCCGGGCCGCGCGCGTCCGCGCGCTCCTCGAGCACGTGGGGCTCCTCCCGCAGCACGAGCGCCGCTATCCCCACCAGCTGTCGGGCGGCCAGCGCCAGCGGGTCGGCATCGCCCGGGCCCTCGCCCTCGAGCCGTCGCTGATCATCTGCGACGAGCCAGTGTCGGCGCTGGACGTCTCGATCCAGGCGCAGATCATCAACCTGCTCGAGGACCTCGGACGGGAGTTCGGCCTCACCTACCTGTTCATCGCCCATGACCTCTCGGTGGTCCGCCACATCTCGGACCGGGTCGCGGTCATGTACTTGGGCCGGGTCGTCGAGCTGGCGGACCGCCAGGCGCTCTACGAGTCGCCGCTCCACCCGTACACGAAGGCGCTCCTGTCGGCCGTCCCGATCCCGGATCCCGAAGTCGAGGCGGGCCGGGAGCGCCTGGTCCTCCACGGCGAGGTGCCGAGCCCCCTCCGCCCCCCGTCCGGCTGCGCCTTCCACCCACGCTGCCCGATCGCCGTGGACCAGTGCCGGCAGGCGCGGCCCGAGCTCCGCGAGGTCCGCCCGGGGCACCGGGCGGCGTGCCACCTCGTCTGAGGGTGGCCGCCCCGCCACCGGCGCGCCCGGACCCCGTTCTCGGTCTTCTGGTCCGGTGGTCGGACCTTGACAGGGCCGCGGGGGGGCGGCTAGCCTGAATCCATCCTTCCCGAAAGGTGGCCGCGAGCATCGCCGCGAGGGCGGCTGTGAGACGGCCCCGAGAGCAGCGGAACGTCGTCAAACGGTCTCGGCTGGCACCGCGCCGGGCGCGTCGAACGCTACCGGCCGGCCCACGCGAACCCAGTCTGAGGAGGTCTGCCCATGGCGATGACGCGATCGAGGTTCCTCGCCAACACGACCCTGTCCGCGCTCCTGGCCCTGGCCCTGGTCCTGACCGGGCTTCCGGCCGGGGCGCAGCAGCAGCCCCGCTCCGGGGGCGAGCTGGTCTTCCCGGTGCCGTCGGAGCCCCCGTCCTATGACGGCCACCGCGAGGAGACCTTCGGACTGATCCACCCGTTCGCGCCCTTCTACAGCACGCTGCTCCGGGTCGACCCGACCGACCCGACCGGGACCAAGCCCGTCGGTGACCTGGCCGAGAGCTGGACCGTCTCGAAGGACGGGCTCACCTACACGTTCAAGCTCCGTCCGGGCGTCAAGTTCCACGACGGGGCCGTGATGACGTCGGCGGACGTCAAGGCGTCCTACGACAAGATCGTCTTCCCGCCGGCCGGCGTCGGGTCGAGCCGGAAGGGCCAGTACCGCTCGGTCGAGGCGATCGAGGCGCCGGACCCCTCCACGGTGCGCTTCCGCCTCAAGTACCCGGAGAGCTCGTTCATGCTGGCCCTCTCGTCGCCCTACAACTTCATCTACCGGGCGGAGATCCTGGCCAAGGACATCCACTGGTACGAGAAGAACGTCATGGGCACCGGGCCCTTCAAGTTCGTGGAGCACGTGAAGGGCTCCCACGTCGTGGGCAAGAAGAACCCCGACTACTGGGACAAGGGGAAGCCCTACCTGGACGGTTTCCGCGCGGTCTTCGTCGCGTCGTCGGCCGCGCAGGTCGCGATGATCCGCGGCGAGCGGGGCCACATCCAGTTCCGCGGCTTCAGCCCCGCCGAGCGCGACAGCCTGGTGCAGGCGCTGGGGAACAAGATCACGGTCCAGGAAAGCCCGTGGGACTGCATCCTCATGGGCGTCATCAACCACGAGAAGAAGCCCTTCGACGACAAGCGCGTCCGCAAGGCGCTCACCCTGGCCCTGGACCGCTACGAGGGCTCGAAGGCCCTGTCGCGCATCGCGATCGTGAAGGACGTCGCCGGCGTGCAGGTCCCCGGGACGCCGTACGCCACGCCCCCCGCGGAGCTGGACAAGCTGGCCGGCTACGGGCACGACATCAACGCTGCGCGCGCCGAGGCGCGCCGCCTCCTGAAGGAGGCCGGCGCCGAGAATCTCACCTTTACGTTCAAGAACCGCGGCATCCCCATGCCCTACGAGCCGCTGGCCATCTGGATGATCGACCAGTGGCGCCAGATCGGCGTGAACGTGAACCAGGAGGTCATCGAGGCGGCCGCGTACTACACGCCGCTCCGGGCGGGCGACTTCCAGGTCGCGATGGACTTCCAGTGCGGCTACATCGTCGAGCCCGACCTCGACATGTACAAGTTCATCTCGACGGACAAGAACCCGGCCAACTACGGGCGGTACACGGACCGGGTGCTGGACGACCTCTACGACAAGCAGGCGCGGGCGTCGTCCCCCGACGAGCGGAAGACGCTGATCAAGCAGTTCGAGAAGCGGCTCCTCGACGAGGAAGCGCACTACATCCTGACGCTCCAGTGGCACCGGATCGTGCCGCACAGCTCGAAGGTCAAGGGATGGCAGATCACGCCGAGCCACTACCTGAACAACCAGCTCGACACGGTGTGGCTCACCGAGTAGCGCGCGCCGGGACGGAGCGGTAAGGTTCAGACCGGCCGCCGCCCCCGGGGGCGGCGGCCACGTCCCTCGCGCGGGGCGCTCCGGGAGGGCGCGGCGCCCGAGGATGGCGACCGAGGTGCCGGGAGGTCGAGGCTGACCCCATGACGCGCTACGTCCTCACGCGTGTCGTCCTGATGTTCCCCACCCTCCTGGGGGTGGCGGTGCTCATCTTCGTCCTCCTGCGGGTCCTGCCGGGCGACGTCGTCGAGATGCGCTTCGCCAGCGGCCAGAACCAGTTCGTCGACCAGAAGATGCTCGACGAAGAGCGGGCGAAGCTCGGCCTCGACAAGCCCATCTGGCGCCAGTTCGCCGCCTACCTCGGGGGGCTCCTCAGGCTCGACCTCGGGCGCTCGATGTGGACGGGCTCGCCGATCACGGAGGAGGTCAAGCTCCGCTTCGCGCTGTCGCTCCAGCTCGCGCTGATGGCCACCGTCGTGGCCACCGTGCTCGCGGTCCCGCTCGGCATCCTGGCCGCCCTCCGCCAGGACACCTGGGTGGACTACGCGGTGCGCATCTTCTCGATCGCCGGGCTGGCGATGCCGTCGTTCTGGCTGGGCATCCTCATGATCCTCGGGCTCCTGGTGATCTTCCGGTGGCTCCCACCGATGGTGTACACGCCGTTCTGGGTGAACCCCTGGCAGAACCTCGAGCAGCTGGTGTGGCCGGCGCTCGCCGTCGGCTACCGGTACTCGGCGGTCGCGACCCGGATGACCCGCTCGGCCATGCTCGAGGTGCTCCGCGAGGACTACATCCGCACCGCGCGGGCCAAGGGGCTCTGGCAGCGGCTCATCCTGAGCCGCCACGCGCTCAAGAACGCCATGCTCCCGGTCCTGACGGTGATCGCGCTCGAATTCGCCTTCCTCCTCGGGGGCCTGGTCGTGACCGAGCAGGTCTTCAACCTGAACGGCCTTGGCCTCCTGTTCGTCCAGGCGATCGCGCACCGGGACTACACGCTGACGCAGGCGCTCGTGCTCATCGTGGCGGCGACGTTCATCTTCGTGAACTTCCTGGTCGACCTGGCCTTCGCCTGGATCGACCCGCGGATCCGGTACCGGTGACGGCCGCCGGCCGCGCGACCCGTCTCCGCGCCCCCCGCGACGCCTGATGGCCGTCAATCCGCCCGCGGTGCTGGCCGACATCCCCGCCGCCGAGGCGGCGGCCCCGCGGTTCGACGCGGTCCGGCAGTTCGTCCGTCACCGCCCGCTGGGCACCCTCGGCGCGGCCTTCATCGTGCTGACCGTGCTGGTCGCCGTCTTCGCGCCGGTCCTCGCCACGCACAACCCCCTGGCGAACGACTACGGGGCCATGCTCTCGCCGCCGGGCGCGCAGCACTGGCTCGGCACCGACGCGCACGGGCGGGACGTCTACTCGCGCCTCCTCTTCGGCTCGCGCACCGCGCTCCTCGTCGGGTTCGGCGCCTCCACCATCGGCGCGACGCTGGGCGCCGTCATCGGCGTGGCCAGCGCGTACTTCGGCGGGCGGTTCGACCTGATCCTCCAGCGGATCATGGACGTGTTCCTGTCGCTGCCGATCATCATCCTGGCGCTCGCGGTGGTGGTGATCCTCGGGACCGGCGCTTTCAACGTCATCCTGGCGATCACGATCCCGATGATCCCGCGCTGCGCCCTGGTGGTCCGCTCGAGTGCCCTCGCCGTCCGCGAGATGCCGTACGTCGACGCCGCGCGCGCGGCCGGCTACGGCCACGGGCGGATCATCTTCCGGCACATGCTCCCGAACGTGATGGCGCCGTTCTTGATCATGCTGACCGCCTTCGTGGGCCAGGCGGTCCTCCTCGAGGCGTCGCTCTCGTTCCTCGGTCTCGGCGTGCAGGAGCCGACGGCCGCGTGGGGCCTCATGCTGCGGGGCGCGGCGGTGGAGTTCGCCGAGACCGCGCCGTGGATGGGCATCTTCCCGGGCCTGGCGATCAGCCTCGCGGTCTTCGCCTTCAATCTGTTCGGCGATTCGCTCCGCGACGCGCTCGATCCTCGACTGCGCACGCAGTAGGCACCCCGTCCCGGGGTGCGGTGAAGTTCCCGGCCCGTGGAAGTCCTCCCGCTCCAGGCGCGCCGACCGGGCGCCTGAAGTCAGCCTTCCCTCCTGTTTACGGGCACTTTCACCGTGGCATGTACGTTGCTTCGGTTTTACCGCGATGGGCACCAACGGATCGAAGCCTCACTGGTTCCTGGTGGTCAAGCCGAACGAGCACGCCCTCTACGAGGTCCTGCGCCAGCGACTCGAGGGCTCGGGGGTCGAGGTGCTCCTGGACCGGCGGAGCCGCGAGCGGCGACGCGGGAGCCTCGGCCCCGCCATGGACCGTCGCACGAACGACCGGCGGCGCCCGCGCCCCATCGCGCTCCTCTCGGTGGCGGCCGTGTCCGAGGACGCCTCCGCGGTCGCCCAGCCCGCCCGGGCGGCAACCCCGGCAGTCAGCGCGCGGAACGGCGCCGTCACGCACCGCTGCCCGACCTGCTCCGAATCGGTCGAGCTCGAGCTACCGCGGTTCCCCCATCCCCCCGCGCGCGTCGAGATGGAAGTCGGCCACGCGAACGGCGCCGGCCGCGAGACGCAGCACTACGTCGAGATCGAGGCGTTCACGGTGTCCGGCCGGCTGATCATGTCGCAGCGCGTTCCCGCGCGCCGGCCCGGCTAGTCCGAAGCTCGTCCCCGCCCGACGGCGGGCGCTAGAGGACGGAGCGGCAAGCCAAGGCGCCGACCGCTCCCTCGGACGCGGGCAAGAGCTCCGCGTAGAGGTCGACGACGCTCCGACCGACGGACGGCCACGCGAAGCGGCGGGCCCACTCGACCGCCCGGATGCCCAGCGCGCGCCGGCCCGGCTCGTCGGCGAGCAGCTCCGCCACGACCCGCGCGAGGGCGCTCACGTCGCCCTCCGGCACCAGGCGGCCCGTCGCCCCGTCCTGGACGGTGACGGCGAGCCCGCCCGCGCGCGACGCGACGACGGGCACGCCGGACGCCATCGCCTCGAGCGCGACCATCCCGAAGGACTCGTAGCGCGACGGGATCAGGCACACGTCGGCCGCGGCGTAGTAGTCCGGGAGCGCGTCCTGCGGCTGAGGACCCCGGAAGTCGACCCAGGCGCCGATCCCCAGATCGTGCGCGAGCCGGCGCAGGTGCTCGCTCCCGGCCTCGTCGCCCTTCGTGCCCCCGACGACCAGGAGCTTGAGCCGCGCCGCGGCGAGCCCGTCGGACCGAAGCGCCGAGAGCGCCCGGAGGAGCGTCTCCAGACCCTTGATCGGCGTGAGCCGCCCCACGAAGAGCAGGACGTGCTCGGCGTCGAGCCCGAGGCGACCGCGGGCGGCCGCGGCCGGGCGGGGCCGGAAGAGCTCGACGTCCACCCCGCACGGGATGACGGTCACCCGGCCCGGGTCGGCGCCGACGTGCCAGGCGAGGTCGGCGCGCTCGACCAGGTTCGAGGCCACGATCCGGTCCGCGCCGGCCGCGATGCGCACCTCGGCGGCCAGGCGCTCCGCGGGCTCGGTGTCGCCTGACCCGCGCGCGACCGCGTTCTTGATGGCCCCGAGCGTGTGGAACATGTGGACGAGCGGCGCCTCCCAGCGGCGCGCGAGCTCGAGCCCCGCGAGCCCCGACAGCCAGTAGTGGCTGTGAACCAGGCCGTAGCGGGCGGCCTTGCGCGCGCGGAACGCCTCCACGCCGTCGGCGAACTCGTCGAGGTGGCCCGCCACGTCGGCGCGGGCGATCGGGCGGGCGGGGCCGGCGGGCACGTGGACCACCTGCGCGCCCGGCCCGAGCCGCACCACCTCCGGAATCGCGGGATCCTGGCTGCGCGTGAACACGTCGATCTCGAAGCCGAGGCGGCCGAGGGCGCGCGCGACCTCGCGCACGTAGACGTTCATGCCGCCCGTCTCCTTGCCGCCGAGCGCCGCGAGCGGGCACGTGTGCACCGACAGCATGGCGATCCGCGAGGGGCGGACAGCTCGGACGGAGAGCACCGGGGTCACGACCGCTCCAGCGTCACGCGCAGGACTTCCGTCGGCACGGCGCCGAAGCCGTACTTGTAGGGCTCCTCGCCCCGGAGGAAATCGTAGCGCCGGAAGCCGCGCGCGATCGCGTCCTCGATCGTGCGCGCGATGAGGACGACGCCCGGGGACATCGCACGGGCCTCCGGGTCGAAGCCGGAGTTGTAGAGGCCCACGCTGCCGGCCTGCTCGAGGCAGAAGAGCGCCGCTGCCGGCCGATCCTCGAGCCAGAGCATCCAGAGGGACGCGAGGCCCGCGCGGGACAGCAAGCGCCCGAGGTCGCGGAAGAAGGCCTCCATCGGCTCGTCCATGAAGCGCGCCTTGCCGACCTTGGAGAGCCGGTGGAGCGCGACGAAGCCGTCCATCAGCGCGTCCATCGCCGCCGGGTCTCGCGCAACCTCGACCCGGGGGCGTCCCGCCTCGGCCCGCCGGATCTTCCGCCGGAGCTCGTGACGGTCCTTCCCGGAAAGGCGCCCGAGGTAGCCGTCCCACGTGTCGGCGAGCTCGATCACCGGGCACCGGTCCTCCACGTCGACGCGGACCTCGAGGCTCGACGAGGCCGCCAGGCCCCGCAGGAGGCCCGGCGTCGGCGAGGCGGCGGGAACGGGGCGGAGGTCGACGGCCCGCCAGGCGACGTCGCCGAGGGCGGGCAGCATCGCCTTCCAGACTTCCTCCTCGCGGCCGGCCACCGCGATCAGGTCGAGGTAGTCGGTGACGTCCGTCCCGCCGACGAGGCGCAGGACGGGGCCGTCGGGCGTCGTCGTCTCGTAGAGGGGCAGGAGGCCCACCCATTCGCCCGCCCCATCCTGGGCGGCGAAGAGGTGAAGGGGCCCGGGGGCAAAGGCGCGGAACCACGTCGTCTGGAACTGCCAGGTCGCGAACGGCACCGGCGCTCGACACCGCTCGACGAGACGGTTCCAGCCCGCCTCGCCGATCCCGAGGCCGTCCCAGTCGGAGAAATGCTCGATTCTCATGGGGATTACGCCACGTCGACGAACGGACTCCGGCAGCCCCGCCGCCGGTGCCGCATCCTCGGAGCGCTCATTTGTCCGATGTTGAGACGGGCGGGACCTCCGGGGGGGTTCGGGGCCCCGTCAGAGGTCGTCCCCACCTCCGGACGTTTCCGAGGACCCCTCCAGGTCGGACCCCGCCGCGGCCTCGTCCTCCAGGGCCTCGTCGACGTCGTCGCCGAGGTCCTCCCCCATCTCGGTGCCCATCTTCTTCATCCACCGCGCCACGCTCTTCGGGTCGTCCTCGTTCAGGTCGCCGAGGCTCGAGGGATCGGCCAGAGACTCGAGACGGTCCTCCTCGGAGCGGATGGTCGCGAACCGCGACATCAAGCGGCGGAGCTGGCTGCCCCCGCAGCGCGGGCAACTGGGCGGGGTCGGATCGGAGATCCGCATGACGAGGAGACTGACCGCCCGCCGGCAGTCGGCGCAGTGGTACTCGTAGATGGGCATGCCAAGGGAAATTCTAAGAGCCGGCCCCGGAGGGGTCAAGGCAACGCCCGGACGACGACCGTCACTACCGCCGGACCAGACGCCCGGACGGGCGGCGGGTGCTCAGCGCCCGGGATGCGGGCGGACGAGGCCGGGCGCGGGGCCGCGCCTCACCAGCCGAGCTGCATGAGGCTCAGCATCAGCCCGAACGACATCACCACCGCCGCGATGTAGACGAGGACGACCTTCCCAAGCCGCTCGTGCGCGGACTCCCGCGTCACCAGCACGGCGCGGCGCGCGCCAGCGGGTCGGGGTGATTGCAGCACCGCCGCATCGAACCCCCGCTCTCTCCAGGGACCGCCCATGGCCGCCACCTCCTCCTGCCGGTTGAGGCTCGGTGCCTCGTCCCGGGACTCGGCCATGCCTCATCAGGATGAGCAACCGCCATGCCAGGGCAGCGGACAGGTGCGCGAAGCGGGCTCCATGGCGCATACCGTGAAATCCCGCGCTAGGTTACGGAACGGCTACGGCCAGCGGGTGGTCCCGATGGAACGGCGCAGCATCGGACCCACCCTGAGCACACCCGGTCAGAAACCGTCACATGACCCGCCACCTGTCGCGTGCGCCCACCCCGCTGTATTCTTGCCGGGGCCACGGGGCGCTCGGGCCACTCGCAGTCGAGCCTCCCCCGCCCGCGACGCTGGCTCGACGGCGAGACGACGGCATGACACGACGCAGGGACGCCTGACCGGGGCTCGAGGACGACGCCCCTGCCGGAGCCCGTCTACGTCTTCGCGCTCGGGAGCGGCGCGCTCACGGCCGTCGCCACGATCCTGATCCGGCAGGGCCTTCGCGGCGCCGACGCGCTCACCAGCTACTGGATCAACCTCGTCGTCGGCACGGCCGGCCTCTGGGCCGCCGTCCTGCTCCTCGCGTCCGGGGAGTCCGTCAACCGCCGCGGGGTCCTCTACTTCGTCCTCGCGGGCCTGGTGGGGACGACGGCGGGGCGGCTCCTCCGCTTCGTGAGCATCGACCGGGTCGGGGCGTCGGTGGCGGCGGCGCTCATCAACCTCCACCCGTTCATCTCCGCCGGCCTCGCGATCCTGCTCCTCGGCGAGACCGTGACGTCGCGCGTCGTCGCCGGCACGGTGGTGATCGTGGCGGGCACGGGGCTGCTCTCGGCCAGCGGCCGGATCCAGGGCTTCCGGCCCGCGGAGCTCCTGTTCCCGTTCCTCTCCGCGCTGGCCTTCGGCGCGGTCGCGATCCTGAGGAAGCTCGGCCTCGGCGGCGCGGGCCCCATGACCGGCTTCGCCGTGAACGTGACCACGGCCCTCGTCGCGGTGACCGCGTTTCTCGCGGCGACCGGCCACCGGCGCCGCGCGCGCTGCGACGCGCCGAGCCTCGGCTACCTGATCGCGGCCGGGATCGCCGAGAACGCGGGGGTGCTCCTCGGCGTGATCGCGCTCCAGGTGGGCACGGTCACGGTGGTGGCGCCGCTCGTCGGGGCCATGCCCCTCTTCGTGCTCGCCCTCTCCGCCGTGTTCCTCCGCGACGTCGAGCGGCTCAGCGCGCGGTTGATCGTGGGCACGCTGCTCATCGTCCTCGGCGTGTACCTGATCACGGCGCTCTGACGCGCCCCGCCGGCCGGCGCGAGGCGCGTCGGTCTAGGCGCCCGTCCCGGGGTGGGTCATCCGCTCGGGGCGGACCTCGCGATCGAACTCCTCGGCGGTGAGGTACCCGAGCGCCACCGCGGCTTCCCGCAGCGTGGTGCCCTCGCGGTGGGCCTTCTTCGCGATCTCGGCGGCGCGGTCGTAGCCGAGCCGGGGCGCGAGCGCGGTGACCAGCATGAGCGAGCGCTCCAGCTGCTCCCGGATGCGGGGGAGGTTGGGCTCGAGGCCGCGCGCGCAGTGCTCCTCGAACGACAGGGCCGCGTCGGCCAGGAGGCGGATCGACTGGAGCACGTTGTGAATGATGACCGGCTTGAAGACGTTCAGCTCGAAGTTGCCGGAGGCGCCGCCCACGTTGACCGCGACGTCGTTGCCGAGGACCTGGGCGCAGACCATCGTCAGCGCCTCCGACTGGGTCGGATTCACCTTCCCCGGCATGATCGAGCTGCCCGGCTCGTTCTCCGGGATCGTGAGCTCGCCGAGGCCCGAGCGCGGCCCGGACGCAAGCCAGCGGACGTCGTTGGCGATCTTCATCAGGGCGGCCGCGAGCGTCTTCAGCGCGCCGTGGAAGGCGACGAGGGCGTCGTGGGCCGCCAGGGCCTCGAACGCGTTCGCGGCGACGACGAACGGATGGCCCGTCAGCTCGGCGATCCGCCGCGCCGCGGCCGCGCCGAAGCCGGGCGGGGCGTTCAGCCCGGTGCCCACGGCGGTGCCGCCGATGGCGAGCTCGTGGAGGTGGGGCATCGCCGCCTCGAGGTGCGCGAGCGCGTGATCGAGCTGGCTGACCCACCCCGAGATCTCCTGCCCCAGCGTGAGCGGCACCGCGTCCTGGAGGTGGGTCCGGCCGATCTTGACGACGTCCCGGTACGCGGCGGACTTCTCGGCGAGGGTGTCGCGGAGGCGCCGGATCGCCGGCACGAGGCGCCCGCGCACCTGCTCGACGGCCGCGACGTGCATCGCGGTCGGGAAGGTGTCGTTCGACGACTGGCTCCGGTTGACGTCGTCGTTCGGATGGACGAGCCGGGCCCCGAGCGTCCCGCCGAGGAGCTCGGTCGCGCGGTTCGCGATCACCTCGTTGGCGTTCATGTTGGTCTGGGTGCCGCTGCCCGTCTGCCAGACCACGAGGGGGAAGTGATCGTCGAGCCGGCCCTCGATGACCTCGTCCGCGGCCTGGGCGATCGCGCGCGCCCGGTCCTCGGGCAGGAGCCCGAGGTCCCGGTTCACGAGCGCGCACGCCTTCTTGAGGACCCCGAAGGCCCGGATCATCTCGCGCGGGAACCGCTCGCCGCCGATCCGGAAGTGCTGGAGGGAGCGCTGCGTCTGGGCGCCCCAGTAGCGGTCCGCGGGGACCTCGACGGGGCCCATCGTGTCGCGCTCGGTCCGGGTCGGCCCGGCCGGGCGATCGGGCGTGGTCGGCATCGGCGCTCCCCCGCGGCCCTCGGGCCCGGCGATCAGATGGCCAGACTGCCGCCGCCCTCGCGGCGGTAGGCGTCGGGGTCCAGGATAACATTCAGGCACGCGACCCGGCCGGAGTCGAGCGCGCGCTCGAGCGCGGGCCGGAGCCGGCGCGGGTCCTCGATCGTCTCTCCCACCCCGCCCAGCGCCTCGACGAGCCGGTCGTAGCGGGTGAAGGGCAAGGACGTCGCGACGGTCCGCTCGCGCCCGTAGAAATTCTGCTGGACCGACCGGATCATGCCCCACCCGCCGTCGTTCCCGACGACGCAGACGAGGGGCAGGTCGAAGCGCACCGCGGTCTCGAGCTCCATGCCGTTCAGCCCGAACGCACCGTCCCCCGACAGGAGGAGCACGCGCCACTCGGGATGGAGCGCCTTAGCCGCGATCGCGAACGGCGGGCCGACCCCGAGGACTCCGAGCGGCCCCGGGTCGAGCCACTGCGCGGGGCGCGACAGCGGCACGACCTTCGACGCGCACGTCACCACGTCGCCGCCGTCCGCGACGAGGCACGTCTCGTCGCTCACGACGGCGGCGAGCTCGGCGGCCAGCCGGTAGTGGGTGATGGGCGTCCGGTCCGACGCGGCGAGGACCGCCTGCTTCCCGCGCTCGGCGTCCTCCTTCTCGCGGAGGCGGCGGCGCCAGCCCTCGCTTCGCGCGGCGAGCCCTGGCGGGACGGCGGAGGCGAGGGCCTCGAGGGTCAGCCGGACGTCCGCGGCGAGGCCGGCGGCGAGCGTGCGATTCTTGCCGAAGTCGCCGCCGGCGGCGTCGACCATCACGACGCGGGCGCCCTCGCCGAACACCGGCGCCTGGCCGTAGCCGAGCCGGAAGTCGAGGGGCGTCCCGAGCACGAGCACCACGTCGGCCTCGCGGAGCGCCACACCTCGCGCCAGCTGGAACGCCATCGGGTGGTCGTGCGGAAGGCATCCCCGCCCCATGCCGTTCGTGAACACCGGCACGCCCGCGCGCTCGGCCAGCCGGGCGAGGGCGTCCCAGGCGCCGTCCCAGTACACGCCGCTCCCCGCCACCACCGCCGGCCGCTCCGCGTCGCGAAGGAGCGCTCCCACGCGGTCGACCGCCTCCGGATCGGGCGCCGGGCGGCCGCGCGGACCGGCGGCCGGCAGGACCGCGTCCCGCTCGTCGACCGTCGACATCAGGAGGTCGACCGCGATCTCGATGAAGACCGGTCCCGGCTGGCCGGAGAGCGCGACGTCGATCGCGCGCCCCAGGTACTCGGGGATGAGGCGCGGCTCCGGCACCGCCCACGCGCCCTTCGTGATCGGCCGCATCAGCGAGACCTGGTCCATCTCCTGGAGGGCGCCCTGCCCTTTGAGCCCGAGCGGCGAGCCACCCCCGATCAGGAGCAGCGGGCTCCGCGCGGCGTGGGCGTTGGCCACGCCGGTGACGGCGTCCGTCACGCCGGGCCCGGGCACGACCACCGCGACGCCGAGCCCGCGGGTCAGCCGCGCCCACGCGTCCGCGGCGTGCGCCGCAGCCTGCTCGTGCCGCACGTCGACGATGCGGATCCCGTGACGGAGGCAGCCATCGTAGATCGGCAGGACGTGGCCACCGCAGAGCGTGAAGATGACCGGCACGCCCTCGCGCGCGAGGACGCGCGCGACCAGCTCGCCTCCGGTTGCGTCCGCCATGCTACGCTGCGCCCGGCCCCGCCCAGCCCGGCATCCGCGGCATGACCTCGGCCCCGAAGCGCTCGAGCTGCTCCGGGACCCGCTCCGCGGGCACCGCGAAGTAGACGACGAAGGTGCGGACGCCCGCGGCGGCGAACTCGGCGAGCTTCGCGAGGCACGCGTCGGGGGGACCCAGCAGGCAGTACTTCCGCGCCAGATCGTCGAACGGCTGGTTGTACTGGTGCTCGAGGTAGCGCGCGGCGGTCGCCCGCGCCGCCTCGTAGTCCGCGTCGACGACGGTGAAGAGCACGTGGGCGGCCTCGAAGGGACGCCCCGGCCCGAGCGGCCTCCCGGCCTCCCGCGCGAAGCCCTCGATCTTCTCGAGGCTCGCGCGGAACCGCTCCGGCGTGACCAGGTACGCGATCCAGCCGTCGCCGAGCCGCGCCGCCCGGCGGAGGGCGGCGTCCGAGCGGCCGCCGATCCAGATCGGGGGCCCGCCCGGCTGGACGGGCTTCGGCTCGAAGACGACGTCGGCGAACCGCGTGAACCGGCCCTCGAAGGAGACCGGCGACGGCCCCCAGAGCGCCCGGCAGACGCGGATCCCCTCGTCCGTCCGCGCGCCGCGCTCCCGGTGCGGGACGCCGGAGACCTCGAACTCCTTCGGGAACTCGCCACCCACGCCGACCCCGAAGATCACGCGGCCGCCCGAGAGGACGTCGAGCGACGCAACCAGCTTCGCGGCCACCGCGGGATGCCGGAGGGGGAGCAGGTAGACGCAGGGGCCGATCCGCACGCGGCGGGTCACGGCCGCGAGATAGCTCAGGGCCGCCAGCGCGTCGAAGGTCGGCCGGTGGATCGCGACGTGGTCCCCGATCCACACCGAGTCGAACCCGAGCGCCTCCGCCCGCGTCGCGGTCGGCGCGAGGAGCTCCGCGCGGTGCTGGAGCTCCACCCCGAAGCGGATCGACATCAGCGATAGACCTCTCGGCGATGCCCGATTCGGATCACGAGCACCCGGAGTCGCTCGTCGGCGATCTGGTAGATGATCCGGTAGTCACCGGACCGGACGCGATAGAGATCGTCGGCGCCCTGGAGCTTCTGGCAGCCACGCGGGCGGGGGTTCTCAGCCAGACCATCGATCCGCGCCGCGACCTGACGCTGCTGCTTCTTGCCGATGGAGCCGAGCACCCTCGCAGCCGCATCCGTGATCTCGACAGCGTACGGCATGCCGTGGAGTTGATCGCGTTGGCGTTGGCCTACAGACCGAGCTCGGCCTTGACCTCCGCCCAGGGTCGGCGAGCGACAGGTGCCGCGAGCGCTTCGCGCGCAGCTTCCAGGTCGATCCGGTCCTCGAGGGCCTCGAGCGTCTTCAGATCCTCGATCGGTACCAGCGCGGCGACGGGCTTGCCGTGCTTCTCGACGATGACCCGTTCATGGGCATAGGCAACCTGGTTGAGGGTTTCGGCCAGCGTCGCCCGAAGTCTGACCGCGTTCAGAGTCGTCATGGGCTTTCCTCGTCCTTAGTGTTCCGCTCTCTGGACCTCATAAACGTACATTCACATAATACTGTACATGTTAGGTCAAACCAACAGGTAATCGAGTAACTTTAACGAGCATTTACGTCTCTCAGAGAGCTTGCGCGCTACCGGGGGAACGCGTCGCGAACGCCGCCGTCGACGGTCAGCGTGCAGCCGGTCGTCTTGGCGGACCGGTCGGACGCCAGGAACAGGACCGCCTCGGCGACGTCCTCCGGGAGGACGGAGACACCGAGGAGGTTGCGCTTCCGGTAGAAGTCCTCGATCTCGTCGACGGCGATGCCCTGGGCGCGCGCCCGCTCGTGGCGCACCTCGGGCGACCAGAGGCCCGAGTCCCGGAAGACGGCGTCCGGGTTGACGATGTTGACGCGGATCCCGTGCGGGCCGCCCTCGAGCGCCGCCACCTTGGCGAGCTGCGCCTCGGCGGCCTTCGACGCGCTGTAGGCCGCGAAGTCCTTCCCTGGAGACATCACGTTTTTCGTGGCGACGAACACGAAGCTGCCGCCCAGCCCCTGGGTCTTCATCACCCGGAGCGCCGCCCGCGCCACGAGGAAGTGGCCCGTGGCGTTGACCGCGAAGCTCCGCTCCCAGTCGGCCAGCGCCATGCGGTCGATCGCCGCACCGTGGGCGATGCCGGCGTTCGAGACGACGATGTCGAGTCCGCCATACGCGTCGACCGCCGCCGCCACGGCCGCCTCCACCGAGGCCTCCGAGGTCACGTCCATCCGGACGCCGAGCGGGCGCGCCGGCCCGGCCTCCGCCGCGGCCTCGTCGGCGACCCGGCGGGCGCCCGCCTCGTCGACGTCGGTCACGACGACGTGGGCGCCCTCGCGGGCGAGCCGCCGCGCCACCGCGCGCCCGATCCCGCTGGCGGCCCCGGTGACCAGCGCGACTCGCCGCGCCAGCTCCTTCTCGGGCGGCGCCATCTGGAGCTTGTAGAGCTCGAGCGGCCAGAACTCGACGTTGAACGCGTCCTGCGCCGACAGCGAGGTGTACGTGCCGAGCGCCGACGCCGCCCGCATGACCCCGGCCGTGTGGTGGTAGATGTCGGCGACGATCCCCGCCGTGCGCGCGTCCTTCCCGCTCGTGAACATGCCGAGGCCGGGGAGGAGCACGACGCGCGGATACGGGTCCGTCAGCGTCGGGGGCGCCGCCGGTCCGCCGGCGCCGGGCTTCATCAGCTCGCCGTGCCGGTGAGCCTCGAAGTAGGCCGTGTACTCCTGGACGAAGCGCGCGACCGCGGCGCGGAGCGCGTCGATCACCGCCGCCGGCGACCCGGGATCGGCGAGCGGCACGTAACAGGGCACGCGCTTCGAGTAGATCGTGTGATCGGGCGTCGCGGGGCCGACCTGGGCGAGCCGCGGCGCCTCGGGCGCGCTGGCCAGCTCGCGGACGGCGTCCCCGTCGTCGAAGCGGAGCACCACGCGCCGATCGCGGCCGAGCATGCCTCGGAGCGCCGGCGCCACCTCGCGGGCGACGCGCCGGCGGGTCTCCGCGTCGGGCGCGGCCACGGTGGGCGGCCCGAAGGCCCGCCGGGCCCGCGCGGCATCGCGGAGACGCTCCTCGGCACGCGTCACCAGCTCGATCGTGGCCATGTACGCGTCCTTGAGCGTCCGCGCCCACGTGCTGAGCCCATGCTTCTCGAGCACGATGGCCCGCGTCTCGGGATGCGCGCGGATGGCCGCCCAGACGTCCTTCGACAGCCGGAACCCGGGCCGGCGGTACGGCACCCAGACGACGTCCTTCCCGAAGAGGTCCTGGACGACGTCCTGGCCGCGCTCCGTGTTCGTCAGACCGACGATCGCGTCCGCGTGGGTGTGGATGACGGCCTCCGCGTCGAGGAAGCCGTGGAGGAGCGTCTCGATCGACGGCCGGGGGGAGCCCGGCTCCTGGAGGCAGCGCGCGAGGTAGTCGACCATCTCCTGGTCGCCCATGTCGTCGCGGTCGAGGAGCGCCAGCACCTCGGGCAGGCGCACGCCGGGAAAGTCCCGTCGGGTCACGCTCTTGAGGTCCGAGCCGCTCCCCTTGACCCTCAGGACCCGCACGGGCCGGCCGAGGAGGTCGGGCTCCGTGAGCTTGACCGACGTGTTGCCTCCGCCCCACACCGCGAGCGAGGTCTCGGCGCCGACCCATCGCGAGACCTGCACGAGCTGGTCGACGAGATCGAGCCCGCGCAGCGCCTCGTCCTGGTGGCGGCTCTCCATCGCGGCCGTATCCTAGTATCCGGTCCCGCCGGGCGCAACCCGCGCGCCGGGCTCGCGCGCCGGACGGCTCACGCTCCGGGCCGCCACGCGGGGTCCTCCAGCGGGACGCGGAGCCACGACACGATCGCGGCGAGCCCGCGGTACGCCTCGAGCCGCGCGGCGTCGGTGCCCGCCGCCTCCGCCTTCTCGACCATCTCCGCCATCTGACGGACCACGACCGGCCCGGTGTAGAGGAGCGCCTCGCTGCCCGAGGCGGCATACCGCGCCAGGACGAAGGCGACGAGCGCGCCAAGCGGGATGCCCTTCCGGCGGCCGAGCTCCGCGAGGGTCGGCAGCGGGTCGATCGCGGAGTACTCGGCGACCAGCTGCCGGAAGCCGGCGTCGGGGTCGTCCGGCGGCCAGTGGCCGCGGTACGGCTCGAGCGTGATCGTGTTCCCGTGGGGCATCGGCCATCCCTCCTGCGCGCCCACAGCATACGTGGTCGGACGGGCGGCCGCGGGCGGCCGCGTGCGGCGCCGTGTGATACCGTGTACCCGGTCCGACGCCCGACACGCCGACATGCCGAGAGAATGCTGACCCGTCCCCGCGCGCCCTTGGGGGTCGCCCGACCGATGACCAGGCGGCGGAAGATCCTCTGACGGGCGACGGCGACCATCCTGATCGGCGGCCGGCCGCATGATGCCCGGCGCATGAGATCCGGGGGCGACCGAGTGGTGCGGCTTCTCGTCCCCGGCCTGCTCGTGGTCGGGGCCTGCGTCCGGGCGCTCCGGTTCGTCGCGCCCTTCCACTGGCCGTTCCACTGGGACGAGAGCATGGTCGCGATGCCCGCCCTCCGGATCCTCGGCGGCCACTTCCCGGCGAACGTCGCCGGTCCGGAGTATTGGGGCGCGGCCTCGGCCTATCCCTTGGCCGCGTGGTTCGAGATGGTCGGCCCAGCCCCGCGGGCGCTCGACTGGTTCGCGTATTTCATCGGCCTCTTCATTCTCTGGACCGGCTGGCTGGTCCTGCGCCGCTTCCTCGAACGGCCCGCCGCGCTCCTCGGTCTCGCGGTGCTCGCGGTCCCACCGCTGTTCCTCGCCCAGTGGAGCTTCACGGCGACCCCCAACCACCCCGCAGCACTGGCCGTGGGCAACCTCTGCATCCTGGCGACCCACACGATCTTCGTCGCCGATCCGGGCCGGCCCCGGGCGCTCCTCGGGCTCGGTCTGCTCGCCGGGCTCGGCTGGTGGCTGAATCCGCTGATCGTGGTCTACCTCGCGCCGTTCGGGATCCTGGCGCTCCGGACCGGCCTCGTGTGGCGATGGCGCATCGCCTGGTTCGCCGGCGGGCTCCTCCTCGGCGGCGTCCCGCAATGGCTGTACGAAACGAGGAACTTCCCGTCGGCGAAGTTTGCCCTGCACCAGGCGGGCGGTGTCACCCCGGCGCCGTTCGGCGACCGGCTGGCGGCGGTCGTGGGAGACTTTCTCCCCCGCCTCCTCGGCCTGCATCTACCGGCGGGGCGGGCCTGGATCGTCGCGTTCCTCGCGATCGCGGTGCCCCTCTGGATCGCCGCGGTCGTGGGGGCCGCGGTCCGGCACCGCGCCCAGCTCGCGTGGCTCGTCGGAGGGCGAGGGTCGATCGGGCGCGGGCAGGTCGTCCTGTGGATCGTCGCCATCACGAACCTCGGACTCGTCCTCGGCTCGAAGCGCGCGATCGACCACTACTACCTGCTCCCGCTGTACTCCGTCCTTCCCTGCTGGATGGGCGAGGGCCTCGACCGACTCCGGCGTCGGCGACCGCTCGCCGCCGGCGCCGCGCTGGCCGCGCTGCTCGCGCTCAACGCGTGGCCAAACTGGCAGGACAGCGTGCTCACCACGGACCCGGGAGCGCCCCGGTGGACGACCCTCACCCGTCGGTTCGACCCCGTGCTCCACTGGCTCGAGGACCGCGGCGTCCGGGGCGCCTATCTGGCCGGGGCGTTTCACCTCTCGGCCTACGGCATGACGTACCTGACTGGCGGGCGAGTCGTGATCGCCGATCTCTGGCGGGAGCAGATCGTGGACCACGGACGGCTCGTCGACGCCGCGGTGAACCCGCCGATCATCGCGGCCCCGACGGAGGTGCGCCCGCTGCGTGACACTCTCCAGGGGCTCGGTGTCGACTTCCGGGAGACCGTGCTGGGCGAGCTTCACGTCCTCGAGCTCTCGCCGCGCTTCAGCACGACGTTCGTGCCGCTCCCGCGCGAGCGCTGGACGATCCGGGCCAGCCACCGCTCCGACCGGGCCGCGGACCTCCTCGACGGGGACGCCGCGTCGTCGTGGACCACGGCCCTCGAGCTGATGCCGGACCAGTGGCTCGAGGTCGACCTGGGCGCGCCCGAGCTCGTCGCCCGCGTGGACCTCCTCGCGATCGACTGGCAGGACCTGCCGGGCGGCTTCCGCGTCGAGGTGTCGATGGACGGTCAGCGGTGGGACACGGTCGTCACCGTGTCCGGATACTGGGGCCCGCTCTTTTTCTCCGAGCATCATCCGTTCCTCAAGGTCCGGCGCGGGCGCGTGCAGGCCATCTTCGCCCCCGTTCGCGCGCGGCACGTGCGGATCGTCCAGACCGCGGCGGTGCGATACCACATCTGGTCGGCGCGGGAGCTCTCCGTGTACGGGCCCGGCGGGCCCCGGCCCCCGGTGCCCGCGCCCGGCGAGATCACCGCCGCCCTCCGGCGCGAGGGCATCGACTTCGTCTACGCGAGCCACTGGCTCTCCGCGTGGGTGCGCGTCGAGTCGCGGGGCGCCATCGCCGCGCAAGAAGCGAACATCAACGTGAGCGACTCGTCGCGCACCGACCCCGATCCGACGGAGCTGGTTCCGCTCCACATCGAGCCAGGTACCGGTATCCTCCTCGGCGCCGACGCCGACCCCGTGGCGGTGCGCGCGGCGCTCGAGGGCCAGCCGGTGACCGTGCGGGAGGCCGTCGCGGGTCCCTACCGCCTCCTGGTGCTCACGCCGACGCCACCCCCGCGTCGCCTCGACAAGGCCGGATGGCGGGCGACGGCCAGCGAGAACCCGGAGCTGGCGGGGCGGGCCATCGACGGGAACCGCGCGACGCCGTGGGCCACGCGCGGCCCCGGAGGGCCCGAGCACGCGCTCACGGTGGATCTCGGACGGCCTCGCGCGCTGCGTGGCGTGGAGATCCGCCCCGGGCTCCCCGGCCGCGCCCTCCGGCTCGCGGGCTCCCTCGACGGGACGACGTGGACCGCCATCGAGCCGCTGACCTGGTCCGGCGCGCTCTTCTGGACCGGCTCCGAGCTCCTGCGGAACGGCGGGCCCCGGTGGGCCGCCGCGTTCGGCCCAGTGAGCCTCCGCTACCTGCGCGTGAGCCCGGCCGGACCCCTCCGAGACCCCTGGACCATCACGGAGCTAGAATGTCTGGAGTGAGCCGGGAGCGCCCGGGAACCCTGGACCTCCCGGGTGGCGTTCTCTCCGGCAGGAGCCCTCGACGACGACACGCGTCCCGGGTTCGGTATTCCCTGGACCAGGAGGAGGTCGCCATGCTCCGACGCGGTGTCGCACTCGCGGTCTCGCTCACCGTTCTCGCCGTCCTGGCGCTCGCCGGCCCCGCGCAGGCGCTCGACGTCGGAGACAAGGCCCCCGACTTCACCCTCAACGCCCCGGGCGGCAAGCAGGTCAAGCTCGCGGACCTGCTCGGCAAGGGGCCGATCGTGCTCTACACGTTCATCGGCGCGTTCAACGGCCCCTGAATCAAGGAGATCACCGGGCTGGACGCCCGGCTGGCCGACTTCCAGGCCCTGAACGCGCAGCTGATCGGGATCAGCGTGGACTTCGTCTCCGCCCTCGACGCCTTCCAGAAGCAGCAGGGCATCAAGCACCCGCTCCTCTCGGACCAGCGGCGGACGATGCTGCCCGCGTACGGCGCGATGGTCACGGACGAGAAGAGCCCCATCTATCGCTACGCGAAGCGCGCGTACTTCGTCATCGACCGGGCGGGCGTCGTCCGCTACCTGAAGATCCAGGACAACCCCCTGGACCTCCTCGAGCCCGAGGACGTGCTCAAGGCCGTTCGCGAGAGCGGGGCGTCGTGAGCCGCCGCCGCGGCGCGGCCGTCGTCGGCGCGCTCCTGCTCGTCTGCGTCACCGGCACGGCGCACGCCGCGGGCCCCGACCTGACCGCCATGGACTTCCAGGCCTACGAGCCGCCGAAGCCCGCGCCGGCGTTCAGCCTCCCCGATCTGACCGGGCGGACCTGGACCCTCGGCGAGCTCAAGGGCAAGGTCGTCCTGCTCTTCTTCTGGGCGACGTGGTGACCGGACTGCCGGGAGGAGTTGCCTCCCCTCAACCGGCTCTACACGGAGCTCCGGGGCCGTGGTCTCGAGGTGCTGCTCGTCAACTTCCGCGAGGATGCGGCCCACGTGGCGAAGGTCGCGCAGGAGCGGGACTACGTCGCCCCGGTCCTGCTCGACCGGACCGGCGACGTGGCCGGGCGGCTCTACGGCGTGTGGGGACCGCCGACCGTCTACGTGGTGGACCGGAGCGGGCGGCTCGTCGCCCGCTCCGTGGGGGCCAAGGACTGGGCCCAGCCGGCCGCGCGCCAGCTGCTCCTGGCGCTCCTCGGCGCGAATCCCTGAGCGGGCGCTAGGCGCCCGACACGGCCGGCTGCTCGGCCTCGACCTTGGCAAGCCAGAGCGTCATGCCCATCTCCCGGTAGAGCGACCGGGCCGTCGTCATGTGCTCCTGCTCCCGGGCCGCGTCGCCGCGCTGGCGGTGCCACTGGCCGAGACCCAGGTGGCAGTGGGCGGCGAGCGGGCGCATGTCGAGCTCCGTCGCCAGGTCGAGCGCCTGCCCGTAGTGCGCCTCGACGTCGGCCGCTGACCCCGCGGGGTCCAGCCGCGCGATCTCGCCGAGAAGCCAGCGCAGCCACGCCTCGTGCCCGCGCTGGCCGCGCTGGCGGGCGAGACCGAGCGCCCGCTCGGCCGTCTGGCTCGCCTCGCGCGTCCGCCCCACGCGCAGGTAGGCCTCCGCCAGCGCGAGCAGCGGGAACGGCTCGAGCCAGTGCCGGCGCTCCGCCAGGCCCTCCTCCAGGAGGGGGATCGCCTCACCGGTGCGCCCCGCCAGCGTGTACGCGTGGCCGAGATGCCCGGTGATCACCTCGAACAGCGCCGCGAGCTGCCACTGGCGGCAGAGGGCGAGGCTGCGCTCGAGCGTCCGGACCGCCCGCGGCAGATCACCCTGGCGCACGCGCAGGATGCCCTCCCCGAGCGCCAGGAAGGTCTGGGACCACGGATGGTCGATGGTTTCGGCGATGCGCAGGCTCTCCTCCAGGACCGGCTGCGCCTCGGCGAACGCGCCCAGCTCCCCGAAGCTCCAGAGGAGCAGGGCCCGCGGCAGGATGGCCGGCTCGGCGTGCAGGCCGTGCGGCCCGAACTGCTCGAGCCGCACGTTCCCCTGGAGGAGCGCCACGTTCTTCCGCGCGAACTTCGTGGCCCGCGAGTAGTTGCCCAGCGTCAGGTACGCCATGGCCAGGTAGAGGGTCGCGACCACCTGCACCGTGGTGTCGCCGAGCGCGACGCCGAGGTCCAGCGCCCGCCGGCCGTACTCGATCCCCTTGGCCTGCTCCTCCTGCGTCGAGAACATCGGCGTCAGGAGCGCGAACGTCATCGCGAGCCGCTTCTGGTCGCCCAGGGTCGTGGCCAGCTGCTCGGCCCGCTTGAGGCACTCGAAGACCCGGCGGAACTCGGCCAGGGGCCAGAGGGCGTTCCGCAGGTCGAACTGGAGGTCGATCGCTTGCTCGAGGCGCTCGCGGCGCTCGGGCAGATGGCTCACCGCTGACAGCGCCTGGTCGAACCATGCCGCCGCATCCCGGTGCGCGGACCGGGTGAGCGCCTGCCGCCCGGCGCGCCGCGCGTAGTCGACGGCCTTCTCCCAGGCCTCGGCCTGGATGGCGTGGTGCGCGAGACGCTCGACGAGCTCCTCCCGCCCCTCCCGCTGCCAGCTCTCGAGCACGTCGACGATGCGGGCGTGAAGCGCCCGCCGCTGGGCGGGCAGGAGACTCGCGTACGCCACCTCGTGCGTGAGGGCATGCTTGAACGTGTACTCGAGCTCCGAGGCCGCGCGGGTCTCGTAGAGGAACTCGGCGCCCTGGAGCCGCGCGAGCCGCTCGCGGAGCGCCTCGTCGGCCGGCTCCAGGATCGCCTGGAGCAGGAGGAAGGGCAGCGTCCGCCCGATGACCGCCGCGGCCTGGAGAACCCGCTTGTCCTCGGCGGCGAGGCGGTCGATGCGCGCCATCAGGACGCCCTCGACGGTGTCGGGGACCGGCGACCCGGGCGTGGGGCGGCCCCCTTCGGTAACGGCCCGCGCCAGCTCCTCGGCGAAGAACGGGTTCCCCTCCGCCTTGGACACGATCATCTCGACCGTGGGCTCGTCGACGTCGGCCGGGCCGATCACGTCGCGGACCAGGCTCTGGCTCTCGTGCGGCGACAGCGGCTGAAGCGCGACCTGGGTCGCGTAGGACCGGTCCATCCACGGCGGCCGGTACCCCGGCCGGTGCGTGGTGACGAGGAGGATGCGAGCCCCGGCGACGACGTCGACCAGCGTCCCGAGGTATTCCTCCGACGTCCGGTCGACCCAGTGAAGGTCCTCCACCACGATCACGAGCGGCGTCCGGCCGGCGAGCCGCCGGCTGAGCTCCCGCAGGGTCTCGAACGTCCTCGCCTTCACGACGTCGGGGCTGAGGCGCGCCAGCGCCTCCCCGCCCTCGCCGGGGTCGAGGAGATGGAGCAGGTACGGGGCCGAGGCGATCGCGTCCATGCCGGCGCGGTCGAGGCTCGCCCGTAGCTTGTCGCGGACGCCCTCGGGTCCGTCGGTCTCGACGATGGCGCACGCGGCGCGCAGGAGCTCGACCAGCGGCAGGCACGGGATGGGCGTCGCGTAGGGCAGGCAGTGCCCTTCGAGGCAGAGGATGCCGTCGCCGGTCAGGTCGCGGCGGAGCTCGCCGACGAGCCGGGACTTGCCGATGCCAGCGTCTCCCGCGATCGCCACCACCTGACCCTGGCCGCGCACCGCGGCGGCGAGGCGCCCACGGAGGAGCTCGAGCTCGTGATCGCGCCCGACGAAGCGCGTGCGGCGGCCGCTCGCCGCCTCCGCGCGCTCGAGCCCCCCGAGCCGGAACGCGGCCCGCCGCCCCGCCGCGGCGCCGAGCGGCGCGAGGTCGAAGCCACGGGCGAGGAGCGACGCGCCTGCGGCGCTGACGACGACCGTGCCGGGCTCGGCACTCTCGACGAGCGCCCCCATGGCACTCAGCGCCGTGCGCTTGTCCTCCGCGTCGACCAGCGAGGCGTCGGACAGGCGGCCGATCAGGAAGGAGCCCCGGTCGACGCCGAACCGGAGGACGGGAGCCGGCCCGCCGTCCGACGTCCGGCCGGCAGCGCGCTGCATGGCGAGAGCGGCCAGCGCGGCGCGCCGCACGGGATCCTCGATCGGCTCGAGGCCGAACAGGGCGACGAAGCCGCTGGCACCCAGCTCGTCGACGCGACCCCCGAAGGACCGGGCCTTCTCGACGAGCGCTTCGATGACGCGGCCCGTGTCGAGCGGGCCCGCGTCGGGGTCGGAGGCCAGCCGAGCGAGGAGAATCGCAAGGTGCCGGCGCTCCCACCGGATGCCGGTCCGCGCGGCCGTCTCGACGGACGGGGCGGGCACCACGGGCGCCGACGGCGCGGGCGCGGGCTGCCGGGTCCGGCGCGGCGGCGCGGGCGCCCCGTGGCGGAGCCCGTGCTTCTCCATGCGGTACCGGATGGTGTTCCGGGAGATCCCAAGGCGCGCGGCGGCGCGCGTGACGTTCCAGCTGGTCGCCTCGAGCGCCTCCTGGAGGTGGGCCCGCTCGGCCCCGTCCACCACGGCCGCCAGCGACGCGGGCGCGGGTGGGGGTGGGGGCGACACCGCCACGGGACCCGCGGCGGCCGGACCGCCGTCGGAGAGCCCCAGGAGATCGGCGGTCACGACTGACGCCTCGGCCAGCAGCGTGACCCGCTCCATGGTGTTGATCAGCTCCCGGACGTTGCCAGGCCACCGGTAGGAGACGAGCGCCGCCCGGGCATCGGGCGCGAGGGTCTTGGGCGACAGGCCGTAGTCGGCGCACGCGCGCGCCAGGAAGTGCTCGGCAAGGAGGACGACGTCCTGCTGACGCTCCCGGAGCGGAGGCAGGGCCAGCGTCAGCACGGCCAGTCGGTGGTAGAGGTCCTCACGGAACCGGCCGGCCCGCGTCGCGGCCAGGAGATCGAGGTTGGTCGCGGCAATGATCCACACGTCGACCGGCTCGCTCTGCGTCGCACCGAGGCGCCGGACCGTCCGCTCCTCGAGCACCGTGAGAAGCTTCGCCTGAAGCCCGTCGGGCAGGAGCCCGATCTCGTCGAGGAAGAGCGTCCCGCGGTGCGCGGTCTGGAACAGGCCGCGCTTCGCCTGGCGGGCGTCCGTGAAGGCGCCCCGCTCGAAGCCGAACATCTCCGCCTCGAGCAGCGTCTCGGGAATCGCCGCGCAGTTGACGTCGACGAAGGGCCCGCCCGACCGGGGCCCGGCGCGGTGGAGCGCGCGCGCCACCAGCCCCTTGCCGCTGCCGGTCTCGCCCTGGATCAGGACAGGGGGCAGGCGCCGGACGTCCGACGCCCGAGCCACGAGTCGGGCGATCCGGTCTCGGATGGCCGCGATTCCCGGGCTCTCCCCCACCATCTCGGGCAGGAGGGTCATGGCGCGCCCATCCTGCCCTCGCCCGGGTTGGTGGTCAAGATTACACCACCACCACTGACAACCACCAGTAGTCGTATATCCATAACTAGTTGTTTCTATTGAGTTTCACTCTGGCACATCGGTTGCGATGTATCCAAGCGGTTGCACAGGTGGTGAACCAGGACAGGAGGACGCAAGGCAATGACTAAGGCACGGTACCTTCGAGCGGGTGTGGTCGCTTCGGTCGTCATGCTGGGGGTCGCGTTGGCCGGGACGGCCGGCGCCGTGGGCATCGCCGACAATCCGTGGGCGCCGGCCATCCAGCAGGTCGACAAGGCGCTCGCGCGGAAGGAGTACAGCGCGGCCCTGCGCGCGGCCAACGACGCCTACACGCTCGCCCTCGGCACGACCCGCTGGGACGGCATGGTCTGCGCCGGCGATCTCTACCGCCGGATCGGCGAGGCCACGGGCCTCCGGCGCTCGTTCGAGGGCAAGGCCCGCGAGGCGTATCAGAAGGCGTTCTTCCGCGCCCGCCAGCAGGCGTCGGTCGAGGGCATCCTGAAGGCGACCGAGGGGTACGCGCTCCTCGGAGACACGCAGATGGTGGGGCTCGGGCTCCGCGTCGCCGAGCGGCTGGCCGCGGGCGACCCCGAGGCGCAGGCCGACATCCGCACGTTCCGCGCGCGCCTCAGCGACACGCTCCCGGTCGGGGAGCTCCGGTAGTGGCCGCGGGGCAGGCCGCCGGCCAGGTGTCGGAGCTCGAGGTGAGCTCGGAGCGGGGCGCGGACCTTCCCGCGTCGTGGCGCGGGTACCTCCGGAGCGTCGACCGGGCTCTCGGGCAGCACGACGTGGACCGCGCGCGGAACGCCTGGGAGAGCGCGCACACGGCCGCGATCGCGAGCTCGAGCTGGGAAGGCCTGATCGCCGCGGGGCAGGCCTGCCTCCGGATCGGCGGCGCCGTCGGCGCGCGCCCGTCCGCGGAACCGGAAGCGCGGCGCGCCTACTTCGCCGCCCTCTACCGCGCGTGCCAGGAGAACTCGTTCGAGGGCATCATGCGCATCGCGGAGGCCTTTGCCGATCTCGGGGACCGCGACATCGTGGAGGAGTGCATCGGCCTCGTTCAGCTCGAGCAGGACGGCGCCGACACGCGCCGCCACGTGGCCGCCGTCGTCGGGCGTCTCGGGGTGCGGCGTGACGGCGCGCCGACGAGCGCCGCCGGATCGGCGTGACGAGCCGTGGCCGAGTCGATGGCCGCGAGCGCGCGGGCGGAGAACCCCTGGATCCTGGTCGTCGCCCGGGGTGACGGCCGGCTCCTCGCGGAGCTCGAGGCGATGTTCCGGCACGATCCGCGGGTGCGGGTGATCGAGAACCGTCGGCGTGAGGCGGCGCTCCTACCGCGGAGAGCCGGCATCCGGCTCGACCTGCCGGCGACCTGACCGCCCCGCGGTCGCCTCCTGCCCCGCATCGAGTCGACATCGAGCGCGCGAGCGCGGCGCCGGCAATGCGCCGCGCGGCGCCCCTCACCGACGAGGAGGTGTCGAGGTACTTCGGAGCCCCGCCGCCCACGGTGCGGGGCGGTCGAAGAGTGCGATGCCCTCTGGCAGAACCTCGAGCGAGGCCAGGCCCGCTACGTGTCGCGCACGCCGGAGGCGTCCCCGACAGCCTGGTCTTCGTGGGCTACTCCTTCGATCGAGAGGGCCGGGCTGAGGCTCGATCACGCGCTGGAGTCAGCGAGCGGCCGCCTGCAGCGCCTTCCGCGCGTCGAGCGCGTCGCGGAGGCCGTCACCTCGATGAGGTCGGGGCGCCTCGCCCCCGGCCCGGTGCGTCAACCGTCAGCGCCAACGGCCGCTCAGAAGACCTTCCGCGGGTCGAGGGCGTCCCGCAGGCCATCACCGATGAAGTTGATCGACAGGACGGCCAGGAAGATCGCCGTGCCCGGGAAGATCGCCCAGTGCGGCGCGAAGTCGAGGTTGTCCTTCGCGTCGAAGAGGATCCGCCCCCACGTCGGGATGTCCGGCGGGAAGCCCAGGCCGAGGAAGGAGAGCGTCGACTCGAGAATGATCGCGGCCGCCACCTCCAGCGACCCGGCCACGATCACGGGCCCGAGGGCGTTCGGCAGGACGTGGCGAACGATCTGCCTGCCCGTCGGCACCCCGAGGGCCCGGGCCGCCTCGACGAACTCCTTCTCGCGGAGCGACAGGAACTGCGCCCGGACCAGACGGGCGACCGGCATCCAGCGCAGGAAGCCGATCACCGCGACGATGAGAACGAAGGCCCCCATCTCCACGCCCAGAAACCGCCTCGCGGTGTCGCGGAACAGGTAAACGACCAGCAGGAAGATCGGCAGCTGCGGGAGCGCCAGGAAGAGGTCGGTCACACGCATCAGCGCGCTGTCCACGAAGCCGCCGAGCTGCCCGGAAATAGACCCCACCGCGGTGCCCACGCAGACCCCGATGAGCATCGCGACGACGCCGACGGACAGCGAGATCCGCCCGCCGTAGAGCATCCGGGCGAGGAGGTCCTGACCGAGATCGTCGGTCCCGAACGGATGGGCCCACAACGGCGCCTTCAGCTTGGCTTTGAAATCGATCTCGTCGATCGGCACCCGGTACACGATCGGGCCGACCAGCACCGCCGCGACCATGACGGCGAGGATCAGGACTCCCACCATCGCCAGACGGTGCCGCCGGAATCGGCGCGCGGCCTCCACCCACAGCGAGTCGGACTTCCGGGCGCGAACACGCACGAGCCGGCCCGCCACCGCCTCTGAAGTCGCGCCGTTCGCCGCCATCACGACCTCACCGGAACGAGATCCGCGGATCCAGCCAGCCGTAGAGCATGTCGGCGATCAATCCGAAGACCAGCACGAGCGCCGCGAAGACGAAGGTCACCCCCATGATCACCGGCGTGTCGTTGGACAGGATCGAGCTGATCAGGAGCGAGCCGATTCCGGGCACCCGGAAGATCTGCTCCGTCACGACGGCGCCGGTGAAGATCTGGGGCACCTGGATGGCGAGCAGCGTCACGACCGGAATCAGCGCGTTACGGACGCCGTGCTTCATCAGCGTGATGCGCTCGGCCAGCCCCTTGGATCGGGCCGTCCGGATGTAGTCGAGCTGGACCACGTCCAGCACCGACGCCCGGACGAACCGCGTCAGCTGCGCGCCCTGGAACAGGCCGAGGACCGTGATCGGCATGACGCCCTGTTTCAGGTTCTCCCAGAGCCAGTGGAATCCGGTCGCCTGGATGTCCGCCCGGTAGATGAATGGCAGCCAGTCCAGGTAAAGGCTGAACAGGAGGATGAACAGCAGCCCGGTGAAGAAGGTCGGCAGGGAGAACCCGATGAACGCGAGCGTCGTGGCTATCTGGTCGAAGAACGAGTAGGGGCGCCGGGCGGAGAGGATCCCCACGGGCAGGGCGATCAGGAGAGCCAGCACCTGCGCGGAGCCCAGCACGAACAGCGTGGTCGGCAGGCGCTGGCGGATCAGGACGTCGACGTCCACCCGGCTCACGAACGAGAAGCCCCAGTTCCCCTGGACCATCTGGGTGAACCACTTGCCGTACCGGACCGCGATGGGGTCGTCGAGCCCGAACTGCTTGCGGAGGTTCATCCGCACCTCGGGCGGGACGTTGGGGTTGGTCGCGAGCTCGCCGAAGGGATCGCCCGGCGCCAGCGCGAGGATCGTGAACAGCACGAGGCTGATCCCGAGGAGCACCGGGACCGCGGTGAGGATCCGCCGGAGGACGTACGTGCCCATCGGAACTAGGCGGTCGCCTCCCGCGCCTCAGCCGTCGCTCGCGCCGACCGACCTTCGTCCTGGCATGTTCTCCCGGAGCGACCGGCCGGGGGCTACGCCTCCCGGTACCAGCGCGCCAGGTTCCAGAAACTCGAGTCCCAGCCGCTGATCTCGGTGCCCTTCAGCTTGTTCCCGACCCCCGACACCCAGTTCCGCCAGACGAGCGGGATGACGACCATGTTCTGCACGACGAGGTCGTTCATCCGGATGAAGTGGGCCGCCCGCTTCACCGGGTCCATCTCGGTCTCGGCCGCCTTGTAGAGACGGTCGAACTCCTCGTTGTGCCAGCGCGTCGTGTTGCGCCCCGAGAACTTGTTCTCCTTGGTCGCGACCTCCCACGACGGGAAGACGCGCATGGAGGGGTACGGATCGACGTCGAACTGCCACGCGTACATCTGCAGGTCGGCGCTGAAGTGGCCGATGTTGTCCGGGTTGGCCTCGTCCGATCCGAAGAAGACGGACGCGACCACCGTCTTCAGCTCCATGTCCATCCCCGCCTTGCTTGCGCCCTGCTTGATGATCGCCTGCTCCTTCTGGCGGAGCGGGTTGATCGACGTCTGGAGGAGGAGCTTCAGGCGCTTGCCGTCCTTCACCCGGATCCCGTCGGCGCCGCGCTTCCAACCCGCCTGATCCAGCAGGGTGTTGGCCTTGTCGACGTTGAACTCCCACTTCATGTTCTTCGACTGGAAGCGGCTCGGGGCGTTGACGTAGTTCGCGGTCGCCTGGCCCGCCCGCCCGTAGAGCTGCTCCTGCATGGACCCGCGGTCGATCACGAGGGACAGCGCCTGGCGGACGGCCGGGTCCGAGAGCAGCGGATGCTTCGTCTTCGGACTGGAGCGCTCGCCGTCGACCTCGGTCCACGGGTCGGTCTGGTTCACGTTCACGTGCTCGATGTTGCCGGAGACGGTGAAGTCCACGCGGCCCTTCCCGCCCTGCTCCATCCGCTTCAGGATGTCGTCCTCGACCTGGAGGTTCCAGGCGAAGTCGTACTCCCCGGTCTGGATGACCGCGCGCGCCGCCGAGGTCGCGTCCCCGCCGCCCTTCACCTCGACCCGATCGAAGAACGGCCAGTTGGGCACGTGGTAGTTCGGGTTGAGCTCGGCCCGGACGACGTCGTTGGCCTTGAAGTCCGCGTAGCGATACGGGCCGGTCCCGACCGGTTTCATGTTGGCCGGCGCCTCCCGGGACTTGGCGCCCTTGAACGGCTCGAACACGTGCTTGGGGATGAGGAGACCCGTCGGGCCGCAGAAGGAGATCGCCCAGAACGGCGTCGGGTTCTTGAACCCGATCTTGACCGTGTGGCTGTCGATCTTGTCGATCCGCTGGATGTCCTTGTAGTTGCCGGCCGTCGTCGCGGCGGTCGCCGGATCGGCGGCAAACTCCCAGGTGAACACCACGTCGTCGGCGGTGAACGGCTTCCCGTCGTGCCACTGGACGTTCCGCTTGAGCTTCCAGGTGACGGAGAGGCCGTCCTTGGCCACGCCGCCGTTCTCGAGGGTCGGGACCTCGGCCGCGAGGACCGGGACCAGGTTGCCGTCGGGATCGAACGCCGCCAGCGGCTCGCCGAACAGTCGCGAGCCGTCGTTGTCCTTCACGCCGACCGCGAGGTGGCAGTTCAGGATGCTCACCGCCTGCCACCAGAGGGTCTTCAGCTCGCCGCCCCCGCCCCGCTTGGTCGGGGTGAACTTCGCCTGGGCCGCCGCCGGCCGGGGAATCCCCGCGCTCGCCAGGAGCTGGGCGGCCATCGGCGCGGTCAGCCCGACACCCGCCATGAGCCGCGTGAACTCACGACGGCTGACGGTGCCGTCCTTGACCCGGCCGATCCACGCCCGAAGGTCGCGCTCATCCATGGTCATGCCTCCCGATTCCGGGAGCCCGCCACCGGGCTCCCCGGGTATCCTGCCGGTCGGCCGCGAGTCGCGGCCCGGCGTCCGCCCCGGAACGGGGCCGCTCGCTACGCCTCCCGGTACCAGTTCGCGTGATTCCAGAAGTCGGACTCCCACGGGCTCTGCTCGGTGTTCCGGACCTTGTTCGACACGGCCGCCACCCGCGCGCGCCAGAGCACCGGGATCACGACCACGTTCTGGATCAACAGATCGTTCATCCGGACGAACAGGGCGGCCCGCTTCACCGGGTCCATCTCGCTCTCGGCGGCCTTGTAGGTCCGATCGTACTCCTCGTTGGTCCATCGCGTGGGGTTGCGGCCCGACCATTTGTTGGCCTTCGAGGACACCTCGTCGGACAGGAACTGGTTCATGAACCGCTGCGGGTCGGGGTGCGTCATCGTCGTCGTGTACATCTGGATGTCGGCCTTGAAGTGCGGGAAGGTGTCCCAGTTCGCCGGATCCGACCCGAAGAAGACCGACGCGACGACCGCCTTGATCTCGACCTCGATCCCCGCCTTGGCGGCGGCCTGCTTGATGATCGCCTGCGTCTTCTGGCGCGGCGCGTTGGTGGACGTCTGGAACACCACCTTGAGGCGCTTGCCCTCCTTGGCCCGGATGCCGTCGGCGCCCCGCTTCCACCCCGCCTGCTCGAGGAGCGCGTTGGCCTTGTCGACGTTGAACTCCCACTTCATGTTGCCCGAGCGGAACTTGGACGGCGCGTTCAGAAAGTTCGCGCTCGTCCGGCCCTGACGACCGTAGATCTGCTCCTGGACCGCCGACCGGTCAACCAGGAGGTTCAGGGCCTGCCGCACCGCAGGGTCGGAGAAGAACGGGTGCTTCGACTTCGGGCTCGACCACTCCCCGTCCACCTCGGTGTTGGGGTCGGAGAAGTTGACCCCGATGTACTCGATGTTGCCGCCGTAGACGATCTCGACCTTCCCGCGACCGCCCTGCTCGAGGCGGAGCAGGATGTCGTCCTCGACCTGCATGTTCCAGGCATAGTCGTACTCGCCGGTCTGGATGACCGCCCGCGCCGCCGAGGCGGCGTCGCCCCCGCCCTTCATCTCGAGGGTGTCGAAGAACGGCCGGTTCGCCACGTGGTAGTTCGGGTTCAGCTCGGCCCGGACCGTGTCCCCCGGCTTGAAGTCGACGATCCGGTAGGGCCCGGTGCCAACCGGCTTGAGGTTCCCCGGCGCCTCGCGGGACTTCGCGCCCTTGAACGGCTCGAAGACGTGCCTCGGCATGACCTGGCCGGTGGGCCCGCAGAACGGCTCGAACGGGAACGGCGCCGGCCGGCTGAACGTGATCTTGGCGGTGAGGCTGTCCAGCTTGTCGATCCGGGCGATGTCCTTGTAGGCGCCCGAGGTGACCGCGGCCGACGCGGGGTCGGCGGCATACTCCCAGTTGAAGACGAGGTCGTCGGCCGTGAACGGCTTCCCGTCGTGCCAGGCGACGTCCTTCTTGAGCCGCCACGTCACCGACGTGCCGTCCTTCGAGATCCCTCCGTTCTGGACGGTCGGCACCTCGGCCGCGAGCACCGGGAGCAGGTTCCCGTCGGGGTCGAACGAGCAGAGGGGCTCGTAGAAGATGCGGGAGGCGTCGACGTCCTTCGTCCCCGGCGAGAGGTGCGGGTTCAGGAGCACCGGGGCCTGCCACCACAGGGTCTTCACGGGGCCGCCGCCGCCCCGCTTGGTCGGGTTGAACGCCGGCTTCGCCTGGGCGTGGGCGACGCCGGACGCCGCCAGCATCTGCGCGGCCAGCGGGGCCGTGAGACCCAGGCCCACCATGGTCCGCGTGAACTGCCGGCGGGTCAGCGTCCCCGCCTTCACTCGCCGGATCAAGTGCCTCAGCTCGCGCTCATCCATGGCTCCCCCTCCCGTCGCGTGCCGCCGACGTTCACGTGAATGGGTGGGACGGCACGCCCATGGTGACCCGAGCGTCCCACCCGTGCGACTGGGACAGCTCCTTCCGAACGACGTCTCGGGGGCCTGGCCGCGGCGGGGTGCCGGGCCAGGCCCCCGTATGGCCTACGCCTCCCGGCGCCAGAAGGCCAGGTTGGCCAGGTCCGAGTCCCACGCGCTGATGTCGGTGTCCTTCAGCTGGTTCGAGATCGCGGACACCTTGGCGCGCCAGATCACCGGGATCACGACCTGGTTCTGGATGACCAGGTCGTTCATCCGGATGAACAGGGCCGCGCGCTTCACGGCGTCCATCTCCGCCTCGCTCGCCTTGAAGGCGGCGTCGTAATCCGCGTTGCGCCACCGCGTCGGGTTGCGCCCGAGCCACTTGTTCTCCTTGGACGACACCTCCCAGGAGGTGAACTGGTCCATGAGCCGCTGCGGATCGGGATGCGTCATCGTCGTCGTGTACATCTGGAGGTCCGTCGCGAAGTGGGGGTACGTGTCCCAGTTCGCGGGGTCGGACGCGAAGAACACCGACGCCACCACGGACTTGATCTCGATCTCGATCCCCGCCTTGGCCGCGGCCTGCTTCACGATCGCCTGCGTCTTCTGGCGGACGGCGTTGATCGAGGTCTGGTACACCATCTTGAGCTTCTTGCCGTCCTTGGCGCGGATGCCGTCCGCGCCCTTCTTCCAGCCCGCAGCCTCCAGGATCTGGTTCGCCTTGTCGACGTTCAGCTCCCACTTGTTGTTCTTGGAGCTGAACTTGGACGGGGCGTTCAGGAAGTTGGACGTCGCCTGGCCCTGGCGACCGTAGAGCTGCTCCTGCACCGAGCCCCGGTCGACCAGGAGGGCGAGCGCCTGGCGGACGGCGGGGTCCGACAGGAACGGGTGCTTCGTCTTCGCGCTCGAGCGCTCCCCGTCCACCTCGGTCCAGGGATCCGTGGTGTTGAGCTGGATGTGCTCGATGTCGCCGGCGAGGGAGATGTTGACGCGTCCCTTGCCGCCCTGCTCCAGGCGCTTCAGGATGTCGTCCTCGACCTGCATGTTCCAGGCGTAGTCGTACTCGCCGGTCTGGATGACCGCCCGCGCCGCCGACGCCGCGTCACCGCCGCCCTTCAGCTCGATGGCATCGAAGAACGGCCGGTTCGGCACGTGGTAGTTCGGGTTCGCCTCCGCCCGGACCATGTCACCCGGCTTGAAGTCGACGTACTTGTACGCGCCCGTGCCCACGGGCTTGAGGTTCGCCGGCGCCTCGCGGGAGGTCGCGCCCTTGAACTGCTCGAAGACGTGCTTCGGGATGATCTGGCCGGTCGGCCCGCAGAGGGCCGTGTAGGGAAACGGCTGGGGCTTGTTGAAGGTGACCTTGACCGTGTTGGCGTCGACCTTCTCGACCTTCGTCACGTTCGGGAAGGCGCCGGAGGTCACCGCCGCCGTCGCGGGATCCGTCGCGTACTCCCAGTTGAACACGACGTCGTCGGCCGTGAAGGGCTTCCCGTCGTGCCACTGGACGCCGCGCTTCAGCTTCCACGTGATCGAGGTCCCGTCCTTGGCGATGCCGCCGTTCTGGACCGTGGGGATCTCGGCCGCCAGGTTCACCGCGAGGTTCCCGTCGGGATCGAAGGACGCGAGCGGCTCGTAGAAGATCCGGGAGCCGTCCTGGTCCTTGGTGCCGTTCGCGAAGTGCGGGTTCAGGAGGGTCGGTGACTGCCACCACAGCACCTTCACGGTGCCGCCGCCGCCCCGCTTCGTCGGCGTGAAGGACGACTTCGTCTGCGCCTGCGCCACGCCGGCCGAGGCGAGCATCTGCGCGGCCAGCGGCGCCGTCAGGCCGAGCCCGACCATCATCCGGGTAAAGTTACGACGGGTGATGGTGCCGTCCTTCACCCGATCGATCCAGTGCCGAAGCTCCCGCTCCTCCATGCTGACTGTCCTCCCGATTCTCGGAATTCGCTGTGATTCCACGCGCTTCACGCTGGCGGGCCGGTCGACAGCGCGCGGAAAGGCTCCTCGGACGTGGCCAGATATTATGCTGGGCGCCCCGCGGGGGTCAAGCGAACCCCCCGGGATCAGCCGATCACCACGAGGAGGTCCCCGGCGTTCACCGCCTGCCCCGGCGCGACCAGGACCTCCTTGACCACGCCCGGCCCGGTCGCCCGGAACTCGTTCTCCATCTTCATCGCCTCGAGGACGACGAGCCCCGCGCCGCGCTCCACCGACTGCCCCACCTCGACCAGCACCGCGACGACCTTCCCGGGCATCGGGGCGATCAGGCGCCGGCCGGCGGCTGCGGCCGCGGCTGCGGCACCGGGACGGCGGGTGGCGAGATCCTCGACCTGGACGCGCAGCACCTCGCCGTCCACCACCACGTCCGTCTCCCCGAGCCCGTTCCCTCCCTCGACGAGGTACGAAACCCCGTCCAGCAGGAGGGAGCCCGGACCGGAAGCCGGGAGCCGGGCGTCGATCCGGACGGGCTGCCCGTCGACGCGCACCTCCACGCCGCCCCCCGGGAGGTCGTCCACCTCGACGAGGAAGGTCGTGCCGCCGACCCGCACGGCGAGCCGCGACCGGCCGCGGCCGGCGCCCGTCATCGCCGGGGCGCGCCGGGACCAGGCCGGCCGGCCATCGCCCAGCGTGACGGCGCGGGCGGAGGGGGCGCGGCCTCGGGCACGCGGGCCCGCGTCCGGAGCGCGGCCGCCACCGCGGCCGCCCGGGCGCGCTCTGGCGACGGCGCGGCGAGGCCGCGGCCGTCCCCGAAGGCCCGCGCGACGAACCCCGTCGACAGGCGGCCGGCGAGAAAGTCCGGATCGCGCATCACGGCCCGGTGGAACGGGATGGTGGTCCGGACTCCGGCGACGCCGAACTCGTCGAGCGCGCGGCGCATCCGCCGGATCGCGTCGGCGCGGTCCCCGCCCCACACGATGAGCTTCGCCATCAGCGGATCGTAGTGGAGTGGCACCTCGGCGCCCTCGTAGACGCCCGCGTCGACGCGCACCCACGGCCCGGCGGGCGGCCGCCACGTCGCGATGCGTCCCGGGGACGGGACGAATCCCGCGTCGGGATCCTCCGCCGAGATCCGGCACTCGATCGCCGAGCCGCGCGGCGCGATGGCGTCCTGGCCGTAGCCGAGCGGCTCGCCCGCGGCCAGCCGGAGCTGCTCCCGGACGAGATCGATCCCCGTCACCAGCTCGGTCACCGGATGCTCGACCTGGAGCCGGGTGTTGACCTCGAGGAAGTAGAAGCGCCCGTCGGCGTCGACGAGGAACTCGACCGTCCCGGCGTTCTGGTAGCCCGCCGCCGCCAGGAGCCGGCAGGCGGCCGCGCCCATCTCCGCGCGGAGGGCCACGCCGACGGCCGGCGACGGCGACTCCTCGATCAGCTTCTGGTGCCGCCGCTGGATCGAGCACTCCCGCTCGCCCAGAGAGACGACCGCGCCGTGCGCGTCGGCGAGGACCTGGATCTCGACGTGGCGGGGCTCGACGATCGCCTTCTCGAGGTAGACCGCGCCGTCCCCGAACGCCGCGGTCGCCTCCGAGCGCGCCAGCCGGAGCGCCGACCCGAGCTCCCCGGGGTGCGCGACGAGCCGCATGCCCTTCCCGCCCCCGCCCCGGGCCGCCTTGATCATCACCGGGAAACCCAGGTCCGCCGCCGCCCGGCGCGCCTCCGCGTCGGAGGCGACCGGATCCGGCGTGCCGGGCACGACCGGCACCCCCGCCTCCTGCGCGGCCCGGCGCGCCGCGGTCTTGTCGCCCATGCGCGCGATCGCCGCCGGGGGGGGCCCCACGAACACGAGACCGGCCGCGCGGCACGCCTCGGCGAAGCGGGCGTTCTCGGCCAGAAACCCGTAGCCCGGATGGACCGCCTCCGCGCCGCTCCGGCGCGCCGCGTCGACCAGACGATCGATCACGAGGTAGCTCTCGGCGGCCGCGGGCGGGCCGATCGGCAGCGCCTCGTCGGCGAGCCGGACGTGGAGCGCGTCCCGATCCGCCTCCGAGAAGACGGCCACGGTGCGGATCCCGGCGTCCCGGCACGCGCGTATCACGCGCACCGCGATCTCGCCGCGGTTGGCGATCAGGAGCTTCTTGAACATGGCCTTGCGCGTCGTCCGGCCGCGATCAGCGGGGGAGCGCGCGCAGGGCCTCCTCGAGGAACGACGTGTCCACGAGATCGCCCGCCTGGAGCGGCGCGGTGACCATGCCGGCCTTGTGGTACCACGCGAGCTGGCGGCCGATGTCGGCCACGTCCAGCCGGCCGTCCCGGTCCTGGTACGGGAACCCGACCCGGATGACCTCGGGCGTGGCGCCCGTGTAGCGGGCCGTCACCTGGACGACCTCCTCCCAGCCGCCCTTCTTCGAGGATGTCGCGTCGTAGAAGAGGCGCGCCGCCTTCACGTACCCCTTCATGAACGCGACGGCCCGCTCGCGGTCCTGGGCGAAGGCCTTCGAGTAGAAGATCGCCGCGACCTGGTAGGGCAGCTTGTCCCCCACCCAGAACAGGATCCGCCCGGAGCCGCTCTCGACCGCGGTGCCGGCAAACGGCTGCGGGATCAGGATCGCGTCGACCCGGCGCGCCTGGAGCGCCTCGGCCATCGCGCCGAGCGTGCGGAGCGGAGCCGGCTCCACGTCCCCGAGCGAGAGCCCCTCCTGCTCGAGGAGGTTGCCCAGCATGTAGTGGAACGTCGACCCGAGCTGGGTGATGCCGACCTTCCGGCCCTTGAGGTCGCGGACCGATCGAACGGGCCCGTCCTTCTGGACCACTAAAGCCGTCAGCGGGTACCCGGGCCACTCGCGGCCCTTGTCGGCGACGACCCAGAGCTTCTCGCCGCCGGCGACGACGTTGTAGAGGCCCGCGGTGAGGCCCGTGGCCCCCACCTCGATCTCGCCCGCCGCGATCGCCACCGCCACCGGCTGGGCGGCCTGGAAGTAGACGAGCTCGGGCTCGATGCCGAACTCCCGGAATGTCCCCCGCTCCACGCCCAGGAAGATCGGCGCCGACGAGCTCAGCTTGAGGACACCGACCTTGACCTTCTTGCCCTGCGCCCCCGCCGGCCCCGGGATCCATGCCAGCAGGATCACGACGGCCGCGACGAGGGCGAGCCGGCCGGCGCGCCGACCGCTAGCGCGCATGGATCTCCAGCGCCGGGAAGAAGTACGGGATCTCGAACGCGGCCGACTGCGGCGAGTCCGAGCCGTGGATGACGTTCGCCTCGATCGAGGACGCGAACTCGCGCCGGATCGTGCCGGGCGCGGCCTTCGCCGGGTCCGTCGCGCCCATCAGGTCCCGGAGGCGCTGGATGGCGTGGTCGGCCTCGAGGACCATGGGAATGCACGGTCCGGACGTCATGAAGTCGGCCAGGCTCCGGAAGAAGGGCCGGTCCTTGTGGACGATGTAGAACCCCCCGGCCTGGGCCGGCGTCAGGTGGACGAGCTTGGCGGCCAGGATCCGGAAGCCCGCCTCCTCGATCTTGGCGATCACCCGGCCGGCGACGCCCTTCTGGACCGCGTCCGGCTTGATGATGGTGAGGGTGCGCTCGAGCGCCATCAGTCGCCTCTCTCCCTGGGCTAGCGGTTCAGCGCCCGCGCCCGAGCACGCGGGCGACGGTGGCGCCCATGTCGGCGGGGCTCTTCACGGTCGTGATGCCGGCCGCTTCCATCGCGCGCATCTTCTCGGCGGCGGTGCCCTTGCCACCGGAAATGATGGCGCCGGCGTGGCCCATCCGGCGCCCCGGGGGCGCGGTCTGGCCACAGATGAAGCCGACGACGGGCTTCCGGACGTGGGCCCGGACGAAGGCCGCCGCCTCTTCCTCCGCGGTGCCCCCGATCTCGCCGATCAGCATGATGGCCTCGGTCCCGGGATCGTCCTGGAAGAGACGGAGCACGTCGACGAAGCTCGTGCCGTTCACGGGGTCGCCGCCGATCCCGACGCACGTGGACTGGCCGAGGCCGCGCTGGGTCAGCTGGTGAACGACCTCGTAGGTCAGCGTGCCGCTCCGCGACACCACGCCGACCCCGCCCTCCTTGTGGATGTGGCCCGGCATGATGCCGATCTTGGCCTGGCCGGGGGTGATCAGGCCCGGGCAGTTCGGGCCGAGGAGCCGCGTCGGGCGGCCGGCCAGGAACGCCTTCACCCGGACCATGTCGCCCACCGGGATGCCCTCGGTGATGCACACGACCAGGGGCACGCCGGCCGCGGTCGCCTCCATGATCGCGTCGGCGGCGGCCGGGGGCGGCACGAAGATCAGGGCGCAGTCGGCGCCCGCCTCCCGCACGGCGTCCGCGACGGTGTTCCACACCGGAAACCCCTCGTGGACCGTGCCGCCCTTCCCCGGCGTCACGCCGCCCACGACCTGCGTGCCGTACTCCTTGCAGCGGAGCGCGTGGAACGTGCCCTCCTTGCCGGTGATCCCCTGGACCACCACCCGCGTCTCCCGCCCCACCAGCACGCTCATGCGCTCATCAAACTCCGGGGTCAGGCCCTAACTTTGACGCTTTCCGAGGCAGAGCGTCGGCCGAGCCAGCCGAAATCAAAATAAGGCCTGACCCCGATTTTGATTCATGGGCGGGGCCCGGCGGCGAGGGCGACGGCCTTGTCGGCGCCGTCGCCCATGTCGGCCGCCGTCGTGAAGTTGAGGCCGGACTCGGCGAGCATCTTCCGGCCGAGCTCGACGTTGGTGCCTTCCATGCGGACGACGATGGGCATCCGGACCCCGAGCTTCTGCACGGCGGCGATCAGCCCCGCGGCCAGGCGGTCGCAGCGGAGGATCCCGCCGAACACGTTGATGAACACCGCCTTGACGCTCCCATCCGAGGATAGGATCCGGAACGCGCTCTCGATCTGCTCGGGCGACGCTCCGCCCCCGACGTCGAGGAAGTTCGCGGGCGCCCCGCCGGCCAGCTTCACGATGTCCATTGTCGCCATCGCGAGCCCGGCCCCGTTGACCATGCAGCCGACGTTGCCGTCGAGCTTGATGTAGTTGAGCCCGTGCTTCGAGGCCTCGACGTCGAGCGGATCCTCCTCGTTGGCGTCGCGGAGGGCCGCCACCTCCGGGTGCCGGAAGAGCGCGTTGTCGTCGAAATTGAGCTTGGCGTCGAGGGCGAGCACCCGGCCGTCGCGCGTGACGACCAGCGGGTTGATCTCGGCGAGCGAGCAGTCCTTGGCGAGGTATGCGCGGAAGAGCCCCTGGATCAGGCCCACGCCCGCTTTGAGTTGGTCCCCGGACAGGCCGAGACCGAAGGCGAGCGCGCGCGCCTGGAACCCCTGGAGCCCGAGCGCGGGATCCGCCCACTCGCGGACGATCCGCTCGGGATGAGAGGCCGCGACCTCCTCGATGTCCATGCCGCCGGCCTGGCTCGCCATGACCACGTGGCCGCCTCGGCCCCGGTCGAGCGTGACGGCCAGGTACAGCTCCTGCGCGATCGCGGAGGCTTCCTCCACCAGGACCTTCAGGACGGTGATGCCCTCGGGCGGCGTCTGGGGCGTGCGGAGCCGCATCCCGAGGATCTGCCGGGCGGCCGCCTCGGCGCCCGTCGGGTCGTCGGCGACCTTCACGCCGCCGGCCTTTCCCCGACCGCCCGCGTGGACCTGGGCCTTCACGACGACGCGGCCGCCCAGGCGCTCGGCAATCGCGCGGGCCTCGGCCGCGGTGGCGGCGACCTCGCCGCGCGGCACGGGCACGCCGAACTCCCGGAGGATGTCCTTCGCCTGGTACTCGTGGATCTTCATGAGGGGGGTCGGGGCGCGGTGACCCGCGAGCGCCGGGGGCCTACTTGCCGCCCAGTTTCCGGAGGACCCACATCACGGGGTCGTAGTGGTCGTCGACCACGCGCTCCTTCAGCGGAATGATCGCGTTGTCCGTGATCTTGATGTGCTCGGGGCAGACCTCGGTGCAGCACTTCGTGATGTTGCAGAGGCCGATGCCCCCGCGCGCCCGGACGAGCTCCCGGCGGTCGACCGTGTCGAGCGGGTGCATGTCGAGCTCGGCCAGGCGCACGAAGAAGCGAGGCCCGAAGAACTGCGGCTTGTTCTCCTCGTGGTCCCGGATCACGTGGCAAACGTTCTGGCAGAGGAAGCACTCGATGCACTTCCGGAACTCCTGCCCGCGGTCGATGTCCTCCTGCATCATCCGGTAGGTGCCGTCCGCCTCGGGCGGCCGCGGCCGGAACGCCGGGATCTGCTTCGCCGCCTCGTAGTTGAACGACACGTCGGTGACCAGGTCCTTGACCAGCGGGAACGTCTTGAGCGGCGCCACCGTGATGGGCTCCCCCTCCGGGAAGATCTCCATCCGGGTCATGCACATGAGCCGCGGCTTGCCGTTCACCTCGGCGCTGCAGGACCCGCACTTGCCGGCCTTGCAGTTCCAGCGGACGGCCAGGTCGTTGGCCTGGGTGCCCTGGATGCGGTGGATGACGTCGAGGACGACCAGGCCCTCCTCGACCGGGACCCGGTACTCGCGGAACTCCCCGCCCTCCGCGTCGCCGCGGAAGACGTGCATCGAGACCTCTCGCGTGGGGCGCGCGGCCGTCGTCATTTCTTCTCCTCGAACAGCGTGGCGAGCTCGGAGGGCATCCCGGGAAGCGGCTCCTGGGTCACCTGGAGCTGCCCGTCCCGCATCCGCACGACCACGTTGACCTTGCCGAAGTGGGGATCCGGGCCCGGGTAGTCGTCGCGCGTGTGGCCGCCACGGCTCTCCTTCCGCTCGAGCGCGGCCAGCGCGATGGCGCCGGAGACCGCGAGGAGGTGCTGGAGATCGAGGGCCAGGTGCCAGCCGGGATTGTAGGTGAGGCTGCCGTGCACGCCGACCCGCGCCGCGCGCTCCTCGAGGCGACCGATCTGCACCACCGCCTCCTTCAGCTCCGACTCGGTCCGGATGATGCCGACCAGGCGCTGCATGAGCTCCTGAAGGTCCTTCTGGATCTCGTAGGGGTTCTCGCCGCCCGTCCGCTCGACGGGCGCCATCACGTCCCGCACCGCGGCCTCGACCTGGCGGCCATCGAGGGCCAGCGTCCCCTTGGCGGCCCGCGCGTGCTCGGCGGCGTAGTGGCCGGCCCGCCGGCCGAAGACGAGCAGGTCCGAGAGCGAGTTCCCGCCCAGCCGGTTCGAGCCGTGCATGCCGCCGGCAACCTCGCCGGCCGCGAAGAGCCCCGAAAGCCCGACCGCCGCCGTCGTGTCGGGATCGACGCGGACGCCGCCCATCACGTAGTGGCAGGTCGGACCGACCTCCATCGGCTCCTTCGTGATGTCGACGCCCGCCAGCTCCTTGAACTGGTGGTACATCGAGGGCAGGCGGCGCCGGATGTAGTCGGGCGAGCGGCGCGTGGAGATGTCGAGGAAGACGCCGCCGCGGGGGCTGCCGCGGCCCGCCTTGACCTCGGCGTTGATGGCGCGGGCCACCTCGTCGCGCGGGAGGAGGTCCGGGGTCCGCCGGTTGTTCTTCTTGTCCTCGTACCACCGGTCGGCCTCGGCCTCGTTGTCCGCCGTCTCCGCCTTGAAGAAGTCCGGGATGTAGCGGAACATGAAGCGCTCGCCCTTGCTGTTCCGGAGCGTCCCGCCGTCGCCCCGGACGCCCTCCGTGACCAGGATCCCGGCCACGCTCTTGGGCCAGACCATGCCGGTCGGGTGGAACTGGACGAACTCCATGTCGATGAGGTCGGCGCCCGCGTGGAGCGCCATCGCGTGGCCGTCCCCGGTGTACTCCCAGGAGTTCGACGTGATCGAGTACGACTTGCCGATGCCTCCGGTGGCGAGCACGACCGCCGGCGCCTTGAACACGATGAACTTCCCGCTCTGGCGCCAGTACGCGACCGCCCCCGTCACGCGCTCGCCGTCCTTGAGGAGCCGGTTGACGGTGCACTCCATGAACACGTCGATGCCGAGGTGCACGGCGTGCTGCTGGAGCGTCCGGATCATCTCGAGGCCGGTCCGGTCCCCGACGTGCGCGAGCCGCGCGTAGCGGTGGCCGCCGAAGTCCCGCTGGAGGATCCGGCCGTCCTTGGTCCGATCGAACAGGGCGCCCCAGCGCTCGAGCTCGAGGACGCGGTCCGGCGCCTCCTGGGCGTGGAGCTGCGCCATCCGCCAGTGGTTCAGCATCTTGCCGCCGCGCATGGTGTCCCGGAAGTGGACCTGCCAGCTGTCCTCCGGCCACACGTTGCGGAGCGCGGCGGCGATACCGCCCTCGGCCATGACCGTGTGCGCCTTCCCGAGCAGCGACTTGCAGACGATGGCGGCGCGCGCGCCCTGGGAGGCGGCCTCGATCGCGGCGCGGAGGCCGGCCCCGCCGGCGCCGATCACGACGACGTCGTACTCGTGGACCTCGTGCTGCGTCAGCGCGCTCACTGGGCTCCCCTCACTCCTGACTGTTGATTGGACGGCCTTCGGCCTGTGGCCCCTGTCAGAAGACGATGCGGAGGTCCCGGATGACCCCCATCGACACCAGCCGGATGTAGAGGTCCGTCAGCCCGACGCTGAACAGTGACAGCCACGCGAAGGTCGGGTGTCGCTCGTTCAGCCGGGTGACGTACTTCCACAGGGCATAGCGGGTCGGCGCCTTCGAGAACTGGTTCACCGCGCCGCCGCACAGGTGCCGGCAGCTGTGGCACGAGAAGGTGTAGCCGGCGAGGAAGACGACGTTCAGGCACATCACGAGGGTGCCGACGCCGATCCCGAACCGCCCGCCCGGGAACCGGAACGCGAGGAGCGCGTCGTAGGCGAGCACCACGATGAACAGCACCGCCACGTAGAACATGTAGCGGTGGAGGTTCTGGAAGATCAGCGGGAAGCGGGTCTCCCCCGTGTAGGTCGGGCGGATGTCGCCCACCGCGCACGCCGGCGGCGCGGCCCAGAAGGAGCGGTAGTAGGCCTTGCGGTAGTAGTAGCAGGTCAGGCGGAACAGGCCCGGTCCCCACAGGATCAGGAACGCCGGGGACACGACGCCGATGATCGGGAGCGCCGGCAGCTTGCCGAAGAGCGGCACGGTGACGTGCTGGCAGTCCGTCGAGAGGCACGGCGAGTAGAAGGGCGACAGGTACGGCGCCGCGTAGTAGTGGGCGTTCTGGAAGGCGGCCCACGTCGAGTACACGATGAAGGCTCCGAGGACCAGCACGACCAGCGCCGGCTCGATCCACCACTGGTCCCACCGGGTCGGGCCCTCGATGCGGATCCCCCGCCCCGCCGGGAGGCGACGGGCGGTGATCCCCGCGGCCTCCACGGCCGCCGACTGCGCCTGATGACCGGATGCCGCCACGGCGCGCCTCCTAGATGCCCAGCTTGTCGGTGAGCTCCCGCACGGCGCCCGCGGACCGCTGGAGCGCGGCGGACTCCTCGGGCGAGAGCGTGATCTGGAGGATCTGCTCGATCCCGCGGCGCCCGAGCTTCACCGGGACGCCCACGAACAGCCCCTTCACCCCGTACTCCCCCTCGAGGTACGCCGTGCAGGGCAGGACCTTCTTCTTGTCCTTGAGGATCGCCTCCACCATGTCGACCACCGAGGCCGCCGGCGCGTAGTAGGCGCTGCCGGTCTTGAGGAGGCCGACGATCTCCGCGCCGCCGTTCGCCGTCCGGTTCACGAGCGCGTCGAGCCGGTCCTTCGACAGGAGCTCGGTGATCGGGATCCCGGCCACCGTCGAGTAGCGCGGCAGCGGGACCATCGTGTCGCCGTGGCCGCCCAGCACGAACGCGGTGACGTTCTCGACCGAGACGTCGAGCTCCTGCGCGATGAAGGTCCGGAATCGCGCGGAGTCGAGCACGCCGGCCATCCCGATGACGCGCTGCTTCGGGAAGCCCGAGCGGCGGAGCGCCAGCTGCGCCATGGCATCCAGCGGGTTGGTCACCACGATGAGGATCGCGGTGGGCGACCGCCGCGTCGTCTCGGTCACCACCCCGCCCACGATCTCGGCGTTCTTCATGAGCAGGTCGTCCCGGCTCATGCCCGGCTTCCGGGCGAGCCCGGCGGTGATGACGATGATGTCCGACCCCGCGGTGGGCTCGTAGTCGTTGGCCCCGGTGACCCGGCAGTCGTAGCCGTGGACCGGCCCCGCCTGGAGGAGGTCGAGCGCCTTGCCCTGCGGGAGCCCGTCGACGACGTCGGTCAGGACGACGTCGGCCAGCTCGCGTTCGACGATGTACTGCGCCGTGGTGGCGCCGACGTTGCCGGCGCCCACCACCGTGACCTTCGGTCTCGCCATGCTGCCTCCCTGGCCCGAATCCCGCCGCGGCCTCGCGGCGGCGCGCCGCGACGCGGCGTCAGCGGCCGATCTTCCGCATGTTCTCCACGATCGCGGCCCCGAACTCCGAGCACTTGACCTCGCGCGCCCCGTCCATGAGGCGGGCGAAATCGTAGGTCACCACCTTCTGGCCGATCGTGGTCTCGAGACCCTTGACGATGCGGTCCGCCGCGTCGGTCCAGCCCATGTAGCGCAGCATCATCTCGCCCGACAGGATGACCGAGCCCGGGTTCACCTTGTCCTGGCCGGTGTACTTCGGCGCGGTCCCGTGCGTCGCCTCGAAGAGCGCGTGCCCGGTCTCGTAGTTGATGTTGCCGCCCGGCGCAATCCCGATCCCGCCCACCTGGGCGGCGAGGGCGTCCGACAGGAGGTCGCCGGTGAGGTTCGGCGTGGCGATCACGTCGAACTCGTCGGGCCGGGTGAGCACCTGCTGGAGCAGGGCGTCGGTGATCGCGTCCTTGATCAGGATCTTGCCGGCCGGGGGCTTCCCCCCGCACTCCTCCCACGAGACCGTGCGGTCCGGGAACTCGCGCTTGGCCAGCGCGTAGCCCCACTTCATGAACATGCCCTCGGTGAACTTCTGGATGTTGCCCTTGTGCGCGAGGGTCACGTTGCGCCGGTTCTGCTCGATCGCGTAGCGGATCGCCGCCCGGATGAGCCGCTCCGATCCCTCGACCGAAATCGGCTTGATGCCGATCGACGACGTCTTCGGGAACCGGATCTTCTTCACGCCCATGTCGCGGGTCAGGAAGTCGACCACCTTCTGGCACTCCGGCGTTCCGGTGAGCCACTCGACGCCGGCGTAGATGTCCTCCGTGTTCTCGCGGAAGATCACCATGTCGACCAGCTCCGGCCGCTTGACCGGCGAGGGCACGCCGCGGAAGTACTTGACCGGGCGGAGGCAGACGTAGAGATCGAGCTCCTGGCGGAGCGTGACGTTCAGGCTCCGGAAGCCCTCGCCCACCGGGGTGGTGAGCGGCCCCTTGATCGCGACCAGGTACTCCCGGATCACGTCGAGCGTCTCGGACGGCAGGAGGTTCGGCGGGCAGTCCGCCCCGTAGACGGTGTGGGCCTTCTCGCCGGCGTACACCTCCGTCCACGCGATCTTCCGCTTGCCGCCGTAGGTCTGCTCCACCGCGGCGTCCAGCACCCGCACCGAGGCGTGCCAGATGTCGGGGCCGGTGCCGTCGCCCTCGATGAAGGGCACGATCGGGTGGTCGGGGACCTGCAGCTTCCCGTGGGAGAGGGAGATCTTCTCGCCGGCGGGGATCTTCACGCGACGCATGCTGCCTCCTCAGGGCACGGGGCTGCCCGCACCGTCCGGGTAGGGGCCGCCCCGACGAGCCTACGAGAGCGCGTTCAGCGCCGATCCGGCGCGGAACCAGCCGATGTGCTCCTCGGTCAGGCTGTGGCGGGTCTGGATCGTGACGGTCCGGCTGTCCGGCTTGTGGATCCGGACCTCGACGGGCCGGCCTGGCGCGAGGGCCTGGAGGCCCACCACGCTCACGCGGTCCGCCTGCTCGAACAGGTCGTAGTCCTTGGGGTTCGCGAACGTCAGGGGCAGGATCCCCTGCTTCTTCAGGTTCGTCTCGTGGATGCGGGCGAAGCTCTTGACCAGCACCATCCGCGCCCCGAGGTAGCGAGGCGACATGGCCGCGTGCTCCCGGCTCGATCCCTCGCCGTAGTTCTCGTCGCCGACCACGACCCACGGGGCGCCCTTGGCCTTCCAGTCCCGCGCGATCTTCGTGAGCGTCACGCCGGTCTCGCCGGTCAGCACGTTCGTGCCCTTCCCGGTCTCCCCGGTGAAGGCATTCAGCGCGCCCAGGAACATGTTGTCGCTGATCCTGTCGAGGTGGCCCCGGAAGCGGAGCCACGCGCCCGCCGGGGAGATGTGGTCGGTCGTGGTCTTGCCCTTCGTCTTGACGAGGATCGGCAGGCGGTCGAAGTCCTGGCCGTCCCACCGCGGGAAGGGCTGGAGGAGCTGGAGCCGCTCGCTGTCCGGCCGCACGATCACCTGCACGGCCCCACCGTCCGCCGCGGGCGCCTCGTAGCCCTCCTCGCCCCGGGCGAAGCCCTCCCGCGGGAGCTCCTCGCCTTCCGGCGGGGTGAAGCGGAAGGCCTTCCCGTCGGGCGTCGTGAGGGTCCCGTGGACCGGGTCGAACTCGAGGGTGCCGGCGAACGCCAGCGCGGTCACGATCTCCGGGCTCGCGAGGAACGAGAGCGTCGCCTGGCTGCCGTCGTTCCGCCCGGGGAAGTTGCGGTTGAAGGAGGAGACGATGGTGTTCGCCTCGTCCTTGCCGACGTCGGACCGCTTCCACTGGCCGATGCAGGGGCCGCACGCGTTCGCCAGGACGGTCCCGCCCATCCGCTCGAAGGTGGCCATGATCCCGTCGCGCTTGATCGTCTGGTGGATGCGCTCGGACCCCGGCGTGATGAGGAACGGCGTCCGCGCCTTGAGGCCGGCCTTGATCCCCTGCATCGCGACGTGCGCGGCGCGCCGCATGTCCTCGTACGAGGAGTTGGTGCACGAGCCGATCAGGGCGGCCTTGATGCCGGCCGGCCAGTTGTTGGCCTTGACCTCGGCGGCGAGATTCGACACCGGCCGGTCGCGGTCCGGCGAGTGGGGGCCCACGATGTGGGGCTGGAGCGTCGAGAGGTCGATCTCGACGATCTCGTCGTAGTAGTCCTTCGGGTTGCGGAGAACCTCCGGATCGGGCACCAGGAGCGCGCGGTGGTCGGCGGCGAGGCGGGCGATGTCGCTCCGGTCCGTCGCCTCGAGGTACACGGCCATCCGCTCGTCGAAGGGGAAGACCGACGTGGTGGCGCCGAGCTCCGCCCCCATGTTGCAGATCGTGCCCTTGCCCGTCGCGCTGATGGACTCGGCGCCCGGGCCGAAGTACTCGACGATCTTGTTCGTCCCGCCCTTCACGGTGAGGATGCCGCAGAGGGAGGTGATGACGTCCTTCGGCGAGGTCCATCCCGACAGCTTGCCGGTGAGGTGCACGCCGATGACCTTCGGGTGGAGCACCTCCCACGGGAGGCCCGCCATGACCTCGCCGCAGTCCACGCCGCCGACCCCGATGGCCAGCATGCCGAGACCCCCGCCGTTCGGCGTGTGCGAGTCGGCGCCGATCATGAGACCGCCCGGGAACGCGTAGTTCTCGAGGACCACCTGGTGGATGATCCCCGCCCCCGGCTTCCAGAACCCGATGCCGTACTTCTTCGAGGCCGAGTGGAGGAACTCGTAGACCTCGTTGTTCTCCGTGACGGCGCGGCGCATGTCGTCGGAGGCGCCCGTCTGGGCGCGGATCAGATGGTCGCAGTGCATCGTGGAGGGCACCGCGACCCGAGCCTTGCCCGCCTGCATGAACTGGAGGAGGGCCATCTGCCCCGTCGCGTCCTGCATCGCAACCCGATCGACCCGGAGCCGGAGCGTGGCCTTGCCCCGCTCCCAGGTCTGGGCGCTCCAGTCGTGGACGTGGCCCACCAGGATCTTCTCGCTGAGGGTGAGCGGCCGGTTCCACTCGCGGCGGGCCCGGGTGAGGCGCTCCGGCATCGAGGCGTAGAGGGCGCGGATCGCGTCGATCATGGCAGGGCTCCCCAAAGTAATCGCCTCCCGCCCTGGTGGACTGGAGGCGCTCTCGACCGCGCCCTCATGCTACTGCCCTCGACGCAGAGTGTCAAGACCGAGAGACCGCGTAAACCCGCGTGAACACTCGCGGAGGCCGGCGATCGCTTCAGCGCGCGTCGGCCGTCTGCTAGACTCGGCGGCAACCCATGGCCCAGTCTCTCGGAGCACGCGCTCGGGCCACGTGGTCCGCGGCCCCGGGCGGCACGATCGGCCTCGCGCTCACCGCGGCTTCCGTGGTCGCCGTGGGGTGGATCCTCGTGCCTCTCGATCCGAAGCGCCCTGGCCCGCTGCTCCCGTGGCTGATCGGCCTCCTCGCCGCGAGCGCGCTCGCCGGGCTGGCGCCACGCGCCTGGGTCGAGCGGTGGCTCGCGGCCCGGGAGCGGCGCGGCGCGGTCGCGGGGCTGCTGGCGGTCTTCTTCGCGGTTCAGGTCGCGATGGCCTGTCTCGGCTACCTGACGTTCCGCCACTACTCCTCGGACCTCAAGCTCTTCGTCGACCTCGTCCAGGGCTCATTTCGCGGCCAGTTCATCCACTGGGTTCAGGGGAATCCGAAGCTCACCGAGTCGTACCTGGCTCACCACTGGGCGCTCCAGACGCTTCTGTGGCTCCCGGCGTGGAGGGTCTGGCCGGATCCACGCGTGCTCCTACTGATCCAGATCGCCGGATATGGAATCATGGCCACCGCCGTTCATCGACTGGCATCGCTGCGCCTCGGGCCCGGGCCGTGGCCGCTGGCCATCACCACCGCGGTCCTGTTGGTGCCGAGTAAGGATTGGGCCCTATCCGCAGAATTGGGCAACGCGCCGTTCCTGGCATTCCTCATCGTGGCCGCCGCCATCTGCGTGCACCGGGAGCGGCCGGTCGGCTTCGCCATGGCCCTGATCCTGATCGCGATGAGTCGGGAGGACGCCGGATTCATCACCGGGGTACTGGCCGTCTACGCATGGTGGACGGTTGGTTGGCGCAGACTCGCGGGGACGGCGCTGGTTCTCTCGGGAGTGTGGATGGTCGTGCTCCTGAAGGTCGTGATGCCCGGGTTCACCGTCGTGTACGCGACGCGTCCGCCGTGGCGCATGTACACCTGGCTCGGCCCGTCTCTCTCCGCGGCGCTCGCGGATCCTGCCACGCCCGGTCGGGTCCTGACGCACGTCCTCGAGTCCTCCATCCCCGCCATCCTCGGACTCCTCGCGTCGTTCGGCGTCCTGCCCCTGGCGGCCGGCGCGTCCTGGGTGCTCCTCCTCGGCTTCGCCCCCCAGCTCATGACCGCGCTCTATCCCGCGATGCTCGCGTACCATCACGCGTACCCGGCGATCGCCGTCGCGGGGGTGATGGCGATCGACGGCGCGCGCGCCCTCGACGGACGCCTGGCGGCCGGCCCGCGGTTCCGGCTGGCCGCCGTGCTGGCGGTGCCCGCGACGGCGCTCGCGCTGCACGCGATGCTCGGGTACTCCCCGCTCACCCGCTCCTTCACGTGGTCGGACTACTGGCCCACCCCGCACAGTCGCGCGCTCTGGGCCACGCTCGGCGCGGTGCCGCGAACGGCATCACTCGCCGGCAGCCACCACCTCTCGACCCACCGTTACGTCGGGCGGCGCCCGGGATGCACGTGGGAATACGTGTCGCTGCGGTCGGTGGGCGGCTCGCCGGACCTCTGGTGCACCAACTGGAACGTTCCTCTGAGCGACCCCTTCCTTCTGATCGACCGCCCCCGCCCGTCCCCCGAGCTCGCGCACCTCCTCACGGACAGCCCGTACGCCGTGGTCTCCTACACGGAGGACATCGCGCTCTTCCGACGGGGCGGCGACCGGGCCGCGAACCGCTCGCTGGCCCGCTGGATTCTGGGCGACGTGCGGGACGCCGTCAGCCTGCTGCGCCAGGTGGGAACCGTCCGCGGCGACGTGAGGAGCCGCCAGGGCCGCGCCGTGCGGGCACCGAGCGGGCAGGCCGGCTTCGTGGTCTACGGATGGTACGTCGCCGGCTGCCCTCGCCCGCACGAGCTGGTCGCCCGCCTGCGGGGCGACGCCCCCAGCCGCGGTCGCTCGCCAGGCTCGATCGAGATCGTCGCCGACCAGGGCACGCGTGTGCTGGCCGAGCGCCCGCTCGAGCCGGGCGCGCTCGATCCCGCCGAGTACCGGGACTTCGTGCTCACGGTCACGCCGGAGGACGGCCGCGAGATCGAGGCGCGGATCCGCTCGACGGGCGCCGGGACGCTCTGGGTGGATGGGCTGGCGCTGGTCCGCGCGGCCCCCTCCGGGGCGCTGGAGTCCCCCGGCGCCCCCTGCGAGGGGCCATCGGCCCGCGGAGCGCCCACCGCGCGCGCCGGCGCGACGGTCAGCGCGGGGCGCCGGTGAGCGCGGCGGCCCGGGCCTCCGCCTCGGCGATGGCGCGGAGCTTGATGTCCTCGTAGCCGCGGATCGCTTCCGGCAGGCGCGCCAGCTCGAGAGCGGTCGCGTGGGCGTCCGCGTCGCCCGCCTGGAGCGCGTCCATCACCAGGCCGCGGTACCAGGGCACGAGCCGCCGCTCCTCCCTTCGGACGCGCGCGTAGCCGAAGGGGTCGTATCGGGTTCCCCGGAGGCGCCGCAGCGCGCGGAGCGCCCGGAGCGCGTGCCGGAACCACGGCCCGAGGCGCAGCTTCCGCTTGAGCCCGAGCGCGCGGAGCAGCGGCGGGTGGAGGTGCCAGGAGAGCCGGCGCGGCGCGGCGAAGAGCCCGCGCGTCCCCGCGGCGAACGCCGCTTTCAGGTGGAGGCGCGCCACCTCGTACTCGTCCTTGTACGCCATGAGCTTGTAGAGGTGGCGGACGACAGCGTGCGTCACCTCGGTCCGGCCGGGCGAGAGCGCCGCCTCGCGCGCCGCCACCTCGAGGACGAACTCCACGTAGGGCGCGGCGTAGCCGGCGTCCTGGTAGTCGACCAGCTCGCCGACGCGGTAGGCGAGCATCCGCCGCGCCTCGGGGTCGAGGTGCGCGCAGCGGTCCAGGAGCGACACGTAGGCGCTCGCGTCGCGGCCGCCGAGCCGCTCGAGGGTCGCGGCCCGCTCCGTCTCGAACGTCCGCGCCGGCGGGTCGACGAGCGCCCGGACTCGGTCCGGATCGGCCACCCAGAGCCGGCCGTAGCGGAAGGCCTGGAGATTCTGCGCCACCGCGACGCCGTTCAGGCGCACGGCCTCCTCGATGGCGGCCCGCGTGAGCGGTAGGAGCCCGGCCTGGTAGGCGACCCCGAGGACCAGCATGTTGGTCGCCATGTAGTCGCCGAATAGCGTCTCCGACAGCCGGCGCGCATCCACGGAGACGGCGGCGCCAGGCCGCGTGACGCGCTCGATCTGGGCGCGGATCGCGTCGACCGGCGGCGTGAACGTCACGTCGCGCACCATCTCGCCGCTCGGCAGCACCGACGCGTTCAGGACCGCCACCGTCCGCGCGGGGTCGCAGCGGTCGAGGTTGGCGCGGGTCCCCGCCGCCAGGAGGTCGAGCGCCAGGTAGAGGTCGGCCTGTCCGAGCCCCACCTTGTTCGCGGCCACCGTCTGGTCCGGCGCGGCAAGGATCAGGCTCGACAGCACCGGCCCCCACTTCTGAGCCGCGCCCGTCTGGTCATAGCTCGAGGCGTGCACGCCGTCGATCAGCGCGGCCCAGCTGAGGAGCGCGTTCATGGTGATCACGCCCGTCCCCCCGACCCCCGGGAGATAGACGTGGTACGGCCGATCGAGCCCGACGCGCGCGGCCGGCTCCGGCACCGTGTCGGCGGAGAGCTCGGGTGGAGATGGCCGCCGGTAGCCCGTCCCCGGTTCGGTGTCGACGGTCACGAACGACGGGCAGTCGCCGCCGAGGCACGAGAGGTCCTGGTTGCAGGACGAGGCGTGGACCCGCGTCTTGGGGCCGAGCTCCGTCTCGACGCGGTGGAGCGACATGCAGTTCGTCAGGGCGCCGCAGTGCCCGCAGCCCTCGCAGACCTCCTCGTTGATCACGACGAAGCGGCTCGCCACCGGCAGCAGCCCCCGCTTCTGCCGGCGCCGGCGCTCGTTGGCGCAGATCCCGTCGTGGATGAGCACGGTCACGCCCCGGGTCGCGGCGAGCTCGCGCAGCACCTCGTCCTGACGTTCGACGGGCTCGACCCGTGCGTTGCCGGCGAGGCCGGTGCCCCGGTACACGTCGGGGTCCTTGGTCAGGACCACCGTCGTCCGCACACCCTCCAGCTCCAGCATCCGCGTGAGCTCGGGCACGGGCTTCCCGCCGACCATCTCCTGGGCGCCGGTGTTCGCGACGAACCCGTTGTAGAGGATCTTGAAGGTCATGTTGGCGCCGGCCGCCACGCAGAACCGGATGTTCAGGAACGACGAGTGGAAGAGCGACCCGTCCCCGACGTTCTGGACGATGTGCGGCCGGTCGGTGTACGGCTCGAGCCCGATCCACGGGAGGCCCTCGCCCCCCAGCTGGGTCATGGACACGATGTGCCGCTCGGGCTGCTCGATGATCGACGCGAACGAGTGGCAGCCGGGACTCCCCCACGCCAGCTCGCCGGGCAGGAGCCGCGTGCCGACGTTGTGGGGACACCCGGAGCAGTAGTTCGGCGTCCGCCCCGGGTGCGCCTCGTGGGGACGCGCGCGGAGCGCCCGGATCGCCTCGAGCCGCCGGCGGATCCCGGCCCCGAGATCGGGTTGGCGCGCGGCGAGGACGAGGAGACGGGGACCGAGCCGCTCGGCCACTGCGTCGGAGTCCATCCCGCCCTGGATCGGAAACAGCGGCGCGCCGGCCTCGTCGCTCTTGCCCAGCACCCGGACGCTCTGTCCGAGCCCCGCGAGCGCTTCCTTCACCTGCGCCTCGAGGAACCCCCGCTTCTCCTCCACCACCACGATCTCCTCGAGGCCACGGGCGAACCCGCGGATCGCCTCGGGATCCAGCGGGTAGATCAGCCCCACCCGGAGGAGGCGCACGCCGAGGCGGCGGAGCGCGCCGTCGTCGAGGCCGAGGTCGACCAGCGCCTGACGGAGGTCGCCGTACGACTTCCCCGCCGTCACCAGGCCGACCCGGTCGCCGCGGGCGCCGACCTCCGACCGGGTGAGGCTGTTCGCGCGCGCGTAGGCGAGCACGGCCCGGTGGCGCTCGTAGTAGAGCTGGCGCTCGGTCTCGATGTTGAGGCCGGGGAAGAACGTGAAGTCCGTCGACTTCCGGAAGGGCTTCCCGTCGAGGAGGAGCTCCGGCGTCACGATGCCCGGCTCGTCGGGCGACACGCGCACGGTCTCGCCGCCGTCGGCGAGCTGGCCCACGAGCTTCATCGCCACCCAGCAGCCCGAGAAGCGCGAGAGCGCGATCGCGTGGAGCCCGAGCGTGAGGAACTCCCCCGTCGTGGCCGGATAGAGGATCGGCATCCCGTGCCCCACGAAGGCGTAGTCGTCCTGATACGGCATCGTGGAGCTCTTGGCCTCGTGGTCGTCGCCGGACAGGACCACGACCGCGCCGTGCCGGCTCGTCCCCGCGAAGTTGCCGTGCTTGAGCGCGTCCCCGCTCCGGTCGACCCCGGGCCCCTTCCCGTACCAGAGGCCCACGACCCCGTCGTAGCGGGAGTGCGGGTAGCGGTCGAGCATCTGGGTGCCGGAGAGCGCGGTGGCGGCAAGCTCCTCGTTCGCGCCCGGCACGTGGCGGACGTCGTGCGGCTCGAGGATCGCGCGGGCCTGGCGGAGCGCGAGGTCGTAGCCGCCGAGCGGCGAGCCCGGGAAGCCGCTGATGAACGTGCCGATGCGGAGCCCGGCCCGGCGGTCCCGCCGGCTCTGGTCGATTGGCAGACGGACGAGGGCGTGCATGCCGGAGAGGTAGACGTGCCCCTCCTCACGGAGGTAGCGGTCGTCGAGGGTGAGCGTGGGGGCGGCGGCGAGCTCCGTGTCCATGGCCCGCATTATCGGGCCCGACGGGCGCCCCGCCAATTCCCCGCGCCGCCGGGTCGGCGCCCGCCGGCCGGAGCCGCCTAGCCCTTGGGCGAGCCGGGCTGGCGCCGGCAGATCACGTTCAGGACGGCCTGGCGGCCTTCCTCGCGGACGACGCGGAGCGCGCGGCGCAGGGCCCCGGGCAGCTCGGCGGGATCTTCCACCCGCTCGCCGTGGCCACCGAAGCTCCGCGCGATCTCCTCGTAGCGGGCGCTGGCCGAGAGCCCGGTCAGGGGGAACGCCGCGGTCGTCGCCGCCCAGCCGTCGGGGTGCACCGAGCGGGTGGCGCGCTCGACGGCTTCCCACGACGCGTTGTTGAAGATCACGGTCAGGAACGGGAGCTTGTGGAGCTGGGACGCGAGGTGCGCCGCGGTCGGCGCGCCGAAGATGTAGGCCCCGTCGCCCACCGTGGCGATCACGGTCTTCTCCGGCGCGCCGAGCTTCGCCCCGAGCGCCGCGCCCAGCGCCCAGCCGAGTCCGCCGGAGTGGGGCGACCCGAAGCAGGTCCCGGGCCCCGACGGCGGCGCGTGCCGGACGTCGAGCGGGTACTCGTTGACGACGATGGAGTCGGCGCCGAGCACCTCGCCGACGCACCGGGACGCCCACTGGAAGCCGATGGGCGTGAGGCTCGCCTCCGCCGCCGCAGCGCGGGCCCAGGCCTCGCGCTGCTCCCGGTGCGCCGCCGCGAGCCTCGCGCGCCGGGCCGCCACGCCGGCCGGGTCGACGCGCCGGCGGACCGCCTCCGCCAGGAGCGGCAGCGCCGCGGCGGGCTCCGCCGCCACGGGAACGTCGCACGGGTAGGAGCGCATGGGATACCGCGAGTAGAACGGGTCGGCCGCGAGCTGGATCACGGTGGCGTCGTCGGCGGGCCGCGTCCGCGACGGGAACCACGGCACGTCGCAGTCGACGACCAGCACGACGTCGGCCTCGGCGATCCCCGAGTAGTCCTGGCTCCCGAAGACCCAGCCGGCGTGGCACGGGTGGTCCGCCGGGAAGTTCACGTAGACAGGGCTCGACTCGAGCACCGGGATGGCGCCCGCGTCGGCGAGCGCGACCAGGCCGTCCACGGCCGCCCGCGCGCGGCCGGCCTCGGCCGTGACGATCAAGGGGTGGCGGGCGCGGGCGAGCCGTTCCGCCGCCTCCTCGATGCGCGCGGGGTCGGGGTACCGCCGGCTCTCCACGTGGCGGCGCGCCGGCGACGAGATGGTCAGCTCGCCGAGCGGCTGGGCCAGCACCTCGCGGGGCAGCGTGAGATAGACGGGGCCGCGCGGCTCCGCCATCGCGAGCTCGAGCGCGCGGTCGACCACCGCCTCGAGCTGGGCGGGCTGGCGCAGCTCGTAGTCCCACTTGACGTACTCCCGGAGCATCCCCGCCTGGTCGAAGGACTCCTGGGCCCAGTGGATGTGCGTGTCCCGCGCGCCGGTGAGCCCCGCCTCTTCCGTGATGGGCGTCCGCCCTGCCGTGAAGAGGACGGGCACCTGTGTCCGCGAAGCATTGATGATCGCCCCCACGCCGTTCGCCGTCCCGACGGTGACGTGCACCATCACCGCCTGCAGTCGCCCGGTCACCAGGTAGTAGCCGTGGGCCATCGACACCGCGACGAACTCGTGGGGCACCGCGATCGGGCGCGGCGCGGTCTTCCCCTCGGTCTGGAAGCGCGCGAACGCGTCCACGATGGAGGCGAAGTCGGTCCCGGCATTGGCGAAGAAGCAGTCGATCCCGCGCTCCCGCAGGAGCTCGAGGTAGGCCTGGGCGACCGTCTCCACGCGCAGCGTCTTCGTGGCCATCAGGTCCTCTCGAATCGAGCGTCGCCGAGGGCGCCGGGGGTGTCAAGCCGGACGGCCGACACGCGAAGGCTCCGGACCAGCAGAACGCCGTATAGAACCAGCAGGGCCGCCCCTTCGAAGGGCGACCCGCGCCGGCCTGCGGCTGGGCCGGCCAGCGCGATGCCGAGCCAGAGCGCGCCCAGGACCGCGACCGCCCCGGCGCCGTCGAGGAGCGGCATGCGGGGCGGCGCGCCCGCCGCCAGGAGCCAGATCCACAGGGGCGCCGCCAGCACCGCCAGGTGATGCGTCTCGCTCACGGGCGAGACGAGCGGCATCGCCGTCACGTAGAGCGCGAAGAGGAGCAGCGTCCCGCGCGGTGTCGCGCGCCAGGCGGGGCTGGATCCACAGGATCGGGAGAAGCACGGCCGCCGCGGCCAGGTGGCGGAGACCGGGCAGCGCCGCGATCGGCGGCCACCTCTCCGCCAGGAGGGCCGCGAGGGTGAACCGGGTGCGCCACTCGTACTCGACGGGCCCCGCGGTGAGGCCGGCCACCTCGGGCAGCCACCCGTCGCGGTACCACTCGAGCACCCGCGGCGAGACGAGCGCCGGTACCGCGACGGCCAGGAGCAGGGTCCAGCCGATCGCGCCCACGGCCGTCCGGTACCACCGTCCGCGGCCGAGGTAGACGAGAAAGACCGCCGGCGTGAGCTTGAGGGCGATGGCCCCGCCGAGCGAGGCCGCCGCGGCACACCGCCGCCCGCGGAGGTGGAATGCCAGGAAGACGGTCGAGAGGCACAGCAGGAGGAGGTTCACCTGGCCGTAGCGGAGGTGGTTCTGGAGCGGGATGAACAGGGCGAGCGTGAGGAGCGCCAGGCGGACCTCGAAGGGCACGGCGAGGACCGGGTCGGCCTCCCCTCGCCGCGCCTCTCGCCAGAGGCCGTCGAGGACGAGCAGCGTCCCCACGAGCGCGGCGACGCTCAGCGCGAACCAGAGGCTCTGGGCGAGCCCGAGAGGAATCCAGGTCAGGGGAATGACGAGGACGTCGATCGTGAGCGGATAGGGGCCGTGCCCCTGGGGCAGCGTGAGGGCGTAGGGATTCCCGCCCTCCACCAGGATGCGCGCGGACGCGAGGCGGGCGCCGAGATCGTTCCCCGTCACCCGCTGCATGCGGGCGTACATCTGGAGGAAGAACCCGGTTCCCTGCGCGGCGAGCACGAGCCAGGCCGCGCCGCGCACGAGCGGCGTCCGCGCGAGCGTGACGGCCGTCAGGCTCGAGCCGAGCGTCACGCCTCCATGCGGTAGGTGGAGGGATCGGGCTTGTAGGCGCGCGGGAGCCACAGCGGCCGGCGGAGGTTCCCGGGGCCGGGGGCCGGCCGCGCCATCGCGAGCCAGCGGCGGTACACCTCGTGCGCCTTCCCCGTGTCCACGAAGACGTCGCCGTAGCGGTCGTCCGAGCCGGGCCGCTCCAGCCGGACCTTCTGGTGCCAGCACTGTTGCCCGCTCACGGGATCCGGCTGGACGCTGAACGTGAGGTTCTGGTGGACGCCGGCGTCCTCCCAGAACACGCGCTCGGAATCGGGATCCTCGCTCTTGAACGGGCGGATCCCGTGGACCTGCCGCATCCGCCACTGGCCGGGCCCGGGCCGCTCGAGGCGCACGAGCGCCGTCGACCAGCGCTCCCCGCCCTGATCCTCGCCGAGGCGCCAGCGTCCGAGGTGGTGGGAGCACGCGACGATCCCGGGCCGGATCGACTCGGTCACCCAGACCTTGTCCACGAACCACCCGATCTCGGTGTGGACCTTCAGGAGGTCGTTCGTCGCGACGCCGAGTCGCGCGGCGTCCTTCGGGTGGAGCCAGAGCGGATTCGAGTGGGAGATCTCGTAGAGCCACTTCGCGTTGCCGGAGCGCGTGTGGATCAGGGTCGGCAGGCGGAACGTCGGCAGGAGCAGGAACTCGTCCTTCTGGCGGTCCATCGTCGACCAGTGCACGTGGCTCCGGATGTAGGCCGGCAGCGCGTACTCGGGCCACTTCCAGTCCCTCAGCGTCTTCGAGAAGAACTCGAGCTTCCGCGAGGGCGTCGGGAACCCGACGTACGGGCGCCCGTCGACCTCGACGCCGACGGCGGCCCCGCCCTTGGTGATGATCCCGGTGGCCGGATCCACCGCGCCGCCCTCGAGCGCGGCCGGCGCGAGCGTGGTCTCGTGGGTGCGGTACACGCCGTCCTCGATCAGGAACGCGCCGCGCTTCCGCATGTAGGCGAGCGGCGTCAGGCCCTCCTTCGCGGCGGCCGCCGGCAGCCCGGGTACCGAGCGCTCGAACATCCAGCCGTAGAAGTCGTCGACCGTGAGCTTCTCGCCCGGCCGGTACGGCGACTCGAACCACTTCCGGATCCCGAGCGACCCGTCCGGGTCGATCCGCCACGAGAGCTCGATCCAGAACTCGTCCTCCTCCCACACCTCGCCCAGGCCCGCGGCGGCGTGCGCCTCCCAGGTGGTCGCGAAGCGCTGGCCCCGGCTCTCGAGGGCGACCCTGAGCACGGGCTGGCGGAAGCCGATCCACCGCGCGGCGTGCGTCTCCTGGCTCATCAGGTCGTGCCGCTCGGAGGCGTGACCCATCGGGAGGACGTAGTCGGAGAACCACGCGGTCTCGCTCCAGATCGGGGTGAGGCAGGCGTGGAGGCCGATCTTGGCCTCGTCGGTCAGCATCTCGATCCACGAGAAGCCGTCCGGGTTCGTCCAGACCGGGTTGTAGACGCGCGTGAAGTACGTGTCGAGGCGGCCGCGCCCCTCCTTCAGCAGATGCGGGAGCAGGAAGCTCATCTCGAAGAACGCCAGCGGGTACTCCGGCGGGTAGAGGAGCTCGCTCCAGACCTTGGCCGGCGGCGGCATGAGCGGCGGCGCCGGGATCGCCTTGTTGTAGAACGAGGGCGCCGTCCCGCCGGGGGTGGCCACGGCACCGGCGAGGACGACCAGGAGCTGGAGCGCCCGCGCCACCTGCCAGCCGCCGAGGTTCCCCGCCGCCGCGTTCCGCCACACGTGGGTCGCGAGGGCCGAGCCGGCCCGCGCGGCCTCCCGCGCCACCTCCTCGATGGTGGCGGCCGGGACGCCCGACTCCTTCTCCGCGAACGCGGGGGTGAACTCGGCGTAGAGCGTCGGGAGGATCGCCTCGAAGGTCTCGAAGGTCTGGGGCTTGTCGGGATGCTCCTCGCGGAGGTACTCCGCCCAGTTCACCCAGCGGCGCAGGAACTCGCGGTCGTAGAGGCGCTCCTGGATGATGAGCTGGCACATCGCGAGGAGCAGCGCGGCCTCGGTCCCCGGCCACGGAGAGAGCCACCAGTCGGCCATCGACGCCGTGTTGCTGAGCCGGGTGTCGATCGCGCAGATCTTGGCGCCCCGCTTCTTGCCCTCGATGATCCGCTGCGCGTGCGGGTTGAAGTAGTGGCCGGTCTCGAGGTGCGAGGACAGGAGCAGGATGAACCGGGCGTTGGCGTGGTCCGGGGACGGCCGGTCGAGGCCGCTCCAGAACGCGTAGCCGGCGCGCGCGGACGCGGAGCACACGTTGGTGTGCGAGTTGTGCCCGTCGATCCCCCACGCGTGCATGATCCGCTGGTGGTACACGAGCTCGTGGCCGGGCCGCCCGACGTGGTACATGACCTCGTTGCGCCGGCCCTCGACGAGCGCTTTCCGGATGCGCGCGGCGAGGTCGTCGAGCGCCTGATCCCAGCTGACGCGCTCCCACTGCCCCCCGCCCCGAGGTCCCACGCGCCTCATCGGGTAGCGGATGCGCTCCGGGTCCTCGATCTGGTTCAGGGTCGCCGGACCCTTCGCGCAGTTGCGACCGCGGCTCCCCGGGTGCTCGGGGTTCCCCTCGAACTTCTGGATCCCGAGATGGTCCTTGTCCACGTACGCAAGAAGCCCGCAACCGGCCTCGCAGTTGAAGCAGATGGTGGGGACGAGCTGGTAGCGGCGCTCGACCCGCTTCGGCCAAGCCTTCGGGTCGTACTCCGTCCAGTCGTCCCAGCGCTCGACCGGCGGGTAGCTCGCGAGGCCGCCCGGCGGCGCCGTCAGGTTCTGCGCCGCCGGATGGAGCGGCTCGATCGAGGGTGATTTCGGCATCGTTCGCCCTTCAGCTGAGCGGGACGGCCTGTCCCGCCCGCACCCAGCAGTGTTCCCAGAGGTAGAGGCCGACGAGAGCCAGGGCGCCGGCCAGGACGCTGGTGGCGCCGGAGGCCGGGATCACGAGCAGCGCGGGCAGCACCGAGCCGGCGGCGATCACCCCGACCCAGAAGACCCGGCTCAGGGGGCCCCGGGTGATGAACCTTGCGGCGGCCCGCGAGTCCGCGTTCCCGTGCGGCGTGTAGCACTCGGCGAGGACGAGGAACACGTTCACCCCGAGACCCACCAGGAGGACGCTCCGCGCGGTCGCCGACGGCGGCGTCACCATGAGGCTCACGGCCGCGCCCGCGGTCGCGGCGCCCGCCAGGAGATGCGGCAGCACCAGCGGGCTCTGCCAGAAGTCCCGCCCCTCCGCCTGGGCGAAGAGGAACGCGCTGTACCCCGCGGCGGCGAGCGCCAGGAGCAGGAGGGGCACCGCGAGGACACCGAGTATCGCGTCGCTGCCGGCGATGGCCGCCGGGATCCAGAGGCCGAGCGCCGCGCCGAACGCGAGCAGGATCCAGGCGCCGAGAACGAGCCAGGAGCGCGGGTTCGACCGGAGGAGCAGGTAGTGGAACCGGTCGGGGCGCTTCAGGTCGACGATCAGCAGGCCTCCGGTGAGCAGGAGGAACAGGAGCGCGACGAGCGAAAGGCCCAGCTCGGCGGCGCTCCCCCCGCCGAGCACGCCGGCCGCGGCGGCGAGCGCGGCGCCGGCGGCGACCGCCTTCGTCCAGAGGTACGCCCCGACGCGCCACCCCCAGGGTCTGGTCTCGTGCGACACGTCGTACACCGTGCGGCCCAGGGTCTCGACGGGCTTGGCGGTCCGCCCCGCCGGCCCGTCCGGCTGCCATCCGCCGGCGAGCGCGACCAGCGAGACGGGCTCGCTCGCGCGCTGGCCCCACATGGTCGCCCGGGGCGCGTCCTGGAGCGTGGGCACCAGGGTGGCCTGGTCGGCCCCGACGTAGAAGAGCTTCGGACGCGTCCCCTGCTCCGGCTTCCGCACGCTCACGTGCTCGCGGGCGATCACCCGCGACACCTCGCTGTCCGCGTCGTCGAGGTCCCCGGCGAGGATCGCCCGCTCGGGGCAGACGATCACGCACGCGGGCTCGAGCCCGCGCTCCACCCGATGGGCGCAGAAGTGGCACTTGGCGGCGGTGTGGGTGTCGGGGTCGATGTAGAGGGCGTCGTACGGGCAGGCCTGCATGCACGACTTGCAGCCGATGCAGCGGTCGCGGTCGAAATCGACGATCCCGTCCGGCCGCCGGTAGAGCGCCACCGTGGGACAGATCGTCACGCACGGCGCGTTGTCGCAGTGGTTGCAGCGGAGGACGGCGAAGTGCCGGCGGGTGTTCGGGAACTCGCCCTTCTCGACGTACTTCACCCACGTCCGGAACGTCCCGAGCGGAACGCCGTTCTCCTCCTTGCACGCCACGGTGCACGCGTGGCAGCCGATGCACCGCGTCTGGTCGATCACGAAGCCGTAGCGCACGCGTCAATCCCTCCAGGGAGCCGCGAGGTCCGGCCGGGGCCGCCCGCGCGTCATGGCAGGAACCCTCCGCCCATCACGACCATCCGGGCGCCCACCAAGGCCAGCGAGCCGGCCAGGATGCGGCGGATCATCCCGGCGCTTGTGCCGATCGACATCCGCGCGCCCAGTTGCGCCCCCAGGAGGATCCCCGCCCCCATCAGGCCCACGGTGGGCAGATGCACGTGGCCCAGCGTCAGAAACGTGAGCGCGCCGGCGAAGGCCGAGATGCTGAGCACGAAATGGGAGGTCGCCGTCGCCACGTGGACCGGCAGGCCAAGGACCACGATCAGGAACGGGACGTGGATGATGCCGCCGCCGATCCCGAAGATGCTCGAGATCACGCCCACCAGGAGGCTCACCACGACGCCCTTCCAGACGTCGACGCGGTAGTGGTGGGTTTCTCCGCTGGCGTCCACGATCTGGCGTGCGCCCGCTCGCCGCGACGGCCCCGCGGTGCGCCCGAAGAAGAGCAGCACCGCCACGCCGATGAGTAGGACCCCGAAGGCCTGACCGAACGTGTGCGAGGACAGGGATCGTGTGACGTAGGCGCCACCCACCGCGCCCGGCAGCGTCGCCACCGCGAAGCGCCATCCGAGGGCGAGGTCGACCCGGCGCTGGCGAAGATAGGCGGCGCTCCCCGACAGCGCGTTCAGGAACACCAGGCTCAGTGACGTCCCGACCGCGTCCGCCGGCGGGAAGTTGTAGCCGAGCAGCAGCAGCGGCACCAGGATGAATCCGCCGCCGGCGCCGATCAGCGTCCCGAACGTCCCGACCGCGAGCCCGAGCGCCACCCGGGTGACCGCGTCGAGAACCGTGATCTCCGTCACGCCCGGGTCTCGGGCGCGGGGCGCGCGCTGAAGGTGCGGTCGGCCAGCCACGCGCGCTTGAGCGTGTCCCCCCGCAGACCGCAGCGGAGCGCCTCGAGCGCGAGGATGTCCTCGGGAGCCACGTTGCCCAGGCTCACGTTGGGCCCGAACCGGAGGACGAGGTACCGCTGCTGCGGGCCGAGCGGCGCCTCCCACAGGATCTTGCCGGGATCGCGCACGCCCTTCAGGAACGCGTCGATCTCGGCCTCCTTCGGAAGACCGGAGGCGTCGTAGATGCCCACACCCTTGCCGGCCTCGCGCGCCTCCATGATCACCATGAACGCGCCCGCGTCGAGGTCGGCGTGGACGGTCTCGGCGAGCGCCGCCATCGGCTGGGCGTCGGCGGGGTCCTTCTTGCCGACCTCCGACAGGACGCGGAACCCGGCCTTCACGGCCTTCTCGATCGCCTCGGCCCGCGTCCGGGCGTCCATCTCGATCGTGCCGTCGGAGACCTCGATCGCGTTGAAGCCGAGCTCGCGGGCGCGGTCGAGGTAGCGATCCAGCGCGCCCTGCCAGACGGCGACCTCCTGGAAGGTCCCGCCCGGCATGCAGTAGACGCCGTGGGCGGTGACGGTCCGCACCTTCTCCTTGAGGACGTCGTGGCCGAAGAACGCCGACGTCCCGAAGGTGAGCTTCAGCACGTCGATGACGGGAGCCGCCACCTGCATCAGGTCGTCGATCGCGTTCAGACCGAGTCCCTTGTCGATGACCATCGTCCAGCCGCTCTCGCGCGGCTTCCGGAGCCGGTCCCGGACCGGCATCTCGATGACGCCGTCCCAGGCGGGCCGCGCGGCCCGGTCGCGATCAATCATCCAGAAGACCCTCCATGCAGTTCCGAGCCCCGCAGAGGGTGCTCCGGGCGCTCTTGATCGTGGCGCGCTCCACCAGCCCGCGCATGGCGTCGAGGCGCCGCGCCATGAGCGCGGGCGTGTCGAGCGACGGCACCGGGAGCCGATCGTACAGCAGCACGGTGCCGCCGTGCTTCTCGGTGGCGTTGTCGAAGAGGAGCTTGACCAGCTTCTCGCGGCGCTCGATCCGCGTGACGACCGCCCGGTCCCGGCCCGACTCCACCTTCGGGCTCACGATCCGGACGGACGGGCTCACCAGGACGTCCGTCGGCGTCTGCACGTGCCCGAGGTCGAGCGCGATCTTCGCCCCCCAGGGATCCGGCGACGGCGGCACGACGACGCCGAGCCGCTCCACCACGCCGGGGAAGTCGTAGAGCAGCGTGCCGAGCCGGATGTTGTCGAAGAGCGAGCCCTTGTAGAACTCGTACCCCCCGGGGGTCAGGCGCACGTGAGTCATCTCGGTCGAGAAGATGGTCCACCCGCGCGCGAGGCCCTCCAGCAGGAACACCGTCTTGCCCGCCCCCGCGCTCCCGGGGATGAGCCAGAGGTCGCCCTTGTCGTCCACCATGGCGCTCGCGTGGAACGACCACGTGTCGTGATGTCGCTCCAGGACGTGGATGACGTAGCGGAAGACGAACCCCAGGTTCCCGAAGAGGGAGTACCGCCGGTCGGAGTTGGCGGCCTCCAGCGCCGTCCAGTCACCGACCGCGAGGACGCGGTCCGGCTCGAGCGCGATCGCCGGCGCGAGGCCCGGCGTGTCGACGATGCGGATCTCCGCATCGACGCCCGACGGCGTCCCGTCCCACGGCACGTCGTCGACGCGGTGGTAGTCGGTCAGGAGCGACTGGGGGACGCGGTCCGTGAAGTACTCCGAGCGGGTCAGGAGCTCGCGCGTGTTCGATACGAGGCCGAGGGAGGCGTGGACGATGCGGATCGCGCGGCGATGGAAGTTCATGGTCGATTCCGATCCCGGCCCTCGTTGGCCTCGGTCGCGGGCCGACCCCGGGGGGCGCTCGGCCCGTGCCCGCCTGCCGCCGGCGCGGCCTAGCCACTGTCCCAGAGGGACGCCGATCGTGTCAAGGCGAGCCCGGACGGGCGTACGGGTTGAGCTTCGGGCGCAGGATGAGCCGCCGGTCTCCCTGGCGCAGAATGGCGCCGTCGGCCGTGATCTGCTCGACGACGGCGTCCTCGGTGACCGCCTGTCCCTCGACGTACTTGCGCCCGTTGATGAAGACGAGCCGCTCCGCGGGCACGTCCGAGTACACGAGCACGTCGAGCGTCAGGCGCGCCGTGGCCGACGCGGGCGCGAGCCCTCCGCCGCCGGACGTGGCCTCGACCGGCGGCGCGCTCGCCAACGCGGCCGGCGGCGGCGCGGCCGGAACTTCGGTCGCCCGGGCCGACGGAATGGCGTCGGGGCCGGTGGCGCGCGGCGCAGTCGCCGGAGCCGGGGCCGTTCCGGGCCCGGGCGCCGACACGGCGGGGGCGTCGGGCCGCGGTGGCGCGCGGCGAGCGTCGGCGGTGCGCGCGGGCGACGACGCAGGCGCGGACGGCTCGACGGGCGCGGCGCGGGGCTCGACGGGCGCCACGCGTGGCGGGCTGGTCGCGACGCGCGGCACGGTGGATGCGCGACCGGGTGGGCGCTCGACCGCCGGGACCGGCGCAGGCGCCGGCGCGCGCTCGACCGCGGGCGGGGCCGGGGTCGCAGGCTCGGCGCTCGGGCTCGGAGCGGCCGGGGCGGTCGCGATCGGCGGAGGCGGGGCCGGCGCCACGGCCACCGGGACCGACCGGCCGGACCCGAGCATGCTCACGAGGAGGACCGCGCCGACGGCGAGCGCGCCGCCCAGCGCCGCCGCCCAGACCCACTGCGGCCATCGCCCGAGCTCCGCGTTCCCGTGCGCCGTGGCCAGCGTCGGCACGCGCCGTACCTGACGATCGCGCTCCGCCTTCCGGAGGGCGTCGAGGATGTACGACATGCGCGGCCGCCCCTACCGGATCCCCGCGGAAAGCCGCGGCACGCCGGCGCCCCACTCCACGCGGCGGAGGAGGATCGCGGTCTCACCTCCCACCACGCCGTCCGGCTCGAGCGAGCGGGCCCGCTGGAACGCGACCACTCGCTCGACCAGGCCCTGGTCGTAGGGCCGGCCGCGCTCGGTCACTGGGACGGCGCCGTCGCCCCGCACCATCCGCCGGCGGAGCCAGTCGGCCGCCGGACCGGTGGCGCCCCGCCGGAGCGGGAGCGTGCCCGGCGGCGGGCGCCAGAGGACGACGAAGCTCCCGTCCCAGAACGGCTCCACCTCGGTCAGCTCCGCCGTGACGATGCGGTCGCCGAAGCGGAGCGTCGCCGCGGACGGCGTGAGCGCCGTGAGCACGCCGTAGCGGCGCTCGCCCTCGGGCCCCACGAGCTCGAGCGCCGCGGGCAGGTCGAGCCGGCGGAGCTTCGGCCACGTCCCGACGGACGCCAGGCACTCGAGCGTCGCGGCCGGTGGCGTGTCGCAGTCCGGCAGGCCGCCCGCGGCGGGGACGCCCCAGAGCGCCAGCAGCACGGTCAGCGCGTCGCCCTTCGTGGCCGGGAGCGCCGGGTCACGCAGGACGTCCGCGAGCCGAGGGGATGCCGAGCGCTCGGCGGGCGCCACCGCGGATGCTCCGCCCGGCCCCGCAGGGCCTGCGGTCAGCGACGGGCCCGGCGACGCGCCCGCTCGCCCGGCCTCCTCCCGCGCGACCTCGCCCGGCGCCAGCAGCACGAGCCCGAAGCCGCCGGTCGCGGCGACGAGCGCGACGGCGGCGGCCCGCCACGTCCAGCGCCGCCACGAGCGGTGCGGCTCACCCAGCACCTCGGCCGCGGCCCGTCGCACGGTCGCCGCGTTCACGCGGGACTGCTCTCGCGTGTACGCGCCGAGGAGCGCCCGGTCGGCGATGGCGTTGATGAGACGGGGGATGCCGCGCGAGCGCCGGTGCAGGGTCCGGAGGCCGGGCTCGGTGAAGACTGCCCGGCCGCGGCCCGCCACGGCCAGCCGGTGGCGGACATACGCGCGGGTCTCCGACCGGGAGAGCGGCTCGAGGTGGTAGCGCGCGGTGATGCGCTGGGCAAGCTGTCGGAGCTTCGGCTGGTCCAGGATGGCGGCCAGCTCCGGCTGGCCGATCAGGATCACCTGGAGAAGCTTGTCCCGGGTGGTCTCGAGGTTCGTGAGGAGGCGGACCTCCTCCAGTACCTCGGGCGAGAGATTCTGGGCCTCGTCGATGATGAGGACCGTCCGGCGGCCGGCGGTATGCGCCTCGAGGAGATGCCGGTGGAGCCGATCCACGAGGTCCTTCGAGCCGGTCGGGCCGGCGGGATACGCGATGCGGAGCTCGTCGCACACGCTGGCCAGGAGCTCGACCGGAGTCACGCGCGGGTTCAGGACGAGCGCCAGGTCGACGTGGGCGGGGAGCTGCTCCAGCAGGCACCGGCAAACGCTGGTCTTGCCGGTTCCCACCTCGCCGGTCAGCTGGACGAAGCCGCCGCGCTCGCCCACGCCGTAGACCAGATGCGCCAGCGCCTCGCGGTGCCGCGCGCTCATGTAGAGGAAGCGCGGGTCCGGCGTGATCGAGAACGGGGGCTCGCGCAGACCGAAATGTGAGAGGTACATGGCTCCCCCGGGTCGGCTGCCCGTGAGCGCAGTATAGCCCCGCGGCCACGGCGGCCTCCTACGAATTGCTGCGCTGGCGGCCGCCCGGGACGCCCGGCGACGGCGCAGTCGAACTTTTTGACAACGCGCCAGGGGCCTGCGTACCGTGTGTTCGATGACCGCTCCGGGGAGTGCCTCGTCCAAGGTGAAGCCGCGCAAGTGGGTGCTCGTCGTCGACGACAACGCGCGCCTGCGCGCGCTCTGGATCGAGGTGCTGGAGGAGGCGGGCTACCGCGCGATCGGATCGGAGGACGGGCTGGCGGCGGGAGACCTCATCCGCGATCTCTTCCCGGACCTGATCCTGCTCGACCTCCGGATGCCGCGCGCGTCGGGGTGGGACTTCCTGGAGAACGTCCGCGCCAACCCGCGCTGGCACACGATCCCGGTGGTCATCGTCTCGGCGCACCTCGAGGAGGGGCCGGACCTCGCGGGCGACTCGGGCCTCAACATCGTGGGACAGCTCGCGAAGCCCGTCTCCGTCGGCGACCTCCTCGCCAAGGTCGAGGCGATCATCGGACCGGCGCAGGCCCACGTCTGAGCCGGGCCGCCCCGCAGGGGACGGCGCCGGCGCGCGCACGGTTCGCGGGGCGCGCCCCCGGGGGCGTGCGGGGGCGGGGGCCGCCGGCTCAGTGCTTCTCGGCCGCGCGCGCCTCCCGCTCCTTCTTCGCCTCGGCGATCACCTTCTCGGCCAGCATCCCGGGCAGCTCCTCGTAGTGGGAGAACTCCATCGAGTAGCTGCCCCGGCCGCCCGACATCGAGCGGAGGTGCGGCTCGTAGTTGAGCATCTCCGCCATCGGGACCTGGGCGCGAACCACGCTGTTCTCGTCCCCCGGCTCCATCCCCGCGATCTTCCCCCGGCGGCTGTTGAGGTCCCCGATCACGTCGCCCGCGATGGCGGAGGGCGCGGTCACCTCGACGTCCATGACCGGCTCGAGGAGGCTCGGCCGCGCCTCGAGCACGGCCTTCTCGGCCGCGACCTGCCCGGCGAGCTGGAAGGCGATGTCCGAGGAGTCGACCGAGTGGTACGAGCCGTCGTACAAGGTCACGCGCACGTCCACGACCTGGTAGCCGGCGATCACGCCGCGCTCGAGGCGCGCGCGCACGCCCTTCTCGACCGAGGGGATGAAGTTCCGGGGGATCGACCCGCCGAAGATCTTGTCGACGAACTCGAGCCCCGCGCCGCGCCCGAGCGGCTCGATCTCGATCCAGCAGTCGCCGAACTGGCCCCGGCCGCCGGTCTGCTTCTTGTGCCGGCCCTGGACCTGCGCCCGCCCCTTCACGGTCTCCTTGTAGGGGATCCGCGGCGGCAGGAGGACGACCTCGGCGTTGAACTTCCGCTTCATCCGCTCCAGCGTCACCTCGATGTGCTGCTGGCCGACGCCCGAGATCAGGAGCTGCTTGGTCTCGGCGTCGTAGTGGTAGCGGAGGGTGGGGTCCTCCTCCGCGAGCCGCGCGAGCGCGTTCGAGATCTTGTCCTCGTCCCCCTTCGCCTTGGGCTGGAGCGCGAACGAGATCGCGGGCTCCGGGAACTGGATCCGGGACAGGATCACCGGGGCGTTCTCGGCGCACAGCGTGTCGCCGGTGAGCGTCTCCCGGAGCTTCAGCACCACACCGATCTCGCCGGGGCCGAGGACGTCGACCGCCTTGTGCTCCCGGCCCTGGAGCAGCGCCACCTGCCCCACCCGCTCGCGGGCCTCGCGGGCCGGATTGTAGACCTGGGAGTTGCCGGTGACGGTGCCCGAGAAGACCCGGAACAGCGTCAGCTTGCCGACGTGGGGATCGGTCAGGGTCTTGAACACCAGCGCGGAGAAGGGCTCCTTCGGACTGGGGGCCCGGGTCACCGTCTCCTTCGTCCGGGGGTCGGTCCCCTCGATCGGCGGCCGGTCGGCCGGCGACGGGAAGGAGTCGATGACGATGTCGAGCAACGAGCGGACGCCGATCGCCTTGGTCGCGGACCCGAGGATCACGGGCACGAGCTTCCCGTCGCCGATCGCGGCGCGGAGCGCCTTGATCACGACGGCCTCGTCGAGCGTCCCCTCCTCGAGGTAGCGGGCCAGGAGGTCGTCGTCGGTCTCGGCCACGGCCTCGACGAGCTTCTCGCGCGTCGCCTGCACCGTGTCGGCGAGGTCGGCCGGGATCGCGGTCTCCTCGATCTTTCCCGGTGTGTCGCCCACGACGTAGCCCTTCATCCGGAGCACGTCCACCAGCCCCTTGAACGCGGCCTCCTGGCCGATCGGCACGTGGAGCGGGACGAATCGGCCCTTGAGCCGTCGCTGTATCGACTCCAGCGTGCGCGTGAAGTCGGCGCGCTCGCGGTCCATCTTGTTGATGTAGACCAGCCGCGGCAGCCCGTACTCCTGGGCGAACTTCGAGACCTTCTCCGTCTGGACCTCGACGCCGGCGACGGCGTCCACCACCAGGACCGCGCCCTCGACGACGCGAAGGCCGGCGCGCGCTTCCGCGATGAAGTCGCCGTACCCCGGCATGTCCACGAAGTTGAACCGGTGGTCGCGGTAGTCGCAGTGCGCGACGCCGATGTTGATGGAGATCTTGCGCTTGATCTCCTCGGGGTCGAAGTCGGTGGTGGCCGTGCCGTCTTCCACACGGCCCAGGCGGGCGGTCATGCCGTTCCGGAACAGGATTGCCTCGACCAGGGACGTCTTGCCGACGCCGCCGTGGCCGACGAAGCCGACGTTACGGATACGCGCGATATCGATGGTCATCGTGCCTCCCGGGAGTCGTCAGGGCTAGAGCCAGCCGAACCGGTCCATCCGAGGCGTCGAGGTCGAATCGTAGCACGGCCGTCGCAAGGCCGCCCAGGGGGGCGGTCCGGCGGCTCAGCGACAGCGGCCGGGCGGCGCGAGCGTGTAGGCGAGGTCGATCGGGGGGAGCCGGCCGTCCTCCGGATCGGGCGCCAGGCGGAGGCGGCGAATCACCTCCTGGCGCACGTCCGCCCGGTCGGCCCAGCGGTAGGCGCGATCGAACGCGCACCACGCCTCGGTCACGCGCCCCGCGTAGAGCGCGTGGAGGAGCAGGCTCAGGACCGCGCGGCGGGCGCCGCGCGCGTCGCTCGCGCGCTCCGCCTCCAGGAGCCGCCGCCGCTCCTGGGCGATGCGAAACTGGTAGACCTGCGGGAAGCGGCGATTGTCGGCCGCGTAGGCGCGGTCGCGAAACGTGTACACGACGGGCACGAGCGGAGACTCGGCGAACGGGAGATCGAACGCGTACGCGAACCGCGCGTCGCAGGCGATCAGCTCGAGCGCGCCGTCCTGGTCGAGGTCCGCCGCACGGAGGCTGCAGTCCCCCGCCCGGATCGTCCCCTCCCGGCGGACCTGCGTCCCCTGCACGTGGAGCACGTGGTAGTCGAAGCAGCAGTGCGCGCCGCCCGACCAGTCCTGCACGACGACGTGCCGGCCCGGGCCCCGGCGGAGCGGCTGCTTCGCCTGGTTGTAGAAGCTGAGGCGCCAGCCCTCGAGGACGACGTGCTCCCAGCCGGAGTCCTCCTTCGCGACCAGGGCCTCCGACTGGTCCTGGCGTCGCACCCGCACGAGCGTGACCTCCTCCACCGCGAGCTGGTCGCGGTCGTAGTAGGTCTGGAACTCCGGGTGCGGGATGTAGACCTCGCGGAGCTGGACCTCGTCGTCGTCGTCGTCCTCCACGACATCCGACGCCGCGCGCGCGGGCACCGCGCCGGCCAGGAGGAGCGCGGTCAGCGCGGCCGCGGCCCACCCGGCCGCGAGACGGAGCCGTCGTCTCACGCGCGTCTCACGCGCCCAGGACGTGCGCCAGGAACCGGCCCGTGTACGACACCCCCGCCTGGGCGGCCAGCTCCTCCGGGGTGCCGGCGGCGACGACACGGCCTCCCTCCTCGCCCCCCGCGGGCCCCAGATCGACGATGTGGTCGGCGGTCTTCACGACGTCCAGGTTGTGCTCGATGACCACGACGGTGTTCCCCTGCGCCACCAGCTGGTTCAGCACGTCGAGGAGGCGCTGGATGTCGGCGAAGTGGAGCCCGGTGGTGGGCTCGTCCAGGATGTAGAGCGTGCGGCCCGTGGCGCGTCGGGAGAGCTCGGTCGACAGCTTCACGCGCTGCGCCTCGCCGCCGGAGAGCGTGGTCGCGGCCTGGCCGAGCCGGATGTAGTCGAGCCCGACGTCGTGGAGGGTCTGGAGCTTCTGGCGCACGGGGGGCACGGGCTCGAAGAAGGTCAGCGCCTCCCGCACCGTCATCTCCAGGACCTCGGCGATGTTCCGGCCCTTGTAGCGGATCTCGAGGGTCTCGCGGTTGTACCGCTTGGCCTTGCAGACCTCGCACGTCACGTACACGTCGGGCAGGAAGTGCATCTCGATCTTCACCAGCCCATCGCCCTGGCACGCCTCGCACCGGCCACCCTTCACGTTGAAGGAGAAGCGCCCGGGCGCGTACCCCCGCGCGCGGGCGTCGACCGTCCGGGCGAACAGGGCCCGGATGAAGGCGAACACACCCGTGTAGGTCGCGGGGTTCGAGCGAGGGGTGCGGCCGATCGGCGACTGGTCGATGTTGATGACCTTGTCGAGGTGCTGGAGCCCCTCGATGCGATCGTGCGCGCCCGGCCGCTCCTGGGCCCGGTGGAAGACCTGGGCCAGCGCCCGGTACAGGATGTCGTTGACCAGCGTCGACTTCCCGGAGCCCGACACCCCCGTGATGCAGGTGAAGGTTCCCAGCGGGATGCGCACGGGCATCGCCTTCAGGTTGTGCTCGCGGGCGCCGTGGATGGTGAGCCCCTTGCCGGTCCCGGGGCGCCGCGCGGCGGGCACGGGAATCGACAGCTCGCCCGACAGGTAGCGCCCCGTCAGGGACTTCTGGTCCGCCATGATCTCCTCGGGCGTGCCGGTGGCGACGACGTAGCCGCCCAGCTCGCCGGCGCCGGGGCCGAGGTCGATCACGTGGTCGGCGGCCCGGATCGTCTCCTCGTCGTGCTCGACGACCAGCACGGTGTTGCCGAGGTCCCGGAGCCGGAGGAGGGTGTCGAGGAGGCGCCGGTTGTCCCGCTGGTGGAGGCCGATCGACGGCTCGTCCAGGATGTAGAGCACGCCGACCAGGCTCGAGCCGATCTGCGTCGCCAGGCGGATCCGCTGGCCTTCGCCGCCCGAGAGCGTGCCCGCCGACCGGTCGAGTGTGAGGTACTCGAGCCCCACGTTCTGGAGGAAGCCGAGCCGCTCGCGGATCTCCTTCAGGACGCGCCGGGCGATGGCCTGCTCGCGCTCCCCGAGGGCGAGCGCATCGAAGAAGGCGCCCGCCTCCTTGATCGTGAGCGCGCACACCTGGTGGATCGCGCGCCCTCCCACGCGGACCGCGAGGCTCTCCGGCCGGAGCCGGCCGCCGCCGCACGCGGGGCACGGCCGCTCGGACATGAAGCGCTCGATCTCGAGCCGCGTGTCCTCGGAGGTGGTCTCCTTGTAACGCCGCTCGAGGCCGCCGAGCACGCCGTCGAAGCCGCCGTCCTCGCCGGTGCCGCGGAGGATCAGCTCGCGCGTCGCCTTCGACAGGTCCTTCCAGGGCGTGTCGAGGCTGAAGCGGCGCTTCCGCGCGAGGACGGACAAGGTCTGCCGGAAGTACACCGACTCCCGGCCGGCCCAGGGCGCGAGCGCCCCCTTGGCCAGCGACTTCCGCGGGTCGGGCACGACGAGGTCCGGATCGAGCTCGAGACGGGTCCCCAGGCCCCCGCAAGCGGGACACGCGCCGAACGGGTTGTTGAAGGAGAACATCCGCGGCGAGACCTCGGGGAAGGAGACGCCGCAACGGACGCAGGCGAGGCGCTCCGAGAACACCCAGGCCTGGGCGCCGTCCGGCACCTCGACGACCACCACGCCCTCCGCGAGCCGGAGCGACGTCTCGAGCGAGTCGGCGAGCCGCGCCGCGCCGGTGTCACGGACGACCAGCCGGTCCACGACCACCTCGATCGTGTGCTTCTTGTTCTTGTCGAGCTCGATCTCCTCCGCGAGGTCCCGCACCGTCCCGTTGACCCGGACGCGCCCGAAACCCTGGCGGCGCAGGTCGAAGAGGAGCTTCCGGTACTCGCCCTTGCGCCCCCGCACCACGGGGGCGAGCACGACGATGCGGGTGCCGACGGGGAGGGTGCGCACGCGGTCGACCATCTGCTGGACGGTCTGGGCGGCGATGACCTGGCCGCACTGCGGGCAGTGCGGGGTGCCGACGCGGGCGTAGAGGACCCGCAGGTAGTCGTAGATCTCGGTGACGGTGCCGACCGTCGAGCGCGGGTTCCGCGACGTCGTCTTCTGCTCGATCGAGATGGCCGGGGAGAGCCCCTCGATCGAGTCGACGTCGGGCTTCTCCATCTGCTCCAGGAACTGACGGGCGTAGGCGGACAGGCTCTCGACGTAGCGGCGCTGCCCCTCGGCGTAGATCGTGTCGAACGCGAGCGTGGACTTGCCGGAGCCCGACAGCCCCGTGACGACGACCAGCCGGTCCCGGGGGATCTCGAGGTCGACGTTCTTGAGGTTGTGCTCGCGCGCGCCGCGGATGACGATGCGGTCACTGGCCATGGCGGTGACGATCCATTCTTGCCGACGCTCCCGGCGAACGCAACCGCGCGGGGCTCCGACGGCCGGCCGGGCGGGTCCTCAGCCGGACCGCGGCGGCGCCGGGAGCGCGTCCCCGAAGCCCTCGAGGCCGGGGGGCAGCGGGCTCCGGGCCGACGGCACCGCGCGCGCCCTCGCGATCCACACGATCAGGAGGTGTAGCGGCACGGCGACGACGGCCGGCGCCGCCAGGGCGACGGTCGCCCAGGCGTCCGGCGGCTCCACAGGGCTCAGGGCGCCGGCGGCGACCAGGAGGAGGAACGCCGCCAGGCCCGCGCCGGCCCCGCTCGCGGTGCCGCGCGCGGTGGCGCGCTCGCTCCAGCAGGCCAGCACCGCGGCGGGCGCGAGCCCGGACGCGGCAAGGCCAAGCGCCGCGAGGAGCAGCGGCCAGGGCCCCACCGACGTGAGGCACGCCAAGGCGCCGGCGATCGCCACGAGCACCGGGGCGAGCACCCACGTCGAGCCGCCCGGCGCGGGGCGCGGCCCGTCGACCAGCCCCCGCAGGCTTCCCAGTGCCGCGGCCACGCTGCCCAGGGCGAGGCCGCCGAAGACGAGCCAGGTCAGGACCGAGGCGGTCGGGCGCGGCAAGCTGGCCGGAAGCGCGTAGACCTCGGCCCCGGCGACGCCGCCGACGTACACCTCGGGCGTCAGCCACGCCGCGTAGAGACTCCAGCCCACCGCGAGGGCCACGCCCGCCGCCACGAGGATCGCGGCGAGCCGCGCGCACCACGCCGGCGACAGGCGGCCCGTCCCCGCGAGCCCGGCGCCCGTCGGCAGCCCGAGCGCGCCGAGGACGCCTGTCACGCCGAACACGGTCAGCCAGAGCCAGCCGGCAGGCCGGGACGGCGGCTCCACCCAGTCGGGCCCGGAATCGGGCGCGTCGGGGACCCGCCGGCCGGCCTCGAATCGGAGGGGGAATCCGCCGGGCAGGACGAGACGGTCCCCGGGGTGGAACGCGATCTCGTCGCCCCGGTCGACCTCGCGCTGAAGGCGGCCGCCCTCGCGCGGCTCGATCACGACCGAGCCCCGCGCGCCGAACGTCACCCGCTGCTCGTCGGCGAACCGGAGCGCGAGCGTCGGCGCCGGCCCCCGCACCGCCCCGCCCTCGGCCGTCCAGCGGCTACCCTCGCCGAACCCGATCCGGGCCCGCGAGGCGACCGCGTTCCACACGAAGGGCCAGGCTGTCGTGGTGCCGAGCGCGATGACCACGAGCGGCGCGGCGAGCCCCGCGAGCGCCAGCCCGGCCCCCAGCCCGGTCAGCCGCAGGCGCGAGAGCTCCGGCAGGCAGAGCGCCACGACGATCAGGCCGGTCACGCCGACCGTGGCCAGGCGGGGCCAGCCGGCCATCGTTCCGACCTCGCGCGCCGCCGCAAGCTGGGCCCAGACGAACAGGCCCGCCACGAGGAGCTCGATCGTGACGAGGAGCGCGTGGCAGCCCCGCGCGGACGGCCAACGAGCGCGCGCGAGCGCCGACGCGGGCGCCCCGAGTCCGCCCGTGCGGCTCCACGACGTGCCCAGGAGGAGGAGCGCGACGACGGCGCCGCCGACGACCACCGCCGGCGCCCAGAGTCCGCGGGTGCCGTCGGCCAGCACGAGCGGCGGCAGCCCGAGCCAGAGGGCCGGCGAGCTCCAGACCGCGGCCAGGGCCAGCGGCCCGAGCGGGGACGTCCGAGGCGTCACGGCCGGGAACCCGGTCTCGCGAAAGCCGCGACCGAGCGCGACCAGCCCCGCCAGCGCGGCGACACCGGCCACCCACCACGCGAGCGCGACGCCGCCCACCTGGACACTCGCCAGACGGTTCGGGGCGACGAAGAGCGCCGCCAGCACGCCGAGCGCCGCCACGGCGCTCCCGCTCGCACGAAGTGCGCGGCGGCGGGACTGGAGGAAGGCGCGGCGATCGTCGCGGGCGGCGCTGGGGGCGGGGCCCGTCACCGCCGCCCGCTCACGCCCGACGTCGCGACGGTCAATCGACGTTCGTGGTGACGACGGCGAAACCGAGACGCTTGGACACGTCCCGGGCGGCGGCACGAACGCGCGGCGCGAGCTCGGTCTCGAGGCGCTCGAGCGACAGGCGGAACGCGGGACCGCGCACGCCGATGGCGCCGACGACGCGGCGGGCGTAGTCGCGAATCGGGGCGGCCAGCCCGCGAACGCCGGGCTCGAGCTCCTCGTCCTCCAGCGCCCACTCCCGCTCGGCCACGCGCACCAGCTCCTCGACGAGCCGTGACGGGTCGACGATCGTCCGCCCCGTCGCGCTCGCGGGCGCCGTGCGCTTCCACATCTCCTCGCGCTCCTCGCGGGATCGGTACGCGAGCTGGGCCTTGCCGAGCGCCGAGGCGTGCGCGGGCAGGCGGCGCCCGAGGTGCGCCACGACGCGGACGGGCTGGGCGGTGTCCACCATGTCGACGCAGACGACCGACGCGCCGTCGAGCACGCCGAGATAGGCCGCCTCGCCGCTCATCTGGGCCAGCTGTTCGAGGACGGGCCGGGCCTGGCGGACGAGCCCGAGGTGGTGCGTGAAGATGTTCGCCACCTCGAAGGTCTTCATGCCGAGACGGTAGTTGCCGCTCTCCCGGTCCTGCTCCACGTAGCCCCGGGTCTCGAGCGTGGCCAGCAGCCGGAAGACGTTGTTCTTGTGAAGCTTGAGGCGCCGCGAGAGCTCCGTGACGCCGAGCTCCCCCTCGTTGGGCGTGAACGCCTCGAGGATGTCGAGCGCGCGGCTGACTGACTGGATCAGGTAGTCGGACTTGGCTTTCTTCATAGCCAAACAGGAGTCGAGCAATTAGGTTAAACCACGGTTATACCTCCCGTCAAGAAAACGTGCCTGGACCGGGCCCCGAGGGCGGGATTCGCGGCTCGAAACGCGGTTAGAAAGAGACGAGCCTCGGCCCGTCCCCGGGCGAGGACCCTCAGCGGGGCGTGGCCTGCTCGCCCAGACCCAGGCGCTCCCGCGTGTACTTGCCCGCCAGCACCGTGTCGCACCACTCGCGGTGCTCGAGGTACCACCGGACCGTGGCGTGGAGGCCCTCCTGGAAGCGGTGGGCGGGACGCCAGCCCAGGTCCGACGTGAGGCGCGTCGCGTCGACCGCGTACCGGCGGTCGTGACCGGGCCGGTCGGGCACGAACGTGCGGAGGTCCGCGTAGCGCGGGACACCGCGACCGGCCAGCGCGGGGTTGCCGGCCGCCGGGCGGATGGACTCCAGCGCCGCGCAGATCCCGTCGACGATCTCGAGGTTCGTCCGCTCGTCGCTCGCGCCCACGTTGTACCGACCGCCCGGCACGCCATTCCGCAGGACCAGGAGGAGTGCCGCGCAGTGGTCCTCGACGTGCAGCCAGTCACGCACGTTGCCGCCGTCGCCGTAGAGCGGCAGCGGGCGGCCCTCGGCGGCATTCAGGGTCATCAGCGGGATGAGCTTCTCCGGGTACTGGAACGGTCCGTAGTTGTTCGAGCAGTTCGTGACGAGCGCCGGCAGCCGGTACGTCTCGTGGTACGCGCGCACCAGGTGGTCGGCGCCCGCCTTGGACGCCGCGTACGGCGAGTTCGGGGCGTACGGGCTCGTCTCGGCGAACTGGCCCGTGGGGCCGAGGGACCCGTACACCTCGTCGGTGGACACGTGAAGGAGCCGGAAACGGGCCCGGCGCGCAGGCTCGAGGCCCTCGACGTGCTGGCGCGCCGCGTCCAGGAGCTCGAACGTGCCGACCAGGTTCGTCTCGATGAACGCGCGCGGTCCGTCGATCGACCGGTCCACGTGGGTCTCGGCGGCCAGGTTCACGACGGCGTCGGGGCGATGCTGCTGGAACAGGGCCGCCACCCGCTCGCGGTCGGCGATGTCGCCCTGGACGAACGCGAAGCGTGGGTTCGACCGCACGTCGGCGAGGCTCGCCAGGTTGCCCGCGTAGGTGAGGCGGTCCAGGACGACGACGCGCGCGTCCGTGCGGGCGAGCAGCAGCCGGACGAAGTTCGAGCCGATGAAACCGGCGCCGCCCGCGACGAGAACGGATTCCATCGGGCCCCTCACCTCCGCGCCCAGTGTACCGCGGACGCCGGCGCCGCCGGCGAGGGGTCACCCGCAAGCCGCATGGTAGAGTGATGCGGAACGACAGCATATCTCACCCGCGGGGAGCGTTCATGGCCGACATCCGGCGAATCCTGGTGGTGGTAGCCCATCCCGACGACGCGGAGTTCGGCTGCGGGGGCAGCGTCGCGCGCTGGGTCGCGGACGGCTGCGAGGTCCACTACTGCCTGTTCACGAGCGGTAACCGCGGCTCGGACGATCCGGCGATGACGGCGGAGCGCCTCGCGACGGTGCGCGAGGCCGAGCAGCGCGCGGCCGCGAACGTCCTCGGCGTGACGAGCGTCACGTTCCTCAACTACCCCGATGGGGAGCTCGAGGACACGCGGGAGGCCCGGCGAGACGTCGTGCGCGAGATCCGGCGGGTCCGGCCCGATCGGGTCGTCACCACGAACCCGTTCCCCAGCCTGAACCCGTACTCGGGCCATCGCGACCACCGGCACGCCGGCCGCCTGGCGCTCGACGCCGTCTATCCCTACGCGCGGGACCGGATGCACTTCCCCGAGGTGCTCGCCGAAGGATGGCAGCCGCACAAGGCGCGCCAGGTCTACCTCATGGGCCACGACGAGCCGGACGTCGTCCTCGACATCACGGCCACCATCGACCGGAAGCTCGACGCGCTCCGGTGCCACGCGAGCCAGCTCCGGGATTTCGCCGGCGCCGAGGGCCGGGTCCGCGAGCGCGCGGCCGACCTCGGGAAGCCGCACGGGTACACGTACGCCGAGGCGTTCCGCAGCATCGACCTGCCCCGGTAGGGCGCGCGCCCGGCTCCTCCTCGCCCTCGCCCTCGCCGCGGTCGCCGCCGCGGCGGCGCTCGCCCGCGCGGCCGAGCCGATCCCCGACGCGGCGCGGCTCCTCGGATGGGTCCGTGACCTGACCGACCCCGCCATGGAGGGCCGCGCGGCGGGCACGCCCGGCGCGGATCGGGCCGCCGCCTACCTGGTCGCCGAGTTCCGCCGCCTCGGCCTCCGCCCCGCGGGTGATGGCGGGACCTTCCTCCAGCGCTTCGAGGTGCTGACCGGCGTGCGCGTCGCGCCGGGGGGCGCGATCGACGTCACGGCGCCCGGCGCGGCGCCACGCGCGTTCGCGGCGGGCGCGGACTTCCTGCCGTTCACGTTCTCGGCGGACGCCGACGTCACCGGCGACGCGACATTCGCCGGCTACGGGATCACCGCGCCGCCCCTCGGCTACGACGACTACGCGGGGCTCGACGTCCGCGGCAAGGCCGTGCTCGTCATGACCGGCGAGCCGCGCGAGACGGATCCCCGGGGGCCGTTCCGGCCGGCCGAGCACTTCCACTACACGGAGCTCCGCCACAAGGTCCTGAACGCGCGGGAGCACGGCGCCGCCGCCGTGATCGTCGTCGAGAATCCCGGGCGCGGCGACCGGCTGGCGGCGCTCCGCGGCACGACGCCGTCCTGGGGCATCGTCGCGGTCTCGGCGCACCGCGCCCTCGCGGACGCGCTGCTCATCCCGGCGGGGCTCGACCTCGCGCGCCTCCACGCGGAGATCGACCGGACCGGCGCGCCGGCCTCGCGCGCCCTCCCCGGCGTGCGGGCGCGGATCCGGGCGGCGCTCCTGCGCGATCGCGGGGCGACCGCGAACGTCGTGGGCCTCCTGCCCGGCACCGATTCCGCGCTCGGCGCCGAGGCGGTCGTGGTCGGCGCCCATTACGATCACCTCGGGCGGGGCAGCCCCTTCTCCCTGGCGCCCGAGCAGGGCGACGCGATCCATCCGGGCGCGGACGACAACGCCTCCGGCACCGCCGCGCTCCTCGGAATCGCGGAGGCCTTCACGCGGTCGGGCGGGGCGCGGCGCAGCCTGGTCCTGATCGCGTTCTCCGGCGAGGAGCTCGGGCTCCTGGGGTCCACGTACTACGTGGGCCAGCCGGCGATTCCCCTCGACCGGACCGTGGCGATGGTCAACCTCGACAGCGTGGGCCGCCTCCGCGACGGCCGCCTCCACGTCATGGGCGTCGATACCGGCCAGGGGCTCCGCGCGCTGGTGGAGCAGGCCGGCCAGGGGCTGCCCGTCCCGCTCGCCCTGCGCGGCGACGGCGTCGGCCCGTCCGACCACACCGCCTTCCTCAACCGCGAACGGCCGGCCGTGTTCCTCTTCACCGGGCCCCACGGCGACTACCACCGCCCGAGCGACACCTGGGACCGGATCGACGCCGACGGGCTCCGGACCGTGGCGACGGTCGCCTACCGGGTCGTCCGCGCGCTCGCCGACCGGGACGATCGCCCCGCGTTCGTCCGCGTCCCCGGCGGGGCGCCGCGCGCGGGCGCCGGCCCCACGGGCTACGGCCCGTACTTCGGCGCGGTCCCCGACTTCGGCGATTCCCCGCAGCCCGGAGTCCGCCTGGGCGGGGTCCGGCCGGGCAGCCCGGCGGACAAGGCGGGCCTCCGGGCCGGAGACGTCATCGTGCGGTTCGCCGGCGTGACGATCCGGACCCTCGACGACTTCGTCTTCGCGCTCCGCGGCCGCCGCGCGGGCGACGCCGTCGAGGTGGGCTACGTGCGGGACGGCGCCGAGCGCGCCGCCCAGGCCACCCTCGAGGAGCGGCGGTGACCGGGAGGCTCCGTCTCGACCGGCGGACGATCCTTCGCCTCGGCCTCGGCGGCGCGGCGGCGGTCCTCCGCGAGCACCTCGCGGCCCGGGGCGCGCGGGCCCAGGCGACCGCGGCGCCCGACCCGCGGGAGCGCCATCTCGCCGGCCTCCGCCAGCTGACCTTCGGCGGCCAGAACGCCGAGGCGTACTGGGACCGCGCGGGATCCCGGCTCGTGTTCCAGTCGACACGCCCGCCGTTCGCCTGCGACCAGATCTTCACCATGGCGGCGGACGGGAGCGACGTGCGGCTCGTCTCCACCGGCCGCGGCCGCACGACCTGCGCGTTCTTCCTGCCCGACGGCCGGCGGATCCTCTATGCGTCCACGCACCACGCGGGCGCGGATTGTCCCCCTGCGCCCGACCGCTCGCGGGGATACGTGTGGGCGCTCCACGACTACGACCTCTACACGTGCGCCGCCGACGGGGGCAACCTCCGGCGGCTCGCCGGCAGCCCCGGGTACGACGCGGAGGGGACGATCGCGCCCGACGGCCGGATCGTCTTCGCCTCGACGCGGGACGGCGACCTCGACCTCTACGTCATGGACGGCGATGGCGGCGGGGTCCGTCGGCTGACGGACCGGCCGGGCTACGACGGCGGGCCGTTCTTCTCGTGGGACGGCCGGGACATCGTGTGGCGGGGCTGGCACCCGACGGATCCGGCCGAGCTCGCGGAGTACCGCGCCCTCCTCCGGCAGGGTCTGGTCCGCCCGACGCGCGCCGAGCTGTTCGTGATGGCGGCGGACGGCGCCGGCGTGCGCCAGGTCACGGCGAACGGCGCGGCGAACTGGGCGCCCTGCCTCCATCCCGACGGCGAGCGGATCGTGTTCTCGTCGAACCTCCACGACCCCGGGCGGTTCGACTTCGCGCTCTACCTGGTGCGCCGCGACGGGCGCGGCCTCGAGCGGCTCACCTTCGCGGAGTCGTTTGCCTCGTTCCCGATGTTCTCCCCGGACGGCTGCCGCCTGGTCTTCTGCTCGAGCCGCGGAGCCGCCCAGCCCCGCGAGTTCAACGTCTTCGTCGCCGACTGGGCGGACTAGCCGCGTCCCGGAGTCGGCGAGCCCTCCGGAGCGCTGGTGATAAACTTCGTTCACCCATGACGCGCGCGAGCGTGCCCGGCGCGACGGTCTCTCCGCAGTGGCGCCCGGCCGAGGTGCCGACCCTCTCGGCGTTGATCCAGCGCCGCGCGGAGGCCGAGCCGGACGGCGTCTACTTCACTCTCTTCGGCACGCCCCTGACGGCGGGGCGTCTCCACGCGACGACGCTCCGCTACGGCGGCGCGCTGCGGGCACTGGGGATCGGCCCGGGCGACAAGGTGGCGATCATCCTCCCCACGTGCGAGGAGTTCTTCTTCGCCTTCTTCGGGGCCCTCGCCATCGGCGCCGTGCCCGTGCCCCTCTACCCGACGCTCGACCCCGAGCTCAAGGCCAAGGTCCTCCGGAGCTGCGAGGCCCGGGCGGTCGTCACGATCGACTGGTTCCGGGCCGACGTGGAGGCCGCGAGGGCCGACGCGCCCGATCTCCGTCACCTCCTGACGCCGGACCTCCTCGAGACCGGGCGCGCCGTGGGCGCGCCGTGCTCGGCCGGCGAGGACGAGACCTGCTTCCTCCAGTACACGTCCGGCAGCACGTCCGTGCCGCGCGGCGTCGTGCTGAGCCACCGGAACGTCATGGCCACCGTCCGGATGATGGTCGACGCCGTGGCGGTGTCGCCAACCGACACGCTGGTGAGCTGGCTCCCGCTGTACCACGACATGGGCCTGATCGGCCTGGCGTTCGGCGCGCTCTACACGGGAGCGCGGCTCGTGCTCCTCCCGCCGGACCTCCGGGACCCCCGCGCGTGGCTCGAGGCGATCACCGAGCACCGCGCTCACCTCACCGTGTCGCCCGACTTCGGGTATCGCAACTGCGTCCGCCACATCCACGACACGCGGGGCCTCGACCTGTCGAGCCTCCGGATGGCGCTCTCGGGCGCGGAGCCGGTGCGCCTGTCGACGATCCGCGCGTTCCAGGAGCGGTTCGGCGTGGGTGACATCTTCGCGCCCGCGTACGGCCTCGCGGAGGCGACCCTCGCCGTCGCGGTGTGGCCGCAGGGGCAGCCGGTGCGCGCGGACGCGAGCGGGAGCTTCCTGTCGGTCGGGCGGCCGTGCCGGGGCGTCCGGGTCGAGATCGCCGGACCTGTCGACAGCCAGCGGGCGCAGCCCGGTGAGGTGGGCGAGATCCTGGTCCAGAGCCCCGGGGTGATGCAGGGCTACTACCGCGAGCCCGACGCCACCGCCCGCGCCCTCCGCGACGGGTGGCTCCACACCGGCGACCTCGGCTTCCTGGACGCCGAGGGCTACCTCTTCATCACGGGGCGCCTCAAGGACGTCATCGTCGTGCGCGGGCAGAACGTCGTCCCCGCCGACGTGGAGGAGGCGGCGGACCACGTCCCCGGCGTCCGGTACTCGGCGGCCATCGGGATCGAGAGCGAGCGCACCGGCACCCAGCGTCTCCACGTGGTCGCCGAGGTCCGCGGAGACGGGCTCCGGCCCGAGGAGCTCGCCCGCATCGCCCACGACGTGACGCAGGCGGTCCACCGGCGCAACGGGCTCCGGCCCGCGCGGGTCCTCCTGGTCCGGCCCCAGACCATTCCCAAGACCTCGAGCGGCAAGATCCAGCGCGCCGCGCTGGGCGCCATGGTCGCGGAGGGGCGCCTGGCCGACCGGATCCTGCACCACACCGGCGCGGCCGGGCAAGAGCCGGATCCGGCGGCCGACCGGTCGTGACCGGGCTGGTCGGGCTCGTTCTCGCGGTCGCCGTGGTCGGGATCGCGATCTGGCTCTACAACGGGCTGATCGCGCTCCGGAATCAGGTCGCGAGCGCCTGGGCCCAGATCGACGTCCAGCTGAAGCGCCGCCACGACCTGATCCCGAACCTGGTCGCGGCCGTCCAGGGGTACATGCAGCACGAGCGGGAGCTCTTCGACCGCATCGCGACGGCCCGCACGCGCGCGCTGTCCGCCACCGGCGCGGGCGCGGTCGGTGCCGCCGAGGGCGCGCTCTCCCAGGCCGTGGGCGGGCTCCTCGCCGTGATGGAGCGCTACCCGGACCTCAAGGCCAACCAGAACGTCCTCGCGCTCCAGGAGGAGCTGGTCACGACCGAGAACCGGGTGGGGTTCGCGCGCCAGCTCTACAACGACCTGGTGGCGCAGTACAACACGCGCCAGCAGGTCTTCCCGGCCAACCTCGTCGCGGGCGCGCTCGGCTTCCGGCCGGCCGAGTTCTTCCAGGTCGACGCGGCCGACCGCGCGCTGCCCCGGGTCGACCTCGGCGCGCGGTAGCGGCATGGCCGCGGAGACGCCGCCGACGGCTCCCGGCCCGGGCGGCGGGCGGCCCCGGCCGGCGGCGCCGGCGGCCGGCAACCTCTTCGACGAGCAGCGCCGCAACCGGCGCGATACCTGGCTCCTGATCGCGGCGTTCGTCGCGCTGCTCGCGTTCGTCGGCTACGGCTTCGACCTCTTCGTCCTCGGCGCCGCCCGCGTGGCGCACGCCGGCGCCGTGCCGCTGCCCTTCCCCATCGCGGCCAGCGCCGCCGCGCTCTTCGGGATGGGATCGGCGTGGCTCAGCTACCGGTTCGGCGACCGCGCCGTCCTCGCCTCGAGCTTCGCGCGACCGGTGTCGCCCGGGAACCCCTCCGCCGAGGTCAAGCAGCTCATGAACGTGGTCACCGAGATGGCCATCGCGGCCGGCCAGCCGATGCCGCGGGTCTACGTCATCGACGAGCCCGACCCGAACGCCTTCGCCACCGGACGGGACCCGGACCACGCCTCGATCGCGGTGACGACGGGGCTCCTCCAGACCATGAACCGGGAGGAGCTCCAGGGCGTGATCGCCCACGAGATGTCGCACGTCCGGAACTTCGACATCCGGAAGATGACGCTCGTCGCGGCGCTCTTGGGCGCCGTCCTGCTCCTGAGCGACTGGGCGATGCGGCTCCGTCTCGGCGTGCCCGAGTCCCGGGACTCGCGCCGGCGGGACGGCGAGTCGGGGGGCGGCCCCCTGGTCCTGGTCCTCCTCGTCGTCTGGCTCCTCACGATCGTCCTGACGCCCCTCATCGGGCGCCTCCTCGCGACCGGGGTCTCGCGGCGCCGCGAGTACCTGGCCGACGCGTCGGGAGCCGAGCTGACCCGCAACCCGCTCGGCCTCGCGAGCGCGCTCCGCAAGCTCGACGCGGCGGCGGCGCCGACGGCGCGCATCCACCGGGGTACCGCGCACCTCTGCATCGCCGATCCGCTCGGCCGGGCGGCCAACAACCGCGAGGGCTGGCTCGCCGACCTCTTCGCGACCCACCCGCCGATCGCGGACCGCGTGGCGCGCCTCGAGGCGATGGCGTACCAGCCTCGCGCCTAGGCCGACGTCAGGCCCGCTCCCCGCGCGTCGGCCCCGCCGGCGGTCGGTGGGACCGGACGATGAAGCGCTTGCCCGACGGCTCCTCGGGGATGCGCTCGACGACCTCGACCGACACCCGCACCGTGGGCCCCATCAGGCGCTCCATCGTCGCCCGGAGCGGCGCGATCATCTCGGCCATGAAGCCGAGGAGCGGCACGACGCGGAGCGTGACCGCGTCCGGCGCGGTGTGGTCCGCCTGGTAGTCGGCAATGAAGCCGGCCACGTCGCTCTGCAGCGGCAGCTGGGTCCCGAGCATCGCCGGCGTGATCGCGCGGCCGTCCGAGGTCTCGATCACCTCCCCGGTCCGGCCGTCGACCGCGGCGAGGGTCGGGAATCCGCGGCCGCACGGGCAGCGGTCGCCGCGGACGGCCCAGTCGCCGAGATCGTAGTTGATGAACGGCATCACGTCGTTCGCGAGCGCCGTGATGAGCACGCGGCCCCGGTCGCCGGGCCGGACGTCGCGCCCGTCGGCGTCCACCACGCGCAGTACGACCCGCTCGCTGTTGACGTGCAGCAGCCCCGCGTGGTCCGGACAGCTCTGCGCCATGTGCGGCACTTCCCAACTCGAGTAGTGGTTGACGACCCGGCAGCCGAACGCGCGGCGAATCGTCGCCTCCTGGACCGGCGTCAAGGTCTCGGCCCCGGTCATGACCGCCATCGGACCGCGGTCGAGCGCCCGGCCGTCGGCGAGGATCTGGGCGGCCAGTCGCGCCGCATAGGAGGGACTCGCCCGGATGAAGTACGGGCGCCGCCGGGGGAAGCGGTCCACGTGCATGCGGAGCGCGTCCACCGTCAGGTCCACACCCGCGACGGAGACGACCCGCTCACCCAGGACCAGCACGCGGACGGCTCGTGGCAGCGCGGACGATCCGGGCGTGTTCGCCGCCGCTTCCCCGCCGGGCGGGCCGAAGATGTCGATCCGCGGCGTCCAGAGCGCAGCGCCGAGCCAGTCCAGGAAGAAGAGGTGCGAGCCCAGCCAGCTGTCCATGCCGGCCCGGTCCGCGTAGAACTCGAAGGGCCGCGCGGTGGATCCGGACGTGCGGGTCAGCCATCGGCGAGCGGCCGGAAGGTCCTCCGCGGTGGTGCGATCCGGGAAGCTCGCCCGCAGATCGGCCCTCGTGACGACCGGCAGCCGGGAGAGGGCTGCCAGCGTGGTAACGTCTTCGGGGGCCACACGGGCGCGCGTGAACAGCTCCCGGTAGTAGGGCACGCGCGCGGCCGCATGCGCGAGCACGGTGCGCGCGCGGCGCAGGGCGCGCCCGTCGAGCTCCGCGGGGGACTGCCACTGCAGCCGCCGAAGGCGCAGCGCCTCGGTCCACGGTCGACGCCCCGTCAGCCGCTCGGAGAGCGGCAGGACGACATGGGGGACGAGCCACCGATGCATCAGGCCGCCGGGACCGACCGATCCTACACCGCGCGCGGCGCCGGCCGGTAGCCGGCCGCCTCGCGACCCGGCGGACCGTGGTCGACTCGCCGCTCTCGCTCGCGGACCTGACGATGGGCGCCCGCCTGGTCGCGGAGCTGCCCCGCGTCCTCCGCCGCCCGATTCCGATCGACACGGCCCGCGCCACTCTCCGGCGGCGTCTCGAGCGGCGGGAGGCCGACTTCCTCGACCTCGTCCGGTGGGGCGTGTACGCGAATCCCGGGAGTCCGTACCACCACTTGCTCCGGTGGGCCGGCTGCGAGCACGGCGACCTCGAGCGGCTGGTCACGCGTGACGGGCTCGAGGGAGCCCTCGGGCAGCTCCACGCCCGCGGCGTGTACCTGACCGTCGACGAGCTCAAGGGCCGCCACGCCGTCGTGCGCGGCTCGACGCGGATCCACGTCGATCCCGCGGGCCTGCTCAGCCCGCGGCTCGCGCCCCACCTGCTCTCCCAGACCAGCGGCACCCGCGGGCCTCGCAGCCTCGTCCCCGTCAATCTCCCGGTCGTCACCGACCGGGCAGTCGACCTCGCGCTGGTCCTGGACGCCTACCGGGCACGCGACTGGCGCCTGGGCTGCTGGGCGGTGCCCGGCGGGAGCGCGCTCGCCCACGTGCTCGAGTACGGCGCCGCCGGCGTCGAGGCCCGTCGATGGTTCTCGCTCATCGACCTCCGGGGAGCCGGGCTGCATGCGCGCTATCGGTGGAGCGTCCACGCGCTTCGGCTGGCCCAGGCCCTCGCCGGCCTGACCCCGCTGCCGGCCCCGACCTACGTGAAGCCGGACGATCCCCTGCCGATCCTCCGCTGGATGGCGGAGGTGCTGGCGCGCGGCGAGATGCCCCACGTGATGAGCTATCCGAGCGCGGTGGTGCGGATCTGCCGGGCCGCCGCGGAGACCGGCATGGACCTCGGCCGCGTGGTGTTCACGAGCGCGGGGGAGCCCCTGACGTCGGCCCGCCTCGCCGTCATCGAGCGCACCGGGGCCCGGATCATCCTCCGGTACTCGAGCGTCGAGTCGGGCCCCATCGGCTACGGCTGCGCGGCGCGAGGTGCGCCGGACGACGTTCACGTGCTGCGCGATCTCGTGGCGCTCGTCCAGCCGGGCGCGGCCCGCGCCGCCGGTGACCACGCAGCCAGGCCCCGGGCGCCACTGCTTCCCCCGACCCTGCTCCTGTCCACGCTCCGGGCCTCGGCGCCGCTCATCCTGATCAACGCGTCACTCGGGGATCAGGCGGTGATGAGCGAGCGCCGGTGCGGCTGCCCGCTCGAGTCGCTGGGCTGGACGACCCACCTGCAGGAGATCCGGAGCCACGAGAAGCTCACCGCCGGCGGGATGACCTTCCTCGACACCGACCTGATCCGCGTCCTCGAGGAGGTGCTGCCCGCGCGGTTCGGCGGTGCGCCGACCGACTATCAGCTGGTCGAGGAAGAGGGCGCGGGCGGCCGGCCGCGCCTGCGGCTCCTCGTACATCCGCGGCTGGGCGCGGTCGACGCCGAGGCACTGGCCGAGGCCTTCCTGTCCGCCATCGGCGCCCGGGCGGAGAGCGACCGGGTCATGGCGCTCCTCTGGCGGGAGTCGAAGTTCCTCCGCGTGGAGCGTCAGCCGCCCCTGACCGCGCCGTCGGGCAAGATCCAGCACCTGCACGCGGCGGCGCCGCGGACGTGACCTCGCCGCCGATCGACCGGGCCGCAAGACCGAGCCGGTCTGGAGTAGGCTAACCGCCATGAGCCACTCGGACGCCGGGACGGATCCGTGAAGATCGACGCCACGCTCGGCATCGAGGAGCTCGGGGACGTCCCGGCGATGGCCCGGGAGGCCGAGGCCCTGGGCTTCGACGGTCTCTGGACCGCGGAGACGCGGCACGACCCGTTCCTGCCCCTCGCCCTGGCCGCGGAGCACACGCGCCACGTGAGCCTTGGCACCGCGATCGCGGTCGCCTTCCCCCGGAGTCCCACCGTGGTCGCCCACGCGGCGTGGGACCTCCAGGCGGCCTCCGGCGGGCGGATGATCCTCGGGCTCGGCACGCAGGTGAAGGGACACATGGAGCGGCGGTTCTCGGTGCCGTGGACCGCCCCGGGGCCCCGGCTCCGCGAGTACGTCCTCGCGCTCCGCGCCATCTGGGACGCGTGGCAGGCGCGCGGGCCCGTGAGCTTCCGTGGCGAGCACTACACGATCACCCTCACCACGCCGTTCTTCGCGCCGCCGCCGATCGAGCATCCGCGGATCCCGATCTACGTCGCGGCGGTCAACGCGTACAACATGCGGCTCGCCGGCGAGCTCTGCGACGGCGTGCACCTCCACCCGTTCCACTCGGTGAAGTACCTCCGGGAGTTCGCGCTCCCCAACATCGAGGCGGGGCTCGCGAAGACCGGCCGCCCCCGCCAGGCGGTCGAGCTGGCGTGCTCCGTGTTCATGATCACCGGCCGCACCGCCGACGAGATCGCGCGGGCGCGCGAGCACGCCCGGACCCAGGTCTCCTTCTACGCGTCGACGCGGACCTACGAGCCGGTGCTGGCCGCGCACGGCTGGCAGGACCTGACGCCCAAGCTCCACCGGAAGTCGGTGGAGGGGGATTGGGCGGGAATGGCGGCGTTGATCACGGACGAGATGCTGGGCGTGTTCGCGGTCGAGGCGCCCTTCGACGGCCTCCGGGCCGCGCTCGACGAGCGCTACGGCGGGCTGCTCGACCGCCTCGCGCCCTACGTGGCGCTCGAGCGCCGGACCACCCGCGAGGAGCTGCGCGCCTTCGCCGAAGCGCTGCGCGGCTGACGCGATGCGCCGACGGACCGTGGGGCGACGTCCGCGCCTGACCCCGTCGAACGAGAGCTCGACGGCACCGCCGGAGCCACAGGGCTTCCTCCTGTCGCTGACCCTCATGCGCGACCGGGTGCCCTCATTCGGCAGGGCCTCTACATCCTCGACGAGCCCGAGGCCGCATTATCCCCGCGGCGCCAATTCGCCATGCTGCGCCTGATGCACGACCTCGTCGAGGCGCAGTGTCAGTTCGTCATCGCCACCCACTCCCCTATCCTGATGGCCTATCCTCGGGCTACGATCTACCAGTTGTCGAACGACGGGGCCTGTGTCGTCCGCTACGAAGATACGGAACACTACCTGGTCACCCGTGACTTCGTGGCGAATCACCGGCGCTATTTGCAGCAGCGGCTGGGCGACGTGGCTGCGTCCGGTGAGCCGGAAAGCCCGCCGCCACGGGAGGACATGCGATGGTCAAGCTGATCGGAGTGGCGCTCATCGTGCTCGGAGTGATCGCCCTCGTCTACCAGGGCATCACCTACACCACCAAGGACAAGATTCTCGACGTCGGGCCGTTCAAGGCGGAGGTCAAGCACGAGAAGACGATCCCGCTGTCGCCGGTCCTCGGCGTGGTGGCGCTGGCGGGCGGAGTCGCGCTCCTGCTGTTCGCGCGCCGCTCCTCGTAGGCCCGCGCGCCGGGCGGAAGGCCGCGTCAGACGGCGAGCTTGTTGGCCGCGTCGAGGGCGGCCACCTTGTAACACTCGGCGAGCGTCGGGTAGTTGAAGACCGTGCACAGGAAGTAGTCGAGCCCGCCGCCCAATCCCAGCACCGCCTGCCCGATGTGGATCAGCTCGGTCGCCTGGGTGCCGATCGCGTGGGCGCCCAGGAGCCGCCGGGTCTCCCGGTGGAAGAGCATCTTGAAGAGGCCGCTGTCGTCGCCCAGGATCTGACCCCGGGCGATCTCACGGTAGCGAGCCACGCCGATCTCGTAGGGCACCTTGGCCTGGGTCAGCTCCTGCTCGGTAGCGCCGACCATGGAGATCTCCGGGATGGCGTAGATCCCCAGCGGGAAATGGCTCGCCATCGGGCCCGCCGCCACCCCGAAGGCGTGGCACGCCGCCAGGCGCCCCTGCTCGCTCGACGTCGCGGCCAGGTTCGGGTAGCCGATCACGTCGCCGGCGGCGTAGACGTGCGGGACGGCGGTCCGGAAGTCCGCGTCGACGGCGAGCCGCCCCCGCTCGTCGGCGGCGAGCCCCGCCGCGTCGAGCTTCAGCCGGTCCGTCGCGCCCATGCGACCGGCCGAGAAGAGCACGAGGTCGGAGACGATCCGCTTTCCCGACTCGAGGAACAGCACGCCCCGGCGGGGCGGCCCCTCCGACACCTCGAACCGCTGCACGGCCTCGCCGAAGCGGAAGGTGACGTTCCGCTTCCGCATCTGGTGGACGAGCTCGTCGACGATCTCCCGGTCCACGAAGTCGAGGATCCGGTCCCGGCGCTCGACCACGGTGACCTCGATGCCGAGCGCGGCGAAGATCGACGCGTACTCGATGCCGATGACGCCGCCGCCCACGACGGTCATCGCCCGCGGCAGGCGCTTCAGGCGGACGATGTCGTCACTGGTGATCGCCACCTCGCCGTCGACCACCGCGCCGGGCGGGGTCACGGCCCGGGTGCCGACGGCCACCACGATCGTCGCGGCGCGCACCGTGCGGGAGCCGGTCTCCGCGCGGACGTGCAGGGTGTGGGGGTCCTGGAACTCGGCCTCGCCCCGGATGACGGCGATGTCGTTGCGCCGGAGCTGGTTGTCGAGCACGTCGACCTCCCGGCGCACGACGTCGCTGACGCGGGCCAGGAGCTGTTCCGCCGTCGGGCGGGCGCCGGCCCCCGGCGCCGCCGTCACCACCGAGACGGCCTCGCGGAAGGTCTTGCTGGGGATCGTCCCGGTCTCGACGCAGACGCCGCCGACGACGCGGTTCTTCTCGATGATGGCCACCCGCTTGCCGAGCTTCGCGGCCTGGACGGCCGCGCGCTGGCCCGCCGGCCCGCTGCCGATCGCCACCAGGTCGAAGTCGTAGGCCTCGCTCACCCGATCACCTCGCGTCTGGCGTTGGCGTCGACGGACGGTCCCCGGCTCGCCGTGTCATCGCCCCTGCACTCTACCCCGAGCCGGCCGGCGGCCGGGAGATCCTCGGCGGTCAGCGGAGCCCCAGGGCCTCCCGCATGGCCGGGGTGTCGATGTACGCCTCGAACCGGGCGACCCGGTCGTCGCGCAGGGTCCACACGTGCGCGATAGCCACGTCGAATGCGGCCCCGCTCGCGAGAACGTGCCCGCGCGTCCGCCCGACCGCCGCCACGTGGTCCCCGGCATCGATGAAGCGGTCCACGGCGACGGCGGAGTCGATCGTCTCCCGCAGGCGGGTGAAGAACTCCCGGGCGCCCTCGTGCCCCCGGTAGTGCCCGCCCCAGGGCAGGAGCGGAGTCTGCTGGAACTCGACGTCGGGGTGGAGCCGCGCGAAGACGGCGGCGCCGTCCCGCCGCGCGAACGCGTCGTACATCTCCCGGACGACCGCCAGGCCCGCGGCCGACACGGCGCGACGCCTAGGGTGTCACGTCAGGGACACGCCGGCCTTCTGCCAGTCCTCGAGGAAGCGCTTGAGCCCGATGTCGGTGAGCGGGTGCTTGATCAGCTGCTGGAAGACGGCGAACGGAAGCGTCGCCACGTCCGCGCCGGCGAGCGCCGCGTCCACCACGTGGATCGGGTTCCGGAGGGACGCCGCGAGGATCTGCGTCTCGAAGCCGTAGTTGTCGTAGATCTTCCGGATCGTCCGGATCAGGTCCATGCCGACGTGCGAGATGTCGTCGAGGCGCCCGAGGAACGGGCTCACGTACGTGGCCCCGGCCTTCGCGACGAGAAGGGCCTGGTTCGGCGAGAAGCAGAGCGTCAGGTTGGTCCGGAGACCCTCGCCGTTGAGGACGCGGAGCGCCTTGATGCCCTCGACCGTCGTCGGGAGCTTCACGACGACGTTCGGGGCGATCTTGGCGAGCTCGCGCCCCTGCTGGACCATGCCGTCGGTGTCGGTCGCGACGACCTCGAGGCTCACCGGCCCGTCGACGATCCGGCAGATCTCGTCGACCAGGTCGCGGAACGGCCGCTTCTCCTTGGCGACGAGCGAGGGATTGGTCGTGGCGCCGTCGAGGAGGCCCATGGCGGCGACCTCCTTGAGCTCGTTCACGCTGCCGGTGTCCAGGAAGATCTTCATGGCCTCTCCCCTCTCTGTCCTCAGCGGCTCGACGGTCGGGCCGATCCGCTCTGTGTCGTGCTGCCGGCGACGGGGGTCGCCGCGTCCATCCGCTCGAGGCGCACCCGGGTCCCGGCCCGCACGGCGCGGAACGCCGTCGCGTCACCCTCCACGCGTCCGAGCACGTTCACCGGGCTCGCGGGGCGGCACTCGTCGCCCCGGCTCGCGGGCGTCGGCCCGAAGAAGATACAGAAGGCTCGGCCGGGCGGCCAGTATCCCAGATCTCCGCGCTCGACGACGTCCTGCGCGTCGTCTTCCGGCAGCGACACGGGGATCGCGAAGTAGATCTCGTCCCCCCAGGTCTGGGCCGCCGCCTCGATCGGCAGCGCGTCCAGGACCGCCCGCGCGGTCCGCGAGCCGTTCAGGGTCGCCCGCGCCGAGACCGAGCCGGCCACGATCCGGAGCTCCGCCGCCACCCGGCCAGTCTACCGCCCCGCGACGCGTCGCGGCAACTCGCGGGCCCCCGCTCCGCGTCCGCCGCGCCGGGCGTTGACCGCGCCGGACGCGCCCCCTACCATGACGACCAGCGAGAGCCACCTCACCGGACGTCCTCGAGGAGACGCCATGTCGCTCGACCAGCTGACCGCCGAACCCACCGAGCTCCTCCGGACGATGATCCGGAACGCCTGCGTCAACGACGACACGGTGGGCTCCGGGCAGGAGATCCGCAACGTCGCCGCGCTCGAGGACTACTTCGCGGGCTCGGGGCTCACCTGCCAGCGCTACGAGGCGGCGCCCGGGCGGGCCAGCCTCGTCGCCCGGATCGAGGGCACCGACCGGCGGGCCCCGACGCTGCTCCTGATGGGCCACACCGACGTCGTCCCGGCCAACCCGGCCGGCTGGCGTCGGGACCCGTTCGGCGGCGACCTCGTGGACGGCATCGTGTGGGGCCGGGGCGCGACCGACATGCTGAACCTCACGGCCACCATGGCCGTGGCCACGCGGCGCCTGGCGGTCGCCGGGTTCCGGCCGCGCGGGACGCTGATCTACCTGGCCGTGGCCGACGAGGAGGCGGGCGGGGACTACGGCGCCCAGTACCTCACGGCGCAGGCGCTCGACGCGGTCCGGGCCGACTACGTGATCACCGAGAGCGGCGGCGTGCCGGTGCCGACGCCGACCGGGACCGGCCTCCCGCTCACCGTGGGCGAGAAGGGCGTGAACTGGCGCCGGATCGCGGTGCGCGGCACGCCGGGGCACGGCTCGCGGCCCTTCCGCTCCGACAACGCGCTCGTGACCGCGGCGGAGGTCGTGCGTCGGATCGCCGCCTACCAGCCCAAGGCCCGCATCCTCGACGTCTGGCGGCAGTACGTCGAGGCCGTCCAGCCCGACCGCGAGCTGGCCGCCGCCCTGACCGACCCCGAGCGCGTGCTCGATGCCGCCCGGCGCATGGAGAGCCTCGGCCTCGCCCAGATGGCCCACGCGTCGACGCACACCACGTTCTCGCCGAACCTGGTCCGCGGCGGCAGCAAGGTGAACACGGTGCCCGACCGGGTGGAGATCGACGTCGACATCCGGGCGCTGCCCGGCGTGACTCCGGACGAGGTGGACGCGATGCTCGACGCGGCGCTCGGCGACCTCCGCGGCCGCGTGACCATCGAATCGCTCGGGCGCGAGGAGGGCTCGCTCACCTCACCCGACACCCCGCTGGTCGACGCGATGCGGCGCGTGACCCAGGCGCTCGTGCCGGGGAGCCACATCGTGCCCCGGCTGACGGTGGGCGCGACCGATGCCCGGTTCTTCCGCCGGGTCGGCATCCCCGCCTACGGGTTCGGCCTCCACTCCCCCCGCATCCCGCACGCGGAGTATCCGCTCATGTTCCACGGCAACGACGAGCGGGTCGACGTGGAGAGTCTCCGGCTCTCGGCGGCGATGTGGGAGGCGCTCTGCCGCGAGGTCCTGGCGTGACGGCGCCCGGCCTCCGCAGCCAGCGCTGGTTCGGCGGAAGGGATCTGAACGGCTTCCTCCACCGCGCGTGGATGAAGGCCGAGGGCTTCGCCGACGACGCGTTCCAGGGACGCCCCGTCATCGGGATCGCGAACTCCTGGAGCGAGGCGACGAACTGCAACGCCCACCTCCGGACCGTCGCCGAGCACGTCAAGCGCGGGGTCTGGCGGGCCGGGGGGTTCCCGCTCGAGTTCCCGGTGATCTCGCTCTCCGAGCCCCTGATGAAGCCGACGACGATGCTCTTCCGGAACCTGATGTCGATGGACGTGGAGGAGTGCATCCGGAGCCTCCCCTTCGACGGCGTCGTCCTCCTCTCCGGATGCGACAAGACGACGCCCGCGATGCTGATGGGCGCGGCGAGCGCCGACCTCCCGGCGATCATGGTCACCGGCGGCCCGATGCTCCGGGGGATGTTCGGGACCGAGGAGGTGGGCTCGGGCACCGACCTCTGGCGCTACTGGGACGAGTTCCGCGCCGGCCGCCTCGACGAGGAGTCCTGGTGCGAGCTCGAGAGCTGCTTCTCGCGCTCCTCCGGCCACTGCATGGTGATGGGGACGGCCTCGACGATGGCGTCGATGGCCGAGTCGCTCGGCATGACCTTGCCCGGCAACGCGGCGATCCCCGCGCCCGACTCGCGGCGCCTGGCCCTCGCGGAGGCGAGCGGGAAGCGGATCGTCGAGATGGTGGGCGAGGACCTCCGCCCGAGCCGGATCCTCACGCGCGAGGCGTTCGAGAACGCGATCCGCGTGGACATGGCCATCGGGGGCAGCACGAACGCGATCGTCCACCTGCCGGCCATCGCGGGTCGCGTGAGGGTGCCGCTGCCGCTGTCGCTGTTCGACCGGCTCTCGCGGGAGACCCCGTTCATCGCGAACGTCCGCCCCTCGGGAAAGTACCTGATGGAGGACTTCTTCTACGCGGGCGGCCTGCCGGCGGTGCTCCACGAGCTCCTGCCGCTCCTTCACCGCGCCGCGCCGACCGTGACCGGCCGCCCCATCGGGGAGAACGTGCAGGGTGCCCGCGTGCGGAACCCGGACGTGATCGTGCCGCTCGACCGGCCGCTCGGGAAGGAGGGCGGCACCGTGATCCTCCGGGGGAACCTCTGCCCGGACGGGGCGGTGCTGAAGCAGACCGCGGCGTCGCCCCACCTCCTCCGCCACCGGGGTCGCGCGGTCGTCTTCGAGTCCAAGCACGACCTCATGGCGCGGGTGAACGACCCGGCGCTCGACGTCGACGAGACGCGCGTCCTCGTGCAGAAGCTCGGCGGCCCGCGCGGCGGCCCCGGGATGCCGGAGTGGGGGCAGCTCCCCATCCCCGAGAAGCTCCTCCGGCAGGGCGTGAAGGACATGGTGCGGGTGTCCGACGCCCGGATGAGCGGGACGTCCTACGGCACCTGCGTCCTCCACGTCGCGCCCGAGTCCGCGGTCGGCGGCCCGCTCGCGCTGGTGCGGGACGGCGACGAGATCGAGCTCGACGTGCCGGCCCGGCGCCTCGTGCTCCACGTCCCGGACGAGGAGCTCGCGCGCCGGCGCGCCGCGTGGACGCCGCCGCCGCCCGCCTTCACGCGCGGCTACGGGAAGCTCTACCTCGACCACGTGCTCCAGGCTCCCGAGGGCGCCGACTTCGACTTCCTGCGCGGCGGCCCCGGCCAGGACTGGACCCCCTACGAGCCCACCAGCCACTGATGGGAACGTCAGAATCCGGGGTCAGGCCCTGACTTTGGAAATCACGATCAGGACCTGACCCTGCAAGGAGCGGAAGATGGCGAACGCTGAGGGATCGACGGGACCGCACGGGCGGGCGTTCCGGCCCACCGTCATGGGGCGCCGCGGCGTGGTGGCGGCCGCCCATCCCCTTGCCGCCATGGCGGGGATCGAGGTCCTGCTCCAGGGCGGCTCGGCGATCGACGCCGCGCTGGCCACGTCGTTCGCCCTCCACGTGGTCGAGCCGTACATGTCGGGGCCGGGCGGCGTGGCGACGCTCCTCGTGTTCCACCGAGGACGGCGCGAGGCGGTCGTCTCGGCGGGCCGGATGCCGGCCGCCGCGGACCCGTCACGCGTGACCACGGAGGACCTGAAGGCGGGGCCCCGCTCGATCGGCGTGCCCGGCACGGTCGCGGCCACCCTCGGGCTCCACGAGCGCCACGGTCGCGTGCCCCGCGCGGCCGCCATGGCCCCCGCGATCCGGCTCGCGGAGGAGGGCTTCCCGCTCAGCGTGAAGAACGTGGAGTTCATCGGGAAGGCGCGGCCCCAGCTCGCGCACTCGCCGGAGGCGGAGCGGACGTTCCTGGTCGGCGGCGAGGTGCCCCGCGCGGGCTCGCTGCTCGTCCAGAAGGACCTCGGCGCCACGCTCCGGCAGATCGCCGAGGGCGGCGTGGACGCGTTCTACCGCGGGCCGATCGCGAAGGCCATCGCCCGGGCGATGGAGGCGCAGAAGGGCTGGATCACCGAGGCGGACCTCGCCGGCTACCAGCCGACGTGGGGCACGCCGCTCGCCGTTCCCTTCCGCGGCCACGACGTGTGCGTGCCGCCCCCGCCCACCAACGCCCTCCAGTCGGTGCAGACGCTGAAGCTCCTGGAGGGATTCAATCTCCGGAGCATGGGCCACAACTCGGTCGAGTACCTCCACCACTTCCTCGAGGCGGCGAAGGTCGCCTCCGCGGACCGCGTGGGCCTCGACGTGATGCGCCCCGACGCGCCGATCGCCGGGCTCGTCTCCGACGGCTACGCGGCGCACCGGCGAGCCCTCATGGACCCGCGGCACGCGGGCGTGTCCGGCGGCGAGCGGTGGAGCGCGGAGCGCCTCGCCGGCGAGCTCCTGCCCGGGCATCCGGCGGATTTCGCCCGGGAGCACACGACGCACTTCGCGGTCGCCGACGGCGAGGGCACGGTCGTGACCGTCACCCAGACGCTCGGGAGTCCGTTCGGCTCCGGCGTGATGGTCCCCGGCACCGGGATGCTGCTCAACAACCTCCTGATGTGGGCGGACCTCGACCCCGGCAGCCCGGCCGCGCTCCGCGCCGGCGCGGCGATGCAGACGCGCATGGCGCCGACCCAGGTGTTCCGGGACGGGACGTTCGTCCTGTCGATCGGCACCCCGGGCTCGTACGGCATCCTCCAGACCACGCCGCAGATGCTGCTGAACGTCGTCGAGTTCGGCATGACGGTGCAGGAGGCGATCGAGGCCCCCCGCGTGCGCGCGTACCGCGACCGCCTGGTCGACGTCGAGGGCCGCGTCCCGGCGAGCGTCCGGGAGGGTCTCGCCGCCCGGGGCCACCAGGTCAACGTGATCGACGACTGGTCGTGGATCGTCGGCGGCGGCCAGGGCATCCGGCGCGACCCGGAGTCGGGTGCGCTCCAGGGCGGGGCCGACCCGCGGCGCGACGGCTACGCGCTCGCGATCTGAGCCGTCGGGCACGCCCGGCGTGAGGAGAGAGGCATGACGGTGGCAATCGACGACGTGAAGCGCATCCTGGTGGTCGGCGCCGGCCAGATGGGGGCCCAGATCGCGATGCAGGCGGCCCTCCACGGCTACGCGGTCACCCTGAACGACCTATCCGCCGCGATCCTCGACAAGGCCATGGCGGGGAACCGCGGCCATCTGGACCGGCGCGTGGCCAAGGGACAGATGAGCCAGGCCGAGATGGACCGGGCCGTCGGGCGCGTGCGCCTCGAGCCGGACCTCGACCGAGCGGCCGCCGACGCGGACGTCGTCGTCGAGGCGATCGTGGAGCGGCTCGAGCCGAAGAAGGAGTGCTTCGCGCGCCTCGACCGCGCGGCGCCGCGTCACGCGATCCTGGCGACGAACTCCTCCACCCTCGGGAACTCCCTCCTGGCGCCGTCCACGACGCGACCCGCGCAGTGCGTGAACATGCACTTCTTCTTCCCGCCGCTGGTCATGCGGCTGGTCGAGGTGGTGAAGGGCCAGTGGACGTCGGAGGCCACGCTCGACACCACCGCGGAGCTCGTGCGCCGCATCGGCCGCGAGCCCGTCGTGCTCCGGAAGGAGCTGCCGGGGTTCCTCGTCAACCGGATCCTCCGCGCGCTCGGCAACGAGGCGTACTACCTTCTCGAGCAGGGCGTGGCGCCGTTCTGGGAGATCGACAAGGCCGTCGAGCTGGGCCTGAACTTCCCCATGGGGCCCTTCCGGCTCGGCGATCTCTCCGGGCTCGACATCGGCTACAACGCCCGCCTCGAGACCTTCGCGACGACGAAGGATCCCAAGGACCGGCCCCCGGCCGAGCTCGAGAAGCGGGTGAAGCGCGGCGACCTCGGCCGGAAGACCGGCAAGGGCTTCTACGACTACCGGGAGACGCCGCCCGCGCCCGTCCGCGACTGAGCGCCCCCCGCGCTGACGCGGCTCCAACGCGGCCGGAGCCGCGGGCGGAGCCGGCGCCGCGCCCGCGACCCCGGCCGGACCCACGCCTACCGCGTCGGCGACGCGCCGGCGGTGGCGCCGCCGAAGCGGAGCCACACGCGGCTCGCGACCGCCTTGTCCCCGCGCATCTGATACCCGACCGTGACCGCGTCCCCGACCCGCAGGTCCTTCGGCGCGAGCGCGCGTCCGAGCCGCTGGATCTGCGTCTCCCCGTCCAGCACGAACGCGGTCGGGCCGGCGCCCGGCGCGGTGGCGGTCTGGCCGAGGTCGAGGACGAGGCGGGTGTCGGCGACGGACTTCACGGTCCCGCGCGCGATGCTGAGCGGCAGCCGCGCGGGCGCCTGCGCCGTGGGCGCGCCCTTGGGCGCGGGCGGCGCGGGCGCCTGGGCGAACGCGACCGGCGCGGCCAGCGCCACGCCGACGAAGACCGGAACGAGACGACCCTGTACGAAGCGCATCGGGCACCTCCAGCTATGGGGGCATCTGTGAGGGTTCACCGCTGCCCTCTCGCAGTGCGAGCCCGATGCCAGCCGCTCGGCAGTCAGGCGCCGCGGCCCTGGGCGCCGGGCGGCTCGGTGCGGCGCTGAATTCACGCGGGCTTCGCGGCACCGGGCCCGACCTGGGGCCGGCACGACCGCGCGCGCCGCCGCCGAGCCCGTCTCTTCGCAGAGACTCGCCGTATCGGGCGAGACACGGGGCGCGGCGCGGACGAGGCGAGGCCGGCCCGGCGAGCGCGGTCGGCTAGCTGCCGATGCGCGCGAGCGCCTTGATGGCCGGCTGGTATCCCGGGTAGAGGTACACGGCGCGATTGAACGCGCTCCGCGCGTCGGCCTTGCGCCCCTGGACCGCGAGCAGGTAGCCCTGCAGCGTCTCGAACTGGGCCTGGTCCGCGAGCTGGATCGCGGCGTCGATCTCGCGCTGGGCCTCGAAGATCTTCTGCCGGACCACGGCGTCCTGCTTCTGCTCGGAAGCCTGAGCGGCCTGGGTGAACGCCCGCAGCGCCTTGTCGTATCGCGCGTAGGCGGGCGCCAGGCGCCGGACCGATTCGGTCTGGCGCAGCCAGCGCTCGGCGTGGCGTCCGTCGCCGTCGAGGCGGACCTCGGACGCGGGAAGCGTCTTGATGTAGGCCTGGATCTCGGACACGCGCTGCTCGTGCCGCGGGTGCGTGGACAGGATCTGCGACATCGTCGAGGGATCGCTCCGCTTCTGGCCGAGGTTGGCCAGGTGCGCGTCGATGGCCCGGTTCAGCGTCTCGTGGGCCCGCGCTGCCTCGTTCGGATCGTAGCCCGCGCGCGCCATGTAGAGGGTGCCCAGCTGGTCGGCCTGGAGCTCCTGGCCCCGGTCGTAGCTCAGGAGGAGGAGCTGGGTGCTGGCCCCGGCCACCCCGGACACCAGCCCGCCGAGCCCCACGACGTCGCCCGCCACCCCGAGCACGCCGACGCCCACGCTGCCGAGCGTCGCCCGGCTCTGCCGCGCCGCCGTGTGCCGCGCCGCGACGTGTCCCATCTCGTGCCCCATCACGAACGCGAACTGGGCCTCGTTCTCGAGGTACTGGAGGAGGCCGCGGTTCATCGCCGTGTGCCCGGGGATCGCCCACGCGTTCGGCTCCGAGGCGCTCTCGAGCGTGAAGTCGACGGGCAGGCTCGAGCGGTGCGACACCTGATGGAGCTTGGCGACGATCCCGCCGAGGTAGGCCTGGGTCTGGGAATCGATCCGGAGGGGCCCACCCTGCTGCCAGGCCAGCTCGCTGAACGCCTGCTTGCCGAGCTGGAGCTCCTCCTCCTCGGACATGAGCATGAGCTCGGATTGCCCCGTGACCGGGTTGGTCGCGCAACCGGCGAGGCCGCCGAGCGCCGCCGCGCCCAGCCCGGACAGCAGGCACCGTCGGGAGAGGGCAGGACCCGGGCCGGTCATGGGGCGTGTCATGCATCATGTGTCGCGCCTTCCGGCCGCTGGTGTCAAGCCGAACGGTCCGCTCGCGCCGCGCTTCCCGGGGCGCAGGGCGCCGGCTACACTGGATGGGACCCGTCGAGGACGCCGACCGGCGGCCGCGGACGTGGCCCCGACCCCCGATCCGACCAGGAGGCAGGTCATGCACACGAGCGAGGTCTTCATCGGCGGCCGGTGGCAGGCCCCCGCGTCCGGCGAGACGTACGCGACCATCAACCCGGCAACGGAAGAGGTGAGCGCCCAGGTCGCGAGAGGCGACGAGCGGGACGTGGACCTCGCCGTCCAGGCGGCCCGCCGCGCGTTCGACCAGGGCCCCTGGCCGCGGATGGCCGCGTCCGAGCGCGCGCGCGCCCTGTGGAAGCTCGCCGACCTGATCACCGCCAATCTCGACGAGATGGCGCGGCTCGAGAGCGTCAACACCGGAAAGACCCTGTTCGACTCCGGCAAGGTGGAGCTCCCGTTCGCCGCCGAGGTCTTCCGTTACTACGCGGGCTGGACGACGAAGATCCACGGCGAGACGCTCAACCTCCGCGACGGCGCGTTCACCTTCACGCTCCGCCAGCCGCTCGGCGTCGTCGGCGCCATCGTGCCCTGGAACTTCCCGTTTCTCCTCGCCTCCTGGAAGATCGCGCCGGCGCTGGCGGCCGGGAACACGATCGTCCTCAAGCCCGCGTCCCTCACGCCCCTGACCGCGCTCCGCTTCGCGGAGCTCACGCAGGAGGCGGGCCTTCCCGAGGGCGTGTTCAACGTGGTGCCGGGACCCGGGGGCAAGGCGGGCATGGCGCTGGTCCGGCACCCCGGCGTCGACAAGGTGGCGTTCACGGGGTCGACCGAGGTCGGCAAGGGCATCATGCGCGAGGCGGCGGGGTCGCTGAAGCGCGTGTCGCTCGAGCTCGGCGGCAAGTCGCCGAACATCGTCCTCGCGGACGCGGACATGGAGGCGGCCCTCCGCGGCGCGATGACGGGGATCTACTACAACAAGGGCGAGGTCTGCGCGGCCGGGTCACGGCTTCTCGTGGAGCAGCGCGTCCACGACGAGTTCGTCGGGAAGCTCGTCGATCGTGTCAAGGGCCTGAAGGTCGGCGACCCCCTCGACAAGGCGACGCGGATGGGGCCGGTCGTGTCGGCCCAGCAGCTCGACACGGTGCTCGGCTACGTCGAGGCCGGCCGGCGCGAGGGCGCGACGCTCGCCGCCGGCGGCGAGCGCGTCCGCGTGGGCGACGGCCGCGGCTTCTTCGTCCAGCCCACCGTCTTCACGGGCGTCACCAACACCATGCGCATCGCGCGCGAGGAGATCTTCGGGCCCGTCCTGTCCGTCATCCCGTTCAAGGACGTCGACGACGCCATCGCGCAGGGGAACGAGACGTTCTACGGGCTAGCGGCGGCCGTCTGGACTCGCGACGTGGGCAAGGCGCTCCGCGTGGCTCGCGCGCTTCGCGCCGGCACCGTCTGGGTCAACGCTTACAACCTGTTCGACGCGGCCCTTCCCTTCGGCGGCTTCAAGGAGTCCGGGTTCGGGCGGGAGCTCGGCCAGGCGGGGCTCGACCTCTACACCGAGGTCAAGAGCGTCTGGGTGGACCTTGCCTAGGCCCCGGCAGACTCAATCTTGACAAGTCCGATCAAGATAGGTAGTTTCGGTCTATGGCTGACGGCAACCTGGTGAGAGGACTCGCTGGCATCGAAGGGCGACGGTGCCCGACGTGCCGGACGAAGATCGTGGTCCCCGAGCCCGACGGGCTCGTCGTGAAGAACGCGATCCTGCGCGTCAGCGGCAAGACCGGTCGCGCCGTCGCCAAGTGTCCCCGGTGCAAGACCTGGGTGGAGGTGCCCCTCAACTACCGGGAGTGACCGGGCGCAGACCGCCCACGGCGCAAGTCGATCCACAAGACGAAAGCCGAGTGGCAGGGACTCCCAGAGCCCCGCCCTCGGCTTTCGCGCTTTCAGGCTCCGCGGCCCCGCGAGAGGGCCCGGAACAGGAGGACCCATCATGAGCGTCACCGATCAGCTTCTGCGGAACAACGAGCACTACGCGGGATCGTTCGAGAAGGGGCATCTGCCCCTCCCGCCGGCCAAGGGCGTGGCGGTCGTCGCCTGCATGGACGCGCGGCTCGACCTCCACGAGCTCCTCGGGCTCGACGAGGGCGACGCCCACGTCATCCGCAACGCCGGCGGCGCGATCACCGAGGATGCGATCCGCTCCCTCGTGATCTCCCAGCGGCTCCTCGGCACGCGCGAGATCATCCTCATCCACCACACGGACTGCGGCATGCTCACCTTCTCCGACGAGGGGCTGAAGCGGGACATCCAGGGCGAGACGGGCATCCGGCCGCCGTTCGCCTTCGAGCCGTTCTCGGACCTCGACGACGACGTGCGGCAGTCGCTCGCGCGCGTCCGGGCGAACCCGTTCGTCCCGCATCGGGGCGAGGTCCGCGGGTTCGTCTACGACGTCCGCACCGGCCGCCTCCGCGAGGTGAAATAGCCCCGCCTGCCCCCGGGAACCGGAACCGGAGCCGGTCCTCCGCCGGCCGCCGGTTCCGCTCTCGCTTTCCCTGGCGGAGACTGGCGGACCGTCACCGATCCGATACGGGCGTGCGCCGCCCGTGACACTCCGCTCCATTTCCCGCACGGCACGCTGGCGTTCCGCCGCCTGGTTCCGACGCACTCGGCACCTGGCGTCGTCCTTGCTCCACCCGCGATCAGCCGCAGCAGCGTCGATCGGAGGTGGCGACGATGGGATCGCGCCGATGGATGAGCGCCTGGCTCGTGACCGTGATCGTGCGGACCCTCTGGGCCACGACCGAGGTGTCCGCGGAGCCCTGGAAGCGCGCCGACATCGACGCGCTCCCCGACGAGGCCTTCGCGGTCGTCCACGTCCGGCCGGACGGCACGAAGTCGCGCCACCTGCCGCACCACGACGCCGATGGGCAGGTCGACGTTCCGCACCTCCGGAGCGCGCTCGCCCGCCTCGGTCAGGTGCGCTGGGAGGACCCGGCGGACGCGGCCCGGGCGCGAGAGCACCTCTTCGCGCACCGGCAGGCACTCGGTGTCCGTGGGCGGCCGAGGCGGGCCCCGGCGGCCCGCCGCTCGCGTTGACCGCTCGCCCGAGCGGCTCCTACAATCGGGGCGTGAACGGCGAGCGTGCGGTTCTCACGTACCGTGACTATGAGGCGCTGCCGGCCGACGGGCGGCGGTACGAGCTGCACGACGGGGAACTGTCGGTGACCCCGGCGCCGGGCACGCGTCATCAGCGGGTCAGCAGCGCCCTCAACTCGATCCTCAAGGCATACGTCACCAGCCGCCGGCTCGGGGAGGTGCTCTACGCGCCGATCGACGTCATCCTTGCCGACACGACGGTCGTGCAGCCGGATCTGGTGTACCTCGAGCCGACCCGCGCACACCTCGTGAGCGACCGCGGCATCGAGGGGCCACCGACGCTCGTGATCGAGATCCTCTCGCCGTCGACGACGACGATCGACCGGAGCCGGAAGCGTCAGCTCTACGCGGATCACGGGATCCCCTACTACTGGATCGTCGATCCCGTGGCGGGCATGGTCGAGGCGCTACGGCCTCGCCGAGGGCCGCTACAGCGCTCCTCGCGCGGGCCTCCGGTACGGAGGCCTGTGTCGCTCCCACCATTCCCCGGCCTCGCCTTCGCGCCCATCTCGCTCTGGCCCTGCGCCGCCCACGGGCCGTGGCGGGTCCCGGATCACGGATCAGCCCATCGACACGGACACGTTGCCAGCACCGCCTTGCCCCGGCGTCGCGTCCTAGTCGTCACTCGGCCGGCCCGAAGCGCCACATGACTTCGTGATCGGCGCCGAGGACTGCGCAAGATCGGTGGGACTGTGGGCTATTCTCGCCGCATGAGTGGGCCTCCCCGGCGATGACATCCGCGTCGACCGGGACCTCCGCCGGCCCGCGGGCGGGCGTCGTCGTGGCCCTGGGCCTCCTCGGGCTCGCGGGCGTCCTGGGCGCGGCCATCGTGACCCGGGCCGGCGCGGGCCTCGACGCCGACTCGGTCACCTATCTGGATGCGGCGCAGAACCTGGCGCGAGGCCACGGGCTCACGCTCACGCCCGGCCTGAGCGTCGAGTCGAACCCGCTCGCGCCGACTCCCTTCACGCACCACCCACCGCTCTTCCCGGCGATTCTCGCGGTATTCGAGCGGGCGGGCGTCGACGCCCTCGCGGGAGCGCGATGGCTGAACGCGCTGCTCCTGGGCGTGAACGGGATCCTCGTCGGCCTGATGGTGCTCAAGTGGACCGGGTCGGGACGGCTCGCGATTCTGGGCACGCTCCTCGTGATGGGCTCCGTCGACGTGTTCAAGACGCACGCGTGGGTGCTGACGGAGCCGATCTTTCTCACGGGCGTGCTCGCCGGGCTCTGGGCGCTCGCGCTCGACCTCGAACGGCCGCGCCATCTCGCGATGGCGGGCGCCGTCGTCGCGATTGCCCTCGCGACGCTGGCGCGCTACGCGGGACTCGCCCTCGTCGGGACGGGGGCGATCGCGATCGGGCTCTGGAGCCCCCTCAGGCCGGCGCAGCGGTGGACGCGCGCCACGCTCTTCGCCGCGGCCGCCGGCGCGCCGCTTGCCGCCTGGCTGGCCCGGAACCGGGCGACGGAGGGGGCCCTCACCGGGAAGCAACTGGTCTTCCACGTGTTGGCGGGGGACCGGGCGCGCCAGGGTCTCGACACCATCTCCGCGTGGGTGCTCCCGGACATCGCGCCGCGGGCCGTGCGGTACTCCGGGCTGGTCCTGGTAGCGCTCCTCGTCCTGGCGGCCTACCGGCACGCCCGCGGCCGGGCCGATACCGACCCCGCGCCGCACGGGATGCGCGTCGGCGCGCGGCTGCTCGGTCTCTTCGCCCTCCTGTACGGCTCCCTCGTCTACGCGACGATCTCCTTCTTCGACGCCAACGTGCCGCTGGACGGACGGCTCCTGGCCCCGCTCTACGCGACGGCGGTCGTACTCGCGCTGGCGGGAGTGGCGCGCCTCTCCGTCCGCGCCCCCGGGGTCCGCTCGCTCGCGCTGGGGGCGATGGTGCTCCTCGCCGGCGTCTCGCTCACGCGCACGGGACTGTGGGCCGTCGGGAGCCAGCTCGACGAGATGGGCTACGCGAGCCGCCTCTGGCGCGAGTCGGCGCTCGTGGCGGAGGTGAAGGCCCTGCGCGACGACGTCCGGGTGTTCTCGAACGCCCCGGACGCGCTCTACGTCCTCACCGGCCGCCCGGCGCGCCTGGTCCCGCTCACGGCCGACCCCTTCACCCGCCAGGCGAACGCGCGCTACGCGGAGGACTTCGGCCGGCTGGAGCAGGATCTCCGCGGCCGGTCGGGCGTCGTCGTCTACTTCCGGTGGCTCCGCTGGCGCTGGTACCTCCCCTCGGAGCGCGAGCTGGCCCAGCGGCTCGGACTCGTCACGGTCGCGACCTCGTGGGAAGGGGCGATGTACGGCGCGCCCGACTGACGAGCCGGTGGGCACAACCGTCCTGATAGGATCGGCTCTCAGCCGGTTGGGCTCGCGACGCTCGGGCGTGCCCGTCAGGCCCGCGTCCTTGACGTGACCCAGCGCGGCGGGATGTGCGAGCTTGCGGTGGGCCACCCGCCGGCCAAGCCCCCCGCCTGACGCCCTCCGCCGGCTCTGCTAGAATCGCGGTATCGGCGTCGGCCCCGATCACGCAGCATCCCCGGGAGGTCGCATGATCCGCAAGTTCTCCGTGCTCTACGTCGGCCAGATCGACCTCGACCACGTCGGGCTTCACGGCACGCCCGCCGACCAGCGGCGCTACCCGAACGAGCGGATCGTCGAGGCGTACCGGTCGATGGTCGACGTCGCGCGGGTGATGGACGACGAGGGGTACTACTGCCTCTGGACGGCCGAGCACCACTTCCAGCGGGAGGGCTACGAGGTTCTCCCCAACCTGATCCTGGTCGGCACCTACCTGGCGGCGGTCACGCGCCAGCTCAAGCTCGGCTGCGCGTTCAACATCCTCCCGATGTGGCACCCGCTCCGCCTGGCCGAGGACTACGCGGTCGCCGACATCCTCACCGGTGGGCGCGTCATCATGGGGATCGGTCGCGGCTACCACACGCGCGAGGTCGAATCGTTCGGGGCGCCCCTCCTCGATGCCGCGGCGAACCTCGAGCTCTTCGAGGAGCAGTTCGAGCTCATGTGGAAGGCGCTCCACGACGAGCAGTTCTCGCACCGCGGCAAGTACTACACGGTGCCGCCCGCCGTGAAGTACCGGGGCTACGACCTCACCGAGGTGACCATGATCCCCCGCCCGATCCACCGGCCGGTGGAGATCTGGCAGCCGATCGCGAGCGGCAAGACGATCGACTTCCTGGCCAAGCACAATCTCAAGGGCATGGTCACGCTGAACGGCGAGCGCATCACGGATCAGACCTTCCACGCGTATCAGGACGCGTGCGCGCGTCACGGCCGACAGAAGCGGCTCGGCGAGGACCTCTGTCTCGGCCTCGGGTTCCACATGGCGGACACGAAGGAAGAGGCCATCCGGCGCGTCGAGCCCGCCCACGACGAGCGCTACAAGTGGTTCGCGCCCTTCGGCTTCGTGCGCTACGCGGACGACCAGGGCCGGCCGTGGGGGACGCCCGGCGCCCCCGCGCGCGCGCCGACGATCCGCGAGGGCGTCGCCCAGAAGGCGTGGATGGTCGGCTCCCCCGCGGACTGCATCGCGGTGATCCGGGAGTACGAGGCGAAGTACCCGGGGCTCGACCAGATCATGCTCCACTGGCCGGAGGGCATCCCCGCGGCGGCCTTCATGGAGCAGCTCCGCTGGTTCGCGCGGGACGTGATGCCAGCGTTCCGAGACCGGTGAGCAACCGCGCGCCCGGACTGCACGCATGAATCGTCACGCCGGTCCCCCGCCCGACCCGAACGCGCCGCCGCCACCACCGGAGCCGACCTATGCCGAGCGCGCGCGCACGCTCGTGCACCGCGCGCGGGCGGGCACCCTCGCGACGCTCTCGCGGCGTCATGCCGGGTACCCGTTCGCGTCGCTCATGCCCTATGCGCTCGACGACGCGGGCCAACCGATCTTCCTGATCAGCTCCATGGCGGTGCACACGCAGAACCTCGCCGGGGACGCGCGGGCAAGCCTGTTCGTCGCCGAGCCCGACTGGGCGGGGGATCCGCTCGCCGCCGGCCGCCTCACGCTCATGGGCGCGGTCCGGCCCGTCCCGGCGGACGCCCGCGCCGCCGCGCGCGCCGCGTACCTCGCGCGCCACGCGAACGCCGCGTACTGGGTCGACTTCGAGGACTTCGCCTTCCACCGCCTCGAGGTCGCGGACCTCTACTTCGTCGGCGGCTTCGCGGCCATGGACTGGATCGACGCCGCCGCGTACCGCACGGCCCGCGTCGACCCGCTGGCCGACGTGGCGGCGGGCATCCTCGAGCACATGAACCGCGACCACGCCGACGCGCTGGTGACCTACGCGCGCGGGCTCGGCGGGGCGCCCGACGCGGAGGCCGCCACGATGGTCGCGGTGGATCGGCTCGGCTTCCGCCTCCGCATCCGGACGGGCGGCCGGCTCCACGCCGAGCGGATCCCCTTCCCGGAGGAGGTCACGAGCGCCGACGACGCCCGGCGCGTCCTGATCCGGATGCTCCAGGACCTGCGCGCCCGCGCCTGAGCGGAGCGCCTCCACGATGGCCCGGGCTCGACCGTCCGCCGACCTCGGGCGCGCGGTGACCCACCTCGCGGCGCGGGAGTGGCGGGCCGCGCACGAGATCGTCCAGCACGACGAGTCCACGCTGGCCGCGTGGCTCCACGGCATCGTCCACACGCTCGAGGGCGACCTCGACAACGCCCGCTACTGGTACCGGCGCGCCAAGCGCGCGTTCCCGGGCCCCGAGGCCGTCGAGCACGAGATCGCCGAGGCCCGCCGGGCGCTCGGCGATCCCGGCGGGCACACCCCAGGAGACGGCATGAGCGAGAACCGCATGCGGGCCCGCGCGGAGCGGGGCGAGGTCCAGATCGGCACGTGGATCACGATGATCCGGACGCCGGGCGTCCTGACGCTGCTCCAGGCCGCCGGGCTCGACTTCGCCCGGATCGACATGGAGCACGGCGCCTTCTCGATGGAGACGGTCGCGGACATGGCCGCCCTCGCCCGCGCCCTCGACTTCCCGCTGGTCGTCCGCCCGCCCGAGGGCAGCCGCGAGTGGATCACGCGCCTCCTCGACGCCGGCGTGCCGAACCTCCACGTGCCGCAGGTGGACACGCCGGAGCAGGCGGTCCGGGTGGCGCGCGCCGCCCGCTACGCGCCGCTCGGCGAGCGCGGGATGTACGGGTTCGGCCCGCACACGGGCTACCAGTCGCCGCCGGTCGCCGAGCACATGGCCGCGGCCAACGCGCGCGTCCACGTGACCGTCATGCTGGAGACCAAGCGGGCGTTCGACCGCCTCGACGAGATCGCGGCGGTCCCCGGCATCGACGCGCTCACGCTCGGGCCGTCGGACCTCGCCCAGGACCTCGGCGTCCTCGGCACGTCCGCCCAGCGCGGGGTCATCGACGAGCACCGCCGCCGGCTGGTGGAGGCGGCGCGGCGCCACGGGAAGGGCGTCGCGATGCTGACCGACAGTCTGGAGGGCGTGCGCGAGATGATCGCCCTCGGGGTGACCCTGATCAACTACTCGTCGGACGCCGCGGTGCTCCGCGCGGGCTACGCGTCGCTCGTCGGCAGCATCCGCAAGAACCACTGAGGGCCGCCGGCCCACCGGCCGGGCAGCCCGAGGCCTCAGGGCTCCTTGGGCTGCCGGTACGGAATCGGCACGTACTCCACCGACGGCCGCGTGCGCGTGGGCTGCGGGAACAGCCGCATCAGCTCGTAGACCTCGGCCGGCATCTCCGTCGTCACCGGGAGCCCGAGCGCCTGCGCTTCCTCGACGGTGATCGCGTAGTCGTGGGTCCAGGTGCCGGTCGCGAGCTTCACGGCGAGGTCCGTCGCCTTCTCCTCGGGCATGTGCTCCATCAGGAGGTCGCGAACCATGATCTGCACCTGCACGACCGCCTTCCGCGCCACGTCCGCGAGGATCAGCGTCTGGTCGTCGATGTCCTTCATCTCCTTGCGCTCGAGCACCGAGAGGATCGACGCCGCGGGCGACTGGCCGAGCTGAGGGTCCACCGGTCCCAGGACGGCGTTGGCCGCCATCGCGATCTCGTCGGCGGCGAGGGCGAGGAGCGTGCCGCCCGACATCGCGTAGTGCGGCACGAACACGGTGACCTTGCCACGGTGGCGCTTCAGCGCGTGGGCGATCTGGCCCGCGGCCAGCACGAGGCCGCCCGGCGTGTGCACGACGAGGTCGATCGGCACGTCGGGGTCCGTCAGCTCGATCGCGCGGAGCACCTCCTCGGAGTCGTGGACGTCGATGTAGCGCATGATCGGGAAGCCGAGGAGGCTCATCGTCTCCTGGCGGTGCACGAGCGCGATCACGCGGCTCCGCCGGTTCTGCTCGAGCCGCTTGAGGACGCGGAGCCGGCTCGCCTCCAGCACCTTCTGCCTGATGACCGGCTGGAGGCCGATGAAGAGGAAGGCGACCCACCAGAGATCACTCAGCGCCATGAGGTCCCTCCGCGGCCGCCGGCGCGCCGGGGCGCGGCAGCCGGCTCAGCGCGGCTGCGAGGCCCGCCACCGGCCGGCCAGCTGCTCGGCCGTCGGCACGCCGGCGATGCCCGGAGCCTCCACCGTGAGCGCCCCCGCCACCGCCGCGTACGACGCGGCCTCGAACGGATCGCCGGTGAGGTTGTAGCGAAGGAGGAAAGCGGCGGCGAAGACGTCCCCCGCCCCGGTCGGCTCGACCTCTCGTGCCCGCGCGGCGGCCACCGCGTGCCGCTCGCCGTTCACGAAGAGGACGGCGCCCTTGTCGGCGAAGGTGAGGGCCCCGAGGGGCACCTCCTGGTAGAGCTCGATCGCGCGCTCCTCCCAGCCCGCCACGTCATCGCTCGACAGGAACAGCGCCTGGGCGCGCGCCAGGATCGGCCGGGGATCGGGCCAGGGCCGCATCGCCACGACGCCCGCCTCGTCCCACACCCGGCACCAGCCCTGGGCCCCCACGCCGACGGCCGCCTCGGGAAAGGCGTCCACCAGGTCGGGCGCGACCTCGTCCGCGATGGGGCAGAGGTACGCGAGCCCGGCCTCCGCGAAGTGGGGCGGCAGGTGCTGGGGCTCGAGCCGGGCGGCGCGTTCCTTGAGGGTCAGGCGCCGGCCTTCCGGCCGGTAGTCGAGCGCGAACCGCGTGGTCCCCGCGGCCGGTACCCCGACTACCTCGATCTCCGGCGGGAGGACCTCGAAGGGGAAGTCCGGGCCGTAGCTCGTCAGGAGCCCGACCCGGAGACCCTGCTGGTGAGCGAAAAGCCCCGCGTAGAGCGCCGATCCGCCCGGGCGCAGCCCGCCAGACAGCTCGTCGACGGTGAGGTGGCCCACCGCCACGAAGTCGAGAGGCTCGCCCGAGCGGCCAGGTGCCACGTGGTCATTCTGTGGGGCCCCTCCGGGAGAGTCAATCGCGCGGCGCCCGCCGGGCCGGTTGACGGCCGCCGCTAGCGGTTGCGCGCGGCCCTGCGGTATGATCCCGGCAGCGTCGCGGCAGTGGATTCGTGGCCGATCGATCCACCCGGAAGGGGGCTCAGATGGCGGGCACCGATCCTCGGGACGAGCGAGCGCTCCTGGTCGTGGCACGCGGGCAGAACAGCCTGCTGGAAGCCGTCCGCGAGCTCTTCGCGGAGTTCGGCTGGGTCGACGTGATCGAGGACCGCCGCCAGGGGCCTTCCTTGCTCCCCCGCCCCCGCACCGACAGCGAGGACACGCCCTCGTTCGCGTAACCCTCTCCACGCTGTCCGGGACCGGCCGCCGCGCCTCGCGGCTCGACACCAGCGCATGCGGGGCTGACCCGACGTTCCTCTAGCGCTTCGCTCCCTCGGACGCCATCAGCCCGCGCAGGTAGGCGAAGGCGCGCGGAAGTCCCGACGCTTCCGGCTCGGCCGCCTCGTACTCGAAGGTGATCCACCCGCCGTAGTCCCTCTGCCGCAGCCCTGCGAGGAGGGCCGGGTAGTCCATCGACGGCTCTTCCCCGCCCGGGCCCACCTTCCAGAACTTCGCGTGGACGTGGATCGCGCGCGGCGCCGCCGTCACGACCGACGGCCAGCCGGCCGGATAGTTGCCCGTGTCGAGGAGGAGACCGAGCGCGGGCGAGCCCACCTCCTCCAGGATCCGGAGGTGCTCGGCAACGGACGGCGTGAAGCCCGCCTCGTTCTCGAGCCCGAGGCGCACGCCGGCGGCCTGCGCGAACGCGGCGGCCTCCCTGAGGTTCGCGATCATGCCGTCCCAGCGCTCGGCGGCCGGGCCCTCCGGCCAGCCGGCGAAGACGCGGACCATCGGCGCGCCGATGCGCTCGGCCACCTCGACCCACTGCTTCACCTTCACGACCTCGCTCTGGCGGAGGAAGTCGTCCTGGCGGCCGAAATCGTTGTGGATCCCGATCCCGATGATGGCGAGCCCCCGGTCCGTCGCCGCGCGGCGCAGCCGGTCGAGGTAGGCGGGCCGCGTCTCCGGAAAGTGGACGTCCTGGAACTCGACCCCGGCCACGCCGAGGGTGTCGCCGCAGTGCGCGACGAAGCGGAGCTGGTCCATCGCGCCGGCGGCGAAGGAGCGGTTGAACGAGCCACAGATGCAGCCGAGCTTCATGGGGCAATCCCTCCGGTCGCGATCACCTGCCTGGCCGTCGCGCCCCGGCTCGCGGGGGCCAGTGCGCCCGGAGCCGGTCGAGCGACTCCCGGATGTCGCGGTCGAGGATCCCGGCGGACTCGGCGTCCTTGATCGCCCGGAACGGGTCGGGCCCCGGCGCCACGATCTCCACCACCAGGGCGCCGCCGTAGTCGATGGCCGCCAGCGCGGCCGCGACCGCCGCGAGGTCGAGGTGCCCGTGACCGAGGCCCCGCCGCGTCGTGTCGGCGGCCTGCACGTGCCAGAGCCGCGGCCCGGCCAGGCGAATCGAGGCCGCGACGTCGGGCTCTTCGATGTTGGCGTGGAAGAGATCGAGCGTCATGCCGACCGCGTGCGATCCGACGGCGTCGACGTAGGCCAGGGCCTCGCGGGCCGAGGTCACGAGGTAGGCCTCGTAGCGGTTCAGCGGCTCGACGCAGATGCGCACGCCGGTCCGCTCCGCGTCGCGCGCCGCCGCCTGCATGCCCGCCACCGACCAGGCCCACTCCGCGTCGCGGGTGGCGATCGGCGCGAGGCGGGGCTCGCCGGAGGCGAGCATCTGCACGAGGGGCGCCCCGATCTCCGCCGCCATGTCGAGGCAGCGCCGGACATAGTCCACGGCGACGCCGCGGACCCGCGCGTCGGGATGCGCGAGGTCGCGCTCGGTCGTCAGCCAGCAGGACGCCGTCAGCGCGACCGGCACGAGCCCGTGATCGCCGAGCCAGCGGCGCAGGTCCGCCGGCGGCCAGCGGCCAGGCTCGCCGGGGAGCTCCACCCCGTCGAAGCCGGCGGCGGCGATGCGGCCGAGGGTCTCCGGGAGCGGCGCGTCGCCGTAGATCCAGGCCGACACGCCGAACCTTCCGCGCGCCAGGGGCACCGTCATCACGTCACCTCCGCGGCGTCCGTGAGGAACTCGCCCGGCTCGACGGTCAGCGAGACGGCGTCGACGGCAAGGGTCTGGCCGAATCGCTTGGTGACCGCGTCGAGCCGGACCCGGGCGCCGCCGTCCTTCATCGCGTCCGGCGCGCCGGGGGGCGCCGCCCGTTCAGGATGGCGACCATCCGGTCGTGGATCCGGCCGTTCGAGGCGACGATGGTCGCCTCGTCCACGTCGAAGGGCTGGCCCGCGCCACCGGTCACCCGGCCGCCCGCCTCCCGGACAAGCAGCGCGCCGGCCGCCACGTCCCACGGGTGCGCCTGGCGCTCCCAGTAGCCGTCGAGCCGCCCCGCCGCCACGTAGGCGAGAGAGAAGCACGCGCCCACCATGGCGACGCTGCGGACCTCCGCGCCCAGCCGGGCGACGCGCTCTCGCATCGGGCGGTCCCGCCAGAGCCCGGCCTCGTGCCAGAGCGAGAGGACACAGCGCGCCATGTCCCGCGTCCGCGTCACGTGGATCCGCCGGCCGTTGAGCCACGCGCCTCGGCCGCGCTCCGCGACGAACAGCTCGCGGAGACGCGGGAACAGCATGACGCCCACCTCGAGCCGCCCGGCGCGCTCCAGCGCGATCGACACGCCGAACGTCGGCAGCCCGGCGACGAAGGCGATGGTGCCGTCGAGCGGGTCGACGATCCAGCGGCCGTCGGGCCCGGTCGCCACCGTGCCGCCCTCCTCCCCGAGGAACCCGATCGTCGGGAACCGCCGGCCGAGGAGCCGCCGGATCGCCCGCTCGGACGCGCCGTCGGCCCGGGTGACCGGGTCGCGCGCGCTCTTGAGCCGGACGGGCCCGACCCGGCCGAACCAGCGCTCGAGGATCCGCCCGGCCGTCCAGGCGGCGGCAATGGCGGCCTGCGTCTCGGGGCGCATGCTCATCGGGGGATCTCGACCGAACGGCCCTCGGCCTGCGGCAACCTGTGGCTCATCCGACGAGGGGCCGCTTGATGGCGTGGAAGATCTTGTGGAGGAGGGCGACGTCCCCGCGCGCCTCCTCGGGTGTCGTGATCGGGCGCGCGCCGGTGCGAACGCACTCGGCGAAGTGGATCAGCTCCTCCTTGAACGCTTCCTTCAGGGAGGCGGTGACGCGCTTCTCCACCGCCTTGCCCCCTTCCATCGACTCCACGACGATCTCCGTCGGCATGTTGCGGAAGAAGGGCGACGGGAACACGAGCTTCACGCGGTCCGCCTTCGCGTAATACGCGACCGTCTCCTGGTAGTTCGCGAGGTCGGGGAGGTAATGGAGGACGATCGTTGCGCGCACCCCCGACGGATAGCGCAGGACGCTCAGCATGCTCTCCCCGCCGGCCCAGACGTCGGTGAACAGCACCTCGGCCGGGTCCCCGGAAAGACCGCGGAGCACGTTCACGTCGTGGACGAGCGTGGACAGGAGGTTCTCGGCGAAGACCCGCCGCTCGAGCGGCGTGAAGGGCCCGATCGCCTCGCGGATCAGCCGGTCCTGGTCGGCGCGGAGCTGCGTCCGCAGCGGGCCCGGCACGTCGGGGAAGCGCCGGATGTCGTGGTGCCCGATCTGGTTCGCCTCGGAGGGATGGAGCACGGTGATCTCGATCGCCTGGAGGTCCTTGAGCCCCCGGATCAGCGGCTCGACGTATCGGTAGGCGGGGTCGTAGCGCTTCATGTAGGTCACCATGCACACGGTGCCGGCGGCCTTGTGGGCCGCGAGGATCTCGTCGGCCTCGCTCATGGCAAAGCACATCGGCTTCTCGGTCACGACGTGCTTCTTCGCCCGGAGCGCGTCCACGATGACCTGGCCGTGGGAGTCGGCGCTCAGCACCATGACGGCGTCGAGGGGCTCCTTGAGGAGCTCCCGGTGGTCGGTGTGGCGCCGGGCGACCCCGTAGTAGTCCCCGACGTACCGGAGGGTGCCCGGCGAGACGTCGCAGAGCGCCACCACCTCGTAGAGCTCGTGGAGCTCCTTGAGGTGCGGCAGGTGCATCATCTGGCCGATCAGGCCACATCCCACGACGCCGATGCGGATCCGGGACATTCCGTCCTCCAGTGGCGAGCGTCGACTCGACGGTCAGGTGGCGGCCGACGGCCCCGGTCGGTGGCCACGCCGGCCCGACGGCGCGATCGAGACGCTCGTCACTCGCGCACCTCGATGCGCCGGCCGGTGCGCGCGGCCTCGAGGATCGCGTCGCACACCACCGCGCAGCGGTAGCCGTCCTCGAACGTCGCGCCGAGCGGCCCCGCCGAGCGGCGGTTGGCGACGGCGCCGAGGAAGTGGCCGAGCTCGTGGACGAGCGAGGCCTCCCAGCCGATCGAGTGGCCGGGCGGCCACCAGACCCCCCCGTACGGGTGATCGCCGTCCGTCACGTGGATCTCCCGGAGACCGCCGCCGGTCGGACGCTCGCCGAGCAGGTGGACCGACAGGCTGTTGAGCCGCTCCAGGTCGAACGCCACCGTGCCGCCCGAGCCGTTCAGCTCGAACGTCATGTGCGCCCGGCGGCCGGCGGCCATGTTCGTCCCCGAGAGACTGCCGAGCGCGCCCCCGGCGAACTCCACGGTCGCCTCGAAGGCGTCCTCCGTCTCGACTCGGCGCCGCCGGCCGGTCGCCGGGTCCGGGCGCTCGGGCACGAACGTCGTGATCGCCCCGCTGACCGCCGCCGGCTCGCCGACGAGAAACCGCGCGAGGTCGATGAGGTGGCTCCCGAGATCCAGGAGCGCGTTCGATCCCGCCGCCTCTGCGTCCTGATGCCACGTGAACGGCGCCTCGGGGTCCAGGAACGAGGCGTCCGCGAAGCGGGCGCGGAAGTGATGGATCCGGCCCAGCCGGCCCTCGTCGATCAGACGGCGCGTGAACGCCACGGCCGGCACGAAGCGGTAGTTGAAGCCGACCATGTGAACGATCCCGGCCTGGACCGCCGCGTCCCGCAAGGTCCGCGCCTCCGCCGCGGTCCGTCCGAGGGGCTTCTCGCAGAACACGTGCTTGCCCGCTCGCATCGCCGCCAGCGAGGGCTCGAGGTGGAGGTGGTTGGGCGCGCAGTTGTCGAGGGCCTGAACCGCCGGATCGCTCACCAGCTCCTGCCAGCGCTCCCCGGCCCGCTCGAATCCGTACCGGGCCCGCGTCAGCTCCGCCTTCGCCATCTGCCGCCCGGACACCCGCACGAGGCGGGGCACCGCCGGCGGCGGCCAGAGGACCTGCCGCACGAGCGTGTAGGCGTGCGCATGCGCCTGCCCGATCCCCGCGGGGCCGAGCAGGCCGATCCCGATCTCGGGCGCGCTCACAGGATCGCGCCCGCGACCTTGTCGACCGCGGTCACGATGTCGTCCACATCCGACTCGGCGAGGAGAGGGTGGAGGTCGACGTGCACCGCGTGCTGGAGGATCTCGTCGGTCCGTGGGAACTGTCCCTTCTTCAGGGTCGCCTTGCCCTTGTAGTGCGGGCACTCCCACGCGCAGTGGCGCTTCGACAGGAACCGGCGCTCGATCAGCTGGTCGAAGTGGTAGTAGACGTGCTGCCCGCTCGTCCACGGCACCGATGCCTTCACGTTCTCGGCCGAGAGCGCGGCGGCGAACCGCGTGGCGGCGGCGGCCGACGGCACCGAGAAGATGAGCGTCGCGCCCGTCTCCCCCGCGGGGTCCGCGAGCGGCCGGAGACGCACGCCGGGGATGCCGGCGAGGCCCCGGGCCGCGCGCGCCTTGTGCGAGCGCATCTGGCCGATGATCCACTCCATCTTGCCGAGCTGGGCGACCCCCACCGCGGCGGTCAGCTCGCTCATCCGGTAGTTGACGCCGATGATGAGCGGGCTCTCCTCGGGGATCATCTGATCGAGCTCCTCGACGCGCACCGAGCCCTGGTCGTGGTAGCGCACCGCCCGCTCGAACATCTTGGTGTCGTCGCTGACGACCATCCCGCCCTCGCCGGTCGTGATCGTCTTGTGGTACTGGAGGCTGAACGCGCCGAACTTGCCGAAGGTGCCGAGCCGCTTCCCGTGGTAGAGGCCGCCGACCGCCTGGGCGGCGTCCTCGAGCACCGCGAGGCCGCGCCGCGCCGCGATGGCCAGGATCGGGGCGATGTCGGCCGCCGCGCCGCGCATGTGCACCGGCACGATGGCCACCGTCGCCTCGGTGATGGCGGCCTCCGCCGCGCGCGGATCCATCGTGAGGCTCTCGTCGATGTCGACGAAGACCGGCACCGCGCCCAGCGTCACCACGGCATTGATCGTCGCGACCCAGGTGTAGGTCGGCACGATGACCTCGTCGCCGGGCCCGACGCCGAGGGCGGCCAGCCCGACCAGGAGCGCGCCGGTCCCCGACGTCACGGCGAGCGCGTGGCGCGCGCCGATCGCCGCCGCGAACTTCTGCTCGAGCTCCGCCGCCTTGTGCCGGGGATGCGGGCCGTAGTGCCGGTAGAGGCTCTGGCTCTCCAGCACCTCCAGCACCTGCGCCTTCTCCTCGGCGCCGATCAGGAGCCCGCCGGGCCACCCGGGCAGGATGGGCTCCTTGCGCACCGGCGTCCCGCCGTCGAGGGCCAGCTTGGTCGCGTTGCGGGTCATGCGTCCTCCGTGGTCCGGCGTGTCGGCCTGTCCCTCACCGAGTCGGACGCCGATGGAAATGCGAGCGCCAGCGGGTCAGGTGGCGCGACGGATGGGTTCAGCGCGCTGCCAAGGGCCAGCATTGGCCGAGGCTTGCGGACTCCGGCAAAAGCATCTAGCCTGCGCGGGACCGTAGCATCGCGCGCGAAAGCCCGTCAAGACTAGGCTCCGGGCGTCGGCGCGCCCGGGACGCGCCGGGAGGAGGTTCCAGATGGGCACCGTTCGGCTGACGATGGCCCAGGCGCTGGTGCGGTACCTCGGCGCGCAGGCGACCGAGGTGGACGGCGGCGAGGCGCCGCTCTTCGCGGGCGTGTGGGCGATCTTCGGCCACGGCAACGTGGCGGGGCTCGGCGAGGCGCTGCACGCGGCGCAGTCCCGGCTCCCGACCTTCCGGGCCCACAACGAGCAGGCCATGGCGCACGCGGCCATCGCCTTCGCGAAGGCGCACGCGCGGCGCCGCATGATGGCCTGCACGACGTCGATCGGTCCCGGCGCGACGAATCTGGTGACGGCGGCGGCGGTGGCCCACGTGAACCGCCTGCCGGTGCTCCTGCTGCCCGGCGACGTCTTCGCGAATCGCATCCCGGATCCGGTCCTCCAGCAGGTCGAGAACTTCGGCGACCCGACGATCTCCGCGAACGACTGCTTCCGGCCCGTCTCGCGGTTCTGGGACCGGATCACGCGGCCCGAGCAGCTCCTCCAGAGCCTGCCCGCGGCCGTGGCCGTCCTGACGGACCCGGCCGCCTGCGGGCCCGTGACGCTCGCCCTCCCCCAGGACGTGCAGGCCGAGGCGTTCGAGTACCCGGAGCACTTCTTCGAGCCGCGGGTGCACCGGCTCCCGCGGCCCGGTCCCGACCCGGCGCAGCTCGCGGCGGTGGTCGAGCGGCTTCGCCGTGCGGAGCGGCCGCTCATCGTGGCCGGCGGCGGCGTGCACTACTCGCTGGCCGAGGGCGCGCTCCGGGCCTTCGCCGAGCGCCACGGCATCCCGGTCGCGGAGACGCAGGCCGGCAAGGGCGCCCTCCCCTGGGACCACGTGGCGTGCGTGGGCGCGATCGGGGTGTGCGGATCGAGCGCCGCGAACGCGCTCGCGGCCGACGCCGACCTGGTGCTCGCGGTCGGGACCCGGCTGGCGGACTTCCCCTCGGGCTCCCGCGCCCTGTTCCAGGGGCCGGGCCTGACCCTGGTGGCGCTGAACGTCGCCCCGCACGACGCCGGGAAGCACGGCGCCCTGCCCCTGGTGGGCGACGCTCGCCGGGGCCTCGAGGAGCTGTCGGCGGCGCTCGGCGGCTGGCGGGCGCCCGCCACGCGCATGGAGACGGCGCGCCGGCTCACGGCGGAGTGGAACCGCCTGGTCGACGCCGCGACCGCTGGCGGCGCGGACGTCCCGGCGACCGAGGGACAGGTGATCGGCGCCGTGAACCGGGCGGCCGGGCCGCGCGACGTGGTCGTGTGCGCAGCCGGCGGGCTGCCCGGCGAGCTGAGCCGCCTCTGGCGGACGCGCGACCCGCGCGGCTACCACCTCGAGTACGGGTACTCCTGCATGGGGTACGAGATCGCCGGCGGCCTCGGGGTGAAGCTCGCGCTCCCCGACCGCGAGGTGTTCGTGATGGTCGGCGACGGCAGCTACCTGATGATGAATTCCGAGATCGCCACGTCGGTGGCGATGCGTCAGAAGCTCGTCGTCGTGCTGCTCGACAACCACGGCTTCGGCTGCATCAACCGTCTGCAGCAGGCGTGCGGGAGCGCCTCGTTCAACAACCTCCTCGGGCCCGAGGCGCCGGCGGTCGACTTCGCGGCGCACGCGCGGAGCCTCGGCGCCCACGCCGAGCAGGTCAAGACGATCGCGGACCTGGAGGGCGCCCTCGAGCGGGCACGGCGGAGCGACCGCACCTCGGTGGTCGTCATCGAGACCGACCCGGGCCGGCCCTTCACCGGCGGCGGCGCGTGGTGGGACGTCCCGGTGCCCGAGGTCTCGGTCCGACCCGAGGTCCAGGCGGCGCGTCAGGCCTACGACGTCGCGCGCCGCCGTCAGCGAACCGGAGGCTAGCGTGCCCGTACGAATCGGCGTCAATCCGATCGGCTGGACCAACGACGACCTCGAGACCCTCGGCGACGACATCTCGCTCGACACCTGCCTCGACGAGGCGCGGCGGGCGGGCTATGGCGGCATCGAGCTCGGACGGAAGTTCCCGCGGCGACCGGCGGAGCTCCGGGCGGTCCTCCAGCGGCACCAGCTGGACCTCGTGTCCGGCTGGTACGACGCGCACCTCGTCCGCCGCGGCGCGACGGACGAGATCGCCGCGATGCAGGACCATGCGGGCCTCCTGGCCGCCCTGGGCGCCACGACCGTGGTGTTCGCCGAGGGAACGGGGTCCGTCCACGGACGGCTCGGCGTGCCGCTGTCCTCGCGCCCGCGGTTGGCCGACGGGGACTGGGCCGGCTTCGGCAAGGCGCTGACCGAGGTCGCCGAGCACCTGGCCGGGCGCGGGATGCGGCTCGCCTATCACCACCACATGGGGACGGTCGTGGAGACCGAGGCCGAGATCGACCGGCTGATGGCCGCGACCGGTCCGGCGGTGGGCCTCCTCCTCGACACCGGGCACCTCACGTACGCGGGCGGCGACGTGCTCGGCGTCGCGCGGCGCCACGCGAGCCGGATCGCCCACGTGCACTGCAAGGACATCCGCCCCGCCGTCCTCGACACCGCGCGCCGGCGCGACCAGAGCTTCCTCGACGCCGTGGTGGACGGCGTCTTCACGGTGCCCGGCGACGGGTGCGTCGACTACCGGGCGCTGCTCGAGGTCCTGCGTGGCGCCGGCTACACGGGCTGGCTCGTCGTGGAGGCCGAGCAGGATCCGCAGAAGGCCCACCCGCTGACCTACGCCCGGATGGGCTTCGCCCACCTGAGCCGGCTGCTGGCCGACCTCCGGATGTAGTGCGCGCCGGCGTTCCGCCGGCGCCGCCGGGCCTAGACGACGCGCGCCTGGCGGAGCGCCCGGACCTCGTCGTCCCGGTAGCCGAGCTCGCGGAGGATCTCCTCCGTGTGCTCGCCGCGCTCGGGAGCGGCGGACCGCATGACGGGCGGCGTCCGCTCGAGGTTCACGCCGTGCCCGACCAGCCGGATCGGCCCGAGGGCCTTGCTCACCACCGGCCGCTCCACGGGCAGCGTGCGCACCTGGGGGTCCTCGAAGGTCTGCTTCACGTCGAGGATCGCGCCGGCGGGCACGCCCGCCTCGTCGAACCGCCCCTGCCAGTCCGCCCGGTCGCGCGCGACCAGGCGGCGCTCGAGCTCCTCCGTCATCTCCTCGCGGTGCCCGCGCCGGAGATCGCTCGTCGCGAACCGGGGGTCGTCGATGAGCTCGGGGGCGTCGATCGCGCGGCAGAGGCGCTGGTAGAGGCGGTTGTTGGCGGCCTGGATGATCATGCTGCCGTCGCGGCAGCGGAAGACGCCGGTGGGCACGCCGACCGGGTGGTAGTTGCCCGCCTGCCCGGGGACCTCGCCGCCGATGAGCCAGCGCGCGGCCTGGAGGTCCATCAGGCGGACCATCGCCTGGAGGAGCGAGGTGTGCACCCACTGCCCGCGTCCGGAGCGCTCGCGCTCGAGGAGCGCGACCATCACGCCGTGGGCCGCCATCAGCCCCGCCGTCAGGTCGGCGATCGGCAGGCCCGCCCGGAGCGGCCCCTGGCCGGCGAAGCCATTGACGGTCATGAAGCCCGAGAGTCCCTGGGCGATCTGGTCGAGCCCCGCCCGGTCGGCGTACGGGCCGGCCTGGCCGAACCCGGAGATGCTCACGTAGACGAGCCGGGGGTTGATGGCCGACAGGGTCTCGTAGTCGATCCCGAGGCGGTGCTTCACCCCCGGGCGATAGTTCTCGGCGAAGACGTCGGCCTGGCGGACCAGCCGGTAGAGCACCTCGCGGCCGGCCTCGGCCTTCAGGTTGAGCGTGAGGCTCCGCTTGTTCGGGTGGAGGTTCTGGAAGTCGAAGCCGTGCCGGCCGCCGACGTCGTCGTCCTGCTCCTCGGGCAGCTCGACCTTGATGACCTGCGCGCCGAACTCCGAGAGCTGCCGGATGCAGGTGGGGCCGGTCCGGGCGCGGCAGAGGTCGACGACGCGGATGTGGGACAGCGGCATGGTTTCTCCTCCGCGGGTCAGGGGACGACGGTGACGCCGTGCTCCTCGAACGCCACCCACACCGGCGTTCCCGCCGCCACGGGACGGGACACGGCGCGATCGACCACGAAGAGCTCCCCGACGGCCGTCGACACAGTGTACTCCATGTGCGTGCCGAGGTAGGCCGCCTTGGCGATGCGCCCCTCGAGCGCGGGCCCCGCCGGCGCCGCGGTGGAGAGCCGGAGCGACTCGGGACGGACCGCCACCTTCACCGGGCCAGTCGCCGCGCCCCGGTGCGGCAGGCGGAGTTCGACCCCGCCGACCCGCACCTGCCCTGCCACCCCGTTCCGCGTCGTGAGCTCGGCATCGACGAGGTTCGAGTCGCCGACGAAGTCGGCGACGAACAGGCTCACCGGCGCCTCGTAGAGCTCCCGCGGCGTCCCGCTCTGGGCGATCGCGGCGTGATCCATGACGATGATGCGGTCGGAGACCGCGAGCGCCTCCTGCTGATCGTGCGTCACGTAGGCGACGGTCAGACCGAGGCGCTGCTGGAGCTCGCGGATGTCCTCGCGGACGCGGCGCCGGAGCTTCGCGTCGAGGTTCGACAGGGGCTCGTCGAAGCACAGCACCTCCGGCTCGAGGACGAGCGCGCGGGCCACGGCGACCCGCTGCTGCTGGCCTCCGGACAGCTCGGAGGGGAGCCGGGTGTCGAGGCCCGTCAGCCCCACGAGCGCCAGCTTCTCGCGCGCCTGCTCGTGCGCGCGGGCTCGCGGCGCGCCCGCCACGACCGGGCCGTAGGCGACGTTGTCGAGCACGCTCATGTGCGGAAACAGCGCGTAGGACTGGAAGACCATGCTCACGTTCCGCTCGGTCGCCGGCCGCCGGGTGACGTCCCGCCCGCCGATGCGCACCTCGCCCTCCGACGGGAGCTCGAGTCCCGCGATGAGACGGAGGGTGGTGGTCTTGCCGCAGCCGGACGGGCCCAGCAAGGTGACGAGCGTCGCCCGCTCGATCGTGAAGGACACCTGGTTCACGGCGACGACGGTCCCGTAGCGCTTGGTCACGCGGCGGAACTCGACGGCGGCGGTCCGGTCGGTGTTGTCGCTGGCCATCGCGCTCCCGCCTATCCGCCCGCCGCCTGCAGCCCGAGGTCGGCCGGCGCCCGCCGCCCGAGCCGGCGCTCGCCGACGAGCCACTGGATCAGAAGGATCGCCGCCAGCATGACGACGATCAGCACCGACGAGTACACGATCGCCAGCCCGAACTCCCCGGCCTCGACGCGGCCGACGATGTAGGCGGTGGCGAGGTTGTAGCGCGCGCTGACCAGGAAGATCACCGCGCTCACCGCGGTCATCGCGCGGACGAAGCTGTAGACGAGCGCAGCCACGATGGCCGGGCGGAGGAGCGGCATCACGACGCGCCGCATCGTCGTCCCGGTCCGGGCGCCCAGCGTCAGCGAGGCCTCGTCGAGGCTCCGGTCGATCTGCGACAGCGCGGCGATCCCCGCCCGCACACCGACCGGCATGTTCCGGAACACGAAGCAGAGGACGAGGATGAGGCCGGTCCCGGTGATCTCGATGGGCGGCACGTTGAAGGCGAGGATGTAGCTCACGCCGATGACCGTCCCCGGAATCGCGAAGGAGAGCATCGTCCCGAACTCGAACAGGCCCTTCCCGGCGAACCGCTGGCGCGCGAGCAGATAGGCGGTCAGGATGCCGAACGCCGCGGTGATCGGCGCCGAGATGGCGGCGATCTGGATCGTGGTCCAGAAGGAGTCCCAGGCCGACCCGGTGAAGTGGAGGCCGCCGGTCGCGGCGCGCTCGACGCTGAAGGCCGTCAGGAAATGCTGGAGCGTCGGCGAGTAGTCGCGGCCCATGGCGCGGACGAAGCCCCCGACGACGATGACCGCGTAGATGACCACCGTCAGGATCCCCCAGGGCAAGGCCAGCGCGTAGCAGCCCCAGCGGATGCCCGCCGGCAGGGGCACGGGCAGCCCCGCGTCGCCCTTGCCGGTCACGGTGGTGTACGCCACCCGGCCGAGCCATCGCTGCTGGGCGTAGAAGGCCCCCAGCGTGAAGACGAGCAGCACGATCGCGAGCACCGCCGCCCGTCCCTGGTCGTGCGCCGCCCCCACGACGGCGAAGAAGATCTGGATGGACAGGACCTCGTAGTTGCCGGACAGCACCAGCGGATTCCCGAAGTCGGCCATGCTCTCGACGAACCCGAGCAGGAACGCGTTCGCGACCCCCGGCCGGAGGAGCGGCCACGTCACGGTCCGGAACGTCGTCCAGCGGCTGGCCCGGAGCGTCTGCGCCGCCTCCTCGAGGGACGGGCTGATCCCCTGCACCACCCCGATCAGGACCAGGAAGCCGATCGGCGCGAACGCGAGCAGCTGGGCGATCAGGACGCCCGGCAGCCCGTAGAGCCAGCGGGTCCGCGGGATACCGAACCAGTCCGACAGAATGCCGGTGACCGCCCCCGCGCGCCCGAACAGGAGGATCAGGGCGAGGCCGATGACGAAGGGCGGCGTGATGATCGGGAGCACCGAGAGCGCGCGGAGGAGCGGCTTGGCCCGGAACCCGGTCCGCGTGGCGATCAGCGCGAAGGCGAGGCCGATGACGGTCGTGCCCACGCCGACCAGCACCGCGAGGAACAGCGTGTTCCAGGCCACCCCGCAGCGGAGCGGCCCGACCAGGCAGTCCAGGCCCCAGATCGAGCGGCTCGCCAGCTTCTGCAGGAACACGGCCGGCGCGAAGGCCCCGGCGTCGTCGCGCACCGCGCTCGAGAGCACGGTCCCCACCGGCCAGAACACGAAGACGACCACCAGGGCGATCACGAGACCGATCGCGCCCGTGAGGAAGGCGTCGCCCCTCATGACGCCGCGCGCCGCCAGCCCCTCGCACACCAGCAGGAGGCACGCCAGACAGACCAGGACGGCCCCCACGCCGAAGCCGGCCTGACTCGGCCCCGGCGCGCCGAAGAGCGCCGCGAGCCAGCCGGTAGCCCAGCCACGGTGACCGATGGCGAAGCCCTGCGCGGCAATCCACCCGAGCCCGCCGGCGCCCGCCAGGATGAGCCACCGGGCGACGCGCGGGTCTTCTCGCTCGCGTCGCCAGGCGAGGAACGGCAGCAGCAGCGACAGACCGGCGGGCAGGAGCCAGGGCCGTCCGTGGAGGAGACCCTGCAGCAGCGCGGACCCGTTGGCGGCGTCGGTCAGGTGGAGCAACCAGCCCGGCGCGAGCACGCCGTCGCCCGGGAGCGCGTACCACGGGAGGATCGCGAAGCCCAGCCAGGCGAGGCCCAGCCACCCCCGGGCCGCGCGTGTCATCTCGAACGGAGCGGGAGACGGACCGGCAAGGCGGGAGCTCCCGCCCGCGGCGCTCGCCGGAGCGCCGACGACGGGAGCTCCGTTACCCTCACTTCGGCAGCGCCTTGACCTCCGTGTCCCACTTCTGAAGCAGGCGCTTCCGCTCGGCCGACGACCCGTACTTGGCGAAGTCGTAGTTGATCAGCTTGATCAGCGTGAACTTCGGCGCCTGGGGCGGGGCCTGCGCGTTCTTGTTCGACGGCACCTGGTAGGCCTTCGCCTGGGCGCCGATCGCCTGGGCCTCGGGGGTGAGCGCCCAGTCGTACCACTTCTTGGCGTTCTCGAGGTTCGGCGCGCCCTTGATGATGCTCATGGAGCCGATCTCGTACCCCGTGCCCTCGCACGGCGCCACGACCTTCACCGGCCGCCCCTGGACCGCGAAGGTCACGATGTCGTGCATGAAGGTGATGCCGATCATGGTCTCGCCCTGGCTCATCGCCTGGGCGGGCGCCGCGCCCGACTTCGTGTACTGGTTCACGTTCTTGTGGAGCTTCTTCAGGTAGTCGAAGCCCTTGTCCTCGCCCATGATCTGGACCATGGTCGCGAGCATCGTGTACGACGTCCCCGACGAGTTCGGGTCCGCGACCTGCACCTCGTCCTTGAACTTGGGATCCAGGAGGTCCGCCCAGCACTTGGGCTCGGGCAGGCCCTTCTTGGCGAGGAGCTCGGTGTTGAAGCCGAACCCGAGAGCGCCCGCGTAGACGCCGACCGTCCGGTACTTCGACTGCTCGGCCTGGCGCACCGCCCACTCGTGGAGATCGGCGAGCTTCGGCGACTTGTACTCGAGGGTGAGCCCCTCTTCCGCCGCCTGCAGATGCGGGTCGCCGGTGCCGCCCCACCAGACGTCACCCTTCGGGTTCGCCGCCTCCGCCTTCACCTGGGCATAGTTCTCGCCGGAGCTCTTCCGGGTCATGCTGACCTTGATGTTCGTGGCCCGCTCGAAGGCGGTCACCATGGCCCGGCACCACTCCTCCTGGACCGTGCAGTACACGACCAGCTGGCCCTGGGCCGGAGCGACCGCAGGGGCGAGACACGCGGCGAGCCCGGCCACGAGCGCCAAGAGAGTCCGAACGGGTGGTCGCATGCCTCTGGTCCTCCTCGTCGAGGATGTGGGGGTCGTCGGCGGCCGCCGAGCAGGCCCGGAACCGGGCGGGCGGCCGCGGCTGTTACCGAATCGTAACGATCCGATCACACCGGCGTCAAGCCTCGGTCGCGGGTTTGACGGTCCCTGGGGGCGGTGCTAGTGTCCCCCCGGCAGGCCTGGAAGCCCTCGATTCGAGGAGCCGGGCCCGGTGTTGGGATCACGGGGCGTCGTTCCTCGCGGACCGTCGCGGAGGAGGCTCCTGAGCACACTCAGCGCGGAGGCGCGGGCACTGGCCGTCCCGGGCGCCCGGGCGCGTCAGGGTACCAACCGGTCGGCCGCCTGGCTGGCAGCGGCGCTCCTGGCGCCGACGCTTGTCTTCCTGCTCGTCTTCACCTACTGGCCGCTGGTAGTCTCCGTGGTGGGCTCCTTCCAGCGCTTCGGCCGGGGAGGGACCGCGCCACGCTGGGTCGGCTGGCAGAACTACTGGGACCTCTGGAACGACGCGCTCTTCCGCCAGGTACTGGTGAACACGGGGCTCTACGCCTTGATCGCCGGGCCGCTGGCGGTGGCGTTCGGGCTCGCCGCCGGCGTGGCGGTTGACGGGCACCGCCGGCTCCGGCTCGTCGCGCGGACGCTCATCTTCCATCCCGTCCTGCTGCCGACCGTCGCCATCGCCGCGACGTGGCTGTTCCTCCTGAATCCGGTCTCGGGCCCCGTCGCGACCTTGATCACCCGGCTCACCGGCCGCGCCCAGGGCCTGCTGGAGGACCCGCACACCGCCCTGATTACCGTCGCGTTCGTGGCCATCTACAAGAACTGCGGGCTCTACATGCTGTTCTTCCTCGCGGGCCTCCAGGCGATCCCGCGCGAGCTCCAGGAGGGCGCGCGGGTCGAGGGTGCCTCGGAATGGCGCGTTTTCCGCCACGTGACGTGGCCGCTCCTCGGGCCGATCACCTTCTACGTCATGGTGACCGCCGCTCTCGACGCGCTCCGGAACGTCGATCACATCTTCGTGCTGACGCGCGGCGGCCCGGCGAACGCGACCAACGTGCTGCTCTACGAGACGTACCTCAAGGCCTTCGAGTTCTGGGACACCGGGCGGGCCTCGGCGCTCACGGTCCTCATGGTGGCGCTGCTCCTGGCGCTCGCCGTCCTGGTCATGCCGCGCCTCGAGCGAGGGGTTCACTATGAGGCGTGACTGGCCGGCCCTCGCGCTGTGCCTCCCGTTCCTGGGGCCGATCGCGTTCCTGTTCCTCGCGTCGTTCACGCCGTCGCGGGAGTTCGGCCAGGGTCGCTACTGGAGCTTCCCGCCGACGCTGGAGAACTTCTCCCTGGCCTGGCAGTCGGCCACGTTCGTCCTCTACTATCGCAACACGGTCCTCTACACGGTGGGGCTCCTGGCGGTGCAGCTCGTGACCGTCACGCTCGCCGCCTACACCCTCGCGCGCCTCCGGTTCCCGGGACGGCAGGTCGTCTTCTACGCCGTGCTCCTCCAGCTGTTCCTGCCGCCGGTCGTCCTCATCCTGCCGAATTTCCTGACCCTCCGCGCCATCGGCCTCGGCGACACGTTGACGGGCCTCGCGATGCCCTACGTCGCCAGCGCGTACGGGATCTTCCTCGTCCGCCAGGGGTTCCGCAGCATCCCGCGGGAGTACGACGAGGCTGCCATGCTGGACGGCGCGGGGAGGGTGCGGATCCTGTGGCACGTGCTGGTGCCCATGGTCCGACCGCACCTCGCCGCGTTCGCCGTGGTGAGCCTGATCTACCACTGGAACGAGTTCCTCTGGCCCCTGGTGGCCACGTCCAGCAACTCGACCCGCGTCCTCGCCGTCGGCCTCCAGTCCTTCACCCGCGCGTCAGAATCCGGAGCGGAGTGGGGGCTGATCTGCGCCGGCACCCTGATCGTCATCGCGCCCCTGATGCTGCTGTTCGTGCTGTTCCAGCGTGTGTTCATCCAGTCCTTCACGCAGTCGGGCCTGAAGGGGTGACGGCCCCGGCCCGCGAAAGGGAGACACCCATGAAGCTCCGCGCGCTGCTCGCAGCCCTCGTCCTCGCGCTGGTCGGCGGGATCGCCCCGGTGGCGCAGGCGCAGATGAAGCTACAGTTCTACTACCCGGTCGGCGTGGCCGGGCCGCTCGCCCGGATCATCGACGGCTACGTCCAGGAGTGGAACAAGAGCCATCCGCAGGTCCAGGTGGAGCCGGTGTTCGCCGGCGGCTACACGGAGGCCTACGCGAAGACGCTGGCGGCCATCCAGGGGGGCACCCCGCCGGACGTGGCCATCATGCTGTCCCAGAACCTCAACGACATCATCGGCCAGGACATCGTCATCCCGCTGGACGAGCTGATCGCGGCGGACGCCGCCCAGGTGAAGATGGACGACTTCTTCCCCGCGTTCATGCTGAACTCCACCAGCGGCGGGAAGGTGTGGTCCATCCCCTTCCAGCGCTCGACGCCGGTCATGTACTACAACAAGGAGGCGTTCAAGGAGGTCGGGCTCGATCCGAACAAGCCGCCCCAGACCTGGGCGGAGATGGTCGCGGCGGCCAAGAAGCTGACCAAGCAGGAGGGCGGGCGCACCACCCGCTGGGGTCTCATGATCCCCTCCAGCGGTGGCGTCGACACGTGGCTCTACGAGGGGCTCACCATCGCGGCCGGCGGCCTCCTCTACGACGCGAACAACTCGTGCTGCAAGGTCCTGCTCAATACCAAGCAGGCCGAGACCGCGGCCCAGTTCCTCCGCGACCTCGGGGAGAAGGAGAAGGTCAGTCCCCCGGGCGCGGTCAACTGGGGCACCACGGCGAACGACTTCGCCGCCGGCAACGTCGCGATGATCTACTACACGACGGGCGGCCTCGGGTTCATCCGCAACAACGCGAAGTTCGAGTTCGGGACGGCGTTCCTGGCGAAGGACCAGCGGTTCGGCGCCCCGACGGGCGGCGGGAACTTCTACCTCTTCAAGGCCACCCCGCCCGACCGCCGGAAGGCGGCCTGGGAGTTCACGAAGTGGATGACATCGACGGAGATGCTCGCCCGGTGGTCGATTGACTCGGGCTACGTCGCCCCGCGGAAGTCATCGTGGGAGACGCCCCTCATGAAGGACTACGTCGGCAAGTATCCCCAGGCGATCACGGCGCGCGATCAGCTCCAGTACGCGCACGCCGAGCTGCCCGTGAAGAACATCATCGAGGTCAAGCGGGCGATCGTCACGGCGATCCAGACGGTCGTGACGACGACCCAGCCCATCGCGCCGATCCTGGCCGAGGCTCAGAAGCGGGTGGACGAGATCCTGAAGTAGCTCGACTCCGCACAAGACCCGCCCGCGGGATCGCGAGCCGACGCGACCCGCGGGCGGATCATCTACCGCTACCGGGTTTCTCTTCCGCTCAGCCTCGCCCGTCGAGGGCCTGCTCGCGACGGCTACGCCCGGGAGCGCTCACGCAGGATTCGCTCGTAGAGCGCCACCGTGCGCGTCGCGACGTTGGTCCAGGAGAGCTCCCGCACCGTGTTCTGGGCGCTTCGTCGCAGGTCGAGTCGCCGGCGAGGATCCCGCGAGAGCGTCCGTACCGCGCCGACGATGGCCTCCACGTCCCCGATCGGGACCAGCAGGCCGGTCTCCCCCTGCCGCACGATCTCCGGCGCCACACCCACCGCGGTGACCACCGGGGCCAGCCCACAGGCCATCCCTTCGATGAGAGCCAGCCCAAAGCCGTCGGAGTGCGTCGAAAACAGTGGTGCCGGGGCAGCGGACGATGCGGGGCGTCGGTCCCGAATCCCCCGATCGTCGCTCGACGGGCAGGCCTCCCACGATCACTCGCCTCCCGGTGGCCCCGGCGTCACCGACTGCAGTCTACGCCGCGGGTGGCTGTCGCAGCTCCCGCAGCTGCTTTTCGTACCATTCTACCGTCTCCCGGGCGAGGCGCTCCCACGACCAGTGGCGCGTGGTCGCTTGAGCCGACCGGCCGAGGGCGCGCCGCAGATCCACGCTCGTCAGGAGCCGCTCGAGCGCTCTTGCCACTCCCGTAGGCGAGCTCATCGGCACGAGCAGGCAGTTCTGCCCGTGCTCCAGCCAGTCGTGGGCGAGGCCAGTGAACGTCGTCACGCACGGCAGGCCGCTCGCCATGGCCTCGGCGAGGGCGAGCCCGAACCCCTCCGACAGCGACGGGAAGAGGAACACGTCGTGCGCGTCGAGGATCTCCAGGTGCTGCTCGCGTGACACGAAGGGTAGGACGGTAACCCGCGAGCGCACGCCGGGGGGCAGCGTCGCGAGGACGGTCTCCGCGGGGACGCCCGTGCCGCCCAGGGTGACGGTCGCGTCCGGGACCGACCTGCCTAGCAGCTCCAGGGCGCGCGGGAGCGTCGTGATACCCTTGCGCTCGATCCACGACCCCCACCACAAGATCCGGACCCCCGGATCACGATAGGTGTGCTCCCTGACATAACGCGACTCCATCGCGAGCGGCATCGTGGCGATCGCGCACTCGGGCTTCAGTCGACGGCTCATGACGCCGTCGGCATCCCTCGACGTGTGGCACACCACTGCGTCGCTGAGGCGGATGCTCCGGAAGTCCTGCCAGTTGACCCAGTGCCGGGTGAACAGCTTGTACTTCGCCGGCAAGCGGATCAAGCCGGCGATGTCCTCGATGAAGCGCGCTTGCTCGTCGAGGTACTCGAGCCCGTGCAGACGCGTCACCAGGAGTGGCCGCGGCGTCCGCTGAAGGCCGGCCCGCAGTGCGGAGAACAGGCTCCACCCAAGCCCTCCCGCGGCCTCCACCACATCCGATTCGATCGCGGCAGCGAAGGCGCGCCGTCGCATCAGACTCGCGCCAACGAGCTTCGTCACGGGGCCCGGCATGCGGGGGCTCAGGTAGTCCTCTTCCGTGAGGAGGGTGACCTCGCAGCCCAGGCGGCGCAGCCCCGACTCGATCTGCGGGTAGACGGGATCCGTGTCCCAGTTCCGTTTGTGGGGAGACAGCAGCAGGACCCTCACGTCAGTCCCGCAAGCACCAGCGGCCGCGGGGCGGCCCGCTCCCGGGTCGTCCCGGGCACGCCGGTTTGACGCCGTGGCCCGGATCCGGAATCATCCGGCTCCGTCCAGGATGTATTGCTCGATGACCCGCCCGACCCCGTCCTCTTCCACGGTGCCGCACACGAAGTCGGCCTTGGCGCGGACACCCTCGGGCGCGTGCCCCATCGCGACCCCAAGTCCGGCAACCTCGAGCATCTCGACGTCGTTCCAGTTGTCGCCGACGGCGATCGTCTCCGCCGCATCGACGCCGAGCACGTCGAGCATGGCCTGGAGCGCAACGCCCTTCGAGACTCCGGGCGGAAGAATCTCCAGGTAGATCGGCTCGGACTTGACGTCGTGGACGGGAAGGCGGACGGCCCGGACCTTCGCCTGGAGCGCGTCGATCCGATCGCGAGACCCGATGATGAGGATCTTGTGCGGGTCCTCGGTGAGGAGCGCGTCGAAGGATGGCACGACGTCGACGCCCAGACCGTCATCGGCCGAATAGGCGTCCGTCAGAGGATGCGGGCGCTCCACGTAGACGCGGTCGCGGAGATACACGTGTGCCTGCACTTCGGGGTCGCGTCGCGTCAGGTCGAGCGCCGCCTGGGCCGCGGCTCGAGGCAGGACCCGCTCGTACAGCGTCCGGCCGGTGGCGAAGTCGAACACCTGTCCCCCGTTGTAGAGGATCGCCGGTGAATCGGCCCCTAGGGTACGCACCCATGGCTCCGCGGACCGCCACATCCGCCCGGTAGCCACGCAGACCCGGACTCCCCGGGCCCGCGCGGCGGCCACGGCAGCCCGCACGCCCGGGGTGATGCCGAGCACCCGCGACCGAACGGTGCCATCCAGGTCCACCACGAGCAGGCGAAACGTCGGCACCGATCGAAGACGTCCCTCAGTCGATCCGGTAGTCGGCTCGGTACCGCTCGACGAACCGCGCGCCGCCGTCTTCCACGGTCGTTCGTGGCTGATGGCCGAAATCGCGGGCGAGGTCGTCGACATGAGCTCGCGTGACGTCCCACGAAGGCGATGCTCCGGGTCCGGTCCGAACGGGATCCGGCCGCGATGCTCGTTGCCATCTAGAACGCGTCTCCCTGCCGTGGTCAGGCGCACGCCTCCGGCGACCCTTTCTCGGGTCGCTCTCGTGGAACGGCCCCTGGGCCGGGATCTGGTCAGATTGCCGGACACCCGGTCGCCGCCGGCGCCTCCTCGTCCGACCCGAGGCGTTCCGCGCGCTGGCGCGTTGCGCACGGCAGCGACCGGCCGACCTACCGGCGGTCCTCAACTTCGTCGCGCGCCCACAGCCCGCGGCGCCAGAACGGCTCTCGCGGCGACAGTCGGAAGGCAGCTCAGCGCAAGGTATGCCACGTTCCGGATCGCCTTCCGGCGGAATCGAAAGCTCTCCGAGAAGATGATCCGCCTCGCCTCCCGGCGGCAGCCCCGCGCCAGCAATTCCCTAACTGCTCGCTTGGCGAACTTGTCCTTCGAATCGACGAGCGCCGCCGCCGCCGCGTCATCCAGCTCGCTTGGCGAAATCGCTTCAACAATCGCGAGGACAGGATAGTTGACGAAGTTGCTGGACACCTGCTCGGGATGAACCCGGTACTGGCACGTCACGCGATTCAGGAAGAGGAATCGACGGTCCCCCTGCGCCCGAGCGATGTCGAGGGGAAATACGAAGTCACAGCCGTCCCCGGCCTCCTCGTACCTCCGGAATCGGACGCCCCGCACGCACTCCGACCGCAAGAGGTAGCCGTCGTTGGGGAACTGCTGCCTGAGTGCCGAGGCCATGCTGGAGAGCCTCCCGCCCTCGAACTCGGCGGTGCGGTAGCAAAAGACATTCAGCGCGGCGCTGGCGCTCTCGTCGACGGCCGACTTGGTGTCGATGATCTGCTGAAGGCCGAACGCGCCCATCGCGTCGGCGTCGTTCCTCAGTGCCTCGACGAGGCTGGACAGGGCGTCGCCGACCAGCTTGTCGTCATCGTGAAGCACCATGAGGTACTCGCCACGCGCCCGATCGAGGAGCGCATTGAGGTTACCCGCCTGGCCGAGGCGCGTCGCGTTCCCTACATATTGGATGCGCTCGTCGAGCTTCTCGCACAAGACCCGCGTGGCCGGATCGTTGGAATCGTCGCCCACCAGGACCTGTAGATTGGCGTACCCCTGGCCGAGGCACGACACGAGGGCCTCCCGGAGGAACGCGCTGCGCCGGTACGTGGGCACGCAAATGGAGATGCTCGGCTGCATGGGGGTCAGGACATCAGGTGACGCCACCGACCCTCGCCGGGGACGCCTTGCGGAGGGATGCGCGCCGGCATCTACCGTACCCCCGGTCGGCCGACGGTTCACGTACTCGAACCGATGCGAAGCACGGCAGCGATGACGCGGGGGCTAGCGGCCCGTGTTCTGCGACAGACAGACGTGGCCCTGCCTCGCCTCGCTCGCCCGATGGCTCTCGTACCATTCGATCGTCCGCCGGAGGCCCGCTTCGAGGCCCACCTTGGCTTCGAAGGCGAAGAGGTCGCGCGCCCGGGACGTATCGAGCATGCGGCGCGGCTGACCGTTGGGCTGCGAGGTGTCCCAGCGGATACTGCCCCCGTAGCCCACGAGCCGCCGCACCATCTCCGCGAGCTCGCGGATCGTGATCTCCCGGCCTGTGGCGATGTTGACGGGTTCGTCGCCATCGTACCGCTCGGTGGCGAGCGCGATCCCCTCCGCCGCGTCGGCGGCGAAAAGGAACTCGCGACTGGCCGCGCCGGTGCCCCACGCCGTGACCTCACGGTCACCCCGCTCCCGGGCCTCGATGAACTTGCGAATCAAGGCGGGGATCACGTGACTGCTCTCCGGATCGAAATTGTCGCCCGGTCCATAGAGGTTCACAAGGATGAGGTAGACGGCGTTGAAGCGATACTGCCGGCGGTAGGCCTGGGCCTGGACCAGCAGCATCTTCTTGGCCAAGCCATAAGGGGCGTTCGTCTCTTCGGGGTAGCCGTCCCAGATGGACTCCTCGCGAAACGGCACCGGCGTCAGCTTCGGATAGGCGCACACGGTCCCGATCTGGACGAACTTCGCGATCCCGAAGGCACGCGCCTGCTCCATCAGCTCGATGCCCATGATCGCATTCTCGTAAAAGAACCGCCCCGGGTTGGCACGGTTGGCGCCGATGCCGCCGACCACCGCTGCCAGGTGGATGAGCACGTCGGGACGCAGGTCGCGTAGCGCGGCGCGGATGGCCTGGCGGTCGCGCAAGTCGTAGTCGCAGCTGCGCGGCGCGAGAATCGTCCTGGCGCCGTGCCGGCGCAGCGCGTCGACCACGTGCTGGCCCAGGAAGCCGCTACCGCCGGTCACCCAGACTCGAGCGTTCGTGAGGTCGGTGGTCATGCGCCGGGATCACTCGAGCACCAAGTTCTGGGAGCCCAGTCTCGATCGAATGTCGCTACCCTCGGACGCGGGGCGCAGCGCTCCATCCCGAGCACCCCTCCACATGCTTTCGCGATGGCACACATGCGGCGTCATCCCCACAGTGCGGAAGTGCGGACCCATGCCTTGTTCCTCGCGTTTTGCTCCTATACGATAGCGGATATCGCGCATTTGAGCAATCGCGTGACGGGGCCGAAGCCCCGCAAAGAGCGCGGCGGGCGCCGAACGCGAGCCGTTGAGATGGGCATGACCGGGCGCGTCGCACCCGACACTGTCGTACCACGGTGAGGCCGCCGCATGTTGACGCTCTTCGCCATCCCCAAGCCCTTCAAAGGCCACATCGCGGTCATACAGCGCAACGCGATCGAAAGCTGGGCGCGTCTGGGCCACGGGGTTCGCGTCGTGCTCTTCGGCGGCGAGGACGGAACAGCCACTGTCGCGCGCGACCTCGGACTCGAGCACGTGGCGGACGTGCAACGCAACGAGTTCGGGACCCCCCTGCTCAGCGAACTGTTCGAGACGGGACGTCGCCTCGCCACGCCCGACGACACCCTCTGTTACGTGAACAGCGACATCGTGCTGCTCGACGATTTCCTGCCGGCGGTCGCGCGTGTGCGTGCCAGGATGCGCCGGTTCCTGATGGTCGGCGAATGCTGGAATCTCGACCTGCCCACGCCGGTCCCCTTCGCGGATCCATCATGGCAGGCGGAGCTCCGGCGCCGGGTCGTCGCCGATGGCGAGCATCGCGGCAGCTGGTTCATCGACTACTTCGTCTTCAACCACGACCTCTATCCGGCGCCGCCCCCCTTCGCGGTCGGACGAGCCGGGTTCGACAACTGGCTCGTATGGAGGGCGCGAATCCTAGGAGTGCCGGTCGTGGACGCGAGCCAGGCGGTCATGGCTGTCCACCAACAGCACGACTACGCGCATGTCGCCGGTGGGCGCGAATGGGCGTACCGCGGACCAGAGGTCGAGCGAAACGTCCAGCTCGGCGGCGGCTCCCGGCACCTCTATCACATCGGAGATGCCACCCACGTCCTGACGTCGGAGCGCCTTCGCCGCCAGAAGCTCTGGACCCGATTCCTCAAGGCGACCTGGTCCATTCGCCATCGGGTCTGGCTACACGGCGAGGCGCTACGTCGGCTTCGCGGCCTCGGGGTGGACCCGCCGCGGTAGTTCCTCCTCTCTGACCGGCCGGGGCATCCGAGCCCGTCCCGGCTGCCGAGGAGCACGAGTGTATATGCACGTCGTGCCGCAGTCTCGGTCCCGGCGCCGGCCAGGATCCGCATCCCGTCACCTGCCGGGCTCGCGGGCGAGGCGCGCTGCCGCCCACACGAGCCCCACCAACAGCACGGCGCAGGCGAGCCCGAGCGCCATGCGGGGCACGCCCACCCGTGCGAGCGTGAGCCACCACACGTTGATCCGGTTCGACGCGTAGTTGTCGAGGTCGGAGTACGTTGGCAGGGCGATCGGCTGACGCCGGCCGGCTACGACCAGCAGATTGCTCCCGGCGCCCGCCAGCATGTCGACCGCCTGGGAGTGCCGCCCCCAGACGAACGTCGCGTCGCCCTCCCGCCCCTCGGCGACCGCCAGCTCCAGGCGGAAGTGCCAGTTCCCCACGATCGCTGCCGCCCCGAGCACGACGCCCATCGTCGTCGCGACCACGATCATCGTCCGCCCCCAGCGCTTCGCCCAGAGGCCGGGCAGCGCGACCAGCGCCGGCAGCGCGAGGATCGGCAAGAGCGTAATCAGGTGCCGTGGCCCCCACCCCCACGCGCCGTACCAGCTCCGAAGCTTGGCGTGGAGGAGGAGCCACAGTCCTCCGGAGACGAGGACGAACATCGCGGACGCGCGGTCTCGGCGCCAGAAGCTCGGGAACGCCGCGATCGCGAGCACGAGGAGCGGGGCATAGACGAAGATGCTCTTACCCGGGCTCAGCGTGAGACCGATCAGGCCGGTCCCCAGGTGGCCGTCGAGGGCGTTGTTGGCCGCGTACTGGGCGGTCTGGACCGGGGATACCAACGGATTCCCGGTGCGGAGGCTGTTGTACCAGAGCTGCCAGACCCCGAAGGGGACCAGCGCCAACGCGCCCGCCATCAAGGGCCGCCATACGGGACGCCGGCCGGACATGAGGATGAACAGGAAGGCCGCGGCCGTGGGCAGGACCATCGTCAGGCGCGTGATGATCGAGAACCCCAGCAGCGTGAACGCTCCGACGACCGCGCCGACCGACGCCCCGCCGCGGTAACGGAGCAGAAGCACCAGGGCGGCCACCAGCAGGAGGAGGCACAACATGCCGTCATACAGGCTCCGGCTGTAGCTCCAGTAATACGTGCCGAAGCCGACGGCCAGCGAGCCCGCGAACGCCGCTCTCGGGCTCTGCCCGTACTCCCGGGTGAGGATCAGGTACAGCAGCGCGAGCGCGAGGGCCGCCTGGAGACCCGCCTGGAAGGAGGTGATGAACGGCGGGACACGGCTCGCCAGCTCGGGCTTGAAACCGAGCCTCAGCAGAACCCTGTTCGCGACGGCGCCCAGCGTGGCCACTGGGATCAGGACCACGGCGTTGCCGATCTCGTGGGCGCCGTACGTCATGCCGTTCGGCGCCGTGTGGAAGATGCCCTCCATCGGATGGTCGAATCCGAGCCGTCCCGTCTCGACCACGTTCCGCGCGACGGCGTACTGATAGACGGCCTCGGAGGTTTCGAATCCGCTGTTGGTGAGCCAGAAGCTGCAGAGGAAGAAGACGAGGACCCAGCCGACATCCGAGAGCCGCCCGGCGCGATCGCCGCCGGATGTCATCGGGGCCACCATGCGTTCGTGTCTCCGCTCCCGGACCAGCCGCATGTCTGGGTCATGGCGGGTCCCCACACCGGTCGCCTGACATGCGCGTTTCGAGCATCCGCCATGAGCGGCCGGCTTGGGCGGCGAGGCGGCGCGCTGCGCGCGCCGGGCGCCTGAATCGCTTCGACGATCGATACTAACAGGATAGTGGGTTCGCCGGGCCCCGCTTGCCTGCGACCCCTGTCCGGGTGTCCAGCCTGGCAGTGACTCGACGTGCCACCGACTGTCGTAGTGTCTCGCGAGTGTAAATCTGGCACGCCAAACCGTCGACGGGCGTCCGACGAAAAGATCCAGCGACGATCCCGATTCCCATCGTATCTGACTGTGCGGACAGGCAATTCTGCCGTCTCGTGCAGACGGTGCGCCCGACGACGAACTAGGGCACCTAACTTGCACCACGAGTCGCGTCCAGTTACAGGTCCGACAACTGAACAGGACGGCCTCCTTCCGAAAAGGGCAAACCCGTCGTGAGGCGGGGACGCAAAGCCACGGGTCAGGCGCGAGTGCACCTCGCTCACCTGATAGCCGGGTTACCGAAGAAGGATGGGGAGCAGATGCTCCTCCGGAGGGGGCCTCCGGAAGGAGCGGGACTATGTCCGCCAGCCGGGCTATGCCATGTGGTGTCACCGGCAGGATCCGCGCCCTCACGATGGCGCTGGTCGTCTGCGCGCTTACGGCGCCGCTCGGCGCCGCAGCGCAGACGAGGCCAGACCTCGTGGTCACGGACTTGCGGCTCGCTCCGCCGGTGGCTCGCGCCCGCGACTCCGTCACGGCCACCGTGACGATCCGGAACTCCGGCGCCGGGCCGGCCGATGCCGCGCTCGTCGCCCTCTACTTCGCGGCCTCGGCGCAGACACCTCTGGATCTCGCGACCCCCTTGGGGACGACCACGACCCCGTCGCTCGCGCCCGGCGCGTCCGCTGCGCTTCCCGTCACGTTCGCCGTTCCCAGCGTCCCTCCGGGGACCTTCCAGATCTTCGCCGTCGTCGACGCGCCCAGCCGCCTCGCCGAGACTAGCGAGACCAACAACCGTCGCAGCGCCGAGTTCCAGGTCACGTTCCCGGACCTCACCGTGCAGGACCTCCGGCTCAGCCCGCCGGTGACCCGCGCCCGCGATAGCGTGACCGCCACCGTCACGATCCGCAACTCCGGGCGCGTCCCGGCCGATCCCGCGCCGATCGCCCTCTACGTCGCGCCGTCCGCCGACACGCCGCTCCAGCTCGCAACGCCCATCGGCACCACGACGACCCCGACGCTCCCCGCCGGCGCGTCCGCCCCACTCCCTGTGACCTTCCCGGTTCCGGACCTGGCCCCGGGAACCTTCCGGATCATCGCCGTCATCGACGCGCCCGGCCGCCTCGCCGAGACTAGCGAGACCAACAACCGTCGCAGCGCCGAGCTCCAGGTCACGTTCCCGGACCTCACCGTGCAGGACCTCCGGCTCAGCCCGCCGGTGACCCGCGCCCGCGATAGCGTGACCGCCACCGTCACGATCCGCAACTCCGGGCGCGTCCCGGCCGATCCCGCGCCGATCGCCCTCTACGTCGCGCCGTCCGCCGACACGCCGCTCCAGCTCGCAACGCCCATCGGCACCACGACGACCCCGACGCTCCCCGCCGGCGGATCGGCCGCCCTGCCCGTCACGTTCAGCGTGCCAAACGTCGCGCCGGGAACCTTCCAGATTGTCGCGGTCGTCGACGGTCCGGGGCGCATCGCCGAGACCAGCAACGCCAACAACCGCCGCGCCACGTCGCTCCGTGTCACGTTCCCGGACCTCACCCCGAGTGGGCTGAGCCTCGCTCCAAGCGTGGCTCGCGCCCGCGACGCGGTCACCGCCACCGTCACCGTCCGCAACGCGGGACCGGTTCCGGCAGATGCCGCGTCGGTCAACCTCTACTTCGCGCCGTCCGCGGGGACGCCCCTCGAACTCGCGACGCCGCTCGGCTCCACCACGACTCCGGTGCTCCCCGCCGGGGCGTCCACGCCGCTCCCCGTGGCCTTCCACGTCCCGGACGTGGCCCCGGGGACGTTCCAGATCCTCGCCGTCATCGACGCGGCCGGCGGGCTCGCCGAGACCAACAACGCCAACAACCGCCGGGCCACCTCGCTTCGCGTCACGTTCCCGGACCTGACGCCGAGCGCCCTGAGCCTCGCGCCGGCCGTGGCCCGCGCCGGTGACAGCGTCACCGCCACCCTCACCGTCCGGAACGCGGGCGCCGTCGCGGCCGATGCCGCGCCCGTCGCCCTCTACTTCGCGCGATCCGCCGAGACGCCCCTCGAGGTCGCGACGCTCCTCGGCTCCACCACGACCGCGGTCCTGCCCGCCGGTGCGTCTGCCCCGCTCCTCGTGACCTTCCGTGTCCCCAACGTCGCGCCCGGCTCCTTCCAGATCCTGGCCGTCCTGGACGCGGCCGGCCGGCTCGCCGAAACCAACAACGCCAACAACCGCCGCGCCGCTTCGTTCCAGGTCGCCCTGCCCGATCTCCGAGCGGACGCCCTGACGCTCTCGCCAACGATCGTCCGCGCCGCCGACGTCGTGAGCGCGAGCGTCACCGTCCGGAACGGAGGCGCCGTCCCCGCGGCCAAGACGACCGGCGCGCTGTTCGTCCTGCCGACCTCCGCGACCGCGACCCAGACCGTCGCGCCGAGCAGCACCTTCGACATCCCCGAGCTCGGCCCCGGCAAGACGGTCGCCCTGAAGGTCCCGGTGACGGTGCCGGTGGTGACACCAGGGTCGTACAACCTCCTGGCCAGGCTCGATCCGTCGCTGGCGGTCGGCGAGTCGAACGACACGAACAACTCGAGGACCGCCCGGTTCGACGTGGCCGTGCCGGACGTGGCGATCGCCGACCTGTCGGTGGACCCGAGCCTCGTGCAGCCAGGCCAAGCGGTGGTCGCGAACCTCCGCGTGGGCAACGCCGGCCGGGTGGCCTCGCGTCCCACCAGCGTCGTCGTCTTCCTGGCGACCAACCCCGACGCGCCGCTCTCCGCGGGCGTGCTGGTCGCCACCCTGCCGGTCGACACGATCCCCGCGAACGGCAGCCTCCGGCTCACGTCACCCATGACGATCCCGAGCACGGATCCGGGCGCCTACTACCTGATCGCCCAGATCGACACGGCCGCCGCAACGGGCCCCTGGGCGGGGATGGTGGCATCGACCGTCGCCGTCACTCCCTCCAGCCAGTTCCGGCGGAAGGCCATCAAGCTCACTGTGCAGATGCCCGACCTGACCGTCTCCGAGCTCTCGCTGGACTCGACCCAGCTACGCCCCGGAACCACCGTGGGCGCCGCCTTCACGGTCAAGAACATCGGCTCCGCGACGGCCCCGGCGCACGTCGCGGCGCTCCTGTTCAAGGAATGCTCGGACACGAGCGACGCGGGGGCCTCGGTCCTCAAGACGTTCCCGGTCCCCTCCCTGGCGGCCGGGGCGTCCACGCGGCTGACGACGACGGTGACCGCGCCGGCGGCCGCGCCCGGCACGCACTGCGTGACCGCGCGGGCCGATTCCGGCCGTACCGTCGTCGAGGCCGTCGAGTCCAACAACGACCGCTCGGTGTCGATCCAGATCAACGACATCAACGTCGCCCTGGTCAACCAGCTCGATCCCGGCCAGCTCGACGTGCCCAACCCGTACCATTCGCACTACAAGCATCCGTGGCGCGGCTGGCTGGAGACGATGCCCGCCTCCGCCTATCTCGACGGCCTCGGACTGAACTACCACGTCGACACGTACCGGGTGCGCCACGACGTCGAGATGCGGCTCCTGGCCGAGAGCGGCATTGCCCGCATCCGCATCGAGATCGGGTGGGGGCGCACGGACTACGACACCCTCGACCTCATCCCGTCCACGAAGACGACCATGGCGGCAATCCTGAGCGCGGCGAAGGCCAATGGGATCCGCCCGCTGATCCTCCTCAACGGGCACCACGGCTATCCCGTCCCCCATCGCGAGCTGACGGGGCGAACCGTCTCGACCACCGCCGGCGCCGGGAACCGCACCCTTCAGCTCAACGACGTGAGCGGCATCAAGCCAAGCTACACCGGCCTCTCGAACCTGACAGGCTACAAGATGGCGGAGGTCATCATCACCGCCGTCAACACGTCGTCGCGCACCGTGACCCTCTCGAAGCCCTTGCCCGTCACCCTCGGCGCCGGCCAGTCGGTCAAGCTCGACACCCTCCGCTACCAGCCGCTCTCCGAGCCGGGCACCGCGGCGTACGAGGAGACGGTCGCGGGCTGGCTCGCGTACGTCCGGACCTCGGTGCGCGCCGTGATCGCGGCGGGCATTACGGACTTCGACGTCGAAATCTGGAACGAGCTGACGTTCGGCTCGGACTTCCTCAAGATCAACAACTACTACTCACCGCCGATCGTGCCGGATCAGGTGTCGCTCCAGCCCGGCAAGCGGTCGTGGGAGCTCGCGCGGCGCACGGTGGCGATGCTCGCCGCGGAGTACCCGCGCGTGACGCCGATCTGGGGCTTCAGCAACACGACCTTCTTCAACCCCCAGGTGCCCAGCCTACCCCCGGGCATGCTCGGGCAGTCCTACCATCCCTACGAGTTCGCCGAGTACGACTCGTTCGCCGACGAGCACCAGGGCATCGCCTACAACCTGGAGGGCTACGCCCCGCCGGCACCCCCTTACCGGGTCGTGATGCCGGAGGGCGCCGGCATGTACATCCGGCCCGACGGCCTCGTCCGGCACCTCACGCCGAACGGACGGCAGGAGCGTCCCCCTTCGTCGCCGGTCTTCCGCCACTACATGACGGAGTGGGGATTCAACCCGTCGGGCTACGGCGTCACCGACGTGCAGAAGGCCTCCTACCTGAAGGCCAAGGCGCTCCTCCGGGCCTCGTTCTTCTGGTTGAACAAGGGCATCGCGGGAATCTGGTTCTTCGCCGACTATCTCGACCACAACCTCCTCGCGTATGACCTCATGCCGGATTCGGTGGCTCAGCTCTCCAGCTACCCCTCGAATCCCGACGCCGTCCTGCCGCTCCCCTTCAAGGCTCTCGGCAACGCCGCGCGCGTCTTCGAGGGCGCGACGCCGGTGGGCACGCCGCGTCAGGTCGGCGCCGCCGCGGCGGCTGCGGATGGTGACGGCGGCGGGATCATCTTCCGGGGCGACGCCACGCACCCGGACCTGACCTACGAGGACGCCCTGGCGATCTTCCCCTTCCAGGTCGATCCGCGGACGTTCGTGGTCGCCATCTACGTGATGAGCCGGAACATCCTCCAGACGCTGCCCGACACGGAGTTCATCGTGAAGCTGACCAACGTCGACGGTCGGGCGGCCTCGCTCCGGTACTTCGACCCGCTCACCGGGACGAACCGTCCGGTGAATGTCATCGAGCGAACCGCGTCCACGCTGGTCGTGTCGCTTCCCGTCGGCGACAGCCCGTATCTCCTGAGCATCGCGGAATAGCGGATCCGACGGTCCCGCCGTTTGACCGGGTCGGGCGCGCTCCGGTAGACTGGCGCCCTGCTCGGCCATGGCAAGGTGGGGGCGGTGAAGATCGCGGCCTGCGTGACCACTCGGAACCGGCCCGAGCCCCTGTCGGCATGCCTCGCCGCATTCCAGGCCTCGACGGAGTCTCCCGACCAGATCGTCGTGTCGGACGACTCCGCCGATCCCGCCATGCGCGCGAGGAACCGCGCGATCGTCGAGCGCGTGCCGGCCGCCACGTACCTCGAGGGCCCGCGCCGCGGCGTGTGCGCGAACCGGAACCACGCGCTGGCCTCTGTGCGGCCGGACATCGACCTCGTGAGCTTCGTGGACGACGACGTGATCGTCGACCGCGACTTCTTCGCGAACGCGCTTGCTCACTACGCGACGATCGGGCCGGGCTGGGACCGGGTCATCCTGACCGGCGTGTCGGTGCGCGAGGACGGAGTCGCTAGCGTGCCGGTGCGGCTCTCGTTCCGCGGCTACTTCGTGCCGGCGGCCACGCCCGAGGCCGTCGCCATCCAGGCGACGGTGTTCCCGCGTCGCTTCCTGAACACGCACCGCTTCGACGAGAACATCTTCTTCGGCTACGAGGATGCGGAGCTCTCGCTCCGGGCGCTGAAGTCCGGCTACGCCATCCGGCACGCCCCGGAGCTACGGAGCCGCGACACCGGCGCCACTCGGAGCACGCTCGTCGAGCGCGCTGCTGAGGACAGGCCGACCATCGACCAGTACGCCGCCCTGTGCGAATCTGCGCGCCTCTACGTGGGCGCGAAGCGCTACCTCGTGCTGTTTCCCAATCCTTTGAAGGCGATCGGCTTCCACGTCCTCTACTTTCTCCACCTGCCGATCTACCTCGCCCGGAACCGGTCGCTGCGGAAGCTTCCTGGCATCGTCCGCGGGGCGCGCCTCGAGCGGTTGCTCTTCCGGAGGGCCGGGAACCGCTCCTGAGAGTGGGGGGGCGCGCGCTCAGGCCAGCGCGTGGGCGCCCCCGGCCCGCTCGGCCAGCACCGCTCGGTAGATCTCGACGAGACGTCGCGCGGCCTCATCCGTGCGGAAGGTCTCCCACGCCCGCTGGCGCGCGGCCTCGCCCATCCGGCGCCGCAGCGCGCCGTCCCGCAGGAGATCGAGCGTCCGCGCGGCCATCGAGGCCGTGTCGCCCGCGGCCACCAGGAAGCCGGTCTGGCCATCCCGCACGATCTCGACGATGCCGGCGGCGCCAACCGCCACGACCGGGACCCGTTGGGCCATGGCCTCAACGAGGACCCGGCCGAAGGGCTCCCGGTCGGTGGCATGGATGAGGACGTCGATGCTCCGGAAGACGCGCTGGACGTCCTCCTGGAAGCCCGCGAACACGACGCGTGGCGCGAGCCCCCAGCCGGCGACGAGCGCCTGGAGCTCGGCCAGGTACGCCTGGTTCTCGGCGCGGAACTTCGGGGCGCCAACGATCACCATGCGAGCGGCGGCGGAAGCCGCGGCGACCGCGCGGAACGCCGCGAGTGCGTCATGGACACGCTTCCACGGGGCGATCTGGCCGACGCAGCCGACGACCATGTCCGTCGGCGCCACACCCCAAGCCTCCCGGAAGTTCGGCCCCTCTGCCGCGTCGAACGCGCTGGCCGGGACGCCCGGATAAACGGTGTGCGCCCGCGCCCGGAGCCACGGCCACCTCGCGAAGTCGGCCGAGATCACGTTCGAGTTTCCGACGATCCGCGCGGCGCCGAAGCCCGCCGCCACGCGGATGGCCACGCCCACGGCGCTCACAGGCACGAAGTCCCGGACGCTCCAGACGACCGGCCGGCGATGGAGGGGCCGCCCGAGCGAGCAGATGAGGCCCGCCCGCACGGAGTTGGCGTGGACGAGCTCGATTTCCCGGCGACGGACGAGGTGGGCCAGGGGCGACGCGGCGCCGGCCAGCGCGCCGAGCCGACGCGCGGCGAGGAACGGATTGCGCGTCAGGCGGGGCGCCGGGAACGGTACCGTCTCCACGTCGTGGCCCGCCGCCCGCGCGCGGGTGGCCAGGTCACCCGACTCGGGGGCGACGACGAGGACGCGGACGCCGGCGCCGCGGAGGGCGTCCGCGGTCCCGAGGAGGCTCACCTCGGCCCCGCTGACCTCTCCGCTGTGATTGACGAGGGCGACCCGCAACCCAGAGCTCAGCGGCGCGCCGTCTCCGTCACGGCCATGGCGTTCCGGAGGACGCCCTCCACACGGCGGCCGATCTCGCGCCAGCTGAGGTCCGTCGCAACCCGCAGGCGCCCCGCCTCCCCGAGCCTCCGCGCGAGATCCCGGTCCGTCAGAAGGCGCACGAGCGCGTCGGCGACCTCCGGCACGCTCTGGGGATCCGGCAGGAGCCCCGTGACCCCGTCGAGCACCGCGTCCACCGAACCTCCGGCACGCCCGGCCACGACCGGCTTCCCGTGCGCTGCCGCCTCGACATACGCGACTCCGAAGCCCTCACCGGCACCGTCCAGCGCGCTCACGCGGCTCAGCATGGCGAAGACGTCGCACTCCCGGAACCAGCGGTCGCGCTCAGCGTCGGAGACGCGCCCCGTGAAGAGCACCCGGTCGGACACGCCCATGGACTCGGCGAGCCGCTGGAAGTAGTCGCGATACGGACCCTCGCCGACCAGCACCAGCCGCACCTCCGGCACCCGGGCCGCGACGATCGGAAGACTCCGAATCAGAACGTCCTGGCCCTTGTAGAGCTCCTCCATCCGGGCGACGCACAGGATGAGGCTCCGGGCGCCTCTCCCCACCTGATCGCTCGAGGCCGCCGGCTCGACGTCGGCGTCGGCCCCCTGCCCGATCACCGCCACCCGATCAGCCTGCACGCCCAGCCGGATCGCGAGCTCCTTCGAGTAGTGGCTATCGGCGATCACCGCGTCCGCCGCCCGGAGACAGCGGGCCAAGACGCCCTTCAGGTGGATGAGCTCGTAGGCGTGCACGTAGACGGCGAACGGTGCGCCGAAGCGCCACCGCACCGCCCGGGCGATCGGCGCGACCACGACGTGGCTGCAGAGGAGAACTCGCGGGCGCAGGCGCCAGGCCTCGAGGATCGTGCGGCCGAACATGCTGAGGAGGCACAAGAGCTTCCGCACACGCCCGCCGGACGGCTCCGGCCACACGCGGACCACGGGCACCGGCAGGCTCGCGTCGAAGTCGGCGGCGCCCGGGCTCACCGGCGCGACGACCAGCGGCCGGAGCGACGGAAAGCTCAGGGCGAGCCGGTGCACCATGATCTGGATCCCCCCGACCCGAGGCGGGAAATCGAGTGTCACGCAGAACACCCGATCACCGCCCGACGGGGGGCCGTCGGCTGTCTTCACACCTTCACGGAGCGCGCGATGAAGATCGCGTGCCAGAGCTGGAAGCAGAGAAGCGCCCACAGCTGGCGGTTCGTGTCCCGCTGCCCCTCGCGGTGCGCCCGCAGCAGCGCGCTAACCCGGGCGACATCGAAGTACCCGTCGCGACGGAGCGCCTCGGGCGCCAGGAGCTCGCGCGCGAGGCCATCGAGCGGCCCTCGGAGCCACGGTCCGATCGGGACCCGGAACGGGTGCTTCCGGCGGTGCACGACCTCGGGCGGCAAAACGCGCTCCGCCACCAGTTTCAGCAGGATCTTGGTCTTGAGCCCGCGAACCTTGAACCGCGACGGGATGGTCCCCATCACCTCGACGAGCCGATGATCCAGAAGTGGCTCCCGCGCCTCGAGGGAGTGGGCCATGCTCATCTTGTCGACCTTGGCGAGAATGTTGTCGGGAAACCACCCGTCCAGGTCGAGCGCCATGAGCCGATGGACCAGGTCGGTCCCGGAGCCCGCGAGCACCCGCGCCGCCCGGTCCAGGGCCGGATCCTGCGGCAAGCCGTCGATGAGGGCCGGCCCACGCACGCTCGCCAGCTCCGGGCCGGCGAACGTTCCGATCCAGCGGAGGTGTCGCTCGGCGTCGCCGAACGCGCCGAGAAGCAATTCCTGCTTTCGCCGGGCCTCGGGGCGCCAGGTCACGCTCCGAAGCGCGGCCGCGGTCACCGCGGCCAGGCCGGGCGCTCGCCGGTGGAGCGCAGCGGCGATCTGGAACCAGGCGTAGCGGGGGTAGCCGCCGAAGATCTCGTCGCCCCCCTCCCCGGTCAGGACGACCCGGACGCGGGACGCCGCCGCCTGGCAGATCAGATACGTCGGGATCGCCGCCTGGTCCGCGATCGGCTCGTCCATGTGCCAGATCAGCCTCGGCAGGAGCGCTTCGACCTGGACCGGCTTCAGGATCTCCTCGTGATGCTCGGTCCCGATCAGGTTCGCCACGCGCCGCGCCTCGGCCAGCTCGCTGTAGCCGCCCGCCTCCTCGAAGCCGACCGTGAACGTCTTGACACGATTCGAGGTCTGCCGGGCCATGAGGGCGACGACGAGGCTCGAGTCGACGCCACCCGAGAGCAGCGCCCCGACCGGGACGTCCGCGACGAGCCGGAGCGCCACCGCCTCCTGGAGGAGCTGCTGGCACTCCTCGACGATGACCGACTCGGGCACGGGCCGGGGGACGTTCGCGAATGTGGGCGCCCAGTAGCGCTCGATGGAGACCCCCCGGTCGTCGGCGAGCAGCACGTGCCCGGGCGGGAGCTTCGAGATGCCGGCAAACATCGTGCGCGGGTGGGGCACGTACTGGAGCGAGAGGTGGCTCAGCAGTGCCTCACGGTCGACCGAGCGCGGGACCGCCGGGTGCTCGAGGATCGCCTTGATCTCCGATCCGAAGACTAGCTGGCGGCCACTCTGCCAGTAGTAGAGGGGCTTCACGCCGAGCCGATCCCGCGCCAGCAGGAGTCGGCGACGCGGTGCGTCCCAGAGCGCGAATCCGAACATCCCGCGCAGGAACTGGACGCACGCCGTCCCATACTCCTCGTACAGATGGACGATCGTCTCCGTGTCCGAGCGCGTGTAGAACCGATGGCCCTTCCCCTCCAGCAGCGCCCGCAGCTCGGCGTAGTTGTAGATCTCGCCGTTGAAGACGATCCACACCGTCTTGTCCTCGTTGTGGATTGGCTGCTCGCCCGTCTGGAGGTCGATGATCCGCAGCCGACGGATCCCGATGGCGACGTCGCCGGCGCGGTCCACGTGGAGCCCGCCGGAGTCGGGCCCCCGGTGGGTGATCGCCGCGTCCATCCGATCGAAGGGCGCCCCCTCGATCCCGCCCTTGACTCCGAAGATTCCACACATGGCCTCAGTCGCCTTTCGCGCCGCCGGCCGCGGCCGGGCGTCCAGCGGATCCGTCCAGTCCGGCCGTTGTGCGACTGGTCATGCGCCCGACTCCCGCGCGGAGAGCCATCCCATGAGACCCCAACCCAGCGGCCCAACCGTGTACAGCGACAGACTGTTGCCCACCAGGCTGGTGAAAATGATCCCGGCCGTGAGAGCGGTGACGATACCGACGACCGGATCGGCTGAGCGTCGGTAGAGCCGTATCATCCGCGCGATGATCCCCCAGAACACGGCGAGGAGAAGGCCACCGCCGATGAAGCCGGTCGCCACGAAAAGGGCGACCGCGTAGCTCTCGGTCCCGACCTTCACCGCGGAGTCGAACCGCCAGGCGCCGAGCGTGGGCACGCTCAGGCCCATGCCCAGCGGGTACTGCGGGATGATCCGGCCGAACAGGTCGAGCCACAGGTCAACCCGCTCCCACAGCGTCCCCTCGCTCAAGGGGTCCACGATGCCCCGGCTGGCGCGGCCGAAGAACGCGTCCAGCGCCACGTTCGACGCGTACTCCTCGTTCATGGAGATCGCCGGGGCCACCCACGTGAACACGAACGCCAGCAGCGCCAGGCCGGCGAGCGCCCCGACCGCCCGGGCGCGCGACTTGGCCATCACGACCACCAGGACCGCGAAGCTCACCATGAGGCCGAAGGCCGAGATGCGGATGGCGCTCAGGAACACAACGCCGACGCAGATCACGCCGACCACGACCAGCGCCAGGCGGCGGCGCGCCCCCGCCATGGCGAGCCCGAGCGCGGAGATCGCCGCAACCACCATGTAGCGGCTCCACTCCTCGGGGCTCGGGAACGTGGAGACCGGCCGGATGAACCGGCCGACCTGGAGCGACGCGAAGTTCCGGGTCGCGATCCAGTGCTCCTCCGCAGCAGAGAACCCGGCGACGGCCTGGTACGCGCCGTACAGGGCGCACACGAAGCCCGTCCAAACCAGGATCCGCAGGATGAGCATGACTGTGTCGTCGTCGAAGTACATGCGCCCAAGGTAGAACCACAGCACTGGGAAGAACAGGAAGATGGTGCCGCTCAGTCCGACCAGCGGGTCCCCTTGTATCGGATTGAACACCGACAGGATCAACGCCAGCAGCAGGAGCGTGACCAGCATGGTCGTCCGGGAGCGGTCGATGCTCGTCAGGAGCCGCTCTCGGCAGTTCCAGGCCGCCTGCGCGGTCAGCACGATGGTGACGATCGGGACGACGAGCAGCATCGGGTCGGCCCCCGGCTCGCCGCCCGGGTCCATGAGGCGTCGCGTGAAGCCGAGGAACGGCAGCCACGCCATGGTGACCAGAAGCGTGACCCGGGGCCGTGTCATGCAGAGGTAAACGAGCGCAACGGCGCCGACCAGCACGGCGACGAGCCGGACGTCCCCTTGCACCGCGAGGATCTGCCAGAACACGATGGCTGCCAGGGCGCACAGCGCGCCGGCCACCAGGTACGCGGAACGATTCGACGTCATCGCATTCACAGACTACGCCTCTCTCCCGCGACCCGGATCACGCCGGGTCGCCCGCAATCCACCCGCCCCGCCCTCCGCGTTCTCACGGGCGCCCCCGATGCGACGCCTGGGCCTCGCCCTCGAGCCGATCGATCGAACTGGCCCTGATCACGCGCTGCCGCTCTCGCCAGAACAGGAAGCCGGTCACCGCCAGGTTCACCCACTGCGATATGGCGACCGCCCACACCGCTCCGAGAATGCCACCCCGCGGCACCAGGGTCCAAAGCAGCGCCGTCATCGCCACCAGCGCCATCACCTGCCCTGCGCCACCGTACTGCGGCTTCCCCATCCCGCTCAGGCCCTCGGCGAGGATCTTCCGCACGCCGATCGCGAACGCCCCGACCACCAAGATCCGGAACGGCGCGATCGCGCCCTCGAACGCGTGGCCGTAGAGGAAGAGGATCAACGGCCCAGAGGCGACGAACAGCGCGCCTCCCAGGACGGCCGTGACCACCACGCCGATCATCGCGACTCGCTGCGCCAGTCCGATGCCCTGCGCCGGCGACATCCGCGCCACGAACGTGAACAGGAGCTGAGCGATGGCCACCGGCACGTCGACGATAATGGCCGATCGTGTGGCGATTACGTACAGGCCCATGTCCGTGGCCGACAGGATAGGCACCAGGTAGAGCTGGTCCAGGAAGGACGCGGCGAGATCGGCGATGAAGGTCGGGTAGGACCGAACCGCGTACCGGCGGCTCTCCCGGACCACTGCCGGCCGCGGCCACATGACCACGCCGGAGCGCCTGGCTACCACCAGGTACTGGATACCGCAGAACACCACGGTGATGACGATCCACAGCCAGACCGCGGTCGTCACAGTCAGGGCGTGAAACAGGAGCAGCACGCCGAACCCCACCACCTGGCAGAGCAGGGGGCCGATCCGGAACGCGGTCAGCAGCCGGTACTCCCGGGCACCGTCGAACAGGCTCATCAGCACGTCGGTCAGAGTCATCACTGGCGCCACCAGGAGCCCGATGCGAGCGAGGTGGAACACCCAGTCCGGGTGCCCCTGCAGGAGCCACGGGAGGCACAACTCCCCGGCCAGCACCAGCCCGCCACCCGCCAGCAGTGCCACCCACACGCCCGTCGCGGCCAGGTCGCGCTCGTACTCGGGATGACGGGCCCTGAGGTAGAGAGCGGATCGCTGGACGGCGAGAGTCGCGAGCCCCCCCAGGAAGATCGGCCAGAGCAGCACCGCGACGTACGAGCCCCGGCCGTCCGGTCCCAGGCCGCGGGCCAGGAAGACGCCGCTCAGTAGGCCCAGCGCATGGAACCCCGCCCGGCCGCCCAGCAGCACCGCGGCCCCCTGAGCGAACCCCTCGGGGAGCCACTCGAGCCGGCTCCCAGTGAGTCGCCGCCGGAACGCGCGCGCGGGCCGCTCGGGCTTCTCGTTGGAGCTCATGTGTGGTCGGTGTCGAGGCCAGCGGGCGCCCGTCAGCCGATCGAGGACCGTCCGCCAGAGTCTCGCGGGGGCCGGGCGCGCTGCTCCCGCCGCCAGGCGAGATACGTGCGGATGGCGTCGATCTTCCCGGACATTGACTGCTGGATCTCGGCCCACGGTACGAGGCGCCGCCGGACCACGGCCTGGTGGAGGATGGTGACCAGGCCCCACGACGCCCGCTGGCCGACGAGGAACATGTAGAAAAGGAAGATCAGCCGGCGGCCCAGCGGGAGCTGCTTCAGCATCACGTACGTCAGGTTGTGGGAGTGGTCGTAGAACCGGACGAGGTCCTCCCGCCCCCACTCCGCCCGGGGGCTGGTGTAGTGGCGCACCAGAACCTGGGGGTCGTAGACGAGCCGGCCACCGTTGCGGCGTGCGAATGACCCGGCGTCAAACTCGTACTCGCTCGTCGCGAAGGTGGCCAGCCGCTCGTCCAGCCGGAATCCCTCGAAGACGCTCGCGCGGTACGACATGTTCACGCCCTTCAGGACGAAGACATCGACCGGCCGCGCCGGCTCGAGCGCGAGGTGGTGGTTTCCCTCGACTCGCCCGTACCAGGTCCATCGGCCCACCACGCGGCAAGACTGGGTCAGCGTCTGCGGCGCGAGCACATTCAGGTCCCGCCCGCCGACACCTGCGATCGACGGATCCTCGTACCACCGCTCGATGCGCTCCAGCCAGTCCGGAAATGGCTCCGCGTCGTCGTCGGTGAAGCAGAGCACGTCGCCAGACATCGCGGCTAAGCCGGTGTTCATGGCGGGCAGGATCCCGGGGTGGCTAACCGTCGCGACCTGGACGTTGAGGTCTTTCGCGCGCAGTCGGAACGACTCGACCACCTCGTGCGACTCCGCGTCGACGTCGCGGACGACCACGACCAACTGGTCGGGCCGTCTCGACTGCGCGGCCAGCGCGTCGAGACACCGGCGCAGGTCCGTCGGGCGACGATAGGTCGGGACCAGGACGGAGATCTGCAGCCTGGCGGCCCGCCGCGCAGCCGGCAGTGCCGGCGCCGCGTCGCGCGAGCCATCGCGAGGCGGACGGATACGCTCGAGCATCTGAGGCAGGGAGTGCCGCCCTAGCGCGTCGCGGACGCCCGGTCGGCCGCGCGCCCGGCCGCGGGACGCGGCATGAAAGGGGCGAGGACGGCGTCCATGCGCTGCCGGAAGGCCACCCCGTCGAACCGCGAGGCGTGCTGCCGGATGGCGCTCGAGTCCCAGGGGATCTGGGCGCTGCGGAGCACCGCGTCCGCTAGGCTCTCGGGCGAGGGCTCGGAGAAGAACACCCCGGTCACACCCGGGTCGACGGTGTCGAGGGCCCCGCCGCCCAGGTAGGCCACGACAGGCCGGCCGGCCGCGTTCGCCTCGACGACAGTGATCCCGAAGTCCTCCTCGCCCGGGAAGATGAGGGCCCGGCAGCCCGCCATGAGCGTCAGCAGCTCGCGCTCGTCAACGTGCCCCAGGAACCGGATCGTGGGTCCCGCCATGCGTCTGAGCGCGGGGCCGCGTGGCCCGTCGCCCGCGATGACCAGGGGTAGCCGGAGCCGGTTGAAGGCCTCTACCGCCAGGTCGATGCGCTTGTAGGCGTTGAGCCTCGACACAACCAGGTAGTAGTCGCCAGGCTCGGCCATGACGCCTCGGAAGCGCGCCACATCCACCGGAGGCGGCACGACCGTCGCGTTCCGTTTGTAGAACCGACCGATCCGATCGGCCACAACGCGGGAGTTCGCCACGTACGCGGTGGGTCGGTTCGCGGTCCGGAGATCCCATCCCCGCAGGAACCGGATACCGAACGGCAGCAGGGTCCGAACGGCCAGCCCGAGATCCTCGTGCGCAACGTACTGCTCGTAGTTCCAGATGAACCGAGCGGGCGTGTGGCAGTAGCAGACGTGAGCGCCGCCGCGGGGCGCCTTCGTCCCCTTCGCGTAGGCCGAGCTCGACGACAGCACCAGGTCGTACCCGCTCAGGTCGAGCCGCTCGAACACCAGGGGGTACAGGAGGAGGTACTTCTTGAAGTGCCGCCGGAGGCCTGGCAGGCGCTGCATCCAGGACACCCGAATGTCCGCCGACCGGAGCTCGGGCCAGAGCGCTGACCGGTCCAGCACGCTAGTGAAGATCGGCGCCTCGGGGAACATCTCGTGGAACGCCGCCACCACGCGCTCCGCCCCCCCGCGCTGGTTCAGGTAGTCGTGGACGATCGCGATGCGCACGGCTACATCGCCCCGGTGCCGCGGAAAACGGCGGGGATCGTCCGGAGCAGGATCTTCAGATCCAGGAGCATGGACCAGTGCTCGATGTACCAGAGATCCAGCTCCAGCCACTTCTCGAAGGGCAGGTTGCTGCGCCCTGACACCTGCCAGAGGCAGGTCAGGCCGGGCTTCACGCTAAAGCGCTTCCGCTGGATGCCGCGATCGAAGAGGTTCACGTCGCGCACCGACATCGGACGTGGCCCCACCAAGCTCATCTCGCCGTAGATGACGTTGAAGAGCTGCGGCACCTCGTCTAGGCTCGTCCGCCGCAGGAAGCGGCCCACCCGCGTGACCCGGGGGTCGTTGGTGATCTTGAAGATCGGCCCCTGGGCCTCGTTGAGGTGCTCGAATTCGCCCTGCCGCTGCTCACTGCCCTCGGCCATCGTGCGGAACTTGTACAGGGTGAACCGGCGCTTGTTCTGGCCCACCCGCAGCTGCTTGAAGAAGACCGGGCCCGGCGAGTCCCACTTGATCGCGACGGCGACGGCCGCGACGATCGGGAGGACGACGGGCATCGACAGCAGCGTCAGCCCCAGGTCGGTCACCCGCTTCAGCAGGAGCTTCCACTCCTCCTGGGCGACGGGCTCGAAGGTCAGCAGCGGCAGGTCGTCGAACTCGTCCAGCACCATCCGGGCGACGTTGATCTCGAACAGATCGGCCATGAGCCGGACCCGGACGCCCTCTTCCTCGCAGGCCAGCACGACCTTCTCCGCGACGCCGATCATGCCGCGCGGGATCGCCAGGACGACCTCGTCGACCACCTGGTCTCGCAGGACGGCGGTGACGTCGTCGAGGGTCCCGAGCACCGGGGCGCCGCGGATCATCTTCCCGACGACCGAGGGGTCCGTGTCGAGGAACCCCACGATGTCGATGCCCCAGTTCGAGGTCTGCACGAGCTTGCCGGCCAGCCGCTCCGCGCGATTCCCCGTCCCCACGATGAGGACCCGACGATGCTTCTCACCGCGCTCGAGAGCCCACCGGAATCTCCAGACGCGGGCCAGGCGCACGACCAAGAGCGCGAGACAGTCGAGAATGCCGAACGTGACTACGATAGACCGGCTGACCTCGTGGGCCCGCAGTAGGAAGACCAGGGCCAGCAACAGCACCAGTCCCGCGGCGACGGCCCGGACGGTGGCGAGGAACAGATCGACGATCGACGCCTCACCCGGGCTCCGGTAGGCGCGGAAAAAGATCAGGAGGAATCCCCATATCGGGACGATGACGGGCAGGAGCGCCAGGTGGGCCAGAGGAGCCGGCGGCAAGGTCCCGAACATGCCCCGCAGGCCGTACGCCGAGACGAACGCCAGGATCGTGAGACACGCGTCGATCAGCATCTCGATCCGGCGCCGGTGCTGGCTCTGAAAGCCGTACATCGTCAGTCCTTGGTCCCGCCGGAAGACAGGATCGGCAGGTGGAGCACCAGCGCGCTGCCGGAGGCCTCGAGCGGCTGCAGCGCCACCCGACCCCCGAAGGGGTGCACGATCGACCGCACCAGGGACAGGACGACGCTCGGGTGCCTGACGGAGAGGCGCGCGAGGGGCGCGGAGTCGGGTTCCCGGAGGGTCTGGCCGCCCGTGTCCTCTACGGAGATGACCGCATGGCCGTTCTCCCGGCCCGTGCGGATCTGCACCTCGCCCCCGTCGGACATCGCCTCTACCGCGCTCTCGATCGCGTGGACGAGGGCGCCGACCAGGACCAAGGACCCCCGCACCACGACCGGCTGCCCGGCCGGATCACGGCGAACGACGACCGTCACGCCGCGACGTCGCGACAGGTCCTCGAGACTGGTCTTCACGATGCGCAGCGCCCGGTCCACGATGTCGTTCACGTCGAGCGACATGGTCACCGACTGGGCGGTGTCTTCCAGCTCCCACAGCTCGGACACCGCTGCCGACATGTCGGCTACGATCGTCGTGACGAGGTCGCCATGGTCGGCCTGGCCAGTCGCCGCCCCCTGGCCCTGCTCGACGAGCCCGGGAAGCGCTTCGCGAAGCCGCCGCTCGAGCGAGCCCGCAAGCGTGCGGGTCATGCTGCCGAACACCTCCCGAAGGAGGGCGCAGCGATAACCGGTGAGCAGATCGAAGGCGACGCGGTGAAGCTGCTCCTGCTCGGCCTGCCGGCTGTGCGCCGCCGCGATCGACTCCAGGCCGAGCGCCAGGATCTCGCCCCGTCGTCGCAGCGCCTCGAGCTCCCAGTCCGCGAGGCGGATCTCGTCCTCCAGGTAGAGACAGACCACACCGACCAACTCATCGTCTCGCATGAGCGGAACGCCGACTCGCGTCCAGCGCTTGGCCGCAGGCTCGCACGACGCGATCGGATCCAGGGGGTCGTCACCGGCGATCGCCAGGGTAACGGGACCCGAGCCCCGTGCACCACTCCGCGTCATCGCCAGGAACATCTGCCGGCCGCCGTCGCTCAGGATCTCATCGGGCAGCTGCCAGCCCGCCAGAAGATGGATCTCCTTGCCCATCACGCCAAGCAGCGCACCGCGGACCGGGATGCCCAGCCAGTCGGCCACCTCGGCGGCCAAGCTGCCGAGCAGGTCATCATAGGAGGTCGCAGTCGAGACCCCGCGGACGAGCTGCATCAGGGAGGACATCGCCCGCACCTGCCGACGGAGCCGCCGGGCCTCCCAGGCGTGCGCGGTCTGCACCACGAACTCGTCGAGGATCGTCTGGCACTGCCGCTGCTTCTCGCTGGAGAAGCGCTCGCGATCCGTCCCCCGGGCCTCCCCCAGCACCAGCACCCCTACGGTCTCGTCTGCGAACCGGATCGGCACCAGGTACATCGACTGGACGTGGGGGATGAGCGCGAGCTCCGACTCGCGCTCGACCGCGAGTCCGGAGGCACCTGTCCCCTCCAGCAGGACGGGCTCGTTGTGCTCGAAGGCGTGGCGGTGCCACGCAGCGTCCGCAAGCTGCACGCGGGCCCCGACCGGCAGCGATCCGCCGACCGGTCGCACCGTCTCCATCGCCTTCACCGTCAGGCTCAGGCTCGGTTCGTCCCACAGGGCCACGCTCGCCACGGTCACGGGCAGCGTGCGAGCGATCAGCGACGCAAGCTGCTGCGCCTCCGTCTCGATGCCCCACAACCCGGGTCTGGTTGCCATCATCGACACCTGTGCTAGCCGGGGTCCGAGAGGCCCATGACGGATCGCAGCCCGCGGCTGGCCGCCTGATGCGCGGGCTGCCGGGCCAGGACCTGGCGGTACTGCTCCTTGGCCTCGTCCGGCATGCCGATCCGGGCGTAGAGGTCCCCGAGTCGGACGCGCAGGTCGTCCGCGCCCGGATTCAGCTGGACCGCCCGCAACGTGGGCGCGGTGGCTTCCCGCAGCATCCCGTTGCGGATGAAGGCCTCGGCAGCGCTGATCTGGACGATCCACTCTCCCTGTCCGAGCACGCGGGCAGACTCGTACTCCCGGAGGCTCTCCGCCAGGTCCTGCCTGGCCTCGAGTAGCCGCGCCAGCTCGAGGCGCGCCCAGGGGTCGTTCGGCATGGCGTCGACCGCCTGGCGCCGCAAGGCCAGCGCGCCGGCCTGGTCCCCGCGTCGCGCCTGGATCGACGCGAGCCCCGCCCGGTACCGGTTGGCCCGTCGGACATCCGTGTCCCCGGTGCCCGCCAGCGCCGAGCTGTACGCGGCGGCGGCCTCGTCGAGACGCCCGTTCGCCTCGTAGGCCTCGGCCAGCACTGCGAAGACCTCGACGTCCGGTGGCTTGAGCGCGAGCGCCTGCCGCGCTTGGGCCAGCGCGAGCGCCTTGCCGTCATGGCGCAGCAGGAAGCGGGATCGCGCCAGCAGCACCGTAACCTGCTCGGAGGGCTCGGTCGCCATCGCCACCGCGTCCTCCAGCGCGACGCCGGCCGCCGAGACCTTGCCCTCGGCCTCGAGGATCCCGGCCAGCTCCACGAGCGTGCCCGTCTCCCGCGGGACGGCGTGCCAGAGCAGGTCGGGCTCGACGCCCGGCGCGGTCAGCTTGCGGACGATCTCCGGCAGCACCTTCCGGCGATCCAGGTGGATTGCCTCGCGCGACTCCCGGATGACCATCGCGCGCGCGCCCGGGATCTCGGCGCTTCGCGCCAGCGCGAGCGACACGAGGCTCATCCGTCGAGCCGGACTCGCCGGATCGAGGTGAACCGCCTCCTGCACGTGCTCGAGGGCGCGGGGCAACAGGCTCTCGGGCACCCCGAGCGTCGCGACCATCTCCGGAACTAGGACATCCTCGAGCCGCTCGGCGACCACGGTGCGCCGCACGCCGTCGAGGCGAACGAGGAACCAGCCGAACCGCTCGTGGTTGAGCGCAAACAGTGGCTGCGAGCGCAGGCTCCGTCCGTAGGCCCCGTCGGCAGCTCCCAGGAATCCCTGACTGGCCACGAGACGTTCGCGCGCGGTACCAGGCCGCAGGCGAGTCCCGTCCGGGGCCAGACCGTAGGTCCATACGCGGTGGCCAAGCTCCCCGGCGGCAATCGCCCACTCTGTCTGGATGCGCGGGTTCCAGCGGTCGAAGCCCGCGGCCCCGCGGAGGTCACGCTCGGCCGTGGCGAGATCCGCCATGGTGAGCGCCCCCTGGATCCGCCGCTTCTCGCCGATCAGGTGGCTGGCGCGCTGGTATTTCCAGTCGGCGATCGCGAGCGACGTGAGGCCCAGGCCGAAGGTCACGACGATCAAGGCGGTCACGACCGCGACGATGACGCGCCCGCGCGGCGCGACCTTCCCGCGCCACTCCCGCAGGTCGACCTGCAGACCCGTGCGATGTGCGCGGAGGGTCACCACCGCAGGCAGCAGCGCCAGGACAGCAACGACCAGGAGCGCGTTGCCCGGCATGTGGAGCCCGAAATCCACGGCGCTGTGGAACGCGACGGTGGCCACGGCCCCCACGCCGCCCATCACGAGCCCGCGCACGAACACGTCCTGACGATCGCGCCACCGGCCGACGACGAACACGAGCCACCCGACGGCCGCCCAGCCCAGGATGAGCAGGGCCAGCACCCCGCCCTCGGCGAGCAGCTGCAGGTAGTCGTTGTGCGCGAAGTCGACGTAGAAGGCGTCGGTCAGCCCGGCCGGCCGGTGGGCGATGATCGCGTCCGCGAAGGTACCGAGCCCGGTACCCAGCACCGGCGCCTCGGCCGCGATGCGGAGCGTCGACCGCCAGATCTCCCACCGGAGGTCCCCGAACGGCTCGCGCGCGAGAATGGCCAGGCGATCTAGCAGGCCGTCGGCGCCGAGCCACGCCATGTACCCGACAAAGGCGCCGAGACCCGCGGCGAGCCCCACCACCACGCGGCTGCGAACTCGCCCCGCCAGCGCCATCACGCCCATGACGAGCAAGCCCGCCGCGGCAGCCGCCACGCCGCCCCGCGACGCCGTCAGCACCAGCGCAACCGCGAGCACGACCGCCGCGCCTCCAAAGAGGATGCGGGCGACGATCCCCGTCCCGCGCAGCGACGTCGCCGCGGTCGCCGGCCGGGCGGGGCCGGGATTACCCGAGCGTCGCGAAGGACGCAACACCATGCCCAGGGCGAGGAACAGCAGGACCGCGAAGTAGAGCGCCTGGTTGTTCGCGTTCACGAAGGTGCTCACCAGGCGACCCTGATAGGCCGTCTTCTCGAGCCAGAGCACCGTCTCGTGGCCGGCCGCGCGATTGACCAGACCGCAGGCCGCCCACAGGACCCCCCAGGCAACGAGAATCGAGATCAGGCGGACGATCCGGCCCGGCGTGACGAGGTACGCGCCCAGGACCATCAGGAACGCCAGGTAGGCGGCCAGCAGCCGGAAGCTCTCCCAGGTGAAGTACGGGCTGACGCTACCGCCCGGGATCAGGAGCTGGGCACCGACCAGCGCGAGCATCGCCGCGCCCGGCCACAGGAGCGGCGTCACCCGCACCGCGGCCTGGCCGTCGACCATCATGCGGATGATCCACAGGCCCACGGTGAGCGTGACGAGGATCTGCAGCCCCGCCTGCGCCCACGGAAGGACGGACCCGAGCGGGATCGGCGCGAACAGCACGACCGCGAGAATCCCCGCCTCGACCCCGACCTCGAGGAGGCGTGACGCCATATGGCCGCTCAGGAACTACGCTTGGTGTAGTAGTTCTCGTACCGGTCGTAGTAGCGCTTGGGATACCCTTGCGCGCTCGCGTCGAAGCGGTTGAGAACGGCGCCCACGATGCGCCCCTGGACGGCCTGGATCGCCTCCTTCGCCCGCCGCAAGGCCAGGCGAGCGGCCAGGCCGCTCCCGACGACCAAGAGCACCCCGTCGACCATCGGCACGAGGGCCCCCGCGTCGCTCACCGCGAGCACCGGCGGTGAATCGAGGAGGACCATGTCGAAGCGCTCGCCCGCCGCGTCCAGCAACTCGCGCATTCGCCGGGAGCCCACCAGCTCCGCCGGATTCGGCGGCGTGGGCCCGCTGGCGATGATGGAGAGGTTCGGCACGGCGGTCTTCTGGATGACGGCGTCGAACAACGCGTCGCCCGCCAGGTACGAGGACAGGCCCGGCGTCGCCGGCTGTCGGAACAGGGTGTTGACGACCGGCCGACGCAGGTCGGCGTCGATCAGCAGGACCGCCCGATCCGCCTGCGCGAAGCAGACGGCCAGGTTCGCGATGGTCGTCGACTTGCCCTCGCCCTCACCGGCGCTCGTCACGAGCAGGCGCCGGATGGGAGCGTCAGGATTCGCGTAGTGCAGGTTCGTCCGGAGAACCCGGTACGCTTCGGCCACGAACGAGCGCGGGTCGTCCAGGACGACCAGGCGCGACTGCTCGGCGCGCTTTCCGGCCACGGGCCGGCTCATGACCGACCTCGGCCCGGGATCACCGGGATCAGCGCGAACACCGGGACGCCGATGGTCTGTTCGATGTGCTCGGGCGCGCGGATCGAGTCGTCCATGTACTCCACGAAGAACGCCAGCGCCAGGCCGGTCCCGAGCCCCAGCACGATGCCGACCGCCAGATTCAAGGCCTTGCGCGGCTTGATGGGCCGGATCGGGGCCACGGCCGGCTCCACGATTCGGACGTTGCTGGAATCGAGTCCCTGGCTCAAACCGGTCTCCTTCAGTCGCTTCAGCAGGACGTCGTAGAGCTGCTGGTTCGAGTCGGCTTCCCGCTTCAGGATGCCGAACTGGATCTCCTTCTTGGCCAGGCTCTGCGCCTCGTCCCGGTACTGGTTGGTCGCCTGGAGCATCGCGTTCTCGCGCGCCTTGAGCGAGTTGTACTCGCTCTCCATGCTCATCGCGAGGCGGCTCACTTCTTCACGGATCTTCTGCGAGATCTCGTCGATCTGCGACTGCACCTTGACGACCTCCGGGTGCTTCTCCCGGAAGGTCTTGAGGAGCTTCGAGCGCTGGACCTCGAGCTCGACGAGCTGGCCCTTCAGCCGCTGGATCAGCGGGTTGTTGATGACCATCGGGGACGACTCGAGCATCTCGGGCTGCTGCGCCGCGCGCCGGATCTCGTTCAGGCGAGACTCCATCTCCAGACGCTTCGCCTTGGCCTCGATGTAGTTGCTGTTGAACTCCCCGAGCTTCTTGGTCGTGAGGCTCTGCTTCTCCTCGGCGGAGATGAGGCCCGCCTGCTCGCGGTAGCGCTGGAGGTTGAGCTCCGACTCGTTCACCTTGCTCTTGAGGTCCCCGACCTGGGCCGTCAGCCACGTCAACGCGTCGCGCGCGGCGCTGAACTTGAGCTCGAGGTTCTGGTGCACGTACGCGCTGGCGACGGCGTTCGCCAGCTCGGCCGCGAGCTTCGGGTCCGGGTCCTCCACCTGGATCTCCACCAGCCGGGTGTTGCGCACCGGATCCACGAACAGGCGGCGGAGGAAGGCCTCGGTCGGCTCGGCCGAACGGGCCAGCTCCGGCTTGCGATTCAGGAGGTCCGTGGTGTCGATCACCCGCTGGATGACCGGCCGGCTTCGAATGATCTGGACCTGGGTCTGGAAGTTCTCGAGGGAGTCACCGCCGGTCGGGGTGACCTCCTGGATGTTGACGACCCGGTTCGCCTCGGGCGCGATCAGCGCGACCGCGCCGGCGCGGTACACGGGCTGCTGCATGTAGGTCCCCACCGCGACCGCACCCACGACGACCAGGAAGCACGCCAGGATCAGCCAGACGTGCTTCCGGATGACCCGGATGTATTCGCGCAGGTGGACACCCTCGAAGACCTCAGAACGATCCATCCAGTCCTCCGATCAAAAGAAGCTCTCGGGCACGACGACGACATCGTTCGCGAGCAGCGGGATGTCCTTTTCCTTCCGGCCCCGCTTGATGATGTCGTTCAGGTCGATCATGATTGTCTCTTGGCGGCCGTCGCGGTGCGTCCGAATGATCTTGGTGCGGTTGGGCGCCGCCCGCTCCGTGAACCCGCCCGCCAGGGCCACGCCTTCAATAGCCGTCCCCGCGTGCTCCAACTGGTAGGCGCCCGGCTTCTTGACCTCACCCAGGACGTAGAAGCTGTTGCCGGTCGGCACGAGGATCGTGTCATTGTCGGTGAGGAGGAAGTCGCGGGCGCGCGTGTCGCTGCCGCCGAGATCGAGCGCGATCGTCTCCTGGGAGCCGTCCGCCTTCCGGCGGAGCACCTTGGCCACCGTCGAGGCGGCGCGCTCGGTGAACCCGCCCGCCAGCGTGACCGCCTCGAGCGCCGAGGTGTCCTTGTCGAGCACGTAGGCGCCCGGCTTCTTCACCTCGCCCAGCACGAAGAAGCTCGTCTGCCTGGGCAGGTAGACCGTGTCGCCGTTCTCCAGGACCAGGTTCTCCGTGGAGATGCCGTCGAGGAGCTTCGTCAGGTTCACCCGGAAGGTCGTGGTGCCCGCCGTCCCGGGAGTCACGGGCGCCTCGGCCTTCGGCGCCCGCACGACCACGACCTGGCGGCTCGCGGTCTTGGCCGGCCCGCCCGCCTGTGACAGGACATCGAGCAGGGTGATCCGCCCCGTGAGGGGATAGGTACCGGGTTTCTCGGCCTCGCCCAAGACGAACACGCGCTGTGAGCGGTATTCCTGGACGGACACCGTGACCTGCGGGTCCACGAGGTAGTCCTTGCCGAGGAGATCGCGGAGCCGTCCCTCGAGCTCGGTCGGGGTGAGCCCGTTAACCTGGACGTCCCCGATCAGCGGAAAGGGCACGCGGCCGTCGGCCGGGACCACCACGGGCCGGCTCAGGTCGTCGTGACCCCAGACCGTGACCTTCAGGACGTCGCCCGGGCCGATCCGATAGCCCTCCCCGGTCGCACTGAAGCCAGCCCGGGCAAAAAGGATCAGGGCGACCACACCTACCAGGATGAGGAGGTCCCAGACACGCCCCGGGACCCGCTCGAAGTTGCCGTTTCTGTTGATCTGCACACCACCCTCCCTCATGAATCCGGTGGTGTAGAGAGCAATTACCGTGCCCGCCATGGGAGGCGGCCTGCGTGGAGAAGTTTCCTAGAAAAAACTCTCCGGTACGACGAGGACGTCGTTGGCCAGCAGGGGGAGGTCCTTCTCCTTTCGGCCTCGTTTCACCACCTCGTTGAGGTCAATCACGATCGTTTCCTGACGGCCATCTATGTGAGTTCTTATGATCTTCGTGCGATTTGGCGCCGCCCGGTCGGTGAACCCACCCGCCATGGCGACCCCCTGGATGGCCGTGGTCGTCTGGTCCAGCTGGTAGGCCCCGGGCTTCTTCACCTCCCCCAGCACGTAGAAGGTGTTCCCAACCGGGACGAGTAGAATGTCTCCATCCTTGAGGAAAAATTCCCTCGCCTTGGGGTCTGCGCCCGAGAGGTCGAGTAACGTGGTCTGCTCGACCCCCGACGGGAGCCGCCGGGTGAGCTTGACCTGGGACTGCAGCGCCTTCTCGGTGAAGCCGCCGGCAAGCGTCATCGCGCTGACCGCGGTCGTCGCCGGGTCCAGCTGATAGGCGCCAGGCTTCCGCACCTCGCCCAGCACGTAGAAAGTGTTCCCCGAGGGCACGAGGAGCGTGTCGCCGTCGCGCAGCGGGAAGTCCCGCGCGGCGGGGTCCGCACCGGACAGATCCAGTACCACCGTCTGCTCCTGGCCCGTGGGCGAACGCCGGATGAGCTTCGCCTGGCTCTGCCCCGCCTTCTCGGTGAAGCCACCGGCCACGGTCACCGCCCCGAACGCCGTGGTCGACTTCTCGAGCTGGTAGGCGCCCGGCTTCCGCACCTCCCCCGACACGAAGAAGGTGTTGCCGCGGGGCACGAGCAGGGTGTCCCCCTCCGCCAGGTGCACCTCGCGCGCCTTCGGATCGGAGAGGTCGATCTCGATCGTCTCCTGGGCGCCGTCCGGTCCCTTGCGCAGGATCCTCGCGCCGCTGGGCGCAGCCCGGTCCGTGAACCCACCAGCGAGCGTCACCGCCTCGAGTGCCGACGTGTCCTTCTCCATCGCGTAGGCCCCCTGGCGCAGGACCTCCCCTAGGACGAAGAACGACGTCAGCTTGGGGACGAAGACCGTGTCCCCGTTCTGCAGGACGATGTTCTCCTTGCCCTCGCCGTCCAGCAGGCGCTTGAGATTGGCGCGCAGCGCGACGCTGCCGGCGGCCCCCGGCGTCACCGGTCCCTCGGACGTCGGGAACCGGACCACGAGGACCTGCCGCCCGGCGGTCTTCCCGGGTCCGCCCGCCTGGGAGAGGACGTCGAGGAGCGTGGTCTGGCCCGTCATGGCGTAGGTCCCGGGCTTCTCGACCTCGCCGAGCACGAACACCCGCTGGGAGCGGAACTCCTGGACGCTGACCGAGACCTGCGGGTTGACGAGGTAGTCCTTCTCGAGCTGCTCTCGCAGGAGGGTCTCGATGGCGCCCGGCGTCAGACCGGACACGCGGACGTCGCCGATCAGGGGGAACTGGAAGGTCCCGTCCGCGGACACCACGACGAGGCGCGACAGGTCGTCGTGCCCCCAGATGGTGACCTTCAGGACGTCCTTGGGGCCGACCCGGTAGTCCTGACTAGGCGCCCGCGCAGGCTGGCCTGCGGCCGGCGGGATGAGCCCCGTGAGAAGCGCGCCGAGAAGCGCGAGGGACAGGACCGCCCAGTGATACCGCCGTGAAGGACGACGCATGATCGAGCCCTTGCCGCGCGTTGCGTCGGGTGTTGCCCGGCTCAGTACGAGAAGATAACGCTCGCCTTCACGCGGTTGTCGGTGTAGTCGAACTCGTTGAAGTTCGAGTCGAGCTTCAGGAAGTTGTACGCGAGCTCGAACGCGAGCCAGCGCCGCATCTGGTACTTGAGCGCCGCGCCGGCTTCGATGAACACGTCACTGCGATCCGCGGACCCCGCACCAAGCGCGGCGTCCTCCGGATAATCGTTCACGCCGCCCAGGCCCCGAACCCGGAGCGTCAGACGCTCGCTCAGGAAGTGCCGGACCTCGGCGCCGCCGTACGTGCTGACGTAGTAGTTCGTGCCCTCGAACAGCGACTCGACGTTCGCCCGGCCGGCGAACAGACGCACCTCGGAGGGCTCGCGGTACTTCCAGACGACATTGAGCTCGGCGATGAGCCCGTCCCAATCCTGCCGATTCTCGTAGTCCCGCCATTCCCAGCCGACCTTCAACAGGATGGTCGTCTTGGCGGTGAGGTCACCCTTCAGGCCGACCTTGAAGCGCCAAGCGTCCGAATCGCGGTCGGCGGCGACCGACGGGATGTCGTACCGGACCATGTTGTACTCGACCTCGCCGAGGACCGACGTCTTCGGAAGGACCCGGTAGAAGAGCGTCCCGGTAATCGTGTGGTCGTCCCGGTCGAACTGATCGAATTCGGGATCGTCCCTGTAGTCGACCATGAACCAGCGATAGCCGACGTCCAGCGTAAACCGCTCACGGATCGTGTAGTCCATCCCGACGTCGAGGGTGTTCTCCCACCGATCCACCCGCTGCGTCAGCTCCGGGACGGGGAAGCCGGAGAACTCGTCGGTGATCAGGAAGCGGTCCGTCAGCCGGAGGCCCAGGCCCATGTTGAAGCCCACGCGGGCGTCGGCCAGCATCGCGTGATGGATGGTATTGAGGTCGGTGTTGTCCACGTACTGCAGGACGTCGGCCTGATACCCGAGACGGATCGCGTACTTCCGGGACGGTAGCTCGAGGAGGATGCCGGGGGTGATGTGGAAGATGATGTCGTCGATCTTGTCGTCTCGGGTCAAGAGGATGTTGTCGTCGTACTCGACGGAGAGCTCGAGCGACGGCAGCAGACGGAAGGGGCCGAGCTGGAGACCTTGAGCCGACGCCGATCCGACGAATCCCAGCACCGCGAGGAGGACCAACCCGGACCACATCGCCGGAGCACGCAAGTGGCGCATGCGCCCCTCCTTGAGCGACGAAGCGTCGCCGCCCCCGGATACTCTCCGAGCGGCGGCGACGCGGGTTGTATTCGTAACGAGGGACCCGGTGAGGGTCCTCAGGTCAGACTGCTAGGGGTTGGTCGTCGGCGAGGTGGTGGCCCCGCGAACGGAGTTCTGGAGCGGCTCCAGCGGGTCGATGATCGACGGCTGGACGGACAGGATCACCTGCACGCTGACTATGGTCGTCGTGATCGACGGTGGCAGGCCCCCCGGCCCCTGCGCGACCGGACCGGTCCCGGAGAGCCGGATCGTGATGTTTCCTGGGTCGTCCACGAGCGCCCGGCCGACGATCTCCGCCTTGCCCGGCTCCACGACGATGACCCGCCCGTTGGGCAGGAGGATCTCGATGCGACCCTCGCTGCTCTCCACCAGGATCAGGTTCTTGGCCGACGTGACGATGCGTGCCTCGCCGACGAGGGTCTTCACCATCAGCTTGCTCGCGTCGGGCTGGAAAGACGTCTCGGCCGACGAGCCCTGCCCGAGCACCAGCTCCAAGCCACCGAACGAGGTCTTGCTCGGCCCGTTGATGATCCGCTTCTCGTCCTCGGTTGCGGCCCAAGTGGATGTTCCGACGGCCACGATGAGTGCGCCGAGCAACGCGATGAGCACCCTACGCGTCATATTCCGCTTCCCCCAATCCTCGGGCCTGTGGCCCGCCAACGACAGTGGTGATTCCTGAAGTCCCGCCACGATACAGCAATCCAGGTGCCAGGGCAATAGCAAGTTTGCGAGCGCACGTTCCTTCACGACCAACCGTGACGCGCACCGTGGAAACAAGCCAAAAGGCCCGCCAGTTCCACGGTCCCGCAGGTCTCGTGCTCCCAGTCCGCGTAGCCATTCGGGAAATGCCTTGACAGCCTCCCCTCCACTCTGGATAGTGGAACCGGGAGAAATTCCGTAGCCTTTTTCCATCAAACATGGATCAACCGGTCGTCCTGATCATTCACGAGGACGGGGCCGTCCGGGCCCTCCTGGGTCGGATGCTGCCCTCCTTCGGATACGCCGCCCGGGCGGTGGCGTCCGGGGAGGAAGGCATCGACCAGCTTGCTGCCGGCGACGTCACCGTCGTCCTCCTGGATTTGGATCTCGCCGGCATGTCGGGCGCGGACACCTTGCGGGCGATCCGGGCCATGTCGCCGGCCCCCGAGGTGGTCGTCACGTCCGCCCGGGGCACCGTGAGCGCGGCCGCGGAGGCGGCCCGGCACGGGGCCTTCGACTTCGTCCCGCAGCCCTTCGACTTCAAGGACCTGAGTCACGTCCTCCGGACCGCGCATGACCAGGCGGCTCGGCGCCGACAGACCCTCCATCTCGAGGCCGCCCTCCGGGCCCACGACCCGTTCCCCGAGATCGTCGGACGGAGCCAAGGCATCAAGCGCGTCCTCGCCCTGGTCAACAAGGCGGCCCGGACGCTCTCTCCGGTCCTGATCCAGGGCGAGAGCGGCACCGGCAAGGAGCTGGTCGCCCGAGCCCTTCACGCCAACAGCCCGCGGGCATCCACGCCCCTGACGATCGTCGACTGCGGCGCGCTGCAGGACACCCTCCTCGAGAGCGAGCTCTTCGGCCACGAGCGCGGCGCGTTCACGGGCGCCCACGGCCTGAAGCACGGGCTCCTGGAAACGGCCAACCAGGGGACGCTGTTCCTCGACGAGATCGGCGAGATGAGCCCGGCCACCCAGGTCAAGGTGTTGCGGGCGCTCCAGTCGGGCGAGTTTCGGCGGATCGGCTCGAACCGGCAGATCAAGGCCGACATCCGCGTGATCGCCGCGACGAACAAGGACCTCCGGGAGGAGGCGGAGCGCGGTCGGTTCCGCGAGGATCTGTACTACCGCATCGCGGTGATCGAGATCCACATGCCCGCGCTCCGGGAGCGGACGGAGGACATCCCGTTCCTCGTGGAGCACTTCCTCCGGGTCAACGCCTACGGCGGCCGCGAGCGCCTCCAGATCACGCCGGAGGCCATGGTGTGCCTGACGAAGTATCCCTGGCCCGGCAACATCCGGGAGCTCCGGAACGTCATCGAGCGCCTGTCGGTGCTCGCCGACAGCCAAGTCCTCACCGTCGACGCCCTGCCCCCCGCGATCGTGAAGGCCAGCCAGGAGCCCGCCGCCCCCTCTGCCGCCGGGCGGCCGAGCGAAGCGACCCGGAGCGACGGCGCCCCGGACCAGACGCTCGACGATGTGGAGCGCCACCACATCCTGCGGACCCTGGAGCGGCACCGCTGGAACAAGAAGCGGGTCGCAGGCATCCTTGGCATCGACACCAAGACGCTGTACAACAAGCTGCGCCGATATGGCGTCCCCATCGGCACCCGGGGCGACAGCGATGCGATCGCCCCTACCTCCTAGGCCCGAGCGCGCGGAGGCGAAAGTGAGCCACGAGAGCGCGACCTCGGCCCAGGGGCCGGCGGCGGCGGAGCGCGAGCGGGTCCTGGTCTGCGACGACGACCCGCGCATGCGCGACACGATCGTCGAGGTGCTGTCCCAGGAGGTGTTCGAGGTGGACACCGCCGATCGCGCGGTGGACGCCATCCAGCGCATCATGAAAATCAGCTACCGGGCGCTGATCCTGGACCTGAAGCTCCCGGGACTCGGCGGCCTGGACGCGATCGCCGTGGTGAAGCGCTTCGACGAGTCACTCCCGATCATCGTCATGACGGGGCACGCGTCCTACGAGGTGGAGCAGGCCGCTCGCGCGGCCGGAATCTTCTACTACCTCGTCAAGCCGTTCAACCTCGACGAGCTGGTCGCCGCGGTGCGGGCCGCCGTTCGTTTCCGGGACAGCGGCCGGCGGCGGGTCTGACCGGCCCCCGCGGCCCGGTCAGCGCCCCCGCGAGGTCCGCGGCTCGCCGGTGGAGCCGCGCTGGGCTTCGGCCAGGAGGCCTCGCACCACCTCGGTGAGGCGGTCCCGGAGGTCGGCGTCGTCCGGCTCGTAGACGTCGGGGATCCCGAGCACGCGGACCTTCGGCGCGTGCTCCGGCCAGTGCTTCCGGATGTAGGCCTCGTGCTCCGGCTCCATGACGCAGATCACGTCGGCCCACGCCACGTCCCGCTTCGTGATCAGGCGGCCGCCCGAGTCCGGATCGACGCCGGCCGAGCGCGCCTCGTGATCGCCCCGGTCTCCCACACTCCAGGTCAGGACCTGGAAGATCTGCTCGGCCACCCGGCTCCGGCAGACGTTGCCGCGGCACACGAAGAGCGCGCGCATCGGGACGCCGATCAACCCGCCCGGCCCGCGGCCGCCGGCCGGACCTTCGGCGGGGACGCGCGGCGGTCACGGAGGAACCGGAAGAACTCGACGCCCTCGCGGAGCCGTCGCCGCATGAGGGACGGGTCCCGCAGCATGCCGCCGGCCATCGCGACGATCTTCCGCGGCCGGAAGTAGAAGCGGCGATAAAACGCCTCGACCGAGTCGAAGATCTCCGACTGCGCAAGCCCCGGGTAGGCGAGCGCGGCGACCTGCACGCCGTCCGGGTTCACGAGGTCCCCCGCCGTCGGCGAGAGCCACCCCTGCTCCTGCGCCTGCCGGTAGAGCGCGGTCCCGGGGTACGGCGCCGCCAGCGAGACCTGGATGGTGTCGGGCTCGATCTGGCACGCGTAGCGGATCGTCTCCCGGATCGTCTCCGGCGTCTCTCCCGGCAGCCCCAGGACGAAGGTCCCGTGGATCGCGATGCCGAGGTCCCGGGCGTGCCGCGTGAACTCCCGCGCCACGTCGAGGCGCACGCCCTTCTTGATGTTGTTCAGGATCCGCTGGTCCCCCGACTCGTAGCCCACCAGGAGGAGCCGGAGCCCGTTGTCACGGAGGACCTCCAGCGTCCGGCGCGGGACGTTCGCCTTCGCGTTGCACGACCACGTGAGCCCGAGGCGGCCCAGCCGGCGCGCGATCTCCTCGGCCCGCGGCAGGTCGTCCGTGAACGTGTCGTCGTCGAAGAAGAACTCGCGCACCTGGGGGAAATAGCGCTTGGCCAGCGCCATCTCGGCCTCGACGCTCTCCGGGCTCCGCACGCGGTAGCGGTGACCGCCCACGGTTTGCGGCCACAGGCAGAACGTGCACTTGGAGCGGCACCCGCGTCCCGTGTAGAGCGACACGTACGGGTGGAGCAGGTAACCGATGAAGTAGTGCTCGATCGTCAGGTCGCGCCGGTACACGTCCACCACGGACGGCAGCGCGTCCATGTCTTCGATCGGCGGACGAGGCGGCGTGAACCGGATCCGGTCGCCGTGGCGATAGGCGATGCCCCGCACGTCCCCGAGCGGCCGGCCGGCGGCGATCTCCGCGCAGGCATGGTCAAACTCGCCCACGCCGACCCAGTCGACCGCACGCGCCACGCGAAGCGACGCCTCCGGAAGGACGGCGACGTGGGCTCCGACCATCCCGACCAGGACACCCGGATGCTCCTCCTTCAGGCGCTCGGCCACGCGCGCGTCGCTGCCGAAGGAGGGCGTGCTCGTGTGCATCACCACGTGGTCGTACTCGCGGGCGAGCGGGGCCACCTGCTCGAGAGTCAGGCCGTCGGGTGGGGCGTCGACCAGGCGGCTTCCGGGGACGAGCGCGGCAGGCTGGGCCAGCCAGGTGGGGTACCAGAACGAGCGGATCTCGCGGCGCGCCTGGTAGCGGGACCCTGCGCCACCGTCGAAGCCCTCGAACGAGGGCGGGTGCAGGAACAGGGTGCGCCGCGCCACCGCTCCCTCAGACATGCCCGTGCTCGTCGGCGGCGACGGGGACCGCCTGCGGAACCGGGCCCGTGGCCGAACGCACGCTCAGCCCGCCAAGCGCGAGCAGACCGACGCCCGTGTAGACGAGCTCCCGGATCCGGCGGACGATCCCGACCGTGAGGCCGCGCGCCGGGTCGAGGCCGAGGGCCGCGAACAGCACGACCTTGCCTCCCTCCTGCGTCCCGACCTTGGCCGGCACGAAGAAGAGAATACCATCGAGGAGCACGGCGCCCGTCTCGAGCGCCAGCGCCGTGCGCCAGCTCACGGCGCTGCCGATCGAGCGCAGGATGATGTAGATCTCCGCCGCCCCGACGGTCCAGCCCGCGACGAAGCACGCGAGGACGGCGGCCGCGCGCCACCGGCCGAGCCGGGCCAGCGCAGCGTCGAGGTCGCGCCCAGCTCCGGTCCACCCCGCCGGCACGATCCGCGCGAGACGGCATCGGTGGAGCAGACCGTGGGTCGTCGTCCAGAACCCGCGATCGACCGCCCAGACGAACGCGATCGCGGGCACGAAAGCCGCGGCCGCCGCCAGCGTCCCGACGGCGAGCGCGAGGGGCGGCCCGCCGAGCCAGCCGCGCGCCGCGGCCACGCCGGGCAGCGTCACGGCGATCCCCAGCAGGATGAATACGGCCTGGGCGAGCGACTGGCCGACCTTGGCCGCGCTCACGGACGCCCACCGGACGCCCGGGGCGACGCCGGGCCCGAGCAGCCGGACCCGGAGAAGCTCGCCCCCGACGGAGGCGGACGGCGTGAGGTAGTTGATGCTATCCCCGGCCAAGCGGGCTCCGAACAGCCGGAGCGCGCCGACCGTCCGCTCGCCGGCCGGAAAGGCGGCCGCCCAGCCCACGGTGTTCAGAGCCACGCTCGCGCTCTCGATCAAGAGGATCGCGGCCAGGGACCAGCCCAGGGTGCGAAGATCGCGAACGAGCGTGTCCGCACCGATGGTCCAGAGCGTACCGGCCAGGACCGTCACCCCGAGCGCGAGACACCCGAGCTCGAGACCGCGGCGCCGGAGCGTCGTCACTCGGGCGTGATCCGTCGCGGCGCCGCCGGCATCGCCAGAAACCGGTACGCGACGAGGGCTCCCGTGAACAGCCAGGCCCCGCCGGCGGCGGCGTAGAGGAACCACTCGAGGTGGCCAATCGCGGCCAGCACGAGCAGGAGGTACGTGTAGTCGCGGCTCGCCAGCTTCTCCACGATTGACGCTCCGGGCCGGCCGCGCAGGCTCGTGGCGTCGCCCGTCCAGTGGAGATCGCCGCCACGCTCGAGCGCGGGCCCGATGAACAGGACGTGAACGGCGAGCATCGCGGCGCCGACGCCGGCGAGCAGGGCCAGGGCGGCCCAGACCCCGTACGGGGGCAATCCCTCGCGCAGGAGGCCGACCGACAGGCCCGCGAAGACGGCGAGGTGCACCAGGTAGTCACCCGTCACGTCCAGCCGGGCGCCCGCCGGATGCTGCGCGAGCCGTGCCCGCGCCATGTCGCCGTCCACGCAGTCGAGCACGATCGAGAGCACCAGGAGGAGGATGCCGCAGAGCCGGCCCCAGTAGGAGACCGTCGCGAGCCCCGCCGCGCCCAGGAGCCCGACCACGATCCCGAGCAGCGTCACGTGGGACGGCGTGAGCGGCATCCGGAGGAGGAAGCGCGTCAGGGGCCGGGACAGGGGGCGATCGATCATGACCGCCAGGTAACTGTCCCCGGTCGGCCGGCCCACGAGGCGCTCGAGGAGGACCTGCTCCAGGCGGCGGGAACTCCCTGCGGCCGCGAGCGGCACCGCGAGGCCGGACTCGAGCCGGGTGCCGCGGCCCGGAAGGCAGGCCCAGAGATCGGGTCGACCTAGGCACGCTGCGGCATCTCGGCCCTCGCACACCACGCCGACGGGCCGGCCGCCCGCCCACACAGGTCCCGTCGGGGCCTCCCGGAGGGCCGCCGCCGCGTCGGCATCGATCAGCGTGTCGCCGGTCAGGGCGCAGATGGTTCCGCCCTCGAAGTCCCGGGCGGCGGGCGTCTCGAGCGCACTGGGCTCCACCCACCGAACCCGTATCCCGCGGCGCGCGAGCGGCTCGGCAGCCCAGCGAGGCGTCCCCGCGGCAACCAGCACGAGGTCGGTGAACCCGGCCTCGCGAAGCGCCACGAGCGCTCGCACGGCGAGCGGGACGCCCGCAACCGGGACGGCGGCGCCGGGCCCGCTCGCCAACACCACGCCATGGCGAACGGGCGCATTCACTGCTCGGGCTTCCCCTGCCGGGGCCGGTGAAGCTCGGGCGACGCGAGCTTTGGCCCGACCGGTCCACTCCGGCAGCCTACCGGACGCGCGAACGGACCGGGCGGGACGGGAGCGATCGAGCGAACGGCGCGAGAGGACCGCGCGTCAGGGCGTCCAGCTCGCCTGGGCGACCGCGCCGCCTCCGCGCTCGTAGTACTCCACCTTCACGTCGTGGTCCCCCGCGGTCATGACGCGCGTGGCGGTATCGTTCGTGGGGCCATGGTCCGTCCAGCGGTTGATGATCTGCACGTTGTCGACCCACATCCGGATACCGTCGTCGCTCCGGGTTGTGAAGGTCTTCTGTCCAGCGGTGAAGGTGAATCGCCCCGTCCAGCGGACGGAGAAGTTGTCGTTGGGGACGCCGTTTCCGGGACCCCCGTTCCCCCAATTGTTGTTGATCGTCGTCTCGCAGCGCGCGAACACCGGGGTGCCGGTCAGGTTGACGTTGTTGAAGTACTCGGCGCGATACTGACCCACCGGACACGAGGATTGGCTGGTGACCCAGCTAGCCTGGATGACCGCCCCCCCGCCGCGCTCGTAGTACTCCACCTTGACGTCGTGATCGCCCGCCGTGATGGTCTGCGTTGCCGTGTCGGTCGTGGACCCATGATCCGTCCAGCGGTTGATCAGCTGGACGTTGTCGACCCACAGCCGGACGCCGTCGTCGCTCACGGTCGTGAACGTGGTCGAGCCGGCCGCGAAGGTGAAGCGACCCGTCCAGCGAGCCGAGAAGTTGTCGTTGGGGACCCCGTTCCCGGGGCCGCCGGTCCCCCAGTTGTTGTTGATCGTCGTCTCGCAGCGGGTGAGCACCGGGGTGTCGGTCAGGTTCACGTTGTTGAAGTACTCGGCCTTGTACTGACCGGTGGGACACGTGACTCCGCCGGAGAAGGTGGCGGTGTACGTCACGTTCGTCGTGCCCAGCGTCACCTCGTGCTGCGGCGCGCCCCCGTCGGACCACGATGTGAAGGTGTTCGGCCCCTGGGATATCGGCGCCGTGATCGTGTGCGTCGAACCGACTATCGTGGTCTTCGTGAACGGCGATGTGGCGGTCGTCCCGTCGTACACCACCTGAAGGCCCGTTGGGGCCGTCGCCAGCGTGATCGCGACGGGCTTCGGCAGGATGTCCCGCGCGGCCGTGGCCGACAGCCCAGCAGAGTCCGTCGCCGTCAGCACGAACTCGAAGTAGCTGTCGTCACCGTGGTCTGGGACCGTGAAGCTGCCGCTCGCGCCGGTGCTCGACCAGTAAGGGTGCGTGTGGCACGCCCCCCCGGGGCAGTGGTGGAGGAGAATCTGCCAGGTCAGGGTCGCCCCTGGGACCGGGTCCCCCGGCGAGTTCGTCGACGACCCGGAGTACGCGATGACGTCGCCCACCTTGTACTGGAACGAGGCTGCAGGAGTCCCGATCGACGGGATGGGCGGCAGGTTGCCGATGGTGATCGTCACGCTCTTCGACGAGGCGCCACCCCGGTTGTCCTGCACCGTGAGCGTGGCGGTCTTGATGCCGTTCGGGAGCTGATACGTGTGCTGCGGCGACGGCCCGGTCCCGGTGAGACCGTCCCCGAAGTCCCAGCTGTAGGTGATCGGATCACCGTCCGGATCGTTCGACCCGGCGCTGGAGAACTGCACGGACAGCGGCGCCACACCGGCGGTCGGCGTCGCGGAGGCGACGGCGACCGGCGGCGTGTTGCCGGCGGTGTACCGGATGCGCCGGAGCTCGCCCGCGCTGATCGACAGGTAGTAGATCAGGCCGTCCGGTCCTATCTCGATGTCGACCGGTCCGTCGGCGCTCTGCGCGAACTCGAACAGACTGCCCGGCACCATGGCGTCGTTGGTGTCTACCCGCATCGTGCGGAGCAGGCTCAGGCTGTAGTCACCGAAGAAGTAGGCGCCCTGGTACTGGGCCGGATAGGCGGTGCCCGTATAGAAGGCCCCCGCGGTCACCGCTGCCGACAGGCCGTTGTGCGCGTACTCCCAGACCGGCGGCCGGTGCGGGATGAACGGCTGCGTGGGTGAGCCGGGCGAGCCCGGCGGCGAGCTGGGCGGCGTGACGAGCGCGTACACCTCGAGCTCGCCGACGGAGATGAAGGCCGAGGACCCGCCGGGCGCCCCGTAGAGCCGGATCCCGTCGCCCGTGGTCGGCGTGAAGGTCAGCGTGAACGTCTCGAAGTTGACTCCGTTGTTACCCGGGTAGGCCGGGGTGATGACCAGCCCGGGGACGTTCACCCACGTCCCGTTCTGCTGGACCTGCACCGTCAGCGTGTTGAACCACCCGCCGTCCCCGAAGTTGATGCCCTCCTGGAACACCAGGCGGTCGAAGTTCTGCGGGCTCGCAAACGTGTAGCCGACCCAATCGTTCGCCGCCGCGTTGGCACCGTCGTAGCTGTCGTACTGGCGGGGTGGGGCGTAGGTCCCGATCGGCGGCTTGTCCCCGTCCCGGATCACGGCGAGAGACCCGCCGGCTCCCAGCGACGCGGGCACCTTGGCGATGGCCGCCTGAGCCTGGGCCGTGACCCCGGTCTCGACCGGCGTGCCACCGCCACCGCCGCCACCGCCACCGCCGCTCCCGTCGACCTCGTAGACCTCGAGCTCGCCGACGGAGATGAACGCTGCGGACCCGCCGGGCGCCCCGTAGAGCCGGATCCCGTCGCCCGTGGTCGGCGTGAAGGTCAGCGTGAACGTCTCGAAGTTGACTCCGTTGTTACCCGGGTAGGCCGGGGACATCACCAGCCCGGGGACGTTCACCCACGTCCCGGCCTGGCGTACCTGCACGTTCAGGGTGTTGAACCATCCGCCGTCCGAGAAGTGCATGCCTTCCTGGAACACTACCTGGTTGAAAGTGTGCGACGCCCCAAAGGTGTAGCCGATCCAGTCCTCGGTCGCGGGATTGCCGCCGTTGTAGCTGTCGTACTGACGCGTAGGGTCGTTAGTGCCGACCGGCGGCTTGTCCGCGTCTCGGATCGCGCTCACCGACGCCCCCGCCCCGACCGACTCGGCCACCTTGGCGATGATGACCCCCGTCGAGGCGAGCGATGGGACAGGCGGAGGCAGACCGGCGTAGAACGCCTGGCAGATCGGATCCGGGGCATAGCCCCCCTGCTGACCGGACCCCTCGTAGCAGGGCCAGCCGAGGTTCGCGCCCGCCGGGGCGGCGCTCACCTCTTCCCAGTTGCCCCAGCCCACGTCTCCCACGTACGGGATGTCCGAGCCGGGTCGGAGATTGAGCCGGTAAGCGTTCCGGAGTCCCAGGGCCCACACCTTCGACCGGTTGGCGTTGGGATCACCCGTCCAGAAGGGATTCGTCGAGACCCCCTGCCCGTCCCGCGTGATGCGTAGGAGCTTGCCGTTCAGCAGGTCCAGGTTCTGGGCGCGGAGTGCGTCGGGATTCACGACGTTGAAATCCGCCCCGTCACCGACCGTGAGGAAAATGGTCCCGTCGGACGCGAACTTCAGGTTGCCTGCCGAGTGGGAGCCCGAGTCCGACGCGATGCAATCCGAACCGGCCGCGAGGAGGTTACAGGGCACCCCTGCCTGCGTGCCCAGGATCACTACCTCGCTGTTCGGGTCGGCGGTGTCCCCCGTCACGGTGACGCGGCTGAGGTGGACGGTCTTCGGTCCGTCCCAGGTGACCGGATCGTTCTCGTACGTGTAGTAGAGGTACACGTAGGGCTGGGCCGGAAAGTCCCGGTCCACGGCGAGACCGAGGATGCCGTGGTCGAAGGCGGAGTTGACCCGGTCGCTCACGTTGATGAACGGAACGGGCTGGACCACGCCGTTCTTGATGAGCCACACGACGCCCGGCTTCTCCGCCACGATGATCCGGCCGTCCGGAAAGAAGGCGAACACCGTCGGGCTGTTGAACCCGCCGGCGATCACATCCTGGCCGAACCCGGGCGGGAAGGTCGTCGCCTCGGTCGACGCCGCCGCCAGGCACACGAACGCCATCAGGGCCAAGGCGACTCCGAGGCCGGCGCGCCGGGCGTGCCGCGTCACGGGGCACCTCCCGCCTGCCACACACAGCCGCGGCGCGCGTCGCGAGCGGCCGTCTCCAGATCGACCAGTCGGCTCGTGCCGCTCCCGCTGCCGTTCGCCCGCGCCAGTCCGGCCGCCACGACCTCGTCGGCGACGGAACGCCCGTCGAGCGTCAGGACGTTGTAGAGCCGGCGCGAACGAGCATCGAACGCGAGCCCGGGCTCTTCCTCGAACCGCGCGCCCTCGGCGACGAGCGCCTGCACGAACGCGGTCGCCGCCTGGCCGCACGGCGTGTTGCCGGCGGGTGCCCGGATGCCGACGATGGCGATCACGGTCCGACCGGGAGGAAGGCGGGCGTCGAGCACGTCCCCTGAGATCGCTCGCACGAAGCCCTCAACCTCCATGGGGCCACTGCCCGCACGCGGTGCGCCGCCGGGCGCGACCATCGTCGGTACTTGCGCCGCAGCCCACGTGGGAGCCAGGCAGCCGACCGCCGCCAGCGCACCCAGTAGCCCAATAACTAGCGCCGTGGACCGTAGCGTGGACATCTTGCGTACACCTCGCCGTTCCCGATTGGTGCTGCGACCGTCACATGGCCGACGGCCCTTACTGTAGAGGCTCTCTCGCAAGTGAGCAAGACGAAACCCTCTGCGGGGTTCGGGACTTTGCACTTCATGTGGCCCAGCCCCTCATGATCTTCGCAACAATTCGAATGAAATGTACTCAACTAAGCCCAGTGAGTAGCCCATCGCGCGGCGCCGAGGGCAGGAGTAAGACGCTGTCAGGTCGGCAAGTTCTCCACCAGCTGGCCATCCACCAGGATCAGCGTGCGGTCCGCGGCGCGGGCGACCTCCGCGCTGTGGGTCACCAGGAGCACCGCTGCGCGGCCCTCGTGCGCCCGCGACCTGAGCTCGGCCAGCAGCACGGCGGCGTTCTCCGCGTCCAGGTTGCCCGTCGGCTCGTCGGCCAGGATCACCGCCGGATCGTTGAGCACCGCCCGGCAGAACGCAACACGCTGCTGCTCGCCCCCCGACAGCGTCGGCGGGTACTGCTCCGCGCGCTCCCAGACGGACAGGCGCTCCAGCAGGCGCCGCGCGGCCGCCTCGGCCTCCCCTCGCGGGCGCCCCACGTAGCGCGCGGCCAGGAGCACGTTCTCCCGCGCCGTGAGCTCCGGGATGAGGTTGTAGCTCTGGAAGACGAAGCCGAGGCGGCGGCCGCGAAAGGCGGCCAGGGCCCGCCGCCCCGCCTCCGTCAGCCGCTCGTCGCCGAACCAGAGCTCGCCCCCGTCGCAGCGGTCGAGGCAGCCGAGGAGGTTCAGCAGCGTGGACTTGCCCGAGCCGGAGCGTCCGATCACGGCCACGACCTCGCCGGGCGCCAGCGCGAGGTCGATCCCGCGGAGTACCTCGAGCACCCGCCCGTCCGGCGTTCCGAAGCGCTTGGTCAGCCCGCGGGCTCGGAGGAGGGGGGGCCCCCCGGCCGCCACGGACTCAGGCGCCACGGCGGATCGCCTCGGCCGGCGAGAGGCGCAGGATCCGCACCGTCGCGTACGCGCCCGCGATCGCGCCCAGGACCACCGCGAATCCGAGCGAGAAGACCACGAGCCGGGGCGAGAACAGGAACAGCCGCTGGCCCGCCTGCCCCGCGCGCGTGTCGACCGCCGTCCCGCCCAGCACCGCGAGGACCGTGCCCAGGACGCCGCCGGCGAGGCTGACCGCCAGGCTCTCCCGGAGGACCTCACCCAGGAGCCGGAGGTCCGTGGCCCCGAGCGCCTGCTTGATCCCGAAGTCGCGGATCCGCTCGAAGGTCCCCGCGGCGACGGTGTTCGACAGGGAGAGCCCGCCGATCAGGAGGCCGATTCCCGTGACGCCGGCCATGAGCCAGGAGAAGAACGCCGTCGATCCCGCGAGCTGGCGCGCCACCTCGCCCGGCGCGACGACGTTGACACCCTGCACCTCCCGCCGGATGCGCTCGGCCAGGGAGTCGGGATCGACGCCCGCGGCCCATCCTACCGCCGCGCCGCTGTTCACGTCGGTCGGCGCGAGGATCCCGGTCATGAACAGGGCGCGGAGCGTCGGGTCGAGGGCGAGCCACAGCTCGCGGGCGTCCTCGATCGTCACCTGGGCGAAGCGGTCGGGCGCCGTGAGCAGGCGCTCCCCCACCCCGATGACCTCGAAGTCCCGCTCGGCGATCCGCAGCCGGGCGCCGGGATGGAGCCCGCGCCCCGCGGCCAGCTCGGCCCCGACCACGACCCGCCCGCGGTCGCCCGCGGTGAGAGCGCGCCCCTCGGCGATGGGATAGGTCGGGTAGTTCCGGTTGGGCGACGGAACCCCGAAGTCCGTGCCCACGACGAGCTCCTGGTTCACGGAGAAGAGCTGCGACGTCGACGGGTTCAGCGGCAGCATCACCTGCGCCTGGACGGCCGCCACCCCGGGGACGCGTCGGATCGCCTCGATGGTCTGCCGGCGCAGGAGCCCTCCCGCGGTGAACCCGGCGCCCGTTCCGATCCCGGCGCCCGCCACCGAGATCTGCCCCAGGACGAAGCGGTGTCCGCCGTCGATGAAGCGACTGAGGCGATCGGAGAGCGCGCCGAGCGCCACCAGTCCGGCCATCCCGACCGCGATGCCGGCGACCGCGAAGCCATAGCCGCGGGGGAACAGCCGCCGCCGGCGCGGCACGCCGGCCCCCGTCACCACGATCGGGACGATCCCACTGCGATCGGCGCCCGGGCCCGCTCAGGCGCCCGACGCGTTCACAGTCGTTCGGAGATCGGGCGCGAGGCGCACGTCGCGCGCCACGGGCACCGGCCGCGCCGTGGCGCCCGAGCGGTCGCCGAGGGAGGCGCGCACGAGGTACCGGGCGATCCGCGCCACGTCCAGCACGGCGTGGAAGCGACTCCGGCGCCCCCGGAGGTACACGGACCGGATCGGGATCGAGATGAGCGGATGGCCCGCGCGGGCCGCCCGGACCAGCGCCTCCGTCTCGAGGACGAATCCCTCCTCGCCCAGCGGCACGCTGCGCAAGAACGCGCCGGGATAGATCCGGAACCCGCACTGGCTGTCCGAGAGCCGCGCGGAGAGCAGCGGCCCGAGGGTCCGGTCCGCCGTCCGAATCGCCGCGCGTCGGAGCGGCGGGATCGGGTCGCCGGCGGCGGGGCCCAGCCGATCGCCCAGCACGAGGGCGTCCGGGGTCCGCGCGTGAGCAGCGAGCAGGCGCGGCAGGTCCTCGGGGTCGTGCTGGCCGTCCCCGTCCAGGGTCGCGACGGCGGTCGCCCCGCGCTCGAGCGCGATGCGGAAGCCGGTCCGGAGCGCGGCGCCCTTGCCCTCCCGGCGCGCGTGACGGAGGACCTCGGCGGCGCCCGCCCGCGCCGCGACGTCGGCGCTGCCGTCGGTCGAGGCGTCGTCCACGACGATCACGGGACAGTAGGCACGGAGCCGCTCCACGACCCGCCCGAGCGTGCGCCCCTCGTCGAACACCGGGACCACGGCCCACAGCCCGCCGGTCATGCCGCGCGCCGCCGGTCCCCGTCGGCAGCCCGGAACACGAGCGCGACGTGGCTGCCGCCGCGGGCCAGCCCGTGGACCAGCGCGGTCGCCGGTGGGTCCGGGGACCGGCCGGCATAGGTCCCGGTCACCAGGCGAAGGTCGGGCCGGATCGGGTCGGCGAGATCGGGCAGCGCGGGCACGTCGGCCCCGGCCACCGCGAGCGCCGCCGCCGCGGCCCGGAGCCCGCTCAGGCCCGCGTGCTCGCCGACCAGCGGCGTGAGCGCGGTGAGGCGGGTCGGCGCGGGGCCGAGCGCCCGCGTCACCAGGTCGAGCTCACAGGCGTCGTGCGCCGGATGGCCGGCCCCCGTGAGGTACGCGACCTCCACTTCCGCCGCGGCAACCCCGGCGGCCGCGAGCGCGCGGCGCACCACCGCGGGCTCCCGGCGTCGCGGCGGGGGGAAGCCGTGCGCCGCACCCGGCAGGTTGCCCGACGCCGCCCCGACCAGCTCGGCATAGACGCGCGCCCCCCGAGCGCGAGCGGCATCCGCCGCCTCCAGCACGAGAAACGTCGCGCCCTCGCCCAGGACCGTCCCGTTCGCCCGGCGATCGAACGGCCAGCACCCCTCGGGTCCCGGCTCGCGGGAAGACACGGTGCCGAGCCGGCACAGCTCGCGGTAGAGGACCGGCGAGAGCTCGTCCCACCCGCCCGCCAGGACGACGCTCGCCCGGCCCGCGGCGATGAGGGCGGCGCCGCGCGCTACCGCCAGCTCGCCGGCCACGTCCAGCTCGCTGAGCGTGAGCATGGGGCCGCGCACCCCTGCGGCGATGGACACCTGCGCGGCGACCGCGTTCAGCACCGTGTTCGGGAAGACGAGCGGCGAGAGCCCGAGGATCCCGCGCTCGAGGAACCCCCGGACGAAGCTCACCGACGAGCGGAAGTCGCCCCAGTGCGATCCGAGCACGAGCCCGATGGGCGGCTGCGGGTCCGGCGACAGCCCCGCGTCCGTCAGGGCGAACCGGGCGGCGACCACCGCCAGCTGGCTGGCCCGGGACAGCCGGCGCGCCTCGCCATCCTGGAGGTGCGCCCCGACGTCGGCCGCCTCGGCGCCGAGACGGCTCGCGTACCCGTCCGTCGGGAAGCCCTGGACCGGGCCGATGCCGGAGTGCCCCCGGGCGAGCGCCGCCGCCACGAGGGATCCGGTGCCCGCGGCGATCGCGCTCACGCTGCCGATGCCCGTGACCACGATCCTCGGCCGGGCCTGCTCGGTACGGTCAGGCGCCATCGACGCTCCGTGACACCGCCACGCGCCGGAACAGGAGGCTCAGGTTCTGGCCACCGAACCCGAAGGAGTTCGACAGGGCGCACTCCATCGGCGCGGAGCGCGCGACGGTGGGCACGCAGTCGAAGCCGATCTCGGGATCCGGCACGGTGAGATTGGCGGTCGGCGGGATCAGCTGGTGGACCAGCGTGAGCACGGTGGCAATCGCTTCGATCGCGCCGGCCGCCGCCATCGCGTGGCCCACGAGGGACTTGTTGGCGCTCACGAGCACCGCGTCCGGATCGAAGAGCTTCTTGAGGGCGGCCGCCTCGACCCGGTCGTTCTGCGGTGTCCCGGTCCCGTGGGCGTTCACGTACTGCACGGCGCTCGCGGGAACTCCCCCTCGGTCGAGCGCTTCCGCCATCGCGCGCCCGCTCCCCTCGCCGTCCGGGTGCGGCGACGTGAGGTGCCAGGCGTCCGTCGTCAGCCCGTAGCCGGCCAGCTCCGCGTAGCCGCGCGCGCCGCGCGCCCGGGCGTGGGACGCGTCCTCCAGCACGACAAAGCCCGCGCCCTCGCCGAGCGACATGCCCCGGCGGTCCTGGGAGAACGGGCGGCAGGGCTCGGGGTCGAGCAGCTTGAGCGCGTTGAAGCCCATGAAGCAGATACGGGTCATCGCGTCGACACCCCCCGCGAGGGCCAGCGGCACCTCGCCCGAGGCCACCAGCTCCGCCGCGAGCCCAAGCGCCGCCCCGCCGGAGCTGCAGGCGAGCACCACGGTCTCCTTGGGGCCCGTCGTCCCGTAGCGGCGCGCGACGATGTCGGCGTGCGAGAACGGCAGGACGGTCCGCAGGGAGGCCCGGAGCTTCGGATCGTCGACGCCGTCGCGCTCGCGCTGCCAGAACCAGGCCTCGGTCTCCAGCATGCCGCCGCCGATGCCGCCGACGATCACCGCGGCCGGTCTGAGCTCGGCCCGGGACAGGCCCGCGTCCTGGACCGCCTCGTCCGCCGCCGCGATCCCGAACCGGTCCGCGCGCGAGCGGCGCCGCGAGATGCGGTGGAGGTCCACGTCGGCCGGCACCTGGGCGCCGATGCGCGCGCGAAACCCCGCGGTGTCGAAGAGGTCGATCGGCCCGATGGCGCACCGCCCCGCCGCCAGGCCCGCCCAGAACGCGCTCCGCCCCGCGCCGTACGGGCTGACGACACCGAGCCCGGTGACGAGGACGCACCTCACGCCGCGCTCATGCTCCTTGCGCCCGCGCGCCCACGAAGCGCACCAGGGCGCCGAACGTCCCGAAGTGGGCCGCCACGTCCTCCCCTTCCTGGATCACGATGCCGAACCGCTCCTCGAGCGCGATCGACAGCTCGATGAAGTCGAGGGAGTCGAGCCCGAGGGCGCCGGGGACGCCCTTGGGGAGCGGCGTCTCCGCGCTCAGCGCGGTCAGTCGCGCGGGATCGAACCGGAGCCGCTTGACGACGATGTCGCGCAGCTCCGCGATGATCGCTTGCTCGTCCATCCGTCCTCCCGTATCGCTGCTAGCGGGCCCAGAGGAGCGCCGCGTATTCGCTGCGCCACGTGGCGGTGAGGAGCCAGGGGGGCCGGCCCCCGGCGCCGGTCCGCGCCAGCGCGAGCAGCGGGCCCATGGCGAGTGCCTCGCCGAAGCGCGGCGCCGGGGAGGGCGCGCCCCGCGCCGCGAGGATCTCCCCCTCCGCGACCTGCCGGCTCGTTCCCGTGGCGCCGCTCCATACGAGACCGGGCCGTTCGTCCCCCAGCACCCGCCCGAGCACCGCGGCCACCGCCCGCCGCGTGCCGCCGGACCCGGCCAGGGCCGTTGCCCAGCGCACGGTCCCTCCCGTCTCCGGCTCGAGCAGGAGACAGGCCGCGCCCTCTACGAGCGGCCCGACGTAGAGTCGTCGTGCCCGACCGAAGAGGTCCCGCACCTCGTGGAACGCTTCCATGGCCAGCACGAGCACCCGGTCGGCGCGGCCCTCGGCCAGCCAGCGCGCCGCCCACCAGAGCGCCTCGAGGGTCGCCGGCCCGCCACCCATCAGGTTCACGTACGGCCCGCGGATTCCAAGCTCGATCGTCACCTCCCCGGGCACCGCGCTGGGTGACGTGTACGGGAAGTGCAGCGTCGTGGACGCTTCGTCCTCGAGGAACGCCCGGTTCGCCGCGGCGTACCCGGTGGCGCTCACGTACAGGATACCCGTTCGCGGGCCGGCCAGCGCCGCCTCGGCGAGTCCGGCGTCGGCCACCGCCGCCTTGGCGGCCGCGACGGCGAGGAGGCACTCCCGCGAGGCGCGCCGGAACCGGTCCCCGTCGAGGACGGGGGTCGGCGCCGTGATCAGCCCGCGCCCTCGCTCGACCCCGCTCGGCGGCGTGTCCGGGAGGGCCGCGACGCCCTCGCCCCACCCCGTGATCATCCCCACCCCGCGGATCCGAGGCGCCGGCGGGTCCCCGACCGCCGGCTGGACGGCCGGAGCGTTCACCGGCCCTCTCCCCCGGCGAGGACCAGCGCGGCATTGCAGCCGCCGAATCCCAGCGAGGTCGACAGGCTCACCCGGGAGGGCCAGGGTCGCGCCGCGTTCGGGACGCAGTCCAGGTCGCAGGCGGGATCCGGCTCGCCGTAGTTGAGCGTCGGCGGCACCTGGCCGTGCCGGGCCGCGAGCAGGCACATGATCGCCTCGAGGGTCGCGGCGGCGCCCATCGTGTGCCCGAGGTGGGCCTTGATGGAGTTCACGGGGATGGCGTGGGCGCGGCGGCCGAGGACGCGCTTCAGCACCTCGGTCTCGACGCGGTCGTTCGCCGATGTCCCGGTGCCGTGTGCGCTCACGAGATCGATGGCGTCGGGCGCGAGCCCGGCCTCCGCGAGGGCGGTCCGCACGGCGAGCTCGAGGCCTCGCCCCTCGGGGTCCGGCGCGGTGATATGGGCGCCGTCGGCCGTGCTGGCGTGACCCAGGAGGTAGCCGAGCGGCCGGTGCCCGCGGCGCACCGCGGCGTCGGGCCGCTCGAGCACGACCAGACCCGCGCCCTCGCCGAGGAGGAGCCCGCTGCGGCGTCGATCGAAGGGCCGCACGGCGTCGCGCGTGAGGGATCGCAGCACGTTGAAGCCGCGCTGGACGAACCGGCACAGGGCGTCCGCTCCGCCGGCCACCACGACGTCCGCCTGGCCCGTCCGCAGGAGGTCCGCGCCGAGGCCGAGGCTGGCAGCCCCGGATGCGCAGGCCGTCGTCACGGTCAGGACCGGGCCCCGCGCCCCGAGCCACCGGGCGAGGTTGCGGGTGGGACCGTCGTACGCGGAGCCGGTCAGCGAGCTCAGCGCGCGCGGCGCGGCGAGGCCGCGGCTCGCCTCGTCGATCCCGCCCAGCGCGGTGCCGACGACGACGGCCAGCCGGCCCGCCTCCGGCAGGCCCTCGCGGAGGGCGGCCGTCTCGAGCGCCTCCCGGGCGGCATGGACGAGGAAGTCCGACGTCCGGCAGTAGGCGCCGCGGCGGGATCGCGCGGCCCCCCCGGCCGGCGGCGCGGGGAGGTCGCGGCGGAGCTTCTTGATCTCTCCGCCCCGCGTGACGCGCAGGTCGGCCACGGGGAAGCGCTCGATCTCGCTGATCCCCGACGCGCCCGTGACCAACCCGGCCCAGAAGCCGTCGAGATCCTGGCCGATCGCCGTCACCGCGCCGGCGCCGCTGATCGCGATCGGCGAGACGCGCGGCGCGAAGGGGCCCGTCACGCCGCCGGCTCCCAGACGTCGTAGAAGTTGAACCACTGGTCCCAGTGGGCGCGGACGTACCGCTCCAGCGTCCCCGCCACGGCGCGCAGCGCGGTCTCCTCGGCGCCGCGGGCCACGTAGAACGGCGGCTCCGTGTGGAGCCGGTAGCGGCCGTTCCGCTCGAGGACACAGAACGCCGAGACCACCGGCGCGCCCGCCGCCGCCGCCATCACGAACGGCCCGATCGGAAACCGCGCCGGCGCGCCGAAGAACGGCACCGCGGCGTCGCCGCGCCCGCCGACGCCGCGGTCGACCTGAAACGCCACGACCTCGCCGCGCCGCAGCGCGGCCACCAGCTCGACCCCGACCATCGGGCTCGTCAGGCGCACGAATCGCACGCCGCGGCGCGCGCCGCGCGCGAGCAGCGCGTCCACGCCGGGATTCGCCTCGGGGGCCATGACCACGTGCACCGGGCGGCCGGTGACGGGCAGGAGCCGGCCCGCGAGCTCCCAGTTCCCGAGGTGCGCGGTGAGCGTCACGCAGCCGCGCCCGCGGGTCACGGCGGCGCTCGCCGGATCCATGGTCTCGAGTCCCGTCACGTGCCGCCAGATCTCCGCGTCCGGTCCCCGGTTCAGGGACAGGAGGTCGGCGAAGCAGACGCCGAAGCGCGCGAACACCTGGGCGACCGCGCCGTCGAGCCACGCCGGCTCGCGACCCGGATGGACCCGTGCGAGGTTCCGCCTGACCGCCGCGCGCTCCGCGGAGAAGCACGCCATCAAGAGGCGGCCCAGTCGCCCGGCGATCCGCGTCCGCAGCGGCCGGGGCAGTCCGCGCGCCGCGGCGGCCGCGAGCTGGTAGTACCCCGAGCGGTTGAACCCGTGCGCGTGCCAGCGCGCGCGGCCGGGCTCGGCCGCGCGCGCGAGCGTCGCGGGCACGGGCGCCTCGTCGGCGGCGGGCCGGGCGGGCGCGGGCGGCGGAGGCACACGCATGCGTCAGAAGAGCGGCGAGCCGTAGATGCGGAAGGCGCGGATCCGTCCGGGCTGACTGTACGTCAGGGGCCCCACCCAGAAGGCCCGCGCGGTGGCGTCGTAGTACAGCGTGAGCGGCGAGCCGGGATCGTTCGGGTCGTAGGAGAGGAAGTCGGTGCCCTGCTGGCCCGGGCGGTGGTCGTACACGAGCACGGAGTGGTTGAGGAGGTCCTCGTGGGGGAAGTTCGTGATCATCAGGGGCACCGGGCGGCCGGCATCCACCTCGTCGATCAGCTCGCGCGCGAGACGCGCCTGGTGCTCCGGCGGGAAGTCGACGCCCACGCGCCACGTGCGCCAGTGCATCATGCTGAGGACGTTGGAGCCGAAGGCCTCCTTGACGACCCGCTCCTGCGCCGCCGAGAAGTCGCGGAGGTTCGCGTAGCCCGGGATGCTCACGCGCTGCGCGTCCTCGGCCGGCGGCGCCCAGGCCGGCCGGGCCATGACCTCGTGGACCAGGCGCGCGTACTCGTCCGCCGACGCCGGGGGCTGGTCGGGCGCGAAGCGGGCGAAGCGATAGAACTGGCTCGCCGAGCGGGCGATGAGCAGGCAGTAATTCGCGAAGCTGTCGTTCCATCCGGGGCGCTCGGCCCGCACGAGGTTCGCGAAGGCGAAGGCATCGTGCTCGAGATCGAACCGGGCTCGCGTCGCGGCCGCGGGGTCCGCCGCCGGAGTCCCCGCGCAGGCCGCCGCCAGGAGCCCGATGGCCGTCGCCACGCCCAGCGCGGTGACCGGGTACGGCCGGCGTTGCCGGGGCGGGCCGCCGCCAGGTCGCACGCGCTCACCCGCGCGGCCTAGACCGGTCATAGACGGGTCCATTGTCGGCGGCGGCCCCGGGGTTCGTCAACGGTTGCGCCCGCGCCGGAAGCGGTCCCGGGGACGCCGACGGGCTCAGCGGTTCAGCGGCCGGCGGAGGAACCCGAGCAGCCCCTGCGGCAGGAAGATGATCATCAGGATGAACAGCACGCCCACCGGGATCAGGTAGTACTCCGTGAAGAACCGGGAGACGCCTTCCCTCAGCAGCAGGAAGAACGCGGCCCCGGCGAAGGGGCCCACCAGCGTGCCGATTCCCCCCATCACGTTGTAGATCACGACCTCTCCGGACACGGCGAAGAAGACGAAGTCGGGGGCGGCGAACTTGTTCTGGACCGCGTAGAGCACGCCGGCCAGCCCCGCGAACAGCCCCGACAGCATCACCGCCACCATCTTGTAGCGCTCCACGTGGTAGCCGATGGCCCGCGTGCGCGCCTCGTTCTCCCGGATCGACTGGAGGACCATGCCGAAGGGAGACTGTGTGATGCGGCGGGCCACGAGGTACGAGAGCGCGACCACCGCGAGCACGAACCAGTGGAAGGTCGCCAGCGTGAATCGGGTGCGCTCGAAGCCCGGGATCGCGAGGGCAGGCTGGCTGAAAGAGAGGCCGTTCTCCCCGCCGGTCACTGCCGTCCAGGTGAAGATGATGACGTAAAAGATCTGGGAGAAGACCAGGGTCGAGATGGAGAAGTAGATCTCGCGGAGGCGCGTCGCGAAGAAGGCGACGAAGACCGCCACGGCGCCCGCCCCCACCAGGCCGTAGAACACGGCCAGCGCGAGACTCGGCGGCTTGCTCGTGAGGAGCGCTGTGGCCGCGCCGTACATGCCGAGGCCGAAGAAGGCCGAGTGCCCGAACGAGACCATGCCCGTGTAGCCGATCAGGATGTCGGAGGACATCGCCAGCAGGCCCCAGATCAGAATCTCCGTGGCGAAGCGCTGCCAGAACGGCGGCAGCACGAGCGGCGCGGCGGCCAGAACCGCCAGCACGACACCGAATCCGATCCAGTAGCCGGTCGCGGGGCGGGCGGCCCGGGCCACGGCCGTCGTCATTTCGGCGTGGGGACGAACAGGCCGGTCGGCCGGACGAGCATGGTGATGACCAGCACCACGAACGAGACGATGACCGCCTGGGCGGGGCTCACCACGATCGCGGCGTAGGCCTCGATCAGGCTGATGAAGATCGCGGCCAGGATCGAGCCGCCGAGGTTGCCCATGCCGCCCACCACGACCACGATGAACGCGCGGAGCGTGAAGTCGAAGCCCATCGTCTGCGTGACGGCGGCGAGCGGCGCGAACAGCACGCCGCTCGCCGCGGCCATCGCGGCGCCGATGGCGAACACGACGGTGTGCACGAGGGGCACGGGGATGCCCATGGCCGAGGCCATCACCCGGTCCTGGGTCGTCGCCCGGATCCAGATGCCGTACTTGCCGTGCTTCAGGAAGAGCCAGAGGGCGAAGATGATCGCCCCGGACAGCGCGGCCGCCAGGATGCGATACCAGGGATACTGGAGGTAGAAGAGCGCGAACTGGCCCGTCACCGGCTCCGGGATCTGCCGGGCCGTGGGGCCCCACTGCCAGATGGCGTACTTCTGCAGGACCAGCGACGCGCCAAAGGTCGCCAGGATCGTGGTCAAGGGATCACGCCCGAGGAGCGGGCGCAGCGTCGTCGCCTGCAGCAGCGCGCCGAACACTCCGATCGTGACGGCCGCCACCAGAAGCGCCAGCCAGAAGTTCCCGGTCGCCGCGATCGTGGCGGCTCCGACGAATCCCCCCAGCATCACGAGGTCGCCGTGGGCGAAGTTGACCACGTCCATGATGCCGAAGATGAGCGTCAGCCCGGACGCCACGAGGGCGAGGATCATCCCGTTGACGAGTCCGTTGACCGTCTGGATCAGGATCTGGTCCATCGGGAGCCCTACACGCCCAGGTACTGGTGGAGGACGGAGGGATCGGCGCGCAGGTCGGCGGCCGGCGCGTGGTGCCGCACGACGCCCTTCTCCATCACGTAGACCCGCTCGGACACCTCGAGCGTCAGGGGCAGGTTCTGCTCGACGAGGAGGATGGCGACGCCGTCCCGGTGGAGCACGCGGATGATCTCCCGGATCTGGCCGACCATGCGCGGCATGAGGCCCTCCGTCGGCTCGTCGAGGAGGATGATCTTCGGCTCGAGCATCATGGCCCGGGCGATGGCCAGCATCTGCTGCTCGCCGCCCGACAGGGTCCCGCCCGCCTGCTTCCGACGGTCGGCCAGCACCGGGAAGCTCGCGAACACCTTCTCGAGGAGATCGGACCGCCGCGCCTCCGACACGCCGCTCCGGTCCAGACCCGTCCGGAGGTTCTCGAACACCGTCAGGAGCCGGAAGATGCGGCGGTCCTCGGGCACCCACGCGATACCCATCCGCGCGAGCCGGTGCGGCGCGAGCCCGGTGATGTCCCGGTCCTCGAGCGTCACGCGCCCGCCGCTCGGACGCACCAGGCCCATCACGGCCTTGAGCGTCGTGCTCTTGCCCACGCCGTTGCGCCCGAGGAGGCCCACGACCTCCCCGCGCTCGACCCGGAGCGACACGCCGTGCAGCACGTGCGACTTGCCGTAGTGTGCGTGGACATCGTCGAGGCCGAGCATCAGGTTTTCAGGTACACCTCCTGGACGCGGGCATTCGCCTGGATCTCGGCGGGCGTGCCCTCGGCCAGGATCTCGCCGTAGTGGAGCACGGTGATGGTCTGGGCAAGCCCCATCACGACCTCCATGTCGTGCTCGACGATGAGGATGGTGTAGTCGGCGGCGATCCGCCGGACGAGCTCGACCGTGGCTCGAGTCTCGGTCGCGCTCATGCCCGCCGTCGGCTCGTCCAGGCACAGCACCTTCGGTTCGGTGGCGAGCGCGATCCCGATCTCGAGGTTCCGCTGCTCCCCGTGCGAGAGGTTCGCCGCCAGCTCGTCCGCCTTGTCGTCGAGGCCGACGCTCGCGAGCACGTGTCGAGCCCGGACCAGGAGATCCGTATACGCGAGGTGGTGCCGCCAGAGGCTCCAGCCGTGCCGGCGCGACTGGGCCGCGATTCGCACGTTCTCCAGCACGGTAGCACCGGGCAGGATGTTGGTGATCTGGTAGCTGCGGGCGATGCCCCGGTGCGAGAGCGCGTGGGGCGGCAGCCCGGTGACGTCCCGCCCCTCGAGGACGATCCGGCCCGCGGTGGGCCGGAGCACGCCGGTGAGGCAGTTGAACAGGGTGGACTTCCCCGCCCCGTTCGGTCCGATGACGGCCCGGATCTCGCCCGGCGTCACCGCCAGGGAGACGCGGTTGAGGGCCGTCAGCCCGCCGAACTGCACGGTCAGGCCCTCGGTCGAGAGGATGGGCGGCGGAGCAGTCCCCGGTCCGGGCCGGGAGACTGCTCCGGCCGCGCGCGCGTCGGTCACGCCAGTCGCGCTAGGCGAACTGGCACGACGGCGGAACCATCGTCTTCTCCTTGGGAATGACGTCCAGGATCTTGTACTTGCCCCCGCGAAGCTCGAACATGAACTCGCGGAGGAACGCTTGATGGTCCTCCTTGCGCAGGACCTTGTCGCCCTGGGGGAAGTCGTCGCTTTCCTTCATCTGGAGCCCTTCCAGGGCCTCGATCAGCTTCATCGTGTCCTTGCGCCCCTGGAAGCCGGACTTCTGCATCCCGATCCGGAGTGCGTTGAGACCCTCGTAGTTCGACTGCACGTAGCGGTCGGGCAGCGGCCCGCTCGGGTCAATCTGCTTGAGCCGCGCCGTCGCGTCGTCGAGGAACCGCTTGTGATGGGGCGTGTTCAGGACGCCCTCCATCACCGGGATGTAGCGGTCGATACCGACGAAGCCCTCTCCCTTGCTGCCGATCGCCGGCAGGGCGGTGGCGACCGCGATGGCCCCGTCGCCGGCCAGACGGTACTTCTTGCTGAGACCCAGGTCGAAGCTCTGGGTGACGAAGGCGATGCCCTGGGGCCCGAAGAAGATCCCGAACAGCCCATCGAAGCTGCCGGTGACCTTCGACAGGAACGGCGTCATGTCCGCCGTCCCGAGCGGGATACCCGTCGTCTCGACGACCGAGCCGCCGGCGCCCTTGATCTGCTCGACGTAGGCGTCGCGGGTGGACTGTCCCCAGGCGTAGTCGGCGTAGGCGATGTGCCATCGCTTGCCGATCTTGTTGACCAGGTACGGCGCCGCGGCGACCGCCTGGGCCGGGGCGAAGTCGAACGGCCGGAAGGTGTACCGGCTGCACTTCGTCGTCGTGATCGTGGTGTCGAGGCACACCGTGATCATGTTGACGACCTTGTTCTCCTCGTAGACCGGCATGCAGGCCAGGCACACGTTGGAGAGATAGCCCCCGGCGTGGGCGTCGATCTGGTCGTCGACGACCAGCTTCTCCGCCTTGCGCCGGCCGACGTCGGGCTTCGACTCGTAGTCGGCGACCAGCAGCTCAATGGGCCGCCCGTTCACGCCACCGCTCTTGTTGATCCGGTCCACCGCCATCTGCACGCCGACCAGCGCCGTCTTGCCGCCGGCCGCCGCCGTGCCCGACAGGGGCTGGAGGCTCCCGATCTTGTAGGGCTTGGCCTGACCGAACGCCTCGCGCCAGGGCGGGGGCACCAGCATCGTCGCCCCCAGCGCGCCGGCCGCGCCGGCGGTGAGGCCAAGGAAACGGCGCCGCGTGGTCTTGCCGCTCCACCAGAAGTCCTGCGCCCACGCTTCGTTCTGCCAGCGCTCCGTCATGGTCGGCTCCTCCCTGGTTAGGTTGGAATGTCGGCCGTGAGATCGGTCGGCCGGGCGGCCCTATACTCCACGGGCGGGCCGCTCCGCGCAAGTCTCCGCCCCGGCGCCCTCACCAGGCCGCGATCTCCGCGGCCACGCGCGCGGCGGGCGTCACCCGTCCGTAGGCTCGGCGGACGATGTCGAGGCTCGCCCGCTGGATCTCGGGCCAGAGGGTCGCCACGCCGTCCTCGACGACGGTGACGCGGTACTCCCGGTTGAACGCGCCGATGACGGTGGCGAGGACGCAGATGTCCGTCATCGTCCCGGTCACTACCAGCGACCCCACGCCCTGCGCCCGGAGCGCGCCGTCGAGCGGCGTGCCCGCGAACGCGTCGTACCAGTGCTTCCGGACCGCGAGCTCGCCGGGCCGCGGCGCGAGCTCGGGCACCACGTCGACGCTCGGGTCGCCCTCGAGGCACGAGGACGACGGCCGGCCGAACCCGGTCGGCGCGCCCGGAGGCGCCGGGCGGTGCTCCGGATGGAGCTCGCCCACCAGGAGCGGCGCCGCCGGCGAGTAGACGAACTGGCTGAACACCACCGGAAGGCGCCGCTCCCGGAACAAGGCCACCAGCCGGGCCACCGTCGGCACGATCGCCCGCGCCGCCGGCACCTCCATCGCCGCCCCAGGGTCGAGGAACCCGCGCTGCATGTCGACGACGAGCAGCGCGGTCCGGCCCGGCTCGAGCGAGAGCACGCGCTCGAAGAGCTCCATCCGGTCAGTCATCGCAGGTCTGCGGCTCTCCTCAGTCCAGGATGTTCTTCTCGATGTACTCCCGGATGGCCTGGTGGTATGTCCGCCAGAACAGCATGCTCGGGGTCCGGTACTCGAGCATGGCGGGGACCGAGTAGTCGGCGCGCTCGAGCTCCATCTTGCCGTGGTCGTTGTCGTAGAACAGGGTCGCCGGGAGCCGCTTCACCCCGTAGCGCCGGTCGATCTCGGCGAGCGCGGCGCGCTCCACGGTCGTCCCCGCGGTCACGCGGTAGCCGTAGAAGCCGATCACCTCCGCGTACTCGACGGCCAGGTAGCGCGCCAGCGTCGCGAGGTTCCGCGAACGCTCGTCCTGGTTGGCGTAGAAGACCACGACGACGGGCCTCGGGCTTCCCCGCACCGTCTTCCAGTAGTCCGCGTCGGTGAGCCGGCCGATGGGCATGCCCGCGAAGATCGTCTCGACCGGTTCCCGCGCGAGCCGCCTGACGTCGGCCATGTCGACCGGGGGGGCGGCTGCGCGCGCCGGCCGGCCGTGCCCCAGGGCGAGGCTCGCCAGGCGGGCCAGGAGCCCGCGGCGAGTCACGACGTGGGCGGTCAGGGATCGACCCCACTCAGTCCCACGTCCGGCGGTCGTCGATCTTCTTGGCGTTCGGCGCGATCGTCCCGGGCGCCACGACCCGCACCGCGCCGCGCAGCTTCATGACGTCCCGGATGGCCTCGACCATCCCGCCGCTGACCTGCTCGGCGTTCGCGCCATGCCCGAGCTCCACGTGCAGCGTGAGCTCGTCCTGGTGGCCCTCGCGAGTCACGACCGCCTGCCAGCGCGCCACCGCCGGGAACCGCGCGACGACCTCGTCCCCCTGGCGCGGATGGATGAACATGCCCCGCACCTTCGTCACCTCGTCCACGCGCCCTCGCCAGCCGAGCATCCGCGGCGAGGTGCGCCCGCACGGGCACGGCGCCTCGGTGACGACGGAGAGGTCGCCGGTGCCGAACCGGATCATCGGATACGCCCGGTGGTTCACGGTGCAGACGATCTCGCCGGTCTCGCCCGCGGGGAGCGGCGCGCCGGTCTCGGGATCGCAGATCTCGAGGACGACGTCCTCCATCACGTGCATCCCGTCAGCCTCGCGGCACTCGTAGGCGATGATGCCGAGGTCGGCGGTGCCGAAGCCCTGGCGCGTGAGGATCCCGTGGTCGGTCTCGATCGCCCGCCGGAGCGACGGGGGCAGGGCCTCCGCGCCGACCTGGGCGACCTCGAGCGGGAGCCGCCCGAGCCCCTTCTCGTCGGCGTGCTTCAGGATGGCCAGGAGGAACGACGGCGTGCCGACGTAGCCCGTGGCGCGGAGGTCGAGGATGGTCTTGACCTGCACCTCCACGTTCCCGGGGCCGGTCGGGATGACGGTGCAGCCGAGCAGCGCGAGCCCGCGGTCGAAGAGGTGCGCGGCGGGGGTGAGGTGGTACAGGAACGTGTTGATGACCACGTCGCCGGGCCGGAACCCGCCGGCGAAGGCCGCCGTCTCGGCGCGCCAGGGACTCCAGTCCCGCCGCGCGAACGGCTCGTAGATCGGGCCGGGCGACACGAACACCCAGCTGAGGTCCGTCGGCGGCACCGTGCAGAAGCCGCCGAACGGAGGGTCCGCGCGCTGGAGATCGGGCATGGCCGCCTTCTTCATGACCGGAAGGCGGGCGAGGTCGGCCGTGGTCCGGATGGCCGCCGGACGGAGCCCGGCGGCCTCCAGGCGCCGCCGCACGCCGGGCGCGCGCCGCCAGGCGTGCGTGACCAGCGCCCGGACCCAGGCGTCCTGGTAGACCCGGCGCGCGCGCCCGCCCATCGTCTCGCGCTTCCGGTCGTAGTAGCCGCGCAGGCGGTCCGCTCGCGTCATGCTCTCGTTCGGTCCGTGTGGGTCACCGGCCCACGGGCCCGTCCACCTCCCGTGGGCCGGTGTCGTCTGGCGGCTAGCCTTCCTTCGAGCAGTCGCGCTTCGTGTACTGGAGCTTGGTGCCTTCCTCGACCGCCGCCTCCTCGAGCTTCGGGCGGACCACCTCGCGCATCGGCTCGATCCATTCGGAGACGATGGTCCAGTTCTTGCCGTCCCACTGCTGCACCATCGCCATGCCGTTGCCTTCGTGGTTGTCGCACGTGACCTTGATCGGCCGGGTGATGCCCTTCATCCCGAGCTGCTCGAGACGCTGCTCGGTGATGTTGAGGTTCTCGAAGCCCCAGCGCACCTGCTCCGCCGTGGGCGACTTGGTGTTGTACTTGGCCATCGCCGTCCGGATGGCCTCGCTATTGAACATCGCATTGACGAGCATCCGATTGTACAGCACCTCGCCGACGCCCTCTTTCTTGCCGGCGCCCTTCCCCTTCTCGTAGAGCAGACGGACGATGTCGTCGTGGATCTTGTAGTGGCCGGGCGCGGTGAAGGTCATCGACTTGTAGCCTTTGGCGCCGTCACCGGCCGGCACGACGTCGGCCTCGGTGCCCGTCCACCAGTTGCCCACCACGTGGTCCATCTTCATGCCGTGGGCCGAGGCTTCCTTCACCGCGACCTGGTTCATGACGCCCCACCCAGAGATGTAGATCCAGTCCGGGTTGATCCGGCGGACCTGGAGCCACGTCGCCTTCTGCTCCTGCCCGGGATGGTCGACCGGGAGCAGCGTGAGATCGAACCCGAGCTGCTTCGACAGCGTCTCGAGCGTCGGGTTGGCTTCCTTCCCGTACGGGCTGTTGTGGAAGATGTGGACGATCTTCTTCCCCTTCAGCTTGTCCATCCCGCCTTCCTGCGACCCGACGTACTTGACGAAGGCGGAGGCCTGGCTCCAGTAGGTCATGGGGAAGTTGAACACCCAGGGGAACCAGCGTCCGTCGGCGGCCGCCGTCATGCCGTAGCCCATCGAGTGGACGACGATCTTGTCGACAGCGGCCTTGGGGATGAGCTGATACGTGATGCCCGTGCTGTAGGGATTGACGATGAGCGGGCCCTTGCCCTTCAGGCGCTCGTAGCACTCGACGCCCTGCTTGGTGTCGTACTGCGTCTCGCACTCCTCGACGACGATCTTGACGCCGTTGATCCCGCCGTCGCGCTCGTTAACGAGGTTGAAGTAGTCGCTGGCCGCGTTGGCGATCGGGATGCCGCTCGGCGCGTAGGGGCCGGTCCGGTAGACCAGCATTGGCATGAAGATCGTGTTGCCCTGGGCGGCGGCCAATGTGGCGAGCGGACCCGCCGCGATGGCGAGGGCCAGGATGCCGATCCGGAAGGCTCTCCAGCTCATGGTCACTGCCTCCTTGTTGCGGGTGATGGTGTGCCCGGAGGTCGAGAGTCCGGGGTCGCGGAGATGGTCCGGTCCTCGGTCACGAGAGCCAGCGCTTTCGCCGTCGGTAGTGCTTGACGTCGCGGTAGCTCTTCCGGTTGCCCACGCCGGAGAGCCCCAGGTAGAACTCCTTCACGTCCTCGTTCTGGCTGATGGTCTGGGCGTCGCCGTCCAGGACGATCCGGCCGCTCTCCATCACGTAGGCGTACTGGGCGAAGTTGAGCGCCATGGCGGCGTTCTGCTCGGCCAGCAGCACGGCCACCTTCTCCTCGCGATTCAGGCGGCTGACGATGCCGAAGATCTCCTGCACCAGCATCGGGGCGAGGCCCATGGACGGCTCGTCGAGGAGCATGAGCCGGGGCCGCGCCATGAGCGCCCGGCCGATCGCGAGCATCTGCTGCTCCCCGCCCGACACGTAGCCCGCCCGCACCGTCCGCCGCTCGGTGAGGCGCGGAAAGTACTTGTAGACGCGGGCAAGGTCGTCGGCGACCTCGCGGGCGTTCCGGCGGGTATAGGCCCCGGTCAGGAGGTTCTCCTCCACGGTGAGATGCTCGAAGACGTGCCGACCTTCCATGACTTGGACGACGCCCGACCTGACGATGTCCGAGGCGTTCCGGCGGTGAAGCGGCCGCCCTTGGAGCTCGACCACGCCCTTGGTCACCTCGCCCCGCTCGGTGCGGAGCAGTCCGGAGATCGCCTTCAGCGTCGTGCTCTTGCCCGCGCCGTTGGCTCCGAGCAGCGCCACGATCCCGCCCTCCGGGACGTGAAGGGACACGCCCTTGAGCACGAGGATGACGTGGTCGTAGATGACCTCGATGTTGTTGACGGTCAGCAGCGCCCGACCGTTGTCGCTCACCCCTCGCTCCGCGCCAGGCTACTGCTCCCGGGCCGGCCGCCCCTGGCTCCCAGACGCCGAAACGTCACGGGTCGCATCTCTCGTACCCTAGCACGCGCGGCGCATCCTCAGTGCGGGAAGGGCCACATGCGGAGCTTCTCCTTCCCGATCTGCCAGAGCCGCGCCAGCCCGTGTGGCTCGACGATCAGGAAGAGGATGATCAGCCCGCCGAACACCATCAGCTCGGTCTCTTTCTGCAGCGCCGTCGACATGCCGAGACCCAGCCAGTGCGGGACGTTCGTGAGCAGGATGGGAATGAGGATGATGAACGCGGCACCGAGGAACGATCCCAGGATCGAGCCCAGCCCCCCGATGATGATCATGAAAAGGACCAGGAAGGACTGGTTGATGTCGAAGGCCAGCGTCTCGGCGCTGCCCAGAAACAGGAACACCAGCTCGGCTCCCGCCACTCCGCAGTAGAAGGAGCTGATCCCGAAGGCGAGCATCTTCGTCCGGAGCGGTCGCACGCCGATGATCTCTGCCGCGATGTCGCGGTCGCGGATGGCCATCCACGAGCGGCCAATCCGGCCCCGGACGAGGTTCTTGGCGGCGAGTGCCAGCACCGCGACGAAGCCGAGCGCCATCAGGTAGCGGGCGGGGGCCCCCGAGTTAGGCCCCGTCACCAGCACCCCGAGCACGGCGCGATTCGGCGCGGTGATCGTCCCCGACGACGCGTAGTTGACGAACCACGGGACCTTGTTGAAGAGCCAGAGCAGGAAGAACTGCGCGGCCAGCGTGGCGACCGCGAGGTAGAAGCCCTTGATCCGGAGGCTCGGCAGACCGAAGAGCAGCCCCACCAGCGCCGCGATCACCCCCGACGCGACGAAGATCAGCAGGATGCTGACGCGGGGGAACGCCGTTGTGAGCTTGAACGCCGAGTAGGCGCCGACGGCCATGAACCCGCCGGTGCCGAGCGACAGCTGCCCCGCATAGCCCGTGAGCAGATTCAGGCCGATGGCGGCCAGGGCATACACTAGGAACGGGATGAGGATTGCCTGGAGCCAGTAGTCGTCGGCGACCAGCGGGGGTACCAGGGCCGCCGCCAGCACCAAGAGGCCCGCAACCCATCGGTCTTGGACGATGGGAAAGATCGCTTGGTCGCTGGCATAGGTCGTCTTGAACTGCCCGGCCTCGCGGTAGATCACGCGCTATACCCGCTCGATGATCTTCTCGCCGAAGAGGCCCTGCGGCCGGAACACGAGGAACGCCATCGCCACGACGTAGGCGAACCAGTTCTCGATCGCGCCGCCGACCAGCGGCCCCCAGTACACCTCGCCCATCTTCTCGCCCACGCCGATGATCAGGCCGCCCACGATCGCGCCCGGCACCGAGGTGAACCCGCCGAGGATCAAGACCGGCAGCGCCTTGAGCGCGATGAGCGACAGGGAGAACTGGACGCCGCTCTTGGCTCCCCACATGACGCCGGCCACCAGGGCCACCAGGCCCGAAACCGACCACACGATCACCCAGATCGTCTTGAGCGGGATGCCGATCGACATCGCCGCCGCGTGGTCGTCGGCCACGGCCCGGAGCGCCCGGCCGATCCGCGTCCGCTGAAAGAAGATCGCCAGGATCGCCACCAGCACGGCGGCCGTGATCGCCGCAGTGAGCTCGAGCCGGTTTACGAGGACGCCCCGGACGACGAACGAAGTGTCGGGGATGCCGATGTCGAGCCTCTTGACGTTGGCGCCCCAGGCCATCTCCCCGAAGCCCTCGAGGAAGAAATTCAGCCCGATCGTCGCCATGAATAGGATGATGGCCTCCTGGTTGACCAGCGGGCGCAGCACCACGCGCTCGATGGCGAAGGCGAGGACCACCATGACGAGCATGGTCAGCCCGATCGCCAGCCACACCGGCGCCCCGCGCTCCATGAGCCCGACCAGCGTCAGGGCCGAGAACAGCACCAGCGCGCCCTGCGCGAAGTTGAACACGCCGGAGGCCTTGAAGATCAGGACGAACCCGAGCGCCACCAGCGAGTACATGAGCCCGGATGCCACCCCGCCGATGAGCACCTCGACCAGGAACGCCGGATTGGCCGCCATGTCCGCGAACGGCGCCACCAGAACCGCGCGGAGAACCTCCATCACGGGCTACCCCTCCGTCGCGACGCGGGAGCGCGCACACCGCCGATGAGCGCGCGCAGGATCACGGGGCGATGCTCCGCCGGCCGGGGATCACTCGTGGGGGACCCCGAGGTACGCGTGGATCACGGCCGGATCGGCCCGGACCTCGGCCGGCGCGCCGTCGGCGATCTTGCGCCCGTAGTCGAGCACCGCCACCCGATCGGAGATGTCCATGACGACGCTCATGTCGTGCTCGATGAGCGCGATCGTGGTGCCGAATTCGTCGTTGACGTCGAGGATGAAGCGGCACATGTCCTCCTTCTCCTCGACGTTCATGCCCGCCATCGGCTCGTCCAGCAGGAGGAGGGTCGGCTCCGCCGCCAGCGCACGGGCCAGCTCCACGCGCTTCTGCAGGCCGTACGGGAGCCGCCCTGCCGGCATCTTCCGGATTGCCTGGATCTCGAGGAAGTCGATGATCCGCTCGACGAAGGCGCGGTGCTCGATCTCCTGCCGACGGGCGGGACCCCAGTAGAGCGCCTCCCACAGGAAGCTCCCGCGCATCTTGAGGAGCCGCCCGGTCATGATGTTGTCCAGCACCGTCATGCCCCGGAAGAGGGCCACGTTCTGGAACGTCCGGGCGAGCCCGAGGGCGGCGACGTCAGGGGCGCGAAGGTGGGTGCGGTCCCGGCCCTCAAAGAGGATGCGGCCCTCGTAGGGCTGATAGAACCCGCTGATGACGTTGAGGAGCGTGGTCTTGCCCGCGCCGTTCGGCCCGATGATGGCCAGGATCTCGCCCCGTCGGACGTCGAGGCTCACCTGATTGAGCGCGTGCACCGCGCCGAAGCGGACGCTGATGCTCTCCACCTCGAGGAGCGGCTTCTCGCCGGATGTCCCATCCGCTTGGGCGGCGGGGTCCGCCACGCGACGCGGTGCTCGCAAGGTGCCCGCGCCCGGCTCCGCGCTCACTCGGCCAGCCTCGCTGCGCGGGAGGTAATCGGACGGCCCTCGGCCTGTGGGCTCACGCCGGCGCCCCGCTCGCGAAGACCTCCGCCTCCCGGATCCGCACGTCCGCCCGCACCGTGCCTATCCGCCCGTCCTCGTAGGTGACCTTCGCCTCCACCGAGACGTGGTCCTCGTCCGAGTAGAGAGCGTCCACCAGCGTGGCGTACTTCTGGGCGATGAACCCTCGGCGCACCTTGCGGGTCCGGGTGATCTCCTGGTCGTCGGGGTCCAGCTCCTTGTGGAGCATCAGGAAGCGGCGCACCTGCGCCCCGCGGAGCTGAGGCTCCTCGAGGAGACTCCGGTTCATGCGCGCGACCTCCTCGCGGACGAGCTCGTAGACCTCGGGCTTCTGGGAGAGGTCCGTGTAGCTCGTGTACGCGAGGCCACACCGCTCGGCCCAGCTCCCGACCGCGGTCACGTCGATGTTGAGGAGCGCGGCCACGAAAGGCCGGTCCTGCCCGACGCACACCGCCTCGCGGATGTAGGGCGAGAACTTCAGCTTGTTCTCCAGGTACTTCGGAGCGAAGAGCGTCCCGTCCGCCAGCCGCCCGACGTCGCGGGCCCGGTCGATGATGCGGAGATGCCCGTCCTTGTCGATGATCCCGGCATCCCCGGAACGTACCCAGCCGTCCTCCTTCGTCTGCTGGGTCGCTTCTGGATTCTTGTAGTAGCCGACGAAGACCCCGGGGCTTCGGTAGAGTACCTCGCCCGACGGATCGACCCGGATCTCGACGTCCGTGAGCGGCGTGCCGACGGTGTCGAGCCGAACCTCGCCGTCCCGCTGGATGCAGATCAGGGCGCTCGACTCGGTCATCCCGTAGAGCTGCTTCATGTTCACGCCGAGGGCCCGATAGAACTCGAACAGCTCCGGCCCGATCGCCTCGCCGGCGGTGTACGCGAGACGGACCTTGCTCATGCCGAGGTTGTCCCGGAGCGGGCCGTAGACGAGCACCCGGCCCACCGCGTGGAGGAGGCGCTCCCACGGCGGCACGGGCTTCCCGGCCAGCCGGCGCCGCTCGACCCGTCGCGCCAGATCCAGGAAGAATCGGACCATCCGTCGCTTGGGTCCCGCCGAGTCGTCGATGCGGATCATGGCCGCGGTCAGGATCCGCTGGTAGATGCCCGGCGGCGCGAAGAAGTACGTCGGGCCGATCTCCCGGAGGTCGTGCAGCACCGTCGCGGTGCTCTCCGGGCAGTTCGTCGTGAAGCCGGTGAGGATCGACTGGGCGAACGAGAACATGTGGTCGCCGATCCACGCCATGGGGAGGTAGGCGACGACCTCGTCGGTGGCGCGGAGCCCCTCGAACACGACCGCGTTCCGGCCGGTGACGATGAGGTTCCGGTACGACAGCATCGTCCCCTTCGGCTGCCCGGTCGTGCCCGACGTGTAGCAGATGATCGCGACGTCGTCCGCCTTGCCCTTCGCCACCTCCTGCTCGTAGTAGCCGGGATGCTCCTGGTCGAAGCGCCGGCCGAGCTCCTGGACGGCCGCCAGGCTCACGAGGCCCGCGTCGTCGTAGTGCCGGAGCCCGCGGGGATCGTCGTACACGATGTGCTCGAGCCGGGGGCAGCGCGCCTTGACCTGGAGGAGCTTGTCGACCTGCTCCTGGTCCTCGACGATCGCGAAGCGGACCTCGGCGTGGTCCACGATGAACTCCATCTCTTTCTCGATGGAGTCCTGGTAGAGCGGGACGGGGACCCCGCCCAGCGCCTGGGTGGCGAGCATCGCCCAGTAGAGCTGCGGGCGGTTGTCGCCGACGATCGCCGTCTTGTCTCCGCGCTGGAACCCGAGGGCGGCCAGGCCCAGGGCGATCAGACGCGACTGCTCGAGGTACTGGCGCCACGTGTAGGACTGCCAGATGCCGTAGTCCTTCTCGCGGATGGCGACCTTGCCGGGGAAGCGCTCGACGTTCTTGACGAGGAGCTTCGGGAACGTGTCGAGGGCCGGGTCCAGTGCAGCCCCTCCGTTGCTCGTGGCAGCCCCGCTCGTCGGCGTCATCAGCTCCTCGCGGTCCGCCCGATGACGGAGCGCCCGGGATCGATGTGGTCCCGCAGGATCTCGGTCTCGCGGGCGGTGGGCGGCGCCAGCTGCTCCACGTGGGCGGCGACGCGCGGCTTGACGCTCATCTCGGCGATCACCTCGTCGACACTGAGCCCCTCGAGGACGCCGAGCAGCGTCAGCTCGCGCGTCGAGTCGTCGAAGCCGAACAGGGCCTTCGAGGTCACCACGCGCCAGGGGCCGGTGTCGGCCGGGAGCCCGGCACGCTCCCGCGCGTCCGGCGTACCGTCCAGGTAGCCGGGCGACGTGACGAAGTCCACCCGGGGCACGAACCGTCGCGGCTCGTGCATCATGACGACGATCGTCCGCCAGCAGTAGGACGCGACCTCGTTGGCCCCGCCGGCGCCGGCAAAGCGCTTGCGGGGACGCCGCCAGTCGTCGCCCAGCATCGTCGAGTTGATGTTGCCGTACAGGTCGATCTGGGTGGCGCCGAGGACCCCGTAGTCGATGAGCCCGAGCTGCGCCTGGGCGAAGATCGTGTTCATGTTCGTCCAGGCGATGGACCGGTAGCAGTTCGTGGGCCCGCCCATCGTGTTGCGCACGAACGGGGTGAGCGGCGTCGGGCCGATGGCTCCGAACTCGAAGACCTGGACCAGGTGGGGGGCGTGCGTCCGCTGGGCGAGGACCGCGGCGAACTGGGGCATCCCGAAGCCGATGAACGCGGTCTTCTGGTCCTCGAGGAGGCGCGCGCACTGCGCGATCATGAACTCGGCCTCGGTGAACGCGCGCGGCGCGGTCACGGTCCGTACCCTTCCCGGATCGTGGCGCGGCGCCGGAGCGCCTTCAGGCGGCGGAGGCCGACCCGCGTCTCCAGCATGTCGTCGTCGCTGTCCACCGAGTAGACGTACTTCTCGAGGTACTCGTCGAGGCGCCCCAGGCGCTCGAGGTTGTAGTACTCGGCGAAGTGCTCGAAGTCCACCTCGTAGGCGCCGGGGAGGCCGCCGGGATAGGCCCCGAACGGCGCGTGGACGACCGCGTCGACGAGGTAGTACGGGATCGTCGTCAGCCCGGGGGCCTTCCGGATCTCCTCGTGCTCGATGATCTCGTCGGCGGAGATGATGACCTTCCGGGCCGACATGGCGGTCTCGAGCGGCTGCACCGCCGGGCCGAAGCACCGCGCGTTCCCGTAAACATCCGCCTGGTGGACGTGGACGAGCCCGACGTCCGGGTTCAGCGCCGGCACGAGCGCGATGGGCTTGTCCGTGAACGGATCGCGGATCACCTTGGCGCCCGAGTACCGGAGCGTGTCGGAGCCGAGCAGGGCGCGCGTCGGGAGGAAGGGGACGCCCATCGCTCCCGCCTGCTGGCGAAGCGTGAGGGTGCCGTTGGTCCACTCCGACACCGCGATGTCGCCCCGCTCGACCGCCCGGCTGAGGGTCTCCCCCAGGCCCATGAACCCGACGTCGATCTTCGCGCACGCCCCCGCGGCCACGAGCAGCGTCGACTCCATGAGAGTGAACTTCGCGCAGTACCAGAGGTTCCGGCGCCGCTGGCGGATGATCTCCCGGATGAGGACGTGCGGGCCCCGGGTGAACGAGGAGAAGTCGAACGAGACGTAGTCGCCGTCGGCAACCAGGCGACCGACCGCGTCGGCGGCGGTCGTCGTCTTGTCGACGAGCTCGCGCCGCTTCCGGTCACGCATCCAGGCCCGGATGGCATCCGGGTCGTGGAGCCGATACTCACCCTCGCCGGTGGCGAGTAGCTCTACCTCTGGCATTCACTGGCCTCGGGGCGTCATTGACCGAGCGCTACGGGCGAGGGTCACCCGGCGGGTGGGCCCGGACGCCCGGGAATCCCGGAAAGGTAGGCGGAGTGTAGCGAAGCGGTCCGGTAGCTGTCAAGAAGGACGCGGACTTACGTGGCATGACGGCGGGCGGCCGCGCTCCGCGCTTGGACTGGCCTCCGCGTCGCGCCGTCGCCTATACTCGGATCGTTCCACACCCCACGACCATCGCGGAGGCCTCACCATGCCGCCCCCGGACACGACCGACCGGACCGCCCGCCGGGACGCGCTGTCGAGCCGTCTCTTCGACGCGACCCTGGGACTCATGGACCTGGCCTCCGTCTACATGGGCGATCGGCTGGGCCTCTACCGAGCGCTCCAGCGTCTGGGCCCGGCCACGCCGGCGGACCTGGCCGCCCGGACGGGCACGCACGAGCGCTACGCGCGAGAGTGGCTCGAGCAGCAGGCGGTGACCGGTCTACTGGCGGTGGACGATCCCGCCCGGCCGGCGGAAGCGCGCCGCTACTCCCTGCCCGCCGGTCACGAGGACGTCCTGGTCGACCCCGACAGCCTCGCCACCATGGTGCCGTTCGCACAGTTCGGGGTCGGCGTGGTTCGCGCGATGCCGGCGCTCCTCGAGGCGTTCCGGACGGGCGGCGGCGTCTCGTGGGCCGAGTTCGGCCGGGACCTCCGCGAGGCGCAGGCGAGCCAGAACCGGCCCGCGTTCCTGACGCTGCTCGGCGAGGAATGGCTGCCGGCCATCCCCGATCTCCACGCGCGCCTCGCGGCCGACCCGCCGGCGCGCGTCGCGGACGTCGCGTGCGGCGCCGGCTGGTCGGCCATCGGCATCGCGCGCGCCTACCCGAAGGTGCGGGTGGACGGGCTCGACCTCGACGGCCCGTCGATCGCCCTCGCGCAGGGGAACGTCGCCGACGCGGGGCTCGGGGACCGCGTCACGATGGCGGTCCGCGACGCCGCCGACCCCGCGCTCGCGGGTCGCTACGACCTGGTGACGATCTTCGAGGCGCTCCACGACATGTCCCGCCCCGTCGAGGTCCTCCGCGCCTGCCGGCAACTGCTCGGGCCGGGCGGCTCCACGCTGGTCGTGGACGAGCGCGTGGCCGACGCGTTCGGCGCGCCGGGGGACGCGGTCGAGCGCCTCATGTACGGCTTCAGCGTCCTGTGCTGCCTGCCGGCGGGCATGGCCGATCGCCCCTCGGCCGCCACCGGCACCGTGATGCGGACCGAGACGCTCCGCCGCTACGCCACGGAGGCCGGCTTCCGGGCGGTCGAGGTCCTCGCGGTCGCGAACGACTTCTTCCGCTTCTACCACCTGCGTCCGTAGCGCGGCGGGCGGCGCTACCGGCCCAGCGCGGCGAGCATCTCCTCGACGCGCGTGAACTTCACGCGCGGTCGGCCGGTCGCGCGCCCGTGCGCGACCTCGAGGGCGTCGAGGCGCTGCCAGTCCGCCCACGAGATCCACTGTGTCTGCCGCTGCTGGAAGAGGGCCAGGACGGCGCCCGCGTCCGGCTCGGCGGGCTCGAGCACGCGGCCCCGGTCGACGTCCTCCACCATGCACGCGACGGTCTCCGCCGCGTCGGGCTTGTTGGTCCCGATGACCCCGCTCGGCCCACGCTTGATCCAGCCGGCCGCGTACTCGCCGGCGCGCGGCTCGCGGCTCTCCGGCTCGAGGACGCGGCCCTTGTCGTTCAGGATCACGCCCCACGAATCGTGGAAGGGCACGCCGGGAATCGGCACGCCCCGGTAGCCGACCGACCGGAACACGAGGCCCGCGGGCAGATCCTCGAACTGATCGGTCGGGCGAGCCTGCAGCGTGCCGGCCGCCGTGGCGTGGAGCTCGTTGTGCACGAGGCGAATGCCCGTGACCGCCCCGCTCTCGTCGCCGTGTAGCGCCACCGGGGAGACCAGGAAGCGGACGGTCAGCGTGCGCGGCTTGCCGGACAACGCCCGGCGGGCGTACTCGCGCAGGATCTCGACCTTCTTGAGCGTGCCGCGGTCGCCGGTCTTCTCGAGCTCCGCCCGCGACAGAGGGTCGAGCTCGACCTCCTCGGCACGGTCGGTCACGTCGGCGCCCGGCAACTCGCCGAGCTCTCGGATCTCCGGATTGGTGAAGGCCGCCTGTGCCGGGCCGCGCCGGCCGAGCAGGTAGACCTCGCGCACGCGGCTCTCGCGGAGCGCGGCCAGCGCGTCGTCGCTGATGTCGGTTGTCGCCAGCTCCTCCGGCGTCCGGCAGAGGATGCGCACGACGTCGACGGCGACGTTGCCGACGCCGACCACCGCGACCCGCTCCTGCGAGAGATCGAACCGCTGCTCCCGGTAGTCGGGATGCCCGTTGTACCAGGCCACGAAGTCGGTCGCCGGGTGGCTGCCCCGGAGGTCCTCGCCGGGGATGCCCATCCGGCGATCGGTCTGGGCCCCTGTGGTGTACACGATCTGGTGGTAGTGCGCCCGGAGGTCCTCGAGTGTCACGTCCTTCCCCAGCTCGACGTGGCCGAAGAACCGGAACCCGGGATGGGCCGCGGTCTTGTCGAAGGTCGCCGTGACGTTCTTGATCTTCTGGTGGTCCGGCGCCACGCCGAATCGGACGAGGCCGTACGGCGTCGGGAGGCGGTCGTAGAGATCCACCTCGACCGCGAGGCCTGCCTGGCGGAACAACTGCTCCGCGGTGTAGAAGCCGGCCGGCCCCGCGCCGATCACCGCGACGCGGAGCGGCCCCCCCTCCCGGCCCGGACGCGCCATCGGGGTCAGGCCCTGACGTCCATGCGCGCGCCGCGCAGTCCGGTCCGCCGGGCCGTCACGGCCGGGCCCCGACCTGTGTCTGGAGCGTGTCGACCTCGCCCAGGTACTGGTCGAGCTCGGCCTTCACGACGTCCCCGATCGACACGATGCCGACCAGCCGTCCCTCCACGACCACGGGCACGTGCCGGAACCGCCGCTCCGTCATGGTGTGCCGGACGGCCCGGAGGTCGTCCTCGGGCACCCCGACGATCACGTCGCGGGTCATGATCTCCCCCACCCGGCGCGCGAACAGTCGCTCGTCGCGCGCGGCCTCGCGCACGACGTCGCGCTCCGACAGCATGCCGGTGGGACGGCCGGCCTCGTCCACGACCACCAGCGCGCCGATGTTGTGCTCCGCCAGGAGCGACAGCGCCTGCCGGATCGACTGCTCCGGCCCGCACGTGACGACCCGGGCGCCCTTCCGCGCAAGGATGCTCGCGATGTTCATGATTCCACCACCTTCGCCTGCTCGCGCAGGACGTATTTCTGGATCTTTCCGGTCGAGGTCTTGGGGAGCGGCCCGAACACGACGACGCGCGGAGCCTTGAAGTGCGCCAGGTGCGCGCGGCACCACGCGATCACGTCGTCGGCCGAGACGGGCGGCGCCTCCGGCTTGAGGGTCACGAAGGCGCAGGGCGTCTCGCCCCACTTCGCGTCGGGCTTCGCCACCACGGCGGCCTCCATCACGTCCGGGTGCCGGTACAGGACCTCCTCCACCTCGAGCGAGGAGACGTTCTCCCCGCCGGAGATGATGATGTCCTTCGACCGGTCCTTGATCTCGATGTAGCCGTCGGGATGCCAGACCGCCAGGTCTCCCGTGTGAAACCAGCCGCCCCGGAACGCCTCCGCGGTGGCCGCGGGATTCCGGAGGTACCCCTTCATCAGCGTGTTGCCCCGGAGCATCACCTCGCCCATGGTCGCGCCGTCCCGGGGCACCGGCGCGAGCGTCGTCGGGTCCGCGACCATGAGCCCCCCGAGCGTCGGATACGCCACGCCCTGGCGGGCCATGCGGGCCGCCCGCTCCGGCAGCGGGAGCGCGCCCCACTCCGGCTGCCAGGCGCACAGCGTCGCGGGGCCGTAGGACTCGGTCAGCCCGTAGAGGTGCGTCACCCGGAACCCCATCGATTCCATCGCCTCGATGACGGCGGACGGCGGCGCGGCCCCGCCGGTCGCCACCTCCACCACGTGGTCGGGTCGGAGCTTCACCTCCTCCGGCGCGTGGATGAGGGTCGTCAGCACCACCGGCGCGCCGCAGAGGTGGGTGACGCCGTGACGACGGATCAGGCGGAAGATGAGGGCCGGGTCGACCTTGCGGAGGCACACGTGGGTGCCGCCGACCGCCGTCACCGCCCACGGATAGGTCCAGCCGTTGCAGTGGAACATCGGCAGGGTCCAGAGGTACACGGCGCGCGGCGAGAGTCCGAACGCCAGCGCGTTGCCGAGGGCGTTCAGGTACGCGCCCCGGTGAGAGTACACGACGCCCTTCGGGTTCCCGGTGGTCCCCGAGGTGTAGAGGAGCGCGAGCGCCCCCCACTCGTCGGCCGGACCAGCCCACTCGTGGTCGGGATCGCCCTCGGCGAGGAGCTCCTCGTACTCCGTCGCGCCGAGCCGCGCGCCCCCGCGCCCCGGGTCCGCGAGCGGGTCGACGACGTCCACGACCGGGATGGGACGCGGCAGGAGCGCGAGCGCCGGGCCCACGGTCTCGGAGAACTCGGTGTCCGCGATGAGGAGCTTGGCCCCGCCGTGCTGGAGGATGAAGGCGATGGTCCGCGCGTCCAGGCGGTAGTTGAGCGCGTTCAGGACCGCGCCGGCCATCGGCACGCCGTAGTGGGCCTCGAGCATGGCGGGCACGTTCGGCGCCATGACCGCCACCGTGTCGCCGGGGCCGACGCCGCGCCGCTCGAGCGCGGAGGCGAGGCGCCGGGACCGCGCGTACACCTCCGCGTACGTGAGCGCGCGGTCGCCGTGGAGGACCGCGGGTTTCCCGGCATAGACGGCGGCCGCGCGCGCGAGGAAGCTGACCGGCGTCAGCGCCGCGTGGTTCGCGGCGTTCCGCTCGAGCCCGTCGTCGAAGGGGTGCGCCACGGCCTCAGGCCCCGGGGGGCGGCGGGAAGAAGCGCGCCTCGCGGCGCTCGTCCCACGCCCGGTTCGCCTCGCTCATCTCCCACGACCGCATGCATTCCATCTGCGCCTCGACGACCTCGTCGACGAGCGCGCGCGGATCGCGGTGGAACGACGCCAGGAGGAGACGCTTGGTGTGGCGCGTGGCCGTCGGCGCGGCCGCGAGACACCGGTCGACCAGGCCGCGCAGCTCGGCGTCGAACGTCTCCGCCGGGACCACCCAGTTCACGAGACCCATCGCGAGGCCTTGCTCGGGCGTCAGGTGGTCGTTCAGGAGCGCGAGCTCCTTGGCGCGGCCGAGCCCGACGACCCGGGCCAGGCGGAGGACGGCCCCGTCGGGAATCAGCGCGTGGCGGGTCGCCCCGAGACCGAGGACCGCGTCGGCCGCGCAGAGCCGGAGGTCGCACGCCAGCGCGAGCTGGAGCCCGCCGCCGATGCAGTAGCCGCGGATCGCGGCGACCACCAGCTTGCCCATGTCCTCGAGGCCGTTCAGCGCGCGGATCCAGTCCCGGAAGAACGACTCGCCGACGGCTCCGGCGGACAGGGCCTTCCGGTCCATGCCGGAGGAGAAGGCCCGTCCCTCGCCCGTGACGACGATCATCCACGCGTCGGGATCGGCCTCGGCCGCGGCGACCGCGGCCGCGAGGTCCGCGACGAGCTGGGAGTCGAGCGCGTTCAGCACCTGCGGGCGCGCGAGCGTGATCCACCCGACGCCGTCCACGGCCTCGTACCGGACGTGCGCGCCGACGAGCTTCATCGCGGACCTACCCTAGCACGCCGCGGGCGCCGTCCTCGGAGCGGGCCGACGATGGGCGTCCGGGACCGCCGCGCGGCTCAGGCGCGCGGGCCGAGGACCACCCGCTCGTGGAGGGCGGAGAGCATCTCGTCGATGGCGGCCGAGGCCCAGATGCGGAAGAACGGCGAGGCCTGCAACGCCCCGAACTCCCGCCCGATGCGCGCGTCGGTCGCCTCCGGCGTCTCGCCGGGCCGGGGCACGCGGATGTGGCCGTAGACGAGTCGGTCCTTGTCGTAGATCCGGGGATATTCGATGAAGTGGTAGAGGTACCGGAGGTCCGCGGTGTAGAAGACCACGACGGGGATGGACTGCCACGGCTCGCCCCGCTTCTCGTTGAGGAACTCGGCCATCAGGTCGGCGTTGCTGTCCGGGGCCTCGGCCAGCGTGGGCCGCTGGCTCCGGCCGAAGCGCTGCCCGTCGCGGCGGAAGATCCGCAGCTCGAGGCCGCCGGCCTCGGCGAGCCGCTTCAGCATCGGGATGTCCCGCCGGCAGTCCGACGACCACTCCTCGGCGATGACCAGGATCTTCGCCGGTCCGTCCGGCTGCGCCGCGAGCCAGCGGATCGCCTCGGCCTGGGGCTCCGAGAGGCGCACGGACTCGTACCAGCTCCGCATCCAGCCGCTCCAGTCCCGGCGCCGCTCGCCGTTGGCGCCGCCCTCCCGGCCGAGGTTCTCGGGGCTCGCCACGTACTGGAGGTACTGCTCGAAGGTCATGCCCGACGCGTAGCGCTCGGGCGTGACCACGCTCTTCGTTCGGTCCATCGAGCCTCCCGGTCCTGAGTTACCCCGCCCCCAGCAGCGATCGTGCGATCACCATCCGCTGCACCTCCGACGTCCCCTCGCCGATCTCGCAGAGCTTCGCGTCGCGGTAGAAGCGCTCCACCGGGAACTCGCGCGTGTATCCGTACCCGCCGTGCACCTGCACCGCCTTGGTCGCGCACTTGACCGCGACCTCCGAGGCGAAGACCTTGGCCATCGACGCCTCGCGCATCACGGGCCGGCCCTGGTCCTTCCCGTAGGCGGCCCGGAGCGTCAGGAGGCGCGCCGCCTCGACCTCGGTCGCCAGATCCGCGAGGATCGCCCGGATGCCCTGGAACTGGCCGATCGGCTGGCCGAAGGCCTGGCGCTCCTTCGCGTAGCGCACGGCGTGATCGAGAGCGCCCTGGGCCAGTCCCACCCCCATCGCCGCCATGGCGATCCGGCCGCCCTCCAGCACCTTCTTCGTGTCCTGGAAGCCCCGGTTGCGCTCCCCGAGGAGATTCGCCTTCGGCACGCGCGCGCCCTCGAGGACGAGCTCCGCGGTGTCCGAGGCGTGGAGACCGAGCTTCTTGTAGCGCTGGCCGGGCCGGAACCCCGGCGTGCCCTGCTCGACGATGAAGGCCGACACGCCGCGGCCACCTGCCGCCGGGTCGGTCCGGGCCATGACGACCGCCGTCCCCGCCACGCTGCCGTTCGTGATGAACGCCTTCGTGCCGTCGAGCACGAACGCGTCGTCGGTCTCGACGGCGCGGGTCCGCATCGCCGCGGCGTCCGAGCCCGAGCCCGGCTCGGTCAGGGCCCAGGCGCCGAGCACCTCGCCGCGCGCGAGCGGCGGCACGTACCGCGCGCGCTGGGCCTCGGTGCCGAAGCTGTAGATGTGATTCGTACAGAGGGAGTTGTGGGCCCACATCGTGATGCCGACCGAGCCGTCCACGCGGGACAGCTCCTCGACGACCAGCGCGTACGCGACGTAGTCGAGCCCGGCGCCACCGTATTCCGGCGGGATCAGGGCGCCCAGGAACCCCAGCGCGCCCAGCTTCGCGATGACCGGCGCCGGGAACTCCTCGGCCTCGTCGTAGCGGGCGATGACCGGCGCGACCTCGGCCTCCGCGAACTCCCGGGCGGTGCCCCGCGCCAGCGCCTGCTCGGCCGTCAGCTCGAAGTCCATCGCTCGGGACGCCGCCCGCGACCGGGCCGGGGACTCAGTCGGCGCGCCCGACCGAGAAGGCGCGCACGATCATGAGGAGGCCGTACGCGGCCAGGAGCCACGGCCCCGCGCTGCCGTCGCCCGCGAGCATCGCGTCCACGAGCTCACCGGGATGCCGGACCACCGCGGCGGCGGCCCAGCCCGCGCGCACGAACTCCTCGACGGCGAAGAGCAGGCAGACGATCCCGAGGGTCAGGCGCCAGACCATGTCAGGCGCGGGTCGGCCGCACGTGCGCGGTCACGAAGGCGACGATGTCGCGCGTGGACGTGCCGGGGGTGAAGATCTCGCGGACGCCCTCGGCCTTCAGCCGCGCGATGTCCTCGGGCGGCACGATGCCGCCCCCGAAGACCAGGACGTCGTCGACGCCCTTCTCACGCAGGAGCTCGAGGACCCGGCCGAAGAGGTAGTTGTGCGCGCCGGACAGGACCGAGAGCCCGATGGCGTCGACGTCCTCCTGGATCGCGGTGGCCACGATCTCCTCCGGGCTCTGGTGGAGGCCCGTGTAGACGACCTCCATCCCCGCGTCCCGGAGCGCGCGCGCCACGATCTTCGCCCCCCGGTCGTGCCCGTCCAGGCCCGGCTTCCCGACCAGGATCCGCAGCTTGCGCTCGCCCGCCGGACCCGACGACTCGCTCACCGGACGCCCTTCACGCGAGCGCCCGGCGGATCTTCTCCGCCGTCGCCTGGATGCGCCCGCGGTCCCCGGGGACGATCGGCCAGTCGAAGCCCTTCCCGTCCCCGGTGAAGCGCGGGATCAGGTGGAGGTGGAAGTGCGGCACCGACTGGAACGCCGCCGCGCCGTTCGCCTGGAGCATGTTGAGGCCGTCGGCCTGGAGGGCGGTCCGGACGGCCGTGGCCACGCGCTTCGCGGTCGCGATGGCGGCCCGGAGGTCCGCCTCGTCGGCCTCGAAGAGGGTGGCGGCGTGCGCCCGCGGGATCACCAGGGTGTGCCCCTCGTTCAGGGGGTTGATGTCCATGAAGGCCAGCGTACGCTCGTCCTCGTAGATGCGCGTCGAGGGGATCTGGCCGTCCCGGATCCGGCAGAACACGCAGTCCACGGCGCCCTAGCCCTCCTTGGACTGCTTGTCCACTTCCGCCTGGACCTCGGAGAAGAGCTTCTTGGCGGACTCGATGCGCTCCCGCGTGTCCGGCGCCGAGCCCTCGGAGTCCGCCTCGTAGGCCTCCGCGGACATCTGGAGTGCGCGCCCCGCCCGGCCGTGGAGATCCTGGAGGTCCGCGGGCACCTCGAGCGCCCGCCACTTCTCGCCGAGGCGCCGGAACGCGGAGGCCTTGGACTGGGCGTCCAGGACCGTCTGCGTGAACAAGGCCTCGCCCTCCTTCAGGACCTGGGACATCTCGCGGGCCGCCGCCACCGCGCTGCTGGCCGTCGGGACGGCGGCGGCGCTCGCCGGGGCGGAGTACATGCGGAGGTCCTGGGTCTGCGTCGACCCCTCGATCCGCCGGATGTCGGACTTCAGGATGCGGATGATGCCGCCGCTGCGCGTGAACTCCACCGCGTCGCCCACGTCGCGCCAGGCGTCGACCTGGATGGTGTTCCCGTTCGTCAGGTGAATGGTGTCGCCGCGCGCCACGGGCGCCGCCACCACCACCACCGCGAGCCCGACCGCCACTGCCAGCTCTGTGCCCCTCACCGCTCCGCTCCTTCCCCGGCGACGGCCGGGGCCGCGCTCAGAAGATGATCGGTTCCCGGTAGCGTCCGAGCGTCTCGCGGTAGACGTCGGCGATCTCCCCGAGGGAGGCGTGGGCCTTGACCGCGTCCACGAGGACCGGCATGAGGTTCTGCCCCCCGCGGCACGCGTCCGCGACCCGCCGCAGCTGGTGGGCGACCTCCGCCGGCCCGCGGGCGGCCTTCACCGCCCGCACGCACTCCACCTGCTCCCGCTCGAGCGCCTCGTCGAGCCGGAGGTACGGGATCGGCGCCTCGTCCGGCTGGACGTAGCGGTTGACCCCGACGACGACCCGCTCGCCCGCGTCCTCCTGGAGCTGCGTCCGGTAGCCGGAGTCCGCGATCTCCTGCTGGGGAAACCCCGCGTCGAGGGCCCGGACCATTCCGCCCAGCTCGTCGATCTTCCGGATGAGGCGCCCCGCCTCCGCCTCCATCCGGTCGGTGAGTGCCTCGACGAAGTACGCCCCGCCCAGGGGATCGACGGTGCTCGTGACCCCCGTCTCCTCGGCGATGACCTGCTGGGTCCGGAGCGCCAGCGTCACCGCCTCCTCCGTCGGGAGCGCCCACGTCTCGTCGTAGGAGTTCGTGTGGAGCGACTGCGCCCCGCCGAGCACCGCCGCGAGCGCCTGGATCGCGACGCGCGCGACGTTGTTGAGCGGCTGCTGCGCGGTCAGCGACACGCCCGCCGTCTGCGTGTGCGTCCGGAGCCGCATGGCGCGCGGGTCGCTGGCCCCGAAGCGCTCCTTCATGATCGTCGCCCACATGCGCCGGGCCGCCCGGAGCTTCGCGATCTCCTCGAAGAAGTCGGAGTGGATGTCGAAGAAGAACGAGAGCTGCGGCGCGAAGCGGTCCACCGGCAGCCCGCGCTTCACGCAGGCCTCGACGTAGGCGATGCCGTCCGCCAGGGTGAAGGCCAGCTCCTGGATGGCGTTCGCGCCCGCCTCGCGGATGTGGTAGCCCGAGATCGACACCGGGTGGAACTTCGGGACCGAGTGCATGCAGAACTCGATCATGTCGACGACGATCCGGACGGCCGGCGCCGGCGGGCAGATCCACTCCTTCTGGGCGCTGAACTCCTTCAGCATGTCGTTCTGGATCGTGCCGTCCACCGCGGTCCAGGGCACGCCCTGCCGCTCCGCCACCGCGAGGTACATCGCCAGGATGACGGAGGCCGTGCAGTTGATGGTCATCGACGTGGAGACCTGCCCGAGCGGGATGCCCTCGAAGAGCCGCTCCATGTCGACGAGCGTCGAGACCGAGACGCCCTCGCGGCCGACCTCGCCGCGCGCCTTCGGGTGGTCCGCGTCGTAGCCCATCAGGGACGGCATGTCGAAGGCGGTCGAGAGGCCCGTCTGCCCCTGCTCGAGCAGGAACTTGAAGCGGCGGTTGGTGTCCGCAGGCCGCCCGAACCCCGCGAACATCCGCATCGTCCACAGGCGCCCCCGGTACATGGTCGGATAGACGCCGCGAGTGAACGGGTACTCGCCGGGGCGGCCGACCCGCTCCGCGTCGCGCCCGCCGGGCAGGGCCGCGGGCGTGTAGACCCGCTCGACGGGCAAGCCGGACATCGTCTCGAAGGCCGGCTTGCGCTCCGCGCCCGGATTCCGCTCCTCGCTCACGCGTCCTCCAGGAGCGCCCGCGCGACGACCAACCGCTGGATCTGCGACGTGCCCTCGTAGATCTGCGTGACCTTCGCGTCCCGGAAGAAGCGCTCGACCGGGTAGTCCTTCATGAAGCCGTAGCCGCCGTGGACCTGGATCGCATCGGTCGTCACGCGCATCGCCGTCTCCGACGCGAAGAGCTTCGCCATGGACGCGGCGGTCCCGTACGGCTGGCCCCGGTCCTTGAGGACGGCCGCCCGCCACGTGAGGAGGCGCGCGGCGTCCACGCCCGTTGCCATGTCGGCCAGCATCCACTGGATCATCTGGTGCTGGCCGATCGGCACCCCGAACGACCGCCGTTCCTTGGCGTAGCTCACCGCGGCCTCGAGCGCGGCGCGGGCGATCCCGACAGCCTGAGCCGCGATGCCGACCCGCCCGCCGTCGAGCGCCGCCATGGCGATCTTGAACCCGCCGCCGTCGGGGCCCAGGCGGTTGGCCGCGGGCACCCGGCATCCCTCGAACACGAGCTCCGCGGTGTCCGACGCGCGCAGGCCGAGCTTGTCCTCGACCTTCGGGACGAGGAAGCCCGGCGAGCCCTTCTCGACGAGGAACCCGGTGATCCCGCGGTGCGCCTGGGCAGGGTCCGTCTGCGCGAAGACCAGGGCCACCGTCGACTCCCGGCCGTTCGTGACGAACACCTTCCGGCCGTCCAGCACGTAGTCGTCCCCGTCGCGGCGCGCGAGCGTCGTCAGGTTCCGGGCGTCGGAGCCCGCCTGGGGCTCAGTCAGGGCGAAGCAGCCGAGCGCCCGCCCCGACGCCAACGGCACCAGGAAGCGCTCGTGCTGCTCGGGGGTGCCCGCCTTCAGGAGCGGCGCGCACACGAGGGAATTGTTCACCGACATGACCACGGCGTGGGAGGCGCAGGCGACGGCGATCTCCTCGAGGGCCAGGATGTAGGACAGCGTGTCGGCCCCGCCCCCGCCGAGCTTTTCCGGGACCATGATCCCCAGCAGGCCGAGCTCGGCCATCCGCTTCACCGTGGCGTGGGGAAAGCGGGCCTCGTGATCGCACTCGGCCGCGATGGGCTTGACCTCCTGCTCGGCGAACTCCCGAGCGAGGCCCTGGACCATCCGCTGCTCGTCGGTCAGCTCGAATCTCATGGCCACCCCGGGGTCACACGCCGGCTCCCGTCCACCGCATCGCGCGCGGCGCGCGACGCGGTCTCGGGGAGCGGCACGATCCCCTACTTCTTCAGCTTGCGGAATTCCTCCGTGAGCAAGGGCACGACCTCGAACAGGTCCCCCACGAGGCCGAAGTCTGCGATCTTGAAGATCGGCGCGTCGGGGTCCTTGTTGACGGCGCAGATGACCTTGGAGGTTCGCATGCCGGCCAGGTGCTGGATCGCGCCCGAGATCCCGCAGCCGATGTAGAGCTTCGGGGAGATGGTCCGTCCGGTCTGTCCGATCTGGAAGCGGTGCGGCTTCCAGCCGGCGTCGACGGCCGCGCGCGAGGCGCCCACCGCCGCGCCGATGACCCCGGCCAGCTCCTCGAGCAGCACGAAGTTCTCGGGGCCCTTGAGCCCGCGACCGCCCGACACGACGATCTCGGCCTCGGTGAGCTCCGGGAGCCCCGTCTGCGCCTCGTCCCGCCGCTCCACGAAGCGCATGACCGGGGGCGCGGCCGCGAGGCTCTGGCGCGCCACCGCCGGCGCGCGGCCGACCTCGGCCTCCGCCGCCTTGAAGACGTTCGGGCGGAGCGTCGCCACCCAGGGGCCCGTCTTCCACCGGACCCGGGACAGGAGCTTCCCGGCGTAGACGGGACGCGTCGCGACCAGGTGGCCGTCGGCCACGGTGAACGCCACGCAGTCGGCCGCGATCCCCGCGCCGAGCCGCGCCGCCAGCCGCGCCATCAGCTCCCGGTGACGGCTCGTCACGGCGCCCCAGATCGCCCGCGGGGCCTCGCGCTCGGCGAGCGCCGCGATCGCGGGCACCCACGCCTCTCCACGGTACGGCGCCAGCGCCGCGTCCTCCCAGAGCCAGATCCGCGATGCGCCCCAGGCGGCGAGGTGGTCCAGACCCTCGGGCGCGGCGCGGTCGGTGAGCCACACGGCCTCGACGTCGCCGCCGACCTCGCCGGCGCGGCGGCGCGCCTCGCCGATCAGCTCCGCGGTGACCTTCTTCGGCTGCCCCTGCCGGTCATCCTCGACGACACACCAGAACGCGCCTGCCATGGGATCTCCCGCGCCTCAGAGGGCCTTGACGTCTTCGCGGAGCGTCCGGACGAGCTCGCGCGCCATGTCCTTCGGGTCGCCGGTGAGTATGCGCCCCGGCGGGCGCGGCGGCAGGGCCTCGAGGGCCACGATTTCCAGCGCCGGCGCCACGGGGCCGAGCCCGCCCCCCTGGAGGTCGGCGGCTTTCCACTCCTTGACCTCCTTCTTCTTGGCGCCCATGATCCCCTTCAGCGTCGGGTAGCGCGGCTCGTTCATGCCCTTCTGGGCCGTGACCACGCACGGCAGCGGCACGTCGAACACCTCGAGGCCGCCCTCCACCTGACGCCCCACGCGGATGCTCTGCGCGTCGGCGGCAACGGTCTCCTCCATGATCCAGGAGAGGCACGGCCAGCCGAGGACCTCCGCCACCTGCGCGCCGGTGGCTCCCATGTCGTCGTCGATGGCCTGGCGGCCGGCCAGGACGAGCTGCGGGGTCTCGAGCTTCACGACGGCGGCCAGCGCCCGGGCGGCGGTCAGCGTGTCCGCGCCCTCGAAGGCCGGGTCGTTCACGTGGATGGCGCGGTCGGCCCCCATCGCGAGGCATGAGCGGAGCGCTTCCTTGGCCCGCTCCGGGCCGAGGGTCACGGCCACGACCTCGTCACCCGCCTGGTTGCGCTTCTCCTTGATCCGGAGGGCCTCCTCCAGCGCGAACTCGTCGTAGGGGGAGACGATCCAGGTGATACCCGTCTGGTCGATGGTCCGCAGATCGCTCGCGACCTTGACCTGCGTGGCCGTATCGGGCACCTGCTTGACCAGGACGAGCAGCTTCATCCGTCGGGCTCCTTTGAGCGAGGCGTACGGGGCGGTCCAGCGCCGGTCGGTAACGCCTTGATTTTATTCACGCCGCACCGACGAAGTCAATGACGGGAGGGCTTGAACTCGCGCGTGGCACGCTGCGCGCCTGTACAATCGCCGCGCGGCGCCGGGCGGTGACCCGGCCGCGCCGGTGGGCGCCGCCGACGCCATGGCGCACCCTCACGCGACCTCGACCGCCTGGGCCGACCCCGCGAGGCTCGCCGCCTGCTTCGATCAGCCCCTCGCGCGACGATTGGACCCGGGCGAGCGGCAGGCTCTCCAGGCGAGTCTCACGCGCGCGATCTGGACGAGCCAGACGCGGCTCGTCGCGGACGGCCGGCCCGTCGGCCGGCGCCTGCCCCACGGATCGGTGGCGCTCTACCGGAGCGATCCGAGCACGGCACTCGGCCTCCGCGCGCTGGAGGTCGACCCGCGCGGCGCCGTGACGGCCGCGCTCGCGCGCGGGCCGCGCGGAGACCTCCGCGAGGCGTGGCTCGGGCTGATGGATGGCAGCGCCGTCGGCCTCGTGCCGGGAGGCGCCCGACATCCTCTGTGGGGGCCGTCGGACCGGATCGTTCACGCGCGCGCCGCGGAGGCGCCGACGACCGTGACCCTCGCCACGGGGCTCGACTGGCAGGCCGTCGACCGGATCCCTGCCGTCGCCGAGCCCGGGCGGCTCCCCGCCGGCTCGGGGAGCGCGCTCCTCAACCTGCTGGCCGCCCTGGCGGAGGACCAGGGCCAATCCGCGCTGCGCTATCGCGGGCCCTATCCGACCGAGCAGCTGTTCTGGAGCCTCACGGAGTCGTTCGAGGTCACGGGCGGCGCCGACGCGCTCGCCCGGTTTCTGGCCGGCGCCGAGGGCACGTTCGCCCGGGGCGCGGCGGAGGAGGTCCCCGTCGACTGGCGGCCGGCGCCCCACGAGCGGCGGCTCGTCGCGGACGGCCTCGCCGCCCAGCTCCGCGACGGCGTCGAACGCATCGTCTGGCAGGACCGGAGCTACCAACGGACCGACATCCAGGGGCTCCACCGGCGCGAGCACCGTGTCGTGCGCCCGGTCGACGGGTCCGACGGGACGCGCCGCTACGTCGCCTCGCTCGAGGCGCTCGGGACGGTCGTGGAGGACCATCTGACGCTCGATGCGCACGCCGACGTGCTGGAGCGCCACGCGCTCGGCCTCGACCCGCCCGGCGTGGCGCCGCTCGCCCAGGCGTGGCGCGACGCGCTCGGCGCGCTCCTCCCGCTCGAGGCCACGCCGCTGCTCGCGGGAGCGATCGAGGCGGTCTGGCCCGCGATTGCCGTCGAGTGGGGCCCGGTTCCTGGCGATCTGGTCAACGCGCGCGGGGCGACGGTCCGGCTGTCGCCGAAGCTCGCGCGCGCGTATCGCGCCGCGCTCGGGGCCGCCGAGGCAGGCGCGCGGCGGGCACTGGCACAGCGCCTGGTGCGCGAGGTTCTCGGAATGGTCGGGCCCGCCGTCCGCCGGGCGGCGGCGGCGTGGCTGGAAGCGATGCCCCCGGCGCGTCAGGAGGCCGAGCTCGACGCGGCCACCCGGCGCGACCGGGTCGCGCTGGCCCGGACCGCCCTCACCCCGCTCGGGCGTCTCCTGGACGGCCTCGAGCGGGACGCGGGGCTGCCGGACTGACGGGGCGGGCTACTGGGTCGCGGCCGTCTTCTGGACGCGCGGGAGCGCGCGGGTCCCGCTCAGCTCGACGTAGGTAGAGCCGCTGAACGCGCCGCCTTCCCAGATCCGCACCTGGAGCGAGGAGTCGCCCTTCTCGTAGATCTGGATCGCTCCCACTTCCGGGAAGGCGGTCGTCCGGGTCAGGCGCCAGCCGTTCCCCAGGAGGCCCTCCTGGATCGAGAGCACGAGGCTTCCCGCCTCGAAGTTGCTCGAGTACATGATCCGCGCGGCCCGGACCGTCTCGGACTCGATGACGGCCGACCGCTCGGGCATGTACTTGAGCCCGGCCGGAAGCGGGATGTCCATGAACTCGCTCTTGATCGGCGGGACGCCCTTGGTGGACGAGCACGCCGAGAGCGCCAGCGCGAGGCCTACAGCAGCGGTGACGAACGCTTTTTGTCTCATGCGCCCACGCTAGCAACCGGGCCGGCGGCTTCCCAAGCTTTTTGCGCGGGAACGCGGATCCCGGGCTCGGCGCGCGGCAGTTGGCGCTCGGGAACGCGAACGGTATCCTGGCGGCGCCGCGCCGGACCGATCCGCTTCCCCGCCGGGCGCCGTACCGCGGCGGCGACGCACGGTCCAACACGAGCAGGAGAGACGTGACGGTGGCCTGGCCCTCGAACGTGCGACCTGCCCGGCCCGCACCGTGATGCGCAGGAGCGGCGCCGGCCCGGCGCTCCTGGTCAGCGGCGCGACCGCGCTGGCCACGGGCGTCGTCCTGTGGAAGCTCTGGTGGTGGGCCGGCTACCCGGCCGGCGTCTTCACGCCGGGGCTCGACGGCCACGGGCCCGATCCGTACGCGTGGCCCCGGCTGCTCGCTCTCTGGGTGCCCGCCGCGCACGTCCTGTTCGCCCTCGCCTACGACCTCCTGGCGCGGTGGGACTCCCGCGGTGCCCTGCGGCGTCACCGCCTCGCCGATCAGGCGAGCCTCGCCCTGGTCCTTCCGCTCGTCGCCGGTCTACTGCTGGTCGGGCCCGGTGGCGCGTGGCGCACCCTGGTCGGGGTCTGGCACACGGCCTTCATCGGCGCGAAGGCCGCGATCCTCGCGGCGGGCCTGTGGCGCTGGCTGTCGAGTCAGGAGGTGGCGCCGCGCCGCGCGGCCGTCGGCCTCTTCCTGGGGGCCTTCCTGCCGTACCTGTTTCTCGGCGCGCACACGACGACGGCCATGTCGGCGACGGGTGACGAGCCCTACTACCTGCTCGTCGCGCACAGTCTCCTGAGCGACGGCGACGCGAACCTCCGGAACAACTTCGAGCGTCAGGACTACCTCCCGTTCTACTGGGGGACGCTGACCTCGGAGGCTCCGGGGTTCGAGGCGACGCCCGATGGCCGCGTGTACGCGCGCCTCTATCAGGGATTCCAGCCTCTCGTGCTGCTGCCGGGCTACGCGATCGCGGGCCGCCGCGGCGCGGCCATCACGATGAGCGTCCTCGGCGCCCTCGCGCTTGCCCTTGCCTTCCGGCTGGCGATCGCCAGCGGGGCGAGCAGGCGCGCCGCCTTCCTCGCCTGGGTCGGGGCCGCCTTCAGCGCGCCCTTCGTGGTCTACGCGACCTCCCCGTTCCCCGAGATGACGGGCGCCTGCCTGGCGACCGCGGCCGCGTACCTCCTCTGGCGCCAGCCGGTGAGTCGCGCGGCCGTGGCGACGGCCGCCGCCTGCCTCCTGGGCATGGTCGCGGCCAAGTCGCGCCTGTTCGTGCTGGTGCCGCCGATCGCGCTGGGCGCGCTCCGTCGCTTCAGCTGGCGGAGGGTGGCGCTGCTCTCCGGCGTCCTCGCCGCGGGACTGGCGGCCGCCACGATCTACGACGCGCGCATCCTCGGCGCGCACGTCGTGCGGCGCTCGGGGAGCGCGAACGCCCTCGGGATCCTGCGCTGGCTCGTCGACTGGACCATCCGCGCGCCCCTTGAGCACCGGGGGCAGCTCGGCCTCCTCCTGGACCAGGAGTTCGGGCTCCTGTGGGCCGCGCCTGTGTTCGCGCTCGCGATGGTGGGCGGCGTGGTCCTGGCCGTCCAGCGCCGGTGGCGGCTGCTCCTCCTCGCCGGCGGGCCCTTCCTGCTCTCGGGCTACTACCTCGGCTCCGTGGCCGTGGTGGGCATCATGTCGAGGGGCGTGTCGTACTGGTACGGTGGCTTCAGCCCGCCGGCACGCTTCCTCATGGCGAGCCTCCCGCTCCTCACCGTCCTGCTCGCCGTCGCGCTGGACCACGTGCGCGGGCGGCTCGCTTGGAGCCTCGTCGCCTTGCTCTACGCGGGGACGGCCGGGTACGCGGCCGTGCTGTCGGCCTGGCCCCCCTGGCGATTCCAGAACGCCACTGGCCGGTCCATGGCCGGGCTCGCCCTCTTCCATCGGACGGGGCTCGACCCCGGCCGGTTCCTCCCCTCGTTCATCACGCCTGAGGCGAGGTGGACGTGGGCGGCCCTCGGCATCCTCACCGCGATCGCCGCCGCCGGCTATGGCCTCTCGCGGGGAACCGGGCACCGGGCTCCGCGGGGGAGCTGGCTCGCGGGCGTCGTCGTCGCGGCGCTCGCCGTGGTGGTCCTGTGCGTCGCCGCATGGACGTGGCCCTCCGGCGTCTATCCGGCAGTCCTCGCGTCGGGGCGGGGTGGCACGACGTTCCTGGGGATGCTCGTCGTAAGCCGCGGGGACGCGATTGCCGCGCGCGAGCGTCTCGTCTGGGCGACCCAGCGGAATGGCGTGCTCGAGCTTGGCCCCCGCGTGCCCGCCGGCCGCTACCGCGTGGCGGTGGTCGCGGGCGCCCAGGCCCAGGCCGGCGCGCCGACCCTCGCGATCCAGGTCGGCGCCGGGTCCCCCCAATCGATGGCGCTCGAGAGCGCGGCGCCGCCCGTCTGGCGCGAGCGCGCCTACGAGGTCGAGGTCGACTGGCCGGGCGGCCGCCTTCCCATCCGGCTCGAGCTGAGCCAGATATCCCGCCAGAACCCCGAACGGTTCGCGTACGTCAACGCCATCGAGGTCCGACGGCTGGGTCCCTAGCCGGCGCCGTCAAGTCGCGCCGGCGACGTCGCGGGGCGGGCGCGCACCCGGGCGCCCGGCCAGCCGGCCGATGGCCCCGACGACGCGGCGGGCAAGCCACACCGTCAGCGTCACGGCGGCGGCGACGGCGACGACGCCGACCCCCAGCGCGAGCAGCGGGTGCGCCAGGGCCATCCAGACCGCCCCTACCACCAGACCGTTCTCGGCGAGGCTGATGATCACGTTGGAGACCGGCTCGGGGCTCGCGTTCACGACGAGCCGCGTGGACGCCTTCGCCGCGTGGGTCGCGAGCGTCGCCCCGCCCAGCAGGAGGAGCGCGAGCACCTCGGCGGCCGGCGACAGCTCGCCGAGCGCGCGGCTGGCGAGGAGCGCGCCGCCCACCGGCCGGATCACCGTGTGGACGGCGTCCCACAGGGAGTCGACCACCAGGATCTTGTCCGCCAGGAATTCGATCGCGAGCAGGACGCCCGACACGCCAAGCACCACGGGGTCCGCAAGCACGGAGAGCGACGCCCACGTCGGATCCAGGTGGATCCACCCCAGCCGGATCGCGAGGCCGGAGACGAAGACCGCGCCGTAGAGCGAGAGCCCGGAGGCGACGGCCAGGCCGAGCGCGGCGCCGATCGGCCCCGCGGTCTCCATCCCGACCCTAGCTCTTCTCCCCGGCGAGCTCGTGCGAGAGCCGGACCAGGGCCTCGAGCTTGCCGCGCGCCGCGCCGCTGTCGATCGCGTGGGCCGCGACCTGCGCCCCCTCCTTGAAGTCCCGCGCGCGGGCGCCGGCCACGAGCGCGGCGCCGGCGTTCACGACCACGATGTCGCGCCGCGGCCCCGGCTCGCCGCCGAGGATCCGGCGGATGATCTCCGCGTTCTCCTCCCGGTCTCCGCCCCGGAGGTCGGCGATCGTGGCCCTCGGCACTCCGAAGTCCTCGGGACGGACCGGCCCCGTGCGGACCACGCCCTCGCGCACCTCCGCCGCCCAGCTGTCGCCGGTCGTGGAGATCTCGTCGAGGCCGTCGGCACCGTGGACGACGAAGGCCCGGATCGTCCCGAGCTCGGCGAGGACGCGCGCCAGGGGCTCGACGAGCGACCGGCCGTAGACGCCGATCACCTGCGCGTTGGCGCCCGCCGGGTTCGTCAGGGGCCCGAGGATGTTGAACACCGTGCGGATGCCCATCTCCCGCCGGGCGGGCATGACGTGCTTCATGGCGGTGTGGAGAAGCGGCGCGTAGAGGAACCCGATCCCGACCTGGTCGATGCACTGAGCGACCTTGGCCGGGGTGAGGTCAAGGCTCACCCCCAGCGTCTCCACCACGTCGGCGGAGCCGCAGAGGCTCGAGACCGACCGGTTCCCGTGCTTGGCGACCTTGAGGCCCGCGCCCGCCACGACGAACGCGGTGGCGGTGGAGACGTTGAAGGTCCCCGACGCGTCGCCGCCGGTGCCCGCGGTGTCGATGAGCATCTCGCGGTCGGTGCCGGCGAGCGCGGTCCCGACGTCGCCGCGTGTCCGCACCCGCACGGCCTTGAGCCGCATGACCTCCGCGAGACCGATCAGCTCCTCGACGGTCTCTCCCTTCATGCGGAGCGCGGTCAGGAAGGCGGCGACCTGGACGGAGGTGGCCGCCCCGGACATGAGGGCCTCCATGGCCGCCGCCGCCTCCAGCCGCGTGAGGTCGCGCCGCTCCACCAGCGTGCGGATGGCTTCCACGATGACGGGACTGGTCATGATCTCTTGTCTCCTATTCCGATCCGCCGGCGCCCCGGATGCTGGCGACCACTTCCTCGACGTCCTCGTACCGGAAGGGCTTGGTCATCACGCGATCGACCCCGTGCGTCTGGAGCTCGTCGGCCTGGACCTCGACGCCCCAGCCGGTGACCAGGACGACGGGCACCTGGGGCCGCGCCGCCTTCACGGCCTGCGCCACCTGCCAGCCGGACATCCCGGGCATGGCGAGGTCGGTCATCACGAGGTCGAAGGCCCCCTCCCGGAAGCGCGCCAGGCCCGAGGCGCCGTCGTCGGCGACGACGACGTCATGGTGCTGCTGGCGCAGGATCTCCCCGAGCGTGTCGCGGACGAACGGCTCGTCGTCGATGACCAGCACGCGCACCGAGTCCGCGCCCGACAGCGGGACCCGCGCCACCGGGGCGGGCAGCGGGGGCCGCCCCACCGGGAGCCGGATGGTGAACGTGGAGCCCGCGCCCTCCTTCGTGTCGACGAGGATCTCGCCACCGTGCCGGGAGACGATGCCGTAGACCATGGCGAGGCCGAGGCCGGTGCCGCGCGGGCCCTTGGTCGAGAAGAAGGGCTCGAAGATCCGCCGCCGCACGGAGTCGGACATCCCGATCCCGGTGTCGGTGACGGTCATCTCCACGCGGCCGCCGCGCTCCCGCGTCGCGATCTGGATCTGGCCCCCGCGCGGGACCGCGTCCGCCGCGTTCAGGATCAGGTTCGTGAAGACCTCGCGGAGCTCCGAGGGCTGCCCGTCCACCGGCGGGACGGCGCCGAGGTCCAGCGCGAGGCGAACCTCCACGCCCCGGGACTGGGGGTCTTCCTGCCACCGCGCGCGCGTCATCTCCACCGCGTCGCGGACCGCCTGGTTCAGGTCAACGGTCTGCGTCGGCTGGTCGCGGCGAACGCGCGTGAACTCCTGGATCTGGCGCACGGTCTGGGCCCCGTCGAGCGCGGCCTGCTCCACGATCGCGAGCCACCGGCGGAACGTCGGGTCCTCGAGCTTCCGCTGGAGGAGCTGCACCCGACCGAGGATCACCGCCAGGACGTTGTTGAAGTCGTGGGCCACGCCGGAGGCCATCTCGCCCAGCGCCCGGAGCTTCTCCATGCGCACGAGCTGCTCCTGGGTGCGCCGGAGCTCGTCGAGCGTCCGCCGCGCCTCGACTTCGTGGGCGCGCGCCTCCTCGTAGAGCCTCGCGTTCTGGATCGCCACCGCCGCCTGGCCGACGAGCGCCCGCAGCACCACCTCATCCGCCTCGTCGAGAGGCCGTCCCTCGCGGCCGCTGACCGCGAGCACGCCCAGCAAGCGCTCGCCGAGCACCACCGGGAACCCGCTGAACGTCCGGACCCCGTTCGCCAGGAGCACTTCGCGACCGACGATCGCGGGATTCCCGTCCACGACGACGTTGATCAGGGCCTCCCGGCGATCCGCAACGATCCCCACGCCACCCTGACCAAACGCCAGGCGGTCGGGAAGCTGCCCGCGCATCTCCGGAACGCCGTGGAACGCTCGGCGAAACAGGGCGCGCTCGGCCTCGTCGGCCAGCCAGACGGTCGCCAGAGGCGCGTCGCTCAGCGTCCCGGCCGCCCGCGTGATCTCGTCCAGGACGTCGTCGAGCCGAAGCGACGCCGACACCGCTCGATTGACGCGGTTGAGCTGCTCCAGCCGGTCCACCTGACGGCGGGTCGCGTCGTAAAGGCGCGCGTTCTCGATCGCGACCGCGGCGAGCGTCGCCAGCGAGGTGAGAGTCTGGATCTCCCCTGGGGTCGGCTCGTGGCGCTCCCACCAGTAGGTCGCGAGGCAGCCGAACGGCGCGCCCTGCGTGAGGATGGGCACGGAGAGGACGGCCCGGTACCCCTCGCGATCGACCAGCTCGCGCAGGGCGCGGCTCCGCACCCGCGTCTCGGCTTCCGCCAGGTCGGCGGTCCACACGGGCCGGCGCTCGGCGACGGACTGGGCTGACGGCCCCTCGCCGATCGGGACGGCCATCTCACGCATGAACTCCGGCGACAGGCCGGCCCCGCGCGCGTAGCGGAGCAGGCCGTCCGGGTCGAGGCGGAAGATCCCGCACGCGCGGACCCGCATGAGCTCGAGCACGCGCTCGACGATGCGGTCGAACACGCGGTCGGGATCGAGGGTGGAGCTGATCAGCCGGCCGACCTCGAAGAGGGCGCGCGCCTCCGCCTCGCGGTCCCGAGCTTCCTGGTAGAGCCGCGCGTTCGCCACGGCGACGGCGACCACTCGGGCGAGGTCGGTCGCCAGGCTCATGTGCTCGTCCGTGAGTGGCGCGGATTGGCTCCAGAAGCCGTAGAGGATGCCCACCACCTCGTCCTGCAGCCGGACGGGCACCGCCAGAAAGCTCCGGATCCCGGCCTCCTCGATCTCCGGGATGCGGGCACCCGCGATCCGCGGGTCGCGGCCGTAATCGGTCGTGTGGAACGGCTGTCCGTGCCGGAGCACCCAGCCCGTCACCCCCTGCCCCGGCGGCACGGCCAGGCTCCGGAGCGCGTCTGCCCCGAGCCCGACTCGGGCGGCGACGCGCATCGTGCCGCGACGGGTGAGGAGCCCGATCGCGCCCCCGTCGGCCGCGAACAGCTCGCGGACCACGTCCGCGACCCGAGACAGGACCGTGCGGAGGTCGAGCGAGGCGGTCAGCGTCTGCGTCATGCTCGCGAGCGCCTCGGCCGTCTCCTGGCGGCGGCGGGTCTCGGCGAACAGGCGCGCGTTCTCGAGCGCCAGCGCGGCGTGCGCGGCCAGGGTCTCCAGGAACTCGCCGTCCTCGGCCGGCAGGCGGAACCCGACGCGGTGGTAGATCGCGATCACGCCGAGCACCCGGTCGGTGGCCAGGAGCGGCACCGCCGCGACCGCGCGGAGATCGAGCGACTCGATCCGGGCTCGCGTCTCCGGCATGAGCTCCACCGTCGGGTCCTGCAGGATGTCCGGCGTCTCCATGGTGCGGCGGTCCCGGGCCGCCCGCCCCACCACGCCCTCGCCGAGGGCGATCTCGTGGAATCGCTCGCTCAGCCCGAAGCCGCGGACGAATCGCAGATGGTCGCCTTCGAGCCGGAAGAGGCCGAACGCTTCGGCGCCCAGGATCTCCCGGCACTTCTCGGCGATGAGGTCGAGAATCCGGTCGGCGTCTCGCGTGGACGCGAGCAGCTGCCCCACTTGGGCCGCGACCTTCACCCGCTCGGCACGCGCCGACGCGAGGCGCAGCAGGCGGGCGTTCTCGAGCGCAATCGACGCCTGGACGGCGAAGTCCCCGAGGGTCGCGAGGTCCGCCGGAGCGAACGGGCGCGGGGAGACGTCCCGCGTCACCACGATGACGCCCCGGAGGGTGCGGCCGGCCACCAGCGGATGGGTCACGAGCGCGCGGTGGACGTCGCGGAAGCGCGGCAGCGCCAGCGGCGACCGCGCGAAGTCGTTGACGATCATCCCCTGGCCGCGCGCGGCGGTCACCCCGATCGCACCCTCGCCGACCGCGATGGCGACGCCTTGCATCCAGGTGGGCCAGTTGAACGCCGCGTGCGGACGTAGCACCGGTCCGGTCTCGTCCAGCAGGTAGACGCCGCCGGTGTCGGCGTCCAGGAGCTCCGCCGCGCGGCGGCTGATCGTCGCGACGAGGGCGTCCAGGTCACGCTGGCCGGAGATCTCGCCCTCGATCTCGCGCAGCGTCTCGAGCCGTCGGAGGCGGCTCGAGGCGACCTCCAGGAGCGCCGCGCCCTCGATGGCCACCGCCGCGTGCGCCCCGAACGAGCGGAGGAAGTCCACCTCCAGCGGCGTGAACTCGTGCGGCTGCCACGTCAGGACGCAAAGCGCGCCGAGCGTCCGCTCGCCCCGCGCGAGCCGGACGGCGGCGAGCGACGCGATGCCCTGGGCGCGGGCCCACGCCGGGTTGACGATGCGTGCGTCGGCGGAGAAGGCCGGCACCACGACGGGCTCCGCGCTCCGGACGACCGCGCCCAGCAGACCCTCGCCCATCGGCAAGACGCGCCGGAGCTCCGCGCCGGGACGCTCCGGGCGCCCGCCGAGCTCCGTGACGAGCCGGAGCTCCCGCTGGTCGTCACCCGCGAGCCAGATGTGGACCAGCGAGCCCGGGACCAGCGTGGCCGCCGCGCGGGCCACGCGCTCGAGCACTTCGGCGAGGTTCGCCCCCGGACCGGCGGCGCCGGCGAGCTCGAGGAGCGCCCGCTGGGCGGCGGTGGCGGACTGCGCCGGCTGAGCGTCGGCCCCGCGCGAGCTCACGGTCACATCCCGAGGTACGCTTGCCGGACGTGGTCCGAGCGGAGCAGCTCGTCGCGTGAGCCGCCGAGCGCGACGACGCCGTTCTCGACGACGTAGCCGCGGTGGCACAGGGCGAGGGCCCGTCGCACGTTCTGTTCCACGAGAAGAATTGTAGTCCCGCGCCGATTGAGCGTCTCGACGATTTCCATGATCGCCCGCACCGCGATCGGCGCCAGCCCGAGCGACGGCTCGTCCAGCAGCAGCAAGCGTGGCCGCGCCATCAAGCCGCGTCCGATGGCGAGCATCTGCTGCTCGCCGCCGGAGAGCGTGCCGGCAGCCTGCCCCATCCGCTCCTTCAGTCGAGGGAAGAGAATGAACACCTCCTCCAGCGTGTCGCGGCGCACGGCGCGGGCGGCCGGTGCGCGCGCGCCCATCTCGAGATTCTCCCGCACCGTGAGCGACGGGAACACCTGGCGGCCCTCGGGCACGTGGGCCAGCCCCAGGCCGACGATCCCGCGCGGGTCGAGGCCCGCCAGCGCGCGCCCCTCGAACACGATCCGGCCGCCCCGGAGCGGCAGGAGCCCGGAGATCGCACGGAGGGTCGTCGTCTTGCCGGCGCCGTTGGAGCCGATCAGGGCCACGCACTCGCCGGCGCGCACCTCGAGCGAGATCGATCGGACGGCAAGCAGGTCGCCGTAGCCCGCCGCCACCCCCTCAAGCGTCAGCACGACCGTCCTCGCCTCCCGCATCGTCGTACACCTCGCCCAGGTACGCCTCCACGACGCGCGGATCGCGCGCGATCTCACCCGGCGGCCCGGCCGCGATCACCTGCCCCTGGCTCAGGACGACGATCCGCCGGGAGAGGGTCATCACGGCGCGCATGACGTGCTCGATCAGAAGGATGGCGATTCCGCGCGCGTTGATGACGCGGCAGAGCTCGATGATTCGCTCCGTCTCGGTCGGCGTCAGGCCGGCCATGACCTCGTCCAGCAGCAGGAGCTTCGGCTCCGTCGCCATGGCGCGTGCCAGCTCCAGCCGCTTGCGGTCCGCCAGCGTGAGCCCACGGGCCGGCCGGCCCGACCGGTCCTCGAGTCCCACCAACGCGACGATCTCGCGCGCCTTCCGGCCCGCCTCGGCGAAGCTGCGCGCGCGCGCCAGCGCGCCCACGCGGACGTTCTCCAGCACGGTGAGCCCCGGGAACGGCCTCACGATCTGGAAGGTCCGGGCGAGCCCGCGCCGGCAGACTTCGTGCGGCTTGAGGCCCAGCGTCGACGCGCCGTCGAGCCGAACGTCGCCGCGGTCCGGCGCGACGAAGCCGGAGACGAGGTGGAACAGGGTCGTCTTGCCCGCGCCGTTCGGCCCGATCAGGCCGACGATCTCCCCCGGGGCGACGTCGAAGCTCACGCCGGCGACGGCTTGGAGGCCCCCGAACCGCTTGGCAACCCCGATCACCTCGAGGAGGGGCACGTCAGGCGCCCTCCGGCCGACGCCGCGCCCACAGGCGGCGCACGAAGGGATAGGCGCCCTGCGGGAGGAAGAGCACGACGCCGATCAGCAGCGCCCCGTACACGACGAGGTGGAGCCCGGTCCATCCGGGCCGCGAAAAGTAGATGCGCGCGAGCTCGGCGAGGGGCGAGAGGATCAGCGAGCCCACCAGGGGGCCGAGAAGCGTGCCCGCGCCGCCCACGATGGGTCGAATGATGATGTCGACGGAGAGCGGGATGCCGAAGACGGCATTGGGCTGGAGCGAGAAGAGGTAGTTCGCGTAGAAGGCGCCGCCCACCCCGGTCAGGAACGCCGAGAGGACGATCGCGCAGAGCTTGTAACGGAAGGTGTCGACGCCCAGCGCCTCCGCGGCGTCCTCGTCCTCCCGGATGGCCAGCAGATACGCGCCCAGGCGGCTCCGCTCCACCAGCGCCACCACGCCTGTCGCCACCAGCACGAGCGCCAGGGCCAGGTAGTAGTACGCACGATTGTCCTGGAACTGGAGCTGCCAGGGGTTGCCGGTGAAGGTGATGTACAGGCCCAGGGCGCCGCCCATGGCGTCCGTGTTGAGGGCGACGATCCGGCACACCTCGGCGAAGGCCACCGTCAGGAGGACGAAGTAGAAGCCGCGCAGCCCGAAGCGGAAGCCCAGGCCGCCGATGACCGCGCCCAGCCCGGCGGCGACGAGCCCGCCGATCGGCATCCCGATCCACGGCGACAGCCCCCAATGCATCGAGAGCAGCGTGGTCGCGTACGCGCCCACCCCGACGAATGCGGCGTGGCCGGCGGAGAGCTGGCCCCCGTAGCCGCCCAGGATGTTCCAGGCCTGTCCCAGGTACCCGTAGAGAAAGATGAAGATGAACACCGTCACGGCGTAGGAGCTCAGCACGGCCGGCAAGGCCAGGAGCACCGCGATGACCGCGCCGCCCAGGAGTAGCGCGCTCCGCGTCACCGGCGGCACGGCGCGCTCCGCGACGGGTCCGGCGTGGTCACGCGCGGCGTCCGAACAGGCCGGCGGGCCGGAACAGCAGGATGGCGATCAGCAGGCCGAAGCTGACCAGCTCCTTCATCGACGGTGACAGGAAGACCGCCCCGAGCGACTCGGCCACCGACAGGAGGACGCCTCCGGCGAAGGCGCCGGGCAGGCTGCCCATTCCTCCGATGATGACGATGTTGAACGACGTGACCGACGCCGACAGGCCCGACGAGGGCGAAAACGGCAGGATCGGCGCGACGAGCGCGCCCGCGGCGCCGACGCACGCCGCGCCCACGCCGAACGCCGCGGCGTAGACGCGCCGGACGTCCGTCCCGACCACGCGGGCGCCGTACGGGTTGTCGGCGGTCGCCCGCATCGTGCGCCCGAGGTCCGTCCGGTGGAGGAAGAGCCACAGGGCGCCCGTGAGCACGAGCGCCACCCCGAACGCGGCGAGGCGCGCCGCGTCGACGAACACCGGGCCAAGCCAGAACGTGACGCGGCTCAGCGCCGAGGGCACGCGCTGCGGGTCCGGCCCGAACAGCACCAGCGCCGTGTTCTCGAGCACCAGCGCGACGCCGAGCAGCAGGAGGATCTGCATCTCGTGGGGCGCGTCCATGATCCGGTCCACGAGACCCCGCTGCACGAGCACCCCCAGGGCGAACAGCGCCGCCGCGCACGCGGCGAACCCGAGCGTGGGATCGATCCCCAGCCGCGTGGCGAGGAGCCATGCGAGGTACATCCCCCAGACCATCATGTCGCCGTGGGCGAAGTTGACCACCCGCATCACCCCGAAGATGAGGGTGAGCCCGACGGCCATGAGGCTGTAGACCCCGCCGAACAGGATGCCGCTGATCAAGCTCTGGGCGATCAGCGTGGGGTCCATCGAGTGCATCTCGAGAGGAAGGAACCGATCGCGAGCGGATCCCGCGAGTGCGGCGGATCAGCCGCGCCTGACGGGATCCGCCCGATCCGGGCGCCGGCTCCGGACCATGCCGTCGGCCACGCGGTCGGCCTTCACGCGCGCCTGGTCACCGCTTGGGTCGCGGGAGGACGAGCTTCTGCTCGGCCGCTTCCCTCGGCCAGACCACCACCGGCTTCTGGCCGAGGATCTGGATCATGGCGGTGGCGGCGTTCTGATTGTCGCCGGTCTCGTTGAACGCGATCGGGCCGGCAGTCACCGCCAGGCCGCCCACGAACTGGCTCTTCTTGATGGACGCCACGACGGCGTCGGCGTCCCACTTGTCCAGCCGGAGGCCGTCGCGCCCGGCGCGCTCCAGCACGTCGGCGATCAGCAGCATGCCGTCGTAGGAGAACACCGAGTTCGTGTCGAACGTCTTCCCCTTCGGATTCGTCGCGTCGACCGTCCGCTTGGCGTACTCCTCGGCGACCTGCCGCGTCCTCGGGTTCTTGAAGTTCGGCCAGGGCAGGTTGTCCATGACGAACTCGAGCTGATCCTTGAGCTTGGCGATCTGCCCGGCCTCGTACAGGCCGGGGCTGCCGGGCGAGATGATCCCCATGGCCTCCACGCGCTGCTTCTCGATCTCCGGCAGCAGCAGGAGCGCGCTCGCCGGCCGGGTGACGGGGGCGATGATGTCGGGCTTGGCGGCCTTCAGCCTGGCGACCTCGGTCGACAGGTCGGCCGGCGGCTCGGGCCACGGGATCACCTCGACGATGTCCCATGCCGGGTTCGCGGCCTTGTGGGCCGCCTGGAACGACTTGGCCTGCACCTGCCCGAACAGGTCGTTGGCGTACAGAAGGACGACCCGCTTCGGCGAGAGTCCGGCCTCCTTGAAGATCTCGGCCATGTACTGCACCGCGCGCTCGCCGAACATCGCCCCGGTGGGAAAGACCCGGTAGACGTACTGGACCTTCTGCTGGCCCTCCTTCACGGACTTGGCGACGTTCGCCGTGATCGGGTCGGCCGCCGAGATGTCCACGATGAACGGCACGCGCCGCTGCTGCGCGACGGGCACCACGGCGTTCGTGTCCCCCGAGCTGAACGTGCCCATGAGCATCTGGGCGCCGGCGTTGACCAGCCGCTCCCCTTCCTGCCGCGCGACCTCGGGCCTCGACTGCGTGTCCCCGAGCACCAGGTCGAGCTTCGCCCCGCCGAGCGCCTTGATCCCCCCCGCCTGGTTGATGGCCTCGGCCGCGAGCTGGGCTCCCATTCGACACGCTTGCCCGGGCTCGGCGAGCGGCCCCGTCACGGTGTGGAGCACGCCCAGCTTGACCGTGGGCGCCTGCGCTCGCAGGACCACCGGGAACCCGAGGGCGGAGACGCCGGCCACGACGCCCGCCCCCTTCACGAACGACCGCCGGTCGATCCGCGGCCTCTGGCTCGCCGACATGTCCTGGCCTCCGCTAGCGCAGCCCGAGCAGCTCGCGCGCGATGACGAGCCGCTGGATCTGGTTGGTGCCCTCGTAGATCTGCATGATCTTCGCGTCCCGCATGTAGCGCTCGACGGGGAACTCCCGCGTGTAGCCGACCCCCCCGAACACCTGGACGGCATCGGTCGCGACCTTCATGGCGGCGTCGGCGGCGAAGCACTTCGCCATCGAGGCCTCGAGCACGGTGCCGGCAATGCCCCGGTCGACGAGCCCGGCCACGTGGTGGACCATCAGGCGCGCCCCGTGGACCTGCATCGCCATGTCGGCGAGCATGAACTGGATCCCCTGGAACGCCGCGATGGGCTGGCCGAACTGCCGGCGCTCCTTCGCGTAGCCGGTGGCGGCGTCGAGCGCCGCCTGGCCGACGCCGACCGCCGTCGCGCCGGTCATGGGCCGCGTGTAGTCGAGCGTCTGCATGGCGATCCGGAAGCCCGCGCCCTCCTCGCCGAGCCGGTTCTCCACGGGCACCTCGCAATCCTGGAGGTGCAGCGCGACGGTCGGCGACGCGCGGATCCCCATCTTGCGCTCCTGCTTCCCCACGGCGAAGCCCGAGAACCCCGGCTCGACCAGGAACGCGGTGATGCCGCGGGGACCCTTGCCGGGGTCCACGGTGGCGAACAGGGTGATCACCCCGGCGTGCGAGCCGTTCGAGCACCACAGCTTCGTGCCATTGAGGACGTACCGGTCCCCCTTTCGCACCGCCGTGGTCCGGAGCGATGCGGCGTCGGACCCCGCATCGGGCTCCGAGAGCGAGTAGGCGGCCAGGAGCTCGCCCGCCGCGATGCGCGGCAGGTAGCGGCGCTTCTGGGCCTCGGTGCCGGCCAGCAGGATCGGGTACCCGCCGAGGGGCGTCGCGCCCCAGTTCGTCGCGGTGGCCGCGCACGCCCAGGCGATCTCCTCCGCCACCAGCGCCACGGCCAGCGCCCCCATGCCGCCGCCGCCATACGCCTCGGGGAGCCACATCCCCAGGAGGCCCTGCTGCCCGAGGAGTCGCATGGGCTCCTCGGGGTACGTCTCCGTCTCATCGTGATGCGCGGCGACCGGCGCGATCTTCTCGCGGGCGATCGACCGCGCGAGCTCCATCGCCTGCCGCTCTTCGTCGGAGATGTAGTAGAGGTGCATGGCTCACTCCCGGGCCCCGGCGCGCGAGCGGCAACCCGCCCCCCGCCGGCCGGGGCTCAACGCAGCCTGAAACTCCGGAGGATCGTGTCGAACATGGCGACCTCTCCGTCGAACTCCGACGCGAGCGCCTGGGCCACGACGACGAACGCGCGGCGGTCCTGGAAGGTGCAGAGCGCCGTCGCCCGGACGAGCGCGCCGTCCACGTATCCCTTGAAGTCGAGCCGCGCCGCCGGGCGACCGTCGATGCGAACGGGCTTGGTCGGCGTGACGGTCTCCGGTTCGTTCATGCCGCTCCGGAGGCGCTCGCAGCCCTCGACGACGTCCGTGGGGGCCTTGGGAAGGTCCTGCACCATCAGCACGACCTGGGGCGTCACCTCGCGGCCGAGGACCGGGGCCTTGGCCACGATCACGGCGAAGCCCGCCGTCTTCACGGGATCGGTGTCCCCGCTCGCCGGCGGCATCCCGGCCGCCTTGCGGGCGACGTCGAGAACCGTGGACGCCGTGATGAAGTACCAGCGCGACGGCTTCTCGATCTGGATGCCGTAGCGGGGATTCTGGTAGCGGTCGCCCTCTACCCGGTCCTGCGCCGCCGCCGCCACGGCCAGCGCGGCGACCAGGACAACCGCCAGGGCGCCGAGCGCCCGGGCACGGCGCCGCCCCGGGCGGTCGGGCGACGGGGGAACCCGCGATGCCATCACGGTCCCGCTATCTCGCGGTGTGGTCGTAGAACCCCTTCCCGCTCTTCCGGCCGAGGTGGCCGGCCATGACCATGCGCCGGAGGAGCGGGGGCGGGGCGAAGCGAGGCTCGCGGAACTCCTGGAACATGACCTCGGCCACGTACAAGGTCGTGTCGAGGCCGACCAGGTCGAGGAGCGTGAACGGGCCCATGGGGTAGCCGCAGCCGAGCTTCATCGCCTGGTCGATGTCCTCCTTCGAGGCCACGCCCGACTCCAGCAGCCGGACGGCCTCCAGCAGGTAGGGGACCAGGAGCCGGTTGACCACGAAGCCCGTCGTGTCCTGGGCGGCAACCGGGGTCTTGCCGAGCGACTGGACGAACGCCCAGGCGTCGCGGAACGCCGCATCGCCGGTGAGGATCGTCCGGATCACCTCGACCAGCTTCATCACCGGCGCCGGGTTGAAGAAGTGCATCCCCACCACCTGGGCCGGCCGCTTGGTGGCCGCCGCCAGCTCGGTGATCGTGCACGACGAGGTGTTCGACGCCAGGATCGCGTGCGGGGGGCAGATGCGGTCGAGCCGCGCGAACGCGTCCTTCTTGACCGCGGGGTTCTCGGTGATCGCCTCGATGACGAGGTCCACCTCGCCCAGGTCTTCCAGCCGCAGCGTGCCCCTGAGCCGTCCCCGCGCCGCGTCGCGCTCGGCGGCGCCGAGCCGACCCTTGTCGACCAGCCCGTCGAGATTCCGCTGGATCCCGCGGACGCCCCGCTCCAGGAGCGCCTGGTCCGCCTCGACGACCGTCGTCGCGTACCCCGATTGCGCCACGACCTGGGCGATCCCGCCGCCCATGAGCCCGCACCCGATCACGCCGACCTTCGAGATCGCCATCCGTCCTCCGTCCGACGCGGCCCTTACAGCCGCACGCCGGTGTCGGCCGAGCGCCGCGCCGGGGGCGGGCCGCCGGAGCCGTGGTGCATCCCCCCGCTCAGCATCGCCTGGAGGCGGGTCCGCTGCTCCGGCGTCAGGACCGCCTTGCCCTGCTCGACCGTGCGCAGCCGTGCGATGCGGAGCTCGGCCCGGAGCTGCGCCACCTCGCGCACCTTCGCCTCGACCTTCGTGAGATCCACCGGCTCCTGCTCGAGCAGGGCAGCCAGATCGAGCTCCGCGATCCGGATGTCGGCGTCCCGGCGGATCGCCTCCCGCGCGAAGTCACCCCGAAGGGTCTCCAGCCGGCCGACCTGGTCCGCGGTGAGCCCGAGCTCGGTCCGGTGGTGGAGCATGATCGTGATGAGCGGCCGATCCGCGGGATCGCCCGTCCGCCCCATCATGCCGCCCATCGATCCACCGCCCATGCCGCGCCCGGGCTGCATCTGCTGGGCGAGCTCGGCCCCGAAGCTGCCGAGGCGGCTCGCCAGCTGGTCGACCAGGCGGCCCGCCTCCTCGAAGGGGCCCGTGGCCGCGCCGGCCCACGCGGGCGCAACGACGGCCGCGGGCGTCAGCGCCACGACACACGCGAGCATGATCGCTTTCATGTAGAACCTCCCGCCGGCTCCCGGTCCCCGCTCAGTCGTACACGATCAGGGACGTGATCGGGTAGCCCTTCAGCTTGCTCCGGCCATTCAGGAACGCCAGTTCGATCAGGAACGCCAGCCCCACGACGACACCGCCGCACTGTTCGACGAGCCGGAGGGTGGCGGCCATCGTCCCCCCCGTGGCGAGGAGGTCGTCCACGACCAGGACTCGCTGTCCGGACGCGATCGCGTCCTCGTGCATCGCCAGGGCGTCCCGCCCGTACTCGAGCTCGTACTCGACCTCGATGGTCTTGGCCGGGAGCTTGCCGAGCTTCCGGACCGGCACGAATCCCGCGCCGAGCTCGTGCGCCAGGGCGCCGCCGAAGATGAACCCCCGGGACTCGACGCCGACGACGACCTCGACGCCGGCCTGGATGTACTGGGTCCCCAGCTCGTCGAGGACGCACTTGAAGGCCTTCGGGTCCTTGAGGAGCGTCGTGATGTCCTTGAAGAGGATGCCCTCGGTCGGAAAATCCTTGATGTCCCGGATCTTGGCCCTCAGCTCGGCCGCGTCCATGACGAGTTCCCCCCTCTCAGGCGGCGGACATGCGGTGACCCACGTCTACGCCGCACGGAGCTTCATGATAGCCCGGACCGGGCTCGCTGGCTTCCGCGTGCTCGTCCCGACGGCGGCTCCGTCATCGTAGCGACGGCCGCCCCGCCCCGCAACCGCGGACGGCGATCAGGCGAGCCGGCCGACGAGGGCCGGCAGGTCCGCGAACCGTCGGAGGACGCCGTCGGCGGGCGCCCCGGGGAGCGACGCATCGGGAACGTAGTGGATGGCCCGCATCCCGACGCCCCGGGCGCCCGCCACGTCGGTCGACGCGTCGTCGCCGACGTGCGCCGCCCGCGCCGGCGCGATCCCCGCCTGCTCCAGCACCCGGCGGAAGATCGGGGCGGCCGGCTTCCGGACGCCCTGCTCGTCGGAGAAGGCGAGGACGTCGAAGCACTCGAGGAGGCCCGCGTCCCGGAGGAGGTGGCGCAGCACCCGTCCGGGGGTGCGGCCGGTGTTCGAGATCACGGCGAGCGCGATCCCGCGGGCCCGGAGGTCGCGCACGGCCTCGGCGGCCGCGGGCGTGATCTCCGGCCGGTGCGTCAGCGCCGGCTCCTGGTATGCGCGAGCGACCCGGTCGAGCGCCGGGAAGTCGAGCCGCCCGGGCAGCGCCGGGTCGAGGATCGCCAGGAACAGGCGGAGCTGCTCCCCCGGCTCGAAGTCGCGATGCTCGCGCCACACCGCGGAGAACGCCTCACCGGCCCGGGCGTCGGCGGCGGTCAGGTCGGTCGCCGCGTACGGGTGGCCCGCCGCGCCAAGCGTCTCACGGAGCCCCACCAGCCGGAGGTCGTGAGCCCGGCGGAGGCTCTCGTGCGTGTCCGCGAAGAGCGTCTGCCAGAAGTCGAGCGTCACGAGCTCGATCACCGAGGTCCCGCGCCGGCGCGCGCGTCCCGGGCCAGCTCGTCGGTGAGCCCGCTCTCCATTGCGGCGCGCGGCCGGCCTACGCCTCGACGACCTTGAGAATGTGCGTGGCGACCGCAACGACCTCGCCGCGCTGGTTGGTCACGGTCACCTTGGCGAACGACTTCCGGGCGGCCTCGTCGCGCTCGGCGATCTCGTAGGTCACGGTCACCGTGTCGCCGATGAACACGGCCCCCGGGAACCGGATGCGATCGTAGCCGTAGGACACGATCGTGCCCGGCAGGCTCGCGCACATCTTGGTCGACGCCTGGGACATGTAGGCCACCATGAGGGCCCCGTGGGCGATCCGGCGGCCGTACCGCGTCGCCTTCATGTACTCCTCGTCCACGTGGTTCGGGCTGAAGTCGCCGGAGATCCCGGCGAAGAGATACACGTCGGTCTCGCCGACCGTCTTCCGGACCGTCACCGTCTTCCCGATGGTCAGGGCGGTCATCGCGGCGTCGGCCCCCGCGTGCGTCGTCATCGTGCGGCGTCCTCCATCTGTGGCATCTGTGGCGTCTGGGGGCGTCCTGGCTCAGGGATGCCCGATGTAGTCGATGCGGCCCCCGTCCACCGTCAGGACCTGGGCCGTGAGGAATCCGGACTCCGGCGACACGAGAAAGGCCACCGCGTGGGCGATGTCCTCGGGCCGACCGACCCGGCGCACCATCGTCCGGGCCGCGATCGCCGTGAAGTCCGCCTCCGTGCGGCCGGCCGCCGCCATGTCCGTGAGGACGAATCCGGGGGCGATCGCGTTGACCGTGATGCCGTGGGAGCCGAGCTCCAGCGCGAAGCGCCGCGTCAGCACCACCACCGCGGCCTTGGTGGCGGCGTAGAAGGTCGTCCCCGCCATGGCGGTCCCGAGCGCGGCGATCGACGCCACGTTCACGATCCGGCCGAAGCCTCGGGCCTTCATGCCGTCCACGACCGACCGGGTCACCGCCACCACGCCGTCCACGTTGATGCGGCGCATCTCCTCGATCTGCGCGTCGTCGGCGTCGCCGAGGTCGCCCCGGTGGGACACGCCGGCGTTGTTCACCAGGATGTCCACGGGACCGAGGGACGCCGTCACGCGGGCGGCCATCTCGCGCACCTGGGCGGCGTCGGCGACGTCCGCGCGCACCGCGAGCGCCCGGCCGCCCGCGGCCGCGATCTCCCGCACCACCAGGTCGGCGGCCGCCGCCTGCGCCCGGTAGTTCACCGCGACGGCGGCGCCCGCCGCGGCGAGCCGGAGGGCGATCGCGCGCCCGAGGCCGCGCGACGCGCCGGTGACCAGCGCCGTCCGGCCCGCGAGCGTCATGCCGGCCCCCGACGGGCGGTCACAGCCGGAGCCCCGACACCACGTAGCGCTGGGCGAAGAGGGTCACCACCAGCGCGGGGACCATCGCCATCACCGCCGTGGCGCTCATGAGGTGCCATTCCACTCCGAGCTCGTGGACGAACTGCGCCATGGTCACCGTGAGCAAGGGCGTGCGGCTCCCCGTCAGGATCAGCGCGAACAGGAACTCGTTCCACGTGAACAGCCAGCACAGGATCCCGAGGGCCATGATACCCGGGCGGGCCTGCGGCAGGATGATGCGCAGGAACGCCCCCCAGTGGGAGCATCCGTCGAGATAGGCCGCCTGCTCGAGCTCCGGTTCCACGCCGTCGAAGAAGCCCTTCATCACCCAGCTGAAGAAGCAGACGTGCACGGCGACGTGGGGCAGGAGGAGCCCGAGGTACGTGTCGTAGAGGCCGAGGGACTGGGTGAGCAGATAGAGCGGCATCACCCAGGTGATGTACGGCACCGTCCGGAAGAGATAGATGGCCGTGAACCAGATCTTGTTCGTCGCGCCCTTGAAGCGGGACAGCATGTAGCCGCTCATCACGGTCACCTGGAGCGAGAAGAACGTCGCCAGCACGGCGAGAATGGCGCTGTTGAGAAATGACTCCTGGATTTTCGGCGCCCGCCAGGCCTTGGCGAAGTTGGCCAGCGTGAGGTGGGTCCCCCGATGGACGTAGAACACCTCGGATTCCGGCCGGAGGGCCGTGAGCGTCAGCCAGAAGACCGGGAACAGGAACAGGCCCAGCACGCCGACCAGGGCGAGGCCCACGAAGGCCGTTCGCCAGCCCTTCCTCAGGACCCCGCCCGCGCCCGGCCGGGCGGTCACCGTGACACCTCCGTGACCCGGCGGAGGCCCCAGTAGAGCACGAGCCCCACGGCCATGATGATCACCGCGCCGATCAGGGAGGCGGCCGCCCCCCGGTCCAGGTTCAGGAAGACGAACGCTTCCTTGTACGCGTAGATGCTGAACACCTCGGTCGCCCGGCCCGGCTCGCCCTTCGTGATGGTCCACACCGTGTCGAACACGCGGAAGGCGTCGATCGAGCGGATCACGATCGCCACGAGCAGCACGGGCCGGAGGAGCGGCAGGGTCACGTTCCGGAAGATCTGCCAGGCGTTGGCGCCGTCGACGCGGGCCGCCTCGAACGGCTCCCGCGGCAGCGTCTCGAGCGCGGCCAGGATGATGATCACGTAGAACGGAGTCTGGAGCCACACGTCCGTGAGGACGACGATGCAGAGGCTGAGCCACGGCTTGACGAGCCACGCGACCGGGGGAAAGCCGAGCGTCGTGACGATCGCGTTCGCGACGCCGAACTGGTCGTTGAAGATCCACGCGATCATGATCGACGCGACCACGGGCGCCACCATGAGCGGGAAGACGATGAGCGTGCGCACCAGGAGACGGCCCGGAAAGGGCTGCTTCAGCAGCATGGCGATCGTCAGGCCGAGCACCACGCCGCCGGCGACCGAGGCGAGCATGAAGAAGAAGGTGTTCGGGAGCGCGACCCACAGGAACTGGGAGTCGGAGAGGATGCGCTGGAAATTGCGCAGCCCGATGAAGGGGTGCTCCTCGTCGGTCAGCGAGAACCGCCGGAGACTCGCGTCCACGCCCATCAGGATGGGCAGGACCTGGAACAGGAGCAGGATGAGCGCGGCCGGCGCGATGAGCGTCAGCGCGAAGTAGCGGCGCTGCCGGAACAAGGACGCGGCGGCCCCGCCGGTCGGCGGGCCGCCGCGCTTCAGGGTGCCGTCGTGGACCTCGGTCACGCGTCCGTCAGGGCCGGAGCGCTGGGCCCACGCCCACCTACTTCCGCATGATCTCCGAGAGCTTCTGGGCGCCCTCGGAGAGGACCTTTCCGATGTCCTCGCGCTTCCCGATGAGCGCCTTCGACGCGATGTCCGAGAAGGTCGCATGCACCTCGGGCCACTGCTTGAAGTAGTACGCCGGGACGACGTGGAACGGCGCGTCGAGGAGCTTCGCCTTGATCTGCTGGAACAGCGGCTCTTCCTTGGCGAGCGCCTCCTGGATCCTGGAGATCGGGGGGATCCCCGCGGTCGCCTTGAAGATGTCCCGCTGGACCTCCTCGCTCTCTCCCATCCACTCGAGCAGCTCCTTCGCGAGCTTCTTCTGCTCCGGCGCGATCGCCTTGGGGATCGCCCAGAACCAGGCGGCGCGCCAGGCGACGCCCTTCTTGGTCGAGCTGGGCCCCATGGGGAACGTGCCCATCGCCACCTTCCCGGCGACCTTGGACGCGGCGGGGTCGTTGTACTTGCCGTACAGCGGAGTGTCGTTCATCGTCATGAACGAATCGCCGGCCATGAAGATCGCGTCCGACTCGGTCCGCGTGTAGCTGACGAGCGCCGGCGGCGAGATCTTGTGCACGTTGATGTTGTCCCACCAGAACTCGATGGCCTCGCGGGCGCACTTCTCGGTGAGCATGCTCTTCCAGTCGTTCTTCGCGAGGACCTCGTTGTCGCGCTCGTTGTACGGCGAGAAGATGTCGCAGTCGTTCGTCCACAGGGACCAGAGGAGCGTGAACCACGTGTGCGGGTACTTCAACCCACCCACGAAGCCCCACTTCACCTTGCCTTCCTTCTGGAGCTTCTGCGACACGCGGACGAGGTCCGCCCACGTCTTCGGGTACTCCGCCTCGTTGATGAGATCCTTCCGGTAGAAGAAGACCCCGTTGGTCTCGCTGAACGGGACGGCCGTCGCGGCGCGCTTGCCGTCGGGCTGCTTCCAGAGCATCGCTTTGTCCACGAGGAGCTTCCGATCCATCAGGGTCAGGACCTTCATGTCCTCGACGGGCTCCAGGAAGGCGCCCCAGAGCTGGCCCCAGTCGTCGTTGTGCCAGAGGATGTCGTACTCCTGGGACTTCGCCAGGAAGCTGGCGGTCAGCTTCTCGACGTACACCTCGTACGAGACCGGGGTGGGCTTGATCTCGACGCCCTTCATCTCGCCCCACTTCTTCATCCACTTGAGCTGCTGCTCGTGGATCGGATGGGGCATGTAGGCGATCGAGAGCTTGCCGGCGGCGGCGGCCGGTCCCGCCAGGACCAGGAGCCACGCCCCCGCGGCCAGCGCCGCGAGCGCCCGGAACGCATTCGCTCGGAGCCTCGTCATGCGGCACCCTCCTCTCGGTCTTTGGTGGACATCGTCACGACGGGCCTCGACGACGGACGCGTCAAGGGGAGAGGCCCGTCGGTGCTCGGAGTGATCTGAGCGGACTCTAGGGGACGCTTTCGCGCCTTGTCAACGGGGGTACCCGGGCGACGAAAGACGCTCAGGCTCGTCCTAGGCGATTCTCACGTTCCAGAAGACCGGCGCGGTGAACCTGAGGAGGCCCTGGACCTCCTTGCGGAAGGCCGTCGGCTGGAACCACTCGCCCCACGGCACGTACATCACCTCGTCGAGCGCGACCTTCTGGATTTCCTCGGCGAGCTGCCGGCGGCGTCCCTGATCGGTCGTGCGCATCCAGTCGGTCAGGAGCTTTTCGAGCGGGGGAACGTCGGGCCACCCGAACCACGCGCCCGGACCCGCCCCCGAGAGGCCGAAGTGGACAACGGGGCTGAACACGTCGGCCGCCGCCCACCAGGTATGCACGATGTTCCAGCCGCCCTTATCGGGCGGCTCCTTGTTGGCGCGCACGGCGAGGTGCGATGACCAGTCCATCCGTCTGAGGACCACGTTGAAACCGATGGACTCGAGCCGCTGGCGCGTGACGATCGTCGCCGCGTTGATGAACGAGACGTCGGTGACGTGGATCACCACGACCGGCCGGCCGTCGTAACCCGACTCCTTCACGAGCTGCCTCGCCCGGTCGAGGTCGTGCGTCATCATCGGCCCAGCGCCAGCCTGCGTCACGTAGGGGCTGCCGCAGGCGAAGACCGAATAGCAGGACCGGTAGTACTTCGACTGTCCGTGAGCCCAGGCCAGATACGTCACCTGATCCATCATGTGGAGCAGTGCCTGGCGCGCCTTCTTGTTGTTGAACGGCGGGTGGAGGAAGTTCGGCCGCAGCCAGCCCTGCATCCCGAGGGGATCGACCAGGAACGTCCGCAGGGCGGGGTTCTGCTCGATCTTCGGGATGAAGTCGAGGGGGGGCTGCTCATACCAGTCGACGTCGCCACGCGCGAGAGCATCCGCCGCGGTCGCGGGATCGGGGATGTATCGCCAGATGACCTTGTCCAGGTACGCCTTCTTGCCGCCCGTCGAGCCGCTCGGCTCCTCGTCGCGCGGGACGTAGTCAGGGTTCCGCAGGTACACGACCTGCTTGCCCGGCTGCCATTCGTCCCTCGCGAACCTGAACGGCCCGGAGCCCACGACCTCCTTGATCTGCTCGTCCGCCGAGGTGGCCGCAATCCGCGCCGGCATCATGAAGGGCACGTTGTTCGACGGCTTGCCCAGCGCCTCCAGCACCGGTCCGAAAGGCTCGGCCAGCTCGAGCCTGAACGTCTTCTGATCGACGGGGAGGATCTTCCCCGTGTGCGCCATGAGGAGCCGGCCGAAGCGATCCCTCTTGCCCCAGCGCTTGACGGACTCCACGCAGTCTTCCGACCGCACGGGCTGCCCATCGTGCCACCGGAGACCCCCACGGAGCGTGAACGTGTACTTCATCCCGTCCGGTGACACGCTGACGCGATCGACCATCTGCGGCCTGATCTGGAGTTGCTCGTCGGTGCCGAAGAGGGTGTCGTATACGAGGTATCCGTGGTTGCGCGTGATGTAGGCGGTCGTCCAGATGGGATCCAGGATCTTCAGGTCCGCCTGCGCCACGAACCGCAACGTCCGACGGCCCTTCTGGGCGTGGACGGCCGGCGCGCCGAGCGTCGCGGCGGCGGCCGTCGCGGCCGCGCCTCGGAGAACCTGACGGCGACTGGGACGGGTCATCCGCCCTCCCGTGGGCGCCTGGAACCTGGCGCGCGCGCCGATTCTGCAATAGGTCCGGATAGCGGCGCAAGCTGTCCGGATCCGGGCGCGACCGTGGTCAGTGCATCCAGAGCCCGCCGGTGACGTTGATGGCCTGGCCGGTCATGTAGCGCGCGTCGTCGGAGACGAGGAACGCGACCACGCCGGCGACGTCCTCCGCCTCGCCCAGCCGGCCCAGCGGGATCCAGCTCACGCGATCGGTCGAGGTCGGACGGCCGAGGGCGCGGGATTCCGCGTCGACCTGGGCCCGCATGTCGGTGCCGGCGACGATGCCCGGGCAGACCGCGTTGACGCGAATCCCCTGCCCGGCGACCTCCTTCGCGAGGGACTGCGTGAGGCCGATCACCGCGAACTTCGAGGCGCAGTAGGCCCCGAAGAACGGCGCGCCCGCCTTGCCGCTCCACGACGCCAGGTTGACGATGTTCCCCCGCCCGCGCGCGAGCATGTGCGGGAGCACCGCCTGGCAGCAGAAGAAGACGCCGTCCACGTTGACGCGGAAGGTGGCGTGCCAGTCGGCCTCCGGGAACTCGGCGATCGCGCCGAGCCGGCACAGGCCCGCGTTGTTCACCAGGAGGTCGACCGCGCCGAGCGCCGCGAGCGTCTCGGCCACCATGCGCCGGACCGCCGGGCGGTCCCCGACGTCGGCGACCACCGCGACGCCGCGGCCACCCGCCGCATCCACTTCCCGCGTCACCTGCGCGGCGCGCCCCGGCTCGACGTCGTTCACCGCGACCGCCCAGCCATCCCGGGCCAGGCGAAGCGCGATCGCCCGGCCGATACCCGACCCTGCGCCAGTGATCAGCGCCGTTCGCGGAGCCGCGGGCGGGCCCGGCACGCTCATCCCTGCCCGTCCGTCAGATGACCCGCTGCTCCCGGAGGCGCCGCGCCTCCGCGTCCGGGTAGCCGAGCTCCCGCAGGATCTCCTCGGCGTGCTCGCCCGGCATGGGCGGCGGCCGGCGGACCGTCGCGCGACCGGACGAGAGCTCCACGGGGAAGCGGAGCAGCCGCACACGGCCGGCCACGGGGTGGTCGATCTCCTCGATCGCGTCCGCCGCCTGGACGGCAGGGTCGGCGAAGGCCTCCTCGTGGGTGCGGATCGGGGCCACCCAGACCCCGCGCGGCACCAGGAAGTCGATCCACTCCCCGGTCGAGCGGGTCCGCATCACGGGCTCGAGCAGGCGCGCGATCTCCTCGCGCGCCTTGAAGTTGTACGGGACCGTCGCGTACGGCGCGAGCGCGGGCAGGTCCAGCGCCTCCTGGAGCACCTTGAGCGGCGACATCGACAGCACGAGCCAGCCGTCCCGCGTCTCGTAGCAGCCGTAGGGGCCGGGGTGGAACATGCTCGCCAGGCTGGTCGGGCTTTTCGCGAGCCGGGCGCCGTTCAGGAAGTACGTGACGATCTCGAGCTGGAGGTCGAACGCCGCCCGTAGCATGCTCACCTCGACGTGCACGCCCTGACCCGTGCGCCCCCGCTCGAGCAGCGCGGCCAGGACCCCCATCGCCAGGAGGGTCGCGCCGTGCTGGTCGACGACAGCGGTGCCGACGGGGGTCGGCGGCTGGCCGGCGCGGCCGGAGATGCTGGCGAGCCCCGAGAGCGCCTGGAGGAGGAGGTCCTGCCCGGGGCGGTCCCGGTACGGGCTCGATTCTCCGTATCCGGACGCGGAGACGTAGACGAGCCGGGGATTCCAGGCGCGCACCGTCTCCCATCCGAGACCGAGACGGTCCATCACGCCCGGCCGGAAGTTCTGCACGAGCACGTCGGCCTGCTCGACCAGGCGGCGCGCGATCGCGAAGCCCTCGGGGTGCTTGAGATCCAGCGTGAGGCTCCGCTGGTTCCGGTGCGTAGAGAGGAAGAAGGTGCTGACGCCGTTCAGGTAGAGATCGCAGCCGGCCCAGTTGCGCTCCCAGAGCGTCCCGCCCGGGGGCTCGATCTTGATCACGTCGGCGCCCAAATCCGCGATGAACTGGACGCCGGACGGGCCGAGGAGGAACTGCGTGAAGCTCAGCACGCGGACCCCCGACAGGACGGCGAGCGGGGGACGCGCATCCACGCTCAGCGCTCGAGAAAGGCCTGCATCGCGCGCCGGGGCTCCCCGGTGGCGTACGCGCGCGCGAAGACGTCCATCGAGAGGGCGACGGCCGTGTCCAGGTCCACGCGCCGCCAGCGCGCGAGCAGCGCCTTCTGGAGCCGGAGCGCGTCGGGCGGCAGCGCGAGGAATCGCTCGACCCAGCCCTCCACCTCCCGGTCGAGAGCGTCGTCCTCCACCGCGTGATTGACGAGACCCCAGCGCTCGGCTTCCCGGGCGTCGATGGGCCGGCCGCCGAGCAGGAGCTCGGCCGTGCGCCCCCAGCCGACCAGCCCGGGCAGGAGCGCCGCCTGGATGACCGACGGGATGCCCACCGTGATCTCGGGCATGCCGAGGCGGCACGAGGCGGCGGCGAGCCGGAGGTCGCAGCCGAGCGTGAGCTCGAGCGCGCCGCCGAGCACGTGACCGTGGAGCCGGGCGATGGTGGGGACCGGAACCTCCTCGAGGGCCCGCACCGTCGCCCGGAGCCGGCCGATCAGGGCCCGGGCACCCGCGGCGTCGAGGTCGCGCATCGCGGCCACGTCCACGCCCGCCGAGAACGCGCGGCCGGCGCCCGCCAGCACGAGGACGCGGAGGGTCGGGTCGGCGCCGAGCTCCCGGAGGGTGGCGCCCAGCGCGTCGATGAGGACCGGCGTGAGGACGTTGAGGGGCGAGCGATCCAGCGTGAGGCGCGCGACGCCTCCGTCGCGGGTGACGCGGAGCTCAGACACGCGGGGCTAGTAGCGGCCCACCGCCGGGTCGACCTCGACGGACCAGGCGTCGATCCCGCCCCCGAGGTTCACGGCGGGGATGCCCTGGCGGCGAAGCCACCCGACGACGGCGGCGGAGCGCTGGCCGTGGTGGCAGTGGACGACGATCTCCCGCGCCCGGTCGAGCTCGCCGACCCGACGGGGCAGCTCGTCCATCGGGATCAGCGTGGACCCGGCGATCGAGCAGATCTCGCGCTCCCACGGCTCGCGGACGTCCAGGATCGCGATGCGCTCGCCGGCGTCGACCCGGCGCTTCAGCTCGGAGGGCGAGATCTCGGCGAACGGTTCCACGAGGCCGGAGTGTACCCCTTGACTCGACGAGCGCCAAGCCGACCCCGGCGCCCGCGTCTCGGGCTCGAACCCGCGGCGCGGCTCAGACGCCCGGGGGCAGCGGCACCCGGAAGCGCGCGGCGGCGGCACGGAGGTTCTCGACGGTCCCCGGCGGGAGCGGGATCCCGTGATGGCGCCGCTCGGCGGTCGTGCGGTCTTCCGGCTCGCCCGGGACCAGGACCTCCGACGAGCCGTCCGCGCGCGGCAGCGTCCGGAGCCCGTCGATCAGCCGGTCCACCTCCGTGCGGTAGGCGGCGAGGTCGGTGAAGGCGCCGATGTCGATCGCCGCCACCACGCTGTTCTGGCGGTGTCGGCTCGCGCCGGCCTCGCGGGACAGAAAGGGTCCCACGAGCGGGTTGCCGACCATGAGGCTCGTGAGCGTCTCGAACATCATGGCGAGCCCCGAGCCCTTGTAGCCGCCGAACGGCAGCAGGATCTTCGCGCGGTCCGCGTCGGTCGTCGGCGCCCCGGTCTCGTCGAGCGCCCACCCGGGCGGCAGCGGGATCCCCTTGTCCTTCGCCAGGCTGAGCTTGCCGCCCGCGGCCACGCTGGTGGCCATGTCGAGACAGAGCGGGCGGTGCCGGCCCGCGGGCACCGCAATCGAGATCGGGCTGTTGTGGAGACCGGCGACCCGCGCGCCGAACGGCGCCATGTTCGGCGGGCTGCAGACGATGGCGAGCCCGGCCATGCCGGCCTCCGCCGCCATGAGAGCGTAGTACGCCATCGCGCCCTGGTGCGTCGTGTTCCGGATCACCGCCCAGCCGATGCCGACGGCGCGGGCCTTCTCGATCGCGCGGCGCATCGCCATGGTGGTGACCACGGGACCGAGCGCGTGGTCGCCGTCGATCAGCACCGTCGCCGGCGTCTCGCGCTCGACCCGGATGTTCGGCCGCGGGTTCATGTCCCCCCGGTCGATCAGCTCCAGGTACCACGGGATGCGGAGCACCCCGTGGGAATCGACGCCACGGAGGTTCGCCCACACGAGGACCTCGGCTTCGAGGGCCGCGTCCTCCGACGGCACCCCGGCGGCGACGAAGACGCCCTTCGTGAACTCCTGCAGTTCGGCCGCCGGAACCCGTGGCTCACCCGTCACGACGCATGTCCCTCCGGGCGGCCTGCCACCGCCGAATCCAGGAGCTCCGCGAGCGCCGCCCGGAACGGGAAGACTCCGAAGCCGCCGCCGGTGTGAACGAAGAGGACGCGCCGTCCGAGGAGGCCGGGCGCGCGGCGCGCCGTGTCCTCGAGCGCGAGGAACGCCTTGGCCGTGTATACCGGATCCAGCAGGAGGCCGTGGCGCGCCGCGCGGGCCACCGCCTGGAGCTCCTCCGGCCGCACCCCCGCGCGCCCGTCGCCCTGGTAGCCGTCGAGGAGCCGGATCGCGGTCCGCTCGACGTGGACCTCCGCCCCGATGCGCGCGGCCGCCTTTCGCACGGTCGCCCACACGGAGGCCCGGATGGTCTCGGCGTCGAACTGGACCGGCACGCCCCAGATCTCCGCGCGGAGGCCGAACAGCGCCTTGCCGAGGTAGAGGCCCGCCAGGGTGCCGCCGCTCCAGGCCGCGACCACGATCGCGTCCGGCGGGGCCAGCCGGCCGTCGGCGATCTGGGCCTGGAGCTCCTCGACCGCCGCCGCGTATCCGAACGCCCCGAGGTCGTTCGAGCCCGATTCCGGGATGACGTACGGGCGGCCGCCCTCCCGGCGCACGTCGTCGGAGAGCCGTGCGAAGAGCGCGTCGGGGCTGTCGACCGCCTCGGGCGCGACGAAGACCGGGCGCGCGCCGCAGAGCTCGGCCAGGAGCAGGTTGCCGTCCGGCGCCTCCGGCGCCGCGCCCCGGAGCCCCAGCACGCAGCCGAGCCCGAGCCGCGCCGCGACGACGGCGGTGGCCCGCGCGCAGTTCGACTGGAGCGCGCCGACGGTGATCAACGTGTCCGCGCCCTGCTGGAGCGCGTCGTGCGCGAGGAACTCGAGCTTCCGGATCTTGTTCCCGCTCTCCGCGAACCCGGTGAGGTCGTCCCGCTTGACGGAGAGCTCGAGCCCGAGCGCGTCGCTCAGGCGCGGCAGTGGCTGGATGGGCGTGGGCGACGCGGCCAGGGCGAGGCGACCGGGGAGCATCGGGGTCACCAAATCAGCCTACCGGGAGCGCGGGCCCGCCGTCCCGCAAAAAGACACCGGGCCCGGGGGTCGTCGCCCGGGCCCGGCGTGGAAGCGCGGTCGAGACGTGCTACCGGCAGGCCTGCGCCCAGTACCCCGGCACCCACTGGTAACCGTTCCAGTAGGTGTTCACCCAGTAGTTCGAGCACACCGGCACCGGCTGCATCACCACCACGGGCGCCGGCTGGTAGACCACGGGCGGAGGCGCGGCGTAGACGCGCGGCGCCGCAATGACGCTCCCCACGACGAGCCCGGTCACCGCGCCCACCGCGAGGCCGCCCCAGAAGGGGTTCACCCCGGAGTGGTGATAGTGGCCGTGGTTCCAGTGGCGGCCTCCCGCCTCGGCCGCCGGCGGCAGGACCAGGAACATCCCCAGGACCCCTGCGATCAGCACCGCTGCGATGACCTTGTTCGCGCGCTTCATCGTCGTCCTCCTCCTGTTGCCCACTTCGACGCCACCCCCCGGGGGCCTATTCGACCCCCGAGCTGGCAAGCGTCACATGGTTGACAGTCAGGAGGCGCCCAGCGCCTTGGCCGTCCGGCTGACGTCGCGCGCCTTGACCCACAGGATGGCCCCGAAGCGGCCCGCGCCGGCGCACACGGCGTCGCTGGCCGTGATGTTGATCCGGGCGGCGGCCAGCTGGTCGTAGATGTCCGCCATCACGCCAGTCCGGTCGTCGCCCTCGATCAGGAAGCCCATCTTGGGGCCGGTCACCTTCCACTTGGCTTTCCGCGCGACCGCCCGGAAGGCCGCGGGATCCTCCGGGACGAAGTCGAGCTGGGCGCGCTTGCCCGCCGGGAAGCCGGAGAAGGCCAGCAGGTTGACCCCTGCCTCCTTCAGCGCGCGGAGGGCCCGGGCGCCCTCGCCAGGCGTATCGGCTGCCATCACGTAGAAGTACTGAACCCGCCGGATGTTCACCGCCATCGTGCCCTCCTCGCCGCGCTCGGGCGGCGCCGTCGTGCGTGGCCGGTACCGCGAGAACGCGGGTCACCCTACCGACGCCCCGCGAGCGCGTCAAGGCGCGGGATCGCAGGATGCGCTCCCATGCTACGCTCGCGCGCGTGCGTGTCTTGCTGCTGAGCAACACGGGCCGGCCTTATCTCGCCCACGCGCGGGCAGAGGTCCTCGACTTTCTGGGCGCGGTGCGGCGCCTGGGGTTCGTCACGGCGGCGTCGCTCGGCGACGAGCAGGCCTACTACGAGACCGCCCGCGACGCGCTCGCGCCGGACCTCGTCGTCGAGCACGTGCGGTGGGACCACGACCCCTTCCCGGCGCTCGCCCGCATCGAGGCGCTCTTCGTCGGCGGCGGGAACACGTACGCGCTCCTCCGGCGCCTGCGCCAGGCCGGCCTCCTCGACCCGATCCGGGAGCGCGTCCGCGCGGGGCTCCCGTACATGGGCACGAGCGCGGGCTCGAACGTCGCCGGACCCAACATCCTCACGACGAACGACTGGAACGTGGTGGGGCTGACGGCCTTCGAGGCGCTCGGTCTGGTCCCGTTCAACGTGAATCCGCACTACCTCGAGACGGACCCCGCGATGGCGCCCGGCAGCGAGACCCGAGACCAGCGGATCGCGGAGTATCACGTGGTCCGGGACAACCCGGTCGTCGGGATCGAGGAGGGCGCGATGGTCAGGGTCGAGGACGGGGTCCGCCGGGTCCGCGGGACGGCCCGGGTCAAGGTGTTCCGCCGCGGGGAGCCCCCCGCGTGGGTCCCGGCCGGGGCCTCCCTGCCCCCGTAAGGAAGGTTCCGCAGCCCCCCGGGGGGTTGAACGCCGGGCCGTCGCCCTCCGTCCAACCCGGCAACGATGCCAACGGACGGAGCGGGCCAGCCCCGCTCGGGGAGGATGAGATCATGGCGAAGCTCTCCACGAAGTGGCCGGTCGCGGGAGTCCTGAGCGGTCTGGTCATCCTGGTCAGCGGGACGATGCCGGCCGAGGCCCAGGTCGCGCGCCGGGTGACGCCGATCGAGCGCTCGGCGCTCCGCGAGGAGCTCGGCTTGACCGAGGATCAGGTCAAGTCGATCAAGGAGATCCGCGCCCGCAACTGGCAGTCGATGCGCGAGACGGTGCGTGCCCTCCGCGAGGCGCGGCGCGCGCTGCGCGAGCTGGTCCTGGCCGACACGGACGAGGCCACCTTCGCCACGAAGGCCGCCGAGGTCCGGGACCTGTCCGGCCAGGTCCTCGAGGCGCGGGCGCGCACCCTCCAGGAGGTCGCGCGCGTGCTCACTCCGGAGCAGCGAGACAAGCTGCGCACGCTCCGGCCGATGCGGCTCCACCGCTCGGCCCCGCTCGCGGGCTAGCGGGGCGACGGCGCTCCGAGCGCGCGTTCGAGGGCCTGGGCGCGCGCGAGCGCCGCGCGCTCGACGTCGAAGTCGGCGTCGGTCATCGGCGCCACCCCGGAGACGAGCCAGCGGCGGAGCGCGCGCCGCCGCTCGGCCGTCTCCCCGAGCGCGCCGATCGCGGCGGTCAGCCGGGTCTTGAGTCGGGCCGGCAGGCTCCGGCGCATCACGATGGGCTGTATGGGCCAGGGCCCCAGGCCGTGGACCACACGGAGGTCGGCGCGCAGCCCGGGATCGCGTCGCCTGCGGAGGGCGAGCACCGTGGAGTCGATCGCCGCCGCGTCGATGGCGCCCCGGCGAAGGGCGCGGAGCGAGGCCAGGTGGCTCCCCATGTCGCGGAGGCGCCCGAGGAACGTGGCGTCGGCGCCGTGCTCGGCCGCCGTCTGGACCACCGAGTAGTAGCCGCTCAGGGACTCGCGGTCGTTGTAGCCCCAGCGCGCGTTCACGAGGTCCGCAAACGAGCGCGCGGGATGGTCCTTTCGCACGACGATATCCGAGAAGTACACGGGCCGCCCGGCCCCGCGGGGATCCTCGAACACGAGCCCGAACGGAAGCAGCTCCACCGGCGGCGTGGGACGCTCCAGCAGCCAGATGTACGGAGGGGCGCAGAAGAAGCCGATGTCGAGCGTGCCCTCGGTGAAAGGGTCGAGCTGGCCGCGCGGCGGCCCGGAGTGGTGCGTCTCGATCTGGAGCTCGGTCGGCATCCCCAGCCGCTCGCCGAGATAATCCGCGAGATAGGCGAACAGGGGCCGGGGGACGCTCGGCGTCAGGTAGGTGCGCAGGCGGAGCGGCTTGACCCGCGCGCGCCGGCCCGATCGGGCGCGCGCCGACCGCCGCCCGGTGGGTCTCGACTTGCCCGCCCGCTTCATCCCCCGCCCCCCCGCGTGGCTCAGACGTCCCGGCTGGCCGTGTCCGGACAGATCTGGTTGTAGGCGCAGTACCGGCAGGCCCGGTACGACGGCGTCGCCGCGAAGCGCCGGGCGCGGATCCCCTCGGCGGCCGCGCGCACCGCCGCCAGGGCGGTCTCGGCGTCCTCGTCCGTCGGGACATGTCCGCCCACGACACCGGACTCGAGGAACCGCAGCTCGACCCGCGCGGGGAGCGGAGGCCGGTCCTCTTCGTCCGGGGAGCCATCCGGGCGGTGGCGACGATGCATCTCCCGCCACGCCAGCGCGTAGATCTGGAGCTGGAGGCTCTCCGATGCCCGCTCCGCCGCGCGCTCGGGGTCTCGGACATCGGACGACTTGTAGTCGACGATAACGGCCTCGGCGTCCGAGCCGTCGACACGGTCCCATCGCCCGCGGACCCGCACGGGCCCCGACGGAAAGGACAGGCTCACGCCGAACTCGCGCTCGACGGATGCGGGCCGCGTGCCCGCGGCTTCCTCTTCGTGCCAGAAGCGCCGGATCGCCTCGCGCCCGGCGTCGCGGCGCGCCGCCTCGTGGGCCCACGTGAGGAAGCCCTCGTTCCGCCACTCGCGGTCGTAGGTCGCGAGCAGGTCCTCGAGCGGCGTGTAGAGGCGGGCGACCCGCCGGCGCAAGTAGTGCTCCACCACGCGGTGGAGCGTCTCGCCGTAGACCACGCTGTGGTGACGACGGATCGGCACGCGCAGGACGTGCACGTAGCGGTACTTCAGCGGGCAGGTCTCGTAGTCGTCGACCTGACGGTGGCTCAGGTCGAGCACCACGTCGGGTCCGAGGGGCGTCTCGACCTCACCGCCAACCTCGACAGGCGGCGCGAACCCTTTCAGGCTCTCGAGCGGTGTCATCTTCAGGGGGACCACCGCGTCCACGGGGAGATCGAGCGCCTCCCGCACGAATTGGCTCACCTTCCGTACGCGGCGGCCGCCGTAGTCACGCGCCGATGTGAGGTGGAGCATCTCCTTCGCGCGCGTCATCGCGACGTAGAAGAGCCGCCGCTCCTCCTGGAGCCGGAAGTCATCCGACGACGGGCGGTCCCGGAGGAGCGCGTCCGGCAGCTCGAGAACGTCGCCGCGGCTCGGCCAGGGGAAGCGACCCTGGACGAGGCCGACGACGAACACAATCGGGAACTCGAGCCCCTTGGCCTTGTGGACCGTCAGGACCCGCACCGCCGGCGTGTCGATGTCCGCCTCCGCCACCGCCGGGTCCTCGCCGGCGTCGATCAGCGCGTCGAGGTGCCCCACGAACTCGCGGACGTGGTCCCGGGGCAGGATCGGCGTCGCGTCCTGGATCCGGCGAAAGAACCGGGCAACGTTCTGGACCTCGGCCTCCTCGCGGGCCGTGCTCGCCCGGGACATCCGCCCGAGCCAGCCGCTGTCGGCGAGGAACTGGTAGAGGAGCTCCCCCGTCCCGAGCTCGGCGGCCAGCCCGAAGTATCGCTCCAGCTCCTTCACCATGCGCGCGATCGCCGCCGCGCCCTCCACCGACAGCGCCGCGCGGAGGTCCGGCGTCTCGTCGAGCCCGCGGAGAACGTCGAACAACCATCGGCTGCGTCGGTCGGCGTGGGCGCCGCAGCGCGCGAGGTCCATCGCCGGCACCGAGAACAGCTGCGAGGCCAGCTCGTAGAGGCTCACCGAGTCGTCCGGCCGCGCGAGAACCCGGAGGAACGCGATGCAGAACCGCACCTCCCGGCGCCCGTAGAGCCCCTGGTTCCCCGAGAACGTCCACGGGATCCCGCGCAGGTTCAGCGAGCGGAGGAACGGGTCGGCGTCGGCGTTGGCGCGGACCAGGACGGCGAAGTCCCGGTAGGCCCGCCGCCCGCTCTGCACGGCCTCCTCGATCGTCCGGGCGACCGCGTCCGCCTCTTGGGTGACGGTCTCGTAGGAGTGGAAGTCTGGTTCCACGCCAGGGCCGCCCTCCGCCACCAGTCGCTTGTTGAATTGCTCCGCCTCGGAGGGGCGCCGCTTGTTCTCGAGCCGGTCGGAGTTGTGCTGGATGAGCCGGTAGGCGGCGTTCAGAAGACACTGGCCCGAGCGGTAGTTCCGGGTTAGCACGACGCTCCGGGCATCCCGGTAGGCCGCCTCGAAGCCCAGGATGTTGCTCATGGACGCGCCGCGGAACCGGAAGATCGCCTGGTCGTCGTCGCCGACGACGGTGATGTTCCGGTGCCGGGCCGCCAGGAGCTTCACCATCTCGAACTGGGCGTGGTTCGTGTCCTGGAACTCGTCGACCAGGACGTAGCGGAACCGCCGCTGGTAGTGCGCCAGGACGTACGGCCGCTCCCGGAACAGCCGGAGCGCCAGGAAGATCTGATCGCCGAAGTCGACGAAGCCCTCACGGGTCATGAGATCCCGGTACGCCGCGTAGGTCCGCGCCAGCTCGAGCGTGCGGGCCGCGAGGTCCCGGCGCTCGGCGTCGTCCGGTTGGGCCCGGGATTCCGCCGCCAGCGCTTCCGCGTGGGCCAGGTAGGCCTCGGGCGTGACGTCCTCGTCCTTGGCCCGCCCGAACAGCCCCGCGAGGGCCTGGAGATGGCGGGTCGGATTGCCGAGCGGCCGGAAGTGGTCGAGGGGCAGCTCGAACAGGTGCGTGCGGAGGAACAGAACCTGCTCGGCGCGATTGAGCACCCGGAACGCCGGGGTCATGCCGAGCTCGAGCGCGTGCTCGCGGAGGAGCCAGTCCCCGAAGGCGTGGAACGTCGCGATGCGCACGTCCGCATACCCGTAGGGGACGAGGACGTCGACGCGCTCCTCCATCTCGAGCGCCGCCTTGTCGGTGAACGTGAGGGCGAGGATCTCCTCCGGGCGCGCCCGGCGCGTGGCGATCAGATGGGCGATGCGGCGCGTGAGGACGGTCGTCTTGCCCGTGCCGGCCCCCGCCACGATGAGGAGCGGCCCCTGATCGTGGGTGACCGCCTCGACCTGAGCGGGATTGAGGCCGTCGAGGATGCGCTGCGCGGCGAGATCCTGCCCTTCAGGGGCGGCAGCGATCGGCTCCGGCGAGCGAGGGGAGGACACGCCCGATCTTAGCCCTCGGCCTCGCGCCCGACAAGGCGAGCCCCCGCCGGGCCCGGTGCGGTTAGCCACCCGTTGGGAGCAGGCGCATCCCGTCGGGCGGCGGCGTCACGACGGGCGCGGCCGGCCGCGAGCCGTCAGGCCGAGGTCACCACGGGCCGCGTCCCGGCACGCGTCACCGGCCGTAGACCGGTGTCAGCCAGTGCCGGTACGCGGGCTTCTCGCCCCGGACCACCGCGAAGTAGCAGGCCTGGATCGCCCGCGTCACCGGGCCCGGCTGGGTCCCGTCCCCGAGCGGCATCCGGTCGATCGACACCACCGGGGTGATCTCCCAGCCGCTGCCGCAGAGGAAGACCTCGTCGGCGAGGTAGAGCTCCGTCCGGTCGACGTCCCGCTCGACCGGGGTCTGGCCGAGCTCCGTGCGCAGGAGCTCGAGGAGCGTCGTTCGCGTCACCGACTCCAGGATGTCGGCCGTGACGGGCGGGGTGATCGGCACGCCGCCCCGCAGGAGAAAGCAGCAGGCCCCGGGCGCCTCGGCGAGCTTTCCGCGCGTGTTCAGGAGGAGCGCGCCGTCGTAGCCGTTGGCCTTCGCCTCGAGCACGGCCAGCCGCCCATTCTGGTAGTTCGCGGAGCACTTGATGCGCGGCGGCATCGAGCCGTCGGCGATCCGCGTCCACGACGAGACACCGACCGTGATGCCCGGCTTCTGCGTCGCCTTCCGGGGCCGTGCGTCGACCGAGAGCCCCACCGGGCCCGTGTCGTCCATGTCGCCGTCGCCGGCGAGGTAGGCGGTCTGCCGGATGTGCACGTCCTCCCGCGCCTCGTTCTTGCGGAGGACGTCGAGGATCGACCGCTCGATCTCCTCGCGCGTCAGCGAGTGCTTCATGCGCATGAGCCGCATCGAGCCGAGCAGACGATCGACGTGCTCCTTCAGCCGGAACACGTACAGCTCCTCGTGCGCCGGGTTCCAGTAGGCCCGGAGACCCTCGAAGACCGACCCACCGTACTTCACTGCCGTCGACTGCACGTGGATCCGGGCATCGGCGTAGGGCACGAGCTTCCCGTCTAGATATAGGTAGCGGTTCGGCGTCGTCATCGAGATCCTCCCTCCGGGGCCCGCCGCGTGGCGGGTCTCAACGTCGGATGCGCGGGTCCGGCTGGGCCAGGAGCTCCTCGAGCTCGCCGGGCCGGATTACCGCGATGTCACCCCACATGGTGCATTTTAGGGCCGCCAGCGCGGTGCCGAGATCCTGCGCCCGCTGGACGTCGCGGGACGTCAGCCAGCCGTGCAGGAAGCCCGCGGCGAACGCGTCCCCCGCCCCGACCCGGTCGGCGACGAGGTCCAGGCTGTAGAGGCGCGTCGGGCGGTGCGGCCGGTCGGTCAGGACGATCGAGCCCTGGTCCCCGAGCGTCAGGGCGACGATGGCGTCGGGCGCGAGCCGGCGGAGCCCCGCCGCCACCGCCTCGGGGTCGCCCGCGAGCCCGAAGACGCGGCGCGCGTCCTCCAGCCCCACGAACAGGAGACCGACGCGCGACAGCAGCGGCTCGAGGTACGCCCGCGCCGCCTCGTGCGTCCAGAGCGCCGTGCGGTGGTTGACGTCGAGCGACAGGAGGGCCCCTCCCGCGCGCGCCGCCTCGACCGCCCGCTCGAAGACGCGCCGCGGCCTGTCGCCGAGCGCCGCGGTGATCCCCGTGACGTGGACGACTCGGGTGCGCGAGACCGCGTCCCAGTCGACCTCCGTCGCCTCGAGCGACGCGAACGCGGAGTCCTTCCGGTCGTACACGACACGGATGGGGCGCGGCGCCACGGCGTACTCGATGAAGTACGTGCCGATCCGGCCGCCCTCGCGCCACGCCACGTGCTGGACGTCGACACCGTGGCCGCGGAGCTCCCGGGCCAGCCGCTCGCCCCAGACGTTCGTCGGCAGCGCGGAGATCCACGCCGTGCGGTGCCCGAGGCGCGCCAGCGCGCACAGCACGTTCGCCTCGGTCCCCCCGTAGGAGACGTCGAGCTCGCGCGCCTGCTCGAGCCGGGTGGGCGGCCGCGAGGCGAGGCGCAGCATCACCTCGCCCGGCGCGACGACGTCGAAGGCGGGCCCGGACACGGTCAACCGGCCGTCGGCGCCCGGCGCATGCGCCCGAGCACCTCGGGGTTGACGCAGTTCCGTGGCCGCTCGCCCCGCAGCACCCGGACGGCCTCCTCGGCGGCGCGGCGCTTGAGGTCCGAGCGCCCCTCCTCCGAGTACCAGGCGGCGTGCGGGGTCACGATCACCTGCTCCATCCGGAGGAGCGGGCTGGCCGGATCGATCGGCTCCTGCTCGAGGACGTCGAGCCCCGCCCCCGCGAGGAATCCCTGCTGGAGCGCCTCGACGAGGGCGGCGGTGTCGACGATCCCGCCGCGCGCCGTGTTGATGAGCATGGCCGAGTGGCGCATCCAGCCGAGGGATTCGGCGTCGAACGCGTGATGGGTCTCCTCGGTCAGCGGGCAGTGAATCGTGACGTAGTCGGACTCGGCGAGGAGCCGCTCGAAGGCGACCGGCTGGACGCCGGGCGGAAAGGTCTGGACGTAGGGGTCGCAGCCGAGAAGCCGCACGTCGAACCCGCCAAGCTTCCGGGCGACGGCGGAGCCGATCCGCCCGCAGCCCATGATGCCCACGGTCTGCCCGGCCAGCCGCGTCATGGGGCCGACCCGGAACACGTCCCACGCGCCGGCGCGCGTCTGCCGGTCGAGCCGGGGGAGCTTGCGGGCCAGGGCCAGGAGGAGGGCGACGGCGTGGTTCGCCACCTCGTCGGTCCCGTAGTCCGGGATGTTGACGACCGGGACGCCGTGCTCGGTCGCCGCCGCGAGGTCGATGCCGTCCACGCCGACGCCGTAGCGGACGACCACGCGGATCCGCGGCAGCCCCTCGAACATGCGCCGCGTGACGTCTCCGTACTGGATCAGGAGGCCGTCGGCCTCGTGGCACCGCTCGAGGTACTCGGCCTCGGTGCGCGCCACCACGGTCTGGTGCCGGACGCCCGCCTTCGCGAAGACGTCCTGCTCCTCCGAGATGTTGGCGTGGTCGAGGCCGCAGATGACGACGAGCGGCGCGTCGGGCGGGGCAGCGGTCATGCAGGCGGGAGGCTCAAGGAATGGGGCGCGAGACGATCATGCCGGCCGGCGCTAGCCGCGCTTCATCGGCCGGCCGCAGCACATCTTCTGCACCGGAGCCGTCTTGAAGCACTTCGGACAGTAGAACCCTGCCATCACGTCATCATACCGGCGGCCGTCAGGCCCCGCAACGGGCGCAGGCCCGCGCCGCCACTCAGACGGCGGCGTCAGTCCGTCTCGGCAGCCGCGAGGGCGTCACCGACCCGATGGAGGACCTCGGCGGCCTCGAACGGCTTCGCGACGACGAACCGGACGCCGTGCCGCGCGAGCTCGGCCGGATCGAGACGATCGCCCCAGCCCGTGATGAGCCCGACGGGCACGTCCGGGAAACGGGCGTGGCACGCCTCGGCCAATTCCCAGCCCGACATGCCGGGCATCGACACGTCGCTCAGGACGACGTCCACCGGCGCCGTCTCGCAGAGCGCAAGGCCCGCGGGCCCGTCCGGCGCGTCCACGACCGTGTAGCCCTCGCTGCCCAGGAGCTCGCGGAGCACCTCGCGCACGCCGGGCTCGTCGTCGACGACGAGAACGCGCGCCGGCCGCGCAGGCCGCGCGGGCGCGGCGCCGGCCGGCGGCTCGGCGACCGCGCGCGCCCCGGGCAGGCGCACCGTGAAGGTGGTCCCCTCGCCGGGTCGGCTCGCGACCTCCACGGTGCCGCCGTGCCGCGTCACGATGCCCCAGACGACGGCGAGGCCGAGCCCGCTCCCCTGCGGCCCCTTCGTCGTGAAGAAGGGCTCGAACACGCGGCGCGCGGTCTCGGGTCGCATGCCGACGCCGGTGTCGCGCACCGTCACCACCGCGGCGCCCGCCTCCGCGCCGAGCCCGCAGACGAGACGGCCGCCCCGCGGCATCGCCTCGAGCGCGTTGGTGAGGAGGTTGGTGAAGACCTCGCGCAGCTCCTCGGGGCGCCCGGCGACCCACGGGAGCGCGGCATGCTCGATCTCCACCTCGTACGTGACGCCCCGGCTCTGCGCCTCGTCCTTCCAGCGCGGACGCGTCATCTCCACGACCTCGCGCACGACGTCCAGCAGGTCCACGCGCCGGAACGGCCGGGTGCGGCGCGTGCGCGTGAACTCCTGGATGCGCCGCACGGTCTGGGCGCCGTCCAGGGCGGCCTGGTGGATCGTTTCGAGCCCGCGCGCGAGGTCGGTCCCCTTGGCGCGGCGGAGCAAGAGCTCGGCGCGCCCGACGATGACGGCGAGGAGGTTGTTGAAGTCGTGGGCGACGCCCGCGGCCATCTCCCCGAGCGCCCGGAGCTTCTCGGTGCGGACCAGGTGGTCCTGGGCCAGCGCGAGCTCCCGGTAGGTGGCCGAGCGCTCCTCGAAGAGTCGAGCGCTCCGGAGCGCGAGCGCCGCGAGGCTCGCGATGTTGCTCAGCAGGCGCTCGTCGGCCGCGGTGAACGGGCGGGCGGCGGACAGGGTCAGCGCCCCCTGCACGTCGTCTCCCGCGATCATCGGCACCCCGAGCCAGTGGGGCATCAGCAGGGCCTCGGGCACGGGCGCGACCCCCTCCCGCGCGCACGTCGCCGCGTAGTCGGCCGTGCGGATCGCGACCCGCCGCGTCACGACGGCCGTGGCGAGGCCGACGCCGAGCGGGCGCCGGCGCGGGAGGTCGGCCTCTCGCGTGCCCTCCCACTCCCGCAGCGCGATCTCGAGCTCGCGCCGGTCCTGGTCGTAGAGGAAGATCGCCAGATTGCGCACGTCCAGCACCCGCGCCACCTCGCGATGGACGGCCTCGACCAGCTGCGCCGTGTCCAGCTGACCGGTCACCGCCCGCGACAGCTCGTGGAGCGCGGACAGCTCCGCCAGCTTTCGCCGGTCGTCCTCGAACAGACGCGCGTGCTCGAGCGCGATGCCCGCCTGACTGGCCATCGCGTCCACCAGGCCGGCCTCCCGGTCGCCGCAGGTCGACGGGCGCTCCCACCAGACGACGATGATCGCGCCGATCAGCCGCTCGTTGGCGACGATGGGGGCGAAGAGCTGGGCGCGGTGCGGGACCAGGCCGGCGAAGCCGGGCGGCGGCGCCCCGGACTCGCTCCGCCAGGTCACCACCGAGCGGCGGGCGATCGCCTCGGCGTAGAGCGGGCTCCGGGCGGGGTCGATCCGGTGCTCGCGCAGACGCTCGAGGATGGCCGGGGGAACGTGGTAGCCCGCGAACGGCTCGAGCTCGCCGGTGGCGCCGTTGGCGAGCCACATCCCGGCGGAATCGGCGCCGGCGGTCCGCGCCACCTGCTGGAGCAGGGTCCGCATGAGCGGCCCGAGCTCGATGGTGGACGTCAGCGCCCGGCTCAGGCCGAGCAGGCGTTCCATCTCGTCCAGCTTCTCGGCCGTCTGGCGCGCGAGGTCCGCGTTCTCCACGGCCAGCGCCGCGGCCTCGCGCTGGCGGCGCGCGACCTCCTGCTCGAGCTCCGCGACGCGGGCGCGGAGGCGAGCGAGACCCGGACGGAGGGACGGGCGCGGCGGCTTTGGCGGCATGGCTCCTGTCGTGCGGCTCCGAGGTGGCGCGAGGCTCGCTTGACCCCGACCACGCCGCGGGCTAGCGTACCGCGTCGTGCACGGCTCGACCAAAACTTCCCTGGCGCCAGACCCGCCCATCCGCGGCGTCCTCTTCGACTTCGGCGGCGTACTGATCGACATGCGGTGGGACGTGTCCGCCGGGCTCGAGACGGCACACGGGCTGCCCCGGCACGCCCTCCTCGAGACCCTGTACCGGACCGAGACGTGGCGCGGGATCGAGCGCGGGCGCGGCGACATCCTCGCCTGGCGCGAGGAGGCCCACCGTCTCCTCGAGCGGCAGGCTGGCCACCCGTTGCCGCGGCTCCACGATGCCTGGGTGGCCGCCCGCCAGCTGATCGACGCGAACGTGCGCTTGGCGCGGCGCCTGCGGCCGGCGTTCCGGACGGCGATCCTGTCGAACGCCGACGAGAGCCTCCGCGGCCGCCTGCGGGAGCTCGGCATCCACGATCACTTCGACACGGTGGTCTCGTCGGCCGAGGAAGGCGTCGCCAAGCCGGAGGCCGAGATCTACCGGCGGGCGGCGTCGCGCATCGGCGTGCCCCCCGAGGCATGCGTCTTCGTGGACGACGCCGAGGTCAACGTGCGGGCGGCCGAGGCGCTGGGCATGCGGGGCATCGTGTACCGCGTGGATCGCGGCGACGATCTCGCCGCGCGCCTCGCCGACCTCGCCGTTCGCCCCTGAGTCAGCGCAGCGCCGCCAGCTCGCGCTCCGCCGCCGCGAGCCAGAACGTCATCTCCCCGCGGCCCGCCCCCTTACGAATCCGGCTGGCCGTCCAGCTCGGTGTCCAGGTCGATGCGCCAGCGGTCGCGCGCGGCGAGCACGCGCACGCCCGTCTCGCGCGACAGCGTCTCGGCCAGCTCCCACGGGCGAGCGCGCAGCATCGTGAGCCCGAAGTGCGTCAGGACCGCGAGCCGGGGCCGCATCGCCTCGATGAGCCGGCGGGCGTCCGGCACGGCCAGGTGGATCTCGTCCCGCGGATCGCGATAGACGACGTTGAGGATCAGGAGGTCCGCCGCGAGGGCCTGCTCGATCTCGGGGATGTACCCGGTGCAGGACACGAGCCCGACGGTGAAGCGGCTCCCGACGAACCGGAGCCCGTACGTCTCGACCGGGTGCTTGAGCCGGAGCGGGGTCTCGAGCACCGGCCCGCCGGCCCCGCCGATCGGGTAGCGGCCGCCCTCCGTGAGGGTCTCCGTCGCCGCCGGGTAGCTCCGGACGTAGCGCAGGATCACCGGGTCCTCGTCGTACGCGTCGCGCGGCGCGTAGACGACGCCTCGCTTCTTGGTCCCGCCCTGCGTCATCGCCTCGATCATGGCGTTGACGTCGCCGGAGTGGTCGAGGTGCTTGTGGGTCAGCACCACGGCGTCGAGCACGCCCGGGTCGAGGCCGAGCGCGCGGCTGCGCGCGTGCGACAGGGCGCCGGGCCCGGGGTCCACGCAGGCCCAGACGCCGTCGAGGCAGATCCAGAGGCCGCCCGTTGCCCGCGCCTGGAAGGCCGTGGTCATGCGGCCGCCGCCGGTGCCGACGAACACGACCTGGTCGCTGTCGGGACGAGGCGTCGGCGGCACGGTTGGCGCGCCCCTCAGGGCGCGTGGATCTCGGATGCGGCGTGGAGGTCCGAGATCAACCCGCGCGCGGCCGGAGGATCGGAGGGGTCGGAGGGCTGGGGGGCGTCCGCGAGCGGGCCGGCCACGCGCGCAGGCCGGGCGCCCCGCTTCACCTGGTCCCGGAGCTTGCAGAAGGCGCAGACCTCGCCGGTCGTGGTCTGGCCGCACCGGACGCACTCGACGAGCACGACGGCCGCGGGCTCCTGGAAGCGCTCGCGCGCCTTCTCGAGGAACCCCTGGAGGAACATCGCCTTCGAGCCGGGCGAGGTGTCTTCGAGGCGGTTGAGCAGCTCCTTGTGCGCGATCGACGTCGCCCCCCGGGAGAAGGGGCACTCCTCCACGATGTAGTCGATCCCTCGGAGGAAGGCGTAGGCGGCGGTCTCACGCTCGCTCATCCGGAAGAGCGGCTTCACCCGACGGGCGAGCCGCGGGTGCGTCGCCGCGAGCACCGGCGTCTGCCGCGACAGCGCGGACTCGTCCCAGCGCAGCGTGGAGCCGAACAGCGTCGCGGCCTCGTCATCGAGGTTGTGCCCGGTCGCGACCACCGGGAACCCGCCCTCGAGGGCGGCGCGGTTCATGATGTAGCGCTTGGACAGCCCGCACGCGGAGCACGTGGGCCGCCGCGTCGCGTCTTTTACCGCCGGAATCGCCGCGCCGACCTCGTCGGCCACCGCGACGACGCGGAGGTCGAGCCCCCGCTCGGCGGCGAACGCCTCGCACCGCGCCTTGGAGGCGTGCGAGTACTCGAAGATCCCGAGGTCGATGTAGAGGCCCGTGGTCCGGTAGCCCGCCCCGTGGAGAACGTCCCACAGGGCCAGCGAGTCCTTGCCGCCCGACACCGCGACGAGAACGGACTCGTCGCGCTCGAACATGCGCCACCGGCGCACCACCTCCAGCACGTGGTGCCGGAAGAAGTCCAGGTAGTCGGGCCCGCAGAAGGCCGTGTTGTGGCGCCGGAGCTCCAGCGTCGCCCGCCCGCCGCACTTCCGGCACTTCACGCGCGGCCTCCCGAGATCACCGGGCGGAGCTCGACGACGTCGTTCTCGGCGACGACCTCATCGACCGTGAGGAGGTCGCGGCCGCGGATCACGAGAACGGTCTCCGGGAGCACGCCGAGCTCAGCCAGGAGCTCGCGCACGCGGCGGCGACCGGTGAGCTCCACCTCACGACCCTGGTTGCGAAACACGACCTTCATGGCGGTGACCACCCACTATACACCCGCGGTCGGAGCCATTCCGGTCCGGGTCTCCCACGACGCGCGCTGGCCCGCGCTGTTCCCGAGGCGCGCTCAGGTCACGTCGCCCGCTCGACCTCGCTCGGGGTCCGGTGGACGTGGAGGACCTTGCCCACCGCGGTGACGAGGGGAACGTGTCGCTCCACCGCGAACGGGGCGTGGCCCGGCCAGCCGTCGAGGACCGCGACGAACGCGGCGGCGACCGCGCGCGGATCGATCGGTCCGACCGCCGGGTGGACCAGGAGGCGCCAGTGCGTCGCCCCGGTGGCGAGCGCGTCCTCCACCAGCTGGTAGTCGCCGGGACCGCCGCCGAACCGGCCCGGCAGCGTCTCGTCCAGGGCACGCGCGATGTCGGCGAACGGCGGCGCCGCGACGTCGAGCGCGGAATCGTCGAGACGCTCGATCCCGCGGAGGCGCGCGGGCCAGCCCTCGGCCGCGACGGGACAGCCGCACGGCGTGTCGTCGAGGACCGCCACGTCGCCCATCGAGGCGTTGAGGAGCACGAGCGGCGCGGCCGGACGGAGCGACGAGACGAGGATGCCGCGGCCGGAATGTCGGCCGTTCGCGGCGCAGTCGTCCGGGATCACCGCGACGAGGTCGTGGAAGACGTGAACGTCGTCGGCGCCGCGCGGCTCGAGGCAGGCGTTCCCGATGAGGCCGGTCTCGCTGGCCGCGTACCGCGGCAGGACTCGGAGTCCCGCGCTGCGCAGCGCGGCGGCCCGGCTCCTGGTGATCGGCTCACCCCCGATCGCCACCTCGGTGCCGCGCAGATCGACTCCCCGCGCGGCCGCCGCCTCGCACATCCGGAGGACCGCGCTCGGTCGAGCGTGCACGGCCGGCCGCTCTCCGGCGGCGAGCACGCTGGCCAGCCACTCCACGACCGGCCCCGGGGCGAGCAGCGGCGCGGGGGCGGGGGCGGGCAGCACGCGGCCGCCCAGCCAGCTTCCGGCGCGGGCGAGTCGCGCGCTCCATCGGTACCGCGCCGAGACGTCGGTCGCGGCCGGGTCCACCGGAGAGAACCAGCGCGACGCCCCGCGCCCCTCCGCGAGCAGATCGAGGAGGTGCACGATCGCGCCGCTCCCGAGAGGCTCCCAGATCGCATGCCGGCGGGGCGCCGGGCCGAGCGCCGCCGCCCACAACGAGAGGTTCACCGCGCGATCGCGGACGAAGTCGAGGTTCCAGCCAAAGGGCAGCCCCGCGCTCCGGCTGCCGCCGCTCCGGATCGGCAGGTCCCACGCCACACGCGGGTTCCAGAGCTGGGACGGCTCCACCGCGAGCGTGAGACCGCCGCGCCGAACCGGCCGCCGACCCCGGAGCTCGTCGCTCGTGAGGTAGACACCCGCCGCCCGTAGCGTCCCGAGCGCGCCCTCCACTCCGTCCCGGCGGACCAGCCGCTCGAGATCGCTGGCCTCGCAACCCGCGTGCCGCAGGAGGCGGGCGTACGGGGTCTCGGGGCGCCCGTAGACCGTGTCCCGCACGAGGGCGAGGAACGTCTCCCCGCGCGTCCGGAGACGGCGGGCGAGCTCGCGGCGCGCGGCGCCGAGGGCGACCGGATGGCGCACGAACGCGGGGAGCCGCGCGAGCAGGCGCGCGCCCGCGAGAAGGTCGTGGCTGGCGGCGGTCAGGCGCCCGGCGCCCGGCGGGGCGGCGGCGTCTATCGGCGCCGCCCCCGCGGCACGGACGTCGCCGCCGGGTTCAGCAGGAGCTCGGGGCGCGGCGCGCCGCCGCGTGCCACGGCGAGGATCGATTCCACGCAGCACTGCCCGGTCAGCGCCTCGGACGCCAGGTCCGATCCGGCCGCGTGCGGGGTCAGCACCACGTTGTCGAGCGAGAGGAGCGGCGAGCCCGCGGGCGGCTCGCGGCGGAAGACGTCGAGCCCGGCGGCGGCGAGACGTCGGGACACGAGCGCCTCGTAGAGGGCCTCCTCGTCCACGAGCCCGCCGCGCGCGGTGTTGATGAGGACGGCGCTCGGCTTCATGAGCCGGAGCCGCGCGGCGTTCATCAGCTTGTCGGTCTCGGGACTGTGCGGCGCGTGCAGGGTCACGAAGTCGGACTGCTCGAGCAGCTGCTCGAGGGACGTCAGCTCGATGCCGTGGCTCCGCGCGTACGCCGTGTCCGGCGCGACGTCGTGGGCCAGGATGCGCATCTCGTAGCCGCGACAGCGCCGGGCCACGGCCCGTCCGATCCGCCCGAGTCCCACGATGCCGACCGTGGCCCGCCAGAGTCCCTGCCGGAACTCCCACCCCCAGCCACCGCTCGCCACGCGCTGGTGGTAGACGACGATGTTCCGCGCGACGGCGCCCATCAGGGCGAGGGCGAGGTCCGCGACCGTTTCGTGGTTCCCGCCGAAGGCCATGGCGACGTAGACGCCGTGGCGAGTCGCGGCGGGCACGTCGATCTGGTCGTAGCCCACCCCGAAGCGCGCGATCACCTCGAGGTCCTGGGCCTCGCGCAGCACCCGATCGGTGTAGGGCTCGATCCCGGCGACCGTCGCGAAGACGCCGCGCAGGCCCTCGAGCAGCTCGTCTTCACCGTAGGGCCGCCCCAGCGGCGAGCGCAGCACCTCGAGGCCCGCGGCCTCGAGGTCCGCGAGGTACGGGGACGGGCGGTTCGCGAGGAGCGCGGGCACGACGAGGACCTTGAGCGGCGCGGGCATGGGGCGTCTCCTTGAGGTCTGGCGGCAGAGGGCGTCGCCGGTCCCTCGGACCGGCGGGGTCAGGGCTCCGCCCGCCGCACGACGCGGCGGGCCTTCAGCTCGAAGCGCGGCAACGATCGGGCCGGCACGGTCGCGACCTCGATCCGGATGCCGAGGTCGCGCCGCACCGCCTCGAGGATCCCGTCGACCGTCTCGCGCACGCGGCCGTCGGGTCCCGCGCTCCCGTCGATCTCGAGCAGGAGCCGCACCTCGTCCAGCGCGCCGCGGCGGAAGACCTCGATCTGGAACTCGTCCACGCCGGCGAACCGGCGCACGATGCCCTCGAGCGCGGAGGGGAAGACGTTGACGCCGCGCACGACCAGCATGTCGTCGACCCGACCGAGGATGCCGCCCTCGAGCCGCGCGAACGTGCGGCCGCACGCGCACGCGTGCCGAGCGAGCCGCACCCGGTCGCCCGAGCGGTAACGGAGGACCGGGGCGCCCCAGCGGCCCAGGTTGGTCAGCGTCAGTTCGCCCACCTCGCCGGGCGCCACCGGCCGCCCGCTCTCGGGGTCCAGCACCTCGGCGACGAACTCGAGCTCGTTGACGTGAAGGCCGGCCTGGACGAGGCACTCGAAGCCGTACGCCCCCACCTCCGTCATGCCCGCGTGGTCGTACGCGCGCGCACCCCAGAGTCGCTCGAGACGCTCGCGCACGGCGGGGATGCCCGCCCCCGGCTCGCCGGCGTGAACCGTCACGCGGACTCCGAGCCCCGCCGGGTCGACCCCCTGCGCCTGCGCGACCTCCGCGAGGTGGAGCCCGTACGACGGGGTGCAGACGAGCGCGGTCGCGCCGAGCTGTCGCAGGGCGTGGAGCCGCGTCGGCGAGTCCTGCCCCCCGCCGGGAATCGCCATCGCGCCGATGACGCGCGCGCCCTCCAGCCCCGCCCAGAAGCCGACGAAGAGCCCGAACGAAAACGGGAACGCCAGGCGGTCGCCGGGCCCGAGACCGGCGCTCCGAAACACGAAGGCCCAGCACCGCGCCCACCACGCCCACGATGCTTCCGTCTCGAGCCAACGGATCGGCGGGCCCGTGGTGCCCGAGGTCTGGAACACCCGGACGTAGCGGTCCAAGGGATGCGTCAGGTTCGTGCCGAACGGGGGCCGCGCCGCCTGGTCGGTGGCCAGCTCCCCCTTGGCGAGCCGTGGCAGCCGCGCGAAGTCCTCCCACGAGGCGACGTCGCCCGGGTCCCGCACGCCGGCCGCCCGGAGGCGCTCCCGCCAGAACGCGTTCGTGCCCCATATCTCGCCGAGCCCCGCGGCAAGCCGCTCCCACTGCCACCGGCGCAGGGTCTCGGGCGGCGCGGTCTCCCGCTCGCGGTCGAGGAACGGGACGTCGGCCTCAGTCCGGACGCCGGCCTCTCGGCTCACGCGTCCTTGCCCGTGATCACCCAGAGCGTCCGCGCGGTGCCCGACCCGACGTTCTCCCAGGTGTGCGGCACGCCGCCGTCGAGATAGGCGGAGTCGCCCGCCTCGAGGAGATGGCGCACCCCGTTGTACTGGAGCGCGATCTTGCCGTCGAGGACGTACATGAGCTTCATCTGCCCCGGCTCGATGAGGACGCGCTCGGGGGGGACGCTCGCGCCCCGGCGCCCGAGCGTCGAGACCACCGCGCGCACCTTGCCCCGGAACAGGCCGGCCGCCAGCACCTCCCACCGCTCCGTCGAGCCGTCGAAGCTGACGACCGCGTAGTCCTTGCGGTGGCCCAGGTGGAGCTGCCCGTTGGGGGCCTGCTCGAAGAAGGCGCCGATCGGGACGCCGAGCGCGCCCGCCAGCCGGCCGAGCGTGTGGAGCGAGGGCGAGAGCTTGTCGGACTCGATCTGGGAGACGAGGCTCGGCGTCAGCCCGGCTTGCTCTGCGAGCGCCTTCTGGCGGATGCCCCGGTCCGTTCGGAGCCCCCGGATCCGCGCGCCGAGGGACACCGGTCAGCTCCGGACGTACTCGAAGTCGACGGGCTGCGCGTTGATCCCGCGGGCGGGCGGCGCGATCCAGCTGGCGAACTTCCCTCGTTCCACGACCGGAAGCATGAGGCTCTGCACGAAGGCCTTGTCGCTCTCCGTCGGCAGCCACTCGCCATGCCGCGTGTCCCACTCGGCCTGGCTCATCACCCGACCGTCGGGCGATACGCGCGCTTCCGAGAACAGCCCGATCGCCCGGTGGAAGCCGCGGTGGGGTAGCCGAAGCTCGAAATCGATCCCGTGCTTCCGGATGATCTGGTTCCAGCGGTCCACGCCGCGCTGGCAGTCCGCGATGTAGTCGTCCCGGAGCCGCTCGTTGAGCGCCGGCAGGGCGGCCTCGTCCCGCGTAACGATGCGATCGCCGTCGAGCTGGCTCACCGGGTACGTCGCGCCCGCAAGCACGTGGTCGTCGGCCTTCTTGCCCTCCTCGAACCGCCCCTTCAGCCCCGCCGTGTAGAAGTTGGCGGCATTGGTCGAGATCTCGCCGCCGAAGAGATCGATCGAGACGGAGAAATGGAAGTTCAGGTAGCGCTGGATCGTCGCGAGGTCGATGACCCCGTGCTTCCGGACGTCGTCGGTCCGGTGCTCCCGCATCACCTCGCAGGTGCGCTGGACGACCCGGCCCAGCCCCGCCTCGCCCACGAACATGTGGTGCGCTTCCTCGGTCAGCATGAAGCGACAGGTGCGCGACAAAGGGTCGAAGCCGCTCTCGGCCAGACTCGCCAGCTGGTACTTGCCGTCGCGGTCGGTAAAGTAGGTGAACATGAAGAACGAGAGCCAATCCGGCGTTCGCTCGTTGAACGCTCCGAGGATGCGCGGTCGGTCCCGGTCCCCGGAATGGCGCTGCAGGAGCGCCTCGGCCTCCTCGCGGCCGTCGCGCCCGAAGTGGGCGTGCAGGAGGTACACCATCGCCCAGAGATGCCGGCCCTCCTCGACGTTCACCTGGAAGAGGTTGCGGAGGTCGTAGAGCGACGGGCACGTCCGTCCCAGCTGGCGCTGCTGCTCGACCGAGGCGGGCTCGGTGTCGCCCTGGGTCACGATCAGGCGCCGGAGCGTGCCGCGGTGCTCACCCGGCACGTCCTGCCAGGCCGGATGGCCGCGGTGGGCGCCGAAGCCGATCGTGCGGCCGGGGTCCGGCTCGGCGAGGAAGATGCCCCAGCGGTACTCGGGCATCCGGACGTAGTCGAAGTGCGCCCACCCCTGGGCGTCCACGCTGACGGCCGTGCGGAGGTAGACGTCGCGGGCCTGGAACCCCTCCGGCCCCATGTCCTGCCACCACTGGAGGAAGCGCGGCTGCCACTCCTCCAGGGCCCGGAGGAGGCGGCGGTTCTCGCGCAGGCCGACGTTGTTCGGAATGCGCTCCTGGTAGTCGATCGCCATCAGACTCTCCTCCGATCGAACTCCGGACGCTGGCCCGTTCCGTAGACGCGGAGCGCACCCCGCTCGCCGACCGCGTTCTCGCGCTGGAAGATCCAGTTCTGCCACGCCGAGAGCCGCGCGAAGATCTTGCTCTCGACCGTCTCCGGCCCGCCGAAGCGGAGCGAGGCCTCCATGCCCGTGAGGGCGTCCGGCGAGAACGCGGCCCGCTCCTCGATGGCAATCCGCACCTCGTCGTCCCAGTCGATGTCGTCGGGGGTGAACGTCACCAGGCCCGCCGTCGCCGCGGCGCGCGCGTCGAGATCCTCGCCGATCCGCCGCTTCAGCTCGTCGACGCGGTGCGGCTCGCCGAGGAAGCGGCTCTCGAGGCGCGTGAGCCCGTTCACCATCGGGCAGGCGCCGAAGCTCGGCTCCCCCAGCCGGATCGAGGGCGGCGCGTCGGCGTCGCCCTCGCGCGTGCCGTCGAGCATGTAGGAGCGGTCGGCGGCGAGCACGAGCTCGAGGAGGCTCCCCGCGAAGCACGAGCCGGACTCGACCAGCGCGAACACGGACCGGGAGGATACGTCGAGGCGCTTGAGCACGCGCTTCCAGAAGAGCCGGATCTCGCGGACGAGCCAGTCCGCCTGGTGGGCGGCGAGGAGCTGGTCGTGGGCGGTCACGAGGTCCGCCGTCCCCTCCGTGCGGAACACCCAGACGCCCGCCTCCTGCTCGTTGGTCCGGAGGTACAGGACCAGGTCGTCCAGCTCGCGCGCGACCGCGAGCGACCAGAACGCGGCGCCCTGGGCGCGGAGGCCGGCCAGATCGGCGGGCGGCGGCGCGGTCGGCCCCGTGACGCGGATCTCGGCCACTCCCCGCTCCCGGTCGATCGCGCACGCGACGTGGCCGTAGGCGATCCGGTCGCCGTCGACGGTGCGGGCGAGCGGGGGCAGCGCGAGGCCCTCGGCGGCCGCCGGCCGGTCACTCCGCTCCGCGAGCTGGGCGGCCCGCGACCGCGCGGCCTCCGCGAGCTGGGAGCGCGGGACGACCTCGTCGACCAGGCCCCACTCGACCGCGCGCTGCCCCTTGACGCCCTCCTCCAGCGTGCAGAAGACGTCCGCCCGGTCCCGCCGGACGTGGCGCTTGTCGACCAGGCGCGTCAGACCGCCGGTCCCCGGGAGCACCGCGAGGAGCGGCACCTCGGGGAGAGACACCGCCGTGTTGCCGTCGTCCGCCATCAGGATCCAGTCGGTCGCCAGGGCGAGCTCGTAGCCGCCGCCCGCGCAGGGTCCGTTCACGACGGCGAGATAGCGCTGGCCGGACACCGCGCTCGCCTCCTCCATCGCGTTCCGCGTCTCGTTCGTGAACTTGCAGAAGTTCACCTTCCAGCCGTGGCCGGACTGGCTCAGCATGCGAATGTTGGCACCGGCGCAGAACACCCGCTCCTTGAGCGAGGTGAGCACCACCGCGCGCACCTCGGGGTGCTCGAACCGGAGGCGCTGGATCGCGTCGGCGAGTTCGATGTCGACGCCGAGGTCGTACGAGTTGAGCTTGAGCTCGTAGCCGGGCCGGAGGCCCCCGTCCTCGCGGACGTCCATCGCGAGCGTGGCCACGCGGCCGTCCACCGTGAGCTTCCAGTGCCGATAGCGGGACGGCTCCGTCCGGAAGTCGACGGGAAGCGCGGCGTCGCCCGGGGCGCGCTCCGTCATGCGGTCCCCCGAGCGGCGGCCCGGACCGGCGGCGCCGGCGCCCAGGTGAGCCGGAACACCCACGTCTTGCCGGCCCGCAGGACGGGCTGGGTCTCGAGCACGAGATGCCCGTTCTCCATCGCGAAGCGCCGGACGAGGTCGGTGCCGACGATGTTGGGAAAGTCCGCCGTGGTCACGTGGTGCACGATGACCCCGCCCGCTTCGTCCAGGTGGTAGGTGCCGCAGTAGGCGAGGAACCCCTCGCTGGCCACGCGCACCTCCTCGGTCGTGCCGCGGAGCCGGTCGCCGCTCGTGAAGGGCGGGCGGTCGGGCCGCATCAGCGTGGCCGACATGTGACCGTCGGCGCCGTAGATCAGGAGTCCCGTCGGCGCGTCGCCGTAGGGCCGGGATACGTCGCCGCTCGAGCTCCGCCCCTCCGACGACACGAGCCGCCACGTCCCGACGACCGACATCGACCCCATGCGCGCCTCAGTTCTCCTCGACGGCCCGCGCCGCCATGCCGGACGGCCAGAGCCCAACTATCGGCAATCCGGCCAGCTCCCGGAGCGCGCGGGCGACGTAGACCCGCGTCATCCGCTTTCGATAGTGATAGACGAGATCCGTGTTGTCGAGCGGCTTGGCCGGTCGGGCCGCGGCCTCCGCGGCGCGCGCGATCGCCTCGGCGCCGAACGGCTGACCGACCAGCGTGCGCGCCGCCTCGGGCGCTTCGCGCGGCATCGAGGCCACGGCGCCCAGCACGATCCGCGCGTCGCGGCACACCCCATCCTCGAGCCGCACCGCCGCCGCCACGCCCAGCACCGGAAAGTCGAACGCGCCCCGCCGCCGGAGCTTCCAGTACGTGGCGCGCCACCCGTCGACCGGCGGCAGGTGGAGCGCGGTGAGGATCTCCCCGGGCGCCTTGCCGAGGTACTCGATGCCGTCGTCCCGGAACAGGCCCGAGACCGGGATCCGCCGCTCCCCCGCCGGGCCGACCAGGGTGACCTCGGCGCCGAGCGCCCACAGGACCGGCGCGGTGTCCGACGAGGACACGGCCCAGCAACGCCGACTCCCGGGGGCGACCAGGCAGATGTCGCCGTCCTTCTTCATGCAGAAGCCGATCGCGCGGCGCCACTCGTACGACTGGTTGTAGTAGTTGCAGCGGGTGTCCACGCAGACGTTGCCGCCGAGCGTCCCCATGTTGCGGAGCTGCGGCGTCGAGACCACGCCGGCCGCGCGCGCGAGCGCCGGATAGTGGGCGGCGATCTCGGGATGCTCCGAGACCCGGGTGAGCGTGGCGCCCGCCCCCACGACCAGACCGCTGCGGGCGCTCCCGTGGATCCCGCCCAGCTCGCGGATCCCGCGGAGGCCGACCAGCACGCGCGGCTCCATCTGGAGGCGCTTCATGTTGGGGTAGAGGTCGGTGCCGCCGGCGACGACCGTGGCCGCGCCCCCGTGCTCGGCCAGAAGACCCACCGCCTCGGCCACGCTCGCCGGGGCGAAGTACCGGAACGGCGGCAACCGCATCATGTGCGGGACCCCACCGCCCCGGCCGCCGCGTCGATCGGGCGGCCCTCCGGGTCGATCCAGGGCGGCGGCACGCGGGTCGGCTCCGGGAACGTCACGTGCGGCAGGCGCTCGGGGCCAACGCGCGGCGTCTTCCCCTGGGCCTTGAGATCGAGCGCCTTCAAGATCTTCTCGGGAGTGATCGGCACCTCGTCGATCCGGACGCCGACCGCGTTGTAGACGGCGTTGGCGACCGCCGGGATCACCGGGAGGAGCGGGCCCTGCCCCGCCTCCTTCGCGCCGAACGGCCCCTCGGCGTCGTGGGTCTCGACCAGGAGCGTCGTGATCTCCGGCGTCTCGAGCGTCGTCGGGCTCTTGTACTCGAGGAGCGACGGGATCTTGTGGAGGCCGTGGGGCCGGAAGGCCGACTCCTCCATCAGGGCCTCGCCGAGCCCCATGTAGATCGAGCCCTCGACCTGGCCCTCGACCAGGAGCGGGTTGATCGCCGTCCCCCCGTCGTGGGCGATCCACACGTGATCGACGCGGATGTCGCCGGTCTCCGGGTCGACCTCGAGCTCGACCACGCAGGCCGAGTAGGAGTACGCGGGCGTCGGGCCGACCCCCGAGCCCTTGAACTTGGCGGCCCGCCGGGGCGGCGTGTAGGAACCCGCGGCGACCAGCGTCCCGCCGGCCGCCTCCGCCAGCCGCACCGCCTCGTCGAAGGCGAGCCCGCGCGCCGGGTCGTCCCGCCGGAAGACCCGCCGGTCCCGGGCCTCGAGCTCGTCGGGCGCCACCCCGAGCTTCCGCGCGGCCGCGGCGAGGATCGCCAGCCGGACCTTCTCGGCCGCCTCGCGGGCCGCGTTGCCGGTCATGAGCGTCACCCGCGAAGAGTACGAGCCGAGGTCCACCGGCGTGAGATCCGTGTCGGCGGTGACCACGCGCACGTCCTCCGGCCGGATTCCCAGCACCTCGGCGACGACGTAGGCGAGCACGGAGTCCGAGCCCTGCCCGATATCGATGGAGCCGCAGAACACCGTCACGCCGCCGCCGCGGTCGACCTTCACCATCGCGCCGGAATGGGGCATGTCGTTCCAGTAGATGGGCAGGCCCGCGCCGGTGAGGTACGACGACGCGGCGATACCGATGCCGCGGCCCGGCGGCAGCTTTCCGAACTTCTCCCGCCACCCCGACGCCTCCACGACCCGGTCGAGACACTCGGGGAGACCGCACGTCGTCACGGTCAGGTGGTTGACCGTCTTCTGATGCTCGGGCACGACGGTGCGGCGGCGCATGTCGGCGGGATCGAGGCCCAGCTCCTCCGCGATCCGGTCGAGGTGGACCTCGAGGGCGAACCGAGGCTGGGGCGTCCCGTGGCCGCGCTTGGGGCCGCAGGGCGGCTTGTTCGTGAAGACCCGGCAGCCCTCGAACTTGTACCGGGCGATCCGGTACGTCACCGTCTGGAGCGCGCCCGTGTAGAAGGTGGACGCGACCCCGTACGAGCCGTACGCGCCGCCGTCGAGCCAGGTCCGGAAGTGGAGCGCCAGGATCTCGCCGTCCTTCCGCACGCCCGAGCGCACCCACATGAGGACGGGGTGGCGGCCACGGTGCGTGTAGAACACCTCCTCGCGCGTGAGGGTCGTCTTCACCGGGCGGCCGGTGAGCTGCGCCAGCCGCGCCACGGCCATCTCGTGGCTGAAGGGATCGGACTTCCCGCCGAAGCCCCCGCCGTTCGGCGTGGCGATCACCCGGACGTGGCTCATCGGCAGCGCGAGCACCTTGCCGAGCGCCCGGTGGACGTAGTGCGGGGTCTGGGTCGACGACCAGAGCGTGAGCTTCCCGTCCGGGGTCCACTGGGCGACGGCGGCGTGCTGCTCCATCGGCAGGTGCGTGTTGCCCTCGAAGAAGAAGACGTCCTCGCGCACGAGGTCCGCCTCGCGGAACCCCTCCTCGACGTCCCCGAACTCGAGCGACACCAGCTTGTGGATGTTGTGCCCGTCGCCGTACTCGTGGATCCGGTGCGTGCCCTCGCGGAGCGCCGCGTCGATGGACATCAGCGAGTCGAGCGGCTCGTACTCGACGGCGATCATCCGCGCGGCCGCCTCGGCGGTCTCCTCGTCGACGGCGGCCACCGCCGCCACGGGGTCGCCCACGAACCGCACCTTCTCGACGCAGAGCGGCTCCTCGTCCTGGCTCACCGGCATGATCCCGAACCGGACCGGCGGAAAGTCGCGCCCGGTGATGACCGCGTACACGCCCGGGAGCGCCACCGCGCGCGTGGTGTCGATCCGCTTGATCAGGGCGTGCGGGTGCTGGGCCCGGAGGAGCTTCGCGTACGCCATGCGCGGGAGGACCAGGTCGTCGGCGAAGCGCGTCTCGCCGGTGACCTTCGCCCAGGCGTCGACCTTCGGGAGCCGCTGCCCGATGACGGACCAGGGCCGCTCGCGGCGCCCGCTCATGGCCGGCTCCCCGCGGCCTGACCCGCGGTCCGGTCGGCGGCCAGCTCGACCGCGTCGAGGATCTTCGTGTACCCCGTGCAGCGGCAGAGGTTCCCGGCGAGCGCGGCACGGATCTCGTCGCGGTCGGGCCGGGGCGTCGCGTCGAGCAGCGCCCGGGCGGTGAGCAGGATCCCGGGCGTGCAGTACCCGCACTGCGCGGCGCCGAGCTCCGCGAAGGCCTGCTGGAGCGGGTCCAGCTGGCTACCTCGCGCCAGGCCCTCCACGGTCAGAATGGCGGCCGTCTGGCATTCCACGGCCAGCGCCAGGCAGGAGAGGACGGGCTGGCCGTCCAGGAGCACCGTGCACGTCCCGCACTCGCCGAGCTCGCAGCCGTGCTTGGTCCCCGGCAGGCCGAGGTCCTCGCGCAGCACCTCGAGGAGCGTCCGGTGGACCGGAACGGCCACCTCCCGGCGCTCCCCGTTCACGCTGAGGGACATGAGGCTCCGCATGGCGCGCCCCCCGGATGCCGACATTCAGAGTGGATGAAATCTAGTTAATACATACTGAATACTGGCGCCGACTGTCAACCCTCGTCGGGCGCCTCCCCAGACCGATCTGGCCCCCCGGGCCGCGGCGGGACGGACCCGTCACTAGGACGAGGTCCGGCGCGTCGTCAGGACGACTCGACCGGGACGAACTGCGCCGGGCCGGCGTGTAGATCTCGACGATGACGAGGTCTTCGGCGCCCCGCGCGGCGAGCGAGTGCTTCACCTCCGCGGGAAGGACCCCATCGTCCTTCGTGAGCGCGTACTCGGCGCCCTCCGCGACGAAAGCGACCGGTGCCGCTCAGGACGATGTACACGTTCTCGCTGTCCGGATGGAAGTGGTACCGCCCGTCGGGGCCGGACGGTCGCAGGATGCTGACGTGAACGTCCAGGGACCGCGCGCCCATGTCTGGGTTGATGAGCAGCATCTGCTCGCCCCGGTCTCGCATCGGGGTCCCGGGGCCTGGGCCAGGTTCGTGATCGAGACCATCCGGGCCGTCCGCCTCGCTCAGGCGTGCGGGGCGTCGTAGGAGTAGAAGTGCCAGTACTCCCAGGCCGCGGCCCGCCGGAGGCGCGCCTCGTCGCGCCACTCGGGCCCGAAGCGCGCGATCGACATGTCGCTGAGGTCCTCGGAGGAGCGCCCGTCCACGATCCACCGGGCCAGCTCCTCGCCGATCGCGGGCGAGATCGACAGGCCCGCGACGTTGCAGCCGCTCGCGACGAAGAAGCCGGCCGCGCCCGGCACCGGGCCGACGATGTGCTGGCCGTCGGGCGTCATCGTGGGGATGCCGCCGCGGTGGAGGCGGAGCGGCGCGGTCGACAGCACCGGCAACTGCTCCCGCACCCCGTCCATCAGCCGGCGGAGCACCGCGAGGTCCAGCGGCGTGTCCGCGATCGAGAACCCCCGCGGGAGCGCGTCCATGTCGAACTGCGTGGGCGTCGTCTCGTAGCCGCCCGCGAGGAACCCGCCCCAGCAGGGCCGGACGTACACCGCGGCGTCCATGATCCGGACGATCGGCAGCTCCGGCCGCACGCCTTCGACCGGCTCGGTGATCAGGACCTGGTGGCGCGTGGGGATCATCGGCACGTGGATGCCCGCCCCCGCCGCGACCTGGCGCGCCCACGCCCCGGCCGCATCGACCACGACCGGACTGTCGATGCGGCCCCGGTCCGTCTCGACGCCCTCGACCACGCCGGCCCGCACGTGGACGCCGGTCACCGTCGTGCGCGGCAGGAGCGTCGCGCCCAGCTTGCCGGCCGCCGCCGCGTAGCCGGCCGCGACGTGGGACGGCTCGAAGTAGACGTCGCCCGGGGTGTGCACGACGGACCGCACGCCGCCCGGGTGGAAGAAGGGATGCATCCGGTGGGCCGACTCGGGCGAGACGAGGGTGGTGCCGAGCCCGAGGGCCTGTCCCCGCGCCGCCTCCTTCGCGAGGATGGCGGCGTCCGCGTCGGTCCGCGCGGCCTTCAGGCTCCCCGACCGGACGATGTCGAGCGGCTCGCCCGTGTCCTCGGTGAACCGGAGGAGCCAGTCCACCGCGCGGCCCGCGAGCCGGCACATCACGTCCGTCGAGCGGAGCAGCGCGGCGTTCCCCGCGGCGCGCGGCGAGGTCTGCGACGCGAGGTCGTGGCGGTCGAGCAGCGCCACGCGCCGGCCGCCGCGGCGCATCAGGAAGTAGGCGGTGGCCGCCCCGAGGCCGCCCGATCCGATCACCACCACGTCCGTGTCTCGAACCATCCGGTCCCTCCCGTCGCTCATCCGCCGAGGGCTCGGCGCCGGGCGCCGGTCCAGAAGCCCTCGGGATCGAACCGCCGGATCATCGCCAGCTCGTCCGCCGTCGGCGGCGCCGTCTCCGTCACGCGATCGGCGAAGCGCAGGGGCCAGCCCGTCTCCGCCTGGATCCCCTCGACCGTCGCGCCGGGGTGCACGCTCGCCAGGACCATCTCGCGGGTCGCGGCGTCGAACCGGAACAGCCCGAGCGTGGTGATCACGGCGGACGGGCCGCTGCCGGGAAGCCCCGTCCGAGCCCGCCAGTCCCCGCCGGTGCCGTGGCCCGGCGAGGTCACGTAATCGACCCGCTCCACGAAACGGCGCCGCTCGTGCGCCATGATCACGACGTGCCGGCGCGCGAGCGACGCGATGTCAGGCGCGCCGCCGGACCCCGGCAGGCGGACGCGCCGGCCCAGCGCGCCGACGTACGTGGTGTTGAGGTTGCCGAAGCGGTCCACCTGGGCGCCACCGATGAACCCGAGCGTCACCCGGCCCGACTGCATCAGGCCCATGACCTCGCGCATCTCGGTGCACCAGACGGCGCCGGTCACGTTGGGACCGTCCGACATCGTCACCAGGAACGCGAGCGCCGCCGAGTCCCGCACGACGCCGTTCTCGAACAGCCCGACCGCGGTCGGCGCGTGGGTCGACCGCGCGAGGCAGAACGCGAGCAGCGGGAGCCGCATGCCCACGAAGACGACCTCGCCGTCCTGGATCTCGCGCGCCGCCGCGGCGACCATCAGCTCGGCCGGCGTGTAGTCGGGGGTCACGGGGCGGACCTCAGCAGCCGTAGTCGACCGCCGCCGCGAGCTGTGCGGCGCGGGGCCGAAGCTGCTCGAGGCGGGCCGACCCGAGCTTGGCGAGATAGCCGGCGTGGCTTCCGGGATCCCGTACCCACTCGTCGAGCCACGCTTCGGCGCCCTCCGCCGTCGACGAGCGCGCGTGCCAGTCCGCGTAAGACGCGTGGTCCCGGTTGTAGTGCCCCTGGACGGGCGACGGGTGGGCGCCCCGCGGCAGGTGGACGACGGCGGTCACCAGGAACCCCGGCAGGAGCGTGCGGTTCGGGTCGCTCCGGATGACGGCGGGCTCGACGAGCTCCTCGGTCAGCAGGATGACCGCCCGGCTGGCCTTGCCGGCCGCGGCGCTGACACCGGTCGGGCCCCACGCGTGGCAGCTCCCGTCCGGGTCCGCGCGCTGGACGTGGAGGATCGCCACATCCGGAGCGAGGGCCGGCACCAGGACCAGCGGCATGCCCGTGAAGGGACACGGCGCCACGCGCAGCCGGGGATTGCGGACGAGGAGGTCCGAGCCCAGCAGGCTCCGCGTCGGCAGGTAGGGCACGCCCTGCGCGGCCGCCTCCAGCGCAAGCGCGATCGAGAAGTTCGAGTGGTCCTCGATGTCGAGCGGACGCGGGATCCCCTGCTCGAGGGCGCGGCGGAAGGCGTAGGCCGCGCCGTGCTGCACGTTCCCGACCCACGCGGCAACGACCTGCCGCACGCAGCCGGCGGCGATGAGCTGCTCGAAGCAGATGTCCGAGATCGGCCCCACCAGCGTGAGGTCGCGTCGCCCCTGGCGGATCAGCTCGTGCGCAGCGGCGAAGGGGATGAGGCACTCGAGCGCCGTGCCCATGGCCACCGAGGCCCCGTCGGGCACGTGGCGCCGCAGGGCCTCCCCGAGCGGCAGGACCTTGCTCATCGAGCGCGCCGCCGGGTCAGCGGGGCCGGAGCCGGCCCAGCCGGACGGCGGCGATCGCGGGCTCGGGGACCGGCGTCTCGACGACCATGGTCCGCTTGACGAAGTCGACCGCGCGCACGACGCCGAGCCCCACCGTCTCGCGCTCCCGGTCGTCGAGCCCCGCGAGCGCGTCCTGGAAGTCGTCGAGCGAGCAGTGGACGAGCGACGCCGCCGGCTGTGCGGCGGCGAACGCCTGGAGCTGCGACTCGCGCAGTCGCCCGGGCGTCACGACCGCGACCTCCGGTCCGCGCCGCTCCGCCCACAGCACGGCATCGTCGAGCCGCGCCGCGAGCGCTTCGGTCTCGCCCGCCGACAGGGCCGGGCCCGCGTAGAGGGCCGGGGCCCGGAGGGCGACCCGGCCGAGATCGAGGGTGACCGCGCGCGCGCCCGCGAAGTAGGCGGCGAGCGCGTGCTCTCGGTGAAGGCGCCGCTCCTCGGGCGTCCGCCGCCGGACCGCGGGCGCCGGGGTCAGCCGGAGAATCGCCGGCGCCCGGTTCCCCGCGTAGGGCCGCAGGATCGCCTCGCACTCGCCGGCGCGCTGGAGGCAGACGACCAGGTCGGGCGCGACCAGGTCGATCTTCGCCTGCTTGAGGGTCCGACCGCCCTCTCCCTGGACGAGCCCGGAGGTGTCCACGATGACGCGGTCGACGCCGAGCGCGCGGGCCCGGGCGGTCATGCGGTGGGTGGCGAGCACCGTCTCGACGACGTGGTCGCGGGGTGAGGTGTCCCCGACGAAGCAGAGACCGACGACCTCCGCGTCGCCGAGGCAGGCGAAGCCCGCCCGCGGCCGGCCGAGCCCCACGGTGGTGGGCGGCCCGATCTCGGACTGCCCGAGGTCCGCGTCGACGACCGCGACGGAGTCGCCCGCCTCCAGGAGCGCGGTTGCCAGGGAGGCCACCAGGCTGGTCTTGCCGGTGTCGCTCGCGCCCAGGAGGAGCGTGACTCGCGCTGCCCGCACCGCGGCGAGTGCCGCCGCCCACGAGGCGACGACCGGCGACCGCGGGTCCGGGCTCACGCGCGGCGCCTCCGGGGGCTCAGCCCTCCAGGCCGGCGCAGGCCATCTCGATCCGCGCGAGACCCTCGCGGATCTGCTCGAGGCCGCACGCGTAGGAAATACGGAGGTGCCGGTCGGAGCCGAAGTCGACGCCCGGCACGACGGCCACCCGCGCCGCCTCGAGCAGGAACGCCGTCACGTCCGCCGAGCCCCGGAGCGGCTGGCCCTTGTAGCGGCGACCGAACAGCCCGGACACGTCGGGGAAGGCGTAGAAGGCGCCCGGTGGCATGGGACAGCGCCAGCCCGGGATGCGGTTCAGGCCCGCGACGATCACCCGCCGACGCTGGTCGAACTCGCCGGCCATCTTCGCCACCTCGTCCTGCAATCCCCCGAGCGCCTCAACCGCGGCCCACTGAGCGATCGAGGTCGGGTTCGACGTGCACTGGCCCTGGAAGTCCCCCATCGCCTTCACGATCTCGCGCGACCCGGCGGCGAAGCCGAGCCGCCAGCCGGTCATCGCGTAGGCCTTGGAGCACGTGTTGACGAGGAGCGTGCGCGCCTTGATCTCCGGACCCAGCTCCGCGATGCTCGGCACGCGCCCGTCGTAGGCCAGCGCGTCGTAGCACTCGTCGGACACGACGTGGAACCCGTGCTCCAGCGCGAGCGCGGCGACCCGCTCGAGGTCGGCCCGCGGATACACGGCTCCGGTCGGATTGTTCGGGCTGTTGAGCAGCAGGAGCTTGGTCCGCGGCGTGACCGCGCGGCGGAGCGCGGACAGGTCGAGCTGGAAGCCCCGCGCCTCGTCGGTAGGCACCACCACGGGCACGCCGTCGAAGAGACGCACCTGCTCCGTGTAGCTCACCCAGTACGGCGACGGCACGATCACCTCGTCGCCGGGATCGACCAGGACCGCGCAGATGTTGTAGAGCGTGTGCTTGGCGCCGACGGAGGCGATGACCTCCGCAGGCTCGTACGAAAGCCCGTTGTCACGCTTCAACTTGGCGCAGATGGCCGCCTTGAGCTCGGGGATCCCCCCCGCGTCCGTGTACTTGGTCTTGCCCTCGCGAAGCGCGCGGATCGCGGCCTCCTTCACGCGCTCGGGCGTGTCGAAGTCGGGCTCCCCGGCGGTGAAGGACAGGACGTCGATGCCCTGCGCCCGCAGGGCGCGGGCCCGGGCGGAGAGGGCCAGGGTCGGGGACGGGGTCAGGCGACGGGCGCGCGCGGCCAGCATGGGTTGCGTCACTCCTCTTGGTGGTCTCGCGGGCCGGGATCAGCTGCGGCGCAGCTTCTCCCGGAGCCGCTTCTCGACGCCGACCGGGACCAGGCCCTTGACGGAGCCTCCGTGGCCGGCGACCTCCTTGATCAGGCGCGAGGAAATGTACGAGTACGCCTCGTGCGGCATCAGGAAGACCGTCTCGACCTCCTCGCGGAGCTTCCGGTTCATCAGGGCCATCTGGAACTCGTACTCGAAGTCGGACACGGCCCGCAGGCCGCGGATGATCGCGCGCGCGCCGAGTCGGGCGGTGAGATCCACCAGGAGCCCGTCGAACACGACGACCTCGAGCTCGCCCAGGTGCCGCGTCGCCTCGCGGATCATGTCGATGCGTTCCTCGTCCGTGAACAGCGCGGTCTTCGCCGGATTCGTCACGACCGCGACCACCAGCTCGTCGAACAGCCGGAGGCTCCGCTCGATGAGATCGAGGTGCCCGTTGGTCAGCGGGTCGAACGAGCCCGGATAGACGGCGCGGACAGCCACGGATCGCTCCTGCTGTGTCGGCGCTTAGGTGAGCTGGCGGCCGCGGCTCACGTCGAGCTCCTGATCGGGCCGCGCGGCGCCAACGAAGTCGCGCACTCAGGGCCTCGAGCCGTCGGGAGTGTACCCCTCGGCTCGAAGGAAAGTCAAGGCAGTGTCGCCAAAACGACGCGTGCGACGGTGCTCGACGAGGCCCGGCACGGACGGCAGCACGGTCCGCGTGGAGTGCTGCACGACCACCTCGGTCCCCTCGCGACAGACGCCCGCGCCGCGGAGCGCCTCCAGCGTCCGGACGGCCAGGCTGGTCGCATACGGGGGATCGAGGAACACGAGGTCGAACGGTCCTTCCTGCGCCCCGATCTCCGGCAGAAGACGGAGGACGTCGCCCGCCAGGACGCGCGCCGCCGCCCGTGACGCGTCGAGCGCGGCGAGGTTCGCCCGCAGGGCCCGCAGGGCCGACTGGTCCCGTTCCACCAGGACGGCGCGCGCCGCGCCCCGGGACAGGGCCTCGATCCCGACGGCGCCGGTGCCGGCGAAGAGGTCGAGGAGGCGCGCGCCGGCCACCGCGGGCCCGAGGACATCGAACAGGGTCACGCGGACGCGGTCGGCCGTGGGCCGGGTCGCGAGCCCTCGCGGCGCCCGGAGGCGCCGGCCTCGGTCGTGGCCACCGATGACGCGCACGCGTCCTCCTATCCGATCGACGCCAGCTCGAGACGCTCGCGCCAGCGGGCGACGAGAGCCTCGCGGAGCGCCCGGTGCTCGGGCAGGCGCAGCCCGGGGTCCTTGTGGATCAGCTGCGCGGCGTCCTGGCGCGCCTCCTCGAGGAGCCGCACGTGGGTCACGAGGCTCGCGGTGCGGAACTCGGGCAGACCCGACTGGCGGGTCCCGAAGAACTCGCCGGGGCCCCGGATCTCGAGATCGACCTCCGAGAGCCGGAACCCGTCCTGCGTGGCTTCCATGGCCGCGAGGCGCCGCTGACCCTCGTCGGACGCGGGGCCGCTCGCGAGCAGGATGCAGAAGGACTTGGCGGCCCCGCGGCCGACGCGGCCGCGCAGCTGGTGGAGCTGGGCCAGACCGAAGCGCTCGGCGTGCTCGATCAGCATCACCGACGCGTTCGGCACGTCGATCCCGACCTCGATCACCGTCGTCGCCACCAGGAGGTCGATCTCCCGGGCCTTGAACGCCCGCATGATCGCTTCCTTCGCGTCGAAGCCGAGCCGCCCGTGGATCAGGCCCACCCGGACGTCCCGGAACGGGCCGGCCGTGAGACGCTCCGCCATCTCGGTCGCGGCCTTGAGGTCGCTGGCCTCGGTCTCCTCGACGAGCGGGCAGACCACGTAGGCCTGGCGGCCCGCGCGGAGCTCGTCGCGGATGAAGCCGTAGATCCGCTCTCGGTCGGGCTCGCGGCGGACCCTGGTCACGATGGGTGTCCGCCCGGGCGGCAGCTCGTCGAGCACGGACACGTCGAGGTCTCCGTAGAGCGTGAGGGCGAGCGTCCGCGGGATGGGCGTCGCCGTCATGACGAGCACGTGCGGGTGCTCGCCCTTGCCGCGGAGCGACGCGCGCTGGAGCACGCCGAAGCGGTGCTGCTCGTCGACGACGGCGAGCCCCAATCGCTGGAGCTCCACGGCCTCCTGGATCAGGGCATGGGTCCCGATCCCGATGGCGGCGGCGCCGCTCCGGAGCGCCTCCAGGGCAGCCTGACGCTCCCGGCTCCGCAGGCCGGCGGAAAGCCACGCCACCGTGAGTCCGAGCGGCTCGACGAGCCCGCGGACCGTCCGGAAGTGCTGCTCGGCGAGGATCTCGGTCGGCGCCATCAAGACGGCCTGGCACCCGGCCTCCACCGCCGTCAGGAGCCCCATGACGGCGACGATCGTCTTGCCGGACCCCACGTCGCCCTGGAGGAGGCGGTTCATGGGCACCGGGCGCCCGAGATCCCCTCGGATCTCCGACCAGACGCGCTCCTGCGCGGCCGTCAGCGCGAACGGCAGCCCGCGGAGGAGCCGCGCCACGAGGTCGCCCGCGGGGGCGAGCGGCCGGCCGTGCTCGCGCGCCTGCCGGCGGCGCTTGAGCGCGAGACCCACCTGCAGCACGAAGAAGTCCTCGAAGGCGAAGCGCCGGCGCGCCTCCTCCACGTCTTCCAGACGCTCCGGAAAGTGCACGGTGCGGTACGCCGCGGAGACCGGCAGGAGATTCCGTCGGCGACGGAGATCATCCGGCAGGATGTCCGGGGCCTCGCTCGCATGCGCCACGACCACGTCGTGGAGGAGTCCCCGCAAGAAGCGCTGGAGCACGCCCTCGGTGAGCGGGTAGACGGGCACCACGCGACCCATGTGGATCGACGCCAGATCGTCGGCCTCGACGATCTCGAAGTCGGGGTTCTCGAGGACGACCTTGCGGTCCTTGCCGACGATCTTCTTCCCGTAGAGGACCACGCGCTGGTCGCGCTTGAACGTGTGCACGAGGAAGCCCTTGCCGAACCAGATCGCCGAGAAGTACCCCATCTGGTCCCGGAAGGTCACGAGGAGGGGCCCCTTGGATCCGCGCCGGGGCGGCGCCACGCCGAACACGGTCCCCTGCACCACGGCCGACTCCCCGAGGGCGAGCTTGTGGAAGGGCACGAATGCTCGGCGGTCCTGGTAGTCCCGGGGGAAGTGATTCAGGGCGTCCCCGACCGTCAGGAGACCCAGGCGCTCGAGAAGCCCGGCCCGGTGGGGTCCCACACCCTTCAGGTACTGGAGGGGGGTGTCCAGGCCGACGGGCGGCTTGGCGACCGGGTTCACGGGCGAGACGGCCGCGGGAGCAGACGAGGTGTCAGGCTTGTCTCACCTCGGCCCCCATGGTATAGAAGTGTCTTGCTCGGCGGCAAGCCGGCCCGTTCCGGGCCCGGGAAAGCCGGCCGGAGCGTCATCTCTCCCGAGGAGTCCAGAGGCATGGCCCAACGCTGTGATGTGTGTGGGAAGGGTCCCGTCGTGGGCAACCAGATCAGCCACGCGCACAACGTGTCCTCGCGCCGATGGCTGCCGAACCTGGTATCGATGCGGGCGGTCGTGAAGGGCCGAGCCAAGCGGGTCCGCGTCTGCACACGCTGCCTGCGGGGCGGCAAGGTCACCAAGGCCGTCTAGGACCGGCCGCCGGGGGTGCCAGTCGCCCCCGGCGGCCTGCGCTGACAGTACCAGAAGGGTCAGGGCTGGCCTCGTCCCCTGACCCCGTCACAGCACCCTACTTCTTCTTCTTGGCCGCCTTCTTCTTCGCCATCGATCATCACCTCCCCTCGTGACGTCTGGGTTCCGCGAAGGGGCTGCACCCCCTTCGAGCGACACCGCTGACGACGTTACTTCTTCTTCTTCGCCGCCTTCTTCTTCGCCATCGTGCTCACCTCCTTCCGCTCGCGTGAGCGCGGCTAGAACCCCATCGCGTCGCGACGGAGCTTCTCGGCCTGCTCGCGCCCGCGCCGCTCGTGGCCGTAGAGGTCCACGTAGAGCTGCGGGAGACTGACCACCCGGAACCCGCCCTTGACCACCGGCGCGTAGAACACGCCCGGGTCGTACGGAGCCATCAGGTAGACCGCGCCCTCGCCCTCGACCGGCTGGAGCCCGAGGGCCCGGATGAGCGCCTCGGTGTCGCCGCTCACGTAGCAGTGCACCGTGGAGACACGCGTGTGCGGGCCGATGAGGGACGCGCCCGCGTGGAGCGTGAACGCGTAGGTCACGCCCAGCTCGGTCGCGTGCCGCGCAAGGGCCTCCATGATCCGGCGCTTGTCTCCCGCCGGGGAGACGAAGGCGCTCAGCCCGTTGACGCGGTAGCGATACCCGTCGCGCCAGGCGTCGAGCAGGTCCCCGGGCCGCGGCAGCCGGTAGAGCCCGTCCCGCCCCCGCTCCACCCAGTCGAGCTCCTCGAGGCGCTTCACCACGTTGTGGGCGTGGCCGAGGCTGACGCCGACCGCCCGGCCCAGCTCGTCGAGGCGCCAGGCGCGGTCCCGCTCCACCAGGAGGGCGCGGACGATCCGCGTCGCCCGCGGCGCGAACAGGGCCTTGAGGGGACGGCGGACCAGTCCCGCGTTGGGGCGCCCTTCCTTCTGGATGAGGACGTTGTCGAAGGCGAGGTAGCAGTTGCCGGCCAGGTCGAGGTAGCCGCAGCCATTCCGGCGCAGGAGGGCCGAGGACTGGGCGGTCACGTAGGGCGCCGCCACCAGGGGGTAGGCCCCCGGGACATGGCCCCGGAGCTCTCGAAGTCGGGTTACGGCCTCGCGGAGGTGCCGGGGCTCACCCCGGGTACGAGCCTCACAGATCAGTGTCTTGGTCTCCTGGCCGGGCCCCATCCGGAACCGGACGAGCACATCCACCGTCTGGTCGCCGACGGTCGCATCTAGAGACTCTTGCCATTCAGCCACTTGCGGAAAGAGGGCGCGAAGCCGCTCCGCGGCGTCCTTCTTGAATTCTGCAATCCGAACCATACTTTCACTTGTCCGGTCATTTTCAACGTGCGCTGAAAGCCTATCCGTCACTGAAAGTTGTGTCAAGAGCAAAACATGGAAGGCATGTCAACGGAGTGACACTTCGGGCAAGGATGTCCTGGCCCTTCGGCCCGTGGAACGAGGCAGGCAGCCCGGGCCGCCGCGGCTCAGCGCAGGAAGGTGCGCATCTCCTGCATCGTCGCGAGGAGCCGGTCGCGGCGCCGGCCCACCGCCGCCGCCAGGTCCGGGACCTCAACGTAGTCACGGTCCCGCGCCTCGAGGGAGAGCGCGGTCTTCCCTTCCACGCCAAAGACGACCCACCCGTCCGCGTCCTGCAGCGCGCACTCCCGGAAGCCGCACACGACGGCGTAGGGTCGTCCCCGGCCCTCGAGCATATTCCGGCCCAGACTGTAGCGGTCGGGGGGATCGTCGATCCCGAGGAGCGCCAGCATCGTGGCGGGCAGGTCCTGGTGCTGGGTGAGGTGCCCGTGCTCGCGGAACGGCAGCCCGGGCACGAGCATCACGAGCGGGACGTGCGTCTGCTCCGGGGTGAAGGCGCTGCCGTGGCCGAAGAACCCGTGCTCGTAGAACTCCTGGCCGTGGTCCCCCGTCACGACCACGATCGATCGATCCAGGAGTCCCCGCCGATCCAGCGCGCCCACGATCGAGCCCACCACCGCGTCCACGGAGTGGATCGAGTTCCGGTAGCGGTTGTACATCTGGCGGCTGCCCTCGGGGGTCTGCGCCTGGGCGATCGTCGGGTGCTCGAGAACGGGGAGGAACTTCGCATGCTCCGGCGTGAAGAGGAACGGAAAGTGGGGCGCCCCCAGGAAGAGGAACGCGAAGAAGGCCTGGTCCCGGGGAGTCGCCTCCAGGAACTCGTCGAACGCCTGCGCCTGGAGCACGTCCCGCTCCGCCACCGACGCGGCGGGCAGGCGGTCGCTCACCGCAGACCGCACGGAGTGGAAGGCGGTCTGGCGGAACTCTGGGTAGCCGAGCGAGGTGCTCGACAGGATGCGGAACCGGTAGCCGGCCTCGATCAGCTTCGCGATGAGGACGGGCTCCCGCCCCTCGGCGAGGAAGGGCCACCAGTAAGTGCCGTGGAGCCCGTAGAGCGCCGAGAAGATCCCGAAGCGGGTCGAGTGCCCGCCGCTCAGATGCTGCTGGAAGACCTGTCCGCGCCGGGAGAAGCGCCAGATGTTCGGGGTGTTCTCCGCGCTGAACGTGTCGGCGCGCCAGGACTCGACCATGATCCACACGACATTCCAGCGGTGGTCGGCCTTCACCGCGCCCCGGACGGGCTCGCGCGGATAGTCGAGGGCGCTCTCCCCCGGCTCGCGGGCCCGCGCCGCCGGGTCGCTCGGGAGCCGGAGGCGCTGCCGGACTTCCCGGAGCCGGAGCGGCTCGTAGAGCGGGATGAGGCGCGTCTGGCGAGCGATGCCCGGGATGTCGAGGAGGTCCCCCGCGGCATACGTCGCCCGCTCCACCAGAACGAGCGCCAGCACCGTGGCGACCAGCGCGAGCCAGCGCCGCCCGACCCCCCACTCCGCGGTCCGGAGCCAGCGGAGGAGCGCCGAATAGCCGAGGAGCTGCAACCCGAGCAGCACCGCGATGCCCACGACCGCCATGGCCACGTCGCCCTCCGGCAGCTGCATCGACTCGAAGCCGCCGGGCGTCAGGAGCACGTTCAGCGCGAGGGCGTTGAAGTGGAACCGGAAGAAGCCGTAGATCCGCGCGTCGACGTAGATGAACGTGTGGACCAGCGTGAAGGCGAGCGCGGCCAGGACACGGGTGACGATCGCCCGCGAGTCCAGGAAGGCGATCGCCCCGAGCGCCGCGTGGAGCACCAGCGCCGCGAGACCGACCTGGGCCAGGAGCGCCGTCGCGGCGAACTCGAGCCCCAGCCCGGACGGCATCGCGTCCCCCGCGAAGAGGAAGCGCTGCGCGTGGAGCCCGGCCGCCGCCGCGTTGAGCGCGACGAACGTCAGCAGCGCCCGCTGACGGACGGCGAGCGGATACGCGGTCATGGGCCCCGGCGAGACCCGGGGATCCGGCGGCGGGGCATCCGGCGGCGGGACACTAGTCTTGCCCGTCCTCCAGCTCGGCGAGCCGCTCGTCGTCCAGCCCGAAGTAGTGGCCCACCTCGTGGACGACCGTGTCCCGGACGAGCTCCTCCATCTCCTCGACGGTCTCGCAGTCTTCCTGGATCGGCCCCTGGTAGATCGTGATCACGTCCGGCAGCACGTTGCCGTAGTTGGTGTCGCGGCGCGTGAGGTCGGTCCCCCGGTAGAGGCCATAGAGCGTGTCCGGCGGCTCGATGCCCATCTCGTCCAGGATGTCGTCGTCCGCCCAATCCTCGACGACGACGGCGATGTTCCGGAGGCGGTCGCGGAAGCGCCGCGGGAGGAGGCGGAGCGCGCGGGCCACGAGGGCCTCGAACTCCTTGCGGTTGATCTCGACCATGCGGCGGACGGCCGGGAGCCGGCCCGCCCTAGAGGCCGCGGACCCGCTCGACCCCGATGACGTCCTTGACGGCCGAGATCGCCCCCATGACGCCCTGGAGCTGGTCGAGATCCTTGACCTCCACGGTGAAGTGGTTCAGCCCCTTGCGGTCCTCGGTCACCGTCACCTCGGCCTTCACGATGTTGGCGTGGCGCGAGGAGATGGCCGTGGAGATGTCGGCCAGCAGGCCCGGGCGGTCCCGGCCGATGTGCACGGCGATCTTCACGGGCAGCGCCTGCTGGTCGGCCACCGCCCACTCGACCGCCACGGTCCGCTCGTTGTCGAACGCGCCGGCCGCGAGATTCGGGCAGTCGGACGCGTGCACGGTGATGCCGCGGCCCCGAGTGATGAAGCCGACGATGGGGTCGCCCGGCACGGGGCCGCAGCACTTCGCGAACCGGATGAGCACGTCGTCCACGCCCTTGACGGTGACGCCTCCGGTGTCGGTCCGGGGGCGCGCCGGCTTCGCGGGCTTCACCTCGGAGCGCGGCTCGGCGGTCGCGTCGGCGGGAACGAACCGGGCGACCACCGTCGAGGCCGCCAGCTTGCCGTAGCCGAGCCCCACGAGGAGGTCGTCGACGGTGGTGTACCCGTGCTCGACGGCGAGCTTCCGGAGCTCCTCCGCCTCGAGGATCGTCGCCAGCGCGACCCGGTACTTCCGGGCCTCGCGGTCGAGGAGCTCGCGGCCCAGCGCGACCGAGCGGGACCGCTCCTCGATCCGGAGCCACTGCTTGACCTTCGACCGCGCCCGCGTGGACTTGACCGTCTTGAGCCAGTCGCGCGAGGGCCTCTGGGTGGGCGACGTGACCACTTCCACGATGTCGCCCTGGCGGAGCACGTGCCGCAGCGGGACGAGCTTCCCGTTGACGCGGGCCCCGGCGCAGTGGTTGCCGACCTCGGTGTGGACCGCGTAGGCGAAGTCGATGGGCGTCGAGCCCTCCGGCAGCGCCTTGACGTCCCCCTTCGGCGTGAAGACGTAGACCTCGTCGGGGAACAGGTCGACCTTGACGGTCTCCATGAACTCCCGCGGGTCCTTCATCTCCTTCTGCCACTCCAGCAGCTGCCGCAGCCAGACGAACGCCTGGTCGAGCCCGGACCGATCCTTCTTCTCCTTGTAGAGCCAGTGCGCGGCGATACCTTCCTCGGCGATCCGGTGCATGTCCGGCGTGCGGATCTGGATCTCGACGGGGTCGCCCTTCGGGCCGATCACGGTCGTGTGGAGCGACTGGTACATGTTCGACTTCGGGATCGCGATGAAGTCCTTGAACCGGCCGGGCACCGGCTTCCACAGCGAGTGGACGAGCCCCAGGATGCCGTAGCACTCCCGGACCGTCGGCGTGAGGATGCGGACCGCGGTGAGATCGTAGATCTCGTCGAACTCGCGTCCGGCCTGCATCTTCTTGTAGATGGAGTAGAAGTGCTTCGGCCGGCCCGTGATCTGGCCGGAGATCCCGACCTCGGACAGCTTCGCCGAGAGGATCGTGATCACCTGGTTGATCTCGGCCTCGCGCTCGAGGCGACGCTTGGCCACCCGCCGCTGCAGGTCGTCGTAGGCCTCCGGCTGGAGCGCCTTGAGCGCCAGGTCCTCCAGCTCGCCCTTGACCTTCGCCATGCCGAGCCGGTGGGCGAGCGGCGCGTAGATGTCGAGCGTCTCCTGCCCGATGGCGCGCTGCTTGTCGGAGGGGAGGTAGTGCAGCGTGCGCATGTTGTGGAGCCGGTCGGCGAGCTTGATCATGAGGACCCGGATGTCCCGGGCCATGGCGACCAGCATCTTGCGGAAGTTCTCGGCCTGCCGCTCCTCGCGGCTCGCGAAGGCGAGCTTGCCGATCTTCGTGACCCCGTCCACGAGTTCCGCGATGTCGCCGCCGAAGCGCTCGACGAGGACGTCCTTGCTGGTCGCGGTGTCCTCCAGGACGTCGTGGAGGAGGCCGGCGGCAACGGTCGTGGCGTCCATCTTGAACTCGACCAGGAGGCCGGCGACCGCCAGCGGGTGGACGTGGTATGGCTCGCCCGAGACCCGGCGCTGGCCGCGGTGGACCTCCTCGGTGAACTCGTAGGCGCGCCGGACAACGTCGACGTCCCCGCTCGCCTGGTAGCGGGGAATCTCGGTGAGGAGGTCGCTGAGCGTCCGCATGGTGGCGCTTCCCGGCGCGCCCCGCGGGCACTGGCCGGGGCACCGCGCCCCGGCCCGGCTAGACGGCCCGACGGCCGCCGGGTGTGGCCTAGTAGTCTACCGCCCGGCGGCGGCCTTCACCACGGCCTTTTTGCCCCCCCGCTGGCGCGACTGGCTCCAGCCCTCCCAGTCCACGATGATCGGGGCGGCCACGAAGACCGAGGAGTAGGTGCCCGTCACCACCCCGACGAGCAGGGCGAACGCGAAGTCCCGCAGCACCTCGCCCCCGGCGACGAAGAGGATGGACACGACCAGGAACACCGTCAGCGAGGTGAGGATCGTCCGGGACAGGGTCTGGTTGATGGCCCCGTTGATGACGTCCGCCAGCGTCTCGCCCTTGCGGAGCCCCCGGCCGCGCGTCTCGCGGATCCGGTCGAAGACCACGATCGTGTCGTTGATCGAGAAGCCGACGATCGTGAGGAGCGCCGCGAGCACGGGGAGCGACATCTCGCGGTTGGCGATGGACAGGGCGGACAGGGCCACGAGCACGTCGTGCAGGAGCGCGATGATCGCGGCCACTCCCCCCCGGAAGTCGAAGCGGAACGCGGTGTAGATGAGGATCCCCACCATGCCCGCGAGTACGGCGTAGAGCGCCTGCACCTGGAGGTCGCGCCCCACCTGCGGCCCGACGAACTCGAGGCGGCGCACCTCGAAGTTGGGCAGCTTCGCCTCGCGCAGCCCCAGCTTGACCTTCTCGGAGGTCTCGTCGAGGGCGCCGCTCGAGGCGGGAACGCGGACCAGGTACTCCTGGGGGTCGCCGAACTGCTGGATGACGCTGTCCCCGAGGCGGACCCGGTCGAGCGCGCTCCGCACGGCGTCGACCGTCGTCGGCTGCTCGAAGCGCACCTGCACCAGCGTGCCGCCCGAGAAGTCGATGCCGTACCGGAGCCCCCCCTGCCAGGCGATGTGGCCCAGCCCGACGAGGGTCACGATCAGGGAGATCGCGTACGCCCAGCGACGCTTGCCGATGAAGTCGTACTTCGCGTTGGTGAAGATCTGGAGCATCGCGTCGGCCCCCTCAGATGGAAAGGGTCTGCAGGCGCCGGCGGCGGCCCTTGTAGACCAGGTCGAAGACGAGGCGCGTGAAGAAGACCGCCGTGAACAGGCTCGCCACGATGCCGATCATCAGCGTGACCGCGAAGCCCTTCACCGGACCCGTGCCGAACTGGTAGAGGATGATGCCGGACACCACGACCGTCACGTGGGTGTCGATGACCGTCGTGAACGCGCGCTGGAAGCCCGCGTCGATCGCCGCCCGGACGGTCTTGCCGAGCCGGAACTCCTCCCGGATGCGCTCGAAGATGAGGATGTTCGTGTCCACCGCCATGCCGATCGTGAGGACGATGCCGGCGATGCCCGGCAGGGTGAGCGTCGCCTGGAACCACGCCATCGCCGCGAGGAGAATGGCCAGGTTGAGCAGGAGCGCCAGGTCGGCGATCAGGCCCGACAGCCGGTAGTAGATCAGCATGAACACGAAGACGGCCAGCACGCCGGCAGCCGTGGAGACGATGCCCTTGCGGATCGAGTCCGCGCCGAGCGAGGGCCCGACCGTTCGCTCCTCGAGGACCTGGACCGGCGCCTGCAGGGCGCCCGTCCGGAGCACGATGGCGAGGTCGCTGGCCTCCTCGAAGGTGAAGCCGCCGGAGATCTGCGCCTGGCCCGACGGGATGCGCTCGCGGATGACCGGCGCGGAGTGAATGTTGCCGTCGAGGACGATGGCCAGCGCCTTCCCGACGTTCTTCTCCGTCGCCTCCCCGAAGAGGCGCGCGCCAACGCTGTCGAACGACACGGAGACGTACGGCTCGCCGACCTCCGAGACCCGCACCGTGGCGTCCGAGATGACGTCGCCGGTGAGGAGGACCTCCTTCCGGACCACGAAGGGGACCCGCGTCTCGGCCTTGGTCGTCCGGTCCACGCGGCGCTGGTAGAGGAGCTCGTCCCCCGCCGGCGGCCCTTCCTGGACGGCCCGGGCCGCGTCGGCCTGGTCGTCGACCAGCTTGAACTCGAGCACCGCGGTCTTCCCGATGAGCGCCTTCGCCCGGGCGGGGTCCTGGACGCCCGGCAGCTGCACCAGGATGCGGTTCTCGCCCTGCTTCTGGATCGTCGGCTCCGCGACGCCGAACTGGTCGACGCGGTTCCGGATGACCTTGAGCCCCTGGTCCACGAAGGAGTTCCGGCGCTCGGTGATCACCTTCTCCTTCAGCGCGAGCTCGATGCGCCCCGCCGCGGGGTCCTGGGTCCGCGTGTCGAACTCGACGAAGGCCGCCAGCGCCGACTGCGCCTCCTGGAATGCCGTCGGCGAGGACAGCTGGACCATGACGCCGGTGCGTCCCTGGCGCGTGACCTGGGCGCCGATGCTCTTCTTCTGGAGCGCCGCGCGGACGTCGACGGCCATCCGGTCGAGCACGTTCTCGATCCCCTTCTCGAGGTCGACGCCGAGGACGAGGTGAATGCCGCCCTGGAGGTCCAGGCCCAGGTTGATCGGCTGGCGGGGCTGACCTCGCCAGTCGCGGGGTGAGACCAGGGCGAGGGATCCCACGATCACCGCCAGCACGACGGCGATGCGAAGCCAGAGGTAGCGAGGCATGTGCGGCTCCCGTCAGGCCGTGTCCGCGTCGGCCTTGCCGTCGGACTCGAGCCCCGTGATGGCGCTCCGGAGGCACTCCACACGGACCGAGTCCCCGAACTTCAGGGTCACCCTCCGCTCCGTGACGCCGACCACGGTGCCGATCAGCCCCCCGGACGTGATGACCCGGTCGCCCTTCTTGATGGCGGCGAGCATCTCCTCGCGCCGCCGTTTCTCGCGCTGCTGGGGACGGATCACCAGGAAGAAGAAGATACCCAGCACCAGCGCGATCGGCACGAGCTGGATGAGCATGGATCCAGGGCCGCTGCCCCCCGGCGGCGGCGCGCCCATGGCGTATGCGAGATCGATCACGATGCCTCCTCTTGCCCGGGCGGCTCGCCGCCCGGCGCGGTCACCGGCTCGGCGTCGTCCGAGCCGTAGGCGTCCAGCACCGCCTGCCGGAGCGCGGCGAAGGTGCCGGTCGAGACGGCGGCGCGGACGCCGGCCATCAAGCCGAGATAGTAAGTCAGGTTGTGGAGTGTGAGGAGCCGGTAGACGGTCAGCTCCCGCGCGAGGAACAGGTGCCGCAGGTAGGCCCGCGAGAAGTTGCGGCAGGCGTAGCAGGGGCACGCCGCGTCGAGCGGCTCGGCGGCGCGCGCGTGCGCCGAATGGCGGATGACCACGAGGCCCCGGCTCGTGAACGCCTGGCCGGTTCGCGCGTGGCGGGTGGGCAGAACGCAGTCGAACATGTCGACCCCCCCGGCCACCGCGTCGACCAGGTCGGGGGGGCGCCCGACCCCCATCAGGTACCGGGGCTGGTCCGCCGGGAGGGCCGCCGCGGTCAGCGCGACCAGCTCCCGCATGAGTCCCCGCGGCTCGCCGACCGCGAAGCCGCCGAGGGCGTAGCCGTCGAACCCGAGCGCGCACGTCTCGGCCACCGCCGCCCGCCGGAGGTCGCCGTACATCCCGCCCTGCACGATCCCGAAGCACGCCTGACCCGGACGGCGTCCGGCCACGTGCGCCGCCCAGGACCGCCGCGCCCACCGGACGGTGCGCGCGAGGGACGTCTCCGCGGCCTCCCGCGTGGCCGGATGCGGCAGGCACTCGTCGAGGGGGTGGAGGACGTCGACGCCGAGGGTGTGTTGCACCTCGACGACGAGCTCCGGCGTCAGGAGGTGCTCGGCGCCCCCGTCGAGGTGCGAGCGGAAGCGTACCCCCTCTTCGCGGATCGTCCGGAGCGCGGCGAGGCTCCACACCTGGTAGCCGCCGGAGTCCGTGAGGATGGGGCCGTCCCACGCCATGAAGCGATGGAGCCCGCCGAGCTCCCGGATCAGCGGGGCGCCGGGACGCAGGAAGAGGTGGTACGTGTTGGCGAGGACGATCTCGGCGCCGATCTCCCGGAGGTCGGCGGGGGTGAGGCTCTTCACCGTGCCGAGCGTCCCCACGGGCATGAAGGCCGGCGTCTCGACGGCGCCGTGCGGCGTCGTGAGCCGGCCGCGCCGCGCGTCGCCATCCCGCGCGAGCACCTCGAAGGCCGGGCTCAGCACGTCGGACCCTCGGCCGAGATCAGCATCGCGTCCCCGTAGCTGTAGAACCGGTAGCCCGCCGCCACGGCGTGCGCGTAGGCCCGGAGCACCCGCGCGCGGCCGGCAAAGGCGGCGACCAGGAGAAGCAGGGACGAGCGCGGCAGGTGGAAGTTGGTCAGGAGCGCGTCCACGGCGCGGAACCGGTGGCCCGGCACGATCGTGAGGTCGGTCCAGCCCGCGCCGGGCGCGATGCCGCCGTCGGGGTGGGCGACCGACTCGAGCGCGCGGACCGTCGTCGTCCCCACGGCCACCACGCGCCGCCCCTCACGCCGGGCCCGTCCGAGGGCCGCGGCCGTGGCGTCGCGAACCTCGAACCGCTCGGCCTCCACGCGGTGGTCGGCCACGCGGTCCGCGCGGACCGGCCGGAAGGTCCCCGGTCCGACGTGGAGCGTGATCCGGTGGCATTCGATCCCCCGGGCCTCGAGCGCCGCCAGGAGCTCGGGCGTGAAGTGGAGGCCCGCCGTCGGCGCGGCCACCGCGCCCGGGCGCTCGGCGTAGACGGTCTGGTAGCGCGCCCAGTCCTCGCCGCCGGGCTTCCGGTAGCGGCGGATGTAGGGCGGAAGCGGCGGAAGCCCGTGGGCCTCGAGCAGGGCCTCGACGGAGCCCGCGCCGTCGAGCCGGACGCGCGCTCGTCCCAGCTCCTCCCGGGCGGTGACGGTCAGCCGCGCCCCGCCGTCGGCGACGACGATCGGCGTCCCGACCGGACAGCGCCGCGCCGGCCGGAGGAGCGCCGCCCACTCGTCTCCGACCGGGTGGAGCAGCAGGACCTCGACGTCGCGCTCGGTCCCGTCGATCCGGCCGAGGAGCCGCGCCGGCAGGACGCGGGTGTCGTTCACGACGAGGCAGTCGCCCGGGCGGAGGTGGCGCTCGAGGTCGGCCACCCGCGCGTCGACGAGCGTCGACCCCTCCACCACGAGCAGCCGCGCGGCATCGCGGGGCTCGGCCGGCTCCTGCGCGATCCGGTCCGGCGGCAGCGCGAAGTCGTACTGGGCGAGCTCGCCCGCGGCTTGGACGACGCTAGCCAATGCGACTCCCCCGCTCCACGGTCTGGTCGGGGTGGAGCAGCACGACCGTGTGGTCGGCGGCGTACGCGCCGAGCACGAGCACCTCGGAGACGAAGGGACCGATCCGCTTCGGCGGGAAGTTGACCACGCAGACCACCTGGCGCCCCAGGAGCTCGTCCGGCCGGTAGCGATCGGTGATCTGGACGCTCGAGCGTCGCTCTCCGAGGGCGCCCAGGTCGATCCACAGCTTGTACGCCGGCTTCCGCGCCTCCGGAAACACCTCGGCCCGCACGACGGTGCCGACGCGCATGTCCACCCGCTCGAAGTCGCTCCAGCTGATCTCGCTCATGGCTCTCGGGCTCGTCGGGACCGTCCGGCCCCTTCAGCGCAGGGTCGTCAGGGCGGTGCCCGGATAGTAGTGTTCGAGGATCTGCGGATACGTGTAACCGCGGTCGGCCATGCCCTTGGCGCCGAACTGGGACAGGCCCACGCCGTGTCCCCAGCCGCGCCCCTCGAACCGCACCTGGCCGTCCTGGGCAACCGGGACGAAGAGCGTGCTCTTCAAGGCATCGTACCCGATCAGCCGCCGGAAGTCGGCCCCCCGGATGGTCGTGGTCCCCCGTGAGTGCTCGACGGCGAGGCGGGCCACGCGGAAGGAGGGGCTCCGCTCGAGGACCGTCAGGCGGGTTACCTGGCCGACTTCCAGCCCGCCGCGGCGGAGCCGCTCCCCGATCACGGTGAGGGGGAGCGTCACCGTCCAGGTGTAGTTCGGCGACTCCATGGAGTACTCGTCGCGGACCCCCTCGAGGGGCGGCACGCCGTCCCCCGAGAAGACGCTCTGCGCGGCCTCGGTGAAGCCGCCGGAATCCGAGTGGTAGAACGTGGGGAAGACCCGTCCCTGCCACGTCAGCACCTGCCCCGCGGTCGTGCGCGCCGCTTCCCGCGCGGGCGAGCCCTCCATCGCCCAGCCGGCGAAGTTCTGATCCTGGTTGCCCGCGACCACGTGATAGGCCTTGCCGGTGGCGCGCGCCTGCTGGAAAACGGCGTAGGTGCGTGCGACCACCGCGAGCGCGCGGAGGGCCTCGGCGGGCCAGCGCTCGGAGGCCTCACCCCGCACGGTCCCCGCGATGTACTCCTCCATGGGAAGCTCGTTCACCAGCAGGAGCCCGTCGCCCTGCCGCCAGATCTCGAGCGCGCCCACGTGGTCGCGCGTCCCCACGCGCAGGGGACCGCGCCGGACCTCGACACGGAGGCGGGGCAGGTCGACTCGTCGGGCGCCGACCACGTCCAGGCCCGCCCCGGACGGCACGACGCGCACGATGCGCGGCCCCGACAGGCTGAAGAGCGCGCGGCCGGTCGCCGGGTCGAGCACGGTGACCGTGTCGGCCACGCCGACCTCCACGTGCCGCACCCCGTCCGCGAGCGCGAGCCGGATGGGCTCCAGCGCGCGCGCCGGCGCGGCGAGGCCGACCAGGCAGGCGAGCCCCACGGCGACCGCGACCGCCCGCCCCGCGATCGGGCGGCGCGCCTCCCCTCTCGCGCGGCCGATCATCGGCGAGAGAGGAGCGCCAGGACCAGCGTGAGCACGAGGCTCAGAACGATCGAGGTCGTGAGGGGGAAGTAGAAGGACCAGTTGCCTCGCTGGACGTGAATGTCCCCCGGCAGGCGGCCGAGGAACGGGACCTTGGCGCCCATGGCGCCGCCGAGCCAGATGAGTCCGCCCACGACGACCAGCACGATCCCCAGGACCACCAGCACGCGGCCCGCTTCCGCCATCGCCGCGCCTACTCGAGGGAGAGCTGGCGGGGGCCGTCGCCCCCGCGGAGACCGAGGTGCCGGTAGGCCGCGGGCGTCGCGCGGCGGCCGTTCGGCGTGCGGACCACCAGGCCGATCTTGAGCAGGTATGGCTCCACCAGCTCCGCCAGCGTCTCGGCGTCGTCGTTGATCGTCGCGGCGATCGCGTCGAGCCCGACCGGCCCCCCCCCGTAGTGCTCGACGATCGCCTGGAGGAACCGCCGGTCCAGGCGGTCGAGCCCGCGGGTGTCGACACCCTCCAGCGTGAGCGCGGCGGCGGCCACCTCGGCGCCGATCCGGCCATCGCCCTTCACCTGGGCGAAGTCCCGCACGCGGCGGAGAAGGCGGTTGGCGATCCGGGGAGTCCCGCGCGCCCGGCGCGCGATCTCGGCCGCCCCGCCGGGCTCGATCGGCAGGCCGAGGATTCCCGCCGACCGGCCGACGATCTGCTCGAGCTCGTCGTCCGCGTAGAAATCGAGGTGGTGGAAGATCCCGAACCGCTCCCGGAGGGGCGCGCTCAGCATGCCGGGACGGGTGGTGGCCCCGACCAGCGTGAACGGCTTGAGCGGGATCCGCATGGTCCGCGCGTGCATGCCGCGCTCGATTACGAAGTTGACCTCGAAGTCCTCCATCGCCGGGTAGAAGAGCTCCTCCACGACGCGCGGCAGCCGGTGGATCTCGTCGACGAAGAGTACGTCCCGCGGCTCGAGGCTCGTCAGGACCCCCATGAGGTCGTCGCCGCGCTCGAGCGCCGGGCCCGACGTGCTCTTGAGCCCGCTGGCCATCTCGTTGGCGAGGATGATCGCGAGCGTCGTCTTGCCGAGCCCCGGCGGCCCGTAGAGCAGCACGTGGTCGAGGCACTCCCCGCGCTGCCGGGCGGCCTCCACCGAGACGCGCAGGCTCTCAACCGTCGCCTGCTGGCCGATGTACTCGTCGAGCCGCTGGGGACGTAGCGCGCGCTCGAACGGCGCCTCGTCGGCGAGGGCCGTCCGGCTCAGGAGGTTGTCGCTCACGTGGACCCTCGCCGCGCGCGGTAGATCTCCTCGAAGAGCGCCTCGGGCGCGTCGATGCCCGGGTTGCGCGCCAGGGCGTCGCGGATCGCCTGGTCCGCCTCACCGGGCCGGAGCCCCATCTGCCGGACCAGCACGTCGCGCACCAGCACGCGGAGGTCGTCGCCCTCCTCGCGCGGCGGTGGCGTCGGCGCCGCCTCCTCGCGCGGGAGCAGCGCGTACTTGGCCACCTTGCCCTCGAGCTGGGCGACGATGTTGCGGCACTTCTGGGGCCCGATCCCCGGCAGCCGACGGAGGAAGCGCTCGTCCTTCCGGACGATCGCGTCCGCGATCTCCGCGATGGGCTGGACCAGCGCGCGCGCGGCGACGAGCGGGCCCACGTCCTTGACCGTGATGAGCCGCTCGAAGAACTCCCGCTCCAGGTCGCGCGCGAAGCCGATCAGGACGGGCCGCGGCTGGTCGCGCGTGGCGTGGTAGTAGATCACGAGCTCGAGCTCGGCCGCCCCGGCGCCGTCGCCCGCCTCGAGGGCCTCGAGCCCGCGGGCGACGACGGGCGGGAGCACGACCTCGTACCCGACCCCGGCCGACTCGAGGATCACGCGCCCTTCCAGCCGACGGCGCAGCCGACCGCGGAGCGAGGCGATCACTGGCGGCCGAGCCCCCGAGTCCGCGACAGGCCCGTGTAGGCGAGAGCAAGCGCGTCCGCCACGTGGCTCGGCCGCGGCAGGGCCGCCAGGGCCAGGAGGACCTGCATCGCCCGGGCGACCTGCGCCTTGGGCGCGGCGCCCGAGGCGGTGACCGCGCGCTTGACCTCGGTCGGCGCCACCGACAGGAGCGCGACCCGCTGCCGCCGGCCCGCGAGGCACACCGCCGCCCGCGCATGGCCCATGAGGATGGCGGTGCGTGGGATCGACGGGGCGCTGAAGACGTCCTCGATGATCACGACGTCGGGCGTGAACCGCTCGAGGACCTCGCGGCACCCGTCGAACAGGGCCTCGAGCCGCACCTCCAGCGGGTCCCGGGCGCTCGTCCGGATGACGCCGGTGCCCAGCACGGTGGGCACCCGGCGCCCGCCCTCGAGCGCCGCGTACCCCGTGTCGGCCAGGCCCGGATCGAACCCGACGGCGCGCGGCGCGGCGCGGAGCGGGATGGAGGCCGCGTCGAGCCCCCTCAAGCGGCGCCCTGGGCCTCCAGCACCTCGTCGGGGATGTCGAAGTTCGCGTAGACGTGCTGCACGTCGTCGAGTTCCTCCAGCCCCTCGACCAGCCGCAGCACCTGCTGCGCATCCTTGCCCTCGAGGCGGATCGTCGACTGCGGCACGTAGGTCACCTCGGCCGACTGGATCGGCACGCCGCGTCCTTCGAGCGCGCGCTTCACGTCCTCGAGGTCCTGCGGCGCGGTCGTGATCTCGAAGACCGGGTCCGCCCGCCGGAGGTCGGCCGCGCCGGCGTCCAGCGCCACCCCCAGGAGCTCGTCCTCGTCCACGCGCCCGGTGTCGACCTGGATGATGCCCTTGCGGTCGAACATCCAGCCGACGGAGCCGACCTCGCCCAGGTTCCCGCTGAACTTGGTGAAGGTGTGGCGGATCTCCGGGGCAGTGCGGTTCTTGTTGTCGGTGAGGGTCTTGACCATGACGGCGACGCCGCCCGGCCCATAGCCCTCGTAGGTGATCTCGTCGTACGTCTCGCCCGGCAGCTCACCCGTGCCCTTCTGGATGGCGCGCTTGAGGGTGTCGGCGGGCATGTTGACCGCCTTCGCCTCCTCGATCGCCGTCTTGAGGCGCATGTTCATCTTCGGGTCGCCGCCGGTCCGGGCCGCGGTCGTGATCTCGCGGACGAGCTTCGAGAACACCTTCCCGCGGGCCTGGTCCGTCTTGGCCTTCTTGCGCTTGATCTGCGACCACTTCGAATGACCGGACATCCCCTCACCCCTCTCTGTTGTTCCGGGGAGCCGGCTCCCCCGTGTCGCCGGGCCGCACGTCGCCGCCGGTCACCAGGCGGGCTCGCGCGCCAGGCTCTCCTTGAGCGCGTGCACGCGCGCCACGCGGGCCGCCTGGCGCTTGTCCGCCGCCTCCCGCTCCCGCTGCTCCGCCGCCGTCGTCGGCTCGAGGGGCGGGATCGACCCCCCCGCCGCGCGCAGCTTCACGAACGTCAGGTACGCCGTGCAGGTGTGGCGGATCTCGCCGGTGAACGGCGCCTCCGCCAGCACCTGGATCTCCACCTCCATCGACCGGGTCCCCACCCGCGTCAGCGCGCCGCGGAAGGTGAGCATGTCCCCCACGCGGAGCGGCGCGTAGAACTCGAGGGCGTCCATCGACGCCGTCGCCAGGGGCGCCCGAGCGTACCGGACCGCGAGGATCGCGGCAACCTCGTCCACCGTGAGGAGGAGCCGCCCCGCGAACATCAAAGTCCCGTGCAGCGCGTCGTCCGGGAACACGAACCGCTGCTGCTCGAACCGCCAGCGGAAGCCCGCCGTCTCGTCGGTCACCTCGCGCGCCCGGTCGGCCCGGAGGGCGACACGCGCCCGGCGGGCCTCGCGGCGCGCCTGCGCCGCTTCGACGACCGCCACCTCGGCCGCATCCGCGGGCACGACGCGCGCCCCGATCGGACGCGGGTGGGCCTCCTCGTCGATCGCGACGAACGCCATGTGCGACGAGAGGGTCGCGTGCCGCTCTCCGGTGGCCGTGTTCTCCGAGTAGACCCGCACGCCCACCTCGAGCGACGTCCGCCCGACGTACTCCACGCGGGCGCGCAAGATGGAGATCTCGCCCACCCGCACGGGGTGGAGGAAGTCGATCTCGTCCATGGCGCCCACCGCGACCGGCCCCCGCGCGACGCGCGACGCGGCCAGGGTCCCCGCGGTGGCGATCCACTCCATCATTCGCCCGCCGTAGATCTGGCCCGGTGCGCCCGCGTACTGGGGGAAGACGTACTGGACCATCTCGGCGACGGTCTCACGAACCGTGGGCACCCGCGACTCCTCCGTGGTTTGGCCCGGCGTGGCCCGTCGTATGGGAGGCCGCGGCTATTGTAGCCGGCGCCCCGGCCCGCGGCAAACGAGCGGCCTCGCCGGGACGGGCGGCGCGTGGACGTCGGTGTGCGACCGCCCCGCCGGTCGGCGCTACGGCCGCGGCGGGGGGGGCGGCAGACCGGAGAGCGGATTCAACGGCGCCCGGGGCGGCGGCGGGGTGGGCGACGGCTCGACCCGGATCCGCTCGAGCCGGTGGATTCCGCCGGGGTCGAGCTGGATGCCCCGCACTTCGGGTCGCGCCACCATCCACTGGAGTCGGGTGTAGAGGGGGACGTAGGGCAGTTCCTCGGCAAGCACGCCCTGAAGGCGCTGGTACAAGCGGACGCGCTCGGGCCGAAACCCGAGCTGACCCGCGCGCACGAGCATGCCGTCGACCAGCGGGCTCCGGAGGAAGGCGACGTTGGTGGCGCTCCCGGGCGTGGCGCCGTCGGTCGCCAGCAGTCGCCGCAGGAAGACGTCCGGATCGTTGACGTCGAGCGTCTCCTCGTGGAGCGTCAGCTCCGCCGCGCCCTGGCGGGCCGCGCTGTCGGCCGCGGCCGGCGCTTCGAGCCGCACCTGGACCTTGAAGCCCGCGGCGCCGAGCGAGACGCGGATCGCCTCGGCGAGGGCCGTCGCCTCCGGGCCCGACACGCGGTCCGAGGCGAGCAGCGTCAACGTTGGATCGACCGGCCCGACCTGGAGAAGCAACCCCCGCGCGCGCGCGGGATCGAAGAGGAGTGGCCCGGGGTCGCGCGCAGCCCACGCGCCGGGCGGGAGCCACGCGCCGTGCGGCGCCGCCCAGTACCCGAGCGCGGCCCGGAGGAGCGCGGGGTCGAGCGCGAGCGCCACCGCCTGCCGCACCGTCTTGCGGCTGGTCAGGCCCCGGTCGGTGCGGAGCGCCAGCAAGCCAACGCGCCAGGTGGGCGCCGACACGACCTGGAGGCCTACCGCGGCCCACGCGGGCGGCGCCTGGACCAGCGCGGCGTGAAGCGGACTGCCGGGCCCGAGTCCCGCGAGTGCGCCCGCGTCGTCCGGCACCGCGTGGAGCGCCAGGCGGGCGCTCTGCGGCGGGTCGCCGCGCCAGGTGGGCGCTGCCTCGAGGAGGAGACGGTCGGGGGTGAGCTCGACGGCCCGGTAGGGCCCCGTGCCGACCCGTGGACCCCCGGGCCGCGCGACCGCGATCGCGAGACCCGGGTGGGCGAGTAGCGCGAGCAGCGGCGCGTACGGCTGCCCGAGGACGACCTGGATCGACGCCCCTTCGCCGCGACGCACCTCGCGGACGATGCGCGCCGCGCCGCGGAACGGCCGCACCCAGGCCGGCGCGCCTTCCGGCGGCTCGTCCGCGGAGATCCGCGCGGCGAGGGCGGCGAGGACGTCATCGGTGCCGAGCGCGGCGCCGTCGTGCAGCGGAACGTCCGGGCGGAGGCGGAACGTCCACACGAGCCCGTCGCGCGAGACGGCCCACGCCGTGGCGAGCGCGGGCTCGACGTCGCCACGCTCGCCGAACGCGACGAGGCCCTCGTAGAGAAGGCGCATCGCCATCAGCTCGGCGGGCGTCGTGGCGTCCGCGGGATCGAGCGTCGCGGGAAGGCGGGGAACCCCGACGTGAAGCTCGCCGGTGGGCGTCGCGACCGCGACGCCACCGACACAGACCATCGCGACGAGCCCCGCCAGGAGCGCGAACCGCCCCACGCGCCACACACACCGCGATCGTCGAGCGACGGCGAAACGCATAGGCGTCCATTATAGAGAGCCCCGCGCCCCGCCGAACCGCCTCCGTCGTCCAGGTGACGCCGGGGTCCGCCACCTAGTGGCACCGGCGTTGCACGATTTCGACGTGCAGGAGGCTTCGAAGCGGGCAATCTCGCGCCGGAACCGGCGTCGGAACGGCCCCACAACTTGACTTTTTTTTCCGGCGCCGCCTATAGTTGCTCAAGCTGACGTGGGGCGTGGTTGCCCCCGCCGGTCCCGGCCGACCCGGCGCGGTCGCGGTGCTCGCCGAGAGGGACGGGAGGCCAATGAAAGAGTTCGAGAAGAAGGCGAATCCCCCCCGTGAACCCGAGGGCGTCAAGGGCCTGTCGAAGTTCCTGCCGATGACTGAATCGGCCTATCGCCGCCGGCTGACCGAGTACGAGATCCAGATCCAGGATCTCCAGACCCACGCCCGCGCGATGGAGACGGAGGTCGTCCACCTCCGGAAGAAGCTCGAGGAGATCCCCAGGGACTTCGTGGTCCTGGAGAACAAGCTGCGGGAGGCGAACCGCCAGCTGGTCCAGGCCTTCAACCAGAACGAGAAGCTCGTCAACACGCTCTACGAGGCGCGCGAGCAGATCTCCTCGCTGAAGGAGGAGGTCGACAAGCTCTGCGCGCCCCCGTCCAGCTACGGCGTGTTCCTCTCGCTGAACGACGACGGCACCGTCAACATCCTGTCCAGCGGGCGCAAGGTGAAGGTGAACCTCCACCCGTCCATCGGGAAGGAGTCGATCAAGCCCGGACAGGAGCTCGTCCTGAACGAGGGGCTGAACGTCATCGAGACGGCGGGCTACGAGATCCAGGGCGAAGTCGTGATCATGAAGGAGGCCCTGGACGAGGCCCGCGCCGTGGTCACCGTGCGCGCGGACGAGGAGAAGGTCGCGGTCATCGCCGACCCGCTCCGTCCGATCAAGCTGAAGGTCGGCGACCACCTCCTGATGGACGCGAAGTCCGGCTACCTCCTGGAGAAGCTCCCGAAGAGCGAGGTCGAGGACCTGGCGCTCGAGGAAGTGCCGGACATCCAGTACGAGGACATCGGCGGGCTGACGTCGCAGATCGAGGCGATCCGCGACGCGGTGGAACTGCCATACCTCTACGCGGACTACTACCGCGAGCACAAGCTCGCGCCGCCCAAGGGCGTCCTGCTCTACGGCCCGCCCGGGTGCGGCAAGACCATGATCGCCAAGGCGGTCGCGAACAACCTGGCGGAGAAGGTCTCGGAGAAGCGCGGGGAGAAGATCAAGGGCTTCTTCATGAACATCAAGGGCCCGGAGCTCCTCAACAAGTACGTCGGGGAGACCGAGCGCAAGATCCGCGAGATCTTCACGAAGGCCAAGGAAAAGGCGGCCGAGGACGTGCCCGTCGTCGTGTTCTTCGACGAGATGGACGCGCTCTTCCGCACCCGCGGCTCGGGGATCTCGTCCGACGTCGAGACGACCATCGTCCCGCAGCTCCTGGCGGAGATCGACGGCGTCGAGGGGCTGAAGAACGTCATCGTGATCGGCGCGTCCAACCGCCAGGACCTGATCGACCCCGCGATCCTGCGGCCCGGGCGCCTCGACGTGAAGATCAAGATCGACCGGCCCGACCGCGGGTCGGCGGGCGACATCATGGCCAAGTACCTCACGCCCGACATCCCGATGCACGAGCAGGAGGTCGCGCCGCACGGCGGCGACGTCCCGGCGGCGATCGCGCGGCTGATCGAGACCGCGGTCGAGGAGATGTACTCGACGGGCGACGAGAACCGGTTCCTCGAGGTCACGTACGCGAACGGGGACAAGGAGGTCCTGTACTTCAAGGACTTCGCCTCGGGCGCGATGATGGAGTCGATCGTCCGGCGGGCCAAGAAGCTCGCGCTCAAGCGGTACATCGCGAGCGCCGAGAAGGGCATCAAGCTCGAGGACCTGATGGCCGCCGTGCGCGAGGAGTTCAAGGAGAACGAGGACCTGCCCAACACGACCAACCCCGACGACTGGGCGAAGATCGCGGGGAAGAAGGGCGAGCGCATCGTCTACGTCAAGCCGCTCACGGGCGAAACCAAGGACAAGCATCGCCCCGTGGAGCGCCAGACCACCGGCCAGTACCTGTAGGTGGCGGGGGTGAGGGGGCGACCGGCGCTCCCCTCACCCCCTTTCTGTCGGTCGCGTCACTCCCGGGGTCGCCGATGGCACCCGCGGCGCGGGTGACCGAGGCCGGCGCGAGGACGGCATGGCCATCCCGAAGGTGATGGGGATCGAGACCGAGTACGGGATCACCGTCCGCAACCAGGCGGACTTCAACCCGATCCTGTCCTCGCTGCTCCTCATCAATTCCTACGAGACCTACCGGACCGCGCGCATCCGCTGGGACTACGAGGCCGAGAGCCCGCTCCGGGACGCCCGGGGATTCGAGTACGCCGACGAGAAGGAGCTCCCCTCGAAGGAGGAGTCCCGGCTCATCAACCTGATCCTGCCGAACGGGGCCCGCTTCTACGTCGACCACGCCCACCCGGAGTACTCATCGCCCGAGTGCACCAACCCGCGCGACCTCGTGGTGTGGGACCGGGCGGGCGAGCGGATCCTCGACCTCGCGCGCCGCCGCGCGGAGGCGGCCTCCCCGCCCGAGCAGCGCATCCTGATCTACAAGAACAACACCGACTCCAAGGGCAACAGCTACGGCACCCACGAGAACTACCTCATGGACCGCCGCTGCCCCTTCACGCGGATCGTGCAGTACATGATGCCGTTCCTCGTCACGCGCCAGATCTTCACCGGCGCGGGCAAGGTCGGCTCCGAGAACAACCTGGAGTACACCGAGTACCAGCTCACCCAGCGCGCCGACTTCCTCGAGACCGAGGTCGGGCTCGAGACGATGCACTCCCGCCCCATCATCAACACGCGGGACGAGCCCCACGCCGACCCCGAGAAGTACCGGCGGCTCCACGTGATCGTGGGCGACGCGAACATGTCGGAGGTGGCGAACTACCTCAAGACCGGGACGACCTCGATCGTCCTCTCGATGATCGAGGACGACTTCATCGAGCGGGACCTCGCGCTCGACAATCCGGTGCAGGCCCTCCGGCAGATCTCACGGGACCTCGCGTGCCGGTCGACGGTCCGCCTGCGGGACGGGCGCACCATCACCGCCGTGGACCTCCAGCGGGAGTTCCTCGAGGCGGCCCACCGCTACTACCGGGACCGGGAGCTCGACCCGGTGACGAAGGACGTGCTCGTGCGGTGGGAGCACGTGCTGGACGGGCTGGCGGAGGATCCGATGTCGCTCAGCCGCGAGCTCGACTGGGTGATCAAGCTCGACCTCCTCGAGAACTACCGGGCCAAGCACGGCGTGGGCTGGACGGACTCTCGCGTGGCGATGATCGACCTCCAGTACCACGACATCCGGCCGAGCAAGGGCCTCTACTACCGGCTCGAGCAGTCCGACGCGGTCGAGCGTATCGCGAGCGACGAGGAGATCGCGCGCGCGGTCAACGACCCGCCGCGCGACACCCGCGCGTACTTCCGGGGGATGTGCCTCCAGCGCTACTCGGAGGACATCGTCTCGGCCTCGTGGGACTCGGTCCTCTTCGACCTCAAGGAGGGGCCGCTCAAGAAGATCTTCATGCTGGAGCCGCTCCGGGGCACCGAGGCGCTCGTGCGCCGCCTCTTCGACCAGTCGCCCACGGCGCGGGACCTCCTCAAGAACATCTCCAAGCCGACCAGCGTCTAGCGCCGGCCCGCGGGGGCGCCGGAAGCCCGCCGCTCCCGGCGAGGCCCGGTTGTATAATCCCCCGTACGGATGGCCTACATGCACGAGCCCTGGCAAGGTCTCTTCGGGCGTTACGTCAACTCGAGCTTCGTGGACTTCCTGCGTCTGGAAGCGCCTGACCTTCTGGTCTCGCGGCCCGGCGTGATCGGAGCGATCCCCGCGGCCGAGCCCCACGTCCCGGGCGTCCCGACCGGAACGACGATCCTCGCGGTGCGCTACGCCGACGGCGTCATCGTCGCCGGCGACCGGCAGGCCACCGAGGGGTACCAGGTGGCCCACCGGCGGATCGAGAAGGTCTACAAGACCGACGACCACTCGGCGGTCGCGATCGCCGGGGCCGCGGGGCCGGCGATCGAGATGGCGCGCCTCTTCCAGACCGAGCTCGAGCACTACGAGAAAGTGGAGGGCGACGGCCTTTCGCTCGAGGGCAAGGCGAACAAGCTCGGTCAGATGATCCGCATGAACCTCCCGATGGCGATGCAGGGCCTGGTGGTCGTGCCCATCTTCGCGGGCTACGACCTGCGCCGCGCCGAGGGGCGGATCTTCAACTACGACGTGACGGGGGGCCGGTACGAGGAGACCGACTACGCGGCGACCGGCTCCGGCGGCAAGGACGCCCGCACGACCCTGAAGAAGCTCTTCCGGACGGGTGCCCCGCGCGGCGACGGGCTCCGCTGGGCGGCCGAGGCGCTCATCGACGCGGCCGAGGAGGACGTGGGGACCGGCGGCCCCGACTTCGCCAAGGGTATCTTTCCGACGGTGAAGGTGATCACCCGCGACGGGCTCGAGGACGTCCCCGAGACCGAGGTGCGGGCCCAGTGCGAGGCCGTGATGGCCGCGCGGCGACCGGGACGCTGACGATGCCGCTCCCCTACTACGTGTCGCCCGAGCAGATGATGAAGGACAAGGCCGAGTATGCTCGCAAGGGCATCGCGCGCGGCCGGTCCATCGTCGCGCTCGAGTACCAGCACGGCGTGCTCCTGGTCGCCGAGAACCCCTCTACCCTGCTCCACAAGATCTCCGAGATCTACGACCGCATCGCGTTCGCCGGCGTCGGCAAGTACAACGAGTTCGAGAACCTCCGGATCGCCGGCGTGCGCCATGCCGACCTCCGCGGCTACTCCTACCACCGCGAGGACGTGACCGCGAAGGCGCTCGCCAACGCCTACTCCCAGGCGCTCGGGCAGATCTTCACCGAGGGCCTCAAGCCCTTCGAGGTCGAGGTGCTGGTCGTCGAGGTGGCGGACGGCTCGAACGGGCGGAACGAGATGTACCACGTCCTCTACGACGGCTCGATCGAGGACGAGCGCAACTACGCGGCCATGGGCGGGCAGGCGGAGGAGATTCGCCGCTTCCTCAAGGAGCACTTCCGGGAGACAATGCCCCTGGCCGACGCGGTGCGGCTCGGGATCCGTGCCCTGACGGTCACGCAGAACAAGACGCTGACGGACCGCGACCTCGAGGTCGCCGTGCTCGACCAGAATCGCGAGCGCCGCAAGTTCCGGCGCGTCGCGAATGGCGAGCTGCGGACGATCCTGGGGCGTCCGGACCCGTCGGAGGGCGGCCGGCCCATGGGGACGCCATGAAGCGACGCATCTTCGGGCTCGAGAACGAGTACGGTCTGACCTGCACGCTGAACGGGCAGCGCCGCCTCTCCCCCGACAACGTCGCCCGTTACCTGTTCGAGAAGGTCATTCCCGGGGCGCGGAACGCCAACGTGTTCCTGGAGAACGGCGCGCGGCTGTACCTCGACACCGGCTTCCACCCCGAGTACGCGACGCCGGAGTGCGACGACGTGATGGACCTCGTCGTCTACGACAAGGCCGGCGAGCGCATCGTCGAGGACCTCCTGCACCAGGCGGAGAAGCGGCTGCGGGAGGACGGGATCTCCGGGAACATCCTCCTCTTCAAGAACAACACGGACTCGGCCGGCAACTCGTACGGGTGCCACGAGAACTACCTCGTGTCCCGGGACGTCTCGTTCCAGCGGCTGGCCGAAGCGCTCATCCCGTTCTTCGTGACGCGCCAGATCTTCGCAGGCGCCGGCAAGGTGCTGCAGACCCCGCGGGGCTTCCACTACTGCCTCTCGCAGCGCGCCCAGCACATCTGCCAGGAGATCTCCGGCGCCACCACGTCGTCCCGCTCGATCATCAACACGCGCGACGAGCCGCACGCCGACGCCGAGAAGTACCGGCGCCTCCACGTGATCGTCGGTGACTCGAACATGTCGGAGGTCGCGACCTACCTGAAGGTCGGCACCACCGCCGTGGTCCTCGACATGATCGAGGACGGCTACTTCGACCGGGACTACAGCCTCCAGTCGCCGGTCCAGGCGATCCGGGACATCTCGCACGACCCCGGCCTCCGGGAGACGGTGAAGCTCAAGGACGGGCGCGCGATGACCGCCCTCGAGATCCAGAAGGAGTACCTGGAGGCGTGCCTCGCGTACGCGCAGCACGTCGACGCCGACCCGGTCACGCGCGACGTCCTGGATCGCTGGACGGGGATGCTCACGCGCCTCGAGGCCGACCCGCTCCAGTGCGACCGCGACGTCGACTGGGTGATCAAGCGGCAGTGGATCGAGGAGTACATGACCCGCCACCGCCTGTCGTGGCGCGACCCGCGGGTGTCCCTGATCGACCTCCAGTACCACGACATCCGGCCGTTCAAGGGCATCTACTACCTCCTGGCGCGCAACGACCGCGTCGACCGGATGGTGCGCGACGAGCAGGTGGAGACGGCGAAGCACACGCCGCCCCAGACGACGCGCGCGCGGCTCCGCGGCGAGTTCATCCGCCGGGCGAACCTCAAGGGCAAGGACTACCGGGTGGACTGGGTCTACCTGAAGCTCAACGACCCCGAGCGCGAGACGATCCTCTGCAAGGACCCGTTCCAGGCGCACGACGAGCGCGTCGAGCGCCTGATCCGCTCGTTCTGACCGATCCGCCCCCGGCGGCCCGGCTCGCCGGGGGCGCCTGCCCCACCGCGCCGCCGCCGTTCCGCTAGCTGACGATCCGTCCGGGCGGGTGCCCGACGACCAGGACGCACATGCCGCCGCGCTGGGCGATGTTGACGACGCGGGTCTGGGACGCGCGCCCCAGGGTGGCGAGCCCGTACGCGCTGGGCAGGAAGCCGAAGACGACGTAGAAGGGCCCGGCGTTGATCGTCCCGTCGGCGGCCATCACCGGGAAGTGGCACACGGGCAGCGCGACGAGGCGCTGGGCCACCCAGCGCTCGTCGCCGGGCGCGACGGCGGCGGCCACGAGCTTCTCCCACTCGGCCGGCTCGGTGGCCGGCCCCACGGCGACGCCGGAGCCACCGTATCCCCGGTTGGGCTTGAGCACGAGCTCCTCCCGCGCCTGGACCGCGTACTTGGCGAGGTCACCCCGGGAGCCGTCGGGGAGCGTGGTCGTCCCGGGCCGCAGCAGACGCGTCCACGGGACGTGCCGGCGGAAGAAGGCGCGCTCCTCGCTGCCGAAGTGACGGCGCGCGAGCGTCGGGTCCCCCAGTACCTCCCAGCAGCTCTTCTGGTCCAGCTCGGCGGCGATCGAGGACACGACCCGGTTGGTCGCGAAGGCCTGCTGCATGGGGCGGATGTCCACGCCCTCGGCCTCGAGGTCGAGGAGGTCCTCCACGGCGTAGTCGCGGTAGATGAGGTCGACGATCCGGCCCTCGTAGGTCACCTCGTCGCCGTCGAGCGCCAGCTCCGCGGGGTCGGCGTGGCAGACCTCGATCCCGAAGTGCTCGTGGACGTAGCGGGCCAGCTCCGTCTGCTCGTCCGGGCCGTACCCGGCGTACTTGGGCTCGACGAGGCACACGGTGCGCCCGCTCCGCCCGGTGGCGTCGAGGTGGTCGAGCAGGTCCTGCATGAGGAGCGCCCGGATGTCCTGGAGGCTCTCCAGCTCGAGCTGGGGATCCCGGGCGCGCAGGGCCGGCAGCACGACCTCGGCGAGGATGCGCGAGGCCGTCGGCACCATGTGGAGCCCCCCGATGCCGCCGAGGTTCGGCTCCAGGAACTGGAGGCTCTCCTTCCAGGTCGGCGAGGCGAAGTCGATCGCCGCGTCGTGGCGGCCCACCACGGTGTTCTGCTCGCTCACCGCGGGTGTCCAGTAGCGGCGGAGCCACTCCTCCTCGCGGGGCGGGAGCTCCAGGAGCGCCCGCACGTCCGGGTCGGTGAGGTAGAGCTCCGGCAGCCGCTTCAGGGCGCCGTGCAGGGCGAGCGCGACCGCGCGCACGTAGGCGAGCTGGTCGGGCAGCGCGACGATGGGGGTCACGAGGATCTTGATGGTCTCCTCGACGTCGTCGCGCAGGTAGACGAGGTGCTCGGCGCGCGCGCGGCGGTCGATCTCCCCCAGGAGGGCCCGCAGCTCGGCCTCGGTGAGGCGGTGCAGGGCCTGCTGGACTCCCGCGGCGAGCCGGGCCGCGGCCAGCCCCGTCTCCCGGACCGGCGTCAGCACGGCACGAGCCTAGCACCGTCCCGGCGCTTTGGTACCATGACGGACCGGATGACCGGCGACGCGGCGTACCTCGAACTGCTGCACCGTGCCCGCGAGCACACTCTCCTCGGCTCGTGCGCGACCCTCCTCGAGTGGGACGAGGACGTGGCGATGCCCGAGGGCGGCGGCGAGCATCGCGCCGAGCAGCAGGCCCTCCTCGCCCGGCTGATGCACGTCCAGGCCACCGATCCCCGGCTGGGCGACCTCCTCGCGGAGGCCGAGGCACGGCTCTCGCCCCGCCTGGCGCCGGGCCACCCCGAGGCCGTCAACCTCCGCGAGCTGCGGGACGAGTACGAGAAGGCCTGCCTGGTCCCCGCGTCCCTGGTCGAGGACCTCGCGCGCGTCACGACCCTCTCCTACGAGGCGTGGCGCTCCGCCCGCGAGCGCCGCGACGCGCGCGCCTACCTGCCCTGGCTCGGCCGCGTCGTGGCCCTCAAGCAGGCCGAGGCCGACTGCCTGGCGCGCGGCCGCCGCCGCTACGACGTGCTGCTGGACGAGTGGGAGCCCGGTCTCACCTGGGCGGCGCTCGGGCCGATGCTGGCCGGCCTCCGCGCGGCGGTCACCCCGCTCCTCGACCGGGCGGTCGACCGGAGCGGGCCTCTGCCCGCGCTGCTCGCGCGGCCGATGGACGTGCGCCTCCAGGCCGAGGTGGCGCGCGAGCTCGCCACGTGGCTTGGCTTCGACTTCGCCTGCGGGCGGCTCGACGAGGCGATGCACCCGTCGACGATCCGCGTCGGGCCGGGGGACGTGCGCCTCATCACCCGCTTCCGGGCCGACGCCTTCACCTCGGGCCTGTTCGCCACGCTCCACGAGCTGGGCCACGGGCTCTACGAGCAGTACCTGCCGGCCGAGCACTTCGGGACGCCGGTCGGGGAAGCGCCGTCGCTCGGCCTCCACGAGTCCCAGGCGCGGCTCGTGGAGAACCACCTCGGCCGGGCGCGGGGGTTCTGGCGATATCTCTGGCCGCGCCTGGCGCCGCGCCTCGGCGCGGCGTTCGGGGACGTGGGCGCCGACGACGTGTGGCGGGCGGTCAACCATCCGCGGCGGGCTCCCGTCCGGATCAGCGCCGACGAGCTGAGCTACGACCTGCACATCGGCGTCCGCGTGGAGCTCGAGCGCGCGCTCGTGGAGGGCGACCTGGTCGCCGCGGAGCTGCCGGGCGCGTGGGCCGACGCCTACCGCCGTGTGCTGGGCGTCACCCCCGGCAACGATCGGGCCGGGTGCCTCCAGGACGGGCACTGGGCCGAGGGCATGATCGGGTTCTTCCCGACCTACACGATCGGCAACGCCATCGCCGCGCAGCTCATGCAGCGGCTCCACGCCGAGGCCCCGGGGCTCGACGACGCGCTGGCCGCCGGCGACGCGGAGCCGCTCCGCGCGTTCCTGCGCGACCGGGTCCACCGGCTGGGCAGCCTCTTCTCCACGAGGGAGGTGGTCGAGCGGGCCACCGGCGCGCCCTTGTCGATCGAGCCGCTGGTCGGACACCTCACGGCGAAGGCCAACCTCTGGCCGTGATCACGGGCCCCAGGCGCGCAGACCGGCGGCCGCGCCGGATGACGACCCACCGTCAGTCGGGCATCCCCTCCATGTCCACGGGCGCGTAGTACCGCCGCGACCCGAGCGCGTCGACGCGCGCCCAGAACGCGGGCCCCGCGGCGAGCCCGCGCTCGTCGAGCGCGGCCGTCTGGCGCCACATGTTCCACGAGTCCGGGTGGAGGCGCCGCGCCGCCGCGAACTGGGCCTCGGCCGCCGCCTCGCAACCGCGGCGCCGGAGATGCTGCCCCAGGCGGAAGTGCGCGTGCGCCCGCGCCACGGCCTCGTCCGGCAGCGCGACGTGCGCGGCCGCCCGGTCGGAATCGAAGGCGTGACGGCTCGACGGACCGTGGCGCGCCCAGTCGCGGACGGCCTCGACGTAGGTCCGCTTGGCCCCGCTGGTGACTGCCGCCACCTCGTCCGGGACCTTCCGGGTCGCGCGGTCCATGGACCGGAACCCCTCGTAGGCGCCCGCGCTCTCCGTCGGCCGCACGATGCGTCCGCGCTCATCGATCCACACCGCCTGCGGGACGTTCACCATGTGGTAGAGCTCGGCCACCCGGTGGTCGCGATCGATCAGACAGGGGTAGGTCGGCCGCGCCGCCTCGATCCAGGACCGCGCGGCATCGACCGACGCGTCCATGGCCACGGCCACGACCGTGAAGCCGTGGTCCTTCAGATCTTCGTGAAGGACCTGCCAGACCGGCAGGTCATTGCGGCAGCCTCACCACGAGGCCCACGTGACGAGCAAGACCTTCCGCCCGCGGTGCTCGGACAGCCGGTGGACCCGCCCCGCGAGGTCCGGGAGGCTGAAGTCCGGCGCCACGAGCGACTGGAGCGCGCGGGCCCGCTCGCCGGCCCCGGTCCCCAGGATCCACGCCTCGCCGGTGTCGTCGCTCACGACCGGGTGCCCGGCGTGGCGCCAGAGCGCCGCGATGTCGACGGCGTCGCCCTGGACGAAGGCGGTCGCACGGCCGGGCGGCACCGGGATGCACGCGTCCTCGCGGCAGAGCCCTTCGGCCTTCAGCGTCCAGCCCGTCGCCCGCTCGACGTCGGCGGTCGAGAGCCAGAGCGCGTCCCCGACGGCGCGCGCCGCGGCGACGTCCGTTTCCCGGTCCTCGTGAATGACGGTCACCATGACTCGCTCCCCTCGCGGCCCGACGCGCGGGTCGGCGCCTGACCTGGCCCGATCGTGGCACGCGGGCGCGCGACCGTCAAAGCCGAGCCGCGTGGCTCGCCGCCGGGCCGATGGGCCTGTCCGACATCGCCGGCGGCATGTAGTGTAGGCGCGTGACCTTCCCCGTCCCGGCGAGCCAGCGCCCGCGCGTGTTCTACGGGTGGGTCGTCCTCGCCGCGTCGGTCGCCGTCATCGCCGTCGGGACGGGCACGATCTTCTCCCTCGCCGTCTTCCTGCGCCCACTCGAGGAGGAGTTCGGCTGGAGCCGGTCCCTGATCTCGGGCGTGGCCCTGGTCAACTGGATCATCTTCGGCCTGGGCTCCTTCGTGGCGGGCGTCGTCTCCGACCGGATCGGCGCCCGACGGGTCGTCGCGGTCGGGGCCGGGGTCCTCGGCGCGGCCCTCGGCGTCTCCGCCCTGATCCGCTCGGCCGGCCAGCTCTACGTGGCGTTCGGGGTGTTCGGGGCGCTCGGCGCCAGCGCGTTCTACGTCCCGCTCTCGGCGGCCGCGACCCGCTGGTTCGCCGCGCGCCGCGGCCTGGCCATGGGAATCATCTCCGGCGGGATGGGGCTCGGCATCTTCGTGGTGCCCCCCACGGCCCGGGCACTCATCACCGCGTTCGGGTGGCGCGCGACGTTTGCGGCGTTCGGCGCGCTGACCTGGCTCGTGGGGGCCGTGGCCCTCCCGTACCTGGCCGACCGGCCGGAGGATCGAGGTCTGCGCAGCTACGGGGCGGACGACCCTGGAGCGACCCGCGCGGCGGCGGTCGACCGGGGCCTCACGCCGGCGGCGGCCCTCCGGCACCCGGCCTTCTGGGGCGTCGCGCTCGTCCACTTCGGCTGCTGCGCGGCGCACTCCGGCCCGATCTTCCACATGGTCGCCCACGCCATGGATCTCGGCGTGGCGAAGATGGCGGCGGCCACGATGCTAGGCCTCTCCGGAGCGACCAGCATCGCCGGGCGCCTGTCGAGCGGCCTCGCTGCCGACCGGTTCGGCGCCAAGCCTGCGCTCGTCGGCATGCTCGCCCTCCAGACCCTGGCTCTGTCCACGTTCCTGTACGCCGGCGGGGTCTCCCTCTTCGCCGTCGCCCTCGTGTTCGGCGTCGCTTACGGCGGGGCCATGCCACTCTACGCCCTGGTCGCCCGTGAGTTCTTCGGCGAGCGCGTGGTCGGCACGGTCTTCGGCGGGATCTTCTTCATCTCGTGCATCGGCATGGGCCTTGGCGCCTACGGCGGCGGCGTGCTGTTCGACCGGCTCGGCTCGTACTGGAGCCTCCACGTTGCCAGCACGCTCGTCGGCGCGGCCGCGGTGGCAGTGGCCCTCACCCTCCAGGCTCCGGCCAGGGTCGGCGCGCTGGGCGTGGAGGCCTGACCGCCCGAACTCGCCGGACGCCGGGGCCGTGGGTTTGCCTCGCTGGACGCCAGCCGGGGGGCCGGCCAGATCGGTCCGAGGGCCCAGCCGTTGACACCCTCCGGCAGGGGTGTGGTACAGTCTCGCCACCCTGTGATCGGCAGAACTACCTCGAACCCCCTGTGAACAAGCCTCAGGGCAGTCGCCCCTCACGGTTCGCGGGAACCCGCCTGGCGGGTGCCGATCCCGGCGTGTTTGAGACTGCGACCATGTGTCCCACCGAGCGACGAGACGCGGACGTCCGTGGTAGTGCGGCGCCGGACGGGGCTGCCCGCCGAGACATGGGATCGGCGATGGCGTCTACGGCGGCGAGTGGTTCGATAACCGACGGAGAGGTCGAGAAGCTTCACAGCTGACGGGTGCGGGTCGGACTCCCGCGCTCGCGCGCAAGGAGGCGCTGATGGCGGATACATTGGATCGCCGGTCGTTCCTGAAGGCCTCGGGTGCCGCTACCGCCGGGTTGGCGGGCATTCTCGCGTCGGGTCGGGCCCCGGCGTACGCACAGGGCCAGAAGCTCCACATGGTCCGCTGGGTCGACTTCGTCCCCGCGGCCGATGAGGCGCTCAAGAAGCAGGCGGTGGACGCGGGGAAGGCGCTGGGCGCGGAGATCACGGTCGAGACGATCAACGCGAACGACATCCAGCCGCGCATCACGGCTGCGATCTCGTCGGGTAGCGGCGCCGACATCTTCCTCCTCCAGCACAACCTCGCGCATCTCTACGAAAAGAGCCTGATCGACGTCGGTGACATCGTGGACCTGATCGGGAAGGAGCAGGGCGGCTACTATCCGGCTGCCGAGGGCCTGGCGAAGGTCAACGGGGTCTGGCGCGCCGCGCCTCACGTCGTGGTCGGCGGCATGGTCGCCTACCGGAAGTCGCTCTTCGCCGAGGTCGGCGCCAACGAGTTCCCGAAGACCTGGGACGCCTACCGCGACGTCGGCAAGAAGCTCAAGGCCAAGGGCTATCCGATCGGCCAGACGGCTGGCCACACGTTCGGCGACGCCCCCACCTTCTGGTATCCCGCCATGTGGGCGTGGGGCGGGAAGGAAGTCGGGACCGACGGGAAGGTCGGCATCAATTCGAAGGAAACCGTCGAGTCCGTGAAGTTCTTCACGGGCTTCTGGAAGGACGCCTGCGACGAGGGCGGTCTGGCCTGGGACGACTCGAACAACAACCGGGCCTTCCTCTCCGGCACCATCTCCGCCACCGTCAACGGCGCGTCGATCTACATCGAGTCGCTCCGGAACAAGGAGAAGTACAAGACCGACAAGGGCGCGCTGATGCACACCGACATCCTGCACGCCGCGCACCCACCCGGGCCCGCGGGCGCCTACGCGATCCACACCGCGTTCAACCACGGCATCATGAGCTACTCGAAGAACCAGAAGCTCGCCAAGGACTTCCTGAAGTGGTGGTACGCCAAGCCGCAGATGGAGTACTGGTTCACCGCCCAGAAGGGCTTCGCGCAGGGCCTGACCAAGGTGTGGGAGTCCCACCCCATGTGGCAGCAGGACCCCGTGATGCTGCCCTACAAGGACGCCGCCAGCAAGCTCCGGCTCTTCGGCTGGGCCGGGCCGGCCAATGCCAAGGCTTCGGAAGCGTACTCGAAGTACATCATCGTGGACATGTACGCGAAGGCCATCCAGGGTATGCCGGCCGAGGAATCGGTGAAGTGGGCCGAGGCCGAGCTGAAGAAGGTCTACGGCGCATAGAGATGAACTCGGAGGCGGCCCGGTCATGAGCAAGGGCCGCCGCATCCGACCGATCGCCGGCGGCCGGGGCGAGGTTGGGCAGGCTACCGCCGTGCCCGCCATCGTCCCGGTCGCCCGGCGCGCGGGGGCGAGGGGACGATTCCTCGAGGACGAGCGAGTCCTCGGGTGGATACTCCTCGCGCCCACGATCCTCCTGCTCGCGCTCTTCATCGCCTATCCTTTCGTCAAGGGCGTCTGGATCTCCCTCACCAGCGCGACCGTCGGGGTTCCCGGCGTCTTCGTGGGCTTCAAGAACTTTGTCAAGATCTGGAACGACTCGATCTTCCAGCAAGCCGCCTACAACACGTTCGTGTACACGGGGCTCGCCACTGTCGGCAAGCTCGTGCTCGGAATGTGGCTAGCCCTGCTGCTGAATCGCCATTTCAAGGGGAAGCGCCTGGTCCGCGCCTCGATGCTGCTCCCCTTCATCGTGCCGACCGTGCTGTCGGCCTTCGCCTGGAAGTGGATGTTCGACCCGACCTTCAGCGTCCTGAACTGGACGCTCTATCACGCCGGAATCATCCAGACGCGGATCGGCTGGCTGACCGACCCGACGCTGGCCCTGGGGTCGATCATCATCGTGAACGTCTGGCGGGGCATGCCCTTCTACGCGATCACGCTTCTGGCCGGGCTTCAGACGGTGAGCCCGGAGCTCCACGAAGCGGCGGCCATGGACGGCGCCAACGCCTGGCAGCGCTTCTGGCGGATCACCTGGCCGCTCCTCCTCCCGGTGACGATGGTGGTGACGCTCTTCTCCGTCATCCAGACGTTCGCCGACTTCCAGCTGGTCTACGTGCTCACCAATGGCGGGCCCGCCAACGCGACCCACCTCTTCGCCACCTACGCGTACCAGATCGGCATCAACACGGGGCTCCTCGGCGAGGGCGCCGCCGCGTCCCTGGCCATCTTCCCGCTGCTCTTCATCATCGTGGTCATCCAGCTCTGGTACATCCGCCGGGTGGAGGGCGCGTGATGGCTGGCCGCGGCGGCTCCGGCGCGGGGATGGTCGAGGGGGTTCGGTGGAAGAAGTGGGTCTACTTCTACATCCCCCTGACCGTGTTCGTGGTCGGGACGCTGTTCCCCTTCTACTGGATGCTGATCACCGCCTTCCGGCCCGACGGCGAGCTGTACCGGCCGTGGCGCGCGGTCAACAACACGCCCTTCTGGACCACCCATCCCACCTGGGAGCACGTGACGTACCTCTTCCGGGAGACGATGTTCGCAACGTGGCTCTACAACACGATGTTCATCGCGATCGTGTCGACGCTGATCTCGGTGTTCTGCGGACTGCTGGCCGGATACGCCCTGGCGCGGCTGCGGTTCCCGCTGGCGGGCGGTATCGGCACGAGCATCTTCGTCACGTATCTGGTCCCGCCGACGCTCCTGTTCATTCCGCTCGCCAACATCATCCGGAACTTCCGGCTGGGCGACACCCCCTGGTCTCTGATCCTGACGTACCCGACGTTCCTCATCCCGTTCTGCACGTGGCTCCTCATGGGCTACTTCAAGACGATTCCCAAGGAGCTCGAGGAGTGCGCGCGCATCGACGGGGCCAGCCGCATCCGGGCCATGGTCCAGATCGTCTTCCCGATCGCCATGCCCGGCATCCTGTCGGCGGGCATCTTCGCGTTCACGCTGTCGTGGAACGAGTTCATCTACGCGCTCGTCTTCCTTTCGTCCCCACAGCAGAAGACCGTGCCGGTGGGCGTCGTGTCCGAGCTCATTCGAGGCGACGTCTTCTACTGGGGGCCGCTCATGGCCGGCGCGCTGTTGGGCTCGATCCCGGTCGCCTTGATGTACTCGTTCTTCGTCGAGCACTACGTGGCCGGCCTGACCGGCGCCGTCAAGGGCTGACGGGTCCCCCTCCCCTCCGTGCCCAACGGCCAGGAGCTCGCCACCCCGTCATCGCTCGCGGTCCCGGCCCCCGCCACCGGGGTGCGCGCCGGCTGGGGCCGGGAGTCCGTGCAGGGCTTCCTCTGGATCGCGCCGGCGTTCCTCTACCTCGCCTTCTTCATCGCCTACCCGTTCGTCATGTCGATCTATCTCTCTCTGTCGAGCGCCCGCGTCGGGAGCCCCGAGCACCACTTCGTCGGCCTCCTCAACTACCAGCGGCTGTTCCAGGATCCGACCTTCTGGCAGACCGTCCGGAACTCGTTCGTCTTCACCATCGGCTCCGAGCTGATCCGTCTCGTCATCGGCCTCCCGCTCGCGTTCGCCCTGAACCGCTCGTTCAAGGGAAAGCGATTCGTCCAGGGACTCATCCTCATCCCCTTCGTCATTCCCATCGCGCTGTCGGCTCTCGCGTGGAAGTGGATGTTCGACTCGCTCTACAGCGTCATCAACTGGATGCTCATGCACGCCGGGCTCATCGACTACCCGTGGCAGTGGCTGGGCGAGCCCGGACTGGCCATGTGCGCGGTGATCGTCCTGAACGTGTGGCGCGGCTTCCCGTTCTCGGCGGTGATCCTGCTGGCCGGGCTCACCGCGGTCCCCCAGGAGGTCATCGAGGCCGCCAAGATCGACGGGGCGGGGCCGCTCCGCCGCTTCCACTACGTGGTCGTGCCGATCATCCGGCCGATCCTCTTCGTCGGCCTCCTGTATTCGATCGTGTTCTCGTTCACGGACTTCTCGGCGGTCTGGCTGCTCACGCAGGGCGGGCCGTACAACACCACGCACGTGTTCGGCACGTACGCGTACAACATCGGCATCAACGCCGGCGACATCGGCATGGGGGCGGCGATCACGCTGTTCATCTTCCCCCTGCTCGCGATCATCGTCATCGTGATGCTCCGGTTCTTGCGGAGGGAGTAGCGCGATGTCGACGGAACGCTCCCGGCGGGTCTGGCGGCGCCTGGTCCGCGACTACGGCCCGTACCTGCCCCTGTCGCCGTACCTCTTCGTGGTGCTGTTCCCCTTCTACTGGATGGTCATCACCGCCTTCAAGCGCGACAACGACCTCTACAACCTCACGACGGCGCCCTTCTGGTTCAAGGAGCCGCCGACCCTCGCGCACCTGGACCTCCTCCTGCAGCACACGCTGTTCCTGACCTGGCTCAAGAACAGCATCTTCATCGGCGTCTGCGTCGTCGCCATCACGCTGCTCCTCGGGCTGCCAGCGGCGTACGCGCTGGCGCGCATGCGGTTCCCGGGGAGCCAGTCGCTGTCGGTCGGCATGTTCCTCTCGTACCTCATCCCCCCCGCGCTCCTGTTCCTGCCCCTCTCGCAGCTGGTGCGCGGGCTCGGGTTCACCGACTCCATCTGGGCCCTCGTCGCGGTCTACCCGTCCTTCACGGTGCCCTTCTGCACCTGGCTCCTCATGGGCTTCGTCCGCACCGTGCCTCGCGAGATCGAGGAGAGCGCCCAGATCGACGGCTGCACGCGCTTCCAGGCCTTCCGGATGATCATCATTCCGGTCATCGTGCCCGGCATCATCACGGCCGGGATCTTCGCATTCACGCTGACGTACCAGGAGTACATCTACGCGCTGACCTTCATCTCGGCCTCCGCGAACAAGACGATCGCCTACGGGGTCACCACCGACCTCATTCGCGGCGACGTCTTCTACTGGGGCTCCCTCATGTCGGGGGCGCTGATCGGCGCGATCCCGGTGGCGATCGTCTACGCGTTCAGCCTGGACCACTTCATTCACGGCCTCACGGCTGGTGCGCTGAAGTAAAAGCCTGACCCGAACAACAAGGAGGAGAGGCATGGCCAAACTGACTCGGCGACAGTTCCTGGGCACCGCGGCCGGCACGGCCGCGGCCGGCGCGTTCCCCCACGTCTGGGTCCGCCCGTCGTGGGCGCAGCAGAAGGAGATCCGGATCCTCGCCTGGAGCCACTTCGTCCCGGCCTACGACCAGTGGCTCGACAAGTGGACGGACGAGTGGAGCAACAAGAGCGGGATCAAGGCTGTCATCGACCACGTTCCGCACCTCCAGATCCCGGCGAAGATCGCGGCCGAGGTCGCCACCCAGTCCGGTCACGACATCGTCCAGCTGGTCGGGTCCGGCGCCGAGAAGTGGGCCGAGGCGCTGGTGAACGTCCAGGACCTGGCCGACAAAATCGGCCAGAAGCACGGAGGCTGGACCCCGCTGGCCGAGAACTACTCCCAGGCCAAGGGTGGGAAGTTCCACACGATCCCCGACTTCTTCATCGACTTTCCGGGCCTCTACCGGAAGGATCTGTGGACCGAGGTCGGCATGCCGAACGGCCCGGACTCCTGGGAGGAGCTCCACCAGGGCGGGTCGAAGCTGAAGGCCAAGGGCTTCCCGGTCGGCATCGGCCTCGCGCACCACGACGACTCCCGGGCATCCTGGCGGGCGATCATGTGGTCGCACGGCGCCTCCGAGGTCGCCAAGGACGGCAAGACGATCACGTACAACTCCAAGGAGATGCGCGACGCGCTCAAGTTCATGCGGGCGCTCTACAAGGATGCGATGACTCCCGAGGTCCTCGCGTGGGACGACGCGTCCAACAACCGCTTCCTCGCCTCCGGCCGGGGTTCCTGGATCCACAATCCGATCAGCGCGTACCGGAGCATCGAGGGGCAGAACAAGGACCTCGCGTCGAAGGTCTACGTCTCGCTCTCCCCGAAGGGTCCGGCGATGCGGCGCTCCTTCGCGAACTGCCGCGCCTATGGCATCACGAGGTTCTCCAAGAACCAGGACGCGGCCAAGGCCTTCCTGGAGGCCCTGACCGACAACTACCGCGAGGGGGCGAAGGCGTCGACGGGCTACAACATGCCGATGCTGAAGGCCTTCGCGAAGCCGCCGCTCCCGATCATCAGCGACGACCCGAAGCTGAAGCCCCTCGAGCAGGACGCCGACTACCACTTCACCATCGGCTACCCCGGGCCGTTCAACCCGGCGGCCGACGAGGTGTACCAGCAGTTCATCATGGTCGATGCCCTCGCGCAGTACTGCACCGACAAGCTCGACCTCGAGGCCACCGTCAAGTGGGCCGAGGACAAGATCAAGGCGGTGTACGCGAAGTTCGCGTAGCCTGCCACGGCAGTGCGGCGGCGGGAGCCGGCGACCGGACTCGGTCGACCGGGGCCGGTGAGCCGGCTCCCGCGCTGGATTCTGCTCCCGCTCCTGCTCGTCCTCATCCTCGGCCCGGCTCCGATCGCGCGTTCCCAGGGACCGGGCCCGCCCCCCGGGCCTGCCGGCCTCGAGACGGTGGCGACCGGCATCCCGCGCCCGGCGCAGCTCGCCGTCGACGGCGTCACGCTCGTCGTGCTCGGGCCGGGCCCCCGCGGCGACACCGCGGGCGAGCTCTACCACGTCGACCTCGGCGGGACCCTGCCCGTCGACGCGGTGCGCCCGGCGCACCGCCTGGCCTTCAGTGAGGGCCGCTCGGCGACCTTCGGCAGCCTCGCCCTCGATCCGGTGACCCACCAGCTGTTCCTCGGGGAGGAGAACGGGACGCGGGTCTACCGCCTCGAGCCGGCCGGCGAGCTCGCACGATACGCCACCGGGCTCCACCGCGTGCCCGCGGGCGGCGGGCTGGCCCTGGACCAGGACGGGCGGCTCCTGGTCCTCGACTACGTCGACCGGACGCTGGCGCCGGGCGAGGAGGGCGGTCCGCGCGGACTCGAGCCGCTCCGTGAGGACGAATACCGCGGCCCTCTCCTGTTCCGGCTCGCGCGCGATCCGAGCGTCCCGCTCCCGCGCCGGCTCGATCGCGCCATTCCGCTCTTCCCCCGGCTGGGGACCGGCCGGATCCCAGGGCTCCTGGGCTACTTCGTCGCGGTGGCGCCGCTCCCGGCGGGCGACGTGGCGCTCCTCGAGCCCACGGGCGCGCTGCTCCGCCTGCTCCCCGGCGGCGCCGTCCAGCGCGTGACCCGGCTACCCCAGGGCCTGGGCGAGTACAACCGGACCAGCATGGTCGCCGCCCCGGACGGCTCCCTCTTCGTCAGTGGCGGCTTCCACGTGGGTCGCGTCTTTCGCGTCTGGCCGAACGGCGCGGTGGAGACCGTGGCCCAGAACCTCAGGGACCCTGCGGGGTTGGCGCTCGACGGAGACGGGCACCTCTACATCGCCGAGTCCTCGCGCGACCGGATCCTGCGTCTCCGGGCGCGCCCGGGCCTGTGAGCCGCCGGCACGCAGACCGGTGGCGGGCCTTGACACGCCCTCCCCCGATAGCGATTCTAGCGGCCAGTCACGGTTGACGGCGATCGACTCCTGGACGCCGCCGTCCTAACCACGGAACCATCACCTGCCAGGATCCAAAGGGAGAGCCGCATGGCACAGGTCATCTTGAAGGAGCTCGCGAAGAAGTTCGACGAGGTGGTCGCCGTCCGCGACGTGAACCTACAGATCAAGGACAAGGAGTTCGTCGTCCTCGTCGGACCCTCCGGCTGCGGCAAGTCCACGACCCTCCGGATGATCGCGGGGCTCGAGGAGATCAGCTCCGGCGAGATCTACATCGGGGATCGGCTGGTCAACGACCTGCCCCCGAAGGACCGCGACATCGCGATGGTCTTCCAGAACTACGCGCTCTACCCGCACATGACCGTGTACGACAACATGGCCTTCGGCCTGAAGATGCGGAAGTTCCCCAAGCCCGAGATCGACACGCGGGTCCGGGAGGCGGCCCAGATGCTCGGCATCCAGGAGCTGCTCAACCGCAAGCCCCGGCAGCTCTCGGGCGGCCAGCGGCAGCGCGTCGCGGTCGGGCGCGCGATCGTCCGGCATCCCCAGGTGTTCCTCTTCGACGAGCCGCTCTCGAACCTGGACGCCAAGCTCCGGGTCCAGATGCGGGTGGAGCTGAAGCGCCTCCACGACCGCCTCGAGACCACGGCGATCTACGTGACGCACGACCAGGTCGAGGCGATGACGCTCGGCGACCGCGTCGTCGTCATGAAGGACGGCCTGGTCCAGCAGGTGGGCGATCCCCTCTCGGTGTACGCCAAGCCGCGGAACCGGTTCGTGGCCGGCTTCATCGGGTCGCCCGCGATGAATTTCATCGACTGCAACGTCACCGGGGGTGACGGGTCCCTGGCCGTCGACGCCCCGGGCGGATTCCTGATCGCGGTGCCGCCGGCCAGCCGGGCCTCGCTCGAGCGCTATCGCGGCCAGCCGATCATCCTCGGGATCCGGCCCGAGGACATCCGGGAAAGCGCCCCCGGCGACCCGAAGGATTCCCAGGTCGAGGCGGTGGTCGAGGTGGTCGAGCCGCTCGGGAACGAGATCCTGATCGACGTCAAGATCGGCGCGAACCCGATGGTGGCCCGCGTGCCGCCGACCTCGCGCCTCCGCATGCACGAGCGGGTCCGGCTGTCGCTCGACCCGGAGCGCCTCCACTTCTTCGACTCGAAGACGGAGCAGGCGATCGACTAGCGGACGGGCGGTCGCGCCGTCCGTCGTCGCACCCACGGCGGGGAGCCTCGCGGCTCCCCGCCGTCGCGTTCTCCCTGACCCCTCCCCGGCCACCACCGCCCCGGGCCGGCGCCTCGGGTAGAGTAGGACCGTGCCGACGCTCGGCCCGGCGCCGTCATGTCGGTGACCACGCTCGCCCCGGCTCGCGGCGACGGGTGGGATGCCGTCGATCGGAAGGTCGCGCGGTGAGCCGGCGCGCCCTGGCCTGGGGCGGCGTCGGCGTCGCCGCGGCGGCGCTCATCGCGACGGCCGTGCTCCTCATCCAGGCGCCTGTGCCGCCGTCGCCGCGCGGCCCGGAGCCCGGCCGCGCGCTGTACCAGGCGCACTGCGCGACCTGTCACGGGCGAGCCGGGCGCGGGGACTCGTGGCGGGCGCGGCTGCTCTTCCTGCGGCCCGGCGACCTGGGAAGCCCGGCGATGGTGTCACAGGCGGACCAGTACCTGGTGGACCTGATCCGTCACGGGGGATCGACCTTCGGGAAGCCCGGAATGCCGTCCTTCGGCTTCGTCCTGAGCGAGAAGGACATCGAGGCAGTCGTCCAGTACGTGAGGAGCCTGCAGCGAGCGCCACGAGACCTCGGGCGAGAGGGCACACCTCCGACGGCGCGCGCGGCCGGCCGGAGGAGCGAGTCGGACAGCTAAGCCGGCGGGCGAGCCGGGACCCGCTCGTAGCCGCGGGTCCGCATGCACTCCTCGAAGGCCTGCGCGTCGTAGGTCTGGATCCGGGTCTGCTGGGAAGCAACGGGCGTCCCGGTCGTCGTCCCGGCGGTACTCGCCGACGGGATGGTGCCTTCCCGGTTCGCGAGGGAGGTGCAGGCGGTCTCGTCCTTCTGCTGCTCCGCCGCGCCCACACCCTGCTTCTGCCACTTCACCGCCGTCCCGCAGGACGCCAGGGCCAAGGCGGCCACGACCACGGCTAGATATCGCATGGCCGGCATCCTAGCACGGTTCGAGCCCGGCGGGCGACGGGAGCCGGAAGGCCCCGGCTAGCCCGGCGGGGCGACCGGAACCCGCTGGTAGCCGCGGCTCCGCATGCACTCGTCGAACACGCCGGAGTCGAAGTCCCGGACGGTGACCAGCTCGACCCCCTCGGTGGTGCGGCCGCCGGGGCGCGTGACGATACGCTGGGCCGGCACCGACCGGTCCCGGTTAGCCAGCGCGGCGCAGTCGGTCTCGTCGCCCTTGCGGTCGGCCTCGGTCCCGCCCGGCCGCTCCCAGCGCGTGCCCGCGCCGCACGCGACGCTCCCGAGGATCAGGAGCGCCAGCACGAGCCCACGCCCCGGGGTCATGGTCCGATCGTACCGCGCCCCCGACCCCCATGGTAGGCTAGCGACGTCGATCACCCCCGGCCGGGCGAGCCCCGGCCCGATACTCCGGAGGGATCCCGCCCATGCGCACCCGCCTCGCGACCGGAGGTCTCTTGGCGCTCAGCCTGATCGTGCCGTTGGCGGCCGGCGCGCAGCACAGCGGGCCGATGCCCTCCCGAGCCTCCGGCGCCCCGCACCATGCCACTCCGGGCGTGGAGATCCCAGGTCTCGGCACGGACGAGATCGCCGAGCTCCGTGAAGGTCGGGGGATGGGTCTGGCCCGGGTTGCCGATGTCCAGGGCTATCCAGGTCCCCGGCACGTGCTGGACGCCTGGACTGCCGGATCCCTTCCGCTCTCGAAGGAGCAGGTCGCCCAGGTCCAAGACATCGGCCGGGCCATGGAGCTCGAGGCCCGGCGCGTGGGCAGTCTCGTGCTCGACAGCGAGCGAGAGCTGGCGCTGGCGTTCAGGAGCGGCACGATCGACGTCACGAGCCTCCGGCCGCGCCTCGACCGCATCGCGGCGCTCCGGGGCGAGCTGCGCGCGGTGCACCTCAACGCGCACCTCGCAACCCGCGCCGTGCTCCACCCGGCGCAGCTCGCCCGCTACGCGGAGCTGCGGGGTCACGCGCTGGACGGCGGATCCCCACCGCCCGGGCACTGAGCGCGATGCGGCCGTCGACCCGTCCGGGTGTTCCCAGCGGCGCGACCGGTGGCCGCGCGCCGGTGCGCCTCGTCGTCGGCATCTCCGGCGCAAGCGGGTCGATCTACGGCATCCGCCTCCTGGAGGCTCTGCGGGAGGTGCCCGGTCTGGAGACCCACCTGATCGTGAGCCGGGCCGCCAAGCGCACGCTCGTGGAGGAGACCGAGTACACGGCGCGCGACGTGGAGGCCCTGGCGACGCGTGCCTACGACGACCGCGACATCGGCGCGGCCCTGGCCAGCGGCTCCTTCCGGACGGCCGGGATGGTGGTCGCGCCGTGCAGCATCAAGACTCTCTCGGCGCTCGCCACCTCCCACGCCGACACGCTCATCGCGCGCGCGGGCGACGTGACCCTCAAGGAGGGCCGGCCGCTGATCGTCGTCGTGCGCGAGACTCCGCTCCACGTCGGCCACCTGCGCCAGATGCTCGCGCTGGCGGAGATGGGCGGGATCATCCTGCCCCCGGTCCCGGCGTTCTACCACCGCCCGAAGACGATCCGCGACCTGGTCGACCACACGGTGGGCCGCGTGCTCGACCGGCTCGGCATCGCGCACGGGCTGGTGCCGGAATGGACGGGCACGGGACACCCGGACGCGGACCCGCCCCCCTCCTGAGCCCGCTGTCGGACCCGCGCACGGAGCCGGTGGACGGGCCGGGCGGCGAGCCCTTCTCGGCGCGCCTCCGCCGCGTGGCGGAGCCGGTGTGGCGCGCGCAGCTCCAGCACCCGTTCGTGCGCGGCATCGGGGACGGATCGCTCGACCTCGATCGCTTCCGCCACTGGGTGCGGCAGGACTACCGCTTCCTCGTGGAGTACTGCCGGCTCTTCGGGCTCGCGGCGGCCCGCGCGCCCGACCTCGAGACCCTTGCGCGCTTCGCGGACCTCCTCCAGGCGACGGCACGGACCGAGATGGACCTCCACCGCGCGTACGCCGCGGAGTTCGGCATCGACGCCGCCGCGCTCGAGCGGGAGCCGATGGCGCCCACCACCCGCGCCTACACCGACTTCCTGGTGCGCGTTGCGGCCACGGGGGACTTCGCCGAGCTGGCCGCGGCGCTGCTCCCCTGCATGTGGGGCTTCGCGGAGATCGGGCAGACGCTCGCCGCGCGCGGCCGGCCCGCCGAGCCCCGCTACGCGAAGTGGGTCGCGATGTACGCCGACCCCGAGTTCGCGGCGCTGGCGGGCTGGTGCCGGGAGCTCGTGGACCGGCTCGGCGCCGGCGCCGACGACGCGACCCGCGGGCGGATGGAGGACGCTTTCCTGACCTCGAGCCGCTACGAGTACCTCTTCTGGGAGATGGCCTGGCGCCTCGAGGCCTGGCCCGTCTGAGCCTCGCACCCTGTCACGGAGGACCCACGCATGGATCTCGGCATTCGGGGAAAGATCGCGCTCGTCACCGCCGCCTCGAAGGGTCTGGGGCGGGGCTCCGCGGAGGCCCTCTCGGCGGAAGGCTGCCGCGTGGCCATCTGCGCCCGGACGCGCGCCGACGTGGAGCGGGTGGCCCGCGAGATCGCGGCCGTCACCGGCCACGAGGTCGCGCCGTTCGTGGCCGACATGACCAGGGCCGAGGACATCGACCGGCTGCTCGCCGACGTGCGCGCGCGGCTCGGCGACCCCGACATCGTCGTGGGCAACGCCGGCGGGCCGCCCGCCGGGACCTTCGCCAGCACGAAGCTCGAGCAGTTCATCCCGGCCGTGGAGCTGTCGATGATGAGCTCGATCCGGCTCACCTACGGGGCCGTGCCGGCGATGGTCAAGAAGAAGTGGGGCCGGATCGTCTACATCACGTCGGTCTCGGTGAAGCAGCCGATCCCCCACATCCTGCTCTCCAACACGGCACGGGCGGGGCTGACGGGGTTCATGAAGACGGTGGCGCGAGAGATCGCGCAGACCGGCGTGACCATCAATGCGGCCCTGCCGGGCTCCCACGCCACGGACCGCGTGGAGCAGACCGCGCGCAGCCGGGCGGCGAGCGAGGGCATCACCTTCGAGGCGGCGATGGACTCCCACCGGTCCAGCAATCCCATGCGGACCATAGGCGACGCGAAGGACTTCGGCGCCGTCGTCGCGTTCCTGTGCTCCCAGCAGGCCCGGTTCATCACCGGGGAGAGCGTGCTCGTCGACGGCGGCTCGTACGCGGGACTGGTCTGACCGGACCTGGCCCTCGTCGATCCGGAGCGCGCGCCGACGCGCGGCGGCCGCTAGTCGGTCGCCATCCCCGCGCCCTCGAGCGCGGGACGCGCCCCGGCGCGCATCCGCTTCAGGAGGCGGTTTGTCACCGGCTTCACCGCCGGGTGCACGCCACCGTGCTGCTGCGCTGCCGTCCGCCAGGCGGCGGCGCGGCGCGCGCGAACAGCCTCGTCGGCGAGCTCGCGGCAGTCCAGGCGGTCCTTGCTCAGGTCGACGACGATCGTGTCGCCGTCCTCGACCAGCGCGATCGGGCCGCCGAGGTACGCTTCGGGCGCGACGTGGCCGATCACCAGGCCGACGGACCCGCCCGAGAAGCGGGCGTCGGTCATGAGCGCGATCGTGATCTTCTTGCGACGGCAGAGGGCCGTGATGCGCGACGTCGGGTCGAGCAGCTCCGGCATGCCGGGCGCGCCGCGCGGGCCCTCGTAGCGGATGACAACCATGTCGTGGTCTGCGAAGACGTCCGGCGTGTTCTCGAGGGCGGCGATGAGCTCGCGCTCGCTGTCGAAGACGCGCGCGCGGCCGGTGAAGACGCCATCCTTGATCCCGCCCTCGACGCCGGCAACCTTCAGGATGGCCCCGCCCTCGGGGGCCAGGTTGCCGCGCAGAAGGCGGAGACCGCCGGTCTTCTTGAACGGGGACGCGATCGGATGGATGACGTCGCCGTCGGGCGTCGGCGGCGCCAGGCGCCGCACCTGCTCCGCGAGGGTTTCGCCGGTGCACGTGAGGCAGCCGCCGTCGAGATAGCCCGCGTCGAGAAGCTGCTTCACGATCACCTGGAGTCCGCCCTTCGCCCCGATGTCGACCATCGAGTAGGACCCGAACGGCCGGGCGTTGATGAGGACGGGGATACGGTGCGAGAGCGCGTTGAACTCGTCCTGGCTCATCACGTCCTTCCAGACGTCGAGCCCGGCGGCGCGCGCGATCTCGACGCTGTGGAGGGCGACGTTGGTCGAGCCGCCCATGGCGATGGCGACCGTCAGCGCGTTGCGCAGCGCCTTCGGCGTCACGATGGCCCGCGGCGTGATCCGCTTCCGGGTCAGCGTGACGAGACAGTCGACGAGCTCTCCGGGGAACTCGGCGAGCCGGCGCGGATCGTCGGAGGGGGGCGCCACCATGTGGAGCGGCTCCATGCCGACGACGGCGATGAACGTCTGCATGGTGTTGTACGTGAACATGCCGCCGCAGCTTCCCTGGCCCGGGCAGGCGTGCAGCGCGATCTGCGTACGGCGGGCGGGGTCGGGGTCGCCTGCGGCCTGGAACGCGGTCACGAGGTCGATGCGCTCGCCACTCACGGGATCGGCGCCGGGCTTGATCGAGCCGTCGGAGAGGAAGACCGTCGGCACGTCCCGCTCGAGGACGGCCGCGAGCGTGCCGACCGGCGGCTTGTCGCACGCGACGACCGCGATGAGCCCCTGCACGTCGTTCGCGTGCAGGTGCGCGTCGATCGCGTCGTTCGCGAGCTCTCGCCCGATCAGCGAGTAGCGCATGCGCTCGGTCCCGTTCAGCTGCCCGTCCGACACGCCGAGCGTGTAGGCGGGCGGGATCAGTCGCACGGGCAGGTCGTCCTGGCGGATGCGGGCGGCGAGCGCCGCCTGGATGGCCTGGACCTTGTCGGTCACGCCGAGGTAGCACTGGCTGTCGCCGAGATTCCCCGTGACCGCCCAGACCGGATCGTGGATCTTCTGGGGATCCTGCCCCAGGAAGCGCGCAGTGCCCACACGCTGCACGTCACGACCGGGGTTCCCGGAAACGAATCGATCTGACATCTGTCCTCCCTCGTGGGACCTCGATGGGGGCGGAGCCTAGGCCTCGCCCCGGAGCGCGCGGTGGAGCTGGTCGAGGTGGTTCGCGTCGTGCCAGACCATCAGGTTGACGATGTCCTCGACGGTCATGCGCCCGTACGTCGGATGGAGGCCGGCGCGCGACCACTGGGCGTCGGCGAGCCCGCGCAGGTGAGCGATGGATTCCTCCCGCCGCAGGCGGAACGCGCGGCTGGCCTCCCCGGCGTCGTTGCGAATGTACTGGCGGTCCTCGGCCCATCGCATCGGATCGGCCGGCACCAGGGGCGGCTCGTGGGCCGCCGCCAGCGTCTGGAACCGGATCATGAAGAACTCCTCGGTGTCCCGGAGGTGGCAGACCACCTCCTTGGGCGCCCAGTTCTTCTCGTCCGGACGCCGGCAGAGCACGCCCTCCGGCCGGTCGGCGATCGCCTGGTCCAGCTCGTGCCCGGTGTGCCCCAGGCGCTCGAGCCGCTCCGGACGTGACATCTTGGCGACCTCTTCCTTGCTCAGCATGGCGTCCGTCCTCTTCCGACCGCGGTCCGCGGCATCGGGCGCGGGCCGGCTAGATCACCCTTCGCGCGGAGCGCTCCGCCTGGGCCCCGAATAGCGAGCATACACGACCCGGTGACCGGCCGACGGGGCCGGCGCTCCAGTCCGCCCGCTCCGGCCGGGCGCGCGGCGACGCCGACGGGCCGCCGGCCTGTCGGGGCGAACCGCTTGACGCCCCGCACGCTCATCGGGCATCGTCTGTACGTCGTCGCGCCCGGGGTGCCTCCCCGGATCCCTGGTCGCAAGCCCGCCCCTGACACGGAGGGTCGTCCATGCGTGTGCCCCTGAACGTCTGGGATTTCCTCGCGCGCGCGGCCTACGTTCACGGCGACCGCGTGGCGGTGGTCGACGAGCCGAACGTGCTCGGCTCGCTGGGCACACTCACCTACGCTCAGTTCGAGGCGCGCGCCCGCGGCATGGCGCTCGCGCTCGACCGGATGGGCATCGGCGACGGAGAGCGCGTCGCGATCGTCAGCCCCAATGCCGCGCGGATCCTGATCGCCTTCTGGGGCGTGAGCGGCTTCAACCGGGTCGTCGTCCCGGCCAACTTCCGGCTCACCGCCGAGGAGATCCGGTACATCGTCGACCACTCCGGGGCGACCGTGCTCCTGGTCGACCCCGAGCTCGATCAGTCGCTGGCCTCCGTGAAGGCCAAGCACCGGATCGTGATGGACGGCGTCCACGACGCCGAGCTGTTCGCCGAGGCGCCGCCCGGCGCGATGCCGCGCCGGCGCGAGATCGACGAGAACGAGACGGCGAGCATCAACTACACGTCGGGCACGACCGCGCGGCCGAAGGGCGTCCAGGTGACCCACCGGAACATCTGGCTCAACGCCGCGATCTTCGGCTGGCACACCGGCGTGACCGAGCGCGAGGTCTACCTCCACACCCTCCCGATGTTCCACTGCAACGGCTGGGGCATGGGGTACGCCGTGACCGGCATGGCCGGCCGCCACGTCGTCCTGCGGAAGGTCGACGGCGAGGAGATCCTGAAGCGGGTCGAGTCCCAGGGCGTCAGCCTCCTGTGCGGGGCGCCCGCGGTCGTGGCGGCGATCCTCGGCGCCGCGGAGAAGCGGCGCGCGGCCGACCGGCCGGTGCCCGGCCGCGGCAGCGTGCGCATGGTGGTGGCCGGCGCGCCGCCGCCCTCGAAGGTCATCGCGCGCATGGCGGAGGAGCTCGGCTGGGAGTTCATCCAGATCTACGGACTCACCGAGACATCCCCGCTCCTCACCTTCAACCGCGCGGGCCCGGAGCTCGACGGGCTGCCGAACGACGAGAAGGCGCGGCTCCTCGCGCGCACCGGTCCCCCGGCGCTGGGCGTCCAGATCCGCGTGGACGAGCACGGCGAGGTGCTGGCGCGCTCGAACCACGTCTTCGAGGGCTACTGGGAGCAGCCGGCGGAGACGGCAAAGGCGATCGTCGACGGCTGGTTCCACACCGGCGACGGCGGCCACATGGACGGGCCGCACCTCGTGATCAGTGACCGGAAGAAGGACGTCATCATCACCGGCGGCGAGAACGTCTCGTCCATCGAGGTCGAGGACTGTCTCTTCCAGCACCCGGGCGTGGCCGAGGCGGCGGTGATCGGGATCCCCGACGAGAAGTGGGGCGAGACGATCAAGGCGCTCGTCGTCCTGAAGCCCGGCACGAAGGCGACGGAGAAGGAGTTGATGGACTTCTGCCGGTCCCGCATGGCCCACTTCAAGTGCCCCACGTCGATCGAGATCCGGACCGAGCTGTCGCGGACCGCCACCGGCAAGCTCCAGAAGTTCAAGCTCCGCGAGCCGTACTGGAAGGGGCACGAGCGGCGCGTGAACTGAGCGCCGGCCCGGGGGCCCTGACGCCCGAGCCGCGCGGGGCCGGCTACCGACCCTTGAACACGGGCTTCCGCTTCTCGAGGAACGCGGCGACTCCCTCCGTCTTGTCCTCGGTCGAGTAGACGACGCCCCAGGCCTTCGCCTCGATGGCGAGGCCCTTGGGGAGGTCGAGGTCGTAGCCCTCGTTCATCGCCTCCTTGATCAGCCGGAGCGTGATCGGCGCCTTGGCGATGAGCTTGTCGGCCATGGCCCGCGCCTCCGCCATCAGCCGGTCGGCGGGCACCACGCGGTTCGCGATGCCGAGCCGGTAGGCCTCCTGCGCGTCGATCATCTCGCCGAGGAGATTCAGCTCCTTGGCGCGGTGCATGCCGACGACGCGAGTCAGGCGTTGGGTCCCCCCCGCCCCCGGCGTCACGCCGAGATTGACCTCCGGCTGGCCGAAGCGGGCGGTCTCCGCGGCCAGGACGAGGTCGCAGCACTGGGTGAGCTCGCATCCCCCGCCGAGGGCGAAGCCGTTGACGGCGGCGATCGTGACCTGGGGCAGCGCCTCGATCCGGCTGAACAGCCGCTGGATGCGCTGCCCGAACGTCAGCGCCTCGACGGGCGTGAGCCCCACGAACTCGCCGATATCGGCGCCCGCGACGAAGGCGCGCTCCCCGGCGCCCGTGAACAGGACGACGCGCGCCGCCGCATCGCCCTCGAGGCCCGCGCACAGCTCGTCCAGGTCGCGGACGACGGCCCGGTTGATCGCGTTCAGCTGCTTCGGGCGGTTGAAAGTCACGACGACGAGCATGCCGTCGCGCTCGCGCTCCACGAGGATCGTCTCGAAGGCCATGCGCCTGGATCTCCCTTCCCCCTGACGGTCGTCGACGCGGAGGCATGCCGGCGGGCCCACCGGCCGCGGCCCGCATCCTAGCCCGCCCACCCGGGCGACGCAATCGCGGCGCCGCGACCTCGTTCGCTAGCGGGGCGCGACGTGGAACGGCAGGATCTTCCCGGCCGCGGTCGCCGTGGGCGGCCGGCGGACGACGCGCACGGTCTCCGCAGCCCGCCACATCTCGACGCCCGCCCGCGAGGCGCCCGGCTGTCGAGCGAGCCCGTCCAGGAAGGCGGCTCGCACCTGCTCGAGGTCGACCGGCCCGACGCGGGGGCTCACCGCCAGGGTGAGCCGCAGGATCCCCTCGGTGCCCTCCTCCTCGACGACCTGGTAGTCCGCGCCGACGCCGCCGAACTGCGCGGGCAGCACGTCCTCCAGGACGCGCAGCAGGTCGACCTGGATGAAGGTCATGCCCTCGCCGCTCAGCTTCTCGAAGCTGCGGATGGACTCGAGGTGCGTCGTCAAGCCGGCGGCGCCGAGGCGGCACTCGCACGCCCGGCGCCCCACGCCGGCGGAGTCGCCGCTCTCCACGTTGATCAAGACCTTGGGGGCGCTGAGCAGCAGCGAGGTGAACAGGAGCGCCTCGACGGTCGGGCCCTCCGCTCCCACCCGCCGGGTCCGGAGGATCATCGCATGGGCGTTGTCGAAGAAGTGCAGGTCATCGGGCGCGCGCGGCGTGGCGCACGCGAAGCCGATGATCCCGGCCTCGGTGAAGGCGTAGCGGACCAGCGCCCGGGCGCCCGCGGCCTCGACGGCTGCCCGCTTGGCGGCCGTGAACGGCTCGCCCAGCGTCACGAACGTCACGCCCGCGAGGTCGAGGCCCGCCTCCCGCGCGCTCCGCGCCACCCGCACCGCCGAGCTGGCGTAGGTCGTGACGCAGACCGCCCGCCCGGCCCGCGCGCGCGCCGCCAGCCAGTGCGCCATCGCCTCCGGCCGCTCGAGCGGGAGGCGCCGGGGACGGGGCAGCGGGCACCGGGTGATCCGGCTGAGCGCCGTCACGTACAGGGCCGACAACCGGGCGCCTCGCGGCAGCGGGAGCGGATGGAACCACGCGACCGGCGGTTGCCCGAGCTTCGCCGTGAGGAGCGCGACCGTCAGACCCGAGACGAGCCACACCACGTGCTCGGCGTGGCCGATGTCGTGGGCGTCAAGGGCGAGAGCAGTGGCTCGCGCGAGGTCGGTCAGGTGCGGCAAGCTCGTCCGGACCCGCGTGGCCGGACCGCGGGTGCCGCCGCTGGCCGCGGTGAGGGCAGGCGTCTCGCCCGGCATGTCGAAGTCCCGCTCGCGGAACCCGAACCGCCGGCCGCCGCGCTCGACCTCGCGGCGGCCCTTGAACTCGTCGAACGTCAGGTAGACGCCCGCGTCGCGCAGCCGGGCAAGGGTCCCCTCCAGGCCGTCCTGCGCGAGGAGGCGGGTCACGTCCCCGGGCTCGCATCCCGCGAGCCTGAGGAGCGCCAAATAAGGGCTCGACGGGTTCCCGAACACGGCGCGCTGGACCAGGTCGAGAAACCGTCGCTCGCGATCCACGAGGCCGTCGCGGACCCACTCGGCGGCGGCGGCAGCCGATGTCGGGTCGCCGAGGTAGCCGGGCAGCGCGCGGCCGAGCCTTGCGAGGCTCCGAAGATACCGCGCCCGGCCAAGCCAGTGGGCGGCGGCGGAGGCTCGCGGGATCAGCGTCGGTCCGGAGCCGAACGGCCGCGCATGGCAATCACCCGCGCAACCGTCCAGGCACGCAGCGTGCCGGGCGCGCGCTTAGGGCGTCGTCTTCGTGACGGTGCTCGGAGCGGCGAAAGTGACGGCGGGAATCTGCCCGTGCACCACCAGGCGCGGCGTCGTCCACGGCCGCTTCGCAGGCTCGGGCGCGACGTCGCGATCGCTATCCGGAACCGGAGTGTCCATCGGCTCCCTCCTGGATAGGCATGACCTATTCCTCATCCTACTCTCGCCGCGCGCTCACTGACAACCGGGAAGCGGTCCGCTCAGGCCATGATCGCGGGATCCACGCGCAGCACGACGTAGCCGCCCACTGCGCCGGCCCCGAACCCCGGGGCGAACACGCGCATCGGGCGGTCCAGGACGCCCTCGCGGGCGGCGTCGTGGAGCGCGATGGGGATGCTCGCCGAGGACGTGTTGCCGACCCGATCGATGTCGAAGTAGAGCCGGGCGGGCGCGATGCCGGCCGCCTCGGCGATGGCCACGACCATCGTCTTGTTCGCCTGGTGGGGGACGATCAGATCGATCGCGTCGAGGAGGGAGCCGGCGCCGCCGTCGGGGTGCGGCAGCGCGCGCAGCTCGGCGATCATCTGATTCAGGTAGCGCTTCACGAGTGAGCGCACCTCGGGACCGAAGACCGTGATGTTGTTGTCGAAGTCGGGATTCGGCCAGACGATCGACTCGACCTCGGACATGGGCCCGCTCGCGTAGGTCTGGAAGACCTCGACGTCGAGCGGCGCCCCCGCCGGGGCCGGCCCGACGACGAGCGCCGCCGCGCCGTCTCCGAAGATCATCCGGGACGTCCGCACCGTGCCGATCTTGTCGGAGAACTTCTCGCCGCACACGACCAGCACCGGGCGCTCGACCTCCTGGAGGAGCCGGACGGCCTCGCCGAGCCCGTACGGGAGCCCCGCGCAGGCGGCCACCATGTCGACCGAGGCGTGGGTCTGCAGCATGCCGAGCTGGCCCGACAGCCAGGTCGCGAGCGACGGCATCATCCGCGTGCTGGTGCAGGAGCAGAACAGGACCGCGCCGATCTCCTCGGGCCGCCGGCCGGCCTTTGCGAGCGCCCGCTCGGCCGCCAGGAGGGCCATGTGGTCGAGATCGAGCTCGGAGTAGAGCCGCTGCTCGATTCCCGTCTTCTCGCGAATCTCGTCCGCGGTCATGGGCGACCAGCACCACGCGGCGTTCCGGATGAGGTCGTCGTTCGTGCACGCGCGCTCGCCGCGGTAGACGGCGAGCGACTCGAGACGCGGGAGGACCCGGAACCGCGCGCGGACGTCGATCGGCGGCATGGGCGCCACCGGCGGCCGGGTCGGGGCCGGCGGCGGCCGGCGCGGCCAGGTCCGCCGCGGCATCTTCACCCGGCGGATGAACTGGAGGACCTCGTCGCTCCGCGGGTGGAAGACCACCACGAAGTCGTCCGCCTGGAGCTGGCCCACCTCGATCAGCCGGGTCTTGGCACGATCCCACGGGTACTGGTTGTGGAGCACCATCGCCTGCCGGAGGAGCGCCTCCAGCTCCGGCACCGGGTGGGCGCATTCGATCAGGTCGTCCTGCCCGTAGCGCGGGTAATCCGGATGGTAGGCCAGGAGGTGGTAGGTCAGGTTCTTCGGGTTCGCGAGGATCTCCGCGACCGTCGGCTTGAGCGCCGGCAGCTCGGCGCCCGCGCCCTTCTTGTGCCGGAAGATGTCGAGGAGCGTCGTGAAGACCTTCGTCTCCGTCCCCTCGTCCCATGTCGGGGGCAGCGCCCGGTATCCCGCCTCGATCGCCGTCACCAGCTCCCCGCCGTCCCACTGGCGGAACACCGGCAGGAAGACGTCGTCCCGGGACCGCGGCACGTCGCGCCAGCGCGTGGGCTGCTTCCGGTACATCGTCATCGCGTAGCGGTTCACCCAAAAGAGGTTCAGGGCGAGGTCGCGGAGCAGCTCGTACCGGCTCGCGTACCCTCGGCCCTCGACCCGGGCCACGATGTCGGTCTCCGTGGGCGCCTTCTCCTCGAAGTCGCGGCGGATGACGGCCGCGAACTGGTCGAGCGACTGGAAGACCGAGAAGTCGAGCTCGGGAAAGAAGTTGGATGGGAAGACGATGCGGCCGTAGCGGTTGACCACGAAGGGTTTCATGCGATGCTCCTGGGCCCCGGCGGACGGTGGGGCGGTGCGGCCGTCTCGGTCGACGGCATCCATCATCCCGCCGAGGCGCGACGCCCGCAAGCGGGGTCCGCCCCCCCGGAGGAGCCGGAGTCGCGTGATATGATCCAGCGCCGAGATGCCCCACGAAATCCTCATGCCCCGCCTGGGCTGGTCGAGCGAGGAAGGTGTCCTCGTCGAGTGGCTGAAGAAGGACGGCGACCCCATCCGGAGCGGGGACGTGGTCTGCGTCATCGAGAGCGACAAAGCCCAGGTGGAGGTGGAGTCCTTCGACGCGGGCGTGCTGCGCATCCCCGTCGATTCCCCCGCCCCGGGCGCCAAGGTTCCGGTCGGCACGGTGCTCGGCTACGTCCTCGCGCCGGGCGAGACGCTGCCCGGGCCGCGGTCCCGTGCGGCCGCCCACGCCGCGGTCCCGGCGGCCGGCGTGGACGCCGCCGTCGGCGCGGAGGCGGCGCCCGCGCGCCCGGCGGTCACCCCGGCCGCGCGCGGCGGGCCGACGGCGAGCCCTCGGGCCCGCCGGGTCGCCGCCGAGCTCCGCGTGGACTGGACGCGCCTCCGCGGGACTGGCCGGACGGGGCGCATCGTCGAGCGGGACGTGCGGGCAGCGGGGGTCGCCGACCGGCCGAGTCAGGTGCGCCGGCTCATCGCCGAGCGGATGAGCGCGAGCGCGCGCGCGACCGCGCCGGTCACCTTGACCACCGACGCCGACGCCACCGAGCTGGTCCGGCTCCGCGCCGCGCTCCAGGCCGCGGGCGCTCGCGCCCCGTCATACACCGACTGCTTCGTGAAGCTCGCCGCCGTCGCGCTCACGGAGCACCCGGCCCTCAACGCGTCGCTGGAGGGCGACCGGATCGTTCGCCATCCAGCCGTCCACGTCGGCGTGGCGGTCGACACGCCGCGCGGGCTCCTGGCCTGCGTTCTGCGCGACGCGGCGACCAAGCCGCTCCGGGCCCTGGCCGAGGAGTCGGCGGTGCTGATTGCCCAGGCGCGCGCGGGCACCCTCTCGCCCGACGCCCTCCGGGGCGGCACGTTCACGGTCTCGAATCTCGGCGCCTTCGACGTCGACGCCTTCACGCCGATCATCAACCTGCCGGAGTGCGCGATCCTCGGCGTCGGCCGGATCGCGGCCCGCGCCGTGGTGGTCGACGAGGCCGCCGGACGGATCGCGGCGCGGCAGATGGTCGCGCTCAGCCTCACCTTCGACCACCGGGTCGTCGACGGCGCGCCGGCCGCTCGCTTCCTCCAGCGCGTCCGGCAGCTGGTCGAGCGGCCGGCCGTTTGGGCGGACGGATGAGCCGCTCGAAGCTTGTCGAGTGGTTCGGACTCGACGACCGCGTGGCGCTCGTCACGGGGGGCGGGGCCAACGGCGGCATCGGCCACGCCGTCGCGCTCGCCCTCGCCCACGCCGGGGCCCACGTGCTCGTCTGCGACGTCGACGGCGACGGCGCGGCCGGCACGGCGCGGGAGGTCCAGGCGCTCGGCCGCCGCGCGGCCGCCGTCCGTGCCGATCTTGGCGAGCCGGACGACGTCCTCGCCATGATGGGCGCGGTCGACCGGGAGTTCGGCCGGATCGACATCCTGGTGAACAACGTCGGCGTCGGCCACCGCGCCCGCCCGGAGGCGCTGTCCCTCGAGGACTGGCGCAAGGTGGTCGGCGTCAACCTGGACGGCACCTTCCTCGCGACGCGCGAGGCGGGCCGCCGCATGATCGCGCGCGGCGCCGGCGGGAGCATCGTGAGCATCAGCTCGATCGCCGGCAGCTCGGCCCTCGGCCGGGGCAACTTCGTCTACAGCGTCACGAAGGCCGGCATCATCCAGCTCACGCGCGAGCTGGCCGTCGAGTGGGCGCCCCACCGCATCCGGGTGAACGCGATCCAGCCGGCTCAGGTGATGACGAAGGCGATGGACCGGATGCTGGCCGATCCGCGGCTCGATCCCACGACGCTGAAGGAGCGCTTCGTGCGCGGCATTCCCCTCGACCGGATCGGGGAGCCCGAGGACGTCGCGAAGGCCGTCCTCTTCCTGGCCTCCGACGCGGCCGCGTTCATCACCGGCCACAGCCTGCCCGTCGACGGCGGCAACCTCGCGTTGAACGCGGGCGGCAGCAAGGTCTGGCCGACCGACCTCTGACCAGGCGCGCGTGAAAGGACGACGATGGCGACGGTGAGCGAGCGGATTCCGGGACCGACGCGGGAGCAAGGCCTCGCGCTCTATCGCGAGATGGTCCTCATCCGGCGGACGGAGGAGGCGCTCGCCCGGGCGCACGCCGCGGGGCTGGTGCACGGCGCCTGCCACACCTACGTCGGCGAGGAGGCGGTCGCCGCCGGCGTGTGCGCCCACCTGCGCCCCGAGGACACGGTCCTGAGCACCCACCGGGGCCACGGGCACGCGCTCGCCAAGGGGGTGTCCCCGCGCGCGCTCATGGCCGAGCTCTTCGGGCGCGTCACGGGATGCTCCCGGGGCCGGGGCGGCAGCATGCACCTCTTCGCGCCGGAGGTCGGCCTCCTGGGGACGAGCGGCATCGTCGGGCCCAGCATCGTGATGGCGGCGGGCGCCGGGTACAGCTACCGTCTCCTCGGGCAGGACCGCGTCAGCGTCGCGTTCTTCGGGGACGGGGCGACGAACAACGGGGCATTCCACGAGGGGCTGAACCTGGCGGCGATCTGGCGCCTCCCGGTGCTGTTCGTCTGCGAGAACAACCTCTACGCGACCGAGGTACCCTTCGAGGCCGTGGCGGGCAATCCGGACGTCGCGGCGCGGGGGGCGGCGTACGGCCTGCCGAGCGTCCGCGTCGACGGGAACGACGTCCGCGCCGTCCACGAGGCGGCCGGCGTGGCGGTGCGGCGAGCGCGGCGCGGCGAGGGGCCGACCCTCCTCGAGTGCCTCACCTACCGGACGCGCGCCCACTCGGAGGGCATGCGCGACGCCGGCTATCGCAGCCGCGAAGAGGTCGACGCGTGGAAGGCGCGGTGTCCCATCGCGCGCTGGCGGGAGCGGCTCCTCGGCTCGGGCGAGGTCGTGGCGACGGACCTCGACCGCATCGACCAGGAGGTCTCCGCCCTGGTGGCCGAGGCCGCCCAGTTCGCCGAGGCGAGCCCGTGGCCGGATCCGGCGACCGCGCCGCGGCACGTCTACGCCGAGCCCGGGGAGGTGCGGTGATGCGCGAGCTGACGTTCACCGACGCGGCCCGCGAAGGGCTCAGCGAGGAGATGGCCCGCGATCCCAGCGTCTTCGTCGTCGGCGAGGGCATCGGCGCGCGCGGCGGCAACTTCAACACGACGGTGGGGCTGTTCGAGCGCCACGGCGCCGAGCGGCTCCGGGACACGCCCATCACCGAGCGCGGCTTCACGGGCCTCTGCACCGGCGCGGCCATGACGGGCACGCGGCCCGTCGTCGACTACATGTTCTTCGACTTCGCGCTGGACGCGCTGGGCGAGCTCCTGAACCAGACGTCGAAGATCCAGTACATGTCCGACGGCCGGCTGCGGATGCCCATCGTCCTCCGGGGATGCGTGGGGATCGGCCACGCGGCGGCCACGCACCACTCCGGCAGCTACTACCCGATATTCACGAACATCCCGGGCTTCCGCGTCGCCGTCCCGACGACGCCGGCCGACGCCAAGGGGCTCTTGAAGACCGCGATCCGGTCCGACGATCCGGTCGTGTTCATGGAGCACCGCTCGCTCCTCCAGACGCGGGGCCCGGTGCCGGACGGCGAGCACCTGGTGCCGTTCGGCCGCGCCGCGGTCCCCCGCACGGGCTCCGACGTGACGGTGGTCGGCATCGCGGTCATGGTGCCGCGCGCCCTCGCTGCCGCCGAGATTCTGGCCCGCGAGGGAGTCTCCGTCGAGGTCATCGACCCGCGCACGCTGGCGCCGCTCGACCTCGACGCCATCCTCGAGTCCGTCCACAAGACCGGCCGGCTCCTCGTCGCCGACGAGTCCTTCGGCCCGTGCGGGATTGGCGCCGAGATCGCCGCCCAGGTCGCGGACCGGGGGTTCGACGACCTCGACGCACCGATCCGGCGACTGAACGGGCTCCACGCGCCCACGCCCTACAGCCCGCCGCTCGAGAAGGCCATGGTGCCGGACGTGGACGCCGTCGTCCGCGCGATTCGCGACCTCCGTGCCGAGTAGCGCGCCAGCCGTCGGCGCGCTGGCCCTCGTCGGCGCCGGGTCGCTCGGCCAGGCGTTCGCCGCGCTGCTCGCCCGGAGCGGCCAGCCGGTCACGCTGCTCGCGACGCCCGGCACGCTCGACCGACTCCGGAACGCCCAGACGATCCGGCTCCGCGGGGTGGTGACGCTCGACGTCCCCCTGGGGCCTGCGCCGGCGCCGGCGGGCGTCGTCGGCCTGACGGGCGATCCCGCGGACCTCCCCCGGGGCGGCGCGGTCCTGTTCGCGGCGAAGGGGCACCACCTCCGCGAGGCCGCCGCGCACGTGAAGTCGAAGTGGCCCGCGCCGGGCGACGCGGACGCCTGGGTCGGCGGCTTCCAGAACGGCATGGCGAAGGACGACGTCCTGGCGGAGATCTTCGGCGCCGAGCGGGTCGTGGGCGCGGTGACCATCCTGGGCGGCGAGCGGCGGTCCGAGGGGGAGATCGCGGTCGCGAGCCTCGGCTGCACCTTCCTCGGCGAGATCGGGACGGGACCGGCCGCGCCGACCGCGCGCGTCGCGGACGCCATGGAGCGGCTCCGGGCGGCCGGCATCCCGGTCGAGGCGCCGCCGGACATCCGGACCGTCCTGTGGTCGAAGGCCTGCAACGCGGCGGGGGTGTTCGGCGTCACGTCGGTGCTGCGCATCAGCACGCCCCGGCTCTTCCGGGACCCGCACCTGATCCGCGCCTACCTCGGGCTTGTCCGGGAAACCGCCGCCATCGCCGCCGCCCACGGCGTGCCGGTCGGCGACTACACGAACTTCCCGATCCGGACCTACGTGACGCGGCCGGACGAGGAGACGGTCGCCGCGCTCGGCCAGAAGGCGTTCCTCGCGCCCGCGGCAACCGGCGGCGTCGAGAGCTTCGCGTCGATGACCCAGGACCTCCGGGCGGGCCGCGCGATCGAGGTGGACGACGTCTTCGCGGACCTGGTCGAGCGGGGCGAGCGGTCGGGCGTGGCCGTGCCGCGGCTCCGTCTCGTGCGCGACTTCCTGCGCGGTCTGGATCCGGGCCACCAGCCCGGCTGATCCGAGAGACCGTGGTCCTTGACTCGCCTCCCCGGACGGTCCTCCGGAACGCGCGCCTTCTCGACGGCACCGGCGCGCCACCGCGCGCGAGCGTCGACGTGGTGCTGGAGGGCGGCAAGATCGCGGCCGTGGGCGGCTCGCACCCCGGCGGCGAGGCCGAGGTGCTCGATCTCCAGGGCCGCACGCTCATGCCCGGGCTGATCGACTGCCACGTCCACCTGACCTTCGCGGGCGACCCGAAGGACGTGGAGCAGGCTGCCACGGTGCCGGTGCCGGACCTCGCCTGGACCGCTGCGGCAAACGCCCGCGCGACCGTCGAGGCCGGCGTCACCACCGTCCGGGACGTGGGCGCGCGGGCGGGCGTGGCCATCCGCCTCCGCGAGGCGATCGCGGCGGGTCGCGTGCCCGGGCCGCGGATGCGCGCCGCCGGGGCGATCATCTGCATGACGGGCGGGCATGGGTGGTTCATCGGCCGCGAGGCCGACGGGCCCGACGACGTGCGGCGCGCCGTGCGCGAGCAGCTGAAGGCCGGCGCGGACTGCATCAAGTTCACGGCCACCGGCGGCGGGATGACGCCCGGCGTCGACCCGCGCGCGTCCTCCTTCACCGAGGCGGAGCTGGCGGCGGGCGTCGACGAGGCCCACAAGGCCTTTCGGCGGGCGATCGCCCACGCTCAGGGCAACGCCGGAATCAAGAACGCCGTGCTGGCCGGCGTCGACTCGGTGGAGCACGGAGTCTACCTCGACGACGCCGTGATCGAAGAAATGCGCCGGCGGGGCACGTTCCTGGTGCCGACGCTGGTCGCTCCCGCCATGATCGCCCGGCACGGCACGAGCGCGGGCATCCCCGCGTACGTGGTCACGAAGGCCTCGGGCGTCCTGGAGATCCACCGGGAGAGCTTCCGCAAGGCCGTCCGAGCCGGCGTGCGCATCGCGATGGGCACCGACGCCGGGACGCCCTTCAATCGACACGGCGCGAACGCCCAGGAGCTGGCCTTGATGGTCGAGGGTGGCCTGTCCCCGGCCGACACCATCGTCGCCGCGACCCGGAACGCGGCGGAGCTCCTCGATCTGCTGGACGTCACGGGCACCGTCGAGGTCGGCAAGGCCGCCGATCTCCTCGTCGTCGACGGCGATCCCCTGGCGAGCATCCGGATCCTGGAGGATCGTGACCGGATTCCGGGAATCCTGAAGGACGGCCGCTGGGTGCGCCGCGCCCCCGCGCTCGGAGGCACCTGACGGTCAGAGCCGCCCGGAGCCCGGCGAGGCTCGGCAGCTCTCAGCGCACGCGCGCGCCGTCCCGGAAGACCGCCGCCACTCGCTCGAGGTTCGCGACGTCCGCGAGCGGGTCGGCGTCGAGCAGGAGGAGGTCCGCGGCCTTGCCGACCTCCACGGTGCCCACGTCGGCGTCCAGCCCCAGGAGGCGCGCCGCGTTCCGGGTCACGACCTGGAGGGACTCCATCGGCGAGAGGCCGGCCTGTCTCGCCAGGTCGACGTTGTACTCGAGGTGACCGAACTCGGTGTCGAACGGGCCGGCGTCGCTCCCGAAGGCCATGCGGTCCACCAGGCCCAGGTCGCGGAGCGCGCCGATGACCGGGAGGAAGTGGTCGAAGTAGCGCTCCAGGTTCGCGAGCTGCGTCCGCTCGCTCGCGCTCAGCCCGGCCTGCCGGGCCCGCTGGCGGAGCAGCAGGACGGTGTCCCAGCCGCTCGACTGCGGGTTGAGGTCCAGGAAGGCGGGAGAGGCGGCCAGCGCCTCGGCCACGCGCGGATCCAGCCGGGGCAGGCCGGTCGGCGCGCCCGCTCCGCCCATGTCGACGACCTCGCCCGGCGCGAGGAACTCCACGTGGGCGATGGCGTCGACCCCGGCGCGCACGCAGTTCTCGATGGACTGGGTCGAGCGCGCGTGGGCCACCGTGCGCCGCTCCAGCGCGTGGGCCGCGTCCACCGCCGTCCGAAGCTCGTCGACGGTGTAGGAGGCCAGATACGGGATCCCGCCCTGCGTGCCGCCGCCCGAGGCGACGACCTTGATGACGTCGGCGCCCTCGGCCACCAGGATCCGGACCTCGCGACGGATCTCGTCGGGGGTGTCCGCGACGCTCCCGCACCAGTGGAGGTGCCCGCGGCTGTGCGTGATGGCGCGCCCCGCCACCTGCAGCCGCGGGCCGGGAAAGTAGTCGCGCCGGATGGCCTCCCGGACCCAGAACATGGTCCGCCCGCGGGACGCGCAATCGCGAACGGTCGTCACCCCCGCCCGGAGGTGACGGGTGAGCTGGCGCATCGCGGTCAGCGTGAGTAGCTCGTCGGGATCGACGAGGCTCGCCTCCAGGCTGCGCCGGTCCGAGGGCAGCGTGGGATGGGCGTGGACGTCGACGAGCCCCGGCATCAGGACCTGTCGGCGGAAGTCGAGCACGGGCTCGGCGAGCGCGCCGGGCGCGGCGGCCGGCCCGATCGCGACGATCCGTCCCGCCTGGACGCGGACGATCACGTCGGCGGCCGGCGGGCCTCCCCGCCCATCGATGAGCGTGCCGACGGCGAGCGCGAACGGGGACCGCGCGTCCACCGTCGGGTCCGGCGGGTTCACGGCGCGATTATAGGCCACCACGGCGATCGCGTCCGCCGGCCGGGGCCCGATCGATCGGGGCGCCCCGCGGCCCCTTGACAGGGCGGCCGCCACGCACCCAAGATCCTTCCGGCGGCCGAGGGCTGGACGCCCGGGCGCGCCTCCCACGCCGATGAGAGACTACTGGCTCAGCAAGCTCTTCTTCGATCTCCACAGCTCGCCGTCCCTGGGCGAGGCGTATCGGGTCGATCGCCAGAAGGTCCTGGCGCGCTATCCCCTGGCGCCCGAGGTGCGCGCCGCGGTCGAGCGCGACGACGTCGTGGCGCTCGCGCCGCGGGTCAACCCGTACCTGCTCCGGTTCTACTTCGTCGTCGCCGGGATGCCGGAGGCGGAGTTCCTGCGGAGGGTGCGCGGCGTCGGCGCGCCCGCCGCCGCGAGACCCGGCCATGGCTAGCCTGGTAGGGGTGTTCGCGTCCAGCCACGCCCCGCTGTTCGTCCGCGGCTGGAAGAACATCAAGCCGGCCGACCAGCAGGAGCTGACGCGCGCCCTCGCCGAGCTCGGCCGCCGGATTCGTGCCGCCCGCCCCGACGTCCTGGTCGAGATCGCCCCCGATCACTGGGTGAACTTCTTCATCAACAACCTGCCCAGCATCTGCATCGGAGTGGGCGAGGCGCACGAGGGACCGGCCGAGCCCTGGATGCGGGAGTGCCCCTTCAAGACGATCGCGGGCCATCCGAAGCTGGCCCACCACATCCTGGAGCACGCGCTCGCGCGCGACTTCGACCCGGCGGTGTCCCACCAGCTGACGCTCGACCACGGCTTCTGCATCCCGCTGTGGAAGAGCGGATTCACGTCCCTGCCGCCGATCGTCCCCATCATCTTCAACGATCTCGAGCCGCCGTTCCCGAGCGTCCGGCGCTGCTCCCAGTGGGGCGCCATGATCGCCGACGCCATCCGCAGCTATCCCGAGGATCTGCGGGTGGCGGTGCTCGCGACCGGCGGACTGAGCCACTCGATCGGCGAGCCCACCATGGGCGAGATCGACGAGCCCTTCGACCGCGAGTGCATCCGCCTGTTCGAGCAGGGCAACGAACGGCCCCTGCTCGAGTTCCTCGACGCCAAGCTGCCGACGATCGGCAACGGCGCGGCCGAGATCCGCAACTGGGTCGCCGCCCACGCCGCCGCCGGACGGCGCGGCTTCGAGCTGATCGGCTACCGCAACTGCCCGGAGGTGTACCTCGGCTGCGGCTTCGCCGCCTGGCGCGTCGATGCCGGCTGAGAACTCGCCGGCGTGAGGATGCCGGACCACACCGTGTCCGGGGACGGCCCGGTCACGGTGTTCCTCCTCCACGGCATCTACGGCGCCAAGGAGTACTGGCGCTTTCAGACGGAGCGGCTGGTCGCGCGAGGCTACCGGGTCGTGGCGTGGGACGCGCCCGGCTACGGGCTGTCCCCCCTGCCCGATCCCTTCACCTTCGACGTCGTGGCCGAGGTCGGGGCGCACCTGATCCGGAGCCTCGGCAGCCGGCGCAACGTGCTCCACGGGCACAGCATGGGCGGCCAGATCACCCCGCGCATCCGCCTGAAGGCGCCGGCCCTGGTGCACGGCATCGTGATCTCCTCGACCATCGGGTACTTCGCCAACCGCACGAAGGAGGAGCAGGAGGAGTTCGTGCGGAAGCGCACGACGCCGCCACCGCCGGGGACGGATCCCGTGACGGCGAACGCGATGGTGCTCGACTCCATGCTCGGGCCGGGCGCCGCCGGACCGGAGGTCGACCTCGTGCGCGACTGGGCGTCGCGTACCGCGCCGGCCACGGTGAAGGCGGCGGTCACGGCCGTCCAGACGTGGCCGGAGGCCGACGCGGTCGCGGGGTTCCGGGCTATCGACGTGCCGGCGCTCCTGGTAGCGGGCGAGGTGGATCAGGTCGGGCATCCGGCCGGGATGAAGCGTGTCGCCGCCCTGATCCAGGGCGCGGAGCTCGCCGTGGTCCCGGGCTCCGGCCACTATCCGTGGGCCGAGAATCCCGCCGCGTTCAACCGGGACTTCTTCGCGTTCCTCGACCGGCACTTCCCGGCCTGAGGCACCCGATCGGCCCCGCCGCGGACGCGATGACGCCCTCCCGCCTCTCGCTCGCGCACCTCACCGTCATCGACGCCCATCCGCTGGAGCTCGTCGACGCGGCGGTCGCGGGCGGGTTCGACGCGATCGGGCTCCGCATCGTGCCGCCGGCCCCCACCGACGCCCTCGTCCCCGTCGTCGGCGACGAGCCGCTGATCCGGCGGCTCCTCGAGCGGCTCCGGGACACGGGCCTCACGGTGCTCGACGTGGAGTCGATCTGGATCGGCCCGGCCACCGACGCGGCCGCGCTTCGGCCGGCGCTCGAGGTCGGGCGACGCCTGGGCGCCCGGAACGTCCTGACGATGGGCAACGATCCCGACGAGGCGCGGCTGACCGCGACGTTCGCGCGCCTCTGCGAGGAAGGCGCGCAGTTCGACCTCCACGTCGGGCTCGAGTTCGCCGCGTTCACGCACGCGGCGTCGATCGGGCAGGCCGAGCGGATCGTCCGCGCCGCCGGGCAGCCGAACGGCGGCATCCTGGTCGACGCGCTCCACCTCTGGCGGTCGGGCGGCACACCTGACGACGTCCGGCGCCTGGATCCGCGCTGGCTCCGCTACAGCCAGATCTGCGACGCGCGGGGCCCCCGGCCGGTCGGCCCCGACGCGCTCCGGCGCGAGGCGCGCGGGGACCGCCACTACCCCGGCGCGGGCGACATCCCGCTCGCCGGCATCCTCGACGCCCTGCCCGAGGGCCTGCCCATCGCCGTCGAGGTGCCCTGCGCCGAGGATGCCGGGCTCTCCGTGATGGAGCGGGCCCGACGCTGCGGCGAGGCGACCCGGCGCTTCCTCGAGGGCTACCGGCGCGCCCCGGGGCCGCGCATGGGCGGCTAGCGGCGAGCGGCCCGGTCAGCCCTTGACCGCGCCGGCGGTGAGGCCGGCCGCGTACTGATCCACGAAGAACGAGTAGATCAGCGCGACGGGAATCGAGCCGGCCAGAGCGCCCGCCATGAGCGGCCCCCAGAAGTAGAAGTCGGCCCGCGTGAGCTGGACCAGCACGCCCACCGGAATGGTGCGCTCGCTCGAGGCCGTCACCAGGGTGAGCGCGTAGATGAACTCGTTCCACGAGAGCGTGAAGGCGAAGATGCCCGCCGACACGATCCCCGGCCGGGCCAGCGGGATCGCGATCCGCCACAGGGCGCCCAGGCGGCTCGCCCCGTCGATGCGCGCGCACTCCTCCAGTTCGCCGGGGATGGTCCGGAAGTAGCCCGCCATCAGCCACGTGACGAAGGGCGCGAGGAAGGTCGGGTACACGACTACCAGCGCCCAGTAGCTGTCCACCAGGCCGATGGTGCTCATCACCTGGACCATCGGAATGAACAGGAGGCTCGTCGGCACGAGATACGTCACGATGACCCCCGTCCCCACCAGGCCGGCGCCCCGGAAGCGGAAGCGGGCCAGCGCGTAGCCGGCCGGCACCCCGAGGAGGAGGGCCAGCGCCGTCGAGCCGGTCGCCACGATCATGGTGTTCTTGGTCCACTCGACGAACGCCGTCTTCGTGAACAGGTACACGAAGTGCTCGAGGGTCGGGGTGGCGACGTAGAGCGGGCTCCGGTCGGCGTTGTAGAGCTCGGAGTTGGGCTTGAGCGCCGTGATGACCATCCAGTAGAAGGGGCCGAGCAGGAACACGAGCGCGAAGCCGAGCGGCGCGTAGACGAACAGCCAGCGCTCGACGCCCGGCCGCCGCGTCACGCCACGGCCCCCCGGCGGAGGTGCCGGATCTGCCACACGATCAGGATCAGGAGGAGCGGCAGCATCGTGAGCGAGATCGCCGCGCCCTCGCCGATGTTGCCGGAGGCCAGCCCGACCTGGTAGCTGAGGGTCGCCAGGACGTGCGTCGAGTTCATCGGGCCGCCCTGGGTCAGGCCGTACACCACCTGGAAGTCCGAGAAGGTCCAGATCACCGACAGGATCAGCGTGATCACGAGGACCGGCTGGAGGAGCGGGAGCGTCACGTAGCGGAACCGGTGCCACGGCCCCGCTCCGTCGATGGCGGACGCCTCGTAGAGCTCGCCGGGGATGGTCTGGAGACCCGCCAGGAGCGTGATCGCGAAGAACGGGATCCCGCGCCAGGTGTTGACCAGGATCACGGAGAACATGGCCAGGGCGGGGCTCGTGAGCCAGGGCAGTCCGCGCTGGCTCAGCCCCAGGTGGATCAGGATCCAGTTCAGGACGCTGAAGTTCGGCGTCAGGAGCCAGAGCCAGGCCATCGCGCTCAGGACCGTGGGCACGATCCACGGCAGGAGGACGGCGGAGCGGATGAGGCGCTTCATCGGGAGCTGCTCGTTGAGGATCAGCGCGAGACCGAGGCCCGCGCCGAGCTTCAGGATGGTGGCGCCGATCGTGTAGACGATCGTGTTCCACAGGGTCTGCCGGTAGATCTGGTTGTCCCAGAGGTTCCAGACGTTGGCGAGCCCGACGAAGCGCCCCGGCTCGGCGAGCGTCCGGTCGGAGAGGGCATACATGACGGCGACGCCGAACGGGTAGGCCACGAGGCCGAGGAGGAGGAGCACGAGCGGCCCGACCAGGAGCCACGCGAGCGTCTGCTCCTGGTCGAGCCAGCGTCGGATCGAGAGCCGCGCCATCTCTCGAGACGGGCGCCGGCGGGCCGTCGAATCGCCGCCGGCGCCGGCCGTGCTCCGCCTACCCGAGGCGCTTCTGGGCGATCTGCTGGTACTCCTTCTCGGCCCACTTCACCGCGTCGGCCGGCTTGAGCTGACCGGTCGCGGCCTTGGCGAACATGTCCACCAGGACGAACTTGTTGACGGCCTCGGCCGCGGCCGGCGTGGGCGGGCCAGCGTAACCGGCGAGACGATTCACCTTGTTCAGCTCGCGGAAGATCTTGAGCTTCGGGTCGTCCGGCCAGACGTCTTCCTTGTCGAACCCGACGAACGGTGGGATGAAGTAGGACTGCCCCGCCTTCGTCCACTTCGGCAGGAAGCTCCGGTCGTGCCACGCGCGCAGGAAGGCGAGCTGCCCCTCGCGGTTCTTGCTGGACGCGAAACCGGCCCACAGGTTGATGTTGTAGTGCCCGAACCGCCCGGCGGGCCCGGCGGGCCAGTTGGCGTGGTCCATGTTGTCGATCAGCATCTTCTTCGCGGGATCGGTCGGCGCCGCGGTCCGCGCGGCCAGGTAGATCGTGTTGACGTTGACGGTGGCCGACACCTTCCCCGCGAGGAACGCCTGGTTGTTGTCGGGGTCGAGCCAGGCGGTGACGCCGGAATCCATGACCTTGTAGATCTCGGTGTACCACTCGACCGCCTTGAGCGTCTGGGGCGAGTTCAGCGCGACGGTCCTGCCGTCGGCCTCGAACTCCTTGCCGCCGAACGCCCACAGCACGGGGTAGTTGGTGGAGCGCCCGTCGCCCGAGGCGTGCCCGAGCGTCATGCCGATCGGCGTGCCCTTGGCGTGGAGCTTCCGGGCTGCGACCAGGAGCTCGTCGAACGTGTCCGGGAACTTCTCGACGCCCGCGGCGCGGAACATGTCCGTGCGGTAGTTCCAGGCGGCCGGCGCCTGGCCGATCATGACCGCCTTCCACCGGCCCTTGACCACGCACGCCTGCTGCGCGACGTCGAACCAGCCGCCGTAGGTCTTGCCGACGTCGTTCGCCAGGTCCGTCACGTCGATCAGCTTGTCGGCGTAGAGATAGGCGTCGAAGTCGCGGACCACCGCGATGTCGCCGCCCTGGCCGCTGCCCACGATGGCCGCGACCTTCGCCACCTGCTGCTCGCCGGCGAAGCGCTCGACCTTCACGTCCATCCCGGTGTCCTTCGACAGGGACGCGACGAGGTCGTCGAGCATCTTGTTGGTCTCGGGGACGTACCAGTCGCCGGCGATGATCGTCAGCTTGGTCCCCTTCAGCGAGCCCTGGGCGCGGGCCGGGCGCGGCCGCGCGCCGCCGGCCGCGAGAAGGCTGCCGCCCCCGAGCGCAGCGGTCGTGGCCAGGAAGTGACGGCGTGAGATCGGAGCTGCGGGGGTCTCGCTCATGGTGTCTCCCTCGTTGGCGCGCGTCCGGGGATCCGCGGACCGCTCGGGTCGTTCGGCCCACGCGACTGCTGAGGGCCGTGCAAAGGACTCTGACGGAGCCGCCCCCCGGGTGTCAAGCGCGCGCGGACGGCGCGGCCGCGTCGAACGCGTCGATCCACGCGCGGACGGCCGCCGGGCGCGCGTCCGAGAGCTCCTGCGGCGTGAGCGCGTCGACGAGCGCGTCCGGCCACTTCACGCCCGCGCCGGTCAGCACGCACACGACGTCCTCGTCGGGGTCGAGCTCGTCCCGGGCCGCGAGCGCCAGCGCGGCCGCGACCGAGGCGGCCGAGGAGGGCTCGACCGCGATCCCCTGCCGCGCCAGGCGCCGCATGGCGTCGAGGATCGCGGCGTCCGAGACCGCCTCCGCCGTGCCGCCGGACTCGGCAACCGCGCGGAGCGAGGCGGGTCCGCCGGTCTCGTCCGCGATCGACACGGCGATCGTCTGCGGGTCCGGGTGCACGGGCACCGTCGTGGCCCCGGCGCGCCAGCCCTGGACGATCGGGTCGCAGCCCGCCGCCTGCACCGCCACCATCCGCGGCAGCTCGCCCGGGGCGCCGAGCGCGCGAAGCTCCCGGAAACCCTTCCACGGTCCGTACACCGCGTCGCCGCCCGACGTCGGCACCAGCATCCGGCCCGGGAAGCGCGCGCCGAGCTGGAAGTACACCTCGTAGCCGATGGTCTTGTACCCCTCGACTCCGTACGGCGTCGCCACCGGCTCGGGCGTCATCCCGAGCGACGGGTACCAGCCGCGCTCGCGGACCAGCCACGCGAGGTGGCCACCCCGGTCGGCCAGCACGACGACGCGGGCGCCGTAGAGCTGCATCAGCCGCCGCTGGACCACCGGCGCCCTCGGGTCGCAGAACACCAGCGCCGCCAGCCCCGCGCGCGCCGCGTAGGCGGCCAGCGCCGTGCCGTGGTTCCCGGTGGTCGAGGCAACGGCCTTTCGGAAACCCAGGACGCGGGCCATCGACAGGGACACGGCGTGGAGCCGGTCCTTGAAGGACCCGGTGGGATTGCGCGTCTCGTCCTTCACCCAGATGCGGTGAGGACCGCCGTCCTGGAGGCGGACGAGCGGCGTCGCGCCCTCCGCCAAGGTCACGACCGTTGCGTCCGGCGGGAGCGGCAGGAGCTCGCGGAAGCGCCAGAGCCCGCCTGCGCGCGACGTCCACGCTTTCAGAGTCCCCGCGGCCGCGAGCGTCGCGTAGTCGTAGACGACCTCGAGGGCCGGGCGCGGCGCACCGGGACACACCGGGCAGCCCTCGAACGCGGGGCCGAGCGGCGCCGTCGCTCCGCAGCGAACGCAGGCGAGGTGCGCGGTCATCGGACGCCGTCCGGGTGCGCCGGTACCACCAGTTCGAGCGTCCACCCATCGGGCTCGCGCCGGAGGCCCACCGCGGTCGCGGGGTTGAACGGGATCCCCTCGAGCACGGCGTCGCCCGCGAGGACCGCGGTCAGCCGCGCGAGATGCGGCAGGTGGCCGACCAGTATGAGAGGCGCCGTCGCCAGCGCGAGCTCGGCCGCCGCCACGTCCGGGTCGTCCTCGGGCAGGAGCCCCGTCGTCGCGTGGACGCCCCGCGGCGGCGCGAAGCGCGCGCCCAGGATCTCCGCCGTCTCGCGGGCACGGAGGAGATCGGAGTGGCGGATCTCGGCCACGCGAACCCCGTGAGCCTGGAGCGCGCGCGCCGTTCCCTCGACCTCCGCCCGCCCCGCCGGCGTGAGGGGTCGCGCCCGATCGTCCGGGCCCGGCGCGGCGGTTCCGTGGCGGACGAGCACACATCTCACGACAGTCCAGAAAGCAAAGTCGCCCGCGCATGTCAACGGGGTGCGCGCCGACCGGGAGCGCGCCGGCGGCGGGCGTGGTGTCGGTGACCTGATGTCCCGGGGCCGGCATCGCTTGACGCGGCGCGGCATCCACGATACGGTGGCGCCGACCCGGACAGAATCGCGATGCCCCGGGAAAGTCCGAGCACTTCCAGCAGGAGATCATCATGCAGAGACACGGGTTCCTCGCCCTCCGCTTCGCTCTCGCCCTCGTGGCGATCGTGCTCGTCCCGAATCCGGGCGCGGCCCAGACGCCGATCAAGATCGGGCTGGTCCAGGGCCTGACCGGCCCGTTCGAGGTCTACGCGAAGCAGGCGGTCAACGGCTTCAAGCTCGGGCTCGAGTACGCGACGGGCGGCACCAACGCCGTGCTCGGCCGGAAGATCGAAGTCCTGATCGAGGACGACCAGCTCAAGCCCGACGTCTCGAAGCAGAAGGTGACCAAGCTCTACGGGGACGACAAGGTCGACCTCGTCGTGGGGACGACGTCGAGCGCGGCAGCTCTCGCGATCCTGCCCGTAGCCGAGGAGTTCAAAAAGGTCCTGATCGTCGAGCCCGCAGTGGCCGACAGCATCACCGGGGAGCACTGGAACCGCTACATCTTCCGGACCGGCCGGAACTCCGGGCAGGACGCGATCTCGAACGCCCTGGCGGTGGCCAAGCCCGGGGTCCTGATCGCCACGATCGCCCAGGACTACGCCTTCGGACGCGACGGCGTCGCCGCCTACAAGGCCGCCGTCGAGAAGCTCGGGGCCCAGGTGGTCCACGAGGAATACACGCCCCGGGACGCGACCGACTTCACCGCGCCGATCCAGAAGATCATCGGGGCGCTCAAGGACAAGCCGGGGCCCAAGTACGTCTTCGTGATCTGGGCCGGGAAGGGCGGGCCGTTCGCGCAGCTGGTGGCCAACCGCCTCGACAAGTTCGGGATCACGCTCACGACCGGCGGCAACGTCCTCGACGTGCTGAAGGCCATGAAGGCCCAGAACCTCGAGGGCCTGGTCGGCGGCGCGTACTACTACTACGAGATCCCGAAGAACCCGGTGAACGACTGGCTGGCTCGCGAGCACCAGAAGCGCTTCAACGAGCCCCCGGACTTCTTCACCGCGGGCGGGTTCGCGGCGGCGATGGCGACAGTCACCGCGATCCAGAAGGCGGGCGGCACGGATACGGAGAAGCTGATCCAGGCGATGGAGGGCATGGACTTCGACACCCCCAAGGGCAAGATGACCTTCCGCAAGGAGGATCATCAGGCGCTCCAGCCCATGTACGCGTTCAAGCTCGTGGCCAAGCCTGACGTGGCCTGGCTCGTACCCGTGCTCACTCGCGAGCTCTCGCCCCAGGAGACGGCCCCCCCGATCCAGAACAAGCGGTAGGGGGCGGAGTGGCCCGCGTCGCGGCGGACGGCGTCGCCCTCGCCGTCCACGAGTGGCCCGGAGAGGGCCGGTCGCCGACGACGGTCGTCGGCATTCACGGGTTGACGGCCAACCACCGCTGCTGGGCCGCGATGGCCGAGGTCCTCGCCCCGGACTTCCGCCTGGTCGCCTACGACCTCCGGGGTCGCGGGGACAGCGACAAACCCGGGACGGGATACAGTCTCGCCGCCCACGGCCAGGACCTCGGGGCGCTGCTCGACCGTCTGGGGCTCCGGCGCGCCGTCCTGATGGGCCACTCCCTCGGCGCCGCGATCGCGCTCCGCTTCGCGGTCGACCATCCGGCTCGGGTCCGCCGGCTCGTCCTGATCGACGGAGGCCTCGACGTCCGGGCGGAGGTGCTCGACTCCTTGGGGCCGGCCATCGCGCGTCTCGGGATGGAGTTCCCCTCGCTCGAGGCCTTCCTCGGACGGATGCGGGGGCTCCCGATGTTCGCGGGACGCTGGAACGACCACCTGGAGGGGTATTTCCGGTACGACGTCGAGACGCTGCCGTCCGGCGCCGTGCGCCCGAAGGCGTCCCCCCCGGCCATCGCGGAGGAGCTGGCGAGCCTCCAGCGGGAGCGGCTCTGGACCCTCCACCACCGCGTTCGCTGCCCAACCCTCGTCCTTCGCGCCCCCGACGGGCTGCTGACCGCGACCGACTGTCTTATGACCCGCGAGGAGGCGCAGGCGATGGCCGCGGCGATCCCAAAGGCCAAGCTCGTGGAGGTCCGGGGGACCAACCACTACACGGTGCTCATGGGCCGGCATCCCCGGGTGCGGACGGCGGTGCGCGCCTTCCTTCGCGGACGGTAACGCCGCGCCGCCGAGACGATCGCGACGGTCGAGCTCCCGCTCCTTCGGACCGAGGACCTCACCATCCGCTTCGGCGGACACGTGGCCGTCGACCACGTATCCCTCGAGGTGGCGCGCGGCACCCTCAAGTCGATCATCGGCCCGAATGGCGCCGGGAAGACGACGTTCTTCAATCTCTTGAGCGGCCAGTACCGGCCGAGCGAGGGTCGGATCGCGTTCGCGGGCCGCGACATCACGGCGTGGAGCGCCGCCGCGCGGACTCGTCTCGGGATCGGCCGCTCCTTCCAGCTGACGAACGTCTTCCCCACTCTTTCCGTCCTCGAGAACGTCCGGCTCGCCGTCCAGGCCCGCCGGGGGCTGGGTCTCGTCGCCTGGCGGGATTACCGCAGCTTCCCCGACCTCGAGGACCAGGCCTACGCGCTACTGGCCGAGGTCCTGCTGGAGAGCAAGTGGGCCGCCCTCGCCGGAACCCTCGCCCACGGCGAGAAGCGCAAGCTCGAGCTGGGCATTCTGCTGGCCCTCGCGCCCTCACTCCTCCTCCTGGACGAGCCCACCGCCGGCATGTCGCTCGAGGAAGTCCCGACGATCGTGGCCCTGATCGACCGGATCCGCGCGCGTCGCACCGAGACCATTCTTCTCGTCGAGCACAAGATCGACATGGTGATGACGCTCTCCGATACGATCGCCGTGCTGAAAGACGGCCGGCTCATTGCCGACGACACCCCCTCGGCGATCGCCCGCAACCCCGAGGTCCAGGCCGCCTATTTCGGGGGCGGAGCTCGCACGTGACGCCGCTCCTCGAGCTCGAGGACGTGCACGCCTACATCGGCCAGCATCACATTCTCCAGGGCGTCTCCCTCCGCGTCCGGCCGGACGCCGTGACCGTGCTTCTCGGCCGGAACGGCGCGGGCAAGACCACGACCCTCCGCACGGCGATGAGCCTGCTTCACCCTCGCCGTGGCGCCGTCCGCTTCGACGGGCGGCCGACCCACGACCTGCCTCCGTACGCGGTCGCCCGGCTCGGGATCGGCTACGTCCCCGAGGGTCAGGGGATCTTCCAGACCCTCACGGTGGACGAGAACCTCCGCGTCGCCCGGATCGTGGACGACGCCAGCTCGGACGACCGTCTCCGCCGAGTCCTCGCGCTGTTTCCGGACCTCGAGCGCTTCCGCCACGCCCGGGCGGGGACGCTCTCCGGCGGGCAGAAGCAGATGCTGTCCATCGCGCGGGCCCTGGTGAACCCGAATCGCCTTCTCCTGATCGACGAGCCGTCGAAGGGCCTCGCGCCCATCATCGTCGAGCACCTGACGGACGCCCTGCGGACGATGAAGCGGGAGGTGACGATCCTCCTGGTCGAGCAGAACCTCGCGCTCGCCGAGGCGATCGGCGACGACTTCGTCCTCCTCGACGACGGTCGAACCGTCGAGGCCGGGTCCATGGCCGCGCTCGTCGGCGACCCGGCGCTCAAGCAGCGCTATCTCGGGGTCTGAGTCCCCATGTCGACCGTGACGCAGACCCGGCTCCTGGTCCCGGTCGGCCTCGCGCTCCTCCTGGCACCGCTCCTCGCCATCGAGCCACGGACCTACCTGACGCTCAGCGTGGCGGGCCTCGCCATGGGCATGCTGATCTTCCTCGTCGCCTCGGGCCTGACCCTGATCTTCGGCCTGATGGACGTTCTCAACTTCGCCCATGGCGCGCTGTTTTCCTGGGGCGCCTTCGCGGGCTTCAGCATCGCGGTCTTGCTGGACCGGCACTTCCACTGGGCGACGAGCGGGTCAGTCGCCGCCAACCTGCTGGTCCTCCTCGTCGCGGTGTTGGCCGCCGTCCTGACGACGGCCGCCCTCGGGCTCCTGCTGGAGCGGGTGATCGTCCGGCCCGTCTACGGCCAGCACCTGTTCCAGATCCTCATCACGCTGGGCGCGACCATCGTCCTCGAGGAGCTGATCCGGATCGTCTGGGGCCCGAACGACCAGGTGATGCCGGTGCCCGCCACGCTTCAGGGCTCGTGGGACGTGGCCGATGTGGTGATCCTTCGGTTCCCCGTCGTCGCCATCGCTCTGGGTCTCATCGTCTACACCGGCATGCGCCTGGTTCTGAACCGGACGCGGGTGGGGCTCATCGTACGGGCCGGCGTCGAGAACGGCGAGATGGTCCAGGTGATGGGCCACAATCTGTCTCGCTACTTCACGGGGGTGTTCGCCGCCGGCTCGGCCCTGGCGGGCGTGGGCGGACTCATGTGGGCGATCTTCAGCCAGTCGGTCCGACCGGCGATGGGTGGCGAGCAACTCGTCTTCGCCTTCATCGTCGTGATCATCGGCGGGCTCGGAAGCGTCACCGGCTCGCTCGTCGGCGCGCTCCTGGTCGGGCTCTCCTACAACTACGTCGCCTTCCTCCTCCCCAAGGCGGCCATCGGCGTCAACATGGCGCTCATGGTTCTGATCCTCCTGCTGCGGCCGACGGGGCTCTTCGGAGCCGGCAAGTGAGCTCCAGCGGGCCGACGCCGGTGGAGTCGGCCCGCGAGGTCGCCCGCCGAGGCCGGCTCCGCGAGCCGACGGTCTGGCTCCGGCTCGGCGTCCTCGCCGCGTTCGTCCTGGTGCCGCTGGTGGCCCCCTCCTTCAAGGTCACCGACCTCGCGCTCAAGATCGCGCTGTTCGCGACGCTCGCGGCGAGCTACGACGTCGTGATCGGGTACACGGGGATCGTCTCCTTCGGGCACGCGATGTACTTCGGTATCGGCGCCTACGCCGTCGCGCTTGCCCTCGGCAAGCTGGGCGGTGTGACCTATGGCCACCTCGGCCTCGGCTTCCTGGCCGGAGCCCTGATCTCGGCGGCGGTCGCGGCCCTGATCGGCGCCTTCTCGCTCCGCGTCAAGGCGCTCTTCTTCGCGATGATCACGCTCGCGTTCGCGGAGTTCGCCCTCATCCTCGCCGTGCAGTGGACGCCCCTCACCGGGGGCGAGGACGGTCTCTCGCCGAAGCTCCCCGGCGTCTTCGCGGTGAGCTGGGCGGGCGGGCAGTTCCTCGGCGTCCCGCTGAGCGCGCGGACCGTGACCTACTACTCGGTGCTGGCGGCATGCCTCGTGCTGTTCCTCGTCATGAGCCGGTTCGTCCACTCGCCGCTGGGGCGCACGCTGCAGGCGATCCGGGACAACGAGCTCCGGGCGGAGGCCCTCGGCTACCGGACGTTCGTGTTTCAGCTCGTCGCGTCGTCGTTCGCGAGCGTGGTCGCGACCGTGCTCGGCGGGCTCTACACGGTCTGGGTCCGGTACGTGAACCCGGAGTCCACCCTCGGCGTCCCGATCATGCTCGACGTCCTGCTGATGGTGATCATCGGCGGCCTGGGGACGCTGTACGGCGGGATCGTCGGCGCCGCCGTCCTCCTCACCGCCCGGACCCTGCTTCCCGATCTCCGCGCGCTCGGCGCCGCGCTGGCGCCCGGCTCCGAGATCCTTCAGCGGCTTGCCGACCGGTGGCTCCTCTACTTCGGGATCCTGTTCATCCTGGTGGTGTTCTTCTTCCCGAAGGGCGTGCTCGGCACGTTGCGAGAAGTCCGGGCACGACGGGCCCGCTAGCCGGCGCCGCCGCCGACCGGACGCGAGGGTCGAGCGGACGCGGCGCCGCCGGGGCGAGTCGGGACGGACCGGGAGGCGGCGCCCTCAGTACCGCTGGCCGAGCGCGAGCTGGTCCGGCAGGCCGATCAGCTCCAGGAACTCCTGGAATGACACGAGACGCTCGGGGTTCCGGGCCGTCGCGCCCCCGTCGCGGAGCTCCGCGAGCGCCCGCTGCATCGCCCGCGTCGCCGCGAACAGGAGGTCCACCGGCAGGATGACGACCGCGTAGCCGAGCGCGCGCAGGTGGGCGAACGGGGGGAGCGGCGACCGGCCGCTCGGCGCGTAGTTGAAGAGGAGCGGCCGGTCGAGCCGGCGCGGCAAGGCCTCGATCTCCGCCTCGGAGGTCGGCGCCTCCACGAAGAGGACGTCGGCCCCCGCGCGGGCCGCGGCATCGGCGCGCGCGAGCGCATCCTCGAAGCCGGTCACCGCGATCGCGTCCGTCCGCGCGATCACCAGGAGATCGGGATCGGTGCGCGCTTCCACCGCGGCCCGGATCCGGCCCACGAACTCCTCGGCGGGCACCACCTGCTTGCCGGCGAGGTGACCGCAGCGCTTCGGCGCGACCTGGTCCTCGATGTGGAGGGCGGCGACGCCGGCCGCCTCGTACTGCTGCACGGTACGGCGCACCTGGAGCGCGCTGCCGTAGCCCGTGTCGGCGTCCGCGATCAGCGGGATCGAGACGGCGGCGGCCAGGTTCCGGGCCTGGTCGACCATCTCGGCGAGCCCCGCGAAGCCCAGGTCCGGCAGACCGAGCCGCGAGGCGGAGACGCCGAAGCCGGTCATGTACACCGCGGGGAATCCCGCCTGCTCCACGAGCCGCGCCGAGAGCGCGTCGTAGGCGCCCGGCACGACGAGCCCCTGCCGGCGCTCGACGAGGCCTCGCAGGCCGGCGCGGCGCCCGCTCACGCGACCCTCGCCGCCTGGGACCGCCCCAGCCACCGGCCCAGGCTGCCCCAGATTCCCGCGGGCAGGAAGATGATGAAAAGCACGAGCAGAAGCCCGTAGATCGTCTCGGCCATCCCGATGAACTTGAGGCCGAACGCGATCCGGAGCGACTCGCTGAGCGCAATGGTGAGGGCCGCGCCCACGGTGGGGCCGAGGAGCACGTACATGCCGCCGAGGACGACGGCGAACACGATGCGGAGCGACACGCCGATGCCGGAAAGCGTCTCCGGGTTCACGTAGGCGATGTACTGTGCGTAAGCGACCCCACCGAGCGCGGTCAGCCCGGCCGACAGGACGGTGATCCCCAGCTTGAAGCGGGTCACGTGAATGCCGACCGAGGCGGCCGCCGTCTCGTCCTCACCGATCGCCTCCATCGCGTCGCGTGCCATCGACCGGTCGAGCCGCCACCACACCCAGAGCCCCGCCGCCCACAGCACGAGCGTGCCGTAGTAGAAGATCCGGCGGTCGGCGAACTGGAGGGCGAGGAGACCCCTGGCGCCCGCCGGCTTCAGCGTGAGTCCGAGCGAGCCGCCGGTCCAGTCCCGCTCCGCGATGATCAGGAGCCGCACCACCTCGCCCACCGCCAGGGTGACCAGGCCGAAGTAGTGGCCGACGACGCGGAAGCGCGAGCACGGGTACGCGACCACCGCCGCGAAGGTCGCGGTGAGGGCCACCGCGACCACGGCGCCCACCCACGGGGTCAGCCGGTAGAAGTTCCACAAGAGGGCGACCGTGTAGGCGCCGATCCCGAGGAAGGCGCCGTGGCCCAGCGACACCAGGCCGAACCGGCCCATCAAGGACCAGGCCTGCCCCACGAACGACCAGATGAAGATCTGGATGAGGACGTGGAGCACGTACTGACCGGTCCCCGGGCCGAGCCCCAGGGGCACCGCCAGCAGGACGGCGGCCACCACGGCGACGGCCGCCCCGGTCGCGCCGCTCACTCCCGCCTCGCGAGAATGCCACCGGGCCGCAGGAACATCATCACGATGAAGAAGACGAAAGCGATGACGTACCCCATCTCGGTCGACCAGATGACGCCGGCGAGCGAGATGATCTCGCTCATCAGGAACGACGCGACGAAGGCGCCGACCATGTTCCCGAGGCCGCCCAGGACGCAAATCATGAACGTGAGCGGGCCGAACTGGCCGCCGAAGAACGGGTGCACCGAGTACTGGAAGACGAGGAGCGCGCCGGCGAGCCCCGCCATCAGGCCACCCACCGCCGAGGTGACCACGTAGACCCGCTGGGGATTGGCCCCCATCAGCGCCATGGCGTCGCGATCCTGGGCCACCGCCCGCATCGCGGTGCCCATGAAGGTCCGGGTGAGGAACAGGTAGAGCCCGAGCAGCGCCAGGATCGAGATCCCGAACGGGATCAGGCGCGTCGCCGGCAGGAAGATGCCGCCGATCTCGAAGCTCGGCAGCGAGAACCGGACGCTCCGGTGGTCCGTGGTCCACAGAAAGGTCGCAAACGACTGGATGAAGAAGAGGAGGCCGCCCGTCGCGAGCAGCTGGTTGATGGGGGGGCTCGAGAGGATCGGGGTGATGACGAGGACGTGCACCGCCACGCCCAGCGCTGCGCCCGCCGCCAGCGCGGCGAGCGCGGCGAGCCAGAAGGGCCAGCCGTGGACCTGGTTCGCGAAGTAGACGACGTACATGCACAGCATGACGAGGTCGACGTAGACGATCCACACGATGTCGATGACGCCGAAGATCAGGTTCAGGCCGAGGGCCAGGAGGGCGAGGATCCCGCCCAGGAGGATGCCGTTGATCGCCGCCTCGAGGAGGAAGATCGGGTCGATCACAGGCCGACGTACGCCTTCCGGACGAACTCGTCCTCGGAGAGCTCCGCCGCGCGCCCCTCCATCTTGATGCGTCCGACCTCCAGGAGGTACGCGCGGTCGACGATCTTGAGCACCTGGCGGACGTTCTGCTCGACCACCAGGATCGTGTAGCCCTCCGCCCGGACGCGCTGGATGAGGTCGAAGAGCCGGAGGACCATCACCGGCGCGAGCCCCATCGAAGGCTCGTCGAGCAGGATCAGCCGGGGGCACGACATCAGCGCGCGCCCGACCGCCAGCATCTGCTGCTCGCCCCCGGACAGGCTCCCCGCCCGCTGGCCGCGCCGCTCGGCGAGGACCGGGAAGAGCGCGAACACGCGCGCCAGGCTCTCCGCGTACCGACTCCGGGCCGTCCGGAGGAAGGCGCCCATCCGGAGGTTGTCGGCCACCGTCAGGGCCGGGAAGATCCGCCGCCCCTCCGGGACGTGCGCGATCCCGCGCGCCACCATCTCGTACGCACGCTGACCGCCGATCGACGCGCCCTCGAAGAGGAGCTCCCCGGCGCGGGGTGGGATCATCCCCGAGATGACGCGGAGCAGCGTCGTCTTCCCGGCGCCGTTCGGGCCGACCACGGCCACCGCCTCCCCCGCCTGCACGCGCAGGCTCACGTCCCACAGCGCGGTGAAGGCCCCGTAGCCGGCGGTGACGCTCTTCAGCTCGAGCATGGGGGCGCGGGCGGCCTCGCGCTCAGCTGACGACGAGCTTCTCGCCGAGGTAGGCCTCGACGACTCGGGGGTCCTGCGCCACCGCGGCCGGGAGCCCTTCGGCGATCTTCTCGCCGTGATCCAGCACCACCACGCGGTCCACGACGCGCATCAGCGTCGCCATGATGTGCTCGACCCAGACGATGGTGACCCCGAGCTCGCCGCGGACGCGGCGTAGCATCTCGGCCGCGCCGGCCATCTCGGAGGCGTCCAGGCCGCCGAGACTCTCGTCGGCGAGCAGGAGCTTCGGCCCGGTGGCCAGCGCCCGCGCCAGCTCGAGCTTCTTCAGGCCGCCGGCGCCGAGAAGCGCCGTCGGCGCGCCGTCGGCGCCGGGCAGGCCGACCAGCGTCAGGACCTCCCGGGCGCGGGCGCGCGCCTCGGCCTCCGAGCTGCGCTGCGCCGCGCCGTAGTGCGCGGCCACGGCGACGTTCTCGAGGATCGAGAGCTTCCGGAACGGCCGCGGGATCTGGAAGGTCCGCGCGATGCCCCGGTGGCAGATGGCGTCGGGCGTGAGGCCGGCGAGCTCCTCGCCCCGGAACCGGATGGACCCCGATGTCGGCGCGAGGGCGCCGGAGACGCAGTTGAACATCGTGGTCTTGCCGGAGCCGTTGGGGCCGATCAGGCCCAGGATCTCGCCCTCGACGACGTCGAAAGACACGTCGCTGAGCGCGGTGAAGCCGCCGAACCGCTTGACGACAGCGGACACCTGGAGCATCGCGGTCACGGGCGGCGGCGGGCCGGGGACGGGGCGGTCAGACCCCGCCCCCGGCGTCGGGACGGCACGTCGGCGGGCGCCGGAGCGCCCGCACCCGCGCGATCAGCGCGCGGCAAACGGGGACGACGCCGGCAGGAGCACCGGCGGGTTGCTCATCGCGATCAACTTCGGCCAGACGTGCTGGAACCGGCCCTCGACGATCTGGTAAACAGCGGCGATGGCCCGCTCGTTCTGGCCCCGCATCGGATTCCCCTCGCCCAAGAACTTCACGCCGTAACCCTGCATGGTGCCGCCCTCGGGGATGTCGGTCTCCCGGGCGGCCTTGGCGAGGGCATCCGGGCCGAAGCCACCGTGCTTCTGGATCGCCCGCGGCACCACGTCGTTCAGCAGGATCCACATGTTGTTGAAGCCCATCGAGACGTGGGGCGCGATCGCCGCGACAGGGATGTTCGGCTCGAAGGTCTTGTAGCGCTTGACCATCTCCTGGGTAAGATCGCTAACGCCGGGCGCGAGCTGCTTAGCGTCGATCAGCTGGGACGCCGGCGGGTCGACCGAATGGAAGCCCTCGACGTCGTTCCCGAACGCCTCCTTCAGCTTGTCGAGCTGGCTGTGACCGGCGCCGTGCCCGATGTAGGCCTTCACACGAAAACCCTGCTCCTTGCTCTGGCGGAGGAGGAGGTTGATGTCGGGGTTGTAGCCGGTGTGGAACAGCACGTCCGGACGAGCGGCGCGCAGCTTCGTCACCAGCGAGGAGAGGTCCGGCGCGCTGACCGAGTAGCCTTCCTTCAGGACGATCTGCATGCCCTGGCGCTTGGCCTCCGCCTCGTTGGCGCTGGCCACGCCGACGCCGTAGGGACCATCCTCGTAGATGATCGCGATCCGGAGATCCTTGGCCGCCTTCTTGAACTTCTCCTGCGCGTTGCCGGCGATGTACTGCACTGACGCGACGCCGAAGAGGCCGCTGTTCGTCTGGGGTCGGAACGTGTACTCGAGGTTCCGGTCCTTCACGACGGAGTCCGCGATGGCCGTCGTGATCCAGAGGAACTTCTTCTGCTTGTCGACCTTCTCGGCGAGCGGCACCGCGTGTGCGCTCGAGTACACGCCCGCCAGGATGTCGACCTTCTCGACGTTGAGGAGCCGCTCGGTCTCGTTGATCGCGGCCTCGGTCTTCGACTGGCTGTCGCCGTCGACCTGGACGATCTTGTACTTGCCGAGAACGCCGCCCTTCTCGTTGATGAGCTCGATCATCATCTTGGCGCCGCGCCAGCAGTTGAGCGACCCGGCGGCCGAGAAGGGGCCCGTGTGATCGTAGAGCAGACCGATCTTGATCGTCTGCCCCTGGGCGGACGCGGGGCCCGCTCCGGCAACGCCGAGGGCGACGAGCGTGGCCAGCGCGAGGGTCAGTGCGAGGCGGGGACCGTTCCTCATCTGCGTACCTCCTTGGCACGGAGTGCGCGGCAGGAGCGAATTGGGTGCCTCAGGCTATCACGGTCCCGGGAGCGCCGGACAGAGGGCACCGCCACGGGGCGCCTGCGGCGCCGGGGGGCTCCCGCCGCGCGGATCCGTCAGCCGCCGTGTCCGACGGCGAAGTCGTTGCCGGCCCGGTCGCCGCCGCGGACCAGCCAGAGCGGGCGCCGCGAGAAGTCGATAACGGCCGTCCCGTAGCTGGTCATCGGCGGGATCGTGCGATCGAAGTGCGAAGTGGCCGGCATGTAACGGATGGCCAGCCCGGCGCGGCGGCGCGGCGAGCGGTTCGGCCGCGAGCCGTGAATCAGGTGGACGTCGTGGAGGGAGAGCTGTCCCGCCTCGAGCACGACGTCGCGGGCCGTCGACTCGTCGTAGACCGTCGCGTCGACCTCCAGGTCCAGCACGACGCGATCGCGCGGCGCCTTGGCGTGGGGGAGGAGGCCGCGGGTGTGCGATCCGGGGATGACGCGCATGCAGCCGTTCTCGGTCGTGGAGTCGTCGATGGCGATCCACGCGGTCGTCGTGGCCAGGGGTCGGATGGGCCAGTAGTGGCCGTCCTGGTGCCACGGCACCTCCATGCCGTCGCCGCCGGGCTTGCAGAACACCTGGCACCCCCACAGGATGACGTCGGGGCCGACGAGTCCGGCCACGAGATCGACGATCGCCGGGTCCCGGGCCATGTCGAGGAACACGTCGTTTCCGCGGATCCCCTCCGGTCCCTTGCGGAGGTGGGCGTTCACCAGCTGCTCGGGCCGCCGATCCGGATTGTCGGCGATCAGCCGGTCCAGCGCCTCGCGCAGCCGGCCGACCGCGGCGGGCGACAGTCGACCCTCCGGAATCACGATGCCGTCTCGCGCGTACGCCGCGCGCTCGGCGGGGGTCAGGCGGGGCGTCGCGGACGCGACCGTGGCGGTGTTCATGCGCGATCTCCTTCCGGGAGCGAGGCTCGGGCGGCGCCGGTCGATGCCTGGCGGAAGCCCGACGCGGCCGGTGACGACGTCTTCGTTGCGCTCAGGCTAGCCTCGGCGCCGAGAGGGGTCAAGGACGGGCGGGCCCCGAGCGCGCGCACGTTCGCCGCCGACGTCTCATCACCGGCCGCTACCCCGGAGTCGGGGTCCGGCGGAACGGCAGGGCGAGCTGGGCCCAGTAGCCCTCGGGCACCGGGTTCCCGTGGATCCCGTAGGTCGTGGGCCATCGGGCGGCGGGCAGGTAGAACGTCCCGAACAGCGCGTCGATGACCGGCAGGTGCACGGCGAAGTTCACGTCGATGCGGTCCGCGCTGTGATGCCAGTGGTGGTACTGGGGCGTGGCCAGGACGTAGCGCAGCGGGCCGAAGCGCCAGTCGACGTTGGCGTGGATCAGCACGGCCTGGAACGAGACGAAGAGGAGGTAGGCGTAGGTCGGGGCCGGCGCGAAGCCCAGCACGTAGATCGGCACGAACGTCAGGCCGCGCGTGACCACGATGTCCATCAGGTGCAGCCGGGAGCCGGCCAGCCAGTCCATGTAGCGGCTCGAGTGGTGGATCTGGTGGAACCGCCAGAGCCACGGGATCTGGTGGAAGAGACGGTGCACCGTGTACTGCGTGAGGTCCGCGACGATCAGGACGCCGAGGAACTGGAGGACGAACGGCTGACGCGCCACGGCCGCCTGCAGCTCCGGGGCCGCCGCCCAGCGGAAGAACACGGCCGCCGGCGCCATGGTGAGGAGGACCGTCACCTGGATCAGGAGGTGGCTCACCCCGAAGTGCCAGAGATCGGTCCGCCAGCCGGGGCGGAAGATCGGCTGCTCGCGCAAGCGCCCGAAGAGGAGCTCGATCGGCACGAAGATGGCGGAGAGGAGGAACAGATCGAGCAGGAACCAGTCGAGCCCCATGTGGCTCGAGCGCGCGACCGGCTCCGCCACCGCCACCTGCGAGCCGCCGAGCACGGTACCGAGCGTGGCCAGGCCGGCGCCCGTCAGGCCGAGCGCCTTCCGGCGCTTGAGGAGCACGCTCAGCACCCCGAGGACGAACGCCACCCCGAGCGCCCACTTGATCGTCCCGCGCACGAGGCCCATCGGGTAGATGTCGCGGAGGGCGGGCGTCGTCAGCACGGCGGGAAACCAGAGGCACAGCACGGCGCCGAATGCGAGCGCGCCGAGCACGGTCGAGATCACCCCGGCGGCCCACCCGATGACCCCGGCCCGGCTCGCCATGGCCCGATGCTAGCAGGCCGCCTTCACGGGGTCGCCAAACCATGTGGCCGGCCCGCGCGGGGACACGGGCCGCTCGGTCAGGCGCGCCGGCGTCGCGAGCGCGCCGATCCGGCCCGCCGGCGTCGGGGGCTGGGCGCGCCACTCGTCCCGCGCGTCGGCGCACGGCGGCGCCGGGCGCGCTTCGCCGGCGTCCGCTTCGCGGCGCGACGCGCCCGCCCTTCGGAGGAAGCCGGCGTCGGCGCCTTGGCGCGACGACGGCGCCCGGTCTTCCGGCGACCGGCCCTCGGGCGGGCCGCCGCGGGACGGGCCGGGCGCCGCGCCGCCGCCGGAGCGGCGGCCGGTACGCCGAGCGCGGCCTTGGCGCGGGCCCAGAACGCCTGCCGCTCGGCGAGCCCGGCGACGCCGCCGTTGATCTTGCGCGTGATCGCGACGAAGTCGCCGGCGTCCGCCAGCGCGTTGAGGCCGTTCCGCGCCCAGAACCACGCGGCCGCGAGACAGCCCGCGCCGGGCGTCGTCAGGAGCTCCGGCTCCGCGGCGAGGTCCAGTCCGATCCCCGCCCCGCAGGCGCGGTAGTTGTCCCGGCCCGTGAGCTGGATGGGGCCGCGGCCACGATAGCGCCACCCGTCGCCGCTCGCCTCCGGGCCGTTCCCCATCCGACCCGCGTACACGCGGTTCGCGATGCGCTCCGGGCTCCGGTCGAAGGCCCGGGCCTCCGCGTCGGTCGGGAAGTAGCGCGGAAACACCTGGCGAAGCCGCTCCCAGCGATAGTCGAGGTTCTCGGTCCAGCGCTGGAGCTGCCCGGACTCGTGGGCGAGCTGGGCGAGAAAGGCGGCCGCCCGCGCGGGCGTGTCGATCGCGAACCGCCGCATCGCGGCGTCGAGCGCGTCCACGACCGCGTCGTCGACGCCGGCGGCGAGGGGCATCACCGCAACCAGCTCCACTCGCGTCACGGGACGCCCCCTTCCCCTCCCGCCGGCGGGAGGCGGCGCTAGAACTCCCCGACGTTCTCCGGCGTGTTGACGGGACCCAGCTCGGCCTGCGCGGAGCGCCCCGGCGTCAGCATGCCCCCGTCGACCTCGAAGTTCTGCCCGGTGACGAACCCCGCGTCGTCGGCCGCCAGGAAGAGGGCGGCCCAGGCGATGTCGGCCGGCCGGCCCTCGCGCCCGATCGGGATCGCCGCGATCCGCCTGGCCTTCTCCGGCTCCGACAGCCCGTCCCAGTAGTCGACGGCGATCATGCCCGGGCGGAGCGCGTTCACGCGAATGCCCCAGGGCGCGAGGTCGACGGCGACGGCCCGCGTGAACGTGTCGATGGCGCCCTTCACCGAGTCGTACGCGATCAGGTTCCGGTGGACGCGGTTGGCGCCGTTGCTGCTGATGTTGATGATGCTGCCGCGCACACCGCGCCGGGCCATGATTCGAGCCGCCTGGTGCGTGCAGTAGAAGAGGATGCCCATGTTCGCGCGGACGTAGGCGTCCCAGCCCGCGCTCGTCATGGCGAGGAAGGCGCCGTTCTCCCCTCGGTTGACGAACATCTGCGCGTTGTTGACGAGAACGTCGAGCGTGCCGAAGGCGCGCAGCGTCTCGTCGAAGAGCCGCGTGACCTCGGCCTCCACGCTGACGTCGGCCGGCACCTCGAGGCACGTGCCGCCCGCCTCGCGGATCTCCTTGGCCGTCCGCGCGGCCACGTCGTCGTCCCGGTCGTTGACGACCACTCGCGCGCCCTCCCGGGCGAAGCGGAGCGCGATGCCCCGGCCGATGCCGCGGCCCGAGCCGGTGACGACCGCGACCTTGTTGCGCAACAGCATGTCGAGCCCTCCGGGGTGGATGGTCCTGACGACACCTTGAAGCGGCGCCATTCTAGCACCCCGAACCGCGGGGCCGCGGGGTCCGCACCGGGCGCGTCACCGGTGGCCACATTGACACCCCACTCCGCGGCGGATTACAGTCCGCGTGCGTCCTCTTCCGACCGAGCGAGGCCCGATGTGCAGACACCGACGTCGCCCGGACGGGCGGACGGGACGCGTGTCCACAACGCGACGAGCCGGGAGGGCAAGACGTGAAACAGCGCAGCCGGTCGACCAAACCCCAGCAGACCGCCTCGGGCATCTCCCGGCGATCGTTCCTCAAGAGCACCGGCGCAGGCCTGGCCGGCGCGGCCAGCGTGACCGCGCTGCGCCCGCGCATCAGCGTGGCCGCGCCCGTGACCCTGAGCATCTGGACGGGCTTCCCCGAGATCGAGCAGTTCTACAAGAAGGCCGGCGAGGAGTACGCGAAGAAGAATCCCGGCTTCAAGCTCGAGACGCTCTCGAGCGAGCTCCGCGGCATGGAGCAGAAGATCGCCGCCGCGATCCCCACGGACACGGGCCCCGATCTCTTCGACGTCTCGCGCAACATCGCGCTCACCCTGATCGACGCGAACCTCCTGCCGCCGGACCCCCCGAAGGTGATGTCGCTCCTGAAGAGCAAGGCCTTCCACCCGGTGACGATCGAGTACATCACGTGGAAGGGCCAGGTCTACGGTGTCCCGTTCCTGGAGGGTTCCAAGCCCGCGCTCTACTACAACACGAAGATGTTCAAGGAGGCGGGACTCGATCCCAACAAGCCGCCGGCGACCTTCGACGAGCTCCTGGCGTACGCGCAGAAGCTCACGAAGCGGGACGCCGCCGGCAACGCGACGCGCGCCGGCATCACGCTCCGGCTGGTGGGCCAAGGTTCGGGCGTCTGCGAGAAGTTCTGGTACGTGCTCTACGCCATGGGCGGCGATCCGATCGTCCAGACCAAGTCGGGCAAGTGGCACAACAACTACGACAACGACGCCGGGCGGGCGGCCCTGAAGTTCTACATCGACGCCGTCCACAAGTACAAGGTCGACGACCAGAAGCTGCCGCGGGACACCAACGCCTTCGTCAGCGAGCAGGCGGCGATGCACATGCGCGAGGCAGACGTCATCGGGACCCTGAAGGAGAAGGGACCGAAGGTCGAGTACATGACGGCGCCCGTTCCACGAGGGCCGAAGCGCTGGGGCGGCATGACCCAGCCGTGGAGCATCTACGTGTCCAAGGGGAAGAACATGGAGGCGGCCTGGGACTTCGCCCAGTTCCTGGTGAGCCCGCCGATGGCGCTGAAACTGACCAGAGAGGTCGGCTGGCTCTCCCTGCGCCAGGACGTCGACTGGGCGCCCCTCCTCAAGGAGACGCCGCAGTACAAGGCCTTCGTCGTGTGGGACAAGGCCCGCCAGATCTACGCCGAGCCCGCGCTGCCGCTCTGGGACGAGATCGAGAGCCGGATGGCGGACCGCCTGGTCACCGCCTACGCCGACAAGTCGCTCCTCGACAATCCAGCGGGCGTCGCCAAGGTCATGAAGGACATGGCCGCGCAGAGCGACGAGCTCCTGAAGAAGGCCGGCCTCTACGGCACCGACTAAAACATAAGACCGACGCTCCCTCGTGACGCGGACCGTCCCGCCGCCTGCGACCCGGGCGGCGGGGCCCGCGTCGAGGTCACGGCCACGCTCCGCCTGAACCGCCTGACGCTCGCGAAGTACCGCTTCTGCTATCTCGGCCTCCTGCCGATCTTCGTCATCTACTGGGTCCTCCGGCTCGAGCCCATCGGCAAGACGTTCTACCTCTCCTTCCACGACTGGCACCTCATCCGGCCGCTGAAGCCCTGGGTGGGGCTGGCGAACTACCGCGACCTCCTCGACGACCCGAACTTCCTGATGGCGCTCTACAACACCACGCTGTTCGCCGTGGCTGTGGTGGTGTTGTCGGTCGTCGTGGGTCTCGCGCTCGCGGTCCTGCTGGCCGGCAAGCTCCGCTTCACGGCCGCGTACCAGGCCATCTACTTCCTACCGGTCATCACGCCGATGGTGCCGATGGCGATCGCGTGGAAGTGGATCTTCGACGCGCGCATCGGCATCCTGAACTACCTCCTGTCGTGGTTCGGCATCTCGCCGGTGGGGTGGCTGACGTCGCCCGATGTCGCCATCTGGTCGATCATCATCATGAGCGTCTGGAAGGTGCTGGGCTACAACATGATCCTGCTCCTGGTCGGGCTGAAGAACATCCCGGCGTCGCTCTATGAGGCGGCGTCGATCGACGGCGCCTTCGGCTGGCGGATGTTCCGGCGGATCACGCTGCCGCTCCTCCGGCCGATCCTCCTCTTCGTGATCGTCGTGTCCACCATCAACGCCTACAACGTGTTCACCCAGGTGTACGTGATGACGCAGGGATCCCAGGCGGCGCCGGGCGCACAGCTGCGCGTGCTGGTCACCGACATCTATCAGAACGGCTTTCAGTTCTTCAAGATGGGCTACGCCTCGGCGGAGGCGGTGGTGCTGACGCTGATCATCCTGGCGCTCACGCTGGTCCAGTTCAAGGTCATCCGCGTCGACGAGGGCGCGTGAGCGCGATGGCCGTGCGACGCGCCCGGGACACGTGGTGGCGGCGGGCCGGCATGCCGCTCCTGACGCACGCCGTGCTCATCGCCGGCTGCGTCGTGATGCTCTTCCCCTACCTCTGGATGGTCGGGACGTCCTTCAAGCCGGCCGACGAGACGATGCTGTGGCCGCCGCGGGTGTTCCCTATCAACTGGACTTGGTCGAACTACCCCAAGGTGATGGAGGCGGCGCCCTTCGTCCGCTTCTTCTTCAACAGCCTCCTCGTCTCGGTGGGCGCCACCCTGATGGTCATCGCGACGTCGCTGCTCGCCGGCTTCATCTTCGGGAAGTACCAGTTCCCGGGCAAGAAGGTCCTGTTCCTCGTGATCCTCGCCTCCGCGATGTTCCCGTTCGAGACCTACATGATCCCGCTCTACCTCACCATGAAGTCGTTCGGCTGGATCAACACCTACCAGGGCATCGCGGCGCCGTACCTGATCATGAGCTTCGGCATCTTCCTGATGCGGCAGCACATCGCCCACGGGATTCCCGACGAGCTTCTGGATGCGGCCCGCGTGGACGGCGCCTCCGAGCTCCGGATCTTCCTCCGCATCATCGTCCCGCTCTGCTCGTCCGCCATCGGCGCGATCGGCATCCTGGCCTTCATCCAGGCGTGGTCCGCCTTCATCTGGCCGCTGCTCATGGCGTCGCAGAAGGACATGTTCCTGATGGAGATCGGGCTCTCGACGTTCCAGTTCCGCTTCACGACCGAATACCACCTGCTGAGCGCCGCCTCGGTGCTCAACACGGTGCCGATGCTGATCGCGTTCATCATCCTGCGGCGCCGCATCATGGAGTCCGTCGCCCTCACCGGCCTGAAGGGCTAGCCCGCGCGCGGTTCGGGCGGGTGCGCCGGCCCCGCTCCCGCACTCGCCCGCGGTCACGCCGACGCGAAGCGTCCCGCGCTCGGTTACAATTCGATTGGGAGGGAGGGGCGCATGATTCCGAATCGCGTCATCGAGATGCTCTCCGGTCCGTCGTTCGTGCAGATCGGGACCCGGGACGAAAGTCTGCGGCCGGCGCACACTTACGCCATCGGCGCTACGGTCCACGAGGACCGCCAGACGGTGACGGTCCTGGTCCCGACTGCCCGGGCCGCGCGCATCCTGCCCCATCTCGAGTCCAACGGCCGGGTCGCCCTCGGCATCGCTCAGGCCTCGCACGAGGCGTACCAGCTGAAGGGCACCTACCTTGCCACCCGGCCCACCGATGCCGACGATCTTACCCGGCAAGAGACCTACCGGAAGGCGTTGCTCGCCGATGCCCGAAGGGCGGGCTTCCCCGAGGAGATTGCCTGGGCGCTCACGCAAGGGTTCGCATACGTGCCGAGTGTCGCCGTCACCTTCAGGGCTGAGGAGGTGTTCCTCCAGACCCCCGGCCCCGGTGCGGGGACTCGACTCTCGTAGGACGGCGACCGGATGGCCAAGCTACCCGGCGAGATCAAGGCCGCGATGCAAGGGGTGATCCCTTCGCACGTCGTGACGTGCTCAGCCGACGGGACGCCCAATGCCAGCGTCATCTCCCAGGTCTACTACGTCGATGGCGACCACGTCGCGCTATCGCACCAGTTCTTCAACAAGACCAAGCGCAACATCGAGGAGAATCCCAAGGCTGCTGTCTGGCTGATCCACCCGGACACCTTCGAGACCTGGGATCTCGAGCTGGCCTTCGATCACTCGGAGACCAGCGGGCCGATCTTCGACGCCATGAGCATGCAGATCGAGGCCATCGCGTCCCTCGTCGGCATGAAGGGCATCTTCAAGCTCAGGGCTGCCGACATCTTCCGCGTGGTGTCGGTCGCAAAGACCAGCGGCGAGCGGATCCCCCTGTCGCAGATCCCGCGAGCGGACCGTTGACCTCGCGACCCGTCCCCCGAGCCGACGCATGAGCGCGGAGGATCCGGAGTCGACCCACCTCCGCGAGGAGATCGCGCGCAACCAGGAGACGATCGACCGCCTCAATCACGATCTCGCGAAGCGCACGAACGACGTCCACATCATCCAGCAGATCTCCACCGAGATCACCTCCACGCTCGATCTCGGTGAGGTCCTGGAGATCGTTCTCGGCGCCATGGAGCGGGTCCTCGGGTTTCGCCACTCGATGCTCCTCCTCGCTGAGCCGGCGGGTGACGCGCTCGTGGTCGCCGCGACCCGCGGCTACGCGCAACCCGCCGCCACCGCGCGCATCCGGATAGGCGAGGGGGTGATCGGTGTCGTGGCGGAACGGCGCATGCCCATGCGCGTCGGGAACGTCGGCGTCAGCCTCCGGTACCTGCAGGCGATCCGGGCCCGCATGCAGGCGGCGGGTCAGGCGCCGGCCGGAGACGACGTGGTGGCCCTGCCCGGTCTCCCGGACGTGCAGAGTCAGCTCGCGCTGCCCCTGCTCGTCAAGGACCGGCTGGTTGGCGTGCTCGCCGTGGAGAGTTCCAAGCCCAATGCGTTCGACGAGCTCGATGAGGTCCTGCTGCGCATCGTCAGCAATCAAGCCGCCACGGCCATCGACAATGCGCGGACCTACGAGATGGTCGACCGGCTCGGTCGCCTCAAGCGCTTCTTCTCACCGCAGCTCGCCGAGCTCATCATCCGCGGAGGAGCCGACGACCCGCTCAAGACCCACCGCCGCGAGGTGACCGTCGTCTTCCTCGATCTGCGTGGCTTCACTGCGTTTGCAGAGACGGCCGAGCCCGAGGAGGTCATGGGAGTCCTGCGCGAGTATCACGCCGAGATGGGCAAGCTGATCCTCGCCCACGAGGGCACGCTCGAGCGCTTCACCGGCGACGGGATGATGGTGTTCTTCAACGACCCGCTCCCGGTGCCCGACGCCGGTGTCCGGGCGGCTCGCATGGCGGCGGCGATGCAGGAGCGGGTGTCGTCGCTGGCCGGCAAGTGGCGGCGCCTCGGGTACGATCTCGGCCTCGGAATCGGCATCGCCAAGGGCTTCGCCACCATCGGCGGGATCGGGTTCGAGGGCCGGTGGGACTACGGCGCGATCGGCACGGTGACCAACCTCGCCGCGCGTCTCTGTGGCGAGGCCAAGGCCGGCGAGATCCTGGCCTCGGCACGGCTCGCCGCGGAGCTCGAGGAACTCGGGGAGGTCGAGGAGCTCGCGCCGCTCTCCCTCAAGGGATTCGCGCGACCGGTGCCCGCGCTGAGGCTCGTGCGACTCAAGACGCCCCCCGTGACCTAGTCGGCGCCCTCTCCGGCCCCGTCGTCGCCCCTCACCCGCCGGGCCAAAGGGCCTCGAGGAGATCCCGGTACCGGGCCCCCACCGCGTCGAGCGACAGTCCGGTCCGCCACCGGTCGCTCCAGGCGCAGCTCTCTTCCCAGTAGCGCCGGGAGAGCCATCGACCGGGATCGAGGGGCGACGCCACCTCGAAGCCTCGTGAGCGGAAGTACTCGGCCGAGTAGCTCTCCGCGTTGACGGCGAACGGGATCCCCGAGGCCACGAACTGCTGGGCCTTGGGCGGTGGCTTGTAGTACTGGTTGAAGCGACTGGTCGCCTTGACGTCGAGGGCGGCCCGACACTCCCGCATCATCTCCGCCTGGCGCCGCTCGGACCACGTCTCGACGCGGTAGCCCGCGACGGTCGGCCCGGACGGCGAGATCGTGAAGCGCGTGCCGATGTCGGCCGCCAGGAGGTGGGCCCGATCCCGCGCTCGGTGGTTGTCGACATCGGACAGGATCCGGAGCTCGTGCTCGAGCGGGTGATCCGCGAGCCAGCTGAGCAAGTAGGGCACGTACTGGAAGCCCCCGATCCAGAGGATGTAGCCGTCCTCGCGATGCTCGGTCCGCGTCGGAAGCGCATAGCGCAGATGGTGCTCCACGAAATGGACGGCGCGGCAATGCGGCTGCACCAGCGGCCGCAGTCGTTCGGAGTGCACCAGTACCAGGTCGCAGACGCCGAGCAGATCAGCATCCCCCTCCACGTCGGCCGGCGCGCTATACACGTCGATCGGACAGTAGACGAGCCGCTCCGGGCCGCGTGCGAGCCCGGCCAGCACGGACGCCGGGGGCGGGTCCTTGACGATGACGAGGGCGTCGCACCGGGGTCGAGCCGCCCACGAATCGAAGAGCACGAGGTCGTAGTGCCGCGACAGCTCACGAGCCGTGTCGAAGCCGACCCAATCCCAGGATGGCAGCGAACGCACAGGGCCGAATGCGACGGTGCGTCGCCGCGATCCGTCCGATCGCGGGACGCCGACGGACCGGGGGGCCGCGCGGCGAGCCCTGCGGGTGCGCCAGCCGCGTCTCGTCCCCCGTCTGACCTCCCGCTCGATGCGCCGAACCAACGACGAGGGGCCGGTATCCGCCGAGACTCGGGCCGGCGCCGGCGGAAGTGCGATCTCCGGCCACCGGGACGCGCCGGCGACGTGGCTCGACAGTCGAGCCCGCAGCCGGACGCCGGCGACGCTCGCGCGGCTCCGTACCCAGCTCTCCAACCGGATCAGGCGCCTGGCCAGTCGCCCGGCGCGAAGTCGGACGACGGAGGCGTGCTTGGCTTGGGTGAAGAGCGCGTTGTTCTCGATGCACTTGGGAAATGTGGCGTACGAGATTCCGAGCTTCCACGCGACGTAAGGAAAGCTGATCTGATCGCGGCGGGAGCCCCGCGCGATCTCGTCCCACCACGCCTCGTTGAAGGCACGGACGGCCGCGGTGTGCCGCCTCAGGATGACGGGGCACTCGGCCAGGCCCGCGTTGGCAGGGAACCCCTCGCGCGTGTAACGGCACAGCTGCTCCCAGATGGCCTCCGGCTCGTCGAGGCCGAATTGCAGGCAGACGTTGCCTTCCTGGTAGGCGCAGATGCGCCGCGAGTGCTGGAACACCACGATGTCGTGCTCCGCGAGGAACCTGTCGACCAGGCGGCCCACCGAGTCGGTGAAGCGCGCAGTGATGGACCCGTCGAGCCAGAGGCTGTACTCCGCGTCCGGGAAGAACCGATGCGAGAGGATCTTGTGGATCTTCGCGTTCCGCACCGGGTCGTCGAACTCGGCGTGGATCGGGCGCCGCCGCCATGTCCGGGACTCGACCGGCGCGTCGAGGAAGGCGACGAAGTCGGCGCCCGCCGCCGTGGCCGCCGGCTGCTCCCGGAGGCGGTCGTAGCCCCCGCTGATCGCCGTGTACACGACGGGCGCGCCACGGAGGGCGGTCGACGGGCTGGACAGGATCGACCCCCCCGCTGTCGCGCCGGCGGCCGGCCGCGACGCCACGCGTTCACGTCATCACGAGAGCGCGGCCATCCTGCAATCGGGGCCGGCGCCCGTCAAGAATACGGCTCCGCCCAGCAAAGCCAATGGGATACCGTGCCCCCGGGCCCCTGCGGGGCTGGTCACCGGCCGGAAGGGTGCGACATGGCAGGATTCGCGTGATGTCGAGCTGCCGGTGACGCTGTCCCCCGGCGGCCAGGACCGGACCATCCCACCTGCGCCCCTGGCGCGACGGGTGGCGGCACGTGGGCCTGGTCCTTCGATGTCGGCTCCGCGGGAGCCGACGCCGGCGGGCGTTAACGGTGAAAGAGCAGGAGCAGGTTGGCGACCGCAATGCCGGCAAAGACCACGGCGGCCGCGGTCGCGCCGGCGGCAAGGCGCCACACGGGAACGACGGATGCGAGGCGGCGGCTCGACAGGAGCAGCAGTAGCAGCGGGACGATCGGGATGTAGTAGCGCCCCTGCACGAAGCTGACCGACGCCGCCCCGATCGGGCTCCACGCAAGATAGTTCATCGTGGTGATCAACACGTAGGTCGCCACCGCCACGACGGCGAGCAGCCCTCGCGTCCACCGGCCCAGCCCGGCCTCGCCCCGTCCGTCGAGGATCGCCACGACGATCAGCACCCCGAGGTGCGGCCAGGCAAGGGCGGTAGGGAAAGTCCACTCGTAGCCCAGCCCCTGCCACACGTATTTCACCCCGTTGTCCGCGACGTCGGCCAGGAGCACGTACCCGTACGAGACGGGATCGACGAGGATGAACGCCAGCTGCCGCCCCGGATCGGCGTCGGGGGCGATGCGCTGGGCCGCGTAGAGATCCCGGATCAGCCACAGCCAGGCGGCGATGCCCGCGACACCGAGGGCGATCGCGACGCCGGCGCGGAGCCACCCGGCTCGACGGGCCCCGTCCCCTTCGGTCTGCGGGAGAAGCGCGAGGAGCGAAAGCGGGGCATAGGCGATCTTGGAGAGTGCCACCACGAACGCGCCGAGCCCGAGGACCGCGGTCGACTCGGTCTCTCCCCGCGTGCCCTGAACCAGCGCGATGCGGAGACAGAGGCCGATGAACAGGAGACAGGCCGCGTGGGTGACGCTATCGGCAGTCACCAGGCTCATCTGGCGAATCGCCATCGGCGTCAGGGCGAGCAGCAGGAACGTCCACTTCCCGAGCGGTGTGACCCGGATCGCCAAGAGGGTTAGGGTGAGCGCTGCCGCCAGTCCCGCCGCGCGGGCCAGGTAGAACAAGGTGAGCGGCGGCACGCCGACGCCGCGCCACGCGGCGATGGCGATGGCCTGCGGCAGGTACGGCAGGGGTGCGTAGAGCGCGGTGTTACGGAAATCGAGGAACGCCCGCTCATCGGCGCGGAGCGAGGCCTGCGCTCCGCGCCACGGCCGATCGTCAGCAGTGATCCGGAGGCTCTTCGGCAGGAACCCTCCGACCCGGTCCTGCCGCCGCTCCGCCACGAGCCGGCCCTCCGACACCTGGTAGGCCCGGTACCAATGGGCCGACTCGTCGGCGCCGCGGAGCGGCGGGGTCACCACGATGAACAGGACACCGGCCATCGCGCCGATCGTGAGGAACACGATCTCGGGCGCGAATGCCCGGCGAGTCACGGCGGCCGCCGCCTCAGGGCGACGCGAGCCCGCCGGCGGGCGGGTCAGCCTCGTCGTCGAGCGCAGCCAGGAGCGCGGCAAGCCGTGGGTCCCCGCCGGCCGGCGGGCGCCAGTCCACGTGGATCACGTCGACCCCGTCCGCCGCGAGCGTCTCCGCGAACAGCTCCAGGCCGACGTTGACGACGCGGACCGGGTCCTGCAGGTCGTCCGGGAGGCTCACGCCGCGGGCCCCAGCACGGCGGCGGCCAGCTCCGGGCGGAGGAGCAAAGCCGTGAAGCGAGCCGCCTCGGCGTTGCTCGGCAGGACGAGGATGCCCGCCGCTTCGAGGCACGCCACCTGCCGGTGGAGGCCCTGCGGGTCGCGCGGGGTGCCGACGACCGAGGCGACCGCGTCGAGACGCCTGCCGCGCCGGGCTGCGCGCTCGCGCGCCGCCTCCACGGCGGCGGCCACCGGACCCGCCGGATCCGGATGCGCTCCCTTGCCGAGCACGACGTCGAGGAGCAGAACGCCGACGCCCGCGGTCTCGCCGGCGGCGACGATGTCCGCGGCGCGGGCCGTCGGGTCGATCATGGGATGGGGCCCCCGGACCGTGTAGGTATCGTCGCCGAGATCGACGACGCGGTGGCCGACGGGGCCTCCGGGCGGGGCGGCGCCGAGCGCCACCGCGCCGACGTACGGCTCGAGGACGAGGCGCGCCTCGTGGGCAAGCGTCCCGCCCGTGTAGAGGCCGAGGATGCCCGGGTCGCGCTGACCGCCGTCCGGGCGGGCCCCGGCGAGGCGACGGCGGACGTCGCCCGGGTCGGCGAAGGCCCGCGGCGTCCACCGATCCCCGCGGGCGACGGCCACCGCGGCGTCGGCGGCGTCCGCGAGCGTCGCGACCCACTGCGTGGAGACGCTCGGGGACCGGGCCGGCGCGCCCAGAACGCACGCGACTACCGGCTTCCGCGTGGCCGCGAGCATCGCCTCGAGCCGCGGCAGGACCGCCGGGTCCGGCGGTTTCGTGACGAGCACGATCACCTCCGTGCCCGGGTCCGCGGCCAGCGTCTCCAGCGCGAGCCCGGTCATCTCCGCATCCACCTCCGCGGAGAGGTCGCGCCCGCCGACGCCGATGCCCTGCGAGACCCCCTCACCGCGCGCCGCCAGGTGACAGACGACTGCCTGGAGCCCGGTGCCCGACGCCGCGACGCAGCCGATCCGCCCGCGCTCCACGACGTTCGCGAAGCCGAGCCCCACCCCGCCGAGGTAGGCGGTGCCGCAGTCCGGGCCCATGCAGAGGAGGCCACGCCGGCGCGCCTCGCGCTTCAACCGGACCTCGTCCGCCAGCGGCACGTTGTCGCTGAAGAGGAACACGTGGAGCCCGTGACGCAGGGCGCGCTGCGCCTCCCGGGCCGCGAAGGCCCCGGGCACGGAGATCGCCGCCACGTTGGCGCCTGGCAGCGCCCGGAGCGCCGAATCGAGCGTTCGAGGGCGGCGCGCGCCGCCCTGGTCTCCGGCTCGACGCCGCGCGCGGAGCCCGTCGGCCGCCGCGGCGAGGGCGGCATCGGCCGTCTCGCCGGTGTCCGCGTCGACGGCGAGCACCAGGTCCTCGGGCCGCGCGGCCCGCGCCTCGGCGGAAAGCAGCCCCGCCTGCTCGAGCAGCGCCAGGTTGGCCGGCGTCCCCATGAACCCGGCGGCCTCCCGCACTCCCGGCCGCCGGCGGATCTGGTCCGCCGCGCGCATGAGCACGACGGAGTCCTGGTAGAAGGACGCGAGAACGCGCGTCCTCACCGGCATGATGCCCGCGGCCTCCGGCCGCGCTCTGCCACGTCGAGCCACGCCGCGCCGACCGTGGCCACGCCGGCGAGCGCGTCCCACCCCGAAGAATGGCCGAGGCGGCTGACGGCCGCCGGGACGGTCTCCGGCACGCCCGAGGCCAGAGCGGCCAGCGCCTCGTGGAGGACGGCCGCACCCTCGCCGCGCGCCGCGCGCTCGAGGTGGGCGAGGCTCACGAGCCCCGTGCGCCCGTCGGCCCGGGGCCGGAGCCACGCCGCCAGCCCCTCTGCCAGGTCGCCGCGCGAGAAGGCGTGGAGCGCGAGGAGCGCGCCCGCGAGCGCGTCGTCGCCCGACGGCGTCAGGCCGGGGCCGAGTCCAACCAGGCTCGCGACCGCGTCCGGTGGCGTGCTCGTCGCGCACCCGGCGACGAGCGCGGCGCGGCTCCAGTCCGACAGCGCGGCGAGTCCGGGCCACGCGTGGCGCGCCACGCTCGAGCGGGCAGTGGTGACCACCTCGCCCGCCGCTCCCGCCACGAGGGCGCCGATCAGCCGCCCGACGCCGTCGGCGGGCGCGCGGGCCGCGGCGCGGCCGAGCCAGGCGAGGCTGCGCCGCAGTGCGGCCGGCGTCCAGCCCGGCGGCGCGGGCGGGCGCCACTCGCGGGCGGCGCGGAGCCCGAGCGTCAGCGACGCGCGGGACGAGTGCGGGCCGTCGTCGACGGCCACCGGCATCCCGACCTCCGGAAACGCCGGCGCGTCCGCAACCGGCTCGGCCCAGAGCGCATGGAGCGGCCCCGCGCCGAGGGTCACGGGGCCGACGAGGACGAGCGACCCCTCGGCGCTCCGGCAGTAGAAGCTCCGCCGGGAGACCTGGAGCACGCGCCACAACCGCTCGGCGGTCAGGGCGCGCCGCGCGTGGCCACCGACCAGCGCGAGCGGCAGGTGCGCGCTCACGCTACCGGTCCGCGAGACGCGCGGCTGCCGCCTGGTCGGCGAGCCAGAGAGTCGCCCCCGCGCGCCGGCGGAGCAGCTGGCTCGGATGGACATCCGGACTGACGGGTCCCTCGAGCACCGTCGCGAGCGTCTCCGCCTTGTCATGCCCGCTCACGAGCACGGCGACCGCGTCGGCCGCGTCCAGCACGGGCGGCGTCAGCGTGAGCCGGTGGCTGCCGAGCTTCGCCACCCAGACCGCGACGGCCGAGCGGCTCGCCTCGTGGACCGCGGCGGTGCCCGGGAAGAGCGACGCGGTGTGGCCGTCGGCGCCCATCCCGAGGAGCACCAGGTCGAAGCGCGGCCAGCCGGCCGCGAGCCGCCCCATGGCGCCGAAGACCTCGCGCAGCTCGTCGGCGTAACGCGCCGCGGCCCGCGCGGGATCCGGGTCCTCGCCCGGCATGCGGTGGACGTGCTCCGGCCGGATCGGCACCGCGTCGAGCAGGGTCTCCCGGGCCATGCGGTAGTTGCTGTCGGGATGGTCCGGCGGCACGCACCGCTCGTCGCCCCAGAAGACGTGGAGGCGCGTCCATGGGACCCGCGCGCGGAGCGGCCCGGCCGGGTCGGCGAGGAGCGCGTGGAGCCCCCGGGGCGTCGACCCGCCGGACAGGGCCACGAGCGCCACGCCGCGGGCCCGGACCGCGGCCTCGGTGCGCGCGGCGAACTCCTCGGCCGCCGCGCGCTGGACCGCCACCGCGTCGGGCAGCACGCGCACGACCGGCAGCGCGTCCCCTGCCCCACCCTTCGCCGCGCTCACTCGAGCAGGCCCGCTTCGAGCGCGGCCCGGCGCGCCGCGCCGACGAGCGCGGCGCGGTCGTTGAGGACGACGCGCACCGGCAGGATCTCGAGAAGCGCGCGAACGCGGCCCTTCGCGGCGAAGGCGTCGAGGAACGCGCGGCTCCGGAGGGCGGGGAGCACGCGAGGCGCGATGCCGCCGCCGAGGTACACACCGGCGGTCGCCAGCATCCGCAGCCCCAGGTTGCCGGCCTCCGCCCCGTAGATCGCGACGAGGAGCCCGAGGGCCCGCACGCAGATCTCGGCCCGGCCCTCGAGGCCGGCGGTGGCGATCACGGGCGCGGGCGCCTCGCGGCGGAGCGAGTCCGCGAGCCAGGGCGGCTCCACCAGGCCCTGCCCGTCCCGGAGGAAGCGATAGATATTGTGGAGCCCCGGCCCCGAGAGCACGCGCTCCACGCTGACGTGGCTCATCTCGGCCGCGAGGAACCGCCAGAGGGCCTGCTGGATCTCGTCCTGCGGCGCCCAGTCCGCGTGGCCCCCCTCCGACGCCACCGGACGGTGCCGTCGCCCGTCCCACACGAGGCCCGCCTCGCCGAGGCCGGTCCCCGCGGAGATCACCGCCGCGTTTCCGGTCCGCACCGGCTGGCCCGCCTGGAGCACCGCGAAGTCGGACTCGGGAAGCGCCGCGAGCCCCCACGCGTTGGCCTCGAGATCGTTGAGTAGCAGGACCTGGCGGACGCCAAGACGCGCCGCGAGCGCCGGCCCGTCGACGTCCCACGCCAGGTTGACCGGATCGACGCGCCCGTCGCGCACCGCTCCCGCCACGCCCAGACACACGTGCTCGGGAGTCCCCGGCGCGTCACGGAGGAACGCGGTCGCGATCGCGCCGAAATCCGGGTGTTGCCGGCTGGGATAGGTGCGGCTCGCCCCCGCCACCAGAGCGCCACCCGCGACGTCGAACCAGGCCAGGCGGGTGTTGGTCCCGCCGACGTCGCCCGCGAGGATCACCGGGCCGCCGTCACTCGCTCGTGTACCAGCGCCGTCCGTCCTGCCGGATGAGCTCGTCCGCGGCTTCCGGTCCCCACGAGCCCGCGGCATAGTTCGGGAACTCCGGCGCGGGGAGGGCGCGCCAGGCGTCCAGCACCGGGGTGGCGATGCGCCAGGCGGCCTCGACCATGTCCGTCCGGTGGAAGAGCGTGCTGTCGCCCGCCATGCAGTCGTACAGGAGCCGCTCGTAGCCCGTCGCCGCCGGCGTGTCCCCGAAGTCCTTGTAGCTGAAGTCCAGCTTGACGGTCTCTATGCGCGCCTTCGGTCCGGGCCGCTTGGCCTTGACCTGGAACTCGATGCCTTCGTCGGGCTGGATGTGGAGGACCAGCCGGTTCGGATCGATCTGGCTCATCGCCGTCCCCTCGAAGAGGAGCAGCGGCGGACGCTGGAACTCCACGACGATCTCCGTGCTCCGACGCGCGAGCCGCTTCCCGGACCGGAGGTAGAACGGCACCCCCGCCCAGCGCCAGTTCTCGACGAACAGCTTGAGCGCCGCGTACGTCTCGGTCGTCGAGGTCGGCGACACCTTCGGCTCGCGGCGGTAGGCCGGCACGGGCTTGCCGTCCCCGACCCCGTCGGCGTACTGGCCGCGCACGGTCCGGTCGAGGATCTGCTCCGGGGTCATGGGCCGGATCGCCTGGAGGACCTTCACCTTCTCGTCCCGCACGGCGTCGGCCGCGAACGAGATGGGCGGCTCCATCGCGACCAGGGCCAGGAGCTGGAACAGGTGGTTCTGGATCATGTCGCGGAGCACGCCCGCCGTCTCGTAGTAGTTGCCGCGGTCCTCGACGCCCACCGTCTCCGCGACCGTCAGCTGGACGTGATCGACGTAGGTTCGGTTCCAGATCGGCTCGAACAGGCCGTTGGCGAACCGGAAGACCAGGATGTTCTGGACCGTCTCCTTGCCCAGGTAGTGATCGATCCGGTAGATCTGATCCTCGCGGAGGACTCGGGCCAGCTCGGCGCTGAGCGCCCGGGCGGACTCGAGGTCGTGCCCGAAGGGCTTTTCCACGATCACCCGCCGCCAGCTGTCTCCGTCCGTCTGCACGAGCCCGGCCTCGCCGAGCCGGCGCACGACCTCGCCGAACAGGTTCGGCGGCGTGGCGAGGTAGAAGACCACGTTCCCGCCCGTCCCGTGGCGCTTCGCGATCTCCGCCAGGAGGTCCGCGAGCTGCGCGTAGACGGCCGGGTCGGACAGCTCCCCGGCCTGGAAGTACATCGCGCTCCGGAGCTCGCCCCAAAGCGCTTCGTCGACCCGCGTGGTCGCAAACTCCCGGATGCTGCGCGTCAGCTCGTCGCGGAACTGCTCGTGTGTCTGGTCCCGCCGCGCAACCCCCACGATGGCGAACTCGGGAGGCAGGAGCCCGGCCGTCTTGAGATTGTAGAGCGCCGGTACGAGCTTGCGCTTCGTGAGGTCGCCGGCGGCGCCGAAGATGACGACGGTGCACGGGGGCGCGGGACGGCGGGCGCCCGCCAGCGCCTGCTGCCCCTGCCCGGCGGTCGCTTCCACGCTCATCTAGCCTCCCGCGGGCCGCTCGACGTGCCCGCCGAACTTGTGCCGCATGGCCGAGAGGACTCGCTCGGCGAAGGTGTGCTCCTGCCGCGACCGGAAGCGGACGAACAGGGACGCGGCGAGGACGTCCGCCGGCACGCCCTCCTCGACCGCGGCCATGACCGTCCAGCGCCCCTCCCCCGAGTCCTGCACGCTTCCGGTGTAGCCGGCCAGCGTCGGGCTCTCCGCCAGCGCCTGGGCGGTGAGGTCGAGGAGCCAGGAGCTCACGACGCTCCCGCGCCGCCAGACCTCGGCGATGTCGGGGATCGGCAGGTCGTAGCGGTGCGCCGCCGGCAGGTCGGTCGACCGCGCGTTGACCATGACGTCGAACCCCTCCGCGTACGCCTGCATCAGCCCGTACTCGATGCCGTTGTGGACCATCTTCACGAAGTGGCCGGCGCCCACCGGGCCGCAGTGGACGTACCCGAGCTCGGCCGTCCCGCCGAGCGCGTCACGCCCCGGCGTCCGCGGGATCGTGCCGAGCCCCGGCGCCAGCGTGCGGAACACCGGATCCAGGCGCGCCACCGGCTCCGCCTCGCCGCCGATCATGAGGCAGTAGCCGCGCTCGAGCCCCCAGATGCCGCCGCTCGTGCCCACGTCCACGTAGTGGATGCCCAGGTCCCGCAGCGTCGCCGCCCGGCGCACGTCGTCCTTGTAGATAGGAGTTCCCGCCGTCGATGACCACGTCCCCCGGCGCCATGCGCTTCCCGAGGTCGGCGACCACCTGTTCCGTCGGCGCGCCGGCCGGCACCATGACCCAGGCGGCGCGCGGCGGCTCGAGACCGGCGACGAGGTCGTCGAGCGACGCCGCGCCGGTCGCGCCGTCGCGGGCGACCTCCCGGACCGCCTGCGGGTCGGCGGCGAACGCGACGACGCGATGGCCGCCGCGGAGGAGCCGGCGCGTCATGTTGCCGCCCATGCGCCCGAGCCCGACCATCCCGATCTGCACGTTCCCGTCCCCTCTCGCCGGCGCGGCCCCGCCGCCGTCAGCCGGCGGCCTCGGCGATCGCCTTCCCGAGAGTCGCGAGCCCCGCGGCAACGTCCGGGCCCAGGTGCACGCGCAGCGCGCGCCGGCCCCGCTCCGCGAGGACCTCCAGGTCGCCGCGGGCCTGCGCGGCCTTCACCACGCCGAACGTGTAGCGCTGGCCGGGCACGGGCAGGTCCCGGGCGTCGTCGCACGTGACCTGCAGGAACACGCCCGTGTTGGGCCCGCCCTTGTAGGCCTGGCCCGTCGAGTGGAGGAACCGCGGCCCGAAGCCGAGGCAGGTGGCGACGCGGTGCCGGTCCCGCACGCGCGCGCGCATCGCCTGGAGCGCCGCCTCGTGCGCCGCCGTCATCTCGACGTAGCCGAGGAAGGCCGCGTAGTCGCCGGGCCGGAGCCGCCCGAGGTGGGCGTGGAGGACGCCGGCCAGGGTCCGCCCGCCGGCCGCCAGCTCGCGAGCATTCCGCGCATCGGCGAAAAGCCGGATCCCGTCGGCCTCGAGGATGGGCGTCTCGTCGGGCAGGCGCCCGGTCTTCTCGAACTCGTCGGTCAGCCGCCGCGTGGCGACCTTGCTGGCCTCGACGTCGGGCTGGTCGAAGGCGTGGATCCCGAGGATCGAGCCGGCCACGGCCGTCGCGAACTCCCACCGGAAGAACTCCGCCGCGATCCGGTACGGCTCCGGCACCGCGATGCGGACGACCGGCTGCCCCGCCGCCTGGAGGGCCGCCACCCCGCGGTCCTGCTCGGGGTCGGGCGCCGGGTCGAGGCGCAGGTACACGAACAGGCGGTCCCGGCCGTAGACCGCCGGCGCGCCGAGCGGCTCGCGGTCGACCGGAATGAGGCCCTTGCCGAGCTTCCCCGTCGACTCGGCCAGGAGCTGCTCGAGCCAGGCGCCGAGGTCGTGGATCCCCGGGGACGCGATCAGCGTGACCTTGTCGCGCCCCCGGTGCGCGAGCACCCCCATGATCGTCCCGAGCACTGCCCCGGGATTCTCCTCCGCCGGCCCCCGGGCCGCACAGGCGCGGGCCATCTCTCGCGCGTTGGCGAGGAGCCGCGGGACGTCGACGCCCATCAAGGCGCCCGGCGCCATGCCGAAGTCGGAGAGCGCCGAGTAGCGGCCGCCGATCGACGGGAGGCCGAACAGCACGCGCCGGAAGCCCTCGGCCCGCGCGACCTGCTCCAGCTTCGAGCCCGGATCCGTGATCGCGACGAACCGCTCGCCGGCCTGGTCCCGCCCAACGGTCTCCCGCACGCGCTCGAAGAAGTACTGCTTGAAGATGTTCGGCTCGAGCGTACTGCCGGACTTCGAGGAGACGACGAAGAGCGTGCGCCGGAGGTCGACGCGCCCCTCGGCCGCCCGGACCTGGGCCGGGTCCGTGGAGTCCAGCACCGAGAGCGCCGGCCAGCCCGGCTGCTTCCCGAACGTGAGCGCGAGGACCTCGGGGCAGAGGCTCGAGCCGCCCATCCCGAGCAGCAGGACGTGGGTGAACCCCGCTTGCCGCACGTCCTCGGCGAGGCGCGCGAGCTCGGCCGCACGGCCCAGCTCGGACTCGCCGACGTCGAGCCAGCCGAGCCAGCTCGCCTCGTCGGCGCCCGTCCAGAGGCGGGCGTCGCGCGCCCAGAGCCGCGCGACCCGGCCCTCGGCCGTCCACTCGCGGAGCGATGCGGCGACCGCGGTCTCGAGGTCGGCCGGCAGGGTCCAGGTCAGCGAGTTCGGCATGTCGACTCTCCTGCTATGCTAGGCCCCCGGGTGAGGTCTGGCTAGGGCCTTTCCCACTCCGAGGAGGCCACGTCTGGTCGGCGCGTCACCGAATCCCGTGCCCGCTCCGTCGCCCGAGGCGCTCGCGCGCCTGGGCGCCTACGCCGTGGCGCTCGCGCGCGAGGCGGGCTCTCGCCTTCGCGTCGGACTCGGCTCCGGCCGGGCCGCCGAGGCCTTCGTGCGCGCTCTCGCCGCCGCGGCGGGCCGGGGGCTCCGCGTGGAGGCCGTGGCGACGTCGCGCGCGACCGCGGCGCTCGCAACGTCGCTGGGCCTGTCCGTCATCGAACTGTCACAGGATCCCCTCGACGTCACGGTCGATGGGGCCGACGAGGTCGATCCCGCGCTCGATCTGATCAAGGGGTACGGCGGCGCGCTCACACGGGAGCGGATCGTCGCCGCCGCCTCCCGGCGCCAGGTCATCCTCGTGACCCCGGAGAAGCTCGTACCACGCCTCGGCGCGCGCGGCCGCCTGCCGGTGGAGATCGTGCCGTTCGCCCGTCCCCTGTGCGACCGGCGCCTCGCCCAGCTCGGCTGCCGGCCCAGCCTGCGGGAGGCGGACGGACAGCCGTTCGTCACCGACAACGGCAACTGGATCCTCGACTGCGGCATCGCGGCCCAGGACAACGCCGCCGCGCTCGACGGTGAGATCCGCCGGATCCCCGGCGTCGTCGACACGGGCTTCTTCCTCGGCACCGCGGAGCAAGTGCTGGTCGCCGAGGCGGAGACCGTCCGGGTCCTGAGGCGCGGAGACCCGGCCCGCGCGTGACTGCCGACAACACTTCCCCGACGGAGGACGCTTCGATGGAGCTCGGATTCATCGGCCTCGGCCGCATGGGCATGAACATGGTCGTCCGCCTGGTGCGGGGCGGTCACCGCGTGGTGGCGTACAACCGGAGTCCGGAGAAGGTGCGCGAGGCGGAGGGGCACGGCGCGGTGGGCGCGACGTCCGTCGCCGACCTGGTCGCCCGGCTCGCGAAGCCGCGGGCGGTCTGGGTCATGGTACCGTCCGGCGCCGTGACGCAGGACATGATCGACACCGTCGCCCGCCACCTCGACCGGGACGACATCATCATCGACGGCGGGAACTCGAACTTCCACGACGACGCGCGGCGGGCCGAGGCCCTCAAGCCCCTGGGAATCCGCTACATGGACGTCGGCACCAGCGGCGGCATCTGGGGCCTCCAGGTCGGCTACTGCCTCATGGTCGGGGGCGACCAGGCGGTCTACCGGCATCTCGAGCCGCTGTTCCGGACGCTCGCGCCCGAGAACGGCTACGGTCACATGGGCGCCCACGGAGCCGGTCACTACGTGAAGATGGTCCACAACGGCATCGAGTACGGCATGATGCAGGCCATCGCCGAGGGCTTCGCGCTCATGCACAAGAGCCCGTACGGGCTCGACCTCCCGCGGATCGCGGACCTCTGGATGCAGGGCAGCGTCGTGCGCTCCTGGCTCGTCGAGCTCGCCGGGCGGGCGCTCACCGAGGATCCCGCGCTCCAGAAGATCAAGGGCTGGGTCGAGGACTCGGGCGAGGGCCGGTGGACGGTGCAGGACGCCATCGACCAGTCCGTGCCCGCCTGGACGATCACCGCTGCCCTCTTCACGCGGTTCCGCTCGCGCGAGGAGGACTCGTTCGCCGACCGCATGCTGGCCGCCCTGCGCAACCAGTTCGGCGGCCACGCCGTCCGAGCCCGCGAGTGACCGCGAGCCGACCGAGCGCGCTCCCGACCCTCGCCGAGCACCTCCGGACGCCAGAGGGCGGGGGCTCCGCGCTCGCCCCCGGTATCGTCTCGGTCCTCGAGGCCATCGCCGGGGCAGGCGCGGAGCTCGCGCGGGAGCTCGCCGCCGCGGCCCTCTCCGGGCGCCTCGGCGAGACCGGCGCCGTGAACGCGCACGGCGATCGCGTGCGGCGACTCGACCTCGTGGGCAACGACCTCATGCTGGAGGTCCTCCGCCAGACAGGCGTCGTGGCCGTCGTCGCGTCCGAGGAGCTCGATGTCCCGGTCGCCTGGCCGGACGCCGCCGCCGCGGAGTCCTTCGCGGTGTGCCTGGACCCTCTCGACGGCTCCCTCAACACGGACGTGGGCGGCGCGCTCGGCACGATCTTCGCGATCCGGCCCGGACCGGGCCCGCGCGACCGCGAGCCCGCGCGCGCGGTGCTCGGCCCCGGGACGCGGCAGCTCGCGGCCGGCTACGTCCTCTATGGCCCGGCCACCGTCTTCGTGTACGCGGCGGGAGGGCGCGTCGACGTCTTCGGCCTCGACCCCGCCGACCGGCAGTTCCGCCTCACGCGGGCCGGCGCGCGCATGCCTCCCGCCGGACGCACGTACGCCGTCAACGACGCGAGCTGGCCCCGCTGGGGCCCGGCCCCGCGCGCGCTCGTCGAGTCGCTCCGCGGTACCCGCGACGGCAACCGGCGTTACGCGCTTCGTTACTCGGGCGCCATGGTCGCCGACTTCCACCGGACGCTCGTCGAAGGCGGCATCTACCTTTATCCGGAGGACGCCGACCGGCCCGAGGGACGGATCCGGCTCCTGTACGAGGCGGCGCCGCTGGCGCAGGTGGCCGAGACCGCGGGCGGCCGGGGGAGCACCGGCACGCGGCGGATCCTGGAGGTGGACGCCACCGAGTACCACCAGCGCACGCCCTGCTACATCGGCAGCGCGGAGGAGGTCGAGCTGGCCGAGCGTTGTGTCCGCGACGCGAGGTCATGACGGCGGAGTCCGGCGCCGCGACGCTCGTCCGGGTGGCGACGACGGCGGCGGACTGGCAGGCGGTACGGAGCCTCTGCTGCCGGACCGGCGACAACGGCAACCCGATCGATCTGGCGCGCTGGCCCCTGTTCGCCGCGCTCTGGGTCGGGCCCTACCAGCGGCTCGCGCCGGGATGGACCTACGTGGCCGAGCGCGCCGGACGGGTGGTCGGCTACCTCACGGGCTGCCCCGACACGATGGCGTTCCGCCGCGCCCGGCGGTTCCGCATGACGCTCCCCCTGCTGCTCGGGATCGCGGCCCGGCGCTACGCGTGGACCGTGGACGCGCAGCGACTGGTGCGCCTCGTGCTGCGCCGGGCCCGCGGCGTCGAGGCTCGGCTCGGACCATCGCTCCCACTGGACTTCGGTCGCGCGTACCCGGCCCACCTCCACATGAACGTCGAGGCGGAGTGCCGGGGCCAGGGCATCGGAGCGGCGCTGATCGAGCGGTACGTGCGGGACCTCGCCAAGGCCGGCGTGGCGGGGGTCCACCTCTTCTGCGGCGCCGACCCGCGCCCGTTCTACCTGCGCCAGGGCTTCACGGAGCTGGCGGCGCTCGAGGTCGGCCCCGGACGGCGAGTCCACACCCTGGGGCGGCGGCTCGGCGCGGAGCGCCGGCCCGGCTAGGCGCCGCCGGGAGTTCGCCGCCGGCGCGCCGTGGTCACTGCCGGAGACGCGTGAGCAGACTCTCGAGCTGCTGGACGGCGAGCTGCTGGCGCCCCTCGGCGGTATGGCACCGCTCGCGGAGCTCGCGCGACACGCGGTCGTACTCGCCCCGCAGGGTGTCGTGCTCGGCCCGGAGGCCGGCCAGGGTACGGGTCGTCTCCGAGTAGGCGGCGTCGAGTGCGGTCAGCGCGGCCACGCGCTCGTCGAGCTGCCGGCGCTCCACGATGTGCGCCGACTCCAGCTCGACCAAGCGTCGCGCCAGCTCCGCCCCGCGCTCCCGCTCCTCGACGAGCTGGCCGCCGAGGTCGTGATGCTCGCTCAGAAGCCGCCCGTGCTCGCGCCGGACCGCGGTGAGGCTCTCCAGCGTCTCGGCCTGCGCCCGGGACAGCTCCGCGTGAGCGCGGCCCCGTGCCTCGTGCTCGTCGCGAAGCGCCGTGTGCGCCGACTGGAGCTCGGCGAGCCGCCGCTCGTGGACGCTCTGCTGGTTGGCCTGCTCGGCGGCCGACCGGAGGAGCTCGGCCTGCTCCTTGAGGAACTCCTCGTGGGACTGGCGCAGCTCACCGAGCGCCCGCGACGCCTTCTCGTACTCGCGCGCAAGCAGGGCGTGCGCCTGCTCGAGGCGCTCGTGCTGCCGTGAGAGGCCGACACCGGGATTCTCGCCGTACACCCGCGTGAAGGCCCGCTGGAACGCGGCGTCGGTCGACATGATCAGCCGCACCTGGCAACCGGTCATCGCCTCGAGGTTCTCGGCGATCCAGCCGTCGGTCGGGTCCTGGAGGCCGACGGTCAGCTCGTCGTCGACCCGGGCGATCGGGAGCACCCGGTGCTGCTGGGCGAAGCTCTGCGAGATCAGGGACGCGAGGCTGCGGTCGATCGTGAACCGGTCGAGGTCGACGAAGGCCACGTCGAGCTGGGTGCAGAGGGCCAGCTTCAGCATCTCCTCGTTGACGAAGCCGAGCTGGAGGAGCGCGTCGCCCAGCCGCAGCCCGGTCCGCCGGTGATGGTCGACGCCCAGCTGGAGCTGCGTCTCGCTGATCACGTTCGTCTCGACGAGGATGTCGCCCAGCCGGTATTTCTTGTGGTAGCGGCGGAGCATCGCCTCGAGGTCCGCCGATGACAGCGCGCCCTGCTCGACGAGCAGCTGCCCGACCGGGGTCCCGTCGGGGCTCGCCTCCTGGGCGCGGAGCGCGGTGGCGAGCTGCGCCTCCGACACCAGGCCCTCGCGGACGAGCAGCTCGCCCAGCAGCCGGGTCCGGGGCGGCGAGATCGAGGCGCGCTTCGGCGGGGCGATCATCGGGAGCGCGACCGCGTCGTGGCCGTTGCCGTAACTGCCGTTCACGTGCGCCGTGGCCATCGCGATTGCCTCCTCAGCTCTTCAGGCGGTCCGTGACCGCTTCGATTTCCCGCACGATCGCCGAGTATTCCGTGAGGAGCGTCGCGTGCGACGCCCGGAGCTCGGTCAGTCGCGACTCGGCCTCCGTCCGGTGCCCCTGGGCGAGCTCGAGCTCGCCGCGGAGACCCTCGTACGCGCTCCGCAACCCGTCCTGCGCGCTCCGGAGCTCGTCGAGCACTCGCAGGTTCCACTCGTTCCGCGCCTGGCGCTCGGCCATCCGCTCCGCCGTGCCCGCGTGCTCGGCATTCAGGGCCTCGTGGGCCTCCCGGAGGTCGCCCAGCATCCGCGTGCTCTCGGCGTACTCGGCGCGCAGCTTCTCGAGCGTGGCCCGAGCCGACTCGTAGTCGGCGCGCAGCACCGCGTGAGCCTCGCGGAGCCCTGTCAGGGCCTGGTCGTTCCACTCGTTCCGCGTGCGCTGTTCGGCCAGGGTGCGCGTCGACGCCTCGCGATCCGCCAGCAGGACCTCGTGGGCCCGCCGGAGCTCGCCGAGCTTCTCCTTGTTCGCCTCGTTCTCCACCCGGAGCGTCTCGTACTCGCGCCCGAGCTGCTCGGCGCGCCGCACGAGGCCGATCTCGGCGCTCTCGCCGTAGGTCCGGGCGAAGGCGCGGCGGAACGCGGCGTGGGTCGAGGTCACCACGTTGACGCGCGATCCGGTCGCGGCCGCCAGCTCCGCCACGACACTCAGGTCGGACGGGTCGTCCATGGCGACGACCAGCACACGGTCGGCCTTCGAGATCGGGATCACGCGGTGGCGCTCGGCGTACTCGCGGTTGATCACCAGCGACAGACTGTTGTCGAGCACGAGCCGGTCGAGGTCGACGAAGGTGACCCCGAACTGCTTGCACAGCGCCTGGTTGACCTCTTCCTCCGTCACGAAGTTGAGCTGGAGGAGGGCGTCGCCCAGCCGGAGCCCCGTCTTCTTCTGGTGGTCGAGCGCGATCTGGAGCTGGTGCTCGGTGATCGTCTCGGTCTCGACGAGGATGTCGCCCAGCCGGTACTTCTTGCGGTACCGGTCGAGGACGTTGTTGAGCTGACGCTGGGTGATCGCGCCCTGGCGGACCAGGATCTGCCCGAGGGGCGTCGTCGGCTCGGTCTCCCGCTGGACCATGAGGGCCGTCGACAGCTGGCCCTCGTTGATGAGGCCCTCGCGGATCAGGATCTCGCCGAGGAGCCCTCGGCGGGCCTCGGGGACCGGAGGCGGAGCTTCCTCCACACCGTTCATGGGTCCCCCACTCCCTGCTGCGCTCGATCGGATCTCGTGCTGTTGCATGGCTCTGGCGGGAGAGATAGCAAGGCCAGTGCCATGACCACCTGGGACGCGGCGCACCGTCTAAGGTGGCGGTTTTGCTCGCTTCGTCGGCCAGGCGACGCCAAGTGCGTGCCGGGCGGGGGCGAACTAGCCCGTTCGCCTTGCCAGAAATTGTCACCGACGACCGACTGACAATCGGTCACGAGACACCATCCGCGTCGGCGCCGCGCACGCCTCCCGGCTCGCCTCGCGAGCGGTAGGCGCCGCGCTCGAGGGCGAAGGCCAGGACGCCGGGGAAGTGACGCGCCAGCCACACGACCGCCTTGCCGTGTCCCGTCACCACCACCTCGCGGCGCCGCCGGGCGATGCCGCGCACGATGGCCCGTGCGGCCTTCGGGGCCGGAACCACCAGCCAGCGCGACACCGGGTCGGGCGCGTCCGGATGATGCGCCCCGCGGTTGTCGACCTGGCGGAACTCGCTGTCGACGAAGCCCGGGCTCACCAGGACCACGGCGACCCCGGCGGCCCGCACCTCGCCCCGCAGCGCGGCGGCCAGCGCGCCGACCGCCGCCTTGCTCATGGCGTAGGCCGACACGCCAGCCGTCGGGACGTGACCGGCCACGCTGCCGACGATCGCCAGCGTCCCGCGGCTCCGCCGGAGCGCGGGGAGCGCCGCCCGGGCCGTCCGGAGCACGCCGAACACGTTGGTCTCGAACTGCCGGCGGTAGTCGTCGAGCGTGAGGCGCTCGACCGGGCCGACGACGCCGAACCCGGCGTTGGCCACCACGACGTCGAGGCGGCCGAACGTGTCGAGGGCCTGGCCGACGGCTCGCTCGAGGGCGCCATCCTCGGTGACGTCGCACGGGCTGGCCAGCGTGCGGCGCCCGGCCGCCCGGAGCTCCGCGGCGAGCGCTTCCAGGCGCGGAAGGCGGCGCGCCGTCAGGACCAGATCGGCACCCTCCCGGGCAAACTCCCGCGCGACCGCCGCCCCGATGCCGGACGAGGCGCCCGTGATCAAGACGACGCGGCCCGCGAAGCGGCCCACCACGGGGTCCCCTCAGCCGCGCGCGGCCTGCTCCCGCAGGACGCGGCGCAGGAGCTTGCCCGTCCCCGGGCCGGCGGGGCCGGGCGCGCGCGGGAGCTGCGGCACGAACGCGACCTCCCGCGGCAGCTTGTAGACCGCGACCTTGTCGCGGCAGAACTCGATCAGCTCGCGCCGGAGGGCGTCGGACGCCGCCTGTCCCGGGTGGAGCGTCACGTACGCCCGCGTGCGCTGCCCCCGGACGGGGTCGGTGACCCCGATGACGCCGGCGTCGGCCACCGCCGGATGCCCGGCCAGCGCTTCCTCCACCTCCTCGGGCCCGATGCGGTAGCCCGAGGACTTGATGAGGTCGTCCTCCCGGGACATGAACCAGACGTACCCGTCGGCGTCGAGCGTGACGAAGTCCCCCGCGCGCGACCACCCGTCGCGGACCGTGGCGCGCTGCTTCTCGGGATCGCGCCAGTAGAGGGCGCCCGTCGGCCCCCGGGCGACCAGGACGCCGGCCGCGCCGGGAGCGACCGGCGCGCCGTCGTCGCCGAGGACCCGCAGCTCGTACCCGGGCACGGCGGGCCCGATGGCGCCGGGCGTGACCCGGCGCGTGACGGCCGACGAGACGAACACGAACATCATCTCGGTCGTCCCGAGCCCCTCGTAGATCTCGAGCCCGAACATCGCCTTCCAGTCCCGGTAGGTCGCGGCCCCCAGCGACTCGCCGCCCCCGGTGCAGATGCGGACCGACGCGAGGTCGTAGCGGCGCGCGGCGTCCGGCACCTGCATCATCTTCCGGTAGGCCGTCGGCAGGATCGACACCACCGTGATCCGGTGCTTCTGGATCTGCTCGAACATCCCCTCGGGCGTGAACCGCGGGAGGAGCGAGGCCGCGGCGCCGAACCGGAACGGGATGACCGCCTGCGTCGAGTACCCGGCGGCGAGCGACAGAGGCGCCGGCCCGCCGATCACGTCGCCCGGCTCCACGCGCCAGCCGTGCTTCCCGAAGCCGTCGGGGACGGTGAGCGCCTCCTCCATGACGTGGGCGGTGCCCTTCGGCAGCCCGGTGGTCCCGGACGTGTAGAGGAGGACGGAGACGGCGAGACGGTCGCGCCGGACCGGCGGACACGCCTCGGCGCCAGTCGCCAGGAGCTCGCCGTAGGGGATGTAGCCCTTGGCCTTGATCTCCGCCGCGTCGCCGCCGATCACGACGACGTGGCGGACGCGGCCCAGGTCGGCCCGCGCCTTCTCGACCTCCTCGAGGAGCGGCGCCGCGACGATGAGGGCGACCGCCTCGGTATCCTCCGCCACGTGCGCGAGCTCGGCCCGCGAGAACAGGGGCGAGGTGGGCACGATCACGCCGCCGATCCGAATGACCGCGAAGTTGGCCACGAGCGCCGGCGGGATCGACGGGGCCCGGAGGAGCACCCGGTCCTCCTCCTCGACGCCGAGCGCGCGGAGCGCGGAGCCCAGCCGGCCGACCGCGCCCTGGAGCTGCCGATACGTGAGCCGCTGGTCCTCGTAGAGGACCGCCACGCGGTCGCCGTGGCCGGCCTCGACGTGGCGGTCGATCAGCTCCTCCGTCGAGTTCAGGCGGGCCGGGTAGGTCGCGTGCTCGGGCAGCGTGTAGACCCGCTCGGGCCAGAGCGCGCGAGGGGGAAGGAAGCTCGAGGGGATCGTGCCCATCGTCACCTCTCCGGTCCGCGGTTCTCGGGGCGGCCTGCCGCCCTCCGATTCTATCCGTTCCGCCCGAGCCGCGCCCGTGCGGCGCCTTGACAGGCGGTCGACCACCTCCCTAGAGTCCGCCCATGCGGTGGCGGATGCTCGCCTGGATCTGCCTCGCGGAGCTCGGCGCGCTCTCCCTGTGGTTCTCCGCCACTGCCGTCGTCCCCACCCTCCGTACCGCCTGGATGTCGACCGGCGCGCAGGCCTGGCTCTCGATGGCGGTGACGCTCGGGTTCGTCGCGGGCACCATCCTCAGCGCCGTCCTCACCCTCTCCGACTTCGTCGGCGCCCGGCGGCTCTTCGTGCTGTCAGCGATCGGCGGCGCGCTGGCCAACGCGGCGCTGCTGGGCGTGATCGACTCCCTGCCCCTCGTCCTGACCTGCCGGTTCCTCACGGGGCTCGCGATGGCGGGCACGTACCCGCCGGCGATGAAGCTCGCCGCGAGCTGGTTCGTGGCGGACCGCGGCTTCGCCGTCGGCAGCCTCGTGGGCGCGCTCACCCTCGGCGGCGCCGTCCCGCACCTGATCAACGTCGCGGGCGGGCTCGCCTGGCAACCGGTCATTCTCGGGACGTCGCTCGGCGCGCTCGGCGCGGCCGTCGTCATGGCGGCGCTCGTGAAGGACGGCCCCCACGTCCAGGCCCGGGCGCCCTTCAACCCCGGCTGCGTGCGGGAGCTCATGCGCTCCCGCGGCGTCGTGCTGGCGAGCCTCGGGTATTTCGGCCACATGTGGGAGCTCTACGCCATGTGGACCTGGATCGGCCTCTACCTCCTGACGGCGTTCACGCGGGCCGGGCTGCCGGCCGCGCCGCGACTCGGCGCCCTCGCCACCGCCGTCGTGATCGGCGCGGGCGCGGCGAGCTGCGCGCTGGCGGGCCGCCTCGCCGACCGCGTCGGCCGCACCGCCGTGACGATGCTGGCGATGGTGGGGAGCGGGACGTGCGCAGCCGTGATCGGGTTCGCGTTCGACCGCCCCGCGTGGCTGGTCGGGGTGGCGCTCCTCTGGGGCTTCACCGTCGTCGCCGACTCGGCCCAGTTCTCGGCGTCGATCACCGAGCTCGCGCCGGCGGCCTACGTGGGGACCGCGCTGTCCCTCCAGACGAGCCTCGGGTTCCTGCTCACCCTGGTCTCGACCTGGCTCGTGCCACACGCGGCGGACGCATGGGGGTGGCCGTGGGCCTTCGCGTTCCTGGCCCCCGGCCCCTTCCTGGGCACGCTCGCGATGGCACGGCTCCGCCGGCTGCCCGAGAGCGCGAAGCTCGCCGGCGGCCGCCGCTAGGGTCTAGCCCTCGCGGTCCTCGTACTGGTGCTTGAGCGTGGCGACCACCGCGGGGTCGGCGAGCGTCGTGGTGTCGCCGAGCGCGCGGCCCTCGGCCACGTCCCGGAGGAGCCGGCGCATGATCTTGCCGCTCCGGGTCTTGGGCAGCTCCGCCGCGTAGATGATGTCGTCGGGGCGCGCCAGGGCGCCGATCTTCTTGGCGACGTGCTGCTTGATCTCGTCCTTGAGGGTGTCCGCCATCAGGACACCGTGCTTGATCGTCACGAACGCCGCGATCGCCTGGCCCTTGATCTCGTGGGGCCGCCCGATGACCGCCGCCTCGGCGACCGCCGGGTGATCGACCAGCGCCGACTCGACCTCCATCGTCGAAACGCGGTGCCCGGAGACGTTCATGACGTCGTCGATCCGGCCGAGGAGCCAGAGGTAGCCGTCCTTGTCCCGCTTGCAGCCGTCGCCGGTGAAGTACACGCCGGGGATCTGGCTCCAGTACTGGCGCTGGTAGCGCTCGGGGTCGCCGTAGATGCCGCGGAGCATCCCGGGCCACGGGCGCCGGATCACGAGGTAGCCGGCCTGGGCCGTCTCGCCCTTGTCGTTCACGACCTCGGCGTCGATGCCCGGGAACGGGATCGTCGCCGACCCCGGCTTGCAGACCGTCACCCCCGGCAAGGGCGAGATGAGGATGTGCCCGGTCTCGGTCTGCCACCAGGTGTCCACGATCGGGCAGCGCCCGCCGCCGATGACCTTCCAGTACCAGACCCACGCCTCGGGGTTGATCGGCTCGCCCACGGTGCCGAGGAGCCGGAGCGACGACAGGTCGCAGCGCTTCGGGTACTCGTCGCCCCAGCGGACGAACGTGCGGATGGCCGTCGGCGCCGTGTAGAGGATGGTCACGCCGTACTTCTCGATGATGCGCCAGAACCGGTCCTTGTCCGGCCAGTCCGGCGTGCCCTCGTACATGACCGAGGTGGCCCCGTTGGCCAGCGGCCCGTAGACGATGTACGAGTGGCCCGTGACCCACCCGATGTCGGCGGTGCACCAGTACACGTCCTCCTCGCGGAGGTCGAAGATCATGCGGTGCGTCGCCGACACGCCGGTGAGGTAGCCGCCGGTGGTGTGGATGATCCCCTTGGGCTTGCCGGTGGACCCGGAGGTGTAGAGGAGGTAGAGCATGTCCTCGGAGTCCATCGGCTCGGGCTTCGTGTAGGCGTCGGCGCCCTTCACGAAGTCGTCCCACCAGATGTCGCGGTCGGCTTGCCAGCCGATCTCCTGGCCGGTCCGCTTGTACACGATGACCGTGTGGACCTGGGGGCACTCCTTCAGCGCGTCGTCGGTGTTCTTCTTGAGCGGGACCATGCCGCCCCGGCGATAGCCGCCGTCGGCGGTGATCACGACCTTCGCCTTGCAGTCGTTGATCCGGTCGCGGAGCGACTCGGGCGCGAACCCGCCGAACACGACGCTGTGCGGCGCCCCGATGCGCGCGCACGCCAGCATCGCGATCGGCAGCTCCGGGATCATCGGCATGTAGATCGTGACGGTGTCGCCCTTCTTGACGCCGTGGCGTCGGAGGGCGGCGGCGAAGCGGTTGACCTCGCGCCAGAGGTCCCGGTAGGTCAGGACGCGGCTGTCGCCCGGCTCCCCTTCCCAGATGATCGCGGCCTTGTTGCGCCGCGGGCCCTCGACGTGGCGGTCCAGGCAGTTGTCCGAGACGTTGAGCTTCCCGCCGATGAACCACTTGGCGTAGGGCAGCTTCCACTCGAGGGTCTTCCGCCAGGGCTTGAGCCACCGCAGCTGCCGCGCCTGCTGCTCCCAGAACCGCAGGGGGTTCCGGCGCGCCTCGGCGTAGATCCGCGCGCTCTTCACGCGCGCCGCCTTCGTGAAGGACTTCGGCGGCGGGAACTTCCGTCCCTCCTTCAGGAGGGCCTGGATGGGCTCGCTGCCTGGCGTGGCTTTCCGCATCGCGCTCCTCGCGTCGTCGAGAGGTAGGGTCCGGGCCGCCTGGGCGGGCCGCCCGCCCGGGGGGGATTCTACCCGATCCCCGACCCGCCGGGGTGGGGGTGGGGCGCCGAGTGTTCGGCCGGCCCCCCGCCGACGTGCTAGACTCTGCAGCCGCAGGAGGCCCCGTTCGATGGACCTGGATCTGATTCACAGCTTGGTCGTGCCGGGCACGACCAAGATCGTGCTCCTCTCGGCGGACGGGCTGGGCGGCTTTCCCGACCCGGCCACGGAGCTGTCCGAGCTGGAGACCGCCCGGATCCCGCACCTGGACGCGCTGGCGCGACGGGGTGCGTGCGGCCTCCTCCGCCACGTCGCGCCCGGCATCACCCCGGGCAGCGGCCCCGGGCATCTCGGCCTGTTCGGCTACGAGCCGCTCCGCTATCCGGTGGGGCGCGGTGTCCTGGAGGCCCTCGGGATCGATTTCGATCTCCGGGCCGGCGACGTGGCCGCGCGGGGGAACTTCTGCACCGTCGATGCCGCCGGCCGCATCACCGACCGCCGAGCCGGCCGGATCTCGACCGAGCGGTGCGCGGCCCTGGTCGACCGGCTCCGCCGGATCCGCGTGCCGGGGGTCGAGCTCCTCGTCGAGCCGGTCAAGGAGCACCGGTTCGTCCTGGTGCTCCGCGGGCCCAGGCTGTCCGGCCGACTCTCCGAGACGGACCCCCAGACCACCGGCCAGCCGCCCCTGCCCGTCCACGCGCTGGCCCCGGAAGCCCAGGCCACTGCCGACGCCGTCAACCGCTTCGTCCAGGAGGCGCGCCCGCTGCTCGCCGACGCGGCTCCGGCGAACATGCTGCTCCTCCGCGGCTTCGATCAACGGCCGGCCCTGCCGCGCTTCCCGGAGGTGTACGGCCTCCGGGCGGCCGCCATCGCCGCGTACCCGATGTACCGCGGCCTCGCGCGCCTGGTCGGCATGGACGTCCTCAAGACGGGCGCCGCCTTCGCGGACGAGGTGCAGACCCTCCGGGACCACTGGGACGCGTACGACTTCGTGTTCCTCCACTACAAGGACACGGACAAGGCCGGCGAGGACGGGGACTTCGCCGGCAAGGTGGCGGCGCTGGAGCGACTCGACGCCGCGATCCCGGCGATCGAGGCGCTCCGCCCGGACGTCCTGGTCGTCAGCGGAGACCACGCGAGCCCGGCGGTCCTCCGCGGCCACTCCTGGCACCCGGTGCCCGTGACCCTGGCCGGTCAGTACGCATTTCCCGACGCCGTGGAGCGCTTCTCCGAACGGGCCTGCGGGGCGGGAAGCCTCGGGACCCTGCCGGCCCACGACCTCATGCCGCTCATCCTGGCCCACGCCCTGCGCCTGACCAAGTACGGCGCCTGATCGGTCAGCCCGGGCGAGGGGTGTAGACTAAGGTCCGCCCATGCGGCGTGTCGTCGTGTGTCCGACCGATTTTCTCTTCCGTCTCTTCCAGGGAACCCCCTGTAACTCGGACTCCTGGCTGTTCCTGGTGAGCGACGGCAAGACGCGCACCGGGCTGAGCCGCCAGGACGTCAGCGCGCTCGCCGGCCCGCTCGACGACCCGGCCCTCTACCGGCGCGCCCATCTTTCGTCCGGCGACCTGGTCATGCTGATGGCGCCGGAGCGCCCCCGACGGGGCCCGAGCCTCGCTCGCATCCTCGAGACGGTGCTCGAGGTGGCGCCCGAGGTGCCGGTGCTCGTCGTCCACCAGGGCGCGCGCTCGCCGTCCCTGCCGCACCACCCGAACGTGAGCACGGTGATGCTGGGGCGCCTGGTGCGGGACGTCCTGCGCCCGGAGATGGACCGCGCGCTCCTCCGGGTCCGCATCGAGCACATCCGGCGGCTCCTGGCCGGCAAGGACCGCGTTGGCATCATGCTCCAGGACGACCCGGATCCAGACGCGATGGCGTCCGGTCTGGCACTCCGCGCGCTGATCGGACGCACGCGGGCCACGGCGCCGCTCCTGTCCTTCGGCCGGATCACGCGGCCCGAGAACCTGGCGATGGTGGAGGCGCTCGAGATCGAGGTCGACCAGGTTACCCCGCAGGGCCTGCGCGCCTACGACGCGCTCGCGATGGTCGACCTCCAGCCGGCATTCTGCGAGGAGGCGCTCCCCCAGGTCGCGGTCGTCATCGACCACCACCCGGAGGCGAAGGGCTGGCGCGCGCCCTTCCGGGACGTGCGCCCGACGTACGGCGCCACGTCGACGATCATGACCGAGTACCTCCGCGCCGCCGAGGTGAAGATCACGGAGCGCGTGGCGACCGCGCTCTTCTACGGCATCAAGACCGACACGCTCCACCTCGAGCGCGGCGGCACGCGGGCGGACATGGAGGCCTTCGCGCACCTCTACGGGCTCGCCAATCACAACATCCTGCGCCGCATCGAGCGACCCGAGCTCCCGCTGGACGCGCTGGACGCGCTGGGCGACGCCCTGGTGCACCGCACCATCATCGAGAACGCGCTCTTCGCGCACCTCGGTCGCGTGAGCCGCCCCGACCTGATCCCGCAGTTCGCCGACCTCTGCCTCCAGGTGAAGGGCATCGAGTGGTCGGTCGTCTCCGGGCTGACGGGCGACGAGGTCCACGTCTCCGTCCGCAACGTGGGGTACGTGCGGGCCGCCGGCGATGTCGTCCAGGCCGCCTTCGGCGAGCTCGGCTCCGCGGGCGGCCACCGCACGGCCGCGAAGGCCGTGATCCCCGCGAGCGCCTGGGCCGAGCGGGTCGGGCCGCTGGACGCTCCGGCCATGCGCCGCGCCATCGTCAGCCGCTTCGTCCACGCCCTCGACGGCGGCGCCTCGGCCTCCTGACCGAGGCTACCGTCCGCCGCGCCTCCGGTGCTATGCTGACTCGAGGCGTCTGAGCGGGGCCTCCGGTGGCCTCGGGGCCTCGGGTCGGCGTGAACCGTAGATGGTCCGTGTCCACGACCGGAGGACGACGAGCGTGACAACGCACCGCGGGTGGGTGGCTCTTCTCGGGGTCGCAGCCCTTGCGCTGCTCCTTCTGCCGGCACCAGTCCAGGCGTTCTCCGCGTGCGGCACCGCCCCGCGCGGCGGTCTGGCGCTGCTCCCCGGCGGGCAGCCTCTCGCCGATCCGATCCCGCACATCCCGATCAACGGCACCGCCGGGTTCGTCGTGCCCGGAGCGAACCAGCTGCCCGGCGGCGACCTGTCGATCGGGCTTGGCTACCTCGGCCAGCGCGCGACGTGTCAGCAGGAAGACGGCATCTTCGACCAGAACACGCTCTTCCTCTCACTGGGCTACGCGCTGACCGATCGGCTCCAGCTCTCGCTCCAGGCCCCGTACACCTGGTACCACTCGGACAAGGCCGACTTCGACGGGAGCGGTCCCGACGACCTGAGCTTCGGGGCCGGCTATCGCTTCCTCGACGAGAGCGGGTGGCGGCCGGCGCTGTCCGTCATCGGGTACGCGGTGGCGCCGACGGCCCAGCGCAAGGAAGGGCTGGGCACCAACGAGTGGAGCGCGGGCCTGGCCCTCGCCGCCAGCAAGACCATCGTCGGGCCGCTCAGCGCGTTCGCGAGCGCGGGCTACCAGTACAACGGCCGCGGCGCGGCGCAGGTCCAGGACCAGTTCGTGTCGGGCCTCGGGCTCGAGTACGTCATCACGCCGCACGTCTCGCTCCTCACCGAGGCCACCGCGAACACCAACTGGCGGACGGAGCAGGACCGGCACTCCGACTGGATCGCCGGCATGAACGCCGGCGTGCGCCTCCGGTTCGGCAACTTCATCATCAGCCTGGCCGGCCGGAAGGGCTTTACGAACGACGCGCCGGACTGGGGCGCGTTCGCCCTCGTCAGCTACCAGATGAACGTGGGCTCGCCGTTCGTCTCGAAGGCGACGGCCGGGCCGGGCGCGGGTGGCGCCGGTGCTCCGGGCGCCGGTGGCGCAGGCGCGCCAGGCGCGGGTGGACCCGGCGCGGGTGGGGCGGGCACACCCGGTGCCGGTGGACCCGGTGCGGGCGGGGCAGGCGCGCCAGGCGCGGGTGGACCCGGTGCGGGCGGGGCAGGCGCGCCAGGCGCGGGTGGACCCGGCGCGGGCGGGGCAGGCGCACCCGGTGCCGGTGGACCCGGTGCGGGCGGCGCAGGCGCGCCCGGTGCCGGTGGACCCGGTGCGGGCGGGGCAGGCGCGCCGGGTGCGGGTGGTCCAGGAGCCGGTGGGGCCGGTGGGCCGGGTGCGGGTGGGGCGGGCGCGCCGGGCGCCGGCGGACCCGGTGCGGGCGGGGCGATGGCCGCCATCCCGCCGGCCGCGCTGCCGCCGTCTCTCCGGTCGGCGCTGCGGGACCTCAACTTCCAGTTCGACCAGTACACGCTGACCGACGACGCGAAGGTCGCGCTCGACGAGCTCGCCCAGGCGCTCAAGGCGAACCCGCAGTACGCGGTGACGGTCGAGGGGCACGCGGACGAGCGCGGGACCGTCGAGTACAACATGGCGCTCGGCGAGCAGCGGGCTCAGGCGGCGAAGGCATACCTCGTCGCGCTTGGCATCGACGCGAGCCGCGTGGACACCCTTTCCTACGGCGAGCAGCAGCCGGTCGATGGCGGCCACGACGAGCTGGCCTGGGCCATCAACCGGCGCGCGCACTTCCTCGTGAGGGGACGCTGATGCGACGCACAGGGCTCGGTCCGCTCGGCGGAATCCTCCTCGCGCTCCTCGTGCTCGGCGTGGCCGTCGAGGCGGCCGCGCAGGGCCCGGCAGTCGGCGGCTGGGCCACCTACGAGTGGCGATCCGCAGCCAAGGTCGACGTCCCCGTGCTCGTGCAGCAGCCCGGGGCCGGGGGGGCGGCCGCGACCTGGTCGGTCGATCGCGAGGCGACGGGGCCCCGTCCGATCTTCGTCACCTTCTCGATCGTCCGGGGCGACGCGAAGAGCTACGTCCTCCAGATCGTGACCCGCCCCACGGTGGACGGCGCGCCGCTCTCGGTCACCCAGGTCACCGTGGACCGCGCCTCCGGCAAGACGCTCAAGAGCGTCATCAAGGACAAGAAGGGCGTGATCTCCACCACGGAGGGCGGCCTCCGGCCGCTCCGTCAGGCGGGCCTCCAGGGCACTCCCGAAGAGGTCACCGTGCCGGCGGGGCGCTTCACCGCCGTGAAGGCGCCGCACCGGAACGGCACGGTGTGGGTGTCCGATCAGGTGCCGGGGATTGGCGTGGTCAAGGGCGCCTTCCCGGACGGCCAGCTCGAGCTGGTCAAGCGCGGCACGACGGGCGCGCAGGATCTTTTCCGCTCCTAGTTGATGCAGGCCCTGCTGGCGGTTGTCGCGATCCTCCTGCTCGCGGTCGCCGTCTTCGCGTTCCAGAACCCCGACGCGGTCACGGTCCGCTTCCTCCACTGGCAGCTCTCGGCGTCGGTCGCCGTCGTGACCATCGCGGCGGCGGCGACCGGGGCCCTCGCCGCGGCGCTGGCCAGCCTCGCGGCCCGGTTCGTGCGGTGGACCCGCCGGCCGGGACCGCCCGCGCGGACCAGCGCACCCGCCTCCCCGCCCCCGAGCGCCCCCCCCCAGTTCCAGCCGTAGACGCGGCCGATGGAGGTCCAGGACACCGGCCATCTCCTCGAGGAGATCCGCCGGCGGCTCCGGGATGACGACCGGGACTCCCTCGCCGGCCTGGTCACCGGAGCGCACCCCGCCGATCTCGCCGGGGCGCTCCGGGAGCTGGAGCTCCCCGACCAGGTGATCGTGCTCCGGCAGCTGCCACGCGAAGCGGCCGGCACGGTCCTCTACGAGATGGACGACGGGAGCCGGCTCGCGCTGATGGAGACGCTGGACCAGGGCGAGGTCTCGCGCATCCTCGATCAGATGCCGCCCGACGAGGCGGCCGACGTGGTCGAGACCCTCCCCGAGGAGCAGGCGTCGCGCATTCTCCACGAGATGCCGCCGGCGGAGGCGGAGGAGATCCAGGAGCTCCTCCAGTACGGCGAGTCCACCGCGGGCGGCATCATGACGCCCGAGTTCATCGCCGTTCACGAGGACATGACGGTCGGGCAGGCGCTCGACCACGTGCGGAAGTCCGTGACGCGCGAGGGCGTCTTCTACGTCTACGTCGTGGACGACCACGACCACCTGGTCGGCCTGGTCCCGCTCCGGCGTCTCATCACCGCCGACCCGTCGACGACCGTGCACGCGATCCGCCGGACGGAGGTCGTGAGTGTCACCGCCGACACCGACCAGGAGGAGGTCGCGCGCCTCGTCACCAGGCACCACCTCCTCGCGGTGCCGGTGGTGGACCGGAACCACCGCCTGCTGGGCACGGTCACCATCGACGACGTGATCGACGTCATCCACGAGGAGGCCACCGAGGACATCCACCGTCTCGGCGGCGTCTCCGCCGACGAGACGATCTTCGATCCCGCCGGCAAGGTCGTCCGGCGCCGACTCTTCTGGCTCCTCGTGAACCTGCCGACGGCGATCCTGGCCGCCACCGTCGTCGGCCTCTTCGAGCCGTCGATCCAGACCCTCGCGGCCCTGGCCGTCTTCATGCCCATCGTGGCGGGCATGGGAGGCAACGCCGGCATCCAGACCTTCACCGTCATCGTCCGGGCGATGGCGCTGGGCGACCTCACTCTGGCCAACACCCGGAAGGTGCTCCTCCGCGAGGCCATGATCGGCCTCGCCAACGGCATCGGCGCCGGGACGGTCGCGGGGCTGATCGCCTACTTCTGGAAGGGCGACCCCCTTCTCGGGTTGATCCTGGGTGTCGCGATGATCACCAACATGCTGGTCGCCGCCCTGGCGGGCACCCTGGTGCCGGTCGCCTTGAAGGGCCTCCGGGTCGACCCGGCCGTGGCTACCGGCGTGGTGGTCACGACCTTCACGGACTGCTCGGGCTTCCTCTCCTTCCTGGGCCTGGCCACGCTGCTGATGCGCTTCCTGCGCCCGGCCTAGCCGGGCGGCAGCGCGACAGCCCCCTGGATATGCTTGCATCTACGAGGAAAATTCGCCCTTGGCAAGGCGGAGATGAGCGTGATAGAACCGACGTGTCTTGCGTCCGAATCGGGACGCGAAGGGGGACCGAGTGGACGTTTCGCTTGAGGAAGGACAAGTCCGGCGAGCGTACGACTTTTACTCGCCGGTCTACGACTTCCTCTTCAAGAAGATCTTCGAGCCTGGCCGCATCTCCGCGATGCGGATGGTCGGGCCCGAGCTCAAGGGCCGGGTCCTCGAGGTCGGCATCGGCACGGGCCTGAATCTGCCGCTCTACCCGCGGGACGTGAACCTCGTCGGGATCGATCTGTCCGAGGGTATGCTCAAGAAGGCGCAGGAGCGAGTGCAGGAGCTCCGGATGAGCGGCGTCACCCTCAAGGTGATGGACGCCTCGTCGCTGGACTTCGGGGATGGGGAGTTCGACGCCACGCTGGCGACCTACACGATCAGCGCGGTCCCGGACCCCGTGACGGTGCTCCGGGAGATGCAGCGGGTCACGAAGCCGGGCGGGACGATCGTCATCCTGAACCACTTCCGGAGCCGGAACCCCGTGATGCGCCGGATCGAGGACGCCCTCGCGCCCGTGTGCGCCCATCTCGGCTGGAAGACCAACCTGGTCCTCGACCCCCTGCTGAAGACCGTCGGGCTCACACCCGAGGTGGTGCGGCGCGTGAACCTGCTGCGCGGGTGGTGCCTCGTCAAGTGCATCAACCCGGTGCGGTAACCGCGCCGGACGCCGACCCCTCCCAACACCGGCCCCCCGTTCTGACGCCGGGCGCGGGCCCGCGTCGCGTCCACCGAGTGGCGCGATGACGCTCCCGCCGCCGATCCGCCGGCTGGCCGCCACCTGGACTCTGGCGACGCTCGGGATCCTCCTTGCGGCCCCCGTGACGATCCGCATCTCGGCGGGCGTGACCGGGCTCGAATTTCTCGTGGAGTTCCTGACCGAGGGTGAGTGGCCCTGGCTGACGCGCCGGACCTCGCCCCCCGTCGTCGGCCCGCTCGAGGGCTGGACGGCCCCGGACGTCGCCGCGCCGGATCTCTGGCAGCCAGCCGACCGAAGGCTCGGGCCCTGGCCGGGGCTCCTCCTCGTCCACGGGCTCACGCCCGAGGGCAAGCGCGACCCCCGCGTCGTCTGGACGGCGGGTCGGCTGGCCCGCGCCGGATTCGCGGTGGCGGTTCCGGACCTGCCGGCCCTGCGCGCGCAGCGGCTCCGGCCGGACGACGCCCGGATCATCAGGGAGACGATCGAGCGCACCGCCGCGCATCCGGCCGTCCGGCGGGGGCCGCTGTCGATGATCGCGGTCAGCGTGGGGCTCGGCCCGGCCGCCCTGGCCCTCGAGGATCCGGCGCCAGCGAAACGGGTCGCCCTGGTCCTGGCTCTCGGCGGCTACGGTGACGCGAGGGAGCTGGTCCGATACTTCACGACCGGCGCATACGCGTTCGGCGGAACGGCGGGCCGGGCGGCCGTCGATCCCGCGCTCGCGGGGCCGTTCCTCGCCCGGAATCTCGACCTCCTGTCCGACCCGCGCGAGCGCGCCGCGCTCCTCGACGCGATCGAGGGCCGACCCGTGGGCGGCGCGGCCGGGCCGGGGGTCCGGGCGGTGCTGGCGCTCCTCCAGAACCGGGAGCCGGAGCGCGTCGATGTCCTCCTCGAGGCGCTGCCACCCGAGACGCGGGCGCTCCTCGCCGCGCTGTCACCGGCCGGGCATCTCACGGGCACCCACGTTCGCCTGCTCCTGGTGCACGGGCGCGACGACCCGGCAATCCCCTTCACGGAAAGCCTGCGGTTGGCGGCGGCGGCGGGCCCCCGGGGCCGGCCCGTCATCGTGGGACTCATCGGCCACGTGGAAGGCCAGGCGCCGGGCTGGCGCCGGCTGTCGGACCTCGCGCGCCTCTGGACGGTCTGCTACGAGCTGCTGGCCGGCTGAGCGCCGCCCGGCTCGGCCGCGCGGAGGCCCAGCTGTGCGAGCTTCCCGAGCAGCGTGTTCCGGTGCATCCCCAGGAGGCGCGCGGCGAGCGTCTGGTTTCCACGGGCGCGGTCCAGGGCGCGCAGGATGAGGAGCCGCTCGACCTCGTGGCGCGCCTCGCGGAGGTTCAGCTGGTCCTCGGCCGTCGCCTCGGCCGGCGCGAGGGCCACGTCGAGGGGGATCTGGTCGAGCTGCACGACCGGTTCGCTCGCGAGGGCCACCGACCGCGCGACGATGTTCTCGAGCTCGCGTACGTTGCCGGGCCAGTGGTAGCGCTCGAGAGCCTCGAGCGCGCCCGGTGACAGATCCGTGACCGCCTTCCCGAACTGGCGGGCGTACTTGGCCAGGAAGTGGCGGGCCAGCGGCGCGACGTCCTCCCGGCGCTCGCGGAGCGGCGCGACCGCGATCGGCACCACGTGAAGCCGGTAGAAGAGGTCCTCGCGGAACCGCCCCGCGGCCACCGCCTGCCGGAGGTCCGTGTTGGTGGCGGCAATGATACGCACGTCGACCCGGATCGCGCGGCTCCCGCCCACGCGCTCGATCTCGCGCTCCTGCAGAGCGCGCAGGATCTTCGGCTGGAGGTCGAGACGCAGCGTCCCCACCTCGTCCAGGAGGAGGGTGCCGGTGTGCGCCACCTCGAACTTGCCGAGCTTGCGCGCGTGCGCGCCCGTGAAGGCGCCCCGCTCGTGCCCGAACAGCTCCGACTCCAAGAGCTCGGCCGGCAGCGCCGCGCAGTTGATGGCCACGAAGGGCCGGTCCCGGCGGCTCCCCTGCCGGTGGATGGCTCGCGCGATGAGCTCCTTGCCGGTGCCGGACTCGCCGGTGATCATGACCGTGGCCGTGGTGTCGGCGATCTGGCGCACGAGCTCGTACACCCGCCGCATGGCGGGAGACCGCCCGACAAGCTGGTCGAAGCCCTCGTGCCGGGCCAGCTCGTCCCGGAGGTACCGCACCTCTCGCTGGAGCGCCCGCCGCTCGAGCGCCCGGGTCACCACGCCCCGGAGGTCGTCCGCGGCGAAGGGCTTGGTGAGGTAGTCGTACGCGCCGAGCTTCATCGCTTCCACCGCCGTGCGGACGGTGCGGACGGCGGTGACGAGCACCACCTCCAGGCCCGGGTCGAGCCGCTTCAGCCGCTCCAGCACCTCGATCCCTTCCATCCCGGGCAGGCGCACGTCCAGGAGGCACATGTCCACTTCGCCGTTGCGGACGGTCTCGATCGCGGTGAGCCCGTCCGGCGCCTCGAGCACTTCGCAGCCGTCGAGCACCATCTTGACGGACGCGCGCACCCCGGGCTCGTCGTCGATCACCAGGACCACGGGGCGGAGGTCGGGACGCGCGGCCACGGGGTCGGACGGCTCGCGCGCTAGCGGACCGGAGGCACGACCGGAGCGGGCACGCGGGACCCCTCCTGCGCCGAAAGGGCGGATTCGAGGGCCAGACGCTCCAGGAGGGAGCGGGACCGCATCATACGGCGTCGCCGGCCGGCGCGCCAGGGGGACCGGGCACCGCGCGCAGGCATAGCACCGCGCGCGTCTCGGCGGTCAGCGGCGCGCGGGCGCCTCGCCGCACGCCCGGCAGCCACAGGACCCCGCCTTCCCGGTCGGCCACGATCGGCCATCGCGCGCGCGCGAGCCGGGGCACGCCGGCGGCGGCGAGGAGCGTGGTGAGCCGCACCGGGCCCGCCCCGCCGAAGGGGACCATGCCCTCGCCCGGTCGCCAGGGCCGGACGAGCAGCGCGCCCGCGGCCGGATCCATGCCGGGCCCCGCGGCGTCGAACCAGGCCTCCCAGGCAGGATCGTCCGGCCGATTTCCGCGCACGGGCTCGATCGTGGCGGACAGGTCCATCAGGTCCCCCGCCCGGACGCGTCCCGGAACCGCGAGCGGCTCGGGCCCGACGAGCCGCGCCGGGCGGACCACCCAGAGGGCATCGCGGCCGCGCTCGACGACGACGCCGTGCGGCAGGCGCACGCGCGCTCCGGTCCGCGCGGAGGGCAGCGCGGCCAGCGCGTCGAGGTGGGGTCGCCGGAGCCCGCTGGCGAGGCAATCCGCCGCCGCGATCTCGACAAGCGTGAGCCGGAGCAGCGCCTTTACGGCACCCGCCGGCAACCCCGCGAGGGCCGCGAGGGCGAGGCGCCAGCCCACGGGCGTCGGCGTCAGGCGGCCGGTGAGTCGGGGCCGGACGAGCGCGTCCAGCGCTGTCACGGTCTCGCGCGACGCGCGGGCGACGCGGCGGAGCGCGTCCCGGACGTGGGGGCCGGCCTCGGCGGCCAGGAGTGGCAAGAGCCCGTGGCGAATCCGGTTCCGGAAGAACGCCGGGTCGCGGTTCGTCGCGTCGTCCACGGACGCGAGGTCGTGCGCCGCGAGGTGGGCGTCGACCGCCGCCCGATCGACGTCGAGGAGCGGCCGGACGATGCGCCCGCGCTGCGCCGGGATCCCCGCCAGCCCGCGAGGCCCCGCGCCCTCGAGGATCCGCATGAGCACGGTCTCCGCCTGATCGTCGGCCGTGTGGCCGAGCGCGATGCGGCGAGCGCCGGTGCGCCGCGCGACCCGGCCCAGCGCCACGTGCCGGATGGCGCGGGCCGCCGCCTCGGACGCCCGCCCGGCGCGGCGCGGCACCTCGACCCGGACGACGTGGACGGGACAGCCGAGGCGCCGGCCCAGGGACTCGACGAAGGCGGCGTCTCGGTCAGCCTCCGGACGGAGGCCGTGGTGCACGTGGCACACCTCGACCCGGAGCGCGTACTCGGACCGCAGGAGGACCAATGCGTGCAGGAGGGCGACCGAGTCGGGGCCGCCCGAGACGCCTACGAGGACGTGGTCTCCCGGATCGAGGAGCTCGCGCCGGCCCACCGCGGCCCGGACTGCGGCGGCGAGGCGCGACGGCACGGCGAGCGTGGCGGGCCTATCATCGGCCATCGCCGGCGTTCCAGCCGGGCGGCGGCGACTCGCCCTGGAGCCCCACCCAGGCGGATCCATCCTCGAACAGCTCGCGCTTCCAGATCGGCACGAGGCGCTTCACGGTGTCGATCGCGTACTGGCAGGCCTCGAAGGCCTCCTGGCGATGGGCGGCCGACACGCCGATCGCGACGCTCGCCTCGCCGACACCGAGCCGGCCGATCCGGTGGAGGATGACCACCTGCCGAACCCCGGGCCAGCGCGCGTAGACAGATTCGCCGATCTCCTTCAGCTTCGCTTCGGCCATGGGCAGGTGCGCCTCGTACTCGAGCGCGACGACACGGCGGCCCGCCGTGTTGTCCCGCACGACCCCCAGGAACACGGCGACGCCGCCCGCCTCGGGGACAGTGACGGCGCGCGCGACCGCGTCCGCGGAGAGCGGCTCCTCGACGACGCGGTACATCAGGCGCTCCCGCCGCTCACGGGAGGAAAGCAGGCGACCTCTTCGCCGGCGTGCACAGGGCGGCTGGCCTCGACGTAGTCGGTCCCGACCGCAAACAGGGTGTGGGGCCGGTAGCGGGTCAGGACGGGGTGCGCGGCGGCCAAGGCCGTCCAAACGTCCTCGACGGTCGCGCCCTCGCCTACCTCGACCTCGACCCGGCCGCGGCCGACCGCCTCACGATAGCGCGCGAAGAGCGCGACCGGGATCCGCACGCCGCCCCCGGTCAATCCCGATCAGCCCCGGGCCGCGGGTGATCAGGCCTGGAACGAGTGGCCGCAGCCGCAGGAGCCCTTCGAGTTGGGGTTGTTGATCGAGAAGCCGGAGCCGTACAGGCTGTCGACGTAGTCGATCTGGGCCCCACCGACGTACTGCACGCTGTTGGGGTCGACGTAGACCTTGACGCCGCTGGCCTCGACGACCTGGTCGCCTTCCTGCGCGACATCCTCCCACCCGAGCTCGTACGAGAAGCCCGAGCAGCCGCCCCCCACCACGCGCAGCCTCAACCCCCACTCGGGCTTGCCTTCCTCGAGTCGGAGCGTTTCCACCTTCTTGGCGGCAGTTTCTGTCAACGTGACCATTCGTGGCCTCCTCTGTCAGTCCCGCGAGCCCGCGCCACGCGGGAATCGCCGGGATCGACTGCATTATAGCAAAAGGTCGTGATCCGGACCGGTCGCCCCCGGGGGCTATAGCACGCCCGGCGTCGGCGCGAGGACGATCTCCTCGACGAAGGCCTCCGGCGGCTGGGCGGCGACCAGCAGGGCCGCCTCCGCGACCGCCTCGGGCCGGAGCATTCGGGTCCGATCCGGCGGGTGGGGGATCCCGTCCCAGAACGGGGTGTCCACCGCTCCGGGGCTGAGCGCCGCCACCCGCACGCCCCGGCCCCGCACCTCGGCCGCCAGCGCCCGCACGAGCCCCAGGACTCCCGCCTTGGACGCGGTGTAAGCCGCACACCCCGGGATGGCGCGCACCGCGGCCAGCGAGGCGACGGCGATGATGGTCCCCCGCCCGGCCGTCAGCATCGGCGGGAGGGCGGACCGGCACAGGAGGTAGGTCGCGGTCAGGTTCCCCCGCAGCATCGCGTCCCAGTCGGCGACGCTCGACGTCTCGAGCGGGCCGAAGGCACCGGTCCCCTGCGCGGTCACGAGGCAGTCGAGCCGTCCGAATCGCCCGAGGGCCGCCTCGACGGCCCGCGCGGCGGTCTGCTCGTCCGCCGCGTCGCCCGACACGACCAGCGCCGCGCCGCCGCCGGCCTCGATCACGGCGGCCAGGCGGTCGAGATCGGCGCGGCCGCGGGCGAGGAGCACCACCCGGGCGCCCTCGCGCGCGAAGGCGAGCGCGACGGCTCGCCCGATGCCGCGGCTCGCGCCGCCGACCAGCGCGACCTGGCCGGCGAGCCTCACGGTGTGGCGCTCCGTCCTTTCAGGAGCTCGACGAACTCGCTGCGAGTCATCGGGCAGTCCCGGAACGTGCCGAGCACCGCCGAGGTCACCGCCTTCGAGTTCTGCTTCTGCACCCCGCGCATCATCATGCAGAGGTGCGAGGCCTCGATCACCACGCCGACGCCCTTCGGCAGGAGCACGTCGTGGAGCGCCTGCGCGACCTGGGTCGTCAAGCGCTCCTGGACCTGCAGCCGGCGGCTGAACATCTCGACCAGGCGCGCGAGCTTCGACAGCCCGAGGATCTTTCGGTCGGGCACGTACGCGACGTGCGCCTTGCCGAAGAACGGGAGCAGGTGGTGCTCGCAGAGCGAGTAGAAGTCGATGTCCTTCACCACCACCATCTGGTCGTAGTGGTCCTCGGCGAAGACCGCCCCGTTCAGGACCTCGTCGACGTCCTGCTGGTAGCCCGAGGTGAGGAAGCGGAGCATCGCCTCGACCCGGGCCGGGGTCTTCTCGAGCCCCGCGCGCTTCGGGTCCTCGCCAAGATCCCGCAGGATGCCCTCGATCAGCTCCTTCATGACGCCTCCCCTGTCCCCTCGCACTCGAAGCGGTTGTTCTCGGTCTCGACGACCGCGACCCGGACCAAACGCCCCGGCGGCAGCGCCCGGTCGATCATCCGGTAGAACGTCGCGGCGAGGTTCTCGCCCGTCGTGATCACCCCGGCGAGCGGGGACACGTCGCGCGTCAGGTCCCGGTGGTCCACGAGATCGATCACCGTCCGCATGGCCCGTTCGAGAACGGCCAGATCGATCACCATCCCATCCGCGTTCACGGGCCCGCGCACGGTCGCTTCCAGCCCGTAGTTGTGTCCGTGATCGCGCGCACACGCGCCGTAGAGCTGGGCGTTGTCCGCCGGCGAAAGCGCGGGATTCGTCAGACGATGCGCGGCCGCGAAGCGCAGGACCTTGGTCAGCTCCATCGTGGCCATGGCCGGGGGCTCAGGCCTCGCCCCGGTAGTCCACGTAGAGCGTGGGATCCTCCCACAGCCGGAGACTCGCGAGGCGATCGGGGCCGAGCTTCGCGGCCAAGAGATCCCAGGCGACGCGGACGAGGTTCTCGAGCGTCGGCTGGACCCCGGGCGGAAACGCGGGATCGTCGTTGATGAAGGCGTGGTCGAACCGCGCGAGGACGGTCTCGGCGACGACCTGCTTGAGCTCGTCGAGGTCCACGACCATCCCGGTCCGGGGATCCACGGGTCCGCGCACCGTGACCTCGAGCGTGTACGTGTGCCCGTGGATGGTCGCGAGCGGGCCGAAGTGCGCGCGGTTCTCGGCGTCGGTCCACTCGGGCCGCGCGTAGCGGTGCGCGGCCGAGAAGGTGAACCGTCGCGTGACCGCGACCGAATGGGCCCCGGGGATCGTCACCGGCCTGGACATCTCATCTTTAGAGGGGTCGCGGCCCGGCAGGGTCGCAGGCTCAAGTATACCGGCGGTCCTTCCAGCGGACCCCGAGGCCGAGCCAGTCGCGAACCGCCGATTCCAAAAGGAAAACCGCCACCAGGGCGGCCCCGAGGGGCGCGGTCGGGCTCCAGCGCGGGTCCTCCCCGCGGCGCGCCCGGAACGGAACCTCCGCCCCCAGGACGAGCCCGAGGCCGGCGGCGGCGAGCCAGCCGGACCCGGGCGGGCCGGCCAGGGCGGCGAGGCACCCGACCGCCGGCCACACGAGGGTCACTCCGAGCTCGACGAGCGAGGCGAGCGCGGCGAGGGGTCGCCGACCCCGCAGCCGGTAGAGGTTCTTCGTCCACCCGCGCCGGATCGCCGCGAGGTCGGGGTACATCCACGCCGCGACGAGGTCGGCGCCGTCGACGAACGCAATCCGGCCCCCGCCCGCCTTCACGCGGCGCGCCAGCGCGACGTCCTCGAGCACCTCGCCGGCCACCGCGCGATGGCCGCCCGCGGCGTGGTAGGTCTCGCGGTCGACGAGGATGAAGATCCCGTTGGCGGCCGCCAGCGGCGACGCCGGATCGTTCACGCGCTCGAGCGGGAACCACTGGTCGAGGAGCCCGAACACGACGGGCTGGATCACCCGCTCCCAGAACGAGCGCGTGAGCTGCCGGCTCGTCAGCGAGAGGAGCGCGAGCCCGCGGGCCTCGGCGAATCCCACCGCCCGGGCGATGGACTCCGGCGCGTGGACGGTGTCGGCGTCGGTGAAGCAGAGCCAGCGCCCGCGTGCGCCCACGACGCCGGCGTCGAGCGCGAAGCTCTTCCCGATCCAGCCGGGCGGTGGGCCCGCCACGCGCACGACCCGCACCCGGAGGTCCCGCCGCGCGGCCTCGGCCAGGAGCGCCGGCGTCCGGTCGGTCGAGCCGTCGTCGACGGCGATGATCTCGAGGTCGGGGTAGGTCTGCGCCGAGAGCGAGGCGAGGCAGGCGCCGACGCCGCGCTCCTCGTCACGCGCGGGCACGAGCACGCTGACGAGCGCGCCCCCGCGGGACGGCGCGGCGTCACTCGCGCGCGGCAGGCGCGCGCGCCCGTGGAGAGTCGTCGCGACGCGTACGATCCGCCACACCGCGGGGCCGAGGAAGAGGGCGGCGGGGAGGGCGAGCCCCGCGACCACGCGCGGGACTACCGGCCGACGAAGCGGGGTCGGCGCTTCTCGAGAAACGCCGCCGTGCCTTCCTTGTAGTCCTCGCTCTCGAAGGCCCGGAGCTGGAGCTGCGCGATGTCGTCCTGCTTCGCGACGCCCCCGTCCTCCACGATGGCCTCGACGATCAGCTTCGCTCCCTGGATGGTGAGGGGCGCGTTCTCGGACACCCGGGCGAGATAGTCGTACGTGTGCGCGGCGAGGTCGGCGGCCGGCACCACGCGCTGGACGAACCCGGCGCGGAGCGCCTCCTGGGCGTCCAGCACCCGCGCGGAGAAGAGGATGTCCTTGGCCACCGCCGGGCCGACCAGGCTCACCAGGCGCTTGACCGCGTGAAGGCCGTAGATGATGCCGAGGCGTCCCGCGGGGATCCCGAACTTCCCGGCGTCCGACGAGAAGCGGAGGTCGCACGCCAGCGCGACGGCGACCGCGCCGCCCATGCAGTAGCCGTGGATCATGGCGACCGTGGGCTTGGGGCAGGTCTCCATCGCGTGGGCGGCGGCCGCCGTCCGCGCGTTGTACGCCTCGGCCGACGCGCGGTCCTTCCGGTTCTCGCGGAACTCGGAGATGTCGGCGCCCGAGGCGAAGGCCTCTTCACCCGCGCCGCGGAACACGATCGCGCGGACGCCCGGGTCGCGGGCCAGCCCGTCCACGACACCGGGCAGCGCGCTCCACATCGCGAGGTTGAACGCGTTCCGCACGTGCGGGCGGTTGAACACGACCGTCGCGATGTGGCCTTGCCGCTCGACCAGGATCTCGTCGCTCACCGGGTCATCCGTCGGCAGCCGGGCGGGCCGGCCGGCCCGCGCGCGCGGACCCTGGCCTCGCACCCGCCCGATTGCCCGCTTCGCGGCTCATCGCCGCGCTCGGGTTCAGTCCTCGTCCTCGTCCTCGTCGAGATCGTCCTCTTCCAGGTCGGCCTCGTCGACGTCGTCGTCGTCATCCGCGTCGTCGACGTCGTCGTTCTCGAAGTCGGCGTCGTCGATCTCGTCGACGTCGTCAGTCTCGTCGTCCTCGACCTCTTTCTCTTTCTCTTCCTCGTCGTTGCCGTAGCCGGGATTGTCTTCGTCCTCAATCCTCGAACGCAGGTCCATACGACCTCCCTGACGGACGGTGCTCGTACTCCGGGGCGATTCGGGGCGATTATAGCAGAGGGGTCCGACGCGCAAGGTCGCGATGCCGACTGCGTCGTCCGTCGGCGGGCGCCGAGGGGCGCGTTGCTTGACGCTCGCGGAGGCAGGCCCTACCATGTCGGGTGCTTTTGGCGGTGTAGCTCAGGTGGTAGAGCAGGGGTCTCATAAGCCCCGTGCCGGAGGTTCGAGTCCTCCCACCGCCACCAACTTCTCCCGCGCGAACCTCTCGACGTCCCGGAGCCAACATCCCGCGCGCCCGCTCCTGGCCCACGCTCCACCCGGGCGCTCCACCCGGGCGCTCCACCCGGGGTTGACACCCTGGAGGGCCCGGCATGTAATCGAGGCCGCTCAAACCCCACGCACAGGGAGGCTCGGTATGGCGCTGGCGAGTAGCGAAGGCTGGCTGTTCCTCTTGAGGTGGATCCACTTCCTGGCCGGGATCACCTGGATCGGCCTCCTCTACTATTTCAACTTCGTCCAGACGCCCTTCTTCGCCGAGACCGAGGCCCCGGTGCGAAGCGGCGCCATCCAGAAGCTCGTGCCGCGGGCGCTGTGGTGGTTCCGGTGGGGCGCCATGTTCACCCTCCTCTCCGGCGGGCTGATCATCATCCACCGGGCGCACCAGGGCGGCTTCTTCGCGGGCTCGTACGGGTGGGCGATCCTCCTTGGCGGCCTGCTGGGGACGGTCATGTGGGCCAACGTCTGGTTCGTGATCTGGCCCAGCCAGAAGGTCGTCATCCAGAACGCGGTCGACACGGCCGCCGGACGCCCGGCGAATCCCGCCGCGGCCGGCGCCGGCGCGCGCGCCGGACTCGCGTCCCGGACCAACACGCTGCTCTCGGTCCCGATGCTGTTCTTCATGGGCGCGGCGAGCCACCTCACGCTGCCCGTGCCGCGCAACGGCATGGCGTTCTGGGTCGTGGCGCTGTTGGTCATGCTCGTCGTCGAGATCAACGCGCTCAAGGGCACGCCCGGGCAGGGCATGGCAAAGCCGCTGGCCACCGTGAAGGGTACGCTCTGGGCGGGCTTCGTCCTCGCCCTCGTGTACTACGCGTGGTTCGAGGCGATGCGCTAGACGCTGCAGGCGCGCTCAGACGCTCCACCACCACGTCGGGCCCGGCGGTTGTCCGGGCCCGACGTGCGTCCGGCGATCCCGGCCGCGCCGCGGCGGCGCGCGGCTACCGGAGGTAGGCGGTGAGGTCGTCCAAGCTCCCCGCCAGCTGCGGCATCGGCTGCATGACCGCGCTCGGGCGCTTGGGCGTGTACCCCGGCGGGTAGGCGCCCCGGAGCAGGCGGGCCTCGAGAAGCTCCCGGGAGGCGCCTTTCACGGCGGGGCCAATCGGCCCGGCCTTGGCGGGATCACTCGAGTGACACGACGTGCACTGGCTGGCGAACACCTGCCGGCCCCGCTCGGCCTCCGGGCTGAGCGCGCCGCCCTGACCGGAGCAGCCCGCGAGGGCAACGGCGAGCGCGGCGAGCGCGGATCGTGGGCGCATGGCGTTCGACGACGTGGCCATCGTTCCCGAGGGCCGGCGCGCTGTCAAGCGCGGGGCGCCCCCTGGCCGGACACGGTAGAATGGTCGATTGTGAAGCCCGCCCCCGCGCCACGCCCTGACTGGCTCCGCATCCATGGAGCCCGGCAGAACAACCTCAAGAACGTCTCGGTCGCCATCCCGCACGACCGGGTCACCGTCGTCACGGGCGTCTCCGGGTCCGGGAAGTCCTCGCTCGCCTTCGACACGATCTTCGCCGAGGGCCAGTGGCGCTTCATCGAGTCGCTCTCGAGCTACGCGCGGATGTTCCTCGAGCGGATCGACCGGCCCGACGTCGACCTGGTCGAGCACATCAGACCGGCCATCGCGCTCGAGCAGAAGAACCCCGTCCGGACGGCCCGCTCCACCGTCGGCACCGCCACCGAGCTCGCCGACTACCTGCGGCTCCTCTACGCGAAGATCGGCCACGTCCACTGCCCGCGCTGCGGCCGCCCCGCCGGCTCGGCCGCCCCGGACCGCATGGCGGAGGCGCTGCTCGCCGAGGCGGCCGGCGCGCGCGTCCTCGTGGGGTTCCCGTTGCCGGTGCCCGCCGCCGATCGCGTGGACGACCTGCTCGCGCGCCTGGTGGCCCGCGGCTTCGCGCGCATCAAGGTGGGCGACGACGTGGTTCCGCTGTCACCGCTCCCGGACCTCGCCCTCGCGGGCCGCGAGAGCATCGACGTGGTGCTCGACCGGCTCGTCCTCCGCCCCGACGCCCAGACGCGCCTGGCCGGGTCCTTCGAGCAGGCCTTCCGCGAAGGCGGCGGCCGGGCGGTCGTGGAGATCCTGCGCGACGGCCAGCCGCCGGAGGTGCGGCGGTACGGCGAGCAGTTCGGGTGCCAGGCCTGCGGGACGCCGCTGGAGCGGCCCCAGCCTCTCCTTTTCTCCTTCAACCATCCCCTGGGCGCCTGTCCGGAGTGCAAGGGGTTCGGCAACCTCCTGCGCTACGACGAGGGGCGCGTGGTGCCCGACCCGACCGCCTCGCTCGCCGGCGGCGCGGTCGAGCCCTGGCGGCACCCGTCGGGCGAGTGGTACCAGAAGGAGCTCCTCAAGATCGCGCGGCGCCGGAAGATCGACGTGCAGCCGGCCCTACGCGGAGCTCCCCGAGGCGGTGCGGCGCTGGGTCTACGAGGGCGACAAGGACTTCTGCGGCATCCGGGGCTTCTTCGAGGAGGTCGAGGGCTACCGCTACAAGCTCCACGTGCGGGTGTTCCTCTCGCGCTACCGGAGCCAGGTGCCCTGCCCGACCTGTCGGGGCGCGCGTCTGAAGCCCGAGGCCCTCGCCGTCACGATCGCCGAGCGCACCATCGCGGAGGTCTCGGCCCTCGCCATCGACGGGCTCGCGTCGTGGCTCGAGGCGCTCCCGTTGACCGCGTGGGAGGCCGAGGTCGGGCGGGAGGCGCTGGACCGCCTGGCCGCCAAGGTCTCCTTCCTCCGCCGCGTCGGCCTCGGCTACCTGACCCTCGAGCGCCAGATGCGCACGCTCTCCGGCGGGGAGGCCCAGCGCATCGCGCTCGCCACCCAGCTCGGCGCTCAGCTGGTCGGCACGCTCTACGTCCTGGACGAGCCGTCCATCGGGCTCCACGCGCGCGACGTCACCCGGCTGGCCGAGCTGTGCGGGGAGCTCGCCCACGCCGGCAACACCGTGGTGGTCGTCGAGCACGACCGCACGTTCATCGAGTCGGCCGACCACTGCGTGGAGCTCGGCCCCGGCTCGGGCGAGCGCGGCGGCGAGATCGTGCTGGCGGCGCCGCGGGACGAGTTCCTGCGGGACATGCGGACGCTGACGGCGCGGTACCTCTCCGGGCGCGACAGCATTCCCCTGCCCATCGGCCGGCGCGAAGGCGACGGGCGATGGCTCACCGTGGTGGGCGCGCGCGCACACAACCTCCGGCACGTGCGGGCGCGGATCCCCCTGGGAACGCTCACGTGCGTCACCGGCGTCTCCGGCTCCGGCAAGTCGACGCTGGTCCACGACACGCTCTACCGCGCGGTGGCGCGCGCGTTCAAGACGTCCTTCGAGGCGCCGGGCGCCCACGACGCGCTCCTCGGGCTCGAGCACCTGCGCGGGGTGCGGCTCATCGACCAGGAGCCCATCGGCCGGACCCCGCGGTCGAACCCGGTGACGTACATCAAGGCGTTCGACGACGTCCGGCGCCTGTACGCCGGCCTGCCGCGGGCGAAGACGCTCGGGCTCGGTCCGGGGCACTTCTCGTTCAACGTCCCCGGCGGCCGCTGCGAGACCTGCGAGGGCGACGGCTTCGAGAAGCTGGAGATGTACTTCTTCGAGGACGTCTACGTCACCTGCCGCGAGTGCGAGGGTCGCCGCTACCGCCCGGACGTCCGCCAGGTCGTCTATCAGGGCCGCGACATCAGCCAGGTGCTTCAGATGACGGTCGACGAGGCGATCCCGTTCTTCGCCGCGACCCCCGGGCTGACGCGGCGGCTCCAGGTCCTCCAGGACGTGGGGCTCGGCTACCTCCGGCTCGGTCAGCCCGCGACCACGCTCTCCGGCGGGGAGGCGCAGCGCCTGAAGATCGCCGCCGAGCTGGGCGCGCGGCTCGGCCGGGACGTGCTCTACATCCTCGACGAGCCGACCACCGGGCTCCACCTCGACGACGTGCGCCGGCTCCTGGGCGTGCTCCAGCGCCTCGTCGACGCCGGCAACACGGTGCTGGTCGTCGAGCACCATCTCGACGTGATCAAGTGCGCCGACTGGATCCTGGATCTCGGGCCCGAGGGCGGGGACGCCGGCGGCGAGCTGGTGGCCGAGGGGCCGCCCGAGGCCGTCGCGCAGGTCGCCGCGTCGTACACCGGCAAGTACCTCGGGGAGTTCCTGAAGGACGCGCGGCCGCTCGAGCGCCGCGCACCGCGGCGGGCCCGGGCCTAGCGGGCGGCGGCCGCCGCAAACAATCCGCGGGGACCGCTTCCCGGTGATCCCGACCCGGGATACAGTACTGGGCGTGTGGACGTTCACCCTGGTGCTCCTGACGTGCCTCGGGATCGACTTCTCGAACCCGCTCCTGCCCGGGGTCGTCCGCTTCGGTGAGGCGGACTCCTTCCACGCGCTGAGGACCGAGCGGACCCGCACCGACGAGCGGCCCTCCCGCACCCTGCCGAGCCCGCCCGAACCGGTCCAGGTCGCCGACGTCCGCGCGGCGGGAGCGCGCCCCGCCGGCGCACGCCTCGAGCGCCCCGCTTCCGAGCCGTCGCCCGGACGCCCTCGCGCCTCGCTCGAGACCGTCCGGAGCGCGCCGACCGCGCCCGAGGACCACTAGCCCCCCAGCCCTCGGCGCGACCTCCGGGTCGCGCGCCGTCCGTCCGATCACGCGCCACCCACGACGGAAGTCTCCGTCGTCGACTGGCGCCTCGACGAGGGGAGCTCCGGGGTGGTGACCGAGCCGCTGGTGTTCCGCGATCTGGCCTACGTGTTCGCCGCCGCCGTGCTCGGGGGCGGGCTCGCGTGGCTCACGCGGCAGCCGCTCGTCCTCGGCTACGTCATGGGCGGCATCCTCGTCAGCCCGCTCACCCCCGGCCCCTCGGTGTCGGACGTCCACTCGTTCGAGCTCTTCGCGGAGATCGGCGTCGTCCTCCTGATGTTCTCGATCGGCGTCGAGTTCTCGCTCCGCGACCTCGCGCAGGTGCGCCGGGTTGCCCTCCTCGGCGCCCCGCTCGGCATCCTCCTCTCCATCGGGCTGGGACTGAGCGTGGGTCTCGTCCTCGGCTGGCCGCCCGTCCAGGGCCTCGTGGTCGGCATCGTCATCTCCGTGGCCAGCACCATGGTCATGGCGCGCCTCCTTGTGGACCGAGGGGAGCTCCACACGCGCCACGGGCGCGTGATGATCGGCATCACGCTCGTCGAGGACCTGGCGGTGGTGGTCCTCGTCGTGCTGATGCCCATCCTGAGGACACGCGGGACGGAGGGCCTCGTGGGCGTGGGGCTCGGGCTCCTCCGGGCCGCCGCCATCCTCATCCCCTTCTGGCTCCTCGCCTCCCGCGTGATGCCGCGCGTGCTCACCTGGGTGGCGCGCACGCGGAGTCCGGAGCTGTTTCTCCTGGTGGTCCTGGCGATCGTGATCGGGACCGCCGCGCTGACCCAGGCGGCGGGGCTGTCGCTGGCGCTGGGCGCGTTCCTGGCCGGCCTGCTCTTGAGCGAATCGGACTACGCGCACGAGACGCTCGCCCAGGTCCTGCCGCTCCGCGACGCGTTCGTGGCGCTGTTCTTCGTGACACTGGGCGCGCTCATCGACCCGCGGGTCGCCCTGTCGAACCTCCCCCTGCTCGGCGTCATGATCGGGCTCGTCCTGGTGGGGAAGCTCGTGCTGTGGACGGGCGTGGTCGCGCTCTTCGGCTACCCCCTCTGGACGGCGCTCCTCGTCGGCGTCGGCCTCACCCAGATCGGCGAGTTCTCGTTCCTCCTGGTGCAGGCGGCCCTGGACGCGGGCCTCGTCGGGCCGGACGTCTACAACGCCACGCTGGCGACGGCGCTGGTGACGATCCTGGCCAACGCCGCGCTCGTCCGCCTCGTGCCGCAGTGGCTCGGCCGCGCGGGCGTGGACCGCAGCCTCCGCGTGAACGAGGGGCCGCGGAGCCACGACGACGCGCGCGTGGTCCTCTGCGGATTCGGGCGGGTCGGCAGCGCGGTCGGGGAGGCCCTCGAGACCTTCGGCGTGCGCTACGTGGCGGTGGAGACGGACCCCGACGCCGTGCGAGCGCTCCGGGCCCGCGGGATCCCGTCCCTCTACGGGGACGCCGCGCACGCCCAGCTCCTCGAGGCGGCGGGCGTCCCCCGCGCCGCCCTCGTGGTCATGACGCTGCCGGACGCGGAGCATGCGCGGCTGGTCGTGACGCGCGTGCGGGCGATCAACCCGCGCGTGCCGGTCCTGGCCCGCGCCCACCGCCGCGAGGCCGGAGACGCGCTGCGCGCGGCCGGCGCCACCACGGTGGTCGAGCCCGAGCTCGAGGCGGCCGCCACGTTCATCCGGCACGCCCTCCACCACCTCGCACTGCCGGACGACCGGCTCACCGTCTACCTCGAGCGGTTCCGCGATGCCATGACCGACGCCCGGCGCACGCCCCCGACGTCCGGCGCGGAGCCCGGGCTCCCCGAGGTGCGGGACGTCGAGGTCTCGGTCGGGCCGCTCGACGGTCTCACGCTGCGCGACACTCACATCCGGGAGCGCTTCGGCGTGACCGTCGTCGCGGTCACGCGCCCCGACGGCTCCGTGGCCGTCAACCCGTCGGCCGACGCCGTGCTGCGGGCCGGCGACCGTCTCCGCGTCTTCGGGCTGCCGGCGCAGATCGACCTCCTGGTCGCGGCCGCCCGCGGCGCCGGACCCGCCATCCTCCCAACGCCGACTGCCAACGCCGACTGAAGGAGGCACGCCCATGAGGCCCGACCCCGATCCTGCCCGCGCGCCGCGCATCGGCCCCCGGAGGGTCCCGTGACCCGGTCGTTCCTGCTCGGGCTCGTCGCCGCCTGGGCCGCCGCCGCGCTCCTCCTCTACTGGCTCGCGCCGGGGCTGGCGGCGACCTATCTACGACACCACGCAGATGCTGCTGTCGGTCGTGGACGACCATCTGGTCGACGCCCTCGTCCAGGCGACGCGGTCGGTGATCCGGGAGCCGCTCTCCCCGAAGACCGGGATCGGCTTCGTCATCGACGTGGACCGCGTCTTGGGGATGGATGCGTAGGGGGCTGCGCGACCGTGTGATGGAACGTCGGCCCGGGCCGGCCTGACCAGATCACGATGTATACTGGCGGCGCCTCATGGACCTGCTGACCTCCATCGGCTTCAGCATCATCGTCGCCGCCGTCCTCGCCTTCGTCGCGCGCCGCCTGAACCAGCCGCTCATCCTCGGGTACATCCTCGCGGGCGCGGTCCTGGGCCCGCACATCGGGTTCCACGTGGTCACGGACGAGGAGAGCATCGAGCTGATCGCCGAGATCGGCTTGATCCTGCTCCTCTTCCTCATCGGCCTCGAGATCAGCCTGCCGCGGCTCCTCCAGGCCGGGCGGGCGATCACGGCCACCGGGCTCCTCCAGGTCCCGATCTGCGCCGGCCTCGCCTGGCTGGTCCTCGGGCCGGTCGTCACGTCCACCGGCGGCCAGTTCGACCGGCTCTACCTCGCCTTCGCGAGCGCGCTGTCGTCGACCCTCATCGTGGTCAAGCTCCTGTCCGACAAGTTCGAGCTGGGCACCTTCGGCGGGCGCGTCACGCTGGGCGTACTCATCTTCCAGGACCTCTACGCGATCGCGTTCCTCGCCATCCAGCCCAACCTCCAGAACCTGCAGGCCATGCTCCTGCTCCGCTCGCTGGTGGCCGGCGTCGCCCTGGTGGGGGGCGCCTGGGTGATGGCGCGCTTCGTCCTGCCCGCGTACTTCCGGGTCATCGCGAAGTCCTCGGAGCTCGTCGTGGTGAGCGCGATGGCCTGGTGCTTCCTGGTCGCCGGCGTCGCCGGGTGGGCGGGCCTCTCGAAGGAGATGGGGGCCCTCATGGCCGGCGTCGTCATCGCCTCCTACCCCTACGGCGCCGAGGTGATCTCGCGGGTCGGCGGAGTCCGCGACTTCTTCCTCACGCTCTTCTTCGTGGCCCTGGGACTCAAGATCCCGGAGCCCTCGCTGCCCGCGGTGCTCGCGGCGCTCGGCGGCGTCGTGTTCGTGGTCCTGAGCCGCTTCCTGGCCATGTACCCCCTCTTCGCGTTCCTGCGCCTCGACACCCGCACCGCGGGCGTGGTGGCCATCAACCTGGGCCAGATCAGCGAGTTCGCGCTCGTCATCTTCTCGCTGGGCATGGTCTACAAGCACATCAGCCCGGCGGCGAACTCCCTCATCCTCTACACCGTGCTCTTCACCGCGGTGATCTCGACGTACGGGATCATGTACAACCACGGGATCGCGACGTGGCTGGCCGGGGTCCTGAACGCGGTCGGGCTGCGGCGCTGGTTCGGAGCCGAACCCGCGACGGCCGAGGGCGGCGGCAGGGGCAAGCACGGCGGCGAGGGAAGCGACGTCTTTCTGCTGGGGGTGTCGCGCGAGGGCCTCGCCTTCGTGCAGCATCTCGGCCGCACCGCCCCGGCGCTCAAGAACCGGCTGGTCGCCATCGACTTCAACCCCGAGATGCTGGAGCGGCTCGGGAACGAGGGGGTCGAGTCCCACTACGGGGACATCGCCAACATGGCGACGATGGAGCACGCGGGCATCGACCGGGCGGCCATCGTGATCTCCGGCATCTCCGACTGGTTCCTCAAGGGCACGAGCAACCTGCAGACTCCTGCGCACGGTGCGCTCGCTGGCGCCGGCGGCCCGGATCATCGTGACCGCCGACAGCGCCGAGGGCGCGCAGGAGCTCTACACGGCGGGCGCCGACTACGTCATGGTGCCCTCGGCGCTCACGGCCGAGCACCTCGCGACGATCCTGGCCGACCGCTCGCCGAACGCCCTCGCCCGCGCGCGGCGCGTCCAGGCGTTCGACCTATTCCGGCGCTGACCGTGCGGGCGGCGGCCGGGGCGGGGGGCTGAGTGCGCGACCTCGCGGGCCGCTACGCCATCGCGGGGATCGGCGAGACCGAGTACAGCCGCGCCTCCGGGCGGTCGACCCGCGCGCTCGGCGTCGAGGCGGTGCGGCTCGCGATCGCCGACGCCGGGCTCTCGCCGCGCGACGTCGACGGCATGCTGTCCTACCACTCGAACGACTCCACGCCGTCGATCGCCATTGCGGCCGACCTGGGGATCCGCCTCAACACCTACGCGGACGTGATCGGCGGGGGCAGCAGCACCGAGGGGCTGGTGGCGTACGCCATGGGCCTCCTCGAGGTCGGGCTCTGCCGCGCCGTCGTCATCTTCCGGGCCATGAACGGCTACAGCGAGTTCAGGATCGGCGGCACCGGGGCGCGGGCCGCCACGCCGGTCCGGGGTCTCGAGCTGGCCGACCGCCCCTACGGGATGCTCAGCGCCGGCCAGCGCTTCGCGCCCGTGTTCATGCGCCACATGTTCGAGTACGGGACGACCTCGGCGCAGGTGGCCCACGTGAAGGCCGCGCACTCGCGCCACGCGGCGGCGAATCCCAAGGCCCTCCAGCGGACGCCGGTGACGGTGGAGGAGGTTCTCGCCTCCCGGTGGATCGTGAAGCCCCTGCACCTCCTCGACTGCTGCCTGGAGACGGACAACGCGACGGCGCTCGTCGTCACCTCCGCCGAGCGCGCCCGGGACGGCCGCCCGCCGCCGGTGCGCATCCTGGCCGCCGCCGGGCGCGTGAACCGCGACCGGCCGGACTACTTCTACCAGGGGCGCTACACGACGGTCGCCGGCGTGCACGCGCGCGAGCTGGTGTTCCCGGCCGCGGGCATCGGCCCCGAGGACGTCGACGTGACCGGTGCGTACGACGCGTTCACCTTCACCGCGATGCTCCAGCTCGAGGCATTCGGCTTCTGCGAGCGTGGGGCGGGCGGCGCGTACGTGTCGAGCGGCGCCATCGAGCTCGGCGGGCGGCGACCGAACAACACGAGCGGCGGGCACCTCTGCGAGGGCTACACGCACGGTATGAGCATGGTCATCGAGAACGTCCGCCAGCTCCGCGGAACGGTCGACGACTACTGCCCGCGGGCGGCGCAGGGCGTGCACACCTACGAGTACCGGCCCGGCGGCTGCCGCCAGGTGAAGGACCCGCGGATCGCGATGAACATGGGCTGGGCGTCGCCCGCGACGGGGAGCGCTCTCATCCTGGGGTCGGCCCGTGCCTGAGCCGGTGGTCTACCGCGGCATGGCCCTCATCGTGCCGGAAACCGACTCCGAGTGGCACGGCTACTTCGAGGCCGCGCGGGCGGGCCAGCTCGTCGTCCGCCGCTGCGCGGACTGCCGGCGACTCCGGTATCCGCCCGGCGCCGGCTGCCCGTGGTGCGCCTCGCTCGCCTGGACCTGGGTGCCGGTGAGCGGCCGCGGCACGATCCACACGTACGTGATCGTGGTCCAGGCGATCCAGCCTGGCTTCCGGGATTGGGCTCCCTACCCCGTCGTGGTGGTGGAGCTCGACGAGCAGCGCGGCGAGCCGACGCCCGACGACGGCGTCCGGCTGGTCGCGAACCTCGTGACCCCGAGCTTCGAGCCGGAGCGCGAGGAGCGGGTCGCGATCGGGGCGCGCGTCGAGGCGTGCTTCCAGCGGGTCGGTCCCGACGCGGTCCTCCCTCAGTTCCGTCTCGCCGCCGAGGCGCCGGCCGGGCCGCTCTGGCGGCTCCCGACGTGAGCGGGATGCGCGGCCACGTCGTGCTGGTCACGGGCGGGACCGGGGCGCTCGGCTCCGCGGTCGCTCTCGGCGCCCTCGAGGCCGGCGCGACGGTCGTCGTGACCTACCGTGACGCGCGCGATCGGGACGCGCTCGCCCGCCTCGCCCCGGACGCGACGCGCGAGCGGCTCGACGGCGTGGCGGCGGACGTGACCGACGCCGACGGCGTCCGGCGGCTGGTCGCCGAGGTGGCGGCGCGCCACGGACGCCTCGACGCCCTGGTCAACACCGTGGGCGGCTTCGCCGGGGGCGATCTCCTCGCCACTGACGAGCGCGCGTGGGACGCCATGCTGAACCTGAACCTCCGCACCGCCTATCTCGGCTGCCGCGCCGTGCTTCCGGTGATGCTGGACGCGGGACAGGGGCGCATCGTCAACGTCGCGTCGCGGTCCGTCGTTCCCCCGGCGGGCGGCTTCGTCGCCTACACCGTGGCGAAGGCCGGCGTCATCGCGCTGACCTTGGCCGTCGCCCAGGAGGTCCGCGGCCGCGGGGTCACGGTGAACGCCGTCCTGCCGAGCACGATGGACACCGAGGCGAACCGCCGGGCGATGCCGACGGCCGACCGCCGCGGCTGGGTGCCGCCGGAGTCGGTGGCCCGCGCGATCCTGTTCCTCGCGAGCGACGCGGCAGCCGACGTCACCGGCACCTTGCTCGCCGTCTGACGCCGCCGGCCCGGTCGGGCCGACGTGTCGGGGCGCTCTACGGTTTGACAGCCCTGTGCCGATACTCTAAAGTCTCGGTGGCAAAACGACCGCCTGACGCCGTGCGAGAGATGCGATGTCGCGACTGGCGCTGATCGAGCCGCTGCTCGGCCCGGCCGAGGCGTGGCAGGTCTCCCTCGCGCGCCACGAGGTGAAGTTCATGGGGCCCGCCCGCGAGGCGCAGTTCGCCGCGGCGTCGCTCGAGGCGCTGTGCGCGCCGGATGACGCGTTCCCGACGAACGTCGTGCACACCGTGTACTTCGACAGCCCGGACCTCGCCTCCTACGCCGAGAAGGCGAACGGAGACTACCTGAAGACCAAGCTCAGGCTGCGCTGGTACGCGAGACCCGGCGGGGTGCCGGCCGGCGGGGCGCCCTGGACCGCGTGGCTCGAGGTCAAGGCGCGAGAAGGGTCTCGCGGCACGAAGCGCCGGCTCGCGCTCGAGCTCGCGGGCCCGTCGCCCCTCGGGGGGCTCGACCCCGACGCGCTCGCGCCGGTCGTCCGAGAGCACGTCGGCAGCGCATGGCGGCCCACCTGCTGGCTGTCCTACACGCGCACGCGCCTCCGGGGGCCGGACGACGAGACCCGGGTCTCGGTCGACCGCGATCTCCGCGTGGAGTGGGTGGCCAGCTGGATCCCGACACGGCCGGCCGGCGCCGGGCCGCCGATCTTCGTGGTCGAGGTGAAGGGCCCCACGCCGACGGTCCATCCCGCGCTCGCGACGTTCATCGTCCGGCACGCGCGGAAGCGCACGGTGTCGAAGTACGCCCTCTGTCTCGATCACGCGCGGGGAGGCGCACGCTGATGCCGCAGGCGCTGGAGCGCTTCCTCAGCCAGGCCCGCCCGAGCGCCGGCGAGGATCCGTTCGTGGGCATCCTCCTGGCGCTGGTCGTCTCCACGGTGGTGGCCATGCTGGTCCGCGTCCTCTATCGCCTCTTCTACGAGGAGAGCGCGACCGGGTCCCAGATCGACCGATCGTTCCTCCTCATCAGCCCGGCGATCACGACGCTGTTCATCACGATCCAGTTCTCGCTGCCGCTCTCGCTCGGTCTCCTGGGCGCCCTGTCGATCGTCCGCTTCCGCGTCCCCATCCGGGAGCCGGAGGAAGTGGGCTTCCTCATGGTGGTGATCGCGTCGGCCATCGCGTGCGCGACCTACAGCTACCTCGTGCTCACCATGATGCTCCTGCTCGTCGTGGCCGCGCTGCTCCTCCAGCACGCGCTGGGTCGGCGGATCCCGGGCCTCAGGCGGAGCGGCGGGCTCCTGATGCTCACAATGGCCGACGCGGCGTACAAGCAGCACGCGCGCGCGATCGAGGGGATCCTCGCGGGGCGGTTGAAGCGGATCCGGTTCGAGCACCTGAACGGGCGAGACGGTCTGACCACGCTGAACTACACGTTCCGCGCCCGCGAGGGGACCGACTGGAGCGCGATCCGCAGCGAGCTGGAGGCGCTGACGCCGCTCAGCGCGCTCTCGGTCCTCCGGACGCCCCAGGGCGGCGTGTAGCGAAGCGTCCGACCCCGGCGGGGTCCGGGCGCCGGGACCGCGGTCAGCCGCCGAACCGGGCGACCACGTCGAGGTCCGCGCCGACCGGCAACCGCAGCGCCGGCCCCGCTTCCGGCCGCCCGTTCACCACGAAGCCCCGGAACCGGGCGCGCTGCTCGGCCGGGATGGCGAGCTCGACGGTCCCGTCCGCAAAGTAGTGGCCGACGTACGGCCCGGCCTGGGCGTACCCGTCGATCGTCACCTGGCCCGCCCCCTCGAGGCGCACCTTGACCGTGTGCGGCGGAGGCAGCTCGAGCCCGGCCGCGAGGAACCCCGACAGGGCGGCGGGGCGCTCGCGGAAGAATCTCGCGATCTCCTCGGCGCGGCGGGGATCGGCGGGTCTCGCCGCGCGGCGCTCGTGCTCCCACCACGCCGGGGTCAGCACGTGGTTCATCATCCGCTCGGCGTAGCGCAGGTAGCCGACCCGGAAGTCTGGGTCGTCGTCCAGCAGCGCCACGATCAGCTGGGCCGCCAGGAACGAGTTCCGGGTCTGGAAGGTGCGGGCATTCCCACGCTGCTCGGCGAAGGTGTCGTGCAGCGGCCCCTCCTCGATGGCGTGGTCCAGGTCCCAGCCGACCGCGTGCATGCGCGGCGGCGTCTGGTCGTGGTCAACCACGAAGTTGGTCTGCCAGAACTCGTCATGCTGGCCGGTGGCGAGGAACAGCGCCGCGAAGTGCAGCGCGGTGAGGTGCGGGAGATCGACCAGCGGCGCAACGTCGGCCGCGGTGACCGGGCCCCGCTCCATGCGGTGGTCCAGCGCGTCGTAGGTCGCGAGGGTACCCCGCTTCACGGCGAAGGTCTTCCCCTTGATCAGGTCGAACCGCGTGTGCCCCCACCGGGCCTGGAGGAAGTCGTCGTCGACGGGCTCGATCAGGACCCGGCGCTCGGGCGTCGCGCCGTTCACCGCGACCTGGCCCCAGGCGATCAGCGGCGCGACGCCGCCGGCCGCGCGCACCACGTCGTAGGCGGGGATGTTGAGGTCGTCCTCGTCGACGAGGATCGACCGACCGGGCGCCGCGAGGGCGCGGCCAAAGACATCGCGCGTGGGCCGGAAGGGGTCCCGCGTGCGGATGTGCAGGCCGAGGCCGGGACCGACGGCCATCGTGAACCGCCGGACGCGGGCCCGGCCGTCGAAGACCAGCCCCTCGGGGTCGAAGGCGAGGAGATGTGCCGGCTTGATGTACGCCCGCCGCTCCCGGGCCCAGATGCCGCGCCGTGTGAGCCGGAGCGGTCCCAGGGCCGGATCGTCGGGCAGCTCCTGCTGGCGGCGCCACCGGTCGTTCGGCTCGATCCCGACCTCGGGATCGCGGATGAGATGTGGGTCGAGCGCCAGCATGAGGGCGGGCCCGGACGGTGGCGGGCCGACCCAGAACTGTCGGGTCGCCACCGGCGTGACGGGAACGCCACCCGCGTACCCGCGAAGCCGGAGTGCCGTGGGCCGCGTCATCCGGTGCGTGCCCTCGAAGCGCGGCGAGTCGGTCGTCGGGACCGATCCGTCCAGGGTGTAGCGGAGCTCCTCCACCCCGGGCGGCGGCGTGACGGACACCGCGAGGGAGGTCGGCGCGACGCTCGGGTACCGCGCGAGGTCCGGCGCCGGGTGGAAGGCCCGCCCGGCCGGCGTCGCCTGCGCGACGCGCCACGCGAGCGTGTCCGGCTCCCGCTGGACGGTCAGCATGGGCGGGTGATCCAGCGCCGGGACCTCGTCCCGGACGATCCCGGTGGGATCGACCAGCATCACCCCTTCACGGCCGTGCCCGAGGCGAAAGCTCGCGTGGACGTGGCGAACGAAACGGTCGTCGCCCGGCGCGGCCCCGGGCGGCGCGGCCCGGGCGAGGGCCAGGTAGATCAGGTTGACCATGCCCGTCTCCGCGGCCACCGTCACCGTGCGGGCACCCCCGCCCTCGATCTGCACGCCCCCCTCCACGCCTACCATCAGGCTGCGGGGACGGCCGCCGCCCGGCACCGTCACGCGCTGTGCCCGGTTTCCCTGGACCCGGATCCGCAGCGTGCCCGCAACGCCCTCGGCGCTCGCCTTCAGCCAGAGCGTGTACGCGCCGGGGTCGGGCAAGGTGACGTCCACGAGGACGCGGCGCGCCCGGCGCAACTCCCAGAACCCGCCCGGCAGGGGCGTGTGGAAGTCGTCCACGACGTGATAGCGCCGCGCCTGCCGCGTGAGCTGCGTGTTCACGCGCCGGCTCGCGGCGCCGCCGACGCGGTCCTTCCCCGAGGCCCAGACGACGAGATAGGAGCGGGGCGCGACCGTGATCCCGGGAAAGACCCACCCGCGGCGCGGGCGCCCGCTCTCGACAAGGCGCCAGCCGTCGAGCGCCACGGGATGATCCGAGCGGTTGTAGAGCTCAATCCAGTCCGACGGCGCCAGGTCGTCGTCCAGCACCACGTCCCGGTTGCTCGCCGAGACCTCGGTGATGAGGACGGGGGTGGTCGCCGGCGCCACCGCGCGGGCGAGCCCGCGGCCACGCGCCCGGCCGTCGTCCAGCGGGTCACGGCTCGACGCGCGCGTAGCGAGCCGCCGGACGGGCGGCGACAGCTGCCAGGCGTCCTGGGCCACCACCGCGAGGATGAGGAACACTCCGCCCGCGGCCAGGGCGAGGATCCGCGTCCGCCGGAGACGGCGGCGAGACTCGGACGCGTTCGCCGTCAACCCTCCATCACTCCTCCCCCGCGCCGCCCGCACACGCGGGCGGGCTCCATTGTAGCGGACGGCGTCGCGCGATCGGGTCACCCGCGGTAGGATCGGCCCGCGCGGCCGGTCCCCTCCGGGGCCGGTCGGACGCCCGACCGCGAGCCCGCCCGCCGGCGGCAAGGAGCGCGAGGCGCACGATGAAGATCACCGACGCGACCCTGACCCTCTTCGCGTGGCCGGACATCCCGCCCACGACGTACGGCCGCCACACCGGCCGGTTCGGCGGCGAGAGCCAGCTCGGGCTCCTGACGCTCGCGACCGACCAGGGACTCGAGGGGCACGCGTTCCTGGGCTCGGCGATGCGGGGCGCCCACCTCGACGGCGTCTCGCTGATCGAGGTCCTGAAGCCCGTCGTGCTCGGGCAGAATCCGCTCGACCGCGAGCGGCTCTACCACGCCCTCTGGCAGCGGAGCCGCGCCACCACCGCGCGGGCCATCGGCGCCGTCGACGTGGCGCTCTGGGACCTCGGCGGCAAGGTTGCGGGCCTGCCGATCCACCGGCTGCTCGGCTCTTATCGCGAGCGCGTCCGCGCGTACGCGAGCTCGGCCGTGCACCCCTCGCCGGCGGCGTACGGCGAGGAGGCGGCGCGCTTCAAGGCCGGGGGCTGGACGGCCTACAAGATCCACCCGCCCACGGACCCCGAGACGGACATCGCCGTCTGCCGGGCCGTCCGTGGCGCCGTTGGCGACGGCTTCACGGTCATGCTCGACGGCAGCTGGGCGTACGACTATCCCACCGCGCTCCGGGTCGGCCAGGTCATCGAGGGGCTCGGGTATCACTGGTACGAGGACCCGCTGGCCGACGACGACCTCTACGGCTACGTGCGCCTGAAGCAGCACCTGCGCATCCCCATCCTGGCCACCGAGTACTCGCCGGGCGGCTTCACCGCCTACGCGCCGTGGCTCGTGGCGCGCGCGACGGACTTCCTCCGGGGTGACGTGGCGGTCAAGGGCGGGATCACCGCGTGCGTGAAGGCCGCCCATCTCGCCGAGGCCTTCCACATGAACTACGAGGTTCACCACGGCGGCAACTCGCTCAACAACGTGGCGAACCTCCACGTGATCATGGCGATCCGGAACTGCGAGTTCTTCGAGGTGCTCCTGCCGGCCGGCGCCCAGAAGTACGGGCTGAGCGCGGACATCGAGGTGGACGCCCAGGGGTGGGTCCACGCCCCGGAGGGCCCCGGGCTCGGCGCGGCGATCGACTTCGACCTGATCGGGCGCCGGAAGCTGGCCGTCCTGCGCTGAGGGGGCGACGGCGGCCGCGCGCGGCGGGGCCGCTACCGCACGGCGCCGCGACGGCGCCACCAGCCCTGGACCAGGCCGTCCACGACCTCCGCCAGCTGCGTGAGCGTCCGGCACTCCCGCACCAGATCGCAGTGGGGCGCGTAGAGCGGCATCACCGAGTCGCCGACCCCCCAGCCCCACTGGCCCTCGGGGTTCAGCCAGATGATGCCCTTCACGCGCTCGCGCATCTGCCGGAGCGCCCACGCCTGCGGGTCGTTGTAGTTGTTGCGCGCGTCGCCCAGGACCAGGAGGGTCGTCTTGCGGTCGAGCCGGTCGAGCGACTCCCGGCAGAACCGCGCGAACGCGTAGCCGAAGTCCGAGCGGCTGTGGTAGTCGACCGGCGCGTGGCCGAGCGCGTACTCGACGGCCTTCTCCACCGGCAGCGTTCGGAACGCCTCGGACACCTCGGCGATCTCCGAGACGAACGCGAAGCTCTGGACCTTGGAGAAGCACTCCTGGAGGTTCCAGACGAGCTGGAGCATGAACCGCGAGGCGTTCCGCACGGAGTCGGAGACGTCGCACAGCGTGACCAGGCGCGGCTTCTCGCGGCGCCGCCGGCGCCACCGGAGCTCGATCGGCACGCCGCCGTACGGCAGGCTCGCGCGGAGCGTGCGGTGCATGTCGAGCTTCCCCTTCTCCTCCCGCCGCTGCCGGAGCGCGAGGGCGTCCTTGATCCGGCGGGCCAGCCGCGCCACGACCGCCTGCATCTGGGCGACCTCGTCGGCCGACAGCGTGAAGAGCGGCTTCTCGGCGAGGAGGTCCCGCCGGAGGCGGTCCGCCTGGCCGTGCCCGCGGCGCGCCAGCTCCCGCTCGACGTGCTGCCGGACGAGGCGGCGGAAGGCCTCCATCCGGAGCTCCATGTACGTCCGGAGCCGGGCGAGCGCGCCGGGATCCATGCCCTGCTCTTCCGCGGCGCGGAGGAGGGCTTCGAGGTCCGCCTCGATGTCCTGCCAGGGGAACTGGTCCCAGATCTTGCGGGTGAAGTACCCGACCTGGAGGAAGTAGAAGAGCCGCTCGAGCCCCTGGCCGCGCCCGCCCTGCCGCACCGCGAGCTCGAGCGACGCCGCGTCGGACAGGAGCAGCATCTCCGCCAGCGGGTCGACGTCGAGATCGTCGCCCGCCTGCTCGAGGAGGCGCTGGAGCATCTCGCGCGCCCAGGGATCCTCCCGCCCGAGCGCCTTGGCCGCCTCCGCCCCGAGCCCCTTCAGGTCGAAGAAGTAGAGGTCGAAGATCCGCTCGAACGTCGGGAGGTCGCGCGTCTCCTTGATGAGGGTGGTGGCCAGCGCGTGACGGAAGTCGTCCCGGTCGTCCAGGCCCAGCACCTCGGCGGCCCGGAGGGCGTCGAGCGCCTCGGTGGTCGAGACGCGGACCTCCGCCCGCCGCAGGTCGCCGATGAACTCGAGGATCCGGTCGTCCACGGGAACTAGCCTACCAGGGGCCGCCCGCTGGCCCGCGCCTACGAGTCGGCGAGGACCTTGTCGAGGCTCGCCTTGACGCGCTCGAGGTCGCGCTCGTGCTTGACCACGAGGGTGAGCGTCGACTCGACGAGCGCCGCGTCCAGGCGGTCGGCATTCAGGATCACCAGCGCGCGCGCCCAGTCGAGGCTCTCCGAGATCGACGGCGCCTTCCGGAGCTCGAGCGCCCGGATCTTCTGGACGGCGCTCACCACCTGCCGGGCGAGCTGCTCGGACGCCTCCGGCACCTTGAGCCGGATGATCGCCAGCTCCTCGCCGACGCTCGGGAAGTCGATGAACAGATGCAGGCACCGGCGCTTCAGCCCGTCGGTCAGCTCCCGCGCGTTGTTGGAGGTCAGGACGACCAGGGGCACGTGGCGCGCCTTGATCGTGCCGAGCTCCGGCACCGACACCTGCCAGTCGGAGAGCACCTCCAGCAGGAAGGCCTCGAACTCCACCTCCGCCTTGTCGATCTCGTCGATGAGGAGCACGACCGGCTCCTCGGCCAGGATCGCGCCGAGGAGCGGGCGCGGCGAGAGGAAGCGCCGAGAGAAGAAGGCGTCCTCCTGGCGCGCGATGCGGTCGACGGCCTCCGGCAAGGTGGGCGCGTCCGAGATCAGCTCGCCGATCCGCTCCCGCAGCATCTGCGTGTAGAGGAGCTGCTTGGCGTACTTCCACTCGTAGAGCGCCTTCGCCTCGTCCAGGCCCTCGTAGCACTGGAGGCGCACCAGGGGCCGCTTCGTGGTCTCGGCCAGCACCTTGGCGAGCTCGGTCTTCCCGACGCCGGCCGGGCCCTCGACGAGCACCGGACGGTTCATCCGGCTCGCCAGGTACACGACGGTGGCGATGCGTCGGCTCGCGATGTACCGGCTCGCCTGGAACCGCTCCTGGACTTCCTCGACGGACGCGAACATGCCCTTCTCCTCAGCTAGTGGGCGCGGGGCCCGCCTCGCCGGCGGCGTCCCCGACGGGAGCGCACTACCGCGCCCCGCGGCCCTCCGGCACGAAGGCTCATGATACCAGGATTAGGCCCGGGGCTCGGGCAGACAGAGCGCGACGGCGAGGCCGGCGAGCGGGAGCGCGGCGATCAGGTGGAGCGCGGCGTAGAGGCCCCAGTGGTCCGCGACCCAGCCGAGCAGCGCGACGCCGAGCCCGCCCGTGCCGATGGCCAGCCCCACGATCAGGCCGGCCGCCATGCCGAGACGCCGCGGGAGATAGGCCTGACCGAGCGCGACGGTCACCGAGAACGACGACACCAGGACGAAGCCGGCCGCCGCGAGCGTGATCGCGGCCACCCAGCCGCCCGGCCACCAGAGGAAGAGCGCGATCAGCGGCGTCGACAGGAGGAAGCTCCCGACGAGATAGCGCCGCGGGCCCCAGCGGTCGGCGATCGGGCCGCCGGTGAGCGTGCCCACGGCGCCGGCGCCGAGGAAGAGGAAGAGGAGCGGCCCGGCGACGCGCGGGTCCTTGCCGAGGAGGTCGACGTAGAGGAAGGGCACGTAGGCGATCAGGCCGAGCTGCGTCCACGACCGCACGGTCACGACCCCGATGAGGAGCGCCATGGCCCCCGGCATGTCGCGGCCGCGCTCCCCCGCCGTGCGCGCCGGCGCGCTCTTGGCGGGCGCCGCGATGAGCGCCGGCAGGATCGCGGCGATCAGCGCCGCGACCACGAGGCCGGGCCCGAGGAGGCCGAGGGTCCCGGGCAGGCCGAACCGCGGGACGAGGAAGGCGATCGCCGGCGGCCCGAGGGCGATGCCGATGTTCCCGCCGATCGAGAAGAGCGACAGTCCCGTGGCCTTCCGGTCGCCCGCGACCTGGTTCGCCGTGCGGTAGCCCTCGGGGTGATAGGCGGCGACGCCGAGCCCCGACACGACGACCACCGCCAGCAGGCCCCAGTACGACGGCGCCACCCCGGCCACGGCGACCCCGACCGCCGACAGGAGCACGGCCCAGGGCAGGAGCCAACGCCGCGGCGCCCGGTCCGCGAGGTAGCCGAACACCGGCTGGACGATCGACGAGGTCATGTTCCCCACGAGCAGGATGACCCCGGACGCCGCGTAGGACAGCCCGAAGGCCGACTTGAAGAAGGGCAAGAGCGGCGCGATCGACCCCTGGTTCATGTCGACCACGAGGTGGCCGAGCGCCAGGAGACCGAGCACGCGGGTGTTCGGGCGCACCCGGACCGCGCCGACGGCCCCCGGCGCCAGCGCGTCGGTCACGTCGGGCGCGCGGCGCTCGGCCGGAGGCGGCTTCGTCACGCGAGTCATCGTACCACCGCGGCGCGCGCGGGTGGCCGCGCGCGGGCGTCCGCGCTACGCTTGTGAAGCGATGGACGCGCGCGACGCGGAGGCCACCCGGGCCCGCGAGTATCACCGGCGTCAGTTCGCGCTCTCGCTGGTCGACCTCGGGCTCGGCGCCGTGCTCCTCGTGTGGTGGGCGTGGAGCGGCGCCGCCACGCGCCTGGCCGCGGGGCTCGACGGGTGGCTCCCCGCCGCGGCGGTCGTCGCGACGATGACGCTGGCGCTCGGCGTCACGCAGGCGCTCCTGACCTTTCCGCTCGACGTCGTCGGCGGCTTCGTCCTCCCGCGCCGGGCGGGACTCCTGACGCAGCGTTTCGCCGGCTGGCTGGGCGACCGCGCGAAGGCGCTCGCGATCGGCGGCGCGCTCGGGCTCCTCGCCGCCCAGGTGGTGTACGGCCTCCTCCAGTGGAGCCCGGAGCGGTGGTGGCTCTGGGCGAGCGGCGTGCTGGCGGCGGGCCTCGTGCTCCTGACCTTGGTGGTGCCCGTGTGGCTCGTGCCCCTCTTCTACCGGCTGACGCCGCTCGAGGATCGGGAGCTCCGCGCCCGGATCCTCGCGCTCGCCGCGCGGATGGGCGTCCGGGCCGCGGAGGTCTTGGTTGCCGACTTCTCGCGCAAGGGCCGCGTCGCGAATGCGGCGGTGGTGGGACTCGGACGCACGCGGCGCATCCTCGTGAGCGACACGCTCCTCCGCGAGTTCCCCGTCGAGGAGGTGGAGGTCGTCCTCGCCCACGAGCTCGGACACCACGCGCGGAGCCACATGACGCAGGGTCTCCTGCTCCACGGCGCCCTCCTGGTCGCGACCCTCTGGGTCGCCGACCGGGCTCTCCGCATGGGCGTCGCGTCGCTCGGCCTCGCCGGCCCCGCGGACCCCGCGGGCCTGCCGTTCCTGGCCCTGGTGGTCAGCGTGCTGGGGCTCCTCGCCACGCCGCCGATCGCCGCGTGGTCGCGGCGCCTCGAGCGCGAGGCCGACCGGATCGCGCTCGACGTGAGCGGGGCGCCCGCGGCCTTCGTCGCCGCCATGGAGCGGCTCGGCCGCCTCAACCTCGCCGAGCGCCGGCCCGGGCGACTCCGGGAGCTCCTCTTCGCCACGCACCCATCGCTGGACGACCGGATCGCCGCGGGCCGCCGGGCCGAGGCGCGGCGCGCCGCCGGCCGGTGACGGGACGTCGCCTTGACAGTCGCGGGACGGGCGTGGGAGCCTGCGGCCCGCGCCGAGTCGCGCCCCACTCGCCCGATCCCTCCGTGGAGGCCCGCCATGAGCGACCTGGACCGTCTCAAGAGCCGCGTGACCGACGCCGTCGACGGAATGGCCGAGGATCTCTGGCGACTCGCGCTCCAGATCCACGCGCACCCCGAGCTCGCGTTCAAGGAGGAGCAGGCGGCGCGCTGGCTGACGGAGTTCCTCGAGCGCCGGGGTTGCCGCGTCGAGCGCGGGGTGGGCGGCCTGCCGACCGCCTTCCGCGCCGAGGTGCCCGGCACGGCCGACGGCCCGACGATCGCCGTGATGGCCGAGTACGACGCGCTTCCCGGCATCGGCCACGCCTGCGGCCATAACGTCATCGCGACCGCCGGCGCCGGCGCGGGCGCCGCGCTCGCCGTCGCCGCCGCGAGCCTCGCCGGGGGGCACTTCCCCTACCCGGGCCGGATCACGGTGGTCGGCACGCCCGCGGAGGAGGGCGGCGCGGGCAAGGTCAAGCTCATGGACGCGGGCGTGTTCCAGGACGTCGACGCGGCCATGATGATCCACCCGCGCTGCGGCACCCAGGTCTGGCGCCCGACCCTCGGGCTCATGAAGGCGAAGGTGGAGTACTTCGGCACCGCGGCGCACGCGGCGTCGTGGCCGTGGCGCGGGGTCAACGCGCTCAACGCCGTCATCGGGCTCTTCAACGCGCTGGACGCGATGCGGCAGCAGCTCCGCCCCGACGCGCGCATCCACGGGGTGATCACGGTGGGCGGGCAGCAGCCCAACATCATCCCGGAGTACACCGCCGCGGACTTCTACCTCCGCTCGCTCGACAGGACGTACCTCCAGGAGATCCGGCGACGGTTCGAGGCGGCCGCGGAGGGCGCGGCCCTGGCGACGGGCTGCCGCGTCCAGGTGACGGTGGATCCGCGGATCCACGACCCGCTCAAGCCGAACGCGCCGATGGCGGATCTCTTCGAGCGAAACCTCGCGCGCATCGACTTTCCCGTGGACCCCGACGACGGCCAGGCGGGGTACGGCTCGACGGACGCCGGAAACGTGAGCCAGGCCCTCCCCACGATCCATCCCTACATCCGTACGGCGCCCGACGGGGTACCGGGCCATTCGCGCGAGTTCGCGGAGCACAACGCGACGCCGCTCGCGCGAGCCGGCATGGTGGCCGGCGCCAAGGCTCTCGCGCTGACCGCCCTCGACCTCCTGGCCGACCCGGCCGCGCTCCGGGCCGCGAAGGACGACTTCCGCGGCCCGGCCTAGCGCCGCGCGCGATTGTCGCGCGCGGGGGACCGGGATACGATCGGGCCGTGCCGAGCGACGGCGCGCCGGGGAGCGCCTGACACCGTGGACGGCGCCATCTCGCTCGACACGGTCGTCGTGGCCTCGAAGGAGCAGGCCTCCTGCCGCCTCGAGGACGAGGTCGCGATCGTCCAGCTGAAGGCCGGCGTCTACTACGGGCTGGACCCGATCGGAGCCCGCATCTGGGAGCTCATCGCGACGCCGCGGCGCGTGCGGGACGTCCGGGACGCGCTGCTCCGGGAGTACGAGGTCGACTCCGCGCGCTGCGAGGCGGACCTCCTCGCCCTCCTCCGGACCATGGCCGAGGCCGGGCTTCTCGAGGTCTCCGGTGAGGCGCGTCGCTAGATTCCTCGCGCTGCCGTCCGCCGAGCAACGCCTGGTCCTTGCCGCCGCGGGGCTCCTGGCGGGCGTCCGCGTCGGACTGTGGGTGCTCCCGTTCCGGCGCGTCCACGGCGCGGTGGGCGCGCTCGCGAATGACCCCGGCATACGGACGGGCCGGACACCGTCGGTCGAACGGATCGTCTGGGCCGTGGGCGCCGCCGACTGCCTTGTGCCGCGGACGACGTGCCTCGTCCGGGCGCTGGCGGCGCACGCCCTGCTCGGCCGTCACGGGCACCCGAGCGAGCTCAAGCTGGGGGTGGCCGGTGGCGGAGGTCGCGGCTTCGAGGCGCACGCCTGGCTCGAGCACGACGGGCGCGTCGTGATCGGCGGCCCGGTCGAGACCCGCTACGTGAGCCTGTCGGCGCTGGGCACGCCGCGATGAGCGGCATCGCCGCGATCCGGCGGCTCGACGGCGCGCCGCTCGACCGACTGGCGCTCGACCGGGTCACCGAGCGTCTCGCGCCCCGCGCCGCCGACGCCGTCGGCGTCTGGCTGGACGGCCCGGTCGGCCTCGGCCACCGGGCGCTCCGGGCCGGCGCCACGGGCCTCGAGGAGAAGCTGCCCCGGGCGAGCGACACCGGCGAGGTGGTCGTCACCGCCGACGCGCGGCTCGACAACCGCGCCGAGCTCGCCGCGGCCCTCGACCTCGACCCGCGGCGCGCCGACGACCTCGGCGACGGGGCGCTCATCCTCCGCGCCTGGGAGCGCTGGGGCGAGGCGTGCGCGGCGCGGCTCCTGGGCGATTTCGCGTTCGTCGTGTGGGACGCCCGGCGCCGGGTGCTCTTCTGCGCGCGCGATCCGGCGGGCGTGAAGCCCCTCTACTATCATGCCGGCCCGCGCGTGTTCGCCGCCGCCTCGGGGACGGCCGCCCTGTTCGCGATCCCCGACGTCCCGCGGCGGATCGACGAGCTCCGAATCGCCGCCTACCTCGTCCCGGGGCTCGACAATCGGACCGCCACGCTCCACGAGGACATCGCCCGGTTGCCGGCGGGGCATTCCCTGATCGTGACCCCGGCCGGCGCCGCCGCGCCGCGACCCTACTGGCAGCTCGACCCGATGCGAGAGTTGCGGCTCGGGTCGGACGCCGAGTACGCCGAGCGGTTCCGCGAGCTGTTCACCGACGCCGTGCGCTGCCGCCTCCGCAGCGCGGGCCCCGTCGCCGCCGCGCTGAGCGGCGGGCTCGACTCCTCGGCGGTGGTGTGCGTCGCTCGCGCGGTCCAAGCGGCGATGGGCACGGGTCCGCTCACGACCTACACGGCGCGCTTCCCGACGATCCCCTCCTGCGACGAGGGCGCCTACGTCGCGGCCGTCGAGGCGGGCGGCGGGCTCGCGCCGCGCCACGTCCGCGGGGACGTGCTCGACCCGCTCGGGGATTTCGAGCGCGAGGCCGGGCCGGGGGACGAGGTGTTCAGGGCGCCCGGGTACTACATGCACTGGGCGCTCTACCGCGCGGCGAGCGCCGACGGGATGCGCACGTTCCTGGAGGGAACCGGGGGCGACGTCGTCGTTTCCCACGGAACGGGTTACCTGGGCGACCTCGCCCGCCAGGGCCGGTGGCTGGCGCTCGCCCGAGAGGCGCGCCGGTTCTCGCGGTCGTTCGAGCGATCGGCCTGGCGCGTCCTGCGGATGGTCGCGGCCTCGGTGGCGCCCCGGCCGGCCCGCCGCGCCTGGCGACGCCTGCGCCGCCAGGGCGTCCTGGGGCCGCCGCTGATCCGGACCGACTTCGCGCGGCGGATCCGGCTCGACGAGCGGCTCAGGGCGGCGGAGCCCGGGCCGCCGCCGACCGGCGTCGAGTGGGCGCGCTACGATCACTGGCGCCAGCTGACCGCGCCCCGGATGGCGGCCACCCTGGAAACGCTGGCCGCCGCCGGCGACGCGGTGGGGCTCGACTCGCGGGACCCCTTCCTCGACCGCCGGGTCATGGAGTTCTGCCTCGCGCTCCCGGCGTCCCAGAAGATCCGGCGCGGCCTGACGCGCATCGTCGCGCGGCACGCCCTCGCCACGCTCTTGCCTGCCGAGATCCGGGACCGGCGCGGGAAGGCCCCGATCGACCTGATGCTCCGCTCGGCGCTCACCGTGTACGGCCGCGAACGGCTCGACGTCCTCATGCGCGAGGCCGCGCGCACGCTCGACCCGTACGTGCCGTCGGAGACCGTCCGGCGCACTTATCGCGCGTACGCGACACGGGACGGGATGCGGGAGGTGCGCGCCGTGTGGCGGCTCGCCGTCCTGACCCTGTGGCTTCGCCGCGCGACGCCGTGAGGTCCGCGCGCATCCCCGCTCGTCGTTCACCCGCCGTCCGAAAAGGAGCTGACCCCATGGAGCGGAAGCCGGCCGAGACGCCCCAGCCCGCGACGCCCCCGCCGCCGCAACCGGCGGGAGCTCGCAAACCCTACGCAACGCCCCGCCTGGTCGAGCACGGGACGATCGCGACGGCCACCGCGGGCCCGTCGACCATCACCAGCGATCGAGCCCTGAAGGAGGGCTTCGTGCCGGTCGACCCCCGCGAGGTGCTGGCCGGACTTCTCCACCTGCCGATCGAGCGGTGGTCCTATCGCGGCGAGGCGGCTCGCCATCTCGGGCCGATGGCGCAGGACTTCGCCGCGGCCTTCGGCCTCGGCGCGGACGACCGTCACATCTTCCCGGTCGACGCGGCCGGAGTCGCGCTCGCGGCCATCCAGGGCCTCCACGGCCTCGTGCAAGCCCAGGCGACGCGGCTCGAAGCCCTCGAGCGCGAGCTGGCAGCGCTACGCCGAGACGCGGCCACCCTCCGGGTCGAGCTCGCCCTGCGTGAGAGGGAGCCCGTCGCCTGACGGCCCGAATCCCTTGAAGCGGACGTTCGACTCGGCGCAAGATGGACTCGGCACGACGTCCGCTTCAACACTCCATGCCTGCGACCGGCATGGTCGGCCCGATCCTTCGGTCTTCAGGAGGGACGCCATGGACTCGAGCATCCCGAGCCAGACACCGACGAGCGACCCGAGTGTCGCCCAGGGTCAGACGGAGGCCGGGCCCGCGACGGAGACGTCCACCAGCGCCCGGAAGCCGTACACGCGCCCCCGGCTCACCGAGCACGGGCGCCTGTCCGGTCTCACCCTTGGCCAATCCAGCCCACCGAGCGACCGGAACGCCAAAGAAGAATTCGAAGCCGTCGATCGTCATTCAGTCCTGGCGGCGGTCGCCGCATTGCCGATCGAGCGCTGGTCCTACAAGGGTGAGCCGGTCCGTCACCTGGGACCGATGGCCCAGGACTTCGCCGCGGCCTTCGGCCTGGGGGTCGACGACCGCCACATCTTCCCCCTCGACGCGGCCGGGGTCGCCCTCGCGGCCATCCAGGGCCTCCACGGCCTCGTGCGGGCCCAGGCGACGCGGCTCGAAGCCCTCGAGCGCCAGTTGGCGGAGTTACGCGGAGACGCCGCCGCCCTCCGGGTCGAACTCGCCCTGCGTGAGAGCGAGCCCGTCCCCTGACGCTCCGACCCTTGAAGCGGACGTTCCACTCGGCGCAAGATGGAGAGGGGCACGGCACCCGCTTGTGAGCGCTCCATGCCGGCGCAGGGTGGCGTGGCCGGCCTGATCCTTCGGACTTCGGGAGGGACGCCATGGACCAGCGCATCGCGACCCAGGCACCGACGAGCGACGTGATCGTCACGAATGGTCAGACGGACGCCGAGCCCGCGACGCCGGCGTCCACCAGCGCCCGGAAGCCGTACCGAAGCCCTCGGCTCACCGAGCACGGGCGCCTCTCCGCTCTCACCCTTGGCCAATCGGGCACAGTACAAAGCGACCGGAACGCCAAAGAAGAATTCGAAGCCGTCGATCGGCACTCGGTCCTGGCGGCGGTCGTTGCGCTGCCGATCGAGCGCTGGTCCTACAAGGGTGAGCCGGTCCGTCACCTGGGACCGATGGCCCAGGACTTCGCCGCGGCCTTCGGCCTGGGGGTCGACGACCGCCACATCTTCCCCCTCGACGCGGCCGGGGTCGCCCTCGCGGCCATCCAGGGCCTCCACGGCCTCGTGCAGGCCCAGGCGACGCGGCTCGAAGCCCTCGAGCGCGAGCTCAGGGCGCTGCGCGGCGACGTCGCCGCCCTCCGGGTCGAGCTGGCGCTGCGCGAGACCGAGCCCGCCGCCTGACGGCTGGCTCCAGGAAGGACCCCCCGGCGCCAGGCGCGCCGCCCGTGTTCACGTACGTCGCGTACGGCCTGGGTATCCACTCGGCGCTCGAACTGCCGGAGCTCGTCCCGGGCCCGGCCCCGCCGGACGTCGTGGTGCGCCTGGGCAGGGTCCCGGACGTCCCGAGCCCGCCGCCGGCCGGCGGGCACTTGCTCAGCGTGACGGACGGCGAGGCCCGCCTCGCGTGGCCCGAGGTCGGCACGATCCTCCTGCGCCGCGGCGAGGAGATCACGGTCGACCCGCGGCCGGGGGTGCCCCCGGAGCTCCTGCGCCTCTACCTGCTCGGACCGGCGCTTGGCGTGCTCCTTCACCAGCGCGGCCTCGTCGTTCTTCACGCGAGCGCGGCGACCGTCGCCGGCGGCGCGGTCGCGTTCCTCGGCCATTCCGGCGACGGGAAGTCGACCACGACGGCGGCGCTCCACGCGCGCGGCGGCGCCGTCGTGGCGGACGACGTGCTCGCCGTGGACCTCGACGCGCCGGCCGGGCCGACCGTCGTGCCGGGATTCCCCCAGCTCAAGCTCTGGCCCGATGCGGTGTCCGCCCTCGGCGAGAACCCCGAGGCGCTGCCCCGCCTCTACGCGAACGAGGAGAAGCGAGCGAAGGTCCCCAGCATCCGGGCGATGGCCCCGCAGGCTCTCCGACGCCTCTACGTCCTTGCCAACGGCGAGCCGCTGGGCCTCGAGCCCCTCGGCGGGCACACCGCGGTCTTCGAGCTGCTCCAGCACGCCTACATCGCGCCGGCGCTCGAGCAGCTCGGCACGTCGAGCTTCCTCGCGCGCTGCGCCCGGCTCGCGGCCACGGTGCCCGTGCGCCGGCTGAGGCGGCCGCGGGATCTCGGGGGGCTCGCCGCGCTCGCCGCGCTCGTCGAGGCCGACGCGGACCCGGCGCCGCGCGGCGCCCGCGGCTGACCGGCGCGCCGCGCGTCAGGGGCGCTCGGCGGGGCCGGCCTCCGACAGGGTGCGCCGGCGGGCGTCGGTCCGCCGCTCAGCCTCGAGGCGCTCCAGCTCCACGGCCGAGTGGTCGACGAAGCGCATGGCCGCGGCGAGCCCGCGGTGCCCGGCGTCCTCGGCGATGAGGCGATGCATCGCCTGGCAGACGCGCCGGTACGCGGGATGGCCCTGGGGCGCCGTCCGCAACTCGAGCACGTGCATCGCCTCGCGGGCGTTCATCTCCATGTAGAAGCGGATCCGGTAGGCCATGCACACCGCGTACGGCGCGACGGCGGCGAGGCCCCCGGCCGAGAGCGCGTCGTGGAGCTCCGCGGACGCGTCCATCACCCGCCGCCAGTCGGCGCCGGCGCCCGCCGCCTCGACCGCGTCCGGCATCGCGTAGCCATGTCGGGGGCCGAGGGGCTGCCACTCGAGAGACAGGAGCCGGTGCCGCTGGAGGTCGCGGAAGGCGCCGTAGTCCGTCAGGACGTCGAACCGGTAGCTCGTTCGCTCGAGGGCGCGCCCCGGCTTGTGGCGGCGGTTCCCGCGCTCGCCCACGTACGCGGCGAGGATCGCCGCTCGCTCCCCGGCGCTCATCCGCCGCACGCGCGCGAGGAGCTGGTCGTCGGGCAGCCCCGAGGCCGCGTAGAGCGCGGCGGCGACGACCTTGACCTCGCCCTCGGGATCGAAGTCCGTGAGGACCACCTCCGGGCGGGAGAGGGCGGCGGTCTCCCCCACGGTCTGCGCCGTCACCCTCTCCGTGGCCTCCCGCGTGGCGGCGAGGTAGGCCGACCACGCGCCACCCCGGTCGGGCGCGTCCACGCGTCGGAGGAACGCCGGGATCACCTTGCGCAGCTCGGTCAGCATGAGGTCGGCGCACGCCCGCGCCTCGGCGAGCGGGGACGCCCGGAGCCGCAGGAGGAGCGCCTCGTACGCCTGCCCCGTGCCGTAGAGCCCGACGTTCGACCGTGTCGCCGCCGGCAGGAGGCCGCGTAGCGTGTCGAGCGCCTTCGCGCGGATCGTGTTCCGGTACACGGCCTCGGAGTCCGACGCCTGTCGCGGATGGGCCGCCCGGAAGTGCTCCTGCACCCGCTCGAGCCATTCGGCGTACGTCTCGAACATGAGGTCGAGGGTCGCCTCGTACTGGCGCACGAGGGGCGCGTCGCGCACCTCCGCCGGCACGTGGTAGCGCCAGCGCCCGCCGGGCCGGTCCGCGTACGGGACGTAGCGGGTCGACTGCTCGAGGTAGGCCATCAGCCGGCCCCACTCGAGGAGCTTCGTGAGCACGTTGGAGACGCCCTCGCACGCGAGGTGGACGCCCCCCAGCTGGGCGACGGAGTCGTCGCCGTACTCGACGAAGACGCGCTCGAACAGCCGCTCCGCGCGCTCGGTGCCGATCGGGCCGCCGGCCGGCGCAGCGTCCGCCAGCGCCTCGGCGCCGACGAACTCGTCCAGGAACAGCCGGCGAAGCGACTTCGGGGAGCGCGAGTAGCGGGCGAAGAGCGCGCCCTTCACGACCTCGGGCAGGTTGACGAGGGCGAAGACAGGGCCGTCGACGCTCGTGAAGTGGGGCGCCAGCCGGGCTCGCTCCTCGGCGGTGAACGACTCGACCGCGCCGACGCTCACCTGCCTATCCTAGCAGGGCGCGAAGAGCGGCGACCAGCACGACGCCTCCCGCCACGGCCACCAGGAGGTGTCCCGTGCGGCGCGCGAGGACCGCGACCGCCACCGCGGCGGGCAGGTCGGTCACCCAGCCGGGCATGGCGCCGCCCGGGGTCAGCAGGACCAGCGGCAGCGCGAGCGCGGTGATGAGCGCGATCGGGAGGGCGGCGAAGTACCGCTCGAGCCAGCCCGGCAGGCGCCGCCGGGCGAGCACCAGGAGCAGCGGCGCGCGCGTCAGGTACGTCGCCACCCCCATCGCGGCGAAGGTGAGCACGAGGCCCAGCCTCATCGCGACGACTCCGTCCGCGCGCCGCCGGCCTCGGCGCGGGGCGCGAGCCAGATGCCGAGCGCCGAGGCGCCGAGCCCGGCCAGCGCGATGTGCCACGTCCCCCCGATCGTGCCCTTGACGAGGAGCGCCACGGCCGCGGCGACCCCGGCCACCGCCCACTGCCAGGGCGACTGGATCGTTCGCGCCAGGATCGCGATGAACACGGCGGGGAACACGAAGTCGAGGCCGTAGCGATGCGGGTCGGGAATGCGCCCGCCCAGGAGCCCGCCCAGCGTGGCGCCGACGTACCAGGCCAGGTACGTCGTGGCGGCCGAGCCGGCGAAGTAGGCGGGGTGCGGGCGGTGCGTCGCGAACCGCGCCATCGTGAGCGCGTACGACTCGTCCGTGACCCCGTGGGCGATGAGCGCGAGGCGTCCGCGCGAGAGGTGGGCGAGGTGGGGCGCCAGGCTGGCGGCCATCAGGTAGTGGCGGAGGTTCACGATGTAGGTGGTCACGACGAGGAGCCACGCGGGCGCGCCCGCCTGGAGCATCGGCAGCGCGACGAACTGCGCGGTCCCGGCGGTGACGAGGAGGCACATCGCGACGAGCTCACCCAGCGAGAGCCCGGCCTGCCGGGCGAGGCCGCCCCAGACGATGCCGTACGCGACGATGCTCGGGACGACCGTCGTCAGCGCGTCCCGGACACCGGCCCAGACCTCCGCGCGGGATGGGCTCGGACCGCGCCCCACCGCGGCTCCGGAGCTCACGGGACGCGCGTCATCGGTCGGGGTCGGACGGCGGGCGCGGCGCGCACACCGGATGATAGCCCGGGTGCGGGGCCGCTCCGCAACGCCACCGCGATCCCGTGGCAAACGAGAGGAGAAACGCTCCGGGGCCGCCGATCGGCCCCGGAGCGGGGAATCGGCCGCTACACGATCGCGATCGGGCGGCCGGGGGAGCCGGTTCCGCCCTTGATGCGGAGCGGCGAGAAGACGTAGACGAACTCGGAGACCTTGTCCGCGAGCAGCCCCGTGAAGTCCAGGTTCTCGTGGTTGTAGATCCCGTTCTTGGTGATCAGCTCGTTGTGGACGGCGAACACCAGGTCCGGGTTCGGATTCGGCACGACCTCGGTGGCCCACGTGTCCGCTCCCACGAGCGCCACCTGCTTGGCCACGCACCAGCGCGCGACGTCCAGCCCGATGCCGGGCTCGCCCTCGTTGAACTTCGCGTTGTCCTTCATCCAGAGGCTGCTCCATCCGGTGTGAAAGAACACGCCGTCGCCGGGCTGAATGCTGGACTCGGCGATGTTCTGACGCTGGAGGGCCGCCTGGACGTCGGCGACCGAGATCTCCTCGCCCAGGTTCAGCATGCGGCCCTTGAGGCCCGCCACGTCGACCAGGACCCCGCGGGTGAAGAACGGCTTGCAGTGCTCGATTCCCAGCTTCTGGAGGCCGTAGGCGTTCGCCATCTCCGCCTCCGTGAAGCCGTTGTAGTACCGCATCTCGTTCATGTCGCCGTCCTTGCCCACGATGCAGCCGATGTGGCCGAGCCCGTCGAACTGGGTCCCGACCTGGCCGATCTCCGTGGCGACGAACTCGTCGTGGAAGACGAGCTTGTTCTTCCCGAACGGTCCGCCGGTCGGCGTGCCGGGGATGCGGAGGGCGAAGACCCGGGAGCCGAAGAGCGGCATGCCCGCCTCGTACATGCGGCCGAGCTCGTAGATCTTCCCGGTCTTGATGAGCTTGGCCGCCTCCAGCACCTTCGCCGGCGTGATCAGGTTCGAGGCGCCGGCCTGATCCTGGGGGCCCCACTTCGACGGCCACCACTTCGCGCCGAGCGGTGTGTCGCCCGTCGCCTGGGCCTGCGCCACCTGCGTCTGGGCGAGCATGCCGCCCGCGGCCATGCCGGCCGTGACGCCCGTCGCGAGACCGCTCTGGATGAACGCCCGCCGCGACACCTCGGCCGGCGCCTCCGGCGGCGGGGCGGCCTCGGGCTCCGTCTTGGGCGTGGCAACACGACGGTGGAACTGTTCGAGCCAGCCACTTTGCATCGTCGTCTCCTCCCGATCCGGTCAGTGCGCGGGGCGGACGGGACTACGGCCAGCTCCGGCACCGGGCCTTGCACGATGGATACGCCGGGCTCGCCGACGCGAACCCTCATCCCCGGTCCGCCGCGGCCCGACCCGACGGCGTCCGACGATCGCGGGCCGTGGTGAGGCGCGGCCGACCATGGGAGCGTGGTTCACGCTAGGCGGACCCCCCGAGGGGTGTCAAGGCGGCCGGCGGCGCCGCGCGCCGCGCGTTGACACCCCGGACGGTGGTCGGCTACAGTGGGCGCCGTTCAACACCCCACCCAGGAGGCCCGCGATGCGAAACCGTCTGACCGCGCTCATGTCCGTCCTCGCGTTCGCCGCTTCGCTCGCTGCGTGCAGCGCGCTGTCGACGGGCCGCGACTTCCCGTCGCCCAAGCCGGGAGCGGAGATCAAGAACGGCGCGACGACGAAGGCCGACCTCCTCAAGATGTACGGCGATCCGACGCAGGTCGGCATGAAGGACGGGGACCAGACCTGGACCTGGTACTACTTCCAGAAGGGATCGGGGAAGGACGGTGACCTCTCCAAGCAGCTCGAGGTCACCTTCAACGCCCAGGGCGTGGTCAAGTCCTACTCCTTCTCCTCGAACTTCCCCGAAGACATGAAGACCCGCTGACGGACCCCGGCCGGCCTTCGGGACGGCGCGCGGCCGGCGCCGCCGTCGTCCCGATCCTGTTCTTCGTCGTCCTGCTCTGGGGCGGCAGCTATCCCGCGATCAAGGCGACGCAGCCGTTCTTCCCCCCGCTCGCCTTCGCCACGTTTCGCTGCGCGGTCGCCGCCGCCATCCTGGTCCTGGTGGGCCTCCTGAGCGGCGCCCTCCGGCCGGGCCTCCGGGCGCGCGACTGGGGCGTGGTCGTCCTGCTGGGGCTCCTCGGGAACACCCTCTTCCACGGCCTCCTGGTCTCGGGCATCCATCGCACGTCGCCGGGCCACGCCGCCATCCTGGTGGCGCTGAGCCCGGTCCTCGCGGTGCTCCTCGCCTGGCTCCTCTACGGCGAGACGGTCGGCCCGCGCCGCCTGGCGGGCATCGCGCTCGGCTTCGCGGGTGTCGCCGTGATCGTGGCCCGCGGCAACGAGGGCTCCACCTCCCTCGTGGGCGACCTCCTGTGCCTCGGCGCGAGCCTCGCCTGGGCGCTCTACACCGTGGTGGGGAAGCCCCTGCTCGCGCGGGCGACGCCGCTCGCCGTGACGACCTGGGCGACCGCGATCGGCGTCGTGCCTCTGCTCCCGCTCGGCGCGCCCGGCCTCGCCGAGGTGGGCTGGAGCGCGCTGTCCTTCCGGGAGTGGCTCCTCCTGGCCTATCTCTCCGCCGGCACGATCGCCCTGGCGAACCTCCTCTGGTACGTGGCGCTCGCGCGCACGGCGACCGCCCGCGTGGTGGGGTTCTCGTTCCTCATCCCGCTGATCGCCACGACGATCGCCGTGCTGGCGGGCCAGGAGACGCTCACCCTCGCGCTCGTCGCGGGCGCGCTGGCCGTTCTGGCCGGCGTGGCGCTCGCCCACCGGGGCTGACCGGGCGAGCCGCGCGCGAGCGCGCGCCGGGACGTTGACAGCCTCGCCGCGCCGCCCTAGGTTGGCCCGCGTGAGCGGCCCGACGTCGTGCCTCTCGGCGCTCCGGTGCATCGACTGCGGCGCCGAGACGCTGCCCGCGTACCGGCTGGGGTGCGCGGCATGCGGCGGCCTCCTCGAGCCGGTCTACGACCTCGAGCCGCTGCGGCGCGCGGGGCCCGGCCGGGCGTTCGCCGGCCGGGGGGTATGGCGCTACCATCCGGTCCTGCCCATCCGCGATCCGGCGGACTTCGTGTCGCTCGGCGAGGGCGCGACGCCGCTCATCGAGGCGCCGGCCCTGGCCCGCGTCCTCGGCGTCCGGCGTCTCCTCCTCAAGTTCGAGGGCACCAACCCGACGGGCACGATCAAGGACCGGTCGTCGGCCACGGCCGTCGCCGCCGCGCGCCAGTTCGGCTACCGCGCGGTCTCCGTGGTCTCGACCGGGAACGCCGGGTCGTCCCTCGCCGCGTACGCCACGCGGGCCGGCCTGCGGGCCCTCATCTTCTGCTACGAGCAGGCGTCGGCTCCGAAGCTCGCCCACATGGGCCTGGTGGCCTCCGACCTCGTCCTCTACCGCGGCTTCTACGACGACCTCATCCGGCTCTGGGACCGGATGATCGACGAGGAGCCGGTGTTCGACGGCGGCGCCTCGCGGAACGTCTTCAAGCAGGAAGGGAAGAAGACGCTCGCCTGGGAGATCGCCGAGGACTGCGGGTACCGGCTGCCGGACGTCGTGGTCTACCCGGTGGCCGTGGGGGAGGCGTTCATCTCCGGCTGGCGCGCCTTCGAGGAGATGCGCGCGCTCGGCTGGATCGACGCGGCGCCGCGCCTGGTGGCGGCCCAGGCCGCCCGCGCCAACCCCGTCGTCCGCGCGTGGCGGGAAGGCGGCGAGATCCGGCCCGTGCCTCTCACCTACACCGTGGCCGAGGGGCTCGCGGTCGGTGACCCCGGCGCGAAGGGCGCGTGGGTGCTGCGCCTCCTCCGGCAGCACGGCGGTCTCGCGACCGACGTGGAGGACGCGGCCATCCTCGACGCGCAGCGGCTCCTCGCGCGGACCGAGGGCGTCTACGCGGGCCCGACCGGCGTCGCGACGCTCGCGGCCGCGCGACGGCTCCTGTCCGAAGGGGCGCTCGATCCCGCGGCGACGGTGTGCTGCGTCCTCACCGAGACCGGCCTCAAGACCGAGGCCCGGGTGGAGTCGCGCACCGGCGAGGCCCTGACGCACGACCGCCTCATCGCGCTGGTCCGGGACCGCCTCGCGGCGCCTTAGGAGGGCGCCCGCGCGCTACCGGAAGTAGGGCTCGACGCGCAGGAAGACGTCGTACGTGAGCCGGACGTCGCCGAGGCAGTAGGCCTCGATGTCGTCGGTCCGCCCCGCCCGCCAGAGGCCCAGGACCTGGGACCCCTCCATCCCGGGGGGCCACTTCTGGAGCCCGAGGAGCTCGGCCACGACGTCGAGCCGCACCGCGTCGGTGCGCTCCCAGTTGGAGAGCACGCGCATCACGTCGAAGTGCCTGTCGGGCGCATAGGGGCGGAGGGGAAGGCCCGCCGTCGGCGCGGCGCCCACGTAGATGGAACGCCGGATGAGGTAGGGCAGGTCGAAGGAGAGGCCGTTGTACGTGACGAACCGCCAGTCGCGCGCGCTCCGGACCACGTCCCAGAACGCCTCGAGGATCCCCCGCTCGTCGGCGACCGTTCGCGCCGTCAGCGCCTTCGTGTCGAGCTCGCCCCGCCCATCGTGGCCCATGCCGATGCAGATCACGTGGCCGAACTCCGCCCGGAGCGCCATGTAGCGCTCGACGTCGCGGCGGAGACCCGCGAACGCCTCGTCGTCCATCCCGGCCAGGAACTGGTCGAGGGCCGGCGCCCCGTCCTCCGCGTCACCCCGCCGGGTCACCCGCTCCCAGACGTACTCCTGGATCTTCCGGGGCTCCGCCCGGAGGTCGCGCGGGATCGTCTCGATGTCCAGGACGAAGTTCACGAGGCCCCCCCGTCCCGTACGATCACCCGATTCTTCCCCTCGCGCTTGGCGGCGTACATCGCCTCGTCGGCGACGCCGAGCGCCGCTTCCACCGACTCCGGGGCTCGCTCGAACGCGACTGCGCCGACGCTGGCCGTGACCCGCGGCAGCCCCGGCGGAAACGGCGCGCGCCCGATGAGGTCCACGAGCTTCAGGGCGTACCGCGGCACCGTGAGCCGCGAGGCCTCGGGCAGGATGACCGCGAACTCGTCGCCGCCCAGCCGCGCGGGGATGTCGGTCGTGCGGCAATTCTCGCGGATCACGCGCCCGACGATCTGGAGGACTCTGTCCCCAGCCTCGTGGCCCCCCGTGTCGTTCACCGCCTTGAAGCCGTCGAGGTCGACCACCAGGATGCCGAACGGGCGACCGTACCGCCGGCAGCGGTAGATCTCGCCCTCGAGCGCCTCGTGGAGGTAGCGGGAATTCCAGAGCCGCGTCAGCCGGTCTCGGCGGGCCGAGTCGCGCTCGCGGAGAAGCGAGAGCGCCAGCGCGTCCTCCGTCCGGAGGAGTCGCCGCACGGCCTCGCGCCCCGCGCCCACCGTGGCGGCCACGCTCGCCAGCGCGGCCAGGCGGAGGCCCACGTGCCAGGTCAGCGCCTCCGTGGGGACGTCGCCGACGGGTGTCCCCGCGGCGACGAGCTGCGCGGCGCTCCACCCGGTGGTGGCGAGACCGACGGTCGCCCAGCGGCCGACAGATCGGAAGCGCCAGCTGGCCAGGGCGACGATCGCCATGTGGATCAGGCCCAGGGTGACATCGGCGCCGGCCCGGCGGTCCAGCGTGAAGATCAGGCAGGCCAGGGCGGCCAGCAGGCCCACGCCGATCCGGCCGGCGAGCGTCGAGAGGGTCGCGGCGCTTGCGTCCACGGGCCCGCGGGCGACCGGGATCGACTCGGGCGCGGGCCGCCGCCGCCGGAGCCGGCCAAGCCGGCCGAGGAGCCCTAGGCCCGATACCAGCGGAGCTCCTCCGCCATCGCCACCGGCCCGCCGAACCCGGCGCGCGCCGCCGTCACGTGGGCCCGGATCGCGCCATGGACCGTGTAGCCCACGTGCGCCAGGTAGAGGCGGCCGGCGCCGGCAGCCCGGGCCACGGCGCCGGCCTCCCGCGCGGTGGAATGCCACTCCGCGGGATTCGGCCGGGCGAACGTCGCCTCGTGGATGAGCGTGGTCACCCCCCGGGCGAGCGTCTCCACCTGGGCGCATGGCCGCGTGTCGGAGGAGTACACGAGGCTCCGCCCGCCCGCGTCGACGCGCACCGCGAGGTTGGGCATGCTCCCGTGGACGTTCGGGGACGCCGTCACCACGAGGTCCGGTGTCTTCAGCACGCGAACCGCCTCCTGCGGCTCGACGGGCCGGACGGGCACGTCGAGCCCCTCGTCGCGGAGTCCGAAGAGGCCGAGGAGCCGCTCCACCAGCGGGACGTGCTCGACGCGGCAGTAGACGGGCAGCGGGGCCTTGCGCCCGAGGATGAGGAGGCCCTGGATCAGCGCCGGCAGCCCATACACGTGGTCCGGATGGGTGTGGGTCACCACGACCGCCGAGAGCGCGACCGGGTCCACGCCGACGCGCCGGAGCTTCTGCACCGGGCTCCCGCCCACGTCGATCAGGCAGAGGGTCCGGCCCGCGCGCGCGACCAAGGCGGTGGTATCCCGCGCGACCGACGGGACCGCGCCGGAGGTGCCGAGGCACGCGAAGGAGAGGTCCTCGCCGGCCGGCCGGGCGGCGCGGCGTGCGGGCGCGCGCTGCTGTCGGGACGCCCGGGCCGACCGGCTCGGTCCCATGCCGCGGGCCCTCTCGGGCGGCGCCCTCAGCTCGAGCGGCGCCGCAGCAGGATCGGGATGCCGACGGCGGCCACCAAAACCGCCGCGACGCTCACGAGCTGCGCGATCCGGAACGAGCCCAACATGAGGCTGTCGGTCCGCAACCCCTCGACCCAGAAGCGCCCGAGCGAGTAGAGCCCGAGGTACGCGAGGAACAGGGCGCCCGGCGCGCGCTCGAACCGCCGCCGGAGGACGAAGTAGAGGAGCAGGAAGGCCGCCCCGTTCCAGAGGGACTCGTAGAGGAAGGTGGGATGGAAGAACTGGTGGTCCACGAAGGCCGGCGGCCGGCGGGCCTCCGCGATGTAGAGCTTCCAGGGGAGCTCGGTCGGGCGGCCGAACGCCTCCTCGTTGAAGAAGTTGCCCCACCGCCCGATCGCCTGAGCGAGCACCATGGAGGGCGCCACGATGTCCAGGTAGGTCAGGAGCGGCAGCCCCTTGGCCCAGACGTAGGCGCCGCCCGTGAGCAGGCCCGCGATGATTCCGCCGTGGATCGCGAGCCCCCCCTCCCACACGGCAAAGATCCGCCACCACGGCTGGGTCTGGTAGTAGTCGAGGTTGAAGAGCACGTAGTAGAGGCGGGCCCCGACCAGGCCGCCGATCAGGGCGATCTCGGCCGCCTTCAGCAGGTCGTCGGGCGACTCGCCGCGCCGCGTCGCCTCGCGCGCCGCGAGCCAGAGCCCGAGCGCCATCGACGAGGCGATGAGGACGCCGTACCAGCGGATCGACACCGACAGGCCGCCGACGAGCGGGAGACCAGCCGGAAGGTGAAACGCGAGGGCGATCGGCCCGGGGGACCGGAACACGGCTCCCTATTACCCCACGGCACTCGGGGTGTCAAACGAAAATGCCCCCGGACCGCGTCGGAAGCGCCCGCAAAATTGGAAATAAGTTTGACACTCTTCCGAGCCGCTAGGTATGATGAACGAAACGTTGCAGGAGGTCTGGTTGCTGCTCAGAACACACAAGCAGGATTCGAGGGTCTGAGCGTCGTGCCCGGGCTTTCCAGTCTCGGTGGTTTCGGCGAGATCCTCTCCGATGTCGGTCCCCTCGAGAAGGTCGTCTTGGTCGTCCTCCTCGCGATGTCGGTCATCTCGTGGGCGATCATCCTTCAGAAGGCGCTCCAGTTCCGCATGGTCGCCGCCGAGAGCGGGCGCTTCCTGAAGACCTACCGCGAGTCACGCCGCTTCTCGCTCGTGGCCTCCGGCGCCAAGCGCCTCCGGCAGAGCCCGCTCGGGCGCGTGTACCTCGCGGCGTATCAGGAGCTCTCCGCGGGCGGCGCGCCGCCGCCGGACGTGATGGACGGTCCCGCCGAGCCGGGCGAGGAGGGCATCTCGCCCGACCGCCTGGAGTCGGTCCAGCGCGCGATGCGTCGCGTGCAGTCGACCGAGGTCGAGCGGATGGAGCGCTACCTTCCATTCCTCGCCACCACGGCGAGCTCGGGGCCCTTCGTCGGCCTCCTGGGGACGGTCGTCGGCATCATGAACTCGTTCCAGGCCATCGGCACGCAGGGGTCGGCGAGCTTGGCCGTCGTCGCCCCCGGCATCTCGGGCGCCCTGGTCGCCACCGCGGCCGGCCTGGCGGCGGCGATCCCCGCGGTCATCGGCTACAACTACTTCGTTGGTCGGATGCGCCACTGGATGACCGAGATGGAGAACTTCGCGCTCGAGCTGGCCAACGTGGTCGAGCGCCGGCTCGTACGGAGCACGAAGCCCTTCTAGGATGGCGATCAAGGCCGATGCCGGCACGGAGGGTGCTGGCACCCGCAGCACTCTGGCCGAGATCAACGTCATTCCTCTCGTCGACGTCGTCCTCGTCCTGCTGCTCATCTTCATGCTGACGGCGCCCATGATGTACCGGGGCATCGACGTGAACCTGCCGCGGAGCGGGGGCAAGCCCACGGCGGTCGAGGAGCGGCTGGTCCTGACGATCACGAAGGACCGCGTGCTCTACCTCAACGAGCGCCCGCTCCCGCTGGCGAACCTCGAGACGCGGCTTCGCGACCTCCTCCGGGACCGCGCCGACCGGACGATCTTCATCAAGGCCGACAAGGAGCTCCCCTACGGGCAGGTCGTCGAGACCATGGACCGGGTGCGGCGCGCCGGCGTCGAGCGGGTCGGCATGGTGACCGAGCCGCTCCCGAGGCGGGAGTAGCGATGGCCGCGCCGGTCGTGTACCGCGTCCCGCGCCGCTTCATCAGCTTCCCCGACGATCCGCCGCCTTACGGGCTCCTCGCGGTGTCCTTCGTCGCGCACATGGCGTGCTTCGGGGCGGCCCTTGGCCTCTCCGCGTTCCTCGGCTCGCGGGTCGACCAGTCGAAGGTCTACATCGTGAACCTGGTGCCGGCCACGCCGACGCTCGGGAGTCCGGCGCCCGAGGCGCCGCCGGCTGTCCGGACACCGGAGTCGAGACCCACGCCCCCCGCGCCCAAGGCCGAGGAGAAGGCGCCCCCGAAGGCCGCGCCCCGCCCCGAGCCGCCGCCGCCGGCGGCCGCACGGCCGCCGGAGCGCGTCGTCGAGCCGCCCCCGCCCCGCGCGCCCGAGCTCGCGGCCCCGCGGCCGAAGGCGCTCGAGCCCTCGGAGCTGGCCCTGCCCCGGCGCGCGGAGAAGGAGAGCCCGGCGCTGGCTCCGCCGACCGCGCGCCCGATCGAGCGGAGCCTTCCGCCGCCGCCGCCCGTGACGCCGCCTGCCTCGGCCCCCGCCGCGCCGACGCGGCTGCCGGACCCGCCAAAGCTGCCGGAGCCGCCGCGGATCGCCACCCCGCCGTCAGCGCCGGCGACGCCGCCCGCGAGCCCCGTGCCCGGGCGGCCCGCCACCGAGACGGCCCGCGTCGGAAGCCCAACGGCGGCGACGGTGTCGGGCAGCAACCTGTCGGTGGACGCCAGCGACTTCCCGTTCACCTATTACATCCGGCAGCTCCACGCCAAGGTGTCGGAGCGCTGGCGCCGGCCGCCGCTGGTGGCGACCGAGCAGACCACCGTGATGATCTACTTCGAGATCGACCGCGAGGGCCAGATGCGCGGCCAGCCGAAGATCAAGCAGAGCTCGGGGAACGAGGTCTACGACCAGTCCGCGCTGCGGGCAGTGATGGACTCAATTCCCTTCCCGCCCCTCCCGCGTGACTTCCCCGGGCAGTACCTGAAGGTGAACTTCGGGTTCAACCCGGGGCTGGACAAGGGCTAGGCATGCGCATGCGTCCCGCGGGTCTCCTGGTCGCGCTGGGGGTGGCCCTCGCGATCGGCCTCCTCGCGTCCCCGCCGCAGCTTCACTCACAGGGCGTCGAGGTCTTCCTCAACGTCACGAAGGGTGGCTCGACGAAGCTCGGCATCGCCATCCCCGAGTTCACGCGGCTCACCGCGGCGCCCGACGACGGCAACTTCGCGCGCGGCGTGCCGGAGATCATCGGCAACGACCTCCGGTTCTCCGCGCTCTTCGCGGTCGCCAACACGCCGGCCCTCCCCGCCGCGCAGGACGGTATCCGCCAGGAATTCACGAAGTTCCAGCAGGCGGGCGCCCATGCCGCGATGCACGGGCTCATGCGCATCGACGGCCAGCGCCTCACGATCGAGTTCCGGCTCTACGACCTCACGAACCCGGAATTCCGGATGATCGCCTCCAAGATGTTCTGGGTCGAGCCCCTCGCCGACCACCGGCGGCTCGCGCACCGCATCGCCGACGAGGTCGTGTACCAGTTCACCGGGGAGCGCGGCGTCTCCGAGACGAAGATCGCGTACGTCTCGCAGGCCGCCCCGAACAAAGAGCTCGTCATGATCGACTACGACGGGTTCAACCACGTCCCGCTCACGAACCTCCGCAGCACGTCCCTGTCCCCGGCCTGGAGCCCCGTCGACTCGTCGGTGGCCTTCACCTCGTTCTTCAAGGGGTACCCGTACCTGTTCCGGATCTTCCCGTTCAACCCGCGCCGCCGCGGGCAGGAGCCCGAGCTCATGTCCGCGTGGCCGGGGATCAACACGGCGCCGGCCTGGGCTCCGGACGGGCGGATGATCGCGCTGACCCTGTCCAAGGGCGGGAACCCGGACATCTTCTCGCTGCGCGTGGGCACCTCGGACTTCCGGCAGCTCACCAGCAATCGGGGCATCGAGACGGACCCGACCTGGTCGCCCACCGGGCGCGAGATCGCCTTCACCTCGGACCGCACCGGATCGCCCCAGATCTGGGTGATGGACGCCGAGGGCACCAACGCGCGGCGGATCTCGTTCGGGGGCTCGTTCGACACCCAGCCCCGCTGGTCGCCCCGGGGCGATACGATCATCTTCACCCGCCGGACGGCCGGCGGCTTCGATCTCTGGGCGATCAATCCCGATGGGTCGAACGCCCGGCCCCTGACCCAGGGCACCGGCAGCAACGAGGCGGCCTCCTGGGCGCCCAACGGCCGCCACGTGGTGTTCTCGTCGAGCCGGGGAGGCCGGACGCAGCTCTTCACGATGTTGGCCGATGGCACCGAGCAGCAGCCACTTACCCGAGACCGGGGTGAGGCGTCCAGCCCCACCTGGTCGCCGCGCCCACAATGAGGCCTCGATGGAGCCCCACCAGCGAAAGGAGCGTGGTATGACCCGGAGACCCTGGCAGACGACGTTCACCGTGCTAGCGCTGTTCGCCGCGTCCGTAGTTCTGACGGGGTGTCCGAAGAAACCGGCGCCGCAGGCCGGCACCGGCCCGGGCGGCGGCGCTGGCCCGACCGTGTCGGGTGGCGGGGCCGGCTCCGGAGCCGGCGGAGCGGGCGCGGGCGGCGCCGGCTCGGGCGGCGCGATGGGCAGCGGCCCTGGCGCGGCCGGGGCGGGCGCGGGTGGTGCCGGCTCGGGCGCCGGCGGCGGGGCGGGTGCCGGCGGCGCGGGTGCCGGCGGGGCGGGCGCGGGCGGCGCCGGCGCCGCGACCGGCACGACGATCCCGTCGCTCCCGTCGCCGAAGGAGTTCGTCGAGAGCGCCGCGCTCCGCGACGTGTTCTTCGACTTTGACCGGTACGACGTCCGCGCTGGCGACAAGGGCACGCTCGACGAGAACGCCAAGTGGCTCAAGAGCAACACGAGCGCCCTGCTCCTGATCGAGGGGCACGCCGACGAGCGCGGCACGAACGAGTACAACCTCGCGCTCGGCGAGCGCCGGGCGAAGGCGACCCGCGACTATCTCGTGTCCGTCGGCATCGACGCGGGCCGGATCACCGTCATCAGCTACGGCGAGGAGCGCCCGACTTGCACGGAGAAGGCCGAGCCGTGCTGGGCCAAGAATCGCCGGGCCCACTTCCTGGTCAAGCAGTAGCGCACTGAGTGACGTCGTGGAGGCCGGGGGGCTGGCTGACTGCCGTCGCCGGGGTGCTCACTCTGTTCGCAGGGTGCGCCCCGGAAGCCTCCCCCCTCCTCCACGAGGATTTTGACCGGCTCCGCGCGGATCTCTCCCGGGTCGAGCAGGAGGTCCAGGGGAGCCGGTCCGCCCTCCTCGCCGAGATCCAGGCCACCGACCGCCGGACCACCCAGACCCTGACCGAGGTCCAGCGGGGCATGGCGCGGCTCGGCACGCGCCTCGACGAACTCGGGCGCGAGACGGGGCAGCTCCAGGGTCGCCTGGACGAGCTGCGCCGGCGCATCGACACGCTGGCGCTCCAGATGGATGCCGCGGGGCCGCCGTCAGGGGGCAGCACGCCCGCGCCGTCCGCGCCGCCAGGCCCCTCGGCGCAGGCCCAGCGACCGGCGCCGCCCGGCACCCAGGCGAGCGATCTCTACCAGACCGCGTACATCGACTTCACGCGCGGACACTACAATCTCGCGATCGCCGCCTTCCGGGAGTACGTCCGCCAGTACCCCAACACGCCGCTCGCCGAGAAGGCCCAGTACTGGATCGGCGAGGCCCACTTCAGCCTGGCGCGCGGGCACCAGGCGCGGAACGAGCCGGACCGGGCGGTCCAGGAGCTCGAGAAGGCCGTCCAGGAGTTCCGTCGGGTGGTGATCCAGTATCCGCGGGGCGACCGCGTACCGGCCGCGCTCTTCAAGGAGGCGCTGGCCCTCGCCGAGCTCGGCCAGCTCCAGCTGGCGGAGGCCCGGCTACAGTTCGTGCTGGATCAGTTCCCGACGACGGAAGAGGCCGTCCAGGCGAAGGAAGAGCTGGCGAGGATCCGGAAGCGCTGAGCGGGTCCCGCCCCGGCGGGCAGCCCTCCGGGCGCGGCTAGGTATCGGTCTTCGGCAGGCCGAACACCCAGAGCACGGTGACGTCCGACTCCGGGCTCGCGTAGACCATGACCGGGACATCGGGGTCGTCGGTCTCGATCGACTGGATGACGACCTCGTCCAGGATGGCCGGCTGGAGGCCCGCCACCTCGACGCCGCCCGGGACCGGGCCCGACCCGGGGACGTGCTGGGGGGCCCGCTGCCACGGCGCCACCACCGCCAGGACGGCGAGGGTGCCAGCGGCCAGGGCCGGCGCCAGCGCAAGCCGGGGCCGGGTTCGCACGCTCCCCCACGCCCGCTCCCAGGCTGGCGCCGGAGCCGGTGTGGCGATCCGGGCCCGCACCTGCGGCCAGAACGCCGTCCAGACCCCCTCGGACGGGTCCGCCGCGGCGGACGCCGCCAGCGCCGTCCGGAGTCGGGCGAGGGCCGCCCCCTCGCGGCCGCAGACCTCGCACCGCCCGAGATGACCCTCGACCCGGCGGCCGAGGCGGGGGGACAGCTCCCCGTCCTGGTAGGCGTCCAGTCGGCGTCGGGTCAGCCAGCAAGAGAGGCTCATCGTCGTCTCGCGCTGGTTAGACCCGGGGAAACCTCGCCCTATTCGGGCCTCGCCCGGGCACCAGCGCCTCGTAACGGAGTGTACCCTCTGGCCTAGGCGAGGAGCAACGCTCGCCGCCCCCGTGACGGACCGGCCGGAGCGGACCCCGGGGGGCCACGGCTCCAGTTGAGCCACCCTGCCCCCCCATGGGACGATAGGGCGCTTTGCGACCTTCGAGAGGGTGTGTGTCATGAGCGAGTACAGCGCCTGGTTCGAGTGCGTCAACGGCTGCCCCGGCCGCTACAGCCTCCTCGAGATCATCTATCGCTGCCCCACGTGCAACGACCTCCTCGACGTGGTCCACGACCTGGAGCCCCTCCGCCGCCGGTCGGCCGCCGCGTGGATGCAGCTCTTCGACGACCGGTACCGCCGGAACGTGTTCCCCTACGGGTCCGGGGTGTGGGGCAAGAAGGAGTGGGTCGTCCCGTTCATCGACAACGAGAGCATCGTGTCGACCTACGAGGGTGGCACGAACCTCCTGTGGGCAGACCGCTACGGGAAGATGCTCGGGGTCGACGACCTCTGGGTCAAGCAGTGCGGCAACTCCCACACCGGGTCCTTCAAGGACCTCGGGATGACCGTGCTCGTGTCGGTGGTCAAGCAGATGATGAAGGAGGGGGCCTCGATCACCGCCATCGCCTGCGCGTCCACCGGGGACACGTCGGCCGCGCTCGCCAACTACTGCGCGGCCGCCGGGATTCCGGCCGTGGTCCTGCTCCCGCGCAACAGGGTCTCGCCCGCGCAGCTCGTGCAGCCGCTGGCGAACGGGGCGCTCGTGCTCGCGCTGGACACCGATTTCGACGGGTGCATGGCGCTGGTCCAGGAGATCACCGAGGAGCGGACGATCTACCTCGCCAACTCCATGAACAGCCTCCGCCTCGAGGGGCAGAAGACCGTGTCCATCGAGCTCGTGCAGCAGTTCGACTGGGAGGTCCCCGACTGGGTCGTCATCCCGGGCGGGAACCTCGGAAACACGAGCGCGCTCGGCAAGGGTTTCCTCATGATGAAGGAGCTCGGGCTCATCCAGAAGCTCCCCCGCATCGCGGTGGCGCAGGCCGAGAACGCGAATCCCCTCTACCTCGCCTACCTCCGGGGCTTCGAGACCTACCACCCGGTGCAGGCGGAGAAGACGCTCGCGAGCGCCATCCAGATCGGCAACCCCGTCAGCTACAAGCGCGCCGTCAAGGCCCTCCGGCAGTTCAACGGCGTCGTCGAGCAGGCCACCGAGTCCGAGCTCGCCGACGAGGCGGCGCGCGCCGATCGCACCGGGATGTTCAACTGCCCGCACACCGGCGTCGCCCTGGCGGTCCTCCGGAAGCTCGTCGAGCGCAAGATCATACGCTCCAACGAGCGCGTGGTGGTGATCTCCACGGCGCACGGGCTCAAGTTCGCCGAGCAGAAGACCGCGTACCACATGGGACTGATCCCGGGCCTGTCGTCCACGTACGCGAATCGGCCGCTGGAGATCGGGCCCGATCCCCGGCTCGTGCACGACGCGATCCGCCGGCACGCGGACAAGATGCGGCTCATGGAGGCCTGATTTGCCCAACTCGCGACAGCACCGGACCCCCGCCCCGCCGCCCGCCCCCGCGACCCCGCCCCGGGCCGCCGGCGAGCCGTCCCGCGAGCCGGGCCCCAGCACCCAGGCCGTCCACGGCGGAGAGCCGCGCCAGAAGCTGGCCAGCGCGCTCACGGCGCCCATCGTCCAGACGGCGACCTATGCGTTCCGCGACAGCCAGGAGATCGCGGACCACTTCGAGGGGCGCGTCGAGCGCGACGAGTACGGCCGCTACGGCAACCCGACCCAGCGCGTGGCGGAACGAAAGCTGGCGGCCCTCGAGGGGGCCCAGGAGGGCCTCCTCTTCTCGAGCGGCATGGCGGCGATCACCACGACCCTCTTCGCGATGCTCGCCAAGGGGGCCCACGTGGTCGTGACGGACGATGCCTACCGGCGCACCCGCCAGTTCCTCAACCAGGTCCTGCGCCGGTACGGGGTCGAGGTCACCACGGTGCCCGCGGGCGACTACGAGCGCATGGAGGAGGCGATCCGGGGCGCGACGCGCGTGATCTTCAGCGAGTCCCCGACGAACCCCTACAACCGGGTCGTCGACCTCGAGCGCCTGACCGAGATCGGCCGCCGCCACCGCGTGAAGACGGTCATCGACTCCACCTTCGCGACGCCGATCAACCAGCGGCCCCTCGAGTTCGGCGTCGACCTGGTCATCCACTCCGCCACCAAGTACCTCGGCGGGCACAACGACCTGATGGCGGGCGTCGTGCTGGGCAGCCGGAGCCTGGTGAGCGCGATCCGCGACCTCCACTCGGTGGTCGGGGCGGTGCCCGATCCGCTCGGCGCCTACCTCCTCATCCGGGGCATCAAGACCCTGGCGCTCCGGGTGGCGCGCCAGAACGAGAACGCCCAGCGCGTGGCCGAGTTCCTCGAGGCGCACCCGAAGGTCGAGCGTGTGCACTACCCGGGGCTCAAGAGCCACCCCGAGCACGACCTCGCGCGGCGCCAGATGAAGGGATTCGGCGGCGTCGTCTCGTTCGAGGTGCGGGGCGACCTCGCCGCCGCGTCTCGCCTGGTGGACGCCTGCCGCATCCCGCGGATCGCGCCGTCGCTCGGCGGCGTGGAGAGCCTGATCGAGCAGCCCGCCCTCATGAGCTTTTACGAGCTCACCACCGAGGAGCGGCTCCGGATCGGGATCCGAGACTCGCTGGTGCGCTACGCGGTCGGGATCGAGGACGGCGACGACCTCGTCGCGGACCTCGACCAGGCCCTGGGCCGGGTGTAGGCCGTGCACCCGATCGACGCGTGCCAGAGCTACGCCGCCCGCCCCGCCGGCCGCGCGGTCTACGAGCACGGCCCGCACGCGTTCAAGGTCTACTACATCGACATCGTCGGCCGGGCCCGGCCCGAGCGGTACGAGTGGGACCGGACGGGCCTCGACCGGGACGCGGTCCTGGCGGGGCTGAAACGGGCCGGCGTCGAGGGCGTCGGCTTCGTCTGCGCGTTCCCCCACATCGCGAAAGCGTTCCGGTTCGGACCGGAGAGCGAGACGGTGCTGCACGTCCGAGCGTTCCGGCCTGAGGATTTCGCGGAGCTCGACCTCACCCGCTCGGACGGCTACGTGGAGTACGCGTGCCTGGCCGAGTCCGTCATCGCGGACGCCGAGTATCGATGCTGGGCCGCCGCGGGCTCGGTGGAGGAGTACCTCGCCCGGTGGGTGGACTGGCAGCCCGTCGCGGTCGCCGATGAAGGCAAGCTGGGCCGGTACTATCGACGGCCCGCGATCTGACCGCGCTGTCGCCCCCGACCCCGGCGCGCGCCGTCACCTGGCCGCCCGCCGATCCCCCGATGCGCTCGTGCGATACTGGCGTGAGGATGCGCCGTGGGCTGATCCTCGCTGGCCTCGGCCTCGCCGCGCTCGTCGGCCTGTTCTTCGCCCTGCCGCAGATCAGCCCCCACTTGCCGCACTCGCTGGCGACGGTCGCCAACCTGCCGGAACGGCTGCTGGCGACCGTGTTCCCGCCCCGCGTGCCGCGCCGGGTCCGGCTGGCGGGGCTGACCCCACCCGAGCAGGCCGCGGTCGAGACGCTCTCCCACCGGCTCGGCGGGCTCCTGGTGTGGTCGTCCAACCGCACCGGCAACCACGAGCTGTACCTCCTCGACCTCCGGACGCGGACCGTGCGACAGCTCACGCACACCCCCCAGGTCGAGTTCTTCTCGCGGTTCTCGCCGGACGGGCGGCGGATCCTCTTCGCCCGGAGCCAGCGGGACTACGTGAGTCCCCGTGACCCCACCGCTTGGGACGTCTACGTCATGCGCGTGGACGGGTCGGGCGAGCGGCTACTCGCCCGGAACGGGTACTCGCCGCAGTGGGCTCCCACGGGGGACGCGATCATCTTCCTCCGGGGCGATCAGGTGATCCGGCTCACGCTCGACGGCGACGGTCCCGGACGGGAATCCGTCCTGCTCGACGGACCGACGACCGCGGGCATCGCGGGCGGGATGGAGACGCCGGAGCTCTCCCCCGACGGGACGCGGCTCGCCGTCACCGTGCGGAGCCGCCAGTACGGCGGCGTGGCCGTCGTGGACCTCGCCACGCGGGCGGTCACCCGGCTGTCGCCGGGCCAGGCGTGCCAGATCACCTGGATGCCGGGGTCGGACGCGCTCCTGTGGATGGAGGCCGAGGGGAACGGCGGCACCCGGATCGTGAGCGGCGGACCGGGCCGGGAGCGGACCACGTTCATGGACCTGCCCGGCACCTACAGCCACGAGTACTTCCCGCGCGTTTCCAACGACGGGCGCTGGCTCGCCTGGGGCGCGGCGGCGAGCGGACACGAGCACGACCGCGCCGACTACGAGATCTTCGTGTGGCCGATCGGGCGACCGGTGAGCGAGGCGGTGCGGCTCACCCATCACCCCGGGAACGACCAGTGGCCGGACCTCTACGTACCCCGCTAGAAGGCGCCGCCCCCGCCGCCGCGCCCACCCGCGCGGCCGGCCAGCCCGTCCGGGAGTACCTCCTGGCCGCGGTGGCCTCGGCGTCCGCCTGGCTCCTGTCGTATCCGCTCGAGCCGTACGTGGATCGCGGGGACTTCCCCCTCTACCTCGGAGCGGTGATGCTGAGCGCGTGGTACGGGGGGCTCGGACCTGGCCTCCTCACCACCGCGGTGGGCGCGCTCGTCGGGGTGCGGGCGCTGATCGGCTCGGGCGCCGACATCGGCTCGATCAACACCGCGGTCGTGACGCGGCTCGGGGTTTTCGTGGTCGAGGCGCTGGTCATCTGCGCGGTGTGCGGCGTGCTCCGCCGTACGGAGTCGCGCGCCCAGGCCCTCGCCGCCAGCGAGCAGGGCGCGCGGCTCGCGCTCGAGGCGGCGGCGCACCAGATCCGGGCCGTGCAGCGGGTGACGGACACCGCGCTCACGCACCTGCGCCTGGACGACCTCCTGCCCGAGCTCCTAGGGCGAGTCCGCGACGCGATGGTCGCCGACACGGTGGTCATCCTCCTCCTCAACGACGAGGGGACGGAGCTGGCGGTGAAGGCGGCGCACGGGCTCGAGGAAGAGGTGAAGCTCGACATGCGGATCCCGTTCGGGCGCGGGATCGCCGGCACCATCGCCGCCCGCGCCGTCACGATGGTCATCGAGGACGTGAACAAGGCGGAGGTCGTGAGCCCGATCCTCCGGGGCAAGGGCCTCCACACGCTCCTCGGTACCCCGCTCGTCCTCGACGGCCGCGGCATCGGCGTCGTCCACGTCGGCAGCCTGTCGCCGCGGCGCTTCACCCCGGACGACACCCGGCTCCTCGAGCTCGTCGCGGACCGGATCGCCACCGCCATCGGCCGGGCTCGGCTCTTCGAGGCCGAGCAGCGCGCGCGCCACGACGCGGAGACCGCCGAGGGGCGCTTCCGACTCCTGGTCGACGGCGTGCGCGACTACGCCTTCTACATGCTGGACCGCGCGGGACGGGTGGAGAGCTGGAACGCCGGCGCCGAGCGCCTGCAGGGCTACACCGCGGAGGAGATCGTCGGCCAGCCGGTCGGGACGTTCTACCTCCCGGAGGAGGCGCGGCAGGGCGGCCCGGCGCGCGCCCTCGAGCGCGCGGCGTCGGAGGGGCGGGCGGTCGAGGAGGGCTGGCGCATCCGCAAGGACGGCAGCCGGTTCTGGGCCGAGGGGCTGATCACCGCGGTCCGCAACGAGGGGCGCTTCGTGGGGTACTCCGTCGTGACCCACGATGTGACGGAGCGCCGCCGGCACGCCGAGGTGCGGGCGCGGCTCCTCGAGCAGGTGACGGCGGCTCAGGAGGAGGAGCAACGGCGCCTGGCGCGCGAGCTCCATGACGAGACCGGGCAGTCGCTCACCTCGCTCCTGGTCGGTCTCCGCACCCTCACCGAGGCGCCGACCCTCGAGGCGGTGCACGACCAGGCCGCCGACCTCCGGCGGGTGACCGCGCGGACCCTCGACGAGGTCCGCCGGCTGGCCCGCGGGCTCCGGCCCGGCGTGCTCGACGAGCTCGGGCTGGTGCCGGCCATCGAGCAGCTGGCGCTCGACCACGCACAGATGCGGAGCATCGCCGTCGAGGTGAGCGCCGTGGGCTTCGGGGCGGGGCGGGTGCCGCCCACCGTCGAGGCCGCCCTCTACCGCATCATCCAGGAAGCCCTGACGAACGCGGCGAAGCACTCGGGCGCGCGGACCGCGAACGTCGTGCTCCAGCGGCGCCGGGAGCTGGTCCAGGCCATCGTGTCCGACGACGGCTGCGGGTTCGACGTCGAGGCCACCCTGCGCACGCCCGCCGCGCGGGCGCAGCTCGGACTCCACGGCATGCGGGAGCGCGCGGCGCTCCTCGACGGAACGGTCACGATCGAATCGACTCCTGGCGAGGGCACTACGATCTACGTGCGGGTGCCAGTCTCTGGAGGCATTGATGGCAAGGATCCGGATCCTCATCGCGGATGATCACGCCGTCCTCCGGTCCGGGCTCCGCATGCTCATCAGCAGCCAGCGGGACCTGGAGGTGGTGGGTGAGGCGAGCGACGGTGACGAGGCCGTGCGGAAGGCCTCCGCGCTCCGCCCCGACGTCGCGCTGGTCGACATCAGCATGCCCGGGTCCAGCGGCATCAAGGCGATCGAGCGCATCCGTGAGGCGGCGCCGGCCACGCGCGTGCTCGTCCTCACGATGCACGACATGCCGGCGTATCTCCGCGCCGCGCTGGCCGCGGGGGCCTCGGGGTACGTCGTGAAGCGCGCGGCGGACTCCGCGCTCCTGGCCGCCATTCGCGACGTGCACCGCGGGCGGACCGCGCTCGACCCCGCGCTCGCGGCGAGCGTGGTGCAGAGCGGGCTCCGCCGGCGCGGCGCCACCGGCGGCACGCCGGCCACCCCGCTGAGCCAGCGGGAGCGCGAGGTCCTGGAGCTGGTGGCCCAGGGTTACACCAACCAGCAGATCGCGGACCACCTCGGGCTCTCGGTCAAGACCGTCGAGACGTACCGGGCCCGCCTGGTGGAGAAGCTCGGGCTCCAGAGCCGCGCCGAGCTCGTCCGCTACGCCCTCGACAGCGGCCTCTTCGGGGGCGAGGCGGGCACCACGACGTCCTGACGGGCGCGCCGCCCCCGAGTCCCCCCGCCGCGCGAACCGGTCAGTTGCCGGGGCCGCGCTCCATCGAGTACGGCTGCCAGCGCCTGAGCGTCGTCTTCTCCAGCACCGTCGGGTTCACGCAGCTCATCGGCCAGCGGCCGGTCAGCACGAGGGCGATCTCGCGGCCCACGCGGCGGCGCCGCTCCGGATCCATGCGCGCCGACGCCGAGGCGACGTGCGGCGTGAGGATGACGTTCTCCATCCGGAGCAGCGGGTTGGTCGTGATCGCCGGCTCCTGCTCGAACACGTCCAGCCCGGCGCCCGCGATCCAGCCCTCCTCCAGCGCCTTCACCAGGGCGGCTTCGTCGACCGTCGATCCGCGGCCCGTGTTGACGAACAGGGCCTCCCGCTTCATCAACCTGAAGTGCTCCTCGGTCAGGAGATGGAAGGCGTCCGCCGTCGCCGGCGCGTGCATGGAGACGATGTCCGAGCGCCGCAGGAGGTCGTGGAGCCCCACCGGCTCGACGTCGTGCTGGGTCATCACCGTCTCGTCGACGTACGGATCGTAGGCGAGGATCCGCAGGCCGAACGGCTGCGCCCGCTTCGCGACCGCGCGGGCCACGTGGCCGAAGGCGATCAGCCCGAGGGTCAGGCCCCACAGCCGGGGGAACAGCGAGAGGTGCGGCCGGCCCTCGGCCCAGCGGCCCTCGCGCACGTACCGGTCCATGAGGGTCAGGCGCCGGTACGAGGCCAGGATCAGCATGAGCGCGTGGTCGGCGACTTCCTCGATGAACGTGTCGGGCACGTTGGTGACCGGGATGCCGCGCGCGGTGGCCGCCGCGACGTCGACCGAGTCCACGCCGACCATCCCGAGCGAGATCACGCGGCACCGCTCCAGCCCGTCGATGATCCGCTTGTTGATGCGCCGAACCTTGACGTAGAGCGCGTCGGCGTCCCGGGCCGCCGCGATGAACTCGTCGTCGCTCCCCGGCGGGATGTCGACGATCTCGGCGCCGATCGGCCCGAGCGCCTCCATCTCGCTGTCGTAGCCCACCCCTGGCGGGCCGAAGCTCACTCCCTCGGGCGTCACCACCTTGAACCGTGCCACGCTCGGTCCTCCCTGGTCCGTGTCGTTCCCGCGCGCGGGCGTCCGCTTGACAGACCACGCGGGTTCGTGATGGGTTTCATATACTTCCTTCACCTCGGGCGCAAGGGGTTCCCTGGCTCGAACGCACGCGAGACTCGGCCGGCGCCCGCCGGCCGGGGCGAAAGGAGACGACGGTGTCTCACGACGGGACCTCGAACGGCCTGAACGGGACCGGCGTCACGCCCGCGCGCGCGGGCGGGCTGAGCCGCCGGGACCTCATCAAGACGGGCGCCCTCGCGGCGGGCGCCGTGGGCGCCGCGGCCGTCCTCCCGGCCCGGCCGGCCTCGGCCCAGCTCAAGACCGTCGCCCGGAACCGCACGCTCAGCCTCGTCTGGATCGGCAGCCGCGAGGGCCGGTGGGTCGACTTCGAGCTGTGGAACCCGTACTCCATCGGGTCGAACCACCAGAACGGGCCGGGCATCCTCTACGAGCCCCTGGCCTACTACAGCGCCTTCGCCGACAAGGAGTACCTGTGGCTCGCCGAGAGCTACCGGTACAGCCCGGACTTCAAGGAGCTGACGATCAAGACCCGCTCCGGGATCAAGTGGAGCGACGGCGCGCCCTTCTCGGCCGAGGACGTGGCCTACACGCTCACCAGCCTGCGGGACCTCGGCCCGAAGGTCCGCTGGGGCGTCGACGTCCAGCAGTTCATGCAGGAGGCGCGCGCGACCGACGCCAACACGGTCGTGATCAAGTTCAAGGTCCCCGCGCCCCGGTTCTTCTTCTTCCTGACCTACAAGTACGACATCGGCGTCTACATCGTGCCGAAGCACATCTTCCAGGGCCAGGACTGGACGACGTTCAAGCACTTCGACGTCGCCAAGGGCCAGCCGGTGACGACGGGCCCCTGGCAGGTGGCGTTCTCCTCGCCCCAGCAGAAGGTGATCGACCGCCGCGACGAGTGGTGGGCGGCCAAGGCGGGCCTGGCGCCGATGCCCAAGGTGGAGCGCAACATCTGGCTCCCCAACGCGACCGAGCAGCAGAACGCCCAGCTGCTGATCTCCAACCAGATCGACTACGCGGGATCCATGCAGCCCGCGACGTTCCAGACGATCTTCCGGCAGAACCCGAAGATCATCACGCACTCCGGGCAGAAGCCGCCGTACGGCTACATGGACTGGTGGCCCATCTCGCTCTACGTGAACAACGAGCGGCCGCCGTTCGACGACAAGGACGTGCGGTGGGCCATCAGCTCGTTCATCGACCGCCAGCAGATCGTCGACGTCGGGTACCTCGGCGCCGCGCTGGTGTCCCCGCTGCCGCTCCCCGAGTACCCGGCGCTGAAGCCGTACATCGACGGGGTGAAGGACCTCCTCGCCAAGCACAACACGCTGGAGTTCGACCCGAAGAAGGGCGAGGCCCTCCTCGGCAAGAAGGGCTGGAAGAAGGACGCCCAGGGGATGTGGGTCGACGCTCAGGGCAACCGGCTCAAGCTCGACATCATCGGGTTCGGCTCGAGCGGCCCGGCGATCGGGCCCGTCCTGGTGGAGCTCCTCAAGCGGCAGGGAGTCGACGCGAGCATGAACCTGCCGCCGGACTTCGACGACCGGTTCCAGAAGGGCCAGTTCACGGGGGCGATCTACGGCCACGGCGGCGGGGTCAACGACCCCTACTACACCCTCCGCCTCTACCAGAGCAGCACCGTCGCCGTGCCCGGCGCGCACCTCGTCAACTTCGCCCGCTGGAAGAACGAGGCCTACAACAAGATCGTCGACGACGTGTTCGTCACCGACATGCGGAACAAGGCGCGCCTGATGGAGCTCTTCCACAAGGCGATGGAGATCTGGCTCCCCGAGCTCCCGGACATCCCGCTCGTCCACAACATCCACCGGATCCCCATGAACACGACGTACTGGCAGAACTGGCCGACGGCGGAGACGCCGTACGTCAACGGCGCGTTCTGGCACCTCACCTACGCGATGGTGCTCTGGAATCTCCAGCCGACGCAGTAGGCCACCCGCGCTCCGGCGGCCGGGTCGCGTGATCGCCGCGCGACCCGGCCGCCCTTCCGACGGGCGCCGCGGCCAGCGACGCGCCAGGATCGTCTCCCGTGTCGGCTAGCTATCTCCTCCGTCGTGTCGGCGTGTTCCTCCTGATCGCGTGGCTGGCCGCCACCCTCAACTTCTTCCTGCCCCGGCTCACCGGCCAGGACCCCGTGCGGGTGAAGCTCCTCCAGCAGGCGCAGCTCGGCGGCCACGTGCAGGCCGGCATCGACGAGATGGTCAAGGAATACGACAAGCGGTTCGGGCTCGATCGCCCGCTGTGGGCGCAGTACGGGAGCTTCCTCCGGGACGCCGCGCGGCTCCGCTTCAACTACTCGATCGCCAACTACCCCCGCACCGTGAACGACATGATCGCCGAGGCCCTCCCCTGGACCGTCGCGCTCCTCGGCACCACGACGCTCGTGTCCTTCACCCTCGGGACGTTCCTGGGCGCGCTCCTCGGCTGGCCCCGGGCCCCGCGCTGGATGCGCTGGCTGATGCCGCCCCTCTGGGCGCTCCACGCGATCCCGTTCTTCCTGCTCGGTCTCATGCTGATCTACGTGTTCGCGTTCCGCTTCCCGGTGCTGCCGATGTTCGGCGGCTACAGCGCCGGCGCCTTCCCGGCGCTGACGGTCCCCTTCGTCCTCGACGTGCTCCAGCACGCGGTCCTGCCCGCCCTGTCCATCGTGCTGGTGGCGACGGGCGGCTGGGCCCTGTCGATGCGGGGCATGATGGTGACGACCCAGGGCGAGGACTACGTGACGTTCGCCGAGGCGAAGGGCCTCCGGAGTCTCACCATCTTCGTCCACTACTGCCTCCGGAACGCGCTCCTCCCGCAGGCCACCGGGCTCGCGCTGGCGCTCGGCCAGATCGTGTCCGGGGCGGTGCTCGTCGAGGTCATCTTCGGGTACCCCGGCATCGGCACGGTCCTGTTCCAGGCCATTCGCGAGAACGACCACTTCCTGATCCAAGGCATCGTGTTCATCGTCATCGTCGCGCTCGGACTCGCGACGCTCATCCTCGACGCGGTGTACCCGCTCCTCGACCCGCGCATCACCTACCGGAAGGCGTAGCCGCGCCGTGGCCGACCTCCCGGTCCCGCCGGCGCCCGCTCCGTGGCCCGGCGTCGCGCCCGCCCTCGGTCGTTACCTGCGCCGCAACGTGGCGCTGGCCGTCGGGCTCGTCCTCCTGGGCGCCCTGACCGCCTTCGTGGGCGTGGGCCACCTGGTCGTCGACACGTCGAAGGCGCGGCCGCTCTCGGCCCCGACCCTCCGGCCGCCGTCCCGCCAGTACCCGCTCGGCACGGACCGCCAGGGACGCGATCTCCTGGCGGTGATGGTCGCGGGCACGCCCTTGACGCTCCGCATCGGCTTCATCGCCGGCGTGATCGGCGTGGGCCTCGGCGCCATTCTCGGCTTCACCGCGGCGTACTACCGGGGCGCGACGGACGCGATCATCCGGGGCGTCGTGGACGTCGGCCTCACGGTGCCCGGGCTCCTGGTGCTCATCATCATCGCCGTCTCGATCAAGGAAGGGCTGACCGTCGACCAGATGGCGATCGTCGTGGCGTCGCTGGCCTGGCTCAGCCCGACGCGCGCCATCCGGGCCCAGGCCCTGAGTCTCCGCGAGCGCGGCTACGTCGACGTCGCGCGCCTCTCCGGCATGCGCGGCCCGGAGATCATCGTCCGCGAGCTCGCGCCGAACCTCCTGCCGTACCTGGGGGCGACGCTCGTCAACGCGGTCTCGAGCGCGATCCTCGCCTCGGTGTTCCTCGAGGTCCTCGGCCTCGGGCCGATCGACTCGCCGACGCTCGGGATGACCCTCTACTGGGTCAACTTCAACGCGGCCCTCATCAACGGCTGGTGGTGGTGGTGGGCCGCGCCGATCGTCGTGATCCTCGTCGTGTTCCTGGGGCTCTTCTTCGTCACCGTGGGCCTCGACGAGGTCGCCAACCCCCGGCTCCGGAGGGCCGTGTGACCCCGGACGTGCTCCGCGTCGAGGGCCTCACGGTGCGGTACCACACCCCGGCGGGCGCGGTGCGGGCGGCCGACCGCCTGACGTTCAACCTGCGGGCCGGCGAGCGACTCGGCATCGCCGGGGAATCCGGCTCCGGCAAGTCGACGATGGCGCTGGCCCTCTTGCGTCTGATCAAGCCGCCCGGCCACATCGAGGCCGGCTCGGTGTGGCTCGAGGGCCGGGATCTCCTCACGCTGCCGGAGGAGGAGATGCGGCGTCAGCGGCTGGCGCGGATCGCGCTGGTCCCGCAGGGATCGATGAACTCCCTCAACCCCGTGCTCCGGATCCGCGACCAGGTTGCCGACGCCCTCCGCGACCACGGCGCGCCGCTGACCGGACGCGCGCTCGCGGAGCGCCTCCGGGACCTCCTCCCGCGCGTGGGCCTCGATCCCGAGGTCGCCGGCATGTTCCCCCACCAGCTCTCCGGCGGCATGAAGCAGCGGGCGTGCATCGCGATCGCCGTGAGCCTCTCCCCGCGCGTCCTCGTGGCCGACGAGCCGACGAGCGCGCTCGACGTCGTCGTCCAGCGGCAGGTCATGGACACGCTCGGGCGGGCCCAGGCCGAGCTCGGCGCCTCCGTCATCCTGGTGGGCCACGACATGGGGCTGATGGCCCAGTTCGTCGACCGCCTGGGCGTCATGTACGCGGGCCGGCTGGTCGAGCTCTCCCCGGTCCGCGACGTCTTCACCGAGGCCCTCCACCCCTACACGCGCATGCTCATCGCCAGCCTGCCCTCGCTCGAGCGGAAGGGCGTCTTCCGGGGAATCCCGGGGCTCCCGCCGCCGCTCCGGGATCTCCCGGCCGGGTGCGCCTTCCATCCCCGCTGCCCGCTCGCGGTGGACCGGTGCCGGCACGAGGTCCCCGAGCTCCGCGAGGCGCGCCCCGACGGCTGGGCGGCCTGCCACCTGGCGTAACGGCATGGCGGCCCTCCTCGAGGCTCGCGCGGTGACCAAGGCCTTCGGCGGCGGACTGCTCGACCGGCGGCACACGGTGGCGCTCCGCGAGTTCTCGCTCGCGCTGGCCGAGGGGCGCCCGTCCGTCACCGCGGTGGTCGGTGAGAGCGGGAGCGGCAAGACGACGCTCGCCCGGCTCCTCCTCGGGCTCCTCACGCCGACGGCGGGGTCCATCGCCTACCGCGGGCGCGACCTCACCGCGATGTCGGCCGCGGAGCGGCGGACCTTCCGCCGCGAGGTGCAGGCGGTCTTCCAGGACCCGTACGAGGTCTACAACCCCTTCTACCGGGTGGACCACGTCCTGACGGTGCCGGTCGCGAAGTTCGGCCTGGCGGCCTCCCGCGCCGAGGCCCGGAGCCTGATCGAGCACGCGCTCCGGGCGGTCGGGCTCCGCCCCGACGAGACCCTCGGCCGCTTCCCGCACCAGCTCTCCGGGGGCCAGCGGCAGCGCGTGATGGTGGCGCGGGCGCTCCTCCTGCGGCCGCGCGTCATCCTCGCGGACGAGCCCGTCTCGATGGTGGACGCCTCGCTCCGCGCGACGATCCTGGGCGCGCTCCGGCAGATGACGCTCGACCTCCGGATCCCCGTCGTCTACATCACGCACGACCTGGCGACCGCCTACCAGGTCGCGGAGAACATCGTCGTGCTGTACCGTGGCTCGGTGGTGGAGGCGGGCGACGTCGAGCTGGTCGTGAAGGACCCTCGCCACCCGTACACCCGCCTCCTGGTCGGCTCGATCCCCGTTCCCGGCGTGGAGCGGACGTGGACGGCCGACGGCGCGCCTCCGCGGACAGCCGCGCGCGGCGACACCAACGACCGCGGGTGCCTCTTCGAGGACCGCTGCCCGTCGGCCATGCCGGTCTGCCGAACGGCCGCGCCCCCGCTCTTCCGCACGGCGACGCACCGGGTCGTCGCCTGCTACCTCGACCGGGAGGCGCCCGCGGTGCCCGCGGGCGCGATGGGGTCCGCGTTCGTCGAGCCGCCCGCGGGACCGGCGCCGTCCTAGGATGGCGCGCGCGCACGCGGTCCTGGTGACGGGCTCCGCCGGCCGGATCGGCCGGGCCGTGAGCGCCGAGTTGCTCGCCCGCGGCCACCGCGTGCGCGGCTTCGATCGCGTCCCCTCGCCCGCCCTCCGGGACGCCGTCGTGGGCGACGTCGCGAGCCCGGACGACCTCCTGCGGGCGGTCGAGGGCATGGACACGGCGGTCCACCTGGCCGCCACGCCGGACGAGGCCGACTTCATGACGCTGCTCCTCCCGAACAACGTGGTCGGGCTCTACCGAATGCTCGAGGCGGCGCGCCAGGCCCGACTCGAGCGGGTGGTCCTGATCAGCAGCGGCCAGCTCTACCGCGGCCACGACGGCCCGCTCCCGATCACCCCGGCCACGCCCATTGCGCCTCGCAACTGGTATTCGCTCACGAAGGTCCTGACCGAGGCGGCCGGCCAGGTCTACGCGGCCACCCACGGCGTGAACGTGGTGGTCGTCCGCCCGGGCTGGGTGCCGCGCGACCGCGCGCACGCCGCCGAGCTCGCGGCAAGCGCCCACGGACAGGACGGCTATCTCAGTCCCGGGGACGCCGGGCGCGGCTTCGCCGCCGCGGTGGAGGCGGAAGGCCTGCCCCGCTTCACGGTCGTGCACGTCTGCAGTCTTCCGGTCGGGATGCCTCGCTACGACCTCCGCCCGGCGAAGACGCTGCTCGGCTACGAGCCGCGCGACCGCTGGCCCGAGGGCCTCGACCTGGACGCCCCCGGAGGAGCCGGCGCGTGACCGAGATGAGCGCCGGCCGGGCCGTGATCGAGCTCTTGAAGGCCGAGGGCGTGCGGCACATCTTCGGGATCGTCGGCTCGACGTTCCTCGACGTGCTCGACGTCCTCCACGACGACAAGAGCGTCGAGTACGTGAACGTCCGCCACGAGCAGGGCGGCGCCTTCATGGCCGACGGGCTCGCGCGGGTCACGGGCGGGCTCGCCGCGTGCCTCGTGACCAGCGGTCCCGGCGCGACGAACCTCCTCACCGGGATCGCAGGGGCCTACGTCGCGCACTCGCCGGTCGTGGCGATCGCCGGGGGCTCCCCCCTCGGGCAGCAGGGCCGGGACGCGTTCCAGGAGCTCGACCTCGTCAGCCTGTTCCGTCCGGTGACGAAGCTGTCCGTCCAGGTGACGCAGGCGAGCCGGATTCCCGACATGCTCCGCCTCGCATTTCGTACCGCCATGACCGGGCGCAAGGGGCCCGTGTTCGTCGACATCCCGCGGGACGTGCTGAACGACCAGAGCGTGTCGATGGTCGCCCTCGCCCCGGAGGCCTATCGACCGACCCGCCCCGTGCCGCCGCACCCGGAGGCCGTCCGCGAGGCCGCGCGCCTTCTCGCGCAGGCCGAGCGACCCCTCCTCGTCGCCGGCGGCGGGGTGACGTGGGCGATGGGCGGCGAGATCCTCGCGCGGCTCTCTCGGACCTACGGCGTCCCGGCGGTGACGGCGTACGGCCGGAACGACGCCGTCCCGAACGACCACCCGCTCTACGTGGGGCCGCTCGGGCGCGCGGGCTCGCCGGAGGCGGCCCAGGCGTGCCGGCGCGCCGACCTCCTGCTGGTCGTGGGCTCGCGCCTGGGCCAGTTCACGAGCTTCTACGACGCGCGTTACATCCAGCCCGGCGCGGCGATCGTGCAGGTCGACGTGGACGAGCGAGACATCGGCCGCGTGTATCCGGTCGCCCTCGGCATCCAGGCCGACGCGCGCGAGACGCTCGCCGCCCTCCTAGCGCTTCTCGGCGAGACGCGGGCCCGGCCGGCCCCCGACGCCTGGCAGGCCGAGGCGCGAGAGCTCCGGGCCCGGCGGGAGGCGCGACTCGACGCCGAGGCGGCCCTCGACGTCCGGCCCGTGAAGCCCCAGCGAGTCTACGCCGAGCTCCGGCGGGCGCTCCCACCCGACACCATCGTCACGCTCGACGCGGGCGCCGCCCCGGCGTACGGCTACGACCGGCTTCGATTCACGCGGCCGCGGACCTTCCTCACGCCGCTCGACCTCGGCGGGCTCGGCTTCGCGTATCCGGCCGCGCTCGGGGCCAAGCTGGGGCGACCCGACGCCCCGGCGCTCGCCATCCACGGGGACGGCGGCTTCCTCATGAACGCGCAGGAGCTCGAGACCGCCGTGCGGCACCGCATCCCGGCCGTCGCCCTGGTGATGAACAACAACTGCTGGGGCTCGGAGAAGGCCTACCAGCGGCACTTCTACGGCGGCCGATATGTCGGCACCGATCTCGCCAACCCCCGGTTCGATCGCTACGCGGAGCTGTTCGGCGCGCGCGGCTACTACGTCGACCGGCCGGAGGCGATCGCCGACACGGTCCGCGCGGCGCTCGATGCCGATCAGCCCGCGGTGGTCGAGATCCCGATCGACCCCGACGAGTTCCCCGTGCCGGCGACCGCGGCGCGCCGGCGGGACGGCTAGCCCCATGTCACGGCCGGTCGTCGTCTTTCTCGACGTCCACGCCCCCGAGGTGCGCGCGGTCATCGCGGCCGAGTGCCCGCCGTCGCTGGAGCTCCGCCTGGCCACGTCCTCCGATCCCGCCGACCGGCTCGCCCTGGCGCGCGACGCTACCTTCTTCGTCGGCGGCATCACGCCCCTGCCCGCGAGCCTGATGGACGCCGCGCCGGGGCTCCGGCTCATCCAGAAGTGGGGCATCGGCGTGGACAAGATCGACCTGGCGGCCGCGCGGGCCCGTGGCGTCCCGGTGGCCATCACGGCGGGCGCCAACGCGGTGCCCGTGGCCGAGTTCACGCTGCTCCTGATGCTGGCCGTGCTGCGGCGGCTGCCCCAGCGGCAGACGCAGTTTCGCGGCGGCGACTGGCACCGGGCGCGCGACGACACACGCCTCGACGCTCGCTCGCTGCGCGGGCGGCGCGTCGGCTTGATCGGGCTGGGCGCCATCGGCCGCCAGGTCGCCAAGCGGCTCGTGGGGTTCGACGTCGAGGTCCGCTACTTCGACATCCGGCGGCCGACGGTGACGGAGGAGCAGGCGCTCCACGTGGCGTTCCAGGAGCTGGACCCGCTCCTCGCGGAGGCCGACATCGTGAGCTTCCACGTGCCCTACACCCGCGCGACGCGGGGGATGCTGTCGCGGGAGCGCATCGCGCGGCTCCGGCCCGGCGCCATCGTGATCAACACCGCGCGCGGCGAGGTCGTGGACGAGGTCGCGCTGGCCGAGGCGCTCGAGTCGGGGGCGCTCGGCGGCGCGGGGATCGACGTCTTCGGCGGGGAGCCGCCGCCGCCCGACCATCCACTCCTGCGCAGCCGGGCACCGGGCCTCGTGCTGGCCCCCCACGTCGCCGGCTCGGTCTTCGACAACGTCGCCAACGTCGCCCGCCACGCCTTCCGGAACGTCCAGCGCGTGCTCGCCGGCGAGCCGCTGCCGGCGGCGGACCTCGTCGCCCAGGACGCCGACACCTGACGGGCGAGCGACGAATCGAGGTGGATGCCATGCCGACGCTCGCGACCTGGTTGCCCTGGGCCCTCCTCTCCGCCGTCTTCGCCGCCCTGACCGCGATCTTCGCCAAGATCGGGCTCGAGGGGATCGATTCCGACTACGCGACGCTGCTCCGCACCGTCGTCATCGTGCTGACGCTCGGCGCGCTCATCTACGCCACGGGCAAGTGGCAGAGTCCGTGGGTCCTGCCGTCGAAGTCGGTCGTCTTTCTGGTGCTCTCCGCCCTGGCCACCGGCGCGTCCTGGCTCTGCTACTTCCGCGCGCTGAAAATCGGCCCGGCGTCGCAGGTCGCGCCGGTGGACAAGCTGAGCGTCGTCCTGGTCGCCCTGTTCGCCGTGGCCGCCCTCGGCGAGCGCCCCGGGGGGCGCGAGTGGGCGGGCATCGCCCTCGTGGGCGCCGGCGTGCTCCTCTTGAGCCTCCGCCACTAGCGGCGCATAGTGAACCTGAAGACGGTCGCCGCTCGGTGAAGGAGGTCCGCATGCGTCTCGCGCGCCCGGTGCTCTTCGCGTTGCTCGCCGTGGTTCTGTTCCTCCCGCCCGCCTACGCCGAGATCGCGAGCCAGACCTATGCCTTGCCGCAGGGCGGCGGGTATCCGCACGACGTCGCCGTCGGCGCGGACGGCATCGTCTGGTACACCGCCCAGCGGAACGGCGCGCTGGGCCGCCTGGATCCCGCCTCCGGCAAGATCGACCTCGTCCCGCTCGGCGCCGGAGCGGCGCCTCACGGCGTGATCATCGGACCCGACGGCGCCCCGTGGGTCACCGAAGGCGGGACGAACGCGATCGTCCGCGTCGACCCCAAGACGCGCGAGGTGACGCGGTGGCCCCTGCCCGAGGGCCGCGGCTACGTCAACCTCAACACGGCGACGTTCGACAAGCAGGGCCGCATCTGGTTCACGGGCCAGAACGGGATCTACGGGCGGCTCGACCCCAAGAGCGGCGCGATGCAGGTCTGGGACGCCCCGCGCGGCCGGGGGCCCTACGGCATCACGACGACGCCGGACGGCGCCGTCTACTACGCCTCGCTCGCCGGGAGCCACATCGCGCGCGTCGACGTCGAGACCGGCGCGGCGACGGTCATCGAGCCGCCGACCAAGAGTCAGGGCGCGCGGCGCGTCTGGTCGGACTCCCGGGGCCAGATCTGGGTCAGCGAGTGGAACTCCGGGAACGTGAGCCGCTACGACCCCCGGACCGGGACCTGGAAAACGTGGAAGCTGCCGGGCGACCGGCCCCAGACCTACTCGGTCTACGTCGACGACCAGGACAAGGTGTGGCTCAGCGAATGGAGCGCGAACGCGGTCGTGATGTTCGACCCGGAGACGGAGCGCTTCACGGCGTTCCCGAGCGACCGGCGCGGGGCCAACGTCCGGCAGATGTACGGCCGAGCCGGTGAGGTCTGGGTCGCGGAGTCCGGCGCCGATCGATTGGTCGTCTTCCGCCGGAAGTGATCGCGGCCGCGGCGAGCGGGTTCGTCCTCCTCGTCGCGTTGCTCCTGTCCCCAGCGTCGCGGGCCGCGGCCGATCCCGCGCGCGGCGAGCGCGTGTTCCAGCGCTGCTACGCGTGCCACTCCGTGGTGGCGGGCGAGGAGGGTCTGCCGGGTCCGAGCCTCCGCTGCGTCCTCGGCCGTCAGGCCGGCGCGCTGCCGGGCTTTGTCTTCTCCCCGGCGATGATCGAGGCAGGCCAGCGCGGCCTCGTCTGGACGCGCGCCACCCTCGACGCGTTCGTCGTCGACCCGCAGGGGGTCGTCCCCGGCTCGGCCATGTGGATCGCGGCGCTGGCCGCGGTCGAGGACCGGCGTGATCTCCTCGACTACCTGGAGGGCGGCGGCCCGTGCCCGGCGGCGCCGCGGCCGTGAGCGATCCCCGCGCGCGTCAGACCGCGCCGAGGCGCCGCCGCACCTCGGTGGCCGCCTCGAGCCCCGTGGCCGCCGCCGCCTCCATCTCCGGAAACTCGAGGTAGTCCCCGGCAAAGAAGATCCGGCCCAGCGGACGGGTGAGCGCGGCCTGGATCCGCGCGCGGCCCGGCGGCGCGTACGGGATCGCGTGCTCCCAGCGCTGGATGAGGACCTCCCGGATGATGCCCCGCGTCTCCGGCAGGACGTCGTGGAGGTCCTTCAGGAAGAGCGCCCGGATCTCGTCGTTCGAGAGCGCGAGGAGCCGCCTCCCACGATCGCCCCCCGCGTAGACCATGAGGCTGCCGCCCGGCTCGCGCTTGCCCTCGGCGCGGAGCGGGTTCGCGTGGTTGAAGAGCATGTTGAACGACTTGTCCACGACGGCGACCGCGTAGATGTGGTCCCACGGCATGGGCCCGCTTTCCTCGGTCAGGAAGGCGCCGCAGATGAACGGGCCGTACCGGATCGCGGCGAGGGCCTCCGCGGTGTCGGGCGGCAGGTTCCGCACGATTTGCCGGGTGACGTAGGCGGGCGTGGCCACCACCGCGTAGTCGGCCGAGATCTCGGCCGGGACGCCGTCCCGGACGAAGCGGACGCGCACGCCGTCGGCGTGGAGGGAGACCTCCTCGACCGTCGCGCCCGTCCGGACCCGGTCGCCCAGCCGGTGCGCGAGCGCCTGCGGCAGGAGCTCCGACCCGCCGATCAGGTTGCGGGCCGAGCCGCTCTTGTCGTCGCCCCATACGATCGCGAAGAGCGCGGCGCCGCAGCCGGCCGAGATCTGCTCGGGCTCGCCGGTCACCCGCTCGGCGATCGCCCGGAAGATCGCCGCCACGTCCGGATGGATCTCACCCAGGTAGTCGGCGAAGGTCTGGTCGTCCCGGTGCGCGAGCACGCGGGCCCGCCGGGCCGAGGGCGTCTCCCCGGGGCGGAGCCGGGCGGCGCGCACGTGCTCCTGGGCCGCCGCCCGGAGGCGCAGGCCGGCGCGGATGAAGGAGAGCCGCGCGGCCCAGGACAGCGGCAGGCGGAACGGATAGGTCTCCGGGCGGCCGCTGGCGACGATTCGCCCCCGGAGCGCGAGCCCCATCCGGTTCCCCGGGATGAGCCGCGTCTCGAGGCCCGTGTCCGTCACGAGTCGGTCCATGAGCGTGCCTGGACCGCCGAACAGGTGGGCGCCCAGGTTGAGCCAGTAGGGGCCCCGGGGCTCCGAGCGCATCCGCCCGCCGACCCGGCCAGTCGCCTCGAGCACGAGGACCTTCCGGTCCCGCAAGGTCCAGCCCGCGGTGAGCCCGGCGATGCCCCCGCCCACGACCACGGCCTCGTAGCGTCCCTCGGTCACGGATCTCCTCCGATCGTCCATGTGAAGACCGTCACGCCTCCGGCGGCCCCCCGGCTTGACCCTGCCGGGAAGCCCGCCGTAGAATTCCGCCAACCTGGCCCATGCGGCATGTCAGGGAGGCCTATCCGCTCACCAGCCACCCAGGCCAAGCTCCTGGGACGCGCCTACCACGGCGTAGGGCTTCGCGCATCGCACCCATAACCAAGGGGGATCTGATCATGCGCGCGTGTCTCACTTCGCGAGTCTTCTGGTGTCTCGCGGCTCTCGTCGTCGTGCTGGGCGTGGCGCTGACCGCTCCGGCGCAGGCGCCCGCCCCGATCCAGATCGCGTGGGCGGGCCCCCTGACGGGCGATGCCGCCCAGTTCGGGCAAGGATACCTCAAGGGCATCCAGCTCGCCTTCGAGGAGTGGAACGCCAAGGGCGGGGTCCTCGGCGGCCGGAAGTTCGTGGTCGTCACGGAGGACGATGCCTGCGATCCGAAGCAGGCGGGCACCGTCGCCACGAAGATCGCCGACGACGCCAAGAACGTCGTGTTCATCGGGCACGTGTGCTCGGGCACGACGATCGCCGGCGCGCCGATCATCAACAAGGTCAACCTGCCGATGGTGACGCTGTCCTCCAACCCGACGATCACCCAGCAGGGCTTCAAGAACCTGTTCCGGCCGATCGCCAACGACAACATCCAGGGCAAGGCCGGCGTGGCGTATGCCATGCGGAAGTTCAAGGCGAAGAAGTTCGCGCTCCTCAACGACAAGCAGGCCTTCGGCCAGGGCGTAACCGATGTCGCCAAGGCCACCATCGAGAAGGCCGGCGGCATGATTACATCGTCCGGCGGCGTCGAGCGCAACGACGTCGACTACACCGCGGTGCTGACCAAGATCGTCAAGACCGAGAATCCGGACGCCCTCGTCTACTGCTCGAACTTCCCCACCTCCATCGGTCTGATGATCAAGCAGGCTCGTCAGCTCGGATACAAGAAGCCGATCGTCGGCTGCGACGGATACTTCGACGCCGGCATGGTGAAGACTGCTGGGGCCGCGGTCGACAAGAAGTCGGATGCGGAGGCCGTGTACTTCACCTTCCAGGCGCCGCCTCACACCGGGCCACAGGCCCCGCCGAAGGTGAAGGAGTTCTCCGAGAAGTTCAAGAAGAAGTACGGCAAGGACCCGGCCAACTACGACAGCTACGGCTACGACTTCGCCAACATCGTCGCCAACGCGATCGTGAAGGCCGGCAGCACCGACAAGAACAAGATCATCGACGTCATGCACAAGTCGGCGGTGCCGGGCCTGTTGATCCCCGAGTACAAGTTCGACGACAACGGCGACGTCATCAACGGCCCGCTCTACATCTATACGGTGGAGAAGGGCGAAATCAAGCTCGTCGAGCAGTGGAAGGAGTGATCGGGCGCCCGGCCGGCCGCCCGCGCGGCTGACCGCGTCCCTCGAGTGACACGACTCGGCCCGCCGGGTGCTCCTGCGCGAGCATTCCGGCGGGCCGACGGCGTTCCGGGACTCGCATCGGGCGGCGGCCGCTAGTCCTCGCCGAGATAGGCTCTCCGCACGGCGTCGTTGGCGAGGAGCTCCGCGCCGCTGCCCTCGAGCACGATCCGGCCGGCCTCTAGCACGTAGGCCCGATCCGCCATCCGGAGGGCGAGGTTCGCGTTCTGCTCCACCAGCAGCACCACGGTCCCCTGGCGATTGATCTCCTGGATCGTCCGGAAGATCTGCTGGACCAGGAGCGGCGCCAGCCCGAGCGAGGGCTCATCGAGAAGCAGGACCTTCGGCTCCGTCATGAGGGCCCGCCCGATGGCCAGCATCTGCTGCTCACCACCCGACAGCGTCCCGCCGAACTGGCTCTGCCGCTCTCGCAGGATCGGAAAGAGGGTGAACACCCGCTCGAGCGCCGCGGCCTCGTCGGCGGTCTTGCGCCGCGTGTAGTGCCCGAGGCGCAGGTTCTCCAGTACGGACAGCCGCGTGAAGATGCGGCGCCCCTCCGGGCAGTGGACAACCCCGCGCCGAACGATCTCCGCCGGCGTGGCCCGGCCGAGATCCTCGCCTCTGAGACGCACCTGACCCGCCTGGGCCCGGATGAGCCCGGAGAGCACCCGGAGCGTCGTCGACTTCCCCGCCCCGTTCGCCCCGATGAGAGCGACGACCTGGCCCTCGCCCACCCGGAACGAGATGCCCTTCAGCGCGCGGATCTGGCCGTAGCCCGCGACGAGGTCCTGGGCCTCCAGGATGGGGCCGCCGCCCCCTGCGCTCCCGCCCGTCGACGGCGGCGTCAACTCGCCTTCCCGAGGTAGGCCTCGATCACCCGCGCATCGCGCTGGATCTGGGCCGGCGGGCCTTCGGCGATCCTCTCGCCATGGTCGAGGACGACGATGTTCTCCGAGACCTGCATGACCACCTTCATGTCGTGCTCGACGAGCACGACGGTGATCCCCAGCTCGCGGATGCGGCGGATCAGCGCGATCAGCTCCAGCGTCTCGGCGGGGTTCATGCCCGCCGCCGGCTCGTCGAGGAGCAGGAGCGCCGGCCTGGTGGCGAGCGCCCGGGCGATCTCGAGCCGCCGCTGATCCCCGTAGGGCAGGTTCATCGCGAGCTGGTCCTCGTACTTCCGGATCCCGAAGAAGTCGAGCAGCGCCCGGGCTCGTGCCCGGCTCTCGCGCTCCTCCCGACCGGCCCGCTTCGAGTGAACCATGGCGTCGAGCACGCCGGCGCCGGTGCGACAGTGCGTTCCGACCATCACGTTGTCGAGGACCGACATGCCCCGGAACAGGCGGATGTTCTGGTAGGTGCGGGCGACGCCGAGGGCGGTGACCTCGTGCGGGGGCAGCCCCTGGATGGGCTGTCCGGCGAAGCGGATGACGCCCGACGTGACCGGGAACACCCCGGTGATCAGGTTGAACAGCGTCGTCTTCCCGGCCCCGTTCGGGCCGATGACCGCGACCAGCTGCCCCCGTGTGACGGAGAACGACACGTTGTTCACCGCTCGCAGCCCGCCGAAGCTCTTGCTCACGCCGTCCACGGCCAGGAACCCCTCGCGCGCGGCCATCCCCGTCTCGGAGATCGCGCCGGACAGGATCTCCACCCGCGGCGGCGCCTCCCGACTCGCCGCCGCGGCCGGCTCGGGCTCCGCGACGTCCGGCGCGGTCGACGGGCGCACCCGGACCGGCCACAGGCCCTCCGGCCGGACGAGCATCATGAGGGTCAGACCGAGGCCGAAGATCGTGAACCGGTACTGCGCGTACTCCCGGAGCACTTCCGGGACCACGACGAGGATGATCGCGCCCAGCACGACGCCCGGAATGCTGCCCATGCCGCCCAGCACCACCATCGACAGGATCGTGATCGACTCGAGCAGGATGAAGCTCTCCGGGCTCACGAACCCCTGGAGGCCCGAGAAGATCACGCCGGAGAACCCGGCGGTGCTCGCGCCCATCGCGAACGCCAGAAGCTTCGTCGTCGTCTTGTTGATGCCCATGGTCTGGGCGGCGTCCTCGTCCTCGCGGATGGCCGCCCACGCGCGCCCGATCCGCGAACCCTCCAGCCGGTACGAGAAGAAGACGGCGCCCGCGCACAGGATCAGGATCAGGTAGTAGTACTGGATCGGCGACGTCAGGGTCAGCGGCAGCCAGTGCAGCATGTCGGGTAACGGCGGGTACAGCAGGAGCTTCGCCGTGGCGACGGAGCGGGGGTCGAGGTGGGTCACGTCCAGCGTCGCCGGGTCGATGTTGATGAGCCCGCGGGGCCCGTTCGTGATGGGGTCGAGGTTGTTGAGGAGAATGCGAATCACCTCGCCGAACCCGAGCGTCACGATCGCGAGGTAGTCCCCGCGCAGCCTCAAGGTCGGCGCGCCGAGGAGGACCCCGAACAGGGCCGCGAGCAAGGGCGCCACCGGCAAGATCAACCAGAACGGCACGTGGAGCCCGAGCTGCGGCGAGGCCACGAGCGCATACGAGTACGCGCCGATGGCGTAGAAGGCGACGTATCCCAGGTCGAGCAGCCCCGCGTAACCCACCACGATGTTGAGGCCCAGGGTGAGCAGCACGTAGATGCCGGCCTGGTCGAGGACGCGGAACAGGTAGCGATCTCCGGCCCGGAAGAAGGACAGCGGCAGGACGGTGCCGATGGCGGCCATGACGTGCCCGAGGAAGAGCGGCAGGGTCGCCAGCGCGAGCAGCAGGACGATCTTCCGGGCCCGGCTCCACCGCGCGACCGCCTGCAGAGGGACGCTGACCGCCTGGTTGAAGGTGCTCACGCCGTCCGCTCCGCGCGCTCCCTCATCGCGCGACCCGCTCGCCCAGGATGCCCATCGGCCGGAAGATGAGGACCAGGATCAGGATGACGAACGCGAAGATGTCCTTGTACTCCGGGCCGATCACGTCGTGCGTCAGGATGGGGAGGTAGCCCGCGCCGAAGGTCTCGATCAGCCCGAGCAGGAGCCCGCCCAGCATGGCGCCCGGGATGTTGCCGATCCCGCCGAGGACGGCGGCGGTGAACGCCTTGATCCCGGCCAGGAAGCCGACGTTCCACAGCACGACCCCGTAGAACATCGCGAAGAGGACGCCGGCGGCGGCACCCAGGGCCGGGCCGAGGACGAACACCAGCGCGATGACGCGATCGATCTCGATGCCCATGAGGCTCGCGGCGTCCTTGTCCTCGGCGGTCGCCCGCACCGTGAGCCCGAACGTCGTGTGGTTGACCAGGTAGTGGAGCCACACCATGAGCGCGGTGGCGACGACCAGGATGAGGATCTGCTTGTCCTGGATCGTGACCCCGAGGAAGTGGATCTCGGCCGTCGGGAGGAAATCCGGAAAAAACCGGGGACCGGGGCCCACGACGTTCATCGTGGCGTTCTCGAGGAACACCGATACGCCCAGGGCGCTGATGAGCGGGGCGAGCCGCGAGGCGTGCCGGAGCGGGCGATAGGCCACCCGTTCGATCGTGACGCCGAGGGCAGCGATGACCGCCATCGAGACGAGGAAGACCGCCACGAGCAGGGGGATCGCGAGACCGAGCGAGAGCCCCTCGGTGACCCCCATCCCGGCGAGCACGAACACCGCGACCATCGCCCCCAGCATGAAGAGGTCGCCGTGGGCGAAGTTGATGAGCTGGAGGACGCCGTAGACCATCGTGTAGCCGAGGGCGATGAGGGCATAGACCGACCCGATCGTCAGTCCGTTGATCAGCTGCTGCGGCAGCAGCTCGATCAGCACCCACGTCTTGTCCATGTCGCCGTCGCCCGTCCTTTCCGCGCGAAGGAAGGTCGCCCCGGAAGGGGCCGTCTACCCCATGACGCCGGCGCCCTGGTACGCGACGCGCAGCTCCTGGCCCTCGCGGAACCGCTCGAGCCGGTACGGCGCGATGTCGATGGTCCGGGCGCGGCCGTCGAGGACCTGCTCCGCCATCAGCTTGCCCACGATGGGGGACAGCTTGAAGCCGTGGCCCGAGAAGCCGACGGCGTAGTGGAGCCCGGCCACCTCGGGCGCGGTGCCCATGATCGGGTTCCAGTCGGGGCTCACCTCGTACATGCCCGACCAGCCGCCGGTGATGGCCGCGGTGGCGGCCCCCGGCATGAGGCGCGCCAGCCGGGTGAGGACCTCGGTCGTGTGCTCGGCGCTGGGGCGGTCCTCGTAGCTGTCGGGATCGCCCCGGTGGATCGTGTCGTTGGTGTTGCCCACCAGGATGAGCCCGCCGGTCTCGGGCCGGAGATAGACCTCGTTGAGGAGGTCGCCGGTGACCGGATGCGTCGGGCTCCAGTCGAACGTCGGCCGGAGCGTGATGATCGACTCGCGGCTCGGCGTGACGGGCAGGTCGAGCCCTGCCAGCCGCCCGACCGGCCCCGCCCAGGGCCCGGCCGCGATCACCACGTGGGCGGCCGCGATCTCGCCCTTCGGCGTGGTCACGCCGCGGACCCGGCCCCCGTGCGTGTCGATGGCCGTGACCCGCGTGGACTGGCGGAGGTCGCCCCCCAGCTCCGTGAAGCGGCGGGCGAAGCTCGACGCCACCTCGTGGGGGCTCCCGTAGCCCGAGCGCGGCTCGTAGACCACGGCCGATCCCTCGGGCACGCGAAGGTGCGGGCTGATCTGGCGCACGTCGTCGGGCCCGATCAGGCTCGCCTCGATCCCCACCTCCTGGTTCATCCGGAGGGTGCGCTCCACGCGCTCGCGGCTCTCGGGCGGGCCGATGAACAGCATGCCCGTGCGCACGAAGCCGCACTCGCCGCCGATCTCGTCGGCCCAGCGTTCGAAGACGCCGCGCGCCAGGAGGGCCATCTGCGCGGTCGGTCGCGTCGTGTAGTGGGTGCGAACGATGGCCGAGGACTTTGCCGACGTGCCGGAGCACACCGTCCCCTTCTCGATGAGCACGATCCGGCCCGCGCGGCGACGCGCCAGGTGGAAGGCGATGCTGGTCCCCATGACGCCGCCGCCGATGACGACGACATCCGCGGTCTCCATCGGGCCTCCGTTCGCTCTGGGTCCGTGGGTGAAGCGGGATACGCTGCGCGCCCCCCGCGATGATCGGGGAAGTCGGCAGGTGAATCAAGCGGTCCCGGGTCGGCGCCCGGCGAGCCCGCTTGGCCGGGACTCGAGTCTCCTGCCCCCGACGCGGGGTCACGAGGCGGTCGTCCCGCGCGAGCGCGGCACCCTCGCAACCCCTCGACAAGACCTCCGTTCTCCCGCACGATGGACGTGACGATGTCGGGACGCTGGAGTCTCTCCGCCCTGCTGGTCGTGGTCTCGCTGCTCTGCGCGACGGCGAGCGACGCCGCGCCGGTGAAGGTGCGCTTCACCGAGGGAGTGACGCGAGGATTCCTGGCCGTGCGCACGCCCCAGGGAGAACGCATCGGGCACGGCGAGCTGACGCAGCGACCGCGCGGGGACGAGGTCGACAGCCGCCTCCTCCTCCAGTTCAAGGACGGCTCGGTGCACGACGAGACCACGACGTACTCCCAGCGGGGGGTCTTCCGGCTGGAGGCCTATCGCCTCACGCAGCGCGGCCCGTCGTTCCCCGGCTCGGAGGTGTCATTCGACCGGAAGACCGGGCGCTACCAGGCGAAGACCCGCGACAAGATCGGCGGCGCCGAGGAGACGTCGAGCGGGGAGTTCGACATGCCGGCCGATCTCGCGAACGGCATGACGCTCCTTCTCCTGAAGAACCTTCCGGCCGGGGAGCGGACGACGGCCCAGATGGTGGCGTTCCTTCCGAAGCCGCGCCTCCTCAAGATGGAGCTCGGCCAGGAAGGCGAGGACCGCGTGGTGTTCGCCGGCAACCCGCGGCAGGCCGCCCGCTTCCTCGTGAACCTGGAGATCGGGGGGCTCACCGGTGTGGTCGCCTCGATGATCGGAAAGAGTCCCCCCGACCTTCGCTACTGGATCGCGCTCGGCGATCTGCCGGCGTTCGTCCGGTTCGAGGGCGCGATGTTCCTGAACGGGCCGGTCTGGCGCGTGGAGATGGCCGGCGTCGAGTAAGCCCGCCTTCCGGGCCGCGACCGGGAGCCCGGTCGCCTCGAGGACGGGCGGCCGACCACGCTACCCTCCCCCGTCGCCCGGCGCGCGCTCGTACCACGTCTCGCCCGGGCCACGACGAAGGATCCGATACCGCTCGGAAAGCAGCCGCAGGACGTCCTGTCCCCGCGCGTCGAGGATGGGGCGCGACTGGTCGACGAGGAGGATGTACGGAGGCCGGATCCGGGTCAGGTCGTCGACGACGCGGGCCCACATGTCTCGATCGTAGTCCTGGGCCCAGGACCCGGCAAACGCCGCCGCTTGCGTCCGGCCCCCAAGGTAGTAACCCAGGGGATTGCCGACGATGTAGATGGCCCCGGGTTGGCTCGCGGGATCGCGAAGGAATGCGGTCTCCGCCATCACGACGGGATACTCCGCGTTGAACCGGCCCATGTAGTGGACCTGTCGCTCCGCGCCTCGCCAGCCGAGGCCGTTGGGCACGAGGACCACCTTGTAGGCGAGCGCGCCGATCAGGCCGAGAAAGAGCAAGGCCAGAGCGCCGCCGGCCAGCCAGCGCGGCGCCGGGTCCTCCATCCGTGCGGTGGCGCGCCGCCAGACCGCGTCCACGCCGATCGCGGCCAGGATGCCCAGCGGGACGAGCAGCAACAGGTGGTGATAGGGAAACCACTTGCGCTGGAGGGCGATGACGCCCGCTCCCACGACGATCCAGACTACGAGCCCGCGCGTGAAGTCGATCGTTGCCCGGCGGCCCGGGCGCCCCCCCTGGCCGAGAGTGGCGTGGGCGCCGACCAGCGCGAACGCGATGAGCGGCGCGAACCGCTCGCCGAACCACATGAGCCCGGCCACCAGGGAGTCGGGCACCCCGATCCCCGAGGTCGCGCGAGCTTGCTGGGCCGTGTAGATGAAGAACGTCCAGACGGCGGCCCCCAGCGCGCCTTGCAGGTAGAGCACGCCGACACCCGCCAGCAGCGGCACCGCGGCCCCGAGACCGACGACCGCGCCGCGACGCGCCAGACGGGCCATGGCCCGACCCCGGCCCGGTAACTCCGTGTCCCAGAGCGCGACCAGCCAGATGGCCAGGGGAATCGGGAGAAAGACGAGCTTGAACAGGAGCGTCGCGCCACCGGCGACGCCTGAGAGGAACAGGCGCCCCGGTGCCTCCTCCCCCGCGTCGGCGGCGCGCACGGCCCACCAGAGGCTGAGAAAGAGCGGGAATCCGACCAGCCCCTCGACCTGGGTCAGATGGTTGGCCCCGACGCCCGCGTAGTACGCGCCGACGGTCAGGACGGGGGCCAGCCGGGCGATCCGGGCCGAGCCGGTCAGGCGGCGCAGCGCGACGAGCAGCGTGGTGGCGAGGGCCAGCATGTAGCCGAGCTCGACCGCATGGATCGCGATCTCGCGGAGCCCAACCGCCCGGGCGGCGACCACGTAGAACCAGAAGATTCCGGGCTGCTTGATGTCCCAGAAGTCCCGGTACAGCACCCCGCCCTCGAGAAGGCGTCGCGCCCCCGTGGCGAAGAAGCTTTGATCATTGTCGAAGGGAATCGGCAGGTTGGCGAGACCGGCCAGGGCCACCGCGCCGAGGACCGCGGCGTCCGCCAGGCCGACGGGCGCCCGGGCCCGCGTCACTGCTTCCACGTGGCGAGGCGGCTCATGGTGTAGTTCCAGCCCGCTCCGACCAGCGCCCCGGCGACCACGGCTGCCCCGCGGGGCCAGCCGCGGGAGAACAGGAGCCCGCTGACCGCGACGTTCGCCAGGGCGCCGAGCGCGCACGCGGCGTTGTAGAGGAGGAATCCGGCGACGACGCGCGCCCCAGACAGCCGGGCGAGCGAGAACGTCCAGGCGTTGTTCAGGATGAAATTGAAGACGATCGCCGCCTCGGTCGCCACGATCACCGCGATGGAGAATCCGTGCAGTGTATCCTGCGCCACCGGACCGAGCATGGCGGAAACCGCCAAAAATGCGAGGGTGTTGACGATGACACCGAGCGCCCCCACGACGCAGTACTTCACCAGCGTCAGCGGCACGCGGCGACCCAGGGTGACGTCGTAGATGAACTCCAGGAACTGGAGCTGGACCAGCCGGGACAGCTTGCTGGTCCCGTGACGCCGAGACCCGAACCGCAGCGGGACCTCGCAGACACGCGCGCCCGGCGGCAAATGCACGAGCAGGTCCAGCAGGATCTTGAAGCCGACAGGGTTGAGGTGGGGAAGCGCGGCCGTGAACGTCGAGCGGCTCACCGCGAAGAAGCCGCTCAAGGGGTCGGTCACCGGCACCCGGCACAGGCGCTGCGCCAGCCGCGTCGCGAATCGGCTCAGCGCCTGACGCCGCTCGTCCCAGTCGCCGACGCTGCCGCCCGGCACGTAGCGTGAGGCGACCGCCAGGTCGGCGGCGTCGCCCTCGACGGCCGAGAGCAGCTCGGTGAGGAGCCGGAAGTCATGCTGACCGTCGGCGTCCGCGGCGACGAGCACCGCACCCTTGGCGGCCAGGAAACCCTCGATGACGGCCGAGGCCAGACCCCGCCGGCCGATCCGTCGGACGAGCCGGACCTCCGCGAAGCGATCACCTAGCTTCTCGGCCACCCGCCAGGTCCCGTCGGGGGAGTCGTCGTCCACCAGAATCACCTCGTGCCTAATGCCCTGGAGGGTCTCGACGATCTTCGGGACCAGCTCGGGGAGGTTCGGCGCCTCGTTGTAGGTCGGGAGGACCACCGACACCCGCACGCGCCCAGAGGGAGATTCGCCCGGCACGGCCAGCAGTCTAGCGCGAGGGGCCGGGCCCTTCCAAACGCGACCCGGCACTCGGCCCAGGGGTGCTCCGCCGGCGCTTCGGGCTACTATGGGAGCCATCGATGGGGATCGCGGTCCGGTGATCCGAGCGTATCCGTCTCGCTCGGGGGGGGCGCGTGATCGGAACTCGATGGGGTGGCGGCGCAGCGGCGGCGGCACCGCCGGCTGGCTCCCCGGACGTGCGCCTCTGGCGCGGCCTTCCCGCGCTGGTCCTCGCCGGTCTGCTGTTGCGCCTGACGTTCTCGTTCGTCGCCCTGAACATCCACCTTTCCGACGAGGTGTTCCAGTACCTCGAGCAGGCTCATCGGTTCGTGTTCGGCTACGGGCTCATTCCATGGGAGTTCCGCTTCGGATCCCGATCCTGGCTGCGGCCGCTGGCCCTCGCGGCGCCGCTCCATCTCTGCAAGCTCGTCGGCGTGGACGATCCCGCGAGCTCCCAGTTCCTCGTGAAGGCCCTTCTCTGTCTGCTCTCAGTCTCGCTGATCGTGTCCTGCTATCGCATCGGCCGGAATCTCGTCTCAGAGAGCGCCGGGCGGCTCGCGGCGCTACTGGCCTGCTTCTGGTACGAGCTCGTCTACTTCGCGCCCCGACCGATGCCCGAGGTGCTCTCGACGTACTTCCTGCTAGCGGCACTCGCGAGCGTCACCGACCCGCGCCGAGGGCGCCGGCCAGTCCTCTTCGGCCTGTGCGTGGGCCTAGCGGTCGCGCTCCGGGTTCAGTACCTGCCGGCCGCGGGGTTCCTGGCCCTGCTCGCGATCGGCAGATGGTCCGGGCGTGCGCTCGTCCGGAGCGCCGTCGCCCTCGTCGGCGTCGGCCTGCTGGCGGGCTACGTCGACAAGCTGAGCTGGGGAAGCTGGTTCGCCTCGCACTACAGCACTTACGAGTTCAACGTCGTCCGCGACGCCTCGGCCCTGTTCGGCACGTCTCCGGCGGATCGGCACGTACTCAAGCTCGGTGTCGCCTCGGCGGGCCTCCTGCCACTCGCCGCCCTCGCGAGCCTCGGTTTCGCCCGGCGTCTCTGGATTCTCATGGTCACGCTGTTCGCGATCGTGGGCGTCCACACGATGATCCCGCACAAGGAGTACCGGTTCATCGTGGCCGCGATCCCGGTGCTCCTGGTGCTGATGGCCGGGTGACGACCCTCGTCGCCGCGCGCATGGCCGGCCCGCGCCCGACCCTGCTGCCGTGGACGGTCGCGGGAGCGCTCGCCCTCATCTCGCTCGTCGGGTTCATGAACCGCCTGCCCTTCGAGCGCGCGCTCTACCCGAACCAGCCACTCTTCGCGCAGCAGGACGAGATACGCGCCTTCCTGTTCCTCTATCGGCAGGCCGATCTGGCCGGCGTGCTGCTGAAGGACGTCGAGTGGTGGCACACCGGAGGCTATTCCTACCTGCGTCGCGATGTCCCCCTCTACCTTCCCGAGCACGAGAGCGCCATGTGGCGGAATGGCCGTCCTGGCCCGCGGGCGTACGCGAGCCACATCGTGTGCCGAGTCTCGACGGCCGAGATCGAGGGGTTCACGAGCGTCGCGCAGTTCGGCCAGCTCGAGGTGCGAAAGCAGGTCGCGCCTCCGGCGTCCTACTCCATCCTGCCCTCGTACAATCGGGTCGTTCCACAGCCGGGCATCGACGGCGTCTATCCCGAGCCGGCCCTGCCGTGCCTCCCGTGGGTCGCCTGTGTATGATGGGGCCGGCGGCCGCCGGGCGGGGACGGGCACCTGCCAAAGCGTCCCGTCCTGGCAATGAGTAGGAGCGACCCTTGAGACGACACGAAGGGACTGGACGAGCAACGCGTGGCATCCGGGCGGCGCGGCGAGCGGTCGTCGTCCCGTTCGCGGCCCTCCTCCTGACGGGCTGCATCGGCCTCTGGCGCGGGGACTACTACGCGGGCCGGAGCAGCGGCGACATCGACGCGTGCGTGCCGTTCAACTTCGACGTGACGATCGAGGAGGGCGGGCGCATCATGGGCCTCGCCGCCACCACGTACCCGTGGGGCACCGCGAGCTGGGACGTGACGGGCCAGGTCACGAGCTTCGAGATCGTGCTCGAGACGCGGACCCAGGACCCGCGAGTCACCCCGCAGATCGTCCGGTGGAAGGGACAGCAGCACGCGATCTCCCTCGAGGTGACCGAGGTCGGCCTCGCGGGCTGCCCTGCCCCACGGACCGCGACGCTGAACCGGAAGTAGCGCGCGCGCCGCCGTCGCGGCGCGCCCACCCCTCAGTGCCCGGCCGGCCCCGGCGGCACGGGGCCGCTCGGCGTGAGCGCGCCGTCCCGGTCGTGCTGCTCCCGCCCCTCGAGCGGCGGGCAGAACACGCTGACCAGGTGGAGCTCGGTGTCGGCGCGCAGCTGGTGCCGGTCCTTCGGGCCCACGTTGTAGCTCACGCCGGACTCGAGCGTCCAGGCCTGCCCGGTCGTCAGGTCCGTGACCCGGCCTCGGCCGGCGATGATGTGGTTCGCCTCCCAGTGGTGCTTGTACCAGAGCGTGGTGTCGGCGCCGGCCGCCAGGTGCACGTCCGAGAAGCCGAACCCGACGTCGTCGGCCTTCGTCAGCATGCGGAGCGTGCGGGCCTGTCCGTTCGCGACGGTCATCTCGTGGCCCGCGGTGCGCATCTCGTCGGCGCGCTTCACGAACATCCGCCGGTCCGTCCGCGGCGATGCCCCGCTCGCCGGGTACGCGCCGTCCGGGTCATGGCGCTCGTCCCCCTTGAGCGGCGGGCAGAACACGCTGACCAGGTGGGTGTCCTCCGTCAGCACGAGCCGGTGGCGGTCGTTCGGCCCGACGGTGTAGAGGACGCCGCGCTCGAGCATCCACGACTGGCCGGTCGTCAGGTCCGTCACCGTGCCCCGGCCCGAGAGTATGAAGTTCGCCTCCCAGTGGTGCTTGTACCAGAGCGTCATCTCGCTGCCGGCGGCGATCCGGTTGTCGTTGTAGGAGAAGCCCATGCCGTCTTTCGTCGTGAGGTAGCGCGCGGAGCGGGTACCCGTGCCCACCGCCTTCACCATGCCGGCCGCGGTCAGGTCGTCGAGGGTGCGCACGAACATGGCGTTCTCCTGCAGCGTCGGGTGAGCGGCCGGGGACGGGATGCGATCCGCTCACGACTGTACCCCTGGCGGCCGATCCCGCACTACCCCCGGCCCCGCGAGGCGCCGGCGACGGGCACCCCTACTCGGGCTGGGGCGGCCGGGACCCGAAAGCGAGCAGCGCCGCGCCCGCGAGGATCAGCGAGACGGCCAGGAGCCAGAACACGGCGGGATAGGAGCCGAGCGCGACCCAGAGCAGCGAGGCGCCGACCGGGCCGATCGCCCGGGCGCCGTTGGCACCCAGCGCGACGGCGCCCGCGATCGCCCCGTAGTGGCGCGTGCCGAAGAACTCCGCCAGCGAGGTGGCCCGGGCGAGCGTTGCCATACCGTTCGCCGCGCCCTGGAGAAAGATGAACGGCAGAAGCGTGCCGATCAGCCCGAGCAGTGGGAGCTGGCCGATTCCCAGAGCCTGGGCGACGAACACCGCCCCCACCATCACGCGCGCCCCGAGACGTGCCGAGATCGGCACGAACAGGAGCCGCCCGGGCAGCTGCATCGCGCCCATCCAGCCGATCGCCGTGGCCGCGAGCGGCGGGGAGTAGCCGCGGCCCACGAGGTAGGGGATCAGGTGGGTGCTGAGGGCCGCGGTCGCGAAGTTGCTCACGAAGAACGCGGCGCCCAGCACCCAGAAGACCGTGGTGCGTCGGGCCGCGCCCAGTGTCATGCCCGGGACCGTCGGCACCGGCACGCCGGGCGTCGCGGGCCGAGCGTCGCTCGCGGGCGCCCGCCGGAGCAGCGCGGCGTGGAGCGGGATCGTGATCGCGCCGAGGACGACCGTCAAGATCGTGAGCGCATCCCGCCAGCCGACCCGGACGAGGAGCCAGGCCTCGATCGGCATGAAGATCGTGCTCGCGAGCCCCGCCACCAGCGTCACGGTGAGGAGCGCCCGGTCCCGTCGCCGCGAGAACCACGACACGATGGTGGCGAACGCCGGCTCGTAGAGCGTGGCCGCCATGGCCACGCCCATGCCGAACCAGACGGCGTAGAGCGCGGGCAGGCTCTGGACCCGGGCCCACGCGAAGGTGAGGACCGTGGCCAGGCAGGAGCCCGCCGTCATGAGACCACGGGACCCGTGGCGGTCGATCCAGCGTCCGACCGGCAGGGCCGCCAGGGCCGACACGCCGAGCCCGACGGAGAACGCGCCGGTCACGGCCACGCGCGAGGCACCGAGGTCCTGCTCCATCGACCGCAGGAACACGGGGAATCCGTAGTAGACGATGCCCCACGTCACCGTCTCGGTGACGGAGAGCGTCGCCACGATCACCCAGCCGTACCGCGCCGGGGTGATCCGCCCCATCAGGCCGGGGACCCGGGCACTCCTAGCTGCAGCAGGAGCTCGCGGGCGAGTCCGGTCGGGGCGCGACGATGCTCAGCAACGGCCTTCGTGGCGCCTCCCCCGCCGCGCCCATCCGCCCGGTCTCGGCCGAGCTCTCCGGCCCGCAGCCGCAGCCCTCCTGCCCGGTCGCCTTGGCGTCGGCGTCCGCGGCGCAGCAGGCGTTCACCGTCACCGGCGCCGGGCCGCCACAGCAGGACACCACCGGCTCGGCGTCCTCCACGCGCGCGTCGCTCGGGGTCGCGCTGCAGACCCCCGTCGGGGGCAACGTGAGCTCGACGCGCCGCGCGCCGGTCCAGTCTCCGGTCAGCGCGCAGGCGATCGACCGGACCTGCTCGTAGCCGGTCAGCATGAGGAACGTCGGCGCGCGCCCGTAGCTCTTCATGCCGACCACGAAGAGGCCGGGCTCGGGCTGCGCGAGCTCCTCGACGCCGTGCGGCGGCACCGTCCCGCAGCTGTGGACGTTCGGGTCGATCAGCGGGGCCAGCGCCCGCGGAGCTTCCATGATCGGGTCGAGGTCGAGGCGCAGCTCCCGGAGCGGGCCGAGGTCCGGTCGAAAGCCCGTCACGGCCACCACCTCGTCGATCGCCGCCAGGTTTCGGCCGGCCTCGTCGTGGATCGAGACGCCGCGGGCGGTTTGGGCAACAGCCGCGATGCGCCCGACAACGAGCGTCACCGCGCCGCGATCCAGGAATCGGCGCGCCTGCTGCCCCAGCGCGCTCCGCGCGGGCAAGGCGTCGGCCGCGCCGCCGCCGAACACGCGCGCCGCCGGCGGACGCCGGACGATCCACACGATCTCGGTCCCGGGGGCCGCGTCGCGCAGCGCCGCGAGGTCGATGAGAGTGTTGAGCGCGGAGTGGCCGCTCCCCACGACCGCCACGCGCCGGCCGGCGTAGCGGTGCCGATGCGTCCCGAGCACGTCGGGGATGCCGTAAAAGACGCGGTCCCGGATCCGGGCCTCTCCGCGGGCGGGAGTCCCGTCCGCCCCGAGGGGATTCGGGCCGCCGTAGGTGCCCGAGGCGTCGACGACCGCCCGGGCTCGGATCTCCTCCTCCTCACCGGCGGGCGTGAGGACACGCAGCACGAACGGGGCCGCGTCACGGCCGTCCGTCCGGAGCTTGTCGAAGCCCTCGCGGCTGACGCTGACGACACGCGTGCCGAGCCGGAGCGACGGGGCCATCTCGGGCAGCGCCGCGAGCGGCTCGAGATACTCGGCGACGAGCTCCCCCCCGGTCGGCAGGTGATCCGGGTCGGGCGTCGTCCAGCCCGCTTTCTCCAGCATCGCGGCGGCGACGGGGTCGACGTTGTAGCGCCAGGGCGAGAAGACCCGCACGTGCGCCCACTGTCGCACCGCCGCGCCCACCTGGACGCCCGCCTCCAGGACGATCGGCATCTCGCCGCGGCGGAGGAGGTGGGCGGCTGCGGCCAGTCCCACGGGGCCCGCGCCGATGATCGCGATCGGGAGCGAGGAAGTCGACATCGTCGGTATCTCCTCTGAGTCGTGTGTCGGCGTCTGACGACTTCTCACGGCAAAAAAACTACAGGCGACCCACCAGGGCGCGGAGCTGCCGCAGCGCCTCGGGGTTCACGCAGTAGAGGACGTTCCGGCCACACCGGCCGGTGGAGACCAGGCCGGCCTCCTTGAGCACCTTGAGGTGCTGCATCGTCGTGGAGTGGGCGAGCGGGACGACGTCAGACAGGTCCGTGCAGACAGACTCGCCCCGCTCGAGGAGGTGCCGCATGATCGCCACTCGGATCGGATGGCCGAGCGCCCGGGTGAACCCGGCGAGCTCCTCGTCGGCCGGCGTGATCGCGAGGCCGCGGGATGCGACAGCCCCCCCCCTCGAGGGGGGACTCGCGGCGGCACCCGGCGCGGTACGGAGGGGGCTTTGCGCGTTCACAAGTCGTAGTATTACGACTCATTGGGACTCATGTCAAGCCCGATTCTGATTCGACGGGATCGGGATCACGCTCCCGCGACCCCCGCCCCTGGAGCGGCCCCGCCTCAGGACCGACCCGAAGCGCCTGCCTTGGCCGGACGCGCCGAGCGATCACCGGCCAGATCCGCGGGGCCGAGCCGCGCGAACAGGAACGCACCCAGCAGTAGCGCGATCGTGACGTGGGCAAAGGCCACCCCCCACCCCCGCACGCTCGCGCCGCCCAGCAGATCGAGCGTCGCCCCGAGGGCCAGCGGCCCGAGGAAGCCGCCGGCGTACCCGAGCGTCGAGTGGACGGCGAGCGTCGCGCCGCGTCGGCCTGGCTCGGCGCTGCCGGCGCTTCCCGCGGTCAGTGACGAGGAATCGGACCAGATCAGCACCGCGTAGAGGAACACCAGCGCGGCCGCGCCCGCGTACGGGAGGGCCGCGCTGAAGCCGATCCCGGCCGCCAGCGCAGCGGAGGCGAGCATGGTGCCCAGGATGAAACGGCGGCGTCCAACTCGCATGGCGAGCTCGTTTCCCCACACGCTGGCCCACACGCCGAGCAGACCCATCGCGCTGGCGACGGTGGCCGGGGCGAGCGGAACCCAGGACTCCGGAGCCCGAGCGGCCGCGAACGTCAGGAACGCGACGACCCAGCCGCGCAGGGCGGACATCTCCCACGTATGGACGCAGTAGGCGACCGAGTACGCCAGGGCGGAGCGGTTCCGGAGGACGGGGCGGAAGTCGAGCAGGGCGCCGCGCGAGCCGGTCGGCGGGCTGACGGGCCGCGGCGGCAGGCCGGCCAGCACCAGCACGAACGCCACGGCCGCGCCGATGGCCCCCGGCATCAGCGCCCACTGCCAACCGAGCGCGGCGTTCACCGCTCCGGCCACGCCGAACGAGAGCGCGCCGCTCACTCCCACCGCCGCCGCGTGCGCGGCCACGGCGCGGGATTGCTGCGGGCCCTCCGCGAGGTCGCTCAAGGCCTTGAGGCCCGGCATGTAGCTTCCCGCCCATCCGGCGCCCATGAGCGCCCGGCACGCCAGCGCCGACCAGAAGCCGGTGGCGAGCCACGCGAACCCGAAGAAGGCCATCGCGGTCACGGCAACCGAGCCCAGGTAGACGCGTCGGGGATCGACGCGATCCGTCAGGGACGCGAGAAGCGGAACGACGAGCGTGTACGCGGCGTAGTAGATGCCGCTGATCCACCCCGCCTCGGTGTTGGTCAGCGACCAGGCGGCGATCAGCGTCGGCAGGAGCGCCGCCACGGCGAACGCGCCGATCTGGGCGCAGGCCTGCGCGGCGCACATCGCCACCACTCCGCGCTTCAGCGGCATCGCGTGGGGGGCCTCGCGCCAGCACGACGCCACGTTCCCTTCACACGTCTCGGCGCCATGCCCGGGCCCGGGCCGTAGTCGTCAGTCGCGCGCGGCCTGGCCGAGGAGCCGCTCCACGATGACGCAGTCGCGCCAGGCACCCTCGAGCCGGCCGTGCCGGCGATAGACGCCGACGACGCGGAAGCCCGCGCGCTCGTGGAGGGCCAGGCTCGCCTGGTTCTCGGGGAAGATCCGGGACACGAGCTTCCAGAACCCCCGCGCCTCGTAGGCGCGGATCAGCGCGTCCAGGGCGACCCGTCCGGCGCCGAGGCCCCGGGCGCGTCGCGCGGTGTAGACCGAGTGCTCCGCGACCCCCGCGTAGGCATCCCGCGCGCGGTAGGGGCCGGCGCTCGCCCAGGCCACGACCTCGCCCTCCCGCTCCACCACGACCGTGGGATAGCGGTCGCCCTTCTCCGCCAGCTGACGCTCGAGCTGCGCCGCCGAGCGCGGCTCGGTCTCGAACGTGGCGATGCGCTCCTCGATGCCCTCGTTGTAGATGCGCGCGATCGCCTCGGCGTCGGCGCCGGTCGCGAGGCGACTGGTCAGGGCCACGTCGGCATCACGCGCGGTGGCCAGCCAGCCCTCGAGCCGCGCGCGGATCTCGTCGCGGACGCGCCGGAAGGTGGCGAGGCGCTCCGCCTCGCTCCCGGCCGCTCGAGACGGGTCTTCGAAGCTCCAGTGAAGCCGCGTGGTGCGTCCCGGGAACAGCGGGCACCGCTCGTTGGCGGCATCGCACACGGTGATCACGAAGTCCCACGGGCGATCCGGGAGGGCGTCCAGGGTCTTCGAGGAGTGGGAGCCCAGGTCGATCGCAACCTCGCGCATGGCCTGGATCGCGAGCGGATGGACGCGCGTCGCCTCGGTGCCGGCGCTCGCCGCCTCGAAGCGGTCCCCCGCCAGATGCCGCAGCCATCCCTCCGCCATCTGGCTCCGGGCGGAGTTGTGCGTGCACAGGAACAGCACCTGCCGGCGCATCACTCGGGCTCCGGGCTGCCGGCCGGGGGGGTCAGGAGCCAGCGCACGACCCCGATCGCCAGCGCTCCGCCGACGCACTGCGCGGCGACGAATCCCGGGACGTCCTGCGGCCGGATCCCCGCGAACGAGTCGCTGAGGGCGCGCGCCAGCGTCACCGCGGGGTTGGCGAAGGACGTCGACGCCGTGAACCAGTACGCTGCCGTGATGTACGCCGCCACCGCGAACGGCACGGCGGCCGGCCGGTGCCGCACGCCCAGACCGATGACGAGGAGCAGCCCGAACGTCGCGACGACCTCGCTCAGGAGCTGGGCCGGCCCGTGCCGCGCGTGCTGCGCGAGCGAGAAGATGGGGCCCTCGAACATGAGGTTGGCGATCGCCGCGCCGAGCAGGCCCCCGAGCACCTGCGCCGCGACGTAGGCGGGGACGTCACCCCGGGTCAGCGCGCCGGTCACGCTCGCGCCCAGCGTCACGACGGGGTTGAAGTGGGCGCCGGACACGGGGCCGAGCGCGAGGATCAACGCCACCAGGGCCGCGCCGGTGGCGGCGGTATTCGCCAGGAGGGCCAGGCCCGCGTTACCGCCAGCCAGGCGCTCCCCCATGATCCCGGACCCCACGACCGCCGCGACCAGGAGCCCGGTGCCGAGCGCCTCGGCCGTCGCCCGCCGCCTGAGCGTCGGGCGGACCGGCGGGACTCCGGACGACCGATCGCCTCGAGTCACGGCCCGAGCAGGCGCTCCGTCCTGCGCCGTGGCGACCTTCCCGATCTCCGGGGCACGCATGGTGGCATTCCTTGCGTATCAATCGGATGCAGATCAGTCAACGCGTCAGGGCACCGCGCGGTCCCGGCGCGTGAGCCTCGCGCCCCCATTGCTCTCAGGCGCGGCGATAGATCGGGCCACGCGCGCTGACGCGGGCGAGGTCGGGCGCGTCCGCCGTCTCGACACGGTGACCGCGGGGATGGAGCGGGCTCGGATCGAGCCCCAGTCGCGCGACGACCGTCGGGTGACTGTAGTACCCGTCGTACGCATGCCCGACCAGCGCTTCGAAGAAGGCGGCGTGCGACTGCTCGACGCGGCGAAGCACCGCCTCGCGCCCGTCGGCGCTCAGCGACCCGAGACCCGTGGCGCCGGCGGCCCGGCTCGCCTGCTCCACCGCCCGCAACCCCCCGGAGAGCAGACTGTCCAGATCCGCCGACGCGGCCGCCACGGCGAGGAGATGGTCGACCGCGACCGCGCCGGCGTCGGGGAAGCCCGCGTCCTCCGGCACCAGCGCGTCCAGGACCACGATCAGCAGGTCGCGCTGCCCGGCCAGCTGCGATCCCGTCACGCGCGCCTCCGGATCATCCCGTCGGCGATGTAGAGCGCCACCGCCTGGATCGTCGAAGTGGGGTTCACCGCGGCGCCGGTCACCAGCGTGCTGCCGTCCACGACGTAGAGGTTCGGCACGTCGTGGCAGCGCCCCTGAGCGTCGATCACCGAGGTCGCCGGATCCCGTCCCATGCGCGCCGTGCCCATCAGGTGCCAGCCGCCGGCGCGCAGGAGGGGATTGGCCGAGATCTCGCGGGCGCCGGCCGCTTCCAGGGCCTCGGTCGCCCGGGCGACGCCGTGCGCGAGCATGCGCCGGCTGTTCTCGCTGAGCGTGTACGACACGCGCGGCGCGGGGATCCCGTGACCGTCGGTGAGCGCGGGGTCGAGGTCCACGCGGTTCCCCGGCTCGGGCAGGTCCTCGGCGATGACCGCGACCGTGATCGTGCGATCGAAGCGCGCGTCGTAGGCCTGGCGGTGCGCGCGGCCCCAGGGCACGCGGTCCGCGATGAACCCACCGCGGGCCGAGGCGATCGGCGAGAGTCCGCGGGCGACCTGGAACGAGTACCCGCGCACGAAACCGCGCGAGAGATCCGTCTCGTAGAACTCCTGGCTGATGAGGCTGCAGCCGATGGGACCCCGGTATCCGCCGAGCGGCCGGTCGAAGATGCCGCGCACCATCGCATAGGGATGGAACATGAGATTCCGGCCCACGAGTCCGCTGCGATTGGCCAGCCCGTCCGGGAACCGCGCCGAGCGCGAGTTCAGCAGGAGCCGCGGCGTGCCGATCCCGTTGGCGGCCAGGACCACCGCGCGCGCCTTCTGCTCGCGGACACGCCCCTCGGCGTCGTGGTAGAGGGCGCCGGCAGCCCGTCCGTCCGGGTCGAGCGTGATCTCCCGCACCCGCGCCCGCGTCAGCAACCGCGCGCCGGCGGCCAGGGCCTTGGGCCAGTAGGTGAGATCGGTGCTCGCCTTGGCGCCCGTCGGGCAGCCGAGGTCGCACGGCCCGCAGTTGGTACAGGCCCGGCGGCCGTCGTACTCGCGCGTGAGGATGGCGCTGTCCGACGGCCACCAGTGCCAGCCGAGTCGATCGAACCCGCGGGCCATCGTCCCGCCCAGCGTGTCCAGCGGGACCGGCGGCGTCTGCCGCGGTGACTTCGGGGGATACGCGGGGTCGCCGGTGACGCCCGCGACGCCCATCATGCGATCGTTCAGGTCGAAGAACGGCTCGAGCGTGGCGTAGTCGACCGGCCAGTCGTCCGCGACCCCGTCGAGAGTCCGCACGCGAAAGTCCGAGGGACGGAAGCGCGGGAAGTGGGCGCTCCAGTGAATCGTGCTTCCCCCGACCGCGTTGTACATCAGCGGCGCGATCGGCGACCCGGCGTCGTTGACCGGGTAGTCCTGGGGAAGCCGCCGCACGTTGGGCTCGGCGCTCCAGTCGGTGTTGCGATGGAGCTCCCAGTCGGTTCCCCAGTGCGGCAGGGCGCGCGGGTCGACCCAGTCCCCCTGCTCGAGGCACGTGACGCCGATGCCGGCGCGCGCGAGCATCCAGGCCACGGCCGCGCCGGCCGCCCCGGCGCCGATCACGAGGACGTCGGCGGGATCGTCGCGGGTCACGCTCGATCCGCTCAGACCTGGCGGCCCCTCGGCGCGGCGAAGGCATGATCGCTCAGCATCGTCTCTCCCCTGATCTGCGCAGGACCAGCCTGACAGGCCGGCCCAGGATATCCGACGAGCCGCCGTGGACGCGAGAGCCTCCTTGCCGAACTCGCCGGGCGCGCCGATCGAAGGGATCAGCGAGCCTTCGGCGCGGCAGGCGGCGGCCCGCCCCGCCGGTCTCGCCCGCCCCGAGAAGCGCGAGCCACCAGAGGAAGCGAGTCGCCTGGGGGACGCCCTTCACCCCCCTCGCCGGGGCCGAGCGTCGGTCGCGATCCCGAGCGAAGGCGGGGCTCGCAGGTAACGCGGTGAACGCCGGGATGCGCGATCGAGGATCGACCCTCCTCCCGAGTGACGGAGAACACCAAGTGGCCGCGCTCGGCCAGCTCACTGCAGGCCGAGCGCGTCTCGGCCGAAATGGCGCCGTGGTAGAGTTGCGCGATGCGCGGTCGCGCGGCCCCGGCGCTCTTCCCGATCTCACCGGAGCGATCGCTGACGGCGGCCCCCCGCGGCGGCGCTCCGAGGGATTGACGGCGACATGCGGCTCACGGAGCTCGATCGGACGTTCGTCGAGACGGCTGACTCCGCCGCAGAGGTCTTCGCGGCGCTCCAGCCAGGCCGGGCAAATGGCTGACGACGCCCCGCGTGGCGACGCACATCCGCGCGCCGGCGAGCGCATCGTGTGCATCTCGTCGATCGACTGGGACTTCAACTGGCAGGGACACCACGAGATCATGGCCACCCTCGCGGCCGAGGGAAGCCGCGTACTGTTCGTCGAGAACACCGGGGTCCGGACTCCCGAGCTCCGAGACCTGCCGCGGCTGGCCCGACGCCTCCGGAACTGGCGCCGCGGGGCGGGCGGGCTCCGCACGGAGCGGGCGAACCTCTCCATCTACTCACCCCTGATCCTGCCGTTCCCTTACTCGCCGGTGGCCCGCCGGATCAACCGGACGCTCCTCATGCGCCCCATCCGGCGCTGGTTACGCGCCACCGGTGGTTCCCGACCGATCGTCTGGACGTTTCTCCCGACGCCCCTCACCCGCGACGCGATCGCCGAGATCGATCCCGAGCTCGTGGTCTACTTCTGCGTCGACGACCTTCCATCGAGCTCGCCCGGCGCTCGCCGCGTCGGCCAGAGCGAGGCGGAGCTCTTCCGGAGCGCCGACCTCGTGCTGGTGACGAGCGAGAGGCTCTCGCGGCGAGCGCTCCGGTATCGGGATCGGGTCCACCTGTTCCCCTTCGGTGTCGGCTATCGCCAGTTCGAGCGCGAGCGGCTGTCCCTCGCTTCCCCGCCGCCCGAGGTCCGGGACCTGCCCCACCCCCGGGTCGGGTACCTGGGAAGCGTGAACTCCAAGGTGGACCAGGTCCTCTTGGCGGGGATCGCGCGGCGCCTGCCGGACGCGAGCTTCGTCCTGGTCGGCCCGATCGAGACGGACGTCTCGACGCTCCGACAATGCCCGAACGTCCGGCTCCTGGGACCACAACCGCACGTGCAGGTGCCGACGTATCTCAAGGGGTTCGACGTGGCGGTGGTGCCCTACCGTCTCACCGATTACACCGCGGCCGTCTATCCCGCCAAGCTCAACGAGTACCTGGCGATGGGATTGCCGGTGGTGGCGACCGACCTGGTCGAGATCCGACGGCTCAATGCCGCCCACGGATCCGTGGTGCGCGTCGCCAGCGACGAGGAGACGTTCGCCGCCGCGGTCCGGGAGGCCGCGGGGCCGGCGTCAAGCGAGGACGTGGCGCGGCGTCTCGCCGTCGCGCGGCAGAACGACTGGACGACTCGCATCCCCGAGATCGAGCGTCTCGTCAAGGACACGCTCGTGGCGCGGAGGGCCGCGACGCGACTCCAGACTGGTTCCACCCCCGTGTCCAGCGCGACTCCCCTGGCATAGCCGCGCGCCCGGCGCCGGGCGGCTTGTGCCGCCATGCTCCCGCTGGAGCCTGCTCGGTGGCAGCGGTGCCCCTGGGCCCGAGCCGGAAGCGCGCCTGACCGTCACCCAGGGGACTAGGGCGGTGAGTGTCCCGTGTATCGCGTCCTTCTGAGGAGCGCGCCGATCGCTCCCCTCCGGTCGCGAATCCCAGTGTCCTGGGTCGACTCGCCTGGGCGAGGCGACGATCGGGCTGAACCGATGACCTGTCGACTACGAACGGATGCGGATACCGAACCCGGCGTTACTCAGCCGATCTCAGTCGACGTAACCGCGCCTGTTTTCGACGGAGTACTCCGAGACGAAGGTCCCGCCAGGTTCTCGTGGTTCGTCCGGCTAGGTGACCTCTCGGTCGCCAGAATGGCCATCGGAGGAAAAGCCCCTGACGGTGAGCACTGGCAGCAACGCCCCGAAGGCAATCGAGCGGTAGCGGTCGCTCCGCCTCAGCTGGGCTGCTGGATCGCCGACAGCCGCCAGGGACCGGACCCCACCGGACGCGCAAAGGTCCAGTACTCCTCGAACTTGACGGGCTCGGTGCGGCTGCCCTCGAGCAACTGGGTCCCGCTTTCGTCCGTCGTGAAGTCTAGCAGGCTCGCGAGGAAGCAGACCGTCACGAAGTCCTGGCCGCCTTCCTGCCAGGCCTCGGTGACATCCACGGAGCGCACCGCGATGTTCTCGAGCCGGTTCACGCGACGCTGTGCCCGAAGCTGGTGACACTGGGCCTGCATCGTCGCGTGCATCTCCTCGGTGAGCGCGGCACGCACGCTCCCCACGTCGCGGGCCATCCATGCCGCCTGAACGCGGAAGAACACGTCCGATGCCGGCTCGCCGAAGCGCGCCGGATCGAAGCCCGGGTCCATCTGGCGGATGTGCGCGACGCCGCGGGCGAGATCAGTCGCCGCGGTCGGAGCCGGGGTCTCGAGGACCGCGGTGGACCGCGACGTGGGCTCGGGGTGCCAGGCCGCGCCCATCGCGCCCGGATCGGCGTACCCCGCGGGTGCCGCGGTGAGGGCCTGGCGCCGGCGGAAGAATGAGAACGCGAAGTAGGCGAGCCCCGCGACAAGCATGATCTCGAGAAGACCGATGCCGCCGCTCATCTGCCCCGCGCCGCCGAAGAGGAGGCTACCGATGAGGCCGCCCAGAACGAGGCCGCCGAGCATCCCGCCGATGCCGGCCCCCCAGCCGGACCGCTGCGGCGATTGCTGGAAGCCCGCCGGGGGCGCCGGACTCGGGCGGGCCGGGCTCGTCGGCGCAACCCTCGGCGAGGAAGGCGCCGAATAGCTGCGCGATCCACGGCTCCCGCTCGAGCCTCCGCCGCCCGCTCGCGCCCACGCATCGCTGCCCCAAAGGGCCGGAAGAACCGTCAGGCTGGTCAGGGCAATCATCACGATCCACCGCTTCATTGCGCTCTCCTCATCTGGGTCAACAGCTACGGCGTCATTATACGTGCCTGCCGCCCACCGCGCCTGCGGTCGTCCAAGGCAGTCGGAGCCCTCATGGCTCGCAGCCATCCAGGAGCGAACGGCCGTCAACCACTCGTGCTCCGCGGGACGTGCCCGTACCTGACGATCGGGGACCAATCGGGCTGCAGCGGCCGAGGCGTCGTGGACGTGGTCGAAAGACTGGAGCCGACGATCCCACTTGAACCGATGACCCGTCGATTGCGAACGGATGAGGATGCCGAACCCCAGCGTTACTCAGCCGACCTGAGTCGACATGACCCCGCCCGCTTTCGACGGAACGCCCCGAGACTAGATCGCGCCCGCCGATAGCGGGCGGACGCCCCGGGGAATCGGCTCCAGCGCCGCCCGGCGATCGCCGCGCTTCGCGACGTGCCGCCCGGGCAGCTCATCCATCCCGTGGCCGACGGCTCCGAAGAACCCGCCTCCTTCCGCTCGGTGTCGACGCGCCGGCCAGGGACATGGGCCTTGCGGGCGCGATACGGCTGGGGGATCATGGCCAGTGTCGGTGGGATGACAGTCCCGTCGAACAACACAGGAGGTGACGATGCTTCGATCATTCGGTTCGACACTGGTAGCGGTCGGCGTCCTGGCACTCGTTGGAGCGGGAGTGGCCAATGCGGCGGAGCCCATCACGGTCCAGCTGGGGCCGCTGAACAGCTCGGGTGAGTCGGGAACCGCCGTGCTCAGCGAGGAGGCGGCGGGGACGAAGACCAAGGTCGTCGTCAACATCAAGGGCGCGCCGGCGGGCGTCGGTCAGCCGCTGCACGTCCACAAGGGGACGTGCGCGCAAATCGATCCCAAGCCGACCTTCGGGCTCACGACGCTGACCGATGGCAAGTCGGAGACGGTGATTGACGTGCAGATCGGCGATCTCCGGAAAGGCTTCGCCATCAACGGCCACAAGTCGGCCCAGGAAGCCAACACCTACGTTTTCTGCGGGAACATCGCAAGCCAGTAGCCCATAGCCCAGGAAGGGCGTCGGTGCGGGGCGTCAGCTCGGCGCCCCGCACCGACGAAGAAGCGTCCGGGACGACTCCCAGCAGCAAGGCGCGGGCAACGATCGGGGAACCAAGCCAGTCGGGGACCGTGCGAAGCAGAGGACGCGTACGCGGATTCTGTCCGCTGACGTCGCCGCTCCGGACGGAGACGGTTGCTGTACTCCAGCGCCCCGAGGCAGGCCAGCGCGACGAAGCCGGCCGCCAGAGTGAGACACAGTACCGCTCGGCCGTCGGATCCTGCCAGGAGGAAAACCGACCGTGTTCGAAACCACCATCGCCGGAAGTCTGCCGAAGCCCGGCTGGCTCGCCGAGACCAACAAGCTGTGGCCGGCGTGGCGCACCGCGGGCGAGGAGCTCGAGCGCGCCAAGCGCGACGCCACCCTGCTCTGGCTGAAGGAGCAGGAGGTCGCCGGCATCGACATCGTCACCGACGGCGAGCAGTCGCGGCAGCACTTCGTGCACGGCTTCCTCGAGTACGTCGAGGGCATCGACTTCGAGCACAAGGTGAAGATGGGGATCCGCAACAACCGCTACGACGCCATGGTGCCGGTGGTAGTCGCGCCGCTGCGGCTGAAGGGGCGCGTCCACCAGAAGGACGCCGCCCTGCTGCGCAGCAACACGACGCACAAGGTGAAGATCACCATGCCGGGGCCGATGACCATCGTCGACACCATCGCCGATCGCCATTACGGCGACAAGGTGAAGCTGGCGATGGCGTTCGCCGAGCTGCTCAACCAGGAGGCGCGCGCGCTGGAGAAGGACGGCGTCGACGTGATCCAGCTCGACGAGCCGGCGTTCAACGTCTACATGGAAGACGTGAAGAAATGGGGCATCGCCGCGGTACACCGCGCGATCGCCGGTCTCAAGTGCACGACCGTCGTGCACATCTGCTACGGCTACGGCATCAAGGCCAACCTCGACTGGAAACAGACCCTCGGCGGCGAATGGCGCCAGTACGAGGAGATCTTCCCGGCGCTGGCGAAGAGCAAGGTCGACCAGATCTCGCTGGAATGCATTCACTCCAAGGTGCCGGTCGAGCTGCTGGGACTGCTCAAGGGCAAGGACGTGCTGGTCGGGGTGATCGACGTCGCCTCCGACGACGTCGAAACGCCGCAGGAGGTCGCGGCGACCATCCGGCGGGCGCTGAAGTACGTGCCGGCGAAGCACCTGTTCCCGTGCACCAACTGCGGCATGGCGCCGATGGCGCGCGAGGTCGCCCTCGCCAAGCTGAAAGCCCTGGCGGAGGGCGCCGCGCTGGCGCGGAAGAGACTTGCTACGGCTGGGGGACGACGCGCAGGCAAGGCCTCGCGCCCTTCCCGCCGGCGCGCCGCGGCGGCCCGCGCCGGATCCCGGGGGCGGTGACGGACCCGCACGCGGTGCGACGGCTCCTCGCGACGCTCGGGCCCGCCGCCTTCGATGGGGACATCAGTCAAGTCCCGCCTCGTCCGGTATAGGCGGAAGCGGTCATGAGCTCCAGCCGTTTTGACCGGCCCCGGCGGAGCCGCGCTATGGTTCCGGCGGCGGTCAAAGGGCGGGCCGGCGCCCCGGGAGGCGTAGCCCGAGGGCCGTGGCGAGGATCGCCTGCGTTCCGCCGCGCACGACCGAGCAACCGAGGCAGGTTCACCGCCATCACGTTGGCGGCGGCCGGGACAAGGGTCCACAATTAGGAGAATGGATCTCCTCAGAACCACTGGCTGGGCGCTATCGCTGCTATCCATGGCTTCGCTTGCGGAGGCTGGAAAGAGCGAGGGTGTCCTCTCCCGTGGTGTCGCGAGTGAGATGGTGACCGACGGCCACCTGAGCGTGGCCAGCCGTATCCGGGACGTCCTGAATCATCCGGCGTTCGCAGGTCATGGGCGGTTGATACTGCCCTGGGACGATCGCGCCCATGATCAAGACACGCGGCTGAGCAACATCGGCTCGCTGCTGCCGTATCACAGCCATGTGAGTCCGGACGTCGTGGTGGGTGCCTTGAATCACATGATCGACGATGTGAACAGGGGCACGACCATGTTCTTTGATTTCTACGCCGAGGCGCAGAAGCGGGCAGAGCCATCGAAAGAACATACGGGGTTGTTCTTCTTCCGCGGAAAGGCCGGAGCGCCGTTTGCCGTTGTCGCCCCGGGTGGCGGGTTCTCCTACGTGGGCTCCGTCCACGAAGGCTTCCCCCATGCAGTGGAGATCAGCCGGAATGGATACAACGCCTTCGTCCTGAAATACCGGGCCGGCCATGGCAGCGCGGCGGCCACCGAGGACATGGCGGCAGCCATCTCCTATATCTTCAGGAGTGCAGGTACGCTCGGAGTCAGCACCAAGGACTATTCGGTGTGGGGTAGTTCGGCGGGCGCGAGGATGGCGGCTGCAATCGCTTCGCAGGGTGTTTTAGGGTTTGGGGGTGACGACCTTCCAAGACCGTCCGCCGTCGTGATGGCGTACACCGCTCACTCAGACTATTCGTCCGATGAGCCTCCGACCTTTGTCGTCGTCGGTGACCAAGATGTGATTGCGCCCGCGTCGAGCATGGAGCGGCGGATCGCGGCCCTTCGCAAGGCCGGTACGCTGGTCGAGTATCACAAGTTCGTAAATCTCGGCCATGGCTTCGGGCTCGGTACAGGCACGAGTGCCCAAGGATGGATGGCCGACGCCATCCGCTTCTGGGAGAAGACCATGCAACGCGGGCGCTGAGGTCGAGACCCGATCGAGCGCTGGCTGGCCGAAGTTGGCAAGTCGGACCGGCCACGCGTCCGCGATTGACGCGGGATTGCCCCAAGGATTGAGCACAGGACCTGCTCGGCGTGCCCGCCATGCTCGTCCGCTGCAGCGGCCCGTCGTGGGGTGGGGCTGGACGAGGTCGGTAGGAATCGCAAGAGGTTGGTCGCCAAAGGGTAGCCTCTTCAACGGAGCGTGCTACGAGCGGCGTGGAAGTGATGGAACAGACAACTCCCCCGCCACTGCCATCGACGATGCTCTTGCCCGAAGCTGTCGCTGCCCATATCTTCGAGCCATTGGTTATTGAGAGCCCGAGTTCTCCCACCACATACTCTCGTGCCGGAGATCACAGTGCAGATCGAACACGTGCTCGTCACCGGAGGGACAGGGCGGCTCGGACGGTTCGTCGTCGCCGCGCTCCGGCCCCACTACCGCGTGACCACTCTCGACCTCGCCCAGACCCACATCGCGCCGGACCTCCCCATCGACATCCTCGATCTGCCGGACCTCCAGCGCGTCTTGCGGGGTGTGCACGCGATCGTTCACCTGGCGGCGATTGACGCGTCGGTCCCGGCCCCCCCGGCGACCGTCTTCGAGACGAACGTCCGCGGCACCTGGAACGTGATCGACGCAGCGCAGTCGAATGGCGTGCAGCGGGTCGTCCTCTGCAGCAGCGTCTCGGCATTCGGGATCGACCACACGAACCCCACCCGGCCGCCCTTGTACCTCCCGATCGACGAAGATCACCCACTCCGCCCCACGCAGCCCTACGGCCTCAGCAAGCAACTCGGCGAAGACATCGCGCACAGCTTCGCCCGCCGCGGCCCGATGGCCTTCACGTGCCTTCGGCCCGCGTGGATCATGTTCCCGGACATCGTGGCACGCCTGGTGGATGGTCTCGGGTCTCCGGGCGATCCTGCTCACCCCCCGGAGCCGATCCCGCTATTGCGTTCGTACGTCGCACCTTGGGACGTCGCGTTTGCGGTCCGGCTGGCGCTCGAGCGGGCAGGCCCCGCCTTCGCCACCTACCTCATTACAGCCGACGACACGTTCGAGCCACGGCCGACGCTCGATCATCTCCACGACGTGTACGGCACCCTTCCCGAGATCCGGAAACCGGAGATCTACCGTCAGAATCCACGCGCCAGCCCCTACGACAATGAGCGCGCTCGCCGGGAACTCGGCTGGACGCCTTCCGGCAGCTGGCATGATCTCGTCTCTCGTGCCGCCGACCACTAGTGAAGTCCCCGTAGCGTCTCGGCCCGTAGCGTCTCGGATTGACGGGGCCGCTGATTGCGTGCTCGAATGCGTCGGGCTTCGGCGCGATCCCAGACGACGTCAGCGAGCGACATCTCAGCGAAGAGCCAGGTGGCCCTGATCGTCCCGGGTCGGGGCAGTTCGGCTAGCTCGGCGCCAATTGGTCGCCGATTCTGAGCGTACCTCGGCTCTCCACGGGATCGGTCGATTGGCTCAGCGAAGGCGCCTTCTGGGCCGTGTCTCGGCGGCGCGCGGGCCACGCATCGCGACAACACGCTGGTTAGGTCGGGTCCCGGGATGCCGTCGGCTGATCACGGGCCACACGAAAAACGCACGCGCTGGAGGACCTTCTTGCTGCCGCGCGTCTGGAGCCTGTGAGTCGGCAGGAGTGCCCTGTAGGGCGCCGCGGTCTTCCGTGTCCTCGGGCGCTTGGCAGTCGACATGACGATGGCGCCATGCTCCAGCAACGTTCCGACGAAGTGATGGACCTCGTCGAGGGTCGTGTGCGCATTCGGCAGGTGACCCAAGACGACGGCTCGTGCGGCGCTGGCACCGACGAGCACAGACTCGACGGCGGGCACGACGACTCCCTTGAGGCGTCGATCGAGCTTCCCCAGGGCGATGTCGCGTCGATGGATGGCCTTGGCGACGGCTTGGCCGCCGACCTTGTGGGCGGTCACGGTCAGCCGGCCGCGCGGGGCGCCGATGCGCGTCAGGAGATCGCGAACGGCGACGGCGGGAAGGCGTGCCGTCCCGGTCGCCGCATCCACGGCGGGCGCGGGGCCGGCCAGCCCCGACGTCGGGGCCAGCATCACCGTGCTCCCGATCGCGATCTGGTGACCGGCGAACGCGTCGCGAATGGCCGCGTGATGGGCGCCCCCGCTCGCAGTCTCGTCGGCGAGCATCATGGCGCGGCCTACGGCTTGGAAGAAACGCGGGACCTCAGGCGCGCCCTGAGCGCCGGCGATCAGCAGCCGACCCGCCGTCTGCGCCGCCGCGAGAAGCCCCTGTTCATCCTGAGCCGGCTGGCCCGCGAAGATGTTGCAGACGGCGTCGTAGAAGCAGCCGGTGAAGATGCGGCTGTAGCTGTGCGGCTCCGACGTGAGAGCCGCGGGAAGGCCAGCCGGCGGCAGGGTCACCGGGATCTCCCACTGGAGCGTGTTCAAGGCGCGGCGGGGCAGCGACTGGGGGTCATTGGGATTCTCGAGTCGCACGCCTTCGGCCACGTCCTCGGCCAGGGTCTCGAGGAAGTTCGCGACTCGCAGATGCCCACCGCCCTGGAGCAGAGCCTGACGCGGCCCCGCGTCGAAGAGACTCACGAGTAGGGCCATGCAATCCGCGAAGGCTTCGTGAAACGCGGCCGGCTCCGGATACACGCTCGCCCACAGCTCGGGGCGGGCGGCGTCGAGGAGCGCATGCCCGACCTCGTGCGCCACCGCGTCGGTGCTGGCCGCCGGATAGGTGCTCCGAGCGGCGGTTTCCCAGCCGAAAAATGCCACGGCCGCGCGGTCGTAGTGGGCGTTGAGCCCTCGTCCGGCGTCGTGCACCAGCGGAAGCAGCCGCTGGCCGTTCTGCCAGGCCTGGAGCGGCGGCGCCAGCGCCGCCCAGGCCTCGAGCGTGGCCAAGGCGGCTTCTCGACACTGCCAGAATCGAAACTCGGCGCTGTCGACCGGATAGACCGCTTCCGGGATCGCCGCGGTGTAGCTGAAGCCGACCTGCCGGACATTTGGATCCGGTCGAGGCGGCTGCTCTCGTGGCGGAACGAGCGCGAGCGCGAACGGGTCGTTCGGGAGGAAACGGATCGGCATGCGAGTGTCACTCCCTCCCGAACGCCCGTTGCGCCACCGAGCCGACGCGCCTAGGGACCGGTGTAGGTGACGGTCAGATCGTAGGCACCCGCGGTGTAGCCGTGCACCATGACAAAGGCGGTCGTCTTCCCTGCCGGGACGTCGAGCGCGCAACCCTCCGATGGCCCGCTGACGAAGGGCCGGCACGCGTAGCCGTTCGCGACACGCGTCGGGGCCTGGCCGAACTGGACGTACAGATCAGGATCGCCCGGCGCGGTGCCGTCGCCGATCATCTTGACCTCGAAGCGGCTTCCGGGCGAGACGGTGAAGGCGGGGTACGACTTCTCCTCGCCGTTCGCCACCCGCTGATCGTTGAGTGTCTTGACTTGCTGCTGTCCGCACCCCGGCGGCGTGGTGGGCGTGCCCGCGACCTGACAGGCCCCCGGACTCACCACGAGGCTGGGATCCATCACGAACCCGGGCGCCGCCCCATAGAGGCACGCGGCGCCATTCTTGTCGAAGTTGGTGAGGGTGAGCGACCAGTCCCCGGCGCCATTGCACTGCGGATAGTGCATGACGGAAAAGCTGTCGTATGACGTCAGGGGCCGCCACTCGTTGTCCTCGAAACAGGTGCCGGACTCCGGGCGCGTGTGCTCGTGCCGCCAGCCCAGGGTGTGTCCGAGTTCATGGCGAAGAATGCCGACGAGCGTCAGCTTGCCGCTCGGGTCGAGCTGGAATGCCGTCTCGTCGATCAGCACATTGCGCACCGCCCGAGGCTCGTTGGGAAAGAAGGCTCGGGCGAGGTACTCGCCGTTCACGTTGACGGGGTTGACGTCGAACACGACGTTCGCGTTATTCGGGGTGCAGGTGGTGTCCTGGGACGCGACGTACACGTAGGCGACGTCGGCCACCTGCGACCACGCGCCGGTCGCCGCCTGCATGGCGCTCACGACGCTCGCGCGGCGAGTGCCGAAGGTCGTGCTCACACAGTACGTGATCTGCTTCTTTTGGGTGCTGTTCCAGACCGCGTCGACCCCCGAATGCTGGACGATCAGCCGCCCCGGCTGGGTTTGCGGCGGCTCCTGCTTGATGCTCGTCTCGAAGAACTCCTTGAGCTGCTTGCGATCCGAGATGGCGATGTCGCCGTTGACTATGTACTTGCCCCCCGGAAACGGTTCCTTGTAGACGGACCGCTCGAACTCTTCGAAGGTCTTGGTCGCCCACACGGCGCGCTGGGCCCGGTCTTTCCTCAAGACCTCGGCGCGCGCCTCTTCGATCGCCTCGGGCGTCGCCTGCACGGCGGTCCCCATGGCCGGCTGGATCTTGGAGCCGCCGCTCCGCATGGCCTGACAGCCGAACACCGTCAGACCGAGGACGCACGCGAGCACTACCCACGTGGATCGAGCGCGCTTATGCATGACCGTTCTCCTTTGTGCGGCCGGATATCACTGCCTCGAACATGGCTCCTCGACCACATTGAGCAAATCGACCCCTTTCCCGATCTCCCGCACGCGTTCCAGGAGCTCCCGCGCGCGCGCCGCGTCCGAGAACTCGGCGCACAGGCGGATCTCGCCCTCGAGACCGATGCGGGTTTGCTGGAGCTGCGCGACCTTGCCCTCTCGCCGGGCATCCTCGAGCAACGTCCACGCCGCGTGCCACGCGCGCGAGGTCGCCTCGGGAACGCCTCGGCCTCGCGAGAGCGCGTAGACGGCGAAGGCGGCCGGGCCCGCTCGTTCTTCCCCGTTGGTCCGGACCGGAATGGCGCACCCGGCCGCAGCCGTCCATGCGCTGAGAAGCCATACGAGCCCAACACGCCGATATTCCACGCCTGTCACATCGTCCATACGCTCATCTAGTACGCCGCCGCGCCGGCAGGCGGTGTAAGGGCGATCCCATCGCGAGCGTTACACGAGCCACCTAGCGAGATTCGCGCCAACAACGGACGTCCAGCTGGGAGAACGGGATCGTCCTGCCGTGACGAGCGCTTAAGAGCTTCCACACACGCTCGGACTGCGCGCGCCTATCTCGCGACCGGTGCACACCAGGCAAGGCAGTCTGCTCCATGGCAGCTCCACGGCTCGTGCCGAAAGCAGTTGGGAATCGCCGAGTTGGAGGACGCTGCACTGTAGACTGTGCACCCTGCACTGTAGACTGTGCACCTTGCGGAACCCCGCGATTCTCCGATAGTTCGGGCGCATGCAGGCGTTCGTTGGGAGCCCCCTGCCCTGCTTTCTGTGCACCCATCGCGAGAAGCGTGCTCGGCGGGACACGGAAAGATGGCGCCACAAGCATTCCCGCGGATACCGTCGAGGACGGGCTCATCAACGTCACTCCCATGGCGCAGCTCGCCCACCGGCGACGGGTCCCGCCCGGGACAGTGACGGGCGCGGATCGCTCCAGTGGTACGCGCACTGGCTCCCGCAGGCCGACACCCATTGGGTGGACGCGCTCGACAACGCGAGTTCAAAAGCGCTTGGTGACCAATTGGGCGGTTGGGGCGGAAGGCGTCGTGGACATGATCGAAACGCTGGAGCCGACGATCGGACTTGAACCGACGACCTGTCGATTCCGAACTGAGAACACGGGCGAACTGAGAACTACTGAGCCGACCTCAGACGACCTAAGGCTGCCTGCTTTGGAGCGCTTGCCCGCGAGCGAAGATCCGGCAGGGTCCTCCTAGTTCGCCTCTCTTGGTGACCGATTGGTGGCCAAGAGAGTCTGGGCGGATGGGGCGAAGCTGAAGACTACTCAGCTACCGTCAGACGAGGCCGTTGGCCCGTTTCCCCGAAAATGGCGCTCTCCGGTCAAACCACGCAACCAGTGTTTGACAGTTCAGCCGGCAAAGTGCTACTAGCTGGTCACCTGGTGCAAGCAAGCCGCTTCGGTCACGTCACACACGGCAGCGGAGGAACCGATGGCAACACACCCCGAGCAGATCCGGGACCAACAGCAGGCAACCTGGGACAAGTTTTCAGCAGGCTGGAAGAAGTGGGACGACCTCGTGCTGGGCTGGCTCGCGCCCGTCGGCCTGGAGCTTCTGGACAGTGCCCGCCTGCGGCCCGACTCCTACGTCCTCGACATCGCGTCGGGGACCGGAGAGCCGGCGCTCAGTGCGGCCTCTCGCTGCCCGCAAGGCAAGGTCATGATGACCGACCTCGCCGAGAAGATGCTCCTCGTCGCCAAGGAGAGTGCCGCGCGCCGTGGTCTCCGCAACGTTGAGACGCGCCAGTGCGACGCCGGCGCGCTACCCTTCGCCGACAACACGTTCGACGCGGTCACGGCCCGCTTCGCCTTCATGTTCTTCCCCGACGTCTCGGGGGCAGCCCGCGAGCTCGCCCGTGTGGCCAAACCCGGCGCCCGCGTCTGCACCGCCGTGTGGGGTCCGCCAGAGAAGAATCCGTGGGCGACCACCATCATGGGCACGGTCGCCAAACACGTCGAGATGCCCGCGCCGCCTCCCGGCGCGCCGGGCCTCTTCCGTTGCGCCGCGGCCGGCTACATGGCCGGGGTCTTTCGCGACGCCGGCCTGAGAAACGTGACGGAAAAGGAGGTCGGCGTCCCGGTCCAATTCAACAGCCCCGAAGAGTACTTCACCTTCATGAACGAAATCGCCCCGCCGGTGGTGGCGGGTATCGCCAAGGCGGACGAGCCCACGCGCGCCAAGATCAAGGAGGTGGTCCTCGGGCTGGCCGCTCAGAGCTCGGCCGGTGGCAAGACCCGTTTCAACGGATCCGCGATCGTCGTCTGCGGCGACAAGTAGCCCGCCTCGCCATTCCAGTCGACGCGCGGCGAATGCGCATTCGCACACTTTCGCACAGTTTCGTCGCTCGATGGGAACGCTGTCGTCGAAGTGCTGGAAATTCTGGAGCCGACGATCGGACTTGAACCGATGACCTGTCGATTACGAACGGAAGAGGACGCGAGACTGAGCGCTACTGAGCGAACCTCGCAGGACGTAACTCCGCTCGTTTCCGAACGCAGCGGCCAGGGGGGACACCATCCAGATTCGTCCTAGTCCGCCTCCCTTGGTGACCAATCGGTGGCCGAAGACCCCGGAACGACATTCCTTGGGCTCGGGGCCGCCCCGGGCAGGGTCCTCGCTCGTCACACAAGACGCATGCGCATTTCCCGAGGAGGCGTCCCTTTGCCGCCCACGCGGCAGATGCCGATCTGTTGCAGATCAATCGACAGAATGTGGCGTCGATCGCCGGAGATAGTTTGCCACGCTTGCAGCATGCCGGGGGACCAGTGAATGTCATCGCACAGCAGAACGGCACTGGGCGACAGATGCGGATAAATCTGCTCGAAGTAATCGAGCGTGGCCTGCCTGTCATGATGGCCGTCGATGAAGACGAGGTCCACAGGGCTGTGCTCGCGGAGGACGCTGCCCAGCGTGTCACTGAATCGCCCAACCTTGACGGTCAGACGTTGAGTGAGGCCCAATAAGTCGAGATTCTGATGCGCGATGTGCGCCAGGGGCGCGGCGCCGTCGAGCGTGATCAGCCGGCCCCGTTGATTCAGTTCCAGGGCAACGGCCTGGTATGCCGCCGAGATGCCGACACAGGTCCCCAGTTCCAGGCACGTCGAAGGCTGCAGCGTGCGAACGAGCTTGAGCAGCAACAACGCCCAGCGATAGGGCATGCTGGAGGTGAGGCACACCTCCCCCAAAGTGCGCGTCACAACTTGCCCTCGGGCCATTTCGTCAACCGAAAGTGTATCGCCGGGAGTCTGGGCTCCATAATCGACATTCGAAATCGAAACGGTCGAGGCATTCATCTCTGCACGCAGGCGTTCGATGCGATCAATCCAGGCGCGTTCTTCTGCCGGAACATTGTCATCGAGGACAGCCTGGAGCGCCTGCGCGACTGCGCGTACGACGTGATCGCTGTCGTGTTCGAGGGACTTAAGCAGACGCCGCGAGCGCTGCCGGTGATAAATGGAACCACATTGGCTCCTAATGCGTGTCAGGCTCGGGGCCATCGTCTTCTCCGGCACTTTATCGCGGTTTCGTCCGGCTCGAATCGGCGTGCCGCCGCTTGTGCCGAAGACGACCGGCATATGGATTTCCTGGGACGTTTCGCGCTTCGTCGAGTTAGGCGGAACCGGCTCCCTCTCCCGGACGCGGCATTTCATTTTCGGCCACCATAGTATGGAACGGTAGTCGGACACCAACAACGGAAGGCACGTTTTCAGGTGACCCCGGATCTCGCCACTCTCAGCCACGGTCGAGTGGACATGCAGATACGCGTTTGCCGGCGAAAAGATCGGCGGCCAAACCGCCTCTGTTCCCGATACGGTTCCGCTGGGCGCTCTAGGCTGGTGGCGGGAGACAAGTACATGCGTTGGAGCGTCTACCTTCCGTACTCGCGGTACCGCAGTCCGAACACGACCGCCAGCATCCCCAGCGACTGGGTCGCGTTCAGCAGGTGCTCGAACCAGCGATCTCTCGTCCGGAAGTGACGGACTGCCCGGCATCCTTCGGCCACCACCCTGACAGCCGCCCGAGACCAGGCGCGTAGTTGGGTAGCAACCCGCTCGTTTCGCAGCGACACGTCCACGATCGTGCCGCCCTGACGGAAGCTTCGCCTCAGCATCCACCAGCCTGAAGACCGATGGCGGGAGCGTCGCTCGACCACTCGCGCCGACTCTACCGCGATGAAGCGCGCCCCCCCCTGTATCATGCGATAGAAGAGATCGGTGTCCTCTCCGCCCGTCAATCCGAAGCGCGGGTCGAACGGCTGGGCCCGATTCCCGAGCGACGAGCGGCGGATCAGTGCGTTGCCCGAGCGGGCCTGCCACCACGGCACGGTGGCGCCGGTGGCGAGGACGGAGCGCTCGAAGAAGGCGCAGCGCTGGATCCAGGGCGGAACGTCGTCGTCGAAGCGCACCTCGACCGGCCCGAAACCGCCGTCGGCGCCGGTCGCCGACACCGCTGCGTGAAGCTCCGCCAGCCATCGAGGATCCGGCACCTCGTCGTCGTCGATGAAGGCGACGAACTCGCCGCGGGCCAGCGTAACGCCCAGGTTCCGTGCGTGCGCGACGCTCCGTCGGGGCTCGACGGCGACCCGCAATGGCAGCCGGTCGGCGAATGCCGCGGCCACCGGCACCGCCGAGCCGGCGGCGTCGTTGTCGATGACCACGACCTCGAAGCCAGGGGTCCGGGAACCGAGCTTGGTGAGCCCCTCGAGCAGCCACCCGAGCGAATCGGGTCGCCGGTACGTCGCGATGCAGACGCTCACCGGCACCGGACCGGTGCTGGGGTCGCTGAGTGCCCCTGTCGCGGACGGTTGATGAGGCCGCGACGGCGAGCGCGGCGGAGCACGGAGCCGGCGGGCTGGCCTGGCCCGGCCGCTCACCAGCCGCTCAATCTCGGCGAGGGTGGCCGTCACCGTCGCGCGCCAGGTGTACTTGCTCACGAGGAGTTCTCGGGCGCGCCGACCGATCTGCCGCACCCGCTCGCGGTCGCCCGCCAGCGCTTCCAGCCGGTTGGCGAGGCCCTCTGCGTCCTGCGGCGCGATCAGCAGGTCAGGCGTGTCCAGCTCCCCGAGAATCTGCGCGGTCTGAGGTTGACGGGTCGCCACCACGGCCAGCCCGCTGGACAGATAGTCGAACAGCTTCAGGGGGGAGCTGTAGTCGGCCGGCCCGGGACGGTAGAGGCAGAGACCGACATGCATCGCGCTCATCCATCCCGGCAGGCGCAGATATTCCTCCATCCCGTGGTAGTGCACGTTGGGCGGCAGCTCCCCGATCAGCCGCACGTCCTTCCCGATGAGGTGGACGGCGATGTGGTGGGGGTTTCCGCGGTTCCAGATAATCTCTGCGGCGGCCTTCAGCAGGTCGAAGTCGTGCCAGGGGACGTAGGCGCTGCCCATCCACAGCACGTGGAAGGACCGAGGGTCCCCGTCGCGAAGATGCCGGACGATTGGCGCGTCGGGCCGGTAGAGCTCGGGGTCGGATCCGTTGGGGGCCACCAGGGTGCGCTCGATGCCGAGTCGGCCGCGCACGTACTCGGCGAGATGCGGCGAGACGCAGACGGCGAGATCACAGCCCCGGCCGAAGCGCCGAAAGCCCTCGATGTTCCGCGCGATCCGCGAAAGCGTCTCGTCGGCGTAGACGCCGAACTCCGGAACCGTGTTGAACTCCCAGACCATCAGGGGGTCACCGAGGAGGGTGCGCCGCGGACCCACAGCCCAGCGACACGGAACAGGCAGCCGGTGCTCAAGCCGGACGTACACGACATCCATCGTCCGGAGGACCCGGACTCGGGCCAGCCGGGCTCGCGGCAGCCTCTGGGCGAGGGGATGCTCCTGGCCGGGCCCCATCCAGACGTCGTGGCCGAGGGCCACCGCGTTCTCCACGAACTGACGGGAATGCGCGTTCGGGCCGTCGTGTGTGTCGAGACGGTAGCGCGCGTTGACGTAGGCGATCCTCACGCGCTCCCCTCCAGGGGGTCGTCAGAGTTGTGCCGGCCGCGGGCGGGACGAGCCGGGATCACCGCCCGAAGCGCTGCCGCAGGATCCGACGGCTCTCCAGGACCAGGAAGCACGGGGACTCCCGGAGGATGGCCGGCCCGTGCCGGCGGAGGATGCGCCATCTCGCCCGCCACTTTCCCGCCATGTCCTCGGACACTCCCGCGGTTTGGACGTAGTCCACCAGCGGCTCCCGGAGATGCACGAGATCGTAGACCCGGGAGAGCCGCATGAACAGCTCCATGTCCTCGAAGTGGCGGAGCTCCTCGTCGAAGTGGCCCACCGCGTCGAGGCACCGGCGCCGGATCAACGTCGCCTGGATACCCAGAAGATGGACCTGGTACCAGCCGGTCTCCGGATCGATCCAGCGTCCACGCTTGAGTGTCGGCGAGCGGTGGTAGGTGACGCGGCCATCGCGCCACACCCGCATCATGTCGCAGTAGACGGCGCCGATCTCGGGCCGGGCGCCGCCCATGATCCCCATCGAGCGCTCGAGCTTTTCCGGCGCCCAGCGATCGTCGGAGTCCTGGAAGGCGAGATATTCGCCGCGGGCCCGCCGCAACCCCTCGTTGCGGGCGGCCGCCTGGCCCCGGTTCCTGTCCAGACGGCTGTAGCGGAGCCGCTCGTCCGCGATGGCGTGCACGACCGCGTGGGTGTCGTCGGTCGACCCGTCGTCGATCACCCAGAGCTCGAGGTCGACGAAGGTCTGGTCCAGCACGCTCCGGATCGCAGACCCGATCAACGCCGCACGATTGTAGGTCGGAAGAATCACTGAGACGAGCGGCGCGCGGGATTCGTGCCCCATGGTCGGCAATGATCCTAGCACGGCGCTTTGCAGGCCCCAGGGCGGGCCGTGCTATGGTTCAGGTCAATCGGCTTCCGGATGAGCATTCCCCCGGTGCCCCCTCTTCCTCCGTATCCCGACCGCCCGCTCTGGTCGGTCATGATCCCGACGTGGCGGCCGGATCCCACCTTCCTGACGGAGGCGCTCGACAGCGTCCTGGCGCAGGCGCACGCCCTCGAGCGGTTTCAAGTAACGATCGTCGACGACGCCTCGCCAGGCTTCGACGGCTCGGCTTGTCTTCGCGGCGGGATGGCGGGGGCAGTCACGCTCGAGCGCAACCCGCGCCGCCTCGGGATCGCCAGGAACTGGAACCGGTGCCTCGAGCTGGCGCGCGGCCACCTGGTGCACATCCTCCACCAGGACGACTTCGTGCGCGCCGGCTTCTACGCCCGGGTAGAGACTGGTCTGGCCGCGCATCCCGACGCGGGCGCCGCCTTCGTCCAGCCGAGCTACGTGGACCCGGCCGGCCACCCACTGCCCCGGGGGGCCCAGGTGTCGGGGCGATCCGGCCTACTCGACGACTGGGTCGAGCACGTTTTTGTCCAGCTGAAGTTCGCCTGCGCCGGGATCATCGTCCGGCGAAGCGTGTACGAACGCCTCGGCGGCTTCGACGCGGAGCTCCGCTACTGTCTCGACTGGGACATGTGGCAGCGAATCGCCGCGAGCACGCCGATCTGGTACGAGCCGGATCGACTGGCCTGCTGCCGGATTCATCCGGGGTCGGCGACCGGTCGGCTGCTCCGGTCAGGGCGGAACCTGCGCGAGATCGCGTGGAGCGTGGAGCGGGGGCAAGGGTACCTCGGACCGGACGTCGGGCCCGCGGTCGCCCGGCGCGCCCGCGCCGCCTACACGGAATGGGCGCTCCGGGGCGTCTGGCGGCTCCTCCGCCAGGGCCGGCCGCTGGTCGCGCTGGGCCAGCTGTGGGGAATCCGTCACCTCCTTCGCGCCCGGAGCCGGGGGCGATGATCCACGCCAGAACCGCACGGTAGCGCGCGCCCGCGCCCGGGGAGCCCTCGCGCCGGCCGAAGTCGACACCTCTGCGACCGCGGAGTGGCCGCCGGCTAGGACGTCGTCGCACACTGACTCCCGCGAGGAGAGAAGGTCGACGCCTTGGACGGCGCGGCGTGAAGGCCCGTGGTAACCCGTTGGTGACCAATCGGGCTGTAGGGGCTGGCGATGTCGTGGAGGTGATTGAAAAGCTGGAGCCGACGATCGGACTTGAACCGATGACCTGTCGATTACGAACTGCTGACGATTCGAACGCGCAGACACTCAGCAGACCTCAGACGCTCCAACCGGCCTACATTCCGACCGTTCGCCCCGACCCGACGACCCTGCCCGATCGTCGTAGTTCACCTGCCTTGGTGACCAGTTGGTGACCAACCGGCTCGGCCACCACGGGCAGTCGATTCCCTGTCACCCTTGAGAGGACTCGACAGGTCCGGAACGACACGAACTTAGGCTCCCTCGAACAGGGTCGTGCTGGTTATCGTCCTGATCGTTGCATGGAAGTGGGACGAGAGGGTGATCGCTCTGGAGGACCGCGTCGCGAGATGGTGGCGGACGTTGACGCTGGCCCGATTCCCGGGAATAGCATTGTTTGTTGTCGAGCTCTTGCTGCTCGTCTACGCGGCTCCCATCCTGGTCTTGGCGGCGGTCGGCGCGTGTGCGCTCATAAGCGGCATCGTGCCCTACTATCGACGACCGACAGCTGGGGGTACGGGGGACTCGGACATGGGATTCGCGCGACAGTTCCTCAAGAGCATCCAGGGAACTTGGAATCCAAGAGCCGGCGCCGAGGCAACCGTAGGGCACAGATCGAATCGGTCAAGACAGCGAGGCGTGCGAATCCCGAGCGTGACCTGAACGCCTGGCTGCCACCGCGCTCCAAGCCCGGACGCGTTGGGGAGGAACACCGGAGTGGTGGTACTACACCACGACAGTAACCACCGGCACCCCTGATACCCACACACAGCGATCCTGATCACTGTGGCACGAAGTCGTAATGCGGCAGCTCGATATCATCGCGAAGATCGCGGCCAACGAAATACTCGGCGATGAACGGCACCCGCATCAGCTTCGTCACCACATTCCTGAAGGTGATCCCCAACGCGGTCCCCGGCGCGAACGACGAGGCAAATCTCGCCGCCGACGCCTGTTTCGTTCTGAGAAATGGCATCAGTGTCTGTTCGTAACGGGCGAACGCAGTGGCGAAATCCCCGGCGCACGCGTGAAGCTCACCGGCCAGGACATAGGCTTCGACGATGGCCAGACCGGTCCCTTCGCCGGCCATCAGCGAGACGCACGCCGCCGCGTCTCCGACCAGCGCGATTCGTCCTTTGGTCCAGCGGTTCATCCGAATCTGGCTCACGGTGTCGAAATACAGGCCGCTCGCGCCTTCGAGCTCCCTCTCGATCTGCGGCCACTCCCAGCCGGCCCCAGCGAATGCATTTCTGAGCACCGAGTTCGGGTCGTCACCACGCAGGTACTCGTCGCGAAAGATCAGGAGGAAAAGCGTCTTGTCGTTGCGCATCGCGAATCGTGACACTTGCCTCCCAGGGAGGCCATGGCTGACGTAGACCAGCTCGTCGCGCGGCCGGTAGCCTTCGACCTCGAATGCCGCCACGTGGTAACCTAGCGACACTTCGAACTCCGACTCCGGTCCGAACGTGAGACGGCGGATCCGCGAATGAAGGCCGTCGGCGCCAATGACGAGGTCGGCGTGTCGCGGCGGCGCGTGATCAAAGGTGAGGAGGACGCCGTCGTCACGCTCTTCGATACCGGCCACCGAGTCGCCGAAGATCGTCTCGACCCGCCCCTCGAGGGCGTGGTAGATCGTCGCCGAGACGTCGGCGCGGCGAACGCTCGTGAATCGGTCGTTGGTCATACGGCCGAAGACTTCGACGTCGAAGCCGCCGCGTTTTCGACCATCGCGATCGACGAAGCGTACCTCGCGCATCTGGTAGCCCAGGCGCCGGATGTCGCCGATCAGGCCCATCCGCTCGGCGATGTCGTAGCCGATTCCCCAGAAATCAATGACGTAGCCGTCGGGGCGAAGCTGCGATGCCTCCTCGACGAGCAGGACCGCGTGCCCCGATCTTGTCAGCCAGTAGGCGAGAGCAGGACCGGCGATGCCGATACCGTTGATGACGATGTTCACGGTGGTGCCAGTTCGGACGTCGGTCTAACGACTCTGCGCCTCACCTGCGGGCGACCCGCCCGCCGGCGGCACGAGCTCTAAGCGTGCACCGTGGCCCGACAGCACTCAAACCTCGACTCGTCGCCTGGCCTTGTTCTGCACCGGGACGTGGTGCGACAATGTGGGCGAGGCCAATGCGAGGTACGCCCCATGGAGGCACACCGATGATCGGAAACGTGCAGCTCTCCTGCGACCAGTGCGGGAATCCCGAGCACATTCCTTTCCCACTACCCCTTCCCCCGCAAGTCCGCAGACCTTCGCGGTGAGTTGACCGGGGAGTCCTGGCTCCGACATACAGCATTCGGAGGGTCGCACCGCCTGGTTCGCGGGCGAATGACCCTCGCCGCGACCAGCGTCGTTTCGACATCGTCTGCTGCTTCTCCAGGACCGCTCGCCGTCCCAGCCCCGAGGTTCGGCAGGCCTAGACAGAGGTCCAGGCGCCCAACAAGAGAAGAAGTCCGACCCCGGCGATCGCGGCGGCGCCCGCAATACTCAGCGCGGCCACGATCCATCGCGCAGGGGCAGATGACGGGCCGGCGACGCGGAGCGTGCCCCGCCGCGCCGCGACGGCCGCCAGGCCCACCAGCGACACCGTGAGTCCCATCCCGACGGCCATCACGAGTGAGGCCGCAACCCCAACGAGATACACCCCCTGCCCGAGGGCGAACAGCAGAATGATGATCGCGCTGGCACAGGGTGTGAGCCCGGTGGCCAGCACGAGTCCCCCGGACGCGACGCGTTGGCCGTGGCCCGAGACCCCCTCCGCGCGACGCCGGTGGACCCAGACCTCACGGAGGGCGTCCGTGAGCATGACCAGGCCGATCAGGGCGATCAGTCCATAGCAGATGAGCTCGATACGTCGAGAGTCGTGGAGGGCATCAAAGCCGCCGCGCCCGAGCGCCAAGGCCACGACCGTCACGATCGCGATCGATGACATCGTCTGGAGGACCGAGACGAGCCATGAGATGCCCAGTGCGGTGCGCAAGCGAACATGCCGGGCGAGGAACAGCGAGGACACCACGAGCTTGCCGTGGCCGGGGCCGACGGCGTGGAGCACGCCGTAGAGGAACGCGATCCAGGCCACGCTGAGCGCGGCTCCGGTAACCTCACCCCCCCGGAGCCGCCGCAGCTCTCGCGAGAGCGCCTGATTCAGCTGGCGCTGCGCTGCATTGACGCGGGCGAGCACGCCACGGAGCCACTGCGGCTGGGCTTCCCCGGCAAGGCCTCCGGCCGGACCGACGCCCACCGGACCCCCGGGTTGGGTAGGGGCCGGCACCTGGGCCTCCGATCGAATGGCCACGGCCAGAACGAGCGCGAGGGCGACGATGAGATGGACCGTGAGTCGACCCATCAGCGTCGCCGGATCCCGCAGCGCACCACGTCCGGGGTCACGCCGGTCTTGTCCGGGACCACCCGGCACTCCACGCTGTACGCGCCGATCGTCTGCGTCTGGGGTGTGACGGCAGCCGGTATGTACGCGATGTAGTAAACCGGATCGTCGGTCACGACCTCGATCGCCGTCGTGGACGCGAGCGAGACGCCGAGGGGAAGCGTGAACTCGTACGTCACGATGCCCTTGGCGGCGGTCGCCCGGAACTCGCGCGCCTCAGGGATGGGAACCGGCTTTCCGTTGATGCTGATGGTCGTATAGTACCCGACGCGCTTGAACTCGGGCACGTGCTTCTCCTCGAGGCGCTGGGCCTCCGACGGCGAGAGCACGCCGTTCCGATCCTTGTCGAACTCCTGGAGGATGAAGCCGCTGAAGAGGTCGTCGAACGTCCAGGTGAGCCGCACGCCCGTCAGGCGCTCGCCAACCACCACGAGCGTCACCGCGTAGTCGACGAACACATGCGGATGGGCCACGGCCGAGGTGGACGCAACAGCAGCGAGGATGCCCGCCAAGGCCGCGATTCGGACTCCACGCATCGCGCATCGCCCGGGTCGACTCATACCTCGAATCGGCGTACCGTCACGGGACGGACTCTCGGTCTCGAGGGTCCGCCGGCCGAACGGGTCTCGCGGGAAGGCACCGTGATCGGCGAGGCGGGGGGGGGACCTCCCCTCCAAGCGACAACCGTGTCTCGGCACGCGCAGTCCTCCGCGTCAACCGAGCGCCGCTCGGATCCGTGCGAGCACATCTCGTGCGAGGGGTGCGGCCTCTCCGACATTGACCCAGCCGCCGTCCCGCCAGCCTCGCGCCTCTGCGGTCGCCGTGATCCGGGTGATCCGGTCGCCGAACACCTCCACCTCGAGGTGGACGCGCTCCGCCATGCGCTCGACGGCTTCCTCCTCTGCGCGCGCCGGCCGGTCCCGCCACCCGGTCATGATGTCACCCTCGGCGATCCGGTCGACGGGGAAGTCCCGAACAGCCTCGAGGGTCGCTGCCCAGACGCGCGCGTACGGGGCATCCGCCACGACCATGCGCACAGGGCCGGTATTGGCTGCCACCGTCCCGGCCCACATCAGCGCGAGCCCCAGGGTCCAGCGGCGGGTCATCGACGTACCGGGTCGACGATCGTCACCGAGCGCCGGCCCGTCCGTCCGACTGGGACCCGGATGCGCTCGCCGAGCCCCACGAACGTGCCCGGAGCCAGGGCATAGAGCGATTGGATGAACGTCACGTCCTCCTGGGTGATTACACCGTTGCCGCCGTCCGGATCCATCAGGCCGCCGTCCGCCGTATGGGCCAGGAATCCGATGGCGTGGCCGGTCTCGTGGACCGGGGTACGTTGACACTGGGGCCCGCGGAAGATCGCCTGGACGACCTCGATGTCCACCGAGGTGATGCGGCCGTCGGCCTCGAAGTCGATGAACGTCGTGCCGCAGACGTCGTTGCCACCGCCGAATCGGAAGGAGATACCGGCCGCTGGCGGGCTTCCCACGAAGGTGAACGTGACCGCGCCTCCCGTGGCGACCGCCCATGCGTTAACCTCGTCCGCCCGGGCGACACCGTTGAGGAAGACCGGGATCGGCAGGCTCGCCCATCGCACCGTCCGGCCGTCGTTCTGGCTGGCGTTGAGCGCTACCAGGAGGTCGTGGGCGCTGCCGGAGGGCCCGCTGCTGCTCTCGCCGTGGCAGCCCGAGCCGCCGATCAGGAAGGCGATCAGCAGGATGGCGCGAGCCACCGTGGTCCTGCGCGTGGAGGAACGGCCGGTCACCACGCAGCCTCACTCGTCGGGTTCACACGCGTCTCCTTCCTGTTCGGGAAGTCACGAATCCGTCCGGCGGACGGAGCCATACCTCCGCTCCGGGGGAAGAACCGGGCAGGCTGGCCCCAACCGCCGGGCGGCTATGGAGACGGAGGGGTCAACCGGCGATGGGGCGGGCCGCGCGGCCCGAACGAGAGGCGCGAGACTCCGGACGAGGCTCTCGGGACGTCAGGGACCACGATCTCGACGGGAGGCAGCGGGGCGACCAGATCGACCACGCGCGGTAGACCGCCCTCGATCCCGCTGGCCCCGAGTTGCGCGAGCGGGCACTCGTCGTCGTAGAGGGCGGGCCGGAGCGCGCGGTGCTCGTGAAGCGTCGGCGCCACGGCGACAAACAGCACGAGCGTGAGGCCCACCGCGAGCGCGCGCAGAACGACCGTCCGGATCATGGCCGTTGGAAGTCCACCACTCGCGCCCCCGGGCAGGCTCCGTGCGGCACCGTGATGGTGCACGTCGATCGTGCGCCGCGCTCAGCAGTCCGGCGGCGCTGTCCATGCATCAGACGCGAACGCGCTCCCTGAGACGGACTACCTTCAGCGCCCGCGTCGATCCGCCGGCGAGCGGGGCACCTACGGAGCATTGCGGCAGGCTCCCCGCGGGTCGGCACTCCCGACTGCCGCGAGATGCACTCGGGCGACACCGTCGTCGAGGATCCCGATGCTCATCGCTGCAGCCTCGGACAGGTCGATGATGCGGCCGGGCACGAAGGGTCCCCGGTCGTTGATCCTCACGATGACAGCCTCGTGACTCTCGGCGTTGGTGACCTTCACGCACACCTGCATGGGCAGGACCGGGTGGGCCGCTGTTAGCGCGTGCGGGTCGAACGGCTCGCCGCTGGCGGTCGGCTGCCCCTCATAGGACCGGCCGTACCAGCTGGCGAGCCCATCCTCCACAAACCCTTGCCATTGCAGCACCGGAACGTACCGGTGACCCTCGACGGTATATGGCTTCAGGCTTCCCGATCCCGTCCCGGAGGGTGTCGCGCAGCCGCCGAACGCGAGCACGGTGATGGCATACGCCACACCCCGACTCTTCTTGTCCCACGCAGGCCTGGTCACGGCACGGCTGACGCGGCAGCCGGATGCTCGGCCAGCGCGGCCAGATCGAGCACCCGGTCATGGAAGGCGCGCAGGGTGCCACGGTGCCCGATGCTGACGATCGTCGGGCGCCAGGGCGCCTCGCGCAGCAGGCGGTAGAACCGCGCTTCCGTTTCCTCGTCGAGCGCGGAGGTCGCCTCGTCGAGGAAGATGACGGCGGGCTCGGCCAGGAAGAGCCGCGCGAAGGCCAGACGCTGCTGCTCGCCTCCCGAGAGGCGTTGAGACCAGTTATCGGTCAGGTCGAGCTCGCGCTCGAGGCCGTCGAGCCCAACCTGCCGCAGGATCTCTCTGAGCCGCTCGTCGGGGATCGCGGTCCCATCCTCGGGATAGGCGAGCGCCTGACGCAGACTGCCGAGCGGAATGTAGGGCTTTTGCGGCACGAAGAAGATGCGGCCCTGGGCGAGCCGCACCTTGCCGCGGCTGAACGGCCAGAGCCCCGCGATCGCGCGCAGCATTGTGCTCTTCCCGATGCCTGTGGGCCCGGCCACCAGGACCGCCCCACCGGGCTCCGCGCTCAGCTCGATTCGGGAGATCAGCGGTCGGCCGTCCGGCAGGTCGAGGGCCAGATCGCTCACGGTCAGACCGGTGCCCTGGCGGGCGATCGGCAAGGTCCGGGACGCCTGGGGCTCCGAGACGATCTCGGCGACGTGGGCATCGAAGGTCGAAAGCCGTCGGACGACCGCGAACCACATCGCGATGTCGCCGAAGGCGTTGATGATGAACGACAGCGAATCCACCACTTGATTGAACGCGTTCCCGGTCTGCTGCAGGTCGCCCAGGCTGATCTGTTTGGCGAAGAACCGCGGCGCCTGCACGAGGTAGGGAAACAGCACGGACGCCTGCCCGAAGGAGAAGGTGAATCCGTTCACCTTGAGGCTCCGCCACATGATCGCCCAGAAGTTCTCGACCACGTGGCGGAAACGGCCGCTCGCGACGTCGAACTCGCGATCTTCGCCGCGGTAGAAGGCGACGCTTTCGGTGTTCTCGCGCAGCCGCACCAGGCTGTAGCGGAAGTCCGCCTCGTAGCGTTGCTGGTTGAAGTTGAGTCCGATCAGCGGCCGCCCGATCTTCGTGGTCACGAGTGTGCCAATGACCACGTAGACGATCACGAGCCAGACCATGTACGCGGGGACCGTCACGGCGCCAAGGAAGCCGAGCGGGATCGTCAATGGTCCCGAGAGCGACCACAGAATGAAGACAAACGAGAAGAACGAAACGATGCTGCTCAGCAGGCCGAGCGACAGCGACAGCGCGCTGTCGACGAAATCGCGCACGTCCTCGGCAATGCGCTGGTCCGGGTTGTCGGTCGAGCGACCGGTCAGCTGCAGCCGATAGTAAGCGCGGTGATCCAGCCAGCGCTTGAGGTAGAGATCCGTGAGCCAGCGTCGCCAGCGGATGCGTAGCATCTGGCTCAGGAACCCGCGGGAGGTGCCGATCAATACCCAGAGCGTCGCGAGGCCGGCGAAGAGCGCGATTTGCACGTAGAAGCCGTGCGCGTCCAGATTCTGCAGCGTGTTGTAGAAGGCGTTGTACCAATAGCTGAACCGCACGTTGAGCGCGACCTGGCCCAGGGTCAGCATCACGACGAGGATCAGGAGACCCAGCGCCGCCCACCGCTCCTCCGAGACCCAATACGGCCGGGCGATCCCCCAGGCCTCGCGAAGGATCCCCCGTATCCCCTGCTCGTTCATGGTCGATCAACTCCCGGGCGCATCCGGCCCTTCGCTCCAAGACCGTCCTTCCGAGGCGTCATCGAAGCGGAGCAGTCGCGCGCTGTTCACGATCACGGCGAACGTGCCGACGTTCTGGACCACCGCGCCCATGATTGGGCTGATCAGGCCCAGGCCCGCGACGACGATGATGGCCAGACTGCCGCCGATGGCGAACAGCACATTCTGGTTGACGACCGCGCGGGTCCGCTGCGCGAGCCGCATCGTCTGGGGGAGCCGTCCGAGGTCGGTGCCCATGAGCGCCACGTCCGCGCTCTGGACGGCGACGGCCGACCCCATCGCGCCCATGGCGACGCCGACGTCGGCCGCGTGCAGGGCCAGCGCGTCGTTGACGCCATCGCCCACTACCATCACGCGATGCCCGCTCGCCTTCTCGCGCTGGACCACCGCGAGCTTGGTTTCCGGGAGGCAGCTCGCCAGGTACTCGTCGACCCCGAGGTCGCGGGCGACGGGCTCCGCGACGTCGGCGCGATCACCCGTCATCAAGACGGCGCGCGCCACACCGAGCCCTCGCAGGGCCGCGATGGCGTCGCGGCTCCCCGGTCGCGGGCGGTCGGCCAGAAGCACCAGCCCGAGCACCTCGCGGTCACGCGCGACCCACACGACTGGCCCGGCGTGTGGCGGACCGGACTCCGGCGGCTCGAGTCCCGATTCTCGGAGCCACGCGGCGGACCCGAGACGCACGACCGTCCCGTTGTGGCGGGCCGCGACGCCGCGACCGGGAGCTTCCTCGATCGCGTCCGCCTCGCGAGCGTGGGCGCCCCCGACCGCCGCCAGGATGGCTTGAGACACGGGGTGGCGGGATCCGATCGCGCACACCGCGGCCACCCGGAGCACCTCGTCAGGGACCTGCTCGCCGAGCGGCCGCACGGCGAGTACTTCGAGCCGGCCGGTGGTCACGGTGCCGGTCTTGTCCAGGATCAGCGTATCGATATCCCCGAGTCGCTCCAGGACCCGTGGGCTCTTGATGAGGACGCCGAGACGGGACGCGACGGCCAGCGCCGCGGTCATGGCCGAGGGGCTCGCGAGGACGAGCGCGCAGGGGCAGCTGACCACCAGGATCGCGATGGCGCGGGTGAGATCCTGAGTGAAGGCCAGCACGGCGGCGGCGACCAGGAGTACCGCGGGCAGATAGTACTCGGTGTATTGCTCGATCAGCTGAACGATCGGCGCCTTGGCCTGCTCGGCTGCCCGGAGCAGCTCGACGATCCGGCCGAGCACGGTCGCCTCGGCGAGGTCGGTCACCTCCACCTCGAGGACACCCGACAGGTTGAGGGTCCCGGCGAACACCTGGGAACCGGGGGAGACCTCCTCGGCCACGGCCTCGCCCGTCATCGTGCTCTGGTCCACGGCCGAGCGGCCGCGCCCGACGCGACCATCCGCCGGAAAGGCCTCGCCTGGCCGGACGAGGATCGTGTCTCCCAGACGGAGGTCCTCGACGCCCACCACTTCCTCGCCGCGAGCCCCCAGCCTGGCGGCCGTGTCCGGCCGCAAGGTCTTGAGCCCCTCGATCGCCGCGCGGGCGCCGAGAATGCTGCGCTCTTCGAAGAAGTGGCCGATCTCCATCACGAGGGGCACGAGGATCGCGGTCTCGAACTCTCCGACCGCCGCGGCGGCGAGCAGCGCCAGGCTGACAAGCTGATCCACGGCGGAGTTCGGGTCGCGCGTGACAAAGCCGCGGACCCCGGCCACCAGGACCGGGGCCATCGCGACCACCGCGCCGAGCGCCAGCAGCACCGCCGTGATCTCCGCCTGGCCCGGCACGAGGTACCGGTGCGCCAGGCCGGCGACGAGCAGGACTCCGGCAACCAACGCGCCCCCGAGCCGCCGCGCGATCCGGCGGCGCTCGTCCGCCGTCAGCCCGGATTCGAGCGCGGCCTGGAGGTGCCCACTGAGCGAGCGAGGGTGAATCGCGAGCACCGTCATGGCTCGTCCGGTCCCGCGCTCTCGCCGGACCTGGCCTCGGTCGGAATGAGGATCCGCCCTGTGTCCCGGCCGGGGGGCACGAGGATCCGGCCGCCGACCCCCGCCACGGCCTGCTCCATTGCCTCGCGATACAACCGCTGCCGCACGACGGCGGGGCTCCGGCGGTATTCCGCCTGGATCGCCAGAAATGTGGCCGCTGCGCCCCGGGCCTCGGCGAGGCGGCCGGCCTCGTCGGCCTCGGCCGCTCGGACCTGGTTCTGAGCGTCCACAGCTGCTCCCGGCAAGGCCTGCTCACGGTAGCTCCGCGCCTGATCAGCCCGGGTCTTGCGCTCGACAAACGCGCTCTGCACGGCATCGAAGTCAGGCGCCACCTGCGGTGGCGGCCGGAGCGCCGTGAACTCAAGGGCGAGCAGCCGTACCCACTGTCCGTCCTGATCCAGCCGAGACTGGGCGCGCCCCAGCGCCTGAGCGGCGAGCTGCTTCTGGCCCTCGACGAGGACCGCATCCACCGTCATTTCGCCGAGCGTCCGGGTGAGGGCGGAGACCACGGCATCGTGGACGACGCGCTCCGGTGCCACCGCCCGGAGCGCCCACGCCACGGGATCGGCGATCTGGTACTTGAGCACGGCGCGCGGCTGGACGATGTTGTGATCGGCCGTGAGCGCGTATCCGGTGGTCGTGACGTCCAGGCGGTCGCCACCCGCCTGGCCCCAGCCGGTCAGTGCTTCGATGCGCATCTCCTGCACACGCTTGACGGGGACCCGGATCACCTCGTCGATCAGATACGGGAGGGCGATCAGCAGCCCAGGGCCATGGATCTGCTCGGTTCGTGTCTGGCCCGTCAGCTTCCCGAACCGCAGCCGGAGCGCCACCTCGTCAGGCTTGACCACGGTGACTCCGGACACCAGGACCGCGATGGCCGCCAGCGCCGTGACCCACTTGAGGAGGCGGAAGACGCTGGTGAGACTGTCGAGCAGCAGCCGCGACGCGAATGCTGACGGCGTCATGATGCCTACTTCGACTGCTGACCGGGCGTGGAGCCGACTCCCTCGGCCAGGCCAGGGGTCGTCAGCAGACTGAAGGGGGCGGCATCGGTTCGGAGAATGACCGTCGCGCGCTGTCCGAGGATGGTCTTCAGAGAATCCAGCGAGCGCAGGAACCGATAGAGCTCAGGGTCCCGGCCTGGGCTTCGGCGTAGATGCGGGCGGCCTGCGCCTCGGACCGCGCGCCGATCTCGGCGGCCCTCTGGGTCGCCTCGGCGCGCACCTTGGCGGCATCGAGGTCGGCCTGCGAGCGAATGGCTGCCGCCTCGCGCTCGCCCTCCGCCCGGTACCGAGCCGCGAACTGCTGTCGCTCCGTCCGCATCTGCTCGAAGACGAACGGGACGTTCTCGGGAGGCAACCCGAGCTGCTTGAGCCCGACCTGGCGCACGTCGACCCCGAAGCGCTCGCGGGCCGTGCCGCGCACGTCGGCGAGAATGTCGGCCTCGATCTCGGGGACCTTGAGCCGGGTGGGATCGGTGGACACGAGCGCGACGAGCTCATATCGGCCCAGCACGGCATTTTTCGCGTTGGTCACGAGCCCATCGAGTCGATCCTCCGCGCTCGCGAGATCCCCGACTGACTGCAGGAAGGTGAGCGGGTCCCCGACCGACCAGATGACGAACGTGCGCAGGACGATGTTCTTCTTGTCGCGCGTGAGTGTCTCGACGAAGCGCGAGTTGAAGAGTCGCTGGCGCGCGTCGAACCGCCAGACTTGCTCGATCGGCCACGGCCACTTCACGTGGAGGCCCGCGTCAGGCCACACCGTCCGTGGCGCGCCGAACCGAGTCACGACGGCCACCTGCCCCTCGCGGACGGCCACGGCCACGCTGGACGCGACGATCGTGGTCAGGATCCCAGCCGCGAGTATCCAGCGGACGAGCGAGCGCCCCATCATGGATTCTCCCTCTGTCGGGGTTTCGGCGTCGTTGGCCGCACGTCGATCCAGAGCTCGCCGGCGCCCGTCCGCAGCCGGTGGTCGACGATGAACAGGCTCCGGCCGGCCAACCCCTCCTCCAGAGCCTCCAGCCGGCGGCGAAACCGAAAGAGCTCGGGACCGGTCCGGAAGGCGCCGAGCGTGGCCAGAAATCGGACCGCCGCACCCTTGGCGTCGGCGAGGCGCCGGGCACCCTCGGCCTCGGCTTCCCGGACACGACGCGTGGCCTCGGTTTGGGCCGCCGGTACGGTGGCCGCCTGGTAGGTGCGTGCCCGTGCGGCCCGCGTCTCGCGCTCGATCTCCGCGCTCACGACGTCCTCGTAGGCGGTGGCGATCCCGACCGGGGGGTGGAGACTGATGAAGCCCACGTGGAGCACATCCAGAGCCAAGCCCCTGCTCGTCGCACGCCCGCTGGAGCGCGCCCGTGAACCGGCGCCCGAACTCGGTCCGGTCGGCCGTGAGCACACGGTCCAGATCGCTGGCGACGGTCTCCCGCATGAGGAGCCGGTACGCCAGCGCTTCGAGGGTGTCCCGGGTGTTCTGCGACCCGAAGGCGAAGGCGACGACGTCACGGATGCGATAGCTGACCGTCGCGTCGACCGACAGCAGCTCCCGGCCATCACCGAGAAGCAGCTGATACTCCTCCCCCGCATGCGTCCGCGCCCACAGGAGAGAATCCTTGGGAGGCCCGGCGTAGCCGAGCGCCAGGGTCTGGACGCGCGTCACGGGATACCGATCGACGGTCTCCATGGGCCACGGCCATTTGAGGTGCAGGCCGGGGCCGACGGGCATTCGCGAGGCGAGGCGTCCGAACCGCAGCCGGATCCCCTCTTCCTGCGGACCGATGACCACGAGCATCGTCGAAAGCCAGACGAGCCCGACGAGGCTCACCAGGAGCACGCCCGCGCTTCGGCGCACGAAGGTGATGGCCCAGGTCGATCGCAGCGAGAGACCGAGACGCTGTTCCGCGAGCTCCGCCAGACCATGAAGGGAGACGCCCCCGTAGAGCAGAACCTGAAGCGTAACGAGCCGTGGAGGGACGACGCTCGGTCGAGGATCCCCTGGACGAACCGCGCCAAGCGCGCTACGTACCCAGAGCTCGCTTGCGCACGCTGCGCATCCCGTGAGCAAGACCACCGCGATCCAAAAGCCGACGTCCACCGCCGCGAGGCCGAGACCCCGCGCGAGCAGGCCGGCACCGGTCAGCGCGGCCACCCACTGGCCACCCCGCAGCCACTCCCCTAAGGCCACGGAATCCGGGAGCGACGGAGCGGAGGCCACGACGGCCCGAGCGGCGACCAGAAGCAGAAACGCAAGGATTCCGAGGCTGATGGCCAGCAGCAGCGTGATCCGCCCGACCGGTCCCGATGCGAGGTTGCCCCACAGCGATGCGACGATCAGGCTCAGCCCCGCGGCGCCCGCCACCGGGAGAACGAATGCCTCCGGATGGCGCCCCCTCGGCGTGCGCGGTCTCTCCGCGTGAGTGCCAGAAGCCGGAGGCTCGGCCGTCTCACCGCGCGCCGACTCTTCCTCGGCAGGTCTGGGTGGCGGCACCCCTGGCCGGTCCGCGGAGCGCGCCCTGACATGGCTGACATAGAGGACACTGGCCAGAAGGAGCTGATAGACGGCCACCGGGGCGAGCACGCCGTAGCCAGCCAGGTACTGCCCGCCGAGAGCCACGAGGGCGACCCCGAGCGCTCCCTCGGCACCACCCAGGAGCAGGCGCTCGATCCGGGCTACCGCTTCGACCCCGACGGGACCTGTCCTGGCCACGCTACCGGCCTAACCTACGACCCATCGCCCACTCTCTTCGCTCGGAAAGGCCACGGGCCCTCCGGCCGATTCGTCGGTTCTGGAGCGGGGGCTCCATACGGATCCAGCTGCCGCAGTGGCTACGAGCGCGCGGAACGACAGGAACCGCGCACACCAATTCCCCGACTGTGGATGCGGGACACCCGGGCGATGAATCGCCCGGCGCTAGAGAACGGAGGCCGTCAGACGACGAACGGAGGGCCGCGCGGCTCGAACGGAAGGACGTCGATCGGCGAGTCCGTCGGCGACGCTGGACACGGGGCGAGGTCGATCGCGGGCAACGGCTGACTCAGGTCGACTCGCCGAGTCAGGCCGGCCTCGCTGCCGCTCGCGACGAGCTGAGCAAGAGGGCACGCTTCGTCGTAGATGGCGGGGGCGCCGCCGCCATGCCGATGAAAGACCGGGGCCTCCGCGGCCATCAGGATCAGCGAGAGGCTTACCGCCAGAGCGTGCCGCACCGCCGTCCAACTCATCGCCGGGGGCAGTATAGCACCGCCCCCGCGCGCGAACGTCCGACACTCCGGCCCTTCCTCCCGCAGCGGCTGCTGAACGCGTGAGGTACGTGATCGACGGAAGCTCGGACATCCCCGCCGCGCGCTCCTCGAGTTCCTATCGGATCAGACCTGACACGGGAGCGTCGGGCAATTCGACGAAGAGATCTCCGACATCAAGCGGGACAAGGCCATTCAGGACAGGGCCATTGAATACGGGACGGTGCGCGGTGCCCGTCGGCCGCACGTCCGCCCGGGGAGGCAGGTCGGAGCACGAGGTGCGCCTGAGAACGGGATGCCGATCTACGAGGACAGCCGCGCGAGCAACGCGTCCGCGAAGCGCTCCGCCGCGCCCGGCGCCAGGTGGAGCCCGAGCCCGGGTTCGTTGACCTCGACCTCCATCAGGAGGAGGCGCCCGGTGCGCAACACGCCGTCGATGCGCGCATAGAGCGGGACCACGGGGAGGAGCGCGAGGACGCCGGCCATCTGCCGGACTGTCTCGTCGCTCAGTGTGGCCGGTTCCAAGCGGCCGCCGTACTGGGCGTTGACGCGAAAGTCGTGAGGCGCAGGCACGCGGCGGAGGCCGTGCGAGAAGTGTCCGTCGAAGAAGACGCCGGCGAGCTCGCCCCCGGAGATCTCAGGCACGAACTCCTGGACGAGCAGCCGGTCGACCGCTTTGGTCGCCCGCATTCGATCGATCGCCGTCGTTTCACCGCCGGGTGTCACCCGCTCGACGCCAAAGCCGCTGGCGCTAATCCCGCTAATCGTGGGTTTGAGCACGGCGTCCGTGACGCCCATGGTCCCGAGGGCGTCCGCGACTGCGGCGGTGTCCGCGGGCACGACCATGGATCGCGGGAGCATCGCGCCACGGGCCGCGAGATCCAGGAGATAGGTCTTCTCCAGGTTCCACCGGACCAGCGCAGGTGGGTTGAACGTGCGGGCGGGATCAAGGGAGGCGAGCCAGTCGCGATATGGGTCGAGCGCGGTGTGATAATCCCACGTCGCACGGAGGACGATGGCCGCGGCTTGCGCGAAGGGCTGGAACGGACCGTTCCACGGGGCGACCTCGACGCGTCGGCCCCGTGTCTCGAGCGCCTCCGCCAGACACTGGTCGCTCACCGAGAGGTCGGGCCAGGCCGCGCAGGTCACGAGGACGATCGGCTCAGGCATGGACCCCTGCGTGTGCGGCCGGTTCTTTCGCCATCGTACGCACGAAGAAGATCCCCGGGAGAGGGCCAGGTTCTCACCGCACCGCCATGAGGACGCGGTTGTCCACGCTTTGCCAGAGCACGTCGACCTCCTGGAATCCGGCGTCGATGAGGGCGGCGCGGTGGAGGTCGAGCGTCGTGGGGACGACGGCCTCGAGGTTCTTGCGTCGCGGGGTTGTGGATCCGACGGCGGCCTCTCGATCGGCCGGGCGGAAATCGAAACGGCGATCCCTCTCTGCAAACAGCGCCGCGAGCGCCGGCTCGGCCCGAAGCGCCGTCCAGTACGTTTCCCAATCCTGGGCGCTGGGTCGGGCCCGGTGAACGGCCAGCCGCTGGTCGGCGATCGTCTGCGCGAGCTTCCGGAAGGACGGGGCCTGGGGCGGGAAGCGCATGTTGTCCCCGTTCAAGAGAACCCCACCCGGTCGAATCACGCTGGCGAGCACGCGGTAGAGTGTCACGATCCGGCCAGGCGGCAGCCAGTGAATGGCCGTCGTGCTCAACGCGGCATCAACGGGCCTCTCCGGGAGCGCTTCGGGCCAGGTCTCCTCATTCAGATCAGCCTCGATCCAGGTGAGGCGCCCGTCCATGGTGCCCAGGCAAGCCTTGCCCATCGCCAAGAGCACCGGGTCCAGGTCCACGGCCGTCACGCGTGCGGTGGGGAACCTGGCGAGGAGCCGGCGACTGAGGGATCCGGGGCCGCACGCGACATCGAGCGCTGAGAACGTCGAGCCGAGCAGGACCTCGAGCGCATCGAACATCGCCGAGAATCGCGCCTCGCGATCCGGAAGATAGCCTGTCTGTTGAGCGTCCCAACGGGCCAACCAGGCTGGCCAGTCGATGGCCGCGCTGCGCTCGGCATTCATGGCCCCCTCCAGAAGAAGCCGGAGGCCAGGATGGGCAGGGCGCCTGCGTGCCTCGGCTCACGGCGAGCATCGACGATGGTCGCCTTGGCTGTCAACACGGTCTTGCCGCCGAAGGGCCGCGGGCTCGACCAAGGACACGCATGACCTATCGGTCCAGACTCGGCCATAGAGCCCAAGTCCCCCCCTGGCCCGGCGCAACGTCGATGGGGCGGTCGCGGCCTATCCGGGGAATTCCTTGAGCTTGGCTACCCGGTTGCCTAGAATCGGGGGGATGCTAGGCAGGTTGTGGCGCGTCCCGAGCAGCTGTGGTGCGCGCGGCTCTCCGGTTCTCGCGATCGCCCTTGTCGTCCTGGTGATTCGGGCCGATGCCGTTCCCACGCATGCGCATGACGGGGACGAGGCTGGGTTCTTCGATGCGGAGTGCCCGCTGCTCAGCGGGGAGCGGATCCCGCCCGGTGTCGGGCCGATCGTTCTTCCCCCACTGTGGTGTCCCGACCCTCCTGCGCTGGCCCCTGGCCTCCTCCGCCTCCCCATCGTCGCCCTCTGGTCGCCCACCGCAGGCCGTCCCCGCAGTCCCCCAGTCGGTCCCCGCACCACGCTTCGCTAGCAGCCCCTCGACCTCGACCGGCCTGACGCGGCCGCGTGAGGGTCGCCGACGTGTGGGCTCCGCGATGCGGGCGGTCGATTCGTCCGTGTCCCTCGGAGCGATGAGGTCACGGGTGAACATTGAGCGCCGGTGGAAGGTGGGCAGGAGGATCCGCTGATGATCAGGCCGATCTCGAAGCCGCCGGGAGCGATGTTTCGGCCGGGTGCACCGGTGTCGTACGCGAGGCTGTCCGGGACCGTTGGCCGGGCGCGCCCGACCACGGCCACGGAGGCGAGTTGTCCAGGGAGCGCGCCGACGGTCCGCTCAGCCGCGGGCGTAACGACCCCGGCAGGACTTTGAGGACATCAGGCGCCGACGTGCCGGCCGGGTTCTCCCGATGATCGGGACGTCCGGGGCGTGCTCACTTCGATGTGCGCCGATCAGCGACGCTCGCGGCGCGGCTGGCTGGCAGGAGGGCAGGGCATGATGACGCGACGGTCCCTGTGTCGGGGGGTTGGGATGCTCCTGCTGGGGCGCGGCCTCGCCGCCTGCGGGGGGAAGGACAGCCCGACCGGTCCAACGACCCGCAATGCGGGACTCTACGAGCACAATGCCCAGTTCAACGACGGGGCGACCGTGCGTTGGGCCCCGCTGCCAGTGCGCGTGTTCCTCAACGGCATCGCGCGGGCGGACGAAGTTGTCGCGTGGACGCAGGCCACGGGCGGGGCCGTCACGTTCACGTTCGTCGGGAGCGCCGCCCGGGCGGAAGTGTCGTTCCGATACGGACTCGGCACCGACATCTGTGGGCTCGCCGAGGTCGGGTACACCGACCAGGGGGCGATCACGGATGTGGATATCCAGGTGGTCCGGGATTTTCGCGGACCGTTCTGTCAGCGGACGGTGACGCACGAGATCGGCCACGCCATCGGGTTTCTGAACCACACCCGGGACGGGGGTCTCATGGATGCCGATGGGGGAAATGGCCAGTTCACGCCGGACGTGATCGCGACGATCCGGTCGCTCTACGGGCTCCCGCCGGGCGCCTCCGTGGCACCGGCGGAGCACCGCGTCGGTGCTGGCCGTGGCGCCCGGCGGCGGATGGTCATCGTCGATTCGACTCGCCGCTGTCTCAGGCCAGCGTGAGCGACGGGACCATGCGATACAACGCTGCTGCCAAATGCGAGAGGACGGCTGGCGCAGGGCCCAGATCGCCCTAGCGGAGACGATTCGGCGGAGCGCGGCAGTCAGCGATCAACCGTTGCGGTTTTCCACGGTGGTTGCCCAGATACTGGTGGCAACCGCGGGTGGCAACCACGCGGTAGGTCCACGTCGCCACAGCCCTCGTTACCGTCGCTCAAGGCCAAGCGACCTCCCGATTCCACCCCGAACGGGCCTGGTCTGAGGGCCAGACTGGCCGCCGGGCAGTCGACTCGGCTGACGTCAGATCGCTGTTGCTCAGGTGCCCGCTCGTGGCCAGAGACTCGCGTCGCCGGCGCCTCCGAACACGCCGGTCAGATCCGCGGCTCGGACGGTTTGGTCCAGCGTCTTGACAAGCCCGAAGTTGATGGACTACGATGCAACCGAGTTGCATATGAGTGTTGGGGCTTCAGCCGACATCCGGCAGACGTTGCCTCACGCCCTTGCCCGGCGCGGCCTGCGCCTGACGGGTCCGCGCCGCGCCGTGCTCGATGTGCTCGCGGAGAGCCGTGAGCCCCTCACCGTGGCGGAGATCCACCCGCGCCTCGGTGGCATCCGCGCGCACGTCGTGTCCGTCTACCGTACGGTTCACCTGCTCGTGCGGCTGCGCCTCGTTCGGCCTACGGCGCCGTACGGCCTCGGGCGGCCACCCGAGGCAGCCGTCGATACGAGCTGTCCGAGGAATTCACCGGGACATCATCATCACCTGATCTGCCAGGGCTGTGGGGCCATCGAGGACCTCGAGGGATGTCTGCTCGCTGATGCGCCCCTGACCGGCTTGCGCGCTACGTCCGCCGCACGCGACGGTTCGAAGTGACGCGAGCACGAAGTGCGCCTCTTCGGGCTCTGCCGGCGGTGCGCGACGTGATGGCATGCGCCAGCACTGCAGCCGATTGCAGGACACGATCGCGCGGGCCCGCGCCTGGGTGGGCCGGCGGCTGGTCGGCCTCGTCCTGGCCCTGCTCGTCGTGGGCGATCTGCCCACGTCCATGGTCACGACGCACCCGGGTCTCTACAACGAGGAATGTCCGCTCCGCTGCCTGGCCACCACGAGGCGCGCGCGGCGACGTCTCGAATCCGGACCTGTTCTTGTTCGCATGCACGCCGGACGCTGGCTCCCGCCGCCCGCGTCTGATCCTCGCCTCGACTCCCCCCCAGGCCCGCGTCGTTCGATCCTCGGGCTCCACCCCCAGGTCGCCGCTCCCCGTTCCCGCGCAGTGGTTGGCTAGCCGCCGACCCCGCGTGGCCGCCTCCGGCGCCACGTGGATCGGTGTCCTTCCCATCGACAGGGAGCATCGTCATGCGCGCATGGGTGGTGGTGTGCCTGGCGCTGGGTCTGGGCCTCGCCGAGAGCCCCGCCAGGGCACAGGAAGCCGAGGTCCTCCGCCGAGAGCTCGAGCAGCTGAAGCAGCAGCTCCAGATGATGCAGGAGCAGTATCAGAAGACGATCCAGGACATGACGGACCGGCTACAGCGCCTCGAAGCACAGCCGGCCCCGCACCGCCGTCGCTCCGCCGGCACCGGCCGTCGCGGCGCAGCCCCCATCCGCCGGCGGTCTCCGCGCTGGACCTGGCCCGCCCGCGAGAGCCGTTCGCGCTGTACGAGCGTCGCGGAGCCGGCCAGCTGCTCTTCGACATGGGCGTGACCGGGGACTTCGCGGGGAGTCTCACGTCCAAGCGGGTGGAGCAGGCGCGCGCCGGCTCGCTGTCCGGCGAGGAGAACCGCGTCTTCCCCCGCGAGATCGAGGTCAGCTTCTTCGGCCAGATCGATCCCTACGCGCGTGCCGAGGTCCGGTTCGAAGCGGGTGACGAGCTGGAGGAGGACGGGACGCGCTCCTTCGGCGCCGAGCTCGCGGAAGCGAACCTGACCCTCATGGCCCTTCCCTGGGGCTTCCAGGCCAAGGGCGGCCGCATGCGCCTGCGCTGGGGCTCCCTCAACGAGTTCCACCAGCACGACCGGCCGTTCATCGACAACCCGAACGTCTGGGTCCGCTTCTTCGGCGATGAGGGCCTGGCGGAAAACGGCGGCGAGCTCGTGTGGGTGGCGCCGACCCCCTTCTACCTGCAGGCCATCCTGGGCGTCTTCGACGGGGACAACGACGTCGCCTTCGGGGGAGGAACCCTGCGAGACCCGCTCGTCACCGGGCGCCTTCGCACGTTCTTCGACCTCACCGACACCCTCGCCATCCAGCTCGGGGCCTCGGCGATGACGGGGCTGACCACCGACGACAAGCATGCCAGCTACGGGGGCGTTGACTTCAAGTACAAGTACACGCCCGAGAACTGGAAGCACCCTTTGCTGACAGGGGGTGGGGAGATCCTGTTCGCGCATCGGAACAACCCGGTCACGTCGACGGCGGCCGGGGACGGTGGCGTCACGGCGTCCCTCATGCGGCGTCGGCTCGCCCAGGAGGCGTCCGAACCGGCCTCGGACACCGAGTTCGAGAAGCGGGACGCCTACGGCTTCTACCTGTGGACGGAAGTCCAACCCTGGCAGCGATGGGTCTTCGGGCTCCGCTACGACTGGACCGAGGACCCGAACAGCGCCGGGCACGAATGGGCGATCGGCCCCTACATCAGCTTCTCCACGACGGAGTTCCTGCGGTTCCGCCTCGGCTACAAGCACACCGAGCGGTCGGGGCTCGGATCTCCGAGCTCGATCGACGAGCTCCTGTTCCAGGCGACGTTCATCCTCGGCGCCCATCCGGCGGACCTCTTCTGAGGGGGACTGGGACATGCGACGACTCATCCGTCGGCTCGCCCCACGCTCTGTGATCCCCGTGATCGGCATCGGGCTCGTGCTCGGCTGGGCGGGGGGTCCTGGCCCCCGCCCGGCGGCAGGGGCCGACCGGATCCGCGTCGTGGCCTCGACGACCGACCTGAAGGCCCTCACACAGGCCGTGGGCGGCGATCTGGTCGAGGTCGACTCGCTGGCCCGCGGGAACCAGAATCCGCACGACCTCGAGATTCGCCCGTCGCAGATGGTGAAGCTCAGACGGGCCGACCTCGTGATCTTGAATGGCCTCGAGCTCGACGGCTGGGCCGAGGTCTCGATTCAGGGGGCCAACAACCCGCGGCTCATCCCCGGGGCGCCCGGGCGGGTCGACGCGTCCATCGGCATTCCGGTCCTCGAGGTGCCGGCGGGCAAGGTCGACCGCTCGATGGGGGACGTCCATCCGGTGGGGAATCCCCACTACACGCTCGACCCGGGCATGGCCACGATCATCACCGCCAACATCGTCGATGGACTCGCTCGGGTCGCGCCGGAGCAGCGGCCGGCCTTCGAGGCCGGCCGGACGGCGTTCCTGGCGCGCCTCGAGCCGGCGATGGCGGACTGGGCGCGAACCTTGGCCCCGTTCAAAGGCGCGAAGGTGGTCGTCGACCACAGCCAGTGGGCCTACTTCTTCGCGCGGTACGGCCTCGTCCTGGGCGGGACCGTGGAGGAGCGACCCGGCATTCCGCCGACGCCAGGACACCTGGTGCGGCTCGCCGCTCAAATGAAGGCGCAGAGTGTGAAGGCACTCATCCTCGAGCCCTGGGGTGACCGGAAGCTGGCGGACCGCCTGGCGGCCGACACCGGGGCGCGGGTCGTTCTCCTCGCCCCCGGAGCCGGCGCGGTCAAGGGCGCCGAGGCCTACCTCGACTGGATCGCGTACAACGTGAACACCCTCGCCCAGGCGTTGCGGTAGGAGGCGACGCTCGCATGGCTGGCGATCTCCTCGCGCTGATGTGGGCCCCCTTTCTCATGTGCCTCGTGCTGACGGGGATCCACGCCTATCTCGGCATTCACGTGATCGCCCGAGAAGTGGTGTTTGTGGACATCGCCCTCGCCCAGATTGCGGCCCTGGGAGCGACGGCCGCGTTCCTGGTGGGGTTCGACCCCGAGGATCCGGGATCGTACTGGTTCGGTCTCACGGCCACCCTGCTCGGCGCGCTGGTGCTGGCCATGACCCGGAGCCGCACGCGCCGCGTGTCCCAGGAGGCCGTGATCGGCGTGGTCTACGCGGTCTCGTCCGCCGCGGCCGTGCTCCTGGCCGACCGCTCGCCCCACGGCGCCGAGCATCTGCGAACCATGCTGGTGGGCAGCATTCTCGCCGTCCGCGCGCCGGACGTGGCCAAGGTGGCGGCCCTCTACGCGGCCGTCGGACTTTTCCACTGGCTGTGCCGACGCCCGTTCTTCCTGATCTCGCTGGACCCGGCGGCCGCGTTCCGCGAGGGCTGGCGGGTCCGGCTCTGGGACTTCCTCTTCTACGCCTCGTTCGGGGTGGTCGTGACGAGTTCCGTCCGAGTGGCCGGCGTGCTCTTGGTGTTCGCGTACCTGATCGTCCCGGCCTTGGCCGGGCTGGCCATCGGCGGCTCGGTCGCCACCCGCCTCGTGGTCGGGTGGGTCTTTGGCGCCGCGGTGAGCCTGATCGGCATGCTCGCCTCGGCCACCCTCGACCTGCCGACGGGTGCCACGGTCGCTTGTGTGTTCGGGCTCGCGCTGCTGCTCTGGTCCTTGATCACACACGTTCGCGGCGCCCGACGTACGGCTGGAATCACCGCATTCCCATCTGTCGAGCCGGTGGTGACCGGCAAAGGAGCATCACAATGAGCGTATTCAGAAGACTCCTGTCGTGGGTCCTCGTTCCGGCGGTGCTGGTGTCTCTCCTCGCCGCCAGCCCGTTGGGCGCCGCGGAGCAGTCCAAGGTCATCGCGACCACCGTGCAGATCACCGCGTTGACGACCGCGGTGGCCGGCGACCTGGTCGCGCTCAAAGGCATCATCCCGGCGGGCGTCGACCCGCACGAGTTCGAGCCCGTGGCCAGCGACCTGGTCGCCCTGGAGGGCGCCACGCTGATCCTCCGGCACGGGATCGGGCTCGACGACTGGTTGGACCGGACCTTGAAGGCGGGGAAGCGGGCGACCGTCGTGACGGTGACACGCGGGGTGCGCCTCCAGAAAGGGGAAGAGGACGGGAAGATGGTCGACGATCCGCACGTCTGGCACGATCCCGCCAACGCCAAGAAGATGGTCGACAACATCGTCGCCGCGCTGACCCGGGTCGATCCGGCGCACAAGACGGACTACGAGACCAGGGCCACGGCCTACAAGAAGCGGCTCGACGAGGCCCGCGCGCAGGTGCAGGCGATCCTCAACGAGATCCCGCCCGGCGGCCGGAAGCTGGTGACGAACCACGACGCCTTGGGCTACTTCGCGAAGGCCTTCGGCCTCAAGATCGTCGGCGCGGTCATCCCGAGCGTGTCGACCCAGGCCGAGCCCTCCGCGGGGGAGACGGCCAAGCTGCTCGACACCATCCGGCGCGAGAAGGTCAAGGCGATCTTCGCGGAGTCGAACGTCAATCCCAAGCTGGCCGCGACGCTCGCCAAGGAGGCCGGCGTGAAGATCGTGGAGGACCTCTATGGCGACTCGCTGGGCCCGGCGGGGAGCGGGGCGGAGACCGTGGAGGGCATGTGGCTCGCGAATGCCCGGAAGATCGCCGACGCCCTGAAGTAAGGTGATAACCGTGACGACCGTGCCGACCGACCTTCCATCGCGCGGGAACGTCAAGGACGAGACTGATGAAGCGCTCGTCATCCGCGACTTGACCGTCGCCTACCAGCAGAAGGTCGTCTTGCGCGGCGTCAATGCCCGCATCGAGCGGGGTCAGGTCATCGGCATCATTGGGCCGAATGGGGGCGGCAAGAGCACGCTCCTGAAGGCCATCCTCGGCGTCGTCCCGATCGTGCAGGGGTCGGTGACGCTGTTCGGGCGTCCGTCAGCCACCCTGCGGTCTCGCATCGCCTATGTCCCTCAACGTGAGGTGATCGATTGGGACTTCCCCGTGACGGTGTGGGATGTCGTGATGATGGGCCGCTATCCTCATATCGGGTGGCTCCGTCGGCCGGGCGCCGCCGATGCCCTGGTCGTGGCGCAGGTGCTGCGCCAGGTAGGGATGTGGGAGCTCCGTCGCACGCAGATCGGCCAGCTCTCGGGCGGGCAGCAGCAGCGGGTCTTCGTCGCGCGAGCCCTCGCGCAGGCCGCCGACGTCCTCCTCCTCGACGAGCCGTTCAACGGGATCGACGCCCAGACGCAAGAGGTGATTCGGACCATCATCGACAGCGGGCGCCAGACGGGGAAGATCGTCCTGCTCGCCACGCACGACCTCGTCAGCGCATCCTGCGCCTGCGACTGCCTCTGCTGCCTGAATCAGCGGTTGGTATCGTACGGGCCGACGCGGGAGACGTACACGGCCGCGATACTGGCTGAAACGTACGGCGGTCCGGTCATCATGCTGGGGCCGGCCGGGTCTGCCGCGACCGTGGTCCCGCCTCACACCTCCTCCCATCCGCCCCATGCCCCGCACCCCGTCGAGCACCCTCACCATCGACACGTCCACGAGCCTCTCGGTCGCGAGCACGAATGATGGAAACCATCGTCCACTGGCTCGTGGAGCCGTTCGCGCACGCGTTCATGCAACGCGCCCTGATCGAGGTGATCCTCATGGGCGCGGTCACGGGCGCGATCGGCACGTACGTCGTGCTGCGAGGGCTCTCGTTCATCGGCGATGCCCTCTCCCACGCCATCTTCCCGGGCGTGGTCATTGCCTTCCTCCTGGGACGCAGCGTGTTCCTGGGTGCGCTCGCGTTCGGGCTGTTGACCTCCGCCTCGATCGTGGTCCTCGCGACCACGCGCCGGGTCAAGGAAGACTCGGCCATCGGGGTCCTGTTCGCCGGGTCGTTCGCGCTCGGCGTAGTTCTGATCAGCACGACCCGGAATTACTCGCGAGACCTCGCCGCCTTCCTGTTTGGCAATGTCCTGGGAGTGACCACGGCGGACATCGCCCTGTCGGCGGCCGTCGGCGGTCTCGTCCTCCTGCTCCTCGTCCTCCTTCACAAGGAGTTGCTGCTGGTCGCCTTCGACCGCGAGGCCGCGCAGGCGATGGGCGTGCCGGTGTTCTGGGTGAACCTCCTCCTGCTGGCGATGATCTCGCTCACGATCGTCGTGTCGCTGAGCGCGGTCGGGAACATCCTCGTGGTGGCCATGCTCGTCACCCCCGCGGCGACCGCTCGGCTGCTGACGGACCGTCTGCCGATCATGCTCGGGCTGAGTGCCGCCATCGGGGCGATGTCAGGCGTCGTGGGGCTGGTGGTCTCTTATCACGGGAACGTGGCGGCGGGTGGGACCATCGTCTTGGTGGCCACGGTTCTCTTCGGCCTGGTCTGGCTTCTGGCCCCGAGCCACGGGCTAATCGCGGGCATCCTGGCACGGCGGCGAGCCATGCCGATGGAATCAGGTTCGCCAGTCGTCCTCAAGGAGCGCGGGGCGCACATCCCGGACGGCCGATAGCGGCCCTGCAAGGGCCGAAGGCACGCGCATGCGCCGTCTCCGAGCCTGAAGCCCCACGCAGGAGGGCGCGCCGCACGGCGCTGGGATGCACGGCGAGGTGCCGGGCTACTCCGCGCAACCTTGGGCCCCGCGGCCAGAAGCTGTCTCGCCGTCGGATCCATACGGACATGCACCCGGATCGGCACGTTGGCCGGCCCACGAAACTCGCGGCCGACTCTGGAGTGGTAGCCAATTCAACGGAGCTTGATGCCAGCCGCGTGGAGGTGATTGAAAAGCTGGAGCCGACGATCGGACTTGAACCGATGACCTGTCGATTACGAATCGACTGCTCTACCAACTGAGCTACGTCGGCCCAGGACCCGGAGGGTACCACATTCCGCGCGGGATTTCCTCGCCATCGCGGGGGGTTCCGTGGGCTCGGCCCAGTACTGTCCACGACGGTTCATGAGTGCCCCAGCGTGCCCCGGATTGCCGGGTTGTGCCGGGCGATGTAGCAAAGTGGTGGCAAAGTGGACGTGGCGCCTCCCAAGGTACCCTGGGAGGCCGGTTCGTTAGCCGTTGGTTGCGGGGGCTGGACTTGCAGAATGCTACACGGTGCCTATTAGGTACTGGACCGACCTAGCCCCTCGCTAGCCCATTGATTGCCTGTTAACCATCTGCCATCTGTATGACGCCGCCGTCAACCCTCACCTCCAGAACTCACGGTGTCACGACGATGGTTCCGCTCGACGCCTGGCAGTTGTTCGTCTCGGCGCCCTCTGTCACCGTCGTGGTGTCGTCAGCGCAAGCCAGCAGCCGATATGTCCCCGAGCACCGTGTTGTTCGGAACCGACACCGACGTGGTCGAGGCGCCGGAGACGACGCTCCGGGCCCGAGCGGCTCGACGGCGCGGGTGCCGTTCAGCCGCTTGGTCATAGCCACGCCGTCCGTCGACAGGTAGTAGCGGGTGGTCGAAGCCCCGGCGGCCACAACTCCCTGGTTCACGACCGTCTCCGTGACGGCGAAGCTGCTGCCCCGCGCAGCCGTAGCAGGCGGCTCGCCGAGTCCGGACTCGATCAGGTCCGGACGGGCAACCTGCACCGTCGAGGCGGACGCCAGGCAGTTATTCGTCTCGTTGGTCTCGGCCACCGCAGTCGTGTCGTCGGCGCAGGCCAGGAGGTAGTAGGACCCCAGCGCCACGTTGTTCGGGATCGTCAGGGTGATCGGTGGACTCGTCGGCGCGGTCGAGCTCGCACCGGGGGCGAGGGCCGGCACAGGGCGGGTCGGACTCAGCAGGCGATCGCCGGTGTCCTTCTGCGTGTCGGCGGACAGGTAGTACCGCATCGTCGATGCACCGCTGCCGACACGCCCTGGTTCAGGACGGTGTCGACGACCTGGAACGTCGCACCAGGTAGCGCGGCCGGCGGCGGGCTACTCAGCGCCGTCGTCACGAGATCGGGTCGAGTGACCTGCACCGTCGAGGCGGACGCGAGGCAGTTGTTCGTCTCGTTGGTCTCGGCCACCGCAGTCGTGTCGTCGGCGCAGGCCAGGAGGTAGTAGGACCCCAGCGCCACGTTGTTCGGGATCGCCACGGCGATCGGCGGCGCTGTCGGCCCCATCGAGGTCGCGCCGGCGGCGAGGGCCGGCACGCTGCGGGTCGGGCTCAGCAGGCGATCGCCGGCGTCCTTCTGCGTGTCGGTGGACAGGTAGTACCGCATCGTCGATGCGGCGGCCGGCAGCAACCCCTGATTGTGGACGGTGTCGATGACCTGGAGCGTCCCCCCGGGCAGAGCCGCCGCCGGCGACACGGCGACGGCCGTCGCGACGAGGTCCGGACGGGTCACCTGGATCGAGCCGCGACGACGAACAGTTGTTGCTCTCGTCAGCTTCCGGGATCGCCTTCACGTCATCGGCGCAGACCAGCAGGCGATAGGTTCCGAACGGCGCGGCGACCGGAATCGTCACGGTCACCGCCCGCTGGACGAGATGCCGGCGCCGAGCGCCCCCACGCCGCGGCCGCCAACGATCACGTCCGCGCCGTCGCGCGTAGCATCCAGGGACAGGACGTAGTTCGTGCGCGAGTTCGGCGCGGCCAGCCCGCCCTGATTCCGGGTCGTGTCGGTCATCGAGAAGCTGGTGCCGGGCCAGCGACGGCCGGCGGCGACCCGACGACGGCGATCACGAGGAGATCCTGGTCGTTCGGGACGAATGTGGCCGTCACGTTCCGCGCACCGGTCATCGTGACGGTGCAGCCCCCGGTGCCGCTGCACGCTCCTCCCCAGCCGCCAAAGAGCGAGCCGGCAGCCGGAGCCGCCGTCAGCGATACAGCCGTGCCCGCGGCGTACGCCTCGTCGCAGTCCGCACCGCAGTTGACGCCAGGGGGCGCGCTGCTCACCGTACCCGTTCCCGTGCCAGCCTTCGAGACCGTCAGGGGCGCGAGGATCCCGAAGGTCCGCGGGACGGTCGGAGCCGGCGCAAACTCCGCACTCCCGGATTGGAGCGCGGTAATCGTGCAATTCCCGGCTCCGGTCAGAGTCACCAGAGCGCCCGTGACGGAGCAGGGTCCGGCCGCGCCGAAGGCCGCGGCAAGGTCGGACGATGCTCGTTGCCTCCACCGAGAAGGGTGGATCGCCCAGGGTTCGATCAGGGAGCTCCGCGAAGGTGATCGTCTGGGGCGTCTTACCGTAGACCTGGACGCCCGCCTGGGCGGGACCTGGATTGCTAAAGCTGGATAGCGTGCCACCGCCGGCTACTAGGATCCGGTGACTCGTGAGGGCCGTGGCGGTGAACGCCCGTCGGCCCGTGCCCATTGACGGGCCCGCGGTCCAAGTGTTGGTGCGCCAATTGTACAGCTGGGAAGATGCCAGGAGGCCGCTCTGGAAGATGCCGCCGGCGACGAGAACTAGGCCATCCGGCAGGAGCACGGCGGCGTGATCATAACGCGCCGAGCCCATGGGCGCGGTTGATGTCCACGTGTCGGTCGTGGGGTCATAGATCTCGGCGCTCGAGACATACTGTCCTGACGTGTTGCGCCCACCCGTGACAAGTACGCGACCATCGAGCAACCGGGTCGCCACCGGGAATTCCCTCGCCGTCGCCATGCTTGCGACGCTCGTCCACACGCCCGCCGCGGGATCGTAAATCTCTGCGCTGGCGTGGACAGTCGTGGGTGACAAGCCGCCGACCACCAGCACGCGCCCGTCGAGCAGCGCCACCGCCGCGTGGACGTATCGTTGCGCATTCATGGTCGGGCCGGCGGCCCACGTTCCGCTCGCAGGATCGTAGATCTCGGTCGAGTCGGTCCGACCGGAAGCAGTAGCACCTCCCGCGACCAAAACGCGACCGTCCGATAGAAGGGTCGCCGTCGGTACGTACCGGCCCTCGGCCATGGGTGCGGTGGCGCCCCACGCGTTCGAGGCCGGATCGTAGATCTGAACGCTGGCGAGAACTCCGGTATCGTCGGTGCCTCCCACGATCAGCACCCGTCCGTCCCGCAACAGGACCGCCTGGTGCCCATAGCGCGCGTTCTGGAACGGCGGGGTAGCCGCCCATGTCTCATCAACTACATCGTAGATCTCAGCCGTCGCGAGCCGCACCGTGCCGGTCGATCCTCCGACGATGAGAACGCGACCATCCAAGAGACGAGTCGCGGTGTGTGCCCAACGACCAGTCATCATCGAAGCCACGGGCGACCAGGTCCCGGGCAGGCTCGTGCCAATGACCAGAAATGTTCGAGTGGAAGGTGTCGCCGGCTCGTAGTTGCCGTCGCCAGTCTGGGAGGCCTGGATGGTGCAGAGCCCGATATCGGACAACGTGACGGAGGTCCCCAAGACCGTGCACGGGCCGGTCACCTCGAACGCCACGGCTAGGTTTGAGGAAGCGGTCGCGACAACAGGGAATGGCGGGTCGCCCAGGTTCCGGTCGGACAGGGGATCGAATGTGATCGTCTGGCTGGCCTTCGCGATCACCAGCGTTCCGGCAACATCAGGAGCTTGATAATCGGGATGCACGAGGACGGCGAGGACGGCGTAGCTCCCCGCGTTCGTCGGCGGCGCCGGCGAGCCGTCGTAGGTTACCGTGACACCAGACAGGTCCGTTGGCGTCGTCGTAAACGTCGAGGCCCGAGGCGTCCCGTCGTACATCTGGCTCAGATCGCCCAGCAGGAGCGTTGCCGCCGCCTTCGCGGTCACGAAACCTCGCGGAACGTCGGGCGCCGGCGAGTAATCGGTGTTGCCGGCCTGTGATGCGGTGACTGTACAGCTCCCCGCCCCGGTGATCGTGACCGTGGTGCCGGCCACCGTGCAGGCGCCGGCCGCGCTGAAGCTCACCGGGAGGCCCGACGAGGCCGTCGCGCCGACCGTGAACGGCGGGTCGCCGAAGGTCCGGTCAGACAGCGGCGCGAAGATGACGCCCTGGCTTGCCGGGCTGACGACCAGCGTCCCGGACGGCCGGGCTCGCCTGGTAGCCCGGCTCGGTGAGCGTCGCCACGATCGCGTAGCTGCCGGCATGAATCGGCGCCGCAGCGGACCCACCATAGGTGATGGCGACGCCGAGCCCCGGCGGGGTCGTCGACGCCGTTACCGCCCGCGGCGTGCCGTCATAGACTTGGGCGAGATTGCCGAGCGCGATGGTGGCCGGCAGTCTGAACGTGGCGGTACAACGTTACCGGTCCGCTCATCGTGACCGTGCCGTCGACACAGTCCGGATCGCCGCCGAAGCCGGAGAAGACCCACCCCACGGCCGGCGTGACCGTCAGCGTGACGTTCGTCTCGGTCGCGTACGATTCCGAGCAGTCCCCCGGACAGGCCACACCGGGCGGATCGCTGGTCAGGCTGCCCGATCCAGCGACGGTGACGGTGAGCAGTTGCGCAGATGAGAAGGTCGCCGTGATCGACGGCGACCGATCGACCGTGACGGTGCAATCCTCGCTGCCGTCACAGTCTCCGGCCCAACCGTCGAACAGACTACCGGGCGCCGGCGTCGGCGTCAGGGTCACGACCGCACCAGCGGCGTAGACCGCCGCACAGTCCGTCCCGCAGTCGATCCCGGCCGGCGAGGCTGGTGACGGTTCCGTCACCCGAGCCGTCCTTGACCACGGCGAGGGTGACGGGTCGCAGGGTCGCGATGCCGGTGGGGCCGTTCAGCCCGGTGCTCGGGCCCGTCAGAAGGCGCACCGGCGAGACGTTTCCGTCGGCCGTCCTCGGGAACGTCACGACGCCATTCGCCAGGTTCGCCACCACGAGCTGGTCGTTCACGAGATCGACAATGACGCCAACCGGCTGGGACACCCCGGTCGACGCGCCCCCGATGGTTCGAAGGGGCGCCACGTCGCCATCCGCGGCACGCGCATGGACCGTAATGTGCGACGTCGTTCGGTTCGCGACGATGATCTCGTCGCGGGTTCGGTCGAGGGCGATGCCGTTCGGGAAGGCGAGGCCGGTCGACCCGCCCTGCAGGGTGCGGAGCGGCGTGACGTTGCCGCTGGCAGTACGATCGTAGACGGTCACCGAGGATATGTCTGCATTGGGTACGATGATCTCGTCGTGGACGTTGTCGACGACGAGCCCCACCGGCAGGCTGAGGCCGGTCGCCGGACCTGGATCACCCGAACCGGGGCAACATTGCCTTGCGCGGTCCTCGGAAATACCCGACGGAATCATCACCGCGGCTCACCACGAGGATCTCGTCGTGCACGAGGTCGAGCGTGACTCCGGTCGGCACTTGCAAGCCGGTCTGAGGGCCTTGAATGGTCCGGACGGGTGCCATGTTGCCGCCAGCGGTCCTGGCGTAGACGGTGATGGAACTTCCGATCTCGTTCGCCACGATAATCTCGTCGTCATTGGGGTCGAACGCCAGGCCGGTTGGTTGGCCGAGGCCGGTAGCGGCGCCGGCGATCGAGCGGAGCGGGGCGAGATTGCCGTTTGCTGTTCGCGCGTAGACGGTCACTGTGCTGCCTTGATAGTTGGCGACGAAGAGCTCCTGGGTGTCCACCGACAAGGTCGTCGACGCCGTCGCGGTGAGCCCGAAGCTATCGGTCACCGTGAGCTGCACGGTGTGGGAGCCGGGACCGAGCGCGAGGACCTGGGCGGTGCTGAGGATCGGCGTGGCTCCCGTAAGAGCCGCCAGCCCGGCGACTTCCACCGAAACGCGACGATGGAGTCGCCGCACGCGGCATCGGGGTCAAGCGATCCGGTGCCATCGAGGGCCACTGCTTGGCCCAGGGAAGCGGAATACGGACCGCCCGGAATGGCGACCGGGGGTTGA
>CAWGVS010000005.1:0-2125136 GCA_963826115.1 uncultured Candidatus Rokubacteria bacterium | reverse complement strand
CGGCTCTCGGGGTCAGCGGATCCGATGAGTCAAGGGGTCCCTCGCGCCGCTCGCGCTGCGCGATGGCACCAGTCCATGCCCCGGCATGGCGGACGGCCATCCCTGGTCCGGGGCGACGGGCCACATTTGCCGCCAAGTCGTCACGTCCCCCACTCCCTATGCAGCATTATGTTGACATATTAGACTATGACAATACAATCATGCTCCGTGGACGCTACCCAGGCAACCGGCGAGCTGCAGGCGTTCAAGGCGCGGTTCTTCAAGGCGCTCGCTCACCCGATCCGGATCCGGCTCGTCGAGCTGCTGGTGGAGCGCGATCGAACCGTGCAGGAGCTCCAGACCGTCCTGACGCTGGACCAGTCGAGCGTCTCCCAGCACCTGGCGGTGTTGCGCATGAACCACGTGGTGACGGCGCGAAAGCAAGGCACCACGGTTCGGTACGCCCTGCGCGATCCTCTGGTCGGCGACCTCCTCCAGGTCGCGCGCCGGATCTTCAGCAGCCAGCTCACCGGAACGCAGCACATGCTCCGCGAGCTCGAGCGCGAGCACCGCCGCGGCTGACGTGTCTCTTCTCGCGAAGATCCTGAAGATCGGCCTCGCCACCGAGCCGCTCGAGCCCGGCGACGCGACCACCGTCGAGCTGGTGCGGCAGGTGGAGGCGAGTACGCGGCGCCTGCTCGGCCGCGCCCTCGCGATTCGGCAGGTCGATGCCGGATCCTGCAACGGCTGCGAACTCGAGATCAGCGGTCTCACGAGTCCCGTGTACGATGTCGAGCGCTTCGGCGTCCACTTCGTCGCTTCGCCCCGGCACGCAGACCTGCTGCTGGTCACCGGCCCGGTCACGCGAAACATGGAGGTGCCGCTCCGGAAGACGTACGAGGCGACGCCGGACCCGAAGCTGGTGGTTGCGGTGGGCGACTGCGCCAAGACCTGCGGCGTCTTCCGGGGAAGCTACGCCGTCGCCGGCAGCGTTGACCAGATCGTCCCCGTGGATGTCTTCGTGGCCGGGTGCCCGCCCGAGCCGGCGGACATCCTCCGGGGGATCCTGACGGCGCTCGATCGCCTGTCGACCCGTTCCTCGCGGCGATGAGCATGTCGCCGACCCTGCCGCTCTTCCTGACCATGGTTCTTGGCCATGTCGCCGGGGCTGGAGGCGCTCTCCTTGCCCCGAGAGGCGCGGGCGCCCGCGTCCTCGCGACGTCGGGGGCGATCGTGAGCGGCGCCGCCGGACTCGCGTTGGGCCTCGACACGCTGATCTCGGGTACCCCATTTCGGCTCGAGATCCCTCAGTTGCTCGCGATGGCGGGCGGGGTCAGCCTGCATCTCGACCGCCTGGGCGCATTCTTCCTCCTGGTGGTGGAGGTCGTCGCCATCCCCAGCGTGCTCTTTGGCGGGGCCTATTCTCGCGTCTACGAGGGGACGCACTCCCTGCGCCAGCTCGGGGCCATGCTGAATCTCTTCCTGCTCGCCCTGAGTCTCGTCCCGCTTGCTGACAACGTCATCACGTTCCTGTTCCTCTGGGAACTGATGTCGGTCGCCTCCTACTTCCTCGTCCTGACCGAGTCCGATCAGCGGGAGACCCGCCAGGCCGGCCTCTGGTATCTGGCCATGGCCCACGGAGGGCTGGTCCTGCTGATGGCGGCGTTCCTGATCATGGCGGCGAGCGCGCCGTCGACGGGATTTGCGGATCTCCGTACCGCCGCGTCGGCGCTGCCTGCCAATGCGCGCAATGCCGTGTTCCTCCTCGCACTCCTCGGATTCGGGTCGAAGGCGGGCCTCGTCCCGCTCCACGTGTGGCTTCCGCTCGCGCACCCGGCCGCCCCGAGCCACGTGTCGGCGCTCATGTCCGGTGCCATGATCAAGATGGGCGTTTACGGGCTACTGCGGGTCGCCCTCGATCTGCTGGGCGGGGGCCCTCCCTGGTGGGGTGGGGCCATACTGGCGGCGGGGGCCGTTTCTGCGCTCCTGGGCGTGCTCTACGCGCTGATGGAGCAGGACCTCAAGCGGCTCCTGGCCTACTCCTCCGTGGAAAACGTCGGGATCGTCTGCCTTGGCATCGGCGCGGGCATGATGTTCCAGAGCTACGGTCTCACGGCCCTCGCGGTGCTGGGGCTCGTTGGCGGCCTCTATCACGCCCTCAACCACGCCTGCTTCAAGGGGCTGCTCTTTCTCGGCTCGGGCGCGGTGCTGCACGTAACGCACACGCGCAACATGGAGGAGTTGGGCGGGCTCATCAAGGGGATGCCCCGGACTGCCTTTTGCTTTCTCGTCGGTGCAGTCGCCATCTCCGGGCTGCCGCCGCTGAACGGCTTCATCTCCGAGTGGCTGGTGTTCCAGGCGCTCCTGGGCGGACCGCAGCTCCCTCGAGCGGAGCTGGCCGTGCTCATGCCGCTCGCGGTCGGGGTGCTCGCCCTGACCAGCGGATTGGCCGCCGCGTGCTTCGTGAAGGCCTTCGGCATCTCGTTTCTCGCCATGCCCCGCACCGTCCACGCCGCCGGGGCGCGAGAGGTGCCCCTGGCCATGCAGCTCGGGATGGGTGTGCTCGCGCTCGCCTGCCTGGCCCTCGGAGTCTTGCCCTCGTTCATCGTGCCGCTCCTGGCCTCGGCGGTGGGCGGGCTCGGCGGGCTGCCCGCGGGTCTCGCGACCGAGATGCCCGGGCTGACGCTCGAGATGCCCGGCAGCGCGGGTGCGATCGCGCCCGCCGCCGTGGCGGCCGGGCTCGTGCTGGTGTCGGTGGCCGTGGGCGTGGCGTTCCGGCTCGGCGCTGCTGATCGGCGGCTCCGTGTGGGAGACACCTGGGGCTGCGGCCGCATCGGCCAGACGCCCCGGATGGAGTACACCGCGACCGCGTTCGCGGAGCCGCTCCGGCGGGTCTTCGCCGAGCTCTACCGCCCGACCGAGGATCTCTCGATCGACTTCCACCCCGAATCGAGATACTTCGTCCAGTCGATCGCGTACCGGAGCGAGGTGCATCCCTGGATCGAGCGGCTCCTCTACGCGCCCGTCGTGTCGTTCCTGCGCCGGACGGCCTTCCGCGTGCGGTGGCTCCAGGCAGGATCGCTTCACCTCTACCTCCTCTACATGATCCTCGCGCTCGTCCTGCTCCTGCTGGTGTCCCGATGGCCGAGCTGATGCGCTACGTGGTCGCCGTCGGGCAGACGTCCCTGGCGCTCTTCCTCGCTCCCGGGCTGGTGGGGCTGATTCGCTGGATGAAGGCACGGCTGCAGAACCGGCGCGGGGCGCCGTTCTGGCAGCCGTATCTCGATCTGCGGAAGCTCTTCGGGAAGGAGGTCGTGGTCTCTCGGAACGCCTCCTGGCTCTTCCGGGCCGCGCCATTCGTCATCTTTGCCAGCACGGTCGCGATGACGGCCCTGGTGCCGGTGCTGGCGGCGCCCCTTCCGTTCGACGCGATGGGCGACCTGGTCGTCCTCGTGTACCTGCTTCTCCTGGGCACGTTCTTCCTGGCGCTGGCCGGCCTCGATCCCGGCTCGGCGTTCGGAGGCATGGGCGCGAGCCGCGAGGTGACGGTCGCCGCCCTCGCCGAGCCGACCGTCGCCTTGGCGGTGTTCGCCCTGGCGCTGAGCGCGGGCTCCACGAACCTGGGACGGATCGTCGTGAGCACGCTGGCGGATCCCGCGAGGGCCGTGAGCCCGGGGCACCTGCTGGCGTTTGCCGCGCTCTTCATCGTCACCCTGGCGGAGACCGGGCGGCTGCCGGTGGACAACCCGGCCACGCATCTCGAGCTCACGATGATCCACGAGGCCATGCTGCTCGAGTACTCGGGGCGCTACCTGGCCTTGCTCGAATGGGCGGCGGCGACGAAGCTGCTCGTCTTCTTCGCCCTGCTGGGCAATCTCTTCGTACCCTGGGGCGTGGCCCGCACCCTGACCCTGGAGGCGCTCCTGGTGGCCCTCGGGAGCTTCCTGCTGAAGCTGCTGGCCCTCGCGGTCACCGTTGCCGGGTTCGAGACCTGCGTTGCCAAGCTCCGGCTCTTCCGGGTGCCGGAGCTTCTGAGCGTCTCCTTCGTCCTGGCGCTCCTGGCGGTCTCATCATCGTTCCTCTTGCGGTGATCCGATGACGGCGACGTTCTCCCAACTGTCCGTCCTCGGCTCGAGCCTGATCCTGCTCTTCGTGTTCGTCGTCCTGGGGCGCCGCGGCGTCCCGGCCTACGTGAACGCCTTCGCATGGCAGTCGACCGTGCTCGCTGGTGTCGCGACCGTCGTCGGGTACTACGGCCAGCGCCCGGACCTCTACTGGGTGGCCGCGTTGCTCTTGGCCGTGAAGGGAGTCGCGATTCCGTCGCTCCTCCGGCGCATGGAGCGTCGCTTCCGCACCGAGCGCGAGCTGGAGCCCTATGTGAACACGGCGACGTCGCTCGTCATCGCCGGCCTGCTGGTGCTCGTGGGCTACGTAATCTCGCGCCCCCTGGTGGCGCTCAGCCGCCTGCCGACCCGGGCGGGGATGCCGCTCGCCATGGGGCTCATCCTGGTCAGCCTGTTCGTCCTGGTCAGCCGCAAGAAGGCGATCACGCAGGTGATCGGCTTCCTGATGCTGGAGAACGGCCTGACGCTCCTGGCCGTTCTCGGCACCTATGGCATCCCCCTGATCGTGGAACTGGGCGTCTTCCTGGACGCCCTACTCGGGTTCCTGGTCATGCAGATCTTCGTCTATCAGATCCACGAGACGTTCGAGAGCATGGACGTCGAGCGCCTGAGTCGGCTGAGGCACTGAGGAGCGGTGCGCACCTTCGGATTCCTGCTCGGCCCGCCGTTGCTGGCGGCGCTGCTCGCCCTGGTCACCGTGCCCTTCCGGCGGGCCGTCGGCTGGACGAACGCAGGCCTGTCCCTCGTCTCGCTCGGTGCGGCCCTCGCGCTGGGGCGGCAGGTCCTGGCGGACAAGGTCGTGGTGGCGGGGTGGCAGGATGTCCTCCGGGCGGATGCCCTGTCGGCGCTGCTCGCGGTTTGCGTCTCGGTGGTCACGGTGCTAGCGACGTGGCTCGGCCCGGGGTTCGATCGGAGCGACGAGCCCCGGCGGACCCGTCGCTTCCACATCTTCGTCAACCTGTTCGGCTTCACCATGCTCGGTGCGGTCACGACCAATAACGTCGGTCTGATGTGGGTGGCGATCGAGGCCACCACCATCACCTCCGCCATGCTGATCGCGCTCGACGTCACCAAGGCGTCGGTCGAAGCGTCCTGGAAGTACGTGCTGCTGGGGTCGGTGGGCATCGCCCTTGCCTTCGCCGGCACCGTGCTCGCGTATTTCGACTTCGTGAGGCTGGCCGACCCGCAGGAGGCGGTTCTGAACTGGACCGTGCTGAGAGCCGCCGCGCCCGCGCTCCACCCCGAAGTCATGGAGCTGGCGTTCGTGTTCATCCTGGTGGGTTACGGGACGAAGGCCGGGCTCGCGCCGATGCACACGTGGCTTCCCGACGCCCACGCCGAGGCGCCCGCGCCCCTCTCGGCCATGATGTCGGGCGTGCTGCTGGCGGTGGCGCTCTACGCGATCGTCCGCTGGAAGGCGGTGGTGAGCATTGCCGTCGGCGCCGCCTTTCCGAACCGGTTTCTCGCCGTCTTGGGCGTCCTGTCACTCGCAATCGCGGCATTCAGCCTCGTGATGCAGCGGAACTACAAGCGGATGCTCGCCTACTCGAGCATCGAGCACATGGGCCTCGTGTGCGTAGGGCTGACGCTGGGGCCGCCGGGGACGATCGCGGCGATGCTGCATCTCCTCAACCACACGCTGGCGAAGTCCACGATGTTCCTGCTGGCCGGGCGAGTCCTCCGCCGATACGGAACGGCTGACATCGCGCGCGTGACCGGCCTGCTCCAGTCGATGCCGGGAACGGGCTGGCTGTTCCTGGCCGGAGCCCTGGCGTTGGTGGGCCTGCCGCCGTTCGGCCTGTTCGTCTCGGAGTTCGCGCTGGTGCGGGCCGGCTTTGCGGTCGGGCGACCCTGGCTCATGGGGATCGTGCTGGCGCTCTTGACCGTGGCCTGTGTCGGGTTCGTGACCCACGCGAACCGGATGCTGTACGGAGCGCCGCCCGCCGGCGTGCTCCTCGGGAAGGAGGATCGCTGGCGGCTGGCGCCCCTCGTTCTGTGCATGGCGGTGCTGGTCGTCCTGGGTCTGTTCGTCCCGGCGCCGCTGGCGCGCCTCCTTGCCCAGATCGTCGAGATCGTGGGGCCATGACGGCCTTCGAAAGCCTGGTTACGTCGCTCAGTCGGCAGTTTCAGGGCCGCGTCGCCGGGGTGCGCCTTCACGGGCCTCGGGAGCTTCGCTGCACGATCGCGGCCGAGGAGGTGCCGGCGCTCGCGAGGTGGCTGCACTCGAGCTTCGGGGCCGACCTCATCCTGATGGTAGGAGCCGACTGCCGGTCGAATCGCGGAGGGTTCGAGGTCCACTACCTGTTCGGCCAGGGTGCCGGGAACTGGTTCGTCCACGTGACGGTGGCCGTGTCCGCCGAGCGACCCGAGATCCCGTCGCTAGCCACCTTCCACTATCCGGCGTCACGGTTCGAGCGTGAGATCTTCGATCTTTTCGGCATTGGGGCTCGGGGGCATCCCGATCCCCGGCCGCTGGTGCGGCACGCGTTCTGGCCGGAGGACTTCTTCCCCCTCCGGAAGGACGCCGTCCCCCGGGATTTCCACGATGACGGCCAGGCCTTTCCGTTCAGGCAGGTCGGCGGCGAGGGAGTGTACGAGATCCCGGTGGGACCGGTGCACGCGGGCATCATCGAGCCCGGCCACTTCCGCTTCAGCGTCGTGGGCGAGACGATCATCGATATGAAGTCCCGGCTGTACTTCACGCACAAGGGGACCGAGAAGCTCTTCGAAGGACGTGCGCCGGAGGATGGGGTGGAGCTGGCTGAGCGCGTGTCAGGCGACACGAGCGTCGGGCACGCGCTGGCCTACTGTCAGGCGGTGGAGGCGCTGAGCCGCACCGTCGTGCCGCCTCGGGCGCGGTACCTGCGCGTGCTGCTGCTCGAGCTCGAGCGCCTCTACAACCACGTCGGAGACTTCGGGATGATCGCCAACGACACGGGCTTCGGCGTGGCTCACTCGCACTGCTTCCGGATCCGCGAGCGGCTCATGCGCCTGAACAAGCGCCTGACGGGTCACCGGCTGCTGCGGGGAACTCTCCATCCCGGCGGTGTCCGGACGGACCTGCCGGGTGGGCTGGACGTGGTCTCCGAGGTGCGCGGGGCCCTGGCGGACTTCGACGAGATCGTCGAGATCAGCCTCGGCAACACGCTGGTGGCCGATCGACTCGAAGGTACTGGCCGCCTGACGACCCGGATCGCGCGTGACCACGGAGTCCTCGGCTTCGTGGCGCGCGCGTCCGGCCTGGACGTCGACGCGCGGCGCGACCATCCGTTCGCGGCCTACGGGGAGCTGTCGTTCGGAGTGCCCGTGCTCGAATCCGGCGACGTGAAGGCGCGCACGCTGATCCGAGTCCAGGAGGCGAGGGAATCGGTGAAGCTGATCGAGCAAGCGGTCGGGGGGCTGCCGGTGGGACCGCTGGAGTCGGCTCCGGGCCCATTGCCGGCCTTCGAGCCGGCCTTCGCGCTAGTGGAGGGATGGCGCGGGCGGATCGTTCACTGGCTGATGACCGACGGGAGCGGCCGGCTCGAGCGCGTCAAGATCTTTGACCCCTCGTTCCTGAACTGGCGTCCGCTGTCGTACGCGCTGCTGAAGAACATCGTTCCCGACTTCCCGCTCTGCAACAAGTCGTTCAACCAGTCGTACTCGGGCAACGATCTCTGATGCGGGGTGGACGGCAGGCGCCGCTCGGCCAGAATCCGGACTCTTCCCGAAGCCACGTCGCGACGGGCATCGCACCGCGTGGCGCCCCCGTCGCGCTCGGATTCAGCGGGTGACGGTCAGGCTCCCGACCACCACGGCCCGGTGGACGATGGAGAGCTCGGTCGCGCTCGGCCTGAGCTGCTTGCCGGTCCAGGGTAGCCAGACACCCGCGTGGAGTGGGTAGCGGCCGGGCGGGGTGTCGTCCGGCACGCGAAACGTCACGCTCTGCCGGACCTCCTCTCCCGGAGACCAGTGCGAGGTGCCGAAGTTCCCGGCCCCGATCGGCTGATCGTGGTTGCGGGCGTCCTTCAGGCCCCGGATGTGGAGAAAGACCCAGTAGTCCTGTCGGAGAGATTGCGCCAGCCGCCAGTGGTAGCGCACCGTCACGGTTTCACCCGGTCGGACCTCGGGAGGCAGGTCCACACCGACCAGATCGAGGGCCTCTCCGAATCGGACTCTGGTGGGGCGATCGGGTGCCGGGGCTGATCGCAGCCTGATCGCCGCGGCGGCGTCGCCTCGGCCGAGCTTGTCGAGCGCCTCGGCCCAGTGCTCCAGGCGACCGTGGCGCCACAGCCCCTCCGGGACGGTCTCCGCCTCCTCGGCCCAGCGGACGACCTCGGACCATGCCTGGTCGGCCGCAGCTCGCTCGACGTCGAGATCGAACGTCTCCGACCAGCCCGCCCGCGTGAGGGCCCTGCCGTAGAGGAGGTGCGCGCCTTCCCACTCGGGCGCGAGGGCGAGGGCCCGACTCGTGCCGGCGAACACCGCGCTCCAGGGGACCTGCGCCCGTCGGTGCTCGTATGTCACGGGGGCGCGGATCGGGTTCGGTCCCTGGGGGTCGTCCATCCAGTGGTCCAGCTGGCGCTCGGCGGCGGTCGCGGCCTCGGCGGCCTCGGCGGGAGGCTCCCACGGCGTCGTGGCCGGCTCGTAGACGAACAGCTCGGCGATGCTCCACACCGTGCCGGGGTCGCCCTTCTCGGTCTGGGTGAGGCGCACGTAACGAGTGAGTCGTGGCTCCATGCGGACGATGACCCTGCCGCTGTCGTCGAGCCGGGGATGACCCTTCCACCAGTGGAGCCCGGCGAGCACCTCCCGGGCCGATGCCACGGTCCTCCAGGTCGCGCCGTCGACGGAGGTCTCCACACGGAGTCCCTTCGGCGCGTCGCTCGGCCAGGGACCCGCGGCAAGCGTCAGCTGCGCGACGGGATGAGGTTGTCCAAGGTCCAGCTGGAACCACTGGCCGTTCTTCTGGGGGGCCGTCCAGCGGGTCCACACGCGGCGGTCGAGCGCCAGGCCGGCGGCTTCGGTCCGAGACGACGCACGCGCGAGCCATCCCGACGGGACGATTGGCCTCACGGGGCCCGGGGCCGCGAAGCCGTGGAAGATCGTGTAGTCACCGACATTCTCTCGCTCGTATCGAGCGCCGGCGAGGTCGAGCGCCTTGGCCATGACCTGGGGGTGAGGGTGCTGCAGGGTGCGATGCGTGACGATCGCCACGGCGGAGGGATCGTCGACCCGGTCGACGGCGTCGAGGAGGGCATAGTCCCGGTATCCGACGTAGTCGGAGCAGCGGACCCGCTCGTTGGACTCGAACGTGAGGACCTGGGAGACCCGTCCGTCCGCGTAGCACGCGTGGATTCCGAGCGCCTCGAGCCGTCCAATGGCCGCGTCGACGGGTCGCCAGGGCTCGGCTCTCCCGTCCCTCACAAAGGCGACGTGAGTGGCCAGGTTGAAGCTGAGGAGCGCCGCCGCGAGGAGACCTGCGACGGGGGTGCCTCCGACGGTGGCCAGGCGTGCCAGCGCCATCGCGCAGAGCACCGGCAGGGTTCCCTGGAAGGTCATCGCGTAGCGGAGCACGGTGGACGTGCCGAACCAGGTCAAGAGGTGGGCCGCCACGGTTGCCCAGAACGCCACCACGACGAGATCCAGGGCGTCCCGCCACGGCCGCTCGCGCCGTCGGATCCGCTGGGTCCACGTGACCGCCCGACCCACCGCGACGAGCAGACCCGGCACGTATACGCCCAACAGCGCGACCCAGCTCAGGAGCCGAGCCCATGGCGGCAGCCGCACCACCTTTCCGTCCCAGAAGTAGTCGCGCAGGCTCATGACGAGCGTCTCGCCCAGGATCTTGAACCGACTGCGCCACGGCGGCAGCGGTCCGCCCCAGGTCGCGAGGTGGCGAAACGTGGCCCAGTCGTGGTGCGCGTTCCACAGCCAGAAGGGCCAGCTCACGATGAAGAAGAGCGCGAGAGCCGCATAGGGCCCGGGGCTCCGGAGGACCTGGGGCCGCGCGACGGTGAGCACGACGGCGGCAGCGAGGAGCAGCATCGTCCCGATCTGGCTCGACCACCAGCTGAGACCCGAGGCGATGCCGAGGATCGCCCAGGCCGCGGCCCGTGCCCGAATCGCGCGCGCATCGATCAGGTACGCGGCGCTGGCCAGGGCCAGCGTGCCGAAGGCCAGCGCGGAGCTCTCTCCGTGGGTCGACAGCTGAGCAAAGCTGAGAAAGATGGGGGGCACCGCAACCAGGAGACCCGCCAGGAAGGCGAACGGCCCCGCGCCAGCTCGGCGGGCCGTGAACCATAGGGACCAGGCCCACAGGACGGCGATGACCGCCGACGCCATCCGCAAGACGAGGGCTGACGGGCCGAAGAGCCAGAACCCGAGCGCTGCCGGATAGGCGTCGCCGATCGCGCCCCCGTACGGCTCCCCCCAGTAGAAGACCTGCGGAGCACCGTGGAGGATTGCGAGGCCCATGAGCCCCGTGAGCGCCTCGTCGTAGTAGGTCTCGGCGAGAGTGGGCGTGAGCGCCAGCCGATACCGGATCGCCAGGAAGACGGCGGCGAGGAGGCCGCCCGCCGCTGCGACCCAGATGCCGCCATGTGAGAGCCGGACGGCTCGGCGCGCTTGCGTCACGGCGCGCGGGCGGGCTGGGGCTTCGAGGGCGGTACTCATCTTGCCGGCCAGCCTACGTGTCGGGCGCGGCGGGTCGTAGCAGTGAAAGCCCGCATGTATGGGGAGTTTTCCCGACATCACCGCCGCGGAAGCTTCGGCCTAGCCTGCGGAGATCGCCGAGCCGGAAGGGGGAGCTCGAAGCGCACGTCGGCGCGTCGGAAGCGTCCAGGTCCTCGCCGCCGCGACCGTACCGTCATCGTCGCGTCATCCGGGCGCGATGGTCCGGAATCCCGGCGGTTGCTAGGGTTGGGGGGGGTCACCCGATGCCGACGCTCCGCGAGCCGCGACACTCCGCGAGCCGCGACCCTGGTGGCGATCGAGGCCCTGGGCTAGAATCCCGCCGAGGAAGCCGCCGCACGGGTCCCATGGGCAAGCGTGGAGTGGTCACCGTCGAGGAGATCATCGACCGGATCGACGCCTGGCGCGGCCGGCCGGTCTCGATTCACCCCCTGACGAACGGGCTCACCAACGCGAACTACCGGGTCGACGTGGAGGACCGGGCGTTCGTCGTGCGGATCCCGGGCGCGTCCACCGAGCTCCTGGCCATTGACCGTGCGAACGAGCTCCACAGCGCCCGGGTCGCGGCCGCCCTCGGGATCGGCCCGGCCGTTCTCCACCACTTCCCGGACAGCGGCGCCACCGTCATCGAGTTCCTCCACGGCCGGCCCATGACCAACGCCACGCTCCAGGAACCGGGCATGCCCGGGCGGATCGCGGCGACGCTGCGCGCGCTCCACGGAGGACCGCGGTTTCTTCGAGACTTCGACATGCTCGGGCTCGCCGACAGCTACCGGGCCGTGATCGAGCACCGCGGCTTCCCGATGCCGCCCGGGTACCGGGCTCGGCGACCCGTCTTCCGGGAGATCGGCGCCGCGCTGGCGGTCCGCCCGCTTCCCAGCGTCCCGTGCCACAACGATCTTCTGGCCGACAACTACATCGAGCAGGCCAGCCAGCTTCGCCTGGTGGACTGGGAATACAGCGGAAACGGCGACCCGGCGTTCGAGCTCGGGAACACCTGCCGAGAGCTCGACTACGACGACGCCCGGGTGCGCGAGCTCTGCCAGGCGTATTTCGGCCGAGCGCCGGCGTCGCTCGTGGCGCGGGTCAGGCTCCACATGATCGTTTCCGACGTGGGCTGGACGCTCTGGGCGGCGATTCAGACGGCGATCTCGAGGATCGCGTTCGACTTCTCGGCCTACGGGGCCGCCCGGTGGGAGCGCGCCGAAACGGCGATGGACTCCCCTGATTTCCCAGGCTGGATCGACGCGGTCGCGCGTCCCGGCGAGGGATGATTACCGTGGCGCCCGGGACAGGGCGGCGCCCTTGACAACCTCACCACCGGTGACCGATCGTAGTCCGTCGCCACGAGGCTCTGTTCCGAACCCGAGGAGGGGACACATGAAGCACCGATCGCTGCGCATGATTTCGCTCGCTACCCTGGTCGTCCTGGCGGCCATCGGGGTCGCGGTCGGCCAGACCGGGATGGACCAGCTGGTCACCGCCGCCAAGCAGGAAGGCCAGCTCACCGTGATCGCGCTGCCGCACGACTGGTGTGGCTACGGCGAGGTCATCAACGGATTCAAGAAGAAGTATGGCCTGAAGGTGAACGAGCTCAACCCGGATGCCGGCTCCGGTGACGAGATCGAGGCCATCAAGGCCAACAAGGACAACAAGGGGCCTCAGGCGCCAGACGTGATCGATGTCGGCCTGTCCTTTGGCCCGTCAGCGAAAGCGGACAAGCTGATCCAGCCGTACAAGGTGTCCACGTGGACCACGATTCCGAACAGCGCGAAGGATCCGGACGGGTTCTGGTACGGCGACTACTATGGCGTCCTGGCGTTCGAGATCAACGCCGACATCGTCAAGGAACTGCCTCAGGACTGGGCTGATCTGCTTAAGCCCGCGTACAAGAATGCGGTAGCCCTCGGCGGTGATCCGCGCACGTCCAACCAGGGCATTCAGGGAGTGTTCGCGGCGGGTCTATCTGGGGCAGGAGGCAATATCGACAAGGCGGGCGAAGCCGGCCTGAAGTTCTTTGCCGACCTGAACAAGGCGGGCAACCTCGTTCCAGTTACCGGCCGGGTGGCCTCTCTCGCCCAGGGTACGACGCCGATCATTATCCGTTGGGACTACAACGCCCTCACCGACCGTGACACCCTCAAAGGTAATCCGAAGGTCGAGGTGGTCGTGCCGAAGACCGGGGTCGTTGCGGGAGTATATGTCCAGGCCATCAGCGCGTATGCGCCGCACCCGAACGCGGCGAAACTGTGGATGGAGTACTTGTATTCGGACGAGGGGCAGCTCGGCTGGCTCAAGGGTTACTGTCATCCGATCCGCTTCCAGGACCTCGTGAAGAACAAGAAGGTGCCGGCGGACATGCTCTCGAAGCTGCCTCCAGCGGATGCGTACGAGAAGGCAGTGTTTCCGACTCTCGAGCAGCAGAATCGCTCCAAGGAGATCATCACCAAGCAGTGGGATGCTGTCGTCGGGGCCGACGTGGCGAAGTGAGCCACCCTCTTGGGCGAGGTCACGAGCGGGCGACCGAGTGATCGACACACGTGGTGGCTTTTGGTCCTGTTGGACTGAGGATCGTGGACCCCTCTCCCATATCTGCGGGGGAGGGGTCCAGTCTGTTCAGCCGCGACCGAGGAGGGAGATCGTCCGATGTGGAAGCTGCGGTGGGAGATCCACCCCGGTGAGGTAGCTTCCGGTAGCCGCTACTTCACCTGAGCCTCGATCCCCATGGAGCGCGCAGTCCCAAACGGACACCTCCCCGCCCGTCGTGACGTCCGGATGGTTCCGCGGTCGGTCCTGGGCGTGGGTGGGCGTCGTTCCCTTTCTCGCTTTGCGCTCATGTTCTTGATCCTGCCAACGACCTTCCTGGTGGTTGGGGGTTTTCAGGATCACGACGGTCGGTTCACCCTCAAGAACGTGCTCGATCTGTTCCAGCCCAATGTGCTGCGAGCGTACCGAATCAGCATCGAGATCAGCGCGGCCTCGGCAATCGGAGGGGGAATCATCGGCTCCTTCCTCGCCTATGCGGCGATTGGCGGTGGCTTGCCTAGGTGGGTGCGCCCCACGCTCATGACGTTCTCCGGTGTTGCCTCGAACTTCGCCGGCGTTCCCTTGTCCTTCGCGTTCCTGGCAACGCTCGGACGCACAGGGTTGGTCACCGTTCTTCTGGTCAACCTGTTCGGGTTCAACATCTACAGCACGGGGTTCAATCTCCTGAGCTTCTGGGGTTTGACGCTGACCTACATGTACTTCCAGATTCCGCTGATGGTGCTGATCATGGCGCCCGCGTTCGACGGGCTCAAGCGCGAGTGGCGAGAGGCCTCGGCCAATCTCGGTGCGACCGCATGGGAGTACTGGCGCTACATCGGTTTTCCGATCGTGTGGCCACCGCTGCTCGGCGCGACGCTCCTGCTGTTTGCCAATGCTTTCGGTGCGGTGGCCACCGCGTACGCGCTCACCGGCGGAGCGATCAACATCATCACGATCCTCCTGTTTGCGCAGATCCGAGGTGATGTCCTCCACAACCCCAACCTTGGATATGCCATTGCGCTGGGGATGATCGTCATCACCGGGCTGTCGAATGCCGTGTACATCTGGCTTCGAGCGCGTAGCGAAAGATGGCTCCGATGATGCGTGGCCGGCTCGGTTCCTGGCTGATCCTGATGATCGGCGTGGTGTACTTCTTCGTGCCGCTGCTGGGGACGTTTGAATTCTCGCTCCGCTACCAGCGCGGGGTGTACAGCTTCGAAGCGTATCGCATCGTGCTTGCGGATCCGCGTTTTCAAGAGACGTTCCTCTACTCTACAGTCATGGCGATCGCGACAATCGTGATGGGCATCCTCTTGATCGTGCCGACGGCCTACTGGATCCAGCTGCGCTTGCCGAGACTGCGGCCAGTGGTGGAGTTCGTGACTCTGCTGCCGCTCGTCATCCCGGCGATCGTGATCGTGTTCGGGTACCTTCGGATGTACAACAGCTCTTCGCTCCTGCCCCTGACGGGCAGTGAGCGAAGGACCGACGTGTTGCTGGTGTGCAGTTACATCACGCTGGCGCTGCCGTACATGTACCGCGCCGTGGATACCGGGTTGCGCGCCATCGACGTGCGAACCTTGACCGAGGCGGCCCAGAGCCTTGGCGCGAGCTGGGGGACCATTCTGTTTCGCGTGATCCTGCCCAACGTGCAGGTGGCGGTGCTGAGCGGCGCGTTCCTGACGTTCGCGATCGTCATCGGTGAGTTCACGATGGCGAGCCTGCTGAATCGCCCCGCGTTCGGGCCTTACATCCAGCTCATCGGTGCGAACCGCGCGTACGAGCCGTCCGCGCTGGCGATCATGACCTTCGCGATCACGTGGGGGTGCATGGCGCTCATCCAGGTGCTGGGCCGCCGGGCCCCCGGCAAGACCGCCGGGGCGCACTGAGGACACTCATGGGCTTGCTGGAGATCCATGGGCTGCAGAAGAAGTTCGCGCTCTCGACGGCGGTCGAGCACTTCGAGTCTGGACGTCGCGCGGGGCGAGTTCGTGTCCTTCCTCGGTCCGAGCGGCTGCGGGAAGACCACGACGCTCAGGATGATCGCGGGCTTCGAGACGCCCTCCGCGGGCGCAATCCGGATCGACGGCGTGGACATCACCAGGCGGCCGCCCAACCGGCGCAACGTGGGGATGGTGTTCCAGTCCTACGCCCTGTTCCCGAACATGACCGTCGCCGACAACGTGGGATTCGGCCTGAAGGTGGCCAAGAAGCCGAGCGCGGAGATTGGACCCCGGGTTCGGGAGATGCTGGAGCTCATCAAGCTGCCGGCGCTCGGGAATCGCTATCCGTACCAGCTCTCGGGCGGCCAGCAGCAGCGCGTGGCCCTGGCGCGGGCTCTCGCGATCCAGCCGAAGGTGCTGCTGCTCGACGAGCCCCTGTCCGCCCTCGACGCGAAGATTCGCGTGTCCCTCCGGAACGAGATCCGCGCCATCCAGCGGAAGCTGGGGATCACCACGATCTACGTGACTCACGACCAGGAGGAGGCCCTCTCCCTGTCGGACCGGATCGTCGTGATGCGGGACGGACGGGTCGAGCAGATCGGCACCCCGTTCGAGATATACAACTTCCCGCGAACGGGCTTCGTGGCGTCGTTCGTCGGCACCCTGAGCATCCTGCAGGGGCAGGTGGTGGACCCGGGCCGCGGCGCGATCGCGATCGACGGGCAGGAGATACTGGCCTCGCAGGGCCTCGAGGGCGCGCGGGCCGGGGAGGCGCGCTCGGTGGCCTTGCGCCCCGAGATCGTGTCCCTCCACGAGCCCACGGGCAGCGGGAACCGGATGCGAGGCACGGTGGAGGATGTCAACTTCCTGGGGTCGATCGTGCGGATCCGCGTGCGCTTCGGCGACAATGCGGTCTCACTCGACACGTTCAACAATCCGAACGCGGCGCCGCCCCAGCCGGGGCATACGGTGACGGTGAGCTTTCCCCGGGAGGCGGTCCTGGTGCTGGAAGGGCCCGCGACCGGGTGAGGGCGGTGGGCTGCGGGCGGGCTCGCTGAGATCTGTCGGCCTGCCTGCCTAGGGTCCCTCCAGCACCATTCGCCGGTAGGACTCCGCCGCCTCGAGGCCCGCCTTGACGCCCTGCTCGCGCGCCCACTCCACGAGGAACTCCTTGGGGTCCCACTCGCCCATCTGGCTCCGGTGCTCGCGGAGGGCGGCCAGCTTCACGTCGAGTGTTCCGGCGATGTCGACGTACGTGTCGGGCCGCTCGGCCCCGTGGATGTAGACCTGGCGGACCTCGTGGGGCTCGAGCCCCTCGGCGAGCAGCTCCGGGAAGATCAGCCGCGTGCCCGCCGACGGGAAGACGGCGTCGAGGGCGGCGTCGGCGGCCGCCCGGTGGTCGGGGTGGTTCAGGTACGTGGACCCGTAGTACCGGACCGTGGGATCGCCGCACACGACCGCGTCCGGCCGGAAGCGCCGGATGAGGCGCGTGAGGTCCCGGCGGAGCGCGATGGTCGACTCGAGCATCCCGTCCGTCGTAGTCGAGGAACCACGTGTCCGCGATCCGAGCACCCGGCACGCGCTCCGCTGCTCGACCTCCCGGATCGGCCCCAGGGCCTCCCGGGTCATCTCCGGAGGCGTGAATCGATTCGACCCGCCGGTGCCGCGCGTGATGCACACGGTGACGATGGCAGTGCCGGCGCGCGCCCACTTGGCCAGGGTGCCGCCGACCGTGAACTCCTGATCGTCCGGATGGGCGTGGATGCTCATCGCGCGGGCGGGGGGTGAGGGCTCGCCCGTCGTCCGCGTCTTCTTGCCGCGCTCAGGGATGCCTGGAGTGGGGTCGGTCTCCGCGTCCGTCATGTGAGCTCGGGAGTCCTTTCATGGTCGGTGATGATGTGGCGGCCGCCGCCAAGAACGAGGGCGGGCCGCCCGTCCTCGTCGCGGAGATGGGCGCCCAGCTGCTGGAGCGCGAGGCGGCCGAACCGCGCCGGGAACGCGCCGCGCCGGACCCGGCAGCAGAGTCGGCCCCCCTCGCTCTCGAGCGTGGCCGGGTCGAGCGGCTCCCGGTGGTCGCCGGCCAGGACGAGCTCGAGGCCGTCCAGCGCCCCTTCGCGGAGGACGGGCCGCACCCGCTGCACGACGAAGGGGGTGCCCTCGGACTCGAACCAGTTCCGCTCCCCCTGGCACACCACGAGCCAGCGTCCCTCAGGCGTGCGCGTCATGGCGCGCAGGAAGAAGCGGAGCGTCAGGGGGTCGAGAACCTCGCTTCCGTCGTGGAATACCCGCCCCTCGGCGTCGACTCGGTATTGGTACTCGCGCATCGCCCTCTCATTCTAGACCTGCCCGAGCCGCTCAGAGCCACCGCCGGACGCTCGCGCGATAGACACGGTAGGGCGCCCCGAACTTCCGGTCGAGGTAGCGCTCCTCGCGCGCGATCACACCGACCCTCAGGACGGCCACGTAAGGGACGAGGAGCAGCGCGAGCCAGCCGCTGTCGGCGAGCACGGCGATGCCCGCGAAGAGGAGCGCGAGGGCGACGTACATCGGATTCCGCGACCAGGCGTAGATCCCGCCGGTCACGAGCGCGATCGCCGGCTTGGGCGTCTCGACGTTGGTTCCCGCCTGCCGGAAGGCTCGGAGGGCCAGGGCCATGGCGGCCAGGGCCAGGCCGACGAGCGCGCCGCCGACGCCGTAACGGAGGGCCGCCGGTGAGCCGAGCGGCAAAAGGGCAAGAGGCCTGACCCATCCCAGGATCGCTCCGATCCCCAGGAAGAGGTAGGCGATCCGGGGCGGCCGCGCGACGACGCCAGGATGGTCGTCGGCGACGCTCGTCGTGGCGGACGGACCAGCATGGGCGACCGGATCAGGGGGCATGTCGAGACCCTCCGTCACGGGGCAGGGCGTTGAGCGTTGCATCTCAGGTGCGCTCCGCCACGCGCTCGAGACGCCCCCGGAACGGGAGCGCAAGGAGCCAGCCGAGTGACGATGCCCGCCGATCCTGGCACTCCTCGAGGCCGAGCCGCGTGTCCCGGGGGGCGCCGATGGCGGCGCGGTAGGTGCCGAAGAGCCGATCCCACCACGGCAGGACCACCCCGTAGTTCGAGTCCGTCTCGGGCCCGAGGGCCGAGTGATGGACCCGGTGCATGTCCGGGGTGACGAGGAGGAGGCGGAGCCCGGCGTCGAGGCGGGCCGGCACCCGGGCGTTCGCGTGGATAAAGAGGTTCGTCGCCGTATCGACCAGCTCGTAGAGCATGATCGTCCACGGCGGCAGGCCGAGGCCCAGGATGACGAGGGCCGTCGGCCCGAGCTGGATCAGGAACTCGAGCGGATGGAACCGGACGGTCGTCGAGATGTCCAGGAACACGTCGGTGTGATGGACACGATGCACGCGCCACAGCGCGGGCACCTTGTGCATCGCCACGTGGACCGCGTACGAGACGAGGCTTCGCGCGAGGAGCGCCACCCCGAGCGTGGCGGCGGGGGGCAAGGGGTAGCGCTGGAGGATCCCCCAGCCCTGCTGCCGGGCGATGGCGGCCACCGCCAGACCGCTGACCGGCAGGGCTCCCAGCACCACGATGTTGAGCGCCGTCAGGCCGAAGTTCGCCGGCCACCGACGCGTGCGCTCCGCCGGGCCGTTCCATCGAGGGGCCACGGCCTCCATCGCGCCGAGTCCTGCCAGCAGACCGAAATAGGTCACGTATTGCAGAGGCTCTCCGTAGTCCGTCAGGATGCGTTCGAAAGACATGCGCGTTTCCTCCTGGTTGGCTAGCTGGGCCCCGATCGGGCGCTCGTACAGTCATACGGACGGGCGCCCCGCCCCGTTACGGCCGGGGCCGCCGGCCACGAGGCCCGGGTGACCGTAGGCGCGGGTCCCCGTGTAACTCCCGGGGGGGCCGGTTCGTAGACTCGTCGGAGGACCATGAACTCGACCGAGGTGGCGGGGGCCGTCGAGCGAGCCCGGCGCGGAGAGCGCGAGGGCTTCGCCGAGCTCTACCAGGAATTCGGGCGGCGCGTGCTGGGTCTCTGCCGCCACATCCTTGGCTCCCCGGATGCGGCCGAGGATGCCCGGAGCGACGTATTCCTCCGCCTGCCGCACGCGATCGGCCGGTACGAGCCGGCCCTCCCCTTCGACCGCTGGCTCCTCAGCGTGACGAGCCACCACTGCCTCGACGTGCTCCGGCGCCGCCGGCTCGAGTCCCGGCTGTTCGCCGCGGAGTGGGACGAGGCCGACGGCGGGGCGGCGGAAGGAGAGGGCGGGCCGTCGCCCCTCGCGACCGTGCTGACCGACGAGGGGCGGGATCGGGTCCGTAGGGCCCTTCAGCGTCTGCCCGAGCGGTACCGAGTGTCGCTGGCCCTCCGCTACTACGGCGAGCTGGGCTACGAGGAGATCGCGAGCCAGCTCGGGGTGACGCGCAACCACGTGGCAATCCTGATCTTCCGCGGCAAGCAGGCTCTGCGCCGGCTGCTCGCGGATCTGGATGAGAGGGCTTGACGATGACGTGCCTGAGCGAGCTCACCTGTGCGGTGTATGCGGATGGGGAGCTGTCCCCGGAGGAAGCGCGGGCCGCTGAACGTCATCTGGCCGAGTGCACGCGTTGCCAGGCGCTGGTCGCGGCGCTTCGCGAGGAGAACCGGATCCTCGGCGCGGCCTTCGGCGAGCAGACGGCGCTCGCGCCGGCGGGGCGGCCCGCGTCGATGTTCGGGCGTCTGGGCGCGCCGACGAACGGGCGACGCGCCGGCGCGTGGGGGCTCACTCTGGCCGCGCTGCTGGGCGCCGCGGGCGTCGGGCGCCTCGCCGGGTGGGGCGACCTTCCGGGTGACTGGATCGGCCTCGCCGTGGAGGGCGTGCTCTTCGTCGTGACGAACGCCGCCACGCTGGAGCTCGCGCTCGCGACAGGAGCGATCACCATGATGATCGGGCTGGCCCTTGCGGGCGGGCTCTACCTCGGGCGGACTCCCCCGCGCGCGCTCGCGGCGTTCGCGCTGGCTCTCGGAGCCGCTGCGGGGGTTGCCTCGCCGCCCGCCGAGGCGCTGGAGACACGGAGCGGGAGGGACGTGGCGATCGCGGCAGGGGAAACGGTCGACGCGACGCTGGTCGCCGCCGCCGAGAGCGTTCGGGTCGACGGGACGATCGATGGTGACCTGATCGTCGCCGCGGCGCAGGTCGACGTGCGCGGGACGGTCCGCGGCGACCTCGTGGTCGTGGCGCGAACCGTGGAGGTGACCGGCAGGGTGGAGGGCAGTGTCTATGCCGCCGCCGGCTCCTTGACTGTCCGGGGCCGAGTCGGCCGGGGGCTCTATGCCGCCGACCGCGTGACGGTGATCGAGCCCGGCGCAAGCGTCGGGGGCGACCTCACGCTCGCCGGTCGGAGCCTGTCGCTCGGCGGCGAGATCGGACGCGGCGCGACGATCGTGGCTCACGACGCGGAGGTGAGCGGCCGCGTCCGCCGGGACCTCCGCTTCCGTGGGGACCGGCTCGTGGTGAGGGCGCCGGCCCGTCTCGAGGGGACGGTCCGGGCCGACGTCGTCCGACCGTCGGCCGTGACCGTCGACGGCGGCGCGACCGTGACAGGCCCGGTGTTGACGCGCGTGGCATCGCGCGCCGCCGGGTGGTATGGAGAGCCGCGCGCGTGGTTCTGGGCGGCGACGAGCTTCTTTGGCGCGGCGCTCCTTGGCTGGGCCGCGCTCCTGTTCGTGCCTGGCCTGGTCGTCGAGAGCGCCAACGGGGTGCGGAGCTGGAAGCGATCCCTCGGGTGGGGTGTGGCGACCCTCGTCGGGGGCCCCGTCCTGATACTGCTCCTCGCCGTGACCCTCGTCGGCCTTCCGCTGGCGCTGGTCCTCCTCGGGCTCTACCTCCTGGGTCTCTACGCGGCGAAGATCGTGGTCGGTCTCGCCGTCGGGAAGGCGCTGCTCCGGCCGCGCGGCGACCCGAGACGCGACGCGCTGCGGGCGCTGGTGCTCGGCCTGGCCCTCGTCACGCTTGCGACCGTGCTGCCCCTGGTGGGCGGAGCGATCTGGGTCGCCGTGGTCTGCCTCGGCGCCGGCGCGCTCGCCGGACGGCTCGCCCGGGCGGCCGGCGTCGTGCGAAGCTCGGGGGCGTGAGAGTCGAGATCCGGACCGCCGCCGAGATCCTCACGCCCGAGCGGGCGGGGGAATGGGCGGCCCGGCGGGCACAGCGGGACGATCCGCTGCTCCGCGCCATCTGGCGAGAGTTCGTGGAGGCCGGCGGGCCGGTTGCCCTCGAAGCCGTGTGCTTGGCTGGTGCGGGGCTCGGGCCCGAGGCGCTCCGAGCGCGAGCGGCGTCGCTCGACGCCGCGGACCTGATCGGGCTGGATGGAGACCGCGTCACGCTCGCGTACCCGTTCACGGCCGAGCCGAACGACTTCGCGGTGGTGCTTCCCGGTGGCCGCACGCGCTATGCGTGCTGCGCGATCGACGCCCTCGGCGTCGCGCCGATGACCGGGAGTCCGGTGACGCTCAGGTCGCGCTGTCACCGGAGCCGCGCCCCGCTGGTCTTCGACGTCGATCCGGTGGCCGGTCCCCGCCAGGCTCCCCCCGGAAGCCTCGCGTGGGTCGAGCGGAGTCGATGGGGCGGCGACCGCCTCTCGGGCTTCCTCTGAACCCGCCTCAACTTCTTCCGGTCGGAAGAGGAGCTCGCGGAGTGGCGCCGCGAGACGCCGGACGGCGACGGGGCGGGGCTGCTCCTCGCCGAGGCATTCGAGCTCGGTCGGCGGATCTTCGGAGGCCTGCTCGCCTCCGCACCGGCCGGCTAACCATCGCGCGCCGGGCGACCCTGGCGGCCGCCCGCGCCGCGGCCACCTCCGTGCCATAATCGGGCGTGACGCTTCGACCCGGAGGGGAACGCGCGATGACGGACACGAGCTTCGGCCCCGTGGTGAGCACGGCTTGGCTCGCCGACCATCTGGGCGCCCCCGCTCTCCGCATCGTGGACGCGACGTGGTACATGCCACAGCTCCGGCGCGACGCGCGGGCGGAGTTCGTCGCCGGCCCACATTCCCGGCGCCGTCTACTTCGACATCGACGCGATCGCCGACCGGGAGCGAGGGCTCCCTCACATGCTGCCCGACGCGGCAGCCTTCGCCGAGGCGGCGGGCGCCCTCGGCATCGGCGACGACGACCGGGTGGTGGTGTATGCCGGGAAGCACCTGACCGCCTCGGCCCGCGTGTGGTGGACCTTGCGCGTGTTCGGACATGATCGCGTGGCCGTCCTCGACGGTGGCTTCCCGCGATGGCGGGAGGAAGGCCGGCCCGTCGAGGCGGGAGAGCCCACCCCGGTGCGCCGCCACTTCACCGCGCGCTTCCATCCCGGGCTCGTGACGGACCTGGACGGCGTCCGCCGCAACCTGGGGACGGGGCTCGCGCAGGTCGTGGATGCCCGATCGGCCGGCCGCTTCGCGGGCACCGAGCCCGAGCCGCGCCCTGGCCTCCGCGGAGGACACATTCCCGGAAGCCTGAGCCTGCCCTACGATCGGCTCTTCCGACCGGACGGGACGCTGCTCCCGCAGGCGGACCTCCGACGGGTGTTCGAGGCGGCTCGCGTGAAGCTCGACCGGCCCATCGTGACGTCGTGCGGCTCGGGAGTGACGGCCTGCGTCCTCGCCCTGGGACTCGATCTCGCCGGGCGCCCGGACGTCGCCGTCTACGACGGGTCCTGGACCGAATGGGGCGGCCGCGACGACGTACCCGTCGAGCCCTAGAGCATGCCGCGCCAGCGAATCGACCTGGACCCGATCGCCGCCCTCTCGATCCTCGACGAGGACGGACAGCTGGACCGTGACCTCGAGCCGCTGATCCCACCCGACGACCTCCGGCGCCTCTACCGGACCTTCCTGCTCGCACGCCGGTTCGACGAGCGCATGCTCCTCCTCCAGCGTCAGGGCCGGATCGGCACCTATCTGCCGGCACGCGGACACGAGGCCGCGGTTCTCGGCAGCGTGTATCCCCTGCGCTCGACCGACTGGCTCGTTCCCGTCTGGCGCGAGTGGGCCGCCTACGTCTGGCGGGGCTGGCCGCTCGAGAGCCTCATCCTCCTCTACGCGGGCCTCTCGGAAGGCACCTCCGTCCCCGCGGGCATCCGGGACTTGCCGGTCTGCGTCCCGATGGGTACTCACGTCCCTCACGCCGTCGGGTTGGCGTGCGCCGCCCGCGCCCGGCGGGAGGACAGCGTCGTCCTCTGCTACTTCGGCGACGGGGCCAGCTCCGAAGGGATCACCCAGGAGGCGATGAACTTCGCGGGCAGCTTCCAGGCGCCCATCGTCTTCGTGTGTGTCAACAACCAGTGGGCGATCTCGATCCCCCGGTCGAGGCAGACGCGGGCCAAGACGCTCGCGCACCGGGCCCTGGCCTACGGCCTTCCGGGGATCCAGGTCGACGGCAACGACCTCCTGGCCATGGTCACCGTCACGCGGGAGGCGGTCGCGCGGGCCCGCGAGGGCGGCGGCCCCACGCTCATCGAGGCCGTGACGTACCGCCTGACGCCTCACTCGACCGCCGACGATCCGAGGAAGTATCGCGAGGATGCCGAGGTCGCGGCGTGGGAGGCGCGGGAGCCGCTCCCGCGCCTCCGCCGCTATCTCGAGACGAAGGGTCTCGTCGATGACGCGTTGCATGCTCGGTTCGAGGCGGAGGTGGACGCCGAGGTGCGAGCCGCCATCGAGCGCGCCGAGGCGAGAATGCGGGCGGCGCGCCTCATCGACATGTTTGACCACGTCTACGGCGACGTCCCCGCCGAGGTCAGCGCTCAACGAGAGGAGCTCGCGAAGGAGCTGGACGCGGGCCGCCCGTAGGTGGGCCTGTGCCGCCGGCCCGTCCGATCCACCTTGAACGCCGCCGACGACCTGGGGTAGCCTCGGGAGCCACCTTGCGCCGCCCCGGATCGAGCCAATGGCGGCGATTCCCCATGCGGGCACCGATGCGACGGCGTCGCGCCGGAGAAAGCTGTCGATGCTGCTCGGATACGTGAGCGACGAACGCTACATGGCCATCGCGGACGCGCTGGTCGAGATCGAGCGGGACGGCCAGAGCGTCGCCGTGGTGCGCTCGTCGCCTCGCGGCGCCATCCGTGCCGATCTCGGGCCGGGCGAGTACCGCGTGACGCTGGCGAAGGACGGGTTCGGCTCGAAGAGCGTCACGGTGTCCGCCGACCCCGGAGGCCATACCAGTTCCGCCTGCTGGCCGACCGCCTCCTCGGATACGTGTGGCCGAAGTGGTGCCGCGCGGGCGAGCGGTCGGAGTTCCGCGTCCACTCCGTCGAGCCGTACCGGCTGACGCTGTGGCGCTACGGGCTGCAGAAGGAATTCGTGCGCATGATCGGCTGGTTCGACGAGCACGGGCCACGCGCCGACGATGCAGATCACGCCGGACGGCGACTACACGCAGACCGGCGTCCAGTGGAACCGGCAGCGGATACGGGAACCCGCACCACACCCAGTTGGTGACCGGCCCGGAGCGCTCCGGGCTCTACTACGTGCACGCGAAGGGGGAATGGTCGGGGGCCTTCTTCTCGTTCCCGTGGGTCGTGGCGCCGGCCCGGCCGCAGGCCCCGATTGCGGTCCTGGCCTCCAACAACACCTGGAACGCCTACAACAACTTCGGGGGCCGCAGCAACTACATCAACGCCGACCGGCTGCCCGAGCGCCCGATCGTCAACGCCCGCCTGGACCTGCCGCGCTACACGGAGAGCGGCGCGTTCAACGTGTGGGCCGCTCCCGACGCGGCGTACGCGCCGCTCTCCTTCGAGCGACCCGAGATGGGCAATCACGTCCCGGAGGAGATGCAGGTGACGGACCCCATCCGCGGCCGCCTGGCCTGCGGCATGGCCCCGGCCGAGTGGCGCCTGCTCGGCGTGGCTGGAGCGCGAGGGGTATCCTTACGACCTCTATGCGGAGACGCAGCTCGACGACGGGCTGCTCGACCTGGACGCCTACCGGGTGCTCGTCCTCAGCGTGCATCCGGAGTACTGGACACGGCGCATGTACGACGGGCGTGAAGGCGTGGGTCGAGGAGCGCGGTGGCCGGCTCATGTACCTCGGCGGCAACGGGCTCAACTGCGAGGTGGAGTGGCTCGACGCCGCGACCATGCGGTGCAAGACCCAGCTCCTGAGCGTCGACGGTGAGCTCGGCATGCGCGACCCCCGGGATCCCCGCATCTATTTCGAGAGCCGCATGCATCGGACGCTCGAGAGCGAGGCGAGTCTCCTCGGCGTCGTGACGACCGACACCGGGATCATGACCGCCGCGCCCTACCGGGTGCGCGACGCCTCCCACTGGATCTTCGCCGGCACCGGTCTCCGGGACGGCGACGTGTTCGGTGCGGCCAGCCTGCACGAGCGCGTGCCCGGTGGCGCCTCCGGCCACGAGACCGACAAGATGAGCCCGTCGTCGCACCCGGAGGCCATGCTGCTGGCCAAGGGCCTCAATCCCGACGACGGCGGCGCGGAGATCGTCTACCGGGACACCCCGCGCGGCGGCGCCGTGTTCTCGGTCGGCTCGATCACCTACGTCGCGTCGATGCCGGTGGACCCGGCGGTCTCGCGCGTGACGGCAAACGTGCTCGAACGGTTGACCGCCGCCGCCGCCCCGCCTCGATCGGCCTCCTGATGGCCGTCTATCTGCTCCGGCGGATCCTTGCCACCGTGCCGGTGATGGGGGTGGTGGCGCTCTTTGTGTTCGCGCTCCTCCACCTGGCGCCGGGCGACCCGGCCGCGCTGATCGCCGGAGATCTGGCCACCGCGCAGGACGTCGAGCGCATCCGCGAGCGACTCGGGCTCAGCGCTCCGTTGCACGTCCAGTTCGTCACCTGGGTCGGGCAGCTCCTCCGCGGCGACCTCGGGGTCTCGGTGTTCTCGAACGTCCCCGTCAGCCGGCTCATCCGGCAGCGCGCGGAGCCGACGCTGGCGCTCAGCGTGGCGACCCTGGTCGTGGCCGTGTCCCTGGCGGTGCCCATGGGTGTGGTCGCGGCCTGGAAGGCAGGCTCCTGGATCGATCAGGCGATCATGCTCCTGGCCGTGCTCGGCTTTTCCTGCCCGGTGTTCGTCCTCGGCTACCTGCTGATCTACGGCGGCGCCGTCCAGCTTCGGTGGTTTCCCGTCCAGGGCTACGTGCCCATCGCCCAGGGCCTCGGTCCATTCCTGCGGAGCATCACCCTGCCCACGCTGGCGCTGGGGACCGTCTACATCGCCCTCATCGCGCGCATGACCCGCGCGACGGTGCTGGAGGTGCTGAGCGAGGATTACGTCCGCACCGCCCACGCCAAGGGCCTGGCCGCCGTCCGGGTCCTGGTCGGCCACGCGCTCAAGAACGCCGCGGTGCCGATCGCCACGACCATCGGCGTCGGCGTCGCCCTGCTCATCGGCGGGGCGGTGATCACCGAGAGCGTGTTCGCCATTCCCGGCGTCGGCCGGCTCACGGTCGACGCCATCCTGCGGCGTGACTATCCGATCATCCAGGGCGTCGTGCTGGTCTTCTCGGCGGTCTACGTCCTCATCAACCTGGCCGTCGACCTTCTCTACACGATGCTGGATCCCAGGATCCGCTACTGACGCGATGAGCGCACCCGAGGCGGAACCGGCCCCCGGATCGGCTCCGGCCCCTCACGGCCGGTGGCTCCACCTCGCTCGGCTCGCCCGCCGCCATCCGACGGCGGCGCTCGGCCTGATGTTGCTGCTCGCGACGGCGGTGGTCGCCATCCTTGCCCCGTGGCTCGGCACGACCGATCCCGTCCAGATCGACCCCATCCAGCGCCTGCGCCCGCCCTCGGCCCAGAACTGGTTCGGAACGGACCTGTACGGCCGCGACGTCTACAGCCGCACCGTCTACGGTGGCCGTGTCTCACTCTTCGTCGGCCTGAGCGTGGCCGTCTCGAGCGTCCTGATCGGCCTCCTGCTCGGGCTCGTGTCGGGATACAGCCGCCCGGCGGACGCGATCATCATGCGGGTCATGGACGGGATGATGGCGATCCCCGCGATCCTGGTCGCGATCGCGTTGATGGCGCTGAGCCGGCCGAGCGTCCGGAACGTCGTGCTCGCGATCACGATCGCCGAGATCCCGCGGGTCGTCCGGCTGGTGCGTGGCCTGGTGCTGAGCCTCCGGGAGCGAACCTATGTCGAGGCGGCGGTCGCCAGCGGCTCGCGGCTGCCTCGGATCCTGGCGCGCCACGTCCTTCCCAACACGGTGGCGCCGCTGATCGTCCAGGCGACCTACGTCTTCGCGGCCGCGGTACTCATCGAGGCGGGGCTCTCGTTCCTCGGCGCCGGCACGCCGTCCCACGTGCCCACGTGGGGCAACGTGATCGCGGAGGGACGGACGTTCTTCCAGGTTGCCTTCTGGATGATCCTCTTCCCGGGCCTTGCCCTCTCGGCGACGGTACTGTCGGTCAACCTCGTGGGAGACGGCCTCCGGACGGCGCTGGATCCTCGCCTGGCCCGGCGGCTCTAGCCCGGGCCAGGCGAGTCGCGTCCCGTCCGGCTACTTCTTCTCGATGTTCCAGAGCACCAGGTGCGCGTTGTCGAGGACGCCGCTCAGGTTCTTGCGGAAGGCGCTCTTCGTGTAGTACTGGCCGAGCGGGATGAAGGGCACGACCTCGTAGAAGCGCGCCTGGAACCGCTCGGTGATCTCCTTCTTCTGCGGCAGGGAGCTCGCCAGGATGTACTCCTGCCGGACCTTGTCGAGGGTCTCCTCGCACGGCCAGCCGAACCAGTTCTTCCCGTCGCAGGGGGTCGGGATCGTGTTGTTCAGGAGCGGGTTGGCGAGGTAGCTGGCGGTCCCCCAGGTGTGGAAGACGTGCCAGCCGGACTTGTTCTTGGCCGGGTCGTCCTTGACCGCGCGCCGGGTGACGAGCGTCCCCCAGTCCATGTTCTGCATGTCGACGTTGAAGCCGGCCTTCTTCAGGAGCTGGCTGCTCACGACGGCCATCGCGGAAATCATCTGGTTCTCGGTCGGGTTCATCAGGACGATCGGCTCGTTCTTGTAACCGGCCTCGCGGAGGAGCTGCTGCGCGCGCTCGACGTTGGGCCCGTTGGCCCAGCCACCAAGGCCCGCCTTGGACTCGAGCGGGCTGCCGCAGGTGAACACCGCCCAGCAGCGGAGCTCCATCGAGCGGTTGCCGACCATGGCGGCCAGGTAGGCGTTCTGATCGACCGCCCACAGCATGGCCTGGCGGACCTTGACGTTGTTCGTCGGGGGGACCAGGTGGTTGGGCCGGAGAATCGGGATGTATCCGAACTTGTTCGTGATGCGCACGACGATGTCCGGATTTCGCTCGAGGATCGGGAGGAGGTCGTTCGGCGGGAACTGGTACACGTCGACCTCGCCCGCGTTCAGCGCCTGCACGGCGGTCGAGCCGTCCGGGATGTACGTCACCTCGACCCTGTCGACCTTGGGGAGCTTGGCCCCCGTGTAGCCGTCGGGAGTCTCGGATCGCGACACCCACTGGGGGTTCTTCCGGTAGACCCACTTGCTGCCGGGCACCCACTCGTCCTTCAGGAAAATGAACGGCCCCGACCCCACGGTCGCCTCGACCTGCTTGAAGGGATCGGTCAGCGCGTCCTTCTCCGGCATGACGAAGAGCGGCTGGGCCGACGCCCCCAGCATGTCCACCACCGCGGGGAACTTGTCCTTGAGGCGGATCTCGAAGGTCCGCTCTCCCGTGGCCACCACCTCGCGCACGCGCGTCATCAGGAGCTGACCGGAGGCGATCCGGGCCCCCCAGCGGTTGATGGACGGCACGACGTCCTTCGACGTGACCGGGGTGCCGTCGTGCCACTTGAGGCCGGGCCGCAGCGTGAAGGACCACACGAGGCCATCGGGGCTCGACTGCCACCGCTCCACCATCTGCGGCTTGACATCGAGCTTCGAGTCCTCGGCGAAGAGCTGGTCGTAGATCATGAACCCGTGGCTCGCGGTGATGGCGGCCGTGGTCCAGATCGGATCGAGCGACTTGAGATCCGACTCGGCGGCGACCCGGAGGGTCGACTGCGCCTGCACCGACGGCGCGCCGAGGGCGGCGATCAAGAGCGCCGTCAAGATGGCCATCCCGATGCCTCGTGCGCGTCGTCCTGATGTGCCCTTCATGGTGTGCTCCTCCGTTCGCTTGATGTCCCTGTCCGAGGAACTGGCCGGCGGCGGGGCGAGAATAGCGCGTGCTTGCTGGGCACCGCAAGGGGCTATGCTCGTCCGCTGCTGCCGCTGCGACACGGGTCAGCCCTGGGGAACCGAGGTCTCGGGCCGACGCGGTCCCTTGACAGGGTGGAAGCCCCCTCCTACGATCCGCCTGAGGACCCTGCCGGACCTCTCCGGCCCGAGGACCTCCACCGTTGCGCCACCGTTCGTCGGCTCCCATGGGGGCCGAGAAGGGGCATGATGTCGGCTGCCCTGTCGCGCCGTGCCTCGACGCGTCTGCCCCGCCATCATGAGGCGGCGCGGCCGACGGTCGCCACTGTCGGACCCGATCTTCGCCGCTCCGCAGCCTCCGGAGGCCAAATGTCCGCTGTGAGCCAGAGCCGCGACGCATGAAGATCGTCGATCTCCGCTGCGCGGTGATCGGCAAGAACCCGATCGTCCGCCTCGTCACCGACGAGGGCCTCGAGCGGCTACGGCGAGGTCGAGCAGTACAAGCCCTACCTCAAGCCCTTCGTGCTCTATCTCCGCGAGGCGCTGATCGGCGAGGACCCGACCCTCGTCGAGCGGGTGATGCTCAAGATCCGCCAGCGCGGCGCCTTCAAGCCCTACGGGTCGGCGGTCAGCGCGATCGAGATGGCGCTGTGGGACCTCGCGGGCAAGGCGGCGGGGCTGCCGGTCCACCGGCTGCTCGGCGGCAAGATCCGCGACCGCGTGCGCGTCTACAACGGCGCGCTGCGCAAGCCGCTCGACCGGCCAGACCCCGAAGCACTACGCCGACGAGATGCGGCGGATGAAGGCGCTGCCCGAGGGCTTCACCATCGTCAAGCAGGGCATCGCCTTTCACAGCCCGATGAAGCACGAGGTCCCGAACTTCTTCTACGGCGAGATGGTGCCGAGCGCCTTCCACGCCTGGACCGACCGCGGGCTCTTGACCGAGCGCGGGCTCGGCCACGTGCTCGACTGCGTCGCGGCGATGAAGGAGGCGCTCGGCGACGGGATCGGGCTGGCGCTCGACTGCGGCCCGGGCTGGACGGTGCCCGACGCCATCCGCTTCGCGCGCGCGGTGGAGAAGCACAACCTGATGTGGCTCGAGGACATGATCACCGGCGACTACATCCCCTTCGTCAACGCCGACGTCTACGCGCGAGGTCACCCGCGCCACCTCGACGCCGATCCACACCGGCGAGCAGATCTACCTGCGGCAGAACTTCAAGGACCTGATCGAGCGTCACGCCGTGCGCGTGGTCGGGCCCGGATCCGTGCGACGTCGGCGGCATCGCCGAGCTCAAGTGGATCGCCGAGTACGCCGACCTCCACGGCATCCTCATGGCGCCGCACGGCACCGGGAACGGGCTGCTCGGCCTCGCCGCCCTGGTGCAGGTCAGCGCGACCCTGCCGCAGAACTTCATCGCCTTCGAGTATCCGGCCGGCGACCCGGCGTGGTGGTACGACATCGTCGACGGGCTGCCGAACCCGATCGTGAAGGACGGCCACATCACGGTCTGGGACCGGCCCGGCATGGGGGTCGAGCTCGTGCCCGAGCGCGCCCGGCGCCACCTGTCGCCGGAGGACGCGACCTTCTTCGACTGAGCCGACTTCATCCTCGCGCAGGCGCCGGCCTGGCACGGCAGGAGGCGTCGCGACCGACTTGGACGAACGGGAGCGATGAGCGCAACGACGAGAACGATGAGGAGGATCACGCCATGACCCATTCCGAGAGCCGTCCCGAGATGAACCGTCGCGCCTTCCTCGCCGGCGCCGCCGGCGCGGCCGTCGCGGGCCTCGCGGGCGAGGCGCTCGCGCAGGGGAGCAAGACCGGCATCGACGCGGCGACGTGGACGCCGCAGCACATCGCCAGCATCGCCGGCACGGCCGAGTACGACACCGCCGCGGAGTGCGCGAAGGTCGTGCCGCTCAACCACTCCGGCCGGCTGACCTACTGGTACTTCGGCCCGACCCAGGCCTCGCCGCAGATCGAGCACGAGCTCGACGCGCAGTTCTGGGACGCCTTCGGCAAGCTCTACCCGAACATCAAGGTCACCAAGCAGAACCTCAGCTACAACGAGATGCTCGACAAGCTGCGCACCGCCGCGCTGGGCAAGGCGGCGCCGATGGTGGCGCGGCTGCCGATCCTGTGGGGCGTCGAGTTCGCGGCCAAGGGCCAGCTGCGCGAGTTCGGGCCGGCGGACGTCGGCTACGGCGCCGACGAGTTCTGGCCGGGCGCGATGAAGTCGGTGACGTGGAAGGGCAAGACCTACGGCGTGCCGACCAACAACGAGACGATGGCGATCATCTGGAACGCGGGCATCTTCCGCGACGCGGGCCTCGACCCCGAGTCGCCGCCGGCGACCTGGGACGACGTCGTCGCCTACTCGCGCAAGATCAAGGAGAAGACCGGCAAGAACGGCTACGGCATGGTCGCCCGCGTCAACGCCGGCAACACGCCGTTCCGCTTCATGCCGCAGGTCTGGGCCTACGGCGGCGGCGCGCTCGACGAGGCCGAGGCCAGCCCGACCTACAAGACCATCTACGTCAACAACGCGGGCACGCGGGCGGCGCTGCAGGCCTCCTACGACATGTACGTGCGCGACAAGTCGGTGCCGGTCTCGGCGCTGACCAACACCCAGGTCGAGAACCAGGACCCCTTCATCGCCGGCAACCTCGCGATGATGATCGCCCATCCCGCGCGAGTACGCGGTGATGGTCGAGCGCGCGCGGAAGGCCACCGGCGACGACCGCAAGACCGCCGACGCGGTGGTCAGCAACATGCGCTACGGGCTCATCCCCAAGGGCCCGGCGCGCCGCGCGGTCGTCTTCGGCGGATCGAACGTGCACATCTTCCGGCCGGACCTCGTCGACGGCGGCCTCGACCTCGGCGCGGCCAAGGCCATCATCGCCTTCGCCACCGGCCCGGAATGGTCGACCAAGATGGCGTGGGTGGGCTCGAACCCGGGCAACCTGCGCGGCTTCCGGACCAAGTGGATGAAGCAGCGGCTCGAGCAGATCAGGTTCCTGAACGTGACGACGTCGATGCTGCCGTACGGCATCCCCTTCCCGGTGATGCCGCAGTCCGCGGAGATCATGAACATCGTCATGCCGAACATGATGCAGAACGCGCTGACGGAGAAGATGACGGTGGCCGAAGCGACCGACGACGCGGCGAAGAAGATCAAGGACCTGCTTGGCGATCTCTAAGGACCTGCTTGGCGACCTCTGACGCGCTCGCCGCGCGCGAGCGGCCGGTAGCCACGACCGCCGGCCGCCTCGCGTCCGCGGCCCGGCGGGCGTGCTGGCGCGCGTCGTCCGCCACCGCGCCGACTATCTCTACGTCCTGCCCGCCCTCGGGGTGATGGCGCTGGTCATCGCCTACCCGATCTACTTCACGGTCTATCTCTCGTTCTTCAACACGCCGCCCAATCTCGCGCTCGAGGACAAGATCTTCGTCGGCCTCGACAACTACGGCCGCATCCTCGCCGCCGAGAGCTTCCACGAGGCGACCTGGAACACGCTGGTCTGGACGGTCTTCTCGACCCTCTTCGCCTTCGTGCTCGGCTTCGGGGCGGCGATCGCGCTCAACCGCGAGCTCTTCGGGCGCGGCGTGCTGCGCGGCACGCTGCTCGTGCCCTACGTGATCAGCGCGGTCGCCGCCTCCTACGTCTGGCGCTGGCTCTACCACAGCGATTTCGGCGTCATCGGCGCGCTCCTGGTGGCGCTCGGCGCTCACCGACGGGCCGATCAACTTCCTCGACAATCGCGCGCGGGTGATGCCGTCGCTGATCGTGGTCAACGTCTGGAAGGAGTTCCCCTTCGCGATGATCATGATGCTGGCCGGGCTGCAGACCGTGCCCGACCAGCTGCTGCGCGCCGCCCAGGTCGACGGCGCCAGCGCGTGGCAGCGCTTCTGGCACGTCACCGTGCCGCACCTCAAGGGCGTGTCGCTGGTCACCGTGCTGCTGCTGCTCGTGACCAACCTCAACAGCTTCACCATTCCCTGGATCATGACCGGCGGCGGGCCCGCGGGGGCGTCGGAGATCTGGATCACGCACATCTACCAGCTCGCCTTCGGCCGCATCCGCTTCGGTCTCGCGTCGGCCTACTCGGTGATCCTGTTCGTGGTGATGATGGCGATGGGCTAGTTCTACGTCCGCGCGCTCACGCGCGGCGACGACCGGAGGCCGGGATGAGCGCCGCGACGCCGGCCACCGCGCGCGCCGGGCGACGGCGGATCGAGCCGTGGACGCTCGTCGGCGCCGTCGCTGCTCGTCCTGCTGCTGGTCTTCTCGGTGCTGCCGATGGCGTGGATGCTGCTCACGTCGATCAAGACGCAGTTCGCCGCGGTCCAGTACCCGCCCGAGTGGATCCCGCGCAACCCGACCCTCGAGCAGTACCGCCGGCTGCTCTCGCCGGCGAACGAGGTCGGGCGCGAGTTCCTCGCGCTACCTGCTGAACAGCCTCTGGGTCTCGACCGCGACCACAGTGCTCGGCGTGCTGGTCGGCGTCCCCGCGGCCTACGCCTTCTCGCGCTTCCGCTTCCCGGGCCGCAACCTGCTCTTCTACGCGGTGCTGGTCCGCAACATGTTCCCGGCGGTCGTGTTCCTCATGCCGCTCTTCATCATGATGCGCTGGATGGGGCTGGTGAACACGCACGCCTCGCTGATCCTGACCTACCTCACCTTCGGGCTGCCGCTGTCGATCTGGCTGCTGAAGGGCTTCTACGACAACATCCCGGTCCAGCTCGAGCAGGCGGCGCGCATCGACGGCGCGTCGCGCTTCAAGGCGTTCCTGCTGGTCGTGATGCCGCTCTCCGCGCCGGGGATCATCGCGACCGCGATCTACTCCTTCATCACGGCGTGGAACGAGTACGTCTACGCGCTCACCTTCCTGAACGACAAGAGCCGGCTGACCCTGCCGGTCGGGCTCCAGCGCTTCTTCACCGAGTTCGCGAGCAACTGGCCGGGGCTGATGGCGGCGTCGTTCATCATGAGCGTCCCGGTGGTCGTGCTCTTCCTCGTGCTGCAGAAATACTTCGTCAAGGCGCTGACCGAGGGCGCGGTCAAGTCGTGAACGGGGTGCGGCGAGATCCGGCGGGGCGCGCGATGGCCGAGGTGAGGCTGCACCGACGTGGTCAAGACCTACGGCCGGCACGCTGGCCGTCGATCGCGTCTCGCTGACCGTCGAGGACGGCGAGTTCGTGGCGCTGGTCGGGCCGTCGGGCTGCGGCAAGACGACGACGCTCAACCTCGTGGCCGGGCTGATCGAGCTCACCGCGGGCGAGATCCGCATCGGCGACCGCCTGGTCAACGACCTCGACCCGAAGGACCGCGACGTCGCGATGGTGTTCCAGAACTACGCGCTCTACCCGAACAAGACGGTCTACAAGAACCTCGCCTTTCCGCTGAAGATGCGCAAGACGCCGAAGGCCGAGATCGACCGCCGGGTCCGCGAGGCGGCGAAGGTGCTCGACATCGGGCACCTGCTCGAGCGGCGCCCGCGGGAGCTCTCCGGCGGCCAGCAGCAGCGCGTCGCGCTCGGTCGCGCGCTCGTCCGCGACCCGAAGGTCTTCCTGATGGACGAGCCGCTCTCCAACCTCGACGCCAAGCTGCGCGTGCAGATGCGCGCCGAGCTCAAGCGCTTCCACCAGGACCTCCGCGCGACCGTGATCTACGTGACGCACGACCAGCTCGAGGCCGTGACCATGGCGGACCGGATGGCGGTCATGGACGGCGGCGTGCTGCAGCAGTACGACCGGCCCGAGCGCGTGTTCGACCACCCGGTCAACCTCTTCGTCGCCGGCTTCGTCGGCAGCCCGGCGATGAACCTGCTGAAGGCGCGCGTCGTCGGCGACGCGAACGGCGCCGCGCTGGAGGGGACGGACGGCTGGCGTGTCGCGCTGTCCCCCCGCAACGCGCGCCGCGCGCTGGCCGCGTCCTCGCGCCGAGGTGGTGATGGGAGCGCGCCACAGCACGCTCCGGCTGTCGCCGGAATCGGTCGCGGACGCCATCCTGGGTCAGGTCTACACCGTCGAGCCGACCGGCGACGTGACCTACGTTCACGTCCGGCTCGGAGCGGATACCGTCGTCGTGAGCGTGCCGCCGCACGCCCGGCTCGCGCCGAACCAGCCGATCTGGCTCGCGTTCGACCAGGAGAAGATGCACCTGTTCGACGCCGCGACCGGAAGCGCGCTGGCGGCGTCCTAGGACGTGGCCCGCGCACCGCGCGCCGGGCTCGACGGGCCTCGGTGACCCAGCATGAGCACCGGCTCCACGCCGGCAGGGGAGATCGACGCATGACCGACACGCCGAAGATCGTGCGCCCGCGGCGCGATCTCGTCGACGCGATCCGCGCGATCGGCGCGGCCACCGCGAGCGCGACCTCGGCCCACATGGGCATCCGCTGCGCCGCCATGACCGGCCCCGTCGCGTGGACGAAGGGCCGCGCGGTCGCGGGGCCGGCGCTCACGCTCCAGTTCATGCCCAAGCGCGAGGATCTCTACGGCGAGGGCGAGTACAAGGACGTCGAGAAGCAGCTCCACCGCCACGTGCTCTACCACGTCGAGCCCGGCGACATGGTGGTCGTCGACGCGCGCGCCGACATGCGGAGCGGCGTGTTCGGCGAGATGATGATGACCTACTTCAAGGGGCAGGGCGGCGCCGGCATGGTCATCGACGGCTGCCTCCGCGACTGGCCCAACATCGCGAAGCTCGACGTGCCGCTGTGGATCCGCGGCGTGACGCCCAACTTCCACACCCAGACCGACCTCATGCCGTTCGCCGTCAACGGGCCGATCGCCTGCGGCGGCGTCACCGTGATTCCCGGCGACATCATCGTCGCCGACGACGACGGTGCGGTGGTCGTTCCGGCCGGCCTCGCCGAGGCGTGCATCGCCAGGGCCAGGAAGGACCACGAGTGGGAGGACTTCTCGCGCGAGATGCTGGCGCGGGGCGGCGATCTGCGCCGCTACTACCCGCTCTCCGACGCCGCGCGCCCCGAGTACGAGGCCTGGAAGGCGCAGCGGGCGGACCGCGGCCCGTCACGCTGGCTCATGTGCGGCGACCGGGTCGACGGCTGGCGAGGCGTCATGGCGCGACCCGCCGCGACGACTCACGCCACGGGTGGCGGTCGGATCAGACTGGCGGGCGGGCGCCCACGTTCAGCCGGGACCCGCGCGAGGCCGGCTGTCGCGATCGAGGAGGTAGTTGATCCACGAGCTGGTGCCCCGGAGCGTGCGGTCGGGCGGCGGAACGTAGACGGTGAGATCGCGCTCACGACCCTCGGCGCGGGCGCGCGCGTGGACGCCGGTCCACACGCACGGCTGGTCGGCGACCTCGCAGCCGCCGAGGTAGGTGCCGCCGCACGGGCCATTCCGGAGGTGCTTCGGGCACGTCTCCGGGCACACGTACTCGAGATGGCCCAGGACGCAGTTGCCGCAGGCCTGACAGCCGAAGAGCGGTCGCTTGATCGCCAGCTCGAGCCTCTCGACGCCGCGAGCGACGGCCGGCCGTCGGTCGGCCCAGACGGCCAATCTGACGAGCACCCGACGGAGCGCGGTATCGCGCGTGACCGGGAACAGGCGGCCCATGCGGTCGAGCAGGCGGGCGACTCCCCGCCGCCACGACGCCTCCTCGTCCGTTGGGACCGCCAAGCGCTTCGAGCCCGGGACCGGGTCCGGCCCACGCGTGGCCACGAGGGACGCGGGGACCGATCCGACGGCCGGGGCGTGGTCCGGCGCTGACGAGCCCGGGACCGTCGAGGCGGGATCACCGAGGGCGATGCCTGCCCGGGGTGGCGGGCCGTAGAGATAGAAGCCCCCCTCGGGTCCGTACCGGAGCCCCTCCGCCAGCTCCTCCCAGCGCGGTCCGAGGTCCCGCGCTCGCCGGATGATCCAGGCGACGTGGTCGGCGTCGTGGGTGCCGCCGACATAGGCGCCGGCGTAGCCGAGCCCGCGCAGCACCGCGACCGTCTGCGCGGCGCGCTCGAGGCGGGCCCGGAGCCCGCCGTCCTTGCCCCGCGCCTCCCGGCGCACGATCTCGAGGAGCTCCGGAGACACCCAGCACCCCGGCGGCTCGCCTCGCGCCATCCGCTCGGCGGCGCGCGGACCGAGGACGTAGACGTTGCCGAGCAGCGGCGTCCGGAGACCTTGCTCCTCGAGGTAGCGCTTGAGCTCCCGGAACTTCTCCGAGTCCCACCCAACCTGCGTGATCGCGCAGTCGGCGCCGGCGGCGACCTTCTTCTCGAGCTTGAGGTACTGCCACGCACAGTCGCCTTCCACGTACTTGAATGGGGACACGGCGACCGCGACGTGAAAGGGTCGGCCCGACCGGCGCAGCTCGTCGATCAGCCTGACCAGGTGGACCGAATCGAGGTCGAAGACCGGCGACTCGGGCGGGGGACCGCGCCGGCCGGGCCCGCGGCCAGTCGCCGGTGAGCGCGAAGACGTTCTGGATGCCGAGCGCCTGGAGGTCTTCCAGCGTTTTCCGGAGGCCCGCGCGGTCCTGCCCGACGCACGTGACGTGCACGTTGGGGGTGAGCCCCCGCGCCCGTGCGGCGGTGCCCACCCGCATCGGATCGTGCCCCATCGCCCCGCCGGCATAGCTCGTGATGCTGCCCGCGACCACGTCCGCCACCCGCGCCAGCCGCGAGGCCACCTCGAGGAGCTTCGCCTCCCGCTGGAGCCCCGAGGCGACCAGCTCGACCACGTAGCAGAAGCGGCCCGCGCGGAGCGCCTCCGCGAGCGGGTTCGGGGGGGATACGGGCGGCGGCTCCGTTGCGGGGCTCACTAGGCCATCTTATAGGACGGCCTCGATCGGATGGCCCTCAGCTTGTGGTGCCCTGGGGCTCCACGTTCGGCGGATCGGACGGCCTCGATCGGACGAAGTTCGGCGTACGCGGCAGGGCGCCACACGTTAAGAGCCATACGATAGACACTTGAAGCGCATCGGAGCGGCGTGTGGATTCAGCCGCCGAGCTCCGCGCGCACGAGCCGAGTGCCCTCCACCATCGCGCTGAGCTTCGCGAAGGCGACGTCGCGCGGGAGGTGCATCAGGCCGCAGTCGGGGTTGACGGCCAGCCCCTTGGCGGGCACGAGCTCGAGGGCGGCCCGGATGCGCTCGGCGACGACGGCCGGCGTCTCGACGTCGTGGCTCTTGACGTCGACGACGCCAAGCCCGAGCGAGAACTGCGGAGCGAAGTCCTTGAACAGCCGGACGTCGTCCTCGCCTCGCCGGGCGAACTCGAGCGTCAGCTGGTGGATGCGGGCCTCGAGGATCGCCGGAAACAGGTAACGGTAGCTTCCTTCCCAGGACGGCTTTCCGTAGCGGTTCCCGTAGCAGACGTGGAGGGACACCTGCGCCAGGACCCCGTCGACGAGGGCGTTCAGGGCCCGCACCGCCCACGGCAGATCCTCGGGGAAGCCCGAATAGTAAGGCTCGTCCACCTGGATGTCGGCGGCCCCCGCCCGCACCAGCTCGCGGAGCTCCACGTTCATGACCCGGGCGATGTCGAGGGCGAGCGCCTCTTCGCTCGGGTAGTACTCGTTCCGGATGCGCTTGACGAGGGAGAGCGGCCCCGTCACGGACACCTTGGCACGGTGCTCGGTGAAGCGGCGGAGGAATCGGAACTCGTCGACCAGGCCGAGCGACCCGGTCGGCAGCCGCCCCCGGACCGCGCAGTCGTAGAAGTCGTAGTAGAACTTCTTCGACGCGTGGTCGATCTGCACCCCCGGGAGCCGCGTCGTGAAGTGGTCGATCATGTTGTCCCGGCGCAGCTCCCCGTCGGAGACGATGTCAACCCCCGCCGCCTCCTGGTCCTTGATCGCCGCCTTGACCGCCGCGTCGTGGATCTCCTCGAGGTCGTGCCGGGAGAGGCGACGGTGGAGATAGTCGTTCTTGACCCGCTCGAGCCAGCCGGACATCGAGTAGCTGCCGACCACGGCCGTGAGCAGGATGGGGTCAGGCTTTGACTTTGACATCGTGCTCCCTGGCTCGGAACGCGCCGTCGAAGGCAGAGTCAAGACCTGGCCCCCTCACTCGCGCGGTGTGGTGTAGAGGATCGACGTCCGCGATCCCGGGCGATACCGGAACGGCGCAAAGTGCACGTCGAACCCCGTCCGCGCGCCGATGGCGCGCAGCAGGGCGCCGTTGACCCAGTTCACCACCGAGCCGTCGAGCTTTCCGGGTCCCCGGAAGCCCTGGCGGTACTCGTGCATGTCGGTGACGAAGATGTCCTGCACCTGCAGGTAGCCGCGCGGGTGCAAGAGCGGCACGGTGTGGACGAAGCTCTCCGCCGCGCCGCGGGAGAGGTGGAAGCGGACGTCGTCGGGCGCGCCGGCGAGGAGGTCCTCGAGGTGGCCTGCTCGAGGCCCGGCGGCAGCGGCACCTGCAGAGTCCTCGAGCGCCGACCAGGCGCTCCTCCAGCCGGAGCGCCGTCCCACGCCGCCCGCCAGAAGGCCACCCCCGCGCGCCGGTCGCCGAGCGCCTCCGGCCCGGCCCGGAGCAGCCGCTCCACCGTCTCGGGGCCCACCTCGGCCGGGACAGCCCGGACGGCGGCGATCCCCTCGCACGTCCTCGCGGCGGAAGCTAGGCTCGCACCTCCACCAGGTACAGCCGGCCGTCCCGGCGCACCACCTCGTCGTGCGGCAGGTTGTCGTAGACGTTGGTGAGGTGGACGTACAGGACCTTGTAGCGGAGGAACGACAGGGTCTTCAGCGGATCCAGCGCGTCCATGGGGATCACGCTGACGATCTCCCGGTGGCGGCCCAGGACGCCAGGGCCCGTTCAGCGTGGGGAGCGCGTAGTCGCCCAGGAGGAACCGGAGGCGGGGGTAGTAGCTGGTCCCGCGCTCCTCGTCGAGGGCGCCGGAAGCGGTCGAGCCAGAGCGCCGCGCGTGGCGCCGATGCCCACGCCGATCTCGAGCGCGAACACCTCGGCCGGGAGGTGGCCCTTCTTCTCGAGATCGCGCAGGAGCGTCCAGAAGTCGGCGACCGAGTCCGCCACCGCCTCGGGATGGCTGGCGTCCGATTGGCCGCTGGGCAGGGCCTCCTCGAAGCGGCGGCCGGCCGCGACCTCCCAGGCCGAGACCTGCTGCCAGAAGAGCCGGTTGAACCGCCAGATCACGCTGTCCCGCGGACGGGCGCCACGTCCTCGAGGGCGCCCCGCGTCGTTCGGGCCGGCTCTCCGGCGCCGTCGGTCGCGGCGTCCCGAGCGCCGAGCGAGCGCCTCGCTCAAGGTCGGCGGGTCGACCCGCCGGACGTCCACGGCGACCTCGGCCACGGGCGATCGTCCTCCCGGCGGTCGGCCGCCCGCCGGACGAGGATCGGCTCGCGGAAGTTGGCGCGGTACTGGATCCAGTCGAGGTGGACGCGGAGGCTCGGCAGGAGGCGTGGGTCTCCGTGGCCGGTCGCGACGAGCCCGAGGAGGGTGCGGACGACCTCGGCGGCCCGCGCGTCGACGGCTGCCGGCCCGGATCCTCCGGGCCCCATGTGATTCACGTGGATGATCATCTTTGCCGCCAAGTGTGGAAGAACCGTGGGCAGGCGGTCAAGGCGCCTGACGGTATCCATGGCGGCCCGCCGCGGCACCGCGCCAACCGCGCTGTGTCCACGGGACGCGTTCGTTCCTGCGAGGCGGAGCCTGCGGAGGAAGGCCGGCCCTGCGCCGTCACGGAATCCCCACGCCAAGCTGCTCCGCGTCTGCGGGAATGCCTCCGGTCATTCCCGCAGACGCGGGTCCAGGACGTCGCGCAGTCCGTCGCCCAGCAGGTTCATTCCGAGCACGGTGGCCATGATGCCCAGGCCCGGGAAGGTCGCGATCCACCACGCCTCGCGGAGGTAGTCGCGGCCCTCGGAGAGCATTCGGCCCCACTCGGGCTCGGGTGGCTGACTCCCGAGCCCGAGGAAGGACAGGGCCGCTGCGGACAGGATCGCGGTGCCCAGGCCGAGGGTCGCAGTCACGATGAGCGGCGCGACGACGTTGGGCAGGAGGTAGCGGACGAGGATGCCCCGGTCGGGGCAGCCGACGGCGCGGGCGGCCTCGACGTAGAGCTGCTCCTTGGCGGCGAGCACGCTGGCGCGAACGAGGCGGGCGTACGTTGGTCCCGCGGCGACCCCGACCGCGATCATGAGGTTGGCCAGGCTCGGGCGCAAGACGCTCACGATCGCCAGCGCGAGCAGGATGCCCGGGAAAGCCAGCATGACGTCCACGAACCGCATCAGCACGAGGTCGAGCCGGCCCCCGTAGTAGCCCGAGGCGAGGCCGATCGGCGCCCCGAGCCCGATCGCGATGGAAACGGAGACGAGACCGACGACGAGCGAGATGCGGGCGCCGTGGAGGGCGCGGCTCAGGACGTCGCGTCCGTACTGGTCGCTCCCGAGGGGGAAGGTGGCGCCCGGCGGCCGCAGGGCGTCGCGAGGCGCGGTCCGAATCGGATCGTGGGGGCTGAGCCACGGTGCCGCGGCCGCGAGGACGACCAGGAGGCCGAGGATCGCGAGGCCGACCTGCGCTCCCCGGTGACGGAGGAGCCGGCTAGCGGAGACGGATCCGCGGATCGAGTACGGCATAGGCCAGGTCCACCAGGAGGTTGAGGAGCACATAGGCGATGGCCACGAACAGGATCGTTCCTTGAACCAGGGGAAAGTCCTTGTTGAGGATGGCGCCGACGAGGAGCCGGCCAAGCCCGGGGCGGCTGAAGACGGTTTCCACGATGACGGCCCCCGCCAGGAGGTTGCCGAACTGGAGGCCAAAGATCGTGACGATAGGGATGAGGGCGTTGGCGAGGCTGTGCCGGACGATGACGCTCCACCCCCCCAGGCCCTTGGCCCGCGCCGTGCGGACGTAGTCCTGCCCCAGGACCTCCAGCAGGGAGGAGCGGGTCAGCCGCGCGATGATCGCCGAGGCGATGAGCCCGAGGGTGAGCGCCGGCATGACGAGGTGGCGAGCGTCGCCCCCGCCGGTTGCGGGGAACCAGCCGAGATGGAGCGAGAATCCCAGGATCATGAGGAGACCGAGCCAGAAGCTGGGCATCGACACCCCGAGCAGCGCCACGAGCATGGCGAGGACGTCGAGCCACGAGTTACGGAAGATGGCGGCGACCAGCCCCAGCGCCACGCCGAGCACCACCGCGACCGCCATGCTCGCCGTCGCCAGGACGGCCGTGCTCCCGAGGTTCTCGCTGATCTCCTGGGCGACCGGTCGGCGGCTCCTGATCGAAGTTCCGAGGTCGCCCACGACGGCGTGGCCCACGAAGCGTCCGTATTGGACGAGGATCGGCTCGTCCAGATGGAGTTGCGACCGCATCCGCGCGACCTGCTCGGGAGAGGTGACGAACTCGGCCAGCATCATCTTCACGGGGTCACCGGGTATGAGGAAGAGGAGGCTGAAGACCGCCAGTGTCACCCCGGCGAGAACGGGTACGCAGGCCAGGCTGCGAGCGACGACGAACGTGAGCACCGACCGTCAGGCCACAGGGGAGAGGGCGGTTGCCCTCGTCCCCCAGCTCACGGCCGGTCCATCACGAGGGACGGAGGAGTGCCCGCCCCAGGCCGGGGAGCCCCGCCCCGATGCCCTGTCGCCGCCGAAGACCGCGATCATCCGACGGTCTTCGGCCGGTGAGCGCCCGCGGTGACGGTCGAAGGCGGTGGGGGGAGAGTCCCCCTCCAAGCCAGCTACCGCCGGACGAGGTGGGCGTCGCTCAGTACCGGGTAGGCATTGAAGTTGTACTTGGTGCCCTGCACGGTGGCCCGGAACGCCCACACCGCCAGCTCGTCGACGAGCGGGACGCTGGCCGCGTCGTCGAGGAGGAGCCGCGTGAGCTGGACGTAGACGGCGCGACGCTTCGCGGCGTCGGACTCGCGCCGGCCCTGGTCGAGGAGCTGGTCGGCCTTCGCGCTCTTGTAGCAGGACCAGTTGAAGTTCTGGCCGACGAGCGACGAGTGGAACAGCGAGAACAACGCGTCGGGGTCGGTGGCCCGGAAGAACATCACCGGCCCGTGGGTCGAGCAGCGGTAGTTGTCCTCGTAGAACGGCGGGCGCGCCTGGGCCTTGATCTTGAGGTCGATTCCGACGTCGCGGAGCGACGCCTGGATGAGCTGGGCCGTGGGATCTGCGCCGCCGCCGTACTCGATGGCGTTCAGCACGAGCTCGAGGCGCTGGCCGGCCTTCTGGCGGATTCCGTCTCCGCCCGGCTGCCACCCGGCCTCGCCGAGGAGAGCCTTGGCCTTGGCCTGGTCGAAGGGGTACGCCTGACGCACCGCTGGCTCGTCCAGCATGACGGCGGTGAGCGGCGCGGCTGCGCGGACCGCAGTGCCCTTGTAGACGGTCGCGAGGAAAGCTTCCTTGTCGACCGCGTAGTTGATGGCCTGGCGCACTCGAATGTCGTCGAGCGGCGGCTTGGTCACGTTGAGCATCCAGATGCGGGGTGCTCCCGGCCACGGCATCTTCTCGACGCGCATGTTCGGGTCCTTCTCCAGGCGCGGGAGCGCCTGGGCGGGGACGAGGTAGATCCCTTGGGTCTCGCCGCTCTCGAGCGTCGTGACGCGAGTCCCGGCCTCCGGGACGAACTTCCAGACGATGGCGTCGAGGTACGCGGGCCCGGCCCGGTCACTCCACGGCGCCTTCCGCGTGTAGGCCGGATTGCGGACGATCGTCGCGTGGTCCTTGGCCACGTATTCCTTGACCATGAAGGGGCCGGTCCCGACGGGCTGGGTGTGGAACTGGTCGCCCAGCTCCCGCACAGCCTTCGGGGAGACGAGGCTCAGGGTGCCCGCGCCCGCGTAGGTGACGAACGGGGCGTTGGGAGCCTGGAAGCTGACCCGGACGGTGTACTCGTCGATCACGGTGGACTCCGCGTAGCCGGCCAGCTGGGCCCGCGAGCCCCCGGCTTTGTAGTTGGGGTCCACGATCCGGTCGAAGTTGAACTTCACCGCGGCGGCGTTGAAAGGTGTCCCGTCGTGGAACTTGACGTCCCGGCGGAGCTTGAACGTGACACTCCGCCCGTCGGCCGACGGGGTCCAGGACTCGGCCAGCCACGGCACGAGCTTGCCGTCCCGACCGTGATAGAGGAGGCTCTCGGTCACCGAGGCGATGATCTGATAGGTGACCGCCGACGGGGACGCGTGGGGATCGAGCGTCGGGGGTTCCTGGTCGAGCGCGATGACGAGGGTGCCACCGGGCACCGGGTCCGCGCCCTCGACGCGCCCGGGCGCGACACTCCCGAGCCCGACCGACAGCACGGTGACGACGAGCCCCCACAGGACAGGCAGGGTGGCGATGCTGGAGTACCGAGCTCGCGCACGATCCATGGCGTCCCTCCTACGCGAGGCGCGCGCCACTCCGCACGGCGCCGTCCTCGCCGGGTGGCTTTAGAACGAGGGCAGAATAGACGACTACGCCCCCGATGGGCAAGGCCGCGTCCGTGCGGCGCCGCCGACGGGGGGACTAGCCCCAGACCTCGCGCGCCGTCCTCACGACCAGGCCGAGCTTCGCCCACTGGTCAGACTCGGTGAGGAGGTTGCCCTCCATCGTCGAGGCGAAGCCGCACTGCGGCGAGAGCGCGAGGTTGTCCAGCGGGACGTGGCGCGCCGCGGCCTCGACGCGCTGGCGCAGCTCGGCGGGCGACTCGAGCTTCGGCAACTTGCTCGAGACCAGACCGAGCACGACCGCCTTCCCAGGGGGCACGAACCGGAGCGGCTCGAACGTTCCGGAGCGCGCGTCGTCGTACTCGAGGAGGAAGCGGTCGACGTCGAGCGTGGTGAAGAGCTTCTCGGCAATGGCGTCGTAGCCGCCCTCGGCGTACCAGTGGCTCCGGTTGTTGCCTCGGCAGAGGTGGATGGCGAGGGTCACACCCGGCCGGTGCGCCCCCTCCAGGCACTGGTTGTCCGCTCGGACCGCCTCGTCCAGCGCCGCTTCGGGGTCCTGGCCCATCTCGGTGCGGATCCACTCGCGCCACTTCGGGTCCATGTAGTAGCTGTACCGGGGCGCGTCGATCTGGATGTACGAGACCCCGTCGTCGACGAGCGCCCGCACCTCGGCCTTCAGGATCGCCACGACGTCCCACAGAAACTCGGACGGGCTCGCGTAGGCGCGGTCGGAGATGCCTCGCTTGTAGGTGATGGCGGGGAACTGCGTAGCGCTCGGAAGGGTGATCTTGATCGCGCCGGGGCTGTGCTGCTTCATGAACGGGAGCTCGTGCGCGGTGAGCCGTCGGAGCTGCCGCAGCTTCTGCGTCACGATGCCGGTGACCCGGCTCACGGGGGCCTCGGCCGCGCCGCCGGCCTGCCACGTCCGGGCCACGGCGTTGCCGTGGTCGAGGCCGGCCACCGCGTCCCAGAAGTCGCTCATGAAGTTCGAGCGCCGGAGCTCCCCGTCGGTGAAGATCTCGAACCCGAGCTCGCGCTGGCGGGCGAGGCTCTCGAGGATGGCGCGGTCTTCGAGTTCCCGCAGGCGCTCGGGCCGTGTCGCGGGGTCGCTGCGCGCCTGGAGGAGCCCGGCGGGGCGAAGGAAGCTGCCGACCTGATCGGCGCGGTAGGGCGCGGTCATCGCGGGACCTCCTGGCGCCACGCGGGGCCGGAATCTTCCCGGCTCGCGCGGGCCGTCGCGGTTTCGGGGGCGCGGCGCTGCCGCGCTCGGCCTGGGCCAGCTACTGGGGTCCGCCTCCGGGATGGTGGGGGGGAGGCGATCCTGGCTGGTCCGGCGCGGGCATGGTCGGATGCGGGATGCGTCCCGCTCCCGTGTGACTGGACAGACGCCACGATCCTCCCTCGCGGCCCGGGCCGGCCCGGGCCGACGCACGCCGCTTGCCGAGCAACCTGGCAGACTGGGCGCCCGGCAGGCGTGTTGACAGCGGCAAGCTTGGTTCGCTAGTGTCACACACCATTCGATGGAATCTGTCAAGCGGTCCGGGCGCCGGCGCGATCGGTGGGCGGCCCTGATCGGGGAGATGGGCGCGAGACACACCGGTGGACGTCGGCCCGGGGTCGCCCGGCTTCTTGTTGCCCCGACGCCTCCGAGCTTCTTGAACGTCACCTTCTACGAGGCACGGCACGACGAGCCGGCGCCGAGCGCCGGGTCGGTGCGCCCGACGCACGGGCGCTCGGCGCGGCGCCGTCTGGCCCGGAGCTCTCACCGAAAGAGAGGGGCGCAATGACGCGACGAGGATGGATCCTGAGCGGGCTCGTGACGGTGTTGGCGACCGGCTGGCTCGCCTGGCCGGGGGCGGTTTCCGCCCAGACGATCAAGGTCGGAGCGGTCGTGCCGCTGACGGGGCGGTACGCGGCTCCGGGCTCACAGGTGCGGGTCGGCTACGAGCTCGCAATCGAGGACGTGAACCGGGCCGGGGGCGTGACGGTGGGCGGGGCGAAGATGCCGCTCGAGCTCGTGCTCCTGGACGACGAGTCCGACGCGACGAAGACCGTGGCCCGCTACGAGAGCCTGGCCACGCAGGGTGTCGTGGCGTACCTGGGCACGTTCGGCTCGGATCTCCACGCGGCGGCGGCGTCTGCGGCCGAGAAGAACAAGATCCCGTATCTTGGCGTGGCCTTCGCCCTCCACAAGATCCACCAGCAGGGGTTCCGATACCTCTTCTCCCCGTTCTGGAAGTCGCCGGACATCGGCCAGCAGATGGTGCCGATGCTGACCTCGATTCCGGCCGCCGAGCGTCCCAAGAAGGTCGCGCTCTTCCTCGAGAAGACCGACTGGGGCCGGGAGATGGCCGCGGCGTGGGTGGAGACGGGGAAGGCCGCCGGGTACGAAGTGGTCGTCCAGGGTGAGTATGCCCCAGGCGCGAAGGACTACTCTGACCTGATCCTGAAGGCCAAGACGGCTCAGGCCGACGCGGTGTTCGCCCTCCCGACCCCGCCCGACGGCATGGCGATCGTCAAGCAGATGCACGAGCTCGACTTCAATCCCAAGCTGGCGCTCATGATCCGCGCGCCCGACGCGCCCGTCTGGTCGAAGAACCTCGGCAAGGACGGTGACTACGTCGTGTTCGCCCCGGGCTGGCATCACGCGTTCAAGTATCCGGGCGTGACCGAGCTGAACGCCGCGCACGTGAAGAAGATCGGGCGGCCTTCCGACCCGATCACCGGCCCGGCGTACGCGTGCGTGCAGATCCTGACGGCGGCGCTCACGAAGGCCGGTGCCCTGGACCGTGAGAAGGTGCGCGACGCCATCGCCGCCACGGACATGATGACCGTGGTCGGACCGGTGAAGTTCCGCGCCGACGGCACGGGCGTCGTGCAGGGAGCCTTCCTTCAGTGGCTCGACGGCCAGCAGGAGATGGTCTGGCCGAAGGAGTTCGCCACCAAGCCGCTGGCCTACCCGGCACCGGCCTATTCCAAGCGGTGAGCCGTGGCCGGCGCCTGAACCTCGCGTGACGCGCGCCGAGCCCCTGCTCGCCCTCGAAGGCGTCTCGAAGGCCTTCGCGGGCGTGCAGGCGGTTCGGGGCGTGACCCTCGACGTCTCGGCCGGCAGCGTCGTCGGCATCATGGGGCCGAACGGCTCCGGCAAGACGACGCTCTTCAATCTGATCGCAGGGATGTTCCGTCCCGACGGCGGCCGCATCCGCCTGCGCGGCCGGGACGTCACGCGGCTGCCGCCGCATCAGCGCTGCGCTGACGGTGTCGCGCGGACCTTCCAGCACGTGCGGCCGTTCCTCGGCCTCACGGCGATCGACAACGTCCTCGTCGGTCTTCTGCACGGCCGCCTGCGGGGCAAGAGGCGGGACCCGGAGCGCGCGGCCGCGAACCTCCTGGCCCTGGTTGGACTCGGCGGGAAGGCACACCTCATGGCCACCCGTCTGAGCCTCATCGAGCGGCGGCGGCTCGAGCTGGCCCGCGCGCTTGCCACCGGGGCAGACCTTCTCCTGCTCGACGAGTTCATGGCCGGCTTGACCCCTGCCGAGACCGGCGACGCCATGGACGTCATCCGGCGTGTCCGCGGTGAGGGGACGACCCTCCTGATCGTGGAGCACATCGTGTGGGCCCTGCTCGACCTCTCCGACCGGATCGTGGTCCTGAGCGCCGGCGAGAAGATCGCCGACGGGGCGCCGGCCACGGTCGCGGTCGATCCGGCTGTCGTCGACGCCTATCTAGGTCGCGGGGGAAGCGGGAAGAGAACCGGGAGCAGGACGGATGCTTGAGGTGCGGGATCTCCACGCGGCCTACGGGGAGCTTCGTGCCCTCGTCGGAGTCGGCGTCCAGATCGGCTCCGACGAGATCGTGGCGCTGGTCGGATCCAACGGAGCGGGGAAGACCACACTCCTTCGCTGCATCGCGGGCCTGACGCGGCCGCGCGCGGGACGCGTCCTCTGGCAGGGCCAGGATCTCGGCGGGCTCCCGCCGCACCGGGTGGTGGAGCGCGGCGTGGCGATGGTACCCGAGGGCCGCCGGCTCTTCGGCCACATGACGGTCGAGGAGAACCTCTCGCTCGGAGCCTTCAGTTCCCGGGCGCGTGCCGGGCGCCGGGCGACCCTCGACCGCGTCTACGCGATCTTCCCGCGTCTGGCCGAGCGACGCCGGCAGCCGGCGGGCGCTCTGTCGGGCGGCGAGCAGCAGATGGCCGCCATCGGGCGGGCACTCATGACTCAGCCGAGTCTCCTGATGCTGGACGAGCCCTCGCTGGGGCTCGCGCCCCGTGTGGTGGAATCGCTGCTCGCCGTGCTCGCGGAGATCAACCGGGCAGGGGTGGCGGTCTTTCTCGTCGAGCAGAACGTCCGGGCTGCGCTCGACCTCGCGCACCGCGCATATCTGCTCGAGCACGGCCGGGTGGTGGGGCAGGGCCGGGGCGCGGAGGTCCTGGCCGATCCCGAGGTCCGGCGAGCCTACCTCGGGCCGCTGGCGGTCGAGTCATGACGGCGAGGCGGGCGTGACGGCGCTCGCGCAGCAACTGATCCTGGGCATCCTGCTCGGAGGGCTCTACGGCCTGGCGGCCGCAGGGCTCTCGCTCGTGTTCGGCGTCCTGCGGGTCCTCAACGTGGCCCACGGCGAGCTGATCATGCTGGGCGGGTACGGCGCCTTCTGGCTGGTCGCGCTCCTCGGGCTCGATCCATTCGTGGCGCTGCTGCTCGTCATCCCGATGGCGGGGGCGCTGGGCGCTCTCCTCTACGGCGGCGTGTTCCGCTTCATCGTGCGCCACGGCGAGGAGACGCGGATCAAGAACTCGCTCCTCGTCGGCTTCGGGCTCGCCCTCACCCTCCAGGCGCTGGCCGTCCGGCTGTTCACCGCGGACGAGCGCTCGATCACGACGGCCTACCGAGGCCGCACCCTCGCGGTCGGGGGCGTCGTGGTTCCGCTGGGACGCCTCCTGAGTCTCCTCGTCGCCCTCGGGCTGACTCACTCTCCTGCACGCCTTCCTTCGCCGGGCTCGGTGGGGCCAGGCGATCCGCGCGACGGCCGAGGACTGGGAAGCGGCGAGCCTGGTCGGGATCGATGTGCGCCGCGCCTACGGGCTCGCGTTTGCCATCGGCACCGCCCTCGCCGGGGCGGCCGGGACGCTCGTGAGCCTGGGTTATTCGATCAGCCCGTCCATCGGGCTCGAGTGGACCCTCAAGGCGCTGATCGTGATCGTGCTGGCCGGACTCGGGTCCGCATTCGGCACCTTCGTGGGCGGGATCGTGCTCGGGTGTGCCGAGGCGTTGAGCGCGGTGGTGTTCGGAGGCGCGTACCGCGAGGTGGTGGGCCTGCTCCTCTTCTTCTGCGTCCTGGTGGCGCGTCCACAGGGCCTGTTCGGGCGCGCGTGACCCCCGCCAAGGCCGCCGGCGGTCCGATCGATTTCTCACGCCGGGCCCGAATGGCCCGGTGGAGCGCGGGCGCGCGTCGCGTCGGGGTCGGCCGCGCCGCGGGGACGGCGGTGGCCCTGGCTCTCCTCGGGCTCGCGCCTCTCGCCGTCACCCGGGAGGACTGGCTCAACCTGGGGGTCGTGTTCTTTCTGCTGGTGGCCTTGGCTCAGAGCTGGAACGTGATGGGCGGGCAGGCGGGCCAGGTGAACCTCGGCCACGCAGCCTTCTTCGGGCTCGGCGCTCTGGCGACGCGCCATCTGTGGGCGGGTGGCGTGGCGGTTCCCGTCGCGATGGCGGCGGGGGCCGCGCTCGCGACCGTGGCGGGCGTGGCCGTCGGGCTCGCCGCGTTCCGGCTGCGCGGCGCTTACTTCGCGATCGGGACCCTGGCGCTCGCCGAGGTGCTCCGGATCGCGGTCGGCAACCTGCTCCCCGAGATCTCCACGCTGTCCGGCGAAGGCCATCGCGGCCTATCGGCTCACGGACCGCTACTACGCCGCGGCCGCGCTCGCGGTCGGGACAACGCTGGCCGTGACGTGGCTGGCCGCCTCGCGGCTCGGGCTCGCCATGGAGGCCATCCGGGAGGACGAGACGGCCGCCGAGGCGTCCGGTGTGGGGGCCTTCCGCGTCAAGCTCGCCGCCGTGGCCGTGTCCACGGGTCTCGCCGGGCTCGCCGGAGGGCTGTTCGCCTTCTATCACATCAGCTATTACCCGCAGCACGCGTTCAGCCCGACGTGGACCTTCGATGCCGTGCTGATCACCTTCATCGGGGGCGTGGGCACGGTGCACGGGCCGGTCCTCGGCGCGGCCCTCTTCGTCTTCCTGCGGGAGTATCTGGCGCTGCGCTGGGTCGACTTGCACCTGCTCATCTTCGGGGTGCTGTTCATCGGGATCGTGCTCCTCCTTCCCGGCGGACTGGTCGAGGCGACGGCGCGCCTCCGGGGGCTGGCCCGTCGACGTCGGCTTTCGCTCGCGGATCCTGCGGGCGGGCAGGGGCAGGGGTGACGGCGGCCCCCTTGCGCCGAGCCCTCGACGAGGCATGAATCACTTGCGACGCCAAGGGTGATCGGGCATAGTGTGCCGGGCTCAGAGCCGGGAACGCCGGCCCTCACCTAGCACGAGCGAGTTTGGTCTCGAGGAGAGCACATGGGCACGTCGGAGAGCTTCCCCGCGCCAGGCGCGATTCCAGTTGGCTACGGGCCCGAGGGCATCGCCGTCGATGGCGAGGGTCGGCGAGGGTACGTGGCGTGCGCGCGGAGCGACAGCGTCGCCGTGTTCGACCTCGATTCGCGCGAGGTCGTGGCCCAGGTGCCGGTGGGCCGCGAGCCGATCGGGCTCGTGCACGACAAGCAGGGTGGCCACGTGTTCACGACCGACGCGCGCTCGGACGTCGTGTCCGTCATCGACACGGCGACCCTCAAGACCATCACGCAGATCCCCGTCCAGCACTACCCCGCCGGAGCGGGCTTCTATCCGGAGCGTCGCAAGGTCTATGTCGGGAACACGGCGGACAACACCGTGAGCGTCATCGACGCCGACCGGCTGGAGGTCATCGCGACCGTGCCGGCCAAGACCGCGGCGGGCAGCCTCGGCTCCGACCCGGTGCGGGACCGCGTCTACTGCGTCAACTTCGGGGACGCGTCGATGACCGTCATCGACGGTCAGTCGAACGAGCCCATCGGGGAGATCAAGCTCGACTACGCGCCCTGCAAGATCGCCATCGACGCGCCGCGGGGGCGCGCCTACGTCGCGAACTCGCTGGTCAGCACGGTGGCGGTGGTGGACCTGGACAAGCAGGAGGTCGTGGACACCCTCACCGTGGAGCGCGCCCCCGTAGGCATGGGTCTGGGGCGCGCGGGTGATCGCATCTACGCGGCCAACCGGGGGACGGGGCGGGTGAGCGTGATCGACCGTCAGACGGGCCGGGAGTGGGCGCGGGTTCCGGTCGGCAAGGCTCCCGGGGACCTCGCTGTCGACCAGCAGTCGGGAACCGTGTACGTCTCGGACGCGGCCACCAGCACGGTGAGCATCTTCCAGGATCGGCTGGACGGTGAGCCGGCCGAGCTCCCGAAGGACTGGCAGCATCCTCTGATCGGAAAGCCCCTCCCGTCGTTCAGCTTGCCGGACATGGCGGACGGGAAACCGCGCACGTCGGAGGAGTATCGAGGCAAGAAGTACATCCTGAACTTCTTCGCCAGCTGGTGAGGACCCTGCAACGCGGAGGCTCCGCTACTCGAGGAAGTGCGTCGTCGGGCCGCGAAGTTCGGGCTCGAAATCGTCATGGTCAACGTGTGGGAGCACGTTGATCCACGGCGTGAGGCCCTCCATTTTTGCAAGATCCACAACATCCAGGGCACCGTGCTCATCGATGCGACCGGGGAGTACATCGCCCGGCTCGGCCTCCGCGGCGTGCCGCACAACGTCGTGGTCGACAAGAAGGGGATCGTGCGGGCCGTCGGGGTCACGACGCCCGACGAGGTTCGCGCGACCCTGACGAAGCTGCTCCTCCCGTTCGGCTAGGTGCCGTCTTGCTCCTGCGCAGGCGCGCGGGGGCTCGGCGGCGGCGGCCCGAGCGACGACCCGGACCGGCTCGCCTCGGCCGTGGACCTCGTCCGGCTTCCTAGACCCGCCCGGATGAATTCCACGCCCGCCGGACAAGCCTCGCGCCGGGCGGCCCCCCGCCCACGCTCAGCGTCGCGGATGGAAGCTCCGCGAGGAAGCCGGGCGGTCGACCCCGCCGTGACCACTCGCCTGAGCGCCCTGGCGACGGGAACCGAGACCGGCCACACGAGGTTTCGGGAGTGGGATGACCGGTGGCCGGAGCCCTCGACCCGGGACCCGGTGACCGTGCTATGCTTCGGGGCTAAGAACGCTCCGACCCGTCACCAAAGGAGGTCCCATGGCGGTCAAGCTGTATGTGGGCGGTCTCTCGTACTCGACTACCTCCGAGGCCCTGCGCGAGCATTTCGTCCAGTGCGGGACGGTGGAGTCGGCGACGGTCATCACCGACCGATACTCTGGGCAGTCGCGAGGGTTCGGCTTCGTCGAGATGGCGACCAACGAGGAAGCCCAGAAGGCCGTCAGCATGCTCAACGGCCAGCGACTCGACGGTCGCACGATCAAGGTCGAGCTCGCCAACCCGCAGGGGGCGGGCGGTGGCGGTGGCGGTGGCCGCGGCGGGTCGGGCATGGGCGGCGGTGGCCGCGGAGGCTCGGGCCGGCCCCCACGCTGGTAGCTTCCGCGACCTCGTCTTCGATCGCCCTGACCGGATCTGCACGGGTCCTGGCCAGCGGCTGGGCATGGTCGTACGCGAGTCACCTCGCCGTCCCGAGGCGCGCGCGACGCGCCCGGGCGGCCGAGCGTCTCCTGCCTCCATGAGTCGCCCGCGGTTCGTCGCGATCCACGGTCACTTCTACCAGCCTCCCCGCGAGAGCCCCTGGCTCGAGCGCGTCGAGACCCAGGACTCCGCCGCCCCGTATCACGACTGGAACGCGCGCGTCGCCGCGGAGTGCTACGCGCCCAACACGGCCGCGCGCCGCGTGGACGCGCAGAACCGGATCCTGGACGTCGTCGACAACTTCGCCGCGCTCGCCTTCGACGTCGGCCCCACGCTCATGGCCTGGCTCGAGCGGGAGCGTCCCGACGTCTACCGCGCGATCCTGGAAGCGGACCGGGTGAGCCGGGGGGACCGCGGACACGGGAACGCGATCGCTCAGGCATATGGGCACGCCATCCTTCCGCTCTGCAGCCGGCGCGACAAGGTCACTCAGGTGCGATGGGGTCTCGCCGACTTCCGGCACCGCTTCGGTCGCGAGGCGGCCGGGATGTGGCTTCCCGAGACCGCCGCGGATCGCGAGACCCTCGACGTGCTGGCCGAGGAGGGGGTGCGCTTCACGCTCCTCGCGCCGGGGCAGGCCGCCGGCGTGCGGGAGCCAGATGGGGAGTGGCGGCCCGGAGCCCTGGCGCTCGATCCGCGACGGGCGTACCGCTGGGAAGGAGGGCAGGGCCGGGCACTCGCGCTCTTCTTCTACGACGGGGCGATCTCCCACGCGGTCGCCTTCGACGGACTTCTCCGATCAGGTGAGGCGATGGCGACGCGCCTCCTGGCCGGTTTCGACGAGGGCGCGCACCCTCAGCTCGTTCAGGTCGCCACCGACGGCGAGAGCTACGGCCACCACCATCGCTTCGGCGAGATGGCGCTGGCAGCGGCGTCCGCCCGGATCGAGGCGAGCGGCGCCGCGAGCCTGACCAACCACGCTGCCTTCCTCGCGGCTCATCCCCCCACGCTGGAGGCGCGGGTGGTCGAGGGGTCCTCGTGGAGCTGTGCGCACGGCGTCGAGCGGTGGCGGGGCGATTGCGGATGCCGGGCCGGCCGCCATCACGGCTGGACGCAGCGCTGGCGGGCGCCCCTCCGCGAGGCGCTCGACTGGCTGCGCGACTCCGTGGACGCGCTCTACGAGGCGCGAGCGGGCGCGCTGCTCAAGGATCCCTGGGCCGCGCGTGACGCATACGTAGAGGTGGTCCTCGACCGGAGCCCCGCGTCCGTGGAGGCCTTCCTCGAGCGCCACGCGCTCCGCCCGCTGGACGCGGCGGGCCGCGTCCAGGCGCTCCGGTGTCTCGAGCTCCAGCGCCACCGCCTGCTCATGTACGCGTCGTGCGGCTGGTTCTTCGACGAGATCTCGGGAATCGAGACGGTCCAGGTGCTCCGGTACGCGGCGCGCGTGCTGCAGCTGGCGAATGCGCTCGGCGGCGACGCCGGGCTCGAGGCGGAGCTGGTCCGGCGTCTGGCGGTCGCTCCATCGAACGTTCCCGAGCTGCAGGACGGCGCCGTCGTGTGGCGGCGCCACGTGTTACCCGCCGTGACCGATCTCGCGCGCGTGGCCGCCCACTACGCGATCGCGGGACCGTCAGAGGGCTACGGAGACCCGGCCGACGTCCACGCGTTTCGGGTCGAGCGGCTCCGGTGGTCCCGCGTGGCCGCGGGCGAGGCTTCGCTCGCGGTCGGCCGGGTGCGCGTGACCGCGCGCCTCACGACCGAGTGCGAGGAGGCGGACTTGGCCGTGCTGCACGCCCATGACGGCCACGTCCACTGCCGTGTGCGAACGGGATCGGAGGGGGAGGCGCTCGCGCTCGCTCGGGACGCGCTCTTGCGGGAGTTCTCGGGCCGAGGGCAGGGGGACCTGCCTGCCGCGCTCGACCGGCACTTCGGCGGCCGGTCATACGGCGCCGATGACGTTTTTCCCGACGAGCGCCGCCGTCTTCTGGCCCGTCTCTCCGAGCGTGCCCTGGCGGCCCCGGAGGGTGCGGGGGAGTGGATCGACGCCGGCAGCCGCCGGCTCCTGGCCGAGCTTCGCCTGGTGGAGGGCCCCATCCCGCCGTCTCTCGCGGACGTGGCCCGTCGCCTTCTGGCTCGGGCGGCGAGGGAGGAGCTCGCCGTGCTCGCCGCCGGCGGTCCCGTGACCCAAGCCGCGCAAAGACTTCGCGAGCTCGTCGCCGAGACGCGGTCGCTGGGAATCTCCTTGGAGCTGACCGCCGAGCAGGTCGTGCCGTCGATCCAGTCGGCCCTCGGGCGCGTGCTCGAGGCGCTCCGGGCTGCTGCCACGGCCACGGCCGTCACCGATGGGCTCGCGCTCCTGGCGCTCGGGGCTGGGCTCGAGGCCCCCCCGGATCTCTGGGAGGCCCAGAACGTCGTCGCCCGTCTGTGGCGCGACGGATCCCCGGGCGATCGGGAGGCGCTGGCGCCTCTCATGTCGGCCCTGGGATTCGCCCCGGGCGCCCTCGCGGTGCCGCGGAGGAAGGGGTAGCCGATGCCGATTCCCCGGTCGAGCGGTCCGGCCGATCTTCGTGGCCAGGTGGCGCTCGTGACCGGAGGCGCTCGGGGGATCGGTCGTGCGTCCGCCGTGGCTCTGGCTCGGGCCGGTGCGGATGTCGCCGTGGCAGATCTCCTGCCCACCGGTGAGGCCGAGGCGGGCATCTCGGCGACTGGCAGGCGGGCGATGGGCCTCACCCTGGATGTGACCGACGCCGAGGCGGTCCGTGCAGTGGTCGGGCGCGTGATGGCCACGCTGGGGCGCCTCGACATCCTCGTGACCGCGGCCGGGATCATTCACCGGGACCCGCTCGAGGAGACGACCGAGACTGTATGGCGCCGCGTCGTCGAGGTGGTACTGACGGGGACCTTTCACGCCGTCCAGGCTGTGGTGCCCGTGATGCGCGACCAGGGCTACGGCAAGATCGTGACGATCTCGTCGATCTCAGGGATCATCGGGGGTGTGGTGTCACGGTCCGGGGACAGTCCGGACGCTCGAGGCGGCCGCTCGGGCCCCGCCTACGCGGCGGCCAAGGGGGGTGTCATCGCGTTCACGCGCTGGGTCGCCAAGGACGTGGGTCAGAACGGGATCTACGTCAACAGTGTCGCCCCGGGCGGTGTCGACACGGAGATGACCCGTGGATACGCCTACGCGGCCCAGGAGCTTCCGATCCCGCGGATGGGGCAGGCGGAAGACATTGCGGAGGCCGTCCTCTTCCTGGCGTCGCCCGCCTCGAACTACGTGACGGGCCAGGTCCTGCGCGTCGACGGCGGCTGGGTGATCGGATGACGGAGGGTGGCTGACCGATGCTCATCATCATCGCGCACCGGCTCTTGATCGGGACGGCGATCTGCTTCGGCGTGTTCTACACGGGGTGGGAGGCGCTTGCCTATCGCGAGACGCGCGAGGTGAGCCACCTCGTGATCGCTCTCATCTCCGCGGTGATCACCCTCGTGATGGGGTACTACCTGAAGAACCTCCGCCGGTTCGTCCGGCACTAGTCGTTCCCGCGCCCACCCCGTCCCTCTCGAAGAAGGTCTTGACATGATGATGGATTAAGGTCACCTAATCATACATATTTGGTAACACGAACCACGCTGAGGCAGACTGGAGGCGAACGATGACGCCGGTGCGAGTGCGTGGTCTGCAAGGAGTGGCGCGGGAGGCGGAGGCCGTGCTGGTCGTGGAGACGCTCACGGGTGACTGCGTGCTCGCGTTCCGGATCCCTCCGTTCGAGGCTCTGCGCGTGGCGCGTGTCCTCGGCCTGGCGGGCTGCCGACGGGTGCCGATCTACGATCTCGTCGGCGGCCTGGCGGAGCGTCTGGGCGGCCGGGTGTCCGGTGCCGTTCTGGATGCCCGACCCCGGGCGATCGCGGCCAGAGTTCGCCTGGCGCGCCAGGGGACGGGCAGTGACCGCCCCCGGCCGGCCGCAAGGAATCTCGACGCTGATCATCGGAGGCTGGCCCTCGAGCGGGCCCTCATGGACGACCAGGCGGCGATGCTGCTGAGCGACCGGAGTCCGCGTGAGGTGATCAGAGTCCCGCTGAGCGTGGTGATCAGTTCCGGGAGGCCAGGGCCTGGCGCAGCGCGCGCAGCCGGTTTCGGACCACGCGGGCGTCGGACGCCTCCGGCGCGCGCTGGAGATACGTGTCCCAGTCCTGCACGGCCGCCGCCGCGTTCCCGAGCCGGGCGTTGAGCGTGCCGCGATCGCGGATCTCCTCCAGTGAGTCGGGAAGGAGCAGAAGGATGCGCTCCACGGCGGCCAGGGCGCGCGCCCAGTCTCCGAGCGCCGAGTACACGGCCTTCAGATTGCTGAGCATCCGGACGAAGATCTGGCGCGTCGTGACCGGCGTGAGCCAGCGCGGGTCGAGCGGGCCGCCGCCGGGGCGGACCCGCGAGACCAGCGCCTCGCAGGCGGCACGGTCGAGGAGCCTGCCGCCGTGAAAGGGATCGAGAAGCCGGTGGCGGCCGCCGCGCTCGGCCCGCACGACGAAGTGACCCGGCAGGCCCACGCCGGCGGCCTCGAGCCCCGCCCGGGCCGCGACGGCCACGTACACCACGGAGAGCGTGATCGGGATGCCGAGCCGGCGGTCGAGCACGTCGTTGAGGAAGCTGTTGCGAGGGTCGTAGTAGTCCTCCGTGTTGCCCCGGAACGCCTCCTCCTCGAAGAGAAACCCGGCCACGGCGGAGGCCGCCCGGTCCACGTCCATCTCCGACGTGAGCCGTTCGGACGCGCGGTGCCCCAGTGCATCGAGGCGTCCCATCCAGTGCGGGACGTCGAGCCCGGGACAAGCCTCGGCGGCGATCCAGAGCGCTCCCTCGGCGAGCGAGCGAGCATCGACCGTCCCGGCCAGCGCCACGAGCCGGCTGCGCGGATCCACGACGGCCCGAAGCTTAGCGGATCTCCGGTGACCGCACCAGGCGGGACCGGGGGCGTGCAAGGAGACCGGCGAGGAATCCCGGCGCCAGGAGGGCGCCCGGTCGCACGAAGTCACCGAGGACGCCCATCAGGCGCGAAAGATGGGCGGGCCGGGCAGCCAGGAGCCGTGCAGCGGCGACCGAGAGGGCCCGGTGAGCGATGACACGCTGGAGGAGAAGGGTCACCCGGGTCTTGGCCGCGAACTCCACCGCGCGCCGGACGTGAGCGGGCCGTAGCGCGGCAGCGGAAACGTCGCCGGTCCGTAGGGCCCGGGTTCCGACCTCCGCCGCGAGCTCGGCGGAGCGGAGGGCCGCGTAGATCCCCTCGCCCGTGAAGGGATCGAGGAAGCCGGCGGCGTCCCCCACCAGGAGAACCCCGTCCTGGGACGGGGGATCGACACGGTAGGCGAGAGGGCCCAGGGCGCGGACCGGTCCCACACGCCGAGCGTCGCGCAGTCGTTCTCGGAATCCCGGCAGGGCCCGGGTGGCCCTGTCGAAGTAGCCAGCAAGATCGGCCTTCTGCCGCCGCGCCTCCTCGATCGGGACCACGAGGCTCAGGTTTCCCACGCCGGGGGCCACCGGATTCAGGATCGAGTAGTGGGGCGGAGCGAGGAGGATCTCGCCTCGCTCGGGGTCGCCGCACGCGCCTGCCACGTCGGCGACCAGCGCGAGCCGATGGAGCCAGCGGTGCGGGCGCCGGAGTCCCAGCCGCTCGGCGACCACCGAGGTGCGGCCGTCGGCGGCGACGACCAGCCGCGCGGAGACGCGCTCCGCGGGGCCCCGTCCTCCGGCCTCGATGGGCTCGGCGACCACGCCGCTCACCCGCCTGCCTGAGCGGAGAAGATCGTTCACGCGCATCCCTTCGCGGACCGTGACGCCGACCTCCCGTGCGCGCTCCACGAGCGCCAGGTCGAGCGCCCGACGACGCATGGCGAGAGCGTACGGACGACGGCCGTGCCAGGGTTCATCGGTGGGGTAGTCGGCGACGAGGAGGGTGCCGTCGGGCGCGAGGATGCGCATCCCTCGGAGCCTACGCGCCCCGCGCGCCTCCACCCTGGAGAGGACGCCCAGGCGGTCCAGGATCCGGCGCCCCGCCGGCGAGAGGTACTCGCCGCAGACCTTGTCGCGGGGAAATCGCGCGCGATCGAGAAGGACCACGGAAAGCCCCTGCTCAGCGAGGAAGATCGCGGTGGCGGCCCCCGCCGGCCCCGCGCCGACTATGACGGCATCAGCCGTCATGACCGGTCCCGGCGCTCGCGCGGGTCCAGACGCCGATCTGACGGAATGCAGGGGCCCGGTGCCACCGGATGTCGGGGAGCCCGGCGCGTCGTGACAGGAGCGCCAGCTCCTCCGGGGTATAGGCCCGTCGCACCGAGAGGGGCCCGTCGTGTCGGGTCATCCGGCTCCGGGAGACGGCCCGCGTGACGAGCCACACAGCGGCCCAGGCGACCCGTCCCCGCCGGAAATCGCTCACGACGAAGCCAAGGCGCGCCAGGTCGGCGAGCCGTCGGAGCAGAGCGACCACGGCTTCCTCCGGCAGATGGTGGAGGACCAACGAGCAGATCGCCACGTCGACTGAACCCGGGCGGATCGGTGTCTCGAGCGCGTCGCCCGCGACGACGCTCACCTCGGGCGTGCCCGTCGCGGCACGCGCGGCGTACCGCAGGATGGTCGGATGAAGCTCGAGGGCCACGATCCGCACGCGATGACCGTGATGCCGGGCCCATCCCGCGAGGGCCAGCGGGATGTCCGCCGCCCCGGTGCCGACGTCGAGGATCCGGAGGGTCTCGCCCGGGGAGAGCAGCGCGAGAAACGGCGCGACGTGCCGCAGGATGGCCTGGGTGGCGCCGATCCGGTTCAGACGGGCGATGTCGGCGAGGTTCCGGGCGAGCTCGGCGGGGGACGCCTCGAGCCGATCCATCAACTCGGTGCGTGAGGCTTCGCGGGCCAGCGGCGCCACGACGAGACCTAGAATCGGAGCAGTGCGCCCTCGGCCGCGAAACCGGGGCCGAGCGCGACCATGAGACCCACGTCGCCCGGCCGCGGCCGGCCGCTCTGGAGAACCGCTTCGAGGACGAAGAGCACGGTGGCGGACGAAAGATTCCCGAGCCGGCGGAGAACGTCCCGGGAGTAGGCGACATCGGCGTCGGACAGGCCCAGCAGGGCTTGCGCGTTCTCGATCACCCGCCGGCCAGCGGAGTGGAGCACCCAGAAACTCACGTCCTCCCTGGTGAGATCGTGGTCCTTGAGGAGCGTACCGGTCAGCTCGTCCATCATCGCCGGCGCGATCCGCCGGACTTCTGGCGACAAGCGGATGCGATAGGAGCCGCCCGGGAAGGTGAATCCCATGCGATCCAGGTACTCCGGACGGATCAGCGTCCGGTGACCGAGGACCTCTGGCCCGTCGCCGCTCGTGCTGAGGAGCACCGCGGCGGCCCCATCCGAGAAGATTGCATTCGCCACCGCGGTCTCCGCCTCGTCGTCCAGATAGTAGGTGGTGGAGCACAGCTCGACCGACACGACGAGCGCGCGACGCTCCGGGAAGGCACGGAGATAGTTCCACGCCTGCTGGAGGGCGACCATCGCGCTGGCGCAGCCGGTGTCTCCTACGTGAACGCGCTGCACGTCTGTCCGGAGGCCGAGCGCTCCGATCAGGTGTGCGTCGAGGCTCGGGACGAGTCGGCCCGTGCAGGTCGTCGTCACGAGAAAGTCGACGTCCGCCGTGCCCAGCCCGGCCCGGGCGAGACAGGTCTCGACGGCCTCGACGCCCAACCGCACGCTGCCCTCCGCGAATCGGGCCGACAGCTCGTCGATGGTCTCGCGCCGGGGTTCGGCGGCGGTGATGTAGAGATTTCTTCCGTCGATGCCGCTGTTGTGAAAGAAGCTGCGCTGAAGCCCATCGCCATAGCCGAAGAGGTCGGCGAGCTCCTCCTGGGTGAAGCGCCGGGCGGGCACGGCTGTGCCGGTGGCGACGATGCGGGGCGTCTGCACGTTTGGCCTCCTGGAGCGCGGCGTCGCAGTCGTCATAGCTCCGCAGCGCTCCTCTCCATTATGCAACCCTGCGGGCGAGAGGCGAGTTCCCTCGATGCACCGCCGAGGGAGACATGATCCTGGGGCGAGAAGGCTCGACGGGCTAGCGGGGACGGAACAGGATGACGGGCGGGTCGGTGCTCGTGGCCGAACCGCCGAAGCGAACCGGCATGCCGACGCGCACGGAGTCGATCGGCATGCCGGCCAGGCGGCCCAGAAGCGACACGCCCTCGACCATTCGGGTGACGGCCACCACGAAGGGCGCCTCGGCGGCGAACTGGGCGGGCGGGACGCGGATCACCGTGTACGAGGCGATCTCGCCGTCACCGTCGAGCGTCGAACGCTCCCAGCGGACGCCTTCACAGCTCGGACAGACCGCCTTGGGAGGCACCGCGAGCGCTCGACAAGCTGCGCACCGCTGGACGACGAGGCGACCCTCTCGCACGCCTTCGAAGAACTCGCGCGTGGTCATGCCGCGCGTCGCGTCCGACGTCGCGGCCGGCACGCTCATCGCGGCTCGCGGCCGAAGAGGCTGACGAGGACGGTGGCGGTGTTCCCGCCCAGCGTGTGGGTGAGCCCGACCGCGGCCCCCTCGACCTGGCGCCGGTCAGCCTCGCCGCGGAGCTGGGTGGCGATCTCGGCCACTTGCGCCGCGCCGGTCGCCCCGATCGGGTGCCCCTTGGCCTTGAGGCCGCCGGACACGTTCACCGGAATCCGGCCCCCCAGGCTCGTCTCCCCCTTCTCCGCCGCGATCCCGCCCGTGCCCGGCTCGCAGAGGCCCAAGCCCTCGGTGGCGACGATCTCGGCGATCGTGAAGCAGTCGTGGAGCTCGACGACGTCCACGTCCCGGGGCCCGAGCCCGGCCTGCTGGTAGGCCGCCAGCGCCGCGCGCTCCGTGGCAACGGCCCGCGCGAGATCCCGCTTGTCGTGCAGGCACATGGAGTCTCCCGCCTGGGCCGAGCCCAGCACCCACACGGGCTTCCGCGTCCTCGCCGCGACCTCCTCGGAGGCGATGACGACCGCGGCCGCGCCGTCGGAGAACGGGCAGCAGTCGTAGAGCTTGAGCGGATCCGCGACCTTGGCGCTACGCAGCACCTGGTCGAGCGTGATCTCCTTCTGGAACTGGGCCTTGGGATTGCGCGCGCCGTGGCGGTGGTTCTTCACGGCTACGTGCGCCATCTGCTCCTCGGTCGTGCCGTGCTTCGCCATGTGGGCGCGGGCGATCAGCGCGAAGACGCCCGGGAACGTCAGGCCGGCCGGCTGCTCGAAGATCGCATCGGAGGCGTAGGCGAACACCTCGGTCGAGCGCTCGGTGGACATCGTCAGGACCCGCTCGGTGCCGCCCACGAGCAGCACGTCCGCCGCGCCGGAGGCGATCTCGAACAGCGCGTGGCGGAAGGCGGCGTGGCTCGAGGCGCAGGCGGTCTCGAACCGCGTCGCCGCCACCTCCGGGATGCCCAGCGCCGAGGTGACCTGCGGGCCGAGGTGGAGCTGCCGCTCGCCGGCCTCGCCGACGACGTTGCCGACGTACACGCCCTGGACCTGACGCGGGCGGATTCCCGCGTCCACCAGGGCGTCGAGCCCGGCCTCCGCGAACAGCTCCGCGCACGTCCGATCGTGCTTGCCGAACTTCGTCACGCCGACGCCGACGACCGCGATCCTTCGCATGCCCCGATTGTATCCGACGTTGCGCGGCCTCGGAAGGGTGCGTAGGATGCGCGACATGGCGGTGCCGCACGCGAGCGGTGGCCCTTCGATCCGCCCGCTCCGCGCGTGGCCGGGCTCGGGCCCGCTCGGGCTTGGCGTCGTGGGATGCGGCCGTTTCGCCGCGTTTCACGCTCGCGCCGCCCGGCAGCTGGGTGGCGCGGTGCGGATCGCGTTCGCGAGCCGCGATGCGGACCGGGCGGAAGCCTACCGGCGGCGCTTCGGAGGCTTCGCCGCCTTCGGCTCCTACGAGGCTGCGGCCGCAGACCCTCGCGTCGATGCCCTCGTCGTCTGCACGCCTCACCACCTGCACGAGGCGCACGCGCGCCTGGCCGCCGAGCACGGCAAGGCCATCCTGCTCGAGAAACCGATCGCGCGAACTCTCGCCGAGGCCGACGGCATCCTCTCGGCGGCGCGTTCGGCGGGCGTGGTGCTGATGGTGGCCGAGAACGTGCACTTCGCGCCGGGCTTCGTCGCGGTGCGTGGCTATCTGCGGGACGGAGCGATCGGCGAGGTGCGTCAGATCGTCGTGGCGGCGCGCGGCCACCGGCGACCCGTGGGCTGGCGGAGCCGGCGCGCCGAGATGGGAGGCGGGCTCCTGATCGACGGCGGCATCCACTACCTGCACCTCCTGCAGGACTGGGCGGGACCGATCGCGAAGATCTTCGCCCAGGCGCCTCCGAACTTGTTCCCCACGGTCGAAGGCGAGGACACGGTCTTCCTGCTCGTCCGGTTCCAAGGTGGTGCGGTGGCGACGCTGGTCAACTCCATTGCGGCCCCCGGCCTGCCCCGCCTCCAGTGGGCCTGGGTGACCGGCAGCGAGGGATCCCTTGGCGTGGACCACCGGGGCCGCGCTCTCTGGCTCCGGGGTCGCTCCATCAGGCGCGCCCGCGCGTTCGTGCGCGACAAGCGGGGGCTGGTGGCCCAGCTGGGCGAGTTCGTCGCGGCGGTGCGGGAAGGACGACTGCCCGCTCTCCCTCCGGAATCCGCCCGCGTCGATCTGGCGGTGGTGCTGGCGGCGTACCGGTCGCTCGAGACCGGCCGCTCCGAGGCTCCGGAGGTGTAGGTTTGATGGGAGAGTGTCCCGACCCGGTGGAAGGAGTGCCCGCCGGCTTCTCGCGGGGCATGTTAGAGGAGGCGGAGGCCGACTCGGGACGCCCGGAACCGCTCGTGCCGTCCTGAGGGTGGAGGGGACGCACCATGACGACGCTCGATTCCCCGGCGGCAAGCCCTGTGGCGCTGCCCCCCGTCCTCATCGCCGAGGACGACGCCGCGTCCCGTCGCCTTCTCGAGGCCACGCTCCGGCGCTGGGGCCACGGGGTCGTGGTCACGGTGGACGGGGACGAGGCGTGGGCGGCGCTCCAGCGGCCCGAGGCCCCGTCCGTGGCGATCCTCGACTGGGTCATGCCGGGCATCCACGGCGTGGAGATCTGCCGGCGCGTTCGAGCGCAGGGAAGCCCGACACCTCCCTACCTGATCCTGCTCACGGCCAATGCCGATCGGGCCAACGTCGTTCGGGGCCTGGAGACCGGGGCCGACGACTTCATGGGCAAGCCCTTCGATCACGATGAGCTCCATGCCCGCCTGATCGTGGCCATGCGCGTGGTGGAGCTCCGGCGCAAGCTGGCCGAGCGCGTGCGCGAGCTCGAGGTGGCCATGACCCGCGTCAAGCAGCTCCATGGCCTCCTGCCGATCTGCTCCTACTGCAAGAAGATCCGGAACGACCAGAACTACTGGCAGCGGGTGGAGGAATACTTGAGCGTCCATACCGACGCCCAGTTCAGCCATGGGGTCTGTCCCCAGTGCTACGAGCAGGTCGTCGCCCCGCAGCTTCGCGCGATCCACCAGGCGCGGGGCGAACGGCCCCGCGACCCATGAAGACCCTCGACAAGAAGGTCGCGGTCGTCACGGGGGGAGGAAGTGGCATCGGCCGTGCGTTGGCCCTGGCCCTGGCCCGGGAAGGCGCCCGGGTCGTCGTCGCCGACATCGACGAGGCCGACGCCGCCGAGACCGTGCGACAGGCGGCGGCTGCCGGCGCGGAGGGGCTGGCGGTCCGCGCGGACGTCGCCGACCGGCGTCAGGTGGATCTCCTGGCCGACCGCGTGTTCGACCACTTCGGCGCGACCCACATCCTGTGCAACAACGCGGGCGTCGTCGTGCACGGCGGGCTCGAGGCGGCCACGTGGGAGGACTGGCAATGGGTCGTGGGCGTCAACCTCTGGGGCGTGGTCCATGGCCTCCTGGCGTTCGTGCCGCGCATGATTGCGGGCGGGGAGGGTGGGCACATCGTGAACACGGCCTCCATGGCGGGGCTGATCGCCTCGCAGGGGCTCGGGGTGTACAACACCACCAAGTACGCCGTCGTCGGGCTCTCCGAGACCCTCGCCAAGGACCTTCGCTCTCACGGCATCGGGGTCACAGTGGTGTGCCCGATGGGTGTCGCGACGCGCATCCGGCAGGCGGGACGGAACCGGCCCTCCGCTCTGCGGAGCGCCGCGGGCGCCGAGGAAAGGAACGAGATAACGCTGATCGGGCGCACCCTCGATCCCGACGACGTCGCGGCGCAGACGCTGGCGGCCATTCGGACCGGCGCGCTCTACGTGATCACGCACGACGAGGCGCTCGAGCCGCTCCGCCGACGCTTCCGGCGCCTCGAAGACGCCATCCGGCGACGTCCCGAAGTTTGACACCGACCCGAGCGACGGCTATCCTGGGCGCAGCATCGTGATGGACGAGCGGGACGTCGTGCGCGACCTGGTGGCGAAGCTGATCGAGGCCGTCGAGGCTTCGCTCGATGGCTCCTCCGCCGTGCGCGAGGCGCTCGATGAGCTCGTACGCAACGGCTTCGAGCCGCGGCTCATCCTCTTGGCGGATGCGACCGCCCGCTCGAACGAGGCCGCCGACGATGCGACCGACGAGGCAACCGAGGTCGTGGACGCGGACCGCGCATCCGACGCCGGAGAGGCGGCGGAGGAAGACAGCGAAGACGCGCGCGACCTGCGCTACGAGCTGACGAAGCTCGACCGGGACTTCCTGCGCACGGTCCGCATCCAGCCGGAGAGCGGGTAGCGGTCCTTTCGCCGCGAACCCCGAGGCGCCGTGGTCCGCTTTCTCGCCCTCGCGGTTCTGGCCTTCCTGCTCTTCCTGATCATTCGGGCGAGCCTGTATTCCTTCCTCGGAGGGCTCCGCGGCGCGACTCGCGCCGAGCCGAAGCGGCGCGCGGGTCTCGACGAGCTCGTCAAGGATCCCGTCTGCGAGACCTACATCCCGCGCCAAAAGGCGATCAGCCGCGGGAGCGGCCCGGCGACCCGCTACTTCTGCAGCGCGACCTGCGCCGACAAGTACGCCGCCCGCTCGTGACCGGCGGCCCGCGCCCGTGAGCTCGGCGGTGCCAGGAGCCGTCGACCCGTATCGCGCGATCGATCGCGAGGCGGATCCCGCGCGATTCGCGCGGATTCTCGAAACCCGGGGCAGGCAACCGAATCAGGCGCGACTTCGACGGGCGTTCCTGTCGCTGGCGGGCGTCCGGGACGGGATGCGCGTGCTGGACGTCGGCTGCGGAACGGGCGTGGTGACGCGGGATGCCGCCGCGCGTGTGGGAGCCGGGGGCGCCGTCGTGGGCGTCGATCCGAGCCGGGCGCTCCTCGGAGAGGCACGGCGGCAGGCGCGGATCACCGGCTCCGGCCCCCGGCCGCTGTTCCGTCACGGTGACGGTCTCGCCCTGCCGCTCGCGTCGGCGTCGTTCGATGTCGCGCTCGCGGTCACGGTCCTCCTCCACGTGCCCGAGAGCGACCGGATTCTCCGCGAGATGATGCGTGTCACGCGGCCGGGAGGCCGGGTGGCGGTCCTCGATCAGGACTTCGGGACATTCGTCCTGGACGTGCCCGATCGCGCGCTGACCCGCCGGATCGTCGATGGACACGCGGAGCGCTTCTACGCCGAGCCGTGGAGCGGGCGAACGCTCGCGCGCCGCCTGCGGCTGGCCGGGCTTTCGCGCGTCCGGAGCCAGGCCTTCGTCGTCGTGGATCGGGCCTACGACGACTACGTCCGCGCCATGCTGGAGCGCCGTGTGGACCTTGCGACGCAGTGGCGCGTCGTCGCCGCCCGGGACGGCCTCCGCTGGCTCCGGAGCGCGGAGGCGGCCGCTGCCCGTGGGGACTTCTTCATGAGCCTCAACTACTACGGGGCGGTGGGTGTTCGCCCGTGAGCCCTCGAAGGGAGCGTAGGCCGAAGGCCGTACCCCCGCACCGACCCGGCGCGGGCGCTGCCCGGTGAGCGCGGCGGTCCCGGGTGGTCCCGCTCGCTGCGGGCCGGCCGGCGGCGCGCGGTCGCGCGCGGGGCTGGCCTCAGAAGGTGTGGGTCTGGTCCTGCTCCAGGATGTGAATGCGGTCACCCAGCCGCTCGAGTTCTTCCGCCGTCTCCTCGAAGTGAGCCGGCTTGATGTGGTAGATCCACAGTGGCGCGTCCGGCATCCTGTCCATCTCGCGCTGGAGCAGGGCCGGCGTGAAGTGGCCGGAGACGGTGGCAAGGTCCTCCAGGCGGTTCGGGAAGGCGGTCTCCACGATGATCGCGTGAATGCCCTTGAACTCTCGGGCCACCTTCCAGATCTCGTCGGTGGGACCCGTGTCCCCCGAGAACACCAGGCCGGCGGTGCCGTCGTGGATGATGAAGCCGGTGGCAGGGACGGTGTGGTGGACGGGCACCGGAACCACTGTCAGCGATCCGAACTCGATCGGCTCACGCTCGCGCAGGGTCTGAAGCCTGAGCGCGGGGTCCTCGGGCGTCGGTAGCTTCGTGAAGTCCGGCCACAGGCGGTTGTTGAAGCAGTAGCTGCGGAGGTCGTCGACCACGGGCGCGATGGACGCTGCCGTCACGGCGGCGTTCCGACCGGCTGCGGTCTGGGTCGACTGGATGTTGTCGACCAGGAACGCCAGCCCCACCGTGTGGTCGAGATGAGCGTGGGAGACGAGGACATGCTCGATACCGGCCTGGGCGCCGAGGGGCAGCGCACTCGTCACCGAGCCCGCCTCGAGGAGGACGTGGCCGTTGATGAGAAAGCTGGGCAGGCGCCGCTTCGGCACACTGCCACCATGGCAGCCGAGGATCTCGAGGAGCATAAGGGCGACGGTTGTCAGGCCCTCGCGCCCTGCCGTATAGTGACCGGTGCCGTGGCCGCCCCCTCGTGGATGGCCCGCCGTCTGGCGAGCCCAGAGATCCCGTCCGTGTCGGGGATATATCCCACAGCACACCGAGAAAAGTCAAGTTTGGCGAGTGTCTTCACGGCGCTCGCGTGGAGGACCGAGTGAGCTGGGTGAAGACCAATCACGTCAAGCGCGCGCTCCGCGAGGGGCGCCCGACCTCGGGCGCCTGGCTCCACTTGTGCAGCGGGATCAGCGCCGAGATCATGAGCCGAGCCGGCTTCGATTGGCTCCTCGTCGACATGGAGCACGGGCACGGCGACCTCCAGACGCTGCTCGCCCAGTTACAGGCGATCGAGGGGAGCGAGGCGATCCCGGTGGTCCGCGTCCAGTGGAACGACCCGGCCATCATCAAGCGAGTGCTCGACATGGGTGCCTACGGCGTCATGGTGCCATGGATCGGGGGCCGCGCCGACGCCGAGGCGGCCGTGCGCGCCGCCAAGTACCCGCCCGATGGCATCCGGGGAATCGCGGGTAGCCATCGCGCCGGCGGCTACGGGCGGCACGCGGCGGAGTACTGGAAGCGCGCAAACGAGGAGATCCTCGTCGTTCTCCAGGTGGAGACGCGGACGGCCGTAGAGGAGATCGACCAGATCGTGCGGGTTCCCGGGATCGACGTGATCTTCATCGGGCCGGGAGACCTGTCGACCGCGCTCGGACACATGGGGAATCCCGCCCACCCGGACGTGCAGGCGGCCTTCGCTCGGGTGGAGGCGTCGACGCGCGCGGCCGGCCTCGCCCTCGGCAACATCACGCGGGGCTGGGAGCAGGCGCGCGAGCTGTACGGGAAGGGCTACCAGTTCCTGACGCTCGGCTCGGATACCTCGCTGGTGGTGCAGGGGAGTCAGGACATCGTCACGCGATTCCGTCAGGACATCCGCCCATGAGCCGCAGGCCGCGCGTCACGCTCCCGCGGTCGGCCCCGGTACTGGCCGGGTAGTCGGCGATGGGCGAGGTCACCGGCCGCATTCCGCCGATTGATTCCGCGGCGGCCCCGCCCGAGATCCAAGAGGTCCTGGGGCGGCAGACGCGGCAGTGGGGCGCCCCGCTCGCGCCCACGCTGGTGATGGCGCACTGCCCGCCCCTGGTGCGCGCAGCGGCAGGGCTGTCGATCGCCCTTGAGAAGTCGGGACAGCTTCCGGCGGAGCTTCGCGATCTCGTCTGCCTGCGGGTCGCCCAGCTCGTCGGTTGCCCCTTCGGGCGTCCGAACGCCGAGAAGGTCAGGACCTGAGTCCGATGCGGCTCGCCGCGCTTCGCGGCTTTGCGTTCGATCTCGACGGCTGCATCTGGGCTGGGTCGACCTTGCTTCCCGGGGCCCGCGAGCTGGTGGAGGCGCTCCGCGCCGACGGCCGCGGGGTGGTCTTCGTCACCAACAGCTCGCGGGAGCGCGCGAGTCAGATCGCGGAGCGCCTCTCGCGGCTGGGTATCACGGCGGAGGCGAAGGACGTGCTCGCGGCCCTCGACCTCCTGGGAGAGGCGATCCGGCGCCGGGTCGGACCCGCGGCCGTGCTGCCGCTCGGCACCCGGGAGATGCGGGAAGTCCTCGAAGCGGCCGGGCACAGCGTGGTGGACTTCGATGATTGGCGACGGGCGCGGGTCGTGGCGGTCGGCAACGATCCGCTCTTCGACTTCGGCCGTCTGCGGGCCGCCTCGCGCGCCGTGGCCGCGGGCGCGACGCTCTTCACGGTCAACCTCGATCCGCGCCTCCCGGTGGCGCCGGGAGAGTTCGACCCCGGCTGCGGCGCCTTGACGGAGGCCGTCGCCGTGGCCGGCGGCGCCCGTCCCGTCGTGGTGGGGAAACCCCACGCCCCCATCTTCGAGATGGCCCTCGAGCGCCTTGGCTGTCGGCCCCCGGAGGCGATGATGGTCGGCGACAGCCTGACGACCGACGTTGCCGGGGGCCGCGCGGCGGGGATGGTCACCGTGTGGGTCGATCCGGTGGGCGAGCGCCACGAGCCTGGGCAGGCGGACATGGTCGTCCGGGACCTCGCCGAGCTCCTGGAGTCCTGGAAGGCCGCTCGCGGCTGAGCGGCAGCCCGCCGATCGAACCCCGCGTCGTCTCACGCGGGGCTGCTAAGATCGGCGTATGAGCACGGCGGCCTCGCCGAAGATTCGCGCCGAGCGAGTGGCGATCGGCGCCGCCGCGGCGCTGGCGGCGGGAAAGCTCGGGGTCGGGCTCGCGACGAACTCGATCGGCCTTCTTTCGGCCGCCGCCGATTCCCTGTTCGACGTGGCGATCTCGAGCTTCAACCTCCTGTCCATCCGGATCGCCGACTCTCCCGCCGACGAGGGGCACCCCTTCGGGCACGGCAAGGCGGAAAACCTGGCCGGGCTCCTGCAGACGGCGGTCATCTCGGTCGTGGGTGGCGGGCTACTGGTGGAGGCGGTCCGGCGGCTGCTCCGGGGCGCCCGGCCCGAGCACGCGGAGTGGGGCATTGCGGTCATGGGCGTGGCAACCGTGGTCAGCTGGCTGGTCACGCGGCATCTGCGCCGGGTCGGCCGGGAAACCGACTCGGTCGTCCTCATCGCCGACGCGCTCCACTACCAGACGGACGTCTGGACCAACGCCGGCGTGATGGTTGGCCTCGCGCTCCTCTGGGTGACTGGCTCCGGGGTGTGGGACGCCGTGATCGGAATCGCGGTGGCCTGCGTCATCCTCGGCTCCGCATACCGGCTCCTCGTGCGCTCGATCAACGACCTGATGGACGCGGCCCTCCCGGAGGCGGAGCAGCGCGCGATCGAGGAGGTGATCCACCGCCACCGGTTCGTCGTCGGCCACAGGAGCCTCCGGACTCGGCGCTCCGGCTCCCAGCGGCAGATCGACTTCACGATCCTGGCCTGCCGGCACCTGCCGCTCGGCGAGGCGCACGACCTCGTGGACCACGTCGAGAAGGAGATCGCGGCGACGATCCCGGGGGCTCACGTCGTCGTGCACGCCGAGCCGGTCACGCCGGACTGCCTGGAGAACGAGCGCTGCGTGCTCTCGGCGCGTCGGGTGGATCTTCTCGCCCACGACCCGGCGAGATAGCCAGCGGGCGGATGTTCCCATTCCCTGCTGACGTTGGCGGAGTTGGACCAAAGTCCCATGAACGCGGGGCGGTCCGCGCGACACACTGGGAATGTCCGGGGTGCTCGGCGCTGCCGGGTGGGGAGCGACGACATGGTCAAGAAGATCAAGGCCACGAGGCCATTCAAGCAGGTCGAGGACCTGAAGAAGGCCGTGCCGGAGCCAGTTTTCGAGCGGGTCAGGAACCTCGTCATAGTGGCGCCCTGACGCACCTCGGCCTGATGTCCTGACGCTGGCGTCCGGAGAGCGGCGCGGCGATGCGGGCGCGCGTCGCGCCCCTCCCGGCCACGAAGGCCACCGACCGACCAGGTTTTGGCCGCGAAGCTTGTGTCGGTCCATGCCCCGTGATACAACCCGGAGCGATGACGGCTCCCGACGACACTCGCTACGATTACCCGAGGATCGCGCGCGCCCTCATCCTGGGCGACCGCGACACCGTCGGCCAGATGACCCGCGAGGGGCTCGATGCCGGGCTCGATCCGAAGCAGATCATCTTCAAGGGGCTGATCCCGGGGATGGACGTGGTCGGGGAGAAGTTTCGCCGCAACGAGTACTACGTGCCGCAGGTGCTGCTCTCGGCACGGGCGATGTACGCCGGCCTCGACCTTCTCAAGCCGCTCCTGACCGCGGGCTCGACGACTGAATATCTCGGCACAGTCGTGATCGGCACGGCTCAGGGCGACCTCCATGACATCGGCAAGAACCTGGTCGCCATGATGCTGGAAGGCGCGGGCTTCAAGGTCGTGAATCTCGGTCGCGACGTCTCTCCCGAGAAGTTCTGCGCCGCCGTCGAGGAGCACGGCGCCACCATCGTCGGCATCTCGGCCCTCATGACCACCACGATGCCCGGGATGAAGCGCACGCTCGACGCCCTCACCCGCGCGGGGCTCAGGGACCGCGTGAAGGTCATGGTCGGCGGAGCGCCGGTCAGCCCGGCCTTCGCCGACGAGATCGGCGCCGACGGCCACGCCAGGGACGCGACGCTCGCCGTGGTGCGGGCCAAAGAGCTGTCGACCGCCCCGGTGGCGGCGCCCGGGTAGGGTGGAGACGCGGGGATGAGCGCGAGCCGGGGCCGGGAGTGGCTCGCGCGCGTCCGAGCCGGCGAGCTGCTCGTTTTCGATGGGGGCTACGGCACGATGCTGTTCGCGGCCGGTCTCGCGAATGGCGCATGCCCCGAGCTCTGGAACGACACGCATGCCGATGTCGTCCGGAGCATCCACCAGGGCTACTTCGATGCCGGCTCGGACCTCGTCGAGACCAACACGTTCGGTGGCTCGCGCCTCAAGCTGAACGAGTACGGGCTCGGCGACCGAACTCGCGAGCTCAACGAGCGGGGCGCGCGGCTGGTGCGCGCGGCGGCGCCCCCCCACGGCTACGTGGCCGGGTCGGTCGGCCCGACCAGCCGCCTCCCGGCCGAGTACGAGCCCCTGGGTGACACGACGGACGAGGAGTACCTCGACACGTTCCGCGAGCAGGCCGAGGCCCTGGCGGAGGGCGGCGTCGATTTCTTCGCCGTGGAGACGATGATGTTCCCGCAGGAGGCCGTCGCCGCGGTGCGCGCCTGCAGGACGACGGGGCTGCCCGTCATGGCCACGATGTTCTTCCAGTACGAGGAGCTCCACGACCGCGACCGGACCATGTGGGGCGAGAGCCCCGCCGAGGTCGCGAAGAACCTCCTCGCCACCGGGGCCGACGTGGTGGGAATGAACTGCGGCCGTGGACCCGACCGCGCCATTGCCATCATCCGCGAGATGCGCGCAGTGACCGACGCGCCGCTGGTGGCCTATCCGAACGCGGGCCTCCCGATCACGACCGGCGACCAGGTGACCTACGAGCTCGACCCCGAGGCGATGGCTCGCGAGTACCCGGCGCTTCTCGACGCGGGCGCCACCGTGGTCGGCGGGTGCTGCGGGTCGACGCCCGAGCACATCCGTCTCATCGCCCGGGTCGTTCGCAGCCGCTCGCGATAACCGCTTCGCCGTCCGCGACTCCCGTGGACCTCTCCAGCGTATCTGGCGCTTGCGCGCGTCGTTCACTCCCGCCGACTGGCGTGGGTTCCGCAGCTTCCCGCGACTACCCCGGCTGGCCGAGCACCGTGTAGCTGATGGCGCTCTACCTCAGGGGCCATCGTTGTCCAGGATCTTGACGGACGCGCTCCCGGGGTCGCCTACGGCGGTCGACGGGCCGGTCAGGGCAGCCGTGAACGTCTCGTCCCCCTCCACCAGGCTGTCGGGGCACAGGCGGATGCTCACGGTCATCGAGGTCTGGCCGGACCCGAACGTGACGGCCCCGTTCACGGGCCGGAAGTCCGCGCCCGGGGCGCAGGCCGATGGAGTGGGCGCCGCGGTGGCGTGTCCCGGCCCTGGCCCGAGGGCTGTCGCGGCGTAGTTGACGGTGAGGGGCTGGTTCGTGCCGGCTGGCCGGAGGAGCGTCAGCTTCACACTACCGGAACCCTCGCCCACGGTGTAGCTGTCGGCGCTCAACCGGACCCGGTCATCGACGATCGTGACCACCGCTTGCTTCACCGCGCCGAGGACATACCCGCTGGATGGGTCTTGCAGCTCCGCGGTGAAGGTCTCGGGCGTCGGCTCGAGGGTCGTGTCGACGCAGATCGGAACATCGATCGTCCGGCTCGACTGTCCCGTGCTGAAGCTGACCGTTGGTGACGAGGGCGGCGTGTAGTCGGCAGCGCCGCCGCAGACTCCCGCGGCGGCATCAACGGGACTGAAGACGAGGTTCACCGACGCGGGCGTCCCGGTCGGTCCAGTTCGAGTCACGACCAGCGGCACTGTCCCGTTCGATTCCACGACTGTGTAGGCGGCTTTGGTCAGCTGGAACGTCCCGACACGGTCGTTGTCCACTATCGTGCCGGTCGTCGTCTTTTGGCTTCCGAGCGCCGCGCCGCCCGTCTGGTTCTGGAGACCGAGCTCGATGGTCTTGTCGGGCTCGACGTCGCCGTCGTTGACCGGCACGATCGTGAAGCTGGCCGACGTCTGCTTCGCTCCGAAGGTGAGGCGCACCAGCGAGTTGGGGATTAGGGCGTCCGGAATCGCGTAGTCCGCTCCGGGCGTCGCGGTTCCACCGGTCACCATGACATCCACCGAGACGTCGCTCGCCTTGCCGCCGGAACGCTTGACCTTGATCGTCAGTGTGCCCGCGCCTTCATTGACGGTATACGTGCCCTTCTCGAACTGGAGGCTCCCCGCGCTGTCGTTATCCTGAATCGTGAGGACGGCCGTGTGCTGGGCGCCGAGGATCGCCCCGTCTGTCGGACCGCTCAGGGCGAGCAGGATCGTCTCCGGACCCTCCGCGCGCGTGTCGTTGACGGTCGGAATGGTGAATGTCCGGCTCGACTGGCCCGGGGTGAACGTCAGCGTCCCGGCCAGGCCGGTCTGAGGGATGCCGTAGTCGGGATCCGGCCCGGCGGGAGCGGTCGCGCTCCCCGGCAGGATTGCGTAATCGACCATCACCGTCCCCACGGTCGAGATGAGGCGCTTGACCATGATCGTCGCGCTGCCGCCTTCCCCGACAGTGTAGCCGGCCGCGCTGAACTCGAGGAATGGCCGCAGGCTGAACGTCGCGGTGACCGCCTTGTCTCCATCCATCGTCAGGTGACAGGCCCCCGAACCTTCGCAGGAGCCGCTCCACTGCGCGAACAGGGAGTCAGAGGCGGCGTTCACGGTGAGGTCCACGAGGCTCCCTGGTTCGTATTCGGCCGCGCAGGTGTCCGGGCAGTCCAGGCCACCAGCCCCCGACACGCCGCCGGTGCCTGGCCCCGCCAGGGTCACGATGACTCGCGGAGGCACGATCCGATAGACGCCGCCGCCGAGATCCAGGACGTACAGCTCGCCGTCCACGTCCTCGCCGAAGCTACTGACGTGGAGCCCCGAGGCGACCAGGACGACCCTGCTCCAGTTACCCGGGGTCCCCTCGATCCCGCCCCAGATCGTGCCGCTGCAGAAATCGCCGAACACGTACACCTTCTGAAGTGAGGGGAGCTGGGCCCCGCGGTAGCGATACCCGCCGGTGACGGCACAGCCCTCGCCGTGATCGTAGTCGAGAATCGGTGGGACCAGGGTTCCAGAGCAGGTCGTCGAGGGGCTGAAGTCCGCGAATCCCTCCTTGCACCGCCATTCGTAGTTTCTCCCGCCCGTTGAGCCCGTGGCGGGCTGGAAGTCGATCTCCTCCCGAGCGCCCTGACCGACATCGCCGATGAAGAGGTCTCCGGTCAAGCGGTCGAAGGTGATGCGCCACGGATTGCGCAGACCGTACGCCCAGATCTCCGGGAGCGTCGCCGGGTTGTCGACAGGGGACTCGAGGAAGGGATTGGTGGCCGGGATCTCATAGCATGTTGGCGGGCAGCCGGCGGCCACGTCCACGTCGAGGCGAAGGATCTTGCCCAGGAACTTTCCGAGGTTCTGAGCGTTGTTCGGCGGATCGCCCGCGCTGCCACCGTCCCCGACCGCGGCGTACAAGTAACCATCAGGTCCGAATGCGAGACCCCCGCCGTTGTGGTTCGACTGGCCCGGGTGAGGGATGGTCAAGAGAATCCGTGCCGAGTCGGCATCGGCAAGGTCCGGATCGGGGGAGACGCTGTAGCGTGCGATGACCTCGTTCCCGCCCGAGTTGGAGTAGTAGACGAAGAAGAAGCCGTTGCTCGCGTAGTTGGGGTGGAAGGCAAGACCCAGCAGCCCCCGCTCGCCGTCAGTGCTGACGAGCCCGGAGATGTCGAGAAACGTCGTGGTGTCGGTGCCATCGAAGACGCGGATCTTGCCGCCCTTCAGGACGATGAACAGCCGCGAGTCGCCGGCGTGCGCAAGAGCCACTGGACTGGGGATGTTCGTCAGGCCGGCCACGGGCTCGAGGCCGATTCCAAGGGTGGCGGCGTCGACTGGAGAGGCGAGGTGACAGAGGCCCCAGAGACTCAGCCCGAGCCAACTCAGCCGGTGACCGACTGACAAGGTGCGTCTCCTTCTCGGGTGCCCCACGCCACAATGGAGCCGCCGCCATCAGTCCCCGGCGCGCTCCGTGTAGGCCTCGATTGTCCGCTGAATCACCAGCCGCGATGCTCACTTGGCGGAAGTCCGGCGCCCGGTGACGGGGCCTCCCGAGACAACGACCGTCGTCGTCGCCGCGCGGCTCCCCGGAGAAGGACTGCAGGCGACGTGCCAGACGGACGAGGTGACCGAACGGTCAGCCCCACGGGGTTGTGGAAGCGAGCCCGGTACGGACCCGGAGGTCCGTCGGACCCGCAAGACCGGGGAGCGCGTCGGCCAGCCAGAAGCGTCCCGGCGTCCGCGCTCTGCACCCGGGGAACCGCGCGAAGGTCAGGCCTCCACGACGGGGTTGTCCAGGGTCCCGAGCCCGGTGATCTCCATCCGCACGCGGTCCCCGCCCTTGAGGAGGACCGGCGGCTTTCGCGTGAAGCCCACGCCGGCGGGGGTTCCGGTGATGACGAGGTCGCCGGGCAAGAGGGTCATCTTCGCGGACAGGAACGCGACGAGATAGTTGATGTTGTAGATGAGGTTCTTCGAGTTTCCGTCCTGGAGCTTGGTCCCGTTCACCCAGGTGCGGAGCTCGAGGGTGTGCGGGTCGGGAACCTCGGCCCGATCCGCGATCCACGGGCCCATCGGGGCGAAGGTGTCGCAGGCCTTGCCGGCCATCCACTGGGAGGTCGCCATCTGGAAGTCCCGCGCGCTCACGTCGTTGACGACCACGTAGCCCCAGATGTAGTCGAGCGCCCGCTCGGCGGGGACGTCTTTCGCCTCGCGCCCCATCACGAAGCCGAGCTCGACCTCGTAGTCGAGCTTCTCGCATCCCTTCGGGCGCACGATCGGCGCCGCCGCATCCACGATCGCGTTCGGGAACTTGGCGAAGAGCGGCGGCTCCTTCGGGATGGGGCTCTTGGTCTCCTCGGCGTGGTCGATGTAGTTGAGCCCGATGCAGAGGAACTTCTCGGGGTCGTGGATCGGCGCGTGGAGGTGCGCCTCGGCGGCGGGATGCGTGTGCCACTCGAGCCGCCCGGCCCGAATCTCCTCCTCCATGGTGTGGAGGGCGTCCTCGGCGGCCGCCCCGGCCCGGAGGAACTCGCGCGCGCTCGGCGGAAACAGCGCGTGGGCCAGCTCGCCCGCGCGCACGACCCCCCGGCCGGCGAGGTAGCGGTGGTAGGTCTCACCCAGGCAGCGGATGCGGTCGCCGACGAGGGCGCCGAGGCGAGGGGACGAGCCGCGCACGGAGTAGCGAACGAGCTTCATCGAACTCTCCTGGTCTCGAGTGACGGATCGGGCCGATCGCTCCGAACGACCCCCAACGCTCGACGGACGCCCCGATTATATGCCGGCAGGCCCGTCGCGTTGACGCTCCCTGGGCCCTGTGATAGAGAGGGGCGAATGGCTGTCACGATCGTCGGGGCCGGCGCGATCGGCGGAGTCACGGGAGCGTCGCTGACGCGTGCCGGGCACGACGTGCTGCTGGTCGACCAGGCGGCCGACCACGTCGCGGCCATGAACGAGGGCGGCCTCGCGATCGTGACCCCGGGCGGGGTCTGGACCGCGTCGGTGCGGGCGGTCACCCCCGACCATTTGCCGGGGACCCTCGACCTCGTGCTGCTCGCCGTCAAGGCGCAGCACACCGGCATTGCCCTCGACCGCGTCGTGCCCCGGCTCCACCCGCGCGGCACGGTCGTGTCGCTCCAGAACGGGCTGAACGAGTCCGTCATCGCGGCGCGGGTGGGGCAGGCGAGGACCGTGGGCTGCCTCGTCAACTGGGCGGCCGACTGGATCGCGCCGGGGCGGATCCAGCACGGCGGCACGGGGACGTTCGCGGTGGGCGAGCTCGACGGGGAGCTCTCGGCGCGTGTCAAGGAGCTGGCGGACATGCTGAGCGCGGTCACGCCGACGCAGGTCTCCTCGAACATCGGGGGCCTGAAGTGGGCGAAGCACGTCTACAGCGCGCTCCTGGTGGCCACCGCGCTCGTCGACGCGCACGTCTACGAGGTCGTCGAGCGCTCTCCCGAGATCCAGCGGATGCTGGTCGCGCTGGTGGCCGAGGGCATGTCGGTCGCCGAGGCCGAAGGCGTTCACGTCGAGGCCTTCGACGAGTTCGACCCCGCGTGGTACCGCGCGGGCCGTGCAGGAGATGCGGGAGCCGTCGCGCGGGCGATGGCCGCCATCTCCAAGTTCTACCGAGGGCACACCAAGACGAAGACGGGCATCTGGCGAGACCTCGTCGTCCGGAAGCGGAAGACGGAGGTCGAGGCGCACCTGGGTGCGACGCTCGAGCGAGCCGAACGCCACGGTCTCCGGCTCCCGCTGACCCGCCGGCTGCTGGCCCTCATCGGTGAGATCGAGGCCGGCCGCCGGGCGATGGGGTGGGAGAATCTCGACGAGATGGTCGGGGTCAGGCTTTGACTTCCAAACATGTTCCTGGCGGCCGCCGGTGAGTGGTCTGGAAACCAAGGTCTGACCCCCGGCGCCTGGAGGTGAGCTGCGTGTCTAGCGATCGAAGCCTGACCCCGTACTGGCACTACCGGGACCCCCACGAGCCGGATCTGCTGGCGGCCGTATCGTCGGAGACCTTGATGGCGCACACCCGCGCGATCGCCGCGTGGGAGCGGGAGTCCGGGACGCCGGGCGAGGCGCAGTCCTACGACCACATCGAGCGGGCGCTCAAGAGCTACGGCTACGCCGTCGAGCGCCGGGAGATCGAGGCCTTCATCAGCCTGCCGCTGGAGGGCCGCGTCGCCCTTCCGGACGGCGCGGTGATCGAGGGGCTCACTCACGCGTTCTCGCCCTCGACCGACGGCCTCGACGCCGAGGTGGTCGACGTCGGAGACGGAAACCCGGCGGATCTCGCGCGCGCGGCAGGCAAGATCGCCCTCCTGGACAGCCTGGCCACGCCGGGCAAGGCGTGGGCCGCTCAGGAGGCGGGGACGGTCGGGCAGATCTTCGTCAACCGCGACCACCTCCACAACATGATCGTGACCACGATCTGGGGGACGCCCGAGCCGGACACCGCCTGGAGGATCCCGCGCACCCCGTGTCTGTCGGTCCGTCGGACCGATGGGGAGCGCATCCGGAAGCTGATCCAGGAGGGCCGCGGCCGCGTGCGTCTCGTGACCCGGGTGCGCACGGGCTGGTCGCCGATCCCGCACCTGACGGCACACCTCGACGGGACGACCGAGGACCGCTTCGTGCTCTTTTCCGGGCACGTGGACGGCTGGCACTACGGCGCGATGGACAACGGGACGGCGAACGCGACGATGCTCGAGGTCGCGCGACTCCTGGCGACGCGGCGGAGCGCGCTCCGGCGAGGGCTGCGCCTGGCCTTCTGGTCGGGGCACTCCCACGGGCGCTACGCGGGCTCCACGTGGTACGCGGATCACGCGTGGCTGGAGCTCGAGCGGCGATGCGCGGTGCACCTGAACATCGACTCGACGGGCGCCCGCGGCGCCACTGACTACTCGGTCGTTCACGCGACCGAGGACGCGCAGAGCTTCGTGGAGGGAGTGGTGGGCGACGTGACGGGCCAGACCCCGCGGGCCCGGCGCTTTCCTCGCGCGGGCGACCAGTCGTTCTGGGGGATCGGGATCCCGTCGGCTCTGATGTCGCTGTCCGGGATCCCTCGGCAGGACACCGACCTCTCGCGGTGGATGGAGCGCCTCTTCGGCACGGCGGGCTTTCCCTGGTGGTGGCACACGCGCGAGGACACGATCGACAAGATCGACGCCGACGTCCTCGCGCTCGACACCCGCGTGTACGTGGCGGCGGCGCTTCGACTCGTCGGCGGGCCGGTGCTCCCGCTGGACTACACGCGGTTCGCGCGCGCGATCCTGGCGACCGTGGAAGAGCTCGGCTCCGCGGGAGGCGGGCGGTGGGACGCCGGGCCGGCCGTCGCGGCGGCCCGGCACCTCGCCGAGCGGGCCGAGGCGTTCGCGGGGGCGGTGGACGCCATCGCCGCCGGAGGGCGAGCCGATCCGGCCCGAACGGAGGCCGCGAACCGCGCCATGGGCGCCTTGTCGAGGGTCCTGATCCCGCTCTTCTACACGACCGGCGACCGATTCCACCACGATCTCGCGATACCGGTGCCGCCGCTCGCGGGACTCCAGCGGGCCCGCGAGCTGTCCGACCTCGATCGGTCGTCCGACGGGTTCCGCTTCGCAGCGGCCGCGCTCGTCCGGGAGCGCAACCGGGTAGTGCACGCCCTCGAGGAGGCGGCCGGGGTGATGGATGCCTTCGGTCCGTAGCCAAAAAAGGAGACAGGTCGATGCATAGCTGGAGGAGACTGCCGCCCGGGATTCGAGTCGTCCTGGCGGGTGTGCTCGCGGTGAGCGTGATCGCCCTCGCGGGCTCGGTTCAAGCGCAGAAGCGCGGAGGGACGCTGACGATCGTCCGGCCGACGGATCCGGTGTCACTCGACCCGCACACCGAGACGACGGCCCCCGGCGCGTGGGTTTACTACAACATCCTGGAGCCGCTCATCTATCTCGACGAGAAGATGACGATCCAGCCGAAGCTGGCCACGAGCTACGAAGTCATGAACCCGACGAAGGTCCGCTTCAAACTCCGGCCCGGCGTGAAGTTCCACGACGGCACGCCCTTCAACGCGGCGGCGGTCAAGTTCACCTTCGACCGGGCGTTCAAGAGCAACCCGCCGGCGCGGTGGGCCAGCCTCGCAGGCCCGATCGCCGGGGCCGAGGTGGTCGACGACCTCACCGTCGACATCTCCACCAAGGAGCCCTACGGCCCGATCCTGCGCTCCATGGCGATGCTCTACGTGTCGATCGTATCCCCCACCGCGGTCCAGAAGCTGGGCGAAGGGGCGCTGCGGGCGCCCGTCGGCACCGGCCCGTTCAAGTTCGTGGAGTGGAAGACGAACACCCAGATCGTCATCGAGCGGAACCCCGACTACTGGGGCGAGAAGGCCCTCCTCGACCGCGTGGTCTTCAAGGTGGTGCCGGAGGAAGGCGCGCGGATGATCGCGCTCCAGACGGGCGACGCGGACATGGTCATGTTCCCGTCGCCGGCGCAGCTCCCGACGTTCCGCAAGGACGCGAAGTACACCGTGCACGAGGCGCCCGGCCTCCGGGTCGTGTACGTCGGCCTGAACAACAAGATGGCTCCGCTCGACGACGCGCGAGTCCGCCAGGCGTTGATCCAGGCTGTGGACCGGAAGGCGATTCTCGACAACATCGTCGAGGGACTGGGCGTGCCGGCGAAGTCCTATCTCTCGCCCGGAGTGTTCGGCTACAAGGACATGCAGTTCGACCAGCTCTTGCCGTTCGATCGCGCGAAGGCGAAGGCGCTCCTCGCCCAGGCCGGCTGGACTCCCGGCTCGGACGGCATCCTCCAGAAAGGCGGGCAGAAGCTCACTCTCAACTGGATCGCGCAGCGCGGCCGCTACCCGAAGGACGGGGAGATCACCGAGGCGGTCCAGCAGATGTGGAAGGAGGTTGGGGTCGACGCCAAGGTTGAGTTCCGCGAATGGGCGACCGTGTTCAACGAGTACAATCAGGCGGAATTCAATCGACACAACTGGACGTTCGGCTGGGCGACCACCAACGCGGATGCGGACTATTCCCTCTTCACCCTCTTTCACTCGAAGCAGCTGAAGCCCGTGGGCTGGAACCGTACACACTTCTCCAATCCTCGGGTCGACGAGCTCCTGGAAGGGGCGCGCCGCAGCCTGAACCAGACGGAGCGGGAGAAGTTCTACGGCGAGGTGCAGGACATTTTGGCCAAGGATCCAAGCTGGCTGCCGATTTACAACACGAAGGAAATCATCATCACCCGGGCGAGCGTCAAGGGGTTCGTCATCCACCCGGTCGAGTACAACCTCGGTCTCTGGACGACCTGGGTCGACAAGTAGTCGCGTCCGAGGCGCGACGGGCACGGCCGCGGGTGGCCCGAGGACCCGCGGCCGCGCCCATCCCGGCCTGACTCATGCTGATCTTCATCGCCCGGCGCCTCCTGCTGACCGTCCCGGTTCTGCTGGGAGTGCTGTTCGTCGTCATGCTGACGATGGATCTCATTCCCGGCGATCCCGTTGCGCTCATGCTGGGCGACGCGGCCACCAAGGAAAACGTCGCCAGGTTCCGGGAGCACCTGGGCCTCGACCGGCCGCTGGTGGTCCGCTATGCGCGGTATCTCGGCCAGATCGCCACCGGGGATCTGGGCCGGTCCATCCAGCAGAACCGGCCGGTCGTGGACGAGCTCGCGGACGCGTGGCCGGCGACCGTCCAGCTGACGGCCGCGGCGCTCGTGCTGGCGGCTCTGGTCGGCATCGCGACCGGAATCGTGTCCGCCGTCTGGCCCAACTCCCTGTTCGACGCCCTGTCTCGGCTGTCCTCGCTGTTCGGGCTGTCGATGCCGGTCTTCTGGACGGGCCTGGTCATGATCGTCGTCTTCGCATTCTGGCTGCCCTTGCTGCCGGTGGGCGGCGTCGGCTCGCCGGCCCATCTCGTCCTGCCGGCCGTGACCCTCGCGCTTCCTTCCATCGCGATGATCGCCCGCATGACGCGGTCGAGCGTGCTCGAAGTCCTGCGCGAGGACTACGTCCGGACGGCCCGGGCGAAAGGCGTGCGCGAGCGGCTCGTGGTGGCCAAGCACGCGCTCCGGAACGCCGCGATCCCGATCCTGACGCTCGTCGGCCTCCAGGCGGGCCAGCTGATGGGCGGCGCCGTCCTGACGGAGACGGTCTTCGCCTGGCCCGGGCTCGGCCGGCTCATGGTGAAGGCCATCTTCGCCCGCGACTACGTCCTGCTCCAGGGCGCGGTCCTGATCTTCGCGGTGGCGTTCGTGGTGATCAACCTGGTCGTGGACCTCTCGTACGGCGTGCTCGATCCGCGCGTATCGCGGCAGGGGTAGGGACATGGGAGAGCGGCGGCTGCTCGGCGAGGTGGCGATCGTGACCGGGGCGGCCCACGGAATCGGCCGCGCCATCGCCGTGGAACTGGCGCGCGAGGGCGCGTCGGTCTGGGCGTGCGATGTGCTCGAGCGCGAGCTGGGCGAGACCCGCCGGGCGGTGGGGGAGCGCGCCGAGGGGCCGTGCCGCGTGGCCGTCGTGGACGTGACGGAGGCGCGGCGGGTCTCCGCGTTCGTCGACGAGCTCGTCGCGGCGGAGGGGCGGGTGGACGTCCTGGTGAACTGCGCAGGCGGGGTCGTCGGCCAGACCATGAAGCCGGTGGAGGAGGTGTCCGAGGAGGCCTGGCGCGCGATCTTCTCGGTGAACCTGGACGGCGCGTTTCACTTCACGCGGGCCGCCGTCCCTGCGATGAAGGCGCGCCGGCGCGGCAGCATCGTGAACATCTCATCGGGTGCGGGCCGCTCCTACAGCCTCACGGGGATCCAGGCTTACGCGAGCGCCAAGGCGGGGCTGATCGGATTCACCCGCCAGACGGCGCGCGAGCTCGGCGCGTTCGGGATCCGCGTCAACTGCGTGGCGCCGGGATTCGTCCGCTCGAACCCGGCGTCGGAGCGCCAGTGGCAGGCCATGGGCGAGGACGGTCAGCGCCGCCTTCTCGATTCGATCGCGCTCCGGCGGCTGGGCGAGCCGGAGGACATTGCCCGCGCCGTGCTCTTTTTCGCTTCCGACGACGCCCGATATGTCACCGGCCAGACGATCAGCGTCGACGGTGGCCACTGGATGCTCGGGTGACAGGAGTCCGGGCCCCGGCGCTCTGGCCCTGGCCGGCGCCACACGCGACCGGCGGCGGTACGCACCGCGCGCACGCCGCGAGCCGGACGCGATGAGCAGTGCGGCGGTCGAGGCGCTCGCGCCGACCGCCGGGCGGGCCGACACGCTCGCCGGCGACACCTGGCGCCGGTTCCGGCGGAACCGCCTGGCCGTGGTCGGCCTGCTCATCGTCGCCGTGATCGTGACGGCGGCGGGGCTCGCGCCATGGCTCGCCCCTCAGGACCCCGCGAAGCAGAGCCTCGTCGAGAAGCGTGCCCGACCGGGGGGGAAGTACATCCTCGGGGCGGACGAGTTCGGGCGAGACATCCTCTCCCGCGTCATCTACGGAGCCCGGGTCGCTCTCGTGGTGGGTCTGGTGTCCGTGGGGATCGCGCTCGGCCTCGGGCTCGTCCTCGGCAGCCTGGCGGGCTTCCTCGGGGGCTGGGTGGACGGCGGCATCATGCGGGGGGTCGAGGTGCTGCTGGCGTTTCCCTACCTTCTGCTGGCGATCGCCGTCGTGTCGGCCCTCGGCCCCGGGGCGCTCAACACGACGATCGCGGTGGGCATCTGGGGAACGCCCCCCGTCACCCGGATCGTCCGCGGCGCCGTTCTGGCCCTCACCGAAACGGAGTTCGTGCGGGCCGCCCGCGCGCTCGGCGCGGCGGGGCCGGCGCTCGTCACGCGCCACATCCTGCCGAACATCCTGCCGACCGTGATCGTGTACGCGACCCTCTTCATGGCGAACGCGATCCTGGTCGAGGCGGCGCTGTCGTTCCTGGGCCTGGGCGTCCAGCCCCCCACGCCGTCCTGGGGGCTCATGGTGGCGACGGGACGCGACTTCCTGCTCATCACGCCTCACATCACGACGATCCCGGGCCTCGCCATCATGCTGGCCGTCCTCGGATTCAACCTCCTGGGGGACGGTCTCCGCGACGCCCTCGACCCCCGCCTCCGCGGGGCGTGAGCCTTCGCCGGAGGAGCTCTCCGGCCAACGGTGACCGCGGGTGATCTCTCACCTTCGTGGTTTCTTCCGCCGGAGCATCGAAGAGATCGCCGCGGACCCGATCCTGCGGGTCTACGGGTCGGTCCTGGCCGTCGTCCACGTCCTGACCTTCGCAAACTGGCACCGGACGTCCTCGCTCCGGCGCGTCCTGTCGAGGGACGGCGTGCCCATCTGCTGGCCGTTCTTCGAGGAGTGTCACCGATTCCGGGTTCTCGGGCCGGCGGGAGTCGACGCGCTCCTCTGGGGGTACGTCACCCTGGCGGTGGCCGCGCTGCTCCTGTTCACGCGTCGCTGGACGTGTCGGGCCGGCTATCTCACCCTGTTGGCCCTCGAGCTCGTGAAGGTCCTCGTCGTCGTCCAGGACTACCGGCTCCGCCTGAACCAGCACTACATGGCCTCCTTCGATCTTAGCATGCGTCGGGGTCAGAGTCTGATTTCCCAGCGTTTCCGCGGGTCCTCATTCGGCGCGCGAATGTCGGGAAGTCAAAACCGGGCCCCATATCCCGGTGCTATCATCCAGCCATGGCAGCCATGGCCCCTCTCCCGGTCACGCCGGCGGTGCCGCGAAACGTCATCCTCGTGGGCTTCATGGGAGCCGGGAAGTCCACGGTAGGGCGCCTGCTCGCGCGGCGCCTTGGCCGTTGCTTCGTCGAGACCGACGCGATGATCACCGCCCGCGAGGGCCGCTCCATCTCCGAGATCTTCGCGGACCGCGGCGAGCCCTACTTCCGCCAGCTCGAGGCGGAGGTCCTGGAAGCGCTGACCGACAAGCGCGCCCACGTGGTCGCGACGGGAGGCGGGTTTCCCTGCGAGCCGGGGGTGATGGACCGGTTGCTGCAGCTGGGAACGGTCGTCTGGCTCGCCGCCGACTTCGATGCGGCGTACGCCCGAGCCAACCGGATCGGCGGGCGACCGATGCTCGCGGGCCGCTCGGCCGAAGACGCGGCAGCGCTCTATCGGGCCCGTCAGGACTTCTATCGTCGCGCTCACCTGGCGCTCGACACGACCCGCATGACCGTCGACGCGGTGGTTGGCCGGATCGTGCGCCATCTCCGGGAGCGGGAGCGAACCGCCCGCCCCGTGGAAGCTCCGGCGGGGGGTGGCTCGTCCCGGGGCTTGCCCGCCGGCGTCGGCGAGCGCCGGGAGGGGGATGTCTAGCTCGCGAGTTCCGGAGCCGAGGAGCCATGTCTAGCGCGACGGGCTCCGGGGCGCTCGGCCGGCGACTCCAGGAAGGGCCGCTCCTCGCCGACGGCGCCATGGGCACCATGCTGTACGCCCGCGGCGTCTCGCTCGATGCGTGCTTCGACGTCCTGAACATCCACGATCCGAAGACCGTCCAGGTAATCCACCGGGAGTACGTCGCCGCCGGCGCAGACCTGCTCGAGACCAACACGTTCGGCGCCAACCGCTTCAAGCTCGCCGTGCACGGGCTCGAGGGCCGGGTTCGCGACATCAACCGGGCGGGCGCGCGGCTCGCGCGCGACGTCCGCGAGACGATGGGCCGCGATGTGTTCGTTCTCGGCTCCATCGGCCCGCTCGGCAAGTACCTCCTGCCGCTGGGAACCCTCGGTGAGGCGGAGGCGGTCGCCGCCTTCCGCGAGCAGGCGGAGGCGCTGCTCGAGGGAGGGGTGGACGGATTCGTCGCCGAGACCTTCTCGGACGTTCGCGAGCTCCGGCTTGCCGTGGCGGCCATCCGCGCCGTCTCGGCCGATCTTCCCCTCGTGGCCCAGATGGCGTTCAACGACGAGCGGGTCACCTTCCGCGGCCAGGACCCGGGTGAGGTGGCGCGCGAGCTGGCCTCGCTGCCGGTCCAGGTCATCGGAGCCAACTGCGGCGTGGGCTCGAGCGTTCTCTTCGACGTGGGGCTCCTCCTTCACGAGGCGGCGCCCGAGGTCTGGGTGTCGATCAGGCCGAACGCCGGGCTCCCGAGCCGGCACGGCGAGCGGCTCATCTACCTCTCGTCGCCGGCTTACATGGCCGACTACGCCTCCCGCATGCTGGACGCCGGGACGCGGATCGTCGGCGGCTGCTGCGGGACCACGCCCGCCCACATCCGCGCGATGCGCGACGTGGTGGACCGCCACGCCCGTGGCGCGGGAGAGCCGCGGCGCACCGTGTCGGTCGCCACGCCGGTCGCGCTGGAGCGGGAGGAGGCCCTGGCCCTCGGGGTGGCTGCGGAACCGTCGCGGCTCCTCTCGCGGCTCCACGCCGGCGAGTTCCTGGTGACGGTGGAGCTCGACCCGCCGCGGGGCCACAACATCGAGAAGCTCGTCCAGGGAGCGAAGCTTCTCGCGGAGCGGGGCGTCGACGTGGTCGACATCAACGACGGCTCGCTCGGGCGCGTCCGGATGGCGGTCTTGCCCACCGCGCTCCTCGTCCGCGAGGCGACAGGCCTCGACATCAGCATGCACTTCACCTGCCGCGACCGGAACCTCATGGGCATCCAGGGGGACCTCCTCGGCGCCCACGCGCTCGGGGTCCGGAACATCCTCGCGATGACCGGCGACCCGCCGCGGGCGGGCGACTACGTCAACGCCACCGCCGTCTTCGACGTCGACGCCATCGGCCTCGTCCGGATCGTCGCGGGCATGAACCGGGGCGTGGACGCGTCGGGCAACTCGATCGGCGAGCCCACCGCCTTCGGGATCGGGGTCGCGGTGGATCCCGGCGCGGCGGACGCGGCCCGGGAGATCGACCGGCTCCACGCCAAGGTGGCGGCCGGCGCCATGTGGGCGCAGACACAGCCGGTCTACGATCTCGAGCAGCTCGACGGATTCCTGGCGCAGCTGGGGCGTGTCCAGGTGCCCCTGGTGATCGGCATCCTGCCGCTCCATTCGTTCCGCCACGCCGAGTTCCTGCACAACGAGGTGCCGGGCATCACGGTCCCCGACACGGTCCGGGCGCGGCTTCGCGACGCGGGAGACCACGCCCTCCGGATCGGGATCGAGACAGCCCAGGCGACCCTCGCGGAGGTGCGGCGTCGGCACGCCGGCGCCTATCTCATGCCGTCCTTCGGCCGCTTCGAGGTCGTCGCCGAGGTTCTCGAGGCCCTCCGTTGAAATCAAAGTGGGGTCAGACCCTGACTTTGATTCCCCCGCCCTCAGCCGCCGCCACCTCGCCCGAAGTCAAAGTCAGGGTCTGACCCTTGACTTTGATTTCCTCGTGACGGAAGGCGAGGCCTGACCACGTGGGCGCGCTCGACGGCCTCGTCGTGCTGGACGTCGCCACGTTCATCGCGGCGCCCATGTGCGCCACGCTCCTCGGCGAGTTCGGCGCGGAGGTCATCAAGGTCGAGCAGCCGGGTGTGGGGGACGACCTCCGGCGGCTCGGGCGCCAGGCCGACGGCGTGTCCCTCTGGTGGCTCTCCGACGCCCGCAACAAGAAGTCGATCACGTGCAACCTTCGGGATCCTGGCGGGCAGGCGTTGATCCGCCGGCTGTGCCGGGGGGTCGACGTGGTGGCGGAGAACTTCCGGCCGGGGACCCTCGAGCGCTGGGGGCTCGGATACGAGACCCTGCGCGCCGAGAACCCCGGGCTCGTGATGGTCCGGATCTCGGCGTTCGGCCAGACCGGGCCCTACCGGGAGCGCCCCGGCTTCGGGCGCATCGCGGCGGCGGTTGGAGGCATCTCATATCTGTCGGGATACCCCGACCGGCCCCCGGTGACCCCCGGGACGCCGACGGTGCCGGACTACCTGGCGGGGATCATGGGAGCGCTCGGCGCCCTGATCGCGCTGAGAGCGCGGGAGCGGACGGGCGAGGGGCAGGTGGTGGACCTGGGACTCTACGAGCCCATCGTGCGGATTCTGGACGACGCGATCCCCGTGTTCGGGGCGCTGGGGTACGTCCGGGAGCGCATCGGCTCGGCTGCCGAGAGCGCCGCGCCCCACAACCACTACGAGAGCCGGGATGGCCGCTGGCTGGCGGTTGCCTGCACGAACGACCGCATGTTCGCCCGTCTGGCCCGGGCCATGGGAACGCCGGACCTGGTCGCGCGGTTTCCAGGGGTGCGGGACCGGCTCGCGGCGCGCGCCGAGCTGGACGGGCTCGTCCAGGCGTGGGTCGGTGCTCGGGATGCCGCGGATGCGCTGTCGACCCTCGACGCCGCCGAGGTGCCGTGCGCGCTCGTGAACTCGGTGCGCGACCTCTTCGAGGACGTGCAACTGAAGGCCCGCGAGAACATCGTGGCGGTGCCGGATCCGGGGTTGGGGACGGTTCACATGTCCGGGGTCGTGCCGCGCCTCACGGGCACGCCGGGCGCGATCCGGCACGCCGGCGTGCGCGAGATCGGAGCGGACAACGAAGAGATCTATCTCGGCCGACTCGGGCTCGAGCGGGCCGAGTACGACCGCCTGCGGGCGGGCGGCGTAGTCTAGTCTAGGAGGAGCCATGCTGATCCGCGTTCCAGGACCACACGATCCGCGCCCGTCGGAGATCACGCCGCGAGGGGTGTACCTGAACCGCCGGGCCTTCATGGCCGGCGTGGCCGCGGCCGCCGCGGCCACGGTCGGAGGCTCGAACGCTCCGGCGGAAGCCGCGCTCAAGCCGGCGGTGAAGGGCCAGCCTCTGGCCGCGACCCGAAACCAGGCGGTGAGCGTGACCGACCCGCCCACGCCCTGGGACAGCGTCACGACGTACAACAACTTCTACGAGTTCGGGACCGACAAGTCCGACCCGGCGCTGAACGCCCACACGCTCCGCCCCCGGCCGTGGACGGTGGACGTCGGAGGCCTCTGTCAGAAGCCCAAGACCTTCGACATCGACGAGATCCTGAAGCTGGCGCCGCTCGAGGAGCGCGTCTACGCGCTCCGCTGCGTCGAGGGCTGGTCGATGGTCATCCCGTGGATCGGCTACCCTCTCTCGGCCCTTCTCAAGCGGGTCGAGCCGACCGGCGCCGCCAAGTACGTGGAGTTCCAGACCCTGGTCGACCCCGAGCAGATGCCGGGCACGAAGCCGAGCTTCTTCGGCTCGTCGCTCGACTGGCCGTATGTGGAGGGGCTCCGCCTCGACGAGGCGAACCACCCCCTGGCGCTCCTCACGGTGGGGATGTACGGACACGTGCTTCCCAACCAGAACGGCGCCCCCGTCCGCGTGGTGGTGCCCTGGAAGTACGGGTTCAAGAGCGCCAAGTCCCTCGTCCGAATCCGGCTCGTCGCCGACGAGCCGAAGACCAGCTGGAACAAGGCGGCGGCGGCCGAGTACGGCTTCTACTCGAACGTGAATCCGAACGTGGACCACCCCCGCTGGAGCCAGGCGACCGAGCGGCGGATCGGCGAGTTCCGCCGCCGGAAGACCCTCATGTTCAACGGCTACGACCAGGTCGCGTCCCTCTACGCCGGGATGGATCTGAAGAAGCAGTACTAGGCGCGGGGAGGGCAGAGGCGGTGGCCCGCGTCGAGGGTGTCCGGCCAGGCGAGGCGGGAGACGACTACGCCGAGAAGGTGCTGGCCGCGCAGGCAAAGCACTGGGGCGCTCCTCTCCTGAATCACCTCGTGTACGCGCGCCGGCCCTCGATCTTTCGGGGCGCACGCGGGATGTGGGCGGGCATCGGCGCCTCCGGGTTGATCGACGAGAGGCTCAAGGCCCTCGCCAACCGGCGCGTGGCGTTTCTGAACGGCTGCGGGTTCTGACAGGACATCAATGCTGCCGTGGGCAGCGCGCTCGGGGTGCCGGAGGAGAAGATCCTGGCGCTGCCGGGCTACGCGACGAGCCTATTCTACGACGGCGCGGAGCGCGCGGCGCTCGAGTACGCCGACGCGATGACGTTCAGCGATCGCGAGGTCGGCGACGAGCTCTTCGACCGGCTTCGCCGCTTCTACGACGACGACGCCCTCGTGGAGCTGACGGCGGTGATCGCGTGGGAGAACGCGTCCAGCAAGTTCAACCGGGCGCTTCGGGTGCCGTCGCAGGGTCTCTGGCGGCACTCGCGACCGGACCCGGACCGCCGCGACTGCCCCGACCAGGGGCGGGCGTAGCCGCGTCGGAGCCCCCGCAAACGTGACCCGCCCGCAACGGATCGGGTTGAAGTCCGTCGTGTGGGCGGGGTGCCTCACCCCGCTGGCGAGCCTTCTCTGGCGGCTCTTCACCGATCCGCTCGTCACGAATCCGATCGACGTGGCGACGGACACGCTGGGCGACTGGACCCTGAGGATCCTGCTGCTCTCCCTCACCATGACGCCCCTCCGCATCCTGTTCGGTCTGTCGTGGCCCGTGACGTTGCGGCGCCTGCTCGGACTCTTCGCCTTTCTCTACGCGCTCCTGCATTTCAGCGTGTGGCTCGTCGTCGACCACTTCTTCGACTGGCCGGAGATGGCGGCCGATATCGTGAAGCGCCCGTACGTCACGGTTGGCTTCACGGCACTCGTTCTGCTCCTCCCGCTGGCGGCGACCTCGACCGCGGGCATGATCCGGCGGCTCGGCGGGGTCGCGTGGCGGCGCCTCCACCGCCTCGTCTACCTGATCGGGATTCTGGGCGTGCTCCACTACTTCTGGCTCGCGAAGGTCGGCGTGCGCGGGCCGTACTACTACGCGGCGTGGCTGGCGCTCCTCTTCGCCGTCCGGATCGTCGACGCGGTGCGCCGCGCCCGGGCCCGCGCCCGGCGGGCCGCTCCCGAGGCCGCGCTCGCGCCGCGACCCGCACGGCCGGCTTGAGGGCCTCCGTCGGCTCCCCCCGCGACCGGGCCTGTGCTACCGTGATCGGCGCCGGGCCAGTGGTCCTGAACAGCCAGAAGGGGGAGCCATGGTGAAGGGTTTTCTCGCGGGCGTCGTGACGGGCGGTCTGATCGTGTGGTTCTTCCGGGACGACATCCAAGCCTACCTCGATGAGCAGACCCGGCTCGCGCGCGTGGGCGCGGCCGACCGGATCCACTCGGTCGAGGAGACGGCCGAGCGCGCGTTCGATCGCGCCGCCGCTCCCATTCGCAGGGCCGAGGAGATGCTCGACCACGGCAAGGCGCAGGTGAGCGACACCTTGCGCTCCGCCGAGCGCACCATCCGTCCCTAGCGGTCCCCGTCTACTCCCGAAGCGGGGCCGAGACAGCCCGCGCAACCCGCCTCGATGAGGAACAGCCCGCTCGGCTGTCAGGGGGCCGCATCGTCCTTGTCGGCGCGACCTGCCCGCGCCTCACGTCCTGAGGCGCGGGTCCATCGCGTCCCGCACCGCGTCGCCGAACAGGTTCAGCCCGAAGACCGACACCGCGATGGCGGTGCCGGGAAAGATGGCGATCCACGGCGCGTTGCGCATGTTCTTCTGCGCCTCGTACAGCATGTTGCCCCAGGTGGGGCGGGGCGGGGACTCGCCCAGCCCGAGGAACGACAGGGCGGCCTCGGCGAGCAGCACCTCCGCGAAGTAGAGGCTGCACTGCACGACCACCACCGAGAGGCAGTTGGGCACCACCGTCCGGAGGACGAGGCGGTGAGCGGAAGTGCCAAGGGCGCGCGAGGCGGTGACGTACTCCTGCGCCATCACGGACAGCGCGATGCCGCGAGTCATTCGAGCGATCCGCGGGAAGTACACGACGCTCAGCGCGATGACGATGCTTCGCCCGCCGGTTCCGAGCGCCGCACCGACCGCGACGGCTAGGAGGAGCGCCGGGAAGGACATCAGCACGTCGAGCGCTCGCATCACGAGACCGGCCAGACGCGGCGGGGCGGTCGAGCCGAAGATGCCGACAAGGACGCCCGGTACTCCGGCGAGCAGGATGGTCAGGGCGCCGATCGTGAGGCTGAACGCGGCGCCGTGGATGACCCGGCTGAAGACGTCCCGGCCCAGGTGATCCGTTCCGAACCAAAAGGCCGCCCCGGGCGGGGTGAAACGCTTGGGCACGTTCATCCGCACCGGGTTTTGCAGGGGCAGGTACGGTGCCACCGCGGCCATCACCACCAGTGCGAGCACGATGGCGGCGCCCACCACGGAGAGAGGGTTCTTGCGCATCCAGCTGCGGATGCGTGCCCCGCTCGACCGCCGCGGCGGGAGCGCCGCGGCCGGGCCCAACCCTGGCCCGGCGCCGTCGATTCCGAAAGCGACGCCGGACGATTCGGCCGCGCCCAATGCCGTCGGTCCGACTCGCTCGCCCATGGTCGACACCGACTCAGTTCGGCCGGAGCCGTGGATCGAGGTACGTGTAGAGCACGTCCACGAGCAGGTTGATCAGCACGTACACCAAGGCAACGTAGAGGATCAGGCCTTGGATCACCGGGAGGTCCCGGTTGTATATGGACCGCACGACGAACTGGCCAACCCCCGGTAGCACGAAGACCGTTTCGATGACGGCGCTCCCGCCGAGGAGGATGCCCAGGTTGATGCCGATGACGGTGACGAGGGGAATGAGTGCGTTGCGGAGGGCGTGCCGGGTCACCACAGCCCATCCTGTGAGTCCCTTGGCCCGCGCGGTGCGCACGTAATCCTGCCCGAGAACCTCGAGCATGCTCGAGCGCGTGAGTCGCGTGAGAAGCGCCGCCAGGTACGTCCCGAGCGCGGCGCTCGGGAGGATGAGAAAGGGGAGCCCCTTCCAGAAGTCCTGCGTGATTGGCTCGTAGCCCACGATCGGCAGGAGGTTGAGCTTCAGCGAGAAGAGGATGATCAGCATGAGCCCGAGCCAGAAGCTCGGCAGCGACAAGCTCACCAGGGTGAGGAGTCTCGCCGCGTGGTCGACCCACGAGTTTCGGAAGGCGGCGGACAGGATCCCGGCCGGGATGCCGATGGCCATGGAGAACCCGAGGGCGAGGATCACGAGGGCGCCGGTCGTCGGCATCCGCCAGACCAGCTCCTCGGACACACGCGTCTTGTTGTAGAGGGACTCCCCGAAGTCGCCGCGTGCGATCTGCCCGAGCCACTCGAGATACCGCACGTGGAGCGGGCGATTCAGACCAAGCCGCTCGCGGAGCTCGGCCACGGCCTGGAGGGACCCCTCGCTGCCGAGCATCACGACCGCCGGGTCGCCCGGGATCACGTGGACGAGCGCGAACGAGGCCATGCTGAGGGCGAGGAGCATGGGCACGAGCGCGATCAAGCGCCCGAGGACGAGTCTGGCCAGCGGATGCATTTAGTACGCGCGCACGATGATCTCACCGCCCGCCACGGGCACCCGGTGATCGGCGACCGCCGCGACGTCCGGAGCGGGCCCGAGGGCGGCGGTGCGAGTGCGGATCGACTCGCGCGCCTCGGCGGGCGCCGAGGACTCGACGGGCTTGAGATTGAGCGCAGCCATCGCGTCGACGACACGCTGAGCTTGAGGGTCGAGCGGCATGATGGCCTCCTGGGGCGGGTGAGGGTCAGGTGTCGGCGACCGCGCTTCCGCGAGGGCGGAGGAGCTTGACCCGAGCATCGTGGAGCTGCTGGTGGAACGGGGTGCGCTCGCGGACGGTCATCGGTGTCTGCTCGGCGAGTCCTGTGTGGAGCTCAACGAAGACCGGCCCTGCAGCTCCGAGCAGGTCGGGGAGCCGGCGCTTGAGGTCCCCCAAGTCGTCGATGGCACTGGCCATCCGGTAGCCGGCCCCCTTGGCCATCATCACGAAGTCGACCGACAGGCCGCCCGGGATCCCCTGCGCGCCCGACGTGTGGTAGACGCCGTTCCTGAAGAGGAAGTGGACCAGATTCCGGGGGGCGGCCCCGGCCACCGTGGCGAGCGATCCGAGCTGCATGAGCAAGGACCCGTCGCCGTCGAGCACGAGAACGCGCCGGTCGGGACGGGCGAGCGCCAGGCCGAGCCCGAGGGAGGAGGCGCCGCCCATGAAGCCGACGCAGGTCACGGAGAGGTCGTTGGGCGCGATGCTGCGCCAGGCGGGGGCCGTCGTCATGGTGGGAACGACGATGGCGTCGCCGCGCTCGGCGGCGATGGCGCGCAGGACGTCCTCTGGCTTCATTGCGATGTCAGGGACCGGGGCCACCTCAGCTCGTCTCCAGCCCGACCAGCACGGCGGCCGGCCCGAGGCGCGCGCGGCTCAGGCGGTAGTACTCGGGAATGAGGCGCACGTCGTTCGGCCCTTCCAAGCGCGCGTGCGGCACACCGAAGGTGTCGAGAAGTGGCTCGCAGTAGCGGACCATGGAGTGCCGTGATTCCCGCGGGTCCTTGTCCTTCTCCCGGTTCAGAAGGCCGATCATGTAGAAGACGGGGACTCGGCCGTCCATCGCGACGCCGCGGAGCGTGTTGATCGACGCATAGAGTCCCGCGTGCTGAATCATCAGCACCACGGGCTCCCCGCCGACGTGGAGCCCGGCCGCGATCGCGGTCGCCTCGTCCTCGGTCGCGCAGGTGACGACACGGATCGACTCCTCCTTGTCGAGCGCGGCGAGCACGGTCTTCTGGTGTGTGTCGGGCACGCTGAGGATCCAGCCGAGATGGCTGTGCATCGGCGGCTCGGCAACCTCGGCGGCCAGGGCGGCCCGGGCCTCCCGAAACGTGTCCTTCAGGGTGTCGATGATGAGCGGCGCCGGAATGGATTCGGGCATCCTGCCTCCCACGATGATGCTGCGGAGGAGATCAGCCGGCCGTCAGACGGGTACGGTCCGATTCGAAGCGCGAGGAGCTCCCCGGGACCCCTCGCGAGGCAACGCCTCGCGAGGGGTCGGGAGAGACAGCCGGGGAGGTTACTTCGAGACACCCCAGACGCGCGCGTAGCCTGCCGCCCAGTGCTTGAAGCCCTTGACGTTCTCCCGCCAGGCGGCGATCTGCGGGACGTAGTACGTGGGGTAGTAGACTCCCTCCGCGCGCCGGAGCTGCTCGAGCTGCACGTACACCTTGGCTCGGTCCTCGGCCTTGAGGGCCTTGCGACCTTCCTGGCAGAGACGGTCCCACTCGGGGTTGTTGTAGCGCGCCTGGCTCACCTTGCTCTCGTTGTTGGCGCAGTAGTAGATGTCCGCGTCCGGGCGCGGCGTGAGCCCGGAATAGAAGAGCTCGAAGTCGCCGTTGTTGAAGGCCACCTGGAGCGCGGCGGACTCGAGCGTCACCACCTTCACCTTGAAGCCGGCGGCCTGGAGCTGGCTCTGGATGACGACCGCGCCCTGGGCGATCCGGTCGGGAACCAGGTGGGCGGTGAGGACGATCTCCTGGCCCTGATAGCCTCCCTCCTGCATGAGCTGCTTGGCCTTCTGGAGGTCGGGCTTCGCGAAGGGGTCTTGCTGGTGGATCGCGCCGTGGAACGGCATGCCGGCCGGGAATCCCGCGGTGACGGGCTTGCCGAGCCCCGCGGTGACGGCCTTGGCCAGCTCTTCCTTGTCGATGGCGTATGCCACGGCCTGGCGGAGCTTCAGATTGTCCTTGAAGATCCCCTGCTTGAAGCCCCATCGCAGGTCGTCGAACGCGATCCCGGGCACCGACCCGACGACGACACCCCGGGTCGCCTTGAGCCGCGGGACGTCCTCGGCGTTCAGCTCGATCGCGATGTCGACATCGCCCCGCTCGATTGCCGCGGACCGCACGGACCCGTCAGGGATGGGGATGAAGTCCACCGTGTCCATGATCGCGGTCTTTCGACCCGCGAGCCCGGAGGTCGGCCGGGAGTCGGCGGCGTAGTCCTTGAACTTTTTCACCCGGAGGTAGGCGTCCTTCTTCCACTCGACGAACTCGTACGGTCCGGTGCCCACAGGTTTGATCACCTTGCCGCCCTGGCGCTCGGCCTCGCCGTCCGGGTACACGACGACGGGACAGATCACGTTCGCCAGTGCCGCCAGGAACGCGGAGTTCGACGCGTTCAGCGTGATCTTCACCGCCAGGGGGCCGTCCTCCGCCACCTCCTTGATGAAGTTGCGGAGCTCGGCGGAGCGGCACGCCTTCTGGTCGCCCATGATCCGCTTGAAGGTATAGGCGACGTCCTTCGAATCCATCGTCTTGCCGCTGTGGAACTTCACTCCCCGTCGGAGCGTGAGCGTGTAGACGAGGCCATCGGAGCTGACGGTGTGCTTGTCGACCAGCATCGGCTGGATCGAGAGATCCTCACCGAGGGCGTAGAGCATCTCGTAGACGTTCAGCAGGGCCACGCGGCTCACGTAGTGCGTGGTCATGTGGAGGTCAACGTCGGACGTGTCTCCCTGGAGGCCGACCTTCAGTTGGGTGCCCTGAGCCGAGGCCGCGGGCGCACCGATCAGGGTCGTACCCAGGAGAAGCGCCAGCACCACCGTGACACAGCCGCCCGCGTGACCGAGCCCGTATTGTGTCGACCATTTTGATCGCATCACCGTCTCCTCCTTGGTTGTCACCAGCGGATCTCCCGCTGCACCGGCAGCCGGTGCTGGTCCTGACGTCCCTCGATCGGCCAGGCTCGGAACTCGTCGAGCCAGACCAGCATCTCCTTCATGAGGGCCTCGGCGATCCGGCGGCCCTTCTCGCGGCTGGCCTTCGTGGGGTCGCCGTGGACGCCCGTCTTGGTCCAGCGTCCCCAGAAGTCGTTGAACCGGACGTTCGTGGTGCTGTCGGAGGTCATGGTGCGTCCCACGCGGTCGGTGTCCTGCACGGCCTTGTCCATCTGGACGCGCTCGGCGTCGAAGTGGAGGTAGAGCGAGGTCTCCCACTCGTCCGCGTGCGCGTACACGCCGCTCTCGAGGCTCTCGAGGCTCTCGTCGCGCCCCATGTTGTAGTAACCGAACGCGCAGCAGATGGCGGGAGTCTCGAGCACCACCCGGCGGGCGATCAGGTCGGCCATCGGCATGTTCGAGCCGTGCCCGTTGATCACGGCCATCCGGCGGAACCCGTGGTAGGCGACGCTCTTCAGCACGTCCGCGCAGAAGTCGATGAAGTGCTGAGGCTCGACGTGGATCGTCCCCGGGAAGTCGAAGTGATGCATGTTGAGCCCGTAGGGAATGCCGGGCAGGACGAGCACCTTGTCCGGCGCCCGCCGGCCGAGCTCCCGGCACACCGATTCGACCAGGAACAGGTCGGTGTCGAGGGGCAGGTGAGCGCCGTGCTGCTCGGTCGAGCCCGTGGGCAGGAGAATCACCTTCCCGAGCTCGATCGCGTCGTTCATCTCGGGCCAGGTGAGCTTGTTGTACTCGAAGATCTCGCGCGCCTTCACCGGACCTCCTGAGTGTCAGAGAGGGTTCTGGGCCGGGCCGGAATCGAGCCGGCTCAACTCTAGCGGACGGCCGAGGCTCAGACAAGGGGGACGAGGGCTCGGCGGGCTCACTCGGACGCGCAAGAGTCGCCGTCCTGAGGTAGGATGACCGCCCATGGACCACTCGATCGCCCCTGCCACCCCGTTTCTCAGCCCCGGGGTCGCCGCCGAGGTACGCGCGCGGTTCGGCACCCCCTGCTACGTCTACGACCGCACCGCGCTCGAGGCGGCCGCCCGCGCGGCCCTGGCCTTCCCGGCGCCGTTCGGCTTCACCTTGCGCTACGCGATGAAGGCGAATCCGTCGCGCGGCATTCTCCGCGTGTTCCGCGCGCTGGGCATTCACATCGACGCGTCCAGCGACTTCGAGGTCGAGCGGGCGATCGAGGCGGGTTTCGCGCCGGCGGAGATCCAGCTCACCTCCCAGATGCCGTCGCGGCGGCTGGCCGAGCACGTCCGACGGGGCGTCCTGTTCAACGCGTGCTCCATCCACCAGCTCGACAGCTTCGGGCGCGTCGCTCCCGGGAGCGAGGTGTCGGTCCGGATGAATCCGGGGCTGGGGACCGGCTCCACCAAGCGCACCAACACCGGCGGGCCCGCGTCGAGCTTCGGGATATGGCACGAGTACCTCGACGAGGTCAAGACGATCGCGGAGCGCCACCGTCTTCGCATCACGCGCCTCCACTCGCACGTGGGCTCGGGCACGGATCCGGAGATCTGGAAGCGCTGCATCCGGATGACGCTCGAGCTGGCGGCGAAGCTGCCCGAGGTGGGCGCCGTCAACCTGGGAGGCGGGTTCAAGGTGGGGCGCATGCCCGAGGAGCCGACGGTCGATCTCGCCGACGTGGGTGCGCACGTGCGCGCGGAGCTCCTGTCCTTCCAGGCCCGGGATGGCCGCCGGCTCGGTCTCGAGATCGAGCCCGGCACGTACCTCGTCGCCCGCGCCGGCGCAGTGGTGGCGAGCTGCGTCGACGTGGTGGACACCGGCCGCGAGGGCTACCTGTTCGCCAAGCTCGACACCGGCATGACCGAGGTCACGCGTCCGTCGCTGTACGGGGCTCAGCACCCGATCGACGTTCTCGCCCAGGGAAGGGAGGCGGCCGCCGTCGTCTTCGTGGGTCCCTGCTGCGAGTCGGGCGACATCCTCACGCCGGCGCCGGGCGACCCCGAGGCCCTCGGGCCCCGCTGGGTGCCCCGTCCCCAGATCGGCGACCTGGTCGTGGTGAGCGGCGCCGGCGCCTATTGCGCGGCGATGTCCACCATCAACTACAATTCCTATCCCCGCGCCCCCGAGGTCATGCTGGAGCCGGACGGCACGTTGCGCCTCCTCCGGCGTCGCCAGGAGCCCGCCGACGTCTGGGCCGACGAGATCTGAGAGGCAGATCCCGGACTACCGGGACGCCCGCCGGCGGTAGTCCGAGGGCGTGGAGCCGGTCCACCGTCTGAAGGCGCGGTTGAACGCGCTGACTTCCGAGTACCCCAGGAGATAGGCGATCTCGGCGAGCGTGTGCCTGCCGTCCCGCAGGTAGTTGAGCGCGAACCGCCGGCGCGTGTCGGCCACCAGCGTCTTGAAGTCGACGTCGGAGTCGTTCAGTCGTCTCTGCAGCGTGCGCGGGCCGACCGCGATCCTGCCGGCGACGTGCGCGAGCTTCGGGTCGCCGTTCCTCATCGATTCCCCGACCATCCGCCGCACCGAGGCGAGCAGGTCGTCCTCCTGCGGCATCTCGCTCAGAACCTGGTCGAGGTAGCGCCTCAGGATCGGATACAACCGCGGGTCGGCGGCGGGCACCTGCCGATCGAGGAGCTCTCCCTCCATGACGAAGGCGTTCGCCGCGTGGCCGAATGAGATCGGCGCGCCGAAGACCCTGACCTGCTCCGAATCCTGCGGCGGGGCCTCGTGAGCGAAGTGCACCTCGACCGGGACCCAGCGGCTTCCCATCATCAGGCGGATCAAGCTCAAGCCCACGGCCATGCTGTACTCGTTGTGCTGACGTGGCGCCTGGATCGCCGGGTCGACCAGCACGTGGCGCGCGTACGCGAACCTCCCCTCGACGTCGAACGACACCTTGACGGCTTCGTTGTGAACTCTCATGTAGCGCACCGCGTTCTGGAGGCCGATCCCCATCGTGGGCGAGTTCGTCGTGACGTACGCGACCGGCCCGACGTCCCTGGGGTTGTAGCGCTCGCCGAAGTGCAGGCCAAAGCAGTCGTCGCGCGTCGCGCGGGCCGCCTCCGTGAGGATCCGAGCGAAGTCGGAGCAGGCGATGAACCCGTCCGGTCTGGACATCGCCGCGCGATCCAGCCCGACCAGACGCAGAACCTGGTCGGGATTCGCTCCGGCGCCCTCGATCGCCTCGAGCAGGCCGGTCGCGGCGCTCAGAGAGATCATCGGTCTCCTGCGCACGGATCCAATCCTCCCTGCTCGGCCGCCGGAGCGGCGCAAGTGTCAAGAGAATGTCGCGCAATGTCAAGACAACGCGCGCCCGCGGTCCTATCGTGTGTCGTCGGGCAACCTGGTGCCGCTGGAGGCACTGGGGGAGCACCCTCAGCCGACGTCACGGCGTTCACCGATAGGTAAGCCTGACTGGCCCCGGGCCGTCGCACCTGCCGAGCCGGAAGCGCGGGATCCTCCACGCCCACTCTCATTGTAGTGCGCGAACGAGAGGCGTGGCGCCTTGTCGAGGGAGACGCCATCGTCGGAGGAGCATCGCACGGTGGAGCGCTGCTGGCACGGCAAGTTCAGCGGGACGGGACGGTGCCCCAGCGAGGGGCGCTACGGGAATCCGGAGTACCGGGCCGAAGCCGGGCGCGGGGGACTCAATGCGACGCTGCAGTTCATGCGTGCGTCGCGCTGGTGCGGCGCCCACAAGCACCCTGATGATCGGCTGCTCGAGCCGGAGCCCTCGGGCGCGACGCCTCTCGAAAGCGCCCGCCCGCCCGATGGCGACCGCATGTCGTGACCGATCCGGACGTCATCGCCCCCTCGCCGCTCGACGCCCCTGCTCCGCGCGACGCCACCGAGAATCCCGGCCGCGAATTGTGGGCCTTCCAAGCGTGTCGTTGGCAATGCGGGCCGCCGTCTCGCGTTCAGGTGTGATCGCGGACTAGGCGATGGCGGCGCGCGGGCGCCAGCCTCGGTACCACGCCGGTGCCGGCCGAAGGCGTGGCCGCGCCGCCCAGGAACGGCGCCGCCGTCGCAGCCCGCCCCCGGTCCGGCCTGAAGTTCGAGGCTTCGTGGCACGCTGCCGTTCCGGGGCTATGATGACAGCCAAGATATGACTGGGCTGCCGGTCGTGCCGCTGGTCGCGCTCGGCCTTCTCTTCTTCGCGACCCCGATCATCGTTCTCGTCCTCATTCTCGTGCTCCTGAGCTTGAGGAGCCGGGTCCGCCGGCTGGAGGCTCGCCTGGCCGACCTGGAGCAGCGCCCGGCGGCGTCGCATGCCGGCTCTGTTCCGCCGGTGGTCGGCGCGGTCGCACCGGGTGAGCCTCTCCTGTCGACATCGCCCGTTCTCGACGCGCAGGAGACTCTCCCCGGCCTCGAAGCCGGCCCGGCCGAAGTGGGCGCCGGGATCCCGGCTCCGGAAGCCGTGGCGGGAGACCTCGGGACGGACGGTGCGCCGGCCGCCCCGGCGCCTCCCGCTCCATCGCCCGCGCCGGAGCCAGCGCCCGTTGCCGGCGTGGGTCAGTGGGAGGGTCGGCTCGGCGGCACCTGGCTCTCGCGCGTCGGAGCGATCCTCTTCTTCCTTGGCGTGGGCTTCTTCCTCAAGCACGCCTTCGATCAGGAGTGGATCGGGCCAAGAGGTCGCGTTCTGACGGGGCTCGTGGCAGGCGTCGCGATGACGGCCGGCGGCGTCAGACTTGCCGGTGGCGCGACCTACCGTGTGCCGGCCCAGAGTCTCGTGGCGGTCGGGATCGGGGTCAGCTACCTCTCTCTCTACGCCGCCCACGCCTTCTACGCGCTCGTGGGGGCCCCGGCTGCCTTCGTGGCCATGGCCCTCGTGACCGCCGTGGGCTTCGCGACGGCGCTCCGCCTGGACTCCCGCGCCCTCGCGGTTCTCGCGACCCTGGGCGGGCTCCTGACGCCGATCATCCTCAACACTGACAACGACGCCGCCGCGGCGCTCTTCACGTACCTCGCACTTCTCGATCTGGGTGTGCTCGTCGTTGCGTCCCGACGAGGGTGGCTGGGCCTCGGGCTGCTCGCGTTCGCGGGCACACAGTTCCTCTATTGGAGCTGGCTCGACCGCTGGTACCAGACCGCTCGACTCCCCGTCGGTCTTGGCTGGGCGACGGGGTTCTTCCTCGCCTTCGCCGCCTGGTCGCTCGCCGGGCCCGCGAGCAGGGGCTCCGCGGGCGCCCTCCGGCTCGGTCGGGCGCTGGTCATTCTCGGAGCGCCGGCGCTCTACTTCGCGGCCGCGCGCCGCGTGCTGGACGACCCGTCGGGGCGTCGCCTGGCCCTTCTGGCGCTGGCGCTTGCGGGGGCCTACCTCGTGGCGGCGCGGGTGGCGAGCCGGAGCGCGGGTGGTGGCCCGCGTGTCGCGCTGCTCAACCGCGCGCTCGCGCTGGCCTTCCTGATGCTGGCGCCCGCGGTGACCCTCGGGCGGCACGACCTGGTGATCGCCTGGTGCGTGGAGGGGTTGGTGCTCCTGCTGGGCGGCTTTGCCCTCGACGCGCCGGGGCTACGCGCGGGTGGTCTCGCGATCAGCGTCCTCGCGTGGGGGCGGTGGTTCGAGGCGCTCGGGGAGAATGCCGGCGGGGCGGGGACATTCCTGATCGCGCACCCGGCGCTGCCGGCCACCCTCGCCGTCGTGGCGACCGCGGTGATCGGCGCACTGGCCTACCGGGCGCGCGAGCGCAGTGCCGCGACCCTCGGTCGGTGGGAGCGCTTCGCGCACCCGGTCCTGCTCCTGGTCTCGGTCGGGAGCGCGGCCCTTCTCCTGACCGTGGAGCTCGGCCAGTTCCGCACGCTCGCCATCCCGCCGCCGTACGTCCCCGTGGTGAAGTCCGTCGTCTGGATGCTGGCCACGATGGTGCTGCTGGCCCTGGCTCGCGGTGACGGGACGCGCGTCCTGCTCGGCGTGGCGACCCTCCTGCTGCTCGCGCTCGTCGGAGAAGCCCTCGGCGGCACGGATCGCTGGGCCCGGATCCAGCCCTCCCTCCGGCCGGCGATCGGCAACCCGCGCTTCCTGGCCGGCTGTCTCCTCGTGGTGCTCATCTGGCTCTACGGCCAGGTGGCCGAGACCTTGTCGTACCTGGGGCATCGCACCCGCCAGCGGCTGGCCGCGGTCGGCTCGATCGGGGCGGCCCTCCTGCTTCTCTGGAACCTGAGCGTCGAGGTCGTGCTGGTGCCCTTGCCCGAGACCCGCTTCGATCCCGCGAAGCTCCGCAGCGCCGCGCTCTCGGTGCTGTGGGCGGTGTACGCCTTCACGGCGATGGCCTGGGGACTCTGGCGCGACCTGGTGCCGCTCAGGATCGGCGCGATCCTGCTCTTCGGCGTCACGGTGCTGAAGGTGCTCACCGTCGATCTGGCGGGCCTCGACGCGCTCTACCGCATCCTGTCGGTCCTGATACTCGGCGCGGCCCTGCTGATCGCGTCCTTCCTCTACGCCAGGTCCCGGCGCCGCTCGGGCGAGACGGGCTGACCCGACGGACGGCGGCTCGGCGGCGGGCGGTCCCGGCCGCCGCGCGGGTCAGTCGCCAGCGGCCACGTCCCTCAGCAGGTCCTTGAGGATCGCGCGCGCGGCGTTGTGCCCCGGGGCACCGGTGACCTCGCCTCCCGGGTGGGTGCCCGCGCCGCACAGGTAGAGGCCGGTGATCGGGGTGCGGTAGTGGGCCCAGCCGGGCAGGGGGCGGCGGCCGAGCATCTGCGCGGGCACCAGGTCGAGATGGCGGATGTTCCCGTCCGTGAGACCGACCCGCGCCTCGATGTCCGGCGGGGTGAGAAGCATCCAGTCCACGAGCGCTCGGCGGAAGTTGGGCGCGTACTCCGTGAGCAGATCGATCATCCGCTCGCCCATCTCCTTGCGGCGCGTGTCCCAGGTGCCTTCGGCCGGACGCACCGGCGCCCAGAGCGCCCAGATGGAGACGACGTGGTGGCCGGGCGGCGCCATCGAATCGTCGTACACCGTCGGGATCTGCACTTCCATCAGCGGGGCGCGAGGCAGCCGGCCTGCCTGGGCGTCCTGCCAGGCGGCGAGGAATCCTTCCACCGACGGGCAGATCTTCACCTGTGCCAGGTACCGGGGATCGAACCCGGGTCCGAGGTAGGCGGAGAAGTCGGGCAGCTCGCTGAGCGCCGCATGGAACTTGAAGTACGCCGCCCGGGTCGAGAGGGCGGCAATCTGCCCCCGAAAGTCGGCGGGGAGCGCGTCCGGGGGGACCAGCCGGAGGAACGTGCGCTTCGGATCGGCGTTCGAGACGACGGCGTCCGCCGCGACGTGCCCGCCGTCGGCGAGGACGACCCCGGCCGCGCGGCCGTTCCGCACGTCGACCCGGGCGACCTCGACACCGGTCCGGATCGTGACCCCGGCCTCCCTGGCCGCGCCCGCCATGGCCTGGGTGATGGCGCCCATGCCGCCCTTGACGATCCCCACCGTGTCGGGCGCCGAGCGAAGGTTCACCCGGATGTAGGCGTAGATGAGCGCGCTGCCGGGCGCCCGCGGGTCGCCCAGGTCCTGCGCGTTCAAGGCATGGGCGCGCATCACGTCCGACTCGAAGTACTCGTGGGCGAGGTCCCACATGGGCCGGGTCAGGAGCGTCTCGAAGATCTCCTCGTCGGGCGTGCCCTGGACCCGAGCCGCCAGCTCCGCATATGTGGGCGCCGGAGCGAGGAAGTAGGGGTGGAGCAGAGCCGCCGCCCGCTCCCAGAGCGCGATCCAGCGTGGATAGGCCGCGGCGTCCCGCTTCGAGTAGCGCTCGATCTCCGCCGCCGTGCGGCCGACGTCCTCCCACACGACGAGGTGGCGCCCGTCCGGGAACGGGTGGAAGCGAGCCGGCTCGAGCGGGAATACCTTGAAGCCGTGCCGCGGGAGGTCGAGGTCCCGGATCACCTGCTCCTGGAGCAGGTGACAGATGTACGAGCAGGACGAGAGCCGGTAGCCCGGGAACAGCTCCTCGGTCACGCAGGCTCCGCCGACGATCGGCCGGCGCTCCAGCACCAGTACCTTCAGCCCGCCGCGGGCGAGGTAGGTGGCGGCAACCAGGCCATTGTGCCCACCGCCGACCACGACCACGTCGAATCGCTCGGTCATCGATCCTCCTCGGAGTGTGGAGGCATCGTCGCCGAGCCTTCCGTACCCTGTCAACCGCGACCCGCCTTGACGCCCTCCACGACCGGTGATAGCGAGAGAGCCGCGAGGCGGCGAACCCATTCCTCCGGAGGCCAGCGAATGCACGAGCATGGACGGGAGGCGATGCGGCTGCTTCTCACCGCGGAGGTGACTCGGCGGTTCGGTCCTGGCCGCGCATCGGCGCTCGGCCGCGAGATCGAGGCGCTGGCGTCGGATCTGGCCGAGGTCGCCGCGGCCGAGCTTCCCGCCGAGACCGAGCCCGGGTTCTTCCTCCTCGAGGGAGATGGCCGATGACGGCGCCCTTCGAGCTGTCGGTCGTCGACGCCGCGGCGGCGATCCGCCAGGGCCGGCTGTCGGCCGTCGATCTGGTCGAGGCCTGCCTGGGCCGCATCGACGTCTGCGAGGAGCAGGTCCAGGCCTGGGTCGCGGTCGATCGATCGGGTGCCCTCGAGACCGCCCGGCGCCTGGACGTCGAGGCGCGAGAGGGTCGGCTGCGCGGCCCGCTCCACGGCGTCCCCGTGGGCCTGAAGGACATCATCCACGCGGCCGGGCTCAAGACGACTGCGGGGGCTCGCGGCTTCGCCGACACCGCTCCCCGCGAGGACGCGCCGTGCGTGGCGCGCCTCCGGGCGGCCGGCGCCGTGATCCTGGGCAAGCTCCAGACGACCGAGTTCGCGTTCAGCGATCCCGCGGTGACGCGGAATCCGTGGCACGCGGACCGGACACCCGGTGGCTCGTCCGCGGGTTCGGCCGCCGCGGTTGCGGCCCGGATGGTTCCCGCGGCTCTCGGGTCCCAGACCGTCGGCTCCGTGCTGAGGCCTGCGGCCTTCTGCGGTGTGGTCGGGTTGAAGCCGACGTACGGCCGCGTGAGCCGGCGCGGCGTCGTCCCGCTCGCGTGGTCGCTCGACCACGTGGGCGTCTTCGCGCGCTCGGTGGCGGACGCCGCCCTGGTCATGTCGGTCGTTGCCGGACACGATCCCGCGGACCCTGGCTCGGCGATCGCGCCGCCTCCCGACGTGGCGGCGCTCGTGGCCGCCCCGCCGGCGCGTTCTCCGCGCTTCGGCCTGATCGGGGAGCCCTTCCTGGCGCGCGCGACGCCGGAGGCCCGGGCCCATCTGGGCGAGGTCGCGCGGAGGCTCGAAGCGCGCGGGGCGCACGTGGAGCCCGTTCGGCTCCCGTCGCTCGTCGGCGCACTCTACTCGGCCGTCATCACGGTCTCTCGAGCAGAAGCCGGCGCGGCGCATGCGGACTTGCACCGAAGGCATGCAGACGCCTATCGTCCCCGAATTCGCGCCGGAATCGAGCTCGGGCAGTGCATTCCGGCCGACGTCTACCTCCGTGCCCAGCGGATCCGGCGGCAGGCCCGCCAGGATCTGGCCCCGCTCCTTGCCCGCTACGACGCACTCGTCATGCCGTCGGCCCTGGGACCGGCTCCCGACCGAGGAACGACCGGCGACGCCGCATTCAATGGCCCCTGGACGGGGCTTGGGGTACCCACGGTGTCACTGCCGACCGGCCTCGCGTCCGACGGGCTTCCGCTGGGCACTCAACTCATCGGGGGGTCATTCGAGGAGGCGCGGCTCCTGGCCGCGGCCCGCTGGGCCGAAGAGGCGATCGGATTCACGATGGCCCCCGCCGACCCAATCTGAGCGGCTCGGACTGGCCGCCGCCCCCCTTTCATCCGCCCCACCGAGAGGGGATTGCTCCGTGCTAGACTGGTTCTGACGTGCCGCGCCATTCGGGCGTGGACCTCGCCTCCGATAGGCCACTCTTCCGCATGTCAGGGGCGCAGAGAGAAGTGCGGAAGAGTGATGGCTCCGGGCATCCATAGGGCCCGGGGCTCCGAAGGAGGCGCCCCTGTGGCGACCAAGCTGTTCGTCGGCGGCCTGTCCTATTCCACCACGTCCGAGAGTCTTCGGGAGTACTTCGCCCAGTGCGGGACGGTCGAATCCGCCACGGTGATTACCGACCGGGCGACCGGCCAGTCTCGCGGCTTCGGGTTCGTCGAAATGGCGACCGAGGCCGATGGTCAGGCTGCCATCTCGAAGCTGAACGACAAGCCCTTCGAAGGGCGGCGCCTCACGGTAAACGTCGCGAACCCCCAGGGAGCTGGCGGCGGCGGCGGGCGTCCCGGCGGCGGGCGTCCGGGTGGCTCGCGGTCGGGCGGCGGGTTCGGTGGTGGCGGTGCCGGCGGTTATGGCGGCGGTCCGCGCCGCACGCCCCGCTGGTAGCGTCCACGACCACTGGTCGTGACCGCGGCGCAGCCCTTCGGGGCGTGTCCGCGCTGGTCAGGTAGACGACGACGGCGCAGGGTCCATGCCCTGCGCCGTCGTCGCATCAGCTCTCCGCCCGGCGCCTGACCGCAGGTGCCGGCTCGCCGGCCTTCCGGCTCCCTAGGGCTTCGCGAGGAACGCCTTGGCTCGCGTGACCTCCGGCCGCTCGCTGTCCGCCTGCGCGGCGAGCGTCACCAGCTGGCCGTACTGGAGCTTGGCCTTCGCGGTGTCGCCCGACAGCTCCGCGGCGCGTGCCGCGCCGTAGTAGGCTCGGAGACGGTTCGGTTCTCGCTGCTGGGACGCCTCGAACTCGCGCAGGGCCTCGGCCGGCCGGCCGAGGTCGAGGAGGAGCTCGCCGAGGAGCTCCCGCGCGGGCACGATCGGCCCCGGCGTCACGGGATGCTTTTCCGTGGCGTCTTCCCGGTCCGCCGCCGCGCGGAGGAGTTGCAGCGCGTCGTCGTTGCGACCCTCCGCCCGGGCGATCCAGCCGGCCACCAAGAGTCGCTGGATGTCGACCTGGTCGGCCCAGTAGCCGACCTTTGCCGCCAGCAAGGCATCACGGAGCGCCGCGAGCCGTGCCTGGTCCTCCTTCGCCTGGACGAGATTCCCGCTCCGCGCCGCCCCGAGCCCTCGGCCGAAGATGAGGATCGCCTCGCTCTGCGGGAATCGCGCCCACGGGAAGTCCGCCGGGCGCAGGGACAGTGACGCGGCGTCCGCCCACAGCCCCCGCTCGAGGGCGTAGCGCGACGGGATCGCTGCCAGCGCGAAGGCCACCGGGAAGTTTGTGACGTTCGGCTTCTCGATCGAGAGAATCTGGTCGAGCACGCCGCGGGCCGCTCGGTCCTGCCCGAGCTGGAGGTAGCCGTAGGCGAGGTAGTCCCACGCGTGGTAGCGGTCGAAGTCGTTGTCGGAAACGGTCGCCGAGACCATGTTCGACTTGATCGAATCTTCCCAGAGCCCGCGCCGGGTGAAGATGTGGGAGGGCATGTGCTGCGCGTGCGACGCCGAGGGAGCGATCGTCGCGTAGCGCCGGGCCGCTCCGAGCCCCTTGTCCGCGATCGCCGGGTAGTCGTAGCTGTGGATCAAGTAGTGCGCGACGCCCGGGTGATCGGGCTGCTCTCGGAACGCCGCCTCGAGAATCCCCGCCGCCTTGAGCTGCTGGGCGTAGGTCTTGTCGGTCACCTGCGCGGTCGCGTTGAGAGCGAGGGCGTAGAAGATCGCCGCCTCGCGGTCGTCCGGGTACCGCGCCGAGAGCTGCTCCATCGCCTTCTCGTAGGCCACCGCGCGGGGTCGATGCTCGACCTTGTCGTAGTCCTTGTAGAAGACCTCGATCGCGGCGATGTAATCGAGCTCGCGCTGGCTCTTCGCCCCCGCCGCCCGCGCCCGCCCCACGGCGGCGGCACCGTCGGTCAGCATCTTCGCGTTCGGGGGCCAGGTGAAGGGATTCTCGAGGGCCGCCATGGCGACACCCCAATGGGCAATCCCGCAGGATGGGTCCTTCTGCGCGACCTCGTTGAACGCCTTGGCGGTGACGCTCCACCAGAACGAGTGGAGGAGGGCGACGGCGCGGTTCAGGTCCGCCTGGACCGCGGGGCTGCAGGTATTGGCGAAGTTGACCTGGCCGAGCTTTTCGTGGCCCGCGTGCTGCTGGGCGACGGCGGGAGCGGCGGCCAGTCCGATCAGGACGACGGCGGCGAGAAACGGTGATCTGAGTCGCATGGGAAGTACCTCCATGGCTGTGAGGTCTAGGTGTGCTCGATACCGAGGTCAACCACGTCGGCAGGCCAGCCCGCCTGGTGCGCATGCCCGTCCGCGAGCGTGAGCTGGCGCCCTCCCCGCGGCGACGCTCCGCTCCAGTCCTGGGCGTCAGCGCCGCTGATTCCGACCAGGAGCAGGAGGATCGGGAGCGTCAGCTCATGAAGCGTTCGTAGCGCCCATATTCCCGCGTGGCATCCATGAACCACTGGACGATCTCCGGCTTGGAGCGTGGCGGAATCTCGCAGGAGGTCGACAGGATGAAGCCGGAATGGCGGGCGGCGGTGTCGACGCATCGGCGGACCTCAGCCTCGATCTCGGCTCGGGTGGCGCGCTCGAACAGCGTGGCGTCGACGTTCCCGATCCCGACCGCGCGGCCGCGCGCCACGTCCATGAACCGCGAGAGCTGGTCCACGTGGAGCTTGGGATCGGCCTGCTGGTCGAGGTCGAAGGAGATGGTCGCGAATCCGCACGCGATCAGGTCCTCGTAGATCGGGTAGGTGGTCCCGCAGATGTGGGTCGTGAGGCCGACCTTCTTCGCCTTGAAGTACTCCACCAGCTCCTTGTGGTACGGCGCGATGAACTCCCGGTAGTTGTCCGGGGAGATCAGGCTGATCGACGCGGTCGGCTCGGAGAACGAGAGCCCGATCTTCGTCTTGACGATCGCGTCCCCCCAGCGCTTGCTGTACTCCGTGGTGAACCGCATGAGGTCGTGGATGAACTCGGGGTCCTCGAATGTGTCGAGCAGCATCACCTCGGGGTTCCGCATGAGCATCGCGATGGTCCACGGCCCGACCGCGACGGCGCCGACGGCCGTCGGCAACTTGGCCGCGACCAGGCCCTCGCAGAGCTCCAGGAACCCGGGCAGGCGCCCGTCCTTCCGGGGGTCGGGGATCTCCAGCCGCGCGAGCGCGCCCTTGTCTTCCTGGAGAATGTGGCTCTCGATGGACGGCACGACGTAGTCCGAGTACTTGACGCCGCAGCCCGTGGCCTCCGCCTCCTTGGCGAGGTCGTTGTAGGCCAGCACCACGTCCGGCTGGTAGCGGTCGTAGTAGTTGAGCATCGCCTTGATGGCCTTCGACGGGTTGGTGCAGTACTCCTCGATCGAGAGGCCGTCCAGCGTGCCGGCGAAGGACGCGACGATCGGGTAGACCGGCACGCGGTCGGTGAAGCTTCGCTTGTAGGCGGCCACCACGTGGTCGCGGCCCGTGTACGCGCCCTTGCCGCGCTCCGCGTCCCAGAGGCGGTTCACCTCCATGTACTTCGGGGGCATCTTGGCCTCGTACTCCATGAACTGCGTGATCGGGTAGCGGATGCCGCCCCGGTGGGTGCCCTCGAGCCCCTCGATGATCTCCGGCATCTTCGCCCACGGGATCGCGAAGGCCATCTCGTGGTCCTGGGTCTGCCCGAAGATCCGGTCGCCCGAGCAGGGGAGGATCACCTGGGGTAGCCCCGTCTGCATCGTGGTCACGATGATGTCGGAGCAGACGATCCGGCCCTGAAAGGACGAGGCGAGCCGGCCGCCGCTCTTCCAGAGGGCGGCCTGGGTGAGGCGCATCACCTGGGCCGGGGTCGCGTAGACGACGACCACGTCGGGCTCGAAGGTCGCCCGATCGAGCGGCCCCACCAGAAGCGCGTGATACTCGCCGGGAAGGAACTTGTCGACGGCCGCCTCCGAGCGTGCCCCCGCCTCCTTGGTCGCCGTGTACATGCCTTCGCACAGCGTGCCCGAGTTGTACAGGTGGGTGGGGCGGTCGAATCCGAGGGCGGTGATGCCGAGGGAGCAGATGCTGTCGTCGCGGGTGAGCGCGATGGTCCAGCCGTAGCGCCGGGCCATGTCGATGACCTGGCAGTTCATCGAGAGTTTGCCGAAATCACGCGCCGGCCGCCGCGCCCGCTCCGGAACGGGCTCGCCGGGCCGCAGCATCCGGATCGCCACCGGGAAGGTCTGCGGCCGGACGTAGGTCTGGAGCGCCTGATCGGCGGCCTTGGCATCCACCATGCGATGTCCTCCGAGACGTGGCAGTCGTTCGAGACCGGGGAGACTTCAGGCGTCGCCCCCGGAGCACTCTGTGAAAGCGCCATGGTGCTACCGGGAGGGTCTCGCGCGGCCGTTTCCGTCAGGTCCGAGCCTACTCGGGGGGTCGTGCGCTGTCAAAGAAGACGGCCCTCTTGCGTGTCGGATGCCGAGCGGAGATGCTGAGCCCGAATCCCCGAGGAATCGATGGCACCCCGAGCGATCACGTGCGGTTCGCGCATCCGCCTGACGATCCTGCTGGTGGCCGCGGCGTGGGCGTCAGTGGCGTCCGGCGAGGCCGCGACGGCACCGCCGCCGGCGCCCGGCAGCTCCGCGCCGAACTTCGCCCTGACCACGCAGCAGAACGACCGGCTCTGGCTCACGCAGCTCCGGGGCCGAGCAGTCGTCCTCGCTTTCGGCTGCACGACCTGCGGGGCCTGCCCGGATGTCGTGCCGAGACTCTCGGATGTCGCGCGGCGGCTCGGAGACGCTCCGGGACGCCGCGTCTTCTTCGTGCTGGTGACGGTCGATCCCGCTCGTGACTCGGCGACCGTGCTGCGGGAGTTCGGCGGGCTCACGGCCTCCGGGCACCCGCGTGGATCCTGCTTACCGAGGACCGGGCTGGGCAGGTCGACGTCGTCACGCACCGCTACGCGATCGAAGTTCGGCGGGCGGGTGAGCGCGTCGAGGCGGGCTGCGCGGTGACGTTCATCGACGCGGCCGGCAGGATCCGGGCGCGGTACGAGCCGGAGGCGCTCGGTGCCTCTGGCCGCCGACCTCCGGGCGACGCTCGGGCTTCCCGCCGCGCCGTGATCTTCCGGGCGGTCTTCCGACTGATCAGCCGCGCCGGTGCCGGGCGGGTGCTAGGATTGTCCGGGATGCGGCAGGGCTGGCCGATTCGCCTGCTTGCTCTACGTGACCCTCGACTTCGCCAACCCCCTGATGCCGGGGGCGGTGAGCTTCGACAGGGGGATCCATCCGGGTCGTTCCGCGAGATCGGACGGCGCGAGCCGCGTGGCCAGCTGCGGCCCCTGCGCGTCCCCGTCGCGGCGTTCCCGACGAGCGCTGTCCACCAGATGGACCTTCGAGAGGCCGCTCGCGTTGGTGTCGCCGCCTCCGCTCCCCGCCGTGCGCCGCGCGCCGCCCCGGATTCCCGGGGCGCCTTCTCCCCCGAAGACCACTAGCTTCCTTCTCGGCCCTTCCCGGCGATGCGTCGCGGCCTTCGACCGCGGCCGCCGCTGTCATCCATCTGCCCGAAGGAGCGTCGACATGCGGATCACGCAAGGCTGGGAAGGGATCGTCCTGGGCGCGGCCATGCTGCTGGTCGCGCTGTCGCTGATCCTCGGATTCCGGCGCCTCGTCGCAATTGACGGTGCGGATCCGCACCGGGAGGTGACCAGTGGGCAAGGTTGGCCGGTTCGTGAGCGATCCGAAAGCGGGGGCGTTCTGCCAAATCGTGCTGGACAGCGGGGAGAAGGTCCTGGTGAGCCACGACAAGGGCGGCTTCAAGGGCGGTCGCCTGACCATCGCCGGGCTCGAGTGGCTCGGCCTCGCGTCGGGTCGAGACGCTCTTCGAGCTCGATCTCGACACGCCGAGGGGTCAGGCCATCCTCGGCCGGCTCACCGCCGGCGCGCCGGAAGGCAGCGCGCGGGCCACCCGCTCGGCGCACTGGTCGACCATGTGAAGGACTGCTCCTCCGCCGCCGACGTCCGCGAGCTCGCTGCGGGGCGCTCCAGGGCTAGCGCGTACCGCGCGACGCTTGGCGTCTGGCCCGGACCAGCCAGGGCAGCACCACGGCCAGGTACCCGAGTGCTCCGCCGACGCGGGCCCAGCCTGCTCCCGTGGCCCCCCATGTCGGCACGAGCGCCACGAGCAGGACGGCGAGGCACGCCGCCCCGGCCGCCGCGGCCGCCGTCGCCGCCGCGGGGTGTCCGCTCCCGAGCATCGCGGGAGTAGCCCAGAGCGTTGCGACCGCGACGCCGGTGGCGAACAGGAGCAGGCGAAGGGGTTCCACGGACGCCGCGTAGCTCGGCCCCAGCGCGAGGGCGACGATCAGCGGCGCTCCGACCGCTCCCGCGGCCACGACCGCGGAGGTGAGGACCGCGAGGCCGGCCGCCATCGAGCGCAAGAGGCGGAAGAACTCGTCGCGCGCCTCCACCCAGGCCCGGGCGAGCTGGGGAAAGGCGGCGAAGTACAGCGGATCGCTGATCTCCTCCATGGTCTGGGCCAGCCGCAAGGCGGCACCGTACATCCCGACTTCCGCCGGCGACCGGTAGTGCCCGAGAAGCAGGAGATCGAGGCGCCGCGTCACCACTTTCAGCGATGCTCGGGCGGCGCTGTAGCCGACGAAGGCCAGCATCTCGCGCCGGTAGGGGCTCACGATGGCGAGCGGGGCCGATGCCCGCGCTGCCCAGAGCCTCGCGCGGACTTCGCGGCCGGCCACCACCAGCAGCAGGAAGGCCCCCGCCGCGGCGGCGGCGAGATGAGCGACGAGGACGCCCCGCGCCCGGGCGCCGGCGGTCACGGCGGCGATCACCAGGCCGAGGCTCAACAGCGCCTCGATCGCCGAGCAGAAGCCGAGGATCCGGAAGCGGTCGAACACCCGGAGCACCGCGCGCGCCGTCCGGTCGAAGGCGCTCGCCACCAGCGTCACCGCTCCCAGAAGGATGAGCGGCTGCAGGGAGGGATCCTTGAAGAGCCGGGTCGCCACCCACGGAGAGGCGAGCCACACCAAGCCGAAGCCGAGGATCGCCACCGCCCCTTCCACGAGGAGCGCGAGCTTGAGGGTGGCGAGCGCGAGCCCGGCCTGGTGCCGGCTCGTGAACTCGGTCAGGTATCGGGTGACCGCTTCCCAGACCCGAACGTCCACCAGGAGGTGCGCGACCCCGACGACACTCCACACGAGCGTGATGCGACCGAACTCCTCGGCGCCGAGCGCCCGGGCGGCGACCAGCGTTCCGAGGAGCCCGGCCACCAGCACGGTGCCGTCGGAGAGGAGGAGCCATCCCGCGTTGCGCAGGAGCTGGCGCAGCGCGGGGTCGAGCGCCAAACGGAGTCGCACGGCGCGGAGAGGGCAGGCCCGGTCGGGGGGCCCCGGTCAGTCGGCGAGATCGGATTGGCCGGGCAGCCGCGCGAGCTCGCCCAGCAGGAGACCGGCCCAGCGGTAGATGTTGTGCTCGCGCACGGTCTGGCGCATCCGCGCCATGCGGCTTCGCCGCTCGCCGGGCGGCATCTCGATGGCGCTGCGGATCGCCTCGGCCATCTCGTCGACGTCGTAGGGATTGACGAGCAGGGCGTCGCGGAGCTCCCGGGCGGCGCCGGTGAACCGGCTCAGGATGAGCACGCCGTCGCCGTCGTCCCGGACGGACACGAACTCCTTGGCGACGAGGTTCATGCCGTCGTGGAGCGACGTCACCATCACGAAGTCCGCCCAGCGGTAGAACGGCCAGACGTCCCGGTGGTCGTGGTGGCCCTTGAGGAGGACGATGGGCCGCCAGCTCCCGCTCCCGAGCTCGCCGTTGATCTGGCCGGCCAGCTGGTCGAGCTCCTCCTCGAGGGCGTGGTAGCGCGTGATGCGGCTCCGGCTCGGCGCGGCGAGCTGGACGAACGTCAGCCGCCCGTGATACTCGGGGTGCTGCGCGAAGAAGCGGCGGATCGCGGCGAATCGCTCCGGGAGGCCCTTGGTGTAGTCGATGCGCTCGACCCCCACGCCCAGGAACTCCACGTCGATGCCGAGCTCCGCCATGAGCGCGGCCCGGCTGGTGCTGGGGGGCTCGTCGACGAAACGGGGAGCGACGCTGATCGGAAACGGCTTGACGAGCGTGACGCGTTGGTTCCGCGCGACCGAGAAGTGCTCCCAGTCGATCCGGGCCTCGACGACCCGGTCCACCGTCTCGAGGAAGTTGTTGCAGTGGAACTGCGTGTGGAACCCGACCAGATCGGCGCCGAGCATCCCGTCGAGGATCTCCGTCTGCCACGGGCAGATGCCGAACGCCTCCGCGTTGGGCCACGGGATGTGCCAGAAGAGCGCGACGTGGGCATCCGGGCGCTTCTCCTTGATCAGACGCGGCAGGAGGGCGAAGTGATAGTCCTGGATCAGGACGGCCGGGTCGTCCGTTTCGGCGATCACCTCGAGCACGGCGTCGGCGAACTTCTGGTTGACGGCCTCGTACTGGCGCCAGTCCTCGGGGCGGAAGATCGGCCGCGCGTGGACGATGTGGCAGAGCGGCCACAGGCCCTCGTTCGCAAACCCGTAGTAGTAGCCGGTCTCCTCCTCCTCCGAGAGCCACAGCCGCTTCAGCGCGTATCGAGGCGCGTCCGGCGGCAGGCGCACCATGCTGCGCTCGTCGACGACGTCGCGGTCGGCGTCACCGCTGCCGTGGGCGACCCAGACGCCGCCGCACGCGCGCATGATGGGCTCCATCGCGGTGACGACGCCGCTCGCCGGCGTCAAGGGGACGATCGCGCGCCCGCGCCGCACGTGGCTCACCGGCTCTCGGTTCGAGACCACGACCAGGGGCCGCTCCCCGAGCCGGGCCCGCGCGAACTGGGTGAGCCGCTCCTCGGTCCACACCGCCTCGCCCCGGAGACGCAGGCGCGCCTCCTCGGCGATCGCCACCCGCGCCTTGGCCAGGCTTCGGGCGAGGTCCCGCACCTCGGAGGCCAGGGGCCCGAACAGATCCGGATCGGACATCGGCGGCGGCGGGTCGGGCTGGCCGGCCCGGAGCTGACGCGCCCACTCGGCCAGACGATTCAACGGGTGTGTCACGCTGCGGCGCACGACGAGCATCGTGACCAGGCTCAGCAGGGCCACGAGCACGGCGAAGCGGATGAGGTGCTGCTGCGCCAGCTCCCATCGCGCGCGGTCGATGTGGGTGGCGTCCGACAGGATGACGAGTACGCCGCGGGCCCGGTTGTCGCTGACGAGGGGCACCGCGTAGTAGTAGGTCTGGCGGTCTCGGATGGTCTGGAAGCCCTGCTTGGGCGCGATATCGGCGAGCGCCAGGGGCACGGCCGGCAGGGGCGCCTGCAGAAGGGACGCCCACTGGGACGTCGCCGCGACGAGCGCGCCGGATCGGTCGTACACGGCGACCCCGCGCGCCGAGCTCCCGAAGCGCTCGACGATGCGCTGGATCTGCCCGCGCGGACCGCGGTCGATGAGGGGCTCCACGGCCTCCTTGAGCCCCTCGCCGAGCAGCCACGAGCGACGCTCGAGCTCGGTGGACAGACGGGTGCGCTCCCGCTCGACCGAGACGTACGCGAACGCCCCGAGAACGACGACGACCGACAGCCAAATGGCCGTCAGCAGGCGCAGATTGAAGCGCATGCACAGTCAGTATACTCGCGACCGCGCCGGGGGGTACGGCGTGCTCGGATCGATCCGACGGGCCTCTTTCCCTGCGCCGGGACGGTCCCGCGCGGGGAGGAGTCGACCCAGCGCGTCTGGTCACGCCCGGGGCGGGAGCCTATAATCCCCCCGACCTACCGGCGCCGGTGGCGCCCGGGGAACTCGATGAAGAGCAAGGATCTCCTCGTTGCCCTGTTTGCGCTGGGCCTGATCCTCCTGTCCTGGCCCTTCCTGACCGTGGTCAATCGGCCGGTGGCGGTCTTCGGTATTCCGTCCCTGGTCCTGTACCTGTTCCTGGTGTGGGCGGGGATCATCGGGGTCCTCTTCTGGCTCGCGGGCGGACGGGACTCGAACTGGTGAGGGAGCGGCTGCGATGAGCTGGCTCCGCTACGGCCCGCTCCTCTCGATCGTCGTCGGCTACCTGCTCTTCCTGTTCGGGGTCGCCTACTGGGCGGAGCGCACGCGGCGGCTGGAGCGACCGCGGCTCCAGATGCTCACCTACGTCCTCACCGCGTCGGTGTACTGCACGGCGTGGACCTTCTACGGGAGCGTGGGCCTCGCCGCCAACCAGGGGCTCGAGTTCCTGACCATCTACCTGGGCCCGGCGCTGATCGCGCTCCTCTGGCCGATCCTGCTCCGACGCCTCGTCCGGATCGCCAAAGAGCAGCGGATCACCTCCATCTCGGACTTCATCTCGAGCCGGTACGGCAAGTCCGCCCCGCTCGGCGCTCTCGTGGCCGGCCTCGTCGTGGTCGGCCTGATCCCGTACATCGCGCTCCAGTTGCAGGCGGTGTCCCAGTCCTTCAAGGTGATGCTCCAGCAGGAAGCGATCCTGGACCGGTTCGACCCCACGCTCCTGGTGGCGGTCGTCCTGGGCCTCTTCGGCATCCTGTTCGGCGCGCGCAACCCGGACTTCACCCGGGCCCAGCGAGGCCTGCTGACCGCGGTCGCCGTCGAATCGGTCGTCAAGCTGCTCGCGTTTCTCACGGCCGGCGCCTACGTGACGTGGGTCCTCTTCGGCGGATTCGGCGACCTGTTCGGCCGGCTCCTCGCCGATCCCGCCCTCGGCCGGCTGGTCACCCTCGGCGAGTCGCCGGCGGCGTCCTTCTCGCGCTGGGCGGCGATGCTGATCGTCTCGATGATGGCCGTCATGTTCCTGCCGCGGCAGTTCCACGTCCTCGTGGTGCAGAACCAGGACGAGCGGCACGTGGCCGCCGTGTCGTGGATGTTCCCGCTCTACCTCTTCCTCATCAACTTGTTCGTCCTTCCGATCGCGATCGCCGGGCTGTTGACGCTGCCGCGCACGCAAGCGGACCAGTTCGTGCTGCTCCTGCCGATGTCGGCCGGCAGTCCGGCGCTGTCGATCCTCGTGTTCCTCGGAGGCTTCTCGGCGGCGACCGCGATGATCGTGGTCGACTCACTCGCGCTGTCGAAGATGCTGACGAACGACATCATCGTCCCGATCCTGCTCCGCAATCGGAGCCGGGACATCTACCGCGCGAGCCTCCGCTCGATGCGTCTGTGCATCCTGCTGGTGGTGTTTCTGGGGTACGGCTGGACGTCGCTGGCGGCCGGCCGCTTCCTGCTGGTCGAGATGGGCCTGCTCTCCTTCGTCGCGGTGACGCAGTGCGCGCCGGCGATCCTGCTCGGGCTCGTCTGGCCGCGTGGGAACCGGCGCGGCGCGGTCACGGGCATCTCTGCCGGCTTCGGGCTCTGGTTCTACACGCTGATCGTCCCGGTGCTGGTGAAGGAAGGCGTGGTGGGGTCGTCGATCCTGGAATCGGGGCTGTTCGGGCAAGCCTGGCTGCGCCCGACCGAGCTGTTCGGCCTCGCGGGGCTCGACTCGCTGAGCCACGGGCTCTTCTGGTCCCTGCTGGCGAACTTGGCCGGCTACATCTTCGTCTCGCTGGCCACCCGCCAGGACGCGGAGGAGCGGCTCCAGGCGGCGGCCTTCACCGGGCGCTTTCCTGGCGCTCCGACCACGCCCGTCGGAGCCATCCTCACGCCCCGGGAGATCGAGCGCATCGTCCATCACTACGTGGGCGGGCCCGAGGCGGCCGTCATCACCGGGGAGGTGCTGGGCACCAAGGCGCCGGACGAGCTCACGCCTCCCGAGCTCCTCGAGATCCGCATCCGGCTGGAAAAGCGCCTCGCGGCATCGCTCGGGGCGGCGGCGGCGCGCTTCATCGTGGAGGACCGCTTCACGCTGTCGACGGGCGAGGCGGAGCGCCTCGTGGAGTCGTTCCAGGAGCTCCGCCACTCCCTCCAGACGACCGAAGAGGAGGCGCGGCACAACGAGCGGCTGCTGGCGAGCGTGGTGCGGAGCGTGGACGACTGCATCGTCACGACGGACACCAGCGGGCGCCTGGTGACCGTGAACCCGGCCGGGGAACGCCTCTTCGGCGCCTCGCAGGCCGAGCTGGCCGGGGCGCACTGGTGGGAGCTCCTCGGCACGGGCCGGTCCAGTGGCCACGCGGGCCAGGCGTTCAGCGGCGCCTACGCCTGGAAGGGGGAGGTCAGGGTGCGGACGCGATCCGCGCGGGATCTGCCGGCGCACCTGGCCGTCACGCCGATCGTCGATCCGGGCGGGCAGGTCCTGGGCACCGTCGGCGTGCTGCGCGACCTCACCGAGCAGCTACGAGCTCCAGCGGCGGCTGATCCAGCAGGAGACGCTCGCGTCGCTCGGCCAGATGGCGGCGGGCGTTGCCCACGAGATCCGGAACCCGCTGGGCGGGATCAAGATGGCCATGGCGGTCCTCTCGAAGCACGGCGGCGACGCGCTCTCGCGGGAGATGACGGAGAGCATGCGGTCCGGGGTTGTCGAGATCGAGTCCATCGTGAGCCACCTGCTCGACTACACCCGGGAGACGCGCCTGGACCGCCAGCCGTTCGACGTCGAGCGGATCATGCGCGAGGCGGTGCGGCATCTGGAGCCCGACGCGCGGACCCGGGGGGTCGCCCTCTCGTGCCACACGTTTCCGAGCGTCGTCGTCGCGCACGTCGACGGGCACCGGCTTCGGCAGGTGCTGATGAACGTCGTTCACAACGCGATCGACGCCGCCGACCGGCGGCCCGGCGGCCGCGTCGAGGTCACCTGCCGGGGATTCGACGGGCAGGTCGTGTTCGAGGTCGCCGACAACGGGATCGGGATGACGTTCGAGGAGCGAGAGCGGATGTTTCTGCCGTTCTACACGACGAAGCCGACGGGCACCGGGCTCGGCCTGGCCATCGTCAAGAAGATCGTGGACCTGCACGCGGGCGAGATCCGTGTCACCTCGGAGCCGGGGCGGGGGACGCGCGTGGTGATTGCTCTCCCGGCGGGAGTGCTGGATGAAGCGGCGAGTGCTGATCGTCGAGGATGACGAGGTCTTCCTGCGCCCCCTGCGGCGCGCCCTCGAGCTCGAGGGCTTCGAGGTCCTGACCGCTTCCAGCGGCGAGGAGGCGCTGGACCTCCTCAAGCGCGAGGACGTCGACCTCGCGCTGACCGACCAGCGCCTGCCGGGCATGGACGGCGTCCAGGTCGTTCGCCAGCTGAAGACGGAGCACCCGGAGATCGGCGTGGTCGTGATGACCGCCTACGGCACCATCGGCGCCGCGGTCGAGGCCACCCGGCTGGGGGCCGAGGACTACCTGGTCAAGCCGTTCGAGCCGGACGAGATCCTCCTGGTCCTGCGACGGGCGCTCGAGTTCCGCGAGCTTCGCGCCCAGCGCCGGCAGTCGCTCCGACGGAACCTGGAGCGGTTCACCTTGACGAACCTCGTGGCCAAGAGCCCCAAGATGCTCGACATCATGGCGCTCCTGAGCGAGGTCGCGCAGCTGGACACCACCGTGCTGATTCACGGCGAGACGGGCGTCGGTAAGGAGCTGCTCGCGCGGACCCTCCACTTCGCCGGGCCGCGACGCGACAAGACGTTCGTCGCCGTCAACTGCGCCGCGATTCCCGAGGAGCTGTTCGAGTCGGAGCTCTTCGGATACCGGCGCGGCGCCTTCACCGGCGCTTCCGAGCCGCGGCGGGGGCATTTCCAGGTGGCGAGCGGCGGCACGCTCCTCCTCGACGAGATCGGCGAGATGCCGCTCGCCCTCCAGTCGAAGCTGCTGCGGGCGATCGAGGAGAAGAAGATCACACCGATCGGCGCCGAGCGTCCGGTCGACATCGACGTCCGGTTCATCGCGACCACGAACCAGGACCTCCGGGAGGCCGTGGAGAGCGGAGCGTTCCGGCGAGACCTGTTCTACCGACTCTCCGTGTTCCCGCTCCGCGTTCCCCCGCTCCGCGAGAGAGTCGAGGACATCCCGCCCCTCGCCGCGCACTTTCTCGTCGAGAGCGCCCGGCGGTGCAAGAAGAACGTCCGGAGCTTCGCCCCCGCCGCCCTCGAGGCCCTGGTCCGCTATCCCTGGCCCGGGAACGCACGGGAGCTCGAGAACGTCGTCGAGCGCGCGGTCATCATCGCGCGCGAAGACGTGATCGCCGACGTGGCGCCATTCCTGGCGCCGAACGGCGCGGACCAGGCCGTCGTCGACCTGACGCTGCCCTTCCGCGAGGCGAAGGCGCGCGTCGTCGAGGAGTTCGAGCGGGCGTACGTGGCGGGCGTCCTCGGGCTCCACGGCGGCAAGCTCTCCGCCGCGCGCGCGTCACGCCGACATGGACAACAAGAACCTCTGGGAGAAGATGGTCCGCTACGGTCTCCGCTCGCGGGCCGTCGCGGGCGAATCGTCCCCCGAGCCGGCACCCTGAACCGCGGCGCGGAGCCCCGCGTGCGCATGGTATGGACACCATGGTTCAGACACCGCCAGGTCGCCTGGATTCAACGGATTCTGCGATTGGAAGCAAGCTACTGGCAATGATAGGCAGAGCAGGAGCCTGGGTTACCTAGCACGCTCCCTGCTTCTGTCGTACCCTCCGATGCCATTTCCTCCGGTCCACTGGCGTGGCAGGAACTGACACGCTCGTGGTCGAACAGGAGCCCCGCCCGCTCGCGAGGCTCCCTCCGAGGACGACGACCACTAAGTCGGTTCACCCGGTTGCCGAGCGGGGCTTGACGAGCGCCATGTAACGTCCGAGGTGGCCTCGTCCCGTTGACCCCTGACTGGCCCAATGGAGGGCTCCATGGCCGACCTGAGTGAACGTCAGAAGCAGGAGTACTGGCAGTACAACATCAAGCTCACCACCATCCTGCTGACGATCTGGTTCGTGGTGACGTATCTGATCTCGGGCCTGTGGGCGAGCTGGCTCAACCAGTTCTCGTTCCTCGGCTTCCCGCTCGGCTACTACATGGCGGCCCAGGGGGCGCTCGCGATCTTCGTCATCGAGATCGCCGTCTACGCCCGCCTGATGAACCGGAAGGACATCGAGTTCGGCATCCGCGAGGAGGGCTAGCCGCCATGGGGATCAGCCTCCAGAGGATCTTCGGACTCTACACGGTCGGGTTCCTCGGCGTCACCATCCTGATCGGCATCGGTGAGGCGATCGGGCTGTTCAGCAACCAGATGATCGGCTGGATCTTCATGGCGCTGTCGCTGGCCATCTACGTCGTGATCGGCGTGCTCACCCGGACGTCCAATCCCGACCAGTACTACGTGGCCGGGCGCGGCGTGCCCGCGGTGTACAACGGGATGGCCACCGGATCCGACTGGATGTCGGCGGCGTCGTTCATCTCGATGGGCGGGGCGCTCTCCGCCCAGGGCTTCGCCGGGCTTGCCTACGTCATGGGCTGGACGGGCGGTTATCTCCTGCTCGCCGTCCTGCTCGGCCCGTACCTTCGCCAGTTCGGGGCGTACACCATCCCGGACTTCCTGGGGGCGCGTTTCGGCGGCAACATCCCCCGGGTAATCGGCGTGATCGCCGCGATCGCCTGCTCGTTCACCTATCTGATCGCGCAGGTGACTGGGGTCGGACTGATCGTCTCCCGGTTCATCGGCCTCGACTTCAACGTCGGCGTCTTCGTCGGGCTCCTGGGCGTGCTGTTCTGCTCGGTACTCGGGGGGATGAAGTCCGTCACGTGGACCCAGGTGGCCCAGTACATCATCCTGATCATCTCGTACCTGGTTCCCGTCGTGTACCTGTCGTGGACCATTTTCGCGATTCCGATCCCGCAGCTGACCTACGGCCGGCTTCTCCATCAGAACAACACCCGTGCGCTCCAGATCACCGGCGACGCCAAGGAGAAGGAGACGCGGGGGCTCTGGCAGAAGGAGGCCGACGAGGCCAACGCCAAGATCAAGGCCGGCGGCCTGCCGGACGCCGACGTCGACAAGCTCAAGGCCCAGGCCACCCTCGCGGCGCGCCAGGCGATCGCGCCAGCGACCAGCGAGACCGCGCAGTTCGGCCGCTACCTCACGGTGCCGAGCGGCGTCGGCATGTGGAACTTCCTCGCGCTGACGTTCTGTCTCATGGTGGGGACCGCGGGCCTGCCCCACATCCTGACTCGCTACTACACCACGCCCTCCGTGCGTCAGGCGCGCACCTCCGTGGCGTGGTCCCTGTTCTTCATCTTCCTGCTGTACTTCACGGCGCCGGCCTACGCCGCCTTCGCGCGGTTCACGATCTACGCGAAGCTGGTGGGGACCAAGATCAAGGAGCTGCCGCGCTGGATCACCCTCTGGGCGCCGGCCGGCCTGTTCAGCGTCGTCGACAAGAACGGCGACGGCATCGTGCAGTGGGCGGACTTCGTGATCCGGTCAACCGACTTCGTCGTGCTGTCGATGCCGGAGATCGCGGGGCTGCCGTTCGTGATCACCGGCCTCGTCATGGCCGGCGGCCTGGCGGCGGCCCTGTCCACCGCCGACGGCCTCCTCCTGACGATCGCCAACGCGATCTCCCACGACCTCTACTACAACGTCATCAACCCCCGGACCTCGCTGGCCGTGCGATTGACGATCACCAAGGTCCTGCTGATCGTCACCGCGCTCGTCGCGGCGTACGTCGCCACGTACCGGGTGGCGATCATCGTCGAGCTGGTGGCCTGGGCGTTCAGCCTGGCCGGCGCGTCGTTCTTCCCCGCGCTGGTGATGGGCATCTGGTGGAAACGCGCCAACAAGACCGGGGCGTGCTGGGGCATGGTCGTCGGCCTCGGCGTCACGGCCTACTACATGATCGGAAGCCGGTTCTACGGTGTGTCGTGGTTCGGCACCCAGACGATCGCCTCGGCGATCTTCGGGCTGCCGGCCGGCATCCTCACCATCTGGATCGTGTCCCTCCTGACGGCGCCGCCGCCCCGGGAGGTGCAGGATCTCGTGGTGAGCGTGCGGTATCCGAAGTCCGGCCAGGCCTACAGGGGCGATCCGCTCGGTCGCGACGTGGCCAGCGCCGCCCGCTAGCGGTCGACTGACATCACCCGGGGGGCGGGGCGCCTGGCGCGTCCCGCCCCCTGGTATCATGCGCCCGTGATCGGGTCAGAACTGCTCGTGCGTCTCCTCCACACCCTCAACGTGGTGGTCCCGCTCGTCTTTTTCATGGCCTCGATCTATCTCGGCCTCCACATTCTGTTCGCTCGCCTGATCAATCGGCCGGACAGCCCGGTCCTCTGGTTCTTCTCGGTGGTTACCGGGCCGCTGACGCGCCCCGTGCGGAGGCTTCTGGGGGTCGCCACACCGGAGCGCCGGGTGCGCCTGGCCGCTCTCGGTGTCTACGTGGCGCTCTGGCTCGGCTCCCGGATCCTGCTCGCCCACTGGCTCGGGTCACCGGCCCGATAGCCTGAGCGAGACGGGCTCCATGCTGGCGCTCGCCGCCGCCAACGTGTTCGGAGCGGTCGCGTTTGCCGGCGTCTACGCCGCCGGATCGAGGTTTCGCGACGCCCCGGCAGTGTTCATGGTTGCCGTGCTCCTGGCGTTCGTCGGAGTGACCGCGCTCTGGGTCTACGTCGAGCAGTGGTCCCGAGCGCTCGAGGCGATCCGCCGGATCGGGCGAGGGGCCATCGCGCTCCTGATGGTCGTGATCGGCCTGCCGATGGTCGTGCTGATGCCGCTGTTCTGGCTGGAGAGCCAGCTTCCGCCCGAGGCGGTACCGGCGCTCCATCTCGGATCCGTGATGGCGCTGCTCCTGGTCTCGCTGGCCCTCGTCGTCGCCACGAACGTCGCCGGCGCTCTCGTGGCGACGGGGCTCGGCATCCTTCGACGGTGGCGGGCCGGCCGGGGACCCTGAGGAAAGGCGTCCGATCGTGAGCCCCGAGGACGTCTCGCTCTTCCTCCATCCGGTCCGCGAGTTCATCGCGCGGCCGCCCGTGACCGCGAGCCCGCGCACGCTTGTTCAGGCGCTCGCCCGCCAGATGGCGGCGGCCGGAATCGGGTCGGTGGTCATCGCCGGTGACGACGGCACGCCCACCGGGATCGTGACGGATCGAGACCTTCGGACGAAGGTCGTCGCGGCCGCCCGCGACCCCACGGCGACGACGGCGGCCGACGTCATGTCGACCCCGCTCGTCAGCGTGGCCCCGGCGGCCTACGGCTTCGAGGCGCTCCTCGAGATGACCCGGCGCGGAATCCACCACCTCGCGGTCGTGGAAGAGGGACGCCTCCTCGGCGTCGTCTCGAGCAACGACTTCCTCCGGCTGCACGCGGCGCACCCGGTGACGGTGGCCCGCGAGATCGCCGCTGCGCCGTCCGTCGACGATCTCGCCCGGCTCGGCGGGCGAGTCACCGCGCTGGTGCGCCGGCTGGTGGACGAGGGCGGGACGCCGTACGACGTCGGGCGGATCGTCGCCGAGCTGAACGAGCGGATGACGCAGCGGGTGGTCGAGCTGGTCACGCAGGCCGGCGGCGCGGCCGGGCCGCCGCCCGTCCCGTTCTGCTGGCTCGCCTTCGGGAGCGAGGCCCGGCAGGAGCAGAGCCTCCGCACGGACCAGGACAACGGCCTCGCGTACGCCGATCCGTCACCGGCCGACGCGGCGGCGGTCGCGGCCTACTTCGCGGGGCTCGCCGGCGAGGTCAACGGGGCGCTCGTCCGGATCGGGTTCCCGGAGTGCCCGGGGCGGATCATGGCGTCGAATCCAGAGTGGTGCCAGCCGGTGAGCGTCTGGGCGCGTCGGTTCCGCGGCTGGATGGTGGACAGCGGTCCCCAGGAGGTGCTGGCCGCCTGCATCTTCTTCGACCTTCGGGCGACGGCGGGCACGACGACGCTCGGCTCGGAGCTCCGGACGGTGATCCAGACCGACGCGCCTGGCTCGCGCCGCCTCCTGGGTCTCCTCGCGCGCGACGTCGTGGAGCGGCCCGTTCCGCTCACGGTGTTCGGGAACCTCCGCCCCGCGCGGGACGGAGCGCATCGCGGCACGATCGACGTGAAGGGCGGCGGGAGCCTCCAGCTCACGGGGGCCGCGCGGGTCCACGCCCTCGCGCTGGGGCTCGCCGACACCAACACCGTCGACCGCTTCCGGTCGGCGGCCGCGCGCGAGGTCTACGGCACGCAGGAGGGCGCCGAGATCGTCGACGCTTACCAGCTCATCCAGCGGCTGCGCCTCGCCCACCAGCTCGCCCGGCTCGACCGCGGCGAGACACCGGACAACCGGCTGGATCCCCGGCGCCTGTCGCGCGCCGACGCGCTCCTGCTTCGCGATGCGCTCCGGACGGTCGGCCAGGTGCAGGACGGCCTCCGCGTGCGTTACGCAACGGACCTCCTCGGGTGAGGCGCCTCGTCGGGTGGCTCCGGGGGCGCGCCGTACCCGCCGACGACCGGCTGCTCGGGGCGGCGCTCGACGACTTCGTGGCCATCGACCTCGAGACCACGGGCCTCGACGCCCGCCGAGACGTCGCCGTCTCGGTGGCGGTCGTGCCCTTCCGGGGCGGGGAGCCGATGGGTGGCTACGAGACGCTCGTCAACCCGGGCCGCCCGATTCCGGCCGCATCCACGCGGATCCACGGCATCACCGACGACGACGTGCGAGCGGCCCCGCGGCTCGACGCGGTGCTGGACGACCTCGAAGGCCTGTGGGAGGACCACGTCGTCGTTGGCCACGGCGTCGCCTTCGACCTGGCGATCCTCGCGGCGGGGCGCCGCGCCCGCGGTCAGCCGCCTATGAGGAACGCGGCCCTCTGCACGATGCGGCTCGCCGCGGCGCTCCATCCCGCTTGGACGGACCTGACGCTCGAGTCGGTGGCGGCGCGGCTCGGCGTGCCTGTGGTCGGCCGCCACACGGCCCGCGGGGACGCCGTGACGGCCGGCGCCGTGATGGTCGCGCTCCTGCCGGAGCTCGCCCGTCGGGGTCACCGCACCGTCGCCGACACCCTCTGGCTCCAGAGCCGGGTGCTGCTGTAGGCGCGTGAACGCTCCCCACGCGAACGATCTCTTGTCGGGGCGGGCGTTTTCGGCGATCCTGACGCCCACGAGGAGCGGACGATGACGACGGGATTCGATGCGCGGGCCTATTTGCCGCGCGAGCTGTACGAGGCGATCACCGACATCCGGATCCGGCAGCCCGCCTTCGCCGACGGCGAGGCGGACCGGCGCTCGCGCCGGCGCATGCCGGCGCCCGACGGCAGGCTGGTCGTCCTCGCGGCGGACCATCCGGGCCGCGCCAGCCTGAAAATCCAGAACGATCCCGTGGCGATGGCCGACCGCCACGAGCTCCTCGCGCGGATCCTCCGCGTCCTGAGCCATCCGGGAATCGATGGGTTCATGTCCACGCCGGACCTCGTCGAGGACCTCCTGATCCTGGGCGGGCTCATCCGCGAGCGCGGCGGGCAGAGCCCGCTCGACGAGCGGCTCCTCCTCGGCTGCATGAACCGGGGCGGCCTGCCGGGCTCCGCCTGGGAGATGGACGATCGGTTCACCGGCTTCACGACGCGTCGGATGCTCGTCCTCGGGATGGACGGGGGCAAGTTCATGGTGCGGATCGATCCCACGGACCGGGGCTCGCTGGCCACCATCGAGGGCTGCGTGCGGGCGATCAACGAGCTGTCGGAGGCGAGCCTGCTGTCGTTCCTCGAGCCCTTGCCGGTGGTCCGGGAGAACGGGACGTACAAGGTCGTGCGCACGGCGCGGGCCCTGATCGACGCCGTCAGCGTCGCCTCGTCCTGGGGCGCGAGCTCCCTCTACACCTGGATCAAGCTGCCGACCTGCCCGGAGTTCGAGCGTGTCGCGCGCGCCACCACGCTGCCCCTCGCGCTCCTGGGCGGCGAGGCGGTGGGGGACCCGCGGCCCGTGCTCGAGGACCTCCACCGCGGGATGGCGGCGGGCGCGAACGTCCGGGGGGCGATGATCGGGCGGAACGTTCTGTATCCGGGCTCGGACGACCCGCGAGCCGTGGCCGCGGCGGTCGCGGCCATCTTCCACGACGGCGCGAGCGTCGACCAGGCGCTGGCCGCGATGGACGCCGAGCGGGGCAAGGAGCTCCAGCTGGCCTGAGGCCAGGGAGGAGATGGCGATGTCGGAGCCGCTGCGCTTCGAAGGAGTGATGCCGGCCAACCTCCTGCCGTTCCGGGCCGACCTGTCGATCGACGAGCCCGCGTACCGCGGGCACCTCCGCTGGCTGGCCGGCGTCCGCGGCGTCACCGGGCTCGTCGCCAACGGCCACGCCGCCGAGGTGTCGTCGCTCGACCGCGACGAGCGACGGCGCGCGCTCGCCATCGCCGTCGACGAGGTGCGGGGGGCGCTGCCGGTGGTGGCGGGCGTCTACACGGACGGCACCCAGGAAGCGGTGCGCCTCGCGCGGGACGCGAAGGCCGAAGGCGCGGCCGGGATCCTGCTCTTCCCGCCGACGCTCTTCATGTGGGGGGCCCAGCACAAGCCGGACATGGTGATCCGCCACGTCAGCGAGGTGGCCGCCGGCGCGGACCTGCCGATCGTGGTGTTCGAGTACCCGCCCGCCTCCGGCATCGGCTACGCGCCGGAGACGCTCGCGCGTCTCTGCGAGATCCCGCAGGTGGCGGCCGTGAAGGACTGGTCGAACGACGTCGTGGCGTTCGAGCGGAACCTCCGGGCGATCCGGGCGACCGGCCGCCCGGTGGCGGTTCTGTCGTCCTTCACGATGTCGCTGATGGCCAGCTTCCTGCTCGGCGCCGACGGAGCGATCTCGGGGATGGGGAGCGTCACCGCGGACCTCCAGGCCGAGCTCTTCGCCGCCTGCCGCAAGGGCGACCTCGACGAGGCGCGGCGGATCAACGACCGGCTCGACCCGCTCGTCCGCGCGTTCTACGCGCCACCCTTCGTCGACATGCACAACCGCATGAAGGAAGCGCTGGCGATGCTGGGCCGCATCCCCGCCGCCCACGTCCGGCCCCCGCTGACCCCGATTCCCGACGCCGAGCGCGGGGTCATCCGGGCCGCGCTCACGCGAGCGGGCCTCCACGCGTAGTCCGCGGGCGGCCCGCTGCCCGCCCGGTCAGACGTCGAACACCGCGGTCGTGACGAGCCCCGCCGGGCCCCAGGCGGCCGCGCGGCGGGCGTCGGCTGCCGTCCCGATCACGCCCAGGTAGACATCGAGCCCCGCGGCCCGCCCGGCGTCGACGTCGGCGGGGAGGGCGTGGCTCGCGTCGAGGCACAGGGCCGTGAGGACCCCGGGCGGGGCGAGCGCACCGGGATCGAGAAGCCGGCCGACGACCCGCGCGCCGAGCGGCACCGAGTGGTCGAGGGCACGGCACTGCCGGAGCGCGTGATGGTCGTAGGACGCCACGAGCGTCCGCTCCGCCACCCCGTAGAGGTTCAGGAGGCCCAGGAGCCGCTCCTCGATCCCGGGGCGGACGTCCGAGCCTTCCTGGAGCGCCACGACGAACCGCGTGCGGTCGCGGAACCGCTCGAGGGCCTCGTGGAGCGTCTGGATTCGCTGGCCGCGGAACCGCCAGGCGAACCAGCGGCCGGCGTCGAGCCGCTTCAGCTCCCGCACGGTGTGCGCGCGGACCGGGCCCCGGCCGTTCGTGGTGCGCTCGAGCCCCGCGTCGTGGATCACCACCAGCTGGTCGTCCGCCGACTCCTGGACGTCGAGCCACAGGGCGTCCGCCCCTGCCGCGACCGCGGCCTCGTAGGCGGGGATCGTGTGCTCCGGCGCCTCGAGCGCGGCCCCGCGGTGGGCCACGATCATCGGGCGGGAGGCGCGCGTCGTTGTCACGACGGGAGTCCGCGTGTCACGATGAGGCCGTGCGGCCGGTCCCGTTCTGGTTCCTCGAGGCGCTCCGGCCCGGCGTGAGGGCGACGGCCCGCGGACTCTTCCGCATCCGCTTCGAGGGTGTGGACCACGTGCCCCGCGAGGGGCCGGTGGTCATCACGCCGAATCACACGTCGTTCATGGATCCCATCCTGGTGACGATCCCGATCCGCCGGGCGCTCCACTACATGGCGCTCGAGCCGTTCTTCCGCATCCGCGGGCTCGGCGCGCTCATGCGCTGGGCCCGCGCGTTTCCGATCCAGGAGGCCGAACCCGACAGCCCGGCCGTTCGCCGGGCGCTCCGCATCCTGCGGGAGGGCGAGCCGCTCGTCATCTTCCCGGAGGGCGGGCGGTCGCCGGACGGGCGCCTGCAGGCGTTCCGACCCGGTGCCTTCCGGCTCGCGCTCGCCGCCGGCGCTCCCGTGGTGCCCGTCACGATCGCCGGGGCGTTCGAGTCCTGGCCGGTCAAACGCCGCCTGCCTCGCCCGGGACGGATCACGATCACGTATCACGCGCCGCTCGACGGGACCGCGCTTCCGGCTGGCGCCGACCGCAAGGCGCGTCCCGATCTCCTCATGGCGCTGACCCGCGAGTGCATCGCCGCCGCCCTGCCGACCTGACGGCGGGCGCCACCTGACGGATCGATCCCGAGGGGTCAACGCGCCGCTCAGTCGCCGTAGACCGTCAGCTCGTGCACCGACCAATCGTAGACGGGGTCGCCGCGGGTGAGGGTCAGGCGAAGCGCGCGGAGGCGGGTGGGGGCGAAGTCGAGGCGCACGGCCTCCACGCCGTTGCGGAGGAGGGCGATGCCGCCCCAGCGAAGATCCCCCGCGGTGGACACGCGCGCCGGGAGCGGGTGCCACGCGACGCCGTCTCCCGAGCTTTCGAGGGCGAGGCCGCGCGGCCAGTCGAGGGGCGTGAACGTCCAGAGACGCACGGCGCGCACGGGCTCCGGAGCGCGGAGGTCGACGCGGAGCCAGTCGCCCGGCGCCTGCGGGCGGCCGGTCGCCCAGCGCGTGTCGCGCTGGCCGTCGAGGGCCAGCGCCGTCCACTCGGGATGGATCGAGGCCGTGACGGTGAGGGCGGACGGCGGCAGGGGCCGGCCCGCGCGCGGCGCCGCCGCCTCCGCCCGGAAGAGCACGAGGTCGCCGAGCGGCTCGCGACGGACGGGCAGGCCGGCCGCCTCGACGACCCGCGCGATCCCCTCGGCGTCGATCGGCTCGACGAGCAGGCCGGCCCCCGGCGTCCACTGGACGCCCGGGGTGAGCTCGGCGCGGGGCCCATCCCAGCCGTAGGGATCGAGGTGGAGGTTGGCCGGGAGCACCTGGAGGCGGCGGTCGGCCAGCGCCGCCACGCTGCCCCATCCGTGGTCGGCGTAGAGCCGTCGGACGTTCACGCGCGACAGGGCCTCCGCGAGATCGGCTCCGGCACGCCACGGGACGGGGTGCGGACGGGCGGAGGCGTCCAGCGCGTACACGAAGAGCTCCGAGATCGACCAGGGCCAGCGCGTACCCGTGCCGGTCTGTGAGATGCGCAGGTAGCGCGCGGGGGTCGGGGGCACGCGGAGCTCGACGCGACCGCTGCGGACGCGGCCCATCGGATGGCCGGCGGACCAGTACAGCGGGCCTTGGTAGTCCGGCACCTCGAGGAGGCGGCGCCACGCCAGGCGATCCTCGGAGGCATCCAGGGTGAGGCCGATCGGGGTCTCTTGGTAGACGCGGGGGAGCCAGCGCACCATGGCCACTGGCTCCGTCGCCCCGAGGTCGATCTCGATCCACTCGCCGCCGCGCATCGGCCCCGCGCTGCGCCAGGCGGTGGCGGCGTCACGGTCGAGGACCCAGGCGGCGCGGGCAGAGCTCTCACTCGCCGCGGCGCGGAGATCGTTCGGTGCCAGCTCCCGGAGCGGTAGTTGCGGCACCACAAACCTCACGTACGCGCCACCGAGAGGTGGATAGGGCCGATACTCGAACGTGGCGCCGAGGGCCGCGAGACTCCGCTCGAGCGCCGGCACGGGCGCAGCAACCCACCACCCCACGTTCCGCGCGGGCGCCCCATCCACGGCGCGCGCGTAGCGTGGCAGCGCCTCTTCGTAGTAGTGCGACAGAATCACGCGTTCGCTGGACACGAAGGCGAGGTCGCGCCGCGCGTGATGCGACTCGTAGAGCCGCGTGACCCCGTCCCGCGCCATCGCCTCGGCGAGTCCCTGCTGGACACTGCGGGGCGCGAGCTGCCTGAGCGCTGGATCCGGCAGCGGCGCCTCTCCCCGGGCGATCCCGCGGCTGATGCCGATCGCGTGGATCGCCATGACGATGCCCGCCAGCCCGACGGCCAGGCGGCGTTTCGGCACCGCCGAGAGCCCCGCCCCGGCCAGGGCCGGGAGCGCCGTCCAGATCGGCGAGAGATAGAACGCGCGGGGCCAGAGGAGATCGCCGTACTTCCCGACGACCACGGCGCCGATGTTCGTCGCGACCACGAGGACGAGCGCCGCGACATCCATGACGCCGCGGGAAGCGCGCACCCGTCCCCAACCGATTGCGGCGCCCGCCAGTCCGAGATACGCCGCCGTCAGGAGCGCCGCCACGAGGCGCGAGCTCCACTCCGGCAGGTCGGCGGGGACGCCGAGGATGAGCGGCCACGCCCGGGCGAGACTGGTGAGGTGCGAGACGATGCCCGGCCATCCCGACCCCGGAAACGGGGGCTCGCGTCACCCCGAGGAATGGCGTACAGCAGATGCGGCAACGCGCCGAGCACGAAGCCGCAGAACGGCAGGACGATCTCGGGGATGCGGCGCGGCCGGTAGCGACCGAGAACGAAGTACAGGAGGACGGCCGGCAGGTAGACGATGCCCAGGGGATTCGTCCAGTAGGCGAGACCCGTCACCAGGCCCAGGGCCAGAAGCCGCCGCGCCGCCACCGCCGGAGCGGCGCCTGGAACTCGCCGCGCGAGGAGCAGCGACAGGACGCCGAGGACCAGCGTCAGGTGGTAGTGGGAGCGTGATTCCTGCGCCCACCAGAGCACGAAGTCCGGCGGCACGGCGAGCCACGCCGCCGTGAAGGCCGCAGCCACGGCGCCGAACGCGCTCCACGCGAGGTACACGACGAGCCCGACCCACGCGATCGACAGCAGCACGCCCACCAGCTCGAGAGTGCCCGGGGAGACGCCCAGGAGGACGTAGCCGACCGCCGCGAGGTAGACGTCGGCGGCCGTCCCCATGAACGACTGCCCCGCGAAGTAGATCGGGAACTCGCCGTGAAGGAGCGACAGGCCGTTCGTCCCGATGCGGGACTCGTCGTGACTGGCGCCGGCCCCGCGGGCCAGCAGCGCGAGGCGGATCAGAGCGGCCAGCGCGAGGAAGATCCACGCCCATCGGGCGCTCCTCGCATGGACCGGCGCCCGGATATCGGCGTCGATCATCAGCCTACGGTATCACCGCGCTCACTCGGTCATGGCGGGACTCGAGCGCGCCGATCGGTTCCGGGGGCCCGGGTGCGACTAGAAGGGGAGAACCGGCTCCGCTGCGGTTGCCTGGCACCAGCCGACGGGCATGAAGGCCGTGGAGTTCGCGTAGGCGAACCGGCCCCGCCAGTCCATCACGATGAGGCCGCCGCTCCCGCGCCCCTCGTCGCGGACGATGTCGAGCGACACGTCCGCGGCCAGCTGCGGGTCGTCGAGCTCCCGCAGGACGTCGAGCGCGGTCTTGGCGAGGACCGTGCGGATGAACGCCTCGCCGTGCCCCGTGGTCGAGACGCCGCCCAGGCGGCTGTCGGCGTACGTGCCGGCGCCGATCAGGGCGGAGTCTCCGACGCGTCCGGGTCGCTTGCCGGTGTAGCCGCCGGTCGAGGTGCCGGCCACGATCAGGCCCTGGACGTCGATCGCCACGGCGCCGACCGTGCCGGCCGTCGACCGAGCGGCGCCCTCGGCACCCGCCGCGAGGTGTGTGGCCAGGCGCCGGCGCTGGCGCTCGGTCACCAGGGCGTCGGGCGAGCAGAGCGACACACCCCGCTCGCGCGCGAACGCGAGCGCGCCGTCCCCCACGAGGAAGATGTGGCGGCCGTCCTCCATGATCCGCCGCGCGAGCTCGATCGGGTTCCGGACTCCGCTGACCGCGGCGACCGCGCCGGCCTGGAGCGCGTCTCCTTCCATGATGGACGCGTCGCACTCCACCGTGCCTCGGTCCGTGAGGGCCGAGCCGTGGCCGGCGTTGAAGCGCGGGTGGTCCTCCATCGCCTGGATGGTCGCCTCGACCGCGTCGAGCGCGGAGCCGCCGCGGCGGAGGATCGCCCAGCCTCGCCGGAGCGCGTCTCCGAGGGCGGTCCGGTACGTGGGCTTGTCGTCGGGATCGGCGCCGGCCCCGCCGTGCGCGATGAGGGCCGGGACCATCAGGACCTCCGGCCGGGTCGACGATCCGGCGCGGGTCGGAGACGGAGGATGCGGTCGAGCGTGCTCGGCATCGAGTGGTCCGCGTCGCCGCGCGCACGAGGCCGGGGGCGAGCGGACGCCGCGCAGTCTATCATGGCGCCCGATGGGGCTGCGGGACCTGCAGGCGCGGATCGTCCAGTGCCGGCGCTGTCCGAGGCTCGCGCGCTTCCGGGAGGCGGTCGCCGCGGATCCGCCCCGGCGGCATCGCGGCGAGACGTACTGGGCGCGCCCGGTGCCGAGCCTCGGCGATGCCTCCGCGCGACTCCTGCTGGTGGGTCTCGCCCCGGCCGCTCACGGCGGGAACCGCACGGGCCGGATGTTCACCGGTGACCTGCCGGGAGGGAGCGGCGAGTGGGTCGCCCGGGCCCTCCACGGGCACGGCTTCGCGACGCAGCCCACGTCCGACGCCCGGGGCGACGGCTACCGGCTGGTCGAGGCGTACATCACCGCGGCGCTCCACTGCGTGCCGCCCGACAATCGGCCCACGCCCGCCGAGATCGCCCGGTGCGCACCCTATCTCCACGAGGAGCTCGCTCGCCTCCGCAGAGTCCGCGTCGTGGTCGGCCTCGGCCGCATCGGCTTCGACGCGTACCTCTCGGCGGCCGGCGCCGTCGGGCTGCCGGTCCCGCGGCCGCGTCCGCGTTTCGCCCACGGGACGGCCGTCGAGCTTCCCTGGGGCGTCGCGCTCCTGGGGACCTATCACCCGAGCCGCCAGAACACCCAGACGGGGAAGCTGACGTGGCCGATGTTCGAGGCGGTCTTCGCCGAGGCGCGGCGCCGGCTCGGGGCCGCCGCCGTCAGCGCGCCGCCGGCCGCCCGGTCAGCGCGAGGGAGAGCCCGGCGATGACCAGGCCTCCGCCGACGGCCGTGTAGGGCGAGAAGGGCTCGCCGAGCCAGACGACGCCGAGGAGCGTGCCGACCAGCGGCTGGACGTTCAGGTAGATCGCGGCTCGCGCCGCGGACACCCGCTCGAGCGCCCAGTTCCACACGAGGTACCCGAGCCCCGTGATCACCACGCCGAGGTAGAGGACCGCCGCCAGGCTCGTCGCCGTCCACCCGGACCGCTCGCCGAGCCGCCACTCGAGCGCGGCGAGCGGCGCCGTCGTCACGAGCCCCCACACGAAGGACCACGCCGTCACCCTGACGCCCGGATGTCGCGCCAGGACCGGGCGTCCGAGCAGGGAGTACGACGCGAAGCAGATCCCGGAGAGCAGCAGGAGGAGGTCCCCGCGCCAGTGGGGCGCGATCGCGATGGTCACGCCGGGGATGCCGTTGACCACGATGAAGGTCGCGCCGAGCATGGCGAGACCGGTGCCCCAGCCCTCGCGTCGCGACAGGCGCTCGCCGAGGACGAGCGGGGCGAGCGCGATCAATGCGATCGGTTCGGTGGCGATCAGGAGGGCCGCATTGGTGGCCGTCGACCGCTCGAGCCCCCAGTGGGCGAGCCCGAACGCCACCGTGAACCCCAGAAAGCCCATCCAGAAGAACGCCCACCGATCCCTGGCCGAGGGCGCCCTCGGCCCCGGCCCCCGGAATCCGATCGGCGCGACGATGGCGACCGCGATGGCCAGTCGCAGGAGGGCGAGGGTGACGGGTCCGACCGACCCGAGCGCGGGCTGCATCGCCACGTAGGAGGTCCCGTAGACGACGTTCGCGGCGAGGAGCACCAACTCGGCACGGGACACGCGGAGGGCCGGACTGGCGCTACAGGTAGGCGAGCAGGCGCCCGCAGGTGACGACGCCTGCCCAGAGCGCGAGCGACGCGACGGCCGAGACGCGCGCGCCGGCCGGCGTCCCGACGTTCCGGTCCCAGGTCGCCACCGAGCGGAACGTCCACCGGTGGAACGCCCAGGCGTTGAGCCCCGCCAGCACGATCAGCGAGAGCTTGACCCAGAACGCCGGGTTCTCGATCCACTCGGTGGCGTGGGCCGAGAACATCGCCAGGCCGGAGGCCGCCACGAACGCGAGCCCGATCCGGGACCACGGCAGGAGATGGCGCGCCAGGTCCGACACCGGGATGCGCGCCGAGACCCCGAGGAGTCGCAGGTCGAACATCACCGCCGCGCCGACGAGCAGGACGAAGCCCAGGATGTGCGTGATCTCGACGAACGGGTAGAGCCAGAGCCAGTGCCGCATGGCCTGGGCGAAGCCGCTGGTCTCGAGCGCGACCAGCCAGGCCGGGCCGACGGGCGGGTGCACTAGCGCGTGCCGTCTCTCGGTGTCGGCGCTACCGGAGCTGGGTGGTCTTGCCGTCGATCTGGATCCACTCCGCGCGCATCTCGCCGGGGTCCGTGCGGTTCGGGTACCCCATGACCGTGGCCTTGGTACCGGGCTTCAGCGCGGCCGACTGGAGCCCGCGGTTCTCCATGCGCGAGGGCGGCGCGAGCGTGACCACCCAGACCTTGTCGGCGACCTCGAGCTTCACGAAGCCGTGGGGATGCTCGTAGCCCGCCTCGCGGATCGTGCCGGTGAGATTCAGGGGCTTGCTGGCGTCGTAGCCGCTCCACCCATGGTGGGCGAGCGCCGCGGTGCCGAGGGCGAGCGTGAGGGCCAGTGCGAGCCACACACCGGCGATGGCCGGTGTCCGGAGCGTTCTCGTCGACCGACGCATGGCGCACCTCCAGGAAGTGAGGCCACCACTCATTGAACCACGCGCGCCTCGGCTCCCGCCACTCCGGCTCACCAGAGCGGCCCGAGACGGGTCACGACGGGGAGAGGATCGGGGCGCCGCATCGCGGCGCGCACCGTGGCGGTGGCCGGCTGGTCGACGGTGAGGGTCGCGGGGTCGATCACGACGCCGTAGTCGCGGCGCGCGCCCTCGATCGAGACGTAGTCCTCCAGGACGTCGTGGAGGACCGCCTGCGGGTCGCGCTCCCAGGGCGGGCCGTAACCCCCGGCGCCCGACTGCCGGAAGGAAACGACGTCGCCGGGCTCGACCGTGTCGGAGGCCTTGGAGTGAACGCGGCGCTCGCCCGGTGTGCCGGGGTTGACGAGCGTGACCCCGGGCCGGCCGGGTTGCCCGCCGAACAGGCCCCACGGCCCGAAGCGGTGCCGCTCGGTGTTGTTCGTGAGCCGCCCGCCCTCGAGGAAGAAGCGCAGGTCCCGCCGGATGCCCGTCCCGCCGCGGTAGCGTCCCGCGCCCGCGGAGTCCCGGATGAGCTCGAACCGCTCGATGAGGACGGGCTGGTTCGCCTCCTGGGCCTCGACCGGGATGTTCGAGGCGTTGAACGCCATCGACATCGCCTCGCAGCCGTCCCGGTCGGCCCGGGCCGCCGTGCCGGAGAGGATCAGCTCGTACACGACGGTCCGGCGGTTCCGGCGCGGGTCGAAGCCGCCGCAGGTCGGGTTCGCGAAGTGCGAGCCGGCCGCGGTGACCCGGCCCGGCAGGGCGGGCGCGAGCGCCCCGATCACCGCGTCGAAGATCCGGTAGCAGAAGACGGCTCGCGGGCCGCCGCCCGCGGGCGGCCGGGGGTTGAGGAACGAGCCGAGCGGCGCCTCGATCCGCACGGGCCGGAACGCGCCGTCGTTCTGCGGGCCGAAGGGGTCGGTGAGGCACTTCACCGCCGCGTAGCAGTACGACCGCGTGTAGTTGACGTACGAGTTCATCCCCGACTCGGTCTGGGGGCCGGTGCCCTCGAAGTCGATGAGGATGTCGTCGTCGCGGACGGTGACCGTCACGACGAGGCGCATCGGCGGCGTGTTCGGCCCCGAGTCGTCCATGTGGTCCTCGAACGCGTAGACGCCGTTCGGGATCGTCCGGATCGCCTCGCGCACCGTGGCCTCGGTCCGGTCCATGATCTCGCTCATCGCCGCCTGGACCGTCTCGTAGCCGTAGCGGCGCGCCAGCTCGATCAGGCGGAGCTCGCCCACCCGGAGCGAGTTCCGCTGGGCCCGCAGGTCGCCGAGCATCGACTCCGCCATGCGCGTGTTCGCCAGGATGATGGCGAGGAGGTCCTCCTGCTCCTCGCCGGCCTTCCAGGGCTTCACGGGCGGGACGTGCAGGCCCTCCTGGAAGTAGTCGAATACCCCCTCGACCGCCTGACTTCCCGGCCGCATCCCGCCCACGTCGGTGTGGTGGAGGATGTTCGCGGCGAAGCCGATCAGCCGGCCGTCGTCGGTGAAGGCGGGCTGGATCATGAAGAAATCGGGGAAGTGTCCCGAGCCGAGGAACGGGCTGTTGAAGAGCACGACGTCGCCCGGCCGGAGCCGGTTCCCCGGGAACGCGTCGACGGCGTTCCTGGCGGCGAACGACATCGCCCCCATGTGTCCCGGGCTGTATGGGCCCTGGGCGACCATCCGGCCCGCGGGGTCGAACAGGCAGACGGAGAAGTCCTGCCCCTCGCGCGCCTGCTGGGAGTGCGCCGTCCGGTGCACGGTGGTGCCGACCTCCACCGTCATCGACTGGAGCGACCCCCAGATCACGCTGAGGGTGATCGGATCGACGGGACTCACGCGAAGCTCGCCAGGAGGTTGGCCCACGCGTCGATCTCGGCGGTCGCGCCCGGCGGCAGGACGGTGGTGGACTCGGGCTCCTCGACGATCGCCGGGCCTGCGATGGTCGCGCCCACCGGCAGGCGCGCCCGGTCGTACACCGCGCACGGGACGTAGCCGCGGGCCTCCGGGAAGTAGACGCGCCGGTCCGGCTTCCGGGCCTCGGCGACGTCGCGGGGACCCGGCGCCTGCTCGGGGAGCCGCACGTCGGGGCCGGCGCCGGTGACGGTCAGCGCGACCGTCACCAGCTCGACCGCCGCCTTCGCGTCCGAGTAGCCGTAGCGGTGGGCGTAGACGCGGTCGAAGGCGGCCCGCAGGGCGGCCGCCGTGCGCCCGTCGATCGGCCCGTCGGGGAGTGGGACCGACAGCTCGTAGCCCTGACCCACGTAGCGCATGTCGGCGGCCCGCGCCACCGAGAGGGTGCCGGCGACACCCGCCTCGCGGACGACGGCTGTGCCCTGCGCGGTCATCTCGTCGAGGATCCGGGTGAGGTACGCCGGGTCCAGCGCGTCGAGGCGCCGCACGTACGAGCGTGAGAGGTCGAACCGCACCTCGGCGACGAGGAGCCCGATGGCCGAGGTGACTCCCGCCGCCGCCGGCAGGATCGCGCGGGGGATGCCGAGCGCCTGGGCGAGGCGGCAGCCGTGGACGGGCCCCGATCCGCCGAACGCGGCGAGCGCGAGCCGCCGGGGATCGTACCCGCGCTCGATCGACACGACCCGGGTGGCCAGCTCCATGTTCGTCGTCACGACCTGGTGGATCCCCCACGCCGCTTCCGCGACGTCGAGCCCGAGAGGCCGGGCGACGCGCGTCTCGATACCCCGCCGCGCCCCCTCGACGTCGAGGCGCATGCGCCCGCCGAGGAAGTAGTCGGGGTTGAGGTAGCCGAGAACGAGATTGGCGTCGGTGACGGTCGGCTCGGTGCCGCCGCGACGGTAGCAGATGGGGCCGGGCGCCGCGCTGGCCGAGTCGGGGCCGACGCGGATCACGCCGGTCTCGGCCCGCGCGATCGAGCCGCCGCCGGCGCCGATCTCCACCAGGTCGATCGCCTGGATGTTCATCGGGATCCCGCTGCCGGGCTGGAGGCGGATCCGGTGCAGCTCGAACTCGCGGACGGTCTGGGGCGTGCCGCCCGCGATGAGGGAGAGCTTCGCGGTCGTCCCGCCCATGTCGAAGGCGACCAGGTCCGGATGCCCCGTGAGCTTCCCGTACGCCGCGGCCATGAGGGCGCCGGCGGCCGGCCCCGACTCGATCATCCGCACGGGGAACCTGGCCATCGTCTCGCCGGTGGCGATGCCGCCGCCGGACTGCATGACGAAGAGGCGGCCCCGGTAGCCGAGGGAGCCGAGCGCCCCCTCGAGGCGCTCGAGGTAATCACGGACCGCCGTCATGACGTAGGCGTTCACGACGGTGGTCGAGGTGCGCTCGTACTCGCGGATGACGGGGGAGACCTCCGAGGAGAGACTGACGGCCACTCCCGGCGCCTCCTCGCGGACGACCTCGGCGGCGCGCCGCTCGTGCGCCGGGTTGACGTAGGCGTGGAGGAAACAGATGGCGACGGACGCCACCCCGTCCCCAACGAGCCCGCGGACCGTGGCGCGGAGCCCCGCCTCGTCGAGTGGGACGAGCACCTCGCCGTCGAAGGCCACGCGCTCGCGGACCTCATGGATCCGCGACCGCGGGACCAGGGGCGCCGGCTTCTCGATGGAGAGGTCGTAGAGCTGGTATCGCTTCTCCCGGCCGATGATGAGGACGTCGCGGAAGCCCTCGGTGGTGAGGAGGGCGACGCGCCCGCCCTTCCGCTCGATCACGACGTTCGAGCCGAGCGTCGTCCCGTGCACCGCCTGAGCGAGGTCGGCCCAGCCGAGGCCGGCGCGCGCCACGAGCTCGCGCAGCCCCTCGAGACACGCCCGCGCGGGATCGTCGGGCGTCGTCAGGCGCTTCCCGGTGAGGAGCCGGCCGTCGTCGGCCTGGAGCGCGAAGTCGGTGAACGTCCCGCCGACGTCGAAGCCGACCCGGAAGCGCATGCCGGGGACAGTATACCCGCCGGGTCGGCCGGGGAGCGCGGCAGGAGCGAATGCTCGCGACCCGCGGCGCGCGGGACCGCACTACACTGAAAGCCCGTGAGCGACGACTCCGGACGGGGCCGCTTCTGGGCGCGCTCATGGCCCATGCCGGAGGAGTCCTACGGCGCGCGCAGCTACCGGGCGTCCTTCGTCCTGCGCCTCACCGCGTGCGCCTCGAGACGACGGTGGGCGAGCCGGCCTTCCTGATCCTGAGCCACACCTACGATCGCAGGTGGCGCGCCTGGGGCAACGGCCGCCCGGTGCCGATCCTCCGCGCCGACCACGCGCTCCGCGGCGTTCCCCTCGGGCCCCGGCGCCACGTGGTCGAGTTCCGGTACGGGCAGCCCGCATTCTGGCTGGCGCTCGCCATCACGGGGGGAACGGCGCTCGCGCTCGCGGCCGGCGGGGTCCTGGGCTGGCGGCGCCGGCGCGGCGCCGCGGAAGGCGCTACGCCACGCCCAGATAGCGGCGCTTGACGTCCTCGCTGGCCTCGAGCGAGGCCGGCGTTCCCTCCCACACGATCTGTCCCTTGTTCATCACGTAGACGCGATCCGCGATCTCGGTCGCCAGCCGGTAGTTCTGCTCGACCAGCAGGATGGACAGGCGGTCGCCCTTCAGGCGCTGGACGATGCGGCCGATCTCCCGGACGACGAGCGGGGCGAGGCCCTCCGAGGGCTCGTCGAGCAGGAGCATGTGTCCGTTCGTGAGGAGCGCGCGCCCGACGGCCAGCATCTGCTGCTCGCCGCCGGAGAGCGTGCCGCCCGACTGCGACTCGCGCTCTCGGAGGCGCGGGAACAGGTCGAGCACGCGCTCCAGCGTGAAGGCGCCGGGCCGGGCCGCGAGGACGAGGTTCTCGCGCACCGAGAGGGGGGCGAAGATGCGCCGGCCCTGCGGGACGAGGGCGATCCCGGCCCGCGCGATCCGGTGGGACGGCCAGCGCTGGACCGGCTGGCCGTCCAGGACGATCCGGCCGTCCCGGGGCGGCGTGAAGCCCACGACGCTGCGGATCAGCGTCGTCTTGCCGGCGCCGTTCCGCCCGAGGAGGGCCACGGCCTCGCCCTCCGCGACCCGCAGCGACACGCCGTGGAGAACGTGGCTCTCGCCGTAGTAGGTGTGGATGCCCTCGACGTCAAGCACGCGCGTCGCGTCCTCAGGCGGCTCCGAGGTAGACCTCGTAGACCCGCGGGTCGGCCTTGACCTCGTCGGCCGAGCCGTCGGCGAGGACCTCTCCCTGGTGGAGCACGGTCACGCGGTCGGCGAGCGTGAACACCACGTCCATGTCGTGCTCGATGATGAGGAGCGTCAGCTCGCGCGGCAGCCCGTTCAGCAGCTCGGTCATGCGGAGCGTCTCCTCCGGGGACATGCCCGCGGTGGGCTCGTCCAGGAGGAGGACCCTCGGCTGGGTGGCGAGCGCGATCCCGATCTCCAGCTGCCGCTGCTCGCCGTAGGAGAGCGCGCCCGCGAGCACGTCGAGGCGATCGGTCAGCCCGACCGCCTCCGCGACGGATCGCGCGCGCTCGATCGGCACCCAGCGGCGGCCGACCGAGCCGAACAGGTCGTAGCTGCCGCGCCCGCGGGCGGCGGCGGCCAGGCGGAGGTTCTCGTGGACCGGCAGCCCCGGGAACGCGTTCGTGCGCTGGAACGACCGCGAGATCCCCCGGCGCGCGACCGCGTGCGGGGGCAGCCCCTCGATGGCGGCCCCGTCGAGGACGATCCGTCCCGCCGTCGGCTGGAGCCGGCCGGTGATCAGCTCGAACAGCGTCGTCTTGCCGGCGCCGTTGGGCCCGATGATGGCGCGCCGCTCGCGGGGCGCGACCGAGAGGCTCACGCCGTTGACGGCGGCGAGCGCGCCGAAGGTCCGCCGGAGCTGCTCGATCGCGAGGATCGGAGGTCCGGTCATGCGCGGAGACCGATGCGCCCGCGGAGCGCGCCCACGATGCCGCCCGGCGCGAAGAGGACGAGGAGGACGAACGTGAGTCCGAGGATCAGCATCCACCGCTCGGTGTAGGTCGAGACGAGGCTCTGCAGCAGGATGAACACCGCGGCCCCGATGGCCGCCCCGCCCAGCGTGCCGGTTCCCCCGATGATCACCATGAGGAGGGCCTCGCCGGACGTGGTCCAGAAGAAGGCGCCCGGCGTGATCGACCCGCTGAGCTGCGCATAGAGGGAGCCCGCCAGGCCCGCCAGCGTCCCCGCCACGACGAAGGCCAGGAGCTTGTGGCGCCCGGCGGCGTAGCCGACCGCCTCCATGCGCCCCTCGTTCTCCCGGATCCCGACGAGCACGCGGCCGAACGGGGAGCGCACGACCCGCCAGAGGACGAGCGCGGCGATGGCGGCGAGCGTCACCACGTACGCGTGGAACGCGAAGCCCTCGCCGGTCGGCACGCCGAAGAGGACGGGCCGGGGCACGCCGTTGATGCCGTCCTCGGCCCCGAGCCACGACGCCTGGAACGCGTAAGCGTAGAACATCTGGGAGAACGCGAGCGTCAGCATGATGAAGTACACGCCGCTCACGCGGGTGGAGAGGGCGCCGATGACCAGCGCGGCCAGCGCGCCGGCGACGGGCGGCAGCAGGAGCGCGCCGACCGCGCCCGGATGCGCGGTGAGGGCGAGCGCCGCCACGTAGCCCCCGACGCCGAAGAAGGCCGAATGCCCGAACGAGACCATCCCCGCGTAGCCCATCAGGAGGTCGAGGCTCATCGCGTAGATGCTCCAGATCAGGATCTCCTGGAGGAGTTTCACCGGATAACGGCCCGCGACGGCGGGGAAGGCGAACAGGGCCACGAGCAGGACGGCGAGGCCGACGGCGCGCGCGCCTCCGGCGAGACGGGTCACCGGAGCGGCCGCCCGAACAGGCCCTGCGGTCGGGCCAGGACGATGAGCGCCATCACCGCGTAGATCATCAGCATCGACACGCCGGGCAGCCAGACTTTCCCGAACGTCTCCGCCTGGCCGATCAGGAGGCTCCCCACCAGCGAGCCCTTGAGCGAGCCGAGGCCGCCCACGACGACCACGATGAGGGCGGGGATGAGGATGCTGACGCCCATCGACGGGTAGGCCGACTGGATCGGCCCGGCGATGACGCCGGACAGGCCGCCAAGCGCCGCCCCGAACGCGAACACGAGCGTGAAGACGCGCCCGATGTCGATTCCGAGGCCTCCTGCCATCTCGGCGTCCCAGACGCCGGCGCGGATGACGGCGCCGAGGCGCGTCTTCTCGACCAGGAGCCAGAGCAGGAGGGCCACGAGGAGCCCGAAGCCGATCACGAACAGGCGGTACGTCGGGAACGTGAGTCCGCCGAGCTGCACCCGGCCGGAGAGGACCTCGGGAGCGGGGATCGAGCGGATCCGGCCGCCCCACGCCCACTTCACGAGGTCCTCGAAGAGATAGATGAGGCCGAAGGTCAGCAGGACCTGGTCGAGCGGCGACCGGTGGTAGAGGCGCCGGAGGAGCCCCCGCTCGACGAGCGCGCCGATCACGCCGACCGCGAGCGGCGCCACCAGCGCCGCCAGCCAGAAGTTCCCGGTCGCCGCGAGCGTCGCGATGCCGGCGTACGCCCCGAGCATGTAGAACGAGCCGTGGGCGAGATTGACGACGTCGAGCATGCCGAAGATGAGCGTGAGCCCGACGGAGAGCAGGAACAGCAGCGCGCCGTACGCCAGCCCGTTCAGGGCCTGGCCGAAGATGTCCACAGGTGCGGGGCGGGACGGGGGCGGGGACCGGAGCGCTCGGCCCCGGTCCCCGCCGCTCTCGTCAGGCCGGAAGCGTGCAGCCGGTGCCGGGGTCGCGGACATCCGCGACCTTGTCGATCGGCACGTTGGCCAGGCCGACGCCGGGGAGCTCCCGGACCTCCCGGATGTAGATGAACGGCTGGATCACGTTGTGGGTCTTCGGGTCGAAGCGGAACCGGCCGCGCGGGCTGTCGAACTCGGCCGCGGCGATCGCGGCGACGAGCTTGTCCTTGTCCTGGGTGTTGCCGTTCACGGCCTTGACCGCGCGCAGGATGACCTCGGCGGTGTCGTAACCCTGGCAGGCGAAGCCGTCCGGCGTCTTCCCCTTGAACATGTCGCGGAACTCCTTGACGAACCGCACGTTCACCGGGTTGTCGAGCTGGGGCGTGTAGAAGTGGCCGGTGATGACACCGAGCGCCGCCTTGCCCTGGGCGGGCAGCACGTCGGGCTCGGTCAGGAAGCCCGGCGCGGTGAGCTTGATGCCCGGCTTGAGACCGAACTCGTCGTACTGCTTCACGAAGTTCACGGCGTCGGTCCCCGAGAAGAACGCGAACACCGCCTTGGCGCCCGACTGCTTGATCTTGGTGAGATACGGCGCGTAGTCGGTTTCGCCGAGCTTCGGGTACTCCTCGCCGACCACCTTGCCGCCGGCGGGGTGAAACGTCTCGCGGAAGGCCTCCATGTCGTCCTTGCCCGCCTGGTAGTTCGGGGCGATCTGGAAGACTTCCTTCGTCAGGTTCTTCGCCACCCAGGTGCCCATGGGCTGGCACGGCTGCCAGTTGGAGAACGAGGTGCGGAAGATCCACTTGGAGCAGCGGTTCCGGCTGATGGCGTCCGCGCCCGCATTGGAGACGATCAGGATCGTCTTCGAGTTGTGGACCTTGTCGCGCATCGCCATCAGGATTCCGCTGTGCACCGGGCCGGTCAGGATGTCCACCTTGTCGGAGTCGATGAGCTTCTCGGTCTTCCGGAGCCCGGTCGGCACCGCCATCTCGTCGTCTTCCTTGATCATCTCGATCTTGCGGCCCGCGACGGTCCAGTTCTCCCGGGCGAAGACGAGCTCCATGGCCTGGGTGATGCTGTTGCCGAGCTCGGCGTAGACACCGGAGTAGGGCAGGACCACTCCGACCTTCAGCGGCGCGCCCTGGGCGCGGGCCCGAAGCACCCAGGGGCCCGTGGCGACACCCGCGGCGATCCCGCTTCCGATGGCGGCGGCCTTCAGGAAGTCCCGACGAGTCTGCTCGGCCATGCGCTGTCCTCCTTGCTACCGGGCGGTGATCACGACGCTGCCGGGCGGCGCGGACGAGATCGCACGCCAGTCCCGGTCCGAAAAGGGTGCCTAGAGACTACACCGAACAGTCCCGGGCAGGGAGGCCCGCCCGGCCGCACGCGCCGGGGCGGGCCGTGACGTCGGACGGCCTCCCGGCGCCCCGCCTGCCGGCGGGCCGAGCGCGAGGAGACCGCCCGCCTACTTCTTCTTTTTCTTCGCCAGGACGCCCTCGAGCTTCTTCGACTGCTCGGTCTCGGTCTTCAGGGCTTCCTGGGTCTCCTTGAGCTTGGTCTCGGTCGCCTGGATCTTGGTCGCCAGCTGGCCCTCCCGCTCGGAGGATTTCCGGGCTTCGTCCAGCTGGCCCTTGGCCGCCGCGAGGTCCTTCTCGGCCTGCGACGACTGCGACCCCCACGTGGCGTAGCCGATGCCCAGTCCGATGACGGCTGCGATGATTGCGATCACGACGGCTTGCATGGCACCTCCCGTTCGTGCCCCGTGCGTTCCCGCCTCACTTCTTCCCCTTGGACAGCTGCGCCTGCATCTGCTCGCGCCGCGCCTTCTCCTTGGCCAGGTCGTCCGTGAGCTGCTTCAGCTGGGCCTCCATCGCGGTGAGCTTCTCCGAGAGTTCCTTCTCTTTCGACGCGGCCTTCTGCGCCTCGGCCAGACGCGACTTCACCTGATCCAGCTCGGCGTTGAGCGTCTTCATGTGGGCGCCCCACATGAGGTATCCGACCAGAAGCCCGATGAGGATCGCCACGATGGCGACGATCGTCACCTTCTTGCCGTCCATCACGCCTCCTTTCCGGGCCGTGAGGCCCGCTACCTGGAAGTCCTGCCGGTGAGTTGCGGGCGGGGCCCGCGCCCTGGAAACGGTCGGGTCAGCGCGGTGCTGCCCGCCCGGCCTCCTGTTGCCGGAGCTCGACCCGCCGGAGCTTGCCCGTCTCCGTGTGCGGCAGTGCCGAGACGAACGCAATCTCGCGGGGATACTTGTAGGGAGCGAGCTCCTTCTTGACGTGGTCCTGGAGCTCCCGGGCGAGCTCGTCGGTGCCGCGGTACCCGGCGTGGAGCACCACGAACGCCTTCGGCACGGAGCCGCGCACCGTGTCCGGCGCCGCCACCACCGCCGACTCGGCGACGGCGGGGTGCTCGTCCAGCACGTGCTCGACCTCCGGCCCGGGGATCTTGTAGCCACCCGTCACGATCATGTCGTCGGACCGGCACTGGTACGTGAAGTAGCCGTCGTCGTCGTGGACGTAGACGTCGCCGGTGACGTTCCACCCGCCGTACCGCACGTACTCGGCCTGCCGATCCGGCTTCCGCCAGTACTTGCAGCCGGTCGGGCCCTTGATCGCGATCAGCCCGGGCGTGCCGCGCGGGACCTCGCACCCTTGCTCGTCGACGACGCGGCAGTCGTAGCCGGGAACCGGCACGCCGGTCGCGCCCGGCCGGACCCGCCCGGGCTCGGACGACACGAAGATGTGGAACATCTCGGTCGAGCCGATCCCGTCGAGGCACTCCTTGCCGGTGACGCGGACCCAGGCCTCGTAGGTGGCGGCGGGCAGGGGCTCGGCGGCCGAGACGCAGAGCCGGAGGCTCCCGAGGTCGAACCGCGCCGACATGTCCGGAACCCCCAGCATGAGGCGGTACGAGGTGGACGCGCAGAACGCCACGGTCACCCGCTCTCGCTGGAAGACCTCGAGCATCCGCTGCGCCTCGAAGGGACCCGACAGGACGGTTGCCGCGCCGAACCGGAACGGGAAGACGAGGAGCCCTCCGGTCCCGAACGTGAAGGCCAGCGTCGGGTGGCCGCCGAAGCGGTCCTCCTCGGTGGGCCGGAGAACGTGCCGCGCGTAGGAGTCGGCCGACCCGAGGATGTCGCTGTGCTGGTGCACGCAGCCCTTGGGCACGCCGGTCGAGCCGGAGGTGTACGCGATCATCGCCACGTCGTCGGCCCGGGTATCGGCCGTCGGGAAGCGCTCCGGCTGGCCGTCCAGCAGGCTTTCCCACGCGGTCTCGCCGGGCCGCGCCCCGCCCCCCACGACGATCAGCTGCTCCAGCGCGGGTGCGGTCGGGCGGGCGCGGTCGAGCTCCTCCCGGAGCGCACTCGAGACCACCGCCACGCGGGTTCCGGCGTCCTGCGCGATGTACGCGAGCTCGCGGGCTCGGAGCAATGGCATCGTCGACACCGTGACGATGCCGAGCTTCTGGCAGGCGAGCCACGTGACGATGAATTCCGGGCAGTTGGGCATCCGGAGGAGGACGCGGTCGCCCCGGTCGATCCCGGCCGCGCGGAGGCCGTTGGCCAGCCGGTTGACCTGCTTCTGGAGGTCGCCGTACGTGAGGACCCGGTCTTGCGAGTAGATGGCAGGGCGGCCGGCGCGGCCGCCGTCCGCGTTGGCGTCGAGTAGCGCCGTCGCGACGTTGAGCCGGACCGGATAGCGTGTTTCGGGGAGCGTGTACACTCGCTCCGGCCAGAGCGTCTTCGGCGGGAGCCCTTCCTCGATCGCGACGGCCACCCACGGCCCTCCTGTGTGCGGAGCCAGACAACCGCGCGGCGTAATGGTAGCTCAACTGCTCCGCGGGGAACAACCCGGTGGGAACGTGCTCGACACGGCCGGCGCCCGATGCGGACTCGGCCCGCGGTACGATGGGCCCCGGCGCGCCGCGCCGGCGCCGGGCCGGCGGTGAGGGCGCCCGGTCTGCGAGCCCTTACCTGGAGGTGTCGGATGGCGAGGTTCGGCGCGCGCGAAGCGGCGCGTCTCGAGACCGTCTACGCGTCGCCCGCGATCGCGGGCCAGCGGGCGCGCACCCGCGCGGTGCTCGGGGCGCGCGCCGGCGAGCGTGGCCTCGACATCGGCTGCGGGCCCGCCTTCCTCGCCTGCGAGCTCGGTCGCGAGGTGGGCCCGGCGGGCGGCATCGTCGGCCTCGACGAGAGCCCGGAGATGCTGGAGGCGGCCCGGGCTCGCATTGTCCGCGAAGGTCTCGAGGACGGCGTGGAGGTGCAACAGGGCGACGCCACCCGGCTCCCGTTCGCCGACGGGCGCTTCGACTTCGTCACCGCGGTCCAGGTCTACCTGTACGTCCGCGACATCGAGGGCGCGCTGGCGGAAGCGGCGCGCGTGCTCCGCCCCGGTGGCCGCCTGGCGGTGGTCGACACCGACTGGGACTCGTGCGTCTGGCACACCGCCGACCGCGACCGGCACCGGCGGGTGATGGAGGCGCGCGGCGGGTACTTCGTCCAGCCGCACCTGCCGCCGCGCCTCCCCGGCCTCCTGCGGGGGGCGGGTCTCGCGCTCCGTCACGCCGAGGCGATCCCGCTGCTCGAGCTCACGGGAGGGCCGGAGACCTTCAGCGGGGGGCAGATCGCCTCGACGGCCGACCTCGCGGTGCGCCACGGCCTCTCCCGCGAGGAGGCGGACGCTTGGAAGACCGACCTCCTGGCGCGGGCCGCGGGCGGCGAGTACTTCTTCAGCCTGACGCGCCATCTGTTCGTCGCGGTCCGCCCCGACGGCTGAGCGGGTGTCTCAGCGCGCGGGCCCGAGGCCGATCGCGCCGGCCTCCTTCAGACGCGCGACCTCCGCCGCGGAGAGATCCAGCACCTCGCGCAGCACCTCGGCCGTGTGCTCGCCGAGGAGCGGGGCGGGGCGACGGATCGACGCCGGCGTCGCCGACGCCCGGAAGGGAAACCCCAGCATCCGCGCGCGCCCTCCGTGGCCCTCGTACGTCGGCTGCTCGATCTCCGCCAGGAGCTCGAGGTGCCGGACCTGCGGGTCGTCGAAGACCTCGTCGAGCTCGTAGATCGGGCCGCCCGCGATCGAGGCCTCCTCGAAGCGGGGGACCCACTCGGCGGTCGTCGCGCCGGCGAGCGCCGTCTCCACCCGTGCCTTCATCTCGGCGTGATTCTCGAGGCGGCCGAGGTTCGTGGCGAAGCGCGGCTCGGTTCGGAGGACCTCGTCCCCCAGCACCCGGCAGAACCGGTCCCACTGCGCGGGGTTCATCAGAACGATGTTCAGCCACCCGTCCTTCGTCCGGAAGGCCTCCGCGGGAGTGAGCGTGGGGTTCCGGTTCCCGACGCGGGCGGGCCGCTTCCCGGAATCGAACAGGTGGGCGACGGGGTCCGGCAGGAGGCCCAGCGTCGCGCCCAGCAGGTTCACGTCGAGGTGCTGGCCTTCTCCGGTCCTGAGGCGGTGAACGAGGGCCGCGCTGATGGCGCCGAACGCGAGGTAGGCCGCCGCCACGTCGGAGATCGAGCCTCCGGCACGGGTGGGCGGATCGCCGGGCATGCCGGTGACGCCCATGAGCCCGCCCATGCCCTGGGCGATGGTGTTGTAGCCCGGGCGCTGGGCGTACGGTCCCGTCTGGCCGAACCCGCTCACGGAGACGTAGACGATGGCGGGATTCGCGACGCGCACGGCCCCGTAGCCGATCCCGAGCCGGTCGGCGACCCCGGGGACGAAGTTCTCGACGAGGACGTCGGAGCGGACGGCCAGGTCGCGGAGCAGCCGCGCGCCCTCCGGGTGCTGGAGGTCGAGCGCGATCGCCCGCTTGTTCCGGTTGACGGCGGCGAAGACCGCGCTCATCCCTCCGCGGCCCGTCCGCCCCCGCCACTCTCGGAGGTCGTCACCGCGGTCCGGGCGCTCGATCTTGATCACGTCGGCGCCGAGGTCGGCGAGCAGCATCGTGCAGTACGGGCCGGCGATGACCCGCGAGAGGTCGAGGACGCGGATGCCCGCGAGCATGGCGGGCGAAGGCGGACCGCCGGCCGGCCCGGTCATGCCGTCACTCGCGCGCGAGAAAGCCCTCGGTCATCGCGTTGACCTCGGGGATGCCGGTTCGGGCGATGGCGTTGATCCGGGCCTTCACCTGCGCCATCGGGGCGAACGGCTTGGCCGCCAGGCGTCCGGCGTACTCCTGGACCGCCGCGGTCAGCTGCTCGCCCGGCACCACGCGGTGGACGAGGCCCATCGCGTGGCACTCGGCCGCCGTGTAGCGGCGGCACTCCATGATGATCTCCTTCGCGCGGGCGGGCCCCACCAGGCGCACGAAGCGGGTGGTCGACGCCACGCCGAGCGGTACGCCGAGGTCGACCTCGGGAATGCTGAGCAGGGTTTCCGCCGCCGCCCAGCGGAAGTCGCAGGCGAGCGTCAGGCCGAAGCCGCCGCCGATCGCGTGGCCGTTCACCATCGCGATCGTCGTCTGCTCGAGGTTCTCGAGGAGCGTGGTGACCCGCTCGAAGAGGCGCCGGAACTGGTTCGGCGTCGAGAGGAAGACCTTCCGCCGCTCCTCCGCCGACATCCCGCGGCCGGCCGGGTAGTGCGCGCCGGCCGAGAAGACCGGCGGCGCCCCGGTGACGATCACGACCCGCGACGTGACGTTGTCGCGCAGGGCCGTGAACGCTTCGATCAGCTCGCCGAGCATGGCATCGCTCAGCGAGTTCCGGAACTCGGGGCGGTCGAGGGTGACGGTCGCGATCGGCCCGTCGTGTCGGACGGAGACGTTCCGCCCCGCGGCCATCTCACGCGCCCTCGACGAGGATGGCGTGGCCCCGCGAGCAGCGCTGGCGGATCGCGCGGGGCTCCCGGTACTCGGGCGAGTCGTACCAGCGGCGCGCCTGGGCGAGAGTCGGGAACTCGAGGACGACGAGCCTCCGCGGCTGCCAGTCTCCCTCGAGGGTCTCCACGTTCCCGCCGCGCACGACGTAGCGCCCTCCGTACTGCGCGATGGTCTCCGGGACTCTCCGCCGGTACTCCTCGTAGCCGGCCGGATCGGTGATCTCGATGTCGGCGATGACGTACGCGGCCATGGATCTCCTCCGTAGGTGAGCAACGCCAGCGGGCCGTCGGCCGGAGGCATGGTAGCCCGGGGGCGCACCTGGCGCCACCCGCGCGCGCCCGCGGATCGATGCCGGCGCTTTCCGCCTCGAGGCGGGGCGCTAGTCGGAGGCCCGCTCCCGGAGTCGCGCCAGCACCACCCACTCGTGGCCACGGCGTGCCTCGGGCGACGCGAACGGGACGTAGTCCTCGACCAGCTCGAAGCGAGGCGCCATGAGGTCCCGCGCCTCGGTCTTGCTCACCGCGAACGGCGGCCCTCCCGGCTTCTCCCCGGTCGGGAAGAAGCAGGCGAGAAGCCAGCCGCCGGGCTTGAGGATGGCCGCCAGCGTCTCGAGGTACTCCGGGCGGCGCGCCGGGTCGACCGCGCAGTAGCAGGTGTACTCCCAGACCGCGTCGAAGAAGCGCGGGTACGCCGCGGCGAGCCCGAACACGTCGCGCTCCTCGAAGGTCACCGCCACCCGCTCGCACTCCGCGAGCTCGCGCGCCGCGCCGAGCGCCTCGGGCACGAAGTCGAAGCCGAAGACCCGATGGCCGCGGCGCGCCAGGAACCTCGCGTCGTGCCCGCGGCCGCAGCCCGGGACGGCGACGGTCCCCGGCGGCAGCGGTCGCCGTGCCAGGTGGGCGCCGAGCACCGGGCTCGGTCGCCCGAGATCCCAGCCGTCGCGCTTCCGATGGTAGAGATCCTGCCAGAAGGCCGGGTCGCTGACGGTCGGCTCCCCGGTCATCGCCGGCCGGCGCCTGTGGTCCGCTCCGGGGCGCTCAGGGGGTGAGCGAGCCTGCCCGGGTCCGGGGGCCCCGGGGAAGGCCACCGTGCGGTCGGCCCGATTCGTTGACATCGTCGGACGGACGGGCGGACGATAGGCGCGGATTGGAGGTTCCCATGGCACTCCTCGTCATGGTCGTCGCCCTGGTGTGTTTCGTCGCCTCGCTGCTGCCGTTCCTCCTGCCCGGCGCCGCGATCGGCCTGCTCGGCAAGGTCCTGAACGACGCTCTCGGCGATCCTCTCTGGGCGCTGGCGCCGCCGGTGCGGGGGATCCTGGTCTCGAGCGGGGCGGAAGGGCCGGTTCTCACGCTGCAGGGCGTGCTCGCGCTCTATGTGCCGCTGCTGCTGATCCTGCTCTGGTACCAGCGCGGCCGCTGACGCGTCAGGACCCGGCGGACCGCCGCTCGGGCGCCAGCCGGCTCCCGAGGGTGATCAGGAGCACGCCGGCCACGAAGAAGCCCACCGTCAGGTAGACGACCTGAGGCACGGCGCGGTCGAAGTAGAGCTCGATCGCGGGGCGCACCTCCTGGAAGCGCGGCACCGTCTCGGCGAACCGGCCGAGGAGCCACTCGCGGCCGAAGAGCGCGGCGACGATCCCGATGAAGCCCGGCAGGAAGGTCAGCATGCCCAGCGCCTTGAGCGACTCGCCCAGCGAGCCCGTCGCCCAGACCCGGACGACGAGCGCGGCGACCATCAGCCCGATCGCGAGCCACAGGAGCCCCGGCGACGTCGCGATCGGGCCGAGCTCGAGCTCGGGCGGCTTGACCCGCAAGGCGACGAACGGGATCAGGAGTGTGAGCCCGGTCGTGTAGGCCGTGCTGACGAACAGGCGCCAGGCGACCGCGCCGACGACCCGCTTGGCCAGCGGCGCCGGGCCGTTCCCGCTCACGATCCGCGGTGCGCCGCGCCCGGCGCGGCCGCCGCCGCGCGCCCGGCGGTCGCCGGCGGGCCCTGGTAGAGCTCCACCGTGAAGCCGTCGGGGTCGCGGACGTAGACGCCCCAGCCGCCGGCGTGCTGGCCCGCGGTGATCTCGGTCGCCTCCGAGATCAGCGTCACGCCGCGGCGCTTCAGCTCCTCGCAGGCGCTCCGCACGTCGTCCACCTTGAAGCACAGGTGGCCGTTGCCCGGGCGGTTCGTCGCGCGGTCGGTGGGCGGCGCCGGATGCGACGCGTACTGCAAGAGCTCCAGCATGCTGCCGCCGGCCGCGGGCTGGAGATACGCCGTCTCGAGGACCACGCCCTCGAAGCCCGTGATGGTCCCAAGGTACTGCGCGGTGCCGGTCTGGCGTTTGACGAGCGCGAGCCCGAGGATGTCGCGGTAGAAGACCAGCGAGCGCTCGATGTCGCTCACGGTGAACCCGGTGTGGTACACGGGGCCGACCTGCATCGCCGCCTCCTATCCCAGTACCGCGATCGCGTCGATCTCGATCAGGGCCTCGTCGTCCCAGAGGGCCCGGACTTCCACGAGCGTCGTCGCCGGCCAGTGGCCGTCCATCATCTCACGGTAGACGCGTCCGATCTCCGAGGCCTTCGCGCGGTACTCCCGCTTGTCGACCACGTAGAACGTCACCTTCACGAGGTCCCGGAGCGTCCCGCCGCGCGCGCCCACGACGGCGCCCACGTTGGCGAGCGCGTGGCGGAACTGCCCGACGAGGTCCCCGACCGGCTCGATCCGGCCGTCGGCGTCCAGGGCCGTCTGGCCCGCGACGAAGAGCGTGCGCCCCTGCGCCTCGATCCCGTGCGAGAAGCCCGAGGGCTTTGGCAGCCAGGGCGGGTTGACGATCACCTTCGGCACGGCTCCCTCCTTGCGGGCGGACGTCGTCGCCGGCGCGCCGGCGCGGCCCCGGCCGTCGGTCCCGGCGCGTCTCCGTCTCTAGCGCCCGGTGAAGCGGGGCGGCCGCTTCTCCGTGAACGCCCGGTAGAACTCCTTGTGGTCCTCCGCCATCAGCAGGAGCGCCTGGGCCTGGGCCTCCGCCTCGATGGCGGACGCGAGGTCCATGCCCCACTCGTTGTTGAGCATGCGCTTGGTCATCCCGAGCGCCTGCCCGGGCCCGTCGGCGAGGCGCCGGGCGAGGGCCCGGGTCTCGTCAGGGAGACGGTCGGCGGTGACCACGCGGCTGGCCAGCCCGTAGCGCTCGGCGGTCGGGGCGTCGATCGTGTCGCCCAGCATCAGCAGCTCCGTCGCCCGCCCGAAGCCCACCACCCGCGGCAGGAGGAACGCCGCGCCCATGTCCGCGCCGGCGAGCCCGACCTTCGTGAACAGGAACGCGAAGCGGGCGGTGTCCGCGAGGATACGAAAGTCCGACGCGAGCGCCAGCACCGCGCCGGCCCCGGCGGCGATGCCGTTGACCGACGCCATCACCGGCTTCTCGAGGAGCCGGAGGTTCCGGACGACGGCGCCCGTCATCCGGGTGAACTCGAGCATGCCCTTCACGTCCCGCTTGAAGAGCTCGCCGATGATCTCGTGGACGTCGCCGCCCGAGCAGAAGCCCTTGCCGGTGCCGGTGAGGACGAGCACGCGGACGGCCGGGTCGGTCTGGCACTCGAGCGCCAGCCGCTCGAGCTCCGCGTAGACCTCGAAGGTGAGGGAGTTCAGCGTGTCGGGACGGGCGAAGGTCACCGTTCCCACGCCGTCCTCGATCCGGTAGTCGAAGCTGCGGTACGCGCTCATTCTCCGCCTCAGGCCTGCACCGCGCCGCCGTCGACGTTCCAGGCCTGGGCGGTGACGCCGCGGGCGTCGTCGCTCGCGAGGAGCACCGCCAGCGCCGCGACCTCCTCGGGCTCGATGAGCCGCCGCTGCGGCGAGTAGGCGGCGAGCGAGCGGACCGCCTCGTCGTACGTCCGCCCCGTGCGCTCCTGGATGTTCCGCGCGGCGCCCCACGTGAGATCGGTCGCCACGTACCCGGGGCAGATCGCGTTCACGGTCACGCCCGACGTCACGACCTCCTGGGCGACGGCGCGAGTCAGCCCGATCAGGCCGTGCTTGGACGCCGTGTAGGCGGCGACGTACGGGTAGCCCTGGCGGCCCGCGACCGAGGCGACGTTGACGACGCGGCCCCAGCTCGCCGCGAGCATGCCCGGGAGGACGGCGCGGGTCATGAGGAACGCGCCCGTCAGGTTCACGCGGAGGTGACGCTCCCAGAGCGCATCGTCGGTGTCGAGGAGCTTCGCGGAGACCGCGATGCCCGCGTTGTTCACGAGGATCTCGACCGGACCGAGCCCGTCCACGACCCGCCGCACGGCGTCGTCGACCTGGGCCCGCTCGGCGACGTCGCAGGCCACCACCAGCGCCTCGCGTCCGAGCGCCCGCACCTCCGCCGCGACGGCGTTGAGCTCGGCGACGGTGCGCGCGGTCACCGCGACGTGCGCGCCCTCCCGGGCGAACGCGAGCGCGATCGCCCGACCGATGCCCCGGCCGCCGCCGGTGACGAGGGCGACCCGGTCCGGAAGCTTCACGGCGCGCAGTATGACGCCCCTCGGAAGACGGGTCAACGCGGCCGCGGGTCCCGCGCGCCGCGGGAGCGCCGTCGGCGCGACGCGCGGTGATAGACTACGCGCGACGCGACCCCGGCGCGGGCCGGGGCCGCCAGTGTCTCCGGGATCAGCGCAGGTCGGGGGAGGCGCGGCGGGTGAAGATCGTGTGCATCGGCGGGGGGCCGGCCGGGCTCTACTTCGCCGCGCTCATGAAGAAGGCCGACCCCGCGCACGACGTCACCGTCATCGAGCGCAACCGTTCCGACGACACTTTCGGCTTCGGTGTCGTCTTCTCGGACGCCACCCTCGAGCACTTTGCCCGCGCGGACCGCGAGACGCACGACGAGATCGTCGGCGCCTTCGCGCACTGGGACGACATCGACATCCACTGGCGCGGGGCCGTCGTGACCTCCACGGGACACGGCTTCGCCGGAATGTCCCGACAGCGGCTCCTCGACATCCTGCAACGCCGGTGCGCGAGCCTCGGGGTCGCCTTCGAGTTCGAGACGGAGGTGCGCGACCTCGAGCCCTACCGCGCCGCGGACCTGGTGCTGGCCGCCGACGGCGTCAACAGCACGATCCGCGCTCGGCACGCCGCGCACTTCGGCCGCGCGATCGAGTGGCGCCCCAATCGGTTCGTCTGGCTCGGCACGAGCTGCCCGTTTCCCGCGTTCACGTTCCTTTTCAAGGAGGACGTGCACGGGCTGTGGCGCGTCCACGCCTACCGCTACGACGCGCAGCACTCGACCTTCATTCTGGAGACGACCGACGCCACCTGGCGCCGCGCCGGTCTCGACGAGGCGTCCGAGGACGACACCGTCGCGTTCACGGAAGAGCTGTTCGCGGACGAGCTCAAGGGCCATCGGATCCTCAGGAACCGCTCGCTCTGGCGGAACTTCCCCGTGGTCCGCAACGAGCGCTGGTCCCACGGGAACGTCGTCCTGGTCGGCGACGCCGCGCACACCGCGCACTTCTCGGTCGGCTCGGGGACGAAGCTCGCGATGGAGGACGCCATCGCGCTCAGCCGGGCCCTCCGGCGCCAGCCTGACGTCCCGGCGGCTCTCGCGGCCTACGAGGCCGAGCGCCGGCCCGAGGTCGAGAGCCTCCAGCGCGCGGCCCAGGTGAGCCTCGAGTGGTTCGAGACCACCGAGCGCTACCACCGCCTCGAGCCCGCGCAGTTCGCGATGAGCCTCCTCACGCGGAGCCTTCGCGTCACTCACGAGAACCTCAAGGTCCGGGATCCCCGGTTCGTCGCGACGGTCGACCGGTGGCTCGCGGACGAGGCCGGGCGGCAGAGCGGCGTCGCCGTAGCCGCTCCGCCGGCGCCCCCGCCGCCGCCGATGTTCACGCCCTTCCGCCTGCGCGACCTGGTGCTCTCGAACCGCATCGTGGTCTCGCCGATGTGCCAGTACTCGGCCGAGGACGGGACGCCCAACGACTGGCACCTCGTCCACCTCGGCAGCCGCGCGGCGGGCGGCGCGGCCCTCGTCGTCGCGGAGATGACCGACGTGAGCCGAGAGGGCCGCATCAGCCCGGGCTGCACGGGCATGTACAAGCCGGAGCACGTGGGCGCGTGGAAGCGCATCGTCGACTTCGCGCACCGGCACAGCGGCGCGCGGATCGCCCTCCAGCTCGCGCACGCCGGGCGCAAGGGGTCGACGCGGCGCCTGTGGGAGGGGATCGACGAGCCGCTCCCCGACGGCAACTGGCCGCTCATCTCCGCGTCACCGCTTCCGTACTACCCGCACAGCCAGGTGCCGCGCGAGATGGACCGCGCCGACATGGACATGGTCCGGGACCAGTTCGTGGAGGCGGCCCGGATGGCCGAGGCGGCCGGATTCGACATGCTCGAGCTCCACATGGCCCACGGGTACCTGCTCGCGAGCTTCATCTCGCCGCTCACGAACGTCCGCACCGACGCCTACGGCGGGCTGCTCGAGCTCCGGCTGCGCTACCCGCTCGAGGTCTTCGATGCGGTCCGGGCAGCCTGGCCGGCCGGGAAGCCCATCTCGGTCAAGATCTCCGCCACGGACTGGGCGCCCGGCGGTACCACGCCGGACGACGCCGTGCGCATCGCCGCGCGCCTCAGGGCGCACGGCTGCGACGCCGTGACCGTGTCCACCGGCCAGACGGTCCCGCACCAGAAGCCGGTCTACGGGCGCCTGTACCAGACGCCGCTCAGCGACCGGATCCGCCACGAGGCGGGGATCCCGACGCTGACGGTGGGCAACCTCTCCACCTACGCGGACGCGAACTCGATCCTCGCCGCCGGCCGCGCGGACCTGTGCGTCCTCGCCCGCGGCCACCTCTACGATCCCTACTGGACCCGCCACGCCGCCCGGGAGCAGGGGTTCGAGCTGCCGTGGCCCGATCCGTACCAGTCTGCCAAGAGCTTCACGTCGAGGTTGCGGTAGACAGCGCCCCGGTCCCTGAGCGTCGCCGGTCGTCCTGGATCGCCGTCTCGGCGCTCCTCGGGCTGGCCGCGATAGCGCGCCTCTCGGTGATGTTCTACGAGAACATCTCGGTCGACGACGCGACGGTGGCGCTGATGGCGAAGCACATCCTCCGCGGCGAGGACCTGCCGGCGTTCTTCTACGGGCAGTCCTACATGGGCTCGCTGAACGGCTTCCACCTGGTGCCGGCGCTGGCCGTGTTCGGGCCGTCGGTGCTGCTGGTGCGGCTGAACGCGGTGGCGTGGTCGCTCTTGTTCCCGCTGGGGCTCTACGTGCTGGCGGGGCGCCTCTACGACGAGGCGACGGCGCGGGTGACGCTGCTGCTGGCGGCGGTGCCGCCGTTTCTGCTGACGTACTACAGCACGGTGGCGGAGCCGCACTTCGAGGCCAACACGTTCGGCGTGGTCCTCGTGCTCCTGGCGCTGGGCGCGCTGGGGGCGGGGCCGGAGCCGCGGCGGGCGCGGATCCTGGGGTGTCTGGGATTCGTGGCGGGGCTGGCGTGCTGGACGAACATGAAGGTGGTGGTGGTGCTGGGGCCGATTCTCGTGGCGCTCCTGGTGCAGGAGCCCCGGCTGCCGCTCCGGCGCGGCGGGTGGTTGCTCGCGGGCGGGTTCGTCCTGGGGAACCTACCGGCGTGGCTCTTCTACCTCACCCAGCCCATGCCTCTGCCCGGAAGCGCGGCCTCCGCACAGCGGTTCATCGAGATCCACCGGGACGTCTCGTGGGCGCACGCGTGGGAGTTCCTGACCCGAGCCGTGCCGCTGGTCATCGGCACCTACTACTGGGGCCCCGACACGCTCCTTCGCGCGCTCATCCTGGGGCTCTGCGGCGCGATCTACGCGGCGGCGGTGGTGCTCGCGGGCATCGAGGCGGTCCGGGCTCGGCGCGATCGCCGGGGGGCACGGCGAGCGTGGAGCCTCTGGCTCCTCCTGCTGATCCTCGCCACCACGTACCTGGCGCTGTACCTCTCGACGTTCAACATCCTCGATGACGGCTCGCGGGGCCGTTACCTCCTTCCGGCGTACATTCCGCTCTTCCTGTTCCTGGGGGCCGCGGTCGCGCGGCTCGGACGCCGGTCGCGCGCGCTGGCGGGCGCCGCGCTGACGTTCGTCCTCGCATTCAACCTGTGGACCAACCTCGAGTTCCTCTGGCCGCTCGATCCGCCCAAGCGCGCGTGGCGGGCCGACCGGATGGCGGTCCGCGAGGATCTCGCCCGGGGGCTCCGCGGGGCGGACGCGGACGTTGTTCTGGTGGACAACAACACGTCGAACCTCCAGTGGCAGTTTCTGCTCGACCGCCCGCCGGTGTCCGACTTCCTGACGGACAGCTACTACCCGTCGGCGGTCCGCGCCGACGCCGTGAGGCGCGTCGCTATCCTCGCGATCCCGGGCGACAGCGACATGGCCGCTCAGCTGGGAGCGCTCGGCGCTACCGCGACGGCGACCCGATACGGCCAGCAGTGGCTCTATGACCACGTCCGGATTCCCGGCCGCGCGTACCGCCTCGTCCCCACGGCCAGCTGGAGGTCCCTCGGCGAGGCCGGGACGCCGCCGGCCGTGGCGGACGGCGACCTCGGTACCGCGTGGCCCCCGCGGCGCCTCGATCGATCCGAGGCGGGGGCGCTGGTGCTCGACCTCGGGGCCACGCGCGCGATTGCCCGTCTCCTCATCTGGCCGACGGCGCTCACGGAGCTGATCGTGCCGCTCGAGGTGGCGGGCTCGTTGGACGCGGTCACCTGGGAGCCGCTCGGCATCGCGCCCACGGAGGTCGGTCGGCCGGCGTTCGTCGCCGAGGGACGCCCCCTCTTCCGGCCGCGCAACGGGTGGCTCGAGCTGGCGACGGCTCCCCAGCCGGTGCGCTACCTTCGCGTCCGGCCCGTCGAGGGCGGCTCGATCGGCGTCGGGATGGTGGGCGAGCTCCGTGCCTACGAGGCGATCGAGGGCCCGGCGCCCGAGACCCCGGACATCGACGCGATCCTGCACGCCGTTCGCACGCGTGGCGTGAGGAGGCTCTTGGGAAATCCCGTCGTGTCGGCGCGCGTGGCGCTCGCGGCGGCCGGGACGGTCGACACCCTGCCGGCCAACCGCGTCCTGAACAGCTACGGGTACGCGCCGCCGGTTCACTTGTTCGCGCGGGTTCGACTGCGGGAAACCGACGCCGCGCTGGTGGCCGGCGAGGACGCGGGCGAGCTGCGCGAGCGGCTCGAGAGCGCCGGGGTGCGGGTGACCACGGAGCCGGTCGGGACGGCGGTGCTCATCCAGCCGGTGGGGCCGGTGCCCGGAGCCGGTCGGTGCCGGCCCACCGACTGGCGGGTGACGGCGACGATCCTGGACGCGGACGGGAAGGGGGCCCGTTACACGGTGGCGGGGCGGCTCGTGGAGTGGATGCGGCTCGCGACGCTCCGAGTCGAGCATCCCTTCGTGTCGGCCCGGTACGCGACGATCCTCGGGGTCGAGATCTCGGAGGACGGACGCGCGTGGCGCCCGGTCCCGGCGCCCCGTCCGGTGCCAGAGTGGGCGTGGGCGGGTCGCACCCTGTTCACGTTCTCGGGCGGCGCGACGGAGCTCGACATGGGCGGCGTCCCGGCCCGCGCGGTGCGCGTGGAGGTCCAGCTCCCCTACAGCGGCGAGCGAGCAATCACCGCGCTATGCGCGCGCGGCGAGGCCTGACGTGGGGCGCGATCCGCGCTTCGTCGAAAGCGCGTCCGGTTGTATCGTGCGGTGTCGCATGCATCGTCATCGAGCCCCGGTCGCGGGAGACCTCGCGCCACGCCCGCGCTAGACGGGTCCACGACGCGTCGAGCGCGGTGGGGCCCGGCCCTGGCGTTGCTCGCGCTGGCGGCCATCGTCCGAGTCTCCGCGATGTTCTACCAGAACATCTCGGGCGACGACGCGACGGTGGCGCTGATGGCGAAGCACATCCTCCACGGCGAGAACCTGCCGGTGTTCTTCTACCGGCAGTCGTTCATGGGCTCGCTGAACGGCTTCCACCTGGTGCCGGCGCTGGCCGTGTTCGGGCCGTCGGTGCTGCTGGTGCGGCTGAACGCGGTGGCGTGGTCGCTCTTGTTCCCGCTGGGGCTCTACGTGCTGGCGGGGCGCCTCTACGACGAGGCGACGGCGCGGGTGACGCTGCTGCTGGCGGCGGTGCCGCCGTTTCTGCTGACGTACTACAGCACGGTGGCGGAGCCGCACTTCGAGGCCAACACGTTCGGCGTGGTCCTCGTGCTCCTGGCGCTGGGCGCGCTGGGGGCGGGGCCGGAGCCGCGGCGGGCGCGGATCCTGGGGTGTCTGGGATTCGTGGCGGGGCTGGCGTGCTGGACGAACATGAAGGTGGTGGTGGTGCTGGGGCCGATTCTCGTGGCGCTCCTGGTGCAGGAGCCCCGGCTGCCGCTCCGGCGCGGCGGGTGGTTGCTCGCGGGCGGGTTCGTCCTGGGGAACCTACCGGCGTGGCTCTTCTACCTCACCCAGCCGGACCCGGGCCAGGGGAACCTCGGCTCGGCCCGGCGGTTCCTCGAGGCCGACGTCGACCTCTCCTGGGCGCGGATCGGGGAGTTCCTCGGGAACGCGGTCCCCCTGGTCGTCGGCACCTACTACTGGGACCACGACACGCGCCTTCGCGCCCTCATCCTGGGGCTCTGCGGCGCGATCTACGCCGCGGCGGTGGTGCTCGCGGGCATCGAGGCGGTCGGGGCGCTGCGCCATCGCCGGCGGACGCGGCGGGCGTGGGGCGTGTGGCTTCTGCTCCTGACGCTCGGCGCGACGTACGTGGCGCTCTACGGGTCCACGTTCAACCTCCTCAGACAGATGTCGCGGGCGCGCTACCTCCTGCCGGCGTACATCCCGCTCCTCGTCTTCGTGGGGGCGGCGATCGTGCGTCTCTCGCGCCGCTCGCGCGTCCTGGCCGGCGCCGTCCTGGCCCTGGTTCTCGCGTTCCACCTCTGGACGAACTGGATCTACCTGTGGCCGCTCCGACCCGGGGAGCGGGCGCGGCGGGGCGCCGAGATCGCGGCCCGCGCCGCGCTGGGCGAGCGACTCCAGGCCCGGCCCGCGGAGGCGCTCCTCGTCGACGACCCGATGGAGAGCCTCCGCTGGCAGTTCCTCCTGAGCCGTCCCCGGATCTCGGCGCTCCTGTCGGAGGTGTACTACCCCGCCGTGGCGCCCGGCCGACGCCGCGGGGCGGGTGACGATCCTCGCGTCCCGGCGCGGCGCGTGGATCCCCGCCGCCCTCGAGACGCTGGGTGGCACCGCGACGGCGATCCGGTTCGGCGAGGAGACGCTCTACGAAGACGTTCGCCTCCCGGGCCGGTCGTACCGGCTGGTCTCGCGCGCCGGCTGGCGTGTCGTGGGCGAGCCGGGGACGCCGCCGGCGGTGGCGGACGGCGACCTCGGGACGGTCTGGCCGTCGCGGCGTCTCGACCGGTGGGAGGCGGACCCGCTCGTGGTAGATCTCGGCGCGCCGCGGACGCTCGCGCGCCTCGTCCTCTGGCCCGAGGCGCTCACCGACGTGCTCGTGCCGCTGGAGGTCGCCGGCTCGCTGGACGGGGTCCGGTGGGAGCGTCTCGGATCGACGCCGGTGCAGGTGGCGCAGCCGCTCTACGTCGTCGGGCCGAGACCGGTGTTCCGGCCTCGCAACGGCTGGCTCGAGCTCGCGACGGCGCCGCGGCCCGTTCGCTATCTCCGGATCCGGCCCGTCGAGCCCGGCTCGGTCGGCGTCGGGATGGTGGGTGAGCTGTTCGCGTACGAGGCGGTCGACGGGCCCGCGGCCGAGCTACCGGACGTCGGCGCGCTCCTGCGGGCCCTCAGCGCCCGCGGGGTGACCCGTCTCCTCGCGGATCCGGTCGTCTCGGCCCGGGTGGCGATGGCCACGCAGGGCGCGGTGGCGACGCTGCCGGCGAACGGGGTCCTGAACAGCCACGGCTACTCGCCGCCGACCCAGCTCTACGCGCGGCACCGGTGGCGCGAGACGGACGCCGCTCTGGTGGCGGCGGAGGACGCGGGCGAGCTGCGCGCGCGGCTCGAGGCGGCCGGCGTGACGGTGACGTGGGAGCCGATCGGCTCCGCGATGCTCTTCCAGCTCGCGGGCGCCCAGCTGACGGCGGCTCGGTGCCGCCCGGCCGAGTGGCGCGTGACGACGACGACGCCGGACGCGGACGGGCGGGGCGCGCGCTACGCGGTCGAGGGGCGGCTGCCCGAGCCGACGCGCCTCTCCACGCTCCGCCTCGAGCATCCCCGCGTCTCGACGCGGCACGCGACGATTCTCGGCGTCGACGTCTCGGAGGACGGGCGCGCGTGGCGCGCCGTGGGCGCGCCCCGGCCGGTCCCGGAGTGGGCGTGGGCGGGGCGGACGCTGTTCACGTTCTCCGGCGGGGCGACGGAGCTGGCGATGAACGGCTCGCCGGTCCGCGCCGTGCGCATCGCGCTGCACCTGCCGTACCGGGGCGAGGGCGCGATCACGGCCCTCTGCGCGCGGAGCGGGACGTAGGCTGACGCGACGACCCTCGCCGTCAGGCGGCCGTCGTCTGGCGGCGGACCCAGTAGTGGTCGGGGCGGCGGGCAACGCGCGGCGCGAGGAGACGCGTCGCCCGCTCCATGTCACCCGCCCGGAAGCACGCCTCCAGCAGGGTGTCGTGGAACACGTCCCGCTGAGCGCGGCTCCCGCCGAGCTCCACGAGCCGCGTCGAGATCGGCTCGAGATGGTCGATCGCGGTCCGATACTCCGCCCGCGCGAATGCCTCGAGACCCTCGACGAGCGGGATCAGCACCTCGCCCGTGAGCCCCGACGCGTCCTTGGCGGCGCGCTGTCGCAGCATCCCCAGCTGGGTCTCGGCAGTCGCCCAGTCGCCGCCGCCGGCGAGCGCCATCCCGAGGTGCGCGGCGTGGAAGAGCAGCCCCTGCCGGTCGAGGCGCTGCCGCGCGATCGCGGCGAACGGCGCCCAGCGGGCCTGGCCGACGGGCAGGCCGAACAGATCCTGCCGCCAGAGGAGCGCGATCGAATCGTGGAGGTCGCCCGCGATCGACGACGGCGCCCGCTCGAACACCGCCCGGGACATCGCGACGGCCCGCGCGTAGTGCCCGCGCGAGAGCTGCATCAGCGTGAGGTGCCACACCAGGTGGTTGCGGAACCAGTTGAGGTGCTGGCAGGGATGGATCGCCGGCGGCAACCGGTCCGCGCCCTCGTCGAAGTGCGCCATCTCGTAGAGGGCATGCGCGAGCGCGTGGACCGCCCAGGCGTCCTGTGGGTTCTTCGCGAGCGCGGACTCGGCCACGCGGACCGCCTCGCGGGGCCGGTGCCCCTCCTCGAGGACGAAGGCGTGGAGCCCCTGGACGAAGGAGTCGTCGCCGTAGTCCGGGAGGACCCGCGTCGTGAGGTCCAGCATCTCGGGGAAGCGGCCCTGCCAGAACCAGACGAAGTAGAGCCGCTGGAGGACGACGACGTCCCGCGGCCACGTCCGGAGGTGCTCCGTCATGAGGCGCTCGGCCTCGGCAGGCCGGCCGCCCACCAGGCGGGCCACGCCCTCGACGTGGCTCCGCTCGCGCTCCGTCTGGGTCGCCGCGGCGGCGCGCGCGGCCTCGGCGGCCTCCCGCGCCGGGGCGAACCGCTCCTCGAGGAAGAGGCAGATGGCGGCGCCGGCGTGGGCGAGCCCGAGCCCGGGGTCGAGCGCCGCCGCCTCCTGGAAGGCCTCGAGGGCCCCGCGGTCCCAGCCGAGCAGACCCCGGACGGCGTCGTCGTACTTGGCGCCCGCCGCGGCGGTGGCGACCGTGAGCGGAAGGCCGAACGCGTCGGCGCGCATGGAGCGGCTCAGAGTCCCGGCTCGTCCACCCGGCCGAGCCAGGCGCCGGCCACGACGTTCCGGAGCATCTGGACGGTTCCGCCGCCGATCGGGAACATGCGGGCGTCACGCACCATCCGCTCGAGCGGGAGGTCGCGCGAGTAACCGCTCGCCCCGAAGACCTGGAGGGCGTCGTTGGTGACGCGCACCGCCATCTCGCTGGCCACGGTCTTGGCCATCGCGGCCTCCACCATGTCGGGAAGACCGTGCCCCGCGTTGGCGCCCGCGCGGTAGATCAGCTGGCGCGCCGCTTCCACCTGGAGCGCCATGTCCGCGACCATCCAGCGGAGCCCCTGGAAGTGGCCGATTGGCCGCCCGAACTGCTCGCGCTTGCTGGCGTGCAGGACGGCGGCCTCGAGGGCGCCCTGCGCGAGCCCGAGCGCCACCGTCGCGGCGCCGAGCCGCTGGCCGTTGTAGGCCGACATCAGCCGCCCGAAGCCGCCCGCGGGGAGGAGGAGGTTCTCACCCGGCACCCGGCAACGGTCGAAGCGCACCTCGCCCTCGGGGATGCCGCGCATTCCCATCGCGCGTTCCCGCCCCGTGACGGCCAGACCGGGCGTGTCGGCCTCGACGATCAGCGCGCCGATGCCCGCGGCGCCCGGGATGCCGTCGAACCGGCAGAACACCACGTACGTCTGGGAAATGCCGGCGCCGGTGATCCAGCGCTTCGTGCCGCTCAGCACCCACGCGTCGCCGTCCTTCTCCGCGTGCGTTTCGAGGTCGGCGGCGGCCGATCCCGCGTGGGGCTCGGTGATCGCGATGGCCGGCTTGTCGCCCCGGACGATGCGCGGGAGGTACTTCCGCTTCTGCGTTTCGGTGCCGTGATGGACGATCGCGCCGACCGGGCCCAGGTTCGAGTCGACGAGGATCCGGGCCGTCACGCCGCAGACACGGGCGACCGCTTCGATGACGAGCAGCACGTCCAGGAGCGCGCGACCCTGGCCGCCGTAGGCGACGGGGATCGTCATCCCCATCCAGCCCGTCTCGACGAGCTGCTTCACGTTCTCCCAGGGATACTCCTCGCGCTCGTCCCAGCGCGCGGCGCGCTCGCGGAACTCCTGGTCGGCGAGCGCGCGGGCGCGTGTCTGGATGACCTCCTGCTCGGCGGTCAGGGGGAAGCGCATGAGCTCTCCTGCGCGCTCCGGGGCGCGCCCGGTGACACGCGCGACTGTAGGACCGCCGGCGGGCAGGGTCAAGGCGAGGTCTCGACGCCCCGGCATGACGCCTCCGTCACGAAATGGTCAAGACTTGGCCGCGGACCCGGCCCGCCGCGCGGGAACGCCGTGCCCCGCCCATGCGTTCACCCGATAGGACACGTCGCGCCCGGGCGGGCGCGCGTCCGGGAGGACACATCATGGATGGACGCTGGTCGACCTCGGGAACGCTCGCAGCCTGGGCCGTGGCGGCGGGATTAGCCGCGCTCCTGCTCTTGAGCGCGCCCTCGGGAGTCAGCGCCGACGGCGCGGGCGGTGGTGGGGGTGGCGGCGGCGGGGGCGGAGGTGGTGGCGGCGGGGCGGGCGCCAGCGAGACGCCGGCCAAGCCGGCGGACCCCGACTTCACCGCGGGGGTCAAGGCGATCGACTCCGGGCAGTACGCCGCCGCGATCCCGCTCCTCCAGAAGGCCATCGCGCGGGACGGCAAGAACGCGGATGCCTACAACTGGCTCGCCTACGCCACGCGCCGGAACGGCGACCCGGCGGCGTCGATCCCGCTCTACGAGCAGGCCCTCGTCATCGACCCGAAGCACCGCGGCGCTCACGAGTACATCGGCGAGGCGTACCTCACCCTCGACAACCTGCCGAAGGCCAAGGAGCACCTGGGGCAGCTCGACAAGCTGTGCTTCTTCCCGTGCTCCCAGTACCGGGACCTGAAGAAGGCCGTGGAGGCGTACGAGTCGAGCGGCGGGAAGATCAAGCCGACCGCGTCTCGCTGAGACCCGCTCCCCGTCCGGGCCGTCGCGCCGGCCCGCCCGGGACCGGGACGCTGCCCTCGAGCCGCGCGGAGCCCGTCGCGTCGCCGGTGGCGTCGCCGATGGTAGACTGCCGTCGCCCGCCGGGGCCCGCGTCCCGGCGGGTCCGACGACGCCGATGACGGACTCGCCCGGCCGCCCGATGGTTCCCGAGGACCTGTTCCGGATCCGCTTCGTCAGCGACCCGCAGCTCCACCCCGACGGGCGCCGCGTGGCGTTCGTGGTGACGACCCTGTCCGAGGCGCGCGACGAGTACCTGTCGACGATCTGGCTCGTCGACGCCGGCGGGGGCGAGCCGCGCCCGTTCACGCGGGGTCCGCGGCGCGACACCGCGCCCCGCTGGTCGCCCGACGGGCGATGGCTCGCCTTCGTGTCCGAGCGCGAGCGGAAGGTGAAGGGGCAGCTCCACGTGATGCCCGCCGACGGGGGCGAGCCCGTGCGGCTCACGGACCTCAAGCCCGGGGTATCGAGTCCCGTCTGGTCGCCGGACAGCGAGTCACTTGCGTTCGTGTCGCGCGTCGGCGGCTGGGAGGAGCCGGCGGACGAGGAGGAGCGCGAGCGATCGAAGCCCCCGCGCATCATCGACGTCCTGAAGTACAAGTCGAACGGCGTCGGCTTCGTGTACGACCGGCCCCAGCAGGTCTTCGTGGTCCCGCGGGCGGGCGGGCCGGCCCGCCAGCTCACCGGCGGGGCGTTCGAGAGCCACCATCCGACCTGGGCGCCGGACGGTCGCCGGGTGGTCTTCGTGTCGGCCCGCCACGCGGATCGCGACGAGGACGGCGCCGCCGACCTCTTCACGGTGCCGGCCGAAGGCGGGGAGGCGCGTCGGCTGACGCGGACCGAGGGCCCGGTCTCCTCGCCGGCCTTCTCGCCCGACGGGCGGACCGTCGCCTACGTGGGGCACACCGATCCGCGCGGCGTGTCCCGCCACTCCCGCGTGTACGCGGTCTCCGCCGAAGGCGGCGAGTCCGTATGCCTGACCGCCGCGCTCGACCGCAACTGCGAGCCGATGATGGGCGCGGTCGGCCCCCAGTGGCTCGGGCGCACCGGCGCGCTCCTGTTCCAGGTCGAGGACGAGGGCGACGTGCCGCTCTACCGGATCGACGCGGGCCGGCGGCGGCGCCGCGGAGCGCGTGGTCGGCGGGACGCGCCAGGTGACCGGCTTCTCGGTCTCGGCGGACGGCGCGGTGATCGCCTTCACCGCCACCGACGACACGTCGCCGACCGACGTCTTCGTGTGCCGGGCCGACGGCCGCGACGAGCGGCGGCTGACGGACCTCAACCGGGAGTGGAAGGCGGAGGTCGCGCTCGCGCGCCCGGAGCGCTTCCGGTTCGACCGCGCCGGCTTCACCGTCGACGGCTGGGTGATGCCACCGGCCGGCCGGCAGCCCGGCCAGCGCTACCCCGCGCTCCTCAACATCCACGGCGGGCCGGCCAGCCAGTACGGCCACCGCTTCTTCGACGAGTTCCAGGTGTACGCGGGCGCGGGCTACGCCGTCGTCTACGTGAACCCCCGGGGCAGCCGGGGCTACAGCGAGGCCTTTGCCCGGGCGGTCGTCGGGGACTGGGGCGGCGGCGACTACGCGGACGTGATGGCGGGGCTCGACGAGGCGCTACGGCGTTCCGAGTTCATCGACGCCGACCGGCTCGGGGTGATGGGCGGGAGCTACGGCGGCTTCATGACGAGCTGGATCGTCGGCCACACCGACCGCTTCCGGGCCGCGTGCTCCGAGCGCGCCGTCAACGCGATGGTGAGCATGTACGGGACCAGCGACATCGGCTTCTGGTTCCAGGAGGCGCACGCGCAGGGCAAGCCGCCGTGGGAGAACCTCGCGTGGTACCTCGAGCGCTCCCCGCTCTCCTACGCGCGGGACATCCGCACCCCGCTCCTGATCATGCACTCGGAGAGCGACCTTCGCTGCCCGATGGAGCAGGCGGAGCAGCTCTACGTCGCCTTGAAGAAGCTCAAGCGGACCGTGCGCTTCGTGCGGTTCCCGGACGAGGACCACGAGCTCTCGCGCTCCGGGCGGCCGCGCCACCGGCTCGCGCGGTTCCGGATTCTCCTCGAGTGGTTCCGCGAGCACCTGCCTCCGGGACCGTCCTGAGCGGTCGGCGGGCGGAAGGGTCCTTGAGATGCTCCAGAGAGGAACCCTGGTCTCGACCACGCCCGCGTCCACTGGCGCCTCCTCTCCGATCTGAAGCAAGCTTCGTCGCGCCCCGGCGTCTCCTGTCGGGGTAATGAGCGTGCCAGCGGCCCGTGCCGAAGGTCGCGAGGTTCGCGACTCATGTCGGCCGGTGGTGGCGGGACGTCGACCACCGGATCCGTTCGCGCCACCTGGTCGCTCGCGGCGGCGACGACGCGCGGCCCCTTGCGCGACAGGGCAAGGCAACCTACGGTGGTCGAGCCGAATCCGAACCCTTGCGGAGAGAGGACGGCGGAGCATGGGACGTCGAGCCCTGTTCTGGTCCGGCGCGGTGCTGGTCGGGCTCATCGTCCAGCAGAGCGCGGTCTCGCTGTTCGGTGCCGACGCCAACCGCTGGCTCGGCGCGGCCCTCGTCATCGCCATCATCCTGTCGGTGCCCGTCGTGCTGCTGACGAGCCGCGTCGAGGGCACGAGCCGGTGGCGCCGGTGGAGAGAAGCGCGGCGCCGGGCCCTCAAGCACCACCGGAGCTGAGCCCCGACGACCCGGTCTCGGCCTCCGACGGCGGCCGCCACGACGGGGCGCTCAGGCGGCGCCGCCCGTCGCTCGCGCGCTTGACGTCCGGCTCGTCCGCCGCCACCTCCCGGTCCCATAGCTTGCACGTGACCTGCTTGTGGCGCTGGTCGAGACCCTCGCAGTAGTTGGTGAACTCGCATCGCCGGACCAGGTGCCCGTGGCCCAGGCGCATCTTCCGGAACCAGTCGGGGTCGGCCAGAGTCTGACGCGCCGCCGCGACGATGTCCGCCTCGCCGCGCGCCAGGATGCCCTCCGCCTGGTCGAAGGTCGCGATGCCGCCGCTCGTGACGACCGGCACGTCGCGTCCCGCCGCACGGAGGCCCGCCCGGATCGCCGAGGCGAGCGGCACGTTGCGCGCGAACGGCCCACGCGCGTCCGAGACCACCGTGGGCATGCACTCGTAGCCCGAGTCGCCCGTGTAGGGGTAGACGGCCTCGCCGACCTTGGGCTGCCGCGCGTCCTCGAAGCGCCCGCCCTTCGAGACGGACAGGTAGTCGACGCCAGCCTCGGCGAACCGCAGGCCGAACCACACCGCGTCGTCGACGGTGTTGCCGCCGGTCACGACGTCGTGGCCGAGGTAGCGGATTCCGACCACATAGTCGGGGCCGACCCGGCGCCGGACCGTATGGAGGACCTCGAGGGGTAGCCGCGCGCGCGCCGGCCGGGCCCCGCCGTAGCCGTCCGTCCGGTCGTTCAGCCGCGAGAGGAACGACGCCATCGTGTAGGCGTGGGCATAGTGGAGCTCGACGCCGTCGAACCCGGCCTCGCGCGCGCGCCGCGCCGCCCCGGCGAACAGCTCCGGCAGGACGGCGGGCAGGCTCCGGATGTGGGGCAGGTGCAAGTCCCCGACGCGTTCGCGGTAGCCGTAGTCGAGCGACTCCAGCTCGCGGGCGGCCAGGACGGCCTCGACGAGCGCGCGGTCGGCCGCGGCGAGGTGCGCCCGCACGGACGCGTCGGGCGCTCCGGACGAATCGAGCCAGCGCTCGTCCGCCGTTGCCGCGGCGAGGCGCCGGCGAATCCCGGCGTCGACCGCGAGGTAGCGCGCGAAGTACGCCGCCGGCTCCGGCCGCCGCCGCACCGCGAGGAAGTCGATGACCTGGATGAACAGGCGCGTGCGCCCCTCGCTCCGCTCGCGCACGGTCTCGACCAGGCGGCGAAGTCCGGGGACGAAGCGGTCGTCGCCGATGCGGAGCAGCGGGCCGCTCGGGACATCGCGGATGCCCGTCGCCTCGACGACCAGGACGCCGGGCTGACCCTCGGCGAAGCGGGCGTACCAGTCGAGCACCTCGGGCGTCACGTGGCCGTCCGCGGTCGCCCGCCAGGGAACCATCGCCGGCACCCACGTCCGGTCCGCCGCGACCGTGCAGGTGCCGAGACGGATCGGGGAGAACCAGCGCGCTCGGCCGGCCTCCTCGCGCGTCGGCCAACGGGCGGGCGGAAGCGCGTGTCGGACGCGGAGCCTCGGCGGCGACGCGACGGCCACGTGGCCAGCTTACCGCGCCGCCACGCCCGGAGGGCCCGTTGGTTGACCCCGAAACCGCGCCGGTGCTACGGTGCCAACCGTGCGCGTGAGATCTTCCCTGACGGCCCTGGCCGCGGCGATTGTGGTCGCCGCCGCGTCGGGCGGCTGCGGAGGCGGGGCCAAGCCCGCGGGCGAGGCGAAGCTGCCGGCCGACTCGCCGGCCGCGCTCCGTCAGGACGTGGACCGCCTGCGGACCGATCTCACCGAGGTCCGCACACGCGTCGACTCGGCGCAGCGCGCCACCTCGGAGCAGATCGACAAGGCCGCGATGGAGACGCGCGCGGAGTTCGACGCCGTTCAGAAGGCCATGGGCGTGTCTGCTCGCTACGACCTCCAGCGCCAGGTCGAGGTGCTCGACGCCCAGGCGCGCCGGATCGACCTCCTCGAGAAGCGGGTCGCGGACCTGGGCCAGACGCTGCGCCGAGTCGAGCTGAGCCTCGATGGGATCGAGAGTCAGCTCGCCCGAGTGCTGGACGGCGCGCCCGCCGCGGCCCCGTCAAAGGGGGGCGCGCCCGCGCGGCCACCGGCTCAGTCGGCCGGCGCCAGGTCCGCCGGGGAGTCCTCGTCGCCCACCGCGGCGGCGTCGGGCGGCAGCGGGTCCGACACCGCGGCCGGTGCTGGCCTGACGCCGCCGGCGATGCTCACGCCGTCGCGTGCCACGAGGAGCGCGCCGCCAGCCGCTTCGGCCGATCCCGCGCGCGTCGCGAAGGCCGCACCGGTGCCCGCGGACACGAAGCCGGCGGCGCCCGCGCCGGCGGCAGGATCGCCCAGCGCGCGCGCCCTCTACGACCGCGCCATGGAGAGCTGGAACAAGGGCGAGCAGGGGCAGGCCGTGGTGGACTTCGAGGAGCTCGTCCAGAGGTACCCGAACGATCCGCTCGTCACGTCGGCGCAGCTCCGGATCGGCGACGCGTACTTCGCCGCGCGCGACTTCGAGCGCGCCGGGGCCGCGTACAGGAAGATCGTGGACCTCACCCCCAAGGGGAAGGACACGCCGCAGGCGCTCCTCCGTCTCGGCCTCGCGTACCGGGCCCAGAAGCGCGAGGCCGACGCCAAGCAGGCCTGGACGCAGGTCGTCCGCGAGTTTCCGGACAGCGACGCCGCCGAGGAGGCGCGCCGGGCCCTGCGCGGGCGCTGACGCGCGGGCCGACCTCCCGACGCGCCACGACGCCGCCACGACGCCGATGGAGTCAGCGGACGACGTTCGCGCCAGCCTTGCCGTGGCCTCGCTCGGGGACCTACGCCGGCACGAGGCCACGGCGCCCGAGGGCGAGGCGCGCGTGGCGCGTCTCCTCGCGACTGCGCGCGTCCTGTCGTGGCCGCTCGTCGTCGACGCCGCGTCCGGGTTGATCCTGGACGGGAGCCACCGGGCGGTCGTTCTCGCGCGCGATCTCGGCGCGCGCTTCGCCGTGGTCCAGCGGGTGACGCTCGACTCGAGCGACGTCCGCATCGGCACGTGGTGCCAGGTCCTCGAGGGCGTGCCGGCCGCGGCCTTCGACGCTGCGCGCCGGGCGCTCGGTCTCGAGCCCGGCGCGTCCGGCGGGCTCGCCTGCCATTTCGGCGGCCGCGTGTACGGCCGGTCCGCCGCTGGCGCGCCCGTCGGCGGGGATCTGGCGAGCGAGATGGTGCGGCAGCTCTCACCGAACGGCCACCCGCGCCCGGCGCGCCTGGTCGAGGACGACGCGGTTGGCGAGTGGCTCGGCGCGCCCGGCGTCGTCGTGCTCCGCCCGCCGGCCCTCGACAAGGCGGCCGTGCGGCGGGCGGACGGCCCGCTCCTGCCCCCGAAGTCGACGCGCTTCCTCCTGCCGTACCGGGTGCTGGGGCTCGGCGTCCCGCTCGCCGCGCTCGGCGGGCCGCTTGACGCGTTGGCGGCCGAGGTGGAGCGCGAGCGCCGACGGCCGCTCGGGTGCCTTGGCGCCGGGCTCGCCGTCGACCGGCGCTATCCCGAGCGACTCTGGCAGTTCACCGACCACCGGATTCCCGACGAGCTGTTCGCCGACGAGGCTGGACGGCGCGCGTACGCGACGGCGCTCGCGCGCGCCGGACTGCCGGCTCCGTCACGGTCCTTCGAACGCTGAAGGAGGTTCCCGTGCCACAGACCAAGTTCCTGCTCGACGAGAAGGACCTGCCGAGCCGCTGGTACAACATCCAGGCCGACCTGCCCGCGCCGCTGCCGCCGGTGATCCACCCGGGTACGCTCCAGCCCATCGGCCCGCAGGACCTGGCGCCCCTGTTCCCGATGGAGATCATCAAGCAGGAGGTCAGCCAGGAGCGCTGGATCGACATCCCGGAGCCCGTGCGCGACGTCTACCGGCTCTGGCGGCCGACGCCGCTCTACCGGGCCCATCGCCTGGAGAAGGCGCTCGGGACCCCCGCGCGCATCTACTACAAGTGGGAGGGCGTGTCCCCCGCGGGGAGCCACAAGCCGAACACCGCGGTCGCCCAAGCCTATTACAACCACCAGGAAGGCGTCCGGCGCATCACGACGGAAACGGGTGCGGGGCAGTGGGGCTCGGCGCTGTCATTCGCCTGCCAGATCTTCGGGATCGAGTGCAAGGTCTACATGGTGCGGGTCTCCTACGACCAGAAGCCGTATCGTCGCATCATGATGGAGGCGTGGGGCGCCAAGGTCGTGGCCAGCCCGTCTCGCGAGACGGCGGCCGGCCGCGCGGCGCTCACGAAGGACCCGCACTCGCCGGGAAGCCTTGGCATGGCCATCTCGGAGGCGGTCGAGGAGGCAGCCCAGCGCGAGGACACGAAGTACGCGCTGGGCTCGGTGCTGAACCACGTCCTGACGCACCAGACGGTCATCGGCCTGGAGGCCCAGCGGCAGCTCGAGATGGCCGGCGATCGCCCGGACATCCTCGTCGGCTGCATCGGCGGCGGCTCGAACTTCGGCGGGTTCACGTTCCCCTTCCTCCAGGACAAGCTGAGCGGGAAACGGAAGGACCTTCGCGTCATCGCCGTCGAGCCCCACGCGGCCCCGAGCCTCACCAAGGGCGAGTACGTCTACGACTTCGGTGACACCGGGCAGATGACGCCGCTCGTCAAGATGTACACGCTGGGCCACTCGTTCATCCCCGCGCCGATCCACGCGGGCGGGCTCCGCTACCACGGCATGGCGCCGCTCGTGTGCGTGCTCTACGACCACAAGGTGATCGAGGCGGTGGCCGTCCACCAGAATCCGACCTTCGAGGCGGCGCTGACCTTCGCCCGGGCCGAGGGCTTCCTGCCCGCGCCCGAGGCGGCCCACGCCATTCGCGTCGTGATCGACGAGGCGCTGCGCTGCAAGGCCTCGGGGGACCGCAAGGTCATCGCGTTCAACTTCTGCGGCCACGGGCACTTCGACCTCTCCGCCTACGAGCGCTACATGGCGGGCAAACTCGAGGACTTCGAGTATCCGGCAGCCCAGGTGAAGGCGGCGCTCGCCGGTCTCCCCAAGATCAAGGTCTGAGGCGGCGGTCGAGGCCGCGGAGCCCGAGATGGACTTCCGACTGAGCCCGGAGCAGGAGGAGTTCCGCCGGGCCGTCGCTCGCTTCGTCGACGCCGAGGTCGCGCCCGTCGCGCGCGAGATCGACGAGGCCGGCGAGTTCCCGCGCGCGCTCTTCCGGCGCCTCGGCGAGCTGGGGTACCTCGCGCTCCGCTACCCCGAGGCCTACGGCGGGGTCGAAGCCGACTTCGTGACCTACTGCCTCTTCGCCGAGGAGCTGGCCCGGGGATCGATGTCGGTCGCCGCGCTCGCGGCGATGCAGAGCCTCATGGGGACGCACTTCGTCTGGAAGTACGGGAGCGACGCGCTCCGCGAGCGCTACCTCGCGCCGGCGCTCCGCGGCGAGAAGATCGCGACGTTCGCGCTCACCGAGCCCAACGCCGGCTCGGACATCGGCAACCTCGCGACCACCGCCGAGCGGGTCGAGGGCGGCTGGCGGCTGCGGGGCACCAAGACGTGGGTCACGAACGCCCCGGTCGCCGACATGCTGACGGTGTGCGCCAAGACGTCCCCCGAGCGCGGGATGAAGCACATCGCGCTGTTCCTCGTCGACCGGCAGTTTCCCGGCGTGACGCTCGGGAAGAAGATCGACAAGCTCGGCGTGCGGGCCTCGGCCACTGGAGAGATCATCCTCGACGACGTGCGGGTTCCGGACGAGCACCTCCTCGGCGGCGAGACCGGGGGCGTCGAGAAGGTGGGCGGGATCCTGTCCGAGATCCGCGTGATGACCGGAGCCCTGTCGGTCGGTCTCGGCCGCGCGGCGTACGAGGCTGCCCTCCGCTATTCCAAGGAGCGCGTGACCTTCGGCAAGCCGATCGGCGAGCACCAGGCGGTGACCTTCCGGCTCGTCGACATGCTGACCCAGCTCCACGCGGCGAGCCTGCTCGTCTACCACGCCGCGTGGTCCATCGATCAGGGCCGGCCGGTGACGCGGGAGGCCGCGATGACGAAGCTCTTCGCGTCCGAGGCCGCGAACCGGATCTGCGACGAGGCCTCGCGGATCTTCGCTTCGTACTCGTTCGCCACCGAGTATCCGATCGAACGGTATTTCCGGGACGCGCGGTTCCTTCTGTGGGGCGGCGGCACGAGCGAGATCCTGCGCGTCATCATCGGGCGCGATCTCGACCGCCCGCCGAGCTTCGGATGACCTACGCGCCGCGCGGCCGCCACTTCGAGGAGTTCACGGTGGGCGAGGCCTTTACCACCGCGGCCCGCACCGTCACCGAGGGCGCCGTCGACTCCTTCGCCGGGCTCTCCGGGGACTTCAACCCGCTGCACACCGACGAGGAATCGGCGCGGCAGAGCCCGATGAAGGGCCGGATCGCCCACGGCATGCTCGTCCTCGCGGTGGCCACCGGCGGGGCCAACCAGCTGGGGATCTTCGAGGGGACGACGCTCGCACTTCTCGGCATGGACAAGATCCGGTGGACGGCGCCGGTGCGGCTCGGCGACACGATCCACACGGTCTTGACCGTGCGGGAGACGCGCGCATCCTCGAAGCCCGACCGGGGCGTGCTGGTCATGGACATGGCGGTGCGGAACCAGCGAGGGGAGACGGTGTGCCAGGCGGAGTGGACCACCCTCATGGCGCGGCGGTGCTGAGCGCCGTGGCCCGATCGATTCCGGCCGGGACCTTCTGAGCCAGCCGCGACGGACCGCCATGGGCGAATGGTTCGAGGACGAAGCGCTCTGGAGCGACTTCTACCCGTTCCTGTTCGCCGAGGAGCGGCTCCGCCTGGGCGCGGACGAGGCCGCGCAAGCGCTCGCGCTGGCGGGAATCGCGGCACCCGCGGGGAAGGCGGCCCTCGACCTCTGCTGCGGCCCGGGCCGGCACGCCGTTCCGCTCGCACAGCGCGGGCTCCGGGTCACCGGCGTGGACCGTGCCGCTCAGCTCCTCGACCGGGCGCGCGAGCGAGCGAGTCTCGCCGCGGTGGACGTCGAGTGGGTGCAGGCGGACATGCGTGAGTTCCGGCGGCCGGCTGCCTATGACCTCGCGCTGTCGCTCTTCACGTCATTCGGGTTCTTCGCGGCGCCGGAGGACGACCTCCTGGTCTTGCGCAACGTGCGCCAGAGCCTCCGACCGGGCGGCGCCCTGGTGATGGACCTGATGGGCAAGGAGAATCTCGCGCGAATCTTCCAGCCGACTCGATCGCGAACGCTCGCCGGCGGGGCCGTGCTGGTCGAGCGCTGCCAGGTCGTGGAGGACTGGACGGCGATCGAACACGAGTGGCTGCTGATTCAGGGCGATCGGGTGCGTGCGGCGCGGTTCCGCCTGAGGATGTACTCGGGGTCGGAGCTCCGGGATCGGCTGCGCGAGGCCGGATTCGCGACGGTGTCGCTTCATGGAGGGCTGGACGGCAGCCCCTACGGACTCGACGCGGCCCGGCTCGTCGCGGTCGCCCGCGCCGGCGACTGACCGAGGGCATCGGAGGGGGAATGCGGCTCGAAGGGAAGGTGGCGCTGGTCACGGGCGCGGGGAGCGGGATCGGCGAGGCGACGGCCCGGCGCTTCGCGCGTGAGGGCGCCATCGTCGTCGCGAACGACGTCGACGTCGAGATGGCGCGGTCGGTGGTCACCGATCTCCAGAGGGATGGCGTGCGCGCCCTGGCCGTCGGGGCGGACGTGACGAAGCGCGCCGAGGTCGAGGCCATGATGAACCACGTCGTCGGGGAGTTCGGCCGACTGGACGTCCTCGTCAACAACGCGGGGATCAACCGCGACGCGATGAGCCACAAGATGACCGAGGAGCAGTGGGACCAGGTCCTGTCCGTCAACCTGAAGGGCACGTTCCTCTGCGCCCAGGCCGCCCTCGCCCGGATGCGGGAGCGGGGCTGGGGGCGCGTCATCAACACGTCCTCGATCGGGTCGCTCGGCAACATCGGCCAGGCCAACTACGCCGCCTCGAAGGCGGGAGTCATCGGCCTCACCCGAACGCTCGCTCTCGAGTACGCCAAGTACGGGATCACCGTGAACTGTGTCGCGCCCGGGCCGGTCATGACGCGCATGCTGGCGAGCGTCCCGGAGGCGATCCGCGAGAAGATCGTCGCGCGCGTGCCGACCGGACGCATCGCCCGCCCCGACGAGATCGCCGCGGTCCACGCCTTCCTCGCCTCGGAGGACGCCGCGTACATCACCGGCCAGGTGCTCTTCGTCGACGGCGGCATGTCCGTCGGCGTCTGAGCGGCCGCGGTGACGACTCCGTCGCCCGGCAGTTCGCCCCCGTCCGGATCTCCAAGTGAGGCTCTCGTGGACGCGATCCGCGCTGGCGACGTCGCCCGCGCGGCCGCCCTCCTGGACGGCCATCCCGGGCTCGTGCGGGGCGTCGAGGGCGGGACCTCGCCGGCACTCCTCGCCTGCTACCACCGCCAGCCGGCCGTCCTCGGCCTGCTCCGGGCCCGCGGCGCCGTTCTCGACGTCTTCGAGGCGGCGGCGGCTGGTGACGTCACCCGGCTCGCGGCTCTGCTCGCCCGCGCGCCGGAGTTGGTCGCCTCGCACGCCCGGGACGGGTGGACGCCGCTTCACCTCGCCGCCCATTTCGGCCACGGCCCGGCCGCTGCTCTGCTGCTCGCCGGTGGCGCCGATCCGCGCGCCCGGTCCCGGAACGCGCTCGACAACACGCCGCTCCACGCGGCCCTCGCGGGCATCGCCGACGTCGACCTGGCCGAGCGGCTCCTCGTCGCGGGGGCGGAGGTGGACTCCCGGGATGCCAGCGGCTTCACGCCGCTCCACCTCGCCGCGGGCCGGGGCGAGCTGCCCCTGGTGACGCGGCTCCTCCTCCGGGGCGCCGACCCCTCGGCGCGGACCGCCGACGGTCACGCGGCATCGGAGCTCGCCCGGACCCGCGGCAGGGAGCCGACCGCTCGGTTCCTCGAGAGCTGGTGGGGCGAGCGAGCCCGCATCCTGGCGCGGCGCGAGCACGAGCTTTCCCCGTGGACCACGTTGATCGAGAAGGACGTCGAGTTCGCAGCAGGCCGCCCTCCGGACACGTACCATGCGTTCGGGCCGTTCGACTGGGTGGTGGCCGTCGCCTGGACGCCGGACGGGCGGGTCGCGCTCGTCCGGCAGTTCCGCCCGGCCGTCGAGCGCTACACGTGGGAGCTGCCCTCGGGCCTGATCGATCGGGGCGAGGAGCCGGAAGCCGCGTGCCGGCGCGAGCTCCTCGAGGAGACCGGTCTCCGCGCCGAGCGCGTCACCTACGTCGGCGGACTCCGACCCGACGTGGGGCGTCTCGAGGTCACCGAGCACATCTTCCGCGTCGGGGCTTCGGGACCCGTTCCGGAGTTCGTGCCCGAGCCCGGGGTCGCCGTCGAGTACGTCCGACCCGACGTGATCCTCGACCGAATCCGGGAGGGGAGCTTCTGCCAGCTCCACCACGTCGCCGCGTGGTTCCTGGCCGGCCTCGGATCCGACCTCCGCTGAGCCGACCGCTCAGCCGACGAACCGACCGCTCGCGAAGGCGAAGACGAAGAGCAGGAGGAGGCCCAGGGAGAAAAACCGGAGCGCTTCCCCGAGCATGCCGCGGGGCCCGATCAGCCCGATCACGGCGAAGACCGGAACCACCGCGAGGAACTCCCGGCCCACGCTCTCCAAGGCGAAGAACACGCCGACCGCCACGGACAGCGCCGCGTAGATCCCCGGCACCGCGCCCAGCCGGCGGAACACCGGCACGGTGAGGGCGGCGAACACCACGGGCAGCACGATGCGCATCGTGTCGAGCAGGTGCGAGTACGTGTGCACTCGCACCAGCCGCGTGAGCACCCAGTAGGTCTCGCGCCAGTACTTGGCCACGGCCCACTGGAACTGGACGTGCCAGCCGACGACGTGGGCCGTCCAGAACGCGAGCGGGTCGCCGACCGCCACCCAGAGATAGGCCATGTAGGCCGCCAGGCCCGCGGCCGGCAGCGCGACCGCCGCCACGTCGCGCGGCCCGACCGGGCGACCGGCGCGCCAGTCCGACCAGAGCCCCCAGGCCAGCGCGGGGGTCAGGAGGACTCCCATGGGGCGCGTGGTCGCGGCGAGGGCGCCCCAGAGCCCCGCGGTCAGCCGCCGGCCGCGGGAACTGGCCTCGAGCGCCAGCGTCGCGAGCAGGAAGAACAGCGACTCGGCGTAGATCGAGTTCTGGTAGAAGGAGAACGGGTAGACGAGGAGCCAGAGCGCGGACCGCTCCGCCGCAACCGATCCTGCTTCCGCGCGAACCCAGCGCCAGAGCACGAGAACCGCGCCCAGCGCCGCCAGGTTGGCGATCAGGAGCCCGGCCGTGGCGACGCTCCCGGTGATGGCGGCAACGACCTTGATCAGGAGGGGAAACAGGGGGAAGAAGGCGACGTTCGACGCGCCGTGCGGGTCGAACGAGTAGCCGCGCTGCGCGATCGAGAGGTACCAGCCGGCGTCCCAGCCCATCCACGGCACGAGCGACAGGTTCTTGCCGGCCTCGGCGCGGGTCCAGGAGCTCGTCGGCGCCATGCGGACGGCGAGAGCGCCCGCACGTAGAGGATCGCTCGGGTGAGGATGAAGGCGGCGGCCACCCGAGCCAGCGCCCACTGGTCCTGCTGCAAGGCGCTCCACGCCCGGAAGCGAAGCTTCGCCGCCGGCGTCCGCCGGAGCGGGAGCGCGTCGGCAGTGGGCGAGATGGGTTTCGGCGTCATGGGCGGCGGATGGTAACACGGACGGCGCGGCGGGCTCCAGTCGCGGTAAAACCCTCTCCGATCGCGGGAAACCACGGAATCGTGAGACGCCACCACGCCCGGGCCTCGCGACCGGGCCGCGCCCTGGGGTAAGGTGGAGCCGATCGCCGGGAGCGGCGGCCGAGAGGAGCCCGGACAATGCGACGAGTGGCCCTGGTCGGAGCCGGCATGACACCGTTCGGGGTGCGCAAGGCGACGTACCGGGACCTGATCTGGGAAGCCGGGAAGGCCTGCTTCGACTCCATTCCTGGCGTGCGCCCGGCCGATCTCGAGGGGATCGTGGTGGGCTCGGTCATGCCCGAGCGCACGGCCTTCCAGAGCCACGTCGCCTCTCTCGCCGCCGAGGCGCTCGGCATCAAGCCGAGCCGGCTGTCGGCCCGCACCGAGCACATGTGCGCGTCGGGGACGGTCGGGCTCCGGTACGCGTACGCCTTCATCGCCGCCGGACTCGCCGACCTGGTCATGGTGCTCGGTGTCGAGAAGCTGAACGTCCCGACGCCGGACGAGGCCATCCTCAACATGGGCACGGGCGTCGACCGCGAGTGGGAGGCGGCCCACGGCCTCACGGCGCCGCCGTGCTTCGCCCTCGCGGCCCAGGCCCACATGGCGCGACACGGCACGACCGAGGAGCAGATGGCGCTGGTCAGCGTGAAGAACCACAACCACGCGGCCCGGAACCCCTACGCGCACTTCCGGAAGGGCGCGACCCTCGACCAGGTGCTGTGTTCCCGCATGATCGCGACGCCCTTCCGGCTGTTCATGTGCTCGCCCATCACGGATGGGGCCGCCGCCGTGATCGTCGCCAGCGAGGAGCGGGCCCGCGACCTCACGGACCGGCCGGTGTGGATCCGCGGGACCGGCCAGGCGCTGGACGGGTTCACGCTCTCCTCGCTGCCCGAGGACTACGCGAGCTGGCCGGCGCTCCGGCGGGCGGGGGAACAGGCGTACCGCATGGCCGGCGTCGGCCCCGACGACGTGGACCTGGCCGAGGTGCACGACTGCTTCGCCATCGCCGAGATCATCGCGTACGAGGAGCTCGGGTTCTGCCCGAAGGGCGAGGGCGGCCGGTTCGTCGAGAAGGGCCTGTCGGACTACGGCGGAAAGGTCGTCGTCAACCCGCGCGGCGGACTCATCGGCTGCGGCCACCCTCTTGGCGCCACCGGCATCGCCCAGGCGAGCGAGGCCTTCTGGCAGCTCCGCGACGAGGCTGGCCCTCGCCAGGTCCCGGGCGCGCGGCTTGCCCTCACCCACAACAACTCGGGGATGGGCGAGCACGTCGTCATGCTGTACGGTCGCGACCCGGCCTGAGCCGGGCCTCGCGGTCAGCGTCGCGGCGCGGCGGGGATCAGCCCGGGGACTGCCCGGTCGCGGGCTGGCGCGGTCCGCCACGCCAGCGCCGGCGGCGCCGGCGGCGGCCGCTGCGGACGGGCTGCGGCGGCTGCGTGCGAGGGCGAGGAACGAGGCTCGGCCCGGTTACCGTCGACCTCGGGCGGCTCCTCCTCCGCGTCCGCATAGCTCAGGTAGGCCGGCTGGCCGTCGTCGTCCTCGATCTCGTCGGCCGGCTCGGGGGCGGCCGGTGTCTCGTCGTCGTGGCGCGGCGACTCGGTCTCGACGGTCGGCGCGCTCTCCACCCGGCTCTGACTTGGCGGCGGAGCGCCGTCCTCCGCCAGGGTGATCACGCCGGACGGGCTCACGAGCAGCTCGCGGATCCGCCGGAGGCGCGTGACCAACCGGGGCGAACCCGGCGACCGCTGGAATCCCCGTGCCTTGAGCGCATTGGCCACGGCGTCGATGCTGACAGCGCGCCGGGGCGACGCCTCCACCATCCCGCGCACGACCGAGACCAGCTCGTCGTGGGGCGCCGTGGTGTGGGAGGGTTCGGGCTGCGGGCGAGCCGCCGGCGGGCCACCCGGCCGCCGCCGGCCACCGCCGGATCGGCCGTGCGGAGGAGCCGGGCCCCCATGGCGGCCACCGTCGCGCGAGTCGGCGGGACGGCGCTCGCCTCCGGATGCCTGCGGCGGGCCGGCAGGGCCACGACCCCGGCGCCGTCGCCGCCGGCGCGATCCCGACGCGCTTGCCGGAGGCGGAGGCGGGCTCTCCGGCTCCTCGGGGGTCTCCGGCGACTGCTCCCGCAGTCGACGGTACGACAGCCGCCGGAACTCGATCCCCAGGCTGGCGGCGACGTCGCCGACGGCGTCGAACGCGCGGTCGTCGGAGACGATCTCGATGATGTCCCCGGGCCGCGCCGAGGCCAGCCAGATGCCCGCGGCGACCGCGATGCGCAGGTCGCTCCAGTCGCGCACGCCCGTCGAGGGCGCGCTGTGGACCAGGTGTGCGCCGCCTGCGGCGAGTAACCGCGCCGCCTCGTGTCCCACCACGCGCCAGTTGGCGACGGCCACGAGCTCGGTTCGACGGTCCCAGGGGTCCACCCCGAGGTGCTCGATCACGTGCGCGAGGTGCTGGGCGCGGCTCGTGTTCTCGACGTCCAGGAAGATCGCGCGGCGCCCGGGCGGCCGCGGCCGCTCGGGCTCGGGCGGTGGCATGCGCGCGGCGAATGCGCTCTCGATCCGGGAGACGGATACCTGGAGCGGCTCGGACTCCTCGATGATCTCGGGGGGCGCCGGCGCGACGGGCTCGGGGGCGGGCTCCTCGACGACCGGCCGGCGAGGTCGCTCCGCTGGCTTCCGGGTGCCCCGCTTGCTTGCCGCCGAGCGGGAAGCGCTGCCTCGCGTCTTCCTCTGCCTGCCGTCTCGATTCGAGCTGGTCGTCACGGTCGGCCCACAGTGTAACGCATGACGGTCGGTTCGCGCGCCTCCGACGATGCCGCGGCGTTCCGGGCCCCCCGGACCGGGGCGGGGGCGGGGGGACCCGGCTGTTATACTCCCGCCTGGTGAACACCGTCGTCACGCCTCCGGTGGGGCAACCGCTCCAGCTGCTCCACCCCATCCTCCCGGCCGGTGGGCGTCTGTGGGGCGCCGGGCGGCCCAGCTACCCGGACGAGCCGCCCAAGGCCGATGCGGTCGTGGCGGGCGTCCGCGCCTGGCGGGCCTCGGGCGTCGGCCTGGTGCTGAGCCTCATCGAGGACTGGGAGGTGCCCCGGCGCGCGCCGGGCCTCTTCGAGGCGCTCGCCCGGGACGGCATCGAGCTCCGCCGATACCCGATCGCCGACTTCGGCGTGCCGCGCGAGGCGCCGGGCTTCCGCCAGGTGCTCCGGGACGCGGGCGCGCGGCTCGCAGCCGGCGGCGGCGTCCTGGTCCACTGTAACGCCGGGCTCGGCCGGACCGCCGTGGTGCTCGCGTCCATCCTGAAGGACCACGGGCTCGCGGCCGATCCGGTCACGGAGCTACGGCGGATCTACCGGGCCAGCGCGATGCAGGAGCCCGTCCAGGAGGCCTTCGTCCGCGCCGTCCTCACGCGCTGATCGGTGCGGCCGCGGGCCCGCGTGGCGGTGATAGACTGCCGCGTGGAGAGCCGAATCCCATGACGGAGCCCGCTGCCGCGTCACCCCAGCGTCCATACGCCCGGGTGGTGGACCCGCTGCCGCTCGAGTCGCCGGAGCACAACAAGCTCCACCCGTTCTACGCGCACCTGGCGGAGGGACGTCTCACGACCACCCGGTGCCGGGGCTGCGGCCGGGTCGACTGGCCGCCGCGCGGCTTCTGCCCGGCGTGCACGTCCGATGCCTTCGACTGGGTGGACCTCCCGCACGTCGGCCGGATCCGCGGGTTCAGCATCCAAGAGACCGGCGTGCCCGCCGGCTTCCCGCGGCCCCGCGTCTTCGCGATCGTGGACGTCGCGGGGCTGCGTGTGTTCACGCCCCTCCTGGGCGTGGGAGACCCCGCGACGCTCGCGGTGGGTGCCGACGTCCGCTTCACCCCGGTGCGGGTCGCGGACGACCCCCAGGGGCAGCCACGACACCTGCTCGCCTTCACGCCGGCGAAGGGCTCCTCGTGACGGACCGTCCGCTCAGGGTGCTGATCGCGAAGCCGGGGCTCGACGGCCACGACCGCGGCGCCAAGGTCGTGGCGCACGCCCTCCGCGACGCGGGCATCGAGGTGGTGTACTCGGGCCTGAAGCGCACCCCCGACGAGCTGGTCGCCGAGGCGGTCCAGGAAGACGTGGACGTCATCGGGTTGTCGGTGCTGTCCGGCGCGCACCTGACCTTGTCGCGTCGCCTGCTCCACGGGCTCCAGGCGGCGGACGCGGCCGACGTCACCGTGGTGGTCGGGGGCACGATCCCGGCGCGCGACGCCGAGACGCTGCGGGCCATGGGAGTGCGCGCCGTCTTCCCCATGGGGACGCCCTTGCCCGAGATCGTGTCGTACTTCCGGTCGCTCCGGCGGGCCGAGGCGTAGGAGGGCGGGCCGATGGCGGAGCCGCGCGGGGAGAAGAAGCCGAGGGACGTCACCTATCTCGACGGCATCGAGGTGAAGCCCGTCTACGGGCCCGCTGACCTCGCCGGGCTCGACTACGGTCGCGATCTCGGCGACCCCGGCGAGTACCCCTTCACCCGCGGGATCCACCCGCACATGTACCGCTCGCGGGTGTGGACGATGCGCCAGTACGTCGGCTTCGGGACCCCCGCGGAGACGAACGCCCGCTTCAAGTACCTGATGGCCCACGGCCAGGACGCGCTCAACGTCGCGTTCGATCTGCCCACGCAGCTCGGTCTCGACTCCGACGACCCCCGCGCGGAGGGCGAGGTCGGCCGGGTGGGGATGGCGATCGACTCCCTCCTCGACATGGAGGAGGCGTTCGACGGCATCGCGGCCGATCGGGTCTCCATCTCGTTCACGATCAACTCCATGGCGGCCTTCATCCAGGCGATGTTCCTGGTGGTCGCCGAGAAGCAGGGCGTTGCCTGGGATCGCGTCGTCACCACGCCCCAGAACGACATCCTCAAGGAGTTCGTCGCGCGCGGGACGTGGGTCTACCCCGTGGACCCCTCGCTCCGCCTCGTCTGCGACATCGCCGAGTTCTGCGCGCGGCACGCGCCGAAGGTCAACCCGATCTCGGTCTGCGGCTACCACATCCGCGAGGCCGGGTGCACGCCGGCCCAGGAGATGGCCTACGGGCTCCTGATCGTCGCCGCCTACACCGACCTCCTGGTGAAGCGCGGCCTGCCGGTCGACGAGTTCGCGCCCCGTCTGTCGTTCAATTTCACGTGCTGGGGCAGGCTGTTCGAGGAGGTCGCGAAGTTCCGGGCCGGCCGGCGGCTGTACGCGCGGCTCATGAAGGAGCGCTTCGGGGCGAAGAACCCGCGGTCGATGATGTTCCGCTCGCTGATCGGCGGCGGCGGCTCCGGCTTCACGGTGCAGGAGCCCGAGAACAACATCGTGCGCGGCGCCTACTACAGCCTCGCGGCGGCGCTCTCGGGGTGTCAGACGAGCGCCTTGCCGACGTACGACGAGGCCTACACCATCCCGTCGCCCAAGGCCCAGCTGATCGCGCTCCGCACGATGCAGATCTGCGCGGAGGAGACGGGGGTGGCGGACACCGTCGACCCGCTCGCCGGATCGTACTTCGTCGAGGCGCTCACGAACGAGATGGAGGCGCGGATCCGGGTCGAGATGGAGCGGGTCGAGCGCATGGGCGGCATCGTCGAGGGCGTGAAGTCGGGCGCGATCCAGGCGGAGGTCGCCCGGCAGGCCTACCGGTTCGAGCAGATGATGCTGTCCGGGGAGTACCCGAAGGTCGGGGTGAACCGCCACGTCGCTCCCGACGCCGGGCGCGAGACGTCGGACGCGATCGAGCTCTACGCGTCCGATCCGGGCGTGGCCGAGGCGCAGGTCGCCCGGCTCCGGCGCCTTCGCCGCGAGCGGGACCAGGGCGCGGTGGACGGAACGCTGGGGCGTCTCCGCGACACGGCGCGGGGCCGTGACAACCTCATGCCGCCGATCCTGGAGGCGGTGCGGGCTTACGCCACGCTCGGAGAGATGGCTGGCGCCCTCCGCGACGTGTGGGGCGAGCACAAGGAACCCACCGCGTTCTGACAAGATGGGGCGCACCGCGGAGGCTGCCTGGCTCGGCTACAAGGCGCGGAGCTTCGAGCTCCTGACGCTGGCCGAGGGGGACCAGGTCCTGGACGTCGGCTGCGGCACCGGGGAGGACGTCCGGGCGATCGCCGGCCTGGTTCGCGGTGTCTCCGTGATCGGGATCGACTGGACCGAGGACAAGGTCCGCGAGGCTCGGGCGCAGACACTCGGCCTTCCCCGGCCCGTGGACTTCCGCGTCGCCGACGCGTACGCGCTCCCCTTCGAGGACCGGACGTTCGACGCGTGCCGGGCCGACCGCGTGTTTCACCACCTGACGGACCCGCCGAAGGCGCTCGCCGAGATGGCGCGCGTGACGAGAGGCGGCGGGCGGATCGCGGTCAGCGATACGGACTACGACACCCTGGTGGTCGAGGCGGCCGACGCCGAGGTCACGCGCCGGATCCTGGCGCACCACTCGGACCGCATGGAGAGCGGTCGCGTGGGGCGGAAGCTCCCGGGGCTGTTCCTCGACGCGGGCCTCGACGCGGTCTCGGTGACGCCCTACGCGGCCGTCGCGACGGAGTACGACGAAGAGGTGCTGAAGCTTCGCGACAAGGCCGAGCGTGCCGCCAAGGCCGGCGCGGTCTCCGCCGCGGACGCGGCGAGGTGGGTGGAGAGCCTGATCGACGCGGACCGGGCGGGCCGGTTCCTCTGCGCGCAGGTCGTCCTCACCGTCTGCGGTCGCGTCCGGTGAGCGCGCTCGCCCCGGTGACCTCGCCCGCCGAGCGGCCGTACGCGACCCTCGCGCCGTATTTCGCGCAGCTGTTCGAGCCACGGGGGATCCGGCGCTGGTTCGTGAGCTCCTCCCGGCTCGTCGCGTCCGCCGGTCTCGTCGGCGGGCGCCACCTGGACGTGGGCGCCGGGACCTGCCGGTACAGCCGGTACTGGGCGCGCGCCGGGTACCGGTCGCTGTGTCTCGACCTGCTCCACGCGATGCTGGTGCGCGCGCGGCTCGGCGGGACGGAGGGCCGCCTCGTCCGGGTGTGCGGCACCCTCGACTGCCTCCGTGCCGCACCGACTTTCGACCTGGTGACCGCGATCGACGACGTTGTCGCGTACGTGGGAGCGCAGGACGGCGGGCTCGAGGTCTTCCTCGAAGCGCTCCGGGCCCGCCTCCGTCCCGGCGGCCTCTTCCTGTTCGACTTCATCACGCCTGACGGCCGGCGTCGCTACACCTTCCGGAACTCGCGGATGGTGGCGGGCGGCCGCGTCGTGGCCGACAGCCGCGGCCGGTTCGACGACGACGCGCGGACCCTGACGGTTGACCTCACGCTGGAGACGCCGGAGCACGTCGCGCGCGAGCGCCACGTGATGCGTCTTCACACCGTGGAGGAGATCGAGGCCGCGCTCCGGCGCCACGGGTTCGACGTGGTGGTCGTCACCGACCTCTACGACGGCCCCGGCGTCTCGTTCCAGGCCCACCAGCCGTCCTACGACGTGCTGGCGCGCCGGCGCTGACAGCGTGATGCTCCTCGCCGGCGTCCGGGTCCTGGACCTCTCCCGCATGCTGGCCGGGCCCTACGGCTCGATGCTCCTGGCCGACCTGGGCGCGGAGGTCATCAAGATCGAGGACCCCCGGGGCGGCGACCCGATGCGCGCGATGGGGCCGCCGTTCCTCGGGCCCGAGCGCGAGAGCGCGTACTTCCTGTCCATCAACCGGAACAAGAAGAGCGTGGCCCTCGACCTCGAGACGCCCGAGGGCCGGGACGTCTTGCACGACCTCTGCCGCGTGTCGGATGTCGTGTGGGAGAACTTCCGCCCCGGGGTGATGGAGCGGCTCGGCTGCGCGCCCGCGACCCTCCGGCGGCTCAACCCCCGCCTCGTGGTGTGCTCGATCTCCGCCTTCGGCCAGGAGGGGCCGTACCGGGAGTGGCCGGCGTTCGACCTTGCCCTCCAGGCCATGGGCGGCGCGATGAGCCTCACCGGCGAGGCGGGCCGTGCGCCCGCGCGGATGGGCCTGCCCATGGGCGACCTGGCGGGCGGGATGTTCGGCGCGCTCGCGGTGGCGAGCGCGCTCTTCCGGCGCGCCCAGACGGGCGAGGGGACGCACTTCGACCTCTCGCTTCTCGACTGCCAGGTGTCGCTCCTGACCTACGTCGCCCAGTACTTCTGGGCGGACGGGCGCGTGCCGGGGCGGGTCGGCTCGGGGCACGCGTCGGTCGTGCCCTACCAGGCCTTCTCCACGCGGGACGGCCACGTCGTCGTCGCCGTCTTCGCCGAGAAGTTTTGGACGGGGTTCTGCCGGGCGATCGAGCGCCCCGACCTCGCGACCGACCCCCGGTTCGACTCGAACCCGAAGCGCGTGGAGCGCCGCGCGGAACTGGTCCCGACGCTCGAGGCCGTCTTCCCGTCGCGCACGACCGCCGAGTGGCTCGCCCGGCTCCAGCAGGAGGGCGTGCCCGTCGCGCCGATCAACTCGGTGGACCAGGTCGTCAGCGACCCCCAGGTGCTGCTCCGCGAGATGGTGGTGGACCTGGACCACCCCTCGCTCGGAAGGCTCAGGACCCTGGGGACGCCGGTGAGACCGGACGGCGCGCCGCCGTTCCGCCCCGCCGCGCCGCGCGCGCTGGGGCAGGACACCGATCCGGTGCTCCGGGACCTCCTCGGGTATCCGGCCGAGCGGATCGGCGTCCTGCGGGAGCGCGGGATCATCGTCTGAATGGCTTCCGCGACGTTTCGCCGGGTCCAAGACGTCTCGATGGACATCGGGTGGGGTGAGGTTCTCAGGATCGCGCCACTGTGGCTCGTCTGCCGTCGGTATCTCGGCTTCGCGGCCGACCTGCACGGCTTGGCGCTCGATCATCCGTCGCGACCGGAGATCCGGATGGCCACGCTCGCGCCCGCCGACCTGCCCGCGCTCCGCGCGCTCAATCCCGCGATGACCCGCGAGGAGATTGCCCGGCGTCTCGATGAAGGGCAACAGTGCACGCTGGGCTGGTGGGGGCGCGAGCTTGCCCACGCCCGCTGGGACAGCCTCGTGCCGGTCCACCTCCCGTATCTCGGGCGGGTCCTCCGGCCCGGGCATGGTAGCCAGATCGTCGTGGGCATCTACACGGCGCCCGTCTTCCGCGGTCGTGGCGTCGCGGGCGCCGTCATGCACGACACCGCCCTGCGCGCCCGAGCCGCCGGCGTCCGGCGCTGGGTGTGGCTCGCCGCCTGGTGGAACAGGCGCTCGTTCGCGTTGGCCGATCAGATGGCGGCGCACGTCCACGGGGCGGTGGGGTACTGGGCCCTGGGTCCGTGGCGGCGATATTTCGCCTCGGGCGGTATTCGGCTCGAGCCGGACGGGTCCTTCCGTATCGATTCGCGCCGAGCGCGAAACGTCGTCCCGGATGGGCGGTGCTAGACTGGCGCCGACCGACCGCCGAGGAGGACGCCTGAGGCCCTCGTTCGCGTATCATCGCCCGGCCACGCTCGAGGACGCGTGCCGGCTCCTCGCCGCGGAGCCGCGCGCCGCCGTCCTCGCGGGCGGTACCGACCTCATGGTCCACCTGCGGCAGACCCAGCGGGGGAAGCGGCCCCCCGCGGTGATCAGCGTCCGGCACATCCCCGGACTCGACCGGATCGACGCGGGCGAGCGCGCGATCCGCATCGGCGCGCTCACGACCCTCACGGCGCTCCTGGAGCATCCGATCGTTCGCGCCGAGTATCCGGTGCTGCCGTTCACGGCGCGCTACATGGGCTCGCCGGCGATCCGGCACCTCGCGACGGTCGGCGGGAATCTCTGTAACGCGTCGCCGGCGGCCGATCTCTCCCCGGTGCTGCTCGTGCTGGACGCCGAGGTCGGCGTCGTGGGCCCCTCGGGGCCGCGACGGCTCTCGCTCGACCGCTTCTTCCGTGGCCCGGGACAGACGGCGCTCCAGACGGGCGAGCTGCTGGCCTGGGTGGAGATTCCCCGGAAGCACGCCGGGTGGACCGTTCGCTACGAGCGCCTCGACGTCAGGCGCGCAATGGACATCGCCATCGCCGCGGTCGCGCTGGCGCTCCGCCATGACGGGGGCCGCGTCGCCGAGGCGCGCCTGGCGCTCGGCGCCGTGGCGCCCACGCCGGTTCGCGTGCCGGAGGCCGAGCGCGCGCTCGTGGACGGCGGGCTGGGGCCGCCCGGCGTCGAGCGTGCCGCTGAGCTCGCGATGGCGGCGGCGCGACCGGTCGACGACGTGCGCGCGACGGCCGAGTACCGCCGCGAGATGGTGGGCGCCCTGGTCCGGCGGGCGCTCGCCGGCGGGTGAGGGGACCGTGGTGGACGGGTACCCGCTCGAGCTGACGGTCAACGGGCGACGGGTCCACCGCGAGGTCCCGGGCTCCCGGACGCTCCTGGAGCTCCTCCGCGGAGACCTCCGCCTCACCGGAACGAACCTCGCGTGCGACACGGGCGACTGCGGCGCGTGCACGGTCCTGCTCGACGGGCGGCCGGTCACCGCGTGCCTCCTCCTGGCGCTCGACGTCGACGGCGGCGACGTGACGACGGTCGAGGGACTCGCCGCACGCTGGCACGCGCGCTCGGACGCCCGGCCGCCGACCCTCCACCCGGTCCAGCAGGGGTTCCTCGACGAGGGCGGCGCCCAGTGCGGGTTCTGCACGGCAGGGATGATCATGGCGGCCGCGGGCCTCCTCGAGGCCACGCCGGACCCCAGCGAGGCGGAGATCCGGGCCGGGCTCGAGGGGAACCTCTGCCGCTGCACCGGCTACGTCAAGATCGTCCGCGCGGTCGAGCTCGCCGCCCGGCGCATCCGCGAGGCGCGGGAGGCGCGCGCGTGAGCCAAGCCGCGCGGCCGTTCCGCGTCATCGGCACCCGCGTCGCCAAGCTCGACGCGGTCGAGAAGGTGACGGGCAGCGTCCAGTACCTGCCGGACCTCGAGGTGCCCGGCATGGTGTGGGGCAAGATCCTCCGGACGCGCATGCCCCACGCCCGCATCGCGCGGCTCGACACCGCCCGCGCCGAGGCGCTCCCCGGAGTCCTGGGGGTCGTCACGGGCCGGAACGTCGACCAGCGCCCGTTCGGGTACGCCAAGGACCACCTCGCCCTGAAGCCCGACGTCGTCCGCTGCATCCGGGACGAGGTCGCGGCGGTCGCGGCCGAGACCGAGGAGATCGCGGAGGAGGCCTGCCGGCTGATCGAGATCGAGTACGAGGAGCTGCCCGCGGTGTTCGACCCGGAGGCGGCGCTCCGGCCGGATGCGCCGCGGATCCATGCGCAGTTCCCGGGCAACCTCGTGAACTTCGCCTACAAGTTCAACGCGGGCGACGTCGACCGTGCCTTCCGGGAGGCCGACGCGGTGGTCGAGGGGACCTACCGCCTGAACTACGTCACCACGGCCTGCATCGGGACGATGGCCGCGATGGCCCAGTGGGACCCGCGGGGCAACCTGACGATGTGGTCGACGACGCAGATCCCGTTCCTCTACCAGCGGGACCTGGCGGAGGCGCTCGGTGTCTCGGGCGACCGCGTCCGGGTGATCCAGCCGCCGGTGGGCGGCAACTTCGGCCGGGGCCTCGACCTCTATCCGATCGACGTGATCGCGGCGCTCCTGGCGCGACACGTCCACCGGCCGGTGAAGATCGTGTTCGACCGCGAAGAGGAGTTCCTCGCGAGCCCGACCCGGGAGCCCTGCGTGTTCACGCTCCGCACGGCGGCCCGCGCGGACGGCACCCTGCTGGCGCGGGACGCCCGGGTGCTGATCGACAACGGCGCGTACGTGTCGTGGGGGTCGACGACCCCGTACGTGATGATGACGACGCTCGCCGGCTTCTACCGGTGTCCGAACATCCGCTTCGACACATCCATCGTCTACACGAACAACGTGTACTCCGGCTCGATGCGGGGGTACGGGAACCTCGAGTCCACCTTCGCCGTGGAGGCGCAGATGGACGACCTCGCCGAGCGGCTCGGCCTGGACCGCCTGGAGATCCGTCGCCGGAACGCGAACCGCTCGGGCGACGTCACCCCGCAGGGCCTCAAGATCACGAGCTGCGCCCTCGTCGAGTGCTTCGACGCGGTGGCCCGCGACATCGGCGGCCCGGTGGGCCGACCCCTCCGGCCCGGCTGGACGCGCGGGGTCGGATACGCCGGCATGTTCCACGTCGCGGGCGGGGCGCGCGTCTACCGCTCCGACGGCTGCGGCGCGATCGTCAAGCTCGACGACTTCGGGCGAGTCACCCTGATCACCGGGGCCAGCGAGATCGGGCAGGGGTCGGAGACGGTTCTGGCGATGATCGTGGCCGAGGAGCTCGGGATCCCGTTCGGGCGAATCGACGTCGTCAACAGCGACACCGCGCTCAAGCCCTGGGACGTCGGCGTCCACGCGAGCCGCACGACGTTCATCGCGGGCAACGCCGCGCTGCTGGCGGCGCGGGACGTGAAGCGGCAGCTGCTCGCGCTGGCCGCCCAGCAGCTCGACGAGCCGGCCGACGCGCTGGACGTCGACGACGGGCACGTTTGCGTGACGGCCGCCCCACAGCGCCGGATCGCGTACGAGCGTGTCGTCCGGGCCGGCCACTTCCGGGAGGGCGGCCGGATCCTGATGGGCCAGGCCTTCTACGACCCTCCGACGCAGATGCTCGACAAGGACTTCCGGGGCAACGTCTCGGTCACCTACGCCTTCGCCGCGCAGGCGGCGCTGGTCGAGGTGGAGGCGGCCACCGGGAAGGTCGAGGTGGTGCGGATCGCCTCGGCGCACGACGTCGGGCGCGCGCTCAACCCCGTCGGGTGCGAGGGCCAGATCGAGGGCGGCATCCACATGGGGCTCGGGTACTGCCTCACCGAGGAGCTCCGGTTCCGGGAGGGCCGCGTGCTGAATCCCGGCTTCCTCGACTACAAGCTCCTCACCGCCCCGGACATGCCCGAGATCCTGATCACGCTGATCGAGACGGTCGACGAGGCCGGACCCTTCGGGGCGAAAGGGCTCGGCGAGGCGGGCACGATCCCCATATCCGCGGCGGTCGCGAACGCGGTGAAGGACGCGACCGGCGTGCGGATGACGGAGCTCCCGATGACGCCGGAGCGCGTGTACCGTGCCCTCCGGCAACGCAGCGGCTGAGGCCGTGCGCGTTCGGCGCGTCAGGTCGGCGGGCTCCGCGCAAGAGCCCGGATTGCCGTGAGGGGCACCGCGGTCGCGGAGGATGTCGAGCCAGCGGGTCCGTCGCGTTCGAGCCTGACCCCGTCCTTCACGCCGGCGCCGGACTTCACGCCCGTCCCCGCTCGCGCTGCGCGGGACGCGTCCCTGGACGGGCTCCGTGGCATCGCGGCGCTCTGGGTCTTCGCGGCGCACGCGACGTACGCCGGCTTGCTGCCGCCCCTCCTCAACTTCAGGGGCGCGGGGCGGGGAGGCGTGATCCTGTTCTTCTTCCTCAGTGCCTTCTTGCTCAGCGGCCTCTTCTTTCGGCAGCTCGAGCGGGCGCGCTCGTGGCGAGAGTGGGCGACCTACGGGATCAGAAGGGCCTGTCGGATCGTTCCTCTCTACTACGGCGTCGTCCTCGTCGTCTTCGTCCTGGGCTTCTATCCGTTTGGCGAGACGACGGCGCTCTCCGTCCTGTTCCGACACCTGGCCTTTCAAGAGGGCCTGGGTGTCTTCTGGACGATCGTCGTGGAGATGCGGTTCTACGTCGTGCTTCCGGTTCTCCTGGTGCTGACCGCGCTCACGATCGGCCGGATCCCGGGAGGGCGGCTGCTCGTCCTCCTCGTGGGCTCGGCGTGGCTGGCCGGCGTCGCGCGGGGGATCCTGCGACAGGGCTTCCTCCTGGAGCTCGGGATCGACGCCCACGCGCCGATATTCGTCGCGGGGCTGTTCGCCGCGTTCGTCGCGAACGAGCTCGGCGCCCGTCGACCGGGCCGCGGCGCCGGAATCGGACTCGAATGTCTCGCCTGGCTGTCAGCGATCGTCTTTGTCTGCTCGTCCGTGCCTGCGGTCTACCATGCGATCACGACGGGGACTTCGATCGCCTCGTACTCGGCGACGTCCCCCGAATACGAGGCGTTCTGGCACGCCCGGATCCCCTGGATCGGCCTCATCCTGGGCTGTCTTTTCGTGGCTCTTCCACGCGGGATCGGCCTGCTGGCAGGGGGCCTCTCCTGGCGCCCGCTGGCGTGGGTCGGCCGCATCAGCTTCGGCGTCTACCTGATCCACCTGAACGTGCTCAACGGCTTCGCGCGGACCGGACTTCCCCCCAACGTTCGACTCCTGCTCGCCGGGTTCACGACTCTCGCGCTGGCGGCGCTCCTGCATCGGCTGGTCGAGGCTCCCGCGATCGCGGCGGGAAGGAGGATCACCTCCGGGCTGCTCGAACGACGCGCGTAGCGCGGGTCCCCGGCGAGGCATCGACCAGCACGTGGCCGGACCTCCGGAGGTCCGCCAGCGTCCCCGGACGGCACGCGCCGGAACACGCGATCAACCGGATCATGACGCGGCTCCGAGGCCCAGCGGGAGGCGCCGTGGCCGTCTCTGCCTCTGAAGAAGGACTTCCCGTCGGTCCCGGCGCCACGGACGGGACGGCGCGCGCCAGCGCGCCCTCCACGCCAATGGAGCGCCGGCGAGTCGCGGTGTTTTGCCGGGCCTTCCTGCCGCTCTCCCAGACGTTCGTGTACGACGCGGTCACGCGGCTGACGCGCTACTCGGCGACCGTCTTCTGCGCCCGGCGCAAGCATGCGGATCAGTTCCCGTTCGAGGACGTGCGCATCGGCTGGCCTGGGTACCTGTCCACGACGATCGCGCCGAACTTCCTCTACGCCTTCGCGCGTGAGCGCTTCGCCGTCGTCCACGCGCAGTTCGGCCCCTCGGCCGTATACGCGCTCACCTACGCACAGCTCGCGCGGCGGCCGCTGGTCGTGAGCTTTCACGGCCACGACGTTCCGCTGCTGGCGCGGGCCCGCCGGATTCGCGGACCCTCGCGGCGCTATGCCTGGCTCGGTGGGCGCCTGCTGCGGCGCATGGCGCTCGGGTTGTGCGCATCGACGGAGCTCCGGGACATCCTGATCGCGCGCGGGGCTTCGCCGGCGCGCTTGCGCGTTCACCGCCTCGGCATCGACACGCAGCGCTTTCAGCCCGCGGCGCGCGGTCCGCGGGAGTGCGCGCGCGTGCTCATGATCGGCCGCCTCGTGGAGAAGAAGGGCTTTGCGTACGGCCTCGCGGCGTTTGCGGGCGCCCTGCGTGAGCGTTCGGCGACGCTCACGATCGTGGGCGCAGGACCCCTCGACGAGCGGCTGCGCGCGCAGGCCCGCGAGCTCGGGGTGGAGAGCCGGACGCGATTCGTCGGAGCCGTTCCGCACGATCAGGTGCCGGAGATCATGCGCTCGCACGACGTGTTGATGGCGCCGAGCACGGTGGCCGGAGACGGCGATCGCGAGTCGGGCTTGATGGTGTTGCGCGAGGCGGCGGCGTCCGGGCTGGTCGCGATCGCGACGCGGCACGGCGGGCTGCCCGACTCGGTCGAGGACGGCGTCACGGGCTTCCTGGTCGCCGAGCGGGACGTGGCCGGCATGGTGGAGAGGCTGGAGCGTGCGTGCACGGATGCCGTGCTGCGGGCGAGGATGGGAGCGGCCGCCCGCCGCAAGATGGAGCGGGAGTTCGATATCACCCTGTCGATGGAGGCGCTCGAGGCGGCGTACGACGACGCGCAGCGCCTGCACCGGGAAGGATGGCCCGGGCGCGCGCCTTGACCCGACGGTGCCGCGGACGCCATACTTCCGGCCGACGTGTTCCGTCCACCAAGCTTCGACTACCAGATGAAACGCCCGCGCGTCTCGGCGGAGCGCGTGCGATCGATGCCTCGCTACGCAGAGGCCACCCCCGTGGAGTCCGTCTCGAGCGACGCCCTCTCCCCGCACGACTTTCGCGACCGGTATGTGAGCAAACGAAAGCCGGTCGTCATCCGTGGGGGAATCCGACACTGGAAGGCACTGGCCGACTGGGACCTGGACTACCTGCGGACGGTCGCCGGCGCCGCGCCCGTCCGAGTGACCCGATGCCTGATGCTGGACTATCTCCTGAGGATCTGGACTGGCGGACTGGGCCGCAAGGCCCGAGCGCAGGAAGAGCGGACCTGGTTCGACACCCTGCCGCTGAGCGACTACCTGGAGCGCTGCACCGCGCGCTTCGACCCCGCGGAGATCCTCTACGCCCGCAACATCCTCCTGCCGAGGTCGATCGCGAGCGACGTCGGGCTGGTCTCCGTCCGGACCGACGACGCGGCGAACGACCACCACACTTGCTTCGTCGGACGACGCTCCTACACCGATTCGCACGAGCACCAGGGAGCCGATGCCTTGATGTGCCAGGTCCGCGGGGCGAAGGAGATCATCCTGCACCCGCCGGACGCGTTCCACTGCCGAAGGCTCTACGCGAGCCGATGGACGCGCAACTGGTCACCGGTCCGGTTCTTCGACGTCGACCTCGACCGGTTCCCACGGTTTGCCGACACGCGCCCTTGGAGGGCGGTGGTCGGGGTTGGGGACGCCGTGTACATCCCGGATCCGTGGTGGCATGCCGTCGTCTCGGCCGATGACGAGCTCGAGATCACGGTCACCAAGTGGTTCAGGCCCCCGTTCGTGACCCTGTCGTCGCCCCAGACGGTCCGACGGCTCCTGGATCAACCGCGGGTGTCGGCCCGGGCGACGGTGAAGCGCCTGATCCGGGTGGTGCGACCCGGTTTCGGCCGCAGCGCGCCGCACTCGCGTCGGCCTGGATCGCTCGGATAGACTGGTTCCCACGAGGTCGGCCCGGCAGGGGCGTCGATCGTGACCAGCGCCGTCAGAGACGGGGCGGATGACCCCGGGAGGAGACGAACCATGCGAGTGAGCCGCCGAGCATTCCTCAGGACCACCGGGACGGGCGCCGTGGCGTTGGCGGCGACCGGATTCGGGCGCCCTGCCCACGCCCAGAAGAAGCAGGTGGTGACGATCGCCTTCCCGGAGACGGTCACGTCGATGGACCCGCACGCGGCCCCGCGCAACAGCCCGCGCGAGTCGCTGTACGAGGCGGTGTTCGACCGCTTCCTCCAGCAGGACCGGCAGGGCAAGTACGGCGGGCACATCATCGAGAGCTGGCAGTGGACCGACAACAAGATGGGGATGGCCGTCAAGATCCGCCAGGGCGTGAAGTTCCACGACGGGTCCGAGCTGACCGCCGAGGACGTCGCCTTCAGCATGAACCGGCTCAAGGAGATCTCCATCTACAAGGCGACGTACGCGAGGGTCAAGGAGTACCAGGTCAAGGACAAGGCGACCCTCCAGCTGGTCTTCGAGCGCTTCGACCCGTCGTTCCCGCGCTGGCTCGGCTTCCTGGCCGGTTTCGTCGTGCCCCAGGCGTACTTCAAGTCGCTCGGCGCGGACGACAAGGCGCGGAGCGAGGAGTTCGCGCGGAAGCCGGTGGGGTCGGGCCCGTACAAGGTCGTGGCCTTCACGCCGGGCAGCACGCTCGTGCTCGAGGCGTTCGAGCAGTACTGGAAGGGCGCGCCGCCGATCAAGCGGGCGGTGTTCAAGATGGTCACCGACCCGACCGCGCGCGTGGCCGAGATCGTGTCGGGGAACGCCGACATCACGTCCGAGGTTCCCGTCGAGGAGTTCGGGCGGCTCTCCACCCAGCCGACGCTCAAGGGCGTGAAGCAGCCGGTCGCCGACATGGCACAGATCTTCCTGAACCCCCGGTTCGAGCCGTTCAAGAAGGAGGAGGTCCGGCTGGCCGTCCACTACGCGATCGACAAGAAGGCGATCGTCGAGAAGGTGCTGCTCGGGTTCGGCATGCCGCTGTCCCTCACCGAGGCGCCCCTCTACGACGCGTATGACGGCTCCTTCAACTTCCCCTACGATCCCGCCAAGGCCCGGCAGCTCCTGCAGACGGCCGGCTACTCGGCGGCAGCCCCCCTCAAGCTCAAGATCATGACGACGCGCGGTGTCCGCGCGAAGGACTTCGAGTTCATGTCCGCGATCACCCAGATGTGGAAGGACGTGGGAATCGAGGGCGAGCTCGAGGTCATCACGATCCCGCAGTGGTTCCAGTTCCGGACCGCGCGCGGGCAGGGGGGCCAGGACCTCGCCCCGCTGTCGCTCTACTTCTGGTCGAACCCGACCGGCGACCCGATCAACTCGGTCGGGTTCCAGAACAATGCGAAGGGGCCGTTCCGGGTGTGGGAGTCGGAGGATCTCCAGCCGCTCATCGACCCGATCTTCGACGAGCGGGACGAGCCGAAGCGCATCGCGGCGGCGAAGAAGGCGGCGCGCTACGTCGTGGAGAAGGGTTACATCGTGCCGCTCTTCCAGGTCGTCCAGCCGATCGTGATGAAGAAGGATCTCGCCTACCAGCCGTTCCCGACCGGCGTGCTCATCCCCCAGGAGATGTCCTGGATGTAGCGTTTCAGCGGCTCCGGGGAGCCCGCGGGCTTCCCGGAGCCGACGTTCCCGGCGCGGCGTGCCGGGGGCCGACGCCGGCTTGACAGCGATCGGCGACTGAATATTGTATACACGCCATGAAGACCGGAGCCCGCCGGACCGCGGGAGCGCGTCTTCGCCGCCCGGCCGCCGAGGCCGGGCGGGCGGCGCCCACGCGTGGCGCCCGGCCCGGCCGCGCTCCCGAGACGGTGCGACGTCCGCTCTTCGAGGAGCCGATCCGCCGGGAGACCCTCGAGGAGCTCGCCTATCGCCACCTCCGTCAGGCCCTGGTAGGCGGTCGCCTGGCCCCTGGCGAGCGGATCGTGGCCGGCGCGGTGGCGCAGGCGGCGGGGATCAGCCGCATCCCCGTCCTCCAGGCGCTCCGCCGGCTCGAGAGCGAGGGCTTCGTTCGCATCAACCCGCACCGGGACGTCGTGGTGGCGGGCCTGTCCCGGGAGGAGTTTCGCGAGCGCTTCCTCCTGATGGCGGCGCTCGAGGCCCTGTGCCTCCGCGAGGCCGCGCCGCGCATCACGGCGCGGTTCCTGGTCGGCCTCCGAACGCTCCAGAAGGACATGATCGCCGCCCGGGCGGCGGGCGATACCGCGCAGGCCGTGGCGGCGGACAGCGCGTTCCACCAGCGCCTCTGGGAGGCGTCGGGCCTCCGGCAGGTGCGCCAGCTGCTCCAGAACGTGTGGGATCGCGGCGAGTACTACCGCGTCATCATGCACGCGCGGCGCGGCGGATTCGCGGCGGAGTCCCTCGCCGAGCACGAGGAGATCCTGACCGCCCTCGAGGCGGCGGACTGGCCCCGCGCGGCCCGCGCGGTGGAGACCCACCGGCTCCGCGCCATGGAGCGGCTCGCCGAGACGACGTGAGACGAGCGATCGACCACCCCGAGAGAGGAGGACGGCACGATGGCTGACCAGGGCTCGGGACCGAACCGACGGCAGGTGCTGAAGGGCGCGGCGGCGTTCGGGGCCGGCGTGGGCTTCATGGGGAACTGGCGCTGGGCGCGCGCCCAGGCCAAGAAGCCTTTGATCATCGGCCTCACCTGCGACGCGACCGGGACCTTCGCCGACAGCGGCCAGGCGGACCGGCGCGGGATGCTGCTCGCCATCGACGAGCAGAACGCGCGGGGAGGCGTGCTGGGGCGCCCGATCGAGGCGCGCTGGGAGGACACGGAGACCGACCCGTCGGTGGCGGTCCGCAAGGCGCAGAAGCTCATCGAGCGCGACAAGATCGACTTCATGATCGGCGCGCTCTCGAGCGGCGTCGCCGCCCCCCTCTCGGAGCTCGCCCAGCGGTACGGGATCATCTACTTCAACTCGAACTCGAGCGCCGACACCGTCACGAACGAGAAGTGCCAGCGCGTCAACTTCGTCTGGGACGCGAACGGCTACATGTTCAACCAGGCGCTGGGCCCGCTCGTCGCCAAGAACCTCGGGAAGAAATGGTTCCTCCTGACCCACGACTACGTGTGGGGGAAGAACGTCACTGCCGGCACGCGCGACATCATGAAGAAGGTCGGCGCCGAGGAGGCCGGCGAGCTGATGGTGCCCCAGGGGACCCGCGACTTCAGCGCCCAGCTCCTCCGGATCCGCAGCGCGAAACCCGAGGTCGTCTTCGCCAACGTGGCGGGAATCGAGCAGACCGCGCTGCGGGAGCAGGCGAACGAGTTCGGCTCCGAGAAGGACGCCCACTGGGTGTTCCCCCAGCAGGACTACCCGGACCTGTACGCGCTCGGGGCCAAGAAGGCCTTCGGGTACTTCACGACCACGTGGCACTACACGCTCACCGACCCCGGCTCCCAGGACTTCGTCCAGCGGTTCCGCAAGCGCTGGGCCGGCGCTCCCATCGAGGTGCCCGACAACGTGTCGTGCAACGGGTACATCGCGACCCGCGAGCTGTTCCGCGCGATCGAGCGAGCGGGCACGACCCGGAACCACGAGGTCATCAAGGCGCTCGAGGGGCACGTCATCAAGGACAACTTCCGCAAGCACCCGTCGACGATCCGCGAGTGGGATCACCTGGTCGGCCAGATGCTCTTCCTCGCCCGGGCGAAGAAAGAGAAGGACATGAAGGAGAAGTACGACCTGATCGAGATGATCGCCGAGCTGTCGCCGGAGGAGGTGTCGCCGCCCCGCGACCTCTCCAAGTGCAAGATGCAGTCGCTGGCCGACACCCCGGTGTACGGGGGCTAGGACCGTCGGCGTCCGATGTCCGGGCGGCGTGGACCTTCCCGCGGCGGGGCCTCGTGAAGGGCGTCGACATCGAGGCCGTCCGCCCGGCGTGAGGGCTACGCCGCCCGAGGGCGCTCGGCCATGATGCCCGGGCTGGCCGAGCTGGTCACCCAGCTCCTCAACGGGGTCGTGCTCGGGCTCCTCTACGCCATCATCGCGCTCGGGTTCATGCTGATCCTGGGCACGATGGAGGTGATCAACTTCGCCCACGGCGTGCTGTTCGCCTTGGGCGGCTACTTCGCCCTGGCGCTCCAGCCCCACGTCGGATGGTGGGGCGCCCTCGTGCTGGCGCCCCTCGGCGTGGGGCTCGTGGGCCTCGTGCTCGAGCGCGGGGTCCGCCGGACCTACGGGAGAGACCCGCTGTTCGGCCTCCTGTTCACCTTCGGCGCGGCTCTGGCGTTGGAGGAGATCATCCGGATCGTCTGGACCCCGCGCGGCTACACGATCTCCGCCCCCGCTTTCGTGGCCGGCCGCTTCCAGTGGGGATTCCTCGTCTACTCGCGCTACCGGATCCTCGTCGCGGTGCTCGCCGTCGTGCTGCTCGGCTTGGCCTGGTGGTTTCTCGAGCGGACGCCCTACGGCGCGATCACCAAGGCCGGCGCGCATGACGGTGAGATGGTGCGGGCGCTCGGGATCGACCTGGGCCGGCTCCGTAGCCTGGTCTTCGCGCTCGGGACGGCCATGGCCGGCGTCGCCGGCGTGATCGCCGCGCCCATGTGGAGCCTCAAGCCGACGGTCGGCGCCGAGGCGGTGATGCCCGCGTTCATCGTGGTGGTGATCGGCGGCATCGGGTCCTTCTGGGGCGCCGTCATCGGGGGGCTCTTGCTCGGTACCGTCAGCGGCCTCTCGAACCTCGTCGTGCCCCGGGGCTCGATCCTGGTGATGTACGTGCTCATGGTGGTCGTCCTGCTGTGGCGCCCGCGCGGCCTGATGGGCCAGAAGTCCGTGCTGGAGCTCTAAGGCCGGTGAGTCGCGCGCTCGCCCGCTGGGCTCCGCCCCCCATGCTGGCGATGTTCGCGCTCTTCCTCCTTCTCCCGGTGGTCCTCCCGCGGTTCGGCTACACCTACCTCGGCGCCGAGGTGATGATCTGGGCGATCTTCGCCCTCGGCTACAACCTGCTCCTCGGCTACACGGGCCTCCCGGCCTTCGGCCACGGGGCCTTCTTCGGCATCGGCGGCTACGTCCTCGGGCTGACCCAGAAGTGGGCCACCGGCGGCCTCGCCCTGCCGCTCCTGGCCGCGATCCTCGGCACGCTCCTCGCGGGCGCGTGCGTCGGACTCTTCGTCGCTCGCCGCCGGGGCATCTACTTCTCCCTGCTCACGATCGCCTTCGGCGTCATGTTCTGGTTCATGGTGTTCGTCTTCGACGGGTGGACGGGCGGGGAGGACGGGCTCACCGGCATCAACCGCCTCTCCGTGCTGGGCCATGCGCTGCGGGACAACGTCCCCTTCTACTACTTCGTCTACGCGTGGTTCGTGGGGGCGACCGTCGTGCTGTGGCGGATCGTCAACTCCCCGTTCGGCCAGGTCATCCGGGCGATCCGGCAGAGCGAGACGCGGGCGCGCGCCGTGGGCTACGACACGGCCCGGTACAAGTGGGCCGTCTTCACGCTCTCCTGCGGGTTCGCCGGGCTGGCGGGGGGCCTGTACGCGCTGGCGAGGTTCGGCGCGTTCGCCGAGCCGATGAGCCTGTCCCAGTCGGGCAACGTCGTGCTCATGTGCCTGATCGGCGGCGGGTTCGCGAGCTTCTACGGGCCCGTGCTCGGGGTTGTCGTGTTCCTGGTCCTGCGGGACGTGCTGTCGACCCTGACGGACCACTGGATGCTCGCCTACGGCGCCCTGTTCATGGCGGTCATCCTCTTCATGCCCGAGGGCATCCTCGGCGTCGCGCGGCGTCTGCGCCAGCCGGCGGGATTCCACGACACGGCCGCGGCGCACGAGGCGCGCGCGGGGGACGCGCCGAGACCTGCCGGGGCGCCGAACGAGCCCGAGCCGTGACGTCCGGCGAGTCCGTCACGCAGCCGTTGGCGCCCGTTCTCGAGGCGCGCGGTCTCCGCAAGGCGTTCGGCGGACACGTCGTGCTGGACGACGTGGACCTCGTGTTTCCGACCGGCCGGCTGTCGGCGCTCATCGGGCCGAACGGCGCCGGGAAGACGACGTGCTTCAACATCCTGACCGGCTTCCTCGCCGCCGACGCGGGCGAGATCCGCTACAAGGGTCAGGACGTCACCGGCCAGCCGCCGCACCTCCGGGCGCGTCTGGGCATCTGCCGGTCTTTCCAGGTGCTGAATCTCTTCGACGAGGACACCGTGCTCGAGAACGTCCGGCTGGCGGTGCCGGCCATGCGCGCGCGCGGTTTCGACTGCTGGACGCCCGCGGGGGCCCTGTCCGAGGCTCAGGACCGGGCGGCGCGCATCGTCCGCCTCATCGGCCTGGCCGGTCGCGAGCGCGTCGCCGCTCGCTACCTCTCCTACGGGCAGCGCCGGCTGCTCGAGATCGGCGTGGCACTGGCCGGGGAGCCGGAGGTGCTCCTGCTCGACGAGCCGACCAGCGGTCTCGGGATGCGCCCGATGGAGACGCTCCGCGACCTGGTGCGCCAGCTCTCGGAGCGTCTCACGGTCGTCGTGATCGAGCACGACATGGACTTCGTCCTCACGCTTTCGCACCACGTCGCGGTGCTCCACCGGGGCCGGGTCATCGCCGAGGGGCCGCCGGCCTCCATCCGGGACCACCCCGAGGTTCGCGAGGCGTACCTCGGCCGCCCCGGAACGGTCTCGCGGGCCGCGCGATCGTGACGGCTCCCGGCGTCGCTTCGCGGTCTCCGCTGCTGGTGGTGGAGGCCATCGACACCTTCTACGGCGACGCCCAGATCCTGCGCGGGCTCTCGCTCGAGGTCGGCGCGGGGGAGACCGTGTGCCTCCTGGGCCGGAACGGGCGGGGCAAGACCACGACGATCAAGAGCATCCTCGGGCTGGTGCCGGTCCGCCGGGGCCGGATCGTGTTCGCCGGCGCCGACGTCACCGCGCTCCCGACGCACCTGATCGCGCGGCACGGGATCGCCTGGGTGCCGGACAATCGCCGCGTCTTCCCGACCCTGACGGTCGAGCGGAACCTCGCGATGGCGCTTCCGCGCGCTCTGCCACCGCCGGCGGGAGGGCGCGCCTGGAGCCTCGAGCGCGTCTACGATCGGTTTCCGATCCTGGCGCGACTCCGGCATCGATCCGGCGAGCATCTCTCGGGCGGCGAGGCCCAGCTGGTCGCGATCGCCCGGGCCCTCCTCCTCCATCCCCGACTCGTCCTCATGGACGAGCCGTCCCAGGGCCTGGCCCCGAGGATCGTCGAGGACATCATTGCGGTGATCGAGGAGATTCGCGCCGACGGGACGGCCATTCTGCTCGTCGAGCAGAACTCCTCGATGGCGCTCGGCCTGGCAGACCGCGCGTACGTCATCGACGACGGCCGCATCGTCCACGCGGGCGCCGCCGCCGCGCTCGAGGCGGATCTGGCGCTCAAGCACCGGCTTCTCGCGGTCTGAGCCCGGCACGGGCGCCGGAGACGGTCGCGGTCAGGGCCGGCCGGCGAAGAACAGCCAGGTCACGACGGCGAAGACCGGGAGCAGGACGCCGCCGCTGTACAGCATGTAGCCGAAGAACGAGGGCATCCGGACTCGGCCGGCCTCGGCGATCGCCTTCACCATGAAGTTCGGCGCGTTGCCGATGTAGGTGTTGGCCCCCATGAACACCGCGCCGACGCTGATCGCGGCGAGGATCGCGTGAGGCACGCCCACCACCTCGTCGGCCAGGCGGAGGCCCTGGCCCAGCGCGAGGAAGGTCAGGTAGGTGGGGGCGTTGTCGAGGAAGGACGAGAGTAGCCCGGTCGCCCAGAAGAACTGCCAGGGCTTCACCACTCCCAGGTCCGAGCCCCGGGCCCGGAGGAGGTCGAGGGCGGGGATCATCGTGAGGAAGATCCCGAAGAACAGGACGGCGACCTCGATCATCGGGCCGGCCGAGAACTCGTTTTCGCGGTGTACCGCGTGCGGCGTCTGCCAGAGCGAGAGCCCGGCGAGGGCGAGGATCAGCGCCTCCCGCCAGGGCGCGTGGAGGAACGCGACGGCCAGCACGACGCCGCCGAGCCACACGAAGTTCAGCGTTCCTTGCAGGCGGAGCGGGCGACGCTCGGCCTCGTCCTTGGCGATGGCCCGGGCCGGCTCCCATCCGTACGCCACCGAGTCCCAGATGAAGTAGACGAGTAGTAGCAGGCCCACGGCGAATAACCAGTGCGGCAGGAGGCGGAACGTCCAGGTGAAGGGCACGCCCCGGAGGTACCCGAGGAAGAGCGGTGGGTCGCCCAGCGGGGTCAGGAGGCCGCCGACGTTCGAGACGAGGAAGATGAAGAAGACCACGGTGTGGGTCATGTGCGTGCGCTGGCGGTTGGTCTGGAGCACCGGACGGATCAGGACCATGGAGGCTCCGGTCGTGCCGAGAAACGAGGCGAGGAGGCTCCCGGCTCCGAGGAACGCGGTGTTGACGAGGGGCGTCGCCTCCAGATCTCCGGTGAGACGCGTGCCGCCCGCGATGACGTACAGGGCGGAGAGCAGCAGCATGAACGACACGTACTCCTCGGCCGTCTCCAGGAGCGCGTGCGGGTGGCGCACGACGTAGAGCCCCACCACGGGAAGCCCGAGCACGCACGCCAGGACGAGCTTGTTCCGGTTCGACTCCCACCAGTGCGGGGTCAGAAGGGGGCAGACCGCGATCGCGAGGAGCATCGCCACGAACGGGACGACCGTGTACGGGGGCAGAGGGCCGTCTAGCACGGGTCCCACGGTATGACGGGGCCCCCGACGGCCGCAACCACCTTGCGACCCCGGAGAACTTGCGTTACAGTCCGGCCAATCGTTGACATGCTCGTGGCGAGTGCTGGACCCGAGCCCGCGTCATGTCTCTCCGCTTCCTGCTGAGCCGGCTCCTCCTGGCGGTTCTCTCGCTGTGGGGCGTCAGTGTCCTCGTGTTCGTGCTCCTCCGGATCCTGCCCGGCGATCCCGCGATCCTGATGGCGCCGGTGGGATCGAGCGCGCAGGACATCGAGCGGGTCCGCCGGGAGTTCGGCCTGACCGGATCCTGGTGGGCGCAGTACGGCGCGTTCTTTCTGAGCCTCTGCCGCGGGAACTTCGGGCGGTCCCTGTGGCTGCAGCAGGACGCGCTCCGGGTGATCCTGGAGCGGCTCCCGGCGACGCTCGAGCTCGCGGTGAGCGCGCTCTTCCTCGCGACGGGGGGGGCGTCCTGCTCGGGGCCGGCTCGGTGTGGCGACGGCGCGGCTGGCTGGAGTCGGGCGCGGTGTCGCTGGGGACGCTCGGGATCGCGGTGCCGAACTTCGTCTGGGGGCTCCTCCTCATCGTCGTCTTCGGCGCCATCTTGCAGCTCCTTCCGATCTCGGGGCGGATCGCGCCCGAGTACGAGGCGGCCGAGGTGACCGGCTCGGCGGTGGTCGACGTGCTCCTCCGTCGCGACCCGGTGGCGCTCGGATCGGTCCTCGCCCACCTGCTCCTCCCCGCGACCGCCCTGGCCCTGCCGCTCCTGGCCGCGGTGTTCCGCACGGTCCGCTCGGACCTGATCGGCGCCCTCGGCGAGGAGTACGTCGTCACCGAGCGGATGAAGGGCCTCGGCGAGGCCCGGATCCTGCTCTGGCGCGCGCTCCGGAACGCGTTGATCCCGACGGTGACCCTGATCGGCGTCCAGTTCGGGTTCCTGATCGGCGGGACCGTGCTGATCGAGACGATCTTCTCCTGGCCCGGCATCGGGCAGCTCACCCTCCAGGCGTTCCAGTACCGGGACTTTCCCCTGATCCAGGGGATCGTGCTCGTCTACGCGGTCACGGTCATCCTCTCCAACCTGGCCGTCGACGTCGCGTACGCGCTCCTCAATCCGCGAGTCCGCCTGGCGACGTGATCGCGCCGTGAACGGGAGGCTCTGGGCCGGCGGCGCGATCGCGCTTCTCCTGGTCGTGCTCGCGATCGTGGGCCCCACCGTGGCGCCGCACGACCCGAACCGACAGGACCTGGTCTCGGTGCGCCAGCCGCCGGTCTGGGCCGGCGGCGCCTGGCGCCACGCGCTGGGCACCGACAGCCTTGGCCGCGACATTCTCTCTCGCCTCCTGTGGGGCGCTCGCGTGGCCGTCGTGGTCGCCGTGGCCAGCGCCGTCATCTCGGCGCTGGCCGGCGTCCCGGTGGCCCTCGTCGCCGGATACGCCCGTGGCCGGGTCGACACGATCCTGATGCGCGTGGTCGACGTGTGGATGTCGATCCCTGCCGTCCTGCTGGCGATCGCCCTCATGGCGGTGCTGGGCCTCGGGCTCTGGAAGGTCGTCCTGGCGATCGTGATCGTCGACTGGACGCGCTTCGCCCGCGTGATCCGCGGCGAGGTCCTGGCGCTCCGCGAGCGCGAGTTTGTCGACGCCGCGCGGGCGGTGGGCCTTCCGCCGCTCCGCGTGATGGTCGAGGAGCTCCTGCCCAATCTCGTGCCCCTCATCATCGTGCTGGTGTCGCTCGAGATGGCCATCGCGGTCGGCGTCGAGGCGCTCCTGTCGTTCGTGGGGCTCGGCGTCCAGGCGGCCACGCCGTCGTGGGGCGCGATGATCGCCGAGGGACGCGGCTACCTGATGGTGAGCTGGTGGGGCATGGGCGTGCCGATGCTCGCGCTCATCGTGGCGGTGGTCGGCTTCAACCTCCTGGGCGAGGGGCTGCGCGAGCGGCTCGACCCCCGCCTCCGGACGTCCGCGTGAGGCGCTGCGGATGACCACGCCGACCCTCGAGATCCGCGGCCTGACCGTGCGCTACGGGCCGCGACTGGCCACGTGGTCCGTCGACATCGTGCTCGACGCGGGGGAGGTTCTCGGCCTGGTCGGCGAATCCGGGGCCGGGAAGTCGACCGTCGGCCGCGCCGTCGTGCGACTCCTGCCCGAGCCCGGACGGGTACAGGCCGGCGCGATCCGCCTCGAGGGGCGCGACCTCCTCGGGCTGTCGGAGGGCGAGATGCGACGGTTGAGGGGCGACCGCATCGCCCTGATCCCCCAGGACCCGCTCTCGGCGCTCAACCCCGCATTCCGCGTGGGCCTCCAGGCCGCCGACGCGCTCAGGATCCATCGCGGGCTCTCGCGCGATGCCGCCCGGGCCGAGATGGCGCGGATCCTCGCGAGCATGGGGATCCCCGATCCAGCGGAGGTGTTCCGGCGCTACCCGCACGAGCTCTCGGGGGGCATGCGGCAGCGTGTCCTCATCGCGATGGCGTTCTCCTGCGAGCCGACGCTTGTCATCGCGGACGAGCCGACCACGGCGCTGGACGTGACCACGCAGGCGCAGATCCTGCGGCTGCTCGAGGAACTCCACGCCCAGCACCGCGCCTCGACGCTCTTCGTCACGCACGACCTGGGTGTCGTGGCCCACCTCGCCGACCGCGTTGCCGTGATGTATGCCGGCTGCCTGGTGGAGTCCGCGCCGACCCGGGAGCTGTTCCGGGCGGCCGCCCACCCCTACACGCAGGGGCTCCTGGCCCAGGTGGTGCGGGCGGATGTCCGGGACGACGCGAACCCCGCGCTCGACGGACTCATGCCGGCCCTGTCCGGCGCGCCGGCGGCCTGCCCCTTCCGCGAGCGGTGTCCGGTCAGGGTTCCGGTCTGCGCCGAGGCGATGCCGCCGCTCCGGGAGATCGCGCCGGGCCATCTCGCCGCCTGTCACCTCCACGGAGGCGCCTGATGGGCGAGGCGACCCTCCCGCTCCTCGAGACCCGAGATCTCCGGACCCACTTCCGCCGCGGCGGCTGGCTCCGGCCCGCGCGGTGGCTGCGGGCGGTGGACGGAGTGAGCCTCTCGCTCGCGCCGCGGGAGACTCTCGGCCTCGTCGGGGAATCGGGCTCCGGGAAGACGACGCTGGGCCGGACCATCCTTCGCCTGGTCGAGCCGACCGGCGGCGAGATCCTCCTCGGGGGGCAGGACATCACGCGGCTCTCACAGGCGGCTCTCCGCCCGCTCCGGCGGCGCATGCAGATCGTCTTCCAGAATCCCTACGCGTCGCTCAATCCGCGACGCTCGGTCGGGGCGATCGTCGGGCAGCCCCTCGCAGTCCACGCGATCCCGGGCGATCATGCCCGCATGGTCACGGATCTCCTCGGGCGGGTCGGCCTGCCGCCGGACGCGGCGCGCCGCTACCCGCACGAGTTCTCGGGCGGCCAGCGCCAGCGCATCGCCATCGCGCGGGCGCTCGCGCTCCGGCCGGACGTCGTCGTCGCCGACGAGATCACGTCCGGCCTCGACGTGACCGTCAAGCTCCGCGTCCTCGCGCTCCTGCGGGAGCTCCAGCAGGAGTTCCACGTCGCGTACCTCTTCATCTCCCACGACCTCGCGGTCGTGCGGCAGGTCGCGGACCGTGTGGCCGTGATGTACCTGGGACAGATCGTGGAAGAGGCGCCGACGGACGCGCTCTTCGAGCGGCCGCGGCATCCCTACACGCAGGCCCTCCGGGCGTCGGTGCCGCCGCCCGACCCGTCGGCGACTTGGCGGCCGCCCGTGCTTGCGGGCGATCCGCCGAGCCCGCTGGCGATTCCCGCCGGCTGTCGGTTCCACCCGCGCTGTCCGATCGCCGAGGCCCGCTGCCGCGTCGAGGTGCCGGCTCTGCGCCTGCTCGAGCCGGTCCACCGCGTCGCCTGCCACCTGGCGTCGTGACCGACGACGAGCCGCTCCGCCAGGCGACCGGGCTCTGGCAGGAGGGCTGCCGCCTCCAGATGGCCGGCCAGCTCGACCGCGCGATCGAGGCCTACCGGCGCTCGATCGAGATCCGCCCGACGGCCGAGGCCCACACCTACCTCGGGTGGACCTACAGCTTCCAGGGCAAGCTCGACGAGGCGACCGCCGAGTGTCTCAGGGCGATCGAGATCGATCCGGAGTTCGGCAATCCATACAACGACATCGGCGTGTACCTGATGCAGCGAGACCGGCTGGATGACGCCATCCCCTGGCTCCAGAAGGCGAAGCTCGCCAAGCGCTACGAGCCGCGCCAGTTCCCGTACATGAACCTCGGCCGAATCCATCTCCGACGAGGGCGCTGGTGGGAAGCGCTCCGCGAGTTCGAAGGCGCCGTCCGCGCGGCGCCGACCGACCCGGAGGCGCGGAAGGCGCTCCACACGCTCCGCGGCCGCCTGAACTGATGACCGGTCGGGTGGCCCTGGTTACCGGCGCCACGCGCGGCATCGCCCGGGGCATCGCGCTCGATCTTGCGCGCCAGGGCTGGTCGGTGGCCGTGTCCTTCAAGACGAACGCCCGCGCGGGGGAGGCGACGCGGGCCGCCGTCGAGGCCGAAGGGGTGCCGGGCCTCGCGCTCCAGGCCGACCTCGGCGAGCCGTCGGAGGCCCGCGCGCTCGTCGAGCGAGTGGGGGCCGCCTGGGGCCGTGTCGACGCCGTCGTCCACGGCGCCGGGCCGTACCACGACGGCCCGCTCCTCGAGGAGACGCCCGAGCGGTGGCGCGAGGCCTTCCGCCAGAACCTGGACCCGCTGCTCTTCCTCGCGCAGGCCGCGGCGCCGAGGATGCGGGAGCGCCGCTGGGGCCGGATCCTCGGGCTCGGCCTGGCGACCGCGGATCGCCTGGGCGCCCAGCCGAACGTCACCGCCTACTTCATCGCGAAGGCGGGGCTGCTCGTGCTGGTGCGCTCCCTGGCCGCGGTCCTGGCGCCCGACGGCATCACCGTGAACGCGGTCTCTCCGGGCATTCTCGAGACGGAGGGATACCCGCGCCCCGACCTCGAGGCGCTCCTCCGGCGAATCCCCGCGGGACACCTCGGGCAGGTGGACGACGTGGTTGCGGCGGCCCGGTTCCTCCTGTCCGACGATTCGGGGTACGTCACCGGCGCGAACGTCCATGTCAGCGGAGGCTGGGGCCTGTGACGCCCGAAGCTCGGCGGCGCGTCGCCCGCACCGGCGGGGAGGCACGAGGATGACCGATCCGATCCGCCACCTCACCGTCACGCGGGCCGGCGCCGTCGCCATCGTCACCCTCGATCGGCCCCCGGTGAACGCCGTCGACCTCGCGGTGATCGACGAGTTCCTGCGGGTCGTCGCCGAGGTGGGCGCCGACCGCGCCGTCCGGGCCGTGATCGTGACCGGCCGGGAGCGCCGGTTCTGCGCCGGCGCGGACATCACGATGCTCCGCGACCTGTCTCCGGAGAACCAGCGCCGCGCGCGCCGGTGGGTCGAGGTGCAAGCGGCCTTCGAGGGCATGGAGAAGCCGGTGGTGGCCGCCATCAACGGCTACGCGCTCGGGGGTGGCGCCGAGCTGGCGCTGGCATGCGACTTCCGCCTGATGGCCCGGGGCGCGGAGATCGGCTTCCCGGAGATCCGGCTCGGGTTCTTCCCGGGCGCCGGGGGGACCCAGCGCCTCGCCCGCCTGATCGGGCCCGCCCGGGCCCTCCGGCTCATGATCGAGGGCCGCCGCCTCACGGCGGACGAGGCGCGCGCGGTCGGCCTCGTCGACGACGTCGTGCCCCCCGATCTCCTGCCCCAGACCGCGCGCGACGTCGCGGAGCGCCTGGCGGCCGGCCCCACGCGCGCGATCGGCCTCCTGAAGCGCTGCGTCTACCAGGGCTACGGGCGCCCCCTCGACGAGGGGCTGGCGATCGAGGCGGCCGCGGTCGCGGAGCTCATCCGCACGGCGGACGCGCGGGAAGGGATGGACGCCTTCCTCGCGAAGCGCGCGCCCCGGTTCACGGGCGGCTGACGGCTGCCGCCGCTCCGGCTCACGCCTCCTCGTCGACCGCGATCGGCCGGAACTGCACGCTCATCCGCGGCCCGGCCCGGGTTGCCTTGGGCACGGCGTGCTGCCACGTCCGCTGGCAGGCCCCGCCCATGACGAGGAGATCGCCCCAGCCCAGCTCGAACGCGCGGGACGCGCCGCCCGCCGCGGGCCGCAGCAGGAAGCGGCGCGGCTCCCCGAGCGAGAGGATGGCGACCACCGTGTCGTCGGCCAGCCGGCCCAGACGGTCGCCGTGCCAGGCGACGCTGTCACGGCCGTCCCGGTAGTAGGCGAGCGAGACGCTCGTGAGGTCGAGCCCGTAGCGCCGGGAGAGCGCGGCCGCAGCCTCCTCGAGAACGGGGTGGCCCGGACCGTCGTCCGGCAGGCTCGCGACGAGACGCGGAACGTCGACGATCCGCTCGTACATCCGCCGCCGGTGATGCTCCCAGCGCGTCGTTTGACGGAGGGTCTCGAAGACGGCGTCGTGTCCCGCGAGCCAGCCGGGGAGGTGCTCCACCCAGGCGCCGGCGCCGAGTGTCAGCCGGCGGAGACCGGCGAACGCGGGGTCGAGGCGGGGCGCCCCGGAGCCGAAGAGACAGGCCTGCTCGGCGAGGGCGGACATGAGGCGATAGTACTCGTCATGTGTTGTGTGTCAACCAAAACTGCCGAGGGGCGGTCAGGGCGCCGGCGCGACGTCGATCTCCGTCAGAGTGAGCCACCGGCTGCTCGTGCCTGACACCCGCGGCCGTAGGTCGGGCTCCACCTCTTCCGGCTCCCACAGGCGGAGCCGGAGAGCATACCGCCCGGGAGCCAAGTCCCGGGGGATCGGGATCTCGTGGCTCCCGCGGGTCACCTCGTCCGGATACCAGGACGTCGAGCCGTAGGCGCCGGTGATCGGGCCGAAGGTCGCCGCATGACGCGCGTCCCCGTCGCCGGTCAGCTGGACGCCGAGGTAGAGGTCGATCGGCAGGTTGCGGCGCGTCGACCAGAAGCAGACGAGCCGCAGACGGTCGCCGGCGCGTACGGTCGATGCGCTCAGGGTGTAACCGATCAGCCGCACGACCTCGCCGAAGCTCACCTCGCGGGCCACGGCCGGGGTGAAGAGCGCGGCCCGGCGCGTCGCGAGCGCGATCGCCTTGCGCGACTGGCCGCTCGACCGGTAGAGCGTCAGGAGGCGGTCGAACCCCGCGGCCCCGGCCGTGAAGTCGGAGTCGAGAACGGCCTCGAGGTGAGCGATGGCCTGCGCGGACAGGCCGGCGGCCTCGTACGCCGCGGCGATCCTGAGCCGCGCGTCCGGGACCGGCAGGCGCTCGAGCGCTTCGAACAAGAGCCCCGGCGGCGGCGCGTCCAGTCCGGGTAGGCGGAGGTCGTGGAGCACGACCAGCTCCGAGACCGGGGTCCGGGCGTGCCGCATGCCGAGGGCGGCGAGCTTTTGGTCGACGGCGCCGATATCGGCGGTTCCAGGAAAGAAGGCGTAGGCGAGCCGGCCCTCGCGGCGGGCCCGCGCGGAGTAGGGCGGGTAGCGATCGGGCGCGTCCCGTAGCGCGACGCCGATGACCCGCTCGCCGCTCTCGAACGAGAGCCTCGACGCGATCCAGTAAGTCGTCGCCACGACGGGGATCCGGTGGGTCTCGAAGAACGCCACGGCGTCCGCCAGCGAGGCCGGCGCCTCGCGCGCCGCGGTCCAGGGCGCGAGGAGGTGTCCCGCGAGGTTCGCGGCGAGGACCGCTGCACCGAGGACGGCGGCCGCGGGTCGCCAGCCCAGCTGCCACAGCCCCGCGAGCCAGGCGGCGACCACGAGAGGCATCGCCGTCGCGACCGGCAGGAGGTAGCGCGGCTCCGACACGAACCATCCGAAGCTGCTCAGCGCACACGCGAGGATGGTGAAGAGCGGGAGGGCGAGGATCGCCTCCAGGGCCGCGCCGGCGGCGCCGGCTGCCCCCGGCTGGCCGCGCCGCCACGTCTGCATGCGGGTCCACGCGAGCGAGAGCCAGGCCACCGCGTAGAGCGTGAGCAGCGGCGCCGTGAGCCCTCCGATCGCGGGGGCCGCGGGCCACGTCCCCGCGGGCCCGAGGAGGCCGGGCAGCCCGATCGTCAGGACGTTCCCGAGCTGCGCGGCCGCCGTGACCGGCGAGGCCGCTTCCCACATCGACGCCAGGCCGAGGTCGCCGAACAGGCCGACGAGCCACATCGGGAGGCCGCCGAGGGCGAAGCCCGTCGCCGTGGCCGGCGCGATGCGGAGCGCGCCGCGCCATCCGGCGCCGCGGAGGATCAGGATCCCCGCCGCCGCCAGGAAGGACACGACCAGCTGGCACGTCCACCACGCGAGACCCCCGACGAGACCGAGGACCAGGGCGGCGCGGCGGCGGCCGATGGCGGCGCCACGCACGGTGCGATGCGCGAGCAGGAGGGCGACCATGCCGAGGACGAGCGTCTCGACGAATCCACCGCGGGCCTTGACGCTCCACACGGTCACGAAGAGCGACGGCAGCGCCGCCAGGAGTCCGGCCATGACCGCGGGGCCGGTCCCGAGGGCGCGTCGCCCGAGCTCCATCGTGAGCCCGATGAGAAGGAGCGAGGTCACCAGGCAGACGAGCTTGAGCACGACCGGGGTCGCGCCGCCGATGGCGAAGCCCAGGGCGGCGAGCGAGGGCTCGAGCGCGCCCATGTACCGCTGACCGTAGTAGAAGGTCGGGAACTCACCCTGGAGGATGTGGCGCCCCATGAGGCCGACGATCGCCTCGTCGGCGTCGAGCACGCCGTGAGGGGTCAAGACGAAGTAGAGGCGCAGGCAGAGCGCGAGGAGGACGGCCACGACCATCGCGCCGCCGAGCCGGAATCGAGGCGCCCGGTCCGGCGAGTCCGGCGCCATCGGACGAGAGCTGATCGCGGCAGCGGCGCTGCCGCCGCGCCTCAGAGTCCCCCGGCGACCGGCCGCGGCCCGAGTCCGGCCGGATCGTGATCCGGTGTCCGTCCCGCGATCAGGTCCGTCACGATCCGCGCGGTGCCGAACGCCATCGTCCAGCCCATGTGTCCGTGGCCGGCGTTGAAGTAGAGGTTCCGGTGCCGTCCCCGCCCCAGCACGGGCGGACCGTCAGGAGTCATGGGCCGGAGACACGCCCGGTACTGGCCGCGCGTCCAGTCCGCGGCGTCGGGGAAGAGGTCCCGCGCGAGCCGCAGGATGTTGTTGAAGTCGCGCGGCGTGTGGCTCCGGTCGTAGCCCGCGAACTCGGCGGTCGACGTGAGCCGGAGGCGGTCGCCCTGCCGCGACCAGCCCACGAGCCACTGCTCGTCGACCCCAGGGACCGTCGGCGCCAGGCCGTCCGCGCGAACGGGAAACGTGGACGAGTATCCCTTCGCCGGATAGATCCCGAGCCGCACGCCGATGGTGCGCGCGACGAGCGGGGCCCCGACCCCGAGCGCCAGGACGTACGCGTCGGCCGCGAACACGCCGGCCGTGGTGACGGCTGCGGTGACGTGGTCGCCCTCGGCCTGCAGTCCCGTGACGCGCACGCCGAGCCGCACGGTGACCCCCAGCTTGTCGCGGCAGATCCGGGCCAGGTTCTCCGTGAACAGCTGCGAGTCCCCGCTGGTGTCGCCGAGGTCCCGCACGGCGCCCGCGATCTTGTCGCGGACCGGCTCGAAGGCGGGATCGAGCCGCGCGACCTGCGCCGGGTCGAGGACCTCCTGGCGCTGCCCGTGCTCGGCGAGGAGGGCCATCTTCCGCGCGCCGGCCTCGAGCTCCCGCGGGTCTCGGAAGAGGTAGAGGGCGCCGCGGCTCACCGCGTGGTACTCGATGCCCTCGGCGCCCACGAGGTCCGTCATCACGGCCTGGCTGTACTGGCACAGACGGAGCTTCACGAGCGTGTTCCGGCGGGCGCGCGTCGCCGTGCACTCGCGGAGGAAGCGGATCCCCCAGGCGATCAGCGCGGGATCGAGTCGAGGACGGACGCGGATGGCGGTCTCGTGGCCGAAGAGCGACCGGACGAGCATGCCGGGGGCCTTGGGGGAGGCCCACGCGAACGAGTGGCCGGGAGCGATGATGCCGGCGTTGGCGGCACTCGCGTCGCGGCCGACACCCTCTTGCTCCTCGAGGAGGGTGACCTCGTGGCCGTCCTTCGCGAGGAAGTACGCGGCCGTGACGCCCGCGATGCCACCGCCCAGCACCAGCACCCTCACGTCTCCGTTCCCTCCGGAGCCGAGGATACGGCGCGGCCGGCGCCGGCCGCAAGGCGCGGCCCGGCGGCGATGCGGGACGGAGAGCCGGCCGGACCCGCGAGGCCCGGGATCCGGCCCTCCGGGCTAGACGAGGGCGGCGACGCGGCGGGCGAGGTCGGCCTTCGGCGGCGCTCCCACCAGCGTGTCGACGACCTGGCCATCCTTGAAGAACATCAGGGTCGGGATGGCCTGCACCTGGTAGCGCTGCGCGAGGGTCGGCTCCTCGTCCACGTTCACCTTCGCCACCACGACGCGCCCCGCCTCGGCGCGGGCGATCTCCTCGAGGGTCGGGGCGACCGCGCGGCAAGGCCCGCACCACGGAGCCCAGAAGTCCACGAGGAGCAGCGGCGTGGCCGCGACGATCTCGGCAAAGTTGCGCTCCGTGAGCCGGAGCGTCGCGGACTCGGAAGTTGCGTTCGTCATCGGATCCTCCCGGCGATGGCCGGCCCACCACGGGCCGGTTCCTGACGCCGCCTATTGGACGCGTCCGGGCTGCGCCGGGATTCCGGGCCCTCCGGGCGGCGCCGCGATCTCCTGACATACAATGGGCCCCTTCCTGGCCGATCCCGCGGGTGGTCGTCGGCCGGGCGCCGGAGGAGGCAGACCGAATGGACCGCTCTCGCGTGGGTGTCGAGGCGGTGACGGCGGCCGGACCGGGCCTGCCGGCGTTGGCCCGGCCGCGACGACGCCGGCTCGCTCGCCGGACGCTCGGGGCCTGACCGGGCCGCCGTCATGTTCCAGCCGACCGAGGAGACGCGCGATCGGGCGGCGCTCGATGCCCTCCAGCTCGAGCGGCTCCGGGACACGCTTGGTCGCGTCGCCCGGAATCCGGCCTACCGGCGGCACCTCGGCGCGGTCGCCCCGGGCGATCTGACCTCGCTCGACGATCTCCGGCGGCTGCCCTTCCTGACGAAGGAGCGGCTCCGCGACGGGTATCCGTTCGAGATGGCCTGTCACGGGCCCGAGCCGATCCGCCGGATACAGATGTCGTCCGGGACGACGGGCTCGCCGGTCGTCAACCCGTACACCGCCGCCGACATCGACCAGTGGCGCGAGGTCATGGCGCGCTCGCTCGCGGTGGCCGGGGTCACGGCGCGGGACGTGCTGCTGGTAACCGCGTCGTTCGGCCTGTTCACGGGCGGCTTCGGCTTCCACTTCGGGGCCGAGGCGCTCGGCGCCATGGTGATCCCGGTCGGGGCCGGCCGGACGCTCCTCCAGCTCCAGCTCCTGCGGGACCTCGGGGCGACCGCGCTCGCGGCGATCGCGACGTACCCCTTGCGCATGATCGAGGTGGCGCGCGAGGAAGGGTTCGACTTCCGGTCGACCCGGCTGCGCGTCGCCCTCCTCGGATCCGAGCCGTGGTCCGATGCGCTCAGGGCCCGGATCGAGACGGAGATGGGCGTCCGGACCCACGACCTCATTGGCATGACGGAGACGGGCGGCCCCGGCATGGGGATCGAGTGCGAGGCGCGCGACGGCATCCACGTGTGGGACGACCACTACCTCCCGGAGATCATCGATCCCGCGACCGGCCGGGTGCTGCCCGACGCCGAGCGGGGCGAGCTGGTCGTGACCACGCTCACGCGGCAGGGGCTGCCGCTGGTCCGCTACCGGACGCGGGACGTCACGCGCATCCGGTCGCGGGAGCGGTGCGCGTGCGGACGCACCGGCGTCCGCCTGGACCGCTTCCACGGCCGCACGGACGACATGGTCATCTTCAAGGGCGTGAACTTCTATCCGAGCCAGGTCGAGCAGATTCTCCTCCGCCAACCGGGGCTCGACCACGAGTACCAGATCGTGCTGGACCGGGACGCCCAGCGCGGCGACCATCTGGTCCTGTGCGTCGAGGCCGGCCCCGCGTTCGACCCGGCCGCGGAGACCCGCCTCTTGCGCGAGCTGAGAGATCGGCTCAGTCTCACGCCGGAGATCCGGCCGATGGCCCCCGGGGAGATCCCGCGGCCCACCGGCAAGTCGGTCCGGGTGGTGGACCGGCGAGAAAGGACGGGAGCGCCATGAGGAAGGCGGCCAGCAGGAAGGCGACCGCGCGGGCGAAGGTCGTCGGACCCGAGCGCCGCAGGCGGCGCCACGCGGCGCGGGCGGTCGGTCGTGCGGCGGCGATCCCGCGGGGCTACCACACCGTCACGCCCCACCTGACCGTACGCGGAGCGGCCGACGCGATCGAGTTCTACCGCCGCGCCTTCGGCGCCCGCGAGCGCGGGCGCATGCCGCTCCCGGACGGCAAGACGATCATGCACGCGGAGCTGCAGATCGGAGACTCGATCGTGTTCCTGGCCGACGAGTTCCCGGACATGGGCTGCCGCGCCCCGCAGACACTCGGCGGAGCGACCGGCACGCTGCACCTCTACGTCCGGGACGTGGACCGCGCGTTCCGGCGCGCGGTGGCGGCGGGCGCCGAGGTCCGGATGCCGGTAACGGACATGTTCTGGGGGGACCGCTACGCCAAGGTTGCCGACCCGTTCGGCCACGAATGGGGGCTGGCCACGCACAAGGAAGACCTGTCGGCGCGCGAGATCGCCCGGCGGGCCGAGGCGTTCTTCTCGCGGACGGGAGGCGGATCATGAGCGGCGCGAGGACTCCGGGGGCCGAGCTGCTCGCCCTGGTGGCGGAGACGCCCTTCGAGGCGCTGCCGAAGGCGGCGGTCGAGATGGGCCGCCTGGCCGTGCTCGACTGGTGGGGCGTCACGGTGGGCGGCGTCGACGAGCCGGTCGCCCAGCTGCTCCGCGAGGCCGTGCCGGAGCCGGCCGGCCCGGCGTCGGTCCTGGGGACGGACCGCACGGCCTCGCCGGTGACCGCGGCCCTCTGGAACGGGACCGCGTCGCACGCGCTCGACTACGACGACACCGTGCTCGCGTTGCCGGGTCACGTGACGGCGCCGCTCCTGCCGGGGCTCCTCGCGCTCGGGGAGACGACGGGGGCGGAGGGTCGCGACGTCCTCGCCGCGTTCGTGCTGGGCGTCGAGGTGATGTGCCGGATCTCGCGCGCGCTCGCGCCGGGGCACTACCGTGCCGGCTGGCACGCCACGGCGACCCTGGGCAGGCTCGGGGGTGCGGCGGCGTGCGGGCGGCTCCTGGGCCTGGACGCGGCGGGGATCGATCGCGCAGTCGGGCTGGCGGCCGCCCAGCTCGGCGGGATTCACGAGTCGTTCGGCACGATGGGGAAGCCGTTCCAGGTCGGTCGCGCGGCGGCGGACGGGCTCCTGGCCGCGATGCTTGCCGCGCGCGGCGTGACGGGCCCGGCGGGCGTGCTCGACCGCGACACCTGGGCGCGGCGGCTGTCGCCGGACTGGGCGCCCGCCCGCCTGGCCGAGGGGCTCGGCCGCGACTGGGCCGTGAACGAGGTGTTCTTCAAGCGCTTCCCGTGCTGCTTCGCGACGCACGCGGCTCTCACGGCGCTCCTCGATCTCCGCACGGAGGTCGACCCCGCGGCGATCGAGAGCGTGGACCTCGATGTCTGCCGCACGACCCTCCTGGTGGCCGACCAGCGCCGTCCCGAGACGGGCCTCGGCGGCAAGTTCAGCATGACCTACTGCGCCGCGAGCGCGCTCCTCCGCGGCCGCGTCGTCGAGGAGCACTTCACCGCCGAGGCGGTCCGGGATCTCGCGACGCGGGCGCTGGCGGAGCGCGTGCGCCTCTCGCCCCAGGCCGAGCTCGACGAGTCCCGCGCGCGGGCCGTCGTGCGGCTCCGCGACGGGTCGGTCCGGGAGCGGGTCGGGGACCTCCGGCTCGGCCGAGATCCGGAGCGACTCCGGCGCGAGCTCGGCGCGAAGTTCGAGGCCCTCGTCGGGCCCCGGATGGGCGCGGCCGAGACCCGGCGTCTCCGCGACGCGCTCGGCCGCGTCGACGAGATCGAGGACCTCCGGGAGCTCACGCGCCCCGGCCGCGCCTGACGGCGCGACGCGAGAATCCGGTGACCGTCGATCTCGCGCCGCTCTTCGCCCCGCGCGGGGTGGCGGTCCTCGGGGCCTCGCGGAACCCGGCGAAGCTCGGCCACCGGCTCGTCCAGAACCTCGTTGCTCCGGGTTTCCCGGGCGAGGTGTTCCCCGTCAACCCGAGCGGCGAGCCCATCCTCGGCCGCCCCTCCGTGACGCGCGTCGAGGACCTCCCGCGCGGGCTGGACCTGGCGCTCGTCAGCCTGCCCGCGAAGGCCGTGCTGCCCGCCGTGCGCGAGCTGGCCGCGCGGGGCTGTCGGATGTGCGTGGTTCTCTCCTCGGGGTTCGGGGAGACGGGACGCGCCGGGCGGGCCGTCCAGGACGAGATCGAGGCGATCGCCCGGACGAGCGGGATGCGCGTCGTCGGCCCGAACTGCATGGGAGTCGTGAACGTCCCCGGGAGGCTCAATGCCTCCTACTTCTGGGACGTGCCCGCGCAGCCGGGCGGCATCTCCTTCGTGTCGCAGAGCGGCGCCTACGGCGGGCTCTTCTTCCGCGAGGTGCGCGCGCGCTCGCTCGGGGTCGCCAAGTTCCTCTCGATCGGCAACCAGTCCGACCTCGGGTTCGCGGACTGCCTCGGATGGCTCGCCGACGATCCCGACACGCGGGTCGTGGGACTCTTCGTCGAGGGAATCCGCGACGGTCGGGCGTTCGTGGCCGCGGCACGTCGCCTCGCCCGGGCGAAGCCGGTCGTCGCGCTGAAGGGCGGACGGGCGGAGGCGGGGCGGCGGGCCGTGGGCTCTCACACGGGCTCGCTCGCCGGCGCGTGGGAGACCTACCGCGCCGCGTTCGCGTCCGCCGGCGTCGTCGCCGTCGACGAGACCGAGGAGCTGTTCGACGCGATGGTGACGCTCGAGGCCCACGCGACGCGTCTGCCGCGCGACCGGTCGATCGCGATCCTCACGATCTCGGGCGGACCCTCGGTGGTCGCCGCCGACGCCGCGGAGGCGGCGGGGCTCCGCGTGCCGGCCCTGTCCGAGGAGCGGCGGCGGGCGCTCCGGGCCCAGCTGCCGGACTTCGGCGCCGACGGAAATCCCGTCGACATGACGCCCCAGATCGAGCCGGCCGGCTTCGAGCCGAGCGTGCGCCTCGTCCTCGAGGCGCCCGAGATCTCGGGCGCCGTCGCGATCGACGTCGGCCTGGACCGCCCCGCGTACGCGGACGCGCTCGTGACGGCCCAGGCCGCCACGGGAAAGCCTGTCGTCGCGTTCACGGTGGACACCCGGGAGATGGACGCGCGTCTCCGCGCGGCCGGGATCCCCCTCGTGCCGGGCCCCGAGCGCGCCGTGCGGGCGTACCGGGCGCTCGTCCGACGCAGCGAGCTCCAGCGGGGCGCGGACGTGATGCCCGCCGGCCGGCACGCGCCGGTTCTGCCCGCGGGCCTGATCGTGCGCCTCGGCGCCGCCCACGGCCCTCTCGAGCATGAGGAGGCCCGCCTGCTCCTCGAAGCCTACGGAGTGCCGTTCCCGCGCGAGCGGATCGTCGCCACGGCGGACGAGGCCCTGTCGGCCGCCGGGGAGATCGGCTACCCTCTGGTCGTCAAGACGGCGCGCGCCGACGTGCTTCACCGGAGCGATCGAGGCGGGGTCGTGCTGGGCGTCGGGGACGGTGCTGCGCTGACGCGGGCCGTGCGCGCCCTCGAGGCCCGCGTCGGTCCCGGGCCCCTCCTGGTGCAGGAGGAAGTACGGCAGGGCCTCGAGCTCCTCGTGGGAGGTCGGCGGGACCCGACCTTCGGGCCCGTGGTGCTGGTGGGTCTCGGCGGCGTGCTGGCCGAGCTGCTCCGCGACGTGTCGGTCGGGCTCGCGCCGCTCGCGCCCGAGGACGCGCGCGCGATGGTGCGCGAGGGCCGGCGAGCGGCGCTCCTCGAGGGGTACCGGGGGGCGCCGGCGGTGGACGAGGGCGCGCTGGCGGACATCGTGACCCGCGTCGGTGACCTCTTGCTGGATCATCCGGAGGTAGCGGAGCTAGACCTGAATCCCCTGATCGCGTCGGGCGGCCGGCTGGTGGCCGTGGACGCGCTCGTGCTGGTGAATCCCGAGAATCCGGAGTCAGGGAGGGCGAGCGATGCGACCTGAGGCAGGGCAGGTGAGACGTCGAGACTTCCTGCGGTCCGGCGTGGCGGCCGGCGCCGCGCTGGCCGGCTTCGCCGCGCGCCGCGCCGCGGCGCAGGGCAAGGGCAAGGTCCGCTTCGCATACCTCCAGCTCGGATGGGCGGCGTGCGAGATCGTCCACAAGGAGGACCTCCTCGGGAAGCGCGGCTGGCAGGCGGAGTACAGTGTCGTGCCGGGCTCGCCGGCCGGCCTCGTCAACACGTTCGCTGCCGGTCACGTCGACGCGATCGACATGTCGTTCGCGCTCTCGGCGAAGATGTTCGAGGACGGGGTTCCCGTGAAGGTCACCGGCGTGGCGACGGCCGTGCTGGGGGCGATCGTCGCCGGGAAGGACTCGGGCATCGCCAAGGTCGAGGACCTGAAGGGTCGCAAGATCGCGGCGGTGGTCGGGACGACGACCTTCCTGGACATCCGGTCCCTGACGCTCAAGGGCTACGGGCTCGACGTGCAGAAGGACACCCAGCTCATCACCGCCCAGGCGCCGCCGGACATGGCGACCATGCTCGCGAAGAAGGACGTCGACGCGGTGATCGCGTGGCAGCCGGTGTCCGACCTCATCGTCCAGCGCGGCGACGGCGTGTACGTCGCCAAGCAGATCGACCTGTGGCGCAAGGCCACCGGCCGTGCCACGGGTTACCCGGTGCACGTGTGCTACGTGGTGAACCCGAGCTTCATCGAGAAGCACCCGACCTTCCCCCGGGATCTGAACGACGCCCAGCGCGAGGCAGTCGAGATCTGGAACGGGAACAAGGCGAAGGCGATCGACATCGCGACCGAGATCACGAAGATGCCGCGCCCGGTCGTGGAATACGCGCACGGACAGACGGTCCAGATGATGCACGGCCTGTCCGACGAGCAGATCGACACCCTGGTGGTCCAGCTCAAGCTCATCAAGGAGACCGGCTTCCTGAAGTCGGACGTCTGGGACAGCCCGGACCGCATCAAGAAGGAGTTCTTCTGGCGGCCCGCCTGAGCTAGTCCTCCCGTCGCCGAGCTCCGTGGGCCGGCCGAAGGGGCGGGCCTTGCTCGGAGTGGACCGGGCCCGCGGCTGCGCAGCCCGTGTGGCCCCGCTCCTCGTTGCCGGGGAGCATGCACGACAGGCTGCGCGGTGTCGGTGTTCCGCAACGCGCAGAACAGGGAGGTCCGCGATGAACGGATCGTCGTCAAGGCTCGTCCGCGCCCTAACTGTGGTCCTGGTGCTCGCCGGTTTCGCGCCCGCCCTCGGGCCTGGCGGGAGCGCCGCCGCCCCGCCGCCCCGCGAGGTCATCGTCGTGAACCCGACGGAGAGCCCGGTTCCGGTGCGCCCGGCGCGCCAGCCCTTCCACGGGTCCGTCGACATGTTCTGGGAAGACGGACTGGCGCAGGCGGGCCCGGGGGGCCACGGGGACATCCCAGTCCCGGAGGGGAAGCGGCTGATCATCGAGTACGTCTCGGGAACCTTCGGGGTGCCTGTCGGCCAGAAGGTCCAGATCGAGCTCAACACGGGCTTCGGGACAACGTCCGTGTTTCACCGCGTCCTGGCACATCCCCATGGCACCTTCCCCCTCCCCTCGGGGGCTTCCTCGGACGCTTTCGTCGTAGGCCAGGTCGTCAAGATCCCCGCCGAGGGCTCGATCCACGTGTTCGCGTTCCGTAGCAGCGGGACCGGGATCGGCCAGGGGCAGTTCGTCGTGGCCGGATATCTCGAGGACCTCTGATCGCGCTGGGGGACAGGCGAAGCTGCCGCAAGCTCGCCCAGGTTGCAGACGGGTCGCGGGCCGTGCCAGGATTCGCCGTGCTTCACGACCCTCCGAAATTCGGCGCGTTCGCGCGGCGCCTGTCTGCCTGACGGCCCTTCCGGTAAGCGCTGGCGGCGGGAGCTGGAGCGTCGGGCTCCGGCTCCCGCCGCTGGTTGTCCTGGGCGGTGCTCCTCGTGGTGTGGGAGGCCGCCTCGCGCCACTACGGCGCCTATGTCATGCACCGTCCCTGGGATCGGTTGCTCGGGGCCTCGTCGGCCTCGTCGCCACCGGCGAGGTGTGGAAGCGCACGGGCGCCTCGCTCTGCCGCATCGCGACTCCACGACGTTCGTGATCACGCTGCACGTCGTGGCGGCCAACATGGGGAAGCCCACCAATCGCAGAAGTCCCTGACCGGATTGCGCGGGGGCGGCGGCTGGTGACCGGAATCGCCGGGCGTGGAAGGTGGCCCCGCCGTCGTCCCGGCAGATGTGCTTCGGCCACTGGCCGGCGGGTAACGGTGTGCGGTGGGCCAGCCCCCGGCGGTGCGCCGACACCGCGCGGGGGCGTGTTCGTGTCTAGGCCGCGTTCGGCGCGAGAATGTCGACCTCGATTGTCTGGTGCCCCAGTTCCTGGGCTACGAGATACGCCGCGTAGTCGTCGTACATCACGAGCGCACCAGCCTCGTCTCGGTAGACGTGCCACACCATGGCTCCCGCCAAGACGCGCTGGACGACGGCCGCGTGGTGCGAGGACTCATCGCGGAGCGATGCCCGAGCGCGATGGAGAGTCTGCGGGTGATGCACCAGAAGTGACGCCAGCGGGACCGTGGCCCGGAGCACGGATACGGTCCCCTGGATCAAACCGACCTCGAGCGCCACCAGACGCTCATCGCGGGGCGAGTTGACAGGGACTGGCGCCGTAACGTTCTTCGCTGAACTCCGTCTTGGCGCCCGGTGCTGAAAGTTCTGAGGTTGACGTCTCCGACGCATAAGAGCCTCCCTTACATGAAAGTCACTCCAGCCATGAAGGTCATTCCAGCAGCGCGGTCACCGGCACGCCGAGGGCTTTGGCGAGCGCGTTGATCGTGGTCAAAGACGGGTCCTGCTTTCCCGCTTCCAGCTTGTTCACGTATTCCCGGGTCAGCCCGGCCCGCTTCGCCAGGGCCGCCTGACTCATCTTCTTCACCGTGCGGAGCCGCTTGAGTCGCATGCCCATCTGTCTCGGTGTCGTTGCCATAGTGAACTATCATTCACCTTGTGTCAAGAGGTAGGGGCCACTGTCCAGGGGGTGTGGCCGTTTCCCTGGCCCGAGCCTACCAGCCACTGGGCATTCGGCAATGGGCATGGTCGATCGCCACCGGCCACGAGACGGGAACTAGCTGTGAAGTCTCACGAGATTGTCCGCACCCGACCGATGCCCGGCGTGGAGGTCCGGTTGGTCAGTGGGGTGGTGGTCGGAGGGAGGCGGGCTTGGCCGGGGGTCATTGCTCCAGGCTCGGTCCCGGCCGAGCACGAGGGCAAGTCGGTTTGCCCTGGGGGCCAGCGGGCCGGACGCGTGGGTCGGTCGGTTGCGGGGAGGTTGCGTCTCATGCCACGATTCGCCGTGATCTGCGACCCGATGTCCGTCAAGTCCGCGTGGCATTCGCGGTCTGCCACCGAGGAGCTCTTCTGGCGGGGCTGAGCTCGCCGGGGTCGGCGGCGCGCTGGAGCGAGCGGCTCCGGCTTCCGTCGTTCCTGGTCCTGGCGGTCGTCCTGGTCGTCTGGGAGGCAGTCGCGCGCCGCTACGGGGCGTACGTGATGCCGTCGCCCTGGTCCGTGGCGCAGGGCCTGGCGGGCGTCATCCGCACGGGCGAGGTGTGGACGCACGCGGGCGCGTCCCTCTACCGCATCGTGATCGGCTTCGGGAGCGCGCTGGTCGTCGCGCTCCTGATGGGGCTCGCCTCCTTCCTGTGGCGGTCGGCGCGGATCGCGGTCGCCGACGTGGTGACGGTCCTCAACTCGACCTCGGTCTTCGTGTGGATCGTCGTGTCACTCATCTGGTTCGGGCTGACCAACATGGCGCCGATCTTCACCACGTTCATGATCACGCTGCCCGTCGTGGCGGCCAACGTGGTGGAAGGGGTCGCGAGCGTCGACCGCCGTCTCCTGGAGATGGGCCAGGTGTACCGTCTCTCGGGGTGGGAGAGCTTCCGGTCGATCGTCATCCCGTCGACGGTGCCTCACCTGGTCGCGGGCATGAAGGTGGGCTTCGGGCTCGCGCTCAAGGTCTCGGTGGTCGCGGAGATCTTCGGCGTGACCAGCGGCATCGGCTACGTCATGAACTACAGCCGAGAGATCCTCGCGACCCAGATGGTCTTCGCCTGGGCGCTGGTGATGGTCGCCATCATGCTCGTGACCGACAAGCTCGTGTTCGATGCGCTGACGCGCCGGCTCGAGCGCTGGCGCTGATTCCGCCCCCCCCGCGGCCCTTTCGAAAGCTCCACGGGGGTCGACCGGTACGGTACGATGAACCTCCGATGAAGCTCGAGGTGCGCGAGGTCTCGAAGCGGTACTCGATCCCGGTCCTGGAGGCGGTCTCGCTCCAGGCCGAGAAGGGTGAGTTCGTGTGCCTGCTCGGCCCGAACGGGTGCGGCAAGACGACGCTCCTCAGAATCCTGGGCGGGCTCGAGCCGCCGACCACGGGCGAGGTGAGAGTCGACGGCCGGCCGATCGCCTACGGCGGCGTCAACGACCTCCACGTCGGGGTCGTCTTCCAGGAGGACCGGCTGTTGCCGTGGATGACGCTGGCCGACAACGTCGCCCTCGTGCTCAAGGCGCGCGGGGTCGACCCGGCCGCCCGCCGGGAGGCCGCCCACCGCTACCTCCGGTTCGTGGGCCTCACGGGCTTCGAGGGCTACTATCCGAATCGGGTCTCCGGCGGGATGCGACAGCGGGCCGCCATTGCCCGCGCGCTTGCGATCGAGCCGGAGCTCCTGCTCATGGACGAGCCGTTCGGCTCGCTGGACGCGCAGAACCGGCGGATCATGCAGGCCGAGATCCGACGCATCTGGGCAGAGACGGGGAAGACCATCGTGTTCGTGACCCACGCCATCGAGGAAGCCGTGTCGATCGGCACCATGCTCGTTCTGATGTCCGCGCGCCCGGCTCGCGTGCGGGAGCTCGTCCGGAACGACGCAGGGCGCGACCGCCACGCCCTGGTGGACCATCTGAATCAGGTGATCATGGAAGAAGTGCTTCGTCAGCAGGGCGATCGGGTCGCCGCGCCATGACGCGCGGCCGCCGCGCCGCGATGCTCTTCGCGGGGCTAGGGCTGGGTATCGTCCTGGCGGGCTGCGCCGAGGATCCGATCCCGGTGCCGCCCATGCCGCCCGACCTCCGCGTGGTGCCGCCGCCCACCAGCGTTCCGCGCGAGAACGCCAAGTTCTCGGGTCGGTGGGTCGGCAAGTGGGACGACGCGCTCGACCACGTCTTGGTGGTCGAGATCGAGATCCAGAACGAGCAGGCCACCGAGGTCATCGCGGTGTACTCGTGGGGCGTGTCGGGCGCCCTCGGGGTGGGCTTCCCGGGCTGGACGCGGGTCCGCGGCCGCATCGAGGACGGCGCGCTGCGGCTCGAGCTCCCGCGCGTCCAGGCGAGGGTCGTCTATACGATGCAATCCGACGGCACGCTGGTGGGAGAATACTGGCGCGGCGACAAGATCACGTCGCGCGCGCGGCTGGCGCGCGTGGCGCGGGAGGGTCCGTGAGGGCCGCCGCCGCAGTGCCCGCCAGGGTCCGCACGCCGGGTCCTCAACCATATCGCCTGCGCGGGAGGGACGACGGATGATCAAGCCGTACATGGCGGTCGGCCTCATTCCCACGGTGCGAGGCATCCGGAAGCGGCGCGACATCAAGATCAACCTCGAGCACCTCCACCACCTGGTCAAGGCGGCCGCGTGGCTTTCCAGCCTCTCCATCCCCGTCCGGCTGATCGCGTTTCCCGAGGGGGCGCTGCAGGCGTTCAACGACGAGGTCCTGGACCTCGACCACGCCACCTTCGCGCGGGAGTGCGCGATCGACATCCCGGGGGAGGAGACCGAGGAGCTCGGCAAGATCGCCCGCGAGTACAACGTCTTCATCATCGCCCAGGCCAAGGCGCGTCACCCCGACTGGAAGGATCGGTACTTCAACGTCGGGTTCATCCTCAACCCGCGGGGACGGGTCATCCTCCAGCACTACAAGGTCTCTCCGCTCTTCCCCGTCGAGCACTCGATGTGCCCGCATGACGTCTACGACTGGTGGGTCGAGAAGTACGGGCGGAACCTGCAGGCGTTCTGGCCGGTGGTCGACACCGACATCGGGCGGCTCGGCATCATGATGGCCAACGAGGGCTCGTACCCGGAGAATGCGCGCGCGCTCGCCCTCAACGGCGCGGAGGTCGTCTACCGCGCGTCCTACCCGCACCCAGCGACCGGCAACGAGTACTTCGAGATCCAGAGCCGCGCCCGCGCCCTCGACAACAACATGTACGTGGTCGCGCCGAACATGGGGACCTACTACCTGTTTCCGGAGGAGACCACCCCCATCGACACGTTCGGCGGCCGCTCCTTCATCATAGACTACAAGGGGCGCATCGTCGGGCGGCAGGACTACGGGGCCGGCTCGACCTACGTGGCCGGCCCGGTCGACATCGAGGCGCTCCGGCACCATCGCGCTTCGGCGCAGTGGGACAACTGGCTGAAAGACGTCCGGACCGAGCTCTACGGCTTGCTCTACGAGAAGCCGATCTACCCGAAGAATCTCTACTTGAAGCGCGCGCCCATGAAGCACGCCGAGTACCGCCAGAAGGTGATCCGGCGTCAGATCCGCCTGCTGCACGACCGGGGGATCTGGAAGAAGCCGAGCGCGTGACGCGACTGCCGGGGAGGCTGGCCGGGTGGGCGTGGCGGGGACCTCTCGCGGTCCTGGCCGCGGGCATGCTGCTGGCGGCGGGGTGCTCCGTCTTCCGGCGGGAGCCGCTCGACGTGCCGCCGGGACACCAGGCGGTCATGGGTGAGGTCGTGGTGATGGGCTTCGGCGCGCCGCCGCACGTGGTGCTGGACATCGCGCGGGAGGACGGCGCCTTCCGGCACGAGCTGCCGATCGACCTCGCCCGGAGCCCGTTCCTGATCACGCTGCCTCCGGGCCGGTACCTGGTCCAGCGCCTGCGCATCAACGAGAGCGGACCGTCGTTTCCCGAGGAGCCGTGGTTCCAGGTCGGGGCGGAATTCTCGGTCGGCCAGACGGCGGTCTACGTGGGCACGCTCCAGCTCGAGCGCGTCGTCTTCGCCCGCAAGCTCAGGGTCACGGTCCAGGACGAGTTCGACCGCCTCGTTCCCGAGCTGCGGGCGCGGTATCCCGAGCTGCCGCCGGTGGTCGGCCGCGCGCTGATGCGGCCGGCCTGACGCCGTGGCCCTCACCCCGAGCGCCTCGTACAGCCTCACCATCCGGGCGGCGATCAAGAACCGGCCGGGCATGCTCGGCCGCCTGACGTCGGCGATCGGCGAGGCAGGCGGCGACATCCGCGCCGTCGACCTGGTCGAGCTCGTCAAGGACCTGATCGTCCGCGACTTCACGATCAACGCGCGCGACGAGCAGCACGGTCAGGCCATCGTCGCCGCCATCCGCAGCGTCGACGGCATCCGGATCGTCAGCGTGTCCGACCGGACGTTCCTCATGCACCTGGGCGGCAAGATCGCGATCCGCAGCAAGGTGCCGCTCAAGACGCGCGACGACCTGTCGATGGCCTATACGCCGGGCGTGGCCCGCGTCTGCCTCGCCATCCGGGAGGATCCGGAGCGCGCCTACGCGCTCACCATCAAGCAGAACACCGTGGCGATCGTGACCGACGGGACGGCCGTGCTGGGTCTTGGCGACATCGGCCCCCAGGCGGCGCTGCCGGTCATGGAGGGCAAGTCGCTCCTGTTCAAGGAGCTCGCCGACGTCGACGCCTTCCCGGTGTGCCTGGCGACGAAGGACGTGGACGAGATCGTGCGGACGGTGAAGCACATCGCCCCGGTGTACGGCGGGATCAACCTCGAGGACATCTCGGCGCCCCGGTGCTTCGAGATCGAGGAGCGGCTGCGGCAGGAGCTGGACGTGCCGGTCTTCCACGACGATCAGCACGGGACGGCGGTCGTCGTCCTGGCGGCGCTCCTCAACGCGCTCCGGATCGTGCGCAAGGAGCTGGCCGATATCTCCGTGGTGGTGTGCGGGGTCGGGGCGGCGGGCACGGCCACGATCCGGATCCTCCGGTCGGTGGGCGTGCGGCGGATCCTCGGGGTCGACGAGCACGGCATCCTGGCCATCGGGCGCCCGGGACCGCTCGACGCGATGAAGACCCGCGTGGCGCAGGAGACCAACCCGGCGGGCCGCCAGGGCAGCCTGAGCGACGCCGTCCAGGGCAGCGACGTGTTCATCGGCCTTTCGGTCCCCGGCGTGCTGCGGCCGCAGGACGTCAAGGCGATGGCTCGGGACCCGATCGTCTTCGCGATGGCCAACCCGGTGCCCGAGATCATGCCCGAGGAGGTCGAGTCCCACGTCCGCGTCATGGCGACCGGTCGGTCCGACTATCCGAACCAGATCAACAACGTTCTCTGCTTCCCCGGCTTCTTCCGGGGGCTCCTCGACTGCCGGGCCAGCCGGGTCACCGACGAGATGAAGATCGCCGCCGCCCACGCCATCGCCTCGGTGGTGGGCCGCAAGGAGCTGCACGAGGAGTACGTCATCCCCAGCGTGTTCAACAGGAAGGTGGCCCCGGCGGTCGCCCGCGAGGTCGTGCGGGCCGCCCAGCGCGCCGGCTTCGCGCGCCGGCGCCGCCGCGCGGCGCACTGAGGCCGATGTCCCACGCGTTCGCGGAGCTGGCGAAGCGCACCGAGGAGATCACGCCGTTCCTGGCGGTCGAGGTCTTCGAGCGTGCCCAGGAGCTCGAGCGCCAGGGGCACGAGGTGATCCACCTCGAGTTCGGCGAGCCCGATTTCGAGACGCCGGAGGTGGTCCGCGAGGCCGCGGTCCGCGCCATCCGGGACGGCCGCACGAAGTACGCCCACAGCCTCGGCATCCTGCCGCTGCGGGAGGCCATCGCCGAGCACTACCAGCGGACGTACCGGGTCGCGGTGTCGCCGGACCAGGTACTGGTCACCGCGGGCACCTCGCCGGGCATGCTGCTCCTGTTCACCGGGCTCCTGTCCGCGGGCGACGAGGTGATCCTGTCCGACCCGCACTACGCCTGCTACCCGAACTTCGTGCGCTACGCGGACGCGACGCCCGTGTACGTGCCGACCCCCGAGGCCGAGGGCTGGAGCCTGGGAGCCGACGGGGTGCGTGAGCGCCTGTCGCCTCGCACCAGGGCGGTGATGGTGAACTCGCCGGCAAACCCGACCGGCGTGGTGACCCCCAGGGACCGGCTGGCGGCCCTTGCGGATCTCGCGGAGCGGCACGGGTGCTGGATCGTCTCGGACGAGATCTACCACGGCCTGAGCTACGGCGAGCCCGATCACACGGTGCTGGAGTTCACGGACCGCGCCTTCGTGTTCAACGGCTTCTCCAAGGCGTACGCGATGACCGGCTGGCGCCTGGGCTACCTGATCGCGCCCAAGTCGTACGTGCGCGCCCTCCAGCGACTCCACCAGAACTTCTTCATCTCGTCGAACGAGTTCGTGCAGTGGGCGGGCGTGGCGGCGCTGCGCGAGGCGGCCGACGACGTGCGCCGGTTCCGGGCGATCTTCGACGAGCGCCGCCGCGTCATGATCGATGGTCTCCGCGCGATCGGGCTCGGAATCGTCGCCGAGCCCAACGGCGCCTTCTACGTCTTCGCCGACGCCCGGCGCTTCGGCGAGCGGTCGTACGACCTCGCCTTCGAGATCCTCGCCGGCGCGCGCGTGGCGGTGACGCCGGGCATCGACTTCGGGGCGGGCGGCGAGGGGTACCTGCGCTTCTCGTACGCGAACGGCCTGCCCCGAATCCGCGAGGCGCTCGTCCGCCTGGGCGAGTTCCTGCGAGACCGCGATGCCGTCCGCTGAGCCTCGGCCGAAGGCGGGGCCGCCGCCCCCCTGGGACGTCCGGCTCGCGCGGCTCCTCGTCCGCCCGCTCCGGCACACTCCGCTCACCCCGAACGGCCTCACCACGCTCGGCCTCCTCTCGTCCCTCACCGCGGCCTGGCTCATGGCCTCCGGCGATCCCGGGCGCGCGGCGCTGGGCGGGGGGCTCTTCATGCTGGGCGTCCTCGTCGACCACATGGACGGCGAGTTCGCCCGCCTGACCGGCCTGACGAGCCGCTTCGGCCACTACTACGATCACGTGGCGGCGGGCCTGGGCTACGTGAGCCTCTTCGCGGGCCTCGGCGTCGGCCTCCGCGCCTCGTGGCTCGACGGCTGGGCGCCGGTGGCGGGCGCGCTCGCGGCCGGCTCGATCGCGGTTGTCTTCGTGATCCGCGTCTTCCTGGAGGAGACGTCGGGCAAGGCGATGGTCGCCCAGGGGAACTGGCTGGGCTTCGAGCCGGAGGATCTCCTCTACATGGTCGGGCCCGTCGCGTGGCTGGGCCTCCTGCCGCCGTTCCTCGCGGCGGCGGCGGTAGGCGCTCCCGCGTTCCTCCTCTGGGTCCTGTGGTGCGCCCTCGCCCGACGATCCGCCACCGCGGCGCCGGTCGACCGGGCGGCCACGAGGGCCGGTTGACGCGCGGCATGCGTCGCCCTAGGCTCGGTCCCGCCTCGCCCGGGTGAGCGAGAAACCGATGGGCAACGTGGCGGACGGCGACGTCGTCGGGCACTTCCGACTGGCCTACCAGGCGGTGGCCCGCTTTCCGGTCCTGATCGTGCCTCCGCTCGCCGTCGGCGTCATCCCGCTCGCGCTGGTCTTCTTCATCGGCGGCGCGGCGGTGCTGCTGGGCGGCTTGATGGGGGGCGCGGTGGGCGGCGGTCCGGGCGCGGCCCTCGGGGGCATCGTCGGCATCATCCTCGGAGTCCTGGTCCTCGCCCTGGTGATGGGCGTGCTGTGGCTCCTGAGCTCCGGGATGGTCGTCGTGATGGCGCGCGACGCGCTCGCCGGCCGCGAGCCGACCCTGGGAGACGCGCTCAACACCGTCCTCGGCCGGCTCGGCGCGGTCGTTGCGGCGTCCAGCCTGGTGGGGCTCGTCGTCTGGATCGGATTCCTCCTTCTCCTGATTCCAGGGCTGGTGGCCGGCGTATGCCTCATGTTCACGCTGCCCGCCGTGCTGCTCGACGGGCTGGGCGCGATCGATGGGATGCGCCGGAGTGTCGCGGTCGTTCGCGCGCATGTCGGATCGGTCGTGGGCCTGGTGGTGGGGCTGCTGCTCGTCCTGGTGGGGCTCGCGATCGCGAGCTCGGTCCTCGGGATGATTCCGGTTCTCGGCGGGCTGGCGTGGTTCGTTCTCTCGGCCGCCGCCGTCAGCTACGCGACCGTCGTCGGCGTCCACTTCTACCAGGTGCTGCGGACGCCCTGAGGACCGAGGGATCGGATTGAGGGAGTCGGTCGACGCCCGCCGCGCCCGGACGCGGTCCCTCATCCGGCACCTCGAGCGCGCCTACCCGGACGCCGCGTGCGCGCTCCGCTTCACGACGCCGCTCGAGCTCTTGGTCGCGACGATTCTGGCCGCCCAGTGCACGGACGAGCGCGTGAACCAGGTCACCCAGTCGCTCTTCCAGAAGTACCGGCGCGCGGAGGACTACGCGCGCGCCGACGCGGCGATCTTCGAGGGCGAGATCCGCTCGACGGGCTTCTTCCGGGCCAAGACGCGGTCGGTCCTCGGGATGGCGCGGGCGCTCGTCGAGCGGCACGGCGGCGAGGTGCCGCGGACGCTCGAGGCGCTCGTCGCGCTGCCCGGCGTCGGCCGCAAGACGGCGAACGTCGTGCTCGGCAACGCGTTCGGCGTGCCGGGCATCGCGGTGGACACGCACGTGTTCCGCGTGACGCAGCGGCTCGGACTCGCGAAGGCCGACGATCCCGACGAGATCGAGGCCCAGCTCGCCGAGGTGGTGCCGCGCCCCAAGTGGACCCGCTTCTGCCACCTCATCCAGGCGCACGGCCGGCAGGTGTGTCACGCCCGGACTCCGGAGTGTCCGGCGTGCCCGGTCCGCGCGCTCTGTCCCTGGCCCGGGAAAACTGGCGGCCGGGGCGCGGTGCGCACCGGCGCGCCCGCCCGCGGACGCCGCCGCGCCTGATCCCGCAGCCCGGGTCGGCATCCCGACGCGTCGGACCGGGCTCCAGGGTGTATCAGGGGTTGACACCCTGAGGCGCCTCCGATAAGGTTACGGCTTGCGGATTGTGCCCGAGCGGTCCGCCCCGGAGTGGCCGTTCGCTCATTTACCTCTCTCGAGCTCGTGGAGACGGACGTCGTATGCCGACGGTCATGCCGAAGAAGGACGCGGTGGCGCGGAGTTGGCACCTGATTGACGCCGAGGGGCAGATCCTCGGCCGGCTGGCCGCTCGCGTGGCCACCCTCCTCATGGGGAAGCACAAGGCGATCTGGGCGCCGCACGTGGACACCGGCGACCACGTCGTGGTCATCAACGCGGCCAAGGTCGCCCTCTCGGGCCGGAAGCTCTCCGGGAAGCTCTACCGGACCCATTCCGGCTACATCGGCGGGCTCACCGAGACGCGCGCCGACACCATGCTCCGCACGCACCCGGAGCGTGTCGTCGAGTGGGCGGTGTCCGGCATGCTGCCGAAGACCAAGCTCGGACGCGCCATGGTGAAGAAGCTCAAGGTGTACCGCGGTGCCGAGCACCCGCATCAGGCGCAGCAGCCGCAGGCGCTGCCCGCACGCAAGAAGGAGTCGTGATGGCGGAGGTGGTGCAGTTCTACGGAACGGGACGGCGGAAGACCTCCGTCGCGCGCGTGTTCCTCCGGCCGGGCCAGGGGCGAATCCTCGTCAACCGGCGGCCGTTCGAGGACTACTTTCCCCGCGAGACGCTGCGGCTGATCGTGACCCAGCCCCTCGAGCTCACCGGGACGACGTCGCAGCTCGACGCCAAGGTGAACGTCCGGGGCGGCGGGCTGTCGGGGCAGGCGGGGGCGGTGCGGCATGGCATCGCGAGAGCGCTGCTCGAGTTCAACACCGAGCTCAGGCCCCAGCTGAAGCGCGCGGGGATGCTCACCCGCGACCCGCGGATGAAGGAGCGGAAGAAGTACGGACAGCCGGGCGCGCGCAAGCGCTTCCAGTTCTCCAAGCGGTAGTCCGGATCCCTCGGAGACATTCCCGGGAAGGTCCTGGCGACCTTCCCGGTATTTTTTTGGAGAGGACACGATGACGGGCGCCGACCACGAGTGGACCGACGGCGGGATCACCGCGGTTCCGGGCATCCTGGCGGCGGGGCTCCACGCCGGCATCAAGGCGGCGCCCGCGAAGGACCTCGCGCTCATCTACTCCTCGAACCCGGCGGTCGCCGCGGGGGTCTTCACGTCCAACCGCATCGTGGGGGCGCCGGTGAAGGTCACCCGCGAGCGGATCCGGAGCGGGGTGGCCCAGGCGATCGTCGCGTCCAGCGGCTGCTCGAACGTCGCCACCGGCGAGCAGGGGATCCGCGACGCCCGCGAGATGACCGAGATCGTCGCCAAGCACCTGCGAATCCCGGACGAGCGGGTGCTGGTGGCCTCCACCGGTGTCATCGGGCGCCCCTTGCCGATGGACAAGATCCGGCCGGCCCTGCCGAAGCTGGTCAAGGCGCTGTCCCCGCAGGGGAGCCGCGCGGCGGCCGAAGGGATCATGACCACCGATACCCATCCGAAGGAGGCCGCGCTCCGGGTGGAGATCGGCGGCCGGAGGGTGACGATCGGGGGCATCGCCAAGGGCACGGGCATGATCCATCCGATGATGGCGACGATGTTCTGCTTCGTCGCTACCGACCTGGCGGTGGAGCGCGAGGCGCTGCAAGGGGCCATCCGGCGCGCGGTGGGAGGATCGTTCAACCGCATCAGCGTCGACGGCGACCGGAGCACGAGCGACACCGTCGTGCTCCTGGCCAACGGGCTGGCGGAGAACCGGTCGCTGGCCCGCGGTGACCGTCGCCTGCGCCCGTTCCAGCAGGCTCTCGACGCGTTGACCCAGCGCCTGGCCGTGATGCTGGTCAAGGACGGTGAGGGCGCGAGCCTCCTGATCGACGTGCGCGTGCGCGGCGCCAAGACGCGGGGCGACGCCGAGGCGGTCGCCCGCTCCATCGCGAACTCGAACCTGTTCAAGACCGCGATGGCGGGCCGCGACCCCAACTGGGGCCGGGTGATGTCGGCGCTCGGCGCCGCGGGCGTCACCGTGCAGGAGGACCGAATCGCGATCTGGTACGGCGACGAGCAGGTAGCGGCGGGGGGGCGGATCCGGGACGGCGTTCGCTGGGACCGGGTCAAGGCGGAGCTCGCGAAGCCCGAGGTGGCCGTCACGGTCGACCTCGGTCTCGGGGCCGCGCAGGACCACATCTGGACCTGCGACTTCACCACCGACTACGTTAAGATAAACACGGGTACCAGCTAACTACCACACACGCGCTCCAGGGTCGGTGGTGGGCCGCGGCGACGCCGGGGACCGCCGGGAGCGCGGAGGCGAACCGACCGGGAGGAACCACCCGCGATGGCTCAGATCACCATGAAGGAGCTCCTCGAGGCCGGGGTCCACTTCGGCCATCAGACCAAGCGCTGGAACCCGAAGATGGCGAAGTACATCTTCGGTGAGCGCAACGGCATCTACATCATCGACCTCCAGAAGACGCTCAAGAAGTTCCGCGACGCGCAGGTGTTCGCGCGCGACCTGGCGGCCAACGGCGGCACGCTCCTGTTCGTCGGCACCAAGAAGCAGGCGCAGGAGACGATCGCCGACGAGGCAGCGCGCTGCGGGATGTTCTACGTGAACCAGCGCTGGCTCGGCGGCACGCTCACGAACTTCACCACCATCCGGAAGTCGATCAATCACCTGAAGCGCCTCGAGGACATGCGGGACACCGGCGAGTTCGACCGCGTCACCAAGAAGGAGGCGGCGGGTCTCGAGCGGGAGCGCGGGAAACTCGAGAAGTCTCTCTTCGGGATCAAGCAGATGGACGGCCTGCCCTCGGCGGTCTACATCATCGATCCGCGCAAGGAGCGGATCGCGGTGGCCGAGGCGCAGAAGCTCCAGATCCCCATCATCGCGATCGTGGACACGAACTGCGACCCCAGCGGCATCGACCATCCGATCCCCGGCAACGACGACGCGATCCGGGCCATCCGGCTGATCACGTCGCGGATCGCCGACGCGGTCATCGAGGGACGCGGGGTGTCTGCCAAGGTCAGCGCGGACGCCGAGGCGCCGGTTGCCGACGCGGACGAGCCGGCCGCGGAAGAGGCGGAGGCCGTCGAGGCGCAGCAGCCCACCGGCGTCTGAGAGGCGTCGCGGCGGACCGTCCGGCGGGAACGCCGCCGGACTTGCCGGGCGGCCGGCAACGGGGTCAGCGACCCGGACCGGGCGTCCGCCAGATCATTCGGACGGGTTACAGAAGGAGTCGGAGGACCATGGCCACGACGGCGGAGAAGGTGCGCGAGCTCCGGGACAAGACCGGAGCTGGCGTGATGGACTGTAAGGAGGCGCTCGCCGCCTCGGGCGAGGACCTGGAGCAGGCGGTCGACTTCCTCAGGAAGAAGGGCCTGGCGGCGGCCTCGAAGCGCTCCCACCGCGAGGCGCGCGACGGGGTAGTCAGCGCGTACATCCACGCCGGGTCGAAGCTCGGCGTCCTCATCGAGGTCAACTGCGAGACGGACTTCGTCGCGCGCACCGAGCAGTTCCAGGAGCTCGTGAAGGGCCTGGCGATGCAGGTCGCGGCGGCCAACCCCCAGTGGGTGTCCCGCGAGCAGGTGTCGGCCGAGGTCGTCGAGCGCGAGCGGGAGATCTACCGCGAGCAGATGGCCGACCAGAAGAAGCCCCCGCAGGTGCTGGAGAAGATCATCGAGGGCAAGCTCGCCAAGTTCTACGAGGACTCGTGCCTCGTCGACCAGGCCTACATCCGCGACGCGAGCGGCAAGCTCCGTGTCGGCGACCTCATCGCCCAGGTGAGCGCTCAGACCGGCGAGAAGATCGCCGTCCGGCGTTTCGCGCGGTTCCAGGTCGGTGAGTGAGGCGCGTCCCCGTTTCAAACGCATCCTTCTGAAGCTCTCCGGCGAGGCTTTGGCCGGTGAGCAGGGCTACGGCATCGACCCCGCAGTCCTGGAGCGGCTCGCCCAGGAGATCCGGACGATCCACGACCTGGACGTGCAGACCGCCATCGTCATAGGCGGCGGGAACATCTTCCGCGGTCTCCACGCGTCGCAGAACGGCATGGACCGCGCCTCCGCGGACTACATGGGGATGCTCGCGACCGTGATCAACGGGCTCGCGCTCCAGGGCACGCTCGAGCGGGCGGGGCTGAAGACCCGCTGCCAGTCCGCCATCGACATGCCGGCGGTCGCCGAGCCGTACATCCGCCGACGCGCGATCCGCCACCTCGAGAAGGGGCGCATCGTCATCTTCGCCGCGGGGACCGGCAACCCCTTCTTCACGACGGACACTGCCGCCGCCTTGCGAGCCGTCGAGGTGGGGGCGGAGATCATCTTCAAGGCGACGAAGGTGGACGGGATCTACACCGCCGACCCGATGCTCGACCCGCACGCCGTGCGGCTGCCCCACGTGACGTACATCGAGGCGCTCAACCGCGGTCTCCGCGTCATGGACACGACCGCCATCACCCTCTGCATGGAGAACAAGCTGCCGATCGGGGTCTTCAACCTCACCACTTCCGGAAACCTTCTGCGGGTTGTCTGCGGGGACCCCGCCGTAGGGTCCTTCGTCAGCGACAGCGCTCCGTCACCGAGGTGAAGCGATGAACACGGCGCAAGCGGTCCAGAAGGATGCCGAGACCCGGATGCAGGGAGCCCTCGATGCGCTCGGCCGCGAGTTCGCCGGGGTGCGGACCGGCCGGGCCAACGCCGCGCTGCTGGAGCACGTCCGGGTCGATTACTACGACACCATGACCCCGCTCAACCAGGTGGCCAGCATCTCGGTGCCCGACGCTCGGACGCTGATGATCCAGCCCTGGGACCAGAGCGCGATGAAGAAGATCGAGCAGGCCATCCAGAAGTCCGACCTCGGGCTCACGCCAGCGAACGACGGTAAGGCGATCCGCCTGACGATCCCATCGCTGAACGAGGAGCGGCGGAAGCAGCTGGCGAAGTCGGTCGGGAAGATGGCCGAGGACTCCCGCGTGGCGATCCGCAACGTGCGCCGCGAAGCGAAGGAGAAGATCAAGGCTCTCCTCAAGGACAAGAAGATCGCGGAGGACGACGAGCGGCGGAGCGAGACGGAGCTCCAGAAGCTCACCGACCGGTGTACGCAGAAGGTCGACGAGCTCCTGAAGAAGAAGGAGCAGGAGATCCTGGAGTTTTGACGGCCGACTCGCCCGGTCCGGCCGCCGGCGCGGTGGTCGCCGACGAGGCCGCCCTCTTGGAGGCGGTCCGGCGACAGCCGCTGCCGCGGCACGTCGCAGTGATCATGGACGGCAACGGGCGGTGGGCCGGGCAGCGGGGCCTGCCTCGCGTCGCCGGTCACCGGGAGGGCGTCCGGGCCGCCCGCGACACGGTGCGCGCCGCGGGTCGCCTTGGCATCGAGTACCTGACCCTGTACGCATTCTCCTCCGAGAACTGGACCCGGCCCGCGGCCGAGGTGAGCTTCCTCATGCGGCTGCTCGAGAGCTCGGTGGACGCCGAGCTGCCGGGCCTGCTCGACAACAACGTCCGGCTCCGCACGCTGGGGGAGCTTGCCACCCTCGACCCGGGCGTTCGCCGGAGCGTCGAGCGCGCCGTCCGCGCGACCGAGGCCAACACGGGCCTCACGCTCCTGATGGCGCTCAACTACGGCGGCCGCCGGGAGCTGATGCGCGCGGTCCGGACCCTGGCGGACCGGGTGGCGCAGGGGACGCTTGCCCCGGAGGCGATCGACGAGGCGAGCCTCGCCGGGGCGCTCGACACCGCGGGTGTGCCCGATCCCGACCTCCTGATCCGGACCAGCGGCGAGTATCGACTCTCCAATTTCCTGCTGTGGCAGGTGGCGTACACGGAGATCCTCGTCCTGCCGGTCTTCTGGCCCGACTTCGCCCCCCGGGACCTCTACGGCGCGGTCGCCGAGTACCAGCGCCGCTCTCGTCGGTTCGGGGGCCTGTAGGCGGCCGTCGGCCGCCGAGCCGCGGAGCCCGTGCTCGCGCAACGGCTCCTGAGCGCCCTCGTCGGCATCCCGGCCGTCATCGCCCTCGTCTTCTGGGGACCGGCCTGGCTCTTCACCGGCGTCGTGCTCCTGCTCGCCGTGGGCGCGCAGCTCGAGCTGTACCGGATGTTCCAGGCGGCCGGCGTCGAGGCGGACTCGGGCGTCGGGCTGATCCTCGGCGCGCTGGTCGTGCTGGCCTTCGGCGCGAACCGGCCGGTACTGCTCCCGCTCGCGCTCTCCCTGGCCGTCGTGGTCGTCGTTGCCCTCGGGCTCCGGCGCGACGTCGGGCCCGAGCGCGCGTGGACCGGGCTCACGCTGACGCTCCTCGGGGTCTGCTACTGCGCCTGGCTGCTCGGCCACGCCATCTGGCTTCGCGCGCTGCCGGACGGCGCGATGCTGACCCTGTTCGTGGCCGGGATCACGTGGTGCGGGGAAACGGCCGCGTACTTCGTGGGCCGCCGTTTCGGCCGCCGTCCGCTGGCGCCGCGGGTGTCGCCCGGCAAAACCGTCGAGGGTGGCGCGGCGCAGGTGGTCGTGTCGGCCGTGGTGGCGGTGGTCGGCGCGCCGCTCGTCCGGCTCTCGCTTCCCGAGGCCGTGGGCGTCGGCCTCCTCCTGGGCGTCGTGGGTCAGGTCGGCGACCTGAGCGAGTCGTTCCTGAAGCGGAGCGCGGGCGCCAAGGACGCCGGGCGACTGATTCCGGGCCACGGCGGGCTCCTGGACCGGCTCGACTCCTTGCTCTTCAACGTCCCGGCCCTGTATTATTGGCTCTACTTCACCGGACCACGCTGAGGACGCAACTACCCACGTGAAGACCGTCACGGTGCTCGGGGCGACCGGATCGATCGGCCGCCGCACCCTCGACCTGATCGCGGCGTTCCCGGACCAGTTCCGCGTCGGCGGGCTGGCCGCCCGCGGCTCTGACGTCGGGCTGGTGGCGGAGCAGATCAAGGCGTATCACCCGACCGCGGTCGCCCTGCTCGACCGCGCGGCCGTGGATCGCCTGGCACGGGAGCTTCCCGCGCCCCGGCCCGAGCTCCTGAGCGGGCTCGAGGGCCTGGCGGCGGTCGCGTCCGACGTCCCGGCGGACGTCGTCGTCTCGGCGCTCGTCGGCGCCGCGGGCCTCGTGCCCACGCTCGCCGCGATCCGCGCGGGCCGGACGATCGCGCTCGCCAACAAGGAGACGCTCGTGATGGCCGGCGCGCTGATGACCCGCGCGGCGCGCGAGCACGGCGTGCGCGTGCTCCCGGTGGACTCGGAGCACAGCGCGCTGTTCCAGTGCCTCGCGGGGGCAGCGCCGCGCGAGGTCCGGCGGCTCGTGCTGACCGCGTCGGGCGGCCCGTTCCGCGGCTGGTCGCGCGCGGACCTGGAGCGGGTGACGGTCGAGCAGGCCCTCCGGCACCCGACGTGGCGCATGGGCGCGAAGATCACGATCGACTCCGCGACGCTCATGAACAAGGGCCTCGAGGTCCTGGAGGCCCACTGGCTCTTCGGAGTCTCGTTCGAGCGGATCGACGTGGTCGTGCACCCTCAGTCGATCGTCCACTCGATGGTGGAGTTCGTCGACCGCTCCGTCCTCGCCCAGCTCGGCATGCCGGACATGGGGATCCCGATCCTGTATGCGCTCACGTACCCCGATCGCCTCCCGTGCCCCGCGCCCGCGCTGGACCTGATCGAGCGCGCCACCCTGACGTTCGAGGCGCCCGACGAGACGGCGTTCCCGTGCCTCGCGCTGGCCCGCCAGGCGGGGCGTGCGGGCGGCGCGGCCCCGCTGGTCCTGAACGCGGCGAACGAGGTCGCGGTCGCCGCGTTCCTCGCGGGACGGTGCGGCTTCATGGACGTGCCGCGTCTGATCGGGGAGGCGCTCGACGTCCATGCCGGCGCGGCCGCGGACGACCTCGACGCCTGCCTCGCGCTCGACGGCGTGGTGCGGCGCTCCACCGAGGCCGCGCTCGGCGCGGTCCCGGCCGGGGCGGCGCGCCGCTGATGGGGGCGCCGGTGAGACGCTGGACGCGGGCCCTGACGGGGGCGACCGGCGGGGTTCTCCTCGCCGACGGCTCGTTCGGCAGCATGCTCTTGGGCGGGGCGTTCGACTACGTCGTGAGCGCGGTGGTTGCCCTGGGCGCCCTCATCTTCATCCACGAGCTCGGGCATTTCCTGGTGGCCAAGGCGATGGGCGTCGGGGTCGAGCGGTTCTCCCTCGGCTTCGGGCCCCGCATCTTCTGGTTCCGCCGCGGCGAGACGGAGTACTGCGTCTCGATCGTGCCCCTCGGCGGCTACGTGAAGATGATGGGTGAGGAGGCGCACGGGGAGGATGCCATCCACCCGGCGACCGAAACGCCGCCGACGGATCCGGCCAAGTCGTTCTCGACGAAGCCGCTCTGGGCCCGCGCGCTGATCGTGTTCGCCGGGCCCGGCATGAACTTCGTTCTCGCGGCCGCGATCTTCTCCGTCGTGTTCGCCGCCGTCGGCGTGCCGGTCCTCGAGCCGACGATCGGGCGGGTGACCGCCGATTCCTCCGCCGCGCAGGCCGGGCTCCGCCCTCGCGACCAGGTGGTATCCATCGACGGGAAGCCGATCGAGCACTGGGGCGAGATCGAGGAAGCGGTGATCCGCGCCAACGGTCAGCCCCTCGCCCTCACCATCGTGCGGGACGGCGCGCGGCAGAACGTCACCGTGACCCCGCGCAAGGTGCCGGTGCGGACCCCGTTCAACGAGCCGGCGGAGGCGTGGAGCATCGGGGCGCGCCCGTACCTGCCGCCGGTCGTGGGCGAGGTACGTCCGGGCATGCCGGCGGCCGAGGCGGGGCTGCAGCCCCGCGACCGGATCGTGGCGCTCAACGGACAGCCGGTCGAGACGTGGGACGAGCTGGCGGAGACGATCTCGGCGCGGGCCGAGGAAACCCTCACGCTCCGGGTCGAGCGTGGCGGGTCGCAGATGGACATCTCCGTCACTCCGAAGGTGGAGGTCGAGCGCGACGCGCTCGGCAACGAGACGAAGGTCGGGCGCATCGGCATCGCCACGGCGACGTCGCAGTCCTTCAAGCGGTCGGATCCCGTGACGGCGGTCGCCCGCGGCGTGGCGCGGACCTGGGACGTCACCGCGATCACCGCGGTGTCCATCTGGAAGCTCGCCACCGGGACCATCCCGGCCTCCAACATCGGGGGCCCGCTCCAGATCACCATGGTGGCGGGTCAGCAGGCGCAGCAGGGACTGGTCTCGTACGCGTTCTTCGTGGCGCTGATCAGCGTGAACCTGGCGATCCTGAACCTCCTGCCGGTCCCGATGCTGGACGGCGGGCACCTCCTCTTCTTCGCCATCGAGGCGGTGCTGGGCCGGCCCCTATCGCTCCGGAAACGGGAGATCGCCCAGCAGATCGGGCTCGCGCTGCTCCTGCTCCTGATGGTGTTCGCGCTGTTCAACGACCTCACCCGACTCCTGCCCCCGGTCGGGAAGCTGTTCCGCTAGACGATGGGCCAGTACGAGCGGCACGTCTTCGTCTGCACCACGGGCGGCACGTGCCCGACCCAGGGCGACACCGAAGGCTACGTCAAGGCGATGCGCGCCGAGATCGCGAGGGCGGGCCTCCACCAGGAGATCCGGATCAACAAGTCCGGCTGCTTTTCCCAGTGCGGGAACGGGCCGATGATCGTGGTGTACCCCGAGAACGTCTGGTACTCCGTCGCCCGCGCGGAGGACGTGGCCGAGATCGTCCAGTCTCACCTGATCGACGGCAAGCCCGTCGAGCGGCTGCTCTACCGCCCGGGCAAGCCGGGCCCGAACGTCGTCTCCAAGGCGTCGCACTGACCCCCACGGCGGTCCGCTCCGCCGCGCCCTGATCCGAGGGAGCTAGGCCATGCGCTGGACCACGTCGTTCATCCCGACCCTCCGCGAGGACCCCGCGGACGCCGAGGCGCAGAGCCACCGGCTGATGGTCCGCGCCGGCCTGGTGCGGCAGCTCACCGCGGGGGTGTACGTGTACCTGCCCCTCGGCCAGCGGGCGATCGACAAGGTGAACGCCATCATCCGCGAGGAGATGAACGGAATCGGCGGCCAGGAGATCACGATGCCGGTGCTCCAACCCGCGGAGCTCTGGCAGCAGTCGGGCCGCTGGTACGACATCAAGGACGAGATGTTCCGGCTCAAGGACCGCCACGGCCGCGACATGTGCCTCGGGATGACGCACGAGGAAGTCGTGGCCTGGCTCGCCGCCAAGGAGATCCGCTCGTACCGGGAGCTTCCCCAGGTCTGGTACCAGATCCAGATCAAGGAGCGGGACGAGGCGCGGCCGCGCTCCGGGGTCCTCCGGACGCGCGAATTCTGGATGAAGGACGCCTACACGCTGGACGCCGACGACGCCGGCCTGGACGTCGCGTACGAGCGGCAGAAGGAAGCCTACAACCGGATCTTCAAGCGGTCCGGGCTCGCCTTCCACGTCGTGGAGTCCGACGTCGGGATGATGGGTGGGGCGGGCGCCCACGAGTTCATGGCGCCGAGCCGGGCGGGCGAGGACGAGATCGCACGGTGCCCGGCGTGCGGCTACGCGGCGAACGTCGAGCTCGCGCGGTCCCGGCCCCCGGCGGCACCGGCGTTTCCCGCCGGGCCCCGTGACGAGGTCTCCACGCCGGGGGTGCGCACGATCACCGAGATCTGCCAGCTCCTGGGGGTGCCACCGGCCCACACGATCAAGAGCCTCCTCTACCAAGGGCCGACCGGACCGGTGCTGGCGCTGGTCCGTGGTGACCAGCAGCTCCACGAGAAGAAGCTCGCGCGGCTCCTAGGGGGTGAGGTGCGTTCCGCCCACCCCGACGAGGTGCGGGACGCCCTCGGCGCGCCGGTCGGCTCGGTGGGCCCCGTGAACGCGTCCGTGCCGATCGTGGCGGACGAGGTGCTGGGCGAGGGGGCGTACGTCGCTGGCGCCAACCGTGAGGGCGTGCACTACCGCGGCGTCCGGCCGGGTCGGGACTTCGCCGCCCGCCACGCCGACCTTCACCTCGCGCAGGCGGGGGACGGCTGCCCGTCCTGCGGCGCGCCGCTCGTCGTGGAGCAAGTCATCGAGGTCGGGAACATCTTCAAGCTTGGGACCCGGTACTCGGCCAAGCTCGGCGCGACGTACCTTGACGAGCAGGGACAGGCGCATCCGATCGTCATGGGATGTTACGGCATCGGTCCCGCGCGGATCGTCGCTTCGGCCATCGAGCAGCGTCACGACGCGGACGGCATCGTGTGGCCCTGGTCCATCGCGCCCGCCCGCGTGCACGTGCTCCCCGTGAACCCCAAGCAGCAGCCGGTCCGGGAGATGGCGGAGCGGATCTACCGCGATCTCGGCGCGGCCGGGCTCGATGCGATCCTGGACGACCGCGAAGAGCGGCCCGGGGTGAAGTTCAAGGACGCCGACCTCCTCGGCCTCCCGGTCCGCGTGACCGTCGGCGCGCTCCTCGGCAAGGAAGGGAAGGTCGAGGTACGGACCCGGCGGGATCGACAGGACGTCGCGGTCTCGCCGGACGGGGTGGTGGCCGCCGTCCGGGACCTCGAGCGGAGCCTGACCGCCGACCTCTAGGCTCTCGAAGACCCCGAGGGGTTCCTCGACTCCGCATCTCGGGGTATACTAAGCGGCTGACAAAAAGTGGGCGCGGCCCACTTTTTTGTTCATGGACACCGATGGGAAGCGGAGGAGGGGACGTGACGGTAGGCACCGACCTGGCAGGGCTGGAGGCGGCGGTGGAGACCGTCGTGCTCCCGGCTGTCCAGGCCCGCGGCCTGACCCTCGTGGACCTCGATGTCCGGAGCAACGGCCGGCGGGCGGCGGTGCGGGTCTACGTGGACAAGCCGGGTGGCGTCACGGTCGGCGAATGCCAGGAGCTGTCGCACGAGGTCGGGGACCTGATCGACGTCTCGAACCTCGTCCGGACGAGCTACGACCTGGAGGTCTCGTCGCCGGGCCTCGACCGCGAGCTCCGCAAGGACCGCGAGCTCCAGTGGGGGACGGGGCGGCTGGTCCGGGTCTGGACGCGCGACCCTGTGGACGGGCGCCGGGAGCTCTCGGGGCGGCTCGCCCACGTGGACCGCGAGGCGCTGACCCTCGCCACCCCCGCCGGCTCCCAGCGCGTCGCGCGGAGCTCCGTGGCCAAGGTGCGCCTCGAGGTGGAGCCGGCCGAGGCTCCGGGCGCTTCCGGGAGAGCGGGATGAACCGCGAGCTCAAGCTGGCGATCGAGCAGGTGGGGCGCGAGAAGGGGATCGCGACCGAGGTCCTCTTCGAGGCGCTGGAGTCCGCGCTCCTGTCCGCGTCGAAACGGACGATGGGCGTGGGCGACAACACCCGGCTCACGCTCGATCGCGAGACCGGGGCGATCCGGGTCTTCGCCGAGAAGCGGGTGGTCGAGCGGGTGACCGACCCGAAGCTCGAGATGAGCCTCGACGAGGCGCGCCGGCTCAAGCCCGGCGCCCAGCTCGAGGACCTGATCGAGGTCGACCTCGAGATGAAGGAGCTCGGCCGGATCGCCGCCCAGACCGCCAAGCAGGTGATCCTGCAGCGCGTCCGCGAGGCCGAGCGCCAGGGCATCTTCTCGGAGTACAAGGACCGCGAGGGGACGCTCGTGCGGGCGCTCGTGCACCGCATCGAGAAGCGCACGGTGATCCTCGACATGGGCCGGACCGAGGCCGTGCTGCCCGAGCGGGAGCAGATTCCCGGTGAGCGCTACATGGCCGGGGACCGCGTGCGGGCGTACATCATGGAAGTCCGCAACACGCCCAAGGGCCCGCAGGTGGTGCTGTCCCGGGCGCATCCGGGCTTCCTCGTCCGCCTCTTCGAGACGGAGATCCCGGAAATTGCCGAGGGCATCGTCCAGGTGCGCGGCGCCGCGCGGGAGCCAGGCGAGCGCGCCAAGCTCGCGGTGGCGTCCACCAAGCGGGACATCGATCCCATCGGCGCGTGCGTCGGCCTCCGCGGGACGCGGATCCAGGTCATCGTGAAGGAGCTGCGCGGGGAGAAGATCGACATCATCGAGTGGTCGGATGACCCGGCCACGCTCGTCGCGCGCGCCCTGTCACCGGCCAAGGTCAGCTCGGTCACGATCGCGGGGGAGGGCGAGGAGCGCACCGCCCAGGTCGTCGTCCCGGACAGCCAGCTCTCGCTAGCCATCGGGAAGAAGGGGCAGAATGCGCGGCTCGCGGCGAAGCTGACGGGGCTCCGCGTGGACGTCAAGAGCGAGTCCGAGCTGGCGGAGGAGCGTCGTCGTCACGAGGAGGAGCGAACCACCGGCCTCGCGGCCTTCGCCGACATCGCCGAGATCGGTGCGGAGCTGGGGGCTCGCCTCCAGGAGCACGGGCTTCACTCGCCGGCGCGGATCCGGTCGGCCGGGCTCGAGCGCCTGCGCGAGGTGCTGGGCGCCGAGGCGCCGAGGGCCGAGGGGGTTCTCGCTGGCGCCGAGGCGTGGCTGGCCGCGCGGGCGGCGGAGGAGATCGTGGAGCCGCCGGCCGTCGAGGCGGTCACCGCCGAGCCCGGGCAGGCCGAGGAAGGGGTCCGATGACGGCAGGGTCGCCGGTCCGGACCTGTCTCGGCTGCCGGCGGGCCCGTCCGCAAGCGGAGCTCCTCCGGGTGGTCCGGACGCCGGACGGGCGGGTCCAGCCGGACCCAGGGCGGCGAGGGCGGGGACGCGGCGCCTACCTGTGCCGGCAAGAATCGTGTCTGTCCGAGTGCGTGCGTCGGGGCCGCTGGCCCCAGGCATTCCGAGCCCCGGCGGTGGCGACGCCCGATGTCGTCGCGGCGCTGCGCGGGCTCCTGAGCCAGGGGCAGGGGGCTCCTGAGATGGTCGAAAGGGGTAGCTGATATGGCCGGGAAGACCCGGGTCCACGAGCTGGCCAAGGAACTCGGCGTTGCGCCGAAGCTGATCATCGACCAGCTCCACGGCATGGGCTACAAGGAGCAGAGCTCGGCGAGCGCCATCGAGGACTCCGTGCTCCCGACGCTCCGGGAGTCGCTGGGCGACCGGGCGGCCGAGTATTCCCGGAAGGAGACGGAGCGGCTCGAGTCCGAGCGCGTCGCCAACCAGCGCGCCAAGATCGAGGCGGCCAAGGCCGCCGCCGTCAAGGCCGCGCGGACGCGCGCGAGGAAGGCTGCCGAGGCGGCGAGCGCGACCACCGTGAAGGGGAAGGGGCCGACCAAGGGGAAGGCGGGGGCGAAGGGCGCGCCCGTCCCGGCAGTCGCGAAGACGAAGGCGCCGCTTGCGACGCCGTCCGTGCCCGCCCCGCCCAAGGTCGAGAAGATCATTCTGCCCGGGGAGGTTGCGGCTGCGGCGCCGGCCGCCCCGGTCAGTGCGACCCCGGGCCAGGCTCCCACGGCGCCGCCGGTCCGGCTTGTGCCGAGCGAGAAGCCTGCGCCCGCGAAGCCGCCCGCGGTCCGGCCCGCCGCGGCCGCGCCGCCGGCCCCGGTCCGACCCAAGGAGCCCGTGGTGGCCGCGGCCGCCCGAGAGACCGCTCCGCCCGAGACCCCGAGGCCCGGCGAGCACGCGGAGCCAGCGCCGCAGAAGGTCGCCGAGCCGGCCACCAGACCGGCGGCCGACGGCAAGGTCGTGCCGATGAAGCCACGCCGCGAGGAGCCGGCCGCGGCCGAGCCCGAGCGCGTGGTGGCGCCCGCCGCCTCCGTCGAGACGGCGGCGCCGGCTGCGGTGGAGGCGGAGAAGCCCGCCGCCGCGGCGGTCGCGGCCGCCGCGGCCGAGGCCGGACCTCGCGAGGTGCTCCGGCTGCCTGAGTCCGTCACGGTGTCCGAGCTGGCGGAGCGTATGGGCCGGAAGATCGGCGAGGTCATCCGGGAGCTGGTCGGCATGGGCGTGATGGCGACCATCAACCAGCCCCTCGACGCCGACAAGGTGAAGGCGGTCGCCGTCAAGTTCGGCTTCGAGGCGGACATGCGCTCCGCCGAGGAGCGGGACCTCGTCGACGAGGTGAGCGATCCGGCTCAGCTCCTGCCGCGGTCCCCCGTCGTCACGGTCATGGGACACGTCGACCACGGGAAGACCTCGCTGCTGGACATGATCCGGAAGACCCGCGTCACCGAGCAGGAGTTTGGCGGGATCACGCAGCACATCGGGGCGTACCAGGTCGAGACGAGCCACGGCAAGGTCACCTTCCTTGACACGCCGGGTCACGAGGCCTTCACGGCCATGCGAGCCCGGGGTGCCCAGGCCACCGACATCGTCATCCTCGTGGTGGCGGCGGACGACGGCGTGATGCCCCAGACGGTGGAGGCGATCAATCATGCCAAGGCCGCGAGCGTGCCCATCATCGTGGCCGTCAACAAGGTGGACAAGGCTGACGCCAACCCCGACCGCGTGAAGCAGGAGCTCGTCAACCACGGGCTCGTGCCCGAGGATTGGGGCGGCCAGACGATCTTCGTGAACACGTCCGCCAAGAAGGGCACGGGCGTCGAGCAGCTCCTCGAGATGACGGCCCTCCAGGCCGAGGTGATGGAGCTGAAGGCCAATCCGAACCGCGCCGCGCGCGGGGTCGTGGTCGAGGCGAAGCTCGACCGCGGCCGAGGCCCGGTGGCCACCGTCCTCATCCAGCAGGGCACCCTCCACGAGGGCGACATCGTGGTGGTCGGACAGCAGTACGGGAAGGTCCGCGCCATGTTCAACGACCGGCGGCAGCGGGTGAAGACCGCGGGCCCGGTCGACCCCGTGGAGATGCTCGGGCTGTCGGGCGTGCCCTCGGCCGGGGACGTCCTGCGGTCGGTGGACGAGGAGCGGAAGGCCCGCCAGATGGCGTTCCGGCGCCAGCAGCAGGAGAAGAAGGTCACGGTGAACGCGCGGGTCACCCTGGCCGATCTCCACAAGCAGATCGAGGCGGGAGAGGTCAAGGAGCTTCGGGTCATCCTGAAGGGCGATGTGGACGGCTCGGTCGAGGCGCTGCAGGACGCGCTCGAGCGGCTGTCGACCGACGAGGTCAAGGTGCGGATCATCCACGGCGCGGTCGGGACCATCACCGAGACCGACGTCATGCTGGCCTCGGCGTCCAACGCCATCGTGATCGGCTTCAACGTGAAGGCCGAGCCGAAGATGCTGCAGCAGGCGCAGATCGAGCGCGTGGACATCAAGACCTACAACGTCATCTACGAGGCGATCAACGACGTGAAGGCGGCGCTCGGCGGGATGCTCCCGCCGATCATCCGCGAGATCCCGCTGGGCAAGGCCCAGGTCCGGATGCTCTTCCCGATCAAGGACGTGGGCACGATCGCCGGTTGCTTCCTGTCCGAGGGCAAGGTGACCCGGAACGCGAAGGTCCGGGCCGTGCGGAACGGTCGCGCCATGGGCGAGGGGCAGATCACCTCGCTGAAGCGCTTCAAGGACGACGCCCGCGAGGTCATCCAGGGCCAGGAGTGCGGCATCGGCGTCGGCAGCCTCGACGTCCAGGTGGGCGACGTGCTCGAGCTCTTCACGACGGAGGAAGTCGCGCGGACGCTCTAGCCGGAGACGTCGGGTAGACGCCGATGGTCCAGGTCGCGCTCGGTCTGGTGGAGCTCCACCTCGGCGAGGCCGACTCGCTCAAGGGCAAGCGCCACATCCTCCGCGGCATGAAGGAGCGGGTCAAGCAGCGCTTCAACGTGTCGATCGCCGAGGTCGACCACGGCGACCTCTGGCAGCGCGCGACGCTCGCGGTCGCGTGCGTGGCGAACGACGCGCGGCTGGCGAACGAGGTCGTGTCGAAGGCCGTCAACTTCATCGAGTCCCTCTCCGACGGCGAGGTCATCGACGTCCGCGTCGAGCTGCTGTGATCCCATGAGGCTTCAGCGCGTCAACCAGCTGATCCGGGAGGAGATCTCGCTCCTCATCCAGCGCGAGTTGAAGGATCCGCGGCTCGGCTTCGTGACCGTGACCGAGGTGGACGTGACGAAGGATCTCCGCTCGGCGAAGGTCTACGTGAGCGTGCTCGGGTCCGAAGCCCAGTTGCAGGCCTCGCTCCAGGCGCTCGAGAGCGCGCGGGGGTTCATCCGGAACTGGCTCGTCCCGCGGCTCCGCATGCGGACCGTCCCGCACTTCACCTTCCACCCGGACCGGTCGATGGCCCACGCGGCCCACATCCAGACCGTGCTGGAGGAGCTCAAGACCGAGGAGCGGCCGGCGGGCGAGCCCGACCCGGAGCCGCCGTCGTGAGCGTCCCCCGCGAGGTGCTGGACGCCGTCGAGCAGGGCCGCCGCGTGCTCCTGTTCGCCCACGTGTATCCCGACGGGGACGTGCTCGGGTCGCAGCTGGGGCTCGGCCTCGCGCTCCGCGGCGCCGGCCGGGAGGTCACCTTCGCCTGCGCGCACGCGGTGCCGGACCCGTTCCACTTCCTGCCGGGCGCGGCGGACGTCCAGCAGTGGAAGGCCGGCCAGAACGCCTTCGACCTGGTCGTCGCGCTGGACTGCCCGGACCCCGCGCGGCTCGGCGGGCTCCTCGAAGGCGCGCGGGGCCCGGGGACGCGCGTGCTCAACGTGGACCATCACGGCGACAACCGGCGCTACGGCGACGTGAACTGGGTGGACACGCGGGCGGCCGCCACCGGCGAGATGGTCTTCGACCTGATCGAGGCGGCCGGGCTGCCGCTGACGACAGACGTGGCGGTGAACCTCTACACGGCGATCGTCACGGACACGGGCTCCTTCCGCTACTCCAACACGACACCCAAGACCCTCCGCGTCGCCGCGCGGCTCGTGGAGACCGGCGTCGATCCGGCCCACGTGGCGACCACGGTCTACGAGACGCGCGAGCCGGGCGGTCTCCGCATGCTGGGCCGAATCCTCCAGGGGATCGAGACCGATCCGGACGGATCGCTCGCCTGGCTGGTCATCGACCGAGCCATGGCGAGCTCGCCGGACCTGCCCGAGGCGGAAGAGTTCGTCAACTACCCGCGCTCCGTGCGGACCGCCAAGGTCGCCGTGCTCTTCCGCGAGCTGCCGGACCGCGTGAAGGTGAGCCTCCGCGCCAAGGGCGAGGTGGACGTCGCCCGGATCGCCGCCCGCCTGGGCGGCGGCGGCCACCCGAATGCGGCCGGGCTGATCCGGCCCGGGAGCCTGTCAGACGCCAAGGCGGCGGTGCTGGGCGCGATCCGGGAGGCGCTCGCGGCTCCCCGGTGAGCCCGGGCCCCCACGGTTCCGCCGACAGGCCGAGCGGTGTCGGACCCGGACCGTCCGAGTAACCCCCGTGGGACAGGCGGCGAGACCGTGCGAGCGCCTGCGGCGCGGGATGGCCTCCTCTTGGCCGACAAGGGCCCGGGTGTCACGTCGTTCCAGGTGGTCGCGCACCTCCGGCGTGTCCTCCGCATCCCGAAGGTCGGCCATGGAGGCACGCTCGATCCCATGGCAACCGGGCTCCTGCCGATCCTCCTGGGCGAGGCGACCAAGCTCACCGCGCACCTCCAGGGCCAGGACAAGGAGTACCGCGCCGCCATTCGGCTCGGCGTGACGACGGACACCCTCGACGCCACCGGCGCTGTCACGGCGGAGCGGCCCGTCCCGCCCCTGACGGCCGACGACGTGCGCGCGGTGCTCGCGCGGTTCGTCGGCGAGATCGAGCAGGTGCCGCCCATGTACTCGGCGCTCCACGCGGGCGGACGTCGCCTCCACGAGCTGGCGCGAGCCGGGATCGAGGTGGAGCGGGCTCCGCGGCGCGTGCGCGTCGATGCCTTCGACCTGATCGAGTGCGCGCCGCCCCGCCTGGACGTGCGCGTCCGGTGCGGATCGGGGACGTACGTGCGGAGCCTCGCGGCGGACGTCGGCGAGGTGCTGGGCTGCGGGGCTCACGTCGAGGCCCTGGTCCGCACGCGCATCGGGAGCCTCCGGCTCGAGGACGCCGTGCCGTGGGCCGTGATCCAGGCGGGAGACGCCCCGCGGCTGGCGACCGCCGTCCTGCCGGCCGACCGCGCCGTCATGCACCTCGCCGCCGTCACCGTGTCACCCGACATGGCTCGGCGCCTCGCCCACGGCCAGCTCCTGCCCGTGTCCGCGCTCTCGGGCGTTCACCCGCCGCCGGCACCGGTCCCGTGTCGCGTGTACGCCGACGAAGATTTCCTCGGGATCGGCGAGCTCGCGCCCGAGGGGCTCCGCCCGCTCCGCCTCCTCCATGCAGATCGTTCGCGGCCTCGACCAGTATCGTCCTGACGGGCCGCCCAGCGCGGTCGCCCAGGGCACGTTCGACGGCATCCACCTGGGCCACCAGGCGGTGATCCGGACCGCGGTCGACCGGGCGCATGCGCTCGGCGTTCGCCCGGTCGCGGTGACGTTCGACCCAAACCCCCTCGCGGTCCTCCGGCCAGCCGAGGCCCCGCCCGAGCTCTTGCCCCTCGACGAGCGTCTCGAGCGCATCGCGGGGCTAGGCCCTGAGGTGTGCCTCGTGATCCCGTTCACGGTGGAGTTCTCGCGGGTCGAGGCCGAGGTCTACGTGCGGGACGTCCTGCTCGGGCTCCTCCGGGCTCGGGAGATCGTCGTCGGGTTCAACCACGCGTTCGGCCGCGCGGCGCGAGGCACCCCGGAGCTCCTCCGGCGCCTCTCCGAGCCCGCCGGCGTGCTCGTGCACGTCGTGCCGCCGCTTCGCGTCGACGGCGTCGCCGTCTCGTCGACGTCGATTCGCGAGGCCCTGCGGGACGGGGACGTCCGTCGCGCGGCCAGCCTTCTCGGCCGCCCGCACACGGTGACCGGCCTGGTGGCCCACGGCGCGGCGCGCGGCCGCGTGCTCGGCTTTCCCACGGCGAATCTCGCGGGGCCGCCGGGCCTCCTGCCGGCGGACGGTGTCTACACCGCGCGAGCGGCGTGGGACGGGGAATCGGCGCCGGCGGTCGTCAACATCGGGGTCCGGCCGACGGTGGACGGCGCGACGCGCCTCGTGGAGGCGCACCTTCTCGACGTGGCTCCGGACCTCTACGGCCGGCGCCTCACGCTCGGGTTCCTCGACCGCATCCGTCCCGAGCGGCGGTTCGAGTCGCTCGACGCCCTGCGGAGCCAGATCGCCGCCGACGTGCGCACCGCCCGGCGTCTCCTCGGCGCCTCGCCCTGAGGGCGCGCCGGTTGCCCGTCTCAATCCTGCGTGGTATGATGCGCTGCGTTGAAACGGAGTGCCTTAACGTGTGGGGAACCGTCCCAAGGGTGCAGTACACGGCCTGCACCAGGGGCGGCGATTGGGGGGCAGGGCCCCCTGGAGGAGGACCTCAGGAATGACCGTGCCTGCCGACCGGAAGAAAGCGCTCATCGAGGGCTACCGGCGTAAAGAAGGCGACACCGGCTCCCCCGAGGTGCAGATCGCGCTCCTCACGGAGCGGATCAACGGCCTGACCGAGCACTTCAAGTCCCACGTCAAGGACCACCACTCCCGCCGCGGGTTGCTGCGCCTGATCGGCCAGCGCCGCGGACTCCTCGAATACCTCAAGCGCACAGACATCGAGCGCTATCGCCAGATCCTCGAGAAGCTCGGGCTTCGGCGGTAGGTCCCGGCAACGCCGGGGTAGTCTCGCAGGGCCCGGGAGGAACGTGACCTTCCGGGCAGTGGCCGGTGGGGTGGGTCCGTCCGTGTGGCCTGCCGTGTCCGGCACGAGAGAAAGGCAGCGACATGGCATCGGCTCATTCCACCCAGGTTGAAATCGGCGGTCGGAAGCTCACCTTCGAGACCGGCCGCGTGGCGAAGCAGGCCGACGGCTCGGTCCTGGTCCGCTACGGCGACACCGTGATCCTCGCGACCGTCGTGGCCGCGCGGTCCGCGACCGAAGGGCAGGACTTCTTCCCCCTGAGCGTCGACTACCGCGAGCGGGCCTACGCCGGCGGCCGAATTCCCGGCGGCTTCTTCAAGCGCGAGGGGCGTCCGGCCGAGAAGGAGATCCTCACCTCCCGGCTGATCGACCGCCCGCTCCGGCCGCTCTTCCCCAAGGGTTTCAAGAACGAGATCCAGCTCATCGTGCTGGCCATCTCGGCGGACCAGGAGAACGATCCGGGGATCCTCGCGATGAACGGCGCCTCGGCGGCCGTGTGCGTGGCCGGCCTGCCGTTCCTGGGGCCGTTCGGTGCCGTCCGCATCGGGCAGATCGACGGACGCCTGGTCGTCAATCCGTCCTTCGAGGATCTCGAGCGGAGCACGCTCGACCTCGTCGTGGCGGCGACCGAGGACTCGGTCATGATGGTGGAGGCGGGCGCCCGCGAGGCGTCCGAGGACACCATGGTCGAAGCCATCGCGCTCGCCCATGAGGAGTGCCGCGGGCTCGTCCGTGTCCAGAAGGCGCTGGCCCAGATGGCGGGCAAGGCGCGGTGGGAGTTCGACGCCGCCGCGCACCAGGATCCGGCTTTCGAGGCCCAGGTTCGCGAGGCGACCCACGGCCGGGTGCGTGACGTCGTCCGCATCCCGGAGAAGGCGCAGCGCGCCCAGGCCCTCACCAAGCTGGCCCAGGAAGTCCTGGCGACCGTCGACCCCGAGGGGGCGCGGAAGGCCAAGGTCCGGGAGTACCTCGACAAGATCGAGAAGCAGGAAGTGCGCCGGATGGTCCTGGAGGACGGCGTGCGCGTCGACGGGCGCCGGTCCACCGACACCCGGGCGATCAGCGCCGAGGTGTCGTTCCTCCCCCGCACGCACGGCTCCGCGCTGTTCACGCGCGGGGAGACGCAGGCGCTCGTCGCCGCGACGCTCGGGACCAAGCAGGACGAGCAGCGGGTCGAGACGCTGGAGGGCGAGTCGACCAAGCCCTTCATGCTCCACTACAACTTCCCGTCGTTCAGCGTCGGCGAGATCCGCCGCTTCGGGAGCCCGGGCCGTCGCGAGATCGGCCACGGGGCGCTCGCGGAGCGGTCGGTGCTGCCGGTCCTGCCGCCGCGGGAGAGCTTCCCGTACACGCTCCGGATCGTGTCGGACATCCTCGAGTCGAATGGCTCGTCCTCGATGGCCACGGTGTGCGGGGCCTCGCTGGCCCTGATGGACGCCGGGGTGCCGATCAAGGCGCCGGTGGCGGGCATCGCCATGGGGCTCATCAAGGAGGGCGACCGCTACGCGATCCTGACCGACATCATGGGCACCGAGGACCACTACGGTGACATGGACTTCAAGGTCGCCGGCACCGCCGACGGCATCACCGGGCTCCAGATGGACATCAAGATCGCCGGCGTGTCGCGGGAGATCATGGCCACGGCCCTGCGCCAGGCGCGCGAGGCGCGGCTGTTCGTCCTGTCGCGCATGCGCGAGGCGATCGCGGAGCCGCGGCCCGAGCTGCCGCCGCACGCGCCGCGCTTCGTGACGATCCGGATCAGACCCGAGAAGATCCGCGAGGTCATCGGCCCGGGCGGCAAGGTGGTCCGGGGGATCCAGGACCAGACCGGCGTCAAGGTCGACATCGAGGACGACGGCAAGGTCACCCTGTTCGGCGCCGACGCGCGCATGGTGCAGCAGGCCATGGACATCATCCAGGGAATCTGCAAGGAGGCCGAGGTCGGCCGCGTGCACCTCGGCAAGGTGAAGAAGGTGGTCGACTTCGGGGCGTTCGTGGAGATCATGCCCGGCACCGAGGGCCTGCTCCACATCTCCCAGATCGCCGAGGAGCGGACGCGCCGCGTCGAGGACGTCTTGCGCGAGGGCGACATGGTCCTCGTGAAGGTCATCGAGGTGGACCCGTCCGGGAAGATCCGGCTGTCGCGCCGTGCGGCGGTGAAGGACCCCGAGGCCGCCTCGCTGGGCGCCGAGCAGCTCACCGGCCAGCCCGACGCCAACGCGCCGGAGGCCGTCGGGGGAGGCCGCGGGGACCGGGGCGGAGACCGGGGCGGAGACCGGGAGCGGGGGGGCGACCGGGGGCGCGGTGGGCAGCGGTACCGCGACTGACCGGCGCCGCTTCTCGGGGCCTGCGTGAGCGACCCCCCGGCGAGTGTGGGGGGCGAGTACCGGCGAACGACCCTCCCCAACGGGATCCGGCTGGTCACGGAGTGGATTCCCCACGTCCGCTCCGTGGCCGTCGGGGTCTGGGTGGACACCGGGAGCCGGCACGAGCCCGGCGACCGGATCGGGATCTCGCACTTCATCGAGCATCTCGTCTTCAAGGGCACCGAGACCCGCTCGGCCGAGGACATCGCTCGCGCGGTGGACTCGGTCGGCGGGCAGATGGACGCCTTCACCTCGAAGGAGCACACCTGCTTCTACGTGACGGTGCTCGACGAGCACCTTCCGCTCGCCGCTGACCTCCTGGCCGACGTCCTCCTTCGGCCGCGGTTCGACGCCGGGGACATCGAGCGCGAGAAGACGGTCGTCCTCCAGGAGTTCGGCATGGTGGACGACACGCCGGACGACATCATCCACGATCTGTTCGCCGAGCGGGTGTGGCCCCACCATCCGCTGGGCCGCCCCATCCTCGGCGACCGGAAGGTGGTGCAGGGGCTCGATCGCGACACGGTGCTGCGCTACTTCCGGACGGAGTACTGCCCGGAGCGGATCACCATCGCCGCAGCGGGCCACGTCCGTCACGAGCAGCTGGTGGACCTCCTCGGGAGCCGGTTCCTCGACTTCCAGCAGCCCACCGCGCCGCGGACGAGTGATCGCCCGGCGCTGACGACCAGCCTGGACCTCGTCGAGCGCCCGCTCGAGCAGGTGCACTTCATCCTGGGAGGGCAGGGCCTCGAGCACGATTCCCCCGAGCGGTACGCCCTCCACCTCCTGAACACCGTCTTCGGCGGGAGCATGTCGTCGCGCCTGTTCCAGGTGGTGCGGGAGCGCGAGGGTCTCGTCTACTCGATCCACTCGGGCAACGTCGCGTTCCGCGACGGCGGGCTCTTCTACGTGTACGCCGGCACCGAGCCGGCCCACTTCCGGCGCGTGGTTGAGCTGACGCTGCAGGAGTTCCGCTCGCTGCGGGCCCACGGGATCACGGATGACGAGCTCCGGCGGGCGAAGGATCACCTGAAGGGCAGCCTCATGCTGTCCCTCGAGTCGACGGGCAGCCGGATGACGCGGATCGCCAAGCAGGAGCTCTACTTCCATCGGTCGTTCACGTTCGACGAGATCCTCGCCGACATCGAGCGGGTGACGCCGGGAGAGGTCCGGGCCCTCGGGGAGCGCCTGCTCTCCGGTCCTCTGTCGCTGGTCGCGCTCGGTCCCAAGGGTCCCGACGTCCGGATCCCCGAAGCAATCCGGATCTAGGAGGACGGACCGGTGATCTCGCGCTACACGCGCCCCGAGATGGCCGCCCTCTGGGGCGACGACGCGCGGTTCACGCGCTGGCTCCAGGTCGAGCTGGCGGTGTGCGATGCGTGGGCGCGCCGGGGAGTCGTCCCCGCCGACGCGCTGGCGCGGATCCGCGCGCGGGCCCAGGTCGACGCCCGGCGCATCGCCGAGATCGAGGACCGTGTCCACCACGACGTCATCGCGTTCCTCACCGACCTCGAGGGCTCGATCGGCACGGACTCGCGGTTCGTCCACGTGGGCTTGACCTCGTCCGACGTCGTGGACACCGCCCTGGCGATGGCGCTCGTCGAGGCCACGGACCGGCTGATTGCCGGCGTGGACCGCCTGCGCGAGAGCCTCCGCCGGCTCGCCCTGCGCCACCGGGACACGCTGACCGTCGGACGCACCCACGGGGTCCACGCCGAGCCGACGACCTTCGGTCTCAAGGCGGCGGGTTGGTACGAGGAGGCCGGGCGCAACCGCGAGCGGCTGGTCCGGGCCCGCGAGGCCGTTCGCGTGGGCAAGATCTCCGGGGCGGTGGGCACCTTCGCGCACGTGCCGCCCGAGGTCGAGCAGGAGGTCTGCGAGGCGCTGGGACTCGAGCCGGAGCCGGTGTCGACCCAGGTCGTCCAGCGCGACCGGCACGCCGAGCTCGTGTCCGTTTGCGCGATCGTGGGCGGCGGCCTCGAGCGCATCGCCACCGAGATCCGGAGCCTCCAGCGGACGGAGATTCTGGAGGCCGAGGAGCCCTTCGCCGAGGGGCAGAAGGGCTCCTCCGCGATGCCCCACAAGCGGAACCCGTGGCGGTGCGAACAGATCGCGGGCCTCGCCCGCGTGCTGCGCAGCCACGCGGGGGCTGCGCTCGAGGACATCGCCCTCTGGCACGAGCGAGACATCAGCCACTCATCCGTGGAGCGCATCGTGCTCCCCGACGCGACGACGCTGCTCGACTACCTCCTCGCGCAGGCCGCCCGGATCCTCGACGGCCTGCGGGTCTACCCCGAGCGCATGCGCGAGAATCTCGACCGCTCATACGGCCTCGTGTATTCCCAGCGCGTGCTCCTGGCTCTCGCCGAGGCCGGCCTGGCGCGCCAGGCCGCCTATCAAGTGGTGCAGCGGAACGCGATGCGCGCCTGGGAGGAGCGCCGGTCCTTCCTGGAGTGCCTCGAGGCCGACCCCGAGGTCGGCCGGCATCTCGCGCCGGAGGCCCTCAAGGCGTGCTTCGATCCCGGCTGGTACTTGCGCCACGTCGACGCCGTGTTCCGGCGCGTCGGGCTCGTCCCTCACGAATCGGAGGAGAGATGAAAGCGCGGATCGTGGTCCGGCTTCGCCCGGGGATCCTGGACCCGCAGGGCACCACCATCCGGCGGGCGCTCGAGGGTCTCGGCTTCCCGGAGGTGCGCGACATGCGGGTGGGCAAGCTGATCGACCTCACGCTCGACGAGGTCGACGCGGGCCGGGCGCGCCAGCGCCTCGACGAGATGTGCCGGAAGCTCCTCGCCAATCCCGTGGTCGAGGACTACACGTGCGAGGTCGTGGAGGGCGAAGACGGTCGGCGCGCCGGTTGACGGCGGTCGTCTTGTGCGGCTCCGGGGCGCGTAGTACTATTCGTTCGGGCGGATCGCAGGAGGTGTAACCGCGACCCCATCGGAAGAGGAGGCTTCATGCGATTCGGCGTCGTGATCTTCCCGGGCACGTGGAGTGACATGGATTTCCACCACGTCATCTCCCAGGTGCTCCACCAACCTGTCGAGTACGTGTGGCACCGGGACACCGATGTCGACCGCTTCGATTGCCTGATCCTTCCTGGGGGCTTCTCCTACGGCGACTACCTGCGAGCGGGCGCCGTGGCGGGCCGATCCCCGATCGTCGAGGCCCTGCCGAGCTTCGTGGCCCGGGGCGGGATGGTTCTCGGGAGCTGTAACGGCTTCCAGATTCTCTGCGAGGCGGGCCTCCTCCCCGGGACGCTCCTGCGGAACGAGTGCCTCCAGTTCCGGTGCCAGTGGACCCACGTCGCCGTCGAGCAGACCGAGAGCCCGTTCACCCGGGGGCTCCGCCGGGGCCAGGTCCTGAAGATGCCGATCGCCCACGGCGAGGGGCGCTACCACGTCGAGCCGGCGCTCCTCCGTCAGCTCCGGGAGCGCGACCAGATCGTCTTCCGGTACGCGACGGAGTCCGGCGAGATCACCGCCGGCGCGAATCCGAACGGTTCCGTCTGGAACGTCGCGGGCGTCTGCAACGAGGAGGGCACGGTCGTCGGGCTCATGCCGCACCCCGAGCGGGCGGCCGAGACGACGATCGGCAGCACCGACGGCCTGCTCCTGTTCCACTCGCTGCTGGGAAGCCTCGTCGAGAACGGATCCGTCCTCGGCCGTTAGGACGGGGGAGGGGCGCGGGTGCCCGTGAACGGGTCCGAGCCGAAGGTCACCCCGGACCTGGCGGCGTCCCACGGGCTCACGCGTGAGGAGTACGACCGGGTCGTCCGGCTGATCGGCCGGGACCCCACCTATCCGGAGCTGGGGCTGTTCTCCGCCCTCTGGTCCGAGCACTGCTCGTACAAGTCGTCCCGCGTCCACCTTCGACGCCTGCCCACGAAGGGCCCTCACGTGCTCCAGGGACCCGGCGAGAACGCCGGGATCGTCGACGTCGGGGACGGTATCGCCCTCGCCTTCAAGATCGAGAGCCACAACCACCCGTCGTTCATCGAGCCGTTCCAGGGCGCCGCCACGGGCGTGGGCGGGATCCTGCGGGACATCTTCACGATGGGCGCCCGCCCGATCGCGCTGCTCGACTCGCTCCGCTTCGGGCCCGTCGACGAGCCGGGCACTCGCTTCCTGCTGGGAGGCGTGGTCGCCGGCATCTCTCACTACGGCAACTGCTTCGGGTGCCCGACGGTCGGGGGCGAGGTGGCGTTCGCGTCGGAGTACGCGCGGAACCCCCTGGTCAACGTCCTGTGCATGGGCCTGGTGCCGGTGGACCGCATCTTCCGCGCCCGGGCCGATGGCGTGGGAAACACGTTCGTGTACGTCGGAGCCAAGACCGGTCGTGACGGCATCCACGGCGCGACCATGGCGTCGGAGGCCTTCGACGAGACCTCGGCCGAGCGGCGGCCGACCGTCCAGGTCGGCGACCCGTTCACGGAGAAGCTTCTTCTCGAGGCGTGCCTCGAGGCGTTCCGGACGGGCGCGGTGGTGGGCATCCAGGACATGGGCGCGGCCGGGCTGGCGTGCTCGCTCTCCGAGATGCCCGCGCGCGCGGGGACGGGGGCCGACGTCGACCTCGACCGCGTGCCGCAGCGCGAGCCTGGGATGACCCCCTACGAGATCCTCCTGTCGGAGTCCCAGGAGCGGATGCTCCTCGTCGTCGAGCGGGGGCGCGAGGTCGAGGTCCAGCGGATCTTCGAGAAGTGGGAGCTGGACGCGGTGTCGATCGGGCGGGTGACGGCCGACGGCCTCCTCCGGGCGCGGATGCGCGGGGAGATCGTGGCCGAGGTCCCGGTCCGGGCGCTGACCGACGAGGCCCCGGTCTACGAGCGTCCGCTGGCGCGGCCCGACTGGCTCGACCGGGACCGGGCCCTCGACCTCCGCGAGATCTCGGAGCCGGCCGATCCGGGAGCGGTGCTGCTCCGGCTCCTCGCGGCGCCGACGATCGCGTCCAAGCGCAGCATCTGGCGGCAGTACGACCATCAGGTGGGAATCAACACGCTCGTCCTTCCGGGCTCCGACGCCGCGGTCCTCCGGATCAAGGGGACCCGCCGGGCGGTGGCGGTGGCCACCGACGGCAACGGCCGCTACGGGCAGCTGGACCCCTTCCTCGGCGGCGCGATGGCGGTGGCCGAGGCGGCGCGCAACGTCGTGTGCGCCGGCGGGCGCCCGCTCGCGGTGACGAACTGCCTGAACTTCGCGTCGCCCGAGCGTCCCGAGATCATGTGGCAGTTCTCGGAGGCCGTGGACGGCATCGCGCGCGCCTGTGAGGCGCTCGGGATCCCGGTCACCGGCGGCAACGTCTCCTTCTACAACGAGACGCTGGGGCGGGCGATCCTCCCGACGCCGGTCGTCGGGGTGGTCGGGCTCCTCCAGGACGCCGAGCGGCGGACCACGCAGTGGTTCAAGGAGGAGGGGGACGTCGTGCTCCTCCTGGGCGAGCCCGGAGGACGACTCGGCGGTAGCGAGTACCTCCACACCATGCATGGCCGGCTGGCCGGCGAGCCCGCTCCGCTCGACCTCGACCGGGAGCGGGCCGTGCAGGCCGCGTGTCTGGCGGCCATCGAGGCCGGCTGCGTCCGGTCCGCCCACGATGCCGCCGAGGGCGGCCTGGCCGTGGCGCTCGCGGAGGGCTGCGTCACGGGCCCGCGAAGGCTGGGCGCCGCCATCCGCCTCCCCGACGGGGGCCGGGTGGACGAGGTCCTCTTCGGCGAGGCGCCGTCCCGCATCCTGATCACGGCGGCGCGCGAGGACCTCGCGCGGCTGACGCAGATCGTGCGAGAGTGGGACGTGCCGGTTCACGTACTCGGCGAGGTCGGTGGGAACCGGCTCGAGGTGCGAGTCGGGAGCGCCGTGCGCGTGTCGCAGCCCACGGAGGCGCTGGCCGACGCCTTCGAGAACGGGCTGGCGCGGGCGCTCGAGCAGCCGATCGAAGCTCTGTCGGCGCGAGAGGCGGAGGGAGCCGCATGACGACCGTCTGGCTCGACGACGACAAGCTCCACGACGAGTGCGGGCTCTTCGGCGTCTTCGACCATCCGGAGGCCGCCAACCTCGCCTATCTGGGGCTCTACGCGCTCCAGCACCGCGGCCAGGAGTCCGCCGGGATCGCGGCGACCGACGGCCGCACGCTGCACGTCGAGAAGGCCATGGGCTGGGTCGCCGACGTGTTCTCCCCCGAGCGGCTCCGGCGGCTCCCGGGCCAGTCCGCCATCGGCCACGTCCGCTACTCGACGGCGGGCTCCTCGACGCTCCGGAACGCCCAGCCGATCAGCGCGACGTTCTCCCGGGGCTCGATCGCCCTCGGGCACAACGGCAACCTGGTCAACGCCGAGGCGCTCCGGAAGGAGCTGGAGTCGCTGGGGGCCATCTTCCAGTCCACGTCGGACTCGGAGGTGATGCTCCACCTCATCGCGCGCGCGGACCGGCAGAGCCTCGAGCGGACGCTCAGCACGGCCCTGGCCCAGGTGAGCGGCGCCTACTCGCTCGTCATGCTGACGCCGGACACGCTCGTCGGGGTCCGGGACCCCCACGGCTTCCGCCCGCTGGTGATCGGGCGGCTCGGCAAGACGTGGCTCCTTGCGTCGGAGACCTGCGCTCTCGACCTGCTCGAGGCCGAGTTCGTGCGCGACGTGGAGCCCGGGGAGATCGTCCTCATCGACCAGAACGGCCTCCGGTCGATCAAGCCGTTCCCCGCGAAGAAGCAGCTCCAGTGCGTCTTCGAGTACATCTACTTCGCCCGCCCGGACACGACGCTCTGGGGACAGAACGTGTACCAGACGCGCAAGGCGCTCGGCGGCCGGCTGGCCGAGGAGCACCCGGTGGAGGCGGACATCGTCATCCCCGTGCCCGATTCGGGCGTCGGGGCCGCCCTCGGATACTCGGAGCGGTCGGGCATCCCGTTCGAGATGGGGCTGATCCGCAACCACTACGTCGGGCGCACGTTCATCGAGCCGAAGGACGGCATCCGCCACTTCGGGGTCCGGGTGAAGCTCAACCCGATGCGGGAGACGATCGAGGGGCGGCGCATCGTGGTCGTCGACGACTCGATCGTGCGCGGGACGACCAGCCGGAAGATCGTGAAGATGATCCGGTCGGTCGGCGCCCGAGAGGTGCACTTGCGCATCTCGTCGCCGCCGATCCAGTGGCCCTGCTACTACGGCATCGACACGCCGACGCGCAAGGAGCTGATCGGCTCCAGCCACCGGGTCGAGGAGATCCGCCGCTACATCGGCGCCGACTCGCTGGGCTACCTGTCGCTCGACGGCATGCTGAAGGCTGTCGGCGGCGACGGCGGCCGGTTCTGCCACGCGTGCTTCAGCGGCGCCTACGAGGTCGGGTTCCCGATGGAGGACACCGCGCAGCTCGCTCTCTTCGACGTCGAGTGAAGCGCGCCCGCCCTGCCGTCCGGCGGCCCGCGCGGGCCCGCCTGACCTACCGCGCCGCCGGCGTCGACATCTCCGCCGGCGAGGATGCCGTGCGGCGCCTCGCCCCGTGGGCGCGCGCGACGTACCGCCCCGAGGTCCTCGGCGACATCGGCGGTTTCGCGGGGTTCTTCCGCGTCCCCCGGCGCTACAAGGACCCCGTGCTCCTGGCCTCGACGGACGGCGTCGGTTCGAAGCTCCGGGTCGCCTTCCTGGCCGGCCGCCACGACACCATCGGGATCGACCTGGTCGCCATGGGCGTCAACGACCTCCTCGTCCACGGCGCCGAGCCGCTGGTCTTCCTCGACTACATCGGGGTCAACCGGGTCGTGCCCCGGACCGTCGAGACGGTGGTGCGCGGGATCGCCGCCGGCTGCCGCGAGGCGGGGTGCGCCCTCATCGGCGGGGAGATCGCGGAGCTGCCCGATTTCTACGCGACTGGCGAGTACGACCTGGCGGGGTTCGCTTTGGGCGTCGTGGAGCGGAGGCGGCTCGTCGACGGCCGCGGCGTCCGTCCCGGGGACGCGGTGATCGGACTCCTCTCGACCGGACTCCACTCGAACGGGTACAGCCTCGCCCGGAAGGTCGTGTTCGACCGTCTGCGCCTCCGGGTCGGCGACCGCATCCCCGGGTTGAACCGCACGGTGGGTCGCGAGCTCCTCCGGCCGACGCGCATCTACGTCCAGCCGATCTTGAGCCTCCTGCGGGGGGGCGCGACGGTGCGGGCGATGGCCCACATCACGGGCGGGGGGCTCACGGGGAACCTGCCGCGCGTCCTGCCGCCGGGCTGCCGGGCCGTGATCCAGCGCGGCACCTGGCCCGTGTCCGAGGTCTTCCGGTGGCTGCAGGACCGGGGTCGGATCGACGAGGCCGAGATGTTCCGCGTCTTCAACATGGGGATCGGCTTCGTCCTCGTCGTGCCAGAGCGCGAGGTCGCGGGCGTGGTGTCGCGTCTATGGAACGCGCGAACACCGTCCTTCCGGATCGGGGAGATCCGCCGGGGCGCCCGGGGTGTCGAGTACCGCTGACGGTCGAGCCGTCCGGCTCCGACGTCAGAGCCGCTGGCCCGGGGCCACCGAGTAGACCGCGACGGCACGGCTCCGGGTCTTCAGCTGGGCCATGCCGTGGGACTCCACGCGGACGCCCTCGCCCAGGCCCTGGCGCGTGTGCTCGTCGATGAGGATGGGTCGGCCGACGACCTTCGTGTGGGCTTCGAGATGCGCCGCGAGGTTCACCGTCTCGCCCACGCAGGTGTAGGTCACCCGGCGCTCGGTGCCGGTGAAGCCGGCGACCACCGGTCCCGAGGCGATGCCGATTCCGATGCGGACCTCCGGGCCACCACGGGCAACCTGGTCCCCGCTGAATCCGGCGATCAGCTCGAGCATCTCGAGCGCGGCGCGTACCGCGCGCGCTCGGTGGTCGGCATGCGGGAGGGGCGCTCCGAAGATCGCCATGAGGCCGTCGCCGAGCATCTGGTTGACGATCCCGCCCTGGCCTCCGATCGCGTCGAACATCAGGGTGTAGTAGCTGTTCAGGAGCTCGATCGTGTCGACCGGCGACAGGGACTCGGTGAGGCTCGTGAACCCGCGGATGTCGGAGAACATCACGGTCGCGTCGACCTGCTTGCCGCCGAGGGCGAGCCCGCTCGTCAGGAGCTCCTCGGCAACCTCCGCGGTCGCGAACTTCCGGAACATCTCGCGCTGGCGGTCCAGGAGCCGTTTCTTCTCCAGGCTGGCGCCGACCCGTGCCCGCAGCAGCACCGGATTGACGGGCTTGAAGAGGTAGTCTTCGGCGCCCATCTCGATGCACCGGGCGACGCTGTCCACCTCCTCGACGGAGGACATCATGACGACCGGGATGTCCCGGAGGTGCGGATCGGCTCCGAGGGCGGCGAGCGCCTGGTAGCCGTCCATCTCCGGCATCTCGATGTCGAGGAGGATCAGGTCGACCCGGCGCTGGCGGAGCGCCTCCAGGGCCTCCTGGCCGTTCTCGGCGAAGCGCACGGTGTGCCCGAGCTGCTCGAGGGCGCGCCCGAGGAGCAGGCGGTTCACGCGGTTGTCGTCGACGACGAGAAGGGTGCCGGGCTGCGCGTTACCGGATGAGGTCACGTCGGAGCTCCCCCAGCGCGCGCGCCGCGCGCTCGTACTCGTCGGCCAGCCGGTCGAGCCGGTCGCCGATCTTGTCCAGGCTTCCCCCGCGGGCCTGCGCCTCCAGCTCCCGCGCCAGCGCGGACAGCCGGGTCGCGCCGACCGTCTCCGCGGTCGACTTGAGCGAGTGCGCCGCACGCCGGAAGGTGTCGACGTCGGATCCGGCCAGGGCCCGCCTGAGCCCGGCGACGAGGTCCCGGGCATCCTCCACGAACGTGTCGACCAGCTCGGTGACGAAGGGGCCGCCCATCGACGCGATGAGGCGATCGAACGTCGCGCGGTCGATCTCGCCGGCTGGAGCAGTGTCCGCCGCCCGCGGCGCGGCGGCCTCCTGCCATCCGTCCCCGGCCCGCATCGGAGCGGGTGCTGGGCGCACCGCCGGGTCCGCGCGGCGGGGCACGCGCGCGAGGGCGGCGACGAGCTCATCCACCCGGATCGGCTTCGCGACGTAGTCGTCCATCCCGGCCGCCATGCACAGCTCGCGGTCGCCCTGCATCGCGTTGGCCGTCATGGCGACGATCCGCGGGCGCCGCTCGCCCGGCCAGCGCCGATTGATCTCACGTGACGCCTCGAACCCGTCCAGCTCCGGCATCTGCACGTCCATGAGGACCACGTCGTAGGTCTGGCGGCCGACGGCGTCGATGGCCTCGAGCCCGTTCGCCGCCAGGTCCGCCCGGTAACCGAGCTGGCCCAGGAGACGCAGCGCCACCTTCTGGTTCACCACGTTGTCCTCGGCCAGGAGGATCCGCAGCGGATGCCGGCCGGCCATCTCCGGGTCGAGCTCGCTTCGCCCCACGCCCCGCTCGGGCACGTGGACCGGCTGGTCGGCCAGTACCGAGACCAGCGCGTCGAAGAGCTGCGAGGGCTTGATCGGCTTGTGGAGATACGCGGCGAAGGCCTCGCTCTCGGCGAGCGCCTCGCGGCGCCCCAGCGACGTGAAGAGGATCAGCGGGAGAGCCGCGCCCGCCGGCTCCTGCCGGATGGCGTGGGCCAGGGTCGCCCCGTCCATCTCCGGCATGTGCATGTCCAGGATCGCGACGTCGAAGGGCTCGCCGGCGCGGATCCACGCGAGCGCCTCTCGCGGCGACTCGGTGGCGCGCGCCGGCAGTCCCCAGTTACCGAGGTGCGTGGTGACGATGCGACGGTTGGTCGCGTTGTCGTCGACCACGAGGACCCGCTTTCCGCGGAGGGAGGGCTGCACGCCGCTCAGGTCGCGCCGGCTCGGGAGCGGCACCTCGGCGGCGGCCGCCGCCCGGATGGAGAAGCGGAACTCGCTCCCCAGTCCGACCTCGCTCGTGACGCCGATCCGGCCGCCCATCAGCTCGGCCAGGCGCTGGCTGATCGCCAGCCCGAGGCCCGTCCCTCCGTAGCGCCGCGTGGTCGACGCGTCGACCTGGCTGAACGACTGGAAGAGCCGGCCGAGCCGGTCGGCCGGGATCCCGATGCCGGTGTCGCGGACGGCGAAGGTCAGCTCGTGGAGCCCCTCGGGGCCGTCCAGGCGCTGCGCGCTCACCGAGAGCACGACCTCGCCCCGCTCGGTGAACTTGACCGCGTTCGAGAGGAGGTTCAGGAGCACCTGACGGAGACGCGTCACGTCGCCCACGATGGCGGCCGGGGTGCCGTCGCCGACCAGGTACGCGAGGTCCAGGCCCTTCTCGGCCGCTCGGGTGGCCACGAGGTCGAGCGCCCCCTCGACGCACTCGCGGAGGTCGAAGGGCTGAGACTCGAGCTCGAGCCGCCCGGCCTCGATCTTCGAGAAGTCGAGGATGTCGTTGATGACGGTGAGGAGCGCGTCGCCGCTCTGGCGGACGATCTCCGCGTACTCCCGCTGCTCGTCGGCGAGGGGAGTGTTGAGGAGCAGCCCGCTCATTCCGATCACCGCGTTGAGCGGCGTCCGGATCTCGTGGCTCATGGTGGCCAGGAACGCGCCCTTGGCCTCGTTGGCAGCCTCGGCCTCGCGCCGCGCCCGGAGGAGCTCGGTGATGTCGTGGTAGATCGCGATCATGCCAACCTGGGCGCCCTCGACGACCACGGGCATCGACGAGATCTCGACGTCGACGCGCGTGCCGTCCTTGCGAGCGCGGCGCCCGATCGCCCGGATCCACTCGCCCCCGAGCGTCTGGCGGATGTTGGCGCGGACCTCGTCGCGGACCTCCGGGGTCGCCACCAGCTGCTCCATCGTGCGACCGAGCGCCTCCTCCTGCGGGTACTGGAAGAGCCGCTCCGCCCCCGGGTTCCAGCCCGTGACTTTTCCGCCGAGGTCCATCGTCACGATCGCCACGGGGCTCGTCTGCACGAGCGCGTCCGAATACTGCTTCTGACGCTGAATCTCACGGAAGAGCCCGGCGTTGTTGATGGCCAACACCGACTGGGCGGCGAACGTCTGGAGCGTCGCGACGACCCCGACGGAGAACTGGCCCTGCTCGCGTCGCAGCACCACGAGGCCGCCGAGCAGCTTGTCCTCCCGCACGAGCGGCACGGCGAGGAGCGCGCGCACTCCTTGCTGGGCGATGCAGCGCGCGGACCTGGGGTGCGACCGTCTGGTGCTCGTCCTGGATATCCGACACCTCGACGGGCTCGCGAAGGGCCCCGGCCCGTCCCATCGCGCCCTCCCCGAGATGAATCGGCGAGGCCCGGAGGACCGCTAGGTGCTCGGGCGTGAGGTTGTGACTGGCCCGCGCGCTGAAGGTCTGCGAGGGCTCGTCGAACTCGTAGATGATCCCGCTGTGGCTGCCGGAGAGCTCGACGGCGCGCGCTGACGATCGTCGCCAGCACGGTGTCGAGGTCGAGCGTCGAGCTGACGGCCTGGCTGACCTCGCCCAGCGCCCGCAGCTCGCCCACCGAGCGTGTCAGCTCCTGCGTCCGCGTCTCGAGCTCCTGGAACAGTCGGACGTTCTCGATGGCGATGACGGCCTGGTCGGCGAAGGTCCTCAGCAGGTCGACCTGCCGCTCGGGGAGGAGCCCGACCTGAGAGCGCGCGACGGCGATGGACCCGATGGGGAGGCCGTCGCGGAGCATCGGGACGCCGACCGCGCTTCGGTAACCGGCGAGCGTCGCGGTGGCGCTGAGGGCGAAGCTCGGGTCCGCCTGGACGTCCGGGATCTGCGTGATCGCGCGGTCCAGGACCGCGCGGGCCGCCGCGCTGCCGCGACTGGGCGGCGCGGGGAACGCCCGTCGGACCGTCTCCGCCCCCTCTTCCGTGACTCCATGGTGGGCGACGAAGTGCAGGAGGTCGCCGTCGAACCGGTAGACGAAGCAGAACTGCGCCTCGCAGAGCCGCGCGGCGTTCCGGGCGATGGCGTCGAACACCGGCTGGACGTCGGTCGGCGAGGCGGAGATCACCCGGAGGACCTCGCCGGTCGCCGTCTGCTGCTCCAGGCTCTCGGTCAGGTCGCGGTTGCGGACCTCGAGCGCCTGGAACAGACGCACGTTCTCGATGGCGATGGCGCCCTGGTCCGCGAAGGTCGTGACCAGCTCTATCTGCCGGTCGGTGAACGGCTCGACCCGGGTCCGCCAGACCGACAGGACCCCGATCGGCACGCCTTCCCGGAGCATGGGGACGCCCAGGATCGTCCGGTAGCCGCCGAGGCTCTTGGCCGGGTATGTGTAGCCGGGGTCGGCCAGCACGTCGTGGATGTGGACGGTCCGGCCCTCGAGCATGGCTCGCCCGACGGCCGTTCCTCCTCCCGGAACCAGGGGGTGCTGCTCCACGTACTCCCGGAGGTCGGGCGCGAGGTTGTAGCCGGCCGCCAGCCGCTGAAGCTGCCCGTCGAACCGGTAGACCGCGCCGCCGTCCGCGCTCCCGAGCCGCGCCGTGTACTCGATCAGCGTCTCCAGGACCGGCTGGAGATCGAACGTCGAGCGGCTGATGACCTTCAGGACCTCGCCGGTGGCGGTCTGTTGCTCCAGCGTCTCGGTGAGGTCGCGGTTGCGTGTCTCCAGTTCCTTGAAGAGGCGGACGTTCTCGATGGCGATGACGGCCTGGTCAGCGAAGGTCTTGAGGAGTTCGACCTGGCTATCCGGAAACGGCCCGGGCTCGGGTCGTCCGACGCCAATCGCCCCGATCGGTTTGCCGGCCTTGAGCATGGGAGTCGACAGAAAGCTCCGGTATCCGACGGTCCTGGATTGGTCCTTGAGCGCGTACGCGGGATCCTCGAGCACGTCGTGTACCTGGACGACGCTGCGGGTGATGATCGCCCGGCCCGTGATGCTGCGCTCGTCGGCGCGTCGCGGGAAGTCGCCGCGGATCGCCTTGGCGCCTTCCGGGCGGACGTTCTCGAGCGCGGCCAGATGGATCAGGTCGCCGTCGTAAAGCCAGACGCCGCTGTGACCGCCGTGACACAGCCGGAGCGCGCTCGCCGCGATGATGTCGAACACCGGCTGGGCATCGGTCTGGGCGCGGCTGATGGCACGGAGGACCTCGCCGGTGGCGGTCTGCCGCGCGAGGGTCCCGGTCAACTCCGTGTTGCGCGCCTCCAGCTCCCTGAAGAGGCGGACGTTCTCGATGGCGATCACCGCTTGATCGGCGAATGTCTTGAGGAGCGCGATCTGCCGATCCGTGAACTGCCCCGGCGCGGGACGCCCCACCGTCACGCAGCCGATGGCCTTTCCGTCGCGCAGCATCGGCAAGGAGAGGACGCTCCGGAAGCCGCCGGCGCCCGCCTGGAACGCGATCTCGTATCCCGTCTCGGCGCGGTTGTCGGGGATGTGCACGGGAGCCCCCGTCAGGACCGCGCGGGCGCTCCCGCTCCGGAGGCTCGGTCGCATCGGGAACGCGCTCCGCAGCGCGGCGGCTCCCTCGGGATTCACGTTCGCGAGCGCGGCGATGTGGACGAGCTCGCCGTCGAACGTCAGGACCGAGCCGACGCTCGCGGCGCAGAGGTGCATCGCCCGCACGGCGATGGTGTCGAAGACCGGCTGGACGTCGGTGGGGGAGCTCGAGATGACCCGCAGGATCTCGCCGGTGGCGGTCTGCTGCTCGAGGGTCGCGGTGAGATCCTTGTTGCGCGCCTCCAGCTCCGTGAAGAGGCGGACGTTCTCGACGGCGATGACGCCCTGATCGGCGAACGTCTTGAGCAGGTCGATCTGGCGATCGTGGAACGCCCCGGCGGCGGCCCGCGCCACGACGATCGACCCGAGCGGGAGGCCGTCCCGCAGCATCGGCACGGCGACGATGCTGCGGAAGGTCATCACGTTCGCCGTCGGGCCGAGCTCGTAGTCGGGTTCGACCTGGACGTCCGGAATGTGTTGGACGGCCCGGCTCAGAACCGATCGCGCGGCGGCGCTTCCCCGTCCCAGGGGCATGGGGGAGACTCGCCGGACCTCGGCGAGCGCGGCGGGCGAGAGTCCGTGGTGCGCGACGAAGGCGAGCATTGTTCCGTCGACGCGGAAGACCCAGGCGAACTCCGCCCCGCAGAGCTGCGCCGCGCTCCGCGCGATGGTGTCGAAGACCGGCTGGACGTCGGTCGGCGAGCCGGAAATGACCCGCAGGACCTCGCTGGTGGCGGTCTGCTGCTCGAGGGTCGCGGTGAGGTCTTGGTTCCGCGCCTCGAGCTCCTGGAAGAGACGGACGTTTTCGATGGCGATGACGGCCTGGTCGGCGAACGTCGTGACCAGCTCGATCTGCCGGTCCGAGAACGGCTCGGCCTTGGACTTTAGGATGACGATGACGCCGCGGAGGGCCCCTTCGCGCAGGATCGGCACCGCCAGGACCGCCCGGAAGTCCTGGGCTCGGATCAGCCCTCCGTGCTGGTACTCGGGCTCCTTCAGCACATCGCTGACGTGGACGACCCGACGTTCGGAGCCGGCGAGGCCGGCGACGGATCCGGGCCCGGGTCGGATCGGGTTCCGCTCCAGGTACTCGGTGAAGCCAGGCCAGGCCCCGTAGGCGGCCGCGAAGCGCAGGAACTCGCCGTCGAACCGGAAGATGTGGCCCCGGGTGGCGCCGCAGAGCCGCGTGGCGCTCTCGATGAGCGCCTCCAACACGGGTTGAAGGTCGAAGGTGGATCGGCTGATGACCTTCAGGACCTCGCTGGTGGCGGTCTGCTGCTCGAGGGTCTCGGTGAGGTCCCGGTTCTTGGTCTCGAGCTCCGTGAACAGACGGACGTTCTCGATGGCGATGACCGCCTGGTCGGCGAAGAGGCGCAGCAGCGCGAGCTGCCGGTCCGAGAAGGGCTCCACGGCCATCCGGAAGAGGGCGATCACTCCGATGGGCACCCCCTCGCGCAGGAGGGGAGTCGCCGTCATCGTGTGATGTCCGAAGCTCCGCTGCATCGCGCGGCCCTCGGGGTACTCGTCGTCGCTCTCGGCGGCGAGGTCGGCGACGTGTATCGTCCGCCGGTCCACGGCCGCGCGGCCCGCCACCGACCCGCGCGCGACCGGAATCTCGAGCCTCGCCAGGCTTCCGATCTGGCCGACGACCACGTCGTGGAGCCGCCCGACGCCGGCCGCCCCGCGAAGTGTCGTCCCGTCGAGCCGCAGGATCACCACGTCGGACGCCCCGCAGAAGCGGGCCGCCGCGCGGACCACGGTGTCCAGCACCGGCTGGATGTCCGTCGGCGAGCCGGAGATCGCCTGGAGGATCTCCGCGGTGGCCGTCTGCTGCTCGAGCGCCTCGCTGAGGTCACGGTTTCGGGTCTCGAGCTCCTGGAAGAGGCGGACGTTCTCGACGGCGATGACCGCCTGGTCGGCGAACGTGCGAAGCAGCTGGATCTGCGTGTCGCTGAACCCGCCGGCCTTCGCCCGGCCGAGCGTGATGGCTCCGATGGCGGCGCCTTCCCGGAGCATCGGGACACCGACCAGCCCGCGGAAGCCGGCCGTGAGAGCGGCCGTCTGGATCCGGTACTCGGGATCCGTCAGGACGTCGGGGATGTGGACGAGCGCGCGGTCGCGAACGGCGCGCGCCGCCCCTCCCGCGCCGCTCGGGCGCATGGGGAACGTTCTCCGGAGCGCCTCGACTCCCTCGGCGCTCGAGCCGTAGATGGCGCCGACGTGCAGCAGCTCGCCGTCGTAGCGCGTGACCGTGGCCACCTCCGCCTCGCACAGCCTCACCGCGCTCTCGGCGATCGAGTCGAACACCGGCTGGACGTCGGTGGGCGAGCTGCTGATGACGCGGAGGATCTCGGCCGTCGCCGTCTGTTGCTCGAGGGTCTCGGTGAGGTCCTGGTTCCGGGCCTCGAGCTCCGTGAAGAGGCGGACGTTCTCGATCGCGATGACGGCCTGGTCGGCGAAGGTCGACACCAGCTCGATCTGATCCGCGGTGAAGGGCCGAGGCTGGTTTCGCGACAGGAAGAAGACCCCGACGACGTTGCCGTTGCGGAGCATGGGCACGCCGAGCGCCGCCCGGAATCCCCCGTGCCGCTGCGCATCGGCGGTCTCGTAGAGCGGATCCGCCAGGACGTCGGGGACGTGCACGGTCTGACGGCTCATCGCGGCGCGGCCCGTGACGGACCCGGCGCCGGGGTACAGCGTGGCCCCCTGTCCACCGACCGAGAAGGACGCGATCAGCTCGGGAGGCGCGCCATGGTGAGCCACGACCCGCAGCGCTTCGCCGTCGAACCGGTAGACGAGACACCACTCCGCGGCGCAGAGCCGTGTGGCGTTCTCGGCCAGGACCTCGAGCACCGGCTGCAGGTCGAACGCGGACCGGCTGATGACCTTGAGCACCTCGCTCGTGGCCGTCTGACGCTCGAGGGCCTCCGTCAGGTCCCGGTTCCGGGCCTGGACCTCGGTGAAGAGGCGAGCGTTCTCGACGGCGATGACGGCCTGGTCGGCGAACGTCCTGAGGAGCTCGATCTGCCGGTCGGAGAACGGGCCGGCCTGGGACCGCGAGACGGTGATCGCGCCGATCGGCGCGCCATCGCGGAGCATGGGGACCCCGACCGTGCCGCGAAACGTCGCGACCTCGGCCACGCCGGCCAGGACGTACTCCGGATCGGCCTGGACGTCCGGGATGTGCGCCACCCGGCGGTCGAGGATCGCCCGCCCCGCGGCGCTCCCCCGGCTCGGCGCCATCGGCCAGGCGCCGCGGAGGGCCTCGACGCCCGCGGGGGTGAGCCCGCTGTGGGCCACGAAGTGGAGCATGGCGTTGTCGAACTGGAACACGAAGCCGAGCTCGCCCTGGCAGAGCCGCGCCCCGCTCCGCGCGATCGTGTCGAACACCGGCTGGACGTCCGTCGGCGAGCTCGAGATGACCCGCAGGACCTCGCCGGTCGCGGTCTGCTGCTCCAGGGACTCGGCCAGGCTCGCCCGGGCGGCAGCGAGCTGGCGGCCCTGCGCCTCCGTTTGCCGCACGAGGACGGCGTGGGCCTCCGGGTCGGCCGCTTGCCGAAGGAGCAGGCGGGCGGCCGCGATCGAGAGGCCGAGGCCCACCACGGCCATGACGGCGTATCGGACGAACGCCGCCGGCGCGTCTCCCCCCTCGGACATGAAGTAGAGGTCGACGAGACCCGATGCCAGCGCCACGCCGCCAACCAGGACGACGAGAACGACGAGATACCGGGACGGGAGCGGTTTGCGGTCTGTCGGGGCCTTCATGGGTCGGGCGGACCGGCGTGGCGCAGGGTCTGGCGTGGCATCGCGATCCTCAACGGGTCCGCCGCTTCTCCGGGCCACGAGGCACAGCATCGGCCGCCGGGGCTCGGCGTCGGTCTTGCCGGACGGGCACCCCAGGGCGGCCCCAAGAATACTCCCAATCGGCGGTAGAATGACCCCCGATGCGACCGGTGCCCCTCGTCCTCGGCGTGCTTGCTTCGGGGCGTGGGTCGAATCTTCAGGCCATCCTCGACGCGATCGATGCCGGGCGGTGTTCCGCGCGCGTGGCGGTCGTCGTGAGCGACCGGAAGGACGCGCCGGCGCTCGAGCGCGCGCGCCGGGCGGGGGTGCGGGCCGTCCATCTCGATCCCCACGCGTACCCGGACCGCGGAGCCTTCGACGACGCCGTCGCGCGGGTCCTGGACGACCACGGAGTCGAGCTGGTCTGTCTCGCGGGTTACATGCGCGTGCTCTCGAGCGGGCTCGTCCGGCGGTACCGGCATCGCATCCTGAACGTCCATCCGGCTCTCCTTCCCGCGTTTCCCGGCCTCCACGCCCAGCGCCAGGCGCTCGAGCACGGCGTCAGGCTGGCGGGCGCGACCGTCCATTTCGTCGACGAGGGCGTGGACACGGGTCCGATCGTCCTCCAGGGGACGGTTCCGGTGCTGGACGACGACACGGAGGCGACGCTCTCGGCCCGCATCCTCGACGAGGAGCACCGGCTTTATCCGGAAGCGATCCGTCTCTACACGGAAGGCCGGCTCGAGATCGCCGGCCGCCGGGTATCGATCCGAGCCCACCCGTGATCGGCCGGGAGCTCGAGGCCGTGCGATGACCGAGGTCCGCCGGGCGCTCCTCTCCGTCTCCGACAAGAGCGGGCTGGCCGAGCTCGCCCGTGGGCTGGCCGAGCTCGGCGTCGAGCTCGTTTCGACCGGGGGCACGGCCAGCGCGCTCCGCGCGGCGGGGCTGACCGTCCGTGAGGTCGGCGAGGTGACGGGGTTCCCGGAGATGCTGGACGGGCGGGTCAAGACGCTCCACCCGGCGATCCATGGCGGGATCCTCGCGCGGCGTGACGCGCCGGCCCACCGGGAGGCGCTCGAGCGTCACGGGATCGGCGCGATCGACCTGGTGGCCGTGAACCTCTATCCGTTCGAGGCGACCGTCGCGAAGGCCGGCATCGGCTTCGAGGAGGCGCTCGAGCAGATCGACGTCGGCGGCCCCGCGATGATCCGCGCCGCCGCGAAGAATCACGCCGGCGTGGTGGTGCTGGTCGACCCGGCCCAGTACGCTCCGGTGCTGGAGGAGCTCCGCCGGTCCGGCGGGGCCGTCTCGCCGGAGACGCGGCGGCGCCTGGCGCTCGAGGCGTTTCGCCGGACGGCGCAGTACGACGCCGCCATCGCCGCGTGGCTCCGGACGCCCGCGCCCACCGCGAGCGCGGCCGCCCCCGATGCGCTCCGATTCCCGCCGGTGATGCACCTGGACGCCGAGCGGGTCGCCTCCCTCCGCTATGGCGAGAACCCACACCAGCGTGCCGCCTTCTACCGACCGCTGGGTCCGGCGCTCGGGGCCGGCGGTCTCGGCGCGCTGCGCCAGCTCCACGGGCCCGAGCTCTCCTACAACAATCTCCTCGACCTCGCCGGGGCTCTCGGCCTTCTCGTCGAGTTCGCCGAGCCCGCCGCGGTCGTCGTGAAGCACACGAACCCGTGCGGCGCGGCGGTGGGGGCCGACATTGGCGTGGCGTTCAAGCGGGCGAAGGCTTCGGACCCCGTCTCGATCTACGGTGGCATCGTGGGGGTCAACCGCCCCGTGGACCGGGCGCTCGTGGACGCCCTGGCCGGCATCCTGCTCGAGATCCTCTTCGCGCCGGCCTTCGAGCCGGCGGCGCTGGAGGAGCTCCGCCGCACCAAGAAGAAGCTTCGGGTGCTCGAGGTATCCGTGGGCCGACCCCCGAGCGGTGCCCCGCCGCTCGAGCTCCGCAGCGTGCCCGGCGGGCTCCTGGTCCAGGAGGCGGACGTGGTCGGCCTCGACCCGGTCGCGGTGCACGTCGTGAGCCGTCGCCAGCCGACGCCGGCCGAATGGCGCGCGCTTCGGTTCGCCTGGCGGGTGGCCAAGCACGTGAAGTCCAACGCGATCGTGCTGAGCTCGGAGGAGCAGGTGCTCGGGGTCGGCGCGGGGCAGATGAGCCGGGTCGACTCGGCGCGGCTCGCCGTGATGCGGGCGCGCGAGCATGGCCACAAGCTGGCCGGCTCGGCGGCCGCCTCGGATGCGTTCTTTCCCTTCCGGGACGGGCTCGACGTCGTTGCGGAGGCGGGCGCCACCGCCGCCATCCATCCGGGGGGCTCGATCCGGGACGAGGAGATCGTGGCGGCGGCCAACGAGCACGGCATGGCCATGGTCACCACCGGGATCCGGCACTTCAAGCATTGACCGCCCCCGGCTGGGTCGTCACGGAGCGGGACGTGGTCCGGCTCCTGGCCCTGAACCCACGCCGCACCGAGCAGCTCCGGCGGCTCGGTCTCCTCCATCCCGCCGGCCGCTCCGACCAGTACGCCTTCCGGGATCTCGTCGCGCTGCGGGTGGCCCGCACGCTTCTCGACCAGGGCATCACCGTCCGGCAGATCCGCCGAGCCCTCGACTCGCTCCGGCGCCTGGGGACGGCGTCGGAGGCCCCGCTCGCCGAGCTGCGGGTCACGGTCCGCGACGGCGAGATCTTCATCGAGCGCGACGCGCGGCTTGTCGAGCCGTCCGGCCAGATCGTCATGGAGTTCTCCGAGGAGGGGCTGGCCGAGGACGCGCGAGCCTCCGCGCTGCGCGGCCTCGTTCGGCCCCTCCTGCCCCCGGGGGGCGGCGAGGCCGATCGCTGGTTCGAGCTCGCCTCGGAGCTCGACGGGGATCCGGCCCAGTGGACCCAGGCAGTGGACGCGTACCAGCGCGTGACCACGCTGGCCCCCGACCACGGCGCCGCCTGGAACAACCTGGGGCTCCTCCAGCACCGCATGGGACGCTTCGAGGACGCGCGTCGGCACTACGAGGTCGCGCTCGTCGCGGATCCGACGCTCGCGGAGGCCGCGTACAATCTCGGGTCGCTGCACGACGACCTTGGCGACGCGCCGCAGGCGACCCGCTGGTATCGGCGCGCGCTGGAGATCCGCCCCGATTACGCTGACGCCCACTTCAACCTCGCCTCCGCGCTCGAGCGGGCGGGGGACAGCGCGGCGGCGCGGCGACACTGGGCGCGGTACCTCGAGCTCGACCCCGACAGCCGCTGGGCCGAGATCGCCCGCGCGTGGGTCAACGGCGAGGGCTCGTGAGCGGCCTCCGCGTCCTCCTGGTCGGGGGCGGGGGCCGCGAGCACGCGCTCGCCTGGAAGCTCGCGCGGAGCCCGCGGCTCGGCGCGCTCTACGCGGCGCCCGGCAATCCCGGCATCGCACGGGTGGCCGAGTGCGTGCCCGCGCGGGCGGACGACGTGGGGGCGATCGTCGAGCTCGCGACCCGGGAGCGCATCGACCTGACGGTCGTCGGCCCCGAGGGTCCGCTGGCCCTCGGGCTCGCCGACGCGCTCGACGCGCGCGGGCACGCGGTGTTCGGCCCGTCGCGAGCCGCGGCCGCGCTCGAAGCTTCCAAGGCCTTCGCCAAGGGGCTTTTCGCCCGTCACGGGATTCCGACCGCGCGCTTCGGGACCTTCGACGACCCGGCCGCCGCCCGCGCCTTCGTCGGGGAGCTCGGAGGTCGGGCCGTGGTCAAGACCGACGGGCTGGCCGCCGGCAAGGGCGCCGTCGTCTGCCGCGATCCCGCGGAGGCCGCGCGGGCCATTCACGACATGCTCGAGCGCCGCGTCTTCGGGGACGCCGGCGCGCGCGTGGTGGTCGAGGAGTTCCTCGAGGGCGAGGAGGTCTCGGTCTTCGCGCTGACCGACGGGCACGTGGTGTGCCCGCTCGCGTCGGCTCAGGACCACAAGACCGTCTTCGACGGCGATCGTGGACCGAACACGGGCGGCATGGGCGCGTACTCGCCGGCGCCGGTGCTCGACGCCGACCTGGCGAGCGAGGTCACGCGGACCGTGCTCGAGCCGACGATCCGCGCCATGGCGGCGGAGGGTCGTCCGTATCGTGGCGTGCTCTACGCGGGCCTCATGCTGACCGAGGACGGCCCCCGGCTCCTCGAGTACAACGTGCGATTCGGCGACCCGGAGTGCCAGGTCCTGATGCCTCGCCTCGACGCGGACCTCCTGCCGCTATGCGAGGCGGTCGCAGCGGGGCGCGGGCTGCCGTCGACGGTGGCGTGGCGTCCCGACGCCGCCGTGTGCGTCGTGCTCGCCTCCGGTGGGTATCCGGGCGAGTACCGGACGGGAATCCCCATCGAGGGGATCGAGCGCGCGGAGGCCCGGCCGGGCGTCACCGTCTTCCACGCGGGCACCGCGCGGCGCGACGGCCCCCTGACGACCGCCGGTGGCCGCGTCCTCGGCGTGACGGCCCTCGGTCGTGACATCCGGGCCGCGGTGGACGCGGCCTACGCCGCGGCGGCCGACATCACGTTCGAGGGCATGCACTACCGGCGCGACATCGGCCACCGCGCGCTCCGGCGCCTGGCCGAGCCGCCCGGTCGGCGGTCGGGACGGGCCGGCGGATCCTCGTGAGCGCGCCGGCGCGGCTCGTCGTCGACACGAGCCGACCGGCCCCGGCAGTGCTCGAGGCTGCGGTCCGCGTCCTCCGTGCCGGCGCGCTCGTCGCCTTCCCGACCGAGACGTTCTACGGGCTCGGGGCGCGCGCGCTGGATCCCGCCGCGGTCGCGCGGGTCTTCGGGGCGAAGGGCCGGCCTGCCGACAAGCCGCTCCTCGTCCTGGTCGACTCCGTCGCGATGGTGGATCGCGTGGCACGGGAGGTGCCCGCCCGCGCCCGCGGCCTCATGGCGCGCCATTGGCCCGGCGCGCTCACCCTCGTCCTGCGGGCGCACCCTGACCTGCCGGAGGCGCTCACGGCAGGGACGGGGACGATCGGCGTCCGCCTGTCCGGCCACCCGGTGGCCCGCGCCCTGGTAGCCGGCCTCGGCGAGCCGGTGACGGCGCCGAGCGCGAATCCCCACGGCGGCCCGAGCCCGCGCACGGCGGACGAGGTGGTCGCCGGTCTGGGGAGCCGCGTCGACCTCGTCCTGGACGGGGGTCCGACGCCGGGCGGGCCGGCCTCGACGCTCCTCGACATGACGCGGACGCCACCGGCCGTCCTTCGGCCGGGCGCCGTGGTCCTCGCGCCGGACGAGCTCGAGGGCTGACGCCTTGTTGCCCCTCTCGCGGGGCGGTATAGTCGCCATGCGGCCGGAGCCCATCGAGGAGTCCCCACGGGTGTCCCGCCGCGACGGAGTCTTTGGCGCGACCTGAGAACTCGAAGACCACGGGAACCTCCGGCGCGGGGGACCTTCCAGACCTCCGGTTGCTCGAGGTCACCAAGCGGTTCGGGGAAGTCGTCGCGCTCGACGCCGTGTCCCTCGATATCGAGCGCGGGCAGTTTGTCACGCTCCTCGGTCCGAGTGGATGCGGGAAAACTACGACCCTCCGGATCGTCGCCGGCTTCGAGGCCCAGACCGCCGGGTCCGTGTCGATCAGGGGCGAGCGGGTCGATGGCGTTCCCCCGTACCGCCGGAACGTCAACACCGTCTTCCAGAACTACGCGCTCTTCCCGCACCTATCCGTCTTCGAGAACGTTGCCTTCGGCCTGCGCGTGAAGGCGCTGCCGACCGCCGAGGTCCGGCGCACCGTCGGCCAGGCGCTCGAGCAGGTGCGGCTCGGCGGCCTGGACCGCCGCCGGCCCCACGAGCTGTCGGGCGGCCAGCAGCAGCGCGTGGCGCTCGCGCGCGCCCTCGTCAACCAGCCGGCGATCCTGCTCCTGGACGAGCCGCTCGGGGCTCTCGACCTGAAGCTCCGGAAGGAGATGCAGCTCGAGTTGAAGCGAGTTCACCGGGAGGTCGGCATCACGTTCATCTACGTGACGCACGATCAGGAAGAAGCGCTCACGATGTCGGACCTCATCGCGGTCATGGACTCGGGGCGCATCGTGCAGCTCGCCTCTCCGCGCGAGGTCTACGAGCGGCCGAGGACGACGTTCGTCGCCAACTTCGTCGGCGTCAGCAACCTCCTGGCCGGCGAGATCCGCGAGTCGGCGGCCCGGACAGTGACCATCGAGCTCGAGGGAGGCTGGCGATTCGGCAAGACGCTGGGGCGGCCGCTGCCGGACGGCGAGCGGGTATGGGTGGCGGTGCGGCCCGAGAAGGTGCGCGTAGCGCCGCCGGGACGGGGGCTCGCGGGGCAACTCGAGGACGTCGTCTACCTGGGCAGCCGGGCGACCCTCGTCGTCCGGCTCGGCGCGGACCGGCTGCTGCAGGTCGAGGATCCGACGGCCCAGCTCGGGAACGGAGCGGGACACATCGGCCGGCCCATCGGCGTGGAGTGGGACGAGGCGGACTGCCTGGTCTTCGACGCGGCCCGCGGCGAGCGGGTGGAGTAGGGGACGCATGGGCGGCGCGCGTGGCGGTCGGGACGGGGCGAGGGTGACCTGGCGAACCGGCCCTCATCCGATGATCGCGGTCCTGCCCGCCCTGCCGCTGATGGCATGGGTGATCCTGTTCATCCTGGTGCCGATGGGCACGATGGCCGTGTTCAGTTTCTGGCGTTACCACGACTTCGACCTCGAGCCGGTATGGAACCTCGGCAACTACCGGGCGGTGCTGACTCAGTCCGTGTACGCGCGCGTCATGGGGCGCACCCTCGAGATCGCCGCCCTGGTGACGGTCGGCTGCATCGCGCTGGCCTACCCGTTCGCGTACTTCCTGGCTCGCCGGACGCAGCGGTGGCAGGGGCTCCTGATCGTGCTCGTCATGGTGCCGTTCTGGACGAGCTTCCTGGTCCGGACCTACGCGTGGATGAGCATCCTGGCCAGCAACGGCGTGATCAACTCCGTGCTCCGGGGCGCCGGGGTGCTGGACCAGCCGATCCAGCTCCTGTACACGGTGACCGCCGTGGTGGTTGCCGGGATCTACCTCTACCTCCCGTTCGCCGTCCTCGCCATCTACACCTCGCTCGAGAAGCTCGGCGCGTCGCTCGAGGAGGCGTCGATGGACCTGGGGGCGGGGCCGTGGACGACCTTCCGGCGTGTCACGCTTCCCCTGAGCCTGGCGGGTGTCCAGGCCGCCGTGATCTTCGTGTTCGTGCCCGCGCTCGGCCTGTTCGTCACCCCGGCGCTGCTCGGCGGGGCGAACGCCACGATGATCGGTAACCTGCAGGTGACGATCTTCAAGACCTCCCTCGACTTCGCGCTGGGCTCGGCCGTGTCGTTCGTCGTGCTGGCGGTGGCGCTGGTGGCGGTGGGACTGTTCGGGCGGTCGGTCGACCTGGAGCGTGTGTACGCGGGCGGAGTCGGCCAGCTGACCAGCCGCCGCGGTGGGCCGGCCCACCGGCGGGCCGGCCTCCTGGGTGGTTACGCCGTCCTGAGCTACGCGTTCCTCTTTCTGCCGGTGGCCTTCCTCGTGCTCTTCTCGTTCAGCTCGGCCGCGGGCGGAGTGTTCCCGCCGCCCGGCTACACGCTCCAGTGGTACCGGGAAGCGCTGGACGACCCGTGGCTGATGACCTCGGTGTGGAACAGCTTCATGATCGCGGTGCTGTCGGCGCTGCTCGCGATCCTCATCGCGGCGCCGGGCGCGTACGCCATCGTGCGCTACCGGTTCCCTGGCCGGGCCCTGATCCGCCAGGCCCTGATCGTGCCGCTCATCGTGCCGACGATCATGCTGGGCTTCGGGCTCATGCTGCTGTTCAAAGCGCTGGACGTGGACCTCTCGTTCGCGACGATCCTGATCGGGCACGCGACGTACGTGCTGCCCTACGCCTTCTTCGTGATCGCCGCGCAGCAGTACGGGTTCGACCGCACGCTCGAGGAGGCGGCCATGGACCTGGGGGCCGACCGGCTGCGGACCTTCCGGTCGGTGACGCTGCCCCTCATGGTCCCGGGCCTGGCCGCGGCGGGCATCTTCGCGTTCACGCTGTCGCTGGACGAGTTCATCATCACCTTCCTGCTGACCAGCACGACGCAGACGCTGCCCCTCTACGTGTGGGGCATGCTGCGCACGATCGTGTCGCCGACGGTGAATGCCGTGGCGACGCTCATCGTCGCGGCGTCGTTCGTGCTGCTCGGCGGGATGTTCCTGGTCCAGACGGTGGTCAGGCGCCGCGCGGCCGGTTCCGCCCGGGTGTGAGCGGGACGGGCAGCGGCACTCCGGCCCGCGGGGCCGGTGGTGGCGGGCATCCGGAAGTCACCCTCAGCACAAGGAGGCTCAGATGAGCGAGCGGTCGGACAGAGAGGTCTCGCGGCGCGACTTCCTGCGGGGCACGGCGGCGGTCGCCGGAGGCGTCATGGCGGCGGCCGGGGTGCGTCCCGCGGCCGCCCAGGGCGGTCCCGTGAACTGGCTCAGCTGGTCGGTGTACCAGCTGCCCGAGCTCATGAAGGACTTCACGGGTAAGACCAAGATCCAGATCAACCCGATCAACTTCGAGGACGATTCGGAGGGCTATCTCAAAGTCAAGCAGGGCGGGGGCAAGCAGTTCGACATCAGCATGTCGGACGGCTTCTGGCCGGTCCAGTACAACAAGGCCGGGCTGATCGAGGGGCTCGACTTCGACAAGATGTCGAGCGGGAAGAGCTTAGCGCCGTCGCTCAAGAACCTCAAGATCTGGAAGATGGCCGACGGCAAGATGATGCAGTTCCCCAACCAGTGGTCGGCGGAGCCCATCGTCTACCGAAAGGGCACGGTGCCCGAGTTCAACACGTGGGACGTCCTGTGGGACAAGAAGTGGAAGGGCCGCATCATCCAGATGGACCGGCCCTCCGAGTACATCGCCGCCGTCGCGATCTACCTCGGGTTCAAGGAGCCGTTCAACCTGACGGACGACCAGCTCCAGCAGGTGAAGAAGAAGCTCATGGAGCAGCGCCCGCTCATCAAGACCTTCACTGCCTCGTCGTCGGACTTCGTGAAGGCCATGGCCTCCGGTGAGGGCGACCTGGGCTTCTGCCCGTCCCCGGGCGTGTGCTACCGGATCAAGGACGCCGGCGGCGCCGACTTCGGCTTCGTGTTCCCGAAGGAGGGCACGACCGGCTGGGTCGACGGGAACATGCTGGTGAAAGGCGCGGCGCACCGCGACGCGGCCATTCAGTGGATCAACTCGTTCGGCTCGGCCGAGAGCCAGGCCGCGCTGGCCATGAAGTCGAAGTACCCGGTCAACAGCGAGCTCGCGATCAAGCTGCTCGAGCAGAAGGGGCAGGGCGCGCTCGTGAACGCGGTCGGCATGAAGAACTGGGACGCGATCGGCAAGATGACCATGCTGGACGCGCCCACAAACATCGAGAAGTGGACGCAGGTCTGGAACGAGTACAAGGCCGGCTAGGACCCCCGGGTCACGCGGGCGGGGGTTGGCCTCGCCCGCGGGACCCGAGTCACCGCGACACAACCAGCGGGAGGACCGATGAAGACCTTGAATGGAAAGGCGGCTCTGCGGATCGCGCAGGAGAAGCTCGCGCGACAGTCGAAGGGCTCGGCAGAGCTGTACGAGCGCTCGCGACACCTCATGCCGGGGGGCGTGACCAGCAGCATCCGCTACGCGGACCCGCACCCCCTGTATGTCCGGGACGCGCGCGGCGCCCGGATCTGGGACGTCGACGGCCGGGAGTATGTGGACTGTCGTCTCGGGTTCGGCCCGGTCATCCTCGGCCACTCGCCGGAGGCGATCACCGCCTCGGTGATGCGTGCGCTGATGAACGGCACGGTGTACGCCCTGCCGCACGCCGGGGAGACGGAACTGGCGGAGAAGGTGATCGCCGCCGTGCCCGGGGCGGAGATGACGACCTTCTGCAGCTCGGGCTCCGAGGCGACGCTCCACGCTCTCCGGCTCGCGCGCGCCTACACGGGCCGGAAGAAGATCGCCAGTTCGAGGGCGGGTACCACGGCATCCACGACACCGTGATGATGAGCGTCCAGTACAAGCCGGGAGAAGCGGGTCCGGTGGAGGCGCCGGTGGCGACCGTCGAGTCGCCGGGGATCCCCGAGGAGACCGTGGCGAACACGATGGTCCTACCCTTCAATCATCCGGCGGCGCTCGACCGCATCGCGGCTCACGCTCATGAGCTGGCGGCGGTGATCGTCGAGCCGGTGCAGGGGTCGGCGGGGTCGATCGCGGGGACACCGGAGTTTCTCGCCGGTCTGCGCGCGGTCACCGCCCGGCACGGTGTCGTCCTCATCTTCGACGAGGTCATCACCGGCTTCCGGATTGCCCTCGGCGGCGCCCAGGAGCACTACGGCATCCGGGCCGACCTCGCGACGTTCGGCAAGATCCTGGGGGGCGGCTTCCCGTTCGGCGCGGTCGCGGGCTCGCGGGAGCTCCTCCGGCTCATGTCGGTGCCCGACGCCAAGAAGGCGGGACGCACGCCGGTCGCCTACGGAGGCACGTTCAACGGGAACCCGACGTCCGTGGCCGCCGCCAACGCGACGCTCGACTTCCTGAGGGAGCACCGGGACCTCTACGGCGCGATGAACGTCCGGGGCGACCGCATCCGACGGGAGGTGCCGTCCCTGGCGGCGTCCCTGGGCATCCCGCTCCGGGCGTGCGGGCTCGGCTCCTTGTTCGCGTTCCGGTTCGTCGACGGCCCGGTGATGAGCGTCCGCGACGCGGCGGTCGAGGATCCGGACCTGCTCCAGGCCCTGTTCCTGTTCCTCCTGACCGAGGGGGTCCTGATCCACCCGCGGCACAGCTTCCTGTCGAACGCGCACGGGGACGCGGAGATCGACGGGATCGTGCGGGGCTACGACCGGTCGCTCCGGGAGATCCAGGCGGCCGCCTAGAGCCCTCCGGACGCCCCGAATCCGTTCGCGGTCCGGTCCCGTCAAAACGTGTGTCGTGGCGGGGGCGGGTGCTATCATGCGGGCGGTTTCGGTGTGATATCCCGCGTGAGCGGTGTGATCTTGGCCGGCGGTAAGAACCGGCGGATGGGTGGGTCCCCGAAGGCGCTCCTTCCGTTCGGCGGTCGTCCACTGATCGAGCACATAGCGGAGACGTTGCAATCGGTCTTGCCGGACTGCCTGGTTGTCACGAACAGCCCCGAGCTGTACACCTCTCTCGGCCTCCCGATGGTGGGCGACGTCTCCCCGGAGGGTGGCCCGCTGGGCGGGATCTACTCGGGTCTCCGGGCCGTTCCGGGGGACGCCGCCCTCTGCGTGGCCTCTGACATGCCCTTCATTTCGGGCCCGCTGGTGGCGCACCTCGCCGGGCGCGCGGCCGACGCGGACGTGATCGTGCCGGAGGGCGGCGGTCGGCTCCAGACGCTCCACGCGGTGTACGGGAAGGCGTGCCTCCCGGCGATGGAGCGGCGGCTCCGGGCTGGTCAGCTCGCGGTCGCGGGTGTCTTCGACGACGTCCGTGTCGTTCGCGTCCCCGCGGCCGCCGTGGCGCACTTCGCCGACCCGGAGCTCGTGTTCCTGAACCTCAATACCCCGGAGGACCTGGCACATGCCCGCGCCCTTTGGGACCGGCGGGCGGGCGGCGCAGCTCGCGGCCCCTCGACCGGCGTGCCGGACGGGACCGGGGCGGGTTGTTGAGGGACGCGCGCGTCGCCGCCCCCGAGCTCGGCTCCCTCCAGGAGCTGAACGGGCTGCCGGCGCCGCTGCGCGAGGGCCTGTACGGGCGCCTGATCCCGCTCGAGGTGTGCGCGCGCGTCGGCGTCGACCGGGCGACGGGGCTGAACGTGGCGGGACACCGACTCCTGCGCATCTTCGCGCCGCCCGAGCAGAGCTGGGCGCGCGTCGAGCTCCGCGCGTCGCGGGACGACCGCGATCCCATCGTGCTGGTCGACGTCGAGGTCGGCCCCTTCGGGGTGCCCGAACTTTCGTTCGTGCAGATCACGGACCCTCGCTCGCCGCGGTTCGCCATCGACCGGGACGAGGACGGCCAGGAGACGCTCTTCGGCACGGTGACGCGCAACCTCCCGGAGGAGCGGCGGGCCGCCGCCGCGGGGCTCGCGCCGGGGCAGGTGCGTCCCGGGCTCCGGATGCTCGGCCGCGTGCTGGACGCCATGGACGACTTCTGCCGGCTGTTCGGGAAGGAGCTGTTCCTCGTGGAGCCGCTCTTCTACCACTCCGCCCTCCTCTACGAGCGGCACGGCTGCGACTACCTGCTGGGGCGGGAGACGATGGAGACGATCCAGTCGGAGTTCCAGCGCGGGGGGCGGCTCCACCGGGCGCTCGACGACTCGACGGAGTTCCGGCGCCGGGGGTTCGACGGGACCATCCGGGGACGGAGCTGGGCGATCCACGACGGGGTCCTCGGCGCGGTCGACGGCATGTCCTGGGGCGGGGTGAAGATGTATCGGCGCGCGGGGCACCCGGCGAGCGTGTCGACGTTCCCCGCCGGCGCGTACTGAACGAGACGACGGTGAGACGGCGCGCGCGCCGCCCCGTCTCTCTCGGTCGCGGCTGAGCGTGGCGAAGAAGCGCGTCTCGCGGCCGGCGCAGCCCCGGAAGCCCATGCCGCGGAAGCCGCCCAAGGTCGAGATCCCGCCCACGGTCTACCGCCGCCGCTCGAAGCACCGCGGCCGACCCGACCGGGAGAGCTGATCCGTTGAGCGGGCGCGCGCCGTCTCCGTGCGTGGTCGTCCACTACCACGAGATCAGCCTGAAGGGTGGCAACCGCCCGCTCTTCCTCCGGCGGCTGGGAAGGAACCTCCTCGCGGCCACGGCGGGATGCGGCGTCGCGGGCCTTCGCCGTCTGCCCGGCCGGCTGGTGCTCGACCTCGCGCCGGACGCCGACCTCGCGCGGCTCCGCGAGCGCGTCGCCACCGTGTTCGGGATCGCCTACTTCGCGCCCGCGCTGTCGCTCCCGCCCGAGTGGGGAGCGGTCCAGGCCGCCGTGCTCCAGCTCCTCGAGGGGCGGACCTTCGAGTCGTTCCGGGTGACCGCGCGCCGGACCTTCAAGGTCTTCCCGATGCCGTCGGACGAGATCAACCGGGAGCTCGGCGCCCTGGTGCTCCGTCACTTCGCAACCCGCGTGAACCTCAGCGAGCCCGCGCTCACCGTTCGCGTGGACCTCCTGCCGCGCGAGGCGTTCGTCTTCGTCGACCGCGTCGGGGGGCCCGGCGGCCTGCCGGTCGGCGTGTCCGGTCGCGTGGTCGCGCTCCTCTCGGGCGGAATCGACTCCCCGGTGGCGGCGTGCCGGCTCCAGAAGCGAGGCTGCGAGGTCGAGTTCGTGCACTTCCACTCGGTCCCGTATCTCGCCGACACATCGCAACGGAAGGCGCGCGCCCTGGTCGAGCGCCTGGCGCGCCACCAGTTCCAGGCGCGCCTGTGGCTGGTGCCGTTCGGGGAGATCCAGCGCGAGATCGTGCTCGGCGTGCCCGGGCCGCTGCGCGTCGTCGTCTACCGACGCCTCATGACGCGGATCGCCGAGGCGATCGCCCGCAAGACCGGCGCGCTCGCCCTCGTGACCGGGGAGAGCCTCGGCCAGGTGGCGTCGCAGACGCTCGAGAACCTAGCCCGGACGACGGAGGTCGTGAGCATGCCGGTGTTCCGGCCGCTCATCGGGACCGACAAGGAGGAGATCATCCGCGAGGCGCGGGCGATCGGGACGTACGAGACCTCCATCGAGCCCGACCAGGACTGCTGCACGCTCTTCGTGCCGAAGCATCCCGAGACGCGCGCCACCGCGGAGGCGGTCCTGGACGCGGAGCGTCGGCTGGACGTGGCCCGCCTGGTCGAGACCGGCACGGCCGGCGCGGTTTCCGAGACGTTCCGGTTCCCCCCGGTGGACACCGGTGCGCCCGTCACCGCCGGATCGTGAGCCCGAGCACAGCGGAGACGAGGAGCGCGGCGCCGACGCCGCCGACCGGGCCCAGGCGGTCGCCGAAGAACAGGACCCCGAGGAGCGTGGCCGTGAGGGGCTCCAGGAGGGTCAGCACCCCCGACACCGTCACCGGCGTCGTGCGCAGGCCGATCGCGTAGAGGACGTACGCGACCGCGGTTGGCACCACGCCGAGGTAGACGAGGAGCGTCCACCCCCGCAGGTCGGCCACCGGCCACTCCACCAGGAGCACGGGCAGGAGCGTGAGCGCGGCGACCGAGAAGGTGCCCGCCGCGATCGTGAGCGGCGGCGCCCGGTGGACGAGGCTCTTCACGGTCACGGCGTAGATCGCGTAGCAGAGGCCCGCGACCAGCTCGAGCGCCACGCCGGCCAGGAATCCCGGGGGGAGCCCCGAGAGGCCGTGGGGCCCGACCGTGAGGAGCGCGGTGCCCGCGATGCCTACGAGGAGGGCCGTCCACGTGCGGCGGTCGATGCGCTCGTCGAGGAACAGCGCCGCCAGCACGGTGATCAGGAGCGGGGCGCTGCAGATGGCGATGAGGGACCCGATCGCGACCGACGTTTTCGCGACGCCCCAGAAGTAGAACGGCTGGAAGAGACCCATCGCCAGCCCGGCCACGAGGAAGCGCCGGCGATCGCCGCCGGACGGCAGTTGGATGGGGCCGCCGAGCCAGCGCGCGGCCAGGCACAGGCACGGGGCCGCGATGGCGACCCGGAGGAAGCCCACGAGGAGCGGCGAGATCGGCGATCCGGTGGCGGCGACGAGCTTCATCGTCGCGCCCGTCGTGGCCCAGGTGACGGCGGCGGCGACGATCAGGAGGGCTCCCATCCCGCGATATACTACGGCGCGGAGCTGCCCGGTGGCGAAGAAGCGGAACGACGCGCGGCCTCTGGTAGGCGTGATCATGGGCTCCCGGTCGGACTGGGAGACCATGGCCCATGCCGTTGCCACGCTCGAGGTGCTGGGCGTGCCGTACGAGGTCCGCATCGTCTCGGCGCACCGGACGCCCGACCTCCTGTTCGAGTATGCCCAGTCGGCGGCGGGCCGCGGCCTCGGCGTGATCATCGCGGCCGCGGGTGGTGCGGCGCACCTCCCCGGCATGACCGCCGCGAAGACGCCGCTGCCGGTCCTGGGCGTGCCCGTCGAGTCACGCGTGCTGAACGGTCTCGACTCGCTCCTGTCCATCGTCCAGATGCCCGCGGGCGTCCCGGTCGGCACGCTCGCCATCGGGCGGGCGGGCGCGATCAACGCCGCGCTTCTCGCCGCGTCCATCCTGGGCACGAAGCACGCGCGGTTCCGCGAGGCGGTCGAGCGCTTCCGGGCCCGGCAGACGCGCGCGGTACTCGACTCTCCGGATCCGCGGATCGCCCCGGCGCCTCCGGCCGCCCCGCCGCGCCCGTGAGGGTCGGCGTCCTGGGCGGCGGCCAGCTCGGCTGGATGCTGGCGCGCGCGGCCGACCCGATCGGCATCCGCTGCCGGTTCCTGGATCCGTCGCCCGAGGCGCCGGCTGGCCGCGCGGGCGAGCTCGTCGTGGGCGCGTACGACGATCCGGTGGCGCTCGACCTCTTCGCCGACGGTCTCGCGCTCGTCACCTACGAGTTCGAGAACGTGCCCGCGGCCTCGACCCGGCGCCTGGCGGCGCGCGCGCGGATCCTTCCGCCGCCCGGAGCGCTGGAGGTCTCGCAGGACCGCGTGGACGAGAAGCGGTTCCTCGAGGCGGTGGGGATTCCCGTGGCGCCGTGGCGGGGAGTGGCGAGCCGCGATGACCTGGCCCGCGCCGTCGCGGAGCTCGGGTGCCCGGCCGTGCTCAAGACGCGACGCCTCGGCTACGACGGCAAGGGCCAGCAGGTCCTGAGGATGCCGGGCGACGTCGAAGAGGCCTGGGCGAAGCTCGGGAGCGCGCCCCTGATTCTCGAGGGCTTCGTCCGTTTCGACCGGGAGCTCTCGATCCTCGCGGCGCGGGGCCGGGATGGCGCAACCGCCTGCTACCCGCTCGTGGAGAACCTGCACGCGGGCGGCATTCTGCGGCGGAGCCTCGCCCCCGCGCCCCACGTCTCGCCGGGCCTTCAGGCGCGGGCTGAGGGGCACGCCCGACGCGTGCTGGACGCCCTCGAGTACGTCGGCGTGCTCGCGATCGAGCTCTTCCAGGTCGGCGAGGCGCTCCTCGCCAACGAGATGGCGCCGCGCGTTCACAACTCGGGCCACTGGACGATCGAGGGCGCGGAGACGAGCCAGTTCGAGAACCACATGCGGGCCGTCGCCGGACTCCCGCTCGGCTCGACGGCCGCGACGGGCGCGAGCCTCATGCTGAACCTCATCGGCGTGATGCCGGACGGGCCGGCCGTCCTCGCGGTTCCCGGGGCGCACCTCCACGACTATGGGAAGGCCCCGCGCGCCGGGCGGAAGCTGGGACACGTCACCTTGAGGGCCGACGACCCGACGGAGCTCGGCCGGCTGCGCGCGCGGCTCGAGCGATTGATCCCGGCGGACCCGCCGGCTCGCGGCTGATGCCATGGAGACTTCGAGCGACCGCCATCGCCGCGCCGCCATGCTCCTCCGCGACGGACGCCTCGCGCGGACACCGATCGAGCCCCTGCCGGCGGACTGCCGTCCGCGGGACGAGACCGACGGGTACCGCGTGCAGGCGGTGCTGCACGAGCTCCTGGCGAGCGCGGGCCTGGGCCCGATCGCCGGTCACAAGATCGGCTGCACCACCCCGGTGATGCAGGCCTTCCTCGGCATCGGGAACCCGTGCGCCGGCGGGGTGCCCACCCGGACGGTCCACGAGGGGCGGGCCGACGTCCGCCACGGCGACTACGTCCGGGTCGGGGTCGAGTGCGAGATCGCCGTGAGCCTCGGGTCGGACCTCGGCCCGGCGGGCGCGCCGTTCGACCGCGCGCGGGTCTCGGGCGCGGTGGCGGCCGTCCTCCCCGCGATGGAGATCGTCGACGACCGGTACCGCGACTACCGCACGCTCGACGTCCCCACGCTGATCGCCGACGACTTCTTCAGCGCGGGCTGCGTTCTCGGGCCGGCGACCGGACGGTGGCGCGATCTCGACCTCGGGGCGCTGACCGGCGTCACGCGGCTGAACGGCCGGGAAGCGGGGCGGGGAGAGGGCCGGGCGGTCATGGGCCACCCCCTCGAGGCCCTGGCCTGGCTCGCGAACCTCCGGGCAGGCCTCGGCCTCGGGCTCCACGCCGGCGAGTTCGTGCTGCTGGGAAGCGTGGTGGAGACGCGCTGGGTCTCGGCCGGCGACGAGGTCACGGTGGCGATCGACGGTCTCGGGGAGGTCCACGCGACGTTCGCGCGCTGAGCATCGGCTCGAGGAGGCTCACATGAGAGCTCCGCGGCTCATTCTCACGGGCATCCTGGGTATCGCCCTCCTGGCCGCTCCGATCCTTGGCGAGGCGCAGCCGGCGCTCGAGCAGTTCCGGTTCGATCCGCCGCAGGTGTGCCTGCGGGACATCTTCCAGTGGGGGTTCTCGTACCGGGGGCTTCCCGGGGGTCTGGCGGCCGTGAATGACATCGAGCTGTCGGGGCTCTTCGAGGGGCGACCGATTCGCTCGCCCTTGACCCCGTCGAGGGACGACCTTCAGCGTCACACCACCGACCAGGGCCGATTCGAGAGTCCGCGCCTCCACTGGCCGAGGAAGCCGTCGCCGGGCCAGACCGAGTTTCGGTACACGCTGCGAGTCGTGCTCGCTGACGGACAGGCCGTCACGAGCACGACGTCCCTGCGCTACGTCGACGCCTGTTCGCCGCCTGTGCCCCACACGACACTGATGGCCGGGCCGACCGGCCGCATCGGATTCCGGACCACCACGCCGACGATCCCCGAGTTCCTCCAGGGGATCAGGCCCGCCTCCGCCAGCGTGATCTGGGGAGACCTCGAGCTTCCGTCGGGCCAGGTCGGGCGGAGCCCGGCCGTCGTGCTCGTTCACGGCTCGGGCGGGGTAACCCCTCGCGAAGACCGCTGGGCCGAGGAGCTCCTTCGGGCCGGCGCCGCGACGTTTGTCCTCGACAGCTTCACGGGCCGGAGCATCGCCATGACCGCCGAGGATCAGTCGCAGCTCAGCAGCCTTGCGATGGTCGGCGACGCCTACCGGGCGCTCGAGCTTCTGGCGACGCACCCCCGGATCGATCCGGCGCGGATCGCCGTGATGGGATTCTCGAAGGGCGGCGCCGTGGCGCTCTACTCGGCGATCACGCGATTCCAGCGCCTGCACGGCCCGGTCGGCGCCAGGTTCGCGCTGCACATCCCCTTCTACGCTCCGTGCTACTACGCCTTCGCGGGCGACGAGGCGGTGAGCGACCGGCCGATCCGTCTCTTCCACGGGGCGGCCGACGACCTCGCCCCCGTGGCGCTCTGCCGGGCCTACGTGGAGCGGCTCCGCAAGGCGGGCGCCGACGCGGAGATCACCGAATACGCGGGCGCCTACCACCAGTTCGACCGGCCGGGCGGCGGGCCGGCGCGCCACAACCCGCGCGAGCAGAATGCCAGCCACTGCTTCTGGGAGGAGCGTCCGGAGGGTCAGCTCGTGGGCCGGGACAGCGGGCAGCCGTTCAGCCTCGCCGACCCGTGCATCATCCTGGGCGGGACCTTCGGTTCCGATGCGGCCGCCTACCGCGACGCGCTCATGGCCGTGAAGGCTCTCGTCGGAGCAGGGTCCCGGCCGAGTCCCTAGTCGTGCCGCTCTCGGCAGGGTCGAGGGCACCGGGCATCACTCGCGCGTAATCTTCGCGCCCCCGGGCGGGTTGTCGGCGTGGACGGGCTGACGTAGCCTGGTCTTGGTTCCCGTGCCGCGCGGTCGAGGTTCGCGAACCGGTCAGACGGAGCGGGGACCGTAACTCCGCAACATCCTCGTGATCGCCCGATCGAGGAGGTCCCCATGAGCCATCATCGGCGCTCCCCGTCTCTGGTCGTTCTCGGCCTGACACTCGCCGCGCTTGCCTGCGCGAGCCCCGCCCAGGCCATCATCGTCTACGACTTTCCGATCTTCGGCGTGGTGAACGCCGCCCAGACCGCGCGCATCAACGCGGTCCTGCAGAATCCCCCCGACCCGGACAAGGCGTGTCCGGCGACCCTGACGTTCTTCGACGAGCAGGGGGTCGCGATCGGAGATCCCAACACCTTCGAGCTCCGGCCTGGGGTGGCCGTGCACGCCGACTTCATCGGGGATCCGAATCAGCGCCGCCTCGACCGCGTCGAGGTGCGCGCGCAGGTGACGATCGGCGACCCGAACCTATTCCCGGGGTGCGCGGCGGGCGCGCTCGTCAGCGTCGAGGTCATCGATCGGCTGACCCGTGCGACTCACCTCATCCTGACGAGCCCGGCGGTGCACGACACGGAGCGATAGATCCGCGCGCGGACCGCGAGGCTCACTCGCTCAGGATCTTGTCCGCCCACACGGTGAGGGCGACGAGCGTCGGGGGCACGGCGAACGTCGCGTTCTTGCCGTCCAGATCCGCGTCCAGGACCCCACGGGCCCGGGAGCACGCCGTTCAGACGTGAAGCGGGATCTTGTGGGCGCGCGTCTTGGCGAGGATCTCGGCGAGCGGCGGCCAGCCGACCGGGACCACCGCGTTCGCCACCGGGGTCCGCAGCAGAGAGACCGCCTCGCCGAGCAGGAAGATCTGGACCTCGTGGCCGGCCTCGACGAACGCGTTGGCGTGCAGGAACGGGAAGGCCGCCTTCGTCGGATCGTCGGACCCCCACGCGCTCTTGATGAGGAGCTTCATCGAACCCTCCCGTCAGAAGACCGGTCGCTCGACGTAGCGACCGAAGACGTCCCGGAGTCGCGCGACGATCTCGCCCAGCGTGGCCCGCGCCTTCACCAGCTCGATCGTGGTGGGCATGAGGTTGACGCCGGGGTCCTGGGCCTCGGCCGCAAGGCGGTCCAGCAGGGTCGCGACCCTCCCGCCGTCCCGGCGCGCGCGGACGGCCTGGACCGCGGCGACCTGGCGCGCCTCGACCGCCGGATCCACCCGGTGGATCGGGGTCGGCGGCGGCTCGGACGCCTCCACGTGCGTGTTGACGCCGATGACGGGCTGCTCGCCGGAGGCCTTGCGACGCGCGATCTCGTAGGCGTTGTCGGCGATCTCGCGCTGGAAGTACCCCTCCTCGATCGCGCGGATCGCGCCGCCCATCGCGTCGACCTTCTGGAGGATGCGGAGGACCTCGGCCTCGATCCGGGCGGTCAGGGCCTCCACGTAGAAGGAGCCCCCGAGCGGGTCGATGACCTCGGGCACGCCGGTCTCCTCGGCGATGACCTGCTGGGTCCGGAGCGCGAGCTTCATCGCCTCCTCGGAGGGAATCGCGTACGCCTCGTCGAGCCCGTTGGTGTGGAGGGACTGGGCGCCGCCGAGCACCGCGGACAGGGCCTGGAAGGCGGTCCGCACGACGTTGACCATCGGCTGCGCCTTGGTGAGGGTCGCCGCCGCCGTCTGGCAGTGGAAGCGGAGGCGCATCGACTCGGGCCGCTGGGCCCCGAAGCGGTCGCGCATGACGCGCGCCCAGATCCGGCGGGCGGCCCGGAACTTCGCGGCCTCCTCGAAGAAGTCCGCCTGGGCGATGAAGTAGAAGGCCAGGCGGGGCGCGAACGCGTCGACCGGAACGCCGGCGCGCGTGACCTCCTCCACGTAGGCGATCCCGTTCGCGATCGTGAAGGCCACCTCCTGGACGGCGTTCGCGCCGGCCTCGGAGATGTGGTAGCCGCTGATGTTGATGGGGTTGTAGCGGGCCATCCGCTCGGCCGCGAACACGATCATGTCGCGCATGAGCCGCATGGACGGCCGGATCGGGAAGATCCACTCCTTCTGCGCCACGTACTCCTTGAGGATGTCCGCTTGGACCGTCCCCGACAGCCGGTTGAGATCGAGGCCGCGGGACTCGGCGAGGGCCACGTACATGGCGAGGAGGATCCACGCCGTCGGGTTGATCGTCATGGACACCGAGATTCGCTCGAGGTCGATGCCCTCGAAGAGCTGGGCGACGTCGTCCAGCGTGTCGATGGCGACCCCTTCGCGTCCGACCTCCCCGAGCGAACGCGGGTCGTCGGAGTCGTAGCCCATGAGCGTCGGCATGTCGAAGTCGACGGACAGCCCGGTCTGCCCCTGGGCGATCAGGTAGCGGAAGCGGGCGTTCGTGTCCGCGCCGGTCCCGTAGCCGGCGATCTGCCGCATCGTCCAGAGCCGGCCCCGGTACATCGTGGGGTAGGGGCCGCGCGTGAACGGGTACTGTCCGGGCAGCCCGAGATCCTCGGGCTCGAGGCCGGCGACATCCTCCGGCGTGTAGACGCGCTGCCGCGGCAGGCCCGACGCCGTCCGGTACTCCGGCCGTGACTCGGGCTGACGCTCGACGAACTCGCGCAGGGGGCCGGCCTCCCAGGCCTCCCGTAGCCGCCGGATCCGCTCGATCGCCTCGCGGTCGTACATGGAAGCCCCCTCGCGTCAGCCGTCCCGGTCGCGCGCCCCGCCGGATCTTGATCGTGCGCGGCGGGCGCCGGATGTGTCAAGAACGCCGGGGTCGCTCTCCGCGCGCGCGCCCCAGCAGGAACCACGGCCACGGGTCGGGCATGGGGCCGGTGGAGACGTGGACCACCGCCGGAGCGCTGGCGTTGAACGCCGCGTCGAGCCGGGCGCGGAGCTCGGCGGGGCCGGTCGCGTGGAGGCCCAGCGCGCCGAACGCGCGGGCGTAGGCGACGAAGTCGGGGCTGCGCAGCGTCGACGCGATCGTGCGGTCCTCGCCGAAGCGCTGCTCCTGGATCCGCTTGACGTTGCCGTAGGCTCCGTCGTCGAACACGCAGCAGACGAGCGGGATCCCGTGCTGAACCGCCGTCGCGAGCTCGTTCCCCGTGAACAGGAACCCACCGTCGCCCGCGACCACCAGCGCCCGCCGGCCGCGGCCTTCCCGGTCGAGGGCGACCTGCGCCCCGACTCCCTGCGCGTAGCCGGCGCCGAGCGTGCCGGCGGGACCCGTGCACTGAAACGTCCGGGGCCGGCGGAACTCGAACGCGAGGTGAGCGGCGAACCCGATCTGGGTGACGTCCTCGACGAAGATCCCGTCGTCGGGGAGCACGTCGCGGATCGCGGCCAGGAAGTCGAGCTGCGGCCGGAGGTGGTCGATGTCGGCGAAATAGCGGGCGCGTCGCTGGGCGAGCTCCTCCGACCGGTCCGGCCGGGTGGGCATCCCCTCCAGCGCCGCCAAGAGCGCCCGCACGGCATCGTCGGCGTCGCCCCAGACACCGATTGCGCCGAGCCCGTGACGGTCGAGCTCCTCGACGTCGATGTCGATCTTCACGATGGTCATCGACGGGTCGGTGCCCCAGTGGAGGATCGGCCACTCGAGACGCGTCCCGATGCCGACGACCACGTCCGCGGTCTTCCACAGCGCGTGGCCGACGGCGAGATGAGCGAACATCGGATGCGTCGTGGGGATCACGCCGTGCCCCGCGCGCCGGGCGGTGACGGGGGCCTGGAGCCGGTCGGCGAGTTGGCCGATCGCCTCGCCCGCGTCCTGCGCGCCCCCGCCGACGACGATCATGGGCCGCTCGGCCCGGCGCAGCGCGTCGGCGGCGCGCTCGATCGCCCGCGGGTCGACCGCCGGCTTCTCCGGGACCGGCGGGTGCAGCGCGCCGGGCGCCGGCACGCGCCACCGGTCGACGGGGATCTCGAGACTGACGGGTCGCGGGCGGCCCGAGACGAGCGAGTCGAGCGCCGCCTGGATCCGCTTGGTCGCGGACTCGCTGTCGTCGAGCAGCTCGGCGTGCTTGGTGAGCTGGCCGAGGAGGGCATGCTGGTCGGGGAGCTCGTGCAGCACGCCGAAACCGCGGCCCCGGGCCGCCGTGGCGATCTCGCCGACAATCGCGAGCACGCGCGCGTTGGACCAGTAGCCGCTGGTGAGAGCGGCCCCGGCGTTCAGGAGACCCGGGCCCGGCACGACGGAGAACGCCGCCGGCTTGCCGGCGACCAGCGCCGCGCCGTTCGCCATGTAGGCGGCGCCCTGCTCGTGGCGGGTGACGATGGAACGGATGTCCCTGGCGTCGACCAGGGCGTCGAAGAAATCGTCGTTCTGCACCCCGGGGAGACAGAACAGGGTGTCGATGCCCGCCAGCCGGATCGCCTCGACAACCTGTCGGGCAATCGTGCGGATATCCTCGCGTTGACCGGTCATTTCGGCCTCAGTCTACGCGACTTTGCCGATCTTCCGCTGGCGGCCGCGGGATGCCCGGGCCGAGCCCGTTCGCCTCGTCTCAGCTGGAGGCGGGAGCGGGTCTCGGCGCCCAGAGCTCGATCAGGTTCGCGTCGGGATCGAGGAAGTACGCGCCGACGCCCTGGGGCGTGCCCATGTATCCCGGCTGCCGGGCGCGAACGGTCACGTGGATGCCTTGGCGGCGCAGATGGTCCACCGCGCGCTCGAAGTCGCCGGGCGCGATCTCCAAGCCCAGATGCACCCGCCCCGCGAATCCCGGGTGCGCCATCGTTCCGGCCTGCGACACGCCCAGATACTACGAGCCGACGCGCGCGAGGTTGAGGCGGTCGGGCGCCGCCGGCATGGACAGTCCCAGAGTCTCGCGGTAGAGGCGACGGCTCGCCTGCACGTCGTCGCTCACGAGGATGATCTCCTTGACCTGTTTCATCTCGATCGGATGCATGGAGGCCTCCCGCTGCACGTGGTGGATGAACGGACGGAGGACGCCTCGCTCCGACCGGCGCGCGGGCATCGGCTCGCGGGCTCCCTGCGGTCAGCCGAAGAGCGCTTCCTGCCGGGGGCGGGCCGGCCGGGCCGGCGCGCCGATCCCGCCCCGCTCGAGCGCGAGGAGCGTGGACTTGGCGGGGAGGCCGCCCCCGTAGCCCACCAGGCGGCCGTCGCTCCCGATGACGCGGTGACAGGGGATCACGATCGACAGGGGGTTCTGTCCGTTCGCCGCGCCGACCGCGCGCACCGCCGACGGCCGCTCGATCCAGCGGGCGAGCTCGGCGTACGAGATCGTCTCGCCGTAGGGGATGTCCACGAGCGCCCGCCACACGCGCCGCTGGAACGGGGTGCCCTCGGGCGCGAGGGAGAGGTCGAAGCGCCGGAGCGCGCCGGCGAAGTACGCCGCGAACTGGCGGGCAGCCTCGGCGAACGGCTTCGCGGACTCGATCCAGTCGGGCTCGGGGTCGATCCGGTCCCGGCCGGATGGCAGCCAGATCCCGGTGAGCGCGTCGGTCGTGCCGACCAGGAGCAAGGGTCCGAGGGGGCTCGGGACTCGCGTGTAGTAGGTGGCCGGGCTCATGGATGTTCCTCCTGCGAAGGTCTCAGCCGCACGCCACCGTCGGATCGCGCGCGGGCTCGTAGAGCATGACCCCGCAACCCGGCCGGCGTGAAACGCGAGGGCGCGCTCGTGCCCGGTCGACCTCGCCTCATCGGGGGCGGCTCCGCTCCTCCGCCAGCGTCTGCCGGTACAGGTCCCGATCGTCCACGACGCGCCGGGCCTTGAACTCCGAGCGCGGGAGCGTTCCCTGCGGGACCAGCTCCACCACCGGGTGGATCCCGATCCGCGCGCGCAGCCGGTCCCGCATCGCCCGCTGGAGCGCGTCGCGGCGATCGGGGGGCTCGTGCTCCGGGGTGTACTCGGCGCGCACCAGGAGCTCGTCCATCGCCTCGCGCCGGGACACGATCACGCGGAACTCGCCGCCGAAGCCCGGCACCGCGCGGAGCGCGTCCTCGATGCCGCTCGGGTAGACGTTCTCGCCGCGCACGACGAGCATGTCGTCGAAGCGGCCGTAGATCCCGGCGGGGAGGCGCGGGTAGGTCCGGCCGCAGGGGCAGGGCTCGTCCGTCCAGCGCGTCCGGTCTCCGGAGACCAGGCGGATCATCGGCTGCGACGTGCGCTCGAGGTGCGTGTAGATCGGCGTGCCCTCGCTCCCGTACGGCACCCGCCGGTAGGTCCCGGGGTCGCAGACCTCCGTGTACACCAGGTCCTGCCAGAGGTGCATTCCCGTACGATGGGGGCACTCGGCGTTCGTCATCCAGGGCGTCATCTCCGCCATGCTGCCCGTGTCGACGCAGATCCCGCCGAAGGCGTCCTCGATGAGCCGCCGGGTCGACGGGATGCCGGCCCCGGGCTCGCCCGAGAAGAAGAGAATCCGGAAGCCGAGGCCCCGCGGGTCGACGCCCTCGCGCCGCGCCGTCTCGGCGAAGTGGAGCGCGTAGGACGGCGTTCCGTAGAAGGCGGCGGGACGGACCTCGCGCGCCCACTGGACGGCGGCCAGCGTCTGACCCTGGACCCCGGCGCCGAAGGGGAAGATCGTCGCGCCGAGTCGCTCGCCGCCGGCGAGGACGCCCCAGGAGCCCATGTAGAGGCTGAAGAACGAGCAGATGAGGACGCGGTCCCCGGGCCGGATGCCGATCGCCCACAGGATCCGCGCGTGCGCCTCGCCGATCCGCTGCCAGTCGTCGGCGCCGATGCCGAACACGGTGGGCCGGCCCGTCGTGCCGCTGGTGCCGTGGATGCGGGCGACCGCCTCCGGCGCGACGCAGAGGTAGTCCCCGAAGGGTGGGTGGGCCGCCTGGGCGGCGCGGAGCTCCTCCTTCGTCACGACCGGGAAGCGCTGGAGGTCCTCCAGATGCCGGAGCGTCGCCGGGGACACGCCGGCGGCCTCCCACTTCCGGCGATAGAAGGGGCTCTGCTCCCAGGCGTGGCGCACCTGTTCCCGAAGCTTCCAGAGGACGAGCCGGTCCCGCGCCCCCGGCGGCGCGCACTCGACCTCGGGCAGCCAGGACTCGGCGCCGGGCGGGGGGCGGTACGCCGGATCGTAGCGGGGCGGCCAGGCCGTGAGGTCCACGCCACGGGTCCGGCGGATCCGGTCGAGGTCGAGCTCGTCCATCGGCGACACGGGGACTCGGCGCGGCGGCGCTCAGCCGGCGCGCGCGGCCTCCACCAGCTCGCGGACCCGGGCGACCAGGGCCGCCGGCGGGGTCTCCTGGAGGAAAAGCTCGGCGACGCCGGCGTCCCGGAGGGCGGGCACGTCCTCGTCGGGGATGACGCCGCCCGCGACCAGGAGGACGTCGCTCGCGTCGCTCCGGCGGAGCAGGTCGAGGATCCGCGGCAGGAGCGTCATGTGCGCGCCCGAGAGGATGCTCACGCCGAGGACGTCCACGTCCTCCTGGACGCAGGCCGCGACGACCTCCTCCGGCGTCCGGTGGAGGCCGGTGTAGATCACGTCCATCCCGCCGTCCCGGAGGGCCCGCGCGACGACCTTGGCGCCCCGGTCGTGCCCGTCGAGGCCGACCTTGGCGATCAGGACCCGGATGGGCTGGGTCATCGGCCCCCGCTCACGTCGTAGGTGAAGCCCGTCACGTAGCTCGCCTCGGGCGAGCAGAGCCACAGGACCATCGCCGCGACCTCCGCGGGCTGACCGATCCGGCCCATCGGCACCGCCCGGCGCGCCAGGTCGGTGACGCCTTCCTGGCCGAGCGTGCTCTCGAAGATCTCGGTGAGGGTGAGCCCGGGCCGGACCGCGCAGACGCGGACGCCCTGGCCGGCGACCTCGTTCGAGAGCCCCCGGGTGAAGGCATCGACCGCCCCCTTGGAGGCAGTGTAGACGGCGTCCCTGGGCAGGCCCCCGGTGCGCGCCGCCACCGAGCTGATGTTGACGATGGCCCCCCCGCGGCCCCCGCGATCGCGGCTCATGCGCCGCACCGCCTCCCGGCAGCACAGGATCAGGCCGATGACGTTGACGTCGAAGACCCGCTCGACACCCGCGAGCTCCACGTCCGCCACCAGACGCTCGTAGTCGATCCCGGCGTTGTTGACGAGCGCGTCGATCGGACCGAGCTCCCGGTCCACCGCGCGGAACATGGCCACGATGTCGTCCTCGCGGGCGATGTCGGCCTGGACCACGAGGGCCCGCCGCCCCTCGGCGCGCACGGCGGCCGCCACCTCGTCCGCACGCTCTCGCGCGCGCTGGTAGTTGACGCACACGTCGTAGCCCTTCTTGGCCGCGAGCTTCGCGATGGCGGCCCCGATGCCGCGGCTTCCCCCTGTCACCACGAGCACGCCCATCCGCTCAAGCCCTCCCGCGTCACGGGACGCCGCGCGCGCCCCGGGATGCTCAGTCGCGATACCGGGCCCACTCCAGTCGGCTCGTCGGATCGGTGACCGACGCCGGCCGCACGAGGTGCAGCGCCTCCACCACGGCCCGCCGCCCGGTCGTGAGCGCGCCGTGCACGCACTCGGCGCCGCCGTCGGTGGCCGTCGCCTCGCCCGCCCAGAAGAGGGGCGGGGTGGGCAGGGCCAGGTCGGCGCGCAAGTGGGCCCCTCCGACGGGCTCGACGCTGACGGCGCCCCGCGCCCAAGGATCCGCCGGCCAGTCGGCCACCTCGAGGCGCACCAGTTCCTCGCGGACGTCGGTCTCCGGGAACATCTCTCCGAGCACCTGGCGGAGGAGCTCAGCGACGCGCTCCCGGTGTCCGGTGACGGCGAGCGCCGACGCGGCGCCGAGGAACGCGACCAGGGTCGGCGGGCCGGGTCGGTCCCAGAACGAGACACGGAAGGCGAAGAAGGGCGAGTCGGGCGCGCGGAAGCTCGGAACCGTGCCGGTTCGGGACTCCCAGAACGGCCGGCGGAACTCGGCGATCACCTTGACGATGGCGCCGCTCCGCAGGCCGTCGATGGCCGCGCGCTTCCGTTCCGGCAGGGCCGGTCGAATGGCCATCGCCCCGGACTGGAGGACACCGAGCGGCAGCGTGAGGATGGCGGTCCGGCCCGCGAACGTTCCGCCGTCGACGTGGGCGGTGATGCCCGCCGAGGACCAGTCGAGGGCAGTCACCGGAGACGAGAGCAGGATGCGATCCGCGAACGGGCGGCTCAGCTTGTCCCACAGCTGGCCGTAGCCGTCGACCAGGACGAAGCAGGCGGTCTCCGGCGCCACGAGGCGCCAGGCCGCCGCCGCCGCGCGCGCGCTGACGACCGTCGGGTCGATCGGCGAAAGGACCTCCATCCGACCCTCGGCGGCGCGCAGCCGGTCGCCCGAGAAGCCGGCGCGGCTCAGCGCGTCCCGGAGGCTCACCTCGGCGGCATCGGGGATGTCGAGCGCCGCGCCCAGCCCCTGGAGCGCCCGGTCGGAGTCGGATGCGCCGGCAGGCCACCACTCGCCGCGACGGTACTCGGGAACGCCGATGCGCGTGGGTCCGCTGGCGAGGTGCGTCGCGAGGCCGAAGCGCGCCACGTACTCCCACGTCGCGACCCGGGCGCCGTGGAGGTACTCGCCGCCCCGCTCGGCGGCCTGCCCGCCGGACAGCCGGACCGTGTGGGCTCGCCCGCCGATGCGGTCGCGGGCTTCGAGGACGACGAACGTCCGGGCGGCCTCGTGGAGGCTCGCCGCCGCCGCCAGCCCCGCCGCGCCGGCTCCGACGACCACGCAGTCGAGGACATCCTCGGCCACTCGACGGCTCATACGCGGGTGATTGTCACCGGTTCGACCCCCGGGGACAAGGGAAGGGGGACGACCGGACGGACGCGACGCGCGACCCGGCTCACACGTGATTGCGCAGCATGAGCTCCTTCGGGTGCGGGCGGAGATAGACCTGGTCGCGGACGTAGGGAACGTCGAACCGGGCCACGTAGTGGTTGACGAGGGTGATCGGCACGACGAGGGGTGCGAGGCCCCGCGCGTAGTCGTCCACCAGGCCGAGGAGCTCCCGCTTCTCGGCGGCGGTCAGGCGGTCCTTGAAGAAGCCGAGGAGGTGCTGGAGGACGTTGACGTGCTTCTTCACCGTCGCCGGCACGCGGAGCGCCGTCATGAACTGCTCCGCGTAGCCGTCGAGCCACCGCCCGCGCGCGCCGGCGGGCCGCTCCGCCACCAGGCGCCCCAGCGCCGCGTAGTGGCGCGGGCTGTGCGCGAGGAGCAGGTACTTGTGGGCCGCGTGGAACCCGATCACGTCCCGCGGCCGGCCACCCGACTCGCGGAGTGCCGCCAGCCGGCGGTGGGCGAACACGCGCGTGATGAAGCTCTCGCGGAGGCGCGGGTCTCCGAGCCGCCCCTCTTCCTCGACCGGCAGGAGCGGAAGCGCGGCGACGAGGGTGCTCGCGAACAGGCCGCGCCCCCGGCGGTCCGGCATCCCCGCCGGCGAGTACACCTTGACCCGCTCCATCCCGCAGGACGGCGACGCGCGCTTGAGCACGTACCCGGAGAGCCCGAGCTCGGCGAGCGCCGCCACGCGGCGGCGCGCGTAGTCGGTCATGCGCCGCGTGAGGTCCACACCGGTCTTCGTTCCGACCAGGCGGGGCGCTGCCGGGTCGCCCTCGAGCCGGATCGGCTCGCGCGGCGTTCCCAACCCGATCTCGACCTCGGGGCAGACGGGGACCCACGTGACGAAGCGACCGAGCATGTCCGTGACGAAGGCGTCCTTCTTGTGGCCGCCGTCGTAGCGCACCGTCTCGCCGAGGAGGCACGCCGAGACGCCGATCCGGATCTCGAGGTCCGGGGCGCGCCAGTCGGCCACGGACGGCCCGCCCGCGTCAGCGCGCCGGCGCCGGGCGCAGGAGCCGCCAGAGCATCCAGACGTGCGTGGCGATGATGAGCGGCACGACGAACGTCAGGAGGAGCGAGAGGGGAAGCTGGAGGAGCGCGCGCATCGACCCGGGCTCCGCGAGGGCGAGCCGCGCCGCGGTCACCACCACGCCGACGATGTCGATCAGCCCGAACACGTTCCAGGCGAGGTAGAGCCAGCGGCCGATCGGGCCGTCGGGCCCCGCCAGCAGCACGAGGAGCACCGCGCCGGCTGCCGTCACGTTGTCACCCCAGCCTCCGGGCACGGCGAAGTCCCAGGGCAGCTCCCCCCGCGCGTGGAGGACGAGGAAGTAGAAGCCGACGAACCGGATGACGTGGAAGAGCACCAGGACCCGCAGGTCGACCGCGGCCACGAAGCGGCGGAGCGGCGTCCAGGAGCGCGCCGTCACCAGGAGCGCCACCGTCAGCCCGACCAGCAGGATCTGCGGGGCCGGCGGCCGGAGCGTCGCGAGCCGGCCGGAGACGCCGACGAGGAGGGCGAGGAGGAGCCACAGGCCGGCGGCGGTCAGGACCGGCGCGGCGCCGGGCGGTGGCCACAGCGCGTCGGCGTCGCTCACAGCCCCGCCGTGGTGGCGCACACCCGTCGTATACCACACCCCGCTCTTGCGGGCCCCGCGGCGGTTCCCTATCGTAGCGCTGTGCCGGGCCCCGACTTCCTGCAGGACGTCACGGTCGTCGACTTCACCCGCGTCCTGGCCGGACCCTACTGCACCCGCCTCCTCGCCGACCTGGGCGCCCGCGTGATCAAGGTCGAGCGGCCGCGCGGCGACGACATGCGGGCCGCGCCGCTCCAGCTCGACGCGGAGCGAGCGGACCAGAGCAGCTACTTCGTCCGGGTCAACGCCGGCAAGCGCTCGGTGTCGCTCGACTTCGGCCACGCCGAGGCCCGGGCGGTGGCCCTCGACCTCATCCGAGTCGCGGACGTCGTCGTGGAGAACTTCCGGCCGGGCGTCATGGGGCGGCTTGGCCTCGACTACGCCGCGGCGACGGCCGTCCGGCCCGACATCATCTATTGCTCGATCTCGGGCTACGGGCAGACGGGGCCGTGGCGGAACCGCCCGGCGCTGGCCCACGTCGTCCACGCCACGTCCGGTCTGATGCACCTGGAGCGCGGCGCCGGGGAGCCGCCGCGCGTGCTGTACCTCCAGGCCGCCGACATCCTCGCGGGCACGCACGCGTTCGGCGCGATCGCCGGCGCGCTGCTCCGCCGGGGCCGCACCGGCCGGGGCGCGTACCTCGACGTGTCCATGCTGGAGGCGCTGATCGGCGCCGAGGACATCAGCTTCGGCAGCGCTCTGAACGGCGGGCCGACGTACCCGGGCTCGCGGAGCGGGATGCACGTCCAGCAGGTGGGCGACGGCTGGATCGCGCTCCAGATCGTCGGGGTCCTCGACCTCTGGCCCCGGCTCCTCGACCTCCTCCAGCGACCCGAGCTCGCCGCGGATCCCCGCTTCGCCACGCCGGCCGCCCGGCGCGAGAACTGGCTCCAGCTCCGCCCGATCATCGTGACCTGGCTCGAGGGCTTCGCGACGGCCGACGCGGCGCTGGTGGCGCTCAGCGCGGCGCGCATCCCGTGCGCGCGCGTGCTCTGGCCCGCGGAGGTCGTCTCCGCGCCGCACCTCGAGGCGCGCGCGGCGTTCCCCACGGTGCCGCACCCGACGTACGGCCCCGTGCGGATCACCGCGTCGCCCTTCCACGTGGACGGCGAGGCGATCGCGCCCGCCGGCCCCGCGCCGTACCGGCCCGGCGAGGACACGCGGGCCGTGCTCGCCGACGTGCTGGGATACGGACCCGACCGGATCGACGACCTCGCCCGGCGGGGGGCGGTGTCCGGCCCCGGCCTGGTCGCCCCGGCGCCCGCGGGGGGACCACTGGCCGGGTCGCCTCCCGACGAGTAGAATCGGCGCCGCGTGCTCGACACGCGCCGCGTGGACCCGATCGACGAAGGCCTTGAAGGAGGCTGACCCATGGCAAGCCTGACGGAGCGGATGCTCGGAGCGGCCAGGCTCGACGCCGCGACGTACGAGGAAGTGGAGGCCGACGCGACCGCGACTCCGCAGGCGATGCTGGTCGTCGTGCTCGCGAGCCTGGCGGCCGGCGTTGCCGTGCTGCGGGTCGTCGGGATCGGCGGGCTCCTGATGGCCACGCTGGCGTCCCTGGCAGGATGGTACGTCTGGGCCTTCATCACGTACTTCGTGGGAACCCGCATCCTTCCCGGGCCGAAGACGCAGGCGGACGTCGGCCAGCTCCTCCGCACCATCGGATTCTCGGCCACGCCCGGTCTGATCCGCGTGCTCGGCGTCGTCCCGGGCCTCGGCCTGCTGGTCGACTTCGTGGCGTCCCTGTGGATGCTGGTGGCGATGGTGGTGGCGGTCCGTCAGGCTCTCGACTACGACTCGACGGCCCGGGCGGTCGGGGTGTGCCTGATCGGCCTGGTCTTCAACATGGTGGTGCTCTACGCCCTGTCGAGACTCTTCGGCGTCCCCCTCGGAATCGCGCCCTGAAGGCGTAGCGACAAGGAGACGGACCGTCGCGGTTCGCCAGGCGCTCGACTACGACATGACGCGGCTGGGTGTTGCCGTCTACCTGATCGGGTTTCGGGTAGTACATCGTGGTCGAGGTAGTCCTGGAGACGTTCTTGATCGCGACCGCGGCGATCATCGGCCACTGAGGAGTTCAAAGACCCGGCTGCTCGCAAACCCCCCGGGATAGTTGCTTGAGAGTCGTGGCCTCGCGTCCGAAGGGAGAAGCGATGGCAGTCGCCCGAGTGACTCGGACACTCGGTGTTGCGCACGCATGGACCTGACTCAGGCATCAATGCCCCATGTCGAGGAGGTCTGACGATGCCGCTTGCCCCGTGTCGTGAATGTGGCAGGGAGGTGTCGACCGAGGCTCCAACATGTCCGCAATGCGGTGTGCCATTCCCGACCAGAGGAATGGGGGCGCCATTGGGTGGCCCGGCGCCAGTCGGCCAAGCCGAGCGCACGTGGCAGGTCATCGTCGCTAGGCCTTCCCCTGAATCCCATGAAGCCCTGAGGCCTTTGTTGCAGGCATCATATCCGAGCGCGACCGTGGCGGAACTGTATAGCCTCCTCCAGAAGGACGAGATTGTCGTTCGGCAAGGCCTATCCCAGGAGGACGCCAATACTCTAATGCAACATTTGCACGCTGCGGGTCTTCAGCCTCGCAAGGTCGCCGAGGGCTTCAGCGGCAGGACACGGAGTCAGAATCAAGCTGGCGAGGTTCGACAGGGTCCGGCTCGGCCGACCGAGGTGCCGGACTCCGCGACCAGGTCTCCGGGGCTAGTTGCTTGCCGAGTATGTGGAAGGCAAGTATCCGCGTTGGCGGTTACGTGTCCCCACTGCGGAGACCGGATCAAGGCTCGTCGACCGATGAAGGGTATGCCGACCGGCGAGGCCATACTCTGGGCATTGCTTTGCTTTCCCGTTGGTTTCGTCAAGCTTGGCCAAGGGGTCAAGTGGCTGGTCTGGGTCCTTATAACGATCGTCACGGCTGGCCTCGGGCTTCTTCCGATGTGGATCGACTACTTCATGTGCAATGAGAAGGCGCGAGCTACGGGCGTGTTGGGGGAGTGGGAATGGTTTCCGAGGGCTTGAGACGTTCAGCCCTGGGTGTAATGCTGGGGTTCGCGGTGACTCTGCTCATCACGAATCACCCTTTTCAATGTCCGATTTGGCAGGCGGGATTTCCGTGCCCGTCGTGCGGCGTCGTCCGCGGGATCGCTCATCTCGTCACCGGAGATGTAGCCGCGGCATTTGGAGCCAACCTCCTCCTACCGTATTGGCTTTTGCTGGGGGCGGGAGTGCTGGGTGGCCTGCTAGCGTACGCGTGTGGGCTCACTGAGGATGCGAGCGCCGTTGGCCGACGGGTCTTGGATGCAGTCCCCGTATCAGTTCATGCGTGGCTGTTCCTGGCCAGTGAGATCGTGAATCTCATTCGATTCGGGGCGAACCCCCACGGGTGGTTGTGGGGACTCATGAGTTTCAACTGAGCATCGCTCGATGTCGCTGCCTCCGAGGCTAGCCGCCGTGGAGGCCGGCGACGGACGTAGCGACAAGGAGACGGACCGTGGCCGTGCATGGAAACCTGATCAACGGCGAGTGGGTCGGCGGCGCCGACGTCAACCGTGACGTCAACCCGTCCAACCTCCAGGAGGTCGTCGGCGAGTACGCGCGGGCGGACGCGGCGCAGGCGCAGGCGGCGATCGCCGCCGCGCGGGCCGCGGCGCCGGCCTGGGCTCGCGGCAACCGGCAGGAGCGCGCGGACGTCCTGGACCGCGCGGGCGACGAGATCATCCGCCGCGCGGAGGAGCTGGGCACGCTTCTGTCGCGGGAGGAGGGCAAGACCCTTCCCGAGGGCATCGGGGAAGCCAAGCGGGCCGGCTACATCTTCAAGTTCTTTGCCGGCGAGGTGGTGCGGCAGGCGGGGGAGGTCGTCGACTCCGTCCGCCCGGGCATCTCGGTGGAGGTGACGCGTGAGCCGATCGGCGTCGTCGGCATCATCACGCCGTGGAACTTCCCGCTCGCGATCCCCGCCTGGAAGATCGCGCCGGCCCTCGCGTACGGCAACTGCGTGGTCTTCAAGCCCGCCGACCTGGTCCCCGGGTGCGCCTGGGCGCTGGCGGACATCCTGAAGCGGGCCGGCGTCCCGTCGGGGGTGTTCAATCTCGTGATGGGTCGCGGCTCGGCGGTCGGCGAGGCGCTCATCGGCTCGACCGACATCGACGGGGTGAGCTTCACCGGTTCGGTGGAGACGGGCCGCGCCATCGCGAAGAAGGTCGTCGCCCGCATGGGGAAGATCCAGCTCGAGATGGGGGGCAAGAACCCGCTGGTGATCCTGGACGACGCCGACCTCGGCGTCGCGGTGAACTGCGCGGTCCAGGGCGCGTACTTCTCGACCGGCCAGCGCTGTACCGCGTCCAGCCGGCTCATCGTCACCGAGGGAATTCACGACCGGTTCGTCCGGGCGATGATCGAGCGGCTCGAGAAGCTCGTCGTCGACGACGCGCTCCGGAAGGGCACCGACATCGGCCCGGTGGTGGACCAGAGCCAGCTCGACCAGGATCTCTCCTACCTCGAGGTCGGACGCCGGGAAGGGGCGCGGCTCGCGTGTGGTGGCGACCGGGTGCGGCGCGAGCACGAGGGCTACTTCCTGGCGCCCGCGCTCTTCACCGAGACGACCAACGCCATGCGCATCAACCGGGAGGAGATCTTCGGGCCCGTCGCCACCGTGATCCGGGCGCGGGACTACGACGAGGCGCTGGTCCTCGCCAACGACACGCCGTTCGGGCTCTCGTCGGGCGTGGTCACGACGTCCCTCAAGCACGCGAGTCACTTCAAGCGGAACGCGCAGGCGGGGATGGTCATGGTGAACCTGCCCACCGCTGGCGTGGACTACCACGTGCCGTTCGGCGGGCGGAAGGCGTCGAGCTACGGGCCCCGGGAGCAGGGGGCCTACGCGCGGGAGTTCTACACCACGGTCAAGACGACCTACATCGCTCCCTGACCCCCGGCTACCGCGGGGCCATGCGGATGGCGCCGTCGAGGCGGATGGTCTCCGCGTTCAGCATCACGTTCTCGACGATGTGGCAGGCGAGCGCCGCGTACTCCGCCGGGTGGCCCAGCCGGCTCGGGAACGGGACCTGCTTGGCGAGCGACTGCCGGGCTGGCTCGGGGAGCATCCCCATGAGCGGCGTGTCGAAGAGGCCGGGCGCGATCGTGCAGACCCGGATGCCCACCTCGGCCAGGTCCCGCGCGATCGGCAGCGTCATCCCGACGATGCCGCCCTTGGAGGCCGAGTAGGCGGCCTGGCCGACCTGCCCGTCGAAGGCGGCGACCGACGCCGTGTTGACGATCACGCCGCGCTCGCCGTCCTCGCCGGGCGTGTTCTGCGCCATCCGCGCCGCCGCGAGCCGGATGCAGTTGAACGTCCCGATCAGGTTCACCTGGATGACGAAGGCGAACGAGCCCAGGTCGTGCGGCCCGCGCTTGCCGTGGGTCTTCTCGGCGATCGCCACCCCTGCGCAGTTGACCAGCCCGTGGACGGCGCCGAAGCGCGTGACCGCCCCCTCGATCGCGGCGCTCACGTCGTCGGCGCTGGTGACGTCGCAGGGCGCGAAGAGCGCGTGCGGGCCGAGCTCGGCGGCCACCTGGGCGCCGGCCGACCGGCCGAGGTCCAGGATCGCCACACGGCCGCCGTGGGCGAGGAGCCGCTCGACCGTCGCGCGCCCGAGCCCGGACGCGCCTCCGGTCACCAGGAACGTGGAGCCGTCGATCTTCATGTCACGTGTCCTCAGGAGGGCTCGGCGAGCCCGGTCGAGATGGAATCGGAACGCCGCGAGGACGCTAGCACGCGGCTCGCGCGAGGGTCAAGGCGAGCAGGCGATGGTGCTGTTGCGACATAAAAAGGTCACCCCCTAACTGCGACGTGAAAGGGTCGCCCGCATGGAGACCTGGGAGGCCCTCACGATGTCACGCAAGGAAGCGGTGCGGCCTGGGTTGATGAAGGCCTTGGTGGCGGGACAGCTGACGAATCGGCAGGTGGCGGCGGCGCTGCGGGTCAGCATCCGGCACGCGCAGCGCCTCATGACTCGGCTCTGCCCGCTCTCCTCCGAAAACCTCTACCCGGCATCCCGACCCGGCGCGACTTGCTCCGGCCGAAAACGCGCGTGTTCCGAGGGGGTGAACACGTCTCAAGTGGTCGTCGCTAACCCCGCGTCCCGGCAGCCGTTGTGCCTCGACGTTCCGAGGGTCGTGGGGCCCGAGCGGGCCGACCGCCGAGGGTATACTGGCGCCATGCTGCGTCCTCGTCGCCTCATCGGACTGCTGATCGCGCTCCTCGTCGGCCTGGTGTGTCCGCCCCTCGGCGCCCAGGAGGTCGTCGAGGCGACGCTCGACAACGGCCTCCGCGTCCTCCTCCAGGAGCGCCCCGGGAGCCCGGTGGCGAGCGTCCAGGTCTGGTACCGGGTGGGATCGCGCGACGAGCGCGTGGGGCTGACCGGGCTGTCCCACTACCTCGAGCACATGATGTTCAAGGGTACGCCGACGTACGGCCCGCGCGTCTTCTCGAAGCTCATCGAGGCGGCCGGCGGCCAGGACAATGCCTTCACGAGCCGCGACGTCACCGTCTACCATGTCACCATCGCGGCCGACCAGCTCGACCTCGTGCTCCTCCTCGAGGCCGACCGGATGCGGAACCTGCTCCTCGACCCCCGGGAGATCGACGCCGAGCGCAAGGTGGTGCTCGAGGAGCGCCGGACGCGCACGGAGGACGACCCGGTGGGCGCCCTCACCGAGCTGTTCAACGTGACCGCCTTCGTGGCGCACCCGTACCGGTTGCCCACCATCGGGTTCGCCCAGGACGTGGAGCGGCTGACCGCCGATGACCTCCGGAGCTGGTACGACGCCTACTACCGGCCGAACAACGCGATCCTGGCCGTGGTGGGCGACTTTCGCGCCGGGGAGCTCCTCGACAAGATCCGGACGCGGTTCGGCGACGTCCCGCGGGGACCCGATCCGCCCCGCGTGATGGTCACCGAGCCGGACCAGCGCGGCGAGCGGCGCGTCTGGCTCCGGAAGGAGGCGCAGCTGCCCGTGGTGTTCATGGGCTACCCGACGCCGAACCATCGATCCGGAGACGCCTACGCGCTCGAGGTGCTGTCGGCGGTCCTCTCGGGCGGGCGGACCTCGCGACTCCACCGGCGCCTGGTGTACGAGGAGCGGCTGGCCCTCGAGGCGGGCGGTGACTACTCGCGTCTCACGCTCGATCCGGACACGTTCACCTTCTACGTCACCGTGCTCCCCGAGCGCTCGGTCGAGGAGGCCGAGCGCTCCCTCGTCGCGGAGGTGGAGCGGCTCCGGACGGAGCTCGTCACCGAGGAGGAGCTCCAGCGCGCCCAGAACCAGCTGGAGGCGGGCTACCTCTTCGGCCAGGACTCCGTCTTCAACCGATCTGCCTCGCTGGCGCGCCACGAGCTCCTGGGCGGATGGCGTCTCCGGGAGGCGTACCTGCCGGGCATCCGGGCGGTCACGCGCGAGGACGTGCGACGAGTGGCCGAGCGCTACCTGGTGCTGGAGCGCCGCACGACCGCGATCCTCCTGCCGATCAAGCCGGCCACCAAGCCGTAGCGCGCGATGACGCCGTTCGGCCGGGCCCTCCGGGGCGTGGTGCTGGTCGTGGTGGCCCTCGTCGGCCTGGCGGCCGTCGGGCTCTGGGCTCTCTCGCGCCGTGAGGCGCGCGGGGTCGGCCTGACCGTCACCGGGACGATCGAGGCGCGGGACGTGGACCTGTCGCCCAAGACGACCGCGCGCATCGTCGCGATACGCGTCGAGGAGGGCAGCCGCGTGCGCCGGGGCGACCTGGTGGTCCAGCTGGACGACGCCGAGCCCGTGGCCGAGGCGGCCCGGCTCGAGGCGGGGGTGCGCGTGGCACAGGCGCAGCTCCGCGACCTCGTGGCCGGGGCTCGCAAGGAGGAGATTGCCGAGGCGCGAGCACAGGTCAGCCGGGCCGAGGCCGCACTGGCCGACCTCGTCGCCGGCGCCCGACGCGAGGAGATCCAGGCGGCCCGCCAGGTCGTGGCGCAGGCCGAGGCGCGGCAGCGCGACCTCGAGGCCGGTGCCCGGGCGCAGGAGGTCGAGCAGGCCCGGAGCGCGGTCACCTCGGCCGAGGCGACGCGCGTCTGGGCGGAGCGGGAGTACGAGCGGCTCAGGTCGCTCTACGAGCGCGACCTGATCGCAGCGGCCGACAAGGAGCGCGCCTGGCAGGCCTTCGAGGTCGCGCGCATGCAGGAGCGTACGGCGAAGGAGCAGCTCGCCCTCGTGCTGGCGGGTCCGCGGAGCGACCAGGTCGAGATGGCCCGGGCCGAGGTGCGCCAGGCCCGCGAGCGCCTGCGTCTCCTCGAGGCGGGCCCGCGGCCCGACCAGGTGGAGGCGGCGCGCGCCGAGGTGCGGGCGGCGCGCGAGCGTCTCGCGCTGGTCGAGGCCGGTCCGCGGCCCGGCCAGGTGGACACGGCTCGCGCCCAGCTGGCGCAGTCCGAGGCCGCGCTGGCCCAGGCGCGGACGAGGCTCGCCGACACGCGGCTCGAGGCGCCGATGGACGGGATCGTGCTCCGGAAGAACCTCGAGCCCGGATCCACCGCGTCCCCGGGCTCGGCCGTCGTGACGCTCGTCGACCCCTCGGACCTGTGGCTCCGCGCGTACATCGCGGAGACGGATCTCGGCCGGGTGCGAATCGGCCAGACCGCGCGCGTCACGGTCGACGCTTTCCCCGGCCAGCCCTTCGAGGGCCGGATCGTCGAGGTCGCCTCCCAGGCGGAGTTCACGCCGCGGAACGTGCAGACGCAGAAGGAGCGGGTCAACCTGGTGTTCCGGCTGAAGATCGCGATCGCCAATCCGGACGGGCGACTCAAGCCCGGCATGCCCGCCGACGCCGCGATCGCGACCGACTGAGTGGAGGTGGGACGGATGGGCAGCGACGGGACGGTGGCGGGACCTCTCGGCGACGTCGACCCCGAGGAGTTCCGGCGGCAGGGTTACGCGGCGGTGGACTGGATCGCGCGGTTCCTGGCGGCGCCGGAGCGGTACCCGGTGCTGGCCCGCGTGAAGCCGGGGGATGTCCGCGGCGCGTTGCCCGAGACGGCGCCGGACGACCCCGAGCCCCTCGAGCGCATGCTTGCCGACTTCGACCGTGTGGTCGTCCCCGGCATCACCCACTGGAACCACCCGGGCTTCTTCGCCTACTTCTCCATCAGCGGCTCCGCGCCCGGCATCATCGGCGAGCTCCTGTGCGCGGGACTGAACGTCAACGCCATGCTGTGGCGCACCTCGCCGGCGGCGACCGAGCTGGAGGAGGTCGTGCTCGGCTGGCTGCGGAAGCTCCTCGGCCTGCCCGCCGCCTTCCACGGCGTCATCTACGACACCGCGTCCATCTCGACGCTCTGCGCGCTCGCCGCGGCCCGCGAGGCCGCCGGCCTCGACGTGCGGGAGCAGGGGATGGCCGGGCGCCGGGACGTCCCGCGGCTCCGCGTCTACACGTCGGAGCAGGCCCACAACTCCGTCGAGAAGGGCGCGATCATCCTCGGCTTCGGCCGCGACGGCGTGCGGAAGATCCCGACCGACGCCGAGTTCCGGATGGACCCGGCCGCGCTCGCCCGCGCGGTGGCCGAGGACCGGGCGGCCGGCTGGCGACCCGTGGCCGTGTGCGCGACGGTCGGCACGACCGGGACGACCAGCATCGACCCGGTGCCGGCCGTGGCCGACATCGCCGCCCGCGAGGGGCTCTGGCTTCACATCGACGCCGCGTACGGCGGGGTCGCGGCCATCGTGCCCGAGCGGCGCGAGGTGCTGGCCGGATGCGACCGAGCCGACTCGATCGTCGTGAACCCGCACAAGTGGCTCTTCACTCCGATCGACTGCTCGGTCCTGTACTGCCGGCGGCCGGACGTGCTGAAGCGCGCGTTCACACTGGCGGCCTCGTTCCTGCAGACGCCGGAGGGGAGCACGGTCGAGAACTACATGGACTGGGGCCCGCAGCTCGGCCGCCGCTTCCGGGCGCTCAAGCTGTGGATGGTGCTCCGCGCGTTCGGGCGCTCCGGCATCGAGACGCGGCTCCGCGAGCACATGCGGCTCGGCCGGCTGTTCGCCTCGTGGGTCGACGAGGATCCGGACTGGGAGCGGATCGCGCCCGTCCCGTTCAGCACCGTGGTGTTCCGGCTCCGGCCCCGGGCCTGGGCGATCGACGACCCGCGGCTCAACGCGCTCAACGAGCGGCTCCTCGAGGGCGTGAACGCCTCGGGTGAGGCGTTCCTGTCGCACGTGGTACTGGGCGGAGGGTACTCGCTGCGCCTCGCCATCGGCAACATCCGGACCGAGGAGCGCCACGTGCTCCGGGCCTGGGAGATCCTCCGGGCCGAGGCGCTCCGCCTCGGAATGCTTCCGGTCACCGTCGCGGACGCGTAGTCCCGACTCCCAGCACGCGCGCTGCCCCTCGAATGACGACGGCGGCCGAGCCGGCGGTCCTGACCCAGGGGCTCACCAAGCGCTTCGGCGCCTTCACCGCGGTCGACCACGTCGACCTGCGGGTCGAGGCGGGCGAGCTCTACGGCTTCCTCGGTCCGAACGGCGCGGGGAAGTCCACGACCCTCCGGATGCTGTGCGGCATCCTCGAGCCGACCGAGGGCTCGGGGCGCGTGCTCGGGATCGACCTCCGCCGGGAGCCCGAGCGCATCAAGGCCGCGATCGGCTACATGTCGCAGCGCTTCTCGCTCTACGACGACCTGTCGGCGGCCGAGAACCTGGTCTTCTACGCCATGGTGTACGGCGTTCCGGGGCGGGCCCGGCGGGAGCGGATCGACCGGATGATCCAGCTGGCCGACCTGGTCGGCCGCGAGGACGCCCTGGCCGGGCAGCTGTCGGGCGGCTACCGGCAGCGGCTCGCCCTCGCCTGCGCGCTCGTCCACTCCCCGAAGCTCATGTTCCTCGACGAGCCGACCGCGGGCGTCGATCCGGTGTCGCGTCGCACGTTCTGGGAGCTGATCCGCCGACTCGCCGACAGCGGGGTCACGGTCGTGGTCACGACCCACTACATGGACGAGGCCGAGCACTGCGACCGGCTGGGCTTCATCTACCAGGGACGGCTGATCGCCCAGGGCACACCGGCCGCGATCAAGACCGAGACGTTCGGCCGGCCGGTGTTCCAGGTGGAGACCGCGGAGCCCCAGCGGGCGATCGACGTCCTCGCCGACTGGCCGGCCGTCGAGGAGGCGGTCCGCTACGGCCCGATCGTCCGCCTGGTGTCGGCCGAGCGCGGTCTCGCCGCGGAGGCGGTGGTCGACCGCCTGCGGGTCGCCGGGGTCGAGGCGACGGCGCGCGCGGTCGCCCCGACGGTCGAGGACGTGTTCATCTCCTTCGTGGACAAGGAGCGGAAGGCCCGGCTGCGGCGGCAGCTCGGGGCCTTCTGACCCGATGCGGCTCCTCGGGATGATGTGGAAGGAGATGGTCCAGCTCCGGCGCGACCCGATGTCGCTCTCGCTCGCGCTGATCATCCCGGTTGCCCTCCTCTTCATCTTCGGCTACGCCATCAACACCGACGTCAGGAACCTCCCGACCGTGGTGCTCGACCAGGCGCGGGACGTCGAGTCCCGGAAGCTCCTCGAGGCGTTCCAGAACACGCGCTACTTCGCGCTCCGCTTCCAGGCGCGGTCCCTCGACGAGGTCGCCCGCCTGATCGACCGCGGGGACGCGAAGGTCGGGATCGTGATTCCCCCCGATTTCTCGGAGCGGCTCCGCGGCCGGAGCGCCGCGACCATCCAGGTCATCGTGGACGCGTCGGACCCCCAGGTGGCGGTCTCCGCCGTCAACGCGGCGACCGCTCTGGGCCTCGACCGCTCGATCGAGCTCCTGCGCCGCGCGGGGGTCGACACCGGGGGCGGGCTCGATGTGCGCATCCGCGCCTGGTACAACCCCGACCAGGAGTCGGCGCTCTTCATCGTGCCGGGGCTGATCGGCGCGCTCCTGATGCAGACGACCATCACGATCATGGCGGTCGCGGTCGTCCGCGAGCGCGAGCGGGGCACGCTCGAGGCGCTGGTGGTGAGCCCGCTGAAGCGCTGGGAGATCATGCTCGGGAAGATCCTGCCGAACCTCCTGGTCGCCTACGGCCAGATGACCCTGGCCCTGGTCGTCGCGCACTACGTGTTCGCGGTGCCGATCCGGGGCAGCGTCGCCCTCCTCTACGCGCTGTCCGCCGTCTTCATGCTCGGCACGCTCGGGATCGGCATCTACGTGTCGACGATGTCCCGCACCGTCCCCCAGGCGATGCAGCTGGGCTTCCTGGCCATCCTGCCGTCGATCTACCTGTCGGGCCTCCTGTTCCCCCTGGAAGGCATGCCCGAGCCGGCGCAGTACTTCGCGCGCATCTTGCCGATCACGTACTTTTTGCGCATCATCCGCGGGATCGTGCTGAAGGGCATCGGACTGGCCGACCTCTGGCCCGACGTGTGGCCCCTGGTCGCGTTCGGCGCCGTGATCTTCACCCTGGCGGTGCTGCGCTTCCGCAAGTCGCTCGACTGAGCGCGGCGGGACGGATGGAGGGAGACCCGTTGAACCCTGTGAGACGACGACCGCTGAAGGTCGGGGTGGAGCTGCCGCTCGCCGTGGACAAGGGGCGCTTCGGCACGCCGCGCTGGTCGGACATCAGCCTGATGGCGCGCCGCGCCGAGGAGACCGGATTCGACTCCGTGTGGATCGAGGACCACCTGTTGTTCCGGCACGCGGGAAAGCCGGACCAGGGCGTCTGGGAGGGGTGGGCGCTCATCGCCGCGGTCGCGGCGGTGACCTCGCGCGTCGAGATCGGGCCGCTGGTCTCCTGCATGTCGTTCCGGAATCCCGCCTACCTGGCGAAGCTTGCCGACACGGTCGAGGAGATCTCCGGGGGCCGGCTGATCCTCGGGCTCGGCGCGGGCTGGCACGAGACCGAGTACCGCGCCTTCGGGTTCCCGTTCGACCACCGGGTGAGCCGCTTCGAGGAAGGACTCCGCATCGTCCACGGGCTCCTGCGTCACGGGAAGGTCGACTTCGTCGGGCAGTACTACGAGGCCCGCGAGTGCGTGCTCGAGCCCCGGGGCCCGAGACCCGGCGGGCCGCCCATCCTCATCGGGTCGACCGGCGAGCGCATGCTCGGGCTCTTGGCCCGGTACGGCGATCTGTGGAACGCCTACTTCACGCCGACCAAGAACCGCCCGTCGGGCGTCGCCCCGCTCCGCGACCGGGTCGACGCGGCCTGCCGCCAGGCGGGCCGCGAGCCGGCGACGGTCGGTCGCACCGCGGCCGTGTTCGTCGACATGGCGCCGGGGGGGAAGGCGTCACCGCCGCTTCCGCCCCACTGGACCTTCGAGCCGCTCAGTGGGCCGCCGGAGCGCCTGGCCGAGGAGCTCCGGGCCTACGCGCGCGAGGGCATCAGCCACGTGCAGCTCTGGCTCGAGCCGAACACGCTGGAGAGCCTCGAGGCATTCGCGCCCGTGCTCGAGCTCCTGGACCGGTAAGGTCGCGGCGCTGCGCCGGCCCTGCGCGGACGGAGCCGGTATAATGCCGCCATGCGCCGGGCCGCCGTGGGAGGCGTTCTCCTGACCGCCGCGGTGGTGGCGGCGGCTGCGCCGGCCGGCCCGCAGACGCTGCCGCCGCCGGCCGCCGTGCCCGCGCCGTGGACCCGCTTCACGCTGCCGAACGGCGTCGCGGTCCTCGTCGCCGAGCGGCCCGGCCTCCCGATCGCCGTCGTCCGGGCATCCGTGGAGGCAGGCGCGGCGCTCGATCCCGCCGACAAGTCCGGCGTCGCCAGCCTGACCGCGCAGCTCCTGACCCGGGGCACCGCGACCCGCTCGGCGCTCGACGCCGATCGCGCGATCGAGCTCGTGGGCGGCAGCCTGGAAGGGGAGGGAGGGCGGGACTCGAGCGAGCTAGTCCTTTCCGTGCTGCGGAAGGACCTGGGTCTCGGCCTCGACCTCCTGGCCGACGCCCTCCTGCGTCCCGCGTTTCCGGAGGCCGAGTTCGAGCGGGCGCGCGACGAGGCGCTCGCCTCGGCGCGCCAGGCGGAGGAGGACCCGGAGGCCGTGGGGGCCCGCGTCCTGCGCCGGCTGGTCTTTGGCGAGCACCCCTACGGCCGGCCGGTCCCGGGAACCGAGGCCACGCTGCGCGCGATCACGCGGGACGACGTGGTGGCGTTCCACCGCGTGGCGTACCGTCCCGAGCGGACGGTCATCGCCGTCGCCGGCGACGTCGGCGCCGCGGCGGTCCGGGCGGAGCTCGAGGCCCGCCTCGGCGCCTGGCGGGTGTCCGGGGCCCCGCCTCCCGCGCCCGGGCCCGCGGCGCTCGGCCGGTCGTCACGCACCGAGACCGTGCAGCGGACCCTCGCGCAGGCGACGATCTTCCTCGGTCAGGCCACGGTGACGCGGAAGCACCCCGACTTCTACCCGCTCGTCGTGGCGAGCCAGATCCTCGGTGGCGGCTCCACGTCGCGGCTGTACGCGCGGGTGCGGGAGGAGCGCGGTCTCGCGTACAACGTGTACGCCCAGTTCGCGCCGGGCCCGCTCGCCGGCCTCTTCCTGGTCGAGCTGCAGAGCGAGAACGCGCGGGTCCGCGAGGCGCTGGCGATCCTCCGGGAGGAGCTGGTGCGCCTCCGCCGCGAGCGGGTCTCGGCCGAGGAGCTGGCGCGCGCGCAGTCGTACCTCGTCGGGAGCTTTCCGCTGCGGATGGACACCGCCGCCGACGTGTCGGACCTCCTCGTCGCGATCGAGCGGTTCGACCTCGGGCTCGACTACCCGGAGCGGTTTCGCCAGGCGGTCACCGCGGTCACCGCCGACGACGTGCTGCGCGCCGTGCGCTCCCACTGGGATCCGGACGGGATGAGCCTCGCCCTGGTCGGGGACCTGCCCCTCATCGGCATCGGGACGCCGTGAGATGGGGTACTTCGGGGTCGTCCGTCGCGAATCCGGAGTCCTGGAGGAAGGGCTCGACGCCCAGCAGGTCGCCGAGGCGCTCGGTGACCCGGGCACGGTGGGCTGGCTGGACCTCGAGGCGCCGTCGACCGAAGAGATCTGCGCGCTGGAGGGGCTGTTCGGCATTCACCCGCTCGCGATCGAGGACGCGCAGAACCAGGAGACCCGACCCAAGATCGAGGAGTACGACAACTTCCTCTTCGTCGTCACGCGGGGGATCAACCACAACCCCGGGGCCACCGCGCTCGACCTCATCCCGCTCTCCATTTTCCTGAACCGCCACCTCATCGTCACGGTGCACTCCCGGCCGATGGGCGGTGTGGGGACGGCCATCGAGCGGCTACGGAAGCACCCGGAGCTCCTGAAGTCCGGCCCGGACCGCCTGCTCCACCACCTGCTCGACCACGTGATCGACTCCTACTTCCCGATCATGGACGCGGTCGAGGACCGCATCGAGAGCCTGGAGGACGAGGTCTTCCGGCGCCCGGGCGACGATCTGCTCGAGCGCATCTTCGCGACGCGGAAGGAGCTGGTGGCGCTCCGCCGGAGCCTGGCGCCCCTCCGGGAGGTGGTGGCGAACCTCATGGCCGGCGTCCCCTACGTGGACGAGGATCTCCGCCCGTTCTTCCGCGACGCCTACGACCACGTGCTCCGCCTCCTCGACGAGCTCGAGACCAACCGCGACATCGTGGGCGGCCTGCTGGAGAGCTACCTGTCCCAGGCCTCGAACCGCATGAGCGCCGTCATGAAGCGGCTGACCGCCCTGGCCATGATCGGTCTGCCTTTCACCGTCGTCTCCGGGTACTTCGGCATGAACTTCGAGGTGATGCCGTGGCTCAAACAACCGTGGGGCATCGGCGCGGCCACGATCCTGATGGTCGCGCTCTCGGCGGGAGCCTTCATGTTCTTCAAGCGATCCGACTGGCTGTGACGCGCGTGCGGCCCGATCGCGGGGAGGCGGGGCGCCGGCGTCGCCCGCTGCCGGCCGCGCTCGCTCTCGCGCTTCTGTGGCTCCACGGCGCGCCGGCCTCGGCGCCCGCGCTGATGGGTGACCTGAACGAGAGCGGGATCAAGGAGGCGGTCGACGCGGGCATCGCGGCGATCACGCAGGAAGACTTCGCGGAGGAGTGGCAGCTCCGGCTCCCCGGCGGCGAGGACATCGTCATCAGCACGCCGTTCTCGCGGCTCGCGCTGGCGTCCCGGCAGACCGCCATGAAGAGCGAGTCGATGACCGAGAAGCAGCGGAAGGACCAGATCGACCGCGGCAAGGGACGGATCCAGCTCCTGGTCACCATGCGGGGCGGGCCGTCCCGGAGCTTCGCGCGCTTCTACCAGCCCGTCCTCCTCGTGAACGGCAACGAGATCAAGGCGGCGTTCGTGCAGAACGAGCGCACGCCGATCCGCGAGGAGGACGGCCGGCTCGCGGCGCGCAACGTCTACGTGTTCCCGCTCGAGGGGCTCCCGGCGACGGGCGTCGTGACGCTGGTCGTGCGCGACGCGCCGCCCGAGCAGAAGGAGGTCCTGCGCGCCAAGCTGGACTTCGGCAAGTTCCGCTGACACCGCCCCCCGCGACGCTCGGACCCGCTCGCGGGGCAATCCAAGGCCAATGATGGCCATGTGATGATGGCCAATGATGGCCAATGATGGAAGGAGACCCGCTCGCATGGTCACCAAGCAGCGCTTCGCCCAGGGCATGACGTTTCAGCAGTATCTCGACCAGATGACGACCAACAAGGACAAGTTCACGGAGACGCTGGCGGGAGTGCGCGTCACGCCCGAGGATCGGGCGGTGTTCGTCGGCCGGCACGAGAAGCTCCACGTCCTCGTCATCACCGAGGACTGGTGCGGGGACGCGCTGACGAACTTCCCGGTGCTCGCCCGCATGGTGGAGGGGGCGCCGAACGTCGAGATGCGGGTCTTCCTCCGCGACCAGAACCCGGACCTCATGGACCAGTACCTGAACCGGGGGATCTACAAGTCGATTCCGGTCTTCGTGTTCTTCGACGAGAGCATGCGCGAGCTCGCCCGCTTCACGGAGCGCCCGCCCAAGATCACGGAGTTCATGGACCAGAAGCAGCTGGAGCTCCGCCGCGCGCTGCGCGCCGAGCACTCGGCCGAGTGGCAGCGCTCGGCGGCCGCCGAGATCCGCGCCCTCCTCGGATGAACGTCGCGCACTTCCTGGAGGCGACCGCCCGCCGAGCTCCCGCGCTGCCGGCGGTCGTCTTCGGGGAGCGCGTCCTCTCCTACGGAGAGCTCGATCGCGAGGCCGGCCGGGTGGCGGCCGGCCTCGCCCGCGCCGGGCTCCGGCCGGGCGAGCGGGTGTGTCTCCATCTCGCGAACCGCCCGGAGTTCGTCCTCGCCTACTACGGATGCCAGAAGCTCGGGGTCACGCCGGTCGCCCTGAACGTCACCTACGCGCGCGAGGAGCTCCGCTACATCATCGAGGACAGCGAGGCGGCGGCGATCCTGAGCGCGCCGCCGTTCGCCGCCCAGCTTCCGGAGGCCGGGACGACGCCGACCGTCCGCGTACGCGTGGGCACGGGGGGGCCGGGCGCGATCGGCTTCGAGGCCCTCGCCGCCGATCCGCCGACGCGGGCCGTCGACGGCGACCGCGAGGGCCTCGCGGCCATCCTCTACACCTCGGCCACCACCGGACGGCCCAAGGGCGTCATGCTGACGCACGCGAACGTCGTGTCGAACGTCAACGCGACGGCCCATCACCTCCGCATGGTCCCGGGCGACTCGGGGCTGTGCGCGCTGCCGCTGTTCCACTGCTTCGGGCAGAACTTCATCATGAACACGCTCGTGGCCGCGGGCGGGACCCTGATCCTGCAGGAGCGGTTTGTTCCGGCGGAGTTCCTGGCTGCGATCGCGCGGCATCGCATCACGATCCTCTATGCCGTGCCGACCATGTACATCGTCCTCCTGTCCGGCGACCTCGCCGCCCACGACCTCTCGTCGCTCCGGCTCTCGTTCTCGGCCGCGGCCATGCTGCCGGCCGAGGTCGAGGCGCGCTGGACCGCGGCGACCGGGCTGCCGGTGTCCCAGGGATACGGACTGACGGAGAGCTCGCCGTTCGCCACGTACAACCACGAGCACAGCCCCCGGCCCGGGTCGGTGGGCACGCCGATCGAGAACGTGGAGGTGCGGGTGGTGGACGAGCAGGACCGCGAGGTACCCGACGGCACGCTCGGCGAGATCGTGATCCGTGGGCCCAACGTGATGCGGGGGTACCTGGGGAAGCCGGATGACACCGCGTGGACCCTGCGCGGGGGGTGGCTCCACTCCGGCGACATCGGCCGGCGCGACGAGGACGGCTACTTCTACGTCGTCGACCGCGTGAAGGACATGGTCAACGTCGCGGGGTTCAAGGTGTTCCCGCGGGAGGTCGAGGAGGTGCTCTTCGAGCACCCGGCGGTGGCCGAGGTCGCGGTGCTGGGCCGGCCCGACCCGATCAAGGGCGAGGTCGTGCGGGCCTGCGTGGTCCTCCGGCCGGGGCACTCGGCCACGGCCGAGGATCTCGTCGACCGGTGCCGGGGGCGGCTCGCCTCCTACAAGGTGCCGGTCGTGGTGGAGTTCCTGGCCGCCCTCCCCAAGAGCCCGACCGGCAAGATCCTCAAGAAGAACCTGCGGTAGCGGTTCGGGGCGGGGCCGCGGGAGCATCCCGTGCGAGCCCGTCGGCCGAGCGTCGCGCCGTGTTACGCTTTCAAGTAGGCCATGGCGCAGGTAGGCGTCCTGCTCGTGGACCCGGACCAGTCCCTGGTCGAGGTCATCCGTCGGTCCCTCGCGGGGCAGCCGTACGAGCTCCGGGTCGCGGGCTCGTCCGCGCACGCGCTGGAAGCGATCGGCGGGGGAGATGTCGAGGCGGTGCTGGTGAGCCTCGGCCACGGAGACGGCGCCGGCGCGCTCATCGCGGACATCTCCGGCCGCTGGCCGGACCTGCCCGTCGTGGCGGTGACCGATGCCGGCGCGCGCGCCCAGGGGTTCCAGGCCCGCGCGGCCGGCGCGTGGGACTATCTCGAGGCGCCCGGCGACCTCGCTCCGGAGCGCCTCGTCACGGTGATCGCCAACGCGCTCGACCGGCGGCGTCTCCGGCGCGAGCTCCGGGCCGCCCAGGCGGCCGCGCCCGAGACCCTGAACCTCGAGGCGCGCGAGCGGCAGGCGATCCTCGCCGCCCTCGAGGCCACGCGCTGGAACAAGCAGGCCGCGGCCCGGCTGCTCGGCCTCCACCGGCCCACGCTCTACGCCAAGATGCGGAAGCACGGCGTGCCCCAGGCGCGCCCGCACTGACCGTTCCCGCGTCCCGCCCGATTGCACCTCCGACCCGGAGGGTGGTAGCCTCGCGCCTCAGCCGATAGGGTGATTGCCGCGTTTCCTGGCCAGCAATCTCCGTTACGGGAGGGTGACATGGGTCGGGTCCGAGGCGCGTCTCCGAGTGTGTCGAGCGTGAGTCGATCGGTCTCCTCCACGTTGGCACTCGGCCTGGCGCTTGTCGGGTTGTCCGCGCAGCCGGCCTTCGCCCAGGTGACGTTCTCGTCGTCCACGGTCCCGCTGGCCGGTCTCAACGTCCAGGCGGTGGCCACCGGCGACTTCAACGGCGACGGGATCCTGGATCTCGTCGTGGTCCAGCGCGCGGCGACCCGGGTCGACCCGGAGGTTGTGCTGGTCTACCGCGGCGACGGGGCCGGGGGATTCCCCGGCGCGCCGGTGGCCTATCCGGTCGGGAACACGCCTTCCGACGTGGCCATCGTGGACCTCGACCTGGACGGCCGCCTGGACCTCGTCGTCGCCAACCGGGCGGACGACACGGTCTCCGTGCTGATGAACGTCGCCGGGGCGGCCCGCTAGCGCCGTCGCGAACCGGCCCGCCCGCCGCCTCGCGGCGACTTCGCCGCGAGCTCGAGATCGTGCCGGTCCGGTTGCGGCCTCCCGGACGGTGTGCCAGAATGATCGGTGCGTGAGCGGCCCCCCGAGCGGGGCCGCACGTGTTTCGGCCAATTCCGTAGGCGCCAACGGGGGCGGCCCATGACGACTCCGACGACCAACAGCGGCCTCGAAGATGTGGTGGTGTCGACCTCCGAGATCTGCTTCATCGACGGGGATCGAGGGCGGCTCCTCTACCGCGGCTACGACATCCACGATCTCGTCCAGCACTCCTCGTTCGAGGAGACGGCGGCGCTCCTCTGGAACGGCGCCCTCCCGAAGCGGGCCGAGCTCGAGAGCCTCCGGAAGGCGCTGTCGTCCCATCGGCGCCTCCCCCCGAAGGTCCTGACGCTCGTCCGGAGCCTGCCGCGGAAGTCGGACTCGATGGACGTCCTCCGGACGGCGGTCTCGGCCCTCGGGATCTACGATCCGGACGCCGGCGACGACTCCCGCGAGGCGAATCTCCGGAAGGCCGTCCGCATCCAGGCGCAGGTGCCGACGCTGGTCGCGGCCTGGAGCCGCATCCGGAAGGGCAAGGCCCCGATCCCGCCCAACGCGCGTCTGTCGCTCGGTGGGAACCTCCTCTACATGCTCTCCGGCAAGAAGCCGAGCGCTCTCGCCGAGAAGGCGATGGACACCGCGCTGATCCTCCACGCGGATCACGAGCTGAACGCCTCGACGTTCGCCGCGCGGGTGACGGTGGCCACGCTCTCCGACATGTACTCGGGCGTCGTCTCGGGCATCGGGACGCTCAAGGGCCCGCTTCACGGCGGCGCGAACGTCGGCGTCATGAAGATGCTCCTCGAGATCGGGGACGTCGATCGCGCGGAGACGTGGATCAAGAACGCGCTCGCCCAGAAGAAGCGGATCATGGGCTTCGGCCACCGGGTTTACAACACGGAGGACCCGCGAGCGACGCACCTCCGACGCCTCTCCGAGGCGCTCGGACGGGAAGCCGGGGAGCTCAAGTGGTTCGAGATGTCGCGCATCATCGAGCGGGTGGTCAACGCGGAGAAGGGGCTCCACGCCAACGTCGACTTCTATTCCGCGTCCACGTACTACTCGATGGGCATCGACCCGGGTCTCTACACGCCGCTCTTCGTGGTGTCCCGCGTGTCGGGGTGGACCGCGCACATCCTGGAGCAGCAGGCCCACAACCGGCTGATCCGGCCGCGCGCCGAGTACCTGGGCTCGCGCCAGGCGACCTACGTCCCCCTCGCGCAGCGCTGACGGCCGGCCGGCTTCCGGGATGGTCGGGCGCCCGTCGTAGACGCATGGCGCGCTTCACGAAGGGCCACGGGCTCGGGAACGACTACCTCGTCATGGACGAGCGGGACCTCGACTTCCCGCTCGGGGTCCCGGCGGTGCGCTGGATCTGCCACCGCAACTGGGGTGTGGGCTCGGACGGCATCCTCCTCCGGACGAGCTCGGCCGTCGCCGACGTCGGCCTGCGCATCTTCAACCCGGACGGGAGCGAGGCGGAGAAGTCCGGCAACGGCCTCCGGATCTTCGCGAAGTACCTCTGGGAGCGCGGCGGGCTCCGGAAGTCCCCGACCAGGATCGAGACCAAGGGCGGCGTCGTCGAGGCCGTGTGCCACGTCGTCGACGACCGCGTGGATCAGGTCACGGTCGAGATGGGGCACGCCACCTTCCGCGCGCCGGAGATCCCGATGCACGGCCCCGACCGCGAGGTCGTCGGCGTCCCCCTCCAGGTGGGCGATCGTTTCCTCACCGTGACCTGCGTGTCGGTGGGGAACCCCCACTGCGTCGTGTTCACCGAGAAGCTCGACGACGACGAGGTCCGCCAGCTCGGGCCTCGCATCGAGACTCACGCCGCGTTTCCCAACCGCATCAACGTCCAGTTCGCGCACGTCCTGGCGAGGGACCGCGTCGAGATCCGGATCTGGGAGCGCGGGGCAGGCTACACGCTGGCGTCGGGCTCGTCGTCGTGCGCGGTCGCCGCCGCGGCGGTGCGGAACGGGTTCGCCGCCGGTCGTATCACGATCCAGAGCCCCGGCGGGGAGCTCAGCGTGGAGGTCCGCGAGGACTGGTCCATCCGCCTCCGCGGCCCCGTCGCCGAGGCCTGCGAGGGAACGCTCTCGCCCGAGCTCGTCCGCGCCCTGCGGGCGGGCGATCCCTTGCCCTTCGAGTGAGGCGCCCATGGCCGGCCTGATCCCCAAGACGGCGTTCATCGGCATCGAACACGTCGCGCACCTCGCGACGGGCGGCGAGGCGCCGGTCCTCCGGGCCAACCTCGAGGCCGCGACCCGCTTTCTCCTCGACAAGGGCGACGGCATGCCCGGACGCGAGCGCTTCTTCCAGACCGCCGACCGTACGCGGGCGGCCCTGGCGCGCCGGCTGGGCGGCCGGGCCGAGGACGTCGCATTCCTCGGGAGCGCCTCCGAGGGCCTCCACGTGGCCTCCGAGGGCATCGACTGGCGCCCCGGCGACAACGTCGTCGTCGGCCAGAGCGAGTTCCCCTCGGTGCTCCTCGCGTGGCAGCGGCTCCGGCCGCGCGGGGTCGAGGTCCGGGCGGTCGGGCGCGAGGCCGTGGTGGCTCCCGACGAGGTCTCGGCCGCGGTGGACTCGCGCACGCGGGCCATCGCCGTGAGCCACGTCGGCTATCTCACGGGCGCGCGCCACGACCTCCGCCGCCTGCGGAGCCTCGCGGACCGGGTCGGGGCGCGGCTCGTCGTCGACGCGTCTCACGCGCTCGGCGTCGTGCCCGTCGACGGCACGCTGTGCGACGTGGTGGTCGCCTGCTGTTACAAGTGGGTGCTGGCGGTCCACGGCGTGGGCGTGTTCTACGTCAACAGCCGGCGCTGGCCCGGTCTCGCGGCGCCCTGGGTCGGCTGGCACTCGACCCACCGTGAGGACGACTGGCGGCGCCGCACCGAGATCCGGCTGCGGGAGGACGGGTCCCGCTTCGAGGCGGGGAATCCGCCGTTCCTGCCGGTCTACGTCCTCGAGAGCGCGCTCCGTGTCCTGGACGCGCTGGATCCTCGGGCGGTCGAGGCCCACGTCCTCGCGCTGGGCGGGACGCTGCGGGCCGGGCTGGTGAAGCTCGGGCTCTCGGTGCTGACGCCCGAGGCGCCCGAGGAGCGGGCCGGGAACATCGTGTTCGCCACGGACCGGTGCATGGAGGTCGAGCGCGCGCTCCGGGAGAACGGCGTGCTGGTCTGGGCGGGCGACGGGCGAATCCGCCTGTCGGTCCACGCATACAACGACGAGGCGGACGTCCTGCGCGCCCTCGCCGTGCTGGGAGATCTGACGGCGCGCGGCGCCGTCTGACGGATGCCGCCCGGCGGGGCCGCGGCGCCCGGCACCGCACCGGTTCGCGAGGCGCACCGGTTCGATGTCGGCGCGCTCGAGTCCTACCTGGCCGGCCGACTGCCCGGCTTCGCCGGCCCCCTGGAGGTCCGGCAGTTCCTCGGCGGCCAGTCCAACCCGACGTACCACCTGCGCGCCGCAAGCGGGGAGTACGTGCTCCGGCGGAAGCCGCCCGGGAAGCTCCTGCCGTCGGCGCACGCCGTGGAGCGCGAGTTCCGGGTGCTCGCAGCCCTCCATGGAACGCCCGTTCCCGTCCCGGAGGCCCTCGTACTGTGCGAGGACGCCGCGATCGTCGGGACGCCGTTCTACGTGATGCGCTACGTCGCGGGGCGGGTGCTGGCCGACCTGAGCCTCCCCGGGCTCACGCGCGCCGACCGGCGCGCCCTGTGGGACGACGCCGTCATGGTCCTGGCCCGTCTCCACGAGGTCGACTGGCGGGCCCGCGGCCTCGCGGACTTCGGACGCCCGGGCAACTACTACGCGCGCCAGCTCCACCGCTGGGTGGGGCAGTACCGCGCCTCCGAGACCGAGACCATTCCCGCGATGGAGCGCCTCATCGAGTGGCTGCCCGCGCACGTTCCCGGCGACGACACCACCACGGTCGTCCACGGGGACTTCCGGATCGGCAACACCGTGGTCCATCCGACCGAGCCGCGGATCCTGGCCGTGCTCGACTGGGAGCTCTCGACGCTCGGCCATCCGCTGGGGGACCTCGGGTATCTCTGCACGCCGTTCCGCATGCCGCCGGGGATCGACGGCTTCCGAGGCCTCGACCTCGGGCGGCTCGGCATTCCCGCCGAGAGCGAGGTCGTGGCTCGCTATTGCCGGCTGACCGAGCGGGACGGGATCCCCGGCTGGGAGTTCTACGTGGCCTTCGCCCTGTTTCGCCTGGCGGCGATCTGCCAGGGGATCATGGGACGCGTCCGGGACGGCACCGCGAGCGATCCGGACGCGCGCCGGCGGGGCGAGCGGGCGCGGCCGCTGGCCGACGCGGCCTGGGCCGTCGTGGAGCCCGGATCGTAGCGTCGACGACCGCCAAGGCCCCGTTCGGTGTACCGTTACCTTGACACAGCGCATCGCAGGCGGGTATTGTCCGACTCCACTGCCACCGGCAGGAGCATGTCGGGGTGACGCAGCGATGGCAGAACAGCACGGCCCTGGACGTGAGCGCGAGCAAGCCCCCGCCCGCCTGGTACCGTCAGGTTCCTGCCCGCATTGGACGTCACATGCTGTGGAAGGCCCTCGGCACTCCGGCGCTCATCTTCCTCTTCTTCGTCGCGTACCGGCATCTCCTGAACCATCCGCTGTTTCCCGTCACCGAGATGCCGCTGACGGCGCTCGACCACCTCGTCGGCTTCTGGCCACCCGCGCTGTTTCTGTACGTCACCCTCTGGCCATACGTGTCGCTGCCGCCAGCACTGCTCCTGACCCTGCGCGAGCTGGTGGGCTACGGGCTCGCGATCGGCGCGGTGTGCGTCGCCGGGCTGATCTGCTTCCTCCTGTGGCCGACGGTCGTGCCTCCTCCGAGCGTCGACCGGGGCCGCTATCCGGGCTTCCACGTCCTGGAGGGGCTGGACGCCGCGGGGAACGCTTGCCCGTCGCTCCACGTGGCGGCCGCGCTGTTTTCCGCCGCCTGGCTCGACGCGCTGCTCCGCGAGATGGGGGCGGGGCGGGTGGCGCGCGCCGCCAGCTGGTGCTGGGGGCTGGCGATCGTGTACTCGGCCATGGCGACCAGGCAGCACGTCGCGATCGACGTCCTGGCCGGGGCGGTCCTCGGTTTGCTCGGGGCCTGGCTGTCGTTGCGCCGCCGGTCGCGCCAGAGGCCGACGGCCGGGGGAGACGCATGGGCGCGCGCCCGGATCCGCTGATCCCGATCGGCCGACCGGCGCGCGCGCTGGCGCGGGGGACCTGATGGCGAGGGCGATCCTCATCATGGTCCTGACGGGCCTCGGGGCCGCCGCCAGCCTCGCGCTCGCGCCGCGGCCCCTGTCCTGGATCCTGGCGACGGCGGCCGTAGTGGCCGCATTGGCGCTCTTCGCCTGGGCTATCGGGCGCGTCAACTCGAGCGTCTTCACCCGCACCCTCTGGCGGTCGACCACGCCCTCGCGCGCGGCCGGGCGTGCGGTGGCCCTCACGTTCGATGACGGTCCCGACGCGTCGTTCACGCCCCGGATCCTCGACATCCTCGCGGAGAAGGGAGTCCCGGCCACGTTCTTCGTGGTGGGTGAGCGCGCCCGCCGCCACCCGGAGCTCGTCCAGCGCGCTCACGACATGGGCCATGCGATCGGCAACCACACCGAGACCCATTCCCTCCGATTCCACTTCTCTCACGGCAGGGGCCTGCGCCGCGAGATCGGCGCGTGCAACCAGGCGATCCGCTCTGCCATCGGGCTGGAGCCGTGCCTGTTCCGGTCCCCCCAGGGCCTGAAGACGCCCCCCCTCGGCGGAGTGCTGTCGGAGCACGGCATGGTCGCGATCGGGTGGCAGGTGCGCGGGATGGACTACGTCATCCGCGACCCGGAGCGGATCGCGCGCCGCATCGTCGAGGGCGCGATCGACGGCGGCGTGATCCTGCTCCACGACGGAGGCGGCCTCCAGGGGAGCGTCGACCGGTCGGCGACGATCCGAGCGCTTCCGCGGGTGATCGACGGCCTGCGCGCTCGCGGTTTCACGTTCGTGCGGGTCGATCAGCTCTTCGGTGTCGCGGCCTACTCCGCGGACCGCCCGGCGACGGCGGCCCAGGGCGTTGCCCGGGGCCTGGCGGGTCCCGGATCCCCGGCGGGAGCGCACGGGTGAGATCGGCGACCGAGCAGCTGGTCGAGGAGCCGCGCCCGGCCGCCGCGCCGCTCCGGGCGCCGTCGTCGCTGAGCCGGGGGTGGCGGGCCCTCCGCACGGGCGTGGCCTTTGCGGTTTTCGGGATCGGCGTGGTGGTGATCGGGACGGTGGCCGTGCCGCTGCTGCGCGTCCTGTCGTGGCGACGAGCCGACACGCAGCGGCGCGTCCTGCTGCTGATCCACCGCGCGTTCCGGCTGTTCGCCTGGTTCATGGCGACGACCGGTCTGATCCGCGTCACGTGGAACGGCCGGGAGCGCCTGGGCGACCAGCCGGTCCTCGTCGTCGCGAATCATCCGACGCTGATCGACGTCGTCCTGCTCGTGGCCGCCATGCCCCAGGCCGTCTGCATCGTGAAGACCGAGGCCCAGCGGCGTCCGCTTTTCCGCCGGATCGTGGAGTCCGCCGGCTACATCCCCAACGACCGGCCCGAGGCGCTCATCCAGGCGGGAACCGACTGCCTACGGGCGGGGCGGTCCCTGCTGCTCTTCCCGGAAGGGACGCGGTCGCCGAAGGGCGGGCTGCGTCCGTTCCGTCGCGGAGCGGCCCGGATCGCGCTCCGGAGCGGCCACGACCTGGTTCCCGTGGTCATCACCTGCGTCCCTCCGACCCTGATGAAGGGCCAGCGGTGGTACGACGTGCCCGACCGCGCGGCCCATCTGACGCTCACCGTGATGGATCCGATCCGCGTCCGCGACCACCCGTCCGCCGGCAAGACCGAGTCCGGTGGGGCCCGGGAGCTGACGGACCTCCTCCAGGACTTCTTCGAGCGGAGCCTGCGCGCGGGGCGATGACGACGAGCGGCAGTCCGGTGGCGGCGTCCCCCATGACGACGCTCCTGGCGACCATCACCGTCGGCTACCCGTTCCTCATCTCCCTCGGCATGGCGCTCGGGCGCCCGCGGCTGACCGTCGTCGTCGTCGCGATGGTGATGCTCGATTCCCGGCGCCATGGCCTGGCGATCGGGCCTCCGCGGTGAGTCGCTGTGGCGCCTGACCGAGATCGGGCTGGTCATCGTGTTCCTGCTGGTGGCCGCGTTCCTGAACGAGGCGCACGTGTTCCGCCTGGGGCCCGCGCTGGCGAACGTCGCGATGCTGCTCTCCTTCGGCCGGACCCTGGTGAGCGGCCCGTCGATGATCGAGAGCATCGCGCGCCGCGTCCGGCGCGGGGGGCCGTTGCCGGACGGGGCCGTGCAGTACTGCTGGCGGCTCACGCTGCTCTGGTGCGTCTTCTTCGGGCTGAACGCCGCGTTCATCACGTGGCTCGCGTTCTACGCGAGCCTCGCCTCCTGGGCGCTCTACACCGGGGTCCTGGCCTACCTCCTCGCCGGCGCGCTCTTCATGGCGGAGCTGGCGTACCGGCACCGACGCTTCGCGAATGCCCCGAGCTAGGGCGGGGCGCGAGGTCGCCCTCGCGACGGTCGCGGCGCCCGGCTAGCCCGCCGGCGCCCGGGGCCCGAGACAGCCGCTGACGGATGGTGAACCCCTGCCTGCTCGTCCCGATCTACAACCACCGGGAGACGATCGGCGGCGTGCTGGAGTCGCTGTCGCCGCTCGGGCTGCCGTGCCTGGTCGTCGACGACGGGAGTGACGAGGCCACCCAGGAGACGCTACGCGGCGCGGCCGCGCGGTGGCCGTGGGTCGAGCTCCGCCGCCTTCCCGAGAACCGCGGGCGGGGCGCGGCGCTGCGACACGGCTACTACCGTGCTGCCGAGCGAGCCTTCTCGCACGTCGTGCAGCTGGACGCCGACGGCCAGCACGATCCGGCCGACGTGGCGAAGTTCCTCGACGCCGCCCACCGGGATCCGGAGGCGCTGATCCTGGGGCAGCCGATCTTCGGCGCGGACTCGCCGCGCGCGCGGCTGTACGGCCGGCGCCTGTCCCAGGCGTTCGTGTGGGGCGTCACGGGGTCCCTCGCCATCCGGGACCCCCTCTGCGGGTTCCGGTGCTTCCCGCTCCGTCGCACCATCCCCGTCCTGGACGCCGGCGGCCTGGGCGACCGGATGGAGTTCGATCCCGAGATCGTGGTGCGCCTGGCCTGGGACGGCGTCCCGATCGTCAACATCCCGACCCGGGTCCGGTACTTTGCCGGCGGGCTGTCGAACTTCCGGATGGTGCGCGACAACGCCCTGATCACGCGCGCGTACGTCCGCCTCGTGCTGGCGCGGGCCCGGCGCGCCCTCGGCTAGCGTGGCGACCACGACCGCGGCCGCGTCCGGCACCGGGGGATGGCTCTCCGTCCGGGAACGCGGCTCGATCCTGGGCATGCGCTTCGTCGTCTGGTGCTACCGGTGGCTCGGACGCCGCATCTGCCAGCTGGTCATCCTGCCCGTCGTCCTCTACTTCTTCCTCACCGACGGTCGGGGGCGGCGCGCCTCGCTGCGGTACCTCCGCCGCCTGTACGCGCGGCCGGGCGGCCGGACTGCGCTCGGGAGCCGGCCGACGTGGCGGCACTCCTTCCGCCACTACCACGAGTGCGGGCTGAACATCCTCGACCGGGTCGGCTTCTGGCTGGGCCAGGACGACGACTTCGCCATCGAGTTTCCCGACGAGGCCGAGTACACGCGGGCGGGCGCCGACGGGCGCGGCGCCATCATCCTCGGGGCGCACCTCGGCAGCTTCGACGCGCTCCGCGTCCTGGCCCGGCGCGCCGGGGTCGTCGTGAACGTCGTGATGTTCATCGAGCACGCGCGGAAGATCAACTCCATCTTCCAGACCCTCGACCGCGGCGCGGCCCTCCGGGTGATCGAGCTCGATCCCGCGTCGATCAACTCGGTCTTCTCCATCAAGGCGTGCATCGACCGCGGCGAGTTCGTGGCGCTCCTCGCGGACCGGGTCGGCATCGGCGACGAGAAGCGGACCGGCCGGGTCGACTTTCTCGGGGATCCGACGACGTTGCCCCACGGCCCGTTCTTGCTGGGGAGCCTGCTCAAGTGCCCCATGGTCCTCATGCTGGCGCTGCGGACGGGCCCGGCGCGCTACCGGGTCTACGCGGAGCGGTTCGCCGATCGGGTCGCCGTGTCGGGTCCGGAGGACCTGGACGCGCTGGCCGGCGATTTCGCGCGGCGGCTGGAGCGCTACTGCCTGATGGCGCCGTACCAGTGGTTCAACTTCTACGACTACTGGGCGGACGACCGCGCCCCCTAGGGAGGATCCCGGCCTGCCCGGCTGCGCCTCAGGCGTGCTTGCGGAGCTCGAGGCGCCCGATCTGGCGCCGGTGCACCTCGTCCGGGCCGTCGGCGAAGCGCAGCGTCCGCGAGTGCGCCCACCAGTAGGCGAGAGGGAACGCCTGGCTCACGCCGCCGCCGCCGTGGAGCTGGATCGCCCGGTCCAGCACGCGGAGGGTCGTGTTGGGCACCGCGACCTTGATGGCCGCGATCGCTTGCTTGGCCGCCTTGTTGCCGACGGTGTCCATGGCCCACGCGGCGTGGAGCACGAGGAGGCGAGCCTGGTCGATCTCGATCCGCGACTGGGCGATCCGCTCGAGGCTGACGTCGTTCTCCGCCAGGCGCTTGCCGAAGGCGACGCGCTCCTGGGCGCGGCGGCACATCAGCTCGAGCGCGCGCTCGGCGACGCCGATCTGTCGCATGCAGTGGTGGATCCGCCCCGGGCCGAGCCGTCCCTGCGCGATCTCGAAGCCCCGGCCCTCGCCGAGCAGCAGGTTGGTCGCGGGGACCCGCACGTTGTCGAAGACGACCTCGCCGTGCCCGTGCGGGGCGTCGTCGTAGCCGTAAACGGTGAGCATGCGCACCACGCGGACGCCCGGGGCGTCGCGGGGCACCAGGATCATCGACTGCTGCTTGTAGCGGTCGGGATTGGACGGATCGGTCTTTCCCATGAAGATGATCAGCTTGCAGCGGGGGTCGCCGATCCCCGAGGTCCACCACTTGCGCCCGTTGATGACGTAGTCGTCACCGTCGCGGACGATGCTCGCCTCGATGTTCGTCGCGTCCGACGACGCCACGGCCGGCTCGGTCATCGCGAACGCCGAGCGGATCTTGCCGTCGAGGAGCGGCGCGAGCCACTCGCGCTTGTGGGCCGGCGAGCCGTAGCGGACCAGGACCTCCATGTTGCCGGTGTCCGGCGCCGAGCAGTTGAACACCTCGGACGCGATCGGGGAGCGCCCCATCACCTCGCAGAGCGGCGCGTACTCGAGGTTGGTCAGCCCCGACCCATGCTCGCTCTCGGGCAGGAAGAGGTTCCAGAGCCCGCGCTCGCGCGCCCTGGCCTTGAGCTCCTCGACGATCGGCGGCACCTGCCAGCGGGTCGGGCCGGCGTCGAGCTGGTCGAGGAAGGTCTGCTCGCTCGGGTAGACGTGGCGCGTCATGAAGTCGGTGAGCTGCTCGAGGTGCTCCCGCGTCCGCTTCGAGTACTCGAAGTCCACTCTGCCGCCTCTCCCCGGCGTCGCCGCCGGTGCTCGCGTGCTCGGTCGGCACCTACTCAAGCACCCCCGGGGGGGGTTCCGCAAGCGACCGCGGCGGAGCGTGGCGAGGTCGGCTGGCGGGCTTCAACCCCGCGATTTGTCGTGCCTTGCGTTTTGTCGTACCATCGGGCGATGCGGGGAGGCGGTTTGGGTCTGGGCTTCTGTCCGACGCCCCGAGAGGCGGCATGCAGGCATCGGTGATCGATCTCATCCGGGGGGGCGTCCCGGCGCTCCTGGCGCTGGTCACGGCCGTCGCCGTCGTGCGGATCCTCTGCCGGCGCGCAAACCTCCGCCGGCTCTCGTTCGCGCTGTCCCTCATCGCGTTCACCGGGAGCGTGGCGCTGTTCCGGGCCCTGACGCCGGCCGAGGCGCCCCTCCTCGACCCGTATCTCCGCTTCCTCGTGCTGTTCTCCCTGGCCTACGGCGCCTTCAAGGTTGTCGAGGTCATGATCGTCGACCTGCTTCCCGGGCGCCGCGCAGCCCGTCCCGCGCCGGCCATCGTCCGGGACGTCGTCGCGGCGGCGGTCGGCGGCCTCATCCTGGTGGTGCTCCTGCGCGCGAGCTTCGGCGTGGACGTGGCGGCCTTGGTCGCCACGTCGGCGGCTCTCTCGATCGTCATCGGGCTCGCGCTCCAGGAGACGCTGTCGAACCTCTTCGCCGGGCTCGCGCTGATGCTCGAGCGGCCGTTCGAGCCCGGCGACTGGATCCAGATGAACAACCTGATCGGCCGCGTCCAGGAGGTGAGCTGGCGGGCGGTGCGGTTGAAGCTGATCCGGCAGGAAGACTTCCTGGTCGTGCCGAACAGCGTCGTGGCCAAGTCCGAGATCGTGAACATGAGCCAGCCGCACCCGATCCACGGCCACGCGGTGGAGGTCAGCGCGCCCTACGCGGAGCCGCCGGGGCGGGTGCGGGACGTGCTGGTCGGGGCCGCGCTCGACGTGGAGGGGGTCCTGCGCGAGCCGCCGCCCAAGGCCCGCGTCGCACGGTTCGAGAGCTCGTGCATCGTCTACCAGGTCGTCTACTACCTGGACGACTACCCGCGGATCCACGACATCCAGGGCGAGGTGCTGTCCCGCTGCTGGTACGCCTTCCGCTTCCACGGCATCGAGCTGCCGTTCCCGTCCGCCGACGTGTACTGGCGGGACGCGGTCAAGGTGGCCGGTGAGACGCGGGCGGTCGAGGTGACGCGAGTCGCCAGGCTCCTGGCGGGGGTCGAGTTCCTGGAGGCGCTCACGTCCGAGCAGCTCGAGAGGCTGGCGTCGGAGTCCCGTGTCGTGCCGTACCCCGTGGGAGGGGCCGTGGTGCGCCAGGGCGACGAGGGCGACAGCCTGTTCCTGGTGGAATCGGGCCGAGTGGACGTGCTGGTGCGCGCGCCGGGCGGCGGCGTCCAGCAGACGCTGGCGACGCTCGGGCCGGGGGACTACTTCGGCGAGATGTCGCTCCTGACGGGCGCACCGCGCTCGGCGACGATCCGCGCCGTCGAGGAGACCCGGCTCGTGATCCTGCACAAGGAGGCCCTGCGGCCTCTCCTGGTCGCGGACCCGACGGTGCCCGAGCGCCTTTCGAAGACGCTGGCGCGCCGGCAGGCGGAGCGCGACCATGCGATCAACCGCGCGGTGGTGGTCGACGACGAGGGTCCGGGAGTGGACCGGGCCACCCAGCTGCTCAGCCGCATGCGGCGGTTCTTCGGGCTCTAGATCGGCGATCTGGCAGCGCGCGGCGGGCCGCGCGAAGGAGAGGGGATGGCGGCCGAGCAAAAGGTGGTGGTGGTCGACGAGAAGGAGCCGGCGGGGCTGCGGCTGTCCCTGAAGGTCAAGCTCACCCTCCTCATCACCACGCTGGTCGTGCTCACGGTTCTGCTGGTGAGCGTCTTCCTCGTGCGGCAGGAGCAGGAGAGCCTGACGCACGAGATGAGCAAGCGGGGCCGGACCATCGCCCGCGATCTGGCGAACGCGTCGAAGAACCCCATCCTGTCGAACGACGACCTGACGTTGTCGCTCCTGGTGCAGGACGCGATGAAGGACCCCGACGTCGTCTACGTGGTCTTCGCGGACGCCGACGGCAAGGTGGTGGCGCACCCCGACCTCTCGCAGATCGGTCAGCGGGTCCAGCGGTCGGAAGGCCTCCCGATGGCGGTGGGCGAGACCCAGGTCACGCCCTACGTCGATCCCAAGCACGGGAAGGTCATCGACTTCGCGGTGCCCCTGGTCTTCAGCAAGGTCTCGGTCGGCTCGCTCTACCTGGGCTTCAGCCGGAAGCCCATCGACCAGGCGGTGGCCACCGCGCGGAACTCCACGATCGTGATCAGCGCCGCCATGGTCGTCCTCGGAGTCCTCGGGGCGCTCGGGCTGGCGACGGTGCTCTCGGGGCCCGTCATGCGTCTGGTCGAGGGGACGCGCGAGGTCGCGGCGGGCAACTTCCAGATCCACCTCCCGGTGACCTCGAGGGACGAGATCGGCGCCCTGACCGAGTCCTTCAACCAGATGGCGAAGAACCTCCGCGAGAAGGAGATGATCAAGAGGGCCTTCACGCGGTACGTCGCTCGCCAGGTCGTGGACGAGATCCTGAAGGATCCCGAGAAGCTTGCTCTCAAGGAAGAGCGCCGCGACGTCACGGTCCTGTTCTGCGACATGCGGGGATTCACGTCGCTCGCCGAGCGCCTGTCGCCCGAGGAGGTCGTCGGGGTGCTGAACGACTTCTACACGCTGATGGTCGACACCACGGCGAAGAACGACGGGATCGTGGACAAGTTTCTCGGGGACGGGGTCATGGCGATCTTCGGGGCCCCCATCGTCCACGAGGACCATCCGGCCCGCGCGGTCAAGACGGCGGTCGCGATGCAGGCTGCCGTGGCCGAGCTGTCGCGGAAGCGCGCGCGGGAGGGCAAGGACCCGATCGCGGTCGGCATCGGCGTGAGCGCCGGCGAGGCGGTCGCCGGGACGGTGGGGACCGAGGACCGGATGGAGTACACCGTGATCGGCGACAGCGTGAATTTGGCGGCGCGGCTCGAGTCTAACGCGAAGCCAGGGCAGATCCTCATCAGTCACCGCACCTACCAGCGGGTCGAAGGCGTGGTCAACGTGCGCACGCTGGGGGTGATCCGGGTGAAGGGCAAGGAAGAGCAGATCGAGGTCTACGAGGTCCTGGGGCTTGCCCAGGGCGCATGAGACGATTGGATGCGCGCGGTCCGGCGGGACGCGACGTGAAGGAGAAGTCGATGGTGAGGGTTCACGTGGTGCGGTGGCTCGTACTGACGATCGCGGTGGGGTTCCTGGCCGCCTGCGCGGCTGCGCCTCCCGCGTCCACCGGGGCTGCGCCGGCTCCGGCCCCCGCGGCCCCCGCGTCGGGTCCCGCCGCCGCGACCCGCCCGGCCCCCGCGCCGGCCGCGCGGCCGGCGCCGCCGCCCGGGCCCGTGGAGCCGCTTCCCGAGGCCTTCGAGTCCGACGACTTCGTCATCGTGCTCGCCAAGACCGGGGACACGGCGGAAGGCCTCGCGCGGCGTTACCTCGGGGACCCGGCCAAGGCCTGGATGGTCGAGGACTACAACGGCACCGCGACGTTCACGCCGGGCCGGGAGGTCGTGATCCCCAAGCGCCCGTGGAACCCGGCCGGCGTGGAGGCGCGCGGGTACCAGCTGGTGCCGATCCTCTGCTACCACAACCTCGGGCCGCAGACGCGCGGGCGCCTGCTCATGTCCGCGAGCGCGTTCGAGGAGCAGATGCGGTACCTCAAGCGCGAGGGGTACCACGTCATCACGCTCCGGCAGTTCATCGAGTTCGCGTCCCTCAAGCAGCAGCTCCCGAGGAAGACGGTCGTCCTGACGTTCGATGACGGCTGGAAGTCCTTCAAGGAGTACGCGTACCCGATCCTCAAGGAGCTCGGATACCCCGCGACGCTGTTCATCTACACGGACTTCATCGGCGCACGGATCGCCATGTCGTGGCCGGAGCTGAAGGAGCTCGCCCAGGAAGGGTTCGACATCCAGGCGCACTCGAAGACCCACGACGACATGCGCAAGAAGGCGAACGAGTCCGAAGAGGACTACAATCGGCGCATGCAGGCAGAGCTCGTGCAGCCGCTCGCCATCTTCCAGCAGCGCATCGGGCAGCCGGTCCGCATCCTCGCCTATCCATACGGCTCGCACGACGAGGGCGTGGTCAAGCGCGTCCGGGAGGCGGGGTACCTCGCGGCCCTCGACGTGCGCCGGCAGGGGAACCCCTCGTTCACGCCGATCCTGACGATCCACCGTGCGCAGATCTACTCCGAGATGAACATGGATGACTTCATCCGCAACCTGACCGTGTTCAGCGAGGAGCCGATCCGGTGAGCATGGGACGACGTCTCCGAACCGTCCTCGTCGGCGTCCTGGCCCTCCTCCTGGGCGCCTGCGCCGCCGCGACCCCGCCGCCGGCGGCGACGCCGGGCCCCGCCCCGCCGCGCCCTCGGCGACGCCCGCCGCGCCCGCACCTGTCGCGCCGCCGCCGTCCGCGGTCGCTCCCGCGCCGGTGCCCCTGTCGCCGCGTCAGCAGCTGGCGGCGGGACACAAGGACCGCGCGCGGCGGCTCGAGGGCAGCGGCGACCTCCGGCAGGCCCTCGACGAGTGGAAGATCGCGCTCACGATCGACCCGAACGACCAGGCTGGCGAAGGACGGGCGCCGGCAGCTGGAGGCGCGCCTCGAGCGAACGGTCACCGAGCGCCTCGGCCAGGGGAAGGACGCCCTGGCGAAGGGCGACAACCTCGAGGCTCGGCGGCACTTCCTCGCCGTGCTGGCGATGGACCCCACGAACCAGGCGGCCTTCTCGGCGATCCAGAACGACGTCAAGGAGATCCGTTTCGTCCCGCACACGGTCAAGGCCGGGGAGACGCTGGCGACGATCGCCGAGCGCTACTACGGGGACCGCGCGCGCTCCGAGGTGATCTGGGAGACGAATCAGCTGCCGCCGAACCCGCGGCTCACCGCTGGCATGACGCTCAAGATCCCGGAGATCCCTGGCGTGCCCTTCGTGCTGCCGGAGCTCCGGCCGAAGCCGCCGGAGCCGGCGGCGCGTCCCGACGCGGCCCCGCCCGACACGGCGCGTCCGACCGAGACGGTCGAGATCAACCCTCTCCTCGTGGGCGCGCGGGAGTCGCTCGAGAAGGGGGAGTTCCAGGTGGCGCTTGCGGACGTGGACCGGGTCCTCGCCAGCAACGCCCAGAACCCCGACGCGGTCGAGCTCAAGAAGGCCGTCCTGTACGGGCTCGGGAAGAGCCAGTTCGGCCAGAAGAAGTACGACGACTCCGTCAAGACGCTGGTCCAGCTGACGCGGCTGACCCCCACCTACCAGGACTCGCCGACCTTGCTCAAGCAGGCGCGGACGAGCGCCGCGCAGCAGCACTACGCGCAGGGGCTCCAGCTCTACCGCGAGGAGAAGCTCGAGGACGCGATCACGCAGTGGAAGGCCGTGCTGGAGTACGACCCGGACCACGTCAACGCGAAGAAGAACATCGACCAGGCCGAGCGCCTGCTGAAGAACCTACAGCAGCGCCAGCAGCCGAAGAAGCCCTGACCTAGGCGCTCGGCTCGGCGCCCAGGATCGCCAGGAAGTGCTTGACGATCTCGGGGTCGAGCTGGGACCCGGCGCTCTCCTGGAGGCGACGCGTTGCCTCCTCCGCCGAGAGGGCCCGCCGGTAGGGGCGGTGGTGCGTCATGGCCTCGTAGGTCTCGGCGACCAGGATGATCCGGGAGAACAGCGGGATCTCGTCGCCGCGGAGCCCCTCGGGGTACCCGCTCCCGTCGAACCGCTCGTGGTGGTGCCGGACGGCTCGGGCGATCTCGGCCAGGATCGGCTGGGTACCGAAGACCTCGGCGCCGCGCACGGGATGGACCCGGACCTCCTCCATCTCGTCCTCGGCGAGCACCGAGGGCTTGCGCAGGATGTACTCGGGCGTCGAGAGGTATCCGACGTCGTGGAACGCCGCGGCGACGAACAGCATCAGGCGCTCGCGGGGCGGCAGCTCCATGGACTCCGCCAGCTTGTCGCAGTAGGCGGCCACCCGGGACGAATGGCCCGCCATGTACGGATCGCCGGCGTGGGTCGCGTCGGCCACGGCGCGCACGACGTGGAACAGGAGCCGCTCGCTCTCGCGATCCAGATCCCCGAGCTGCGACACTTTTCCCCCCTTCGCGCGCGGGCACGGCTTGCCGGGCCGGCGCGCCAGGCCTGGCGGACACTCTAGCCTTCTCCGTCGACCGGGCGCAAGGGAATCGGCAGGCGCCGGGAGTGAACCGTCGGGCGCCATCGGCTGGGCCGGGGCCTATAATACCGGGCTGTGAGCGACCTGATCCCCGCCTGGGCGTGGGTGCTGATCGAGGACTACGTCGATCGATCCCTCGAGGACCGCGGCACGAGCAATCCGACGCCCCGGGACACGCTCGACGAGGTGGCGCGCCTCTGGCGCGACCTTTCCTGCACCATCCTCGTCCAGGAGCCGTGGCAGGGGACGGTGCGCTTCAAGCGGCTCCTGCGGCTTCGCGGCGACGAGATGCGCCCGTTCCTGGAGGCGCCCGAGTCGTTCATTCGGGAGCGGTTCGGCGGCGGGAAGTTCAAGCTCAACATCCACCACGGCATGCATTTCGTGAACACCAAGAACTTCAAGCCCGAGGGGCCGGCGCGCTGGCAGGCGGTCCCCGAGCTGGTGGAGGACTGAGATGGCCGAAGACTCGACGCTGCGGCTCCTCGGTGTCTTCGGCATGGCGGTGACGGACGGCGAGGACGCGCGCGCCGCGCTGGCGGCGGCTCTCCGCCGCGGCGCCTGAGCCCGGCCGCCCATGGCCCGAGATCGGCTGCTCCGTCCGCGCTGGCTCGTGTGGCTCGTCGTCCTGTGGGGGGTCACGATCGGCGCGGCGCCACGGGTCGACGCCGCGCCGCTGCCGCCGGCGCGCGAGGACGCCGCGACGGGCGACCTCGACCGGGCGCGGGCGCTCCTCGACGAGCGCGCCGTCCGGGCCGAGCTGGCCGCGCTCGGGGTGTCGGAGGCGGACGCGACCGCGCTCTGGGAGCGCCTCACGCCCGCCGAGCGGGCCGAGCTGGCCGCGCGCGCGAAGGAGCTGGCGCCCGGCGGGGACCCCGTCGCCGCCGCCGTGGCGATCGCGATCGTCGTCGCGATGTTCGTGATCCTCGCGCTGGAGCTCATCGGGCGCCGGATCATCTCCCGGCCCGCGACGGACGCGGAGCCCTGACGACCGGCTCGCGCGGGATGCCGGCGCTGCCGGCTCCCCCGCCGCGCCCGCGGCAGGGCGACCGGTGACGGGCTCCGGCCCGGTGCCGCGACGGGACGCGAGCGGGGCGCTCGTCGCCGTGCCGGCCCGCCCCGCGCGCATCGTGTCACTCGTCCCCAGCATCACGGAGCTCCTGTTCGCGCTCGGGCTCGAGGACCGCATCGCCGGCGTGACCATCTTCTGCACGGAGCCGCGGGATCGGGTGGGCCGGGTGGCCAAGGTCGGCCGCGAGAAGGATCCCGACCCCGCGCGCATCCTGGCTCTCGCGCCGGACCTCGTGGTGGCCAACATGGAGGAGAACCGGCGCGAGGTCGTCGAGGCGCTGCGGGCGGCGGGTGTTCCGGTGTGGGTCGCGTTCCCGCGGACGGTGGCGGAGGGCATCGAGCTCGTGCGACAGCTGGGCGTGCTCACCGACGCGATCGAGGCCGCGACGGCGATGGCGGATTCGCTCGAGGCGGCGCGCGCGCAGGCCCTCGCCCGGGCGTCGGCGCGGCCGCGTGTCCGCGTCTTCTGCCCGATCTGGCGCCGGCCGTACATGACGGTCAACCGCGACACGTACGTCCACGACGCGCTGCGGACCTGCGGCGGCGACAACGTGTTCGGGGCGAGCCCCGCGCGCTATCCGGAGGTGACCCTCGAGGAAGTCCGCGCGGCGGCGCCGGCGGTGATCCTGCTCCCGGACGAGCCGTACCGGTTCCGCGCGATCCACCGCCGCGACTTCGAGCCGCTGACCGACGTGCCGGCGGTCCAGACGGGCCGCGTGCGGCTGATCGACGGCAAGCTCCTCAGCTGGTACGGGCCGCGGATCGCCGAGGCGCTCGAGCGCCTGCCGGGCCTCCTCGCCCTCGAGGGCGGCCTCGCCGGCGTGGAGTGACGGGAGAGCGCGGCGCCCGCCGGCGTCCGCCGCCGCCGCGGAGCTCGAGCAGGAGCTCGACCTCGACCGTCATGCCGCCCGCCAGGCCCTGGGCGGGGCGGAGCCACACGGCCGGCCGCGTCGCGACGCCGAGGACGCTCGCCACCGTCGCAAGGCTCGGCCGGAGGAGCTTCGGGTCCAGCCCCGCCGGGGTGGCCGTCGAGACGAAGGCCGTCAGCGCCACGCACCGGAGGCGCTCCAGCGAGCCCGAGGCGGCCCGGGCCGAGGCGAGGGCGTTGAGGGTCGCGAGACGGAGGGCGTCGCCGGTCCGCGCGATCGGGACCGCCTGGCCCGCCCATCCACGGTAGACCAGCCGGCCGCCGCGCTCCGGGTCGTGCCCGGACACGAAGAGCCGGCGTCCGGACGGAACCGCCTGCACGTACTGATCCGACGGCGCGGTCGGTGTGATGCCGGCCAGGGGATCACGTCGCGGTCGACGGCGCGCGCGACGCGAGGGAGCCGTGGCCCGGCCTAGCGGCGCCGGCCGCGCGCGGCGGGCCGCGAGGGCCGCGACCGGCGGGCGGCGGCGCCGGAGACTTCGATGATCATCTCGATCTCCACCGACATGCCGAAGGGCAGCGAGCCCATGCCGACGGCGGACCGGGCATGTCGGCCCGCCTCGCCGAAGACCTCGACCATGAGGTTGGAGAAGCCGTTGATGACCCGTGGATGCTCGGTGAAGTCGTCGGTGCACTGCACCATGCCGAGCACCTTGACGATCCGGCGGACGCGATCGAGGCTCCCGAGCGCTTCGCGCACCGAGGCGAGCAGGTTCAACCCTGTCAGTCTCGCCGCCTCCCGGCCTTGCTCGATCGTGAGATCGTCGCCGACCCTGCCCCGATGGGTGATGCGTCCGTTCCGCACCGGCCCGTGGCCCGAAACGAACAGCAGGTTCCCCGAGCGCGCGGCGTTGGCGTACGCCGCCATCGGACGCGGCGGGACGGGCAGCTCGATGCCCAGAGCCTTCAGGCGCGCCTCAGCTCCCATCGGGATTCCTTGCTGGCGGGACGGGGTGCGGACGGCCGATCTCACGGCCCGGCCATCGTAGGGACGCGCGGGGGCGAGGTCAAGGCGCGAGCGCCTCTGCGGGCGGGCTCGCGGCCAGGGCGCGGCGCCCGCGGTGGAGGCTGGCCAGGACCCCGACGCACAGGATCGCGAACGCGAGGTACGTGACGGTGTCGCCGGCGCGGTCGGCCAGCCAGCCGCAGAAGGGCGAGCCGACCGCGTGACCGAGCGCCCACGCCAGGTTGGCGAGCGCGATCGCGAGGACGCCGTCGAGACCCGCCGCGTCGGCGGCCCGCGTGAGGAGGGCCATGCCGGGGACGAGGGTGGCGCCGAACGTGATTGCCGCGGCCACGGCGAGGCCCGCGATGAGCCACGAGGGCTCCGACAGGGCGAGCGCCGCGAGCACGGCGATCGAGCCCACGAGCCCGGAGGCCACCGGCGCGTAGGCCCCCTGACGGTCCGCCCAGCGTCCGAGCAGCGGGTGCACGACCGCCTCCAGGGCGGCGGCCGCCGCGTAGAGGACGCCGAGGCGCGCGGCGCCCCAGCCGCGGGCGCCGAGCGACAGCGGCACGAGGACGCCAAGGACCGCGAAGAGGAGCGGCGCCAGCACGATGAGACCGAACGGCACGCGGAGCGAGGGGATGCGGAGCGCCGCGGTCATGGCCACGCCGCGAGGCGGCGCGTCCGGCTCCCGGAGCATCACGACGCGGCCGGCGAGCGCCGCGGCCCCCGCGGCGATGGCGCCGAAGGCAGGTCCGGTGCCCGCCCACCCGGCGGCGGCGCCCAGCACGGGGCCGAGGAACGCTCCGGCCACCGCCGCGGAGATCGCGAAGCCGATCATCTCCCCGCGGCGCTCGGGCGGCGCCGCGCGGGCGAGCCAGCCCACTGCGGCCGTCCACGAGCACGCGCTCCCGAGGCCCGCGCCGAACCTGGTGAGCACGAGGAGGCCGTAGGAGTCCGCGAGCCCGAAGAGGACGCTCGTGACCGCGGTCAGGCCGAGCCCGAGGACCAGCGTCGGGCGGAGCCCGAGTCGTGCCGCGAGGAGGCCGCTCGGGACGGCTGCCACGAACACGCCGGCGGCGAACGCGCCGCCGAGGAGGCCGGCCGCGCCCTTCGAGAGCCCGAGGCTCGCCGCGTAGGTGGGCAGGAGCGGGGAGAGCACGGCGAAGAAGACCGTGTCGACGAGGACGATCAGGGCGACGAGGAACAGGAGCCCGCGCACCCGGCCATTCTACCCGCCGTCCGCGGGAGGAACCGGTGCGGACGGATGCGGGTAGCGCTCGCGCCGTTGACGGCACCGGACCGCCGTGGTACCACCGCGCCGTGCAGGACGCTTCCGCTCGCGCGCCCACGCCTCGCGAGGCGGCGTCCGTGATCCTCGCGCGCGACGCGTCGGGCCACGTCGAGATCCTGCTCCTCCAGCGACACCCCGCCAGCCGGTTCTCGCCCGGCGCCTTCGCCTTTCCCGGGGGCCGCGTCGAGCCGGCGGACGCGGCGCCCGGGATCGAGGCGCGCTGCCGGGGGCTCACGCGGTCGGCGGCGGCGGCGCAGCTCTCCGACGTCCAGCCCCTGGAGCGCGCGATCGGTTTCTGGGTGGCCGCCTTTCGCGAGGCGTTCGAGGAAGCGGGGATCCTGCTCGCGTACGGACCGGACGGACGCCCGCTGGACCTGGCGAGCCTCGGCGACGTCCAGGCCCAGCGCGCCCGCTGCCGTGCGGAGAGTGCGGCCTTCGCCCGGCTCCTCGGTGAGCACGAGCTCGCACTGGCGATGGATCGGACCGCCTACTGGGCGCACTGGATCACGCCGGAGGAGCGGCCGATCCGATACGACACGCGCTTCTTCGTCGCGGCCTGCCCCGACCAGACCGCCGAGCCCGACGGGTCGGAGATGGTGGCCGCACGCTGGATCCGCCCGGACGACGCGCTGGCCCGCCACCGGAGCCACGAGCTCGTGCTGCCGCTCCCCACCCAGCGGATCCTCGCGTCGCTCGCGGACCACCGCGACGTCGAGGCGCTCCTCGGGGCCGCGCGCGGCCGGACGATCCCGGCGATCCGTCCGCGCATCGTGCGTGACCAGGGCGGCGAGCGGATCCTCCTGCCGCACGACCCGGGCTGGTTCTGAGCCGGCCGCTCTCGACGCATCGGGTACAATCGGTCGCATGGCCCTCGCGCGGCCACTCGCGATCGCCGTGGCGCTGGCCGGGCTGGCGGTCGGCGCGACCGCCGCATACCTGATCCGCCAGGCCGACGCGCAGTCGGCTCCGTCCGGGCCCGCCCGCCCGGCGTCGCCCGCGCCGCCCCACGTGCACGGCACTCCGAAGGGATGGCGATTCACGCTGCCCAAGGGCGATCCGGCGAAGGGCCGCGAAGTGTTCCGGAAGCTCGAGTGCTACGGCTGTCACGAGGTGCGTGGCGAGGGGTTCCCGGCGCCGAACGACCCGGGGCGCGCGGGCCCCGAGCTCTCACAGATGGGACCGCTCCACCCGCCTGAGTTCTTCGCGGAGTCGATCATCAACCCGAGCGCGGTGGTCGAGCGGAACCGAGGCTACGCCGCGGCGGACGGGTCCTCCAAGATGCCGTCGTACGGCGAGTCCTTGACCGTGCAGGAGGCGATCGACCTCGTCGCCTACCTCCGCCAGCTCCGGCCGCCGACCGCGGCGGTGCCGTCGACCGCGTCACCTCCGGCTCCCGCCGGCCACTCGGGCCACGGTGGCCACACCACGCCCTGACGGGCTGGCCCTCGGGAGTCGTCCGGGTCTAGCGCTCCCGCCGCCGCGCCTCGCCCACGCGTACGAGGGCCGTGTAGAGGTGGTGGGCCTCGTGGAGCAGGAAGAACTGGAGCCATCCGGCCACGTTCATCTCGCCGAACGTCGGGTGGAGGCCCGTGCGCGCGCAATCGGCCGCGGACAGCTCGCGCACCAGGCGGCAGAGCTCCGCGCGGAGCGCCCGGAGCCGGCCGAGTAGCTCGGCCCGGGGGAGCGCTGCCCACGCGGGCCACTCCGGGTCCTCCTCGGCGCGATAGCGGCCGAGAGACGGGCGGTCCTCCGTCAGGAGCCGTCGCAGGCGGTCGAGAAAGACCGCGTGGTGACGGGCCAGGTGAGCGAGGTTCTCCCGCGCGGACCACTCGTCGGGCCGTGGCCGCCGATCCAGGGCCTCCTCGTTCGCCAGTCCGAGGACGAGGTCGAGCGCATCGAGCTGGGTGTCGAGGCGCGCGAGGAGCGAGGCCGAAACGGTCACGGCACGCAACCTCGGCGATCAGATCACGCGCCGGACGACGGCGAGCGTGAGCCCGTGGACGCCGAGCGCGCCGGCCGAGGCGAGCGCATAGGTCGGCGGCACCGCGAGGCGATCGAGGAGGCTTCCCACGAGCAGCATGAAGGTCGCGAAGCCGAAGGAGCCCAGCACCATGCCGCGGAGGAGCTGCACCGCGGCGCCGGGTCCCTGGTCGCGATGCGCGAAGACGGCGAGGAGCGCCCCGAACACCGGGATGGGCGTGAGGCTCCCCGCGAGCCGGGGCCCGAGCGCCGTGGCAATCGAGGTCAGGACGAGGACCAGCAGGGCGGCCAGCCCCATGCGCATCGCCAGATCTCCCGGGACGAGCCGGCGAGGGGGACGCGGCCGCTCGTCGCCGGCCATGGCGGCGCCGACGCCGGCAAGGACCGCCCACACGAGGACGAACGCGCCCCAGAGCGGGAGCGTCACGCCGTGGAACACTACCGTCGACAGCGCGAACGCGCCCATGGCCGCGCCCAGGCAGCCGAGCCATCCCGTTCGCCTCGCCGCGATCCCGTAGGCGAAGGAGAACGCGGCGAGCGAGATCAGGCCGAACAGCGTGCCGAGCGCCGCGCGCGCGGCGAAGTCGGGACCCTCCTCGAGCGCGAGGATGAAGGACACGGGGCCCGAGGTCAGCGGGAGCCCCGCGAGCCATCCGCCGACCGCGGGCCCCCACCGGCGCCCGGCCAGCGTGGCGACGAGGATCAGGAGCGGCGCCAGCAGGAGCTTGAGCCACACGATGGTCGCCATGGGCCTTACCCTCTCACAACGCGAGGGCCCTGCCCACCGTCTGGCCGTCGTCCCGGGCGCGTCGCTTGACACCTGCCGGAGGCAGCGCCACACTCCCTCCGCGCCGCTCTCCGGGGGCGCCCCGACACGGTGTTCACGAAGCCCGCCCGTCCCCCCGTGCCCGTCGCCTCAGTCCCCCGCCGAGCCCGAGGGCTCGCGGCGGTCGCCGGCTCGGCGGGAGTTCTGGTCGCCCTCGGCGTCCTTCGGCTCGTGTGGCTCTCGCGCGGCTGGCCGCTCGCCCACGACGCCCCGATCATGCACTACGTGGCGTGGCGCATCCTCGATGGCGCCACGCCGTATCGCGACCTGTTCGACATGAACTTCCCCGGCGCCTACCTGGCGCACCTGCTGCTCCTCCTCACGCTGGGGCCGGGCGCGGCGGCGTTTCGCGCGTTCGACCTCACGATGCTCCTGGCCATCGGAGCCGGGCTGGCGTGTGCGCTGCGCGGGCCGGGGGGCCTCGCCGCGGCGGCGCTCTTCTCCCTGTATCACCTGGCGGGCGGCCCGTGGCTCGCCGGCCAGCGCGACCTCCTGCTCTGCGTGTGCCTCGCGTGGGGCGCGGCGGGGATCCTCGCTGCCGCCCGGTCGGCCGATCCCGCGCGAACGCGATGGCTTGCCGTCGCGGCGCTGTCCCTCGGGGCCGGCGCGTGGGTCAAACCTCACGCCGGCGTGGCGGCGTTGGTCCTCGTCGCGTGGACGTGGTGGGCGCACCGCGGGCCGTCCCGGGCACGCGCGGTCGGCGTGGTCGTCCTCGGCGTGGCGCTGCCCGGCCTGGCGACGCTCGCCTGGCTCGCGTGGACCGGCGGCCTCGGCGCCTTCGCGGACATCACGCTCCGCTACCTGATCCCGCTCTACAGCCGGGTGGGGCGGAACGACCTCCTCCACGAGATCGCGGCGCGCGACTACGGGCGAGGCGTCCTGGTCGGCCTGGCGGCCTGGTCGGCGCTCGGGATCGTCGCGCTCGTCCGCGGGCGCCGGTGGCCGGCCCTCGGCGTCCTCGGCGTCGGCCTCGCGTACGGGGCGGCGCACTTCTGGGCGCAGGGACGCGGATGGGAGTACCACCTCTACCCACTGGCGCTCTTCGCGACCGCGCTCGGCGGCGCCGGGCTCGGCGCCGCCGTGAAGGATCGGCGCCGGGCGTTGACCCTCGCGCTGGTCCTGGCCCTGGCCGGGACCGCGGGGCCACTCTGGTCGAAGGGGCACCGCAATCTCGATCCCGAGTGGATCGCCACGAAGCTCGCGCGCGTCGAGCGCCTGACGGACGCGCTCCGGCCGCTCATCGCGGCCGGGGGAACGGTCCAGGTCCTGGACACCGCGGAGGGCGGGGTGCACGCGCTCCTCATGGCCCGCGCCCGGGAGCCGAGCCGGTTCATCTACGACTTCCACTTCTACCACGACGTGGGTCATCCTTACGTGCAGCGCCTGCGCGCCGAGCTGATGGACGCGCTGCGGGCGCGCCCGCCGGCGGCCGTCGCGCTGTTCGAGGTGGGATGGCCGGCGGGGGGCTACGAGCGCCTGGACGGCTTCCCCGAGCTCCGGCGCTGGCTCCTGGACGGCTACCGTCTCGCGGAGGAGGGGGATGGCTACCGGCTCTACGTCGGCCGGGCACCGGCCCGGTAGGGAAGGTCGCGACGCGATCGCCCGAGTCGTCGACGCCTACGACGACTGGGTGATCCGCACCTACTCGCGGGCGCGCTTCCTGATCCTCCGGCAGCGCTTCCTCGACGAGATCGGCCAGTACCTGCCGCCGTCCGGCGACGTGCTGGACGTCGGGTGCGGCTTCGGCCTCTTCTCCCTCTACTACGCCCAGCTCCTGCCGCGCGTGAGCTTCCACGGTCTCGACCTGGACGCGCGCCGCGTCGGCCTCGCGCGGGAGGCAGGCCGGCGCCTAGGGCTCGGCAACGTCCAGTACGCGGTCGGCGACGCGCGGGACTTCCGCGCGCGCCGCGAGTACGCGGGCGCCTACATGCTGGACATCGTCCACCACGTCGAGCCGGCCGCGGTCCGGCCGCTGCTCGGCGAGCTGCATGCCGCGCTGTCGCCCGGCGGCCGCCTCCTCGTGAAGGACGTGGACTCGCGGCCGGCGTACAAGCGCTGGTTCACCCACGCGCTCGACCTTCTGGTGAGCCCGGGGAGCCCTCCGCACTACTGGGCGGCCGACGCGCTCCAGGCGGCGCTCGAGGAAACGGGGTTCCGCGTGGCCCGGCACGCGATGGTGGACGTCCTCCCGTACCCGCACGTCCTGTACGTCTGCCGGAAGCCTGGCGCCTGACGGCGCCGGCGAGATCCGCGCTCAGGCGGGCCCGGCGGGATCGAAGAGAGGCGGGCTCGCGAGCGCCTGCTCGAGGAGCGGCATCGTCACGTTGGCGCCGGTCAGCACCAGGACCACGCGCCGCCCACGCAGGTCGGCGCGATGCGCCCAGGCGGCGGCCAGCGCGGCGGCGCCCGCCGGCTCGACGAGGACGTGGCCGTGCTCGACGAGGGCACGCATGGCCCGGAGCATGGTCGCGTCGGGCACGGTGACGGCGTCGTCCACCCAGGTCCACAGGCCCTCGAGCGCGAGACGCGCCGGGACGCGGCACACGAGCCCGTCGGCCACCGTGTCGATGGGGCGCTCGATCGCGCGGTGGGCGCGGAAGCTCTCGACCATGGCCGGGGAGCCGGACGACTGGACCGCCACGACGCGCGCCCGAGACTGGAGGCTCTTGAGCCCGACCGCGCAGCCGACCGCCAGCGTGCCGCTGCCCATCGGCACGAAGAAGACGTCCACGTCCTGGAGGCGCTCAGCGACCTCCAGGCCGACGGTCCCCGCGCCCTCCATGACGTCGAGGCTCTCGCCGTCGTCGACGAAGAGGAGGCCTCGCGCCTCGCAGAAGCTCTGGGCGTCGTTCTTGGCCTCGTCCAGGTCGGCGCCGCCTTCGTGGATCGTCGCGCCAAGCGCCTCGATCATGCGCCGCTTGACGGGATTGGCGCCCACCGGGAGGAAGACGTGGGCTGCGACTCCCGTGGCCCGCGCGGCGTACGCCACGCCTTGTCCGTGGTTGCCCGTCGACGAGGTCACCGCGTCCACGGCGCCCCGGGTCTCGCGCGCCCGAAGGAGCGCGGTGAGAGCGCCCCGCAGCTTGAAGGACGCGATCGGGCTCACCGTCTCGTTCTTGAGCCAGACCTCGGCGTCGAGCGCGCGGGAGAGAAGCTCCGAGCGGACGAGCGGCGTCTCGGGGAGGTGGGCGCGGAGCGCCGCCCGCGCTCGCTCGACGCCGGTCGCGTGGGGCAGGCGGAGCGGGGCTCTCGTCCTGGAACGCCCCGGCGCGCCGCTGGTCTCGCTCATCGTGGTCTCCTGCCGTAGAATTCTCGCATGGATCCGACCCTCGACGCGGCCCTCCGCCGCGCGAACTACCTCTACGTGACGACCTACGGCGCGTCCGGCCGGTCGGGCACCGTGCCGATCTGGTGCTGGTACGACGGAACCGCCGCGTACTTCACGACGGAGCGACAGAGCCTGAAGGCGCGCCGGATCCTCGAGACGGGCCGCGTGACCGTCCGCGTCGGCACGAAGGACGGGCCGCGCTTCGAGGGTCGGGCGGAGTGGATGGACGAGCATCCCGAGATCGAGAGCGCGCTCCTTCGCGCGTACCGCCGGAAGTACTGGCTCCTCGTCCCCCTGTTCATGGGGCACTTCATCCGGCGGCGCCTCGCGGACCGCCGGAGCGTCCTCATCCGGATCACGCCGACCGTCGGCGCGGCCGCCTGAGCCGCCGATGGGCGTCGACACGCTCGTGCGCGGCCTCGTCATCGGATTCTCGATCGCGGCGCCCGTGGGCCCGATCGGCGTCCTGTGCATCCGTCGCACGCTCGCCGACGGCCGGGTGACGGGTCTGGCGGTGGGGCTCGGCGCCGCGGCGGCGGACGCGGTCTACGGGGCCGTCGCCGGCTTCGGTCTGACCGCCGTCTCCGCCCTCCTGGTCCGACAGCAGGGGATCCTCCGCCTCGTGGGCGGGCTGTTCCTGTGCTACCTCGGCCTGCGCACGTTCTTCGCCCGACCGGCCGAGCAGGCCGCGCGCGCGGGCGGAGTCGGCCTCCTGGGCGCGTTCACGGCGACCTTCGGGCTCACGCTCGCGAACCCCGCGACCATCCTGTCCTTCGTTGCCGTCTTCGCCGGCCTGGGGATCGCGGGGGCGGGGAGCTGGCGGGAGGCGACGGTGCTCGTCGCCGGCGTGTTTCTGGGCTCCGCGGCCTGGTGGCTCATCCTGAGCGGCGTGGTCGGCGCCCTCCGGTCGCGCCTCGACCTCGGCGCCCTGCGCTGGGTCAACCGCGTCTCCGGCCTGGTCCTGTTCGCGTTCGGCGTCGCCGCCCTCGCCTGGCGATGACCCCGGCGCGCCGGGGCGGGGCCGTTGACAGGATGATGGTCGGCTCCCTACCGTAGTGCGATGAGCGGGAGCGGATTCGAGGAGCTATCACGCGCCCACGAGCGCACCAAGGCCGACCTGGCGCGCGCGACGCGGGAGCTCCGCGAGCTGATCGGGATCGGCGTCCGGCTCGCGGCCGAGCGGGAGACCGACGCGCTCCTGGATCTCATCCTCACGAACGCCCGCGAGATCACCTGGAGCGACGCCGGCTCCCTGTACCTGGTCGACACCGACGCGAGCGGCACGCGCTGCCTCCGATCCGCGCTCGTCCAGCACGACAGCCTCCCGGTCGCGGTCAAGGAGCACGCGCTCCAGATCGGGCCCCAGAGCGTCGCCGGCTACGCGGCGCTCAGTGGCGAGGTCATCAACCTGCCGGACGCCTACGCGCCGCCGCCCGGGTCCGCGTTCACGGTCGACCGCGGCCTCGACGGAGAGACCGGCTACCGCACGAAGTCGATGCTGGTGGTCCCGATGAAGACCCCGAAGGGCGAGGTTACGGGTGTGCTCCAGCTCATGAACCGCCGCCCCGAGCGGGCTCGCCGCTTCGCGTCGTCGGACGACATCGCTCGGAACGCCGTCCCCTTCTCGGCGCGCTCCCAGGACCTGGCGATCGTTCTGGCCGCGCAGGGCGCGGTGGCGCTCGAGAACAGCCGGCTCTACGCCGAGCTTCGCGCCGCTCTCGCCACGGTGGAGGAGTCCCAGCAGCGGATCATCCGGACCGAGCGGCTCCGCGCGCTGGGCGAGATGGCGGGCGGCGTCGCGCACGACTTCAACAACGTCCTCGCGGTGGTGGTCGGGCGCGCGCAGCTCCTGCAGCGCCAGATCGACGCGCCCGACCTGCGCCGCCAGCTCAAGATCATCGAGCACGTCGCCCAGGACGGCGCCCAGACGGTCCGCCGCATCCAGGAGTTCGCGCGGATGCGCCGCACGCGCCCCTGGCAGCACGTGGACGTGAACGAGGTCGTCCGCGAGGTCGTCGAGGCGACCCGGCCGCGCTGGGGCGACCAGGCGCAAGCGCGGGCCGTGACCTACGCGATGAAGCTCGACCTGTCGCCGGTGCCACCGGTGACCGGCGACCCGGCGGAGCTCCGCGAGACGTTCCTGAACCTCCTGTTCAACGCCCTCGACGCGATGCCGCAGGGGGGCACCCTCACGTTCTCGACCCGCGCCGAGGGCGACCGCGTGGTCTGCGTGGTGGCCGACACCGGCGTCGGCATGAGCGAGGCGGTGCGCCAGCGGTGCTTCGAGCCCTTCTTCACCACGAAGGCGGAGCACGGGACGGGTCTCGGCCTGTCCATCGTCTACGGCATCGTGACGCGCCACGGAGGTGAGATCGAGGTCTGGAGCCGTCCCGGCGAGGGGAGCCGCTTCACGGTGCGCCTCCCGGTCGGCGCGGAGGTGGCGCCGCCGCCGCCGGAGCTGCCGCCGCCGCGGGCGGGCCGCAGCGCGCGCATCCTGGTGGTCGAGGACGAGCCCTCGGTGCGCGAAGTGCTGGTGGACGTTCTCGCGGGGCAGGGGCACGAGGTGGTCGCGTGCGAGGACGGCACCGCGGCGCTCGCCCACGTCCACGGCCCGCCCTTCGACCTCGCCCTTGTCGACCTCTCGATGCCAGGGATCTCGGGCTGGGAGGTCGCCAAGGGCCTTCGGGCTACGCAGCCGAAGGTGCCGATCGCGCTGGTGACGGGGTGGGGCGACCAGATCGACTTCAGCGAGGCGCGGATGCGCGGGATCGATTACCTGATGGCGAAACCCTTCAACGTGGACGACATCACGCGGCTGGTGGCCGGCATCCTGGCCCACGAGCCGACCGAGAGCCGCTGAGCGGCGGGAGGAAGCAGGCCATGGCGTGGGCGCGTTCGACAGGAGGAATCTGGCTGGCGGGGTTGGTCCTCGCGTGGGCGGGGACCGCGGACGCTCAGGGGACCGCGTGGATCCAGGTCACGGTCGACACCAAGACCGCGATGGGCGAGCAGACCAGCACCTTCCGAGCCTTCACGACGTCCGACCAGGCCGGCGCCCAGCGCATGGCCGTGGACCGGATCTGCGTCAAGGGCATCGGCCACCGGGTCGAGGAGCGCTGCCTCGACAACGCGGACTCGGTCGAGCTCACCGAGCAGGTCAGCGGGCTCCCGGGGATGGGAAACCTGTGCGTCGAGGCCGTGGCCACGGCGAACACGAAGGTGGGCCCGCTCTCGGCGACGGCGCGCGCCTGTCCCTGAACCCGTCGGACGCGACGGGAGCCTACCGGAGGCGATAGAGCCGGGCCGCGTTGGCCTGGGCGATCTGCTCGGCGGCGGCGGGCGGGATCTCCCCGAGGATCCGCCGGGTCCAGGTCATCAGCCGATCCAGCATCGCCGGCGCGAAGAGCGCCGGGGCCCAGAGGTCGATCCCCGCCAGGAACCGATCGGCGCGCTCCGTGAGCAGGCCCCGCCACGCCGCCGTGAGGGACCCCGCCTCCGTGGCCAGCGCCGGCGTGCGCAGGAAGTGCATGCCGGAGAGGTCGACGTGGAGGTTCTCGTGGCGCGCGAGGAGCCCCGCGAGGACCGCCGGCTCCGCGCTGCCCGCGTGGGCCAGGACGATGGTCGCCTTCCGGTTCTGGGCGAGCGCGCCCTCCAGCTCGGCGACCAGGCCGTCGGACAGCTCGTCGTGGATCACGAACGGCGCGCCGTGCCCGGCGCATACGTCGAGGAGCGTCCGGAAGGGTGGCGAGTCGATGGCGCGCCGGATGTTGCGCGACGCCTGGTGGACGTGCACCTCGCCGGCGCCCCGGTACCGGCCGGTGGCGAGGTCCTGCTCGAGGCGCCGCGCGGCGTCCGGGGCCAGGGGATCGAGGACCGGCGCGACGGCGATGACCCGGTCGGGGAACCGCTCGGCGGCCTTCGTGATCCACGCGGGGTCGTCCTTCTGGACGCCGCCCACCCCGAGGAGCGCGACCTTCGCGATCCGGTGCCGGTCCATGGCGGCGACCAGGGGCTCGATGGAGCCCGGCGAGTTGAGGTGCGAGTGGGCGTCGATGAGGGGGCCCGCGTAGGGCGCCGCGGCCGACGCCCCGCGGGACGCGGCCGGCACGGCGGCGAGCGCGAGCCCCTTGAGGACGGCGCGACGGCTCGGCCCGCAGCAGGACATGCTCCGAGCCTACGGGACCCGCGGCGGACGTGTCAAACGCGCGGACTCTCGCATGGCCTCGCGGGGCGCCCGGCTATACTGAACGCAGGGAACCCCTGATGGACTTTGCCCTTTCCGAGCCCCAGGCCGAGATCCGCCGGCAGGTGTCGGCGCTGGCCCGAAGCTTCGGCTGGGAATACTGGCGGGAGAAGGACCGGAAGGCGGAGTATCCGCTCGAGTTCGTGCAGGCGTTCGCCGAGGCGGGGTGGCTCGGGCTCACGATCCCCGAGGCGTACGGGGGCGCGGGCCTGGGCGTGACCGAGGCGGTCCTCATGCTCGAGGCAATCTGCGCCTCCGGCGCGGGCCTGTCGGGCGCGTCCCCGGTCCACTTTGCCGTGTTCCCGCCGATGCCCATCGTCCGGCACGGTAGCGAGGACCTGCGGCGACGCATCCTGCCGGAGATCGCCGCGGGACGGCTGAGCCTCGCCTTCGGCGTCACCGAGCCGGACGCGGGGAGCGACACGAGCCGCATCCGGACGCTCGCCCGCCGGGACGGCGCGGGCTGGGTCGTGAGCGGGCGCAAGGTCTGGACGTCCAACGCGCGGCACTCGGCCAAGATGCTCCTGCTGGCGCGGACCACGCCGTACGACGCCGTGGGCCCGAGGAAGCTCGACGGATTGACGCTCTTCGTCGCGGACCTCGATCCCGCCACCGTCGAGATCCGCGAGATCGAGAAGCTCGGCCGGGCGGCGGTCGACTCGAACGAGGTCATCATCGACGGACTCCGGGTGGCGGACGAGGACGTGGTGGGCGAGGTGGGGCGGGGCTTCTATCACCTCCTGGACTCGCTCAACCCCGAGCGCGCCCTGGTGGCCGGCGAGGCGATCGGGATCGGGCGCGTCGCGCTGGAGCGCGCTGCCGCGTACGCGAGGGAGCGGATCGTGTTCGGCCGGCCCATCGGACAGAACCAGGCGGTGGCGCACCCGCTCGCGCTCGCGTGGGCGCGCCTCGAGGGCGCCTGGCAGCTCACGCTCCGGGCCGCCTGGCTCTTCGATCGGGGCGAGCCCTGCGGCACGGAGGCGAACGCGGCCAAGGTCCTGGCCGCGGAGGCCGGCTTCGAGGCGGCGGACGCGGCGCTCCAGACGTTCGGCGGCTTCGGCTACGCGAAGGAGTTCGACGTCGAGCGCCTCTGGCGGGAGGTGCGGCTCTACAAGATCGCCCCCGTCTCCCAGCAGATGGCGCTCAACTACCTGGCCGAGCGGGTGCTCGGCCTGCCCAAATCCTACTGAGCGTGGGCGCGATTACCGGCGCGCTCGCGGCCGTCTGACCGCCATGGGCGTGTTGCGGGATTGGGTCGGGCGCCACCGGGTCGTGGTGGCCTTCGCCGCCGGGGTCCTCCTGACCCTCGCCGTGGTGGCGGTCGTCGGCTACCTGGTCCTCGCCGACCAGCGGCGCTCGGCGCGGATCCTCGCCGCGGCGCTCAGCCAGGCTCTCGGGCGAGGCGTGGAGATCGATCGGGTCAGCGACTTCGGGCCGTCGCGGGTCGTCCTCCGCGGTGTCCGGCTGCCGGCGGCTCTCGGCTGGCCGGCCGAGATGAAGGCGGACGCCGTCGAGGCCTCCGGCCCGCTCCTGTCCGCCGCGAAGGGGGACCCGGCGCCCGTCAGGTTGCTGGTGACCCGCCCGACGATCGTCGCGGGCGGCGGTGGCGCGGCGGGCGCCGCGGCGCTGGAGGGGCTCCGGCAGGGGCTGGCCAGCTTCCTCGCGAGCGGCGCGCTGCTCGACATCGCCATCGCGGGGGGCGTCGTCAAGACGCCCGGGGCGACGCCCGAGGATCTGACGTTCGACGCGACCCTCCACAAGGGCAGCGGCGACGCACGCGGGGAGATCCTGCTGCGCGACGCGACGCGCGCCCGGATGACCCTAGGGCTCTCGGCGCGGGCCGACGGCGACACCGTCCGCCTGGATCTCGAGGGCAAGGGCGACATGGCGGCGCTGTCCCCCTGGCTCCCGGGCACGCTCGTGGAGGCCGCGCGGACGTCGCCGCTCGACCTCCGGGCGCAGCTCGGCCTCTCCCCGGGCGACCGCGCCGCCGGCCGATTGAGCGCGCGCCTCGGGGACGCGGTGGCGTTCGAGAGCACGCTCTCATTCCAGGACAAGCGGCTGCGTCTTGGCGAGATGCGCGGCACGGCGGACCTCGCGCTCGCGTGGGCGCTCGCGGGGCTGGCGGGCCCCGTGAAGGGACGCGCGGAGCTCGCCGACGGCGAGGTCACCTGGATGCCCGAGCGCGGCGGATGGCCGGAGGCGCGCGTCACCCTTCGCGTGCTCGACGCGACGCTCCCGGCCTCCGCCGTCGGGTCGGACGTGCTGGCCCGCAACGTCGAGGCGAAGGTCGCGCTGGAGCCACGGCCGGACGGCGCGTCGGCGCGCGGAGAGCTTCGCGGCGAGCGGGTGGAGGTTGCCGGGCTGCCGCTCGCGCCGGTGGCCACTCCGTTCCGCATCGACCTGGACGCGAGCGGACGCCCGACGCGCCTCGAGCTGACCGGCCTCACGGCCCAGGCGCTCGGGACTCCGCTCCGTGGCACCGTGGCGTACGACGTTCCGCGGGCGCGCGTCGACGCCCGGCTCGAAACGAGCGGCGGGCGCCTCGACCCGCTCGCCCGGCATTTCGGCGGGGACTGGCTCGGACCGTCGGATCAGCTTCGCGCCGGCGGCGCCCGCGTCGTCGTGACCGGCCTGGACGCCCGGGCCTGGAGCGACGGCAAGGTCGAGGCCGAGATCCGCGACCTCGCGCTCCGCCAGCCCGCGGGCGAGGCCACCGTCCAGAGCGCGCGCGTGCAGGCGACGGCCCGGTCGGGCAGCGTGACCGTGGGGTACGAGGTCGAGCGCGTGCGGGGAGCGCTGTCCTTCTTCGACGGAACGCTCGAGCGCCTCGAGGGCTCCGCCGACCTGGTGCGCGACGCCGGCGGCCCCCGCCTCACGCGGGCCACCTTCGTGGCGCGCGACGCCCAGCGTCGGGAAGTGCTCCAGGCTGACCTCGGAGCGCCGGCTGCCGGATCCAGGGATCCCGTCCGGCTGACGGCGCGGATTCCGGCGCTGGAGCGCCTCTCCACGCTCTGGCCGTCGGTCACGCGGCAGGTTACCGGATCGGCCACCCTGGAGCTCGAGTCACCAGACATGACGTTCTCGGCCTACCAGGGCCGGCTGAGCCTCGAGGCGCCCACGGTGGAGATGCTGGACGGCCGGCTGAGCCTCCGCGACCTCTCGGCCGACGTGCCGGTGCTCCAGGGCGGCGCGGCCCCGTGGGTGGGCGTCCCTGTGGACGGGAGCCTGAAGGTGGGGGAGGTCATCGGGTACGGCGTCGTGCTCTACGACGTCACGGCGCGCGCGCGAGCGGTCGACCAGCGGGTATCGCTGACCGACCTCCGCTACGCCCTCTACTCCGGCAAGGGTTGGGGCACGGTCGACCTCGATTTCACCAACGGCCTGACCGCACAGGCCAAGGTCGCCGGCGAGGGCGTGCGCATCGACGAGTTCATCGCGGCGTACGGGATCCACGGCGGCACGATGACGGGTCTCCTGCGGTACGATCTGGACGTGCGCTACGGCGAAGGCCGGATCGCCGCGGACGGCCGGCTCTTGGTGCCCGAGGGCGGGACGGTGACGATCGAGCTGCTCGATCGCCTCCTCGCGTGGTCCGCGGCGGATCCGACCGGCGTCGTCAAGACCGCCCTCGGCAACCTCCGCGAGTTCGAGTTCAAGTCGGCGGAGGCGAGCGTGAACACGCCGAACGGCGGGATCCACGTGAGCCTGAGCCTCAAGGGGCGGGAGTTCCTCGGCATCTTCCCGCCCCGCGTCAAGGCGATCAACGTGATCGACATGCCGATCGCATTCCTGGCCAAGCAGTTCCCGGGCCTGTGAGAGCGCGGGCGCGGAACGACCGGAGAGGGGAGCGGACGATGATCTGGAGGCGAGGGGCTCGCGCGGTGGCCGCCACGACGCTGACGTTTGCCCTGGCGGCGTGCGTTCCGGTGACGGTGAACGTCACCTTTCCTCAGGACAAGCTCGACACCGCCGCGCGGCACATCGAGGAGCTGCCGGCCCAGCCTGCTGGCGCGTCCGCTCCGCCGCCCGCGTCTCGGCCGTCGGGGAACCGCGTCGACGTGGCGGCCACGCCCAGCATCGACGCGAAGACGCCCGAGGTCGCGAAGGCGACCGACAATCGACGCGCCCGCCGATCCGACCTCCGCGAGTGGAAGAGCAAGGGGTGCATGGGCGAGACGAACCAGGGACTCCTGGTGGCGCGGCCGGGCGAGGGATGCGGCCCCGAGGTCGCCGAGCTGATCCGTGCCGAGAATGCGGACCGGCAGATCATCTACAGCGCGTTCATGAAGGACAACAACATCCCGACCTCCGATACCCCGCGGGTGCGCAGCGCCTTCGCGAAGGCCCGTCAGGAGCGATCGCGCCCGAACGACTGGATCCAGCTCGAGGGCGGCCAGTGGGTGAGGAAGTCGTGACCGGCGTCGTTCGGAGACGGCGCGCGAACCACGGAATGATCGCCGGCCTCGGGCGCCGCGCGGGCGCCTTCGCGCTGGCGGTGGGGCTCGCCGCCTGCGTCCCGGTGACCGTGAACATCACCTTCCCGCAGGAGAAGCTCGACGACGCGGCGAGCCAGATAGTCGACATGAGCCGCCGGCCGCCCGGCGGGTCACGCGAAACGCCACCCGCGGCAGGCACGGCGCCGAAACCGGGCTCGAGCCTCGACCGCTGGCTCGCGCCTTTCGGGCCCCGGGAGGCCGGGGCCGAAGAGCGTCTCGTCGTCGCCCAGGCGCCCAGGACGGACAGCGAGGAGCTCCGCCGCCTGGCCGAGTCGCAGAACCGGCGCCTGGGCGCCCTCCAGCAATGGCAGACGCGCGGCTGCGTGGGCGAGAACAACCAGGGCTTCGTCGAGACCCGTCCCGGACAGGGCTGCACCGGCGAGGTGGCCGGTCTGATCGGCGCGGAGAACGCCGACCGTCAGGCCATCGTCGAGACCTTCATGCGCCAGAACAAGATGGCGCCGTCGGAGGTCGGTCGCGTGAAGGCGTCGTTCGCCAAGGCCTACCGCGATCGGGCGGCGGGGGGCCAGTGGATCCAGACCGATCGAGGTGACTGGGTCAAGAAGTAGGATGCCGCTCCGCGCGGTCTTCCTGGACGCGGGGAACACCCTCGTCGGGCTCGACTACGACACCATCGCCCGCTGTATCGGGGAGGCCTGTCGCCCGGTAGCGGCGCCCGCCGTGGGCCTGGCGGAGGTGCGGGCCCGGGTCCGGCTCGATCCCGATCTCGCCGCCCGCTCGACGGAGACCGCGGACGTCTTCGCCCGCTACGTCGGGTACATGCTGGCGGAGCTCGGCATCCTCTGGAGCGACGGCGGTGAGCGAGTGGTGGCCGCCCTCCGCGCCGCCAATCCGCCGCTCGGCCTCTGGTCGGTCTGCCTGCCGGAGGCGCCGGGTGCCCTGGACGCGCTGCGAGAGCTCGGCCTCAGGCTGGCCGTGGTGTCGAACTCGAACGGCACGGTGGCGCGCATCCTCGAGGCGCTCGACCTCGCGCGCCGGGTCGACGCCGTGGTGGACTCGGCCGTCGTCGGCTTCGAGAAGCCCGACCCGCGGATCTTCCGCCACGCGGCCGACCTCCTGGGGGTGAAGCCGGGCGAGGCCGTCCACGTGGGCGACCTCTACTCGGTCGACGTTCTCGGAGCTCGAGCGGCGGGGGTTCGAGCGATCCTCCTCGATCCGGTCGGCGCCTGGGCCGTCGACGACTGCCCGAAGGCCACGGACGTCGGCGCCGCCGCGCGTCTCATTGCCCGGATGGCGTAGAAGTCTCCGAAGCACGGGCGGTCGACCCTCTCGGCCGTCGAGCCGCCCATGCGTCAGACGTGCGAGACGGGGTTGCCCGGGTCCTGGCGCGCCCGGGTGAGATAGCTCTCGAGAGCCTGCCGCGCCAGCTCGCGGGCGCCCAGCCCGAACGCGAGCGACAGTGCCAGGACCGCGCCGCCGAAGGCGATCCCGAACACGAGCAAGACCATCTCCCGCGCGACGCCGACCTCCGTCAGGGCCACGGCGGCGGCCACGATCAGGACGAGCCAGCGGACCGTCGCGGCCAGGAGCGACGCGCCCGCCACCTGGGCGTTCACCGCGGCGATCAGGGCAGCCTGAGCGAGGAACTGGGCCAGGACCCATCCGCCCGTCACGACCAGGACCGCCACCAGGACGTGCGGCAGGAACGCGAGGAGGGCCGCGAGGGCGCCGCGGGTCCCCGGCATCTCCAGGGCCTCCACGGCCATCAGGAGCCCGACCAGGAATATGGCCCAGTATGCCAGCCGGGAGAGGATCTCGGTCGGCGAGGGCCGGTGCCCGCCGCGACCGAGCACGCCGGTCAGCCCCCAGCGCGCGCAGCGCACGTCGAGGTCGGCGGCGGCCAGGATGCGGGCGGTGAGCCGCCGCACCAGCGCGGCCACGACCCACCCCAGGAGGACCAACGTGACCGCGGCCAGGAGCCGCGGCGTCACGAGCAGGATCCGGTGAGCCACGTCCCGCATCGCGTCGAGGACGATGTTGCTCCATTGCTGTTGCATCGCTACCTCCATCGGGCCGAGAGGGTGGACTTCTCGGCCTCGAAGGCCAGGCTCACACGCTCGAGCGCGTCGGCGCTCTCGCGCGAGGATCCGGCCCGGGTTTCGAGCACGAATGCCGCGACCCGCCCGAGATAGAGCGGCGTCAGCGCCCGCAGGAGGTGGTCCCGCGGAAGCCGACGCTCGTGGTGGGCCACGGCAAACTCGCCGACCACGCGCGCCCACAGGAGCGGCGGGAATCGAAAGTCGTCGGGCTCGAGGAGCCCGAGCGGGTATAGCTGCGAGAGCGTCTCCTCGGTCAGGGACTGCTCCCACAGCGGGAGGAGGTCCTTGAGGCCGAGGTGGAACGCCCGGACCATCCGGTCGGGCCTGAGATCGCCGGGGCTTGGCGGGGCCGCCTCGGCCTGGCCGCGACGCGGGACGGGCCGGCTCCCGCGCACGTCCTGCCACTGGTCCTCGTGTCGCTCCATGAGCCGGAACAGCGCGCCCACCGCGTCGCTCACGGTGTGGGCGAGATCGGACGGCGCGGCCCCGGGGTCGAGCTGCTTCCGGCCGAGCTGGACCTCGACGAGGATCCGCGGACCCGCCAGGGCTTCGCCGAGGAGCCGCATCTCCGTGCCCTGGCCCGTCGGCTCGTCGTCCCACGCCTCAGCCGGTGGGAGCGCCTCGAGCAGCGCCGCCGACACCGCGGCGCAGCCCCCGAGCACCTCCTCGAGACGCCGGCCGAAGAGGGATCGCACCAACGGGGCGAGGAGGTTCGTCGTCAGCGTCCCCTCGGTGAGCGCCCGCCGGTACACGGGCGAGACATAGTCGGCCTCGCCGTCGAGCGCGGGGCGGAGCAGCGGTTCCACCCACTCGGGGGCAAGGCTGACGAGCCCGGCATCGACCACGGCGGTCGCGCGCGCGCCGACGTGTCGCGCCGCCGCCAGGGCGGCGGCCACCGCCCGGCCCCGTCCGGGGCGGCCGGCCACGCGCGCGGTGGCGAGCGGCGCTTCCGGAGCCTCCGCCGCTCGCTGGTGGACGGCCTCGAGGGTGCCGTCCTGGGATCCGCCGTCGACGAAGAGCACTGCCACTTTCCGCCCCGCGAGCCGCCCGAGTCCGGCGGCCGCCGCGCCGACGACGGCGGGGGCAGTCCGCGACTGGTTGAGACCCGTGACCGCGACCAGGGCCTCCACGGGCCCGAGGGCCTCGACGGCGGCGATGCCGTCGGCGGGGAGCGCGGTCTCGAGCGCGAGGCCGTCGGCCACGAGCGTCTGCTAGGCCGTCATGTGGGCGAGGAGCGCCAGGTAGTCGCCGAGGTGGCGCGGCAAGAGGAAGTTCCGGCGGACGTACTCGCGCGCGGCGCCGCCCAGGCGCGCGGCGAGGTCGGGGCTCTGGAGGAGCTGGCGGATCCGGAACGCCGCGCCCTCGACCGAGCCCACGGTGTAGCCGGTCACCTCGGAGAGGACCTGCGCGGGGATGCCGCCGGCAACGCTGCCGACGACGGGCTTCCCCTTCCACATCGCCTCGGCGACGGTCAGGCCGAAGCCTTCCTGTCTCGGAAGATGCAGCACCACCGTTGCCGCGCGCTGGAGCGCGTTGAGCTCCCGCGCCGCGTCGGGCGGCATCACGAGCACGTGGACGTCCGGGTCCTGACCCACGGCCTCGCGCAGCTCCGCCAGGACGGCGCTGCCTTCCGGATTGTCGGTCGCGCCCCACCCGGCCAGCACGAGGCGGGACGGGACGTACTTCCGCGCCAGGCGGAAGGCGGCCAGCGCTCGCTTGGGATCAGTGGCGCGCGAGTAGGCCGCGATCTGCACGAGGAGCGGCTTGTCCCGCGGGATCGCCAACCGGGTCAGCACCTCGCGGACGTCGCTTCGCCCGAGCTCCCGGTTCTTCTCCCCGAGCGGGTCGATCGAGGGATGGACCACCAGCATCGGGACGCGGACCCGCTGGGCGAACTTCGGCATCGAGTACACGACCGTGTCGTAGCGCTCGAGGTCACGGCGCACGAGGTGCCACGCCCGCCGCCAGGCGTGGGAGAGGTCGGCATGGCAGCGCCACGCCCACCGTCCGCGCTCCGGCCGGTGCCGGACGAGGGGCAGGGCCGGCAGGTCGTGGACCATCACGAGGTCCGCCTCGAGACGGAGCGTCGCGGCGTTCGTCGCGGCCGTCTCCACGTAGGAGACCAGCATGGCCTCGGTGATGGTCGCTGGCTGGCCTCCGAGCGCCGTCTCGAGCGCGCGGGTCGCCCCGTAGAAGGCCGGGTCCCCGACGATCACCTCCCAGGTCGCGTCCACACCCAGGTCCTGGAGAAGCGGGACGAGCCGCGCCAGAATCTCCGACGACCCGCTGCCGTACCGGCTGGCGTTCACATGAACGAAGCGCCGGCCCCGGAGCCGCTCCGCGAGCTTCAGGAGGAGGTCGATCGCGCCGCGCGGCGCGACGTCGCGGTAGTCCTCGATCCGGGCGCCCGTCATCGCCCCGCGCCCCCGGCGAGCGCCTCGTCGAGCAGCGCGACGAGGCGCGTGCGCGCCTGCTCGAGGCTTCCGGCGTACGGGTTCACCGACTGCACGCGCGCCGCCAGCTCGGGGAGGCCGAGTCCCCGTTCCAGCCACGCGGCGAAGTCGTTGCTCGCCCGGCCGAGCCTGAGCCGCGCCTCCACGAGATGGAAGTAGATGGCGCTCTGGTCGATCTCGAGGAGCGCGTCCCGGAGCTCCTGGAGCGTGCGCGCCTCGATCCCCGTCGGGACCTCGACGATCCTCGACTGGATGAAGTCGAACGGCTCGCCCGAGACCACCTGGGGGACGATGCCGAGCCGGCCGAGGTGCTCGTCCACGACGGACACCAGCTCTTCCCGGAGGGCCTGGAGGGACATGAAGTCGGCGGGATCGACCATCGCGAGTCGCTCGCCCAGGACGCGGTCGCGCACCTGGACGTCCACCCACGTGGCGAAGTCGTTCGGGTAGTGGCCGGTTGCCAGCCGGTGGCGCAGCAGGAATCCGTGCGTGTGGTAGTAGATCGAGTCGAGCGGGACCTCGTCGAGGAGCTGGGCCAGCTGCCGCTCGTTCTCCGCCCGGAGCCCGACGAACTCCTTGAGCTCCATGCACGCCGTGAAGGCGAACGGACCCTCGCCGGGTCGGAGCCGACCCGGCGCCGGGCCGGGGAGCCGGGCGATCGCGCGCTCGAGCGCGACGAGGGGCACGGGCACCCACGCCGGTCGGTTCGCGAGCTCGTACCCGAGCTCGTACACGGCCTTGTCCAGCTCGTAGGCGCGCAGCGCCCGATCGAAGCCCTCGCGCTCGGCGGGCACCAGGGTGGGCTCGCCGGGTCGCACCGCTTCCCCGAGGAAGGCGTCCACGAACGCGGTCCGGACGCCCTCCTCCCAGGCCTCCGCCCACGGCCTCAGCCGCTCCGCGAGACGGGCGTGGTGGGGGCTCGCCTCAAGGTGACGGGCCAGCGCCACCTGTCCCGCGTAGGCGAACGAGCGAAGCATCCCGGCCACGTCCTTGAGGACGCACTGCTTCGCGCGGCGCTCGGCGAGACTCCGCGCCGGCTCGCCCTCGAAGTCCAGGATGGCGAAGCCGTCCGCCGTCCGAAGGACCTGGCCGAGGTGGTAGTCGCCGTGCACGCGCGCCTTCATCACCGGGCTGGCCGTGAGGGCATCGAGCCCGCGAAGCTCGTCGGCGAGGCGAGCCCCGTCGGCCGAGACGCGCTCCGCGCGCTCGCGAAGCGGCGCCGGGATCCCGGGGAGCCCCGCCTGGAGCGCGTCGCCGACGCGGCGGAGCTGGTCCAGCATCCCATCGGTCCATGTGGCGACGTCCGTCGCCGAGATCGGCTCGGGCGCCAGCGGATGCCCGGGCCGGGCCGACGCGAGGGCCCGGTGGAGCCGACCGGTCAGCGCGCCGAGCCGCGCGGCCTCGTGCGCGTCGGCCGCCGCCAGGGCCCGCGAGAAGGCGGGATCGGGCGACTGCTCGCCCTTGCCCTCGATCGCCGCCGCGTAGTACTCGCCGAGGCGCGCCAGGGCCGCGGTCCACGCGTCGCCGTGGCTGGGCACGAACTCGTGGAGGACCGCCAGTGTCACCGGCTCCGCGCCGTCGGCCTCGTAGGACACGGCGCCGGCGAGCCGGGGAGTGCCCGGAAAGGCCGCCTCGCGTGTCAGGAAGTCGCTGATCTCGAGCTCGGGGCTCCGACCGGCGTCCAGCTTTCTGAGGAGCTTCAGGATCGCGCGGCGGTCGTACACGACGGAGGTGTGGCTCTGCTCGCCCACGACCGGGTGGGCTTCCTTGGGCGCCTCCGGCAGGATCTCGAGCAGCGCCGGCGTCGCCGCGAACCGGAAGACGCCGCGCGCGCCGGCCAGGGTCGCGCCGCGGCGGATCGCGTCGAGGAGGGCCAGGCAGAATGCAGGGTCGCCCATCGCATCCGCGAACGGCGCCCCGTCGGCTCCGGGTGGCGCGACTGGGACGTCGTAGCGCTCGCGCTGCCCGTCCGCGAAGACCACGTCGAAGAGCGCGAGGACGCCGATCGTGCCCGGCACCGCCGCGTGGTCCACCGGGACCACCTCTGACACTTCACGGTTCTTGCTCCCGAACCACCGTCGCGCGCCGAGCGTCTCGGGGAGCGCCGCGGCCGCCTGCGTCACGAGCTCGTTCGACGACGGCGCGTCGGTCCCGACGGGGGTCACGCGTTTCGAGGGCGGGCGCTTGGCGCTCACCGGGGCTCCCGGGTCGGCGTGGCCAGGGTGCCGTAGAGCTCGAGCGTCCGGCGAGCCACCGCGGCCCAGCTGAAGGAGGCGACCGCCCGGGCGCGCCCCTTCACGCCCATCGTGCGACGGAGTCCGGGGTCCGCGAGCAGGCCGTTCAGGGCGCGCGCCAGCTCGCGCGAGAAGCCCTCGGGATCGCGTGGCTCGACGACGCCGTCGTGCTCGATCAGGTCGACCGGCACGAGCCGGCCGGTTTCCCCGTCGGCGACGACCTCCGGGATGCCGCCCACCGCGCTCGCGACCACGGGAACCTCACAGGCCATCGCCTCGAGGTTGATCAGGCCGAAGGGCTCGTAGACCGACGGGCAGCAGAAGACCGCGGCGTGCGAGTAGAGCTCCACCGCGGTCGCCCGGTCCACCATCTCGGGGATCCACACGACCCCCGACCGACCTGCGCGCGTCGTCGCCACGGCAGCCTCGACCTCGCGGGCGATCTCTGGGGTGTCGGGCGCGCCGGCGCACAGGACGACCTGCGCCTGGGAGGCCAGCTGGGGGATCGCGCGCACGAGGTGGAGCAGCCCCTTCTGCCGCGAGATGCGCCCGACGAAGAGGACGTAGGGGCGCGCCGGATCGATCTCGAAGCGCTGGAGCCGCGTCCGCCCGGACACGGGACGGTAGACGTCCGTGTCGACACCGTTCGGGATCACGTGCACGCGCTCGGGCGCGACCGCGAAGTGCCGGAGGAGGTCCCGGCGCATCTCCGTGGAGACGGCGATGACGGCGTCGGCGGCCTCGAGCGCCACTCGCTCGGCCCACGCCGACAGGTCGGCGCCGCGTCCGAGCTGCTCGCGCTTCCACGGCCGGAGCGGCTCGATCGAGTGGGCGGTCACGACGAGCGGGATTCCGTGGACCAGCCGGGCCAGGAGGCCGCCGAACGCCGCGTACCAGGTGTGGGAGTGGACGACGTGCGCGTCGGTCGGCTGGACGCCGAGGCTCAGGCAGACGCGCAGCGCGCGGACGACGGGCGCGAAGGGGAAGGTGCCCTCCGGCGGGTCGGGCACGTCAGCCGCGGCCCGGTATCCCTCGACGACGAGGCGGCCCTCGTCCACGTGCTGGTCGCCGAAGGTCCGCACCTCGACGGCCGCCAGCTTCGCCAGCTCGCGCGCGAGGTGCTCCACATGGACGCCGGCCCCGCCGTAGACGTCCGGGGGATACTCGCGGGTCAGCATCAGGACTTTCAGCGCGACGCTCCCGCCTCGGCCCCGCTCGACGAGCCGGCCGCGCTCACACGGAGTCTCGCTCGATGCCGTACGCCTCGGCGGGCCGATCCGGGCGGTCGAGGCGGAGCCAGTAGCCGCCGTGGGGCGCCAGAGTGAGCGCGTAGGGCCGGTCGCCGACGACCGGAAACCGAGAGCCTCCGAGGAGCTCCACGGGGACGGCGCCACGGAACTCCCGGAGGTCGAGCTCGACCGCCTCGGCCGAGGGAGCCAGATTGTGGACCAGCAGCACCGACTCGCCCTGGTACTCGCGGAGGTGCGCGAGGACGCGCGTGTTGCCGGGGGCGAGGAAGCGGAGCGTGCCGCGCCCGAACACCTTCGAGCGCTTGCGCGCGGCGACGAGCCGGCGCATCCAGCCGAGGAGTGACGAGGCCGTGCGCCGCTGCGTCTCGACGTTGACGGCCTGGTACCCGTAGACCGGGTCCGCGATGACCGGGCTGTAGAGCCGCTCCGGATCGACGCGAGAGAACCCGGCGTTGCGGTCGGCCGTCCACTGCATCGGCGTCCGGACGCCGTGCCGATCGCCGAGGTGGACGTTGTCGCCCATGCCGATCTCGTCGCCGTAGTAGATGATCGGCGTCCCGGGGAACGTGAACAGGAGGCTGTTGAGGAGCTGGATCCGGGCGCGGTCGTTCTCGAGGAGCGGCGCCAGCCGACGCCGGATGCCGATGTTGAGCTTCATCCGGGGATCCTGCGCGTAGGCGTAGTACATGAGGTCCCGCTCGGGATCGGTGCACATCTCGAGGGTGAGCTCGTCGTGGTTCCGCAGGAACAGGCACCACTGGCAGGTCTCGGGGATCGGCGGGGTGTGCTGGAACATGTCGGTGATCGGCCGCCGGTCGCCGCTGAAGACCGCCATGTACATGCGCGGCATCAGCGGGAAGTGGAAGGCCATGTGGAACTCGTCGCCGTCGCCGAAGTACGGCCGGACGTCACGCGGCCACTGGTTCGCCTCGGCGAGGAGAATCCGCCCGCGGTACTGGGCGTCGAGAGCCGCGCGGAGGCGCTTCAGGAAGACGTGGGTCTCGGGGAGGTTCTCGCAGTTCGTTCCCTCGCGCTCGAACAGGTAGGGGACGGCGTCGCAGCGGAAGCCATCGAGGCCCCGGTCGAGCCAGAAGCGCATGGTGTCCAGCATGGCCGTCTGGACGGCGGGGTTCTCGTAGTTGAGGTCGGGCTGGTGGCTGAAGAACCGGTGCCAGTAGTAGGCCTTGGCCTCGGGGTCCCAGGTCCAGTTCGACTTCTCGGTGTCCACGAAGATGATGCGCGCATCCGGGTACCGCCGGTCCGTGTCGCTCCACACGTAGTAATCGCGGTGCGGCGAGCGGGGGTCGGACCGCGCCGACTGGAACCACGGATGCTTGTCGGAGGTGTGGTTCATCACCAGGTCGGTGATCACCTTGAGGCCGCGCCGGTGCGCCTCGGCGATGAAGACGTCGAAGTCGGCCATCTTCCCGTAGTTCGGGGAGACGTCCCCGAAGTCGGCGATGTCGTAGCCGTCGTCTCGGAGCGGCGACGGGTAGAAGGGGAGGAGCCACAGGCAGTCGACGCCCAGGTCCTGGATGTAGTCGAGGCGCGAGGTGAGCCCGGGGAAGTCGCCGATGCCGTCGTCGTTCGAGTCCTGGAACGCCTTGACGTGGACCTCGTAGAGGACGGCGTCCTTGTACCAGAGGTCATCCACGGCGGGGGCCCTCCGGCGGCGGCGACATGGCGCGCGGCACCCTCAGTAGCACGGCGTCCCGTACGCGCGCGGGCCGAACCGCTCCAAGCGGAAGATCGCCGCCGGCTCGATCCCCGGATCGAGCCGCACGTGCTGGGTGGCCCCCCGCCAGAGGTGGCGCTCGCCCGACACGAGCTCGTGGGCCTGGAAGGGGGCGTCGGCCGAGAGCCCGAGGTCTTCGAGCGGGAGGTTGACGCGCGCCTCGTGCGGCGCGAACGGATCCAGGTTGATGACGACGAGGACGGCGTTTCCCCCGTCCACGCTGCGCTTGCCGTAGGCAAGGACGTGCTCGTCATCGCTCTCGAAGAAGACGAGGTTCCGGAGCTCGTGGAGCGCGCGGTTCTCCCGGCGGATCCGGTTCAGGCGGGCGACGTAGGCGCGGATGTTCCCCGGCGCGTCCCAGTCACGGGCCTTGATCTCGTACTTCTCCGAGTCGAGGTATTCCTCGGTGCCCGGGATGGCGGCGTTCTCGCAGAGCTCGTAGCCGCTGTAGATCCCGTAGAGCGGCGAGAGGGTGGCGGCCAGCGCGAGCCGCATCCGGAACGCGGGCGGCCCGCCCTCCTGGAGGATCGGCGGGAGGATGTCCGGCGTGTTCGTGAAGAAGCTCCCCCGGAAGTACTCCGCCATCTCGCCGCGCGTCAGCTCCGTGAGGTAGTCGATCAGCTCCTGCTTGAAGTTCCGCCAGGTGAAGTACGTGTAGGACTGGGTGAAGCCGACCTTGGCGAGCGCCTGCATCACGCGCGGGCGCGTGAAGGCCTCGGCGAGGAAGATCACGTCCGGGTAGAGGGCCTGGATCTCGCCGATCAGCCACGACCAGAACGGGACGGGCTTCGTGTGAGGGTTGTCCACGCGGAAGATCCGGACACCCTGCTCGATCCAGAAGAGGAGGACGGCTTTCGCCTCCTCCCAGAGGGCCTCGCGCTCGCGTCCCGCGAAGTTCAGCGGGTAGATGTCCTGGTACTTCTTCGGGGGATTCTCGGCGTACTTGATGGTCCCGTCCGGCCGGTGGTGAAACCACTCGGGGTGCTCCCGCACCCACGGGTGGTCCGGCGAGCACTGGAGCGCATAGTCGAGGGCGATCTCGAGCCCGTGGTCCCGCGCCGCCCGGAGGAAGGTCCGGAAGTCGGCGAGGGTGCCCAGGGCTGGCTCGATCGCCTTGTGGCCTCCCTGCTCGTTCCCGATGGCCCACGGCGAGCCCGGGTCGTCGGGACCGGCCTCGAGAGCGTTGTTGCGCCCCTTCCGGAAGCTCCGGCCGATCGGGTGGATCGGCGGCAGGTAGAGGACGTCGAAGCCCATGTCCGCGATGGTCGGGAGGCGCTCGATGCAGTCGCGGAACGTGCCGTGGCGCCCTGGCACCGGGCTCTGGGACCGCGGGAACATCTCGTACCAGGCGGCGAACCGCGCGAGCGGCCGGTCGACGACGACCTCGAGCTCCAGGTCGTACCGGGTGGCGGCCCCGCGGTCAGGGTAGGCATCGAGGATCTCCGCGACCTCCTCGTTGAGGAGGAGGCGCGCGCGCCGGCCGGCGTCGCTCGTCCCCTCCAGCTCGGCGATCCGTGCCTCCAGGCGGCGTCGGTCCGCGCCGGCGACGCGCGCGAGCGCGTCGCGGAGGAGGGCCACGCCTTCGAAGAGCTCGCTCGTCGCGTCCATCCCGGCATCCAGGCGCCGCCGGACGTCGTCGGCCCAGGTGCGATAGGCGTCGGGCCAGGCCTCGAGCGTGTACACGTAGCGCGTGTTCTCTTCCAGGACGAACCGGCCGGCCCAGCGGTCGTTGCCGAGGGGCTCCATGCGGGTCTCGCGCCACGCCGTATCCTTCACGGCGCGGTAGCGCAGGACGGCGGCGAGGCCGCCGTGACCCTCCTGGAAGACGTCCGCCGTCACCTCGAACGTCGCGCCGACCTCGCGCTTGACCGGATGCCTTCCCCGGTCCAGCTCGGGTCTGACGTCGGCGATCCAGACGCTTCGGACGTCGCCGCGCACCGACCGATGAGCCATTGGCGCCTCGTTCCTTCCGTCTCGGCGCGGGGAGACGGGCCGGGCCCACGCTCCACGCCGCGACCCTTCCAGGATAGCGCGTCCCCGGTCAGCGGGGCCGCGGCCCGATCAGGCCCCGGAGGAGGGCCCGGACGTCGGCCACGCCGGCGAGGCGCACGGGCGCCCGGGACGGCTCGGGGCCGACGTGCACCGAGAGGGCTCCCTCGGGCAGCGCGGCGAACAGGTCCTCGTCCGTCCGGTCGTCGCCCACGGCGACGATCAGCGATCCCGCCGGCGCGCGCGCGACGAGCGACGGGACCAGTCGGCCCTTGTGAACGCCGCCTGCCACGACCTCGACGATCATCGCGCCGGGCACGATCTTGGCCGGAGCGCCGTCGAGGAGCGCGGCCAGCTCGCGCTCGAGGGCGGCGGCCTGCATCCGCCCGAGCTCGGTGTCCGCGAGCCGGTAGTGCCAGACGATCCCCGCGCGCTTCTCCTCGACCAGCGATCCCGGCGTGCGCGCCGTGTACGCCCGCATCAGCGCGAGGGCCGGGGGGCGCCAGTCCTGCGGGGGCAGGGCCCCGTGGACCCACGCGGTCGCGCCGGGTGCGCGCGACGAGAAGCCGTGCTCGGCGTGGAGGCCGATCGACAGGGCGCCGAGCCACTGCTGGAGCGTCTCGGCAGGTCGCCCGCTGACGATGTGGGTCTCCGTGTCCGGGCGGGCCGCGAGATCGCGCAGGAGATGGATGAGCTCGTCGTCGGGCACGGCCAGCTCCGGCGTCGGAGCGAACGGCACCAGTGTGCCGTCGTAATCGAGCAGGAGGGCGAGGAAGGCGGCCGCTTCGAGCCGGGCCGCCAAGGCCTCGACCGAGTGCGATGAAGGCATGCCGATACGAAAAGTGTAGCACCATCGTCGCGCGGCACGCGCAGCCGCCCGAGAGTCGCACCGCGTGCTCGGCGGCTTCCGGGCGACAATGGTGGTGTGAGCGATCGGGCGTCCGTCTCGCGCCCGGGGCCGACCCGAGCCATGAGCGTGGCCTGGCTTCGCGCGCACGGGCTGGAGGTGACGCTCGCACTGCCGCTGGCCGCCTACCTCCTGATCCTCACGGCGGCGCCCATCGTCGAGACGGTGCGGCTCTCGCTGAGCGCGCCTGTCGACGGCGGGTTCCCGTCGCTCGGACGCTATCGCGCGCTGTTGGCTTCGGACGTCTTCCGGGCCGCGTTCCGGAACACCGTGGTCGTGGTCCTGCTGTCGCTCGCGCTGGAGATCGGGGGCGGTCTGTGCCTCGCCCTGACGCTCCACCGCCGCTTCCCGCTTCGCGGGCTCGTGAGGACCCTCGTGCTGATGCCGCTGGGGGTGCCGACGGTCGTGTCGGCGGCCGTGATGCTCCTCGTCTTCTCGCGGTCCGGATATCTCAACGCGCTGCTCCTGAACCTGGCGGACGCGCTCGGCGCGGGGGGGATCCGGTGGTCCTACGAGCCGTTCGGCTGGACGGTGGCCGGCGGGTGGCCCACGCTGTTCACGGTGGCCGTCGCGGATACGTGGAAGGTCCTGCCGGTGGTGACCCTCATCCTGCTCGCGGGCCTCCAGTCGATCCCGGTCGAGGTCGAGGAGGCCGCGCACGCCGATGGGGCGACGGGATGGCTCCGGTTCCGCCACGTGGTGCTGCCGCTCCTCTTGCCCTACGTCACCATGGCCGTGATCCTCCGGGCCATCGACGCGTTCCGCATCTTCGAGACGGCCCTCGTCCTGGCGGGTCGGGTCGAGCCGGTGCTCGGCACGTTCATCTGGAGCCGCTACGCGCCGCCGACGAGCGATCCCCCGACCGCGGCGGCCGCGGCGGTCGTCCTCTTCCTCCTGATCCTCGGGTTCGTTGTCGTCTACCTGGCCCTGATCGCGCGCCACGGAGAGAACCCGGCGTGACGGCCGGCGCGGACGGACGTCCGCCGCTCGCCCGGCCCGGCCCGGTCGGGCAGGTCCTGTTCGCGGCGTGGGTCGCGGCGTGCACCGGCCTCGCCCTGTCGCCGATCCTGATCCTGCTCATGGTCTCGGTGGCGCCCGGGAGCGCGCTCTTCGGCGAGCGCCCGGCCTTGATCGTGACCGCGCCGACCTTCCGGTTCTGGCGCACCGTCGTGGAGAGCGGCGACCTCTGGGCGCCGCTCGTCAAGAGCGTCACGGTGGCGGCGATGACGACGGCAGGCACCTTGATCCTGGCCGCGCCGGGAGCGTACGTGGTCGCGCGCCTCGCGCCGCGCCCGCGGTACGCGATCCTGGTGGGGTTGCTGGTGACCCGGATGTTCCCGGAGTTCGCCATCGGCGTGTCGGTCGCGACGCGATTCGCTGCGCTCGGGCTCACCGACACGTACGCGGGCCTCGCGCTCGCCCACGTGACGGGCGTCCTGCCGTTCATCGCGTGGCTTCTCGTGGGCGCCTTCGAGGGGGTGCCGCGAGACGTCGAGGCGGCGGCGGCCCTCGACGGCGCCTCGCGCCTCACCACGCTCCGGCGCGTCGTGCTGCCGATGGCGGCGCCCGGGCTCGCGGTCGCGGCCCTGTTCGCGTGGCTCTACTCGTGGAACGAGTTCCTCTACGCGCGCCTGCTGACCACGTCCCAGAACACCCTCCCGCTGCAGGTCTTCCAGTCGATCGACCGGGGGACCCGCCAGCAGATGGCCGCCGTCGCCATCGTGCTGGTATTGCCGATCCTGGCGGTCGTCGCTGTCCTCCAGCGCCGCCTCCGGCCCGGGACGCTGGCCGGCGCCGTCCGGGGATGAGGCCACCCCGATGACGCCCGGCCCGAGATGGCGCGTTGGTCGCCTGATCGGCGCCTCCCTGGCCGTCTGGCTCGCGACCGCCTGCGGACGCTCGGACGAGATGGAGCGCGCGGCCCTGACGTTCAGCGCGTCGCTCGCCGAGGACGAGAAGCCGGTCGTCCGCGAGGTCCTCGATCGCTTCCGGGCGGAGACCGGCGTGTCCGTCACGCTCGTGGCCGTCACGGCAGCCGATCTGCCCGAGAAGCTCAAGGTGGAGGTGGGCGCGGGGCGCCCGACCATCGACCTCTTTGCCCAGGACAACCTCGCGCTACGGCCCCTGGTCGACGGGAGCCTCGTCCAGCCCGTGGACGACGTGAGGGTCCCGGACGCGGTCCTGCCGGCGATGCGGCCCCCGACCTTCGACGGGGTGCGCTACTTCCTCCCGTTTCGCCCGAACGTGCTCGTGACCTACGTGAACCGGGCGCGCCTCCGCGAGGCGGGCGCCGCGCTGCCGCGGACGGCCGCGGAGCTCCGCGCGGTGGCGGAAGCGTTCAAGGCGCGGCGGGGCGCTCCGAAGGTCACGCTGGCCTTGGCCGAGGGCGCGCCAACCGCCATCACGGTGGCCGAGCTCATCCTGGGTTTCGGAGGGAACCCTCTCGTGCTCAACGACGCGGGGTCGGTGAGCGCGTTCGAGTTCCTGGCCGGACTCTGGCGAGACGGCCTCCTGGCCCGGGAGAGCCTCGTCGCCAAGTACGACACGCAGGTCGATCACCTGGTCGGGGAGACCGCGTGGCTCGCCCAGAACTGGCCGTTCACATCCGGCGTGCTGGCGCACCAGGGTCTGCTCGACCGGTTCGAGGTCTACGCCGGCTGGCGCGGTCCCGCCCGCCCCGCCCACGTCGTCGGCGGCGACGTCCTCGGCATCCCGCGCGGCGTGGTCGGGCGCCGACGTGAGCAGGCCGTCCGGCTGGCGGCGTTCCTGATGTCGAGGGAGGCGCAGGAGCGCCTGGTTACGGGGAACGCGTGGCCCGCGATCCGGGCGGACGCCTACGGCCAGGTACCGACGATCCAGCGGGAGACGTTCGACGCGGTTCGCCGGGCGCTCGAGGACGGCTGGCACCGCCCCGGGGTCGCGTACTGGCCCGAGGTGAGCGACGCGATGAACGAGGGTGTCCGGCGGATCCTGCAGGGCGGCGAGCCGGTGCGGCCCGTCCTCGACGGACTGCACCGGGCCGTCGCGGAGGCGGCGCGCCGGAAGGGCGCGCCGTACCCGCCACCGGGCTGAGCCCGGGCCGCCGCCGGCTCCGCCCGCTTACCAGGCGGTGTAGCCGCCGTCGATGACGAGGACCGCGCCGGTCATGTAGCGCGAGGCGTCGCTCGCCAGGTAGACGACGAGGGGACCCAGGTCCTCCGCGCGGCCGAACTCTCCCATGGGGATCTGCCCGCGAGACGCGTCCGCGGCGGCCGGATCGAGCCGGCTCCGGCGGGCGTTCGGCTCCGTCAGGAAGATGCCCGGCGCGATGGCGTTCACCGTGACGCGGTGGGGCGCCCAGTCCGTTGCCACCGCGCGCGTGAAGTGGATCACCGCCGCCTTGCTGGTCTCGTAGCCCCGCCCCCCGGCGCCGCGGCTCGCGACGAGCCCGGACACCGACGCCACGTTGACGACCCGGCCGCCCTGGCCGCGGCGGACCATGGCGCCCCCGATCAGCTTCGTGCAAATGAACGTGCTGGTGAGGTTGAGGTCGAGGACCTCCTGCCACTGCTCGAGATCGAGCGCCTCGGTCGGCGCGTCGGTGAGCCGGCCCCCGACGTTGTTGACCAGGATGTGAACGGGGCCGTGGCGCTCGAGGGCGGTGCGGCACGCTCGCTCCGCCTCGAGCGGCTGGCTCAGGTCCGCCTGGATGACGACCGCCACCCGCCCGCGTCGCGTGACGTCGGCGGCGGCCGCGTCGAGGGCGGGGCGGTCGCGGCCGACGAGGATGACGTCCGCTCCGGCCTCGGCCAGCGCGAGCGCGATCTCGCGGCCCAGCCCCCGGCTGCCCCCCGTCACGAAGGCGCGCTTGCCGTCGAGGCGGAAGCGATCGAGGACGGCCACGGGTCTCTACTGCGGCCGGGCCATCAGGCCGTTGAGCGCGAGCCGTCCGCCGTCGGCGTAGATCGTGGTGCCCGTCACGTAGGACGCCTCGTCGGAGGCCAGGAACAGGGCGACGCTGGCGATCTCGTCCGCCTCGGCGATGCGTCCCAGCGGGGTTCGCATGAGGAACCGGTCGATCATGCCCGGCATGCTGAAGAAGTTGGCGTTGATCGGCGTGTTGGTGGTGCCGGGGCCGATGCCGTTGACGCGGATGCCGTGCGGCGCGAGCGAGACGGCCATGCCCTTGGTGAGCATGGAGATGCCGCCCTTCGACGCCGCGTAGTGGACCAGCACCGGGTGGGCAACGACGGCGTTGACGGAGCTCATGTTGATGATCGTGCCCCGGGTGCCCGTCTGGACCATGTGGCGCGCCGCGGCCTGGCCGCAGAGGAACGTGCCCTTCAGGTTCACCCGGATCACGCGGTCGAACTCCTCCTCGGTGAGGTCGAGGAAGGGGATCTCGGCCTGGACCGCGGCGTTCGCCACCATGCAGTCGAGCCGGCCGAACCGCTCCACGGTCCGCGCGACCAGGCGGTGGACCTCTCCCGAGTCGCCGACGTCGGTCGGGACGGCGAGCGCCGACGCCCCGAGCCTCGCGGCCTCGGTCTCGACCTCGGCGGCGAGCCGGTCGGCCAGCGCGACCCGCGCGCCCTCGCGGACGAACCGCTGGGCGATCGCGAGCCCGATGCCCCGGGCCGCGCCCGTGACGACCGCGACCTTGCCCTCGAGCCGCATCAGCGGCCCTCCACGAAGGCGATGGCCTCGATCTCGATGAGGTAGTCGGGGTGCGCGAGCGCGGGGGTCGTGATCAGGGTCGACGCCGGGAGCTTCGGGCCGAAGAACTCCTCGCGGATCGGCACCAGGTCCTGCCGGTAGCGGACGTCGGTGAGGAAGAAGGTCAGCTTGACGACGTCCGTCAGCTTGCCGCCGCCGGCCTCGACCATCGCCTTCAGGTTCTTGAGCGTCTGGCGGGCCTGCGCCGGGAAGTCGCCCCGGCCCACGACGTGGCCCTTGGCGTCCTGCGAGATCTGGCCGGAGATGTAGAGCGTCGTGCCGGGCCCGCTGACCTTGACGCCCTGGCTGTAGGACGGCGAGTCGAAGGTGGTCTTCGCGCAGTATTGCTGCTTGGGCATCGAGGCCTCCGGGTTGTGGGTGACGATTCGGCCACTGCGCGCCGATTCTCGATCAGGACGCGCGGCGGCGCAAGCCGCGTCGGATCGGGCTGGCGGCGCTCAGATTGCCTGGACGGCCTCGCGCCTGGCTTCGCTGATGACCTTGACGGCCGAATAGGAGACGATTCCCGCGACGGTCAGGCCGACGACGATGTCGGGCCACGCGGAACCCGAGACGGAAACGCCCGCGGCGGCGATGAGGACGGCGACGTTTCCCACGACGTCGTTACGCGAGCAGACCCAGGCCGAGCGCATGTTGAGGTCGTCGTGCCGTCGGCTCCGGAGGAGCCCGAGGCACACGAGATTGGCGAGAAGCGCCAGCAGACCGAGCCACCCCATGACCTCGACGGTCGGCGTGAGCGCGTAGGCTATCTTGAGCGCCGCCTGGAGGAACACGCCCGCGCCGAGCGCCGCCATGATGAAACCCTTCAGGAGGGCCGCCCGCGCCTGCCACCTCGGACCACGCGAGATCACGTAGAGACTGAAACCGTAGACCGCGGCGTCACCCAGCATGTCCAGCGAATCGGCGAACAGCGCCGTTGACCGCGCGATCACCCCGCCCACCGCCTCGGCGCCGAACATGACCGCGTTGATCCAGAGGACTGCCTGGAGTACACGGCGCTGACGGGCAGGGACAGCGTGGATCGCGCAACACTCCGCCATCCGGGCCAGGGTACCGCAACCGCGACGCAATTGGGGCGCGCGTCCTTGACCGCCCCTGCCGCGTGTGTTACCAAACGGCCTGACCATGGACTTCGCGTTCTCGCCTGCCGAGGAGGCGTTCCGCGCGGACCTTCGGGCGTGGCTCGAGCGCGAGCTGCCCGCGCACCGTGCCGACTGGCCCGCCACCGACGACGAGTTCACCCTCCACCCCGATCGCTCCTTCGACTCGTGTCTCGGCATGGCACCGGCGCCTCCACGCGGGCGGCTGGGTCGGCATCGCGTGGCCGCGCGAGTACGGTGGGCGCGGGGCGAGCCTGATCGAGCAGATGATCTTCCAGGAGGAGATGGTGCGCGCGGGGGCGCCGCCGGGCGTGAACACGATCGGCCTCATGCTCGCGGGCCCCGGGATCATGGAGTGGGGGACCGAGGCGCAGCGGCGCCGGTTCCTTCCTCCCATCCTCGCGGCGGAGGACATCTGGTGCCAGGGCTTCTCCGAGCCGGGCGCCGGCTCCGACCTGGCGGCTCTCCGTACCCGGGCGGTCCTGGACGGCGACGTCTTCCGCGTTTCCGGCCAGAAGGTGTGGACCTCGAACGCCCACCGGAGCCAGTGGTGCATCCTCCTCGTTCGCACGGACCCCGGGGCGCCGAAGCACGAGGGGATCTCGTGCCTCCTGGTCGACATGCGGAGCCCCGGCGTCTCCGTCCGGCCCCTGGTTCAGATCACGGGCGACGCGGAGTTCAACGAGGTCTTCTTCGACGACGTGCGGGTGCCGCGCGAGGCGCTCCTCGGGCCGCTCCACGGAGGCTGGAAGGTCGCGATCACGGTCCTCATGTACGAGCGCACGGGTCTCGGCAACCAGACGAATCTCCACCACTTCACCCGGTGCCTCCTCGACCTGGCCCGCCGGACCACGCGGGGCGCCGCGCCCGCCTCGAAGGACCCGGTCGTCCGGCAGGCGCTCGCCCAGTGCTGGATCGACGCGGAGACCCTCCGGTACACGAGTCTCCGCGCCGTGACGCGCCGGCTGCGCGGCGAGCCACCCGGTCCCGAGGGCTCGGTGCTGAAGCTCGGCTTCACCGATGCCTACGTGCGGATGGCGGAGACGGCGAGCGGCATCCTCGGGCTCCGGGGTCAGCTCTGGCGGGACGCGCCGCAGGCGCCGGACGCCGGCCGCTGGGCTTTCCAGGCGGTTTTCGCCCGCCGTTTCGCGATCGCCGGCGGGACGTCCGAGATCCAGCGCAACATCATCGGCGAGCGCGTGCTCGGGCTTCCCCGGTCGTGACCGACCGCGTGCTGGCGGCCGCGCTGGACGCGGCGCGCACCGCCGGCGGGATCGCCCTCCGATACTTCCGCGGCGACGTCCGCGTCATGCGGAAGGCGGACCAGACGCCGGTCACCCAGGCGGACCACGAGGCGGAGATCGCCATCGTGGAGCGGCTCCGGCGCGAGTTCCCGGACGTCGGGTTCCTCGGCGAGGAGTTCGGGGCCCAGGGAAACCAGTCGCGGCGCTGGATCATCGACCCGATCGACGGCACCAAGAACTTCGTCCGCGGGATTCCCTACTGGGCGACGCTCCTCGCCCTGGAGGAGGACGGGGAGGTCACGCTCGGCATCGTGCACTCCCCGGCGACCGGCGAGCTCTTCTGGGCGCGGCGCGGGCAGGGCGCGTGGGCGGACGATGTCCCGCTCCGCGTGTCGCCGGTGGACGACCTCGGCGACGCCATGCTGGTGCACTCGAGCCTGAATCTCCTGCGCCCGCTCGACGGCGGCCGGTGGTGGGACGGATTCGTCCGTCTCGTCGAGCGTACGGACCGCCAGCGCGGCTTCGGAGACTACTTCGGCTACACCTTCGTCCTGCGCGGTCAGGCCGAGGTCATGCTGGAGGCCGACGTGAAGCCCTGGGACATCGCGCCCTTCAAGGTCCTCTTCGAGGAGGCGGGGGGCCGATTCACCGACTTCACCGGCCGGCCCACGATCTACTCCGGCACCGCGGTGGCCTCGAACGGGCGCCTCCACGACGAGACGCTGTCCCTGCTCGGCGGTGCCGCTGGCTGACCGCCGTCAGGCGGGAGAGACTCCCGGGCGCGCGCCGCTCGGGCCCGGCGCCTTCAACCGCACGACGTTGAACGTCGGGACGGGCCTCGAGAACCCCTTGAACGAGAGCTCCCCGACCGCTTCTGCCTCCGCGAGCGCCTCGACGACTCCCAGGAGGCGCTGGGAGACCAGGATCTGGCCGGGCTTCGCCGCCCCGCACAGGCGCGCCGCCAGGTTGGTGACGGTCCCTATCGCGCCGTAGTCCAGGCGCCCCTCGAAGCCGATCGCGCCGATCGTGGCGAATCCCTGCGCGATGCCGATCCCGATGTCGAGCTCGTGACCGCGCTTGCGCCACCGGGCGCCGAGCTCCCCGGCCCGATCCCGCATGGCGAGCGCCATCCGGACCGCGCGCTCCGGGGCGTCCGGGACGGGCACGGGATCGTTGAAGAAGACCATCATGCCGTCCCCGGCGAAGCGCTCCAGGGTACCCTCGTGGGCGAGGATCAGGCCGCCCATCGCCGCGTGGTATTCGCGGAGGACCCCCATGACCTCCTCCGGCTCCGCGGTCTCCGCGAAGGCCGTGAAGCCCCGCAGGTCCAGGAAGACGACGGTGACCTCCCGCCGGTGCGTCTGGAGGGGATCCCCGGCGCCTCCCTCCACGATCAGCTCGGCGAGCTGGGGGGAGAAGAAGCGCTTGAGCCGCGAGAGCCGCTCGAGCTGGGCCACCTGGGCGTCGACGCGCTGCTCGAGCGTCCGGTTCCACTCGGACAGCCTGACGGTCATCGCCTCCACCGAGTCGTGGAGCTGCTTGATGCGCAGCATCGACTTGACGCGGGCCACCAGGGCGACCTGGTCCACGGGCTTGGTCAGGTACTCGTCGCCGCCCGCCTCGAGGCCTGCCACGACGTCCTTCGGATCGGCCTTCGCGGTGATCATGATGATCGGCGTGAACGGGAAGGAGGGGTCCCCGCGGAGCCGGCGGCAGACCTCGAGCCCGTCCACCTTGGGCATCATGACGTCCAGGAGGATCAGGTCGGGCTGCGATTCCCGGGCCGCCGTCAACGCTGCCTCGCCGTCGGTGGCGGTGAGCACCTCGTAGCCCTGGGCCGAGAGCCGGAGCTGCAGGATGTGGAGGTTCGCCGCCATGTCGTCCACGACGAGGATGCGCGGCGGCGTTCGCACGAGGGGCGGCTCCTCGATCTCTATCCGAGGTACTCGCGGATCTTGGCCAGGAGCTGCCGGGGGACGAAGGGCTTGGTCACGTAGGCGTCGCAGCCGGCCTCGAAGGCCTTCACGTCGTCGCCGCTCAGCGCGTACGACGTCACCACGATGAGCGGGACGGCGCGAAGCTCCGGGTTCGCCTTGATCCGGCGGGTCGCCTCGTAGCCGTCGAGGCCGGGAAGCTGGATGTCCATGAGGATGAGATCGGGGCGCTCCGTCTCCGCCAGTCGCACGCCGTCCTCCCCCGTCTCCGCCTCGATCAGCTCGAAGCCCGCCTTGGTCAGGAGGAGGCGCAGGATCCGCCGGTTCTCCTCGTGATCCTCGACCACCAGGATTCGCTTGCTCACGGGGCCGCCACTTGCCGCTCGACGCGCACCGGCAGCGTGAACCGGAAGGTCGAGCCCTGCGCCGACGGTGGACTCCACCCAGATCCGGCCGCCGTGCATCTCGACGATGCGCTTGGCGATGGCCAGACCGAGGCCGGTCCCGCCCTTGTTCCGAGTGCTGGAGCTGTCGGCCTGCTGAAATTCCTCGAAGATCCTCGCCTGATCGGCCGCCGAGATCCCGGGGCCCGTGTCGACCACCGAAACCACGAACGTGCCATCCGAGACGGTCACCTCCATCCGGACCTCGCCCACCTCGGTGAACTTGATGGCGTTGCCCACCAGGTTCAGCAGCACCTGGGCGATCCGGCGCTCGAGTCGCCCTTGCCGGGCGGCAGGTCGGGCGGCACGCTGACGCGCAGCGCGAGCTTCTTCTCGGCCGCGAGGGACTCCACGTTCGTCGCGACGGCGTGCGTGACCTCTTCCATGGCGTAGTCGGTCAGGGACAGGGTGAGCTGACCGGCCTCGATCTTGGAGAGATCGAGGACGTCGTTGATCAGGCCGAGCAGGTGCTGGCCGCTGTTCCTGGCGCGCTCCAGGCTGTCCCGGATCGGCTCGGGCACCTCGCCGAAGGTCTCGTCGAGGATCAGCTCCGTGTAGCCGAGGACGGCGTTCAGGGGTGTCCGGAGCTCGTGGCTCATGTTGGCCAGGAACTGGGACTTGTGCTGGCTGGCGACCGCGAGCTCGCGGCCCTTCTCCTCGACCTCGCGGAAGAGCCGCGCGTTCTGGATGGCCAGCGCCGACTGAGTGGCGAACGTCTTCAGGAGCTCCACGACCTCGGGCGCGAACTCTCCCGGCATTCGCCGGTTCACCGCGAGCACGCCGATCACCTGGTCCTCGCGCAGTAGCGGGACTGTCAGCAGCGCCCGGTAACCCGTCCGAAGCATGATGTCTCGCACGTGGCTCTGGTAGGCCCCCTCCGGGAGGATGTCGGCCACTTGCACCGGCTCCCGCCGTTCGACGGCACGCCCTGTCAAACCCTCGCCCATCCGGACCGGCATGGCTCGGAGAAACTCGATGAGCTCCGGTTCGTAGTTGTGAGCCGCCCGGAGCTGGAACTCACGGGTGGTCTCGTCATACTCGTGGACGGAGGCGCCATCCGCGCCCGCCAGCTGGGCAGCTCGGGACACGATCGTGTTCAATACCGTCTCGAGATCGAGGGTGGCCGTGACTGACTGGCTGACCTCGCCGAGCCCCTTGCAGCTCCGAGACCGATCGGGTGAGCTGGGCCGTCCGGGCCTGAAGCTCCTGGAAGAGCCGGACGTTCTCGATCGCGATCACGGCCTGATCGGCGAAGGTCTGGAGGAGCGCGATCTGCGTGTCGCTGAAGGGCCGGCCGGCCTCGCGCGCGACACTGATCGCGCCGATCGGGCTACCGTCTCGCAGCATGGGCACGGTCAGGGCAATGCGGAAGCCTGCCTGCACGAGGGCCTCGGCGGCGTACTCCGGGTCCTCGGCGATGTCGATGTGGACCACGCCGCGCGTGAGGATTGCGCGGCCTGTGGTGCTGCCGACGTCCGGCGGGCGCGGGAACTCCCGGTGCATCGCCTCAAGTCTCTTCGGCGTCATGCCGTGCTGGGCAACCCAGTGGATCAGGTTCCCATCGAACCGAAAGACCGAACCCATGTCGGCGTCGCATAACGGCACCGCACTATGGACGATCGCGTCGAAGACCGGCTGGGCGTCGGTCGGCGACCTGGAGATGACCCGCAGGATCTCCGCCGTCGCCGTCTGCTGCTCCAGGGCCTCCGTCAGCTCGCGATTTCGCCGCTCGAGCTCCGTGAACAGCCGGACGTTCTCGATGGCGATGACCGCCTGAGCGGCGAAGGTCTCGGCCAGCTCGATCTGCTTGTCGGTGAAGGGCTGCACCTCTGCCCGTCGCATTAAAATGACTCCGATAGGGACGCCTTCGCGCACGAGTGGGGTGGCCAGATTCGTCCGAAAGGGGAAGCCCGAACGCCGCATGCGGGCTAGCGTCTCAGGGAATTCCGTCTCGGGTAGCGCCAGCAAGTCCTCGATGTGAATCGTTTGACGATCAAGCACCGCTCGTCCGCCCACGGCCTGACGACTCAAGGGGATAGTGCCGCCGATCGGCGTTGACCCAGGCATGAGCCCATGTCTCGCGAAAAGCCGAAGAGAATCTCCTTCCAAGCGAAAGAGGTCGACATCACGGGCACCGCAGAATCGCGCGGCACTCTGAGCCACGACGTCCATCACCGGCTGGAGGTTGGTCGGGGAGCTGGAGATGACCCGCAGGATCTCCGCGGTGGCGGTCTGCTGCTCCAGTGACTCGGTCAGCTCGCGGTTGCGGGCCTCGAGCTCCGTGAACAGCCGCACGTTCTCGATCGCGATCACCGCCTGGTCAGCAAAGGTCTTCAGCAGCTCGATCTGCTTTTCGGGAAACGGGCCAGCCTCCGGCCGGTAAATGACGATGGATCCGATGGGCGCGCCGCTCCGGAGAATCGGCACACCCAGCAGACTTCGGAAGCCACGGTGCCCCGTATGAGGGTTCGCGTAGTCTGGATCCAGAGTGTGGTCGGGAATCTGGACTACCGAGCCGCTCAAGATCGCCCGGCCTGAGATGCGAGTCGGGGTCGGATGCATCGGATACTCCTCGCGAACACTCTCCAGCCATTCGTCGGAGAAGTTGTGATGCGCGACAAGATGGACGAGCTGGCCGTCGAAGCTGAACACGGCGCCGTACTGCGCCTCGCACAGCCGCACCGCACTCCCGACGATGGCGTCGAACACCGGTTGGACGTCGGTCGGCGAGCTCGAGATGACCCGCAGGATCTCGCTCGTGGCGGTCTGCTGATCGAGCGCCTCCGTGACCTGGGCATGGGCCTTCGTGAGGGCCAGGTTCTTCCCTTCCAGCTCCGTGAACAGCCGGACGTTCTCGATGGCGATGACCGCCTGAGCGGCGAAGGTCTCGGCCAGCTCGATCTGCTTGGCCGTGAAGAGCTGGACTTCTCTCTTCCGCAAGGTAATGACCCCGATGGGCACGTCTTCGCGTAGCAGTGGCGTGGCAAGCAGCGTACGAGTCGGGACGTGAGCGAGCCGCACGCGTTCCAGCGTCTCGGGGAATTCCGGGTCAGACGCCTGAATGTCCTCGACGTGGATCATCTGGCGATCAAGGACCACGCGCCCGGTCACGGATCGAGGGGTAACTGCGATCGTGCCGCCGATCGGGGTGGTCGTCGGCTGCGTCCCATGCACCGCGACGAGCCGGAGAGACTCCCCCTCCAGGCGCCAGATCGTGGCATCGGTCGCGCCGCAGAATCGCGCGGCGCTCTCGGCCACGACGTCCATGACGGGCTGTAGGTCGGTCGGCGAGCTGGAGATGACGCGCAGGATCTCGGCGGTGGCGGTCTGCTGCTCGAGGGCCTCGGTGAGGTCGCGATTACGGGCTTCTAGCTCTTTGAATAGGCGAACATTCTCGATGGCGATGACCGCCTGGTTAGCGAACGTCTCGAGGAGCGCGATCTGCTTCGGTGAGAAGGGCTGGACCTCTCCTCGGCGGATCAGGATGGCGCCCACCGGCACCCCCTCGCGCAGGAGGGGCGTGGCCAGGAATGTCCTGCGTCCGGTGACGCGTCTGCGCGATTCGGGGAACTCCGTCTCCGGCAGCGTCCAAAAATCTTCGACGTGGATCGTCCGTCGGTCCACGATCGCCCGACCCGTCACCGAGTCGCGCGTGACAGGGATGGTATCCCCGATGTCTAGAAAACCGGGCAGCGGCCCTTGCCGGGCCACCAATCGCAAGACGTCCCCATCGAGGCGGAAGATAAGCGAATCGATAGCGCCGCGGACGCGAGCGGCGCTCTCGGCGATCGCGTCGAAGACCGGCTGGAGATCGGTTGGTGAGCTGGAGATCACCCGCAGGATCTCGGCGGTGGCGGTCTGCTGTTCGAGGGCCTCGGTGAGCTCTCGGTTCCGGGCCTCGAGCTCCGTGAATAGCCGGACGTTCTCGATGGCGATGACCGCTTGATTGGCGAAGGTCTCGAGGAGCGCGATCTGCCTGGCCGAGAAGGGCTCCACGACCTCTCGGCGGATCACGATGGCTCCGAGCGGCGCTGCCTCACGAAGGAGCGGCACCACGAGGATCGTGGCGCTGGGCCACTGATCACGGCGGACGCGCGCCCGCGTCTCTGGGTACTCGGTCTCGGGCAGCGCGTCGAGGTCGTCGATGTGAATCGTGCGTCGCTCGCACACGGCCCGGCCAGCCACGCTCGCGGGTGTGGCAGAGATTGTGGTGCCAACCGCCACCCCTCGCCCCCGATGTTCGCCGTGGAGGGCCACGATGCGAAGACCCTCGCCCTCGAGGAGGCAGATGTGGGAATCGGTGGCGCCGCAGACCCGGGCAGCGTTCGCGGACACCGTGTCCATGACCGGCTGAAGGTTGGTCGGCGAGCTGGAGATCACCCGCAGGATCTCGGCGGTGGCCGTCTGCTGCTCGAGGGCCTCGGTCAGGTCGCGGTTCCGCGTCTCGAGCTCCCGGAACAGCCGGACGTTCTCGATCGCGATGACGGCCTGGTCCGCGAAGGTCTTGATCAGTTCGATCTGCTTATCGGTGAACGGCTGGACCTCGATCTTGTAGAGGATGATGATACCGAGCGTGTCGTCACCTCGGAGCATCGGCACTCCAAGCGCCGTTCTGATCGGATCGACATCGTTCAGCGCGTACTGGTACTCGGGATCGGCTTGCAGGTCGGCGACATGAATCGTCCGTCGCTCGAGCGCCGCTCGGGCTGTGACGGTCTGTCGCCCCGGCGTGACCGGGTGAGTCTGGAGGAAGTCGATGAGGTCTGGCCCCACGTTGTGGAAGGCGACCCCACGATAGGAGTCTCCATCGCGCTGCATGATGACTCCGCGCCGGGCGCCGCACAGCCGCGTAGCGTTCTCGATGAGTGTGTCCAGCACTGGCTGGAGGTCGAGCGTCGACTGGCTGATCACTCTCAGGACTTCGCTCGTGGCCGTCTGCTGTTCGAGGGCCTGGGTCAGCTCGCGGTTCCGGGCCTCGAGCTCCTGGAAGAGCCGCACATTCTCGATCGCGATGACGGCCTGGTTGGCGAAGGTCTCCAGGAGCTCGATCTGCTTGTCGGAGAACGGTCGAACCTCCATGCGACGAATGGAGATGACCCCGATCGGCGCACCCTCACGCAGGAGGGGAGTGACCAGGACGGTGCGAAAGCCACTGATCTTCTGCCGGGCCAGGCTGACGGGATACTCTGCCTCCGACTCCAGGGTCATGTCGGGGATATGGATGGTCTGGCGTTGGATCACCGCTCGGCCGATGACGAGCCCACGAGTGATGGGGATCCGCTCCCCCTGGCTGAACGAGCCGTCCGGATGCTGTCCGTGGCCTGCCACCCGTCGCAGCGTGTCGGCGTCGATTCGGAACACCTGGGCTTCGTTCGCACCACAGACGCGAGCGGCGTTCTCGGCGACGGCGTCCATGACGGGCTGGAGGTCGGTCGGCGAGCCGGCAATCACCCGGAGGATGGCGCCCGTCGCCCGCTCCCGCTCCAGCGCTTCGGTGACTTCCTGGAAGAGTCGCGCGTGGCTGATGGCGATGGCCGCCTGGTCGGCGAAGCTCTCGAGGGCGGCGATCTGTCCCGCCGAGAACGGGCGCGCCTCCGAGCGGCGGATGACGATGACGCCGAGGACGCGCTCCTCGCTCACGAGGGGCACGGAGAGCAGTGTCCGGCTCCGGCGGCTCAGCCGGAAGGTTACCGGGAACTCGGCCGCTGCCGCCTCGACGTCAGGGAGGTGGACCGTGCGCCGCTCCAGCACGGCGCGCCCGGCGGTGGAGTCGCGGGTGAGCGGCATGGTGTCGCCGGGCTTCATCTGGAGGCCGATCGCGCCATGATGGGCCACGAGGCGAAGACGGTCGTCGTCGATTCGGTGGATCAGGCTGTCGGTGGCGCCGCAGACCCGCGCTGCCTCCTCGGCGACCGCGTCGAGCACGGGCTGGACGTTTCCGGGAGCGCGCGCGAGCGCGCGCAGGACCCGCACGGTGGAGGCAAGCTGCTCGCGGACTCCAGCAGGGCCCGGAGGTTTTGGGTCTCGAGCCTTGCGGCCCAGACGAGATGGTGCTTTCCGGCGAGACGCCATGCGCGACCCCTCCGGCAGCCGACTGGTGCGGGGATTCTAGCACTTCCCGACAGCGGGCTAGTGACCCGAACGGGGGCGTCGGGCGGGCGAGATCCTACCGGCTGGGAGCTCCGAGATCAGCCAGGGGCGGGCCGTCGCCTGGTCAGGGCGCCGGGTCGGGCCGGAGGCGCCGGTACACCGCCGGCGAGCCGGGGTCGAGGCGCATCTGGGGGCGGATCCGCCGGGTCCAGGGACTCGACTCCCGGGCTCGGTGCCAGGCCTCACCGTCCGGGACGTCGGGCCGCTCGAACTCGTACACCGTGAGGTACTTCGGCTGCCCGTCGACGGCGAGGTAGCGTCGCGCGCGGATGACGCCGGGGACCGTCAGATAGGTCGGGATGTAGACCCAGTTGTACCAGTCGTTGAACTCCTCCTCGATGGCCGCCGGCACGTCGATGCGGCCCATCTGGAGGTAGGGTGAGGGCCCCATGGTGAGCTCGATGGGGTCGGTGCGGGCCGGGAAGATCTGGCGGTATCCGTTCAGGAGGTAGTTCCGCCCGATGTGCCCGCCCGACGCGCGCTGGCGCTCCGGCGACGGCCGGAAGCGCACCTCGTCCAGGAACGCCGCGGTCCGCAGCACCGAGACGTCCTCCAGCTCGTACATCGCGAGGTAGCGCGGGCCGCCGCGGAGGGCCACGTAGCGCGCCGCCGACAGGAAGCCCGGGACCGCGAGGAGGCGGTCGAGGTGCTCCTCGTCGTACCACCGGTTGAACGCCGCCTCGTGCTCGGGGTCGACGTCCGTCCACAGCATCAGGAGCCCGGTCCCGCGTGTCTTCGCCATGCGTCTCCTCGCGTCGGCGCGCTCAGCCCGCGTGATGGCAGGCCACGGGGTGGCCGGCGCCCAGGTCGCGCAGCGGGGGATCGACCGTTTCGCAGATCCCGGACGCGAGCGGGCACCGGGCGCGGAACGGGCATCCCACCGCCGGCAGGGCGGCGGCGAGCTCGGCGTCGACCGTCTCGCGGCCTGCCAGCCATCCCGGCTCGAGCCGGGACCGCGCCGCGAGCAGCGCCTGCGTGTACGGATGACGGGCGCCCTCGAGCGGCGTCCCCGGCGGCAGCACCTCCACGATGCGGCCGCCGAACATGACGGCGATCCTTGGCGCGATGTACCGGACGACGTGGAGGTCATGGCTGATGAAGACCATGCTGAGATGGAGCCGGCTGCGCAGCTCCGCCAGCAGATTGAGGATCTGCGCCTGGATCGAGACGTCGAGCGCGCTGACCGGCTCGTCGGCGATCAGGATGTCGGGGTCTGCCGCGAGGGCGCGCGCGATGCAGATCCGCTGGCGCTGGCCGCCGGAGAAGTCAGATGGATAGCGGTCGACCGCGTGCGCGGGGAGCCCCACCTGGTCGAGGAGGATCTCCACTCGCCGCGCGATCTGGTCGCGGGGCACCAGGTCGTGCACGCGCAGCACCTCGCGCAGCGCCGACCCGACCGTCAGCCGCGGATTCAGCGACGAGTACGGATCCTGGAACACGACCTGGATGCGGCGCCGTGAGAGGCGGAGCTCCCGCCGGCGGAGCCGCGTAAGGTCTACCCCGTCAAAGAGCACCCGTCCCGCGTCGGGCCGCTCGAGGAACGCGAGACAGCGCGCGAGCGTCGACTTGCCCGAGCCGCTCTCGCCGACGATGCCCACCGACTCGCCGCGCTCGACCGAGAGCGACGCGTCGACCAGCGCCGGCCGCGCTGCGCCTGTCCCGGTGGTCCGCCCGAACCACCCCCGACGCTGGACGAACGTCTTGGTCAGGTGCTCGGCCGCCAGCAGCACCTAGCCTCCCGTCGCGCCCGTCGATACGAGACCGCGGCGCATCGCGTCGAGCTGGTCCCGCCGGATGCAGCGCGCCCAGTGCCCGGGCGCGGCTTCCTCCATCGGGATAGGCCCGGCGGTGCAGACATCGCGGGCGAGCTCGCAGCGGGGAGCGAACGCGCAGCCCGGGGGGAGGTAAGCCGGGTCGGGTGGCGTCCCGGGTATGGCGTGGAGCCGCTCGCCGACCACCGCCTCGGGGAGGCTGTTCATGAGCCCGATGGTGTAGGGGTGCTCAGGGCGCCGCAGAACGGTGCGCGTCTGGCCGACCTCGACCAGCTCTCCGGCGTACATGACCCCCACGCGATCGCAGAGGCCAGCCACGACCCGGAAGTCGTGGGAGACGAGGAGCAGGCTCATGCCCTCCTCGCGCCGGAGCGTGTCCAGCAGCCGGAGGATCTCGGCCTGCACGATGACGTCGAGCGCCGTCGTGGGCTCGTCGGCCAGGAGCAGGGTCGGCCGCGCGGCGAGCGCCATGGCGATGTGGATGCGCTGTCGCATCCCTCCGCTGAACTCGTGCGGGTAGGCCGCCGCGCGCCGGGCGGCGTCGCGGATCCCCACGCGCTCCATCATTTCGATCGCACGGGTTCGCGCGGCCCGCAGTCCGAGCCTCGCGTGCGCCTGGACGACCTGGGCGATCGCGTCGCCGACACGCAGGACGGGGTTGAGCGCGGTCAGCGGGTCCTGGAAGACCATGGCGATGCTCGATCCGCGCAGCGACTGCATCTCGCTGTCGCCGAGCGTGAGGAGATCCCGAGACCCATAGGTGATCCGGCCGCCGATGGACGCGCCCCGCGGCATGAGCCGCAGGATGGCGCGGCAGGTGAGGCTCTTGCCGGAGCCGCTCTCGCCGACGAGACCGAACGCCTCCCCGGGGTCGATCGTGAACGACACGTTCCGCACGACGGACCGGCCGTCCCGTGCGAACCGGACCGTCAGCCGGTCGACCTCGAGAGCCTCCTTACGAGCCATGGACCCGGCGCACGATGTCCGACGCGCTGTCGCCGATCAGGCTCACGAAGAAGCTGGTCACGATGATGGCGAGGCCCGGGAAGATGACCACCCACGGCGCCGTCAGGATGAAGTTGCGGCCCTCGGCGATCATCACACCCCACTCGGGGGTCGGCGGCTGGACGCCGAGGCCGAAGAAGCCCAGCGAGGCGCCGGCCAGGATGTCGAGGACGAAGTCGCTCATTCCGAAGACGAAAGCCGGCACCATCACGTTCGGGAGCAGGTGGCGGAACATGATGCGCAGGTCGCCGTACCCGAGAGTCCGGGCGGCGAGGATGTAGCCACGCCCCCGGGCGCTGAGCGCCTCGCCGCGCACGATCCGCGCATAGGCCACCCAGCTGACCAGCGTGATCGCGATGTAGAAGTTCGTGAGACCGGGACCCAGCATCGCGACGATGGCCAGAACGAGCACGAGAAAGGGGAACGCGGTCACCACGTCGACGATCCGCCCCAGGATGGCGTCCGGCCAGCCCGCGTAGTACCCGGCGAAGAGCCCGAGCACGGCGCCGATGATCAGGGGGATCGTCACCCCGATCGTGCCGATCTGGAGATCGGTCCGCGCAGCGTGGAGCACGCGGGTCAGGATGTCCCGCCCGAGCTGGTCCGTACCGAACCAGTGTGTCGCGCTCGGAGGCTGGAGCCCCTCCGCCAGTCCGAGCGCGGTGGGATCGTACGGCGCGATCCACGGGGCCAGGAGGGCGAGGACGGCGATCAAGGCGAAGCCGACCAGCCCGACCCGGAGGGACCATCCTGCCGTGGCGATCCAGCTCATCCGCCGGGGTCGAGACACGGCGAGCGTTGACACGCTCATGCCCGGAAGGACACCCGTGGGTCCAGGAGGGCGTAGGCGAGGTCGGTCAGGAGGTTGACCAGGATCACGAGGAAGGCGAGGACGAGCGCCACGAACTGGATGATGGAGTAGTCGCGCGTCAGGATCGACGTGATCAGGAGCGACCCGACCCCCGGCACGCCGAAGACCTGCTCGATGATGATCGTGCCCCCGATCAGCCAGCCGATGTTGACGCCGAGCGTCGAGACAAATGGCGTCAGGCCGTTCCGCAGGAGATAGCTGAAGAGCCGCGTGACGGGCCGGAGCCCCATGGCCACGCCCGTCGTCACGTAGTCGGAGTTCATCACCTCGATGAGGCTCGACCGGAGGGCGCGCAGGAGGGTCGGCGAGATGTGGAGCCCGATGGTCAGAGCTGGCAGGGTCAGGTGCCACAAGGTATCGAGTCGGCTCACGCCCACGCCGCCGAGCGGCAGCAGCTTCCATCTCACGCTCAGCAGCAGGGCCAGGATGATGCCCATCCAGAACGTGGGGATGCCGATGAGGCTGGTGAACACGAGCCGGATGACGTGATCGGCCGGACCCTCCCGCCGGATTGCCGCCCACGTCGCGAACGGCACGGAGATGATGAGCCCGATGACCATGGCGTAGGCGATGAGGGCGAGCGTGATCGGGATCCGCTCGAGCGTGAGGGTCGAAACCTCCTGCTTGTAGAAGTACGACGGCCCGAAGTCGAGGCGCGATGCGTTCCCCAGGAAGTGGAAGTACTGACGCCAGATGGGGAGGTCGAGTCCGAGCTGGTTCTTCACACGCTCGACGAGCTCGGGCGTCGCCCGTTCGCCCAGGATCGAGATCGCCGGATTGCCCGGGATGAGGCGGATCAACAGGAAGATGACGATGCTGACGCCGAACAGGACGGGTACCATCGCGAGTACCCGTCCCGCGGCGTAGCGAATCATCTTGACGTCGAGCTCTGGGCGCCGGTCAGCGCACGATCACCCGCGGTCACCGTCCAACCGAGTTACGGTGACCGCGGGCGACGCGTGTCGCGCGCTCACTTCTTGGTCACGTTCTCGAAGCTGTACTTCCCCTGCGAGTTCGGGGCGAACCCGACCACCGCCGGGGTGGTCGCATAGAGCCGCGGTTCGTGTACCACGTAGATCTGCGGGCAGTCCTGGTTGACGATGCGCTGGAGCTCCGTCACCAGCGCCTGGCGCTTCTTCGGGTCCAGCTCGCGGCGCTGCTGGAGGAGGAGCTCCTTGGCCTTCGGGTTGTTGTAGAAGGTGTGGGCGGCGTGCTGGGACGAGAAGTCCAGCGCGACGCCGAGGAGCTCGTCGGGATCCGGGGTGTCGTTAGTCCAAGCCGCGTTGTAGATCGAGTACTTCTCGGCGTTGCGCATCTGGATCAGCGTCGTCTGCTCGAGCTGCTCGATCTTCAGCGTGATCCCGATCTGCTTGAGGCCAGCCGCCCAGATCTGCGCCGTGTCGAGCCGGTGTTGGTTCCCGGCCGGGACGTTCACGCTCACCGTGAACCCGTTGGGCACGGAGCTCTTCGCGAGGAGCGCCTTCGCCTTCGCCAGATCGTACGTCTGGGGATCGGCGTTCCCGTCGTAGTAGAGCGTGCTGCTCGGCAGGAGGGACCGGGCCACGGTTGCCAGCCCGAAGTAGAGATTCTTCGCGACCGCCGCCCGGTCGATCGCGTGGGCCATCGCGCAACGCACGCTGGCCTCGTCCAGCGGCTTGATGGTCTCGTTGAGCGTGTAGCGGAGGGTGGCGGTTCCGTCGACCTTCTGGATCTTCTGGCCGGCGCCCATCATCTGCTGGACGTGGTTCGGTGGCACGAAGTCGATGATGTCCACCTGCCCGGACTGGAGCTGCAGGACGCGCGTGTTGTCGTCACCCACGACGCGGAACAGGATCCGGTCGACCTTCGGCTTGCCGGGCTGCCAGTAGTTGGCGTTCTTGACCAGCGACATCTGGGCGCCCTTCTGCCAGGTCTCCAGAACGAATGCGCCAGTTCCCAGCGGATGCTGGGCCGCGTCCTTGCCCCACTTCTCGAAATTCGCCTTCGAGTAGATGCTCGCGGCAAACGTCGAGAGCGCGGGCAGCAGCGGAGCAAAGGGCTCCGACATGTTCAGCCGGATTGTCTTGTCGTCGACCTTGGTGACCGACTTGACCGGCGAGAAGAGGAAGCCCCACGACCCCTTCGGGTCGATCGCGCGCGTGAGCGAGAACACGACGTCCTCGGGGGTCAGCGGTGACCCGTCCGAGAACTTGATCCCCTGCCGCAGCGTGAACGTCGCGCTGAGACCATCGGGCGCAACGGTCCACGACGTAGCCAGCTCCGGCTCGACGCCGTTGTTCGAGGCGTTCAGCTTGACGAGCCGATCGAAGAGCTGCAGCTCCACGAAGATCGACGGGTCATCCTCGGTGGAAGCCGGGTCGAAGGTGAGCATGTCGGCATTGCGGGCCATGGTGATCGTGACGGGGTCGGCGGCGTAGGAGGGGCTGACCCCGATCGCGATGAAGGCCATGACGAGCACCAGCATCCCGAGTCGAGGCAGTGGTCGAACGTGAGCCGAGAAGATGGCGCGGGACTCACTCATGACTTGCTCCCTTCTGTTCGAGGGGACGTTGATCTGTTCGGGCTGCATGCGGCGTCGAGAACTCGGACCAGGCTGTGACTCGGCCGGACGTGCGCACTTGCGAAATGCTGGCACACATCGCCGTACCAGGCAACGGGCGGGAGTTCCCGTGGCGCTCCCGGGTCCCGCATGATCATCGCGTGCCGATCGCCGGCAGGCTGGCGTCGCGCACCAGCGCGTTGAACTGCGCGACGTCGGTCTCGACCAGCGAATCGAGCCGGGCGAGCTCCCGACGGGCCAGCGTCGCGAGGTGCTCGTACACGAGGCGCGCCTGGCGGGGCGGGGCGGCGTCCGCGCTCGAGAGCACGCTCATCAGCGAAGCCAGGCGGAGGTTGAGCCGCGCGGGCAACCGGAGGGCGTCCATCGAGTTCCGGGCCGAGGTCTGGACCAGCTCGGTCTCGATTTCGGTGAGCTTCTTCAGGAGCCGCTCCGCGGCCTGGCCGATGGGCTGTGTCCCGTTTCCTGCCTGCGCCGTGGAGGGCTCGCGGAGGCGCTGAGACCACTCGCTCACCTGACGGCGGATCCGCCGGAGGCGGTTGATCCCCGCGTGGGTGGCCGAGAGCGTGTCCCGGATCTGGCACCAGAGCGCGAACTGCGCGTCGAGGTCGGCCTGGCTGGCCGCGACGCGCGGGTCCTTCCGCACCTCGAGCGACTGGGTCCACGAGCGGTCGCCCACGGACAGGCGGACCTGGTAGCGGCCGGGCGGCGCGAGGGGCCCGGTGATCGCCTTCTCGGTGGAGACGTCGCCCGGCACCTTCTCCGCGCTGGGATAGCGGAGGTCCCACACGAAGCGGTTGAGACCCGGCCGTGCCGTGAGGTAGCGCTCGTCCGCGGGCGGCGTCGGCGTAGGACTCGGTCCCGGCACCTTCGCCGGGTCGGGAGCCGGTGGCGTTGCCGGCTTCGTCGTGAACGTGCGGATCACCGCGCCCTTGTCGTCCAGGAAGCTCAGGGCGACGCCGTCGGGCGCCGCCGCGCCCAGGTCGTAGTAGACGATTGCGCCGACGGGCGGGTTCTCGCCGGCGTCGAGGAACGTGCGGACGCGCTCGCCTTCCGGCGTCCGGTCCTCGTAGAAGGTGAGACCGGTGCCGAGCGCCATCATGTAGTTCTTGTGGGCCTTGCCGGGGCCCCGGAAGAGGTCGACGCTCCAGTTCTGCCAGGGCCGCACCGTCGCGCGCGGCGGGAAGAGGTGCGGCGCGCCGCCGGCGGTGTCCTCCGGACGCTCCCGCAGGGGCGTGACGTCGTCCAGCACCCAGAACGATCGCCCGTGAGTTCCGGCCACCAGGTCGCTGCCCTTGACCGCGAGGTCGTAGACGGGGGTGACCGGGAGGTTCCAGGCGCCGCGGTGCCACGTGCGCCCGTCGTCGCGCGAGACCACGATCCCGGTCTCCGTCCCGACGTAGAGGAGCCCCGGCCGCACGGGGTCCTCGCGGATCACCCGGCTGATCTCGCCGGCCGGGAACCCCGCGGCGAGCGCCTGCCAGGTCCGGCCGTAATCCTCCGTCTTGTAGAGATACGGGTGGTAGTCGTCGATCTTGTAGCGGGTGGCCGCGACGTAGACCGTGCCCGGCGCGTGGGCCGAGGGCTCGATCGTCGCGATGAGCGACCACTCCGGGAGGTCCGGCGGCGTCACGTTCTGCCACGTCTGCCCGTCGTCGCGGGAGACGTGGATCAGCCCGTCGTCGCTTCCCGCCCACAGGACGCCGCGCTCCCGCGGGCACTCCGCGAAGGCGTACACGGTGCCGTAGTGCTCGGCGCCGCTCGTGTCCTTCGTGAGCGGGCCCCCCGACGCCTCGAGCTTGGTCACGTCCTGCCGGGTGAGGTCGGGGCTGATCGCCTCCCAGCTCGATCCCTCGTCGCGGGTCCGGAAGACGAGGTTCCCCGTGGCGTAGAGCGTCCCGGGGTCGTGCGGCGAGAACACGATGGGGAAGGTCCACGCGAACCGGTATCGGAGGTCCTTCGCGCCCCAGCCGTAGTAGACCTCGGGCCAGACGGTCACCAGGCGGATCTGGCGCGTCCGGTGGTCGTACCGCTGGAGAGCGCCCCCGCCGCCGGGCGAGCTCCCCACCGCGCCCACGTAGACGACATTCGGGTCGCGCGGGTGGACCGCGATGTAGCCGCTCTCCCCGGTCCCCGCGGGGTAGCAGTCGCCCCACGTGATGCCGCCGTTCTCCGAGGCGCTGGGCACGCTCACGCTCGAGTTGTCCTGCTGGGTGCCGTAGACGCGGTACGGGTACTGGTCGTCGACCGCCACGTGATAGAACTGCGCGGTCAGCTGGTTGTAGATCGTCGACCAGCTCTGCCCGCCGTTGAACGAGACGCAGGCGCCCCCGTCGTTGCCCTCGATCATGCGGCGGGGATCGCGCGGGTCGATCCACAGGTCGTGGTTGTCTCCGTGGGGCGTCGTGATCTCCGTGAACGTCCGGCCGCCGTCGGTCGACTTCCACATCCGGAGGTTGGTGACGTAGACGGTGTCGGGGTCCACGGGATCGGCGAAGACGTGGCAGTAGTACCACGGGCGGTGGATCAGGTCCCGGTTGTCGGACACGAGCTCCCATGTGCGGCCGCCGTCGTCGGAGCGGTAGAGCCCGGCCTTGTCGGCCTCGATGATGGCCCACACGCGGTCGGGACGCGCGGACGACACCGTGACGCCGATCTTCCCCTTCATGCCGGTCGGCAGTCCCGGATTGTCCGTCAGGTCGGTCCAGGTGTCGCCGCCGTCGACGGACTTGTAGAGCCGGCTGTCGGGGCCGCCGCTCGACAGCGTCCAGAAGTGCCGGTACACCTCCCACGTGGAGGCGTAGAGGACGCGCGGGTTCGTCCGGTCGAGCGCGAGGTCGATCGCCCCGGCGCGATCGCTCCGGAAGAGCACGCGCTGCCAGCTGTGTCCGCCGTCCTTCGATCGGAAGACGCCCCGCTCGGCGTTCGGCCCGAAGGCGTGGCCCAGCGCCGCGACGTACACGAGGTCGGGATCCTTCGGATGGACCTGGATCTTCCCGATGTGGCGGGTGTCGGCGAGCCCCATGTGGGCCCACGTCTTCCCGCCGTCGGTCGTCTTGTAGACGCCGTCCCCGTAGACGACGTCGATGCGGATGGTCGCCTCGCCCATCCCCGCGTAGACGACGTTCGGATCCGACTCGGCCACGGCGAGCGCGCCGACGGCGGACGTCCGGAAGTAGCCGTCCGAGACGTTCTCCCAGTAGGTGCCGCCGTCCGTCGTCTTCCACAGGCCGCCGGCCACGGCGCCGAAGTAGAACACCATGGGCTCGGTGGGATGACCGGCGACGGCGACCACGCGCCCGCCGCGGGGCGGACCGATACAGCGCCAGCGGAGACCCTGGAACCAGGCTGCGTCCATCGGACTGACCTCTCGTCGAGGGGATCGCGCGGCCGTTCTCGATCGAGCCTCGAGACGGCGCACCGCCGCCGATCATAGGTCGACGGCGCGGGAGTCGCAATCGGGTCGTCCCGCATGGCCCCTCGGAACTGGCGGGCGCTCGCAGTTGCTGCCGCTCGCGACGCCGGCTACGACGCTGACGCCGGCAGCGGGGGCGACTGCGCCATCGCCAGCGCACGCCACCCGCGACCGCAGCGCGGGCGGGGACGATTGACAGCTCCGTGCCGGGCCGTCTAGAGTCCCGCACATGGCTCGGGTCACTCGAGCCCACGTCGCGAGGAGGGCGTCATGGAAGAAGTGTTCCCCGTCGGCTGCGGGGTCGTCCTGGGCCTCGTCGTGGCCTACCTCGTCCCGAGCTGGCTCCGAGGCTGGGTCCTCGCGATCGGGAGCGTCCTGATCGGGACGACGGCGAGCTGGATCACAGGCGAGCTGGCGGTGAGCTGGCTCTACCTCCTGGTCGACGTCGGCCAGGTGCTGGTCGCCGGGGGCCTCACGTGGATCCTCGCGCTGCGCTGGCGACGCCTGGTCGGCGCCTCGCGCCGGGAGGCGTGACGCCAGGCCCGCCGCGCGGCGGGCCGGCGCGCTAGGGCGCCTCCAGGAGTCGCCGGATCTCGCGCGCGAGCTTGTCGGGGGCTTCCAGGCTGACGAAGTGGCCGACGCCCGGGAGCGGACGGAGATCCACCGGGCAGCCGGCGTCGAGCTCGCTGTTCATGGCCACGCGCGCGGAGAGCGCGCCGTCCCGCGCCGCCCACACGAGCGTGGTCGGCGCCGAGATAGGGTTCCGGTAGACTGCTTCGAGTCGCTCGCGCTTCGCCGCCCAGATCTGGGTGGACACCATCTCGCGGTAGTACTGGATCGGCCCGTGCGCGTCGTCGGGCCGCTGGAACCGGGCGACCAGCTCGTCCACCAGCCCCACGTCCATCGTGCCCTTCTGGCCCTCCCGCAGGGTGAACGAGAGCTTGAGGAGCCATCGACCGAGCGCGCTCGTCAGGAGGATCTCGGGGAGCCGCGGGATCTCGAAGAAGGGCACCCAGGGGATGCGGATCGTCTGGAAGTCCTCGAAGTGGAGCACGGCGCGCACCAGGGTCTTCGGGTGCGGGCAGTTCACCATCGCGAGCCGACGGACGAGAGGCGAGTATCGGTGCCCGAAGATCCACCCGAGGGCCGCGCCCCAGTCGTGGGACACGAGGACGGGCCGCTCGAGCCCGAGCGCGCGGATGAGCGCGGCGATGTCGTCGGTGAGGGTGAACACGTCGTAGCCGTTCCGGGGCCGCTCGGTCTCGCCGTAGCCGCGCATGTCCGGCGCGTACATCCGGGCCTCGCCGAGCGCGTGCATGACGGGGCGCCAACTCATCCACCCCTCGGGGAACCCGTGAAGGCACAGGACCGCCGGGCCGTCGGGCGGCCCCGAGACCGCCACGTGGAAGGTGATACCGTTCGCCTGAACCTGCCGGTGCTCGATGCTCGTCGCCATGGGTTCTCCGTCGCGCTGAAGGCCGCGCCGGTCGGTCTGAGCGTTGGTCAGCGGGGGTCGCGCTCCAGGACGCGGACCGCGTACTGGGTCCGGATGGCCCGGCCGAGGTGGGGGTCGGCGAGCTCCAGCTCGTACCCGTCGCCGTAGACCACCTGGCCGTCCACGGTCGGCACCGTTCCCGAGAGGAGGACCACGCCGTCGAGCGCGCGGCCGACGCGCCGGCGGAGGCCCTCGAGCAACGTCGGCACCGGGAGGAGGCTTCCGAGCTTCGCCTCCTGGTAGAGGCGGCGCTTGCGGCCGCTCCGGACCCACGCCCGGAGCTCGAGCTCGTCCCAGTGGGCCTCGACGTCGGCGAGGGGCCAGACCGTCGGCGCCAGCACCTTGGGGCAGAGCTGCTTCGCGGCGGGGACCGAGTGCCGCTCGACGAAGCGGTCGGTCTGGTCGCTGGCGACCGTCACCCAGGGGCCGCCCGGCCCGAGGACCAGCGCGAGCTCCGCCTCGCCGGACGTGAACGGACCCTGCACCTCGACGACCTGCTCGGTCGTCGCGAGGTAGGAGGCCACCGCGAAGAAGATCGGCACCTCCTTCGGCCGGGCGATGCCGAGGTCCTCGAGCTCCCGGATGTGGCGCTCGGCCTCCCCCTGGTCCCGGCTCGTGTATCCGGCGCAGACGATGTGGCGCACCGTGAAGGGCAGCGGCGTGCGGCCCTCACGCCCCTCGACGACCAGGGCGAGCTCGGGCTGGAAGCCCACGTCTCAGGCCCGGCCGGGGGGGGCGGGGCGCCAGGCGCGCCGCTCAGACAAAGAGCGCCGCTCGCGACCGCGCGGCGGCGCCGCTTCGCCGAGGTGCCGGTAGAGGTCCGCGGCGCTGACGTCGCTCATCGCCTCGTCCTTATTCGCGGCGGGCCGGTCAGATCCAGCCGCCGGCGAACGGGATCACCTGGCCGCAGAAGAAGTCCGCCTCGTCGGACGCGAGGAACACGCACAGCTTCGCCGACTCCTCGGAGCGCGCGAGACGTCCCGCGGGAACGTTCCGGACGACGCGCGCGAGCTTCTCCGGGTGGTCCGTCACCTCCGGGCCGAAATAGGTGGGGTTCTCGACGAAGTTCTGGGCCACCGCGTTGACCTGGATGTTGTGGCGCGCGACCTCGCGCCCCACCGCGCGCGTGAGCCCGTTCGCGCCCGCCCGGGCCGCCGAATAGGCCGCGTAGTTCGGCAGCCCCGGGATGGCGACGGCCGAGGTGATGTTCACGACCTTCCCGTGACCCTGGCGCTTCATGACGCGGATCGCGGCGCGCAGGCAGAAGAAGGGCTCGTCGTACAGGTGGGCGGCCATTGATCGCCAGGTCTCGTCGGAGACCTCGTCGACCGGGCCGCCGACCGGCAGGTGACTCGAGTTGTTGACGAGGACGTCGAGCCGCCCGTGGCGCTCGGCCACCGCGCGCACGACGCGGTTGGCCTCCCCGGACACCGTGAGGTCGCCGGTCACCACGGTCGCCTCGCGGCCGTAGGCGCGGGCGAGGTCGAGGGCGGCCTGTGCGCGAGCCTCGGTCCGCTCGTGGAGCGCGAGGGTCGCGCCCTCCTTGGCGAACTCCTCGGCGCACGCCGGACCCATGTACTGGCCGACGTTGGTGATCAGTACGACCTTCCCGGTGAGCCGCATGCCGCACCGGTATCGTACCGGGGATGGCGCGGCGGTGGCAATCCGGGCCGCCCCGTCCGCTCCGGCGGCGCGACGCTAGCGGCCGGACTCGAAGAGGCGCCGGAAGAAGGAGCGAACCGCGGCAGCCGGCCCGTGGTCCGGGCAGGACTCGCGGGGCTCGGTGGAGGCGAGGAACGCCTCGTGGATCACCAGCGGGCACCAGGAGGTGGCGAGCTTGCCGTTGGTGGCGTCGACGTCACGGAAGGTGATGGAGGGCGGCGGCGACGGCGCGGGCGCCGGCACGACGCCGAGCGCGGTGCGCATGAAGTCGGCCCAGATCGGCAGGGCCGCCTGCGCGCCCGACAGCCGGAGGACGTCCCGCTGGTCGAACCCGACCCACACCAGCGCGACCAGGCGCGGCGTGTAGCCGACGAACCACGTGTCGCGTCCCTCGTTGGTGGTCCCGGTCTTCCCGGCGACGGGGCCCTCGATGCCGAGGGCGCGTGCCGAGGCGCCGGTGCCACGGTCGATCACGCCCTCGAGCAGGTGCGTGATCAGGAACGCCTCGTCCGCCCGGAGACCGGACTTCCGCTCGAGCCGCGGCTCGCTGACGCCACCCTCGCGGTCCACCACGGCGCGGAGGCCCGTCGGCTGGACGCGGTCGCCGGGGCTCGCGAGCGCCGCGAAGGCCGAGGCCAGCTCGATCGGGGTGACCTCGAAGCTGCCGAGGACGAGCGCCGGCACCGGGTCCATCGGGCTCGTGAACCCGGCCTCCCGCGCGGTGCGGACCACGGCGTCGTAGCCCACGGTGTCGGCCATCCACACCGTGGCGGCGTTGAGCGACTGCTCGAGGGCCCGCCGCACCGTGACCGTGCCCTCGTACCGGTTGTCGTAGTTGCGCGGCGTCCACGCGTTCTTGCCGGTGCCGATCGTGAGCGGCCGGTCCTCGAGCAGCGACGCCGGCGTGAAGTTCGGGGGCTCGCCGCGCGGCCCCAGGCCGAGGGCTGCCAGGTAGACGAACGGCTTGAAGGCCGAGCCGGGCTGCCGGCGCGCCTGGACGACGCGGTTGAACTGGCTCTGGCCGTAGTCGCGCCCGCCGACCATGGCGCGGATCTCGCCCGTGCGGGCGTCGAGCGCCACGATCGCGCCCTGGAGCCGCCCCGTCGGGTCCGTGCGGCGGAGCGCCTTGTACTGGCCCTCCAGGCGATCGAGCCCGCGCGCGAGCGCGGCCTCCGCGGCGCGCTGGAGGACGGGGCTCAGCGTCGTGTAGATCCGGAGACCCGCCGTCGACGACTCGTCGGCCGGCTGGGTCTGCTCGACCTGTCCTCGCACCCAGTCCGCGAAGTACGGGCCCAGCGCGCTGATGGCCGTCCCGCGCTGGACGACCAGGCGCTCCTGGGCGGTCTGGGCGAGTTTCTTGTCGTCGATCATCTCGAGCTCGCGCATCCGGCGCAGGACCGTGTTCCGTCGCTCCCGGGCGCGATCGGCATGCTGGACGGGGGAGTAGGTGTTCGGCGCGCGGATGATCCCCGCCAGGGTCGCGGCCTCGCCGAGCGTGAGCCGCTCGACGTCCTTGCCGAAGAAGCTCCGCGACGCCGCGCCGATGCCGTACACGGCATAGCCGCCGTGCTGGCCGAGGTAGATGCCGTTCAGGTACGCGGCGAGGATCTCGTCCTTGGAGTAGCGACGCTCGATCGCGAGGGCGAGCGCCGCCTCCTGCACCTTCCGCCCCCACGTGCGCTTCGGCGTCAGGACGAGGTTCTTGATCAGCTGCTGGGTCAGCGTGCTGCCGCCCTGCGCCAGCCCGCCGCGGCGCAGGTTCACCCAGACCGCGCGGGCCACGGCCCGCGCGTCCACCCCGCGGTGCTCGAAGAAGCGGTGGTCCTCGGCGGCCAGCACGGCCTGGACGAGATGCTTCGGCGCCGCCGAGAGCGTGATGGGATGGCGGAGCTGGTTCGCCGCCCCGCCGAGGCCGGTGAGGGTCTCGGGCTCGAGCTCGACCTCGTCGAGCGGCTCGCCACCGACCGTGATGAGCTGGCGGATCCGTCCCCCGTCGACGAGGAGACGGACGGGCAGGGCGGGCCGCGTGGCCGCAGGATCGTCCCGAGGCCGGAGGTAGACCTCCCAGAGGGCGCTCTCGCGGTGGAACTGTCCGGGCGCCGAGGGCGTCGCCGAGGTCTCGCGATAGCCGAGACGCCGGAGGGCGCCCGGCAGATCCGCGGCCTCGATCGAGACGCCTGGCACGAGGACCTGGCCGGCCGCGTAGATGAGAGCGGCGTCCTCCAGGCGGGAGAGGTCGACGGCCGCCGCGGTCCGCCAGGTCCAGATGCCGAAGGCGACCGGCGGGCCCAGGAGGACCAGGATCGCGCCGGCCACCAGCAGCCCTCGCCGCCGCCGAGCGGCGGCCCAGAGCGCGGTCAGGCGAGCGGGGAGGCGCACCGAGAGCCGATTCCGGAACACGATGGTGACGTCTGGGAGCAACCGGCGTGCCGCGCTCCCGGGTCTGGGGCCGTTCGCGCGAGCCGCGCGGGGCTGGCGTCTCTTCCGACGGCGAAGGCCATGCCGGCAAGCGTCCGCGGCGGCCGGCGTGTAGCCCTTACCGTGTCGAGCTTACGCGTGATCAGCGGCTCCGGTAGGTGATCCGGTACACCGCGCCCAGGTAGTCGTCCGACAGGAACAGCGCCCCATCGGGCGCCACGGCGAGGTCCACGGGCCGACCCCAGGCTCGCCCGCCCACGAGCCAGCCGGCCGCAAAGTCCTCCGCGACCGGCGCGGCGCCACCGCCCAGCCGCACCCGGATGACCTTGTAGCCCACGGGCACCGAGCGGTTCCAGGAGCCGTGGAGCGCCACGAGGAGATCGCCGCGGTACTCGGCGGGGAACTGGGCTCCGGTGTAGAACGCGAGGCCGAGGGGCGCCGTGTGCGCCTGGTAGAGGAGGCTCGGCCGGCGCGCATTCTTGCACCGGTCGCCTCGCCCTAGCTCGGGGTCTGGCACGAGACCGGAAGGCGCCCAGTGGCAGTACGGCCAGCCGTAGAAGCCGCCCTCCTCCACCCGCGTGACGTACTCGCCCGGCTGGTCGTCGCCGAGCCAGTCGCGGCCGTTGACGGTCGCCCAGAGCTCGGACGTGCCGGGGCGGAAGGCGATCCCGACCGCGTTCCGGAGCCCGGTGCCGAACGGCGCGCCGCCGCGGCCGTCGATTTCGTAGCCGTAGATGGCGGCGCGGCGGGGATCCTTCTCCTCGCAGCTGTTGCAGGTGGACCCCACCGAGACGTAGAGGCGGCGGTCGGGGCCCACGGTGATGGTTCGCGTCCAGTGGGTGCCCCGGGCCGGAAGGTCCGGCACGACCACTGTGGGCGGTCCGCTGACGCGTCGCGTGGCCGGGTCGTAGTCGAACCGGACGACCCGCCCGGTCTCGGCCACGTAGAGCTGGCCGTTCAGGAACGCGAGCCCGTGCGGGAGCTCCAGGCCCTCCACGACGTTGACGACGCCGTCCGCCTTGCCGTCCCGGTTGTCGTCGGGGAGGGCGATCACGCGGCCCGCGCGGGGCACGGAGACGAGGAGGGTGCCGCGTGGGTCGAGCGTGAGGAATCGCGCGAACCCCAGGTCGCGCGCGAAGAAGTCGATCGCGAAGCCGGGCGGAAGCTTGATCGTCGAGAGGTCGGCAGAGGGCGCCGGCTGGGCCCAGAGCCCGACGCATCCGGCGAGGCCGAGCGCCGAGAAGCACAGCCGGCGGGCGCGGCGGAGCCAGCCTCGCGGCACGTCCGGGGGCGCGTTCGACTCGGCGAGCGTCCTCACATGCTTCTCGTCCGAGACCCTATCAGAACGTGGAAGCCTCCGCCACTTCGTGGCCTCGGGGGCCCGCGCGGGGGCCGTGCTGATACAATGCCGACTCGTGACCGCCCCGCCCGTCGATCCCGTCGCGCTCGTGGTCGAGGATCGGGAGCGTGCCCGGGCGGCCGGCGACCCGATGGTGGACCTCTGCGTCCTTGGGACCTCCGGTCCCGGACGCGACGCCCGCGCCCCGGGCGTGCGCCCGATCGTTCTCCGCGACGTCGGGCCTCAGGGGATCGGGCTCCTGATCAGCCAGACCAGCCCGAAGTGGGAGCCGCTTGCCTCCGGGCACGCCGAGATCCTCCTGCTGTGGCTGACGATCCGCCGCCAGTATCGCGTGCGCGGGGCCATCCAGCCCATGCCCGAGGCCCTCGTCGACACCTACTGGAACCAGAAGGTCCACGCGTCGCGCCTCCTGGACGTTTACTACGCAACCTATGCGGGCCAGTCGACCCCGGTCGGATCGCGGGCGCGGTTCCTGGAGGGGATCGACGCCCTGCGCCAGCGCTACCCGACTCCCGAGGCGGTGCCCCGGCCTGAGTTTCTCCGGGGCGTGTACGTCGTCCCCGAGCGGATCGAGCAGTGGCGGGGCTCCCCGGACCGGCTCCACGACCGCCGGCTGTTCGTCCGCGGGGCAGGCGGCTGGGGGGAAGACGTCCTGGTTCCCTAGCGCTCCGCCGGGTGCGGGGTCGCGGGGGCCCGAATGCTATACTCGCCCTCGCACGAAGCCCATTTCACCGAGGAGCGAGCGCCCCGTGATGCGAGTCGCCGTGGCCGCCCTGCTCGCGCTGGCCGCGTGGACCGTCGACGCGCGCGCGGACGAGCTGTACGTCTCCAACACGCACTCCGGCACCGTCTCCGTCATCGACACGGTGAAGAACGAGGTCGTGGCGACGATTCCCCTCGGGGGTGGCGTGCCGAACCGGCTCGTCCTGACGCCCGACGGGGCGCAGGCCTGGGCGATCCACGACAAGAGCCGGGTGATCAGCATCGTCGACGTCGCGGCGCGCAAGGTCCTCCGGAAGGTGAAGATCGGGGAGTGGCCGTACAACCTCACGTTCACCCCCGACGGCCGGTACTGCTGGGTGCTCGACTGGGGCGACGTGTCCAAGCTCCTCATCTACGACATCCAGAAGGGTGCGCTCGACGGCGAGATCGAGGTCAGCACGTGGCCCGCTCACGGGATCTTCTCGAAGGACGGGAAGCTCTTCTGGGTGACCAGCGAGACGGCCGGGAACGTCACCGTCGTCGACGTGCCGCAGCGCAAGATCCTCGAGGTGCTGCCGTCGAGCGGAGACGCCATGGGGCTCGCGCTCTCGGCCGACGGCCAGTACGTGTACGCGGCGAACGGCGAGGACCGCACCGTCTCGAAGATCGACGCGCGCACCCACAAGATCGTCGCCACCGGGAAGGTGAAGGGCGTCAACCACGACGCCGTGCTCACGCCCGACGGGCGGTTCCTCTACGTGACGCTCCGCAAGGCGAATCGGATCGCGGTGCTGCGCACCGAGGACCTCGAGGTCGTCACCGAGATCCCCCAGCCGGGCTACCCGGACCTGGTGGTGATGGCCCACGACGGGACGAAGGCCTACGTGTCGAACCGCCACGCCAACGTCGTGACGGTGATCGGGCTCGGGGACCACCGGGAGATCAAGCGGATCGCCGTCGGCAAGGGTCCGCACGGGATGGCGCTCTCGCCCGCCTCCCGACCGTAGTCCCGCAGCTCCGTCCTCGCGCGCCCCGGTAGCTTCTACGCTCGTTGTAGTTATTTCACGCGCATTCCTGCGGCGTGGCGCGATTCGCCTCTCCGCGAGCGAGCCGGTCGGGCATTCCGGGCCGCGATCCTGTCACGAGACGCGACACCCGCGGCGCCGATAGCGGACTTCCTCCGCACTCGCGCGCATGGCACTGACGTTGCTCCTCCACTCATCGGCCGTTTGCGTCGCGCTGACGTCGACTGCGTCAGCCAGGTGCAAAGGCGACTCGTTGTCGCACAGGAGGTTCGTACATGAAGCTCCGCTGGATGTCCGCGCTGCTGATCGTTGCGCTCGTCGGCTGGGTCGGTGTCGTTTCCGCCCAGCAGGCCCCCGCGCAAGCCCCCGCGGCCCCCGCCATGCCCGAGAAGATGATGGAGGGCAAGGTGAAGGCCGTCGATCAGGCGAAGAAGCAGGTCACGCTGGAAGATGGCACCACGCTCACCGTGCCCCCGGGGGTCGCGGTCGAGTGGACGACGCTCAAACCCGGCTCGACGGTGATGATCGCGTACGTCGAGTCCGGCCAGACGAAGACCGTTCGGAAGCTCGAGGTCAAGTCCTAGGGACAACTCCGATCGCGCTCTCCGGGCCGCCCGTGCGAAGCGGAGGCCCGGAGAGCCCCGACCGGAAGAGAGGTGGCGGGCACGGCACCCGCGAGCCGGGGCGGGCCCGCGAAGGAGGCCGGCGATGAATCGACGATTCGGATTCCTGTCGACGCTCGCGTCCGTCGGGATCGTCGAGATGGCGACCCGGGCGGCCGCGCTCGCGCAGGGGCTGCCGACGCCAGGTCCTGGAGCGACGCCGTTCCCCGCGGCCGACGGCGGGGGCCTCGCGGTCCCGGCGATCATCGTCGGGCTGGCGATCCTGGGCGCGCTCATCGTGGCGGTCGCGGCGATCGATCTCCGCCGGAAGCGTCGCGCTCAGGCGATCGTGATCGAAGGGCAGATCGCCGACGCGCTCATGCGAGAGCCGCGCCTCAGGGGCACGGTGATCACCACGCTGGCCGAGATGCCCCTGACGGGTCGATCGGCGCCGACGGTGGAGGTGCGCGGCGAGGTTGAGTACCCGGATCTCCGCGACATCGCGGTGCGGATCGTCCGCCAGGAGCTGCTCCGGTACCATCCGGACGGGCGCGTCGAGGACCGGATGCTCGTCCTGCCCCCGATCCCGGCCGCGGCGCGGCGCTGACGGTCAGCCGGCGCCCTCGTCCTCGCGCAGGAGCTGGCGCGCGATGATGAGGCGCTGGATCTCCGAGGTGCCCTCGTAGATCCGGGGGGCCCGCACCTCCCGGTAGAGGCGCTCGATCGGAGAGCCTCGAAGCAGGCCCGCGCCCCCGTGGATCTGCACCGCGTGATCGACCGCGCGCTGGGCGGCCTCGGTAGCGAACAGCTTGGCCATCGCGGACTCGAGGGTCACGCGCGCCGCCCCCGAGTCCCGGAGGCGCGCCGCCGAGTAGACGAGGAGCCGCGCGGCCCGGAGCTCGGTGGCCATGTCGGCGAGCTTCGCCTGGATCGCCTGGAACTGGGCGATCGGCTGGCCGAACTGCGTCCGGCGCCGGGCGTGGGCGAGCGCGAGGTCGAGGGCGGCCTGCCCGAGCCCCACCGCCTGGGCGCCCACCGACGCGCGGAAGACATCGAGCGTGCCCATCGCGATCCGCCAGCCGTCGCCCTCGGCCCCGAGGCGGTGGTCCGCGGGGATGCGGCAGTCGTCGAAGACGAGCTCCCCGATGACGTGGGGCGCGAGCGTGTGCATGGGTGTTCCCGACAGGCCGGGCGCGCCCTTCGGGACGACGAAGGCGGAGAGGCCCGTGGGCCCCGGCGCCGAGCCGGTGCGGGCGAACACCACGTAGAGGCTCGCCTCGGGCGCGTTGGAGATGAACCGCTTCGCTCCCGCGAGCACCCACTGGCCGTCGCGGAGCTCGGCGCGCGTCTGGAGCGCCGCGGCGTCCGAGCCCGCGTCGGGCTCGGTCAGGGCGAACGCCGGCACCGTCTCGCCCCGCGCGAGCGCGGGGAGCCAGCGCTCCCTCTGGGCCTCCGTGCCGGCGAGGAGGATCGGATAGCTTCCGAGCCCCTGGATCGCGAACAGCTCCTCAGCGGCCGCGCAGGTTCGCGCGAGCTCCTCGCGGATCAGGCACAGCGTGACCGATCGGAACGGCCCGTCGAGGCTGCCTCCGTAGGCGGCCGGTACCAGGCGCGGAAACAGGCCCTCTCGGCCGAGCGCTCGCGCGAGCTCCCAGTTGAGCTCGTCGCGCTCGCCCCACGCCTCGGCGATCGGGCGGAGCGTCTCGGCGCCGACCCGCGCCACCTCGGCCCGCAGCGCCCGCTCCTCCGGTGAGAGGTCGAGGCCGCCGTCGCGGAACGTCACGGGGTGCTCGCCGCGGGGGCCGCGATGAGACGGCCGTCGAGGTCGACGTACCCCACGAAGACCTGGGCGTCGCCGTCGACGCGGAACAGGGCCAGCGGGCGCGCGATGGTCCCATCGTCGCGGACCGTGACGTCGCCCGCGAAGAGCGAGGGGAAGCGCCGCCCGGTGACGAGGACGTCGCGGAGACGCGTGCCGCCCATGCCGCGCCCGCCGCCCAGCGACTTCTGGGCGGCGTCGACGAAGAGGACGGCGGTCTCGTACGCGACGGCCGCGAAGCGAGAGGGTGGGCTTCCGTGCTTCGCTTCGTAGGCCCGGGCGAATCGAGCCCCGCGCGTGCCCGGCACGGGCACGAAGGCGTCGCTCAGCAGGAGCGCGCCGTCGAGCGCGCGGCCCCCGGCCAGGCGCGCGGCCCGGTCGTCGTCTGCGGCCAGGATCTGCCCCCCGTACCCGGCGTCGCGGAGCGCGCGAGCCGCCTCGCCGAGCGCCACGCCCTGGAAGCCCAGCAGCACGGCGTCGGGCCCGAGGCGGGAGACCGCGCGGAGGCGCGACCGCAGGTCCGAAGCGTCCAGCGACAGGCTCTCCTCGTGGGTGAGGTGGCCGCCCAGCTGCCGCCACCGGGCGGCGACCGCGGCGCGCATCGCGCGACCGGCGGGATCGCCACCCGTGAGCACCGCGAGGCGACGGAGTCCGCGTTCCCACGCATACGCCCCCAGGAGCTCGGCGCGGGCGCCGGGCGAGGGCCGCAGCTGGAACAGCGTCCGGCTCGTGGCCGGGAACCGCTCGTTCGCGAGCCCGGCGTGGAGCACGAGCACGTCCCGCGCCGACGCCAGCGGGTAGGCCGCAAGCGTCGGGGTGGGGGACGCCGTGACCACGGCGCTGACGCCCGTGCCCAGGAGCTTGGCCAGCTCGGCCTCGGCGTCCCGGACGTCGAGGGGCTGGACGTCCTGCGCCTGGACGGCGAGCGCGACCGTGCGGGGCCGATCCGCCGGCTCGACGGACTCGGCCGCGGGGGCTTTCGGGCTCGGCTTGGTCTCCGTGGTGGCGGCCGGGGAGTCGCCGGACGGGGCGGCCGACGCGGGCGCGGCCGCGTCGGCCGCGGGGCCGGTCGCCGAGGCCGGTGGCGTCGTCACGCCGGCGTCGGGCTTCGCCGGAGCGGTCGTCGATGCGGGTGGTGCCGTCGCGCCGGCACCGGGATTCCCACCCGCGGCTCCGGGAGCGGCCGCTTCGGGCGTCGTGCCGTCGCCCGCCGGCGGAGGGCGGCGCGGTGCCGGGCCGAGCTCCGCCGCGGCGAGCTCGAGCCCTTGCTTGATCTCCGCGCCGAACCAGGCGCCGGGGCCGGTCAGCGGGAGCAGCGCGCCCATGCGCAGGGTGGGGCCGGAGGGCTCGGCGGGCCGCGGCGCGAGCTGCGCGGGAGCGGGCCCGGCCGGATACGCGAGGAGCGCCAGGACGGCGACGAGCGCGAGACGCCGGCTGCGCATTCAACGAGATGTTACCGTAGCGCGGAAGGCCCCGGAAGCGCCGGGGGCGGCCCAGCTCGGCCCGTGTATGGTATAAGGGCCAGAGGGCGGTTTCCGCCGTGCAAGCCGGCGAGGGTGGATCGCCCCACGACCGAGAGGAGCCCCGGGCCATGGCGACGTTCGACCTCCGAGCGAAAGCGCTGATCCTGCACCCCGAGGACGACGTCATCATCGCCAAGGCGCCCATTCCGACGGGGACGGTCATCGAGCACGGCGGCGAGCGCATCGAGCTCCAGTGCGACATCCGGCCCGGCCACAAGATCGCCCGGCGCGACCGCGGGAAGGGCGAGGCGGTCCGGCGCTACGGCCAGGTCATCGGCTTCGCCACGCAGCCGATCGCGCGGGGCGAGCACGTCCACACGCACAACCTCGCGGTCGGTGAGTACCAGCGCGCGTACGAGGTCGGCGTGGACGTCCGCCCGGTCGACTACTACCCGCAGTCGGAGATGCGCTACTTCGACGGGTTCAAGCGCGCCGACGGGCGGGTGGGGACGCGCAACTACGTCGCCGTCATCTCCACGGTCAACTGCTCGGCGAGCGTGTGTCAGTTCATCCGCGAGCGCTTCCGGGAGGTCCAGCGCAACTTTCCCCATATCGACGGGGTCATCGCGATCACGCACAAGTCCGGGTGCGGGACGAAGCTCTTCGGCGAGGACCACGAGGCGCTGATGCGGGTGCTCGGCGGCTACGCCCGCCACCCGAACGTGGGGGCCTACGTCCTGATCGGGCTCGGATGCGAGGTCAACCAGACGGTGCCCTTCATCGAGCGCCAGAAGCTCGGGCGGCCCCGCGTCATCTCGATCCAGGAGTCGGGGGGCGTGCGCAAGACGGTGGAGGCCGGGATCAAGGCGGTCCAGGACATCCTCCCGATCGCCAACGAGGCCCGGCGGACGCCGCAGCCCCTCTCGGAGCTCATCCTGGCCACGAACTGCGGCGGGTCTGACGGGAACTCCGGTATCACGGCCAACCCCGCGCTCGGCTGGGCGGTGGACGAGCTGGTGCGCTACGGCGGCACCGGCGTTCTCGCGGAGACCTCGGAGATCTACGGCGCGGAGCACCTCCTCGTCCGGCGCTCGGTGAACGAGGGCGTCGCCAAGAAGCTGATCGACCGCTTCAAGTGGTGGGAGTACTACTGCCGCGTGCTCGGGGCCGAGATGGACAACAACCCGGCGCCGGGGAACAAGGCGGGCGGCCTCACCACCGTGTTCGAGAAGTCCCTCGGGGGCGTCACCAAGGGCGGGACCACGCCGCTCAACGACGTATTCCTCTACGGGGAGCCGATCACGACGCGAGGGTTCGTCTTCATGGACACGCCGGGCCACGACCCCGTGTCGGTCACGGGCCTCGTCGCCGGCGGCGCCAACATCGTTGTGTTCACCACCGGTCGCGGCTCGGTGTTCGGCTGCCGGCCGGTGCCCTCCATCAAGCTGGCGACCAACTCGCTGGTGTACCGGCAGATGGAGGAGGACATGGACATCAACTGCGGCGTCATCCTCGAGGGCACGCCGCTCGAGGCCGTGGGACGTCAGGTGTTCGAGGAAGTGGTGGCCGTCGCGTCCGGGAAGAAGACGAAGAGCGAGGCTCAGGGGATCGGGGAGGAGGAGTTCGCGCCCTGGATCATCGGTCCCGTACTCTGAGCGTGCGCGAGCAGGACGGGGGCAGAGTGGCCCTTCCGGGCATCCGGGAGGGCCTTGGCATCTCAACGCGTCGGCGCGGAGGGGGGCATGGGGCGACGGTCCTATAGCGGCGAGAAATGGCGGAAGGAACAGGCCCGCAAGGCCAAGCGCGACGCGAAGGCCGAGAGGAAGCGCGAGGGCGGGAAGGACGACTCGGGCGGCGGTCCGCCGATCGACTGGGACTCGATGGTGGGCGGGCCCGACCAGGCGCCGCCGCCCGAGGAAGAGCGCCCGGCGTAGCGGGGGGCCGAGCGGCCCCTACAGTCCGAAGAGGCGCTCCACGGTCGGGAGGGCGCGGGGCAGGGCGAGCAGGATGACGTGGTCGCCCACCGCCAGGACGCGGTCGGGGTCCGGCGTCAGCATCTGATCGCCGCGGACTACCGCGCCGACCAGGGCGGCCTCGGCGGGGAGCTCCAGCGCCTCGATCGACCGGTCCGCGGCCGGCGTCCCCTGCTGCACCACCACCTCCAGCGTCTCCGCCTCGCTCTCCGGCAGCTCGAACACCGAGACGACCCGCCCGCCCCGCACGTACTTCAGGATCACGCTGGCCGTGAGGAGCCGCGGGCTGATCGCCGCGTCGATCCCGAGCGACCCGACGAGCGGGATGAGGTCCTGCCGCTTGAACAGGGCGACGGCCTTCTTGGCGCCGTGGCGCTTGCCGAGAAGCCCCGCCAGGAGGTTCGTGGGGTCGTCGTCGGTGAGCGTCGCGATCGCGTCGGCCGAGCCGATGTCCTCGTCCACTAGGAGCTTCACGTCGGTGCCGTCGCCGTGGACCACCCGGGCGTGCATCAGCTCACGGGTGAGCTCGTCGTACCGGGCGCGGTTCCGCTCGAGCACCGTCACCGTGATCTCGTCGTTCTCGAGCGCGCGCGCCACCTCGAGTCCGATGCGGCCCCCGCCGATGACGAACACCTGCTTGGTCGTCGCCGCCGTGCGACCCATGAGGACGAGGATGTCGGGGATGACGTCCCGGCGGCTCACGACGTACACGTGGTCCTCGGCCGCCAGCGCGGTGTCGTCCGTCGGCACGATCAGCCGCTCGCCTCGCGCGATGCCGACGACGCGGAAGGGCGCGGACGCCTGGACCGACCGGAGATCCCGGAGCCGGCGGTTCGCGAGCGGCGCCCGGGCGCCGACCTTGACCCCCAGGAGCTGGACGCGGCCGTTGGCGAAGTCGGCCACCTCGGCCGCTCCGGTCGTCTTGATGACGCGCAGGATCTCGTCGGCCACGACCTGCGTCGGGTTGATCAGGAGGTCGATCCCCAGCACCTTGCCGCCCTGCAGGATGGGGTGCTCGCCGAGCTCGATGTCGCGGACCCGCGCGATCTTGGTGGCGACGCCGTACTGGTGCGCGATGGCGCAGGCCACGATGTTGACCTCGTCGACGTCCGCCACCGCGATCACCATCGCGGCGTCCCGGACACCGGCCGCCTCGAGCGCGCGGGGCGACGAGCCGTCCGCCTCGATGGCGCGGACCCGCAGGGTCTCCTCGAGCCGCCGCACGACGTCCGGCTGACGCTCGATGACGACGATCTCGTGCGCCTCGTGGGACAGCCGCTCCGCGATGTGGTAGCCGACCTCGCCCGCGCCGATGACGATGATCCGCATGGGTTCCCGCCCTCAGCGCTGGCCCGCCGGCTCCCGGAAGTCCCGGACGCCGTCGGAGCAGGAGGGTCCCGTGGGCTCTCGCTCGGCCATGATCTCGAACGGTAGCAGACGCCCTCTTCGGGGCGCAAGGCGATCGTTGCCCGGCGCGCGAGCCGACCGTAGGATCTGAATCGATGGCGAGGCCCGACCGATGGTGGTCCCGCCCGGGTCGCGCCGTCTCGGGCCTGCTCGACGGGCTCGTGCGCTGGGCGCGGAAACCCCCGTGTCGCGAGACACCGGCCCGGCGGTTCGTGGTGATCCAGATCTGCGGGTGCGCCCACGAGGTCGTCCGAGAGGCCGTGGAGCGCCGCCGCATGCCGGCCCTGGCCCGCCTCGTCCGGCAGGGTGCCCTCGCGCTCCACGCGGTCCCGTCCGGCCTCCCGACGTCCACGCCCGCGTTCCAGGCCGGCCTCATGTACGGCGGGCCGGTCGACGTCCCGGGCTTCGAGTTCGTCGACAAGCGGACCGGGACCTACCGGTGGTTCCCGCGCCCCTGGGATGCCGCGGCGGTGGAGGCCGTCCACGCGCGGCCGGGGACGGGGATCGTCCGCGGGGGCCGCACCTACGGGTGCGTCTTCGGGGGCGGCGCCGACGACACGGTCCTCACCTTCGCGCACGTGCTGCGGCCCCACGCGTTCTGGGGTCGGGTGGGCTTCCGGGCCCTGGTCGTGCCCTTCGTCGTCCTCCTGTGCCTCGTCGCGAAGATGTCCGTCGTCACCGCGTGGGCGCTCCTCCGCTGGGTCGGCGAGGCGCTCCGTGACTTCACCCTCGGGCGCCGCGTGCCGTCGCTCCGCCGGATGATGACCGGGCTCATGATCGGCGGCTGGCTCCGCGAGCTCTTCACGCTCGGCGTGAGCGCCGACCTCTACGCGGGCGTCCCGGCCCTGTACGTCAACTTCGTCGACTACGACGTCGCCGCCCACGAGCTCGGCCCGCGCCACCCCGCGGCGCTCCGCGCGCTCCGTGGCGTGGACCGGAGCATCGGGCGCCTCGCGCGGGTCGTCGGGCGGGTGCCCGAGCACGCCTACGACCTTTACGTGCTGTCCGACCACGGCCAGATCCGGTCGGTGCCGTTCCGCGTCGTCGCCGGCGGGGCGTCGGTCGCCGAGGCGGTCACCGCCTGCTTCGGGCCTGCGCGGGACGGCTCGCCGGCGGCGCCGGGCGCGCCCGCGACCGTCCCGTTCGGACGGGAGCCACCCGCCGGGGGCGAGGTCGACCCTCCGCTGCCGCTCTGGCCGTTCACGGGGCCCTGGCAGCGCACCCTCGCGACCGTGGAGCAGCGGCCCGTGCGCGAGCGCAACGCGGTCTGGGTCGGCGGGCTCTGTATCGTGCCGGCGGGGCCGAACGTGAACATCTACCTGACGCACACGACGGCGCGGGTGCCGGCCGAGGAGATCGCCGCCCGATACCCCGGCGCGCTCGATCGCCTGTCACGGCATCCGGCCATCGGCTTCGTCTTGGCGCAGGATGCCCGCGGGCCCCTCTGCTACTATCGCGGCGACATGCTGCGGATCCCCCCGCCGTCGGGCCCCACCGGCTGCCCCGTGTTCGACCGACCGGATCGTGACGTCGTCGTGCGGGGTCTCCAGGACCTCCTCGCCATGCCCTCGAGTGGGGACGTCATCCTGTACGGCCACTACACCACCGCGGGTTGCGTGAACTTCCTCGACGAGCGGGGGAGTCACGCCGGCCCCTCCGAGAGCGAGCTCTACGCGTTCGTCGCGGCGCCGCCCCGCGTCGCGTTCGACTTCCGGGCCGTGATGCGCGCCCGCGACCTCCATCCGCTCTTCGCGCGATACCACGATGACGGCGAGGCCGCGTCGCGACGCGGCGGGTCGTCGCAGGGGAGCGCCGGTGGCTGAGCAGGAGCCGCTGCGCGAGCTCCGGCCCGACACGCTTCGCTTCTGCCCGCTCTGCGGCGCGCCGGTCGTGCGCCGCGTGGTCGCGCGAGACATGCGCGAGTACCCGGTGTGCGGCGGCTGCGGGTTCGTCTGCTATCTCCACCCGAAGATCGTCGCCGTGACCATCCCGGTGCGGGACGGCCGCGTGCTCCTGACGCGCCGGGCGATCGAGCCGGCCCACGGCCTCTGGACCTTTCCCGGCGGCTACGTCGACTGGGGGGAGAGCGTGACCGCCGCCGCGCGCCGCGAGATGCGCGAGGAGGTGGGGCTCGATCTCGAGCCGGCCGGCCTTTTGGGGATCTACTCCTACGCGGACGCGCCGGTGGTGATCGTCGTCTACCACGTCACGGTGCCCCCCGGGCTCGAGGCGGCGCCCGACGCCCACGAGGTGAGCGAGGCCGGGTACTTCGGGCGGGAGGAGATCCCCTGGGACGCGCTCGCGTTCCGGAGCACGCGCGAGGCCCTCGAGGACTGGTTTCGGCGCCCGGGTGTATAGTGGCCGTGGCGTGGGCTCCGGCCGCGCCGACGGGAGGGAGAGCCGTGATGCGACGCGCGATCCGTGCCGCGGTGGTCGTGGCAGTCGGGCTTCTCGTGGCGCCCACGCTTGCGCTCGCGGCGCCCCGCGGGACCGGCGGAGGGGCGCGCTTTGCCCCCGGCGGGACCGGCGGGGGCGCGCGCTTTGCCCCCGGCGTGCCGCGGGCATCGGCCGGGCACGCGAACCACGGCTGGGGCGGCCCGCGGTGGCAGGGCTGGTCGGGCCACGGGCACGGTGGCTGGCACGGCGGGCACTCGCACGGCGGCTGGCACGGCGGACACTCGCACGGTGGCTGCTGCTGGGGCTGGGGCGGTGTCGCCGTGGGGGTGGCCGCGGGAGCGCTGCTGACGGCGCCGTTGTGGGCCTACCCGCAGGTCTACGCGGCGCCCGCCTATCCGGTGTACGCGCCGCCTCCTGCGTACCCCGCGTATTCCGCGTATCCCACGTATTCCGCCTATCCGGCGTATCCGGCCGCGTATCCCGCGTACACGCCGGGCGCGACCTACATCACGCCAGCCGAACCGCCGCCGGGCGTGCCCGCTCCTCCGCCGCCCGACGCGTCCGCGCTCCCGCCTACTCCCCAGGCCGCCGAGACGCCGTCGGGGTCGCCTCCGCACGGAACGACCTCGGCGGCGGCGCCGCCGGAGAACTGCGAGACCCTGACGGTCGCGGGCCACTGGGAGACGCGCACGTTCTCGAACGGCCAGCGCCTGTCGGTCTGGGTCCCGACCTACACGCGATCCGTCTGCCGCTAGGCCCGCTTCCTCTCGCCTGACCCGCGGCGCGTGCCATCTCGCCTCGCGCCCCGCCGTGCCGGGCGGCCCGCAGGCCCGCTGACACCGGCGTTCGGCCTGACCCCGGGGGAGTGGCGCGCCCTCCGGGCCTTGCGGACCCCCGCCGGGATCCAGCGGGCCCTCGACGCGATGCCGTATCACCTCGCGCGGACGGCCTGGTCGCCGCGCCGTGTCCTGCGCGAGCGCACCGCCCACTGCCTGGAGGGCGCGATCTTCGCCGCTGCGGCGCTCCGGGTGCTCGGCTTCCCGCCGCTTCTCCTCGACCTCGAGGCCGTCCAGGACACCGACCACGTCGTGGCGGTGTTCCGCGTCGACGGCGGCTGGGGGGCGATCGCGAAGTCGAACTTCGCCGGGCTCCGGTACCGCGCGCCCGTCTACCGCGGGCTCCGCGAGCTCGTGATGAGCTACTTCGACGGCTACATGAACCTTCGCGGCGAGCGCACGCTCAGGGCGTATTCCCAGCCGGTCGACCTCGCGCGCTTCGATCGTCGCCACGCGGGCTGGATGACGACGCCGGGTGACCTCTGGTGGGTGGCCGAGCATCTGGCGGACATCCCGCACCGCGCGCTCGTGACGCCGGCGATGATCCGCCGGCTGTCGACCGTGGACCCCCGCTCGCGGACGGCCGCGCTCGTGGGCTACCGTGCCCACTGACGGGGGTCCGGTCCCCGGCACTCGCCCGTGAGCCCGCGGAGATGGATCGCGGCGAGCCGTGAGCCGCGCTGGCGCGCTCTCGCGGGAGCCTTCGTCACGATCGTGCTCTCGCAGGGACTGTCGAACAGCTTCCCGGTCTTCCTCCTGCCGCTGGCGGGCGAGATGGGCGGCCTGCGGAGTCTCCCTGCGGCGGTGTTCTCGGTCCACAACTTGGTCCTGGGGCTGGTCGGGACTGTCGTCGACCCCCTCATGCAGCGCCTCGGCGAGCGCGCCGTCATGCTGGCGGGCGCCGTGATCCTGGGCGCCGGCATGGCGCTCGCGTCCACCTCAAGCTCGCCGGTCGGCCTGTTCCTGTGGTTCGGCGTGGTCGCGGGATTCGGGGCCGGGCTCCTCGGCAGCGTCGCCCAGCTGGTGGTCCTGAGTCGCTGGTTCCCGACCGCGCGGGGCACGGTCAACGGGCTGGCGTCGTCCGGCATGGGACTCGGCATCTTCGTGTTCGCGCCGCTTGCGGCCCTCCTGGTCGACCGGGTCGGATGGCGGTCGGCGATGGCGGCGCTCGGGGTGGGGACGGGGCTCCTGCTCCTGCCCGCGGTCGTGCTGTCCCCGCGGACCGTCGGCAAGGGCGCGATCCACGCCTCGAGCGCGGCGCCGCCGGAGGAGGGGCCGGGGCTCGCGGCCGCGATGGGGACCGCGCGCTTCTGGTTCTTCGCGGCGGCCTTCTTCTTCACGCCCGTCTCGAACTTCATGGTGATGACACACCAGGTCGCGCACATCGTCGAGGCGGGAATCGACCCGCGCCGCGCCGCCGCCGCGTTCGGGACGGTGGGGCTCCTGTCCGCCGTGGGCCGCGTGACGTTCGGCACCCTGTCGGACCGGTGGGGTCGGGTCCCCACGGCCCTCCTGAGCTACGCGGCCACGGCGGCCGGGACGCTGGCGCTCCTGCTGCTCGCGCCCGGGATGCCGATGTGGCTCCTGTGGGCCTACGTGCTGCCCTTCGGCCTCACGCTGGGCGCGCGCGGCCCCATCGTCGCCGCGCTGACGGCCGACGTGTACCGCGGCCGGAGCTTCGGCGCCGTCCTCGGGATCATCACGTTCGGGAATCGCGTGGGTTCCGCGATCGGCCCCTGGCTCGGCGGGGTGATCTACGACCTCACCGGGAGCTACCGGCTGGCATTCGGCGTGTCGATCGCGGCGCTTTCGGTGGCGGCGACCAGTTTCTGGGCCGCCGGTCGCCACCGGCGCTAGTCGCCGGCCACGGGGGTCTTACGGACGGGCGCCCAGCTTCCGCTCGGCTTCCTCGAGGCGGTTGCCGAACTCCTGGAGGACCGGGCAGGTCGACCACGACGAGCGGATCAGCGTGTGGACCTGGCGGTAGAAGCCGAGCTTGAACCCGGGGGGCACGTTGAACCGCTCCCACAGCGCCTCGCCCATCGACGCGTGCACCGCGATCATCGAGATCAGGTTGGCGGTCTTGTCGGCGGCCGCCACCAGGAGGGATGGGCGCGGCGCGGCCTGGAGCCGGCGCAGGTACCGGGCCTTCTTGGTCTCCCAGGACAGGCCTGGGAGGTCGGGCTCCGTCACGTCGACGACGATGTCGCGGACCTTCTGGCCGAACTCGCGCTCGATGTCCTCGGGGGTCGTGTCGGTGTCCTCGAGCGTGTCGTGGAGGAGGCCCGCGATGATCGTGTCCTCCTCGCCCGTGTAGCGCGAGAGGATCAGGGCGACGGTGACGGGGTGGACCACGTAGGGCAGCTGGCCGTCGCCCTTCCGGACCTGCTTCTCGTGGGCGCGCATGGCCATCGCGATCGCCCGCTCGATGCGTCCGGTGAAGATCGCCATGGCCCATTGATTATGCCACGTCGGGCTCGACGTCGGGATTGACGGTCGGGCGGACCCGGGGCACAGTAGGCGCCCGGAGGGACCCTCATGACCGAGGCTGGCCGCGCGGAGTCGGGCGCGCTCATCATCGTCCGCGCCGGAGCTGTCGACCGATTTGCCGCCCTCCGGTCGGCTTTCGCGCCCGAGGGCGTCGAGGTCGTCTGGGACCGCCGCGAGGGTCAGCGCCGCCGGACCGGTGGGGCGTCGACTCCCGGGTCCGAGCGCCGCCGCCGAGACCGCCGCGGCCCGGTGCCCTCGAGCTGGGCCCTCCTCGACTTCCTGGTCGTCCCCACCCGCGCCTCGATCGCCTGATCCCGCCGGCCGAGGCCCGCCCGTTGCGTCGCGCGCCCGTCGTCGACGCTCGGGCGCGCGATCAGGTCCCCGGTGCCTCCTGGCGGAGCTTGAACCGCTGGATCTTGCCGGTGGCGGTCTTCGGGAGGTCCGGGACGAAGTCGATCCACCGCGGGTACTTGTACGGGGCGATCTTGTCCTTCACGAACGCGCGGAGCTCGGCCGCGAGCGCCTCCGACCCGCGCGCGGGGTCCTTCAGGACGACGTAGGCCCGCGGCTTGACGAGCCGGTCGTCGTCCTCCTGGCCGACGACGGCGGCCTCGAGCACCGCGTCGTGCTGGATCAGCGTGGCCTCGACCTCGATGGGCGAGACCCAGATGCCGCCGACCTTCAGCATGTCGTCGCCGCGGCCGTCGTACCAGAAATAGCCGTCCGGGTCCTGGTGGTACTTGTCGCCGGTCTGGATCCAGGGGCCGAAGAGGCTGGCCTTCGTCTTCTCGTGCTGGTTCCAGTAGTAGGCCATCGTGGAGTCCCCGCGGACCCGGAGGTTCCCGATCTCGCCATGCGCGACCGGGCGCCCCTCGTCGTCCACGATCGCGCACTCGTAGCCGGGGACCGGGAGGCCGGACGACCCCGGCCGCACGGACCCCGGCCGGTTCGACAGGAAGATGTGGCCGCTCTCGGTGGTGCCGATGCCGTCGACCACCTCCACGCCGAACCGCTCGCGCCAGCGCCGGTAGAGGTCCGCCGGCAGCGCCTCGCCCGCCGATACGCAGAGGCGGAGGGACGAGACGTCGGCGCGCTCGGCCTCCTTGGCGGCGAGCATCGCCGCGTAGAGCGTCGGCACGCCGAAGAAGATCGTCGGCCGGTGGCGCTGGATCAGGTCGAACACCGTCTCCGGGGTCGGCCGGCGCGGGTAGAGGACGCTCTGCGCGCCCACGCTCATCGGGAAGTAGCCGGCGTTCCCGAGCCCGTAGGCGAAGAAGAGCTTGGCCACCGAGTAGACCTTGTCGGTCGGCCGCATGCCGAGCACCTGCTTCGCGTAGGTCTCGGCGGCGACCACCATGTCGTGCTGGAGGTGGACGGCGCCCTTCGGGCGTCCGGTCGAGCCCGACGAGTAGAGCCAGAACGCGACGTCGTCGCGCGTGGTCGGAGCCGCCTCCAGGGTCCGGGCCGCGCGCGAGATCCGGTCCTCGAACGACAGGTGGGGCCCCGGCGGACCGCCGGCGACCAGCACGTGGCGGAGATGCCGCAGCCCCTCGAGCGCAGGCGCCACCTCGGGGAGGAGGGCCGCCGAGACGACCGCGACCCGCGCCCGGGTGTCCTCGAGGACGTAGCGGTAGTCGGGGGCGCGGAGGAGGGTGTTCACCGGGACCGGCACCGCGCCGATCTTGATCGCGCCCCAGAAGGCGCCCAGGAACTCCGGCGCGTCGAGGCAGACCATCACCACGCGCTGCTCCATGTCCACGCCGAGGTCGCGGAGCGCGTGGCCGGTGCGGTCGACGAGCTCCTTCAGGTCGCCGTAGCTGAGGACGCGGTCCTCGCAGTGGAACGCCGGGGCCGCGCCACGCCCCTCGGCCACCGGGCGGTCGACGAACCAGCTTGCGACGTTGAAATCGACCGGCAGGAAGTCCGACGCGTTCATCGGGCGCTCCTCCTCACACGAAGCCCTGCTGCTCGAGGAAGGACAGGATGCGATCGGCGACCGCGCGGGCGTCACCTTCGACGACGCGCGATGTCGGCGTCGCTGCCGGCGTGGCGGTCCCGGTCCGCGCGGCTCCGGCGCCGCCGCCGACCAGCTGGCGGAGACGGTCCGCGGCCGAGCGCGGGCCGGCGGGCGCGGCGGTCTGGGCTGTCCGGCGGGGACGGGGCCTCGGCCAGTCCACGCGGTCCACGCGGGTCCTGACCATCCCGCGGACCGCGTCGGGCGTGAGGCCCAGGTCCGCGAGCGACCAGGTCTCGTGGCCGCGCCGCGCCGCCTCGCGCCGCGCGCGGACCGACACGTAGCGCGGCTCGATGGAATCCGCGGTCACCGTGATGACGGCCGGGGGCGAGAGGGCGAGCTCCTCGCGGCGGCCGCCCGCGAGCCGCCGCTCCACCGCGGAGCCGGTGACCCGGATCACGCCGTCGGCGCACGGCCAGCCGAGATGCGCGGCCACGAGGGCGGGGAGGGTCCCGGTGGCGCCGGCGAGCCCGCGCTCGCCGGCGAGGACGAGGTCCGGGGCGATCCGCCGGACGGCGGCCGCGACGACGCGCGCCATCGCCGCGAGATCGAGGGCCTCGAGCCCGTCGTCCCAGATCCTCACGGCTTTCGCGGCGCCGCGGCCCGAGGCCCAGGCGACCGTGCCCTCCGAGTCGGGCGGGCCCACCGTGAGCGCGACGACCTCGGGGGTGAGGGCGCTCGCCCACTCGAGAGCCGCGCGGTCCGCCCGCGCGGTCACGACGAGCCGGTCGCCGCCACGGTGACGGACGGCGCCACGGTCCGCCCCGGGCTCGGCGAGCTCGAGGTCGGCCGAGACGTCGAGGCCGTCGTGGACGAGCACCAGTGCGATCATGCGGGCCCCGGACGGGCGGCGCCGCCCGCCGCGGCGGGACCGGGCTGGCTCTCCCACAGGAGCTCGGCCACGTCGCGCACCGCGATGTCGCCGGGCTGGGTCTCGCCCGAGAGCATGAGGGCGCAGAAGGGACACGCGGTCGCCACCACCCGCGCGCCGGTCTGGCGCGCCTCGGCCATCCGGAGCGCAGCGATCCGGGAGCCCTTGCGCACCTCGACCCACGCCCCGCCGCCGCCCGCGCCGCAGCAGAATGTCTGCTGGCCGCTCCGCGGCATCTCCACCAGCCCGGCGCTCGCGGCGCCGAGCGCCGCCCTCGGCGCGCGCGTCTCCCCGTTGTGACGCGCCAGGTAGCAGGGATCGTGGAGAGTCACGGGCTCGGACGCGGCGGCGCGCGGCTCGAGCCGGCCCGCCTCGACCAGCTCGGCGAGCAGCTCGGTGTGGTGGACCGCCGGGACGGCGGCGCGATCCGTCGCGGGACCGAGCTCGTTGCGGAAGACGTTGAAGCAGTGCGCGCAGTGGGTGACGAGGCGCCGGAAGCGCACGCCGTCGAGGGTGGCCGCGACGCGGCCGGCCGCGTCGCGGAAGGCCGTCTCGTCTCCGATCCGGCGCGCCGGGTCGCCCGTGCAGGTCTCGGCGGAGCCGAGGACCGCGAACTCGACGCCCGCCGCCCGGAGGAGCCGCGCGGTCGCCTGGGCGATCCGCCGCCCGTGGGGATCGAACGCGCCGGCGCAGCCGACCCAGTAGAGGACGTCGGTCTCCTCGCCGGGACGGAGGACGCGCACGTCGAGGCCGGCCGCCCAGGCCTGGCGATCCGCCGGCACCCCGCCGAAGGGATTACCGCGCTCCGCGATTCCCTCGAGCGCTCGCGCGGCGGCGGGGTCGATCGCGCCCGCCTCGACCAGCCCGCGGCGCAGGTCCACCAGCTTGTCCAGGACCTCGATCTCGAACGGGCACGCGCGGACGCAGGCCGCGCACGTCGTGCACGACCAGGCCTCGTCAGGCGTGACCAGGGTGTCGAGCGCCCGGCCGTCGCGCATCGCCTGGAGCGTCGCCTGGACCACGCGCCGGGGATCGAGAGGCTTGCCGGCCGCGGTCGCGGGACACACGGCCGTGCAGCGGCCGCAGCGGACGCACGTCGCCGCGTCGAGCAGCTGGGCCCACGTGAGCCGCTCGGGCTCGAGCGGCGCGGGCTCGGCGAGGGGGGGCGCGAGCCGTCCCGGGGTCCGGAGCTGGCGGAGGGCGATCTGCACCGGGGCGACGATCATGTGGCGGAGGACGGTCACCCCGATCAGGCCGAAGAACAACCAGCAGAGCGCCGCGTGCGTGCCCCACAGCACCCGGTGGAACGGCGCTGCGGGCACGCCCGCCGCCATCAGGGCCCGCGAGAGTGTCCACCCCACGAACGACCACGCCTCGAACGGCGGGTCGGTGGCCGCGATCCGCGCGGCCTCCAGGAGGAAACCTGTCACCCCGATGGCGCCGAGGAGCGCCAGGATCCCGAGCGCGACGCCGCTCCGCTCGAGCCGGGGCACGCGCCCGGCGAGCCGCCGCCAGGCCGTCCAGCCGACGCCGGCGAGGAACGCGAGCCCGGCCCATTCGAGGAGGAACGAGAATACGAGGTAGGTCGGCCCGACGAGGAACGCGACGATCTTGTCGTGGACGAACACCAGGCACGTGCCGATGAAGAGGGCCAGGAAGCCGTAGAAGAGGAGGGCATGGGCCCAGCCCGCGCCGCGATCCTCGAAGAGCCGCCGGTGGGTCAGCACGTCGCCGAGGACGCGCCGGACGGCCGACCCGAGCTCGAAGGCGCGCGGTGGCCGGATCGGGCGCCCGCGGAGCACGGTCCGGGCGCGGCGCGCGAGGACGAGCGCGCTCAGCCCGAGGCCGAGCGCGGTGCCGACGTAGAGAAGCGTCTCGAGCCATCCCGGGACGTTCCACCAGATGACGCGGGTGACGTCGGTCACTCGGCGGCCCCGGGGCTGGCGGGCGCTCGTCCGTCCGGGGCCGTGTCGCGGCGCGCCCGGAGGCGCTCGATCAGCGCCTCCGCGACGGGGCGCCAGTCCGCGACGGCAGCGAGCTGCGCCCGCCCGAGGAGCGGCGCCGCCGGGTCCGCGTTCACGGCGATCACGGCGCGCGCGCGCTCGATGCCGGCAAGGTGCTGGCTCGCCCCGGAGATGCCGAAGGCGAGATAGAGCTCGGGCGCGACCGCGCGCCCGCTCTGGCCGACCTGGCGCTCCCACGGAATCCAGCCGAGGTCGACGGCCACCCGGCTTCCGCCGACCGCGGCGCCCAGGAGGTCCGCCAGCACCTGGAGGTGCTGGAACCCGTCCGCTCCGACACCGCGCCCGCCGGCGACGATCCGCTCGGCGTCCCGGATGTCCACCGTGCGGGGGTCCGCGGCGATCACGCGGCGGACGCGCGGCGGGGCCGGCGCGCCCTCGGTCGCGGCCGGCGCCTCCTCGACGGCCACGGCCGTCGCGGCGCGACGCGGCCCCACGCCGAGGGCGCCGGGCCTGAGCGTGACGACCGCGGCCGTGGCCGGTGGGACCCGCACCGTCGCGTACAGCCGGTCACCGTAGGCGGGTCGCGTCACCTCGAGCCCGCCGTCGGCGTGTCGCCGGACGCCAACGGCGTCGGGCGCGAGGGCGGCGTCGAGCAGCACCGTGAGGTGCGCCGCCACGCCCGCTCCATGACGGGTGTGCGGGAGCAGGACGACCGGCGCGCCGGCGCCTTGAGCGCGGAGCCAGGCCCCCGCCGCGCGGCCGGCCTCGGCCGATGACGCAGGTTCCGCCGTCCGGAGCCACAGAAGGCGCGTCGCTCCGTGGGCAGCGAGGGGAGCGAGGGCGTCGCGGGCCGCGGCGGGCCCGACGGCCACGACGCCCGGAGAGCCGGGCCGCGCGAGCTCGGCCGCCTCTCCGATCGCCTCGAGCGTCGGCTCGGCCGCCCCCGGCTCCGCCACGACCCAAACCGGGGTCGCGCCTGGGCTTTGATTCACGCTCGGGACGTCAAAGTCAGGGCCTGACCCCGGAGTGTGACTCAGAGCAGGCGGGCGACGCGCGTGCCCTCGAGGATGGCGTGGTGCACGCCTCGCGGGGCGACGCAGTCGCCGACGGCGTGGAGCGCGGGCACGCGGCCCCGGAGCGCGCGGTAGAGCGCGTCCGTCGAGCGCGCGCCCATGGACAGGACGATGGTGTCCACGCCCTCGATGCGGCGCTCCTCACCGGTGTACACGTTGGCGACGACGACGGTCGAGCCCTCGACGGCGACCAGGTCCGTGTGCGGCGTGAAGACCACGCCCTGCGAGAAGAGCCGCGTGTAGAGGGGCACGATGGACGTGATGCCGACGTCCTGGCCCGCGTAGAAGAGGCGCGAGATCACCTCGACGCGCCGGCCCTGCTCGAGGAGGTAGTCCGCCGTCGAGAGCCCCTGCTGGGTGTGGACGTCGTCCACGACCACCACGCGCTCCCCGACCTCGGCGCGGCCCAGGAGCACGTCGCGGTCGGTCACGACGTGCTTTCCATCCAGCCCCGGCAGCGACGGGACGTGCGGATGGGAGCCCGTCGCCACCACGACGACGTCCGGCTGCTCGGCGAGGACGGCGTCCACGTCGGCCTCGGCCGACAGCCGCACGTCGACGCCCTGGCGCTCCACCTGGCGCACCAGGAACCGGACGATTCCCGCGTAGTCGGCCCGGGCCGGCGTGCGCGCGGCGACCAGGACCTGCCCCCCGAGCTCGCGGCCCTTCTCGAAGAGCACCACGCGGTGGCCGCGGAGGGCCGCCACTCGCGCGGTCTCGAGCCCGCCGACCCCGCCGCCCACCACGACCACGCGCTTCCGTGTCGCCGCCGGCACCAGATCGGGGCCGAGCTCGGCCTCGCGACCGGCGCCCGGGTTCTGGATGCAGGTGACGGGCTTCCCCTGGTAGATGCGGTCGATGCAGCCCTCGTTCGCCCCGACGCACTGCCGGATCTCGTCGAGCCGACCCTCGCGGGCCTTCTTCGGCATGTCGGGGTCGGCGATGAGAGCGCGGGTCATGCCCACGACGTCCAGCGACCCGTCGGCGAGGATCTGGTCGGCGTGGACCGGATCGACGATGCGCGTGGCGTGGAAGATGGGGATCTCGGGCACCGCCGCCTTGATGGCGGCGGCGAGGGGCACGTACACGGCGTTCGGGAGCGACATGTTCGGGACCGCGCCCGCCTGGAGGGCGAACGAGTGGGCCGCGCCGCCGATGATGGAGAGGAAGTCGACGAGCCCCGAGGCCGCGAGCCGGTGGGCGATCTCCGCCATGTCCTCGGCGGCCAGACCGCCGTCGGTGAACTCGTCCCCCGAGATGCGGGCGCCGACCACGTAGTCCCGGCCGACCTGGCGGCGGATCTCCCGGAGCACCTCGAAGCCGAAGCGCATCCGGTTCTCGAGGCTGCCGCCGTACTCGTCCGTCCGCTGGTTGAAGATCGGCGACCAGAACTGGTCGACCAGGTGGTTGTGGGCGAAGGAAAGCTCGACCCCGTCCAGCCCGCCCTCGCGGCATCGCCGCACCGCGTCCCCGAACGCGCGCACGAGCATCGCGATCTGGTCCGCGTCCATCTCGTGCGGGATCTCGCGGTGGACCTTCTCGGGGATCTGGGAGGGCGCGAGGAGGACGTGCCAGCTCTCGTTGTCCGACTGGGCGCGCCGGCCCATGTGGGTGAGCTGGGTGAACACGTGGGCGCCGTGGCGATGGATGGCCTCCGCCATCGCGCGATACGACGGGATGATGGAGTCGTCGTGGTTCGCGGGCATGTTCCACGCGCTCGCCGGGGAGGAGGGGTGCACGCTCGACGAGCCGCCGAAGATCGTGAGCGCGCAGCCGCCGCGGGCCTTGCCCTCGTGGTATGCCCGCAGGCGGGGGCCGGGCTTGCCCTCCTCGGCCATGGCCTCGGCGTGCCCGGTGGAGAAGATACGGTTCCGGAGGGTCAGGCCTCCGACGCGGATCGGGGTGAAAAGATACCGGAACTCGTGTGCCATGGCTCCCTCGGAGTCGGGCCCGGCCGCGGCGCGGGCCGCCGGCTATCTACCAGCAGACCTTGAACGCGCGCCCGCCCTGGACCCAGTAGCAGCAGATGGGGTTTTCCACGGTCATGATGATGCCGATGCCGTTGGCGCCAGTCGTCTTCCCGGGCGGCAACGGCGGAGGCGACTCGATCTTCTCGGAGACGCCCTTGCCATCGGTGGACACGACGTTCATGAGGGTCCCGTCGTCGCCGAGGGTCACGGTGAAGGAATGCGGCATGGTGGCTCCTCCTTTCGGACGGTCAGGTGTGGCACGAGTGTACACGAGATGCGCGTGGGTCAGACGCGGGCTACGGGTCGGGGCGCTCCGTGCTGGGGTGGGGCCCGGGGCCGGGAAGGGGCGCCTTGGCGCCTCCGTGCGACTCGCCCTCGATGAGGGCAGGGATGTCGGGGTAGGCGTAGATCGTCGCGGCGCGGTTGGCCGGAAGGCCGCCGGTGTCTATGGCGGGGCCGTAGACGCTGTGGACCTGGTGGCCGAGGAGGCGGAGCAGCGTCGTCTGCTCGGCCCGGTGGTGCGCGGTGTGCGCGACCCGCCGGACCATGATCCAGGCGCGGCTGTGCACCGTGTCGAAGAACGGAACCTCCGTCTCCCACCACGCCTCGTCTTTCCCCCGGAGTGCCGCGAGCCGCTTCCCGGAGTCCTCCGCGTAGCGGCGGATGAAGCCGAGCCGCGTCTCCGACTGGGGGACCGGCGGCGCGCCCACGTCGATCCCGAACATGGCGGTGAACCACTTGTCCTCGCTCATGCACTGGTGGACCATGTGCTCGCCCGGGGTGCGGTCGCGGGCGAGCCGCGGGTGGGGTCGGACGGGCAGGTCGCCGTCCGAGAACATGCCCCACACGTTCAGGGTTTTCAGGCGCTCGCTGGCGTACGTGTCGACGAGGAAGTCGTATCGCATCGTTCCTCCCGTCGGGCGGAGTCGAGACAAGCGTACCGCGCGCCGCGGCGCGCGCTTCGGAGGACCACGGTGACCCAGATGCGGTATCGCGTGCTCGGCCAGAGCGGCGTGCGGGTGTCCGAGCTCTGCCTCGGCACCATGACGTTCGGTGGACTGACGGACGCGAGCGAGGCGCGGCGCATGATCGACCATGCCGCCGCCCACGGCGTCAACTTCATCGACACCGCCGACGTGTACACGGAGGGGCGCTCGGAGACCGTCATCGGGCCGGCGATCAAGAGCGCGCGGGACCGCTGGGTCGTGGCAACGAAGGCGGCGCAGGCCACCGGGCCCGGAGTGACCGACCGGGGCCTGTCTCGCCGGCACCTGATGCGCGCCGTGGACGCGAGCCTCGCGCACCTCCAGACCGACCACATCGACCTCTACTATATCCACCGGGTCGACCCCGACACCGCCTGGGAGCGGACGATCGCCGCGTTCGGCGACCTGATCCGCGCGGGGAAGGTCCGTGAGTGGGGGCTGTCCAACGTGCGGGCCTGGCACGTCCCGCACGTCCACCACCTGTGCCGGCAGCTCGGCGTCCCGCCGCCCGCGGCGCTCCAGCCGTACTACAACCTCATGAACCGGCAGCCCGAGGTCGAGCTCCTGCCGGCGGCCCGGGCCTTCGGGCTGGGCGTCGTGCCGTACAGCCCGATCGCGCGGGGCGTGCTGACCGGCAAGTACAGGCCCGACGCGGTCGCGGACCCGGATAGTCGGGCCGGCCGTCGGGACCGGCGCATGCTGGAGTCCGAGTGGCGCCCCGAGAGCCTGAGGATCGCGGCGGAGCTCGCGGCGCACGCGGAGCGGCGGGGCACGACCCTCGCCGCCTGGGCGTGCGCCTGGGTACTGAACAACCGCGCGATCACCGCGATCATCGCCGGTCCCCGCACCTTCGAGCAATGGACCGGCTACCTGGCCGCGCTCGACTACGATTGGACGGCCGAGGACGAGAAGCTGGCCGACGGCCTGGTGCCGCCGGGCCATGCGTCGACTCCCGGCTTCACGGATCCGCAGTACCCGGTGGAGGGGCGGTTCCCGGCGGTCGGGTGAGCCCGGGCGCCCCTGCCGCCCCGGCCGCGCCAGACGGCATACGCAGCGGACCTCGAGAGGAGAGACCGACATGGCGGAACGACACACGATTCCCGCTCGGAAGGGCCTGGCGTTGCGCGTCGCCAGGGGCCGGCGCTACAAGGTGCTCAACACGCACGGCACGCAGATCGTCGACCACTGGGCGTTCAACGCCGCCGACGTCAAGGAGTTCATGTCGATGGAGCACTGCCGGGTCGCCATCGACAAGCTGACGCCGGTCGTCGGCGACTCCATGGTGACGAACAAGCGCCGCCCGATCATCACGCTGGTCGAGGACACCTCGCCGGGTGTTCACGACACCCTCGTCGCGGCCTGCGACATCTACCGGTACCAGCAGCTCGGCGCGAAGGAGCACCACGACAACTGCACGGAGAACCTCTGGGACGCCATGCGGGCGATCGGACTCACCCCGCCGGAGACGCCGTGCCCGTTCAACCTGTTCCAGAACACGCAGTACGTGCCGGGCAAGGGCATCCAGTACCTGCCGACGGTGTCGAAGCCCGGCCAGTACGTGGTCTTCGAGGCTGAGATGGACGCGGTCGTGGCCTTCTCGACGTGTCCGCAGGACATGCTGCCGGTCAACAGCGGGAAGCCCACCGAGGCCCACGTCGAGCTGCTCTGAGGAGGCGCCGGGCGGGCCTCGCCCGGCGGCCACGGCTCAGCTCACGTCGACGAGGGCCTCGGCGATCTGGCCGAATCTCCGCTCGCCGAGCGTGAGCTCGGCGCACAGCACGTGGCGCCCCGCGGCGCCCGGCGGAGCCTCGGCCACGAACCGGAGCGTGCCGCTCTCCCCGGCCCCGATCACGGTCTGGGCCTCGCCCGGCGACGCCGACCAGCCGGGCGGGGCGACGAGGCTCGCGCGGGCGACCGCCTCCTCGGTTCCGTGGTTCGTGACCCGGAGCTCGATGGGCAGCCGGTCACCGGCGCGGGCGGGGTTCCGGTAGGGGTACAGCGTCGCGAAGTTCGGGTCGAGGGCGAAGTTCACCTCCGCGGGCACCGCGACCAGGGTCTTGAACACGCCGTCGATCTGGCGCGCCCAGCCGTGGAAGTCCTCCAGCATCTTGCGGTCCACGCGCAGCGCCCCGGTGTGGCCCGTCAGGATCAGCTCCGGCTCGAACTCCATGAGCCGCCGGACGCCGACCGCGATCGAGTCCGACATCATCTTGTTGCGGTAGACCGGCGCCGCCGCGCGGAGAGGGCTCACCGTGCCCTGGAGTAGGTTGTCGCCGGTGAACGCGACGCGTGTCCCGTCGATCTCGCCGAAGAGGCCGAGCGCCCACCAGGTGTGCCCCGGCATGTGGAAGACGTCGAACGTCCACCGGTCCCACGACACGCGGCCGCCGTCCGGGAGCGCCTTGTCCACGCGGATCGGGTGCGGCAGGAGACAGGGGATGTTATAGCCGGCCGGGTTCGACACGATCTCGGCGAAGTTCTCGAAGATCCAGGCCTTGGTGTTCTGCGTCTGCTGGAGCCAGGGGAGCCCCGCCAGGTGGTCGTCGTGGTAGTGGCTCGGGATCACGACGTCGACCGACCGGAGGCCGGCGACGGCCTTGAGGTCGTCCAGCGAGTGCTCGACGAACCGGAGGTCGGCGGCCATGTGGTCCCAGCTCGGGAAGCCGTAGTCGAGGAGCAGCGCCCGCCCGTCGTCGGCCATGAGCGCGTAGCAGTTGGCCACGGAGTGCGGGTTCGCCCAGAGGTGGGGCAGGACGTGCGCCTTCGGCTGGTCCACCGAGTGTGGCCACACCGGCCACACCCGGTTCTTCCGCATCTCGCCCTGGAGACCGTACAGGAGCCGGAGCTTGGGCTCGAGCGCGCGGAGCGCCGCTCCCGCGTCGTCGGTCGGGTGGCCGTGAGACGGGCAGAGCTGCTGGAGCGGGAGCCCCGCCAGGAGCGTCACCGAGTGGAGCGCCGCCCCCGCGGCGTCGGGCAGCCCGTACTGCCACTGGAGATCGTGGATCGTGTGTATGTGGCCGGGCTCCGCGACGAGGTCTCCGCAGAACGCCGTCGACAGGCCGTCGATCTCGGCGGCGAACGTGACCGAGCCCTTGGTGTGTCCCGGCGTCGGCAGGACCCGGATGTCGTACCCGCGCCAGGCGAAGGTCTCGTAGTCGCGGAGCGTCCGGGCGACGGTGACCGGGCGGGGGAGCGTGAATCCGATGCTCGACGTGTCGTAGTTGTCGTAGATGCGCTTGAGCCGCCAGAAGGCGTCGGTCTCGGCGAAGAGCGCCGCCTCGCGCTCCGGCACCGCGATCGGGACGCCGCGCCCGGCGAGGAGGTGGTCGCCCTGGCACTGATCGCGGTGGTGGTGCGTGTGGAGGACCCACTCGACCTCGCGCACGCCCGCCTCGTCGAGATGGTCGAGGATTCCTCCAGATCCGAAGTCGATCAGGAGCCCGCGGTCCCCGCGGGTGATGAGGTACACGTTGCACGTGTCGGGATACCAGTAGAGGCTCGGCGACAGGCGGACGAGCGGGCTGCCTCCGCTCGCGAGGTGGCGATGGGAGTGACCGTGCCCCGGGCGGGCATCGTCATGGGCGCGCATCCGCGGCCTCCTGTGAGGAGTGTCGCTGCGGGGTCGTGGCGCTCGAACCTCGGCCACGACGCCGGGGGACCCGCAGCCTGCCGCGTCCCACGATACGCGAAATCCCGCGGCGCGCGCGAGGGCCCCGCAGGCGGTGGCGTGCGCGCGGGAGGCGGCCTCAGCGTCGCTCGGACGTGGGGGGCAGGTCCTCGCCGGCCAGGACCCGCTCGGCCAGGGCCACGATGGGCGTGCGGCGGTCCATCGCCGATTTCTGGAGGAGGCGGAAGGCGACGGCCTCGGTGAGGTGGAGGCGGTCCATCAGGAGGCCCTTGGCGCGCTCGATGGTCTTGCGGTCCTCGAGCGCCCGGCGGAGCGAGGCCGCTTCACGGCCCGCCCGCGCGAGCTCGGCGAACCGGGCGATCGCCAGCTCGACGGCCGGGGCCAGCTCCTCCGTCCGGAGCGGTTTGACCAGGTAGGCCATCGCGCCCGCCCGTCGCGCACGCTCGATCACGTCCGGGTCCGCGTGGCTCGTCAGCACGACCACGGGGCAGGGATGCCGGCGCTCGATCTCGGCGGCGGCGTCGATCCCGTCGCCGTCGGGCAGGCCCACCGCGATCACGGCGGCGTCCGGGCGCTCGCGCGCGACCAGGTCGATCCCCGCGGCGGCCGTCTCCGACTCCGCCACCACTGCGCCGCCGGCGCGGGCGACCGCCGCCCGCACGAGTGTCCGGGAGGCGACGTGATCGTCGATCACGACCAGCCGCCAGCGCGGCGGCGGGGACGGGAGGGGCGCGGGCGCGCCGCCCGGGGTCGCCTGAGTCACGCGCCGCCCGCCGCGCGTCGTGGGGGTTCCTGGGGTCGCCATGATCAGTAGGTGAAGGCGAGCCCGGCGGTGCCGATCACCTGGACCTGGTCGCCGTCGTTCAGCACCTTCAAGTTGTCGCCGAGGTAGAGCACGGTGACGCCCGCCTTGACCAGCCACTTCCCGAAGGCGGGCGGGATGAACGCGAGCGGCACCGAGACCGTGACGCCGCCCGAGAAGTACCCGAACGTATCATCGGAGCCCGTGCCGAACTCGTAGTAGTCGCTGAGGCTCAGTCCGACGGACAGCGGGACCGAGATGGAGATCGGGTACGCCGACTCGGCCAGGAACGTGTAGCCGGGCGCGATCCCGATCTGGGCGTAGACACCCTTGTCGGCGCCGGCGTCGGCCTGGCCGTCGAGCTCGAAGGCGATGAGGACGCTCGGGTTCAGGGCGAAGGGCCCGAGGAGCTTCGCGTCGTTGTAGCCGACCCCGAACGCGAGCTCCTGGACCGTGCCGAACGCGTCGTTCGGGCTGATGTAGGCCGTGTAGAGAGCGTAGGTCGTCAGGTCCTCCCAGAGGACCGCCGAGAGCCGGACGTAGCCGTCGAACTCGTACCAGACCTTCGGGTCCGACGCCGTCGGGCTGTCGGAGCCCGTCGGGCCGGTGTGGAAGCTGTTCCACACGCCGCCCGTCACGGTCAGCGACGTCAGGGCGCCGGCCTGGTCCACCAGCTTGATGCCGAGCTCGCCGTAGGGCTGGAGGATGAGATCCTCCGTCTCCTGCTTGATGCCGCGGAAGAAGTAGGCCGACGTCCAGTCGACGCCGGCGGACAGGGACAGCCGTCCGGTGTTCGGACCCGCGGGCTCCGCCGTCTTGTCGGCCGTCTGACCGCCCGTGGCCGGCTTCTGCTCCTGGGCGGCGATGGGCGCTGCCGCGACTAGCCACGCTGCCAGCGCGAGCCCGCCGATCGCCGTCCTCCGTCTCCCACCGCGTCGCTCCGCCATCGACCCTCCCCATTCGTGTGGCGTGGTGATGGCCCGGCGCCTGGCGCCGAAACACGAAACGGCGCCATGCGTGATGGCGCCGTTGCCCGCGCGCGACGCGAGCGCCGCGCGCGCCTGGGGAGTAGCAAGGAGAGTGCCGGGTCTCCGCCGGAGCCTTGCGGCCGCGGTCGGTTCGCTTTGACGGGGAGTTGGTCTCGATGAGGGGATCGAGGCGCCGCGCACCGTCACTCCGGCGTGGCGCGTCGGCAGGCAGCCTGCCCATCCGGGAGGCAGGCCTGGGCGTCCGGGACGGCGGGGCGCGGGGCGACGACCCGGTGTGCGGCCTGGCCCCGCGATCCGTCAGCGGACGATGAGCACGGGTACTGCCGCGCGGCTGACGGCGCCTTCGGCGACGCTCCCCAGGATCAGGCGCTCCATCGCGCTGACGCCCCGTGCGCCGACGACGAGGACGTCGGCATCGCGGGCGGCGTCCAGGAGCTCCTCGAGCGGTCGCCCGAGTCGGACCTCGGTCCGCACTCGCCATCCCGCTCGCACGAGGCGGGCGCTTGCCGTCTCGAGCTCCCGGCGCACCCCCGCGACTCGCTCCCGCTCGACGTTCGCCGCCTCGCGGGTCACGAGCGCCCGGAGTCGCGTGGGGAACGGCCCGGTCGAGGGCGGGCGAACGGGCTCGACCACGCCGAGGAGCGTGACGCGCCCGCCGACCGGCCGGGTGAGCGACGCGACGCACGCGACGGCCGCGCGTGCGTGCGGCGAGCCGTCGACGCCGACCAGGAAGCGCCGCGGAGGCCGCTTCCGCCCTCGCACGACGAGCACGGGCGAGGACGCCTGTCTCACGACCGCCCGGCTCACGCTGCCGAGGAGGAACCGGCCGACGGCGCCGAGTCCCCGCGATCCGAGCACGATCGCGCGGGCCCTGAGCTTGCGGGCCTGGGCGAGGATGCCGGGGACGGGGGGCAGGTCGGTGACCGTGGCCTCCGCATCCGGCCAGCGGCGGCGCAGGCGGCGCTCGGCGCGCTGCGCTTCGGCGCGGGCGGCCTGAAAGAGGGCGTCCCACACGGCCGGCGTTGCGTCCGAGAGCACGGGCATGCCGCGCGAGACGACCCCGTGCCCCTCGCTCCCGCGTGGCCAGGGGAAGCCGACGGCGGCGTCCACCGCCGCGCGCGCCTGGGCGCTGCCATCGGTCGCCACGAGCACCGGGAACGTCCTGTTCGCCATGGGTCTCCTCGCGGGTCGGGGTGTGACCACGGGGTCGAGTGTACTCCCGCGGTGTCCCTCCCGCGGGCTCCGGAAGCGGGCGGCCGGCGCGCTTGTCCGTGACGACGGCCGTGGTGTACCGTCGCACCGCGCCCGGACCGGTCGACCGGTCCGGCGAGAGGAGACGGGATGGCCACTGTCGAGGAGCTGAAGGCGCGCCTGTGCGCCGAGATCGATCGCCGGAAGCACGACATCGTCACGATCAGCGACCACATCATGAAGCACCCGGAGCCGGGATACCGGGAGGCCCGGACCGCCGAGTTCGTGGCCGGCTGGTTTCGCCGGATGGGGCTCGACTGCCGCGAGGGGCTGGCCCTCACCGGGGTGAAGACGCGCCTTCGCGGGCGCTCCCGGGGACCGACCGTCGCGGTCTTGGGCGAGCTCGACTCCCTCATCGTGGGCGAGCATCCCCTGGCCGATCCGACCACCCACGCCGCGCACGCCTGCGGCCACAACGCCCAGGTGGCCTCGATGATCGGGGCGGGGATGGGGCTCCAGGCGGTGATGGACGACCTGGACGGGGACGTCGTGCTGTTCGCCGTGCCCGCGGAGGAGTACATCGAGGTGGAATGGCGGCTCGGGCTCCGCGAGAAGGGCCAGCTCGAGTTTCTTGTCGGCAAGGCCGAGCTGATCCGCCTCGGCGAGTTCGACGACGTGGACATGGCGACCATCACGCACACGAACGCGCGCGTCGAGGACGGGCTGGCGAGCGTCGGGGACACGCACAACGGCTGCGTGGTGAAGTTCATGCGGTTCGTGGGCCGGGGCGCCCACGCAGGCAGCGCCCCGCACCTCGGGATCAACGCGCTGAAGGCCGCCCAGATCGCGCTCCACGCCATCGACGCCAACCGGGAGACGTTCCGGGACGACGACACGATCCGCGTGCACCCCATCATCACACGCGGCGGCGAGGCGGTGAGCGCCGTGCCCGCCGACGTGCGCCTCGAGACGTTCGTGCGCGGGAAGACGGTCGAGGCGTTCGCCGACGCCGCCCGCAAGGTCGACCGGAGCCTCCGCGCGGGCGCCCAGGCGATGGGCGCGCGGGTCGAGATCACGACCGTGCCCGGATACCTGCCGCAGCAGATGGACCCCAACCTGGTGGCGCTCAGCCGGGCCAACTGCGCGGCCGTCGTGGGCGAGAGCAACATGGGACGGCCTCGCCACTCTACCGGGTCGACGGACGTGGGCGACCTCGGGTTCGTGATGCCGGTCGTGCATCCCCGGGCCGGCGGGGTCCGCGGGACCATCCACGGGGCGGACTACATGGTCGTCGACCACATGCTGGCCGCGGTCAACCCGGCCAAGGCCATGGCGATGACCGTCGTCGACCTGCTCCACGACGGCGCCCGCGAGGCGCGGCGGGTGAAGGCCGAGGCGGGACCGAAGCTGTCGCGCGAGGACTACCTCACCCTCGTCCGTCGCCTGGGCGCGTTCGAGACCTATCCGGGGTCGTAGCTCCGGCTCCGGCGAGAGGTGGCGGCTGGACCCCGGGTGGACCGTACGGCTCCGCGACGGCACCGCAGTGCGGCTGCGTCCCATCCAGGGGCACGACGCGGCGGCGCTCACGCGGCTCTACGATCGGCTGTCCCCGGAAACCGCCTACCAGCGGTTCTTCGCCGCGATGCGCCGCCTGCCGCCGGACTGGGCGCGGGTCCTGGCCGAGGTCGACGACGACCGTCGCGCGGCGCTCGTGGCGCTCGACCCCGCCGGCGACCTGATCGGCGTCGCGCGCTACGGCGCCCCGCCCGGAAGCGACGAGGCGGAGATCGCGCTCGTGGTCCAGGACGCGTGGCAGAAGCGCGGGCTCGGGACGGCCCTCCTCGGAGCCCTTCTCGACCGCGCGGCGATGCGCGGCATCAGGCGGTTCGTGGCGTACGTCCTCTCCGACAACCGCCGGATGCAATCGCTGATCGCCCGCCTGGGCCACGTCACCGCGCGCTCGGCGGACCAGGGCGTCGTGACCCTGCGCTTCACGCGCCGTCCCGATTCCGAGGCGCGCCTGCCCGAGCCTGCCGCGGAGCGGCGGAGCTGATGACGGACCCCGCCGCCATGCGGCGCCGGATGGTCGACACGCAGCTGGTGCCTCGCGGCATCCGCAGTCCGGCGGTCCTGCGCGCGATGGGCGCGGTGCCGCGGGAGCGCTTCGTCCCGGTCCTCGACGTGCCCGACGCCTACGAGGACTCGGCGCTGCCGATCGCGGAGGCGCAGACCATTTCCCAGCCGTACATCGTCGCGCTCATGCTGGAGGCCATCGCGCCCGAGCCGACCGACCGAGTCCTCGAGATCGGTACGGGCTCGGGATACGCCACGGCCGTGCTGGCCGAGATCGTGGCCGAGGTCTACACGGTGGAGCGGCTCCCGGCGCTGGCGCGCGCCGCCCGGGCGCGGCTCGACGCGCTCGGCTACCGGAACGTCCACGTGCTCGAGGGGGACGGCACGCTCGGCTGGCCGGAGCACGCGCCCTACGACGGGATCGTCGTGACGGCGGGCGGGCCGGAGGTGCCGGCGCCGCTCCTGCCCCAGCTTCGCGTGGGCGGCCACCTCGTCGTTCCGGTGGGCGTCACGCCCCGATCGCAAGAGCTCGTGCGCGTGACGCGACGAGCGCCGGACGCGTACGCGCGCGAGTCGCTCGGTGCGGTCGCGTTCGTGCCGCTGATCGGGGACGCGGGCTGGCCCGAGCCGGGCGCGGGCTCCCGGCGCGTGGAGCCCTGAGCCGGCCATGGCGGACACGCCGGCTTCGGGCGCCCCGCCGACCGCGCTGCGGAGCCGCGCCCGCCGCCTCCGCCGGCTCGGCCAGCTCTGGATCACGGGCGCAGTGGCGGCGGTGGCCGTCACGGCTGCCTCGGCCGTCGGCTGGCTCGAGCCGCTGCAGGTTCGCACGCTCGACCTCCTCCAGCGCCTCGGCGGTCAGCGGTTCCCGTCCGAGGTCGTGATCGTCGCCGTCGACGAGGGGGCGTTCGAGAAGCTCGGCGCGCGGCAGCCGATTCCACGCGGGTACCTGGCGAGCGTCGTCCGCGGCCTCGACCGGAGTGGCGCGGCCGTCATCGGGCTCGACATCGCGCTCTCGGCCCCGACGACGGCGGCGGAGGACGGGGCCCTCGTGCGGGCGATCGAGGAGCTCGCCTCGCGCCGCCGGCCCCTGGTCCTGGTCGACGCGCGGCCCCCGGAGACGGGCCCGCTCGCCGCCTCGGCGGCCCTCCGCGCGGTGCCCCGCGGGTCCGACCGCGTACCGATCGACGACGACGGCGTCATCCGCCGGATGGCGGCGCTCCTGCCAGGGCCCGGCGGTTCGCCCGCGCCGGCGTTCGGGCTCGCCGTCCTCGCGGCCGTGGACGGGGCGACCGGGTCCGCCCCATCCGCGCTTCCCGCTGACCTCGCCGGCTACCCGTTGTGGCGCGACGGGGAGTGGCGCCCGTCCGGCGGGCCTTCGATGGCGCTCCAGGCCGACGAGCTCTGGCGCATCAACTTCGTCGGGCCCGCCGGCAGCTTCCTCGCGATCCCGAGCGACGCCGTCGCCGAGCTGGGCGAGCCCGGCGCGCCGCCGGTGGCCGAGGACAACCCGCTGCGGGGCAGGGTCGCGCTGGTCGGCGCCACGTTCGCCGACAGCCGCGACTTTTTCCAGACACCCGTGGGTCGCCTCGCGGGCGTCGAGATCCACGCCACCGTGGTCCACATGCTCGCGACCCGCTCCCTCATCCGCCCCGCCGGCTGGCTCGTCGGCCTCGGGGTCTCGCTTGGCGTCGTGGGCGTGGCCGGCGCGCTCCTCGCGTGGCTCGGGCCTCTCGGCGGCACGCTCGCCGCGCTCGCCGTCGCGCTCGGCGCGGGGGTGCCCGCGAGCTACCTCGCGTTCCACGGCGGCGGCTACGCCGTCGACTTCCTGCTGCCCGTCCTGGCGACGTGCCTCACCGGCGTCGGCGCCGAGGTCCTCGCGAGGCGCCGCTTCCGGGACTCGTTCGGGCGCTACGTGGGGCGCGACGTGATGGATCAGGTGCTCGCCGAGAACCCGACGCTCGAGGGGGCGCGCCGCGAGGTCACCGTCCTGGTGTCGGACCTCCGCGGCTTCACGACCTTGTCCGAGACGATGCCCGCCGAGCAGGTGGCCGCACACCTCAACGAGTACTTCCCCGCGATGATCGACGCCATCTTCGCCGAGCGCGGCATGATCAACGACTTCATCGGCGACGGGATCCTCGTGGTCTTCGGCGCGCTGCTCCCGGACCCGGACCACGCCTGGCGCGCGGCGCGGGCGGCCATGGGGATGCAGGCCGCGCTCGAGCGGCTGAACCGCGGGTGGGCCGCGCGCGCGGCGCCGACGCTCCGGATGGGCATCGGGATCCATACCGGCATCGTCTTCGCGGGCAACGTCGGGGGACCCGGGCGGATCAAGTACACGGTGGTCGGCGACACGGTCAACGTGACGGCCCGGCTGGAGGGCTTGAACAAGGACCTGGGGACCTCGACCCTGGTCACCGCCGAGACGCTGGGAGCCCTCGGCGATCGGGTGGAGACGCGGTATCGTGGGGCGATTCCCGTCAAGGGCCGGGCGGAGCCCCTCCACGTGTACGAGCTCCTGGCGGTAGCATCTGCGCGGACCGGTCGGCCAGCGGCCGCCGGCGAGGGCGAGGGGATGGGAGGAGCCGATGACCGGGCGCCGTGACTCCAGCCTCGCGGCCGCGATGGCTCTCCTCGCGGCCCTGACGCTCCTCGGCGCGCTCTGGCCGGGCCTGGCGCGCGCGGCCGACCCGGTCGCCGTCCTCACCGAGATCCGCGCCGGCAAGGGCGAGATCCGTATCAAGCGAGCGGAGGACGGGGACTGGAGCGCCCCGCGTGCCCTCCAGGCGCTCCGTCCGGGGGACCAGGTCCGCGTGACCGCCGACGGCCGGGCGACGCTCGCGTTCACCGGTGGCGGCGCCCAGGCGGTGACCGCGGCCAACTCGCCGTTCACGGTGGCGGCACCCCGGGGAGAGACGGGAGCCGACCGGGCGCGTGGCCTGGTGGCCGGCGTGACGCAGTTCCTGCTGGGCCAGCCCAAGCCGCCGACCTACCAGTCGCTGTCCGTCCGGTCGGGGTCCCCGCCACCCCGGATCCTCTCGCCGCGCGAGACACGCCTTCTCCCCGGCGCGGTCACCTTCGAGTGGGCCGGGCCTCCGCGCCCCGACTACGGCGTCCGCCTCGTGAGCCCGCAGGGGCTCGTGTGGGAGCAGGCGGGCCTCCCGCGCCGGCCGCTGCCGTACCCGGAGTCTGCCCCGGCTCTGGCGCCAGGGACTCGCTACAGCTGGACGCTCGACGCGCCCGGCCAGCCGCCCCAGCGGGCCGAGTTCGAAGTGGTCGCCACCGGGGATGCGACGCGCATCCGTACGGCGCTGGCCGACCTCGCGGCCGCGGCGCCCGGCGGCGAGGTCGGGAGCCCGCCCGCGCTCATGCGCGCCGGGCTCTTCTTCCAGGAGGGGCTCTACGCCGACGCCCGGAGTGAGCTCCAGTCGGCCATCCAGCAGGATCCCGACGAGCCGACCCTCCGTCAGCTCCTCGGCTACGTCTACGATCGCGTCGGGCTCACGGACCTCGCCGCCCAGGAGTTTGACGAGGCGGAGTTCCTCGCGAGCCGGAAGCCATGACGACCGCCCGCGCGGCGGTCCTGCGGGGCCGCGGGAGGGCCCGGACATGCTGAGACCGGCGACCTGGCTCGTGCTCGCCCTGGCGCTCGCGCTCGTCGCGCCGGCGGGGGTCCTCGCCCAGTCGCCACCGGCTGGGACGGCGCCCGCGGCGCCCAACGACGAGACACTCCGCCGCGCGTGGGACCTGAAGGCCGAGGCCCTGCGAGCCTTCCAGGAGGGCCGCTTCCAGGAGGCCATCCCGAAGGCCAAGGAGGCGGTCGCGCTCCGTGAGAGCGTGCTCGGCCCGGACGACCTGGAGGTCGGCGAGGCGCTCGACCTCCTCGGCCGTCTCCTCGAGCGGAACGGCGAGTACCCGGCGGCGGAAGCGACCCTCTCGCGGGCGCTCCGGATCAAGGAGGCGAAGCTCGGTCCCGCGCACGCGAGCGTCGCGGATACCCTCGAGGCCCTGGCCCAGGTCAATCAGCAGGCCGGCAAGGTGGCCGCGGCGCGGCCGCTCTACGAGCGGGCCCTCCGCATCCGCGAGGACGTGCTCGGTCCCGAGGCGCTCGAGGTGGCCGCCGCGCTCAGCGGGCTGGGTTGGGCTCAGGCCGATCTGGGAGACCTCGGCTTGGCTCGGGTCACTCTCGAGCGGGGGCTCCGGATCCGCGAGAAGACGCTCGGGCCGAATCACCTCCGCACCGCGCAGATCCTCGCCCATCTCGGCCGCGTCTACCGGGACCTCGGGGAGTACGACCAGGCTCGCGTCGCCCTCGAGCGCTCGCTCCGCATCCAGGAGCGGGTCCTCGGGTCCGAGCACCCTGACCTAGGCTACGTCCTGGCCAACTACGGCATGCTCTACGAGCGCCTGGACGAGCATCAGAAGGCCCGGCCTCTCCTCGAGCGCGCGCTGGCGATCCGGGAGAAGGCGCTCGGCCCGAACCACCCGAGCGTCGCGTGGAACCTGACGCAGCTCGTAATCGTGCTGCGCGGGCTGGGCGACAACGCGGCCGCGCTGCCGCTGATCGAGCGGGCCCTGAAGATCCAGGAGCAGACGCTCGGACCGAATCATCCGCAGCTGTCGGAGACCCTGCGGAACCGCGCCCGCGTCGCCATGGAGCTCCGGGACTACGTCCTCGCCCGGAGCGACCTCGAGCGGGCGCTCCGGATCGCCGAGCCGGCCCTCGGCCCGAACCATCCGCGGATCGGGCTTCTCCTCAACAACCTCGGGATCGTCCTCCTGCAGACCCGGGATGGGGCGCGGGCCCAGGTGACACTCGAGCGCGCCGTGGTGGTCCTCAGGAACGGCGGGCTCCCCGAGATTCACTGGCGCACCTGCAACCTGCTCGGGCGGGTCCACGAGCGGAACGGCAAGCGTGTGGAGGCGGCCGCGGCCTACGCCGAGGCCGCGACGGTGATCCGGGGGCTCGCCGGTAGCCTCGCCGGGCAGCAGTCGCGGGCCCAGTACCTCGAGTCCGGCAACCGGCTCGCGGTGTTCGACTCGCTGGCGCGCGTCCTCCTGCGCCTCCACGAGCGCGACGCCACGAAGGGCTACGAGCTCGAGGCCCTGGCGGCGATCGAGGCCAAGAAGAACCTCCTCGTCGCGACCACGATGGCGGCCGCCCGCCCGACGCTCCAGGATCCCGAGGCGCGGCGCGTGGCCCGGGACGTCGGCACGAAGCGCGAGGAGACGACGCGCCTCGAGCGGGCGCTCCAGGCCGAGCAGGGGAAGGCCCCCGACGAGCAACGCCCGGAGCGCATCCAGGAGCTGACCCGGGACCTCGCCAAGACCAAGAGCGAGTACCTCGGGCAGGTGCAGGCGTTCCTGGCGCGGTACCCGCGCTACCGCGCCCAGTTCGTCGAGCAGCAGACCGTCGACCCCAAGGCGATCGCGAAGTTCGCCGAGCGGCTGCCGCCGGGGACGGTGGCCGTGCAGTACTTCGCCGCGCCGGACGCGCTCTACATCTTCGTCGTCGCCGCGGGCGGGAAGTTCCAGGTCCGGACCCAGGCGGTGTCGCAGAAGGACCTCTACGACCTGGTGCGTGCGTACCGGACCCAGGTCGAGCGCGGCGCCACCGCGCGGCTTTCCTGGACGGACGACGGGTCGGAGGCGTTCCGCCGCGACGTCGCTCCGCTTCGCGCGACCACTGAGAAGCTCGCCGCGCATCTGCTCGCGCCCATCGAGCCCGAGCTCGCCACCCACAAGGACCTGATCCTCTTCCCGAACGATCTCCTGCTCTACCTGCCGATCCACGCGCTGACCCGGAAGCAGGCCGACGGCTCGCCGCGATTCCTGGCCGAGACGCACCGCGTGAGCTACGTCACGCAGCTCGAGCTCGTTGACCTCCTGAGCCCGCTCAAGATGGCGCCCGACGCGCCGCTTCTTGCCCTCTCGAACCCCGACGGGACGCTCCCGGCGGCGACCCGCGAGGTCCGGGAGCTCGCCCGGGCGCGGTCAGGCGTCACGACGCTCGACGGCGCGGAGGCCACGAAGCTCCGCTTCTTCGAGCTCGCCATCAAGTTCCCGGAGCTCCACCTCGCCACGCACGGCGTCCTCGACCCGGAGCAGCCGGACCGGTCCTACCTGCTCCTGGCGGGCGACGATGCCGCGAGCCAGCGGCTCACCATCGGGGAGATCGCAGGGCTCTCGCTCCCGCCGAACTCGCTGGCGATCCTGTCCGGGTGCGAGACCGCGCTCGGAGAGCAGGTGCCCGGCGCCGCGCTCGTGACGCTGGCGGCGGCGTTCAGCCAGGCGGGGTCCCAGTCGATCGTCGCGTCGCTCTGGAAGGTGAGCGACGTCGCCACCCGCGACTTCATGGTCGCCTTCCACCGCGCCCTGCCGTCGGCGGGACGGGTGGGCGCGGTCCAGGAGGCGGAGCTCGTCCTGCTCCGCGCTCCGGCGACGACGCATCCCTACTACTGGGCGCCGTTCCTCTTGCTGGGCGCTCGCTGACGGGCGTCCCCGGAGACCCTCGTGATCGAGATGACCCTGGAGATCGCCGAGAAGGCGGCTCGGGCCGCGCAGGCCCGCGCCCGTGAGCTCAACACGCCCATGACGGTCTCGGTGGTGGACGAGGCCGGCCGGCTCGTCCTCTGCGCGCGCGGCGACGGGACCGGGTTCCTCTCGCCGGACACCTCGCGCGGGAAGGCCGTCGCGGCCGCCGCGTTCCGGCGCTCCACCAAGGAGATGTCCGAGTCGGCCAAGGACCACGCGCTGTTCTGGCACGCGCTGTCTGGCCTGACCCCGGGCCAGATCATGCCCAGCATCGGCGGCGTGCCGATCCTCCTCGGCGGCCGCTTCATCGGCGCAATCGGCTGCGGCGGTGGGACGGGCGAGCAGGACCACCAGTGCGCGGCGGCGGGCGCCGCCGCCGTGTGAGATGCCGCGGCGCCCGTCAATCGCGCCTTTCATGCGGGGTGTCCCACCGTGGCAACGGTGCCCCTAGACTAGTGACCCGGCGTCCCGATCAGCTTTGCCCGACCGCGCGTCGCTCAGGGTCGCCCGGCGCCTGCGGGCGCCCGAGGTAGAGCGGGCTCCTGCAGGAGCTCCCGAAGTAGCTCGCGGGAGCGGGCTCCGGCCCAGTCTCGGGCGCCGATGGCCCGCGCTACCGCGCGCCCGTCGCGCGCGATCACGAATGTGGTGGGTAAACCCAGGACGCCGTACGCGCGCTGTATGTCGCCGCGCGGGTCAACGAGGACGGCGAAGGTGAGCCCGCGTGCGCTGGCGTAGTCGCGAACGATCGATACGGGCTCGCTCGCGTTTACGGCGACGATCGCGAGGCGCTGAGCCCCCAGCTCGCGGTGGAGGGACTCGAGGGCTTCCAGTTCCGGCCCGCAGGGCGGGCACCACGTCGCCCAGAAGGTCAGGAGCACGACCTGCCCGTGCAGGTCAGCCAGCGCCAGACCCGGCCCAGCGGGTGTAAGGCCGACGAAGTCAGGCGGTCGCTCGTTCCTGGCATAGCCACCGAGATCGAGGGCCGACAGCAGCGACGAGAGATCGGCCGAGACCGCGTCAACGGGCGCCGCGAAAGCTTGGGCGAGCAGGAGGGCCCCGCCGGCGGCGCGCTTCACTGCTTGCCTTGCAGTTCCTGGACCGCCTTCAAGATGGGCTCGCTGGAAAACACGATGTCGTCGCCGGCGATTCCCAGAAGCCATTGCTTGCGTACGATGCCCTGCTGGTCGATGAGGAAGTAGGCGCGCAGCGCGCGGACCTTGTCCGGAGCCATGACGCCGTAGCGCTCGATGGTCCGCGGCGGGCGGTCACTCAGCAGGGGGTAGGTCAGCTTCAGCGAGTCGGCCTGCGTTTTGAGCGCAAACGGGCTGTCGCTACTGATGCCCAGGACCTGCACGTTCAAGGCCTCGAACTTGCCGATGTCAGCCCCCCGGGCCGCGATGTTGGCGACTCAGGTCGGCGCGAAGGCCGCCCCGAAGAACTCCAGCAGCACGATCTTCTTGCCTCGAAACTGCCGCAGGCTGACCGTCTCTCCGGTCGCCGCGGGCAGTGAGAAATCGGGGGCCGGCTTGCCGAGCTCCAGCGCGAGCGCCTCGGGGCCGGCGGTCGCGCTGATGGCGGCGGCCAGAGCCGCGACCAGAATCAGTCGGCGCATACGTGCCTCCAGTTCACCATGACCTCATTGGATGAGCCGGTTCGCCCGCTGCAGCACCGCAGGCCCCGGCTCCAACTTGAGGGCCCTCGCCACCTTCAAGTTGATGACCAGTTCGATGCGGGAGTTGATCTCGACGGGGATGTTTTCGGGCTTCTCACCCTGCAGGATCTTGAGGACGAGCCGCGCCGCGAGTCGGCCCGACTCGTAGAAGTCGGGACCGTAGCCGGCGAACCCGCCTTGCTCGACCCAGAACCCGCCAATGAACATTGCCGGCAACTGGTTCCGCGTCGCCACCTCGATGACGACCCCGGGGATGTTCAGGGCCGGGCCGCCCGGGGAGGTCAGGATCCCGTCCACATCCGACCGGCGGACCCTGGCGATCTGCTCGCGCGCCTCTTCCTGACTCCGGGGCGTCAGTTCGACCAGCTGGATGCCGAGCTGCCGGGCCGCGTCGCGGTGGAACTGGACCGCGTCGACGGCATCCGTATCGTTCGCGTCGTAGACGAGCAGGACGCGCTTGAGCCCGGGAACCAGCTCCTTGAAAATCTCGAGACGCTTGGCGGTCAGCTCGAAGGTCAAGCTGCTCACCCCGGTGACGTTCCCGCCCGGCCGTGCGAAGCTTCGGACCAGTCCGAGCCGCACGGGATCACCGACGACCTCTGCGAAGACGATCGGCTTCACCGTCGTGGCTTGCTGGGCCGCCCTGGCCGCGCTGGTCGTCGTCGCGAAGATGATGTCCGACCCGGCTGCCAGCAGCTCGCGCGCCGCGGCCGGCAGTGCGCTGATGTCGCCCCCGGTGAACCGAACCCCGAGCTGGAAGTGCTCGTCCTCGCGGTAGCCGAGGGCCTGTAGCCCATCGCGAAGTCCGAGCGTAGCCGGTGTGGGGCCCCAGCTGTCCGTCAGGACACCGATCCTGACGGGTTCCTTCCGCTGCGCCCAAACAGGAGGCGCGGCGAACACTCCGCCGCTGACCGCGATCAGCAGGAGCGTGATGCCGGCACGGGTCAGTGGCGAGCGATACAACATGCGTCGCACCCTGTGTGCTCTCAACGCTTCCTACCCTGAAAGACTGGGACTAGTCAAGCCGCCGACGGAGCGAACTAGGTCGGCCCGCAGCGCATATGGCCGACCAGCACCACCTCCGGCCAGGCACGCGCTGAGAGCCGGTCTCCCCAGACCTCGGCTCGTCCACGCCGGGATCCGCTGAGCGGCTCCGCCCCGGGTGAGCCGCGTCCGGTCAGGCGAGCCGGGGCCAGGCGACCATGCCGGTCCCGGTGCGCCACGCGACGGACGGCGCGTAGCCGAGCACCTCGGCCGGGCCGGCGGTGAAGGGGAGCGCGGCGATCCAGGCGAGAAGCTCCGCGGTCCCTCCGGAGCCCGCGGCCTCCATCCGATCCACCGTGCACTCTCGCACGATGCGGCGGTGGTCGCCCTCGGCCAAACGCTCGAGAAACCAGCGGTCGAAGGCCTCGTCCACCTGGAGGTAGCGCGGGCCGCCCGGCTCGTGGGAGAGCCCGCCGGTCGCGACGACCGCGACGCGGACGTCCGCCGGCCAGCGCGTCGTCACGATCTCGCGGAGCACCTCCCCCAGCCGATAGGCGCGCTCGGAGGAGGGGATGGGCGGCACCGTGCAGTTCAGCGTGATCGGGACGAGCGGCACCTGCATCGCCGGCGTGAGGTAGTGGAGCGGCACCGAGATCCCGTCGTCCAGCTCGAGGCGGTCGAGGTACGCGAACATGGTCCCGAGCCGGGCGCCGTCGCGGACGATCGCGCGGGCGAGGTCCGGCCGCCCCTTGACGCGGTACTTCGGGAGTGCGAGCCACTCGTCGAACCAGTCGGCGGGGCCGACGTGCTCCGCGCCGATCCCGACCGTGTAGTCCGGGATGTTGTTGATCGGCCAGTTGAGCAGGTGGTCGTTCGCGAGCATGAGGAGAACGTCCGGCCGCGCGGCCTCGAGGCGCCGGCGGAGCTCCCCGTAGCCGTCCAGGACAACCTTCCGGTCGGCCTCGGGCGCCCGGTCGAACCATCCGGTGAGCCCGGGCGCGTGTGTCGCGGCCATCGCGGCGACGACGGTAGCCAAGGCCGGGCCCTACGTCGTGTGCTCGGGGTACGCGCGCCGGAAGGCCTCGAGCGCCGGGTGCGCGTTCGAGGCGCCCGTGGCCCCGAAGGTGAGGCGCAGGATCTGGGACACGTAGTACTGGTGGACGCCCATGTCGTTGAGCCGGCGGACGTCGCTCGTCTTGACCGCGCTGATCTCGTCGGCCGACAGGCCGAACTCCCGGGCGAGGGCGTCGAAGTCCTCGCGCCACCGCCGCCGGAGCTCCGCGTCGCGGCGGACGTGGAAGATCATCTGGTTCAACGGGAGCGTGCGGTCCACCTTCTCCACGTGCCCCATCGGATCGCCCTCCCGGTCAGACGGCGAGCACGAAGTTGAACGCGCCGGCCTTGGCGCCCGCGTCGTCCCTCACGGCCATGACCAGCTCCGGCCGGAAGATGAAGTCGCTCCGGTTGCCGGGCTCGTCAGGGAAGTAGAGCTGGGTCGTGAGAATGGGCTGGTTCGGCGCCTGGACGCGGACGTGGAAGTGACGCGTCCGTCCCGTGTAGAGCCCCGGGACGACGGTCTCCAGCCGGTACCGGCCCTGCTCGTCCGCGAACTGATGGCCCCGGAGGCGGAAGCCGGCATTGTCGTAGCCTCCCCGGTCGTCGGCCTGCCAGAAGTCCAGGAGCGCGCCCGGGATCGGCCGGCAGGCGGTCGACAGCACGGATCCCGTCAGGACGATCCGCGGGCCGCCCATGCCCGGCTCGAGGAGCGAGGTCCGCTGGGGCGACTGCGGCTTGAAGAAGGGGCCGGCCGTCTGGGACGGCGTAGGCGAGCCCTTGTCGACACAGCTCGGCGTCGGCGAGAGCGTCCGCGTCTGCGCAAGAGCTCGGCGCCCGCCGACGGCGACCGCGGGAACGGCGAGAGACCATCGGAGGAAGGCTCGACGTCCCGGCCAACCGGCCCGATTGCGTGCCATCACGGAACCTCCGTCCCGGTCCGCGCGTCAGCGCGCGCGTCCATGAGGACACGGTAACGGATCGGTCAACCTCTCGTATACGATGAAATCGTGACGGCGCGTCCCGGTCGGCGGCGCATCCTCCGAGGGCTGGCGGCCGCGCTCGCGGTCTCGGGCGCGGGTCGCCCCGCATCGCTCCGGGCCGAGCAGGACGCAGGCGATGCCATGGCCGGCGCGGCGCTCCGGTTCCTGGGGACGCTCGATGCCCGGCGGACTCGCCAGGCCACCTTCCCCTTCGCGCACGCCGAGCGCCTGAACTGGCACTACGTGCCGCGCCGCCGCGAGGGGCTGGCCCTCAGGGACATGACGGCCGACGCGCGGGCGGCGGCCCACGCGCTCCTCGGGGTTGGCCTCTCGGCCGTGGGGTATGCGAAGGCGAGCGATGTCATGCGCCTCGAGGGCGTGCTCCGCCAGCTCGAGACCTTCGGTGCGTTCACGCGGGATCCCGACAACTACGCGGTCACGATCTTCGGAACGCCGGGCCAGGCCGGGCCCTGGGGCTGGCGCGTCGAGGGTCACCACATGTCGCTGAACTTCGCCGTCGTGCCCGGCCGGGCGGTTGCGGTCACTCCCGCGTTCTTCGGCTCGAATCCCGCCGAGGTGCCGTCGGGCCCCCTCAAGGGCCTCCGCGCGCTCCGTGACGAGCAGGACCTCGGCCTCGCCCTCGTCGCGAGTCTCGACGCGCCGCAGCGCACCCGGGCCACGCTCGCGGCCGAGTCCCTCGGCGACATCGTGTCCGGGCCGGGCCGCGAGGAGAGCCTCCGCGCGCCTGCCGGGATTCCTCTCGGCGACCTCGCCGACGCGTCGCGGGCGCTCGCTGTGAGGCTTTTCGAGACCTATGCCCGCAACATGCAGGGAGATCTTGCGGAGCGCGAGCTCCGGAAGATCCACGCCGCGGGGACCGACCGCGTGCATTTCGCCTGGGCGGGGCCCGTCGACGCGAAACGCCCGCACTACTACCGCCTCCACGGGCCGGCGGTGCTGATCGAGTACGACAACACCCAGAACGGCGCCAACCACATCCATTCGGTCTGGCACGACCCGCGAGGCGACTTCGGGATCGACCTGCTCGGCGCCCACTACCGAGAGAGCCGCGACCACGACCACGCCTAGCCGCGCGGCTGCGTCGGCCCCTCTCCGATCGGTCCCGACCGAAGGAGGATGAGGCTCACGAGCTGGGCGATCAGGAGCCGCAGGTGAGTCGCCTCGGCGCCGGTCTCGAAGATCAGCAGGAGCTCGTCCAGGAGAATGAACACGGCCCAGAGTGAGACGCCGACCACGAAGGGCGGGCCGAGTCCAGTCGCGCCGCGGGCCGTTCGCCAGAAGAGACCGGCGGCGAGTCCCTGCCAGGCGACCACGCCGGCCAGCAGGACCGGGTTGACCCAGCCGGGAACGCCGAACTTCCCGGTGGCGCTCGCCATGAAGGCGAGATTGCCCGAGATCCAGCGCCAGCTCGCCGGCAGGACGTGGACGCCCCGGAGGAGATCGGTCAGGTTCGAGAGCGCAACGATGCCGAAGTAGAGCGCCCAGAAGCCGAGGAGCCCCGGTCCGAGCCACCGGGAATCGAGCCACCGCTTCACCGGTGCGGCCCCCGCGGCCCCGTCGGCATCGGCGTCCCCATCCGCGCGATTGTACGCCGATGGGCCCGACGCGAGGCGTCCGGAGGCCGCGAGGGCGCGCCTTCTCGACCCCGGTGGCGCACCCTGCCGGCCCTGGGCTATCCTGAACTTGGGCGTCGGCGTTGCGTGACGCCCAGGCAGGCGAGCGGCGTGAAGCAGACTCTCGAGCGCGAGTTGAAGCTCGATGTCGAGCGGAGCTTCCGCTTGCCCGCGCTTCCCGGCCAGTCTCTTCCCCCGCGGGTGTTCGTCTCCCGGTACTTCGACACGCCCGACCACCGTCTGGCCCGCCACGGGGTCACGCTGCGCTGCCGCGTCGAGAAGCGCCGCTCGCTCTGGCAGGTCAAGCTCCCGCGGGGCGCCGCGCGGCTCGAGCTGGAGCTGGCCGCGCCACCGTCGCGTCTCCCGGACGAGATCGGTTGCCTGCTACGCGTCTACGCCCGCGACGCCGACGTCGTGCCGGTCGCCACGCTCCGCACGCGGCGGACGGGCGTCCTCGTGCGCGAGAAGGGACATCCCGTCGCCGAGGTGGTGCTGGACTCCGTGGCGGTCCTCGACGGACGCAGGGTCAAGCGCCGGTTCCGCGAGGTGGAGGTAGAGCTCGTCGGGGCGGGGGACGAGAAGGTCCTGGAGCGCGTCGGCGCCACGCTCCGCGAGGCCGGCGCCACGGAGAGCGCCGGCACGCCGAAGGTGTTCCGCGCGCTGGGGCTCGACCTCACCGTCGAGGCCGGTCCCCCGGAGTCCTCGGCGACGCCGCTGGACCGCGTGCTGGCGATGCTGCGCGCCCAGCTCGAGGCGATCCGCGCCCACGATCCCGGCACACGGCTTGGCGAGGATCCCGAGGAGCTCCACCAGATGCGCGTCGCCGTCCGCCGCCTGCGGGCGGTCCTCAGGGCCGCGCGGGGCATGTTCGCGAAGAAGCCGATCCAGGCGCTCCGGGAGGAGCTCGGCTGGCTGGGCGCGGCTCTCGGCGGGCGTCGCGACCTCGACGTCCTGCGGGAGTATCTGCGCGGCGAGGTGCGGGCGCTCGAGCCCGCCGACCGCGCCGCGGGCCGGTCGCTCCTCCGGCGCCTGGAGCGGCCGGGCGTCCAGGCGCGCGCCGAGCTCCTGGCGGCCCTCGACGGCGCCCGCTACTTCACGCTGCTCGACCGGATCGAGGAGATGCTCGCGCATCCCCCCGTGCACGACGCCAACATCACCCTGGCGGGCGTCGCCTCCCGCGAATGGAAGAAGCTGCGCAAGGCCGTGAAGGCGCTTCCGGACGCGCCGTCCGCCGACGACCTCCACGCGGTGCGGATCCGGGAGAAGCGGGCGCGCTACGCGGCGGAGCTCGCCGCGCCCGACGTCGGCCACTCGGCCGAGCGGTTCGTCGAGCGCCTGAAGGAGCTCCAGGACGTCCTGGGCGAGCACCAGGACGCGGTGGTGGCGGAGTCGCGCCTGCGTGATCTGGCCCGCGAGGCGCCGGGCGGCCGGACCGGCTTCGTCGCCGGCCTTCTGGTGGAGCGCCAGCACGCGCGCCAGCAGGCTGCGCGCTCGGCCTTCGAGGAGTCGTGGCCGGACGTCCAGCGACGAGGCCACAAGACGTGGCGGTGAGACCGGGGGCCGGCGCGCCCGGACCGGCCGAGCCGCCGGCGATCGCGTAGAGGGCCGGCGCGGCGCCGGCGCCCTGGTCAACGGTCCGGACGGGAAGGAGGCCGCGATGCTGCGGACCCTGGCACAGAACTGGTGGGCGATCGTGCTGCGCGGCGTGTGCGCCCTGCTCTTCGGCATCGGCGCCTTCGCGTGGCCGGGTATCACGCTGGCCGTGCTCGTCCTGCTGTACGGCGCCTACGCGCTGGTCGAGGGCGTCCTGGCGGTCGCATGGGCGTTGATGGGCCGCGCCGCCGGGCCGTTCCCTTGGGGCGTGCTGCTGGCCGGCCTGGCCGGCGTGGTGGTCGGGGTCGTGACCTTCCTCTCCCCGGGGCTCACCGCCCTGGCGCTCCTCTACCTGATCGCCGCCTGGGCGATCCTGCGGGGCGTGTTCGAGATCATCGCGGCCTTCCACCTCCGGAAGGAGCTCGACAACGAGTGGCTGCTGGCGCTCGGCGGGCTGCTCTCCGTGGCTCTCGGGGTGTTCCTGATGGCCGCGCCGGGCGCCGGCGCGCTCGCCGTGCTGTGGTGGATCGGCGCCTTCGCGATCCTCGTCGGGATCGTCGAGATCGTCCTCGGCTTCCGCCTGAAGGGCGTGAGCGACCGGCTGGAGCGCCGCACGGCGTAGGCGGTCGGGCGCGCCCGCCGGCCGGTCAGGCGGAGAGGGCCAGGCTCCGCATCGACAGGGTGCCGTAGCGGAAGCCCGCGTAGACGTCCTGCACCCGGCTGTCGCCGCCGGCTGCGCCGAGGGCCACCAGCAGCGGGTCGAAGTGCTCGCTGGTCGGCACCGCGAGGGACGCGTGCGGCGCGAGGCGCTCGTACGCGACCAGCGCGTCCACGTCCCCGCCGTCGAGCCGTTCCCGGACCCAGTCGTCGAACGCTTGCGCCCAGCCCGCCACCGGCGCCGTCTCGCCCCGACGGTCCAGGCGCCCGAGGTTGTGCACGACGCCGCCGCTGCCGAAGACCAGGACACCCGACGCGCGGAGCGGCGCGAGGGCCTGGCCCAGGGCGATGAGGTCTCCTGGCCGGGCGGGCGCCGCGAGGGACACCGCGACGACCGGCACGTCGGCGTCGGGGTACAGGAAGCGGAGCGGCACCCAGGCGCCGTGATCGAGGCCGCGACCGGGATCGGCCCCGGCGGGGACGCCGGCCGCGCGGAGCCGCTCGACGATCTCCGCCGCCAGCGCGGGGGCTCCCGGCGGCCCGTAGCGGAGCGCGTAGAGCTCCGGCGGGAACCCGTAGAAGTCGTGGATCGTCTCGGGCGCCGGGCTCGTCGCGACCCGGACGGGCCGCGGCGCCTGCCAGTGGGCCGAGACCACGATGATCGCGACGGGGCGGGGGATGCCCCCCGGCCAGGCCTGGAGCGCGCGCGTGTAGTCGTCGTCCTCGAGCGCCACCATGGGCGACCCGTGCGACACGAAGAGGACGGGGAGCCGCGGGGGAGGCGCCGCGCTCATCGCCGGTCCTGCTCCTGCTTCATCGACCCTTCCTCACCGCCCGGAGGGCGTCGTCGGCCGCCGCCAGGAGCCGGTCGATCTCGCCGCGCTCGAGGTGCGTGTTGGTGATCCCGTACGCCCAGCGGTAGCGGTCCTGGTCCAGCACCTCGTCGAGCGGCACGTCGGCGATCCGGTCGAAGTCCTCGGTGGGCGGGAGGTAGCCCAGGTAATCGTTGCAGTAGCCCAGCACGAGCGTGGTCCGGAAGGGACTCCGCTCGCGGACGGCCCGTCCCGGGCCGCTGAAGAGCTCGAAGCCGGTGCCGACGATCCCGATGTCGCCCACGGCGATGGCCTGGACTTCCGCCTGGACCGGCACGTCCTGCCGCCGGCGCATGTCGCGGTACATCGAGAGCGCACCACGCTGGTAGTGGAGCGGGAAGCGCTGGGCCGACGTCGCGGTGTGGACGTCGCCGGGCCAGGCCTCGGGGAACGGCGGCTCGCTCAGCGCGGCCAGGCGCCGTTCCGCGCGGTCGAGCTCGGCGTCGGTGAACGGCAGGCGCCGGCGGCGGAGGGGCGCGATCCGCGACTCGACGGCCAGTGCGACGTCACCCGCGGTGACGATCGTCGGCAGCATCCGCCGAACCTCCGCGGCGAGCGCGCCGCCGACCCGATCGCGCGCGGCGTATCCGTGCGGGACCGGCTGCTCGTTCCCGAACCAGTAGTCGAGGGGCGCCAGGTCTCCGGCGCACGCCTGGAAGAAGAGGCACTCGGTCCCGTGGTGGGCCTGCTCGACCGTGGTGCGGAGCGCGTGCGGGAAGTCGGCGTTCCACTGGAGAGTCTGGCCGCCCACGCAGGTGCCGTGACACGCGAACCCCACGACGACCGCCATCACGCCGGCGGGGCCGTCCACGCGGAGCAGGGTCATGGTGTCGTCGACCGAGCGCCGAGGGTCCACGCGGTTGACCGACACGCCGGGCGCCCGGCCCACGTCGGCGCCGATCGTCGCCGGCTGGAGCCGCGCGACCGCGCCGTAGACGGCGCCGGCCAGCCGGTCGGGCAGCGCGGCCGCGTACCCGTCCAGACCGTCGGTGCGCACCGCTGCCCGCACGCTGTCCGGCTCGAGCAGCACCGGCGCGCTGTGGTTGTGAGACGCGTTCAGCAGGACGGCCTCGGCGGGGATCCCGGTCAGCGCGGCGGTCCGGCGTCGCGCGGCTTCGGCCACGTGGCGCGGCATCCACAGGAGGTCGGTGGCCACGAGCGCCACGCGGCGGCGTCCGTCGTCCAGCACGAGGGCCTGCGCGAGGAGCGGCTCGTCCACGCCGTCGGCCCGGCCGGTCCGGAGCCGCCAGGCCCCGGGCTCGACGCCGAGCGGCGGAGTGATGTCCACGCGGCAGACACCGGCGCGAAGCCGACCCATGCCCGAGCCTCCTCGGAGCCGGCACGGACCCGGCCCCGGCTCTCTCCGTGTTCTCTCCGGGATCCGGCGGCGACCCGCGGCCGCGTCCGGCCCTCGTTCCGAGTGTCTGCTATCCTACTGGCTCGCGATCCGTCGAGCGATCGATCCTGAACGACTGCCCGAAGAGGAGCTCGATCCGCATGGCCGACCTGCCGCGCACCGCCGATATCGTCGTCGTGGGAGGGGGAGTCCACGGAGCCAGCGTCGCCTACCATCTCGCCCGCCGCCGCGGCGGCCGGGTGGTGCTGGTCGAGCGCAAGTTCCTGGCCTCGGGCCCGACGGGCCGGTCCTCCGCGCTCGTCCGCCGTTTCTACGCCATGGACTTCCTGACGCGGACCGGGAACGCCTCGGCGTCCCGCTTCCAGCGGTGGGCGGAGGACATCGGCGGCGGCGACCCTGGCTTCCGTCAGGTCGGGATCCTCTGGCTGGCCGCGGCCGACCGCGCGGGGAACCTCACGGAGAACGTGCGACGCGCGCGGACGCTGGGGGCGAACGTCAACCTGGTCACCCCCGCGGAGGTCAAGGCGCTGGTCCCCGAGATGACGGTAGACGACCTCGCGGTGGCCGCCTACGAGCCCGAGTCCGGCTACGCCGACGCCTCGTCGACGACGAACGCGCTCGCGGCGCGCGCCCGCGAGCTCGGCGCCGCCGTGGTGCAGCACGTCCCGGTGGAGGCGCTCCTCGTGTCCGGCGGCCGGGTGACGGGCGTCCGCACCCAGGGCGGCGAGATCCACGCGCCCGCGGTCGTCGTCTGCGCGGGCCTGTGGGCGCCCCGGCTCCTGGCCCCGCTCGGCATCACCGTGCCGATCGCCCCGACGCGCCATCAGATGTGCTTCTTCCGCCGGCCGCCCGGATTCGAGCGACATCCCGGGATGATCGACCGGCCGAACGGCACGTACATGCGACCCGAGACCGGGAACCTCACGATCTGCGGGCCCTCCGCGTACCAGGAGCTGGTGGATCCGGACGAGTACAACGAGGGCGCCGACCCCCAGGAGGTCATGCGGAGCGCCGAGCTGATCGCCAACCGCTTCCCGGTCATGGAGCACGGCCTCTCGATGGGCGGCTACTCGGGCGTGTACGACGTCACCCCGGACCACGAGCCGGTGCTCGGGCCGATCGCCGAGTACGCGGGGCTCCACGCCGACTTCGGGTGGAGCGGCCACGGATTCAAGCACTCGCTGGCGATCGGCGACATCATGGCGGAGTCGGTCCTGGAGGGCCGCGCGGCCGGATGGGACCTGACGCCCTTCCGGTGGTCGCGGTTCCGCGACGGCGACCTCCTGCCGTCGGCGTCGGCGACCGACGCGCCGCATCCGAAGCTCCGCTCGGCGACACCGGTGGCGTGACGGTCTCCCGGGACAACTCGAAGGCCGTCTACCAGGGGATCAAGTCCGCCGGGATCCGCTTCCTCTCGGCCTTGCCGGAGACCTGGCTCGTGTACCTCCTCCAGCTGGCGGAGGACGACCCCGAGATGACGCTGGTCGAGGTCGCCAAGGAGGAGGAGGCGATCGGCATCGCGGCCGGCGCCTACTTCGCGGGCGCCCGGAACGCGCTCCTCATGCAGAACCACGGCTTCCTCGCCAGCGTCAACGGGATCGTGTCCCTGGCCATGCTCTACCGGATCCCGCTCGTGATGCTGGTCGCGCACCGCGGGCACTTCGGCGAGCCGTACCCGTGGCACACCCAGGGCGGCATCGTGACCGAGCCGGTGCTCCGGGCCCTCGGGCTTCCGTTCGAGCACGCGCGCGACCCGGCGCGCGTCGGCCAGCAGATCCACGACGCCCAGGCGCTCGCCGTGGTCGTCGCTCGGGCCGGTGGCGCTCCTCCTGTCGCGCGACCTGATGGAGGACTGACGGGCATGGCGGGGGGAGCTGCGTGAAGCGGGCCGACTGCCTCGGCGCCCTCTACCCCGAGCTGGGCGACCGGCTCGTGGTGACGATCATGGGGGCGACGGCCCAGGAGCTGTACGACCTCGGTCACCGCGACACGTTCTTCTACCTCCAGCACGCGATGGGGCTCGCGTCGTCCATCGGGCTCGGGCTGGCGCTGAACCGCCCGGACCGCGGGGTCGTCGTGCTCGACGGGGACGGCTCGGTGCTGATGAACCTGGGCGGCCTGGCGACGCTCGGCCGCTATCGCCCGCCGAACCTGACGCACGTCGTCTTCGACAACGGGAGCCTCCTCTCGACGGGCGGCTTCGCCTCCCACACGGCGTCGGGGCGCACCGACCTGGCGGGCGTGGCTCGCGCGGCGGGATGCCCGCGCGTGCTGGAGGCGCAGACGCTCTTCCAGTTCATGGAGGCGGTGGCCGACGCCTTCGCCGCCGGCGAGATGACGACGATCGTCGCCCGCGTGGAGGCCGTCGGACCCGACCGGTTCCACATGGACCTGGCCCTGCCGGAGAACGCCTTCCTGTTCCGCCGGGCCGCGTCCGCGGGGACGTAGGCCGCCCGCCGGCCCGCCCGCTCGCTCACGTGTTCCCGGGCGGCTCCCAGTCGACCGTCCGGCGCCCTCCGAGTCGCCAGCCGGCCAGCCGGTCGCGCGCTCGGATGCCGAGACCCAGGATGGCTCGCGTGGCGCGCGGGCTCACGAGCGCGGCGCCCGTCAGGAGCGCGACCTTGACCCCTCCCGGAGTCAGGAGGCCGTTCGCCGCGACGGTGCGGAGCGGGGCCATCCCCGGCCGCTCGCCGGCCCAGACCGAGGACGCGGCGGCGTAGTAGAGCGCGCGGCGCCGGGCGGCCGGCGGGCTCACGGCGCTGGGCGGGGGAGTGAGGACCGCGGCCATCTGGTCGAGCCCGGGGCCGCTCACGTCGGCCAGCAGCCCGCGCGTCGCGGAGCCGGCGTGGTAGCGGTAGCGATAGAGCGCGTCGACCAGCACCGCCACGCGTCCACGGCGAGCCAGCCGCCGGCAGAGATCGAGGTCCTCGCCGACCTCGAGGGGCCGGTAGCCTCCGACCTCCAGGAAGGCCGCCTGCCGGAACATGATCGTGCCGTGCGGGAAGGGCGGCACCCGGCTCCGCCGGAACAGGACGGAGCGATCGCGGGGCCGCACCCGCCGGCCCCGCCGGTCGATGCCCTCCGCGAGCGTCCCCACCAGGACCACGTCCGGCCGGTCGCGCAGCACGGCCCACTCGCGCATGAGGCGCTCCGGGTGCGCGACGTCGTCCGCGTCCATCCGCGCGCAGACGGGCGCCCTTGCGAGGCGCGCCACGCGGTCGGAGCTCCGTCCCCAGCCCTCCGGAGCCGCGCTTCGCGCGAGACGGATGCGTCCGTCCCGCGCCGCCCGTCGCGCGAGGATCCGCGGCGTGTCGTCGGTCGAGCCGTCGTCGAGGATCACGAGCTCGAAGTCCCGCCACGTCTGCTCGAGGATGCTGTCGATGGCTTGGTCGAGGAAGGCGGCGCCGTCGTGCACGGGCATGACCACGCTGATCGCGGGACCGGCGGCGGCGTCCATCGCGGCGTCTCGCGAGACCCTACCACGGCCGCGATGCTGGGCGCGCGGCGCGGCGCGCCTGGCGTCTCCCAGAGTTCACCCCGGCGTAATGCCGGCGTCACGCCGCGGCCCTAGACTCCCGCGTGAATGAGAGCGAGGACACGCATGCGAGAGGAGACGAGAATGCTGACTGCCGATGACTGGCGGCCCCGCCGGTGGCGGGTCGCCCTGGTGGCGCACGACGCCAAGAAGGCGGCGCTGGCCGCCTTCGTCCAGCGCCACCGCGGAAGCTTCAAGGACTGGGACCTCCTGGCGACCGCCTCGACGGGCGAGGCGCTCCGCGACGCGACGGGCCTCCGGCTCCGCACGCTCCAGCCGGGCCCGCAGGGAGGGGACCTCCAGATCGGCGCGGAGCTCGCGTCGGGCGAGGTGGACGCCCTGATCTTCCTGAGGGATCCCTTGACCGCCCAGCCCCACGAGCCCGACATCTCGGCGCTCCTCAGGCTGGCGGACCTTCACAACGTCGCGATGGCGACCAACCTGGCGAGCGCGGAGTGTCTCGTGCTGGCGCTCAGCCCGGAGGGTGCGCCCACCACCCGCGCCTAGCCGGCCGGGTCCGGCGCGGCCGGGCGCCCGCTGGCGCTCGCGGCCGCGCCCCGGCGATCGGCCTCAGCCCGCGGGCGAGAGGTCGATGGAGTGGAGGACGGCGCCGGCCAGATCGCGGTGGCTCACGGTCATCACACCGCTCTTGCCGTCGATCCGCACGTGGCCGAAGTAGAGCCCGCCCTCGGTCGGCGCCGCGTTGACCCGTCCCGCCGGGTTCTTCGTGAAGACGACCCTGGGGCCGAAGGTGTCGTCGAGCTCGTTCGGGCCGAACCCGCCGGCATGGAGCGGGCCGGACACGAACTCGTAGAACGGCTCGAAGTCGGTGAACTGGGCCGCGCCGGGGTCGTAGCGGTGCGTGGCGCAGTAGTGCACGTCCGCGGTGATCCAGACGACGTTCCGGATCTCGTTGTGCTTGATGAACCGGAGGATGTCCGCGATCTCGAGCTCGCGGCCGAGCGCCGGGCCGTTCCCCTGGGCGACGGCTTCGGACCCCCACTTCTTGCCGGCGTCGTGGTACACGACCAGCCCGAGCGGCATGTCGGCGGCGATCACCTTCCAGGTCGCGCGGGAGGCGAGGAGCTCGCGCTTCAGCCACGTGGTCTGCTCCCGCCCGAGGATGCGCGCGGCGTCGGTCAGCGTCGTCTCGAGGTTCTCGGCGTTCGGCCCCCGGTAGCTCCGCATGTCGAGCATGAAGAGGTCCAGGTTCGGCCCGCGCCGGATCCGCCGGTACACCCGGTCGCTCTCGGCCCGGTTGCCCACGAGGGTCGTGAACTCGAACATCGCCCGCTTCGCCCGCGCCGCCAGGAGCCCGGCGCTCTTGACCGAGTACCGGGCGTCCTCGAGCACCCGCTCGTGGAACCAGTTGTTCGTCACCTCGTGGTCGTCCCACTGGACGTACTGCCCGACCTGACCGTTGAAACGACGCGCATGCTCATCCATCAAGTTATATCGATAGTTACCCCTGAACTCCTCGAGGGTCTCGGCAACCTTCGACTTCGCCTCGGTGACGAGGTTCTTCCAGGTGCCGCCTCCCGGTAGATCGACCTCGGCCTTCAGCGGGCCGTCGGCGTAGATCATGTCCCCGCTGTTCACGAAGAAGTCCGGCTCGAGGCCTCGCATCACCTCGTAGAGCCGGAGACCGCCCCACCCGGGGTTGATGCCCCAGCCCTGGCCGACCGTGTCCCCCGACCAGACGAAGGTCACGTCGCGACCGTCCACCGGCGCGGTGCGGAAGCGTCCGACCACCGGGTCGCTCGTGGTCTTCATGTCGCCGAGGTCGAGGAAGGCCGCCCGGTAGAAGACGTCCTGGCCGGCCGGGAGACCCGTGAGGGCGATCTTGGCCGTGTGGCCTGTCTCGGGGAGCGCCGCGGGGCCGACGACGCGCCGGGCGTTCCGGAACTGCTCGGTCGCGGCGTACTCCACGATCAGGCGGGCGGGGCGGTCCGTCGCGCTCCACACGACGGCCCGCTCCGCGGTGATCTCGCCGGTCTGCGCGCCGAACGGGACGGATGGTCGTGACGTCTGGGCGTGGACGCGCGGCGCCCAGGCGCCAGCGCCTGCGAGAGCACCGCCGACGGCGAGCGCGTCGCGGAGGAACCGGCGGCGGCTAGGGGAGTTGGGCTGCGTCATGACGTGCCTCCTCGAGCGCCTTCCGGGCGCATTCGGGCGAGTCCTGGCGTCGCGCGGGAGGCCCTCCGATCCAGTATCGCAGCGCCCGAGTTCCGCGCCGCCGCGAATCTAGCTGGCTGGAATCTCGGGGCGGTGACCACCTGGTGAAGGTTGCGCGACGCTGCCGGGGTTCGCGCTCAGGGGACTTGTCCGTCGCGCGTTCCTGCCGTCGATCCGAACCGACCCGCGAGACCGTGCATGGTCACGTGTCGCCCGGGGTGAGCGAAGGCTTCCGCGAGGAGCCCGGGAAGGGGAGCGAGATCAGAGTGTCATCGATGTGCAAACATCCGGTCACGAAGTTTCGCTAAGCGTAGAGGGCCAGCTCTTGGGACGTCTCAGCCAACACCACTGGAGGGAACCATGCCGCAGCAGACCGCCGAAGGCGGGAAGAGCCTAGCCCAGGGGACGCGCCCGTTCAACGACGAGGGCGTCCATTCCAACCCGGTCGTCGACGAGCGCGCGACGTTCCAGGAGGTCGTCGAAGCCCGCTTCAACCGCCGAGATTTCTTGAGGGGCGTCTCCGCAGTGGCGGCGGCAGTCGGCGTGTCTCGTATCGGCGGGTGGGACGCTCTCGCCCAGGCTTCCAGCCTGACGTTCAAGGAACTGCCCCACGGTAACGACGAGCGATTCCACGTCGCCGAGGGCTACGATCAGACCGTCCTGATTCGGTGGGGCGATCCGGTTGAAGGTGGCGCGATCCCGTTCGACCCGATGCGGCAGACGGTCGGCGCTCAGATGAAGCAGTTCGGCTACAACAACGATTTCATCGGATACCTCCCCCTGCCGGCCGGATCGAAGAACTCGGACCACGGGCTGCTGGTGATCAACCACGAATACACCAACACCGATCTGATGTTCCCGGGATTGCCGGAGAAGGACTTCAACGACGCGCTGACCCGCGAGCAGGTCGATGTCGAGATGGCCGCCCACGGGCTCTCGGTCATCGAGGTGAAGCGAGAGGGCGGCAAGTGGACGGTGGTGCCGAACAGCCGCTACGCTCGGCGGATTACCGCATCGACGAGCGAGATGCGCGTCGCGGGCCCGGCAGCGGGACACGATCGGCTGAAGACCTCGGCCGACCCGACCGCCACGCGGGTCGTCGGTACCCTCAACAACTGTGCCGGCGGGATCACCCAGTGGGGCACGGTGATGACTGCCGAGGAGAACTTCAACGGCTACTTCAGCGGGGACGGCGCCGGCACCAAGGAAGCCGCCAATCACAAGCGCTACGGTCTACCCAAGGTCAGCTGGTACGGCTGGCACCGCTACCACGACCGCCTGGTCGTCGCGAAAGAGCCCAACGAGCCCAATCGCTACGGTTGGATGGTCGAGTTCGACCCCTACGACCCCCTGTCCGTCCCGGTGAAGCGCACCGCGATGGGACGCTTCAAGCACGAGGGTGCCAACACGATCATCAACAAGGACGGTCGGGTCGTGGCCTATTCCGGTGACGACGAGCGATTCGACTATCTCTACAAGTTCATCTCCGACCGGCGCTTCGATCCGGATAACCGCGCGGCCAACAGGGACATTCTCGACTCGGGCACCTTGTTCGTCGCGCGGTTCGACGCCGACGGCACGCTGACCTGGCTGCCGCTGGTGTGGGGCGCCGGGCCACTGACGCCGGATAAGGGCTTCAACAGCCAGGCGGACGTTCTGATCGAGGCGCGCCGCGCGGGGGACCTTCTCGGGGCCACGCCGATGGATCGGCCGGAGGACGTCGAGCCCAACCCGGTGACGGGCACCGTCATTCTGATCCTGACGAACAACACCAGTCGCACCCAGGAGAAGGTGGACGGACCCAACCCGCGCGCCAAGAACAAGCATGGCCACGTCGTCGAGCTCGTGCCGCCGGGCGGCGGCGCCGACGCCGACCACGCCGCCCTCAAGTTCCGCTGGAACATCCTGCTGCTGGCGGGCGATCCGAAGAAGCCCGAGGACGGCGCAAAGTACCATTCCGAGGTGACGGAGAACGGCTGGCTGTCGTGCCCAGACAACTGCGCCGTGGACAGCCGCGGGCGCCTGTGGATCGCCACGGACGGGGCCCCCAGCGCCGCGGGCTTTGCCGACGGTTTGTGGGGCACCGACATGGTCGGCAACGGCCGGGCGCTCACCAGGCACTTCCTCCGCACGCCGCGGGGCTCCGAGCTGTGCGGGCCGTTCTTCACGCCCGACGATAAGACCCTGTTCGTGGCAGTCCAGCATCCGGGCGACGAGAAGGGCTCGACGTTCGAGAAGCCGACGACCCGCTGGCCAGACTTCAACGCGGGCGTGCCTCCACGCCCGTCGGTGGTGGCGATCACCAAGGTGGACGGCGGGGTGATCGGCTCGTAGCCGAGATCCGGCCGGTTCGGCGCGGCTGCGCCTGCTCCACCACTCGCACGCAGGCCGGACACGCCGCCCTTCCCCGTCCGGAGCCTGACGCCGCCGCCGAGCGACCGGCGGCGGCGTCAAGGCGACGGACCGAGATACGCTTCCCGCCGCGCTCTTGCGCGCCGCCAGGCCTGCGTTATCATCAGAGCAGCAGTCCGGGGTGGTTCGGTCCGCGCGGCCGAGCCTGAGAACATACCCGTTGAACCTGACCCGGGTAATGCCGGCGTAGGGAGCGCACATGATCCCGACAGTCCTCACCATCGCAGGCTCGGACTCCTCCGCCGGAGCGGGCATCCAGGCCGACCTGAAGGCGATCTCCGCGAACGGCGGCTACGGCGCCTCCGTCATCACGGCGATCACCGCCCAGAACACGCGGGGCGTGACCGCCGCGGCCGAGATCGACCTCGACCTGATCCGGGCCCAGGCGGATGCCGTGTTCGGCGACCTCCGGGTCGCCGCGGTCAAGTCGGGCATGCTCGCGTCGGCGCCGGTGATCGAGACGGTCGCCAAGATCCTCCGGGACCACCGCCCGCCGCACTACGTCCTCGACCCGGTGATGATCTCGAAGACGGGCTTCCCGCTCCTCCGCCCGGACGCCATCACCGCCCTGACGGAGCTGCTCCTGCCGCTGGCCACGCTCGTCACGCCTAACGTGCACGAGGCCCGCGCGCTCACGGGGATGGAGGTGCGTACGCTGGCCGACGCGGAGGAGGTCGGCCGCCTCCTGGTCGCGGCGGGCTCGCGGGCGGTGCTCGTCAAGGGCGGCCACCTCGAGGAGGGCACGGCGACGGACGTCCTGGTCACCGGCGAGGGGGTGCGGGCGTTTCCGGGGGAGCGCGTCGACGCGCGCCACACGCACGGCACCGGCTGCACCTTCTCGGCGGCGATTGCCACCCAGCTCGCCCACGGACGGTCCCTCGAGGACGCGATCGTCCGCGCGAAGGCCTACGTCACCGAGGCGATCCGCGCGGGCCTCCCGGTCGGCCAGGGGGTTGGCCCCACGGACCACTTCTTCTACCTCCGGCATCCCGGCGAGTGCGAGCGCTGGGTCCGTCGGCTCAGCGGCTCGGAGGCGGGTCGGTGAAGCCGATCCTCGGCCGAATCCACGTGATCACCGACGCGACCCTCCAGGACCGGTTCTCCCACGTCGAGCTGGCGCGGCTGGCAGCCGCGGGCGGCGCCGACGTGATCCAGCTCCGTGAGAAGCGCCCGTGGACGACGCGCGCGCTGATCGAGACCGCGGTGGCCGCGCGGCGCGCCCTCGAGGGATTGCCGGTCGCGCTCGTGGTGAATGACCGCGTCGACGTGGCGGCGGCCGCCGGCGTCCGGGCGGTTCACCTCGGCCGCGACGACGTCGACGTCGGAACGGCCCGCCGCCTGCTGGGGCCGCACGCGCTCATCGGCGGCACGGCCAACAGCCTCGACGAGGCGCTTCGGGTGGCCGCGGCCGACGTCGACTACCTCGGGGTCGGCCCGGTCTTCGGCACCCGTTCCAAGGCGAATCCCGCGGCGGCCCTCGGTGTCGACGGGTTCCGGGCGATCGTGACGGCGCTGACCAAGCCCGTGATCGCGATCGGGAGCGTCACGGCCGATCAGGTGGGCGTGCTCCTCGACGCCGGCGCCTACGGCGTCGCGGTGATCTCGGCCGTGGTGTGCCAGCCGGACCCCGCGGCGGCGGCGCGCAAGTTCCGTGAGGCGGTCGACGCGTGGCTGGGGGTCCGAGTGGGATGAGCCCGCTGACCGACCGGAGCGAGATCGTCGTCGTCGGCGGGGGCGTGGTCGGCCTCGCGGTGGCGTACGAGCTCGGCCGCCGGGGCCGCCAGGTCCTCGTGCTGGACCGCGGCGACCTCGAGGGCGTCGCGACGCACGCGGCGGCGGGCATGCTCGCGCCGACGTCGGAGGCCGACCTGACCGAGCGGGCGCTCGTCGCGCTGGAGCTCGAGAGCCTCGCGCGCTACCCGGAGTTCGTCGCGGGCGTCGAGGGCCTGACGGGGCAGTCGTGCGGCCTCCGGACCGAGGGGACGCTGTGGGTCGCGCTGAACCGCGACCAGGACGGCGACCTCGAGCGCCTCTTCGCCATGCAGCGCGCCAAGGGATTCGACGCGTACCGGCTGTCGGCGGACGAGGTGCTGGAGCGAGAGCCCCATCTCTCGGGTCGGATCGTCGCGGGGCTCCTCGCCGAGGGGGACCACCAGGTCGATCCTCGCGCGCTCGCCGGGGCCCTCGCCGCCGCGATCGCGCGCCTGGGCGGGACGGTCGTGACGGGGTGCCGCGTGACGCGGGTCGAGCACGCGGCAGGCGCCGTCGCCGCGGTGTCCGGGATGGCCGGGGACCGCCCGTTCCGCGTGGCGTGCGAGGCGGCCGTCCTGGCGAGCGGCGTCTGGAGCGAGGACGTGGACGCGCCCGTGCCGACGCTTGGGCTCCGCCCCGTGAAGGGGCAGCTGGTGCGCCTCGCCGGCCCCGAGCTGATCCACCACGTCGTGCGCTCGCCGGACGTGTACCTCGTGCCGCGCCGCGGCGGGGAGCTCCTGGTCGGCGCCACGATGGAGGAGCAGGGGCTCGACGCGCGGCCGATGGCCGGCGCGGTGCTGGACCTGCTCCGGGAGGCGTGGCGCATTCTCCCGGGCGTCTACGACCTGGCGGTCAGCGAGCTGTCGGTTGGCTTCCGGCCGGCCGTGCGCGATCACCTGCCGGTGATCGGCCCGGCGTCGACGCGCGGGCTCTACGTCGCGACCGGACACTTCAGGAACGGCGTGCTGCTCGCGCCCGCGACGGCCCATCACCTGGCGGAGTGGATCGCGGGCGGCTCGCCCCCGGCCGCGCTCGCGCCGTTCGGCGTCGAGCGGCTCGAGAGCTCGACCGTGTCAGCGGGGCCCCGGGCGTGAAACGGGCCGAGGGGCCGGCGGTGGTGGAGCTCTGGGTGAACGGCGAGCGCCGTTCGGTGGCATCCTCGAGCGTGCGCGCGCTGCTCGAGGCGCTCGGCCTGGATCCGGCCGGCCGCGGCCTGGCGGTCGCCCGGAACGACGAGATCGTGCCGCGGGCAGAATGGGAGACGACGGCCCTCGCTCCGGACGACCGGATCGAGATCGTCGGCGCGGTGCAGGGGGGATGACAGGCATGACCGAGGATCGCTGGGAGCTCGCCGGGCTGTCGCTCGGCTCGCGCCTCCTCTTGGGCACGGCGCGGTACCCGAGCCGCCAGGTGCTGCTGGACGCGCTCGACGCGTCGGGGACCGAGCTCGTGACGGTGGCCGTCCGCCGCGTGGGGCTCGGCGCGGGCGAGAACCTCTACGACGCGCTGCGCGCGCAAGGGGCTCCATCTCCTGCCGAACACGGCAGGATGCTTCACCGCGCGCGACGCCGTGATGACCGCCGAGCTCGGGCGGGAGGCCCTCGGCACCGACCTCGTGAAGCTCGAGGTGATCGCCGACGAGGACACGCTCCTGCCCGACGCGGAGGGGCTCCTCGCCGCGGCGCGCGAGCTGGTCGGCAAGGGCTTCCGGGTCCTGCCGTACACGAACGACGACCCGGTGATCGCGAAGCGCCTCGAGGACATCGGGTGCGCCGCGGTCATGCCGCTCGGCGCGCCCATCGGGTCCGGGCTCGGCATCCGGAACCCCCACAACATCGAGCTGATCCGGAGTCGCGCGCGCGTGCCGGTCGTCGTGGACGCCGGGGTCGGGACGGCGTCCGACGTGGCGATCGCCTTCGAGCTCGGGGCCGACGCGGTCCTCCTCAACACGGCGGTGGCGCGCGCCCAGGACCCGGTCCGCATGGCGCGCGCGATGCGCCACGCGGCCCTCGCGGGTCGCGACGCGTGGCTGGCCGGCCGGATGCCGCGGAAGTTCTACGCCGAGGCGTCGAGCCCGTGGGAGGGGCGGATCCAGGCGGGACGGGAGCCCAGCCGCTGACCGGAGCCGTCACGGCGCGGAGGCCTCTCCCGCGCCTCATGCTCGTGACGGACCGGCAGGGGACCGGCGGGCGCGACCTGGTCGACGTCGTCGAGGCGGCGGTCGCGGGCGGCGTGGGGCTCGTCCAGGTCCGCGAGCGTGACCTGCCGGAGGCCGAGATGGCCGTCCTGCTCGAGCGCCTGCTGGAGCGGCTCCGCGGCGCGCCGGCGCGCCTCATCGTGAACGGCCACCCGGCGCTCGCGCGCGCGCTCGGGATCGGCCTCCACCTGCCGGCGGCGGCGCCGGCGCCCGCGTCGGAGCCTCCGCCGCTCTACGGGCGCGCCGCGCACGACGCGGTCGAGGCCCGTCGGGCGCTCGCCGAGGGACGTCTCCCACGTCGTGGTCGGGCCGATCTTTCCCACGGGATCGAAGCCCGGACACTCGGGAGCCGGGCTGGAGGCGCTCGCCGCGCTGGCCGCGATCGTCGAGCCGACGCCGGTCTTCGCGATCGGCGGGCTCACACCCGGGCGCACCGGGTCGGTCCTCGGTGCGGGAGCCCACGGCGTGGCGGTCCGGAGCGCGATACTTTCCGCGCGGGACCCTGAGCGCGCGGCGCGCGCGTTCGTCGACGCCCTGTCCGCAGCATGACCCAGTCGAGCGTCACGGAATCGGGGCGGGCCCTCCGCGCGCCCCGATGATCCGAGACGCCGCGCCGCCGACGGCCAGGCAGTCCTCGAGCAGCGCGCGGTACTCGATGAAGCCGGGGACTTCGAGCCCCGGGACCTTGGCCGCGTCGTCCCACCGGCGGAGGGCGACCGCGTCGCGCCAGCCTGGGCGCCGCTCGAACGCGCGCGCGTGGCCGGCGTCGAGCGGCCCGCCCTGGAGCACGAGGCTCCGCGCGGAGGCCGGCGAGAACCCCTCGGCGTAGCCGGGCTCGACCAGGCACAGGTAGCGCTTCGCCGTCACGTGGAGCGCGACCGGCCGCGCCACCTCCGGACGGAAGAAGCGCTTCAGGAAGGCCGCTCCTCGGGCCTCGTGCCGGCCGTCCAGGCCGCGAGCGGCGAGCGCGCCCTCGTCCAGGTCGTCGAGGAGGTGCCCGACGTCGTGAAGGAGCGCCGCGGCGATCAACGGCTCCGAGCCGCCCGTCAGCACCGCCGCGCGCGCGGTCTGGAGCGCGTGTTCGGACTGGGAGACGCACTCGATCGAGTAGTCGGCGCCTCCGCGGGCCTCGAAGAGCGCCAGGATCTCGTCGACGACCGCGCTCATCGCCCGTCTCCGGCCGCGGCCGGTGCGGCCAGGCGAGACGGTCCCCCGACGCGCGCCAGGGCGGGCCGCCGGAGGGGCCACGCGGCGATCTGGGTGAACCTGAGGGTGTGAAGGTCGGCGCGTCCCAGGCTCGGCCCGGGCTCCCGTCCGGATCCGGCGGCCGGCGAGGCGCCGTCCATTGCCTGCATCATGACCGGTCTCGCGGTGCGAAGCTCGATGAAAAGTTCGTGACGGTCCCGCAGGTATTCCGGGTCACTAGGATCCCGGGAGGGTGGGTTGCGGCGCAACCCGGGAGGCCGTCGCTCGCGCATGCCGGCGGTGACGGGAGAGGACCTCCTCGTAGACGTCCTCCCATTCCACTGCGAGCGAGTCGGGCTCGAAGCGGGTGGCGCGGGCGCGCCCGGCCGCGCCCAGGGCGTTCGCGCGCCCGGCGTCCCGGTGAAGCGCGAGGATCGCCGCGATGAGGCCGGTGGTGTCTCCGGGCTCGACGACCACGCCGCACGTCGTGTCGACGCGCTCCAGCAGCCCGCGGGCACGCGCGCCGATCACGGGCAGGCCCGAGGCCATCGCTTCGAGCGTCCGGAGGTCAGGCGTCCCGCCGCGGCTCATCGTGACGAAGACGTCGCTCGCGGCGTAGGCGTCGACGAGACGCTCACCGGTGAGATGTCCGGCGAGGCGCACGTGCGACGTCACCTGGAGCCGCTCGGCGAGACGTCGCAGCTCCGCCTCCTCCGGTCCCCGCCCGACGACCGTCAGTGACAGACGAGGGACGCGCATGATGAGCGAGGGGATGGCGTGGAGGATCTCGTCGACGTGCCGCTCCGCGTCGAGGCGTCCAACGTGTAGAAGCGTGAACCCGTTCAGGCCGAGCCGGCGCTTCCGGTCGGAGTGTCGCCTCAGCCCGTGGCCTGAGATCGAGCGGCAGGGGATGGGCCACGACCCGCGCGGGCACGCGGAGCCCCGCCTGGTGCATCGCCGAGACGATGGCCTCGGACGGCGACGTGAGGAGATCGCACCGCTCGTAGTACCACCGCGCGTATCGATGGATCGCGGGCGCCAGGGCGGTCGGCCCGCGCCACGGGAGCTCCCCGATCGCGCCGTGACTCGTGCCGACCAGCGGGACACCGGCGAGCCGGGCGGCGGTCAGGGCCTCCAGGCCGGCCCCGAAGGGCCCATGCGCGTGGACCAGGTCCGGCGCCCAGGCGCGGCAGTGAGCCGCCGCCCTCCCGGTCGGGATCACGACGCGCTCGACGGCCCCCGTCCCGAGTGGGAGCGACGGGAGACGGACGACGTCCAGTCCGCCGCCGAGGATTGCCGGCGCGGTCTTTGGATCGTCGGGCCCCTCGTTTCGCGGGACGGCGACGAGGAGGGCGTGACCGCGACGGGCGAGGGCCCGGGCCCCGGCCAGGAGCGAAGGGGCGATTCCGTTCCCACCGCCGTCGAACCCATGCGCGAATACGGCGATCCGCATAGAGGCACGACCTCCGCGATGGGGCGATTGTCCGTGCGGCGCGCGGGAATCGACCCGTTAAGTTGCGGTTACGAGGTATCCGACCGCATTGGCGCACTCGCGGCTCTGAGGGTCCCGCTACGACCGGCTAGCGCGGTGGCGACCGAGCCCAGGGCCCGCCAGAGGCGCGGCTGAGCCTCGCGACGCGCCAGGATGGCGGTGAACCGGACCAGGCTCCGCATCTGGATCGCGAGGTGCCGGGGGGCCTTGTCGACCGTCCAGCGCCACCGGACCTGGGCCCGTGTCCGGGCGGCCAGGAGCGCCCTTCGGAGGTCCTCGGGCCGTTGCCCCTCGAACCGGGTCAGGCCGCTGCCGACGTACCAGACATCGTGCGCGTCACTGCCGCCCGTCACCGGAAGGGCCCACTCGAGGTTGCGAAGCGCGGCGATCGCGTCGTACAGCCACGAGAAGAAGCCGGCGTTGTTGACGGCCTCGATGCCGTCGAGCGGGAGGTCGCCGATGAGGTCGGTGAGACACGGCGCGCCGCGGTCCCGGACATTCATCGGGTGGCACGGGTGCGCCACGACGGCCAGGCCGCCCTGCGCGTGGATCAGCTCGATCGTGGCGAGGGCGGGCAGACCCGGAGGGACTCGCTCCTCGAGGAAGAGGCCCAGGAGGTGCCCGTTCCGGGTGCTGATCTCCTCGCCGACGACGACCTCGACACCGAGCTCGGGCCGCGATCGCGCGAACTGACGCGCGAGCAGGGCTCCACGGATCTCGTCGTGGTCGGTGATGGCGAGCACGTCGACCCGGCCTGCCGCCCGCCGGACGAGCGTCTGCGGCGACTGCGCCCCGTCGCTCCAGTGCGAATGAACGTGGAGGTCGGCCCGGCCCACGAGCGCGTCCATCGATGGGCGCCCGAAGGCTGCGCGGCGGGGCGCCGGGGTCGGAAACAGCGCGAGCTGCGCGTGCGATGCCACTCTCATCGGTCCCTCTCCTCCTCGAGGCGAGGCGACGCGGGGCGCGCGACCCATGCGCGACCGGACCGTCATGGGACGCCTACGGGCGCCGCTCCGGGCGACGTACCTCGTCGGCCAGGAGCACGGCCTCGGCGACTTTCACCATCGGGGTCCGGGTGTCCATGCTCGTCTTTTGGAGCCGGCGGAAAGCCTCGGGCTCCGAGAACCCGTCCTGGGCCATCAGGAGGTCCTTCGCCCGGTCGACCATCTGGCGCACCAGCCGAGCCCGGTCGAGGGCCGGCATGGCCCGGTGGTCGCCGCCCATCGCGGCGCCCGGCCGGCTGAGTGCGCGGGTCAGGGGAGCGGCGAGGCGAGCGGTCTGCGGTCGCGTCATGTGACCCTCCTCGGAGCGCGGACGATGGTCCGCCGCACCGGGAGCAGCGTAGCCCCCGCGGTCTTACCGGGTGACGACGGGCCGATCACCTCTCCGTGACGGACGATTCACGGCGAATACCGGCGAGCGTCCCCTCCAGGAGGTCATCGGGGCGCCTGCGTACCGCGATCGACCGCGCGGTTCGGGAGCGAATGGAAGGTTCTCTGGTCGTGAAGATCCCGGGCTCCATCCTGCTTCGGATCTTGACCAGGTCGCTGACGCGGACGGGTACCGAGCGTGCATGGAAGCCGGCGCTGGCCGAGATCGAGAACGTGCGGGTGCCGGCGTTCGCCGTCGAGAAGCTCGGGTCTGGGAGCGTCGCGCGGACGCCCTTGTGCGCCCCGACGGGATGCCGTAAGAAAGGACGCGTGAGCGGACCCGGGCGCGACCGGTACGCGGTGATCGGCCTCGCGCTGCCGCGGCCGGATGCGTGGGAGAAGGTGTACGGCCGCCCGATCTTTGCGGGCGACTTCGTGGTGCCGGGGATGCTGCACGGGCGGATCGTCCGGAGCCCGTACGCCTCGGCACGCCTCGTCGCCATCGACACCGCCGAGGCCCTGGCCGTGCCCGGGGTGGTGGCCGTGCTCACCCACGCCGACGTGCCCCGGAACGCGATGCGGATGGCGCTGCCCGGCCGGATGGCCGAGGCGACGGCGGAAGCGCGGCCCGCGTTCCAGCCGGTGCTCGCCGAGGACCGGGTGCGTTTCCAGGGCGAGCCGGTGGTGGCCATCGCAGCGGAGACGCCGGAGGCGGCCGCCTTCGCGGCCGAGCGCGTCCGCGTGGAGTACGAGGAGCTGCCGGGTGTCTACGACCCGCTGGACGCGCTCGCCCCGGGCGCGCCGGAAGTCCATGCGGGCGGTAACCTTCTCCACCGGTGGCGCCTCCGCCGCGGCGACGTCGACGAGGGCTTCCGCCGGGCGGAGGTCACGGTCGAGCACACGTACCACACGCCGTTCATCGACCACGCGTACATGGAGACCGAGACCGGCGTCGGCTGGATCGACGCCGAGGGTGTCGTCGTGCTGCGGGTCAGCACCCAGGTGCTGGAGCACTTCCGCGACGTCGCCGACGTGCTGGACCTGCCGCACGCCCGCGTCCGGATCGAGGGCGCCTACCTGGGCGGCGGCTTTGGCGGGAAGGAAGATGTCACCGTCGAGTGCCTGCTCGGCCTCCTCGTGTGGAAGACCCGGCGCCCGGTCCAGCTCGTGTTCTCGCGCGAGGAGTCGTTCATCGGCCACGGGAAGCGCCATCCGTACGTGATCCGCTACCGCACCGGCGCCACCCGGAGCGGAGAGCTGACGGCGATCGCCGCCGAGCTCACCTCCGACTCGGGTGCGTACGCCGCGCTCTCGCCGTGGGTCCTGCTCTACAGTCTCGTGACCGCGACCGGACCCTACCGGGTCCCCAACGTGGCGGTGGACGCCCGGACCGTCTACACGAACAATCCGATCGCCAGCGCCTACCGCACTTTCGGCTCGATCCAGACCTGCCTCGCCTACGAGGGGCAGATGGATGCGCTGGCCGCTGTTCTCGGCATGGACCCGCTCGAGCTCAGGGAGCGCAACTTCCTCCGGAAGGGCGACGCGATCGGTACCGGCCAGGTGCTGGAGTCCGAGCCGATGCTGGCCGAGACCATGCGCCGGGCGTGGGCTGCCCTCGGGCCGCCTCGATCGGGCACGGGGCCGCGGCGGGTGGGGCGGGGCCTCGCGGCCTCGATCACTCCGTACGGACGGATGTGCTGGACGCGCGACTCGGCGAGCGCCTGGGTGGGGATGGAGCTGGACGGGACGGCGGTGGTGCGGTGCGCCGCCCCCGATGTCGGCGGCGGCCAGACGGCGTCGCTCTGCTCCATCGCCGCCGAGGTGTTGGGGCTGGCACCCGAGCGGGTGATCGCGATCGGCCGGGACAGCCACTTCACCCCGCGCGCCGGCACCACCACGGCCACCCGCCAGCTCCTGATGTCCGGGAACGCCGTGCTGAAGGCGGCCCGGGCGGTGCGCGAGCATCTGGTGGCCCAGGCGGCCGAGATGCTCGAGGCCGCCGCGACGGACATCGACCTCGCCGCCGGACAGGCCGTGGTCCGCGGCACCACGCGCGGGGTGCCGCTGGCCTCGGTGGTGCAGACGGCCTCGGCGATGGGCCGTCCCGTGCAGGTGCTGGAGAAGTTCGACGCGCCGGCGGCGGACACGATCGACCCCGAGACCGGACAGGGGAAGGCCTTCAACGACTTCACCTTCGGCACCCAGGCGGTCGAGGTCGAGGTGGACGAGGAGACCGGACGCGTCCACGCGACCCGGATCGCGGCCTGCTATGACGTCGGCCAGATGATCAACCCCCACAGCGCGGAAGGGCAGGTGGAGGGCGGCGTCATCCAGGGGCTCGGGCACGCGCTCATGGAGGAGGTCGTGCTCGAGCAGGGGCTGAGCAAGAACCCGCACCTCTTCGACTACAAGATCCCCTCGACGCTCGACGCTCCGCCGGTCGAGGCCATCCTGCTGGAGTCGGGGCAGGGTCTCGGCCCGTTCGGCGCGAAGGGCATCGGCGAGCCGGCCATGACGCCAACGCCGGGCGCCGTTCTCAATGCGGTCTCGGCCGCCGTCGGCCGCCGCATCACCGCGTGCCCGCTGACCGCGGAGCGCGTGCTGACCGCCCTGCGCCGGCCCGAGTAGCCGGCGATGCCCGTGTTCGAGGAGCGCTTCCAGGTGGGAGCTCCAGCGGAGACCGTGTGGGCCTTCCTCGTCGACCCGGCGCGGCTCGCGCCCTGCCTCCCCGGGTGCCAGGCGCTGGAGATCGTGGACCCGAGCACCTATCGCGTGACCCTGTCGGTCAAGGTGGGGTTTCTCTCGACGACCCAGGACATGCGCATGAGCGTGGTGGAGCAGGATCGCCCGCGCCGCCTGGTCGCGGTGGGGCGCGGCGAGGACCGGCGTCTCGGCAGCCAGGTCGACGTGCGGTCCACGCTCGATCTGAGCCCGGGGCCGACGGCCGGCACCACGGTGGTGCACTACCGGAGCGAGGTGAAGGTGCTCGGACGCCTCGGCTCGGTCGGCGACGCGGTCATGAAGGTCAAGGCGGCCGAGCTCGCCGGCGAGTTCGCGACGCGGGTCCGGGCGGCCATCGAGGGCGCGGCATGACGCTCGCGTTCACCTTGAACGGTCGGCCGTGCCGCGCCGAGGCGCCGGATCACTGGACCGTGATCGACCTCCTGCGGGACGGCCTCGCCCTCTACGGGACGAAGTTCGGCTGCGGGGAGGGCGTGTGCGGCACCTGCACCGTGCTCCTCGACGGCATGCCGGTGCGGGCCTGCCTCACCCTGGCCGCGCGGCTCGATGGGCGCCAGCTCACGACCGTGGAGGGGCTCGGCGACCCGCGCACCGGCGCGCCCGATGCGCTCCAGGACGCCTTCGCGCGCTCGGGCGCGGTCCAGTGCGGATTCTGCACCCCCGGAGTGCTCCTGGCTGCCCACGCGCTCCTTGCCGAGAACTCCGCGCCCACCGAAGCCGACGTGCGTCGGGCGCTGGCCGGGAACCTGTGCCGCTGCACCGGCTACGTCAAGATCGTGGAGGCGGTCCTGGCCGTCGCCCGCGGGAAGGCCTGACCGCGTGCGCCTGCCGCCGTTCGCGCTCCACACGCCAAGGTCCCTCGACGAAGCATGGGGACTTCTCGGCGAGACCGAAGGCGAGACGCGCGTGGTCTCGGGCGGCACCGCGCTCCTGTCCCTGATGCGTCTCGGCCTCGTGCGGCCGGACCGCGTGGTGTCCCTCCACCGGGTGCCGGGGCTCGACGAGCTCCGGTCCGAGGCCGGCCAGCTCGCCGTGGGCGCGATGGTGACCATGGCCCGGCTCGAGCGGACGCCGGAGGTGCGCCGGGACTGGCCGCTCCTGGCCCAGGCGGCGGGATCGGTGGCCACGCCCGGCATCCGGAACGCGGCCACCGTGGGCGGCAATCTCGGCTATGCCGAAGCGGCCTCCGATCCCGCGCCCGCGCTCCTCTGCACGGAAGCAGAGGTCGCGGTGGCCGGCCCAGGCGGCCGGCGCTCGGTGCCGATCACCGATTTCTTCACCGATTTCTACGCGACGGCCCTCGCCCCGGGGGAGCTGGTGGTCGGGCTCCGCATTCCGCGGCTGCCCGCCGGCGCGCGGAGCGGCTACGTGAAGTACTGCTCGCGCTCGGACGAGGACAAGCCGCTGGTGGGGGTGGCCGCGGTCGCCGTGCCCGACGGATCCTCGGGGCGGCTCCGTGACGTCCGGATCGGGCTTGGCGGCGTCGCCCCGACCGCGATGCGGGCGCGCGGCGCGGAGGCCCGGCTTCGTGGCCGCGTCGCCGACGACGCGGCGATCCGCGAGGCCGCCGAGGCGGCGGCATCGGAGTGCGCACCGCTCTCCGACCTGATGGGCTCCGCCGACTACCGCCGCGAGATGGTCCGCGTCTGGGTCCGCCGGCTGCTGACCGGCTTGCTCGACGGCGCGGGCGCCCGGCGCCCGGCCTAGCTTCCTACCGCCTCGCCCGGAGCGCTAGCAGCGGTTGATTCCGTCGAGGGCCGCGACCTCGTACGTCTCCGCGAGGGTCGGGTAGAGCGACCCTCCGTCCGAGCTTGGCGGCGGCGATGGCCGCGGTCTGGCCGGCCGGGCCGCTGCCGAGGACCACGAGATCGTCGCGGGCCACGGCGTCAGTCCAGGCAGGCGCCGACGGTCCGGCGCGCCACGAGCTCGCCGCAGCGAGGGCAGCGCTCGACGAACGCGACCACGCGCGGCGTGCTCGAGAGCTCGTACTCCTCCGCGGCCACGGCGCGGACGCCGCAGTCCCGGCAGCGTGCGGGCCTCGCCAGGGCGAGCAGGATCACGACGCCCACGACGGCCAGCACCAGCGCGCCTCCCGCGATCACGTCCGCCATCGGCCGGAGAGTGGACCCGGCTCGTTGCAGCGACGTGACGAACGCGTGACACGATCGCGTCGGGCCCGCGCGACGACCGACACGAGATGGCAATCGCTCGGTAGCAGACACTTCATGCGTCGATCCACCGGGCCTCCAGCGACGATGCACTCACGCGAGCCATCACATGTCGGACGACGGGCGCGCCCGAGACTCCGGACTGCGGACCTACTGCATTGTCACCGAGACCTACCCGCCGGAGATCAACGGGGTCGCCATGACCCTCGGGCGTCTCACCGCGGCCCTGCGAGCCCGCGGCCACGTCGTCTCGGTCGTGAGGCCGCGCCCCGTTCTGCGGTGGCGCGACGCGAGCGGGGAGCCGGGCACGACCCTGGTGCCGGGCGCGCCGATGCCCGGGTATCCCGGCGTGCGGCTCGGCTGGCCGGCCGGGCGCCGGCTCAGGCGAGCCTGGACGGCGCGGCGCCCCGAGGCGGTCTACGTTGCCACCCCGGGGCCGCTTGGGTGGGCGGCGGTGGGCGCCGCGCGACGCCTCGGCATTCCGGTGTTCAGCGGCTACCACACGAACTTCCCGGACTACGCGCGCCACTACGGCGCGCGGTGGCTCGCGCGAGCGATCGGCGCCGGCCTGCGCCAGTTCCACAACCGCACCGCGGGGACACTGGCGCCCAGCGTCGACCTGATGGGGCGTCTCCGCGCGGCGGGATTCGAGAATCTGACGCTTCTCGGCCGCGGCGTCGACTGCCGGCTCTTCGACCCGGGGCGCCGTGACGCCTCGCTCCGCGCACGCTGGGGCGTCGGGATCGACGAGCTCGTCGCGCTCTACGTGGGTCGGATCGCGGCCGAGAAGAACGTCGGCCTCGCGATCGACGCCTTCCGCGCGATGCGGCGGGCCGGACTCGCGCGGCGTCTCGTGGTCGTGGGGGACGGACCGATCCGGGCGACGCTCCAGGCGGCGCACCCGGACGTCCTCTTCTGCGGCGCGCTGACGGGCGTCCCGCTGGCCGCGCACTACGCGTCCGCCGACATCTTCCTCTTCCCGAGCGAGACCGAGACCTTCGGCAACGTGGTCCTCGAGGCGATGGCGAGCGGGCTCGCGGTGGTGGCCTACGACTACGCCGCGGCCGGCGCGCACCTCCGGACCGGCGAGTCCGGCGTGCTCGTCCCGCGGGGCGAGGTCCGGGCGTTCATCCAGGCAGCGGTCGCCGCCGCGGCGGAGCCGACGACTCTCGCGCGGATGCGCCGTCGCGCCCGCGAGGTCGCCCTCGGGCTCGACTGGGAGACGGTGGTGGATGCGTTCGAGGCATTTCTCGGGAGCGCGCGGAACGGGAGCGCCCGCGCCCGCCACTCCGGCGGCGCGCGGCGGCTCGGCGCGACCGTCGCGCGGGCGTGAGCGGGCGTCGTGACGGGACCGGGCAAGGAGGGGTCACATGATGTGGACTGACGCGTGGCAGACCTGGACGCGGTGCCTGTCCATCGGGCAGGGGAGCGGGTGCGCCCCGGGATTCGGCGACTGGCTCCTGCTGGCCTTGTTGGTCGTGGGCCTGATCGTCGCGGCGCGCTACGCGCGGAAGGCGATCGACGTCGCGCTGACGCTCAGGGCGACGGCGTGGAGCCCGCTGATGGCGCGCGTCCTGTCGCGTGTGGTCAAGGCGCGCCACTACGACGCCGCGAGCTTCTTCGACGCGGACGGCGCCGGGGAGCCGTGGGCCGCGCGGCGACGAGAGGGTCTCGACCGGCTGGCGTCCGAGCTCCGGGCGCGGTACCCCCGGTCGATCGCGTGGGCGGAGGAGCTTCGCGGGAGCTTCTCGGACCTCCGCTTCACCGATGCGACCCGGGTTCCCCTGGCCTTCGCGGGCCTGATGCGCGAGCAATTCAACCTCGCCTCGGTCGTGACGGAGTCCGACGGGCCTCGGTTGCGGGACCTCGACGGCAACTGGACCCTCGACGTGGGCGGCTCGTACGGAGTGAACGTCGCGGGCTTCACCCGGTACAAGCAGTGGATGTCCCAGGGGCTCGAGCGGGTGCGCGACACCGGGCCGGTGCTGGGGCCCCTTCATCCGCTGGTGGCCGAGAACGTGGCACTTCTGAAGCGCGTGTCGGGTCTCGACGAGGTGTCCTTCCACATGAGCGGCACCGAGGCGGTGATGGCCGCGGTCCGGCTCGCGCGCTTCAACACGCGGCGGCGCCTGATTGTCTCGTTTGCGGGCGCGTACCACGGCTGGTGGGACGGCGTGCAGCCGGGCCTCGGGAGCGAGCGGCCGATCGACGACTGTCTCACGCTCCGTGACATGCACCAGGGTTCGCTCGACGTGATCCGTCGCCGAGCGGGCGAGATCGCGGCAGTGCTCGTCAACCCCGTGCAGTGCTTCCACCCGAACGCGCCGCCGCCGAACGACGCGACCCTCGTGACGAGCGGCATCCGGAAGACGGAAGAGTCCTCCGCGGCCTACGTGCGTTGGCTCGAGGCGCTCCGAAAGGTCTGCGACGAGTGCCAGGTGCCGCTCGTGTTCGACGAGGTCTACACCGGCTTCCGGCTCGCCCCGGGCGGCGCCCAGGAGTACTTCGGCGTGCGCGCGGACATGGTCGTGTACGGCAAGACGGTCGCGGGCGGGATGCCGATCGGCGTCGTGTGCGGGCGCGGGGTCTTGATGCGGCGCTTCGACCCCGAGCGACCGATGCGCGTCGCCTACGTCGTCGGGACCTTCTCGGCCCATCCGGTGGTGATGGGCGCGATGAACGAGTTCCTCCGCTGGCTGGCCGAGCCGTCCACGGCGGGTCAGTACGCGGAGATGAACCGGCGCTGTGAGGACTGGGCATTCGGGACCAACAGTCGCCTGGACGCGGCGGGGCTGCCGCTCCGGGTGACGCACCTGGCCACGATCTGGACGGTCCTGTTCACGGAGCCGAGCCGCTACAACTGGCTCCTCCAGTACTACCTGCGGGCCCAGGGCGTGACGCTGACCTGGGTCGGCACGGGGCGGTGCCTCAGCAACATGGAGTACACGACGAAGGATTACGAGGAGCTCCAGGCGAAGCTCGTCAACGCCGCGGCGGCCATGAAGGCAGACGGCTGGTGGCCGACCGCGGCCGAACACCCAGGGAGGGAGCGTGCCATGCGGAGACGTCTCGTGGGGGAGATGGGGCGGCACCTGGTCCAGCCTCCGGCGGCGGTCCGGAGCTTTTACGCGGAGGTCATGCGACGGAAGCGCGACGATCATCACGCGTCGCACAGCGATCTCGTGAATCAGGCCTTCCACATCGTCAGCTCGAGCGTGTTCCTGGGCGCCTACCTGCTGGCGTTCTGGGACCTCACGACGGCCATGTGGGCGAGCCTGGCGGCCCTGTTCCTGCGCCAGATCGGCCACGCGGTCCTGGAGCCGCCGTGCCACGACAAGGAAGCGTTGCTTCTCGGGTTCAATACCCCGAGCAAGACGGCTATCCTGGCCACCTACCTTGTGATTCCCGTCGCTCACCTGGTGGCGCGCGCCTGGACCGGAGAGACGTTCGGCTCGATGATGGGGGCCGTCGCGCGCGAATGGTTCATCTGGACCGGGATCGTGGTCGGCGGGCGCGTCGTGTACCTGTTCTGGACGCACGGCCTCCGGCTGGCCCTCGTGTGGTTCGTGAAGCTGGTCACCGACCCGGTCACCGATCTGATCGCCTACTCGCCTCGATACCTGGGGCGCGCCTAGTCGAGAGCCGCTAACCCGTCATCCGGGAGGCTGCGGATCCGTGGAGGCCTGGCCGCTCCTGGTTGCGGCCGGACTGCTCGCGCCCGAGCGGATCTGCTACGTCTGGATCGCCCGGTATCCCCAGGCGTTCCGCCGCGCGTGCACGACGCCGGCGGTCGCCTGGATCGGCGAGCCCGTCGCGGTCGTCGCCGCGCTCTTCGCCGTCGGCAAGATCCTGCAGTGCGCGACCTTCGCGTTCTGGTTCTACACCCATGGGCACGTCGGCCCGTGGACCCCGACCCCCGCGGTCCTCGCGACGGCGTGGGCGTTGGTCGCGATCGGCCAGGTGCTGAACTGGGGCGTGTTCTACCGCCTTCGCTACGCCGGGGTGTTCTTCGGCGACCGGCTCGGCTACGAGATCCCCTGGAGCCGCGCCTTTCCGTTCTCGTGGGTCGCGCACCCCCAGTACCTCGGGACCGTGCTGACGATCTGGGGCCTCTTTCTGGCCGTTCGCTTTCCCCATCCGGACTGGCACCTGCTGCCGCTGCTCGAGACGCTCTTCTACGCGGTGGGCGCGCGGCTGGAGTCCGGGCCCCGCCCCCGGCCGGAGCCGGCCCGGTGCTACGGCATGATGGCCGGGCGGAGCGCGCGCCGCGAGGCCGCGGCGGCCAGCGCCGCGTCGGTCTCGGCGAGCGGGAACCGCGCGTCGACCAGCTCCCCGAGCGGGAGCCGATCGCGCTGATCGCGGACGAAATCGAGGGCCGCCAGGAGGTGCCGGGGCGCGTAGTTGTGGACGCCACGGATCGTGACGCACCGACGCACGATGTCGCTCGCGTCGAAGGTGGCCATCGCGCCCGGGACCACGAGGCCGGCGGTGACGAGACGGCCTCCAGGCCGGAGCCCCCGGATGCCTTCCGACAGGGCCGTCGGCGCGCCAGCGGTCTCGATGACGACGTCCGCGCCCCCTCGCCGGTTGTGCTCGCGGATCCAGGGGACGAGGCCGTCGGCCGGCAGGTCGCTCCGGTCGAGCGTGGCGTCGGCGCCGAAGCGGGTGGCGAGCCGTAGGCGGGCTGGCACCGCGTCCACGGCCAGCACCGTGGCCGCGCCGGCGGCTCGCGCCATCGCCACGCCGTAGAGGCCCAGGAGCCCGGCGCCCAGAACGACCACCGAGTCGCCTGGACGGATGCCGGCCGCCTCGGTCACCGCCGTCATGGTGGCCACACCGCAGTTGACGGGCGCCGCCTCCTCGTCGGTCAGCTCGTCCGGCACGCGCGCGATGCCGGTCCCGGGCACGAGGTAGCAGAACGCGGCGAAGCCGCCCAAGAGATGCGGGGGCTCGATCGCACTCTCGTGCCCGTACTTCCGTCCGCTTACGCACTTCTGGGGGAGGCCGAGCTCCGCGCAGGGGACGCAGCGCCCGCAGGCGATGTACTCGGTCCACGTGATGCGCAGTCCCTCGGCGAGGATGCGCCCGAGCAGATCGTGGCGGACACCGTCGCCGAGCGCCTCGATCGTGCCGACGATCTCGTGGCCGAGGATGGCCGGTGTGGGGCAGTGGCGGCGGCCCGTCCAGGCGTGGACGTCCGAGCCGCAGACGGTCGTGAGGCGCACGCGGACGAGGACCTCGCCCGCATCGGGCGGCCGGAGGGGGTACGCGACCAGCTCCGAGGCCCGGCCCGGGCCCCGGAAGACCGCCGCGATCCCCTCGCGGGTCACCGGTTTCTGGGAAGCGGCCCGGCTACTTCTGCGCGGCCAGCTTCTTGGCGGCGTCGTTCATTTCGCGGATGATCTGATACCGCGAGTCGTCGACTGTCACGAAGCCGCCGCCGAAGAACGCGCCCGCGTTGACGAAGGCGTCGGGCGCGCGGTCCTTCATGGAGACGAGGGACTCCTGGATGGCCGAACGGAGGCTCGCCGGGAGGTCCTTCCGGACGACGACGGGGTCGTTGGGAATGAGCCGAGACACCCAGATGACGCGGAGGCTGCCGCGGGTCACCTTGCCCTCGCGCGTCAGCTGCTGGAGATCGGGCAGGTTCGTCGAGGCGACGTCGACCTTCTTGTTGGCCACCGCGAGGATCGACGCCTCGTGCGACCCGGAGAACGTCACCTTGGAGAAGTGCTTCTTCGTGTCGACGCCGAGCTCGTTCAGGAAGAAGGTCATCGGCACGAGGTAGCCCGACGTCGAGTTCGGGTCGTTGAACGCGAAGGTCTTGCCGCCGATGTCCTCCGGGGTGAACACGTCGGAGTCCGAGTGGGCGATCAGGCACGACCGGTAGCCGAGCGATCCGTTCTGGTTCCGCACCTGGGCCACTGGCTCCACGTTCGCGTAGTTGTTGGTGGACGCCTCGATGTAGGCCTTCGGCCCGAGCCAGCCGATCTCGGCCTTCTTGAACTTCAGCGCCTCGATCGTGCCGCGATAGTCGCTTGCCACGACGTGCTTGACCGTGATCCCCAGGTCCTTTTCGAGCTGGGCGAGGATCGGACCCCATCGCCGGGTGATCTCGGGCGCCGACTCCGTCGACAGGAGGGCGAACGTCACCTCGCTGGGCCAGCTGGGGTCCTTGGCGGCGGCCGGCCGGCCAGTCAGGGCCCCCAGGCCCACGGTCAGGGTCAGCGCGAACAGGACCAGGGCGCGAGCGCTTCGCATCACGGCTGCCTCCTCGGGTCTCGGGTTCAGATAGCCAGTCGTCGGACGCGCGACGACAGGACGTCGACGCACATCACCATCGCCACGATCAGCAGGATCACGGTCGCGGCCTCCCGGTCGTTGAAGGCCCGGATCGTGTCCCACAGGTAGAAGCCGATCCCGCCGCCCCCGACCATGCCGATGACCGAGGCCGACCGGATGTCGGACTCGAAGCGGAGGAGGAGGTAGGACAGGAAGTTCGGCATGATCTGGGGCACGATCCCGAAGCTCACGACGTGGAACCAGCCGGCCCCTGCCGCCGCGACCCCCTCGACCTGGCCGGGATCCGTGGCCTCGATGGTCTCGCTCAGGAGCTTGCCCAGCACGCCGCCCGTGTGGACGCCGAGGGCGAGCGTGCCCGCGAAGGGGCCGAGCCCCACGGCGGTCACGAACATCAGCGCGAACACGAATTCGTTGACCGCGCGCAGCACGTCCATGGTCCGGCGCGCCGCGTGGTAGACGACCGGGTGCGGCGAGCAGTTCCGGGCGCCCAGGAGGCCGAGGGGAACCGCGATGAAGACGGCGAGCACGGTGCCCCAGAGCGCGATGCACAGGGTGACCACGCACTGCCAGGCGTACTCGCCGAGGTGCGTCAGCGAGGGATGCATGTAGCCGCTGAGGAACGCGGCGATGTTGCCGACGTCCCGCAGGAGCTCGAAGGGCCGGAGCTCCACCACGCGGGCGGCCAGGCCCAGCGCCACGACGAGCAGGAGGCCAGCCAGGAGGCTCCGCTTGCTCACGGCATTGCCGGGCGGCGGCGTCGGGGCTGGCCCGCGGAGCAGGGCGGCCAGGGCCTCCGTCACGGCACGGCCCACGCGGGCTCGCCGGTCGCCTCGAGCGCGACGGGCTCGGGCGGGTCCGTCACCGGCCCGAAGATGGCGTGGAGGACGGCCTGGTCGAGCGCCGCGGGTCGTCCGTCGAAGACGAGCCGGCCCTGGGCGAGGCCGAGGACGCGGTCGGCGTAGCGGCGGGCCGCCTCGACCTGGTGGAGCGTGGCGATCACCGTGAGGCCGGTGTCGGCGGCCACGCTCCGGAGCGTGCTCATGACGAGGGCGGAGTTGGCGACGTCGAGACTCGCGATGGGCTCGTCCGCCAGGACCAGGAGCGGAGACTGCGCCAGGACCTTGGCGATGGCCACCCGCTGCTGCTCGCCGCCCGACAGCGTGTCGGCGCGTTGCCAGGTTCGGTTGAGGAGGCCCACGTGAGCCAGGCAGCGGAGGGCGAGCTCGCGCTCTCCCCGATCGAACCAGCGGCCCAGCGCCGCCCAGCGGCGCCAGCCGCGGAGGTGCCCGAGGCGCCCGACCAGCACGTTGTCGAGGACACGCAGGCGCTTCACCAGGTTGAACTGCTGGAAGACCATGCCGACGCGGGCGCGGTGGGCGTGGAGCTGGGCGCCGCGCAGCGTCGCGAGGCTCCACGCGCCGATCGAGACGGCGCCCTCCGTGGCCGGGATCGAGCCGGCCAGGCAGCGGAGGAGCGTCGTCTTGCCCGCGCCGGAGCGGCCGATCACGGCCACGAACTCGCCGGGCTCGACGGTGAAGCTGATCCGATCGAGCGCGACGCCCCCCGAGTAGCGCTTGGTCACCCTGTCGACGACGATGCGGGGCGACGCGGAGGACGGCATCAGCCACGACGCTAGATGCCGGCGGCTGCGTGAAGATGACAAATGTGTCACGCTTACGTGTCGGGGGGCGGAACCCGTGAGAATTCATGAGCGGGTTCCATGAGCCCGCTGGCAGGATGCGGTTCAGACGCGCGACAGGACCCGAGAAAGGAGTCGACCGTGGAGGATGCGAAGCGTAGTGACTTCGTGGGGCGCCATCTGATCATCGACGCCTCGACGTTCAACCGCCGGAACCTGACGTCGACGGACACCGTGTTCACGCTCCTCGAAGCGCTCGCGCGCAACCTCGACATGACGCTCGTCCTGCCGCCGATCGTGTTCCGGTATCCGTTCGCCAACGGCGAGCTGGCGACGTTCTGCGACGACATCGAGGTTGAGCTGACGGCCAAGGCGAGGAACCTGGCGGAGGCTTCGCTGCCGGTGGACCTCACGCTGGCTCCGGTCCGCGTCATGCGGGAATTCCTGCGGAAGCGGCAGATGGAGGAGAGCGGGGTGACCGGCGTGAGCATCTGGGCGGAGTCCCACGCCGCGATCCACACCTGGGACGAGGACAACTACTACGCGTTCGACGCGTTCAGCTGCAAGGACTTCCGGCCGAAGGACGCGCTGCGGCTCCTCCTGTCGCACTTCGACACCGAGGTGCTCAACTGCGTCAACCTGATGCGCTTCCAGCGCTCCCTGCCAAAGGTGTCGAACTTCCAGGTGAACGAGAACTGGGAGGTCATCGTCGGCGGCTCGATCGTCGGTGAGCTCGACTCGGTGAACTTCGACGATCTCTGACGCTCGCCGTTCGCGCCTGCCGTCGCAGCGCTGAGGGCCGCTGACGGCGCCCGCCCGGATCCGGCCGGCGGTGCGAGCCGCGCGGGCTCAGGGCGCGGCGGGATCGAAGACGGGAAGGTCCACATCGACCTCCCAGGACATCGTCAGCCTCTCCGCCCCGGATTCCCGGTAGACGCCCTTGCTCCGGAGGCGGAGCCGCGCGCCGTCGAATCGGAAGGGCGCGAGCTGGGCCAGTCCCTCCGGCTTCCACGCCACCGTCCGCCCCACCGTCGTGCCCGGCATCACCTGAGCCAGGTTCGCCTGCCAGACCCGGCCGTCCTTGCCCAGGAACAGCACGAGGACGGCATGGCTGCCCTTCTTCAGCTCGCGGGCGTCGTTCGCCAGGAGGTCGGTCCGGGACGCCTCGGTGATCGGCTTCGTGAAGAAGTGGATCTCCAGACCGTCGGAGTTTCCCGGCGTGAGTCCGCGGACGCGCGTGGCAAACGCGCTCTCGGTGACGAGGGTGCTCTTGCCGGGCCTGACGGTCTGTGACGCCTCGACGATCAGCTCGAAGGTGGCCTTCGAGCGGTAGTCTTGCGGACGGAACCGGAGCTCGGCGTCGGCGGGGAGAGCGGCCATGGCGCCGCACGCGGCGACCGCGACGAGCGCCCGTCCGAGACGAGACCGGGTCCGGCTCGCCCGTGCGGCGGTCGTGCGTCTCGGAGCGCCGTGCGGTTCGATGGGTCGAGAGTCCGCGCTCTCCGTCGCGGCGTCAACCGGGGGGCGGCGGCAGGGGCGGGCGAGGCGCACGGGGCGCGTCAGCCGGCAGCGCGCTCCACGGCGCCCGCCGCCAGCACGGCCTCGATCACGTCGCGCTGGTTGCTCGCTCGCGGGACCTTGTGCTGGTCACCGAGCTTGTCCCGGTTGGCGAGCCATCGATGGAAGGTGCCCGACGCCACGGGGGTCACGCGAGGTGCGGCCATGCCGACGTTGCCGGTCCGCTTCGTGCGGTAGTCCGTGTTGAGCGTCTGGAGCTCGTCGTCCACCGCATGGGCGAAGCCGTCGAGGCTCGAGGGAAAGGCCCGGAACTCGACGGCCCACTCGTGCCGGGCAGGCTGGGCGTGGCCGTTCGGGTAGACCGGCGCCACCGTGAACTCGACCAGCTCGGCGCGGGTGAGGACGCAGGCCCGCGCCGCGGCCCGCTCGACCTCCTCGACGATCACGTTCTCGCCGAACGCGTTGACGAAGTGGCCCGTTCGGCCCGTGATCACGAGCTGGGGCGGGTCCAGCGAGACGAAGCGGACGGTGTCGCCGAGGAGGTAGCTCCAGAGACCCGCCGGCGTCGTGAGGAGGATCGCGTAGGGGTCGCCCACTCGAACCTGGGCGATGGTCAGGCGCCGGGGGTTGGGAGCGTCGAGCTCGGCCACGGGCACGAACTCGTAGAAGATGCCGTAGTCGAGCATGAGCGTGAGGCCGGGGTCGTCCGCGCCGACCTGGATTCCCACGAAGCCCTCGGACGCCGGGTACACCTCGAGGTAGTGCAGGGGACGCCCGAGGGCCGCGTCGAGGACTCTCCGGTACGGATCCATCCGCACGCCGCCGTGGATGAAGACGGAGAGGTTCGGCCACAGGTCCCCGAGCCGGAGCTTCGGCGCCTCCGCCAGCTCCCGGACGCGCTCGAAGAAGACCAGCATCCAGGACGGCATGCCGGAGATCAGGCGCAGGTCCTGGCGGAGCGCGCGGCGCGCGGTGGCCGCCAGGCGCTCCTCCCAGTCGGGAATCGCGGCGATCTCCGGTCCCGGCGCGTACCGGCGCCGGATCCACGGGGGGAGCCGCCGCGCCGCCAGGCCGGACAGGTCTCCGACCTCGGCGTGATTCCCGAGCGGCTCCGTCCGGGTGCTGCCTCCGAGGAACAGCAGCGGCCCGTCCAGGGCCTCCGCGCGCCCCACGCGGCGGAGCGCGAGGAGGAGCGCGTCGAGCCCGCCGCGCCGGTGCATCCGGAACGCCTCGCGGGTGACCGGGATGAACTTGTCGCCCGCCGTGGTGCCCGACGTCTTGCAGTAGTGGGCAGGTCGTCCCGGCCAGAGAACGTTCCGCTGGCCACCGATCGCCCGCTCGATCAGGCGCCGGATGTCCAGGTAGGTGCTGATCGGGACGCGTCGCTGGTAGTCGGCGACGCCGCGGATGTCGCGGAACCCGTGCCGGCGGCCCCACAGGGTGTCGCGCGCGCGCTGGACCATGGTCTCGAGCGTCTGCTCCTGGACCGGCAGAGGAGCCCGCCAGACGGCCTCCATCTGGCGGAGCCGCCGATCGGCCAGCCAGGCGACCGGGCGATCGAGCCGCGCCAGCAGGCTCACGGCGCCGCGACGGCCTCCGCCTCGAACAGGTCGAGGAACTCGTCGACCGCGCGGGCGAAGGCCTCCGGCTGCTCGAGCATCGGCGCGTGGCCGCACTCGGGCACGAGCCGGATCGTGGCGGAGGGGATGCCGTCGAGGAACCGGATGGCGACGTCCCGCGGCGTCACGCGGTCTTCCGTGCCCCACACGAGGAGCGTCGGGCACCGGATCTCGCCGAGCCGGTCCTCCAGGTTGTAGCGCCTGGCCGAGCGGCTCACCTGAAGGACCCGCAGGACGTAGCTTCGCTGGCTCACGAGCTCGCGGATCTCCTCGACCCACTCGGGGGTGACCATGGCCGGGTCATGGAACACCTCGGTCATCTTCTCGCGCACGAACGTCGCGGAGGGGCGGTGCGGGACCCCGCGCGTGAAGCTCCGCTCGAAGAGCCCGGAGGATCCCGACAGGACGAGACCCCGCACGCGCTCCGGCGCGTGGAGCGCGAGGTCGAGCGCGACGTGCCCGCCCAGCGAGTTGCCGACCACGATCGCCGGAGGCACGCGCTCGGCCTCCATGAACGCCTCCACGTGGGCGCGGAGCCCCGTCACCGAGAGGTCGTCCGGCGGGGTCTCGAAGATGGGCAGGGTCAGCGCCATGGCGCGGCAGCGGGGGAGAGCTCGTCGACGAGGCGCTCCCAGTGGTCACTCGCGCCGAAGAGCCCGTGAAGGCACAGGACCGGGATCCCGTCGCCCGCCTCGATCCAGCGGAACTCCGTCACGACCGTCGCTTCGCTCACGCCGTCCTCCTGCCCGTCTCGGGCCCTCGCACGGTTCTGGCGTCGGCGGTCCTCTCGCGGACGAGGACTGCGTCTGTCCGCACCGTAACGGGGGTGCGTTGAGGGGTCGTGACGAGGTCGTCACATGTCGGCTACCGCTGGAATGCGCGGGCGTGACGGTCGGGCGGGCGGCGGATCAGGAAAGGGCGGTGACGAGGGCGGCGGCGGCGGTGCCCGCGAGCGCGACGACCACGGTCACCCACGGATCCGCCAGCGCGAGGTAGGCGTGCGGGTCGCCCCGATGCGTCGCTTGCCGGAGGCGAAAGCGCAGGAACGCCTCGATCGGTCCCAGGAATGCCAGGACCACCAGCGCGTAGAGCCCGAGGTCGCGGAGGACTGCGGGGAGCCCGGCCACGTCCCGAGGGTAGCCGGCGAGTGTTACATCTCGATGACGCCCCGAGCCCGGGCAGGAACCGGGCGCGGGCGCGTCAGTCGCGCCGCGCGCCGATCAGCTCGTAGATCCGCTCCTGGGACCGCACGGGCGGGCCGCCCGCGGGCCGTGCGCGCACGCACGTTCCGTCCGCCTGGAGCAGCCGGGCCTTGGAGGTGTCGCGGAGCTGCAGCTCCAGGACCTCCCGAACCTCCGCCTGCAGCCGGGGGTCCAGGATCGGGAACGCGATCTCGACGCGGTGGTCCAGGTTCCGGGGCATCCAGTCGGCGGAGGCGAGATAGTACTCGGGAGCGCCACCGTTCTCGAAGCAGTACACGCGGGCGTGCTCGAGGAACCGGTCGACGATCGACACGACACGGATGCGCTCCGACATGCCGGGCACGCCGGGCCGGAGGCAGCACGTTCCGCGCACGAGGAGATCGATCTCGACGCCAGCCTGGCTGGCGTCGTAGAGCTCCTGGATGATCGGCCAGTCCACCAGGCTGTTGACCTTGGCCACGATGCGGGCGGGACGGCCCGCGCGCGCGTGCGCGGCCTCGCGCCGGATCTTCTTCGTGATCGCGTCCCGGAGGCCGGTCGGCGCGACGAGCAGGTGGTTGAAGCGCACCGGCCGCGTGTACCCGGTCAGCAGGTTGAAGATCTCGGTGAGGTCCTCGCCGAACTCCTCGCGACAGGTGAAGAGGCCGAGGTCCGAGTAGATCCCGCCGGTCCGCACGTTGTAGTTGCCCGTCGCCAGGTGACAGTAGCGGCGGATGCCGTCCGGGTCCTGGCGCACGATCAGGCACGCCTTGCAGTGGGTTTTGTAGCCGATGAGCCCGTACACGACGTGGGCTCCGACCTCCTCCAGCGCCTGCGCCCAGCGGATGTTCGCTTCCTCGTCGAACCGGGCGCGCAGCTCCACCAGGACCGCCACCTCCTTGCCGGCCTGCGCCGCGATGGTCAGCGCCTTGGCGATCGGCGAGGTCGGGCTGACGCGGTACAGCGTCATGTTGATCGCGAGCACCCGGGGGTCGGTGGCCGCCTCCTGGACGAAGCGCGTCACCACGTCGAACGGCTGGTACGGGTGGTGGACGAGAATGTCGCCCTCGCGGATCGCGCTCCAGACGTCGGCCGCGCCCTCGAAGGCCGGCACGGGATGCGGCACGAGCGGCCGGTCCTTGAGGCGCGGCAGGTCCACGGCGGAGTAGAGCTGCCCGAGGTCGGTGAACGCGGTGAACCCCTCGCCGGGATAGAGGTCCCCGGGCTCGAGCTCCAGCTCTTCGACCAGGCGGGCCAGCACCTCGGGCGGGAGGTCGGGATCGTACTGGAGGCGGACGGCGTCGCCCATCCGCCGCTCGCGCAGGCTCTGCTCGATCTGCTTCAGGAGGTCGCCGGCCGTCCGGCCGGCCTGGGGCTGGACGTCGGCGTCCCGGGTGACGCGGATCGCGTGCGACGAGAGGATCTCGTACCCGTTGTAGAGCCGCGACAGGTTCAGCCGGATCACGTCCTCGAGGAGCATGAAGTTGTACTCGCCCGGCGCCCCCGGCAGCCGGATGAAGCGCGGGATCACCTGGGCCGGGATGTGGATCACCGCCAGGGCCGTGCTCGGGAGGACCGACGGCTCGGTGGGCCGGAGCGAGATGATCAGGCAAAGGGCGCGGTTCACGAGGTGGGGGAAGGGGTGGCCGGGGTCGATGGCGAGCGGTGTCACCACCGGGAGGAGCGTCCGGTGGAAGTACTCCTCCAGCACCTTTGCCTGCTCGGGCGTGATCTCCTTGGGTCGAACGATCCGGATCCCCTCGGCGACGAGCAGCGGCTGAACGTCCTCGAGGAAGCACCGGTGCTGCTCCTGAACGAGAGCGTGCACGCGCTCGGCGACGGCCGTCAGCGTCTGGGTCGGCGACAGCCCGTCCGGCTCGGTGCCGTGGTCTCCGGCCCAGATGCGCTGCTTCAGGTCTGCCACGCGCACCATGAAGAACTCGTCGAGGTTGGAGCTGAAGATCGACAGGAACTTGACCCGCTCGAGGAGCGGCATCGTCGGATCCTGCGCCTCCTCCAGCACCCGCCGGTTGAACTCGAGCCAGGAGAGCTCGCGGTTGATCATCCGGTCCGACATGCTCTAGCCCTCTTCGGCGAAGGTCTCGCGGAGCAGGAGCGCGTCGCGCACGCCCTGCTTGCAGATCGTCAAGCCGTGGTAACCGCCGAACGTCATGAGCTCCTCGATCACGATCGCGCCGGCGACGATGATGTCCGCGCGCTCGGCCCGGAGGCCCGGAACCTCGCGGCGCTTCCGGATCGGCAGCGACTCGAGCCGCACCCGGATGCGCGTGACGTCGGTCTGCTGGAGGCGCAGGCCGTGGCGGGACCGGTGCTCCTCGCCCCGGGCCGCGAGGTGGATGCGACCCAGCGCGCGCACGGTGCCGCCGAGGGCCACGATTTCCTCGCCCCGCTCGGCCGACGGGAGCGATCTGGCCAGCCGACCGCGCACCTCGACCCGGAGGTCGCGCAGCTCGCGCGGCACGGGAGGATCCGCGCGCAGGAAGCGCTGGGTCATCCGCACGGCGCCGATCGGCACGGCGGACGTCGAGGCGACGTGCCCGTCACGCAGCCGCGTCAGCTGGAGGCTCCCGCCGCCCAGATCGGCCACCAGACCGTCCTCCAGGTGCAGGCTCGACTGGACCGCGAGCGCCCCGAGGAGCGCCTCCTCCCGGCCGCTCAGGATCCGGACCTCGACCCCGTCCTTGCGCCGGAGCGGCCCCAGGAGCCGCTCCCGGTTGGACGCGTCCCGGACGGCCGCGGTCGCCACCGCGATGATCCGGGGATCCCGGCCGCGCCGAGCCCGCGCGAGGAACTGGTGGACGGCCTGCGAGCGTCCGCGTGATCGAGTCGGTCCTCAGCACGCCGGGCGTGCCGCTGCCGAGCCGCGTCTGGACCCGCTTTTCCTCGAGCACCTCGAAGCCTATGCCGGGCCCCAGGCGGGCGAGGAGGAGACGGACCGCATTGGAACCGAGCTCCACGAGGGCGACGATGTCATTGGCCACGGGCTCCGATGCTACCCGGCTGCTGTCGCCGGGACAACCGCTCCCCGGGGGGAATACCGCCCGAGGGTAAGGCGATCGGAGGCCGGCCTGCCATTACGTTTTGATTACGCGGATATCCACCGGTTCGTACACCGTTGCGGAATCTTTCGGATCGCGTAATCGCCGCGCAACACGGGGACCCCATGGTGCCTTCGTGCAGACGATCCCCTCGCGCTTCCGGGGACGGGCCCGCCGGGACGCCGCGGCCTTCTACCTGACACAGCTGGCCCAGGGTCTCATGGCCGGAGAGTTCGCCGCGCTGACGGGACACGAGTCCGTCTCCCTCCAGGTGTCCGAGTCCGTGGAGTTCGAGATCGCGGTCAGCCGGACGCTTCGGGTGGACCACGTGTCGATCCGGGTCCGGTGGCCTCGCCGCGGGGTCCCGAGCCGCGGGACTTCCACCCGGCGTCGATCGCGGATCCCGCCGGGTCTCGCCCGTGGACGAGGTCACTCAGATTTTACCTCGCCGTCATCCGGGCGCAACGCCGAGGCGCGAGACTCACACCCGGATGCGGACCACCGGTGACGCGAGCGAGATGACGGCGCGGCGGTCGGGTGACGCCATCGCCCGGCGGCCCACCGCGCGGATTCTCGTCGCGGAGGACGAGCGAGACGTCGCCGAGCTGATCCGCTACACGCTGGCGCGGGAAGGATTCGAGGTGGTCGTGGCGACGAACGGTGCCGACGCGCTGCGCCAGGCCCAAGACAGCCGGCCGGACCTGGTGCTCCTCGACCTCATGCTCCCGCAGGTGAACGGCTGGGAGCTCTGCCGGCGGCTCAAGCAGGACCCGGCCACGCGCAGCCTGCCCGTCATCATGGTCACCGCCCGGGCCGAGGAAGGCGACAAGGTCCTGGGTTTCGAGGTCGGCGCGGACGACTACGTCACCAAGCCCTTCTCCACCCGGGAGCTGGTGGCCCGGGTCCGGGCCGTGGTCCGGCGGGCCCGGCCGGTGGAGTCCGAGGAGAAGCGGAACCGGATCAAGGTGGGCGATCTCCTGATCGACCGCCAGCGCTTCGAGGTCACCGTGGGTGGCCGGCCCGTGAGCTTGACGCCCAAGGAGTTCGAGCTCCTGGCGACGCTGGCCGGCGAGCCGGGGCGCGTGTACGGGCGAGACGAGCTGCTGGACCTGGTGTGGGGCCGGGACGGCTTCGTCGAGCCGCGGACCGTGGACGTCCACCTGGCGCGCCTCAGGGCCAAGTTCGTGACGGCGCGCCTTCCCGAGCCCGCGATCGAGACCGTGCGGGGAGTCGGGTACCGCTACCGGGAGTCCGGCCGACCGGCCCCGTAACCCAGTCGTAACGGCCACGCAACGTGAACGACACGTCCATCGTCAACCCTGGAGTGGGATGGAGGAGGAAATCCGCATGAGCATCCGAACGATCGCGGCGGCCGCGGCCGTGGCGGCCACCCTGATGGCCGGCGTCGTAACGGCCCAGGTGCAGGTTGACCCCGCGCTGGTTCACTACAAGACGGTCAGCGGCGTCAGCGGTAACGTGTCGAGCGTCGGGTCCGACACGCTCAACAACCTCATGACGCTCTGGGCCGAGCAGTTCAACAAGTTCTACCCGAACGCCAAGATCCAGATCGAGGGCAAGGGCTCCTCGACGGCGCCGCCGGCCCTGATAGCGGGTACGGCCCAGCTCGGCCCCATGTCCCGGGCGATGAAGGGCACCGAAATCGATCAGTTCGAGAAGAAGTACGGCTACAAGCCGACCCCGATCCGCACCTCGGTCGACGCGCTTGCCGTGTTCGTGAACAAGGACAACCCGGTCAAGTGCATGACCATGGCCCAGGTGGACGCGGTGTTCTCGAAGAGTCGCCGTGGCGGTCACCAGGAGGACGTCAAGACCTGGGGACAGCTTGGGTTGACCGGTGAGTGGGCCAGCCGGCCCATCAGCCTCTACGGACGCAACTCGGCCTCCGGGACGTACGGATTCTTCAAGGAGCACGTTTTGAAGAACGGCGACTACAAGGACGAGGTCAAGGAGCAGCCCGGATCTGCCGCGGTTGTCCAGGGTGTGACCGTGGACCGCTTCGCCGCGGGCTATAGCGGGATCGGGTACGCGACCGCTGGCGTCCGTGCCGTGCCGATCGCCGAGAAGGCCGGCGGCCAGTGCGAGGAGGCCACGGCGGACAATGCCTATAGTGGCGCCTACCCGCTTGCTCGGTTCCTCTACGTTTACGTGAACAAGGCGCCGGGAAAGTCCCTGGATCCCCTCACGCGTGAATTTGCGAAGCTCATCCTCTCCAAGGAGGGCCAGGAGGGGGTCGTCAAGGACGGTTACTTCCCGATTCCGGCCCACGTCGCCAAGGAAGAGTTGGCCAAGATCCAGTAGATGGCCGTCAACGTCGAAACGCTGGATGCGGGCGGGCCGGCACCACCGGCTCGCCCGCTGGTCGTTTCGGCGGGTCGGACCCGCCGCCGGATCCGCACCGATCGATGGGCCTCGCGCCTGGTCGTGGTCGGCGGCCTTATCATCATCGCCGCCATCCTCGCGATCTTGTTCGTCATCGCGGTCGAGGTCTATCCGCTGTTCAAGGCGCCCACGGCGACGTTGATCCGATCGTATCCAGCGGCCGACCCAAGCTCACCATGGCGGCTGGCGAGCGGCGGGAGTCTCGGAGTCGACGAGTATCGCGAGATCGTGTACGCCATCGACCAGCGTGGCGCGCTTCAACTCCTGAGCCTCCGGGACGGCCGCGTTCTGCCCCCGGTCTCTGTCCCGGGTCTGGATGGGGCGCAGATCTCGACCACCGCGGCTGCGGGGGCATCCCGCTACCTCCTTGGCACGTCGGACGGGCGCGCGATTCCCCTCGAGATGAAGTTCACGATCGAGTTCCCGGCCTCCGGGCGTACCGTGACGCCCCAACCCACCTTCGGCGACCCTTCGGCCCTCGACCCGGAAAGCAGGCGGCCGATCCGGGCCCTCACCTTCGCGACCCCCGACTCCGGGCCCATCTCGATCGCGCAGGTGGGCCCCACCGAGCTGGTGGTGCACGCGACCGTCACGAAGAAGGCCCTGGTCGGACCCAGCACCCGCGAGGAATCTCGCCGGACCTTTCGGGTAGACGTCGACGGCGAGGTCACGAAGCTCGCGTTGGACGGCCGCGCCGAGAGCCTGTTCGTCGCGACCTCCCAGGGCCAGGTGGTGCGCTATGACATGCGCGATCCCGCGAACCCGGCCAGGATCGAGGTCGCGGACGTAGGAGGGGGTCGCGGTGTCCCCGTTACGGCGCTCGGCTTCCTCATCGGCGACCGGACGCTCGTCGTCGGCGACCAATCGGGCGCGGTCTCGACGTGGCAAGTCGTTCCACCTCCGGAGGGCGGCGCGCCGCGCCTGACGCGCATCTACGAGTTCGAGCGCCACAAGGGGGCGGTGGTCGACATCAGCGCGTCGAGACGCGAGAAAAGCTTCACGACTACCGACGCCACGGGCGAGGTACACGTCAACTACGGCACCTCGGGCCAGACCTTGCTGTCGTGGACGACCGCGGGCGCGGCGTTGCGCGGCATCGTGATGGCGCCGAAGGCCGATGCGATCGTGACCTTCGACGAGAGCGGCGCGGTGGGGCAGTGGCGGCTGGACAACCCCCACCCGGAGGTCACCTGGCGGACCCTCTTCGGCAAGGTGTGGTACGAGGGGTATTCCAAGCCCGACTACGTGTGGCAATCGACCGGCGGAACCGACGACTTCGAGGCCAAGCTCAGTCTGGCTCCGCTGATCTACGGGACGCTCAAGGGAACGTTCTACGCTCTTCTCGTCGCCGTCCCGCTGGCGCTCCTCGCGGCCGTCTACGTCAGCGAGTTCATGCACCCGAACCTCAAGGCCTACATCAAGCCGGTCGTCGAGATCATGGCGGCGTTGCCCAGCGTGGTCCTGGGCTTCCTGGCCGGCCTCTGGCTCGCTCCGATGGTCGAGCGGATCGTACCCGGGCTCTTCCTCATCCCCCTGGTGCTCCCGGTGGTGATCGTCCTGGCCATGCTCGGATGGCAGATCCTGCCGATCGGCGTGCGCGCGCGGGTCAGAGCCGGGAGCGAGGTGTTCCTGCTGATCCCCGTGGTCGTGGCTGGCCTCTGGCTCGCGTTCACTCTGGGGGGCTGGATCGATCTCGTCCTCCTCGGCGGCAACTACCGAGGTTGGCTGCTCTCGGCCCTCGGTCTGACCTACGATCAGCGCAATTCCCTGGTGGTAGGCATCGCGATGGGCTTCGCGGTGATCCCCATCATCTTCACGATCGCGGAGGACTCTCTCGCCAACGTGCCGGGGCACCTCCGCGCGGGCTCGCTGGCGCTCGGGGCCACGCGGTGGCAGACGGCGGTGCGCATCGTGCTGCCGACGGCCAGCCCGGGGATCTTCTCCGCCATCATGATCGGCTTTGGACGGGCGGTGGGCGAGACGATGATCGTGCTCATGGCCACCGGCAACACGCCCGTCATGGATTGGAGCATCTTCAACGGCTTCCGGGCCCTGTCCGCCAACATTGCGGTGGAGTTGCCCGAGGCTCCGGAACAGGGCACGCTCTTTCGCGTTCTCTTCCTCGCCGCGTTCCTGCTGTTCTGCTTGACGTTCGTGCTGAACACCGTTGCCGAGGTGGTCCGTCTCAAGCTGCGGAGGAAATACCGCTACCTATGAGAAAGCTCTGGCGAAGCGGCGAGCCGTTCATTTGGCTGACAGGTGGAGCGCTGGCACTCTCGCTCCTCCTGGTGGCGGGACTGATCGGGCTGATCCTCTACAACGGCCTTGGGTTCTTCTGGCCACAGGGCGTGCTGCGCGTCACGCTCCTCGACGGCAAGGGCATGACCGGGCAGGTGGCCGACCGCGAGCCCATCCCCGGCACGACTGGGCAGTACCGCATCAAGCTCAAGGTAGCCAACCGTGACCTCTACGGCGCCGACTTCCAGTGGGTCGACGAGAGTCAGATCGCCAAGCGCGAGTACCCAGCCGATGTCGTGGTGATCGAACGGACGGAGTGGGGCACGCTCATCGGAGCGATCAAGGAGGTCCGGCACGACGGCCAGGTTGTCGCCACCGGGCCCGAGGCGGGACGAGCGGAGGTCGCGCGGCGGTTGCCGGAGTCCGGCCGGGTCCGCGCGGAGATCAGGCGCATCGAGAAGGGTGAGATCGGGGGCATCAACTTCGCTCAGGAGCAGATTCGACTGAAGCTTCGCCGCCTGGAGATGCGGGAAGTCGCGTCCGGGCCAGAGGTCACTGCGCTCCGGAAGGAGCTCGCTGCGCTACAGGAGCGCTACCAGGTTCAGGAAGCACGCCTGGCCGCCTTGCGCACGCAGCAGACGGATACGGTGACCGTCGCCGCGGATGGCGGCAAGGAGAAGACGCTCCCTCTGGCGCAGGTGATCGACGTGTACGTTCCGAACGCGATGGGGACCGGCGCCAAGGTGGTGCACTACGCCAGGAAGCTCTGGGCGTTCGCCGCCGACGATCCGCGCGAGGCGAACACCGAGGGCGGTGTCTTCCCGGCCATCTTCGGCACGGTCATGATGGTGATGATCATGAGCGTGCTGGTGACGCCGCTCGGCGTGCTGGCCGCCTTCTACCTGCGGGAGTATGCGAAGCAGGGCGCGTTCGTGAGCATCGTGCGCATCGCCGTCAACAACCTCGCCGGCGTGCCCTCTATCGTCTTCGGCGTCTTCGGTGTCGGCTTCTTCATCTACGTCGTCGGAGGTTCCATCGATCGGCTGTTCTATCCGGAGGCGCTCCCCACGCCGACCTTCGGCACCGGTGGGATCCTGTGGGCGTCGCTGACGCTCGCCCTCCTCACCGTCCCGGTCGTGATCGTGGCGACGGAGGAAGGCTTGGCGGCCATTCCGGGCGGGATGCGCGAAGCCTCGCTGGCGCTCAGCGCCACGAAGCTCGAGACCACGCTGCGGGTCGTGCTGCCCGCTGTCATGCCCTCGGTCCTCACGGGCCTCATCCTGGCGATGGCTCGCGCGGCCGGTGAGGTTGCGCCGCTCATGATCACCGGCGTGGTCAAGCTTGCGCCGGCGCTGCCGGTCGATGGCTTCTGGCCCTTCATCCACCTGGACCGAAAGTTCATGCACCTGGGATTCCACATCTACGACGTGGGATTCCAGTCACCGAACGTCGACGCTGCGCGCCCGATGGTCTTCGCGACGACGCTCCTGCTGCTGGGGATCGTCGTGCTCCTGAACCTGTTCGCGATCGGCATGCGCAACCGGTTGCGCCGGAAGTATGCGACGGCCGCCGTCTAGGAGACGCTTATGATGGGGAATATCCACATCGCCACGGGCCTGAATCCTGACGCTGTCCTGGCATCGGTCATGGAGATGCCCATGGTCGAGATCGAGCAGGTCAACCTCTGGTACGGGAGCAAGCAAGCTCTCAAGAACGTCAACATGTCCGTGCCGAAGCATCGGATCACGGCCTACATCGGCCCCTCGGGCTGCGGGAAGAGCACGCTCCTTCGATGCCTGAACCGCATGAACGACCTGGTGGACGGCGTGCGCGTGACCGGGCAGATCCGTATCGGCGGGACGGACATCCACGACCCGAAGCTCGACGTGACCGAGCTCCGCAAACGCGTGGGCATGGTGTTCCAGAAATCAAACCCGTTCCCCAAGTCCATTTTCGAGAACGTCGCCTACGGCCCACGCATCCTGGGCGTCAGCGCGCGGGGGGAGCTCGAGGCGATGGTGGAGCGGAGCCTCAAGGGCGCGGCCCTGTGGGACGAGGTCTCGGACCGCCTCCACGAGAGCGCGCTCAGCCTGTCGGGGGGGCAGCAGCAGCGCCTGTGCATCGCCCGGGCGATCGCGGTGGAGCCGGACGTCCTGCTGATGGACGAACCGTGCTCGGCGCTGGACCCCATCGCCACCGCCAAGATCGAGGAGCTGATGCTCGAGTTGAAGTCCAGCTTCACCATCGTCATCGTCACCCACAACATGCAGCAGGCGGCGCGGGTCTCGGACTACACGGGCTTCATGCTGCTCGGGGAGCTGGTGGAGTTCGGAGTGACCAAGGAGCTGTTCACGATGCCCAAGGATCCCAAGACCGAGGCGTACATCACCGGCCGGTTCGGCTAGGCCACGGAGGGGCGCATGGAGCGACACTTCGAGGTCGAGCTTCAGGCCATCCGCGAGAAGCTTCTCGCGATGGGCAGCCTGGCCGAGAGCATGATCCACAAGAGCGTCCGGGCGCTCGTCGACCGCGACGAGGGGCTGGTGGAGGCGGTCCTCGCCCACGAGGAGGAGATGGACCTCCTCTGCATCGAGGTCGACGACCGCTGCTTCACCCGGCTGGCCCTCCAGCAGCCGATGGCCTCGGACCTCCGCTTCCTGGTGGCCAGCATCAAGATCAACAGCGATCTGGAGCGGATGGCCGACCAGGCCGTCAGCATCGCGCTGCGCGCGCGGTCCCTGATCCACGAGCCGCAGGTCAAGCCGCTGATCGACATCCCGCGGATGGCGACGCTCGCGCAGGAGATGGTGCGGAAGAGCCTCGACGCCTTCGTGCGACGGGACCCGGACCTGGCCCGCGCCGTGATCGAGTCGGACGACGCGGTCGACAGCCTCCGGGACCAGGTGTTCCGGGAGCTGCTCGTCTACATGATGGCGGACACCTCGACGATTCCCCGGGCGCTGGCGCTGATCCTCGTCTCCCGGAACCTCGAGCGCATCGCGGACCACGCGACCAACATCGCCGAGGACGTGATCTACATCGTACGCGGCGAGGACGTGCGCGAGCGAGGCGACAAGGAGCTCCGCAAGGGGCTCCGGATGCGGGCCGGGCAGACGGCCGCGCCCCCCGCGGTGTAGAGTGGGTGCCACGTCCATGACCGGAGGAGCGACGTGACGAGCTAGGCGGCGAGTCGCGAACGCGGGAGCTCGGGGAGCGCCGAGCTGAGAGGGCGGCCATCACGCCGTCGACCGCCGGAACCTGATCTGGGTAATGCCAGCGTAGGGACGCCAGGGAGACACCGAGGGCGCTGGGGATTCCCGGCGCCCTTTGCGTTTCCCGCGGCGTCGCGAGAGAGGAGCAGCCATGGCCGGGGACGTGGTGACGTCGCGCGGGCTCGAGCCGGTCGCGCCCGAGGCCCGCCAGCTGGGGTCCTGGGGGTTCGCGGTCCTCTGGGGTGATCTCGGGATCGGGCTCCTGGTTCTCCTGGCCGGGAGCTTCCTGGTCCCGGCGCTGTCGCTCCCGCAGGCGCTCGCCGCGATCCTCGTCGGCAGCGTCATCGGGGTGGCGCTCCTGGGCCTGGCGGGGATCGTCGGCAGCCAGACCGGGCTCCCCACGATGGTGTGCCTCCGGCCCGCGCTCGGGCTCGGGGGATCGTACGTCGCGACGGCGTTCAACGTGGTCCAGCTGCTCGGCTGGACCGTGTTCGAGCTGGTCATCATGGGGCACGCGGCGAACGCGGTGGTGCGGGGCCTGACCGGGCTCGACGCCGCGTGGCTCTGGATCGTCCTGTTCGGCGTGGCGGTCGTGGCGCTCGGACTGTGGGGGCCGGTGGCGGTCGTGCGGGAGTGGCTCACGAAGTTCGCCCTCGGGGCGGTCATCCTGACGACCGGCTGGCTCACGTGGCGCCTCCTCGGGCGAGTGGACCTGGGCGCGCTGTGGGCGGCCCCGGCCGCGGGCGGGCTTTCGTTCTGGGCGGCGGTCGACATCGTCATCGCGATGCCGATCTCGTGGCTGCCGCTCGTCTCCGACTACAGCCGGTTCGCCCGGCGCCCGGCCCCGGCGTTCTGGGGCACGACTCTCGGGTACCTGGTGGCCAACGTCTGGTTCTACACGCTCGGCGCGCTCATCGTGCTGGGCCTGCGGACGAGCGCGGAGCCCAAGGCGTTCGCCGAGGCGATTGCCCTCCTCGCCGGGCCGCTCGTCCTGCTCGTGCTGCTGGCCGACGAGACCGACGAGGCGTGGGCCGACCTCTACTCCTGCGCGGTGTCGATCCAGAACGCCTTCCCGCGCGCCTCGGTTCGCGCGCTGGTCGGCGGTCTGGGCGCGGCGTGCGTCGCGCTGGCCCTCGTGTTCGACGTGACCCGGTACGAGGACTTCCTCCTCCTGATCGGCGCCGTCTTCGTGCCGATGTTCGGGGTGCTGGCGGCCGACTACTTCGTCGTGCGGCGCGGCCGCTACGAGCCTGCCCGGCTCGTCGCCCCGCCCGGCCCCGGCGGCCCGGCGCGCGGCGTGCGCTGGCAGGGCGCGGTCGCCTGGGCGCTCGGTCTCGTCGCCTATCTCTGGATCGCCGGGCGGCTCGAGCCCTTCGGGCTGTCCGGACACCCCGACGTCGGCGCGTCACTGCCGAGCCTCGGCCTGGCGGCGGCCGTGTATCTCGCGGCGACGCGAGGCCAGGCGCCCGCCGCCGGGTGACGCCGGGCGCCTCCGAGGGCGCGGATCGGGCCCGGCTCGCATCGGGAGATCCCGGCGGGCGGGACTCTGTGCGATGCTAGGGCGCCCCGGTCGGTCTACGGCTCGATGAACCCTCGGATCCGAAAGGAGCGCAGCATGCGACGCGGCATGTGGCTCGGCCTCGCGGTTGCGGTGGCGGTCGGCGCGGTGATGGTGGCGACGGCGCCCGCCCCGGCCCAGACGAAGAAGCTCGTCTACTGGACCCACTGGGACCAGCAGCCGGACTTCAACAAGTGGTACACGGAGAAGGGGAAGGAGTTCCAGAAGAAGACCGGCTACGAGATCGAGGTGGTCACGGTCCCGTACCAGGGTTACGAGGCGAAGTACCTGGCGGCCCTGATGGGCAAGAGCGGGGCCCCCGACTTCTTCAACGGGATGACCCACCAGTGGTGCGGCCAGTACGACTTCTGCGACCCGATGCCCGCGGACCTGGTGAAGATCTGGGACGAGTCGATCCCGAAGTACATGGTGCCGATCGGCAAGTGGAAGAACGTCCGCTACGGCACCCCGCTCGAGCACGGGAACTTCCAGCAGATGTACATGAACGTGGACCTCTTCAAGAAGGCGGGCCTCGATCCCGACAAGCCGCCCAAGACCCTCGACGAGTGGCTGGCCGCCATGAAGAAGATGAGCTCCAGCGACACGCAGGTCGGGTTCGCCATCCGCCACAAGGGCCACCCGGTCGGCATCACCGACAAGTTCCTGCCCTTCGCCCACGCATACGGGGCGCGGATGCTCTCGCCCGACCTCGAGAAGGCGACGGGCTTCGCCAACAGCCCGGAGATGGTGGCCGCGCTCCAGTTCTTCGGCGACCTGGTCCTCAAGGACAAGGTGGCCAGCCTGGCGCTGGGGAACCCCGAGGACGCCTTCGGCCAGAAGCGGGCCGCGGTGATCTTCCGGGAGTCCTGGTTCTTCGGGTGGGTCCACAAGAACGCGCCCGACGTGAAGTTCAAGGTCGCGGCGCTGCCGTGCGCGAAGACGTGTCCCGGCGCCGGCGCCCTCTTCCCGTGGACCAACCTGGTCTACAAGAACAGCCCCAACAAGCAGGTGGCCTGGGAGTTCATCCGCTTCATCTCGAACGCGAAGGACGACCTCGACCAGCACCAGTTCGGCGGCTTCATGCCGGTGTTCAACGCGAACCTGGACTCGGCGTACGCGAAGGGCCGGCCGGACTACCAGTCGACCAAGGACATGCTGGCGCAGCCGGTCCCGCCGACCTACTTCCACCCGAAGTCGAACGAGCTGGCCACCGCCTTCGGCGAGGCCGTGGTCGGGGTGATGTACGGCAAGGGGCAGCCCAGGCCGCTCCTCGACGAGGCCGCGGCGAAGATGGACCGCATCCTACAAGACTAGTCTCGGCCACACAGGATTGATCGGAATTACACAGGGTTAGGCATCAGAGGCTCCGGGAAAGGACGAGTCGGATCGTGAGCCGCGTCGTCCGGCTCGTCCTGCCCCGGACCTACATGGACCGCCAGCGGCGGGCGGGGCTCCTCTTCGTCCTGCCCGCGCTCGTGTACTTCACCGCCGTCTTCCTCGTCCCCCTGGGCGAGTCGGTCCTCGGCTCGTTTTACCGGACGCGCCCGGGTGGCGTGAGCCAGTTCGTCGGCCTCCGCCTCTACGAGCGCGTCCTCACCGACCCGACCTTCTGGCAGGCCGTCCGCAACACGACGAAGCTCCTCCTCCTGTCGGGGCCCGCCACGGTCGTCCTGGCGCTCCTGGTGGCGCTGGGCCTCAACCGCTTCGCCCGGGTCCGGTGGCGGAGCGTGTGGGCGCTCCTCTACTTCCTGCCGTTCGCCGTCTCCCTGGTGGCGGCGGCCCTGGTCTGGCAGTGGCTCTACGAGCCCGTGTACGGGTTCCTCAATCACCTCCTCGGGCGGATCGGGATCGGGCCGCAGAAGTGGCTGTCGAGTCTCGAGCAGGTGCTGCCGTCGCTCGCGCTCATCAACGTCTGGGTGCGCCTCGGCTTCGACACCATGATCTTCCTGGCCGCGCTCCAGGCGATCCCCGGCGAGTACTACGAGGCGGCGGCGATCGATGGCGCGGGCGCCTGGCGGAGCTTCTGGTCGGTGACGCTCCCCCTCCTCAACCCGCAGCTGGTCATGGTCTCGATCCTGGAGCTGATCTTCAACTTCAAGGTGTTCGACCAGGTCTACGCGACGACGCAGGGCGGGCCGGCGGGAGCGAGCCAGACCGTGATCATGCTGCTCTACGACACCGCGTTCAAGTACTTCCGCCTGGGCGACGCCTCGGTCATGGCCGTGTTCGTGTTCTTCTGCCTGCTCCTGGTGACGCTCGCGCAGTGGCGCCTCTTCCGGCGCGAGGTCGAGCATTGAGGCGGGGGCGCGGACACTGGCTGATCGCGGCCCTGGTCGCGGCGGGCGCCCTCGCGGTCTTCTTCCCGTTCTTCTGGATGGCGGTGACGTCGCTCAAGACCGTCCCCGAGATCCAGCGCGTGCCGCTCCAGGTCATGCCCGACCGCTGGACCCACCTCGACAACTACCGCGAGGTCTTCGCCCGCCAGCCGTTCGGCCGCTTCCTGCTCAACAGCGCCCTGATCGCCTCGGTGTCGGCCGTGTCGAGCCTGATCGTCTCGTCCCTGGCGGGGTACGGGTTCGCCAAGTTCCGGTTCCCCGGCCGCGACCTCATCTTCTTCGCGATCATCGGGATCCTGATGGTCCCGTTCCAGTCGGTGGTGGTGCCGCTGTACCTGTGGGTGAGCCGGCTGGGCCTCATCGACACGTACCTCGGGATCCTCGCGCCCGACCTCGTGAGCGTCTTCGGCGTCTTCCTCATGCGCCAGTCGATCCAGGTGGTGCCGAGCGACTACATCGACGCCGCCCGGATCGACGGGTCCAGCGAGCTCGGGATCTTCTGGCGGGTGATCCTGCCCGCGGTCCGGCCGGCCCTCGCCACGCTCCTCATCATCAAGTTCATGTGGACCTGGAACGAGCTGTTCTGGCCCCTGGTGGTCGTCAACTCGCCGACGATGAAGGTCGTGACGATGGGGCTGGTGAGCTTCACCAACATCTACTTCATCGAGTACAACCTCGTCACCGCCGCGGCGGTCCTCAGCATCCTGCCCATCCTGGCCGTCTTCGTGATCTGCCAGCGCTGGGTGGTGCAGGCGGTCGTCATGAGCGGGCTGAAAGGGTAGGGTTGGTCGGCGTGATGGTTCCGAGAGCCGTCTCCGCGGTGATCCTCGCCTGCGCCTTCCTTGCGGCACCAACGACGGCCCCGGCGCAGCCGGCGACGAAGCTCGCCCGGATCGGAGTGCTCACGCTCTCCACGACAACCTGGGCAGGGCCGGAAGGTGAAGCCTTCCGGCAGGGGCTCCGTGAGCTGGGCTACACGGAAGGCCAGAATATCGCCCTCGAGCACCGGGACGCCGGGGGAAGGGCCGAGCGACTGCCCGCCATGGCAAGCGAGCTCGTTCGCCTCAAGGTCGACGTCATCGTCACACAGAGCAACGTGGCGGCACTGGCCGCCAAGAAGGCGACCCAGACCATTCCCATCGTGATGGCCATCGCCGGTGACCCGGTGAAGGCGGGGGTCGTGGGCAACCTCGCGAGCCCGGGTGGCAACGTCACGGGATTGACCCTGATGCAAACCGAGCTGAGCAGCAAGCGGCTGCAGCTCCTCAGAGAGGTCGCGCCCGGCACGACTCTGGTTGCCGTCATCTGGAATCCGAGCGACCCGCCGGCGGCGGATTCTCTTCGGGAGACCGAGGCTGCGGCTCGATCGCTCGGGCTGAAGCTGCGCGCGATTGAAGCCCGCTCCTCGACCGAGCTCGACGCGGCATTCAGGGCCGTGGCCGACCTTCGCCCCGGCGCCTTCATGACGCTCCCGGGTGGCATGTTCCAGGCCAACGTGCAGCGCATCGTCGATTTCGCGGCGAAGCACCGCCTGCCCGGTGTGTTCCCCAACCGCGTGTTCGTGGATGCGGGGGGCTTGCTCTCGTATGCCTCGAGCCTCACCGCGAACTGGCGGCGCGCGGCGGTGTTCGTGGACAAGATTCTCAAGGGCGCCAGGCCCGGCGACCTGCCGATCGAGCAGCCGACGCAGTTCGAGCTGGTGGTGAACCTCAAGACCGCCAGGGCTCTCGGTCTCACGATCCCGCCAGCGGTGCTGGCGCGGGCGGACGACGTCATCAAGTGAGCGACCGGTGGCGCAGATGGTCCTCATGATCGGGCCCACGGGGTAGACGCGACGAGCCGTCCGGATCCGGGTCCCGTCGACGAGTGGCTCCCGCCGCTCCGGCTGCTGACGCTCGGGCTCCAGCACGTCCTCGTGATGTACGCGGGGGCGGTGGCCGTGCCGCTGATCCTGGGCGGCGCGCTCGGGCTTCCGCGAGACCAGGTCGCTCTCCTGGTCAGCTCGGACCTCTTCGTGGCGGGGCTCGTCACGCTCGTCCAGACCGTCGGCCTCGGCGGCTTCGGCATCCGGCTGCCGGTCATGATGGGCGTCACGTTCGCGTCGGTGGGCCCCATGCTCGCGATCGCGACCCGGCCGGAGCTCGGCCTCCCCGCGGTCTACGGCGGCGTGATCGTCGCCGGTCTCTTCGGGATCCTCGCCGCGCCCGTGATCGGCGGGCTGCGGCGGCTCTTCCCGCCGGTGGTGACCGGCACGATCATCGCCGTGATCGGTCTTTCGCTGATGCGCGTCGGGGTCAACTGGGCGGCCGGCGCGCCGTCGCCCGCGATGCCGGGTTACGGGGACCCGCGCCGCGTCGGCGTGGCGTTGCTGGTCCTGGTGTCGATCCTCGCCGTGGTGAAGTTGGGGCGGGGGTTCGTCGCCAGCATCGCGGTACTGCTGGGCATCGGCCTCGGCTTCCTCGTGTCGCTCGCGACCGGACAGGCGCGCCTGGGCGGGCTCGCGGAGGCCCCATGGGTCGACCTCGTCTACCCGCTCCAGTTCGGCCTGCCGTTTTTCGACCTTGTCGCCGTCTCGACGATGTGCCTCGTGATGCTCGTGGTGATGATCGAGTCCACGGGCATGTTCCTGACGCTCGGTGAGCTGACCGGGCGGGCGGTCTCGGCCTCGGACCTGACGCGAGGACTCCGCGCCGACGGGCTCGGCACGCTGATCGGGGGCGTCTTCAACACCTTCCCGTACACGTCGTTCTCCCAGAACGTCGGGCTGGTGGGGATCACGGGAGTCCGGAGCCGCTGGGTGTGCGCGGCGGGCGGGGCGATGCTGGTGCTTCTCGGCCTCCTGCCGAAGCTGTCCCACGTGGTCGCGAGCGTGCCGTCCTTCGTGCTGGGTGGAGCGGGCATCGTCATGTTCGGCATGGTGGCGGCGACCGGCATCCGGATCCTGGCCGCCGTCGACTACGCGCGACAGCCAGCCAGCGCGTATGTGATCGCGGTCAGCCTGGGCGTCGGCATGATCCCGCTCGTCGCGGAGCGGTTCTTCCACGCGATGCCACGGGTGCTGTCGCCGCTGCTCCACTCGGGCATCCTGCTCGCCTCGGTCGCCGCGGTCCTCCTGAACCTCTACTTCAACGGGCTGGCGCCGCGCGCGGTCTCAGACCGGGAGTGAGGAGCGAGCCCGGGCGGTCAGGCGGATGCGGAAGCGCGGGCTGGGGGCCCAGTGGCGCCAGTCGTTCATCTCGACCTGACCGTCGGAGGTGACCTCCCAGTCGAAGGTGGCCAGCGTGTCGGCAAACGCCTCGGCCATGGCCCGGGCCAAGTACTCGCCGACGCATGCGTGCCGGTCGAGGCCGAAGGGTGCGTACCGGTCCCGCGCGGGCGGCGGCCCGAGGAACCGGTCGGGATCGAACTCCTCCGGACGGTCGTACACGTCCGGGTTCCGGTGGCTCTCCTGCACGCAGACGCGGAGGAGCCATCCCCTCGGGAACCGGAGCCCCTGGTGGCCGAACGGGCGGACGATCTCGCGCATCACGAACTCGCTCTGCTGGAGCCGGAGCGTCTCGGACACGATGCGGGCGGCGAGGGAGGGACCCTGGATGACCTGGCGGTCCCCCGGGTCGGCGGCGTCGCGCCGGAGCCGATCGGCCCAGCCGGGGTGGTCGCTGAGGAGCTTGAGCACCCACCCGAGCAACCCACTGACGTCACCGGCCGACGTGCTCACCATGTAGATCAGGTTGCGGACGGTCGTCGCGTCGCGCAGCGCGTCGGGCTTCCGGTCGAGGACCTCGCCGAGGACGCACGAGCGGCGCGCCTCGGGGGAGTCGCCGGAGCCGGCGGCCCCGGGCCCGGCGCGCCCCATCCAGGCCTCGATGTCCCCGAGCGCGGCGCGAATCTCGGCCGGGGAGGGGCGTCGGAGATTCCGGATGTCGATCACGTCGAAGAGCTCGCCCAGGCGGACCCCGGCCTCGGACGCCGCCTCGACGCCCAGGAAGACGCGGAACCAGGCCTCGCGCACGAGCCGCTCGACGTGCGGCGCCGGCGTGATCCCGTGGGGACCCGCGGCCACCGACGCCTCCGCAAGGTGCCGGAGCCCGCGCGCGGCCGCGGCCTGGAGGACGGGCCGCCAGTGCTCGACGAGTGCGCGCGGCAGGACGGACGAGAACAGCCGGCGGTATGTCTCGTGGGCGGGCTCTTCCATCCGGCGGAGGAAGCCGCCTGGCACGAAACGATGGAACGGCAGCGACAGCGGGCGGAGATGGGCGGCGAACACCCGGAGGATCTCCGACCCCGTGCCCAAGCTCGCGACGCAGACCTGCGAGCGCGCGAGCGCGCTGCACTTGAAGAGCGGGCCGTGGGCCCGCGCGGCCGCGGCGTAGAAGTGCGGGTCGATGAACGGTCCGGTCGCGAGGAAATCGAGCGAGCCGGGCGGGAGGCCCCGGCGGACCCCATACGCCGCGCGTGCACGGTAGCGCAGCAGGACGGCGCTCACCACGAGTCCCACGACGAGCAAGGCGGCGGCCCCGGGCGACAGCGCGGCCGCCGCGGCGACCCCGCCGGCCGTGACGAGGAGGGCCACGGACAGGGACCGGGTGTACGCGGGATACGCGCGGCGGAACTCCGGATTCCGGAGGGCCCGCCAGACGCGGCCCGGCGCGAGCAGGAGCAGCGCCGCCCGGCGGGACTGGATCCAGAGGCGGGCGAGCGATGCGCCCCCGATCACGCGCGTCTCGTCTCGAGCAGGCCCGGCACGGAGGGACGATAACCCGGCAGGCGGTTTCGTGGCCATGCCCGTCGGGTCTCCAGGGTCGCGGGGTCGAGTCTGTTCGCGGCCTGTCGAGTGGGGCGGGCGCGTACGCCTGGTCGCGGCGAGGGTGCTCAGCGCCGCGGGCCTGACCTCGCTGTGCGGCAAGATCGGCTGCGGACTCCGGGCGGACCGGGTCGCCCCCGAGCGCGGCGGCATCCTGACGAGTGCCGGCTGCGCACCCAATGTGTCAGGAAAAACGATACATATTGGACTGGATGTAGGGAGCAATGGCTCATTGGTAGGGGCCGCGGTTGGGCGATTGGCGGTTGACGATGGCTGAATCACGAAGAAAATGGCTGGTATGGCCCTCAGCCTTCAGCTCGACCGGGAAGGGACGGTCCCACTCGCCCGCCAGATCCAGGCGCAGATCGAGCGCCTGATCCGCGAGGGGTGGCTCGCGCCCGGCGTGAAGCTGCCGGCGACGCGGGAGCTGGCCGGGACGCTTGGCGTCAACCGGACAACCGTGGCGCTCGCCTACGAGGAGCTGGTGGCCGGGGGCCTCGCACGGGCCCACGTCGGGCAGGGCACCTTCGTCGCTGCGCCACCGGCGAGCGAGGACCGCCCGGCCCCGCCGGCCCCGGCGCGCATCGCGCTCGACTGGTCGCGCCTGTTCTCGCGGAGCGCCCACATCGCCGGCTCGCGGGCGGAGCGGCGGGTCGCGATCCCCGGGGGCGCCCGGCCGCTGATTTCCTTCGCGGAGGGCATGCCCGACAGCGGGCTGTTCCCGACCGACGCGTTCCGCCGAGTGCTGAACCAGGTCGTCCGCGCCGAGGGCTCGGCGCTCCTCCAGTACCCGCCGGGTGGCGACGGCTACCTGCCGCTCCGCCAGTACCTCGCCACCTACCTCCTGCGGTTCGGCGTCGAGGCGCGGATCGACGACATCCTCGTCGTCAACGGCTCCCAGCAGGGCTTCGACCTGATCGCGCGCACGTTCGTCGATCCGGGCGACGTGGTCGCGATGGAGCAGCCGACCTACCCGCGCGCGATCGACGTGTTCCGGGCCGCGGGGGCCCAGCTCGTGCCCGTGCCCTGGGGGCCCGAGGGCCCGTCCCCGGACGTCCTCGAGCAGGTGCTGGTGCGCCACCGTCCGAAGCTCTTCTACTGCCAGCCCACGGCGCACAACCCGACCGGCGTCACGATGACGCCCGAGGCCGCGCGGCGGGTGCTCGACGTCGCGGCCCGGCACCACGTGCCGATCGTCGAGGATGGCTTCGACGGCAGCCTCTACTACGGCGAGCGCCGGCCCCTGCCGCTCCGCGCGCTGGACCGGGACGGCCTCGTCCTCTACATCGGGACGTTCTCGAAGGTGCTCTTCCCCGGGCTCCGGCTCGGGTGGCTGGTGGCGCCGCCTCCCGTCGTGGAGCGGCTTCGGGCCGCGAAGCAGCTCGCGGACCTCGGGACGAGCCCCCTGATCCAGGCCGCCGTGTACCGCTTCTGCGAGCGGCGCCTCCTCGACCGGCACGTCGCCCGCATCGGGCGAGAGTACGACCGGCGACGGACCGCCCTCCTCGAGGCGCTGGGCCGGCACATGCCGGAGGGGGTGAGCTGGACGGAGCCGCGCGGCGGCTTCTCGCTCCTCCTCACGCTGCCCGCGGGTTGCGACGCGGGGGCGCTCCTGCCGCGGGCGCTCCGCCGCGGCGTCGGCTTCACGCCGGGGGCGCGGTTCTTCGTGGACGGGAGCGGCGACCGCACGGCCCGGCTGTCCTTCTCCTCCGTGGCGGTCCGCCGGATCGACGACGGCGTGAAGCGCCTGGCCGAGGCCGTCGCCGACTGGCGGCGGAGCGGGAACCCCCGCCCGGCCCCGGAGCGGGTCGAGGCGCTGGTGGTCTGAACGAACGAAAGGAAAGGCACGAGATGAGCGACATGAACGGTCTCCGGATCGCGGATCCCAAGCACATCGGACTCGCCGAGATGCTGAAGGGCGGGGTGATCATGGACGTCACGAACGCCGAGCAGGCGCGGATCGCCGAGCAGGCGGGCGCGACGTCGGTGATGGCGCTCGAGCGCGTCCCGTCCGACATCCGCCGCGACGGCGGCGTCGCGCGCATGGCGGCGGTCGGCAAGATCCGGGAGATCCAGCGGACCGTCAGCATCCCGGTGATGGCCAAGGCCCGCATCGGGCACTTCGTCGAGGCGCAGATCCTGGAGGCCCTCGCCGTCGACTTCATCGACGAGTCGGAGGTTCTCACACCCGCCGACGAGCACTTCCACATCGACAAGCTCGCGTTCCGCGTGCCGTTCGTGTGCGGCGCCCGGGACCTCGGGGAGGCGCTCCGGCGGATCGGCGAGGGCGCCGCGATGATCCGGACGAAAGGCGAGGCCGGCTCGGGGAACATCGTCGAGGCGGTCCGCCACATGCGCGCGCTGGTCACGGGGATCCGCCGCCTGGGCGTGCTCGGCGCCGAGGAGCTCATGGCCGAGGCCAAGACCCTCGGGGCGCCGTACGACCTCGTCCGCTGGGTGGCGGCGAACCGGCGGCTGCCGGTGCCGAACTTCTCTGCCGGTGGGATCGCCACGCCGGCCGATGCCGCGCTCATGATGCAGCTCGGCGCCGAGGCGGTCTTCGTGGGCTCGGGTGTCTTCAAGTCGAGCGACCCCGAGCGCCGGGCGCGCGCCATCGTGCAGGCGACGACCCACTACAAGGACCCGGACGTGCTCGCGAAGGTGAGCGAGGACCTGGGCGACGCGATGGTGGGGCTCGAGACCTCCAAGCTCGCCGCCGGGGAGCTCCTCCAGACCCGGGGCTGGTGAGGCGGTGCGGATCGGCGTCCTCGCGCTCCAGGGCGACTTCGCGCTCCACGCGGCGGCGCTCCGCCGCGCGGGCGTCGAGTCCGCGGAGGTGCGGAAGCCTGCGGAGCTCGACGACGTTGAGGGCCTGATCCTGCCGGGGGGCGAGAGCACGACGCTCCTCCACCTGATGGACGCCCGGGACTTCCAGCCGGCGCTCCGCCGATTCCACGCGAGCGGCCGCCCGCTCTTCGGCACCTGCGCCGGCCTCATCGTGCTGGCCCGCGAGGTCGAGTCCCCGCGGCAGCCGTCCCTCGGCCTGATCGACGTGACGGTGGAGCGCAACAGCTACGGGCGACAGCGGGAGTCGTTCGAGACCGAGGCGCCGGCGGCGCTCGGGGCCGCCGCCGAGCCGCTGCGGATGGTCTTCATCCGGGCGCCCCGGATCCGGCGCGTCGGCCCCGGGGTCGAGGTGCTGGCGAGGCACGGCGGCGACCCGGTCCTCGCCCGCGAGGGCGGCGTGCTGGTCGCGAGCTTCCATCCCGAGCTCACGGGGGAGCTCGCCGTCCACCGGTACTTCTGCCGGATGGCGGAGGCGCGCCCGGCCGCGGTCTGATCGCGCGCCGGACCCCCCGGCCGTTCGCCCGGCCTCGGCCGGGCCTCCCAGGCTACAATTCAGCCGCGGGAGGACGCGCGTGCCGGTGACCGTGCTGCTGGTGGAGGACGAGCGGGACATCGCCGATCTCGTCCGCTACCACGTCGAGAAGGCCGGGATGCGGCTCGTCCACGCCTCCGACGGCGCGACCGCGCTACGCCTGGCCCGCGCCGAGCTCCCCGACGTCGCCCTCCTCGACCTCATGCTGCCCGGGCTCGACGGGCTCGAGGTCTGCCGGCAGCTCCGTCGCGACGCCGCCACGCGTCGCCTCCCGATCATCATGCTCACGGCCAAGGGCGAGGAGGTGGACCGCGTCGTCGGGCTCGAGCTGGGCGCGGACGACTACGTCGTCAAGCCGTTCAGCCCGCGGGAGCTGCTCGCGCGGATCCGGGCGATCCTCCGGCGGAGCGCGGGACCCGACGGGCCACCGGCGGGCCGCTCGGCGGGGGCGCTCCACATCGACGAGGCCCGGCACGCGGTGACGGTCGGCGGCAAGCCCGTCGAGCTCACCGCGAAGGAGTTCGGACTGCTCGCGGCGCTCATGCGCGCCGACGGGCGGGTGCTGAGCCGCGACCAGCTCCTGGAGACGGTGTGGGGCTACGCGAACGCCGAGGAGATCGAGTCGCGCACCGTCGACGTGCACGTCCGGCGCCTCCGCGCCAAGCTCGGCCAGGAGGCGCGTCGCATCGTGACGATCAAGGCGGTGGGCTACAGCTTCCACGGAGAGCCGTGACGATGGCCCGGGCGGAGCGACGCGGTCTCGGTCTCGCCGCGCGGCTGACCGCTCTCCTGGGCGTGGTCGCCGGGCTCGGCGTCCTGGTCATGGGCGTCTACGTGAGCCGCGCCCTCGAGGTGCAGGCCGTCGGGCGCCTCCAGGGCACCCTCGCCACCCAGGCGAATCTCCTGAGGGACGGGTTCGAGCCCCTGCTCGACGGCCGGCCCGGCGACGCCTTCTTTCAGGATCGCGCCCACCGCTACGCCCGGATTCTCGGGGCGCGGGTGACGGTGATCGCGGCCGACGGCGCGGTCCTCGCCGAGTCCGATCGCGAGTCCGTGCGCGAGATGGAGAGCCACGCGAGCCGCCCCGAGGTCGTCCAGGCGCTGGCCGGCCGCGTCGGCAGCGACGTTCGCCGGAGCGCGACCCTGGGTCGCGACCTCCTCTACGTCGCGGTGCCCCTGGACCGTCCGGGGCGGCCGCGCGCGGTCGTGCGCCTCGCGCTCCACACCCCAGACGTCGACGAGGCCCGAGCGCTGGTCCGCCGGACCGTGCTCGGCGGCGCGACCCTCGCCCTCTGCGTCGCCGTGGTGATCGGGCTCTTCGTGAGCCGGCGGGTGACGCGGCCGCTCCGCGGGATGGAGGACGCGGCGCGTCGGATGGCCGAGGGCGATCTCGGGCAGCGGGTGCCCGTCTCGGGGACCGACGAGATCGCCGCCCTGGGCGTCGCCCTGAACCGCACCGCGGTGGCGCTCCGGGAGAAGATCGAGCGTCTCGGCGACGAGCAGATGAAGGTGCGCACCATCCTGGACGGCATGACCGAGGGGGTGGTCGCGCTCGACGACCGGGGCCGTCTCCTGCTCCTCAATCCCTCGGCGCGCGCGATGTTTGCCGTCGAGAACGGCGTGCCCGAGGGCCGCCCGTTCCTCGAGGTCATCCGGCAGAAGGAGCTGCTCGACCTGGTGGAGGAGGTGAGGGCGTCGGGAACGCCGGCGCGGCACGAGCTCGAGCTCGGCCCTCCCGTCAACCGCGTCGTGGCGGCGCGCGGGGCGCCCCTCGGGCTCGGGCCGGACGCGTCGGGCGTCCTGCTCGTGCTGCACGACGTGACCGAGCTCCGCCGTCTCGAGCGCGTGCGGAGCGAGTTCGTGGCGAACGTCTCGCACGAGCTCCGCACGCCCCTCACGTGCATCAAGGGCTACCTCGAGACGCTGCTCGACGGCGCGCTCGACGACCCGACCCACGCGCGGCGCTTCCTCGAGGTCGCCGGCACCCATGCCGAGCGCCTCGACCGGCTGATCGACGACCTCCTCGAGCTGTCGAACATCGAGAGCGGGCGGGTGACCCTGGTGCCGAGGCGCCTCGACCTGGGCGACGTCGTGGCCGGGGTCGCCGCCATGTTCGAGCGCCAGACCGTCCAGCGCCGCCAGACCCTGGCCCACGCCGTGCCCGAGGGGCTCGCGGTCCACGCGGACCGGGACCGGCTCGTCCAGATCCTGGTGAACCTCGTGGACAACGCGGTGAAGTTCACCCCGGAGGGCGGGCAGGTTCGCATCGAGGCCGTTCCGGCGCCGGGTGGCCGCGTCGAGGTCCGGGTCCGGGACACCGGCATCGGCATCCCGTCGACCGAGCTCCCGCGGATCACGGAGCGCTTCTACCGGGTCGACAAGACGCGCTCGCGCGAGGTCGGGGGCACGGGGCTCGGGCTCGCGATCGTCAAGCATCTGGTGCAGGCCCACGGGGGCGAGCTCCACGTCGAGAGCGCGCTGGGCCACGGCACGACCGTGAGCTTCACCCTGCCCGCCGGCGAGGGGGCCGCGACCTCCTGAGCGCCGACGCCTGGGGCATCGAGGACGGCTACATCGACACGCGCGGCGCCTGGCGGGCGACGACGCCCGAGGCGCGGGCGCGGATCCTGGCGGCGATGGGCGGGGCCGAGGAGGCTCGCCGGATGGCGGGGCCGCTGGTCCACCGCCGCGGCCAGCCGCTCCCGGCGGTCCGGGGCGGCGCCGAGCTCACGCTCGAGGATGGGGCCATCCTCCGCGTCGAGGGGCGCCTCCCGGCCGATCTGCCCCTCGGCTATCACGAGCTCCGGCCGCTCGACGGCCGGCCCGCCGCGCGCCTGATCGTCGCGCCGGCGCGCTGCCATCTGCCCGAGGGACTGCGGGCCTGGGGCTGGGCGATCCAGCTCTACGCGCTCCGCTCCCGGGAGAGCTGGGGGATCGGCGACCTCGCGGACCTCCGCCGGCTCGCGGAGTGGTCGGCGAGCGCGCTCGGCGCCGGCGCCGCGGTCCTGAACCCGCTCCACGCGGTGCTCCCGCTCGTCCCACAGGAGGCGAGCCCCTACTTTCCCTCGAGTCGCCGCTACCGGAACCCGCTGTACCTCCGGGTCGAGGAGGTGCCAGGCGCGGCGGAGGCCGGGCTCGACGTGACGCGGCTCGCCGCGGAGGGGCGCGCCCTCAACCGGGAGCGCCGGATCGATCGCGACGCCGTGTTTCGCCTCAAGTTGGCCGCGCTCGAGGCGGTGTGGGCGCGCGGCGGCGCGACGGCGCCTGGATTCGCGGGCTACCGGGCCCGCGAGGGAGCCGGTCTCGAGACGTTCGCGACCTTCTGCGTCCTCGCCGAGCGGCATGGATCGGGCTGGCGACGCTGGCCGGCCGAGCACCGCCATCCCGCGTCGCCCGCAGTTGAGCGCTTCGCCACGGAGCGAGCCGAGCGGGTCGGATTTCACGCCTGGGTCCAGTGGCTTCTCGACGAGCAGCTGGCTCGAGCCGGGCAAGCGCTTCGGCTGGTGACGGATCTGGCCATCGGTTTCGACGGCGAGGGGGCGGACGCCTGGGCCTGGCAGGACGTTCTGGCGCGTGGCGTCACCGTGGGGGCGCCACCCGACGACTTCGCTCCCGAGGGCCAGGATTGGGGCCTCCCGCCGTTCGTGCCGCACCGGCTCCGCGCCGCCGACTACGCGCCCTTCGTCGAGACCGTGCGGGCGGGACTCCGTCACGCCGGCGGGATGCGCGTCGACCACGTCATGGGCCTGTTCCGGCTGTTCTGGGTCCCCGTCGGGGCGACCGCCCGGAGTGGCGCGTACGTCAGCTACCCGAGTGACGACCTCCTGGCCATCATCGCGCTCGAGAGCGAGCGGGCGGGTGCGGTCATCATCGGCGAGGATCTCGGCACCGTCGCCCCGGGGGTGCGTGAGCGGCTCGCGGCCGAGCGGATCCTGTCGACACGGGTGGTGTGGTTCGAGCCCGGGCCGCCTTCGGGCTACCCGCCGCTCTCGCTCGCGGCGGTGACGACGCACGACCTCCCGACCGTGCGCGGCCTCTGGACGGGCAGCGACCTCCGGGAGCAGCAGGCGGTCGGCGTCGCGCCGAACCTGGCCGGAACGAAGACGCTGCGGGGGCGCCTTCGCGAGCTGGCCGGCGTGCCGGGCGATGCCTCGGCCGATGCCGTGGCCCTCGCGATCCACCGGCGCCTCGCTGAGGCGCCCTCGACGCTGATCGTGGCGACGCTCGAGGACGCCCTCGGCGTCGCCGAGCGACCCAACCTGCCGGGCACGACCGGCGAGCGTCGCGCGAACTGGTCTCTGGCGCTGCCCAAGCCAGTGGAGGAGATCGAGGGGGATCCGCGTCCCCGAGCGGTTGCGGAGATCCTCGCGCGGCGAACGGCAAGCGTCGGGGAAGCCCCACCGCCCTCCTAGGCCTCCTCGCTCGGGGATCCCGCGCCGGGTGCGATGTTCCTGTTCCAGGTGGCGGTCGGCATGGCGCTCGACCACCGCTACGAGCCGGGGGTCGGCCGCTACCTTCCCTCGGTCGTCGGCTATCCGTTCGCCTTCTGGATCATCACGGCCCTCACCGTGGCCGTCGGCTTGCCTCGAGCGCTCCTCCGGACGCGCGGGCGTCAGGCCGTGTGGGTGAGCCCCGATCGCGGGCTCCGGAGGGCGCCGTGACCGGGCGCGATTTCATCATCGATGCGCCGGAGCAGCGGTCCCGCTTCCTCCGGTGGCGCGACCGGGGATTGACCCTCTTGCTCTGGAGCGCCTGGAGCCGTCCGGTCGACGCGGTCGCCCGGCTGGCCGCCGGCCCCACCGGCGCCGACGGAGGGCAGGTCTGGGACAGCTTCCTGCGGGACCTCGGCGACGCCTCGAGCACGGCCGGGGTCCTCATCGCGGTCCTCTACGTCTGGGGCGGCTACGAGCGCGTGCGCCGCACCTTCACCAGGACCGGTTCCGGCTAGGCACTCGATCCCCGCTCGCTTGCGCCGCGCCGCCGGCGGGGCGGATACTAGCGGCCGTGAGCGAGAAGCCCCGGCGCGCTCGCCTGATCCAGGCCGCGGTCGTCGCGCTCGCGGTCCTCTCGGCCGCGACCCCGGCCGACGAGACGCTCCACGACTTCGTGTTCCGCCACTTCGTCTCGCACGAGACCCGTCTGCTGGCGAACGGCTTCACCCTCCTCGGCACGACCGAGGTCGCGACCGTCGGGCTCCTCGGCCTCGCCGTCGTCGGGTACCGGGCGCTGGACCCGCCGATGTGGCAGGCGGCGGTGGGGGGGGTCGCAGGCGTCCTCCTGGCGGGCCTGACGACGCAGGTCGTCAAGCACGTCGCCTGCCGCGCGAGGCCGCGGCTCGTCGACGGATGGGGCGTGGGCGCGTCCACGCCGCCCGACGCGCCGACCCGGCGTGGGTTCTTTCACTGGCCGTGCTTCGGCGAGCCGGGGTACCACGGTTTTCCCTCCGGGCACGCCGCGACCGCGTTCGCCGCCGTCGCCGCGCTCGCCGGGTGGATTCCGCCGCGGCGCCGCGGCTGGCTCTTCGCCGTCGCGTCCGGGGTCGGAGCCTCGCGGATCCTCCTGAACGCGCACTTCCTCTCGGACGTCCTGGCCGGCGGGCTTTTCGGCTGGTGGGCGGGCGAGGCCGGTCTCTCGCTGGTGTCCCGCTACGTCGCGCCACGCTGGCGCGCGCGTGCCAGGGGAACCGAGCCCCGGAGCCGGGTGTCCGCGTGAGCCGACGCTGCCTCGTCGTCCATCCGGGCGCGCTCGGGGACGTGCTCCTTGCGGGCCCCGCGCTCGTGCACCTCCGGACGCTCGGCTACCGCTCGACGGTGGCCGTCGCGTCGCGACTCGTGCCGCTCCTCGAGGGGTCAGGCTTGGTGGACGCGGCCGTCGATCTCGAGAGCCTCGCGCTCCATCGCTTGTTCGTCGAGCCGACCGATCCGGACGCCCTCCGCGGCCTGGCGGGCTTCGACGCGGTCGTGTCGTGGATGGGAGCGGGGGACGCCGCGTTCCGGAAGAGCCTGGCCGGGCTCGGCTGCCCCGCCGTCGTCGCGCGGGCGACGCCGGCGCCCGGAACCGGCGCACACGTGAGCCGGCACCTCGTGGACACCCTGGCCCCGCTGGGCCTGGTCGCGGCCGATCTCCCCGACTGGCGCGTTCGCACGCGCGAGGCGGAGCGGAACGTGGCCGCGTCCTGGCTCGAGGCTCGGGGGATCGGGCCGGGCCACGCCGTGGTTCTCCAGCCGGGCGCCGGGAGCGCGGCGAAGACGTGGCCGGGCTTCGCGGAGCTCGCGCGGCGAGTTCGCGCCGCGGGCCATCCCGTGGTCGCGCTGGCCGGTCCCGCCGATCGCCTCGTCGTGGACGCGCTCCTCGCAGATGGCGCACTCGACGAGGCGCGCGTCGCACGCGACTGGCCGCTTCCGCGGATCGCCGCGCTGTTGAGCCTCGCCCGGGCGGCGGTCGGGAACGATTCCGGCCCGACCCACCTCGCGGCCGCGACGGGCTGCCCGACCGTGGCCGTCTTCGGACCGACCGATCCCGCGGTGTGGGCGCCCGTCGGGCCTCACGTCCGCGTGGCTGCGCCCGAGGTCGGCGAGTCGTGGCCGACCGTCCTTCGCGTCGAGACCAGCTTCCGGGCGATCCTCGACGACGCATGGGCCGGGGGCGCGCACTTGCCCGATCCGGCCGGCGCTGACCTGGCGTGGCGCTGATCGAGATCCGCCCGCCGCGGCCCGGCGACGCGCGCCCCTGCGCCGAGCTGGCGGCCCTCGTCGTTGGCCCGGACCGCGCGGGGCCGTTCGTCAAGGCGCACCTCGAGCAGCACCACCTGATCGTCGCCGAGGCGGACGACGACGTGGTCGGGCTCTGCGCCTACCGCACGGACTGGTTCCAGTGCACGTTCGTGTCGCTGATCGTGGTCCGGGAGAAGTACCGGCGCCGCGGCATCGCGCGCGAGCTGATGCGCTCCGTGGAGGCGATCTCGCCCACGCCGCGGGTCTTCTCCTCCGTGGAGGAGACGAACGGTCCCGCCATCCGCCTTCACGGGGCCCTTGGCTTCACGCCGAGCGGGCACGTCGACAACCTGCCCCAGGGGACGCGCGAGCTGCTCTTCTACCGGCGCGTCCCCCCGCGGCGGGTCTGACCGTGCGCCGCCGGGCTCCCGGCCCGCCGCCCGGTCCCCGCGGCACGGGCCGCGCGCGGCGGGACCGCCGGACGATGAGCCGGGGCGGGGAGGGCGTGGCGGCAGACCTGAACCGGGTGGTCGGCGGCTGGTTCGGCGTCCGGATCACGCCGATGTTCGGGCGCTTCGGCTACTTCGTCGGCGAGCAGCTGTTCGCGTGCTACCCCATCCGGCCCCGGGACCACGATCTCTGGGTACGGCTGTCGCGAGGGGATCAGGCGCGCGCGCTCGCGACGCCCGATGCGCGGCCCCACCGTCGGTTCGCGGGGCGCGGCTGGATCGAGCTCGACGTCGTGGACCCGGAGGCCGTGTCGCGCGCGTTCCGCTGGCTCCGCCGGGGCTACGAGCACGCGATGCGCTCGGCGCCGGACGAGACGACGTGAGCGCGCCGATCCCCCGCGTGCAGGAGGAGGGCCGGCGCCGTACCTGGGTGGGTTACGGAGAGGCCCCGTCTGTTCCGCCAGGCTCTGGGACCGCGAGCGGGTCGGTGACGCACCGAGGGTCCGTGGCCGGGGGCGGATCCAGGCTGCGGACGGGGTGGGGTAGAAGGTCCGGGAGCCGATGTGGATTCGGAGGTCGTGGGACACAAGCTATTGATTTAAAGAGATAAAGTGACATCCGTTCAGACGGTGCGATTCCGGATGGTCGAACCCCGTTTCACAACATCGCTCCCACGGGGTCTTTGGAGATGATGGGCGACCGCACCTTTGAGGCGCTGATGTCGGACCACCACGCTGAGATCTATCGGTATGTCCTCCGGGTGACGGGGCGGAGGCAGGACGCCGACGACCTGGCGCAGGAGACGTTCCTGCGGGCGTTCCGCGCCCACCGGACGCTGCCGCCGGACGCCAACTCGCGCGCGTGGCTCTTCGCCATCGCAACGAACCTCACGCGGAACCACTTCCGGTCGCAGAAGCGGCGGCGGCTCGCGTACGCCGCCGTGGTGGCGGAGACGCGGGAGACGGACGAGGAGCGCCCGGACGGGGTGACCATCTCGCAGGAGATCGGAGCGGCCGTCGACCGCGTGGTCGCCGCGTTGCCGCTCAAGCAGCGCCTGGCCTTCCTTCAGCGGAAGGTCCACGGACTGGACTACGAGGTGATCGGCCAGAGCCTCGCGTGCTCGGCCGAGACCGCGCGGGCCCACGTCTTCCAGGCTTTACGGAAGGTCCGCCGCGCCCTCGAGGGGCGCGAGCTGATCGGGAAGGAGTTGGTGTCGTGAAGCGAAAGGCGGGGAGCTGCGTCGGGATCGAGGCGGACCTCGTGGCCGCGGCGATCGGCGAGGCGGACGCCCGCGCCGAGGGGCGGGTGGCCGAGCACGTCGCGGAGTGCAAGTCCTGCCGGGCGGAGCACGCGAGCTACCGGGTGATCGACCGCGAGCTCGGAGCGATTCGGAGCGCGGCGGTGGACGTGGCGGGCGTGGCGCAGTCGCGGGAGCGGCTGGAAGCGCGGCTCGACGACCTGCGGAGCCGCATCGTCGCGTACCGGGTGTTCGACTCCCCTCTGGGGCCGATCCTGCTCGCTCACTCCGAGCAGGGCGTGGTGCTCCTGGAGTACCTCCACGGGCGTGGCGACCTCGCCGGGTCCCGTCTCTCGCGGCTGCGCGGGGTCGAGGTCGTCGAGGACGGCGGCGAGGCCGAGGGGCTCTACCGGGACTTCCGGGCCTACGTCGAGGGCCGGACCCAGCAACTTGGATGGCCGCTCGACTTCCGGCTCATCAAGAGCCCGTTCCAGCGGAAGGTGCTCGAGCATACGGCCGGCATCCCCTACGGCGCGGTGGTGTCGTACAAGCGGCTGGCCCGCGACCTCGGGCAACCCCGTGCGGTGCGGGCCGTGGCGCAGGCGCTCCGGTGGAATCCCGTGCCGGTGGCCATCCCGTGCCATCGGGTGGTCGGGGCCTCGGGGCTCCTGACGGGGTACGCCGGCGGCGGGACGGGGCGAAAGCGGCAACTGCTCACGACCGAGGGCGTGCCGCTGGTGCCGGCCCACGACGACTTCGCGATCGCCCGGAACGCGATGTACCTCCTCGCGCCGGGCGACAGGGAGTACTGCGTCCCCAGCTGCCCGTCGACGGAGATGCTCCAGTCCGGCCTCCTGACGTACTTCGGCTCGCGGAAGCGAGCCGAGGCGGTGGGTCTGAAGCCCTGCACGAGCTGCCGCCCGGACCTCCACCCGCTCCACGAGGTCAATTGAGCGGGGCCGATCCCGGCGCGGCCGCGGACGCGGCGCTCTTCCCGGGGTTCCGGCGCGAGCGGCTCCGCACGCGCGAGACGGAGATCCACGCGGTCGTCGGCGGGGCGGGGCCCCCGGTGCTGCTGCTCCACGGGTTCCCCCAGACCCACGCATGCTGGCATCGCGTGGCGCCTGTGCTGGCGGCGCGGTTCACCGTGGTCTGCCCGGACCTCCGCGGCTACGGCGACAGCGGCCGGCCGCCCGCGGATCCGGCGCATCGCGCCTACTCGAAGCGAGCGATGGCGGGCGACCAGGTGGAGACGATGGGCCGGCTCGGATTCGAGCGATTCTCCGTGGTCGGACACGACCGCGGCGCCCGCGTGGCGTACCGGCTGGCGCTCGACCACCCGGAGCGCGTGGCGCGCCTCGCCGTCCTCGACATCGTGCCGACGCTCGAGACCTGGGAGCGGCTCGACCGGGGGAGCGCCCTGGCCGACTACCACTGGCTCTTCCTCGCGCAGCCGGCCGACCTGCCGGAGCGCCTGATCGGCGCCGACCCGGAGTACTTCCTCCGGTGGACTCTCGAGAGCTGGGCGGGGCGGGCGGACGCCTTCGATCCACGGGCCCTCGCCGAGTACGGGCGGGCCTACCGGGACCCCGGCGTCGTCCACGCCAGCTGCGAGGACTACCGGGCGGGCGCCACGGTGGACCTGGAGGACGACGCGGCGGATCGGGGTCGCCGGCGCATCGCGTGTCCGGTGCTGGCGCTCCGGGGCGTGCCACCCGGGGCCGAGCCGGCCTGGGACTTCGCCGCCGTCTGGCGGGGCTGGGCGGCGGACGTCCGGGCGCAGTCGGTTGCCTGCGGCCACTTCCTGGCCGAGGAGGCTCCCGCCGAGATCCTGGCCGCCCTCGAGCCGTTCCTGGCCGCCTAGGCTCCGCCCCCGACCGTTCCGACCGGCCTCCTTCCTTTCACACCGCCGACCGAGCGGTGTCTCAACGGGCAAGAAGGAGGAAGCCGACCATGATGACAGCCACGATCCTGATCCTGACGGTGTCCTCGCCGATCCTCGTGATCATCGGGCTCCTGTCGCTCGCCGCGTGGCGCGACCGGCGTCGGGAGGCCATCATCGCGCGCCAGGTCCGACTGACGGACGCCATCGCCGACGAGGTGGGCCCGATCGTGGCGCCCCTCGTGGCCAAGCCGCTCGGCGGGCCGTGGCGGGTGGAGATCAAGGTTCCGGTGGGCCGGCCGAACGTGGTGAGCCGCATCGTGGGCATCGCGCACGAGACGCTGACCCGCGTGGGCGCCGGGCGCTACGAGCTGGTCCTGACCCCGGAGACGGCGCCGGCGCGGCCGGTCGCCACGTCGGTCCGGCCGGCTCGGCGCCTCCAGGCCGCGTAGAGGAGGAGACTTCGATGCTGGATCTCATGCTGACCGGAGGGCTGGTCGTGGTGCTCGCGGGCGTGCTGCAGGCCGCGTCGCGGCGCCAGAGCCGGACCGCTTCGCCCGTGTCGCTGCTGCGGGAGGGGATGCGCGGGTTCGAGGGTTCGGACGCGGAGGCGTTCCGCGCGGAGTTCCGCCGGAGCGGGGTGGCCCTGCCGCACCGCCACCAGCCGGTCGGGTTCCCCTGAGCGGACCCGGAGACACGGAAGGGGCGAGTCGCCGACGCGACTCGCCCCTTCTCCGTTTCGGCCGCGGGGCCGGCTGACAGGCGCGGACTCAGTCGGCCGTCACGGGCGCCTCCGCCTGCGGCAGCACGTACCGGAACGTCTTGCCCGAGTAGTTCCGCAGGATGACCTCCCGCTCGGTGATCGACTGCACGTACTGGGGGAGGAGCGGGATCTTGCCACCGCCCCCCGGGGCGTCGATGACGAAGTGGGGGACGGCCAGCCCCGACGTCCATCCCTGAATCGCTTCGATGATCTCGAGCCCCTTGGCGACCGAGGTCCGGAAGTGCTCGCCGCCCGCGACCATGTCGGCCTGGTAGATGTAGTACGGCCGGACTCGGCAGCGGAGGAGCTCCTGCATGAGGCGCTTCATGATGACGGGGTCGTCGTTGACGCCCTTCAGGAGCACCGTCTGGCTGCCGAGGGGGCATCCGGCGTCCGCGAGACGCCCGAGGGCCGACCGGGCGGCCGGCGTCAGCTCGTCGGGGTGGTTGAAGTGCACGTTCACGAACACCGGGTGGTGCTTCTTGATCGTGTCGCACAGCGCCGGCGTGATGCGCTCCGGAAGCTGCGACGGAATCCGGGTGTGGATGCGGACGATCTCGATGTGCGGGATCGTCCGGAGCTTCGCGAGGAAGTACTCCACCCGCCGGTCCGAGAGCATGAGAGGGTCGCCGCCCGAGAGGCTCACGTCCCGGACTTCCGTGTGGTCGCGGATGTAGGCGAACGCCGCGTCGAACTGCCCGAGCGGGATCTTCTCGGGGTCGCCGACCTTGCGCCGCCGCGTGCAGAAGCGGCAGTACGCCGCGCAGACGGGGCTCACGAGGAACAGCACCCGATCCGGATACCGGTGGGTGATGTTCGGCACCGGGGAGTCGGCATCCTCGCCGAGGGAATCGACGATGCCATCCACCACCTCGTTCTCCTGCGGCGTGGGAACGTACTGCCGCCAGACCGCGTCCCCGGGCGCCTTGATGAGATTGAGGAGCTCCGGCGTGATGCGGAGGTTGAACCCGTCGATGGCCCGCTGCACGGATTCGCGGTCGATGTTCTCGACCCCGAACCGCTTGACGAGCTCGTCGACCGTGGTTACCGATTCGCGGAGGCTCTCTTGCCAGTCGCTCACGTCGACCTCGTCCCCTTGGGCTCTCGCCGGCCCATGGCCGGCGAGAGGCGCTGGGTGTAGGGCATGGCCTCCGCCAGGCGCTGTGCGTCCGCGAGCGCCGTCGGAGGAGTCGGAGCTGGCCCGGTGGCCTGTCGGGCTCGAGCCAGGGCGTCCTCGACGATCCGGGCGATCAGGTCGAGGTAGCTCCAGCCCGTCGCGGCCGCCTGGCGCGCAAGTCCCGCCTGGACGCCAAGGTCCGGGTTCGGGTTCACGTCGGTGACGAACGTCGTGCCCCGCCCGTCGACCCGGACGTCGATCCGGCCGTATCCAACGCCGTCGACGGCAGCCCAGACCTGCTCGGCGAGCCGCGTCAGCCGCGCGGCGAGGCGGGCCGGGAGGCGGGCGGGGCACCGGGGCACGGTTCCCCGGTCCTCCGGGCTTCCGTGCTCCCACTTCGCTGCGTACGTGACGACCGGGGGCAGTCCCGGACGCATGCGGCTGAAGTCGATCTCGGCGTGGGGCAGCACGCGCCCGCCGACGATCGCGAGGTTGAACTCGCGTCCGGCGATGTAGCGCTGGACGACCATGCGGCCCCATTGGGCGCATCCCCGCGACACGACGGTCGCGAGGGCGAGCCGGTCGGCGACCACGGAGTCGGAGCTGATGCCGAACGACCCGTCCTCGCCGGCGGGCTTCACGATCGCCGGGTAGCGGCGCCAGGGTCCCCGGCGGACGCCCGGCCGCGCGAGGATCCACTCCGGGACCGGCACGCCGCTCGCGTGGAGCACGGCGTTCGCCCGGTCCTTCCGGAGGCAGAGCGCGAGCATGTCGGACGAGGCGCCGGTCATCGGCAGGCCGAGGATCTCCACGAGCCCCGCGGCCACCGGCTCGCCGGCGGCCTGGTTGCTGAGCCCCTCGCAGAGGTTGAACACCAGCTGGAAGCGGCCGGTGACCAGCTCGACCAGCCAGTCCGCGACGTTGCCGCTGAACGCCACGAGCACCGGGTGGTAGCCGAGATCGCGGAGCGCGGCGATGATCGGCTCGGGATTGCCCGGGGCCGAGGGAGTTCCGACTGCCTGGGCGGTTGCCTCCGACAGGGCGTCGGTGATGACCGCGACCCGCGGCCGACCGCGCGCGTGGCGGCGGACCCTAGACCGCAATGCCATGTCGCGCCGCGCCCGCCCGGAGGACGGCCCGGATCATCGTGCCGTAGTCCATGCCGGCGGCGCGCGCCGCCTTGGGGAAGCAGGAGTTCATGTCCGGGTCCGGGAGCACGCCCGGCAGGGGGTTGACCTCGAGGATGTGCGGCACCCCTCGCGCGTCGCACCGGACGTCGATGCGCGCCCAGTCCCGGCAGCGGAGGACGCGGTACGCCGCCAGGACCGTCTCCTCGATCTGGCGGGCGAGCCCGCGCGACAGCGGGGCGGGGCACTGGAAGATGGGGAGCGGCTTGTCCGGCGTGTCCCACACCCACTTCGCCTCGTACGAGTAGAGACGCTCGGCGCCCCGTGGCAGGGCGTCGAAGTTCAGCTCGACCACCGGGAGGAGCCGGGTCCTCCGGTCGTTCCCGATCAGGGCGCACGTGAACTCCCGGCCGGGGAGCCATCGCTCGATGAGCGCCGGCTGGCGGTAGTGCCGCCAGACTCGTCCGGCCGCGCGGCCGACCTCGGCCCGCGTCCGGCAGAGCGACGCCTGGGTGATTCCCTTGCTCGATCCCTCGTGGAGGGGCTTCACCACGACGGGGAGGGGCGGGATCCGGTCGAGCGGCGCCCGCGGGGGCACGACGGTGAACTCGGCGGTCGGGACGCGATGGTGGGCCAGGACCTCCTTGGCCCGCGCCTTGTCGAGGCAGAGCGCCAGCGTCAACGGATCGCTCCCGGTGTACGGGACGTTCCAGAACTCGCAGAAAGCGGGGACGTGGGCTTCGCGGTTCGGCCCCCAGAGCCCCTCGGCCACGTTGAAGACGATGTCGGGTCGGGCCTCGTGGAGGCGGAGCGGGAACTCCTTCGTCGCCTCGAGCCGGACGACCTCGCCCGCTTCCGCCAGCGCGGCCTCGAGCGCCGCGATCGTGACCTCGTCGTCCCACTCGGCGTAGAGGTCCGCCGCGTTCCCGTGGCCGTTCGCGGTCGGCGCCGGGAGGGACGGCTGGCCTTCCTCGGGCTTCAGGTTGCAGGCAAGGCCGATCCGCGGCGCCGGTCCGGGCCGGCCGTTCCGCCCCGTCGGTCCCGTCAAGCCGGCCCGGCCGGTCGTGCGAACCGGGGAGCCGGAGGCGGAGACCTGGGCGCCGGCGCGTAAGCTCATCGAGTGGCGGTCACTCCTCGATAGCCCGCCGGAGCTCCTGGAGCCCCTCGTCGCCGAGCGTGTGGCGCAGCTCGCCCTCGCAGACGTCGAGGACGCCGAGCGGGCCACCGGGCGCCGGCCGGCAGCAGCCGCCGGGCGCGTCCAGACACATCTCGTCGATCCACAGCGCTCCGTTGGCGACCGTGATCGGGAAGGCGTAGCAGAAGAAGGGCTTCAGGTCGAAACCTGGCCTGGCCTGGGCGATCGTCACCGCCTGGAGCACGCACCGCCCGGCCGAGTCCAGGAAGACGCAGCCGCCGTTGTGGACCTCGGTGCCGACGCACCGGCCCGACGGGAAATCGGGGTCGGGGACCTCCGTCTCCTCGAACCAGTGGCGGGGGTCGTGGTCCTGTCCGGGGTCCATCGCGCGCCGGACGAGGTCGGTGTGGGCGAGGATCTGATCGCGCTGGGCGACGTCGACCTTGACGCCGCTCACGCAGCACGTCCCGCTGCAGTGGCTCGGCGAGGAGCCCGGCGCGTAGCGGGTCTCGAAGATGGTGGCGTGCACCTCGAGCCCGGGCAGGTGGGATAGCTGATGCCGCCGCAGGACGACCCGGCGCTCAGCGGAGCGCGGCTCGGTGCGCCAACCAGCGTCAGGGGGGTCCGATTCGGCGTCCACCGCCTCTAGGGCTCGCAGCCTCCGGGTGTGCACTCGCGGATCGAAGCGGGACGCGTCGCGCGTCGGCAGCCTCGCGGAGGAGACGCGCCGGCTCGACTCATGGCTTCGATTTCGCGGGCTCCGCCGAGCGGAGCGCCTTTTCGAGCTTGGATAGGCTGTCCGCTGTCTCGCGCCGGAGGTCTTCACGAAGCGACTCGACCCTCTTGGTGAGATCCTTCGTGCCGCCGGCTTCCTGGTAGGCGAGGATGGAGATTCCCAGTGCGACGAGCGAGATCAGAAAGGCGAGCTGCGCCATGACCCCTTGGGTCTCCTCCTCTAGCGGCACCTTAGCGTGTCGCTTCGTCGGTTACAAGGAAGAAACCACGGGGGCGACCTCCGGCCGCCTCTGCGGAAGCGGACCTGTCGGCGTCGGAGCGATCGACGTCGCGACGCCAGGGTGGACGGGCGACGGGCGCGAGGGGTAGCCTGACGGCCGGGAGGATCGAGGATGGAGCGCGAGTGGATCCTGCTGAACCCCGGCCCCGCCAACACGAGCCGACCGGTGCGCGAGGCCCTGGTGATGCCGGACCTCTGTCACCGGGAGCCGGAGTTCTTCGAGATGATGCGCGACTGCCGGGAGCGCCTCGTCCGGATGGCGGGGTGTGCGGGGAGCTTCGCGTCCGTCCTCTTCACCGGCTCCGGGACCGCGGCGGTCGAGGCGGCGGTGTGCTCGGCGGTGCCCCGCGACCGCGGCCTCCTGATCGTGAACAACGGTGTGTATGGGGACCGGCTGGCCCGGATCGCGCACGCCCACGGGATCCGGGCCGAGGTGCTCCGCTACGACGTCACCACCCCGGTCCCGCCGGCTGACGTGGACGCGGCTCTCCGGAGGCATCCCGTGCTGAGCCACGTCGCGGTGGTCCACCACGAGACGACGACGGGGCTGCTGAACCCGGTGGTGGACGTCGCCCGGGTCGCCGCCGGGGCGGGCCGTCGGGTGCTGGTGGACGCCATGAGCTCCCTCTTCGGCGAGCCGCTGGATGTCTCGGCCGACGGCATCGACTTCGTGACCGCGAGCGCCAACAAGTGCCTCCAGGGGGTCCCGGGGATCGCCTTCGTGCTCGGACGACGCTCGGCCCTGGACGCCCTCGCGGGACAGCCGCCCCGGAGCGTCTACCTCGACCTCCATGCCCACTACGCCACCCAGGAGCGCGACAGCACCCCGTTCACGCCCGCCGTCCAGGTCCTCCACGCGATGCGGCAGGCGCTCGTGGAGCTCGAGCGAGAGGGCGTGGACCACCGGATCGCCCGGTATGCCGAGAACGCCCGGGTGGTGCGGCGCGGCATGGCAGGGCTCGGCTTCGAGATCCTGGTCCCCGAGGGGGCCCGGTCGAACATCCTGACCACCTTCCGCCTCCTCCCGGGGCTGGCCTACGATCCGCTCCACGACGCCATGAAGAGCCGCGGGTACGTGATCTACGCCGGCCAGGGTGACATCCGCACCTACGCATTCCGCGTGTCCAACATGGGGACGCTCACGCCCCGGGACATGGACGCGGTGGTCGACGCGTTCCGCTCGAGCCTTGCCGATCTGGCCTTGGAGGTTCCCCGATGACCCCGGAGGTCGACCGATGAGCCGTCCACGGAAGATCCTCATGTTCCTCATCGACGGGTTCGACCCGGGGTACGTCCAGCCGGCCCGGATGCCCCGGCTGGCCGCGCTCATGAAGGCCGGCGGCTCGACGCTCGACGGCCGGGGGGTCCTTCCGAGCCTGACGAACGTGAACCACATCTCGCTCCTCACGGGGACGTACCCCGCCCGCCACGGTCTCTCGACGAACTTCTTCTACGACCGCGGGGCGAAGGCGGACGTCTTCATGGAGCAGGTCTCGTTCGTCCAGGAGCCGCTGGTCTTCGAGCACTTCCAGAAGGCCGGCTGGTCGACGGCCCTCGTGACCGCCAAGGAGAAGCTCACGAAGCTCCTCCGGCGCGGGCTCGACGTGTGCGTGGACATGAAGACCCACCCCGAGGCCCACCGGGCGGCCGCCGGGGCCCCGCCCGAGATCTTCACCCTCGACATCAACCTGTGGGTGTTCCGGATGGCCCGGGAGGTCGCGCTCCGCGAGCGCCCGGACTTCCTCTATGTCGCGACGACGGACTACCCCCAGCACATGCTGGCGCCCGACGAGCCCGCCATGCAGCAGTACCTCGAGGCGAAGGACGAGGCCCTCGGGCGCCTCCTGGACGTCTACGACCCGGCCGAGACCCTGGTCATCCTCACGGCGGACCACGGGATGAACGCGAAGCTCCGCTCCGTCTCGCCGGTCAGGGTGCTCGGGGAGCACGGCATCGCGACCCACGGCGTGCCGCTCATCCGGGACGGCCTCTACGCCCACCACCGGGATCTCGGCGGGGCGCTCTACCTGTACTTCGACGACCCCGGGATGGCCCGGGAGGCCCGGGTCGTCCTCGAACGGGTCCCCGGGATCGACGAGGTTGTCCCGAACGCGGAGGCCCACCGGGACCACCTCCCGCCCGAGCGGGTCGGCGACCTCATCTGCTGGGCGGCGCGCGACGTGGCGCTGGGCGTGTGGGACGACGGCCCGGCCCACCGGACCGAGTCGGGGCTCCGGTCGCACGGCTCCAAGCACGAGCAGCGGATCCCGATGCTGATGACCGGCCCGGGGGTACGGCCCGGGTCGGAGATGCGGGCCGGCCGGACGATCGACCTCATGCCCACGCTTTGCCGGCTGACGGACATGGCCGCCGGGCGGGTCGACGGCCGGGTCCTCGAGGAGATCCTCGCCTGACGGAGTCGCGCCCGAGCCGATAGGAACGCCATGCGAGCCGACGCGGCCGTGGTCGTGGTGGGCGGCGGGATCGTCGGCTGCAGCATCGCCTACCACCTGGCGGCCGCGGGGTGCCGCGACGTCGCCCTGGTCGAGAAGGGCGAGCTCACCAGCGGCACGACCTTCCATTCCGTCGGGCTCGTGTCCCAGTTCCGCACCTCGCCTGCCGACATGCAACTGATGAGTTACAGCATCCGGCTCTACCGGGAGCTGGCCGCCGAGCTCGGCGAGGCGGCCGGCTGGCGGCCGGTGGGGAGCCTCCGGCTCGCCTCGAGCGCGGCGATGCTGAAGGGGCTCCAGAGGAGCGTGAGCCGGGCCCGCGCGCTCGGGCTCGACGTGGCCATCATCGGGCCGGACGAGGCGCTGCGCGTCTGTCCGCTCATGAGCAGCGCCGATCTCCACGGCGCGGTGCACATCCCGGACGACGGGTACCTCGAGCCGAACGGGATGACCCGCGAGCTGGCGCGCCGGGCCGCCGCGCGGGGTGCGGAGATCGTCACCGGGGTCCGGGTCACCGGCATCCACGTGGATCCGAAGGGCCGGATTCGGGGGGTCGAGACGACCGCCGGCCCGATCCGCGCCGAGATCGTCGTCAACGCGGCCGGCCAGTGGGCGCCCCGCGTCGCGGCGATGGCCGCCGTCGACCTGCCCATCGTGCCGCTCATGCACCAGTACCTGATCACGCGTCCGGTTCCCGGCCAGGAGCTGTCCCGGGACACGCCGGTGGTGCGCGATCCCGAGAACCTCGTCTACGTCCGCGAGGAGGTCGGCGGCTACCTGGTGGGCGGCTTCGAGCCGGATCCGAAGACGTGGCGGCTCGACGACGTGCCCTGGGAGTTCACGCAGCAGCTCCTGCCGGCCGAGTGGGAGCTGTTCGAGCCGCTCCTGGCCGGCGCGATCCGGCGGTTTCCCGCGGTCGAGAAGGCCGAGATCCTCCAGCTCGTCAACGGGCCCGACGGCTTCACGCCGGACGGTCACTACGCGCTGGGCCCGGTCCCGGGGCGCCCGGGGCTCTGGGTTGCGGCCGGGATGTCGATCAACGGCATCGCGGGCGCGGGCGGCGTCGGGCGGGTGATGGCCGAGTGGATCCTCGAGGGGGCGCCCTCGATGGACGTCTCGGAGCTGAACGTCCGCCGGTTCGGTCCCCACCTGCGCGACCGCCGCATCGCCGCGGAGCGGGCACGGGAGGTGTACCGCTACTACTACGCGCCCCGGTTCCCGTCGGACGAGGGGGAGTGGGGCCGTCCGGCCCGGACGAGCCCGCTCCTCGAGCGGCTCCTCGCCCGCGGCGCCGTGTTCGGGGAACGCGGAGGCTGGGAGCGCGCCAACTACTTCGTCCCCGGGCGGCCAGGGCGGCGGCAGGGCATCGACGAGCGGACGTGGGACCGGCCGGGCTACTGGGAGCACGTCGCGCGCGAGCACCGAGCCGTGCGCGAGCGCGTGGGCCTCCTCGACATGACGTCCTTCGGCAAGCTCGACGTGACCGGCCCGGGCGCCGTCCCGTTCCTCCAGCGCCTCTGCGCGAACGACGTGGACCGGCCCGCGGGGAGCCTGATCTACACGCAGTGCCTGAACCCGCGTGGCGGGATCGAGTGCGACGTGACCGTCACCCGCCTCGACGCCGCGGCGTTCCGGGTGACCACGGGGACCGGGTCGTCGGCGAGCGACCTCGGCTGGCTCCGGCTCCACCTGCCGGACGACGGCTCGGTCACGATCGCCGACGTCACCGACCGCCACGCCGTCGTGAGCGTCTGGGGCCCGGACTCCCGGCGGACCCTCGCCAAGGTGAGCCGGGCCGATCTGTCGACGCCGGCGTTCCCGTACCTCACGTCCCGGCCGGTCGACGTGGCCGGGGTGGGGGTGCGCGCCAACCGCGTGAGCTTCGCCGGGGAGCTCGGCTGGGAGCTGGTCGTCCCGGCGGACGGCGCCGGGCGGGTGTGGGACGCCCTCCTGGCCGCCGGCGAGGAGTTCGGGATCCAGCCGGTCGGCTACTACGCCCTGAACACCCTCCGCCTCGAGAAATGCTTCTACTACTGGGGCGACGACATCGGCCCGAGCGACACGCCCCTCGAGGCGAGCCTCGGCTTCTGCGTCCGGCTCGACAAGGGCGACTTCATCGGGCGCGAGGCGCTCCTGCGCCAGCGCGCGACCGGACCCGAGCGGAGGCTCGTGCCTCTCGTCCTCGACGGGGCGTCGTGCGTCCTGTGGGGCGGGGAGGCCGTCGTCTCGGAGGGCCGCGTCGTGGGCCGTCTGCGGAGCGGGGGGTACGGCCACACGCTCGGACAGAACGTCGGGCTCGCCTACCTGCCGATCGACCTGACGGGGCCGGGCACCCGGGTCTCGGTGGAGTCGTTCGGCCGGCTCGTGGCCGCGGAGGTCCGCCGGGCGCCTCTCTGGGACCCGCGGGGCGAGCGAGTGCGGACCTGATCACGGCAAGAAGGGGAGGGGACGAGATGAGACAGCCGACCGGCCGCCAAGTTCGCCGCGGCCTGGTCCTGGCGCTCCTTGTCGCCGCCGTCCAGGCCGGCGCCGCGAGCGACGAAGTCCGGAGCGTGCCGACGCGAAAGGGCGTCACGCAGGGATTCCTGCTCGTGCGCTCGCCCAAGACGCCGACCGCGAGCCTGATCCTCTTCGCCGGCGGCGACGGCCACCTGGCGCTCTCACCGCCGAACAACATCGGCCAGCTCAAGTTCAACTTCCTGGTCAAGATGCGGGAGCGGTTCGCGAACGCCGGCTTCCTGGTCGCCGTGGTCGACACCCCGTCCGACCGCGGAGACTACTGGAACTTCCGGACCTCGAAGGAGCATGCCGAGGACATGAAGCAGGTGATCGGCGCGCTTCGCGAGATGGCGCCCGTTCCCGTGTGGCTCGTGGGGACGAGCATGGGGTCCGTCTCGGCCGCCGGGGTGGCGGGGCGTCTCGCGGAAGGCCCGGGTGGCCCGGACGGGCTCGTGCTGACTTCCAGCGTCGTGCAGACTTCCCGGACCACCGGAGAGACGGTGAAGACGGCCAAGCTCGGGGACATCCGGATCCCGACACTGATCGTCCGGCACAAGGACGACGCCTGCAAGTTCTCCTCGCCTTCGGAGGCGACCGTCATCTACAAGGCGCTGGGGCAGGCCAGCCCGAAGGAGATCCTCACGTTCGAGGGCGGCAATCCGCCGAAGTCCGATCCGTGCGAGGCCCAGGCGCAGCACGGCTACTTCGGCATCGAGCGCGAGGTGGTCGACGCGATCATCCAATGGATCAAGGCGCCGCACGCGGGGTAGACGACCCGGGCGATCCCCCCGAGTACCGCGGGAGCCGGCTCCGCGTCCGGCGGGAGCGCCACGCGCTGCCCGACGGCCGACGGGTGTGGCTCGACGCGGTGCGGACGCCGTCCGTCGCCTACATCGTCCCCATCCTCGACGACGGCCGCGTGGCGCTGATCCGGCAGTACCGGCCCATCGTGGGCGCCGAGATCTGGGAGCTGCCGGCGGGGACCATCGAGGCCGGCGAGTCGCCCGAGGCGTGCGCCCGGCGGGAGCTGATCGAGGAGGCGGGCTACGAGGCCGGCCGGCTCGAGCCGCTGGGGGAGGCCCTGGCCGACCCCGGGCTCACCGACGAGCGCATCTTCCTGTTCGTGGCGCGGGAGCTTCGCCCGGCCCCGCGCGGGCTCGACGCCGACGAGCAGATCGAGGTCGTGCCGGTGCCGGTGGGCGAGGCCTACCGCATGGCGGACGCGGGGGACATTCTCGACGCGGGCACGCTGGTCGCCCTCTACCGGTTCCGGAGCCGAACCAGCGGCTGAGCCCCGGCGCGCCGGCGTCAGTCCTGGAAGCGGGGCAGCACCTTCGTGCCCAGGAGCTCGATCGCGCGCATGACGTCGTCGTGCGACGTCTCGCCGGCCTGGATCATCAGGATGAGCTGGTCGACGCCGACCTTCGCCCACGCCTCGACCACGCGCGAGCACGTGTCGGGATCGCCGCCGACCACCATGCGGTCGCGGACGAGCGCGTCGTCGGTGTACTTGGCGAACCGGCTCCGGTCGAAGTCGGGCCCGAACCGCACGCGGTTCAACGGCGCGTCGTTGTCCCCGAGGTACCAGCGCGCCGCGGCGCCGGCGATCGCGCGCCCGCGGCGGTCGTCCGCGTCGCAGTGCGCGGTCATGAACGCCGCCACCTGGAAGTTCGGCGCGACGCCGTAGAAGCCCGAGGGGTCGGCCCCGGCCTGGGCCTCGCGGTACGCCGCCACCGCCGGCGCGAGCTCCTCGGGCGGGACGGCGGTGAACCCGAGGACGCCCAGGCCCGCGCGGGCGGCGCTGGCGAAGGTCGCCCGGCTCGTGGCCGCGACCCAGAGCGGAGGGTGGGGCTTCTGGAGCGGCTTGGGGACGAGCTTCCGCTCGGGGACCTCGAAGTGCCGGCCCTTGTGCCCCGGGAAGGTGTCGTGGACCATGAGCCCCAGGATCACGCGGAGCGCCTCGTCCCAGACCTCCCGCGACTCGTCGATCGAGACTCCGAACGCCTCGGTGTGGTACCAGGACGCGCCCCGCCCCGTGCCGAGGTCGAGGCGGCCGTTCGACAGGATGTCGAGCGTCGCGGCGCGCTCGGCCACCCGCACCGGGTGGTTGCACGGGAGCACGACCACCCCGTGACCCAGCCGGATCCGACCCGTGCGCGCGGCCAGCGCCGCCAGGAAGACCTCGGGGGCGGAGCTGTGGGCGATCTCCTCGTAGAAATGGTGCTCGGTCGCCCAGTAGTAGTCGAAGCCGACCTCGTCGGCGAGGACTGCCTCGGCCAGCGTGTCCCAGTGGATGCGGTGGTCGACGTTCTCGCCCGCGCGCCACGGCTTCGGCGCCTGCATCTGCGCGATCAATCCGAACTTCACGGGCGCGGCGACCGGCAACATCCGGAGTGGCGGTCTCGTTCGCGGTTCACCACGAAACGCTAGCCCGCCGCGCCAGGCGCGTCAATCGGGGCGCCGGGCGGCGCCTCGCTTGACAGCGGCGAACGGCCGTCGATACAGTCACGGCACTCGAACACGGAGGAGCTCGCGTGACGTACTTCTCGCATCTCGTGCTGTGCGACCGGCGGGACGGGCAGTCGAGCCAGGAGCGCTACGAGCAGCAGCTCGCCGAGGTGCGTCTCATGGACCAGCTCGGCTACTGGGCTTGCTGGTTCGCCGAGCATCACTTCGCGGGGTACGCCCTGGTGCCGGACTGCCTCATGATGGCCGCGGCGGCGGCCCGTGAGACGCGCCGCATCCGCCTGGGGGCAGGCGTCGTCGTGCTCCCGTTCCAGCACCACCCGATCCGGGTCGTCGAGCAGGCGGCGATGGTCGACTGCCTGAGCAACGGGCGGCTCGAGCTGGGCCTGGGGCGCGGCTACCAGCCCCACGAGTTCATGGGGTTCGGGGTGAAGCTCGAGGAGAGCCAGGCGCGCTTCGACCAGTCGCTTGCCGTCGTCCGCGAGGCGCTCGGCCAGCTGGACGGGCTCGATTACGAGACCCCGCTCTACCGGGGCCGCCGCGCCAGCATCTGGCCGAAGCCGGTGCAGAACCCGATCCCGTGCTGGGGGGCCTCGATCAGCGAGGCGTCGTTCGCCCGGTACGGGGCCCTCGGCTGGCCGATCCTGACGTTCCCCGCGAACCAGAAGCCGGAGGCCCTCCGGGCCCAGATCGACACGTACCGCCGGGTGTACCGGGAGCACGGCCACGACCCGGCGCGGATGCGGGTCGGGCTCACGATGTTCTGCTATCTGGCGGAGAGCGCTGCGGAGGCGAACGAGACGTTCGAGCGCGGCATGGAGAAGTACTTCGGCTTCCTCGACAGCCTCACCGTCGACGCCGAGAAGACGCAGCACTCCCTCTACGACCGGATTCCCACGCTGGCGCGCCTCTCGGGGTCACCGGAGGATGCGGTCAAGCGGCTCCGCGAGCTGATCGACTACTTCGAGGTCACGGACTTCCTGAACGTCACGCAGTTCGCCGGGTACCTGACCCACGAGCAGATCACGCGCTCGATGCGGCTCTTCGCCGACCGCGTGATGCCGCACTTCCAGCGGGGCGCCCGGAACGGCGCGCCGTGATGCGGCCGCGCCAGCGGGTCTCCTCCGGCGGGCGGTGGGAGCCGCTGGTCGGCTACTCGCGGGCCGTCCGGGTCGGCGACATGGCGTGGGTGTCGGGCTGCACGGCCGCGGGCCCGGGCGGGGTGGTCGTGGGCAAGGGCGACGCGTACGTTCAGGCCGCGCAGGCGATCCGCACGATGTCGGAGGCGCTCGCCCAGCTCGGGCTCGACCTCGGCCACGTCGTGAAGACCGGTGTGTACCTCGCCGACATGTCCCAGTGGGAGGATGTCGCCCGCGCGCACCGCGAGGCGTTCGGCGAGGTCCGGCCCGCGTGCACGTGGGTCGAGTGCGGCACGATGATCCACCCGGACATGCTGGTCGAGATCGACGCGATCGCCGTCGAGTGAGCGGGCCCGCGCTCTCCCTGTCGGCCTTCGACTCTGGCCCCGTGTCCGCCGCCGCGGCCGCGGTCCTCGACGCGGTCCGAACGGCGATCGGGGTGCGGCGCACCGCGCTCTTCTGGCTCGACGACGGGAGCGCCCGGCTCACCTGCGTCGCCACGGCGGGCGCGGGCGAGGTGGACCGGTGGATCGGACAGACCCTGGCCGCCGGCCTCGGGATGGCGGGCCGCGCGGTGCGGGAGGGCCGTCCGGTCTGGACGCCGGACCTCCTGGCCGACCCGCGCGTCCCGATCGCCCCCTGGCTTCGCGAGCGGCTCGAGGCCGAGGGGCTGCGGGTCGTGGCGGCGGCGCCGGTCCGGCTCGACGGCGTGACGCGGGGGGCGCTCGGCTTCCTGGACGGCCCCGGCCGACACTACGACGACGAGGGGCTCCGGAGGATCGGGCGCCTCGCCGACGACGTCGCCGAGAGCCTCGGCCGGGCGGCGGGCGCGGCGCGGGGACGGGCCGGCTAGCTCCGGCCGGGCCGGTCGATCCGCGGCAGGATCTCGGTCTCCGCCGCGTGGAGGTCCTGCGGAAAGTCGATCTCGACCCACGGGAGGCCGGCCGTCGGGCTCACCGCGAACGCGTGCCGGTCGAGGAGGCCGTCGAGGGCGACCTCGTAGTCGCCGTCGACCCGGCCTTCGCGAATCATGGTGTCGAGCCCGGCCGCGAGATCGCGCCCCGCGGCGCGGCCCACCTTCGCGAAGCCCACCCACTCCGACCGCGCCTCGTAGGGCACCGGCGGCGGGCCGCTGACGCCCCGCCGGATCGCGACGACGCGTGAGCCGGCCTGGTAGAGGTTGATCTCCTCGCCCGTGTCGACGAAGTCGGGCTCGCCCAGGAACACGCTCTCGTCCTTCGCCCGCACCACCCGCTCGAGGAGCGGCGGCGCGAACAGGACGTCACCGTCCGCGAGGACCACGTCGTCCCGGATGAACTCCGCGCGGCCCGCCCAGAGCGACAGCCGCGGGCCCTTCTCGAAATCCCGGTTCACGACGTAGCGGAGCGGCATGCCCTGGTGGGACGTCCCGAGCGCGGTCCGGATCATCTCCTGCCGGTAGCCGACGACCAGGACCGTCTCGTTCACCCCGGCGGCCCGGAGGCCGTCGAGGAGACGCGCCAGGAGGCTCCGCCCGCCGAGCTCGATCAGCCCCTTGGGCCGCTCGTCGGTGAGGGGAGCGAGGCGCTTCCCCAGCCCGGCGGCGAGGACGAGCCCGGTCACGGTTTCTTCCCCTTCGTGGCGGCCTGATCGTCGAACTGGAGCTCTTCCTGCTTGGTCTTCAGTCGCTGGATCAGGTCGTTGTAGCCCGACTGCTGGATGATCCGGTTGAACTGGGACCGGTAGTTGGCGACCAGGCCGACGTTCTCGATCTTCACGTCGTAGACGCGCCAGCGCTCGTCCGCCTTCTGCATCTGGTATTCGATCGGGATCTGGGTGCCGCTCTTCGTCAAGAGCTTCGTCCGCACGTTGGCCTGGTCCCCGTCGACGGTCTCCTCGCCGTACATGATCTTCTCGCCGCTGTAGGCCTCGATCTTGCCGACGTACGAGCGCTCGAGCAGGTCGGCGAAGAGCTTGGAGAACTCCTCACGCTCCTGGGGCGACCGCGCCTGCCAGTGCCGGGCGAGCGCGCGCTTGCCTATCTCCTGCCAGTCGAAGACCTCGTTGGCGATCGCGCGGATCTTCTGCCGCCGCTCCTCGGCCTTCCCGGGCTGCTTCATGGCGGGATCCTGCAGGATGACCAGCACCCGGTCGATCCCGCCCTTGAGCTGGTCCGTCGGTGGGCCGGCGTGGGCGGGGACTCCGGCCCAGAGAGCCAGGGCGGCGATGAGGAGCGGGGCCACGAGCCGTCGCATGCGTTCGGTCCTCCGGAAAGAGTCTCTCACGGCTTGAGCGTGGACAGCCGCTGCACCTCGGCGACGTCCTGGCCCGCCGCATGGGCGAGCTGCTCGAGACCGAAGACGTAGGCGTAGACCGCCTGGAGGTAGTCGGCGCGCGTGCGAGCGTACTGCACGAAGGCGTCCGCCAGGTCGTCGGGATCGCCGACCCCCAGGTCCGTGTTCGACGAGCTGGCGACCAGCCACTGCTTGGCGTTGTCGAAGGCCTCGGACAGGACCCGCATGTTCCGCTCGGACTCCACGACGGTGTTGTACGCGTCGCGGACCTGGAGCGGGATCCCGTCGAGCGCGTGGTCGCGCAAGGCCTCGAGCTTCTGGACCTCGGCCTGCGCCTCCTTGATCTTGCCCGCGCGGATGCCGAAGTCGAGGCTGTACTTGAAGCCGATCACCGGCCCGACCGCGGTGTGGTACAGGGGATCGATGACGTAGGGGTTCTCGAGACGATCCCGGTTCGTCGCATACGCCAGATCGCCGAGGATGCCGACGAAGAAGAGCGGATAGCCCTGCTTGCGCTCGACCTCCACCAGCCGCCGCCGGGCCTCGATGCCCTCCCGGAGCTGGGAGAACTCGGGCCGGCCCGACAGCGCGGTCTCGACGTACTGATCCACCGCCGGGATGCGCGTCACGGTCTCGGGGAGCATCTCGTCCGCCGGGTCGACCGGCACTCCCCTGGGCTTGCCCGTCCACGTTCCCAGAGCCTGGGTGGCGATGTCGACCGTCTTGTCCGCGAGGTTGATGAACCGCTCGAGCTCGCCGCGCTTGGAGCGGAACCGGTAGAGGTCGATGTCGGTCGCGTACCCGCCCTCGACCAGCCGCTCGGTCCGCGCGATCGCCAGGTCGACCTGGTCCCGAACCTCGAGGAGGAAGGCGCGGATCGCCTTGGCGGTCACCGCGCCCCAGTACGCCTGCTTCACGCGGAGCGCGACCTCGGTGCTCTTGACGTCAACGCCCGCCTGCGCGGCGCGCACGCCGTGATCGGCGGCCATGCGGGCGTTCTCGATCAGGCCCCAAGTGAAGATCGGCTGGAGGACGCTGACCGTGCCCCGGACGAACGCCCCGGTGATGTCCGGGGAGTACTGGTCGTCGGGCGAGGAGACCTGGTTGCCGCGGGCGCGGGGCGACGGGCCGACCACCGTCTGGAGCTCGATCTGCGGGCGTCCGATCCCGAGGGCCTGGAGCTGCTTGCCGCGATAGCCCTCGACCTCGGCGATCGCCTGGCGCGTCTCCGGGCTCCGCCCGAGCGCTGCGCGCAGGCTGTCCTCGAGGTTCATGCGCACGGCGTTCGACGCCGGGGCGGGGCTCTGGCCCTGAGCGCCGGCGATCCCCGGGAGCAGCGCGGAGACCAGGGCGACGGCGAGAAGCGCGTCCCGAGCGGACAGCCGCGGCTGGCGCATGGCTCTACACCTTGCCGAAGACGTACTTCGAGATCAACTCCTCGATGTCGACGGGCGCCTCGACCTCGGTCAGGCGTCCGCCGGCGGGGACCAGCTTCTCCGACCCCCCGGGGCTGATCTGGACGAACTTCTCACCGATGAGGCCCTTGGTCTTGATCGACGCGATCGCGTCGGTCTGGAGCTTCACGTCGGTGTCGATCCGGAGCGTCACCCGGGCCTGGTAGTCCTTGAGCCCGATCGACTGCACGCGCCCGACCGAGACGCCGGCGATCTCCACCGCGGCGCCCGACTTCAGCCCCCCGACGGTGGGGAAGTCCGCGTAGACGACGTACCCCTGTCGCCCCAGGACGTCGACCCGGCCCAGGTTCATGGACAGGTACGCCAGTGCCAGAACTCCCACGACCATGAACAGCCCGACCCCAAGCTCCACTCGTCGACCCATGGCGCCGTCCGGCCTCCTTCCAGCGCTCCGACTAGACTGCCTGCTCCTCGACCTCGCCGTGGATGAATCGTCGCACGGCCGGATCAGTCGAGCCCTGGATCTCCTCGGGACTGCCGACGACGTGGATCCGCCCCTCGTGCAGCATGGCGACGCGGTCGGCGATCTTGAAGATCTCCGGGATCTCGTGGCTGACCATGACGGCCGTGAAGCCGAACTTTCGATGCAGACCGACGATCAGGTGATGGATGGAGTTGACCAGAATCGGATCGAGCCCCGTGGTCGGCTCGTCGAGGAACACCACCTGGGGCTCGGTGACCAGCGCGCGCGCGATGGCCACGCGCTTGCGCATGCCGCCCGAGATCTCGGCCGGGAACTTGTGGCCCATCTCGCCGAGCCCGACCTGCGCCAGCGCCTCGTGGGCGCGAGGCAGGAGCTCGCCCGCGGGGTACCGCCGGCGCTCCCGGATCGGGAACAGCACGTTCTCGAGCACCGTCGAGGAGTCGAACAGGGCGCCGCCCTGGAACACGACGCCGAAGCGCTCGCGCACGCGGTCGAGGGCCTGCCCGCGGAGGCGCCCGACGTCCTCGCCGTCGATCAGCACGCGCCCGCCGTCGGGCCGGACCAGCCCGAGCAGGTGCCGCAGGAACACCGACTTGCCGCCGCCCGAGCGCCCGATGACGACCATCAGCTCGGACGGGGCGATCTCGAGGTCGATGCCGCGCAGGACCTCCTGGCTCCCGAAGCGCTTGCGGAGCCCCTCCACCCGCATGGCGGGCGCGGCGGAGCCGGTCACGGGAGCACCGAGCCGAGGAGGTAGTCGAGCACCAGGATGAGCACCGACGCGAGCACGACCGACTCGGTCGTGGCGCGTCCGACGCCCTCGGCGCCGTGGCCGACGTGAAACCCCTTGTAGCAGGCGACCCAGGTGATGACGAGCCCGAAGACGAGTGCCTTCCAGAACCCGACCCAGATGTCGCCGGTGTCGAGGAAGGCCCGGATCTGCCCGAAGTAGGTGCCCGACGACATCCCGAAGAGCTTCACGGTCACGAGGTAGCCGCCGTAGATGCCGACCACGTCGAACACCCAGGTCAGGAGGGGCAGGGCGATCACACCCGCCACCAGGGTCGGCACCACCAGGTACCGCATCGGGTTCAGCGCCATGACGGTCAGGGCGTCGATCTGCTCGGTGATGCGCATGACGCCGATCTCGGCGGCCAGCGCCGAGCCGGCGCGCCCGGTCACCATGAGTGCGGCCAGCACCGGCCCCAGCTCCCGCACGAGCGCGATGGCCACCAGCGGGCCGACGAAGGCCTCGGAGCCGACCCGCTGCAGCATCAGCATGCCCTGGAGCCCGAGCACCATTCCCGTGAACGCGCCGGTCAGGAGGATGACCGACATCGATCGGAAGCCGATGAACCAGATCCGCTGGATCGTCTGGCGGACCTTGAACGGGGGGACCACCGCCCAGCGGAGCGCCTCCCCCAGGAAGACGCCGAACCGCCCGAGCGCCGAGAGGGTGTCGAGGCCGAACCGCCCGAGACCCTGAATGGAGTCGAGGACGAGCGAGCCGGACATTCGCGGTGAACGAACTGTGGACGGGCTCCCGCCGGGCTCTACGGCGTGACCCGGCGCCAGGTCCCGAGCGCCCACAGCGGGAAGTAGTGGGCGTAGAGATGGTACTGCAGGTAGAAGACCCGGGGGAAGCCGGTCCCATTCCACAGGGCGTCGTCCCACCCGCCGTCCGCGCGCTGGGTCCGCACGAGGAACCCGATCCCACGCTCGACCGCGGAGCTGCGCGCCTGTCCCGCGGCCATCAGCCCGAGGAGGGCCCAGGCCGTCTGGCTGGGCCCCGAGATCCCGCGGCCCTTCAAGGGCGGGTCGGCGTACGAGTCGCACGTCTCGCCCCAGCCCCCGTCGGGGTTCTGGCGAGCCTCGAGCCACCGGATCGCCCGCTTGACCATCGGGTCCTCCGGGCCGAGCCCGATCGCCTCGCAGGCGCGCAGCACCGACCAGGTGCCGTAGAGGTAGTTCACGCCCCAGCGACCGTGCCACGCGCCCTCGGCGGTCTGCGTGCGGCGGAGGAACGCGACCCCGCGCTGGATCGCCGGATCGTCGACGGGCACGCCGAGCCGTCCGAAGCAGTCGATGCAGCGTGCGGTGAGGTCCTCGGTGGCCGGATCGAGGAGCGCGCCGTGGTCCGCGAAGGGGATGTTGTTGAACAGGAGGCGCGTCTGGTCGGTGTCGAACGACGCCCAGCCCCCGTCCTTGCCCTGCATCCCCCGGAGCCACCGGACGGCGCGCTCGATGGCCAGGCGCCGCCGGCCGTCATCGGGGTGATCGATCTGGTGGAGCCCCATCGCGACCACCGCGGTGTCGTCGAGGTCCGGGTAGTAGGGGTTGTCGAACTGGAAGGCCCACCCGCCGGACTCGAGCCCTGGGCGCTTGACCTGCCAGTCGCCCGGCTCCGCCACGACCTGGCGGTCCAGGAGCCAGTCCGACGCGCGGACGAGGGCCGGGTGTCCGGCCGGCAGCCCGGACGCAAGGAGCGCGTTGACGGCCAGCGACGTGTCCCAGACCGGGGAGACGCATGGCTGCATGTGGAAGCGCTGCGGCTCCTCGATGCCGAGGGCCTCGATCTCCTTGAGCTGACCGGTGATCAGGCTGTGGTCGTCCGGGTAGCCCAGGAGCCGCATCGCGAGGATCCCGTTCACCATGGCGGGGTAGATCCCGCCCAGACCACCGGGCACCGACATCCGGGGCACCAGCCAGTCGTGAGCCGCCCGGATCGCTTGACCCCTCCAGGGCCGCGGGCCGAAGCCCTCCCACGTTTTCAGGAAGCCGTCGATGCCGATGAAGACGTTCTTCCACGAGACGAGCCCGCGCCGCGCGTAGGCCGGATCGTCGAGATGGAGGTGGTGGGCCCACAGCTCGTCGATCCCCGCCTCGCGTGGGACGGGGTGGAGCGGCCGGCGGTCCATCACGATGAGGAGCGGGATGAGGACGGTCCGCGACCAGTAGGAGATCTCCCAGACGTTGAAGTAGGACCAGCGGGGGAGGAGCATGATCTCGACCGGCATCGCCGGCACGCCGCCCCACGGGTACTGCCCGAACAGCGCGAGGGTGATCTTGGTGAACACGTTGGCCTGGGTGGGGCCACCGCGCTCCAGCACCCACTCGCGCGCTCGGGAGAGCGCCGGGTCGTTCTGCGAGACGCCGGCCATCTTCATGGCGAAGTAGGCCTTGATGGTCGCGGAGAGATCGCCCGCGCCGGCCTCGTAGAGGTTCCAGGAGCCGTCGGAGCCCTGCCGATCTCGGAGGTAGGGGAGCGCCCGCCGCTCGAGGTCACGGTCCGGGGTCCCCAGGAGATGGCGGAGCAGCAGATACTCGGACGTGATGGTGGTGTCGGCCTCGAGCTCCCCGAGCCAGAAACCGGCCGGGGCCTGGAGCCGCAGCAGATGGTCCTGCGAGCGCTGAAGCGCCGCGTCGACTCGGCTCGTATCTAGCATGGTCGTTGGTCCGGCAGGCCGACGGTTAGTGTAGCATGGGTGGCTCGGGGCCGATGGGCGGCGGCGACCACCTTTTCCTCGTCGAGACGCTCGGGCGCGCGTGGGGCAGCCTCGCGCTGCGCCCGTACGTGTTCGGGTTCCTCGCCGTCTACCTGACCGCGGCGACCGCGGCGTGGGGGTGGCGGCGCGCGGTCGCCTTCACCGCGTGGGCGGGAAGCCTCGCGTTCCTCGCCGAGTGGAGCTCGACCCGCACCGGCGTCCCGTTCGGCCTGTACCACTACACGGGGGGGACGGCCGGGCGCGAGCTGTACGTCTCGAACGTGCCGCTCTTCGACTTTCTGTCCTTCACCTTCCTCGCGTACGCGAGCCTCGGGCTGGCAAGGCAGCTTCTCGGCGGGCGCGCCGCCGGGCCCGGCGCCGGCCTCCGCGTGGCGGCGCTCACGGGCCTCCTGATGATGTGGCTCGACGTCGTGATCGACCCGCTGGCGGTGCGGGGGGAGCGGTGGTTTCTCGGGCGGATCTTCTACTACCCGGAGCCGGGCTGGTACTTCGGCGTCCCCGCGGCGAACTTCGGAGGCTGGGTGGTCGTCGGCTTCCTGATCGCCTGGGGCTGGGCCGCCATCGCGCCCCGCGTCGGCGGCGCGCCCCCCGCGTGGGGCCGGCGCTGGCCCCCGCACGAGCGCCAGGCCGTCGGGCTCTACTACCTCGTGCTGGTCTTCAACCTGGCGGTCACGGCCGCGGTGGCCGAGCCCGGTCTCCTGTTAGCGGGGACCCTCATCCACGTGCCGCTGGCGGGCCTTGTAGTATGCTCTCTACGGTCGCGGGAGCGGTCGACGGGTCGGCGGCCGCCGGCGCGCGCCGGCGAGCCCGCGTGAGACCCCGCGAACGGAGCCTATGAGCGTACCTATTTCGCAGATGTGGACCGTGGCGAGCTACGTGCTCGCGCAGCGCTTCCGCGGCCGGAAGCGATACCCCCTCGTCCTCATGCTCGAGCCGCTGTTCCGGTGCAACCTCGCCTGTGCGGGCTGCGGGAAGATCCAGTACCCGGGCCAGATCCTCCGGAAGCACGTGACGGTCGAGCAGTGCCTCAAGGCGGTCGACGAGTGCGGTGCCCCGATCGTGTCGATCCCGGGCGGCGAGCCGCTGATGTACCCCGACATCGGACGGCTCGTGGCCGAGCTGGTGGCGCGGAGGAAGTACGTCTACCTCTGCACGAACGCCATCCTCCTGAAGGAGAAGCTCGAGACCGGGCTCTTCACGCCGTCCAAGTACCTCTCCTTCAGCATCCACATGGACGGCCTCCGGGAGGAGCACGACGAGGCGGTCTGCAAGGACGGCGTGTTCGACCAGGCGGTCGAGGGGATCCGGGAGGCGCTCCGCCGCGGGTTCCGCGTGACGACGAACACCACCCTGTTCGAGGGCGCCAACCCCGAGCGGGTCCGGCAGTTCTTCGACGCGATGATGGACCTGGGCGTCGAGGGGATGATGGTCTCACCGGGCTACAGCTACTCCAAGGCCCCGGACCAGGAGCACTTCCTGCGCAAGCAGCGCGCGAACGATCTCTTCAGCCGCATCCTGTCCAGCCCGAAGCGGCGGTGGCGGTTCAACCAGTCCCCGCTGTTCCTCCAGTTCCTCATGGGGAAGCGGGACTACGAGTGCACGCCCTGGGGGAACCCCACCTTCAACATGTTCGGCTGGCAGCGCCCCTGCTACCTCCTGCAGGAGGGCTACGCCTCGAGCTTCCAGGACCTGATGGCGACCACCCACTGGGAGCGCTACGGGAAGCGGAGCGGCAACGAGAAGTGCCGCGACTGCATGGTCCACTGCGGGTTCGAGGCCACGGCCGTCCAGGAGACGTTCTCGAGCTTGCGCGGATTCCGGGACACGGTGGTGGCCACCGTGACCGGACGCGCGTGATGGAGGGCGAGAAGACCCTCGAGGGATGGGCGCCCGAGCCGGACGCCGACTTCCCTCTCGCCCGCATCGTCGAGCTGGCCTTCGACTACCGCGGCAACACCACGGTCGTGAGGCGGGACGGCACCGAGCTCCACGGCTACGTGTTCAACCGCGATGCGGACGCTGCGGAGCCGTACCTCGAGATGTTCGACGCCGAGGGCGGCGGGCCATACCGTGTCCTCTTTGCGGAGGTGCGCACCATCCTCTTCACGGGGAAGGACACCGCGGCCGGGAAGTCCTACGCCGCCTGGCTCGCCCGGAAGCAGGCGGAGAAGGCCGGCCGGACGGCGGTTTCTCCGCCGCCGTGACGCCGGGGCTCCGCCCACGCGCCCGCCGCCCGGCGATGGTCTCCTCGTCGTCGTCGGCCTCGCCCTGGAGGCCCGCGGGCTCCTCCGGGGACTGCCGCCGGCCGCGCGGCGCGGGCTGACCGTCCGCACCGTGGGCCCCCGAGCCGTCGCCCTCTCGCGCGTGGACCTTCCCCGGCTCCCCGGGATGCCCGGCGCTCTCCTCGTGACCGGGCTCGCCGGCGGCTGCGCGCCGGATCTCCGCCCGGCCGACGTCGTGGTCGCCGATCGCCGTGACGACACTCGCCGCGGGCCGCCCGGGAAACGAAGGGGATCCCGGGCTCCGGCGGCGCGCCGTGCGCGCCCTGGAGCGCGCGGGCCTCCGCTACCGCGTCGGCCCGCTCCTCACGCTGGACGAGGTCGCGACGAGTCCGGCCGCCAAGGCGGAGTGCTGGCGGACGCGAGGCGCGCTGGCCGTCGACATGGAGAGCGCGCACGTCCTGGATTGGGCCCGGCGGACCGGGATCCCCGCGCTCACCGTCCGGGCCGTCGCCGACGGCCCGGAGGACGAGGTGCCCCGCGCCCTCTTCGAGGTCGTGGGGCCGGACGGCCGGACGCGCCCGTGGGTGGCGGCCCGCCTCCTGGCGCGTCCCTCGCTCATCGGCCCCGCGTGGCGTCTCGGGCAACGCTCACGCCTGGCGCTCGGGAGCCTCGCGCGGTTCCTCCGGGCATTCGTCGACACCCCGGGCGACCCCTGAGGCCTCTCGCCGCGCTCCTCGTCGGCTGCTTGCTCCTGCTGCCCGGCGCGGCGGCCGGGGAGACCACGTACTCGTTCTTCCCCTTGCCCGCGTTCGACACCGACCCGAACGAGGGCGAGACCTACGGGGTCCTCCCGGTGTGGATGTTCAAGGATGCCGATGGCCAGGTCCGGAGCATCATCGCGCCGTCGGTGACGTGGAACGAGATCCGAGGCGTGACGGGCACGTTCCGCTACTTTCTGTACGCGAGCGCGCTCGAGCGCCTGGAGATCATCGCCTCGTACTCGGAGCACATCGACCGGGAGCTGAAGCTCCAGTACAAGAACCTCGACGTGTTCGGTGGCCGGTTCCACGCCGACTTCCAGCTCCTGCACCAGCGCGTGTCCTCCGTCCGCTTCTTCGGCATCGGCCCCTCGTCGAAGAAGGAGGACGAGTCGAACATGACCCTCGAGACGACCGGGGTCTATGCCCTGTTCGGCGTGAACATCACCCGCACGATGCGGCTGTCCCTCGGCGAGACCCTCCAGCGGTTCGAGGTCGGAAAGGGCGGCGTGCCGGGCCTGCCCTTCACGGGCGACCTCTTCCCGGATCTGCCCGGGGTCCAGGGCGCGACCGTCCACGCGCAGCGCGTCGCGCTGATCTACGACAGCCGCAACTCGCTGACCACGCCGACCGAGGGGTTCTTCCTGAGCCTGTTCGGGGAGGCCTCCACCGAGCTCCTCGGGAGCGACGCCGACTACCTGAAGGCCGGGGTGGAGGCGATCTGGCTCCAGCCGTTCTTCGACCGCCGATTGATCTTCGTGGCGCGCGGGCTCTTCGAGGGCACCTCCGGGGACTCGAACACGCCGTTCCAGGTCCTGCCGACCCTCGGTAGCGTCGACACCCTGAGGGGCTTCGGCGAGAACCGGTTCTACGGCGACGCGCGGCTCCTGCTGAACGCCGAGATCCGAGCCAAGGTGCTGAAGATGAAGATCTTCGGCGTCGACGCCGAGTTCGAGGTCGCGCCGTTCGTCGACTTCGGCAAGGTGTTCAACTCTGCGGAGCAGTTCATGGACACGCGCTTCGAGGTCACGCCCGGCCTGGGCCTCCGCGGGCTCGCGCCACCGAGCGTCGTCGGGCACATCGAGATCGCCTACAGCCGCGAGGGCGCGGCGATCTACGTCGGCCTCGACTACCCCTTCTGACGCCCGCCACGCCGATGCGGGCGCTCGTCACGGGCGGCACGGGCTTCGTCGGGAGCCACGTGGTGCGCGCGCTGGTCGACGAGGGCGTCTCGGTGCGCGTGCTGGCCCGGGTCGGGCAGCGACCGGCGGGCCCTGGCCGGCCTGCCCGTCGAGGTCGTGACCGGAGACCTCTTGGAGCCGCGCTCGCTCACGGCTCCGCTGGCGGGCGTCGAGGTTCTCTACCATGTCGCGGCGGACTACCGTCTCTGGGCGCCCGATCCCGCCGTGCTCTACCGGGTCAACGTGGGCGGCACGCGCGCCTTGCTCCTGGCGGCCGCCGCCGCCGGCGTCGCGCGCATCGTGTACACCTCGAGCGTCGGGACGCTGGGCCTGCCCCCGGACGGCCGCCCGGGGACGGAGGCCACGCCGGTCCAGCTCGAGGACATGGTCGGCGACTACAAGCGCTCGAAGTTCCTCGGCGAGCGCGAGGCGGAGGCGGCGGCCGCCCGAGGCGTGCCGGTCGTCATCGTGAACCCCTCGGCGCCTGTCGGCCCGTGGGACTGGAAGCCCACCCCGACCGGGCGCATGCTGGTCGACTACCTGAAGGGTCGGATGCTCGCGTACCTCGACACGGGCCTCAACATCGTGCACGTCCGTGACGTCGCCCGCGGACACCTCCTTGCCGCGGCGCGGGGTCGGGTGGGGGAGCGGTACATCCTGGGACACGCCGAGGGCAACCTCGGGCTCCGGGCCATCTTCGAGCGGCTCGAGCCCTACACGGGCGTGCGCGCCCCCCGCGTACGCCTCCCTCACGGGGCCGCGCTCGCGATCGCGACGGGGGCGGAGCTCGTCGCGCGCCTCACCGGCCGCGAGCCGGTCGTCGCGCGGACCGCCGTCCGCATGGCCGCGAAGCGGATGTTCTTCGACCCGTCCAAGGCCGTCCGGGAGCTCGGCCTGCCGCAGACGCCGGTCGATGAGGCACTCCGCGACGCCGTCGACTGGTTCTGGGCGAACGGGTACGCGCCCCGGCGCCGCCGTGTATAATCGGGGACGCCGGGGCGGCCCGCGCAGCCGGCGTCGCATCACGCCATGAACGCGGCTGACCTCTCCGCCATCCTTACCCGCAAGAGCGGGTCCAACTTCTACTACTCGTTCCTGTTCCTGCCGAGACGGAAGCGTCACGCCATTTACGCGCTCTACGCCTTCTGCCGGACGGTGGACGACGCGGTCGACCAGGGCGCCGCGACGCCGAGCGAGCAGCGCCGGGTCCTGGGGGAGTGGCGGCTCGAGCTGGGCCGGGCCTACGACGGCCGCCCGACCCAGCCGATCGCCCAGCACCTGGCCGAGGTGGTCCGCGCCTTTCCGGTCCAGCGCCAGCACCTGGAGGCGATCCTCGACGGCGTGGAAATGGACATCGACAAACGGCGCTACGCCTCGTTCGAGGAGCTTCACGAGTACTGCTACCGGGTGGCGGGCGCCGTTGGCCTCTGTTGCATCGAGATCTTCGGCTACACGGACCCCCGCGCCCGCGACTACGCGGTGAACCTGGGCGTGGCCCTCCAGCTCACGAACATCCTCCGGGACCTCCGGACCGACGCCGAGCGGGGCCGCATCTACCTGCCGCTCGACGAGATCCGGCGCTTCGGCTACTCGGAGGAGGAGCTGAACCGCGGCCGCCACACGCCGGCCTTCCTCGGGCTCATGCGTTTCCAGGCCGACCGCGCGCACGCGTACTATCGCGCCGCCAAGGCGGCGCGCCCGCCGGCCGACCGGCGCCGGCTGATCGCCGCGGAGATCATGGGGAGCATTTACCGGTCGCTCCTCCGGGAGATCGAGGCGCGCGAGTTTCGGGTCTTCGACGGCCGCATCCGCGTCTCCACGCCCAAGAAGATCGCGCTCGCCCTCGGCGCCTACCTGCACGGCCAGATCGCCACATGAGGGCGGCGGTCCACGCCGGGGCGGGGGAGATCCGGCTCGAGACCCGCCCGGCGCCCCGGATCGGTCCCGGGGAGATCCTGCTCCGGGTGCTCGGTTGCGGGCTGTGCGGCTCCGACCTCGCGAAGCTCCGCGCGCCGGCGCCGCACCCCGCGGTCCTCGGGCACGAGGTCGTGGGCATCGCGGTCGAGGTCGGTGACGGCGTCGTCGCCTTCCGGCCCGGCGAGCGGCTGGTGGTGGCCCACCACGTTCCGTGCGGCGCCTGTCACTACTGCCGGCGCGGCAGTGTCTCGATGTGCCGCGCGTTCAAGGCGTCGAACCTCGACCCCGGCGGCTTCGCCGAGTACGTGCGCGTCCCCGCCGAGAACGTCCGCCACGCGACGTTCCGCGTTCCCTACGGGATGTCCGACACGGTGGCCTCGTTCACCGAGCCCCTCGGCTGTTGCGTCCGCGCACTCCGGCGCGCGTCCGTCGGGGCGGGGGACACCGTCGCCGTCGCCGGGCTCGGCGCGATGGGTTGTCTCCTGATCCAGCTCGCGCGCCTCGAGGGCGCGCGCGTCGTGGGCGTTGACCCGCTACCGGCCCGGCGTGCGCTGGCCGAGTCGCTCGGCGCCGAAGCGACGGTCCCGCCCGAGGCGGCCGCCGCGGCGCTTGCCGGGCCCAGCGAGGACCGCGGCGCCGACCTGGTCGTGCTCGCGGCGCCGGCGCCCGCGCTCGCGCGGGCCGCGCTCGGCTGGGTGCGGGACGGCGGCGAGGTCCACCTCTTCGTCGGCGAGGGCGAGGCGGCGCTGCCGCTGGGCGAGATCTACAAGCGCGAGCTGACGCTGACCGCGACCTACTCGTCGTCCCCCGAGGACCTGGCCGCGGCCTTCGAGCTCCTTCGTAGCGGCGCGGTCCGCGTGGACGAGCTGTGCTCCCACCGCGTGCCGCTGGAGCGCCTCGCCGAGGCGGTCGGGCTCATGGAGCGCCGGGAGGCCTTGAAGGTCTTCGTCGAGGTCGGGGCATGAGGGCGCAGGTCTTCTACGGACCCGGCGACCTCCGGTTCGAGGACGCGCCCGTCCCGGAGCCGGGCCCCGGCGAGGTGGTGCTGCGGATCGAGGCCGCGCTGACCTGCGGCACGGACGTCAAGACGCTGCGCCGCGGCCACCCGGTGATGATCCCGCGGGTGCCGACCGTCTTCGGCCACGAGTTCGCGGGCACGGTCGCCGCGGTCGGGGAGGGCGTGGGCGGCGTCCGGCCGGGGGACCGCGCGGTGGCGGCAAACTCGGCGCCATGCGGCCGGTGCCCGGCCTGCCGCCGCGGCCGGCCGAACCTCTGCGACGACCTCCTCTTCGTCAACGGCGCCTACGCCGAGTACATCGCGCTCCCGCCGCGCCTGGTGGCCGAGAACCTGGTGCGCGTGCCGCCGTCGGTCGAGGCGGCGCGCGTCGCGTTCGCCGAGCCCGCCGCGTGCTGTCTCCGGGCGATCGACGCGGCCGCGGTGGAGGCGGGGGAGACGGTGGCGATCCTGGGGCACGGGCCGCTCGGGCTGCTCCTGGGCCTCCTGGCGCGTGGCAGGGGTGCGCGGGTGGTCCTTGCCGGCAAGGCGGGGCCCCGCCTCGAGCGCGCCCGCGGGCTCGGGTTCGCCGCATGCGTCGACGTGGCGAGCGCGCCCGACCCCGTGGCCGCGGTGCGGGACGCGGCCGGTGGCGACGTGCGCTGCGTCATCGAGGCGACCGGGCGGCCGGAGGCGTGGGAGCAGGCGATGGCCGTGGCGGGAAAGGGCGGGACCGTCGTCTTCTTCGGCGGGTGCGCGCCCGGCACGACCGCCCGGCTCGACACGCGGCGCGTCCACTACGAGGAGCTCCGCCTCCTCGGGGTGTTCCACCACACGCCGGAGCTGATTCGCCGCGCGGTCGCGCTGCTCGCGGACGGCACGCTCGATCCGACGCCGCTGGTCACGCACGAGATGGGGCTCGGCGACGTGCCGCGAGCCCTCGAGCTCATGAGCCGGGGCGAAGCGCTGAAGGTCCTGATCCGTCCGTGACGCCCTCGATCGCCGCCGGGTGACGCGCCGGAGCCGACGGCACCCGGCGTGGGTCGGCTGCCTCCTGGCCGCGGCGGTCGCGGGGCCGGGCCCGGCGTGGGCCGGCGACCCGATCTCGGCGGGCGCGACGCTGGTGGGCGTGGGTGGCGCGGTCTCGGTCAGCCACGCGGCGAAGGACGGGCTCGACACCATCGCCAGCCTCCAGCTCCTGCCGCACATCGAGTGGATCGTGACGGACCCGGCCGGCCCCGGGTGGCTTCGCGGCAACCTGGCGGTCCTGCTCGAGCCGACGCTCTTGCACCTCGACGGCGATTCGGGGTCGGGGACGGTGGTCGGGGCCTCGGCGCTCGCGCGGTGGATCGTCGCCGGGACGGAGTCGCGCGTCCGGCCGTACGTCGAGGTCGGCGCGGGGATCCTGGCGGGGGAGACGAGCCTCCCGCAGACCGACTGCTCGGTGAACTTTCTCCTCCAGGCCGGTCCCGGGGTCCTCGTGGCCCTGTCGGACACGACGACGCTGGCCGTCGGGTACCGGTTCCAGCACATCTCCAACGCATCGCTGTGCAACATCAACACGGGCATCAACTCGAGCGCCCTCTACCTGGGCGTGAGCCGCCGGTTCCGCTGAGGCCCGCGTGCGGGCGGCGTTGCTTGCGCCGGCCGCCCCCGGCCCCCTATACTGAGGGGCGATGCGCGCCAACGGTCACGACTCATCCTCCGATCCAGGGGCCGCGCCGCTCGCCGAGATCGTCCTGGCGGGCCCGCGAGGCTTCTGCGCGGGGGTCGAGCGGGCCATCGAGATCGTGGAGCGGGCGCTCGAGGTCGTCGGCGTGCCGATCTACGTCCGCCGCGAGATCGTCCACAACCGCCACGTGGTGGAGGCGCTGCGGGAGAAGGGCGCCGTGTTCGTGGACGAGCTCGACGAGGTGCCGGAGGGCGCCACCGTGATCTTCAGCGCCCACGGGGTGTCGCCCGCGGTGCGGACGGCGGCCATTACCCGGCGCCTCCGGGTCATCGACGCGACGTGCCCCCTGGTCACGAAGGTCCACCTCGAGGCGATCCGGTACGCGAAGGAGGGCCGCACCATCGTTCTGGTCGGCCACGCGGACCACGACGAGGTGATCGGGACCCTGGGCGAAGCGCCGCGCCGCATCGTGGTCATCGACTCCGTCGAGGAAGCCGAGCAGCTGGTCGTCGAGGACGCCGAGAAGGTGTCTTACCTCACGCAGACGACGCTCTCGGTGGACGACACGAAGGCGGTCATCGAGGTGTTGCGGCGGCGGTTCCCCGCCATCCAGGGGCCGGCGCGCGACGACATCTGCTACGCGACCCAGAATCGCCAGGCGGCCGTCAAGCAGCTCGCCAGCGACGTCGACCTCGTGCTGGTGCTCGGCGCGGCGAACAGCTCGAACGCGAACCGCCTGCGCGAGGTGGCGGAGGCGCTGGGAACGCCCGCGCGGCTGATCAACGACGTCCGGGACATCCGGCCGGAGTGGCTCGACGGCTGCGGGCGTATCGGCGTGACGGCCGGCGCGTCCACGCCCGAGTTCCTCGTGCGCGAGGTGGTCGACTACCTCGGGACGCGCGGCGCGCCGGCGGTGCGGGAGTTCCGCGTGGTGGAGGAGGATGTCCGCTTCGGGTTGCCCCACGAGCTCCTCGAGATCGCTCGGCAGAAGCAGGCGGCCTCGGCCGCCGCGTCGTAGCTCCCGCCGCTTGCCCGCCGAGCCGGGCCGGCGCCCCTTCGAGGTCCGGTGAGTCCCGCGCGTGAGGCGGCCGCCGTCGTGGTCGGCGGCGGCATCTGGGGGTGCTCGATCGCCTACCATTTGGCCCGGGCCGGGCTTCGCGACGTGGTCGTGCTCGAGCGGCGCGAGCTGGCCTCCGGAAACACGCCGCAGGCCGCCGGCCTGGTCGGGCAGCTGCGATCCAGCGAGCTCATGGTCCGCTCCATCCGCCACGTCGTCGACCGGCTGGAGCACTGGAGCGCCGAGCACGGCGAGGAGAGCGGGTTCCGCCAGGTCGGGAGCCTCAAGCTCGCGCTGACCGACGGGCGGGTGCGGGAGCTCGAGGAGCACGTCACCAACGCGCGGCGGTGGGGCCTCGAGGTGGAGCTCCTCACGCCCCAGGGGGCAACCGCCCGCGTCCCGTTTCTCGACACCGGGGGCGTCAAGGCGGCGGCGTGGATCCCCGGGGACGGCTACGTCGAGCCGTACACGCTGGCCATGACGATCGCGCGCGCGGCTCGGCGCCTCGGGGTGACCTTCGAGACCGACCGGCCGGTCACCGCGATCCGCCTCGAGCGAGGCGCGGTGCGCGGCGTCGACACGCCGGCGGGCCCGCTGGACACCTCGCGGGTCGTGGTGGCGGCGGGGCCCTGGGTCGAGCGGGTGGCGGGCGCGGTCGGCCTCGCCGTGGACACCGTGCCGCTCCGTCATCAGCACTGGACGACGGCGCCGATGGCGGAGGTGCCCCAGAACCTCCCGGTGGTCCGGGTGCCCGACGCTTCCGTCTACATCCGGCCCGAGGTCGGCGGCCTGATGCTCGGGGGCTTCGAGGCGCGGCCCAAGGCGTTCTCGATGACGGATCTGCCCGCCACGTTCGAGATCGAGCACACCGAGAAGGACCTCGGAGTCCTGGAGGAGCTCGCGAGCGGGCTCACCCGGGCGTTCCCCGCGCTCGACGGCGCGCCGGTGCTGAAGGGATGCGCGGGGCTGCCGACCTTCACGCCCGACGGCAACTACCTCCTGGGCGCCGTCCCGACGATCCGCGGCCTGTGGGTCGCCGCCGGCTGCAACGCGATCGGGATCGCGGGCTCGCTGCTCATCGGGGAGTGGCTGAGCGAGATGGTCATGGAGGGGCGGACGCGGGCCGACACCAGCAGCCAGGCGCTGGACCGGTTCGGCCCACGCTACGCGGAGCGCCGGCGGCTCCGCGAGGCCTGCGAGTCGATCTACGGGAACTTCTACAGTCTCGACAAGGGAGCCTTCTGACGTGCGGCACCCGGGGATGGCCTGACCGTGGCCCAGGAACGACTCGCCAAGATCGTCTGCACGATCGGGCCGGCGTCCCTCGCCGAGGGCATCATCGAGCAGATGGCCCGGGCCGGGATGGACGTGGCCCGCCTGAACTTCTCCCACGGGACCCACGCCGAGCACCTCCAGGCGATCGAGCGCATCCGCTCCGTCGAGACGCGGATCGGGAAGCCCATCGCGATCCTCCAGGACCTCCAGGGTCCCAAGATCCGCCTGGGCACGTTCGCCGGGGGCGGGGCGGCGACGCTCCGGCGCGGCGATGCGTTCGTGCTGACGACGGAGACGGTCCCCGGAACGGCCGAGCGCGCCAGCATCTCCTACCGCGGCTTCGCCCGAGACGTGAAGACCGGCGACCGCGTCCTCATCGACGACGGCCGGATCGCGCTGGACGTCGAGGACGTCCGCGGCGAGGACGTCGTCTGCCGCGTCACGACGGGCGGGATGGTCAAGGACCACAAGGGCGTGAACCTCCCGCGCACCGCAGTCCGGCTGCCGATCATGACCGAGAAGGACCGCGAGGACCTCCACTTCGGCCTGCGCCACGGCGTCGACTACGTCGGGGTGTCGTTCGTGCGGTCGGGGGCGGACCTCCTGGAGGTGCGGGAGGTCATCAACGAGTTCCGCTCCGACGTCCAGGTCGTCGCCAAGCTGGAGCGGCCGGAGGCGCTCGGACGCCTCGACGAGATCCTGAGCGCGACCGGCGCCGTCATGGTGGCGCGCGGCGACCTCGGGGTGGAGGTGCCCCTCGAGGAGGTGCCGATCGCCCAGAAGGAGATCATCCGGCGGGCGCGCATCGCGCGGACCCCCGTCATCGTGGCCACCCAGATGCTGGAGTCCATGGTCTCGAGCCTCCGGCCGACGCGCGCGGAGGTCTCCGACGTCGCCAATGCGGTGCTCGATGGCACGGACGCGGTGATGCTGTCCGCGGAGTCGGCGACCGGCGCCTACCCCGTGGAGGCGGTGAAGGTCCTGGACCGCATCATCCGGAGGACCGAGCAGGCGTTCTCGCCGCAGACCATGGATCGCCCGCGCCGGGGCGAGGTCTCGTTCCCGCAGGCGATCTCGGACAGCGCCTCCTTCGCCGCGCAGGAGCTCAAGGCCCGGGCGATCGTGGCGTTCACACAGTCGGGTTACACGGCGCGGCTCATCTCCCAGGACCGGCCTCCGGTGCCGATCGTCGCGTTCACGCCCAACGAGCGCGTGCGGCGGCGCCTGGCCCTCGACTGGGGTGTGATCCCACGACTGATCCAGTCGCAGACCTCGATCGACCAGATGGTGATGGACATCGAGGCGAGCCTGCTCGCGGACCGGTCGGTGCGCTACAACGACATCCTGGTCATCGTAGGCGGCGCGCCGCTGGCGGTGCGCGGCACGGTCAATTTGCTCAAGCTCCACCGAGTCGGCGAGCACCGGTAGCCGGCGGCCCTCCGGGCCGGGGCGCGGGCCGGCGCTCTCGACGGGGCAGGACGGGAATGCACGACGTGATCGCGAACTTCGGCGTGACCCTCACTCCCTGGAAGCTGGTGGGCTACATCGGGCTCGCCCTGTTCACCGGACGGTGGCTGGTCCAGCTCTACGCGTCGCGCGTGGAGGGACGCCCGACGGTGCCGCGCGTGTTCTGGTACATGAGCGTGGCGGGCAGCCTCCTGCTCTTGGCGTACTTCACATTCGGCAAGAACGACTCGGTCGGGGTGCTGTCGAACCTGTTTCCGATGCTGATCGCGATCTACAACCTCTACCTGGACATCCGGGGCGCGCGGTCGGCCGAGCGACCGCGCTACGGGAAGATGCCGAGCTCGAGATAGCTGGTCGCCACCTTCCGGAGCGCGTTCAGGAAGGCGGCGGTCCGAAGGTCCTTGACCCGGGGGTCCTGGCGCATCAGCTCTCGGAGCTGCCGGTACGCCCCGGTCATCGTCTCCTCCAGCCCGGAGTTGACGAGGTCGATCTCGTCGGCGCCGTGCGCGATCCGCCGGTGCTCGTCCGGCGTGAACTGGCGGCCGGTCGCCTTCTCGACGGCGAGCAGCATCCGCTCGAACGCCGACTCCTCGAAGCGCTTGCCCACCCGGCCGAACCGGACGTGCGAGAGGTTCTTCACCCACTCGAAGTACGACACCGTGACCCCGCCGGCGTTGAGGTAGATGTCGGGGATGATCATCACGCCACGGTCGAGGAGGATGCGCTCGGCGTCGAACGTCGTCGGCCCGTTGGCGCCCTCCGCCAGGATGCGAGCGCGGATCCGCGGGGCGTTCGCGACGGTGATCTGGTTCTCGAGCGCCGCCGGGATCAGGATATCGCAGTCGAGCTCGAGGCCCTCGGCCGTCGAGAGGTCGCGCGCGCCGGGGAACCCCAGGATCGAGCCCTTCTCGTGGACGTGCCGGTGGGCCGCCTCGACATCGAGGCCCTCCGGCCGGTAGATGGTGCCGTCGCGCTCCGCGACCGCCACGATCACCGCGCCGCCCTCCTGGCAGAACCGCGCGCTGTGGTAGCCGACGTTGCCGAACCCCTGGACGACGACGCGCTTGCCCTCGAGGCCTGGTGAGACTCCGAGGGCCTTCATGTCGGCCGCGTCGGCGCAGGCTTCGCGCAGGCCGAAGTAGATCCCGCGGCCCGTGGCCTCCACCCGGCCCCAGACGCCGCCCTGGGTCACCGGCTTCCCGGTGACGCAGGCCAGCGCGTCGATCTGGCCCGGGTTGAACGCGGAGTACGTGTCGGCGATCCAGGCCATCTCGCGGGGGCCGGTGCCGTAGTCGGGGGCCGGCACGTCGACGCCCGGCCCGATGAAGTTCTTCTTGATCAGCTCGGCCGTGTAGCGCCGCGTGATGCGCTCCATCTCGTCGGCGTCGTACTGCTTGGCGTCGATCTTGATCCCGCCCTTGGCGCCGCCGAAGGGCACGTCGACGATGGCGCACTTGTAGGTCATCAGCGCCGCGAGGGCCTTCACCTCGTCCTCGTTGACCTCGGCCGCGTACCGGATGCCGCCCTTCACCGGCAGGCGGTGGTGGCTGTGCTGGGCGCGCCACCCCGAGATCACCTCGTACCCCCGGCGGGTCCGCACCGGGAACTGGAACGCGTAGACGCTGTTGCAGGCCTTGATCTGGTCGAGGAGACCCCGCGGATAGTCGGTGAGGGCGGCCGCCCGCTCGAAGTGGAGGTTGACCGTCTCGAAGAAGCTGGGCGGCCGCCCCGCCGCCATGGCTCAGTAGGACTGCCGCATCGCGGTACGGGCGGCCTTCAGCTCCTCCACCGTCACGCCGGGCTTCTGGCAGACGGCGATCATCTTCCGCTCGCGGGCCTCGATGCGGGCCGCGGCCTCCGGGATCTTCGCCGCGATCTCGGGCGGCACCACCACCACGCCGTGCTGGTCGCCGTGGAGGAGATCTCCGGGGCGGATCCACAGCCCGCCGACCTTGACCGGCGCGCCGAAGTCCACCATGTGGACGTACGCGTGGGAGACCGACACGTGAGCCGAGAAGAAGTGGAACCCGGCGGCCTCGGCCTCCGGCAGGTCACGCACGGTCCCGTCGGTCACCACCCCGAGGCATCCGAGCGCCTTGTGGATGTTGGCCTGCACCTCGCCCCAGTAGGCTCCCTGACCGCGCGGCTCGTCGATGTCGTGCATCACGATGACCCGGGGGCCCGGGCTCGCGGCGACGTGCTCCCACCAGGCGAACTCGTTGGCGCGGTGGCCCTCGACCGGCTGGGGCTCCGCGCGGATGAGGGCGGTCACCGCGTACCCGACCATGGCCGGCATCTTCGGGAAGCGGCACACGATGTCGGAGGACACGAATCCCGTGTTCCAGGGCTTCACGTTGAAGGTCTCGATCGCGTTCGCGATCGTCGGCGAGGAGATGCGGGCGAGCTCAGCCAGGACTTGGGGATCGAGCGGGGTCATGGGTCCTCCGTTGGTGTGTCGAGGGTTGTCTCGTGGGGCTCGGTGTCAGATGGTCTGCCCGCCGCGCTTCCGGAGGACCTCGCGGATCTCGTTCAGGGCGGCTTCCACCTGCGCGAGGGTGGGGTCGACGGCCAGGGCCTTCTCGAAATACTGCGCCGCTTTCGGCAGGTCGTCCTTCTGGAGGTAGATCAGGCCGAAGCCCGACAGGGCGCCGAAGTGAGCCGGGTTGCGCTTCACGACCTCCTCGCAGTCGGCGAGCGAGCGGTCGAAGTCCCCCATCAGGTAGTAGGCGGTCGCGCGCTTGTTCCAGCCCTCCGCGAAGGTGGGGGCCCGCGCGATCACGTCGCTGAAGACGGCGATGGACTCCGGCACGCGGCCCGACTGCATGAGCGCGATACCCTGCGCCAGGAGCCGGTCGATCGTCGGGTCGCCGGAGCGGTGCCAGATCGCCCACAGGGAGTCGTGGGCCTCGCTCCGGACGACGTCGTCGGGGTCGTGGAGCGCCTGGACCAACGCGGCGGTCGCGCCGTCGTCGCCGATTTCTCCCAGGCGCTCGGCGGCGACACGCCGCTCCTCGACGGCGCCGTGCTGCAGGCGCTCGACCAGGGCGGCCTGCTCGGCGGCCGGGGCTGCCGCCAGGAGGGCGAGGAGGACGACCGCGAGCCTCAGCATGGGGATGCCCCCTCTCACTCGGTTCCGGACGCGGTCAGCTCGAGGAACCCCGCCTCGTCGAGAACCGTGACGCCGAGACGGCGCGCGTCGTCCAGCTTCGACCCAGCTTCCGCGCCGGCCACGACGTAGTCGGTCTTGCGCGAGACGGTCGAGGTCACCCGGCCGCCGAGCCGCGCGATGCGGGCCTTGGCCTCGTCGCGCGACATCTGCTCGAGCGCCCCGGTGAGGACGATCGTCTTCCCGGCGAGCGGCTTCGGTCCGGCCGCCCGCGTGGCCTCTTCCAGGACGACGCCGACCTCCCGGAGGTGCTCCACCGCCTTCTGGTTGGCGGGCTGGTCGAAGAAGAGCCGCACCGACGCGGCGATGCGAGGCCCGATCCCGTGGATCTCCGAGATCTCCTCGACCGTGGCGCCGGCCACGCGGTCGACGGACCCGAAGTGCTCGGCCAGGAGGCGCGCAGCGCGCTCCCCGACGAAGCGGAGGCCGAGGGCGTAGAGGGCGCGGGCGAGCCCGCGGGTCCGCGAGGCGGCGATGGCCCCGACGAGGTTGGTCGCCGACTTCTCGGCGAGCCGGTCGAGCTCGGCCAGCTGCTCAACCGTCAGCCGGTAGAGGTCGGCGAAGTCGTGGACCAGCCCCCGGTCGACCAGTTGCTCGACGGCGGCCTCGCCGAGGTGCTCGATGTCCATGGCGCCCCGCGACCCGAAGTGGAGCAAGGACTCCTTGATCTGCGCGGGGCAGGCGGTGTTCGTGCAGCGCACGACGACCTCGCCCTCCGGGCGCGACGCGCTGGAACCGCAGACGGGACAGTGGTCCGGGAAGACGAAGCGGGGCGCGTCCTCCGGCCGCCGGTCCTCGAGCACCTTGACGATGTGGGGGATGACGTCGCCCGCTCGCTCGACGACCACCGTGTCCCCGACTCGGACGTCCAGGCGCTCGATCTCGTCGGCGTTGTGGAGCGTGGCGCGGCTGATCGTGGCGCCGGCGATCCGGACGGGCTCGAGCCGTGCCGCGGGCGTGAGCGCGCCCGTCCGGCCCACGTTGATGTCGATGGCGAGGAGCCGCGTGGTGGCATGCTGCGCCGGGAACTTGTACGCGATCGCCCAGCGGGGATGGTGGGCGGTGGCCCCGAGCCGCCGCTGCTGGGCGAGGCTGTCCACCTTCACGACGGCGCCGTCGGCGTCGTAGCCGAGGCGATCGCGCCCCGACTCGAGCGCCTGGCAGTACTGCCAGACGTCGTCGAGGGTGGGGCAGGCCTTCGCGCGCGGGTTGGTCGCGAGGCCGCTCTCGGCGAGCGCGGCCAGCACCGCCGAGTGGCTCTCGAACGGGAACGGGTCGGCGTGGCTCAGCTGGTACACGAAGATCCGGAGATCGCGCTTCGCGGTGATGCCGGGGTCCTTCTGGCGCACGGCCCCCGCCGCGGCGTTGCGGGGGTTGGCGAAGGGCGCCTCCCCTTGCTCCTCCAGCTCCCGGTTGAGCCGCTCGAAGGCGGCGTGGCTCATGTAGACCTCGCCACGGACCTCCACGCGCCGACAGGCGGCCAGCGCGCCGGTCAGGCGGAGGGGAATCGACCGGAGCGTCCGGAGGTTCGGCGTGACGTCCTCGCCGGAGCGGCCGTCGCCGCGTGTCGCCCCCCGCCTGAACACGCCGTCCTCGTAGAGGAGCGCCACGCCGAGGCCGTCCACCTTGGGCTCGCAGACGTAGCTGAAGTCCGTGCCGGGCAGCGCGCGCTTGAGCCGGGCCTCGAACTCACGGAGGTCCGCCTCACTGGTCGCGTTCTCCAGCGAGAGCATCGGCGCCAGGTGCTCGACGGTCGCGAACGCGTCGGAGACCTGTCCCGAGACGCGCTGGGTGGGTGACTCGGTCGTGACCAGCTCGGGGTGGGCCGTCTCGAGCGCGCGGAGCTCGCGCATGAGCGCGTCGAACTTCGCGTCCGACACCTCGGGCCGGTCGAGCGCGTAGTACAGGTGGTCGTGGCGCGCGATCAGCTTCCGGAGCTCGTCGACACGCTTCCGGGCCACCGCGGGCGCCGCCACAGGGCCGAGGATAGCACGCCCCCCCGGGCGGGACCGGCGGGCAGCTAGGCGCGTGCTGGGGTGCGCTCGGAGCGCGCGGGCACGCCGGCGAGGAGCATCGCGACCCCGAGTGCCACCGCGAGCCAGAGGGTCGCCCCGCGCACGAGGAGCGTCGCGGCCGCCGCCTCGGGGAGCGGCGTGCCGAGCCCGGCCAGGAGTCCCGTCAGGCTCCCCTCGGCCACGCCGAGCCCGCCCGGCAGCATGGACACCGCCCCGGCGAGCGAGCCGAACGCGTAGACGAACGTCGCGGTGCGGAGCGGGAGGTCGACGCCGAGCCCGCCCAGGATCACGGAGAAGGCGAAGCACTCGAAGAACCAGGAGGCGACGGAGAGGGCCAGCGCGACCGCTAGCGCGCGCGCGCCGAGGAGCGCCCGGCCGCTGTAGACGAACGTGCGCACCGGGTCGACCAGCCGCGCGGGCAAGAGGCGCCGAGCGGGGCGCCCGAGCGCCGGCGTCCGGAGGACGACGATCAGCGCGATCAGGCCGAGCGCGATCAGGCCGAGGAGCCACGGGCCGCGCGGGAGGGCGGTCACCCCGAGCGCGCCCAGGAGAACGAGCCCGGCCACGTCGGTCAGCCGCTCGGCCATGACGACGGACGCGACGAGGCTCACCGGCGTGCCCACGAGGTTTCGGACCAGGACGGCCTTCAGCACCTCGCCCAGCTTGCCCGGGGAGATCGCCATCGTGAAGCCGGCGAGGAACACCCGGAGGCTCGGCCGCCAGGGGAGCGGGACCTCGAGGCAGCCGAGGTAGAAGTGCCACTTCGCGAAGCGGAGCGCCCAGTTCAGGACGACGGCGCCCAGGATGAGCGGCGCGAGCCGCCAGCGGAACCGCCCGAGGGCCTCGAGCGTCGCGGGAAGGCTGGCGGCGGCGGCGAGGCCCAGGGCCACCGCCGCGCCGAGCGCGACCGCGATCAGGAGGCTGCGGAGGAGACGCGGTGACACAGAGCCGGATTGGACCACCGGGACGGGCCGAGCGTCAATCGGACGCCGATCTCCCATCGGCTCCTCCCGCGATCGCGGCCCGGGCGCCCGCCGGCACCGCGGATGACGCGCGGCGCCCCGCGGGCCAGAGCGCCAGCCCGCCTCCCAGGATCACCACGAGGCCGCCGAGCCAGATCCAGGCCACCATCGGATGCACCTGGGCCTTGACCTGGACCCACTGCCCCTGGCGGTCGAAGGCGCCGAGGATCACGTAGAAGTCGCGGAGGAACCCGTACCGCACGGCGACGGAGGCGAAGGGCGAGTTGGAGCCCGGGTAGAGGCGCTGGCCCGGGCTGATGGTGCCCGCGGGCCGGCCGGACACGCTCACGTCGAGGGCGGCCCGGACCAGGAGATGCGTCGGCTCCTCCGACGCCGAGAGCCCGTCGAACCTGACGGCGTACCGGCCGAGCTCGAGCGTCTCGCCCTTCCGGAGGGTGGCCTCGCGCTCTGTCTTGCCGACCGTCGACGTCGCGACGCCGATCGCGACGAGGACCACGCCCAGGTGGACCACGAGACCGCCGTAGCGCCGGTGGTTCTGCGCGAGCAGCCGGCCGACCGCCGTCGGCCACGGCTCGCCCGTCGCGCGCCGTCGGCCGCGCGCCGCCCGCCACAGCTCGCCCAGCACGATCGCCCCGACGAAGTAGGGGAGGGTGTAGCCGAGACCCACCAGGCCGACCGGTAGGCGGAAGACGAGCCATGTGAGGACGCTCGCAACGAGGGCGACGATCGCCGGCCCGCGGAGGAGGCGCCCCAGCACTGGCCAGGACCCGCGCTGCCACGGCACGAGCGGGCCCATGCCCATCAGGAAGAGCGTGACGAGCAGGATCGGCGCGCTCACCCAGTTGAAGTAGGGCGTCCCCACCGACACCTTGGCTCCTGTCACCGCCTCGGCGAGGAGCGGGAAGATCGTGCCCATGAAGACCGTGAAGCAGAAAGCCACCAGCAGCACGTTGTTCACCAGGAACACCGACTCGCGGGACAGGAGCGCGTCGAGCTCCGCGCGCTCGCCGAGCCGGTCCCACCGCCAGACCAGAAGCGCGAGCGAGGTCAGCAGGATCACCGCGAGATACGCGAGGAGGAAGGGGCCGATCGCGCCGCTGGCGAATGCGTGGACCGACGAGATGACGCCGCTCCGGGTGAGGAACGTCCCGAAGATCGTCAGCGCGAACGTGAGCGTGATCAGGGCCATGTTCCAGATCTTGAGCATCGGCCGCCGCTCCTGGACCATGACCGAGTGGACGAACGCCGTCCCCATGAGCCAGGGCATGAACGAGGCGTTCTCGACCGGGTCCCACGCCCAGTAGCCGCCCCAGCCGAGCGTCCGGTACGACCACCAGCCGCCGTAGAGGATACCGCTCGTGAGGAAGAGCCAGGCCGTCACGGTCCAGCGCCGCGTCAGGGTGAGCCACGTGCCGTCGAGGCGTCCGGCGATCAGGGCCGCCATCGCGAACGCGAACGGCACGACGAACCCGACGTAGCCCGTGTAGAGGAGCAAGGGGTGCACGAGCATGTCGGTGACCTCGAGGAGGGGGTTCAGCCCCCGGCCCTCGAGGGCGGGCTGCGCGAGCCGCTCGAACGGGCTCGCGATCAGCGTCATCATCACCAGGAAGATCCCGGAGACCGTGAAGAGGACGGCGAGCGCGTATCCCGAGAGCTCACGGCGCAGCGCGGCGGCGCGCCGCGCGACGAGCACGACGAACAGAGCCTGGAGCCACTCCCACAGGAGGATCGAGCCCTCGAGCGCCCCCCACAGGCCGGCGATCCGGTAGCGGAGCGGACTGGCCGCCGTGCTGGTGTTGGCGACGTACCGCACGCTGAAGTCGCTCGTGATCAGGAGGTACTCGAGCGTGACGACGGCGAGCGTCACCAGGAGGAAGTTGGCCACCGCCGCCCGCCGCGCGGTCGCGAGCCACCCCGGCGCGCCCGCGCGGCTCGCCTGCACGCCCGCGATCAGGCCGAGGCCGCCGACCACGAGCGCGGCCACGAGAGCCGCCGTGCCGAGCTCCGGGATGACCGTCATCGGCCCGGGCTCGCCGCGCCCGGCTTCGGCGCCGTGGCGAGCTTCGCCTTCGCTTCGCGGAGGCGCGCCTGCGCGCGGTCCCGGTCGGGTCCGGGCGGCGCGACGCGGACGAAACGCTCGAGCGTGGCGACGGCGCCCCCGTGGTCCTGGAGCGCTTCCTGCGTTCCCGCCTTGTCCCAGAGGGCGTGCGCGTAGTCGGGATCGATCGCGAGCGCCCGGTCGAACGCCTCGAGGGCGTCGGTGTGGTGGCCGGCCAGGGCCAGGATCACGCCGAGATGGGTGATCGCGTCGACGTTCCGGGGCTCGCGCCGGAGCACCGCGGTGTAGGCGGCGATCGCTTCCTGGTAGCGGCCCGCGTCGAGGCTCGCGTGGGCCGCCTGGAGCATGCCCTGCAGCATCTCCTTCGAGAGCGGCCGCGGCGGCCCGCCCGAGCTCGGAGACATGCCCGGCGGCATCCCGGGCGGCGCGGTGACCATGTCGGGCTCGGGCGGCGCCGGCGTCGAGTAGCGCGAGACGAGGAGGCCCAGGACGAGGCCGAAGACCAGGAGCCCCGCCCCCATCGCGCCGAGGGCGACCGGCTGCCGCGTCCACGGCGTCGCGACGGTTGGCGTGGGCGCGGCGCGTGGCGGCCGCGCCGGGCCGAGCGCGTCGAGCCGCCGGAGCGCGGCGACCGCGTCCCCCTCGTACCGCGCGTGGAGGTCCCGGTAGTCCTCCTCGGTCACGTGGCCGGCGACGCGGTCGAGCTCGAGCTCGCGGAGCGCCCGAAGCGCGATGAGCTTCTCGTTCTCGAGCCCCGCGCGGTCGTCGTCGGTGAGCGCGGGCGCGGCCGCGTGGGCCGAGCGCCCGAGCAGTGGCCACGCGGCGAAGGCGAGGGCCGGGATCGCGAGCCCCGCGGTGAGGAGGACCAGGGCCATCATCTCGCCGCGCCTAGTCGCCCAGCCGCTCGAGCTCGGCCGCGAGGCGCTCACGGTCCGCCGGGCCGACCGCGGGCGGGGCCTGGAGCGACGCGGACGCGGGCGTCCGGCGCCACCGGCGCGCGAGGGAGACGACCAGCACGAGGCCACCCACGACCGCGGCGAACGGCGCGAGCCAGAGGACGAGGTTGAGCCCGCGGGCGGGCGGCGCGAGGAGGACCCAGTCTCCGTATCGCTGGACGAAGTAGGCCATGACCTGGTCGGGGCGGTCCCCCGCGGCCAGGCGCTCGCGGATCAGATCTCGCATCTGGTGCGCCATCTCGGAGGGGGAGTCGGCGACCGAGAGGTTCTGGCACACGACGCAGCGGAGCTCCGCGGCGATCGCGTGGACTTCCTCCTCACTCACCGCCGCGGCCGACAGCGCGGGGAGACCGCCGACGAGCGCGGCCACCACCAGGAGCCACGCGACGGAGCTCCACACGCATCGCGTGTCGGGACGACCGCGCGGCCCGGTGCTCATCCCGCCGTCTCGGAGAGGAGCGGCTCGACCCACTCACGGAAAACGGCCTCGGAGACCGCGCCGACGTGCTTGCGGCGGATCACACCGCGCCGGTCGATCACGAAGGTCTCGGGGACGCCATAGATCCCGTAGTCGATCGACACCTTGCCCGCGGGGTCAGGCGCGTTGGGGAAGGTGAGGCCGAAGCGCTGGATGAACTCGAGGGAGGCAGGATCCTTGTCCTGGATGGCGACGCCCAGCACGGTCACGCCCTGGGCCTGGAGCCGGCGCCAGCTCGCCTCGAGGATCGGGGCCTCTTCGTAGCACGCGGGGTAGCACCACGACGCCCAGAAGTTGAGGACGAGGACCTTGCCCCGCTGGCTCTCCAGGCTGACCGGCTTGCCGTCGAACGTGGTCAGCGCGAAGGCCGGCGCCGGCCGGCCGACCAGCGGCGACGGGACGCTCCGGGGGTCCGTGCGGAAGCCGTAGGCCAGGAGCCCCACGACCGGGAGCGCGGCGAGCGGGATGAGCCAGCGTGCCCGGAGCTTCACCTGGGCGCGCTGCTCGCGCCGGCGCCGGCGGCGTCGGGGCGGAGGGTGCGGAGAAGCTGCTCGTGGCCCGGCACGGCCCCGTCCGGCGCGCGGTACTCCTCGGAGTGCTTCGCCATGATCGTGCTCGCCTGGAACGTGCCGTCGGCGGTGAGGCGGCCCTCGACCACCGCGCCGCGTCCCTCGGCGAAGAGGTCGGGCGGGATCCCGCGGTGGTAGACCGGGACGGAGGCCTTCCCGTCGGTCAACATGAAGCGCTGCTCGTGCGCGGCGACGTTCTGCGTGAGCGATCCCTGGACGACCATGCCTCCCAGGCGGTACGACTTGCCGGTGGAGCGGTCCTCGGCCATGAGCTCGGACGGCGTCACGAAGTAGACGACGGACTGCCGGACGCCCGTCATGATGAGCCCCCCCAGCGCGAGGACGATGACCGCGGCACCGAGGAGGAGCTTCCGGCGCCGCGTCATGGCTGACCTCTGCCGGAGTCGCCGCCAGCCTCGCGCTCGAGCGCCCGGATCCCGCGCTCCACGCGTTGCCAGTAGACGAGCAGCACGCCGAACACGAGCGCGTAGGCGGCGAGCACGAAAGCGGCGTGACCCATTCCACGTAGTATACCCGCGCCTCCGCGGCGCCGGCCCGCGTACAATCGAAATGATGAGGTCTTCCGCGGTCCGCGGCTCCCTCCCGGCAGACGACGTGGAGGCCCTGGTACAGGGGCGCCATCCGGATCCCTTCGCGGTCCTGGGTCCACACGTGTGCCGGGAGAACGGCGCGACGGCGCTCGCGATCCGGGCGTTCCTCCCGGGGGCGGCCGCGGCCGAGGTGCGTCCGGCCGAGCCCGGCCTGGCTCCGCGCGTCATGGAGCGTCTGCATCCGGACGGCGTCTTCGAGGCGACGTTTCCGGAGCGCGCTGCGCCGTTCCGCTATCGTCTCGCGGTGACGGAAGGCCCGGGGCGGGTGCGCGAGATCGACGACCCCTACCGGTTCCCATCGACCCTGTCGGACTTCGACCGGCTCCTCCTGGGCGAGGGCACCCACTACCAAGCCTACGAGAAGCTCGGCGCGCACGCGCTCGTCCTCGACGGGGTGGCGGGCGTGGTCTTCTCCGTGTGGGCGCCGAGCGCCCGCCGGGTGAGCGTCGTCGGCGACTTCAACGGGTGGGACGGCCGCCGCCACCCGATGCGACGCCATCCGGGCGCCGGCATCTGGGAGCTGTTCGTTCCGGAGCTCGGGGAGGGGAGCCGGTACAAGTTCGAGCTCCTGGGCCCGGACGGCGCGCTCCTGCCGCTCAAGGCCGATCCCTTCGCCTTCGAGTTCGAGATCGAGGAGCCGCGCACCGCCTCCGTGGTGGCCTCGCTCGACGGCTACGCCTGGAACGACGGCGCATGGATGGCCGAGCGCGCGCGGCGGAACGCGCTCGACGCTCCCGTCACGATCTACGAGGTCCACCTGGGGTCCTGGCGCCGCGTTCCCGACGAGGGCGACCGGTTCCTGACCTACCGCGAGCTCGGCGAGTCCCTGGGGGACTACGCGCGCGACATGGGCTACACGCACGTCGAGCTCCTGCCGGTGGGCGAGCACCCGTTCTACGGCTCGTGGGGGTACCAGCAGATCGGCGCCTTCGCGCCGACCCGGCGGTACGGGACGGCGCAGGACTTCATGGGGTTCGTCGACGCGCTGCACGCCCGGGGCCTTGGCGTCATCCTCGACTGGGTGCCCGCGCACTTCCCCCGGGACCCGCAGGGCCTCGCGTACTTCGACGGCACCTACCTCTACGAGCACGCCGACCCCCGGCGGCGCGAACAGCCGGACTGGGGGACGCTCCTCTTCAATTTCGGCCGGCACGAGGTCGCCAACTACCTCATCGGCAACGCCCTCTACTGGCTCGCGCGCTATCACCTCGACGGGCTTCGGGTCGACGCCGTCGCCTCGATGCTCTACCTCGACTACTCCAAGCGGCCCGGGGAGTGGCTGCCGAACCGGCACGGAGGCCGGGAGAACCTCGAGGCGATCGCCTTCATCCGGCGGTTCAACGAGGTCATCTACCAGTACCACCCCGCCACCATGACGATCGCCGAGGAGTCCACGTCGTGGCCGATGGTCTCGCGCCCCACGTACGTGGGCGGACTCGGCTTCGGCTTCAAGTGGAACATGGGCTGGATGCACGACGTGCTCGACTACATGAGTCGCGACGCGGTCTACCGGAAGTACCACCACAACAAGCTCACCTTCGGGCTCCTGTACGCGTGGCACGAGAACTTCGTCCTCCCCCTGTCCCACGACGAGATGGTCCACGGCAAGGGCTCGCTCCACGCGCGGATGCCGGGCAACGACTGGCAGAAGTTCGCCGGACTGCGGGCGCTCTACGGCTTCATGTACGGGCACCCCGGCAAGAAGCACGTCTTCATGGGCGGGGAGTTCGGCCAGACGCGCGAGTGGAACCACGACCGGAGCCTCGACTGGCACCTCCTCGACGCGGGGCCCTACCACCGGGGGCTCCAGGCGCTCGTCCGCGACCTGAACCGCGTCTACCGAACGGAGCCGGCGCTGCACCAGGTCGACTTCGAGCCCGCAGGCTTCCAGTGGATGGACTGCTCCGACGCCGAGCAGAGCGTGGTGGCCTTCGTCCGGCGGGCGCGGGACCCCCGGGACGTCGTGCTCGTCGCGTGCAACTTCACCCCCGTGCCCCGCCACGGCTACCGGGTCGGCGTCCCGTTCGAGGGGTTCTACCGGGAGCTCCTCAACACCGACGCCGGCTACTACGGGGGGAGCAATCTCGGTAACGCCGGCGGCGTCCGGGCCGAGGCCCGGCCGTGGACCGGCCAGCCGTTCTCCGTGACCCTCACCCTCCCTCCGCTCGGCGTCGTGATGCTGAAGCCCGGGGCCTGATATACTCCGGACCGCGCTGCCGAGGTTCCACTGAGGCGCCGGGCACCCGAGGGCCGACCGATGCCGCGAGACCGCGTTCTCGCCCTGATCCTCGCCGGAGGGAAGGGCTCGCGTCTCGACCCCCTGACGCGCGAGCGCAGCAAGCCCGCCGTTCCCTTCGGCGGCCGCTACCGCATCATCGACTTCGTCCTCTCGAACTTCGTCAATTCCCGGATCCTCTCGCTCTACGTCCTCGTGCAGTACATGTCGCAGTCGCTGATCGAGCACCTCCGGGTGGCCTGGCAGACGAGCGGCCTGGTGCCCGACCACTTCATCGCGGTCGTGCCGCCGCAGATGCGGATCGGGGAGATGTGGTTCCGCGGCAGCGCGGACGCCGTGCTCCAGAACCTGAACCTGATCGACGACTTCGACCCCGACCTGGTCGCGGTGTTCGGCGCCGATCACATCTACCGGATGGACGTGAACCAGATGGTGGCGTTTCACCGCGAGCACGACGCCGACGTCACGGTGGCCGCGCGCCCCGTTCCGGTCGCCGAGGCCTCGAGCTTCGGGAACCTGGTCGTGGACGCGACCGGGCGCGTCGTCGAGTTCGCCGAGAAGCCCGCGTCGCCGCGGGGCATGCCCGGGAACCCGAAGCAGGCGCTGGTGTCGATGGGGAACTACCTGTTCTCGCGGCGAGTCCTCGTCGACGCGCTGCTCGCCGACGCGCGGCAGGCCACCGACCACGACTTCGGGAAGAGCATCATCCCCGCGCTGGTCCCGTCGGCCCGCGTCTTCGCCTACGACTTCCAGGGGAACATCGTGCCCGGCATCAAGCCCTACGAGGAGCCCGGGTACTGGCGAGACGTGGGCGAGCTCGACGCGTACTGGCGGGCGCACATGGACCTCCTGGGCGAGACCCCGGCGTTGGACCTCGACAACCGGCGCTGGCCGATCCACGCGGGCCGGTACGACGGCCCGCCGGCCCGGATCATCGGCGGGGACTTCGAGAACGCCCAGGTCGGCGAGGGGTCCCTCGTCGTGCGGGCCACGATCCGGAACTCGATCCTGGGCCGGGGCGTGTGGGTGAACGAGGGCGCGGTGATCGAGGACTCGATCGTCATGGACTTCACGTCGGTCGGGAAGGGCGCCCACCTCCGGCGCAGCATCGTGGACCGCTACAACATCATCTCGGCGGGGCAGCAGCTCGGGCTCGATCCCGCCGCGGACCGGGAGCGCTACCGGGTCGACGCGTCCGGGCTGGTCGTCGTGCCCCGTGGCGGCCGGCGCGAGTTCCTCTGGAACACCGAGTCGCCCTGAGCGCGCGGCGGCTCGCCGCCTAGCGTCTCAGGGGGGCTGGTCGCAGCGCGCGGCCGCCCGCTGGAACCAGGCGTCCGCCGCCGCCACCGTTCGTCCCTCGGCGATCAGCGGGCGGGCGTCCGGGCACCGCCCCACGCGGATCCGGTCCGCGATGAGGCGCTGGAGCCCGGCGACGAGGTTCTGCTCCGTCACCGGATCACGCGGGGCGAGCCGGTATGCGCGTCGGAAGTCGTCGGTGGCCTGGTCGATCTCCCCCTGGTCCCAGAGCGCGAGGCCGCGCCGCGTGTGGCAAGTGGCGCTCGCGCCGTCCGGCTCGGCGCTCGTGTCGGCGTCTCGCCAGAGCGCGAGCGGGGCCTCGAGATCCTCACATCGCCGCTGGTCCGTCAGCGACCGGATGCGCGCGACAGCGACCCGGTGGGCGACATGCTGGCGCGCGCTCGCGAGCTCGGCGTCGTCCCCGTCGCGCGGGAGAGCCTGGTATGCGTGCCACGCGCGCTCGGCGTCTTTCGACACCAGCTCGTTGACGTAGGCGAGCTCGGCGCGGGCGAGCTCGCGGGCGACGTGGTCGCGGGACGCGGGGATGCGGGTCAGGGTCGCGGCCTCCCGCAGGTCGCGGACGGCGGCCTCCCACTCCCGGCGCTGTGTCCGCCGGTAGGCGACGAGCCGGAGCGCGTACGAGCGGACCTCGTCGCGAGTGACCGACCCCCCGGCGAAGCGATCGGCGAAGGCGAGGACCGTGGCGTCGTCGGCGGAGTCCCTGATCTCGTGGATCCAGGCGAGGGCGACGGCCGTGAGGCTCTCATCGACGAACGCGACGTCGTCCGCCTGCGTCGCCAGGCGTCGCGCCTCCTCGAGGGCGGTCACGGCGTCCGCGCGGTGCCCGCGCTGCGAGCTCTCGACGGCCATCTCGTTCAGGAGACCGATCCGGAACCGGCTCAGGACGACCCGGTCCGCCGGGGAGACGAAGAGGTCCGCGCGGCCGGCGACGGCCACCGCCGCCGCGACGTTCCCCTCCTGCGAGCGGAGCGTCGAGGCGTTCGTGTAGACGGCGCCCAGGAGGGCGATGAAGTCGACGTCGGTGGCCTGCTCGTCGGCGTAGGAGGGCGCGGCGTCCACGTCGGCGCGGAAGCGCCGCAGGATCTGCCGCCGCTCGGCCTCGCTCGGATCGAATCCGTAGGGCTCGGTCGTCTCCACGGGGACCTGCCGGCCGCCGATGCGGACTGCGGCGCGCGCGTGCGAGGGGACCAGGACCGGGTGCGCGTCCAGCCCGACGCGGGCCGCCAGAAGCGTGAACACGATCGTCGCCGACACGCAGTTGTAGCGGCCGGTCTCGATGACGTCGATCAGGGTGGTCGCGTTCAGCGTGTACTCCCGGAGGAGCGGTGCCAGGCTAGTGCGGGCGGGGTGGAGAGCGCCCAGGAGCGCGGGAGCCCGCTCGGCGGGTGTGGGCAGGTCCTTGACGCGCGCCACGATAGGCGCGACGGCCGCTTCGAAGCGCCGCCGGAGGGCGTCGAGCTCTTGGCGGTCGCGCGCCCCGCTGACGATGAGGGCCGCGTCCAGCGGCGAGTGGCGATCGAGTGATCCGTCCCGGAGGTCGTCGAGCATCGCTCGCTCGAGCGCCGTCGCGTCCGCTCCGATTCGCTGGTGCGCCAGGCTGGCCGGGCCAGCGGTCTGGGGCTCGGCCAGCGGGGCCCCAGTGGCTGTGCCGGGCGTCTGCGCCCCGGATTGCGTCGGGCGCCGGGACGTCTGGGCGCCGAGCCCCGCGTCGAGCGTGAAGCGCACGTCGACGCGGACGGGCTGGCCGTTTAGGTCCTTGCCCGTGAGCCGGTGGAAGAGCCGCACGACGTCCAGGTGTCGCCCGAGCGCCGAGTTGCCGAACAGCTCGGAGTTCATCTTGTTCTGCTGGACGGTGTACGCGGTGTGGATGACGAGCCGTCCGTGCGACTCGAGGCGCTCCACGAATGGGCTGGCGTGGATGCCCTCGGCGCCGCCCTCGCTGCCGGTCTCGAGCGTCTCGAACTGGATGGGGCCACCGTCGGTCCGCACGACGAGCGTGTAGTCCCAGCGGATCTCCTTCCCCGGGACGGTCGTCTGCGAGACGTCCACGATCTCCCAGGAGACCGGACCGGAGGTCCCGGACAGCTGCACGAAGGGCTCCGGGGCGGCCGCGCAGCCAGCGAGCAGCATCGGGCCCAGCAGCGAGCCGGGGGTGACCCGAGCGGCGAGGGAGCGAGCCGTGGTCCACATGGATAGCCTCCCGAGGACCGGGCGCCGGCGACGCGGAGTTCGCCGGAATCCTAGCCGGGCGGCCCGCCGCCGTCAAACGGCGGCGCGGGCCGCCGGCGGCACGGGCTACAAGCTCGCGACGGCGCGGGCGAGCTGCTCGGCCCGGAGCGTCAGCAGGCGGTAGCGCCGGACGGCGAGGTAGGCGAAGGCCGCGACGAACGCCGCGATGTTCACGAGGAGCGCCCGGAGCATCGCCGGGTCCATCGAGGGCGCCTGCGGCTTCAGGACGGTCGCGGGCTGGTGGAGGGTGCGCCACCACTCGACCGAGAAGTGGATGATCGGGACGTCGAGGGCGCCGACGATTCCGAGGACGGCCGCATACGTCGCCGCGCGCTCCGGGTCCTCCACCACGCTCCGGAGCAGGAGGTAGCCGAGGTAGATCACGAAGAGGAGCGCGGTCGAGGTGAGTCGCGCGTCCCAGGTCCACCACGTCCCCCAGGTGGGCTTCCCCCAGATCGAGCCCGTCGCCAGCGTGAGCCCCACGAAGCAGACCGCGAGCTCGCCTCCGGCGGCCGCCACGCGGTCCCAGGCGGGCCGGCGCGTCCACAGGTAGGCGATGCTCGCCACCAGGACGAGGCCGATCGCGGCGTAGCCGGTCAGGATCGACGGGACGTGGACGTACATGATGCGCTGGACGTTCCCCTGGACGGCGTCCCGGGGCGCCCAGCCGAGTCCGAGCCACAGCCCGAGCGCGAGGAGGACCGCCGCCAGCCCGCCGAGGATCCGGTGCACCGTCACGCCTCCAGGACGAACTCGAAGGTGAGGAGCCCGGCCACCACGAACACCACGTCGAAGCCGAGCAGGAGCTGCCACCAGGGCCACGCCGGCCCCCAGCCCTCGCCGGCCAGCGCGAGGTCCGTGAGCTTCACGGCCGCGAGCAGGACGGGGACCACGAGGGGCAGGAGGAGGACCGGAAGCAGGACCTCGCGCGCACGGAGCTGGGCGGTCATGGCCCCGAACAGCGTCCCCACCGCCACGAAGCCGATCGTGCCGGCCAGCGCCACCAAGAGGAGGCGCGGCACCGCGGCCCAGATGTCGAGGTTGTAGAAGATGCCGGTCGCGACGACGAAGACCACCTCCATCGCCAGCATCAGCGCCGTGGTCCCCGCCAGCTTGCCGAGGTAGATCGCTCCCTTGTCGGCCGGCGCGAGGATGAGCCCGTCGAGGCAGTCGTTGTCGCGCTCGAGCGCGAAGGCGCGGCCGAGCCCGAGCACGCCCGCCAGGACGAAGGCCAGCCAGAAGAGGCCGGGCAGCGCGACCCGGATCCGGTCGCGATCGGGTCCGAGCGCGAAGTAGAAGAGGAAGAGGAGCAGGATCGCGAAGAAGCCGAGGGCGTTGGCGCCCTCCTTCGCCCGCCGCTCGACCAGGAGGTCCTTCCGGAAGACCGCCCAGGCCGTGCGCAGGAACCCGTTCACGCGCCGGACTCCGTGGCGCCGAGGTACAGGCGCTGGAGCGCCTCCTCGGTGAGGCTCGCGCGGGTCGCCTCGGCCGCGATGCGTCCTCCGGCGAGAATCGCCACGCGGTCGGCGATCGCCAGGGCGCGCCCGAGACTGTGGGTCACGACGACGGCCGAGCCGCCCCCGGCCCGGAACGCGTGGAGGTAGTCCTCGAGGCGCTTGGTGCTGTCGTGGTCGAGGCCGGAGAAGGCCTCGTCGAGGAGGAGCACGCGGGCCTCGCGGAGGATCGCGCGCGCGAGCGCGACCCGACGGCGGAGGCCGCTCGACAGGGCGCGCACCCGGGTGCCCGCCTGGCCGTCGAGGCCGACCTGCCCGAGCGCCGCCTCGATCCGGCCCGCGTCGACGGGGCGGCCGACGAGGGCTTCCGCGAACGCCAGGTTCTCCCGCGGCGTGAGGTCGTCGTAGAGGTGGGTGCTGTGCCCGACGACGGCCACGAGCCGGCGCACGGCGTCGCGGCCGTCGACCAGGTCGTGACCCCCGATCCGGCCACGGCCGGCCGTCGGCCGGGCGAGGGTGGCCAGGAGCCGCACGAGGGTCGTTTTCCCCGAGCCGTTGTGACCGAGGACGGCCAGGATCTGGCCCGCCGGGACCTCGAGCGTCACGCCGCGGAGGGCGGCGTGCATGCCGTAGAGCTTCGCGAGCCCGTGGGTCTGGATCATGGGGCGCCGGAACTAGGGTACGGCCGGGTCCCGAGCGCGGTCACGGGATTCTCGCTCCGAGACGGCGACGGCCGCCGGGCCCGGAACCGAGCCCGCCGGCCGCGCCGGACAACCTGGGGCGGCGGCGCGCACTCAGACGCGCACGGCGTCGGGGCGCATGGCCTCGAGCCGGGCGATGCGGTCCTCGAGCGGCGGGTGAGTCGCGAAGAGGCTCATGAGCGACCGGCCCGAGAGGGGGTTCACGATGAACAGGTGCGCGGTCGCGGGGTTGGCGTCCATCTGCACGATCCGGCTCGCCTGGCCCAGCTTGCCGAGGGCCGACGCGAGGCCGTGGGGGTCCTTCGTGAGCTGGGCGCCCGAGGCGTCGGCCTGGTACTCGCGCGAGCGCGAGACGGCCATCTGGATCAGCATCGCCGCCAGCGGCGCCAGGATGATGGTCAGGATCAGCGCGATCGGGTTCGTGCTCCGCCCTTCCTCGTCCCTCGAGCCGCCGAACATCATGCCCCACTGGGCCATGTTCGCCAGCATCGAGATCGCGCCGGCGACCGTCGCGGCGACCGTCGAGATCAGGATGTCCCGGTTGAGCACGTGCGAGAGCTCGTGAGCCAGGACGCCCTCGAGCTCCCGCTCGTTCATGATTCTCAGGATGCCCTCCGTCACGGCCACGGCGGCGTGCTGGGGGTTCCGGCCGGTGGCGAAGGCGTTGGGCGCCTCCGAGGGGATCAGGTAGAGCTTCGGCATGGGGATCCGGGCCTTCGTGGCCAGGTTCCTCACGATCCGGTGAACCACCGGCGCCTCGGCCTCGCCGATCGGCTGGGCCCCGTACATCTTCAGGACGATCTTGTCCGAGAACCAGTACGACACGAAGTTCATGACCAGCGCGAGCACGAACGCCATCATCATGCCGCTCCGGCCCCCGAGGAGCCCGCCCACAGCGATGAACAGGCCGGTCAGGAGGGCCAGGAACACCGTCGTCTTCAGCATGTTGCCCATCGTCAGTTGACCTCGCTCCGCGGACAGGGATTGACCCCGGCCGCTCGTCAGGGTGTCGCCACGAAACGTAGCAGACGCCCTCCGCACCGTCAACGCGCGGGCCCCGAGGGAGGGCGCCCGTCCGGCCCTTTTCCCTTGACACCCCCTGGGCCCCCCCGTATACTGCGACCGCTTTAGAAAGACTCGATTTAATCCACACTTATCAGTCAACTGACGCTTCGGACGAGTAACAGATGCAGATCCGTATCTCCGAGATCCCCGACGAGGGCGTGAGGCTCATCGACCCGGCGGGCATCGGCGCGGTCTATCCGGACCCGGCCTGGACGCTCGACGGGATCGATCTCCTGGTGGAGCGCCAGGGCGACAAGGTCTCCATCACGGGACGGTTCGGGGCCACGGCGCCGCTGGCGTGCGGCCGCTGCCTGGAAGCGATCGTGGCGCGGGTCGAGCCCAGCGTGGACCTCCAGTTCGTGCCACCGCCGAACGGCCGGCACGGCCAGATCGAGCTGGGTCGCGACGACCTGGAGGTGGACTTCTACCGTGAGGACGTCCTGGACGTCGGACAGCTTCTCCGGAGCGAGACCGACCTGGCTCTGCCCATGAAGCCGCTTTGCCGCCCCGATTGCCGGGGGCTCTGCCCGGTGTGCGGCGGCAACAAGAACGTCACCGAGTGCCGGTGCGAGCCGCGGGGGACCGACCCGCGGCTGGCGCCGCTCGAGGCGCTCCGGCGCCTCCAATAGGAGAACCGACCGATGCCGTTGCCCAAGCGCCGACACTCGATCACCCGCGGCCGGAAGCGGCGCACGCACTACAAGCTCGAGGCGCCCACGCTGTCGATGTGTCCTCAGTGCCGCGAGCCCAAGGTTCCGCACCACGTGTGCCCGCACTGCGGGTACTACAAGGGACGAGAGGTCATCTCGACCGAAGGCGCCTGAGAGCGCCCCTTTCATGCCCGCGGCGCGGCCGGGTGATCGGCCGATGAAGATCGCCGTCGACGCGATGGGCGGTGACGGGGGAGTGCCCGTCAACGTCGAGGGCGCGATCGACGCCGCGCGCGAGTACGGGCTCGAGGTCATCCTGGTCGGCGACCGGACGATCATCGAGCGCGAGCTGGCTCGCCACCGGACGGGACCGCTCCCCATCAGCGTCCGGCACGCCTCCCAGGTGGTGGAGATGAGCGAGCAGCCCTCTCACGCCCTCCGCCGGAAGCGCGACTCCTCGATGCGCGTCGCCGCGTCCCTGGTGCGCGACGGCGAGGCGGGCGCGTTCATCTCGGCAGGCAACACCGGCGCGGCCATGGCCATCGCGATGTTCACGCTCGGCGTCCTGCCGGGCGTCGACCGACCGGCCATCGCCGTCGTGCTGCCCAACAAGATCGGCCGGACGATCCTCCTCGACGTGGGCGCGAACATCGACCCCAAGCCCTGGCACCTCGCCCAGTACGCGGTGATGGGGCACGTCTACGCCAAGGACATCCTCGGGGTGACCGAGCCCCGCGTGGGGCTCCTCTCGGTCGGCGAGGAGGAGGGCAAGGGCAACGAGCTGGTGCGCGAGGTGTTCAAGCGGCTCGAGGAGTCGCCGATCAACTTCGTCGGGAACGTCGAGGGCCGGGACCTCTACAACGGCCACACCGACGTCGTGGTGACGGACGGCTTCACGGGCAATGTGTGCCTGAAGGTCTCGGAGAGCCTCGCCGACATGCTAGTCAACCTCATGCGGGAGGAGATCGGCCGCTCGTTGTCCACCAAGCTGGCGGCCCTGCTGGTGCGCCCGGCCTTCCGCCGCCTCTGGAAGCGGGTCGACTACACGGAGACGGGCGGGGCGCCGCTCCTCGGCATCAACGGCGCGTGCATCATCGGCCACGGCTCCTCGCCGGCCCGGGCGGTGAAGAACGGGATCCGGACCGCGGCGGAGTGGGTCAAGGCTGACCTCAACGGACACATCCGTGCGGCGCTGGCCGGCGAGCTGGGTCAGTCCCTGGCCGGGGCGCGCTACGGCCGCGCGGACGAGGGGCCGGCCGAGCCCGACGCGCCCCGTTGACAGCGCTCGCGAACCTGTGACCATCTATGCGCGTGTCCGCTGACGTGCGCCTGGCGTTCTGCTTCCCGGGCCAGGGCTCGCAGGCCGTGGGAATGGGGCGCGCGTTCCACGATGCCTCGCCCGCCGCGCGCGCCGTCTTCGAGGAAGCGAGCGACGCCATCGGTTTCGACGTCGCCAAGCTGTGCTTCGAGGGCCCCGAGTCCGAGCTCCAGCTCACCGCCAACACCCAGCCGGCCGTGCTCACCGTGAGCGTCGCGGGGGCGCGGATTCTCGCCGAGCGAGGGTTCCGGCCCGCCGTGGTCGGGGGCCACAGCCTCGGCGAGTACTCGGCGCTCGTGGTGGCGGGTGCGCTCGACTTCGCCGATGCGGTGACCGTGGTCCGCCGGCGTGGGGAGTTCATGCAGGAGGCGGTGCCCGTGGGCACGGGGGCCATGGCCGCGATCCTCGGCGTGGAGCTGCCGGTCGTGGAGGAGATCTGCCGCGATGCGGCGGAGGGCGACGTGCTGGACGTCGCCAACATTAACTCCCCGGGGCAGATCGTCGTCGCGGGCCACCGGACGGCCGTCGAGCGTGCGGTGGCGCTGGCGCCCGCGCGGGGTGGGAAGCGCAGCGTCCTCCTGCCGGTGAGCGCTCCCTTCCACTGTCGCCTGATGGCGCCGGCCGCCGAGCGCCTCGACGCGGTGCTCGGGGGAGTGCGCATGGCCGACCCGGGTCATCCCGTCGTCCGCAACGTGGACGCGGAGCTGACCACGCGCGCGGGCGACGTGCGGCCCTTCCTGATCCGCCAGGTGACGGCGCCCGTCCGGTGGACGGACTGCGTCGCGCGCATGGCGCGTGAGGGATGCCGGACGTTCGTCGAGGTGGGGCCCGGCAAGGTGCTGACCGGCCTCCTGCGGCGCATCGACGGCGCCCTCACCGGCGTGCCCGTCGAGGACCTGGCCGGGCTCGACAAGGCCGTGGCCGCGCTGGGGGGCTGAGGGCGTGGGCGAGCCGGGCAGCGCCGGGCGGTCTCTGGACGGGCAGGTCGCTCTCGTCACGGGCGGTACGCGAGGGATCGGGCGCGCGATCGTGGAGGCCCTCCTCGACGACGGCGCCACGGTGGTGTTCACGGGCCGCGACCCCGCGAAGGTCGAGGAGGCCGCCGGGACCCTCGAGGGGCGCGCCGGCAAGGCCGTCGGCATGGTCGCGGAGATGGGCCGGGCGGAGGACGTCCAGCGCATCGTCACCGACACGGACAAGCGCTTCGATCGGATCGACCTCCTGGTCAACAACGCCGGCATCACGAAGGACGGCCTCCTGATCCGCATGAAGGACGCCGACTGGGACGAGGTCCTGGGCGTCAACCTCAAGGCCGCGTTCCAGGCCACGCGGGCCGCCGGGCGTCTCATGATCCGCCAGCGGTCCGGGCGGATCGTCAACGTGACCTCGGTGGCGGGCGTCATGGGCACCGCAGGCCAGGCCAACTACGCGACGGCGAAGGCGGGCCTGATCGGACTGACCAAGTCCTCGGCGCGAGAACTGGCTCATTGGGGTATTCTGGTCAACGCCGTCGCGCCCGGACTGATCGAGACGGACATGGCCGCGGCCCTGTCCGGCGAGATGCGGGAGGCGTACGTTGGTCAGGTCCCGCTGAAGCGGATCGGGACTGCGCGCGAGGTGGCGGAGGTTGTCCGGTTCCTGGCCTCGGGAGGAGCGAGCTACATCACGGGCCAGGTCATCCACGTCAACGGTGGGCTGTACATGTGAGGAGGTGAGGGACGGAGATGGCTGCGAGCGACAAGCCGGTCGAGGAGCGTGTCAAGGCGATCATCGTCGAGCAGCTCGGTGTCGAGGAAACCGACGTGGCCCCGGCCGCGAAGTTCATCGAGGATCTCGGCGCCGACTCCCTGGACACGGTGGAGCTCGTGATGGCGTTCGAGGAGGAGTTCGACATCGAGATCCCGGACGAGGACGCCGAGAAGATCACGACGGTGGGCGACGCGATCCAGTACATCAAGGAGAACACCTAGGACCCCGGCGGTTTTCGAGACGCCAGAGGCGCGGAAGGCTGGTGGAGGCGGGGCGATGGGAGCGGACGGCGACAAGACACGGGTCGTGGTGACCGGACTGGGGGCCATCACGCCCCTGGGCAACTCGGTCCCCGAATACTGGCGCGCGATCTGCGAGGGCCGGTCGGGAGTCGGGCCGATCACCCGGTTCGACCCGAAGCGCCTCGACTGCCGGATCGCCGCCGAGGTCAAGGGTTTCGACCCCCTGAAGGTGATCGAGAAGAAGGAGCTCAAGAAGCTCGACCTTTTCATCCAGTACGCGATCGCCGCGGGGGTGGAGGCCGTCGAGGACGCCAAGATCGACTTCTCCCAGGTGGACCCGACGAAGGCGGGCGCCCTCGTCGGCTCCGGGATCGGCGGGATCCTGTCCGTCCTGGAGTGGCACCGGGTGCTCCTCGAGAAGGGCCCGAGCCGGGTCTCGCCGTTCTTCGTTCCGTCCCTCATCGTCAACATGGCGTCGGGGCAGCTATCCATTCGCTACAAGCTGAAGGGCCCGAACTCCTCGGTGGTGACGGCCTGCGCGACGGGCAACCACGCCATCGGCGACGCGTTCAAGATCATCCAGCGCGGTGACGCCGACCTCATGGTCGCCGGCGGCTCGGAGGCGATCATCGACGAGCTCCCGATCGGCGGGTTCGCCCAGATGAAGGCGCTGTCCACTCGGAACGACGAGCCGACGCGAGCCTCGCGGCCGTTCGACGCCGACCGGGACGGATTCGTGCCCGGCGAGGGCGCCGGCGTCGTCGTCCTGGAGAGCCTGGACCACGCGCGCCGGCGCGGCGCGCGGATCTACGCCGAGCTCGTCGGGTACGGCATGACGGCCGACGCCTATCACATGACCGCGCCCGATCCGGACGGTGACGGGGCGGTGCGCGCGATGGCCGGCGCCCTCCGGGACGGTGGCCTGCGGCCCGAGGACGTGGGCTACGTCAACGCCCACGGCACGTCGACCCCGTACAACGACAAGACGGAGACCCTGGCGATCAAGCAGGTCTTCGGCGACCACGCCCGTCGGCTCGCCGTCTCGTCGACCAAGTCGATGACCGGCCACCTCCTCGGCGCCGCCGGCGGCATCGAGGCGATCGTCACGGTGCTGGCCCTCCAGCAGGGCATCCTGCCGCCGACGATCAACTACGAGAAGCCGGACCCCGAGTGCGACCTCGACTACGTCCCGAACGTGGCCCGGAAGGTCGAGGTCGACGCGGCTCTCTCGAACGGCTTCGGCTTCGGCGGCACCAACGCGACGCTCGCCTTCCGGCGCTGGCGCGCCTGAAGGACGCCGCCCGCGGCCCCGCCGCCTGACGCTCCGCTGAGCGCGGGCGACCCGCTCCCGGCGCTCGCGACGCGCGTCGGCCTGGGGGCGCCCTCCGACCTTCTCCGCCAAGCCCTGACGCACCCCTCGTACGCCCACGAGCATCCGCCGGTCGCCCACAACGAGACCCTCGCCTTCCTGGGCGATGCCGTGCTGGGCCTTGTCGTCGCGGAGCTTCTCGTGGTGCGGGAGCCCGGGGCGAGCCCGGGTGACCTGACGATCCGGCGAGCGGAGCTGGTCTCGACGCGCGGGCTCGCGGGCTGGGCGCGCGCGCTCGGGGTGGACGCGTGTCTCCGGCTCGGCCGCGGCGAGGCGCAGCAGGGCGGGCGCGAGAAGGAGTCGGTGCTGGCCAGCGCGCTGGAGGCGGTGATGGCGGTCGTGTATCTCTCGGGTGGCCTCCCGCTGGTCGTGCCGCTCGTCCGGCACCTGCTCGCGCCGGACGGCGCGGACGCCCCCGAGTCGATCCGGGGCCCCGAGGACCGCGTGGTAGGCTGAGAGCGAGGAGCCTCCCAGTGCCCTTCTGGTCGCGCCGCCCTCCCGAGGAGCCCCCGAGCTGGGCCGAGATGTTCCCGCTCGAGGCGATGCTCCGGAGCCAGCTCGACGACGTGCTCATCGTCGAGGACCGGCGGCTCGTCGGCCGCTCGATCGCGTTCGGCGGGCGCCTCATGGTCGAGCCCGCGAAGGCGGTCGACATGCTTCGCCCCCGGCTGGCCCGGCACGGGTACGCGCCCTTCCTCCGAGAGGACGGGGACCGGGTGTGGATGCATGCGATCGCCCAGGCGGAGGTTGCCGAGCCGTCCCGACCGCTGGTGCACCTCGGGCTCTTCCTGGCCACGGTGCTCACGACGCTCCTTGCCGGGGCCCTCCAGAGCGGAGTGTCTCCCGGAGAGCTGTGGCAGCACCCGGGGCGGCTGATGGTGGGGTTGCCGTTCTCCGCGGCCCTGCTCGGGATCCTGGGCGTGCACGAGTTCGGTCACTACACGGTGGGACGACTGCACCGGATGCCGGTCTCGCTCCCGTACTTCATCCCGGTTCCGCCGCCGTTCTTCCTCGGGACGATGGGGGCGGTGATCCGCCTCCGAGGCGCGATCCGCGACCGCCGGGCGCTGTTCGACATGGCGGTGGCGGGTCCGCTCGCTGGCCTCGTGGTCGCGGTCCCGATCTACGTGCTGGGGCTGCGGCTGTCGTCCGTGGTGCGGATCCCCAAGGAGTCGGCGGAGACCTCGTACGTGCAGTTCGGCGACGCCGTCCTCCCGAAGGTCCTCGAGTGGTTGACGCTGGGATCCCTGCCTCCGGACTTCGACATCCTGCTCCATCCCGTCGGGGTCGCCGCCTGGTTCGGGTTCCTGGTCACGGCCCTGAACCTCATCCCCGCCGGCCAGCTGGACGGAGGCCACATCGTCTACGCGCTGTTCGGCCGGCAGCACGCCCTCATCTCGAAGCTCGCGGTCGGCGGCCTGGTCGTGATCGGGCTCGCGTTCGGCAGCATCAACTGGCTCGTCTGGGCGGCGCTCATCGTCGGCCTGATGGGATTCCGCCACGCGCCGACCATGGACGACATCACGCCGCTCGACGGCCGGCGCCGCGCTCTCGGGCTGTTCGCCCTCATCCTCCTCGCTCTGCTCCTGCCGCCCGTCCCGCTGACCGTGCACTGAGCTCGGGCGCCCGGAGCGGCCTCCGGGGCCCGCGGGCGATGTGGCGGCCGTTCGCTCGACTGCGCTAGGATGGGGGCCGCGCCCGCCGGTTGCCGGCCGGGCCCAGGGGAGGACACGCCGTGCGCGTAGCGCTCGTGCAGATGAACAGCCGGGACGAGAAGGCGGAGAACCTCGAGCGCGGCGAGATGCTGGTCGCGCAGGCCGCCGCCTGGGGCTCGGACCTCGTCGTGCTTCCGGAGCTCTGGACGTACCTCGGGCCCTCGAAGCGGCACGCCGAGGTCGCGGAGCCGATCCCCGGCGAGACCACGGAGCTCCTGGGGCGCCTGTCCAGTCGCTACGGGATCTGGATCGTCGGCGGCTCCATCCTCGAAGCGGTCGAGGGACAGGAGCGCGTCCACAACACCTCGACGGTGTTCAACCCGGACGGCGAGCTGGTGGCCCGCTACCGGAAGCTCCACCTCTTCGACGTGGAGGTGGAGGGGACGACCTACCAGGAGTCGGCCACGATGGCGCCGGGCGAGGAGGTCGTCGTGGCCTCGCTCGCCGGCGTGCCGGTCGGCCTCACCATCTGCTACGATCTCCGCTTCCCCGAGCTCTACCGGCGGCTTGCCGCGTGGGGTGCCCGCCTCGTGACGGTGCCCTCCGCGTTCACCATGGACACCGGCCGGGACCACTGGGAGGTGCTGCTGCGCGCCCGCGCCATCGAGAACCAGGTGTACGTGCTCGCCGCGGCCCAGTGCGGGACGCACCCCCCGGGACACGCCTGCTACGGGAACTCGATGATCATCGACCCGTGGGGCACGGTCGTGGCCCGCGCCGGCTACCGCGAGGGTGTCGTCGTGGCGGACGTGGACCTCGGCCACGCGGAGCGCATCCGCAAGACCTTGCCCGCGCTCTCGAACCGACGCGGGGAGCTCTTCACCTTCTAGACCGGCCGGCGCCCCGCCCGGGAGCGAGAGGCGTCCGAGGGGGCCATGCCCGGAAATCTCGACCTGAAGGAGCTCGAGGATCTCGTCCGCCGGGACGAGATCGACACGGTCTTGACGGTCTTTCCCGACGTCCAGGGGCGGCTCATGGGGAAGCGCGTGGTCGGGCGCCACTTCCTGGGGCACGTCGCCGGCGAGGGCGTCCACGCGTGCGCGTACCTCCTCACGGTCGACGTCGACATGGAGCCCTTGCCCGGCTACAAGTTCGCGTCGTGGGCCACCGGCTACCAGGACATGAAGGCCGTCCCGGACCTGGGGACGCTCCGCCGGATCCCGTGGCTCGAGAAGACGGCGCTCGTGTTCTGCGACCTCTACACGGAGGAGGGAGAGCCGGTCGAGGTCAGCCCGCGCCGAATCCTCCAGCAGCAGATCGAGCGCGCGACCAAGCAAGGCTACCGGATCATGGTCGCGTCGGAGCTCGAGCTCTATCTCTTCAAGGAGACCTTCGCCGAGGCTCGGGCGAAGCGGTACCACGGGCTGACGCCGGTCTCCCAGTACATCGAGGACTACCACATCCTCCAGACCACGAAGGAGGAAGGCCTCGTCCGGGCGATCCGCAACGGGATGGAGGCCGCCGCCGTCCCCGTCGAGTTCTCGAAGGGCGAGTGGGGGTGCGGACAGGAGGAGATCAACCTCCGCTACGCCGAGCCCCTCGAGATGGCGGACCGCCACACGCTCTACAAGCACGGGGTGAAGGAGATCGCGCACGCCCAGGGGAGCTCGATCACCTTCATGGCGAAGTACGACATGGGCTCCGCCGGGTCCTCGTTCCACCTGCACTCGAGCCTCTGGGACCGGACGGGGAAGAAGAGCCTCTTCCACGAGAAGGGCAAGCGGCTCGGCTCCGCCCTCTACGGGCACTGGCTCGCCGGGCAGATGGCGATGGCGAAGGAGTTCGCCTACTTCTACGCGCCCTACGTCAACTCCTACAAGCGGTACCAGGCCGGGTCGTTCGCGCCCACCCGGATCGTCGCCGGCTGGGACAACCGCACCTGCGGCTTCCGGATCTGCGGCGAGGGCTCGGGCTTCCGCGTCGAGAACCGCATCCCCGGCGCCGACGCGAACCCCTACGTGGCCTTCGCGGCCACGATTGCGGCCGGGCTCCACGGCATCCAGAAGAAGCTCCCGGCGCCCAAGGTCTACGAGGGCAACGCCTACGAGGACCCCAAGCTCCCCCAGGTTCCGAAGACCCTCCGAGAGGCCATCGGCGAGCTGGAGCGGTCCAAGGTGGCGCGGGAGGCGTTCGGGGACGAGGTCGTCGAGCACTACCTCCACACCGCGCGGCTCGAGCAGCGGACGTTCGACCAGGTCGTGACCGACTGGGAGCTGATGCGGGGCTTCGAGCGGATCTGAGCTCGTCGGTCGCGGTCGTCATCAACCCGGTGTCGGGCCCGCGGGGGGCGCGGGCCGGGGACAAGCGGCGCGCGTTTGCCGAGGACGCGCTTGCGAAGCGCGGCACCGGGGGGACGGTGCGGGTCACCGAGGGACCCGGCCACGCGCACGAGCTCGCGCGGGCCGCGGTCGCCGCCCGCGTGCCCCTCGTCTGCGCCTGGGGCGGCGACGGGACCGTCAACGAGGTCGCGAGTGCCCTCGCCGGGAGCGGCACCGCCCTCGGCGTCGTGCCCGCCGGCTCGGGCAACGGCCTCGCCCGCGAGCTCGGGATCCCCTGGGACCCGGCCGCGGCCCTCGGCATCGCGCTCGGCCGCCGCGAGCGGGTGATCGACGTGGGTGAGGTCGACGGGCGCCTGTTCGTCAACCTGTGCGGCATCGGCGTGGACGCCCACGTCGCGGCGCTGTTCAACGCGCGCGGGCTCCGGCGCCGCGGGCTCTGGCCGTACCTCACCATCGGCGTCCGCGAGGTCCTCCGGTACCGCGCCCGGGAGTACGCCTTCCGGGCCGGCGACGAGGCGTGGACGGAGCGCGCGCTCCTGGTCGTCTGCGCGAACGGGCGCCAGTACGGGGGCGGGGCGGTGGTCGCGCCCACGGCCCGGCCCGACGACGGTCAGCTCGAGCTGGTCACGGTGGCGGAGCGGCCGCCGCTCGTGGCGCTGCGGGACTCGCTCCACCTCTTCCGGGGCACGCTGGACCGGGCGCCCGGGGTTGCCACGCGGCGCGTCCCGGCCGTGGAGATCTCCGCGCCCGAGCCGATCCCCTTCCACGTGGACGGGGAAGCGGCCACCGGCGGTCACGTCGTCCGCGTGCGGATCCGCCCCGCGGTTCTCCGCGTGCGTGTGCCCTGAGGTACGATGGCGACGGCATTCCACTCGAACGACCGACGGGAGGGCGCGTGATGGCCGTGGACGGAGCTGGCCTCGGACCGAGACTCGCGGGGAAGGTGGCCTTCATCACCGGGGCCGGCATGGGGATGGGACGGGAGGCGGCCGTGCTATTCGGCGCGCATGGCGCGCGGATCGGCGTGGCCGACATCAACAAGGGGGCGGCCGAGGAGACCGCGGCCCTCGTGGAGCGCGCGGGTGGCCAGGCGGTGGCCGTGGCGGGCGACGTGGCGGTCGAGGCCGACGTCCAGCGCATGATCGATGAGACCGTGCGCCGCTTCGGCGCGCTCCACATCCTCTACAACAACGCGGGCGTCCTCTGGAAGGACCGCGATCGCTCGGTGCTCGAGACCGACGACGGCTGGTGGGACCGGGTCATGGCCATCAACCTGAAGTCGGTCTTCTGGGTCACGAAGCACGGCATCCCGCACCTCCGGGCCGCCGGCGGCGGGTCCATCGTCAACATCGGGTCGGTGTCCGCGCTGGCCGGCTTCACGCGCGCGCAGGATGCCTACACGTCGGCGAAGGGCGCGCTCATCTCCCTCACCAAGTCGCTCGCGATCCAGTTCGCGAAGGACCAGATCCGCTGCAACATCATCCACCCCGGCATCGTGGACACGCCGCTGCAGGCGCCGTACCTGACCGACGCGATCCGGAAGGAGTTCGAGACGGGCATCCCGCTCGGCCGCATCGCCAAGCCGCGCGAGATCGCGTTCGCGGCGCTTTTCCTCGCGTCGGACGAGTCCTCGTTCATGACCGGGGCCGAGCTCGTCGTCGACGGAGGCTTCATCGCGGGGTAGCCGGAGCTCCGATCGCGCGCTGGCTCTCATCGGGCTCCGGAGAGCACGGACCCCAAGGGCAGGCGGCGCGCCGACGCCTGAGGAGGGTCACCGTGCGGCGATTCTTTCTCGTGCTGCCGGGGCTGCTGGCAGTGCTCGGATGCGATCAGGATCGCGATCCGGAGCGTGTCGCGCTGGTGGAGGTCGTCTCTCAGCCGTCGGGCCTCCTCATGAGCGTGTCGGTCGGCTTCGACGATCTGGTCACGTTCGAGGCCGAGACGCCCATCCGTCGCGACGTCCGGTCGAAGGCGTCCTGCAGCCGCCTAACTGACGGGAACCCCATGAACCACCTTACCGGATGTCAGCTGGTCGCGATCGCCAGCGTGAAGAACGGTGACGCGACCGGCGTGCGCATCGTGATATGTCTCGGAGACGCGGGAGTCCGTGAGTGCGCCACCGGAAACGACGGCAAGGCTTCCGTGACCATCGAGTTCGAGCCGGACGACCGATGACGGCGTGGCGTGCCGGGGTCCTCTTCGACGTCGGCTACTGCCTGATGGACGAGACGGCGCGCCTCCGGCACGCGCTCGCCTGGCTCGCGCCGGCCCTCGCAGCGGCGGGCTGCCCGCACGGCGAGGCCGAGCTGCACGGCGCCTACCGGGCGGCGTGCCGGCGTCCCGATCCCGGTGAGCCGAGCCTGCTCGTCCAGATGCTCGAGAGCCTCGCGGTGCCCGCCGATGCGGCCGCCGGGCTGCGAAAGGCGATCCCGTGGGACGCCGTCCCGCTCGAGGCGTATCCCGAAACCGTCGGCGCGCTCCGCGACCTCCGCGCCGCGGGCCTGCGCCTCGGGGTGCTCGCCAACCAGCCGGCGTCGGCCCGGGCCGACCTCGAGCGCGCCGGGATCGCCGGGCTGTGCGACGGCGTTTGGCTCTCGGCAGCAGTCGGGCTTTCCAAGCCCGATCCCCGCTTCTTCCGGGCCGCCCTGGATGCCTGGGCGCTCCCGCCGGACCGCGTGGCCTACGTGGGCGACCGCCCGGACAACGACGTCGCGCCCGCGCGGGCGCTCGGACTGACCACGGTCCGCCTCCGCCGAGGCCCGCACGCGGAGCAGGCGATCCGGACCGACACCGAGCGGGCGGACATCGAGGCCTGTGACCTCACGGAGGCGGCGCGGCGGCTCGTCGCGTGGCGCGGGGCGCTTGCCGGTGCCTGACGGCCGGACGGGCAGGGGGGTGGCGGGCCCCGCGCGGCCGGGCCGCCGGCGCGGTCGTGCTAACGTACGGGGCCGGAGATGACGATGGCGTCCGAGCGCGGGCGAGAGCGCGAGCTGAGCATCGTGATCCCGGTCTACAACAGCCAGGCGAGCCTGCCCGCGCTGGTCGAGCGTCTCGCCCGGGTGCTGCCCACCATCGCCGACCGCTTCGAGGTCGTCCTGGTCAACGACGGGAGCCGGGACGAGTCCTGGGACGGGATCGGCCAGGCGGCGCGGAAGCACGCCTGGGTCCGCGGCGTCAACCTGATGAGGAACTACGGCCAGCACAACGCGCTCCTGGCCGGGATCCGCGCCGCGCGCTTCGCGGTCGTCGTGACGATGGACGACGACCTCCAGCATCCTCCGGAGGAGATCCCGCGCCTCCTGGAGGTGCTGGGGCAGGGGCACGATCTCGTGTACGGCGTTCCCGCGTCCGCCGAGCACGGGCTGTCGCGGAACGTCTCGTCGCGGGTCACGCGCTTCTGGCTCCACCGCCTCCTGGGCGTGGCCATCGCCTCGCGCGCCAGCGCCTTCCGCGCGTTCCGGGCGGTGCTCCGCGAGGGGTTCGCCCACTACGAGGGGCCGGCGGTGGCCATCGACGCGCTCCTCGGGTGGACGACGACGCGGATCGCCTCGGTCGGGGTTCGCCACGACCCCCGGCGCCACGGGCGGTCCCAGTACAGCTGGCTCAAGCTTGCGAAGCTCGCGATCGACCTGACCACCACCTTCCGCACGTGGCCGCTCCGTCTCGCGAGCCTCGTCGGTTTCGTCGTGATGCTGCTGGGGCTCGGCGCCTTCGCCTTCGTGATGGGGTCCTACCTGGCGACCGGGCAGCCCCTCTCGCTCTTCCGGTTCTCCGCGTCGATCGTCGCCATCTTCTCGGGCGCGCAGCTCTTCACGCTCGGCATCCTTGGCGAGTACGTGGCGCGGATCCACCACCGCGTGCTCCGGGAGCCCTCGTACGTCGTCCGGGAGCGGGTGGGGGAGCCTGTCGACGGCGATGGCTGACGTCTCGGCCGAGCCTCTCGACCCGAGCCGCCCGGAGTGGGGCACGGCGTTCGTCGTGCCGTGGGACACCGAGATCTTCGGGTTCCCGGTCGGCACCTTTGCGCCCGGTGAGCCCGAGACCGTCCGGCGGGATCTTTCGGCCGTCGCCGACCGGCTGCGCGCGTGGGCGTCGGCCCGGCGCGTCGAGCTCGTCTCGTGCACCGGCCCCGCCGACGACCGGGTCTGGCGGGCGATCATGCCGGCGCTCGGCTTCACGTGCGTGGAGCAGACCCTCGGCCTCTCGTTCCGGATCCAGACGTACACGGCCGAGCCGCCGGCGCGTCCGGTGCGGCTCGCGACCCCCGACGACCACCCGCAGATCGAGGAGATCGCCGAGCACACCTTCCGCCACGGGCGCTACAACGCGGACCCGCGCTTTCCGCCCGAGCTCGCGGACCGGCGCTACCGCCACTGGGTCCACGTCGCCTGCGCCTCGCCGAGCCCGGCGGACCGCGTCTACGTGGTGGGCGCGCCCGGCAATGTGAAGGGCTTCTTCCAGCTGCGGCTGGTCGGGGACCGCGCCGAGGTCGGCATCATGGGGGTCACCGAGTCGGCCAAGGGCACCCCGGCCGCGTTCGACCTCATGACGGGGATGCACCTCGACCTGAAGGCCATCGGGGCCCGGTGGCTCACCGCCAAGATCTCGGCCGGCAACACGCGCGTGATCAACCTGGTGGCCCACTTCGGCTATCGATTCCGCGACGCGCAGGCGACGTTCCACTGGCACGCGGCGGATGCTCCGCACCTCCTTCCCCCGGGATGCGCGCGCGGCTGAGGGCGGTCAGGACACCCAGTACCAGTGGGTGTACAGGACCGTCAGGAGCGCCAGCAGGAGCGTCGACAGCGTCGTGACGGCGGCGAGCGCGACCCCGCCCTCGAGCGCGAGCGCCCAGGCGAGGAACACCGGGAAGGCGGGGAGCACGTAGCGGCCCCAGCCGCCCGGCTGGAGGACGCCGGACGCCACGATCAGGAGGGCGAACACGCCCCACGCGAACGGCTGCCGCCGGAAAACGGCGACCAGCGACCCCAGGCAGAGCATGGCCGCCAGGAGATTCAGGTCGAACACCACCGGGAACTGGCCCGTCCTCAGATTGTCGATCGAGCGAAGGGCGCGCAGCGCGCGCTCCGCGGGCCGGAGGTCGAAGCCGCCCTGCCACCAGCCCGGCACCCGCGTCGCCCGGAACGCGAGCCACGGATCGCCGAACTGGAGGTGGAGGTACGCATAGAAGAGGAAGGGCCCGAGGACGCTCAGCCCGAGCCAGAGAACGTCGGGCCGGATCTTCCGCACATCGTAGCGGATCCGCTCGAGGTAGAGGAGGCCGAGCGCCGGCGCCAGGGCCAGGCCCGGTGCCCGGGTGGCGCCGCACAGGAGCGCGCAGACCGACGCGCCCGCCCAGCGTCCCTGCTCGCCCAGGAACAGCGCGGCGACGGCCAGCAGGAGGAACAGGCTCTCGGAGTACACGGCGCTGAAGTAGAACGAGAAGGGGAACACCGACAGGAGGAGCACGCACCGCGACGCCGCGTCCGCGCCGAAGCGCGCCCGCAGCATCCGGTGGAGAAGGACGAGCGCCGCCAGGAGCGCGAGGTTCGACACCAGGATGCCGGCGGCCAGCGGCTCCAGGCCCACCAGGCTCACGAGCTTCATGGCCAGGGGATACGCCGGATAGAAGGCCAGGTTGCGCTGGCCCGCCAGTCCCACCGGCTCGTTGACATAGCCGAACGTCGCGATGTGCCGGTACCATCCGGCATCCCAGCGGGTCCAGCCGTCGAGCCACAAGTTGCCCGGGAAGCCACGCCACGGTCCCCCCGACGGCGTGGCCACGCCTGGATCGGGGTTGAGCGGCAGCACCGCCAGGCTCAGGTAGGCGAGCAGGAAGAGCGCACCGCGCGTGACGAGGAAGATCAGGATCGGCTCGCGGCTCTCACGGAGGCCGCGGCCTAGGCGGCCGAGGGACGGCATCATCCGGCCCGACCCGCGGCGCCCGTCGGGTCTCGCAGCGCGTCAGCCCCCGAAGGCGTGGAGGCTCTCGATCACGTAGGCCTGATCCGCCTCGCCGAGGTCGTTGTAGAGGGGCAGGCGGAGCACGCGGTCGCTCAGGTCCTCGGTCACCGGGCACTCGCCGGGCTTCCCGCCGAGGCGCAGTCCCATCTCGGAGAGGTGGAGCGGCAGGTAGTGGAAGACGGCCAGGATCCCGCGGTCCCTCAGGTGCGCGATGAGGCGTGTGCGCTGCTCGAGGGACGCGGTGACGATGAAGAAGAGGTGATACGGCTGCCGGCAGTGCTCCGGGATGGACGGCAGGCGGATCCCGCGGTCACGGGCCCACGACGGGAGCTCAATGGAGTAACGCTCCCAGATGCGGCGGCGCTTCTGCTGGATCGCGTCGCGCGCCTCGAGCTGGCCGTAGAGGAACGCGGCCAGGATGTCGGAGGGTAGCGCGCTCGACCCCACGTCCACCCAGGTGTACTTGTCCACGTGGCCGCGGAACATGCGGCTCCGGTTCGTGCCCTTCTCGCGGAGGATCTCGGCACGCTCGGCGTAGCGCTCGTCGTTGATGACGAGCGCGCCGCCCTCGCCGCAGCTGATGTTCTTCGTCTCGTGGAAGCTCTGCGCGGCGAGGCCGCCCAGGCTGCCGAGCGGCCGCCCGCGATACGCCCCGAAGAGACCGTGGGCGTTGTCCTCGATCACCTCGAGGCCGTGGCGACGCGCGACCCCCAGGATCGCGTCCATCTCGCAGCCCACGCCGGCGTAGTGCACGGGCACGATGGCCCGGGTGCGCGGCGTGACCAGGGGCTCGAGGAGGCGCTCGTCGAGGTTCAGCGTGTCGGGCCGGATGTCCGCGAACACCGGGCGCGCGCCCCGGAGCACGACGGCGTTCGCCGTGGAGACGAAGGTGAACGACGGCATGATCACCTCGTCCCCGGGGGCGAGGTCTAAGAGCAGGGCGGCGAGCTCGAGCGCCGTGGTGCAGGAGGTGGTCAGGAGGACCTGGCGGGCCCCGAGCAGCTCCTCGAGCAGGCGCCGGCACTTCTCGGTGAACACGCCGTCGCCCGAGATCCGGCCCGAGTCCACCGACTCCCGGATGTACTGGAGCTCGTTGCCGGCCAGGCCGGGGCGGTTGAACGGGATGCGGTAGCTCGCCATGGGCTCTCGGATCCTGGCGTCCGCCCGGCGCGTGGGGCGCGCGTGGCCAACGTCGAATCGCCGGCCAGAATACCTCACCGGCGGGCCGGTCGCCAGGACCGACCGGCCCGCCGGCGAGGACTCGAAGCGTCCGAGACCAGAGGTGGACGGACCGCTTCCTCAGGCGACGCGGGTGACGACGATCAGGCCTGGCCCGCCGCACGAGGCCGGATCCAGGTTCAAGGTGGCGGTCGGCCCGTTGACCGTCCCCGAGAAGTTGCAGGGAAGGAAGTTGTTGCTGAAGATCGTGCCGGTCACCGTTGACCCGTTCACCGTGGCGGCCACGCCGCCTGAATCGATCGTGATGCCGAGAAACGTGACGACATAACCGGCGGACACTCCCGGCACCACGGTGATGGTGATGTTGGCGGAGGGCACGCTCTGGAAGGTGATGGTGCCCTTGTACACGTCCGCGGCCGCCTCACCGGCAAAGCCGCCGACGAGGATCGCGGCCAGCACCAGTCCGAGCGCCCACGGGATTGCTCGTCTGCCTGAGATTGACATCGTCGGCCTCCACGGCTGTCTCGCGGGACAGCCCTCGGGCAAGCGTTGGGAAGACCGGGCTGCGTCCCGACTACCGTGGATTGCTGAGCTGCGCGGCCAGGCCGTCGGCCAGCGTGGTCTTGCCGGACGCGCGCGCCGGCGCCGGCATCTGCGCGGCCGACATCCCGTTGCTCGAGCCCGAAGGCTTCTGCGAGCTGCTGGAGACCCCGCCGGAGTTGCACGCTGCCAGGGTCAGCACGCCGGCCGTGAGTAGGAAGGTAAGGGTGGCGAGGACACGAGTGCGCGGTCCGTGCATGGTCAGGCCTCCCGAGTTTCGGGAAAGGTTGAGGACGTGATGATTCGTCATTGCTCGGGCGCTACTGCTTGAGCAGGAAGAATGTCGCGACGGAGCCGTCGTCGGTGCAGGTTGCCGAGTCGAATGCTCCATCGACGCGATTTCCAGAGATCGTCCCTCTGAAGTTACAGGGCCTGCAGCATGACGAATTTTGGGTGGCCACGCCTCCGAAGGGATACAAGGTGCCCGTGACCCGGGATCCTGAGACGCTCGCTGCGAGCGGGCCGCTAAACACCACGACGTTTCCGCCGTCCCGCCATTCGAAGCTGGCGCTCCTTCCGGGATCCACCAGAACGATGAAATCGAACGCGGTTCCGGCACCGGGCACTACGACGGCGCCGACCCAGCGATCGAACGCCGCGGCCGGGGATAGCTCCCCATCCACCGCCAGAGTCAGAAAGAGACCCAGCGCGATCGCGCAGAGCGACATCGATACGCGCCGTTGGAAACCACTCGTGTCAGCCATGGCGCTACCTCACCTGGGCTTTGGCCGCGTCCAGGATGCCCTGTGAGCGCGGGCCGGCCGGCGGCTTGACCGAGGATGTGACCTCTGCATTCGTCGAGCTCGAAGGCTTCGACTGGCTGCTTGAGACCGAGTTGGAGTTGCACCCGGTCAGGGCCAGCGTGCCGGCGACCAGTAGGATGAACGAGATGGCGCGACGAACACTGCGCGGTCCGTGCATCCGTCAGACCTCCTGCGTTCCGGAGAAGGTTGAGGACGTGGGCACGGTGCCCGTCCAATGGCCGCCTAAGCTAGGGATGTTGCGCAACAGTGTCAAGTGCATTTCGCGACAGGGGGCCGCCCCCGGGCGACCTGGAGTCCACAGTCACAGGTGGATGGTGGCGCTCGTGTGAGGCTCTGTTCTCTGTCTGCTCGTCATGTGACGGGAACCCTGGCAGTGCATCGGTCAGGACGATGGTCCAAGGCATCCCAAGACGGGACCCAGGATGGCTCAGCAGCGGGTGGTCAGGGCCTTCCAGTCAGTAGCGGGAAGGAGTGGCTCCGGCGTTCCCTGCCAGGCCATCGCGACTCCCCGGAGCTGCGCCAGGCGGTCCGTGGCGGGCGGGTGGCTCTGGAGGTAGGCGAGCGCGCGGCCTGCGCGGCCGCCCTCCTCCCGCTGGAGCTTCTGGAAGAACGCGATCATGCCGGCGGGATTCACGCGCGCCGCGAGCACCATCCGCATGCCCTCGGCGTCCGCTTCCTCCTCGGCGTGGCGCGTGTAGCGCAGCTTGCCGAGCGTCCGGGCGGTCTGGAGGCCGTACGCGAGCGGGCCGGTGGCGTCGCCGGTGAGGGCCATGAGGAGGAGCCCGGTCGACAGGTCCTGGATCACCGCGCGGGTCGTGTGCCGGCGCAGGACGTGCTGGAGCTCGTGGGCCAGGACGCCGGCCATCTCCTCCGGGGTTCGCGTCTGGCGGAGCAGGCCGCGGAACACCACGACGTGGCCGCCCGGGACCGCGAGCGCGTTGATCGTGGGGCGGTTCACGACGTAGACGCGGAGCGCGTACGGTGACGGCGGGCCGGGCCCGGTGAGCCGGCGGACGAGGTCGTCCATGGCCGCGAGGAGCTGCGGGTCGCTACAGCGCTCTCCGGGCGGCGCCAGGTACGCGGCAGCGGACTGGCCGACGCTCTCCTCCCAGGCCACCGGCACGCGCGGCGCCGCGAACGCCGCCAGCAGCGGGATACCCCAGAGGTAGATGGCCGCGGTCACCACCACGACCGCCGCGGCGGCCACGATCGTGAGGCGGAGCCGAGCGGCGCGGCGCCGCGGGTCATGGAAGCGAATCCCGGCGTGCGCCGCGGCATCGTGGAGGCTCTCCAGGAACGCGCTGTCCCCGATCACCAGCGTTTCGGGCAGGGGCCCGCCGCGCTCGAGGCGGACCTCCTCGCCGGCGTAGGTGCCCTGCGTCTGCCGAACCTCGCGGTATGGCCAGAGCTGACTCGGCCCGCCCGGCGGGGTGACCTCGAGGCCCTCACGCATCAGCCGGATCGTGACGGGCTGGCGGGCCGCGGTCCGCCCGTCGAGGTACGACCCCTGCCAGTCGGTCCGCATCACCGGCCTCGCGACGCCACGGCGTCAGGCGAAGTCGAAGCCTGAGTCGAAGAAGCCCGACAGGCCCTCGCCGATGGTGGAGACGCGCTGCGCGTCCTGCTGGATGCGCGCGAGGTCGACCGGCCCGATCAGGGCCATCCTCCGGAACGCGAACTGGATGCTGCGCACGCGGACCCACGGCCAGGCGAGCCCGAGCGTCACGACCAGGAGCAGCGCGTTCACGATCCAGAGGCCGGCGAGCGCACGCCCGCTGACGGTGCAGCTGAAGCGGGCGTCGCCGAAGCGCGTGTGGTCCCAGAAGTAGCGGCGCTTCCGTGCGATGTACCAGATCCAGCAGAGGCCCAGCGTGGGAAGGGTGAGCACGGCGGCGAGCAGGAAGGGTCCGAAGAGATCGCGGCCGCGGCCGGTGAAGTCGAACCGATCCGCGCCGAAGTACGAGTGCGATACGAGGAACCCCTGGCGGCGGACGACGAAGAACGGGTAGTAGAGCCCGAGGGTCAGCGCGGTCAGGATGCTTCCGTGAAGGATCATCATGATCAGCTCGACCGTGCGGCCCCGGAAGGAGAAGCGGATAGCGCGCCACGAGATGCGGCTCAGCCGGTAGCGCCGGGATCCCACGAGGGCGACCGGGTAGAACACGAAGAACAGGCCGGCGGACGCGAAGCTCGCGGCGACCTTCACCGCCCGGGGCACGGCGAGGACGTCCTCGACCAGGCTCAGGGCGAAGATGGGCAGGCCGAACACGAGCAGCGCCTTGAGCATGCCCAGCAGCAGCTCCTTCGGCGTGCCGTGGTATGCGAAGCGGTCGCCCAGGAACTCCGTCTGGGCCACGAGGTACTTCCGCGTCCGCGTCTTCGCCCAGAAGTAGTAGACGCCGAGCGTGACGATCGTGAGCAGGACGTTGACGACGTGGATGCCGAAGAGGGTGCCGCCGCGTCCGTGGAAGCTGGGGCGCTGGAACGCGGGCGGGCGAGGCGGTCCGGGGTCCGGCGCGCCGGCCGGTGGCCATCCGGGGCTCGCGGGGGACGGGGGGCGGCCGGGCAGGTCCTGCTCGCCCATGCGCCACGACTATGGGTGGGCCGTGCGGTCGGAGTCAAACTTTGCCCGCCGCGGCCGCGAGGCGGGTCAGAGCTTCCGGAGCCCGAGGGGCGGACAGTCGAGGAGCCACCGGCGAGGTCGTGCTGCCTTCACGGGCAGACTGGCGAACAGGGAGGGGACGCGAGCGTCCCGCTGCGCGGGCGCGGGGGTCAGCGGACGGCGATGGTCGGGACGACCGACATGCCGGGGACCAGGACGTGCTTGGTTGTCTCGCCGGGCTCGAAGACGAGCTTCACGGGGACCCGCTGGACCACTTTCACGAAGTTCCCGGAGGCGTTCTCCGGCGGCAGCAGCGAGAAGACGGCCCCCGAGCCCGCCTGGATCGAGTCGACGCGACCCCTGAAGACGACGCCGGGATACGTGTCCACCGTGATCGCCGCCACCTGCCCCGCCCGCACGTCGGTGAGGTCGGTTTCCTTGAAGTTCCCGATCACCCACACGTCCTTGAGGTCGACCACGGCGAGGAGGAGCTGGCCGGGCTGGACGACCTGCCCGACCTCCACGGTCTTCTTCGTCACGCGACCCGCCATGGGCGCGCGGACGGTGGCGTAGACGAGATTCAGCTCGGCCTGGGCCAGGCTGGCGAGGGACTGGTCCAGGCGGCCGCGCGCGGCGTCGACCTGCGTCTGGCGGACGCCGACCTGCTGGCGCTGGCTCACGGCGCTGGCCAGGGTCGCTCGCGACTCGTCCACGCGGCGACTCGCCTGGGCGAGGGCCGACGTCTGACTCTGCACCCCGGCGGCCGCCTGCTGCGCCTCGTCGCTCGCCTGGCCGAGGCGCTCACGGGCCTGGTCCAGCGCGGCCCGCGCGCTCTGGAGCGCCGACTCGGCGTGGTCGAGGTCCTGCCGGGCGACGAGCTGGCTCCGGAAGAGCTCGGCCAGGCGGTCCCGGTCGAGGCGCGCCCGGTCGAAGTCCGCGGCGGCCGCGCGGACGCCCGCGTCGGCGGCGGCGACCGCGGCCTGCTTCGCGCGGAGCTCGCTGCGTCGCTGATCGAGGTCGTGGCGCGACATCTCGGCGCCCTGCTCGACCGCCGCGAGTGCGGCCTCCGCCTGGGTGGCCGCGCTCCGCGTGGTGTCGTCGGTCAGCGGCACGTTGAGGGAGGCGTTCTTCAGATCCGCGCGGGCGGCCTCGACCGCCGCCCGCGCCTCGGCCTGCGCGACCTCGAAGTCCCGGACGTCGAGCTGCACCAGGATGTCCCCCGCCTGGACGTCCTGGTTGTCGTTGACCAGGACCTTGGCCACGTGTCCCGACACGCGGGCGCTGACCGGCGCGATCCTGCCCGTGATGTAGGCGTCGTCGGTCGAGACGTGGGCCTGGAGGTGGCGCCACCAGGCGTGCCCGTAGTAGGCCCCGGCGACGAGCGCGACGGCGATCAGCGCCAGGGAGACGATGCGCCGCGGCGTCCACCGTGACGGGATGCGGCGCGGGAGCGCGTCGAGCTCGCCGTCGATGCTCACTGGGCTACCCTACGCTCCGCGGTAGTCGATCGGACGGCCTTCGGCCTGGGGGCTCATGCCGACGCTCCCCGGCCCGGCTCGCGCGGCAGCACCCCGTGGAGGAGCACGTCGAGCAGCGCTTCGCCCTCGGCCGCGAAGTCGAGGCGACGCTCGCGCAGTCCGCGGCGGATCACCGCGTGGATCAGGCCGGCCAGCGTGACGGCGAGCCGCCGCGACGGCCGGGGCGCGAGGGCGCCGCTCCGGACCCCGGCCTCGAAGACTCCGGTGAGGAGGGCCACGTAGCGCTCGTAGCGAGCGTCGAGCCGGTCGCCGAACCGCTGGCGCGTGCGGGTGTCGTAGCCGATCCAGCCCGACAGGTAGAGGCGGAGGATGTCCGCGTTGTCGCGCGCGAAGGCGAGGTGCGTCTCGACGATCTGGCGGAGCTGGTCCCGGACGTCCCGGCGGCCCTCGAGGGCGGCGCGCACGCGCGTGACCAGCTCGTCCATGCGGTCCTCCAGGAGGCTCCGGAGGATCGCCTCCTTGGACGGGAACAGCTGGTAGAGGGTTCCGACCGCGAGCTCCGACGCCCGCGCGATCTCCACCATCGACGCCTGCTGGTAGCCCTTGCGCGCGTACAGGCGACGGGCGGCGGCGAGCACCTCCGCGCGGCGGCTCGCGCGCTCCCGAGCCTTGCGGCCGGTCGTGGGCGCGGCGGCGCCCCGCGCTCGATGTATTGATGGTGCTTGTTTCACACTCACGTTCGGATATTGTAATGTGATTCACATGGCGGTGGAAGAGGGGGGCACCCCTGGCGCGTCGGACGGGACCGGGCTCCCGGCGGAGTGGACGCCCCGCTTCAACCCGTGGCTGATCGCCATCTCGGTGATGCTGGCCACGTTCATGGAGGTGCTCGATACCGCGGTCGCCAACGTCTCCCTTCCGCACATCGCGGGCAGCCTCTCCGCGACCCCAGAGGAAGCGACCTGGGTCCTGACGAGCTACCTCATCTCGAACGCGATCGTGCTGCCGATCACGGCGTGGCTCGGGAGCCGGTTCGGCCGGAAGCGCTTCCTCATCACGTGCATCATCGTGTTCACGGCGGCCTCCGCCCTGTGCGGCGCGGCGACCTCGCTCGGCATGCTGGTCGCGGCGCGGATTCTCCAGGGCGCCGGGGGCGGGGCGCTCCAGCCCATCGCGCAGGCGGTGCTGATGGAGAGCTTTCCGCCCGCCCGGCGGGGGACGGCGATGGCCGCCTTCGCGATGGGCGTGATCGTCGCGCCGATCCTGGGACCGACACTCGGTGGCTGGATCACGGACAACTACTCGTGGCGATGGGTCTTCTACATCAACCTGCCGGTCGGGGCGATCGCGATCCTGATGGCGCACACGTTCATCGAGGACCCGCCGTACATCCGCGGGGGCCGCCAGCGTCGTGTCGACTACCTGGGCTTCGGTCTTATGGTGACGTTCCTGGGGACGCTCCAGCTGATCCTCGACCGGGGCCAAGAGGTGGACTGGTTCGCGGCGCCCTGGGTGCGCTGGTGCGCGGTGATCTCGCTGGCGACGTTCGTGGCGTTCGTCCTCCGCGAGCTGGCGACCGACTCGCCGATCGTCAACCTGCGCGTCCTCGCCAACCGGAACTTCGCCATCGGCACCGCGCTCATCACCGTGCTCGGCGTGGTGCTGTACGGCACGACGGCCATGCTGCCGCTGTTCCTCCAGACGCTGCTCGGCTATCCGGCCCTCCAGAGCGGACTGGCCGTGAGCCCGCGCGGACTCGGGGCGCTCACCTGCAGCATCATCGTCGGCCGGCTCATCGGACGAGTGGACAGCCGAATCCTGATCGGCGCGGGGTTCACCCTGGCCGGATCGTCGGCGCTCCTCTACAGCAACATGAACCTCGACATCGCCCAGCGCGACGTGGTCTGGACCAGCATCCTGAACGGCTTCGCCGGCCCGCTGATCTTCGTGCCACTCACCACGACGGCGATGGCGACCCTCTCGCGCGAGCAGATGGGACAGGGAACGGGCATCTTCAACCTGATGCGGAACATCGGCGCGAGCGTCGGGATCGCGGCCGTGACCACGCTCCTGACGCGGGGGACCCAGGCGCACCAGGCGCGCCTGGTGACGCATCTCACGCCCTACGATCCCCAGTACCAGCGCTGGCTCGAGGAGGCGCGGGAGCACCTGGCGCCGCAGGTGGGCGCGGCCGCCGCGGGCCCCGCGGCGCTCGGCCTCCTCTATCGCACGCTGGTCCGGCAGGCGACGCTCCTCTCCTTTCTCGACACTTTCCGGGTCCTGGCGCTCCTGGCGCTGGTGTGTATCCCGCTGGTGTTCCTGTTCCGGCGGGTGCGGAGCCGCCCCACGCCGGCCGGCGCCCACTGAGAACCGGGGAGTGGTTCCACCCGGGTGGCCGCCGGTATAAATGGCCCCCGGCGCCTGGCAGGAAGCGGTTCTTTACCGGGGCCACCCGTCCCGCGGTAGGATCGAGCCCACAGCTCGGCTCCTACCGCTTATTGCTGGACGCTCCAGGGGAGGGACTCTCGCGTGACGACGGTGATCCGCACGGTGTGCGCGCACGACTGCCCCGACATGTGCTCGATCCTCGCCCACGTGGAGGACGGGCGCTTGGTCCGGGTCGAGGGTGACCCCGATCAGCCCTTCACCGCCGGCTTCGTGTGCGCGAAGGTGCGCCGCGAGCCCGAGCTGGTGCACTCCCCCGAGCGGGTGCGGACGCCGCTCCGGCGGACCGGTCCCAAGGGCGCCGGAGAGTTCCGGCCGGTGAGCTGGGACGAGGCGCTCGACGAGCTGACGGCGCGGTGGACGGCCATCCGCCGCGAGGACGGGCCGCTCGCGATCCTCGGCTACTGCTACAGCGCGCACCAGGGGCAGATGAACCGCTGGCTTCCCATGGCGCTCTTCCACGCCCTCGGCACGACGCGCCTCCAGCCCGGGACGATCTGCGACACCTGCGCCGACGTCGCGTGGGAGACGACGTGCGGGCCGGTGGGCGGCGCGGACCCCGAGCTGATGGTCGAGTCGGACGTGATCGTCTCCTGGAGCGCCGACCTCGTGACGACGGCGGTCCACGCCTGGGCCAAGACCGAGGAGGCGCGGACGCGCGGCGCGAAGCTGGTCGTGATCGACCCCCGGCGCACCCGGACGGCCGCCCAGGCCGACTGGCACGTGGCCCCGCGGATCGGCACCGACGCCGCGCTCGCGCTGGGGATGATGCACGTGCTGGTCCGGGACGGCCTGGCGGACCGCGCGTACCTCGACCGCCACACCCTCGGGTTCGAGCGGCTCGAGCGTGAGGTCCTGCCGCGCTTCGCGCCGGACCGGGTCTCGGCGATCACCGGGCTCCCCGCGGCGGATGTCGAGCGTCTCGCGCACCTCTACGGCCGGGCGCGGGCGCCCTACATCCGGATCGGCTTCGGGATGTCCCGGAACACCCAGGGGGGCCAGGCGGTGCGCGCGGTGGCGTGCCTGCCCGCCGTCGTCGGCGCGTATGGAAAGCGCGGTGGCGGCGCGCTCCTCGCGACCGTCGGGGGGTTCGGTTTCTCCTTCGAGGCGGTGCGCCGCCCGTCGGGGCCCGCCGCGACCCGGCTCGTCAACCACTCGCGGCTCGGCCGAGACCTCCTCGAGATGCGCGACCCCCCGATCCGCGCGCTGTTCGTCTCCGCCAACAACCCGGCGGTGACGTGCCCCGACGTGGCCGCGGTCCGGCGGGGCCTCATGCGCGAGGATCTCTTCACCGTCGTGCACGACCCGTTCCTCACCGACACCGCGCGGTACGCGGACCTCGTGCTCCCCGCGACGACGTACCTCGAGACCGAGGACCTCTTCCGCGCATACGGCGCGTACTACGTCCAGTTCGCCCCGCGCGCCGTGGCGCCCCAAGGCGAGGCGTGGTCCAACGTGCGGCTCGCCCAGGAGCTGGCCCGCCGGCTCGGCGTCCGCGACGCGGTGTTCTCGATGGGCATGGAGGAGCTGGTCCGTACCGCGTTCGTCGGCGCGACGGGCCCCGCGGCGCGTCTCGATCCCGACGCGCTCCGGACGTCGGGTCCGATCAAGGTCGACCCGTATCCGGACGGCCAGCGGTTCGGGACGCCGTCCGGGAAGCTCGAGTTCTATTCGGAGACGCTCGCCCGTCAGGGACTCCGGGCCCTGCCCGACTGGCACGAGGACGCGGAGGAGGCGGAGCAGGGACGCCGGTGGCCGCTCCGGCTCCTCACCGCGCCCGGGTACTTCCAGAGCCACACCGCGTTCTCCGGCAACTCGGCCCTCCGGCGCCGCGAGGGCGCGCCCGTCGTGGTGCTCCATCCCGCGGACGCGCGGACGCGCGGCCTCGAGGCGGGCGACGGCGTCGAGCTCTTCAACGACCTCGGCGCGGTGTCGATGCGCCTGCGGGTCTCCGACGAGGTGGCGCCGGGCGTGGCGCTGGTGCCCGGGCAGCGGCCGGCCGGCGAGGCCGTGGCCGGGACGATCAACCTGATCTGCGCCGATCGCCTGACCGACCTCGGCGAGGGCGCGACCTACCAGAGCACCTTCCTGGACGTGCGAGTCGCGCGCGCCTGACCGCCCGTCGAGCGCCCGTCACGGATCGTTCGGGGGCCAGTTGCGCCCGACGGCGTTCAGGGTGACGAGCCCCATCGCCAGGTGGCCCACGATGACGTGGCGGGGGTAGTAGTCGTCCACGACGAACATGAAGTGGACGCCGAGGTACGCGAGCGGAAGACCGTAGAGCAAGAGTTTCGCGCCTGGCGCGAAGCCCCGCCGCCGGACCGCCAAGACGCAGGTCACCAGCCAGAGCACCTGAAGCCCCCGCATCGCGCTCCGGGACAGCTCGTCGCCGCGGGGCGGCGGGTCGTCGACCGGGTTCAGGTAGAAGAGGTGGTCGATCTGGTTGAGGGCCTCTCTGCGCACGGCTGGGTCGCCGAGGATCCGAGGCCACTGTTGGGGTGGGAGCCTCAGGAGGTGCGGCTGGCTCTTGCCGGTCATGGCCAGCTGGCCGCCGTAGTACCGGTTGTGCAGGGCGGGGAGCGCGAGGAGAAGCGCGGCCAGTACCAGCGCGCCCAGTGCGACGCGCGATCGCAGTTTCCACGTGCGCCACACGAAGGCGCCGAGCAGCGCGAGCACGCCCGGAGCCTGGTTCGACCGGGTCAGGATTGAGAGGCTTGCCAGCACCACGCCGCTCCGCCACTGGGTTGGCGATTGGCCGGCGAACAGCATCGGAAGGAGCAGCGCCAGGAAGATCCACGTCGGATATTCCGACAGGCTGACCTGGATGAAGAACACGACGGGCGACGTGCTGGCAAGCGCGAGTAAGAGCAGGGCGGCGCTCCCGAACAGGATCGTCCGGGGCCAGCCCGGCCGGGGGCGGGCCCACAGGCGCGCGAACGCCCAGCACAGGGCCCACCAGAGCGCCGCGAGCGCCAGCATGCTGACCAGCCCGTCGCCCTCGCCGAGGAGCAGCCGCTGCGCGAAGCGGATGTACCGGTACAGGGGCTGATAGATGAAGACGGGCTCGCCGCCCTCGAGCGACCACGAGTCCAGGATCGAGCGCGCCTGGGACTCGTAGAAGAGGGGGTCGCCCGCCCACTCGCGGAGGGTGACGACGTCGAGCCGCCGGAACGTGTGAAGAGTGGTGAACCACGCGACGTAGACCATCGCGAAGAAGGCACCTGTGAGACGTCGACGCCAGCGACGCCCGAGCAGCGGGACGGCGACCAGCCCCAGCAGGACGCAGAGCCCGAGGCCGCTCGGCAGGCCGATCCGCGCCGGATCGAGCCGATCGACCAGCGGCGTGGCGCCGGCCACCAGTGCCAGGAGCCACGCATCCCGCCAGACGAGGCCCGCGTGGAAGAGCAGGAGGACGAGCGCGAGAACAGAGATCGCGGCGTCGCCTGCGGCGGCGGCCCCCCGCCAGGCCCATGCCGGCCGGACCGCGGTGACGGGAGCGCCGGGAGCCCGCCCGCCGGCGCCGCGCCCGCGCTCGATCCGGAGCGTTGCCCACGGCCCGTCCGGGGGAGGGCCGCCGAACGTGGAGCCGTCGTCGAAGCGGTAGTCGATCCGGACGGCGTGACGTCCGGCGGGGACCGGCACGTAGGTCACGGCCGGCGCGGCGTACCGCGGGGCGAGCGCCGTCGAGGCGCGGCTCGCCGGCGGTCCGTCGGGATCGACGGTGACGGCCGCCTCGCCCGCGTAGGTGATCCGCGCGACCCAGGGCTCGGCACGCTCGACGGTGCCCTGCCAGGACGCCTCGATGGGCATCCGGTTGCGGAGCCGTCCGGCCAGCCCCGCGTAGTGACGGTCGAAGCGCACGGAGTTCAGGAACCCCAGGTCCCAGTCGTTCTCCCCGAAGTCGATGGTCCGGTCGAGGCGCGTGACGGCGAAGCGGGAGAACGGGTGCTCGAACGACCGCTCGCAGGGGCCGACCCGCGGCGGCTCGAGCGGCGAGCCGTAGCACGCGAGGAACCCCTCGTGGCTGCCGGTCGCCAGGAGCACGAGCTTCACCCCGACGGCGAACGCGCCGAGCGCCACGAGCGCGCCCCTCGCGGCGCTCGGCCAGGACGCGAGCCACCGCCGGTGGAGACGGCGGAGCCCGCGGCCGACGACCAGGGGCACCAGGAGAACGAGGACGAGAAACTCGGGACCCGAGGAGAGCGGCAGCCCGTCGAAGACCTGGTAGTTCGCCGACGGCAGGGCCAGGAGCAGCGCGAGCAGGAGGAGGCTCGCCGTCGCCATTACGCCGCATCTTATGAGCCCGCGGGTGCCCCCGACAAGCCGGGGGCGAGGGGGTTGAGTGGGGCCCGCGCTTCTGGTAGACCGGAGCCCGCGCACACGCGCCAGGAGGGTCCATGCGCTGGAAGCGGACGCTGACCGTGGTTGGAGTGCACGCCGAGGGGGAGTACGCGAAGGTCGTCACGGGCGGCGTCGTCGACATCCCGGGCCGCACGATGTTCGACAAGATGCAGTGGCTTCGCACGCGTGAGGATGGTCTCCGGAAGTTTCTCCTCTACGAGCCCCGCGGCGCCGCCGTCCACAGCGCCAACGTCGTCCTGCCATCGAGGAACCCGAAGGCCGCGCTCGGCTATGTGATCATGGAGTCGACGGAATACCCGCCGATGTCGGGCTCCAACACGATCTGCACGGTCACGGCGATCCTGGAGACGGGCATCCTCCCGATGCGGGAGCCGGAGACGCGGCTCACGCTCGAGGCACCGGCCGGGCTGATCGAGGTGACCTGCCGGTGCGAGGGCGGTCGGGTCCTCCAGGTGAAGTTTCGCAACGTCCCCGCCTTCGTCCAGCACCTCGACGCGAAGGTGGAGGTTCCCGGGGTCGGGACCGTGACGCTCGACGTCGCCTACGGCGGCATGCACTACGCGCTCGTGGATGCGGCGCAGCTCGGATTCGGGATCACGCGGGACGAGGCCCGGGACATCTGCACGGTGGGCGAGAAGATCCGGGAGGCGGCGAAGGCGCAGCTCCGTGTCGTGCACCCCGAGAACTCGAAGATCCGGGACGTGACGATCACGGAGTTCAGGGGACCGCTCCGCAAGAAGGGGCGCGGGCTGACCGCCCGGAACACGGTCGTGGTCGCGCCGGGTCGGCTCGACCGCTCGCCGTGCGGGACGGGCACGTCCGCGCGGCTCGCCGTGATGCACGCCCGGCGGCAGATCCGCGCCGGGCAGCTCTTCGACCACGAGTCCGTCATCGGCAGCCACTTCCTGGCGGAGATCGTCGGCACGACGCGGGTCGGGAGGAAGCCCGCCGTGGTCACCACCGTCGCCGGGCGCGGGTGGGTGACCGACATCGGCCAGTACGGCTGCGATCCCGAGGATCCCTTTCCGGAGGGCTACACGCTCTCCGACACCTGGCTCCGGGCGATCTGACCCCTGCCGTTCAGGCGACCGCCGCGCCGTAGGGGCCGAGGCCCGCCGAGTACCGCTCCGTCGTCTCGCGTCCGAACGGCGTCGGCGGCAGCGATGGCGGACGGTCGTGCACCTCGCCGAGCCCGAGCCGGCGCGCGGTGAGGCGCTTCCCGTAGCAGAGGAAGTTCTCGAGCGACTGCATCAGGAAGACGAGGAGCGGCAGGATGCCGCGGTAGAGCCGCTCCGCCTCCGCCTCGTCCTCCGGCCGCCCGGTGCGCATCAGCTCGTAGATACGGACCTGGACGTCGAAGCACTCCGGCGCCGGGATCATTCCGACGCAGCCCGCGCGGAGGTTATCGGGCAGCTCGAGGCCGCCGCGGCCGTTCAGGACTCGGAAGGCGCCCTGCGTGTCCTCGATGAGACGGCGGATCACCACCGCCGGACCCTCGCCCTTCAGGAGGCACACGTTCGGGTGCTGTCGCGACAGCTCGCGGAGCCCCGCGTTCGAGAGACTGACCCCGAGGTAGCCGGGGGCGTTCTGGACCGCGACCGGTACCGACACGCGGTCGGCGACGGCGCCGAAGAACCGCACGTACTCGATCTCCGGCAGGCCGGCCACCGGCGGCGGCTGGAGGATCACCCAGCCCGCGCCCAGGCGTTCCGCCGCGCGTGCCATCTCCGCCTGGCCCTCGACGCTCGGCTCGGCGATCGTGACGACCAGCGGCTTCCGCCCGCCCAGGTCCTCGGCGACCCACTCGAGGAGCTGTCGCCGCTCGCGGATGTCGAGCTTGCCCACCTCCGTGGCCAGGCCCATCACCGCAACGCCGTGGGCCTGGCCGGCCACGCAGCCGTCGAGCTGCCGCCGCATGGCCGCGCGGTCGATCCGCCCCGCGGCGTCGAAGAAGGCGTAGAGGATGGGCCAGATCCCGGCAATCGTCTTCGGATCCATTGGGTCGGAGCCTCCCGTGGGCCAGGTCAGCGCGGGCGGCGGATCCGGGTCCGCGCGCCGGGCCCCAGCACGATGAGCAGGGCCCCGATCGCCGTGGCGATCGTGATGCCGAGCCCGAGACGAAACTTCGGTTGACGGAACGTGAACTCGACCACGTGGTCGCCGGCGGGCACGCAGACCATCCGGAAGATCAGATTCGCCGGGAGGACGCGCGCGCGGCGTGCGTCCACCGTCGCGGTCCAGCCTCGATAGTACATGTCGCTCGGGACCAGCGGGCCGGCCTCGTCGGCCCGCACGCGCAGCCGGACGCGCTCCGGCTCGTCGGCCTCGAAGCGGACCGCGCCGGGCGCCGGGGCAGCGCTCCGGCTCGGGCAGCGCGTCGGCGTCTCGACCAGGACCGCGTCGGTCGGCCAGAGACGCTGGAGGGTCGAGCGCAGGTGAAGCCGGGTCGGCATGACGCGGACCTCCGCCGGGAGATACGCGCGCGGCAGTGGATTCTCCACGTCCCACATGTCGCGGCCGATCGGGTGGAAGCGCACCGGCCTGCCCTCCGGCTCCGGGGGGCGGCCGAGCTGGTGCGTGGGTTCGACGGGACGCATGCCGCGGGCCCGAATTGTAGCACCGGCCCGACGGTGGCGTCCCGGGCCGGCTAGCGGACGCGGAGCTCGAAGATGCGGGGCCAGAGCTTGCCCGTGACGAAGACGCGCCGGGTCGTCGGGTCGTAGGCGATTCCGTTGAGAACCGCGCCGTCCTTGGAGCGGACGGCGTCCGGCGCCAGCCCCGTGAGGTCGAGGAACGACGAGACCCGACCCGACGCCGGGTCGATCCGGACGATGACGTCCGTGTACCAGACGTTCGCCCAGATCTCTCCGTCCACGAACTCGAGCTCGTTGAGGCGGGGAACGGGCTGGCCGTTCCAGGTGACCGAGAGCCTCCGCGTCGGCGCGAACTGGCTGGGATCGAGGTAGGTGAGCACGTCGCTGCCGTCGCTCAGGATGAGACTGGTGCCGTCGAAGGCGAGCCCCCAGCCTTCTCCCGAGTAGCGGAACTCGCGGAGCAGCCGGAAGCTCGCGAGGTCGTAGACGAAGCCGCGCTCCGACCGCCACGTGAGCTGGACGAGGCGGTCGCCGACCCGGGCCAGGCCTTCGCCGAACACGTCCCGCGGCAGGTCGATGCGCCGCACGGCCCGGCCGCTCGGCCATTCGACCCGGCGGAGCGTGGACCGGCCGACGAGGCCCGTGCTCTCGAAGAACCCACCGTCGTGCCACACGAGCCCCTGGACGAAGGCGTCAGGGTCGTGCGGGCCGCTGTTGACGACCTCCCATACCGCCTGACGGGCTGGCGTCGCCGCCCCCGGGGGCGCCGGCCCCGCGGGCCCCGCGGCGGTCGCAACGAGGAGCAGGGCCATCACGGCCCACCGGCCGCGGAGCGTCGCGCCCGGGCAGCCGCCGCGCGCCGTCATGCCACCTGGGCGAGCCACGCCTCGAGCCGGGCCAGCTCCTCCCGGTCCACGAGGCGCATGGCGACGAGCAGCTCGCAGCAGGCCACCCGCTCGAGGCTCGCGCGGTGCGAGGCGCGAGCCACCGCGACGCTATCGTCGGTCGATCCGTCGTCGACGACGAGCAGCTCGCGATCGACGAGTGTCTGGCCGAGGACGCTGCGGATCGCGGCGGGTAGGTGCGCCCCGCCGTTCCACACAGGCATCAGCACGGTGACGCGTGGCGGACCCATCGTTGGCGGCCAGGGCCGAATCAGCCGTCTCGCCGCGGCGACAGGCTATCATGCCCCCCGGACAGGAGGTCACGGACGCGCTATGGCAGCCGCCACGAGGGTCTCGTTCGTAATCCCCGCTCGCAACGAGGATCGAAGACCCTGACGCTTCGCGCGGCCGGAGGCGGGAAGGCGAGCCCGATCGACACCGCGAGCCCCCGGGGCGAGGCCGCGAGGATCGCGCCCCTTCTCCTGCGCCGGGTGACGCGCGTCCGAGGCGCTCGCGCTCCATTGACGGACCATCGCCGCACGGGAAGAATGGGGCGGTCGTCCGCGGGAGCGCGGACGCGGGGAGGCGTGTGAAGGACCAGGCGCGGGTCGTGATCGTCGGCGGCGGTATCGCCGGGTGCAGCATCGCGTATCACCTGGCGCGGAAGGGCTGGACCGACGTGCTGCTCGTCGACAAGGGCGAGCTCACCAGCGGGTCGACCTGGCATGCCGCCGGGATGGTCACGCACTTCCACACCTCGCCCACGATCATGCGGATGCGGCAGTACTCGATCCGCTTCTACCGGAGTCTCCAGGCGGAGTCGGGCTCGCCCGAGCACTGGCACGAGGTGGGGAGCCTCCGGGTCGCCTCGAGCCGCGACCAGTGGCTGTTTCTCCGGCGTCAGGTGGGAACCGCGCGGGCCCTCGGCCTCGACGTCGACACGATCTCGCCCGCCGAGGCGCTGCGCCTGTTCCCGCTCATGTCCGCCGACGACCTCCACGGCGCGATGTACCTGCCGGGCGACGGCTGGATCGACCCGAGCGGGTCCACGACCGAGATCGCGCGCCGCGCGCGGGCGCTCGGCGTGACCGTCGAGACCGGGGTCCGCGTCACGGGCATCGAGCGGTCGCCCGACGGCGCCGTCGCGGCCGTCGTCACCGACCGGGGGCGCGTCCGTGCCGAGATCGTGGTCAACGCGGCGGGGATGTGGGGCCGCCAGGTGGCGGCGATGGCGGGGGTGAGCCTCCCGATCACGCCGCTCGTCCACCAGCACCTCGCGACCAAGCCGATCCCCGGCCACGAGCTCCCGCGCGGGACGCCGTGCCTCCGCGACCCGGAGAACCTGGTCTACCTCCGCGAGGAGGTCGGCGGCTTCCTGATCGGCGGCTTCGAGCGGGAGCCGGTGGCCTGGTCGGTGGACGGCGTGCCCTGGGACTTCACGCAGCAGCTCCTGCCGTCGGACTGGGATCTCTTCGGCGAGATCATGGAGGGCGCGATCCGCCGCGTCCCGATCCTCGGGCGGGCGGAGATGGCCCACCTCACGAACGGGCCCGAGGGCATCACGCCGGACAGCCGGCCGCTCCTCGGGCCGGTGCCGGGCGTGCCGGGCTTCTGGGCGGCGGCCGGGCTCTCCCACACGGGCTTCGGCGCCGGCGCCGCGATCGGCGACATCGTGGCCGAGTGGCTCGTGGAAGGGGAGCCGCCCTACGACGTCGGCGAGATGAACGTGCGCCGCTTCGGCCCCGTGTACGAGGATCGCGCCTTCGCGGCGGAGCGGGCCCGCGAGTCGTACCGCTACTACTACATGCTCCGCTACCCCCACGACGAGAACCAGTCGGTGCGGGACCGGCGCCGCTCGCCGCTCGACGGTCGCGGGCTCGCGCTGGGCGGCGTGTTCGGCGAGAAGAACGGCTGGGAGCGCGTGAACTACTACGACCCCGGCCGGCCCGGCCGCCGCGCTGGCGCGGACCAGCGGGCATGGGGCTGGGGCCGACCGGCCTTCTTCGACCGGGTCGGCGAGGAGCACCGCGCGGTGCGAGAGCGCGCGGGCCTCCTCGACATGACCTCGTTCGGGAAGGTCGAGGTGCGGGGACCGGGCGCGCTCGCGCTTCTCCAGCGCCTCTCGGACAACGACGTGGGGAAGCCGCCCGGGAGCGTCGTCTACACGCAGTTCCTGAACTCCCGCGGCGGGATCGAGGCGGACCTCACGGTCATCCGACTCGCCGAGGACCGCTTCCGCGTGGTGACCGGCTCGGGCTTCGTGCCCGGCGACCTCGGGTGGATCCGCATGCACATGCCGCGGGACGGGTCCGTGGACGTCCGTGAGGTGACCGACGAGCTGGCGGTGATCGGCCTGTGGGGGCCCGCTGCCCGCCGAGTCCTCGAGGCGGTGACGAGCGACGACGTGTCCAATGCCGGGTTCCCCTACATGAGCGCGCGCACGATCCGCGTCGGTGACGCCGAGGTGTGGGCCCAGCGCGTGACCTACGTCGGCGAGCTCGGCTGGGAGCTCTACGTGGAGCCCCGCGCGGCCGGCGCCGTCTGGGACGCGCTCGTCGCGGCGGGGCGGCCGGTCGGCCTCGCGCCGGTGGGGTACAAGGCCCTCGAGTCGCTCCGGCTCGAGAAGGGCTACCGCTACTGGAGCGCGGACATCACGCCGTCCGACAATCCCTACGAGGCGGGGCTCGGCTTCTGCGTCCGCCTCGGAAAGGGCGACTTCGTCGGGCGCGACGCGCTCGTGCGGGCGAAGGCCGACGGGCCGACGCGCCGCCTCGCGACCGTGACCATCGACCCCGCCGTCACGATCTACGGCGGCGAGGCCGTGTGGCGGGACGACCAGGTCCTCGGGCGGCTCCGGAGCGGCGGCTACGGCTACACGGTGGGCCGGAACGTCGGCTTCGTGTACCTGCCGGTCGATCTCGGCCAGGCGGTGGGCACGCGCCTCGAGGTCGAGGTCTTCGGCGAGCGCGTGGCTGCCCAGGTCGCGCCCGACGTCCTCTTCGATCCGCAGGGCGCGCGGATCCGCGCGTAGGGCGGGCGGCGCCCCTCGGGGAGACCATGCCGGACGCGTCGCCGGTCGAGATCCGCCGCGTCGAGGGGCGCGAGATTCACGTCACGTGGTCGGATGGTCACCGGAGCGTCTTCCCGAACAAGGTGCTCCGCGAGCGCTGTCCGTGCGCCGGCTGCGTCCACGAGCTGACCGGCCAGCGCCTGCTGGATCCCCGCACCGTTCGCCCGGACATCCGGGCCGACGAGATCGCGCTGGTGGGCCGCTACGCGATCCGGATCCACTGGAGCGACGGTCACGGGACCGGGATCTTCACCTTCCAGCGCCTCCGCGAGTGGTGCCCCTGCGACCAGTGCCACCCAATCCCAAACTCCGGGGTCAGGCCTTAACTTTGAAATCGGGGCCTACCTTCCCCCGATATCGAAATCTGAGGCCTGACCCCGGAGTTTGACGCTAGCGGGGGGTGGGCTCGGGGAGCTCGGGGAGGGACGGGTCGAGCTCCTTGGCGAGGTCGAGGAGCGCGTAGGTGTGGCAGGCGCGGCCGGGGGTCCGGTACGGGCACATGCACATGAGGTAGATGTCTCGGGCGCCCGCTTCTTCCAGCAGTCGACGGAGCGCGGCCATGCCGTCGGGCCGGCCCTTGATCTCGGCGAGGTACCGCGCCCGGTAGTCCATCGAGGCGTGCGCCTTCGAGTGGGCGGCCTCGGCCGAGGCGCCCTCGCGGACGAGCTGGCGCTTCCGGGCCTGGAACTCGCCGAGGAGCGCGGTCGACGGCGCGAGCGCCTTCACGCCGCCCGCGCCGGCCCGCATCACGCTCACGCGGCGGGCGCCGGCGGGGAGCGGCGCGAAGCGGGTCGTGCGTCCCAGGCCCACGGCCCGAGTGTGCCATACGGGCGCCGCGGCGGGGGTGTTGTTGACACCCTTGTGGTCGCCGCCCTACCGTGCTCTCGATCGTGATCGCCCGCGGAGAGCGCCTTCAGGTCGCGAGGGACGGCGAGGCCGTGACGGCCGGCGTCGGCCCCGTCGCCGAGCTCCGCGGCCGGCTCGCGTGCCACGCGCCGGCGGATACGAAGGAGGCGGCGGATCTCGGCGAGATCCTCGCCTTCGTGGACGAGCACGCCGATCCCTTCGACCGGCGGATCGTGAAGGGCCACCTGACCGGCAGCGCGGTCGTCGTGTCGGCGGCGGGCGACCAAGTGCTCCTGCTCCACCATCGGAAGCTCGGCCGCTGGCTCCAGCCCGGCGGCCACGCCGAGCCCGGGGAGCGGGACGGCGAGACGGTGGCTCTCCGCGAGGCGCGGGAGGAGACGGGCATCGAGGGGCTGGCCCTTCATCCGTCGGCGCCGCGGCCCCTCGACGTCGACGTCCATCCGATCCCGGCGCGGGGCGACGAGCCCGCGCACCGCCACCTGGACCTGCGCTACCTGGTGATCGCGCCGCCCGACGCGAGTCTCCGACGCCTGGTCGCCGAGGTCCGCGCGCTCCGGTGGTTCACGTGGGACGAGCTCCCGACCCTCGATCTCGACCCCGGCCTCCGCCGCGCGCTCGCCGCGGCGCGGGCCCTCACGTCGCCGAGCCCCAACCCCCAGGAGGAGGCCGACCGGTGATCTACGAGCTGCGCAGCTACGACATCGTTCCCGGGCGCATGCCGGCCATGCAGGCCCGGTTCCAGAACCACACGCTCGGCCTGTTCCGGAAGCACGGCATCGACGTGGTGGGGTTCTGGGACGTGGTGATCGGCACGTCGAACGTGCTCCACTACATGGTCCGGTTCCCGGACCTCGCGCACCGCGAGAAGGCCTGGGGGAGCTTCGGGTCGGATCCCGACTGGCTCCGCGTTCGCGCCGACTCGGAGAAGGACGGCCCGATCGTCGCGCGCATCCGGAGCGAGATCTGGAAGCCGACGGCCTACTCGCCGCTCCAGTGAGACGAGGGCCGCACGTGGTGTCCTGGCTCGCCGCGCTCCTGGCCGCCGCCGGCGGCGCCGTCGTCGGCGCGGCGGGCCGCCCCGCTGCGCCGGCCGTGGCCCGCGACCCGGGTCAGGTCGTGACGTTCGCGGGTGACCCGCGGGAGGGCCGGGCGCCCGCGCGGCTCGAGGGTGTCCTCGCCCTGCCGGAGGGCGCGGGGCCGTTCCCCGCCGTCGTGATGATGCACGGTTGCACGGGGCTCCGGACGCGCGGGGGCGCCATCCAGGGCAAGCTCCGGTTCTGGGCGGACCATCTCCGCGGCCTGGGCTACGTCACCCTGCTGGTGGACAGCTTCACGCCGCGGGGCATCGACGAGGTGTGCACCGGCCGACACATGCTCTCGCCGGCGCGCGACCGCGCCGACGACGCGCGCGGGGCGCTCCGCTACCTCCAGGCGCGCCGCGACATCCAGGCCGATCGGATCGGGCTCCTGGGCTGGTCGAACGGCGCCGCGGCGACCCTTGGCGTGGTGTTCGACGAGGGGAGCGCCGAGCGGGACTTCCGCGCCGCCGTCGCCTTCTATCCGAACTGCACCCGGAAGTACCCGGGCGGGCCGGCCTTCCGTCCCTATGCGCCCCTCTACATCCTGGTGGGCGCGCTCGACGACTGGACGCCCGCCGCCCCGTGCGCGGAGATCGTCGAGCGGGCGCGCGCGGCCGGGGCGCCGATCGCGATCAAGGTGTACCCCGGCGCCCACCACGCGTTCGACGCGCCGGCGACGCCGGTGCGCTACCGGCCCGAGGTGAAGAACCACAACCGCCCCGACGGCGACTCCGGCGCGACCGTCGGCACCGATCCGGCCGCGCGGGCGGACGCGATCGTGGAGGTCACGCGCTTTCTCGCCGACGAGGTCGCCCGGCCGCGCTGAGCCGTAGCGCCGCCGCCGCGCGGGCGCGTCAGCGGAGGGCGAACGCCTCCGCGGCGAGCCCCGCGATGTGGCGGCCGATGGCGAGCGATGCGGTGGCCGCCGGCGACGGCGCGTTCAGGACGTGGATCGCGTCGGCTGACCTCGCGATGCGGAAGTCGTCGACCAGCGACCCGTCCTCGGCCACCGCCTGGGCCCGGACGCCGGCGCCGCCGGGAGTGATGTCGGCCGGCCCGATGTCGGGGATGAGCCGACGCAGCGCCTCGACGAACGCCGCCTTGCTGAGCGACCGGTACATCTCGTAGCTGCCCATCCGCCAGTAGCGCCGGGCCATCGACCAGAAGCCGCGGTAGCCGAGCGTTCCCAGGAGCTCGCGCGGGTGGATCCGCCCGAACCGGTAGCCCTCGCGAGCGAACGCCAGGACCGCGTTCGGCCCCGCCTCGACCTCGCCGTGCACCGTGCGCGTGAAGTGCACGCCGAGGAACGGGAACTCGGGATCGGGGACCGGGTAGATGAGGCCGCGGACCAGGTCGTGGCGCTCGGGCCGGATCATGTAGTACTCGCCCCGGAACGGGATGATCCTGACGCCGGGCCGGGCGCCGGCGAGCCGCGCGACGACGTCGGAGTAGAGGCCGGCGCAATTCACGAGACGACGCGCCTGGACGGGCCCGGATGCGGTCGAGAGATCGAAGCCCTCGCCCGTCCGCCGGATCGCCGTGACGCGGGCGCTGGTCCGGATGACGACGCCTTGCGTGAGGAGGTCCCGCGCCAGGGTCTGCGCGACCTCCCCGTAGTCGACGATGGAGGTGGTGGGAGAGTGGATCGCGCGGATCGCGGCCGCGTGGGGCTCGATCTCGCGAAGGCGATGCGCGTCGATGAGAGACAGCCCCTCGACGCCGTTGGCGGTGCCGCGCTCGAAGAGCGTGTCGAGCCGCGGCAGCTCCGCCTCCGACATGGCGACGATGACCTTGCCGATCGGGTCCACGCGGATGCCGTGCTCCGCGCAGAAGGCCTTCATGAGGCGCGCGCCCTCGACGCAGAGCCGCGCCTTGTGGGACCCCGGCTTGTAGTAGATCCCCGAGTGGATGACGCCGCTGTTGTGCCCCGTCTGGTGCGAGGCGAGCCGCGCCTCCTTCTCCAGGATGACCAGCCGGAGGCCGGGCTGCTCGGCCAGCAGGGCGCGGGTCGTGGCGAGGCCCACGATGCCGCCGCCGACCACCGCCACGTCGAATCGATCGCTCACGCGCGTATTGCCTCTGTTCGAGGGTCGTTTGGTGTCGTCACGGCAAGGCCCGCCAAGATGGCGGGTCGCCCCGGTGGGCAGGCCCCCATAGATACGGCCTGCCCCGAGGGGTGTCAAGCGCGTGGGCGCCTTGACGGGATGCGAGGCGCGGCGGTAGAGTCGCGCCGTCCTTCGCGGCGGAAACGCGTGTGTCCTGCTCAACCTCGCTCGACCAATGGAGGACGGCCGATGCCTACCAAGCCAAAGTATCGTGTCCAGGGTGCGCTCCTCGAGGCGTGCTCCTGCAGCGCTCCATGTCCGTGCTGGATCGGGGACGACCCGCACGGCGGCACCTGCGACGCCTTCCTCGCGTACCGCATCGACAAGGGGACGATCGAGGGCGTGGACGTGGGCGGGATCGCCTTCGCGCTGGTTGCCCAGATCCCCGGGAACGTGCTGAAGGGGAACTGGAAGGTCGTCGTCTACATGAGCAACAAGGCGAAGCCGGCCCAGAAGCGGGCGATCCTCGACGCCTGGACCGGCAAGCTCGGCGGGCCCCTCGCCGACCTCGCCAAGCTCGTGGGCGAGGTCAAGGGCGTGTACGACGTCCCGATCCAGTTCAAGCTCGAGAAGGGCAAGGGGACGATCAAGATCGGCGACAAGGTGCAGGCGGCCATGGCGCCCTACGTCGACGCGAAGGGGAAGCCCACGACCCTCAGCAACACGATCTTCACCACGATCCCGGGCTCGCCCGCGTACGTGGCGAAGGCGATCTACCACAAGGTGCACATCCCCGAGCACGGGATGGAGTGGTCGTTCGTGAACCGCAACGCGGTCGAGGGCGCGTTCCGGTTCGCCGCCTAGCCTCCGCGTGGCCACGCCGTTCGCCGCCCGGGCCGAGGACCGCGTGGAGCCCTGGGTGTACGGGAGCGTCCTGGCGGCGCTCGTCGCCGCGGCCTGGGCGGTGCTCGGGCTCGCCCAGGCCGCGGGTCCCGGCGGGTGGCTCTCGCACGCGTCCCTGGCAGACGAGGGGGTCCTCCGGTGGCCGCGCGTCCTCGCCTTCCTCGTCGCGTGGACCCTGATGTCGGTGGCGATGATGCTGCCGTCCGCCTTCCCCCTCGTCCGGGTGTTCCTCACGATCACCGGGGCGTCGGCCGGGCTCCTCGCCCTCCTCTGCGCCGGCTATCTCGCGATGTGGGCCCTCTTCGGCGGCGTCGCGCTCCTCGCCGACCTCGGCCTCCACCGGCTCCTCGAGGGATCGGCGTGGCTCGCGGCCCGGCCCGAGCGACTCCCGGGCGCGCTCCTCCTGGTGGCGGGCCTCTTCCAGTTCTCGCCGCTCAAGTACTCGTGCCTCCGCCAGTGCCGCTCCCCGATCGGCTTCGTCATCCAGCACTGGCGTGGCGGGTCGCGCGCGGTCCGGGCGCTCCGGGTCGGGGCGCTCCACGGCGCCTACTGCGTCGGGTGCTGCTGGGCCCTCATGCTCGTGATGTTTGCCGTCGGCGGCGCCAGCGTGGGATGGATGCTGGCGCTCGCGGCGGTCATGTTCGTGGAGAAGGCGATCACGAGGGGGCGGGCGCTGACGGCCGGCGTCGGCGTGACCCTCGGCGCCTGGGGGCTCGGTCTCCTCCTCGGGATCCCGGGGCTCCCGCTCCCGTTCTGAGCGGACCCTTCAAAGGGGCTGGACGGGCCGGTTCACCGTCCCGCCTGTGACGATCTTCCGCCCGCGGCGGCGGCATTTCGTCACACGTCAGATTGTCAGTCCTCACGGACAGATCCGACCTCTCCTTATAGTAGGGACGCACCCGTGCGAGGCGGCCGAACGGCCCAATCGCTGCTCCGGGACTGGTTTCCGAGGGGTCTAGACCGGGCACGAGACTTGCCTTATCCCCCGCGGCGCCCGGCTCCGAGCCGGCCGCGCCCAACCTCTGTGTCTCGGGAGAGCCTGTGAAGGGGAGACTTCGCGGCTGGCCGTTCCGGAGTTTGATGCGGCGCTCGAAGGCCGCGGGCGCCGAGGCGCCCGCCGAAGCGCGCCGCCCTGACGTCGACGCCGTCCCTGAGCGGCTCGACCTATCCGGCCGTCTCGCGCTCATCATCGCACTCGGGGTCGCCGGTCTCACGGGGCTCGCCGGGTTCCTCCTGGTTCAGCAAACGGCGGCCCACCACCGGGCGCTCCTCACCATGGCCCGGGTCGAAGAGCGCATCGCCCAGGAGCACTACGTGAAGCGCCAGGCGATCCTCGAACCCCGTCGCGGCGCGGAGTTCGCGGCCCGGCTCCGGGAGATCCAGCAGCAGCTCGCGACTGACCTCGACATGCTCGAGCGCGACGAGCGGCGCGTCGGTACGTTCGACCGGATGCTGCGCGTGGACGGGACCCCCAAGGCCTCGAGCCGCGTGCGCGCCGCGGTGCTGGGCCAGCAGGCGGCCGTGGACGAAGCGTTCGCGCTTCTCCTCGCAGGCCGCTTGGACCAGGCGCGCGCCGTCGCGCCGCGCGCGGGTCTCGAGGATGTCAGCCAGGCGACGGGCGTCGCCGCCGGCGTGTTCGCCGGCGCGCTCGAGCGCACGCACCGCGCGCTCGCGACGGGCGTGGCCCTGTTCGCCGGGCTGGGCGGGGCCGCGGTGGGCTGGCTCGGGTTCCGGGTCGTCCGGGTCGGGCGCGCCTACCGGAAGCTCGCGACCGACGAGCAGGGGCTCCGGGCCAGCGAGGAGCGATTCCGCGCGCTCGTGCAGCACGCGGCCGACGTGATCATCGTCCTCGAGGTGGACGGCACGGTCCGGCACGCGAGCCCGGCCGTGCAGACCGTGCTCGGCTACGACCCCGATCGACTCGTCGGGAGCCCGGTGTGGGCCGTCATCAACGAGGCGGACGCGCAGAGCGCGCAGACGTTCCACACCGAGCTCCTCGACCACCGGGGCGGGTCCAGGTCGATCGAGCTCCGCTGGCAGCACCGCGACGGCTCGTGGCGCTGGTTCGAGGTGAAGGGGACGAACCTCCTCCACCAGTCCGGTGTGCGCGGCGTGGTCCTGAACGCCCGCGATATCAGCCGGCACAAGTCCCTCGAGGCGCAGCTGGTCCAGCGGGCTCTCCACGACCAGCTGACCGGGCTGCCGAACCGCATGCTGTTCATGGACCGACTGGAGCAGGCGCTCGAGCGCTCCGCGCGCCGCGGAAAGTCGGCTGCGGTGCTCTTCCTCGACCTCGACCGGTTCAAGCTGGTCAACGACAACTTGGGCCACGACCACGGCGACCAGCTCCTCGTGAAGGTGGCCGAGCGCCTCCGCACCTGCCTCCGGCGCGTCGACACCATCGCCCGCATCGGCGGCGACGAGTTCACCGTGCTCCTCGAGGACGTCGGCTCGGCCGGCGACGCCGCGCTCGTCTCGGAGCGGATCATCGAGGCGTTCCGCGCCTCGTTCCGGATCGAGAACCAGGAGATCTTCATCGGGGCCAGCATCGGGATCGCGCTCGGCGGCCTAAACCAGGGCACCACCGCCCAGGGGCTCCTGCGGAACGCCGACATCGCGATGTACCGCGCCAAGGCCAACGGCCGCGCGTGCTTCGAGGTGTTCAAGTCGAGCATGCGCGAGACCGTGAAGGGCCGGCTCAAGATGGAGACCGAGCTGCGCCGCGCGCTCGACCGGGGCGAGCTCCGCCTCCACTATCAGCCGCAGGTCGACCTGCGCACCGCGCGGATCGTCGGCCTGGAGGCGCTGGTGCGCTGGGAGCATCCCGAGCGCGGCCTCGTGCCTCCCGGCTCGTTCATCCCGATCGCGGAGGAGACGGGCCTCATCCTGCCGATCGGGCGCTGGGTGCTCGAGACGGCGTGCCGACAGGCGTCCATCTGGCGCGCCGACTCCGAGATCGGTATCGACCTGGTCATGGCCGTCAACCTCTCGCCCCGCCAGTTCCGCCACCCGCGGCTGGTGCAAGACGTGGGGCAGGTGCTCGCCGAGTCCGGGCTCGACGCCTCGGGCCTGGAGGTCGAGATCACCGAGGGCACGGCGATGGGCGACGCCGACGCGACCGTGAAGACGCTCGAGCACCTGAAGGCCATTGGCATCCGGCTCGCCATCGACGACTTCGGCACCGGGTACTCGAGCCTCGGGTACCTGAAGCGATTCCCGATCGACGTCCTGAAGGTGGACCGTTCCTTCGTCGCGGGCCTGCCAGCGAACCGGGGTGACGCCGCCATCGTGCGCGCCGTGGTCGGTCTGTCGCGCGCCCTCGGGCTCAAGGCCGTCGCCGAGGGTGTCGAGACGCCCGAGCAGCTCGCCGAGCTGCGGGGCCTCGGCTGCGACCAGGGCCAGGGCTACCTCTTCGGACGCCCGTCGGCGACCGAGGTCGCCGACGTGATGCTCCGGCGCTCCGCGGTCTCGGAGGCCGTCCCCGCCTGACGCTTTGCCCCGGCTGGCGCTCCGGCCGTCCCGCGCATATCGTGGGGGTGGCCGGACCGGCCGGGAGGCGGCTCATGGATCTCCGATACTCGTCCGAGGATCTCGCGTTCCGCCAGGCGACCCGTCGCTGGCTCGAGGCGAATGCCCCTCGCGAGGAGCCGGCGACGCTCGAGCAACGGCGCGCCTGGCACCGCCGGCTCTACGACGCGGGCTACGTGGGCATGGGGTGGCCGGTCGCCTACGGCGGCCGCGGCGCGACGCCGCTCCAGCAGGCGATCGTGGCGGACGAGATGGCGCGCGCCGGCGTGCCGGCGCCGATCAACCCTCTGGGCATCGCCATCGTCGGCCCGACGATCATCGTTCACGGCACCGAGGCGCAGAAGCAGCGCTACCTCCGGAAGATCCTAGCCGCGGAGGAGCTCTGGTGCCAGCTCTACTCCGAGCCGAACGCGGGGTCGGACCTCGCGAGCCTCCGCACGCGGGCCGAGGACCGGGGCGACCACTTCGTGGTGAACGGCCAGAAGATCTGGACGAGCGGCGGGCTCGTCGCCGACTGGGGGCTCCTCCTCGCGCGGACGGACACCGCGGTCCCCAAGCACAAGGGGATCTCCTGCTTCCTCATCTCGATGCGCCAGCCCGGCGTCGAGGTGCGGCCGCTCCGCCAGATCACGGGGAGCGCGCACTTCTCCGAGGTGTTCATGACCGACGCGCGCGTGGACAAGGCCGACCTGATCGGCCGTCTCGGCCAGGGCTGGGAGATCGCTCAGACCACGCTCTCCTACGAGCGGGGCGGGAGCTCGCTCGCCCGCGTGACCCGCTACGCCGCGGCGTTTCGCCAGCTGCTCCGGGCGGCGCGGACGCTCCGTCGAGCGGGACGCCCGCTTCTCGAGGATCCGGCGGTGCGCGGGCGGCTCGGCCGGATCTACGCCGACCTCGAGGTCCAGCGCTACGCCGCCCTCCGTATCCTGTCGGCGCTCGAGAAGGGCGAGTCGCCCGGGCCCGCCGCGTCCATCACGAAGCTCTCCTACAGCGAGTTCGAGAAGCGCTACCACGAGCTCGTCCAGGAGATCCTCGGCCCCTGGGCCCAGACGATGGAGAGCGACGTCGACGGCTTCACGGGCGTCGACACCTCGTCCGGCGAGCCCGGCACCTGGGCGACCGCGTACCTCTGGTCGCGCGCCGGGACGATCTACGCGGGCTCCTCGGAGATCCAGAAGAACATCATCGGCGAGCGCGTCCTCGGGCTCCCCAAGGAAGCGCGCGCGGACCGGGCGCGGGCGTAGGGCGCGCGATGGACTTCGCGTTCAGCCCGGACCAGGAGCTTCTCCGCGGCACGGCCCGCGCCTTCCTCGACGAGCACGCGACGCCGGCCGGCGTCCGCGCGCTCTGGGACGACCCGCGCGGCGAGAAGGACGACCTCTGGAAGGAGATGGCGCGGCTCGGCTGGCTCGGGCTCACGCTGCCGGAGGCGCACGGCGGGAGCGCGCTCGGCCTGGTCGAGACGGCCATCGTCCTCGAGGAGCTCGGCCGTGCCGCGTGCCCGGGCCCGTACCTCGAGACGGCCGTCGCCGCCCGCGCCATCGAGACGGCGGGGACCGCCGCGCAGCAGGCGCGCTGGCTTCCCGCGGTGGCGGGCGGGTCTCTGCGCGCGACCGTCTGCTTCCTCGATGCCGCGCTCGACTGGAGCCCCGAGGCGACCGAGACGCGCGCCGAGCCGACGCCGGGCGGCGTCCGCCTCTCCGGCGTGAAGCAGTGGGTGCCGTGGGCGCACGTGGCCGACGTCCTTCTCGTGCCCGCGCGCGGTCCGGATGGGCTGGCGCTGTTCATGGTCGAGGCGGGAGCGGAGGGGCTCCACGTCGCCCCGGTGCCGGTGATGGACCCCGGCATGCGCTGGGCCACCGTCCGGCTCGACGGCGTCCCGGTCCGCCACGAGGCGCGTGTCGGCGGGCCGGGAGAGGCGACCCCGCTCCTCGCGGGGCTCCTCCGCTGGGGCGCGGTGGGGGCGGCCGCGACCATGCTCGGCGCGGCCCGCCGGTGCCTCGAGATGTCGGTCGAGTACGCGAAGGTGCGCGAGCAGTTCGGCCAGCCCATCGGCTCATTCCAGGCGATCCGCCACCGGCTGGCCGAGATGCTCCTCGAGGTCGAGAACGCGCACGCGGCGACCTACTACGCGGCCTGGGCCCAGGACGCCCTCGCCGAGGACGCCGAGCTCGCCGCCTCCGTGGCGAAGGCGTACGTCGGAGACGCGGCGCGGAAGGTCTGCGGCGAGGCGATCCAGGTGCACGGCGGGATCGGCTTCACGTGGGAGTACGACCTCCACCTCTACGTGAAGCGCGCGAAGGCCCTCGAGGCGACCTGGGGCGACGCGGACTACCACCGCGAGCAGATCGTCCGCCGCGTGGCGGGCTGATCCCGCCGGGCCCTCCCCGCGTCAGGGCTTGGCGGCCGAGGACAGGACGGCGGGCATCGGCAGCTCGACGCCCCCGCCCCGCTGATAGGCCCGAACCGACTCCCGCACATCGGCGCGGATCGCCTCCAGCGCGGCGGGCGTCTGCGCGCGGAGCAGTCCCGCCGTCCGCACCGTACCCTCGCGCATGAGCTCGAAGAGGGTGTCGACCGAGCGGAGCCGCCAGACCTGCGGCACGACCGTGACCTCCGGCGCCTCGAACCCGAGACCCCGCAACACGCGGCGTGACTCCTCCGCGTCGCTGAAGCGGAAGAAGGGCGGGCCCGCCGGGAGCGGCACGTCGAGACGGCCGTGGCGCTCGACGGCGCGGAGCACGATGTCGAAGGCGACGGCCTCCTCGGGCCTCGCCCAGACCGTGAACCCGACGCGGCCGCCGGGGCGCAGCACGCGGTGCGCCTCCCCGAGCGCCTGGTCGGGGCGGGCGAGGTGGAGGAGGCCGAAGCTCATGACGACGGCGTCGAAGGCGGCGTCGGGGAAGGGGAGCGCCTGCGCGTCGCCCGTCCGGAAGTCGATGGCGGGATGATGGCGGCGGGCCTCGCCGAGCATCCCCTCGGAGAAGTCGACGCCGACGACCGAGGCGCCGCGCCGGGCGGCCGCGCCGGCCACGTAGCCGGGTCCCGTCGCCACGTCGAGCACGCGCGTGTCCCGGCCCACGCGGGCCGCATCGAGGAGGGGCTCGACGGCCTGGACCGTCAGGGTGCCGAAGGCGTCCTGGTAGGCGCCGGGGATGGCCTCCCAGCCTGCCCGCTCGAAGGCGTGAAACGCCGTCGGGTCAGCGGTCGGGGACGTCATCGCTGTGGGCGGCCGGCGCGATCTCGAAGGAGGTCCGGAAGTCGACGTCCTGCCGGAGGCTGTGCCACACCGAGCAGTATCGCTCCCGGGACAGATCGATCGCCCGCTCGACCCGGTCCGCCGGGACGTCGCCCCGCACGACGAAATGGAGCGCCACCCGCGTGACGTAGCGCGGCGGCTCGGCCCGGCGCTCGCTCTCGAGGCGCGCCTCGAGGCCGGCCAGCGCGAAGCGCCCCTTCTGGAGGATGTCGACGACGTCGATCGCCATGCACCCCGCGAGGCTCACGGCGAGCGCCTGGGTCGGGGACACCCCGGCCTGCCGTTCGCTGTCGAGGGTGAGGGTATGGTCCCCGGCGCGCGTCTCGAAGCGGAGGCTTCCCTGCCAGGAGAGCGTGACGACGTCGGTCGGTCGCTGGGCACTCATGCGGCTCCCACGGGAGGGGATGGTATCATCACCGGTCGTGACGAGCCTCGCCCGCGCCCACACCATCGACGACCTCCGCCGCGTGGCCCGCCGCCGGCTGCCCCGCGCGATCTTCGACTTCGTCGAGGGCGGGGCCGGCGACGAGCTCACGGTGGCCCGGAACCGCGCCGCCTTCGAGCGGCTCCTCTTCGAGCCTCGAGTCCTGGTGGACGTGTCCAAGCGCGAGCAGTCGACGGTCGTCTTCGGGGAGCGCATCGCGTCGCCCGTCGTGGTCTCCCCGACCGGGATGGCCGGGCTCTGCTGGCCCAAGGGCGAGGTGGCCGCCGCCCGTGGCGCTCACGACGCGGGGACGATCTACACCCTCAGCACCCACTCGAGCTGCTCGATCGAGGAGGTGGCGACGGGCGCGCCGGGGCCTCTCTGGTTCCAGCTCTACGTGTGGCAGAACCGCGACCTGACACGCTCGTTCGTCGAGCGGGCGAAGGCCGCCGGCTACCGGGCGCTCCTCCTCACCGTCGACGTGCCGGTGATCAGCCGCCGCGAGCGCGACCTCCGGAACGGCTTCACCGTGCCGCCGCGCGTGACCGTGCGAAACGCGCTCGACACGATCCGGCGCGTGAGCTGGGTGTGGCGCGTCCTCCTCGGGCCCCGGCTCACGCTGGCGAACCTGATCGGCGCCCCCGGCGCGCCGCGGACGGACATCGTGACCCTCGCGGGCGTGGCCAACCGCCAGGTCGACCCGTCGATCGCCTGGGCCGACCTCGCGTGGTTCCGCTCGCTCTGGTCCGGCCCGCTCCTCCTGAAGGGCGTGATGACCGCGGCGGACGCGCGGCGCGCGCTCGAGCACGGGGTGGACGGCGTGGTGGTGTCGAACCACGGCGGCCGCCAGCTCGACGGCACCGCCGCGACGGTCGAGGCCCTCCCGGCCATCGCGGACGCGGTCGGCCACCGCATGGAGGTCCTGCTGGACGGCGGCGTCCGGCGGGGGGCGGACGTGGTCCGGGCCCTGGCGCTCGGCGCGAAGGCCGTGATGGTCGGCCGCCCGTACCTCTACGGCCTCTCGGTCGGCGGCCCGGCCGGCGTCCGTCGCGCCCTCGAGATCCTGCAGGCCGAGGTCGACCACGCGCTCGCCCTCACCGGCGTGCCGCGCGTCGCCGATCTCGACCGCACCGTCGTCCGCCGCGCCGACTCGCTCTGAGGCGCGGGCGACGCCCGACTGATGCGGATCGACATCCGGGTCCCCGTCGGCCGCCCCATTCCGGAGGTCGCGGCCGTCATCGCGCGGTGCGAGGACGCCGGCTTCGACGGCGTCGGCGTCCACGACCATCCGCACAGCGGGCGCGACGCGTACCTCGTCCTCGCGCTGGCCGCCGAGCGGACGCGGCGGCTGCACCTCTACCCGGCGACGTCGAGCCCCGTGGTCCGCCACCCGGTGCTGCTGGCGTCGCTCGCCCACAGCCTCGACGAGCTCGCCCCCGGGCGCGTGGCCCTGACGATCGCCCCGGGCTTCCTGTCGGCGCGCAGCGTCGGGCAGCCCCGCGCGACCGTGGCGGCGATGCGCGAAGCGGTGCTGGGACTCCGGCGCCTGCTCGCCGGCGAGTCCGTCGCCTTCGGCGACCCGCCGAGCCGGCTGCGGAACCTCGGCTCGCCGCCGCCTCCGGTCTACCTCCTCGCCGCGGGCCCGCGGATGGTCGAGCTGGCCGGCGAGGTGGCGGACGGCGCCTTCCTCATGGTCGGGCTCCACCGGGATGCGGTGGCCGCGGCGCGCCGTCATCTCGAGGCGGGCGCCCGCCGCGCCGGCCGGTCCCTCGCCGGATTCCGGACGGCGTTCATCGTGACCATTGGCCTCGACGGAGACGGCGTGCCCGCGTTCCGCTGGCCCCGCGCGTGGTTCGCCCCCGGGCACCCGTGGCTGACCTACCCGAGCGCCTCGAATCTCTACTGGCTCCGCGCCGCGGGCCTGCCGGTGCCGGAGTCGCCCGTGCCCGAGGCGATCTCGGACGGGCTTGCCGCGGACATCGAGGACGCGTTCGGCCTCTTCGGCTCGCCCGAGCGCTGCGCCGATCGCCTTCTTCGCGCGAGCGAGGAGGCCGGAGTGGACCACGTGTTCCTCTTCCCGTCCCACACCCTCGCGGGCGGCTACGACATGCCGGAGCCCGAGATCGAGGCGTTCCGCCGGATCATCCGCCCGCGCCTCGCCGGGGCGCGGTCTCCCTGAGGCGTCGCGGCCGCCAATCCCCGCGCGGCGGTGTCAGCCAATGGCACCGGCGAGTACGGCGGGACCGCACGCCTGTGCTAGGCTGACCGAGCGCGACAGAATGCGGACGCGAGCGGAGGTCCACATGGCGGAGGAGCGAAGGATCATGGCGGGAACGGGAATCGGGCGGCGGGACTTCCTCGGCCGCGCGATCGGGGTCGCGGCGTCGGCGGCGGGCTTCGCGGCGGCGCCGCGGCGGGCGAGGGCGCAGGCCGGCGAGGTCGTCGTGTGCACCTGGGGCGGCACCTACAGCGAGGCGCAGCGGAAGCTCTTCTACGATCCGTTCGAGCGTGAGACCGGTATCCGGGTTCGGACGGTGGGCGTGCCGGACATCGCCAAGATCCGCTCCATGGTCCAGGCCCGCGCCGTCGAGTGGGACCTGGTCGACGCCGAGGGGCAGATGATGCTGCGCCTGGCCGCGGACGACATGCTCGAGCGCGCGGATTACTCCGTGATCCCGCGCGGCGACCTTCTCCCGACGGCGGCGAGCGACTGGGGCATCGGCTCCGTGGCCTACGCCTACTCGCTCGGTTGGAACAGCCAGAAATTCCCGGCCGGGCGTCAGCCCCGCGGGTGGAAGGACTTCTTCGACGCGAAGGCCTTCCCGGGCCGGCGCGCGATGTACGGCCAGCCGGTCGGCGTCCTCGAGTTCGCCCTCATCGCGGACGGCGTGGCGCCGGGCGGGCTCTACCCCCTCGACGTGGACCGCGCCTTCCGCTTCCTCGAGAGCCGGAAGGACGTCGTCAACGTCTGGTACAAGAGCCCGGCGCAGATCCAGACGTTGCTCCGCGGGGGCGAGGTCGAGCTGATCGAGGGGTTCAGCGGGCGGCTCATCGACCTGAAGAAGGCCGGCGCCGACGTCGACTGGACGTTCGACCAGGGCGCGTGGATGCAGTCCTTCTGGATCGTGCCCAAGGGGTCGAAGAACCGTGACGCCGCCATGCGGCTCATGGCCCACTACGCCCGCGCGGAGCCCGAGGCGCAGTTCGCCGAGCAGTTCCCGTACGGCGTGCCGAACCGGCTCGCCTACCAGAAGATGTCGAAGGAAACCCTCGCGCTCCTGCCCACGGCGCCCGGCAACGTGGAGCGGCAGTTCCAGGTCGACGCCGTCTGGTGGGCCAAGAACATCGACGCGGTCCAGAAGCGCTGGCTGACGTTCCTCGGCTGAGGCCCGGCGCCTCGGGCCGCGCCGGGGAGACCCCGCGGGGCACATGACACCCTGGAGCGCGACCCGCCGGGCGCTCTGGCCCGTCGTGCCGCTCCTCGTCTTCCTCGCTGTCGTCTTCGTGGGACCGATCGCGCGCGTGCTCGTGTGGAGCCTCGCGCCCGGGACGGCGCCGACCGCGCCCTCGAGCTCGCCGTGGCGGGACCTCGTCGCCACGCCGCTCTACCGTGACGCGCTCCTCCGGACGTTCCGGCTGAGCGCGACCGTGACCGTCCTGTGCCTCGTCCTCGGGTACCCGGTGGCGTACCTTCTCGCCCGGGCCCGAGGCTGGCGGGGGCAGCTCCTGCTGGCGCTGGTCGTCGCGCCCTTCTGGATCAGCGTGCTCGCGCGGAGCTTCACCTGGATGGTGCTGCTCCAGCGCCAGGGGGCGGTCAACCGCCTCCTCATGGCGCTCGGTCTCACGCGCGAGCCCGTGCCGCTCGTCTACAACGAGATCGGGGTCCACGTCGGGATGGTCCACGTGCTGCTCCCGTACATGATCCTGTCGCTCTACGGCGCGATGCGCGCGATCGATCCCGGGCTCCTTCGCGCGGCCGCGGGGCTCGGGGCGACCGAGTGGCAGGCGTTCCGCCGGGTCTGGTGGCCCCTCTCGCGGACCGGGGTGGGGGCGGGGAGTCTCCTCCTGTTCGTGGTCGCGCTCGGGTTCTTCATCACGCCGGCGCTCCTCGGGGGCGGGAAGGTGACGACGCTCGCGATGCTGGTCGAGGCGCACGTGAGCCAGACCCAGGACTGGCCGCTCGCCTCCGCGCTCGGGCTCGTGCTGATCTTGGCGACCGTCGTCGCGCTCGTGCCGGCCCAGCGCGCACTCCGGCTCGAGACGCTCGTCGGCGCGGGGCGGCGCTGACATGCCGTTCCGGATGGCGATGGGGAGCGCCGCGGGGCTTGGCCTCGCGTTCCTGCTGCTCCCGATCCTCGCCCTCGTGCCGATGTCGTTTGCCCGGACCTCGTGGCTCGCGTTCCCGCCCGACGCGCTGACGCTCGAATGGTACGGTCGCGTGCTCGCCGACCGGGAGTGGCGCGAGGCGGCGGCCACCAGCGCCACGGTGGCGGGGCTCGCCGCGGGTCTCGCGGCGCTCCTCGGCTTGCCGGCGGGGCTCGCTCTCGGCCGTGGCGCCGGGCGGCCCGGCCTCCGGCGGGCGATCCGCGCGGCGGTTCTCCTGCCGATCATGGTGCCGGTCGTGCTGGTTGCCATCGCGCTCTACGCCGCCTTCGCCGCGGTGGGCCTCGGCGGCACGCTCGTCGCGCTGGTCCTCGCCCACGCGACCCTCGGCGCGCCCTACGTCGTGCTGAGCGTGGAGGCGGCCGCGCGCGGCCTCGACCCCCGGCTCGAGCGCGCGGCGCGGGGACTCGGGGCGACGGGCTGGCAGGCGCTCCGGCGGGTCACGCTGCCGCTCGTCCGGCGCGGCCTTCTGGCGGGCATGCTCTTCGCGGCAATCGTCTCTCTCGACGAGGTGGTTGTCGCGCTGTTCGTCGGCGGCCCCACGGCCACGACGCTACCGCGGAAGATGTGGAGCACGATCACGCAGGACGAGTTCGACCCGCTCCTGACCGCGGTGGCGACGCTCCAGATGGTCGTGGCGCTCGGCCTCCTGGCCTTGGTCGCCCGCCTGGCGGCCGGCGGGCGCGGGGAGAAAGGGAAGCCCGACGCGGCGGCGGAGCGTCCGGCCGTCCCGGCGCCGGGCCAGGCCGCCGCGCGGATCGGACTCGCGCCGGGCGGAGTTGCCGGCGGCGCCCGACTCGAGCTCGTCGGCCTTGCGAAGCGCTTCGGCACGGTGACCGCCGTCGATGGCCTCACGCTCGCGGTCGAGGCCGGCGAGCTCCTGACCCTCCTCGGGCCGTCGGGCTGCGGCAAGACCACGGTGCTGAATTTGGTCGCCGGCTTCGAGGCGCCCGACGCCGGCCGCATCCTGATCGACGGCGCGGACGTGGCGGCGCGGCCGCCGCACCGCCGCGAGGTCGGCATGGTGTTCCAGGACTACGCCCTCTTCCCGCACCTCACGGCCCGGGAGAACGTGGCGTTCCCGCTCCGAGTCCGAGGGCTTGCCGCCCGCGAGGTGGACGAGCAGGTGACCGCGATGCTCGATCTCGTCCGCCTGCCCGGTCACGGCGATCGGCTGCCTCGCCAGCTGTCGGGCGGCCAGCAGCAACGGATCGCGCTCGCCCGCGCACTGGTCTTCCGGCCGCGCGTCCTCCTGATGGACGAGCCGTTCGGCGCCCTCGACCGCGCCCTCCGAGAAGCACTGCGGGCAGAGCTCCGCGACCTCCACCGATCGCTCGGCATCACCGTGGTCCTCGTGACCCACGACCAGGACGAGGCGATGGACGTCTCCGACCGGGTTGCCGTCATGCGCGCGGGCCGAATCGAGCAGATGGCGGCGCCGCGCGAGCTCTACGATCGGCCGGCCAGCGCATTCGTCGCGGGGTTCGTCGGGGAGTCGAGCCTCCTCGAAGCGGTGGTCGTGGAGGTGGAGGGCGAGCGCGTCGTCGTCCGGACCGCGGGCGGCCAGTCGCTCGGGGCGGCCGGGACGGCCGCCCGGCCTGGCGCGCGCGTCCTCGTGCTGCTTCGTCCCGACGCGGCGGTGATCCACGACGCGGACGCGCCCGGCGACGGCGCGCTCGGAGGCGTCGTCGAGGACCTCGCCGACCCGGGGCCCGTGGAGCGTCTCCGGGTGCGACTCGACGGCGGCGAGCGGGTCACGGTGACCCGGCCGCGCCGGGCGGAGAGGCCGGGGCTCCGCCCGGGAGCGCGGCTCGCGCTCCGCTGGCCGCCCGCGGAGGTCCGCCTCCTCCCGCCCGAGCCCTGAGACTCGCCCGCCGCCGCGCTCGCGTTGCGAGTCGCGGAAGGCGCTGCTAGGGTGGACGCGTCATGGGCTTGCGGGCGCTCGCCCTTGCTGCGGCGCTGGCCGCCCTGACCGCGTGCGCGTCCGCGCAGGGTCCCCCGAAGCCGCACGACCTCGCGGCGCCCCAGCGGGCGGCCGTGTCGGGAGCGTTCGAGCCGCTCCTGACGGCCGCGAAGCTCTGGCGTGGGCCGGACGACGGTTGCGCCGCCGCGTACGGGGTGGTGGACGTGGACGTGATCGGCGCGGCGGTCATGCCGCACGCGCCGTGCCGGGTCCGGCTGGTCCTCACCGCGCCCACGCTCACGATGCTCGACCCCGCGACGCTGCGCGCGCTCCTCGCGCACGAGATCGCCCACATGCAGCTCTCCCACCCCGAGGCGCGCCAGGCGCGGGCGGACGCTCGGAAGGCGACGGAGAAGAACATCAAGACGGCGAGCGGCGCGGCCTCCAAGGCCGCGGGCTTCATCCCCGGAGTCGGCGGCCTGGTGTCGAAGGGGATCGGCACGGCAAGGAAGGGTGTGACCACCGCGATGGCGTTGCAGGGGACGCCGTACCTTCCCGAGGAGGAGCAAGCGGCGGACGCCATGGCCGTCACGCTGCTGGACGCGGCGCAGGCGTCGAGCTGCCACGCGCTGGTCGGCCTCCTCGAGGAGCGCCTCCGGAAGCCCGACGTGGGGGCGTGGGCGCCCTGGGAGGACGCCCACCCCGTCACCGCGGAGCGGATCGCGGCGCTATCCGCTCCGTGTCCGGATCCGGCGTCTCGCTAGGCGACGTTCCCGGGCCGGAAGTCAGGGCGCTTGTCGGGCCCGCCGGTCATTAGCACCCCACGACGACGGCCTTGCCACCCTGGACCACGTAGTGGCATGGATCCCCCATCGCGAAGATCGTGACGGCCTGGAAGCCGGGGCTCAGGAACACCTTCTCCGGCGCCACCTCATCGACGCTCTTGGGGGTGACGAAATCGGACTTCTTGAGGGTGATCGGGTCGGGAACCGGATTCGGGAAGTGGACGGCTCCGAGGAGCGCGCCGGTCTGGTCGGTCAGGATGACAATCACCCCGGGCGGGGCCAGCGTCCGGTTCGGCGCCGCCTGGGACTTCGAAGGCGCGGCGGTCCGAGGCGCTTCCTGCTGCCGGCCGGCGCAGCCGGCCGCGAGCGCGAGGCATGCGGTCACGAGGCCGAGCGTCAGGCCACACGAACGGGCGAGGGCGCTCATGGGGACCTCCTGTCAAGGGGTCAGTAGGCCAAGGTGAACCTCAGCAGGATGTAGCGCTCCGGGGTCACGATCGGGCTCGAGGGGTCCGTGTCCTGGAAGCGGAACTTCTCGTTCGTCAGGTTGCGGCCCTCGAGCGTGATGATTCCGAAGCGCTTCGGCAGACGGTACGAAATCGACGCGTCGGCCACCCAGAACGAGTCCTGGCCCCGCGCCGTGCTGTTGTCCTCGATGTTGACGAACTGCCCCTCCTGGTTGATGTACGTCAGCCGGAGCCGCAGGGTCAACCCAGTCGGGTGGAAGAAGCTGACGCCGAGCGGGACCCGGTGCGTGCGGAGCTCGGTGAACAGATCCGGCCCCGGGAACGCCGAGTCTCGGTCGAACCACTCGTAGAAGTACTCGGCGGTCAGCGCCATCCAGGAGAACGGCGCCCAGTACGCGTAGGCGCGCACGAACTTCTCGCTCCAGTCCGCCCGGGCGGTGACCGGCGCCTCCGGGTTGGAGATGTCCACGAACGGCAGGCTCAGGTCGCGGGCCGAGAACTCCGCGCCGACGGCCGCGCGCGCCCCGATCTTCTGGTCGATGCCGAGCCCGTAGCGCCAGGCGTCGGTCCCGTCGACGTCGTCGAAGAACTGGTTGAACCCCGCGACCTGGGTCGGCTCGATGGTCTGGTTGGAGACCAGCTGGCGCTTGAGCGTCCGGAAGAAGGCAGCGCGCACCGTGGTGCTCGGGAAGGGGGTCCACTGGACGCCCACCTTGGGGTTGACCTGGTCCCGGGAGAACCCCGCCTGCGTGCTGTCGTAGAAGTCGCCGCTCACGCCGAGGGTCCACGTGACCGGGTCCGGCCAGTTGAGCAAGGTGTAGACGTACAGGTTCGCGTGGTGAATGTCTTCCTTCGTCTCGAACGTGATCGGGTCGCCCGCCGTCGCGTCGGTCGACGAGTCCTCTCGGTCGGCGTCGAAGTAGCCGGTGCCGGCGATCAGCCGAACCCGCCGGTGCCGGAAGGCGTACTGGAGCTCGCCCAGCCAGCCCTTCAGGTCGGTGTGGAGGTCGAAGCCCGGGAAGACGTCCCTGGTCGGGAACTCGGCGTCGAGGTAGGCCGCCGTCCCGATGAGCTCCGAGCCCGGCGCGAACGCGTGCCGGAAGCCCAGCCGCGCGCTCAGGGTCTTTTCGTCCTGCCGGATATCGGGATTGAAGTTCGCGGGGTCGAAGCGGAGAGGGAGGTCCCCCTGCTTGGCGTCCTCGTAGCGGAAATCGAACAGGACACTCGTCGAGGGACCGATGGCGAGCTGGGCGAAGACGTCGTAGGCGTCCCGCGTCTGGTCGTTGTTCGGGCGGAAGCCGTCCGTCTGGTAGTGGAGCTGGCTCAGGCTGACCGACAGGGGGCCGTACAGCCCGGACAGCTGGATCTGATCCCCGAACGTGTCGTTCGAGCCCACCAGGCCGCCCGCGAGGACCGAGATCCCGTTGCGCTCGAAGAGCTGGTTGTACTCGTTGAACGCGGGGTCGGCCGGGCCGGCGCCCCGGAGGATGAACGACTGGCTCAGCGCGACCTCCGGCTGGACGGGGTGGAGGCTGAGCGGCTGGTAGAGCTGAGACTGGAGGATCTCGCTCACTCGGGCGATCTCGTGGCGCGGGAGGACCGAGTATGCGTCGGCGAGGAAGCGGTGCGCCGAGTCGCTCGACGGGTCGTCGGCCAGAGACCGCCACCCCTCCATCAGCGCGAGCTGCGTGAATCCGAGATCGTCGTAGATCCGGGCGAGGCCCACGCTTCGGGTGGCGAGGTCCCGCCCGAGGAGGTCGGACGATCGGTACACCGCGCGGTTGTTGTTCCGCTCGATCGAGCGCTCGATGGCGTCGAGCGCCTCCACCGGGCGGTTGATGCTCTGGAGCAGGATGGCATTGTAGAGATGCGGCGTGGGGTCCTTGTCGTCCTGCTCCGTCGCCCGATCGAGCTGGACGGCCGCACGGCCAGGGCGCCGCTCCTCGTAGTACGCCTTGCCGAGATAGCTCCTGAGGAGGGAGTCCCCGGGATCCAGGCCGACGGCGATCTCGAGCTCCTCCCGGCCTTCCTGGAGGTGGCCCTGTCGGATTCTCGCGAGCCCGCGGCCGACGCGCGGCAGTGGCGATGCGGGATCTCCGGGGATCGCCAAATCGAAGGCCTCGATGGCGCGAGCGGGGTCGAAGCGCGCGAGGTGGACGAAGCCCAGGATCGTGTGCGTGCGGCCGAGGCCCGGGCCCAGACGCACCGCCTCCTGCGCCTCATCCCGCGCTCGGTTCACGTGGCCCTGGGCGAGCAGGATCTCGGCCAGGCGGGCCCGGGCGAGCGCACTCTGCGGGGCCAGGCGGACCGCCTCCTCCAGGCTCGCGCGCGCGCCGTCGAGGTCGGTCGTGGCCTGCCGGGCGTAGGACTGGGCAACCCGCGCGGACACCGAGGCTGGATCGCGCGTGACCGCCTCGTCGGCGTCCCTCAGCGCAGCCACGCCGTCGTTGGCCACGACGGCCACGACCGCGCGGAGCGCGAGGGCCGCGGCGTTGCCGGGATCCTGGGCGAGGATCCGCTCGATCAACGGCTTGGCCTCCTCCACGCGGCCGACAGACAGGAGGAGGCTCGCGCGGTACGCGCCCACGCGAGGATCGGGAGCGGGATCGGGCACGCGGGCAAGACTCGCGAACGCCTGCTCGAGATCGCCTGCCTGGGCGGCGGCAATCGAGCGCTGGAGGTCCGCGCGCCACGGCTGGTCCGGGCGGTCGGGGAAGTCGTCAGGCCGGAGGTCGAGGACCGGCGGGTAATAGATCGCCCACGTCACGGCGTCGGTCGGCCGCACCACGATGCCGCGCAGCGTGGGAGCTTGCCCGGCCCGGGCGGCCGCCGACTGCCCTGCCACGAGATCGAGAACGCCCTGCGGGTTCTCGGCGCGCACGCGCCCCTCCCACACCGAGATGCGCGACTCGGCGGCGTCCACCTCGATCAGGAACTCGGTCCCCTCGACGGAGCCGTTGACGAACGGCGTCGTGACGCGGAGGCCGCGCGGCATCCGGCTGAAGAAGTGGACGGCGCCCGTGATCAGGTCGAGCCACGTGCCCGTCCGCTCCGGCGGGGGCGTGAACGTGATCGTCGTGTTCTGGTCGAGCCGCAGGACCGCGCCGTCCCGGAGGACGAGGGCCGCGCGGCTCAGGGGACCGAGGCGGACCGCGTCGCCCGGGCAGTGGTGCGTCTCGAGCTTCACCGGGAACCACTGGGCCTCGCCGGTGCGACGCGTCTCGACGCGGCCCTGGACGGAGACCGTCCTCGCGATCCAGTCCTGACAGTCGGCGGCGTGAGCGGGTGGGACGCGTAGGGTCAGCGGGGTGAGGCTCAGGAGCGCGAGCCCGAGGGCGGCCGCGATCCCGCGGGCGCTCGGCGCGCCCCTACTTCTGGTCCATCCGGACGACGCCGTTCCAGTCGGCCGGCGGCGGCGACGCCGCGTGGCTTTCGCACAACCGGAGGTAGAAGCCGCTTGGCCCATCCTGGCCTCCGTACGCGCGGAGCGCGTCGCCCCAGAGCCCCATGGCCTCCGGCCAGGCCCCCCGCCGGTACGCGTCGAGGGCCGCGGCAAAGATAACACAGCGCTCCCGCTCCGACGGCGAGGACTCTCCGGTCCGCATGACCAGCTCGTGGACCACGACCGGCTTCGACTTGCCTGCGAGGAGGAAGGACCCAAGCTCGCGAGTTATCAGTCCTTCCAGGCCTTCCAGGACGTCACCGCTCACGAGCAGCCGGGTACCCAGGTGCTTGTTGAGCCCCTCGAGGCGCGTGGCCGTGTTCACGATGTCGCCGACCGCCCGGTACTCGTAGTGGTCCATCGCACCCACGGTGCCGAGGAGGAGTCGTCCGGAGTGGAGCCCGATCCGGGTCGGGAGGGCCAGCCGGCCCGACGCCTCGTTGAAGCGGTCCACGGCCGTCACGATGTCGAGCGCGGCGAGGCACGCGCGGCTTCGGAGTGACCGGTCGGGATCGGTGGTCGCCCAGACGGCGAGCATGGAGTCGCCCACCACGTCCTGGACCAGGCCGCCATGCCGCTTCACGGGCTCGAACAGCACCGCGTAGTAGCGGTTCATGAACGCGCTGAGCTCGGCCGGCTCCATGGTTTCGGAGAGGGCGGTGTACTGGTGAGCGTCCGTCGAGAGGCACGTGCCGTGGACGAGCTGGTCGGTGGCGCGGACGTCGCCGATCTCGCGCGCGAGCTCCTCCGCGATCTTCGGCGGTAGGTAGTGCGCGAGCGCGGTCGACAGGTGCTCGCGCTCGCGCCGCGTGTCGCGGTGCTTCCAGAGGGCGGCCGCGGCCACGGCGGTCCCGATCTGGACGACGAGCGGCCCGATCAGTGGCAGCCACAGGCCCGTGACCGTGAACCGGCTCCGCGCGATGCCGAGGTACAGGAACCCGGCGAGCGGCAGGAGCACCGCCGAGGCGAGCACCGGCAGCCGCCAGGCGAGGAACCCGAGCGCGAGGCCCCACGCGATGGCGAGGAGAACCTCGGCGCCGGTCGATGGGGGCTCGACGGCCCGCGCCTCGACGATGTTCGCGAACGCGGTCGCTGCGACCTCGACGCCGCTCAGATCGAGGCCGTTCGCCTCCGAGAAGACGGTGTTGACGCCGTCGCGCTGCTCGGCGCCGGAGTAGGACGAGAGCCCGACGAACACGGCCTTGCCGCGGACGTCGAGCCCCCCTTCCTGTCCGGCCAGCCGGGCGAGCGCTCGATCGTAGGGGACTGTGAGGATCGTGCGCGGGGGACCGTAGAAGTCGAGATACGGAGCGTCCGGCCCCGCATAGAGCCGCGCCAGGCGCTCGACCAGACGCTGTGCCCGCGGATCCGCGCCGGAGCTCGATGCGCGGGCCCGTGCATCGGCCAGGCGGCTCCGGACGGCGGGATCCTGCTCGACCGCCTCGCGCAGCCCGCGGACGACCTGCTCCGTGCCGGACCGCGGGGGGGTGCTGGCGCTCGGCGACGGCTCCTCCGGAGGGTGCGCGCCCGCCGCCTTGAGCAGTGACACGAACGGCCCGTGAGCCTCGACCGAAAAGACGTGGAACGCCACGACGGGCAGACTCGGGGCGTTGCCCGCGCCCGCCTTGAAGGTCCAGTAGCGGCTCACCTGCACGGGCACCTTGGGCAGCGGGAAGGGCGCGAGGCCCGCCGCGGCCTCGGTCAGCGCGGGCAGGGGGGAGGCGAGACGCTCGACGTGGAACGAGTCGGTCGGGCCCCGCAGGTCCCGGCCCGGCGGCGACACCTTCTCCTGCATGAGCTGCTGGGCGAGGACCACCGTGCCGGCCCGACGCACCGCGTCCGCGAAGATGCGGTCGTCGAGGGCGCTCCCGGGTTCGTCGAACACGATGTCGAAGACGATCGCCGCGGCCCCGCCCCGGCGGAGGGCGTCGACGAGCTCGGCATGCTGGACCCGCGGCCACCGGTTGACGTTCGTCGGGAGGCCCAGCGCCTCGGCGGCCGGGCGGTCGATCGCGACGATCAGGACCTCGGGCGGAGGTGGTCGGGTGCCCCGGAGCTTGAAGAGGAGGCTCAGCCCGACGGACTCCTCCAGGGTCGCGCCGAGGGGGAGGGCCAGGAACAGGAGGCCGGCCGCGGCGGAGAGCGCGCCGACGCCCAGGGAGCGGCCCAACGCACGCCTAACCCAGGTGCCGCGGCGCCGCGACTTGCTCGTGCTCGCCCCCCCTGAGGGCCCGTGCGGCGCGCTCGCGCCGGCCGGGTCAGCTGAGGTCGCGGAAGCGGTCGGTGGCCTCCACCAGGCGGTCGACGATCCCCGGCTCCATGGCCGAGTGGCCGGCGTCGGGGACGAAGTGGAACTCAGCCTCCGGCCAGCGGCGGTGGAGGTCCCACGCCGAGATGGCGGGGCAGACGACGTCATAGCGGCCCTGGACGATCGCGCCCGGGATGTGCCGGATGCGCGCGACGTCGTCCAGCAGCTGGTCGGGGTGGCGCAGGAAGGAGCCGTGCGCGAAGTAGTGACACTCGATCCGCGCGAAGGCCTCGGCGAACTCGTCGTTCTCGAAGCGGGCGACGAGCTTCGGGTCCGGGCGGAGCTTGCTGGTGGACCCCTCCCACACGCTCCAGGCCCGCGCCGCCCGGATGCGCACCGCCGGGTCGGCGCTCGTCAGCCGGCGGTAGTACGCCTGGACCATGTCGCCGCGCTCCGCTGGCGGGATGGGCTCGAGGTACGCTTCCCAGGCGTCGGGGAAGATGAAGCTCGCGCCCTCCTGGTAGAACCACGCGATCTCCTTGGGCCGGACGAGGAAGATCCCGCGGACGATCAGGCCACGGACGCGCTCCGGGTGGGTCTCCGTGTACGCGAGCCCGAGCGTGCTTCCCCACGAACCGCCGAAGACGGTCCAGCGGTCGATGCCGAGCTCGCCGCGGAGGCGCTCCATGTCCTCGACCAGGTGCCAGGTCGTGTTGTCCTCGAGGGACGCGCGGGGCCGGCTCTTCCCGGACCCGCGCTGGTCGAAGAGCACGATCCGGTACGCCGCCGGGTCGAAGAACCGACGCTGGAACGGCTCGGTCCCGCCCCCCGGTCCGCCGTGCACGAACACGACGGGCTGGCCGTCGGGGTTACCGCTCTGCTCGTAGTAGATCTCGTGGAGCGGCGAGACCTTGAGGTAGCCCTGCTGGTAGGGCTCGATCTCCGGGTAGAGCTCGCGCATCGCCCGGGCTCAGCGCTCCAGCCGCTTCAGGTACTGCGCGACGAAGTCGTAGTCGACCATCCGGCAGTACGCCTCGATGACACGCCGGGTGACCGGACCCGGGACCTGCCCGTTCCCGACCTTCACGCCGTTGAAGCTCTGGACGCCGCAGACGCAGAGACTGGTCGACGTGAGGAACGCCTCGTCGGCGTTGTAGGCGTCGAAGAGGTCGATGTCCCGCTCGTGGACGGTGTAGCCGAGCTCCCGCGCCAGGGCGATTGCCGTCTCGCGGCTGATCCCCGGGAGGACGAACTGCTCGCGCGGGGTGTAGATCTGGCCGTCACGGACCAGGAAGACGTTGCTCCCGATGCCCTCGGCGAGGTTCCCGTTCACGTCGAGGAGGATCGCCCACGCCCCGGGGTCGTGCGCCTTGGCCTCGAGGTCGCCCAGGATGACGTTCAGGTAGTTGTTCGTCTTGGTGCGGGCGCTGAGCGTGTCGGGCGCGGCGCGCCGGACGGAGGGCACGACGACCCGGATTCCGTCGCGATAGAGCGTGGCGCGCTCGCGGAGCGGGAGCGGGAGGCACTCGACGATCACGGTCGGCCCGGACTGCCCGAAGGTGGCGCGGTCCCCTGGGTCGAGGCCGCGGCTCACGCGCTGGGTCACCCAGTAGTCGTCGTCCGGCTCGAGGAGCGGGAGGTTCCGGTGGAGAACCTCCTCGGTGATGCGCTTCATCTCCGGGAGCCCGAGGCCCGGGTCGATCCGGAGGTAGCGCATCGAGCGGTACAAACGCTCGAGGTGCTCCTGCAGGCGGAAGATGCGGTGGCCGAAGGTCCGCGTGGTGTCGAACACGGCGTCGCCGTACTTGAATCCGCGGTCCCGGAACGGGACACGGACGTCGCCCTCCGAGACGATCTTGCCGTTGAAGTACGCGACTCGCTCGCCGCCTGCGTGGGCCATTGCCGGGTCCTCCTGCGGAGCCGTGGAGTCATGGCGACGCACCGCGCGCCGCCTCGCTCAGCGAGGGTATCGGAGCGAGGCCGGCCGGTCAACGCGGGGGGCGGCGCGGCGGGCGGCCGGATGGCCGGGGCGGGCGTCGGCCCGGCGGACGATCCGGGGGAGAGTCCGAAGGACGATTCGAGGGCCAGCCCGACGATGGCGATCGCCCCTCCCTCCAGGTGCGGGCCGCGCGACGGCGGCTGCCCTGGGCGGCCGGGCTCGCGAGTCGCCTCACGAATCGTCTCGGGGGTTCGTCGGTCCGGCGGACGATCCGAGGGACGATTCGACCGCCGGCCGGGTGATGGCGATCGCCCCTCCCCCCAGGTGCGGGCCGGCGACGGTGGCCGCCCCTGGCGCCCGGGCTCGCGACTCGCCTCACGAATCGTCTCGGGGGTTCGTCGGTCCGGCGGACGATCCGAGGGACGATTCGACCGCCGGCCGGGTGATGGCGATCGCCCCTCCCCCCAGGTGCGGGCCGGCGACGGTGGCCGCCCCTGGCGCCCGGGCTCGCGACTCGCCTCACGGATCGTCTCGGGCGTTCGTCGGTCCGGCGGACGATCCGAGGGAGGACTCGACCGCCGGCCGGGTGACGGCGATCGCCCCTCCCCCCAGGTGCGGGCCGGCGACGGTGGCCGCCCCTGGCGCCCGGGCTCGCGAGTCGCCTCACGGATCGTCTCGGGCGTTCGTCGGTCCGGCGGACGATCCGAGGGACGATTCGACCGCCGGCCAGGTGATGGCGATCGCCCCTCCCCCCAGGTGCGGGCCGGCGACGGTGGCCGCCCCTGGCGCCCGGGCTCGCGAGTCGCCTCACGGATCGTCTCGGGGGACCGTCGCTCCGGCGGCGTGACCGGCGGTCCCGGCCGGCGCTCCATCGGCCGCCCGATGCTCGCGAACTCGGGCGGCGGCGGGCTCTCGTGCTGGACCGGCGCCCCCGTCTCCGGGTGATGGAAGCCGAGGCGCGTCGCGTGGAGGCAGAGGCGGCGGATCGGGTCCCGTCGCGCCCCGTGGCGCACGTCGCCGACGACCGGGTGGCCGAGCTTCGCCAGCTGGACGCGGATCTGGTGGCGCCGGCCCGTGCCGAGCTTGATCGCGAGGCGCGTCACGTCGGCGCGTCGCTCGAGGACGCGGTACCACGTGATGGCGATGCGCGCGCGCCGGCCCTTGGGCGGCGGCCGGGTGGGGTCGGCGGGGCGGACGCGAAGGGAGCGCTCCTCGATCAGCACGTCGCGGAGCATGCCCTCGTCCGTCTTCACGACCCCCTCGACGATCGCGACGTAGCGGCGGTCGGCGTTCCCCGCCGCGAACTGGCCCTGGAGACGAGCTTGCGCCTCGGGCGTCTTCGCGACGACCAGGAGGCCCGAGGTCTCGCGGTCGAGCCGGTGGACGATGAACGGCCGGCGAGGTGGCCGCGCGCCCTTCAGATACGCCCACACCATGCGGTAGGCGGTGCGCTCGCGCTCGTGCTCGGTCCCGATCGTGAGGAGGCCGGGAGGCTTCTCGATCACGAGGAGCGCGTCGTCCTCGTGGACCAGGCGAAGCGCCTCGGCGAGAGCGGGAGGCGGCGCCGGGCCGAGCGTGACACTGTCGTCCGGGGCCACCGGCGTCCGCGGGTCGCGCACGATCTCGCCGCCGACCCGTACCCGCCCGGCCACCAGCCACGCCTTCAGGCGCCGCCCCGACGAGTCCGGGAACTCCGCCCGCATCCGCTCCAGCAAGGTCACCGTCATGAGGTCAGGCCTGGCATTGTGGTTTTCTCGCGATCGTCGAAGTTCGGGGTCTGACCCCCGCTCCGGTGTTCGAACGAGGGTATCATCGCCCGGGCATGGCCGCGACGCGCACGACGTTCTTCGAGTTCCAGGCGCGGAACCGCCGAGCGACGTGGCGACTCACCCTCGCGTACGCGCTGGTCGTGGCCGGCTGCGGCTTCGTGTCGGCGATCGGCTTCGCGGTCAACGTGTTCCTGGTCCTCTTCGCGATGGTGTTCATCCCCGCCGTCCTGTCCCTCGGTGTCGGCGCGCTCTGCCTCCTGAGCCCGGCGACCTCCGGTCTGGCCGGCCGGATCTGGGACGTGGGCCTGGTCCCCCTCGGGATCGTGGGGCGGCTCCCGAGCCTCCTTCCGGGCGACGGCTCCGCGGTCTGGGCGATCGGTTTCCTCGTGCCGCTCTGCTGCTGGCTGGCGGTCCGGTCGGTCTGGCTCGCAGCCGGGGTCGGCCACACGCTCCTCGCGATCGGCGCGCGCCCGCCCAAGCCCGGCGACCTCGAGGAGCACCAGCTCGGGAACGTCGTCCAGGAGATGGCGATCGCCGCCGGCATTCCGCCGCCCACCGTGCGCCTGATCGACGCCCGGGTCGCGAACGCCGCGGCGGTGGGCCTGGACGCGCGGGAGAGCTACGTCGTCGTCGGCCGTCGGCTCCTCGACGAGTTCGACCGCGAGGAGACCGAGGGGATTCTCGCCCACCTGATCGGCTCGATCGGCAACGGAGACCTCCGCGGCGCGGCCCAGATCCACTCGCTCCTCTACGTGCTGGAGCTCCTGATCGTCATCGTGCTGGCGCCGTTCGCGCGGTTCCCGCGCCGCGTGGCCCGGCAGTGGCTCCTGTTCCCGATCACGGGCGCCCTCGGGTCACCGGAGGCGCGGGCCGAGAGGGCACGGGCCTTGATGGCGCTCCTCATGGAGCACCGGAAGCGCTTCGGCGCCGGAGGCGCCGGGGACGACCCGGTGGGCGGGCTCGGCCGCGAGTACTTCGGCCCCGTGGGCGCGATCCTGGTTCGTGTCGTCCCGCCACTGATGGCGCTCCTCGCCTTCGCGACGGCCGCGACGGGCTTCTTTCTCCTGTTCGCGAGCCTCCCGGTCGGCCTCCTCTGGCGGAGCCGCCGCTATCTCGCCGACGCGACGGCCGTCCAGCTGACGCGGAACCCGACCGCCCTCTACCGGGGGCTCCGGCGCCTCGGCGAGGCGGGGACGGTGATCCCGGGCGGCGAGTCGGTCGCCCACCTCTTCGTCGTCGCGCCGACCGAGGACCGCGCGCTCCGCGGGTCGTTCACCGAGCGCGAGGGCCTCCTGATGGGCATGCACCCCACGCTTCGACGCCGCCTGGCGCGCCTCGAGCGGATGGGCGCGCGGCCGGAGCCGCCCGCTACCGCGCGAACAGGCGGCGGCCCAGCCGGTCCTCGAGGACGTGGGTGACCGCCGAGAAGTCCTCGCCGCCCGAGCCGCGGCGCTGGCCCTCCCGGTAGGAGGCCAGCGTCTCCCGGAGGATCGGCAGCTTCTGGAGGAGCTCCCCGGCCATGTCGGCGGCGAGCGAGACGTCCTTCGCCATCAGGTCGAGCGTGAACGTCGGGTCGTAGTTCCCGGCGACGACGCGCGGGACGCGGCGGTCGAAGTAGGTCGAGAACGCCATCCCACCGCCGTTCTTCACCACGTCGTAGTAGGTTCCGGGGTCGACGCCGACGGCGTCGCAGAGCGCGAGCGACTCGGCCACCGCGACCGAGTTCACCGCGCCGAGCGCGTTGTGGAGGAGCTTGATCCGGTTCCCGGTGCCCGGCGGTCCCACGTGCATCGTGAGCCGGCCCATCACGTCGAGAAGCGGCCGGATCGCCGGCACGTGAGCCGCGTCGCCGCCGACCATGAAGAAGATCTCCCCCGACTCGGCCTGGGGGCTCGAGCCGAGCATCGGCGTGTCGAGGTGGTGAATGCCGCGCGCCGCCGCCGCCCGGTGGACATCGAGCGTGACGCCCGGGCTCACCGTCGAGCAGTCGCACGTCACGAGGCCCGCGCGCCCGCCGGCGAGGATCCCCGCCGCTCCGAGGTACGTCTCCCGCACGATGGCGTCGTTCGGGAGGGCGGTGAAGAGGACGGTCGCCGCGGCCGCCGCCTCGCGGGGCGAGGCGTGGGTGACGAGGCCAGCCACGCCGGCGGCCCGCCGCATCGCCTCCGCGGCGACGTCGTGGACGTGGACCTCGTAGCCGGCCTGGGCGAGGTTCCGCGCCATGGGGAACCCCATCCGGCCGAGCCCGACGAATCCGATTGCTGCCTTGATTGGACGGCCTTCAGCCTGTGGGATTGGACGGCCTTCAGCCTGTGGTCGTGATTGGACGGCCTTCAGCCTGTGGGCTCATCAGAGTCTCCCTGTTTGTCAGTCGAGAGGTTCCGCGGTGACGCGAGACCGCGGGTGGACGAGGGCGTCCTGGGCGAGGACCAGGGGGAGCTCGTCGGCGTCCCGCGCCTCGGCGATGGCGAGGAGCTCGTCCATCGCCGCGACCGCGTGCTCCAGCGCGGCGCGCGGATCGCGCGGCCCGAGATAGGCGCCGAGGAACAGGGCGGCGAAGGCGTCGCCCGTGCCCCAGACGCGGACCTGGCGCTTCGGGTGGCGAACGACCCACGCCGCGATGCGCGTCGCCGCCAGCACCGCCAGCTCGCCGGGCGCGCCGCTCAGGCGGAGGCCGGTGGCGACGACGAGGCCGGGCCCTCGCTCGACGAGGGCGCGCGCGGCGGCCCGCGCGGACTCGATCGTCGTCGGCGACACGCCCGTGAGGAGCTCCAGCTCGAACGGGTTCGGGGTGAGGACGTCCGCCAGTGGGACGAGCCGGTCGCGCAACGCCTCGGGGATGCCGGCGCGCACGTAGACGCCGCGCCCCACCTCGCCGATCACGGGGTCGCAGCAGTAGAGCGCGCCGGGGTTCGCCGCCCGCACGCGCGCGACCGCGTCCGCGACCACCGCGGCGGTGGCCGCCTCGCCGAGGTAGCCCGAGAGCACCGCGTCGCAGCGTCCGAGCACGCCGCGCGCCGCGAGGCCATCGACGAGCTCGGCCACCTCGGCGGCCGGGACGATCCGCCCGCGGAACGCGCCGTGCGCCGGGTGGTTCGAGAAGGCGACGGTGTCCACGGGCCAGACGTCGTGGCCGAGGCGCTCCAGCACGGGCACCGCGGCGCGGTTGCCGACGCGGCCGTAGACCACGCTCGACTGGATCGAGAGGACGTTCACGCGCGCGTGGCGGGCGGCGCCGCCGCCTTCAGTAGCCGCGCGCCCGGTCGACGACGTGGCGGAGCGGCTCGCCGTCGAGGAAGCGCCGGAGGTTCTCCACGAAGAGGGCGGCGACCTGCTCGTCGCGGGTCGGGTGGAGCCCGCCGAAGTGCGGCAGCACGGTGATGCCGGGCGTCGTCCAGAAGGGATGGCCGTCGGGCAAGGGCTCCGTCCGGTAGACGTCGAGGACCGCCCCCGCGAGGACGTGGCGGGTCACGGCGTCGACCAGGTCCGCGTCGACCACCAGCTCGCCCCGCCCGTAGTTGAGGAGCCACGCCGTCCCGCGCATCTGGGCGAGCCGCCGCGCGTCCATGAAGTCCTGGGTGGCCGGCGTCACCGGCAGGAGCAGGAGGACGAAGTCCGCCGCGCCGAGCACCTCGGCCGTTCCCTCGGGCGGGAGGACCCGCGCGACGTGCGGCACCGGCGACGGATCGCGCCGGGTGCCGATCACCGTCATCTCGAGGGCCGCCGCCTTCCGCGCCACCTCCTGGCCGATCGCGCCGAGGCCGAGGATGCCGAGGGTCTTTCCCGCGAGCGGCTCCGACACGCGGCGCGTCCACCGCCGCCCGTCCTGGTCGCGCCCGGCGGCCGCGAAGGGCTTCGTGACGTGGAAGAGGGCGCCCAGGATGTTCTCCGGCATCTGGACGCGATGGGTCCCGCGCGCGCAGGTGAGCGTGAGGGCGGGCGGGAGGTCCGCGCGAGCGAGCCAGCCCTCGACCCCCGCGGTCAGCGTCTGGACCCACCGGAGCCGCGGCGCGGCGGCGAAGGTCCCCTTCGGGATGCGCCACGCGAGCGCCGCGTCCGCGCGGTCGAGGAGCGCCGGCTCCGCCGTCGCGCCCGTCGGGACCGCGGCGAGCTCCACGCGACCCGACAGCCCCGCGCGCTCCGCGGCCTTCGCGTACACGTCCGCCGCGTCGGTCCACAGGAGCACGAGGGGCCGCGCCACGCGGGTACGATACACTACCGCCCGCGAGGCCGCGTGCGCCTCGAGACCGTCCCGCTCCGGAGGAGGTCCTGCATGGCCGCGACTCACCGGCTCGACTCGAGCGTCGTGCACTACGAGTGGAACAACGGGATCCCGCCGCGCCTCGAAGTGGACCCCGGCGACACCATCGTCGCCGACACCCGCGACGCCGCCGACGGCTACTACACGCCGGCCTCGACCAGCCGGGACACGGCCGCGCGTGGCCCGGTGAAGGGGCACCCGCTCACGGGCCCGATCGCGGTGCGCGGCGCCCGCCCCGGCGACGTCCTGGTGGTCGACATCCTGGCGATGGAGCCGGCGCCGTTCGGCTGGACTCACATCCGCCCGGGCCGCGGGCTCCTGCCGGAGGCCGAGTTCCCGGAGTCGTTCCTCCAGATCTGGAACCTCGAGGACGGCGCCTTCGCGCGAATGCGCGCCCGCTCGGGCGCCCGCGTGGCCGTCCCGCTCGCGCCGTTCCCCGGGGTCATGGGGACCGCGCTCGACGAGCCCGGCGGGCACTCGACGATGCCGCCACGGAAGAACGGCGGCAACATGGACATCCGGCAGCTCACCGCCGGCGCGACCGTCTACCTCCCCGTGTGGGTCGACGGCGGCCTCCTGTCCGTCGGCGACGGCCACGGCGCCCAGGGCGACGGCGAGGTCTGCATCAGCGCCGTGGAGATGTCCGCCCGCGTCACGCTACGCGTCGGGCTCCGCCAGGGACGCCCGCTCCGCGAGCCGCAGTTCCGGACGGGTGGGCCCCAGCCGAGCCGCGGCGCCGAGTTCGCCACGACGGCCCACGGCCCCGACCTGTTCCTGTCAGCCCAGCAGGCGATCCGCTACCTGGTCGACCACCTGGCGGCCGAGCGCGGCCTGACGCGCGAGGAGGCCTACGTGGTCGCGAGCGTCGCCGCGGACCTCCGGATCAGCGAGATCGTCGACGCGCCGAACTGGATCGTCTCCGCCTTCATCCCGGAGTCGATCTTCGGGTAGGGTCGAGACCGGGACCGCGTGTCCCGGTGCCGGTCCTCCGTGCGAGCTGCCGTCGCGGCGCGCTGGAGGCCGGCGGCGACGCCGGGGGCGGGGAAGACCGATGGTGCGGGGATGGCGCGGAGCAGTCGTGTCGTCATGGCGGACCTCCTCCGGCCTGGCAAGGCCGGCAGCCCGAGGATCGCTCGTCGTCGTGGCGGCCGTGTCAACGCGAAGTGAATTTTCCGTGACGCCCCGTGGCGGCGGTCCGCGCTAGACTCGCCTCGTCGGACGGGACGACTTGATGGACGAGATCGACCTCCTGGATCCGGCGTTCCTCGCCGACCCGTATCCGGTCTACCACCGGCTGCGGGCCGCGGATCCCGTCCACCGTCATCCCCTGGGCTTCTACGTGCTGACGCGGTACGAGGACGTCTCCGCCCTCCTCCGCGACCCGCGCTTCGGCAAGAGCGGCTACCGGGCGCTCATCGAGAGCCGGTTCGGCGCGAGCCCGGACGGGTCCTGGATGCCGCTTTCGATGCTGTTCCGCGACCCGCCGGACCACACGCGGCTCCGGGCGCTCGTCAGCAAGGCGTTCACGCCGCGGGTCGTCGAGACGCTCCGCGAGCACATCCAGGGGATCGTGGACCGCTTGCTCGCGCGCGTTGCCGGGGCCGGCCGGATGGATGTCATCGAGGACCTCGCCTATCCCTTGCCGGTGACGGTCATCTCGGAGCTCCTCGGGGTGCCCGCGGGCCACACCGACGAGGTCAAGGCATGGTCCCGCGACATCGCGCGGTCGCTGGACGCGATCGCGCTGCCGGTCGGCCCCGACGTGATCGAGCGCGGCCGCCACGCGACGAAGGCGATGTCGGGCTATTTCCGCGAGCTCGCCGAGGAGCGCCGGCGCCGGCCGGGGGCGGATCTCCTCAGCGGGCTCGTCGAGGCCGAGGAGGCCGGGGACCGGCTCACGGAGGCGGAGCTCCTGGCGACGTGCGTCCTCCTCTACGTCGCGGGCCACGAGACGACGGTGAATCTCATCGGCAACGGGCTTCTCGCGCTCCTTCGCCACCCGGACGAGCGCCGCCGGCTACAAGACGACCCGGCGCTCCTTGCGCCCGCGGTCGAGGAACTCCTGCGATACGACGGGCCGGTCCAGCGGTCGGGGCGGATGGCGGCCGAGGACGCCGAGATCGGCGGCGTGCCGATTCCCGTGGGGACCCTGGTCCTCGGCCTCCTCGGCGCGGCGAACCGCGACCCCGCGCAGTTCGCCGATCCGGACCGCCTCGATCTCGGCAGGGCCGAGCCGCGGCATCTGGGCTTCGGCTCGGGGATCCACTATTGTCTCGGGGCCTCGCTCGCGCGGCTCGAGACCCAGGTCGCTCTGGGGACGCTCCTCCGACGATTCCCGGCCATCGCTCTTGACGAGGAGCGTCCGGTCTGGCGACCGTCCAGCACCCTCCGGGGCCTCGAGGCCCTGAGGGTCACCCTGGGTCCCGCCCGGCGCTGAGCCTTCCGCCGCCCTGGAAAGTCTCCTCATGACTGGAGGAATGCGGCCCTCGGGGTCATCGGTCGAGAGGGAGCTGGAGGTCCTGGCGGCCGGTCCTCGGCGGGCGGCCGGCCGGCACGCCCCCTGCATGGGATAATCGCGCCATGGCAATCTCCCGGGACCTTCATGCCCGGATCGGCCGCCTCGAGGCCAATGTGTCACGTGCCCTCGTCGGGAAGGCAGACGTCGTCCGGCTGGCCGTGGTCGGGCTCCTGGCCCGGGGCCACCTCCTGATCGAGGACGTGCCGGGGGTGGGCAAGACGACGCTGGCGGCGGCGATCGCGCGGTCCATCGGCGCCGGGTTCCAGCGGATCCAGTTCACGTCGGACATGCTCCCGTCCGACGTCCTCGGCGTGGCCGTCTACGAGCCGGACAAGCACGAGTTCGTGTTCAAGCCAGGCCCGATCTTCACGAACATCGTCCTGGCCGACGAGATCAACCGCACGACGCCCAAGACGCAGTCGAGCCTCCTCGAGGCGATGAACGAGGCGCAGGTCTCGCTCGACCACACGACCCACGCCCTGCCGCGCCCCTTCATGGTGCTGGCGACCCAGAACCCGCGGGAGCACGCGGGGACGTTCCCCTTGCCGGAGTCCCAGCTCGACCGCTTCCTTCTGCGGATCCGTATCGGGTACCCGAGCGAGGTCGACGAGCGCACGATTCTCCGCGGCTCGGCGACGCCGGTGGTGGAGACGCTCGAGACCGTGCTCGACGGCGCCGACGTGGTCGAGCTCCAGGAAGCGGCCGAGGAGGTCCGGGCCGACGAGTCGATCGTGGACTACGTGCTGGCGATCGTGACCGCGACGCGCCGCTCGCGCATGCTGTCGCTCGGCGTGAGCCCGCGCGGCTCGCTCGCGCTCCTCCGCGCGGCGCGGGCCCACGCGCTCGCCGACGGGCGCGACTTCATCGTCCCCGACGACGTGAAGCGCCTGGCGGTGCCCGCCCTCGCGCACCGGGTGCTGCTGGCGGGCTCGGCGGCCGACGGCGCCGGCGCGGGCGCGGAGGCGGTGATCCGCACGATCGTCCAGGACGTCGCGGTTCCCCGCTGACCCGAGGGGTGCCGGGTGTCGCGCGCTGACCCGAGGCGCCGGGCCCGAGCTGAATGATCCAGCTCGCGCGGCGTTTCGCGAGCTGGTGGTGGCGGCGCACGAAGGCCATCCGGCCGACGCGCGACGGCTGGTGGTGCGTGCTCGCGGCGGTCGGACTCGGCGTCGCCGCCGTCAACACCGGGAACAACCTCGCGTACCTCCTCTGCTCGATGCTCCTCGCCCTCATCATCGTGTCGGGGATGCTCTCCGACCTGACGGTCCGCGGGCTTCACGTCGCCGTCTCCGTGCCCGACACCATCCACGCGACCCAGCCCGCGCTCGTCACGATCGCGCTCGCGAACCGGAAACGCCGGCTCGCGTCGTACTCCGTTGCGCTCGAGGCGCTGGACCGTCCGCTCACGCGCCGGCGGGGGCTCCTGACTCGCTGGCTTCCCCGGCGGACGCTCGACGATCGGCTCCGCGCCATCGGCCTCAAGGACCGCCGGGGGCTCGGCGCCCCGCGCCGGCTCGCGTACTTGCCGCGGATCCCGGCGGGGGAGGAGCGGGTCGTCGGATGGGAGGTCACGTTCGCCGCGCGCGGCCGACGGCGGCTGCCGCGGCTCCGCGCCGCCACCGCGTTCCCGTTCGGCCTCTTCGTCAAGACGGGCCCGCCGCTCCTCTACGACGAGGAGGTGCTCGTCTACCCGGCCGTCCACCCCGTGCGGCCGCGGGAGATCCGTCAGGCCGCGAGCGGCGAGGCGGCGGCGCGCCGGCGGGGGCGCGGCCACGACCTCTACAATCTCCGCGCGTACCGGGCGGGGGACGAGCCCCACCTCATCCACTGGCCCACCACCGCGAAGTCGGGGAGCCTCATGGTGCGGGAGCTGGAGGAGGACGCGACCGAGGACACGCGCATCGTCCTCACCGGCACGGGCGGGACCGGCGGCGAGCACCTCGAGCGCGCGCTCTCCGAGGCGGCGTCATTCGCGGTGCACCTCCTCCGCGGCGGCACCGGCGTCGCGCTGGCCGGCGCGGCGGGGATGGTGCCCGTCGGGCGCGGGCGCGCGCACGAGCGCCGCATCCTGACCGCGCTGGCTCTCTACGCGCCGCCCGGCCGACCGGCCGAGGATGCTGCGACGCTCGACGCCGACCTGCGCGAGATCCGCATCGCGCTGGACGCGAGCTGATGGCGCTCCCGCTCGCCCTCCGGATCGCGATGTACCTCCTGGTGGGGGACGGCCTCTTCGCGCTCTACCTCGGCGACTTCCTCGAGGGGCGCGGGATCGTCCTCGTGTCCGTCCTGCTCGTGGGCACGTGGCTCGTCCAGAGCCGCCTGGGCGCGACGGGGCGGCTCTGGGGGGCTCGCTACGTGGTGCCCGTGGCGGCGCTCGCGTCGGTCGTGGACGTGGCGTACCTCACGGAGAGCGTTCTCGACGCGCTGGTGCGGCTCCTGCTCTTCCTCGCCCTCTACAAGCTCGCGACGCTCCAGACCGTGCGGGACACGCGGACCGTGGCGTTCCTCGCCTTCTTCATGCTGGTGGCGTCCTCCGGCTCGGCGTTCGGCGTGGGCTTCCTCTTCGCGTTCGTCGTCTTCGTGGGGCTGCTGAGCTGGATCGCGCTCCTCCAGCACGTCGTGGGCGAGGCGGCGGCGGCGCCCGCCGGCGCGGCGAGCGAGCCTGTGCCCACGCGGTACCTCGTCGGGCTGGCGACCCTCGGGGCCGTGGCGGTGTTCCTGGTGGCCGGCGGGCTCTTTTTCGTGCTGCCGCGGGTGGGACTCGCGACCTTGCCGCTCCGCGCACGGCTCGGCCAGATGATCACCGGCTTCTCCGAGCGGGTCGAGCTCGGCTCGTACGGGAGCATCCTGACGGACTCGAACGTCGTCATGCGGGTGCGCCTGCCGGACGAGGTCCAGCCCGAGCGCCTTCCGAACCTCCGGTGGCGTGGCGTGGTGCTCGATACCTTCGACGGCCAGGCGTGGAGCGTCCGGTACCCGCGCCAGACGCGGCTGGTCCGGCCGAACGCGGGCGGCTTCGACGTCGCCCTCTTTCAAGGGAACGGGGTCTTCCTCCGCCAGGAGGTGTTCCTGGAGCCGATCGGATCAGAGGTCCTCTTCGCCGCGGCGCGCCTGCTGCGCGTCACGATGTCGACCTCCGTGCTCGCGACGGACGACATGGGAGCGGTGTCGACGTCGTCGCCCGGCGCCCGCCTCCGCTACCTGGTCGAGTCCGAGGTCGAGGGCCCGTCGATCCGGCACGGCCGAGTCGGCCGGCCCGCGCCCCCGCTGGACGCGGGCGACCTCGAGCGATACCTCCAGCTGCCCGTGCTGGCGCCGGCGATCCCCACCCTGGCCCGCCAGATCGCGGGCGGCAGCCGGGACCCGTTCGAGATCACGCGGCGCCTCGACGCGTTCCTCCGGACGCGGTTCCGCTACACGCTCGACATAGAGAAGGTGAGCACCCTGGATCCGCTTCAGGAGTTCCTGTTCGTCCGCCGGGCCGGACACTGCGAGTACTTCGCGGCGGCGATGGCGGTGATGCTGCGGACCCTCGGCGTCCCGGCTCGGGTCGTCAACGGCTTCCAGCGCGGCGAGTGGAACCCCTACGGTCAGTACTACATCGTGCGCTACTATGACGCGCACTCCTGGGTCGAGGCGTACATGCCGGAGGCGGGCTGGGTGGCCTTCGACCCGACGCCGCGCGCGACGGTCGACGTCACGGCGACGCGGACGCCGACCTTCCTCTACCTCGACTCCCTGCGTCTTCAGTGGCACCGCTACGTGGTGAACTGGACGCTCCGCGATCAGATCCGCGCGGTCCAGTCGGTGCAGTTCGGGCTGGCCGGCCTCCGTGGCTGGGCGCGCGGGCTCGGACCCGAGGCGCGCGGCCAGCTGGAGCGCGCGGCGGCGCTCGTCCTGGTGGCCGTCGTGGGCGCGCTCGGCCTCTGGGCGGGGTGGCGCTACCGCCGCGGCGGTCCGGTCGCCGGGAAGGGCCGCGCGCCCGGGTTCTACCGCCGCGCCCTGCGTGCCGCCGCCCGGCGGGGCCTCCGCCCCGCGGCGGGCGAGACGGCGCGGGAGTTCAGCGGCCGCGTGGCCGGCCTCGGGCCGGCGGCCGGCGCCGCCTTCACGCGGGTCACGCTTCTCTACGAGCGCGCCCGGTTCGGCGGCGCGCCGCCCAGCGACGCGGACGTGGCCGAAGCGGAAGCCGCGCTCGTGACCCTCGCGCGCGGCGCTCGCTGAGCGCGCGCGTCCCCTTCGCTCGCTTCGGCTCCCGCGGACCATCTTCGTCCGGTATGCTGGAGATCCGAGCGCGTCACGCGACGGGCGGGCGCGTTGCAGGATCGGACGGAGTCCCGGCGCGCGAACGGGGGAGAACCGCATGCGGAGGTGGCTCGGGGTGCGCGGGATCGCGCAGGCCGGCGTGCTGGCCGCCGCGGTCGCCCTGGCCGCGGACAGCGTCGTCATCGAGGACTGGTCCGCGGTGCCCATCGGGACGAAGGGCATTCCGCCGGGCTGGTCGAAGCAGGACTGGGGGAGCCCCCGGTACGACTTCGCGGTGGTCGAGCATGACGGCCAGCGCGTGCTCCAGCTCCGGAGCGCGGGCGACAGCTCCAACGTCAACAAGGACATCCGGGGCAAGGTGCGCCTCGCCGAGACGCCGATCCTCGAGTGGACCTGGAAGGTCACGGTCCTGCCGAGGGGCGCGGACGCCCGCCGTGCCGCCACCGACGACGAGGCCGCCCAGATCTACGTCATCTGGCCCCGGTTCCCGCAGGCGCTCCGCTCCCAGATCATCGGGTACATCTGGGACTCGACGGCGCCCGTCGGCTCGATGTTCAAGAGCCAGCGGACGGGCACGGTGACCTACGTCGTCGTGCGCTCGGGGCCGGCGGATCTCGGCCGGTGGCTCACCGAGCGCCGCGACGTCCGCGAGGACTTCCGGAAGATCTTCGGCGAGGAGCCCGAGGAGCCCGGCGCGATCGCGATCGGGATCGACTCCGACGACGTCAAGGGCACCGCGGAGTCCTTCGTCGGGCGGATCGCCTTCCGGCGGCCCTGATGGGGACGCGACGTTCCGGCGGCCCACGCCAGCCCAGGCCGTCGAAGACCGGCTGGGACTGGCGACCGCGGCCGAAGCCGACGCCGCCCCGGAAGCCGAAGGGCGCGCGGTGACGGGCCCGGGCCGGCGGCTCGACGGCCGCGTCGTGGTGGTCACGGGCGCGACGCGGGGCATCGGGCGCGCGATCGCGCTCGCGTGCGCGCGCGAGGGCGCTCCGGTCCTCGTCAACGGGCGCGACGAGGCGGCCGGGAAGGCCGTCCTCGGGGAGATCGCCGCCCTCGGCGGCCGGGCCGCGTGGCACCGCGCGGACCTCGGCCGCGTGGCGGAGGCGCGCGGCCTCGTCGACGCGGCCGAGCGAGCGTTCGGACGGGTCGACGTCCTCGTGAACAACGCGGGGCTCTTCGAGCGCCGCCCCGCCCTCGACATGGAGGAGGCGGACTGGGACCGCCTCCTCGACGTGAACCTGAAGGGCGCGTTCTTCTGCGCCCAGGCCGCCGCGCGCGCGATGCGGGCTCGCGGGCAGGGCGGGGCCATCGTCAACGTCGCCTCGGACGCGGCGTGGAGCGGCGGCATCAACCCGTGCGCCCACTACGCGGCGTCGAAGGCGGGGCTCGTGTCGATCACGCGCTCCCTCGCGAAGGAGCTCGCCCCCCACGGGATCCGCGTCAACGCGATCGCGCCCGGTCTCATCACGACGGAGATGGGCGGCACCGCGGGCTCGACGCTCCCCGACCTCCGCATCCCGCTCGGCCGCGAGGGGACGGTGGACGAGGTGGCGGCGTGCGTGGTCTTCCTCGCCTCCGACGAGGCGAGCTACGTCACGGGCGCCAACCTGAACCTGAGCGGCGGCCTGTTCCTGGACCGGTAGCGGCCCGACGCGACGGCGCGTCCCGGATCAGCTCGCCCGCCAGCGGCCCGGGCAGTGGCGCCCGCGACCCTCCGGCGCGGGCTCACGCCACTCGGTAGCGCTCGATGACCTCGTCGTTCAAAGTGATGCCGAGCCCGGGACCCTGGGGCACCGCGACCGTGCCGTCGCGCTCGATCCAGAAGCGCGGCTCGGTGAGATCGTGGGCCAGAGGCGAGTCCCAGACGCAGAACTCGAGGAACGGAGCCTCGGGCAGGGCGGCCAGGAAGTGGAGGGTCGCCGCCTTGAGGATGCCCGTCTTGAACGCGTGCGGCACGGTGAGGACGTCGCGGAGCCGCGCCAGCTCGGCGATGCGGCGGGTCTCGGTGATCCCGCCGGCGTGGGCGAGGTCGGGCTGGATCACGTCGACCCGCCCTCGCTCCAAGAGCTCCACGAAGTCCCAGCGCGTGACCGACTGCTCGCCGGCGGCGATGCGCGTGTCGACGGAGTCGGCCAGGCGCCGATACGCGGCGAGGTCGTCGGGCGGGAGCGGCTCCTCGATCCAGTAGGGCCGGAAGCGCTCCATGCGCCGGACCTGGTGGATTGCCGTCGACCCGTCCCACACGAGGCCGATGTCGAACATCAGCTCGACGCGGTCGCCCACCGCGGCGCGCGCCGCCTCGACGAGCGCGACGTCGTTGGTGAGGGACCGGCCGAACCCGCCCCATCCGAGCTTGACGGCCGTGAAGCCCTGCGCGGCCCATTTCTGGGCCTCGCGGCCCGCTTCGACCGGTGTGTTCGGCATCAGGGTCGACGCGTACGCGCGGACGCGGTCCCGGTACGCGCCGCCGAGGAGCCGCCACACCGGCTGGCCGGCGGCCTTGCCCGCGAGGTCCCAGAGCGCGATGTCGATCCCGCTGAGGGCGTGGATGCCGACGCCCCGGCGGCCAAAGTAGAGGGACCCCCGGTAGCACTTCTCCCACAGCCGGGCGACGTCGCGCGGGTCCTCGCCGAGGAGCAGCTGACGGAGCCCGCAGGAAGTGAGATGGGACTTGGGCGCCTCGATGGCCGCCTTGACGACCTCGGGGGAGGAGTCCACCTCGCCGATCCCGACCAGGCCGTCGTCGGTCGTGATGCGGACGACGAGGGCGTCCTGCGTCCCGTCGGAGATGTCGCGCGCCGGCTCGTGGCGCCGCAGGACGATCGCCTCGACGTCAGTGATTCGCATCCACCGGTCCTTCGATTCGCCCTGCGTTCCTGGACGGGCCGCGCGCGGTGCGGGCGAGAACGGCGGCGACGCTAGCACGCGGGCCGAGGCCGGTCAACCGCGAGCCCGACATTAGCGAGCGGAATCGATGGCGGCGACGGCCGCGGCGTAGGCGAGGATGCGCTCGGCGAGCGCCTCGTACTGGGGGTCGATGTGCTGCCCGTCGACCCAGTACTCGCCGCTCGCCGTCGCGCCGGCCCGCGCCGCGATGACCCGGCGCGCCCACGCGACCTCCTCGGCCGCCGGCCCGTAGGCCTCGTTCGCGACGGGGATGAGCGCCGGATCCTCGAAGACCTTGCCGTCGAAGCCGAGCTCGCGGCTCGCGAGGCACGCCTCGCGGAATCCCGCGGCGTCCTTCGGCTCGCGGAACGAGCTGTCGAGGACCGCCAGGCCGTGGGCGCGCGCGGCGAGCACGATCGCCGCCAGCGCGGGCACCATCGGCCACCGATGCGGCGCCGGCCGGCGGAAGGCGTTGAGCCCGCGCGAAAGGTCGCCGAGGCCGACGGTCATCCCGACGAGCCGCGGTGTCGCGGCGGCGATCTCGTTCGCGCGCGTGAGGCCTCGCGGCGTCTCGATCATCGCCCAGAGGCGGAGAGTCGGCGGCGCGCCATGGGCCGCGAGCAGCGAGTCCGCCTCGCGCAAGGACTCGGGCGTCTCGGTCTTTGCCAGCACGATCCCGTCGACCGGCACGCGGGCGAGCGCGACGAGGTCGTCGCGGCCCCACGGCGTGTCGAGCCCGTTCGCCGTGACGAGCCGCTCCTGACGGCGGAAGCCGCCGGCGGCCAGGACCGCAGCCACGCGGCGGCGCGCCTCCGCCTTGTCGCCGGGCGGCACGGAATCCTCGATCTCGAAGAGGAGCACGTCCGGGTGGAGCGTCGGCGCCGCCTCGTACGCGCCGGGGTCGACGCCGATGCGGTAGAGGACGCTCCGGCGCGGCCGCGGGGCCAGGGCCGGCGTCACATGTTACTCGCGGTCGGGCGCCGGGCGCTTGACAGTCTCCGGCCGCCTCGCTAGCGTGAGCGCCATCCCGCGAGCATAGTACACGCCCGCGCTCGAACACGGACCGGCTCATCGGCACACCCAGGCAGGTGACTGTGGGGCGCTACCGGCTCGGCATCGACATCGGCGGCACGTTCACCGACTTCAGTCTCCTCGACGAGACGACGGGCGAGCTGTCGGGCTTCAAGTCGCCGACCGTGCCGGGCGACCCGGGCCGTGGCGTCCTCGACGGGCTCGCGGCCCTCGCGCGCGAGCGTGGGCTCGACCTGGGCGCCATCGACTACCTGGTCCACGGCACGACGATCGCGGTGAACACCGTGATCCAGCGGAACGGCGCGACGCTCGGCCTCCTGGTCACGGCGGGATTCGGGGACGTGCTCGAGATCCAGCGGCTCCGGCTCGCGAGCCCCGTGAACTTCACGGCGACGCGCCCGGCGCCGCTGATTCCGCGGTACCGCGTCGGCGAGGTCGCGGAGCGCATCCTGGCCGACGGCACCGTGGACACCGCCCTCGACCGCGAGGAGCTCCTCCGCGAGGCGATCCGCCTGGTCGAGCGGGAGGGGGCCGAGGCCCTCGTCGTCGCGTTCATCAATGCCTACCGGACGCCGGCCCACGAAGCGGAGGCGAGGAAGGTCCTGACCGAGCGCTTCCCGGGGCTCGCCGTGACCTGCTCGCACGAGGTGTGGCCGCAGATCCGGGAGTACGAGCGGACCATGGTGGCGGTCCTGAGCGCCTACGTCCGCCCGCGCGTGGAGCGCTACCTCGAGGACCTCGAGCGCGGGCTGGGCCGCGTCGGGGTGCGCGTACCGCTCTACGTCACGAAGTCGAACGGGGGCGTGACGACGGCGCGCGACGCCCGCCGGGCCACCGCAGAGACGATGCTGTCGGGGCCCGCGTCCGGCGTCATCGGGGCGACGGCGGTGTGCGTCGCGGCGGGCTACCGGAACCTCATCACGTTCGACATGGGCGGGACGAGCGCGGACATCGCGCTGGTTCGCGACGGCCAGCCCGTCTACTCGACCGACGAGACGGTCGGCGACTTCCCGATCGTCATGCCGGTCGTCGGTGTCTCGTCGATCGGCGCGGGGGGCGGGTCCATCGCCTGGCTCGACCCGGTCGGAGTCCTGAAGGTGGGCCCTCGCAGCGCGGGCGCGGACCCCGGTCCCGCCTGCTACGGCCGGGGCGGGACCGAGCCGGCCCTGTCCGACGCCTTCCTCCTCTGTGGGTTTCTCAACCCGGACAACTTCGTCGGCGGGCGGCTCCGGCTCCACCCCGAGCGCGCGGCGGCGGCGCTCCGCCCGATCGCCGAGCACCTGGGCCTCGATGTCGACGCCGCCGCGGAGGCGGTGGTCGAGGTGGCGACTTCGAACATGTACGTGGCGTTCTCCAACGTCCTTGCGCGTCACGGGCTCGATCCGCGTGACTTCGCCCTGGTCGCCTTCGGCGGCGCCGGGCCGGTGGAGGCGTGCTTCCTCGCCGAGGAGTTCCACATCGGGCGCGTCGTCGTGCCGCCCTCGCCGGGCACGCTCTGCGCTCAGGGCGCGATGACGGCGGACGTCAAGAGCGACTACGTGAAGACGCTTCACCGGCGCCTCTCGGCCACCCCGGGGCGGCTGCTCGCCGACGAGTGCCGGGAGCTCGCCGCGCGAGCCCGGCGCTGGATCGAGGAGGAGGCGCCTGCCGTCTCGGCGAGCCGGCTGGCCTACGGCGCCGACCTCCGCTACGCGGGGCAGGCCTTCCAGATCGAGGTGCCGATCGACCCCGCGTGGCTCGAGGACACCGGCACCGACCGGCTCCGCGCGGCGTTTCACGACCGGCACCAGCACCTCTACGCTCACGCCGACCGCGCCGCCGACGTCGAGCTGATCGACCTTCGAGCGACGATCACCGGCACCACGCCGAAACCGGCGCTCCAGGCGGTGCCGGCCGGGCGCGGCCCCGCGACGCCGGCAGGTCGGCGGCCGATCCACTACCGGCGGCAGCGCCACGACGCCGCCGTGTATCGCCGGGGCGATCTCCTCGCGGGCCAGCATCTCGACGGCCCGGCCGTCGTCGAGCAGGCCGACACGACCACGCTGGTTCCCGCCGGCTTCCGGGCGACGGTCGACCCGTTCGGCAACCTCGTCATCGAGGCGCGGTAGCCGTGGCCATCGACCGCGTGACGCTCGAGATCCTGCGGAACCACTACCAGGCCATCGTCGAGGACATGGCCCGGATCATGGAGCGGACGGCCTACACGACGTTCGTGAAGGAGACCGCGGACTTCTCGACGGGGCTCGTCTCCACGGGCGGGGAGTACGTCGCCTATCCGTGGGCCCTCGGCGCGTCGTCCTACCTGGGCCTCAACATGGGCCACACCTTGAGGTACTTCGACCGCTACGACGAGGGCGACGTCGTCATCTGCAACGACGCGTACCTCTCGGGCCCCCTCTGTACCCATCTCCCCGACGTGCACATCCTCCGGCCGATCTTCCACGGCGGGCGACTCGTGTGCTGGGGCTACGCCTTCGTCCACTCCTCGGACATGGGCGGCGCGGTGCCGGCGAGCGTGTGGCCGCGGGCGACCGAGATCTTCCAGGAAGGGCTCCGGCTCCGACCGACGAAGCTCTACCGGGCGGGCGTCCTCCAGGAGGACGTGAAGAACCTGATCGGCGACAACTGCCGGATCCCCGAGGTGAACTGGGGCGACATCAAGGCGATGGTCGCGGCGGTCGGCTCCTGCGACCGGCGCGTCCAGGAGATGGCGCGGAAGTTCGGCCACGCCACCTTCGTCGAGGGCATCGACGCGGTCCTCGACTACGCCGAGGCGCGGGCGCGCGCGGCGATCCGGAAGATCCCCGACGGGACCTACCGGTTCACCGAGTACATGGAGGACGACCTCCGCTCCGAGGTGCCGATCCGCATCCAGGTCGCCCTGACCGTCGCGGGCGACGCGCTCCACCTCGACTTCACCGGCACGGATCCCCAGGTGGGCTCCGCGCTGAACGTCGCGAGCCACGGCGTCACGCACCCGTTCCTCTGCCAGGCGATCAACGCCTACCTCGTCACCGAGGACCCGGGGATCCCCAAGGCGTCGAGCATCCTCCGACCGGTTCGGGTGACGACGCCGCCCGGTACCGTCCTGAACGCCCAGTTCCCCGCGCCGATCGGCGTCCGTTACGGCACCGTCCTCCGCGTGTTCGACGCGGTGCTCGGCGCCCTCGCCCAGGCGCTTCCCGGCCGGGTGCCGGCGGCGCCGGCCGGCGCGATCTCGCCGGTCGTGGCGTCGGTCCAGGACCTCCTGACGGGCCAGCGTCACGTCCAGGTGGTCGAGCCGATGCTCGGCGGCGGCGGCGGGCGCCCGGAGACGGATGGCCTCGGCGGCGCCGATTCGACCTCGGGTTTCCTCCGCAACACGCCGGTCGAGAGCATCGAGGCCGAGGTGCCGATCGTCATGCGGCGCTACCACCTGATGCCCGACACCGGCGGCCCCGGCGAGCACCGGGGCGGCCTCGCCGTGCGTCTCGACTTTCAGGTCTTCCACCCGCACGCCATCGTCACGGCGCGCGGGATGGAGCGCTTCAAGCTCGAGCCCTGGGGCGTGGCGGGCGGCCGCGCGGGTACCACGGGGAGCTGCGTCGTGAACCGCGGGACGCCCCGGGCGCGCGACATCGGGAAGGTCGACGTGCTCCACCTCGAGCCCGGCGACGTCGTCAGCATCTTCTCGCCGAGCGGCGGCGGTCACGGCGACCCGCGCCGCCGGGACCCGGAGCGCGTGCGCGAGGACGCGCGGGCCGGCTTCCTCAGCGTCGACCGGGCCCGCGAGGCGTACGGCGTCGCTCTCGTCGACGGCGCGGTGGACCAGGCGGCCACGGCGCGGCTCCGCGCCGCCATGCCGGCGCCGCCCGCGGGGTTCGACCTCGGTGCGCGCCGCGCCGAGATGGAGCTCCGGTGGCCCCCCGCGGTCCAGGACGCCGCGCTGCGGGTCCTCGAGAGCGTGCCGGCCGCCGTCCGCGACTGGGGCAAGCACCAGATCTACGAGCGCATCCAGGAGATCGCGGCGACCCGGCGGCCCGCGCCCGCGGACGTCGACGCCGTCTGGGCCGACATCCGGGCGCGCCTGACGCGCGCCCTCGGCGAGACCTGATCGCGCCCGACGGACGAGACGGGCATGGCGGGTCGGTCGGACGTGGTCGTGGTCGGCGGCGGGATCGTGGGCTGCGCCACGGCCTACTGGCTGGCGCGGCGGGGCGCGCGCGTGGTTCTCCTCGAGCGCGGGGAGGTCGCGGACCAGCAGTCGGGGCGGAACTGGGGATTCGTCCGTCAGCAGGGGCGTGACGCGGCCGAGGTCCCGCTGATGATCGAGGCGAACCGCATCTGGCGCGGCCTCGAAGGGGAGCTCCAGGCCGACGTCGAGTGGATCCAGGGCGGGAACCTCGCCCTCGCCGCGACGCCCGAGCGTCTCGCCTTCTTCGAGGAGTGGCTCGCGATCGCGCGGCAGTCGGGTCTCGACACGCGCCTCGTGACGCCGCGGGAGATCCGGGATCTCCTGCCGGGCATGGCCCCGGAGTGGCTCGGCGGCCTCTACACGGCGAGCGACGGCCACGCGGAGCCGGCGAAGGCGACGCAGGCCTTCGCGAGCGCCGCGGTCGAGCACGGAGCCGAGATTGTGCGGGGCTGCGCCGTCCTCGGTGTGGAGACGGCGGGCGGCCGGGTCGGCGGCGTGCGAACCGAGCAGGGAGACGTGCGGGCCGAGACGGTCGTCTGCGCGGCGGGCGCCTGGTCGTACCGACTCCTCCGGCCGCTCGGTCTCCGCCTTCCTCAGCGCTGGGTCCGGGCGACCGTGGCGCGCACCGCGCCGGCGCCGCCGCTGACGCGGGCGGGGGTGTGGGGGCCCGAGGTGTCGTTCCGCCAGCGGCGGGACGGGACGCTCAACATCGCCGCGGCGGGCGCCGCCGATCACGACGTCACGGTCGACTCCCTCCGGCACGCGCGGCTCTTCTTCCCGAACTACTGGAAGAACCGGAAGCTCTTCCGCTTCCACGCCGGGCGCCCGCTCCTCCGGAGCCTCGCCGGGCTCGTGCCGGGCTCCGCGGCGCGCCGGCATCCCCTCACGTGGGACCGAGGCCTCGAGCCGGCGGCGAATCCGGCGAAGGTGAGCCGGAGCCTCGAGGCGATGCGACGGCTCTACCCGTCGCTCGGCGGCCTTGCGGTGACGCGGAGCTGGGCGGGTTACATCGACGCCACGCCGGACGCGATTCCCGTGATCGGCGAGGCGGGGCCGCCGGGCCTCGTCGTGGCGACCGGCTTCACGGGGCACGGGTTCGCGATGGGGCCCATCGTCGGCCGCCTCGTCGCGGAGCTCGTTCTCGACGGGAAGCCCTCGCTCGACCTCCGCGCGTTCCGTTTCTCGCGTTTCGCCGAGGGCGCGGTCGGGAAGCCCCGCAGCGTGCTGTAGCGCCGCGCCTCGCTAGATCCGGCTCATCCGCGGGTCGAGGGCGTCCCGGAGGCCGTCGCCGAAGAGGTTGAAGCCCAGGACGGCCAGGAAGATCACGAGCCCGGGGTAGGTCGTGAGCCCGGGCGCGCGGAAGATGTACTGCCGCCCCTCGCCGAGCATCGTGCCCCACTCCGGGGTCGGCGGCTGGACGCCCAGCCCCAGGAACCCGAGGCCGGCCGCCACCAGGATCGCGAAGCCGAGCGACAGGGTTGCCTGGACGATGACCGGCGCCATCGCGTTCGGCAGGACGTGGCGGAAGATGATGAGGGCCCGCCGCTGGCCGATGGCGTCCGCGGCCTGCACGTAGACCTGCTCGCGGATCGACAGCACCGAGCCTCGCACCAGCCGGATGAACGAGGGCACCGCCGAGATGCCGACCGAGATGATCACGTTCTGGAGGCCGACCCCGAGGATGGCGACGAGCGAGAGCGCCAGGAGAAACCCCGGGAACGAGAGGAGGATGTCGGCGAACCGCTGGATGACGAGATCGGTGAACCCGCCCTGGAAGCCGGAGACCGCGCCGAGCGGCACGCCGATCGCCACGCCGAGCCCGACCGCGAGGAAGCCGATCAGGAGCGAGAGCCGGCCGCCGTAGAGGAGCCGGGCCAGCACGTCGCGTCCGAGGTGGTCCGTCCCGAGCGGGTGCGCCCACGAGATGGGCCGGAGCGCCTGCGACAGGCTCTGGCGCTCCGGGTTGTAGGAGGTGAGGAGGGGCGCGGCGAGGGCGAGGACCAGGAGCGCGGCCAGCAAGATCAGTCCCGCCATCGCGGTGCGATGGCGGCGGAAGCGCTGCCAGCTCTCCCGGAGCCGGCGGAGCGCGGGACGACCCGCGGGCGCCGCGTCGACGAGCGCGCCCTCAGGCGTAGCGGATTCGAGGGTCGATGGCGACATACAGGAGGTCGACCACGAGGTTCGTCAGGATGAACAGGGCGGAGAACACGAGGACGATGCCCTGCACCATCGCGTAGTCGCGGGAGAAGATCGAGTCGATCAGGAGGAGCCCCATCCCCGGCCAGCCGAAGACCGACTCGGTCAGCACCGCTCCGCCGAGCAGCGCGCCGAACTGGAGCCCGACGACCGTGAGGACGGGGACGAGGGCGTTCCGGAGCGCGTGACGCGACACGACCAGGCTCTCGCCCAGGCCCTTGGCGCGGGCGGTGCGGACGTACTCCTGGCCCAGGACCTCGAGCATGCTGGCGCGGGTCATCCGCGCGATCAGCGCGACCGAGAAGGCGGCCAGGGTCAGCGACGGGAGGATCATGCTCTCGAGTCCTTCGGAGCCGGCCGCGGGCAGCCAGTTCAGATGGACCGCGAAGACGATGATCAGCATGAGACCCAGCCAGTACGTGGGCATCGAGACGCCGAACAAGGTTGCCAGCGAGAGCAGGTAGTCGAAGCGAGAGTAGGGCCGCGTGGCGGCGAGCGCGCCCGCGGTCATCCCGGCGGCCGTCGCGAGGACGGCGCTCACGACCGCCAGCTTGAGGGTCGCGCGGAGCCGGGGCTTGAGCTCTTCCAGGACCGGCTGGGACGTCCGGGCCGAGCGGCCGAGGTTCCCGTGGACGAGGCGCTCGAGAAAGACGGCGTACTGGACGTGGAGGGGCCGGTCGAGACCGAGGTCGGTGCGGAGCCGCGCCACCTCCTCCTCGCTCGCCAGGAGGCCCGCGAGCACCTGGGCCGGGTCCCCGGGGAGGAGCCGGACCATCAGGAAGACGATGACCGAGACCCCCAGGAGGGTGACGGCCGAGGCCAGGAGCCGCTGCGCCAGGTACTGGCGGAAGAGGCTCACGGCCCCGGCCGCGCCCTCGGAGGCCTTCCGTCAGTTGGCCGGGCGAGCGTGGATCGCGGCGAACTTCTCGTTCGGCAGGGAGCCGACATCGGCCACCTTCGCCGAGTAGACGATGGGGAACCGCTGCACGTAGAGGAAGAGCCAGGGCGCGTCCGCCCAGACCTGCTTCGACATGTCGCAGTAGAGGGCCTTCCGCTTGTCCGCGTTCGTCTCCTTCTCGGCGGCGAGGATCAGCTCGTCCACCGAGGGGTTCTTGTAGAAGCTCGTGGCGAGCCCCGCCGGCGGGTGATAGCCCGACCAGAACTGGAACGCCTGCATGGCGCTGTCGAGGAACGCCGGCGCCCATCCGAGATACGCGAGCTGGTGGACGGTCTTCTCGGCCGGCCCGGCGTTGATGATCGAGACGTACGAGGGCCAGTCCATCGTCTGGAGCTCCGGCTCGATACCGACCTCGCGGAGGTAGCCGGCGACGGCCTGGGAGGCTTCCTTGTCCTGGACGTAGCGCCCGGTGGGGTGATGGAAGCTGAGCTTCGTGCCCGGCTTCACGCCGGCCTCGGCCAGGAGCTGCTTGGCCTTGGCGGGGTTGTAGTCGTAGTTGCCGGCCTTGCAGTAGCCGAACAGGCTCGGCGCCATCGGCGCGTCCATCTCGTCGGCGGCTCCGAAGAGGACGTTCTCGATGATCGCCTTCTTGTCGACCGCGTAGTTCAGGGCCTGGCGGACCTTGACGTCCCCGAGGGGGCTCTTGGTGGTGTTCAGCGAGATGAAGATCGTCCGGTCGCTCGGCGCCAGCAGCACCTTGACGGCCGAGTTGCGTCTGAAGCGCCGGGACGTCCGCGATGGGCGGCAGGACGATGAGGTCCACCTGGCCGGCCAGGATCAGGCTCTCACGCGTCGCCGCCTCGGGGACGATCCGGAAGACGACGGTGTCGTAGGTCGGCTTCTTGCCCCAGTACTTGTCGTTCAGGGTGACCGTGAAGCTCTCACCCTTCTTCCGCTCCTTGAAGACGTAGGGGCCGGTGCCGACGGTGTGGACGATGTTCTTGTACTCGTTGCCCTGCTTGTCGATCGAGGCCGGCGAGACGAGGGCCGAGGTGGTCCACGACAGCGCCGCGACGAACGGCGCCGAGGGCTTGGTCAGCGTCACCTTCACCGTGGACGCGTCCACGACCTCGGTGTCCTTGATCGGGAACGGCGCCCGGATCGGTACGCGGACCGCCGTGTCCTTCAGCCGGTCGAAGTTCCACTTGACGGCCTTCGCGTCGAACGGCGTCCCGTCGTGGAAGGTGACACCCTTCCGGAGCTTCAGGGTGTAGACGAGGCCGTCCGGCGAGACCGTCCAGCTCTCCGCGAGCCAGGGCCCCACCTTGCCGTCGGGGCCGAGCAACGTGAGCGTCTCGGCCACGTAGTCGACCATGTTCGCGACGGTCGTCGTCGTCATCTGGGCCGGGTCCACCGTGTCGAGGTCGACGCCCACGGCGACGCGGAAGGTGCCGGCGGCGCCGGCCGGCGCCGGCCCGACCGCGATCATCAGCGCGGCGAGGGCGACGGGCCCGAGTGGAGAGAGGAAGCGGCGCGTCCAGTGCCTGCGCATGAGTGTCTCCTCCATCATGAGCTAGAGGGTCACGCGTCGCGGCCGACGGGAATCATGCCGTCCCCTCGCGGCTGAGGGCAACAGCATGGAGTTCCTCGAAGGCGCTCGAGCCCTTCGGCCCTCCGCGGCGCCGATCGGTGTGGCGCGCGTCCAACCGCGGCGGTTGATCCAGCCACGCGTGCCTGTCCTTACGCCTCACGATGCCAGTAGGGAAGCCGCCAGAACGTCGAGTCCCAGCCGCTCAGCTCGACCCCACGGATCTGGCTGGAGCCCGCGGCGACCCAGTTGCGGTGGACGAGCGGGATCACCACGTTCGCCTGCACCACGATGTCGTTCATCCGGATGAACTGGGCGGCGCGCTTGACGCAGCTCGTGTTCGCCCATTGCGATCCCTTCGGCGCCCCGGAGGTGGACGGGCTGGGACGGAACGGGAAGGGGCGCGCCGCCTCGAAGGTATCACGCGCGCGTTGTCAACCTCGGCCGAGATTGCTACCCTCGGGCTATGAAACTGGTGCCCCTGCGCCGCGGCTACGCATCGAGCCTGGCCCGCGCGGGAGCGATCCTGGGTCTCCTGATCCACCTCCTGCCGTTCGCCGCCGCCATTCCACGCCCGGCACGGGGCGGTTCCGTCGACCGCACGCCAGCGATGGTTCTCGCCCGCTGCCGGCAGGCCCAGACCGACGGGGTGGCCGACGATCGGCCGTCGCCGTCCGCGCCGGCACTCGCCCCGGCTCCCACGCCGACCGCGCTGGCGCCCGACCCTGCCGGCTGCTCGATCGTGGACGTGTGGGACGGGCTCGCCTCGCCCCCGATCCCCGGGACCCTTTCCCGGAGTCCCCCCGCCTCCTAGCGCCCCTCCGCCGCCGGGCTGTCCGGCGGCTCGATCGGTCCGGCTGCCGGCAAAGCGCCGGTGGCCTCCGCGGCCTCGCAGGGATCCGGCGCTCGGGGTGACTCGCTTCACTCGCAGCCGAGAGGACGAACGGAGATCATGGCAAGAATAGGCGTGCTCGTCTCGACGGTCATCCTGTTGCTCGTCCTGCCGTTCGGCCGACAGGTCGTTGAGCTCTACACCGACTGGCTCTGGTTCGACGAGGTGCGCTTCTCGAGCGTCTTCTCGACCATCATCTGGACGAAGGCGATCCTCGGCGCGGCCGCCGGCCTCGCGGCGTTCCTGATGCTGTACCTGAACCTCCGGGCGACGCGTCGCGGGCACGGGCCGCAGGTCGAGCTCGCGGTCGAGGACGACGTCCAGCGGCTTCCGGGGTGGGGCCAGGTGGAGCCCTTCTACCGGCGCTTCCTCCTGCCCGGCTGCCTCTTGATCGCCCTCATGCTGAGCGGGCAGGGGACGGCCCTCTCGGAGACGATGATCCGGTTCCGGAACGCCGGGGTCTTCGGGATGACCGACCCCCTCTTCGGCCGCGACGTCGGGTTCTACGTCTTCACGTATCCGCTCCTGCTCGGCGTCCTCGGCTTCCTAACCGCGGTCGTCTCGGTGACGCTCGCGCTGGTCGCCGGCGTCTACGTGTTTTCCCGCGGGGCCCGGCTCACGCCGCGCGGGTTCGTGATCACGCCGTGGGCGAAGGGCCACCTCCTGAGCGTCGCCGCGGCCTTCCTTGTCCTCAAGGCGTGGGGGTACTCGCTGGAGGCGTTTGGCCTGCTGTTCTCCGACGGCGGAGCGTCGTTCGGGGCGAGCTACGCGGACGTCAACGCGCGGCTGCCGGTGCTGTACGTGATGAGCGGCCTGGCGGGTCTCGCGGCCGTGCTCTGCCTGATCCAGATGGCGCGGCCCGGCCTGGTCCTGGCCGTCGTCGGGCTCGCCCTCTGGATGGGCGGCGGCCTGCTCGGCCTGACCGCCTATCCCGCCGCGGTCCAGCGGTTCCGCGTCGCGCCCAACGAGATCGTGACCGAGCGCCCGTACATCGAGCGGACGATCGCCGCCACCAACCGCGCCTACGGGCTCGATCGCATCGAGTCCCGGCCGTTCCCGGCCGAGGAGAACCTCACCGCCGCCGTCCTCCGCAAGAACGACACGACCATCAAGAACATCCGCCTGTGGGAGCACCGGCCGGCGCTCGACTCCTACGGCCAGCTCCAGGAGATCCGCACCTACTACAAGTTCGTCGACGTGGACAACGACCGCTACCCGATCGACGGGGAGTCCCGGCAGGTGATGCTGTCCGTGCGCGAGCTGTCGCACGCGCACCTGCCGAGCCGCATCTGGATCAACGAGCACCTCGTGTACACGCACGGCTACGGCGCGGTGGTGGGGCCGGTCAACCGCGTGACTCGGGAGGGGCTGCCCGAGTTCTTCCTGAAGGACATCCCGCCGGCCGCCAGCGGTCCGCTCAAGATCAGCCGGCCGGAGGTCTACTACGGGGAGCTCGCGAACGCCTACGTGCTGGTCAAGATGCGCGCGCCCGAGCTGAACTACCCGCAGGGCGACCAGAACGTCTACACGACCTACGCGGGCACCGGCGGGGTGAGCATCGGCTCGCTCTGGCGCCGCGTCGTCTTTGCGATCCGGTTCGCCGAGATCAAGCTCCTGTTGTCAGACGACTTCACCCCGGAGAGTCGGATCCTGTACCACCGGCAGGTGGCCGAGCGGGTGAAGAAGATCGTGCCGTTCCTCCGCGTGGATCGCGACCCCTACCCGGTCATCACCCCCGCCGGACGGATCGTGTGGCTCGTGGACGCCTACACGACGACCGACTACTTCCCCTATTCCCACCGGACGCCCGGTGTCGGCAACTACATCCGCAACTCGGTAAAGGTGACCGTCGACGCCTACGATGGCGCGGTGGCCTTCTACGTGATCGAGCCCGAGGAGCCGTTGATCGCCGCCTACACGCGCGCGTTCCCGGGCCTGTTCCAGCCGTTCTCGGCCATGCCCGAGGATCTGCGCGCCCACATCCGGTATCCGCAGGATCTCTTCGGCATCCAGGCGCGGATGTACGCGCAGTACCACATGCTCGACCCGCAGGTCTTCTACAACAAGGAGGACCTCTGGACCGTGCCGACCCGGAAGGCGGAGGGGCGCGACACGGAGATGGAGCCGTACTACACGATCATGCGGCTTCCGGCCGAGCAGCGCGAGGAGTTCGTCCTCCTTCTGCCGTTCACACCGGTGCGTCGGGACAACATGATCGCGTGGCTGGCGGCGAGGTCGGATCCGCCCCACTACGGCAAGCTGGTGCTCTTCGAGTTTCCGAAGGGCAAGCTCGTGTTCGGCCCGAGACAAGTCGAGGCGCGCATCGACCAGGACGCCTTCATCTCCCAGCAGATCTCGCTGTGGAGCCAGGCCGGTTCCCAGGTCCTCAGGGGCGGTCTCCTCGCGATTCCCATCGAGGAGTCGCTTCTCTACGTCCAGCCTCTCTACCTCGCGGCGGAGCGCGGACGGCTGCCCGAGCTCAAGCGCGTGATCGTGGCCTACGGAAACCGGATCGCCATGGACGAGACGCTGGAGGCCTCGCTCCAGCAGCTTTTCGGCGTTCGGCCGCCGGTCGCGGGTGGCCCGACCGCCGCCGCGGGTGCGCCGGCAGCCGGCGGCCCCCCGACACGGCTCGCCGCCGAGGCCCTCGAGCACTTCGCGCGTGCGCGCGAGCGATTCGGCCGGGGAGACTTCGCCGGCTTTGCGGAGGATCTGAAAAAGCTGGAGGACGCGCTGCGGCGCCTGCAGGCGGACAGCCGGCGGTAACGCCGCCGTCGGAGTCCGGCGGTGGCCGAGCTCGCAAGCGCCACGGGGGCTCGAATGGTCGCGCTCGACTGGACGGGCGTCCGGGCGCGTGAGACCATCGCGGCGCCATGGGACCGGATCGATGAGGCGCGGGAGCCCGTCGACCCCGGGCGCCCCGCGGTGCGTTGCGAGCCTCGGTCGCCTGGCGCTCGGCGTGGCGGCCTGTCTCCTGGTCGGATGCGCGCCGGCCCTGTCCATCCCTCGTCCCACCGATGCGCTGGACCCGCCACCACCGCCGCCGGCGTCGGCGCCGTCCCTCCTGAGCCTTGCCGTGGACGTGCCCCTCGGGCGCCTGCGCGAGGTGGCGGAGGGCGCCTTCCCGGCGGAGGCCGGACGCGAGGACGCGTGGGTGGACGCGCCCGCCGCGCTCGGGTCGATGGGCCTCCAGCTCCAGTACCGGCTCTGGCGGGACGCGGTCAGCTTCGAGATGCGCGGGGACCGGCTCGCCACGCGGCTTGACCTGCGCTATCGCGTCCGGGCTCGGATCGCCGCCGGCCCCGTGCCGCTCGAGGCGCAGTGTGGGTACGACAGGGAGCCGCCGCGGCGGCTCCGGATCTCCGCGTTGTCGGGGCTCAGCTGGACCACGGGCTGGGGACTCCGCTCGGCCACGACCTTCGGAACGCCCGAGTTCCTCGACGCGTGCCGGGCGCTTCCGGGCGGCTTGGAGATCACGCCGGTGCTCCAGATGCTGCTCGCGCCCGGTCTCGAGGCGCTGGCCGGCACGCTCGACCGGAGGCTCGCGGAGCTCGCGACGGCGCGGGACCGCGTCGAGCAGGTGTGGCGGGAGCTCGGTGCGCCCCGCGAGGTCTCACCCGGCGCGTGGGTGGCGCTCCGACCGCGGACCGCCCACGCCGGACCGATCGGGGCGGCCGGGCCCGACGTCCTCCGGACCGTGCTCCAGCTCACCGCCGACCCCGTCGCCCGGCTGGGTAGCCCGCCCGCCGCCGAGGCGCGCCCGCTGCCGGACCTCGCGCTCGTCGCGGCGCCGGCGCGTGACTTCCACGTCGAGCTGCCCCTCTTCGTGCCGTACACCGTCATCAACGAGCGCTTCGCCGAGACGGTGGTGGGCACGTCGCTGGACGTGGGCATGTCCCAGCCCCTGTCGATCACGTCGCTCCAGGCCTACGGGAGCGGCGCGCGGCTGATCCTTGCGGTCGGGCTCGCGGGGCCGGTGAGGGGGATCGCGTACTTGGCGGGCACGCCGGCCGTGGATCCGGACACCCGGACCGTCCGGCTCGACGAGCTCGGCTTCACGCTCGAGTCCGACAGCGCCCTCGTCCGCGCCACCGGCCGCTTTCTCCACCGACGGCTCGTCACGATGCTGGAGTCCCGCGCGCGCCTGGGATTCGGCGATCGACTGGAGACGCTCCGGACGCAGCTCACGACCGCGCTGAACCGGGAGCTCGTTGCCGGTGTCGACCTTAGCGGCGCCGTGGACCGGCTGGAGATCCGGGGCGTCTATCTCGTGCCCGACGGGCTCGTGGTGCGCTCGGACTTCGGCGGGTCGCTCCGTCTCGTCGCGCGCTGAACCCGAGCGTCCACCCGGGACTCCCGCGCTTCCGGGCGTGACCCGTCTGCCCCGGATCGGGGCGGCTACCCGACGACGTTCTGCGGCCGGCCCTCGAGGAACGCGATCACGTTGTCGACGACGCCGGCGTTCAGGAGATCCATCCCCTCGGGCGTCTGGTCGGCGTTGTGGGGCGTCAGGACGACCTGCTCGCAGCCGAGGATGGGATGACCGGCCGGCAGGGGCTCGGTGTCGAACACGTCGAGCCCGGCGCCCCCCAGGCGGCCGTCCTGGAGCGCGGCCGCGAGCGCGTCGGTGTCCACGACCGGCCCGCGCGCCGTGTTCACCAAGAGGGCGCCGGGCTTCATGAGACCGAGCTCGCGGGCGCCCAGGAGGCCGCGGCTCTCCGGGGTCAGGCGGACGTGGAGCGAGACCACGTCTGACGTCCGGAGCAGCTCGTCGAGTTCCACGTAGCGGACGCCGAGCTCCGACGCGCGGTCGGCCGTCGGGCGGAAGGTCCACGCGACGACGTGCATGCCGATGGCGCGGCCGAGCCGCGCCATCGCGCTGCCGATCGCGCCGGTTCCCACCACGCCGAGCGTCTTGCCGTGGAGGTAGACGTTGTCGATGCCCCCCCACCGGCCGGCCTTGAGCCGGGCCGTCTGGTAGTGAGCCCGCTTGGCCACGGCCAGCATGAGTCCGAACGCGTGCTCGGCCACGATGGGCGCCGTCTTCCCGGGGATGTTGCAGATCACGATGCCGCGCTCGCGCGCCGTGGCGAGGTCGAACGAGTCCGTCCCGATGCCGCACACCGTTGCCATGCGGAGGCGAGGCAGGGCCAGCAGCGCCTCGCGCGGCCACTTGATCGCGCCTCGGGTGTTGACGAGGCACACCGCGTCGCGGACCCGCTCGAGCTTCTCTTCGGCTGTCGCCGGCCGGTCGGTGTGGAGCCGCACCTCGCCGTAGCGGCGCAGGCGGTCGAGGTGAGGGGAGCCCTGGATCTGCGGCGGGTCGTCCCCGGGGATGACGATCACGACGTCGTGCCGAGCGCTCATGGGTCCTCCGGCGGCGAGTGGACGCGCGCGGCCCGCGCGGCGCGGGGCGCGGCCGCAGTATCGCACGGGGCGCCGCGGCCGTGACCGCTGCCGATTCGGGAAGGCCCGTGCTAACCTTTTGGTTCGTGACCCACGCCGTCGTCGATTCGCACCTGCACGTCTGGGACGGGACCGCCGCCGGGCTCGACGCGGGGCTCATGAAGATCGGCTACAGCGCGCAGGCCACGGCCTCGGTCGAGCTGTTCATGGACTACATGGACGAGGCTGGCGTGGCCCGCGCCGTGTTCGTCCAGCCGTGGTTCTACCATTGGGACAACCGCTACATGGTGTCCTGCCTCCGGCGCTTCCCCGACCGGTTCCGGGGTGTCTGCGTGATCGACCCCCGCGGGCGGGAGGCGCCGGCCGTCCTCCGGGGCTGGCGGGTGGCGGGCGTGACCGGCATCCGGCTCCGGCCGTTCCGCGAGGGAGAGCGTCCCGGTCCGGGCCCCTGGCTCGGGACCGACGAGACCCTCCCGCTCTGGGAGGCGCTGGCGGAGACCGGCACGATCGCCTGCATCCTCTTCGCGGGGACCGACCTCTCGCGGCTGCCGCCGATCCTCGCGCGCTTTCCGTCGCTCCGCGTCGTGATCGACCACCTGAACAACCCCGTGCCCGCGGAGGGGCTCGGCCAGTCGAGGTTCCGCGCGCTGCTCGACCTCGCGCGCCATCCGCAGGTGCACGTGAAGCTGTCGGGATTCCACCACTGGTGCCAGGACCGCTACCCGTACCGGGACGGGCTCCCGTTCGCGGAGGCGGCGGTGCGAGCCTTCGGCGCCGATCGCTGCATGTGGGGGTCGGACTTCCCCCACGTGCTGGCCGGCTGCGGCTACGTCCGCAGCCGGAACCTGTTGCCTCGAGAGGCGACGTTTCTGTCCAAGGAAGAGCTCGACCTCGTGATGGGCGGGACCGCCGAACGCCTGTGGTTCGGCTGACCCCGCCGGCCCCCATACCACTCGCACCCCAGCGCCCAAAGGAGCCGTCAATGAGCATCTCGCGTTACAAGGTCGGACCCCGCATCGCCGCCGCCGCCAAGCACGGGGACACCATCTACGTGGCCGGCACGGTGGCCGACGACACGAAGCTCGACGCCAAGGGCCAGGCGGCCCAGATCCTCCACAAGATCGACGAGGCGCTCGCCCACTTCGGCAGCAACAAGTCGAAGATCGTGTGGGCGAACGTGTGGGTCTCCGACATCCGGCACTACGACGGCATGAACGCGGCCTGGGACGCGTGGCTCGACAAGGCGAACGCGCCGGCGCGGGCGACCGTCGAGTCGCGGCTGGCGACCCCGGACTACCTGGTCGAGATCGCCGTCGTCGCCGGGGCCTGACGCGAGCGGGCCGCCGAGGGAGGGTCTGATGGGACAGACGACCGACCGGGTCAGCGCCCGGGCGCGGGCGGTGCCCGCGTCGCTCATCCGGCGCATGTTCGACATGACGCCACGCGTGCCGGGGGCGGTCAGCCTCGCGGTGGGGGAGCCCGGCTTCCCGACGCCTCCGCACATCGTCGAGGCGGCCTGTCAGGCCCTCCACGACGGCTTCACCAAGTATTCGCCCAACCCCGGCTACCTCGACCTGCGGGAGGCGATCGCCGAGAAGATCGAGCAGGTCAACGGGTACCGGGTCGACCCGGCGAGCGAGGTCTTCGTCACGGTCGGCGCGATGCAGGCGCTGGCCCTGACCTTCATGGTCGGGATCGACCCCGGGGACGAGGTGCTCGTCACCGACCCGAGCTACACGAACTTCGAGGCCACCGTCGCGCTCGCCGGTGGGCGCGTGGTCTACGTCCCCACGGATCCCGAGCGCGGCTACCTGCCCCGAGCCGAGGATCTGGCGGCGGCGGTCACCTCGCGGACGCGCGCGATCCTCGTCAACAGCCCCGCGAACCCGACGGGCGCCGTGTACCCGCGGGACCTCCTCCACGCGATCGCGGAGATCTGTCTCCGCCGCGACCTCCTGCTGATCTCCGACGAGACCTACGGCCGGCTCACCTACGGCGACATCCGGGCGGTCAGCCCGGCGTCGTTCCCCGGCCTCCGCGATCGCACGGTGTCGATCTTCTCGTTCTCCAAGGAATACGCGATGACGGGCTGGCGCATCGGGTACCTGACGGGCCCGGCCCCCATGCTGGAGGTCATGGCGCCCGTCCAGGAGGCCATGGCCTCCTGCGTGAACGCCGCGACCCAGCGGGCCGCGCTCGCCGCGCTCCGCGGGCCGCAGGACTGCGTCGAGACGATGCGGCAGGCGTACCAGCGGCGGCGGGACCTGGTGGTCGAGCGGCTCGGGCGCGTGCCCGGGGTCCGCTGCCCGCGGCCGGACGGCGCGTTCTACGCGTTCCCCGACGTCCGCGGCATCACCCACGACACGGTGCGCCTGGCCGAGCGGCTCCTCTTCGACCACCGCGTGGTGGTCTCGCCCGGGGAGGCGTTCGGCCCGCAGTCCGGGGGCTTCCTCCGGCTGTCGTACGCGACCTCGGACGAGAACCTGGCCGAGGGCCTGACGCGGCTCGAGGCCGGTCTCGCGGCGGCCCGTCAGGGGTGACGCGGCCCGCGAGGGCACGGTCTGATGGGGTGACGGAGCCCTACCGGGTCGCCTGGGAGGACGGGCTCGCCGTCGTCCACCTCGCCTGCGGGAAGGCAAACGCGCTGAACCCGCGGAGCCTGGCCGCCATCGAGGGCGCCCTCGACGAGGCGGCGAGCCGCGACGCGCGCGGCGTCGTCCTCACCGGCTACGACCGCTTCTTCTCGGGCGGTCTCGACCTGGTCGCCCTCTACGGCCTCGAGCGCGACGCGATGGACGCCTTCATGGCGCGGTTCGACGCGATCATGCTACGGGTCTTCGCGTTCCCCCGGCCGGTGGTGGCGGCCGTCTCCGGCCACGCGGTCGCCGGCGGCGGGATCCTCGCGCTCGCGTGCGACGCGCGCGTGATGGGCGCGAGCGCCGGCCGCTTCGGGCTCAACGAGATCCGGCTCGGCGTGCCGTTTCCCGCCTCGGCGCTCGAGATCGCCCGGTATTCGGTCCCGGCGCGGTCGGTCGAGGAGGTGCTGTACGGCGGCGAGCTGTTCGACCCGCGGGCGGCGCTCGAGCGAGGGCTCGTCACCGAGGTCGTGGACGGCGACGTCCTCGCGGCGGCGCGACGCACCTGCGCCCGGCTGGCGGCCGAGCCCGCCGACGCCTTCGAGACCATCAAGGCCGCGCTCAAGGCGCCGGCCGTGGAGCGCGCGCGGGCGACCCTCGCGCCGCTCCGCCGCGCGTTCGTGGACGCCTGGTACGCGCCGGAGGCCCGCCGCCGGATCGGTGAGGCCCGCGTGCGCCTGGGAGGCTGACGGCATGGACATCGAGGCGGTCACCGAGTCGATGTGGCAGCACACGCTCCGCCGGAGCTACTTCCCGGAGGAGTGGCGGGGGCGGCTCACGATCGAGCAGGCCTATCGCGTCCAGCTCGGCCTCCTGGACCGGTGGCTCGCGCGCGGCGAGCGGCTGGCGGGGTGGAAGGTCGGCCTCACGGCGCCGGTGATCCAGAAGCAGTTCGGGATGCCCGAGCCGGTCATGGGGTTCCTGCTCGAGAGCGGCCACCGCGACAGCGGCGTCCGGTTCCGGCACACCGACCTCATCCAGCCCGGGTTCGAGAACGAGCTCTGCCTCACGATCGGCACGCGCCTGGAAGGCGCGAACGTCACCCGCGCCCAGGCGCGGGTCGCCGTTACCGCGGTCCAGCCCGCCTTCGAGATCATCGAGACCCGCGGCGACTTCCGGGCGGACGTGACGCAGTCGCTCACCGACAACTGCCAGCAGAGGGCCTTCGTGACCGGACCGGCCACCACGCTCCCCGCTGGCTGGGAGCCGGGGGATACGACCGTCGAGGTGGTCATCGACGGGCGCAGCGTCGACCACGCGGTCGGCAGCGAGGACACCGGTCATCCGCTGGGGGCGGTCTCGTGGCTCGCCAAGAAGCTCTCCGAGTTCGGCCGCCGGATCGAGCCCGGCCAGCGGATCATGTCGGGCTCGTTCACGAAGCAGTACGCGATCCACGCCGGGGAGCGGATCGAGACGCGCTTCAGCCCGTTCGGAACCGTCCGCGCGACGTTCGACTGACCCGCCGCACCTGGCCCTTGACAACCCACGATCGGGAAGGGCATCCTCAAAACACGCTATCCCGATAGACAATAGGATTACTCATGGAGGGCGGGGCGATGACCGAGGCGCTGGCGGGTCCGATCGGCATCCTGGACGAGCATCCGGAGTGGTCGCGTCGGCTCCTCGACGAGCTCGATCGGCGCGGGCTCCCGTGGGAGAAGATCGACCACGCGCGCCACGCCTTCGACCCGCGGGACCGACGCCCCCGGCACTCGGTGATCGTGAACCGCACGAGCCCGTCGTCCCACACGCGGGGACACAAGGGCGTGCTCTTCTACGCGGAGGCGCTCCTCGCCCACTACGAGGCGCTCGGGATCCCGGTCGTCAATCCGGTCGCCGCGTATCGCTTCGAGAAGTCGAAGGCGCTCCAGCTCGGGCTCTTCGAGAAGGTCGGCGCCCGCTACCCGCGGAGCGTCGTCGTCAACCACCCGCTGAAGGCGCTGGCCGCCCTCGACACGCTGCGGCTTCCGGTGGTGGTGAAGCCCAACGTCGGGGGCTCCGGGGCGGGGATCGTTCGCGTCGACTCGAAGGCGCAGCTCGAGTCCGCGGTCGGCCGGCTTGATCTCGGGCCGGACGGCACGGCGCTGGTACAGGAGTACCTCGAGCCGGTGGACGGCGCGATCGTCCGCGTCGAGGTGCTGGACGGCCAGTACCTCTACGCGATCCGGATCGTGCGGGACGCGGGGGCGGGGTTCAACCTCTGCCCGGCGGACATCTGCCAGGTGCCCGAAGACGGCACGCCCGCGAGCGGCGCGCCGGCGCCCGCCACCGACCTCGGCCTCTGTCCCGTCGCGCCGCCGGCCGGGCTGTCGGTGACTCGCTTCGACGCACCCGCGGACGCGATCGACACCGTGATCCGGCTCGCGCGCGCGGCGTCGATCGACGTGGGCGGCGTCGAGTACCTCGTGTCGCGGGCCGACGGGCGGATCTACTACTACGACGTGAACGCGACGTCGAACTTCGTCGCCAACGCCGAGGCCGTCGTCGGTTTCGACCCGACGGCCCGATTCGCGGACTTCATCGTGCGCCGGGCTCGCCGCGAGCCCCGCTCGGTCGCCGCGTAGTCCGGAGCCAGGCGGCGCGCCGCCGTCAGCTCGCGGGCGGTCCGGGGCGGTGGAGCCCCGCCGCCCAGTAGGCGTGCTCGACGAGCCGGAGGGTCTCCAGGTTGTCCGCGGGGCCGGTCTCGAACGGCGCCCCGGTCGTGAGGCAGTCCACGAAGTGCGCGATCACCCCGTCGAAGCTCGCCTGGTACCCCGTGTCCGGGTCGTAGCGCTCCGTGCGGGGATGGGCCCCGAGGAGCCGGAGCTCGTTGTCCGCCAGGATCGCGCTCGCCCGGCGGCCGACCAGCTCCAGCCGGTCCGGCGGGCGGGGTGGATACCCCGGGGCCGCCATGGTGCCGATCACGGAGGCCGACGCGCCCGCGGCGGTCTCGAGGAAGATCGCCGCGAAGGTCTCGCCGACCACGTCGGGGAGCGTCCGGTGCGCCCGCGCGCCCACGACGCGGAGCGGCCCGCAGAGGAAGCGCATGGTGTCGAGGTGGTGGATCAGGACCTCGGCGATCATGAGGCGCCGCTCGCGCGCCATGAAGGGCTGGCGGATCAGCGCGGGCCGGCGGCCCTCCGCGTCCGGCAGGAAACCGGACGAGATGGTCGAGAGCCGGGCCAGGTCGATCTCGCCCAGGAGGTCGTCGGCGATCCACCGCTGGAGCTCCCGGTACCAGGGTCGGAAGCGCCAGTTCTCGTGGACCATCAGGCGGATCCGGCTCCCGACGCGCTGGACCAGCGTCTCGGCCTCGCCGAGAGTCGGGGTGAGCGGCTTCTGGCAGAGGACGTCGATGCCCCGGGCGGTGGCGGCCTCCACCCAGGCGGCGTGCGTCTCGCGCGGGGACGCCACGTCGAGGGCGTCGATCTCCTCCGCGCCGAGCAGCGACTCGGCGTCGGCGTACGTCCTCGGAATGGCGAACTCGTCCGCGCGCGCCCGCGCGCGGGCCGGGTCCGGATCCGCCACCGCGACCACGCGAACGCGCGACCCGGCGTGCTTCCACGCGGTGAGGTGATACCAGCTGATCATGCCCGCGCCGGCGATTGCGATCCGGAGCGGCGTCGATCGGCGAGCCTGGGCGGTCACCATGTCATTCTCCGAAGCGGAACAGCCGGAAGGGGTTGTCCCAGAGGACCCGCTGGCGATCGCGGGTGTCCGGGAGCCAGCGGCGCAGCGCGGTGAGCGAGTGCCCGAGATCCGGGTGCTCCTGCACGCCGAGGAATGGCCAGTCCGATCCCCACAGGCAGGCGCCGGTGCCGAAGGCGCCGACGATCGCCTCCACGAAGGGCTCGAGGTCCTCGTAGCCCGGCTGCGACGACAGGCGGTAGGCGGCCGAGAGCTTGATGGCTGCCTGGCCCTCGCGGCCGAGGGCCAGCACCGCGCGGAACCCGGGCTGCCGGACCCCGCCCGCGAGGTCGTGGATACCGAAGTGGTCGACCACGACCCGCACGCGGCTCGCGCGCAGGATGGGCGCGGCCTCGGCCCACTGGGCATCGTCGGCGTACACCTGGGCGAACCAGCCGAGCGCGCGGAGGCGTTCGAGGAAGGCCGGCGTCTGGGGACGGCGGAGCGCGGCGGGATCGTAGCTCGGCAAGTTGAACCGGACGCCCACGACGCCCGCGTCCTGGAGCGTCTCGACCTCGCGGTCGCTCGCCTCCGGATCCACCACGGCGATCGCCCGGTAGCGCCCGGGCACCGCGCGCATGGCGTCGAGCATCGCCCGGTTGTCCACGCCGTAGCCGCTCGGCTGGACGAGGAGCGCGTGCGGGGCGCCGAGCCGGTCGAGCATCGCGGCGTAGGCCTCGCGGGTCCCCGTCTCGGCCGGGCGCGGCTTGTAGCCCGGGCCGGGGCCGAAGGGGAAGCGCGCGTGGTCGATGATGTGCGCGTGACAGTCGATGATCCGCTCGGACGGCACCGGCTCCTCCGCGACGCCGAGGCGGAGCCGGCCCCGGACGGCGCGTTCGCATGATAGTCCCGCGCGCGCGGGCGTGCCATCGTGCGACGCCGTGCGCCGCGCGCGTCGGCCCCGGCCGGCTTGACGGGCCCCGGGCGGAGGGCTAGCGTTAGCGCCGGCTGCGCGACTCTGATCCGGCGCGGACTACGGGCGCGCCGGGCGACGGGAGTCGCGTGATGACCGGCCTGGAGAATCGGAGGCGCATCATGTCGATCGTGGGTCGCAGGGACCGTTCGTTCGGGGCGCTCGCCGGGGTCTGGCTCGCGAGCGTCGTCGTTGCCCTCGTCGTGGCGCTCGTCGCGCCGGTCGCGATGGCGGAGGACATCACCATCACGATGTGGAGCCACGAGGCCGACCAGCCGTCCAAGGTGGCGTGGCGCGAGATGGCCGCGCGGGCGGTCGAGAAGAAGAACCCCGGCGTCAAGGTGAAGATCACCTGGTTCGACAAGCCCGCCCTCTACGCCGCTCTCAAGACGGCGCTCCGGGCCGGCCAGGCGCCGGACCTCTTCTACGACGAGCCGGACCAGGTCGAGTACATCACCAACGGGTTCCTCCTGCCGCTCGACGAGCTGGTCGACTGGCAGAACATCCACGAGTGGGCGCGCAAGGTGTGGACGCACGGCGGGAAGACCTACGCGCTGCCGCAGGAGGTCTACACCGTCGAGCTCTACTACAACAAGGACGTCATGAAGAAGCTCGGCGTGGACCTCCCGCCGAACGGCCAGGTCAACCAGACCCAGTTCCTGGACATCGTGAAGAAGGCGGCCGCCGCGGGCGTCACGCCGATCGTCCAGGGCGTCGGCGACCGGCCGTACCCCGGCGCCTACATGCTGGAGGAGACGCTCCTCAAGAAGCTCGGGCGCGACGACTACGGCAAGCTCATCGCCGGGAAGCTCTCCTACAAGGATCCGCGGGTCGTCCAGGTCTTCACGTACGTGAAGTCCCTGGTGGACGCCGGCGCCTACCCGAAGAGCTTCGCGACGCTGAAGCTCGGCGAGTCCCACTACTACTTCCACACCAAGCCCGGCGGGCTGATGTTCCCGATGGGCAGCTGGTACACGGCCCGCGCCTTCGTGCCGCCGGACAAGGGCGGCCAGCCGGACAACTTCCCGCTGGGGATCATGAGCGTCCCGGCGATGGACGGCGGGGCCTGCAACCAGTGCAAGACTCTCGCGGTCGGCGCCAGCTTCTCGATCAACGCGGCCACCAAGCACCCGAAGCTCGCCGCCGCCATGCTGAACGAGATGGCGACGCCGGAGATGGGCGCGAGCTGGCTGAGCACGATCCTCCTCCAGACGGCGACGAAGACGGACATGAGCAAGGTCACCGGGAAGTACGCCGGGTACTTCCAGGAGCTGGGGGAGAAGAACCGGGCGAGCGAATACTTCATCGGCATCCCCATCGACCACATCCAGGGGCAGTGCCGCGAGGCCTTCGTGCAGGTCATGAACACCGCCTTCCCGGGCGGGCTCCTGACCGTCGACAAGGCCGTCGAGATGATGAACCAGGGCTGCTTCACGGGGTAGCGAGCCTGCTCCGGTCCGGTCGCGTCCGGCGCCGTCGGCCGACCTGATGGCCGCGGCGCCGTCGGCGCCGGCGGAGGCCGCCCGCCCCCCCGGGGGCCGCCGCCGGGGGGTCCACCACGCCCGCGGCGTGGTCATCGCGTTCTTCCTCGCGCCGGCGGTGCTCCTCTTCGTCGGCTTCACGCTCTACCCGGCCCTGCGGACGCTCTACAACAGCGTCCACACCATCAAGCCCCGCGGGGTCGTCGAGTTCGTCGGTCTCCGGAACGTCACCGAGCTCCTCACGAAGGACCGCGTCTTCTGGAAGGCGGTCGGCAACACGCTCATCTGGGCCGGGATCGCTCCGGTGGCCGACGTCGTGATCGGCCTCGCGCTCGCGCTCGGTCTCTACGCCGGGGTGCCGTTCGCCCGCTTCTTCCGGGTCGTGTGGTTCACGCCGGTGCTGCTGTCCTACGTGGTCGTCGGCATCCTGTGGGTGTGGATCTACAACTACGACTGGGGCCTCGTGAACCTGGGACTCCGGGCGATCGGGCTCGGAGGCCTCGCGCACTCCTGGCTCGGCGACCCGGCGACCGCCCTCTGGGCGATCATGCTGACCCATGCGTGGAAGTGGGCGGGCTTCAGCATGGTGGTGTGCCTGGCCGCGCTACTGGCCCTGCCGAAGGAGGTCCTGGAGGCCGCGGACCTCGACAACTGCGGCTGGGCCCGGAAGCTCGTCCACGTCATGGTGCCGATGATCTGGCCGACCCTGCTGAGCCTCCTGATCCTGTCCTTCATCGGGAAGATGAAGGTGTTCGACCTCGTCTGGATCATGACCCAGGGCGGGCCGCTGTGGTCGACGGAGACCGTGTCGACCTACGTCTACAAGCGGGCCTTCGAGTGGAACACCTTCGACCTCGGGTACCCGTCGGCGGTGGCCTCCGTGTGGTTCTTGGTGGTGCTGACCCTCGTGCTCGCGCTGACCTGGCTCCTCCGCCGGCGCGACCGGGTCGAGTACTGACGCCGTGCGCTGGCCGCGAGGCGCCACGCGCTTCTTCATTCTCCTCGCCGTGTCGGCGTACACGATGCTGGCGGGCGGGCCCGTGGCGTGGCTCGTCACCATGTCGCTCCGGACGACGTCGGAGATCAGCGCCAACCCCTACGGGGCGCCGTGGCCGATCCACTGGGAGAAGTACGCGGCGGCCTGGACGACGTCGAACTACGGCACCTACTTCTGGAACAGCGCGGTGATCGTCCTGACGGCGGTGGCGCTCGTCACGCTGGTCGGCTCGATGGTGGCTCACGGCCTCGCCCGGTACCGGTTCCGGGGAAACCGCTTCGTCCACATGGCGCTGTTCAGCGCGATCATCTTCCCGCCGCAGCTCACGATCATCTCGCTCTTCCAGGTGCTGGTGGAGTACCACCTGTTCAACACCCGGATGGGCGTGATGCTGGTCTACGCGGCGATCCAGCTGCCGCTGACCTTCTACCTGCTGGAGAGCTTCTTCGCGCAGATCCCGCAGGACTACTTCGACGCCGCCCGTATCGACGGGTGCTCCGACTACGGGCTCTTCTGGCGGATCACGGTGCCGCTCGGACTCCCGGCCATCGCGACCACGGTCATCCTGAACCTGATCGACCTGTGGAACGAGTTCCTCTACGCGGTGGTGCTCCTGACCGAGGACGAGAAGCGCACGCTGCCCCTCGGGATCATGAAGTTCATGGGCGACCAGCTCCAGGACATCGGCATGATCGCGACCGGGATGATGATCTCGGTGCTCCCGATCATCGCGATCTACGTGTTCTTCTCCGAGCGCCTGATCCGCGGCATGACGGCGAGCGTGCTCAAGTGACGGGGCGCCCGGTCGCCGAGCTGGACACGCCCGCCCTCCTCGTCGACCTCGACAAGCTCGAGGAGAACGTCGCGACCATGCGGCGGGTGATCGTGACGGACGCGGGCGTCGCCTGGCGGCCCCACACCAAGGCGATCAAGGTGCCGGCGGTGGTCCGGATGCTGCTGGACGCCGGCGCCTCCGGGGTGACCTGCGCCAAGCTCGGCGAGGCGGAGGTGCTGGCGGCCGCGGGGATCCGGGACGTGATGATCGCCAACCAGCTGGTCGGCGCCGAGAAGATGGCGCGACTGGCCTCGCTCCGGCGGCGCGCCGACCCGATCGTGGCGGTGGACGCCGACGCGCACGTCGAGGCCCTGGCCGCGGCCGGCCGGAGCGCGGGCGCGCCGATCCGGGTGGTCATCGAGGTCAACATCGCGATGAACCGGGCCGGCGTGGAGCCCGGGGAGCCGGTGGTGGCCCTCGCGCGGCGCGTGAGTGCCCGGCCGGAGCTCCGGTTCTCGGGCCTCATGGCCTGGGAGGGCGGACGCCTCGCCGGCCTCGCCGACCCCGCGGAGAAGCGGCGGGCGATCGAGGCGGCGCTCGGCCAGCTCACGGCCAGCGCGGACGCGTGCCGCGCCGCCGGCCTGCCGGTCGAGATCGTCAGCTGCGGCGGCACCGGCACCTACTGGATCGCGGCGCGCGTGCCCGGCGTGACCGAGGTGCAGGCCGGGGGCGGGATCTTCGGCGACGTGCACTACCGGACGCATTATGGAGTGGAGCACCGGCAGGCGCTCACGCTCCTCACGACCGTGGCCAGCCGGCCGACGCCGACGCGCCTGGTCTGCGACGCCGGCTGGAAGAGCATGGCGGTCTACCCGACGCCGCCCGAGCCCGTCGGGCTCGGCGCCGTCGTGCGGCTCAACGTCTCGGCGGAGCACGCGACGGTCGAGCTCGCCGCCCCGTCGGCGACCCCCGGGGTGGGGGATCGCGTCGAGTTCGTCGCGGGCTACTGCGACTCGACCATGTTCCTCCACGACGAGCTGTACGCCGTGCGCGCCGGCCGGGTGGAGGCCGTCTGGCCGATCGCGGGACGGGGCAAGACCCGGTAGCTTCGGTCGCCTACCGCGCAGGCGGCCGTGCGCGCCCCGCGGGCGCCGGTCGCGCCCACGGGGTGGTGGCCAGCACGAGGCCCAGGAGGCCGGGAACGAGCGTCGTCGTCGTGAAGAGGAGGAGGGAGAACGCCGGCCCCGCCGCGGCGCCGACGCCGATCGCGCCGAAGAGCGCCGCGCTCGCCTGCTCGCGCAGGCCGAGCCCGCTGAACGCGATCGGCAGGTTGCCGAGCAGCGGGATGACCGGAAAGGTCAGGACGAGCGCCGCCGGCGCCGCCGGCACGAGGTCCCGGAGGATCAGGAACGCGGCCGCGAAGTTGAACGCGTAGTAGAAGAGGCCGCCCGCGAGGCCGGCCGCGAAGGCGCGGCTCAGGAGCGTGCCCGCGGAGGCGTCGCGCCAGCGCGCGAGCCGGCCTGCCGCGAACGGGAACATCCGCACGAGGAGCGCCTGCGTGGACGCGCTCTCGAGGACGACCACGGCGCCCAGCGTGGCGGCGACGACGACCGCGAAGAGCCACAGCACCGGACCCCGCCGCCAGGCGGGGACCAGCAGGAACGCCGGCAGGGACATCGCCTCCAGGAGGAGGACGTCCGTCAGGCGGTCCCAGACGGCCGAGGCGAGCGTCCGAGAGCGCGGGGCGTCGAGATGCAGGATCCGGGCGAACTCGCCGACGCGCCCCGGCGTCGCGAGGCCGTAGCCCACGCCCGCGAGGGTCAGGCAGTACGTCGTCACGCCGCTCACCGGCACCCCGGCCCGGGCGAGCAGCCCGCCCCACCGCCAGGCGCGGCCCGCGTACGAGACGAAGACGAGACCGAGCACGGCCGCGAAGGTGCCGGCCCGCAGACGCCCCATCGCCGCCAGCGTGTCGGCGACCGGGACCTGGCGGGCGAGGAGCGCCAGCAGCGCGACGGAGACGAGGAGCTGCAGCAGCAGGGGCCAGGAGGACCGCCTCACGGGGTGTCGTCGCGGCGACGAACGAGCTCGACGCGGACCGCCCTCGTGTTGACGACGATCTCCTCGATCAGCCGTCGGTTCATGGCCGTCAGGTCCGCCAGCACCCCGAGCGCGACGAAGAGGACGCCGATGATCGCGCACACCCCCCCGACGACCAGGGACTGCACGTGGCCCGTGCCGACCGGCTTCTCCACCCAGATGACGAAGAAGCGGAGCGAGAGGGCGAACGCCGCGATGAGGAACAGGGCCGCGATGGGCAGGAAGAACCGGAGCGGCTGGTAGAGGATCCAGACGCGGAGCATCGTGGTCAGCGAGCGCCGGACGTACCCCGCGGTGCTCCTGGCCAGGCGCGAGTCCCGGAGCTTCTCGTTCGTCCGCACCGGAACGTGGGTGATCGCGATGTTCTTCTGGCCGGCCTGGATGATCGTCTCCAGCGTGTAGCTGAAGCTGGTGAGCACGGTGAGGCGCAGGGCGGCGTCGCGGGTGAATGCCCGGAACCCGCTCGTCACGTCAGGCACGTCGGTGCTCGACAGCCCGCGCACGACGCCGCTGCCCAGCCGCTGGAGGAGCTTCTTGAGCGGCGAGAAGTGCTCGATGTCCGCGATCGGCCGGGTTCCGACGACCATGTCGGCGCGACGCTCGAGGATGGGCTCGACCAAGCGGGCGACGTCCGCCCCGCGGTATTGGTTGTCGCCGTCGGTGTTGACGATCACGTCGGCGCCCATCGCGAGCGCCTCCTGGATGCCCGCCTCGAACGCGCGTGCCAGCCCGTGCCACTCCGTGAACCGGACCACGCGGTGCACGCCGTGGGCGCGCGCGATCTCGCTCGTGCGGTCGGTGCTGCCGTCGTCGATTACGAGCCACTCGACGGCATCGAAGCCGTCGAGCTCCGCTGGTAGCTCACCCAGCGTCGCGGGCAGGGTGGCCTCCTCGTTGCGGCAGGGGATCTGGATGACCAGCTTCACGGGGGCCTTGCCGCGGACGCGACCGCTCAGTACGCGAGGGCCCAGCCGTCGCGGCGGGGGTCGGAGCCGGCCAGCAGCATGCCGGTGTCGGCGTCGCGGCGGATGATCTCGACGGAGCAGGGGCCGTCGAGGTCGCCGAGCCCGACCACGGCGTGGCCGCGATCGGCCAGCTCCGCCCGGACATCTCCCGGGAACCGCGCCTCCATGTTGAGGGCGTCCGGGCAGTCGTGAGGCCAGTTCGCCTCCTGGCCCGGTTGCGTGCTGCTCCAGCGCGGCATCTCCGCCGCCTGCTGGGAGTCGTAGCCGAGGTCGATCATCGCGGTGAGGATCTGCAGGTTGATCTGCACCTGGTTGTCGCCGCCCGGCGTCCCGAAGACGGCCCACAGCTCCCCGTCCCGGAACACCATGGGCGGGTTCATCGTGTGGCGGACGCGCTTGCCGGGCGCGAGGCGGTTCGGATGGCCCGGCTCGAGGTGCCACGGCGTCATCCGATTGTTGAGGAGGATGCCCGTGTCGCCCGCCGTCACCCCCGAGCCGAACGCGCTGTTGATGCTCTGGATGCCGGAGACGGCGTTGCCCTCGCCGTCGACGACGCAGAAGTACGTGGTGTCGCCGGGGACCGCGGCGGTCCACGCTCCGGCCGGCGCGGCGCGCTTCGGGTCGATCTCCGCGGCCCGGCGCCCGAGGTGCGCGGGGGACAGGAGCTCGGCGATCGGCACGTCGACGAAGCGAGGGTCGCCGCTCCAGCGCTCGCGGTCGATGAAGGCGAGCTTCTTCGCCTCGACCAGCGTGTGGACCAGGTCGGCGGAGAGGGCGCCCATCGCCCCGAGGTCGAAGTGCTCGACGATCCCGAGCTCCTCCAGCAGCACCCAGCCCATGGAGTTGGGCGGCGCCTGCCGGACGGTGTAGCCGCGGTAGGCGAGCTCGATCGGCGCCTGGATCTCCGGCTCGAAGGCGGCGAGGTCGTCGGCCGTCACGAGGGCGCCCGCCTCGCGGCACCCGGCGGCGAGCGCTCGCGCCAGGCCGCCGCGGTAGAAGTCCTCGGCGCCCGCGGAGGCCAGGCCCTCGAGCGTGCGGGCGAGGTCCGCCTGGACGATCGGCGTTCCGACGGCCGGCGCGCGGCCGTCACGCAGGAACACCCGGGCGCTCCGCGCGTCGGCCCGGAGCGCCCCCGCCTGCTCGCCGGCGAAGTGGCGGCAGGCGCGCGTCGCGCCGTAGCCGTCCCGCGCGTAGTGGATGGCCGCCTCGAGAAGCGACGCCCACGGGCGCCGCCCGTGGCGCGCGTGCATCGCCCCCCACGCGCCGACCGACCCGGGCACCGAGAAGGCCAGGGGGCCCGCCGCCGGGATGCCCCGGGCATAGCGCTCGGGCGTGGCCGCGCGCGGCGCGGGGCCGGTGCCGTTGAAGACCACCGCCTCGCCGGACCGGCGGAGGTAGACGTGGTAGAAGCCGTCGCCGCCGAGGCCCGACATGTACGGCTCGACCACGGAGAGGGTGGCGGCCACCGCCACCGCGGCGTCGACGGCGTTGCCGCCGGCCTGGAGCGCGAGGAGCCCCGCCTGGGTGGCGAGCGGGTGGTTCGACGCGACGGCGCCCCGCCGTCCGATGATCAGCGGGCGATGGGACCGCGGGCCTTCATACGCCATGAGCGACCTCCGAGCGCGATCCCGGGCGTCGACGCGCGGCGGCGCGGGGACGCGAGCGTCCCGGCCCGGGGGAAGGGCGGGTCAGATCGCGACGGTCCACCCGCGGGTGTCCGGCACCCGCGCGTACTGGACGTCCACGATGGCGTCGTAGAGCTTCCGCGTCAGCTCGCCGATCTGCCCGCTGCCGATGACGAGACGCTCGCCCTTGTAGGCGAGCTCGCCGACCGGCGAGATCACCGCGGCGGTGCCGGTGCCCCAGACCTCGCGGAGCGTGCCGCGGTGGGCGGCCTGGATCACCTCGTCGATCGCGATCGGCCGCTCGGACACGCGGACGCCCCACTCGCGGAGCAGCGTCAGCACCGAGTCGCGCGTCACGCCGGGGAGGATGGTGCCGGTCGTGAGCGGGGGCGTCAGCACCTCGTCGCCGATCCGCATCATGATGTTCATCGTGCCGACCTCGTCCACGTACTTCCGCTGGGCGCCGTCCAGCCACAGCACCTGCGTGAAGCCGTCGTGGTGCGCCTCCTCGGCGGCCAGCAGGCTCCCCGCGTAGTTGCCACCGGTCTTGGCGCCGCCCGTCCCGCCCTCCGCGGCCCGGACGTACTTGTCCTCGACGCGGATCTTGACGGGGTTCATGCCTTCCTTGTAGTAGGCGCCGACCGGCGACAGGATCACGAAGTAGACGTACTGCTTGGCCGGGCGGACGCCGAGGAACGGCTCGCTGGCGATGATCGTGGGCCGGAGGTAGAGCGCGGTGCCGACGCTCGACGGCACCCAGTCCTGCTCGACGCGCACCAGCTCCACGAGCGACTGGAGGCCGAGCTCGGGATCGAGCTCCGGGATGCAGAGGCGGCGGGCCGAGTGGTTCATCCGCGCGATGTGCTTCTGGGGCCGGAAGAGGCGCACCCGGCCGTCCTTGCCGCGGAAGGCCTTGAGCCCGTCGAAGATCGCCTGCGCGTAGTGGAGGACGGCGGCCGCCGGGTCCAGCGAGAGCGGGCCGTACGGCTCGATCCGCGGATCGTACCAGCCCTTCTCCTCCTGGAAGTCCGCCACGAACATGTGGTCGGTGAAGACGGTGCCGAAGCCCAGCTCGGAGTCCTTCGGCTTGGGCTTCCGCTCGGTCGCGCGGATGATCCGGATCGGGTGAGCCATCGTCGTCCTCGCTGGCGCACGCGGCGCCTGAGTCTCGAGCCGCCCCGGCTGCTGGTGTGATCGGTAGTGTAGCACGCCGGTTTGCGGCGCGATCGGCGTGCTATCATCCGCCCGTGCCGTCGTCACCTTTGCCCCGAGGAGGCCATCGATGAAGGGCGCCGCCGCCGTCGCCGAGATCCTGAAGCGCGAGGGAGTGCAGTTCCTGATCGGGTACCCGGTCAACACCGTCATCGAGGCCTCCGCGCAGGCCGACATCCGGACGATCATCGTCCGCCAGGAGCGCACCGGGCTCCACATGGCGGACGCGGTGAGCCGGGTCACCTCCGGCGACCGCATCGGCGTGTTCGCCATGCAGCACGGCCCGGGCGTGGAGAACTCGTTCGGCGGCGTGGCCCAGGCCTACGCCGACTCGGTGCCCATCGTGGTGATCCCCGGCGGCTACCCGCGCCGCCTGACCAACGTCCCGCCGAACTTCAACGCCTTCCTGAACTACCAGCACGTCGTGAAGTCGGCCGAGCAGGTGGTCATGGCCGACACGATCCCCGACGCGATGCGGCGGGCGTTCACGCAGGTGCGGAATGGACGGCCGCGGCCGGTCCTCGTCGAGATCCCGGTCGACCTCATGACCGAGGAGGTGCCGGAGCCGCTCGACTACGTGCCGGCCCTCCGGACGCGCATTGGCCCGGACCCGGTGGCGGTCAGCGAGGTGGCCCGCGTCCTGGTGGCGGCCGAGCGGCCGGTCATCTATGCGGGCCAGGGCGTCCACTACGCGAAGGCGTGGGAGGCTCTGCGCGCCCTCGCGGAGCTCCTGGAGTGCCCGGTCACCACGAGCCTCGAGGGGAAGAGCGCGTTCCCGGAGAACCACGCGCTGTCGCTCGGCTCGGGCGGGCGCTCGGTGCCGAAGGCCGTGCGGCAGTTCCTGGATGACGCCGACGTGATCTTCGGGATCGGCTGCAGCTTCTCGACCACGAACTACGGGGTGAAGATGCCGCGCGGGAAGCGGATCATCCACTCGACCATCGACCCCGCCGATCTCTCGAAGGACCTGCGGGCGGACCACGCGCTGATCGGCGACTCGGGCCTGGTCCTGGACGCGCTCCTCGTGGAGATCAAGGACCGGCTCCACGGGAAGCCGCGCGGGCGGTCGGGATCCGTGACCGAGCGGATCCGCGACGCGAAGTCCGCGTGGCTCGGCCAGTGGATGCCGCGCCTCACGCAGGCGACCAAGCCGCTGTCCCCGTACCGGGTGATCTGGGATCTCATGCACACCGTGGACGTCTCCCGGACGATCATCACCCACGACGCCGGCAGCCCGCGCGATCAGCTCTCGCCGTTCTGGGAGTGCACCACGCCCCTGTCCTACATCGGCTGGGGGAAGACGACGCAGCTCGGCTACGGCCTCGGGCTCGCCATGGGCGCGAAGCTCGCCCACCCGGACAAGCTGTGCATCAACGTCTGGGGCGACGCCGCCATCGGCTTCACCGGGATGGACTTCGAGACCGCGGTGCGCGAGCGGATCCCGATCCTGTCCGTGCTCCTCAACAACTTCTCGATGGCGATCGAGCTCAAGATCATGAAGGTGTCGACCGAGAAGTACCGGAGCACCGACATCTCCGGCCACTACGCCGACATGGCCAAGGCCTTCGGCGGCCACGGCGAGCGCGTCACCGAGCCCTCGGAGATCGTCCCCGCCATCCGCCGGGCGATCCGCAAGACCGAGGAAGGCGTCCCGGCGCTCCTCGAGTTCATCACGGAGAAGGCCGAGGACTTCTCGATCCACTAGAACGGGAGCCGTCGCCCCGTGACGGGCGAGCCGGCGGGAGCGGGCGGGCTCGGGTCGGTCACGCTCGGGCTCGCCTCGGCCGCGAGCTGGGGAGCCGGGGACTTCAGCGGCGGCCTGGCGAGCCGGCGGGCGCCCGCCGCCGGCGTGGTCGTCGCGTCGCAGGCGGTGGGGATCGCGCTCCTCGTCGTGCTCGCGGTGGCGATGCAGGAGGCGGCGCCGTCCATCGGCCAGCTCGGGTGGGCTGCCCTCGCCGGCGCCAACGGCGCCTTCGGCCTTCTGGCCCTCTACTCGGCGCTGGCGTCGGGGCGCATGGGAATCGCGGCGCCCGTGTCGGGCGTCGTCGGCGCCGTCGTGCCCGTGCTGGTGGGGACCGCGCTTCACGGCTCGCCGGGTCCGCTCCGCTTCCTCGGCTTCGCCCTGGCCCTGGCCGGCGTGTGGCTGCTCACCTCGGCCGGCGGTGGGCCCGGGCGGACTGCGCTCCGGGAGCTCTGGCTGCCGGCCTTGGCGGGGGCGAGCTTCGGGCTGTTCCTCGTGTTCATCCACCAGGCGGGCGGGGCGACGGTCCTGTGGCCCCTGACCGCGGCGCGGGCGACCTCGATGGCCGTACTGGGCGTGGTGGGCGGCGCGATGGGAGCGCTCCGGATGCCGGGACGGTCGGCGCTCGGGCTCACGTGCCTGGCCGGCCTGCTCGACACCGGCGGGAACGCGTTCTTCGTGCTGGCCGCCCGGGCCGGCCGGCTGGACGTGGCCGGCGTGCTGTCCTCCCTCTACCCCGCGTCGACCGTGTTGCTGGCGTGCCTGCTGCTGAGAGAGCGGCTCACGGCGCGCCAGACGGCCGGCGCCGTCGTGACGCTCGCCGCGATCGTCTGCGTGTCCTGGTGAGGGAGAGAGAAGGGAGCCGATGGCATCCGGCACGGTGATCGCCCTCGTCGGCGCCCCGTACGACGGCGCCGCGACCCTCGGCTGGCCCGGCGCGCGCTACGCGCCCGACGAGGTCCGCCGGCACCTCGCGTGGATGCGGATGCGCGTCCAGGACGGCCACATCTACTGGGTCGACCAGGACCGCGTCGTGCCGTGGCGGCCGGAGCAGCTGATCGACGCGGGCGACGCGGCGATCGTGCCGCACGACCTCGTGGCGACCCTCGCCGCGGTGCGGGCGAAGACCGCCGAGGTGGCCGCCGGCCGGCTGGTTCCCGCCGTGATCGGCGGAGACGACTCGATCCTGTTCCCCGCCGTGGCGGGCGTCCACGACGCGGTGGCGGGCACGGTGGGGATCGTGCACCTCGACGCCCACCTGGACCTCCTCGACGAGTCGCCCGCGCAGGGCCGGTTCAGCCAGTCGAGCGGGATGCGGCGCGCCCTCGAGCTTCCGCGCGTCAGCGCGCGGCACTCGGTGCAGGTGGGGACGCGGAGCTTCAACTTCCCGAGCTCCAAGCGCTTCATCGACCAGATCGGGCTGACCGAGCTGCCGGCGGCGATCATGGCCCGGCGTGGTCTCGACTGGACGCTCGCGCGGATCCGAGAGGTGGTCGCGGGCGCCGACCACGTGTTCCTGAGCGTGGACCTGGACGTCCTCGACCCCGCCCACGCGCCCGGGGTCGGGTGGCACGAGCCCGGTGGGCTCACGAGCCGCGACCTCCTGGACCTGGTGGTCGCGCTGGCGCCGTCCGTGCGCGGCTTCGCTCTGAACGAGCTCAACCCGATGACCGACAGCCGGGCCCAGTCGAGCATCCTCGCCGCGAACGTGGTCTTCCAGTTCGCGGTGGCCGCCGCCCAGCCGATCCCCGGCTCGAGCCCGGACTGAATCGGCCCGCTCGTCTAGCGGGACCGCGGCGCGCCGGGTGCTCCTCGCCCCGCCACGAATGCGGCCGCGCCGAATATGGCGAGCGCGCCGTAGCAGGGGAGACCGATGACCGCGAGGACTCGCCCGGGAGCGACCGGCACCGGCCAGGCAAGATAGTAGAGCGTCTCCTTCGGCAGCGACAGCAGCGCGACGCCGACCACGACGGTGGCCTCGCACGCGAGCCGCGCCGATCCGCGCACGGGCAGTGCCGGGTCTGCCAGCGCGCGAAGGACGAGAGCCGCCGGCAACAAGAGCAGGATCGAGGAGTGGAGCCACGCGAGCGGGTTCAGCAGCGCGCCCAGCGCGCACCACAGCGCGAACAGGGCGCCGTCCACGGCGCTCCCGGTCTCCGCGCGCGCGCGCCAGGTCAGAAGGACCGAGGCGCCGACCAGGGCGGCGGTGACGAGCCCCGTGAGCAGCCCCGCCGTCATCGGCGCGTCGAGAAGAGGCCGCGTGTGGCGGCCCTCGACGAGCAGCTTCGTGATCAGGCTCATGACGGATACGGCGTTCTCGAGGCGGTCCTGCCAGAAGGCGACGTTCGCGGGCGCCTGGCGGTAGAAGGCGCGCCAGGGCTCGAGACCGACGGCGGCCACCGAGCCCACGGCCAGCGCGGCGATCGTGGCGACGAAGGCGACGGCCGCGCGCGGGCGCCGGAACGCGAGGTAGGGGAGCACGGTTGCCGGCGCGAGCTTGAACAGGCAGGCGAGGCCCATCGAGGCCCCGGCCCAGCCGGGCCGCCCCGCGGCGAGACCGCGCCAGCCCAACGCCATCAGCGCCGCCAGCATGAGCGACCACTGACCCTTTTCGATGTTGTAGAGAACCGGGGGCCAGAGCGCCACGAAGACGAAGGCGAGGGCGGCCGCGATGCCGCGCCGGACGCCGCGGGCGTCGGTCAGCACGTCCGCGAGGACCGTGGCCAGCACCGCGACGAGTCCGATGGACAGGGCCAGCCAGGTGAGCGCGGCGGCGCGAAAGCCGAGCGGGACGAGCGGCGCCACCAGGAGCGCGGCGGCGGGCGGGTGGGCGTAGAAGGGCCCGCCGGTCGGGCCCTCGGTCAAGCCGAGCAACGCAAGGTGCCACCGCGCGAGCTCGGGGGCGGGATCGTAGACGGCGCCGCTGACCGGTCGCACCGAGGCCACGATGAAATCCCGGGCGAAGTCCGCCGGCAACGGGCCGCCGACCCGCGCGAACCTGTAGGGCAGGGTCCCGGCCGACCCGGCCGCGAGGCCCCAGACGGCGAGGGCGACGACCCAGAAGAGGAGCGGCCGGCGGCGGGAACCGGGGGGCGCGCCGCCTCCTCGACGACTCGTCCCGGCCCGGCCCGATTCGGCCGTTGCGTCCGCCTCGGGCGATCGAGGCGGGTCGCCCGTCGCCACCTCAGCTGACCATCTGGTAGGCCCGCTCGATGTTGAGGAGGACGAGCGTGCGCCACGGGCGGTAGTTTCCGCCGTCGCGCGCGAGCGCGACCTCGTACTTCGGCGCCAGCGCGTCGCGCACGCGCTCCTTCGTCTCGTCGAGCGTGGCGCCGTTCCACACCTCGCGCCGCACCGCCTCGACCATGTCCTCCACGTAGCTCCGGAACGTGCGGAGCCAGTCGCGGCCGGCCACCTGGCCGTGGCCGAGGATCATCCGGTCGAAATCGAGCTGCTCCAGCCGGCGGAGCGTCTCCCCCCAGTCCTGGGGATAGCCGTCGCCCATGAAGGGCGTCCAGCCGATCACGGCGTCGCCGGTCACGACCACCTTCTCCTTCGGCAGGTAGACGAAGACGTCGCCCTCGGTGTGGGCGCGGCCGAGGAAGAGCAGGTGGATCTCGCGGTCCTTCCGGACGATGCGCATCGCCCGCTCGAACACCACGGTCGGCAGGGCCGGCCGGAGGGCCCGGACCTCGGCGAGATACTGCTCGGCCTGACGGAGGTTCGAGCCGAGCTCGGCCCGCTGGTCGGGGCTCGTCGCGGCGGCGAGCTGCGCCTTCAGGGTCTCGATCTCGCCCGGCATCTGGCGCACGTGGTCCTGGATGCGTTTCAGACCCTTCCGGACCATGGCCTCGCGGGTGACCTCGTTCGTGATCACCTCGACGTGGCCGTAGGCCGACGGGTACGCCTCGTTGCCGTGCCAGTGGTCCCAGTGGAAGTGCGTGTTGACGACGTACCGGACGGGCTTCGGCGTGATGTCGCGGAGCCGCTCGATCACGACGCGGGCGGCGGAGGGCTTGGAGTGGGAGTCGACGACGAGCACGCCGTCGTCCGTCTCGATCAGCGCGGTGTTGCAGTTGACCTTGTAGACGCGCGCGGCCACCGCGATGTGGACGCCGTCCGCCACCTTCTGGATGTCGAAGAGGGCGTCGTCGCCCCCCGAGCAGCCGTCGATCATGACGAGACCTCCCGGAACCCTGGGTGCGAGCCGAGGCGCGCCGCCGACGGCCGCCCGCCGGCCCGGCGCCTCGGCCAGTATAATCGCGCCGGAGGCGCCGAGAGACCCTATGGGAGATGGCCAGAGCCCCGCGTCGCTCCGGACGCGCCTCGTGCTACCGCTGTCGCTCCTCGTCAGCGTCATGGCCGTCGGCAGTCTCGGCTACCACTGGCTGTGGTCGGCCATCGGCGGCACGTGGCTCGACGCGGTGTTCATGACCTTCACCACCATCACCACCATCGGATACGGCGAGGTGAAGCCGCTCGACGGGCTCGGTCGCGTGTTCACCATCGCGATCGCGCTGGCGGGGATCGGGGCCTTCTTCTACACGTTCAGCGTGGTGCTCGACCACCTGGTCGCGAGCGGCGTGACCGGGATCCGGGGGAGGCGCAGGATGGAGCGGCGCATCGCGGAGCTCTCGGGGCACGTCATCGTGGCGGGACTGGGGCGGGTCGGGCGGCAGGCGGCGACGGAGCTGGCCGAGGCCGGCACGTCGTTCGTGGCGCTCGATCCGGGCACGGCGGCGGCGCGCTTCGCCGAGGAGCGGGGCTACGTCCACCTGGCGGGCGACGCCACCGAGGACGCCGTCCTGGAGCGAGCCGGCGTGCGCCGGGCCCGGGGCCTCATCGCGACCACGGCCAACGATGCCACCAACATGTACATCGTGCTGTCGGCGCGCGTCCTCAACCCGTCGCTCCGGATCGTCGCGCGCGCCGCGGACGAGGCCAGCGTCCCCAAGCTCCTCCGGGCCGGGGCCGATCGGGCCATCAGCCCCTACGCGATCGGCGGCCACCGCCTGGCGCACCTGATCCTGAGCCCGGCCGTCGTCGACTTCTTCGAGACGGCGCTCAAGCGAGGCCAGGAGGCGCTGGCCATCGAAGACATCGCGCTGCCGCCCACGAGCACGGCGATCGGCCGCACGCTCGAGGCGCTTTCGGTGCGGCAGGCGACGGGTGCCTCGGTGCTCGCGGTGCTCCGGGAGGGCGCGCCGATCCCGAACCCGCCCCCGGACCTCACGCTCGCGGCCGGCGACCGCTTGCTCGCGCTGGGGACGGGCGACCAGCTCGAGCGGCTGGAGAAGCTGATCGCATCGAGCTGACGCCGCCGCCGTCGGCCGCGCTTCCACCCGAGACATACAGGAGAGACGTCGATGGAGTATCGCGTGCTGGGCCGGACCAAGCTCCGCGTGTCGGTGTTGGGTTTCGGATGTGGCAACGTCGGAGGACTGATGATCCGAGGCACCCGGGCCGAGCGCGAGCGGGCGGTGGCCCGGGCCCTCGACCTCGGCGTGAACTTCTTCGACACCGCGCCCCTCTACGGGGACGGCGTGTCCGAGGAGCACCTGGGTGAGGCCCTCGAGGCCGTCCGGGCGCAGTGCCTCGTCGCGACGAAGGTGCGCGTAGGCCCGGGCGGGCTCGGCGATCCGGCCGAGGCGGTGACCCGCTCCCTCGAGACGAGCCTCCGGCGGCTCCGGCGTGACCGGGTCGACCTCCTCCAGCTCCACGATCCGGTGCGCCTGGCGCGCGCTGACGGCCAGCCGGGAGCGGACGAGGTCCTGGAGCGGATCCTGCCGGCGTTCGAGAACCTCCGCCGGGCGGGAAAGATCGGCTTCGTCGGGATGACCGCCATCGGCGACACGCCGGCGATCCACCGGGTGCTCGATTCCGGCGCGGTGGAGTCGGCCCAGGTGCCCTTCAACATGCTGAACCCGAGCCCCGGATTCACCGTGCCGAGGGGCTTCCCCGGTCAGGACTTCGGCCGCCTCCTCGATCACACGCGCGCGCAGCGGATGGGGGTGGTCGTGATCCGCGTGCTCGCCGCCGGCGCGCTCTCGGGCGAGCTCGCGCGGCACCCGATCGCCGTTCCGGAGGTCGATCCGATCGCCTCGGGCCCCGACTATGCGACCGACGTCGGCCGCGCACGGGCATTCCGGGTCCTGGTGGACGAGGGGCACGTCGGGAGCCTGGTGGAGGCGGCGCTCAGGTTCCCGCTCGGGTCGACCGCCGTGTCGACCGTGCTCCTCGGCTACTCGAGCCTCGAGCATCTCGAGGGCGCCGCGGCTGCGGTGGCGAAGGGGCCGTTCTCGCCCGAGGCCCGTGCCCGCCTCGAGACCTGCTGGCGCGACATGGCGCGCCGGCCATGAGCGAGCCGTCCGCCGCCCGCCGGGACGACGGCGTCACCGCCGTGTCGTCGGTCGCCTACGGCTTCATGGGCTCTCAGGCCCTGTTCGCCGCCCTGGAGATCGGGCTCTTCACGGAGCTGGCGGCGGGGCCCTCGACGCTCGAGACGCTGGCGAGCCGGCTCAACTCGGAGCCGCGTCTTCTCCGCGCGCTCCTCGAGGCGTGCGCGGGGATGGACCTCGTCGCGCGGGACGGAGACCTCTACCGGAACAGCCCGGCGGCCGGTCGGTACCTCGTGCGTGACGCCCGGGGCTACGTCGGCGAGTACTACCTGCGCCAGATCGCCGGCACGCTCTACGCGCAGCTCCCCGCCGCCCGGGCCGTCGTCCGGGGCGAGCCGGTCGACCAGACCTACGCGGGGTTCCTCGACGATCCGGCACGGGCCGAGGCGTTCATCCGGGGCCAGCACGCGGGCTCGGCCGGGCCAGCCTACCTCCTCGCCAAAACCCACGACGTGTCGCGCTTCACGTGCTTGCTCGACCTCGGGGGCGGCTCGGGCGCCTTCGCCATCGAGATGGCGCGGCGCCACGCCGGACTGTCCGCGATCGTCGTCGACCATCCCTCGGTGATCGAGGTCTCGCGGAAGATCGTGGCGGAGGCGGGTCTCGGCGGCCGGATCCGCGGCGTGGCGGGCGACGTCGTCCGCGGCGCCTGGCCCGGCGGCGCGGACCTCATCCTCCTGTCCTACGTCGTGAGCTCGTACGGGCCCGCGACGCTGCGGGACCTCCTGGCGCGCGCCCACGCGTACCTCCCGGCGGGCGGGGGGCTGATCATCCACGATTTCGCGCTCCACGGCGACCGCCCGGGACCGCGCAACGCGGCCCTCTGGTACTTCGCCAACCTGGCCATCTCGGCGACCTCGCACCCCCACACCGTGGGCGAGATCGAGCGGGCGATGACCGACGCCGGCTTCGGCGACGTGACGGTCCGGCCCCACGTGCCCGACATCACGTTCGCGTTCACGGGCCGCCGGGGCTAGGGGTCAGGACCCGCGGCGACGCCCGCGGGTGAGCCAGGCGATCGCGAACCAGGCGAACCCGACCGCGATCGCGAGGAGGGCCAGCCACGCCATCGGGCGGCCGCGCGCCGGCAGATTCCCGACGTAGGATCCGGCGAACGGGATCGCGAGAGCGAGGACGCCGATCAGCACCACGATCACGTAGCCTTGGCGGACCACGGACATCTGGGCGGCTGCCGTCTCCCGTTCCGCCGCGTCGGCGCGCGCCGCGGTCGCGCGGTCCTCGTTCGACGCGGGGCCGGACAGCGCCTCGCCGGACAGCACCAGCGCCACGGGGCCGGCCAGGTAGTAGACGCGATACGCCTCGCCCTGGCTGAAGGCCTCGAGCGTGTCCGGACCCGACAGACGGAGTGCGGTGCCGCCGATGCGGACCCGGCAGTCTCCCTCGCGCTCCGATACGGTCTCGACCGTCCCCTCGGCGACTTGGAGCCGGCGAGAGCCTGCCGCCGACAGGTGCTTCCGGCTCGCCAGATATCCGATCGCGATCACCGCCACCGCGACGCCGGCCACCACGGCCAGCGTGCCGCGCGCGCCGCCGCCCGGCGTCCCGAGCCGCGCGTCCTGGAAGGCCACGAATCCGACGGCGCCCAGCATGACGGCCACGAAGACCCCGAGGGACAGCCACATGCCCGTCCGGCCCGCCTGGAGGAGCGCCGCCTGGCGCGGAGACAGGCGGCCCTCGCGGTTCAGGGCGAGGTCAGCGGCCTCGAAGCGGAAGGCCTGGCGGAGCGCCCGGTCGAGGTCCCGCGCGGTCACGGCGGAGTCACGCGGCCGCGGATGACGCCTTCAGGCGTCCGCGTAGAGGCGGTCGAAGTAGTCGCGGACCATGCGCTCGGCGGAGAACCGCGTCGCGGCCATCCGGACCGAGGCCCGCATCATCGCGAGCCAGCGCGGACGGTCCGCGTAGGCGGGCAGGACCTCGTCCTCGACGATGCGGAGGAGCGCGGCGTGGTCGTGGAGGTCGAGCTCCTCGGGCGCTTCGCCTTCCGCGCCGTCTCCGATGGCCCATCCCGTCACACCGTGCTCGCAGCCCTCGGGCCACCAGCCGTCGAGCGTCGAGCAGTGGAGCACGCCGTTCAGCGCGGCCTTCATCCCCGAGGTGCCGCTGGCCTCGAGCGGCGGTCGCGGCGTGTTGAGCCACACGTCGGCGCCGCGCGTCAGGAGGCGGGCGAGGCCCATGTCGTAGTTCTCGAGGAAGACGGCGGCGTCCGGCCACTGCCGGATGGTCCGGACCAGGCGGGTCACCATGGCCTTGCCCGCCCGGTCCGCCGGGTGCGCCTTGCCGGCAAAGACCAGCTGAAGCTGTCGCCCCTTGAGGAGTCGTCCGACCCGCTCGATGTCGCGGAGCACGAGGTCGGGCCGCTTGTAGGTGGCGGCCCGCCGCGCCACCGCGACGAGCACGACGTCGGGGGCGAGCCGGACGCCCGTGCGCCGCTCGATCGCGGCCAGGAGCTCGGCCTTCCGCTCCCGGTGGAGCGCCTCGAGCGCCTCGTCGCTCCCGAGCGCCGCCGGCACGCGGGGGTCCTGCCACGTCGGGACGTGCACGCCGTTGGTGACGGCGATGATGGGCGCCGCGTCGGGCACGTCGGCCCACATCGCCCGCGCAGTCTGGCCGTGGCGCTCGGACACCGCGTTCGCGCGCCGGGCGAGCCGGAGGCCCGCGGCCGTCATGTTGAACGGGTCCCCGCCCAGCTGGCGGAGCTCGGCGGCGACCAGCTCGCAGCCCGCGCCGAGGCGGAGGATGTCGGCGAGCGAGTGGATCTCGTTCCCGGCGGGCACCGGCGTGTGCGTCGTGAAGACCACGCGGGCCCGGGCCGAGCGCCAGGCGGACTCGAAGCTCTCGCCGGCCTCCATCCCGGCCGCGATCAGCTCGACGCCGGCGAAGACCGCGTGGCCCTCGTTGAAGTGAAAGGTGGCGACCTCGGGGTGGAGGAGTCGCAGCGCGCGCGCCCCGCCGATGCCGAGGAGCATCTCCTGCGCGATGCGGCAGTCGGGGCGGGGGTCGTAGAGGCGCCGCGTGATCCACTCGTCCCGCGCGTCGACGGGCTCGAGCAGGTAGAGGGGCACGATCGCGTAGCGGCCCACGCGCCACACGCGGCACTCGACGCTGCGCCCGGCGACGCGGACCCGGACGCGTACGCCGGTGTCATCCAGGAAGTCCGGGTGGTGCTCGTGCCACTCGTCGACCGGCTCTCCCGCCGGGTCCAGGCGCTGCGTCGTGTAGCCCTCCGCCCAGCGGAGGCCCACGCCGACGACGGGGAACCCCAGGTCGTGGGCGCCCTTCAGGAAGTCGCCGGCCAGGACGCCCAACCCCCCCGAGTACGAGGGGAACTCCTCGTGGAGCCCGAACTCCATCGAGAAGTAGGCGACGGTCGACACGCTGGCCTCGCCGTCCCTCACGCGGGCCGGAGCCGCCGGAGGAGAGTGGGGAGGAGCAGCACCGCCCCCGCCAGGACGAGGAGCGTCGCCGAGAGCGGCGATTCCACGAGCGTCCACGGAGACCCCTGGCCGATCGCGAGCGCCCGGCGGAGCTGTGTCTCCGCCATCGGGCCGAGGATCATGCCGAGGAGCGCGGGCGCGATCGGGAAGTCGTAGACCCGCATCGCGTAGCCCGCGAGGCCGATCAGCACCATGAGGGCGAGGTCGAGCTCCGAGGCGCCGAGCCCGTAGACCCCGACGATGCCGAACACCAGGATGCCGCCGTAGAGCCAGGGGCGCGGGATGAGGAGGAGGCGCACCCAGATGCCGACGAGCGGCAGGTTCAGCACGAGCAGCATGACGTTCCCGACGTAGAGCGACGCGATGAGCCCCCACACGAGGTCGGGGTTGTTCAGGAAGAGATAGGGGCCGGGCTGGAGCCCGTAGTTCTGGAAGGCCGCCAGGAGGATCGCGGCCGTCGCCGAGGTCGGCAGGCCCAGCGTGAGGAGCGGCACCAGCACGCCGGCCGCCGCCGCGTTGTTCGCCGCCTCCGGCCCGGCCACACCCTCGATCGCGCCCTCGCGGCCGAACTCCTCGCGCTTCGGCGACAGGCGGCGCTCGATCATGTACGAGAGGAACGTCGGGATCTCCGACCCGCCGGCGGGGAGCGCCCCGATCGGGAAGCCGAGGAGCGTCCCGCGGAGCCACGGCTTCCACGACCGTTGCCAGTCCTCGCGGGTCATCCACGCCCCGCCGGACAGGGGATTCAGCAGGAGCTCGCCGCCGCCGTAGCGGCTCGCCACGTAGATCGTCTCGCCGATCGCGAAGAGGCCCACCAGCACCACGACGAGCTCCATCCCGTCGAGGAGCTCCGGCGAGCCGAACGTCAGTCGCGCCTGGCCGGTCTGCTGGTCGATTCCCATGACGCCGAGGGCCAGCCCGAGGAACAGGGACACGAAGCCGCGGACCCGCGAGGCGCCGATGACGCAGGACACCGACGTGAACGCGACGACCATGAGCGCGAAGTAGTCGGCGGGCCCGAACACGAACGCGAGCTCCGCCACCGAGGGCGCCGCGAAGGTGAGCACGATCGTGGCAAGCGTGCCGGCGACGAACGAGCCGATCGCCGCGGTGGCGAGGGCGGCGGCGCCGCGGCCCCGCCGCGCCATGCGGTTGCCCTCGAGGGCCGTCATGATCGCGCCGCTCTCCCCGGGCGTGTTGAGGAGGATCGACGTCGTCGACCCGCCGTACATCGCGCCGTAGAGAATGCCGGCGAACATGATGAAGGCGCCGGTCGGGTTCATCTTCGTCGTGACGGGGAGGAGGAGCGCGATCGTCAGGGCGGGCCCGATGCCGGGCAGGACCCCGATCGCCGTCCCGAGCACGGAGCCGACGAACGCCCAGAGCACGTTGACCGGCGTCAGCGCGACGGCGAACCCGTGGAGGAGTTGCTGGAAGGTGTCCGTCACATCACACCGAGCGGCGGGAAGCCGGGGAGCGTGAGGCCGAGGAGGCGGGAGAAGAGGAGCCAGCACGCCACGCCGAGGAGGAGGCCTACGCCGAGGTCGAGCGCGACCCGGCGCGATCCGAAGGCGCGCGCGGTGAGGGCGAAGCCGATGGCCGCCGCGATCGGGAAGCCGAGCGGCCGAATCACGAAGATCGGGAGCACGCCCGCCGCGACGGCCGTCCAGAAGGCCACGCGGGACGGCGCTCGCGCGGCGTCGGCGTCCTCGGCGTCCTGGGGCTCGAAGCGCTCGCCGCGGGCGACGGCGACGAGGAGGAGGATCCCGAGGAGGACGAGGCCGGCGCCGATGGCGGCCGGAAAGAGCCCCGGCCCGACGACGGCGTAGGTCGCCGCCTGGGGCAGGGACCAGGCTCCGTGGAGCCATACGAGGCCGAGGGCGATGACGGCGCCCCCGAGCCACCAGGGGCGGGTGGCCGGAGACCCGCCGTCCCCCGGCGGGGCGGCGGGGGAGCGTGCCTCCCCCGCGCCGCTCACCGGCGGGTCCCCCACGTCGATGCGGGGGGCGGTCTACTTGACGAGACCGACCTCCTTGAGCACGGCGGCGATCCGCACGTTCTCTTCTTTCAGGAACCCGCTGAACGCCTCGCCGGAGAGGTAGGCGTCGTCCCACCCCTGCTTCTTGAGGGTCTCCTGCCAGGCCTTGGTGGGATGCATCTTGTCCAGCATCGCGACCATGGCCGAGCGACCCCCGGCCGACATGCCCGGCGGGCCGACCAGGCCGCGCCAGTTGCCGATCACGACGTTGACGCCGGACTCCTTCAGCGTGGGCGTGCTCACGCCCGCCAGGCGCGCGTCCGACGTGACCGCCAGGAGGCGCAGCCGCCCGGTGTCGACGTACTGCTTGAACTCCGAGAGGCCCGAGATCGCCGCGGCGAGCTTCCCGCCGGCGACGGCGGCGATCATCTCGCCTCCGCCCTGGAACGGGACGTAGTTGAGCTTCGCCGCGGGCACGCCGGCCGCCTGCCCGATCAGGGCGAGCGTGATGTGGTCGACGCCACCGGCCGAGCCGCCGCCGACGGACACCTTACCCGGGTCCGCCTTGAGGGCGTCGGTGAGGTCCTTCACCGTCTTGAAGGGCGAGTTCGGCGCGACGGCGATCGCGTTGTACTCGATCGTCAGCCGGGCCAGCGGCGTCACCTGGTCGAGGGTCACCGGCGACTTGTTCGTCAGGATGCCGCCGACCATGATTGCGCCCATCACCAGGACCGCGTTGTCGTTGCCCTTCGAGCCGTTGACGAACTCCGCGAGACCGATGGTGCCGCCCGCCCCGCCCTTGTTCGTGACCTGGGCGCCCGCCTTGTGAATCCCCTCGGCCTCGAGCGCCGCGAGGACGGCGCGCCCGGTGGAGTCCCAGCCACCCCCCGGGTTCGCGGGGACCATCATCTTGATGGGCTCGGCCGCCAGCGCCAGGAGCGGCGCGAGGGCGACGAGCGCGAGGAGTCCGATCTTGCGGATTCTCATGAGAAGCCCCCCCTCCGTTGGAGAGTCCACCGACATTGTCAGGCTTTGCACTTGTGCCATTCTACCGCAGCCGAGCCGCCGGGCAGCGGCGGCCGTCTCGCGGAGCCGCTAGAAGATGCCGCGGCCGTCGGGTTCCTGCGGGCCGAGGGCGCCGGGGGGCAGGGCGGGATTGAGCCGGCGCACCTCGGCGGGCGACAGGCGCCCGAGGCGAGCCGCAAGATCGACGAACCGCGAGCGCTCGTCCTTGGGGAAGCGATCGCCGCCCAGCGCGTCGAGCTTCCCGAGGTAGTCCGGCCACCGCCAGGGACGCCGCCCGGCCGGGTGGGCGTCCGCCACGAGACGCTCCTCGCTCACGATCGTGCCGTCCTCGAAGGCGATCTCGACGCGGCCGCCGAACGCCTTTCGCGCGGGGTCGGGGTCGTGATAGCGCGCGGTCCAGGCGGGGTCCTCGACGGTGCGGATCTTCCGCCAGAGCGCGACGGTCGAAGGCCGGTGGGCGCGCGCCGGCGCGTAGGAGGCGACGTGGTCCCAGCGGCCGTCCTCGAGGGCCACCGCGAGGATGTACATGATCGAGTGGTCCAGCGTCTCGCGGGAGGCGTCGGGGTCGAGCTTCTCCGGGTCGTTGGAGCCGGACCCGATCACGGTGTGCGTGTGGTGGCTCGTGCGGACGAGGATCTCGCGGACGCGGGGCCAGTCCCCGGACGCGACGCGGCGCCGGAGGTCGAACGCGAGGTCGATCAGCGCCTGGGCCTGGTACTCCGCCGAGTGGGCCTTCGGATAGGTCTCCAGGATCGCGCGGGGGCGCTCTCCGGGCGCGGGCAACGGGACGACGTACTCGGCGTCCGGCCCCCCGAGCATCCACGCGATCACGCCGTCCTCGCCCTCGTAGATCGGGTTCGGCGCGCCCTCGCCCCGCATCGCGCGGTCCGTCGCCTCGATCGCGAGCTTGCCCGCCCACGCGGGGGCCGCGGCCTTCCAGGAGGTGATGTCGCCTTTCCGCGACTGGCGGGTCGAGAAGGCGAGGTGCACCGCCTGGTTGACCGCGTGGTAGACGACGGGCGTCTCGAGGCCGAGGAGCGCGCCGAGCCCGGCCGCGATCGCCGGCGCGAGGTGCGCCACGTGATCCTTCTTGTGGGCGTGGAGGGAGATGGCCTTCACGAGGTCCACGTGGACCTCGTACGTGGCCGCGATCGCGGCGAGGAGCCGCGCGCCGTCGAGCCCCTTCTGCTGGGCGACGGCGACGAGGGGCGGGATGCCGTCGCCGGGGTGCGCGTAGTCGGCGGCGAGGAAGGTGTCGTGGAAGTCGAGCTCGCGGACCGCGGTGCCGTTCGCCCAGGCGGCCCACTCCGCGTGGACCGTCCGATCGCCCGGGAGGCCGATCAGCGTCGCGCCTCCCGGGCGCGGGTGGGCGAGGGCCATCGACCGCGCCGCGGCCGCGGGCGGCCGGTCGAGCGCCGCGAGGGCCACCGCCGCGTTGTCCACGACGCGGCAGGCGACCATCTCGGCGACGTCCTGGTCGACGCCGGAGGCCGGCGCCCGGGTCGCGAAGGCGGCGAGCTTCCAGGCGAGCTGCGCCTCGCGCGGCAGGCGCGACGCCGCGGGGTGGACCCGGACCCTATGCGCCTCCACGGCCGGGGGGCGGGAGCTCGTCGGGGAGGACGCTCTTCGCGATGGTCTCGTCGAGGGCCTCGTAGTCGTGATAGCCGATCAGCTCGTAGAGCTGGCGGCGCGTCTGCATGCGGTCGAGCCATCCCGCCTGCGTGCCCGTGCGGGCGAGGTCGGCGTAGAAGCCCTCCATGGCGCGCGCGCCGACCCGGAGGGCGGACACGGGCCAGATCACCATCTTGTATCCGAGGCGCTCGAGCTGCGCCGCTGGCGCGAGCGGCGTCCGGCCGAACTCCGTCATGTTGGCGAGGAGCGGCCCGGGGACCGCCGCGGAGAAGGCACGGAGCTCCTCCGCCGTCCGGAGCGCCTCCGGGAAGATCGCGTGGGCGCCGGCCTCGCGGTAGAGCCGGCACCGGGCGATCGCGCGATCGATCCCCTCGAGCTCCACGGCGTCCGTCCGCGCGACCACCCGGAGGTGGCGCGCGGCCCGCACGGCGGCGGCGACCTTCCGCGCCATCTCCTCGGGCGACGCGAGGCGCTTGTCCGAGAGGTGGCCGCACTTCTTGGGGAGGATCTGGTCCTCGATCTGCACGGCGGCCGCGCCCGCGTCCTCGAGCTCGCGCACGAGGCGGACGACGTTCAGCACCTCGCCGTAGCCGGTGTCGCCGTCGACCAGGACCGGCAGCCCCGACGCGCGCACGATCGCGCGCGTGAAGTAGGCGAGCTCCCCGAGGGAGAGGATCCCGAGGTCGGGGAGCGCGAGGCTCGCGGCGAGCCCGGCTCCGGAGACGTAGAGCGCTCGGAAGCCGGCGCGCCGCGCGAGGAGCGCGGCCAGGGGCTCGTGGGCCCCCGGGAGCCCGAGGATGCCGGGCTCGGCCCAGAGGGCGGCGAGGCGGTCGCCGGCGGGACGCGGGTCGCGCTCGGTCTCGGTGAGCCAGGTCATCGGGTCGGGGCCTCAGGTTCGCGCATGTCCCGCATTGTGACGCGCCGAGGCGGAATTGTTAAGAAGCCCGACCCCGGCCGCGGAGCCGTGCCCCCGCCCGCGCTCCCGCGGCGGCAAGGAGGGCGGCCAGGCGGGCGAGCGCGGGCTGACGCTGGGCGGCGGGGCGCCAGACCAGGGTGACGGGGAGGGCGGGGACGGCCGCGGGCGCGCTGACCGTGCGGTCGGCCGGCGCCTCGCTGAGCGCGAGCGCGGGGACGAGTCCGATGCCGAGCCCGCCCGAGACGTAGGAGAGCAGGAGCGACACGCTCGGCACGTCGATCGTGGACACCGGGCGAATCCGCGCGTCGGCGAGGAACTGGTCGAGGAGGGCGCGCCCGCGACTTTCCGCGGCCAGCCGCAGGATCGGCTCGCGGCGGAGCCGCTCGGTCAGGGCGGCCGGCTCCCCCCGCCGCCGTGGGCCCACCCAGACGAAGGGCTGGTCGAAGAGGTGGCGGTCCTCGAGGCCGCGCGGCGTGTCCTGCCCCGTCACCACCGCGAGATCGACGTCGCCGCGCGCCACCAGCCGGACGCCCTCGCGCGAGTGGGCCGTGACGATCTCGAAGCGCACGGACGGTTCCTGGTCGAGGAGGTCCCGGAGGACGGGGGCCAGGAGCGCCTTGCCGAGGTAGTCGCTCGCCGCGACGCGGAGCGTGGTGGCGGGGTGGCCGGCCAGCTCGGCGAGCTGCGCGAACGCGGTCTCGGCCCCGGTCCAGAGCTCCCGCACCACGGGCAGCGCAGCCTCGCCGGCCGCGCTCAGGCGGACGCCGCGGCCGGCGCGCTCGAAGAGCTTGATCCCGAAGTGCGTCTCGAGGCGGCGGATCTGCTGGCTGACCGCCGAGGAGGTGATGTGGCGCTGGCGCGCCGCGCCGGCGACCGAGCCCGTGCGGACCACCGCCAGGAGCGTCTCGAAGGCGGGGAAGAGGGCGACGTCTATCATTAAGGACAGATTACCATTCCGCGCAAAACGTTTCACTGGACTACACAATTCGGAATGGGGCAGGATGCGCGACACGGGGCTCACGGCCGCCGCGCCGGCGTCCCGCACGAGGAGGAGGCACCGTCCAATGGCGCGCACGCTGCTCGACAAGGTCTGGGACGCCCACACCGTGCGGACGCTGCCCTCGGGGCAGACCCAGCTCCTGATCGGTCTCCACCTGATCCACGAGGTGACGACCCCGCAGGCCTTCCAGTGGCTGGCGGACGCGAAGCTCAAGGTCCGCATGCCCGAGCGCACCTTCGGTACCCTCGACCACATCATCCCGACCACGGACCAGAGCCGTCCCTACGCCGACCCCCTGGCGGAGGAGATGGCGGTCCACATGATCCGCAACGCCCAGGACTTCGGCGTGCCGCTCTTCGACATGGCGTCGGGCAAGCAGGGCATCGTCCACGTGATCGGGCCCGAGCTCGGGCTGACCCAGCCGGGCATGACCATCGCGTGCGGCGACAGCCACACCTCCACGCACGGGGCCGTCGGCGCGATCGCGTTCGGCATCGGCACCACGCAGGTGCGCGACGTGCTGGCCACGCAGTGCCTGGCCATGGCCAAGCCGAAGCTCCGCGAGGTGCGGGTCGAGGGCGCGCTGGCCAGGGGCGTCTACGCCAAGGACGTGATCCTGTCCATCATCAATCAGCTCGGCGTCAAGGGCGGCGTGGGCTACGCGTACGAGTACACGGGCCCCGTCATCGAGCGCATGACGATGGAGGAGCGCCTCACGGTCTGCAACATGTCGATCGAGGGCGGGGCGCGGTGCGGCTACGTGAACCCCGACGCCACGACCTTCGAGTACCTCCGCGGCCGGCCCTACGCGCCGCAGGGCGCGGCCTTCGACCGCGCGGTCGCCTGGTGGAAGGGCATGGCGACCGAGCCCGGCGCCGCCTTCGACGACGTGGCGCGGCTCGACGGCGCGGCCATCGAGCCGGTGGTGACGTGGGGGATCAACCCGGGCATGTCGGTGGGTGTGAGCCAGCGCATCCCGTCGCCCGATTCCGCGCCCGAGCCCGACCGTCCGACCTTCCGGGAGGCTCTCGCCCACATGGGCTTCTCGGCGGGCCAGGCCATCAAGGGCGCCAAGATCGACGTGGCCTTCGTCGGGTCCTGCACGAACGGCCGCCTCTCCGACCTGCGCGCCGCCGCCGAGGTCGCCCGGAAGGGCAAGGTCGCAAAGCACGTGCGCGCGCTCATCGTGCCGGGCTCCCAGCAGGTGGCGAAGGCCGCCGAGGCCGAGGGGCTCCACGAGATCTTCCAGGCGGCCGGCTTCGAGTGGCGGAAGGCCGGCTGCTCGATGTGCCTCGGGATGAACCCGGACCAGCTCGTGGGCCGCGAGATGAGCGCGTCGTCCAGCAACCGGAACTTCATCGGCCGCCAGGGGAGCCCGACCGGGCGGACGCTCCTCATGAGCCCGGCGATGGTCGCCGCGGCCGCCCTTTCCGGAGCGGTCGCCGACGTGAGGGAGGTCCTGCGATGACCGAGTTTGCGCGCCGTCGCATCGCGGGCCGCGGCATCCCGTTGCCCGGCAACGACATCGACACCGACCGCATCATCCCCGCGCGCTTCCTGAAGGAAGTGACCTTCGCGAGCATGGGGGAGCACGTGTTCGAGGACGCCCGGAAGCAGAACCCCGAGCACCCGTTCAACTCGCCCGCCTACCAGGGCGCGTCGGTGCTGGTGGTCGGGCAGAACTTCGGCTGCGGGTCGTCGCGCGAGCACGCGCCCCAGGCGCTCATGCGCTGGGGCATCGGCGCCATCGTGGGCGGCTCGTACGCGGAGATCTTCTTCGGCAACTGCACGGCGAACGGCATCCCGTGCCTCGCGATCGAGCCCGCCGACGTCGACTGGCTCCTCCGCTCGGTGGAGAAGAATCCTCGCGAGGTCCTCGACGTCGACGTCGAGCGCCAGGAGGTTCGGTTCCTGGGGCGGACGATCCGGGCCCGGGTTCCGGACGGCGCCCGCAACCAGCTCGTCTCCGGGGCCTGGAACGCGATGGGCGTGCTGCTCGAGGCGGGCGATGGGATCGAGCGCACCGCGCGGGCGCTGCCGTACGTCTCGGGCTTCTGAGGTGACGCCCGCGTCTCGCGCGCCCCGCGGCCCTCGCCGCGCGGCGCTGCCGTGACGGCGTCCCGCCGCGTCCTCTTCCTGCCCGGCGCCTCGGGGGACGGGCGATTCTGGCGCCCGGTCGCCGACCGCCTGCCGGCGTCGTGGGAGAAGTCGTTCTTCGATTGGCCGGGTCTCGGCCGCATTCCCGCTCGCGCGGACGTCGCCGGTCTGGCCGACCTTGCCCGGCTGGTGATCGAACGGGCGGGCCCGGGGCCGGTCGACCTGGTGGCGCAGTCGATGGGCGGTGTCGTCGCCGCCATGGTGATGCTGGCGCGACCCGGGCTCGTCCGCCGGCTGGTCCTCACCGCCACCTCCGCGGGGATCGATCTCGCGCCGTTCGCGCCCGAGGACTGGCGGCCGGAGTACGCGCAGGAGTACCCCGGCGCCGCGTCGTGGATCCTCACGGAGCGTCCGGACCTCGCGGCCCGGCTCCCCGGCGTGACGGCGCCGACGCTCCTCCTGTGGAGCGACGCCGACCCGATCAGCCCCCTCGGCGTCGGCCGCCGGCTCACGGAGCTCCTGCCGCGGGCCGAGCTGGTGGTGATTCCGGGAGTCGACCACATGTTCGCCCGGGACCATCCGGAGCCCGTGGCTCCGCACGTTCTCCGGCACCTCGCCGCCGACTAGCGCGGACCCTCCGCCCGCGGGAGCTTCCGTGCGACACTGGCGCCACGCGGTGACCGGCGAGGGCACCCGGGAGAGACGCCGATGAGATTCGCGCCCGACCACGACGTCCCGATCTCCTACATGCAGCGGACCCGCGACTACTACGTTCGTCTCGGCTTCGACAACCCGTACCGGTGGGCCCACTTCGACGAGGTGCCGTTCACGCCGCTCGCGAAGCCGCTGGCGCGGTCCCGCCTGGCGCTCGTCACGACGGCGGCGCCCTACCAGCCCGGCCGGGGGGACCAGGGGCCGGGCGCGAAGTACAACGCCGCCGCCAAGTTCTACTCGGTCTACGCGGACTCGACCGACGCCGTTCCGGACCTCCGGATCTCCCACGTGGGCTACGACCGGAAGCACACTCGCGCCGAAGACCCGAACACGTGGTTCCCGCTCGCGCGGCTCCAGGAGGCGGTCCGGACCGGGCGCATCGGGGCGCTCACGCCGCGCTTCTACGGCTCGCCGACCAACCGGAGCCAGCGGGTCACGGTCGAGCGTGACGCGCCGGAGCTCCTGGCGCGGTGCCGGGAGGACGGGGCGGACGTCGCGCTGATCGTGCCCACCTGACCCGTGTGCCACCAGACCGTCGGTCTGGTCGCCCGCCACCTGGAGGCGAACGGCGTCCCCACCGTGATCATGGGGGCCGCCAAGGACATCGTGGAGCACTGCGGGGTGCCGCGCTTCCTCTTCAGCGACTTCCCGCTGGGGAACTCCGCCGGCAAGCCGTTCGACGCCGAGTCGCAGGCGGCGACGCTCGAGCTCGCGCTCCGCGTCCTCGAGACCGCGCCCGCGCCGCGCACGACCGTGCAGTCTCCGCAGCGCTGGAGCGACGACCCGTCCTGGAAGCTCGACTACTCGAACCCGGACCGCATGACGACCGAGGAGCTCGCCGAGAAGCGGCGGGAGTTCGACGAGGTCAAGGCCGTCATCGCGGGCAAGTCGGACCGCAAGTGAGCAGGCCGTTCGCCGGCGTCCGCATCCTGGACTTCACCCGCTACCTCGCCGGGCCATACGGTACCTACCAGCTCGCCCTCCTCGGCGCCGACGTCGTCAAGATCGAGTCGCGGGAGGGGGACGAGACGCGGGCCCAGCCCGTGGTGACGGAGCTGGCCGCGCGCGGGATGCCGCCCGGCTTCCTCGCCGTGAACGGCAACAAGCGCAGCATCACGCTCGATCTTCGCCGGCCGGAGGCGGTGGAGGTGGTGCGGCGGCTCGTCGGGAGCGCCGACGTGGTCTGGGAGAACTTCCGGCCCGGCGTGATGGACCGCCTCGGCCTCGGCTACGAGGCGCTCACGGGCGTGAATCCCCGCCTGATCTACTGCGCGGTGTCCGGCTTCGGCCACACCGGCCCGGAGAAGACCACGGCGGCCTTCGACGGGAAGCTCCAGGCGATGTCGGGGATCATGTCGATCACCGGGGAGCCGGCGGGTGGGCCGATGCGCGCGGGGTTCGCGATCTGCGACACGATCGGTGGCCTGACCGCGGCGCTCGCCGTGTCGAGCGCGCTCTACCAGCGGACGCGCACGGGGGTCGGACAGTTCGTCGACGTGGCCATGCTCGACGCCGCGCTCGCCTTCATTCCGGGGCCGGTCTCGGAGTGGACCGTGGCTGGTATCGAGCAGCGGCAGATCGGCAACGGCTCGGTGAGCCGGAAGCCCACCGCCAACCGGTTCCGGGCGAAGGACAGTTTCCTCGTCCTGGCGGTCCTGACGGAGCCGCAGTGGGTGCGCCTCATGACGGCCCTCGGGCTCCCCGAGGCCCTCGACGACCCGCGCTTCAAGGACTGGGCGTCGCGCACGGCGAACTTCCCGGCGCTCCGCGAGGTCATCGAGAGCGCGCTCGCGAGCGCGGATGCCCGGACCTGGGAGGCGCGGCTCACGAAGGCCGACGTGCCGTGCTCCTCGATCTGGAAGATCGACGAGATCGTCGGCCACCCGCAGCTCGAGCACCGGGACGTGCTGCAGACCGTGGAGTCGCAGTTCGGCCCGCTCAGGCTGGTCGGATCGGGATTCCGCTTCGCGCACGGCAGCCCGGGCCTGGACCGGCCGCCGCCGCTCCTGGGCGAGCACACCGCGGAGGTTCTGCGCGAGGCGGGCTACGGTCCGGCCGAGATCGAGGACCTCCGCACCCGCGGCGTCGTCTGAGGCCGCCACCCGCCCGGGCGCCCGCCTTTTCCTAGCAGCGCCCCCTCGTGTCGACGCCGCGCGCCTGCTCCTGCGCCCGGTAGTACGCCGCCTGATTGGTGCGCTGCCACGCGTCGGCCAGGGCGGTCGTGCTCGCCGCGTCGAGGGGAGCCCGGCCGACCTCCCGGAGAAGACTGGCGTAGGCACGGAGCTCCGCCGAGGGGTCGAAGCCGAGAGGGACGCTCCCGCCGGGCTGGGGCCTCGCATTCTGGAGGCGCTCGGCGCGCTCGCGCGCCGAGCCCGCGTCCGGCCGGTGGAGCGCTCCGAGGAGATCGGCGTAGGCGTGGAGGCTCGCGGTTGCGCTGGCCAGCACGTACCGGCTGATCTCTCCGCACCCGCGCTCGGCATCGTCCAGGGCGCCCCGCTGGCCCGCCTGGGCGACGGCCATCGCCATGCGCACGTAGCGGTCGGGCTCCCACTCGGGCGGAGGAGCCGGGGCGGGAGCCTCGACAACCGAACAGGTCACCCCGGTGATCTCGCGCACGTCGGCCCTCGGGATCTCGTACCACTGGCCGCCGGACTGATACCGCACGATCGCGCCCCGTTCCTCGCAGGCGTCGATGGGTCGCGTGAGGCCGAAGGTGAAATGGATCTCGCCCGCCTGGGCCGGCGGCCCGGGCCCGAGGAGCGTCGCGACGACGAGGAGCATCGGAAGCGCGGCGCGACGGCCCGTCACGGCAGCCCCTCTGGGGGTTTCGCTAACCGGCTCTCGAGGCCGCCGGCTACTTCTTGAACAGGTTGTCGAACGCGCGGCGGATGTCCGCCGCGCTCTTGCCGTCGGGAGACGCGTTCTTCTCGACGCTGACCCGAAGCGAGAACGAGGCGCAGTCGTTGCGCGTGGCCTTGTCCTCGATGCGCTCCGGGATGGGCTGCGTGCACTGGAAGCGCTGGCTCGTGTCGAAGTTCGCGCACTGGCGGCAGGCGTGGATGGCGGCCCGGCAGCTGGGGCACTGCTCGAGCGACGACGTCGCGATCGGCAGGAGCTCGCCGCAGGCTCCGCAGCGCGAGACTGTGCGCGACGCGAGCATGCCGCCGCGCGGTGCGTCGGTGCGCGGCGGCGGATCCGATGGCCGGGGTCCGGGATTCTGGCCGCGGAACCCCGGGTGACGGTATTTGCGGTCCGACATGGCCTGGTCCTTTCAGCCCCTCACGGGGCGACCGGGGAGTCCGGCACCGAGTCGTAGCTGAGCCGGACGCGCCGGACGACGCCCTGCGCGACGTCGTAGATGTCGCACTCGTCGTAAGGCTTCACGTAGACGTGGAGGCTCACCGCGTCGTCGCCCACCGTCTCGACGGCGTGGATGTCGGCCGGGCCGTCCACATGGCCGGGCGCGCCGTCGATCGGGTCGCCCAGCGGCGCCAGGCGGAGCGGCTCCCGCGACACTTCCCGGTAGCTCGAGAAGTGGAGGCGCCCCCGCTCGACCCGGGCCCAGCAGAGCTCGCCCTCGTGGCCGTGGATCGGCGCGCGACTCCTGCGCGCCCAGCACAGGACGAGGAGCTCGACCGCGGCGCTCTTGAACACGAGGTGCCGCGTGTAGCGGTCGGCCGTGAAGCGGAGGTAGGGCTGGATCGAGGCCGGCTCGATCAGGTGTGTGGCGAGGAACGCCTGGATTCCCGGGGCGTCCACGACCGGCTCGGTGAGGCGCCGCATCCGGGCCACGAAGTCCGGCATCGCCAGCCGGCTCGCCGCGGGCGCGCCCCCGGGCCGGTTCACAGGACCCGCGCGGCGTGGTCCAGGAGGTCGCCGACGAGGGTCGTGTCGGTGGCCCGGCTCGCCCGGACGTGTACCAGCTCCCCGATGAGCGCGTCGGGGCCCTCGAGGACGACGGTGGTGTTGCGGCGGCTCTTGCCCGTCAGCTGGCCGCGGCGGTTCCGCTCCTCGACCAGCACCTCGACCTCGCGGCCGATCCACGTGTCGAGCCGCTCACGCGAGATCCGAGCCTGGAGCGCGAGGATGGCCTGGTTCCGCTGCTCCTTGACGGGCTGAGGCACGTCGTCGGCCCAGCTGGACGCCTCGGTGCCGGGCCGCGGCGAGTACTTGAAGACGAACACGCTGTCGTAGCGGACGCGTTCCATCAGCGCCTGCGTCGCCTCGAAGTCCGCTTCGGTCTCGCCGGGGAAGCCCACGATGATGTCGGTCGACAGGGCGACGTGCGGCACCAGCTCCCGGAGGCGGGCGATCTGCCCGAGGTAGCTCTCGGCCGTGTAGCCGCGGCGCATCGCGCGCAGCATGCGGTCGGAGCCCGACTGGACCGGCAGGTGGAGAAACTCGCAGACGCTCCGGCACTCCGCCATCGCCTGGAACAGCTCCTCGTGGGCGTCGAACGGGTGGCTGGTCGTGAAGCGCACCCGGCCGATGGAGGTCTTGCCGTCGATCGCGCGCAGGAGGGCGGGGAAGTCGACGAGCCGGGGCCCGCTCGCATCCGCCTCGCCGGCGTCCGCGGCGACGTCGGGGCGAGCCGACAGCTGGAGGAGCGCCCGTCGCCGGCCGGGACCGACCCACCCCGAGCCGTCGGGGAAGCGCTTGCCGTAGGAGTTCACGTTCTGCCCGAGCAGGGTCACCTGCCGGTAGCCGGCGCGCGCCAGGTGCTGGACCTCGTCGAGGATCTCGTCGAGCGGCCGCGACACCTCCTGACCGCGCGTCGTCGGCACGATGCAGTAGGCGCACTTCTTGTCGCACCCCTCCATGATCGTGACGAAGGCCGTGACCTCGCCCGCCCGGTAGTCCGTCGCCGGTCGGCGGTCGAGCGGCCGCACCTTGCGGTCGACGGCCAGCACGCGCGCGCCGCCGCCGAGCCCCGCGCGCTGCCTGCGCTCGGCCACGCCCGCCAGGAGGTCGGGCAGGTCGTAGATCTCCGCCGGCCCGGCGACGAGGTCGACCTGCGGGAGGCGGCGGAACACCTCCTCGCGCTGCGCCTTGGCCATGCAGCCGAGGATGCCGAGGACGAGAGCGGGGCGCTCGCGCTTGAGCTTCTGCATGAGGCCCATCTTCCCGAACGCGCGCTCCTCGGCGTGGGCGCGGACCGAGCACGTGTTCAGGAGGATGACGTCGGCCTCCTCCTCGCGGTCGACCACGGCGTAGCCCTGGGCGGTGAGCATGCCGAGGATCTCCTCGGAGTCCCGCTCGTTCATCTGGCAGCCGTAGGTCTGGAGGAAGACGGCCTGCGCCATGACGGGCCGATTGTACACCGCGGCCCGTGGGAGAATGCCGGACGGGAGGACTCCATGGCGAGACGGAAAACCGTGCTGGTGACGGGGGCGAGCGGCTACGTGGCGGCCCAGCTCCTGCCGGACCTCCGGCGGCGCTACGCGCTCCGGCTGGTGGACGTGCGACCGACGGATCGGCGCGGCCGCCGGGTGCCCGGCGTCGAGGTGGCCGACCTCACCCATCCGGATCGGGACCGCTACGCGCGCTTCTTCCGTGGCGCCGACGCCGTTCTCCACCTCGGCTACCGGCCGCCCAACGTCAAGACGACGGGGGTCTGGGGCGCCGATCCGGGCGCGCTCGAGACCTTCGACGGTGAGCTCGCCAACGTCCGCATGGCCCAAAACGTCTACCGGAGCGCGCTCGACGCCAAGGTGCGGCGCGTCGTGGCGGCCAGCTCGAACCACGCCGCCGACTGGTACGAGCACACCCTGGTGCACCGCGGCCGGAAGGACCTCGTGTCACCTGACGACCTCCCGCTGTCCGACAACTTCTACGGCTGGTCGAAGGCGGCGTACGAGCTGCTCGGGTTCGTCTACGCGTCGGGGAGCCTGGGCCGCCAGCTCGAGGTAGTGCTGCTCCGCATCGGCGCGCCGCGCGACGTGTCGGGGCGCCGCTACCTCGGGAAGCTCGTCGAGCAGCACGTCGCCCCCGGGGCGTCGGGGCTCGCCAACTTCAAGCGGGATCTCGGCGCGTGGCTGTCCCCGCGCGACCTCCGGCAGGTCGTCCGGCGTGCGATCGAGACCCGGGACGTCCGGAACGCCGACGGCGTGCCGTGGCTCGTGGTCTACGGGATCAGCGGCAACACGCGCGCCTTCTGGTCCCTCGAGAGCGCGCGGCGCGTTCTCGGCTATGCGCCGGCGGACGACAGCGAGGTCGCGTACGCGGCCGACGTGCGCCGGCTCCTGACCGGCCCCCGCGCCCGAGTGCGCGGAGGGCGGCTCGGCGCCTGAGCGGGAGCGCGGTCAGCCGGCGAAGCCGATGCGGATCCGCCGGTTGTGGCGCCCCTTGTTGTCGACCTTGAGGATGCGCACCGGCGGCGACTGCCCGGTCGAGGACAGATGCGTGCCACCGCACGCCTGGCGGTCCAGCCCGGCGATCTCGATCACGCGGTAGGTCCCGTCGGCCTGTGGCGGGGGCGCGACCGAGCGGCTGCGGAGGAGCCCCCGCTCGGCGCCGGCGGCCTCGACTGGCACGTAGACCTGGCGCACGGCGAGGTCCTGGCGGATCGCCTCGTTGATGGCGGGCTCCAGCGCCCGGACGCGGTCGTTGTCGGCGCCCGGGAGGTCGAGATCGAGCCGCGCGGTGCCGTCGTCGCCGATCTGGGCCCCCGTGACGAGCGCGCCGTCGAAGGCCTGGAAGGCCAGCGCGTTCACGATGTGGAGATCGGTGTGGAGCTGGCACATCTGCCGGCGGAACGTCGCGTCCACCACGCCGAGCACGGACCCGTCCACCAGCACGGGCTCGGCGAGCACGTGCCAGAAGACGTCGCCTTCCGCCTCGAGGCGCGCGACCGGTACCTCGCCCCCTCCCCAGCGGAGGACGCCCCGATCGACGGGCTGCCCGCCGCCCCCGGGATAGAAGGCTGAGCGGGAGAGCCGGACCCGTCCCGGGCGGGCGTCGAGAACCGTCGCCTCGAACTCGAGGAGCTCGGGCGCCTCGTGACAGAGCGCGCGGGGCGCGGTCACGGCTTTCGCTGCTTCTCGAGCTCGAGGTCGAGCCGCTTCAAGCGCTCCAGCTCCTGGGTCCGCTGCTCGAGCTCGCGGGTCCGCTTCTCGAGCTCGAGGTCGAGCCGCTTCAAGCGCTCCAGCTCCTGGGTGCGGCGCTCCAGCTCCCGGGTCCGGCGCTCCAGCTCGGCGTCGGAGCGCTTGAGCCGCTCGAGCTCGCGGGTGCGCTGCACGTCGACCCGGATGAGCTGCTCGAGGTCACGCGTACGCTGGTCGAGCGCCTCCCCGGTGGAGAGATAGGCGGCGAGGAGGTCGCGCCAGGCGCGCCCCTCGCTCGCGTACGGCGAGTCGGGGTAGTCCTGCACCAGGCGGTCGGCGACGGCGAAGGCGTGATTGTAGTCGCGCCCGGCGTACTCCGGCTGGCACAGCGTCCGGGTGAGCCCGAGGAGCGCCCGGTCCACGAACGGCGACGTCGGGTCGCGGGCGACCTCTTCGAAGAGCCGCACGGCCTCGGTGTGCGAGCCGCTCACCGCCTGGGTCTCGGCGAGCTTCACCACCCGATCCGCGTCGTCGGGTGGCGGCAGGGCGCGTGGGGCCTGTTGCCGCCCCATGCAGGCGGACAGGAGCAACAGCAGCAGGGGAACCACGCGCCAGCCCCTCACGTGAGCGCGTCCCGCGTCAGGGGCGCCTTCACGGGAAGCGTGAAGGTGAAGCGGCTCCCCCGGCCTTCCTCGGACTCGGCCCACACGCGCCCCCCGTGCGCCTCGACCAGCCCCCGCACCATCATCAGGCCGACGCCGCTCCCGCCCTTGCCCGGATGTGCCTGCTCGTAGGGCTCGAAGATCCGGGCCAGGAGGTCCGCGGGGATCCCGACCCCGGTGTCCTCCACCTGGACCGTCACCTCGTCCGGTGCTGCGGCGACGCTGACGAGGACGCGGCCACCGGGCGGCGTGAAGCTCACCGCGTTGGCCAGGAGGTTGACCACGATTTCCTGGACTCGGTCTGCGTCGGCGGTGACCGGCGGGAGATCATCGATGTCCACGTCGAGCCGGAGCTGGCCGCGATCGGCGAGGGGACGCACCTCCTCGATCGCCTGTCCGATCACGATGCGGAGGTCGAGCGGGCGGAGATCGAGCCGGAGGCGTCCCGCGCGGAGCCGCCCGAGCTCGACGATCTGGCCGACGAGGGTGAGGAGGCGTCGGCTGCTCGACTGGATGGTCTCGGTCAGGCGCGTCTGCTTCGGCGTGAGCGGGCCGAGCGATCCCGCATGGAGGAGATCGGCGGACCAGCGGATCGCGGCGAGGGGCGTGCGGAGGTCGTGCGAGATCCCGGTGAAGAATTCGTCCTTGAGCCGGTCGATCTCGCCGAGCCGCTTGGCCATCCCGTTGAAGGCGTTCGTCAGATCGCGGATCTCGCTGGGCCCGGCGATCTGGAGGGGCTCGGAGAACTCCCGCTCGGCGACGGCCTGGGTCGCCGTTCGGAGCCGGTGGAGGGGCTGGGTCACCCGCAGGACCGCGAAGGCGGCGAGGCCGAGCCCGATGAGCCCCGCCGCCACGAGGGCTGCCGCGCCGAGCGCCTGGGTCCGCGACGCCATCGTCTCGAGCGCCGCCTGGCGGCGCCGGAGCTCGGCCGCGGACGCCTGGTAGAGGCGGTCGAGCACGTTCTCGACCTCGATTGCCGGGTGGACGTGGCCTGGCGTGGGGAGCGTGCCGCCCTCGAGGAGCTGCCGGTACTCCTCGAGGCACTTCCGGGCCTGGCGCAGGAGGTCCTGCTCCAGCGGAGTGGTGAGGAGGCCCTCGAGGCGGTCCAGGTCGCCGACGGCCGCCCGGAGGCGTTCGCGGAAGACCGTGAGAAAGGCCGGGTCCTTCAGGATGAGGTACCGGCCCTCCATCCGGCGGAGGGCGGCCACGTGCTCGAGGAGCCCGACCTCGAGCCGGACGGCGGGGATCCCGGAGTCCACCAGGTTCCGGTGGGCCTCCGTCAGCTGCCGGGTGACCACCAGGTTCCAGGCGACCAGGGAGCCGACCACGAGGAGGAGGCCTCCCACGGCCAGGCCGAGCTGGTGGCTGAGACGGAGTGGTGGCATCGCCAGTCGGGTCATGCGCTGTACAAGAGGGATGCCAGGCCAGTCATGGCTTCGAGATATAGCTGAGACTACCCCATCCAACATATGGATTTGATGACACGTCGTCGAGCCTCATTCTAGGGGACTCGGTTACTGGGCCGGCGTGTAACCGGGCGAACATTCCCGGTACGGCTGGCCAGGTGCCGGGCCCGGGGTCAGATGCAGCGGCCCCCGTCCACCTCGACGCAGGCGCCGGTGATCATCGCGGCGTCGTCGGAGGCCAGGAACAGCGCGGTCCGCGCCACGTCCTCCGGCTGGTTGAGCCGCCCGAGGGGGATCGTGGGCAGGTACTTCCTCATGAGGCTGTCGTCCACGTGCTCCTTGCCGGAGAACCGCGGCAGCATCGGCGTCTCCGTGGCCACCGGGGCGATCGCCACGGCCCGCACCCCGAACGGGGCGAGCTCGAGGGCGAGGCTTTTCGTGAGGGCGACGACGGCGCCCTTCGAGGCCGAGTACGACTGGACGCCAGGCCGGGGGCGGATGGCGGAGGTCGAGGCGGTCACGAGGATGACGCCGGCGCGCTGACGCTTCATCACGGGGGCCACGTGCTTGGCCCCCAGGAACACGCCGCGCACGTTCACCGCCATGATGAGGTCGAAGGTCGCCTCGTCGACGTCCTCGATCGGCGTCGGCGACTGGGGGACTCCGGCGTTCGCGTAGAAGACGTCGAGCCGCCCCCAGCGGGCCACCGTCGCGGCGACCGCGGCCTCGTTGTCCGCCCCGCGGCTCACGTCCGCGCGCAGCGCGAGTGCCTGGCCCCCGCTCCGCTCGATCGCTTCCGCCGTCTCCTTGGCGCTCCCTTCGCGGAGATCGACGACCGCGACCCGCGCGCCCTCCTGTGCGAAGAGGATGGCCGTGGCCCGGCCGATCCCGGAGCCGGCGCCGGTCACGAGCGCCACCCTGTCACGGAACCTCATGCGTCCCCCTCGGGCGGCGGACCATCGGAGGACCGGCCGCCCCACGTGGCAGCCTAACACGGGGTCGAGGGCGCGTCGGCCGAGCCGCGCGGGCGTTCGGGGGACCGCGCGCGGTTGCCAGGCCCCGGATCGTGCCATATCCTGCCCCGTGAGCTGCCACGCTGCCGGGACGTTCCCCGGGACGAGCCACCGTCGAGGAGGACCCTGTTTGCGAGTTGCCAGGTGGAGCACCCTGCGCGTCGCGAGCGCCTGTTCGGCCGCGGCCGTGATTCTTGCCGCGCTGCCCGCGCCGGCCGGCGCGGTCATGGCGCGTCTCAGCGACGATGCGCACACGCTGCAGTCCGCGCGGTCGACGAACTTCGGTTCGGCGCCGAGCCTCCTCGTTCAGGGTCCGGGGCCGGGGGCCGCCCAGACGTACGTCCGCTTCGATCTGACCACGTTGCCTGCCGGCACGCGCGGCGCCGACGTCTCCCGCGCCGTCCTCCGACTGTGGGTCAGCAAGGTCACGCGCGGCGGGATGATCGACGCGCACTCGGTGCGTGGAGGCTGGAGCGAGGATTCGGTGACGGCGGCGAACGCGCCGGGCCGGGGCCGGGACGAGCTGCTGGGCATTCCCGTCTCCTCGAGGGACCGGAATCGCTTCCTCGTCGTGGACGTGACCGAGCTGGTCCAGGAGTGGCTCGATCGGACGCTCGAGAACAACGGGCTCGTGCTCGTGCCGAACGCGGCAGGCGTGGCCGTTGAATTCGACAGCAAGGAAAACGCGGCCACCAGCCACGAGCCGGATCTCGAGATCACGCTCCGGGGGACCGGCGCCGCGGGCCCGCCCGGTCCGCCCGGCCCGCCGGGCGCGTCCGGTGAGCGGGGTCCCGCGGGGCCCCCGGGCCTGCCCGGCCCCGTGGGTCCCGTCGGGCCCGCGGGTCCGCCGGGCGCCATCGGGGTCCCGGGAGTGGCGGGACCGGTGGGACCAGCGGGCCCGGCAGGTCCCCGAGGGACCGCGGGACCTGCAGGCGCGCAGGCGACCGGGGCGAGCCCCGCATCGCCGGCCGTGGCGGCCGCGGTCGTGCCCGCGTCCGTGGGCGGTCTGCGCGAGTACCGCGCGAGCGGGGTGTGGACGGCGCCCTCCGGCGTGACCCGCGTGATGGTGGAGGCGTGGGGTGCCGGCGGAGCCGGCGGCCCCGGGTCCCCCGGTGCCCAGGGTGGTGGTGGCGGAGGCGGGGCGGGCGCGTACCAGCGGGCCGTCCTGGTGGTCGTGCCGGGCACGGCATACGACCTGATCGTGGGCGACGGCGGCCTGCCGGATCCGAGCGGTGGCGGCGACGGGCGTGAGACACAGTTCCGCGACACCACGACGGGCACCGTTCTCCTGTCGGTGCGTCCGGGGCAGGGTGGCCGCCCTGCCCGCCCCGACGGCGCGCCGGGGACTGGCGGTGGCGGCGGTCGCGCGGAGGCATCGCTCGGCATCGGACGGGACGGGAGCGAGGGGGCGTCCGGCGAGACCTGCCGACCCGCGGCCCTGTCGCCGTCGACGTGCCTTTCGCCGGGTCGGGGCGGCACCAGCGGTGCCGCGGCGCGCGGGAGCGTCGATCCGCCGCCGCGGGCCGGCGCCGGCGGCACGGGCGGCGACGCGGGACGGCCCGGATCCCCGGGCGGTCCCGGCTACGTGATCCTCGTCTGGTGACCGCGGCGGGCCCCGGCAGTCGCGCGCGGCCGTGGGCGCTCTACCTCATGGTCGTGCTCGCGAGCGGGTGCACGCTGGTGCTCGAGCTGGTGGCCGGACGCATCCTGGCGCCGTTCGTCGGCGTGTCCATCCACACCTGGACGAGCGTCATCGGAGTAGTGCTCGCCGGGATCTCTCTCGGGAACTACCTTGGCGGCGTTGTGGCTGACCGCACGAGCTCGGACCGGGCGCTCGGCCTTCTGCTCGCGGCGGGAGGCCTGGCGAGCCTCGCGGTGCTCCCGCTGGTGGGCGGGGCGGCCGCGATCGCGCCCCGGAGCTTCCCTCTGGTCGTCCGGATCGTGCTCCTCACGACGCTTCTCTTCTTCGTGCCGAGCGTCCTGCTCGGGATGATTCCCCCCGTTGCGGTCAAGCGCGCGCTCCGGGACCTCCACCGCACGGGGACGGTCGTGGGGCGCATGTACGCCGCGTCCACCCTGGGCAGCCTGGGCGGAGCCTTCCTGACGGGGTTCGTTCTCATCGCCCACTTTGGCACGCGGGCCATCGTCCTGGGAGTCGGGCTGACGCTACTCGCGCTGGGGGCCGCCGCGGTGGGGCTCGCGTCCAGCGCCGCGCGTCCCGAGACGGCGAGGGCCTGACGGGAGGGCCGGACATGCGAGACGTCCTGCGGACCGCCCTGTGCGATCTCCTCGGGATCGAGTACCCGATCCTCCAGTCGGGGATGGGGAACGTCGCGGGGCCGGACCTGGTCGCCGAGGTGTCGCGGGCCGGCGGCCTCGGCATCCTCGCGGGCCTGACCGTGCCGCCCGACGAGCTGCGCCGGCGGATCCGGCACGTGCGGGAGCTCACCGATCGCCCGTTCGGCGTGAACTTGTGGCTCCACACGGAGCTCCGGCCGCCGACCGATCCGGCGACGATCGTCGACGAGCGGCTGGCCGGAGTCCACGCCGTCCTCAACCGGTTCCGCTCCCGGCTCGGGTTGCCAGCGCGCGCGGGACGGCCCGAGGCCGTTCCGGACATCATCCAGGCGCAGGTCGACGTGATTCTCGAGGAGCGGCCCGCGGTCTTCAGCATCGGGCTCGGCGACCCGGGCCCCGGGCTCGTCGGCCGCTGCCGCGCCGCGGGCATCAAGGTCGTGGCGATGGTGGCGACGGTGGAGGACGCGCGCGCGGTCGTCGCCTCGGGCGTCGACGTCGTGGTCGCGCAGGGGAGCGAGGCCGGCGGCCACCGGTCCACGTGGGTGAAGCGCCCCTCGCCCGAGGCCGCCAGCGTGGGCGCGCTCGCGCTCGTCCCCCAGGTCGTCGACGCGGTGCCGGTCCCCGTGGTGGCGTCGGGCGGCGTCGTCGACGGCCGCGGCCTGGTCGCCGCGCTGGCACTCGGGGCGGTGGGCGTGCTGCTCGGCACGCGGTTCGTTGCCACGCGGGAGTCCATGGCGCCCGAGTTCTGGAAGAAGTCGCTCCTCGAGCGGGAAGGCGACGACACGCTCCTCACCGACGCGTTCACCGGGCTGTGGCTCCGGACGCTGCGCAACACGTACACCCAGGAGTACCGGGCCTCGGGCGCGCCGGTCCTGCCGGCGCTCCTCCAGTCGCGCGCCGCCCAGGACGTGGTCGAGGAGGCGAGACGGCGCGGGGAAGGCGACTACTTCCCGATGCTGGCCGGGCAGGGCGTGGGGCTCGTCCGCGATCTGCCGGGGGCCGGCGAGGTGGTCGAGAACGTCGTCCGCGAGGCATGCACGGTCCTCGCCGCGCTGCCGCGGAGGGTCCGGACCGCGTGACCCGCCGGCTCTCCGCGGCGTACGCGATCGTCTTCGTGGCGAGCGCCGGCGCGCTCGTTCTCGAGATCTCGGCGGGTCGGCTCCTCGCGTCGTACTTCGGCGTCTCGCTCTACACCTGGACCAGCATCATCGGCGTGGTCCTGGCCGGGATCTCGCTCGGCAACTACCTGGGCGGGACCGTGGCGGACCTCGCCGGGTCCCGGCGGACGCTCGGCCTCGTCCTGGCCACCGCCGGCCTGGCGAGCCTGGCCATCCTGCCGTTCACGACGATCGACCTGCTGGGCCTCGTCCCGCGCGGCCTCCCGGTCGTGCCCCGCATCGTCCTCGTCACCGGGCTCCTCTTCTTCGTCCCGAGCGTGATGCTGGGGATGGTGTCGCCGATCGTGGTGAAGCGGACGCTCGCCGACCTCGAGCGCGCCGGGACCCTCGTCGGGCGGATCTACGCCTGGTCGACGCTCGGCAGCATCGCGGGGACGTTCCTGACCGGCTTCGTCCTGATCCCCTGGGTCGGGACCCGGTCGGTCATCTTCGGGGTCGGCGTCGTGCTCATCGTGCTGGCCGTCGCGACGGGCGAGTTCTTCCGCCACCCGGGGTGGCCGCGCCTCGTGGACGCGGCGATGGTGCTCCTCCTCCTGATGAGCCTCGCGCAGATCCGTCTCGGGGATGCGCTCGCGACCTGGTGCCACCGCGAGACGGCCTACTACTGCATCCGGGTGACGTCGGAGCGCGAGCCAGACGGCCAAGTCTACCGGGTACTGTCGCTCGACCACCTGATCCACAGCTACAACTCGGTCGAGGACCCGCGACGCCTCCACTACCCCTACATGCGGACCTACGCCGCGCTCACCGCCTACGCCGCCGAGCGGGCGCCTCGACTCCGGGCGTTCTTCATCGGGGGTGGGGGGTACACGATGCCCCGCTACATGGAGACCGTGTACCTGGACGCGACCCTGGAGGTGGCCGAGATCGACCCGGGCGTCACCCAGACGGCGTCGGAGTTCCTCGGGCTCAGCCCGGCGACGCGGGTGGTCACGTACAACCGCGACGCCCGCGAAGTCGTGGAGGCGAAGCAGGGGACGGCCACCTACGACCTGATCTTCGGCGACGCCTTCAACGACTACCAGGTGCCGTACCACCTGACGACGCGCGAGTTCGCGCAGCGGGTGCGCGGCCTGCTCGCGCCCGACGGCCTGTACCTGGCGCTCGTCATCGACCGGATGCGCGGCGGCCGGTTCATGGCCTCGGTCGTCCGCACGCTGCGGGAGGTGTTCCCGCACGTGTACGTGCTGTCCGACCTGCCCGGCACCCGGGCGCCGCGCGCCCGGACCTACGTGGTGGCGGCGAGCGGAGTCCCGCTCGACCTCGCCCGGCTGGGGAAGATCCCCTGGGAGGGGCCGGACGGCGAGACCAGGGTGGGGGTGCTGCCCCCCGAGGCCATGGAGGAGTGGCTCCGGGACTCGAATCCCGTCGTGTTGACGGACGATTACGCCCCGGCCGACAACCTGATGGCGCCGATCTTCCTCCAGCGGGACTTCTAGCCGACCGCGCTCCGGCGGGGGGCCTCCGTGGCGCGGCGTGATAGCCTGATGCCATGGACGGGCTGACCTCGTCCGCGCTTCCGAGCCGTCACCAGTTGGCGCTGCCGGCGGTGGCGTTCCCGTACCGGCGGGAGCTCAGCCTGGACCCGCTGATCGCCGAGTGGGAAGGCGTGGCCGCGGAGCCCGGCGTTGCGGGTGACGTCGCCCGCGCGGTGTGCCGAGGCCTCGAGGCCGCGCCCGAGCTCCGCGGGCCGATCGAGGACCTGGCGGTCATCGAGAAGCATCACGAGCTGGTGTCGGTGCTGATGTCGCGGGTCTTTCCGGCCGGTTCCTGGGACCGGGACTTCATGGCCGCCACGGTGCCCTTCCAGCTCAAGGCGTTCCACGCGACCCCGAGCTTCGGTCGTCTCCTGCTCGATGCCGACGATACGGTCCGGGGCCTGGTGAACATGAGCGCCGAGGCCAGCGCCCACGGGCGCCTCCTCTACGCCTACGACGCCATCCTCCGCGCCCACTACGGCATGACCCTGGACGTCGATTACCCGCTGATCCTGGCGGTGCGCGACTCCGACTCCGGTCTCGAGCGGCACTTCCGGATCCAGTTCAGCACGCGCTTCCTGGAGGTACGGGCTCTCCGTCCGCTGCGGCCGCTCGACGAGGCGACGCGGGCCGAGATCCTGCGTCGGGCGGACGTTCACGAGTTCCTGGCGCAGCGGCTGCCGGCCGACGCGTTCGAGTTCTCGGGGTTCGTGGTCGTGCGGGCGACGGACGTGACGGACCAGGAAGTGCTCTCCGCGATCGAGCGGGACCTCATCGACAAGGAATCGATCGTCTCGAGCGAGCGGTTCCGGGAGCTCGAGGACAAGCTGCGGACGCTCCTCCGGCGGCCGGCCCTGCGCCTGGGGCTCGCCGCGTTCCACGACGGGCGGGTCTTCGTCCTGAACTACAACTCCGAGATGGAGCACGGGTGCATCTTCGCGGACACCGAGCACCTCCGGATGAGCGACTTCGCCGGCTCGGTCCACGAGCGGGCGGTCACCCAGGGGCGCCCGCTCGTCATGGACGACCTCATCGACGACCCGCGGCGGACCGCATACGAGGACTCGCTCCTGGAGCACGGGATCCGGAACATCCTGGTGGCGCCGCTGCACTACCAGGACAAGACGATCGGCACGGTCGAGCTGACCTCGCCCAACCCCGGTGACCTCGGCCCGGTGAGCCTGATCAAGCTCCGCGAGGTCCTCCCGCTGTTCTCGATGGCCGTGCGGCGGAGCCTCGACGAGCTGGAGGCGCGGGTGCAGGCGGTCATCAAGGAGAAGTGCACGGCGATCCACCCCTCGGTCGAGTGGCGGTTCCGGCGGGCCGTGCTCGACAGCATCGAGAACGACGAGGGCGGGGAGGCCACCGAGCTCGAGCCGATCGTCTTCCGGGACGTGCACCCGCTCTACGCGGCGACGGACATTCGTGGGTCGTCCGTTCAGCGGGGTGTGGCCGTCCAGGCGGATCTCGGCGTGCACCTCCGCCTGGCCCTCGAAGTCGTCGAGGCCGCTCGCGCGATCCGTCCGCTCCCGGTGCTGGACGAGATGAGCTACCGGATCGATCGGTACGCCCGCCAGATCGATCGGGTGATGTCCTCGGGCGACGAGGTGACCGTGCTCGCGTTCGTGCGCCAGCAGGTGGAGCCGCTGCTCGACCAGGTCGCCGACTTCGGGCCGGCCGTCCGGGACAAGCTGGGGGAGTACCGCGCGGCCCTCGACCCCGGGCTCGGTACCGTGTACCGGCGGCGCCGGGACTACGAGGAGAGCATGACGCTGGTCAGCGACACGATCTCCGCGTACCTCGACGCGGAGGAAGAGCTGGCGCAGGGGATGTTCCCGCACTACTTCGAGCGCCTGCGGACCGACGGGGTCGATCACACGATCTACATCGGCCGGAGCCTCGTCGAGGACGGCCGGTTCGACGAGATGTATCTACGGAACCTGCGCCTCTGGCAGCTCATGGTGACCTGCGGGATCGCCCGGCGCACGGAGGCGATCCTTCCGCGCCTGACGGTGCCGCTCGTCACCACGCACCTCGTCCTGGCGCACCACTCCCCGCTGTCGATCCGCTTCCGGTTCGACGAGCGGCGCTTCGACGTGGACGGCGCCTACAACGTCCGCTACGAGGTCATCAAGAAGCGGATCGACAAGGCGCTGGTGCAGGGGACCCGCGAGCGCGCGACTCAGCCCGGCATGCTCGCCGTCGTGTACTCGCAGCCCGCGGAGGCGGCCGAGTACCGCGCCTACCTCGAGTACCTCGGCGCGCGGGGCTACGTGACCGGCGAGATAGAGGACCTCGAGCTCGAGGAGCTCCAGGGCGTCAAGGGGCTCCGGGCGCTCCGGGTCGCGATCGACGTGTCGGCGCCGGCCGACGAGATCGGGGAGGCCGCGCGGGAGGCGGGGAGGACGGAGATCTTCCGCTGAGGGCGGCGGCGCGCCTCAGTCGACGATGAAGAGGCGCGCGCCGGTCCGCGTGGACGACCGGTGCGCCTCGTGGCCGTCCGCGACCTGGTAGCTGGTCCCCGGCCGGAGGACGAAGCGCCGACCGTCCTCGAGCTCGGTCTCGAGCTCACCCTCCAGGACCAGCAGGACGTGGCCCTTGCGGCACCAGTGATCCGCGCGGTAGCCCGGCGAGTACTCCACCATCCGCACGCGGATCCGGCCGACCTCGCGGGTCCGCCACGTGGCCGAGCCCGACTCCCCCGCGTGGTGAGTGGGCGCGACGGCGCTCCAGTCGGTGGTGTCGAACGGAACCCCCTCGATCCTCACGATCAAACTCCGGGGTCAGGCCTTAACTTTGACGGTTTCGGGAAACCAAAATTAAGGCCTGACCCCGAGTTTGGCTTTCAGGGCCGGATCACCCGAGGAGCGACTTGATCGCGGCGACGATGTCTTCCTTGGAGGGGATGGTCGCGCGCTCCAGATTGTCGTTGTAGGGCATCGGGACCGCGCGGGCGGCGACGCGGGCGATCGGCGCGTCCAGCTCGTCGAGCGCCTTCTCGCTGACCATCGCCGCCACCTCGGCCCCGAAGCCGCCGCGCTTGACCGCCTCGTGGGCGATGACCAGCCGGTGAGTCTTGCCGACGGACGCGAGGATCGTGTCCTCATCGAGGGGCGCCAGCGTCCTCGGGTCGATCACCTCGACGCTCACGCCTTCCTTCTCGAGGTCACCCGCGGCCTGCAGCGCGCGGGCGACCATCGCCTGGGTGGCGACCACGGTGACGTCCCGGCCGACGCGCTTCACGTCCGCCTTGCCGATCGGGATCGCGTACGGCTCCTCCGGCACCTCGCCCTTCAGGGGGTAGAGCGCCTTGTGCTCGAGGAAGATGACGGGGTTGTCGTCGCGGATCGCCGCGGTGAGGAGCCCCTTGGCGTCGTACGGCGTCGAGGGGGCGATGACGACCAGCCCGGGCACGTGGGTGAACCACGCCTCGAGGCTCTGGGAGTGCTGCGCGGCGAGGCGGATGCCGCCGCCCTGGGGCCCGCGGATCACGAGCGGCACGGTGGGCGTCCCGCCCAGCATGTACCGGAACTTCGCCGCCTGGTTGACGACCTGGTCCATCGTCATCGCGATGAAGTCCCAGATCTGGATCTCGACGACCGGCCGTAGTCCGGCGACCGCCGCGCCGACGCCGGCGCCCACGAAGGACGGCTCGGAGATCGGCGTGTCCCGGACGCGGTGCTCACCGAAGCGGTCGCGGAGCCCCTTGGTGACCTGGAAGATGCCGCCGATGAGCCCGACGTCCTCGCCCATCAGGAACACGCGGGAGTCCCGGGCCATCTCCTGGTGGAGCGCCTCGTTCAGCGCCTCGTTCATGGCGAGCTGCCGCGTCCCGCGGGACGCGGGCTCGCTCCAGGCCTCGTGGGGCGCGTAGACCGACGACTCCATCATCTCGACCGTGGGCTCGGCGCTCGCCATCCCGAAGCGCACCGCCTCGTCGAGGGTCAGCTCGACGGCCTGCTCGAGCTCCTTGAGCCGCATCGGCGAGAGGACCTTCTTGTCCACGACCCCGTGGCCGAAGCGCACGATGGGGTCGCGCTCGATCCACTCCTTCTCCTCCTCCTTGGTCCGGTAGTCGGGGAGGTTCGCGCGCATGCTGTGGCCGCCCCAGCGGTAGGTGACCGCCTCGATGAACGTGGGGCCGTCGCCCCGCCGGGCGCGTGCCACCGCCTCCTTGACGGCCTGGTAGACCGCGAGGACGTCGTTGCCGTCCACGCGCGCGTGCGGCATGTCGTAGCCCGCGGCGCGCTTGGCGATCTCGCCGGCGGTGGTGCGCTTCGTGTCCGTGGAGAGCGCGTACTTGTTGTTCTCGCACATGAAGATGAACGGGAGCTTCCACACCGACGAGAGGTTCATCGTCTCGTGGACCACGCCCTGGTTCGCCCCGCCGTCCCCGAAGAAGGTGAGCGCCACCCGGTCGGTGCCCTGGATCTTGGCGGCGAGGGAGGCGCCGGCGCCGATCGGCACCCCGGCGGCCACGATGCCGTTGCAGCCGAGGATGTTCAGGTCGAGGGCCGCGATGTGCATGGAGCCTCCGAGCCCGCGGCAGTACCCGTCCTCGCGCCCCATCAGCTCGGCCATCATCCGGTCCATCCGGGCGCCCTTGGCGATGGTGTGCCCGTGCCCGCGGTGGTTCGAGACGATGAAGTCGTCCTCGCGCAGGTTCGCGCAGGCGCCGGTGGCCACCGCCTCCTGGCCGACGTAGCTGTGGGCGGTGCCCTTGACGATGCCCTGCTGGAAGAGCTCGGCGACCTTCTCGTCGAATCGCCGGATCTTGACCATGGTGGTGTAGAGGCCCTCGCAGAACTCTCCCGTGAGCTTCATGGCGTGTCCTCTTGCGCGATCGTGGGATGGGCCCCCGGCGCCGGAATCGGACGGGCCGGACGCGGGGCGGGGTCGGCGTTTCCGGGCGGCATGCTCCGGCCATTATACGGGGAGCCACGCGTCCAGGGCAGGGCGTCCCCCGGCCGGCTCGGGCTCGCCGGGGGAGGCCGTATCGCCTCGGGGAGCCCGCCCGAAGTGGGGCCTCGTCCGCCGTGCTTGACGATTCGTCGTACAATGCTGAGGCGCTCGAGTGTCGGGGAAGCTCCCGACGTGACAGTCGGGAACCCCTGCATTACGGTGCGCCCTGGCGCGGTGCAACGACGCATCACCGACGGCGACTCCCGGGACGGTGCTGGCTGGCTGGAATGACCTTTCACGCTTCGGCAGGAAGGACGGACTGATGAAACGCTCCCTCACATTCGCCCTCATGGCTCTCTCCCTCGCGGCCCTGATCGGTATCGGCGGGACGTCTCCCTCCGCGCTGGCCCAGTCCGGTGGCGGCAAGACGCTGATCATGGCCCTCGACCAGTCGGACGTGAAGACCCTCGACCCCGGGCGCGAGTTCGAGTTCGGCGCCGCGTTCGTGGACCTGAACGTCTACGACACGCTCGTGGCCCACAAGAGCCCGAAGGAGCTGACCACCTTCGTGCCCGTACTGGCGACCGAGTGGAAGGTCTCGCCGGACGGCAAGGAGTACACCTTCAAGCTCCGCCCGAACGTGAAGTTCGCCAGCGGGAACCCCTTCACCGCCGAGGACGTGAAGTTCAGCCTGACGCGGCTCAAGACTCTCAAGGGCAACCCGGGCTGGATGATGGATCCGCTGAAGGAGGTCGTCGTCATCGACCCGATGACGGTCAAGACCGTCCTCAACGAGTCCTTCGCAGACTGGTTCTCCGTGCTGTCGGGCCCGAACGCCGCCATCATGGACTCGAAGCTCGCCAAGGAGCACGGGGCCAGCGACTCGGCGACCGCCGACAAGGACGACAAGGCCGAGGAGTGGCTCAACCAGAACTCGGCGGGCGGCGGGCCCTTCATCCTGAAGGGCTGGCAGAAGAACAACGTCATCATCATGGAGCGGAACCCCAACTACTGGAAGGGCCCCGCCAAGATCGCGAAGATCGAGGCGCGCGACGTGCCGTCGCCCGCCACCCAGAAGCTCCAGGTCGAGAACGGTGACGTCGACGTCGCGCTCAACGTCACGCCGGACCTCACCGCGGCGATGAAGAACAACAAGAACGTTCGGATCCTGATCGGGCAGTCGCTGGACAACATGTACATGGGCCTCACGGTGGACCCGGCGCTCCACCCGGCGCTGGCCAAGAAGGAAGTCCGGCAAGCGCTCCGCCACGCGGTGGACCGCGCCGGCATCATCAAGCTCACCAATGGCCGCGCGGTCATCGGGCCGGCCGTGTATCCGATCGGCGTGCTGGGCCTCGAGAACCAGGCCGAGGCCGACAAGCTGAACCCGAAGTATGACCTGAAGCTCGCCAAGGACCTCCTGGCGAAGGCGGGCTTCCCGAACGGGTTCAAGTACCCGCTCCTGTACGGGACGGGCCCGTCGCCGGCCGGCATCACCTACGAGTCGGTGGCCCAGAAGGTTCAGTCCGACCTGAAGAAGATCGGCGTCGAGGTGCAGCTTGTGCCCGCGGAGTTCTCGGTCATGCTGTCGAAGTACCGCCAGAAGGATCAGATCGCCGTCATCTCGTACAACCAGCCGGACTACATCGGGCCCAGCGACTTCACCGGGCAGATGATCCTCCACACGTGGGCGCCCCGGCTCCGGTGGGACGATCCGAAGGCGAAGGACATGGCCCACAAGGCCGACGCGGAGGTCGACACGAAGCGGCGGTCCGGGCTGTACAAGGAGCTTCTCGCGTACCTGGTCGAGAACGGCCCGTACGTGAACCTCGTCCAGGGCAAGGCGGAAGTCGTGGTTCGCCCGAACATCGAGGGATACGAGTACCTGCCGCTCGGCGCCGCGCGCATCTACGGCGTGGACAAGAAGTAGCGGCCGGCTCACTCCCGGACTTCAAGGAAGACGTCGCGGGGACCGCAGACGGTGCGGTCCCCGCGTTTTCTCGGCTGATGGGCAAGTTCGTCGCGCGTCGCCTCGGGCTGATGGCGGTGGCCATCGTCGGGGTCACCCTCATCTCGTTCCTGATCTCCCACGCCGTCCCCGCGGACCCCATCGTGTCGAACCTCGGCCAGCAGGCGTCCCAGCGGCCCGAGATCGTGAAGGCGTTCAAGGAGAAGTGGGGGCTCGACCAGCCCCTGCACGTCCAGTACCTCCGGTTTCTCGGCAACCTGACGCGCGGGGAGCTGGGTGACTCCATCAATACCCGTCGGGCGATCACCAAGGACCTCAAGGCCTTCCTGCCGGCCACGATCGAGCTGTCCACCGTCGCCGTGCTGTTCTCCCTGGTGATCGGCGTACCGCTCGGGGTGGTGGCCGCGATCCGCCGCGAGAGCGTGATCGATCACGTCGCGCGCCTGGTGTCGCTGGTCGGCGTGTCGCTGCCGATCTTCTGGCTGGCGACGGTCTCCCTCGTCGTGTTCTACGCCACGCTCCACTGGACCGTCGGGCCCAGCCGGCTCGGCCCGCAGATGGACTCGCCGCCGTTCGTCACCGGGTTCTTCACGATCGACAGCCTCCTCGCCCGGGACTACCGGACGTTCCGGGACGCGGTCTCGCACCTGATCCTGCCGGGGATGGTCCTGGCGAGCTCCGTGATGGGGCTCGTCACGCGCGTGACCCGCGCGTCGATGCTGGACGTGCTCTCGCAGGACTACGTGCGGACGGCGCGGGCCAAGGGGCTGCGCGAGTCGGCGACGATCGCGCGCCACGCCCTCCGGAACGCGCTGATCCCGACGGTCACCGTGCTCGGCCTCGCGTACGGCGGCTTGCTGTCGGGCGCGGTGATGACCGAGACGATCTTCGCGTGGCCCGGGCTCGGTCGGTACGCGTTCCAGTCGGCGGTGACCAACGATTTCCCGGCCATCATGGGCGTGACGTTCGTCATCGGGCTCATGTACACGCTGGTGAACTTCGCGGTCGACCTCCTCTACGGCTGGCTCGACCCGCAGATCCGGTATTCCTGACATGGCGACGGCGTCGGCCACGCGGGCGGTGGCGGTCGGGAAGGGTGACCTGATCGACGTCGCCGCGACCCCGTCACGGAGCGAGTCCCGGAAGGTCCTCGGACAGCTGGTCCGGAAGCCGATGGTCGTGCTCGGCGCCCTGGTCATCCTGGGCTGGGTCGCGGTGTCGATCCTGGCGCCCGTGCTCTCCTCGTTCGACCCAACCGAGGTGAACGTCGACAACCGCCTGGCCCCCCCGTCGGCCGAGAACTGGCTGGGCGTCGACGGCCTCGGGCGGGACGTGTTCACCCGCGTTCTCTACGGTGGACGGGTCTCGCTCCCGGTGGCTGCCGTCGTCGTGGTGCTGGCGTCGATCTTCGGGACGCTCTACGGCGCCCTCGCCGGCTACCTGGGCGGCTGGTTCGACGAGATGACGATGCGCGTGGTCGACATGGTCCTCGCGTTTCCGTCGCTCATCCTCGCGATGGCGATCGCGGCCGCCCTCGGCTCGAGCATCCACAATTCGATGCTGGCGATGCTGGTCGTGTGGTGGCCGCCCTATGCCCGTCTGGCCCGCGGCCAGGTGCTCGCGCTCCGCGCGCGCGACTTCGTCAGCGCGGCCGAGGCCCTCGGGCTCCGCGAGCGGCGCATCCTCATGCGGCACGTCTTGCCGAACGCGGTGGCGCCCTCGATCGTCCTGATGGCCATGGACTTCGGCAACGCGATCATCATCACCGCGGCGCTGTCTTTCCTGGGTCTCGGCGCGGTGCCGCCGACGCCGGAGTGGGGCGCCATGGTCGCGGAGGGGCGCGAGCTCACCGCGCAGTGGTGGATCTCGACGTTCCCGGGCGTGGCGATCCTCATGGTGGCCCTCGCGGCGAACTTCGTCGGCGACGGGCTCCGGGACGCCATCGACCCGAAGCTCCGCCTGCGCTAAGCCTCCCGTCGGAGATTGGCCGGCGCCGCGCGCCGGCCGATGGCGGTTGACGGGGTCGGGACGTCCGCCTGACCCTCGGGCGGATGGACGCGCCCTTCCTCGCGTTTCTCGGGATCGCCGCGCTGGTCATCGTGACCCCCGGGCCGGACACCGCCCTCACCATCCGGAACACGCTCGGCGGCGGGCGAGCGGGCGGCGTCGGGACGGCGTTCGGCGTGGCGGCCGGGCAGGCGGTCTGGACGGTGGCCGCAAGCGCGGGTCTGGCCGCGCTCGTCGTCGCCTCGGCTCCGGCCTTCACGGCGCTCCGGCTGGCGGGGGCGGTCTACCTGGTCTGGCTTGGCGCGCACGCCTTGTGGGCCGCGTTCCGCGGCGAGCATGGAGCGCCGCGGTCGGGGGAGGTCGGGCGCGCCCGGCGGCTCGGGCCGCGGGCTGCCTTCCGGCAGGGCGTTCTCAGCAACCTCGGGAATCCGAAGATGGCGGTGTTCTTCACGAGCCTCTTGCCTCAGTTCGCGCCGACCGGTCGCGCCTCGTTCGCGACGCTCCTCGGCCTCGGCTTCCTCTTCTGCGGGATGACGCTGACCTGGCTGGCCGCCTATGCCGTCGTGGTCGCGCGGGTCGGCGACGTCCTGCGGCGCTCCGGCGTCCGCCGGGTCATCGAGGCGGTGACTGGCCTCGTGCTCCTGGCCCTCGGCGCCCGCCTCGCCTTCGACCGCCGCTAGCTGGAGTCAGGCTTCCCCTGCCGGGCGTTTGCGGAATCGCCAGCCCGCCAGAGGGAAGTGTGCGGAAGGCAAGGTCTGACCCCGGGTCGCATTGACCGGGCCGGGGCGGCGGGATACCCTCGACACCCGTGACCGTGCGGTAGCGGCCGGCCCGCCGGCGTCAACTCGTGAAGGGGGCTCCATGCGTCATCGGATCGCGGTGATTCCCGGCGACGGGATCGGCAACGAGGTCGTGCCCGAGGGCCAGCGGGTCCTCGAGGCGGCGGCAAGGCGGTTCGGCTTCGAGCTCGCCTGGACGGAGTTCGACTGGAGCTGCGAGCGCTTCCGGAAGACCGGGCGCATGATGCCCGAGGACGGGCTCGACCAGCTCCGCGCCTGCGAGGCGATCTTCCTCGGCGCCGTCGGCGCCCCGGGCGTCCCGGACCACGTCTCGCTCTGGGGCCTCCTGATCCCCATCCGCCGGACCTTCCGCCAGTACGTGAACCTCCGGCCGGTGCGGCTCCTCCGGGGAGTCCGGTCGCCCCTCGCCGACCGCTCGCCCGCCGAGATCGACATGGTCATCGTCCGGGAGAACAACGAGGGCGAGTACTCGGAGATCGGCGGCCGCCACTACAGAGACACCGAGGACGAGCTGTGCATCCAGCAGGCCGTCTTCACGCGGAAGGGCACCGACCGGGTGATGCGCTACGCGTTCGAGCTGGCGCGGAAGCGGCCGAGGCGCCACGTCACGTCGGCGACCAAGTCGAACGGCATCATCCACAGCATGCCGTACTGGGACGAGCGCTTCGCCGCGATGGCGAAGCAGTACCCGGACGTGAAAACCGCGCAGTACCACATCGACATCCTCACCGCCCACTTCGTGCAGCACCCCGACTGGTTCGACGTGGTCGTGGGGTCGAACCTCTTCGGCGACATCCTGTCCGACCTCGGCCCGGCCATCGCCGGCTCGATCGGGCTGGCGCCGGGCGGCAACATCAACCCGGAGAAGGAGCACCCGTCGATGTTCGAGCCGGTGCACGGCTCGGCGCCCGACATCGCCGGGAAGGGGATCGCGAACCCGGTCGCCCAGATCTGGACCGGCGCCATGCTGCTCGAGCACCTCGGGCACGCGCAGGCCGCCCAGGCCATCGTGAAGGCGATCGAGACCGTGGTGGCGGAGGGCAAGACCGTGACCCGCGATCTCGGCGGGAAGGCCTCGACCCGGGAGGTCGGCGACCTCCTGGCGTCCCTCATCTGATCCGAACGTAGGCTCACCGCGGGCCGCCGGCGGGCGCCGGGGCCCTCGCATCCAGGGAGGCAGTCGTGGCGGAGCGCTCCGTGTTCAAGGCGAGGCGGGTCGCGAACGCGACCGTGTCGGGATGGCTGCCCGACCACGCGATCCTGACGGAAGGCCAGCGGATCCGGGCGGTCGTCCCCCAGCGGGAGCTGCCGCCCGACGTGGGCGCGACCCACCGGGTTCACGACCTGGGGGACGTGTCGCTCCTCCCCGGCCTGGTCGACGTCCACGCCCACATGCACTGCTCCGCCACCCCCGACGCCTACCACCTCGTCACGACCGAGTCCCACGACGCGCTCCTGCTACGCTCGGCGTCGAACGTCCGGTCGGCGCTGCTCAGCGGCGTGACCACGCTCCGGGACATCGGCAGCAAGAACGAGATCGCGTTCCCGATCCGCGACGCCGTGCGGCGCGGGGTGATCCCCGGGCCGCGCCTCGTCCTGACCGGCACCCCGATCACCACGACCGCCGGCCACTGCTGGATGTTCGGCACCGAGGCCGACACGGTCGACGAGGTCGTCACCGCCGTCCGCCGGCAGAAGAAGCTCGGCGCCGACTGCATCAAGATGATGGCCACCGGCGGCATGTTCACGCCGACGGCGAACCCGCGGACCGTCCAGTACCCGGCGTCGACGCTGCGCGCCGCCGTCGTCGAGGCCGAGCGGCTCGACATGCAGATCGTCGCGCACACGCTGTCGGCCGACGGCGTGCGGAACTGCGTCGAGGCGGGCATTCACCACCTGGTGCACGCGCGGTGGCTGTCGGCGGATCCGAGCAAGGGCCTCGACTACGACCGCGAGGTGTCGAGCCGGATCGCGGCGAACGGCCAGGCCGTCGACGTGACGTTCGGGCTCCACCTCCTGGGCCACGAGGCCGTCGAGGCGGGCGCGCCCCCGCCCAAGCCCCACTGGTCCGTCGCCGCGGCGCCCGTGTCGATGGAGGAGCACGTCGAGGTCACCCGCGACATGCGGGCGCGCGGCGTGCGGTTCATCAACGGGCTCGACATGGGCATGGCCCACGCTCGGTTCGACGCCTCCTCGGCGAACGCCCGCGCGTTCGTGAGGTGGTTCGGCTACTCGCCGTGGCAGGCGATCGCCGCCTCGACCATCGAGTCGGCCGAGGCGATGCGGCTCGGCCACGAGACGGGCGCCATCCGCCCAGGTCTGGCGGCGGACCTGATGTCGGTCGCCGGAGACCCCGCGGCCGACGTCGCCCTCCTCGGCGACGCCGTGGACGTGGTCCTCGCGGGGCGTCCCGTGAAGCTCGGGCGGCGCGTCCTGGTCTAAGGGCGCGCGCCTCACCCCCGGTCGGCTCCCACGCCGGCCCTCACCTGGAGGTCAAGATGGCGTTCCGGATCAACCACATCCACCTGAAGGCCCCGGACCCGCGCAAGACCGCGGACTGGTACGTGAAGGCCTTCAACTTCAAGATCGTGTCCGACGAGACCCGCGTCTTCGGCGACCGGTTCGTCCGGTGCATGAGCGAGGACGGCGGCATGGCGGTGAACGTCTCGGGCGCGCGGACCGGCGAGAAGCTCGGCCACGGCGATGCGATGCCGCACCATGGGCTCGAGCACTTCGGCTTCGACTCGGCGAACCTGGATGCGGACATCGCCCGTCTTGGGCAGCTCGGCGGCGCGCTTCTCGAGGGCCCGATCCAGGTGCCGAACGGACCGCGGATCGCGTTCGTGCGCGGGCCCGACGACACGCGGATCGAGCTCATCGAGCCGCCGAAGAAGCCCGCCGTCTCCGGCGGCTGCTGCTAGCGGCTCCGGTTCTCCTGGCGCGCGCCGGCCGGCGTCAGGCTCGGCGGGCGCGCGCCATCAGGAGCCGGGCGCCGACCGCGACCGCGACCAGGGCCATCCCGCTCATGCCGAGCGCGGCGGTGACTCCGAGCGCGGCGACCAGCGCGCCGATCTGGAACTGGCCGACGGGACCCACCCCGATCGCCACGACCCACGCGCCGCTCGCGCGGCCGCGGAGCGCCGGCGGCACCGCCTGCTGCATGAGGCTCTGTCCCAGGACGTCGCACGTCGCGCCGACCGCGTTGACCATGGTGAGGACGAGCAGGACCGAGCCGTAGCCCGGCGCCAGGCCGAGCGCGGCCACGCCCGCGCCGAAAACGCCGAGCGCGGTCACGAAGACGGACGTGAGTCCGCCTAGCTGGCTCAGGCGGCTCACGCCCAGCATGGCGACGATCCCGCCCGCCTGGCGGGCGGCGTTCATGGCGCCCAGCCCCTCCGGACCCACGTGCAGGATGTCCCGCGCGAGGCTCGGCAGCACGGCCTGGTGCGAGAAGCCGAGCACCTCACCCGCGGCCGTGAGCGCCATGAGCGCGGGCAGGCGTCGCTCCGCGCGCGCGGCCGCGAGGAAGCCGGAGAGCCCCTGCCAGACCGAGATCGAGCTCTGGGGCAGGTGGGTCCGGTGGGCCGAGCGTCGCGGGAGCACGAGCGTCGCGACGAGACAGGCGACGGCGGCCGCCAGGTACGCCACGGACGGCCCGAAGCCGGCGATCAGCCGGCCCGCCAGGAGCGACCCGGTGAGCCCGCCGAGGCGCATCGCGATGCCGAGCACGCCCAGCGCCTGGGTGAGGCGCGCCGGCCCGACCAGGTCGTGCGTGTGCGCCTGCTGCGTGACCTGCTGGAGCGCCCGGGCGCAGCCGACGAAGAACGTGATGGCGAGGATCGGCCCGACCGTCACCCGCCCGAGCACGGTCAGGATCGCGAGCGCGGCCAGGGCGAGCGCCATCGTCGTGTTCGCGCCGCGGAGGAGGACCAGACGGTCCCCGCGGTCCGCGAGGACGCCCGCCGGCAAGCCCACGATCAGGAGCGGAGCCATCCGGAGCGCGAGCGCCACGCCGACCAGGAGGGGCGAGTTGGTGAGGTCGAGGACGAGCCATCCCAGCACGACCTGCTCGCCCGCGAAGGCGATCGTGTTGAGGAGGGCGGAGCCGGCGAACCGGGCGAATCCAGGCACGCGGAGGAGCGTCGGGTCGTCGGAGGCCATCGGCCGCCCACCGTAGCACGGCGCGTCGCCGTAGAATGGCATTGAGTTGAGCATGCGAGGGGCAGGGGACCTCCGGATCGATCCCGAGCCCGCGGGAAGCGCGAACCGTTGCCCGAGCTGCCGGACGTCGTCGCGTACCTGACGGCCCTCGAGCCGCGCGTCCTCGGGCGGAAGCTCGAGCGGATCCGGCTGGTGAGCCCGTTCGTCCTCCGGTCCGTCGACCCGCCGGTCTCCGAGGTCGAGGGCCGGACCGTGACCGGGCTCCGCCGGGTCGGCAAGCGCATCGTGCTCGCCCTCGAGGGGGAGATCTTCGTCGTGATCCACCTGATGATCGCCGGCCGTCTCCACTGGCGGCCGGCCGGCGCGCGCCCGCCCGGGCGGGTGGGACTGGCGGCGTTCGACTTCCCCGAGGGCACGCTGACGCTGACCGAGGCCGGGACCAAGCGCCGCGCGTCGATTCACCTGGCGCGCGGCGAGGCCGCGCTCCGGGCGCACGACCGCGGCGGCCTCGACGTGATGACCGCCACGGTGGCGCAGCTTCGCGAGGCGCTCACCCGCGAACGGCACACGCTGAAGCGATCCCTGACGGACCCGCGGTTCCTCGACGGGATCGGCAACGCCTACGCGGACGAGATCCTCCACCGGGCGCGGCTGTCGCCCATCCGGATGACGGACCAGCTCGCGGCGGCGGAGTGGGCTCGCCTCCACGCGGCCGCGCGGGCGGTGCTGGGCGAGTGGTCCGAGCGGCTGTCATCGACGGCGCGGCTCGCCTTTCCGGAGAAGGTCACGGCCTTCCGCGAGGGCATGGCCGTCCACGGCCGATACGGCCAGCCCTGCCCGGACTGCGGGGCGCCGGTCCAGCGGATCGTCCACGCGGAGAACGAGACGAACTACTGCGCAGTCTGCCAGACGGGCAAGCGTCTCCTGGCCGACCGCGCGCTCTCGCGCCTCCTCCGCCAGGACTGGCCGCGGACGCTCGAGGAGCTCGAGGAGCGCCTGCCGGGCGGTGCCACGCGCGCTCGGGCGGCCGTTCCCGCGTCACCTCGGCGGCGACGAGGACGATGAGAGGATCGCGGATAGCCGGGCTGGCACGCGCCGGGTCGATGGCCTAGACTGACGCGCATGACACAGCTCGTCTCCGTCCTTCTCTTCGGCTTCTTCCTCGGGATGCGCCACGCGACCGACGCCGACCACGTCATCGCCGTCACGACGATCGTGAGTCGCCAGCGCTCCGTCTGGGCGGCGGCCTGGACGGGCGTGCTCTGGGGCGTCGGGCACACGCTCACGATCCTCGCGGTGGGCGGCGCGATCATCCTGTTCGGCCTGGTCATTCCGCCTCACGTCGGGCTGGGGATGGAGTTCTCCGTCGCCATCATGCTGGTCCTCCTGGGGATCCTGACGCTGACCGGGATCACGGGCCGGATCCAGGAGGCCCGCTCGGGCGCGGCGCATGAGCACGGACTGGGCGACCATCACGCCCACCCGCACGTTCACGGAGACTACGTGCACAGCCACGTCCACGGCCATGAGCCGGACGCGCACGGCCACCCGGAGAGCGCGACGCCGCAGGCGCGCCTCGACCGGGCGCTGGGGGGATTGAGCGCCTACCAGGTCGTCCGCCCGCTCGTGGTCGGGCTGGTCCACGGGCTCGCCGGGTCCGCGGCCGTCGCGCTGCTCGTGCTGGCGGCGATCCGCGACCCGTGGTGGGCGATCGGCTACCTCCTGGTCTTCGGCGTCGGCACGATCGCGGGCATGATGCTGATCACCGCCGCGGTCGCGGTGCCGTTCGCCGTGACGGCGCGCCGGTTCGCGGGGCTGAACCGCCACCTCGCCACCGCCTCGGGCGTGCTGAGCCTCGCCTTCGGTCTCTGGATGGCCTACCAGATCGGCGTCGTCGACGGGCTGTTCAGCACTGCGCCCCACTGGTCGCCCGAATAGCCCCTTCGTTACGACGCCCCGCGTCAGGTGTTGACAGCGCCTCCGAGGTAGTTGGTGGTGACCCAGCTGTCTCCGCTGAAGGTCGCGTCGAGGTCTAGGTCTGCCGTGAAGCGCGCAACGAAGAAGTCGAGAGACGTACGCGTCTCCTCCTCAGGCAGTGTGCAGACGCATGGGCCGGCGGACCTACACGCTGACGGTCAGCTGCGAGGACGCTGCGGGGAACGCCGCGACGACCACGGTTCCCGTGATCGTCACGCTGCTCCCGCCGGCCCTGCTGGATTCTGATCCGACCGAGCTGAGCCAGGAGCCGCCGGGAGCGTCAGGCCCGGCGGCTCCGGATGGCTGACCCGCCGACCCGAAGACCGCCGACTACCAGACCCCGCGCGCCATCGCCGACGCGATGAAGACCATCGCCACGACGAGAGAGAGCTGGATGTGGCTTACCTGGAACAGCGCGCGAGCCGCGCTCGTGTCGATCGGGGCGCCGCGCCGGTGGGCCTGGCGCCACCGCATGAAGGTGAGCATCGGGCGCACCTCCAGGAGCACGACGGCCAGGAAGAGCCCCATCTTCAGGTAGAACCCGTGGCTCTGGAGGTAGTAGGCCGAGCCCTTCTCGAGCCCGGCGAACGCCCGGAGGAGGCCGGTCGCCACCCAGAGGGCGGCTGCCACGCCCCACATCGAGTCGGCCGCGAAGAGCCGCCGGAGCCCCGCGTCGTCCAGCGTTCCCTTGAGCGCGCGCCCGCGCAGGAACACCGCGGGCAGACCGATGGCGAGCGCCAGGTAGTGGAGCGACGCCACGATCGCGGAAAACCACATGGGAAGCCTCCTTACCAGCTAGCGGGTGAGCTTGCCGGGACGACGGCCGGGCCAACTCTCGCGCGCGAGATCATCGGGCGGGACGCGAACGGGACGACGCAGCGGCGAGAGGCAGCCGGACGCCCGCGCGCCGCTCAGGCGCGGCTGGCGGCCGTCGCGCCGAAGCGCGTGTCGACGTAGTCCTCCAGGATCCGCAGGAAGTCGGCGACGATCGTGTCGCCGCGGAGCGTACGCAGGAGCTTTCCGTCGACGTACACGGGGGCCACCGGATCCTCGAACGTTCCGGGCAGCGAGATGCCGATGTCCGCGTGCTTGGACTCGCCGGGCCCGTTCACGACGCAGCCCATGACCGCGACCCTGAGCGCCTCGGCGCCGCGATAGCGCTCGCGCCACCGGGGCATTTCGGTCCGCAGGTACCCCTGGATCTCCTCGGCCATTTCCTGAAAGAAGGTCGACGTCGTCCGCCCGCAGCCGGGGCAGGCGGTCACCTGCGGCGCGAAGATGCGGAACCCGAGCGACTGGAGGATCTGCTGGGCGACCTGGACCTCCTCGGTGCGGTCGCCGCCGGGCTTCGGCGTGAGGGACACGCGGATCGTGTCGCCGATGCCCTCCTGGAGGAGGATCGACAGCCCGGCCGTGCTCGCCACGATGCCCTTCATCCCCATGCCCGCCTCGGTGAGACCGAGGTGGAGCGGGTGGTCGGAGCGAGGCGCGAGGCGGCGGTAGACGTCGACCAGGTCCTGCACGCCCGACACCTTCGCCGACAGGAGGATCCGGTCGTGGCCGAGCCCCGTCGCCTCCGCCAGGTCGGCGGAGCGGATCGCGCTCTCGACGATCGCGTCCAGCATCACGTCGCGGGCGTCGCGCGGCTCCGCGAGCTTGGCGTTCGCGTCCATCATCTCGGTGAGGAGGTGCTGGTCGAGGCTGCCCCAGTTCACGCCGATGCGAACCGGCTTCCCGTGGTCGACGGCGATCTTGACGATGGTCGCGAAGTTCTCGTCGCGGTGCTTGGCGCCGACGTTGCCCGGGTTGATCCGGTACTTGGCGAGGGCGCGGGCGCAGGCGGGGTACTTCGCCAGGAGGATGTGGCCGTTGTAGTGGAAGTCGCCGATGACCGGGACGTCGACCTCGCGGACGATGTCGGGCACCGCGCGCGCCGCCTCGTCGTTGTTGACCGTGACCCGGACGAGCTCGCTGCCGGCCTCGGCGAGCGCCCGCACCTGGGCGATCGTGCCCGCCACGTCGGCCGTGTCCGTGTTGGTCATGGACTGGACGACGATCGGATGGCAGCTACCCACCTGGACCCCGCCCACGTCGACGGTCGGGGTGCGCCGGCGCTCGATTCCCGTCATGGCTTGGCTCTCCTGATGGTCCACTTTATCACGTCGACCCGAGCGGCCGTCTCGGCCCGGATGTTGCGGAATCGTGTCAGGATCAGCGGGTCGCGACGATGAAGAGGCGGCGGAAGGGCAGGAGCGTGCGGCCGTCCGGCCGCGGCGGATAGGCGCGCTTGACGCGGCCCGAGTACTCGGCGAGGAACGCGGAGCGGTCCGGCTCCGTGAGGGCGTCGAGGAGGGGCTTCAGCGCCGAGCCGCGGGTCCACTCGACGACGGGGTTCTCGCCCTCGAGCGCGTGGAGGTACTCGGTCTCCCAGATGTCGAGCCGCGCGGCATGGGGGGCCAGGATGTCGTGATAGACGGACGGCTCGGCGACGGGGCGAGTGCGGAGATGCGGGGCCAGGCGCTCGTGCCACGGGCCGGCCGAAGCCGCGGCGACCATCTCGGTGTGAGACGGCGCGCCGTGGTTCCTCGGCATCTGGACGGCGAGGACGCCGCCCGGGGCGAGCTCGCTCATCAGGCGGGGGAACAGCACCTCGTGGCCGTCGAGCCAGTGGAGGGCCGCGTTCGAGAAGAGGAGGTCGGCGGGCCACGACGGTCGCCAGGCGCCGAGATCGGCCTGCTGCCAGGTGATCGTCGGCGTCGCCGCGCGCGCCGTCGCCAGCATGGCAGGCGAGCCGTCGACGCCGGTCACGGCCGCTGCCGGCCAGCGCTCCGCGAGGAGCTTCGTGACGTTGCCCGCGCCGCACCCGAGGTCGTACACGGCGGCCGGCGCCGGGAGCGAGACGCGGGCGAGGAGATCGATCGCCGGGCGGAGCCGCGGTCCGGCGAACTCCAGATACTTGGCCGGATCCCATCCCGGGGTCAGGCCCGTGCTTGGGTGTTCTCCCGTCACTGTCGACCCTAGACCGAGGCCAAGGCCTGAGCCCGGAGTTTGGTCGAACTTGGGGTCAGGCCCGCACCCTGATGTTCGCGCGTCATCGTCGCCCCCGAGATCAAGGGTAAGGCCTGACCCCGTCGTTTGGTCTACAGGCGCTCGTAGAGGAGGTGGTGGCGGTTCCGGGTGAAGGCGCGCACCTCGGTCGGCCAGCGGCCGCGCTCGACCGCCTTGGCCCACGCGGAGGTGAGCAGCACCTCGGGCGACTCGAGCTCGTAGAGCGCGTTGTAGCGCGGCGCCCCCTGGGTGTCCATGGTCTTCCGCTCGCCGCCGATCATCATGGTGAGCTCGCGGAGCTTGAAGCGCGATGCCGACACGACGCCGGGCACCTCGAGGAGCGCCGGGATGTGCTCCTTGTCGTAGACCTCGTGGAAGAGCGCGTCGCGGGTCGGGTCGACGTCCATGGCGGCGGAGAAGAGATAGCGCGTGCGGAGCGGCATGGGACCTCCTGGTGTCGAGTGGTCGGTGTCGATCTGACGCGGGCTGCCCGGCTAGGGCGCGCCGGCGCGCGGCCCGTAGTCCCGGCGCCAGAGCGCGACGTACGCCGTCGCGTTGCGCCGGATCTCCTCGAGCTCCTCGGGGGTCATCTCGCGGACGGGCTTGGCCGGCACCCCCATCACCAGCCACCCTGCCGGCACGACCTTGCCGGGCGGCACCACGGCGCCCGCCCCGACCTGGGCGTTCTCCTCGACCACGGCGCCGGTGAGGACGACGGCGCCGATCCCGATCCGCGCGTTGTCCTTGATCGTGCACGCGTGGACGACGGCCCGGTGGCCGATCGTGACGCCATCGCCCACGACGCACGGGAACTCCGGCGTCACGTGGAGCACGGAGCCGTCCTGGACGTTCGAGTTCCGGCCGAGGCGCACGTAGTTGTCCTCGTCGCCCCGGAGCACCGCGCCGGGCCACACGCTCGCGCCCTGCTCGATCGTGACGTCGCCGATCACCTCGGCGGCGGGGTCGATCCAGGTGTCGGGGTGGATCCGGGGCTTCCGGCCGGGCACCTCGCGGATCATCGGGCCGCCGCCTTCGGTCCGTTCGCGGGGACGCCCGCCAGCCGCAGGATCGCCCGGCCGAGCGTCGACCCGGGATCGCCGAGCTCCGTGATGATCGAGAAGTGATCGTGGTCGGCCATGTCCATGACCTCGACCGGGAGCCCGCGGCGCCGCCACGCGGCGGCAAGCGACCCCGTCTGGCGGTGGTACTCGTCGCCCTCCTTCTCCCCGACGGGGAGGAGCAGGGGACCCGCGGCCGCGGGGACCAGATGGACCGGGCTGTTCCGGCGCGCCGTCTCCATCGTGAGCCCGAGCGTCTGGTTGAGATACGAGAGCCGGATGGGCTCGAGGTCGTAGAGGCCGCTGATGCCGCAGCCGGCCTTGACCACGTCGGCGGGCAGCCCGGCGAAGCTCCGCCAGTCGGTCGCCATCAGCATCGCGACCAGATGGCCGCCGGCCGAGTGGCCGGAGACCGTGATCCGGTCGGGATCGCCGCCCAGGGCCGCGACGTTCCGGTGGAGCCACGCGACCGACGCGCGCACCTGCCGGACCAGCTCGTCCATGTCGACCGAGGGGATGAGGGCGTAGTTGATCACCGCGACGAGGACGCCGGCCGGCTGGAAGGCTCGCGCCGCGAAGCTGAAGTCCTGCTTGTCGAGCGATCGCCAGTAGCCGCCGTGGACGAACACGTGGACCGGCCAGGGCCCGTGGCCCTCGGGGAGGAAGACGTCGAGCGTCTCGCCAGGGCGCGGTCCGTAGCGGAGGTCGAGACGCGCGGGAAGGGTCTCGCGGGTGCGAGCGCTCTCCCCCGGGTACCACGCGAGATAGCGGGCGGCGTTCGCGACCTTCCCGGAGTTGTTGTACTCGCGGTCGAGCGCGGCCTGGTCGTAGCCGAAGAAGATCGTGTCGCCCATGTCGCCCGGCGGCATTCTACACCGGGGCCCGCGGGGCGTCGGGGGCGCGCCGGGCTACGCGATCTCGAAGAGGCCGGCCGCCCCCATGCCGCCGCCGATGCACATGGTCACGACCACGCGCCTGGCGCGACGCCGCTTTCCCTCGATGAGCGCATGGCCCGTCATGCGGGCGCCGCTCATGCCGTAGGGGTGGCCGATCGCGATCGAGCCGCCGTCGACGTTCAGCCGCTCCATCGGGATGCCCAGCCGGTCGCGGCAGTACACGACCTGGACGGCGAAGGCCTCGTTCAGCTCCCAGAGGTCGATGTCGTCTACCTTGAGACCGAAGCGCTCGAGGAGCCGCGGCACGGCGAAGACCGGGCCGATGCCCATCTCGTCGGGCTCGCAGCCCGAGACGGCGAGGCCGCGGAAGACGCCGAGCGGCTGGAGGCCGCGCCGCTCCGCCAGCTTCGCGTCCATCACCACGCAGGCCGAGGCGCCGTCGGAGAGCTGACTCGCGTTGCCGGCGGTGATCGTGCCCGCCGCGCTGACCACGGGCTTCAGGGCCGCCAAGCCCTCGGCGGTGGTGTCGGGGCGGTTTCCCTCGTCCTGCGTCAGGAGCGTCGACTCCTCGCGCGACGCCCCGGTGGCCTTGTCCACGACGATCTTCACGCTCTTGAGCGGCGCGATCTCCGCGTCGAGGCGGCCCTCCTTCTGGGCGGCCGCCATGCGACGCTGGCTCTCGAGCGAGTAGCGGTCCTGCATCTCCCGCGTGACGTGGTAGCGCTTGGCGACCACCTCGGCGGTCTCGAGCATCGACATGTAGACCTCGGGCTTGTGCTCGAGGAGCCAGTCCTCGGTCAGCCGGTAGCGGTTCTGGTGCTCGTTCTGCACGAGGCTGATCGACTCCACGCCGCCCGCGACGGCGACGGGGACGCGGTCCACCACCACGCGCTGCGCGGCGATCGCGATCGCCTGGAGGCCGGAGGAGCAGAAGCGGTTGACCGTCGTCGCGGCCGCGGTCACGGGCAGCCCGGCGCGGAGCGCCGCCTGGCGGGCGATGTTGTGGCCGGTCGCGCCCTCGGGCATCGCGCACCCGATGATCACGTCCTCGACCTCGGCCGGATCGATGCGCGCGCGCTGCACCGCGTGCTCGATCACGTGCCCTGCCAGGGTCGCCCCGTGGGTGTTGTTGAACGCCCCCCGGTACGCCTTGCCGATGGGAGTCCGGGCCGTCGAGACGATCACCGCGTCCGCCATGGCGCTCCTCCTGGCCCGGGCGGCCCGGCGTGCGCCGCCGACCCTCTGGCTCCCGGGTGCGTCCACCGTACCACAGCCGGCGGCGGGTGGCCGCGACCGTGCGCGCCCCCGTCTGGCGCCGCGCCGGGCCTGTCAGTACAATCCAGGGGTGCGTCGCGCGAGGCGCGCGGCGCCGTCCACGTCCTGGCCTCATAGGGAGACGCGATGAAAGAGCTCGCCCGTCACATCATGGTCGACTTCCTGCCCATGAAGGAGTTCGCCGAGAACCCGCTGATCCTGACCGAGGGCCGGGGGATCTACGTGACCGACGTCGACGGGCGCCGCTTCATCGACGGGCTCTCCGGGACCTTCTGCGTCAACCTGGGGCACGGCAACAAGCGCCTCGCCGAGGCCGCCTCGAAGCAGATCGAGCGCCTGGCCCTTGCCGCGCCCACCCTCGGGACCAGCGACCGGGCGCTCGAGCTCGTGAAGCGCCTCCTCGACATCACGCCGCCCCAGTACACGACGGTCAAGCTCCTGTCCGGCGGCTCCGAGGTGACCGAGGCCGCGATCAAGATGGCGCGCCAGTACCACAAGCAGGCCGGCCACGCGACGAAGTACAAGATCCTGTCGCACTACCGCGCATACCACGGCGGGACGGGCCACGCGCTGGCCGCGGGCGGCTGGCCCGGCTGGCGGGCGCCGTACGAGCCGCTCCCCGGTGGGTTCATCCATCTCCACACGCCGGACCCGTACCGGCCGCCGTTCCCCGGCGGGCCCGAGACCCTGGGCCCCACCTACGCGCGGCTCCTCGAGGAGGTCATCCAGCTCGAGGGCCCGGAGACGATCGCCGGCTTCATCGCCGAGCCGATCATGACCTCGGCGGGCGTGGTTGTGCCGCCTCGCGAGTACCTCCCGAAGGTCCGTGAGCTGTGCGACCGGTACGACATCGTCCTGATCTACGACGAGATCATCACGGGCTTCGGCCGGACCGGGAAGCTCTTCGCGGCCGAGCACTGGAATGCCTGGCCGGACATCTTCTGCCTGGGGAAGGGGATCAGCGGCGGCTACGCGCCCCTGTCCGCGAACCTCCTCACCACGAAGCTCGGGCAGGTGTTCTACGGGAGTGCGGTGGACCAGGTCCAGTTCCACGCCGGCCACACGTTCGGCGGGAACCCGGTGGCGTCGGCGGTCGGCCTCGCGGCCATCAAGCAGATCTTCGACGACGGGATCGTCGAGAACTCGCGGGCCCGCGGCGAGCAGGCGAGGGCGCGCCTCCGCGAGCTGCAGGAGCGGCTCCCCGTCATCGGCGACGTCCGGGGCGAGGGGCTCCTGATCGGCGTCGAGTTCGTGCGAGACCCGTCGACCCGCGAGCAGTACCCGGCCGACGTCAACTTCGGGATCCGGGTGCGGGAGGCGGCGCGCCGCCGGGGGCTCCTCCTCCGCGCGAGCCACTGGATGCTCGCGCTCGCGCCCCCGCTCACGATCACGGCCGCCGAGGTCGACGAGCTGATCGACATCATCGAGGCCTCGCTGAAGGAGGTGCTCGGCGCGGGCACCCCGGACCGGACGCTCGTCGGCGGGCGGGCTTCCGCATGACGGCGTCGACGACGCCGCCCCGCCGCTGGGCATGGGACGGCGCCCTCACGGGCATCGTCCCGCCGACCATCTCGCCCCTCGACGCGGGACGCGAGGTGGACGAGGGCGCGATCGACCTCCTGGTCGAGCACGTCGTCCAGGCGGGGTGCACCGGGCTCTTCGTCCTCGGAGGCTGCGGCGAGGGCGCGTGGCTCACACCCCGCCAGCGGGGGCTGGTCGTCCGCCGGTTCGTCCGGGCGGCGGCGGGGCGGGTGCCGGTGCTGGCGGGCGTGATGCTGCCGGCGACGGCGCCGGCGGCGGAGGCGGCGCGCCAGGCCGCGGCCGAGGGCGCCGACGCGGTGGTCGTGGGGTCGCCCTACTACTTCGGCGTCGACGGGACCGCCCAGCGACGCCACATCGAGACCGTCATCGAGGCCGCGGACCGGCCGGCGCTCCTCTACAACATCCCGCAGTGCACCCACCAGGTGCTGGCGCCCGCGCTGGTGGGCGACCTCGCCCGCGACAGCCGGGTGCTCGGCATCAAGGACTCCGCGGGCGACTTCGTCGCGTTCCAGGCGTTCCTCGCCGTCAAGGCGACGCGGGCGGACTTCCGGGTCCTCCAGGGCCACGAGCACCTCGTGGCCGCGAGCCTCCGCCTGGGCGGGGACGGCCTGGTCCCCGGGCTCGCGAACGTCACGCCCCGTCTGATGGTCGACCTCAGGGCGGCGGCCGCCCGGGGCGACGCGGCGACCTGCACGCGGCTCCAGGCCGCGATCCTCGACCTCTGCGCGATCCACGAGATCGGGCACTGGCTGCCCGCGCTCAAGGCGGCGTGCGCCATGGTCGGGATCGGAAGCGGCGTGCCGGCCCTGCCGCTCGTGCCCGCGACCGAGGCGGAGCGACGCGCCATCGCCGCGGTACTCGCGCGGCAAGGCGTCGACGTCGCGAGTCCTGAGCGGACCGGAGGACGCGCGCCGGCCCGCGTCGGCGCCTGAGCGCTCCCGAGATGCAGCCGGGCGCCGAGCCTCGCTGGAACGCCCCGTTCGTCGGGATCCCGTCGTTCCTCCGCTCGGTCATCGCCACCGACCTCGACCGGCTCGACGCCGACATCGCGGTGATGGGCGTGCCGAGCGACGAGGGCTCCCCGTTCATGCCCGGATCCCGGTTCGGCCCGCGCGGGATCCGGGAGCACTCGATGCGCTTCGGCGGGCGGGGCCGGGGCTACTACGATCCCGCGCTCCGCCGGGAGTTCCTCCAGCACGAGCTCGCCAACGGCCGGATCGTGGACGTGGGGGACGCGGACGTCCTGCCCACCAACGTGGCGGGGACGTTCGACAACGTGACGGTCATGGTCCGCCAGCTCCTCGACCGGGGCGCCCTGCCGGTCGTCCTGGGGGGCGACCACGGCGTCACGTATCCGGTCGTGCGGGCCTACCGGGAGCCGCTCCACGTCGTCCACTTCGACGCCCACCTGGACTACCTGCCATTCGTCCACGGGCTCGAGCTGACCAACAGCCACCCGTTCCGCCACATCGCGCGGATGGCGCACGTGCGGAGCCTGAGCCAGATCGGGATTCGCAGCCTCCGGAACTCCCAGGTGATGATGGACGACTCGCTGGGGGACGGGAACCGCATCGTGACGATGGAGGAGTTTCGCGACGTCACGCCCCGGGGCCTCGTCGACCGCATTCCTCGCGACGCCGCCTGCTACGTGAGTGTCGACGTCGACGTCCTCGACATGCCGCTGGTCCCGGGCTGCGTGTCCGCCGAGCCGAACGGCTTCCTCTACGCCGAGCTGCGGGACACGCTGCGCGCCCTGGCCGAGCACACCCGGATCGTCGGCTTCGACCTGGTCGAGGTCAATCCGATGCTCGACATCGGGACCGGGATCACGTCATACCTGGCGGCGCACACGATCGTCGAGTTCCTCGGGTGGCTGTGCGCCCAGCCGTGGTGGATCGCCGGGCGTGGCGCCCGCGAGGCTGCCCGGGCCGGCACCCGAGTCTGACGCGGCGCGCCGTCCGGAGGCGGGGCGAAATGTCGCCGCGCCGTGCTAGACTCCGGGCCATCAGGTCGTCCCGAGCCCGTCGTACTTCGAACACGACCGTCAATGAGGAGGGTCCGTGATGCCCAAGAAGCGGAATGGTGTCAGCCGGCGCGAGTTCATCCGGGACGCGGCGCTCCTCTCGGGGGGCCTCGCCGCTTCAGGGGGCCTGGCCGCCGTCGGCCTGCCCGGGGTGGCCCGCGCTCAGGGGACCGGCGCCCCGGCGCCGAAGCTCGGCGCCCAGCTGATCGGCAAGCTCGAGGGTCCGGAGCTGATCCTCGACCCGGCCAAGTGGCCCACGAAGTTCCACGAGGCGCCGATGCTGGCGGAGCTCGTGAAGCAGGGGAAGCTTCCGCCGGTGACCGAGCGCGTCCCCAAGGAGCCGCTCGTCATCAAGCCCGTCCACGAGATCGGGAAGTACGGCGGGACCTGGCGGCGCGGGTTCACCGGCCCCGGCGACCAGGAGAACGGCAACCGGATCGTGTCGTCGGACAAGCTCCTGTTCTGGGAATACACGGGCACCCAGCCCCGGCCATGCATCGCGCGGCAGTGGCTCCTCAGCGACGACGGGAAGTCGGTGACGCTCTACCTCCGGAAGGGCCACAAGTGGTCGGACGGCAAGCCCTTCACCGCGGATGACTTCGTGTTCTGGTACGAGGACATGTACCTGAACAAGGACATCACCCCGGTCTCGCACCCGGACTTCATGATCAACGGCAAGTCCGGGGTCCTGAAGAAGATCGACGAGACGACGGTCCTCTTCGAGTTCCCGGAGCCGAACTACCTGTTCCTCGACATCCTCGCCGGGTCCACCGCGATGGGTGGCGGGCAGGCCCTCTGGCAGATGGGGGGGCGGACGATGGGCGCCTACGCCCCCGCCCACTACATCAAGCAGTTCCACCCGAAGTACATCGGGGTGGACCAGGCCAACGCGAAGGCGAAGGCCGCGAACTTCGACGGCTGGCTCTCGTACATCAAGAGCCGCTGGGACTGGACCCTCAACCCCGAGCTGCCCGTGCTCACGCCGTGGAAGGTGGTCACGCCCATCAACAACCCGACCTGGACGATGGAACGGAACCCGTTCTTCTACGAGGTGGACACCGCCGGCAACCAGCTCCCGTACATCGACCGGCTCCAGATGACGGTCGCCGAGAACCTCGAGGTGCTGAACCTCCGGGCCATCGCCGGCCAGTACGACCTCCAGGAGCGCCACACGGCGATGACCAAGCTCCCGGTGTTCCTGGAGAACCGGGACAAGGTCGGCTACGACGTGCGACTCGACCCGGCGTTGAACGGCTCCGACGCGACGCTCCAGGTCAACCACTCCTACGACGCGGACGCCGAGATGGCGAAGTGGCTCCACACGGCGGACTTCCGGCGCGCGCTGTCGATGGGGATCGACCGGGACCAGCTGAACGAGACGTTCTGGCTCGGCATCGGCACGCCGGGCTCCGTGGCGCCGGCGGACTCCACGCCGTTCAATCCCGGGCCGGAGTGGCGGAAGAAGTGGTCGACCCTCGACGTCAAGCAGTCGAACGCGCTGCTCGACAAGATCGGGCTCACGAAGAAGGACGGGGAAGGGTACCGGCTCCGGACCGACGGCAAGGGCCGGCTTCGGGTCGAGCTCCTCACCTCGGCGGGCGCGTTCATTCCCCACTCGCAGATCGCCGAGATGATCAAGGAGCAGTGGAAGAAGATCGGCGTCCAGGCGGACGTGAAGGAGGTCGAGCGGAGCCTGTTCTTCACGCGCATCCGGGCGAACGAGCACCAGATCGCGATCTGGGCGAACGACGGCACCGAGCAGCTGTACCTGTTCCCGCGGCACGGCATTCCGGTGGATCCCGCCGAGTCGCTCCTCGGCACGCCGCTCGCGGTGTGGTACGCCTCCGGCGGCAAGCAGGGGAAGGCCCCCGACGACACGCCGCTCCTCAAGGCGATGGACATGTTCCGGTCGGCCAACGGCAAGAAGGCCCCGGAGCGGGCCAAGATCGCCCAGGAGATCTTCAAGATCATGATCGACGGGCAGTACTCGATCGGAACCGTCGGCCAGTCCCCGGCGACGATGGGCGTCCGAATCTCGAGCCGGAAGATGGGGAACATGGCGTCGCGGCAGATCAACGCGCAGCACTGCCGGACGCCCGGCACCTCGCAGCCCTCGACGTACTACTTCAAGGCGTAGGGGTCGAGGCGCCCCCCCGTCTCGCCCCCCGGCGGCCCTCGGGGCCGTCCGGGGGGCGGGCGCGGGACGGCGCCAGCCTGAGATGAAGCGTTCGTGCTGACCTACCTCGTCCAGCGGCTCATGCTGGCCCTCCTGACGATCTGGGCCATCTCCGTCCTATCGTTCGTCATCATCCAGCTGCCGCCGGGCGACTACATCACCTCCTACATCGCCCAGATGTCCGCCTCCGGCGGCGCGGTCTCCGAGCAGGAGGCCGACGCGCTCCGGCAGGAGTACGGGCTCGACAAGCCCATGCTGGTCCAGTACTACCGCTGGATGAAGCAGGTCGTGCGGGGCCGGTTCGGGATGGCTCTCGAATGGAGGCGCCCGGTCTCCGAGGTCATCGGCGACCGGCTGTGGCTCACCATGGTGGTCTCGGTGGCCGCGATCGTCCTGACCTGGGTCCTGGCCCTCCCGATCGGCATCTACTCGGCGGTCCGCCAGTACTCGCCGGGGGACTACCTGGCGACGTTCATCGGCTTCATCGGCCTCGCGGTGCCGAGCTTCATGCTGGCCCTCGTCCTCATGTACCTCGGGTTCCGGTACTTCAACATGAGCATCGGCGGCCTGTTCTCGGACGAGTTCGTCGAGGCGCCGTGGAGCCTCGCCAAGACCTGGGACATGCTGAAGCACCTCCCGCTGCCCGCCGTGATCCTGGGGCTGGCGGGCACGGCCCAGCTCATCCGGATCATGCGGGCGAACCTGCTCGACGAGCTCCGGAAACCGTACGTCATGACGGCGCGGGCCCGCGGCGTGCCCGAGCGGCGGGTGATCCTGAAGTACCCGGTGCGGGTCGCGCTGAACCCGTTCGCGAGCACGATCGGGTACCTCCTGCCGTACGTGGTGTCGGGCAGCATCATCGTGTCCCTGGTGCTGAGCCTGCCGACGGTCGGCCCGCTGCTCCTGAAGGCCCTGGTCGCGCAGGACATGTTCCTTGCGGGGACGATCGTGCTCCTCCTGGGCGTGCTGACCGTCGTCGGCACCTTCCTGTCCGACCTCCTCCTCCTGTGGATCGACCCGCGCATCCGCATGGAAGGCAAGCGATAGCCGAGCTGCCGCCCCCTCACGCCCGCCGCGCGCCGGCGCCGGTCGCCGAGGCCGCGGGCTCCTCCGACGCCGACGGCGCCGCCGTCGCCGTCGGGCTCGACCTCGCCGTCGGCGCAGTCGCCGAGGAGCGCATCTCCGTCGCGAGCCAGTGGCAGCTCATGTGGTGGCGCTTCCGCCGCCACAAGCTCGCCATGGTGGCGACGGTCGTGGTGGCGCTCTTCTACCTCGGCGTCGTGTTCGCGGACTTCCTCGCCTACGCGCCGCCCACCGCGTCGGAGGCGCAGCGCTCGCTGCTGCCGCCGCAGCGGATCCGCTGGTTCGACGAGGGCCGGTTCTCGCCGCACGTGTTCGGCCTGACCGGCGTGCGCGATCCCGTGACGCTCAAGCGGGTCTACACGCCGGATCCCGAGAAGCGGATCCGGGTGCGGTTCTTCACGCCCGGGTTCGAGTACTACCTCTTCGGCTTCATCCCGGCGAACCGCCATCTCATCGGGGTGGAGGACGCGAAGCCGGAGGAGACGCTGTTCCTCCTCGGCACGGACGAGCAGGGGCGGGACCAGTGGTCGCGCCTCGTGTACGCGAGCCGCACGTCCCTCGTCATCGGCCTCGCCGGCGTGGCGATCGCCCTCGTGCTGGGGGTGCTCCTCGGCGGCATCTCCGGCTACTACGGCGGCGTCATCGACACCGTGATCCAGCGGGTCATCGAGATCGTGCGGTCCATCCCGACGATCCCGCTCTGGATGGGGCTGGCGGCCGCGCTCCCGAACGACTGGTCGGTGATCCAGGTGTACCTGGCCATCACGATCATCATCTCGCTCATCGGCTGGACCGAGCTCGCCCGGGTGGTGCGCGGCCGGTTCCTGTCCCTCCGCGAGGAGGAGTTCGTGATGGCCGCCGAGCTGGCGGGCTGTAGCCGGCCCCGCATCATCCTGAGCCACATGGTGCCGTCGTTCCTGTCGCACATCATCGCGGCGACGACGCTCGCGATCCCGGCAATGATCATCAGCGAGACGTCGCTCTCGTTCTTGGGACTGGGGCTCCGGCCGCCGGCCATCAGCTGGGGGGTGCTGCTCCAGCAGGCCCAGAACATCCAGGCGCTCGCCATCTCGCCCTGGCTCCTCATCTCGGCGATCCCGGTGATCGTCGTCATCATCGCCTTCAACTTCATGGGCGACGGCCTCCGCGACGCCGCCGACCCCTACGGCCACTGACGGTCAGACCGTGCCTTCCGGTCAATCGGGTGGCGGGACGGGGCCGATGGGGCATGACCTGGCCCCGATTCTCGAGGTGCGGGACCTCCGGACGTACTTCTTCGCCGAGGAGGGGGTCGTGAAGGCGGTCGACGGAGCGAGCTTCGCGCTCCACGCGGGGCGGACCCTCGGCATCGTCGGCGAGAGCGGCTGCGGGAAGAGCGTCACCGCGCGCTCGATCCTGCGGATCGTGGAAAAGCCGGGCCGGATCGTGAGCGGCGAGATCCGTCTCCGCCGCCCCGGGGCGAACAGTCAGCCCGAGGCGACGGTGAACGTGGCCACGATGGACCCCGAGAGCCGCGAGATGCGCCAGATCCGGGGCGGGGACATCGGGCTCATCTTCCAGGAGCCCATGACGTCGTTCAGCCCCGTCCACACCGTCGGGAACCAGATGGTGGAGACGATCCGCCTCCACCTCGGCGTGGACGCCAAGCAGGCGCGCGAGCGCGCCATCGGCCTCCTGCGCCAGGTCGGCATCCCCAAGCCGGAGCGCCGGATAGACGAATACGCCTTCCAGCTGAGCGGAGGTCTCCGGCAGCGAGCGATGATCGCGACCGCCCTCTCCTGCGGCCCGCGCGTCCTGATCGCCGACGAGCCGACCACGGCCCTCGACGTGACGACGCAGGCGCAGATCCTGGACCTCCTCCGGGGCCTCCAGGCCAAGGAGGGCATGGCGATCATGATGATCACCCACAACCTCGGCGTCGTTGCCGAGATGTGCGACGAGGTGGTCGTGATGTATCTCGGCCGCGTGGTGGAGCGCGGCCCCGTCGACGCGATCTTCCACAACCCGCAGCACCCGTACACGCAGGCCCTGCTCCGCTCGATCCCGTCCATCCAGGCCCAGGTCCGGACGAAGCTGCCGACGATCAGCGGCTCCATCCCGCACCCGCACAACCGGCCTGCGGGCTGCCCGTTCCACCCCCGCTGCGTCGAGTGGATCCGCGGGACGTGCGAGCGGCACGAGCCAGAGCTCCTGCCCGTGGCCGGCGCGGACAGTGTGGCGGTGAGCTGCTTCCTCCATCACCCCCCGCGGGACGCGGCCGCCTCGGCCGCGGTCCGAGCGGGCGCATGAGCGAGCGGCCCGCGCGCCCCGCGCCGCCCTCGGGCCTGCCGGGCTCCGACGGCGCGGCCCGGGCCGCAGCCGGCCCGCTCCTCGAGGTCCGGGGGCTCAGGAAGTACTTCCCGATCCGTCGGGGCCTCCTCCGCCGCGTGGTGGGTCACGTCCGGGCGGTGGACGACGTGAGCTTCGAGCTCCGGCGGGGCGAGACGCTCTCGCTGGTGGGCGAGAGCGGGTGCGGCAAGACCACCACCTCTCGCTGCATCCTGCGCGCGATCGTCCCGACCGCGGGCGAGATCCTCTTCCGCGGGGCCGACGGCCAGGTGGTCGACGTGGCGACCTTGCCCAGGCGCCGGCTCCGCCCGCTGCGGCGCCAGATGCAGATGATCTTCCAGGACCCGTTCTCGTCGCTGAACCCCCGGAAGACGCTCCGCGACATCGTCGGGGAGCCGCTCCTGGTGAACGGCGTCGGCACCCGGCGCGAGCGCGCCGACCGGGTGGCCGAGCTGCTCCGGCTGGTCGGGCTCCGGCCGGAGTACATGCAGCGCTTCCCCCACGCGTTCAGCGGCGGCCAGCGGCAGCGCATCGGGATCGCCCGGGCGCTGGCCCTGAACCCGAGCCTCGTGGTGGCCGACGAGCCGGTGTCGGCGCTCGACGTCTCGGTGCAGGCGCAAATCCTCAACCTGATGCTGGACCTCCAGAGCGAGCTGGGGCTCACGTACCTGTTCGTCGCCCACGACCTGTCGGTCGTGAAGCACGTGAGCGATCGCGTGGCGGTCATGTACGTGGGCCGGATCGTCGAGGTCGCGGACACCGAGCGCCTGTTCACGACGCCACGCCACCCGTACACGGAAGCCTTGCTCTCCGCCGTGCCCAAGCCAGACCCGCGGCTCCGCACCCAGCGCATCGTGCTGGAGGGCGACGTCGCCGACCCTGCGAACCCCCCGCCGGGCTGCTACTTCCACCCGCGGTGCTCGTACGCCGTGGAGGCCTGCCGGACCGAGACTCCGCGCCTCGAGGAGATCGCCCCCGGGCACGTCGTCGCCTGTCACCGGGCTCGCGAGCTCACGCTCCGGGGCGTCGCGGTCTAGTGCGGCCGGCCCGGAAGCGAGCGGGCGCGCGCCGTCCACCCGGGGCGCTCGAGACGGGACGGCTCGCCTTCATCCGGACCCCGGCGCCGGCCGACCGGGCCGAGCTGGCCGCCCTGGCGCGGCGGAGCCGCGCGCTTCACCGTCCCTGGGTCTACCCGCCGGTGACCGTCGCGGCCCTCGGGCGCTGGCTCCGCGGTGCCGGCCCGACCCGGCATCGCCTCCTGGTCTGCCGCCAAGCCGACGGCGCCATCGTCGGCGTGGTCAACGTGAGCGAGATCGTGCGCGCCGCATTCCAGAGCGCCTACCTCGGCTACTACGCGTTCCGGCCCCACGCGGGGCAGGGCTACATGACCGAGGGCCTCGGGCTCGTCCTGCGCCACGCTTTCCAGGGTCTCGGGCTCCACCGCCTGGAGGCCAACATCCAGCCGGGGAATGGCGCGTCCCGCCGGCTCGCGCAGCGCCTCGGCTTCCGGCAGGAAGGCTTCTCACCGCGCTACCTCAAGGTCGGCGGGCGCTGGCGGGACCACGAGCGGTGGGCCATCGTGCGCGAGACGTGGGCCGCCGGAGGGCGGCGCGCCGCCCGCACCGCGCGGGGGTCGCGGCGGGGTCTGCGCCGGAACCCGAGGTAGCGGTGCCGCCGGCGGACCACTCGACCTTCGTTGCCCTCCGCCACCGGAACTTCCGTCTCCTCTGGCTGGGCCAGCTGGTGTCCATGTCGGGCACCATGATGCAGGGCGCGGCGCTCCTCTGGCACATCTCGCTGCTCGCGCCACCCGGATGGAAGGCGCTGTCCCTCGGACTCGTCGGCCTCGCCCGGGTCGGCCCCATCCTCGTCTTCGGGATGTGGAGCGGGGTGCTGGCCGACGCGGTCGACCGCCGGCGGCTCATGCTGGTTGCCCAGACCGTGATGATGCTGGCCGCCACGCTGCTCGCCGTCCTCACGGCGGCGGGCTTGGCGAGCGCGTGGGTCATCCTGATCGTGGCGGGAGCGGGCGCGGCGGCGGGCGCCGCCGACGGCCCGGCGCGCCAGTCGCTCCTGCCGAGCCTCGTGCCGCGCGAGCACCTGCCGAACGCCATCAGCCTCAACTCGATCGTGTACCAGACCGCGTCCGTCCTCGGGCCGACCCTGGCGGGCGTCGCGCTGGCCACGGTGGGCATCGCCACCGTGTACGCCCTGAACGCCGTTTCGTTCATCGCGACGATCACCGCGCTCCTGCTGATGCGGGACCTGCCCCCGATGCGTCCCGCGAGCCGGGGCGCCGTCAGCCTTCACTCGCTCGGGGAGGGGCTCCGGTTCGTGTTCGGGGCGCCGCTGCTCCGGTCGACTCTGCTCCTCGACGGCATCGCGACCTTCTTCTGCTCGGCGACCGCTCTCTTGCCCCTGTTCGCGCAGGACGTGCTGGACGTGGGGCCGCACGGGTACGGCTGGCTCTACGCCGCGCCCTCGATCGGCGCCGTGGTGGCCAGCGTGGCGATGGTCCGGCTCGCCGGCCGCATCCGCCGGCGGGGCCTCGTGCTGCTCTGGGCGGTGGCCGTCTACGGCGTGGCGACGATCGTCTTCGGGTTCTCGCGGAGCTTCTGGCCGATGTTCTTCGCCCTTGCCGTCACGGGCTCGGCCGACACGGTCAGCGCCGTCCTCCGGAACATCGTGCGGCAGTTCGAGACGCCCGACCACCTGCGCGGCCGCATGGTCGGCATCAGCATGCTGTTCTTCATGGGCGGGCCGCAGCTCGGGGAGTTCGAGGCCGGCGTCGTCGCCCAGTGGCTCGGGGCGGGGCTCGCGGTCGTGCTCGGCGGGGCGGCGAGCCTGGTGAGCACGTCGTGGATTGCCTGGCGCTCGCCCGCGCTCCGCGCGTACCGCCGCGGCTGAGCGACCCGCGCGCGGCGCCGGCGCTTGGCGTATCATGAGCGACCGGACGACCGATTCCACGCGCCCGTCCCGGCGGACGCCCCGAAGGAGCCTGACGATGAGCGGCAAGCCCTCCGACATGCAGACCCTCGAGACCCTCGACAAGGAGCGCGTGCTCCACCCGTCGACGTCGATCGCCGACCACCTGCGCACGGGACCGCGGATCATGACCGACGGCGCGGGCGTCATGTTGACGGACTCGAACGGCCGCCGCTACCTCGACGCCTTCGCCGGGCTGTGGTGCGTGAACATCGGATACGGCCGCACCGAGGTGAGCGACGCCATCGCCGCCCAGTCGCGGCGGCTCGGTTACTACCACACGTTCTCGTCGATGTCGAACGAGCCGCAGATCCGCCTGGCCGACCGCCTGCTGGGGATGGTGCCGGGCCGGATGAGCCGGGTGTTCTTCGCCAACTCCGGCTCCGAGGCGAACGACACCCAGGTGAAGCTCGTCTGGTACTACAACAACCTCCGCGGGAAACCCCGGAAGAAGAAGATCATCTCGCGCCTCGGCGCCTATCACGGGAGCACGGTGGCGGCGGCCAGCCTGACCGGCCTCCCGACGTTCCACCGCGCCTTCGACCTGCCGCTCCCGATGGTGCTCCACACGAAGGCGCCGGATTACTACCGCGACGCCGCGCCCGGTGTCACCGAGGAGGCGTACGCCGCCTCCGTGGTCGCCGAGCTCGAGGCCCTCATCGAGCGCGAGGGGCCCGACACGATCGGCGCGTTCATTGCCGAGCCGATCATGGGTACTGGCGGCGTGCTCGTCCCGCCGCGGACGTACTTCGACCGGGTCCAGGCCGTGCTCCGGAAGCACGACATCCTGATGATCGTCGACGAGGTGATCTGCGGGTTCGGTCGCCTCGGGCGCCCGTTCGGCTCCCACGTGTACGACATCCAGCCCGACCTGATGACCGTCGCCAAGGGGCTCACCAGCGGGTACTTCCCGCTGTCGGGCGTGATCGTCTCGGAGCGAGTGTGGTCGGTGCTCCAGGCCGGCTCGCCCGAGGTCGGCGCGTTCGCCCACGGCTTCACCTACAGCGGACACCCGGTGGGGGCGGCCGCGGCCATGGCGAACCTCGACATCCTCCTCGGCGAGGACCTGATCGGAAACGCCGCGCGCACCGGCGCCTACATGCAGGCCGCGCTCCGCGAGCGCGTCGCCGGGCTCCCGCTGGTGGGCGACGTCCGGGGTGTCGGGCTCGTCGCGGGCGTCCAGCTGATGGCCGACCGCGCGACGCGGCGACCGTTCGAGCCCACGGAGAAGGTGAGCCAGGCGGTCGCCGCCCGCTGCCTCGAGGACGGGCTGATCGTTCGCGCGCTCCCGGTCGGGCACGTCGTCGCCCTCTCGCCGCCGCTCTGCATCACGCGGGAGCAGGTGGACTTCGTGGTGGACGGCGTCGCCCGAGGGATCCAGGCCGTCGGCGACGACCTCGTGCGGCAGGGCGCGTGGAAGGCCGCCTAGCGCCGGAGATCCGGGCGGCGGGCGGGGCGGTCCTCCGGGTCGGCGCCGGCCGTCAGATCGACGTCCTGCTGGTCCATCGGCCCGGCCATCGGGACTGGACCCTTCCGAAGGGGAAGGTCGAGCCCGGCGAGGCGGAGGAGGACTGCGCGCTCCGCGAGGTCGCCGAGGAGACGGGGTTCGAGTGCCTCCTGGGGCCCGAGCTCGGCGAGAGCCGGTACCGCGACCGGAGGGGGCGTCCGAAGGGCGTCCGTTACTGGGCGATGACCGTCCGTGAGGGCGCCTTCCAGCCGAACTCGGAAGTGGACGAGATCCGCTGGGTGCCGCTGCCGTCCGCGGGGCGGGAGCTCTCCTATCCCGGCGACCGCGCGATCCTCGACGTGCTCGAGCCGGCGCTCCGCCCGCTCGTCCTCCTGGTGCGGCACGGGCGGGCGGGCAGTCGCGACGAGTGGACCGGCGACGACCGCCTGCGCCCCCTCGACAAGCGGGGACGCCGCCAGGCGGACGCCATCGTCGCGCCGCTCTCGGGCTACGCGCTGACGCGGCTCGTCTCGAGCCCGTACGTCCGGTGCGTGCAGACGCTCGAGCCGCTCGCCGCCCATCTCGACATGCCCGTCGAGCGGGACGCCGCGATCGCCGAGGGCGCCTCGGTTGCGGAGGCGCTGGCGCTCGTCGACCGCCTGGGATCGGGCCCGGTGGTGCTCTGCACGCACGGCGACGTCGTGGAGGCCTTGGTGGGCGAGGGGGAGCCCAAGAAGAAGGGCTCCACCTGGCTCCTGGCGCGCCGCGACGGCGGGATCCAGCCGGTCCGCTACTGGGCGCCCCTCGCCTGATCGGGCGTCGGCCCGGAGCGAGCCGCGAGAGGGGAACGCTCAGGCTGCGACGGCCTGCGGGAGGATGGGCGCGTCGGCGTCGATCCGCCGGCCGGCTCGCAGGCAGAACGCGGGCATCAGCAGGCGCTCGGCGATCACCTCCGTGCCGCCGTTGTCCCGGAGCGAGAAGCGGCCGCGCCGATCGTCGAGGACCGTGACGTCGGCGACGCCGCCCGGCCGGAGCGAGCCGAGCTCGCCCTCGCGGCCGAGCATCCGCGCGGCGTTCCGGGTGACCATCGGCACGACCTGCTCGAGACCGATCCCGCACGCCATCAGTCCCGTCATCGCGCGCGCCAGGCTGAAGCGTGTGCTGCCGGCGAACGGGTGGAGCTCCGGGTCGGGATGCGCGCCCGGCGGCGTGCCCGCCGGGCGCGGCACCTCCGTGTTGTAGCCGTGGAGGTCGGCGCCGAGCGTGTCCGGCACGATCCCCGCGTCGAGCACCCGCCGAGCCACGTCGAAGCTGAAGTGGGAGCCGTGGCCCACGTCGATCCGGAGGCCGCGCGCCATCGCTTCCCGGACCACCGGGTGGACGCGCCCCTTTCGGTCGACGAAGCCGCCGGGGTGTCGGGTGAACGGATGCGCGAGGACGTCGCCCGGCCGGAGAATCTCCACCACGCGGGCGAGGATCGTGTCGGGGTCCGCGTCGCCCGCGCCCGACTTCGGGAGCGGCCACAGCTGGCCGAAGTGGACGTAGAGCGGGAGGTCCGCCTCGCGGGCGATCTCGGCGCCGAGGCGCAGGACGTCGAGCCCCCAGCGGGCGACGCCGCCGATCTCGGCGTGCGCCTTGATGCCGCGGACCAGGTCCGCGTTCTCCTGGGCCGCGCGGATCGTCGCGCGGACGTCCACGCCGTCGGGGCCGTAGAGGGCGGGGTAGTAGTGGCCCTCGAGGCCGCCGACCAGGTAGGCGGACAGGAAGGCATAGACACGGGTCGCGGCCGGCTCGGCGACGAACTTGCGGAACCCAGGGAGGGTCATGCAGCTCGGGCCGCCCTGGTCGATCAGCGTGGTCGTCCCGGAGTGGACGCCGACCATGTCGGCCTCGAGGCCGAAGCGGCCGGTGACGTACTGGTAGACGTGGGCGTGGGTGTCGATGAGGCCGGGGAGGACGAGTCGCCCGCCGACGTCGACGACCTCGCGCGCGCGCGCCGCCGAGGCGAGCGCCGGCCCGATGGCGGCGACGCGCCCGCCGCTCACCGCGACGTCCGCGACGGTATCCAGGCCCTGGTCCGGGTCGATCACGCGGCCGCCTCGAAGTACGAGGTCGTAGACGGTTGGCGTCATGGCGTCCTCCCAGGCCCACATCCTAGCACCGGCCCGGCCGGGCGACGCGCGCGGCTCGCGCCACGCCGTGCCCCACCGCACGGCCAGCCTGCGAGACGCCGATGATCTGGCGCGCGGTCGCGGGTGTCGAGACGGTGTCGGGCTCGCGCGCGGGAACATGCGGCGCCTCTTGACACGCGCGCCGCGCGGCGTTCCACTCGAGGTGACGGGGGCGCGCGACCCCGCCGAGGGCTCACGGAGTGGAGCCCTTCACAGGAGGACTCATGGAGGACACGCCACCGCGCTAGGGGAAGGCCGCCGCCGGGCAATCCGGTGGCGGAATCCGGAGGGACCAGGGCTCCCCTGCTAAGGGGAGCGCGCAGGCCGTCCCGGAAACGCTCCACGTGCGAGCGGGGACGCGAGCGCGAGAAGGACCACCGGGGGGCGGGGCCCCGCCCCCCGGTGACTCGCCGGTGAGCGCGCCCCGAGAGGCTCGCCTACCAGCTGCTGGACGCGCCGCCGCCCCCTGACGATCCGCCGCCGCCCGAGAAGCCCCCGCCGCCTCCGCCACCGCCGGAGAAGCCGCCGCCGCTCCAGCGTCCGCCCCCGGCGCTCGCCGGGCCCATGACCCAGCCATGACGCTCGCGGAACTTCTTGCCCTGGGCGCTGTGGAGGAAGCTCCGGACGATCGGAAAGAGCAGGAGCCAGCTCCCGGCCGCGACGACGCCGCCGTACGGCGGCAGGACGACGGACGGGAAGATCGCGTAGAAAGGCGTGAGGAACAGGTAGAGAAACCAGCCGGCGCTGCCCGGCGCGAAGAGCGCGACCAGGGAGAAGGTCCCGATGACGGTGAGGAACATGAGCGCGAAGAACGTGATCCCGACGATCGAGCCGATCTGCGCGGTGCGGTCCTTCTTCGGAGCCGGGAGGGGCGCGCCCTCCACGACCGCCGCGATGGCGTCGACGCCGGCCTCGATGCCGGCGCCGAAGTTTCCCGCGCGGAAGACCGGCCTGACGATGTCGTCCAGGATCTGCCGCGAGCGCGCGTCGGTCAGGCGGCTCTCGAGGCCGTATCCGACCTCGATCCGCATGCGCCGCTCCTGGCGCGCCACCACGAAGAGGACGCCGTCGTCGACGCCCTTCCGCCCGAGCTTCCAGGTCTGGAAGACGCGCACCGCGTAGTCCTCGATCGAGTCCCCGTCGAGGCTGTCGACCGTGAGGACCGCGATCTGGGCGCCCGTCCGGCGCTCGACGTCGGCGAGCTTGGTTTCGAGGCGCTCCCGCACCGCGGGCGAGACGAGGTTCGCGACGTCGTTCACACGGGCGGCGAGGAACGGGACCTCCTTCGCGCCCCACGCGGCGGGGACGGCGACGAGCCACGCGAGGCCCAGGACCAGCGTGAGGAGGGAGGCGAGCGTCCCGTGACGCGGACGGCATCGCCCGGGGAACGCGGCGACTCGGCGGCTCACTCTCGGCCCAGCCGGAGCCGACCGGGAAGCTCGTCCCGGTCGTCGGGTCGGGGTGGGAGCCGGCTGGCGAGACCGGCGCAGCGCCGGATGCCGTCGGCGAGGGCCGGGCCCGGCCGTCCGTCCCGCATGCTGGCCGCGATGGCCGAGACGACCTCCTCCCACTCGGCGGGCGTGACGAGCCCGTCGAGCCCGCGGTCGGCGTGGACGACGACGCGGTGCTCGAACAGCGAGACGAAGATCAGGATCCCGCTCCGGTCCCGGGTGCGGAACACCTCCTCCTCGACGAAGGCCTGGAACGCCCGCTGGCGCACGCGCTCCGCCATGACGTCGGGGGGCAACAGGAGGCGCCGGAGCGCGGGCGACGCGAGCGTCGCGAGCCAGCCGAGCGCGGCGCCCGTCGCGGGTGGCAGCGCGATCCAGAGCGCGACGGGACCGGCCCAGAGGTCCCAGGCCCAGTGGACGAGCGCGGCGACCGCTCCGCCGACGAGGGCGCCGAGCGTCGACGCGGTCCAGAAGGCGCGCACGTAGCGGTCCGAGTGCTCGACGGCGTAGGGGACGATCTCGCCGGCGCTTCGCCCCTCCGCCTCGCGGACGGCGGCCTCGATCGCCGCGTGATCCGCCGGTGAGAAGAACCGCTCGAGTGGCAGGGCGTCGCGCCTCCTGGAGCCCCGCGCCGGGCGGCGGTCCCGGACGCTGTCGGGTCGTCGCAGTCTAGCATGCGCGCCGCGCCGCCCACGGCGCGCCAAGGTGGGCTAGAATGCCCGACGACTCTCGACGTCGGACCGTCGAACCCCGAGCCACGAGGAGCGCCGATGCCCCCCCGCGACCGCCGGATCCGTCTCCACGTCCAGAACGACCCTCTGAGCCCGAACGACGCCGTCACGCCGCCCCGCTTCGCCAAGGGCGCGGCCGGCGTGCCGGAGCTCCGGCGGCGGCTCAACGTGACCTTCGGCGTGGACCCGCCGGCCCTGGAGGAGGGACTGCGCGAGGCGGAGATCCTCATGGTCGCCCACGTGGACGGTCGCGACCTCGCGACCCGCGCGCCCCGCCTGCGGTGGATCCAGTCCACGAGCGCCGGGGTGGAGAAGCTCGTGCCGCTCCTGCCGCCGGAGGTGGTCCTGACCAACGCCAGCGGCGTCCACACCCCGAAGGGCGGCGAGTACGCGATGACCGCGCTCCTCATGCTGAATCACGGCGTCCCGCACTTCGTGACGCGTCAGCGCGAGCGGCGCTGGGACCCGATCTTCATGACGCCGATCGCCGGGCGCACGGTCGTCCTCGTCGGCGTCGGCCGGATCGGCGGGGAGGTGGCGCGCCTGGCCCGTCGCTTCGGGATGCGGGTCCTCGGCGTGCGGCGGAGCGGGCGCCCCCACCGGTACGTCCACCAGATGTACACGACGAAGAACATCCGCGCGGCGCTCCGCCAGGCCGACTTCGTGGTGGTCACGACGCCGCTGACCGCCGAGACCCGCGGCCTCGTCGGCGCGAAGGAGCTCGACGCCCTGCCGAAGCACGCCGGGCTCGTGAACCTCGGCCGCGGCCCCGTGGTGGACTACGACGCGCTCACCTCGAAGCTCTGGGCCCGCGAGCTGTCGGGCGCCGTGCTGGACGTGTATCACGAGGAGCCGCTCCCACCCGAGTCGCCCCTCTGGTCGACCCCCAACGTGATCCTGAGCCCGCACTGCGCAGTCGACGACGGGCGCGCCTACGTCTCGCGGTGCCTCGACATCTTCTTCGACAACCTGAAGCGCTACCTGAAAGGCCGTCCGCTCCGGAACGTCGTCGATCGCGCGCTCGGCTACTGACCGCCCGGGAGGCCCCGGGGATGGCGAGCGTCCCGAAGACCAACGCCGCGCGGCTCCTCGAGTCGCGCGGCGTCGAGCACCGCGTGCGCGTCTACGACGCCGAGGGCGCGTTCCACTCGGCGGACGAGGCCGCGGCGCTCCTCGGCGTGCCGGCGCCCTCGGTCCTGAAGACGCTGGTCGTCCTGCGGGACGCGCCCGGTCGGGCGAAGCCGCTCCTCGTCCTCGTGCCCTCCGACCGTCAGGTCGATCTGAAGCGGCTCGGCCAGGCGCTCGGGGAGAAGCGGCTCCGCATGGCGAGCCAGCGGGAGGCCGAGCGCCTCACCGGGCTCAAGGTCGGCGGGATCTCCGCGCTGGCGGTGCGGGCCGGCGCCTTCGACGTCCTGGTCGACGGGCGCGCGGGGGACTGGGAGCGAGTCCACGTGAGCGCGGGCGTGCGCGGGATGGATCTCGAGGTGAGACTCGACGATCTCCTCGCGGTCACGGGCGGCCGTCTGGTCGACGCGTCCCGCGAGCCCGCCGCGGGGACGAACGAGGAGGAGGCGTCGCGATGAGCGAGCAGCTCGAGCGCAACAAGCAGAGCGCCATCGTCTTCTACGACCTCATGTTCAACCAGGGGAAGCCGGCTGAAGCCGTCCGGAGGTACGTGGGCGACACGTACGTCCAGCACAACCCCGGGGTGGCCGACGGCAAGGAGGCGTTCATCCGCTTCTTCAAGGAGATGGCGAAGGAGTACCCGAGCAAGCGGGTACACGTGAAGCGCGTCGTCGCCGAGGGAGCCGTACGTGGTGCTCCACTGCCACCAGGAATGGCCTGGTGGACCCGACTGGGCGGGGATGGACATCTTCCGCTTCGACGAGCGCGGCAAGATCGTCGAGCACTGGGATGTCCTGCAGATCGTTCCGGCGGAGTCGGCCCACGGCAATACGATGTTCTGACGCTTGCCGCCGTCACGGGCGCCGCGACGGCACCGGCACCGTCGCCCAGGGGCGGCGAGCCGATCAGGGAACGAGAACGATCTTGCCGAAGGCGCCGGGCGCCAGGATGTCCCGGTGCGCCTGCTGAGCCTCGGCCAGCGGGAGCTCCTTGCCCACCACCGGTCTGAGGGTCCCGTTTTCGAGACCCGTGAAGATCGCGGCGTGAACCTCGCGCTCCTCGGCCTCGCTGATGCTCCAGAGCGTGAAGGCCCGGACGGAGGCCCGGCGGATCATCAGATCGCGCGGGGTGATGGTGACGTCGCCCCGGCTCCCGACGACCACGACCCGCCCCCGCGGGGCCAGGAGCTTCAGGTCCGCCCCCAGGTTCACGTTGGCGAGCATCTCCAGGACGACGTCCACGCCCCGGCCGCCGGTGGCGCGGAGGATCGCGTCCTGGTAGCCGGCGGCGCGGTGGTCGAAGGCCTCGTGGGCCCCCTCGCGCCGGACGAGGTCGAGGCCCTGGGGCGTGCCGCCGGTGCCGAAGACGACGAGCCCGAGCGCCCGGGCGATCTGGACGGACGCCAGCCCGACGCCGCCGCTCGCGCCGTGGACCAGCACGGTCTCGCCGCCGCGCGCGTCCGCGTGGTGGCGGAGCGCGTGGTACGCGGTGCCGTACGGGACCCAGAGCCCGGCGCCCTGGGAGAACTCGGCCCGGTCCGGCAGCGGCTGCACCTGGGACTCCCGCGCGACCGCGTACTCCGCGTACGCCCCGGTCACGGTGTTGGCGGTGTACACGCGGTCGCCCCGCTTGAGCCGCGTCACGCCGTCGCCGATCGCCTCGACGGTGCCCGAGGCGTCGCTCCCCGGCGTGTAGGGGAGCGGTGGCTTGATCGCGTAGGTGCCGTTCCGCATGTACGTGTCAAAGGGATTGACGCCCGTGGCCCTGACCCGCACCAGGACCTGCCCGGCCTCGGGCTCCGGCCGAGGCACGTCCTCGAGCCTCAGCACCTCGGGCCCGCCGAACTCGTGGACGCGGATCGCCTTCATGACGCGGTCCTCTCCGTGGGCATGGCCGACCGTCGCGTCACGCCCGGTCACCAGCCCATCGCGTAGCCGTTCCGGCGGGGATCGGCGCCGCCCATGAGCCAGCCCGACGCCTCGTCGCGGAGGATCGCCTGGACGCCGCCGACCCGCATCGACCAGGCCCCCATGACCTCCATCGCGTAGCCGCGCGCGGCGAGCGCCCGGCGCGTCGCCTCGGGGACCCGCGACTCGATCCGGAGCGTCTCCGCCGGGAGCCGGTCGATCGCCTCGTCGAGCCACCGGAGCCGGGGCGCGCCGATCGCGTCCTGGACGCTCAGGCCGAAGTCGATCAGGTTGCAGATGACCTGCACCGTCGTGACGAGGATCCCGTAGCTCCCCGGCGTGCCGACCGTCCCCCAGAGCTTGCCCCCGCGGAACAGGTGGATGGGCGCCACCGGCCACTCGTGGCGCTTCCCCGGCTGGACGACGTTCGGATGGCCGGGGTCGGTGCTGGTCCAGTGGAGCGCGTTGTTGAGGCAGATCCCCGTGCCGGGGACGACGATCCCGCTCCCGAAGCCGTTGCCGAGGCTCTGGGTGACGTTGACCGCGAGGCCGCTCGCGTCCATCGCCGCGAGGTGCGTCGTGGACGCCCCGCTGTCCCCGCCGCTCCCGCCCGCCACGGCGACGGGGCGGCGCGACGCGTCGAGGCGCGCCCGCATCTCGGCCCGGATCTCCTCGGTTCGCGCCTGGCTCATGAGGCGCTCGGTCGGCACCGCCACCACGTCCGGGTCGCCGATGTGGCGGTGCGTGTCCATGCGGGCCACGCGCGCGGCCTCCGCGATGACGGCCAGGTGGTCCGGTCCGAGGTGGGCGAGCGAGCCCACGTCCCAGCCGCCCATGCCGTTCAGCGTCTGGAGGACCTGGGAGCCGCTGGACGGCGGGGGCGGGGCGAACACCTCGACGTCGCGGTACGTCGTGCTGAGCGGCTCGTCCCACCGGAGGCGCTCCGGGTACGACTGGAGGTCATTCTTGGTCATGAGGCCGCCGAGCGCGCCCGCGATCCCGTCGCCGAGCGCCCCGCCGTACACGACGTCGATGCCCTCGCGGCCGATCCGTCGGAACGAGGCGGCGAGGTTCGGCTGGGCGAGCGGTGTCCCGACGGCGGGCGTGCGCCCGCCGCGGAGGTAGTTCCGCCCGGCCTCGGCGTCGAGGTGCGTGAGGTGCTCGTCGAACATCTTCTGGTCGAAGGGCGTGAGCGGCGGACCGGCCTCCGCCAGCTCGGCGGCGGGCTCGAGGACCTCGGCGAGGGGGAGGGTCCCGTGGTCGGCGAGGACCCGCGCCCAGCCGGCGAGGTTGCCGGGCACCGCGACGGAGAGCGGGCCGCTCGTGTGGTTCGCGCCGTGCATCTTCTCGCGGGTCGTGCCCGACGGCGCGCGCCCGAGGAAGTTCAGCACCTTGGGACGATGGCCCGGACGGGTGAGGACCAGCACGCCGCATCCGGCGAGGCCCGACATGTACGGCTCGGCGACGCCGATCGCGGCCGCGGTGGCTACCAGCGCGTCGACGGCGTTGCCGCCACGAGCCAGGATCTTGAGGCCGGCGAGGGTGGCGAGCGGGTTCGCGCTCGCCACCATGCCACGGCGCCCGAGGGCGACGGGCCGGAAGCTGAATCGGCTGGCGTAGGTCTCGTGGGGCGTCGGCGCGGCTTGCGGCGTTGTCATGCTCAGCGACCTCTCCACTCTGGGGTGCGCTTCTCGATGAACGCGCGGACGCCTTCGTGGAAGTCCGCGCTCCCGTAGGTCTCGACGATGAGGTCCTCGATGTCCGGCACCGGGCGGGAGGCCCGGATCCGCCGGATCGCTTCCTTGGTGACACGGAGCGTGATGGGCGCGTGGCCGGCGATCTCCTCGGCGAGCGCCCGGACGCGGGCGTCGAACGACTCCGCGGGGACGAGCTCGTGGACGAAGCCCGCGGCGTGGGCCTCCGGGGCCGGCAGGAGCGTCGCCGTGAAGAGGAGCCCCGTCACCCGCGAAGGTCCGATGAGGTCGACCAGGCGGGCGTACGCTTCCGCGGACAGGCAGTTCCCGAGAGTGCGCGCGATCGGCGCGCCGAACCGGGAGTCCGGCGTCGCGATCCGGAGGTCGCACGCCGCGGCGATCCGGAGGCCGGCGCCGACCGCGAAGCCCTGGATGGCCGCGATGACCGGCTTCCGGACCGCCTCGAGGCGGCCCAGGCGCCGATCGCCGTCACGCTCGTAGGCGACGCCGTCCGGGGCACCCGCGAAGGCCTGGAACTGCGAGATGTCGGTGCCCGCCACGAACGCCTGACCGCCCGCCCCCCGGAGCACCAGGACGCGGACCGCGTCGTCGGCGTCGACCTCCTCGCAGACGCGCGTGAGCCCCTCGTACATGCGCCACGTGAGCGCGTTGCGCGCGGCCGGCCGGTTGAAGGTCAGGGTGACGATCGCCCCGTCCCGCGCGACCAGGATCTCGTCGCCGCTCACCGGGCCGTCATGCCTCCGTCGATCACGAGCTCGGACCCGGTCACGAAGCGCGCCTCGTCCGACGCCAGGTAGAGGATGCCGGGCGCGATGTCCTCGGGCTCGCCGATCCGGCCGATGGGGGTCAGCGCCACGCGCTCCTCGCGGACGCCGGGCCGCGCGTGGAGCTCCGCCGTCATGCCGGTGTCGACGAAGCCCGGGAAGACGGCGTTGATCCGGATGCCCTCCCCGGCGTACTGGATGGCCGCCGCGCGCGTGAGCGCGCGCGCGGCGCCCTTCGAGGCGTGATAGGAGGCGCCGCCGCGGCTGCCGACCATCGCGTAGATGGACACGACGTTCACGATCGAGCCGCCACCGGTCCGCCGCATCGCCGGGATGGCGTGCTTGGTGCCCAGGAGCACGCTGGTCGCGTTCGCGGCCATGATCAGCTCCCAGTCGCTCAGCGCCACGTGCTCGGCGGCCACGCGGGCAGGGAGGCCCCCGCGCCCGGCGTTGTTGACGAGGACGTCGAGGCGTCCGTGCTCCCGGACGATGCGGTCGACGGCCTCGATCCAGTCGGCCTCGCGCGTCGCGTCGAGGCGCTGGAACCACGCGCGCCCGCCCTCGCGCGCGATCTCCTCGGCGACCCGGCGGCCACCCGCTTCCTCGACGTCCGTGACGAGCGTGGCCGCGCCCTCGCGGGCGAACAGGCGGCACGTGGCCCGCCCGATGCCGGAAGCGCCGCCGGTGACGATGGCGACCTTGCCGGCGAGCCGTCCCTTCGGCGCGCTCATGCCGAGCCGTCCGGATACGGATCGCCGTCGGTGCCCATCGTGACCTCGGTCCGGGCGATCGCGGATGCCCGGAGCGTCGCCAGCCCCGCGAGCTCGGGGTCGGCCCGGTAGGCCTCGAATCCCGCGGCGCTCGTGAAGGAGACGACGTGGATCTCGTGCGGGAGGTCGTCGCCCGGGCCGGTCGGGCGGATGACGCGCTCGATCCGCCCGCCGTGGCGGCGCATGATGCGGGAAGCCTCGGTCTCGAAGCGGCGGAACTCGGCGATCCGGCCCGGGTGCACGAAGAGCTTCGCGAGGAGCACGATGGCTGGACCGCCCGTCGTCGTCATGCGAGAAGGTCAGTCTGACCGAGGACGTGGATGCGGACAAGCCCCATCCGTGCCGTGACCCGAGGGTCCCCGCGAGGGCGCGTGGTACTCTCGGCGCCGTGCTCGACTGGGCGCGCTGGTGCCGCCGGGCGCTGGTGGCCGCGGGCGTCCTGGCGCTCGTCGCGGGCGGCGTGTCGATCTTCGGCCAGCCGTCCCGCGAGATCCTCTACCAGCAGGAGCCTCCGCTCGTCGCGTGCGGCAAGGACGGGTGTACGTTCCTCTATCGCCTCGAGGTGGGGAACAGCGGCGCCGAGACCCAGGACGAGGTGGTCGTGCGCCTCCGGCGCGACGTGGTGGCCACCGCCATGCTGCCGGTCAAGGTGCGCAACTACGGAAAGATCGACCGCCCCGTCCGCGTCTGGGACGAGGACGACGTGCGCGTGTACGCTCTCGGCCGGCTCGAGTCGCAGGCGCGGGTCGAGATCGGGTTCGCGCTCCGCGGGGCGACGCGCGACGCCGCAGTCCCGTGGAGCCGGATCCTCGCGGGGGTCGAGGCTCCCGGCTCGAACGTGCGCGCGGGGAGCCCCGGATGGACGATGGTCCTCCGCGCGTGGCTCGCGATCTTCCGCGTGTTCTGAGCGCCGGCGCATCCTTCGATGGCGGCCGGGATGAGGACCTCCGACGCGTGCCTGGCCGTGGCCACCTCGACGATCTGGGGGCTCGCGTTCGTCGCCGTCAAGTTCGCGCTGGAGAGCTTCTCGGCCTCGCAGCTCCTGGCGCTCCGGTTCCTGGTCGCGTGCGTGCCGGCGCTGCTGGTGCCGCGGCCCCCGATGCCGTGGTCGTCGATCGGGTTGATCGGGCTCACCCTGTTCGCGGGGCAGTTCATGCTCCTGTTCCTCGCGTACACGATGGGGCTCCCGCCCGGTCTCGCCTCGGTGAGCCAGCAGATGCAGGCGTTCTTCACGGTCCTGCTCGCGGCGCTGTTCCTCCGGGACGTGCCCACTCGCCGCCAGGGCGCGGGAATGGCCGTCGCCTTCTCGGGCCTGGCACTCGTCGGGCTGACCACCGGCGCGGACCTCCGGCCGGCGGCCCTCGGCCTGGCCCTGGCGGGGGCCTTCAGCTGGGCCATCGGCAACATCCTGGTGAAGCGCGTGCCCCACGCGCCGATCTTTCCGCTGGTCGTCTGGGCGAGCCTGGTTCCGCCCGTGCCCGCGCTCCTCCTGTCGTGGGCCATCGATCCCGCGCCCTCGCTCCTCGACGCGATCGCGGGCGCCTCCTGGCGGAATCTCGGCGCGGTCGCCTATCTGGGTGTCGCCGCCACGATCGTGGCCTACGCCTCCTGGGGAAGCCTTCTCCAGCGCTACCCGGCAGCCGTGGTGGCGCCGTTCGCCCTCGTCGCGCCGTGCGCGGGGCTCCTGTCGTCGGCCCTGGTGTTCCGCGAGGTCTTCAGCCCGGTGCGCTACGCGGGGATGGCGCTCATCCTGGCCGGGCTGGCCGTCATCGTCCTGCCCGCGGCCCGGCCCAGTCCGCGGCCCACGGGACACTGACACCCGCCGCTGCCCTCAGGGTGGGCCGAAAGGAGCGTTGACCGCATGAGCCTGGCCGAGGAGCGGATCCAGCGGTTCCTTGCGACACAGACGGTCGTCGTGCTCGCGACCGTGCAGCCGGACGGCGCGCCGCTGGCGATGCCGATGTGGTTCGCCCACGATCCCGTGGCCCTCGCGATGGTGAGCGTGGCCGACACCCAGAAGGTGAGGAACCTCGGCCGCGATCCGCGCGTCAGCGTCGTGGCCGAGGGCGGCACGGGGGGCGTCATCCGCGGCGTGACGGTTCACGGCCGCGCGGAGTTCCTGGCCGACGGCCCCGAGCGGCGCGCGTGGGTGACGCGATTCCTGGAGAAGTACCACCCGCATCTCGAGCGCCGCTGGAGCGGCCGGACGATGCCCGCCGACCGCGCGCTGTTCCGGATCGTGCCTTCCCGGGTGCGCGCCTGGGGCCTCGACTGACGGGCGCGCCCGGTCCGGCCGGGCGTGGGCTATCCGGAGCGGTGGGTCAGCGCGAGGCGAGCGGGCGTGTCGCCGCCTCGAGCCAGTCCGCCGTCTCGCGGTCAACTCGCGGCGCGATCACGTCCCGCACGCGCGCGTGGTAGCCATCGAGCCAGGCGCGCTCGACGGAGGCGAGGAGCTCCGGCTCGACGAGCGCGCGGTCGATGGGCGCGAGCGTGAGCGTCTCGAATCCGTAGAGGGTGACCTCGCCGCCGGGCGGCGCCGGCACCGGGGTGACCACGACGAGGCTCTCGATGCGGATTCCGTATTCCCCGGTCTTGTAGTACCCGGGCTCGTTGGACAGGATCATCCCGGGACTCAGCGCCACCGAGTTCCCCATCTTCGAGATGCGTTGCGGGCCCTCATGGACGGACAGGTAGCTCCCGACCCCGTGGCCCGTGCCGTGGTCGAAGTCGAGGCCCGCTTCCCAGAGGGGCGCGCGCGCGAGCGCGTCGAGCTGGGACCCCGTCGTCCCCTTCGGGAACCGCGCGAGCGCCAGCGCGATGTGGCCGCGGAGGACGCGCGTGAACCGGTCGCGCTGCTCCGCCGTCGGCGGCCCGACGGCGACGGTCCGGGTCACGTCGGTCGTGCCGTCGAGGTACTGCGCGCCGGAGTCGACCAGGTAGAGCATCCCGGACTCGATCCGGCGGTCCGTACGGGGCGTCGCGCGATAGTGGACGATGGCGCCGTTCGGGCCTGCCCCGGAGATCGTGGGGAAGCTCACGTCGCGGAAGAGCGACTCCTCGGCCCGCAGTGCATCCAGGCGTTCCGCCGCCGTGATCTCCGTGAGGCGGCCCCCGGGCCCCACGCGGCTCAGCCAGGCGAGGAACCGGCAAAGCGCGACGCCGTCCTTCTCGTGGGCGCTGCGCGCACCCGCCAGCTCCACGTCGTTCTTGAGGGCCTTGGGGAGGAGGCACGGGTCGGCCCCGCGGACCACCGTCGCCCCCGACCCGGTGAGGCGCTGGATGATCCACGCCGCCGTCCAGCTCGGATCGACCTGCACCGTCCGGCGGGCCGCGCCCAGACGGTCGAGGGCGGGGCCGAGGGCCTCCGGCGGATGGACGCGGACGCCGTCCCCGAGGTGCTCGCGGAGGCCCGGGGTCAGCTTTGCCGGATCCACGTAGAGATCGACGCTCGCGTCGCGGTGCGCCACCGCGAAGGCGAGCGGCAACGGCGTGTGGTCGACGTCGCTTCCCCGGACGTTGAGGAGCCATGCGATCGAGTCGGGAGCGGCGAGGACCACCGCGTGGACGCCGTCCCGGGTGAGGAGGTCGCCCAGCTCCCGCTGCTTGTCCGGGGCGGGACGCCCGGCGTGCTTCAGGTCATGGGGGACGATCGGGCCGCGCGGCGGCGGAGGCTGGTCGTCCCAGACGCGGTCGACGAGATTCTCGGAGACCGGGACCAGCGTCGCGCCGACCTTGCCGCACACGGCCTGGAGGCGCTCGACGCTCTCGATCGTGTGGAGCCACGGATCGTAACCGAGCCGGTCGCCCGAACGGAGGCGCTGGCGGAGCCACTCGGCGGGCGGGCTCTCCGTCACGTGGTGATGCTCGAACACGTCGCCGGGCGTCTCGTCGCGCGCCTGGAGCGTGTAGCGCCCGTCCACGAAGAGCGCGGCCGCGTCGGCCAGGACGATGGCGACGCCGGCGGAGCCCGTGAAGCCGGTGAGCCACGCCAGGCGCTGGGCGTGCGGCGGGACGTACTCGCCCTGGTGCTCGTCGGAGCGGGGCACGAGGAAGCCGGAGAGCGCTTCCTGGCCGAGCTCCTTCCTGAGGCGCTCGACGCGCTCGCGAATCGTCATCGCGCGACGCTCATGGCTCCAGAACTATATCAGCTTTCGATCGACGCTCGCGCGCGGCGGGCGCGCGCGCGGGGGCGGCGTGCTAGACTGCCGCGCCTGTCGATCCGTCACAGCGGCGCTCGACCCACCGCGCGGCCAGTCGCGCGGCCAGGCTGGCGAGCGCGCCGCGGGAGCGCCGCGCGGCACCGAGATCGTGGCCCGCGCCGGGCTCGAGGTGGAGTGTCACCGGCGCCGGGATGAGCGTGAGCGCGCCTCGGAGCTCCGCCTCGGTGCCGAACGGGTCCTTGGTGCCGTGGACGAAGACGGCGGGCGTCCGGAGTCGAGGGAAGTGCGAGACGCGAAGCTCGGCGGGCCGGGTCGGTGGGTGCAGGGGATACGCGAGGAGGAGGAGGGCCTCGGCCACCCCCGGGTCCTCCGCGGCGAGGAGGGTCGCCTGACGCCCTCCGTACGAGTGGCCGCCGAGCGAGACGCGCCGAAAGCCTCGGCGCGTGAGCGCCGAGAGGGCCGCTCGGAGCCCGTCCCGGTCGCGCGCGGCGCCGGCGGGCGACGGTGGTCCCTGGGCTCGGGCCTGGCGGAACGGCAGGTCGCAGCGGAGGACCGAGACGCCACGCGCCGCGAGCGCCTCGGCGAGCGCGACGAGGAGCGGGCTCTCCGACGAGGAGCCAGCGCCGTGGGTGAGGACGAGGCCCTCCGGTGCGGGGGTGGCGGGACGGTGGAGGACGCCGTGGACCGATCGGCCCATTGCCGGCCGTCTCGTGGAGCGGCTCCGGCGCCGGGCCGGTAGGCTCGGCGGCGCTCATCGGCTGGTCGCCACCGCCGGGCGCGGAACAGGGCCGGACGGGGCGGGGAGGCGCGCGTGACGACGGTCGTGTTCTTCGACGTCGCGGGGACGCTGATCCGCGTGCGCGATGGCGTCGGCCAGCAGTATGCGCGGGTCGCGGCGCGCTTCGGCGTCGTCGCCGACCCGCGCGGGCTCGAGCGCGAGTTCCCGCGCGCGTTCCGCGCCGCGCCGATGATGGCGTTTCCCGGCGCGCCGCCCGACCAGGTGCCCGCCCTCGAGCGGGAGGTCTGGCGCGGGATCGTCCGCGACGTCTTCGCCGGCGCCGGGGCTCTTGGCGCGTTCGCGCCCGGCGCCTTCGATGCGTACTTCGAGGCGGTCTACCGGCACTTCGAGGACGCGGCGACGTGGGACGTCTTCCCCGACGTGCGGCCGGCGCTCGCGGCGCTGCGATCGCTCGGCTGCTCGCTCGGCGTCATCAGCAACTTCGACAGCCGCGTGCTCGGGATCCTGGAGGGGCTCGACCTCGCCGCGTCCTTCGCCTCGGTGACCCTGTCGAGCCAGGTGGGCGCGACGAAGCCGGATCCGGCGATCTTCGCCCGCGCCCTCGCGCGCCATCGCGCGGATGCCGCGCGGGCCGTGCACGTCGGCGACTCGCCCGCCGAGGACGGCGAAGGCGCCCGCGCCGCCGGCCTTCGGGCCGTCCTGATCGATCGAGCCGGGCGTCACGCGGACCGCCCCGGTCTCGAGCGCGTGGAGTCGCTCGTCGCGCTGGCCGAGGTGATCCGGAACACGGGATGACGCGCGGCCTCGGCGGCGAAGGCGTCGAGCGTCGCGTCGGGTCCCGCGTCGAAGTAGGGCCGCGTGACCGGTACCTCGCGGGCGTACTGACGGAGGATCGGCGCCGTGTGCTCCGGCCGGACCTCGGTCAGGATGACCGGCTCGCGGCGACGCCCGCGGGCGAGGACCGCGCGCCCGGCCGCGCGCGCGTTCCGGACCCATCCCACCGTGCCGTACGGAGCGACCAGCCAGCGCTGCCCGTCGGTCTCGACCAGTGTCACCGGCGTGGACCGCCCGCGTCCCGTTCGCCGGCCGGGCACCGTCAGGAGGAAGGTGTGGCGCGGTCCCGCGCCCGCCCGGAGGAGCGTCCGGACGAGGGCGTTCACGACGCGCCGGCCGGCGCTCAGGCGGTAGGTGGCGGCCATGGCGCGGGCCGGCCGTCGTCCTCCGCGGCGTCCCAGAGCCATGCCGCCCCGCGAACCCCGCTGGAGTCCCCGTGCTGGGGGGGACGGAGCGGCGTGTCCACGCGGTCCGAGAACACCCACGCGCCCCACCGCACGGGCACGCGCTCGTAGAGCCGCGAGAGGTTGGAGAGGCCGCCCCCGAGCACGACGACGTCGGGGTCCAGCAGGTTCACCACCACGGCCAGCGCCCGCGCGAGCCGCTCCTCGTACCGCGCGAGCGTGGCCTCGCACGCCGCGTCGCCGTCGGCGGCCCGCGCGGCGATGCCGGTCGCGTCGAGGGACTCGCCGGTGACCTCGCGGTGGTCGCGCGCCATTCCCGGCCCCGACAGGAATGTCTCGACGCAGCCCGTTCGCCCGCAGTAGCACGCCGCGCCCGGCCACTCGCCGGGAGCCGGCCACGGGAGGGGGTTGTGCCCCCACTCGCCGGCGATCGCGTTCGGGCCCGTGAGGACGCGCCCGTCGACGACGATCCCGCCGCCGGTGCCCGTGCCCAGGATGACGCCGAAGACCACGCGGGCGCCGGCGCCGGCCCCGTCGCGCGCCTCCGACAGCGCGAAGCAGTTGGCGTCGTTGGCGAAGCGGAGGGGACGGTGGAGGAGGCGCTCGAGGTCCTGGCGGAGGGGCCGGTCGTTCAGCCAGACGCTGTTGGCGTTCTTGACGAGCCCCGTTGCCGGCGACAGCGCGCCCGGCATCCCGATGCCCACGCGCGCCGGCTCCCCGGACTCGCGCTCGAGCCCCTCGACGAGCGTGGTGATGGCGGCGAGGGTGAGGGGGTAGCGGTTGCGGGGCGTCGGCACGCGCCGGCGCCCGCGCTCGCGCCCGTCGCGGTCGAGGGCGATGCCCTCGATCTTCGTGCCGCCGAGGTCGACGCCGATGCGCATGCGCGGGCGAGCTACTCCGTGGCGAGGGCCTGTCGTCGCCCGCGGTGGTAGTCGGCCAGTGTCACGTTGGCGGCGGCGATGGTCTCGGCCTCGGCAGCCAGCCGGGCGAGGTCCTTCCCCGGGATCGCGACGTACAGCTCGTCGTCGCCGAGATCCGTGTACACGCGATTGCCGACGCAGCCCGTGCTGGCCAGTACCCCGTGGGTGAGCGACGCCGGGAGCGCCATGCAGGTCGGGCGGCCCATGAACGGCACCTGCGCCTGGAGGCCGGCGCGGATGGCCGTCTCGAGAAGCCGCATCAGCGGGCCGGGGCGGCCGGAGACGAGGACGACGTCGGGATCCACCGGCGTGTCGCCGAGGGGCGCGTAGACGATGGCGCCCGGCGTCCGCGGAAGGCGCGGGATCTTGGGGACCTCCTCCATCCGGACGTAGCCGATGCCGGTCATGAACCCGAGCGTCTGCGTGAGCTCCTCGGCGCGGTCCGGCGGAAGCGGGATGTTGTGGGTGTGGCTCCCGACCGCGCAGTTGTAGTGGTCGCTCGGCACCGTGTAGAAGGTGCGGCCCCCCGCGGCGACCCGCCAGAAGCTACAGCTCGAAGGCTCGGTGCCGGCGAACTTCGCGACGTTGGCGGGGGGCGCCTCGCAGAAGGCCACCGCCACCGGCCGCCGCCGGAGGGTGAAGGTGTCCCGGAACCGGTTCTCGATGCCGCGGTAGTCCATCATGTGGTCGTGTCCTCCGACGTCAGCGCGTGCTGTGCGTCCGTGAGCTCGTCATGCAAGGTCTCGCCGTCAGGCGTACGCGTTCCGGGTCCGGCTCCAGCAGACCAGGGTGACCAGCACGCCGAGGAGGGCGATGCTGCCCCCCACCAGGCACGCCGCCGGTACGCCGGCCCCCTCGGCCACTGACCCGATCAGGGAGGCGCCCACCGGCGTCGCCCCGGCGAAGACCATCATGTACACGCCCATGACCCGGCCCCGGAGCTCGTCCGGCACCGTGACCTGGACGATCGTGTTGCACCCGTTCTGGAAGACGATCTGCATGATACCGACCAGGAACAGCACCACCGCGGCCAGCGCGAAGTGGCGGACGAACGCGAGGCTCAGGATGCCGAGCGCGACGCCGATCCCCGGGATCACCACCGCGGCGAGCGGGGGCCGCCCGTACCCGAGCAGGGCGACGGCGATGGCGCCCGTGACCGCCCCGCCCCCGAGCGACGCCATCAGCAGGCCGAACACGTGGACGCCCTCGTGGAGCACCTCGCGCGCGAAGAGGGGGACGAGGACCCCGTGGTTCATGGCGAAGGTGCTGACGGCGAAGACGAGGCCCAGGATCAGAGCGACCAGCGGGGTGCGCGTCGCGTAGTGGATCCCGTCCGCCAGCTCCTCTCGGATCGTGGTGCCGCGCCGGGGCCTCGGGTCGGACCCCGCCCGGACGGCAGCCAGGTTCAGGACCACCGCGAGAAACGACAGGGCGTTCAGGAGGAACGCGACAGCCGTACCGTAGCGGGCGATGAGGAGTCCGCCGATCGCGGGGCCGACGACCCGGGCGGCGTTGAACGTCGCCGAGTTGAGGGCGATCCCGTTCAGAAGGTCCTCACGGCCGACCATCTCGACGAGGAAGGACTGCCGGGACGGCATGTCGAGGGCGTTCACCAGGCCGATCACGCCCGCCAGCGTCGCCACGTGCCAGTACTGCACCCGTCCGGTCCAGGTGAGGAGCGCGAGCGCGAAGGCGGGCAGCATGAGCGCCGTCTGGGTCGCGATGACCAGCCGCCGCTTCGGCGTCCGGTCGACGACGACTCCGGCGACCGCCGAGAAGAGCAGCACGGGCGCGAACTGGAGCGCGCTCACGAGCCCCAGGCGGAACGGCGAGTTCGTGAGCTCGAGGACCAGCCACGAGAGGCCGACCGACTGCATCCAGCTTCCGACGGACGAGATCGACTGGCCGATCCAGAAGAGGCGGAAGTCCCGGTGGTTCAGCGCCCGGAGGGCGGCGGGGAACTGCATCAGGCGGACCCCGGGTGTCGCGGGCGGCGGGTGGCGGCGCGCGGGACGGCCGGCGGGCCGTCCCGCACGTCACGCGCGGCCGTCAGCCGCCGCGCCGGCCGGCACGAGACCGGCGTGTCGGTGGGCGGCCTCGACCAGCGCGTCGACCGCCTCGACCGGGGTATCCCAGGAGCACGCGATCCGGATGACGCCGTCCCGGGGCGCGCCGCGCCGGGAGAAGCTGTAGCCGTCGGCGACCAGGCCGTCCCACACGGGCTTCGGCAGCGCCGTCAGCACGAAGTTGATCTCGGTCGGGTGCGGGAAGTGGACGCCGGGGATGTCGGCCAGGCCCTGGCGCACGCGGGCGGCCATCGCGTTCGCGTGGCGGGCGCTCCGCAGCCAGAGATCGTCCTCGAGGAAGGCGAGGAGCTGCGCCGAGAGGAGCCGCATCTTCGAGTAGTGATGGCCGGCCCGGCGCCGCCGATAGCGCATCGTCTCGCCGAGCTTGCGGTCGAAGAAGACGACGGCCTCGCCGCAGAGCGCGCCGTTCTTCGTGGCCCCGAACGACAGGACGTCGACGCCCGCCTTCCAGGTGAGCTCGGCCGGCGTGCAGCCGAGTCGCGCCGCGGCGTTCGCGAAGCGCGCGCCGTCCATGTGGACCAGGAGGCCCTTCGCGTGGGCGGCCGCCGCCAGCTCGCGCAGCTCGCGAAGCGCGTAGACCGTTCCGGCCTCGGTCCCCTGGGTGAGGCTGAGCGCCTTGCCCGGCGGGTCGGCGGTCCGCAGCGTACCCGCCTCGATCGTCTCCACCAGGGCCGCGACCTGGATCCTGCCGTCCACGGTGGGGAGCGGGACGCTCCGCGCGCCGCCCCCCGACCAGAACTCCGTCCCGCCGCACTCGCTGGAGTGGAGGTGCGAGATCTCGGCGCAGTAGATCGCGCCGTACGGCGTGCAGAGGATCGAGGCGCAGAGCCCGTTCGCCACCGTGCCGGTACCGACCGGGTAGACCTCGAGCTCCGTCTCGAAGAACTCGGCCATCCGCCGCTCCAGCCGCTGCGTGTACTGGTCGGCGCCGTAGGGCGGGGTGTCGTCGTGGTTCGACTCGACGATCGCCCGCAGGATTTCGGGCGTGGCGCCGGAGACGTTGTCGCTGTAGAAGTTCTTCTTCACGCGGGTCCTCCGGGACGGCGGCGAGTGGCGAGGGGGAATGCTCCGCAGCAGAGCGGGGCGGCGGGGCGCGGCCAGGTCCTCATGGCACCCTTCGCATGATAGGGGAACCGTGGGGCGCCCGCAACGTCGGGTGCTCGGTCCGCGCGTGCCGCGCGGGCCGCGGGCCGCGGTCGTCAGGGCGCGGGGGTCTGGGGGACGCCGAGCCGGCCGACGCCCGGGAGCTTCAGGGCGGGGCGATTCCAGTCGAGACCGAACGTGAGCCCGAGGACGTTGACCTCGAGTCCTTCCTCCCAGCCGACGAGGACGCCGGCGAGACCGAGGACCGAGACCTGGACACCGGTGCCACTCGGCGCGAGCCCCACCGGCGCGCCGCCGGGGAGGAAGTCCTTCCCCACCGCGGTCGGCGGCAGATCGAGGCGTAGCTCGGGGACGGAGCGGCCGACGAACGCGGTGAACGTGTTGCTGTTCGGGCCCGGCCACGTGCGGTACGTCGCGGGGTAGGGATAGGCGCCCACCGCGGCCTCGAGCCGGTCGATCAGCGCGTCGACCCCCTCGCCGCGCGCGTCGACCAGGAGGTCGGGCCGGCTCCCGAACCAGTAGTTGTCCGGTCCCGTCCGGTTCACGCGGAGCGCCGAGGCGCCCCGGTCCACGCCCCAGCCGATGACCTCGTAACGCGTGTACTCGGGCGCGCCGGACCGCTTCACGGCGATCCACGTGTGGACGCCGAGCGCGCCCTTCCACCCGACGGTGCGCGCCGCGTAGATCTGGATCACGGCCGCGGGCGTCGTGGCGGGGTCGGGGGCCTGCTCGGACGAGTCGCGTCGCGCCTGCCACCACGCGGGGTCGCGCGCGAGCGTCCCGCACGCGGCGAGCAGCAGGAGCAGGATCGGGGCCAGGGCCAGACCGAGACGGGCGAGCATGTCGATCAGGCGGCCCGGAGCGGGCGGCCGAGCGCCCGGCGGCCGGTTGCCGCGGAGTCCGACCCCGTCAGGCGCCGATGGCCTTCTTGACGCTGCCGTGGTGGTCCTGCACGTGACCGATGAGGATGCGCTCGATCGCCTGCGAGGCGCTCATCTTCATGGCGCCCCCGACGCGGTCGAGCTGAGCGTCGCCGAGCCCCCGCACGACGGCGGCGGCCGCGGCCCCGTTCTGGCGGAGGAGGGCCAGCGTCTCGGCCTTCGTGGTGTGCGCGTGCTCGACCGCGTGCTCGGCGTTGCGCTTGTGGATCGCGTCCATGTCGACGGTGATGGGGTCGCCGTTGGCGATCTTCTGCACCCAGCCGGATATCCCGACATGACCGCCGGCCACGTGGTGGGCGACGACGCCGACGGTCCATCCCTCGCCGGCCGTCTGCATCTTCCACTGGGCGTCGGACAGCCGCTCGACCGTCTGGATCAGCTCGCGGTTGGCTTGCTCGAAGCGGTCGGCCAGGGCCTGCGCGCGCTCGCTCATCGTCGGCGGTCCTCCCGCGGGTCGGCGAGGGTCGCCAACCGGTGTGGGTGTCCAGACGCCATGTCGACGGCCGACCGCGTCAGGCGATGGCCCGGCGGATGGTGCCGTGGTGATCGTTGGCGTGACCGACGAGGACCATCTCGATCAGCTTGGCCACGGTGATCGTCCCCATGGGCAGGGTCGCGGTCCGATCCAGATCCGCGTCGCCGAGCCCTCTGACCGTCGCAACGGCAGCCGTTCCGTTCTGGTGGAGGAGGGCCAGGGTCTCCGCCTTCGTGCAGCTCGCGTGCTGGGCCGCGTGCGCCGCGTTGCCCTCGTGGATCATGTCCATCGTGAGGGCCGGGATCGTCTTGCCGTGCGTGATCGCTCCGACGAGACCGGCGACCGACTTGTGGCTCGCGGCCACGTGATGGGCGACGACGCCGACGCTCCGGCCGTCGCCGGGCGTCTTGGTCCGCCACTGGGCATCCGAGAGCCCTTCGAGGGTGGCGGCCAACGACTGGTTCGCCTGCTCGAGCTGGTGGGCCAGGGTCTTCGCGCGCTCGCTCATGCGGCAGCCTCCATTGGGGAACCGGACGGTCCAGGGTGCGGGCTCACGGGTCATATACACGCGCGCACACGCAGCGTCAACGGCGGCCGCCTCGAGGAGCGTTCGGACCGAGGCGGCCGACCGCGGGCCACCACGCGCTGCCGGATGGTATCCTCCATCGGGGCCCCGCGCGGCGTTGCGCCGGGGCTCCATCGTCGTCAACAGACCGGCGGCCGCCGCCGGAGCCCGGAAAGGGGAGCCACGTGAACAGCCACCGCCTGCCCAGGACCGTCGTCCCGAGCCGCTACGACATCCGGCTCGAGCCCGACCTCGAGACCGCGACGTACGCCGGCGAGGAGACCGTCCAGGTGGAGGTCCGAGACGAGACGGACGAGGTGCAGCTGAACGCCGTCGAGCTCACGATCACCCACGTCGCGGCGGAAGCGCCGGACGGGACGCGGCTCGAGGGCACGGCGTCGCTCGACCCGGCGACGGAGGACCGCGTGCACCTCCGCTTCCCCCGCGCGCTTCGCCCCGGAGCGTGGAGCCTCCGCATCACCTTCCAGGGGATCCTGAACGACCAGCTCCACGGCTTCTATCGCTCGACCTTCAAGGGTGCGGACGGACGGACGCACGTCATGGCGGCCACGCAGTTCGAGGCCGTCGACGCGCGCCGCGCGTTCCCGTGCTGGGACGAGCCCGCCCTCAAGGCCGTGTTCGGCGTGACGCTGGTGGTGCCCGAGGGCTACACCGCGATCTCGAACACCGCACCCGTCCGCGAGGAGTCGGTCGCCGACGGCCGGCGCGCGGTGACGTTCGGCGACACCATCCGGATGTCCACCTACCTGGTCGCATTCATCGTCGGCGAGCTCGAGTCGACCGAGCCGGTGATGGTCGGGAAGACCCCGCTCCGTGTCTGGTGCGTCCAGGGGAAGCGCCACTTGGCCAGCTACGCCCGGACGGCCGGCGCCTTCTGTCTCGACTTCTTCGAGCGCTACTACGGCATCCCGTACCCGAGCGACAAGGTCGACCTGCTGGCGATTCCCGATTTCGCGTCGGGCGCCATGGAGAACCTCGGCGCCATCACGTTCCGCGAGACGGCGCTGCTGGTCGACGAGGCGGCGGCGACCCACTCGGACCTGGAGCGCATCGCGGACGTGGTCGCCCACGAGCTCGCGCACATGTGGTTCGGCGACCTCGTGACGATGACGTGGTGGAACGGCATCTGGCTCAACGAGGCGTTCGCCACCTTCATGGAGATGCTTGCGGTCCATGCGTGGAAGCCCGAGTGGCAACGCTGGGTGAGCTTCGGCGTCTCGCGCGCGGCCGCGATGGGGATCGACGGCCTTCACTCGAGCCGGCCCATCGAGTACGACGTGCGGGCGCCGCGGGACTGCGAGGCGATGTTCGACCTCCTCACCTACGAGAAGGGCGCGTCGGTCCTGCGCATGCTCGAGCAGCACATCGGACCGGACACCTTCCGCGAGGGCGTGCGTCTCTACCTCCGGTGGCACGAGTACGAGAACGCCGAGACCACCGACCTCTGGAAGGCGCTGGGCGAGGCGTCAGGCCAGCCCATCCCGGATGTCATGGACGGCTGGGTATTCCGCCCGGGGTACCCCCTCGTGGGGGTCCAGGTCGAGGGGTCGAAGCTCCTCCTGACCCAGCGGCGCTTCACGTACCTCGGCGACACCGCGCCCGCGGACGCCGAGGAGGCCCCGCAGCTCTGGAGGGTCCCGGTGTCGGCGCGGGCGTCGGTTGCCGGCAAGGTCACGGAGCACAAGCTGCTCCTGGCCGGCGCCGAGGACGACCTCGCGCTCCCAGGCGCGCCGGACTGGGTCGTGGTGAACGCGGGCGGCCCCGGCTTCTACCGGGTCGGCTACGCGCCGGCGCTGCTGAGCCGCCTGACCGCCGATCTCTCCGTGCTCGCGCCCATCGAGCGCTTCGGGTTGGTCTCGGACTGCTTCGCGCTCACGCAAGCCGGCGACCTCGACGCGCCGGCGTTCCTCGACATGACGGAGCGCTTCCGCGATGAGACCGACCGGAACGTGTGGGCGGTGCTGGTCAGTGCCCTCGCATACATCAACCGGGCGATCGACGACGACGCGCGGCAGGATCTCGAGGCTTTCGTGCGGGAGCGGATCGGACCCGCTGCCAGGCGGCTCGGGTGGACGCCGCAGCCCGGCGAGGACGAGCTCACGCGCCAGCTTCGAGGCGATCTCCTCCGCGCCGTGGGCGTTCTCGGCGACGACCAGGAGATCCAGGGACAGGCGAGAGAGCTGTACTCGCGCTATCGGGGTGACGAGCGCGCGGTCGATCCGAACGTGCTGCCCGCCGTGATCGCCATCCTCGCCCGGGCCGGCGGCGACGCGTACGCCGAGTTCCGCGAGCGCTTCCGCCACGCCCGGAGCCCTCAGGAGGAGCAGCGGTACCTCTACGCGTTGGCGGCGTTCCGCCAGCCCGAGCTCGTCACCCAGACGCTCCAGCACACGCTGGACGGCGAGATCCGGAGCCAGGACGCGCCCTACGTCGTGCGCGCGGTCCTCGCGAGCGTCTGGGGGCGCGGGATCGCGTGGGAGTTCGTGAAGGGCCACTGGGAGACCATGCGCCGGGTCTATCCGCCGAGCGCGTTCCGCCGGCTGTTCGACGGCGTCAGCGCGCTGGTGCGACCGGAATGGGAGGCGGAGGTGCGCGCGTTCTTCCCGGCTCACCAGATCGAGCTCGGCGGAAAGATCCTCGAGCAGTACCTGGAGCAGCTCCGGATCGCCGTCCGGTTCCGCGAGCGCGAGGCCGCGCGCATCGCCGCGTACCTGGGTCGGCAACGGGGCTGATTCCGGAGCTCGGTCACGATGCGCCACGCGAGCCTCGACGATCGTGTAAGCGATCGGCCGGGCCTGGAGCGCGATGCGGCGCGATGGCCCTGCGTGGGCCGGCGGACGGTCTTGGTCGTGAGCCTGATGGTCGGGCTGAGCGCCGGCGTCCGGTCGACGTCCGCCGAGGCCCGCGATCTCCTCATCCTCGGGAGCGAGGTGCGGCGGGGCCAGCTCCTGAGCTGTGACGCCGCGGAATGCCGGCTCGACAAGACCGAGGTCCCGCGCCGCGACATCGTGATGATCGGCCTCGACGACCCGCCGTTGCCCCCGCCGGCGGTGCGGGGTCCGGGTGAGGACGAGCTCCATCTCCGGGATGGATCCGTACGGCCGGGTCCTCTCGTGAGTCTCGACGCTCGCCGGGTGGTGACGCCCGCGCGTGCCTACGACCGGCGCGAGGTCCGCTGGATCTACCTGGCCCCGCCTCCGGCCGGCTTCGGGGGTGGTGGGAGCGGGGCAGGTGATAGCGGCGGTGGTGGCAGTGGGGACGGGACCTGCGGGTTCTGGCTCGGCACGGTGGGCCGGCGCGGTGTGTCCCGCCATGCCGACGGCGGCAGCGGCGTTGGCATCTTCGGCACCCGGACCGTTCGAACCGTCTACTCGGTCCGGCTGCGTGAGAGCCCGCATTCCGGAGACCTGGGGCTCCACCTTGACGACGCCACCGTGCGCGAGCGCCTCCGGGAGGTGGTGTCGGACTCGAGCGGCGGCGGCAACAGAACCGAGGGGTCGGGGACGAGCCACATCGATGGAGAAACGTCGGACGGTCTTCTCGTCGCGGGCGGTCCATCGCGCCCGACCTCCTACAGGTTCAATGTCGGGACTGCGGAGTACCGATACCCCTCGACCACCCACTGGGCGAGTGGCCCCCCCACCCACCAGCAGGAGCTCTTTAGCGGAATCTGGGTGGGCGCTGACCCGGACCCGGAGCAACCATGCATCCTGGACGCCTCGGGGCGGATGATGAAGGGCGAGTACGCGGTTACGCATGACTACGGGGACCGCGATAGCCTCAGGGAGTCCGTCTCGTGGGAGCTGACGCGGGTCTCGGCCCCGTGCGCGGCGCCTCCGGCGCTCCCGCCGCTCCCGGCCGAGAACGAGCCGGCGGACGACGCCGAGCCATGACCGAGACCGCGCGCGTCGCCGTCATCGGGGGCGGCATCATGGGCGCGAGCCTCCTGTACCATCTCGCGCGCGCCGGCTGGACCGACGCGGTCCTCCTCGAGCGGGGCGAGCTCGCCTCGGGCTCGACCTGGCACGCGGCCGGCAACACGCCGCACTTCAACACGAGCCTGAACATCTCCCGGATCCACCTGGCCAGCACCGAGCTCTATCAGCGACTCGAGGCGGAGACCGGACAGGCGGTCGGTTTCCACCGGCCCGGAAGCCTCCGGCTCGCCTCGGTGCCGGACCGGATGGACGAGTACCTCCGCCACCGGGGCAAGGCGCGGACGATCGGGCTCCCGTTCGAGGTGATCGGCCCCGAGGAGATCCGGCGGCTCCATCCGCTCGTCGAGACCCGGGGCCTCCTCGGCGCCGTCTGGAATCCCGAGGACGGCCACGTCGACCCGACGAGCGTGACCCAGGCCTTGGTCAAGGGCGCGCGCGACCGTGGCGCTCGCGTCCACCGGCACACGCGGGTGACCGGCCTCGCGCGGACGCCGGGCGGGGAGTGGCGGATCGCCACCGACCGCGGGGACTTCCTGGCCGAGATCGTGGTCAACGCCGCGGGAACGTGGGCGCGCGAGGTCGGCCAGCTGGCCGGCCTGGACCTGCCGATCGTGCCCATGGAGCACCAGTACCTCGTGACGGAGGCGATCCCCGAGGTCGCGGGGCTCGCCCGCGAGCTGCCGCTCCTCCGCGAGGTGGACGTCTCGTACTACCTCCGGCAGGAAGCGAACGGGCTGCTGCTCGGGCCCTACGAGCGCGGGGCGAAGCCGTTCGGCGTCGGCGGCATCCCGCCGGGCTTCGGGGCCGACCTCCTGCCGCCGGACCCCGAGCGGCTCCGGACGATCGTCGAGGCCGCCATGGCCCGGGTGCCCGCGCTCGCGCGCGCGGGCGTCCAGCGGATCGTCAACGGGCCGATCACGTACACACCGGACGGGAATCCGTTGATCGGCCCCGCGTTCGGCCTGCCCGGTTTCTGGCTGGCGTGCGGGCTGAGCTTCGGGATCACGCAGGCGGGCGGGATCGGTCAGTACCTGGCGGAGTGGATCGTCGAGGGTCAGCCGTCCATCGACCTGTGGGAGCTCGACCCGCGCCGCTACGGGGCGTACGCCACCGAGCGCTACGCGGTCGCCCGCTGCATCGACATCTACGAGGACGAGTACGCGATCGTCTACCCGCAGGACGACCGGCGGCCGGGCCGCCCGGCGCGGACGAGCCCGCTGTACGACCGGTTCCGCGCGGCGGGCGCGGTCTTCGGTGTGCGGAACGGCTGGGAGCGTCCGTACTGGTTCGCCCGCGGGACGGAGCCGCGTGACCGGCCCAGCTTCCGGCGGTCCAACTGGTTCGACGCCGTCGGCCGGGAGGCGCGCGCCGTCCGCGAGCAGGTCGGCCTGCTGGAGCTCTCGAGCTTCGCCAAGTACGAGGTCCATGGTCCGGGGGCGGAGGCCTTCCTCGACCGGCTCTGCGCGAACCGGCTTCCGCGGCTCGGGCGGATCGCCCTGTCCCAGCTCCTGACGCCGCGAGGCACGATCGAGTGCGACGTGACCGTGACGCGGCTCGCGCCGGAGCGCTTCCTGGTCCTGAGCGCCGCGGTGGCCGAGCGGCACGACCTCGACTGGCTCAGCCGGCACGCGCCGCCGGATGCGAGCGTGGCCATCGAGGACGTGACACCCCGCTGGGGCGTGCTCATCCTGGCGGGCCCGCGCGCCCGTGATCTCCTCGCGCGCGTCACCGGCGACGACCTCTCGAACGCCGCGTTCCCGTGGCTTTCGGCGCGGACGATCACCGTGGGGTCGACTCCGGTGCGCGCCCTCCGGATCAACTTCGTGGGGGAGCTCGGCTGGGAGCTCCACCATCCGGTAGAGCACCAGGTCGGGCTCTACGAGACGCTCAGGGGCGCGGGGGAGGACCTGGGGCTCGTCGACTTCGGCCTCCGGGCGATGGACTCGCTGCGCCTCGAGAAGGCGTATCGCGCCTGGGGCGCGGACATCAACACCGAGGTGACGCCGCTCGAGGCGGGACTCGAGCGGTTCGTCGCGTTCGACAAGGGCGACTTCATCGGCCGGGACGCGCTCCTCCGGCAGCGCCGGGAAGGCCCGCGGAAGCGTCTCGCGACGCTCGAGGTCTCGGCGCGGGACGCCGACTGCTGGGGCAACGAGGCGGTCTGGGCGGGGGAGCGCATCGTGGGGATCACGACCTCGGGCGGCTACGCCCACTGGCTCGGGCGGAGCCTGGCGGTGGCGTACGTCGACGCCGGCCTGGCGACGCCCGAGACGCGCCTGGCCCTTGACGTCCTGGGCGAGCGCTGTCCCGCGACGGTGGTTGCGGAGCCGCCGTTCGATCCGGAGAACCAGCGCCCTCGCGCCTGACCCGGGCTGGACCGGCTGTTGCGCAACGCGCACCCCGGCGGCCCTTGACAGTCTCGACCGGGCCCAACGATCATGAGGCGGCCGGCCCCATGGTAGTGGCCGCTGCGCGGCCAGACTGGCATCCCGCCCGCCTGCAACCGCCGCACCCCGAGGCTCAGCGCACCGCACAGGAGGTACGCACATGCATGGGAAGTCACGTCGGATCTTGACCGGAATTCTCACCCTCGGCTTGATGCTCGGCCTGGTCTGGATATCCACGGCCGGCGTTGACGAGTACGGGGCGGGCGGCACCATTCCCGGCGTGAGCTTCGTCGGCGGCGACGGGTCGTACACCCGGGCGGTGAAGGACGGCATCACCCTCGGCATCGTCCCCGACTTCCCGTGGACGTACCAGGACGAGAAGACGAAGGAATACAAGGGCCTGGACGTCGACATGCTGAAGGAGGCCGCCCGGCGCGTCGGCATCAAGAAGATCACCTGGGAGATCATGCCGTTCGACTCGCTCATCGCCGCGCTCCAGGCGAAGCGCATCGACGTCATCGTGGACAACATCCACGAGAACGAGGGCCGGCTGAAGGTCATCGACTTCACGAGCCCGGCGTACTGGTACGGCGCGGCGGTGGCCGTCCAGAAGGGCAACCCGAAGAAGATCATGACCTGGGAGCAGATGGCGGGGAAGGTCGTCGGGACGTACCGCGGGACCTTCTACCAGCCGATCATGGAGGCGCGGAAGGACCTGAAGGAGCTGAAGCTCTTCACGACGAGCGATGTCGAGTTCGCCGATCTTGCCAACGGCCGCGTCGACGCCATCGTCGACGACGACATCAAGATGCTCCAGTTCATCAAGGCGCACCCCGGCATCAACATGGAGATGAGCCCCGTCGCGATGCCGATCGACCTCCAGCTCGGCTACGCGCGGTACGCGCTCCGGAAGACGGACGTGGACCTGAACCACGCGCTGTCGCGCGCCATCGACGAGATGCGGGCCGACGGCACGGTGGGGAAGTTCCTCGTGCAGACCGGGCTGCCGGTCCACTACGTGATCATCCCGAACGCCCTTCAGACCCCGAAGTAGACACGGTCACGGAGTCGAGCCCGAGGGCCTGTCCCGCGCCTCTCCTGGGCCGGGGCGCGGGACAGGCCGGCCGGTCCGCCGGCGGGAGGCGACACGCCGCCGGCGGCGCCGACCGGCCGCCAGAACCCTCCGTGTGCCTGCCGCAGCCCTCGTCCGGAGGCCCGGTCCGGTCTGACCTGATCTCCCACACGCCGTCGGAGGCACCATGTTCGACAACCTGAGCTCGCTGTTCAATTTCCGCGAGGCTGGCAGTTACATCCCGGACCTCCTCAGAGGGGCGCTCGTCAGCGTGGAGCTGACGGTCACGGTGATGGTGCTGAGCCTGGTGTTCGGGCTGATCGTCGCCCTGATGCGCCTGTCGCGCTCCCGGGTGCTTCGCACCGTGTCGACGACCTACGTCGAGGTCATCCGCGGCACGCCGTGCATGCTGCAGCTCTTCTACATCTACTTCGTGCTGCCGGCGTTCGGGATCAGGGTCGGGCCGTTCGCGGCGGGCGTGGTGGGCCTCACGGTGAACTACGCCGCCTACCTGTCCGAGGTCTATCGCGCCGGGATCCAGGCGGTGGCCAAGGGGCAGGTCGAGGCCGCGCTCTCCCTCGGCATGTCACGGGCGAAGATGATGCGGCTCGTGATCCTGCCGCAGGCGCTCCGGATCGTCGTGCCGCCGCTCGGCAACTACTTCATCTCCCTGTTCAAGGACACGGCGCTCGTCTCCACGATCACGGTGAAGGAGCTCATCTTCACCGGGCAGATCATCGCCGCCACGAACTTCCAGTACTTCACGATCTTCACGATTGCCGGAGTCATCTACCTCGCCCTGTCGTACCCCGGGTCGCTCGGCGTCCAGTACCTCGAGCGGCGCATGAAGATCGGCTACCGGCGGCCCCGGCCAGGGCTGGGAAGCGCGGCCCAGGGAGCGGCGTGATGATCCGTCTGGACCGCGTCAACAAGAGCTTCGGCCACCTGCACGTCCTGCGCGACGTGTCGCTCAACATCGAGAAGGGCGAGGTGGTCTGCATCATCGGCCCCTCGGGAGCCGGGAAGTCGACGCTGCTCCGCTGCATCAACCACCTCGAGGGGATCGACAGCGGGACGATCTACCTGGAGGACGAGCCGGTCTACCGCTACGAGCGGAACGGGAAGGTGGTCGTGGACCCCGAGCGCCGGATCGAGGCGCTCCGGTCCGAGGTCAGCATGGTGTTCCAGTCGTTCAACCTGTTCCCGCATCTCAGCGTCCTCGAGAACGTGATGCTGGCGCCGGTCCACGTCCGGCACGAGCCGAAGGACGAGGTGCGGCGGCGGGCGGTGGCGCTCCTGGCCAAGGTCGGCCTCTCCGACAAGATCGACGCGTACCCGCAGGAGCTCTCCGGCGGCCAGCAGCAGCGGGTGGCGATCGCGCGGTCCCTCGCGATGCAGCCGAAGGCGCTGCTCTTCGACGAGGTGACCTCCGCGCTCGACCCCGAGCTGATCGGCGAGGTGCTCCGGGTGATGCGGCAGCTCGCCGCCGAGGGCATGACGATGGTCGTCGTGACCCACGAGATGGGGTTTGCCCGCGACGTGGCGGACCGGGTGCTCTTCATGGCGGACGGCGTGGTCGTCGAGGAGGGGCCTCCGCAGCAGATCTTCACCGCGCCCCGCCACGAGCGGACCCGGCAGTTCCTCCAGACCGTCCTGGAGCGCAATGCCGAGGCGGGCGTCCCGAAAGATACCGCTTGACCGTAAAAGAACGACCGTACTATTATGGGCGCATGCGGAAAGGTGAGGAGACCCGCCGGGCGATCCTCGACCACGCCCTCCAGATCGCGACCAAGGAGGGCCTCGAGGGGCTGACGATCGGGCGCCTGGCCCAGGATCTCCGGCTCTCGAAGAGCGGGCTGTTCGCCCACTTCCGGGGGAAGGAGGAGCTGCTCCTCCAGGTGCTCGAGACTGCGCGCGCGCGCTTCGTCGAGCAGGTGGTCAAGCCGGGCCTGGCGGCACCCCGAGGCGAGCCGCGCGTGCGGGCCCTCTTCGAGAGCTGGCTCGCCTGGGAGCGGTCGTCGGCCCTGCCCGGCGGTTGCCCGTTCATCGCGGCCGCCGTGGAGCTGGACGACCGGCCCGGCCCCACACGAGACTTCCTGGCACAGTCCCAGAGGGACTGGCTCGACGTCATCGCCAACGCGGCCCGCACCGGGGTCCGGGAAGGCCAGTTCCATCCCGACTTCGACCCGGAGCAGTTCGCGTACGACCTCCACGGGGCGATGCTGTCGTACCACCACCTCGCGCGGCTTCTGCGCGACCCGAGTGCCGAGACCCGGGTCCGGCGCGCCTTCGAGTCGCTGCTCGCGCGCGCCCGCCGTCCGATTCCGGCGTCCGGCTAGGTCCTACACGAGGAGCTTCGAACGATGACGATGAGAGCCTCAGACCCGACCGATAACAGCACGATCGTTCGGTCCTTCAAGCCGTCGATCACTCAGCGCCTGACCCTCCGCGGCGTGAGCGCGCTCAGCCGGGTCGCGCCGGGGGCAGCGGCTCGTCTGGCGGCGCGACTCTTCCTGACGCCGCCGCGCTTCGCCGCGCCGGCACGCGAGCAGGAGATCCTCGCGCGCGCGACGCCGGGCGCGGTCCGTGTGGCGGGCCGGCGGATCTCGACGTGGAGCTGGGGCGCCGGGCCGCGGATCCTCCTCGTTCACGGCTGGGGTGGCCGGGGCGGGCAGATGGGCGCGTTCGTCGAGCCGCTGGTCGCGGGGGGGTTCTCGGTCGCCGCGTTCGACGGCCCGGCGCACGGCGCCTCGGACGGCCGGACCGCCACGATCCCCGAGATGGCCGAGACCCTTGCCGCCGTGATGGACGCCGTGGGCCCGGTGCGGGGGATCGTCGCCCACTCGGGCGGAGGCGCCGTGAGTGCCCTCGCGCTCCGGCGCGCGCTCCTCGCCGGCTTCGTCGAGATCCCGGAGGCGATCGCCCTCGTGGCGCCGGCGGCCGACTTCCGAGCGTACTTCGACCGCTTCATGGACGCCTGCGGCCTCTCGGCTCGCGCCCGGGTCCGGCTCGAGCGGCGCCTCGTGACCCGCGTCGGCGAGCGTCCGGAGGCGTTCCATCTTCCGCGCGCGGCCGAGGACCTTCCGCTGGCGGCGCTCGTCGTCCACGACCGAGAGGACGCGGAGGTGCCGTGGACGGACGGCGCCGAGGTCGCGGCGGCCTGGGCGGGCGCGGAGCTGGTCAGCACCCGCGGCCTCGGCCACCGGCGGATCTTGCGGGACCCCGCGGTCGTCCGGCGGGTCGCGGAATTCCTGGGAGCGCGGCTCGCGGGGGCGCCGCGCCACGTGGACGTTCCGGCGGGCGTCGCGGCGCTCTGCTGAGGGGCGCGGGGCGCCGCACCCGCCTGCGCGGCGGGAAGCCCCGCTCAGGTACCCGTGCGCGGCGGGTGCGCGGCGACGGCGGCCTCGTCGACCTCGGTGCCCCAGCCGGGACCCGTCGGCAGCACGAGGTGGCCGGCCTCGATCCGGGGCGTCTCGGTGACCAGCTCGTCCTGCCAGGGCACCGTCTCGGGGTCGATCTCCATGATGCGAAGGTTCGGCACGACGGCGGCGAAGTGCGCGCTCATCATGGTCGCGAGGTGGCCGTAGAAGTTGTGGGGGGCGACGTTGACCTCGTAGGCGTCGGCCATGGCGGCGATCTTCAGGGACTCGGCGATCCCGTTCCAGGGGACGTCGATGATCGCCACGTCCATCGCGTCCTTCTCGAGGAACGGCCGGTACTCGCGCCGGCCGAACAGGCACTCGCCGGACGCCACCGCGATCTCGCTGCGGTCGCGGAGGTAGCGGAGGGCGGTCGGCGAGCGGGAGTCGATCTCGACCCACAGGACGTCGAATGGCGCGATCGCGCGCGCGACCTTCAGGAACCCTTCCGTCTTGTAGTTGAAGTTCAGGTCCACCAGGACGTCGACGTCCGGCCCGGCGCCCTCGCGGAAGGCGGCCAGCTGGTCGCGGGCGGCCCGGAGTACGTGCCGCTCCGGGTTCAGCTCCGGGAAGCTCTCGCCCCGCGCGAAGCCCGGAGCGTGGGCGCGAGGGTGGTCTCCGAGGATCAGGACGTTCGTCTTGAGGGCCGTGTAGCCGCGGGCGACGACCTCGCGCCCGAGACGGACCAGGTCGTCCAGGGTCTGGACGCGCGGGAGCGACATCTCCTTCCACCAGCTCACCCGGTAGGTCCCGCAGTGCGACCAGTAGAGGCGGATGCGATCGCGCACCGGCCCGCCCAGGAGCTCGTAGACCGGGATGCCGAGCGCCCGCGCCTTCACGTCCAGGAGGGCGTTCTCGATCGCGCCGACCGCCTGCTGGACCACGCCGCCCGCCGACGTGCGCCGAAGCGCGTGCATCAGCGCGACCTGCGCCTCGTGGGCGCGAGGGTCCTTGCCGACCATGGTCGGCGCCAGGCGGTGGATCAGCTCCGTGAGGCCGGGTCCGCCGAACGTCTCGTTGTACTCGCTCCACCCGACCAGGCCGTCGTCGGTGGTGACCTTGACGAAGTCGAAGGCGCGACGCCCGGCGTCGGCGTGCCGCGTCTCCAGCGAGGCGATCCGCATCGTGGTCTCCCGGTGCCGGTGTCGGGCGACGAGGGTCCCGTCGCGGGCACTTACCGCCGCACGACCGGCCCAGTATACTGCGGCCGATGAACGTGACGACGGCCGGCCGACAGACCGTGCGGACGATGTGCCCCATGAACTGTCACCCGACGCTCTGCGGCATGCTCGCGACCGTCGAGGATGGCCGTCTGGTCGGCGTGCGGGGGGATCCGGACAACCCGGACAGCCGCGGGTTCCTCTGCGTGCGAGGTCAGGCGTCGCGCGAGATCGTGGACAACCCCCGCCGCCTGCTCCACCCCCTCGTCCGCGCCGGGCGCGAGGCGGGCGCGTGGCGCCGCGCGAGCTGGGACGAGGCTCTCGACCTGATCGCCGAGCGGATGCGCGCGGCCGGGCGCGAGGCTGTCGGCCTGTGGAGCGGGCACGGGCTCTTCTCGAACAACTACGGCACCCGGATCGGCTCCCACCTCCTGCGCCGGTTCGCCAACCTGTGGGGCTGCCAGTGGTGGCATCCCTCGATGATCTGCTGGGGGCTCGGCGGCTTCGGCCTCGGCCTCACGGGCGTCCTCGAGGCCAACACCAAGGAGGACGTGGGGGCGAACTCGAACCTGATCGTCCTCTGGGGAGCCAATCTCGCGAGCCAGCCCAACACGGGCCCGCACCTGGCCGCGGCCCGGCGGCGGGGCGCGCGGGTGGTCACGATCGACGTGCGCCAGACGGAGGCGGCGGCCCAGTCCGACGAGGTGATCCTGATCCGGCCCGGGACCGACGCCGCGCTCGCGCTCGCGATGATGTCCGTGATCGTCGGCGAGGGCCTCCACGACGCCGACTTCGTCGCGCGTCACACCGTCGGCTTCGACGCCCTGGCCGCACACGTCCGCGCCCTCGACCCGGCGTGGGCCGAGCCGATCACCGGGGTGCCGGCCGGGCGGATCGCCGAGCTCGCCCGTCGCTACGCGACGACCCGGCCGGCGACGATCCTCCTCGGGGGGAGCTCAATGCACAAGGGCGGCAACGGGTGGCAGGCGGCCCGAGCCGTCGCGTGCCTGCCCGCCCTCGCCGGGCAGCTCGGCGTGCCGGGCGGCGGCCTCGGGCCCCGACACGGCGCGGCCAGTCACGGCCAGGCGCTCATCGACATCACGTTGCCCGAGCGCCGACCGCCGGGCGCCTACGTCCCGAACCAGATGTCGCGGGTCACGGAAGCGCTGGCCGACGGCCGGGTCCGCGTGCTCCTGCTGTTCGGCACGGACATGCTCTCCTCGTACGCCGACTCCGAGCGCGTCGCGATCGGGCTCGCGCGCGCCGACCTGGTCGTCAGCCACGACCTGTTCCTGAACGACACCGCCCGCCGGTTCGCCGACGTCGTCCTGCCGGGGACGGCGTGGCTCGAGGAGCTCGGGTGCAAGGCGACCAACACGCACCTCTACCTGATGCCGCAGATCCTGGAGGCGCCCGGGGAGACGCGGCCGGCGGCGTGGATTCTCCGCGAGCTCGCCCGCCGGCTCGGCGTGGACGACTTCTATCCGTGGACGACCGACGAGGGCCCGATCGACGCGATCCTCGCGCATCCCGCGACCGGTCACGCGACGGTGGCCGCGCTGCGCGCCGAGAGCGGGATGCGCGCGCTGCGGATCTCCCACGTCGGGCACCCCACCCACGTCTACGCCACGCCCTCCGGCAAGGTGGAGCTCTACTCGGAGCGCGCGGTCGGGGTGGGTCTGCCGGCCCTGCCGATCCACGAGCCGGCGCCGCCCGCGGCCGGGCCGCTGATCCTCCGCCAGGGTCGGACGCTGACCCAGTTCCACGGGTTCTACGACCACGGGCGGGCGCTCCCGACGCTCGCTCGCCTGGACCCCGAGCCTCGCCTCTGGATCGCGCCGGCCGACGCGGCGGCCCGCGGGCTGGTCGACGGCGCTCCGATCCGCGTGTTCAACGACCGAGGCGGATTCGAGGCGCGAGCCCTGGTGACCCAACGCGTGCCCGAGGGCACGGTGTGGATGCGGGACGGCTGGACCGGACTGAACGCCGTGACGTCCGGCGCGCCGGTCGTTCCCGACGAGGCGGTGGACCTGTTTTCCTTCGCGGCCGGACAGGCGGCCTTCGACGCCGCCGTCGAGGTCGCTCCGGCCTAGCCCGTCCCGACCCGTTCCGATCGCGGCGCGCGCGCCGCGGCTCCCCGGAAGATGATCCCCATCGCCACGAGCAGCAGCGCGGCGCCGAGGAATCCCGACAGCCCCAGGCGTTCACCGAAGAGCACCCAGGCCAGCGTCACGCCCGTCAGCGGCTCGATGAGCGAGACGATCGTCGCCTTCGTGACCGGCATCGTGCGGAGCCCCAGGACCAGGAAGACGTAGCCCAGGACCGACACGCCCAGCCCGAGGTAGGCGAACAGCATCCAGGCCACCGGAGGGTACGCGAGCACGAGCCCGTTGATCGCGGTCACGGGGAGGAGAGCGAGAACGGCGACGAGGAGGAAGACGGAAAGCGTCTGGAGGGGATGATACCGGTTCGCTAGGACGCGCCCGCAGATCTGGAACAGGCTGTAGCAGAGCGCCGACAGGAGCCCGAACGCGACCCCGAGCCACGACGCCGCGCCGGTGCCGCTCAGCGTGTCGACGCCCACCAGGAGGCCCACGCCCGCGATCGCAAGTCCGAGCGCCACGAGGACGCTGGGCGGCGCGCGCTCTCCCAGCAGCGCGGTGGACATGACGGCGGCGCAGACCGGCACGGAGCACACGGTCACCAGGGTGACCAGGGTGACGCTCGCGTGGGTGATCGCCACGGCGAACGCGGTCTGGTAGAGGGCCATCATCAGCCCGGCGACGGCCATGAGGCCGAGGTCCCCGGGGGCGATCCGGAACGTCCGCCTGCCCTCGATCAGGACGCACATCGCCGCGAGCGCCGGGAGCGCGATGGCCGCGCGCAGCAGCGTGACGGACAGCGCGTTGGTGTTCGCGAGCTGGAAGATCGCCTTCGTGGCGACGCCCAGCGAGCCGAAGAGCACGGCGGACAACGCGATGAAGAGAAATCCCAGCCGGCCGGAGGCGGAGCCGCGCGTCAACGGGGCCGGTCCGGACGGACGCTCAGCGGGCGCGCCGGTCGAGCGCGAGCGCGCCGCCGCCGGCGAGGACGAGGGTCACCGTGGCGGCGAGGACGAGCAGCGTGTACTCGTACCCGGCGGCGATCGCGATGCCCCGGGTCGGGTCCACCACGAGGCCGGTCAGGAAGAAGCCCTGCCGGAGGTGGTAGAGGAAGAACGCGGAGGCCATGATCGGCACCTGGGCGAGCGCCGCCCAGCGCGTGACGAGGCCGAGCAGGAGGAGGATCCCGCCGATCGAGTGGGCGAGGATCATGTACCAGCCGAGCGCGGTGCCGAGCCCGGCGGGGTAGCCCATGCGGGTCGTGTACGCCCCGACGCCCGCCGGGCCGATGACCGCGAGGCCGAGGTAGCCGTGCATCACGAAGATCGCGCCGAGGGTCACGCGCAGGAGCGCAAGGCCGAGCCCCGCGCTCACGCTGCGAGACGCGCCTCGGCCGCGGGCGCCAGGGCGCCGCGGAGCACGAGGCAGAGCGGCACCGTCAGGAGCACGACCGCCGAGGTGACGAGCAAGGTGGCGAGGACGCCTACGGCGTCGCCGAGGGCGCCGTAGACGAGCGGGGCGGCCGCCGACGCCGCGACGACCAGCGTGTAGTAGAGCCCGTAGGCGCGGGCCCGGCGCTCCGGGAGGACGAGGTCGGCCACCGTGGCGTAGAGCGCGGACGACGTTCCGTTGAGCGCGATGCCGAGCGGGAGCAGCACCGCGAGGGCGAGGGTCAGGGGACCGAGCGCGACTGCCGCGATCCCGCACGCGGTGGCGATCTCCGTGAGGATGACGGTCCGAACGAGCCCAACCCGCTCCGCGACCAGGCCGCAGACGAACTTGCCCGCGGCGCCGCCCGCGAAGAGCACGGCGAGCGCCAGCCCCATCCCGGCGATGGAGAGCCCTTTCCCCAGGAGGAGGAACGGCAGGAACGTGAGGAGGGCAGTCCGGGTCGCGGTGTCGATCATCCCGACCGCGGACAGGGCCTGGAACCCGCGCAAGTCCCGGATGCCCCAGCCGCCGGCGCTCGCGGCGACCTCGCGGGCCGCCGCGTCGGCCCCGCCGGCTCCGACGTGCCGGAGCGCCAGCGCGATGAACACGGCCCCGACGAGGCCGAGGACCGCGTACACACCGCTCGCGGTGTGCCAGCCGATCAGGCTGGCCGTGAGGGCGACGGCGGCCGGCACCGCGATCTTTCCGATGTCCCCCGCGAAGTTGTAGGTCCCGAGCGCGGCCCGCCGGGGTCCGGTCTCGTAGGCCCGCGACACGAGGGAGGAGGCGAGCGGGTGCTGAACTCCCGAGCCGAGGCCGCCGACCAGGAGGAAGGCCGCGAGGGACAGCATTCCACGACCGGCCATGGCGACCGCGAGGTAGCCGAGCGCCGTCACCGCGGTGCCCACCACCAGGAGCCGGCGCTCGCCCAGTCGCTCGGCGAGGATCCCCGCGGGGATCTGGGAGAGCGCCATCCCCGCGGTGTAAACGGCCTTGAGGATGCCGACGCCCGTGAGCGTGAGGTGGAAGTCGGCCGCCCAGAGCGGCAAGAGCACGTAGAGCACGTCCGAGAAGCCATCGTGGAGCACGTGCGCGAGCGCCGCGATGAGGAGGACGGCCCGGGCGCCGGCGATCATCCGCGCGGGCTCCGGTCGGCGGATAAGGCGCGACGTCGCGCGCACGAATGCGAGCGTTTCATCGGACCCGACCGTACACCCGCCCCTCTCGGAGGGTCAAGGTTACGGCGAGGACGGCGGCCGCGGGGCGCCCGGTGTATCATCTGCGATCGAGCCCGCTCGACACGTCCACGACGCGCAGGACCCAGGGGAGATGGCGATGACGACGACTCGACTGTCCGGGGTGCTGTCCCCGGTGGTGACCCCCTTCACGCCCCGTCTGGCGCCCGATGCCGGGCGCTTCGTGCGCCACTGCCGGTGGCTCCTCGGGCACGGGTGCCGTGGCCTCGCGGTGTTCGGCACCAACAGCGAGGCGAACTCCCTGTCCGTCGAGGAGCGCATGGAGCTCCTGGAGGCGCTCGTCTCGGGGGGCGTGCCGGCCGAGTCCCTCATGCCGGGCACGGGCTGCTGCGCGCTCACCGACTCGGTGCGGCTCACCGGCCACGCGGTGAAGCTCGGGTGCGGGGGGGCGCTGATGCTGCCCCCGTTCTACTACAAGGGCGTGTCCGACGAGGGGCTCTTCCGGGCGTTCGCGGAGGTGATCGAGCGGGTCGCGGACTCGCGGCTCCGCCTGTACCTCTACCACATCCCTCCGGTCGCCCAGGTGCCGATCAGCCTCGGGCTGATCGAGCGGCTGCTCGCGGCGTATCCGGGGACCGTGGCAGGGGTCAAGGACTCCTCGGGCGACTGGAGCAACACGAAGGCCATGCTGGATGCGTTCCGGGGCACCGGCTTCGACGTGTTCGCGGGGAGCGAGGTCTTCCTCCTCCAGAACATGCGCCACGGGGGCGTGGGCTGCATCACGGCCACGGGCAACGTCAATCCCGGGCCCATCGACCACCTGTACCGCACGTGGCAGTCCGCCGACGCCGACCATCAGCAAGCGGAGATCGCGGCCACCCGGGCCGTGCTCCAGCGGCTGCCCATGATTCCCGCGCTGAAGGCGACGATCGCCCACTTCCAGGGAGACCCGGGCTGGCGGACCGTGCGGCCGCCGCTCGTCGAGCTGACCGCGAGCCAGGAGGCGGAGCTCGTCGCCGGCCTCGCGGCGCGCGGGTTCGACATGCCCGGAATCCGGGGCTGAGGCCGGGCGACTAGCCTAGCGATCCGCGGCCGGCTCGAGCCGCTGGCGGCTCTCGGCCTCGGCCGAGACGCGGGCCCAGTCGTACCGCATCGGCCGGAGCCGCACCGCGGCCCAGTCGGCCGTCTGGTCCGCGTAGTGCGCGCTACCCGGGTGTCCCGACGCGCCGAGCGGCACGATCCACGCGCTCCGCTCCCAGTCACCCAGGTCGAACACGTAGCGCGCGACCGACGTGAGGGAGAGGTCGAAGCCCGACGCGGGAACGAAATCCGCGGCCTGCACGGTGTCCCCGTCGCCGCCGGCCGGCGCGGGCGGCGGATCGAGGATCGTCGCGGCGTCCGGGAAGGCCGGCGAGAGCGGGTGGACCGGGCGCGCGACGTGGACACGCCCCCACGTCCAGCCTGCCGGGTCCGGGCCGAGGGTCTCCCGTAGCGTCGTCACCGCGCCCGCGAGGGCCCGCGCCATCGCGCTGCCCCAGTCGTCGCCGGGCTGGAGGAGCGTCCGGTCGTCCGCGCGGATCCACTCGGCCAGCCGGCCGCGGAGCCGGGCCACGTGCGCGACGCCGGCGCCCGGCGCGCGTGCGAAGGCGTCGGCCGCCAGCGACCCGAGGACCGGTCGCAGGACGTCCTGGAGGAGACGCACCCGGAACGCCGCGTAGATCGTCGGGGCGGCGCTGTCGGCGTCCATCGTCCCGTCCCAGCCGCGCAGCGTCTCGAGCGCCGCGCGCGAGCCGGCGTCGAGGGCGTCGATCCGCGCCAGGAGCTCGACGAGGCGGCGGGCGGGAATGGAGGCGCGGTCCGCATGGATGGCCGCCATGTCGGCGGCTGTCGCGCCGCGGAGGTCACGGAGTCGCGCGACGATCCGACGGGTCCGGAAGTCCGGCGCGTAGTCGAGCCCGAGGTAGTGGGGATAGTCGGCGCCGACGATGCGGGCGTTCGCGGTGGCGATCCAGCCCGATGCCGGATCGCGGAACGCCGGCATCTCCTCGAAAGGGATCGTGCCGGTCCACTCGTGAGCGCCGTCCCAGCCCGCCACCGGGAGCCAGCCGTTCTCGCGCGCCCGCACCGGCAGGCGGCCGCGGTCCCGGTACCCGATCGTCCCGTGGACGTCCGCGAAGACCAGGTTGTTGCCCGGCTCGACCCACGGCCGCATCGCTTCCTCGAGCTCCGCAGCCGAGGTGGCGCGGAGCATCGGGACGAGGGCGTCGAAGGTCCGGTTCAGCTCCGCCGTCGCCGTGTACCGGAGCGACAGGGCGTGGCCCTTCACGGGCTCGCCGAGGACGACCGGCCCGTGGTGCGTGACGGTGACCTGGACGTCGACGGGGCGGCCGCCGCGGACCCGAATTGTCTCGCGCCGCACCTCGGCCTGTCGCCACTCGCCGCGGAACTCGTACCGGGTTGGATCGGTCGGGTCGAAGCGCTCGACGAAGACATCTTGGTAGTCCGCCATCGCGTGGGTGACGCACCACGCGACGTGGCGATTGTGGCCGAAATGGGACATTCCCGGGACGCCCGGGAACGAGAGCCCGATGGCATCGAAGTCCGGGCAGGCGATGTGGTTCTGGTAGTAGCAGTTCGGCGTATCGAGGGGGCGGTGCGGGTCGCCCGCCAGGAGCGGGCGTCCCGACGCCGTCCGGCTACCGGCGAGGGCCCAGTTGTTGCTCCCGCCGAGCCACGCGGGCAGGGAAGAAAGGACGACGTCGCTCCCGCGGAGCGCGTCGAGGAGGCTCGGGGCCGGCCCCTCGTGCTCGGCGCCGGGTGGCAGGATCAGCATGGGGTTCGATGCGGGACCCGGCGACAGGTGGGCCGCCAGGCGCGGCCCCAGCTGGCGGGCGAGGCGCGCGCGCCAGATCTTCAGCTGCCAGGGCCCCATCTCGACGTGGCGGATCTTGAAGACGGCGAGGCTGTCCCACGGCGCCCAGCGCTCCGGCCGCGCGCCGAGGAGCTGGAACTCCACGGGCCAGGCGCGGGTCGTGTCGAGGAAGGCGTTGACGCCGGCCGCGAACGCGTCGAGCATCGCGCGGGTCTCGGCCGACGCGCCCTCGTAGTCGACGCGCGCGCTCCGGTCGAGGCCGAGCCTTCGGGCGAGGGCGTCCTGCGGCACCGCGGCCGGCCCGGCGAGCTCGGCCCAGCGACCGCTCGCCCGCCGACGGTCGTACTCCATGTGCCAGAGCCGGTCCTGCGCGTGGACGAATCCCTGGGCGAAGAAGGCGTCGTGGACGGAGCCGGCCCGCGCGTGGGGGACGCCCTCGGGGTCCCGCCACACGTCGACCGGCCTCTCGAGGCCGCGGAGCGTCAGGCGGCTCGTGAGATCGGGGAGCGCGGTCGCAAGGTCGCGACGGTGAAGGGGCCGGGAGGCCGGCGGGGCGAGATCGTCGGTCACCGTCGACTACCGTGAGCGCGGCCTCGACGCCTGTCAAGACCGGTCGCCTCGCGGAGGAGCGGCCCACATGCGAAGACCCCTTGTCCGGCCGTCGCCGCGCGCGCTAACCTTCCCGGGCCAGATGGGCGACCTTCGCTATCGCTTGCGATACTACCGGCCGCTGATCACGGTCCGGAGCGTGGCCCGCGAGCTCTCGGCCTATGGACGGGCGTGGCGTCGGCCGGGCCGGGGGGCCTCGGTCGGATTCGTGATCTTCGCCTCCGGTCGCACGGGGAGCAGTCTGCTGATGGACCTCCTCAACTCGCACCCCGACATCGAATGCGAGGATGAGATCCTGTCCCACCGGGTCCTCAGCGCTCACCGGCTCCTCGCCGCGCGGGCCGCGCTGTCGAGGCGGGCGATGTTCGGCTTCAAGCTGAAGCTCCACCACCTGACGACGCAGGGGATCACGGACCCGGCCGCCTTCCTCGGCCGGCTCCACGCCGGGGGAGGTCGGATCGTGCACCTCGCGCGGCGCGACCGGCTGCGTCAGGCGCTCTCGTCAGCTGTCGCGCAACAGCGCCTGGCGCGACATCAGACTCGCGCGGGGCGCCGGCCCCGGCCCGGACCGTTCTTGATCGACGTGCCCTGGCTGATCGGACGGATGCGGGAACTGGACGCGGGCCTGCAAGGGGAGCGGGCCGCCCTGATGGGCCTCCCGCACCTGGCTCTCTGGTACGAGGACGATCTCCTCCGGCGGGAGAGCTTCCAGACGACCCTCGACCGTGCCTTCGAGTACCTGGGCGTCCCGCCGGTGCCGGTGAGGACGGAGTACCTCCGGACGGGCACGGATCGGCTCGCGGATCTCGTGGCGAACCTCGACGAGATCCGCCAGGCTCTCCGGACGACGGAATACGCGTCCCTCGTCGGCAAGCTGGCCTGACCGGCGAGCCGCCGCGCCGCCGGGGGTCAGCCGCCTCCGTCCCTCTTCGCCCAGTCGATCGGGGCCAGACCGCGTCGACGGCGAAGGTCGTTCAGCATGGCGCCCTTCCGGCCGTACTGCAGGAACCGTCGCACCGCCATCGGCCTGAGACCCAGGGCGACCAGGCCGCGCCGGATCGCGTTGCGGGCCGTGAGCGCGAGGGTGGGCGCGACCGAGAATTGCTCGGCCCCGTAGCGGAGGGCGAGGGCGGACAATTCCCGCTCGCGGAAATCGGGCTCCGCGCGCATTCGCTGCGCGTAGGCTTCGTGCTCCCCGATCTCCCGTCGGGCATAGGCGCGATCGCGATACGCGGACGGGATCGTGAGGACGGTCAGACGCGGCACGAGCCGCATGTCCTTCCCGGCCTGCCATGCGCGGAAGAGCAGGTCCTCGGACGGGTTCTCGTAGCAGTCCCGGGCCGACCGCCAGGGGCCGAGCTCCTCGATGAGCTGGCGCCGGAGCACCCACGCCGAGGGCGGGACGTACACGTACGGCATGTAGTGCCCGGAGGGGCTCGCGCCGAGGAGCCGTGGCCGGTCGTCCGGGCGGATCGTCTCCACGAGCGGGAACACCAGGTCGGCTCCCGTGTCCCTGAGAGCCTCGAGCATCACCTCGAGGTGATCCGGCAGCCACAGGTCGTCGTGGTTGAGGTAGGCGAGATGGCCGGCCCGGGCGAGCGCGAAGCCCTCGTTGTGCGGGCCCGACTGCTCGCCGTATCCGCGCGACAGGTTGACGAAGCGGATGCGCCAATCGGCGAACGACGCGACCACGTCGGCGGTGTCGTCGGTACAGGCGTCGCCGACGATGATCCACTCCCAGTCCGTCACGGTCTGCCGGCGGACGGTCTCGATGACGATCCGGAGGACGTTGCTCCGGTTGTAGGTGGCCGTGATGATCGAGACGCGAGGGGCGGCGAGCGGTCCCGAGGCGCCGGCGGGATCCGTGGGCGGGAGCTCGACCGTCATGCGACGGACCAGCGAGTCATGGCCGCGGAGGCCGCGATACGACCACGGGCCGCTGCCGTTGCTTCAGCGGAGGCCGTCGGTCAGCTGGGGGCGCCGGAAGCTGTACGGGATCTTGGGCGTGTCCGGCGGAAGCCGCCAGTGATCGGGGTCCTCGTACCGGTAGGCCCGGTCGACGAGGTTCAGGAGCAGGGCAGGGACGTCGCCGGTGTTCTGGACGCCGTGCCAGACGCCGGGAGGAACGACGACCAGCGCCGGTCGCTGGGCCCCGAACCGGAGCTCGTTGACGCGCCCGTGGGTCGGCGAGCTCTCCCGCGCGTCGAACAGCACGATCGTGAGCATGCCCAGGCTGACGAACAGGCGGTCCGTCGTGTGCTGGTGAGCGTGCCAGGCCGACAGCCCGCCCGGCACGACCGTGGTCTGAAAGACCTGCTGGACGGCGCCCTCGTCGAGGCTCCAGTCCGTCCGGAAGACCTCGGTCAGGACCCCGTTGCCCTTCGGCACGTTCTTGACCTCGCGGATACGAACGCCGTCGATCAGCCGAAGGAACGGGGTCCAGTCGGACGTGATGCTCTGGCCGTCCTTGGTGGCGCCGTCGATCATGCCGGGCTTCCTCCCCATCGGGTGCGGGCAGCCTGCGAGGCCCCGCCGGCGAGCCGGACGAGGCGCTGACCGAAGAAACGGCGGGCCGAGTATATACGCACTCCCTGGGCCCGGCGCAACGATCGGGGGTAGGCCGCGAGGTCTGCCTCCACGTCGGGCGAGCCAACGCGTGACGGACGCGCGCGTACTATCATGACGCAATGTTCGTGGGCCATCTGGGCGCCGGACTGGCGGCCCGACGCGTCGCCCCGCCGGTCAGCCTCGGGACGCTGTTCCTCGCCGCGATGTGGCTCGACGCGCTCCTCTGGGTGTTCGTCCTCGTGGGACTCGAGTCGGTCCAGCTCCCGGCAGGTCCGATGGCGCCGCGTTACCCGACGTTCACGTTCCCGTACTCTCACGGGCTGGTCGCGAGCCTCGGGTGGTCGGCGGCCGCGTGCGTGGCGATGCGGCTGGCCGGGTCGGGTCGCGCGGCGAGCCTGGTCGTCGGGGCCACGGTCTTCTCGCACTTCCTCCTGGACGCCCTGGTGCACGTCGCCGGGCTTCCGCTGCTGGGAGCGGGGTCGTACCACGTGGGCCTGGGCCTCTGGCGGCACACGGGCGTCGAGCTCGCCGTCGAGTGCGCGATGGGCGGGGTGGGATGGTGGCTCTACCTCGGGACCGCGGGCGCGGCGCGAGGCGCGGCCCGCCGGGGGCTCGGTGCGGTGGTGGCGCTGGCGGGCCTCTTGACGATCTGGGGTGGCGTGGCGACAGGCCCGCCCCCGGCGCCCTCGGTCGTGGCGGTCAGCTCGCTCCTCATGATCGGTGTGATCACCGGGCTCGGCTTCTGGCTCGATCGCGGAAGCCGGAGGCGCTGAGCGACGTTGTCAGGGCCGATCGAGGAAGGTATTCTCGGCCCATGCGTGACGCGCCGGTAACCGCGCCGGGGCCCGTCGGGCGACGGGGCGCGCTCGAGGTCGTTCCCTCCGTCTGCCCCCACGACTGCACCAGCACGTGCGCGCTCGAGGTCGAGCGCCTGGACGCGCACACGATCGGGCGGGTGCGCGGGTCGACGCGGAACACCTACACCGCTGGCGTCATCTGCGAGAAGGTCGGCCGCTACGCCGAGCGCATCCACCATCCCGACCGCCTTCTGTACCCGCTCCGGCGGGTCGGCCCGAAGGGCTCTGGCCAGTTCACCCGCATCTCCTGGGACGAGGCCCTCGACCGCGTCGCGGATGCGTTCGTCGAGAAGGCGGCGCGTCATGGCGCGGAGACCGTCTGGCCGTACTTCTACGCGGGCACGATGGGGCTCGTGCAGCGGGACGGCATCAACCGCCTGCGCCACGTCATGCGCTACTCCCGCTGGTTCTCGACGATCTGCGTCACGCTGTCCGACACCGGCTGGATCGCCGGGACGGGCGCCAAGCGGGGAGTCGACCTCCGCGAGGTGGGCGAGCACTCGGAGCTCGTCGTGATCTGGGGCGGGAATCCCGTCAACACCCAGGTCAACGTGATGACCCACGTCACGCGGGCGCAGCGGCGGGGAGCTCCGCTGGTCGTGGTCGACCCGTACCGGACCGGTACCGCCGAGCGCGCCGACATCCACCTCGCCCCCCGGCCCGGCACCGACGGCGCGCTCGTCTGCGCGGTGATGCACGTCCTGTTCGCCGAGGGCCATGCGGACTGGGCCTACATGCGCCGGTACACGGACGCGCCGGACGAGCTGGCGGCGCACGTCCGGACGCGGACGCCCGCGTGGGCGGCGGAGATCACCGGCCTCACCGTGGACGAGATCGTCTCGTTCGCGCGCCTCTACGGCCGAACCAAGCGAAGCTTCATCCGCTGCCACCATGGCTTCAGCCGCTCGCGCAACGGGGCGGCCCAGATGCACGCGGTCACCTGTCTCCCGGCGGTCACGGGGGCCTGGCAGTATCCGGGTGGAGGCGCTCTCTACGGTCACACGGCCATCTATCCTCTGGACCGGAGCGTGATCGAGGGCCTCGACCGGGTGGATCCCACGATCCGTGCCCTCGACCAGTCGCGCCTCGGGCCGATCCTGACCGGCGATTCGGAAGCCCTTCACGGGGGCCCGCCGGTCACCGCGATGCTCGTCCAGAACACGAATCCCGCGATGGTGTGCCCGGATCTCCGCCTGGTCCACCAGGGCCTCGCGCGGGAGGATCTGTTCCTCTGCGTCCACGAGCAGTTCCCGACGGAGACGGCCGCCTACGCGGACGTGGTGCTCCCGGCCACCATGTTCCTGGAGCACGACGACTTCTACACGGCGAGCGGCCACACGTACTTCCAGGTGGCGCGGAAGGTCGTGGAGCCGCCGGGGGAGTGCCGGGAGAACCACTTCGTCATCGCGGAACTCGCCCGGCGCCTCGGGGCCGAGCACCCGGGCTTCGGGATGACCGCGTGGGAGATCATGGACGAGACCCTCAGGCGCTCGGGCATGTGGGATGCTCGGACGAACCTCGAGCGAGGCGGTCAGGACATGGCGCTCCCGTTCGCGAAAGCTCATTTCCTGAGCGGGTTTGCATGGCCTGATGGGAAGTTTCGCTTCAGGCCTGACTGGGACGCGTTCGGAGGGCGGGGCGCCAAGATGCCGCGGCTTCCCGATCACTTCGACGTGATCGACCGGGCCACGGCCGAGAAGCCCTTCCGGCTGGTGGCGGCGCCCGCCCGCACGTTCCTCAACTCGACCTTCTCGGAGACGCCCGGGTCACTTGCCCGGGAGCGCCGCCCGACCGCGCTGATGAACCCGGAGGACTGCCGGGCGCTCGGCGTCGTCGAAGGCGACCGCGTCACGCTCGGGAACGAGCGTGGGCACGTGGTTGCCCACGCCCGGCCTCGTCCGGGCCAGCAACAGGGCGTGGTCGTCGTCGAGGGGATCTGGCCCAACAAGCACTTCGAGGGCGGCATCGGGATCAACGCCCTGACCAGCGCCGAACCCGGGTATCCCAACGGCGGCGCCGTGTTCCACGATACGGCCGTGTGGATCCGGCGGGCGGGGGAGCCGCCGCCGGCCGGGACCGAGGAGGACTGATGCGCTTCGTGATGCTGGGGTCCGGCGCGATCGGCGGCGTGGTGGGCGGGCAGCTCGCCAAGGCCGGGCTCGACGTCCTGTTCGTAGACCCGTGGCGTGAGCACGTCGACGCCATCAACCGTCACGGCCTCCAGCTCCGGGGCGTGCACGGGCACCATGTCGTCCGTGCGCCGGCGGTGACCGACGTGGGCCAGGTGTCATTCCGGAGCGGCGACGTCCTCGTCTGCTCGGTCAAGTCCTTCCACACCGACACGGCCATGCAGGCAGTCCGGCGGACGACGTCGCTCGAGCTGCCGGTCTTCTGCGCGCAGAACGGCGTCCGGAACGAGGAGACGGCGGCCCGTTACTTCCGCCTGATCCACGGCGTGATGGTGATGATCGGCGCGAAGCGCCTGGTCCCCGGGGAGGTCGTTCACACGAGCGCGGGACCCCTCGGCATCGGGACCTGGCCCTCGGGGCTCTCCGACGTCGCGCGCGAGGTGGCCCAGGCGGTGTCCAAGACGGACATCCCCGCCTACACGACCGAAGAGATCGCCGTCCACAAATGGAACAAGATGGCGGTCAACCTCAACAACGCCACGTTCGGGCTGCTCGGGATCTCCGGGCAGGAGGCGCACGCCGACCCCGAGGTGCGGGCCTGGATGGCCGACGTCTACGACGAGGGCGTCCGCGTCCTGCGCGCGGCCGGCATCCGCTTCGACGGACCGCCGGGTCTCGGTACGGTCGAGAAGCGTATCGAGGACCTTCGCGGGCCCGCGACCGGGGTCACCGTCCCCGCGGCGGAGGAGCCGAAGCACCGCCCGTCCCTCTGGCAGGATCTCTACCATCGCAGCGGCCAGGTCGAGGCGGACTGGTTCAACGGCGAGATCGTCCGGCTGGGCCGGGCGCACGGCGTGCCGACGCCTTACAGCGGGCTCCTGCTGGAGCTGATCACGGAAATGGCCCGGTCGCGCGAGCGCCCGGGCCGCTACACGGTCGGCGAGCTCCGCGCGCGGCTGGGTCGATAGGCCGCGCCCATGGCGCGACCGAACCGACTGCGCGAGAAGATCGTCGCCGGGCAGACGTGCGTTGGCCCGCTGTTCCAGGAGTTCTGGTCCCCGGAGCTCTTCGAGTTCTGCGCGATGGCAGGCTTCGACTTCGTGATCGCCGACGGGGAGCATGCCGGCGTCGATCCCCAGGGAGTGCGCAACCTGGCGCGCGCCGCCCAGGCCGGCGGGGCGACGGCCCTCGCCCGCGTGCCGAACGGCGAGGCCTCGCTCGTCCTCCGCTACCTGGACGCGGGGGTGGAGGGGCTCATCCTGCCCCACTGCAACAGCGCCGCGGACACCGAGGCCTTCGTTCGCGCGTGCAAGTACCCTCCCCGGGGCATTCGCGGGGCGGCGAGCTCGAGCCGGGCCGCCGGCTACGGATTCACGCAGACACCGCCCCAGCACCTCGAGCAGTCCGACCGCGAGGTGCTGTGTCTCGGGCTCATCGAGGAGCCTCAGGCCGTCGAGGCCCTGCCGGAGATCCTCAAGGTCGACGGGCTCGACGGCTGCTTCGTCGGGGCGGGAGACATGGCCCTCATCCTCGGCCGCCAGTACTTCGGCGGCGCCACGATGCACCCGGAGGTCCGGCGCCTGGTCGACCGCGCGATCGACCTCACGCTCGCCGCGGGGAAGGTCGTGATGTACCCGGTGGCGACGGGGGCCGAGGCGCGGGCCATGAGCCAGCGCGGCGTGCGGCTCATCACGATGAACTTCGGAGTCTTGGCCCGGCGCACCATCGCGGACTTCCTCGAGGCGATGCGGGGAACCGGGAGCCGGACCTAGACCTGGCCGACGCGATCCGTGCTTCTCGGCCGCTCTGCCCTCAGGGGGCGACCATGACCGGGGCGCCCAGCAGCCTGCCCACGACGAAGAGAAACGCAAAGTTCAGCACGAACCCGATGAGGCAGACGGCGGCCGCTCGGCCCGTCGACTCGTAGTCGAGCGCTTGGCGCACCGCCACCACCATCGCCGCGAGCATCCACAGTGAGGCGACGACGGAGACCGTCCCGTACAGCGCCGGGACGATGCCCAGCGCGCGGATCAGGCCCGGGGTGGCCGAGAAGCCGATGGTCCGCAGGAGTTGCCCCACGTTCGCCTCGGTCTTGGCGCCGGGGAACAGGCGCGTGCCCACGACGTACGTGCTGATCGCCCAGACGTACCAGCCGAGCAGGGAGGCGAGGGCCGCCAGGACGAGCCCCCCGACCCCCATCGCCCGGATGGCGCCGACGCCGTCCGCCACGCTGGCGAGCACCACGACCAGCAAGGCCTGACGCGTCGCCGTCGCGTCGGCCTCCACCTCCTCGTATGTGGCGGCGTCCAGCTTGGCCGCGCCGAGCATCCGCTCCGTCAGGCTCGCCATCGCTCGTCTCCCCTCCGGCTCACGGCAGTGAGGGTGTCGCTCCCGTCCCGTCCCCCGGAAATGCCCTCAGGCTCGGTTGTTTGGCCGATGCACGGGAACGTTATCGCGAGGACGCGGGGGCGGGCAATGGCGTCCCTGAGGTCGGCCCGAGGCCCGGCAGCCAGGCGGTGGACGCATGGTGGGGGGGCGTCCCGCGGAGGACGGGGGCCGCGGAGTCGGGGAACACCCTCGGCATCGCCCCCGGGATGTGGTATTCAAGAGGGAACGCGGCCGAGATCTCGGCCAGCGAATCCCGGGAGGAAACGAATGGAGTACCTGATCCCTGTCCTGCCGACCCCCTCGCTCGCCGTCGAGGGTACCCACGGGCGCTTTCCCGTCCACCGGATCTACTGCGTGGGGCGCAACTATGTCGAGCACGCCCGCGAGATGGGTCACGACCCCGACCGGGAGCCGCCGTTCTTCTTCATGAAGCCCGCGGACGCGATCGTGACCGACGGCGCGGACTTCGTGTATCCGTCCCACAGCCAGGACGTGCACCACGAGCTGGAGCTGGTCGTGGCGCTGGGCTCGGGAGGCTCCGAGGTCCCGGCGTCCTCCGCCCTCGACCTCGTCTACGGCTACGCCGTGGGACTCGACATGACGCGGCGCGATCTCCAGGCCGAGGCGAAGAAGATGGGCCGGCCGTGGGACACCGGAAAGGCCTTCGACGGCTCGGCGCCCTGCTCCGCCCTCCGGCGCGCCTCGGAGATCGGCCACCCGAGCAAGGGCGCGGTCTGGCTGGAGGTCAACGGGAGCGTCCGGCAGCTGGGCAACCTCGGGCAGCTCATCTGGAAGATCCCCGAGATGATCGCGTACCTGTCCACGCTCTTCACCCTGGCGCCCGGCGACCTGGTCTTCACGGGGACCCCCGCCGGGGTGGGCCCCGTGGAGCGCGGGGACGTGCTGCGCGGCGGCGTGGACGGCGTGGGGGAGCTCTCGGTCCGCGTCGTCTAGGAGTCCTGGTCTCAGGAAGGCCGCCGCGAGGCGTGTACCGCGGCGGCGCGACGGATCCACATCGTCACGAGGAGGAAGCCATGCGAGTGGGGACCCGCCGATTGCCGTATGCCGTCATCACGCTGGCCGTCGTGCTCGGCCTCCTGGCCGCGAGCGGGGAGGCCCAGGGGCCGACGAAGATCCGCTACGCGCTGGGCGACGTGGTCGGGATCGACGACCTGCCGCTCCTGATTGCCGCCGAGCGGGCGAAGGGTCGCGGCGTCGAGGTGGAGATCACGCCGTTCAAGAGCGAGGAGATCGCCACCCAGGCCGTGATCAACGGGCAGGCGGACGTCGGCCAGGGCACGCCGTACGCGGCCATCCAGAAGGTCACCGTGCCCGTCCGGTTCTTCTACCAGCTCATGACGCTCCAGTTCTTCCCGGTCGTCGCCAAGGAGCAGTACAAGACCTGGAAGGATCTGGATGGGCAGGACCTGGCGGTCCACGCCAGGGGCTCCGGCACGGAGGCGATCATGGTGCTCGCTGCCAAGCAGCACGGGATCAAGTACAAGAGCATCAGCTACGTCCCCGGCTCGCAGGTCCGCGCCCTCGCCCTGCTGAAGGGCACCATCAAGGCCACGATCCTCGACGCGCCCAACAAGAACTACGTCATGAAGGAGGCGCCGGACAAGTTCCTGATCCTCCCTCTGGGCGAGCTCAAGGCGAGCGACGAGGCGCTGTTCGCCACGACCGCGTTCCTCGAGAAGAACCAGGCGGCGGTGACGGTGCTGGTCGAGGAGCTCCTCAAGGCGGCCCGCGCGATCAACGCGAATCCGGCGTTCGCCGTCGAGGAGCGGAAGCGCCTCGGGCTCCTGAAGGACCTCCCGGAAAAGATGGAGGCGGAGATCCTGCCCTTCTACCAGGAGGGAGTCCAGGGCGGCATCTTCCCGGCGGACGGGGGCGCGGCCAAGGCCGCCGCCACCGACATCGAGTTCTTCACGCTGGCGGGCCAGCTGAAGGGCGACGGCCTGAAGGCCGAGGAGTTCTGGCACCTGGGGGTGCTCAAGGCGGCGCTGGCCAAGATCGGCTCGTGATTCGGTCGTGACGGAGGACCCGACGCGCCGAGCCCTCTGGGTAGGCGCGTCGTTCCTCCTCGCCTTCGGGATCTGGGAGTGGGCGGGGCGCTGGCCCGTGAGCCCCGCCTTTCCGCCGTTCAGCCGGACCGTGCTCGCGCTGGGGCGCATGGTGATGGACGGCTCCCTGGCGCGGGCGTACGCCTCGACCCTGCAGCCGCTCCTGATCGGCGTCGCGATCTCGGCGGCGCTGGGGGTCGGGGCCGGCGTGGCGATGGGGCTGAGCCGCGCGACGGAGTGGCTGGTCCTGCCGCTGTTCGTCATCGCCCAGGCCGCGCCGATGGCGGCCATCATCCCGATGATCACGTACGTCTACGGCATCGGGCTGACCGCCAAGGTGCTGGCGGTCGTGGTCCTGGCGGTGCCGGTGGTGGCGATGAACTCCTACAAGGGCATCCGCAACACGTCGCCGTCGCTCCTCGAGATGTGCCGGTCGTTCCTGGGGACGCGCTGGCAGGCGGTGTGGAAGATCGTGCTGCCGCACGCCGGCGGCCTGATCTTCGTGGGGCTTCGCCTGGGCGTCGCGATGGGGTTCATCGGGGTCGTGATCGCCGAGCTCCTGATCACCCCGACCGGGGTAGGGGACCTGATCACGTACCACTCCTCGGTGGCCGACTACCCGGAGATGTTCGCGACCATCGCCTCGATCATCGCGCTCGGCGCGCTGACGGTGCACGGGCTCGAGCGCGTCGAGCGGCGGATCTTCCCGCCGGGCATCCGGGGCTGACGGCGTGAGCGAGCCCGCGGTGGAGGTCCTCGGCGTCGGGAAGCGATACGCGACGGGCGTGGAGGCGCTCCGGGACGTCACGGTGACGTTCCCGCGGGGGCAGCTCACCACGCTCCTCGGGCCGAGCGGCTGCGGCAAGACGACCTTGCTGAAGGTGGTGGCGGGCCTCGTCACGCCCTCGGCCGGCGAGGTGCGCGTCGGGGGACGGCGCGTCGAGGGCCCGGGGCCGGAGCGCGCCTTCGTCTTCCAGGACTTCGCGCTCCTGCCGTGGGCGACGGTCCTCCGGAACGTGGCGTTCGGTCTGGAGCTTCGCGGGACCCCGCGCGCGGAGCGTGAGGCGACGGCGCGGCGCTGGACCGCCGAGGTGGGCCTCTCGGGGTTCGAGGAGAGCTACCCGCACCAGCTTTCGGGCGGGATGCGGCAGCGCGTCGGGCTCGCCCGCGCGCTTGCCGTGGACGCCGGGATCATCCTCATGGACGAGCCGTTCTCCGCGGTGGACGAGCAGACCCGCCGGAAGTTCCAGGAGGACCTCCTGGTGCTCCTCCGCGACCGGGGCAAGACGGTCATCTTCGTGACCCACAGCATCGAGGAGGCCGTCTACCTGTCCGACCAGATCGTGCTGCTGACGCCCCGTCCGGGCTCGGTCCACCGGATCGTCCACCCGAGCGTGGACCGGGGCCGGCGGAGTCGCGGACGACATCCGCCGCGACAAGGGGTACCTCGACGCGGTGGACGACATCTGGCAGGTGCTGAAGCAGCCATGTGGGGTGAGGCGCCGGAGACGCGGGCGGGCCGCTCCCCGCTCCTGACGGCCGGGGCGCTCGTCGTCTGGTGCCTCGCGTGGGAGGCGATCGGCCGGTCCGGCGCGGTGTCGATCCTTCCGCCGCTCAGCCGGGTGATCGCCAGCGGGACGACCGTCGTCGCGTCGCAGAAGTTCGCCAACGCGGCGGCGACCTCGCTCCGGGCCTTCGCTCTCGGCATGGCGATCGCCCTCCTCGTCGGGATCCCGGTGGGGATCCTGATGGCCCGATCCGAGGGCGCCGGGCGGATCCTCCGGGTCTGGGTGAACGTGTTCGTGAGCGCCCCGGTGTCGGCCCTGGTCCCCCTCCTGATGGCCGTGGTGGGCATCGGTCAGACGACGGTCGTGGTGACCGTCTTCCTGTTCGCCGTGTTCGTCATCGCCCTCGACACCGAGGTGGGCGTCCGCCAGGCGAGCCGGTCGCTCGTGGAGATGGCCCGCTGCTTCGGGGCGGGGCACGGCGACCTCTACCGGAAGATCCTCCTGCCCGCGGCGCTCCCGGAGATCCTCACCGGCGTCCGCCTCGGCGCGATCCGCGGCGTCAAGGGCGTCGTCATCGGCCAGCTCCTCATCGCGATCCTCGGGGTTGGCGAGCTCTTCGAGACCTACTCGCAGAACTTCCTGTTCGAGGAGTTCTGGGCCCTCGTCATCGTCGTGTTCACGTTCGCCTACGCGGTCTCCGAGGGGATCGCCCTCCTCGAGCGCCGCGTCGAGCGCTACGCGCGAGTGCGCTGACCTCCGTGAGGCTGCGGGGAACTGGCGAGCGGGCCGCGATGCTCGGTGTCTCGTGCATTCTCGTCGCGTGCCCCTTCCTGATCGTCCGCTTCCCTCCCATCACCGACCTGCCCCAACACGTCGCCCAGATCCGATTGCTCCTGGAGACGGTGGGTCACCTGGACAGCCCGTACACGGTCCAGTGGTTCACGCCGTATGCCCTCGTCTACGCGCTCATCGGAGCGGCGTGGGCCGTCGTCGGGCCCCTGGACGCCGGACGTATCGCCATGCTCGCGATCGGCCTTCTCTGGGTCGGCGCGACTCACCATCTGGCGGCCGTCCGAGACCGCTCGCCCGCCGCCGCCACGCTGGCGTCGACGCTCTTCTTCAGCCACGTCGTGTACTGGGGCTTCTACAACTTCCTGTTCACGTGGCCGATCTTCGCGCTGTGGTTGATCCTGACGACGGGCGAGCGGGCGCGTCGGGTTGCGTGGACGGACCTCGCCTTGCTCCTCGGGTGCGCCGTGCTCCTCTACGCCAGCCACGTCCTGTGGCTGGCGGCGGCCGTCCTGTGGCTCGTCGTCAGCGGGCTCGTGTTTCGCGTGCCCTTGGGATCGCTCGCCCTCCGGCTGAGCAGCGTGATGCCCGTGCTGGTCGGGGTGGCCGTCTGGTTTCCCCACCTCGACGAGCGAGGCTTCCGCTCGGTAACCGCATGGGGACCGAGCCCGCTCGCGCGTCTGGCGCCGAAGTGGCTCCTGGACGCCGCCTTCGGGGCCCTTGCCGGGCCGGTCGAGCCCATCATTCTCGGCGGGATCGTGGCCTGGCTCGCCTTCGGGCTTTGGGGAGCCTGGTCCCGCCGTCCTGGGGGACGAGGTTCCACGGACCGTGAGCTTCTCCTCGCGGCTGGGTTGTTCCTGGCGCTTGCCCTGTTCCTCCCGCGCCAGCATACGAACACCATTCGCTTCGCCCAGCGCTGGATGCCGTTCGCGATGACTCTCGGCATTCTGGCCCTGCCGGTCCCGCCCCTTCGATCGCTCGTCCAGCGCGCCATCGCGCTCGGCTTCCTGGCCACCATGACGCTCACGACGGCGGCGGTGTGGCACACGTTCGAGCGGACCAGCCTGGCGGGCCTCCGGGCCGCGCTGGAGGCTTTGCCGGAGCGGCCGCGGGTCATCGGCCTCGACTACGTTGAATCCACGCCGCTCCTCAAGACGCGTCCGCTCATGCAGGTGTTCGCGTACTCGCAGGTCGTCCACGGTGGCCGGCTGAACTTCTCCTTTGCCGAGTTCGCACCGAGCCTCGTCGTCGACGCTCTCCCGCAGCGGCGGCCCTGGACTCCCGGGCTCGAGTGGTTCCCGGAGTCGGCCAGGCCCGGGGACTTCGCCTACTTCGACTACGCGCTCATCAACGCGGGTCCCGACCTCCACCGGCGCGTCGCCGAGGAGTTTCCCATTGTGCCGGTCACGATTAGCGGCACGTGGCGCCTCTACGCGACTCGTGGCGCGAGGCCGCCGGAATGAGCGATTGAGGCGGCGGATCCCCGGACTGCAGCCAGGCGGAGCGCGGCGCGCAGGTTTGACGCTCCTTCGGGGCTATGTGCGGCGCCGCCTCCCCACCCACGATTCGATCTGAGGCCGAACCCGCAGTCGCCTTGCGAGCGGCCACTGGCCGGCTAGCGGGGGAGTCCCCGGTCGCCCACTCTCGACGCGATGCGTCACTAACGGCTCCTTTTCGGGCCGGTCACCCCGGGAAGAATGCCCGACAGGTGGACAAACTCCGCCGGTCCTCTTCCCATTTGCGGCAGCGCCAGATTGAGCAGATTCGGTGGCGAGATGCGCGGATCTGACGCCGTCGACCTCGGCGCGAACGTGCCCGAGGTTGTCGCACGGAACGCCGATATTCCCCGACATTCCGTATTGCTTCGATGGCAGCGGGATTGCGTCGCGTTCGCCAGGTTGGTCGGTCCGAGACCGGAAGGTGGCCGATGCCGCGGCGCAGCGCGTCACGGGAGAGCCGTGACGCGCGGGCGTGGAAGGAGACTCTCCATGGGACGCCGGCACCGATCGCTGCTGTCACTCATCGCACTGTGCGCGCTTCTGGTAGGCCTGGCGGCCGCCGCGCAGCCCCCCGAGGCGGCCGCCGCGGCGAGCAGTCTCGTCCCGCAGGGCGCCCACGACGACGCTCGGCGCGACGGTGTCGCCAGGGTGATCGTCGAGCTCCGTCTCCCTTCCGGTCTCCACGTGCCAGAGGGGCGACTTGCGAACCTCGCCCTTCGCGCCGCGCAACGGCGAGGCATCGCGACCGCCCGCGCGCAGCTCCTCACGAGACTGCAGGCCAGCAGCCATCGCGTTCTGCACCGGTACGACTCCGTCCCGTTCCTGGCCCTCGAGGCGGGGCCGGATGCGCTGCGAGAGCTGGAGGCCTCCGGGCTCCAGGTCTCGCGCGTGTTCCAGGACAAGCTCCGGCGCCCGACCCTGGCGGAGAGTGTTCCCCTCGTCGAGGCCGATCAGATGTGGTCGGTCGGATTCGATGGCACGGGCACGGTGGTAGCGATCGTGGACACGGGCGTCGACGCGAGCCATCCGTTCCTGGCCGGCCGTATCGTCGAGGAGGCGTGCTACTCGAGCACGGTCGGGACCCGCAGCAGCAGCCTCTGCCCGAACGGTCAGGCGGAGCAGACCGGGCCGGGCGCCGGCATCAACTGCGACCCCGACGTCCTCTTCGGATGCGAGCATGGCACTCACGTGGCCGGCATCGCCGCGGGGAATGGAGACTCCGGCGGCGTGCCGTTCTCCGGGGTGGCCAAAGGCGCAGGGATCATGGCCGTCCAGGTGTTCTCCCAGTTCAACAGGTTTCTCGACTGTGGCGGCTTTCCGCCCTGCCTGGCCGCCTGGGATTCGGACGTCATCGCCGGGCTTGAGCGCGTCTACGAGCTCCGCAATACGCATGCGTTCGGGGCCGTGAACATGAGCCTCGGTGGCGGCTCGTCCACGTCACCGTGCGACATGGAGCCCTACAAGCCGGCCATCGACAACCTCCGCTCGGTCGGGATCGCGACCGTCGTGGCCTCGGGCAACAGCGGCGAGACTGATGCCCTCTCGATTCCGGCCTGCGTCTCGTCCGCGGTCAGCGTCGGATCAACGGATAAGGACGACGAGGTCTCGTACTTCTCCAACGTGGCGAGCTTCCTCTCGCTGTTCGCCCCCGGGGGCGCGATCGTCTCGTCGATTCCCGGCGGTGACTACGCGGAGTTCGATGGCACCTCGATGGCCGCGCCGCATGTTGCGGGTGGCTTCGCCCTTCTCAGGCAGGCGCATCCCACCGCCAGCGTGGACGAGATCCTGACGGCGCTCCAGGTGAGCGGACTCCCGATCACGGACACGCGCGGCGACGTACCGATCACCAAGCCACGGATCCGGCTGCTGCAGGCGCTGGCGAGTCTCTCGCCGGGCGTCCCGTTCATCGGCTCCATCACCCCGGGTGTCGGCGTCACCGGCGCCACGCTGAACGTCGCGATCAGCGGAGCTAACTTCCAGTCCGGTGCCACGGCGACGTTTGGCGATGGCGTCACGGTCAACAGCACGACCGTCAACTCGGCGACAGACCTCACCGTGAACATCACGATCGCCTCGACGGCCACCTTCGGATTTCGGGACGTCACCGTTTCCAACCCCGGCGGCCAGAGCGTGACGCGCTCGGACGGCTTCAAGGTCGTGCCCGACCTCCCGCGATGACGCTCAGCTACCTCGGCAAGATGCGCGACAAGGTGCGTCAGAGCGCTACCACGGTGGGCCCCGACGGTGTGCTCGACGCGACGTTTGCGGTCACGGTTCAGTCGACGCTCGGCGTGGGCCGCACGGTCACTGCGCTGGAGCTGCGCCGGAGCGACGGGGCTGGGACGTGGGACACGTCTCAACCACGGCTTCCTGGATCCTGGGCGCCGCAGCCACGTTGGACGGACCTCTCCTCAACGCCAGTGACGGGACGGTGACGTTCCCCGTCACAGACGGCCAGACGTTCTATGTCTTCGCCGCTGACACCACCATTCCGCTCTTCGTTGGTGGGGCGACGTTCGTGCTCACGGCGCACTTCGCCGATGGCTCCATCGCAACGTTGAGCGCTGTAGTGCCTCAACCGACCATTGCGCCGAGTACAGTCGACCTAGCGGCGCCACCGACGACGTTCACCGTCACCGGGAGTGTTTCGCGAACCTCGGTTTTGGGCTGCCGATCGTGAACTTCATCGCGCAACGGGACCCTGCTGGCGCAAGCGCGGGCCACGGGGGACGGCGGCGTCGCTGACGGTGCCCGTACCCGACGGCGGCCACGACCCTCACCCCAACTGTTCCGGGGCTGTCCGCGGGGCCGGTCACCGTGCAGGTGTTATCTGCAGACGGGAGCGTCCAGCTTCAGCTCGCTCGGGAGCGCGTCCTCGCCGTGACCGACACGCGGTTCCAGGCGTGACCGGCATCACGCCGAGCGCGATCGACCTGGTGGCGCCGCCGGCGACCTTCACGTCGCGGGCGGCGGTTTCGCGAATCTGGGCTTTGGGCTGCCGATCGTGAACTTCACGCGCAACGGGGCACATGCTGGCGCAAGCGCGGGCCACGGCCGGGACGGCGCGTCGCTGACGGTGCCCTTACCCGACGGCGGCGACGACCCTCACCACCAGGTGGTCGGGCTGTCCGCCGGGGCGGTCACCGTGCAGGTCTATCTGCAGACGGGAGCGTCCAGCTTCAGCTCCTCGGGAGCGCCACCCTCACGGTCGACCGACACACGGCCGGCTCCGGGTGTGACCGGCATCACGCCGAGTTCGATCGACCTGGTGACGCCGCCGGTGACGTTCACCGTCACCGGGGTGGGTTCGCGAATCTGGGCTTCGGACTGCCGATGGTGAACTTCACGCGCAATGGGACCCTACCTGGCGCAAGCGCGGGCCACGGCCGGGACGGTGACGTCGCTGACGGTGCCCTTACCCGACGCGGTGACAGCGATCCCGCACCCCAACTGTTCCGGGCTGTCCGCGGGGCCGGTCACCGTGCAGCTCTTTCTGCAGACGGGAGCGTCCAGCTTCAGCTTGCTCGGGAGCGCCGTCCTCACGGTGCTGACACACGGCCGGTTCCGGGCGTGACCGGCATCACGCCGAGTTCGATCAACCTGGCGGCGCCGCCGGTGACGTTTGCCCTCACCGGCAGCGGTTTCACGAACCAGGGCTTTGGACTGCCGATCGCGAACTTCATGCGCAACGGGACCCTGCTGGCGCAAGCGCGCGCCACGGCCGGAGACGGCGACGTCGCTGACGGTGCCCTTCCCGACGGTGGCGACGACCCTCACCCCAAGTGGTCCGGGGCTGTCCGCCGGGGCGGTGACCGTGCAGCTGTTTCTGCAGACGGGGACGTCGGGGTACAGCTTGCTCGGCAGCGCCGCCCTCACGGTGACCGACACACGGCCGCCTCCGGGCGTGAGCGGCATCACGCCGAGCTCGATCGACCTGGTGGCGCCGCCGGCGACGTTCACCGTCACGGGGAGCGGTTTCGCGAATCTGGGCTTCGGGCTGCCGGTGGTGAACTTCATGCGCAACGGGACATACCTGGCGCAGGCGCGGGCCACGGGGATGACGGCGACGTCGCTGACGGTCCCGTACCCGACGGCGGCGACGGCGCTCCCGGGCAATGCCAACTGGCCCGGGCTGTCGGCGGGGCCGGTCACCGTGCAGGTCTATCTGCAGACGGGGGCGTCGGGGTACAGTCTGCTCGGTAGCACGTTGCTGACGGTGCAGCCGTAGTTCCGCGGGCGGCGCGGGGTCACCGCAAGCCCGATCGCGGCCGAGCGCCGGCATGATCGACTGAGCATCTCGGGCCGTGGCTTGCGTACGTAGAGGGCCATGATATGAGCGAGGTCCGCGACACCTACGATCGCCTCTGGCGTGAGACGTGGGGGGAGCTGCAGCGTCGCGGCCCGGTGCATCGTCATCAACGTGACGCACTGTTGGCACGGGTCCGTCGACTGGACGTGCGCACGATCCTCGACGTCGGTTGTGGCTCCGGTGACAACTTGAGTGCGCTGGCGGCGCTGCCCGGCCTGACACTGACCGGGGTGGACATTTCCCGGGAGGCGCTCGCGCTGGCCCGGCAGCGGGTGCCATCGGCGAGGCTGATTGAGCTGGACATAGAGCGCCAGTGCTTGTCCGAGCGCTTCGACCTGGTCATCTCGTTGCAGGTCATCGAGCACCTGATGGACGACGTCTCCGCGCTTTCCCACATCGCGCAGATGGCTGACCGGTGGGTGCTGGTGACCAGCATGTGTGGCCGGATGCGTCCCTCCGAAAAGCGTATCGGGCACGTGCGGAACTACACGTTCGACGGGTTGCGGGACAAGGCGCAGCGTGTCGGCCTCGAGGTCGTCGATCTCTTTGGCTGGGGCTTTCCATTCTACTCGCCGGTCTACCGTAGTCTGGTCGAATGGCTTCCCGGTGGGCCGCCCTCGGCTGCGCCCACGCCGACCTCGCGCCTCGTGGGACGCCTCCTGTATGGGCTCTACACGTTCAACTTGCCCCGGCGCGGCGACGTGGTGACGCTGTTGGCGCGCCCTCGCCGCTGAGGAGAAGGACGGAATCTAGTAGCCGAAGCACGGAGTCCGGAACACCCCTCGTTGTTACCGGGGTCCGTTACGGCCTTCGGGTTGGAGCCCGGTCACGGCCGCAATAGATCAGACCCAGTCCAACGGTGCCACCGGCGACGAGGCCTAGGATGGTCGGGCCCAAGGCAACCGGTCGGTGATCGGCGCGGATGGCGCGCATCCACAGCGGCCAGGGTCTCGGCAGATAGAACACCTGGAATTGACGCATCCACGAGGGCGGGAGCCCGCGCCGAGATGGCCCGGCGATTGCGTAGGTCAATGCGTCGGGATACGGGCTCGGCGCGAAACGCCGGGCCTCCTCAGGCACGCCGTCCCTCAACGACACCAGGATCTCCCCCGGACGCGCGAGTAGCGCCGATTCTCGGAAGTAAAACCACGCATCCGTAGCCCAGAAGAACGGCGGTAGGCCGCGTTCGAAGAAGAACCGCTGGTGGTCCACGCTCAGCGCCAACAGCTGCACGAGAATCCCGAGCCCCACCACCGCGCTGCAAACGCTTCGGCGAATCGTCGACGTCCTGAGGAAAGGGAATCCGAGCGCCCACAAGGGGAGGAGTGGCACGAGATATCGGGGTCCCCAGGCCCAGTCGCTCCCGAAGAACCGAAGGGCGGAGACGAACATGAGGTGGATGGTGCTGACCGTTACAAGGGTGAGAACGAGGACGGGATCCTTTTTCCACAGAGCTCGTGCTCCCAGGAAGCCCAGGACCACAATTGGACTGTAGAGCAGAATGCTCTTGCCCGGACTGAACAAGAGGCTCAGGAATCCGGCGGCGGGGTCTCCGAAGAGGGATCCAGCGGGGTGTCCCTCCCGGGGTAGCTTGCCTACGAAGAACATTGGGTTACCGAATCGCACCGCATTGAACGCGAGCCAGCCGGCCAGTCCGAGCCCCGCAGCCACGAGAAAGCAACCGTACCGGCCGTACGAGCCCCGCGCGACGCCGGACTCCCTATTCCATTCCAGTGTGGACAGGGCGAGCGCCGGAACCACTAACGCGTACGACTCCTGATAGTTCAGTAGCGCGGCCGCCGGAAGACCTGCGGCGAACGCAAGCCACTTCGAGTCCCGCTTGGCGCTGCCACGGCCGAGCCCGACCGCGATCAGGATCAGGGCCGCGTGTTGTGCCTGATCGAATGTCGAGGTGGCCAGTGGCCAGATCAGCGTTCCGAAGGCGTTAACAGCGACCCATCCGAGCGCCGCACCGCCTTCGACGCCCAGGGTTCGGTAGAAGACATACAGCGCCGCCGCCACCAGTCCACCGAAGAGCGCCGACGTTAGGGAAAACATGAATCGCGGCGTCTCTTGGTTGCGATGTGCCACCTGCCCGAGCCAGAGTAGTGGGAGCCCCGCGAGGGATGCGCCGGCGTTGTAGAAGGAATAGACGGACCCATCACGCCCGGGCAGGCTGGCAAAGCGCAGGACGGGGTCGCGAATCTCGGGGCGCCCACCGTTTAGCAGGTTCAGGGCCACCTCGTACCGTAGTTGACCATCGATGATGTCGATTCGACCGGGTCCTGACAGGGCGTACACGGCCGAGACCACGAGGAAGAGTCCGAGAGCAGTCATCCACTGTCTCGCGCTCGTCAACGGGGAGGAAACTGGGCGGACGGTATTGGACGGTAGAATCGTCACGCCTCAGACCTTGATAGCGTGCGTCCGGTGTATTCGAGGCGAAGGAGACACGAGTTGATGGAGCGACGGTTGAGGAGCTCGTGCCCGGCCTTGCGAGCCCCAGAGTCCATAGTCATCGACTTGAATCACGCCGCCGGAAGTCACGCGGCCGTCCAGATGATCGAGGTCGACACTGTCGTGCCAGCCCCCGTCGATGTGCAACACTGCGATCGCCCGGACCTCGGTACTCGAGGTCCAGCAGCTACGGGACTCTTGTTCTCGGGTCGCGGGATCAAGGCGCGAAATCCTGGGTTCGGCGGGATCCGAATCAGGCCGTGAAACGTCGACTCGGGAGATCCGCTCGCCCTGCTCCGATCGGTCATCGCGCTCCGTGGTCAACTTGGCGACCCAACGTCCGCCCCGGACGCTCGCCGCTCTCGGTTCCTCCGACGAGGCTCAGGAGAAGGGAGTGGTATCGAGCGACCATGGCGTCCAGGCCGAACTCCCGAACGGCGACCTCGCGGGCGCGCCGAGCAACGGCCTCCGAGCGGCCCTGGGGTTCGAGCGCGCTTGTGAGCGCATCAGCCAGGGCCCGCGGCGTACGCTCTGCCGCGAACACTGCGCCCTTGCCCTCGAGCGTCCGGCTGAACTCCTCGTCCCGGGAGCAGATGACCGGCACTCCGGCCGCCATCGCCTCGACCACCGCAAGCGGAAATCCCTCGCCTTCCGACGGTAACAGGAGAACGTCGGCTGCGTGGTACGCACCCACCATTTCGGTCGGTGGCACTCGGGGAAGCCATGTCACGTTGGTCTGGGTCGTTGGCACCCTGAGCGGCCCGTCCCCTATCATCAGGAACTGCAGCCGTGGGTGAGCGCGTGCCACTTCTAGGAAGAGTCTGGTTCCCTTCTTTTCCACGAGGCGGCCGACGAAAAGCACGACTTGAGCCGATTCTGGGACACCGAATCGCTGCCGGGCGGAGCGTCGCTCGACTGGCGATGCCGGGTGGAACCGCTCCGTGTCGATTCCGTTTGGAATGCTGTTGAGGCGGGTGCCCTCCTCGAGCAGTTCGGAGAGGAAGCTCGCGGCGGTCGGCGTACAGCACACGATGCGAGTTGCCCGCCTCAGCACCGCCTTGCCCAGTGTGCGATACGCGAGACGCTGAATCGTGGTCAGCATCCTGGCGCTGTACTGGACCAGGCCGATGTGCTGCGAGAGGATGATCGGCTTATGGCGGCGCGTCGCCGTGACCGCGGCGACGGCGCTGCCGATGTAGAGGCAATCGTGAACGTGAATCACATCGGCCCACTTCACGAGGCGGCCGACCTCGACGACCCCCGACGGCCCCCACACGGGCCACGGCACCCCAAGCCAGCGCTCGAACCCATTCCAGCACGACACACGTATCCGGCCACCGTCTCGATGGCGAGTTGTGCTGGGCGCGCGACTCGCAATCCAACGAACCTCGGCGCCCGCGGCGGCGTACGCCTCGAAGAGGGTGTCACCCAGGAGCTCGATGCCGCCGATGTGAGGCGGCATGTAGTGGGTCACCAGTCCGATCCGTAGCCCTCGGAGGGACTCAGTTCGAGCAGCCGCTGTCGTCAGCGGAACGATCAGATCCCTCCGTCAACGTCGCTGGATGAGGAGCAGGCTGGTCAGAAACGACGCGAAGATCGTCTGGGCGCCCAGGACCATGGCAATCATGCCGACCACGATCCCGCGGACGGCCATGAGCTCGCCGTACCCGGATCTCGCCCAGTCGATCACGATCTTGGCCTCGAGCCCGAGTCCGGCCAGGAAGAGCAGAGATCCCGCGACAAGGCCCTTCTCGAGACTGAACGATCGGAGCAGCCGGGGGAACCAGTGAGTCGTGCTGGCGAAGCCTGCTCCCATCGAGAAGGTTTTCGCGAAGATGTCGAACAGGACCAGGTTGTAACCCAGGATCAGCATGAGGGCGCCGAAGAGAAGCACGTGGAAGTCCCACTGGCGCCCGAAGAGCGCGCGTGGGCCTTCCGCGAGCGAGGCCACCAGGAAGGTGCCCGCCAGGACCAGGCACAGACCCGGCAGCTGGAACAGGTACGAAGGCGAGTACAGCAGCATGAACCGCACGTGGCGCCAGGCGTCCCTCAGTCCGACGAGCTTGGACTCCCCGGCTCGCGGGCGATACGTGATTGGGATCTCTTGGATCCGCAGGTGGGCGCGGAGCGCGTTGACGACCAGCTCCGACGCGAACTCCATCCCGGTCGCGCGCATCGGTAGCTTCCGATAGGCGTCCCGAGTGAATGCCCGCATCCCGCAGTGAGAATCCGACAGACGGGTGTGGAAGAGCAGGCGCAGCATGCCGGAGAGGATGGGATTCCCGATCCACCGATGGGACCACGGCATCGCGCCCGGCAGGATGTTGCCCTTGAGCCGTGTGCCAATCACCATGTCGTAGTCGTTCCGCGCGAGCGGCTCGATGAAGCGGGGGATGTCCGTGAACTCGTAGCTCCCGTCGGAATCCCCCATGACGAGATACGTCCCCCGCGCTTCCTGGAATCCGCGCAGGTAGGCGGCCCCGTAGCCCCGACGCCGCTCGTGAATGACTCTCGCCCCCGCCCGGCCAGCGATCTCCGCAGAGCCGTCGCTCGAGCCGTTGTCGACGACGAGGACCTCACCCGCCGTGTTCATGTCCTTCAGCGTCTGCAGGGCCGTTTGGACGCACTGGCCCACGGCGCCCGCCTCGTTGAGACACGGCATGACCACCGACACGAGCAGGGTGTCTTGGTTCTCGCGGATAGGGGAGGAGGGGGACGTCCCAATCGCCTGGAGTGGGACGGACGACGATGCGGGAAAGTCGGCGGACGACGCCATCGCGGCGTGGCCTATGAGCTACGGCTCACCCGAGGATGTCGAATCAGCGCTCCTCCCGACTGAATCATGGCGGCATTATAGGACATTGAATGCTGTGCAGCCAAGAATGCGGCCAAGTCGCCGTGACGTCGGCGCGGCTGGCTCTGGCCGCGGCGCTGTACAACCTGCCGGTGTCGTGTTGAGCGCCGTCCGTTCACTCGTCAGCCACCGAGTGTTCCGGAGCCCGCTAGGAGGCGCGTCGGGCGATCAACTCCACGGGGGCGATGACGCCCCGCTCGATGTTCGACATCATGTTGGCGACCTTCGTCGGGGTGTCCGAGCCCATGACGAGGTGGAGGCCGAGCGGCGGGGGGCCGCCGGCACCGGCCATGCGGGCCCGTAGCGTCTTGAAGAACTCGACGGCCAGGTCGTGGCGGTTGCGCTCGGCCTCGAGCTGGAAGCGGCTCGCCCGCAGCGCGGCCTTGTAGACGTCGGGCGTCGCCAGCGCGCTGATGTCCGGCGTCGCCGCCCACGGCACGGGGAAGGTCAGGATGCCGTCGCCGACCTGCATGACGTCGTAGACGGCGAAGATGGCGTCCGGCTTCAGCACGCGGGCCACCTCCGCGAAGAGCGCCGTCTTGTCAGCGATGTTCATGCCGACGTGGAGCATGTACGCCCGGTCGAACTCGGCGTCGGCGAACGGCATCTCGAGGGCGCTCCCGTGGTGGAAGCGCAGGCGCCCGTCGAGCCGGGTCCACTGGCTGAGCGTACGGGCCGTCTCGACGTACTCCTCGGTGAGGTCGACCCCCGTCACGAGACAGCCGTAGCGGCTGGCGACGAAGCGCGCCGCTCCGCCGAGGCCGCTTCCCACGTCCAGGACGTGGAGGCCCTTGTCCAGGTGGAGCTGCGTCATCAGGCCGTCGGTCGCCGTCCGCCCGCCGATGTGGAACTCGTCCACCGGCCCCAGGTCGTCGACGGCGACGGTGTCGGGCGTCTTCCCCAGGGCGGCGAGCCCCTCGGTGATGGCCCGGATCAGGCGCCCGTGGGTGTAGTGCCGCTCGACAGTGCTCACGAGATCCTCCTCGGGGTGGTGATTTCGACGCCGACGCCGGGGCCCGCGTGCCGCGGCGGAGCCGGGGGACGAGCAGGTCGCGGCGGCCGTCCCCCAGGATGTTGAACGCCAGGATTGTGAACGCGATGGCCGCGGGAGGCCAGAGGAGGAGCAGGACGGAGGGCCACGCTCGACCGGTCCACGATCGGCGTGATCCGCGCGCCGTTGAGGAGCCAGCTCAGGGAGCACCATGCGGGCGTGCGGCGTCGTCCGGTCGGCGGGCGCCCGCGCGGCCGAGGCGGGGTCGCGGTCGATCGACGGAAGGGCACGGGCTATCGGCGAACGCCGCCGCCGACGTCCCCGCGGACGCAGAGGATCCGGACGTCCTCGGCATCGGAGGTCACGGTGACCCGGACGTGACGGGCTGACGCCGGATCGAACACGACCTCCGCCAGAGGATCCCACGCCGTGAAGAGCGTCCGGCCGGCCCATCCCCAGGCGGGGACGACCCGCGCGGCCGCGACAGGTTGCCAGGCGCGGCCATCCCGCGACGCCGCGACCTGGACCGCCGTCGGTCCCGGAGCCGTCGGGTGCCAGAGCCGGACCCCCGAGACGAGCGCCTCGTCTTCCAGGCGGGCTTCCAGCGTGACCCGGGAAGCGCTGCCCTGGCGTCCAGGCTCGCGTGAGACCGCACGACCGTTCGGCCTGATGCACGGCGCCGGCGCCGCCAGCGGCGCGACGACGCGGACGAAGGCGTGGCCGGCGATCGTATCGACGAGGAACTGCGTGTGGGCGGCCTCCAGGCGGTCGCGGAGCTCCGGCACGTCCTCGGTCGGCACGAGCAGCGCATCCCCGGCGCGCAGCCGGAGCGGGCGGGCGAGCCAGCCGGGCGGCGCCTCGCCGTGGTTGTCCAGCGCGCCATTGGCGATCAGCGTCGTCACGGCGCCTCCCGTCGCCCGATCGACGCGGGCGGACACGACCGGGTCGGCCAGGAGCCGCTGGATCTCGTGACCGCGAAGCCATCCGAGGAGCGCTTCCACGCTGACGGGCGGCGGAGGCCCGGCACTGTCCGGCCCGTAGACGTGCAGCTCCGAGATACCCCAGGGAGCGTCCCCCACCGGCTCCTCCGGCTCGATCCGGACGTAGCGAAGGAGACGGGAGGACACGACGAGCTCCAGCCACCCGTTTCTCGGCCGGAACACCGGGCGGCCGCTGGCCACGAAGCCCGGCTGTCTCGGCAGCGTCGGGACCGTGCCGAGCGGCTCCCAGCGGGTCCCGTCGACCGACGCCGACAGCAGGAGCGGGAACACCTCGCTGGACGGCAGCGACGGCCAGAAGATGAGCCTGGCGACCTCGTGCGGCCGCCCCAGGTCGACGACGACGTCGCGCGGACCGTTTGGCCGGGGCGGCGGCCACACGGTTCCGAGGTCGCCGTCCGCGACCGAGGCCGGCACTCGCTGATCCCCCACGACGCGCCATCCGGTCCGGGGCGCCATCCGGTACGCGCGGGCGGGCGTCAGGACGTCCTCGAACAGCCGCCACCGGGCGATCGTCGTCTGCCGGGAGGTGGCGCCGAGAGCCGCGAGGCCCCGCTCCACGTTGACTGGGTCGGTGACGGCCAGGATGTCGATGCGCGAGGCGGCGTCGGCCGCCAGCGCGTTCGGCGCGTAGAGGTCGGTGGTCAGGGCCGACACCGTCGGGCGGTCGAGCAGGAACGCCCACACGAGCGCGTTGAAGGTCTCGTCGACGTAGAGGGCCTCGACCGGCCGGGTGGCCAGAACGCGCCGGACCTCCTCGTACGCGCTGGCCTTCGCGGACTCGCGCGCGCGCAGCTTGGGGGAGAGCGGCCAGAGGAAGGCGAGGCTGGTCCACCCTGCGAACAGCAGCAGGAACGCCAGCAGTCCAGTTGCGGCCGCCCGGGACCTCCGGCTCGCTCGCGCGACCAGCGCGCCGGCAAGCACCAGGAGGGGGATGTAGGCCGGGAGGGCGTACCGGGAGGTCTCGGCCGTGGGCCTCCTGGCGATCTCCGAGACGTACACGGCGGCGAGCGACACGGCAAGGGTGAGCAGGAGAAGGGCGAGCCCAGAGGCGCGACGGATCGGCCGCGCGGCGTGCCGCCGGCCGGCGAGCTCGCCGAGCGCCAGCCCCACGGCGAGGACGTAGACGGCGCAGTTCGCGGCGAGACCTGCCCAGCGCAGCCGCGTCCACGGCCCCCAGTAGTACGTTCCCATGAGCGGCAGGACAGTATTGTCCACGAACCCGCCGAGCCGCGCCGGCGAGAGGTCGACGCTCACGCCGAGGACGTTTGCCACCGAGCCCAGCGTGCCCTCGGCGCGGTCTCCGTGGACCAGGTAGAAGAGCCATGCCGGCATGGTCCCCAGGGCGAAGCCACCCGCCATCGAGAGTCCGCCCCGGCCGACAAGCGCGCGGGGGGCGCGCAGAGCCAGCACCGCGAGGGCCGGGACGAGAATCACGAGCGCCTTGACGTTGGTCCACAGCGCCAGCCCGCCCAGGAGCCCGAACACCACCAGCGCCCGCGTCCGCGCAGGCTCGGAAGGGGCGGTCACCGCGGCGAGGGCCAGGAGGAGCAGCCACACCCCGAAGACGTTCGTCTCGAGATGGGGCTCGGCGACCGTGCTCCAGTACACGAGGAGGAAGGGCGGGACCGCTGCGAGCGCGAGGGTGGCGAGCCCGGTCGGCTCGCCGAAGATGCGGCGGCCGAGATGGTAGAGACCCAGCGGCAGCAGGAGCGACCAGGCGATCGCGTTCAGGCGAACCAGGAGCGGCGACGGTCCGAATAGGTAGAGCGCCGGGACGAGGTGGATCCCGTTGAGCGATCCCATGTACGTCTGGCGGTAGAAGAAGGCCGGGAAGTTTTCCCCCGACAGGACGTGCTTGGCCATGAGGGCCACGGTGGCGTCGTCGGGCGAGATGCTCCCGTAGAACATCGCGCTCGCGCGCACGACGACGGCCAGGGCGAGTAGCGCGGCGACGATGCCCCACCGCAGGCGGGCGAGGGGACGGTTTCCGGTCATGTGCCCTGCGGCAGCCGCTCGAGCCTCACGTCTCTCCGGGTGGCGTCAGGCACCTCGAGGTCCGGCGCCGGCGTCCGTAGGGCCGAGCTCCGGCCGCCACTCCGGTTCGAGGATGGCGTAGAGGTAGCAGTCCCGCCACTCGCCTCTCCGGCGGACGCTCTGCCGCAGGTGACCCTCGCGTCGCATCCCGAGCTTCTCGAGGACGCGAGCGGACGCCACGTTGTCGACGTCGCACGTGGCCCAGATGCGGTGGAGCGCCAGGCGATCGAACCCGAAGGCGATCAGGGCGCGAGCCGCTTCGGTCGCGAACCCCTGGCCCCACGCGTCGCGGGCGAGGACGTAGCCGATGTCACCGTCTCCGCCGGCAGGGTTGCGGATCTGGATGCGGCATCCGCCGAACAGACGGTCGGTGGCCCGCAGGATGATGGCCAGGTGGTAAATGGTTCGGGGGTGGCGTTCCGCGCGGCGCGCGCGACGGCGAGGAACTGAGCGGTGTCCTCGGGCGCGTTGGGGCCCCAGTCGAGGTGCCTCACGACCGCGTCGTCGCATGCGTACTCGTGCACCGCCGGGCCGTCCGCGTCGCGGAGGTCACGGAGCAGCAGTCGAGGCGTCTGGAGGAGCAGAGGCTCGGTCACGATCGCGTCGTTACGGTGGCGGCGAGCCGGGGGCAGCTCACGTGCCTCGGCGAAGCCGGGGGTCGAGCAGGTCGCGAAGCCCATCCCCCAGGATGTTGAACGCCAGGACCGTGAACGAGATGGCCGCGGACGGCCAGAGGAGGGGCAGGACGGAGAGCTGCATGAAGCGTCCCGACTGCTCCACCATGCGCCCCCACGACGGGGTGGGCGGCGGCGGCCCGAGCCCCAGAAACGAGAGGCCCGACTCGAGCAGGATCGCGTGTCCCGCGGCCAGCGAGGCCTGAACGAGGATCGGGGCCACGATGTTCGGCAGGATGGCGCCCGCCACGACCCGGACGGCGGACGCTCCGAGCGCCCGCGCGCTCTCGACGTACTCGAGCTCCCGGACCGCGAGGGTGCTCGCGTGCACGACCCGCGTGAATCGCGGGACGTAGAGGACGCCGATCACCAGGATCAGGTTGCGGAGCGAGGGGCCGAGGAACGTCACGACGAAGATCCCGAGGAGGATGGGCGGGAAGCAGAGGAGCCCGTCCATCACGCGCATGATCCCCGCCTCGAGCGGCCCGCGGCCGTACGCGGCGGCGCTGCCGAGGAGCGTCCCGGCGGCGGCCGCAACCGCCACGCTCGACAGTCCCACGACCAGCGTGATGCGCGCCCCGTGGAGGAGACGGCTCAGGAGGTCCCGGCCGAACTCGTCGGTCCCGAGCAGGTGGGCGAAGGTCGGCGGCTGGGCCTTCGCGCGGGGATTCAGCGCGTTGGGGTCCGCCGGCGCCAGGAGGGGGGCGAGGGCGGCCGCGACGAGGAGGAGCCCGACCACCGGGCCCGCCAGCATGACCTGACGGGACCGGCGCCACGCGGCCCGGCGGCGAGGCCGAGCGGCGAGCGGCTGGTCGGTCGTGGCCGTCGAGCCGTCAGCCATGACGGATCCGGGGGTTCACGAGCCCGTAGCAGAGGTCGGTCAGGAGGTTCACGGCGACGAAGAGGACGGACGCCAGCAGGACGACGCCCTGGATCACGGGATAGTCGCGGGTCCCGAGGGAGTTGAGCAGGAGCGCGTTGATCCCGGGCCAGCTGAAGATGTACTCGACCAGCACCGCCCCCGCGAACATCGAGCCGACCTGGAGTCCCACGATGGAGGTCACCGGCAGGAGCGCGTTCCGGAGAACGTGGCGCCACGCCACCAGCCGCTCCCCGAGCCCCTTCGCGCGGGCGGTGCGGACGAAGTCGCGGCTCGACTCCTCGAGGAAGCTCGAGCGCGTCATCCGCATCACGGTCGCGAGGGGCGCGGCCGCGAGCGCGACGACCGGGAGGGTCAAGTGGCGGAGGAAGCCGACGAGGTCCTCGCCGGGCGGCACGTATCCCGCGGGCGGGAGCCAGCGGAGCCGCAGCGAGAACACGACGACGAGCAGCATGCCGACCACGAACACCGGCATGGAGAACCCGGCCAGCGCGAGCGCCGAGGCCGCGGGATCGGCGAGGCGATCGCGCCGCCGCGCCGCGAACACGCCGAGCGGGACGCCGATGCCGACGGCGAGCAGGGTCGCCGGGACGACCAGCTGGAGCGTGCGCGGGAGGCGGTTCGCGAGGTCCCGGGCGACCGAGCGCTCGTCGATCAGCGAGACGCCGAGGTCGCCTCGGACGGCCCGGCCGAGCCACGCGCCGTACTGGACCAGCAGCGGGCGGTCGAGCCCGAGACGCGCGCGCACGCGCGCGATCTGCTCGGGGCTCGCCTGGGCGGCGTCGCCCCCGAGGATCAGGAGCGCGGGGTCGCCCGGCAGGAGGTGAATCGAGAAGAACAGGACGGTGGCGACGACCCAGAGCAGGACCGCCGCGAGCCCGATCCGGCGGAGGAGATACGTCCACACGGCGGGCGAGCCCGCCCGGGGCTAGATCACGCCCTTCCGGAACGACCGCTTGGCGGCGATGCGCCCGTCGCGGAGCGCGAGCACGTCGCACCCGTAGACCTCGAAGCGCGTTCCGCCGTGGGGGGTGCCGCTCGTGATCCACTCCACCACGGCCACGTCGGGGTGGACGTAGTGTCGGATCTCGTCCCAGCGGATGTCGGGGATGCGCGTGAACATGCCCAGGAGGAGCTCCCGCACCGCGGGCTTGCCCACGACGCGCGTGCCCCACGGGTCCTTGCCGAACGAGGCCTCGAACACGACGTCGTCCGTCATCATCGCGAGGATGCCGTCCACGTCGTGCCCGTTCCAGACCGTGTTGAAGCGATCGACGAACGCCGCGCCGTCGAATCCCATCGCTCAGCCCTCCCGGTACACGTACTTGAGGCCGCCCAGGCTCTTGTTGCCGATGGCCCCCGGGAGGCGCGTGTACCCGCCGATGGTGGCGCGGTGCGCCTCGGCCTGTGGCCGCCAGTGGAGGAACACCCACGGGGCCAGCTCCACGACCCGCTGCTCCACCTGCGCGTAGACGGCGGCTCGCTTCGCCTGGTCTCCGACGCTCCGCCCCTCGGCCACGAGCTTGTCGAGGGCCGCGTCGCTGAACTCGACCGCGCGCGCGTACGACGCGCCGCCCGTGGCGAAGAATCCCGCGTAGAAATCGGGGTCGGGGCCGGGAAGGCTGAACCCGTCCATCATCATCTGGTATTCGCCGGTGACCCGCTTCCGCTGCTGCGTCGGGACGTCCATCGGCTTCAGCTCGATCTGCGTGAAGCCCGCCCGCTGGAGCTGGGTCACGATGATCTGGGCCTCGTCCATGTGGACCGACAGCGTGGTCGAGTCGAAGACGATCCGGGTGGCGCCGGGGTTGACGCCGGACTCGGCGAGGAGGCGCTTGCCCTTCGCGGGGTCGTAGGACCAGGTGCTCTGGAGCGCCTTCGGGAAGGCCCAGTGGCCGTCGGGGATGAGGCCGGCGCCGAACGGCCGGCCGATGCCGCCCCAGGCCAGCTCGATGATCTCCTTCCGGTCGACGAGGTAGTTGAGCGCCTGCCGGACCTTCACGTTGTCGAAGGGCGCGCGCTTCGGGTTCATGCGGATCACGTTGAAGGTGTCGTAGCCCACGTGCACCTTGATCTGCGGATCCTTCTCGAGCGCCTTGATCTCCTGCCAGGGGATGTACTCGGCCATGTCGACGCTGCCCGTCTGGAGCGCCTGGACGCGGACGTCGTCCTTGGCCACCGTCGACAGGTCGATCCGGTCGAGGTAGGGGTAGGGGGACTCCCAGTAGTCGGTGTTCTTGACGAGCGCGTAGCGGACGCCGGTCTCGAAGGGGCCGAGCTTGAAGGGGCCGGTCCCGCTGGCACCCTTCTTGAGGTCGCCGCCGGCGGTGACCCACTTGCTGTCGGCCATGACCGCCTCGGCGGCGGCGAGAAGCTCCAGGAAGGGCGCCGAGGGTTGCTTGAGCGTGATCCGGACGGTGGACGGGTCGACCACGGTGACCGCCTCCACGACCTCGAACTCCTTGGCCCGCGTGGCGTTGGTCGCGGGTGCGATGATCCGCTCGATGTTCCACTTCACGTCGTCGGCCGTGAACGGGTTGCCGCTGTGGAAGTGGACGCCCTTCCGGAGGTGGAGGACGTAGGTGGTGGCGTTGGGCGTCTCCCACCGCACCGCGAGAGCGGGCTCGATCGCCCCCTTCAGCGAGTAGCGGAGCAGACCCTCGTACATGTTGGCCAGGAAGCTGTAGGTCGTCGCGCCGTAGTTGATGTGCGGGTCCCACCCGGTGGGGTCCCGCAGCAGCGCGAACTTCATCGTGCCGCCGGCCTTCGGAGCCGCGGCCGGCATCGGCGCGGCGAGCGCCAGGAGACACGCGACGGTGACGACCAGAGTCCCAAGGGTCCGCAGCCGCATGACGTCGACCTCCGTCTCAGGTGTCGGTGGCCGGCGCGCGGGTCCGCGGCCGGCTGTATGTCGGCGAGCCTATCGGGACACGGCTCCCGGCGTCAAGGCCGCCCGGGCGGCCGGTCGGGTGGAAGGGCCGCGATCGCGCCCCTTCGCGGCTCAGGCGTGCCGGTCGCGGAGCCGCGCGGCGGCCTCGCTCATCACCTTGAGCTTCTCGTAGGCCTCGTCGAGGTCCATCGGGTTCTGGACGGACGGCGCGAACCCGCAGTCCGGGTGGAGGACGATGCGCTCGCGGTCGACGTGGCGCGCCGCGGCCTCGACCCGGAGGACGACCTCGTCGACCGTCTCGACCCGGGGGTCGCAGTGGTCGATGCACCCGAGGCCGAGCCGGACCCCGGTGGGGAACCGCGCGAGGGCGGCGAAGCCCCCGGCCGCCGGCGTCGCCAGCTCGAGCGAGATGATGCCGGCCCGGACCCTCGCGAGCGCGGGCATGATGAGGTCGTAGGACCCCTCGGTCTTGTGCTGGCGCGCGAAGTGGGCGTGGCAGAGATGGATCGAGGTCTCGATGCCGTGGAGGCCGGCGAGCGTCTGGTTGAGGAGGTCGGCGCAGAGGTCCATCTCGTAGCCGACGTCCGTGATCCCCTCCTCGGCCCTGAACCGGGGGTCCACGAGGGTCGCGAGCCAGGGCTCGTCGAGCTGCACCGTGTCCGCGCCGGCCGTCCGCACCGCCTCGATCTCGCGGCGCAGCACGCCGACGCAGTCACGCATCAGGGCCTCGCGGGTCGGGTAGGCGCGGCGGGAGTGGTCGGGGTGCCACATCCGCCGGCCGATGATGTAGGGGGCCGGCAGGGTCGCCTTGAGCCGGCGATCGGTCCGGGGTCGCGCGTAGCGGATCTCGGGCGCGGCGATCTCGCGGTGGTACTCGATCGGGGCCACGACCGCCGGATACGGGAGCCCGCCGCTCGGGTTGATGTCGGCGCGGAAGCCGCGGACCCGCTCGGCGAAGACCTTGACGTAGCTCTCGCGGCGCCACTCGCCGTCGGTGACCTCCTCCACGCCCGCGCGCTCCTGGAGCCGGATCGCGAAGTCGATGGCGGGGTCGAGGAGGCGCTCGGCCTCGGCCTCGCCGAGACGTCCGGCCTTCCGGTCGAGGATGACGTCCCGCACCCAGGCGGGGCGCGGCAGGCTGCCGATGACGGTGGTCGGAAAGAAGGGCTGCGACACGCGGCTCGGATCGCCCGTCAGGCGCCGGCCGGGCGCCGGAGGAGCTCTTCCTGGAGTCGCCGGGCCACGACGGTGGCCTCGTCGCCGCGGAGACAGTGCGGGTCGACCAGCAGCTCGCCGCGGTGGACCCGCACCATGATCGGCGGGTCACCGGCGCGGAGCGCTCGCATGACGGCGTCGGGCGTCAGGCCCGTGACCGCCGGGTCAATCGCGAGGAGGAGGGTCGGCGCGGTCCAGACATCGCGGTCCTCTTCGAGGCGCGCGCGCACGCCCGGGATCCCCTGGGCCGAGGCCAGGATCCGCCGCGCCTCGTCCAGGTGGCGCGCCCACTCGCCCTCGTGGTCGTCCTGAACGAAGAGCTCGATGGCAGTCACCAGACCGATGATCGCCTCCTTGCTGACCTTGCAGGGGCGCCCCACGGCGGAGTTGGGCGAGCCGTTGGCCGCCGCGGCGCGGATGAGGTCGGCGCGCCCCACGAGGAGCCCGGTGTTCTGCGGGCCGCGGATACCTTTGCCCCCGCTGAGGATCACGAGGTCGGCCCCCGTCTTCGTCCACCGCGTGATGTGCCCGACCGGCGGGAGCGTTGACGCGGCGTCCACGATCAGCGGAAGGCCGCGCGCGTGGGCGATCGTCGCCATGCGCTCGGGGCCGACACCGCGCTCGGCGAGGCCCGGGGAGACGATGTAGATGAGCGCGGCGGTCCGCGGGCCGAGCGCCGCCTCGATCGCCTCGGGCGTGCACGCTTCGGCGGCGCCGACCTCGACCAGCACCGCGCCGGCCATGCGGAGCGCCTGGTCATACTGGATCCGGTCGCAGCGCTGGATCACGATCTCGTTGCGCATGCCCGTGGTGTCGGGGAGGCGAAGGATCCGCTCGGGATCGCTGCCCGCGATGCACGCCGCGGCGGCGAGGAGGAGGCCCCCGGCCGAGCCCGAGGTGACGTGCGCGTCCTCGACGCCGACCAGGCGGGCGATGTGGGCGCCCGCGCGGGCGTTCAGGTCCCCCATGTCCACGAAGGCGCCGGCGGCCTCGTTCATGGCGTCGAGCACCGGCTTCGGCATGAGGGAACCGCTCGCCATGGTGTTCATGCCGCGGGCGTTGACGATGGGCCGCACCCCGAGCCGCGCGTAGACGTCCATGTAGGTCCCCCCGGCAACCATTGTCACGGTGCGCTGGAGAGCGCGCAAGGGCCTCGGGCGAGCGGCGCCTGATACAATCCATGCTTGTGCCCGAGCCGTGGGTAAGGGCCAGGGGGAGGGTCGATCCGTGACCGAGCGAGATCTCTGCTTCACGCCCGCGACCGAGCTCGCGCGCCTCTACCGGGTGCGGAAGGTGTCGCCGCTCGAGGTGATGCAGGCGGTGCTGGCCCGGATCGACGCCGTGAACCCGAGCGTCAACGCCTACGTCACCGTGAGCCGCGAGTCGGCTCTCCGGGAGGCGCGAAGGGCCACGGCGGCCCTCCGCCGCCGGGCGACGCTCCCGCCGCTCCACGGCGTGCCCGTGTCGATCAAGGACCTGACCGCCACGAAGGGCATCCGCACCACGTGGGGGTCGAAGATCTACGAGCACCACGTGCCGACCGAGGACGCGCTCACGGTCGCCCGCCTCCGGGCGGCCGGCGCGATCGTCGTGGGGAAGACCAACACCCCGGAGTTCGGCGCGGGCGGTAACACGTTCAACGCGGTGTTCGGGGCGACGCGCAACCCGTGGAACCTCGCGCTCACGTGCGGGGGGTCGAGCGGCGGAGCGGCCGTCGCGCTCGCCACCGGCATGGGCCCGCTCGCTCAGGGCTCGGACCTCGGCGGCTCGCTCCGCACGCCGGCGGCATTCTGCGGCGTCGTGGGGTTCCGCACCACGCCCGGGCTCGTTCCGGTGTACCCGCGCGAGATGGCCTGGGACTCGCTGTCGGTCTCGGGGCCGATGGCGCGCACCGTCGGCGACGTCGCCCTGATGCTCTCGGTCATGGCCGGCCCCGACGACCGGGCGCCGCTCTCCTACGACGTCGACACCCGCGCCTTCACGGCGGCGGTTCGCCGGCCATCGATCCGGGGGTGGCGGGTGGCCTGGACGCCCGACCTGGGCGGGCTTCTGCCGGTGGAAGCCGAGGTCGCCCGCGTCGCCGCGGGCGCCACGCGGGTGTTCCGGTCGCTCGGAGCCCGGGTCGAGACGGCATCGCCCTCCTTCGCGGAGCTGAACGAGATCGTGCTGGGTACGCGAGGGCTTTCGATGGCAGCCCTCCACGGCGACCGTCTCGCGCGGTGGCGGGACGTGATGCAGGCCGGTCTCGTGTGGAACGTCGAGCAGGGCCTCCGGCTGACGGCACGGGACATCGGACGCGCCGAGAAGCTCCGGAGCGCCTTGTGGGAGCGGGTGCGGCGGTTCCTGGACCGGTACGATCTCCTGATCGCGCCCACCGTGGCGGTGCGACCGTTCCCGGTGGAGCAGCCCTATCCGACGGAGCTCGACGGGAAGCCGGTCGAGAACTACACGCAGTGGTTCTTCCTCACCTACGCGATCTCGGTGACCGGCCTGCCCGTGATCTCCGTGCCGGCGGGGTTCACGCGCGACGGCCTCCCGGTGGGGATCCAGATCGTCGGGCGGCGTCGTCAGGAGGCGGCGGTTCTCGCCGCCGCGGCGGCGTTCGAGGCAGCGGCGCCGTGGGCCGGCCACATCCCGCCCGTCGTCGCGGAGCCGGCGTGATCCGTCCCGGCCTCCGGATCCTCTCGGCGAACCTCGCGAACGGTCGGGCGGACGCCCAGGCGTTCGCCGACCTGGTGGAACGGGTCGAGCCGGACGTGGTCACCGTGCAGGAGCTCGTCCCCGTGCAGGCCGAGGCGCTCGCCCGCATCCTGCCGTTCGGCAAGCTCGAGCCGGGTACGGACCACCACGGGATGGGGATCGCGCTCCGCGCGCCGGGTAGCGTCCGGGCGCTCCGGTTGCCCTATCGCTCGGCGTTCGTCGCCGAGCTGACCGGCCCCGACGACGAGGGCATCGAGGTCCTGAATGTCCACCTCGCCGCGCCGCACGTCCCCCCCGTGACCCAGCGAGTCGTGGACCGGCGCGGGCAGCTGCGCCAGATCCTCGCCTACCTGGACGCCACACCCCGGCGGCGCCGCGTCCTGGCCGGCGACCTGAACTCCACGCCTCTCTGGCCGGCCTACCGCCGTCTCCGGGCCCGGTTCGACGATGCGGCCGCCGAGGCGGCGAGGCGGATCGGGCGGCGGCCCGGCCGGACGTGGGGGCCCTGGGCGGGCTCGGTCCGACTTCTTCGCATCGACCACGTGCTGGTGAGAGGGCTGGTGCCGATCGAGTCGCGCGTGCTCCCCCTGCGCGGGAGCGACCACAGCGCGCTCGTCGCCGACCTCGACCTGACGTAGGGCCGCGCCCGGCGGGCGGTGCCTCGGCGCGGCGCCGCCTACTCGGTATCGGCCGGCCGGTCGGGCTGCCGGAGGCGCTCCCGGACGAGCGCGATGTGCTGGCGGAGCGTGTAGAGCGAGTCGCTGTAGGACGTCGGCACGTGCAGCTGGCGCGCCTTGTCCTCCAGCCGGTCGAGCCCCTCGCTCAGCATCTCGCGCGAGGGCGCATCCTTCTCGAGATCCTTCAGGTCGCGGTACATCCGGACGATCCGCCTCCGCACGTTCCAGGCGTACAGCGCGGGCATGAGCCAGAACACGGGATACAGCACGCCCGCGAGGGGGATGAGGACGACGAGGAGGCGGCCGAGCGCCACCGCGAGCCAGAAGGGCAGGTGGCGCTGGAGGAATGGCCGCCCCGAGCGGTAGTACTGGCGCGCCTCGTCGCTGAGCGGGAGGTCGACGGCTTCCGCCGCCGGGAACTGCCTCGGCTGGTGGAAGATCTCGGGGCCCCCGTGAACCTGCTCGGCGGCGTCCAGGAGCAAGGACTGGATCGCGGGGTGCAGGCTCCGCCGCACCACCAGGCTCGCCTTCGGCGCGAACAGGGTCACGTTCGTCGGCGGGCGGTTCTTCGCAAGGTCGCCCGCGCCGGCCGGCAGCGTGACCTTGCTCAGGAAGGGGAACAGCGCCACGTAGGCATCGGCGCGGGGGAAGCTCACGAGGCTGACGCCGTCCTCGGTGAGCAGGCGCCGCACCGCCGGGGAGTCCCACGCCGCCAGCATGAGGGCGGCGTCGATCTCACCGCGGGCCAGCGCTTCGGCGGCATCCTGATGGCTGAGCCCCATCAGCTGGGCGAAGCTCTGGTTCATCCGCTGGCGGGCCAGCAGCAGGAGGACGAGCGCCCGGGTGCCGCTCCCCTCGGGTCCGATCGAGACCTTCCGGCCCCGCAGCGCCTCGAAGCTGGCTCCCTCCACGCCGCCGCGATGGAAGAACCAGAGCGGCTCGAAGAACACCGTGCCGAGCGCCTCCAGCTCGGGCGACTCCTTCGCGTTGGTGATACCGCCCTGGAGCAGCCCGATGCCGACGCCAGAGTTCGGGTCGCGCAGGAGCGCCAGGTTCTCCAGGGCCCCGGCCGTCCGGACGAGGGTCAGCGTGATCCCGTGACGCGCGAGGATCTCCTGGTAGCGCTTGCCGACCTCCTGGTAGGCGCCGCCGTCGGGGCCCGTGGCCATGGTCACCGTGCGCGGCGGCAGCGGGCTTAGCGCGCTGGTGACGTACCAGAGGGCCGCGATCACCAGTCCGGCCGTCACCAGGGGAATCAGGAGGGGCGCCCGGTGGGCGCGAGCGAGCACCGGGCGAACGCCGGGCGACGGTGTCATGCTCGGCGCCTCGACGGGCTCGGTGCGACCGACATCGGCCCCCGCAGCCCGGGATGGCCCGGGGCCAGCGGCACGCTACCGCGCGTACATCTGGGTACCGGCCGAGTAGCCGGGCAGGCGTCCGGGCTCCCAGACGTGCTTCCGCGCGACCGCCTCGACGAGGTCGGCTCCCCAGCCGGGCCGCGTGGGCAGGAGCACCTCGCCCCCCTCGATCACGGGCGGCGCGTCCACCAGCTCGTCCTTCCACGGCACGTCGTCCACGTCGATCTCCATGATCCGGACGTTGGGGACCGTGGCGCAGAGGTGGAGCGAGTGGAGCGTGGAGAGGTGACTGTAGTAGTTGTGGGGGGCCACGTTCAGCTCGTAGGTCTCGGCGAGCTCGGCGACCTTCTTCGACTGGGCAAAGCCGTTCCAGGGCACGTCGACCATCACCACGTCCATCGCCCGGGCCTCGAAGAACGGCCGGTAGCCCCGGAGGCCGTACAGGTTCTCGCCCGAGCAGATCGGCATCGGCGCCTCGTCCTTGACCTCGCGAAGCGCCGCGGCGTCGTACATGTCGATCTCCACCCACATGAGGTCGAGCCCCGCGAGGGCCCGGCAGATGCGGATGGCCGCCTCGGGCTTCATGTTGAAGTTGAGATCGAGCGCGATGCCGACGTCGGGGCCGACCGCCCGCCGGAAGGTGCCGAGGAGCGACTCGATGTGGCGGATCATCTCGGACGTCACGGTCTGGTCGGTGGTCCCCGGGCCGCCGCCGAAGCCCGGGAAGTGGACGCGCGCCGGGCTTCCGGGGTAGACGATGTTCGTCTTGAGCGCGCGGTAGCCGCGCCGGACGACCTCCTCGCCGAGCCGGTACACGTCGTCCATGGTCGACAGCGGGGCCACGCCGATGAGGGCCGAGTTCATCGCGCGCGAGGTGCCGCAGTGCGACCAGTACACGCGCTGGCGGAGCCGGAGCGGCCCGCCCAGGAGCTCGTAGACCGGGACGCCGAGCGCCTTGGCCTTCACGTCCCAGAGGGCGAGCTCGATCCCCGCGATCGCCTTCGCGGCGATGCCGCCAGGGCTCTGGCGGGCCACGCGGTAGAGGTCCCAGTAGATCCGCTCGACGGGGCGAGGGTCCTGGCCGAGGAGGACCGGCTCGAAGTCCCGGACCGCGCCCACGATGCCGTAGGGATTGCGTCCGTCCGAGCACTCGCCGTAGCCGGTGAGGCCGGCGTCGGTGCGGACCGCGACGAACTGCCAGGGACGCCACCCTGCGTCGACGACGAAGGTCTCGATCCCCGTGATCTTCACGGGTCAGACCCGGTACACGTACTGCCGGCCCGGCTCCCGCTCGACGTCGGGCGGATAGGCCTTCCGCTTGTCCGCGTAGTACTGCGCCCGGTGGTCGCCGTCGGCCAGCCGGTTGTAGGTGACGTAGAGCACGCGCCGCGGCTCGCCCGAGAGGTTCGGCCCCGAGCGGTGGGGGACATAGGAGTCGAAGAAGACGGTGTCACCCGGCGCCGTCGGGCAGGGCGTGAACTCGACGCCTCGCATGTCCTCGTCCGTCAGGGGCGCCCACTCGCGGCCGATCAGGCCCCGGGTGTGATGGCCGGCCGCCAGCTCGAGACAGCCGTTCGCCTCCGTCGCGTCGTCGATCGCGACGAGCGCGGTGACGAAGAGCGGCGCGTAGACGCTCCAGCCCGCCTGCTGGTCCTGGTGAGGCTTGAATCCGTCGCCGCCGGCCAGCTTGAAGTTGATCTTGTCCTTGAAGAGGATGGCCGGCTCGCCGAGGAGATCGTTCACGCGCCCGAGGAGCTTGTCGCCATCGAAGAGCGCCTTGAACCCCGAGTGGTAGGGGTAGAAGTTCTCGATGCGGTTGATGAGGCGCTGTCCGGGATCCCGGAGGCTCGTCTCGCCGTAGACCATCCAGGTGCCGGGCTGCTCGGGCCAGGCCTGGACCTCGTCGGTCGCGTGGCGGAGCGTGGCGACCTCGTCGGGGCCGAAGAGCCCGCGGCACACGAGGTAGCCGTCTCGGCGGTAGTCGGCGAGCTCGTGCGCGGTCAGGAATCGCGGCGGCTGGCCGTGGGAGGTCATGGCACGAGGACCACCTTTCCGTAAGCCTCGCGGGACGAGAGCGCGCCGAGCGCCGCGGCCGCCTCGCGCATGGGATAGCTCCGGTAGATCACGGGGCGGACCCGGCCCTCCGCATAGAGCGTGAAGAGCGCGTCCATCCACTCCTTCACGAGCGGGGACCCGCGTCGCTGGTAGTACCCCCAGTGGAGGCCGACCACGCTGAAGTTCTTGAGGAGGACCCGGTTGATGGCGAGGGTCGGGATGCGCCCGCCGGCGAAGCCGATCGTGAGGATCCGGCCCTCGAAGGCGATGCACTTGGTCGAGTTGTCGAAGACGTCGCCGCCGACCGGGTCGTAGATCACGTCGGCGCCCTCGCCGCCCGTCACGGCCTTCACCCGCTCGACCCAGTCCTCCTTCGCGTAGTCGATGAGGACGTCCGCGCCGGACTGCCGGGCGATCTCGAGCTTCTCGGGGGTGCCGGCGGTCGCGATGACGCGGGCGCCCAGCGCCTTGCCGATCTGGACCGCGGAGAGCCCGACGCCGCCCGCGGCGCCGTGGACGAGGAGCCATTCGTTCGGCTGGAGGGCCGCGCGCCGGACGAGGGCGGAGTAGCTCGTCTGATAGACGACGTAGAAGGCGGCCGCGTGGTCGAACGGCATGGCGTCGGGTATGGCGTGGACGCGCGCGGCCGAGGCGAGGGCGAGCTCCGCGTATCCGCCCCATTCGAGGCTCGCGAGAACGCGCTGGCCGGGGCGGACGCGCGTCACGTCGGGGCCGACCGCGCGCACGACGCCGGCGACCTCGTGACCGGGGCTGAAGGGATGCGGGGGCTTCACCTGGTACTTCCCCTGGATCATCAGGATGTCGGGGAAGTTGCACCCGATCGCGCGCGTCTCGATGAGGACCTGACCCGGTCCCGGCTGGGGATCGGGCACGTCCGCGTACTCGAGCTCCGACGGCTCGCACCACCGGCGGGCGACCATGGCCTTCATGACGCTAGATGATACCAGCGAAGCATTGCGTCACGGCGACGCTGGCCGGTCGCGCAGGAGCTCGCCGTAGAGCTCGGGCCGGCGGGTGCGCAGCTGGTAGTTGGCGTGCGCGCGCTCCTTCTCGAGGAGGGCCGTGTCCAGCGTGGCGACAACCATCTCGTCCCGGATGCGCTCGACCTGGGAGGCCGCCACCAGGCTGCCGTCGGGACCGAAGATCATCGCCGCGCCCGGGTGGTGCGGCTGGTTCTCGTGGTCCCGCGGATAGCGGGCGACAAATCCCGCGCGGCCGGCCTGGTCCGTCAGGACGCCGAAGACGGCGTTCTCCTTGGTTCGCATCCGGTAGGGCAGGTAGTACTCGCGCATGAACCGGCGGGCGGCGGCCTCGCTCTCCGGCGTGTCTTCCCACTGCTGGTCGCGCGAGGCGTGCGGCATGAGCAGGACCTCGGCCCCGAGGAGGGCGAGGATCCGCGGGAGCTCGGGGAACTCGTTGTCGTAGCAGATGGCGATGCCGACCCGGCACGGCCCCACGTCGAAGACACGGAGGTCTCGCCCACCCGTGTAGAAGAGGACCTCGTCGCGCGAGAGATGGAGCTTCCGCTGCTTGCCGATGTAGCCGCCGGGCCCGACCAGCACCTGCGTGTTGTAGACGGCGTCGCCCTCCCGCTCGCTGAGTCCGGCGGAGAGGACCAGGCCGTGCTCGCGGGCGAGGCGGGTGAGGCGCGCCACGCTCGGGCCGTCCGGGACGGCCTCGGCGAGCGCCGCCGTGTTCGGGGTGCAGTGGCCGTGGACGACCAGCTCGGGGAAGAGCACCAGCTCGGCCCGCTCGGCCGCCGCGCGCCCGCACCACCCGGCGATCTCGTCGAGGACGGCCGCCGGCTCGCCCAGGCGGCCGTTCATGCTCACCGCCGCGACGCGCGTGGACCGCATGGTTCCTCGGATCGGGACGCCGGGGTCAGGCGGCGTCCGTGCGGCGGACGACGGCGTCGGGCCGCTCGGTGAGCCCGGGCAGGAGCGCGATCCCGAGGCCGGGCGCGTCGCTGCCGAGGCTGACCTGCCCGTTCTCGACGCGGGGCAGCGTCGTCACGAGCTCCCGGTACCAACCGGTGTAGAAGGCGCGCACGGTCTCCTGGATCAGGGCGTTCGGGGCGTTGAGGGAGAGGTGGCAGCTGGCCGTCCAGACCACGGGGCCGGTGCAGTCGTGGGGCGCGACCGGGAGGCCGAAGGCCTCGGCCATGCCCGCGATCGCCTTGCCCTCGGTGAGGCCGCCGCACCAGCCGAGGTCGAGCATGACGATGCTCGCCGCCCGCGCCTCGAGAAGCTCGCGGAACGCCTGGCGCCCCCCGAGCATCTCGCTGGCGGTCGTGGGGATCCGCGTCCCGCGGGCGAACGCCGCCAGGCTCGCGATGTCGTCGGGGCGGATCGGGTCCTCGATCCAGTAGGGGCGCAGCCCCTCGGCCTCGAAGGCGTGCGCGATCCGGAGGGCGACCGGCAGGATCCAGAGCCCGTGGAGCTCGACCATCAGGTCCATCCGGTCGCCGACGGCTCGCCGCGCCTGGCGGAACGGCTCGAGCGCCCGGTCGAGCTCCTCGGCCGTGATGTGGAGGCCGCCGTGCCGGTACGCCGCCTCGTCGAAGGGCCACATCTTCATGCCGGTGACGCCCTGGGCGAGGAGACTCTGCGCGAGCTCGCCCGCGCGCCCGTGGAGGAAGGCGTCGAGGTCCTCGTAGGGCCCGCCCGTGTCGCCGTCGCCCGGGAGGCCCCAGTTCGCCCACGCCTGGCCGCGCGTCGCCCGCACGTATTGGTAGCCGGCGCACGTGTTGTACGCGCGGATGGACTGGCGGGTCTCGCCGCCGAGGAGATCGACCACGCGGCGGCCCGTGGCCTGGCCGACGAGGTCCCAGAGCGCGATGTCGACGGCGGAGTTCCCGCGAGCTTCCACGCCCGTCGAGCGGGTGCCGACGTAGTTCTGGAGCAGGAGACGGAGCGCGTCGATCCGCGACGGATCCTGGCCGAGGAGCCGGCCGGCGGCGGTGCCGTGGAGATAGGCCTCGACCTCCGCGGCGCCGAAGAAGGTCTCGCCGAGCCCGGCGAGCCCCGCGTCCGTGTGGACCCGGACGAACAGGATGTTCGGGAACTCGCCGATGCGGATGGTCTCGACGCTCGTGATGCGCATGCGGGTCCTCGGCCGGTTATCGGCGGGAGAGTGGAGAGGCTCGTCCTACGACGGGAGTCGCTTCTCGTAACAGAGGCTCACCGGGTCTTCCCGGTAGGGCCCGAACGGCGGGATCTGGCGGAAGCCGGCCTGCTCGTAGAGCGCGATCGCCTCGCGCTGGTGGATGCCCGTCTCGAGTCGCACCACCGTCAGCCCGTGTCGCCGGGCGTCCTCGACGAGGTGGTCCAGCATCAGCCGGCCGAACCCGCGGCCGCGGAACGCCGGCCGGACGTACATGCGCTTGACCTCGGCGTACTCGCGCTCGACCAGGAGCACGCCGCCGCAGCCGGCCGGGCGCCCGTCGTCGCGCGTGACGAAGAACCGGACCCCGTCCTGCACGAGCTTCTCCACGCTGAAGCCGTGGCGACTCTCGACGGCGTAGAGCGCGCCGAGGTGCGCGTCCAGCTCCTCGATCAGCGCGACCGCGTCCGGCGTGTCCGGGCGCACCTGGGCGATGACCACGCTCACTGGCTACCCCCCGCTCCGCGGTAGTTGATCGGACGGCCTTCGACCTGCGGGCTCATGCCGTCGGGTAGAAGGCAGGGTTGTACCGGCGGGCGCAGAGGCCGGTCGCCCGCGCGAGGTCGACGTCGTGCACCAGGAGCTGCTCCTTGCCGTACGGCACGTGCGCGACGCAGTCCCCGTCCGGGCCGAGGAGGCTGGTCGCGGAGTCCTGGTAGCGCATCGCGCAGTTGACGCTGGCGAAATAGACGGTGTTCTCGACGCTCCGCGCGATCATGGCCTTCTCGTAGTAGGGCGCCGCCGGGTCGCCCCAGCGCTCGAGCGTCGCCCCGGTGCGGTCGCTGCCGGTGAGCTGCGGGTGGAAGACCACGCGCGCGCCGCGCACGGCCGCCCAGCGAGTGGCCTCGGGGTAGCGCCACCCCTCGTGGCAGATCGTGATGCCGAAGGGGACCCCGTCGACCTCGAACAGCCGACGCCGGCCGTCGGGCGCGTAGAAGGGCTCCTCCTCGAGGGGAATCTGATTCTTGGCCTGGTAGCCCACGGCGGCCCCGTCGCGCCCGATCACGAACGCCACGTTGTGGAGGCCCACGGGCGTCCCCCACTCCATGCCCAGGACGACGGCCACGCCGCGCCGCCCGGCGGCGGCCCGGACGCGGTCGAGGGCTCTTTCCTGGCGGCGCTGGTCGATGGGCGGGACGGGAAAGTCCTGGCCGCGGAGCCCGGGGATGTAGGTCTCCGGGAAGCAGACGATGGCGACGCCCTGCGCCCCGGCGTCCTCGAGGAACCGCTCGACGACGTCGAGCCGCTCTTCGACCGTCGGCGCGTTCCGCGCGGCTGCGAGGCCGATGCGGAGCGTGGAGGGGCCGTCCGTCCGGCTCATCGCCTCGGTCGCCCTCCTAGCTCACCACCGGCAGGAGGATCCGCGACGGTCGCGCCGCGTCGTGGAAGACCGTGTTGAGCGCGACCTGCCCGCGCCCCTCGGCGCCGGTCGGGCCGCCCGTGTTCAGGTTGCGGTCGAACCGGGGGAAGCTCGACGACGTCACGGCCACGCGGATCCGGTGGCCCTTGCGGAACGTGTTGGCCGTAGCCCAGAGGTCCACCGTGAGCTCCGTGACGCGCCCGGGCGTCAGCGGGACCGGCCGGCTGCCGGACTCCCGGTAGCGCGCCCGGAGGATGCCGTCGCAGAGGAGCCGCGACGTCCCGTCGGGGTGGACGTCGGTCAGCCGGACCACGAAGTCGGTGTCGGGCGCCGTCGACATGACGTGGAGCACGCACCGGACGTCCCCGATCACCGTGAGGTCGCGCTCGAGGGGCGCGCTCGTGTAAACGAGGCAGCGCCCCTCGATGGGCCGCTGGTCGTAGGCGCCGCCCGGGATGTTGAGGGTGGCGCCGCCGAGCGTCGGGACCGGGTCGTCCGGGTCGTACCGGTAGCCGTCGGCCTGCTCCGCGCCCGCCGGCGCGTCCGGCGTGAGCCGCCCGCCGTCGCGGAGGTGCCAGGGCGTCTCGCGCGTGCCCGGCCACGGATACGTGTCGGCCGTGCGCCAGCGGTTCTCGCCCATGACGAAGAGCTGGACCCGCGGCTCGTCGGGGACCGAGTTCTTCGTCCCGCGGAGCCAGTGGTCGAACCACGGCACCCGGATCGCGTTGTAGTCCCGGGTCGCCTCGGGCCCGAAGTCGATCTCTCCCTGGACGGTCTTCGCCATGTTCCACGGCCCGTGGATCCACGGCCCTACCACCAGGTACTGGGCGTCGCGCGCGGCCTGGGTGCGCGCCTTCGCGCGCGTGCCGACGAAGTTCTTGATCGTCCCCGCCAGGAAGATGTCGAACCAGCCGCCCATGTGGACGATCGGGGTCTCGATGTCGCCGTGGCGGTGGCCGATGTTCCAGCGCCACCAGTAGGGGCCGTCGTCCGGGTGGGCCAGGAACTCGTTGTACCAGTCGTCGAGACCCTCCCCGAGCGGGTTCGGGTGGAGGGGCAGCTCCCGGTGCCAGCTGGGCAACTCGTCGAGCGCCTTCTCGAGGATCCCCTTCCGGCGGGCGTACTCCTCGGGGCTCCGCGCCAGGCGCTTCAGGTTGTTGTAGGTCCACTTGAACGTCCACTCGACCATGAAGCCGAGCTCGAAGGCGCCGCCGTGGTAGACCCACTCCGCCCAGTAGTCCGTCGAGGACTCGCGGACGTACATCGCGCGGAGGTGAGGCGGGCGCGTCGGGGCGAGACGGTACTGGGTCGCGCCCGCGTACGAGCCGCCGATGGTGCCGACGTTCCCGTCGCACCAGGGCTGGGCGGCGATCCACTCGACCGTGTCGTAGCCGTCGCGGTTCTCGCCCCAGCCGTCGTCGTGGAACGGGATGAACCGACCCTCCGAGGCGAAGCGGCCCCGGACGTCCTGGATCACGACCGCGTAGCCCTGGGACGCGAAGAACGGCGGCGACCCCACCTGGCATTCGGGCGAGTTGTCCTTGCTGTACGGCGTCCGCTCGAGGAGGGCGGGAAACGGCCCCTTGCCCTTCGGGACGTAGACGTCGGCGCGGAGGACCGTCCCGTCGCGCATCGTCTGGGGGACGTCGCGGAGGACGGTGAATTCCTGGCTGGCGGTGGTCATGCGTGGCTCCTGGCTGAGGGGGTGCCGGGCACGATGGCGGTCTTGAGCCCCCGGCCCGCGGCCGCGTGGGCGAACGCCTCGCCGATCCGGTCGAGCGGATAGCGGTCCGTGACGAGGTCGGTGGCGCCGATGCGGTCGAGGAGCGGCAGGACGCGCTTGAACGCCGTCCCGCGGCCGTAGGCGCCGGTCAGGGTCAGCTCGCGGAAGTGGAAGTCGAAGAGATCGACCGGGAGCGTGCTCCCCTTCGGGCAGACGCCGACCAGCTGGACGACGCCGCGGGGGCGGGTGAGGCGCGCGGCCGCCGCCAGGAGCTCGGGCTTCCCGACCGCCTCGCAGGCGAGGTCGATGCCCCGGCCGCCCGTCGTGCGATTCACGACCGTCGCGAGGTCCTCGGTCGCGGGATCGACGGTCAGATCGGCGCCGAGCCGCCGGGCCGCCTCGCGACGGCTCGCGACTGGATCCGACAGGATCGTGGTCCCGGCGCCCCGGGCCTTCGCGAGGGCGAGCGTGAGGAGGCCCATGATGCCGCCCCCGATCACCACCACGCTCGCGCCCTTCTTCATCCGCGCCATCTCGAGCCCCTCGAGGCAGCACGAGGCCGGCTCGGCGAGCGCGGCGGTGGCGGGATCGAGGCCCTGGGGCAGGGGATGGAGGCAGTGGCGGGGCAGCACGACGCGCTCCGCGAAGCCGCCCACCCGCACGCACCGCTGGCACTGGCTGATCCGGCCTGCCCGGCAGTCGTCGCAGACTCCGCACCCGTAGTTCGGCTCGCAGGCGACTGCGCGGCCCACCAGGCTCCGGCTCACGCCGCGGCCGACCTCGAGCACGGTGCCGCTGTACTCGTGGCCCATGACCCTCGGCGGCGTCAGCGGGAACAGCCCCTGGATCGCGTGGACGTCGCTGCCGCAGATGCCGGCGGTGTGAACGGCGACCAGCGCCTCGCCCGGGCCCGGAACGGGCTCCGGGAGGTCGTCGAGGGTGAAGCGGGTGTCTCCGTGCCAGGTCGCGACGCGCATGAGGGGCCTCTCTCTAGGAGCGAAGGACGCGGAGGAAGTCGCGGGCCGCGTTCACGATCATGGGGCCGGTCACCACCATGACCGCCTGGTAACCCTCGGCCAGGAGTCGACGGCCGTCGTCGTGGTCAAGGGCGACGATCATCCCCGGTTTGCCCGCCGCCCGGGCGGCGGCGTGGATCCGCGCGACCTCGGCCTGGACACGCGGGTCCTTCCAGCCGTTCCGGATGCCCATCGACATCGAGAGGTCGCCGGGGCCGATCACGACGACGTCGAGGTCGGGGACCCGGACGGCGGCGTCGAGCTCCTCGAGCACCTTCGCGTTCTCGAAGATGGCGCAGCAGAGGACCTCGTCGTCCGCCTGCTGGTAGTAGGCCCCGCGCGTCTCGGGCACCCCGTAGAAGGCGGCGCGCGACATGCCCATGGCGCCGCGCGTCCCGCGCGAGGGATATCGGGTCGCCTTGGCGGCGGCCTCCACGTCGGTCGCGCCCATCACATCGGGCACGATGACGCCCCCCGCGCCCTGGTCGAGGTACTCGAGGATCTCCGCGGCGTCGTTCTTCCGGACCCGCACGAGCGGTGTCATGCCGGTCAGCTCGGCCGCGCGGATGAGCTCCCGGGCCGTCTCGACGCCGAGGCCGCCGTGCTGGCCGTCGATGAAGACGAAGTCGTAGCCGAGGTGGCCGAAGGTCTCGACCAGCTCGGGGCTGTTGATCGTGATGAGGGCGCCGACCACCCGCTGGCCGGCCCGGAGCTTCGCCTTCAGACTGTTGGGACGCACGCGTTCCTCCGCAAGATGCCCGCGCTCAGGGGCGGGCGTGGTTGGCGATGATGAATCCCGCGATCGAGTGGCGGGAGGGGCCGGTGGGGAGCTTGTCGCAGTCGAACCAGCGGGCGTCCTCGAGCTCTTCCTTGTCGATCGTGATCTCGCCGCCGGCGTAGCGGGCGACGAAGCCGATCATGAGCTGGCTCGGGAAGGGCCAGTTCTGGCTCCCGACGTACTGGATGTCGGTCACGTCGACGCCGACCTCCTCCTTCACCTCACGGGCGACGGCGCCCTCGAGGGACTCGCCGTTGTCGACGAAGCCCGCGACCAGCGCGTAGCGCCCTGGCGCCCAGCCCGCCTTCCGGGCGAGCAGCACGCGGGACCCGTCGCGGACCAGCGTGATCACCGCGGGGTGGAGGTGGGGGTAGTGCTCGTAGCGGCACCGGGCGCACTTCTTGCCCCACTCGCCGGCGATGCGCGCCGTCGGCTCCCCGCAGCGCGGGCAGTGCCCGCTGGTCGACTCCCACCAGAGGAGCTGCATGGCCATCCCGCCGAGCGACAGGAGCTCGTCCGGGAGCCGCGTGCCCTGCATCGGCACCATGGTCTCGCGCGACAGCCCGGCCGGGACCGGCGCGTCCTTCGGCACCGCCGTCACCCAGCAGGGCGTGTTCCCGAGCGTGCCGAGCCATATCGGGTCGGGCGCGGCGAGGTCCGCCGGCCGCTCGCCCTCGGGCAGGCGGAAGCGGTCGCCCTCCGCGTGGACGAGGAGCGCCTGGTCCTGAACGAGGAGCCAGTGCCCGGAGGGCGGCGGCGGTACGTCACCCGTCTTGGCTGGGACGAAGCCGTCGCGGACGCAGTCCCGGTTGAACGGAAGGTACACCGTCAACGGCGTCGGCCGGGGCGTGGGCGCGGGCATCGTCGGGCTCAGAAGACGATGAGGCCGCGCGCGAGGGCCCCGGACGCGAGGTCCCGGAACCCTTCGTTCGCCTCGTCGATCGAGTAGCGGCGGGTGATCAGGTCGTCGAGGCGGAGCTTGCCGGCGAGGTAGAGCTCCACGAGGCGGGGAAAGTCCTCGCGGGTCCGGGCGCTCCCGTAGATCGAGCCCCGGATGACGCGCTCCTGGCTCACGAGCGGCTGGACGTTCAAGGGCACCGTCGTGCCGGTCGGCGGGACGCCGATCATGACCGCGGTTCCTCCCGGCGCCAGGGCGTCGATGGCCTGGCCCATCGCGCGCGCGTCGCCGACGGCGGCGAACGTGTAGTCGGCGCCCCGCCGCGTGATGGCGCGGATGGCCGCCACCGGATCCTGGCGCGACGCGTCCACGACGTGCGTGGCGCCGAGCGCCCGCGCCTCTTCGAGCCGCTCGGCCCGCACGTCGACCGCGATGATCGGATGGGCGGTCACGAGCGCGCCGCCCTGGACGACGTTGAGCCCGACGCCGCCCACCCCGAAGACCGCCATGCCGGCGCCCGGCGGCACCTGGGCGGTGTTGATCACCGCGCCGACGCCGGTCATCACCGAGCAGCCGATGAGCGCTGCGCGATCGAGGGGCATGTCGGGGCGGATCGGGATCGCGCTCGACTCCGCCACCACGGTGCGGGAGGCGTAGGTCGCGACGTGGCCGTACTGGTAGACGGGCTTTCCGCCGAAGGACAGGCGCGTGGTGCCCTCGGGGAGGACGCCCTTCCCGGGCTGGCGGTTCTCGCAGAGATTCGGCCGGCCGATGACGCAGTAGTGGCAGCGCCCGCAGGTCGGGGCCCAGGAGAGCACGACGTGGTCGCCGGGCCGGAGGTGCCGCACGCCCGGTCCGACCTGCTCCACGATCCCCGAGCCCTCGTCGCCCAGCACGATCGGGAGGGGGATGCCCTGCCAGCTGCCGTCGGCCGCGTGGAGGCAGCTGTGGCAGACGCCGCTCGCCACCATGCGGACGGCCACCTCGCCCTCGCGCGGCGCCTCCACCTCGAGCTCCTCGACGCGGAGGGGCTCCTTCTGCTGGAACAGGACCGGGGCCTTCATGGGTCCGTCGTCTCTCCTCGGGCCGCGCGCCGGCGCGGGCCCGGCTCGCGGCCGCTCAGTCCCCGTACCGGATCCGGGGCTCCAGGTAACCGTACAACAGATCGACGGCGAGATTGAGGGCCATGAAGAGCGTCGCGATGAACAGGATGGTGCTCTGGGTCACCGGGTAGTCTCGCTGGTAGATCGACCAGAGGACCAGCCGGCCGACGCCCGGCAGGGTGAAGACCTCCTCCACGACCACGGTGCCGCCGAGGAGGATGCCGATCTGGAGCCCGGCGACGGTGACCACGGGGATCATCGCGTTCTTCAGCGCGTGCTTGAGGACCACGGCCCGGCTCGCCAGACCCTTCGCGCGGGCCGTCCGCACGTGGTCCGATCCCAGGACGTCCAGCATGCAGGAGCGCGTCGTCCGCGCCACGTTCGCGGCCGCCGCGGTGCCGAGGCAGAGGGCGGGGAGGATCATGATGGTGAGGTTCCGACGGGGGTCGGTCAGGAAGTCGACCCACATCACCGGCGGCATCCAGCGGAGGTACAGCGAGAAGAAGAGGATCAGCATCGTGCCCTGCCAGAAGACGGGGATCGAGAGCCCGACCAGGGTGCCGATCCGCGTGACGTGGTCGATGGGGCGGTCCCGGCGGACCGAGGACAGGACGCCGGCGGCCACCCCGACGATGAGCGCGAAGGCCACCGAGAACAGGGTCAGCTCGATCGTGACCGGCAGGCGCTCCATGATCAGGGTGAGGACCGGCTTCCCGGTTCGCCACGACGTCCCGAGGTCGCCGCGGAGGAGCTGTCCGAGCCACCGCCCGTACTGGACGTACCAGGGCTGGTCCAGGCCGAAGAAGCGCTTGAGCTGGTCGACCATCTGCTGGCTCACCACCGCGTCGGCCCCGATCATCTGCTCGACGACAGTGCCGGGGATCAGGTGGAGCATCAGGAAGACCAGGACGGTGAGGCCGAGCAGGGTGATGGCCATCGAGTAGAGGCGCACGACCAGGTAGCGGCCCATCAGCGACCGGGCGGAGAGGTGGTGTCGAACGCGCGGCCGGCCGGCTTTCCGGGAGCCCGGTGTGTCATCGAGCCCGTCCGCGTCGAGCTACTCGGCGGCGAGCACCCGGAACACCGGGATCCGGGGGGCGATCGCCCGGAGCTCCTCGAGCGAGGCGTCCCTGTCCACTCCGAGGTGCGGCCGCGCTCCGGGCGCCTTCCTGACGTAGGCCTTCAGCACGGGGACGCGCTCATTGACCGGAATCTCCTCTAGCCGCACTCGCTCGGTCTTGCCGTGACGCAGGAGCGCCCGGCCATCCGCGGCGTGGAGGTTCCTGACCCACGCCACGTCGGGGCCGAGCATCGAGACCACGAAGCGCTGCCCATCCACGACGGCCATGGCCAGCGGGAAGGCGATGGGGCGCCCGGACCGGCGCCCCGCCACCTCCAGGGTGACGAGGTAGTTCGGGGCGATCCCCAGGCCGTGCACCGCCGCCGTGGCGCGATTGATGACCCGGGCCAGGGCATTGGGACGGCCCCCCCGATAGAGCCAGCGCTGGAACCGTCCGAAGCCCATGGCGCCCCCGGGCGAGGCCCCGCGCCGTGGGCCGGCTGGCCCGGGCGACGGGACCTCGCCGTGCGGCCTAGGCCTTGTCGAGCCAGACGCGCTCGAAGCCGTAGAGGTTCGTCGTCGGGTGCTGGACCCAGCCCTTGACGTAGCTCTGGCTGAAGTCGATGTGATCCGCCGAGAAGAGCCAGAGGTGCGGCACCTGCTCGAGGATCATGATCTGGACCTTGTCGTAGATCTCCTTCCGGCGCTTCTGGTCGAACGTGCGCCGGCCTTCCTCGAGCATCCCGTCCAGGTCCGAGGGGCTCGAGCTGTTCCAGTTCTGCCCCTTGGTCGCGTGGAGCGCCCGGAAGAACGCGGTGTCGGGGTCGCCGTACCCCGGCGTCGTGTTCATCGTCATGTCGAAATCCTTGGCGAGCCACCGCTTGATCCACACCGCGTACTCGACGTTCTCGATCTCGACGTTGATCCCGATGCGCTTCAGGTTCGCCGCCACCACCGGCGCGCCGTTGACCATCGTCGGGAACGTCGGTATCACGCAGAGCTTCACGGAGAAGCCGTTGGGGAACCCGGCGTCGGCCAGGAGCTTCTTGGCCTTGTCGAGATCCGGCTTGTAGTACTTCATCCACTGGTCCTCGGGGATCTGCCACTGCTTCATGGGCGCGGTGGCGGGGGCGGTCAGGCGCCCGAAGCCGGCGGCGGCGACCCGGAGGATCGCGTTCCGGTCGACGGCGTAGCTGATCGCCTGGCGGACGCGGACGTCCTTGAGGGGCCACGGCTTGTCCGCCGGGGCGTTCACGCGGTTCGCGCTGATGTTCAGGTAGTCGTAGCCGAGCCGCGAGGACCGGTAGCCCGTGAGCGACTTCTCGTCCTTCAGGAGGCTCCAGTTCTTGTTGTCCTCGATGAACGCGTGGTGGATTTGCCCGGCCCGTAGGGCGGCGACGACGTTCGCCTCGTCCGGGATGATCCGGATGACGACCTCGTCGACGTAGGGCAGTCCCTTCTTCCAGTAGTTCGGGTTCTTCTTGAAGACCATCTGCTGCTCGACCTTCCAGTCGGCCAGGAGGAAGGGGCCCGTGCCCACTGCCGCCTTGTTGAGGTCGCCGCCGCTCGCCTTCACGCCCGCTTCGCTCACGACGTAGCCCCAGAAGCCGGCGAGGGCGGCCAGGAGCGCCGCGAACGGCTCCTTGGTGACCATCTTGACCTGGTGCTTGCCGGCCGGCTCCACCTTGTCGAGCGCGGTGAAGTCCGCCTTGCCGCCGGCCGACTTCTCGAGGAGCCGGTCGAACGTGAACTTGACGTCGTCGCTCGTCAGCTCCTGGCCGTCGTGGAACTTCACGCCCTGCCTGAGCTTGAACGTCCAGGTGAGCTTGTCGTCGGAGAGGGTCCAGGACTCGGCGAGCTCAGGCTGGATCGCCATGTTCTCGTCGAAGCGCACGAGCTGGCTGTAGGTGAGAGGCGATCGCCGGCTCCGCGAGAGCGCGGGGACGAGCTGCGGGTCAAGCCCGGTCGCCTCGTTGTTCTGGGCGGAGATGATCGTCCCGCCGGCCTTCGGCGTCTGGGCGACGGCGCCGCGGCCGAGGGCGAGCGTCCCCAGGACGGCGCCGCCCGCCTTGAGGACGTCGCGCCGGCTGGGCGCGCTGGAGCGGGTGGCGGCGTCGTCGAGCTGTCGGTCACGCGTCGTCATGAGCTCTTCTCCTGGGAGCGAGGGGTGGTCACTGGGATCGGGGATCGAGCACGTCGCGGAGGCCGTCGCCGAGGAGGTTGAACGCGAAGACCGCCGTCATGATGGCGAGGCCCGGGAAGACGGAGATCCAGGGCGCGGTCTCGAGGTACGTCCGCCCCTCGTTCAGCATGTTGCCCCAGGACGGCGTCGGGGGCTGGGCGGAGAGGCCGAGGTAGCTGAGCGAGGCCTCGATGAGGATCGCCTGCGAGAACGCCACGGTGCCCTGCACGACGAAGGGCGAGAGGACGTTCGGGAGCACGTGGCGGAGCGCCACCTTCACGCGTCCGGCCCCGAGCGCCCGGACCGCCTCCACGTACTCCTTCTCGCGCTCGGCGAGCACGGGGCCCCGCATGATGCGCGCGAAGATCGGCGTGTAGACGATGGCGATCGCGATCACCGCGCTGTTGACGCCGGGGCCCCGCATCGCGGCGATGCCGATGGAGAGGAGGAGCCCGGGCACGCTGAAGAAGACGTCCATCACTCGGCTGACGAGGTTGTCCCACCGCCCTCCGAGATAGCCGGCGGTGAGGCCCAGCGCGCCGCCGACCAGCATGGCGGACCCGATGGAGACGGCGGCGACGTAGAGGGAGATCCGGGAGCCGTGGATCACGCGGCTCAGGACGTCCCGGCCCAGGCGATCCGTGCCGAGCCAGGCCTGGTGGCCGGGCGGCGCCTCGAGGAGCTCGAAGTTCTGCTCGTCGGGCGCCACTGGCGCGAGGACGCCTGCCAGGAGGGCCACCGCCACGATCAGCGACCGAGACGATGAGACCGCCGAGGACGACCGAGCTCCGGAAGGCGCGCCGGATGCGCCGCCCGAGGCGCGGCATTTCGCGGGAGGTATCGGGAGCCACGAGCACGGCCTCGCGTGTGAGCTCCAACGTGGCGATGCTAGGCGGCGCCGTCGGGGGCTGTCAAGGGCTGGGCTCCGCGGCGATGAGACGATGAGAAGAAAGCGCCCGTCGAGTGGCCGAGGCGGCGCGCCTCGCGTACGATGTCGGGGTGCCTGTGCCACCGCCGCCGCGGCTCCGTGGAGGTGGCGCGCCCTCCCGCTCCCGAGCGGGCGATCGTCTCGTGTCCGCCTGGTGCTGACCAGGGCCGACGGCGGGGCGCTGCTCGCCGTCTTCCTGTGGGGCGTCAGCTTCCCGGTCATGAAGGCTCTCATGGCCGTGGTGGACCCGCTGGCCCTCGTCGTCATCCTGTGGCTCGTCGGGCTGACCGTCCTGGCCGCGGCGCTCCGCCTGACCGGTCAGTGGCGGGTGCCGGCGCTGCGGGAGCTGCCGGAGATCCTGGCGGTCGGCCTGGCCGGCTTCACGCTGAACCAGATCCTCTACGCCCGCGGGCTTCACATGACGACGGCGTCCCACGCCGGGCTGATCTTCACCGTCACCCCGCTCGTCGTCTTCGGGCTGAGCTGGGCGCTCGGCCAGGTCCAGGTGCGCCGGCTCGACCTTCTCGGCCTCGCCCTCGGAGTGGCCGGCGCCGTGCTGATCATCGGCTTGCCGGACCCCGGGGCGGCCGGCGCGTCGCCGATCCTGGGGGACCTGCTCATGATCGGCGCCGCGACCACCTGGGGCGTGTGGACCGTGATGGCCGCGCCGATCCTCCGCCGCCGCGGGACGCTCGACGGCACCTTCTGGATGAGCGTGGCGGGGACGCTCGGGCTGATCCCCTTCGCGCTGCCCGGGCTCCTCGCCCAGGACTGGGCGCTGCCGTGGTGGGCCGTCGCGGGGATTCTCTACTCGGGCGCGATCAGCGCCGCGCTCGCGAGCCTGCTCTGGTACGCCGCCGTGCGGGGCCTCGGGGCCGCGCGGACCGGGATCTACGCCAACCTGGAGTCGCTCTTCGCGGTGCTGGCCTCGGCGCTGCTCCTCGGGGAGCGCGTCGCGCTGACGGCGCTCGTCGGCGGCGCGGTCGTCGTCGCGGGCGTCCTGCTCACGCGCCGGCCGGGTTGAGGCGGCGCGCGTGCTGACCTGGGCGGACGCCGGGGCGCTGCTCGCCGTGTTCGTCTGGGGCGTGAGCTTCCCCATCCTCAAGGGGCTCATGACCGTGATGAGCCCGCTCACCCTCATGGTCGCCCGCGGCACGATCTCGTGCATCGTACTGGCGATCGCGCTCCGGCGGACCGGAAGCTGGCGGGCGCCGTCGGCCGAGGACCTGCCGGCGCTCCTCGCCGCGGGGCTGATCGGGTTCACGGTCAACCAGATGCTCTACTCGTGGGGCCTCCACCTCACGACCGCGTCCCACTCGGGGCTCATCTTCACGGTCACCCCGCTGTTCGTGTTCGGGATGAGCCAGGCGCTCGGGCACGTGCGCCTCGGGCGGCTCGACGTGACGGGGCTCGCGCTCGGTGTGCTCGGGTCCGCGCTGATCATCGGCTGGCCGGCCAGCGGCGCGGCGGGCGAGGCGTCCGTCCTGGGGGACCTTCTCACCGTCGGCGCCGCGATCACGTGGGGCGTGTGGACGATTCTCGCCACGCCCATCCTCCGGAGCCGCGGCACGCTGGCCGGGACGTTCTGGATCACGCTGACGGGGACGCTCGGGTTGATTCCCTTCGCGCTGCCCGGGCTCCTCGCCCAGGACTGGAGACTTCCGTGGTGGGCGTTCGCCGGCGTCCTCTACGCAGGCACGGCGGGCGGCGCCCTCGGGAGCCTGCTCTGGTACGCGGCGGTGCGACGGCTCGGGGCCGCGCGGACCGCGATCTATGCCAACATGGAGTCGTTCTTCGCGGTGCTGGCGGCCACGCTTCTCCTCGGAGAGCGGGTCGCGGTGACGTCGCTGGTGGGCGGGGCGGCCGTCGTCGCGGGCGTCCTGCTCACGCGGCGGCGGAGATGACCGACCGCGCGCCGGCGAGCGCCACAGGAGGGCGGGGGGGACAATGGCGTCCGTCATGACCGTGACCGGGCCGGTGGCGGCCGGAGATCTCGGCTTCACCCTGATGCACGAGCACATCTTCCTCGACCTCACTCGCGACGTGCTCGGGCGCAACAGCATGCTGAACGACCCGGAGCTCGCCTACCGTGAGCTCCTCCTGTACAAGAAGGCCGGCGGGGTGACGCTGGTCGACCAGACGACGGGTGGTCTTCGCGGGCACGACCACGACATCACCCCGACGAAGCATGCAGTCGCCGTCCGGGACATGGCCAGGCGCGTCGGCCTCCAGATCGTGCTCGGCGCCGGGTGGTACCGGGAGCCCTACTACGAGCGGCGCCTGTGGCGCGCCAAGACCGACCAGATCGCCGAGGAGCTGGAGCGCGACGTCGTGCACGGGATCGACGGCACGGACGTGCGGGCCGGCATCCTGGGAGAGATCGGGTCCCACTTCACCTGGATCTCTCCGGTCGAGGAGCGGGTGTTCCGCGCGGTGGGACGGGCGCACAGGCGGACGGGGGTGACCATCACCACGCACGCGCTGAACTCCCCGGTGGGCCTCGACCAGCTGGACATCCTGCAGGAGGAGGGCGTGGACCCGCGGCGGGTCGTCGTCGGGCACGCCCACTCCTATCCGGTCCACGAGTACCACGCGGCGCTCGCGAAGCGTGGCGCCTTCCTGTCGTTCGACCGGATGGGAGTCCCGCAGCCGTACGAGCACGAGCGGATGCTCCAGGGGATCAAGGACCTCGTGCGCGCCGGCCTCGAGGGGCACCTCGTCCTGTCCCAGGACGTGTGCTGGCGGACGGACTACGTCGCGTACGGTGGCCGCGGCTACGCGTTCGTGGCGACCGGACTCCGGGAGGAGCTCCGGAGTCTCGGGATCGGCGACGAGCTCTACCACCGGCTGACGGTGGACAACCCGCGCCGCGCGCTCACCGGCGAGGCGTGACGGGGTCGACGTCCGAGCTCCGGCGACGGGGAGGGAAGACGTGAAGCGAGCGTTCCAGGGCACGCCGGACGGTCAGATCCACTACGCGACCGCCGGCGCCGGCCCGCCCGTGCTGCTGCTCCACCAGACGCCGCGCTCGTGGGACGAGTACCGCGACGTGATCCCGGTCCTCGCGCGGGAGCGGCGGGTGATCGCCATGGACACGATCGGCTACGGCGAGTCGTACAAGCCGCCCGGGCGGTGCGACATCGAGGACTACGCGCGCGGGGCGATCGCCTTGCTGGACGGCCTCGGGGTCGGCCGGACGGCGGTGGTCGGGCACCACACCGGCGCCGTCATCGCGATGGAGCTGGCCGCGTCCCATCCGGACCGCGTCGAGCGGCTCGTCCTCTCTTCGTGCCCTTACGTCGACTCGGCCGACCGCGACCGACGCCAGCGCACCGGGGGACACCGCGTCGACCACGTGGAGGCGAAGCCGGACGGGACCCACCTGGCCGAGCTCTGGCAGATCCGCCAGGGCTTCTACCCGAAGGACCGGCCGGATCTCCTGACGCGGTTCCTCGCCGACGCGCTGCGGGCTGGCGAGAAGATCCGGGAGGGGCACGGCGCCTGCAGCCGGTACCGGATGGAGGAGAAGATCGGGCGGGTCCGCTGCCCCACGCTCGTCACGTGGGGGACCGCGGATCCGTTCGCGGCGCCGCAGGGAGAGGTGGTCGCGCGGCACATCCCCGGCAGCCGGGTGTCGCCGATCCAGGGCGGCTCGGTGGCGGTCGTCGACGAGATGCCGGAGGCCTTCGCGAGCCTCGTTCTGGAGTTTCTGCGCGGATAGCCGAATGAGCGGGAAGACGCCACCCAGCCCCTGGCTGGGGCTCGTCGTCGTCGCGAGCGGTGTGGTGCCGATCTGGGCGTCCCTGTTCGCCGACGACGCGCAGTTCCATGGCCCGCGCTGGCTCGTGGGCATGATCGGCGGGATGTTCGTCCTGGCGGGCATCCTGGTGATGCGCGGCGCCGGCCCGGCGCGCGGCGAGGTCCCGGACGTCCTGGGTGCGCTCCTGGGCGCCCTCGTGTCGACGGGGTTTCTCGTGCTCTCGGTCTGGGCTCTTTTCCTGTCGGGCGGCCCACGCGCGTGGGGCGTGTCGGGGAGCCTGCCGTTCTGGCTCCTCCCCGCGTGGGTCACCGACCTCCTGTTCTATCTCCTGATGGGACTCGGCCTGGCGGTCTGCGCGGCCTTGACCTTCTTCGCGTGGCGCCAGCTCGGCCGCGCGGTGGGGACGGCGGGATCAGGACCGGCGGGCCCGCGCGGCCTCGAGTAGGGCGAAGAGGCGCGCGGCGGTCACCGGGACCTCTCGGATCGTGACGCCGAGGTCGGCGACCGCGTCCTCGACCGCGTTGGCGATCGCGGCCGCGCCCGGGATCGCGCCGCTCTCCCCCACGCCCTTGATGCCGAGGTCGTTCACGGCCGATGGGTGGTCGAGGAGCGCGACGGGGAGCGCCGGCAGCTGGTCGGCCTTGGGCAGCCCGTAGTCCATGAGGCTCCCGGTGAGGAGCTGTCCCGCGTCGTCGTAGACGAGCTCCTCCCAGAGCCCGGCGCCGATTCCCTGTGCGGCCCCGCCCTGGAGCTGACCCTCGACGATGGCGGGATTGATCGCGCGGCCGCTGTCGTGCACCACCGTGTAGGCGAGGAGCTGGATCTCGCAGGTCTCGAGGTCGACCTCGACCGCGGCGGCCTGGACGCCGGACGCCCAGGTCACGGTGTTCGGGTAGAAGTACGAGCACCGCTGAAGGCCCGGCTCGCCCGTCTTGCGGAGCGCCTTCGAGCGGATGGCGGCGTGGGCGAGCCGCCCCAGGGTGACAGCCCGCCCGGGCACGCCCGCCACGAAGGCGCGCCCTTCCTCGATCCGGACGTCCTCGGGAGCGCACTCGAGCAGCTCCGCCGCGACCGTGCGGGCGCGGGCGTGCACCTCGCGCGCCGTCCGAGCGACGGCCGGTCCGGTATTGGCGGCCACCCGGCTCCCGCCGGTGCCCATACCGATCGGGAACCGGTCCGTGTCGCCCGCGACGATGACCACGTCGTCGAGCCGGACGCCGAGCTCGGCGGCGCAGATCTGGGCGAGGGTCGTCTGGTGACCCTGACCCTGGGCCGCGACGCCGATCGTGACGTACACCTTGCCGCTCGGGTCGACGCGCACTTCGGCGCCCTCGTAGGGGCCGATGCCCGAGCCCTGGGCGTAGCAGGCCACGCCCACGCCGATGCGCCGGCTCGTCCGCGCCTGCCGCGCCTGGCGCGTCCGGAACGCCGCGAGCGGCAGGGCCTCGAGGGCCCGGTCGAGCGCGGCGGGGAAGTCGCCCGGATCGTACGCGATGGGGATGCCGTCCTTGTACGTGAGGCCCGACCGGTACGGCATCTCGCCAGGCTGCACGAGGTTGCGGCGGCGGAGCTCGATCGGATCGAGCCCGAGGCGGCGCGCGCCGATGTCGAGCAGCCGCTCCATGACGAACACGGCCTCCGGGCGGCCGGCGCCGCGGTACGCCGCGTTCTGGGTCTTGTTCGTGACGTAGCTGGTGCCGACGCTCCGGTAGTGAGGGAGGCGGTAGGGGCCCGGCAGGTGATTGACGGTGTTGAGCGTGAGGCCGGCCCCCTCGACGGGATAGGCGCCCACGTCGGCCTGGAAGGCGTCGTCGATGCCGACCAGCGTCCCGTCGCGCCGGAAGCCGATGCGCACGGCGTGGAGCTGCTCCCGATCGTGTCCCGTGGCGACGAAGTGCTCGCGACGCCCCTCGATCCACTTGACGGGCTGTCCCAGGCGTCGCGCGACGGCCGCGACCAGCAGCTCCTCGTGGTAGACGGACCCCTTCGGGCCGAAGCCGCCGCCCACGTCGGGCGCCATCGCGCGGACCTCCTCGGCGGCGAGCCCGAGGGCCACGGCGACCGCGTCCCGGACGAGGTAGGGGTTCTGGGTCGACGACCAGACGATCAGGGCGCCGGACTCCGGATCGGGATACGCCAGGACGCCGCGCGGCTCGATCGGCACCGCGGTGATGCGCGGATGGTACAGCCGCTCCTCCACGACGAGGTCGGCCGACGCGAGCGCGGGCTCCACCTCGCCGATCGCGCCGCGCGCGACGATGGCGGCATTGTCGGGCCAGTCGCCGTGGACCCGTTCGCGGCCGCGGGTCGCGGCCTCGAGCGTCGTCACCGGCGCGAGCGGCTCGTAGTCGATCGCGACCGCGTCCACGGCGTCGGCCAGCCGGTACGGATCGTCCGCCACGACGACGCCGACGGGCTCGCCGACGTAGCGAACCTCCTCGCCGGCGAGCACGACCTGGACGTAGGGGCGGGTGCTGGGCGTGCTCCCGAACGGCGCCGGGATGCCGCGGGCGACCTCGGGCAGGTCGGACGCGAAGAAGACCAGCACGCCCGGCAGGGCCCGCGCGGCGGTCGCGTCGACGCTCAGGATGCGGGCGCGCGCGTGAGGGCTCCGGATCACGGCCAGGTGGCGGGTGCCCGGGCGGTGAAGATCGTCCAGGTAACGGCCCCGCCCCACGAGGAGCGGCGCATCTTCCTTCCGGCGCGGTGAGGCGCCGATCGGGCTCGGTGTGGGCGACACGGGCTAGGCCAGGTAGCGCTTGGGCAGCTCGGCCCCGGCCACGAAGCTCAGCTGACGGAGGCGGCACATCTGGTACACGTTGATCCGGAAGTCCGGGCACGTGCTGACCAGGCAGTACGCGTCGGTGGGCGTGAAGCCGTAATCGGTGACGAGCCAGTCCATCAGGTTGATCGTCGCCGTCTCCACCGCGACCTCGAGCGGGCGGTAGGCGAACACCGAGACGATCGACGCCGGCTTGTCGATCCGCATCCAGGGCACCGCGCGGCCCTTCACGAGGTCGAAGTGGAGGCGCACGGTGGACTTGGTCTCGGCGGCGGTGCCGGTGAACTCGGTGTCGCCCTGGCTGGCGTGCACGTCGCCCAGGTAGAAGCGCGCGCCCTCGTGGAAGACCGGCAGGTGGATGCGGTTGCCGGGGGCGACGTCGCGGATGTCGAGGTTGCCGCCCCACTCGCCCTGGCCGTCGATGCTGGTGGTCACCTCGCGGTCCGGCGCCACGCCGATCGTGCCGATGAACGGCGTGATCGGCCAGCTGATGCGCTCGCTGAAGTGGAGCGTGCCGTCGCGCGTCGTGCCGCTGGGCCCCGGCGTGTGGCGGAAGATCTTGGTCGTGTAGCGTGCCGAGAGCTCGGGCCAGCGCGTCGAGTCGCCCAGCGGCCCGCGGCGCGGCCCGACCGCGACCCACGAGTAGTCGTCGACCAGGATGTCCTCGATCGTGACGACGAGCGTGTCGCCGCGCTCGGCGCCCTCGACCCAGACCGGGCCGCCGATGGGGTTCGCCAGCGACCGGGACGCGGTCGAACCCGGGGCGCTTCGCGGGGATCGCGAGGTCTTCGGGCGTGCGGAAGTAGCCGGTGCTGGCGTCGTAGGTCTCGATCTCGAACGTCTCGCCGGGCTTGACCCGGAGCAAGGGCTCGTCCCGCCAGTCGAACGCGTACTTCCGGGCCTGCTCTCTGGTGATGCGCTGCACCGTCTCAGTGTCTCCCCGGTTCACGATGAGAATCTCGCGTGGCTGGTCGCCGGCGCGAGTCTGACTAGACCACGCTGCATGCTCTCACACAAGCGCGGGTCTTGAAGGCTCGCCGGACTTGGAGCCTATCGGTGTGACACTTGTGGTACACTCCCGTCATGCCGGCGAAGAATCCTCGGGTGAACGTCGTGCTCGAGCGCCCTCTCTACGAGGCGCTCGGCCGACTGGCACGACGGGAGGGCACCTCCCTGTCTCTCAAGGTTCGAGATCTTCTCCGTGAAGCTCTGGAAGCTCACGAGGATCTCGTGCTGGACAAGGTGGCCCAAGAGCGCGAGCGGACGTTCGATCGCTCCAGAAGTCTGTCGCACGAGCAGATCTGGCGAGTCTCGGAGCGCCCCAAGAGACGCTGAGTGCCGTATCTCCTTCGCTACCATCCAAGGGTGGCTGAGGACGACCTACCCGAGATCCCGGCCAACCTTCACAGTCGTATAGCCCGATCCATTGACGGACGACTCACCACCGAGCCGACGCGGTACGGGGTGCCGCTCCGAGGAACACTGAAAGGCTACTGGAAGCTCCGCGTAGGGGACTACCGGGTCGTCTTCAAGGTTGCCGCCCAGGAGGTCTGGATTCTGACGATCCTCCATCGGCGAGATGTCTATGGTGCTGTCGCGGCTCGGCTCGCCTGGGCACCGTAGCGTTCGACAGCCCGTCCATCCCCATCGCGTTGCCGCGGGAAGCCGGCCGGAGAACCGAAGGCTCCAGCAGCAGAGTTATCGGCGACGGGGCCAAGAGGTAGCGTAGCCTTCCGTCCAGTGATCGTTGTCGATCTCGTACCGATCCACGTCAAGGCAACGTGGAGTTCGTCGAAAGCCGGGCCGACGGCGAAACCTTCGAATTGCGAGGCTCGCCGTGCGCTTCGGGGAATAGACACCGCTGAACTTCACCGCCTCCGTGCCGTCGCGGAAGGCGTGGACGTGCTGGACCACGAGTACCAATGGCGGCACATGTGCCCGGCGCCCAGTGCCGTCCTTTGGGCCACCAAGACGGGATGGCTTCGAACGGCCTGCGCGGGTTACCGGCGACGGAGCCGGGCGGCGACGGCCTCGGCCTCGCGCATGACGCGGAGAATGTTCCCGCGGGAGAGCTTGGCGAGGTCGCGGTCGGACCAGCCGCGGCGGATCAGCTCGGCGACGAGGACGGGGTAGGTGGACACGTCCTCCATCCCGACCGGCCACTCCTCGTTTCCGTCGTAGTCGCCGCCGACGCCGACGTGGTCGACGCCCGCCAGGCGGCGCGCGTGCTCCACGTGGTCGGCCACGTCGCCGATCGTCGCCTTCGGGATGTTCCGCTCCTTGAGGTGGGCGCGCTCGAGCCGGTGGCGCTCCACGGGATCGGCGATCTCCGCCAGTCGCGGCTTGATCTCGGCGACGGCCTTCGCCCGGGCGTCGGCGGCCGCCTGGGAGACGAAGGGGCCGACGAACGTGATCATGATCACGCCGCCGTTCTTCGGCAGGCGCCGGAGGACGTCGTCCGGGAAGTTCCGCGTGACGTCGGTGAGCGCCCGGCACGACGAGTGGGACGAGATCAGCGGCGCCGCCGACACGTCGAGCGCGTGGCCCATGACCTCGGGCGAGGTGTGGGCCAGGTCGACCAGCATGCCGAGCCGGTTCATCTCGCGGACGACCTCGCGGCCGAAGTCCGTGAGTCCCCCGTGGCGTCGGACGTCGTTGCAGGAGTCCGCCCAGTCGAGCGTCACGTTGTGGGTGAGCGTCATGTAGCGCACGCCCAGGTCGTAGTAGGCGCGGAGGGCGCCGAGCGAGCCCTCGATGGCGTGGCCACCCTCGATCCCGAGGAGCGAGGCGACGCGGCCGCGCTTCCGGGCGCGCTCCACGTCGGCGGCCGAGAAGGCCGCCTGGAGCCGCTCCGGGTAGCGTGCGATCACCCGGCGCGCGATGTCGATCTGCTCGAGCTGGACCTTTGCAAACCGGCCGCCGGCGAGATCGCCAGGGATGTAGACGGACCAGAACTGACCGCCCACGCCGCCCTCTACCAGGCGGGCAAGGTCCGTGTCCCCGCGGGTCGGGCGCCGGAGATCGTAGGCGGCCACGTCGCCCTTGGCCTTCGCGTCGTTCCGGATCGCCCAAGGAAGGTCGTTGTGCCCGTCGATGACGGGGTGCCGCTTCAGCAGCTGCCGCGCGTGGCGGAGGGCGGCGGCGTCGGAGGGCGCGGGGCGGCCGGTCGTGGGCACGGCGGCCAGCCTACCAGACGCTCCAGCCGCCGTCGACCACGAGGTTGTGGCCGGTCATCCACGCGCCCGCGTCGGAGGCCAGGAGGGCCACCGCGCCCTTGAGGTCCGTCGGGACGCCTGTCCGGGCCAGGGGATTCGACAGGCGACAGCGCTCGACGAACTCGGGGTCCGTGCCGGGCGGTGGGATCTGGCCGGGGGACAGGCAGTTGACGGTGATCCCGTGCTCCGCGAGCTCGGTCGCGAGGGCGCGCGTGAGGTTGACCACGGCGCCCTTGGCGGCCTGGTACGGAGGCCCCGACCGGTTGTAGTCGAGACCGGCATAGAGGCGCTTGTCCGCGCCGAGGGTCCCGTGGATCGACCCCAGCGTGATGATGCGGCCGGCGCGTCGCGGGATCATCGCTCGCGCGGCCGCCTGGGCCGAGACGTAGGTGCCGATCACGTTCAGGTCCAGCGTCCGCCGGAGCTCGTCGATCGAGGCGTCCGGGAGGTACGTGGTGGTGTAGGCGCCGCCGGCGTTGCACACCATGACGTCGAGCCGGCCGCGGTCGCGGAGGACGCGCGCGACGAGCCGGTCGACGTCCGCCTCGACCGTCACGTCGCACCCGAGGCCGGTGGCGTCGAGGCCCGCGGCCCGGAGCTCGGCGGCCGCCTGCTCGCATCGCGCGGCGTCCCGGCTTGCGAGGTACACCGCGGCGCCGAGCTCGCCGAGGGTCTCCGCCATCGCGCGACCGAGGTGTGTCCCGCCGCCGGTCACGATCGCGGCGCGGCCGCTCAGATCGAAGAGGGTCTGGACTCGCATGGCGCCGACCATTCAAGCACGGGGCGGGGACGCGCGGAAGACGGACCCCCCGTGCGATGATCGTCCGCGTGCAACCGATCAGGGTCGCGGTCATCGGGGCGGGCTTCATGGGCGAGCGGCACGCGCGGATCTACGCGGGTCTGCCCGACGTCGAGCTGGTCGCGGTCTGCGACGTGCGGGAGGCGGCCGCGCAGGAGCTCGCGGCTCGGACCGGCGCGACCGCCTATTCCGACTACCGCGCCCTCCTCGGGCGCGACGACGTGGACGCCGTCAGCGTGTGCACGCCGGACGGTCTCCACCGGGAGCCGTGCGAGCTCGCTCTCCGCGCCGGGCGGCCCGTGCTGGTCGAGAAGCCGATCGCCACCACCGTCGCGGACGCCGAGGCGATCGTGGAGGCGGCTTCGCGAGCGGGCACGGTCCTGCTGGTCGGGCACTGTCTCCGGTTCGACCCGCGGTACGACCAGGCCCGCCAGGCGGCGGCGGGCGGCGAGCTGGGCGCGATCCAGACGATCTACACGCGCCGCGCGAACACGGTCGCCGCGCAGGATCGCCTCGGAGGGCGGTGCTCCCTCCCGCTCTTTCTCGGCGTGCACGACTACGACGTGATGCGGTGGCTCGTCGGGGGCGAGGTGGAACGAGTCACGGCGGAGTCGAAGTGGGGCCTGCTCCGGGACCAGGGGTTTGCGGTCGAGGACGCGAACTGCGCGCTCCTCCGGTTCTCGACGGGGGCGCTCGGCATCGCGGAGCTCAACTGGATCCTGCCGCGCGGCTTTCCCGCGTCGGGCGACCACCGGCTCGATCTGGTGGGGAGTGCGGGGTCGCTCTCGATCGCGACTCTCGAGACGGGGCTCCGCCGGGCGGACGGCCAGCGGGCCGTGCAGGTCGACACCGCTTCCGCGCCGTCGGTGCAGGGCCATCCGGGGGGGATGTTCTACTTCGAGCTCCGTCACTTCGTCGACTGCGTGCGCGGACGCGCGACGCCCGCCGTCACGCCGCACGACGCCGTGATGGCTCTCCGGATCGCGCTCGCCGTCGAGCGGGCCGCGTCGACGGGCGCGCCGGTCGCGCCCTGACGGGCGCGGCGCGCCGGATCGTCAGGGCGGGTAGAGCAGGATCTGGGTGCAGCGGAAGAGCGCGATCACCTTGCCCGTGGCTTCCGCGGTCACGCGCGCGTCCCAGACCTGGGTCGTGCGCCCGCCGTGAGCCAGCGTCGCTTCGCAGGCGACGCCGCCCTCGAGCACGGTACCGAGGAAGTTCGACTTCAGCTCGATCGTCGTGAAGCCCCGGGCGCCCTCCGGCAGGCTCGCGATCGTCCCGTACCCGCACGAGGAGTCGGCCAGCGCGATGACGGTGGCGGCGTGGAGATACCCGTTGGGGGCAAGGAGCTCCTGACGGACCGTCAGGCGGCTCGTGACTCGGCCGCGCGCCACGTCGACGAACTCGATGCCGATGAGCCCCGGGAGGTAGCCCTGGCCGAAACCTCGCCACTGGTCCGGCGACCTCGGCGCCGACACGTCGCGGGGGTCCCTGGCGCCGTCCGTGCTCACGGCGTCGCCGCGCAGAGTCCACGTGGAGCGTGACCTCGTCCTTGTTCCGGATCGCGCCGAGGAGCGCGCTGTAGGGGCGGTACCCGAAAGCGGACTGGAGGAAGGTCAGGGTCGCGCGGGCGCGGACCCCGCCGGATTCGAGCGCCACCGTCGCCGGGAAGGTGAGCTCCCGCGTCACGCCCCGGAGGGTGAGCTGCCCGGTCACCCGAAGCTGGCCCTCGCCATCGCCGACGACTCGGGTCGACGCGAAGCGGATCGTCGGGTGCCGCTCGACGTCGAGCTGATCGGGCGCGCGCATGGCCTTGGCCACGTCGGCGCGCTGGCTGTCGGAGAGGTCGCCCTCCACGCCCAGGCGGCGGCGCGAGGCGGGCTCGTCGACCCGGAGCGTGGCGGTCTGGGCCTCGATCACGATCGCGCTGGCCTCGGGGCGCGCGGGGTCATAGTCGACGCGTCCCGTCACCTCGGCGGCCTCGACGACGTGGTCATGGGCGAGCCGGCTGCCGAAGCCGTCCCGGAAGACGTGGACCGCGAGGCGCGTCCGCGCCTGGTCGACCCGGAACGTCGCGGGCCACGCGACGCCCGATCCGAAGAGACACGTGGCGACGACGGCGGAGACGGTCCACGCGCCGGTCCCACGACGTGGGGACCGGCCGCCGCGCGACCGCCGGATCTGAGCGTGACCCACGACGGCCGTGCCGATCGGTCTGCTCAGCGCGCCGGCGGGTCCGGCGGCGAGAGCGGCCAGGGCAGGGCGTCGCTCCAGTCGTCGAGCGGCGTCCGCGGGTCGCGGGCCGGCACCGGGTCGACCGGCGCGGGATGGGTCGTTGCCACGCGGGGGGTGCGGTGGACGGGCTCCTCGCGCAGCGTGTGGCGCATCACGTAGTGCCGGTCGAAGAGCTCGCCGAGGAAGCGCCCGGAGAGGTCGAAGACGTCGGGCATTCGCCCCGGGCTCGGCTCGGTCCAGCCAGCCTGCCGGCCATAGCGGTCGTACAGGCGATCGTGCTCGAGAAAGCCCCAGAAAGTGCCGCTCCACCGGAAGATGGCCGTCGGTTGGCGCGGGCCGCTCACGTGCGGTCCGCGGCGCCGCGGCCCGGCCCGATGACGGCGGGGATCTCGGGCTCGAAGTCGTCGTCGAAGGGGTAGAGGGGCCGCGCGCGATGGCGCCACTCGAGGCGCTCGACCCGCGCGGTGCTGGGACCCGGCGTGTCCACGACCCAGCAGGCGCGGGCGAACGGACCGTACCCGTCCCGGAACTGGAGCGGCGACTTGACCACCACGATCTTCGCGTCCCGCGGCTCGAGGCCGACCGAGCGGTAGAGCGCGGGGTCGAAGGTGAACGCCGGGCGCTCGGTGGCCAGGACGGCGATCCGGCCCGACCTCGATCACCGCCGCGCGCCCCATCTGGAACTCGACACCGAGCGTCTTCTTGTCCGACGAGATGAAGCGGCCGTCGGAGAGGATGCGGACCCGCCCCGTGAGCGGTACCGCCCGGTTGTACCGAGGGTCGAGCGTGCCGCCGACGGTGGTCGTCACGTCGGCGCCGACTCCGGCGGCGATCGCGCGCGCCACGGCGGGCGCGTCCACGACCGTGACGAGGCACCGCTCGCGGACTCCGAGGGCAAGGAGGCGCTCGAGCACGTGCGCGCTGTCGCCGGGCGAGCCGGACCCCGTGCTGTCCGCCGACTCGGAGAGGACGTAAGGGCGGCCGTCGCCCGCGAGCGCCCGGCTGATGGCCTCGTCCACCGTCAGGAGGTCGGCCGCGAACGCCTTGCGTCGCTCCCAGGCCTGCCAGGCGAGCTGGCGGATCATCGGCTCGATCTCGGCGGCGCGGCGGAGCCCGTCGGCGACCGCCATGACCGAGAAGCCGGTGGCGGGGATGTCGAGCCAGGGCTGGACGGGGAACAGGGAGACGGCGAGGACGCCGGGCCGCGCCTGGAGGCGCTTGGCCTCGGCCATCAGGCCGGCCATCGGCTGGTCCTCGGTGCCCTGGCCCTCGGCCGGCACCAGCATCGGGGCGCGCGCGAACAGGGTGACCGGGCGCACCTCGCGGCGGATGGCCCGCAGGATGAGCGCCGCCGCCTTCGCGCCGGTCTCGTAGAGGTCGATGTGCGGGTAGGTGTCGTAGCCGACGAGGGCGTCGGCCTCCTGCACCATGCGGGCCGTGATCGTGGCGTGGAGGTCGAGCGTCGCCACGACGGGAACGGCGGGACCTACCGCCTTCCGCACCGCGGCGAGGAGCTCGCCCTCTCCGTCCGGCGCGTCCTCGAGGACCATCGCGCCGTGGAGCGCGAGGAGGACGCCGTCGACCCGCCCCGCCGCGGCGAGCCGCTCGAGGAGGGCGTCCCGCACGTGGTCGAACGTCGCCCGGGTCACGGGACCCGACGACACCGCGTTCGCCGCGACCGTCGGGATCACGTCGACGCCGGCGGGGCCGAGCACGTCGAGGAATCCGCCGACCTCCGCCCGGGTGCCGCGGAGGCGCGCGACGACCTCCTCGCCGTAGAGGAGCTGGGTGGCGCGGAAGTGCTCGAGGTCCGCCCGCTGGCGGACGAAGGTGTTCGACTCCTCCATGAACTGCCCGATCGCGATCCGGACCGGCGACGCGGTGGACATCTACGCCGCCGATCCGGATCGCGTGGTGCTGACCAGGGGCACCGGCGCTCCTACTTCTCCACGCTCACGTTCTCGAGGACGGCCATGTCGTCGACGGTGTACGCGAATCCGTCGACGTGCTTGGCCAGCCCGAACACGCTCTGCCGGTAGGCGATCGAGAGCACCCACGCCTCGTCGAGGATCGCGGTGTTCAGCTTCGCGAAGGCCGCCTTCTGCTTGGCGGGGTCGGTGGTGCCGTTGGCCTCGTTCAGAGCGTCGAGGTACGCCCTCGGCACCTCGTTGCCCCACACGGGGTTGTTGGCCGGGCGGTAGATGCTGTTGAGCGCGACCCGCGTCGGGTACTTCTGGGTGTTCCCCGAGAAGGACGGGCAGACCTGGAAGTCACCGCCCAGCATCCGCTTGTAGTAGAGCGTCGAGTCCAGGACGACGATGTCGAGCGTGAAGCCGATCTTCGCCAGGTCCGCCTTGAGCACCTGGGAGATCGCGGGCAGCTCGGGGAACTGCGGCAGGGTCAGGCACTCCGCCTTGCCGTTGACCACGCCGGCCTTCTCGAGCATCTCCTTCGCGCGCTTGAGGTCGAAGGGGTACTTGGCCAGGGTCGAGCGGTCGAACGCCGGCGAGTTCCGGCTGAACGGGAGCACCGTCGGCTCGCTCACGCCGAACAGCACGTTGTTCACGATGCCCTGGCGGTCGATGGCGTAGTGAAGCGCCTGGCGCGCCTCCTTCTTGTCGAAGGGCGGCTTGGCGCCGTTGATGCGGACCTCGTAGGTGAGGGCGCCCGGGGTGCCCCGGACCATCGAGAACTCCTTGGCCAGGCGGGCGGTGTCCTTGGGCGGGACCGCGATGATCAGGTCGCAGATCCCGGACTGGAGCGCCGCCACCATCGCGTCCGAGTCGCCGAAGACCTTGAAGATCACGCGGTCCGCCCACGGCGCGCCCTGGCCCCAGTAGGCCGTGTGGCGCTCGAGGGTCGTGTGATCGCCCGGCACCCACTCGACGAACTTGAAGGGCCCGGTGCCGCTCCCGCGGTTCTTCAGCGAGTCCATGGCGGACGGCTCGATGATCGCCATGGCCTGGAGGAGGTCGAACACCTCGGGCGAGACCTTCTTGAACTTGACGAGGACGGTCCCGGCGTCGGGCGCCGTGACCTCGGCCACGTTGGTCACCGCGGGGTACATGTTGATCCCGCGGTCCTTGTCGGCCGCCTTCTCGAAGTTCTTCACGACGTCGGCGGCCACCATGTCCTTTCCGCTGTGGAACTTCACGCCCTTGCGGAGGGTCAGGGTGACCGACTGGCCGTCGGGGGCCACCGTCCAGCGCTCGGCGAGGCCGGGCAGAGGCTTCAGGGTCTGGTCGTAGCGGGTGAGCGTGTCGTAGAGGTTCTGCTGGAGCGTGAAGTTGGCGAAGGCGAGGTTGTGCGGGTCGAAGGTGTTCCAGTCGTTCGGCATGCCGACGGTCAGCGTGCCGCCGCGCTTCTTGGCGGCCGCGCGGCGCGCGGCGGCGAGGAAGCCGGTGCCGACGACGGTGCCGGCGGCAAGACCCTCGAGGAAGCGGCGGCGGCTGAGATCGCGGGCTCGGGTCATGGCGTCTCCTTCCTGTGGAGGCTCACGAGTAGCGGATCCGGGGATCGAGGAGCGCGTAGGCCAGGTCGGTGATCAGGTTGATGACGACGAAGGCGACCACGACGAACAGGATTGTTCCCTGCACGACGGTGTAGTCGCGCGTGAGGATCGCCTGGAGCAGCATCCGTCCGAGGCCGGGGTAGTCGAAGATGGCCTCGGTGATGACCGCGCCGCCCATGAAGGCCCCGAACTGGAGGCCGACGACGGTCACGACCGGGAGGAGCGCGTTCCGGAGGGCGTGCACGCCGACGACCGGCCGCTCGCCCAGCCCCTTCGCCCGGGCGGTTCGGACGTAGTCCTGGTAGAGCGTCTCGAGGAGCGCCGCGCGCGTGAAGCGCGCGAGCACGGCCGACACGTACGCTCCCAGGGTGAAGGCCGGGAGGATCAGGAAGCGCAGCGCCCGCCCGGGCTCCTGCCAGAAGGGCACGTACCCCGACGTTGGGAGCCAGCGGAGCCAGAGCCCGAAGCAGAGGACCAGGAGGATGCCGAGCCAGAAGGTCGGGACCGCCATCGCGAGGGCATTGTAGCCCGTGATCCAGCGGGCGATCCACGACCGGGGGCGGACGGCCGACACGATGCCGAGCGGCGCGGCGATGGCGAGCGCCACGACAAGAGAGGCCAAGGTCAGCTGCAGCGTCACCGGGATGCGCTGCGCCAGCATGGTCGTCACCGGGAGGCCGTTCAGGTAGGAGACCCCGAGATTGCCCCGGACAACCCGGCCGAGCCACAGCGCGTACTGCACCGGAAGAGGGCGGTCGAGCCCCATGGCCACCCGGGCTCGAGCCAGTTGCTCGGGCGTCACGTCCGCGCCGAGGAGCGCGATCGTCGGGTCGCCCGGAATCAGGTAGATCATGAGGAACACGCCCACCGACGCCAGGAACAGCACCGGCAGGAGCTGGACCAGGCGGGACAGGACGTAGCGAGCCATCAGGCGGTGCGCTCCGCATCGGCCGCGCGGCCGGCCCCGCCGCGGTCGACGATCGTCTGAAGCGTGTCGGACAGGGCGTTCAGCGAGAGGACCGTGAGCGTGATGACCGCGCCCGGGAAGAGGCCGTACCACGGCGCCTGGTGGAGGAACGAGCGGCCCGTGTTCAGCATGGAGCCCCATGAGGGCGCGGGGGGCTGGGTCCCGAGTCCGAGGAAGGAGAGCGCCGCCTCGAGGAGCATCGCCACGGCGGCGGTGACCGCCGCCTGGACGACGATCGGCGTGAGCGCGTTCAGCAGGATCGTGCGAAACATCAGGTACGCGGGGCCGACCCCGAGCGCGCGCGTCGCGACGACGAACTCGCGCTCCTTGAGCGTGAGGGTGCTGGCGCGCGTGAGGCGGGCGAACGAGGGGATGCTGACCACGCCGACCGCCAGCATGGCGTTGAACGACCCCGGGCCGAGGATCGCGATGATCACCATGGCAAGGAGGATCGCCGGCACCGCCAGGACGAAGTCGAGCACCCGCATGATCGCGGCCTCGACGAGTCCGCCTGCGAACCCGCCCACGAGGCCGAGCGGCACGCCGACGGCGCCGCCGATCAGCACCGCGACGGCGCCCGTGAGGAGCGAGATGCGCGCGCCGTGGATCACCCGGCTCAGGATGTCCCGTCCGAACTCGTCGGTGCCGAAGGGGTGGGCGAGGGTCGGCGAGAGGAACCGGTCCGGCAGGCTCTGGGCGAGTGGATCCTGCGGACTGATCCAGGGGGCCAGGACAGCCATGGCTCCCAGCACGGACAACATGACACACGCGGCGAGCCCGGCGCGGCGGCGCCGCGACCCAGCGGGACGAGCATCCATGGCCGGGAGCAATCTAACCGGGGCCGATCGGGGGCCGCAAGGGCGGGGGTCTATCGATTTCGGGCGGTTCCATGACCGGCAAGATGCGCGGATCCATGGCACGGAGGTTGCTACTCCCTGTGGTGCTGGAGGTTCGCCCGGGCGATAGTCCCGGTACATCCAGACGCTGGTCCAGACCGGAGGGGACTCGATGACAGGGCACCGCAAGGTGGTCGCCCGCTACGCCGACGGACGGCTCGTCAAAGGCTACACGTTCGACTTCGGACCGTCCCAGCGACGATTTCACGTTTTCGAGCAGCCGTCGGCAACCGGTCCGTCGGTCGCGGTGCTGGTCTCGGACCTGAAGGCCGTGTTCTTCGTCAGGGATCTCGTCGGGAATCCTGCCCGGCAAGATGCGCAGAAATTCCCCACCGGGGGAGGACTGTCCGGTCCTCACGTCGAGGTCCGGTTCCGAGACGGCGAGGTGATGGTCGGCGCGGCCGACAGCCCGATGGAGGACCCGACGGGCTTCTTCCTGATCCCCGCCGATCCCGAGTCCAACAATCTGCGCGTGTACGTCGTGGCCGCCTCGACGCGCGCGGTGTATCCAATCCCGCCCGTGATCCGATCGCGCTCTGCCGCACCCGCGGCTGCCGCCGGTCGCGCCGACGGGGCCGCCTCGTCCGCACCGCTCCTCCCGAGTCGATTTCTCAACTGGCTCACGCGGTAGACTGAGCCGCGGCCCGATGCGGGCCGACTCCCTTCGGGTGGAGGGCGCATGTACCAGGTCTATGCGTTGAAGTGCGGCGAGCGGGACACCACCGCCTGCGAGTTCTTCTACCGCGAGCCGTCGCACGAGCGGATCACGCTCGACTTCTTCGTCTGGCTGATCCTCGGGGGACCGCATCCCGTCCTCGTCGACACGGGATTCGCGGAGGAGGACGCGGCCGCCCGTGGGGTGCGGGGCTACGTGAGCCCGGCCGCGATGGTCGCGCGCCTGGGCGTCCGGGCGGAGGACATCCCGACGGCCATCATCACGCACCTCCACTGGGACCACTGGGCCGGCTATGGTCACTTCCCCGGCGCCGAGTTCTGGATCCAGCAGGAGGAGGTGGCGTTCTGGACCGGCCCCGTGGCCCGCTACGACGCATACCGGATGTCGGCCCAGCCCGCCGCGCTGGCCGAGCTGGTGCGCCTCAACTACGCGAACCGCGTCCGGCTGCTGAAGGGCGACCAGGAGATCCTCCCGGGCCTCCATGTCCACCGGCTGGGCGGCCACACTGCGGGCCTCCAGATCGTGTCGGTCCAGACGGCGAAGGGACGGATCGTGCTGACCTCCGACGCGTCCCACTTCTACCGGAACGTGGAGCGCTTCCAGCCCGTCCAGATCATCACGAGCCTGCCCGAGATGCTGGCCGGCTTCGAGACCATCCAGCAGCTGGCGGGCTCGCGCGAGCGGATCGTGGCCGGTCACGATCCGGAGGTCGCCCGGCGGTTCGAGACCGTCGAGCCGGGCATTATCCGGATCGCCTGACGGCTGGGGCGGATCGCCTTAGGCGGCCGGGGCGGATCCCGTAGATCGATCGCCGGCGGCGTCAGGACGCCGGAGGGGTGGGGGCGGCGGGCCGGTGATCAGGCGGGCGCCGCGGCGGAAGGTCACGTACGAGTAGGCCCACTGGAAGATCACCAGGACGCGGTTCCGAAAGCCGATCAGGAAGAAGATGTGGATGGCGAGCCACGCCACCCACGCGGGGAACCCCGATAGCCGGAGGCCGCCGGCGACCTCGCCCACCGCCTTGCCGCGCCCGATCGTCGCGAAGCTGCCCTTGTCGCGGTAGCGGAACGGCCGTGGCGGCTGCCCGGCGACGGCCAGGCGGACGTTGAGGGCCGCGTGCCGGCCCATCTGGATCGCGGCCGGCGCGACCCCGGGGACGGGCGCGCCGTCCTGCGACAGCGACGCCAGGTCGCCGATCACGAAGACCTCCGGGTGGCCGGGCACGGCGAGCGTGGGCTCGACGAGGACCCGGCCGGCGCGATCGAGCGGGACCCCGAGGCTCCGGGCGAGCGGCGAGGCCGCCACGCCCGCCGCCCAGACGACCGTGCGCGCGAGGATCCGCTCCTGGCCGAGGGTCACGCCGGCGGCGTCGATCCCCGTCACGCGCACGCCGGTCCACACGTCGACGCCGAGCCGTTCGAGCTGGCGTCGCGCCTTGGCGGAGAGCTCGGCGGGATACGGGGGAAGGACGCGCGAGACACCCTCGACCAGGATGATGCGCGCCTGACTCGGGTCGATGTGCTGGAACTCCCGCGACAGGGCCTGACGCGAGATCTCGGCGAGCGCGCCGGCCAGCTCCACACCCGTGGGCCCGCCGCCGATGATCACGAACGTCATCCACTGCCGGCGCCGCTCGGCGTCTTCCTCCCGCTCCGCCATCTCGTAGGCGAGAAGCACGCGGCGCCGGATCTCCAGCGCGTCCTCGATGCTCTTCAGGCCCGGCGCGAGCGTGGCCCACTCGTCGTGGCCGAAGTAGGCGTGGGTGGCGCCCGTCGCCAGCACCAGGAAGTCGTACCGAAGCTCGCCGTCGGCGAGCCGGACGGTCCGTGCGGCGGCGTCGATCGCGACCGCCTCCGCGAGGACGACCGAGACGTTCGAACGGCCGCGAAAGACGCTGCGGATCGGCGCGGCGATGTCGGCGGGGTTCAGCGCGGCGGTGGCCACCTGGTAGAGGAGCGGCTGGAAGAGGTGGTGGTTGCGCCGGTCCACGATCGTGACGCGGACGGGCACGCCGCGGAGGGCCCGCGCGGCGTACAGCCCGCCGAAGCCGCCTCCCACGACGACGACCTGCGGTTGCGATGGGGGCATGGCGTGATTCCAGGCTACCGCATCCGCGGCGGGCGACCGGCTCGCATCGGAACGGCGAGGCCTCGGGGAGGCGGCTCCGTCCTTGACGGGGTGTGGGGGCCGACCTACCGTTGGGGCGTGCGCGGACACGCCCAGAGGCTCACCTGAACGGCCCGTTCCTCCATCCCGAGATCGAGACCACCGCGCCCGAGGCGCTCGCTCCCCTCCAGGAGCGCCTGTGGCGGGACCAGTGGGACTTCGTGCGGACGAGCTCGGCCTTCTACCGCCGGAAGCTGGGTGGCGCCGTGGACCGGCGGCTGACGCTCGACGCTCTGCGGGAGCTCCCGCTCACCGACAAGGAGGAGATCCGGGCCTCCCAGGAGGTTGCGCCGCCGTACGGCGACTACGTCGCCTGCGGGCCCGAGCGCGTGGTGCGGCTCCACCGCACCTCCGGCACCACCGGCCGCTCGCTGAACGTCGCCTTCGCCCAGAAGGACGTCGAGGTGGTCACGCGGCTCGGCGGGCGCTCGCTGTTCTGCGCCGGCGCCCGCCCGGGCATGCGCATCGTGCACTGCCTCAACTACCAGCTGTGGGCCGGGGGCGTGACGGACCACATGATCATCGAGGCAAGCGGCGCCACCGCGGTGCCGTTCGGCGTCGGCAACACCCGGAAGCTCCTGGAGACGATCGGCGAGCTCGGCATCACCGGCATCCACTGCACGCCCTCCTATCCGGCGCTCCTGGAGAAGGTGCTGCGCGAGGAGATGGGACGCGAGCCCCGCTCGCTCGGCCTCCAGCTCGGGCTGTTCGGCGGCGAGGCCGGTCTCGACAACCGCGCCTTCCGCGAGCGGCTGGAGGCGACCTGGGGGTTCCGGGTCCGCAACGCGAACTTCGGCCTGTCCGAAGTGATGTCGATCCTCGGGGGGCAGTGCGAGCACACGACGGACCTCCACCTCCATGCAGGCGACGGCGTGTTCGTCGAGCTCCTGGACCCCGCGTCGGGGGAGCGGCTGCCGATCCGCGAGGGCACCGCGGGCGAGCTGGTCTGCACCCATCTCGCCAAGGAGTGTCAGCCGCTGGTCCGCTACCGGACGCGCGACGTGCTCACGGTCACCGCGACCGGAGCGTGCGACTGCGGGCGCGCGACGTGGCGCTTCCGGGTGACCGGCCGTACCGACGACATGTTCAACGTGCGCGGCGTCAACGTGTTTCCGACCGCGGTGCACCGCGTGGTGGCGGAGGCCGAGGACATCGCCTCCGGCCAGTTCCGCATCGTGCTTTCGGGTCCCGGGCCCTACGACCGCATCGCGCTCCGGGTGGAGGCCGCCCGCGGCGTGCCGACCGAGCGATGGCCGGCGGCCGCCGCCGAGCTGGAGCGCCGCCTCCGCGCGGCCATCGGCGCCAGCGCCCTGGTGACCATGTTGCCCTTCGAGGCGCTGCCCCGCACCGAGGGGAAGACCCGGCTGGTGGAGAGGGAGTGAGCGATGGCCTTCGTCACGCTGGAGCGCCGTGGCCCGATCGGCGTCGTGACCCTCAATCGCCCGGAGCGGCTGAACGCCATGAGCCGCGCCCTGACCCGCGACACCGAGACCGCGTTCCGCCAGGCCGCCGCCGACCCCGAGGTCGCGGTCATCGTGTTCACCGGCGCGGGGCGGGCCTTCTGCGCCGGCGACGACCTGAAGGAGTTCGGCGAGCAGTCGGCGACCGCCGCGTCCATCCGGGACCACGTCGAGGGCATCCAGGCGGTCACCCGGGCGATGATGCTCTCCGACAAGGTCGTCGTGGGCGCCATTCACGGGTACGCGGTCGGCGGTGGCTTCGAGTGGCTCTGCAACTGCGACCTGGTGGTCGCCGCCGACGACCTGGTGGCGTTCTTCCCGGAGATGGAGTGGGCACAGTTCGTGACCGGCGCCGTCACGCACCTCTTGCCCCAGGCGGTCGGCTACCAGCGCGCCATGCGGCTCATGGTGCTCGGCGAGCGGCATTCCGCGCGGGACCTGGAGGCGCTGGGCCTCGTCGGCTGGGTGGTACCGCGCGACGCGATGCTCCCGAAGGCCCTGGAGATCGCGGGCAAGGTCGCGGACAAGTCCCGCTACTCCGTCGGTCAGCTGAAGCGGCTGCTCCTCCAGGGCCTCGACGACCGGGTCGAGCGCGCGCTCCGATTGGAGGGCGAGATCACCGAGGCGGCGTTCGCGCGCGACGAGGCGGCCGAGCGGGTCCGGAGGTTCACCGAGCGGAGGTGATCGCGCCCGCTCGCTAGACGTCCACCACGAGCCCATCGTCCGCGCACTCGGCCGCGGCCTCGCGCCGGCGGGCCAGCATCTCGGGGCCGAGGTGGGTCAGGATGACGCGGCGGGCGCGGATGCGACCGAGGTTCCGGGCCAGCGTCGCGTGGTCGAGGTGGTACGGGATGCGCCGCTCGAACGTGTAGGCCTCGCAGACGAAGAGATCGGCGTCGCGGGCGGCTTCCACCAGGCCCTCGCACCACTCGGTGTCCCCCGAGTAGACGACGGTGCGGCCCGCCCACTCCACGCGGAGCGCGTAGGCCGGCGCGCCGCTCGGGTGCTCCACCGGGAATGCCGTCACCGTCACCGGGCCGACCGTCTTGGGGCCCCCGGGGACGAGCTCGACGACCTCGGTGCGGAACCGGCGCGGCGCCCCGGTCGAGCCCGGGAACAGGATCTCCATCGCCGCCGTCAGGCGCTCATGTGTGCCCGGCGGTCCGGCGACGGTGAGCGGGTCCTCCCGTCGGTTGAACTGGCCGTCCAGCACGAGGAACGGGATCCCGCCGAAGTGGTCGCCGTGGAGGTGGGTCACCAGGACGGCGGCGACCGAGCCCGGATCGATGCCGGCGCGCTTCAGCGCGACGAGCGCCGTCGCGCCGCAGTCGATCAGGACGCGCCCGCTCGGGCCGTCGAGGCAGAGGCAGGTCTGGAGGCGGCCTCCGCTCCCGAACGCGTCGCCGGATCCCAGAAAGCGGACCCGGAGGCCGCCGGCGGACGGATCGCTCATCGTGGTCCGGGCTCCCGGCTGGACGCGGCCCTCCCGGTGAGGCGACGCGCTCAGAACAGCGTCAGGTACCGGTCGAGCTCCCAGCGGCTCACGGTGTTGTGGTACCGGACCCACTCCTGACGCTTCACCTTCACGAACTCGGCGGCGAGCTCGGGGCCGAAGGCGCTCTGGACGACGGGATCCGCCTCGAAGCACGAGATCGCCTCGGCCAGGCTCTGGGGGATGACCCCGATCTTCCCGCCCTTCATGTCGTCGAGGGTCAGTCGGTACATGTTCTTCCGCACGTTCGGCTCGCCGGGGTCGAGCTTCCGGCGGACGCCGTCGAGGCCGGCCGCGATGAAGGCGGCCATGCCGAGGTACGGATTGACGGAGCCGGAGACGAGCCGGCATTCGAACCGTCCGGGTTCGGGCACCCGGAACATCTGGGTGCGGTTGTTGTCGCCGTAGCTGATGAACGCGGGGGTCCAGGTGAAGCCGGAGGTGACCCCGGTGAGGAACTCGCCCACCGAAAGGCGCTTGTAGTCGTTCACCGTGGGAGCGACGACGGCGGTGAGGGCCGGCGCGTGCGCCATCACGCCGCCGAGGAACTGGTAGGCCAGGCGGGACAGCCCGAGGCCGCGGCGGTCCTTCTCGTCGACGAACAGGTTCCGGCGCTTGGCAGGGTCCCAGAGCGAGATGTGGAAGTGGGTGCCGGAGCCAGTGAGGTGTCCGAACGGCTTCGGCATGTGGGTGGCGATCGCGCCGACGCTTTTGGCGACCTGGCTCGTCATCATCTTGAAGAACGTGAGGCGGTCCGCGGTCGTCAGGGCGTCCGAGTACTTCCAGTTGATCTCGTACTGCGCCGTGCCGTCCTCGTGGTCGGAGGCGTACGGCTCCCAGCCGAGCTGGTCGAGATACGTCAGGAGCGTGCGGAGGTACCCCATCGAGCCGGCCAGGCTCTTGAAGTCGTAGCAGGGCTTGTCGAGCGTGTCGACGCCGTCCGGGTCGAAGGGGACGATGCTGCCGTCCGCCTGCCGCCGCACCAGAAAATGCTCGGCCTCGGCGCCGACCATCATGACGAATCCGGCCTTGAGGAGCTGGGCGGTCATGCCCCGGAGGGCGGTCCGGGGACAGTACGGCCAGGGCTGGCCGTCCACCGTGATGTCGCACGCGAAACGGGCCACGCCGGTCTCCCACGGCACCGGCGTGTAGGAGTCGAGGTCCGGAATCGCGATCATGTCGTGGTCGTGCGGGCCCTGGCCCATGCCCGCCACCGCGGCGCCCGCGAACCCCGCCGAGCCCCCGAGGAACAGATCGAGGGCGCGGGCCGGTACGCCCTTGCACCGCGGGGTGCCGTGGATGTCCACGAACTGGGCGAGAAGGTAGTCGACCTTGTCCTGCCGGAGTCTCGATCGAACCTGGTCCGGGGTCATCCGCGGCTCCTTGGGACGGCGAGGAACGGCTTGCGCGGCGCGCGCCTGACTGGACGGCCGGTCGCGGCGGCTCCCGGGCATCGGCGAGCGGAGGGCTAGAGCTCCCGGCCCCGGCCGGGCACCCAGCGCGTGCCGACGAGCGGCAGACCGGTGATCGCCGACGACTCCAGCGTCAGCGCGCGGAGGTCTTCCGGCTCGAGGTCGTGGACGTCGGCCTTGCCGCACGCCCGGGCGAGCATCTGGATCTCGAGCGTCATCGCGTGGATGAAGTTCGCCACCCGCTCGGCGGCCTCGGGGATGGGCAGGCGCTTCATGAGCTCGGGATCCTGGGTGGTGATCCCCACCGGACAGCGCCCGGTGTGGCAGTGGTGGCACGCGTAGGGCTCGGTCCCCAGCGCCTCGTAGTCCTCGACGTAGATGGGCTTGTTGCAGTTGAGCGCGATGAGCGCCGCGGTCCCGATGTAGACGGCGTCGGCGCCGAGGGCGAGCGCCTTGGCGGCGTCCGCGCCCGATCGGATCCCGCCGGCGATGATCAGCTGGACCTGGCCGTAGAGCCCCATGTCCTGGAGCGCCTGGCGCGCCTCGCAGACGGCGGCGAGGGTGGGGATGCCCGTGTGGTCCTGGAGGATGTCCGGCGACGCTGCCGTCCCGCCTTCCATGCCGTCGACCACCACGACGTCGGCGCCCGCCTTGGCGGCCAGCTTGACGTCGTCGTAGACGCGCGTCGCGCCCATCTTCACGAAGATCGGGACCTGCCAGTCGGTCGCCTCGCGTAGCTCCTCGATCTTGATGATCATGTCGTCGGGGCCGAGCCAGTCGGGGTGACGCGCCGGGCTTCGCTGGTCCACGCCGGGCGGCAGTTCGCGCGCCGCGGCGATCTCGGCGGAGATCTTCGAGCCGAGGAGCATCCCCCCGGTGCCGGGCTTCGCGCCCTGGCCCACCGTCAGCTCGATGCCGTCCGCCGACCGGAGGTGGTGGACGTTCATGCCGTAGCGGCTCGGCAGGACCTCGTACACGAGGACGCGCGAGTGCTCGCGCTCGGCGGGGAGCATCCCGCCGTCGCCGGTGGTCGTGGAGCTGCCCGCCCGCCGCGCGCCCTGGGCGAGGGCGACCTTGGCGTTGTAGGAGAGCGCGCCCCAGCTCATCCCGGTGATCATGACCGGCGTCTCGAGCTCGATTGGCCGCTTCGCATGGCGGGTTCCGAGGAGCGTCGTGGTACGGCACCGCTCCCGGTACCCCTCGAGCGGGATTCGGGTGAGGGAGCACGGGATGAAGGTCAGATCGTCGAAGCTCGGGAGGGGGCGGGGCCTGAGCGTGCCGAACCCGCGGAACCGGTATCGGCCGAGCTCCGCCTTGATGTGGATGTCCTCCATCACGTCGGGCCGGTACACCATGCTCGGGCGCAGCGGTCTCAGAACGCCGCCTTCCATGTCTCCATGTCCTTCTTGTCGTAGTTCCAGAGCTTTCGCCCCGACACGACCTTGCGGAAGGCGAGCGGTCCGGCGACGCCGTGCTGAGCCAGCGCGGCGCGGATCTCCGCCAGTTCTACCGGGCTCGCTTCCGACACCACCGTGTCGCTGCCGAGCGCGGCGATCTCGCCGCCCACGTACACCACACCCTCGTACATGGAGTCGGCGAGCGCGTCACCGCCGTCGCCACAGACGATGATCCGGCCGCGCTGCATCATGAAGCCGGTCATGTAGCCGCAGCTGCCACCGATGATGAGGAGGCCGCCCTTCATCGAGACGCCGGCCCGCGCGGCCGCGTCGCCCCGCACCACGACGGTCCCGCCGCGGATCGAGGCGGCGGCGCCGTTTCCGGCATTGCCGTCCACGACCACGGTGCCCGACATCAGGCACTCGGCGACGCCCCAGCCGGCCGACCCGTGGATGGTGAGCCGGACGCCGTCGCTCATCCCGCCCGCGTAGTAGCCGACCGGCCCGTCGATGGTGATGGCGACGTCGGTCAGGACCGCCACGGCCAGGTTGTGCCGCGCCCCGGGGTTCCGCAGCACGATGTCCCGCTCGCCGGCGTCGATCAGCCGGCGGATCGACTCGTTGATCTGGCGGATCGAGAGGGGCTCGCAGTCGATTGCCGGCACGGTCAGGCCGCCCGCCGCACGCGCCGGACGCGGCGCGCCGGGGTCCGGGCGCCGACCTCCCACAGGCCGGTGCTGCCGGCCGGCGCCTCGCGCGCCCGGTAGTCGCCGCGGAGCGCGGCCTGGATGGCGACCTCCTCGTTGGCGATGACCACGGTCCCGGCGCTCTCCGCGACGATGAGCGGTTTCAGGCTGAAGGGGTCCTTCGCGAAGCCAAACGCGTCGCCGGTCGCGGCCAGATAGCTGAAGCTCCCGTCCAGGTCGCGGACCGAGGCCTGGAGGGCCTCGCGGAGCGTCCGTCCCGCGGCGAGCTGCCGAGCGAGATAGAGCCCGATGATCTCGGAGTCGTTCTCCGTGTAGAAGCGGACGCCTTCCTGCTCGTAGATCCGGCGGAGCCGGTGGTAGTTGCAGATGTGGCCGTTGTGGACGACCGCGAGGTCGGGCGTCCCGTGGGCCCAGAACGGCTGAGAGTGGGAGAGGTCGACCTTGCTCTCGGTCGACAGACGCGTGTGCCCGAGGCCGTGCGTGCCCGTCCAGGTCGACACGGCGAACGCCGCGTCGAGGTCGGCCGGCGCGCCGACCTGCTTCACGATCTCGAGGCGCTCGCCCATGCTCACGACCTCGACGTCCGGCGCCACGCTCTCGATGGCGGCGGCCAGCTCCGCCGGCTCGGCCTTCGCCACCACGAGACGGAGGAGGGCCCCCTGCGTGGTGGCGCGGAGGACGCGCGTCGCGCGCCGGGCCCGGCGGAGCACCTCCTGCCGGCGAGCCACGAGGTCGCCCTGGTCCCCGAGCTTCACGCGCACGACCAGGCCGTCGTCGTTGCGCCCCCAGAGCGCGATGCCGGCAGAGTCCGGGCCCCGACAGGCGAGCGCGGTCAGCATACGGAGGAGCGTCGCGCCGGCCGGGGCGTCGGCCGCCGCGGTCTTATCGAAGAAGCCGGCGATGCCGCACATGGCGACTCCCTCTATCCACCGTCGACGATGGCCATCGGGGATCGGCGGGCGCCCTAGCGGTCCAGCCGCTTTGGCGCGCGCCGGGGCATGAAGAAGCGAGGCCGCGGCATCCGCCCCACGGGGACCTCGATCAGCACGGGGCGGTCGAGCGTGAAGGCCTCCCGGACGAGGTCGCCGACCTCGGTCGGCTCCTTGGCGCGGAAGGCCGTGATGCCGTACGCTTCCGCGAGCCGCACGAAGTCGGGATTCGACAGGTCCGCGCCGATGGTGCCGCCCCACGCCTCGTCGAGGTCCCGGGCGACGTTGCCGTACGCGTCGTCGTTGAACACGACGACCACCACCGCGATGTTGTAGCGGACGGCCGTCGACAGCTCCTGGCTGTTGAAGAGAAAGCCGCCGTCCCCGCATACCGCGAGCACGGGTCGGTCCGGACGCGCCACCTTGGCGCCGAGCGCGGTGGGGAAGCCGTACCCGAGATTCCCCGAGTACGAGGACGTCAGGTAGGTCCGCGGCTCGTAGACGGGCCAGAAGGGCCGCGAGTGGTAGCCGATCTGGGTCATGTCGCCGACCAGGATGGCGCCGGACGGTGTGCCCGCGCGGAGGCTCCGCTGGATCGAGGCCTGGGGCTCCTGGTCGTCGGCGGCGATCGTCGCCGCGCGGACCGCCTCGCGCTCCTCGCGTCGCGAGGGCCGGGCCGGGCCGAGCGCCCGGAGACTCGCGGCGAGACGCTCGAGCGTCGCCCGTGCGTCGCCGACCAGGCCGTCGGTGCGGGCGTGGTTGCGGCCGATCTCGTCGGGGTCCACGTCGATCTGGATCACCTGCTGGGCCGGCTGGAGGGCGACGGTGGCCATCCGCGTCCCGACGGCGAGGACCACGTCGGCCCGGTCGAGGTGAAGCCGGACCGGCGAGCCCGGCCAGAGCGCGGCACCAAGGGAGAGGTCGCTCGCGTCGCTCAGCGCGCCCTTGCCTTCCGCGGTCATGATGACGCCGGCCTGGAGGTGCTCGGCGACGGCGCGGAGCGCGTCGTGGGCGCCGGCCAGGTTGACGCCGCCGCCCGCCACGATCACCGGGTGCCGCGCGGCGCCGAGGACGCCCGCGGCGCGCTCGATCGCGGCGGCCGGCGCGGCCGGACGCTCCGCGGGCGCGCGGTCGAGGAGGGTGACGTCGCTCTCGTCCTCGAGGGTCTCGGGCGGGATGTCGATCACCACGGGGCGCGGGCGGCCGGTCCGGAGCTGGCGCATCGCCTCGCGGACCGCCTCCGGGATTTCCGCGGCCTCGAGCACCCGACGCCGCCACTTGGTGACGGGCGCGATGGCGTCGAGCTGATCGTTCACCTCGTGGAGGAGGCCGACGTTCTGCCCGATCTTGCTCTTGGGGATCTGACCCGCGACCAGGAGGACCGGGGACGACGCGGAGTACGCGGTCGACAGGCCCGCCGAGGCGTTCAGGAGGCCCGGACCGGGAACGACCAGCGCCACGCCCACGTCGGCGCCGGCGCGCGCGTAGCCGTCGGCCATGTAGGTGGTCGCCTGCTCGTGACGCGTGGCGATGAAGCGGATCGCGGGCTCGTCGCGGAGGGCGGCCATCGCGCCGTAGAGCTGGACGCCCGGGAGTCCGAACACGACCTGCACGCCCTCTCGACGGAGCGAGGCCACCAGGGCTTGCCCGCCTGTCATTCGCGGCATCGGCTGTCTCCTATCGATCTGGCCGCGGGCGGGTCACGCCGTGGCGGCTTCGAGGACGGGGGCGTGCTCGCGTGCGACGCCCGTCCAGTAGCGCTGGAAGACGTCCCAGACCTCGTCCGCGGTCCGCGCCTGGAAGATCTCCACGCGACACTTGCAGGCGTGGCCGAGCCCATCCGTGTACCAGGACAGGTGCTTCTTGAGCTGGGTCAGCGCGTACCGTTCGTAGCAGTGCTCCCGGATCAGCGCGGCGTGGCGGGCGATGACCCGCGCCCGGTACTCGCGCTGGGCATGCGCGGGCAGGGCGTCGTACGCCTCGTCGAACATCCAGGGCCGGCCGAGCGCGCCGCGGCCGACCATGACGGACTGGCACCCGGTCTCGGCCACCATCCGGCGGGCGTCGGCCATCGACCGGACGTCCCCGTTCCCGGTGACGGGGATGCGCACGGCATCGACGACCTCAGCGATGATCGTCCACGGCGCCTTGCCCGTGAACATCTGCGACCGGGTGCGAGGATGGACGGTGATCGCGTCGACACCCTCGCTCTCCGCCATCGTGGCGACCTCGACGGCGTTCAGGTGCGCGTCGTCCCAGCCGCCCCGGATCTTGACCGTGAGCGGCACGTGGATCGCGCGCCGCATCGCGCGAAGGATCTGCGCGGTGGCGGAGACGTCCCGCATGAGGGCCGCGCCCTTGCCCTTGCCGGTGATCCTGGGCACCGGGCAGCCCATGTTGAGGTCGACGACGTCGGCGCCCATCGCCTCGCAGCGGGCCGCGGCGTCCGCCAGCGCCTCGGGGTGCTTGCCGAGGAGCTGCATCGCCAGCGGGCGCTCGGCCGGGTAGTAGGCGGCGGCCGAGATGGCGTGCGGCGTCTGGAAGAGGACCGACGCCGAGTCCATCTCCTCGGTGGTCGTGAGACCGCTCCCGCACTCCCGCGCGACGAGCCGGAACGGCGCGTTGGTCGCGCCCGCCATGGGCGCGAGACGCGCGAGCCCGGCCACCTCGACGTTCCCGATCCGCATCGCGTCGATTGTCACGGAGGATGGCGGCTCGCGCAAGCGCCGCCCGGACGCGGCGTCAGCGGCAGCGCCCGGCCCCGTCGGGGAAGAGGACGTAGCTCACCCGGCGGATGCGGTGCGGGTTGAAGTGGAATGGGGCTTCCACCACCCCGATCGGCTCCGAGCCGTCGAGGGCCACGCCCAGGGTCGCGGCGAGGGCCCGGACGTCCTGCGGGGCGCCGTCCGGGTCGGCCCGGCGGTGACGGTCCCAGACGAGGAGGCACTGGCCCGGACGTCCCGGGGGCGGCACGAAGGCCGGGTACTCGGTGTGGAGGGTCCGGGAGTCCGGGAACCGGATGGCGAGGTTGCCAGCCAGCGTGCCGAATCCCGCGACGATCGTCCCGCGCGTGAAGCCCGCCCGGACGAGTCCGGCCGCGACCGCGTCGTACGGCTCGTTCATCCGGTACGGCTGGCGGAACAGGCTCGCGCCGACGACGCGGACCGTCAGGCCCCCGATGACGACGGCCTCGATCGCGACGAGCAGGATCGCGAAGACCGCGAGCCGGGAAGCGGGTCCGCCCTGGCGCTCGACCCGCCAGAGTCCGTAGAGCGGCGCCAGGAAGAACGCCGGGATGAGCCATCGCGCCTTCAGAAAGCCGAGGCCGCCGGCCAGCGCCGCCGCCAGCAGGATGGCGAGCATCCAGGCGAGGAGCCGCCCGAGGAGCCGCCCGCCGGGCGAATCGCGCGTCGCGTTCGGCGACAGGCGCCGGTGGATGCCCGGGAAGCAGACGGCGAGCGCCGCGCCCGCGGGCAGGAGGTAGAGCGCCGCGACGCGGGCGATGTAGATGAGGCCAGAGCGCGCCTCGCCGGCCCACGCGTCCCCGTCCTCGATCCGGACCTCGCGCGCGTAGAGACGGCCGAGGTCGTGGCCCGCCTGGACGAACCACACCGCGAACGGGACCACGAGGATGCCCGCGACCAGCACCGCGACCAGGACCGTCGGGGTCAGGAGGCGCCGGCGGTACCGGTCGATCGAGAGCGCAGCGAGGACCAGCGCGGCGAGGAAGAGCCCGTAGGTGAACTTCGACAGGAAGCCGAGCCCGACCACGACGCCCAGCAGGACGTAGGCGCCCACCGTCGGCCGCTCGTCGAGGCGCATCAGGACATAGACCGTCCCGGCGCACGCCGCCAGCACGGCGACGCTGTGGGTCAGCGCCTCGTGGACCGTCCAGGCCAGGGGGAGGATCAGGAGGAACGAGAAGGCGCCGAGGGTGGCGAGCCGCGGGTCGGTGACCACGCGGCGGGCCGTCAGGTACACGAGCCAGAACGCGACGACCAGCAGGGCGTACTTGAGCAGCGTGAGCGGCAGGAGCCCGGGGCCCAGGACACGGGAGGCCGCCCACGCGAGCCAGTTGTAAAGCGGCGGCTGGCGGGCCTGGTAACCCCACTGGAGAGTCTGCGCGAGCGTGGCCTCACGCGCGTCGTCGGCGGTCAAGGCGGAGGAGAGCAGGAGCCGGAGGAGCGTGTGGAATCCGGCCCACGCGACCAGAAGGGCGAGGGTCCCGCGGGGCTCCAGGATCCACGCCCGGCGGGATTCGCCCCGCGCGGGCGGCGGCGCCGGGTGCACGGTCACCACCCGCGCCGCCCGGGAGCTCGAGCGACCGTCACGGAGGGCGCTACGGGCGTACCGGGCGGCGCCGATGCGCGCCGGAGGGGACGAGCGTCGACTGCCCGGGCAGGTCGCCGGGGAGGAGCGGCCGCTCGGGGAGCACGTACTCGAGGTCCATGTACTCCCCCCGCCGGTACACGGTGAGTCGCAGCGTGTCACCGACCGCCGCCGCGCGCATGGCTTCCAGGAGGCGCTCCTCGGTGGTCAGTCGTGTCCCGTTCATCGTCGTGACGATGTCCCCTCCGAAGAGGAACTCCCGGCCGCTGATGGCGATCTCGAGCTGGCCTCCGCGGAGGCCCGCCCGCTCCGCGGGGCTGCCGGGCTCGATGACCTCGACCAGCAGGCCCTCCACGAGGGGGATCCGCAAGAGGTCCCGGACCGCGTCATCGACCAGCTGGCCGTGGAAGCCGATCCAGGGGCGCACGACCCGGCCTCGCTCCAGGAGGGAGGGGAGAACCGCCTTGGCGAGGTTGATCGGAACGGCGAAGCTGATGCTCTGAGCGTCCGCGAGCAGGGACGTGGTGATGCCGACCACCTCCCCGCATCGGTTCAGGAGAGGCCCGCCGGAGTTCCCGGGGTTGATGGGGGTGTCGGTCTGGATCAGGGGCTCGAACAGCGACAGGGGCGTCTCGGGCAGGATGCGGTTGATCGCGGACACGACCCCGCGCGTCAGGGACTGGTCGAGCCCGAGCGGGTTCCCGATGGCGACGACGTCTTCCCCGACCCGGACGCGATCCGAGTCCCCGAGCGCGATGGTCGGCAAGGTCCCATTCGACGGTTTCGGGATCCGCACCACCGCGACGTCGAAGATCGGATCGGCGCCGACGAGCTCGGCCGCCACGTCGGTGCCGTCGTCGAGCGTCACCCGGATCGACTGGCGGTTGTACACGACATGGGCGTTGGTGAGGACCAGCCCCGCCGCGTCGATGAAGAAGCCCGAGCCGGCCACGTGGCGCACCCGGTCGGCGAGCCGATAGGGATTGATGGACGTGGCGGCGATGGACACCACGGCGGGCGACGCGCGCGAGAAGATCTCGGGAATGGGCTCGTCGCACTGAGCTCCCGCCGTGCGGACGGCGCTGCAGGCCGCGAGCAAGCCCGCGAGGAGGAGCACGCAGAGCCCGGTCGCCCTGGGCTGGGCAGGCCGGCCGGGGATCGAGCGAGAGGGGCGCATGGTCACCTCCAGCCTCGAACGGACCTGGCGGACCGTTCGGGTGTCCGTGGGCGGGTCCTCATGGTCCTGCGGGTCCTCGCCTTCCTGCCGCCTTGGGCAAGAGTGCCACGGTCCAGGGGCGCTGTCACAATCGGCCGGGCCGCCTGGAGTTTCTGGAGATCGGCTCAGGCGGGGCGTCGCCGGTCCACCACGCCGAGCCCGAGGAGGCGGAGCCCCACCGGGATCATGATGATGACCGCCAGAGCCGCGTTCAGACCCGTCGCGAGCGGCGCGCCCACGCGGCTCGCGAGGAACCCGATCCACACGCTTCCGAGCGGCTGGGTGCCGATGCACGCCGACAGGATGCCCATGACGCGGCCGTGTGCCCGTTCCGGCGCGGTGAGGAGGACGATCGCGCTCTGCATCGTGCCGAAGCCCGAATCGGTGGCGCCGATGGCGAGCTGGAGCGCGAACGACAGGGCGTACCACGGGGACGCCGCGAAGGCGAGGAGGAGCGCCGCGCCGGTGAGCGAGCTGCCCACGAAGAGCCGGCGGTGGCCCACGACGCCGCCCCGGGCGCCGATGAACGCCGAGGAGATCAGGGCGCCCAGCCCCTGGGCGGTCACGAGGAGTCCGAGCGGGACCGGTCCCACGTGGAGCACGTCGCGGGCGAAGACCGGGAGCATCTGCTGGTAGGGAAACACGAGTGAGTTCATGAGGACGGTGATCGCGAGGACGCCGAGGACGGCCGGGTGGCCGCGGGCCTCGCGGAGGCCGTCGCGAAGGCTCTCCAGGACCGGTTCCACGCCCGGGGTGCCCGGGAGCGAGATCCGCCGCCCGAGACGGTGGGTCGTGTAGAAGGCGCCGAGCGACAGGATGGCGAACACGAAGTAGCACGCGGCCGGGCCGATCCGCGCGAGGAGGACGCCTCCCACCAAGGGCCCGACCATCTTGGCGGCCTGCATCGACATGGTCTCGAGCGAGACCGCGGCGGTCAGGCGCTCGCGGCCGGCGACCACGAAGAGCACGGTGCGGCGCGACGGAAAGTCGAGGACCCAGGCCACGCCGAGGATGACCTGGATCGCGACCAGGACGCCGAATCCCGCCAGCTCGAAGGCGAACAGGAGCCCGAGGAGCGACGAGGCGGCGACGTTCAGCGCCTGCACCGCGAGCATGACCCGCACCCGCGGGAGCCGGTCGGCCAGGACGCCGGCGAAGGGGCCGAAGGCCATCATGGGCGCGGCGCGGCAGAAGGCCGCCACGCCGACCAGGAGCGGCGAGTCGGTGAAGGCGAGCGCCAGCCAGCCCAGGACGACCAGGTCCATCCAGCGGGCCGTGCTGGCGCAGAGCCCGGTCAGCCAGAGGAGCCGGTAGCGTTCGTCGCGGAGCGGCTCGAGCACGGGCGTTCAGCCCGTCACGCGCGTGGCGCGGTCGGGTGGAGGGGGCGCCGGCCGCACGCGAGACTCGCCCGCGGGGCGCTCACCGGTGAGCGGCGCCGGCGCCGGTCGTCAGGCCGGCCGGGGCGGGAGCCCCGCCGCGAGCGCGCCGTGGACGAGCGTGACCAGCGAGACGATGTCGAACACCGGGAGGCCGGTCGCGCGCTGGACGTCCGCCGCATAGGGCGGCATGTTCGTGCACTCGAGGACGATGGCGCCCACGTCCGGGTGATCGGCGATCAGCCTTCGCGCTACCCGGATGTGCTCCTCGCGCGCCAGGTCGACGTCGAGTTCGAGCTCGTCGCCCAGCAGCACGCGCGTGAACTCCTTCTCGCTCTCGAGGCCCGCCACGGCGAGGGGAATTTCGGGACCGATGCCCGCGCCCCGGAGGTGCTCGTCGCCGAGCCCGGGGGCGTTGACCGTGAGGATCCCGACCCGACGGCCGGGCGGGAGCATCCGGTGGACGAGGGGCACCATGAGGAGACTCGACGTCAGGACGGGGATGCGGACGGACGCGGCGAGCTCGGCCTGGTACTTCACGAGGAAGCCGCAGTTCGTGGTGACCGCGCCCACGCCTTCCCGCTCGAGCTGCCGCGCGCCCTCGACGAAGGCCGGGAGGAGGCCCTGGGCTCCCTTCCGGACGACGAGGTCCGGGGAGGCGCCGCTCACGCGGTGGTAGCGCACCGGGAACGGGAACGTGCCCGCGTGGCCCATGTCGCCGGGGATCCGTGGGAACCGCGTGTCGAGCATCAGGATGCCGACCGTGAACCCGAACTGGTTGAAGCCGCCGCGTACCCGGCCGGTCGTCGTCATTGACGTGTCCGAATTCTCCGCTCCCGCTCGGCGGGAGTCAATCCGAGCGCTCGCTGTTCGCCCCGTCAGACCGGCAGCCGCCGGCCGTGCGGGCGAAGGGTCTTCCAGTAGAGCGCCTCGTCGAGCCGGGGCCGCGCGAGCCCGTGGAGATCGCCGACGTGACGGTAGCCGTGGCGCGCGTAGAAGCGCCGGGCCCCGGCATTGTCCGTGCTCGCGAGAAGGACCAGGTGATTCGCCACCGCCTGCGCGGCTGCCTCGGCCGCGGCGAGGAGCCGCGCGCCGGCGCCCGCCCGCTGGCGCGTCTCGGCGACCAGGAGGAGCCGGAGGTACGCCGCGCCGGTGAGGATGCGACTCGGGAGGACCCACGCGAACCCCACGAGGTCGCCTCCGGTCTCGGTGGCGACGAGCAGGCGGTCGCCCGACGCCCGTCCCCGGACGAGGGCACGGAGCGCCGCGGGCCTGGTAGTGCCGTAGCGCCGGAGCAGCGGCGACGCCGCCATCGCGGACGCGAGCGCGAGGAGGTCGCCGCGCCGCGCGGGCCGGATGCGGAGCGGCGCGCGCCGGGGCTGGGGGGAGACACTCCGGCGGCGGGCGCGCGGCGTCATGGGCGCTGGCGGGGATCGAGGGCGTCGCGCAGGCCGTCACCCAGGAGGTTGAATCCGAGCACCGCCAGCATGATGGCGAGCCCGGGGAACACGGCGAGATGGGGGGCGAGCTCGAGGTTCTGCCGGCCTTCGTTCAGCATCGCCCCCCACGACGGGGTCGGCGGCTGTGCGGAGAGGCCGAGGAACGACAGCGACGCCTCGGTGAGCACCGCCCACGAGAGCGCGATGCTCGTCTGGACCACGAGCACCGAGCCGAGGTTCGGAAGGATGTGGCGGCCGACGATGCGCCCGGCCGGGGCGCCGAGGGCGCGGCTCGCCTCGACGAACTCGCGCTCCTTGAGGGCGAGCACCGGCCCCCGGACGACGCGCGCGAAGATCGGCGTGTACACGACCGCGATCGCGAGGATCACGTTGGACGGGTGGGGGCCGAGCGCGGCCACGATGCCAAGCGCGAGGAGCACGGCGGGGAACGAGAAGAACACGTCCATCACGCGCATCAGGACCTGGTCGACGCGGCCGCCCGCGTAGCCTGCGAGGAGCCCGAGCGCGGAGCCGGCGACGACCGCCGCCAGGACCGACGCGAAGGCGACCTCGAGGGACAGCCGCGCGCCGTGGATGAGCCGCGCCAGGAGATTCCGGCCGAAGACGTCCGCGCCGAGCGGCAATGCCCAGCTCGGGCCGGCCATCCGGTCCTGCGGCACCATGCGGAGAGGGCTCGGCAGGGGCAGCCGGTCCGCCGCCAGGCCGGCGACGACGAGCGTGCCCACGATGAGGAGGCCCGCCAGGGCGGCGCGGTTCCGCACGAGCGCGACCGCCACGCGCGCGAGCGGCCCGGCCGGGAGCGCCGTCCGAGCCCGCCGGGGGACGCTGACCACGGGCGCCTCAGCCGAGCCGGATCCGGGGATCGAGCCAGCCATAGAGGACGTCGACGAGCGTGTTGGCCGTGACGAAGAGCGTGGCCACGACCAGCACCGTGCCCTGGACCAGGGCGTAGTCCCGCTGGTTGATGGCCGTCAGCAGCATGCGGCCGAGGCCGGGCACCGAGAAGATCTCCTCCACGACCACGGCGCCGCTCAGGAGGTAGCCCACCTGGACGCCGAGGATCGTCACCACGACGATCAGGCTGTTCCGGAACGCGTGGTGGCCGACCACCGCGGCAGCGGAGAGGCCCTTCGCGTGCGCCGTCCGGACGTAGTCCGCGCCGAGCACGTCCAGCATCGCCGAGCGCGTCGTCCGCATGACGACAGCCGCCATCGCGACGCCGAGGGTCAGGGCGGGGAAGAGGAGGAACCGGAGGTTTGCCCACGGGTCCTGGGCGAAGCCGACGTACCCGCCCGTGTTCGGCATCCACCGGAGGTAGCGCGCGAGGAGGAGCACGAACAGCGTGCCCAGCCAGAAGTTCGGGAGCGAGAGCCCGAGGAGACCGAGACTCCGCGCCAGGAGGTCCAGCGCCGAGTTCGGCCGGAGGGCCGAGAGGATACCGAGCGGAAGCCCGATCAGGAGCGCCACGAGGGCGGCGGCCAGGGCGAGCTCCAGGGTCACGGGCAGGCGGCTCGCGATCTCGGTCACGACGGACTGGCCCGTACGGAGGGAGTACCCGGCATCCCCGCGGAGGAGCGAGCCGAGCCAGCCGAGGTACTGGAGCGGGAGGGGCCGGTCGAGGCCGAGGTAGGCGCGGAACTCCGCGAGCTGCTGCGGCGTGAGCACGGTGCTGGTGCCGAGACGGACGGCGATGGCGTCTCCGGGGACCAGCCGCAGGAAGAGGAACGACAAGAGCGACACGCCGAGCAGCGTCGGCCCGAGCGCGAGGAGCCGGCGCAGCAAGTAGCGCGTCACGGATCCGCCCCGTCCCCGCGCGTCCGGGGACGGCGCCTACTTATCCAGCCACGTCTGACGCAGGTACGCGATCGACCCGTTCGGGAGGTGGACGAAGCCCTTCGTGCTCGGGAGGAGCCCGACGTAGTCGCGGCCGACGTAGAGCCAGACGAACGGCACCCCGCCCACCAGCTCCTTCTGGGCGGTCGCGTAGAGCTCCTTCCGGCGCGCCGGATCGGCGATGGTCCGGGCCTGCTTGATCGCGTCGCTCGACACGTCGTTTTGGTAGGAATGGACGAAGTTTAGGTTGCCATCGTTCGTGAAGTACCGGAAGAGGTAGAAGTCGGGGTCGGGCTGCCCCGAGTTCAGCCCGGGCGCCATGTCGAAGTCCGCCTTCAGCCAGCGCTGGACCCACTGGCCGAACTCCAGGAGCTCGATGGTCACCTGGATGCCGGCCTCGCCGAGCTGCTGCTGGACGATCTGGGCGATGTCCTTCGCGTAGACGGGCTCGGTCGTCTGGGTGAGGATCGTGAGGCTCACCGGACCGGCGCCGGACTCCTGGAGGAGCTGTCGGGCCCGGCCGACGTCCCGGCGGTACGACGGGAAGTCGCCCACGGGGAGCGCGTACTGCGCGAGAGACGGGGGGAGGGGGCCCGCGGGATCGCCGTTTCCGAGGGCGACCGTGTCGATGATCTGCTTCCGGTCGATCGCGTACGCGATGGCCTGGCGCACCTTCGGGTTGTCGAGCGGCTTCCGCTTCGTGTTGAGGAACAGGAGGTGGTAGTTGAGGCTCGGCTTGGCGCTCACCGTCACGCCGGCCTCCCGAGCGAGCGTCTGGGCGACGCGCGCGTCGGCGATCAGCGCCACGTCGGCGGCCTTCGTGCGGAGCGCGGCGACAAGACCGGCCTCGTCCGGCACGATGTTGATCCGCACGCCGTCCAGGAAGGGTTGCCCCGGGATGTAGAACTCCTTGAACGCCTCGAAGCGCATGAAGTTGTCCGGGACCCACTCGGCCAGCCGGAACGCGCCCGATCCGATCGCGTGCTCCTTCTTCGACAGGTCACCGCCGGCCGCCTGGGTGACCTTGGCCGAGACGATGCTGGCGTTCGGGTGGGCCAGGTAGACGAGCAGCGCGACGTTGGGCTGCTTGAGCTGGAGGACGACCGTCCGGGGATCGGGCGCCTCGATCTTCTCGATGTCCCCGAAGAAGGCCCGCGCCACCGCCTTGGTGTCCGGGTTCACGATTCGCTCGAGCGTGAACTTCACGTCGGAGCTCGTGACCGGGTCGCCGTTGTGGAACTTCGCCGCCCGCAGCTTGAAGGTCATCTGCTTGCCGTCGGGCGAGATGGTCCAGCTGTCCGCCAGGTCGGGCTGGACGAGGAGGTCCGGGCCGAGGCGCGTGAGCGTGCTGTAGACGAGCTCGAACACGCGATGGCTCGTGAAGGCTGGCACCTTGTGGGGATCCAGGTTGGTGGCCTCTCCCTGGCGGGCGAGCGTGAGCACCCCCCCGCGCTTCGGCGCCTGCGCGTCCACGCCACGCGAGACGACGGCGACCAGGGCGAGCGCTGACAGGACGGCGGCGGCGAGGGTCCAGACGGTTCGGCGTCTCATGCGCGTGTCCTCCCGGCTGTCTACCATGGGATGCGGGGGTCCCGGTGTCAACCGCGGCCGGGTCGCACCGGCGCCGGCCGGAGCTCGACGATCAGGCCGTCGCCCCAGCCGTACTTCGCGATCGAGCGAGCGCGCACGGAGGCGGCCAGGGTGGGCTCCCGGCGCGGATCGACGACCCGGGCCCTCCCCGTGTAGACCGCGCGTCCCACCTTCCAGCCCACGGCCGGGTCCGCGCGGAGGTTCCGCACCCACTGGGCGCGCTCACCCGTCTCGGCCACGAGATAGTCGCGGTGCCCGCGCCGCGTGAACCAGATCTCGATCTCGCGCGGGAGGCCGGTCACGCGTCCCGTCGTCGTCAGGTAGAGGTACTGGGGCTCCGGCCGCGGCCGGGGCCGCGCGGCGCGCTGCGCGAGAGGTTTCACGGTGGGGCCCCTCCGGGGTCTCACGTTCGATGGCACGCGCGGCGACGGTCGAGGACATTGGAGGGAGCATCCCGCGGACCCCGGTTGCCGGCGAGCGGGCGGCGGCGCGGGTCGACCGCCTGGCGCTCCTGGCCCTCCTGGTCGGGGTAGTCGCGACGGCCGGCGGGACGCTGCTGGTCCGACTGGCCGAGACGGGACCGACGGCGACCGCGGCCTACCGCATGGGACTGGCCGGGCTGGCGGTGTGGCCATTCGTCGGAACGGGCGGGGCGGTCTCTCCGGCTGACCGCAGTCGGCATGGCCGCGGCTGGGCGATCCTGGCGGGGCTCTTCTTCGCCGCGGATCTCGCGGTGTGGCACCTGTCCCTCCACTGGACGAGCGTGGCCAACGCATCCCTCCTCGGGAACCTCGCGCCGGTGTTCCTGGTCCTCGTCGCGTGGGGCGTCTTCGGCCAGCGGCCGAGCCGTGTGTTCCTCCTGGGCCTGGTGACGGTGCTGGTCGGCGCGGCGTACCTGGGAGGCGCGAGCGCCGGGCTGGGTGGGCGCCACCTCGCGGGCGACGGCCTGGCCGTGGTGGGCGCGGTCTTCTACGCCGGTTACCTGTTCGCGGTGAAGCGGCTCCGCGCCACCTGGCCCACGGCGAAGGTCGTCGCGGTGACGGGGCTGATCGGCGGCGCGGCGCTGGTGCCGGTCGCCATCCTCTCCGGTGATCGTGTGGTGCCGGAGACGATGGGCGGGTGGGTGGTGCTGCTCGCGCTCGGGCTCGTGTCCCACGCGGGTGGCCAGGGCCTCTTCACGTTCGCCCTCGCGCACCTGCCGGCCGCGCTCGTCGGGCTGAGCGGGCTCCTCCAGCCGCTCGTCGCGGGCGCCCTTGCCTGGGGTCTCTTCGGCGAGCCGCTCGGAGCGCGTCAAGCCGTTGGCGGTCTCCTAGTCCTGGCCGGAATTCTGCTCGCCCGTCGCGCCGGTGTGGAGGGGCGGGAGGATCGCGAGGTCCGCCAGGACGGCATAGTGGTCGGACGGCCAGAGGGCGCTGCCATCGGGCAGCCGGCCGGGCGCGTCGACGACCACGCGGCTCTCGACGACCGCTCCCGAGAAGCGGCGTCCCGGCACCAGGAAGACGTAGTCGACGCGGCGGAAGGCGCGGCGATCCGGCGCGGTCACCGGCTGCCACACCGTGAAGCCCGGCGTGCCCGGGTTCGCGGCGCGGAACGAGTCGACGAGCTCGCCCCCGCCGACCAGACCCTGGATCGCCGCCGAGCCCTCGACCGCGTTCAGGTCTCCCATCAGCACGCCTGGGAGATCCCCCTGGCGCTCGCGGACGAGCGCGGCCACGGCCTCCGCGTGGCAGGCGTGGCCGCTGGTGTGAGTTGAGAACACCGGGAGCACCCCGCCCGGGGTGCTGAGCTCCGCGAACAGGAGGACCCGCGGGTCGAGGCGCTTGCCGCAGCGCGGGAGCCGGTGCACCTCCCAGCGTGCGATGGGAAAGCGGCTCAGGATCGCCGGACCTTCCGAGAAGCCGATGAGGCTCGCCGCGAAGCGGTTGATCCATCCCGTGTCGAACAGCCGCATCGAGGCCGGCGCGTAGACATGGTTCAAGCCGAGGCGCCCCGCCAGGCGGGAGGCGACCTCGCCCCGCGCGCGGCTCCAGGACGCCTCCTGAAGGGCCACCACGTCCGGCGCCAGCGCCCGGAGCGCTTGGCTGACGAGGTCGAGCCGGGCCTCGAGGTGGCTGTCACGTCCGGTCCAGCCCGAAAGCGGCCCGCCGTGAAGGACGTTCAGGGACACGAAGCGGAGCGTGGACGGGGGTGGGTCGCCGGCCGCGGCCGGAGTCGCCACCGCGGCGGCGACGAGCGCGCCCGTCACGAGCCGTCGCACGGCCATCACGCTCGCCTACTATAGGGTTCCGCCAAGCGCCCGGCAACGGCTCGCGAGTGCGTGTCCGCGCGCTGGATGCGGCATAATGGGGTCTATGGTGACGTCCCCTGGCCCCGACCTCCGGGACACGCTCGGCCGCCCGCTCCGGAACCTCCGGGTGTCGGTGACCGACCGATGCAACCTCCGCTGCCAGTACTGCATGCCGGAGGAGGAGTACGCGTGGCTCCGCCGGTCGGACCTCCTGACCTTCGAGGAGATCCAGACGCTCGTCGAGGTGTTCACCGACCTGGGTGTCGACAAGGTGCGGCTCACGGGCGGTGAGCCGCTGCTCCGCCGGGACTTGCCTGACCTCGTGCGGCTGCTGTCAGCGGTCTCCGCCGTCCGGGACCTGGCGATGACGAGCAACGGCGTCCTTCTCGCCGGGCAGGCCGGGGCGCTCAAGGCGGCCGGGCTCCACCGGGTCACGGTAAGCCTCGACACCCTCCGGCCCGATCGGTTCCGGGCGCTCACCCGACGAGACGATCACGCCGCCGTGCTGCGCGGTATCGACGGCGTCCGGGCCGCGGGCTTCGAGGGCCTGAAGCTCGACTCGGTCGTCATCCGGGGGGTCAACGACGACGAGCTGGTCGATCTCGTGGAATTCGCGCGCCGCGTCGGCGCCGAGGTGCGGTTCATCGAGTACATGGACGTCGGCGGGGCGACACACTGGTCGCGCGAGCAGGTGGTGTCGCGCGCGGAGATTCTCGAGCGCCTGGGCGCCCGGTTCGGGCCCATCGAGCCGATCCCCGAGGTGTCGTCGGCGCCCGCCGAGCGGTTCCGCCTCGGCGACGGGACGACGTTCGGCATCATCGCCTCGACCACGACGCCCTTCTGCCGGACGTGCGACCGGAGCCGGCTCACGGCGGACGGTACCTGGTACCTGTGCCTCTACGCCCAGCGGGGGATCGACCTTCGCACCCCGCTGCGGGACGGCGCCTCGCGCGAGGAGCTCCGGGCCCTCATCGCGGGCGGCTGGAGCCGGCGACGCGACCGAGGCGCGGAGGAGCGGAAGGAGCTCGAGACGATCGGGTACCGCGGGGTGCTCGTTCAGATCGAGGGGCTCCGGCAGGACCCGCATCTCGAGATGCACACCCGGGGCGGCTGAGGCGCCCGGCCCGAAGCTGACAGTCCGCCGTCTGCCCGCGAGCGGCGGTCCACTTGACGCTCCACGGACGGCTCGCTAGGCTCCTGACATCGTGCGCCTGACCGCGTCTCCGTCGCGTCCCGGCCGCCGGAGGCGGGAGGACGTCCCGTGATCCCCACCTCGCACCGCCAGGTCCGGCTCGCCGCCCGGCCCGCGGGCTATCCGGATGAGAGCGATTTCCGGCTCGCCGAGTCGTCCGTGCCCGAGCCAGGCGCGGGGGAGTTCCTCGTTCGCGTCGTGTACCTGTCGCTCGATCCCTACATGAGGGGCCGGATGAGCGACGCGCGGTCCTACGTGCCGCCGGTCGCCGTGGGCGACGTGATGGAAGGCGGCACGGTCGGCGAGGTGGTCCGCTCGAACCACCCGGGTTTCGCGGTCGGGGACGTCGTGGAGGGCCGGCTCGGCTGGCAGGAGTACGCGGTATCTGCCGGGAAGGGCGTGCGGCGGATCGATCCGACCGTCGCGCCCATCTCGACCGCGCTCGGCGTCCTTGGGATGCCGGGGCTGACGGCGTACTTCGGGCTCCTCGAGGTCGGGCAACCGAAGGCCGGAGAGACCGTCGTCGTGTCGGCGGCGTCCGGCGCTGTCGGGAGCCTGGTCGGCCAGATCGCGAAGCTCAAGGGGTGCCGGGCGGTGGGACTGGCCGGCTCCGACGCGAAGGTGGACTACATCACGCGCGAGCTCGGGTACGACGCGGGGATCAACTACCGGACGGCGTCGGACCTGGACGCGGCGCTCCGGGCGGCATGCCCGAAGGGCGTGGACGTCTACTTCGACAACGTGGGAGGGCGGATCACCGAGGCGGTGTCGCGCCACGTCAACCTCTTCGCGCGAATCTCCGTGTGCGGCCTCATGTCGCAGTACAACCTCACCGAGCCGGAGGTCGCGCCGCGGAACGAGCGATTCGTGCTCGTGAACCGCGTTCGGATCCAGGGCTTCATCGTGTTCGACTTCGCGGCGCGCTACAAGGAAGGGCTCGCGCAGCTGACCGAGTGGGTGCGGGCGGGACAGCTCCGGTACCGGGAGGACGTCGTGGACGGCCTCGAGCGGGCCCCCGCGGCGCTCGTCGGGCTCCTCCAGGGACGGAACTTCGGGAAGATGCTCGTGCGCGTCGGACCCGACCCCGCGAGCGCCGTCGCCGCCGGGGCGGCCGGCCGGGGCGGTGCGCGCCGGTGATCACGCGACCGTTCGGGCCGACCGGCGTGCCCGTGCCCGTGATCGGGCAGGGGACCTGGGGGATGGGCGAGAAGCGGGCGCGCCGGCGCGACGAGGTCGCGGCGCTCCGGCTGGGGATCGAGCTCGGCCTGACCCACATCGACACCGCCGAGATGTACGCGGACGGCGGCGCCGAGCGCGTGGTCGCCGAGGCCGTCGCAGGCCAGCGGAACCGAGTCTTCATCGTCACCAAGGTGTTGCCGTCCAACGCCTCCTACGCGGGGACGGTCCGCGCGTGCGAGGCATCGCTCCGCCGCCTCGGCACGGACTGCCTCGACCTCTACCTCCTCCACTGGTGGTCCGACCGTCACCCCGTCGAGGAGACGATGCGGGCCATGGCGGAGCTGGTCGCCCGGGGGCTCACGCGTCTGGTCGGCGTCAGCAACTTCGACGCGCCCCAGATGCGCCGGGCCCAGGCCGCCCTCGGCTCGCTGCCGCTGGCGTCCAACCAGGTCCTCTATCACCTGCGGGACCGCCAGATCGAGAAGGACGTCCTGCCCCACTGCGAGCGGAAGCGCGTGGCCGTGGTCGGCTACACGCCGCTGGCGCGCGGGGGGTTCATGCGCGGCGCGGTCGCGGAGATCGCGAAGCGCCACGGGCGGACGCCGCGCCAGGTGGCGCTGAACTTCCTCACCCGCCGCCCGGCGCTGTTCACGATCCCGAAGGCGAGCGACCCGGCGCACGTCAGAGAGAACGCGGGCGCGCTGGACTTCACGCTGTCGCGCCAGGATCTCAGAGCCATCGATGCCGCGACCTGAGGGCCGCCGACCGCGCCGCGGGCGCCGCCGGGGAGGCTCGCCGGACGGGACGGGCCGCCGTCCCTCCGCGGGGCTCCCGGGGCGCCCGGGACACGGCCGGGCGGCCCGGCACGGTTCGGCGGCCGGGGGCTCGGCGCCGAGCCGGGGGACGAGCGCGGCCACAGCGGCCGAGGCCGCCTCGCTGGCGGAGGCGCGCCGGCTGGATGCGGCGGACCCGCTCGCCCGCTTCCGCCGAGAGTTCGTGGTGACGGACCCGCGCCTCATCTATCTGGACGGCAACTCGCTCGGGCGCCTCCCGCGTCAGGCTGCCCCTCGGCTCAAGAAGGCGATCGAGCGCGACTGGGGCGGGCGCCTGATCCGCGGCTGGGGGGAGGGCTGGTTCACGGCCAGCCAGCGGATCGGCGCCAAGCTCGCGACGCTCATCGGCGCCCCTCCGGAGGATGTCGTCGTTGCCGATTCCACGACGGTGAACCTGTTCAAGCTCGTCGTGGCCGCGCTTCGGGCCCGGCCGGGGCGACGGACCGTGGTGACCGACGACATGAACTTCCCGACGGACCTCTACGTGCTGCAGGGGGCCATCGACCTCCTGGGCGCGGGTCACCGGCTGGTGGTGGTGAAGTCCGAGGACGGGCTGACGGTCAGCGAGGCGGCGCTCGCGCGCGCGATGGACGGCGACACCGCGCTCGTCACGCTCTCGCACACGGCCTATCGCTCGGCCTTCGTCCACGACCTGGCGGTGGTCACGGCCCTCGCGCACCGGGCGGGTGCCTTCACGCTGTGGGACCTTTCCCACTCGGTCGGCGCGGTACCGGTGGCGCTCCAGGCGGGAGAAGCCGACCTCGCCGTCGGGTGCACCTACAAGTACGTGAACGGAGGCCCCGGGGCGCCGGCGTTCCTCTACGTGCGGCGCGACCTCCAGGAGGTCCTGGCGAATCCGGTGTGGGGCTGGTTCGGGCAGCGCGACCAGTTCGACATGGCGCCGGACTACCGCCCGGCGCCCGGCATCCTGCGGTACCTGGCCGGCACCCCGCCGGTCCTGTCGCTCCTCGCCGTGGAGCCGGGCGTGGACCTGCTTCTCGAGGCGGGGATGGACCGGGTGCGCGCGAAGTCGGTCGCGCAGACGGAGTACCTCGTGCGGCTCTGGGAGCGGGAGCTCCAGCCGCTCGGATTCGCGCTCAACTCCCCGCGTGATCCGGAGCGGCGGGGCTCGCACATCTCGCTCGGGCACGCCGAGGCGCTCCGGATCGACCGGGCGCTGATCGACGAGATGGCGGTGCTGCCAGACTTCCGCTACCCGGACAACCTCCGCCTGGGGATCGCGCCGCTCTACACGTCGTTCGGGGACCTCCACGAGGCCGTGGCCCGGATCGCGCGGGTCGTGCGGGACCGCCGCTACGAGCGCTATCCGCTCGAGCGCCCCACGATCACCTGATGGCGTCGGGCCGGCGCTAGGACCGCGCGGATGGGCGTTCCCTACGAGTACCAGACGGATTGGGCCCGCGTCGCCGGGCTCATCGTCCGCGACGCGCTCCGGCTCGCCCCGGGCGAGCGGGTCCTCATCCACGCGGACCCGACGTACTTCCCGGCGCTCACCGAGGCGGTGCGGGTCGAGATCGCCCGCTCGGGGGCGGTCGAGCTGGCGGTTCACATGCTCCACCCGCCGGGACTCGAGCGGGTCCGGCGGGAGCTCCGTCGCCGCGAGGACCCCGCGTCCCGCGCGATGGAGGACCGCGCGGTCGCCGCGCTCTTCGGGCTGGCCGACGCGTACATCTGGCTCCCGACGAGCTGGGCGTACAACGTCTGGCAGACGGAAGAGATCATCAAGACCTGGCCGGGGCGGGCCGTCCACTTCCACTGGATCATGGACGTGTCGATGGACGCCGGCCTGTTCCGGCGCCTCTCGGAGCTCTACGACGCGGCGCTCTGGGTCGACTACGCCGCGCTGACGGCCCACCAGCGGCGGCTCTGCGAGACCCTCCGGGACAGCGACGTCGAGGTGACGGACCCGCGCGGGACTCGGCTCCGCTTCGCGCTGCGCGGCGCCCACTTCCACCTCGGCAACGGCGACGCCTCGAAGGCGTTCGTCGACGGCTACGCGCGGCCCGGGAGCGCCCGGGACCGCGAGGTCGAGCTGCCGGCCGGGGCCATCCGGACCGTCGACGTCCAGGGCACGGAGGGCGTGCTGGTGACGCCGCCCGAGACCTTCGCGGGGCGCCAGGTCGGGAGCGTGCGCCTCGAGTTCGGGGACAACCGCATCTCGCGGATCACCAGTGAGCACCACGGGGCCTGGCTCGAAGGCGTGTGGCGGAGCCACGGGGGCGACCGCGACCGCTTCGGCGAGTTCAATCTCGGCGTCAATCCCAAGCTGGCCGTGCTTCCCGGGTTGCCGGCCATTCCGTACTACGGCTACGGCGCGGGTGTGATCCGGGTCAGCGTGGGGGACAACGCGGAGTCGGGTGGCCCGTACCGCTCGAGCTACCATCAGTGGTTCTTTCTGACCGACGCCACGGTGCGTGCCAACGGGCGCCTGGTCGTGGAGCACGGCCGCCTGGTCGTGCCGTAGAGGAGACCCGTTCGATGGCGGACGCAGTGCTGGCGGGACAGATCGCATGGGTCACCGGGTCGTCGCGAGGCCTCGGTCGCGTGATGGCCGAGCATCTGGGACGGCTCGGCGCGGACCTGGTCGTTCACGGTACGAGCCAGACCTCGGCGCGCGCCTTCGGCGAGGCGGAGTCCCTCGATCAGGTCGCGCGCGACGTTGCGGCCCGAACGGGCCGCCGCGTGCTGGCGCTGCCGGCCGATCTGACGCGGCCCGAGGCGGTGCACGCGGCGGTGGCGCGGATCCGGGCCGAGTACGGGCGGATCGACATCCTCGTCAACAACGCGGGCGGCGACATCGGGACGGCGGGAGCGTCCGGACCAGGCGGCGGGAAGCCTCCGAAGAACGATGGCGTGTTCGTCTCGCTGGAGGACGTCCGCACGGTGCTCGACCGGAACCTCCTCTCGTGCATCTACGTCTGCCGGGAGGTGGCGCCCGAGATGATGGAGCGGAAGGCGGGGCGCATCGTCACGCTCGGGAGCGTGGCGGGCCTGAACGGGCGGGCCGACGGCGTCATGTACGCGACCGCCAAGGCGGCCGTCCACGAGTACACGCGCTGCCTGGCGGCGCAGCTCCGGCCGTACAACGTCACCGTGAACTGCGTGGCGCCGGGCGGCACCATGACGGCGCGCTTCGTCGCGACGGGCCAGGCGAGCTCGAAGGGAGTGGACCGGATCGGCACGCTCGAGGGGTATGGCCAGCCGGAGGACATCGCCCGCGCCGTGGAGTACTTCGTGACGGACGCGGGCCGCCACGTCTCGGGGCAGGTGCTGCGCGTCGACGGCGGTGATCAGACCTGGCCGGCGTAACGGGCCGCGGCCGCCGGCTCAGCGCGTGAGGTCATCGCGCTCCTCGGCGAGCCTGCTCCCCCGGAGCGACGTCCGGGGCCGCCCCTCGGTCCGTCGAGATCCCGCGCTCTTGTAGAGACGGGCTGCGGTGGCGAGGGGATCCTCCCGATCCGACGCGCTCGCGGACCGGGCAGGCTGGCTAGAGCGCTCGCCTAGGGAACGGTCGTGAAGGCGAGCGTCTCCGAGGCGACGGCTCGGGGCGCTGGACGCCCTGGCCCGTGCTGTGGCGGCTACTTCGACATGCGGGGCGCGCTCCTCAAGAGCTCGGCGAGCTCGTGCTTCCAGAACCGCGCCTGGGCCGTGGTCGCATGGCCGACCGTCTGGTCGCTCGCGGGAATGAGCAGGACGCGGCCGTTCTTCACGCGCTTGATCTCGCGGTCGAGCAGGCCCAGCTCCGGCGGGTTGCGCTCGTCGTCCGCCGAGTTGATCGCCAGCAGCGTCGCCTGGATGCGGTCCAGGCCCGGCGAGGGATCGTAGTCGCGCGACGCGTCCCACTGATACAGCTGGTCGTTGGCGTCGCCCCGGAACGGCGCGGTCAGGCGCTGGTTCAGCAGCTGGTCGGCCTTCTCACGGGTCGGGGCGGCCTGGTAGAGCCCCAGGTTGCCCCCGCTGGTCGCGATCCCGTAGAAGACCAGCACCGCCTGGAGGCTCCGGGGCTGCTGTGTGTAATTCCCGTTCATCCACTCCGGATCGTTGCGGATCGTGTCGATGATCATGCGCCGCGTCATCCAGTTGCGGCCGGACATCACGGCGGGCAGGGAAGCCATCGGGACCGCCACGTCCACGAAGTTGGGGTACTTCTGGGCCCAGATCCAGGTGTGCATGCCGCCCATCGAGTTGCCCAGGACCATCCGGAGGTGCGAGATGCCGAGATGCTCCTTCACGAGACGGTACTGCGCCTCGACCATGTCGTCGTAGTTGTACTTGGGGAAGCTCGCGCGGAGGCCGTCGGACGGCTTGGAGGACTTTCCGGTGCCGATGGCGTCCGGGAGGATGACGAAGTAGCGGCTGGCGTCGAGGGGCTGCCCGGGGCCGAAGAGCTCGCCCGCGAAGGCCGGCGTGAGCATGGCCGCGCCCGACTGGGTCGTGCCGTGGAGGATCAGCACCGGCTCGCCCGTCGGAGCGCCTACCGTCGTGTAGTGGAGGCGCAGCTCGGGCAGGACTTCTCCGGTGTGAAACCGGAAGTCCCGCACCACCCACGTGCCCTCCGCCGGGGCCGGATAGTCGGCCGCGTGGCCGGGAATGGCCCACAGCAGAACGGCCAGGATCCACGCTCGCCGGATCGGTGCCTCGATGAGCCTCATGGTCGCCCTCCTCCTTCCGCGCGCCACGGTCCTGCGTCGCCGGGGTGTGCTTGACTCTCGGCCGAGACCGTTATCGATAGCGCGGGTGCCATTCCTTCCCGGTCCAGGTGCGCCAGCTCTCCGGGCGGATCGTCACCAGGACGCGCGGGCGGTGGATCGTCCGCTCGGCGTAGATCGGCCCGTCGGGGCCGAGGTAGCGGAGCGACAGGCGACGCGTGAGCGCGCCGAGGCGCGGGCTGGCCGACGGCGCGACCGGTCCCTCGACGATCGTGGCGCGCCCCTGCACCATGACGCGCGTGTGCTCGGCGTGCTCGTCGTCCGCCACGTGAAAGGCGACGCGCGGATCCGCGCGGACGTGCTCGACCCACTCGGCGCGCTCGCGTCCGACCACGAGGAACGTCCGGCTCTCCGGCTCGAACTCGTACCAGACCGGCGCAATGTGGGGCCAGCCGTCCGGGCCCAGGGTGGAGAGGCGGGCGTTCCACGGCTGGTCCAGGAAGGCGCTCGCCTCCGCGTCGGTCAGGGCGCCGATCTTGTCGCTCGGCTGATAGCTCACGTCGCGCGCCGGAGGCGGAAGGCTAGCCCGTGAAGCCGCGGGCGCGATGGCCCCGCAGGAAGTCGGGATCGAGCTCGACGCCGAGTCCGGGCCGGGCCGAGAGGTGGAGGCGGTCGCCGCGGAGGTCCAGTCGCCGGTCGAGGCAGCGATCGTACCAGGGCACGTTGGCCACGTTGTGCTCGAGCCGGTAGAAGTTCGGCACCGCGAGCATGGCGTGGCTGCCGGCGACGACCTGGAGGGGCCCCATCGCGTTGTGTGGCGTCACCGGCACCTGGTAGGTCTCGGCCAGCGCGGCGATCCGCATCACCTCGCTGATGCCTCCGGTCCAGACGACGTCCGGCATGAGGTAGTCCGCGAGCCGCTCCGCCAGCACGGGCTGGAAGTCCCAGCGCGTGTAGAGGCGCTCGCCGACGCAGATCGGCACCGAGACCTGCTCGCGCACCGCTCGCAGCGCGTCCAGGCTCTCGGGTGGGGTGGGCTCCTCGAACCACCCGATGCGGTACGGCTCGAGCTGCCGGGCGATCCGCACCGCCGTGGGCACGTTGTAGTGGCCGTGGGCGTCGATCAGGATCTCGACTTCCGGGCCCACGGCCGCGCGCGTCGCGGCGACGCACGCCACGCCGAAGGCCTCGCCGGCCGCGGAGATCTGGCCGCCGAGGTAGGCCGTGTGGTAGGGGATCATTTCGTGGAACGGGTCGAGCTTGATGGCGGTGTGGCCGCGGGCCACGACGCGCCGGGCGGCGGCCGCGTAGTCCTCCGGCGTCTCGCAGGCGGGGTGGCCGTCCAGCGCGGCGAACCAGCCGTTCGCGTAGAGCGGCACGTCGTCGCGAACCTTGCCGCCCAGGAGGTCGTAGATCGGCCGCCCGGTGACCTTGCCCTTGATGTCCCAGAGGGCGATGTCGATGCCACTGACCACCGCGGTGGGGAGACCGCGCGGCCCGAGGTACGCGGCCTTGCGAAAGAGACGGTGCCACATCGCGGTGATGTTGTCCGGGTCCTGGCCCACGATCCACGGCCGGAGGTGGCGGATCGCGTCGGCGATGATCAGGCTCCCGTTGGCGGGGAAATTGGTCGACTCGCCCCAGCCGTGGACGCCGGCGTCGGTGACGACGCGGACGAAGGTCCAGACGTTCTGGGGCTCGTCGTTGTAGGTCGACGCGCCCTGGGTGGGATCGACGACGTAGACCTCGACGTCGGTGATCTTCATGGCCGCCGGGCGGCGCCGCCGCGGGCCGCGTGCGGGCTCAATGGAGGGTGAGGAGCGTCTCGGCGATCGTGCGCTGCGCGGCGCGGAGGGCGTCGTCCGCATTGCCGAAGATCACGACGGCCACGCCGCTCGGGACCCGGCGGAGCGTCACCACCCCGGCGGGCGTCCGGAGCCGAGCGTCCCGCCAGGTCCCGGGCGGCGACGCGCCCGGCCCCTGGAGCACGTTGTCGACCATGGCGACGGCGCTCGGTAGGCCGGCGGCGGTCAGCCGGTCGAGGAGCGTCGCCAGCCCCACCGAGGACACCCGGGGGACGATCACCTCGAGCCCCATGGCGCCGCCGCCTCTCTATCGCTCCGCGGGCAGCGGCCGGAGCCTCGGAGCGCAGCGCGCCGCCTCGTCGATGGTGAGGCTCACCACCGCGGCCACCAGGAGCTGCGCGCAGGCGATGGCGAAGGCGGCGCCGTAGCCTCCGGTCAGCTCGAACAGGAGCCCGCCGAGCCACGACCCGAGCGCCGCGCCGACCTGGTGGACGACGAAGATGCTGCCGAATACCGAGCCCACGGAGAATCGCCCGAAGATGTCCGCAGTCAGCGCGGAGGTCATGGCGAGGCTGCCGGACATGCTGGCGCCCCCGAGAGCCGCGATGACCAGGAGCGCTCCGGGGCTGTCGTGGACGAGGAACATCCCGACGAAGAGGAGGGCGCGCGTCCCGTAGAGCCAGGCGAGGACCGGGCGCCGGCCGTAGCGGTCGGCGATCACGCCGAGCGCCATCGCCCCCGCGAAGCTGGAGGCGCCGAGGACGCCGACCGCGCTCGACGCCAGCATCGGGTGATAGCCGTGGTCGGTGAGCATCGGCACGCCGTGCGCCGACAGGAGCGTCATCGAGAAACCGCAGGTGTACATGCCCCCGCAGAGCTGCCAGAAGGGCAGGGTGCGCGCGGCGGTGCTGACGGCCGTCCGCTCGGGCGCCGAGGGGTCGTGCGAGCTGGACCCGGCGGCGGCGCCGTCCGGCGTGAGTCCCATCGATTCGGGCGACTCCCGCACGACCCAGAGCGCGAGCGGCAGGAGGAGAAGGGCCGACCCGAGCCCGATGATGCCGTAGGTCGCGCGCCAGCCGACCGTGAGGATGAGCCACATCGCCACCGGAACGAGCAGGCTCATCCCGGCCATCGAGGACGCGCCGAGCAGGGAGAGCGCGGTGGCGCGCCGGCGGATGAACCACCGCGAGACGACGGCCGAGCCCACGACGTGGCCCGTCGCCGAGAGCCCCAGCGCGACGAGGACGCCGTACACGACCGCCAGCTGCCAGAGGTGCGTCACCAAGCCGGTCGCGGCGAGGGACATCGCGAACAACGAGGGTGCCGGTGACCGCGACGGGGCGCGCGCCCCAGCGCTCGACCAGCCTGCCCACGAAGGGCATGAACACGCCGTACAGGAGGAGGCTCAGCGCGACGACCAGGGAGTAGCTGGCGCGGTCGGTCCCGAGGTCGGTGACCATCGGCTTCAGGAAGGGCCCGACGGCGAACCGCACGCCGGTCGAGAGGAACACCATGACGGCGAAGGCGATCGTGACCCACCACCCGTAGAAGACGCGCCCTCGCGCCATGATCGGGGCCACTATAGCCGAGGGCTCGGGGCGGGGACAACCGCCCGGCCGCCGCGCCGCGCTATCGCAGGAACTGCTTCAGCCCCTTCTTCAGGAGCGACTCCGCGAACCCGCGGAGCACGCGGTCCTGGAGGTCCGTGCGCGGAGACCGGTAGGGGCCCCAGACCCGGAAGTCCACGCCCATCAGGCCCTCGGCGCGCTCGGTGAAGGCGGTGCGCATCTCGCGCGGGGCGCGCCGAAGGACGGCGGGCGGGACGAGCAGCGTGAGCTCGTGAGCCAGCTCGCCCGTGCGGAGCGAGATCTCCCCCTTGCCGAGGATCCGGACGTCGCCCGACACGAAGCGGACCGAGGGCGTCCCGAGCACGTCGCCCGCGAGCGTGAAGTCGATGGCGCCTTCCTGGAACCGCTGATCGCGAAGCAACGGGAGATCGAGCGCGGCGGCCACGGCGCCCAGCACGGGAAAGTCGTGGAGCTGGCCGTCCCGGATCTCGGCGTGCCCCCGCCCGGACAGGCCCTCGCCCGTGCCGGCGAGGGTCGCCTCGCCCTGGAGCCGGCCGCTCAGCCGCTGCGTCCGCCGAGCGTGGTCATGAGCGCTTCCGCGCGGCCGTCGCGGAGTGTGAGCGAGACCGTGTAGCGCGTCGGGCCGGTCAAGCTCACGGTCGCCTGGCCCTCGAGCGCGCCGTCCGCGAGCTGCCCGCGGATCGAGACGAGCGTGACGTCGCCGCCCGCGAACTTCAGCGGGGCGGTGAGGGACCGGACTTCGACGCGCTCGCCCACCCGGAGTGACGCGACGGCGAGCTGACCCTCGCCGGCAAGCGCCCCCGCGACGCGCGACAAGGACGTGGTGATCTCGATGCCGTCGGCGGCAACGAGCGATCCTCTGCGCTCGCGGGTGACCGCGAGCGTGCCCCGGCCGACGGCGAGACGCGGCACGACCACGTCGAGGGCAGTGGAGGAGGCGGGAGCCGGCGTCGTCGGAGCCTCGACGCTGGCCGCGGCGCCGCCGGGACCGGCCGGGGCCGCGGGGCGCGTCACCAGGCGGTCGAAGCTCCAGTCGCCCTGCTCGCTCCGCACCAGCGTGACGGCCGGCGCGTCGAGCCGCATCTCGGCGATCTCGAGGCGGCGTCGGAGGAGCGGGAGGAGCCGCGGCCGGACGGCCAGCCCCTCGGCGCGGAGCAGGTCGCCGGGCACTCCGCCCGGATTGCCCACGACGACCTGCCCGAACGTGGCCCCGGAGAAGATCGAGACGTGCAGCTCACCGACGCTGACCGGCGCGCCGAGCGCCTCCTGGGCGGCGCCGATGGCGGCTCGCCGGAAGGTGTCGGACTCGAGGTACCGCGCGAGCGCGAAGAGGCCGACGGCCAGGAGGGCGGCCGCTCCGACGAGCACGATGGTCAGGATCTTGAGGGTGCGCACGGGTCCTCTGGCGACGGCCCGCCCCTCGCGGCGGACGATCTCATGATAGCCCGGGCGACCCGGTCGAGCGTCGCCCAATCGCGAGAGCGGAGGAAGTCACCGAGGGCAGGTCGCGGCGTCATTCTCCGGCGCCGCTCAGGGTGGCGCCATCGGGAGACACCCACTCGGCCGGGTCGTCCGGGCTCGCCCCGGCCGGAGCCACGGTGCCGCTCGACTGGAGGTCGCGCCAGCGGAGCGGGCCCCGCACTCCGTGGAGGATCAGGCGCACGCGGCGGGCCGTGCCCTCGACGCGGACCTCGACGAAGCTCTGGAAGAAGGGCGCCCGGTTGAAGTCGAACATGCCCGACAGCGCCTCGACCGACGCCGGCCAGGCGCCGAATCGCTTGATCCACCACCACACGGGCCACTTCCAGGAGCCGGTCTCGGCGTCGAGCTTGTCGCGGACGGCGGCGGTGGACGGGTAGTACGCCCAGTCCGGGACCGGCGCGGTCGCGGGCCAGTCGAGGGCGGTGCCGATGCTGAGGTACGCGCCCCCGCCGCCGTTGACGAAGTGGTGCATCGTCCGGGGACCCTCGGGGCTGTCGTAGCGCTCGTGGTAGTACTCGAAGTCGTGGGTGTCGCCGGCCATCACGAGCGGCACCCGGTGCCGCCGGAGGGTCTGGTGGATGGCGAGGAACGCGTCGTCCGTGCCCTGATAGGCGCCGCCGGCGAACAAGGGATGGCCCAGGATCACCATGGTGAAGCGCCCTCGCGCCCGCTCCAGGGCGGACTCGAACCAGCCGGCCTGGACGGGGTCGAGACGACGGAGGATGCCGGTGTCGGCCGCGATCAGGGAGAACTCGCGCCCGTGGATCTCGAAGAACGGGGCCCGCTGCTCCGCGGTCCGGACGCCGTACTCCTTCCGCAGCCGGGCCGCCTCGGCCACCGCGCTGTCCACCCCGGCCCGGTTCGGGGTGGCCACCAGCGCCGTGAGCGCCTCGCGCGCGTTCATGGCCGCCCGTGCGGCCACCGGCTCCATGAGGTTGGCCGCGAACCCGTCGAGGGCGCTGAACCAGTCGTGGTTGCCGGGAATCGCGTAGATCGGCTTCTCGAAGCCCTTGAACGGCAGGTAGAAGTTGAACTCGTAGTCCCGTATGGCGCCGTCCGGATAGATGACGTCCGAGGAGATCACCAGGAAGCGGACGTCGCTCCGGCGGCCGAGGTCCAGGTAGCGATCGCGGAGGGACGCCTGCGACGGGTCGCCCTCGCCGGTGTCGCCCAGGACGAGGAAGCTGAAGTCGGTTGCGTCACCGACGCCGTCGGGCCGCACCGCGAACAGCGACTCGCGCGCGATCCCGGTCGGCTCGACCGCACGCTCGACGGCCGCGATCATGGCCTGGCGCCATGCGTCGGTGCGCTCCTCGGTCGCCTTCTGCCAGAAGCCGCTGGCCCAGTTCTCCGTGTTGAAGTACCAGCTGAAGCCCCAGATCGGGTTGATCGCGACGATGACCGCCACGATCGGCAGCCCCGCCCGCATCCACTGCTGGAGGCTCGTGCGGAGAGACCCGCGCGCCAGCCGGAGCCGGACGCTCCATCGGAGCCGGCCCTCGATCCAGTGGTTCACCGCCCGCTCGGCGAACCCGAGCGTGTCGCCCTCCGCGTGACCCGCCAGCCGCCGCTCCCACGCGCGCCGCTCGATAGGTCGCGTCAGCCGCCGCCAGCCGAGCCAGAGCGGGAGCAGCAGCACCGCGGCCAGGAGCGCCGAGAAGAGGTCCCCGATGACGGCGACCAGCGGCGAGATGAGGCCCAGCCACGTCCAGGTCGCCTGCAGACGTCCGGCATGGATCGCGAAGAACACCACGATCAGCGTGACGATCCAGAACGTGTTGACGGGAAGAGCGACCCGCTCCTGCTCGATGGCGGCGGCCCGGAGGCGGCCGAACTCCGGGTCGGCGGGGAGGGCGAGCCGCCAGTCGGGATGCTCGTTGGTGGCCTGGGCGAGGTCGACGTCCTCCGCGCCTTCCCCGGGCGCCAGGAGCGCGGTCCAGCCGATCGACAGCATGTAGACGCCGAGGCCCAGCCCGAGGACCGCGGCGCTGGCGGAGGCGTTGCCCCGCCAGAGCAGAAGCGCGATGCCCAGGTTGACGATCCCGTTGAGCCCGGTCCACACGCGCGCCTGGCCCGTCTGGTCCTTGATCGCCCCCAGGACCCGGGTGATCCCGTCCGCACCCACGAGGAGGGCGACGAGGGTCACGAGCCCGCTGACGACGAGAACCGGCTGGGCGAACAGCACCACCCCGCCGAGGATCAGCAGCACGCCCGTCAGATAGGTCGTCCACGTCGCGGCGCCGGACCGCGTGCGGAGACTCCGCACCAGGGAGGCGGACCCCGCGACCATCGCCACGATCCCGAGAAGGGAGGTCGCCCAGCTGCCCGCGCCGAGCGGCGCGACGATGGCGACGAGACCGAGCGCCAGCAGGAGGGCCCCGTACGCGCGCTGGGAGAAGGACCCCTTCGCGGACACGGGAGTCAGTCGCGGCTCACGTGCGGAGGTGGGGGTCGAGGAAGTCTCGGAGGCCGTCGCCCAGGAGGTTCGCGCCCAGGACGACCATGGAGATCGCGAGCCCCGGCATCGTGGCGAGCCACCAAGCGTTGGAGAGGTAGTCGCGACCCTCGGCGAGCATGCCGCCCCAGGACGGGTTCGGCGGCTGGACGCCCATGCCCAGGAACGACAGGCCCGACTCGAGCAGCACCATCGTGGCGAACTGGCTCGACACGATGACGAGGATCGGCGCCAGCGTGTTGGGGAGGACGTGGCGGAGCACAATGCGCCTGTGGCTCGCGCCGAGGGCGCGGGCCGCGTCCACGTACTCGAGGTGGCGGAGGCTCAGCACGTTGGCGCGCACGGTCCGCGCGTGCAGGACCCAGCCGGAGAGGGCGAGGACCCCGACGAGGGCGATCGGGCTCGTCCCGACGACGGCGACGATCGCGATGGCCAGCATGATCACCGGGAACGTGAGCTGGATGTCGGCGACCCGCATCACGAGGTCGTCGAGCCACCCCCCGAGGTACCCGGCCAGGAGGCCGACGAGCACACCGACGGCGGTCGCCAGGAGCACCGCGCTGGTCGCGAGGACCAGGGAGATCCGTCCGCCGTAGAGGAGCCGGGCGTAGATGTCGCGGCCCAGGTTGTCGGCGCCGAGGGGCCGCATGGGCGTGCCGCCGAGCCCCCACGGGGCCTTCAGGCGCTGGCCGAAGCTCGGGCGAACAGGGTCCGACGCGGTCAGGAGCGGAGCGCACGCGCTGGCCAGGACGACGGCGAGCATGATCCCGCCGCCGACCAGCACGAGCGGGTACCGTCGCACCAAGCCGGGCACCGGCCCCTCAGCGATAGCGGATGCGCGGGTCGACGACGGTATAGAGCGCGTCGACCACGAGGTTGATGAGCACGAAGATCGTGGCCGAGATGATGAGCACGGTCTGCACGACCGGGAAGTCCCTGAAGTAGATGGCGTCGACGACGAGCTTCCCCATGCCCGGCCACGCGAAGACCGACTCCGTGATGACCGCGCCGCCCAGAAGCGCACCGATCTGGAGCCCGATCACGGTGAGGACGGGTATGGTGGCGTTCCGGAGCGCGTGGCGGAGGATCACCGCCCGCTCGGCGAGGCCCTTGGCGCGGCCCGTCCGGATGTAGTCGCGGCTCAGGATCTCCAGCATGCTCGACCGGGTGAGCCGGGCAACCAGCGCCGTTGGGTAGGCGGCGAGCGTGATGCTGGGGAGGATGAGGTACGTCCAGTTCTGGTACCCGGAGGTCGGGAGCCACCGGAGGGTCACCCCGAACAGGAGTACGAGCATGATCCCGAGCCAGAAGTTTGGCAGCGACTGGCCGAGGACGGCGAGGACGGTACCCGCGTAATCGTAGCGGCTGCCGCGCCGCACGGCCGCGACGATTCCGATGGTGACGCCGGAGGCGACCGTCAGGACCATGGCGCACAGGGTGAGCTGGAGCGTCGCCGGGAGGCGGTCCCGGACGATCTGGAGCGCGGGCACCCGGTACTGGAACGACTGGCCGAAGTCGCCGCGGAACACGCTCCGGAGGAAGATCCCGTACTGGACGTGGAGCGGCTCCTTCAGCCCGAGCTGCCGGTTCAGCTCCTCGACCGCGGACTGGGGGGCACCCTCGGGCAAGAGCATCTTCGCGGGATCGCCGGGCAGGACGCGGAGGATGAGGAAGACCAGCACGGACATGCCGACCAGCGTGAGGACGGACTGGGCGGCCCGGCGGAGGAGATAGGCCTGCATCACGATGCGGAGGCGGGCGCCACGTGACGCCGGCGCCCCGCCGGCCGCGTCGCCGCCGGCCGGATCCCCGGGACGTCCCTGGGGAGCGGCCGGCGGGCGAACACGGCCAGGCTCGAGCTACCGGACGCCGACGTCGTACAGCAGGACGTAGTAGTCGCGCCGCGCCTGGAAGTTCTGGAGCTTGTCGCTCACCGCGTAGATCGCCACGCTGTAGTACGGCCAGATCTCCGTCTCGTCCTCCCAGAGAGTCTTCTCGATTTCCTCGTACTTCGCCTGGCGGACCTTGGGGTCCGGTGTGCGGCCCTCGGCGACGAGCTGCTCGACCTTCGGGTTGTCGTAGCGGGTGAGCTTCTCCGCCCCCACCTTCGTGAACCATTGGCCCAGCCACCAGTCTGGGTCGTGGGGCATGTGGGCCCAACCGGAAAAGAACATGTCGTAGTTGCCCGAGCTGCGGAACTCGCGGGCAGTGGCAATCTCGAGGTTCTTGATGTTCACGGTGATCCCGACGTCCCCGAGCATGGCGGCCACGGCCTGGGCGATCTCGAGCTGCTTCGGGTAGAGGTCCTTCATCAGGACGAAGTCGATGGAGAGGTTCTTGTACCCCGCCTCCTTCAAGATCTGGCGGGCCTTCTCGGGGTCGTAGGGCTTCGGCGGCAGGCTCGCGTAGCCGATGAGGCCCGGCGGAACGGGGCTATCCACCGGGCGCGCGAAGCCGACCAGGAGGTCCTTGATGATGACGTTCCGGTCGATCGCGAGCGAGATGGCCTTGCGGACGCGCGGGTCCTTCACCGGGTCCTTGGCGAGCTGGAAGATCCAGCGCTGGGCCTCGATGGCCGGGGTGTCGAGGACGCGCACGCCAGGCGAGGACCGCAGTGTCGGCACGTTGTCCGGCCACACGCGGTCGATGACGTGGAGCTCGCCGGCCCGGACCCCGGCGACGCGCGTCGAGAGCTCGGGGATGAACCGGAAGGTCACCTTCTCGACCTTCGGGATTCCCGGCTTCCAGTAGTCCGCGTTCGCGTTGAGGACGATCTGCTCGCCGTGGGTCCAGCCCCCGAACTTGAAGGGGCCGGTGCCGACCGGTTTTTGGAAGAAGGCCTCCTCGTTGGCGGCGGCGCCCGGCGGGAGCATCCCGAGCATCGTGAGGTGGGACGGCAGGGAGCCGAACGGCCGCTTGGTCGTCACGATCACGGTGAAGTCGCCGTCCTTGCGGACATCGTCGATGTCCTGGTAGGCGAACGACTTGATCAGCTTCGTGTTGTCCCGCGGCCGCTTCAGGGAGTAGATCACGCTGTCCGCGGTGAACGGCGTGCCGTCGTGGAACTTGACGCCCTTCCGGAGCGTGAAACGCCACGTCGTGTTGTTGACGGGCGTCCACGACTCGGCGAGACACGGGATGAACTTCGAGTCGTTCGTGACCTCGATGAGCGGGTCGTAGATGTGCCGGAGGACCGAGGTCGCGGAGATCGAGTAGTGGTTCGCTGGGTCGAGCGTGAGCATGCGCTCGGAGAGCCCGGCGACGATCTCGCCCTTGCGCGCCTGGGCGCTCGCGGGGCCGGGCCGCGCGGCGGCGGCGGCCAGGACGGCGCCCGCGCCGAGCAGGACGTCTCGGCGGGCGACCTTCGGGGACTGTGACGACCTGGTGGTGGCGTGGTCCATGCGAAGCTCCTCGCGCAGCGTAGGGTCGTGAAGGCTCGGAGGTCGGGCCGATGTATCACCTTCACAGGCCGCCGCGGGTTGTGTCAAGGCCCCGCCCCCCTGTTACAATCTTGCGCCGTGACCGAGCACGCTCGAGCGGTCGTCATCGGCGGTGGGGTGGGCGGCGCCAGCATCGCCTACCACCTCGCCGCGAAGGGATGGCGCGACGTCGTGCTCGTCGAGCGGGCGGAGCTGACGAGCGGCTCCACCTTCCACTCCGCCGGCCTCGTGGGACAGCTCCGGTCCTCGGTGGCGCTGACCCGACTGATGATGTGGAGCGTCGAGTGCTACCGGCGCCTCGCCGCCGAGACCGGGCGGGATCCGGGCTGGAAGGAGACGGGGAGCCTCCGGCTCGCGTGCACGCCCGATCGCGTCCTCGAGCACCGGCGCCAGGAGGGGTGGGCCAAGACCTTCGGGCTTCCGCTCCACGAGGTCGGGCCGGCCGAGGCGCGGCGCCTGTTCCCCGTCATGGCGCTGGACGGCGTCCTGGGCGCGGTCTACCTCCCGACGGACGGGCACCTCGACCCGAGCGGCCTCGCCATGGCGCTGGCCGAGGGGGCGCGGCGAGGCGGTGTGACGATCCGCACCGGCACGCGCGTCCTGGGCATCACCGTGCGGGACGGCCGCGTGCGGGAAGTGGAGACCACGGCCGGGAGCGTCCGCGCCGACGTCGTGGTGAACGCGGGCGGGATGTACGCGCCGGAGATCGGCCGGATGGCGGGCGTCACGATCCCGCTGGTGCCGATGGCGCACCAGTACCTCGTCACCAAGCCGATCGACGGTGTCCACGCGGCCATTCCGATGCTCCGCGATCCGGACCACCTCGTGTACTTCCGCGAGGAGGTCGGGGGGCTGGTGGCGGGCGGATACGAGCGCGAGCCCGCGCCGTGGGGGCTCGACGGGATCCCCGCGGACTTCAACCACCGCCTCCTGCCGCCCGACTGGGAGCGCTTCGCCCCGATCATGGAGGGCGCGGTGCGCCGGGTCCCGGCGATCGGGAGCGCGGAGATCGTTCGCCTCATCAACGGGCCCGAGGCGTTCACGCCGGACGGCGAGTTCATTCTCGGCGAGGCACCCGAGGTGCGGGGGTTCTTCGTGGCGTGCGGCTTCTGCGCCCACGGGATCGCCGGCGCCGGCGGCATGGGCCGGATCATGGCCGACTGGATCGTCGAGGGCGACCCGGGACTCGACGTCTGGCACATGGATCTCCGGCGGTTCGGTCCGCAGTACCGCTCGCGGCGGCTCACCCTCGACCGGACCCACGAGATCTACCGGACCTACTACGACCTCCGGTACCCGAACCAGGAGCGGGAGGAAGGCCGGCGCCTGCGGCTCTCGCCCGCGTACCCGCGCCTCCGAGAGCTCGGCGCAGCGTTCGGCGAGAAGTCGGGCTGGGAGCGGCCCAACTGGTTCGAGCCGAACGCGGGGGCGGGGGACGGCGCCCGGCGTCCGCGCGGGTTCGCGGGGCGGTTCTGGTCGCCCGCCATCGAGGCCGAGCACGTGGCCACGCGCGAGCGCGCCGGTCTCTTCGACGAGACGTCGTTCTCGAAGTTCGAGGTCGTGGGCCCGGGCGCCCTCCGCCTTCTCCAGCGGCTCTGCGGGAACGACGTCGACCGGCCGGTCGGGTCGATCGTCTACACGTCGATGCTGAATGCCCGCGGCGGGATCGAGTGTGACTTCACGGTGACGCGGCTCGGGCCGAGCCGGTTCCGGATCGTGACGGGCACGGCCTTCGGCACCCACGACCGGGGCTTCATCCAGGGGCACCTTCCTGATGACGGATCGGTGGCCCTGCTCGACGTCACCGGGGCGTACTGCTGCATCGGCCTCTGGGGCCCGCGGGCCCGGGACATCCTGGCTGCGGCGACCACCGCCGACGTCTCGAACGCGGCGTTTCCGTACCTGACGGCCCGTGACCTGGCGGTGGGCCGCGTGCCGGTGCTTGCCGCGCGGGTGACGTACGTGGGCGAGCTCGGATGGGAGCTCTACGCGCCCACCGAGTACGGGCTCGAGCTCTGGGACACGCTCTGGGAGGCGGGCCGGCCGCACGGGCTCCTGGCCGCGGGATACCGCGCGATCGACTCGCTCCGTCTCGAGAAGGGCTACCGCTACTGGAGCGCGGACATCACGCCCGACGACACGCCGTACGAGGCCGGGCTCGGGTTCGCGGTGAAGCTCGGCAAGGGCGACTTCCTCGGCCGCGAGGTCCTCGCGCGCCAGCGCGCCGAGGGCGTGCGCCGCAAGCTCGCGTGCCTGACGCTCTCCGACCCGGCCTGGGTGGCGCTCGGCGGCGAGCCGGTTCGCGTCGGGGACGACGTCGTAGGCCGGGTGACGAGCGGCGGCTTCGGCTACACGGTGGGGCTGTCCATCGCCTACGCGTACCTGCCGGTGGATCTCGCGAGCCCCGGCACCTCGGTCGCGGTGGAGTTCTTCGGGGAGTGGGTCGAGGGATTGGTCGCCGCCGAGCCGCTCTGGGACCCCCGCGGCGACCGCATCCGAGCCTAGTCCGACAGCGGGTCAGTCGGCCAGAAGTGTGGTCTTGTCGACGAACGTCAAGATCCGGGCCCGACCCCGGAGCGTGGTCGTGGGAGGGAGCATGCCGCGAGTGCCAGTGAACGGGATCCGGCTCCACTACGAGGAGGCGGGGCAGGGCGTGCCGCTGGTCTTCGTCCACGAGTTCGCGGGGGACGCGCAGAGCTGGCACCTCCAGACGCGCTTCTTCGCGCGGCGCTACCGGACGATCGCCTTCAACGCGCGCGGGTACCCGCCCTCCGACGTCCCGACCGAGGGGAGCGCGTACTCCCAGGACCACGCCGCGGAGGACATCCGGGGGCTCCTCGACGCCCTCGGGATCGAGCGAGCCCACGTGTGCGGGCTGTCGATGGGCGGCTACGCGACGCTCCACTTCGGCCTCCGCCATCCGGAGCGCGCGCTGTCCCTGGTCGTCGCGGGCTGCGGCTACGGGAGCCTGGCGACCGACCGGGCCCAGTTCCAGCGCGACGTTGCCGCGACCGCCCAGCGGTTCCTGAACGAGCCGATGGCCGTCCTGGCCGACGTCTACTGCCAGGGCCCGACGCGGGTCCAGTTCCGGGACAAGGACCCGCACGGCTGGCAGGAGTTCCACGATCAGTTCGCGGCGCAGTCGGCGCTCGGGCACGGCCTCACGATGCGGGGCGTCCAGCTGACGCGACCCTCGGTCTACGAGCTCGAGGCCGACCTCGAGCGGCTGACGGTGCCGACCCTCATCGTCACCGGGGACGAGGACGAGCCGTGCCTCGAGCCCGGCCTGTTCCTGAAGCGGAAGATCCGGAGCTCGGGGCTGGTTGTGGTCCCGAAGTCCGGGCACACGATCAACCTCGAGGAGCCGGAGGCCTTCAACCGCGCCGTTCTGGACTTCCTGACCGCGGTCGAGGCCGGGCGCTGGGGACTCCGTAACCCCGCGTCGCAGACAGGCTCGGCTATCTTGCCGGCAAATCAGGGAGAACGGCGCTAGGGAATGGGACGCGAGACGAAGGGGCTGCCGCGGAGACAGAAGCGCAGCGGCAGCTCCGGGGAGCGGGTGATCCCGACCCGCCGGCTGACCGCCACGCGGGGCCTCGTCGCCGTCCTGGGCGCGTGGATGCGGAGGGGCCCGGTCCGGAGGTCTCGGCCGTTGTCGCGGAGCCCGATCCCCAGCGCCTTGGTCAGCCGTCCCGGTCCGCTCGACAGGGCGGCCAGCGTCCGCGGCGTCGGGAGGGGCGGGAGGCGACGCCCGCGCCGCCGCGCCATCCGGACGAGCCCGGCGACCGGCTCGAGCGCGCGGATCAGGACACAGCCGGGGCGGCCCGCCGGACCGGCGATGGCGTTCAGGCAGGCGTGGACCCCGTAGGCGGAGAAGACGTAGGCGACCCCGCCAGGGCCGTAGAAGAGCCAGCGCGAGCCCGGTCGGAACGCGGCGTGCGAGGCCCCGTCCTCGGGGCCGAGATACGCCTCGGTCTCGACGATGAGCCCGGCGGTGAGCGTGCCACCGAGCCGGGACACCAGGATGCAGCCGAGCAGCGCCCTGGCCACCTGCGGAGCGGGCCGCTCGTAGAAGCGCCGCGGAAGTACCGGGCCGGCCGCGGCCGGCGACCCCAGGTGGGGGGTCCGACGCGTCACCCTCGGAGCTCGCTCTCGAGCGCGTCCGCACGGCCGAGCCAGTGGGCCATCCCCATCTCGCGGAAAGCCTCGGCGGCCGCGGCGACCTCCGTCCGCGCCGAGGCCCGCTCTCCCGTGCGGTACTGCGCCACGGCGAGCCCCAGGCGGCATCGCGCCGCCAGCGGTCGCATGCCGAGCTCGGTAGCCACGCGGAGCGCGTCTCCGTACGCCTCGAGGGCGGAGTCGAAGTCGGGCGGCTCGCGCCGCGCGGCGACCTCGGCGGCCAGCCGCCGCGCGTACGCCTGGTTGCCGCGCTCGCCCTGTAGCCCGGCGAGCGTCACCGCCTCGGCCGCCTGCGTGCCTGCGCGCTCGATCTGACCCAAGGCGGCGAGGGTCTCCCCGAACCAGGTGAGCCAGAGGGCGCGGTCGGCGAAGAGCTTGAGCGACGTCGCCTGGCGCATGGCCTGCTCGAGGAGCGGCAAGGCGTCGTGCGCGCGGCCGGCGAGGGTATAGGCCGCGCCCAGCGGCGCCGCGATGAAAGGGAAGAGGAGCGGGATGTCCGCCATGCGCGTCACGACCAGGCCGCGCTCGAACACGGGGATCGCGCGTCCCGGATCCCCGCGCACGACGTGGAGCGTCCCCAGGCCCCACGCCGCCAGTCCCCGGCTGTGGGCGTGGTCTGCCGTCTCCGCGATGGCCACCCCTTCCCTCCCGCGCGCGGCCCCCTCGTCGAAGTCGCCCAGCTCCGCGAGGCACCAGCCGAGCCATGCCCGCGCGAAGACGGCGGGCAGGCTGACCATCCCGAAATGCTCGCGCTCGAGCTCTCCCTGGAGAGAGGTCACGACGCGCCGGAGGTAGTCCGCGGCCCGCTCGTAGTCGCTCAACGTGTGATACGTCTGGCCCAGCCGGCACATCGCGACGGTGCTGAGGCCGAAGCTGCGGAATCCGCTCGCCACCGCCAGATCCCGCTGGGCGACCTCGGCCGCCCGCGCGTGCTCACCGCTCCACCAGAGAGCCCCGGCGCTTTCGGCGCTCTCCACGCTGCCGAGCGCGGCGTCGAGGGTCGAGCGCGAGGCGGCGGTCTCGCTCTGGCGGTTCAGGTAGGCGAGGGCCTTGCCCCATACCTCACCGCGGAAGGCGTGGTGCGCGAGACGGGGCGCGTGCTCCGAGAGGCGCTGCGGGTAGAGCCGCTCGATCGCGTCGACGAGCCGCCCGTGGAGCTCCCGCCGCCGCTCCTGGAGCAGGGTTCCGTAGGCGACGTCCAGGGTCAGGGCGTGCCGGAAGGTGTACTCGGGCTCGGGGAAGAGACGTGTCTCGTAGAGGAAGTCCGCCGTCTGGAGCCGGGCCAGGCCGCGCTGGAGCTCCGGCTCGGGAAGGTCCGCGATCGTCCGGAGGACCGGCAGCGCCACGTCCTTGCCGACGACCGAAGCGAGCTGAAGGAGCCGCTTGTCGTCGGGTGGCAGTCGGTCGATGCGCGCGGCGAGGACGGACTGGACCGTCGTGGGCACCTGGATGGTCGGGAGCGCGGTGGCGAGGTGGTAGTCACCGAGCGTTCCGGCGAGGGCACCGCCTTCGATCAGGCTGCGGACGGTCTCCTCGAGGAAGAACGGGTTGCCCTGCGTGCGGTCGATCAGCAAGCGCCGGAGGGGCGCCAGGCCCGGCGCGTCGCCGAGGAGCGTGTCGAGCATCCCCTCGGCCGTCTCGGGCGACAGGGGATCGAGGCGGAGCTGGCTGTAGTAGGTCTTGCTCCCCCAGTCGTGACGGTACTCCGGGCGGTAGTTCACGAGCAGGAACATCCGCGACGCCGGGAGGCTCTCGACGAGGCTGTCCAAGAGGGCCTGCGTGGCGCCGTCGATCCAGTGGAGGTCTTCGAGGACGAGGAGGAGCGGCTGGACCTCGCTTTCCCGGAGCAGGAGCCGCTTGACGGCCTCGACCGTCCGCTGCTGCCGCTCGGCGGCATCGAGGCCGTTCCACTGCGGGTCCTCGACGGGGATCTCCAGCAGCGCTTCGAAGACGGGGAGAGTCGGCCGGAGCGTCTCGTCCAGCGCGATGAGCTTGCCGATGAGCTTCTCCCGGACCGTGCGGGCGTCGTTCCCCTCCTCGATGCGGAAGTAGCCCCGGAGCAGGTCGACGATGGGCTGCCAGGTCGTGGCCTTGCCGTTGGAGCCGACGCTCCCCTCGAGGACGAGCCAGGCGCGCGTCCGGTGGGAGCGCGTGACCTCCCAGGCCAGGCGCGACTTCCCGACGCCGGCCTCGCCGACGAGGGCCACGACCTGGCCACGCCGGTTCTGGGCGTGGTCCAGCGCCTGGTGGAGGAGGCCCAGCTCGGCCTGGCGTCCCACCAGGCGGGTGAGTCCGCGCACCGCGGCGACCTGGAGGCGCGTCCGCACCGGCGTGGTGCCGATCAGCTCGAACACCTCGACGGCCTCCGCCATGCCGCGGACCGCCGCGGGGCCGAGCGCCCTCACCTGGACGTAGCCCTCGGCCAGGCGCAGCGTATCCCCGGTGAGGAGCACGGAGGCGGGCTTGGCCATCTGCTCCATTCGCGCGGCGAGGTGGGTGGTCTGCCCGACCGCGGAGTACTCCATCCGGAGGTCGCTGCCGATGGCGCCGACGACCACCTCGCCGGAGTTGAGCCCCACGCGGATCTGGACGGGCACGCCGAGCGTCCGCTGCATGTCGTCCCCGTACCGGCCGACGGTGTCCTGCATGCGGAGCGCGGCGTAGCAGGCGCGCACCGCATGGTTCTCGTGGGCGATGGGCGCGCCGAAGAGCGCCATGATGCCGTCGCCCAGCAGCTGGTTCACGATGCCGTCGTAGTGGTGGACGGCCTCGGTCATGCGCTGGAGCACGGCGTCGAAGAGGCGGCGCGCGTCCTCCGGGTCCCGGTCGGCCATGAGCTCCATGGACCCCTTCATGTCGGCGAAGAGCACCGTGACCTGCTTCCGCTCGCCCTCGAGCGTCTTGGGGCTGGCGAGGACGCGCTGGGCGATGTGGACGGGTGCCGGTGCGCCGGGAGGGTCGTGGCGCGGCGCCGCGGCGACCGAGCCGGCCGGGGCGAGGGTCTGCCCGCACTCGCTGCAGTAGCGGCTGCCCTCGGGGTTGACGTGCCCGCAAGCGCGACAGGCCCCGACGAGGGCGCGGCCACAGGCGTTACAGAATCGGGCTCCGCTCGGATTGTCGTGCTGGCACTGCGGGCAGCGCATGCGGCGACGGCGGCGGGGAGACTAGCTGCCTTCCTTGACCTCGATGATCTCGTCGGCCATGAGCCCGTGAGCCTCGCGATGGACGGCGGCGGCGGCCTCCTTGCTGGGCGCCTCCACGAGACAGAACACCTTGCCCGTGCCCTCGTCGTACCAGTACCGGAGGTACTTCACCCCGTACTTGTGCTGTACGCGCAGGTCGGCTTCGTGGGCGTCGGATACCGCCGGGCCGGTCAACCCGTCGACCTTGTGGTGGATGTCGAGATAGAGCGGCATGTGTCCTCCCTCGGCGGCCGCACTTCCTCCGGCCTCGTGGTCTCGGCGACGTCGTGTCGCCGGGGCCGATCAGCCGCCGTGCTGCCCGCCCATTGTCGAAGCGACCACTCGGACATGCAACGAGAAAGTTGGCCCGGTGTCCGCTTGGTGTGGACAAACGTAAGGCCAATGGCGCGGCATGGCCCTTGCTCTTCGAGCGGGCCCGACGACGGCGTGGAAGAGGCACGGCTCGCAATCACGCGAGCGCGGCCCCGACGACCGGCCTCCACGCCGGCCCGGGGTGCCCCGCCCGGGATACGGTCTGTACCCGGGCGGCGACGGAGACTCCGTGACCGGAGCCCGCCGGGAGGGACGAGCCATGTCGAGCGGGGACTGGATGCGACGGAGCCTGATTCGAGGACTGGCGGCGGCGGCGCTGCTCTCGGCGCTGCCGCTGGGAGCGCGCCCGGCCGACGCCGACGGCGCGGCGGCCGGCTCTCCCCCGAGGGACCGGGAGGCGCGCCGCCGCTGGGCCCTCGCGCGGATGGACGAGATGGCGAGCGAGCGCCTGCGGTGCCGGGAGCGGCACAAGATCCCCCGGCTGGTTCGCGACTGCGAGACGGATTTCGAGCGTCGCCACCGGGCCTACAACGAGGTGTACCAGGAGGCGATCCGGGACTAGGCGCCCTCAGGCCGTCACGTCGACGAGCACCTTCATCACGGGACCGCCGGCGAGAGCCGTCTCCATCCCTTTCTGCAGGGACTCGAGCGGGATCACCTGGCTGACCAGCGGGGCGAGCGGCACGGCGCCGCTGGCGCCCAGCCGGATCGCCTCCTCCCACGCCGCGCGCGTGTAGAGCCGGCTCCCGTGGAGGGCAAGCTCGCGGGCGAAGAAGCGGTGGAGGTTCACCGGCATCGGCTCCGAGTGGATCGCGACGATGCTGATCGTCCCCCAGACGCGGACGACCTCGGTGATCGCCTTGACCGGGCCGGGGTGGCCGGTGACCTCGAACGCCACGTCCACGCCGTCACCATCCGTCCAGTCGTTCGCGAAGGCGATCGGATCGACGCCCGGGCCGACGACCTCGAGGCCGAGGCGCCGGAGCATGTCGACCCGGAACGGATTGATCTCCACGACGGCCACGCGGGCGCCGCGGTGCCGGGAGACGAGAGCGATGAGGCACCCGATCGGGCCGCCCCCGAACACCATGACGGCGTCGCCGGTCTTCACGCCGGCCCGGGTGACGTCGTGCGTGGCGACGGCCAGGGGCTCGATGACCGCCGCGTGGTCGTCGGTCAGCGTGTCGGGCACCTTGATGAGCCGGTCGAGCGGCACCGGCCAGTACTCCTGCATCCCGCCCGGGAGATCGACGCCCATGACCTTGAGGTTGTAGCAGAGGTAACTGGCGCCGATCCGGCAGGCCCGGCACGCGCCGCACGACCGGACGGGCTCGACGACGACCCGGTCGCCCGCGCGGACGGCGCTCCCCGCGGGCGCCTCGACCACCTCGGCGAACGTCTCGTGGCCGATGATCCCGCCGCGCGGGACCCGGTTGTCGAGGTGCCCCTGGAAGATGTGGAGGTCCGTCCCGCAGATGCCGACCCGCAGGACGCGGAGGAGCGCCTCGCCGGCGGCGGGGGTGGGGATCGGCGCCTTGCCCGGCGTGAAGGTCTGCGCGCCCTGGTAGAAGACGGCGCGCATCGTGCCCGTGGGTGCCATGAGGCCTCCTGGATGCCTGGTGGTGGGGGCGGCGCCGGCCTCAGCCCGCGCCGAGCTCTTTCCGGACCAGGCGCGCGCCCGCGGCCAGCGCCCGGATCTTGCCGTTGCACATGTATCGAGGGCTCCAGCCGAATCCGCAGTCGGGGTTGACGTAGAGCTTCTCGGCCGGCCAGACCTTGAGGACCCGGCGGATCCGGTCCGCGACTTCCTCCGGCGTCTCGGGGTGGAACCCCTTGACGTCGATGACGCCGGCGCCGAGCTCCCGTCCCTCGCGGGCGAACTGGCCGATGAAGTCGAGCTCCGCCATCTCCCGGCCCGCGAACTCGAGCACGAACTGGTCCGTCCGCGCCTCGAGGAGGGCGGGGAAGTAGGGCCGGTACGTGCGGTCGAAGCGCGAGCGGCCGAAGCGGTTGCCGAAGCACACGTGGAAGGCGAGCCGCGCGCGGACGCCCTCGGTGGCGAGGTTGAAGAGCCGCGCCATCTCCTGGCCGCTCACGTGGCCGCGGGCGGGCTCGTCGATCTGGATGAAGTCCGCCCCGGCGGCGACGAGCCCCTTGAGCTCCTGGTTGATGACCTCGGCGAAGCGCTCCGCGACCTGGACGACGCCCTTGTAGGTCGCGCCGGGGTGGATGCGAGAGCCGAAGGTGAGGGGCCCGGCACAGGTGGCCTTGATCCCTCGCGTCGTGTGGGCGCGGAGGTACTCGAATTCCTTGACGATGCCGAGCCCGCCGTCCGGGGTCTCGATCCGGGCCACCGCCTCGTAGCGGGTCTGCTGGTCGTAGCCCCACGGGCCGAGCTTGCGCCGGACGTCGATCGGGCGGATGCCCTTGATGATCGCGTAGTACGAGTCCACGTAGCCGTCGAGCCGCCGGACCTCGCCGTCGGTGATCACGTCGACCCCGGCCCGCTCCATGTCCCGGATGGCAGTGTCGGCGGCGTCGTCGAGCATCTCCTCGAGGTCGCCGGGGCCCATCTCGCCCGCCTCCCAGGTCTTCACGCCGAGATGCCACCACCCGGCGCGCCCGTGCGAGCCGACCACCGTGGAGGGGATCAGGGGGAGCGTCGTCGCGGCCATGAGCGGGGTCTCCTCTCGGTCCTCAGATGGACAGCGCGCGGGCGGCCCCGGCGGCACGCCGCGCCCGGCGTCGATGATGGCGCGGCGCCCCCGTCGCGTACAAGCGGCTCGTCCCGAGGAGCCGGCCGCGGCCAGGAACGCCGGTCATCCGACGCGGGCAGGGGCGCCGAGGTGGCCGATGCCGTCGAGCTCGAGCTCGTCGGCGCGGTGGCAGCGGGCCAGGTGGCCGGACGCCACGAGGCGGAGCGCCGGGGTCTCGGTCCGGCAGATGTCGACGGCGAACGGGCAGCGCGGGTGGAAGTAGCAGCCCGGAGGCGGGTTGGCCGGGTTGGGGACCTCGCCCTGGAGCGCCACGTCGCCGCTCGGCACGCGCGGATCGGGTACGGGGACCGCCTTCATGAGCGCCGCCGTGTACGGGTGGCGCGGTCGGCTGAAGAGGGCGGGGGCCGGCGCCGTCTCCACCAGTTGGCCGACGTACATGACGGCCACGCGCTCGCAGATGTGCCGGACCACCCCCAGGTCGTGCGCCACGAAGAGGTACGTGAGGTGGAGGCGCTGCTGGAGCTCGAGGAGGAGGTTCAGGACCTGGGCCTGGACCGAGACGTCGAGCGCGGAGACCGGCTCGTCGGCCACCACGAGCCGAGGCTCGGTCGCGAGCGCCCGCGCGATCCCGATGCGCTGGCGCTGGCCTCCGCTGAAGGCGTGGGGGAACCGGTGCATGTACTCCGGGCGGAGCCCGACCAGGCGCAGGAGCTCGGCCACGCGATCGCGCCGCTCCCGCCGGTCGCGGAGCCCGTTGACCAGGAGCGGCTCGCCCACGTTGTCGAGGAGCGTCATGCGGGGATTGAGCGAGCCGAAGGGGTCCTGGAAGACCATCTGCATCTGGGGACGGAGCGGGCGCAGCTCCGTCCGCGACAGCCGGGCGAGATCCACCACGGTACCCTCGCGGGTCCGGAAGAGGATTTCCCCGCTCGACGGCGCCATGGCCCGGAGGATGCAGCGGGCCGTCGTGGTCTTGCCGCAGCCGCTCTCCCCGACCAGGCCGAGCGTCTCGCCCTCCTGGACCTCGAAGCTCACGTCGTCGACGGCCCGGACCTCGGCCACGACACGGCGGGAGAAGCCCTTGTGGATCGGGAAGAACTTCTTGAGGTGGCGCACCTCGAGGAGCGGCGGCGAGGCGGCGGGCGTGGTCACCTCGGCGCCTCCACGTCCTGGTAGAGAAAGCAGCTCGCGCGCTGCCGGTCGCCGACGGGCAGGAGATCGGGCACCCGCTGATCGCACACGCCCCGGATGACGTCCGGACACCGGGGGTGGAAGGGACACCCCACCGGCCGGTTGAACGGGTGCGGGATGGAGCCCGTGATGATGGGGAGGCGAACGCGGGGCGTCGCCTGGAGACCGGGGATCGACCGGAGGAGCGCCCGCGTGTACGGGTGCTTGGCGTCGTGGAAGATGGCGTCGACCGGGCCCTGCTCCATCACGCGGCCGAGGTACATCACCACCACCTCGCGGGCGATCTGGGCGATGACGCCGAGGTCGTGAGTGATGAAGATCACCGCCGTCTGGTACTTCCGCTGGAGATCGCGGATCAGGTTCAAGACCTGGGCCTGCGTCGTGACGTCGATGGCCGTCGTGGGCTCGTCGGCGATGAGGAGGCGCGGCTTGCCGGAGAGCGCCATGGCGATCATCGCGCGCTGCCGGAGGCCGCCGGAGAGCTGCCACGAGTAGGCGTCGAGCCGCTGCTCGGGGATCGAGATGCCGACGTCGCGGAAGAGGTCGACGGTGATCTGCCGCGCCTCGCGCCGCGTGAGCGGCGGCCCGTCGGGGCGCCACTGACGCCAGTGCAGCAGGAGCGCCTCGACGATCTGGTCGCCGACCGTGTGGACCGGGCTGAACGCGGCCATCGGCTCCTGGGGGATGAGGGCGATCTCCGCGCCGCGGATCGCCCGCATGGGCGCCCCTCGCGGGGAGAGCTGGGCGATGTCGACCGCCTGATCGGGCGAGGGCTGGAAGAGGATCTCGCCCGAGACGATCCGGCCCGGAGGCTCGACGAGCTGGAGGATCGCTTTCATCGCGACCGACTTGCCGCAGCCGCTCTCGCCCACGATCCCGATGACCTGGCCCGGGAAGACGTCGAAGCTGAGGCCGTCGACCGCCCGCACCACACCCTCGTCGAGGAAGAACGACACCCGGAGGTCGCGCACCGACAGGAGCGGGGCAGGACCGTTTCCGCTCGGCGTCGCGCCAGGCTGGGGTGCGGTGGATCGAGATGAGCTCACGATCGCGCGCCGTCCGTCAGTGGCTGTACGGGTCGGCGGCGTCGCGGAGGCCGTCGCCCACGAGGTTGAACGCCAGCACCGAGAAGATGACCAGCAGGCCCGGGATCAGGAGCCACGGCGCCAGCGCGAGCGTCTGGATGTTCTGGGCCTCCTGGAGGAGCACCCCCCAGCTGATCGCGGGGGGGCGGATCCCGAGGCCCAGGAAGGAGAGCGACGTCTCGTTGATGATCATGGCCGGGATGGCCAGCGTGCTCGTCGCGATGATGTGGCTCAGGAACGTGGGCACCATGTGCCGGGTGATGATCCGCCGGCGGCTGCACCCCGCCAGCTCGGCGGCGAGGACGAAGTCCTCCTCTCGGAGGGCCAGGAACCGTCCCCGGACCTCCCGGGCGAGTGTCGTCCACCCGACCAGGGACAGGATCACGGTGATCGCGAAGAACACCCGGATCGGCGTCCACTCGCGCGGGAGCGCCGCGGTGAGGGCGAGCCAGATCGGGATGGTCGGGAGGGACTGGAGCAGCTCGATGAGCCGCTGGATCACGAGGTCGGGCAGGCCGCCGTAGTAGCCGGACACGCCTCCGAGGAGCACGCCGAGCACGACGCTCAGGGTCACCGCCACCAGGCCGATGGTCATCGACGTCTGGGTCCCGTGCATGAGCCGCGACCACTGATCGCGGCCCAGGCGGTCGGTGCCCAGGAGATGGATGCGATCCGCCGCCCCGGTCTCCGCGCTCCCGATGAGGTGGACGGTCGTCGGGATCAGACCGAACAGCCGGTACGGGTGGCCGCGCGCGAAGAAGCGGACGCCGATCTTCTGCGCCGTATCGATCTGCCACTCCATCCGGAGCGTGATCGGGTTGCGCTTCCCGACCACCGCGGGCACCCAGGGGCTCCAGCGGAACCCGTCCAGGAAGCGGACCCGCTGGACCGGGATGAACGCCAGGCGCGCCTCGGTCGCCTCGGGGTCCAGGGTACTGAAGAAATCGGGGCAGAGCACGATCGCGTAGAGGATGAGCAGGACGAGGGCGCTGGCCATGGCCAGCCGATGCTTGCGGAACCGCCACCAGACGAGCGTCCAGTTGGACGCGAGGGAGATCCGCTCTTCGGCCGCCGTTGCGCCGATGCCCGTCTCCGGAACATCGGCCGCCGTCGACTCCGGCGGAGTGGACTCGGACCCGACGTGGCCGCTCGCCATCAGTTCTCCACGCGGATCCGCGGGTCGAGCCACGCGAGGAGGACGTCCGAGACAAGCGTGCCGATGATCGCGAGGAAGCAGTAGATGAGCAGGATGCTGCCCGCGAGATACATGTCCTGGTTGATGAGCGCGCGGAGGAGCAGCGGGCCGATGTTCGGAATGTTCATGACCGTGGCCACGATCAGGCTGCCGGAGAAGAGGGCGGGGAGGTACCAGCCGATCGTGCTCACGAGGGGGTTCAGCGCCAGGCGCGCCGGATACCGCAGCACCAGGCGCCACTCTGACAGGCCCTTGGCCCGCGCGGTCACGACGTACGGCTTGTTGAGCTCGTCGAGGAGGTTGGCCCGCATGATCCGGGTGAGCCGGGCGGTGCCGGCGACGCCGAGGACGACCGTCGGCAGCCAGATGTGCGCCAGGAGGTTGAGCACGCGCGCCATGCTCCACGGGGCGTCGACGAACTCCGGGGAGAAGAGCCCGGTGGCGCTGATCCCGAAGTAGGCGAAGGCGATCCACATCAGGATCAGCGCCAGCATGAAGTTCGGCGTGGCCACGCCCACGTAGTTGAGGACCGTGATCACGTAGTCCAGCGCGGACCGCTGGTGCGTGGCCGAGTAGATGCCGATGGGGATCGCGACCACCCAGGTGAAGACGAACGAGAAGAGCGCGAGGACGATGGTCAGGACCAGGCGCTCGCCGATCAGCTCGGTGTTGGGCCGCTGGTACTCGAGCGACAGGCCGAGGTTGCCGCGGAGGACGTTGGCCATCCACCTCCAGTACTGCACGTGGAGCGGCTGGTCGAGGCCGTAGTCGCGGCGCAGCGCCTCGAACTGCTCGGCGCTGACGGAACTTCCGGAGGAGGCCAGCGTGGCCATGTAGGAAGTCAGGAAGTCCCCCGGCGGCGCCTGGACGATGGCAAAGACGGCGACCGAGAAGACGAACAGCAGCAGGGGGAGCAACGCCAGGCGCCGGAGGGCATACCGGGTCATCGGGGATCCATTCGGATCAAGAGCCTAGGAGGCCTCGCGGCGCTCAGGACGGCGAGACTGGCTCGGGGTGAGCGTCCCGCGCGCCCGGCCCCGACCGCGAACGGCCGGGACCGAGCGCCGGCGACAGGCGACTACTTGGTGAAGAAGAACTGTTCCGGGCGCGCGTTGCCCGGGCTCCGGAGCGGCCAGTCGTTGCCGAGGGTCGTGGGCACGTTGCGGAGGCGGGTATTCACCACCACCACACCCTGAATCATCGGGGTCAGGCCGATCGTGCCGATCTCGTAGACGTTGTCGGCCCAGATGCGGAAGATCTCCTGCGCCGCCTTGACCTGGCCGTCGGGTCCGACGGTGCGGGCCGTGTCGACGAGCTCGACGATCTTCTTGATCGGCGCGGGCGGCTCCATGCCCTCCTTGCCCTTGGTCTGGTACCACTGGAGGAACAGGGGGCCCGTGGTGAGGATCGGATTGTTTCGCACGTCGACCTTGGCGTTGCCAGTGAACGGGAAGGCGCTCGTGTCCTCGTTCCACATCTCTGTCTGCAGCTCGTTTGCGTCACGCATCTTGAAGTGGAGCGCCCGCTCCCGGATCTGGACGACGGTCTTGACCCCGACCTTCTCCCAGTCCTTCGCGATGAGCTGCGCCACATCGCGCCACTCGCCGAAGGCCGGCACCACCGAGAGCTCGATCGACAGCGGCTTGCCGTTCGGGAGGAGCCTGATGCCCTGAGCGTCCTTCTTCGTCAGGCCGAGGCCGTCGAGCATCTTGTTGGCCTCGTCTGGCTTGTACTCCGTGTACTTCTTCGACCACTCGTCGCCGGGGAAATACGGATGCCAGGGGGCGGGGACACCCTGCCGAGGCTCGCCGAGCCCGAGGAACGCCGATTCCTTGATCTGGGTGCGATTGACGGCATAGGAGAGCGCGACGCGGAAGTCCTTGCTGGCGAGCAGCTTGCCGACCTCCGGATCGGCCTTGTAGGACTGATTGAAGGCCACGACCGCGTCGGAGCCGCCGAAGGTCGGCCAGGTGATGACGCGGTATTTCCCGCTCTTCTCGTTTTCCTTGAAGACCGGGTAGTTGGTCATCTGGATGTGGCGCGCCTGCATGTCGAACTCGCCAGCGATCGCGGCCAGGTTCAGCGCCTGGATATCCGCGAAGAACGTGAACCGAACCTCGTCGATGTATGGCAGCTGATTGCCGTCAGGGTCGACGCCCACGAAGTACGGGTTGCGGCGGAGCGTGAAGACCTGATCGCTGATCCGGGTGACCGGCGACCACGCGCCCATCGTCGGTCGTTCCGGGTTCTCGAACGGTGCGTTCTTCGCGGCGAACAGCTCAGTCCAGGTCTTGAAGCCCGCCGCCTGGACCAGCTTGTCGATGTCTTCCTTCTTCGCGTACTCGGGATGGAAGCGCTTGAGGTAGTGGGCAGGCAGGTAGGCGGCGTAGGTCCGATCCGCGCCGTCCGCGTTGGCCAGCGCGGTCAGGAAGAGCGTCGCCGGCTGCTTGTACGTGAAGCGGACCGTCTGGGCGTCGACCTTCTCGACCGACGCGGCGGTGCCGTCGCCGTTCCGCAGCCAGCCGGGGATCGAGGGCGTCAGGTCCTTGTTGAGGATGACGTCCTTGTGCCAGAACACCATGTCGTCGGCGGTGAACGGCGAGCCGTCGGACCACCGGGCGCCCTTGCGGAGGCGGATGGTCCACACCTTGAAGTCGGGCGAGGATTGCCAGCCGGCCGCGATCTTCGGCTCGATCTTGGCCCCGTCCGGCGAGAAGCGCGCGAGCGCGTCGTAGACGACTCGGACGTAGTTGTTGAAGTCGGCGGGCCCGAGGAACGCGCGCCGCCACACGCCGCCGTACTGGCCCGCGCGCTCCACCACCGGGACGACGAGCGGGTCGGCGGGCAGCCGCAGCTCCACCGCGGGCAGCTTGCCGGCCTTCACCATGTCGGCCAGGAGCGGCGACTCCTTGTACTTCGTCTGGGCAGCCGCGGGCGCCGTTCCGCCGGCCCACACCAGAAGGGCGAGGAGCGCGCCGAAGGCGAGGACGGCCGGTCGTCGGACATCGAGCCTCATGTAGGTCCTCCGTTCGAAGCGTTGCTGGCGTCTCGGCCGAGCCTGCGAGGAGTGTGTCTGAACTCGCGTCGCAGTCTAGGCGCAGTCCCGCGCAGGGTCAAGCGGCGAGGGCCCCTTCGGGCCGCCGTCGGTCAGGGAACCAGAACGGAACCCTCCATCAGGCGTCGCGCCGTCCGGTAGACGGTGACGGTCTGGGCGACCGGGCGACCGGCGGGCCCGGGCCGGATGGCGGCGGCGACCGCCAGGATGCCCGACGGGTGCCCGATCCGGACGTCCCCCGCGGCGCCGGTGAAGGCGGCGGCCTCGTGGGCGAGGGTGCCCGGGATTCGGGCGGCCACCGCGAGGCACATCGCTCCGGTCAGCGCGAACGCCCGGTGCACCTTGCCCATGGACACGATGCGCGCGACCAGGTCCACGGCGTCGGGCTCGACCCCGGCGCCGGCGAGCGTGAGGTACGCGGCGGGCGGGGCCACGATCGCGATCTTCGGGACGGCGGCGCTGCTCCGGGCCGCTTCCTCCGGAGTCCGCGCGAGGCCCATGCTGACCGCCGCGGCGCCGCGGATTGCCTCGAGCCGGGCCGGGAGTCCGGGCCGCGCGTCGAGGTCGTTCGGGCGCTCGGTGCCGTCCAGGCCGAGGTCCTTGGCGCGCACGAACACCATGGGGTTGGTGGCGTCGACCAGGGATGCGGCGACGCTCCCGACCCCGGGTACCTGGAGCGTGTCCTGGGCGTGGCCCGTGGGCAGGAGCCGGCCGGTGACCGCGCCCCCGGGGTCCAGGAAGTCGAGCGCGATCCGGGCGCCGGTGCCTGGCACGCCGTCCAGCGCGAAGTCGCCGGTCACGGCGGCCTGTCCCCCGTCGACGGGGACGTGCGCGTGGATCAGCTTCCCGGTGTTGGTGTTGTGGATCCGCACCACCGTGTCAGGCTCGCGGGCGGGGACGAGCGCCTCGTCGATCGCAAACGGGCCGATGGCGGACGAGATGTTCCCGCAGTTCCCGCGGTAGTCCACCGAGGCCCTCGTGACCTCGACCTGGCCGAACGTGTAGTCCACGTCGGCGTCAGGACGGCCCGGCGGCCCCACGACGGCCACCTTGGAGAGCGAGGAGATCCCGCCGCCCAGGCCGTCGAGCTGCCGGCCGTTGGGGTCGGGGCTCCCGAGGGCGGCCAGGAAGATCGGATCCCACGCCGCCCGGTCCGCAGGGAGGTCCCGGCGGTGGAAGAGCAGCGCCCGGCTCGTGCCCCCGCGGACGAAGACGGCCCGGACGCGCCGCTGCGTCATGCCGCCGAGTCGGCCAGGGCGCGGGTATGGGCCAGGCGTCCGCCCGCGAGGAGGATCGCGCGCTCCCGGTCGGTGAGGACGCAGCGCACAGGGATCCGCCGGCCGGCCGTCCGGTCCTCGACGACGAGCGCGCCGGCGGCAAGGCCATCGGGGACGCCCGAGAGCCGCAGCTCGTGCCCGGCAGCGAGAGCGTCGTAGTCCTGCGGGTCGACGAGCTCCAGCGGGAGCACGCCCCAGTTGATGAGATTCGCGCGGTGGATGCGAGCGAAGCTCTTGGCGAGCACCCCGCGCACGCCGAGGAACATCGGCCCGATGGCGGCGGCCTCCCGGGACGACCCCTGGCCGTAGGTCTGGCCGGCGACGATGAAGCCGCCGCCCTGCGCCTTGGCGCGGGCCACGAACTCGGGGTCCGTGTTCCGGAACGTGAACTCCGAGATCGCGGGCATGTTCGAGCGGAAGACCAGCACCTGCGAGCCCGAGGGGGAGATGTCGTCCGTCGAGACCTTGTCCCCGAGCTTGATGAGCACCGGGCCCGCGATCTCGTCCCCGGGCGGGCGCCCGACGGGGACCTCGCGGATGTTCGGCCCCTTCACGATCGGCGCGTCCTGGCCGTCGGGCGACGGCCGGACCATGCCGGCCCCCGACACGGCGAAGCGCGATGGGAACACCACTGCCGGCGCATCCCCGAGTCGCCGCGGGTCCGTGATCTTCCCGTGGAGCGCCGAGACGCAGGCCGTCTGCGTGGAGGAGAGGTACACCTGGTCCCCCTTCACGCCGCTCCGGCCCGGGAAGTTCCGGTTGAACGCGCGCAGGCTGCGCGAGCCCGTCGCCGGGACGTGGCCGATGCCGGGGCACGCGCCGCACGTCGACTCGGAGACCACGGCGCCCGCCGCGATGAGGTCGGCGATCAGGCCCTGGCGCGCCATGGTCTCGAGCACCTGCTGGCTGGCGGGGAACAGGACGAACGAGACGTCGGGGTGGACGCGGTGACCGCGGAGGACCTCGGCGACGACGGACATGTCCTCCCAGGACCCGTTCGTGCACGACCCGACGAGGACTTGCTCGATCGCCGTGCCCTCGACCTCGCCCACGGGGACCACGTGGTCCGGGGACCCCGGAAGCGCGACGAGAGGCTCGATCGTCGCGAGGTCGATCTCGACGGTGTCGTCGTACGCGGCGCCGGGGTCGGCGGCGAGCGGGCGCCAGCTCGCCTCGCGCCCGAGGCGCTCGAGGTAGCCCCGGGTGACGTCGTCCGAGGGGAAGATCGACGTCGTGAGGCCGAGCTCGGCACCCATGTTCGCGATCGTCGCGCGCTGGGGCACCGTCAGGGCCGCGATTCCCGGCCCGGAGTACTCGAAGATCTTGCCGAATCCGCCGCGGACCGTGAGCCGCCGGAGGAGCTCCAGGATCACGTCCTTGGCCGCGACCCACGGGCGGAGGCGCCCGGTCAGGACGACCTGGACGACACGGGGGAGCGGGAAGTAGTAGGGGCTCCCGCCCATCGCGCAGGCAACGTCGAGGCCGCCGGCGCCGATCGCCAGCATGCCGAGCGCTCCGCAGAGCGGCGTGTGGCTGTCGGTGCCGAGGAGTGTCATTCCCGGCGCGCCGAAGGTCTCCAGGTGGACCTGGTGGCAGATGCCGTTGCCGGGCTTCGAGTAGTACCCGCCGAAGCGCCGGGAGACCGTCTGGAGGTAGCGGTGGTCCTCCGTGTTCCGCGCGTCGAACTGGTAGACCTGGTGGTCCGCGTAGGTCACGACGGTCGGCGCCTTGACGCGGTCGAAGCCCATGGCCTCGAACTGGAGCCAGGCCATCGTGCCGTTCGTGTCGGTCAGGAGGACCTGGTCCATCCGGAGCCCGATCTCCTCGCCGGTCGCGGGCGCACCCGCGACCAGGTGCCCCGCGACGACCTTCTGGACGAGACTCCGGGGCGTCACGCGCCGCGCGCCGCGAGCGGCCGGAACTCTCGCTGGGCCGGCCCGACGTAGTCGGCGCGGGGCCGGATCAGGCGGTTGTCCCGGTACTGCTCGAGCAGGTTGGCGGTCCAGCCGGCGATGCGGGACACCGCGATCACGGGGACGAACAGGTCCACCGGGATGCCGAGCGCCTTGAAGAGCGGGGCCGAGTAGAAGTCGACGTTCGGGATGAGGCCCTTTTCGCGGTTCACCGCCTCGTGGAGCTTGAGGGCGACCTCGTACCAGACGGCCTCGGAGGAGTTGCGGCACGCCTTGGCGGCGAGCGTCCGGAGGATCTTGGCCCGCGGGTCCCCGGCCTTATAGACGCGATGCCCGAATCCCATCAGGCGGCGCTTGTCCGCGAGGGCCTGGCGCGTGAACGCGTCCGCGGCGTCCGGCGTGCCGATCTCCTCGAGGGTCCGCATCACCGCCTCGCCCGCGCCCCCGTGGAGCGGCCCCTTGAGTGCGCCGACGGCCGCCGAGACCGCCGAGTGCATGTCGGCGAGGGTCGACGCCACCACGCGGGCGGTGAACGTCGAGGCGTTCAGCTCGTGCTCCGCGTAGAGGACGAGGGCCGCGTCGAAGGCCCGCGCGGGCACGACCCGAGGCTTCCGTCCCGTCAGCGTGTAGAGGAAGTTGGCGGCGTGCGAGAGATCGGGCCGCGGGGCGACGGGCCGGCGCCCGCTCCGGATGCGGTGGAAGGCGGTGGTCAGAGAGGAGACCCGGGCGACGAGACGCGTCGCCTTCCGCCGGTTCGCCTCGGGCGAGTCGTCCTCGGCGTCGGGGTCGAGCCCGCCCAGGAGGGCCACGCCCAGCTGGAGCGCCCGCATCGGATGCATGGTCCGCGGGAGGAGCTTCAGCACCTTCACCGCTTCGGGGGGGAGGGGAGCCGCCTCGACCAGCTCCTTCCGGAAGGCGGCGAGCTCGGCCGCGGTCGGAAGGTCGCCGTGCCAGAGGAGCCACACGACCTCCTCGAACGAGGCGTGGCGCGCCAGGTCCTCGATCCCGTACCCCTGGTAGGCGAGCCGCCCGTTGACGCCGTCGAGGTCGCAGAGCCGCGTGGTGGCCGCGACGACGCCCTCGAGCCCTCGAATCAGCCCGCCCTCGATTCCTGGCATGCCTTCGCCTTTCTCGGGAAGCGCGACCGGTCTTCAGCCCGGCGGGAGTGCGGGGTCGAGAGAGGGGCGCCGCCGCGCTTCTGTGATAGCAGGGGGGGTCGGCGCGGTCAAGCCGACGAGGTCAGCTGCCGACGATGCGATCGACCGTCTTCTGGATCTGGGCGAGGTCCACCGGCTTCGAGATCATCGTGAACGGGCCGATCTCGAGCGCCTTGGCCATGAGGTCAGAGTCGGGATAGGCGGTCACGATCATGACCGGCAGGGACGGGCGGAGGGAGTGGATCTCGCGGAACGTGTCCACGCCGTTCATGCCCGGCATGGAGAGGTCCAGGAGGACGAGGTCGATGTCGGTCCGCTTGACGATCTCGAGGGCCTCGTCGCCGCTCCCCGCCGTGAGCACGTCCCGGGTCTTGGAGGCGAGGGCGGTCACCATCAGCTCCCGGATGGCCTCCTCGTCATCGACCACGAGGACCGAGGACCGGCTGGTCGCGGCGTGCTGGCGGAACCAGTCGTCCAGGACGGACTTGTGGAAGCGCCACTGACGTCCCACCTTGTGGCCGGGCAGATCCCGCCGCTCGGCCAGGCGGTAGACGGTGGACACGGGCAGCTTGAGGTACCCGGCCACCTCGCGGATGGTCAGGATCTCGCCGCCGCCTCGGCCTTTCCGGTCAACTGGTTCCATCGCCTGGTTCTCGATTCTGATCTCGCCTTTATTGTGGACTATTCAGGATTGATCCACATGGTTCCACTGATGCCCCGGATGAGTCAAGGTATTTGTGGAAGAGTTCTATGCTCCGGAATTGCCCTGGAACCGATCTTGACACGCTGCGCAACCCTACAGTAGCGTGGCCTCGCGTGAGCACCCCCGGCTCCGTCCAGCCCCTGTCAGCCCATCGGACGCTGGACTGCCTGGGGCTCTTCTGGCCCATGCCCATCGTCATGACCCGGGACGCACTCCGGGGCATGGCCGTCGGGGAGGTCCTGGAGGGCCTGTCGGACGACCCGGCCAGCGACCCCGACATGCGCAGCTGGACTCGCCGGACGAGGAACGAGCTCCTTGAAGTCGCCAAGAACGGCGCCATCTACCGCTTCCTGGTCCGGAAGACCCGATAGGCTGGGCCGGGGCGTCCAGCCGGCCCGCCGGGCCTACCTGGACTACTGGGACTTCGCCCCGGTCGACCCCCGGGTCCTGGGCGTCATGCGCCCTTTCCTGGAGGGCTGGGTGGGGAATCCCGCCGCCCGTCACAGCCTGGGAGAGGAGGCGCGCGAGTCACTTCACGCGGCTCGTGCCAAGGTCGGGCGGCTGGTGGGGGGGCGTCCCGAGGGCGTCATCTTCCTCAGCGGCGCGACCGAGGCGAACAACCTCGCCATCAAAGGCGGGGCCCATCGGGGAGCCGGCCGGCACATCGTGACGAGCGCCGTCGAGCATCCGTCCCTCCTCGCGCCGTGTCGTCGACCTGGCGAAGCGTGGATTCGAGGTCACGACCGTGCCGGTCGACTCCGAGGGGCGGATCTCGCCGGACGACGTGCGCCACGCCCTCCGGCCGGACACATGCCTCGTCACCATCGGTGGCGCCAACGGCGAAGCCGGGACCGTGCAGCCCTGGCGGCACATCGCCGCCGTGACCCGCGAGGCCGGCGTGCCGCTCCACCTGGACGCGGTCGGCCTCCTGGGTCGGCTCCCGATCGCGGTGGAGGCCGACGGGATCGACCTCCTCACGATCAGCGCGAACGATCTCTACGGCCCCCCCGGCGTCGGGGCCCTGTGGGTGCGCTCGGGCCTCCGCCTCGCCCCGCAGCTCCTGGGCAGCGGGCAGGAGGGCGGGCTTCGCTCGGGCACGGAGAACCTGGCCGGCGCGATCGGCCTTGGCGTGGCGGCGGAGTTCGCGTTTCGCGAGGGTCCGTCGGAGGCGGCGCGCCTCGAGACCCTGCGCGACCGGCTGCTGGACGGTCTCGGCGCGCGATGTCCCGCGATGCGGCTGGTCGGCCCGCGACGCGAGCGGCTCCCGCAGCACGCTGGCTTCGTGGTCCCGGGCGTCAAGGGCGAGAGCCTGGTCCTGGCGCTGGACCTCGCCGGGATCTCCGCGGCGTCGAGGACGGCGTGCGGGGCGCTCGCCGGCGAGCACTCGCACGTGCTCCGGGCCATGGGTTTCACCGACCGCGAGGCGCAGGGCGCGCTCGCCTTCACGCTCGGCCGGTGGACGAGCGCCGACGAGGTCGACGTGGTGCTGGCCGACCTCCCGCCGATCGTCGAGCGACTCCGGGCCGCGTCCCCCTTCTCGTGAGCCCCGGAGCTTGCGCCCCGTGAAGCTGGTCCTCTTCGACATCGACGGCACGCTCCTCACCGCGAGCGGCGCGGGGCGCCGCGCGCTCGACCAGGCCATGCGCGACGTGTACGGGACGGCGGGCCCGATCGACGGCTACGACTTCCGCGGCGGCACCGATCCCCAGATCATCCGCGACCTGCTCGGGCGGGCGGGGCTGGCGGAGGACGCGATCGCGGCGGGCGAGGCGGACGTCTACCGGCGCTACGAGGGGCTGCTCGAGGCCGAGATCGGAGATGGGCGCGGCGTCAGCCTGTACCCGGGCGTCCGGGACCTGGTCGAGACGCTCGCTGCCCGCGACGACGTGGTCGTCGGGCTCCTCACCGGCAACATCGAGGCGGGCGCCCGGATCAAGCTGCGCCCGACCGGGTTGTGGCCGCACTTTCGGCTCGGGGCATACGGCTCCGACCACGCCGACCGCACGCGCCTCCCGCGCGTGGCGGCGGAGCGGGCCGAGCGGCTCGTGGGGCGCGTCTTCCGCGGCCCGGACACGGTGATCATCGGCGATACGCCGCGCGACATCGGGTGCGCGCGGGCGTTCGGGGCGACGGCGATCGCGGTGGCCACCGGCTGGCACAGCCTGGACGACCTCGTCGCACACCGACCGGACCACGCGTTCCCCGACCTCGCGGATCAGGAGTCGGCCCTGGCGGCGATGCTCGGCCGGTAGGCCCGAGGTGCTTCGTCTCGTCGTCGTCTGGATCCACGTGGTGGCCGCGACGGCCTGGGTCGGAGGGGTTCTCTACGCGAGCCACCTCGTCCTGCCGGCCGCCGCGAGGGGCGGCCGCGACGCGCTCGGCGTTCTCGTCCGGGGCCGCGTGGTGGCGTGGGCAGCCTTCGTCATCCTCGCGCTGACGGGGCTCGAGAACATCCGGCACCTGTCGTTCGCGAGCCCGTGGCTGGCGGCGAAGCTGGTCGTGGTCCTGGCGATGCTCTCCCTCGCGGCGCACCGCGACTTCGCCCTCCTGCCTCGCGCGGTTCGCGCGATCGAGGCGGGCGCCGATCCCCGCGCGGCGCTCCGAGGCGTCCGGGCTCTCGACCGGGTGGTGCTGCTCCTCTCGCTCGCCGTCCTGCTGCTCGCGGTCGGAGTGACGCGCGGGCGCTAGGAGACGGGCGCCCGCGCGCGCCCGCTCAGTCCGCGCCCTGGAAGAACTCCACGAGCTCGTCCGCGCAGCGGTCCGCGGCCGCGTTCAGCTTCTGGCGGAGGAGCACGCCGCCACTCGCCATGAGGTCGGCGTACTTCACTGTCTCATCGCCGGGGTAGCCCCGGAGGCCGCAGATGGCCTGCCACAGGATCTGGCCGTCGGACAGGCGGACGAGGCGCGCGCGCACGTGGTTGTGGGTGTAGATGAGCGCGTCCGGCTTCGGCTCGCCGCCCCCGCCGCTGACGTTCCCGAGGCCCCAGGACCGCGTGGCGAAGTCGAGGATGAGCGGCGCCTTGATCGAGGCGCGGAGGCTGTCGACGCTGGAGTCCGCCACCATCGCCGGCGGTTGACGCAGCACGGCCGGGTAGCCGAGTGATCCGGTGAGTCGCGTGACCATGCGTTCCCGGATGCGGTCCAGCGGCGCCTCGATGCCCGTCTGCGTGAGGACCCCGATGGACCGCTCGTCCACGTAGCCGTTGAAGGTCATCGACGGGATCGGGTACATGACGACCGCCACGTCCTTGGCGTCGCGCAGGCTCTGCCGGTCCGCGCGCTTCAACGCCATCAGGTCGGTCTGCGTGTACTCGACCGCGCATCCCGCGAGCGCGACCCAGACGGCGAAGACGATCGCAAGCCTCATGACCGCACCCCCATGGCACGCAGTGCCGGCAGGACTTCTCGGCTGATCGCCTCGATCGTCTTGGGCTGGTCGACCGAGGTCACCTGGATCGTGACGATGTCCGCGCCGACCTCGACGAGCGGCCGGTAGATCGCGATGAGATCCTCGGGTCGCCGCGCCCACGCGTACTTGCCGATGATCTCGCGCCGGTCCATCGCGTCGGCGCGGGCCCGCAGCACGGCGGGATCCACCTCCTCCAGGCGGCCCTCGACGCGGAGCCCGCGCCAGGCCTGGAGCGCCTCCCACGCCTCGTCCTCGTCGGCGGCGAGGATCGACCAGCGTTGCGCGACCAGGGTCGGCGCGGGCCGGCCGGCGGCCTGCGCGGCCGCCCGGAACGGGTCGATGATCTGCTCCCGCGCCTCGGCGGGGACCTTCACGCTCAGAATGAGCCCGTCGGCGATGCGCCCCGCCAGGGTCGCCGACTGCGGCCCGCCGGCCGACATCCAGATCGGCACGCGCCCGACCGGCGGGCTGTAGAGGCGGGCCTTGTCGGTCCGGTAGTACGTGCCGGCGAAGTCGAGCTTCTCGCCGGCGAGCAAGGCGCGCATGATCGCGATCGCCTCGGTCATGCGGCCCGCCCGCTCCTTGTAGCCCGGGAACGTGAAGCCGAGCGGACGCTCGTTGATGCCCTCGCCGGTGCCGACGCCGAGGGCGAACCGCCCGCCGGAGAGCCGGTCCACGGTCGCCGCCGCCTGGGCCACGAGGCCCGGGTGGTAGTGGAGCAGGGGACAGGTGACGGCGGTCGCGAAGCGGATCCGCCGCGTGCGCGCGGCGAGCGCTCCGAGCCACGCCCACGCGAAGCCGCACGCGGACTTGTCGTCGACCCACGGGTGGAAGTGGTCGGACACCGTCAGCGCGTCGAAGCCCACCGACTCGGCGAGGACGGCGTGCTCGAGGAGCACCTCGGGCTGGAACTGCTCGTGACCGCAGAAGTACGCGAACTGGGGCATGGATGTCTCCTCAGGCGCCGAGCGTGAACGGGACGGCGGTCGCGGCCGAGACCTCGCGGAGCTGGCCCACCAGGCCGGGCGCGAGCGGAACGCCATCGCGGCGCCGGCGCTCCTCGCACTCCCATTCGGGCTCGCCGGCCACGTAGATGCGCTCCTGCCCCTCGGCCTTGGCCGAGTCCTTCAGCGCCTGGAGGAGGTCGTCCATGTCGGCCTTGAATGCGGCGAGGTCCCGGAAGCGGGCGACGTCGATTGCGCCGAAGAAGTGTCCGATGTCCGCCCGGGTGGGATCGGGGTCGCGCTGGCGGACGCCCGCGAACAGCGCGCCGGCGAGGACGCCGGACAGGATGTCCACCATCACCGCGAGGCCGTAGCCCTTGTGGCCTCCGAGGTCGCGCGTGGCGCCGAGCGGGGTGAGGAGGCGCCTCTCGTACGCGACGGTCGGGTCGGTCGTCGGCTGGCCCTCGTCGTCGAGGGCCCAGCCCGGCGGGATCGGCTTCCCCCACCGGAGCGCCACCGTCAGCTTGCCGATCGCCACCGTGCTGGTCGCCATGTCCAGCACGAAGGGGAAGTGGCGCCCGGCGGGCGCGGCGAACGAGATCGGGTTGGTGCCGAGCATGGCCTCGCGCCCGTAGGTCGGGACGACGGCCGGCCCGGAGTTGGTCAGGCTGAGCCCGATCATGTCGTGGGGAAGCGCCATCATCGAGTAGTTGGCCGCTGCGCCGTAGTGGTTCGAGTTTCGGCAGGTCACGAAGCCCACGCCGTGGGCGCGAGCCTTGGCGATGGCGAGCTCCATGGCCAGCGTGGACGTGTAGTGGCCGAACGCTTGCTGCCCGTCGATGACCGCCGTCGTGCCCTCGTCGCGGGCCACCTTGGGCTCGGCGCCCGGCACGATCCACCCGCGGCGATACCAGCGGAGGTAGGTCGGGAGCATCCCGATGCCGTGAGAATCGACGCCGCGGAGGTCCGTCCGGACCATCAGGTCGGCGGTGAGGTCGGCGACGGCGGGCGGCGTGCCCCACCGGTCGAACACCGCGACGATGAAGGCCTTGAGCGCAGCGGCGGATACGAGGAGGGGACCGTCGGTCATCGGGAGGATGCTCCTTTCTCGGAGATGGACGTCGGTTCCGGGCCGGTCGGGGTGGACGCGGCCCCGGGCGCGGCGGGCCGGCGGGACCGGCCGAGCCAGATCCCCGCCAGGGCCGCGAGGACGGCGGCGGCGCCGGCCACCGGCCAGAAGTCGGTTCGCAGGAACGGGACCCGCCAGAACGGCGACCGATGATGGCGGGCGTCCAGGCGCCCGTCAAGCAGGCGCTCGGTCAGGCCGCACGCCTCGGCCATGAGCACCTCGAGCGTGGCCTTCGCGAAGGCGAGGTCGGCGCGGGCCGGGTCGCCGACGTAGCCGAGGCCGCCGTCCCGCAGGGGATAGTTCGGCCGGAGCCGCTGCGCGAGGTGATAGCGGGCCGGAGGTAGATCGCGGTAGCCCGGGTCCACGAGGTCCGGGCGCAGGAGCAGCATCAGGGATGTCTCCCACCAGCCGCCGTGGGCGTCGCCCGCGAGCGCCCGCCGCTCCTCCGCCGTGAGCGCGCGGCCGAGCGTGGCTTCGATGCGCGCGACGTAGCGCCCCCGGAGGAACTCCCACGCCATGTGCCCGGTGAACGAGGCCATCTGGACCCGGTGCCGGCGCGAGACGATCGTCGCCGCCTCCTCGAGCGCCACGAGGTGCCCCGGCCCGGCATGCCCGTTCGACACCAGGATGTACCGGAACCCCGCACGCGCGAGCGCCGCGCCGTAATCCACGACCGCGTCGCGGACGACACGCTGGCGCACGCCGATGGTGCCCACCGCGTCGAACGTGAAGCTTCCGAGGGGCAGCGTCGGCGTCAGCACGACCGTCCAGTCCGGGCGCCGCGCGACGATGCGCTCGGCGATCGCCTCCGCGAAGTGGCGCGCCGCCATGTAGTCCACCCCGACGGGGAGGTGGGGGCCGTGCTGCTCGAGCGGGCTCACGCCCACCACCGCCAGGGTCCGGGCCCGGTCGAGCCGGTCGAGGGCCGGCGCGCTCAGCTCTTCGAGGCGGAGGACGCTCATCGCGGGCCCTCGGGTCCCCGGAGCGCGGCGGCGGATGGGCGCGGCGACAGGGACGCCCCGGAAGCGGCCTCCATCGCATCCCGCGTCGCGAGGAAGTCCGCCTTGGCGCGCTCCAGCGAGGCGATGATCGCGCGGCGCTCGGCCAGGAGCCTCGCCGCCGCCTGGCGATGGGTCAGGGCGAGAAGGGCGAATCCGGTCCTCGCCCGGAGCCGGGCGAGACCGCGCAGGTAGTGGTAGGCCAGGAGCCCGCTGACGGGGAGCGAGACGAGGAACGCCGTCGCCCAGGCCGGACCCGCCGCCCGCCAGACGAGCCACGTCTCGAGCCCCCAGCATAGCGGGAAGGCCACCACGCTCGAGAGCAGGCGGATCGTCGCGTAGTCCGTCTCCTTCTTGGCGAAGACCCGAGCGAGCCAGCGGGGGATGGCGTAGGGGAGCGCGTTCACGGCGGTGCCGTAGAGGAAGACGGGGAGGCCGATCACCGCGACGCCGGAGGAGCGCAGCGCGTGCGAGGGCTCGTCGTGCCGGAGCCGGGCGTCGACGGCCTGGTCGCGCACGCGCCAGGCGTCGAGGAGCGCCCGGTAGTGCTGGATGCCCTGCCAGATGTCCCTCACTCGTGCGGGGTCCGCCTCGCGGAAGTGGGCGACCGCCTCGACGATGGCGCGGGAGAGGCGGAACACGTCGATCGCCTCCTCGGGAAGCCCGCGCTCGGCCCGGAGCTGGCGCACGAGCTCGCCGCGGTAGAGGTCCTCGACGGCGCGGACGACCTCTGCGACGTCGAGGCGGTCGACGTGGACGACCTCGGCTTCCATCGCGGCCTGGATGGCCTCGGTCAGCTCGTGGATCGCCGCCGCCGGCTCCTCGCGCGCGCGGGCCACGTGGGGCCCGAGGGGGAGCGGCTCCCCGAAGGCCACCAGCACGCGGCCGCGGAAGGACTTCCGGGCCTCGAACGAGAGACCGACCGGGATCAGGGCAAGCGGCGGGTGGCCGGCGGCTCGCGCGGTCTCGTAGTCGAGGGCGATCCGGGCCGCGCCGGTCTTGATGCGCTGGACGCGGGTCTCGGCGTGCGTCGTGCCCTCGGGGTAGATCGCGAGGACATGGCCGGCCTCGAGGGCCCGGCGCGCGGCGACGAAGGTCTCGGTATTTCGCTCCGCGCGGTCCGCCGTGTGGGGCTCCTCCTGCCGGCGGTGCACGGCGATGGCGCCGGCGCGCGTGAGGAACGCGCCGAGGACCGGGTTCCGGAACAGCGAGGCGTTCGCGAGGTAGTGGACCGTTCGGGGAAGCACCGCGCCGACGACGAGCGAGTCGATCAGGTTGTTGGGGTGGTTGACGCAGAGGAGGACCGGGCCGACCGGCGGGACGCGCTCCGCCGCGCGCACCGCCACCTCGCGGAAGAGAAACCAAAGCCAGAAGCGCGCCACGAGCCGCACGACCGCGTAGAGTGCGCCCGCGGGCTCGGGGCTCGGGCTCATGGCGGGGTTAGCGTACCACGCGACCGCGCGGGCCACGCCCGCGCCGCGGCTAGCGGAACAGGTCGACGTTCGGGTCGCGAAGGAGCTCGCGAGCGGTGCCCGGTCCGGGCTCGTAGCGGTAGCCGCGCACGACCGCCACCGGCACCTGGTCGAGCTTCCCCATCACGAGCTCGGCCGCCGCGGCCAGCTCGTCGGCCACCGCCAGGATCGTCGCCTGGAGCGTGTAGCCGTGTGCGTCGGGGACGCCGAGGTAGGTCTGGAGGGACCGGAGCCCGGCGACGCCGATCGCCACGTTGACCAGGCCTTCCCGCCACGGGCGGCCGAACGTGTCGGCGACGACGACCGCAATCTCCACCCCGCGCGCCGCGCGGACGCGCTCCGCGAATGCCCGCGCGGAGGCGTCGGGGTCCTCGGGGAGGAGGCACGCCCAGCCGAGTCCGACGTTCGACTGGTCGACGCCCGCGTTCGCGCAGATCTGGCCGTGGCGGGTTTCCGTGATGAGGATCCCGCGGTCCATGCGGACGATCCGACGCGACTCGCGCAGGATGATCTCGATCAGGCGCGGGTCCTTCTTGTGCGCGTGACCCACCTCGGTTGCGAGCGGCGACGGCGTCACGTCAGCCAGGCGCACCAGGCGCCCCTCGACCTTGGAGACCGCCTTCTGGCTCAAGATCACGACGTCGCCGGTCTCGAGGGGCGTGCCCTGGGCGGCCGCCGCCGCGATCGAGAGCGCGGCGAGATCGTCGCCGGGCCGAAGCTCCGGGAGACCCCGGATCCCGAAGACCTCGAGACGCGGAGCGCGGGGAGGTGGCGGGGGGCGCGCCGCGAGGGCGGCGGCGGCACGCGTCCCCGGTCCCATGTCGCGGAGGGCCTGGAGGTCCTCCGGGCGATCGATGTCGAGGCCGGCGCCGGGGAGGGAGAGCACGACCGGCTCGATCCGGCGCGCCCGCGCGGCGGCGAGGTGGGCGGCGAAGGACGGCTCGCCGAACCGGAGCGGCACGGCGTCGGGGGGCGCGAGGCACGCCGCATTCGTACCGAGCCCGCTCCGGGACGGGACGAAGACGGCTGCGGGTGCCGGCCCGCAGGCCGCCAGGATGCGCGCCACCTCGTCGGCGGTGAGGCAGGGAACGTCCCCGGGCACGGTGAGCATCACCGCCGCCCCCCACTCCCGGCAGAGCGCGATGCCCCGCTCGACGGCGGCGGTGTGGCCGCTGCCCTCGGGCTCCCGGACGACCATGGCGCCCGATCGCTCGGCGACCGCCGCGACCTCGACATCCGGCGTGACCACGACCACGCGGTCGACCGGCGCGCTCGCCAGCGCGGCCAGCACGTCCTCGAGCATGGCGCGGGCCAGCGCGGCGCGCGCCGGAGCCGGCAGCGCGTCGGCGAGCCGCTGCTTCGCTCCGGCGAAGTCCTTGGCCGGGACGACGACGACCCTCACGCCGCGACCCCGACCGCGTCCAGGACCGTGCGCGCCAGCCGAGCCTCAGCGGGGGCATCGCGCATGAGGGCGTCGGCGAGGACCGGCCGCACCCCGTCGCGGCTGAGGGCGGGGGCGTGCGACGCGTCCACGGAGTCGATGACGAGCGCATCCAGCCACGGCCGGTAGGCTCGGGCCACGCCCAGCGGGGACACCTCGAGGCCCCGCGCCCGGAGCAGCTTGGCGGCGGGGCCGCTGACCGCCTGTCCGCCGACGATGGGGCTCACCGCGACCACGGGCGCCGCGGTCCCGACGAGCGCGTCGACGATCCCCGGGACCGCGAGGATCGGGCCGATCGACGTCACGGGGTTCGAGCAGCACACGACCACCGCCTCGGCGCTGTCGATCGCGTCGAGGACGTCGGGGGCGGGCCGGGCGACGTCTGCCCCCCGGTACGCGACGTCCAGGACCTCCGGGGCGCACCGCTCGCGCACGAAGAACTCCTCGAGCGTGAGCCAGCCGGCGCCGGTCCGGAGCTCCGTCCGGACCGCGTCATCGGACATCGGCACGAGCCGCGAGGTCACGCCGAGCCCTTCGGCGAGCGCGCGGGTGGCGGCGCTGAGAGACGCGCCGTCGCGGAGGAGCAGAGTCCGGTGGAGGTGCGTGGCCAGGTCGCGATCGCCGAGACGGAACCACGTCTCGCGCCCGAGCCGCCCCATCGCGTCCAGGCAATGGAATGTGTCGTCGCGCACGCCCCAGCCGCGGGTCGCGTCGAGAAGACCGGCAAGTCCGTAGGCGACCGAATCGAGGTCGGGGCAGACGCGGAGCCCCCACCAGTCGAGGTCGTCTCCCGTGTTGCCGACGACGAAGAGCCTCGCAGGATCCGTCACGTGGGCGAGCCCGCGGAGGAGCTTGGCGGCGCCGGTGCCGCCGGCGAGGGCGACGATCATCGGCGGCCGCGCCGCCGGCCCTCCCCATCGGGGTCGGGCACGGGGACCGCGTAGGTGCCGGGACGGCGCCACACATGGAGGCCGGATCCGGGCCGCCCGCGCAGGGCGACGGGGACGAAGGCCTCCGGCATCGGCACGAATCCCAGCCGCACCCAGACGCGGTCGAGCCCCTGGGGTCGGGTGAAGAGCGAGTCGAGCGGAATCGCCCGGGCGGCGTCGATGAGCGGGGCGACCAGCTGGGCGGCGACCTCTATCGGCTCGGCGCCCTCCGGCGGGTCCACGACGACCGGTCCGTGGATGAACCCCGCGGCGTCGCGGCGCTCGCAGAGGACGCCGCCGATGACCTGGTCGCCGACCCGAGCTTCCCACGCCATCTCTCCTGGCTCCGGGTCGGGCGCGAACGCGCCCGCGTACTCGAAGAGCTGCCTGACCGCAGGAGCCCCGCCCTGACAGGGCTGGTACACCAGACCCTGCCAGATGCGGGGCTCCGAGGCGATCGGAGCCGGCGCGGCTGCCGGGGGGCCCGGCCGCCGTGCCGACCGCGGCATATGGCCCGGCGCTACTTCTTCGCGCCGAGGATCGCGTCCTTGAGGACCTTGACCGCGCGGATGCGCACGACCCGCTTCGCCGCGATCTTGATCGGCTCGCCGGTCTGCGGGTTGCGGCCCATGCGCGCCTTCCGGTTCGACAGGACGACCTTGCCGACGCCCGGAATGACAAAGGCACCGTTCTTCTTCGCTTCCTTGACGGCCAGTGCCTGGATCTCATCCATGAACGCGGCCACCTGCTTCTTGCTCAGGCCCGTCTTCTCGGCCAGGTGGCTCACCGTTCCCGCCTTCGTCATGACGCCTTTCGCCATTGAACCGCCTCCTCTCAGGGTGTGGTGGTGACGCCACCGCGAACGGGTGGCTGTGGAGCTTCGCTAGCTTCTCCGAGCCGACCTCCTGCGCCCGCCGGCGCCATCGCGCTCCGGGCCAAGCCGGGTGGCTTCGCCTGGGCGAAACGGAACTGGCCTGACGCGGTGAGCCGGCGGTACGAACCGAACTGCTCGTCGGGGTTCTCGACGGCATCCAGCGGACTCGTGTCGTCGTCGCGCCCGTCGGCGTAGAGCTTGAGAATACCGTACGTCGTGCTCCGCTGGGCGGGAATTCGACCGAGATCGCGCACCAGCCGTCGAAGTTCCCGAGGCGGCACGAGCTGACCGTGCCCGGCCCCGGCCGATGTCGAGATGCTCTCATTGATGAGCGTTCCGCCCAGGTCGTTGACGCCTGAGGCGAGGAGCATCTGGGCGAGCTTGGGTCCCTCCTTGACCCACGAGCACTGGATGTTGCGCATCGTGGCTCCGAGCATGAGTCGCGCGAGCGCGTGCACGCGCACGACCTCGGCGCCCGTTGCCCCGGCCCGGACGTCCGCGACCAGGTGGCGGCGGTACATCGGCGCCTCCTGGTGGATGAGCGACAGGGGCACGAACTCCGTGAATCCCCCCGTGTCCTTCTGGATGTCACGCAGGAGCGCCATGTGCCGGACCCAGTGGGCCGGCGTCTCGACGTGGCCGTACATCATGGTGGAGGTGGTCTGGATGCCCAGCCGGTGGGCCGTGGTGATGATCTCGATCCACTGGCGGGTGGTGATCCGGCCGCGGGAGATCTGATCGCGCACCTGGTCGTCGAGGATCTCGGCCGACGTGCCGGGAAGCGTTCCCAGCCCGGCGTCCCGCAGCTCGCCCAGGTACTCCGCGACCGGCATCCCGGACCGCGTCACGCCGTACAGCACCTCCTCGGGGGAGAACGCGTGGATGTGCACGTCGGGGACCGCCTCGTGGACCGCCCGGCACAGATCGATGTAGAAGCGGCCGTCGAGCTTCGGTGCCAGTCCCGCCTGCATGCACACCTCGGTGGCCCCGAGATCCTGGGCTTCCCGTGCCCGTCGGATCACCTCCTCGAGCGGAAGGAAGTAGCCTTCCTCCTCCCGGTGGTCGCGGCTGAAGGCGCAGAAGGTGCAGTGCTTGATGCAGACGTTGGTGAAGTTGATGTTCCGGTTGACGACGTACGTGACCACGTCGCCTGCCTGCCGCGCGCGTAGCTCGTCGGCGACCAGCGCCAGCGCGGCGAGCTCGCGTCCGTTCGCCTCGGCGAGGGCCAGCCCGTCGTCGAGCGTGACCTCATCGCCGTCGAGCGCCCGGTCGAGGCCGGCGCGCACGCGGGGGTCGAGACCCGCCCAGTATCGATCCAGGAAGGAGTCCGTCATTGCCACATGGTCTCCTGTCGTCCGGCGTCCACCAGCGTCAGATGGCCACGGGCGCCACGCGATCGGGGACGAGCCCGGCGGCGTCCACCGACGCGAGGACGCGGGGTCGCAGGGACTCGGGGACGAAGCCCGGACGGTGAATGTACTCGGGGTAGAGGGCCAGCCGCTCTCGCAGGCGAGCACCGGCTGCCGCGGTCGCCGCCTCCAGCGCGGCGAGATGGGGCCAGGGCGCCTCGGGGTTGATGTAGTCGATGGTCAGGGGCGACACGCCTCCCCAGTCGTTCAGGCCCGAGGCGATCAGGGCCGGATAGGTCCCCGGCGAGAGGTTCGGCGGAGCTTGCACGTTCATCGCCGGCCCCAGGAGGAGCCGCGCGACCGCGAGGGTCCGGCGGAGATCGTCGAGCGACGGCTCGGGCTGCCGGGCCATGGGGATCGTCGGCTTGGCCCGGAAGTTCTGGACGATGACCTCCTGGACGTGCCCGTGCCGCTCGTGGATCTCGCGGATCGCCAGGAGCGCCTCCACGCGCTCGGCGAGGGTCTCGCCGATGCCGAAGAGGATGCCGGTCGTGAACGCGATGCCCGCGCGGCCCGCCGCCTCGATCGTCCGGAGCCGCCGGACCGGTCGCTTGTCGGGCGCGTGCTCGTGGGGGCCGCCGGGGCCCGCGAGGCGGTCGGACGCGGTCTCGAGCATGAGACCGACGCTGACGTTCCACTCCCGCAGGGCGTGGAGGTCGCGCTCGCTCATGAGGCCGGGATTCGCGTGCGGCAGGAGCCCGGTCTCGGTCGCGATCGCGCGGGACGCGGCGACGACGTAGTCCATCGTCGTGCGGTACCCGCGGTGGCGGAGCCAGTCGCGGTGCTCGGGAAAGCGCGCCTCGGGCTTGTCGCCGAGCGAGAGCAGCGCCTCCTTGCAGCCGAGCCGCGCTCCGGCTTCGCAGACGGCCAGGACCTCGTCGAGCTCCATCGTGCGCGCGCCCGGCTGGCCGGGGTCGCGCTTGAACGTGCAGTAGCCGCAATCGTCCCGGCAGAGGTTCGTGAGCGGCAGGAACACCTTGCGGGAGTAGGTGACGGTCCGTCCCTTGCCGCGATCCCGGAGCGTGGCGGCCGCCTCGAGGATGGCCGGGAGCTCGGGGGGCGTCGCCTCGATGAGCGCGATGCCGTCGGCCCGGTCGAGAGCGCGCCCCGCCGCGCTCTTCTCGAGCGCGGCGGCGACGGCGGACGAGAGGGCGTGGCCGGCGCTCACGGGGCGGGACTCCACCCGATGACGTGATCGGGGACGATCTTGATGACCGGTCCGTCCGGCGGGAGCGGAAGGCCGCGGTACTGGGGGTACTTCGCCTCGAGAAGGCTCCGCGCCGTCCGCCACTCCGCGCCGCCGTCGAGGAGCTCGGCGCGGCCCTGCACCATGACGAAGCGGAGCCGCGACCAGTCCTCCTCGTAGTGGTCGATGAGGAGGGCGACGCGCGGGTTGGCCTGGATGTTCCGCACGCGCTTCAACCGGGCGAGGGGCGCCTTCTTGGGCTTGGCGTCGAGCGGGGAGTAGTAGGCCTGGCCGTCCGTCGCGTAGCAGACGGGCACGACGTGCGGGTACCCCGCCTCGTCGACCGTGGCGAGGCGCGCCACGCGGCCGTCGGCGACGAACGTCGGGGTGGCGGTCATCGGCCGCGTGGGGTGGATCGACGGGCGAGACGTGGCCGCACTTCCCGGGCGAAGCGCCGCATGAGGGTGACCATGGCCGCCGGATCCGGCTTCGGGAAGTCGAAGCAGACGGTGTCGACGCCGGCGGCCTGGTAGGCGCGGAGGTCGGCGGCGATCTTGTCGGGCCCGCCGGCGAGCGGTCTCGGCGGGTCCCCCGGCGGCTTGCCTCGCGCCGGCCAGAGATCGAGCGGGCCCCGGAAGGCGACGCCGATGGCCGCCGGGTCGCGACCCGCCTCGCGAGCGAGCGTGCGGAGCCGGGCGACCTTCCCGGCGAGCTCGTCGGGGGCGAGGCCGGCCGGCCCGCGGAGGCCGATCGGGTGCCAGGCGTCGCCGAGCGCGGCCGTGCGCCGGAGCGCGGGCTCGGTGTGGCCGCCGACCCAGATCGGGGGATGCGGCTTCTGGACGGGGTGCGGCAGCATCGTCACGTCGCGCAGCCGGTAGTGCTTGCCGTCGAACCGCGGGGCGTCCTCGGTCCACAAGGTCTTCATCAGCCGGATGTACTCGTCGGTGACCGGCCCGCGCTCCTCGAACGGCGGGGCGGCCAGCGCCTCGAACTCCTCGCGCCACCAGCCGACGCCGACGCCCACGATGAGGCGCCCGCCGGACAGCGCGTCGATCGTGGCGAGCTGCTTCGCGGTGACCACGGGGTTCCGGTAGGGCACGACCAGCACGCTGATGGCCACGCGCACGCGGCGAGTGGCGGACAGGAGCCACGCGGCGAGGGCGATCGGCTCGAGGTACGGCTGGGCTGACCCGCCGGGGAACGCGCCGGTGCGGTCGTACGGATACGGCTCCGACGAGGAGGACGGCAGGACGATGTGGTCGGAGATCGTGACGACGGAGTACCCGAGCGCGTCCGCGGTCCGGGCCAGCCGCGTGACGATGTCGACGCGGGCGAGCGGTCCGCGGCTCGGGAGGCCCCAGCCGAGTTCGAGACCTCGTCGCCCGCCTGACGTACCGCCCTGCTTCACAGCGACCGATCCTAAGCCCATTTCACCAGGCCATGCAAGGGCAGAAGATTCACACAGGGCGCTCCGACCCGCATCTAGATGCGGCTCTCCGCGATCGTGGGTGCGCGCCGGTCGCCGTCGTCGCCGTTTTTCCGTCCGTCAGGCCACGGCGCGGAGCGCCTCTTCCATGACGTCGAGGGTCCAGTCGACGTCCGCGTCCGTGTGCGCCAGCGAGAGGTAGAGCTTCGTTCCTGGCAGGGTGAAGATGCCGCGCTGCAGGCATTCCAGCGCGAAGCGCGTCGCCTTGCGGCCGTCGGCCGCCCGGAGCGCCGCGGTCGCTGCGTCAGGTCAGCGTCGGGATCCACGAAGAACACCTGGGCGATCGGACCGTCGGCCAGGACCTGCACGGGGACCCCGACCTGCTCAGCGCGGCGCGCGATGCCGCTCCGGAGGCGCTCGCCGAGCGCGTGGAGCCGCTGGTAGACGCCGGGGCGCGCGAGCTCGGCCGAGCGCCGCGACGCCGGCCGCGCAGGCGAGCGCGTTGCCCGAGAGCGTGCCCGACAGCGCGGCGTAGTCGAGCGAGCCCTTCCGGGCCGGGTCGGCCGTGGCCATGACGTCGGCGCGCCCGGCGATGGCGGCCAGCGAGAACCCGCAGGTGAGGGCCTTGCCGTACACGGCGAGGTCGGGCAGACCCCGTAGTGCTCCTGGGCGCCGCCGTAGGCCAGGCGGAACCCGGTCACGACCTCGTCGAAGATGAGGAGCGCGCCGAGGCGGTCGCGTGAGGTCGCGGAGACCGGCCAGAAAGCCGGGCGCGGGCCGGATCGAGCGCTGGAGCGGCTCGACGATGATCGCCGCCAGGTCGTCGCCCCGCTCGGTCGCGATGCGCTCGGTCGTCGCGAGGTCGTTGAAGGGCGCGACCAGGACGCTCTCGAGCGCGCCGCGCGGGACGCCGCCGATGTCCGGGCCGGGGTAGGGGTACGGAGTCTCCGACGGCACGCGCCAGTTCCCGACCATGGCGTAGTCGTGGAGCCGTGCCAGCCGCCCTCGAACTTCAGGATCTTCTCCCGGCGGGTGAAGGTCCGCGCCATTCGGCACGCGAACATCGTGGCCTCGGTTCCGGTGGAGACGAAGCGAACCTGCTCCGCGCAGGGCACCGCGCGCACCACCATCTCGGCGAGCCGGACCGAGGGCTCGGAGAGCCAGAAGAAGGTGGAGCCTCGCGCGACCTGCTCCTGTACCGCGCGCACCATCGCCGGATGCGCGTGCCCGAGGAGCAGGGGACCAGATCCGAGCACGTAGTCCAGGTAGGACCGCCCGCGCAGGTCGATCAGCCGGGATCCCTCGCCGCGGTCGACGACGAAGGAGAGCTCCGGCGGGAGCGTGTTCTGGCCGAGGCACGCGCCGGGCAGGACCGTGGCGGCGGTGGAGAGGAGATCACGGGATCGGCCCTCCATCGCTTCGAGTTCGACGCTCATCGTGGGACTCCCTCTCTGGTCGAGGTGGACGGCAGCGCTCTCGTCCCGACACTAGCGGGCTCCGGCGGGATCGTCAACGCGGGGGCGGACCTGCCCACGGCGTGAGCAGCTGCCCACGGATTCGGCAAGGCGTGCGAGCGGTGGCGCGGAAACCGCGCGAATTTCGGGGCCCGAGCCGGCGGCGGCCGCGGCACGCGGGTTGCTTTCTGGACGTGCAGAGGGTGATCGGGTTGCTGCCGCGTGTTGCTGGCTGAACGGCCGGCGGCGCGCCTTGTCCTGCTCGGGTGCCGATTGAAGAGGGAAGGGATGCTCGCTAGAATCGGCGCGGTCGCTTCGCGGTCCGGCGCGGCGAGCCGGTGTCCACAACCGACAACCAGTCCAACGGAGGATCCTGCATGTCTGATGATGTGAAGCCGCTGGAGACGAAGACACCGAAGGATGTCATCCACGCGGCCAAGGAGCGCGGGGCGAAGATCGTCGATCTCCGCTTCATCGACGTCCCCGGGCTGTGGCAGCACTTCTCGATCCCGACCCACGACCTCGACGAGGAGCTGTTCTCCGAGGGTATCGGCTTCGACGGGTCGTCGATCCGCGGATTCCAGACGATCGACGAGTCGGACATGCTCCTCATGCCCGATCCGACCACCGCGCAGATGGACCCGTTCACCGCGGTCCCGACGCTCGTCCTGAACTGCAACGTCAAGGACCCGGTGACGATGGAGGCCTACACCCGGGATCCCCGGTACGTCGCCCAGAAGGCCGAGCTGTTCCTGAAGCAGACCGGCATCGCCGACACCGTCTACATCGGCCCCGAGCTGGAGTTCTTCATCTTCGATTCGATCAAGTTCGACCAGGGGCACAACTTCGGCTTCTACCAGATCGATTCCGAGGCCGGGGCGTGGAACACGGGGAAGGAGGGCCTGGGGTACCGCCCGCGCTACAAGCAGGGCTACTTCCCGGTCCCGCCGATGGACCACTTCCAGGACCTCCGGTCGGAGATGGTGCTCAACCTGGAGAAGGTCGGCGTGCGGATCGAGGTGCACCACCACGAGGTGGCCACCGCGGGGCAGTCCGAGATCGACATGCGGTTCGATACCCTCACGAAGATGGCCGACCGGGTGATGTGGTACAAGTACGTCACCAAGAACACCGCCCGGCAGCACGGCAAGACGGTCACGTTCATGCCGAAGCCGCTGTTCCAGGACAACGGATCCGGCATGCACACCCACCAGTCGCTGTGGAAGAACGGCAAGAACCTCTTCTACGAGGTGGGCGGCTACGCCGACATCTCGAAGATGTGCCTCCACTACATCGGCGGCATCCTGAAGCACGCGCCCGCGCTGCTGGCGTTCATCGCGCCGTCGACGAACTCCTACCGCCGGCTGGTGCCGGGGTACGAGGCGCCGATCAACCTGGTGTACAGCCAGCGGAACCGGTCCGCCTGCATCCGGATCCCGGTGTATTCGCGGTCGGAAAGGGCCAAGCGCATCGAGTTCCGTACGCCCGATCCGTCCTGCAACCCGTACCTGTCGTTCGCGGCCTGCGTCATGGCCGGGCTCGACGGCATCGTGAACAAGATCGATCCGGGGCAGCCGATCGACAAGGACCTCTACGAGCTGCCGGCGGAGGAGCAGAAGGCGATCAAGCAGCTCCCCGGCTCGCTCGACGTCGTGCTCGACAACCTGGAGAAGGACCACGACTTCCTGCTGAAGGGCGACGTCTTCACGCCGGACCTCATCGAGACGTGGCTCGAGTACAAGCGGAAAAACGAGGTCGACGCGATCCGGCTCCGGCCGCATCCGCACGAGTTCGCGCTCTACTACGACATCTAGCCGATCGCCGAGCTGTCGCCATGCCAGGCCGGGCGGGGTGCCGCCCGGCCTGGCGCGTCTATACTCCCAGGGGTGACACGATCGCTCGGCGCGACCCTTCCTGACGCCCTTCTCGCCCGCCTCATGGGGCCGGCCGCGGCGGCGCCCGCCAACCTCGCCATCGTGCTGTCGACGATCGACCCGTACGGGTGGCCTCACCCCGCGCTGGTCTCGTACGCGGAGGTCCTCGCGCTGGACGCCGCGCGACTTCGACTCGCGCTTCACCGCGGCTCCCGCTCGAGCCGACACCTCCGGGAGTCCGGTCGCGCCACCCTCGTGTTCGCGGACGCGGGGCTCTGTCTTTACGTGAAGGTGGAGGCGCTGGCCCTGCGCGGCGTGGGCGAAGCGCCCGAGCTCGATCGCTTCGAGCTCGTGGTCCACGACGTCCTGGAGGACCGGGCCGAGGGGGAAGAGGCGGGGGTGCGGCTCGCGAGCGGGATCGCGATCGCGTGGCCAGCGGTGGCGGATGCGGCGGCCGGGCGCCGCGCTCGGCTCAGGCAGGCGCTACTCGCCTGACGGGGGCGGCGGTCAGCCTCCGGCCTTGGGTCGAAGGACGTTGAACGCCTCGACCGGCTTCAGGAACCCCTTGAGCGTGAGGGTCCCGACCGGCTCGAGCTCGACGTCGGCCTCGACGATGCCGGCCACGCGACGAGACACGAGGATCTGCCCGGATTTCGCCTCTCCGCACAGTCGCGCCGCCAGGTTCGTCACGGTGCCGATGGCGCCGTAGTCCCACCGGCCCTCGTAGCCGATGGCGCCGATCGTCGCGTAGCCCTCGGCGATGCCGACGCCCAGCCCGAGATCGTGGCCGCGCTTGCGCCACCCCGCGCTCAGGCGCTGTACCCGGTCTCGCATGGCCATGGCCATCCGGATCGCGCGCTCGGCGGGCTGCGGCACGGGCACCGGGTCGTTGAAGAAGATCATCATCCCGTCGCCGGTGAACCGCTCGAGCGTCCCCTCGTGCTCGAGGACCAGCTCGCCCATGGCCGCGTGGTACTCGTGGAGGACGCTCATGACCTCCTCCGGCTCGGTCGTCTCGGCGAAGGTCGAGAAGCCGCGGAGGTCCAGGAACACGACGGTGATCTGGCGACGGTGGGTCTTGAGCGGGTCCTCGGCGCCCCCGGCCACGATGAGCTCGGCGAGGTGCGGCGAGAAGAACCGCTTCAGGCGGCCCAGCCGCTCGACCTCGGCGACCTTCTCGCGGACCCGCTGCTCCAGCGTCTGGTTCCACGCGACCATCTGATCGTGGAGGTGCTTCTTCTCGAGGCAGGCGGCGACCCGGGCCCGCAGCAGGACGGGGTTGAAGGGCTTCGAGAGGTAGTCTGCCGCGCCGAGCTCGATGCATCGGATGACGCTCTCGAGCTCGTCCACCGCCGAGATCATGATGATCGGGACGCCGCGGAGGCGCTCGTCGGCCTTCAGCTCCTCCAGGACCTGGTAGCCGTTCAGCTCGGGCATCATGACGTCTAGCAGAACGAGGTCGAAGGGCCGTGACCGGAGGAGCTCGAGCGCCTCGCGGCCGTTCCGGCCGGACGTGAGGTTGGTGTAGCCCTCGCGGCGGAGACGCTGGGTCAGCGTGTAGAGGTTGTCCTCGTTGTCGTCGACCAGGAGCAGCGCGGGCCCGTCCGGGCTCATGCCTTCGAGGTCTTTGCGAGGAGCGTCCGGATCTTCTCGAGAAGCCGCGGGAAGTCCACCGGCTTGGTGTCGAAGTCGTCGCAGCCGGCCGCGAGGGCGCGGTCGCGCTCACCCTCCATGGCGTGGGCGGAGAGCGCGATGACGGGGATCCCGCCGGTCGCCGCCGCGGCCTTCAGCTGCCGCGTGGCCTCCCACCCGTCCAGGACCGGAAGGCTCAGGTCCATCAGGATGAGGGCGGGCGCCTCCGTCTCGGCCATCCGGACGCCCTGCGCGCCGTCGCCCGCCACGACGACGCCGAACCCCGCGCGCGTCAGCCGGTTGCGGAGCATGTAGACGTTGTCGTCGTTGTCCTCGACGTAGAGGATCTTGGTCACCGGGGATCTCCGCCCGCGGGGGCGATGCCCGCAAGGGCGCGCCCGATCTCGGCCAGGAGCTGCTCGCGATCCCAGGCGCCCTTCTCGAGAATCCGCTCGACGGAGCCGTTGAGGATGCGCCGGTCCTCGGCGCTGAGGTCCATCGACGTGAGGACCACCACCGGGATGCCGCGCCAGGCGGGGTCGCGTCGGAGCGCGGCGAGGAACTCGAAGCCGTTCAGCTCCGGCATCAGGAGGTCCAGGACGATCGCATCGGGGCGTTTCGCCGCGACCCGCTGGAGCGCGATGCGGCCGTTCTCTGCTTCGCCGATGGACCACCCGGCGCGCTCGAGCGTCTGGGTGATGACCGCGCGCACCGCGGGGTCGTCGTCCACCACCAGGACGTGCGGCGTCGGCCGGTCGCCGCAGAGCTGCCGGAGGACGCCGGCCAGTCGGTCGCGGTCGATGGGCTTCACCATGTAGTCGGTCGCCCCGAGCGAGTAGCCGCGGCTCTTCTCGTCGACGATGGTCACGACGATGACCGGGATGCCCGCCAGGGTCGGGTCCCCCTTGAGCGCGGCGAGCACGGTCCAGCCGTCGAGGTCCGGCATCATCACGTCGAGCGTGATCGCGGCGGGGCGTACCTCGCGGGCCAGTCGTAGGCCGTCCAGCCCGCTGGCGGCCGTGACCACGGAGAACCCCTGCTTGGCGAGGAAGCGCTCCATGAGGTCGCGCACGGTCGGATCGTCGTCGATGACGAGCACGGTCCGCGCCGATGTCCTCGGGCGCTCGGGCGCCGCCGGGGAAGCGACGCGCGGCCGGACGGCGGGCGCCGCGTCGGCCGGCAGGGGGGCCTGGAGGTCCGCGGGAAGGCGGATGGTGAAGGTGGAGCCCTGTCCCGGCGTGCTGGCCACCGTGATGTCGCCGCCCATCATGCGGCACAGCCGCCGGCTGATCGCCAGCCCGAGCCCGGTCCCCCCGTACTTCCGCGTCGTCGACGCGTCGGCCTGGGTGAAGTCCTCGAACAGCCGGCCCATCTGCTCCGCGGTCATGCCGATGCCGGTGTCCGAGACCGCCATGGTGACCCACTCGCGGCCGCCCTCGTCCGGCGTCCGCTTTGCCTCGACCCGGACGATCCCGCGCTCGGTGAACTTGCTGGCGTTGCTCGCGAGATTGAGCAGGGACTGGCGGAGACGCGTGGGGTCCGCGCGGATCGCGCCCACGTCGGCGGGACACTCGGCCACCACCTGGTTGCCGTTCTTCTGGGCGAGCTGCCGGATGGTCGACACGACGTCCTCGACCATCGGCCCGACGGCGACGCTCTCCAGCGAGAGCTCGAGCTTCCCCGCCTCGATCTTTGAGAGGTCGAGGATGTCGTTGATGAGGGCCAGGAGGTGCCGGCCGGCCCGGAGGATGCGCTCGTGCGCCTCGATCTGGTCGGGCTGGGCCGCCGCCTGCGCGTCCTCGAGGAGCATTTCCGTGACGCCGATGATCGCATTGAGCGGGGTCCGGAGCTCGTGGCTCATGTTCGCCAGGAACTGCGACTTGTGGCGGCTCGCCACCTCGAGCTCCTTGCCTTTGTCCTGGATCTCCTGGAAGAGCCTGGCGTTCTCCACCGCGACGGCCGCCTGGGACGCGAACGTCTGGAGGAGGTCGACGGTGGGCGGCGGGATCGGCTCGCGGCTCACTCGGTTGTCGGCGGAGAGGACCCCGACCGGGCGGCCGCGGGCGATCATCGGGACCACGAGGATGTTCTTCGTGCGGAGGGCGGTGAGGGTCGAGTAGGGCGGCCGGAGCCGGAGCTCTGGCGGCAGGGGATGCTGGTCGTTGAAGAGCAGGGGTGTGCGGTCCCGACACGCCGCGGCCAGCGCGCCGGCCTCCGGGAGAGGAATCGTCAGGCCTTCCAGCGGCTGCCATTCCTCCGGCGTGAGGCCCGCGCCGGCGCCGAGCGCGAGCGCGTCGCCCGCCGGCGTGAGGGTCCAGACGTGGAGCCGGTCGAGCCGGACGACCTGCCGGGCGGCGTCGAGCACGCGCGTGAGCTGCTCGCCGAGCGAGAGCGGCTCCTGGAGCGCGGTGGAGAGCCGGTAGAGCTGCTCCATGTTCTGGGAGAGGTTCTCGAGCTCGCGGCCCTTCGCGTCGATCTCGCGGAAGAGCCGGGCGTTCTGGATCGCGATCACGGACTGGGCCGCGAGCGTCTGGAGCGTGGCCACGATCTCCGGGGAGAAGGCGCCTCGCTGGTGGCGGAGGATCACGAGGCCCCCGAGGAGCCGCTCCTCGCGGACGAGCGGGATCGCCACGAGCGAGTGCGTCCCGTCCCGGACGAGGAGCTGGCGCACCTGGGGCGCCACCAGCTCCCACTCCCGCTCGATGTCGGCCACCTGGACGGCCGCCCGGGTCACGCCGGCACGACCGATCGCGCCCTCGCCGAGGCGGATGGGCGCGGTCCGGAGGGCGGCCAGGTGCTCCGGGGTGACGTGGTGCGTGGCCATCACGTGGAAGGCCTGGGCAGCCTCGTCGAACTCGTACACGATGCCGGAATCGCTGCCGGCGAGTTGGATCGCGCGGCTCACGATGGTGGCGAGGACGGTCTCGAGGTCGAGCGTGGAGCTCACGGCCTGGCTGACCTCGCCCAGCGCCTGGAGCTCGCCGACGGAGCGGGTCAGCTCGGATGTCCGCGCCTGCAGCTCCTGGAAGAGGCGGACGTTCTCGATGGCGATGACGGCCTGGTCGGCGAACGTCTGGAGGAGACCGACCTGCCGTTCCGAGAACGGGCCGGCCTGCGACCGCGAGACGTTGATGGTGCCGATCGGGATGCCCTCGCGCACCATCGGCACGGCCACGGTGCTGCGATACGAGGCGAGGTCCGCCACCGCGCTGAGCACGTAGCCCGGGTCCGCCTGGACGTCCGGGATGTGCGCGATGCCGCGGGTCAGGATCGACCGTCCGGCCGCGCTGCCGGGGCTCGGGCGCATCGGCCAGGCCTTCCGGAACGCCTCGTACCCCTCGGGCGTCAGCCCGTGATGAGCGGCCAGGTGGAGGAGATCGTCGTCGTACCGGAAGACGAACGCGTACTGCCCCTCGCAGAGCCGCGCCGCGCTGCGGGCGATGGTGTCGAAGACGGGCTGGGCGTCGGTCGGAGAGCTCGAGATGACGCGCAGGATCTCGCCGGTGGCGGTCTGCTGCTCGAGGGTCTCGGTCAGGTCGCGGTTGCGGACCTCCAGCTCCGTGAAGAGCCGGACGTTCTCGATGGCGATGACGGCCTGGTCGGCGAAGGTCTGGACGAGCGCGACCTGTTTCGACGTGAACGCTCGCGGGTCGGGTCGCCAGCAGAAGATGACCCCCAGCGGCGTCTCGTCTCTCAGCATGGGCACGGTCAGCCAAGCCCGGTAGCCGAGCGCCGTTCGCGAAGCGTCTCGGAGCGGGTTCGACGGCTCCTTGAGCACGTCCTCGAAATGGACGACCGCTCGATCCAGGATGGCGCGCCCTATGGCGATGTCTCTCGTCGGCCGCATCGGGAACAGGCGGTTGAAGACCTCCAGCCGCTCCGGGTCCACGTTGTGCACGGCGGCGATGTGCATGTGCTCGCCATCGAAGCGGAGCACCCCGCCGAAGGACGCGTCGCACAGTCTGACCGCGCTGTCGACGATCGCGTCGAAGACGGGCTGGACGTCGGTCGGGGAGCTCGAGATGACGCGCAGGATCTCGCCGGTGGCCGTTTGCTGCTCGAGAGTCTCGGTGAGGTCGTGGTTCCGCGCCTCTAGCTCGGTGAACAGACGGACGTTCTCGATGGCGATGACGGCCTGGTCGGCGAAGGTCTCGAGGAGCTTGATCTGCTTGTCGGAAAACGGCCGGACGGCTCGCCGTCCCACCGTGATGGCCCCGATTGGCCGGGCGTCCCGGATCATTGGGACGGCGAGGATGGTCCGATAGATGCGGAGCGCGTCGGCGATCTCCGGGTCCTCGCTGATGTCGGCGACCTGGACGACGGCCGCGGCCAGGATCGCCCGCGCGGTAATGCTGAGGCGGCTCGGCGGATGTGGGAAGGCCCGCCGGGCGGCGTCGATCTCTTCCGGCGTCCGGCCGTGCATCGCCCCGATGTGAATGAGGCTACCGTCGAACGGATAGAGTCCGGACAGATCGGCCTCGCACAGGGTTGCTGCGGCCCGGGCGATGGCCTCGAAGACCGGCTGGACGTCGGTGGGGGAGCTCGAGATGACGCGGAGGATCTCGCCGGTGGCGGTCTGCTGCTCGAGGGTCTCGGTGAGGTCGCGGTTGCGGACTTCGAGCTCGCGGAACAGGCGGACGTTCTCGATGGCGATGACCGCCTGGTCCGCGAACGTCTTCAGGAGGTCGATCTGCCGGTCGGGGAAGAGCCCGGTGCTGCCGCGACCGACGGCGATGGTCCCGACGGGAATCCCCTCCCGCAGCATCGGCACCGCCACGATGGCGCGGTAGGTCATCACCGTCGCGGTCGCTCCGTGCGCGTAGTCGGGGTCCTCGTGGACGTCCGGGATGTGCTGGACGGCGCCGCTCACGATCGATCGCGCGGCGGCGCTTCCCCGCCCGGGCGTCATGGGATAGACCGATTGGACCGCCTCCAGTCCGGCGGCTGACAGACCGTGGTGCGCGGCGAAGTGAAGACGATGGCCGTCGTAGCGGAACACCCAGGCGAGCTCGGCTCCACACAGCCGGGCGGCGCTTCCCGCGATCGCGTCGAAGACCGGCTGGACGTCGGTGGGCGACCTCGAGATGACGCGGAGGATCTCGCCGGTGGCGGTCTGCTGCTCGAGGGTCTCGGTCAGGTCGTGGTTGCGGACCTCCAGCTCGGTGAAGAGCCGGACGTTCTCGATCGCGATGACCGCCTGATCGGCGAAGGTTTGGAGCAGCGAGATCTCGCGCTCGGAGAACGGGCGAGGGCCCATATCCGGTGACCGTCGCCCGACGGCGATGGCGCCGATGGGCGCGCCGTCCCGAAGCATCGGCACGGCGAGCAGGCTCCGGTGGCCGATGGCCCGCGCCATCTCCAGGCTTGCGGGCATGATGCCCGGGTCGGACGCGAAATCGCGGACGTGGATGACCTTCCGGTCGAGGATTGCCTCGGCGACCACGCTCGTCCGGCTCGGCGGCGCCGGGTACCGTTGCCGGAACGCTTCACGCGCCTCGGGCGCGACGCTGCGGTCCTGCGCGCTGACGTGGATCAGCGTGCCGTCGAATCGGTAGACCGTCGCCGATAGGCCGTCACAGAGCCGGACCGCGCTCTCGACGATCGTGTCGAAGACCGGCTGGACGTCGGTGGGCGAGCGCGAGATGACGCGGAGGATCTCCCCGGTTGCGGTCTGCTGCTCGAGGGTCTCGGTGAGGTCGCGATTCTTGGCCTCGAGCTCCGTGAAGAGGCGGACGTTCTCGATGGCGATGACCGCCTGGTCGGCGAAGGTCTGGAGCAGCGCGATCTGGCGGTCGGAGAACGGCCCGGTCTGCGACCGGTTCAGGGTGATCGTCCCGATGGGCACGCCGTCGCGGAGCATCGGCACCGCCACGACGCTCCGGAAGGTGGCGACCTGCGCGACGGTGCCGTGCGCGTAGCCAGGCTCCGCGAACACGTCGGGGATGTGCGCGATGGTGCGGCGGAGAACCGACCGTCCCGCGGCGGTGCCGGAGTCCGGCGCGAGCGGCCACGCGCGGCGCAGGGCCCCGAGGCCCTCGGCCGTGAGGCCGTGGTGCGCGGCGAAGTGGAGGAGCGTTCCGTCGAACCGGAAGACGAAGGCGAACTGCGCCTCGCAGAGGCGTGCCGCGCTGTGGGCAATGGTGTCGAAGACGGGCTGGGTGTCGGTGGGAGAGCTCGAGATCACGCGGAGGATCTCGCCGGTGGCGGTCTGCTGGTCGAGGGCCTCGGTGAGGTCGCGGTTCCTGGTGCCGAGCTCCCGGAACAGGCGCGCGTTCTCGATGGCGATGACCGCCTGGGAGGCGAAGGTCTGGAGGAGCGCGATCTGCTTGTCGGTGAAGGGGCGGAGCTCCATGCCTCGGATGAGGATGGCGCCGATGGGGACGCCCTCGCGCAGGAGCGGGGTGGCCAGCGTGGTGCGATGGCCGTACCGCTTCGCGTACGCGGCCCCCTGCGGGAACTCAGCCTCCGATGCTGACAGGTCGTGCACGTGGACCAGGGTCCGGTCGACCACGGACCGGCCGGTCACCCAGTTGCGGTTCAGGGGCGCCGTCTCCCCGATGGACCAGAAGGGATGGGGCCCGATCTTCGCGACCAGACGGAGGGCCTCGCCGTCCACCTGGAAGATCTCGGCGTCCGGCACGCTGCAGAGACGTGCGGCGCGCTCGACGACGGCTTCCAGCACCGGCTGCACGTCGGTGGGGGACTGGCTGATGACCCGGAGGATTTCGCCGGTGGCGGCCTGCTGCTCGAGGCTCTCCGTCAGGTCACGGAGGAGGAGCCGGAGGAAGGGGACGCTCCCGGGGCCGATGACCTCGATCCCGGGCCGCCGCGCGCGGAGGAGCACGTCGACGATTTCACGCCGCCCGACGGAGTCGACGATGAGGTCGACCGGGAGCTGCTCGAAGACCTCGAGCGCGCGGGCGGCCGCCGGGATCCCGCGAGCGCGCGCCTCGCGGAGGACGGTCGGCTCGGGCGAGGGGTCGACGGCGAACACGATCGTCGCCGCGAGCCAGCCGTGGAGCAGCTGGAGGAGGGCCAGGCCGTCCGGGCCGCCGGCCAGGAGGCCGATCCGGACCCTCGCCGGGTACTCCGCGGGTCCGGGGCTCATCGACAGGCCTTCATGCTGCCCTCCCGACTCCCCGGTGTCGGCATGCGGTGGCGCAGAGCGCTGCGGGACAAACGCGGCGCCATTCTAGCCGAAGTGGCGTCGATTCGACGCGGAAGGGCGGGGAGCGTCCGTGAGGCCCGCTGGGTGGGCGAGCGCAGGACCGAGGTCAGTGCATCTCGACGCCGCCCGCGACGTTGAGGGCGACGCCGGTGACGTTCTCGGCCCGGCAGAGGTAGACGACGGCCTCGCCGATGTCCTCGGGGGTCTGTTCGCGCCCGAGGGGCGTCGTCTGACGGACGAAGGTGTCGAAGGCCTGGTCGACCGGAACGCCGAGGGAGGGCGCGCGGGCGGGGGCGACGCCGTCGGTCCACATCGTGGTCCGCAGGAGGCCGGGGCAGACCGCGTTCACCCGGATGTTCGCCGACCCGAACTCGTGGGCGAGCGCCTGCGTCAAGCCCACGACCGCGAACTTCGACGCCGCGTAGCCTGCGGTGAAGGCGCGGCCGGTCTTCCCGGAGATGGACGAGATGTTCACGATGGAGCCCCCGCCACGCGCGCGAAGCGCCGGCAGCGCAGCCTGGGTGACCAGGACCATCCCTTTCACGTTCACGCCCATCATCCGGTCGAACTGCGCCTCAGTGAGCTGCTCGAAGGGTCCGCCGACCAGGACCCCGGCATTGTTGACCAGGATGTCGAGCCCGCCGAGGCTGGCGACCGTCTCGGCCACCATGCGGCGGGCGTCACCGGCCTGCGTCACGTCCCCGGCGATGCCGAGGGCGCGGACCCCGCGTCCCTCCAGGGCGCGGACCGTCTCCTCGAGATCGGCCGGCCGCGCGAGCCGGTAGCCGATCGCGCCGTCGTTGGGGACGCCGAGGTCGGCGGCGGCGACGTGGGCGCCTTCGCTCGCCAGGGCGAGGGCGATCCCGCGACCGATCCCGCGAGCCGCGCCGGTGACGAGGGCGACCTTCCCGGAGAGCTTCACGTCGCCCTGACTACCACTGGTCGCCGTCGCGGGTCAAGGTCACCGCGGCGCGGGGCGCGTCAGTCACCCAAAACCCGGCGCCGCAGAAGACGCAGGTCGAGCGGGACGAGCGCGGCGACCATGAGGGCCGATAGGAGGGCCAGGGGGATGAGGTGCGCGGCGACCGGGCCCCCGAGGAGGATGCCGCGGTAGGTCTGCGCCAGGTGGTAGAGCGGATTCGCCGTCGAGGCCGCGGCGAGGACGGGATGGGTGATGGGGAAGTAGGTCCCCGACAGAAGACCCATCGGGATGACGACGAGGAACACCGGGAGATTCATGTGGTCGATCGTCGGCACCAGCGCCGTGAAGCAGAGGCCGAAGGCGGCGAACCCGCACCCCGCGAGGAAGGCGATGGGGATCACCGCCGGGAGCCACGCCAGGCGGAGCTCCACGAGCCCGACCAGGGTGAAGAGGGTCAGCACCGTCGCCACGATCACCACGTAGATGGTTGCCAGCAGGGCGGCCCACAGCACCTCGCCCCAGACGACGTGGCGGAGCTCGACCTGTGTCGTGAGCTGGCCTTCCCAGGTCCGCTGATAGCGCATCCGGATGAACGCGGAGAAGAGCGCCTGGAAGACCGCCGTCATGAACGCGGCGTAGGCGAGGAGGCCCGGCGCCACGAAGGTCGGGTAGGCAAGCGGGCGCCCCTGCCACTCGAGGTTTACCACGTAGCCCCCGAGGCCCAGGCCGAACGCGAGGAGCATCGCCACGGGCTCGAACACGGGCGGGAGGAACGCGGTGTGCCAGTTGTTGAGGTGGACGCGGAGGTGGCGGAGCACCACCGCCCGGCTCTGCCACTCGAACGCGGCGGAGAGCCATCCCGCGTCGACGCGTCCCGGCCTGCTCGTGGCTGCCTCCATGTGCGTCACGGCTCCAGGGCCAGCTTGAGGAAGAGGTCGTCGAGCGTGGGACTCCGCACCTCGTAGCGGAGATGCGGAAAGGCGCGGGCGAATTCGGCGAGGGCCTCGGCGCTGAGCGGCACGTGCCAGTCGCCGAGCACGGTGGCCGGTTCCCCGAGCCCCCTGCCGGCGAGCCAGGGCAGGAGCCCCGTGCCGACGTCCGGGGCGGCGGCCACGACCACGACGTGCTCGCCGACCGAGTCGCCCAGGACGGCCTTGGGCGTCCCGTGGGCGACGACGCGCCCTCGGGCCAGCACGGTGAGGACGTCGCTCAGCCGCTCGGCCTCGTCCATGTAGTGCGTGGTCAGGACGATCGCGAGCCCGTCCGCGCGCAGCCCGTCGACCAGCTGCCACACGGCGACGCGGGCCTGGGGGTCGAGGCCCGTCGTGGGCTCGTCGAGGAAGAGGAGCCGCGGCCGGTGCACGATCGCCCGCGCCAGCATCAGACGCCGGCGGTATCCGCCCGAGAGCGTCTCGGGCTTCTGGCGCGCGAAGGGGCGGAGCTCGAAGCGGTCGAGGAGCCCGCCCACGCGCTCGCCCAGGGCCTCGGGCCGCGGCCGGAAGTACTCGGCGGCGATCCGGAGGTTCTGCTCCACCGTGAACTCCCCGTCGAAGGTGTCGTCCTGCGTGCAGACGCCGATGTGGCGCTTGGCGGCCGCGAGGTCCTGCCGCGCGTCCACACCCTCGAAGCGGATCTCACCCGCGTCGGGGGTCAGGAAGCCGTACAGCATGCGGAGCGTCGTCGTCTTGCCGGCGCCGTTCGGCCCCAGGAGACCGTGGATCTGCCTCGGGAGACAGACGAGATCCACTCCGTCGACGACCCGCCGGCCGCCGAGGTGCTTGATCAGGGCGCGGGCCTCGAGCATCGGTCGCACGACGTTCATTGTACCGGCGGCGCGCGCAGGACCGGGGCTCGCCGCCCCCGGCCGCGAGGGAATCGGGGGCGCGGTCCTCAGGCGCGGAGGCCGAGGATCCGCTCGGCGTTCCGCAGGTAGACCTTCTCCAGCACCGTGTCCGGGTATCCCTCCGACTCCCAGTCCCGGAAGAGGCGCTCGTAGCTCAGGACGGGATAGTCCGAGCCGAACATCACGCGGTCCTGCAGGCGTCCCCGGATCTCGCGCTTGAGCGCCTCCGAGAAGTACTTCGGCGACCATCCCGACATCTCCATGAAGACGTTCGCCTTGTGGAGGCAGACCGCGATCATCTCGTCCTGCCAGGGCCACGACGGGTGGCAGGCGATGATCGTGAGGTCGGGGAAGTCCGCGGCGACGTCGTCGAGGTGCGGGATGGGCCGGCAGTATTTCAGCTTGAGTCCCATGCCGCCCGGCGTGCCCGCGCCGAAGCCCGTCGTGCCGGAGTGGAACTGGACGGCCTTGCCCAAGGACCGGCAGAGGTCGTAGAGCGGATAGAAGCGGTGGTCGTCCGGGAAGAACGCCTGGGCGGTCGCCTGGAACTTGAGCCCCATCAGGCCGAGGGTGGTGAGGCACCGCTCCGCCTCGCGGAGCGCCTCGCGCCCGCGCCACGGGTCGACCATGGCCCAGCCGCCCGGGAAGGTGTCGGGGTAGCGGCGCACCAGGTCGGCGACGTAGTCGTTGGTGAGCGGCGGCCCCCCCGAGCCCGCGGCGGCGTCCCAGCCGATGATGCAGGCGCGGACCCCGGCCCGGCGGAGGTCTTCCACCATCTCGTCCTCGGTGCGGACGTCGGGTCGGAACTTGTAGTACCGCTCCATAGGCTCGAGGTAGGGCCCCCACGCCTCGTACTGCGGGCGCGTGGAGAGATGGCAGTGGACGTCGATGGCCTTCGTCACGGGGCGGACCCCGGGCTCAGGCCGACTCGTCCTCGGGCAGGTCCTGATGCGCTTGGCACGCGGTGCAGACCCAGCGGCGCCAGACGTGCCGCTCGCGGTCGCGACGCAGGTACCAGGGCACGAGCGTCAGACGGCCGCAGACCGGGCAGGCGCGCCGCTCGGCGCCGGCGGGAATCGCCTGCGGGAAGTAGGTGCGCCGCTCGACGGGGACGTCGGTCATCGCGCCCACATGATCCGAAGCGTTCGGAGGTTCGTCAAGGCCGATTTGATATACTCCAGCCCGGAGGGCCGCGTGCGACAGCTCCGGGTCGGCCTGGCGCAGCTCAACGTCACCGTCGGCGACGTCGAGGGGAACGCCCGCCGGGTGCTCGACGAGATCGAGCGCGCCCGCGCCCTCGGCGTCGACCTGGTGGCCTTCCCCGAGCTCTGCCTCACGGGGTACCCACCCGAGGACCTCCTCTTCCGCTCGGCGTTCATCGAGGCGAATCTCCGCGCCCTGGACCGGGTGGCGCGGGCCGCCACCGGCCTCATCGTGGTGGTCGGCTTCGTCGACCGGCGCGACGACATCATGAACGCGGCCGCCGTCTGCCACGACGGAGCGGTGGCCGGCGTCTACCACAAGCAGTACCTGCCGAACTACGGAGTCTTCGACGAGGACCGGTACTTCCAGGCCGGCGTGGAAACCCCGGTCTTCGAGCTGGGGGAGAACGGGCCGGTTTTCGCGGTCAACATCTGCGAGGACATCTGGTACCCGACCGGGCCGATGACCGCGCAGACGCTCGCCGGCGCGGAGCTGGTGGTCTCGATCAACTCGTCGCCGTACCACGTCGGGAAGGTGCGGTTCCGCGAGAAGATGCTCGCCACGCGCGCGGCCGACCACGTCGGCTACCTCGCGTTCGTGAACCTGGTCGGCGGCCAGGACGAGCTCGTGTTCGACGGCCAGTCGATGGTCTTCGATCCCGCCGGCGACCGGCTCGCGCTCGGGCGGGCGTTCGAGGAGGACCTCGTCGTCGCGGACGTGGACCTCGACGCGGCGTTCCGAGCGAGGCTCCGCGACTCGCGGCGACGGAAGGAGAAGCGCGTGGCGGCGGCCCCGGTCCAGCGGATCCGGCTCTCGGCACTCCCGGCGCGGCCGCGTCCCGCGTTGCCGGAGCGCCCCGCGGCGTTCCTCGACCGCGACGCCGAGGTGTACGCGGCGCTCGTGACCGGCACCCGGGACTACATCCGGAAGAACGGATTCCGCCGCGTCGTCGTGGGGCTGTCGGGTGGCATCGACTCGGCGCTGACTGCGGCGATCGCCGTCGACGCGCTGGGGCGGGAGGGCGTCGTCGGGGTTTCCATGCCGTCCCCCTTCTCGTCGGCCGGCACGCGGGCCGACGCCCGGCGCGTCGCGCGGAACCTCGGGATCGAGTTCCTGACGTTGCCCATCACCCCCGCGTACCGGGCGTTCCGGAAGGTGCTCGCCGCGCCCTTCAAGGGCCTGAAGGAGGACGTGGCGGAGGAGAACGTCCAGGCGCGCGTCCGCGGCACCCTCCTGATGGCGCTCTCGAACAAGTTCGGGTGGCTGGTGCTGACCACCGGCAACAAGAGCGAGACGGGAGTGGGCTACTGCACGCTCTACGGAGACATGGCGGGGGGCTTCGCGGTCATCAAGGACGTCCCGAAGACCTTGGTGTACGCGCTGGCCGCGTGGCGGAACGCCCGCGGCCCGGCGGTGATCCCCGAGTCGGTGATTCGGCGCGCCCCGTCCGCGGAGCTCCGGCCCAATCAGACCGATCAGGACACCCTGCCGCCCTACGAGGTCCTGGACGGGATCCTCGAGGCGTACGTCGAGGAGGACCGCTCCCTCGCGGACATCGTTGCCCTCGGGTACGACGAGGCGACGGTCCGGCAGGTCGTCCAGATGGTGGACCGGAACGAGTACAAGCGACGCCAGGCGCCGCCGGGCGTGAAGATCACCCCGAGAGCCTTCGGGCGCGACTGGCGTCTGCCGCTGTCGAATCGCTTCCGGCACCCGTAGCCCGCTCGGCCGTTCCCCGCGACGTCCTGGCCGCAATGTGACAGCAGGTGCGTGTAAGATTGGCGAGCCACGCCCCGGCCGGCTCATTGGTTACGGTCGTGTTACGTCGAGTATCTCGCATACATATTGGATAGTTAGGCACACCTGTCTGAAGTAGCGGCCCATGGTCGATCTCGGCGGATCGGTCTGGCATCGGACTTGAATCCTCCAGGGAGGCTGACGTTAATGGCCGAGACAACCGAATAGGCAAGCCGCTTCCGACAAGGCAAACCCGCCGCGAGGTGGGGACGCAAAGCCACGGGTCTGGCCCCGAGTGGGGTCTGATGGCCGGGTTACCGAAGAAGCAGGGGGGGCTCCGTAGCTCCTCCGGAAGTCGGCTTCCGGAAAGAGCTAGCCATGGGTCTCTCGGACGCTCTCCGGTTCGTTGCTCCGCTGTTGCTGTTTCCGCTCGCGGTGGGGTGTGCCGACGTGGGCTACCGTGAGCGCTCGACCGTGACGCACACGCGGTACGCCACCGTCGAGAACTACGCGGACGAGCAGTTCCTCCCGGAGCAGGTCGACGATCTCCTCGAGGAGGTCGCCGGCATCCTGAACGTCGACCTCAACGCGAGCAAGCCCCGGGTCCGGATCATGGTGATGTCATCCGGCCGGATCTCCGACCTGTACCGACAGATCGTGACGGTGGCCCCCCATGGCGCCGACGCTCGCGCGCTCTATCTGCCAGGCGCGAACTTCGTCGCCATCCCGTACTACAGCCGGCCGATCCTGGGCCACGAGCTGGCGCACTACCTGACCGACCACTACCTGAAGAACACTCCGCGCCGGAACTGGGAACGCATCGCGCTCATGGTCGAGGACGCGCTTCCCGATACGCCGCGCGTCGTGACCCGGCGGTTGCCCGCGCCGGACACCACGGCCGCCCGCATGACGCTCCTGCCGTTCGCGGCGCCCTCCAACTAGGGTCGGACGCGCGCCGCGCCGCCGGACTGTCGTGAGAGCGCGGACCTCGTTGCTGGGTGAAGTGGCGATGGCGCCCGAGTCTCCCGACGACTGGCGCTGGAAGGCTCGCCGCGTGCTCTCCCGGTTCGGTCCGCGCGCGGTACCCGCGCTCGTGGAGGCGCTCGCCACGGGCGAGGACCCCACGATCCGCCGGTTCGCGGCCGACTCGCTGGGCCGGCTTGGCGCCGAGGCCCTCAGCGCATCGGAGGCGCTCCGGCATGCGGCCGGGCATGACGGGGACGCCTCGGTGCGGGAGGCCGCGGCGGCCGCACTCGAGGCGGTGGAGGCGCCGCCGCCCGGCAAGTAGACCGCCGCGTCCTAGGCGCCCGCCGGGGACGCGCTCGAGTCGGATGGGCTCAGGTCGCGCAGCACCACCCACGGCTGGGCCATCAGCGCGAAGATCACCATCGCGACCTCGGCGTCGCCGAAGTTGTGCTCGAACAGGCCCGCGACCAGGAAGCCCGCCACCCCAGCCAGGCTCGCGCACACGAGGGCCCGCCGGGACGGTGACGCGCGGTCGGCCTGCCCCAGGATCCGCCAGCCCTCCCGGAAGAAGACCACCCAGATCCAGACCCACGCCACGAGGGCCGGCAGGCCGCGCTCGGCGGCGATCTGGATGGCGGAGTTGTGGAGATGGCCCGTGCTGGGGCGCACGGCCTCGGGCCGGCGGTACTGCTGATACCACGTCCGGACCTCGCCGGGGCCGACGCCGAGGAGCGGGTGGTCGGCGATCATCGCGAGGCCCGAGCGCCACATCGCCACCCGGTCCCGGAGGGTCTGGTCCTCGAGGTTGACGACGGACCGTACGCGCTCTGTCACGCCCCCTGGCATCGCGATCGCGCCCAGCGTCAGCACCGCCGCGAGGACCAGGACGATGCGCAGCGTGCGTCGCGCCGTCAGCACGAGGCCGAGCGCTCCCGCGGCGAGACCCAGCCATGCGTTCCGGGAGTAGGTGAAGGCCAGGGCCGCGGATGTCACCGCCACGCCCGGGAGCATCCACCACGCGCGGCGCCAGGGGACGTTGGCGAGGTAGGCCAGGAAGAACAGCACACCGAGGAAGAGCACCCCGCCGAACGTCATGTAGATGCTGAAGGGCCCGCGGACGCGCTGGGCGTGCGTGCATATCTCGGTGAGCCAGGCGGCCGGCACCCAGCCCGGGCGGACCCCGCAGAGGTAGGCCTGGCCGAGCCCGTAGGCGGCCATGAGGCTCAAGGCCGTCAGGAACGCCTGCCAGAGCCGCACGGCGTGGCGCGGCTCCCGCGTGCACGCGAGGACGACGTAGAAGGTCGCGATCCGGAGGAGGTCTCGCGCGATCCAGAAGCTCCAGCCGGGATTGCCCGAGAACGCCGACGAGACGAGGGTCAGGGCGGTGAAGGCCAGGAAGGGTGGCGTGAGCGGGTGCTGCCGGAGCGAGGCGAGATCCGTCCAGGGCAAGGCGGCGACCGCCCCGGCGCCGCCCGTCCGCCCGAGTCGCGACGAGACGACGACGAGCACGCAGAGCGCCGCGAGCAGGCCCTGCGAGACGCTGATCGAGCACGCCATCGCGACGAAGAACCCCATGAGGACGCCGTCGCGGGCCACGGCCAGCCAGTCGCGGGACCGGCCGAGCGGTAGTGGACGGGGGGCGGCGAGATCCACGGCGGGTACGGCCTCAGCGCATCCTGATCAGCCCGCCGTCTCGGCGGGGCCCGTGGTGGCGAACTGGAGCGCGTGGAGCCGACGATAGACGCCGTCCTGGCCCAGGAGCTCGTCGTGGGTACCCTCCTCCACGATGCGTCCCTCGTGGAAGACGACGATCCGGTGCGCGAGCCGGACGGTCGCGAGTCGGTGGGCGATCAGGACGACGGTCCGCCCCTTCGTGAGGTCGGACAGCGCCTGCTGGACGATGAACTCGCTCTCGGCGTCGAGGTCCGACGTCGCCTCGTCGAGGATCAGGATCGGAGGGTCCTTCAGGAACGCGCGCGCCAGGGCGATCCGCTGCCGCTGGCCGCCCGAGAGCTTGACGCCGCGCTCGCCGACCACCGTCCGGTAGCCCTCGGGCGCCGCGACGATGAACTCGTGCGCGTAGGCGGCGCGGGCCGCGCGCTGGATCTCCTCCGGCGTCGCGCCCGTCCGGCCGTAGGCGATGTTGGCCTCGATCGTGTCGTGGAACAGGAACGTGTCCTGGGTCACGATCGCGATCTGGCTCCGCAGGGAGGCCTGCGTGTAGCGCCGGACGTCCGTGCCGTCGACGAGGATCTGCCCCCGGGTGACGTCGTGGAAGCGCGGGATGAGGTCGATGAGGGTCGACTTCCCGCCGCCGCTCATCCCGACCAGCGCCACGACCTCGCCGCGCCGGACGGTGAGGCAGATGTCCTTCAGCGCCATGTCGCCGTCCTCGTAGCGGAACCAGACGTGGTCGAACTCGATCGCCTGGTGGAAGCCATCGAGCGTGGCGGCGTCCGGCGCGTCGGCCACCGCGTGCTCCAACTCGAGGACCTCGAAGATGCGCTCGGCGGCCGGCGTGGTCTGCTGCGCGAGGTTCGCGATGCGCGCCAGCTTCCGCACCGGGCCGTAGACCATCAGGGTCGCGGTGACGAAGGAGAAGAGCGTGCCCGGGGTCATGTCACCCTGGATCACGCGGAAGCCCCCGTACCAGAGGATCGCCATCAGGCCGAGCGCGGCCAGGATCTCCATCAGGGGCTCCGACAGCTCGTCGACCCGGCGGTCCTTCAGCGACAGCTCCAGCAGACGGTAGTTCACTTGGTCGAACCGCGCCTGCTCGTGGGCCTCCTGGCCGAAGGCCTTGACGATCTTCGTGCCGGCGATGGCCTCCTGGAGCACGGTGTTCAGCGCGGAGATCTGCTCCTGGGTTCCGCGGTTGATGGAGTAGAGCCGCCGGCCCATGGCGCGGATCGTGAGCCCGACCAGGGGGAAGGCGATCAGCGCGAGAAGCGTGAGGCGCGGCTCCTGCGTGACCATGACGACCAGGAGCGCGACCACCGTGCAGACCTGCCGGAAGGCCATGACCAGGACCTCGGACGACAGGCGGGCGAGACGGCTCGCGTCGACGACGATCCGCGACATCAGGTCGGCCGAGTGCCGTCGCTGGAAGAACGCGAGGGGCATCCCCTGGATGTGCACGTACAGGTCCCGGCGGAGGGCGGTGATGACGCGCTCCCCGACGGACGCCATCAGGTAGGACTGGCCGTAGCGCCCGACGCCCTTCGCGACGTAGACCCCGAGAATGAGGAGCGGGATGAGCTTCAGCATGGTCAGGTCCCGCTTGATGAAGATCTGGTCCATCGCCGGCTTGACGAGCCACGCGATGAGGCCGTCGGCCCCCGAGACGACGATGGCCAGGAGACCCCCGGCGATGAGCCAGGACCAGTAGGGGCGGACGTACGGCAGGAGGCGCTTGAAGACCTTCACGGCGAATCCGTGAGCGTATTGTAGCAAGGGGCGTCGGGCCGGGCGCCCCGATTCCGGCGCGGCGCCGCAGGTGCGCGGGAGGCGGGCGGTTGCGGGGCGCAGCCGCGGGTGGATCAGGCGCCGCGCGGCGCGGGGATTGGCCTCGCGGGCGTACAGGCGCTCCAGCCGCTCCACCTTCGCCCGGGTCGAGAAGCCGGCGACGACGCGCGCGCGGCCCGCGCGGCCGAGGCTCCGGGCCCAGGCAGGGTCGGCGAGGAGCCGGAGAACGGCGGCTGCGAGCGCCTCGGGGTCCCGCGGCGGCACGAGGAGGCCGTGCTCCTCGTGGCCGACGAGCTCGGGGTTGCCCATCGCCCGGGTCGCGACGACGGGCGTCTCCATCGCGAGCGACTCGCGGAGCGTGCCGGTGATCCCGAGACCCTCGTGGGAGGCGTCGACGGACACGGTCGCGGCGGCGAGCACCTCGGGGATGTCGTCGCGGTAACCCCAGATCGTGACGGCGTCGCCGAGCCCGCTCGCGCGCGCCAGGCGCCTCGAGCGGGGCCCGCTTCTCCGGCCGCGCGCCGACGAGGAGAAGCCGGGCGTCCCCGCGCGCGGCCCGGATCCGCGCGAAGGCCCGCAGGAGGTCGTCGTTGCCCTTGGGCTCGCGGACGCCGATCTGGGCCACGAGCGGCGTGGTGGCGTCGATGCCGAGCTCCCGCCGGACAGCGTCGCCGCCCGCGCGCGCCGGATCGAAGCGGTCGGTGTCCGTTCCGGAGTAGACGACCTCGATCTTGCCGCCGGGAAGGCCCTGGCGCACGAGGTCGTCCTTGATCGCCTGGCAGACGGCCACGATGCGGGCGACCAGGCGACTCCCGTCGAGCCAGCGGCTCACGGGCGCCATCGGGAAGCTGACGCCCCGGTTGACGATCAGGGGAGGGCGGGCGGCGAGACCGCGGGCGAGGAGTGTGAGGGTGCGCCCGCCGCCCTTGTGCGCGTGGACGACCTCGATCCGGTCGCGCCGGAGGAGGCCCGCCAGGCGGGCCGCGCCGGCCGGGTCCGCGGGCCCGCGGAAGAAGCCCAGGTGCGCGAAGCCGGCGGCGCGGGCCTCGTCCGCCCAGCGCTCGCTGGGCCGGGTGACGACGGTCACGCGGTGGCCGCGGGCGGCGAGCGCCGCGCGCGAGGTCCCGCAGCTGGATGGCGGCGCCGGTGTAGAAGTCTCCCTTCGGATAGATCTGGAGGAGGTTCACGGCGCAGGCACCCGCCGGGGCGATCGGGCGGCGAGACGGGGCACGGGTCGGCGGACGGGGACTACGGAGCCGCCCGGAGCCGGCTCACGAGCCGCTCAGTCGCGGGTGACGGGGAGGCCAGCCTGCGTCCAGCCGGTCATGCCGCCCCAGACGTTGAGGAGGTCCGTGAAGCCGCGCGCCAGGAGCAGGCTGCCGACGAGGCTCGAGCGAGTCCCGCCCGCGCACGTGATCGCGACGCGACGGTTCCGGGGAATCTCCGCGATGCGCGCCGCGACCTGGCGCATGGGGACGTGGCGGGCTGCCGCCACGTGCCCGTCGGCCCACTCGGCTGACTCCCGCACGTCCACGACCACCAGATCGGGCTCTCGGGCGAGGCGTTCCGCGAGCTCCTGCACGGTCACGTTGGTGAGCGTGCCGACGGGCAGCCCCGCGGCCCGAACGCAGGCCGTACCGACGAGATATCCGGCGACGTCCGCGAGCCCCACCCGCGCCAGGGCCGGGACCGCCCGGCCCACGTCGGACTCGGTCTCGGTGAGGAGGACGAGCGAGGCGGCGGCCGGCACGAACCAGGACACGCGCTCCGCGAACTGCGGGCCGTCGATCCAGACGTTCAGGCTGCCGGCGACGTGTCCGACGCCGAACGCCCGTGGGTCGCGGGTGTCGACGAGGATGGCGCCGGCCGTCAGCCGGTCGCCTAGCTCGCGCGGCTCGAGTCGGGCGGGTCGGGGGCATGACGATTCCCGGTGCTCGCCGACGGCCACCGTCACGAGTGGCCCTGGGCGCCTGACGGCGGAGCGGTGTCGGTCGCTAGACTGTGGTAGGTGCTCTGGAAGTACACGAGGGGGTGCCCGCCGCGGACCTTGGCGGCCTCGACCTCCCCGACGAAGATGGTGTGGTCTCCCGCCGGGTGGGCCTCGACGATCCGGCACTCGAGGGTCGCCAGCGCGTCGTCGAGGAGCGGGAGGCCGTGCAGCGCCCTCGTGGCACGCGACGCCGTGGAACTTGTCGCCGCCCGTCAGCGGCGAACCGGCGCGATAGCGCTTCCTGCTCCCGGCGCAGGACGTTGACGGCGAACCAGCCGTGCGCCCGGAAGTCCGGGTAGGCCGTGGCGGCGTGGTCGACGCACACGAGCACGAGCGGCGGGTGCAGCGACACGGAGGTGAAGGCGCTGGCCGTGAGGCCCGACGGGCGCCCGTCCCGATCGCGGGTCGTCACCACCGTGACGCCCGCCGCGAAGGACCGCAGCGCAGCGCGGAACTCGGCCGGGGTGAGCGCCATCGGAACCGCGTTGACCGTACCACGCGGCTCCGCGGCTTGACAAGGGTTGGACCATTCTCTACCTTTGGCCTACCCCGCAACGACGCGACCCGGACGCAATTGGCATGTCGACCCCACGCGATGGCCGCGCACGCCGGCCAGGAGGCTGATGATGGACCACGTGGAGCGAAACGCGGAGACCCCGACGGTCGAGGCGCTCGTCAACGCGCTCGAGAGGGGCGCCGTCTCGCGGCGCGACTTCCTGCGCCGGGCCGGTATCCTCGGCCTGACCGCCGCGGGCGCGGGCGCGCTGGCCGACGCCGCGGCGCCGGTGCGCGCCGGGGCGCAGACGACCCAGAAGCGCGAGCTGGTCGTCGCGCAGGGCGGCGACATCTCGAAGTTCGACCCCCACTTCTCGACGTCGTCCAACGACATCCGGGTGTCGTTCAACGTCTTCGACAACCTGACGAGCCGCCACCCCGACCAGAAGCTCTATCCGAGCCTGGCCACCGAGTGGAAGGCGACGGGGCCGACGACCTGGACGTTCAAGCTCCGTCCGGGCGTGAAGTGGCACAACGGCGACGCGTTCACGTCCGCCGACGCGAAGTTCAGCCTCGAGCGGACCTACGACCCGGCGGCGAAGACCATGGTCGCGACCGTGTTCACGACCATCGACCGCATCGAGGCGCCGGATCCCATGACGCTGGTCGTCCACACCAAGAAGTCGGACCCGCTGCTCCCCGACCGGCTCGCCTTCTACGGCGGGCAGATCGTCCCGAAGAAGTACGTGGAGGACGTGGGCCCCGACACCTTCAACACGAAGCCCGTGGGAACTGGGCCGATCAAGGTCGCCTCGTGGGTGAAGGACGACAAGGCCATCTTCGAGGCCAACGCCGACTACTGGGGCGGGAAGATCGAGGTCGACCGGATCGTGTGGCGCCCGATTCCCGAGACGGCGCCGCGGGTGGCGGCGCTCCTCAAGGGCGAGGTGGACGTCATCACGCAGCTGTCGTCGGACCACTGGGACCGCGTGAACCAGAACGCGACGACGCGCGGCGTCGGCGCCCTCTACGCCGGGCTCTACGTCCTCGGGATCAACGCGAAGAACCCTCCGCTGAACAACGAGCTCGTGCGCAAGGCGATGGCGCTGGCCGTCGACCGCCAGGCGATCGTCAAGGAGATGTACGGCGGCCGGGCGATCGTGCCCAACGGGCCGATCGCGCAGGGCGACCGTTTCTACGACTCCTCGCTCCCGCCCCTCAAGTACGACCCGAACGAGGCGCGCGAGCTCGTGAAGAAGTCGGGGTACAAGGGCGAGCCGATCATCATCGAGACGTCCGTCGGCTACCTGGCCCAGGACAAGGCGATGTCCGAGGCGATCGTGAGCATGTGGAAGGACGTCGGCCTGACCGGTGCGGCGGTGGAGGTCGTGGAGTACTCGGTGCGCTCCGAGAAGAACCGGAACAAGAGCTTCAAGGGCCTCTGGTGGTCCGATCCCACCTCCACGCTCCGCGACCCGGACGGGATGATGTGGCGCCTGCTCGCCCCGAACGGCCCACAGGACTACTACCGGGATCCGGAGTGGGACGAGCTGGGGAACGCCGCGCGCTTCTCGCTCGACGAGAAGTTCCGGGCCGAGGCGTACCGCAAGATGACGCGGATCATGCTCGACAAGGCGTTCGGCTGGCTCATCATCATGCAGCCCTACGAGGACTACGGGCTCCAGAAGTACGTGGACTTCACGCCGAACCCGAACCAGCAGTTCGAGGTGCGGAAGTTCAACCTGAAGATGCGGCGCGCCTGACGCCGCGATAGCTCGCCGGTCCCGGGGCCGCGGCTCCGGGACCGGCCGCTCGCGCCATGCGCGGCCTCGGCGGCTTTCTCCTCTACCGGCTGTTCCGGACCCTGGTTGCGCTCTGGCTCGTCTCGACGGTCGTGTTCGTCGTGATGCGCCTGTCCGGCGACCCCGTCCCGCTGCTCCTGCCGCCCGACGCGCCTCCCTCCGAGATGGAGCGCGTGCGCCACGACCTGGGTCTGGACCGCTCGATCCCGGTTCAGTACGGCGTGTTCCTCGCCAACGTCGCGCGCGGAGACTTCGGGCGCTCGATCCACTTCCGGCAGCCGGCGATGGAGGTGGCGCGCTCCTACGTGCGGCGCGACGCTCGAGCTCGGGGCTGGCGGCCTTCGCTGGTCGCGCTGGTCGTCGCGTTCCCGATCGGCGTGCTGTCGGCGGTCCGGCGGAACTCGCCTCTCGACCACGTGGCGATGGGCCTCGCGCTGATCGGGCAGTCGGCGCCCACCTTCTTCATCGGCATCCTGTTCATCCTGGTCCTGTCGCTCCGGCTCGACCTGTTCCCGACGTCCGGGCGCGGCGACTGGCGGAACCTCGTGCTGCCGGCGCTCACGCTGGGCGCGTTCACGATGGCCTCGATCGCGCGGATCACCCGCTCGGCGGTCCTCGAGGTCCTCCGCGCCGACTTCGTGCGCACGGCCCGTGCCAAGGGGGTGGCGGAGTTCTGGATCGTGGGGAAGCACACGCTCAGGAACGCGGCGCTCCCCATCCTCACCATCACCGGGCTCCAGTTCGGCACCCTCCTCGGCGGCGCGGTGGTCACGGAGACGGTCTTCGCCTGGCCCGGGATCGGACGCCTCGCGATCCAGTCGATCTACAACCGGGACTACCCGGTGGTGCAGTCCACCGTCTTCATCGCGGCGGTCATGTTCATCGCGATCAACCTCCTCCTGGACGTCTTCTACGGCGTGCTGGACCCCAGGGCCCGAGCATGAAGGCCGTGGAGGCCGTGTCGGCGGGCGGACTGGGGTGGAGCTGCCGGCGCCGCCGGCCGCGAGGCGGCGCGGCCACGGACCGCTCTACGCGGCGGGGGCTGTTCGTCGCGATCCTGATCGGGATCGCCGTGGCGGCGCCGCTGATCGTCCCGCACAACCCCGAGCGCGGGTCGCTCCGCGCGCGGCTCAAGGCGCCGACGCTCGAGGCGTCCGACGGTCGGGCGCACCTCCTCGGCACCGATCAGCTGGGCCGGGACGTGCTGTCCCGCATGGTGTTCGGGACGCGCGTGTCCTTGACCATCGGCTTCGCGGCGGTCGCGGTCGGCGGCCTCGTCGGGGGCCTGCTCGGCCTCGTCGCGGGCTTCCGCGGGGGGTGGATGGACGAGGTCGTGATGACCGTCGCGGACGCCCAGCTCGCGTTCCCGTTCATCCTGCTCGCGATCGGGATCATCGCGGTGCTGGGTCCGTCGTTCCCGAACCTGGTCATCGTGGTCGGGCTGTCGGGCTGGGTCACCTACGCCCGCGTCCTGCGATCCCAGGTGTTGTCGCTCCGCCAGCGCGACTTCGTGAGCGCGATCCTGGCCCTCGGCGGGTCGGTGCCGCGGGTCCTGATCCGGCACGTCCTGCCGAACGTCGCGTCGACGTTCATGGTCATCGCGACGCTCGAGCTGGCGCGCGCGATCGTGCTGGAGGCGACGCTCTCGTTCCTGGGGCTGGGGATCCAGCCGCCGACGCCGTCCTGGGGCGGGATGATCCAGGAGGGCCGCGAGTACCTGGACTCGGCCTGGTGGATCTCTGTGTGTCCCGGGGCCCTCTTGATGCTGACGTCGCTCGTGGTCAGTCGGACTGGCGACTGGCTGCGCGACGTCCTCGACCCGACGCTGCGGGGCGAGTCCTGAGCCGGGCCGCCTCAGGCGGCGTGCGCGAGCGCTTCGAAGCGGCGCTCGACGGCGGCGAGAGCGGCGGGTAGCGCTTCCCGGGCCCGGCCGCCGAGCGCGTCCGACAGGGCGCGGAGGGTCCGCACCACGGGGGCGGGGCGGGCGTTGCCGGCCATCGTCCCGATCCGCCAGATCCGGCCGGCAAGGGCGCCGAACGCGCCCATGATCTCGACGCCGTGCGCCTCCAGGAGCTCCGCGCGGAACGCGGCGTCGTCGACGCCGTCCGGGATCACCACGGGCGCGAGCATCGGCATCTTGGTCGGTCCCACCGCCTCGCCGTAGAGCCGGAGGCCGAGCGCCTGGACGCCGGCCGCCATGGCCTCGCCGGCGGCCCGGTGGCGCTGGATCCGCGCGTCGACGCCCTCCTCGTCCACGAGTCGCAGGGCCTCGTGGAGACCGTAGACCATCGTGGTCGGCGCCGTGTGGTGGTTCAGGCGCTCCGGGCTCCAGTAGCGGTCGAGCTGCGTGAGGTCGAGGTAGTTCGAGCGGATCGGGCTCCGCCGGCGGGCCATCCGCGCCGCGATTGCGTCCGAGTAGGTGACGGGGGCCAGCCCGGATGGGCAGCCGAGGCACTTCTGGGTGCCGGCGACCACGACGTCGAGCTCCCAGGCGTCCGTCTCGAGCGGCGCCCCCGCGAACGAGCATACGGCGTCCACGATCACGGTCGCGCCGCGACGGCGACCGGCGGCGGCGATCTCCCGCACGGGGTTCATCACGCCGGTCGAGGTCTCGGCGTGCACCAGCAGGAGAATCGCGGCCCCCGAGGCGTCGAGGGCCCGCGCCACGTCGTCCGGGTCCGCGGGGCGGCCCCACGGCGCCCGGATCGCGACGACCTCGGCGCCGGCGCAGCGAGCGATGTGCTCGAAGAGCAGCCCGAAGCGCCCGTTCTCCACGACGGCGACACGCTCGCCCGGCTCGACGACGCTCACGACGGCCGCCTCCATCCCGGCGCGGCTGGTGCCGGGGACCGGGAAGGTCGCGCGGTTCCGCGTCCGGAGTGCGCGGCGGAGGAGGTCCTGCGTGTCCGTCATGAGTGCGGTGAACGAGGGGTCGAACTGGCCGACGAGTCCCGTCGCCATCGCCCGCAAGACCCGGGCGTCGGGGTTGGTGGGCCCCGATCCCATGAGGAGGCGCGTGGGGAGCGCGGGGTCAGCAGACATACTGCGGGATGCGGCCCGCGCCCCGGGCGGTCGGCACGTGCGGGCGCGCGAGGTTCCGGCGGTGCTCGAGGAGGAGCCGCGCCGTCTCCTTGACCACCGTGACCAGCGGCACGGCGGCCACCATCCCGAGGAGGCCGAGGGTCTGCTCGCCGACGAGGATCGACACCAGCACCAGCATGGGGTGCATGTGGACGCTGCCGCCGATGGTGATCGCCGCGACGACGAGGTCGTCGAGGATGCGGATGATCACGTACACGGCGACGATCCACCCGATCCGCCCCACCGGCTGCCCGTTGGCGATCGACACGACGGCGGCGACGCCGACGCTGAGCACCGTGCCCAGGTAGGGCAGGGGATTCACGAGGGTCGTGAAGGCGCCGAGAAGCAGCGGGTACGGCGCGCCGACCAGCCAGAGGCCCAGCGTCGCCAGCGCCCCGATGACCAGCGCGTCGAGGGCCAGGCCCCGCAGGTACTTGCCGATGATCCGGTCGATCTCGCACCAGACGGCGACGGTCGTCTCGATGTGCGCCGGCCGGAGGCGGTCGATCAGGTACGCGACGATGACGCCGCCGTCTCGGAGGAAGAAGAACGCGAAGATGGGCGTGAGCCCCACGATGAACGCGATCAGCCCGACGTGGGCGAGCATCTCCGAGGCGTTGCCCATGCGCTCCTCGATCAGCTCGAGGAGCCAGCCCTCGTGCCGCGCCTCCTTCGGCAGGAAGCGCTGCGTCTGCGGGTAGTTCTTGGCCATCTCCACCTGGAGCCCGTCGATGCCGACCTCGAGCGTCCGGGCAAGCGAGGGGAGATTCGAGATGAGGGCCACTCCCTCCGCGCGGAAGCGCGGGGCCACCACGGCGGCCAGCAAGACGACGAGCAGCGCGAATCCGGCGAAGAGCGCCGTCACCGCCACGGTGCGGCGGATGCCGAGTCCCTGGATCCGCGCGGCGAGGGGGTTCAGGAAGTAGGCGAGGAGGGCGGCCAGCGCGATGGGGATGACGAGCCCGCGGAGGAGGAAGCCGAGCCCCACGACGGCTCCGATGATCGCCAGCCACGTGAGCGGCGAGGCGCCTCGGGCAGCCGGGGCAGCCACGGGCAGCGCGACGACCGCGGCGGGCGCCGGGGCGACGGACTCGGAGGACCCGGAGCCGTCGCTCACCGGGTGGGCGGCGCCGCGGGCGCGTCGGCGACGGCCGCGGGGATGGCCGCCGCCTCGGCCTTGGCGCGCGTCACGTTGGCGGCGCGCACGTACCCGGCGAGGAGGCGCAGGAGGTTCTTGGACACGACGAGCGCGATGGCGCGGTCGCCGGCCACGAGGTCCTCGAAGTGGCTCCGGTAGAGGATGAGGAGTCGCGTGGGCGTCGTCGCGAGCGCGCTGGCCGACCGCGGGAGGTCGTCGATGAGCGCGAGCTCCCCGAACGCGGTCCCGGGGCCGAAGGTGACGATCCGCTGCGGACCCTGGCCGGTGTCGCGGACGACCTCGACCTCACCGTCCAGGACCACGAAGAGACCCTTGCCCGGGTCGCCCTCCAGGAAGGCGGCCTCACCGGGGGCGTAGGCCTTTTCGAAGAGCTGCACGGCGAGCCGCGCGAGGAGGTGCCGCGAGAGGCCGGCGAAGACCGGCGTGCGACCCAGGATCCCGACGCGGCGCGCATGCTCCGTGTCGCGAGCCCAGCCCAGCCATCTCGGCAAGCGTTCGAGCATTTCGGGCACTATATCAATCCGGGCGCGGTCCTGTCATGGAACTCGTGCGGGGCCGCCGGCCACGCGGGCCCTCGGGTGCCGATCCCATGTGCTAGCATGCCGGCGGGCCGGCGGGCCTGGACCCGTCCGGCCGGAGGGGGCCAGCGCGGTGGAAGCGGGCTTCGACGTCGAGCGAGACGAGCGAGGAAGGAGCCGGCCGTGACGCGGACGCCGATCGGGCAGGCGGTCGTGGTGCTGGCAGCCGTTCAGGCGGAGGCGTGGCGCCGAGGCGTGCCGCCGGCCGCCGTGCGGGCCGACTGGCTCCCGCGGCGCGAGGCCGCGCGTCAGGGGCGCATGACCCCGTCCGGGGCGGCCCTCGTCTCGCGGCGCGCGCTCCTCCTGGGCGGCGGGGCGGCCGCCGCGGCGCTGGTCCTCGGGGCGCGCCGTCTCGACGCGGCGTCGGCGCCGCCCCCGGCGAGGAAAGCGCCGGCGAAGAAGGCCCCGCCCGCGGTGGGGATCGTCGGCGCCGGGCTCGGCGGCCTCGCCGCCGCCCTCACGCTTCAGGACGCGGGCGTTCCCGCGACGCTCTACGAGTCCAGCGCGCAGGTCGGGGGCCGGGTCCACTCCAACGCGACCGGCTACTGGCGCGACGGACAGGTGAGCGAGTGGTGCGGCGAGCTCATCAACACCGACCACCAGACGATGCTCCGCCTCGCCCGGCGCTTCGGCCTGGCCACGGTCGATCTCCACGCCGCCGAGGCGCCCGGGGCGGAGGACGCCTTCCACGTGCTGGGCGCGGGCTACCCGGTCGCCGAGGCCGATCGCGAGTTCCAGGCGGTGTACCCGCTCCTTCGCCGGGACCTCGACGCGGCCGGCGAGGAGACCACGCACAAGACGCAGACGCCTGCGGGGGTCGCGCTCGACCGCATGAGCGTCCGCGAGTGGATCGAGGCTCGCGTGCCCGGCGGCGCGTCGTCGCGCCTCGGCCGGCTGCTCGACGTCGCCTACGCGCTCGAGTACGGCGCGCCGACGGCGGACCAGTCGGCGCTGAACCTGGTGTACCTCCTCGGCGAGCAGCCGCCCGGCGGACGCCTCGCCCTCACCGGGATGTCCGACGAGCGGTTCAGGATCGCGGGAGGGAACGACCGCTTGCCGCAGGCCATTGCGGCGAAGCTGCCGAGGGACGCCGTGCGCCTCGGCTGGCGGCTCCGCGCGATCGCGCGGGAGAGCGACGGCCGCGTGACGCTCGACTTCGAGACGCCCGACGGGCCGAAGACCACGCGTGTGGACCACGTGATCCTCGCGCTTCCCTTCGCCGTGCTCCGCGGCCTGGACTACGCGCGCGCGGGATTCGACCCGCTCAAGCGGCGCGCCATCGAGGAGCTCGGCATGGGACGGAACTCGAAACTCCACGTCCAGCTCCGGAGCCGCGCCTGGCGGCGGCCCGAGCTCGCGCGGCCCGGCACCGGCGCGGTGGCCACGGACCGCGGACCTCTCGTGACGTGGGAGTCGTCCCGTGGCCAGGGGGGCGACAGCGGTCTCGTGGTCTGCTACGGGCTGGATGAGGCCTCGGGGGCCGTGGCGGCGCCGCTGCCCTGGGGCGACGCCGGCGCGCACGCGCAGGTTGGGGACGTGGCGCGGTCCACTCTGGCGGCGCTCGAGACCGTGTGGCCCGGGGTCACGTCGGAGTGGAACGGGCTCGCGACCCTGTCGGTGCCGTTCCTCGACCCGAACCTGAACGGCTCCTACTCGTACTACCGCGTCGGGCAATACCAGGCGTTCGGCGGCTACGAGGCCGTCCGCCAGCGGAACGTCCACTTCGCGGGCGAGCACACGTCGAGCGAGTTCCAGGGCTTCATGGAGGGCGCGGCCGCCGAGGGCGTGCGTGCGGCGCGCGCCGTGCTCGGCGACCTCCGTCCCCGGAAGACTCCGGCGCCCAAGGCGCGCCGGAAGACCGCCTGAGGTCGGCGAAGAGCGAGGACGCGCTCGTCCCGGCCGCCCTCGAGGCCCCGCCGTTCCGGGGAGGTCGGGCCTCGTCGTCGGCACCGGGCCGGTGACTCGACCCCGGGCCGATTCCGCCGACAAATCGCGTGGTTCCCGCGCTCCTCCCGGGCCGCGTTGCTTGACCCCTTCTGACCCCTTCCGTATAGTGAGGCGCGATGGGTCTTTTCGGTGGTGGGAAGGCGAGCGGGATCACGAAGGATGCCGTCTTGACGGCGCTCCGCGGCGTAGTCGATCCCAATGTCGGGAAGGACATCGTGACCCTCGGCCTGGTCGAGGGGCTGACGGTCGAGGCCGGCCAGGTCGCCTTCACGCTCCAGTTCACCGGGGAGCAACCGCCGCTCGCCCGCGCGGAGATCCACAACCGGGCGCGGAAGGCCGTCCAGGCGCTCGCGGGCGTCTCCGACGTCAAGGCAACCATCGCGTCGCGTGCTGCCGGCGGCCACGGGGCGGGACACGCCCAGGGTCACGGCCACGGGGCGGCCCCCGCCGGAGCGGACCTGATCCCCGAGGTCAAGCACACGATCGCGGTGTCCTCCGGGAAGGGCGGCGTCGGGAAGTCCACGGTCGCCGTGAACCTGGCCCTCGCGCTTCACGGTGACGGGGCGGAGGTCGGGATCGTGGACGTCGACGTCTACGGGCCGAACGTCCCGCTGATGATCGGGGCGCGCGGGCGTCCGGCGATGGTCGCGAACCGGATCGTCCCGGTCCAGGCGTACGGCGTGAAGGTGATGTCGATCGGCTTCTTCGTGAAGGAGGGAGATCCCGTCATCTGGCGCGGGCCGATGATCCACTCGGCCGTCCAGCAGTTCCTGAAGGACGTGGAGTGGGGTCCGCTCGACTACCTCCTCTTCGACATGCCGCCCGGGACCGGAGACGCGCAGCTGTCGCTCTCCCAGACGCTCCCGCTTTCGGGTGTGGTGATGGTGACGACGCCCCAGGACGTGTCCCTGCTGGACGTCCGGAAGGGCCTTCAGATGTTTCGGAAAATGAACGTGCCCGTCCTGGGTATCGTCGAGAACATGGCGGGGTTCGCGTGCCCGCACTGCGGCCATGACACGCCGATCTTCGGCGAGGGGGGCGGCGCCAAGCTCGGGCGCGAGTTCGAGGTGCCCGTGCTCGGCTCGATCCCGATCGATCCCGAGATGCGGATCGGCGGCGACACCGGGGAGCCGATCGTCGTGGCCCGGCCGTCGTCGCCCCAGGCGGCCGCGTTCCGGCGTGTCGCGGCGGGCGTCAGGGACCGTCTGGCCGAGGCCGCGGCGCCCAAGCTGCCGCTGATCAGCTGATGCCGGGGGCTGCGGAGCGGAGGACCATTCCGGGCCGGGACGCTCCCGCGTAAAGCGTGCCGCCGTGCGCGAGCTTCGCGTCCCCATCTTCCCGCTGCCCGAGGTCGTGTTCTTTCCGGAGACCATTCTGCCGCTCCACGTGTTCGAGCCCCGCTACCGCCAGATGATCAAGGATTGCCTGGACGGCGACGGCTGGCTGGGCGTGGTGATGCTGCAGCCCGGATGGGAAAAGGATTACCAGGGTCGGCCGCCGGTGCACGCGATCGCCGGAGCCGGCGAGGTGATCCAGGCCGAGGTGCTCGCCGACGGCCGCTACAACATCCTGCTGGACGGTCGCGCGCGGATCCGCATCCTGGAGGAGGAGGCGCCGAACGGCCGGCTCTACCGGGTGGTACGGGCGCAGCGTATCGAGGATCAGGGGCCGAGCCCCGCCGACCGGACGTTCCCGGGACGGCTCCAGGAGCTCCGGACGGCCCACGCCCAGCTCCTCATGGCGCTCGGCCAGTCGCATCCCGACGTCGTCGGGCGACTCACGGTCGCGGGTGCCTCGCCGGGCGCCGTGATCGACCGGATCGTCGCGGCGGTCGTGCCGGACTCGGAGGTGCGGCAGCGCCTTCTCGAGGCGACCGACCTCAGCGAGCGTCTGGACCTCGCGGTGGGGGCGCTGGGCGAGCTCCTGACAATGGTCGCGGGCCGGGAAGGCGACGACGAGGAGGAAGAGTCGGATGACGCGTGAGCCGGAACGCTCGCGTCGCCGTTCGGCCGGCTGGGTGACCGCGATGGCGGCGCTCATGCTCGCGCTCCTCTCGACCGGCGTGGCGGCGGGCGAGCAGTGGGGCTGGCTCGGCGTCCGGATCCGCGACCTGACCGAGCAGGAGATGGAGGAGATCACGAAGAAGGTCGGGGTGAGCGAGGGCTACGGCGTCCTCATCGCCCAGGTCATGAAGGATGCCCCGGCGGAGTCCTCGGGGCTCCGCGAGGGTGATCTGGTCGTGGCGATCGACGGGCGCCCGATCGTCGAGACACGCGCCCTCCAGCGCCTCGTCGGAGCCACGCCCGCCGGTCGAGAGCTCGGCGTCATGGTCCTCCGGGAGACCGAGCGCCAGGAGGTGAAGGTGCGGGTCGGCCGGATGCCCGCGGACGTGATCGCCGACCGGGTCGCGTTCGAGTTCGGCTTCTACGTCCGCGACGGGAGCGAGGATCTGCCGGTGGGTAGCGGCCCGCCGCGTGTGCCCGAGCCCCGGGGCTCGATGGCGCCCACGGTCGCGGGCGTCGCCGAGCGGAGTTCGGCCGCCCAGGGCGGGCTGCGCGCAGGCGACCGGATCCTGGCGGTCAACGACGTCGGGGTCGGCTCGGTGGAGGCGTTCCGCCAGCGCTTGCAGGACCTCTACCTCCGCGATGCCATCCGGCTCCGGGTCGATCGAGACGGCGGGACGCTCGCGCTCACGCTGCCGCCCGCGCAGCCGACGAGGCCCTGATGAAGCGCCTGCACCTGCTGGTGGTGGAGGACGACGACACCCTGCGGGAGCTCCTCGCCGAGGTGCTGGGCGGCTGGGGCTACCAGACGGTGGTGGTGCCGTCGGGCGCCCGCGCGGTGGAGCTGCTCGAGACCCAGCTCTTCGAGGTCGCCGTCGTGGACATCCACCTGCCCGAGATGGACGGGGTGGAGCTCCTCCGGCACCTCAAGCGGCACGACCCGTCGATCGAGGTCCTGATGATGACCGGGGACCCCACCGTGGCGACCGCGGTGGAGACCCTGAAGCTCGGCGCGTACGACTACCTGACGAAGCCGCTGGTCCTCGAGGAGCTCCGGCACCTCCTCGACCACATCCTGGAGCGCCGCCTGCTGCGCCAGGAGGTGAACGCCCTCCGGAGCCGTCTGGGCGAGCAGCTCCGGATGACCGAGCTGGTCGGCGTCTCCCCGGCCATGGAAGCGGTGAAGGGGATGATCGTGCGAGTCGCCCCGTCGGACTCGCCGGTCCTGATCGAGGGTGAGAGCGGCACGGGGAAGGAGCTCGTGGCGGCGGCGATCCACCGGCTCTCCGCGCGGGCCAGCGGGCCGTTCATCACCGTGAACTGCGGGGCGGTGCCGTCCGACCTCCTGGAATCGGAGTTCTTCGGCCACGTCCGGGGGGCCTTCTCGGGGGCGGTGGCCGACACCCTCGGGCTGTTCCGGTCCGCCCACGGCGGCACGATCTTCCTCGACGAGGTCGCGGAGCTGCCGACGACCCTCCAGGTGAAGCTCCTCCGGGTCCTCCAGGAGAAGGAAGTGCGGCCGGTCGGGTCGACGCGGAGCTACTCGGTGGACACCCGGGTCATCGCTGCCACGAACAAGAACCTCGAAAGCGCGATCAAGGACGGAAGCCTCCGGCAGGACCTGTTTTACCGCCTGAACGTCGTCCGGCTCCACGTGCCGCCGCTCCGCGACAGGAAGCCGGACATCCCGGCCCTGGTCACCGCGTTCGTCCGGCAGTTCAACCAGCGCTTCAGCCGCGAGATCAAGGGCATCGCGCCCGACGCGATGTCGGCGCTGGTCTCCTACGAGTTCCCGGGCAACGTGCGCGAGCTGGAGAATCTGATCGAGCGGGCGTACGCGCTGGGGGCGCGCGAGCAGCTCCGGCTGGCCGACTTTCCGGCGCTGGGCGGAGCGGCCGCACCCGTGGCGGCGGCGCCGGTGCCCGTGGCGGCGGGCGCCGCGACCGGCGCAGTCCCGACGCTCGCGCAGGCCGAGCGGGATCTCATCCTGCGGGCCCTGGACATTCACGGTAACGACCGTGCCAAAGCGGCACGGGCGCTCGGTCTCTCGAGCCGGACGCTCTACCGGCGACTCAAGGAGTACGGGATCAACTGAACCGAATCCTGCCAAAGTGACATGGCCTGGTGCCCTCGAAAGGCCGATTCGAAGGGCTAGAGGCCTCCAGGCTGGAGCTTGTTGGCAGACGCTGTCCCAGGTGTCGGATTCTGCCCCCCTGACGGTGGGCCACGGTTGTGGGCCCCGAGACGCCCTCCTGTGGCACCGGCCTTGCACCGACGTCCGGTCATGGCGTATCCAGAGAGCTCCGAACGGGACGACGCGCTTCTCCTGGTAGTGGACACAGACGACGAGGCCGGGCGAGTCCTGGCCGACCACTTCTCGCAGCGGGGCTTCCGCGCGGCCCACACCACGCTGGGGCAGGACGCGCTGGACCTCGCCCACGCCGGGCGTCTCCGCGCGGCCATCGTCGACGTGGCGCTCCGGGACATGTCGGGGCACGCGCTCGTCGCCCGCCTGAAGGAGATCGATCCGCGCGTGAAGGTCCTGATGACGGCCGGCGACTACCGGCCCGAGTTCGAGGTGCGCGCCCGGCAGATCGGCATCCTGCACTACGCTCAGAAGCCGGTGGACCCCGAGCGCCTCGAGGCGGTCGTGGCCAAGGCCCTGGGCGTGCTCCAGTCCCGCTAGGCTCCCGTCCGCCCGTCTCCGCCGCGCTCTGACCGGCCCGGTCCCCCCGGACCGCCGGCCGCCGTGTATCCTGTCCCCGAACACGAACGCGCGGGCGACGCCCGCGTCACGAGGAGGAGCGATGCAGCTACGGGGCAAGCGGGTCGCGATCCTGGCGGAGAACCTCTACCAGGAGATGGAGCTCTGGGTGCCGTACTACCGCCTGAAGGAGGAAGGGGCCGAGGTCCACGTGGTCGGGAGCGGAGGCGCCAAGACGTACGCCTCCAAGCACGGCTATCCCGTGACCGTCGACGTTTACGCCGAGCAGGCGAACGCCGTGGAGTACGACGCGGTGGTCATCCCGGGCGGTTTCGCCCCGGACCTGATGCGCCGGTCACCCGCGATGGTGAAGCTGGTGCGCGACGCGTTCGCCGAGGGCAAGGTGGTCGCGGCCATCTGCCACGCCGGCTGGATGCCTGCGTCGGCGGGCATTCTCAAGGGGAAGCGCGCCACGAGCTTCTTCTCGATCAAGGACGACATGGTCAACGCGGGCGCGACGTGGGTCGATCAGGAGGTCGTCGTCGACGGTAACCTGATCACCTCGCGGAAGCCCGACGACCTGCCGGCGTTCTGCCGGGAGATCGTGCAGGCGCTCGCGAAGCGGTAGGACGGACGCGGGGGCCCCGGGGGCTCCCGCGTTCAGTACCCGCGGCGGATGTCGACCCGGCCGTGCAGCGGACGGCCGGTCAGGAACCGCTTGAGGTTCTCGTTGAAGATCGGGGCAATCTCCTCCGGGAGGCTCGGCCCCGAGATGTGCGGGGTCACGACCACGTTCGTCATGCCCCAGAAGGGATGCTCGGTCGGCAGCGGCTCCTCGGAGAAGACGTCGAGGACCGCGCCCGCGATCCAGCGCTCCTGAAGGGCGCGGATCAGGGCAGGCTCCTGGATGAGGGAGCCCCGACCCAGGTTCACCAGCCACGACTCGGGCCGCATCGTGTGCAGTTCCGGCTCGCCGAGCATGCCCCGGGTCTCCGGGGTGAGGGGCGCCACCAGCACGACGTAGTCGCTCGCCGCCAGGAACTCGTGGAAGGCGGGGCGCCGGTAGACGCGGTCGCACTCCGCGATGCGCTTTCCGGTCCGCGACAGGCCGAGCACCCGCATCTGGAACGCGCGACCGATGTTGGCGATCACGCGCCCGATGGACCCCACGCCCACGATGCCCAGCGTCTTGCCGCGCAGCAGGGAGGGGTTGAGGGGCTCCCACCGGCGGAGTCGCTGCGCGCCCCGCATGAGCTCGGTCCGCTGGGAGGCCCACAGGAGCCAGCCGAAGACGTACTCCGCCATCCAGGGGCCGAACACTCCCTCGACACGGGTGAGCACGACCTTGGGCGGGAAGGGGACGTCCAGGAACGCGTTGACCCCGGCGCCCATGACCTGGACCCAGCGGAGCCGCCGGGCCATCGGGAGAAGCTCGGCGGGGAAGCCCCACGTGTAGAGGACGTCCATTTCCTCCACGAAGGGCATCGCCGCCTCTGGGGTGGCGGCCACGCGGAGCCGGATCTGCCCGCGAGGGGCCCGGACGAGCCGCGCGTAGGCTTGGGCCTCGTCCGGGTGGTACACCAGGACAGAGGCCGGACCCTTCGACGGCATTGGGGTGAATAATACCACGGGGCGCGGGATAACCGCGCAGAAAGTGTCACGAAACTGGCCAAGGGCGCGGTTCCCGGCCGGATTCGGCGGAGTTGGCGGGGTCCGCCGGCCACGGACTCAGCGGGTCAGGGTGACCCCAGCCTGGATGGCCTTCCGCCGCGCCTGGTCGACGGCTCCCGCCAGCGCCGTGACGTCGCGACGCAGCGTCTCGAGCTTGGCCCGGAGGACCACCGCGTCGGCGCGGGCCTTCTCCTGCTCGGCGGGGGTCCCGCCCTTGTTGTACGCGTCGACGAGCTGGTCGTGCTGGCCGAGCGTCACGTGGTAGTCGTAGAGCCCCTTGTTGTAGCGCTCGACCGCGTCGTTGTAGCCCTGCTTGACGGAGACCTGGGCGGTGGTGTCGCTCGACACGAACTCCGCGAAGGGGAGGTACTGCGGCTTCGGCGCCTGCGGGGCCTGGGCCCATGCCCCGGCGCCGGCGAGCAGGGCGCACGCCACGAGCGCGCCGAGGGCCGGACGGGACGGACGGCGGCTCATCCGATCGACACCGCGAGGCAGGTCGTCGTGCGCGTGACGCCGTCGATCGCGCCGATCCCCTCGGTCACGAGCTGGCCGATGTCGTCGAGCGAGGGGCCCTCCACGACGGCGATGTAATCGAACGGTCCCGTCACCGCGTCGAGCGATGCGATCCGGCACTTGCCGGGCTTGAGCTTCCCCAGTACCCGCTTGACCGACTTCGTCTTGCCGGCATTGGTCTCGACGAGCACGTATGCCTTCATCACGACACCTCCTCGTCGGCGGCTCTGGCTTTGGCTCATTACATCACACCGTACGGACCGCGGAGCTCACAAGGCATCGCCCCTCGCGTCCCGACCGCTACCGGGCCAGGTAGGCGCGGAGCGTCTCGGCAAAGGCCGAGCGGTTCTCGACGACGCGGTTGGCGCGGACGTCCACCCGCGTGCCCCGCTCGACCTTCTTCTCGCGGACGTCGAACACCGCGCGGAGCTCGCCCTTCACGCCCTTCGCGTCGAGGCCGAGGCGCTCGCCCTGGTCCTCGTCGTGCACGTGCAGCACGACCAGGTAGAAGCCGTCCCGCTCGGTCTTCGTCGGGTACTCGAGCCCGGTCTTGAGCCGGGTCACCACCACGGGGGCGCCGGAGACGGGACGCCCCTCGGCGTCCGTCACGAAGCCGAGCACCAGGAAGCGGTGATCGGGTAGGTGCGTGGCGTCGGCAGCGACGACCGCGACGAGGACCAGGAGGACCGGTCCCAGCCACGAGACGGCTGCGCGCGCCGCGGCCCGGACACTCGGCATCACGCCTCAGTGTACAATGCGCGGCGGGAGGGGAGCCCGCGCGTTGTCCTACCAGCCCCCCGCGGCGATCCAGGCAGCCCTCGATGCCGGCCGCATCTCCGAGGACGCCGTCGACCTTTTCCGGGCGTTCGCGCGCCGGTACACGTTCCCCTTTGACGACTTCCAGGTCCGGGCGATCCTCGCCATCCTGGAGGGGTCCTCGGTCATCGTGTCCGCGCCGACCGGCTCGGGGAAGACGCTGGTGGCGGAGTTCGCCATCCACGCGGCGCTCGCGACCAAGCGACGGGTCGCCTACACCACCCCGCTGAAGGCGCTCTCCAACCAGAAGTACGCGGACTTCTGCCGGCAGTTCGGTGTGGCCGAGGTGGGCATTCTGACGGGCGACGTGAAGGTCAACCCGCGGGCCTCGGTCCTGGTCATGACGACGGAGATCCTGCGGAACATGTTCTACACGGGCACCCTCGAGGGGCTGCGGCACGTGGTGCTCGACGAGTGCCACTACATGGGCGACGAGAGCCGCGGCACGGTCTGGGAGGAGATCATCGTCAACGCGCCCAAGGACGTGACGCTGGTGGCGCTGTCCGCCACCGTCGCGAATGTGCGCGAGATCGCCGACTGGATCGGGCTGGTCCACCGGCCCATCGAGGCCATCGTCCACCCGCACCGGCCCGTGCCACTCCGGTACCACGTCGCCGACCTGGCCGCGGGCTTCCACACGCTCGATGCGGTCCGCGCGGGTCGGGCGACGCTGGTGGGGGTCGAGGGCGGTGGCGACGAGGGACGCGGACGCTTCTACGCCCGCCGCGTCGCGGCCGTCCCCGCCGTTCTCGAGGAGCTCGAGACGCGTAGCTGGCTCCCCGCGATCTACTTCATTTTCAGCCGCGCCGGGTGCGAGCGCGCGATGGACGAAGTCCTGGAAGAGGGGCGCTCGCTCCTCGACCGGTCGCGCCGCAAGGAGGTCGACCAGGCGATCGCCGACGCGATCGAGGAGAGCCCTGCGCTCGCGGCCTCCCCGCTAAACCAATCGATCTTCGAGGCGCTCCGGTCCGGCGTCGGGCTTCACCACGCGGGGATCCTTCCCAGCTTGAAGCGTCTCACCGAGGTGCTGTTCGAGCGAGGCCTGGTTCGAGTGGTCTTCGCGACGGAGACCATGAGCCTCGGCATCCACATGCCCGCGCGCAGCGTCGTCCTCCAGGGGCTCACGAAGCGGACCGACCGCGGGTTCCGGGCGCTGACGACGAACGAGCTGACCCAGATGGCGGGCCGGGCGGGCCGGCGCGGCATCGATCCCGAGGGCCAGTGCGTGATCGCCATCGACGCCCGGGACAGTCTCCGGGAGACGCTCTCGGTGGTGGACGGGGCGCCCGAGCCGATCGTGAGCCAGTTTCGGCTGGGCTTCGGTTCCGTGGCCCTCCTGGTGGAGACGGTCCGGGACGAGACCGCGATCCGGCGGGTGGTCGAGTCCTCGTTTGGGCAGTACCAGAGCCTTCAGCGGATCCGGCACCTCGAGCGCGAGGTCGCGGAGGGACAGGCGGCCCTGGCCGAGGTCGAGCGCTACGAGGCGCCCTGCGGCGACTTCGACCGCATCGGGCGCTACCGGCAGCTACGGGCGGAGGTCGAGGCTCGGCGCCGGGCGGCCGGCACGCGCTCGCGGCCGGCCCGGGCCCGGGCGCTCGACGACGTCGAGCCGGGCCGCGTGGTCCTGCTGCGCCAGCGCGGCAGCGGCGGTGGGCTCGGCGTGGTCGTGGGGGTCCACCGGCTCCGCGGACACCGGGTCCTCCTCGACACGCTCCTCCCGCACGGGTCGCTCGTCCGGACGAAGGCGGGCAACGTGAAGCGGGTCTTCTGGGCGACGCCGCCGCTGCTCCTGCCGCCCGCGGTCCGGGACCTGTCTGCGCACCACAAGGGATGGGGCCGCGACTTCCGGGAGGTCCTGGCGCGCGACGGGGGACCGCTCCTCGCTCGGCTCAACGAGCTCGACCTCCAGGCGCTGGTCGATCGCGAGCGACGGGGCGACCCCGAGGACCTGCTCGAGCGGATCGAGTGTCACACCTGCCCGTGGGAGGCCCGACCCCAGTGCGACGCGGCGTGGAAGACGCTCGAGAAGGCGCGGGGCCACGTCGAGCATCGGCGTACGGCGCTCGAGTTGATCCGCGACGCGATCTGGCAAGAGTACCGCCGAGTGCTGGAGGTGCTCGACGCCTTCGACGCGGTCCAGGGGGGCGTGCTCCGGCCGAAGGGCGAGCTGGTGGCCTCGCTGCGGCACGACCACGAGCTCCTGGTCGCGGAGGTCGTCCACCGCGGCGTCTTCGACGACGCACCCCCGGCGGAGGTGGCCGCGCTCGTGTCCTGCCTGATCGAGGAGGCGCGGTCCGCCGAGGACGGGCCTTCGCGCCGACTCCTCCGCGACCGACCGCGGCTCCGTCGCCGCGTCCGGCAAATGGAGGAGGCCGCCGAGGCGATCCAGGCCGTCCAGCGGCGGGTCGGACTGCACCGGCCGGCGCGCGTCCAGAGCGGCTTCGTCGCCGCGGTCTTCCGGTGGGCGTCGGGCGACGACGACTGGGCGCGCATCGTTGCCCAGTCCTTCGGGGGGCACGAGGGCGACCTGATCCGCGTGATGCGGCGGCTGATCGACCTCTTGCGTCAGATCGGGGAGGGTCCGGAGGTCCCGGGCGGCGTCGCCAGCGCGGCCAGCGCCGCCGCCCGGGTGTTGGACCGGGGGATCGTGCTCGAGTCCGCGCTGATCTAGCGCGGACTCGAGCCGGCGCTACTCGGCCGGCGCGAAGAACTTCACCATCACGCGGCGGTTCTGCTCTCGACCCTTCGGCGAGGTGTTGTCCGCGGTCGGCCGGATGTCGCCGAGGCCGATCGAGTGGATCCGGTGCAGCTCGATGCCCTTCTCCACGAGGAAGCGGCGCACAGCCTCGGACCGGCGCTGGCTCAGCTGGATGTTGTAGGGCGAGGCGCCCACGCTGTCCGTGAAGCCCTCGAGCTCCACCACGAGGGTCGGGTTGTCCTGGAGCTGCTTGGCGACGTCGAGGAGCGCGGTCTGGCCGCGGTCGTCGAGCTCCGCCTTGTCGAACCGGAAGAGGATGGCGACGGTGTCGCCGGGCACGCGCTTGTTGCGGTTCGCCCAGAGGCGCGTGAGGCGCGTGTTCGTCTCGTCCGCCTTGGCCATGGCCTGACCGGCGGCGGCGTGGGCCTCGTCCGCGCGGGTCTGGGCCGCCGTGGCCTTGGTCACACCCTCGTCGGCGCGGCCCTGGGCGGTCTTGGCGAGGTTCGTCGCCTCGGTCGCGTTCTTGTCGGCCTGCTCGACCGCGACCTTGGTCTGGCCGAGCTCCTCATTCATCGCGGTCGTGCGCGCCTTCTCCTCGTTGAGCGCGGTGTCGACGCGACCGACGTCCGCGCCGACCTTCGCCTCGCTCTTGGAGACTTCCTCGCGCACGAAACTCTTCGTGGCGCAGCCCACGGTCACGAGGGATAGGGAGGCCACCACGATGGCCAGCGAGCGTATCCGCATACCAGTTCCTCCTCTGTGCGGGACAGTCCCCGCTATGTGACGGATCAGTCCGTCCTTTGCCCACGCAAAGGGCGTGCCGGGTATCTCCCGTGGAGGCCTGCCCGCGACGCTCTCAGCGCCATCTATGGGCGACTTGAGCATTGCCGCGTGGATCCTGCCCGCCCCGTCCGGGCGCGACAAAGCCCTGACGCGATGTAAGAGTTACCACGGAGGTCGCGCCGGCCCGATGTAAAAAGTTACTTGCCGGGGCGGGGCTTTAGCGGTGTGCGGTCAGGTCGTCCGCGAGCGTCCGGGCCTTGGTCGCCAGGTTCGCCGCCCGCTCGTATTCCTGGCCGCCCAGTGCGCGCCGGGCCTGCTCGACGAGGCCCTGAGCGAGCCGCAGGGTCTCGAGGTCCTTGGGCGTCAAGGCCCGGCTGTCGAGCTGGCGCAGGAGCCGCTCGGCGTCGTCGATCCCCCTCTGGGCCTCGTCCTGGAGCCGACGGACTTCGGCGGGAGGCAGGCTCGCGGTCAGCTGAGGACCGGGGCCCGCGGGCGTGGGCGGCGGAGCGGGCGTTGCCGGTGCGGGCGCCGCAACGTGGGGCGGGGCGGGCCGGGCGGCGGGCGCCGGCGCGGGCGTTGCGATCGGCGGGGAGGCGGGCGGCGGCGAGGTTGCGGGGACCGGTGCCGGGGGCGCCGCAGGCGGTGGCGCCGGCGTGGCCACGACGGGCGCCGGCTCCTCCTGCACGGGTACGGGCGCCGGGCTGGGCGGCCCGGGCACGGGCCGGGCCCACGGCGGAAGGTTCGGGCGGAACGCCGCGCAGCCGGAGAGGACGAGCAGGACCGCGGCCAGCGCGAGACTCGTCACCGGGCGTCCGGGGCCGCGGGCAGCGTGAGCGTGACGGTGGTGCCCTTGCCCACCGTCGACTCCACGTCCACCCGTCCATCGTGCATCTGGACGATGCGGTACACCATGGCGAGCCCGATGCCCGAGCCGCCGGCCTTCGTCGTGAAGTAGAGGCGGAAGATCTTGTCGAGGTTCTCCGGGGGAATGCCGACTCCCGCGTCGGCGACGCGGATCTCGACCCCGCCGAGCGCCGCGCGCCGGGCGGCGACGACCAGCGTGCCACCACCGGGCATCGCCTGGACGGCGTTGCTCACCAGGTTCGCGCTCGCCTGGGCGATGAGGCCCGAGTCCGCCGTGACGCGGGGGAGGCCACGCCCGGGCTCGAGGACGATCTCCACGCCGGCCCGCGCGGCCTCGGGGCGGGCAACGCGCGCGACGTCGGTCAGGACCGCGTTGATGTCGACCGGGGCGAGGCGCAGGTCCTGCGGGCGGACGAACCGCAGAAAGCCCTGCACCACGCGATCCAGGCGCTGGATCTCGTGCGCGATCACGTCGATGTTCTCGGCGATCTCCGGCGGCGTGGGCGAGCCGGTGTGCGCGAGCCGCGCGCGCAGGAGCTCGAGATGGATGCGCATCGCGTTCAGCGGATTCTTGACCTCGTGGGTCACGCCGGACGTGAGGCGGCCGAGCGCCGCCAGCTTTTGCGAGTAGCTCAGTAGCGACTCGACCGCGCGCGCCGGCTCGAGGTCGCGGAGGACCAGGAGCGCGCCGCGAACGTTGGGGTCATCGCGGAGAGGATACCCCGAGACGGCCCACTCCCGCGGCTCGCCGCTGCCGCCGGGAAGGATCATCGTTTCGTGTCGCGGCGGCTGGGAGCCGTCGAGGACGCTCCCGGCCAGGCTCGCGAGGGGATGCGACGCGGGCAGGGCCTCGGCGAGCGGCCGCCCGGCCGGCACGCGACCGAGGAGCCGCTCGGCCGCCGCGTTGCCGAAGAGGACGACGCCGTCGGACCCGAGGAGGACCACCGCATTCTGGAGACGTTCCGCGCCGTCCTGGCCGGGTTGGCCCGCGGGGCCCGCGCTCGCCTGGATGCGCTCGCCGAGACCCCGCATGCGCTCGGCGAGTCGCCCCATGTCGTCGCCGGGAGCGAGATCCACCGTGGCGTCGCCGCGAGCCAGGCGCTCGACGCGGCGCGCGATGCGCCGGAGGTATCCGAGCAGGACGCGCCCGGTGCCGAGGCCCAGCACGATGGCCAGGACGAGCGCGCCGGCGCCGAACGCGACGCTGCGAAGGAGGGCGTCCCGGAGCGTCTGTCGCAGGAGGCTCGTGGACACGCCGACCTGGATGGTGCCGAACGGCCGGTTTCCGACGCTGACCGGGAGCCGCACCTCGTAGATCTGGGGGGGACCGAGGAGCAGGCGCGCGATCTGCGGTAGGCCGGCCCCGAGCACGTCGTCGAGGAGCGGCCGGTCGGGCAGCGTCCGGCCCTGGAGCGTCGGGTCGCTGTGGAGGAGCGTGGTGCCGCTCGCGTCGACGATCGCACCGTAGACGACGACCCGGGAATAGCCCACCAGCCCGTCGAGGAGGGCCCGGAGGCTCGGGTCATCGCGGAAGGCGACCGGACCGGTGGCGCCCGCGGCCTGGAGGACGTGGGAGGCCTGGTGGAGAAGCTGGCGGGAGAGGAGACGTCCCTCGTCGGCCGCGCTCCCGAGGGTCAGGCGCGCGAGCGTGGCGAGGTGTCCGGCGGTGGCGACCGCGACCACCAGGAGCACCACGAGCGTGAGGCCGAGCAGCTCGCGCGTGCGGGCGTTCAGAGCCATCGGGGGTGGAGGCTCCGCACCGCGCCGCCGGCGGGTCTCACGGCCGATTGTAGCGGTTCAGCTTGTTGTGGAGGGTCTTGAGGCTGATGCCGAGGATCTCGGCGGCGCGGGTCTTGTTGTTGCCGGTGTACGAGAGCGTGCGGAGGATGAGACGCCGCTCGGCCTCGTCCACCGTCGTGCCGACGTGGAGGCGCACGTCGTCGCTGCCCGGGTCCGCGCCCGGCTCGGCGGGAGGCGCCGCGGCAGCCGGGGGCGATGGCAGATGGGCGACGCCGATCAGCTCGCCGGGGCACACGATCACGGCGCGCTCGAGGACGTTGCGCAGCTCGCGAACGTTCCCCGGCCAGGCGTAGCGGCGGAGGACGGCGAGCGCCGGCTCGTCGATGCCCCGCACGTTCCGCTGGTGGCGCTCGTCGAGCTCCTCCAGGAGCACGCGGACCAGCTCGCCGACGTCCTCGGGGCGCTCGCGGAGCGGGGGGAGCGTCAGCGTGAAGACGGCGATGCGGTAGTAGAGGTCCTCGCGGAGCGCCCCGTCCTGGAGCGCCTTCATCGGGTTCTTGTTGGTGGCCGCGATGACGCGGACGTCGACGCCGATCTCGGCCTGGCCGCCCACCCGGCGGAACCGCCCGTCCTGCAGGACCCGGAGAAACTTCACCTGCGTCGCGGGACTCATCTCGGCGATCTCGTCGAGGAAGAGCGTCCCTCCGTCGGCCAGCTCGAAGCACCCGGGGCGGCGCTGGGTGGCGCCCGTGAACGACCCCTTCTCGTGGCCGAAGATCTCGCTCTCCAGCAGGGTTTCGGGGATCGCGGCGCAGTTGACCGCGACGAACGGTCCCCGCCGGCGCGCGGAATGATCGTGGATGGTGCGGGCCACGAGCTCCTTGCCGGTGCCGCTCTCCCCGAGCACGAGCACCGTCGCGTCGGTCGGCGCGACCTGCTCGATCTGTCGGGTCACGTTCTGCATCGCGGGCGCGCCGGCGACCAGACGACCGAAGGCGCCCCGCCGGCGCAGCTCACCGGTGAGCCGACGGACCTCGCGCGCGCTCTCCGCCCGGTCGAGCGCTCGCTCGAGGAGCATCTGGAGGCGGGCGGGATCGAGCGGCTTCGTGAGGTAGTCGTAGGCGCCTTCCTTCATCGCCTGGACGGCGGTCTCGATCGAGCCCTGGCCCGTGAGCATGACGACGGGGACGTCGGGATGGTCGACGCGGAGGGCAGTCAGGAGCGCGAGGCCATCCATGCCCGGCATCACGAGGTCGCTCACCACGACCGCGGGCGGCTCCTCGGCCGCTCGCTCGAGCGCTTCGGCGCCGTCGCCCGCCGTCGCGACCTCGTAACCCCAGAGGGACAGCAGGTCGGCCATGCCCCGTCGGGCCGGGGCATCGTCCTCGACGATCAGCACTCGTTGACGCATGGGAATACCCGGGTGCCCGGGGCGCTTGCGGGTATGGTAGCAGAATCCCCCGCTTCCGGGGCTCGCGGGGTTCGGCTACCATCGGGCCGAGCGAGCTGCGCGCGAAGGGAGATCGGGATGATCGGACTGGTGGTGCTGGGGATCGTCGTCGTCCTGGCCCTCACGGGCGTGGCCCTCTACAACGGCCTCGTGCGGGCTCGCGTCCGCGTCGACGAGGCCTGGTCGGGCATCTCGACGCAACTCAAGCGCCGCCACGACCTCATCCCGAACCTGGTGGAGACGGTGAAGGGGTACGCCACCCACGAGAAGGGCGTCCTCGAGAAGGTGACCGAGCTCCGGAGCCAGGCGATGCGCGCCGGCACCCCGGGGCAGGTCGCGCAGTCCGAGGGTCTACTCACCCAGGCGCTCCGCGGGCTCTACGCCGTGGCGGAGAGCTACCCGGACCTCAAGGCGAACCAGAGCTTCCTCTCGCTCCAGCAGTCCCTCGCCGACACGGAGGGGATGATCGCCGGGGCGCGTCAGGGTTACAACGCCGCCGTGCGCGACCTCAACACGCGCATCGAGAGCGTCCCCACGAACCTCCTGGCGGGCGCCTTCGGCTTCACGCGGCGCGAGTTCTTCGAGATCGAGGACCCGGCCGACCGCGCGGTGCCGCAGGTCCGCTTCTGATTCCGCTCGTCCCCCGCCGGCGAGGCCTCCCGCGCTGGCAGCCGCGCGGACCCCGTGGGAGAATGAGCGCGCCGTGAAGGCCTCCCGTCTCGCCGTCACGAAGAGCCAGCTCGAGGTGCCGCGCGCCTGCGTCACCGCGGGCCACCCCCTGGGCGCCCGGGTCGGCGCCGAGATCCTGCGACGCGGCGGGAACGCCGTCGACGCCGCCGTCGCCACGGCGTTCGCCATGGCGGTGGTCGAGCCGTTCATGTCGTGCCTCGCGGGTGGCGGCTCCATGCTGATCCACCGCGCGCGGACCGGGGCGTCGATCGCGCTCGACTTCAACGTCGAGGCGCCCCGCCGCGCCCACGCGCGGATGTACCGCCTCGGGGCGGGCCGGGCCGGCGACCTGTTCCCGTGGCGTGCCGTCGAGGGTGACGCGAACGTGCACGGTCACCTCGCCGTCGCGGTGCCGGGGTCGGTCGCCGGGCTCGCGCTGGCGCTGGAGCGATGGGGAACGCTCGACCTTCGCGACGCGGTGGCGCCCGCGGTCCGGCTTGCCCGGCGGGGCGTGCCGATGGACTGGTATCTGGCGGGCGTCACGGCGACCTACGTGGAGGAGCTCGCCCGCTTCCCCGAGGCCGCGCGGACGTATCTCCGTGGCGGTCGATGGGCTCCGCGGCCGCCGCACCTCGAGGGCGGGGACGTCGTGCGCTATCCGGCGCTCGCGCGGAGCCTCGCGCTGATCGGCAAGGAGGGTCCGAGCGTCTTCTACCGCGGCGAGCTCGCGGAGGCGATCGAGGCGGAGATCCGGCGCGGCGGGGGCATTCTGGACCGCGCCGATCTCGGACGCTATCGCGTGCGCGTCGTCGAGCCCCTCGCCGGCGAGTACCGCGGGGTGACGCTCCTCGGCATGCCGGGCGCGGCGGGTGGGCTGACGGCGCTCGAGATGCTGAACGTGCTGGAGTGCTTCGAAGCCGGCGGCGGGCCGAGCGGGGAGCGGACGGCCCACCTTCGCGCCGAGGCGCTGCGCGTCGCGTTCGAGGACCGGCTACGCTGGCTCGGGGACCCGACGCGGATCAAGGCGCCGTGGAGGGCGCTCGCGGGGAAGGACTACGCACGCGCGGTCGCGGCCGGGATCCGCCCCGATGGCAGCCGCCACGCGCGGCGCCGCATCGACCCGTGGCGCTGGGAGCGCGGGCGCGGGCGGCCGGCCCGCGCGGCAGCGCCGGGGCCGAGCGGGGACTGCACGACGCAGGTGTGCGCGGTCGACCGCGACCGGACGCTCGTGTCGCTGACGCACACCGCGGTCAGCCTCTTCGGCTCGAAGGTCGTCGTGCCCGACACCGGGCTCCTCCTCTCGAACGGGATGATCTGGTTCGACCCGGAGCCCGGCCGGCCGAACTCGATCGAGGCGGGCAAGCGCGCGCTGGTCAACATGACGCCGTTCCTCGCGCTCCGGGACGGCGCCCCGTATCTCGCCGCCGGCGCGCCGGGTGGCCGGAAGATCGTGTCCGCCGTGCCGCAGGTGCTGGCGAACCTCATCGACTTCGGGATGGGGCCGCAGGCGGCCGTCGAGGCGCCCCGGCTCCACACGGAAGGCGGGCCGCTCCAGGTGGACGACGCGGTGGGCGCGGCGACCATCGCGGGGCTTCGGCGGCGCGGCCACGAGGTGGTGCCCCTGACCGAGACGTACTCGAGCTTCTACTTCGCGCGCCCGCAGGTCATCGAGGTCACCCGCCGCGGACTGGCCGCCGGGGTCGACCACCTGCGCCCCGCGACGGCGATGGGATTCTGAGCGGAGGAGACCTCATGGCGGACATCCGGATGATGAGCGCCTTCGGCACCGTGCCCCGCGACGCCCAGGAGGGGATCCTCCGGGTGCTGCAGCACGCGCTGGAGACGGTTGCGCTCGAGGACAGCTCGTTCACCCGCGCGAAGGCCGTCTTCACCGAGTCGGACGAGCAGTGCGTCTTCACCGTGGAGCTCGACGGCGGGAAGAAGGCGCCGACCCCGCTCGTCCTCGACCTCGAGCTGCTCGAGGACGCGGTGACCGACAGCGGGCGGCAGGCGCTCCTGACCGAGGAGGTGCGCCAGTACATCCGGCGCACGCTCGGCCACTAGGCGGGGCCCGGTGATGGGCGAGATGGCCGCGCGCCGGCTCATCGTCAACGCGGACGACTTCGGGCTGACGGGGGGCGTGAGCCGCGGGATCCTGCGGGCCCACCGCGAGGGCCTCGTGACCAGCACCACCGTCCTCGCGAGCCTCCCGCCGCAGCCGGAGCTCGACGCCGAGGCCGCGGCGCTGCCGCGTCTGGGGCTCGGCCTCCACTTCAACCTCACGTGGGGACGCCCGGTGTCATCGCCGGACACGGTCCCCTCGCTGGTCGACGACGAGGGCCGGCTCGGGCGGGACCTGACGGCGCTCGGGGCGCGCGCCCGCCCGGACGAGGTCCGGCGGGAGTGCGAGGCGCAGATCGAGCTCTTCACGCGCCGGTTCGGGCGCGGGCCCACGCACCTCGACAGCCACCATCACGCGCACCGGCTGCCGCGCGTGATGGACGCGGTCGTCGACGTCGTCCTGGCGGCGAGGCTTCCGCTCCGGAGCCAGGACCCGGGCTTCCGCGACGGCTTGCGGCGCCGGGACATCGCCACCACCGACGCGTTCATCGGCGACGCGCAGGTCGAGCCGTACTGGACGACCGAGCGCCTCCTGGACCAGCTCGCGACGCTGCCCCTCGGCGTCACCGAGCTCATGTGCCACCCGGGCGTCTTCGACGACGACCTCGCCTACAGCCGCTACGGGCGCCAGCGCGACGTCGAGCTGGCGGCGCTGTGCGACCGCGAGGCCCGGGCGACCGTGGAACGGCTCGACATCCGGCTCTGCCACTTCGGGGCGCTCACCGCGGCCGAATGAGGTCGCCGTCCCCCGCGACGCCCCTCGTCGAGCTTCGCGGGGTCACGAAGGCCTACCGGGAAGGCGACGCCGATCGCGCGGTCCTGCGCGGCGTCGACGTGACGATCCCGCGCGGCGAGCTGTGCGCCCTCGTGGGCCGGAGCGGCTCGGGCAAGTCCACGCTGCTGAACCTGATCGGCGGCATCGACGTGCCCACGGCGGGCCAGGTCGTCGTCGACGGCCTCTCGCTCGCCGAGGCGTCGGAGGCGGCCCGCACGCTGTTCCGTCGCCGCCACGTCGGCTTCGTCTTCCAGTTCTTCAACCTGATTCCCACGCTGACGGTGGAGGAGAACCTCCACCTGCCCCTCGAGTTGATCGGCAAGCCGCGCGACACGGTGCGCGCCCGGGCCGGAGCCCTCCTCGACGAGATCGGGCTCGGGGATCGGGCGCGTGCGTTCCCCGAGGAGCTCTCCGGCGGCGAGCAGCAGCGGGTCGCGGTCGCGCGGGCGCTGGTTCACGAGCCCGTGCTCGTGCTGGCCGACGAGCCCACGGGGAACCTCGACGTCGACACCGGTCGGCAGGTGCTGGATCTCCTCGACCGGCTCACCCGGCGCGCCGGGCGCACGATGGTCATTGCGACGCACAGTCCCGAGGTGGCGGGGTTCGCGGACCGGGTGCTGCGTCTCGATCACGGCCACGTCGTCGAGGCCCAAGCGGCGGCGCCCGGGTTCCGATGACGCTGTTCCGCGCCAGCGCGCGGCATCTCGCGCGCCACCCGTGGCAGGCGGCGCTGGCCGTCCTCGGGATCGCCCTCGGCGTCGCGGTCGTCGTGTCGATCGACCTGGCGAGCGCGAGCGCGCGCCGAGCCTTCGGACTCGCCACGGAAGGCGTCACCGGGCGCGCGACCCATCACGTCGTGGGGGGCCCGGCCGGCCTCGACGAGCGCGTGGTGACACGCCTCGCCCGCGAGGTCGGCGTGGAGCCGATCGCGCCGGCAGTGGAGGCGTGGGTCGGCGTCGAGGGCGCGCCCGATCGGGCGCTCCAGCTCCTCGGCGTGGACCCGTTCAGCGAGGCGCCGTTTCGCCCGTACCTCGGCCGCGCGGCGGCCGGAGGCGCTCGGGCCCTGACGGCATTGGTCACCCAGCCGGGCGCGGTGCTGGTGAGCCGCGAGACCGCGGCCGACCTGGGCGTTGTCGTATCCGGCTCGCTGGTCCTTCGCGTCGCGGGCCAGGCGCGCCCGGCGCGCGTGGTCGGGCTCATCGAGCCCGCGGACTCGCGGAGCCGCCAGGCCCTCCGCGGGCTGGTGGTCGCGGACGTGTCGACGGCCCAGGAGATCCTGGGCCGTCCCGGGCGCCTCTCGCGCATCGACCTCGCGCTCCCGTTCGGCGCGGCCGGGGAAGCGACGCTGGCCCGGGTCCGCGCCGTGCTGCCGCCTGGGGTCGAGGTGGTGACCGCGGCCGCACGGAGCGAGTTCGTCGAGGAGCTGACGCGCGCCTTCGACGTGAACCTGACGGCCCTGTCGCTCCTGGCGCTGATGGTCGGGCTGTTCCTCGCCTACAACACCATGACGTTCTCGGTGGTCCAGCGCCGGGCGACGATCGGGATGCTGCGGGCGCTCGGCGTCACGCGGGCGGAGATCGTCGCGATCGTCCTTGTCGAGGCGCTCCTCCTCGGACTCGCCGCGACGGTCATCGGGCTCGGCGCCGGTGTGGGGCTCGGGGGCGGGCTCGTGCGCCTCGTGACCCGGACCATGAACGACCTCTACTTCACGGTCGTCGTCCGCGACCTGGCCCTGTCTCCCGGCGTGCTGGCGAAGGGCGCGGCGCTCGGCATCGGGGCGACGCTCCTCGCGGCGCTTGTCCCCGCGGCGGAGGCGAGCGTCACGCCTCCCGGCGCCGCGCTGAGGCGCGTGGCCCTCGAGGCGCGCGCGCGAGGGGCGGCGCCGCGGGCCGCGCTCGCCGGCGCCGCGGCGCTCGCGGTGGGGGGCGTCGTGGTGGCGTTAGCCGGACGGAGCCTCGCGTGGAGCTACGTCGGACTGTTCACCGGCATCCTGGGCGCCGCGCTCCTCACGCCGCTCGTCATGGTGGGCGCGGCCCGGGCGGCGGCGCCGGGGCTCGGGTGGCTCCTCGGGCTGCCGGGCCGGATGGCGGCGCGCGGCGTCGTCGCCCGGCTGTCGAGGACCGGCGTGGCGGTCGCGGCGCTGATGGTGGCGGTCGCGGCGACAGTCGGGGTCGGCGTGATGATCCGGAGCTTCCGCGCCACCGTCGAGCGCTGGCTCGAGACGTCGCTCGCCGCCGACGTCTACGTGGCCGCGCCGACTCTCCGAGCGGGCCGGGGCGGCGACTCCGCTCTCGACCCGGCGGTCATCGCGCGGCTTCGCGACGCGCCAGGCGTGGAGGCCGTCGGCACCTACCGGGGGGTGCGCGTCGGCTCGCCGTTCGGGCCGACCCAGCTCGTGGCGCTCGGCATCGGTCCGGGGACCTACCGCCAGTTCCGCTTCCGCGCGGGTTCGCCGGACGAGGTGTGGCCCGCCTTCCAGGAGGGCGGCGCGGCGATCGTGTCGGAGCCCTACGCCTACCGGCACGGTCTCGCGGTCGGCAGCACGCTGACCCTCCGCACCGACCGGGGCGACCGCGGCTTCCCGGTTGCCGGCGTGTTCGCGGACTACGGCTCGGATCAAGGGGTCGTCATGGTGAGCCGGCGGACCTACGAGGCGAACTGGGAGGACCGAGGGGTCTCGTCCCTGGGAATCGTGCTGACGCCCGGAGCGGACCGGGAGGCGGCCGTCCAGGCGCTGCGCGCGCGGGCGGGGGAGACGCAAGACCTCCTCATCCGCTCGAACCGAGCGCTCCGCGAGGCGTCGCTCGAGGTCTTCGACCGCACCTTCGCGATCACGGCGGTGCTGCGTCTTGTCGCGACGGTGGTGGCGATCGTCGGCGTGCTGAGCGCCCTCCTGGCGCTCCAGCTCGAGCGAGCGCGCGAGCTGGGCGTGCTCCGCGCTCAGGGGCTGACGCCGCGAGAGGTGTGGCGGCTCGTGCTGGCCGAGACCGGGTTTCTCGGAGGCGTCGCCGGCCTGCTCGCGGTTCCCGTGGGGATCGGCCTCGCCCTCGTGTTGATCCACGTCATCAACCGCCGGGCGTTCGGCTGGTCGATCGAGACGACGGTGCCCGCGGACGTCCTGCTCCAGGCGGTCGGGCTGGCGCTCCTCGCCGCCCTCGCGGCCGGCGCCTATCCGGCCTGGCGCATGGCGCGGACCCCGCCAGCGCCCGCGCTGCGTGAGGAGTGAGGGCGTGATCTCGCCGAGACCGGGCGTCGGGCTGCTCGCGGGCGTGCTGGCTGCCGTCCTGGTCCTGGGCGCGGGGCTCGCGCTCGTGATTCGCCTCGACACCGGGCGCGCAGCGCCCGCGCTCCGGGCCACGGTCTCGGTGAGCGAGGCCCTCGGCGGCACCGGCGTCGAGGGTTTCGAGCGCGCGCTCGCTCCCCGGCCGCTCGCGTTCCCGGTGGACCACGGTCCGCATCCGGCGTTCCGCTCCGAGTGGTGGTACTGGACGGGGCACCTCCGGACCCCCGGCGAGCCGGGCACCGCGCGACGGTTCGGCTTCCAGCTGACGTTCTTCCGCACGGCCCTCGCGCCGACCATCGCGCCGCGTCGCTCCGCGTGGGCCACGCGCGACGTCTACATGGCCCACCTCGCGCTGACGGATGTCGACGGCGCCCGCTTCCGGGCGCGTGACCGTTGGGGGCGGGGCGCCCTGGACCTGGCGGGCTCGGCGGGGGAGCCGCTCCGGGTGTGGGTCGGCGACTGGAGCGCGGAGGCGTCGCCGGGGGGCTGGCCGCTGCGGCTCCACGCGGGTGACGGCGAGCTCGGACTCGACCTCGCGCTGTCCCCGGGGAAGCCGCCGGTGCTTCACGGCGACCGGGGGCTCTCCCGGAAGAGCGCCGAGCCAGGCAACGCCTCCTACTACTACTCGCTGACGCGGATGCCGGTCTCGGGAACGGTGCGGGCGGGTGGCGCCGCCGTCTCCGTCGACGGGGTCGCGTGGATGGACCGGGAGTGGAGCACGAGCGCTCTCGGCGCCGATCTGGTGGGCTGGGACTGGTTCGCGCTCCAGCTCGACGATGGCCGCGAGCTGATGCTCTATCGCCTGCGCCAGCGCGACGGGGGCGTGGCGTCGACGAGCCAGGGCACCCTGGTCGCCGGCGACGGCGCGACACGCCTCCTCGAGCGCGACGCCGTCGAGGTGGAGGTCCTCGACCGATGGACGAGCCCGCGGGGCGGGACGCGCTATCCCATGCGCTGGCGGCTCCGCGTGCCGATCGCGGGGCTCGATCTCGTCGTGACGCCGCTCCTCGTGGACCAGGAGCTCGACGTCGCGGTCCGCTACTGGGAGGGCGCGGTCCGCGTCGAGGGCCGGGCGGAGGGGCGCCCGGTCGGGGGTGGGGGGTACGTCGAGCTCGTTGGCTACGCGCGGGCGGAAGGCGCTACCGAGGCTGTGCGACAATGACGGCCGGAACGCCGGCCAGGCGGCGGAAGACTGGACGGAACGAGGAGGCGGCATGATGCGACGAGCGTGGATCGGACGAGTGATCGGCGCGGGGCTCCTTTGCCTCGCGGCCTCGGCGTGGGCGGACGGTCCGACGCCGGCGGCGCCGCCGCCGGGCGTGCCGACGTCGGCCGAGCGGCTGTTCCAGGAGGGACTCGACGCCCAGAAGAAGAAGGACTGGCGGAAAGCGTCCCAGTCGTACGAAGCCGCGATCAAGCAGCGCGAGGCCTTCCCGGAGGCGTGGAACGGCCTCGGGTACTCGCTGCGCCAGCAGGGCAAGTACCCGGAGGCGATCAAGGCGTACGACCGCGCGCTGAAGCTCCGGCCGGACTACGCGGAAGCCCTCGAGTACCTGGGCGAGGCCTACGTGAAGATGGGGAAGCTCGACGAGGCCCGCGCGGTGCTCACGCGGCTCGAGCCGCTCGACAAGAAGGAGGCGGCGGAGCTCCGCGAGGCGATCGAGAAGGCCAAGAAGTAGGCGGCGGGCCCGGAGGGCGGCGTGGGCGGAACCGGAACGGTCAACGGCAAGATCGGGAGCGACCTGGAGCGGGAGCTCCGCCGCGTCGTCGAGGGCGAGGTGCGCTTCGACGACTACTCGCGCCTCCTCTACTCCACCGACGCCTCGATGTACCAGGTCGAGCCGATCGGCGTGGTGCTGCCCCGCTCGAAGGGCGACGTCCAGGCGGTGCTGGAGCTGGCCAACCGCTACAACGTCCCGGTGCTCCCACGGGGCGGCGGCACGAGCCTGATCGGCCAGACCGTCAATCATGCCGTCGTGCTGGACTTCTCGAAGTACATGAACCAGGTCCTCGAGGTGAACCGCGAGGAGCTCTGGTGCCGCGTCCAGCCCGGCGTGATCCAGGACGAGCTGAACCACCACGTGCGGCCGATGGGCCTGCTCTTCGGGCCGGACACCTCGACGTCCAACCGGGCGACGATCGGCGGGATGTCCGGGAACAACTCCGCAGGCTCCCACTCCATCGCGTACGGGAAGACCATCGACCACGTGCTGGAGCTCACCTGCCTCCTCGCCGACGGGTCCGAGATCACGCTGCGGGACCTGTCGCCGGCCGAGCTCGAGGCGAAGTGCCGCGCCGACGGCCTCGAGGGGCAGATCTACCGCGAGGTGCGCCGGCTGGTCGCTCAGCACGCCGACGAGATTCGCGCGCGCTACCCGACGCTGATGCGCCGCGTGTCCGGCTACAACCTGGACGAGCTCGTGAAGCCGCAGCCGTTCGGGCTCCATCGGCTGGCGGTGGGGTCCGAGGGCACGCTCGTCGCGGTGGTCGAGATGAAGATGCGCCTCGTCCGTCGCCCGAAGTTCACGGCGCTCGACGTGATCCACTACGACGACCTGCAGGCGGCCCTCGAGTCGTCGGTCGACCTCCTGACCACCGGTCCGTACGCGGTCGAGGTCACCGACAAGATGATCCTCGACCTCGCGCGCGAGAACATCGAGCAGCGCGCGCGCATGGGCTTCGTCCAGGGCGACCCCTCGGCCATCATGATCGTCGAGTACTCCGGCGAGACCGAGGCGGAGGTGCGATCGAAGGTCGAGGCGCTGGAGGACCTCCGCGCGCGGAAGCGCATCGGCTACGCGGCCCACATCGCCTACGACCCGGCCGAGCAGCAGTCGATCTGGAAGCTCCGGAAGGCGGGCCTGGGGCTGCTCCTCGGCACCAAGGGCGACCGGAAGCCCATTGCCTTCGTCGAGGACACGGCCGTCGAGCCGGCGAAGCTCGGCCCGTTCATCGAGCGGTTCCGCGCGGTGCTCGACCGGCACGGCGCGCGCGCGGGCTACTACGGCCACTGCTCGGTCGGCTGCCTCCACATCCGCCCGCTGATCAACCTGAAGGACGCGGGCGAGATCCGGAAGATGCGCGCGATCGCCGAGGAGATCACGGCCCTCGTCATGGAGTTCGGCGGGGGGCTCTCGGGCGAGCACGGGGACGGCCGGGCGCGGAGCCCGTTCAACGAGACGCTCTACGGGCCCCGCCTCTACGACGCCTTCCGGCAGGTGAAGCGCGCGTTCGACCCGAAGGGCATCCTGAACCCGGGGAACATCGTCGACGCGCCGCCGATGACCGAGCACCTCCGCTTCGGGCCGGAGTACCGGGCGTGGCAGCCGGACACCCTCCTCGACTTCTCGAGCGCCGGAGGATTCGCCGGCGCCATCGAGATGTGCAACGGGATCGGCGTCTGCCGGAAGAAGCTCGAGGGCACGATGTGCCCCTCGTACATGGCGACGCTCGACGAGGAGCACTCGACGCGCGGGCGCGCCAACGCGCTCCGCGCGGTGCTCTCCGGCAAGGTGCCGCGCTCGGAGTTCACTGGCCGCCGGCTCTACGAGGTGCTGGATCTGTGCCTCGAGTGCAAGGCGTGCAAGGCCGAGTGCCCGGCCAACGTCGACATGGCGAAGATCAAGTACGAGTTCCTCGCCCACTACTACCGGGCCAACGGGCTGCCCCTCCGCAACCGCCTGTTCGGGCGGATTCACGCGCTCGCGCGGGTGGGATCGGCGCTCGCGCCGGTCTCGAACTGGATCGTGCGGTCGGCGCCCCACCGCTGGCTCCTCGAGCGGGTGGCCGGCATCGACCGGCGGCGCCCGCTCCCGGCCTTCGCGTCGCGCTCGTTCGAGCGGTGGTTCGGCCGCCGGCGGCCCGAGGGGGCCGGAACCAAGGGCGAGGTCGTGCTCTTCCACGACACGTTCAACACGTACCAGACGCCGGACGTCGCCATTGCCGCGACCCGGCTCCTGGAGACGCTCGGGTACCGCGTGAGCCTCGCCGACCGCGGATGCTGCGGGCGGCCGATGATCTCGAAGGGGATGCTCGACGAGGCGCGCCGCGTGGCGGCCGACAACGTCGCCCGGCTCGCGCCCGCCGCGCGCCAGGGGCGGCCGATCGTCGGCCTCGAGCCGTCGTGTCTCCTCACGCTCCGCGACGAGTATCCCGAGCTGGTCCGCACCGAGGACGCCCGGCTGGTCGCCCGGCAGAGCTTCCTGCTCGAGGAGTTCCTCCAGCGGGAGTGGGCGAAGGGCGAGCGGCCCCGGTTCGCCGCCAACGGCCGGCCGGCGCTCCTCCACGGCCATTGCCACCAGAAGGCGATGGTCGGGACGGCGCCGACCGTGGCCGTCCTGAAGGCCGCGGGCTACCAGGTCACCGAGGTCGACGCCGGCTGCTGCGGGATGGCGGGCTCGTTCGGATTCGAGGCGGAGCACTACGACCTGTCCGTGAAGATCGCCGAGCGCCGCCTGGCGCCGGCTGTGCGTGCCGCGGCGGCGGACGTCGCCGTCTGCGCGCCGGGCATCTCGTGCCGCCAGCAGGTGGAGCACACCACGGGCCGGGTGGCGAAGCATCCCGCGGAGCTCCTCTGGGAGGCGCTCCCGCACTAGCCCGCCGGCGTCGCGCGCCGCGCGGCGGCGCCTACCAGATCGCTTTGGGCAGGGGCAGTCTGTCCAGGAGCGCGGGGTCGAGGGGCTCGCCCGGCGAGGCGCCCGCGTCATCGAGGAGCGCGTGGATCTGGCGCAGGTGCTGGAGCGCGTGCCAGGTGGTGCGCTCGAGCAGCTCGTGGGCGCTCTGGGAACCGTAGTAGGTCTCGACCGTCCCCTCGATCGCGCCCTCCGTCTCGAACCAGGCGCGCAGCGCGCCTCGCACGGCGGCGCCGTAGCCTGCCAGCGCGGGCCCGTCGGGTAGCCCCGCGGGGGCCAGCTCGTCGTTCCACGCCTTGAGCAGGCGGCGCTCGACCATCGCGTCGCGGAAGGCGAGACTCAGCCGAAACAGGTGATAGGCGAGCTGGTGGAGCGAGCGGTCGCGGCCGGGATGCTGAAGCGAGAGGTGCTCGGGCTCGACCGTCTGGACCGCCCGGCCGGCCGCGCCGAGCACTTGGTCGAGCCGCGCGGCCAGCGCGGCGGGGGACAGGCGCTCACCGCCGTCGTACTGGACGCCCACCAGGTCCGCGACCGCCTTCGGGTTCCAGCCGTGGACGACGCCCCGGGCCGTGACGACGGCAGGGACCCCCGGCACGCCGAGGCGGGCCAGCTCGGCGCGCGCCTCCGGCACGGCCTGGATGTCGACCGAGTCGAAGGGGACATCCCATGACGAGAGCAACTCTCTCGTCTTGGCGCAGGAGCTTCAGCCGGGGCGGTGGTAGAGAATCGCTTTCTTGTCGGCCACTTGTCGCCTCCTCCTGTCCAATACATCTTAACCCGGTGCCGGCGGGCGCCCCGAACGCGCCGCTACTCGATGACCACGTCGGCCCTGGCCCGCACCGCGGGCGGAATCGTCAGGCCCAGCGCCCTGGCCGTCCTGAGGTTGAGCACGAGCTCAAAGCGCGTGGGCTGCTCCACAGGCAACTGGGCCGGCGTGCTTCCACGGAAGATCTTGTCGAGGTAGGTCGCGGTGCGGCGATAAGAGTCCGTCAGGTCGGGGCCGTAGGAGATCAAACCGCCGCCCTCGGCGAAGGCCCGGTTGCCGTAGATGGCCGGGATCCGACGGCGGAGCGCGAAGGCCGTCACGCTGGACACGTGCCGCAACGTCAGGGATGACAAGAAAACCGAGAGACCGTTCGCACCGTCGCGGCCGACACTTTCCAGCGCGGCGTCGACGTCGCCCGGCCGCCTGATCTCGAACGAGGCGAGACCGAGCTGGAGAGGGACGGCCGCCCGCTGCGCGGCCTGCCAGTACGCGGACGATTCGGGCGAGGCGGGTTCCCACAGAACCGCGACGCGGGATACGGTGGGCACGATCTCCTTCAGCAGGGCCAGGCGCTTGCCCGCGATGTCGGGGCTGACGTCGACGGAGAGCCCCGTCACGTTCCCTCCGGGCCGTGCGAGGCTCGCCACGAAGCCGGCGCCCACGGGATCGGCCGCGAGGGCCATCACGATGGGGATGGAGCCGGTCGCCCGTCTCGCGACGGCCACCGTCTGGTTGCTGCCGGCGACGATGGCGTCCACGTTCAGGCGGACGAGCTCGGCCATCAGCTCGGCGAGCCGCTCGCTGTTCCCGCCCGTGAACCGATACTCGAGGCGAGGTTCTGCCCTTCCACGTAGCCCAGCTTCTCCAGAGCGCCCTCGAGCGCGCTCAGAAACGGCGCGGCTTGATCCCGAGTTCCCGAGGTCACGAGGCCGACCGTGTAGACCTTTCCGGGCTGGGCGGAGGTCGGCGGCGCTGTGGGTAAGGAGGCCAGGACGAAGGCAGCGAAGGACGCGAGCCAGGCTCGTCCCGAGCCCACCATCGCAAAGCGGCTGGCTTTCCGGTGCAGCGGGTCGTCCAATCTCATCCGCTCCAGGGGCGGGTTGCGGCTCTGCATGCACCGCCGCGACGATGTCCCGCGGCCCGGCCGACCTCCCGGGCCCGTCCTGGCATCCTATCCCGTCCGGGCCGAGCGGGGCGCCGGTTCCGCGCTCCAGTGGCGCCTCGGTTTGAGGTATGATCGGACACATGTGGCCGAATGGGGAGGGTGTTGGCGTGCTCCGCGCCCGCGCGTGGGTGCGCCAGATCGGGGTCGGCGCTGCCGCCGTGTGGCTGCTGGCGGGCTGCGGGCAGGGGCAGTCGCCCACCGAGGCGGCCCGCCTCGCCGAGAACCGCCGCGCGGAGGCCGAGGCGACCCGCACGCCCGACGTGGTGGACGCCCTCTTCCTCGGGGCGGGCCCGCTCATCCCGCGCGACGGCGCCACCGAGTGCCCTCTCCAGGGGTTCTGGAGCGGATTTCCCCGCGGGGCGCAGGTGAGGGTGCGCGCGTCGACCACCGTGCCCGGCCAGATGCAGGGCGCGCTCGCGGCCACGCTCGGTCAGCTCGAGGGCGTGACCGGCGGCGCGATGACCGTCGTCCTCGAGGTCACGCCGGAGATCGACCCGCAGCCGGGCGTGAACGAGGTGACGGTCACGGAGGTCACGTCGCCGCGGGCCGCGGGATGCTCGTCGGACGCGGGGTGCGTCCAGTACCGGTTCGCGGGCCGCGGACTCCTGATGGGCGTGCGGGTGGTCGAGGGCCGGGGCCGCAACGTCTCGGCCTACGCTCACGACGTGGCGGGCCACGCGGTGCTGGGGCTCTGCCACATCGACGCGCGCCTGATCGGCGGGCCCGAGGGCTCGCTGATGACCGGGGGTCCCGGAGCGCCACCGGGCTCGGGCGCGTCGACGTTGACAGCCCTCGATCTCGACGCGATTCGGTCCGTCTACGCGTCGAGCGTCAGCCCCGGCGCGGCTCGCGCGACGTTCCTCGCCGCTCGCCTGGTGAACCTCCAGGCCGGGCAGCTTCCCCGCAGCCAATAGGCGCCGGCCGACCGGCTCCCCGGCCGCGCGGCCGGGGTCGATCCGACTCCCGGGGGCGCCCCCCTCCAGCTAGCCGATCAGGGCGTCTCCGCGTCGAAGACGGCCTGCGCGGCGCCCAGCGCCTCACCCGTCTCGGCCCGGTACCCGAGGTCCCGGAACGCCATGCCGAGAGCGGAGAGCGTGGGGAGCACGTACAGCGGGCTCGCCGTCATGCCCATGGTTCCGACTCGGAGCATCGTCTCGCGCATCTTCTCGATGCCGGTCGAGATGAGGATGCCGTAGGCATCCCGCATTCGCCGCACGACCGCCGTCGCCTGGAGCCCCCCGGGGACGCGGAAGGCCGACACGCTGTCCGAGGCGATCGACGGATCGCCGAAGAGGTCGACCTTGAGCGCCGCAAGCCCGGCGCGGAACGCCTTGCCCGCGATCCGGTGGCGCCGGATGCGGTTGGGCATGCCCTCCTCGAGGATGAGGCTGACCGCCTCGCGCATGGCCTGGGCGAGGTGGGTCGGCATGGAGACGGGCTGGTTGCGGCGGCCACCCTCCGGAACGCCGCCGCCCCGGGAGGCCGGCACCCACTGGCGCTTCCAGCGGACCAGGTCGTTCGCGTAGCTCGCCGAGGGGCGGCTCCGCCGCTCCATCGCCTCGAACGCGCGCGGCGACACCGAGACGATCGCGAGGCCGAGCGGCATGGCGAGACACTTCTGGGAGCCCGTCATGTTGACGTCGACGTGCCACGCGTCCGTCTGGACGTCGAGGCCCGCCAGCGAGGAGACCGTGTCGAGCAGGAAGAGCGCGCCGTGACGGCGCGTGATCTCGCCGACCGCGCCCGCCGGGTAGGTCACACCGGTCGACGTCTCGTTGTGGACGAGCGTCACCATCTTCGGCCGCACCTTCGCGACGGTCCGCTCCAGGCCTTCCATGTCGATCGGCCGGCCGAGCTCCACGTCGAAGGCGGTCACGGCCGCGCCCGCGCGCTCCATGACCTCCTTCATCAGGCTCCCGAAGACGCCGGCGACGACCACGACGACGCGGTCACCCGGCTCGACGAGCGAGATGGTCGCCGCCTCGAGCCCGGTCCGTCCCGACCCGGGCATCGCGAGGACCTCGCCCGAGGTCTGGAAGATCTGCCGCAGGTCCAGGCACGCGGGCTCGAGGATCTCGTCGTCGAACGGCGGCTCGTACTGGATCATCGCCGGCTGCGCCATGGCGCGGATGACGCGCCAGGGGACCTCGGTCGGACCGGGGATCATGAGGATGGGGCGGTCGAGTCCACGTCGCCAATGCTGGGTGCTCACGCGGGGTCTCCTTTGTGTGGAGCTCGGGATCGGCGTCGACGGCCTATCTTACGCCGCCCGGGCGCTCGTGGCGAGTTACGATTCCAGACGTGACGGAGGCGACGGTTCCCGGCGGCGACGCGGTCGAGGCGCTGGATCTCCGCGGCGAGGTCTGCCCCTACACGTTCCTCAAGGCGCGGCTCGCGCTGGAGGGACTGCCGGCGGGCGCGCTCCTGCGCGTGATCGTCGACAACGAGACGTCGGCGCGCGACGTGCCGCGGAGCCTCGCCGGCGCGGGACACGCCGTGCTCGAGGTCCTGACGTCGGCCGACGGGTCGTGGACGATCGTGACCCGGCGCGGCCCCGCCTGACGGAGGTCGCGGGCGCCGGCGCTCAGACCGCCTCGACCTCGACGGGTTGCTGCGGCCGCGGCACGTCGGCCGGCCGGCGCATCACCCAGACGAGCGGGACCATCAGGGTGAAGACCGCCGCGAGAAACAGGAAGTCGTCGGCGAACGCGTTCATCGAGGCCTGGCGCTGCACCTCGTCGTAGAGGTGCCGGAGGGCCTGGCGCTGGGCGGTCTCGGCGTCGGCGCCTCCGGCGAGGTAGATGTCCTGCAGCCGGCCGAGGCGCTCCGCGGTCGCCGCGCTCCAGGGCGTCACGTGCCCCATCAGGGTCTTCATGTGCACCTGGGTCTGGCGCGCGAGCCAGGTCGTCGTCACCGCGATTCCCACGCTTCCCCCGACGTTCCGGACCACGTTGAAGAGCCCGCTGGCCGTGGGCAGCTCCGCGGCCGACACCGCGGTCAGGGACATCGTGGTCAGCGGGACGAACACGAGCCCCATGCCGAACCCCTGGACGAAGCGGGGCCAGAGGACCGCCCAGAAGTCCGCGCCGAGGCTCAGCGTGCCCATGAGGTAGAGGGAGTAGGCGATGATCGCCGTGCCCGTCGAGACGAGCCAGCGCGGGTCGAGGCGGTCGACCAGGCGTCCCCCGATGCTCAGCGAGATCAGCGAGCCGACGCCGCCGGGCGCCAGCACCCAGCCGGCAGTGAGGGCGTCGTAGCGGAGGAGGTGCTCCGTGTAGAAGGTCAGGAGGAGGAAGCTCGAGAAGAGGCCGAAGCCCACGAGGGTGATCAGGAGGGTGCCCACGGCGAACGTGGTGTTGGCGAGGACCCGGAGGTCGACGAGCGGGTGGGAGGCCGCGCGGAGCTCCCACAGCGTGAACGCGGCGAGGGCGACCACGGCCACGACGACGAGGGTCGTGATGAAGGACGAGTCGAACCAGTCGAGCCGCTCGCCCTGGTCGAGCGCGACCTGGAGCGATCCGATCCCCGCCACGAGGAGCGCGAGGCCGACGCCGTCGAACCGGACCCGCGCGGCGTCGTCCCGCGACGCGGCGGGCAGGTCCGCGAGGAAGATGCTGCCGAGCGCGAGGGCGAGCGCGCCGAAGGGGAGGTTGATGTAGAAGATCCAGCGCCAGGAGTAGTTCTCCGTGATCCAGCCGCCGACGGTGGGCCCCGCGATGGGCGCGACCATGATCCCGAGACCCCAGATCGCCATCGCCGTCCCGCGCTGACGCGGCGGGAAGATCTCGAGCAGGATGGCCTGCGCGAGCGGGATCAGCGGGCCGCCCCCGAGGCCCTGGAGGAGCCGGGCGCCGACCAGGAGCTCGAGGCTCGGGGCCGCGCCCGAGAGGAGCGAGCTGACCATGAAGGTGGCGGTCGCGATCAGGAAGAAGCGCCGGCGGCCCAGCTGGGCGACGAGCCAGCCCGTGACCGGGAGGATGACGGCGTTGGCCGCGATGAAGGACGTGAGGACCCAGGTGATCTCGTCCAGGGACGCCGACAGGCTGCCCTGCATGTGGGGCAGCGCGACGTTCGTCACGCTGGTGTCGAGGATCTGCATGGTCGCCACCAGCATGACGGCGGCGGTGACGCCCCAGCGCTGCGTCGGGGTCATGCCCTGACCGGCGTACGCGTCAGGCTGCGAGGCCACGCCCGCCGCGACCCGTCGGGAAGCCGGAGCCCGTCCGCACTAGCGGACGTCGATCGTGACGACGGCGGACATGCCGGCCCGCAGGAGGTGCGGGTTGGCCTGGTAGTCCTCGAGCACGATCTTGACGGGCACCCGCTGGACCACCTTCACCCAGTTGCCCGACGCGTTCTCCGGCGGCAGGAGGCTGAAGCGAGCGCCGGTGCCCGCGCTGATCGACTCCACGCGGCCGCGGAAGACGCGGTCCGGGAACGTGTCCACGCGGATGGTGGCGGGCTGACCGGCGCGAACGCGCCCCATCTGCGTCTCCTTGAGGTTCGCGACCACCCAGACGCCCTCGAGCGGCACGATGGCCAGGAGCGGCTGGCCGACCTGGACCATCTGACCGGACTCCACGGTCTTCTTCGCGACGAGCCCGGCGGCCGGCGCCACGATCCGCGTCTTCGTGAGCTGGAGCTCGGCCGCCGCCAGCTCGGCCTGCGCCTGCTCCACGCTGGCGCCCGCGCGGCCGGCCGCGGCTTCCTTGACGGGCACCTGGGTCTGCTGGGACTGGGCGTCCGCCACCTGGGCCTCCGCCTCCTCGACCCGCCGCTCGGCCTGCTGGACGGAGAGGGTGCGACGGTGGGTCTCGACCTCCGCGGCCTCCGCGTCGCGCTCCGCCTGGGCGAGCCTCCGGTGGGCGGCCTCCAGAGTCGCCACGGCGGCGCGGTGCGCGGCGCGGGCGGCATCGTGCTCCTGCTGCGCGATGAGCCCGCCGGACACCAGCCGGCTGGCGCGGTCGAGGTCGAGCTGCGTGCGGTCCGCGGTCGACTCGGCGAGGCCGACCTCCGCGTGCGCGGCGGCCACGGCGGCGCGGCGACTCTGGGCGCGCGCCCGTGCCTCGTCCGCCTCCGCGCGGCTCACGTCCACCGCGACCCGCGACGCGGCCAGGGTCGCGCGCGCCTGCTGGACCCGGCTCTGCGTGCTCTCGCGGGCGAGCGGCACCTCGGAGTGCGCGCCGCGCGCATCGGCGACCGCCATGGCGAGGGTCGCGCGCGCCTGCGCGACGCGGATCTCGAAATCGCGCGGGTCGATCTCGATCAGGAGCTGGCCGACCTGGACACGCTCGTTGTCCCGCACGTGAACGCGGGCGACGGGGCCGGGGACGCGGGCGCTGATCGCCACCACCGCGCCCTCGACGTACGCGTCCTCGGTGGAGACGCGGTGCCGCGAGGCGACCCACGCCCAGGTGCCGTACGCGACGGCGGCGGCGACTGCCAGCCCGATCCCGATCGGCAGGAGGCGGCGGCGCACGGGCGGGTCAGGGCAGCTCGACGAGGACGTCGGTGCCCGTGACGTGCACCGGGTACACCGTCACGGAAAGGTCGGGCGCGACGTCGCAGGCGCCGGTGCGGACGTCGAAGTCGAAGCCGTGCCACGGGCACACGATGCTGTTTCCGAGGAGGGCGCCGTGCCCGAGGGGACCGCCCTCGTGCGGGCACGAGCCCTCCAGCACCCGGTACTCGCCGCCGTCGTTGAAGACGGCGAGGGGAACGCCGTCGACTTCGACGGACTTGCCCCGGCCGACCGGGATCTCCCCAACCGTCGCGACGCGGACCAGGCGGGCCACGGCGCCCATTATAGCGGCGCGATCGCGGCGCGCCTTGACACTCCCTAGGGGGGCCCAGTACGGTTGTGGGCGATCTGACCCCGGCGACAGGAGACGAATGCCCATGCGGTGGCTCGAACAGACGGATCCCGAGGTGGCGAAGGCCATCCGGCTCGAGACGGAGCGGCAGTCCCGGAACCTCGAGCTGATCGCGTCGGAGAACTTCGTCTCCGAGGCGGTGCTCGAGGCCGTCGGCTCCGTCATGACCAACAAGTACGCGGAGGGGTACCCGGGCCGCCGGTACTACGGCGGCTGCGAGAACGTCGACACGGTGGAGGAGCTGGCGATCCAGCGCGCCAAGGAGCTCTTCGGCGCCGAGCACGTGAACGTCCAGCCGCACTCCGGATCCCAGGCCAACATGGCCGCCTACTTCACCGTGCTGACGCCGGGCGACACCATCGTCGCGCCGAACCTCTCCCACGGCGGCCACCTCACCATGGGCAACCCGATCAACTTCTCGGGCAAGCTCTACCGGATCGTCCCGTACGGGGTCCGGCGCGAGGACGAGCGGATCGACATCGACCAGGTGCGGGCCCTCTGCCGTGAGCATCGCCCGAAGCTGCTGGTGACGGGTGGCTCGGCGTTCCCCAGGGCGATCGACTTCAAGCCCTTCCGGGAGATCGCCGACGAGGTCGGCTGCCTCCTGATGGCCGACATCGCCCACCCCGCCGGCCTGGTCGCGGCAGGGCTCCACCCGACGCCCGTCCCGTACGCCGACTTCGTGACCTCGACCACGCACAAGACGCTCCGCGGGCCGCGGGGCGGGATGGTCATGTGCCGCGCCGCGCACGGCCCAGCCCTCGACAAGGTCGTCATGCCCGGCATGCAGGGCGGCCCGCTGATGCACGTGATCGCGGCCAAGGCCGTCGGCTTCCGGGAGGCCCTGACGCCCGACTGGCGCGCGTACCAGCGCCAGATCGTGACGAACGCCCAGGCGCTCGCCGCCGCGCTGATGCAGCACGGGCACCGCCTCGTGACCGGGGGCACCGACACTCACCTGATGCTGGTCGACCTCACGGCGACCGGGCTCACCGGCAAGGAGGCCCAGGAGGCGCTCGACCGGTCCTGGATCACCGTGAACAAGAACACGATCCCGTTCGAGACGCGGAGCCCCATGGTGACGAGCGGCATCCGGGTCGGCACGCCCGCGGTCACCACCCGGGGGATGAAGGAGCCCGAGATGGAGGCCATCGCGGGCTTCATCGACCGCGTCCTGCGCGCGAAGGGCGACCAGAAGGCGGAGGCCTCCGTGCGGGCCGACGTCGCCTCGCTCGCGGGCCGGTTCCCGCTCTACCCGGAGCGCCTCGGGTGAAGTGTCCGTTCTGCGGGCACACGGAGGACCGGGTCGTCGACTCCCGCGTCGGCCGCGACGGGGAGTTCATCCGGCGCCGCCGCGAGTGCTTGAAGTGCAACCGCCGCTACACGACCTACGAGTACATCGAGGACATCCTCCCGATGGTCGTCAAGCGTGACGGCCGGCGGGAGCCCTTCGACCGCGCCAAGCTCCGGAACTCGGTCCTGAAGGCCTGCGAGAAACGATCGGTCGGCGTCCAGGCCGTTGACGACGTCGTGAGCGACATCGAGGCGAAGCTCCACGAGCGAGCCGAGAAGGAAGTCTCGAGCCGAGAGCTGGGGGAGCTCGTGATGGCGCGCCTCCAGCAGCTGGACCAGGTGGCCTACGTCCGCTTCGCCTCCGTCTACCGGCAGTTCAACGACGTGACCCAGTTCATGGACGAGGTGAAGGGCCTCATCAAGAAGGAGCCGAAGGAGCCGGAGAAGGCCAAGCGGCGGAAGGCGCGCCTGTAGGACAGGGCGCCGGGATCCGCCGACCCGGGTGATGGCGCGCGCGGGCAACCCTCGGCGGGCGCGTCGCCCCGTGGGATCGTCTCCGGACGGGGCTGGGCTGGTGGCCGCGCTGGCCGCCCTCACCCCGCGGTTCACGCCCGAGGCCCGCGCCGAGAAGCGACGGCTCCTGGCGGCGCTCCGGACGGCGCCCGTTCCCGAGCCCGCGTCGCTCCTCCGCCTCCACGAATCGCTCTGCTTTCTTCAGGCCTACCCGGACGACCGGGAGATCCTCGGCCGGGTCGACGACCTCCTGCGACGCTTCCCGGAGCGCGTCCGGACTCTCCCCGCGCGGTCTCTGGCGCGGCTCCACGACACCGGCGTTGCGGGCACGACGGCGGAGTATCCGTACGGACTTCCGCTCAGCCGGTGGCTGGCGGACCGTCTCGGCGGGCGCGCGGACATCGGCTGGCCGTCGGTGGCCGAGCCGGAGAAGCTCGCCGACGCGCTCGATCTCCTGGTGACGCCGTCCGAGAGCGACGCCTTCAGCGAAGGCGGGTTCACCGTGCGCCAGTGGCTCGACGTCGCGCGAGCCGGGCGGCGCCTCACGGACCTCCAGGTGCTGGTCGAGGCGTTCGACCGCGGACCACTCGACGCAGGCTTCCGGGACTGGCTCTACGAGAGCCTCGCGCTCCCGGTCCGTTTCCGCCTGGATTCCCGCGTCGCGCGGACGGGCGCAAAGCACGCCCCGGCCCGCGTGTTCTTGCAGGGGGCGGCGCTCCGGCGCGCCGGCATCGACCTCCGGCGGGAGGCGACGCGCCCCTTGCCGTCGCTCCGCCGCGCGCCGCCGAGACTCGCCGCGGAGCTCATCGAGACGGCCCGCGTCGCGATGGCCACGCGCTCCCGGGAGCTGCACGCCTTCTCCTATCCCAACCCGGAGGACGTGCTGGTGGCGGAGATGGGCCGGGGCCTCCGGGGCGTGCTCATCGGGCTCCAGCCGGAATTCCGGCTGCCGTTCGAGGGCTACTACGCGTTCCTCGCGATCAAGAACGGCGTCCCGGTGGGCTACGGCGGCGGCTGGTGCCTGTTCGAGACGCTGGAGTTCGGGTTCAACATCTTCGAGTCGTTCCGGCAGGGGGAGTCGGCCTGGATCCTCGGCCAGGTCCTGCGCACGTACCACCAGGTCTTCCGCATGCGGACCGTCGTGGTGGACCCCTACCAGCTGGGGACGGACAACCCGGAGGCGCTGCGGTCGGGCGCGTTCTACTTCTACGAGCACCTCGGATTCCATCCGCGGAGCGAGGCGGTGCGCCGCGTGCTGGAGGCCGAGCGGGCGAAGATCGCTCGCGACCGGCGGTACCGCTCGCCCCTCTCCGTGCTCCGTCGACTGGCGCGGGACGAGGCGTGCCTCACGCTGCCCGGGGGCAGCGCGGAGCCGGAGCGCCGGGTTCGCGCGCGCGATCTGGCCGCGCTGGTCACCCGCGAGGTGGCGCGGCGGCACGGGGGCGACCGGCAGGCGGCCACGCGCCGCGCGGTCCGGCGCGCGAGTCGGGCCCTCGGGGTGGGCCGGCTCGCGGGGTGGACCGGGGCCGAGCGCCGGGCCTTCCGCCAGTGGGCGCTCGCGATCGCGCTGGTACCGGGGCTCGAGGGGTGGTCGCCCGCGACCCGGGCGCGCGTGGCCGGGATGATCCGGGCGAAGGGGGGCCGGGGCGAGGGGCCCTACGTGCGGCGGCTCCTCGGTCTCGCGCCGCTCTCTCGAGCGATCGCGGCCCTCGTTCGGCCGGCGGGCGTCTCGCGGCCGGGGCGTCGCACCTAGGCGCGCTCCGCCGTCCCGGACGTCTCGGGCGCCACGGGAGCGGGCGCGCTCTTGCGGGTGGCGAGCAGGACGCCCGCGATCACCACCAGCGCGCCGACCACGTGGGCCCAGGTCACGGGCTCGCCGAGGAGCAGCCACGACACCGCGAGCACCTGGAAGGGGATCAGGTTCACCGTGAGGGACGCCACGGCGGCGGAGACGACGCGGATCCCCCAGTAGAACCAGATGTGGGAGACGGTCACCAGGGTGGCCGCGTAGAGAATGGCCAGGGTCGCCCCGACCGTCAGGTGAGGCAGCTGGGTCCAGGGGCGCTCGAACAGCGAGAGCGGCACCAGGAAGGCGGCCGAGACGATGTACGTTCCCGTGGTGATCACGGTCGGGGGATATCGGCGAGACACCTGGCGGGCGTAGACGGAGTAGACCGCCCAGATGCTCTGGCCCGCCAGGACGAAGAAGTCGCCGGTGTGGAGATCGAGGTCCAGGAGGGCCCGGAGGGAGCCGCGGGTCACGGTCAGAACGACGCCCGCCGACGAGACGAGGATGCCCAGGACGTTGAGGCGCGAGAGCCGCTCGCGGAGCCACGTGGCGGAGAGCAGGGCGACGAACACCGGGCCCATGGCCCCGAGGATGGCGGCATTGATGGCCAGCGTCCGGTGGAGGCCGTAGTACCAGAGGGTGGTGTTGGTCACGAGGCCGGTGAGGGCGAGGGTGAGGAAGATCCGGAGGTCCCCCGAGGCGACGCTCGGCCAGGTCTGGTAGCTGAACCGCACGTACCAGAGAAGGACGCCGGTGGCGAGGACGGTCCGGAGGGCGGTCAGCGTGATGGGGCCGACCACCTCCAACGCGATCTTGCCGGCGATGAAGTTGCCGGCCCAGATGAGGCTCGTGAGAAAGAGGAGGCCGTAGGCCTCGTGCTCGCGAAGCTCGCGTTCGGGGGAAGGCACGGGGTTACCCTACCAGAGGCTCCTCCGGGCCCGGCGGGCCGGCCGCCGCCCGAAACGCGCGGAGGCCCCGCCAGTGTGGCTGCGGGGCCTCCGAGGTGGAGTGGTTGCCGCGCTTACTTCTTCTTCTTCGTCGCCTTCTTCTTCGCCATCGACCGTCACCTCCTCCCCTCGCGGCCCGCGCGGTCGCGCGCGCGCTCACGTGTCTGGCCGGATGCTAGGGGAGGGGCGACAGGCTGTCAAGCCGAAAATGCAACGGGCAGCGGAGGAGGCTCAGAGTGCCCCCTACGGGTTGGGGGTCTGGTAGTCCCGGCGGGGGGCGCGGGAGCCGTTCCGGGGGCCCGGCGTCGTTGACAGTCCGCGAGCCCGAGTGCTACCGTGTTGCGACTATCGGACGCCTTTCTACTTCGTCCTCTGCGAGTTGCCCACGGAGGTCCGGATGATCGCCTCGGCCCGAAAGATTCCGAAGATCCTGTTCGTGAACCCGCAGTTCCCACGCTCGCTGTGGGGATTCCAGGGGATTCACGACATCGTCGGCGTCAAGTGCGGACAGGCGCCGCTCGGGCTCGCCACGGTGGCCGGCCTGACGCCGCGCGAGATCCCGGTCGAGCTCCAGGACGAGAACGTCGAGCCGGTCAACTTCGACACGGACGCCGACATCGTCGCGATCGGGTGCTGGAGCCCGCAGTACATCCGGGCCCGCGAGCTGGCCCAGGAGTTCCGGCGCCGGGGGAAGACGGTCGTCGTCGGCGGGCCGTACCCGACCCTCTGCCCGGAGCGGTTCGTCGACGGCACGTTCGACGTGGTCTTCGACGGCGAGACCGAGTACACCTGGCCCGAGTACTGCGCGGACCTCCTCAAGGGCAGCACTCCCAAGCCCGTGTACAAGCAGGTCGGCAACATCGACATGCAGAAGTCGCCGATCCCACGCTTCGACCTCATCAAGAAGGACGACTACCTCTACCACTTCATCCAGACGACGCGGGGCTGCCCGTTCGCGTGCGAGTTCTGCGACATCATCGTCACCGACGGCCGGGTCCCGAGGCTCAAGTCGATTCCCCAGGTCCTCAAGGAGATCGAGACGATCGCCGCCCTGGGTGGGAAGTACATCAGCTTCTCCGACGCCAACCTCATCGGGAACCAGAAGTTCGCGGAGCAGCTCCTGGAGGCGCTCGGGGAGTTCGGCCGGAAAAACAACTACCCCATCCAGTTCTCCGCCGAGATGACCATCACGGTCGCGGAGCGGCCGAGGCTGCTCGAGCTCCTGCGCGAGGCGAACTTCACCAGCATCTTCGTGGGAATCGAGTCGCCGCGCATCGACAGCCTCATGGAGTCGAAGAAGCGCCAGAACGCCCACCGGCCGCTGCTGGACAGCGTCCGGCTGATCCAGTCCCACAACCTCATGATCGTGGCCGGCATGATCGTCGGATTCGACCACGACGACCACCGGATCTTCGAGGAGCAGTTCGACTTCCTGATGGAGGCCGGGATCCCCTTCACGACCTGCGGCGTCCTGACGGCGATCGAGAAGACGCCGCTGCACGCGCGGCTCCAGAAGGAGGGGCGGCTCCTGCCGTACGACTCGGCCACGGTCCTCGGTCACGGCGCCGCCGACCTGAACTTCACGCCGAAGCTCATGACGGTGGAAGAGGTCCAGCGGGGCTACAACTGGCTCATCCGGTCGCTCTACCGGTACGACAACTACAGCGCGCGGGTGATGCAGGCGCTCCGACCCTTCCAGGAGCGTCCCGAGCGGGAGCAGCGGGCGGCTGGACGATTCGACTGGCAGCTGGCCCGGATCGCCTTGAAGGTGATCCGGCACTTCATCCTGACGACGGACGGTGTCAGGCGGCGGGCGTTCATCCGGACGCTCAGGGAGTCGATGGGCGGGAAGTGGTCCCCCGAGCGGCTGGTGGACTCGATCTCGTACATGATCGCCCACAAGCACTTCCACGAGTACGTGAAGGAGGTCCACGGCGATCCGGAGACGGTGGCCGCCCAGTCGCCGTTCGCGGACACGTCCCTCGAGCGCTGGTGGGAGGGCGAGTTCGGCCCGGCCTACCTCGAGAGCCTTCGCCGCGAGGTCAACGCCGGCGGCGCGTGGCGGACCCCGTGGGCGGCCCTGTTCCGGCCTGGGCTCCGGCGCGCGGTGGCGGTGCCCGAGGCGTTCCTCACCGAGCGGGTGGGGGAGTGCCTCCGGCGTTACCTGGACGAGCTCGGCGTCGAGGTGATCCCCGTGGCCACCGCGGCGCTGTCGCGGCTGCGCGGGCGCGCGGACCTCTTCGTCCTGCCGATCTTCGGCTCGGTTCGGAAGGGCAAGGAAGAGGTGCAGCAGGTGTTCCAGCAGCTCCAGGAGCGCGTCCAGATGGACCTCGACAAGCTGCCGCGGGTCGTCCACCTGTCGATCGACGGGGGACGCGAGGCCGTGTTCGAGGCGTTCGCGAGGATCGGCCTCACCTTCACGCGGCGGCTGGAGCGCCTCCGGGACGCCTTCGAGAAGGCGGTCGACGCCGCGCTCGTGCCGACGCCGCAGCCGGCGGAGTCCAGGGAGTCGGTCGCGTCCTGAGCCGGGCTCTTCTGCGGCCCGGCTGGCCCGTCAGGGCCGGTGCCGCGCGGCTCGGCTAGGACGGTCGCCGGCGCGCGCGCGGCGGCTCGAGCGACTCCTCGACCGGGGGTTCGGCGCGCGCGAACTCCGCGTTCAGCGCGAGTCCCCGGGCGCACAGGGGACAGCTCGCCGGCTCGTAGGTGGGAAAGTCCCGCTTCACCAGGCTGAAGACGTCCGTCCCCAGGTCGACCTTCGTCGCCCGCTGCCAGAGGCAGCCGATCCCGACCACCGATCCCCCCGCGGCCTCGACCATCTGGATCAGGAGCCGGATCGTCTCGCCCGTCGTGATGAGGTCCTCGACGACCAGGACCTTGCTGCCTCTCACGACGAAGCGCGTGAACTCGTCCGGCAGGCGCACCCGGCGTCCCTGCTCGGTGAACCCCTTGGTCGCGTAGACGAGGATCGGGCGGGACGGCAGCGCCCGCGCGACGCAGTGGGCGAGGATCAGGGCGCCCGGGCCCGTCGACAGGACGATGTCGGCGGGCCACGGCGCGAAGTGCTTGGCGATGACGTCGCCGAGCCCCTCGGTGAACGAGGGCTCGGTGGTGACCAGCGCCTTGTCGATGAACTCGGGCGCGTGGTGTCCCGACGGCAGGAGGAAGTGGTCCCCGGTGCGATACGCACCGGTCCGGCGCAGGATGTCGAGGTGGATCCGCTCACGCGCGCCCGGGCCCGGAGCGGTGACCGGCGCGGCGGGCTCGGGGCGTCCCGCGGGCGGCGTCGGGCGCGAGCGAGAGGGCACGCTCCGGCGCTCCGTCACCGCCGAGGCCTTCCGCTCGAGCGGACGGCGCGGATCCGTCGCTCCTGGATCACCAGGTCCTCGTGGCATGCGGGGCACACCTCGCGGCCGTCCTTCCGGAGGATCTCCCCCGGGCGGAGATGCAGGTCACAGCGCTCGCACGCGGGGTTGTTGCAGAACCGGACTGCTGCGCTCGGACGCCTCTGCATGGCCCCGCTGGTGGTGGGGACTATCGTGGCTCCGAGGACCGCGCATGTCAACCGGGACGTGGAGTTGCGCCCCATTCCTTGACGCTCTCTCCCACCGGTCGCTAGACTGCGAGGGTGCGTGTCCTTGCGATCGAGACGTCCACGGTGACCGGGGCGGTGGCGGTTCTCGACTCCGGCGCCGTGGTCGCGGAGTCCCGGGTCAGCATCGCCGTGACCCACGGCGAGCGCTTGATGGCCGCCATCGACGGCGTGCTCCGGGCGGCCCGGTGGGAGCTTCCGCAGATCGACGCATTTGCCGTTGCGCTGGGTCCCGGCTCGTTCACCGGTCTCCGGATCGGTCTCAGCACGGTGAAGGGCCTGGCGTTCGCCACCGGCAAGCCGGTCGCGGGCGTGCCCACGCTCGAGGCGCTGGCGTGGCGGCTCCCGTACTGCGCGTATCCCGTCTGCCCCGTCCTGGACGCGAAGAAGAACGAGGTCTACGCGGGGCTCTACCGGACGCTGGACGGGCGGCTCGAGGTGCTGGAGGCCCCGCGTGCGATCGCGCCCGCGACTCTCGCGGACGAGCTCGGCGCCGCCGTCCCCGGGCCGGTGGTCTTCGTGGGCGACGCGGTCGTGCCGTACGGGTCGGTGTTCCAGGACGTGCTCGGTGCGCGCGCGTGCCTCGGGCCGGCGGACCTGCGGCTCCCGTCGGCGGTCACCGTGGGCGAGCTCGGCAGCCAGGCCCTCGCCCGGGGCGAGGCCGTCGACGTGGCGAGCCTCGTCCCCCTGTACCTCCGTCCGTCGGAGGCCGAGCTCGCGCGTGAGCGACGACAGGATGCCGGACGTCCGAATTGAGCCGATGCGGCACCAGGATCTCGACGCGGTCCTGGAGATCGAGCGCGCGTCCTTCCCCACGCCGTGGTCGCGCCAGGCGTTCGTCCACGAGCTCGAGCGGAACCGCGTCGCGAGCCTCTGGGTGGCCCGGGCGGAGCGCCCCGGCGATGCGGCGGGGGCGGCCTCGGTGGTGGGCTATCTCTGCCTGTGGGCCGTGGCCGACGAGGTCCACGTCACGAACCTGGCCGTCGACCCGGCGTGGCGCGGCGAGGGGATCGCCCGGCTGCTCCTCGGCACCCTGCTCGTCCGGCACCGCGCCGCCGGCGCCCGCCGGGCCTTCCTGGAGGTGCGCCCGGACAACGTCGAGGCGCGCCGGCTCTACGAGGGGCTCGGCTTCCACGAGGTCGGCCGGCGCCGTGGCTACTACGTCGACACGGGGGAGGACGCGCTCCTCCTCGAGGCGCGCCTCGACGGGGCGCCGTTCGCGGAGGACGCGCGGGCGGATCACCCGGGCCAGTGGAACCCGTCCGCCGGTTGACGCGTTCTAGGAGTTAGACCCATGGGTGTGCTCACCGAGTCCCGACGGCGTCGGCAGGGTGTCCGCGCCCTGGCCCTCGCGTGCGTCGCGCTCGGCCTCGGCGTGGCCGCGGCCCGGCCCGCGGCCGCCCAGGCGCCGGCGAACCGCGACCTGGTGGCCCGCGGCAAGTATGTGTTCGGCGCCACCGGGGGCTGCGGCTGCCACACCGAGAAGGACCGTCCCGTGAACAGCGGCGGACGGAAGTACGAGGGGCCCTTCGGGACCGTGTATTCCTCGAATATCACCCCCGACAAGCAGACGGGGATCGGCGACTGGACGGACGAGCAGATCGTCACGGCGATCCGGCTCGGCCGGAGGCCGAACGGTGAGCGGCTCATCCCGGTGCATCCGTACACGGTCTTCAACGGGATGGCCGCCGAGGACCTCCGCGCGCTCGTGGCGTTCCTGAGGAGCCTGCCCGCGGTGAACCGTCCGAACACGCCGAAGAAGATCACGATGCCGCTGTTCGAAAGCGTCTTTCTGCCGACGTGGCTGACGGCCTTCGCTCCGCGCGAGACGCCCCCGGCCTCGGCGCCCACCAGCGGAGTGGCACGCGGCGAGTACCTGGTGCGCGCGGTGGGGCACTGCGGGGAGTGCCACACGCCGCGCGGGGTGACTCAGGCGACCGACAACACGCGGTTTCTCGGGGGAACGGAGAAGGGGCCCGAAGGCGACCCCGTTCCGAACATCACGCCCGACAAGGACACCGGCCTCACGTGGTCCGAGGACGAGATCGCCGAGTACCTCGAGACGGGGAACAAGCCGGACGGCGACGTGGCCGGCGGGCTCATGTCGGAGGTGATCGAGGGCACCGCCGCCGGCTACAAGCACCTCACGAAGCAGGACCGGCTCGCGATCGCGAAGTACCTGAAGACGATTCCCGCCGTGCGCAACAAGGTCACCAAGCAGTGACCTCGTCCACCCCACATCGGGCCGGGACCACGCCGGCCGGCCCGTCGAAGGAGGCTCGATGAAGCGCTTCGTCACTCGTGCCAGCGTGTTCGCCGTTGGCCTCGTCGCTCTGCTCCTCGGGGTCGTCGTGAGCCAGGCTCAGATGCACATTGGGTCCGGCGACCCGGTCGCCGACCGCCAGCGACTCATGAAGCTCAACGGCGCCAACGCCAAGGACCTGAACGACAAGCTCAAGGCCGGGAACGTCGAGGCGATGGCCGTCAACGCCGAGACCATCGCGATCAACGCCCAGCACATTCCCGTCGCTGTTCCCGAAGGGCTCGATGACCGACAAGTCGAACGCCAAGGCCGAGATCTGGGAGAAGTCGGCGGACTTCGAGGCGGCGGCGAAGACGCTCCAGGCAAAGGCCGAGGAAATCCGCGACGCCGCCCGGGCGAAGGACCAGGCCGAAGGTCGAGGCCCTGATGAAGGACTTCGGCCGCACGACGTGCGGCAGCCTGCCACAACGCGTTCCGGAAGCCGATGAACTAGCCATCCGGCCACCACCGCGCCGTCTGGGGCGGCCATCGGGCGCCTCGGCGGCGTCGCCGCCCCACCCGACTCCGCGCGTCTGAGTCTATAATCGCCCCATGGTGGGCGCGTTCGGGGGGCTCCGGCTGCTCGACCTCTCGCGCCTCCTGCCCGGGCCGTACTGCTCGCTCCTCTTCGCCGACCTCGGCGCCGAGGTCATCAAGGTCGAGGAACCGGGACGTGGCGACTACGCGCGACGGACGCCGCCGTTCTGGGGCGGGTCCGACGTGGGCGCCTACTTCCTCCTGCTCAACCGGAACAAGAAGAGCGTGTCGATCGACCTCAAGACGGAGGCCGGCAAGACGGTCTTCCGCCGCCTGGTCCGCACGGCGGATGTCCTCCTCGAGAGCTTCCGCCCAGGGGTGATGGACCGTCTCGGCCTCGGCTGGGAGGCGCTCCGCTCCGAGAACCCGCGGCTCGTCTACTGCGCGGTCTCCGGCTATGGGCAGGACGGCCCGTACCGGAACCTCGTCGGCCACGACGTGAACTACATGGGCTACGCGGGCGCCTTGTCCGTCACCGGCCCGCGCGACGGGCCGCCGCTGACGCCGGGCGTCCAGGCGGCGGACCTCGGCGGCGGCGCCCTGATGGCGGCGTTCGCCATCGCCGCGGCCCTCCACCACCGGCACGAGTCCGGCCAGGGGCAGTTCGTCGACGTGTCGATGACCGACGGCGTCGTGTCCTGGCTGATCCCGCACCTCGCCGCGTACTTCGCGACCGGACACGTGCCCGAGCGCGGGCGCGAGCGCCTGAACGGCGGGTGGCCGAGCTACGGCGTCTACGAGACGTCGGACGGCGGGCACGTGACGCTGGGAGCGCTCGAGCCCCAGTTCTGGGCGAACTTCTGCCGGCTCGCGGGGCGGGAGGACCTCCAGTCGCGCCAGCACGCCGAGGGGCCCGAGCGCGATCGGGTCGAGTCGGAGCTCCGCGGGCTGTTCCGCACCCGCACCCGCGCGGAGTGGGTCGAGCTCCTCCAGCGGGGCGACGTGTGCGCCGGCCCGGTGCTCGCGCTGGACGAGGTGGTCCAGGACCCGCAGCTCGTCCACCGCGGCCTCTTCACCGAGGTCCAGCACCCGAAGCTCGGGCGGGTGCCCCAGGTCGCGTTCCCGGTCCGGATGTCGGGCACGCCCGCGCGTGTCGAGTCGGCGCCGCCGGAGCTGGGCGAGCACACCGACGCGGTGCTGCGCGAGCTCGGCTACGACGCGGCCGCGATCGCGGCGCTTCGGCGAGATGGGGTCGTCGCGTGAGCGAGGCCGGGGACCGCGCACTCGACGCCAAGACGGGCGCGCTCGTCGAGCGAATGCTCGCCGGGGACCGCCGGGCACTCGCGCGACTCATCACGCGGGTCGAGAGCCGCGAGCCTGGCCTCGGCGAGATGATGCGCCGGGCTCACCCGCGGACCGGACGCGCGTACACGGTCGGCATCACCGGGCCCCCGGGGGCGGGGAAGAGCACCCTCGTGGACCGGCTCACGGCCGCGATCCGGAAGACCGGCGCCACGATCGGCATCATCGCGGTCGACCCGACGAGTCCCTTCACCGGCGGCGCGGTGCTGGGCGACCGGATCCGCATGCAGGCCCACACTCTCGACCCGGGCGTGTTCATCCGGAGCATGGCGACGCGCGGGAGCCTGGGCGGGCTCTCTCGCGCCACCGCCGACACTCAGAAGCTCCTCGACGCCGCCGGGTTCGACTGGATCGTCGTGGAGACCGTGGGCGTGGGGCAGACGGAGCTCGACATCGCGCGGCTGGCCGACACCACGGTGGTGGTGCTGGTGCCGGAGTCGGGTGACGGCATCCAGACCATGAAGGCGGGCCTCCTCGAGGCGGCGGACATCCTCGTCGTGAACAAGGCCGACCGCGAGGGGGCGGCGCGCCTTCTCACCGAGCTCAAGTACATGGTCCACCTCCACCGGGAGGGCCAGCAGGCTTCGCGGGACCTCGACTGGGAGGTGCCGATCCTGTCGACGGAAGCGGTCCACGACGTCGGGGTCGCCGAGCTCCTCGAGGTCGTCGGGCGCCACCGCGCGGCGCTCGAGGCGAGCGGCACGCTGGAGCGCCGCCGCCAGGCGCGGCGGGCGCGCGAGCTCCGCGAGCTCATCCAGGCCGAGCTGCGCCAGGCGGTGGACCGCGCGCTCGGCGACGGCGGTGCGCTCGAGACGCTCCTCGGCGACGTGGAGGCCGGCCGAACGGATCCCTACACGGCGGTCCGGAGCGATCGCGGCGCGGATCAGGCTCGACCCGCGGACGTCACCGTGAGGGCGGCGCGGTCGCGCGCCTTGACCCTCGTCTCGGCGGCGTGCTGTAATCTCGGGGCGTGAGCGCCCCCGCCGGGTTGGCCCTCTCCGACGTCCCGTTCCGCGATACCTTCTGGAACGTCCCACCGTGGGCGCAGTTCCTGCTGTACGCGCTCTCGGTCGTCGCCGTCGGCGTCTTCCTCCTGGGCATGTGGCAGCGGATCGCGCTGTGGCGGGAGGGCAAGCCCGAGGCGCGGTGGGACCGCATCCCGGAGCGCCTCGCGTTCCTCGTCCGCCACGGGCTCCTCCAGGGGCGGATCCTGACCCAGCGCTACCCGGGCGTGATGCACGCCCTCATGTTCTGGGGGTTCTGCGCGCTCCTCCTCGGGACGATCCTCGCGACGATCGACTACGACATCACGGTGCGCCTCCCGTTCGGGCTCGACTTCAAGCTGCTCCAGGGCCCGTTCTACCTCTTCTACGAGCTCTCGCTCGACCTGTTCGGCCTGTTCTTCGTGGTGGGGCTCGGGCTCGCGCTCTACCGTCGGTTCGTCGTCCGGCCCGCCCGGATCGACCCGACGCCGTCCTTCGCGTGGCTCCTGGCGCTCCTGTTCGCCATCAACGTGACGGGGTTCGTGCTGGAGGCCTGCCGCCTGGCGGTCGTGAAACCCTGGTGGGCGCCCTGGTCGCCGGTCGGCTGGGCGCTCGGGCAGTTCTTCCTGGGCCTCGGGATGCGCGAGGGCGCCCTCCGCGGCCTCCACCTGGGGACCTGGCTCTTCCACTTCACGATCTCCTTCGGCTTCATCGCGCTGATCCCGCACACGTACTTCGTCCACCTGATCACGACGCCGCTCAACACGTTCCTCGTGAAGCTCACGCCGCGCGGGGAGCTCACGCCGATCCTGAACATCGAGGAGGCGGAGTCCCTCGGCGTCTCGAAGCTCGAGGAGTTCTCCTGGAAGCGCCGGCTCGACTTCGACGCCTGCACCATGTGCGGCCGCTGCCAGGACGTCTGCCCGGCCCATCTCGCGGGCACCCCGCTGTCGCCGAAGCAGGTGATCCTGAAGCTCCGCGGCCTGATGCACGAGGGGAACGGGCGCGCGATCCACGGCGAGACGATCACGGCCGAGGAGCTGTGGGCCTGCACGACCTGCATGGCGTGCGTCGAGGCGTGCCCGGCGTTCATCGACATCGTGGACACCATCGTCGACCTCCGGCGCTACCTGGCGCTTTCCGAGGGCGCGCTTCCGGGCACGGCGGGGATGAGCCTCCAGAACATGCAGCGCGCGGGCAACCCGTGGGGGCTGGCCGCCGAGGACCGCCTGGCCTGGGCGGAGGGGCTCGAGGTGCCGAGGATCCAGGAGGGGCAGGAGGTCGAGTACCTCTACTGGGTCGGGTGCTCGGCCTCCTACGATCGGCGGAACCAGAGCATTGCCAAGGCGGTGGTGAAGGTGCTCCGGGCCGCGGGGGTCTCCTTCGCGGTCATGCAGGGCGAGCGATGCAGCGGCGACGCCGCGCGGCGGCTCGGCGAGGAGTACCTCTACCAGACGCTCGCCAAGGAGAACGTCGGGAACCTCAAGCGCTACCGGTTCCGGAAGGTGCTGGCCGCCTGCCCCCACTGCTTCAACACCATCGGGAACGAGTACCGGCAGTTCGGCGGCGAGTTCGAGGTCGTGCACCACTCCGTCCTGATCGCCCAGCTGGTCCGGGACGGCCGGCTCCGCCTGACCCGTCCTCGCGAGGAGCTCCTCGCGTACCACGACTCCTGCTACATCGGCCGCTACAACGAGATCTACGACGCGCCCCGGTCGAGCCTCCGCGCGATCCCGGGGCTCGAGGTCATCGACCCGCCCCGCGCGCGCAACAAGGGGCTCTGCTGCGGCGGCGGGGGCGGTCACATGTGGATGGAGATCCGGGGCAAGGAGCGCGTGAACGAGATCCGCGTGGCCGAGCTCCTCGAGACCAAGGCGACTACCGTGGGGACCGCCTGCCCGTTTTGCCTCGCCATGGTCGATCTCGGCCGCAAGGTCAAGGGCGCCGAGGACACGCTGCAGGTGAAGGACATCGCGGAGCTCGTGGCGGAGGCCCTCGAGTGACGGCTGGCGGGACGCGGGTGCCGGACCGCTGGGGGGGTGTGGGGGGGAGCAGCGCTCCCCACCAAGAGGCTGACATCGCGGAGCTCTCGGCGGAGGCCCTCGAGTGACGGCGGGCGGGACGCGGACGCTTGGCCGCTGGGAGGGTGGGAGGGGGAGCAGCGCTCCCCACCAAGAGGCTGACATCGCGGAGCGCGTGGCGGAGACACCAGAGTGACGCCGCGCGCGAGGTGTCGACCCGGTCTCCTCGCGGTCGGCCTCGCGCTTGCGCTGACGGCGGGGCCGGCGGGCGCCGCGCCGCTGACCGACGTCGGACGACGGGCGTACGACGCCGCGCGCAGCGCGGACGACGGGGCAACCGCCGCGTTCGAGGAGGGCGAGAAGACCCTCGCCCTCATCAAGGCGCTCGCCCCCGAGCGCGACCCGGTGCCTCCCGCGCTCAAGCCGTACCTCGACGAGAGCGAGTCGGCGCACCAGGCGCTGGGCGGCTACCGGCGGCTCGCCCAGACGGCCACGACCGACGCGCTCGGGATCCTCGCCGAGGTGACCAAGATCCCGGACGTGCCCACCACCGACCTGCTCCGGCGTGACACCCTCGAGCAGCACGCGCTCCTCGCTGCCCACGAGGCCGCGGTCATGGCCGCCCGGACGCGCACGGAGGCGGAGCGTCTCCGGGCGATCCTGGCCGAGGCGCGCCTCGCGACGGCCGAGGGCGGGGGCGCGCCCCGGGGCGCGCGGGCGGCGCCGCCCAATCTCCCCACGCGCGCGAGCGGGGACCCCACGCCGGATCCCGCGCGGCGAGGAGATGCCGTCGTGCCGAACCTGGTCGGAGCCCGGCTCGACGCAGCGACGCGCGACCTCGAGGCGGCGGGGCTGCGCCTGGGAGCCGTCATCGGACCGCGCGACGGCCACGTGGTCAAGCAGTCGCCCGAGGCGGGCGGCGCCGCGCCGCGACAGAGCGCGGTCAGCGTGACGCTCTCGGCCACGGCCGCGACGATGGGGCCGCCTCGCTGACCCGGTCCGACGCGGGAACTCCCCCGGTGTCTCCGTGAGCGCCCCGCCGATCGGCATCACCGGGATCGGGGTGCACGTTCCGCGGTACCGGCTGTCGGGCGAGACCCTCGGCGGCGCCTGGGGCGGGCCGGGCCAGGGCGAGCGGGCGGTCGCGAACCACGACGAGGACAGCCTCACGATGGCCGTGGAAGCGGGCCTCGCCGCGCTCGGGCCCGCGGGCGCCGCTCACCTCGACTTCGTCGCGCTCGCCAGCACGACGTCGCCCTACGCGGAGAAATCGGCGGCCGCCGTGCTCGCCAGCGTGCTCGACTGCGGGCCCTCCGTCGCCGTCGCCGACCTGGGGGGCAGTCTCCGCGCCGGCACGACCGGACTCCGGCTGGGCCTCGACGCGGTCCGCGCGGGCTCGGCGCGCGAGGCAATGGTTGCCGCGGCCGACATGCGTCTGGCGCCCCCCGGCAGCGAGCTCGAGACGGTCTGGGGGGATGCGGCCGCTGCGGTGCGGCTCGGGACCGGGCCGGGCGTACTCGCGCGGTTCGTTGGCGCGGCCGCCCACACTCACGAGTTTTCCGACGTCTGGCGGCTTGCCGGCGCGCGCTTCCCCGAGCAGGGCGATCCCACGTTCGTCCGTGCCTACGGCTACGAGCGGCAGATGGCGGAGGCGGCGCGGCGCCTGTTCGCCGACACCGGGGTGGGGGCGCGCGAGATCCGCCGCGCGGCCGTGTACGCGCCGGACCCGCGCCTGGCCGGACCGATCCTGCGCAGCATCGGCCTGGGCGAGGATGCGCTCCCGAGGGTTTCGCTCCTCTCGCGCGTCGGGAACACCGGCGTGGCGGCGGCGATCCTGGCGCTCGCCGCGTGTCTCGAGGAGGCGGAGCCGGGCGACCGGATCCTCGTGGTGGGCTACGGCGCCGGCGCCGACGCGCTCCTCTTCGAGGCGACGGACGCCGTTCGTCGCCTCGACCGGAGCCGCGGCGTCGCCGCCCAGGTGGCCGCCGGGCGGCCGCTCCGGCACTACGGGAAGTATCTCCAGTTCCGCCGGTTGGTCGAGACCGATCCCATCCGGGCGTTCACGAGCCTCCCGGTGATGGAGCGCGAGGAGCGCCAGGACCTCCGCCTCTACGGCCAGCGCTGCGTGGCGTGCGGGGCCATCCAGTATCCCCGCCGGCGCGTGTGCTGGCGCTGCTCCGGCAAGGAGCTCGTGGAGCACCGGCTCTCCCGGCGCGGCCGCGTCTTCACGTTCACCAAGGATCACCTGGTGCCGTCGCCCGATCCGCCGACGGTCATGGTGGCCGCGGACCTCGAGGGCGGGGGCCGCTTCTACACCCAGCTGACGGACGCCGACCCCGACTCGGTGACGTTCGACGTCCCGGTCGAGCTCACGTTCCGCCGCTTCCACGAGGGCGGCGGCCTCGCGAACTACTTCTGGAAGTTCCGCCCTTTGCTAGGCGGGTGATTTCGTTGACGATTTCGCACCGGGTTATTTAGCTCCCCGGGAGGGCAAATAACTCGGCGATGCGGCGGGTGCGCTCGAAGGACACCTGGGTGTAGATCTTGGTCGATTCGAGCGACTCGTGACCGAGCGCCTCGGCGATGATCCGGATGTCGACGCCGCGGTCGACGCAGTGCTTGCCGTAGGCGTGGCGGAGCTTGTGCGGGGTGAGGCGGACGCCGAGATGCCGCCGCGTCCAGCGGGTCATGACGCGGTTGATGACGAGGTAGCTGAGCCCGGCGCCGCTCCCGTCCTCCTTGCGGAGGAGCGGCGAGTCGGCAGGGACGGTGTGGCCGTTCCGATTGGCGCCGTTATGGATCGTTGTGCTGGTGGCCAGGTACATCTGGATGATCTCGAGCGCCTGGGGCGGAAGTGCCACCGAGCGCTGACGTTGGCCTTTGCCCACGAACCCGATGAGCCCCTGGTCCGGCACGAAGTGGGCGCGACGGAGCCCCGCGATCTCGGCGGCACGAAGGCCCCCGTAAAGCGCGATCGCGAGGATGGCGCGGTTCCGGAGGCTCGGTTCGCTGGCGAGCTGGGTGGCGAGGTCGTGGAACGCAGGGAGGATCGGAATCGTGCGCTTGAGCCGAGGGGTGCGGAACCGGGCGCCCGGGTCGGTGACGAGGTGCCCGTTGGTATTGAGCCACCGGGTGAAGCCCTTGAGGGCCATGAGGTACGTCCGGCAGGTCCAGTCCTGCTTCCCCACCTCCTTCAGGGTGAGCTGCCACTCCAGGAGCCGCTCGTAGCTGATGTCGCCGGCGTCCCGGAGACGCCAGCCCATCGACCGCGAGGTGGCCACGAAGGAGTTCCAGCCCGTCTCGTAGGCACGGCGCGTCCTGTCCGCCACGGCTCGGTCGATTCGCAACTCGGACAGGTACCTCCTCCACAGGACCGGGAGTCCAAGCGTCATGGGATGTCCCCGACGCGGCCCAGCCCCACGCTGCCTCGCACGGTAGCGAAGCCGCCGCCGCGAGGCAAGGGAGATCTGGGGCACCGGGGACGCGATCAGGTCGGAACTCATATCGGTACGGGTCGTGCTACCAATAGGCATGCTAGGTTGTGGGTTTGGCGGTCGCGAGTGCCCGAACCTCGCGCCAAGTCGGCGATTGGCGAGGGGAGCGCGCCGTCGATACGATCCTCGGTGGGGTGCCGGACTGCGGCAAGGTGCAGCGGTGCGACGCAAAGTGAAGCGGTTCGGCGAGACCCTCTCGCGACATCGGCCAAGAGCCTGTGCCGACAGGGTCGGCTATGGCTCGATGGTGTGGGCAGTGCGGAGGTCGCAGCACACGAGCGAGGCCGATGGAGCCATTCGGCGCCACGCGATTCTAGGCCGTGAGCGCGGCCCCCGAGCGGCCCCGACACTCGAAACAGGGCGCGCCCTCGAACGGCTTCGGGGCCTTCCGATGGTGCATAGATTCGCGGACTTGAGGCGGATCAGGCCCCGGCCTTTATCTTGCCGTGCGTCGCATCAAGTCTCTTTCGCCGAGGTTCCACCTTCCGGACTGGCCATACTTCTGCCGTCGGCCCGCCGAAACATCGTAGCCACTGCAGACCCTGGTCGAATCCGATGCGCGCGGATACTGCCCCTGGCCCGTCGAGACCGCCAACAGGTTTGGGCGCCTGGCCATAGGAGATGTGCGGGGGCGTCTTCTTCGACTACAGCCCTCCGACGGCCCTCAGGCTTGGATAGGCACTGGGCAACGAATGCATGCGAGGGCCGTTCGGTCGTTTCTGGATTCGGGGACTTAGCTCGCACACGGCCCTCTTCCTTAATCTTGCGCTGCAGACTTCCCGCGTTCTTCTCTGGCTCCAGTCATCAGCTCCTGCCGCAAGGAGCGGGAGCCCCGCCTTCTGCTGCTTGCAGTGCTGCCCGGTCGAGGAGCTCCGGCCCATGAAATGCTCCCGGTGCCAGCATGAGAATCGCCCGCAGGCGAAGTTCTGCGAGGAATGTGCCGCTCCTCTCGCCCGAACCTGCGCGAATTGCGGCGCCCAGGCGTCCCCGACCGCGAAGTTCTGCTCCGAGTGCGCCCATCCGCTGGCCGAGCTGGCCTCGACGCAGCCACGTTTCAGCTCACCAGGGGCCTACACCCCGAAGCACCTCGCCGAGAAGATCCTCACCTCGAAGAGTGCCCTCGAAGGCGAGCGGAAGCAGGTGACGGTGCTCTTCGGCGATCTAAAGGGCTCGATGGAATTGCTCGCCGACCGCGACCCCGAGGAGGCACGGAAGCTCCTGGATCCCGTGCTCGAGCGGATGATGGAGGCCGTCCACCGCTACGAGGGCACCGTCAACCAGGTGATGGGCGACGGGATCATGGCGCTGTTCGGTGCGCCGCTGGCCCACGAGGACCATGCGGTGCGGGCATGCTACGCGGCACTCAGGATGCAGGAGCGCGTGAAGACGTACGCGGACGAGGTGCGGCGCTCTCATGCGGCCGTCGTCAAGATCCGCGTCGGGCTGAACTCAGGCGAGGTCGTCGTCCGCGCCATAGGCAGCGATCTCCGTATGGACTACACCGCCGTCGGCCAGACGACGCACCTGGCCGCGCGGATGGAGCAGCTCGCCGACCCCGGCGCGATCGTGATCACGCCCGAGACGCTGGCGCTGGCCGAAGGCTACGTCGAGGTCAAATCGCTCGGCCCGGTGCGGGTCAAGGGGCTGGAGATGTTGCTCGAGGTCTACGAACTGACCCGGGCCGCCACGGTCCGCTCGCGCTTCCAGGCCGCGGCCGTCCGCGGCCTGGCCCAATTCGTGGGCCGAGAGAGCGAGCTGGATCAGCTCCGCCAGGCGCTCGAGCGCGCGCGAGCCGGTCACGGACAGGTGGTGGCCCTCGTGGGGGAGCCCGGTGTCGGGAAGTCCCGGCTCTTTTGGGAGTTCAGTCACTCCGATCGCGCCGAGGGCTGGCTGATCCTCGAGTCCGGCTCCGTCTCCTACGGCAAGGCGACGAACTACCTGCCCCTCATCGAGCTGCTCCGAGCGTACTTCCAGATCGAGAGCACCGACGATGCCCGCAAGATCGGCGAGAAGGTGACGGGCAGGCTCCTCTCTCTCGACCGGCAGCTTGAGCCCTGCGTCTTCCCGATTCTGTGGCTGCTTGACGTCCCGATCGAGGACGAGCACTGGGCACGCCTCGATCCGCCCCAGCGCCGCCAGCGTATCCTTGACGGCGTCAAGCGTCTGCTCCTGCGCGAGAGCCAGGTGCAGCCGCTCGTGGTCCTGTTCGAGGACTTGCACTGGATCGACGCCGAGACTCAGGCCTTCTTGGACAGCCTGGTGGAGAGCCTGCCCACGGCCAGGCTGCTCCTCCTCGTAAACTACCGCCCGGAGTACCGCCACGGCTGGGGGAGCAAGACCTACTACCGGCAGCTCCAGATCAATCCCCTGGCGCCCGAGAGCGCCGAGGCCTTGCTCGACGCCCTGCTCGGGAACGACACCGCGCTCGCCCCGCTCAAGCGGCTCGTGATCGAGCGGACCGAGGGCAACCCGTTCTTCGTGGAGGAGAGCGTTCGATCGCTGGTCGAGACGGGAGTCCTGGCGGGGGAGCGTGGAGCATATCGCGTGACCCGGATCGTCCAAGGCCTCCGGGTCCCGGCCACGGCCCAGGCGATGCTGGCGGCCCGGATCGACCGACTGGACCCGGAGGACAAACGACTGCTGCAGGCGGCCGCGGTGATCGGCACCGACGTTCCCTTCTCGCTGCTCCAGGCTGTGGCCGACGAGCCCGAGGACCGTCTCCGCCAGGGGCTCGCCCAGCTTCAGGCGACCGAATTCCTCTACGAGACGCGGCTGTTCCCGGATCTCGAGTACACGTTCCGGCACGCGCTCACGCACGAGGTCGCGTACGGCGGCTTGCTGCAGGAGCGGCGCCGCGAGCTGCACGCGCGGATCGTCGAAGCAATCGAGACGCTCCACCAAGACCGCCTTGGCGCAGAGATCGAGCGGCTCGCTCATCACGCGGTCCGGGGTGAGTTGCGGGAGAAGGCGGTGGACTATACCCGGCAGGCCGGGCTCAAGGCGGCCGCGCGATCGGCGCTCTCGGATGCTCGGGTCTGGTTCGAGCAGGCGCTGGGGGTCCTCGAGGCGCTGCCGGAGAGCCCGTCCATGCTGGAGCAGAGCTTCGAGATCCGCCTCGAACTGCGGCCAGTGCTGAACCAACTCGGTGAAGTCCAGCGAGTGCGGGACCGCTTGCGCGAAGCCGAGGCCCTCGCCGAACGGTTGAACGATGACCGCCGGCGAGGCCGCGCCGGCGCGTTCGTGACGATGGCCCTGAACGATCTCGGCGAATTGGACGACGCGCTCGTGACCGGCACTCGCGCGCTGGCGATCGCCGGGCGTCTCGGGGATGTGAGGCTCCGAATTCTCGCCACGAGCTGTCTCGTTGAAGGGCATTACTACCGGGGCGAGTACGAGCGAGTGGTCGAGCTGGCGACGGGCAACCTCGCGGCGCTGCCGGCCGACTTGGCCTCCGAGTATTTCGGCCTGGCCGTCCCGCCATCGGTCCTCGACCGCTCCTACCTGGCCATGAGCCTCGCCCAACTTGGCCGGTTCATCGAGGCGGCCACGTATGAAGCCGACGCGATCCGGCTTGCCGAGCCGACACAGCACGCGCACACCGTCGGCTGGGCCCACCTCGCCGCGGGCACGCTTCGCCTCCTCAAGGGCGACTGGCCGAACGCGCGGACACTGATCGAGCAGTGGATTGCGGTGGTGCGGCCGCGAAACGTCGTCTTTCAGCTTCCCACCGCGGTCGCCTCCTCCGCCTGGGCATTGGCGCAGCTTGGCGAAGCGAGTGAGGCGCTGGACCGGCTCCGGGAGGGCGAGCGGCTTCTCGAACGTCAGGCGGCAAGGGGGTTCATCGCCTATCGCAGTTGGGACTACCACTCGCTGGGTCGCGCCGGTCTGCTGCTCGGCCGGCTCGACGAAGCGCAGCGCCTGGCCGACCGCGCGGTCGAATCCTCTCCGGGGCAGCACGGGTTCGCGGCTGACGCGCGGCACCTGCTCGGCGACATCGCGACCCATCCCGACCGGTTGGACGCCGACAGCGGCGAGGCCCACTACCGCCGGGCGCTGGAGCTCGCCGAGCCGCGCGGCATGCGCCCCCTCGTCGCCCACTGCCACCTCGGCCTCGGCAAACTCTATCGCCGCACCGGTGATCGTCCGAAGGCCCACGAGCACCTGACCGCGGCCACGAATATGTATCGAGAGATGGAGATGGGCTTCTGGCTGGCGCAGGCGGAGGCGGCGCTGACGGAGCGTGGCTGACGAATGCGCAGTGTCGGGACTTCAGCCGACCTCGCTCCTGGTCGTCTATCGCCCAAACAACCGCTCGATCAGCTCCTCTCGGCTCAGGGCGAAATGCTGGGCCACGTCGCCGAGGAGACCGGACAGTGTCCCAACCCGGAGCGCAGCGTGGCGAGGGATGGTGACGTGGTGCTCGCCGCGTTCGAGCGTGGTCAGTCTGAGATGGCTACCGGATTGGCGAGTGATCCGGTAGCCGAGATCACCGAGTGCCTTCGCGAGATCCTCCCCAGAGACGTCCCGCGGCAGCCTCAAGCCTTGATGACTTCCTCACGGACGAAATGGAGCCGGATGACCTTCGGAGTCTTGCCCTCGTCGAAGTGACAGTGAACCGCGTCTCGGACCTTCGCATGGAGGTCTTCCATGTCGTTGGCCTCGGTGAAGATTGATTCTCCCAGGGCCCGTGCGGTGAAACCGCCCTCGGGGGCTTCCTCGACGAGGAAGATCACTTCAGGCAGATTGGTGTGTTCAGCTGATGAGGTCATTGTGTCGCTAGGATAGCACGGTGGTACTGGGAGACCTGTCGCCGGGCCGCTGGAATGCGTCCAGCTGACCCGGCGTTAATGGGAGCTCACGGTGGTGTCGCGCAAGTCGTGACGTACGCAGGTCGAGGCCGCGTGTGGTTATGTTGCCAGGGGATAGATTTCGGGCCGCTGTCTTGTAACGTGCCGGATTTTCGAGCACGCGCGTGGGGGCCAAGTGCTTCTGGAAGTTTCGCCCGCTGCTCGGCGGGTCATAGATTCCCGCTACTTCCGCGGCGCGACCACGGCCGGTTGCGCGGGGGTTGCGGACGGTTGCATCGACCCCCCGTCGATATCCGGGGGGAGCCAGCGGCTGTAGACGCGCAGGAGCACGGCCGCGCTTCGCCAGCCACCCTGCTTCTGCACGTAGAGCAGCGGGGCATTACGCGACAGCATCGTGCTGGCGAACGTGTGCCGGAGTCGCTCGGGCTCCCGGTAGCGGACGCCGGCTGCAGTCAGGACACCCAGGAGAGGCCGCCCCCCCCTTGGGGTCGGGGCGGGGGCGTCAAGGGGCGCTGCCGGCCCTTTCCGGTCGCGTGCGTGGGCGCGTCACTGAATCACTTCATCTGCCCGTGCGAGCACCGCGGGCGGGATCGTGAGGCCGAGCGCTTTGGCGGTCTTCAGGTTGACGGTTAACTGGAACTTGATCGGTCCCTGCACTGGAAGGTCAATCGGCTTCGCACCGCGAAGGATGCGATCCACATATGACGCTGACTTTCTATACAAGTCCAGATAGTCGGCTCCGTAGGATATTAGACCGCCATCCTTCGTGAAGTAGTCGGTCGGATAGATGGCCGGCAGGCGATGGTTGGCCGCCAGCGAAATCGTCGTCCTGCGGTGATTAATGGTCGTCACATCGGGTAGCACAACAAGACCACCGTTCGGTTCCCGCACGAACCCCTCGATGGCGCGCTTGATATCCGCGGCGTCATGCACCGCGGTCTCGATCGCCTGTACCCCGATGGATGGAGCAGCGTCCTCGATCAGACGACGGTAATACACTCCCCCACCGGGGGCCATCCTGGGATCGAAAAGGAACGCGATCTTCTTGATGCGAGGTGCGATCTCCTTGAGCAACTGCAGCCATTTGCCGCCTAGCGAAGCATCCACATTGGTGAATCCCGTGATGTTGCCACCAGGACGCGCGACAGTCGCGACGAGGCCGTCGCCAACGGGATCAGAGACGACAACGAAGACTATCGGGATGGTGCTGGTCTCTCTTTGGAGTGCGGCGGTCACTGGGGTGGTGCGGGCGAGAATCACGTCGGGCCGAAGCTCCACCAGCTCCTTCGCAGATGCCCGAATACGAGTGGTATCCCGCGCAGCCCAACGATAATCGATGCGCACATTTCGACCTTCGTCCCAACCAAGTGTCCGCAGGGCCCCCAGGAACGCTGCAACCTGGGTCTGCGCTTCCGCGTCGCTCTCGGCGAACGGAATGAGGAGGCCGACCCGCCAAATGCGGTCTGCCTGCTGCGCCCCCGCGGCGACCGGCGCGGCGAGGGCGCCCAGGGAGCCGGCGAGGAAGGCGCGCCGGTCCACCTACTGGATCACCTCATCCGCCCGCGCCAGCATCGGAGGCGGGATCCGACGTGCATGCGCCAAGTGAGCGAACTCAACCGGACGGAACCCATCGACTCGACCCGCAAAGTAGCGTGCTTCTTGCACCTTGGCGTCCAAATCCTCCAAGAGGTCGAACCCGAGCGCTGCGAGCTCTTCAGTCAGTGTGCACGGGTGGAAACCGGATATCAGGGGCTCGCCCACGCTCTGGAGTCGCAAGAAGAGGTCCCGGATCTGGGGAGACTGATTGTCTGGAAGAAGCGCGGCCGCATCCGCGTAGTCCATGACGAGTTCACTGTTCGGCGCTGCCACGGTCGAGATCGACGTGAGCGTGTTGCGAATCGCCTCGCGCGTCAGGTAGTACGTGACGCCCAGCCATGAGAAGAACGTCGGAACCCCGGGGTCGAATGGCGATCGGGACAGTGAGGATCCGACGCTCTCGCGCTCGAAATCAGTCGGGCAGAAGTGGAGGTGGGGTGGTAGAGCCAGGGCGGCCTGAGACAGCCGGTCCCGCTTCAACGCCTGCGTCGCGGGGTGATCGAGCTCGAAGATCCGGAGACGCTCCTGGAGGTCGGGCCGCCGTAGCGCGAAGGTGTCCATGCCAGCGCCGACGATGACGTACTGTGAGATGCCTTTGTCGATCGCGCCGAAGAGTTTGTCCTCGTTGTAGCGCGCTCTGCCGAGCATGTGGGCGCCGCCCGGCCGTCTCGGCTGAGAGTCGGCCGCCGCGGGTGCCCACTGTGTGTCCATGGTCTCCCGGTCTTCTCGCGTGATGAGCGCGCCCGCCAGGAAGTCCTCGAATACCCGGCGTGAGTCGTGGGCGTAGTGATATGCGCGCGCGTAGGCGGCCAATCTCGCGGTCCAGCTCGCCCGATCAGGCTCCACGAGACAATGCCTTACTCAGGCGAGACTGGCTGCGATGGGATCGCCCCAGCAAGAAGCGCGCCCTGCTGGTCACTGAATGACCTCATCCGCCCGCGCGAGCAGTGAGGGCGGGATCGTCAGGCCGAGGGTCTTGGCGGTCTTGAGGTTGATCACGAAGTCAAACTTTGCGGGTTGCTGGACTGGAAGATCGGCCGGCCTGGCGCCGCGGAGAATCCTGTCGACGTAGGTCGCGGCGCGCCGATACGTATCCGACAGGCTGGGACCGTAGGCCATGAGACCCCCCGCGTTCGTGTACTCCCGATATATGGAGGCCACCCCGAGCCGGTGCTTCGCGGCCAGGGCCAGGATCTCGGTCCGGTATGAATCGATCACCAGGTCATCGATCACGACCAGGGCACTGGCCCGTGCCTCGGCCGCGGCGCCGAAGACGCCCGCCAGCTCATTCGGGTCTCGCACGCCCGCGTCTTGGATCTGCACGCCGAGGCGGGGACCCGCCGCCTTGAGCTCCGTGAATACCAGCTGCGCGCCCTTGCTCGGAGCATTCCAGAGCACAGCGACCCGGGAGAGGCGCGGAATGGCCTGCTTGAGAAGCTCCAGGCGTTTCGGGCCCATCTCGGCCACGAACGAAGCCAGGCCCGTCACGTTCCCTCCCGGCCGCGCCAGGCTCGGGACCAGCCCCGCCCCGATGGGATCGCTGACTCTCACGAAGACGATGGGCATCGTGCTGGTCGCGCTCTTGGCGGCCGCCGCGGCGGGGGTGTTGATCGTGAAGATCACGTCAGGCTTGAGACGGACGAGCTCGGCCGCGAGCTCGTTCAGCCGCTGAGGGCTGCCCTCGGCAAATTGCCAGTCGATGCGGATGTTCTGGCCCTCGACGTACCCGACCTCGCCGAGCCCGGTCCGGAGGGCCGCCATCTCGACCAACGAGCCTTGGGCCAAGCCCGGGCTGAGCACGCCGATCCGGAAGACCTTACCCGCCGGCTGCGCCTCCGTGGCGAGCGGCGCGGCGAGGAGGGTCAGGGTGCCAGCAACGAAGGCTCGCCGGTCCATCACTTAAGTATCTCGTCCGCCCGCGCGAGCACCGACGGCGGGATCGTGAGGCCGAGGGCCTTGGCTGTCTTCAGGTTGACGAACAGGTCGAACTTCGTGGGCTGCTCCATCGGCAGGTCGCCGGGCTTGGCCCCCTTCAGGATCTTGTCCACATGGCTCGCGGCGCGCCGGTACGAGTCGACGAGGTCAACCCCGAGAGACAGGAGGCCCCCGACTTCCGTGAACTCCTTGTTCTCGAACATCGTTGGCAGTCGATATCTGAGCGCCAGGTCCGCGACCGTGCGGGGCCGGTTGGTGACCAGGGGGTCGCTGGGGACGATCAGCGCCCCGGCACGCTGCCTGGTCGCGCCCTGAAAGGCGGCCTCGAAATCCTCGGGAACTCGCACCTCCACGCGGCGAAGCTCCACCCCCAGCACGGGGGCCGCCGCCTCGAGCTCTTTCAGGATGGGCCCGTAGGCGGGGTTGTCGGGATTCCAGAAGACAGCCACGCGCGACAGACCCGGCACGGTCTCCTTGAGCAGCTCCAGCCGCTTCCCGCCGAGCTGCGCGGCCATCTGCGTCATCCCGGTGATGTTGCCACCGGGCCGCGCCAGGCTGACGATGAGGCCGGTCTCGACCGGATTGGCGGCCAGGCTTCCCATGACGATCGGAATCGTACGGGTGGCCTGCCTGGCCGCAAAGCTCGCCGGGGTACCGGACGCCAGGATGAGCTCCACCTTCTGATCGACCAGTTCCGCCGCGAGCGCGGGCAGCCGATCGTTGCGGTCCTCGGAGAAGCGGTACTCGATGAAGATGTTTCGGCCCTCGACGTAGCCGTGCTCGCGCAGCCCCTGGAGAAAGCCGTCAATCAAGAACGCCCGGCCCTCGCGCGAGCCCACGCCCAGAAAGCCGATCCGGTGGCCTTTCCCCGCCGGCTGTGCCGCAACGGCGAGCGGCGCGGCGAGGAGGGCCAGGGCGAGGATGGTCGCGGCCATGAGCCGGGCGAGCATCGATGAATCCTTCCGTCGACTGAGGCCAGTGGGACGCGGCTGCCATTCCGAGGGGAACGCCAGCCTGACCCTACCAGGAAGCACGGGTCGGACGCTAGGCGGCCTCCTAGCTCATCGAACGCACTCTGCACGCGGGACCTGTCGGTCGGGTTCCGGGCCTCACGTCCTGACCCCCTCGCCCTCCGACGCGGCTGCGCCGCGCTGTTGTTCGGGTGCGCGGCCGATGCCGCGCGCCCGCGAGCGGGGGACGGGGGAGGGGATACAGAAACGTGGCTGGGACGGCCTACGTGCGGACGCGCGGGTCTTTGTCGAGGAGGCGGAGGCCGGGCGCGCGGGGGGCCCAAAGCGCTGGCCGTGACATCTGAGGGGCCGGAGGCGCCGTAACCGCGAGCGCTCGGCGTAGGCCCTCCGCGCCTACAGCGCGGCGAGGTCCTCGCCGACCGTGATCGGACCGGCGAAGCGCGCGCGGGCTCGATCGATCAGGTCACCGGGCTCGGAGCCCGGCATCAGGTGCGTGAGCACCAGATGGCGCGCGCGAGCCTCGGCTGCAACCGCGCCGACCTCGTCCGGTCCCGTGTGATAGGCCTGCAGGTCGCGCACCTTCGCCTCTCGCGTCGGCCAGCCGCACCCGGGCGTCCACGCCGCGAAGGTCATGTCGGTGCACTCGTGGATCAGGAGGTCCGCCTGCTGCGCGTGCCGGATCAGGTTCTCCGAGGGCCGCGTGTCCCCCGAGATCACGACGCGGCGGCCGGGCGCGTCGAAGCGAAACCCGAACGCGGGTTTCACGGGCTCGTGCTCCACGAGGAACGCGGTGACGCGCACGCCGTCCCGCTCGAACACCAGGCCCTCCTCGATCTCCGTCACGCGCACGCGGGGCGGCTCGCGCTCGCGCATGTGCGAGCGCCGGACCTCGACGTCCCAGGCCCAGAGAGCGAGGAGCCGCTCCACGTGGGCGGCCGTGCCGGCCGGGCCGAACACCTCGAGCGGCGTGTTCTCGCCGACGATCCAGCGGGTCAGCACGAGATGGCCGAGGTCGATGACGTGGTCGGAGTGCAAATGGGTGAGCAGGACACGCTGGAGCTGGCTCGCCCGGACCCCGGCGCGGAGCAGCTGCACGGCCACCCCGGATCCGGCATCCACGAGGAGCGTCTCCGCGCCGGCGCGAACGAGGGTCGCGGGGCCACGACGGGCCGGATTCGGCGGCGGGCATCCGGTTCCGAGAAGCGTGACGTTCACCGAGATCCCTCTCGCGACACTCCTACCACGGCGCCCGCCGACGCGCCAGGCGCGCGCCACGTGACTGTCGAGGACCTCCGGGGCCGTGGCCGACGCGACGGACCTCTTGACTCCCTCCGGACCGCACCCGATAGTAGGGCACCCCTGGGGGGATTCGGGTGCTCCAATACGCGGCGTCTCGCGTCCTGTGGCTGGCCCCGACGCTCCTGGCCATGGCGCTCGTGACCTTCCTGGTGATGCATGCGACGCCAGGAAGTCCGCTCGATCCCGTGGCAGAAGGCGCAAATCCTCTGCCTCCCGAGGCCCAGAAAAACCTCGCCAAGGCCTACGGCCTCGACCGGCCGCTCTACCAGCAGTTCCTCATCTTCGTCGGCAAGGCCGCCCGAGGGGACTTCGGCCAGTCGTTTGTCTACAAGACCCGAACGGTCAGCGAGATCATCGCCCAGACGTTCCCCGTTTCGCTCTGGCTGGGCACGATGGCCTTCGTCCTGGCTGTCGTCGGAGGACTGGCGCTCGGCATCCTGGCCGCCATGCACCAGAACCGGGCCTGGGACTACGTGTCGGTCTGCGTCGCGACGTTCGGCGTGGCCGTGCCGAACTTCGTCCTGGCCGTCTTCGCCATCGTGATGTTCTCGTTCGTCATCCCGCTCTTCCCGACCGGGGGGTGGGACTCACCCCGCAACTGGGTCCTGCCGACCACTCACTCTGTCGCTGGCCCCCATGGGCCTGGTCGCCCGGTACACGCGCGCCAGCATGCTCGAGGTCATCCGGTCGGATTTCACGCTCACCGCGCGCGCGAAGGGGCTCGCTGAGCCGCCGGTGATCTTCAAGCACGCTCTGAAGAACGCGCTGATCCCGATCGTGACGCTCCTGGGCCCCTTGTTCGCCGCCGTCGGCACCGGCTCGTTCTTCGTGGAGGCCATCTTCCGGGTGCCAGGCATGGGACAGTTCTTCGTGCTCTCGATGACCGGCCGCGACTATCCCATGATCATGGCCGTCGTTCTCGTGTACGGCGCGTTCCTCGCGACGATGAACCTCGTCGTCGACCTCGTCTATGGCACTCTCGACCCCCGCATCCGGTACCAGTAGCCTTCGGACCGGGGCGGTCCTCGACGCCGCGCGGGCCGCGGGCCTCGCGCGAGCCGAGTCGTCGAGCCTCTGGCGGGACGCCTTCCGGCGTCTCCTGCGCAACCGGCTGGCGGTGGCGGGCGGAATCGTCGTCCTCATCTTGTGCCTCGTCGCGCTGCTGGCGGACGTCCTCGCCCCGTTGCCCTACACGAAGACGAACTTCGCCCGTCTGAACGAAGGGCCCTCGCGCGACTACCCGCTCGGCACCGATCACGTCGGACGCGACCTCCTCTCCCGGATCATCTATGGGGCTCGCGTGTCGATGCTGGTCGGGTTGGGCGCCCAGCTGATCGTCGTGCTGATCGGCGTGCCGATCGGCTCCCTGTCCGGCTACCTGGGGGGCCGCGTGGACCTCGTGCTGATGCGCTTCGTGGACGTCATGTACGCTTTTCCCAATCTGCTGTTCGTGATCCTCGTCATGTCCATGCTGGGCGCGGGCCTCGTCAACATCTTCATCGCGATCGGCCTCACCGGGTGGGTCGGCATCGCCCGGCAGACGCGCGCCCAGGTGCTTGCCATCAAGGAGAAGGAGTTCGTCGAGGGCGCCCGCGCCCTCGGCGGGGGGTTCCGTCGCGTGCTGCTGCGTCACATCCTTCCGAGCGCGCTCACCCCGATCATCGTCGCCATCACGTTCGGGATCCCCCAGGCGATCTTCACGGAGGCCGCGCTTTCGTTCATCGGCGTGGGTATCAATCCCCCGACGCCGTCCTGGGGTCAGATGGTGGGGGAGGGACAGCAGTACCTCCGGACGTACTGGCACCTCTGCGTGTTCCCGTCCATCGCCATTGGCGTCACGATGCTGTCGTTCACGTTTCTGGGTGACGGGGTCCGGGACGCCCTGGACCCCAAGCTGAAGTAGCGGCGGCGCCTCGCGGGAGGCGGGTCGCCGATAACCGGACGTTCAGGGGGACGCCGCCCGGCCCGGGCATGCGAGCCGCGGGCCTCGGCGTGGATAACCGCGAGCCGACACCCGCCGCGCGTGCCAGGCGGGCTGGCTCCCACAAAGGAGGCACCTGATGAGGCGACCGGTTCCCGACCGAGAGCTGGATCTCCTGGCCGCGCGCCTGGGCGCCGCCGGCGTCGATCGCCGCGGTTTCCTCCGGATCGCCGCCGGGCTGGCCGCCATGGGGGCGGCCGGCTTCAATCCCAGGCCGGCGTCCTCGGCACCGACGCTTGCGCCGGGCGAGAAGCTCGCCAAGGAGCAAACGTTCCGGTACGGAGGCGGCGGTTTCGCGTTCTCGCAGGTGGATCCCTCGAGCCACGACTTCAACAAGGATCTGTACTGCAACGGGGTTTCGTCCCTCTGGGCCGGGCTCATGAAGTTCAACGCGGACTTCCAGGCGGTGCCGTCCGTCGCGAGCAAGGTCACGTCGAACAGCGACGGGTCGATGTGGACCTTCTCGATCCGGAAGGACTCCAAGTGGTCCGACAACAGCCCGTGCACCGCGCGCGACTTCGAGTACTCCTGGAAGCGCCAGCTCGATCCGGCCACGAAGGCACCCTACGCCGCGTTCCTGTACGACATCAAGAACGGCGAGGCGTTCAACAAGGGGCAGGTCACCGATGCCGGGCAGGTCGGCGTCAAGGCCAAGGACGATTGGACGCTCGAGGTCACGCTCGAGGGACCGCGCGGCTACTTCCCGGTGCTCTCCGCCTACCTGGCGGCGTTCCCGGGTCATAAGGGCGCCATCGAGAAGCACGGCGACAAGTGGACCGAGCCGGGGAACATCGTCTCCAACGGACCGTTCGTCCTCGAGACGTGGGAGCACGGCAAGCACATGGTCCTCAAGAAGAACCCGCACTTCTTCGGGGCCAAGGAGGTCACCCTCGAGAAGGTGATCATCCCGATCATCCCGTTCGCGGCCGGGGTCCTGCCCTACGAGAACAACGAGATCGACCTCACGATCCTTCAGGCCGCCGACCTGAAGCGCTTCCGGGACAATCCGAAGACCGCCGGCGAGGTGTTCCGCTACCCGTATCCGGGGACGTGGTACCTCACCCCCCAGGTCACCAAGCCGCCCTTCGACAACTTGCAGGTTCGGAAGGCGCTGGGGCACGCGGTGGATCGAGAGTCCGTCGCCAAGGTCGCCCAGGGCTTCGCGCTGCCCGCCCATTGCATGATTCCGCCGGGCTTTCCCGGCTATCTCGAGGACAAGAAGATCCGCGACGTCCAGCGGTTCGACCCGAAGCTCGCGATGGCGGCGCTCAAGGGGACGCCGTACGAGGGCGGGAAGAACTGGCCGAAGATCGTGCTGTCGATGCGACAGGAGGCGCTCCAGTCCCAGCCCATGGCCGAGGCGGTCCAGGCCATCCTTCTCGAAAACCTCAACATGAAGACCGAGCTCGAGGTGCTGGAGCAGCGCGTCTTCCGGGAGCGGCTCTGGAAGCAGGATCTCCAGCTCGTCTGGATCCGCTGGTTCATGGACTACCCGGATCCCCACAACGAGTACTTCGACACGTTCTACTCGAAGCGGACGACGGGCAAGCGCCAGGCGTGGGGGAACGAGGCGTTCGACAAGGAGCTCGAGGCCGGCCGTGACACGCGCGATACGAAGAAGCGGCTCGAGAACTACGCCCGCGCCGAGGAGATCCTCCAGAGCGACGGCGGCTACGTCCCGGTCACCTGGGTCGTGCGCTATGCGGTCTCCAAGCCGTCCGTGCGGGGCATCGAGAAGAACAAGGCGGGCGAGCAGGTGATCGAGGGGAACATCTACAACGACATGCTGGCCCACCTCTACATGGTCGAGCGGAGCTGAAGACCGCCCCCGCCCGCCGGTAGGTAACCCTCTACCCGGCGGGCGGGGCCTCGACGACGGTTCTCGAAGACCCCTGCATGCTGACCTCCGCACCTTCGCGGCAATCATTCTGGTGAGCAGTCTCCCGGCCGTGGCCCGGCCCGCGGTCGCCCAGGCTGCCCTGACGATGTCGTCATGGTGCTAGGCTGACCCGGAGCAATTGTGGGAACGGCGATGCAGTGCCCAACCTGTAACTCACGCCTGAGAGAAGGCGGCAAGTTTTGCGAGCACTGCGGCTCGCCACTCCCGCGTGTTTGCCCTGCCTGTGGGCATGCCAATTCAGCTCAGGCTCGGTTCTGTTCCGAGTGCGGGGTTGGTCTCGCTCCAAGCAAGCCAGCGATGGCACCGTCGACAGGCCCGCGTCCAACCGCGCCGGTCACTCCGGCCTCCTCGGCTGAACGTCGCCAGCTCACGATCATGTTCTGCGACATGGTGGGGTCGAGCGCTCTCTCGACCCGACTCGATCCCGAGGAGCAGCGCGATGTCGTGAGTGCATTCCAGACCTGCTGCGCCAATGAGATCAAGAGTCTGGACGGGATGGTCGCGCAGTATCTCGGAGACGGAGTGCTCGCCTACTTCGGATATCCCGCTGCGCACGAGGATGACGCGGAACGTGCGGTGCGGGCCGGGCTCGCAATCCTGGATGCTGTGGGAACCGTGCAAGCGGCTCCCGGTGTGACCCTGCAGGCGCGCATCGGCATCGCCTCAGGTGTGGTTGTCGTCGGTGATCTTGGCCGCGAGGGCGTGACGCAGGAGAACGCCGCGATTGGCGAGACGACCAACCTCGCGGCCCGCCTGCAGTCGCTCGCCGAGCCCAATACAGTCGTCATCGCGCCCGAGACGCATCGGTTGGTCGGGGCACTGTTCGAATACCGCGATCTCGGCTCGCAGACGCTGAAGGGATTTGGCGAGCCTTTGCTCGTGCGCCAGGTCATCAAGCCAAGCAAGATCGAGAACCGCTTCGAGGTACGACGTGCCGCCATGGGCTCTCGGCTTCTGGGGCGCGATGAGGAGCTCGATCTGCTATGGCGCCGGTGGGAGCAGGCCAAGCGAGGGGAAGGGCGCGTCGTACTGGTGACCGGTGAACCGGGTATTGGCAAGTCGCGGCTGACGCGGGCCCTGCAGGAGCGTCTCAGGTCGGAGCCCTACACGCGGCTGCTGTACCACTGCTCGCCCTACCATCAAGACAGTGCTCTGTATCCGATCATTGGCCAGCTCATCCGGGCGGCCGGTATCGAGCGAGATGACGCTCCACAGACCAAGCTGGACAAGCTCGAAGCGTTGCTGAGGCAATCGAGCGAAGACCCCGCAGAAGACATGCCGCTGTTTGCGGCGCTGCTGTCAATCCCTGGCGGCGACCGCTACCCCCTGCCGAAGGTCACGCCTCAGCGCATGAAGGAACGCACCCTAGGTTCGCTCCTGGCCCACCTGAAGCAACTTGCCGCGCACCGGCCTGTGCTGATGGTGTTCGAGGACTCTGCACTGGATTGACCCGACGTCGCTGGAGCTGTTGTCGCTGGCCATCGATCAGATCAAGAGCGCGCGGATCTTGATGCTGGCCACGGCCCGCCCAGAATTCACGCCGCCCTGGCCGAGTCATCGGCACACATCGAGCATTGGCCTGACCCGGCTCGACAAGATCGAGGGCGAGGCGCTGATCGCCGGAGTGACCGGTAAGTCGCTGCCCCGTGAGCTCCTCGATCAGATCTTGGCGCGCACGGACGGCGTTCCCCTGTTCATCGAAGAGCTGACGATGACGGTCCTGGAAAGTGGCCTGCTGCGTGAAGCCGATGGCCGCTATGAGCTGACGGGCCCATTGCCGCCGCTCGCCATTCCCTCGACACTGCATGCGTCGCTCCTCGCACGATTGGACCGCCTGGCATCGGCGAAGGACGTGGCGCAGATCGGCGCCGCCATCGGCCGCGAGTTCTCCTACGCCCTGATCTCCGCTGTCGCCGCGCTCCCGGCGAGGGACCTGAATGCCGCCCTGGCGCAACTCGTCCACGCGGAGCTGATCTTCCAGCGTGGCGTTCCGCCCGACGCCACGTATCAGTTCAAGCACGCGCTTGTGCAGGACGCCGCCTATGCGAGTCTGGTGCGAAGTCGTCGCCAGCAATTGCATGGCCTCATTGGCCGCACGCTCGTAGAGCACTTTCCCGAGACTGCAGACATCGAGCCGGAGATCGTGGCGCACCATTACGCTGAGGCGGATCTGCCTGATGCGGCCATCGACTACTGGCACAAGGCTGGTGAGCGGGCGGTCAGCACCTCGGCGTATGCGGAAGCAGTCAAGCATATCACGAATGGGGTCAATCTGCTGCAGCAACTGCCTTCGACGATGACGCGCATGCGCCAAGAACTAGAGTTCCAAGTTGCGCTTGGCGGCGCATGTATCGCGTCCAAGGGGCACGGCGCGAGCGAGACAGGCGCGGCATATGCTCGTGCATATGAGTTGTCACGACTCACGGAGGACGCGTCGCAACTCCCAAAGATTCTCGCGGGGCGGTTCGTCCACTACCACGTTAGGGCGGACGTACGTCAGGCACAATTGGCCGCGAACGAACTATTGGCGTTTGCGCGTGGGCGGCGCGATGCGGCTGGCGAAATGATGGCTCACCGCGCGCTCGGAGACAGTCTACTTAATGTTGGAGATCTTCGGGGCGCAAGCGCGCATTTTGAGGAGGCCCTCAGGATTCTTGGTCCCCAATCCCGACCTATCATCGTTGGAGAGGACGTGAGGACCGCAGCGCTTGCATTTCTTTCGGTCTGTCTTGCGCTGCAGGGCCATGTGTCGGCAGCTGAGGAACGCGCGCAAGAGGCGATGACACGCGCTCGCTCGCTGCAGGATCCTCACACTGTCGCATTTGCATTGGGCGTAAGCTGCCGAACCAAATGCCATTTGCTCGATCATAAAGGTCTCGTCCAGGATGTGGACCGTCTACATGCCCTTGCGATCGAGCACAGTCTGAAGTTTTGGCAGGCACAAGCGACGACCTATCGCGGATGGGCAATGGCACTCGAGGGTCGGTTCGCGGAGGCAATCGCGCTGCTGCAGATCGGAATTGAAGGCGCCAAGGCCGCTGGAGCTCAGTGGAATTTGCCATTCCACGGTGCAATGCTGGCAACTGCGTACCAGCGAACTGGCCGCGTCGAGGATGGCCTGGCGTTGATCGGAAATCTCCTCGAGATGGTCGAGCGAACTGGGGTCCGATCCGTGGAGGCCGAGCTATACCGTGTGCAGGCTGAGCTCTTGGTATCTTCATCGAATCTTGATGAGGCGGAGGCAGCCCTCCACAGGGGATTGACAGTGGCCAGGGGACAGGAGGCTCGCATATTTGAGCTGCGCATCGCTACAACCCTGGCCGCGATGTGGCGCAATCAGGGGCACGCTTTGAAGGCCCGCGACCTGCTGGCGCCCATCTGCGCTTGGTTCGGCGAGATCCCGCTAGCGGACCTTGATGATGCCAAGAGGGTACTGCATCAGTTGCGCGAGTGAGCGTGGTCGTCTCGCCGTCGGGTACGCATAGCCCGGGGTACCCAGTCCGCGCCCGCCAACGCGACACCGCGGTTCACAGCCGCATACAAGCCGGTGTCCGGCTCGGAGACCGGCGCGGAGAGGCGCGGCCGCTCGAGCTCGAGCCACTCCCGGGTGCCGCCCTGGGACGCGCCGTCGATCACGACGATCTCTGGCGGGTTCGGCTCCTGCGCCCACAGGCTTTCGTGGGCGAGGCGGATTCGCGGCGCTGGGTTCCGGCACACCAAGATGACGCTGAGGAGCGACAAAAGCGAAATGGGTCCCGCCGAGACCCGATGCTAGTGCGTTGGGCGCTCCGAGCCCAGCCCGATTCCCCGGTCGCCCGGGGCGGGGCGGTCGGGAGGTGGGTCAGGCGGACTCGTTCTGGGCTCGGGCGAACAGCCGCGTTGCCAGAAGGACGCGGCCGGTGGGCGACAGGGACTGGAGCTCCACGGCGTGGCGAGCCTTGTCGGGCGGGACGGCCTCGTGCACGATCTCCAGTTCCAGCCGGACCGGCGGCTCGGCGAACCGCGGCAGCTCGACGGTCACGCCGACGCCGCACACGGGGCACTGGCCGGGCTGAGGGGCGATCGCCTCGTAGACGTCGAAGTCGTCGCCGCGGTGGGCCCGGCGAAAGCTCGGGATCCGGGTGGGATCGTTGTCCGCGATCCGGCGGCCTCCGCGCCGTCGCTCCGTGTTGGCCTTGGCCGCCGCCTGCCTCCGCTCTCCACGGCGCCGGTCGACGACCACCTCGACCCACGGGCTGCCGGCGAAGTGCCGGCGAAGGGACGCGAAGGCATCGGGGCGGTTGACCTTCACCACGACGACCCAGCGGGCGCGCTGGGGGACGATGCCACGCGCCTCGGCGGGAGTGGGCGTGGCCGCCCGGTGGGTCTGGCGTACCGCCTCGCTCCGTCCTTGCCAGAACAGGAAGCAGAGGTAGTGCCACGAGTGCTCCGAGACCAACGCATCGGCCTGGACCTCGTCGCAACCCCGGCACCGCCCCTCTCCGCTCGGCCTCGTGCCGATGGCCGCGCGGACAGCCTCCGGCGTGTCCAGCCGGGTGGCCGAGGGCAGGGTGCCTAGGCGAAGCTTCTCGAGGATCCGGTCTTCGCGGACGCGCTGGGAGCTCACGGGGGGGTGCTCACGGAGAACGCGCCCATGATAGTCGAAGGCGATGGCCGGTTCCAGCACTTTGGGACGCATTCGGGTGTCGAGGGGCAGGCCATCGTGCGCAACAATGACGCGCTTTGGATCGACCGGGGCCGCGCGTTGACGACTGCGTGTCGCGAAGGCTAGCATCGGCGCTCGGTTCCGGGGTCCTCGTGCGCGTGGGATGCTCCAGGGAGCGGGCGCGCGGCTACGGGTGGCGGGTCGCGGGCGACAAGGTCCGCGGGGAGGCAAGCATGACGACGGTGAGCCAGGCCGAGAAGGCGGCGCGGTTCCGGGCGCTCCACGAGGGGCCTCACGCGTTCGTGATCCCCAATCCGTGGGATGCGGGGTCGGCGCGGGTCCTGGCGGGGCTCGGGTTCACGGCCCTCGCGACCTCGAGCGGCGCCTCCGCGGGGACGCTCGGGCGGCGCGACGGACGCGTGACGCGGGACGAGGCGCTCGCCCATGCGCGGGCCATCGTCGAGGCGACAGACTTGCCGGTGTCCGCGGACCTGGAGAAGGGGTTCGGCGACGCTCCGGCGGCGGCCGAGGAGACCGTCCGGCTGGCCGCCGAGGCCGGCCTCGTCGGGTGCTCCATCGAGGACTTCTCGAGGGACCCCACGGTCGGCATCTACGAGATCGGTCACGCGACCGAGCGGGTCTCGGCCGCGGTGTGGGCCGCCCGGGCGCTGCCGTTCCCGTTCATCCTGACCGGGCGCGCGGAGAACTTCATCCGCGGCAACCCGAGCCTGGACGACACGATCCGACGGCTTCAGGCGTACGAGCGGGCGGGCGCGGACGTGCTTTTCGCGCCCGGCCTCCCAGACCTCGCGGCGGTGCGGAGCGTGTGCCAGGCGATCTCCAGGCCGTTCAACTTCATGGCCGGCATCAAGGGGAAGTCGTTCACCGTGCGGGAGCTCGAGGCGGCGGGAGTGCGGCGGATCAGCCTGGCCAGCTCGCTCTACCGCGCGGCGATGACCGGCCTCGTCGCGGCCGCGCGCGAGGTGAAGGACCACGGCACCTTCGGCTATGTCGACCACACGCTCCCGACGCCGGACCTCAACGCGCTGATGGGCGCGTAGGCCCGCGAACAGCCCGGATTCCGGTCTTCGCGGCGCGCGGCGGGACCCGAACGCTCACGGGCAAGTTGGCGCCGCCTGGCTGGTCAGGACACCGAGCAGCAGCACTACGGCCGCGAAGGCGGCGTCGCCCGAGGACTGGACCTGGTACCCCGACCCGCCCTCGATGTACGGAGGAGCCGGGCAGCGAGGCGGAAGGTTGGGGGTGGGCCCGGTCGACGTGCTCGCACAGGCTCCCAGCGTCAGGCACAACAGGGCGACGGGCATCGCTCGCATGACCACCCTCCCGCGTTTGCTACGCAACGGAGGAGCAACGGGCGTGCCGGGAGGAGACGTCAAGCACGGCGGGCACCTACGCTCGCTGGCCTATCGGGAGGCCGTGGACCGGTGATCCAGATTTGGGGGAACGTTCGGCGGCCCGGCCGCGATCGTCCGGCGGTTTGACACGGAGAGCCACGGTCACTAGCATTCATCGGTGACCGCCTGAGCCCGGGGACCGATCGCAAGACGACGCCTGGCCCGCGGAGAACGGAGCAGCGAGCATGCGGAATCGCGCCGAGGTCGTGATCATCGGATCGGGAGGGTTCGGAGCCAGCACCGCCTACCATCTCGCGCGGCGGGGCGTCCGGGACGTGGTCCTGCTGGACCGGTACGACCTCGGGTCCCAGACCTCGCCCCGGGCCGCCGGGCTCACGTCGAAGGTCGCCGCGACCGAGCTCATGGTGAAGCTGGTCAACGAGGCCGTGGAGACGCTGGCGGCGTTCGAGGCCGTGACCGGGCGCTCGATCCGGTTCCATCGCGTCGGAGCCATGCGGGTGCTGCTCAGCGAGGCCGGCGAGACCCGTCTCCGGCGGGACGCGGCGCGGGCGGAGTCGTTCGGCGTGAAGGTCGAGTTCCTCTCCGCGGCAGAGGCCGAGCGGCGGGCGCCGCACTTTCGCGCCGCCGGCGCCAGGGCGATCCTCTTCTCGCCGGAGGACGGCTACTTCCATCCTCCGCTGGTGGCCCGGGAGTTCGCGGCGGCGGCCGGGGAGATGGGCGTCACGCTCGCGCCCGGCACGGCGGTGACGGGGTTCCTCCACGAGGGGGGCCGGATCCGGGGCGTGCGTACTCCGGGGGGCGTGATCGAGAGCCCGGTGGTCGTCGATGCCGCGGGCGCGTGGTCGCGTCTCCTGGCCGACGAGGTCGGCGTCCAGATCCCCATGATCCCGACCCGACACCAGCTGTTCATCACCGAGCCGATCCCGGGGATCGAGCCCCATCACCCGATCGTGCGCATCCACGAGCCGAGCGTGTACACGCGCCCCGAGCAGGGGGGCCTGATGCTCGGCGGCTACGAGGACCATCCGCTCCAGGTCGACATGCGGCGCCAGCCGGAGGGGTTCCAGATTCGCGACGTGCCCCTCGACGTGAACGTCCTGTGGGGGCTGGCGGCCGAGGTGGCCGCGCACTTCCCGGCGCTCCGCGGCGCGAAGCTTCGCGAGCACCGGGGCGGGCTTCCGACCATCTCTCCGGACGGCCAGCACATCGTGGGGCCGGTCGCCACGCTGGGCGGCTTCTACATCGCGTCGGCCTGCAACGTCGGCGGCCTCTCGATCTCCGCGTCGGTGGGCCGCGCGCTCGCCGACCTGATCGTGGACGGCGCGTGCCAGCCGGACCTCGGGCCGATGTCGATCGAGCGCTTCCGCAGCCGCCCCCTCGACGAGGCCGCGCTGCGGGCGGCCTGCGCCAACGCCTACGCCCGGAAGTACACCAAGGTTTCTTGACCCGAGCGTGAGCGCGCCGCCGATGACGGGCTCGCCCCCCGGCGCCGTGGTCCGCGAGGACGTGGTCCCGCCGGGCGAGGGATGGGCCGAGGTCGTGAGACGTGGCCAGATCCTCCGCATCGTCGATCAGGCGGGCAAGCAGGGCGTCGACTTCCTCTGCTACCACGCCACGAATCCGGAAGAGCGGTACCACGCCGCCAACACCATGAAGAAGGCGCGGACCATCCGGCTCACGACGGGGAACGTGCTGTACTCCGACGTGGCGCGGCCGATGCTCACCATCGTCGGGGACACCTGCGGGCGGCACGACACGATCGGGGGATGCTGCAGCGCGCCGAGCAACCATCTGATGTACGGCGTGAGCGACGTCCCCGGATGCCGGGAGACGTTCCTCCGGCAGCTCGGCCGGTACGGGATGGGACGCCGGGACATCGTGGCCAACCTGAACTTCTTCTCCAATGTGCCCGTGGGCGAGGATGGTCGGCTCGCGGACACCGTCTTCGTGGAGGGCCTCTCGCGACCCGGCGACTTCGTGGACCTTCGGGCCGAGATGGACGTCCTCGCCGTGATCGCGAACTGCCCCCAGGTGAACAACCCCTGCACGGGGCTCGAACCGACGCCGATACGCGTCCTGGTGTGGGAGCCGTCGGGAGAGCGGCCCGGCTGAAGCATCCTGCGAGAGAACCCGCCGTAACATAGCGACATACATGCTGGATTCCTCAGTCGATCGAGCGCGTCGCCGCTACGCCATCGTCGGGACGGGCTCTCGCGCCGGGATGTTCGTCGAGGCGCTCGCCGGGACCTACCGGGAGACGTCCGACCTCGTCGGCCTGTGCGACCTGAGCCAGACGCGAATGGACTGGCACAACCGGCGGATCGTCGCCCTGGCGGGCGGGGCGCCACGCCCCACGTACCCGGCCGCCAGCTTCGACCGGATGATCGCCGAGACACGTCCCGACACCGTCATCGTCACCACGGTGGACGCGACGCATCACCTCTACATCACGCGGGCGATGGAGCTCGGCTGCGACGTCATCACCGAGAAGCCGATGACGACCGACGCCGGGAAGATGCGGGCGATCTTCGACGCCATCGCCCGGACCGGACGGGCCCTCCGGGTGACGTTCAACTATCGCTACGCGCCCGCCTACACCGCCTTCCGTCGGCTGCTGATGGAGGGCGTCGTGGGCCGGCCCCTGCTGGTCGACTTCTCGTGGCTCCTCGACACCCGCCACGGGGCCGACTACTTCCGGCGGTGGCACCGGGAGCGCGAGAGCTCCGGCGGGCTCCTCGTTCACAAGGCGACCCACCACTTCGACCTCGTGAACTGGTGGATCGGGTCCTACGCCCGCGACGTCTTCGCCATGGGGGGCCTCGGCTTCTACGGGCGCGCGAACGCCGAGGCCCGGGGGGAGTCGTACTCCTACGCCCGCTACACGGGCAGCGAGGCGGCGCGGAGCGACCCGTTCGCCCTGTTCCTGGACCGGACCGCCGCGTTCCGCGGCCTGTACCTGGAGGCGGAGGCGGAGAGCGGATACGTCCGCGACCGCAACGTCTTCGGCGAGCCGATCACGATCGAGGACACCATGGCGGTGACGGCGCGATACCGGAACGGGGCGATCCTCTCCTACTGCCTGGTCACGTACGCGCCGTGGGAGGGCCTCCGGGTCGCGGTCACCGGGGACCGCGGACGCCTCGAGATGGACGTGGCGGAGAACGTCACCCACCTCATGGAGGACGCCGACCGCGCCCGGGCGAGCAAGGGGTCGTTCAAGACGGTGAGGATCACGGTCCATCCGATGTTTGGCGCTTCCCGCGAGGTTCCCGTGGACCCGGGGGAGGGCGGCCACGGTGGCGCCGATCCCGTCATGCTGGAGCAGCTCTTCTCAGCGTCGCCGCCCCCCGACGCCTATCACCGCGCGGCGTCCCATGTCGACGGAGCCGCGGCCGCGCTGGTGGGGATCGCTGCCAACGAGTCCATCCGCACCGGCCGGCGGGTGTCCCTCGACGAGCTGTTCCCGCTGCCCGGCGGGAGCGGCGCGGCTTCCGCGTGAGACCGGGCGGGATGGCTCTTGACAGCCGTGCGCCGTGATGACCGAGTAGGGGGGTGCGATTGCGGGTCCCGTCTTGGTCGCGCCGTTCACCTCCGACAGAAAGCGAGGCCGCCATGCGTGGTCACGTCGGTCGTACCGTCGCCTGGATGACCGTGCTCGCCGGCCTGTGGCTGGCCGGCGCGGTCCACACCCTCCCTGCCGCCGCCCAGTCGAGCTCCGGCGCGCCCGTCGAGCTGCGGGTCGCGTGGTGGGGCTCACAGGACCGCCACAACCGGACCATCAAGGCGATCGAGCTGTTCCAGAAGAAGTACCCGAACGTCAAGGTCACCTACGAGTTCGCCGGGTGGGGTGATTACTGGACGAAGATGACCACCCAGGCGGCGGGCCGCAACCTGCCCGACGTGATGCAGCAGGACTACGCCTACATCAGCGAGTGGACCTCGCGCGGCCTGATCGCGCCCCTCGACGACTACGTCAAGAGCGGCGTCATCGACGTGCGCGACGTGTCCGAGGCCGCCCTGAAGGGCGGGATCGTGAACGGCAAGCTGGTCGCCGTCAACCTCGGGTCGAACTCCCAGTGCTGGGTCCTCGACGTCGACGCCTTCAAGAAGGCCGGGGTCGAGCTGCCGGCGGCGAACTGGAGCTGGGCCGATTTCGAGAAGGTGTCGCTCACGCTCCAGCAGAAGCTGGGGGTCTGGGGCATGGGCTCCCAGACGTGGGACAACCAGCTGTGGGGGGCCGTGTTCCTGTCGACCGGGCAGTGGCGGTATAGCGCCGACGGCAGCAAGATCGGCTACGAGAGCGACAAGCCGTTCGTCGACTACCTCGGCATGCTGCTCCGGCTCCAGAAGGCCAACGCCCTGGTGCCGCGCGCCGACGAGATGGCCAGCTTCAACCAGGACACGAGCGTCGAGCTGACCCCGATCGTCTCGCGCAAGGCCGCGATGGCGTACTTCTGGAGCAACCAGATCGTGGCCGTCTGGAAGGCGGCCGGCGGCGACGAGCGGAACTTCGTCCTGCATCCGCTGCCGCGGGTGCCTGGCGGCAAGTCCGCGAACTTCATCAAGCCGTCCCAGTTCTTCAGCGTGACGACGCAGGCCAAGCAGCCCAAGGAAGCCGCCATGTTCATCGACTTCGTCACGAATTCGATCGAGGCGAACGACGCGCTCCTGGCCGAGCGCGGCGTGCCGATCTCGAACAAGGTGCAGAAGGCGCTGATGCCGAAGCTGGGCAAGTCTCAGGCCGAGATGTTCGCGTACCTCGAGCGGGTGGGGAAGGACGTCCAGCCCATTCCGCCGCCGGACCCGCCGGGCCACGCCGACATCGTCAAGAACGTCTACAACCCGCAGGTCGTCGACCCGGTCGCGTACGGGAAGCTCGACCCTGACAAGGCTGCGGCGCTCTTGCGGCAGGAAGCCAACGCCATCCTCGCGAAGGCCAAGCGCTAGCGCGGCGGGCTCCGTGAGCGGGGGGGATCGGGGCGCGGCGGCCGGGATGCGCACAGCCGCGCCCGATCCCGACCGAGACCCGGCGCGATGAGCCGGGCCCCCGCCTCGTCCCTTCCCGGGGAGGGCCTTCTCCGCGCGGGGGTGGGGGACGCGCGCGTCGCCGCCGGACGCGCCCGGGCGCGCGCTCGCAATCTTGCCGGCTACGCGTTCATCGCGCCGTGGCTGATCGGATTCTTCGGGCTCACCCTCCTGCCGATGATCGCCTCGCTGTACCTCGCCTTCACGGACTACGACATCCTCACCGCACCGCGGTGGGTCGGGCTCGAGAACTTCTACCGCATGTTCACGCAGGACCGACGCTATCTCCAGTCGGTCACGGTGACCCTCTTCTACGTGGCGGTGGCAGTGCCGCTGCGTCTGGCGTTCGCCCTGGCGCTCGCGATGCTCCTGAACACCCAGCGCCGGGGGATCGCGGTGTACCGTGCGGCCTTCTACGCCCCGTCGATCGTGGCGGGCAGCGTGGCGGTGGCCCTGATGTGGCGGCAGGTGTTCGGGACGGAGGGCGTCGTGAACGCGCTGCTGTCCTTCCTGGGAGTGCCGCGGGTGAGCTGGCTCGGGCACCCGGACTTCGCGATCTGGACCCTGATCGTGCTGGCGATCTGGCAGTTCGGCTCGCCGATGCTCATCTTCCTCGCCGGGCTCCGGCAGATCCCGGCCGAGCTGTACGAGGCGGCGGCCATCGACGGGGCGGGCCCGTGGTCGCGCTTCTTCCGCATCACGCTCCCGCTCCTGTCCCCGGTAACCTTCTTCAACCTCGTCATGCAGACCATCACGGGCTTCATGGTCTTCACTCAGGCGTTCATCGTGACGGGGGGCGGGCCGATGGACACCACGCTCTTCTACGCCCTGTACCTGTACCGCCGGGCCTTCGAGAGCTTCCAGATGGGGTACGCCTCGGCGATGGCCTGGGTGCTCCTCGTCGCGGTGGCCCTGTGCACGGCCTTCCTGTTCAAGACGTCGGGGCGGTGGGTGTTCTACGAGGTCAAGGAGGGCCGGTGATGGGCCAGGCGGAGTCGGGCCCGGCGCGCTCGCGGGCAGCTCTGCGGACGGTGGTCTACCACGCGGGCGTCGGCGCGCTGGGGTTCGTGATGCTGTACCCGATCATCTGGCTGTTCGCCAGCTCGCTGAAGGGCCCGTCGGAGATCTGGACCAACGTCATGTCGCTGGTGCCCCGGAACTTCAGCCCCGAGAACTACGTCGCCGGGTGGAAGGGGTTCGGCGGCATCACCTTCGCCACGTTCTACAAGAACTCGCTGATCTACGCCGGGGTGGGGACGGTGGCCGCGGTGATGTCCTCGGCGCTGGCCGCCTACGGGTTCGCGCGCGTCCGCTTCGCCGGCCGGGGGTTCTGGTTCACGTGCATGCTGCTGACCTTGATGCTGCCCGTGCAGGTGACGATCATTCCGCAGTACGTCTTCTTCACGAAGCTCAACCTGGTGAACACGTTCTACCCGCTGCTCCTGCCGCGGTTCTTCGGGATGGCGTTCTTCATCTTCATGATCATGCAGTTCATCCGCGGGATTCCCCGGGAGCTCGACGAGGCGGCGGAGATCGACGGCTGCAGCCACTTCGGGATCTTCTTCCGGATCATCCTGCCGCTGATCCGGCCCGCCCTCATCACCGCGACGATCTTCTCCTTCTACTGGACGTGGGAGGACTTCCTGACCCCGCTCGTCTACCTGAACGAGCCGAAGCTCTACACGATCTCGGTGGCGCTGCGGTCGTTCGCCGACGCCTCGGGAGCCACCGACTGGGGCGCGATCTTCGCGATGTCCGCGCTGTCGCTGGTGCCCGTGCTCCTCGTGTTCATCGTCTTCCAGCGGTATCTGGTCCAGGGCATCAGCACCACCGGGATGAAGGGCTAGGTGGGTCGGACCGTGCCCTCGGGGGCGCCCGTACGGCGGGGCACGGCGCCGGCGGGCCCGCCGGTCCGGTTCGGGGTGGTCGGGGTCAACCACAATCACATCTACGCCCAGACGGACCTCCTGCTCCGAGCGGGCGCGGCGATCGTCGCGTTCTTTGCCGAGGAGGTCGACCTCGCAGCCGAGTACGGGCGGCGGTACCCCGCCGCGCGACGGGCCCGGAGCCGACGGGAGATCCTCGAGGACTCGCGCGTCCAGCTCGTGGTGAGCGCGGCGATCCCGAGCGACCGGGGCCCCCTGGGTGTCGCGGCGATGCGCCACGGCAAGGACTACATGAGCGACAAGCCGGCGTTCACGACGCTGGCCCAGCTCGCGGAGGCGCGGCGCGTCCAGGCCGAGACGGGGCGGATCTACTCGGTGTGCTTCAGCGAGCGGTTCGAGAACGCGGCCACCGTGCGGGCGGGGGAGCTGGTCAAGGCCGGCGCCATCGGGAAGGTGATCCAGACCGTGGGGCTCGGCCCGCACCGCCTGAACGCGCCGACGCGTCCCGCGTGGTTCTTCGAGCGGGCGCGGTGCGGCGGGATCCTCGCGGACATCGCCTCGCACCAGATGGACCAGTTCCTCTTCATGACCGGCTCGACGGAGGCGGAGGTGGTGGCGTCGCAGGTGGCGAACTGGGGGTTCCCGCAGTGGCCGGAGTTCGAGGACTTCGGCGACGTGGTCCTCCGGGGCAACGGCGGCACCGGCTACGCGCGGGTGGACTGGTACACGCCGGACGGCCTCAGCACCTGGGGGGACGGCCGCCTCGTCGTGCTCGGCACGGAGGGGTACATCGAGCTCCGCAAGTACGTGGACATCGCCGGGCGGCCGGGCGCGAGCCACCTGTTCCTGGTCGACGGGAAGGGCGCCCGCCACGTCGACGCGAGCGGCGGAGACCTGCCGTACGGCCGTCAGCTCGTCGCGGACATCCTCGAGCGGACGGAGACGGCCATGCCCCAGGCCCACTGCTTCCTGGCCTGCCGGCTCGCGCTGGAGGCGCAAGCGAAGGCGGTGCGCCTCGAAACCAGCGGCAAGGCCCCCGGAGCCCGAGCGCGGGCCGTCCGGGACCGTCCCGCACCGCGACGCCGCCGGTGAGCGGCGCTCTGCGGGTCGGGGTCGTCGGCTGCGGGATCGGCCGGCAGCACCTGGACGCCTACCGGAGCCTGCCCGAGCTGTTCGAGGTCGCGGCGATCTGCGACCTCGACGAGGCGAAGGCCCGCGAGGTCGCGACGGCCTACGGCGTGGACCGCGTGCTGACCGACGTCGGCGCGCTCTGCCGGCTTCCCGGCGTCGACGTCGTGGACCTCTGCACGCCGCCCCACCTCCACGCGGCCCAGACGATCCAGTGTCTGGCCGCCGGCAAGCACGTGATCTGCGAGAAGCCGCTCTGCGGGTCCTTGCGGGACGCCGACCGGGTGATCCGCGCCGAGAAGCGGTCGGGCCGCCGGGTGATGCCGATCTTTCAGTACCGGTTCGGCCACGGCATCCAGAAGCTCCGGCGCCTCGTGGAGCGCGGGATCGCGGGCCGGGCGTACCTGGCGACGGCCGAGACGGCCTGGCGGCGGCGGCCCGCCTACTACGCCGTGCCCTGGCGCTCCCGGTGGGCGACCGAGCTCGGCGGTCCCATCGTGAACCTGGCGATCCACGGCCACGACCTCGTGACCTACGTCCTCGGGCCCGTGCGGACCGTCTCGGCCCGGCTCACGACCCTCGTGAACCCGATCGAGACCGAGGACTGCGCGGCGATCTGGCTCGAGATGGCCGACGGGTCGCTCGCCACGCTCTCGGTGACGACCGGCTCGGCGCACGAGATGAGCCGGCAGCGGTTCTGCTTCGCCAACCTGAGCGCCGAGAGCAACACGGCGCCCTACCGGAGCTCTCACGATCCGTGGACGTTCACGGGGGACACACCCGAGGTCGACGCGCGGATCGCGGAGGCGCTCGGAGGCTTCGAGCCCGGCCCCGAGGGGTACGCCGGCCAGTTCGCGCGCTACCATCGGGCTCTCGCCTCGGGGAGCGAGCTGCCGGTCACCCTCGCTGACGCGCGAGCGTCGCTCGAGCTCATCACGGCGATCTACGAATCCGCCCGGACGGGCGCTCCCGTGAGCTTGCCGCTGCGCGCAGGCCATCCCTTCTACGAAGGCTGGCAGCCCGCCGGCCGCGTGCGGCGGCGATCTCCGGCGACATCGCGGCGGTCCAGGAGCGTCCGAGGCGGAGCGCGGACAGGCAAGCGCCCACCGCGTCGATGAGCGTGCGCGTCTTCCTGCTCTCTCCGGCCCACTGCGGGGGCGAGCGGGCTCGCCTGGTGCTCAGGGAGCAAGCCCGCTTCGATCTCGCCCGGCGGTTGCGCACCCGGGACGGGGCCCCGCTCGGCGAGGTATTCAGCTTCATGAGCGGGCTCTACTTCCGGGGCAAGCTCGCGTACTCGCGGTTCTTCGCGCGCCCGCCGGCCGGGTTGCCCGGAGTCATGGTGATCACGCCATGCCAGGGCCTCCGCTCGCCCGACGATCGCGTCGGGCGGCCCCTCCTGCGACGCTACGGCAGCATCGACGTGGATCCGTCGGACGGCCGGTACCGTCGGCCCCTGCTCCGGGACGCGCGGGCGATCGCCGCGTCCCTGAAGGACCAGCCGGCGTGGGAGATGGTGCTCCTCGGGAGCGTGGCAAGCGGGAAGTACGTGGAGGTCCTGGGAGAGGTCTTTGGGGATCGGCTCGTCTTCCCGTCGGAGTTCGTCGGACGTGGCGACATGAGCCGGGGCGGCCTCCTGCTTCGCTGCGTGAGCGAGGGCCGCGAGCTCGACTACGTCTCGGTGCTGAAGGCGCCCCGCCACGGGCCGAGACCGGCGCGGCTCACTCCGCAGCCGGGCATCCTGGCCAAGGCCGCGCCATGGCTACGCTCGTCCGACGTTCCCGCCGAAACGGGGCGGCGTCCGGCCGGCCGCCGACAGTCTCGGGGCTCCACGAAGGCCTGACGACGCGGGGCGGTGCGGCCCCCTTCCGTCACTTGGCTGGCACCCGACGGGACTGCCAGCGAGCATGGAGGCGCCTCAGCCGGACGAGAACGGGGCGGACGAGGGGATGGTCCTTGCCTGTGAGGGCGACTCCCGCCAGCAGTAGCGGAATCCCCGGGATGATCGGGAGTACGAGCCCGACCAGGCCGACGACGAGCAGGAGCACGCCCACGATCGCGCGGACTCGTGCCATCACCGGTCTGGGGGCCACCATGCGCACGCGGCAAGCTCGGGACCGAGTGACCATGCCCTAGCTCACGCAACTGGAATGCCAGGCCGCGTCCCGGCACCCTGGGGTGCCGGAGAAATCAGATGACGCGCGTGCTACGCTGACTTGGTCAGCGACCCTCGCCAAGAGGGTCGGAGCTCCCCGGCTGGAGGCGCCCTTTCGATGTCCCGCGTCACTCGCGCGATCTCGCTCGTCTCGCTGCTCGCGCTGGCCCTGGCTCCCACGGCCGTCCTGAACGTCGAGTCCGCCGGTGTAGACCGGACGACCGTCCACCATCTCCGTCAAGGCTTCCGAAACCTCGACGACGGCTATCAGTACGGCGTCGGTGTTCGCGTTCGACACTTCGTCATGCGCGCTCTGTCGCCCCATCGCCCCCGGGGAGCTGCGCTGGCGGTGCTGGGCAACGACGGGGAGGAGCTCCGAGCCAACGGAACGCATCCGACGATCACCTGGGTCGGACACTCCACCTTCCTCGTCCAGATCGACGGAGTGAACATCCTCACCGACCCGATCTGGGGCGACCGCGCGAGCCCCGTGGCGTTCGCGGGCCCGCGCCGGCTCGTGCCGCCCGGCCTCGGATTCGGCGATCTCCCACCGATCCACGCTGTGGTGATCTCGCACGACCACTACGACCACCTGGACGCGCAGACCGTGGAGCGGCTGGCGCGGGAGCATCGCCCCCGCTTCTTCGTCCCCCTCGGGCTTCGCGCGTGGCTTCGTGAGCGGGGAATCGTGGACGTCGTGGAGCTGGACTGGTGGGAGCGGAGCGAGTACCGGGGCCTGACCTTCGTGTGCACGCCCGCGCAGCACTCCTCGGGCCGCACGCTCGCCGACCAGTACCTCCGGCTCTGGTCATCGTGGGCGGTGCTCGGACCGTCGAAGCGGTTCTTTTTCGCGGGCGACACGGGGTACGACGCCCGCTTCCGCCAGGTCGGGGAGAGGCTCGGACCGTTCGACGTCGCGGCGATCCCCATCGGCGGGTACGACACCTTCCGCACGGGGCACCCCAACCACGTGAACCCCGAGGAGGCGGTGCAGCTCTTCGAGGACGTGCAGGGGCGGCTCCTGGTGCCGATGCACTGGGGGACCTTCGACATGAACCGCGAGCCCTTCCGCGAGCCGCCCGATCGTCTCCTCCGGGAGGCCCTCCGGCGCGGCATCGAGGAACAGGTCGCGATCCTCAGCCCCGGCCAGACGATTCCCTGGTAGCCGGGTCCCGCTCAGAGGTTGCTCTCGAGCGGGATCGCCAGCAGCTCGAACATGCGACCCCGGACGCTGCGGTCGCGCCAGGCCTCGAGGTCGATGCGCTGAGCGTAGCGGAGATCCTCCTCGAACACCCGGTCGAGCTGGGCGGCGAACGTGGTGTCGTAGGCGACGACGTTCAGCTCGTCGTTCAGCCGGAATGAGCGGTAGTCGAGGTTCGTGCTGCCGATCGTCGCCCAGATGCCGTCGATGATGATCGTCTTGGCGTGGAGCATGGCGGCCGTGTACTCGTGGATCTCGATGCCCGCCTCGAGGAGCCGGCCGAACTGCCTCCGCCCCGCGTGGCGCACGAGCGGATGGTCCGTCACGCCAGGCACCAGGAAGCTGATGCGGACGCCGCGCCGCGCGGCCTGGACCAGGGTCTCGATCATCTGATCGTCGAGCAGCACGTACGGGTTCGTGACCTTGATGGAGCGGCGAGCCGACGAGATGGCCAGCAGGAACGTCGTGTACATCGCGTAGCTTCCGCCCGTCGGTCCGCTCCGGATGATCTGCGCGTACGTCCGGCCCTTGGCGCCCGTGGGGGCGGGGAAGTAGTCAGCCCCGCCAAGGACCGTCCCGGTGGCCTCGACCCAGTTCTCCGCGAACGCGCCCTGGAGGTACTCCACCACCGGTCCCTCGATCTGGACGTCCGTGTCCCGCCAGTGATCGGGCTGGCGGCCATTCCCCATCCACTTCTCGCTGACGCCGGAGCCGCCGGTGAAGCCGATCCGCCCGTCGACCACGAGGATCCTCCGGTGGTTGCGGTTGTTCGCGCGCCGGAGGCCGAAGGGCCCGATCGGCCGGAATGCGACCACCTCGCAGCCAGCCTTGGACATCAGCTCGCCGTACTCGCGCGGCATGGGGAGCGTCCCCACGCTGTCGAGGAGGACGTGGGCCCTGACGCCGCTCTGGCAGCGCGCGGCGATGGCCTCGGCGAGGTCCCGCGAGATCGGGCCGTCCTCGTAGCTGTACTGGGCATAGGTGATGCTCGACTTGGCGCCTCGGATGGCCTCCAGAATCGCCGGGTAGATCTGGTCGCCGTTCAGCAGGAGCGTCAGGCGGTTGCCCCCGACGATGGGCGCCTGCGCGTGCGCCTCCAGGGTGGGGAAGAACGCGGGCTCTCCGAGGTTCATCGCGGGGAGCGTGCGGTGAACCGGCACGTTCGAGCAGGAGCCCGCTCCGAGGGCCAGGAGCAGCACCAGCGCCGCGGCCCTGGGGCGGCGCGCGCGCCCGGGGTCGGTGCTGCGGAGACGGACGTTCACTTCGACCGTCTCGGGACGCGGGCGCCCTTCTCGCGCGCCTCGGACAGGCCGATCGCGATGGCCTGCTTTCGGCTCGTGACCCGTTTCCCGCTGCCGCTTCGCAGCGTGCGCTTCTTGCGACGGCGCATGGCGGACTTCACGGCCTCGCCCGCGCCCCGGCTGTACCTGGCCATCGATCCTCCGTTCGGTGACGAGAGAGCCGAGCACCGGTCGATCTCGTCGGCGTGGCGCTCCCCTCTCGATTTCCGTGCAAGCGCGTTGCCTGTGGCGACTTGACAGAGCGCGCGGTGAGAAGCTGACGACGGGCCGAATCGAGACGGTTGGACGCGTCAGGGTGTCGTCAGCGCGACGTTCGGTCGCGCGGTGACGACGGTAAAGCTCGACGGGCTCGCAAGCGGGCCGCCGGGAGCTTCTGCGCGAGACGTCCGTAACCCGCCCACGAATCGCGGGGGAGCTTGGCGAGTCGGCGCTCGACGGTATCGATGGCGAAGTGGCTTCCGGAGCGGACCTTGGCGAGCTCCTCCCAGCTGACGGGCGTCGAGACCGGCGCACCGGGCCGCGCGCGGGTCGAGTAGGCCGCTACCGAGGTGGCACCCCGCTGATTCCGGAAGTAGTCGATGAAGATCTTTCCGGGTCGGGCGGCCTTGGCCATCGTGGTCGTGAAGGCGTGCGGCGCCTCGGCCACCAGCGCCTCCGCGACGTCGCTCGCGAAGGCGACGCACGCGTCCCAGCCGGGGGCGGGCTCGATCGGGGCGACGACGTGGAGCCCCTTGCCGCCGGTGGTCTTCACGAAGCTCGCGAGGCCGCGGGCCTCGAGGGCGGCTCGCACGAGCCGCGCCGCGGCCACCACCGCCGACCAGGGCACGTCGGGGCCCGGGTCGAGGTCGAACACGAGGCGATCGGGCGCCTCGAGCCGGTCGGCGGCGGCGTTCCAGGTGTGGAACTCGATGGCGCCCATCTGGACCAGCCCGACCAGGCCGATCACGTCCTCGACGACTAGATACTGGCCGGTCTTCGTCTTCTCTCGGATCCTGACCCTGCGAAGCGACCGCGGGGTCCAGGGACCCGCGTGCTTCTGGTAGAAGCACGGATGGGCGATGCCGTCCGGGCAGCGCACCAGCACGGCCGGACGCGGCCCGAGATGGGGCAGGAGGCGCTGGGCCACCGCCTCGTAGTAGCGCGCAAGGCGAATTTTCGTGATCCCGTCCTCCGGATAGACGACGCGGTCCGGGTGCGTGATCGGGACGCCGGCGACCGCCTGGGTATCAGCCGGCTCCCGGGTCTTTCCCGAGGCAGCCCGTCTCCGTCCGGGACTCAACGAGACCGCCGCTCGCGGAGCGCTCGCCCCGTCGAGGCCGGCCGCTCGCGCACGACGTCGGCGGCGGGCTTGTCCTCCCGGAGCCCCTTGAACGCGGGATGACGGAGCCGCCCGTCCGCGGTCCACTCGGTGAACGCGACCTCGCCGACGAGGACCGGCTTGACCCAGAGGGCGGCCGCGGCCCCCGGTACTCGGTCGCGGAACGGCGAGCGCGGAACGCGCAGGCGGTCGAGCCGCTCGCGGAGGCTGCGCGCCGAAGCCTCCGTGAAGCCGGTTCCGACCCGGCCCGCGTACGCGAGACTGCCGCTCCCGTCGTGGACGCCGACCAGGAGCGCGCCGAGACCGGCGCGCGAGCCCTGGGGCTCGGTGAAGCCAGCGATGACGAACTCCTGCTCCTGAACGCACTTGACCTTGAGCCAACTGCGTCCCCGTCCAGACTCGTAGGGCGCGTCGCGGCGCTTCGACACGATCCCCTCGAGGGACCGCCGGCACGCCTGCCGGAAGAACGCGTCGCCCTGGCCTGTGACGTGATCGCTGTAGCGGAGGGCGCCGTTGCGTCGGCGGCCGACGAGCCGCTTCAGCGCGGCCTTCCGCGCCGCGAGCGAGGCGCCGGCCAGGTCCTGCCCGTCGAGGTGGAGAAGATCGAAGACGAAGTACACGACCTGGCCCGCGGCGCCGGCGGACGTGGAGTTCTGGAGCGACTGGAAGCTGGTCGTCCCGTTCGGCAGGAGCATGGCGATCTCGCCGTCGAGGTACGCCTGGCGCACGGGCAGACCGGCCGCCGCCTCGGCCACCTCGGGGAAACGGGTGGTCCAGTCCTTCGCGTTCCGGCTCCAGAGCGTGGCGCGCCCTCGGTCGATCCGGCACAGGATCCGGTAGCCGTCGAACTTCGTCTCGTGGAACCACTCCTCCCCCGAGGGAGGCGCGGCGACGAGGGTCGCCAGCTGGGGCGCGATGAACCTGGGGAGGGGCGCGGTCTTGCCGCCGGAGGTCATGTCGGGCGCGGTCCCGGGCGTGCGGCGCGCTTCCGAGAGGCGGCCGGCGCCGCGCGTTTCGGGCGGCGGGCCCGATCGCGTCCCGCGCCGACGTCCTCGATGCGGCGGCCGCTCGCGACGCTCTCGGGGCGCCGGTCGGTGATGCTGGCCGACCGGCCCGGTCGCGCGTCCGAGTCCCGCTCCTTGACGAGGAGCCACGTCCGCCCGGCAGCGTCGCGCCGGTCTCGACCGCGCAGCCGGACGAGGGCCCAGCCTCCGTGGAGCTTCTTGCCGGACAGCGTGAACTTCAGCACGCCCTTCCGGAGGGCGGCCTCCGGGTCCCCATCGGGCGTCCACGTGCCGCGGTCCCAGAGCAGCACGGGCCCGCCGCCGTATTCGCCCGCCGGGATCACGCCCTCGAAGCCTCCGTACTCCAGGGGATGATCCTCGGTCTGCATGGCGAGACGCTTGTCCGCTGGGTCCAGGCTCGGGCCTTTGGGCACGGCCCAGCTCTTGAGGACGCCACCGACCTCCAGACGGAAGTCGTAGTGCAGGCGCGTGGCGTCGTGCTTCTGAACGACGAAGCTCGCCCCGGCCCTCCGGGGCGGTCGCGCCCCCCGCGGCTCGGGTGTCCGGCGGAAGTCCCGTTTCGCGTGGTACGTGGCAAGCGGGCCGCCGGACCGGCGCCGCGGAGAGGTGGCCTGGCGCGTCACGATCGGCGACGCCAGGCGGTCATGCCCGCGACGCGGTGGCGCGGCCCGAGAGCCAGCGGTGGGCGAGGAGACTCATCACGACGCTCGCCCCGGCGAGGGCGCCAACGACGGCAAGAGTGCCGGCGACCCCGCCCTCGGCGCCGAGCGCGGCCGCGACCCGACCAAGGGCGACGAGGCCGGCCGCCCACAGCGCGGCGCCGACCGTGTCGAGGACCAGGAAGCGCCCGTAGGACATGCCGCGTGAGACGGCCAGCGGGATGAGCACGACGCGGAGCGTGGCCGCGATGCGGGCGGCCATCAGGGCGAGCGCGCCGTAGCGGCGGATGAGGTGGTCCGCCGTCGCGCCTCGGGCTCTCGACAGCCTCATGACGCGGCAGTAGGCCTCGAACAGGCGCCGGCCTCGAAGCCTGCCGAGGAGGTACCACACATGGTCCCCGGCCACCGTGCCGGCGACCGCGAGCGCGACGACGAGGAAGGCGCCCGCGCCGTCCAGCGCCCGGCCGGATAGGGACCCGACGGTGATGAGCATGATGCGGCCCGGGAACGGAATGCCGACGGCGTCGACCAGTGCCCCAAGAAACACCACGGCCCAGAGGTGGTCGCGGAGCCACACGTCGAGCGATCCAAGCAACGTAGGTCCCCGCGGGGGAAACCTTGCAGGATCAGTGCCCGGACGGCGGTACTTGCCACGTCGCGTGCGTTCTCCTGATGGTCATACTCTCGCGCAGAGGTCCGGGGCTGACAAGGGCACGCATCCCAGAGGGCCGCATGCCTGGCGCGGCAGCCGGCGCCTGAGCTATGCTCCCGGGAAGTTGAGCCAGACCACGCGGAACCCTCGCCGGGCGTGTCGGCCGTGACCGCCCAGGCCGCCATCGACCTCCGTTCCGACACCGTCACGCTTCCCTCGTCCCCGATGCGTGCCGCGATGGCCGCGGCGCCCGTGGGCAACGACGAGTACGGCGAGGACCCCACGATGAACCGCCTCCAGGAGCGGGTCGCCGCGCTCCTCGGGAAGGAGGCGGCGATCTGGATGCCGACCGGAACGATGGCGAACCAGGTGGCCCTTCGGACGCTGACGCGTCCCGGCGACGACGTCATCGTCGGCCGCGAAGCCCACGCCGGCTGGCACGAGGCCGGCGGGTCGGCCGCCAACGCCTCCGTCCAGCTCACCGAGGTGGGCGCGGGCGGGGTCTTCACGCGGGACGACTTCCTCGCCGCGCGGCGGCCGATGGGGCATCCCATGTATCCGCCGACGACGCTCGTCGAGATCGAGAACACCCACAACCGCGCGGGCGGCGTGATCTTCCCGCAGGCGGACGCCGAGGAGATCTGCGCCGCGGCGCGCGAGCACGGCGTCGCGACGTATCTGGACGGCGCGCGGCTGTGGAACACCGCGGCGGCCACTGGCCGATCGGTCACCGAGCTCACCCGCCCGTTCGACATGGTCGCGGTGGCCTTCTCCAAGGGCCTCGGAGCGCCGGCGGGATCCATCCTGGCGGGGACGCGGGCCGAGGTGCAGCGTGCCATGCGCCATCGGCGGATGATGGGCGGCGTGATGCGGCAGATCGGCATCCTCGCGGCGGCGTGCCTGTACGCGCTCGATCACAACGTGGACCGTCTCGCCGAGGATCACGAGAACGCCCGGCGGATCGCGGAGCGTCTGGCCCGGAGCCCGCGCGTCGTCCTCGACCCTCGGGCCGTGCACACGAACATCATCGTCTTCCGCCTGGCGGACGGCGCCCCGGACGCGCCCGCTTTCACGGCGCGCGCCCGGGAGCGGGGCGTGCTCCTCTTCGGGATCGGGAGTCGCGTGATCCGGACCGTCACCCACCTGGACGTGTCGCGGCGGGAGTGCGAGCAGGCGGCCGAGATCCTGGTGGAGATCGCGGAGAGCTGAAGAGACACCGGAAGGCGCGGACTGGCGAACGTCGCCTCGCTCGGGAAAGCGACGCCGACGGAAAGTGCGGTCGACGCGAGTAGGTCGTCCACCGCGGCGGGCGACCCGGACGGGGCCGAGGCTACGCGTCGCGCGGGGGACCGCCGGTCCCGCGTGGGTGCGCGCCGGACTCAGCGCCCCAGGTAGAGGCGGCGGATCCGCTCGTCGCTGCGGATGGCCTCGCCCGACCCGTCGAAGCGGTTCTGCCCGAGCTCGAGCACGTAGGCGTAGTCCGAGATCTCGAGGGCCTTGGCGGCGTTCTGCTCCACCATCAGGATCGTCTGGCCGGCGCGGCGGAGGTCCTCGATGATCCGGAAGATCTCGCGGAACACGAGGGGCGCCAGGCCGAGCGTCGGCTCGTCGAGAAGCATCAGCCGGGGCCGCAGGAGGAGGGCGCGCCCCATCTCCAGCATCTGTTGCTGGCCGCCGGACAGCTCGGCCGCGCGCTTCCGTTGGGCCTCGCGGAGCATGGGGAACGTGTCGTACACGCGCTCGACGTCGCGATCCAGCTCGGCCGACCGTGGCCGGATGTACGCGCCAAGTCGCAGGTTCTCGTCGACCGTCATGAGGGGGAACACGTTCCGCCCCTGGGGGACGTAGGTCATGCCCCGACGGAGCAGCTCCGCGGGCGGCCGGTTCGTGACGTCCTCGCCGTCGAGGCGCACGCATCCCTGACGAACGGGGAGGAGCCCGAAGAGCGTCTTGAAGACCGTCGACTTGCCGGCGCCGTTCGGCCCGATGATCGAGACCACCTGGCCGGTTTCCACGCGCAGGGACACACCCCGGAGGATCTCGAGCTTCCCGTACCCCGCGTGGATGTCGTCGACCTCGAGGAGCGCCACGCGTCACCTCCCGAAGTAGGCGTCGAGCACCAGCGGGTTGTCCGCCACCTCGCCAGGGGTCCCCTCGGCGATGCGCTCGCCCTGGCTCAGCACGACGATCCGTCGGCAGAGCGACATGACCACCTCCATGTTGTGCTCGATCACCACGAAGGTGTGTCCCTGCGCGTTGAGGGCCTGGATGTGACCGACCAGCTTGTTGATCATGGTCGGGTTCACGCCGGCCAGGGGCTCGTCGAGGAGGATCACCTCGGGCCGCGACATGAGGGCCATGCCGAAGTCGAGGAGCTTCTGCTGGCCGTACGAGAGGTTCGACGCCAGGCGGTCCCGAAGGTCGACGATCCCCAGGTACTCGAGGAGCTGGAGCGCGTGGCCGGCGGGCTCCGGGCCCTCGCGCCGGACGAGCCGCCCGAGGAGGCTGCCGTGGCGCTCCTGGGCGGCCAGGAGCATGTTCTCGTGCACGGTCATCTCCGGGAACAGCTGGATCAGCTGGAAGGTACGGGCAATGCCGCGCCGATGCACCCGGTCGGCGCTCAACCCGGTGATGTCCTCGCCCCTGAAGCGGACGTGGCCGCCGGATGGCCGGAGGACCCCGGTGACGCAGTTGAACAGCGTGGTCTTGCCGGATCCATTGGGCCCGATGATCCCCAGGAGCTCGCCCGATTCCACGGTCAGGCTCACCCGGTTCAGGGCGGGGAGCCGGAAGAACTGCTTGGACAGCCCGTCGATCTCGAGAAGCGGCATCGCGCGGCTCAGGTCGGCCGGGCGGGATCGGGCGGTAGGGGAACGGCGGGGGTCGTGGCGTCGCCGGGCGCCCGCCGGCGGGCGATCCAGTCCCACACCCCGACGAGCCCCTTCGGCATGAAGAGCATCATCAGGATCACCGCCACCGCGTAGAACACGAGGTAGAGCCCCTCGGAGGCGCGGAGGACCTCGGGCAGGACCGTCACGAGAATGGCCCCGATGAACGGGCCCTCGAACCGGCCGAGCCCGCCCATGACGACCATCATCAGGAACTGGATCGAGCGGTCGAGGGTGAAGGCGCCGGCGTCGATGTATCCGAGGAGCGGCGCGAAGAGCGCGCCGCCGATTCCGGCGTACGCGGCGCCGATGGCGAAGGCCATCAGCTTGTAGTTGCGCAGGCTGACGCCGAGCGCCTCGGCCCGCATCTCGTTCTCGCGGATGGCGCGGAACGCCCGTCCCCACCGGGAGCCGAGGATCCAGTGCGCCGAGACCACCACGAGTGCCGCCCAGGCGAGCATGTAGAGGTAGTACGCGCGGTCGGAGCGGAAGGTCAGCGCGCCCCAGGCCGGGCGGGCGATGCCCGAGATCCCGAAGGACCCCCCGGTCAGCGACTCCCAGTTCCGGAGCACCAGGAACACCATGATGTTGAAGCCGAGCGTGACCATCGCCAGGAAGTGATGCTTGACCTGGAGCGCGGGGAAGCCGACGACGAGCCCCGAGGCGAAGGCGAGCGCCACGCCGACCAGGAGCCCGACCTCGAACGGGACACCGCGCTGGCCGAGGATGGCGACGGCGTAAGCCCCGAGCGCCATGAACGCGCCGTGGGCCAGCGAGATCTGGCCGGCGTACCCGAGCGTCAGATTCAGCCCGATGGCCATGACGAGGTACACGAGGGTGAGGCTTGCCACGTAGAGCTTGTACTGCTCGAGCCCGAGCGGGAGGAGGGCGAGGATCGCCAGGATGGCGATCGGCAGGAGGCGCCGCACGCGTCGCCCCCGGGCCGATCACGAGGCCCATTCCTCCTTGACGCCCCAGATGCCCTCGGGTTTCAGGAGAAGCACGCCGATCAGGATCACCAGCACCGCCGCGTCGCGGAACGGCCCGGAGATGTAGGCGGCCGAGAGGGTCTCCACCACGCCGACGAGCAGGCCACCGAGCAGCGCGCCTCGCATCTGGTTGAAGCCCCCGATGATCGCCGCGTAGAACGCCTTGAGCCCGAGACCGATCCCGATGTCGTACTTCACCAGGTACACGGGGGCGATCAGGATCGCGGCCAGCGCCGTCAGGGTCGCATTGAGGACGAACGTGATCGTGACGAGCCGTCCGACGTCGATGCCGAGCACCGTGGCGAGGTTCCGGTTCTGGGCCACGGCCTGCATCGCCCAGCCAAGCTTCGTGCGGGCGATGAAAAGCTGCAGGGCGCCGATGATGGCCGCGGCGAAGGCCACGTTCATCATCTCCTCCCACGCGAGGATCACGCCGCCGAGCCGCATCGGGGCCCGCGAGAACAGGGGAGGGAAGGGCAGGGCGAGCGGGGTCCAGAACTGCTGGAGGGAGTAGCGGATGAGGAGGCTCAGGCCGATGGTCGCGATGACCAGCGGCAGGACCCCGGCCTGGAGGAGGCGGGAGACCAGGAGCGTCCGGACGCCGAAGCCCAGGAGGAGGGCCGACACGACCACTGTCAGGACCAGGGCCACCGCGAACGGCAGCCGCAGCGTCGTCCAGAAGAGGACCATGGCGAACGCCGGCAGGACCACGAACTCGCCCTGAGCGAAGTTGATCGTGTTGGACGTTTGCCAGAGCAGGACGAACCCGATGGCACACATCGCGTAGATGGCGCCGATCGAGATCCCGGCCGCCAGGAGCTGGAGGAAGTCCGTCACGTCAGGCGTTCAGGCCCGGCGGCGGTCGCGAGCGGACGCCCGCGAGTTCCAATCGGGAAGCGAGCGGCCGCGCGCGGGGCCGCGACCCGAGAGGGCCGCCGGCCGCCGCCCGCGCCTCCCATCCGCGCCCGCGCGCCGGTGCCGGGCAGGAGGTCAAGCCCGCCTAGCGGCAGGCTCGCTTGGTATAGGGTCCTCCGAGCAGCGGGAGCACCTTCGCCACCTGCGACTTCTGGTTCTTGACCTCGACGATGAAGCTCGGACGGTCGGCGTCTCCCGAATCGAAGACGTAGGTGTCCATCAGGAGGCCCGCCTCGTCCGCCGCGAGGAACACGTTGTTGTGGAGGCAGTCGCGGATCTTGCCCTGGTCGAGGGCGCCCACGCGCTCGGCGGCCGCCTTGATCAGGTGCGCGCCGATGTAGCCCTTGAAGCCGTTGTGGTCGGGCACGCGGCCGAAGCGCTCCTGGAAGCGCTTCCCCATCTCCAGCATGCTGGGCACGGGCGAGAGCGCCGTCATGGGGACGTGGCAGCGCGCGCCGTTCATGGCCTCGCCGCCGGCGTCGATGGTCGTCTGGGCGCACAGGTTGTCCCCGACCGGCTCGACCTTGAGGCCGAGCTTGCGCATCTGGATCATGACGCGCGCGTTCTCTTCCTCGTGGCTGTAGATCATGAGGTGCGTGGCGCCGCTCGACCGGACCTGAGTGAGCTCGGCCGTGAAGTCGGCCTGCTGGACCTCGGTGGAGATGTCGGCCACCAGGGTCTTGCCACGGTCCTTGAGGAACTTGACGAACATGTCCCGGCCGCCCTTGCCGAACGCGTCGTTGACGTAGATGAGGGCGATCTTCTCGGCCTTCAGGTCGTCGGCTACCCACTTCACCAGCTTCGCGAAGCCGATCTGCTGGCTGAAGGACGTCAGGAAGATGTTCGGGTTGCCCTTGCTGACGACCAGGATCGACTCGGAGCCGCTGATCTGAGGGATGCCCGCCTGGCGGGCGAACTCCATGTTCGCCACGGTCGAGCCGCTGTACACCGTGCCCATGATGGCGAACGGCTGCTCGTTGATGGCCCGCCGGATCACGGCCACCGACGTGGGGGGATCCGACTGCGTGTCCATCACGAACGTCTCGAGCTGGCGCCCGAGGATGCCGCCCTTCTTGTTGATCTCCTCCGCCCCGAGGATGACGCCGTCCCGGAACATCGTCCCGGACGGCGCGCCGCCGCCGGTGATCTCGGCCACGATGGCGAGCTTGACCGGACCCTGGGCGGAGGCGGACAGCGCCCAGCCGAGCGCGGCCAGCAGGGCGGCGCCGAGCACGAAGACGAGTCGTTGCCGTCGCATGGTGTCCTCCTGCGGGCCTCGCGGGCCCGCGTAGGTCGCCGACGGGAGGCTCACGCTCCCGTGAACTCGAGGATGTTCAGACCGCCGTTGCTGTCGGTCACGTACATGAGCCCGTTCGGGTCGACGTAACAGTCGTTCGACTGGGTCACGAGCGGACGGTTGGGCCGGGGGTCGATCAGCCGCTCGGGGTCGGGCGGCACGTAGAACCCGACCTCGCGCGGCTGGAACGCGTTCTCGATGTCGTAGACGCGCACGCCGGCGTTGTAGTAGGTCGCGAAGACGAGGCGCGAGCTCTGGAAGGCGCCCGGCCGGTTCTCGTGCAGGTTGTGCGGCCCGAAGTTCCCGCCCTTCTGGCAGTAGTCGGCCTCCGACGGGCTGGGGAACGTCGCGATGCTGATCGGGTTCGACGGCTCCCGCACGTCGAACATCCAGACGTACCGGAGCCCCTGGCTGCAGTTCATGGTCGTGGGCTCGTCGGCGACCACGAGCAGATTCCGGTCGGGGAGCGGGAGGGGCGAGTGCGTGCCGCCGCCGAAGGGCGGGTCCCAGTTTCGGTGGGCCAGGAGCTTGGGCCGGGTCGGATCCGCCACGTCGAGCACCGTGAGGCCGCCGTCGCGCCACGCGCCGTAGGCGAGGTTCCCTGAGACCAGGGCGTGGTGGAGCGCGTACCGCCGGCCTTTCTTCCAACTCGGAGTCTCGGCGCCGCCGCGCCACATCCCCGGGAGCCACCAGCGGCCGACGACCTCGGGCCGCCGCGGGTTCGACATGTCGATCACGGCGAGGATGTGGTCGCTGAAGTCGGCGAAGTGGACCGAGGCGTAGGCGTAGCGGCCCCCGGTGTACCAGATGCGGTGCGGGCCGATGCCGTCGACCGGCATGAAGCCGATCTCCGCCGGCTTCTCCGGGCGGGAGATGTCGAAGACACGGATGCCCGAGGCGAAGCTCCCCGCGCGATTCTTCAGCTTGTCGGCCGGGGAGCCTTCGAAGTAGTCCTGGAGGTTCTGGAACTCCTGCATGTGCCAGACGCTCGGACCATTGACGGCGAGAAGCAGGTCCTCGTGGGTCTGGATGTGGACGGCCCGCGTGTTGGGCGGGCAGGCGATGAACTCGACCGTCCGCGGCCGCGCGGGGTCCCGCACGTCCACGATCGTGATGCCGTTGCTGAACGTGTGACCGATGAACGCGTGGCCGCGATGGACCATGACCTGGACGCCGTCGCTCTTCCCGCCCTGGTCGGAGTGGCCGACGAACCGGATGTTGGGGGACGAGACCGCGCTCGCGCGGGGATGTCGAACGTGCGTCATGAGCTCCTCGCGTGTCCGGGGTTGCCTCGCCGCGCCGCGGGCGCGACGCGCCCGAGAATCGACCGAAAGGCAGTCCGCGTCAAGGGCCGGAGGGGCGCGCTGGGGGCCAGCTCGGCGCGGCCGGACTGCGGGACTCGACTCGAGGGGGATCGGCCCGTCGATCGTTTCGGCGACCCGTCAGACGCGCTTGGCCCGGGCGCAGACGAGGGCGACGGCGCGCACCAGGGCCGCCGGGTCGATCGGCTTGGCGACGTGGAGCTGGAAGCCAGCCCGGAGCGCGCGGTCACGGTCCTCGACGCGAGCGTAGGCCGTGAGCGCCACCGCCGGGAGCCGGCTGCCTCGCTCGACGGCCCGGACGCTCTCGAGAAGCTCGTAGCCGTCGCCGCCCGGCATGCCGATGTCCGAGACGAGGACGTCGGGAGCGGCGGCTTCGATCGCGGCAAGCGCCGCCCGCGCCGACTCGGCCACCGTGACTCGCGCCCCCGCCTGCTGGAAGGCGACGCGCAGGAGCTCGCGGGCGTCGGCGTCGTCGTCCACGGCCAGGACATGGACGCCGGCAAGCGGACGGGGCCGGTCGCCGTCCGTCGCGCCCCCGCCGTCCACTGGCGCATCGGTCCGGCCGCGGGGCAGGGTCGCCGGGACGGGTAGCCGCACCGTGAACGTCGCGCCCCGGCCCTCGCCTTCGCTCGCCACCGCCACGGTGCCGCCGTGAAGCTCGACGAGGTGACGGACGAGCGCGAGGCCGATGCCGAGGCCCGGCTGGGCGCGGGAGCTCGACGTATCGGCCTGGCTGAACCGCTCGAACACGTGGGGCAGGAAGTCCGCCGCGATGCCCCGGCCGGTGTCGGCCACCCGGATCTCCACCTGGGAATCCCGGCGCTGGAGACGGATCTCCACGCGGCCGTCGCGCGGCGTGAACTTGACGGCGTTGGTGAGGAGGTTCCACACCACCTGCTGGAGCCGATCCGCGTCTCCGGTCACGGTGCCCGCGGCGGGGTCGAGGTCCGTCACGAGATGAACGCCCTTCGCGTCGACCGCCGGTCGAACCGCGTCCACCGCGGCGCCGATCACGGCCCGGAGGTCCACCGGCCGAGGCTCGATCCGGAAGTGCCCCGTCATGATGCGCGAGACGTCCAGCAGGTCGTCGACCATCCGGGCCTGGGTCCGCGTGTTGCGCTCGATCACCTCGAGCGCATGCGCCCGGTGCGCGTCGTCGAGGGCGCCGGAGCGGAGAAGCTGGATCCACCCGAAGATGGCGTTCAGCGGGGTCCGAAGCTCGTGGGAGAGCGTGGCCACGAACTCCTCCTTGCCGCGGGCCGCCGCCTCCGACTCGCGTCGCGCCGCCTTCTCGCGCTCGAGCGCCTGCGCCTGCTCGCGCTCGCTCCGGCGCCGGGCCGTGATGTCGCGGAAGACGAGGACCGCGCCGATGATGTCCCCCTCCGGGGTGCGGATGGGCGCGGCGCTGTCGTCGATGGGGATGACGCGGCCGTCCCGCGCGTGGAGGACGGTGTGGTTGGCGAGGCCGACGACCTGTCCCTCGCGCAGCACCCGACCCACCGGGTTCTCCACGGGACGGCCAGTGTCCTCGTCGGCGATGCGGAACACGGTCTCCAGCGGCCGTCCCTCGGCGTCGGAGCCCGTCCAGCCCGTGAGCTGCTGGGCCACGGCGTTCATCGTCTTCACGCGACCCTGCTCGTCGGTGGCGATGACGGCGTCGCCGATGCTGGCAAGCGTGGTCCGGAGCCATGCCTCGGAGCTCACGGTCGCCGCGGCGACGGCTTCCGCGACAACCCGCGCAGACTGCTCCCGCTCCCGCTCGCGCGTCGCCCAGTGGAGGAGGAGCATCGCCACACCGACGGAGAGGAGGGCGATGGCCAGGCCGCCCAGGTTCGCGCCGATGGCGGCGCGACTCTCGCTCTCCTCTCGTTCCGTCCGGACGGCGTAGAGCCGGTTCTCCTCGGCCAGCATCGCCGCGGTGAGGCTCCGGATCTCGTCCATGAGGCGCTTTCCCTGGTCGGTGGCGATGATGAGCGCCGCAGCGTCGAACCCCTGCTCGGTCCGTGTCCGGACCGTCCGTTCGAGCTCGGCGAGCTTCTGGGCGACGAGAGTCTCGAGCTGTCCGGCGCGCGCGCCCTGCGCCGAGTTGTCCCGGGTGAGCCGGCGGAGGGCGGCGAGGTGGTCTCCGATCTCCACGACCGCGCGCGCGTAGGGGGCGAGGTAACCGGGGTCGCCGGTGATGATGTACCCGCGCTGCCCGGTCTCGGCATCCTTCAGGAGGGACAGGAAGGACTCCGTCTGCTCGCGAACGGCCTGCGTGTGGCGGACCCGCCGCGTCTCCTCCTGGAACCGGTGCATGCGATCCAGGGACAGCCAGGCGAGTCCGGCGATGACGGCGCACGACAGGACGAAGCCCACGACGCTCGCCTGACGTGCGCGCGCGGGATACGGCAACTCTCTGCCCTCCAGCGCCGTGAACGACCGGGGCGCGCGCTCCAGGACGTCACGGTCAGGATAGCACACGGCCCACGCGACAGGCCCCCGGAGCGGAGGGCCCGCGGGTGCTACCTGCCGGCGGTGCCGAGGAGCGCGCGGAGCGCCGCGGGCTCGAGCGCGACCTCCAGCGACCCGAAGCGCGCGTCGAAGTCGGGCTTGGCGAGCTCGCGGTACCGCAGGGAACCGGGCGACGTCAGACCCGTGTAGACGTAGACGACGTCGGTGAGCTCGTCGGGACCGTCCACGAGGCGCAGGAGTCGCACCCAGGCCTCGGGCTCGCTCCAGCGCGGATCGAGAGCGGCGAGCCACCGGGTCCGGTCGCCGGGCGGGGCAGGCAAGGACGCCAGCACGGCGACCACGAGGTCTCGAACATCGGCGTCGCTCGCCAGCGCGGCGCGCACGTGCGCCTCCGCGCCCAGGTTCCGCGCTCTCGACAGCCCCGCGGCGAGGCCCTCGGCCAGGTCCGGCGGCGGCGGGCCCCGGCGGTCCCATGACCGGGCTGCGGCGCGGATCTCCCGGAACGGCTCGAGCCGGCCCCACCGCTCGGCGTCGCTCCAGCCCGCGGTGTTGTCGAGTGACACGACGAAGGCGATCGCGTCGCCGCTCGGATCGATCCGGACGTCGCCGGTCAGGCGCTCGTCGAAGACCTGGGGGTCGCACGGATGGTTGTGTGCGGCGCACCAGGCCGGCGTGTAGACGCGCCGCATCCGAGCGATGTGGTCGAGCCGTACCGCCTGGTACGGCTTCCTCGGATGGAGGGGCGCGTCCGTGACTCGACCCGGATCGAACAGGCGGAGGGCGAGCGGGTGGAACGAGGCGAAGTGGACCTGGTTCCGGTGATAGACGAGCCGCCCATCGGGCAGGGTCGCGACCAGCCAGCCCGGCAGGACCGCGCGGAGACGGAGGTCCGGGCCGAACACCAGCGTGCAGGCGGCGGATGGGTTCACGTGGGCCGTCGCCACCAGGACTCCCGCCCGGCGGTCGAGCGAGTCGACCCGGGCGCAGGTCCGCACGTCGAGCCCATCGGGCGCCGAGCGTGACCAGACGGCCGGGACGCGTCGCGGCGGGACGCTCCCCGGTCCCAGGCGCAGGAGCACCAGCTCGGGCTGACCTGCCGCCGGTCCCCGATCGTAGAGGACGAGGGTCGCGCTGCCGTCCGCGGCAATCGCGTGGCTCGCGAGCGGACGATCGAGGTCGACCAGGGCCGGCGGGGGGGTCACGCCGCTGGCGCGCAGTACCTCGCCGAGCGTGTCCGCGGCGGTCGGCGCCGCGGTGAAGACGACCGCCCAGAGGTTCAGCGCGAGGAGCCAGCGCACGCTGGGATTCTAGCGCCGATCGCCGCCCGATCACGAAGGTCGAGCGCCGGGCGTCTCGGGTCGCTGAGGTAGACTGGGCGCCGCCATGGACTCCCCCGAGATCCGCCGGGGCCTCCGGACGCTGCGATGGTTTCGCCGGACGGCCTGGCTCTGCGCCGGGCTCCCGGTGGTCCTCACGGCCATCCTGGTCCTCGTGAACAAGGTGTTCCCCGGGAGCACCCACTTCCTCGTGAGCGGAGCGCCCTGGACCCACCGCTTCTGGAACTGGATGTTCAACGTCTTCGCGCTGGGATGCGCGCTGTGCCTCCTGACGCTCGCGCGGCGCTGTCCTCGGTGTCATGGCCCCTTCCACCACCGCGGGCGCACGCGGCTCCAGACCCGGAACGAGCCGGGTGTCCGTTTCAACACGAACATCTTTTCGCGGCGCTGTCTGAGCTGCGGGCTCCGGGTGGACGGCTCCAACGTCGAGGAGCGCTCGTAGCCCGGACAGGGCCGCCCTCGCCCCTCGGCGCGCGTGTTGACGCTGTTCCGGCGCGCGTCTACAGTCCGTGCCCATGGACGAGGCGCCCTGGGTCGACACGTACCGCGGCACGGTGTTCCCCTGGGAGACGGACATCGTCGAGCACCTGACGGTGGCCTACTACTTCGAGCGGTTCGCCGACGCCACGCTGACGCTCCTCGACGGCCTGGGGCTCGGCGCCGGGTACATGCGGACGGAGCGCCGCGGGTGCGTGACCGTCGACTGCTACGTGCGCTACGCGCACGAGCTCCGCGTCGGCGACGTCCTCCACATCTCGAGCGCGGTGATCGGGGTGGACGAGACCGGGCTCCGTCTGGGTCACCGCGTCTTCAACTCGGACACCGGCGTGCTCTGCGCGACGATGGAGCAGCGGACGCTCCACGTCGGGCTCGGGGGGCGGGAGCCCGCCGCGCTGCCGGCCGGCGCGCGCCAGGCCGCCGAGGCCCGCCAGGCCGCCTGGGACGGCCCCGCCCGGGAGACGCGCTGGCAGCCCGAGGGCTCGGAGGGGTTCGTCGAGTCGGCGCGGGACACCGTGAAGCCCTGGGAGATCGACGTCTTCGGACAGAGCGCCTTTCCCTTCTACATCCACCGCTTCTCGGCGGGCGGAATCCAGACGTTCGCCGCGTTCGGGATGACGCCGGCCTACATGCGGGACCAGCGGCGGGGCATGTCGACCTTCGAGTTCCAGCTCGAGTTCCGGGACGAGCTTCACGCGGGCGACCCCGTGCGCGTGCGGACCGGGCTGCTCCACCTCGGCAACTCGTCGATCCGGGTGCTGCACCGGATGTTCAACGCGCGCTCCGGGGCGCTGGTGGCGAGTCTCGACCAGTTCGGCGTGCACCTCGACGTGGACGCCCGGAGGCCGACGCCCTTTCCTGACGCCCTCCGCGAGCGCGGACGGCGGATCCTGATCCAGCGAGGGAGCGACGCATGAGCGAGCCGATCTACGTGACGACGGACGGGCCCATCGCGACGGTGGTCCTGAACCGGCCCGAGAAGCTGAACGCCATGTCGGTCGCCATGAACCGGCGGCTCGGCGAGATCATCGAGGCGTGCGACCGGGACACGGACCTCCGGTGCGTCGTCGTCCGCGGCGCCGGCGGCCGCGCCTTCTCCGTCGGCGCGGACATCGCCGAGTTCGAGGCCACGCGGAGCTCGGCGGCGAAGGCGCGGGAGTACGCGCGCCTCGGGAACCCGGCCTTCCACGCGGTCCGCGCGTGCCGGCATCCCGTGGTCGCGCTGATTCAGGGCCTCTGCGTGGGTGGCGGGTTCGGGCTCGCCGGGATGTGCGACCTCCGGATCAGCGGGGAGTCGAGCCGGTTCGGCGTCCCCGTCAAGCGCCTCGGGCTGGTCGAGAGCCACGAGGAGCTCGAGGCCGTCGTGCGGATGATCGGCGCACCGTCGGTGCTCGAGATCCTGCTCACGGGGGACCTGCTCGACGCCCAGACGGCGCTCCGGATCGGGTTCGTCAACCGGGTGGTGCCCGACGACCGGGTCGAGGAGGAGGCGTACGCCGTGGCCCGGAAGATCGCCGAGGGCGCCCCCCTCGCCGCCCGGTGGCACAAGCGGTTTGTCTACGACCTGGTCGCGCGTCGACCCCTGACCGAGGCCGACCGCGACGTGGCCTACGAGTGCTTCGACACCGAGGACTTCCAGATCGGCTACCGGGCGTTCCTCGCGAAGACGACGCCGCGGTTCGTCGGGCGCTGAGAGGAGCCGCGACGTGAGCGCATCGACTGCCTCGGGCCCGCTCCAGGGTCTCCGGGTCCTCGACCTCACCGAGCACATGGCCGGCCCGTTCTGCACGATGATCCTGGCGGACATGGGGGCCGAGGTGCTGAAGCTCGAGCGGCCCGGCAAGGGTGACTCCTCCCGCGCGATGGGCGACGGCGCCGAGCGCAATCCCTTCTTCCGGTACATCAACCGGAACAAGAAGAGCGTGACCCTCGACTACAAGGGGGCGGCGGGGCGGGAGGTGTTTCTCCGTCTCGTGCGGAGCGTCGACGTCCTCGTGGAGAACTACCGGGCGACGGTGATGGAGCGCGCCCGGCTCGGGTACGAGGCGCTCGCGGCCGAGAATCCGCGCCTGATCTACGCGCAGCTGAGCGGGTTCGGGCCGGACGGCCCCTACCGGGACAAGGGTGGCCTCGACCTGATCGCCCAGGGAATGGGCGGACTGATGCACGTCACCGGCGAGCCCGACGGCCCGCCGACGTCGGTCGGCCAGCCGATCTGCGACCTCGGGACCGGCATGTGGGGCGTCCAGGGGATCCTGGCCGCCCTCTACGAGCGCGAGCGCACGGGCCGGGGCCAGAAGGTCGACTGCTCGCTCCTCGAGACGGCCCTCGGCTTCTCGGGGTGGACCGGCGCCGCGTGGCTCGTGGACGGGCGCGAGCCGACGCGCCAAGGGGCCCGCCACCGCCAGAACGCGCCGTACCAGCGCTTCGCCACCCAGGACGGCTACCTGATGATCGGCGCCGCCACGCAGGAGCTGTGGGAGCGCTGCGCCCGGGCGCTCGGACGGCCGGACTGGATCGACGACGCGCGCTTCCGGCGGAACGCCGACCGTCTCCAGCACCGGGAGGCCCTCGAGCGTGAGCTCGAGCGCGTCCTGGCGACGCGCCCGACGGCCCACTGGGTCGCCGCGCTCGACGCCGCCGGGGTGCCGTCCGGCCCGGTCAACACCTACGGCCAGCTTTTCTCGGACCCGCAGGTCCGCCACCTGGGCATGGTCGTGCACGCGGAGGATCCGGTGCTCGGCCAGGTCCCCCACGTGCGTGTGCCGGTACGCCTGTCCCGGAGCTCCGTCGCGGTGCGGAGCGTGGCGCCGAAACTCGGCGCCCACACGACCGAGGTCCTGGGCCAGCTCGGCTATTCCGCCGACGAGATCGCGGCGTTCAGGCGGGACCACGTCGTCTGAGCGCCCGCGCGCGGTCAGCCCGCGAGGGGATCCCGCGCCCGGAACCACACGGTGACCGCACGGCGGGGCGCCCGGGCGGGGAGTACCTCGTGCTCGACGCGCTCGCTCATGAAGACCAGCAGGCGGTCGAGAATCGGCTCGACGTCCTGCAGTCCGTCATCCCCGTGGAGCCGTAGCACGCCTCCGTCCTCGGGACGCCAGCCGGGATTGGCGTAGTAGATCGCCGTGACGCGGCGGTTCGGCGGCCCGGGCGTCGGGGACGAGAACGCATCGCGGTGGCGCGCGTAGGCAGCGCCGTCTCCCGGATAGCGGGCGACCTGCATCTCCATCCGGTCGAGCCCGAGATAGGCCGACGCGTTCAGCGCGTCGCGCAGCGCCCGGAACAGGGTGCAGAGCGGACGGAGGGCCGGCGGGATCTGGTCCGGGTCGAGCCAGGCGATCGCGTCCCCGCGGACCGCCCCGTCCAGGCGATAGGTCGCGCCGCGGCTCACACCCGCGGGCCGGAGGCGCCCGGCCGCGGCGAGCGCCTCCACGGCCGCGTGGACCTTCCCGGCGACGGCGGGACCGAGGACCCCGTCCCGAAGAAACCATCCGCGCTCGCCGAGCGAGCGGACCTCCGCGTCCGCGAGGACGAAGTCGGGCGTCACCGGGGCACCTCCGGAGTCATCTTAGCCGGCGATCCCGCTTGGTTCCCCGGGGACCGGATGCTGGACAGGGTCCGCCGAGTCGGCGCACTATGGGCCGGAGGCAGCGCATGGGACTCGCCAACCAGGTCGCGATCGTCGGCACGGGCACGATCCGCTTCGGGGAGAACTTCCACCAGTCGTACTCCGACATGGTGTACGAGGCCGCGACCCTCGCCATGGCCGACGCCGGGGTCGAGCCCGGCGAGCTCCAGGCCGGGTGGCTCGGCACCTACGAGCCGCTTCTCTACGGCTACGAGGGCAACGCCGGCACCTTCGTCGGCGACACGCTCGGGCTCCCGCCGATCCCCATCACGCGCGTGGCCGCCTACTGCGCCTCGGGGATGGAAGCCGTGCGGAACGGCGCGCTCGCGGTGGCCTCCGGGGAGTACGACGTCGTCCTCGTCGTGGGCGCCGAGAAGATGCGCGAGGTACCGTCCCGCGGGAGCCTGGTCGCCCAGGCCATGGAGCGCGGCCATCCGGTGCTCTGCAAGGGCCGGACGGCGCCGGGGATGTTCGCGCTCCTCGCGACGCGCTACTTCAAGGAGTACGGGATCGACGAGTCGGCGCTGGGCGCGGTCGCCGTGAAGAACCACTGGCACGGAAGCCTGAACCCGAATGCCCACTTCCAGAAGGCCATCACCCCCGAGCAGCACGCCCGGGCTGCGAAGGTCGCCGAGCCGCTGGGGCTCTACGACTGCTGCCCCACGACCGACGGCGCGGCGGCCTGCGTGCTGATGCCCGCGGAGCTCGCGGCGCGCCGCGGCCGGCCGCACGCCCTGCTTCGGGGGATCGCGTTCAGCGTGGCCGCGGGGTACTGGAATACCCAGTTCGACCCTTCCTGGGATTTCACGTCGTTCCGGGCGACGCGCGAGGCCGCCCGGGCCGCGTACCGGATGGCGGGAGTGACCGACCCGTCTCGCGAGATCGACGTGGCGGAGGTCCACGACTGCTTCACCATCACCGAGATCATCAACTACGAGGATCTCGGGCTGGCGGCGCCGGGCGAGGGTCACAAGCTGGCGACCGCCGGCGTCACGCGGCTCGGCGGCGACCTCCCCGTCAACACCTCGGGCGGCTTGAAGTCCTGCGGCCACCCCGTCGGCGCGTCCGGGGTCCGGATGGTGAACAACGTCGTCGACCAGCTCCTCGGCCGCGCCGGACGGATGCAGGTCGCCGGTGCGCGGACAGGCCTGGCGCACACGCTCGGCGGCCCGGGCGCCGTGTCGTGCGTCGCGGTGCTCGGCCAGCCCTGATCCGAGCCCGCTGAGCCGTCGCGTCCGGGCGAATCCCGGCACGCCGGCGGCCGAATCCTTTCACGGCGTCGCGCGGCCCTCTGCTACGCTCCTGTCGGGATGCAGGGAACGCTCGAGATGAACGCCCGGCTCGACAGGGCCGCGGAGTTGCTCGCCACGACCGGTCGCGTCGTGGCCTTTACCGGCGCCGGCGTCTCGACGGAATCCGGCATCCCGGACTTCCGGAGCCCCACGGGCCTCTGGGCGCGCTACGACCCCGAGGACTTCTCCTTCCCGAACTTCATGCGCTCGGAGGATTCCCGCCGCCGGTACTGGGCGGTGGGGCGGGAGCTCTACGCGACGATCCGCGCGGCGCAGCCGAACCCGGCCCACCGCGCCCTCGTCACGCTCGAGCGCCTCGGGCATCTCGACTGCGTGATCACCCAGAACGTGGACGACCTCCACCAGCGCGCGGGAACGGACCCCGAGCTGGTGATCGAGCTCCACGGCAACGCCACCCGCGTCCGGTGCCTCGCGTGCGACCGCCGGTTCGCGCGCGACGCGATCCAGGAGCGACTCGTCGCCGGTGAGACGGTCCCGGCCTGCGAGGCGTGCGGGGGCATTCTCAAGCCCCTGACCGTCCTGTTCGGGGAGCCGATGCCCGTGCCCGCCGTCGAGCGGGCCGAGGCGCGCTCCCGGGCAGCGGGGACCTTCTTGGTGGTCGGCTCGTCCCTCGGCGTCTACCCGGCGGCGTACATGCCGAGCTACGCCCGCGAGAGCGGGGCGCGCCTTGTGGTGGTCAATCTCACACCGACCCGGCTCGACCACGTCGCCGACGTCGTCCTGCCCGGGCCGGCCGGAGCCATCTTGGCCGGACTGGTCGAACGAGTGGGGGCCCGGGCGGTTCGCTGACGCGGACTTCGGGGCCCGCCGGGAAGGCACCCGGCGGGCGAGGAGATGCCGAGTGACTCGGACTACGACGATGGGTGCGGTGGTGGTCGGTGTCCTGCTGGGCGCGGGCGTGGCCATGGCTCAGACGACGGCGCCGTCCGTGGAATCGGGGCGGGGCATCGTTCCGGTGACGGGGCCGTCGCCCGCGGCGAGCGCCCCGGAACCGGCGAAGCCGGAGTTGATCCCCGCGGTCGTTCAGGGCTCGACGACGACCGTCCAGACTCCTCGCAAGGGAACGGCGGGACACGTCGGCGCCACGACGACGCACGGCGCGAAGCCCGCGAAGGTCGTGCACAAGCCCGCCGCGAAGAAGACGGTGAAGAAGGCGACGCCGGCGAAGCACGTGGCGAAGGGGGGCGCGGCCAAGCCGAAGCACGTGGCGGCCGTCAAGCATCAGACCCCGGCCACGCATCAGGCGACCGTCGGGAAGCCGATCCCGCTGACCAAGCAGCCGGCGCCGGCCAAGGGCGCGGCGCCCGCTCAGCCCGTGCTGCCCCGGGTCTGAGCCGCGCGGCGCGCGGTCCACGCCGGTTGCCTAGACCGAGCGCGCGTACCCGAATTCGCGGGTGTCGTTCGGGTCGTCCGCGATCTCGCGCTCGCCGGTCTTCCTGAAGCCCATCCCCTCGTAGAGCCGATGGGCGCGGTCGAACCGGGTGTCCGACCAGAGGACGAGCTGTCGCACATCGGCTCCCCGGCACCACTCGAGGACGACCTCCACCAGCGCACGGCCGATGCCCCGGCCGCGCAGCGACGCGTCGAGGTAGAGCCGGTGAAGCTCCGCGCGGCCGTCGGGCAAGCGCGCGACGCCGACCGACCCGACCAGCCGGCCGTCGAGGCGGGCCACCCAGAACGCGCCGGCGTCCCCGCCGTAATGGCGATCGAGGTCGAAGAGGTCGGGCACCTCGGTCGCCGGGTTCCAGATGAAGTCGTACTCGGCGAAGACCCGGCCGATGAGCACGATGATGTCCGGCGCGTCGGCGGGTCGCGCCGCCTCGATGACGACGGGGGGCGGAGACATGGGCTCCATCGTCCGATCCGCCCTCGGGCGGAGTCAAGCGCCTCGTGATCGCGCTGAGCCGCCGAGGCATCCTCACGCACTCACGGCGCTTCGACCGGGAGGAGCGGACGAGCCCGTGGCCCCGGATGGAGCGCGAGCTCAAGGCGCGCCTCGCCCGGAGGCGGCGCCGGGAGGCGCTCTACCTGACGCGGGCCGAGCTGCGGTGGATCGGCGAGTGGAAGAGCCCCAGGATCCGCCCCCAGATCGCGCGCAACACGGAGGCGGGCGTCCGGGGCGTGACCGCCGCCGCATTCCTTGCGAGAGGTGACGCGACCCGGCTCGCCGTGCTCCTGGGGCTTCGCGGAGTAGGCGTCGCCGTGGCCTCGGTGATCCTCCACTTCGCGGAGCCGCGCCGCTACCCCATCTACGACGTCCGGGTCCGGGCGGCCCTCCCGCGGATCGGTATCCGGCGGCGGTTCCCGCCGACCGCGGACGGATGGGCGGCGTACGCCGCGGTCCTCCGGGGCCTCGCGGGTCGCCACGGCGTGTCCCTCCGCACCCTCGACAAGGCGCTCTGGCGACTGGGCGCGAGGTAACGGGGCGCCGGGGCCCGCGGCGGCGGGCGCGGGCGGGCCGTGTGCTACGCTGGCGCTGCCGCGGCCGAGGCCGCGCGAGGAGAATCCATGGGGCTCCGCTACGAGCAGCAGGACCGCGTGGTGACCATCACGCTCGACCGACCCGAGGCGATGAACGCCATCGACCCGGAGATGCACCGGGACCTGATCGACGCATGGACCCGGTTTCGCGACGATCCCGAGACTTGGGTCGCGATCCTGACCGGCGCCGGGGAGAAGGCGTTCTCCGCCGGTGCGGACCTGAAGAAGCTCATCCCGCAGGCGTTCGGGAAGCCCGGGGCGGGGCGCGGCCACAACGACCCCGGCCTGGGGGGCATCACGCGCGGCCTCGAGATCTGGAAGCCGGTCATCGCCGCGGTGAACGGGTACGCCCTCGCGGGCGGCCTCGAGCTCATGCTCTGCTGCGACATCCGCGTGGCGGCCGAGCACGCGGTGTTCGGGCTCACCGAGGTTCGCTGGGCCATCATGCCGGGCGCGGGCGGGACCCAGCGTCTCCCGCGGGCCGTCCCGCTGGCCAAGGCGATGGAGATGATCCTGATGGGCGAGACCTGCTCCGCCCATGAGGCGTACCGGATCGGGCTCGTCAACGCCGTCGTGCCGGCCGCGGAGGTCCTGCCGACGGCGCGGCGGTGGGCCGCGACCATCTGCGAGCGGGGACCCCTTGCGGTGCGCGCGGCGAAGGAGGCGATCCTCCGGGGTCTCACGCTGCCGCTGGCGGACGGCCTGCGCCTGGAGGCGTTCCTGTCGGGGACCCTCCGGGGGACTGAGGACGCCGCGGAGGGCCCGAAGGCGTTCGCCGAGAAGCGGAAGCCCGTCTTCAAGGCCCGGTAGGGTGGCGAGGCCGCAGCTCGACGCCGTGCCGTCGCCCGACTCGCTCCGGGCGCGGGTCCTGTCGACGGTCGGCCGCGGGCGGCGAAGCCTCACGCCCGAGAACCGGGTGCGGGCCGCGGTGCTCGTCCTTTTCGTCTACCGGGACGGCGTCCCGGCGCTGGTCTTCGGCAAGAAGACGGAGGGCGTCCCGCACCACAAGGGTCAGTTCTCCTTCCCGGGCGGCGTCGTCCGTTCGGGGGACGCATCCATGGTGGACGCCGCGCTCCGGGAGGCGGAGGAGGAGATCGGCCTCCCCGCGTCGGCGGTGGAGGTCCTGGGGCTCTTCGACGACGTGCTCACCACCGGCACGAGCTTCGTCATCACGCCAGTCCTGGGACTCGCCCGCGGGGCGCCGGTATTCCGCCCGGACGGGCGCGAGATCGAGCGTGTGATCGAGATCCCGCTGCCGCATCTCCTCCGGCCCGGGGCGTTTCGCGTGGAGCAGTGGGCGCGGGAAGGCGTGACGCGGCCCGTCCTCTTCGTGGACTATGGCGAGGACGTCGTGTGGGGCACCACGGGGCGGATTCTCCGCGAGCTCCTGGACGCGCTCTTCCCCGAGGCGATCGGGATCGGGACGACGGCGTGAGCGCCGAGACGGTCCTCGTGTCCGTGAGCGACGGGATCGCGACGGTGACGCTCAACCGCCCCGAGGCGCGCAACGCGCTGAACGCGACGATGATCCGGGAGCTGGCCGCCGCGCTCCGCCGGCTCGACGCGGACGACGCCGCGCGGGTCGTGGTCCTGCGGGGCGCGGGCGATCGGGCCTTCTGCGCGGGCGCGGACCTCAAGGGGATGTTCCGCGCGGGATCGATCCTCGAGGCGCGAGAGCAGTACGCGAGGCTGGCCGAGGTCCTGACGGCGATCCCGGGCCTCCGGCTCCCGGTGATCGCCCGTGTCCACGGACACGCCCTCGCCGGGGGCTGCGGCCTCGCCGCCGCGTGCGACGTCGTGATCGCGGCGGATGACGCCGTGTTCGGGCTCCCGGAGATCAAGCTGGGGCTCCTGCCCCTGATGGTCCTCGCGCCGATCCTCCGCACCGCCGCGCCGAGGCGCATCCTCGAGCTCGTCCTGACCGGCCGGGAGCTGCCGGCGCGGGAGGCGCTCGAGATCGGCCTCGCCAGCCGCGTGGTGCCGCGCGCCGGCCTGGACGAGGCGGTCGACGGGATGGCGCGGACGCTGGCGGGGCTGTCGCCGGCGACGCTGGCGCTCGGCAAGGAGGCCTTCTACCGGGCGCTCGACCTCGCCTACGGCCCGGCGCTCGAGCAGCTGCGCGACCTCCTGACGATCGTGGCGCGGTCGGAGGACGCCCAGGAAGGCATCGCGGCGTTCCTGGAGAAGCGGCCGGCCCGCTGGCAGGGGCGCTAGCCGGCTCGCTGACGCTCGGCGCGGCGCCTCGCGCGCCAGTCGATCGGCGGCAGGCCGCGCCGGCGTCGGTTGTCGTTCAGCATCGCGCCTCGGCGTCCGTACTGGAGGAACCGCCGGACCGCCATGGGCCGGAAGCCGAGACCCGCGATGGCCTGTCGGATCGCGTTGCGGGTGGTGAGACCCAGGGTCGGCAGGAGCGCGTACTGTCCAGCCGCCAGGGTGTAGGCGAGGGCCGTGAGCTCACGCTCCCGGAAGTCCGGCTCGGTCTCCATGCGATGCCCGAACGCCTCGTGCTCCGAGGCGTCACGCCGCGCGTAGACACGGTCACGCCACGCCGACGGGATCGTCACCAGGGTGAGACGAGGAACGAGGCGCAGGTCGAGCCCGTCGCGCCAGGCGCGGAACAGGAGATCCTCGGAGGGGTTCTCGTAACATTCGCCGGCGGAGCGCCACGGCCCCACCGCCTCGTGGAACTCGCGGCGGAGGACCCAGGAGGATGCGGGGACGTAGAGGTACGGGACGTAGCGCCCCGTCGGCGTCGCCCCGAGGAGGCACCGCCGGCCGTCGCCGAGGACCTCGTCCATCAGGGGGAACACGAGGTGTGCGCCGGTCTCCTCGAGCGCCTGGAGGGTGACCTCCAGGTGCTCGGGCAGCCACAGGTCGTCGTGGTTCAGGTATGCGAGACGCCGGCTCCGGGCGAGCGAGAGGGCGACGTTGTTCGGGCCCGACTGCTCTCCGTGGCTCTCCGGGAGGTTGACGAAGCGGATCCGGGGGTCCCCGAAGGACGCCACCACCTCCGCCGTGTCGTCGGTGCACGCGTCGCCGACGATGACCCACTCCCAGTCCGCGACGGTCTGGCGGCGCACCGCCCCGGCGACGATGCGCAGGACGTTGCTGCGGTTGTAGGTCGCGGTGAGGATCGAGACCCGTGGCGCCGGAACGTCCGTCATCGAAGTCCGTCGGCCAGCGAGCCCGGCGCGAAGCTGTACGGGATCCGGGACGTGTCGGGTGGCAGCCGCCAGTGGTCGGGGTCCTCGTAGCGGTACGCGCGGTCCACCAGGTTCAGGAGGAGCGCCGGCTCGCCGCCGATGTTCTGGACCCCGTGCCAGACGCCCGGCGGCACGACGACGAGCGCCGGCCGCTGCGCGCCGAACCGGAACTCGTTGACGCACCCGTGCGAGGGCGCCGACTCCCGGGCGTCGTAGAGCACGATCTTGACCAGCCCCTGGCTGACGAACAGCCGGTCGGTCGTGAACTGGTGGACGTGCCAGGCCGAGAGACCGCCCGGCACCACCGTCGTCTGGAACACCTGGTCGATGACTCCCGCGTCGAGGTCCCAGTCGCGCCGGAAGATCTCCGTCAGCACGCCGTTACCCTTCGGGACGTTCTTCACCTCCCGGACCTTCACCCCGTCGATCAGCTTCGCCAGCGGGGCCCAGTCGGAGGTGATGCTCTGTCGATCCTTCGCGGCACCGTCGATCATGGGCGTCTCTCCGTGGTCCAGTCGATCGGTGGAAGGCCGCGCCGCCGGCGCAGGTCGTTGAACATGGCGCCGCGGCGTCCGTACTTGAGGAAGTGGCGGACGGCCATGGGCCGGAGACCGAGACCCACGAGCCTTCGCCGGATCGCGTTGCGGACCGCCAGCGTGACGGTCGGGCGGAAGGCGAACTGCTCGGCCACCGCGCGAAAGGCGAGGGCCGAGAGCTCGCGCTCCCGGAAGTCGGGCTCGTCCTGCATGCGGGCGACGAGGGCCTCGTGCTCCGCCAACTCGCGCCGCGGGTACACCCGGTCCCGGATGGTCGCCGGGATGGCCACCACGGTGAGCCGCGGCACCAGCCGCATGTCCTTGCCGGCGCGCCAGGCCCGGAACAGGAGATCCTCGGACGGACCCTCGTAGCAGTCCCGCGCCGAGCGCCAGGGGCCGAGCTCCTCGATGAGCTCGCGACGGAGGACCCACGCCGACGGCGGCAGGTAGACGTGGGGCTCGTAGCGCTCCGACGGGCTCGCCCCCAGGAGCCGACCGCGTCCTCCGGGCAGGATCGTCTCGACGAGCGGGAAGACGAAGTCCGCCCCCGTGACCTCGAGCGCGGCGAGCGTGACCTCGAGGTGGTCCGGGAGCCAGAGGTCGTCGTGGTTCAGATAGGCGACGTAGCGGGCCCGGGCGAGAGGGAAGGCCTCGTTGTGGGGCCCCGACTGCTCGCCGTAGCCGCGCGCCAGATTCAGGAAGCGGATCCGGGGGTCGCGGAACGAGGCCACCACGTCGGCGGTGTCGTCGGTGCACGCGTCACCGACGATGATCCACTCCCAGTCCTCGACGGACTGGCGGCGGACCGTCTCGATGACGAGCCGGAGGACGTTGCTGCGGTTGTAGGTGGCGGTGAGGATCGAGACGCGGGGCGGGGCGGCGAGGTCCGGGGAGGACCCCGCGCTCACGACCCGGGTCGATCCGCGGGCGGGCCGGCCGGCGTCCGGCTCACGGCCACCAGAGGTAGAGAAACTTGGGCCCCGAGACGACCATCCGCGCGAGGTCCGGGAGGCTGGCGGTGGGACCCGGCGGCTCCGCGGCGGAGTAGATCGTCGCCCGGTACTGGCGCGGACGATGGTAGGTCACGACCCTCGCCTCGGTGAGGCCGGCGGCGGTCCTGGCGGCGGCGATCGCCTCCTCCAGGTAGCCGATCTGGTCGATGAGCCCGAGGGACAGCGCCTCTCCGGCGGTGTAGATGCGGCCGTCGGCGAAGGACCGCACCCGGGCCTCGTCCATCTTCCGCGACCGCGCGACCAGCTCGACGAAGCGCCCGTAGAAGCGGTCGATCAGGTCCTGGAAGAGAGCCCGCTCCTCCGGCCGGAGACTCCGGAAGGGACTTCCCATGTCCTTGAAGTCGCCGGACTTCACGTAACTCGCGCTGACCCCGATCTTCTCCAGGAGCCCGCTGGCGTTGACCGTGAGCATCAGGACGCCGATCGAGCCGGTGACCGTCGTCGGGTGCGCCACGATCCGGTCCGCGGCCAGCGCCACGTAGTAGCCGCCCGAGGCGCCGACGTCCAGGATGGACGCCACGACCGGCACCTTCCGGCGCGCCTTGAAGCTCATGACCTCGTGGTAGAGGATGTCCGACGCGGTGACCGTGCCGCCGGGGCTGTTGATGCGAAGCACCACGGCCCGGACCTGGTCGTCGTCCTCGGCCTTCTTGAGCTCCTCCCGGATGCGGGCGAGGAGCGGGACCTGCGGCCGGCTTTCCAGGGTGAAGATCGGCTCCTCGGCGAGCACGCCGGACACGTCGATCAGGAGAACCTTCCCGGAGCCGGTCCCCTCGAGCGTGGACTCCTCGAGCGGCCGGACGCGCGGCGTGAGGTCGATCGAGACGACACTGCAACCCGCGAGGCACAGAAGCGAGACGGCGAGCCGGACGAGGCCGTGACGCATGGTCGACGGCTTCGTAGTATACGCCGGGTCAGCCCGACTGCTGCTGTTGTTGCTGCTGCGCCACCGCGTCGTCCGCCACCGCGCTCGACCACTCGTGGGTGCGCCCGGGGATCTCCTGGTAGACGGGCAGGTCGATGTGCTCGACCTCCTCATGAAGCGTGGCGATGGCCTTGGGGGCGGACAAACGGGTGATGACCTCGGCCCGCAGCGCCTCGCGGGCGTTGCCGCGGAAGATTCCCTTGTTGGGCGGTACGTCGTCGTAGTGGCGCCCGTGGGCGACGACGACGTATCGCTCGTCGACCGTCCGGTAGTGGGTCGGGTCGAACGGGACCCAGCCGGCGGCCGGCGAGAAGAACTCGATCCAGGCGTGGCTCTGGGACGCCTCGGCGCCGGCGTGCTCGACGTGGAGGTACCCGCTCACGTAGCGGCAGGGGATCCGCCGGAGACGGAGCGCGCCCAGCATCAGATGGGTGAAGTCCTGGCAGACGCCGGCGCGGAGCCGCAGGAACTCGTCCGTGGTCGAGTCGTACCGGGTGACCTCTTTCCGGTACGTGAACCCGCGCCGGATCGCGTGGCCGACCGCCCGCACCTGCTCGCCGAGCGGGGCCGACGCCGCCACCTCGACGGAGCGGCTGAACTCCCCGAGGTCGCCGCTTTCCACCACGGGTCCCCCGAGGCGGAGGTAGTCCAGGACGGTCCAGGGGAGGGTCCCGAGCGGCATGGGATCCACGACGATGTCGAGGGCCGGCGCCGAGGGGTGCGTGGTGACTTGCGAGCGAGCCGCCACCTCGATCCGCTCGTGGAAGTTCGCGATGGTGAAGTGGTGCACGACGTTCTCGCTCCAGTCCCGATAGCGCGAGACCTTGCTGGGCGGCCCCACCGCGAGCACGAAGGAGTGGAGCGTCTGGTGGGGGCTCGACTTCGGCTGCATGCGGAGCTCGAGGAAGGATTCCCGGATCCAGGCGTCGTACTCGAGGCTCAGCTGGTGCTCGATCTCGAGGTGCACGGCTCAGGCCTCGAAGAACTGCGCGGAGAGCGCCTCGTGGGTGCGCGTCAGCTCGGCGAGCACGTGGTCGAGGAGAGGCAGCGGGTCGGCCCGCCCGGGCAGGGTCTCGTCCCGGTAGGCGAGCTCCGCGTCGAGCCGGCCGACGATGCGGCCGCCAGGGGTCATCGCGACGCCCTCGGCCAGGCGGTCCAGCTGAGCCTTCACCGCCGCGGTGCCGGCGCGGAGGGACCGGGGCGAGCCGGGCGAGAACAGGAGGAAGCCGAGAACGTGCGCGGGCTCGATCCGGGCGCCGTACGCCTGGCGGTAGTTCTCGAGGGAGGAAAGCTCGCGGAGGAGCGCCCGCCATCGCGTGTAGACGAGGGGCAGGCCGAGCTTGGGCTCCGGCGCCAGGAGGCCGGGGAGCTTGGTCCGGAGCACGGTGGCGGTGCGCACCACGCGCTCCAGCGACTCGCCGAGCTTCAGGAAGAGCCATCCCTGGTCGCGGGTCAGGGTGTGATCGATCGCGCCGACGGTCGCCAGGATCCCACGCTGGACGCGGGAGAGCGCCTCGCGGAAGCTGGGCGCGTCCAGCGCGGCCCGCCCGGTGTAGGCCTCCAGCTCCCGCCAGGTGTCGTTGAGCGTGACGAACACCTCGACGGTCAAGGCCTCCCGGACCGCCCGGGCGTTCTCGCGCGCCTTCCGGAGCGAGAACACGAGGGAGTTCGGGTTCCGGCCGTCGAACGAGTAGGCGGCGAGATGCGCCGCCCCGAAGAACGGCACCGCCCCGTCCTCCTGGATCTCGGGTCCGGGAAACACGCGCTGGAGATCGCGCCACTCGGCCCAGGCGAGGTCCTCGTCGAGCCCGAGCACCTCGGTGGAGAGCTCCTCGGTGACGAGGAGGAGGCGGGTCAGGTTCTCCGAGCGCTCGAGGTATCGCCCCATCCAGTAGAGTCCGTCCGCCACCCGCGACAGCATTCAGGCCTCGCGGGGCGCGAGGACCCAGGTGTCCTTGCTGCCGCCACCCTGGGAGGAATTCACGACGTAGGAGCCGGCGCGGAGGGCGACCCGGCTCAGACCGCCGGGCAGGACGCGGATCCGGTCCCCATAGAGGATGAACGGCCGGAGATCGATCCGCCGTGGCTCGTAGTTCCCGCCGACGTAGGTCGGATGTGACGACAGGTGCACGAGCGGCTGGGCGATGTAGTTTCCGGGGTCCGCGAGCAGCTGCGCCCGGTACCGGTCGATCTCCTCGCGGGACGCGAACGGCCCCATCAGCATGTTGTAGCCGCCCGACTCGCCGGTGGCCTTGACCACGAGCTCGTGGAGGTGCTCCGTCATGTACCGGAGATCGTCCTCGACGAAGCCCACGTACGTCGGAACCTGCGGCAGGAGGGGATCCTCGTCGAGGTAGTACCGGATGAGCTTCGGGACGAACGCGTACACCGCCTTGTCGTCCGCCACGCCCGAGCCCGGGGCGTTCGCCAGGGCCACGTTGCCCGCCCGGTAGGCGTTGATCAGCCCGGGGACGCCGAGGAGACTGCCCCGCCGGAACGTCAGCGGGTCGAGGAAATCGTCGTCCACGCGGCGGTAGATGACGTCCACGCGCTGGCGCCCCTGCGTCGTGCGCATGAACACGTGGTTGTCCTCGACGATGAGGTCCGTCCCCTCCACCAGCAGCACGCCCATCTCGCGAGCGAGAAACGAGTGCTCGAAGTACGCGGAGTTGTGCACCCCCGGCGTCAGCGTCACGACCGTCGGCCTCTGACCCTGCCGGGTCGCCACGAAGCCCAGCGTCTCGAGGAGCAGCGTCGGGTAGTCGTGGACCGGGCGGACGGGGTAGGAGGCGAAGAGCTCGGGGAAGACGCGGCTCAGGAGGTGCCGGTTCTCGAGCACGTACGAGACGCCGCTCGGGACGCGGCAGTTGTCCTCGAGGACGAGGTACTGGCCCCGGTCGTCGCGGATGATGTCGGTGCCGACCACGTGGGTGAAGATCTTGCGCGGCGGGACGATCCCGAGGAGCGGCCGCTTGAACTCCTTGCGGGAGAGGACCAGCTCCGCGGGGAGCACGCCGTCGCGCAGGCAGTGCTGCTCCTGGTAGATGTCGAGCAGGAAGAGGTTCAGCGCCGTGATGCGCTGGACCAGCCCGTCCTGGATGGTCTTCCACTCGTGGGCGGGGATGATGCGGGGCACGAAGTCGAACGGGAAGATCCGCTCGAGCCCCTCCTTCTCGCCGTACACGGTGAAGGTGACGCCCTGGCTCATCAGCGCGAGGGTCTGGAGGCGCTCGCGCCGATCGATCTCGGCGCGCGTGAAGGCGTCGAGGCTGCCGACGAGCGGAGCGTAGTGGGGGCGCGGGGTGCCGTCGGGCGTGAAGACCTCGCTGAAGCCCTGGTTGGTGGTGACCCAGCTCATGACGGCGCAGGCCGAAGAATAGTCGCAATCCCGAGACGCGGCAAGCGCGGAGGCCGCGTGGCGCGATGCCGGCCGGGGCGCGCGGACCCGCTCCGGCGCGTTGAAGGCGGTGCGTGCGGCGGGTATAGTGACAGCGCCAACCTCGAGGAGGACGCATGCCCGGCCCGCTCGAAGACCTCCGGATCATCGACCTCTCGCGCATCGTCGCGGGCCCGTTCGCGACCCAGATCCTCGGTGACTATGGCGCCGAGGTGATCAAGGTCGAGCACCCGCAGGGCGGCGACGACAGCCGGCAGTGGTCGCCGCCGCGCGCCGCCGACGGGCAGGCGTCGTACTTCTTCGCGGTGAACCGCGGCAAGCGGAGCATCACGGTCGACCTGAAGCACCCCCGAGGGAAGGCCCTGGTCCTGGACCTCGTGCGGCGCGCAGACGTCCTGATCGAGAACTTCAAGCCGGGGACCATGGACGACCTCGGGCTCGGCTGGGCGACGCTGCGGGCGGTCAACCCCCGGCTGGTCTACTGCGCGATCTCGGGGTTCGGGGCGACCGGGCCGTACCGCGAGCGGGCCGGCTACGACGCCATCCTGCAGGGATTCACGGGCCTCATGTCGATCACCGGCGAGAGCGGCGGCGCGCCGGTCAAGGTGGGCGTGGCACTGATCGACGCGATCACCGCGCTCTACGCCCACGGGGCGATCCTCGCGGCGCTGCGGCACCGGGACCGCACGGGCGAGGGGCAGTTCCTCGAGCTCTCGCTGATGGAGTGCGGGATCGCCGCCCTGATCAACGCGGCGACCGCGTATCTCGTGGGCGGCGAGGTGCAGGGACGCTGGGGAAGCGCGCATCCGTCCCTGGTGCCCTACCAGGCCTTCCGGGCTCGCGACGGCTACATGATGGTCGGCGCCGGGAACGAGCGGCTGTGGAAGGCGTTCTGCGAGGTCCTGGGGGCGCCGGAGTGGGCCGACGACCCGCGCTACGGCTCGAACGCCCGCCGCGTCGCGTGCCGGGCCGAGCTCGTCCGCGAGATCGAGGCGCGGCTCCAGGCCCAAGACCGCGACGAGTGGGTCGCCCGCTTCGCGGAGGCGGGACTCCCGGCGGGCCCGATCAACGACATCCGCGAGGTGTTCGAGGATCCGCAGGTGCGGTATCGGGACATGGCGGTCGAGGTCGACCATCCCACCGCGGGGCGCGTGCGCCTTCCGGGGATTCCCGTGAAGTTCGCCGGGACTCCGGCGGCCGTCCAGGGCCCGCCGCCCAATCTGGGCGAGCACACCGACGCGGTCCTCCGCGACGTTCTCGGCCTCGCGCCGGCGGCCATTGCCGAGCTCCGCGCCTCGGGCGCGCTAGGCTCGACGGTCGCGGCCTGAAACGGGGAGACGCGCCATGACGTACGAGACCCTCACCGTCGAGCGAGGCGACGGCCACGCCGTCGTGATCCTGAACCGGCCGCCGGCGAACACGATCTCGGGGCAGATGGTCGCCGACCTCGAGGCCGTGGTGGAGGCACTCCGGGGGGACGAGGGCGTGCGCGCGGTCGTCCTGACGGGCGCGGGCGAGCGCATCTTTTGCGGCGGCGCGGACCTGTCGGGAGCCTTCGGCGGCGGCCCCGACGACCTCGACGGGTTCATCCGGCGCGGGCAGGGGCTCCTCCGGCGGATCGAGCGCTTCCCGAAACCGGTGATCGCGGCGATCCAGGGCCACGCGACCGGGGGCGGCTGTGAGATCGCGATGGCCTGCCACCTTCGGATCATGAAGGAGACGGCACGGATCGGGCAGACGGAGTCGAATCTCGGGATCATTCCGGGATTCGGCGGCACGCAGCGCCTCCCGCGGCTGATCGGACGGACGAAGGCCCTGGAGCTGCTCATCCTCGGGACGCAGATCCCGGCGGCGGAGGCCCTCGCGCTCGGGCTCGTCAACCGCCTGGCGAAGGAGGGCGAGACGCTGGCCGACGCGCGAGCCCTCGCGAGCACGATCGCCAAGCGAGCCCCGGCCGCCACGCGCCTCATCATCGAGTGTGTGGATCAGGGTCTCGACGGGCCGCTCGACGCGGGGCTGGACGCCGAGGTGCGGGGGTTCCTGGAGACGCTTCGCACCGAGGACGCCGGCGAGGGCATCCAGGCCTTCTTTCAGAAGCGGCCGCCGGACTTCAAGGGAAGATGACGGGACCGGAGCGGGGCGCCGCCCCGCCCGGGGACGGAGGAGATCGGGATGACGGTCAAGGAAACGTTCGAGGCCATGGCGACTCGCTTCCGGCCGGAGCGCGCCCAGGGGCTCCAGACGGTGATCCAGTACGACATCACCGGCCCCGAGGGCTGCACGTACCACGTCAACATCGCCGACGGGCAGTGCGCGATCCGCGAAGGCGCGTCGGCCACGCCGCCCGCGCTCACGCTCACCATGGCGGCGCAGGACTGGCTGGACATGCTGGGCGGGAAGCTGTCGGGCCAGGTGGCCTTCATGTCCGGCAAGCTCCGCCACAAGGGGGACATGAGCCTGCTGATGCGGCTGCCCAGTCTCTTCGGGATCTGACCATCGGCCTCCGCGCGGGCGTTCCCGACCGCGACCCGAGGATGAGGTGACCGCCCGCCCGGAGCCTGACCGCGAGGCCTACGCCGAGTGGGCGGCGCGCCTCTTCGATCCCGCAAATCGCCACGCGAAGCCCGAGGCCCTCCGGGGGATCCGGGTTCTCGACCTGTCGGTCATCATCTTCGGCCCGGCCACCGCCGACTTCCTGGGCGAGCTCGGGGCCGAGGTCATCAAGGTCGAGATGCCGGGTCAGGGCGACGTGACCCGGATCCTCGGGCACGCCGGCTGCTTCTGGAAGAACGTGTCGGTCGCGTTCTTCCCGCAGAACCACGGGAAGTACCACATCGGCGTCGACATGCACCACGCCGAGGGCCAGGCGCTGATCCGGAAGCTCGCCGCGCGCTCGGACATCGTCGTCGAGAACTTCAAGCCCGGCACCACCGAGGCGAAGTGGGGGCTCGGCTACCGGCAGCTCCGCGAGGTCAACCCGCGGCTCATCTACGTCGCGAACACGGGCTTCGGCCAGTGGGGGCCCTTCGCCGAGGGGCGCGCCTCCTACGACGGTCTCGCGCAGGCGGTGGCGGGGCTCGTCGGGATCTCGGGCTTCGAGGACGCGCTCCCGATCAAGTCCGGCAACTACCTCGGCGACTGGTTCGGCGCGTGTCTCTCGGCGATGGGCGTGCTGGCGGCGCTCCGCTGGCGCGACCGCACGGGCGAGGGGCAGTTCGTCGAGATGGCCCAGTGCGAAGGGATCCTGCGCGCGCTCGACTGGACCTGGCTCCACGCAGGTCTGACGGGACGCGATCGCCCGAAGACCGGCAATCGCGACCCGGCGTTCGCCCCCTCCGGGATCTACCCGTGCCGGGACGGCCACGTCGCCATCGTCGCGGGGACCGACGACGAGTTCCGCGGCCTTGCGCAGGCGCTCGGACGGCCGGATCTCGCCGCCGACCCGCGGTTCGCGAGCGCCGCGGCCCGGCGCGGGCCGGGTCATGCCGACCTCCTGGACGACTCGATCCGCGAGTGGTGCAGGGACCGCTCGCGCGACGAGGTCGAGGCCGCGGCGCGGAGCCACGGCTTCGCCGCCGCGCCGGTGAAGAGCGCGCGCGACCAGTACGAGGATGCCCACTTCCGCGCCCGCGGCAGCGTCGAGGAGCTGGACGACCGCGTGTACGGGCGCGTGGTGGACTACGGCCCGGCGCCGCAGCTCTCGGCGACCCCGGCCCGCCACAAGTGGGCGGGGCGGCCCGTGGGGTGGCACAACCGCCACGTGCTGCAGGGGATCCTCGGCCTCCCCGACGACGAGATCGCCAGCCTGGAGCGGCTCGGCGTGGTGGGCCGCTGGGGCGACCGGCGTGGCGCCAAACCGCCCGACGACTGGTCCGGCGAGGCGGAGGCACTGTGACCACACCATCGCGCGGACCGGCCGAGCGATGGGCCGACTGGGCCCGCGCGGCCGAGGACCCGCGCACCGCGACCGGCAAGCCCGAGGCTCTCGACGATCTGCTCGTGCTGGACTGCTCGGTCTCGCACTACGGCGGCCACGTGTTCGGCGGGCTCCTCGGCGAGCTCGGGGCGGAGGTCGTCAAGCTCGAGCCCCCGGGCGGGGATCCCGCGCGCGCCTGGGGCCCCGCGGACGTGTGGGTCGGGGGTGAGGGACTCGCGTACCTGGCCGAGGGCCGGAACCGCTACTACGCGACGCTGAATCTCGCCGAGGAGGACGGCCGGGCGCTCTTCCGCCAGCTCGCGGCGCGGGCGGACGTGGTCATCGAGGGCTTCCCGCCGGGGCAGATGGACGCGTGGGGCATCGGCTACCGGCAGCTCGCGCCGCTCAACGCCCGCCTGGTGTACGTCGCCCTCTCGACCCACGGGCAGTTCGGGCCCCGGAGCGAGGGGAGCGGCCCGGAGTACGACCTGATCGACCAGGCGCTCTCGGGCCTCGCCTACATCACGGGCGAGCCCGGGGAAGGGAGACCGGAGAACGGGCCGACCCGGGTCGGCAGCTGGGTCAGCGCCTACGCCCAGGCGGTGTGGGCCGGCGTCGCGACATTGTCGGCGCTCCACTGGCGGGACACGTCGGGGCGGGGGCAAATGATCGACGTCTCCGGCGCCGAGGCCCTCATGCGCTATCTCGAGTACACGCTCCTGCTCTATCACGGAAGCGGCGAGGTGCGGGAGCGGCTCGGCGGGATGGACGTCGCGGTGTCCGTCTACACGTTCGTCCCGGTGAAGGACGGCTGGGCGTTCATCGCGGGGTACACCGACCCGAACTTCGGCGCGATCTGCCGGATCATGGGGCGGCCCGAGCTCGCGCAGGACCCGCGGTTCCGGACGACGCTCGACCGGACCCACCCGGACAAGCGCGAGGCGCTCCGGGACGAGATCGCCCGGTGGTCGGTCAACCACACGGCGAGCGAGATCCTCGCGAAGGTCCTCGCGGACCCGGGTCCGGGCACGGTCGTCTTCGGCCCCGTCAACCGGCCGACCCAGACCCTCGCCGAGGCGCACTGGTGGGAGCGCGGCTGTTTCGCCCGCGTCGACGACCCCGTCTACGGGCCGCTGACGCTCGCCGCCCCCGCCTGGCGGATGACCCGGACGCCGCCGCGACTCAAGGTTCCCGGGCGGCCCCAGGGGTACCACACGGCCCACGTCTACGCCCGGCACCTCGGTCTCGGGCCCTCGAAGCTGGCCGAGCTCGCGGCTCGCGGTATCATCTAGCGTGGAGGAACGACACCCATGGCGGGAGCGACGAAGGTGGAGGATGCGGCGCAGAGCCTGGCCGCCGAGTGGACACGGACCCTGACCCGGGCGACGCGGGCCCTCGAGCTCGCCTCGGCCCCCGAGCCCTCGATCGGGCTCTCGCCGAAGCAGCTGGTCTACCGACGGAACAAGGCGCGCCTCTACCGCTACGAATCCCCGCGCACGCGGCCGGTGCCGGTCCTCTTCGTCCCGAACCTCGGCATCAGCCGGCCGTCGATCTTCGACCTCCAGCCCGGGGCCTCGTTCGTCGAGCACATGTGCCGGCAGGGGTTCGACTTCTACCTCCTCGACTGGGGTGTCTACGGCGAGGAGGACAACGGCCTGACGGTGGACGAGTGCGTGACCCGCCTCCTGCCGCGCGTGGTGCGGAAGGTGCTGGAGACCTCGGGCGCCGACGGGCTCGCGGTCATCGGGTACTGCATGGGCGCGCCGCTCTCGGTGTCCTTCGTCGCGCAGCACCCCGAGGTGCCGGTCCGGGCGTACGTGAACATGGCGGGTCCCATCGACTTCGCCCACGCGGGACTGTTCGCGCAGTGGCTCGACAAGCGGTTCTACGACGTCGACCGCGTCGTCGACACGGTCGGGGCGATCCCCGCGGACTGGGTCAAGGTCGGCTTCAAGCTCCTCCGGCCCACCATGGACGTGACGACGGCGCTCAACCTCTGGTGGAACCTCGACAACCCCCGGTACGTCGACGGCTACCGCGCGCTCTCGCGGTGGGCGAACGAGTACGTCCCGTTCCCGGCCGAGTTCTTCCGGCAGTGGGTCAAGGACTTCTACCAGGACAACCGTCTCGTCGGGGGCAGCCTCCGGCTCGGCGGCCACCCCGTGGATCTCGGGCAGGTCCGCTGCCCCATCCTCGTGGTCGGCGCGAAGGAGGACTACATCGCGCCGCCCGCGTGCGTTCGCGCGCTGGTCGACCGGGTCGGCAGCACGGACAAGAGCTACCTCGAGCTCCCCGGCGGGCACATCTCGCTGATCGCCGGCCGCTCGGCGTCGGTTCACTGCTGGCCCAAGGTGTCGGACTGGCTGGCCGCTCGGCTGGGATAGGGCCGACGACGCAACGCTTCCGCGTCATGACGCAACGTGGCATACTGTGCCGGTCGACATGACGGCCCAGAATCCGGTCCAGGACGCGTTCGAGCTCTGGAAGAAGGCTCTGGAGGACGGCACCCAGGCCTGGGTGCGGACCCTCGGCCAGACGCCCTCGCCCACGGCGCCGCCCGGCGCTCCCGACTTCAGCCAGTTCTGGCGCCCGATCCTCGGGCAAGGCATGGAGATCTGGCAGAAGGCCGCGGCCCAGGGGGGCGTGAGCCCCGAGTTCGCCCAGCAGTGGAAGTCGTTCATGGACCAGTGGATCGAGGCCTGGTCCAAGGTCCTGGGGCAGGCGATGAGCACCGAGGGCTTCGCCCAGGCGCTCGGCCGTTACCTCGACCAGACGCTCGCCGCCCAGGGGCCGCTCAAGAAGGGCATGGAGCAGTACACGGACCAGGCAGTCCGGACGCTCGGGCTCCCGTCACGCGGCCAGGTGGTCGCGGTCGCGTCGCAGCTCGTGGCCCTCGAGGAGCGGATCGAGGGCCTGGAGGACCGCCTGGACGAGATCCGGCGGCTGCTGGGCCCGACGGCGGGTCCGGCCGACCGCTCGGGCAGCGCCACCGAGAGCCGGCGCGCGGCGCAGAGACGCCCCGCGCGACCGGCGCGCCGTTCCCCTCCCAGTTCCCCGGAGGCACGATGACCGGACTGACGATCGAGGACGTGGCCGTCGGCGACGTCGCCGAAGTCACCTACACCGTCACCGCGGAGACCATCCGCGAGTTCGTGACGGCGAGCGGCGACGACAACCCGATCCACTCGGATCCCGAGTTCGCCGCGGGCACGCGCTTCGGTCGCGTCATCGCCCCCGGCATGCTGACGGGGAGCTTCGTCTCGAGCGTGATCGGGACGCGCCTCCCGGGCCCGGGGACCATCTACCTCTCACAGAGCTTCCGCTTCCTCCGCCCCGTCTACATCGGCGACCGGGTCATCGCGCGCGTGGAAGTGGTCGAGCGGCTCGCGGAGCGGAACCGTCTGCGGCTCCGCACGACGTGCGCCAACCAGGCGGGGGAGATGCTCCTCGAGGGCGAGGCGTGGGTGCTCCCGTCGGCGACGCGGATCGAGTACGGGATGCCGCGCCCCGCGCGCCAGAGCACGCCGGCCTTTCTCCTGCCGGCCGCGCTCGCGGTGGAGATGATGTCGATCTGGATGACGAGCGGCCTGACGCTGGCGAGCCAGGGACTCCGGCTCCTGCCCACCCCGGTGGCGGCCGGCGGGGCGAGGACGCCCGCGGCCAGCGAGCCCGACCCCGTCCGACCCTGACGGGCGAACGGGGCGCGGCGGCTCAGCGCATCGAGAGGCCGCCGTTCAGGGAGAGCTCCTCGCCGGTGATGTAGTCACCGTCCGAGGAGACCAGGTAGATCACGGCCCGCGCGACCTCCTCGGCCTTGCCGAACCGCTTCAGCGGAATCTGGTCGAGCAGGCGCTGGCGAACCTTCTCGGGAATGGACTCGACCATCTCGGTCTCGACGAAGCCAGGCGCGAGCGCGTTGACCGTGATGCCCTTCGAGGCCAGCTCCTTGGCCAGCGACTTCGTCATGGCGGTCACGCCCGCCTTCGAGGCCGCGTAGTTCGCCTGGCCGAAGTTGCCGATCTGGCCGATGACCGAGGTGATGTTCACGATCCGCCCGTAGTTGCGCTTCAGCATGTCGTCGATGAAGACCTTGGTGCAGTTGAAGACGCCGTCCAGGTTGATCGCGAGGACCTTGCGCCAGGAGGCGTGGTCCATCTTGACGAAGGTCTTGTCGCTGTTGATGCCGGCGTTGTTGACGAGGACGTCGATGTGCCCGAAGGCGCCGAGGACGTCCTGGGCCATCCGGAAGGTGTCCGGGAAGTCGCTCACGTCCGCCCGGACGGCGAGACCGCGCCGGCCGCGCTTCTCGATCTCGCGGACGACCGCCTGGGCCGCCGCCTCGCTCGACATGTAGTTCACGGCGACGTCGGCGCCCTCCTCGGCCAGCGCGATGGCGATGGCTCGCCCGATGCCGCGCGACGCGCCGGTCACGATCGCCTTCCGTCCCTCGAGCTTCATCGCGGTCCTCCTCGTCGGGTCGTGGGGGGCGCCGGGGTCCGACGCCCTTCCAGGGGTAGCACGGCGGTTACGGGCGATCAATCGGGGGCACGTGACGGCCCGCCGGGCAGGCCGCCTTGTTGTGTTGACGCGGGGTGTTAAACTGCGTGCGCCAAAGGGCAGAGCATGCCAAGCGACGAGCCCATCCTCATCAAGCGCTACGCGAACCGCAAGCTCTACGACCAGGGCCGGAGCCGCTACGTCACGCTCGAGGAGCTGGAGGAGCTGATCCGGCAGGGGCGAGAGATCCGCGTCGTCGACGCGGTCTCCGGCGAGGACCTGACGAGCCAGACCCTGGCCCAGATCATCCTCGACACCGCCCGGGGCCGCCGGTCGACGCTACCGGTCGCGTTCCTCCATCAGTTGATCCAGCACGGCACGGCGTGGCAGGCGTTCGTGGAGGAGTCGCTGCAGTCCGGTCTTTCCGGAATCGTGGCGAGTCAGCGCGAGGCCGAGCGGGCCCTGCGAGACTGGGGCGCGCGCGCCGGCTGGTGGCCGTCGGACCACGAGGGCGCGCGGCCGACCTCTCAGGCGGAACCGGCGGACGCCGCGGGACTCAAGGCGGAGGTCGCGGCGCTGAAGCAGAAGCTGAAGGATCTCGAGTCGCGCCTGGGCGGCTGAGCCGGGGGAGGAGGCCCTCCCCCGGCCCTGTGCGTGCGTGTGCGGCTCGGAACGCGGAACGACTCGCCCGGTCAGGCCCGGGCGTAGATCTCCTTGAGCCGGTTGACGGACGTGGCCAGCGTCTCCTGGATCTCCTGGCCCGTCTGCTCGGCCGACGCCTGGACGCGCTCGGCCGTCCGGGTCACCACCTGAGCGTTGGCCTCGACGACGCGGAAGGACTTCTGGGTGCCCTCGACCAGCGCGAGCAGGCTCTTCTGGTACCACGCGAAGGGGTTCTGGCGGAGCGCGTCGACGGTGTCGGGACCGACCGGGGCCTGGGACGCGCGGGCGGCCTCGACCGTCGCCGTCTGCAGCTCGGCGTAGGTGCGGAGCCCCTCCTTCGCGGTCGACGCCGAAAGGCCCACGAAGCCCTGGAGGACCCGGTGGTTCATGTCGGCGAGGACGGAGAAGGCCTCGAGGGCCTTGCCCTGCATCTCGGCGAAGAACTCGGGGGACAGCTGCGACTGGGGAACGTTCATGGCTTCTCGTCTCCTTGTGGCCCGGCGCGGGGCCTTGCCCGACGGTTCCGGGTGATGACGCATCGTGACAGGCTTATAGCAGTAACTAATGCAGTGCGTCAAGTTGATAGTGCGACGTGTCATGCGGCGTGGAACGGCCACCGTCGCGAGCCGGCCAATGATCGATTGAATCTGCCTGTGAAGTCAGTACTTTATTCGTCTGAGTCATCCGCGGCGCCTCAAGGGGGAAGGTCATGAGCACGGGATCGCTGGGGCACCTGTTCTGGGATCGCGTAGCCCGTTCCGGCGGCCGTCCGGCCCAGCGCGTCAAGACGGGCAGCGCCTGGCGCGACGCCACCTGGACCGAGGTGGGCGACGAGGTCCGGGAAATCGCGCTCGGGCTCATCGCCCTCGGCCGGCAGCCTGGGGAGTCCGTCGGCGTCCTGTCGCAGTCACGCTCGGAGTGGGTCCGGGCCGACTTCGCCATCCTGTCCGGCGGCGGCGTCACCATCCCGGTCTACGCGACGTACCCGCCCGAGACCCTCGCCTACATCGCCCGCGACGCGGAGGTACGGACGCTGTTCGTGGAGGACGAGCACCAGCTCGCGAAGGCGCTGGCCGCCGCGGGGGAGATGCCCAGCCTCGACACGGTCGTCCTGATGCACGGCTCGGCCCGCGGCGCCGGCACCGGCAGCCGATTGAAGGTCCTCGACTGGGAGACGCTCCGCGCCCTGGGCCGCCAGGAGGGGCACCTCCGCGCCACGCTGGAGTCGCGTCTCGCCGCGGTGAAGCGGGAGGACGTCGCGACGATCGTCTACACGTCCGGGACCACTGGAACTCCAAAGGGCGTCATCCAGACCCACGCGAACCACCTGTCGGCGCTCGACATGATCGCCGAGGCCTCGGGGATCCGGGAGGGGGATGTCCACCTTCTCTTCCTCCCGATGGCGCACTCCTTCGGACGGATGGAAAGCTTCGTCGGGGTCCGCTTGGGGCTCCTCACGGCGTTCGCCGAGAGCATCGAGAAGCTGCCGGAGAACCTCCGCGAGACCTCGCCGGACTTCCTGTGCAGCGTGCCCCGCGTGTTCGAGAAGGTCTACGCGAAGATCCTGTCCGGAGTCGAAGCCGCGTCGCCGGTCAAACAGCGCATCTTCCGGTGGGCTCTCGGGGTCGGACGCGAGGTCAGCCGTCTCGAGCGCGAGGGGAAGCCGCTGTCGGCCGCGCTCCGCGTCCAGCGTGCGCTGGCCGACCGGCTCGTGTTCTCGAAGCTCCGCGCGGCCCTCGGCGGGCGGCTGCGGTTCTGCGTGTCGGGCAGCGCCCCGCTCGCCCTCGAGATCGCCGAGTTCTTTCACGCCGCGGGCATCCTCATCCTGGAGGGCTACGGCCTGACGGAGACGTGCCCCATCCTCGCCAGCAACCACCCGGGCGCGTTCAAGTTCGGCACCGTGGGGCGCCCGTTCCGGGGAATCGAGGTGAAGATCGCCGAGGATGGCGAGATCGTCGCCCGGGGGCCCAACATCGCCCGGGGGTACTACCGGAAGCAGGAGGAGACCGCCGCGGTGTTCGAGCCGGGCGGGTGGTTCCGCACCGGGGACATCGGCGAGGTCGACCGGGACGGCTTCCTCCGGATCACGGACCGCAAGAAGGACCTGATCAAGACCTCGGGGGGGAGCTACGTCGCCCCGCAGCACATCGAGAACCTGTTGAAGGGCGACCCGTTCGTCAGTCAGGCGCTGGTGGAAGGCGACCGCCGGCCTTATCCGGTCGCGCTCATCACGGTCAACGCCGACGAGCTGGCGAAGCTCGCCCGCGCCCAGGGCCTCGGGGACAAGCCGGCCGCCGAGCTCGTGCGCCACCCGGTCGTGATGGAGCGGGTGCGGCGCACCGTGGACGGGGTGAACGCCCACCTCGCGTCGTACGCCCAGGTGAAACGGTTCGCCGTGCTGCCCGCCGATTTCACCCAGGAGGGCGGGGAGCTCACGCCGACCCTCAAGATCAAGCGGCGCGACGTCCGGACGAAGTACGCCGACGTCATCGAGTCGCTGTACCGGCCCTAGGCGCGTGACGGTCCTCGATCAGCTGCGCTTGGACGGGCGCGTCGCGCTCGTGACGGGCGCGAGCCGCGGGTTGGGGCGGGCCATGGCGGTGGCCCTCGCCGAGGCGGGCGCCGATGTCGCCCTCGTCGCGCGCTCCCCGGATGGACTCGCGGAGACGGCGGCCGCGGTCACGGCGCTCGGCCGGCGGGCTCTGGCCCTTCCGGCGGACGTGGCCCGCGAGGCGGAGGTGCAGGCGGCAGTCGGGCGCGCCGCCGAGACGCTCGGCGCGGTCGACATCCTGGTCAACAACTCCGGGGTGGCCGTGGTGAAGCCGCTGGTGGAGACGACGCCGGCCGAGTGGAGCCGGATCCTCGAGACGAACCTCACCGGGGCGTACAACTGCTGCCGCGCGGCCGGCCCGGGCATGATCGCCCGGCGTCGCGGCAAGGTCGTCAACGTGGCCTCGGTCCTGGGCGCGCACGGGCTGCCGGGGTACGCGGCGTACAGCGCGTCCAAGGGCGGGCTCCTCGCCTTGACGCGAGGGCTGGCGGTCGAGTGGGCGCGCCACAACGTGCAGGTGAACGCCATCGCGCCCGGCTGGTTCGTCACGTCGATGAACGAGCGCGCGTTCGCGGACGACCGGGTCCGCGAGCGCCTCCTGCGGGACGTCCCGGCCCGGCGCACCGGGCGGCCCGAGGAACTGGGCGCGCTCGTCGTCTACCTCGCGTCGGCGGCCGCCGACTACGTGACCGGCGAGGTCGTCTTCATCGACGGCGGCTTCAACGCGGCGTGAGGACGCGATGAGAGCGGCGGTCCTGACGGCCCCTCGCACGTTCCGGGTGGAGCGAGTGCCGGACCCGAGCGCCGGCGCCGGCGAGGTGCTGGTCCGGGTCGGGGCGACCGGGATCTGCGGGACGGACTACCGGATCTGGTCCGGCGAGCGGCCGGTGCGCTACCCGCTGATCCTGGGGCACGAGTTCATCGGCACCGTCGCGGCGATCGGCCCGGGCGTCACCCGGGTGAAGGCCGGGGACCGGGTGGCGATCGAGCCCAACTGGGGCTGCGGGGTCTGCGACCTCTGCCGCGAGGGGAGCGGCAACATCTGCCTCGCCCGGACCGCGGTGGGCATCGACCGGGACGGCGGACTCGCGGAGCTCGCGATCCTGCCGGAGCGGGCATGCTGGCCCGCGCCTCCGTCGCTTTCGTCCGACGTCCTCCTATTCGCCGAGCCGCTGGCGGTGGTGGCGCGCGCCGTCGGGCGCGCCGCGCCGCGACCCGGCGAGTCGGCCGCCGTGGTGGGCGCCGGCACGCTCGGCCTCTTGGCCGTCCAGCTGCTGCGCGCGCGGGGCTGTCGCGTCCTCGCCGTCGGGCGCACCGACCGTCGGCTCGGCCTGGCGCGCGAGCTCGGCGCCTCCGAGACCGTCGTCGGCGGGGGCCAGGGGGTCGCCGACGCGGCCCGCCGTCTGAGCGGCCGCGACGGGGTGGATCTCGTGATCGAGACGGCCGGCACCGCCGAGGCGGTGGAGCTCGCCGTCGGTCAGGTGGGCTTCGTCCGGCCGGGAGGCCGCGTGGTGCTGACCGGCCTCCCGCACGAGCCCGCGCGCGTCGAGTTCTTCTGGGTCGTCCGTCGCGAGATCGACATCCGGGGCTCGATGATCTACCGGACCGAGTTCAAGGAAGCGGTGGCGCTCCTGGCGGAGGGGCGGATCCGCGTGGAGCCGCTCCTCACGCATCGCTTCCCCCTGGCCGCGATCGACGCGGCGCTGACGGCGCACCGGGACCCGGCCTCGATCAAGGTGGCCGTCTTCCCCGACGGCTCGGCGGGATGACCTTCGCGCGCCGCTCGCGGCGGGGCGCGCGGCCGGCCGTCCGGCTGGCGGCGATCCCGGAGAGCCGACCCACCGTCGAGCAGGAGGTGGAGAGCGAGACGGCTGTCGAGCCGCCGTGGATCACGATCCTCTGGAACTGCGACTGCCACACGTTCGAGCAGGTGGCCCGCCAGCTGATGAAGGCGATCTCGTGCTCCCACGACGAGGGCATGGCCATCGCCGACCGCGTCCACAACGACGGGAAGGCGGTCGTGCGCGTCGGCGCCCGGACGGAGTGCGAGCGGGTCGGTCGCGTCCTGGCGGAGATCGGCCTGCGGGTGAGCGTCGCCGAGGCGTAGGCGCCGGCCGACGGGCCGGCGGTCAGGACCGACGCGAGGAGGACCGGGCAGCGCGGTGGGCCCGCGCGCTCGCCCCAGCGCGGACTCCCGCGTCGCGGCCGGAGGCCGGGCGCTCGTAGCGCACGGTCACGACCGTCTTGATGCCCCCCCGCACGTTCCAGTCGCCGACGACCTCCATCCGACGGGGCGCCAGCGTGCGCACCAGGTCGGACAGGATCCGGTTCGTGACGTCCTCGTGGAAGGCGCCCTCGTTCCGGTAGGCCCACATGTAGAGCTTCAGCGACTTCAGCTCGACCAGCCAGCGGTCGGGAACATACCGGATCCGGATCGTGGCGAAGTCCGGCTGCCCCGTCATCGGGCACACGCACGTGAACTCCGGGACGACGTGGTCGACCTCGTAGTCCCGGTCGGCGTGGGCGTTGGGAACCCGCCGGAGGTCCTTCGATGGGGCGCTCGGCATCGCAGCGGCGCTCAGTATAGCACCGGCTTCGCCCACACCGCCGCGCGGACGGCGTCGATCGCGGCCACCGGCGCGCCCTCGATCAGCAGCACCGTCCGGGTGCGGCGCTCGATCGCGAATCCGACGGCCCCGACGGTCCACGCGACGACGGCGCCGGTGGGCGGCGAAGGGGGGAGCGCCCGCTTCGCGACCAGCGCGCGCGCGTAGGCCCCCGCGAACTCGATCGCGAGCTCTTCCGTGTCCCACACGGTGACCGCGACCAGGAGCGCGCCGCTCGACGGAACATTCCACAGGACGTAGCGGTCACCGCGCCAGCCGGCGGCATCGGCCTGCCCGCCCGGGACCTGCCGCAGGACCTCCGCGAAACCCACCTCGCCGAGCTCGTCCTCGAGCAGCAAGGTGGACCCGCTCGGCAAGAACGCGCCGAGCTCGGCCATGGGGATGGGCACGGGATCGAGTCGGCGGTCGAAATAGCGCTCGGGGTGAAGGATCTGCGACGAGGAGCGCGGCGGGTCCCGGTAGAGCGGCGACAGCTCGGCCCATGCGTGTCGCTGGCGGAACGCGTGGACGAAGCCGAGCCCGGCGGCGTACGGGAACGTGAGCATGCTCCGGACGTAGGCGGGCGCCCGCGCCAGGACCGGCCCAGTAGCCGACGTGCGGATGGCGCGCTGGAGGTCGGCGACGTCGGGGAGCGTCGCGAAGTCGCGACCCTCTCGGCGAAGAGCGAGGTCGTGCGATAGCGCGACGGCCTCGCCCTCGACCAGGGCCTGGCGGGCGAGACCCTCGTCACTGCGGCCGGGCGCGCCGCCGAGGAACCGCTCGAGGTCGACCAGCCGGTCCTGGAGCGCGTGCACCAGCTCGTGGGTCACCGCGTCGCGACGGAGCTCCGGCGTGAGCCAGTTGGCGAGGACCATCCGTTTCGCCGACGGGTCGTAGTACGCCGCGGCCTGCTCCGCGAGCAGGTCGGCGTAGAAGTTCGCCAGATCGAAGTCCGCCGGAGCGAGACCCCATGCGATGAGGGCGCGCCTCTCGGCCTCCAGACGGGCGGCGGAGTACTTCCTCGAGAGCTCGGCGACCACGAACCGGCGCCGCTCCTCCAGACTCTGGATGACGAGCCGAGGTGCGGGGCCGGGCGGCGGAAGACCCCGGAGACTTGCGAGCTCGACCAGGAGGCGGCCGGCCTCGGCTCGGAGCTCCGGCGCGACGAAGGCCTGGGCGGAGGCGACGGTGCCGAGCGCGAGGACGGCCAGGCAGGTCCAGCGACCCCGGCGGCGCCGAGAGCCGCTCGGAACGGGAGCGCGGTCCGCGCGCCTCACGGTCTGCCGGGCGCGGCGCTGGCGGCGCGGCCTCGCACTCGGAGCCCGCGGTCGCGCAGCAGGGTGGCCGCGGCGATTCCGCCGGCCACCAGGAGCGCCGACACGGCGAGCCGCCAGCCGATCGGCTCGCCGATCACCAGGGCCGTGGCGATGACACCGAAGAGCGGCGTGGTCAGGGTGAACGCGGCCAGCGCGCTCGGGCGGTACGTCTTCAGGAGGGACATGTTCGCGATGAAGTTGAACCCCGCGATCACGACGCCCTGGTAGAAGAGCGAGGCGCCGAGCCGCCACGTCAGAACCGTGGGCGTCGGCTCCAGGACCCAGGAGAGCAGGAGGAACAGGGGCGTCCCGATGACGACCTGGGCCAGCAGCGGCTTCACGGGGTGGATGCGCTGGAGCTGGCGGTTGAGAACCACCTGGCGGAGAGCGAGGAGAACCGCGCTCACCGACAGGACCACGTCGCCGGCGAGGATGGTCGAGCCCGCCTCCTGAGGCGCCCGGAGCTGGCTCGCGAAGAGCACCAGAATGCCGCCGAATCCGAGGACCACGCCGCCCATGGTCCCCAGCGTGAGCCGATCGCCGGGCACCAGGAAGTGCGCGAGGAGGACGATGTAGACGGGATACGCGTTCAGGAGGACGGACGCGTGCCCGGCCGTGGACAGCCATACCCCGACGTTCAGGAGCCCGAGCTGGGTCGCGAAGAGGAGCCCGAGGCCGACGAGCGGCACGGCTTCGCCGCGCTGCAGCCGGAACGGCGCGGCGGTCCAGAGTCCCCACGCGACGACGCACACGCCGCCAATCGCGAACCGGAGCGCCGCCAGCATGAGCGGCGGGCAATCGGCCACGCCAACCTTGACGGCCACGGTGTTCCCGCCCCAGAGCGCGGAGAGCAGGACCACCAGTGCGATGGCGCCGGCATCGAGATCGCGGGGAGCGTGGGTCGACGGCGCCATGGACCCGAAGCAGTGTACACTCGTTCGACGTGAGACTCGGCATCATCGGCTTCCCGGGCAGCGGAAAGACCACGCTCTTCAATCTCCTCACCGGCGCGGACGCGAGTGTCGCGCAGCCGCCGGGCCGCGGGCGCCTGAACGTGGGCGTCGCGCGCGTGCCCGACGATCGGGTGACCAAGCTCTCCGCGCTGTTCCAGCCCAAGAAGACCGTCTACGCGAGCGTCGAGGTCGTGGACCTCGCGGGGTTCGATCGCGGCGAGCGGGCGACGCTCGACGTGGGCGAGCTGCGCCAGGCGGACGCGCTCCTCCACGTCGTTCGCGCGTTCCCGTCGCCGGCGCTCGGGGCTGCCCAGCCCGCGCGCGACGTCCAGTCGCTCGAGGAGGAGCTGGTCCTGGCCGACCTCGAGGTCGTGGAGCGGCGGCTCCAGAAGCTGGGACCCGGGCTCAAGCGGAAGCCGACGGACGCGGAGCAGCGCGAGCAGGCGCTCCTCGACCGGGTGCAGGGACCGCTCGGGGAGGGCGTGGCCCTGCGCGCCCAGGCGCTCAGCGGCGACGAGGATCGCCTCCTGCGGGGATTCCAGTTCCTCTCCCTGAAGCCGATCCTCCACTGCCTGAACCTCGCCGAGGACGCCGTGTCCTCCCGCGACGCGGCGCTGGCCGAGCTCGATGACGCCGCCAAGCGCGCCAAGACGCTCGTCGGCTGGGTCTCGGCGGCCGTGGAGGGCGAGGTCGCGGCCCTTCCGCCGGAGGAACAGCGGAGCTTCCTCGACGCCCTCGGCCTGCCCGAGCCGGCGCTTCACCGCGTGATCCGCGACGCCTACGCGCTGCTCGGCCTGGCGAGCTTTTTCACGGTGGGCGAAGACGAGGTCCGGGCGTGGACGATCACCGCCGGCGCGCCCGCCGTCGACGCCGCGAGCGCCATCCACTCCGACATCGCGCGCGGATTCATCCGGGCCGAGGTCGTAGGGTGGGCAGAGCTCCTCGAGGCGGGGTCGCTGGCCGAGGCGCGAAAGCGCGCCCTCCTCCGGCTCGAGGGCAAGGAGTATCCCGTCCAGGACGGCGAGGTCTGCCACTTCCGCTTCAACGTCGGTCGCTGACGCCCCGCCGGGGCGGCGACCTCAGGCCTTCGGGAAGTTCATCGCCTCCACGAACAGGTCCTGGAAGTCCGGGTGCGTCGCGAGCGACAGGTGCTCGATGGACCGCGCGAGCCGATTCGCCCGCGTCCGCTCCGTCTCGGACACCAGCGCGAGCTGTGCGCCCAGCGCGGCCGCATTGCCGACGTAGCGGATCCGCTCGGCCGGCAGGGGGGGAATGAGCCCGATCCGCACTGCGCTGCGGATCGACAGGTAGTTCCCGAAGCCGCCCGCGAGCATCAGGTCGGTGAGCGCCTCGTCCGGAACCCCCAGCACGTGCTGGAGCATCCGGATGCCGCCGCCGATCGCTCCCTTGGCGAGCTGCACCTGGCGGACGTCGTCCTGGGTGAGGACGATCTCGCCGCCACTCGCCGCGTCGCCGCGGGGGGCCAGGATCAGGAGGCGCTCCTCGCCCCGCTCGGCCAGTCGCGCGGCCAGAGCCGGCGCGAAGCGGTCGCGCCGCTCGATCTGGATGAGCCCCGTCCAGTCGATCAGCCCAAGATCGAGAGCCGCCGCGACGGCGTCGATCAGCCCGGAGCCACAGATGCCCTGCGGCGGGCCGTCGCCGAGCACGTGGAAGCGGAGGTCCCCGTCCCCGACCCACACGCGATCGATCGCGCCCGCGGCGCCGCGCATGCCGTGGCGGATCTGGGCGCCCTCGAGCGCGGGCCCGGCGGGCGCGGAGCACGCCATGAGGCGCTCCCGCGTCCCCATGACCACCTCGCCGTTGGTCCCGATGTCAACGACGGCGCGGACCTGGACGCTCTCGTCGAGGCGCGTGGCGAGCGCGGCGCCGACCGCGTCCGCGCCGACGAACCCCGCGACGATCGGCAGGAAGCACACCCGGGCCTCGGCGTTGACCTTGAGGCGAAGGCTCCGCGCCGGCACGACGATCGGATGCCGGAGCACGGCGGAGTACGGGGAGAGGCCCACGTAGGTCGGGTCGACGCCGAGCAGGATGTGGTGCATGCACGTGTTGCCGACGACGGTCACCTTGTAGATCCACTGGGCCAGGACGCCGGTGCGCGCGAGGAGGTCGTCGATCTGCTCGTTCAGAAGGCCGATGATCCGGCTCTGGAGCTTCCGCAGGTTGGCGGGATTCCACTGGGCGAAGGCGATCCGGGACATGAGGTCGCCGCCGAACGTCGCCTGGGTGTTGAGGCTCGACACCGAAGCCATGACCTCGCCCGAGGCGAGCTCGAGCAGCGTGGTGACCACGCTCGTCGTGCCGACGTCGATCGCGAGGCCGAAGGCCATCGAGGTCGTGTCGCCGCGCTCGACGCCGAGTGGCCGGCCGAGGAACGTGACGACGGTGACCTCGCTCTTCGCCTCGCGGAGGGTCTCGGGGAGCACGCGGACCACGTCGAGCGGCACGTCCTCCGGCGCGATGCCCGCCGCCACGGCGAGCTGCTCGAGATCCGAGGTCTGGTGGTGCTCCTCCTGCGGGAGCTCCACGCGGACCGCCGTCTTCCGGACCCCGGCGTCCATCTCGACGCGCGCCCGGGCCACCGCGCCTCGGTCGACACCGAGGATCTGGAACGCCCGCTCGTCGAGGGGCGGCGCGATCTGGACGACGAGCGGCTCCGTCGGCGCGAGCTGGCACGCCAGCCGGTATCCCTCGCGCACGAGGTCGTCGCCGAGCTGGAGCTGGTCGTTGATCGTCCCCGGCGGGGCCACGCCCTCCAGCACCTTCACGCGACACGACGTGCAGCGGCCGCGCCCGCCGCAAGTGGCGGTGACGTCGACCCCCTCGGCGTGAGCCGCGCGGAGAAGGACGTTGCCGGGTTCGACGGTGACCGTGCGGCGATCGGGTTGGATGGTGACGGTGACGCCTGGCACGGCGTCATTCTAGACCATCGCTCTCGCGGAACCGCGCTCGACGCGAAGACCGTGGCGCCGCGGGCCGGACGGTATAGTAGGACCGCAATGGACGATTCGGGCTCGCCGGACGGCCGAGTCGTGGACGTTCGCGAGCCGAGCGTGGGCGGGGCCGGGTTCGCGTCGCGGGTGCTCGAGCGTGGCCCGCTGACCCTCGTCGTCGTGATCGACGGGTGCCCGATCGGCGACCTGCCCGACGGCGCGCGCCTTCGCCTCGGCGCCACGGCGATCGCGCGGCTGGTGCTCCACGAAGGCCCGGGTGCTGGCGCGACCCGCGTCCAGGCTGGCGGGCTGCTCGAGGACGGCCCCGGCGATCCTGTCCCCGCGGAGATCCTCGAGCCTGGCATCGTGCGGCCGGGCGATCCGGTGCGCCTGGAGGCGGTCGCCGTCCCGCTCGCGGACGTGCTCGATCTGCACAGCTTCCGGCCCGAGGAGACGGCGGCGGTCCTGGCCGAGTACCTCCACGAGGCGAGGCAGGCCGGCCTGGACGAAGTGCGCATCGTGCACGGGCGGGGCCGCGGAGTCCAGAGGGCGATCGTCCGGCGCGTGCTCGCGGAGACACCGGACGTGACTCGCTTCGCCGACGCGTCGCCCACGCGCGGGGGCTGGGGAGCGACCGTCGTCCGGCTCCGCCGCCCCGAGCCCGCGTCCCCGGCGTGAGGACCTTCGCGGTCGCGGCGCTCCTCGCCGTCGTCCTGATGGCGAGCGCGCTGGACCTCGCGCTCGGGGCCCTGTGGGTGCTGGCGCTCGTGGGCGTGCTCCTGCTTCGACGGCGGCTCAGCCTCGCGCCGATCCTCGTCCTGCTCGCCGCGGCGACGCTCGCCGTGTGGGGCGGCCAGCAGGGTTGGCTCGCGCCGCCGGCGCCGATCTCCTACGAGACGGGTTGGATCCCGGCGTGGGCCGCGCCACGCGCGGCGGCGCCGGATCCCATCGGGACGCGTGATCCCGGGGTCGCGGCCGCGCGCGAGCGACTGGCCGGGCTCCGCCGGGAGGAGCTCCGTCTCACCGGCCCGGAGATCGAGCAGCGGGCGGGCGCCGTGATAGCCCTCAGCCGGCGGATGGACCCGCTGCGCGCGTCGGCGCCGCGCGAGGCCGTCGGCGTCGAGGCGGCGGCGCGTCGGCTCGCGCGCACGCTGTCGGCGACCGAGTTCCGGGACCTCGAGGCGCGGCGCGCGGCGATCGCGACCTACCTTGGCGACCTCGATCACCGGCTCGAGAGCGCGCGGGACGGCAGCGAGGCGACTGCGATCCTCCGGGCCATCGATCCCGCGGCCATGGCCCACGTGTCGCTACGTCCCGTGCGCGAGGACCTGGCGGCAGCCGGCGCGGCGGTCGAGGCGCTGGTCCGCGTCCTGGGCGGCGGCGTCCCGACCGTGACGACGATCGCCGCGGTCCGGCACGACGAGGACCGGAAGGAGACGCGCTGGGAGACCCGCTACGCGGTTGCCGGAGTGCCGGCGGTGCGCCTCCTCCGCGTCGAGATGCGCGCGTTCCGGAGCGCGGCGCCGTCCGGCATCCCCCTCGCGATCGCCTACGCACCCGGCGGCGAGGCGGAGCGGCCGGTCCCTCCCGGGGGCTGGCTCGAGCTCGAGCCCGCGCCGCGCGGTGTCACGGTGAGCCTCGCCTGGTCGGAGCCCGCAACGACCCGTCCGGTGCGCGCGCCCCTCCGTCAGCTCGCGTTCGAGCGGCTCGGGATCGATCCGCCGGGGCACGGGGACGATGCCCTCGTCGTCGCCGCGCTCGACGGCCGGGCCGGTGTCGAGATCCCGCTCTTCGTGCCCTTGCCGGCCGCGCGGCTCACGCGGGTGGTGGTGCCGCGATACGGGCTCTACTTCGTCGGTCGGCCCGGGACCATCGTCACCGACGGGGAAGGGGACGCGTGGGAGCCGGCCGGCGAGCCGGGAGGGCGGCTCGATCTCGAGCTGGTGCCGCGGAGCCTCGTCTTGCGGAACGCGGCCTTCGCCTGGGCGCGCGGCTACCTCTTCCGGCCGAATGCGGGTACCGTCATCGTGGTGGCCGGGCTGGCGGCGCTCACGCTCGTGTTGATCCACCGGCGGCGTCCGGCGCCTGCCGCGGCTCAGTGAGAGGGGACGATCGATGCGGCTCGCGGTGTCCGACGTGGAGGCGATGATGGCGGAACGACCGGGCGGGACACTCGAGACCGTCCTCGAAGTCTTCGAGGTCTTCGCGAGCGGCTCCCTGACGGACGAGGTTTACGTCCTCGACGACGTCTCCGGCAAGCGTATCGCCATCGCGCCTCGCGAGCTCAAGGAGCGCTACCGGGCCCCGTAACGGGCCACCGGAGATGTGAAGGCCCGCCGCGCCTTCGGCGGGCGGCGGGGTCGCGACGCGGGCGACTAGCCCGGCTTCTTCTGCTTCAGCACGTCGTTCAGCTGCCGGTAGAGGAAGTCCGCCTCGAGCGGCGTGAGGTCGAACTGGCGGGACGCCTCGTCGATGAGCGGGCCGCGCTTGGCGTCCGGGTCGTCGGTGAGCTGGTCGAGTATCCAGTCGAGCGCGCGCTTGACGTTCGGCTCGCCCAGGCTCACCGGGCGGCCCTCGCGAGTCGAGCGGCGCGAATGCTCAGGTGGGTCATGCTGGTCGCTCCCGTGTGAATGCGTCAGAATCGTGCCCATTTCCGTTCCCGTTGCCGTTCAGCGGCAGCACCTTGGGGAGCGCCTCGAGACTCGGCAGGACGAGATCGGCGGGGGAGAAGTCCTCCTGGATGCTCACTGGGCCCGGCACCGCCGCGACGGTCATGCCGGCGGCCTTGCCGGCCAGGACGCCGCTGCGGGTGTCCTCGACCACGAAGCAGCACTCCGGCTCGAGCCCCAAGCGGCGGGCCGCCATCAGGTAGCCGTCGGGCGACGGCTTCCCTCGCGCCACCTCGTCGCCGGAGACGATGGTCTCGAACGCGCCCTTGAGGCCCACGGTCTCCAGGATAGCCTCGATCTCCGGCCGGGCGGAGGCGGACACGAGGCCCAGGCGGACGCCGGCCGCCCGGAAGCGGAGCAGGATCTCGGGCACGCCGGGGAGACCCTGGCCCTCGGCCCTCACGAGCGAGATCAGCCGCTCGCGCTTCCGGCGGACCAGCTCGTCGGTCGGCGCGTCGACGTCGAAGAGGATCCGGAGGATCCGCAACGTCTCGCCGTCGGTCGAGCCGAAGAAGGCCTGGCTGTCCCGCTCCGTGTAGGATTGGGCCCGGACGCCGAGCGCGAACTGGGTGGCTCGGAGGTGGAGGGGCTCGGAGTCCATGAGGACCCCGTCCATGTCGAAAAGAATCGCAGCGATCGTGCTCATCGACCCTCTGATCCCGTCCGTCGAGGAACCGCTCGCGTCGGCGACCGCGGCCCCCAGCGGAGGGCCGGTCCCCAAAGCTCGCCCACTTTACGCCAGGGCCCGGAGGGGCCCAAGTTTTTCAGCGCTCGGGCGCTTGGAAGCGCTCGAGAACACACAGTGTCGCGCGATGAGCGTCACGCACTGAGGAGGACTCTCCGGTGACATGTTCCAAGTATCCGTTGTGTCGATCTAAATGCAATGTTGCGCAACGTCGCTCAGAAAGAACTGCCCTCGAAGGACGGAGCGCAGGCACCGCGTTCGTACGGGAGCCCCGGTGAGCGCGCCGCTCAGGTTCGCGACACGGGTCGCGCGGGCCGCGCCGTCTCCCCGTTCGGCCTCGACGCCACTGGTCCCCAGCGTCCACCTGGCCAACGTCTACGTGTTCGACGACATGGCGCAGGTCGACGCCGTCTGGGAAGGGCGGGAAGCGGGGTACGTCTACGGCCGGTTCGGGACCCCGAACCACACGATGCTCGAGAACACGCTCGCGTCCCTCGAAGGGGGCGAGGCGGGGCTCGTGGTGGCGTCGGGCATGGGCGCGCTGAGCGCGTTCCTGCTCGGCGGCCTGCGGCCGGGTGACCACCTCGTCGCCGGTCAGGACCTCTACGGCGCGACCACCGCGCTCCTCCGGGAGCAGGCGGCGCGGTGGGGGATCGGCGTGACCTTCGCGGACGCCACGGAGCCGGCCTCGGTGGAGGCGGCGCTGACGGCGGCCACGCGGGCCATCGTGGTCGAGGCGGTGTCCAACCCGCTCCTGCGTCTGGCGGACCTGCCCCGGCTGGCGGCGCTCGCGCGCCACCGGAACCTGACGCTCCTCGTGGACAGCACGTTCGCGTCCCCCGCGCTCCTGCGCCCCCTCGAGCACGGCGCCACGGCGGTGCACCACAGCGCGACCAAGTACCTGTCCGGCCACGGCGACGTCACGGCGGGAGTGCTGGTCGGCTCCCGGACCCTCGTCGAGGCCGCGCGGGCGCAGGCGGTGCGGGTCGGTCTCAACCTCGGGCCGTTCGACGCCTGGCTCACGCTCCGCGGCGCGCGGACGCTCGCGCTCCGCATGGAGCGTCACTCGGCCAACGCGCTCGCGCTGGCCGAGTTCCTCGCCGGGCGCGCCGAGGTGGCGCGCGTCCACTATCCGGGCTTGCCCCAACATCCGCAGCACGCGCTCGCCCGGACGCTGCTCCCGGACGGCTTCGGTGGCATGCTGTCCTTCGAGCTCGCCGGGGGCACGGCGGCCGTGGAGCGGCTGTTCCGCGTGCTGGCCCGCGAGGCGGGGTCGCCGGAGGGCGAGCCGCTCATCGCGTTCGCGCCGAGCTTCGGCGACGTCGCGACGACTTGGACGTACCCGGCGAGGACGTCACATCGACCGCTGTCCGACGACGAGCGCGCGAAGCTTGGCATCGGTCCCGGGCTCGTGCGACTGTCCGTGGGGATCGAAGCGGTGGAGGACCTGAAGGCGTCCCTGGACCTGGCCCTCCGGGCGGCCGGGGCCTGAGGCGACGAATCTGCCCGAATCGGGAGGAGCGAGATGAACGACACGCTGAAGAAGTACGGAGACCTGCTGACCACCGACCAGAAGGTGCTGGCGCACCTGGGAACGGTGATGCCGAACGGGGGACCCCAGGTCACTCCGGTCTGGTTCGACTACGACGGGAAGTTCTTCCGCGTGAACTCGGCGAAGGGGCGGGTGAAGGACCGCAACATGCGGCGGAACGCGGCCGTCTCGCTGTCGATCGTCGACCCGGCCAACGCCTACCGCTACCTGGGCGTCCTCGGCCGCGTGGTCGAGATCACCGAGCAGGGGGGCGACGCCCACATCGACAGCCTCGCCAAGAAGTACCTCGGCCAGGACCGCTATCCCTATCGCCGGGCCGGAGAGGTGCGGGTCATCTACAAGATCCAGCCCGAGCGCGCGAGCGGGATGGGCTAGGCCGCCGGCCCGACGGCGGAGCCGCGCGCCCGCCACGGGACTCCCGGGTCCCGTCGGCGGGCGAAGCCTGTTGACAGGGGTGGCGCTTACCCGGTAGCGTCGGTTGAGAGGTCAGACCACCATACCGCAACCACGCCCCGGCTTGCCCGGGGCCGGCAGGAGGCCGTGCATGGCGCATCTCACCGTCGAGGTGGTCTACCGGGGCATCTTCCAGAAGAATCTGGCGGCGCGGATCACCCGCGGGATCGTGCTCTCCTCCCGCAAGGCGGGGCGGTGGGGCATCGCGTTCGGGCGCTACGGCGACAGCCCGCAGCGGAACGGCATCCCGGCCAAGGACTTCGCGATCGTGGCGGACACCAAGGAGGAGCTCGAGCAGCACATGGCCCGCTACGAGCCCAAGGAGCTCCACGTCACCATCTGCGTCGACGACACGCTCTGCAAGGGCGTGGAGTCGTGGGCGTGGTACGGCCTCCAGCCGATCAACCGCCTGCTGCTCCCGAGTGGACACCTGATGGTGACGTCGACGCGAGCGCCGAGCGAGCTCCTGCGGGACATCCACAAGAAGGACGCGCCCTACCACCTGTGGATCCTGCCCGGGAAGGCGTCGTTCTCGGGGCTGTGGGTGTTCAAGGAGGATCACACCGAGGCGCGGGTCCTCGGGGCGCTGGCCAAGATCGCGTCGGAGTTCCTCGACATCGATGCCGTCTGCGCCGCCGTCCGAGAGGCGGAGTGGGGCTCGGAGCTGAAGGCCGAGTCCGCGCGGAAAGCGTACGAGCGCGCCGAGGGCCGGCGGATCCAGAGCACCGAGGGCAACGACGAGGTGCCGTTCTCCTTCGAGATGCCGAAGTGGTGGGAGATGCGGGAGGGCCTGACGATCCCGGCGATCCCCGTCGGCAAGCCGGTCGAGGGCGGGAAGGGGTACCGGCCCGAGCGGAACCCGTACTTCAAGAAGTTCACGACGCGCACGATGCGGCCGGTCGTGAACTTCGACACCTGCGTCAAGTGCACGCTCTGCTGGATCCAGTGCCCGGACAGCGTCTTCGACGTGACGCCGGACGGGCTGTACGACGCGAACATGGAGGCGTGCTGCGGCTGCGGAGTGTGCGAGGCGGTGTGCCCGGTGAAGGACTGCATCACGATGGTGAACGAGGCCGCCTTCGACGACAACCAGAGCCAGTGGGAGATGTGGCGCCAGGACAAGGACTCGTACCGCGTCTGGGCCGCCGACAAGATCAAGGACAAGGTCACCACCGTGCGCTCGCACGGGTTCCGGTATCGCGGCCAGTACGAGGAGGAGCTGTCCCAGGGTCCGCTGGAGATGGGCGGCACTCCGGTGATCGAGGGAATCCCCGGTGAGAACGCGAAGGCGAAGGGCGTCGAGCCCCGGCGCCACATGCACGACACCGCGTCGATCGTGACCGGCGTGCCCGAAGCACCGGGCGCCTGACCCCGGCGAACGCCAACAGACGGAGGAGGATGTCCATGGCAGTCGCGACCAAGCCCGCCGGGGGTGCGGCGGTCCACGACGAAACCGAGATGCTCATCTCGGGCAGCGAGGCCGTCGCCGAAGGCCTGACGCTGGCCGACATCGACGTCGTCACGGCGTATCCGATCCGTCCCTACGACACCGTGATGCAGGCGATCGCCAAGAAGATCGCCAACGGCAAGCTCGTGGCCGAGTACATCGTGGCCGAGGGCGAGCACAGCCAGTTCGAGATCGTGAAGCACGCGTCGACCGTGGGCGCGCGCGTGTTCTGCGGGTCCTCCGGCGTGGGCTGGATGTACGCCATGGAGGCGATCACGGTCACGCCCGCGCTCCGCGTGCCGATGGTGGCGCTGGTGGGAAACCGGGCCCTGGACGATCCCGGCGCGTTCGGCGTCGAGCACAACGACGCGCTGTCGGTGCGTGACCTGGGGTGGCTTCTCGTCTGGATCGACACCGCGCAGGAGGCGATCGACACGACGCTCATCGCCTACCGCGTGGCGGAGGATCGGCGAGTGTTCCTGCCGATCGCGATTTCCGCCGACGGGGCGTTCCTGACCCACTCCCAGACCATCACCCGGGTCCCGACCCAGGAGCGCGTCAAGCAGTTCCTCCCGCCGTACAACCGGGGAGACCTCCTGCTTCACCCGGACAACCCGATCACGGTGGCCCCGCAGGTCAACGAGGACTGGGTCATCGAGATCCGGCGCCAGAACGACGAGGCGATCAAGCGCGCCTACGGCGTGATCGAGGAGGCGTACGCCGACTTCCGCCGGGTCTTCGGCCGGGGCCCCGAGAATCCCTGGTTCGAGGAGTACATGACCGAGGATGCCGACATCATCCTCATGGGGATGGGGACGCTGTCCCTGCCGGTGAAGGTCGCGATCCGCAGCCTGCGGAAGCAGGGGAAGAAGGTCGGCCTCATCCGTCTCCGCTGGTTCCGGCCGTTCCCGTACGAGCAACTGGCGCGGGCGCTCGGGCCCGCGAAGGCAATCGGGGTGATCGACCGCGACTACTCGTTCGGGTCGCCTTTCGGCTCGGGCGTCGTCGCGAACGAGGTGCGCGCCGCGCTCTACAACGCGGAGCACCGGCCGCCGCTGATCGGGTTCATCTGCGGGCTGGGCGGGCGCGAGGTCACGCTCGAAGACGTGAACAAGGCGGTGGACATCTGCTACGCTGCGGCCGGCAAGGGCCGCGCGGAGCGGGCGACCTACTGGCTGGGCGTTCGCGAGTAGGGGAGAGGGAGACCATGGCTGACGCCACGACGTTCACCAACGACACGCAGGTCCTCCTGCCCTTCAAGGGCGTCAAGAAGGTCGCCATCGAGGAGTACTTCACCTCGGGTCACCGGACCTGCCAGGGCTGCGAATCGGCCCTGGTGATGAAGCTGATGGTGAAGGCCTCGGGGCCTCGCACCATCGTGCTGGGCTCCACCGGATGCATGTACGTCGCGAACACGACGTACTACACCACCCCGTGGGTGGTGCCGTGGATGCACACGCAGCTCGGCTCGTCGGGGTCGGCGGCGCTCGGCACCGCGGCGGGCCTCAAGGCGCTCATGAAGAAGGGCAAGATGAAGGCCGAGCCCATCAACGTCATCGCGTTCTGCGGAGACGGCGGCGGAGCCGACATGGGGCTCGGGGCCATCTCGGCCACCCTGACCCACAAGGAGTACAACTCCTTGATCCTGCTCTACGACAACGAGTCCTACGCCAACACCGACATCCAGTTGTCGGGGATGACGCCGTACGGCGCCCACACGACGTTCAGCCCTCCCGGCGCCGTCAAGCGGATCATCCACACGCGCTGGAAGAAGAACATGGCGGGGATGCTGGCCGCCGGGCATCCGGAGTGCCGCTACGTGGCCACGGTCTGCGCATCCTACGCCGTGGAGATGATGAACAAGGTCCGCCGGGCGCTGAGCATCGGTGGGCCAACCTTCATCCACTCCCTCGACCCGTGCCCGAAGGGCTGGGACTACGACCCGATGCTCTCCCACGAGCTCGGAGAGCTGGCGGTCGAGACCGGGATCTTCCCCCTCTACGAGGTCGAGGACGGCGTCGTGAAGTACTACGGCAAGACCAAGGCCATCGTGGAGGGCCGGAAGCGGAAGCCCGTCCGCGAGTACCTCCTCAAGCAGGGCCGCTTCGCGCACTTCAACGAGGAGGACCTCGCGTACTTCCAGGCCAAGGTCGACGAGATGTGGGAGAACTGGGACATCCCGGGCGTGGTGTCGTTCCGCAAGGCGCCCGCGGAGATCCCCATGCCGACCTGAACCGGCACCGCGCGACATCGAGACGATGACACTGCGGTCGTCGTAGCGACGGAAGGGGCTGCCAGGCTGCTGGCGGCCCCTTTCGTTGTTCCGGGCCCGGCCAAGCGTCCCAACGCTCGAACGAAGGAGGCTCCATGGTTCAGCGACTGATGGCAGCCGCCGCGGCTCTCCTAGGACTCGCTCTGGTCGGGGGTGGCGTCGCGCCCGCGGAGGCGTGGGAGCCGACCAAGCCGGTCGAGTTCATCGTCCCCGCGGGGACGGGTGGCGGCGCGGACCAGATGGCGCGCCTGATCGCGCCCCTGGTGGACAAGTACAAGCTGTCGCCCCGGCCCCTGGTCGTCGTGAACAAGGCCGGCGGCGCGGGCGCCGAGGGCTTCACGTACGTCAAGGCGAAGTCGGGCGACGCCCACACGATCATCATCACGCTGTCGAACCTCTTCACGACGCCGCTCCACACCGGCGTGCCCTTCAACTGGAAGGATCTGACGCCCGTCGCGCGGCTCGCGCTCGACGAGTTCATCCTGTGGGTCAACACGGATCGGCCCGACAAGAAGGACTTCAAGATCGCCAAGGACTACATCGCGGCGGCCAAGGAGGTCTCGGGCGGCGACGGCAGGATGAAGATGGGCGGGACCGGGGCCGCCCAGGAAGACCAGATCATCACGATCCTGCTCGAGCAGGCGCTCGGCGTGAAGTTCATCTACGTGCCCTTCAAGGGCGGAGGCGAGGTGTGCGTGAACCTCGTGGGCAACCACGTGGACTCGACCGTGAACAACCCGATCGAGTGCGCCGGCCACCTCAAGGCCGGACGCGTGCGCCCGCTCGCCGTCTTCGACACCAAGCGCCTGGCCGCGCCCGGCTGGGGTGACATCCCGACGATCAAGGAAGCGCTCGGCGCGGACATCAGCTACCTCATGCTCCGGGGGATCTTCGGAGCGCCCAGCATGCCGGCGGACGCCGTCGCGTTCTACCAGGGCATGCTGCAGAAGGTCTACGGGACCCCGGAGTTCAAGGAGTACCTGGCGCAGGGCGCGCTCAACCCCGCGTGGCAGACCGGGCCGGAGCTGGTGAAGTGGCTGGAAGGCGCGGAGGCCCTGCACAAGGACCTCATGGGCAAGGGAGGTCTCCTCAAGTAGTCGCACCGAAGCGGCGCCTCGTCCCCGCGGCGGGGCGCCGCGATCCTGACGACCCTCAAGGAGAGATGCCGCGTGCGCACGGCTGACATCGTCTGCGGCGTGGTCCTGGCGGTCGTCGCGGCCGTCGTGATGGTCGAGGGCCTCGGGCTCGGCATCCGCTGGAGCACCGACGGGCCGCGCCCCGGATTCTTCGTCTTCTACCTGGGCGCGGCCCTCCTCGCCTCCGCGGCCATCGTGGTGGTCGGAGCGGTCCGGCGCGGCTCGCCGACCGCGCGGTTCGTGACCGGCCCGCAGATGCGCTCGGTGGCCACGGTCTTCTTTCCCGCCGTGGGCATGGTGATCCTCACCCACGTCCTCGGGCTGTACGTGAGCGGCGCGCTCTACCTCGCCAGCTACATGCGATGGATCGGCCGGCACCGGTGGATCACGACCCTGCTGGTCGCGATCGGGATCCCGGTGGTGACCTTCCTGATCTTCGAGGTGTGGTTCCTGGTCCCGTTGCCGAAGGGGCCGCTCGAGACGCGGCTCGGGTACTGAGGGGGCGATGAGCGGGATCGAGCACCTCCTCCTCGGCTTCCAGATCGCCGTCACGCCGTTCAACCTCGTCATGGCGGTGATCGGGATCGTGCTGGGGACCATCATCGGCGTGCTCCCGGGGCTGGGAGGCGCGAACGGGGTGGCGATCCTCCTGCCCCTCACGTTCACCATGCCGCCGACGTCGGCGATCATCCTGCTGACGTCCATCTACTGGGGGGCGCTCTTCGGCGGAGCCATCACGTCGATCCTCTTCAACATCCCCGGCGAGCCGTGGTCCGTCGCCACGACGCTGGACGGCTACCCGATGGCGAAGCAGGGGAAAGGGGCGCAGGCGCTCACCGCCGCCTTCACCTCGTCGTTCATCGGGGCGCTGTTCGCCATCCTGCTCGTGTCATTCTTCGCCCAGCCGCTGGCCGAGATCGCGCTGAAGTTCGGTCCCCCCGAGTTCTTCGCCATCCAGCTCCTGACCTTCTCGAGCTTCATTGGGCTCGGCGGGGGCAGCCCGATCAAGTCATTCGCGTCCATCGTCCTCGGCTTCATCCTGGGCGCGATCGGTCTCGACGTGGTCACCGGCAGCCTCCGGCTGACGTTCGGCTCGGTCGAGCTCATGCGCGGGGTCTCGTTCATCGTGGCCGTCATCGGACTGTTCGGCCTCGGCGAGATCTTCCTCACCGTGGAGGAAGGGCTCCACTTCCGGGGCGTCACGCCGCGGGTGCGCTTTCGGGACATCCTGGCGACGTGGCGGGAGCTGGCCGGCTACTGGCGGACGTTCATCCGCAGCGCGATGATCGGCTTCTGGATGGGGTTCAAGCCAGGGGGCGCCACTCCGGCCTCGTTCATGAGCTACGGCTTCGCGCGCCGGTTCTCGCGTCACCCCGAGAAGTTCGGCACGGGGGTCCTGGAGGGCGTGGTCGCTCCCGAGACCGCCGCGCACGCGGCGGGGGTCGCGGCGATGCTGCCCATGATCACCCTCGGCATTCCGGGGTCCCCGACCGCGGCGGTCATGCTGGGAGGCCTCCTGATCTGGGGCCTCCAGCCCGGTCCGATGCTCTTCGTGGAGAAGCCCGAGTTCGTGTGGGGCCTGATCGCCAGCATGTACACGGGCAACGTCATCGGCGTCGTGATGGTCCTCTTCTTCGTGCCGGCGTTTGCCGCCATCCTCCGCATCCCGTTCGCGGTCCTCGTGCCCCTGATCGTCTTCGTCTGCGCGATCGGCGCGTACACCGTCAGCAACAGCATGCTCGACATCTGGTACATGCTCGGGTTCGGCGTTCTCGGGTACGTGTTCAAGAAGCTCGACTACCCGCTGGCGCCCCTCGTGCTCGCGCTCGTGCTGGGGGACCTGGCCGAGAACGCGCTCCGGCAGAGCCTCATCATGTCCCAAGGGTCGGTGCTCATCTTCGCGACCCGCCCGATCGCGGGGGCCATCACCCTGGCGGCCCTCGTGCTGTTCCTCCTGCCCGTCATCGGTCCCCTGATGCGGCGTCCTCGGCTCCGCCCGTCCGAGGCCACTCGCGGCTGAGGGACGCCCGCCATGCCGGTGGTCGCGATGACGCGGGAGATGGGGAGCCTCGGCTCGCCCATCGCCCAGGAGGTGGCCCGGCGGCTCGGCTACGAGTTCCTGCGGAACGACATCCTGCGGGACGCGGCGCGGGAGTACCGGGTGCGGGAGTCCCGCCTCGTGGGGATGGTCGAGGAGGCGCCGGGATTCGTCGAGCGCTTCCGGCGGCCGCGGCTCCGGTACCGGGCCTACCTCGAGGCGGCGGTGCTCGAGGCGGCACTGGTGGATCGCGTCGTCCTGGTCGGCCGCTGGTCGACCTTGTTCCTGCGCGGCATCCAGCACGCGGTGCGGGTGCGTGTCTGCGCGCCGCCGGCCGTGCGGGCGCGCCGGGTGATGGAGCGCCACGGCATCGACGCCGACGAGGCCGCGCGCCGCATCGCCGCGTACGACGACGGCGTGCGGGCGCGCATGCGGCAGATGTTCGATGTCGACTGGACGGACCCCCTCCTGTACGATCTCGTCGTCAACACGGAGACCGTCGGTGTGGCGACGGCCGTCCGACAGGTCCTGGACCTGGTCGACGCGGCAGAGTTCCGGGCCACGACGGCGTCGCGGCAGGCGCTGGCCGACCGCACGCTTGCCGCGCGCGTCCGCGCGACCATGAAGGCGACGCCGCTGACGGCCCAGGTGGACCTCGACGTGCACGCGACGGAAGGACAGGTGCGGCTGGTGGGCATCGTGGCGTCGGAAGGGGAACGGGCGGCCGCCTTGGCCATCTCGCGCGAGGTGCCGGGCGTGGCGGGGCTGTCGGACGAGATCCGCGTGTTCCGGAGGCCTGTCCGGTGAACTGGGCGGAGCTTCTCACCACCGAGTTCTGGTTCCGCTGGATCCAGATCGTGATCCTCGACCTCACGCTCGCCGGCGACAACGCCCTCGTGATCGCGCTGGCGGTCCGGAAGCTCCCGAAGCACCAGCAGTGGCAGGGGCGTCTGTGGGGAACGGTCGGCGCGGTCGGGCTCCGCATCGTCTTCATCGCGATCATCAGCGTGCTCCTCCGGATCCCGCTCCTCCAGGCGGTGGGAGGGCTGGTCCTCGTCTGGATCGCGGTGAAGCTGCTGTCGCAGGAAGGCCACGGCGAGTCGGAGGAGCACCAGTCGGTCCGGTCCGGCACCACGCTCCTCGAGGCCATCTGGATCATCGTGCTGGCCGACGTGATCATGAGCCTCGACAACGTGCTCGCCATCTCCGGTGCGGCGCACGGGGACATGGTCCTGGTCATCTTCGGCGTGGGGCTCTCCATCCCGCTGGTCATCTGGGGGAGCGGGCTGCTCGCGCGTCTCATGGCGCGCTTCTGGTGGATCGTGGACGTCGGCGCCGCGATCCTCGGCTGGGTGGCCGCCGAGATGATCCTCGGAGACCGCATGGTGCAGGGATGGCTCGGCGGCCATCCGAACGCGGTCGTGACGCGCGGGTGCCAGGGGGCCCTGGCCATCCTCGTCATCGTCGTCGGGCGCGCGTGGGCCCGGCGCCGCGGCCGAGCGGCGGTCGCCGTCCGCGCCGGAACCAGCCGCTGATCGGGGAGGCCGAATCGTGGCGCGCCGTCGCAGCTCCGACGTCGACTGGCCCAGCCTCGAGCCCGTCCGAAGCACCCGCATCTACGAGGAGATCGTCCGCCAGATCCGTCTCCTGATCGCGGACGGGCACCTGAAGTCCGGGGACCGGCTCCCGCCGGAGCGCGACCTGGCGGAGCGGTTCCGGGTCAGCCGGACCTCGGTGCGGGAAGCGATGCGGGCCCTCGAGAGCCGTGGCCTCATCGGGATCCGCCCCGGGGAGGGCGCGTTCGTCCGGGAGGTCTCGGTGGAGTCCCTGGTCGAGCCGCTCGCCCTCGTGATCCTCGCGCAGCGCGAGACGATCGCCGACCTCTACGAGGCGCGCCGGCTCCTCGAACCGCCCATCGCCGCCCTGGCCGCGCGCCGGGCGAGCTCCGAGGAGGTGGCCGACATGGCCCGCATCCTCGAGCAGCAGGGGGCCGAGGTCGCCGCGGGACGGACCGGACTCACCCAGGACGCGGCGTTCCACACCGCGCTTGCCCACTCGACCCACAACCGGGCGATCACCCGGATCGTCACCACCCTCATGGACCTCCTCGCCCAGAGCCGGGAGGAGTCCCTGTCCCAGCCAGGCCGACCCGTGCGCTCGCACGGCGACCACCGCCACATCCTGACGGCCGTCGAGTCCGGCGACCCGCGCAAGGCCGAGCAGGCGATGCTGGCGCACCTGGTCGGCGTCGAGCGCCTGGTCGTGGGGCGCGCCGACGCGCCCCCCGAGCGGCGCCCCCGCCGGCCCTCTCGCTGACCGCCCGGTCTCCCGCGTTTCCCATCAAGCCCGTTTCGGATTGACCCGATCAGGGTTTAGGTGCTATCCTGATCAGACTTTGCGACCTGCCGGCGACGCCACGCGGAGGCCGACCGCCGCCCGATACTTCACGGACGGCGGCACGGGAACCGACGAGCACGACGGCGAGGGGTTGGGTAACGCCGCATGGAGAGTAGGAGACCGGCCATGAAGATGTCAGGCGCGCGCATCGTCCTGGAATCGCTTCAGCGTGAGGGTGTGGACGTCGTGTTCGGGCTGCCCGGCGGGGCGGTCCTTCCCCTCTACGATGCCCTGTACGACTTCCCGGGGCCCCTCCGCCACGTGCTGGTCCGTCAGGAGGCCGCGGCGGGCCATGCCGCCGAGGCCTACGCCCGCGTGACCGGCAAGGTGGGCGTGTGCATGGTGACGTCCGGTCCGGCGGCGACCAACCTGGTCACGGCCCTCCAGGACGCGTACATGGACTCGATGCCCATCGTCGCCTTCACGGGGCAGGTGCCGACGCACCTCATCGGCAACGACGCCTTCCAGGAGGCCGACAACGTCGGCATCACGCGCCCGTGCACCAAGCACAACTACCTCGTGAAGGACATCAAGGACATCGCGCCGGTGATCCGCGAGGCGTTCCACATCGCGGCCACCGGCCGCCCCGGTCCCGTGCACGTCGACCTGCCGAAGGACGTCCTGATGAAGCAGGCCGACTTCGAGTACCCGGATAAAGTCCACCTCCGGTCGTACAACCCGACGTTCGAGGGGCACCCGGGCCAAGTGAAGAAGGCGGCGAAGGCGATGATGCGCGCGCGCCGCGCGGTCCTGTACGTCGGCGGCGGGGTCATCGGGGCGGACGCGTCCAAAGAGCTCCGGGAGCTCGCCGAGATGACGCGGATCCCCGTGACGACCACGCTCATGGGGCTGGGCGCGTTCCCGTCGGACCACCCGCTGTCGCTCGGCATGCTCGGCATGCACGGCGGCTACGCGCCGAACATGGCCGTCTACAACGCGGACTGCCTGATCGCCGTGGGGGCCCGGTTCGACGACCGCGTGACCGGGAAGGTCGACCAGTTCGCGCCGCAGGCGGAGATCATCCACATCGACGTCGACCCGTCCTCGATCTCCAAGAACATCAAGGTGCACGTGCCGATCGTGGGCGACGCCCGAAGGGTGCTGGCCCAGCTGGTCGAGGCCGTCCGCCAGGAGAGCGCCGGCCCCGCCGGGGCCGCGGTCCGGGACGCGCGCGAGCAGTGGCTTCGGCAGCTTGGCCAGTGGCTCCAGAAGCACCCGTTCCGCTACGACTGGGACGACGAGCTGATCAAGCCCCAGTACGTCGTGGAGGAGATCTCCAACCTCACCAAGGGCGAGGCGATCATCGTCACCGGGGTGGGGCAGCACCAGATGTGGGCGGCCCAGCACTATCGCTTCCGCCACCCGAGGCACTGGCTGACCTCTGGCGGGCTCGGGACGATGGGCTACGGGCTCCCGGCGGCCATCGGCGCTCAGGTGGGACGGCCGGACCGGCTCGTGGTGCTCGTCGACGGCGACGGGAGCTTCGTGATGAGCTCCCAGGAGCTCGCGACGATCGTCGAGAACCAGCTCCCGATCAAGACGGTGGTGATCAACAACGGCGGCCACGGGATGGTCCGCCAGTGGCAGGACATCATCTACGGCGGCCGGTTCCACTCGATCGACCTGTCGGCGAGCCCCGACTTCGTCAAGCTGGCCGAGGCGTACGGGGCGGTCGGCATCCGCGCGTCGAAGCCGAACGAGGTGGTGCCGGCGCTGGAGAAGGCGTTCGCGATCCCCGGGCCCGTCCTGGTCGACGTGATGGTCGACAAGAACGAGTTCTGCTTCCCGATGGTGCCGGCAGGCGGGGCGAACAAGGACATGCTCCTCGAGCGCCCCAACAAGGACGTCAAGGCGAAGGCCGCCAAGTCCCAGACGGGCTTCTAGGAGGCCGCGGTGCAGAACGGCCACGGCATCCGGAAGCACACGATCGCGGTCCTCGTCGAGAACAAGTTCGGCGTCCTGTCCCGGGTGGCCGGCCTCTTCAGCGCGCGGGGCTACAACATCGAGTCCCTGTCCGTCGGAGAGACCCTGGACCCGACCGTCTCCCGCATGACGCTCGTGGTGCGGGGTGACGAGTTCGTGCTCGAGCAGGTCGTGAAGCAGCTGCACAAGCTGATCGACGTCATCAAGGTGACCGACCTCACGCAGGAGAACCACGTCGAGCGCGAGCTCGTGCTGGTGCGCGTGAACGCCGAGGCCCAGCATCGGGCCGAGATCCTCCGGGTGGCCGACATCTTCCGGGCGAAGGTGGTGGACGTGACGCCCACCACGTACACGCTCGAGGCCACCGGAGAAGAGTCCAAGCTCACCGCCATCATCGAGCTCCTGAGGCCCATGGGGATCCAGGAGCTGGTTCGCACGGGCAAGGTGGCCATCGCGCGAGGCTCGAAGACCGCGCGCCGGCGGGCGGAAGAGCCGCTCGGCAAGGCCGCCGACGCCCAGCGGCGCCGCCGCGACAGCGAGCCCAGCCAGGACCCGCGCGTGACCGGGTTCGCCGACTAGCCGGACGGGATGCGTCCGAGGAGACCAGAGGGATGCCAGCCAAGATCTACTACGACCAGGACGCGGACCTGTCGCTGCTCCGCGGCAAGAAGATCGCCGTCGTCGGCTACGGGAGCCAGGGCCACGCGCACGCGCTGAACCTCAAGGACTCGGGGCAGGACGTCGTCGTCGGGCTCTACAAGGGCTCGAAGAGCTGGCCGAAGGCCGAGAAGGACGGGCTCAAGGTCGCGACGGTGGCGGAAGCCGCCCAGATGTCGGACATCGTCATGGTCCTCCTGCCGGACCAGGTACACCGCCAGACCTTCGAGGAGTCGATCCGGGGCGCCATGTCGAAGGGCAAGATGCTCATGATGGCGCACGGGTTCTCGATCCACTTCAACCAGGTCGTTCCGCCCGCCGACGTCGACGTGGCAATGATCGCGCCCAAGGCGCCCGGCCACATCATGCGTGACCTCTTCGTGCAGGGCCCGGGCGTGCCCGGCCTCCTGGCCGTCCAGCAGGACGTGTCCGGCAAGGCCCGGGACGTCGCGTTGGCCTACGGCAAGGGCGTGGGCTGCACCCGCGCGGGCGTGATCGAGACGACCTTCAAGGAAGAGACCGAGACCGACCTCTTCGGCGAGCAGACCGTTCTCTGCGGCGGCGTGTCGGCGCTGATCAAGGCAGCCTACGAGACCCTCGTCAAGGCCGGCTACCAGCCGGAGGTCGCCTACTTCGAGTGCATGCACGAGCTGAAGCTGATCGTCGACCTGTTCTACCAGGGCGGGCTCGCGTACATGCGCTACTCGGTCTCGGACACCGCGGAGTTCGGCGACTACAGCCGGGGCCCGCGGATCGTCGACGACCACGTCCGCGCCGAGATGCAGAAGATCCTCGGCGAGATCCAGAGCGGGCAATTCGCGCGCGAGTGGGTGCTCGAGAACCTGGCGAACCGCGCGAGCTTCCTCGCCACGCGCCGGACCGAGGCCGAGCATCCCATCGAGGAAGTTGGCAAGCGCCTCCGGTCGATGATGAGCTGGATCAAGCCGCCGAGGATGGGGTAGCGGCTGTCGCGGATGTCGGAACGGATGCTGCCGATCGCCGCGGAGGGGTGGGCGTTCATCCTCGTCCCGCTGGCGCTGGCGCTCCTCCTGGCGTGGGCCGGATGGATGAAGGCGGCGGTCGTTTTGGGCGTGGTCACCGTCTTCATGGCGTTCTTCTTCCGTGACCCGGAGCGCACCGCGCCAGGCGGGCCGGGCGTGATCCTGGCGCCCGCGGACGGCCGAGTGACGGACGTCCGGGCCTCGCTCGACGATCCGTTCGTCGGGCCGGCCCAGGCGGTGTCGATCTTCCTGTCGCCGCTCGACGTCCACGTGAACCGGTCGCCCCTGGCGGGTCTCGTGGTCGGCGTGGAGCACCGTCCGGGGGAGAAGATGGCCGCCTACCGGGCGGAGGCCTCCGAGCGGAACGAGCGCACGACGATCTCGATCCAGGGCGAGTCCGCCCGTGTCGTCGTGCGCCAGATCGCGGGGGTGCTCGCTCGCCGGATCGTCTGCCGGGTCCGGCCCGGGGACAAGCTCGGTTCGGGGGAGCGGTTCGGCCTCATCAAGTTCGGCTCGCGCACGGACCTCATCGTTCCCGCCTCCGCTCGCCTCTCCGTCAAGGTCGGCGACCGGGTGCGCGGGGGCGAGACCGTCATGGGAGTGCTGCCGTGAGGCGGCGGCCGCCGTCGGCGCTTCGCCGGCGACGGTGGTCGGAGCTGCGGGAGCGCCGGCGCCAGACGATCTTCCTCCTGCCGGGGCTCCTCACGACGGGGAACCTGCTCTGCGGGTTCTACTCGATCGTGCTGACGTTCGACGGCCGGCACCAGTGGGCGGCGCTCGCGCTCTTCATCGGCATGGTGCTCGACATGCTGGACGGGAAGGTCGCGCGCCTCACGCGCACCACCACCCAGTTCGGCGTGGAGTTCGACTCCCTGGCCGACGTCGTGTCGTTCGGGGTGGCCCCGGGCCTCCTTCTGTACTCGTGGGCGCTCCAGCCGCTGGGGCGGGTAGGCGCGGGCGCGGCGTTCCTGTACGTGATCTGCGGGGCGCTCCGGCTCGCGCGGTTCAACGTCCTGACGGGCGTCACCGACCGGCGGTACTTCATCGGCCTGCCGATCCCCGGCGCGGCGGGGGTGGTCGCGTCGACCGTCGTGTTCCTCGACGAGCGGAACTTCGGGCGCTCGGAGCTCTTCGCGATCGCCTGCGCCACATACGTGATCGCGTTCCTGATGATCTCCAACATCCGCTACTACTCGTTCAAGGACCTGAACTTCGCCAAGCGGCACCCCTTCGGCGTGCTGCTGGTCGTGGCGCTCGGCATCCTGATCGTGTTCGCGCAGCCCGACGTCGCGGTGTTCGTGCTGTTCTCCGCGTACGCCGCCTCGGGACCCGTGCGCTGGCTGCTGCTGCGGCAGCGCGAGCCGGCGCCCCCGATGGTGCTGCGAGAGGCCGTGCGGGGCCCGGGCCCGGAAGGAACGTAGATGACGACGCATCGGATCGCGGTCCTGCCGGGCGACGGCATCGGCGTGGAGGTCACCGCCGAGGCCTCGCGGGTGCTCGGCGTGGTGGCCAAGGAGAGCGGGCTCGAGCTCGAGCTCGAGGAGGGCCTGATCGGCGGCGCGGCGATCGACGCCCAGGGGACGCCGCTCCCGCCGGCGACCCTCCGGATCTGCCGGGACGCGAGCGCGATCCTGTTCGGCGCGGTGGGCGGGCCCAAGTGGGACCACCTCCGCCCCGAGCAGCGACCCGAGCGCGGCATCCTGCTCATCCGCAAGGAGCTGGACCTTTACGCGAACCTGCGCCCCGCCCGCCTCTACCCGATGCTGGTGGACAGCTCGCCGCTCAAGCGCTCGATCGTCGAGGGCGCGGACCTTCTCGTGATCCGCGAGCTGACCGGGGGCCTCTACTTCGGCGAGCCGCGAGGCATCGAGGGCAGCGGGGACGCCCGGCGCGGGGTCAACACGATGGTGTACACCGCGCGGGAGATCCAGCGGATCGCGGAGCTCGCGTTCCGGGTCGCCCGCGGCCGGCGGCGCAAGCTGACCTCGGTCGACAAGTCGAACGTGCTGGTGGTGTCGCAGCTCTGGCGCGAGATCGTCACGGACGTCGGGCGCGGATACCCGGACGTCCAGCTCGACCATCTGCTGGTGGACAACTGCGCGATGGCACTCGTGGCCGACCCGCGGCGGTTCGACACGATCGTGACCGAGAACACGTTCGGCGACATCCTGTCGGACGAGGCGGCGATCATCGCGGGCTCGATGGGCATGCTGCCGTCGGCGAGCCTCGGCGAGGCGCGAGGGGAGCGCCCGGTGGGGCTCTACGAGCCAATCCACGGCACGGCGCCCGACATCGCGGGTCGGGGGATCGCCAACCCGCTGGCCGCGATCCTGTCGGTCGGGATGCTGCTGCGCTACTCCCTCGGCCGCCCGACCGACGCGGAACGCGTGGAGCAGGCCGTGGAGCGCACGCTCGCAGCCGGGCACCGGACCAAGGACATCCACACTCCCGGGACCTCGCTGGTCGGCACGACCGCGATGGCCGACCGGGTGATCCAGGAGCTGGAAGCGCTCTACCGCTGAGGCGGGAGCGCGGGGTCCGCCGCCAGGCGGCGACCGGAGGACGGGAATGGCAGGGCATCGGATTGCGGTGGTAGGAGCGACGGGCGCGGCAGGGGAGATGACGCTCCGGATCCTCGAGGAGCGGAAGTTCCCGGTGCGCGAGCTCCGGGCGTTCGCGTCGGAGCGCTCGGTGGGCAAGACGGTCACCTTCGCGGGGGACTCCGTGCGCGTCGAGAAGGTGACGCCGGAGGCCTTCCGCGGCGTGGAGATCGCCTTCTTCTCGGCCGGGACCTCGCAGTCGAAGGAGCACGCGCCGCTGGCCGTCCGCGCGGGCGCCATGGTGGTGGACAAGTCGAACGCGTTCCGGATGGACCCGGCGGTGCCGCTCGTCGTCCCGGAGATCAACGCGCACGCCATCAAGGGGCACCAGGGCATCGTGGCGAGCCCGAACTGCACGACCGTGGTCACGGTGATGGCGCTCGCGCCGCTCCACCGCGCCGCCCGGGTCACGCGGGCGGTGGCGACCAGCTACCAGGCGGTTTCGGGCGCGGGCGTCCGCGGCGTCGAGGAGCTCCGCGAGCAGACGCTCGCGTGGGCGCGCGGCGAGGCGATCGTCCCGAGCTTCTTCCAGCACCAGATCGCCTTCAACCTCATCCCGCACATCGACAAGTTCGGCCCGGGCGGCTACACCGGCGAGGAGTGGAAGCTGGTCCACGAGGCCCGCAAGATCCTCGAGGCGCCCGCCATGCGGATCTCGCCCACCACCGTCCGGGTGCCGGTGTTCACCGCGCACTCCGTGGCGGTCACCGTCGAGACCGAGGAGAAGGTCACGGTCGAGCGGGCGCGCGAGCTGTTCGGACGGTTCCCGGGCCTCCGGGTCCTGGACGATCCGGACCAGGCGCGGTACCCGATGCCGGTGACGGTCGAGGGACAGGACGACTGCGTGGTGGGGCGGATCCGAGAGGATCTCTCCCACGACCGTGGGCTCAGCTTCTGGGTCGTGGGCGACCAGCTCCGCAAGGGCGCGGCGACCAACGCCGTGCAGATCGCGGAGCTGCTCGGCGGCGTGACCCCGAGCCGGTAGGCGATCGACCCCGGCGCGCCGTCCGCCCGCCTCGCCCTCCTGCTCGCCTACGACGGCACGGCCTACCACGGCTGGCAGGTCCAGCCCGGCGCGCCGACCGTGCAGGGCCTGGTCGCCGAGGCGCTCCGGCCGCTCGCCGGCGACGACGTCCGGGTGGTCGGCGCGAGCCGGACCGACGCGGGCGTCCACGCGCTCGGCCAGGTCGCGAGCGTGGAGAGCGCCCGTCCCATCCTGCCGCGTGTCGCGATGGCGGCCCTCAACGCGACGCTCCCCCGGGATGTCCGCGTCCTGGCCGCGCGCGGCGCGCCGGAGGGCTTCAACGCCCGCCGGGCCGCCCGCCTGAAGCGCTATGGGTACCTCCTGGACACGACGTCCGTGCCGTCGCCGTTCCTCCGCGGGCTCGCGCTCCACGTGGGACGGACCCTCGATCGATCGGCGATGGCTCGCGCCCTCGCACCGGTCCGCGGGAAGCGCGACTTCTCCGCCTTCTGCGCGGCGCCGGGCCGCGAGCGCGACCCGGTCTGCACGGTTCGCGCCGCACGGGTCGTGGCGGCGGGGGTCGGGAGGATCGGCGTCCTGATCTCGGCCGACGCCTTCCTCCACCACATGGTGCGGAACATCGTCGGCACGCTGGTCGAGGTCGGGCTCGGGCGGCGCCCGCCCGAATGGGTGGGGGAGGTCTTGGCCGGGCGCGACCGCCGGGCGGCCGGACCCACGGCTGAAGCCCACGGGCTCTACCTCCTGCGCGTGCTCTACCCCTGGAGGCTCTTCCCTGGCGGCCGCCACGCGCGGGCTGGCTCGGCGCGGGCCGCCCCGTGACCGCCGCCGTCGATCCAGGCCGCCGAGGGACAGGCGCGCTTCTCCGCCGCTGGCCGGTGATCGTGCCGGTCCTTGCCGTGGCGCTGCTCGTCGTGTCGCTGAAGCAGCCGCTGGGAGTGGCCCTGGGCCTCGCCTGCGGCCTCGCGCTCGTGAGCGCGGTCGTGGCCGCCGTGCATCATGCGGAGCTCGTGGCTCACCGGGTCGGCGAGCCGTTCGGCACGCTGGTGCTCGCGCTGGCGGTGACCGCCATCGAGTCGTCGCTGATCGTGTCGGTGATGCTCGCCGGGGGCGAGGGCAAGGCCGAGCTGGCGCGCGACACGATGTACGCCACCGTCATGATCATCACGAACGGCGTGGTCGGCGCCTGCGTGCTGCTCGGCGCGCTGCGCCACCGGGAGCAGAGCTTCCGGATCGAGGGCGCCGGCCCGGCGCTGGCCGCGCTCGCCACGCTCGTGACCCTGGTGCTGGTGCTGCCGGCCTTCACCGTCAGCGCGGAGGGTCCCCGCTACACGTCAGCGCAGCTCGGCTTCGTGGCGGTCTCGTCGCTCGTCATGTGGTGCGTGTTCGTGTTCTTCCAGACGGTCCGGCACCGCGACTATTTCCTGCCGCCGGACAGCGCCGTCGCCGACGAGTCCGCCCATGCGGCTCCGCCCACCACCGGGCAGGCCTGGGCGAGCGTCGGGCTCCTGCTGGCGGCGCTGGTGGCGGTGGTCGGACTGGCGAAGGTGCTGTCGCCGGTGATCGAGGCCGCGGTGCGCCGCGCGGGGGCGCCACCCGCGGTGGTCGGTGTCGCGATCGCGCTGCTGGTCCTCATGCCCGAGTCCCTCGCGGCCATCCGCTCCGCCCTCGCCGATCGCCTGCAGACGAGCATGAACCTCGCCCTGGGCTCCGCGCTCGCGAGCATCGGCCTCACCATCCCGGTGGTGGTGGCGGTGTGCCTCGTCCTGGGCACCCCGCTCGTCCTGGGCCTGGACGCGAAGGACATGGCGCTCCTCGCGCTGACCTTCGTCGTCGGCACGATCGGGATCGGCTCGGGAGCTCGGACGAGCATCATGCTCGGGGTGGTGCAGCTCGTGATCTTCGCGGCGTTTCTCTTCCTTGCCGTGGTGCCGTAGAACGCGTCACACAGGACGCGCCGCGTGGTTCACGCGGCCGGCCGCGGTATGATGCGCCTCGCCATGCGTCGGCTCGCCCCCGGGGTCCTGATCACCCTCGCGGCCCTGGCGGTGGTCCTCCGGGCCGGCGTCGTCCTGAACCGCCGGATCGACCCGGACGAGAGCCAGCACCTCCACGTGGCCTGGCTGATCTCCCAGGGCCAGGTGCCCTACCGCGACTTCTGGGAGCATCACCTTCCGTTCTTCTACTACCTCATGGCGCCGTTGACGGCGGCGCTCGCCGAGCGGCCCGAGGTCTACTTCGCGGCGCGCGCGCTCATGACGCTCGCCGCGGCGGGGGCGGTCGTCCTGACCTGGCGTCTCGCGCGGCGCCTGTCGGCCCAGGGCGCGGTGTGGACGGTGCTGGTCCTCCTGTTCCTCCCGCAGTTCGCCGAGACCTCGACGGAGACCCGTCCCGACGTCCTGGCCCTCGTCGCGCACCTCGCGAGCCTGATCGCCCTGGTGCGGTGGCGCGAGGAAGGAGCGGCTCGGTGGCTGTGGGCGGCCGGCGCGTGGCAGGGCGCCGCGGTGGCGCTGTCGCTGAAGGCGGTCTTCGCCCTCCCCGGGATCGCGATCGTGGTGCTGAGCGGTCCGACGTGGCGCGCCCGGGGGTGGACGGGGGCGGTGAAAGCGATCGCGACGGTCGGGGCCGGACTTCTCGCGGTGCTGGCGCTGCTCTTCGGCGCCTTCGCGGTGGGCGGCGGTCTGCCGGCGCTCCGGGGGCTCTACCAGAACGTGGTGCGGGACTCGGTCGGCTTCGTGGACTTCGGCAAGACGTGGCCCGTGTTCGGGAGCGAGATCGGCGCGTTCGTGGCCGCCGCGCTGGGGCTCGCCCTCGTGGTCCGGGTGCGGAGGGTGGGGATCCTCGCTCACCCCGTGCACGGCGTCCTCCTCCTGCCGACCCTGACCAGCGTGCTCGTCCTGTTCTGGCCCCGGACTCCGGCCGTCTACCAGCACGCCTGGCTGCCGCTGCTTCCAATCGTGGCGGTGTACGCCGGCCTCACCCTCGCCACGCTGGTGGAATGGGCCCGCCGGGAGCCCACGCGCTTGCGGCGAACCCTCGCGGTGGCGGCGATCGCCCTGGCCGTCGTGGTGCCCGCCGGCGAGACCCTCGTGTTCGCCGTGCGCAACCAGAACGGCGCCGACCTCCGGCTCATGCGGCGCGAGCTGCGTCTGGCGTGTCCGGGCGACGCCGTGCTGGACGGGACGGCGCTGTACGTCTTCCGTCCGGCCGCCTACCGGTACGGCGCCCTGATCCGCGGCGTGCGCGAGTGGGTTGCGCGGGGCGTCATCCCCGAGGAACTGATCGCGGGCGACATGCGCCAAGCGCGCGCGCCGATCGCGCACGTCGACTTCCGGATCCGCGGGATGGTCGGCCCGGTGGCGGATCTCCTCCGGAAGCACTACGTCGCCGGCCCCGACGGGTCTCCTGGTGGCCGGCGCGGAGAGTGACGGCGGAGGAGGGAGGCGGCCGCATGGTGGCGGACCTCCTGGCCGACGGCCCCTACCTCCTGTTCTTCTCGCCGGGGCTCGAGGTCACGATCGACGGGACGCCGGCGACGCGGGGCTGGCTCCCGCTCACGCCGGGCCCGCACGAGATCGTGTGGCAGGGCTCCGCCGGGACGATTCGCCTGGTCGCCGCAACCTGCCCGGAGCGACGGGCGCTGGGGACGGTCGGCGGGTAGGGAGGGCCCCGGGGTCAGGCCAGGTGGCCGCCGTCCAAGAGGAGCGTCTGCCCGGTCACGTAGCTGGCCGCGTCCGAGCAGAGGTACACGACGGCGCCCGCCACCTCCTCGGGCTGCCCGGCTCGGCCGAGCGGCGTGCTCTTGAGGTAGGTCGACAGGATCTCCGGGTTCTTCCACAGGGCCTCGCTGAAGCGCGTCTCGATGAGCGCGGGCGCGACGCCGTTCACCCGGATCCCGAGCGGCGCCAGTTCCCGGCCCAGGACGCGGGTCAGCATGATGACCGCGGCCTTCGAGACCGAGTAGGCTCCGAGTCCGGCGCTCGCGCGCAGCCCGGCGGTGGAGGCCACGTTGACGATCGCGCCGCCGCCGCGGGGCGCCATTGCGCGCGCGGCCCGCTGCGCGGCGAGGAGGTACCCCTTCACGTTCAGCGCCATGATCCGGTCCCACGCCTCCTCCTCGATGTCGAGTAGCGGGCCGAACACCGGATTCGTGGCCGCGTTGTTGACCAGGACGTCGAGCCGCCCGAACGCCTCGAGGGTCGCGTCGAACAGCCGGTCGACGTCCGGGCGCCGCCCGAGGTGGGCCGGCACCGCCAGGGCGCGACGGCCAAGGGCCCGGACCTCCTCCGCGACCGGCTCGAGGTCGGCCACCTTCCGGGCCGCCACGACCACGTCCGCGCCAGCCCGGGCTAGGCCGAGGGCCACCGCGCGGCCGATGCCGCGGCTCCCGCCTGTCACGACCGCCACCCGGCCGTCGAGCCGGAACGTCGGATCCATCACGCCCGCCATTTAGGTCGAGGCGGCCCCGGCTGTCAACCGGAGTCCCACGCTCGAAGTGGCCGCCGGGCCAGGCCGCCAAGGCGGTGAGGGTCCGGCCCCCTGGCGCCGCGGGCGGGGAACGTCGGTTGAAGTGCCCGGACGGGGGGCGCTACAATTCTTCAATCCTGCCGGGAGGGTGACGACCAGCGTGAGCGAAGACCAGCAGCGGCTCGAGCGGCGCCTTTCGAGCCGGTTCGGCGAAGCGATCGGCGATTTTGGCCTCATCGAGCCCGGCGACAGGATCCTGGTCGGCGTGTCGGGCGGCAAGGACTCCTGGGCGCTCCTCCACCTCCTCCGGATGACCCAGCGGCGGGCGCCCGTGCGCTTCGACCTGCTGGCGCTCAACGTGGACCAGGGCTTCCCGGGGTTCCGGGCGGACCTGATCGAGGACTACCTCGCCCGCGAGGGGTACCCCTACGAGATGCGGAGCGCCCGCATCAACCTGACGGTCAAGGAGAAGATCCAGCCGGGCGAGACGTTCTGCTCGCTCTGCGCGCGGCTCCGTCGGGGGGCGCTCTACAAGTACGCGGACGAGCTCGGCTGCAACAAGATCGCCCTCGGCCACCACGCGGACGACTTCATCGAGACCCTGCTCCTGAACCTGTTCTTCAACGGACAGATCAAGGGCATGCATGCCCGGCTTCGCGCCACCAACGGCCGCCACACCGTCATCCGCCCACTCGTGTACGCGTGGGAGGAGGACATCGCGGAGTATGTCCGGGAGCGGGCGTTCCCGGTGGTGTGCTGCGCGTGCCCCGGGTGCAAGGACCCGACGCTCCAGCGCCACCGCATGAAGCGGCTCCTCCGCGAGCTCGAGCGGACGCACCCCGGCCTGAAGCGGAGCCTCCTGGGCGCCCTGGGGCGGGTCGATCTCGGGTCGCTGCCGATCCCGACCCGACGCGGCGTGCGCCCGGGCGATCCACTGCCGCTCCTGGCCGGACTCGCGGGCCGGGCGCTCGCCGGCGCGGTCCCCGCGGTGGACGGGGCACGGTGACCGAGCGTGTGCGCATCGGCACGCGCGGCAGCCAGCTGGCGCTGCGACAGGCCGAGGAGGTCGCGGCGGGCCTCCGGCGCGCCTGGCCCGGTCTCGTCGTGGAGCTGGTGCCGATCCGGACCTCCGGCGATCGTCTCGCCACCGCGCCCCTGGCGGAGGTCGGCGGCAAGGGGCTGTTCGTCCAGGAGATCGACGAGGCGTTGCGGGAGGGTCGCGTGGACCTCGCCGTCCACAGTCTGAAGGACCTCCCGGCCGAGCGGCCGAAGGGCGTCGTCCTGGCCGCGTTCCCTCGGCGCGCGGATCCGCGCGACGTGCTGGTCGCCGGCCGTCCGACCGGCATCGCGTCGCTCCCGCCGGGAGCGCGCGTGGGCACGTCGAGCCCGCGACGGAGCGTCCAGCTCCTGGCGCGCCGGCCGGACGTCGTGGCGGCGCCGATCCGGGGCAACGTCGACACGCGACTCCGGAAGCTTCGGGCGGGCGAGTACGACGCGATCGTCCTGGCCGCGGCCGGGCTCCGCCGTCTCGGGCTCCTGGATGCCAGCGCGACGGTGCTCGAGCCCGAGGAGATGCTGCCCGCCGTAGGGCAGGGGACCCTCGGCGTCGAGGCGCGCGAGGACGCCGCGGAGATCCTCGCGATGGCCGCGGTGCTGACCGACGCCGAGACCCGGACGGCCACGCTGGCCGAGCGCGCGTTCCTCGAGGCGATCGGCGGAACCTGCACGACGCCGCTGGCGGGGTACGCACGCCGGGTCGAGCGTGGGCTGAGCCTCGACGCGTTCATCGCGACGGCCGACGGGGCCCGGGCGCTCCGCGATGGCGAGGTGGGGAGCCCCGACGAGCCCGAGGCCCTCGGCCGCCGTCTCGCGGCGCGACTCCTCGACGCCGGAGCCGCGGACATCGTCCGGACCGGGAGGGTCGCCTGAGCGCGCGGGCGCTCGAAGGGCGCCGGATCCTCGTGACCCGCCCCCGGGCGCAGGCGAGCCGGCTCGCCGCGCTCCTGGAGGCCCACGGCGCCGAGACGGTCACGCTTCCCGCCATCGAGCTCCGGGCCCCCGAGGACTGGGGACCGCTCGACCGCGCGGTGGGATCGCTTGGCGCCTACCGCTGGGTCGTCTTCACGAGCGTCAACGGCGTGGCGGCGTTCTGGGAGCGCCTCACGCACGCGGGGCTCGACGCGCGGAGCCTCGCGGGCATCCGGGTGGCGGCGATCGGCCCCGAGACCGGCGAGACGCTCCGCCGGCACGGCGTGGAGCCCGACCTGGTCCCGGCGGAGTATCGGGCCGAGGGCCTGGTCGCCGAGCTGCTCTCGCGGGTTCAGCCAGGCGAGACGGTGCTCCTGGTGCGAGCCGCCGAGGCCCGGGACGTGCTGCCCCGGGAGCTCGAGGCCGGGGGCGTCCCGGTCACGGTGGCGCCCGCGTATCGCACCGAGCCGGCGCGGGAGGACGCGGGCCGTGTCGTGGCGCTCCTCGAGGCGCGGCGGATCGACGCCGTGACCTTCACGAGCTCCTCGACCGTCCGCGGGCTCCTCGCCCAGCTTCCTCGGGGCGACGCCGGCCGGCTGCTGGCCGGCGTCGTCGTGGCCGCCATCGGTCCGATCACGGCCGAGACCGCCGCCGAGCACGGCCTCCACGTCAGCGTCATCCCCCACGAATACACGGTCCCGGCGCTCGCCGACGCGATTGCCGGATACTTCGCGACGTCACCACCGGCCGCGCTGCGGCACTGACCCGGGACCAGGCAGGAGGACTCCATGGCCCATCCCCTGTATCGCCCGCGACGGCTCCGCGAGTCGCCGCTGATCCGCCGCATGGTGCGCGAGACGAGACTCGGCGTCGACAACCTCATCCTGCCCCTCTTCGCGGTCCACGGCCGCGGCGTGCGGGACCCGGTCGAGTCGATGCCGGGCGTGGCCCGCCTGTCCCTCGACGAGCTCCTGAAGGAAGCCAAGGACGCGGCCAGCATGGGCATCCCCGCGGTGCTGCTGTTCGGCGTGCCCCAGAGCAAGGACCCCCGGGGCTCCGAGGCCTACGCGGAGGACGGCATCGTCCAGCAGGCCGCCCGCGCGGTGAAGGAGACGATCCCGGACCTCTTGGTCATCACCGACGTGTGCCTCTGCCAGTACACGAGCCACGGGCACTGCGGTCTCGTCGAGGACGGCCGGGTCAAGAACGACGCCAGCGTGGAGCTCCTGGCGCGGGTCGCGCTCTCGCACATGGAATCGGGGGCGGACGTGGTCGCGCCGTCCGACATGATGGACGGGCGCGTCGGCGCGATCCGGGAGGCCCTCGACGAGGCCGGCTACACCGAGACGCCCATCATGGCGTACTCGGCGAAGTACGCGTCGGCCTTCTACGGCCCCTTCCGCGAGGCCGCCGAGTCCGCGCCGCAGTTCGGCGACCGTCGGTCGTACCAGATGGACCCCGCGAACGCATCGGAAGCCCTGCGCGAGGTCGGACTCGACGTCGACGAGGGCGCCGACATCGTCATGGTCAAGCCGGCCTTGCCGTATCTCGATGTCATCGCCCGCGTGCGCCAGGAGTTCGGGCTCCCGCTGGCGGCGTACTCGGTGTCGGGGGAGTACGCGATGATCAAGGCCGCCGCCCGCCTCGGCTGGCTCGACGAGGAGCGCTGCATGCTGGAAGCCCTCACGGCGATCCGGCGCGCCGGCGCGGACCTGATCATCACCTACTTCGCGCGCGAGGCGGCGCGGCTGCTCGAGCGGCAGCGGTACGCGAGCTCGCTCTAGGGGACTGCGCCGCATGCTCGCCGTCGTCAAGGATCCGGCCAAGCGCGGCATCGTGCTCGAGGACGTCCCCGTCCCCACGGTGGGGCCGTGGGAGGTGCTCGTGCGCGTGCGGATGGCCGGCATCTGCGGGAGCGACCAGCGCATCTACACCGAGGTGAACCTGGCGCGGCGCCGCCGCTTCGTCATCGGTCACGAGATCGCCGGCGACGTCGTCGCGGTGGGGGAGCGGGTCACCGATATCCCGCTCGGCGTGCCGGTGGCGGTCGAGATCTGCATCGGGTGCGGCATCTGCCGCCACTGCAAGGTCGGCCGGGTGAACCTTTGCGAGAAACTCGAGGAGCTCGGGGTCACCGTCGACGGGGGCATGACCGAATTCGTCGCCGTCCCGGCGCGCAACGTCCACCTGCTGCCGCCGGGGCTATCCTACGAGGCGGCCGTGCTGGCGGACCCGCTCGCCTGCGTCATCCGTGGCCTCGAGATGATCACGGTCACCTCCGGGTCGTGGGTGGCCGTCCTGGGTCCCGGCCAGATGGGGCTCTTTGCGACCCAGGTGATCAAGCGCATCCTCCGGGCCCGGGTGGTCGTCATCGGGACCCGCGACGACCGGCTGGCGCTGGCCCGGGCCATGGGGGCCGACGAGGTCGTCAACCTGCGCCAGCGCGACGCGGTGGCCGCCGTCCGCGAGCTGACGGACGGGGGGGCGGACTTCGTCTACGAGGCCGCCGGCAACGCCGAGGCGCTCGGGCAGGCCATCGGCATGGCGCGGAAGGGCGGCTCGGTGGTGCTGCTGACCGTCCACAAGCAGGTCCAGGTCGATCTCGAGCCCGCCGTCCGGGGGGAGTTGCACCTGATGGGGGCGATCTGTTACTCGTACCGGGAGTATCAGCGCGCCCTGGGCCTTCTGGCCCAGGGACGGCGTGGACGTCGAGCCGCTCACGGCCCACGTGTTCCCGCTCGACCAAGCTCAGGAGGCGTTCGAGTTCGTGCTGTCGCGCCAGGGCGTGAAGGCCATCCTCTCGGTAGCCGGGAGCGAGGCGTCGCCCGGCGCGGGGCGGGGGGACGGGACGAGGCGGTAGAGGCCCTCCGGGCCGCCAAGGAGGAATCCGATGGTCGCGGGCGTTCTGATCCGGTGCCGGCCCCAGCAGGAGACGGAGGTGCTCGATGCCCTCCGCAAGATCGAGGGGCTCTCCTACGTGTACCAGCTGTTTGGCCGCTATGACATGGTGGCGCTCATCCGCTCCCTGGACCTGCACGCGGCCTCCGAGGTGGTGGGCCGCATCCGGGCCATCGACGGCGTGACGGTCACCGAGACCCTGGTGGTGCGCCCGAACTCGTGACGGGCGCCGCTCTGGCCGTCCAACCTTCACCCGGAGGAGATCCTACGATGCGCAGCACGCGAACAATCACGAAGGTCCTGGCCCTCGGGGCCGCGGCCCTCGCGGTCCTGGTCGCCCTGGGCGGTCCCGTCCAGGCCCAAAGCCGGCAGGAGACGCTCATCATCGCCCGGAACATCGACGACTACGTCACCAACGACGTCCACCGGACCTACGAGTACACCTCGCAGATCCTGGACACCGCCGCATACGACACGCTCGTCACGGTGGACGCGCCGGACTTCACGAAGATCCAGCCGCGGCTGGCGAGCTCCTGGACCGTGTCGCCCGACGGGACGACGTACACGTTCAAGATTCGTCCCGGGGTGAAGTTCACCTCCGGCAACCCGCTGACGGCGAACGACGTGCGGTTCTCGCTCCGCCGCCTCAAGAACCTGAAGGACAACCCGTCCTTCTTCATGGACCCGGTCAAGGACATCCAGGTGGTCGACGACCTGACCATCCGGATCGTCCTGGCGGCACCCGACGCCTCGTTCCTCGCCGCGCTCGCGGCCGTGCCGTGCGGCACCGCGGACTCGAAGGTGATCATGGCGAAGGGCGGCACGGACGCCGACGACGCGAAGGACAAGGACAAGGCCACCGAGCACCTGAACAACCAGTCCGAGGGCTCCGGCCCGTACAAGCTGGTGGCGTTCACGAAGAACGTCGAGGCGGTGCTCGAGCGGAATCCGAACTACTGGGGCAAGAAGCCCTACTTCGCGAAGATCATCTTCAAGCACGTCCCGAACGGCACGACCCAGCGCGAGATGATCGAGCGGGGCGACGCGGATATCGCCCACGACTTCGACGTCGACATCGTGAACAAGATCACCCAGGGCCCGAAGATCAAGGTGCTCGAGGGCCTGTCGATGAACCAGGTGTACCTGGGCGTGACCAACAGCGCCGAGCAGAGCAAGGAGCTCGGCGACAAGCGGGTCCGCCAGGCGGTCGCCTACGCGATCGACTACGATGGGATCATCAAGGGCATCGTGCGTGGCGCGGGGGAACGGCCCTCGACCATGATCCCGCTCGGGATCCTCGGCGGCGACAAGACGCTGGCGCGCAAGCGCGACGTGGCGAAGGCGAAGCAGCTTCTCACCGAGGCCGGGTACCCGAACGGCATCGAGCTGAAGCTCATGTACTGGACCGCGCCGCTCCTCGGCGTGCCCTCCGAGCCGCTGGCCGCCAAGCTCCAGGCCGACCTGGCGCAGGCCGGCATCAAGGTCACGCTCGACGCGAAGGAGCGCTCGGTGGCGATCGCCGAGTACCGGGCCGGCAAGATCCAGCTCATGCTGGCCTCGTGGTCGCCGGACTACCTCGACCCCGACCCGTACGCTGACGCCTTCTACGGCGCCGGACCGGTGCCGAAGCGGGTGAAGTACTCGAACCCGAAGATCAACGACATCATCGCGACCGCGAAGAAGGAGCAGGACGTCAAGAAGCGCGAGGCGCTGTACATGGAGATGAACAAGATCGCGCTCGAGGACGTTCCGGAGATCATGCTGATCCAGCCCAAGAACTTCGTCGGGGTGAATCCCGCGATCAAGGGCTACGCCATCCACCCGATCTGGTGGGTCACCGTCGCGAACCTGAGCCGGTAACGACCACGTGACGCGGCTTGCCGGGGGTCCTGCCGCCGGGGGCGCCCCCGGCAAGCCGCTGCCATGCTGCTGACCTATCTCGGGCGCCGGCTGATCCTCGCCGTCATCGCCCTGTTCGGCGTCATCCTCACCGCGTTTCTCGTCGCCCACAGCGTGCCCGCCGACCCGCTCGCCATGGTGCTCTCGGAACAGGCCACGAAGGACCCCACGATCCGCGCCGCGTTCATCAAGCGCTGGGGCCTCGATCGGTCCTTGCCCGAGCAGTTCGTCACCTACCTGACCAACGTGCTGCACGGGGATCTCGGGGAGTCCTTCACGACGCGCCGCCCGGTCCTTCAGGACTTGAGGCAGTTCCTTCCGGCGACCATCGAGCTCTCGTTTGCCGCCCTCGCCGTGGCGATCTGCGTCGGCGTGCCGCTGGGGGTGTGGGCCGCCGTGCGCCACAACCACCTGGCCGACCACGTCGCCCGCGCCGTGTCCCTGGTGGGATCCGCATCGCCAATCTTCTGGACGGGCCTGATCGCCCTGTACGTCTTCTACTACCGGCTCGAGCTCGCGCCGGGACCCGGGCGACTCGACAGTCACCAAACGATGCCGCCCCGCACCACCGGGTTCCTGCTCGTGGACAGCCTCGTCATCGGGGACTGGGAGCTGTTCGGTGCGGCCGTCCGCCACCTCGTCCTTCCGGCCCTCGTGCTCGGATGGTTCATCATGGGGCTGATCGCCCGGACCACCCGATCCTCCTTGCTCGAGGTGCTGGCGGCCGATTACGTTCGCACCGCTCGGTCGAAGGGGCTCCGAGAAGGCTTCGTGGTCGGATTCCACGCTCTGCGGAATGCCCTGATCCCGGTGGTGACCGTGATCGGCCTGACCTTCGCGAGCCTGCTGTCGGGGGCCGTGCTGACCGAGACGGTCTTCGCGTGGCCGGGGATCGGACGCTACGCCGTGACCGCCTCGACGCGACTCGACTATCCGGCGATCCTGGGCGTGACGATGCTGACCGCCGTGATCTACATCGTCGTCAATCTCATCGTCGACCTGATCTACGGGGTGCTGGATCCCCGCATCCGGGTTCGATAGACGACCGGGATGCCTGCCGCCCAGCCGGTCGCCGACTCCCAGCTCCTCCTCCTCGCCCGCGAGGCGCCCCGGACGCGCAGACGCCGGAACACGGCGCTCATCGTGGGCGTCATCGTCGTCGGCCTGTGGGCATTCGTGGCGGCGTTCGTGCCGTGGCTCGCCCCGCACAGTCCGACGGATCTCGACGTCATGAGCCGGCTGGAGCCTCCCCAGGCGGGCCACCTGTTCGGCACCGATGAGGCGGGCCGGGACAATTTCTCCCGGGTCCTGTACGGGGCGCGGGTCACGATCCCAGTCGCCTTCGTGGTGATCGTGCTGGCGAGTCTCTTCGGCGCGAGTGTCGGGGCGGTCGCCGGCTACGCCGGCGGCCGCGTCGACGAGGTCCTCATGCGCGTCGTGGACGTCGTCCTGGCATTCCCGCCGATCGTGCTGGCCATGGCGATCACGGCGAGCCTCGGTGCCGGGCTCCGCAACGCGATGTTCGCCATCCTCCTGGTCTCGTGGCCGGAGTTCAGCCGTCTGATGCGCGCACAAGTCCTGTCGATCAAGGAGAACGACTACGTGGTCGCGGCGCGGGCGCTCGGAGCGACAGGGTCGCGCGTCGTCCTGACCCACATCCTCCCGAACGCGTTCCCGCCGATCGTGGTCAAGGGGACCCTCGACATCGGGAACGCGATCGTCCTGACCGCCGCCCTGTCGTTCATCGGGCTCGGCGCGATCCCGCCCGCCCCGGAGTGGGGCGCGATGATCGCGGCCGGCCAGAGCAAGTTCGAGTACTGGTGGGCGGCGACCTTTCCGGGACTCGCGATCCTGTCGGTCGTCCTCGGGTTCAACTTCCTGGGTGACGGCCTCCAGGACATGCTGAACCCCCGCCTCCGGAACGACTGACGGGCCTCGCCGCGACGGCGGCCGGAGACGTCCGCCCCGTCCTTGACGCTCCCCAGATCCGGTCGGTACACTCCATTCTTGACCGGATATGCGAATTTCGGCGAAGGGTGAGTACGCGATCCGGGCCCTCCTCGACCTCGCCGTCCACCACGGCGAGGGCCTCGTACCCATCCAGGAGGTGGCCCGCCGCCAGGGCATCCCCCAGCGCTACCTGGAGCAGGTCCTCCTCCTCCTGAAGCGCGCGGGCCTGCTCGAGTCCAAGCGCGGCTCCGCGGGCGGATACCAGCTGGTGCGGCCGCCGGCGGGGATCTCGGTGGGGGAGGTCCTGCGGGCCGTCGAGGGGCGCGTCACCGCGCTGGACGTCGCGGGCCGTCATCCGAGCAAGACGAGCGACGCGGGCGCGTCCGACCTGGCGCCGCTCTGGCGGGAGATCGCGGGGGCGGTGGCCGCGGTGATCGACCGCACGACGTTCGGCGACCTCGCGGAGCAGGTCAAGGCGCGCCGCTCGCCCGGACGCACGATCTATCACATCTGAGTCGGTGAGCCGCGGGGGGACGCGCATGGCCGGGCGATCGCGGGTGGCGGAGAGCGTGCTCGATCTGATCGGCAACACGCCGCTGGTCCGGCTGAACCGGGTCCCCGCGGCGGGAAGCGCCACGGTCCTGGCCAAGGTCGAGTCCCAGAACCCCGGCGGCAGCGTCAAGGACCGGATCGCACGGGCCATGATCGAGGACGCGGAGCGCCGCGGGGTCCTCCGGGCCGGGTCGACCCTCGTCGAGCCGACCAGCGGGAACACCGGGATCGGCCTGGCGCTGGTCTCGGCGGTCAAGGGGTACCGCCTCATCCTGACGATGCCCGAGGACATGAGCCTCGAGCGGCGGCGCCTCCTGGCGCGGCTCGGCGCGGAGCTCGTCCTCACGCCGGCGATCGAGGGGATGACGGGGGCGGTCTTCGCGGCGCAGGAGCTCTGCCGGACGCACCCCGACTACGTGATGCTGCAGCAGTTCGAGAACCCGGCGAACCCGGACGCCCACCGCCGCACGACGGCCCTCGAGATCCTGGAGGCCACCGGCGGGAAGGTGGACGGCTTCGTGGCGGGCGTCGGCACCGGCGGGACGATCACCGGGGTCGGGGAGGTCCTGCGCGAGCGGATTCCGCGGATCCGCATCGTCGCGGTGGAGCCGGCCCGCTCGCCCGTGCTCTCGGGCGGGAAGTTCGGCGTCCACGGGATCCAGGGCATCGGCGCCTCGTTCGTGCCCGGGATCTTCAACCGCTCGGTGGTCGACGAGATCGTCCAGGTGAAGGACGAGGATGCGATGGCCATGTCGCTCCGGCTGGCGCGCGAGGAGGGGCTCCTCGTGGGCGTCTCGGCCGGCGCGAACGTGTGGGCGGCCCTCGGCGTCGCCGAGCGGCTCGGCGCCGGGCGGACGGTCGTGACGGTCCTCTGCGACACCGGCGAGCGGTACCTGAGCGTCCCGCTCGAGGGCGCGGAACGCTAGGGAACCCGGAGGAGACAGAGCCATGGCAGTGAGCGTGTACATCCCGACACCATTCCGGCGGGCAACGGGGAACGCGGCGCGCGTCGAGGTGGACGCCGCCGACGTCAAGGAGCTCCTGGATACCCTGGAGGAGCGCTTCGAGGGCCTCCGCGGCCTGGTGCGCGACGCGACCGGGCAGCTGCACCACCACGTGAACCTGTACGTGAACGGGGAGGAGATCGGCGCGCTGCAGGGCCCGGCCACGCCGCTCAAGGCCGGGGACGAGGTGTCGATCATCCCGGCCCTCGCGGGCGGCGCGTGAGGCCTCTCCTCACCCCGGCCGAGCTCGAGACGATCGAGCGGCACGCCCGCGCGGACTACCCCGCGGAGTGCTGCGGCGTCCTGCTGGTCCGGCCGGGCGCCTCGGGCCAGGCCGACGAGCGGCGGCTCCTCGCCTGCCGGAACATCCAGGACGAGCTGCACGCGAAGGACCCCGAGCGCTTCCCGCGGACCTCGCGCACCGCGTACTACATCGCTCACGCGGATCTCCTCGAGATCGGCCGGCGGGAAGGCGAGGGCTTCGACGTGCGGGCGATCTATCACTCGCACGTCGACGTCGGCGCGTACTTCTCCGAGACCGACCGCCGGAACGCGATGGTCGACGGCGCGCCCGCGTACCCGCAGGCGACCTACGTCGTGGTCGCGGTGACCGAGGGCCGCGTGGCGGAGACGCGCGCCCACCGGTTCAGCGCGGACCGCCAGGACTTCGTCGAGGTCCCGCTCGTCGTGGGCGAGGCGACCGCCCGGGCAGAAAGCCGTTGACGGGTCCGGAGGCCGCTGCTATCATCCGCGTGCCCTTGTGAAAGAGCGTACTTGCCTTCTTAGCCCGCCCTGACCGGGCGCGGGCGTTACCGGCTGAGGCCGAGCCAGACGAGGACGGGGCGGATGCAGGTCCGCGTGCGAGAAGTGCTCGCCGGCCTGACCGTCTCCATCGCCGCGACGCTCCTGCAAGCCATCGCCTTCGCGCCCGCCGAGGCGCAGGCGCCCATCGCGGCGCCCGTCAAGCAGCCGATCCTCTTCAGCCACAAGATCCACGCCGGGGACTTCAAGATCGACTGCCAGTACTGCCACGCGGACGCCCGGCGCTCGACCTTCGCCGGGATCCCGTCGGTGAAGCGGTGCATGGGCTGCCACCAGATCGTCGCCTCCAAGGACGCGGAGCTCCAGAAGGAGGTCGAGAAGCTGCGCGCCCTCTGGAAGGACGGCAAGCCCGTGGAGTGGGTGCGCGTTCACAAGGTCGCCGGCTTCGTGTACTTTCCCCACAAGCGCCACGTGCAGACGGGCCTGGCGTGCCAGCAGTGCCACGGCGAGGTGCAGGGGATGACCGAGGTCGCGCAGGTGGCTCCCCTCACGATGGGCTGGTGCGTGTCGTGCCACGCCGAGCGCAAGGGCCCGCTCGAGTGCGTGACGTGCCACCACTGACGGAGCAGGGGATGGCGGACGGACGGCGCGGGGGAGACGGGATGGACCGCCGGGGCTTCTTCCGGATCGTCGGGGTGAGCGGCGCGGCCGCCGCCGCGGCGGGCTGCGGCAAGACGACCGAGGCGATCCTGCCGTACGTCATCCCGCCCGAGCACCTGGTGCCCGGCGTGGCGACCTGGTTCGCGACGGTCTGCCGGGAGTGCCCGGCGGGCTGCGGCGTCCTGGCGAAGAGCCGCGAGGGCCGCATCGTCAAGCTCGAGGGCAACCCGGAGCATCCCGTGAACCGGGGCGCCCTCTGCGCCTCGGGGCAGGCGAGCCTCCTCTCGACCTACGACCCCGATCGCATCCCGGCGCCGCGGGTCCGCGAGGGCGAGGCCTGGAAGGCGCTGGCGGTCGCCGACGCGCAGAAGCTCCTCGTCGACAAGCTCGCGGCGGCGAAGCAGGCCGGCGCGGGCCGGGTGGCGATGATCACGCGGCTCGAGACGGGCAGCCTCGGGCGCCTGGCCGACGAGTGGCTCAAGACGGTGGGCGGGCGGCCGCGCGTCGCCTACGAGACCTTCGCCCACGAGGACCTCCGAGCGGCGAGCCAGACGGTCTTCGGCGTCGACGCCATCCCGTACCACGCCTTCGAGGACGCGAAGACGATCCTGTCCCTGGGCGCGGACTTCCTCGAGACGTGGATCTCGCCGGTCGGCTACGCGGGCGCGTTCCGGCGGGCGCACGCCCTTCGCGACGAGCACGCCGCGCGCGTCATCCACGTCGAGCCGCGGTACTCGATGACGGCGGCCAACGCGGACGAGTGGGTGATGAGCCTCCCGGGCAGCGAGGCGGCGATCGCGCTCGCCCTCCTCCGGCTGGTCCTGGAGGCGCGTCAGGTGCCGGCGCTCCCGGCGAAGGAGCTCGAGGCCCTGACCGCGGCCGCCCGCTCCGTCGAGGTGGAGGCCGTCGCCAAGCAGAGCGGCGTGCCGGCAGCCAAGCTGAAGCACCTCGCCGAGACGCTGGTCAAGGGCGCGCCGAGCCTCGTCCTCGCGGGCGGAGTCGCGTCGAGCGGCGGGAGCGGCGCCGAGGCGGCAGTGGCGGTGAATCTCCTGAACTACGCGCTCGGGAACGTGGGACGGACGGTCCGCTTCGGGCCGGGATCGACCCTGGCCCGGGCCAGCCGGTACGCGGACGTGGTCGCGCTCACGCAGGCCATGGCGCGGGGCGAGATCGCCGTCCTCATCGTGAAGGACGCGAACCCCGCCTTCACGCTGCCGGCGAAGGCCGGTTTCGCGGAGGCGCTCGCGAAGGTCCCGTTCGTCGTGAGCCTGTCGAGCCACATGGACGAGACCACCGCCCGGGCGCACCTCGTCATCCCCGACCTCACCCCGCTCGAGTCGTGGGGCGACTACTCGCCGCGCGACGGCGTCGTCGGGCTCATCCAGCCGTCGATGGGGCCGGTGCCGAAGGTCGGACCGACGAACCTCGACGCCCTCGACCTCCCGCAGCTCCACGCGGTCCGCGATGCGCTGGGCAAGAAGGCGCCCGAGACGTTCCCCGGGGTCGACACCAAGGCGACCGGCGACCTCCTCCTCGACGTGGGCCGCGCCCTGGTCCCCGGCTCGGAGAAGACGGTCTTCCAGGCGAAGACGTTCGCCGACTACCTCCGCGACGCGTGGCGCGCGATGGCCAAGACCGCAGCCCCGAAGACGGGGTGGGACGAGTTCTGGGAGGCGGCGCTGCGCCGTGGCGGGTACTGGACGGACGTGCCGGCCGCGAAGGTCGCGCTCCGTTCGGGCGTGAAGGTGTCGGGCCAGGCGGCGACGCTCGACGGCGGCGCCGGCGATCCCGTCCTCCTCGTCGTGCCGTCCTCGCGCTACCTCGACGGGCGCGGCGCGAACAAGGTGTGGCTCCACGAGGCGCCCGACCCGATGACCCAGGTGGTCTACGCGAGCTGGGTCGAGGTCCCGGCGGCCACGGCGCAGTCCCTCGGTGTCCAGAACGGGGACGTGCTGAAGGTGGAGTCGCCCCACGGGGCGGTGGAGGCCCCGGCGTACGTGTCCGACACGCTGGCCCCCGGGACGGTGGCGATGCCGACCGGGCTCGGTCACACGGCGTACGGGCGCTTCGCGCGAGGCGTCGGTCAGAGCCCGTACGGACTCCTGCCGGGGGACGCGACCGCGTCGTCGGGCGGGCCCCGGTGGCTCGGCGTGCGCGTCAAGCTCCAGAAGACGGGCCGCCGCGAGAAGCTCGCCTCGCCCGCTGGCGTGACCGAGATCGACCACTCGCGCGAGATCTTCGAGACGGTGGGGCTCTCGGAGGCGGTGAAGCTCGAGCGCGGCGGCAAGGCGCCGGAGCACGCGAACCTCCCGTCGATGTACCCCGACCTCAAGTACCCCCAGAACCGCTGGGGCATGGCCATCGACCTCGATGCGTGCACCGGCTGCCAGGCGTGCGTCGTCGCGTGCCAGGCCGAGAACAACGTCCCCTCGGTGGGCAAGGGCGACATCGACTACGGCCGGAGCATCCAGTGGCTTCGCGTCGAGCGGTGGTGGGACCGCGGAGGCCACGAGGCGCCGGCCGGGCACGCGGGGTCGGGATTGGTCGGGACCGCCCACGCCGCCGAGGCGCCGCCGCCCCGGCAGCCCAGCGCGCGATTCCTCCCGATGCTCTGCCAGCACTGCGAGGTGGCGCCCTGCGAGCCCGTCTGCCCGGTCTTCGCGGCGTACCACACCGCCGACGGGCTCAACGCGCAGATCTACAACCGCTGCGTCGGGACCCGGTACTGCGGGAACAACTGCCCGTACATGGTCCGCCGGTTCAACTGGTACCGCTACGAGTGGCCGGCGCCGATGAACCTCCAGCTGAACCCGGACGTCGCGGTCCGCGACCGCGGCATCATGGAGAAGTGCACCATGTGCGTCCAGCGAATCGTCGCCGGGCGCGACCGGGCGAAGGACGAGGGCCGCCAGCCGCGCGACGGCGAGATCCTGACCGCCTGCCAGCAGACGTGCCCCACCCAGGCGATCACGTTCGGCGACCTCAAGGACGGGAACAGCCGCGTCTCCCACCTCTCGACGTCGCCGCGCGGTTACCACGTCCTGGGCGAGCTCGGCACGCGCCCGGCGGTGACGTACCTGAAGAAGATCCTCCGGGAGGAGCACGCGTGAGCGCGCCGAGCCCGAGCGACCGGCCGGTCCGTCCGATCTCCGGGGGCGCCGCCGCGGCGCCGACCTTCGGCGACGTCAACCGGGACGTCCTGAAGACGCTCAGCTTCCCCGGCTCGGCCTACTTCGGCTGGATGTCGCTCGTCGCCCTGATCCTGGCCGGGGGGATCACCTGCTGGCTGCTGCAGGTCTACTTCGGCATGGGGATGGCGGGGAAGCGCAATCCCCAGATGTGGGCGATGTACATCACCACCTTCGTCTTCTGGATCGGCATCGGACACGCGGGGACGCTCATCTCCGCGATCCTGTACCTGTTCCGGGCGAAGTGGCGCACGTCGATCTACCGCGGGTCCGAGGCCATGACCATCTTCGCGGTCATGACCGCGGGCCTGTTCCCGATCATCCACGCCGGACGCATGTGGTACGCGTACTGGCTCGTGCCGTATCCGAACGAGCGCTTCCTCTGGCCGAACTTCCGCTCCCCGCTGGTGTGGGACGTCTTCGCGATCTCGACGTACCTCACGATCAGCATGGTCTTCTTCATCGTCGGCCTGGTGCCCGACATCGCGGCCCTGCGAGACGCCAACACCGGCTGGAAGCGCACGATCTACGGCGCCATGTCCCTGGGCTGGCAGGGGAGCGATCGCCAGTGGCGGCACTACCGGCGGGCGTACGGCCTCTTCGCGGCCCTGGCGACGCCACTGGTCGTGTCGGTCCACAGCGTGGTGTCGTGGGACTTCGCGATGGCGCTGGTCCCGGGGTGGCACTCGACGCTCTTCGCGCCGTTCTTCGTCGACGGGGCCATCTTCTCCGGCTTCGCCATGGTGCTCGTGCTGCTCATCCCGATGCGGAAATACTTCAATCTGTACGCCTACATCACGGACCGGCACCTGGACAACATGGCCAAGCTGATCCTGGTGACCGGCCTCGTGCTGACCTACTTCTACGCGTGCGAGGGCTTCACCGCGTGGTACAGCGGCGAGCCCATGGAGCGGGCGTCCTACCTCTTCAAGTGGGTCGGCACGTATGCCCCGTGGTGGTGGCTCCAGATCTTCTGCAACAGCGTCGCGCCGCTCGTCTTCTTCTCGCGGCGCGCGCGGACGCACATCCCGACGCTCTACGTGGTGTCGATCCTCGTGCTGATCGGGATGTGGTTCGAGCGCTTCAACATCATCGTCCCCGGCCTCGCCCACGGCTTCTACCCGTACACCTTCGGCACCTACGTCCCGACGGTCGTCGACACCGGCATCATCATCGGGAGCTTCGCCTGGTTCTTCATCCTGTTCCTCGGCTTCATCAAGGTGATGCCCTCGATGTCGATCGTCGAGGTCAAGGAGACCATCCCGCATCCGGTGCGGGACGGTCACGCGCACTGATGGCGGCCACGACCGTCCTCGGCGTCTTCGCCCACGTGGACACGGCGACCCGGGCCATCCGCGAGCTCCGGGCTCGGGGGCTTCGGTCCATCGCCACGTACAGCCCGGTGCCGCTCGACGAGTTCGAGGAGGCACTCACCGGGCACGGGCTCCCGCGGAGCCCGGTGCGCCTCTTCACGCTCGTCGGCGGGCTGACCGGGACCGCGTGCGGGTTCGCGCTCACGATCTGGACGGCCCTCAAGTGGAACTTGATCACCGGCGGCAAGCCCGTGGTCTCGATCCCGCCGTTCGTCATCATCGCCTTCGAGATGACCATCCTGCTCGGCGGCCTCTGCACCCTGCTCGGTCTCCTCGTGACCGCGCGGCTGCCGAGCCTCAAGATGCCGCCCCAGTACGATCCCCGGTTCAGCGCGGACCGCTTCGGGATCGAGGTGACGTGCGACGCCGGTGACCGCGCGGCGGTCGAGCAGGTGCTCCGGACCTCGGGCGCCGAGGAGGTCCGGGGATGAAGTGGGTGTTCCTCCTCTGCCTCCTGGTCGTCGGCGGCGTGGCGGCGGTCATGGGCGGCCTGGTCGTCTATCGCTGGATGACCAGCATGCAGAACGACGTGAAGCTGGTCCCGGGCCAGGTCACGATGGGGCAGCCGCCCGGCACCGTGCCGCACGAGGGGTCGGAGCTCGTGGTGACGCGCGAGGCGTACGCCCTGCGGAAGAACCCGGTGCCGGCCGACGCCCAGTCGCTCGCCCGCGGCAAGAAGCTCTTCGACATCTACTGCACCCCGTGCCACGGGCCCGCGGGCAAGGGTGACGGCCTGGTGACCCCGCGGTTCATCCCGCCCCCCGACCTGACGAGCCAGCCGGTCCAGGCGAAGACCGACGGGCACTTCTCGTATTACATCGGCTTCGGCGGAGCGATCATGCCCGCCTACGGCGAGGCGCTGTCGGTCCAGGACCGGTGGGACATCGTGAACCACCTCCGGGCGCTGGCGAAGAAGGGATGAGTGGGTCGGGCGTGAGCTCCGGGCGGACGGGACCCATCCTCGGCGGCCTGGTCGCCCTAGGGGCGCTGAGCTTCGTGGTCGCCCTCGCGAGCGGGTCAGCCTCCCACGCGTGGGCCGTGTTCCTGGTGAACGTCATCTTCTGGTCCGGTCTCTCGGCGGCCGGACCGGCGATGGCGGGCATCTTCGAGCTTACCGACGCCCGGTGGACGGTCCGGCTCCGCCGCATCGCCACGACGACGGTCGCGTTCATGCCGGTGTCGTTCGTGCTGTTCCTGCTGCTCATGCTCGGCATGCGCGTCCTCTACCCGTGGGTGACGACTCCGGTCCCCTCGAAGCAGGCCTGGCTGAACGTCCCGTTCTTCGCGCTCCGGACGATCGTCGGCGTGGGCGCCCTGTACTGGGTCAGCGTCCGGTTCGCCAAGGCCGTCCACGGCTCGGCGGCCGGCGCCGGCGAGGAGCCGGGGCGCTCGGATCGGGCGCGGCTTGCCGTGTGGCTCCTGTTCCTCTTCGTCATCGTGGGCTCGCTCCTCGGGTACGACCTCGTCATGTCCCTCGACCCCCACTGGTTCAGCGGCCTCCTCGGCGGGTACGTGGTGGTCGGGATGATCTACTCCGGGCTGGCGTTCCTGGTGGTGCTCACCGGCGTCCACAGCTACGGGCGCCCGGGGTGGGTGATGCCCCCGAAGGAGATGCAGGACCTCGCGAAGCTCGTCTTCGCCACCAGCATCGTGTGGATCTACTTCTTCTGGTCGCAGTACATCGTCATCTGGTACGGCAACGTCCCGGTCGAGACCCGGTACGTCGTCCAGCGGTTCTTCTCGGACCCCTGGCGGTCGGTCGCCATCTGCGCCTTCTTCCTCGGGTGGGTGATCCCGTTCTCGTACGGCCTGGTGCGCCTCACCGGGCGCCCGCCGGATGGGCACCGCGTGCTGATCACGGTCTCGTGCTTCTCGCTCCTGGCGATCTTCCTCGAGCGGATCGTGCTGGTGCTCCCGTCGACGATGCACCCGGGCGGCGGCGGGTACGGCGCGGTCGACGTCCTGCTCACGGTTCTGATGACCGCCGGATTCGGCGCGCTCTTCATTCTCTCCTTCCGGGTGTTCGTGCCGCGCTTCGGTCTCGCGCCTCGCGGGGGGGCTTAGCGGCCGAGCCGCGCCGCATCGTCCCTGCGCTTGCGACGCCCGGGAACGGCGAGTAGCCTGGGTCCGCTCCCATGACGGCGCATGCGCGCGCCCGTCGGCACGTCTGGCTCCTGGCGGCCCTCGCCCTGCTGGTGGTCGGAGCCGGGATCGGGCTCCGCGACCCCTGGGGCGTCGACGAGGAGCGGTTTCTCGGGGTCGCCCTCGAGACGCTCCAGGACGGCTCGTGGCTCGTCCTGCACCGGGCCGGTGAGCCCTATTCGGACAAGCCTCCGCTCTTCCCGTGGGCCGTGGCGCTCGCGTACCAGGCGACCGGGTCCATGAGGGTCGCCTTCCGCTTGCCGGGCCTCCTGTCCAGCGTCCTGGTGACGCTCCTGATCTACGACCTGGGCCGCCGCCTCTGGAGCCGGCGGGTGGGCCTCGCGGCGGGCCTCCTCTTCCTCGGCACCGTCCAGAGCCTCCTCGTGCTCAAGGCTGGGCAGACCGACGCGGTCCTCATCCTCTGGACGACGCTCGGCCTCTACGGGGTCCTCCGCCATCTGGTGACCGGCCCGGCCTGGGGATGGTACGCCGTCGGGTGCGCGGCCATGGGGCTCGGGGTCGTGACGAAGGGCGTGGGCTTCCTCCCGCTCCTCGCGCTGGCCCCGTACGTCTACGGCCGCTGGCGCGGGTACCACGGCCTCGCTCCACTCGCGCGACGCGACTGGCGGTGGCTCGGCGGCCCGCTCGTGCTGCTCGCCACCGTCGCGGCCTGGCTCGGCCCGCTCCTCGTCCTCGCGGCCCGATCCAGCGACCCCGCGCTTCACGCCTACGTCCGGGGCCTCCTCGTGAGGCAGACCGTGGAGCGGATGGTCGCGGCGTGGCAGCACCGCGAGCCGTTCTGGTACTTCGTCGTCGAGGTCATTCCGCTCATGTGGCTGCCGGTCGTGCTGGGGCTCCCGTGGCTGGTCCCGGCGTGGCGACGTCGCCTCCGTCGCGGAGACGGCCGGCTCCTCCTGCTCCTCGGGTGGGTGGCGCTCGTCGTCCTGTTCTTCAGCCTCAGCACCGGCAAGCGGAGCCTGTACGTCTACCCGGCGATGCCGGCGCTGGCGCTCGCGGCGGCGCCGGTCGTCGTCGGGCTTGTCGCGCGCCTCGGGACGACCCCGGGACGCCGGCGGCTGATCGTCGCCGTTGCGGCCGCCTGGTTCGGCGTCATGATCGCCTGGGGATTCGTCGAGCCCCGGGTGCAGGGGTCGAGCTACCCGCGCCGGGCCATCATGGAGGACATCGCTCGCCGGATCGGGCCCGGGCGCGAGCTGGGACTCATCCAGTGGCGAGACGGGCAGTGGCTGTTCGCGCGCAATCCGATCGTGCACTGGGGGTACCGCGAGGGACCCGAGGAGGTGGGTCAGGCGCTGACGTGGCTCCGTGAGGCGCCCGGCCGGTGGCTCCTGGGAAACGACCGGTGGCTCGCGCCGTGCTTTGACATGCAGCGCGCGCTGTACGCGGGGGACGACCGGGAGCGCAAGCTGTTCCTCGTCGACGCCGGCATGGACCTCGGCCGCTGCCCCTCCGAGCCGATCCGCGAGATGTACCGGTTCGAGTGGAAGCGGCCCTATTGGTAACCCGGCAGTCCGCGCGCAGCGATGCGCCGCGGTCTCCCCAAGTCGCGGAATAGGCTCTACACTGGCGAGGGTGTCGGGCCCGTCCCCTGACCACAGGAGCGCACCATCGTGCTTTCGGTAGCCGAGGCCCTGGAGCGCGTGCTCGCGGACGTCCCGGTCCTGGGCACGGAGCGGCTGCCGCTGGACGACGCCCTCGGGCGGGTCCTGGCCGAGCCCATCGTCTCGGCGCGCGAGGTGCCACCCTGGGACAATTCCTCGATGGACGGCTACGCGGTCCGGGCCGCCGACACGGCAGGCGCGACGGGAAGCCACCCGGTGGTCCTGCCGATCGTGGGCGAGGTGAGCGCCGGCCGCATGGCGACGCGAGGGCTCGCGCCCGGTCAGGCCTACCGCATCCTCACCGGCGCGCCGCTTCCCGAGGGGAGCGACGCCGTGATCCCGCAGGAGAACGTCCGGCGAGACGGCGCGACGGTCACGATCGATCGACCCGCCGAGCGGGGCGCGTTCGTGCGCCCACGGGGCGAGGACGTCCGGACCGGGGACCGGCTGCTCGAGCCCGGAGTCGTGCTCCGTCCGGCGGCGCTTGGCGTGCTGGCCTCGCTCGGACGCGCTCGCGTGGAGGTCTACGTGCGCCCGGGCGTGGCCGTCCTCTCGACCGGCGACGAGCTGGTGCCGCCGGACGCGCCGCTCGGACCCGGACAGATCCCGGACTCGAACTCGTACACGATCTCCGCGCTCGTGCGCGAGGCGGGCGGCGTCCCCCTGAGCCTCGGGATCGCCCCCGACCGCCGCGACGTGCTGGTCGAGAGGCTCCGCCACGGCCTCCGGGCGGACGTGATCGTGTCGTCGGCCGGTGTCTCGGTCGGGGACCGCGACTTCGTCCGTGAGGCCGTGGAAGAGCTGGGCGCGCGCCTGGACTTCTGGAAGGTCAACATGCGCCCCGGGAAACCCCTCACGTTCGGGAGGATCGGCGAGCGCTTCTTCTTCGGGCTGCCGGGCAACCCGGTCTCCTCGATGGTGACCTTCGAGCTCTTCGTCCGGCCCCTCCTGCGACGACTGGCGGGCCGCCGGGAGCTCCAGCGGCCGAGGATCCGGGCTCGGGCCCTCGCGCCCATCGATAACCCCGGCAGCCGTCCTGGATACCTCCGCGTACAGATCGAGCGCGGGGCGGTGGGGCTCGGCGCCCGGCCGACCGGGGGGCAGGGATCGGCGATCCTACGCTCGATGCTTCTGGCCGACGGCCTGGCGGTCGTGCCCGGGGACACGACGATCCCGACGGGCGGCGAGGTCGATGTCATCCTTCTCATGAGTGACGATGGTCTAAGTCTTGAAGTTTGAAGGACTGGCGCGACGCGACGTGATGCGGATGGCCGGCGCCGCCTGTCTCACTGGTCTCGTCGCATCGCGTCCGGGCCTGGCTCAGCCACGGAGCGACCACGAGCACCGCATCGACCTGGACGTGCCGATCATCTCCGAGGACCCGGCCGCGGTGCCGATCCGGGTGGGCTCGACCATCCCATGGAGCCCGACCACTACATCCAGTCGATCGAGGTGTCGATCGAGCGCGATCCGGTCCCCGCCAAGGGCAAGTTCCTCTTCACACCCGCCAACGGCCGCCCCTGGGTGTCCTACCAGATGCGGTCGCGTACTCGAAGTCCTGGAGCATCGTCCGGATCGATTGAAGCGCGCCGACGCTGGCTGCGCTGGCCCCCATCGCGAAGCCCGCCAGGACGACCCACGCGCCCAGCGCGCCCTCGCCCAGGCGGTACCAGGAGCTTCCCGCGCACCCGCCACCGAGGATCATGCCCACCCCGAACACGAAGCCGCCCGTCAGGTTGGCGAGCCAGCGGAACGGGCGGACGGGGATGGACTCCACCAGGCCGAGCTCGAGCACGTGCACCCCGACGATCGCGACCAGCAGCGCGAGCACGTAGGCGCGCATGATCGCCGTGTCGCCCATGACGACCCAGTTCGACAGCGCCCGCGTGAGACAGAAGCCGCCGCGCTGCGCGCAGTAGCCGAAGGCGAGCCCCGCCAGGAGCGCGGTCGCCGTGGAGACGAGCGCGGGCGTGTCCACGGCCGCGATCTTAGCCGCCGTCACACGGTGGCGGCAAGCGAGCGCCGTCGCGCCTCGCCCCGGACGAGCCGGGCCGCCCGCCTCCCTGGCCCTTCCGACCGAGGCCGGACAGTCGGGCAGCGAGCGCCGACGACTTGTGAGCGGTCGCTCGCGCGGATATACTCCGGCCGAGCGGCGTCCCTCGTCGCTCGCGGTCAGCGTGGACCGCTCGGGCCCGATCGGGGTGTCGCCTGAGTGGCCGGGCCGAGCCCCCGCGGCGCCTTGCCGGGTGTGCCCGCCCGCCTCCGCAGGCCATCGTGGAGCATCCGGCCGTGGCCCGCCGTCTGCGCGAGCCGGGCCGACGGACGGTAGAGCGGCCCAGCGCGCCCCCGAGCGCGGCGGGGCGAGGAGAGGGATGACCGGAGCGCGGGACCAAGCGGCGGGCTCGACGGCCTCGCCGATCATCCGCTACCAGCAGGTCAGCAAGTGGTTCGGCAAGCTCCAGGTCCTGAAGGACATCGACCTGGACGTCGCGCGGGGCGAGGTTCTGGTCGTCTGCGGGCCGAGCGGATCGGGCAAGAGCACGCTGATCCGCTGCGTGAACCGCCTCGAGCCGATCCAGTCGGGCCGCCTGACCGTCGATGGGCGCGACGTGCAGGGTCCGGACGTCGACCTGGCCCGGCTCCGGGCCGACATCGGGATGGTGTTCCAGCAGTTCAACCTCTACCCGCACATGACCGTGCTGGACAACGTGACGCTGGCGCCCATCCGGGTGCGCGGACGCGCCCGGGCCGAGGCCGAGCGGATCGCGATGGACCTCCTCGCCAAGGTCGACATCCCCGACAAGGCCGGCGCGTACCCGGCCCAGCTCTCGGGCGGCCAGCAGCAGCGTGTGGCCATCGCCCGCGCGCTCGCCATGCAGCCGAAGATCATGCTGTTCGACGAGCCGACGTCCGCGCTCGACCCCGAGATGATCAACGAGGTCCTCGACGTGATGGTCGCGCTGGCCGGCGAGGGCATGACGATGCTGGTGGTGACCCACGAGATGGGCTTCGCCCGGAAGGTGGCGCACCGGGTCATCTTCATGGACGAGGGTCGCATCGTCGAGCAGGCGGCTCCCGACGCGTTCTTCGACCGCCCGCAGCACGAGCGGACCCGACACTTCTTGTCCAAGATCCTCGCCCACTGACGGCGAGCCAAAGGAGCGACACATGCGGACACTGACACGGCGGATCGCGGCGGTGGGGCTCGCCCTGGCCGTCCTCCTCGCGGGCGCGGCACCGGCCTTCGCGGAGACCACCCTCGAGAAGATCGCCCGCACGGGCACCATGGTCGTCGGGACGCGGACGGCCTCGCCGCCGTTCGGCTTCATCGACAAGCAGAACAACTGGGGCGGCTTCTCGGTGGACCTCGCGAAGTTCGTCCACGCGAACGTCGAGAAGAAGCTCGGCAAGCAGATCAAGTTCGAGCTCAAGGAGTCCACGCCGGCGACGCGGATCCCGCTGCTCACCAGCGGCGCCGTCGACCTGATCGCGGGCACGATGACCATCACTCGCGCCCGGCGCGACAGCCTGGACTTCAGCGCGGTCTTCTTCGTGACCGGCGCGCAGTTCCTGGTGAAGAAGGGCAGCCCGATCCGAGGGGTCCAGAGCGTCGCCGGCAAGCGCATCGGCGCCCAGCAGGGGTCGACCAACGAGAAGGTGATCCGCGAGAAGTACCCGCAGGCCCAGCTCGTCGTCTTCCCGGACCAGGCGGCGGCGTTCACCGCGCTCGTCCAGGGCAAGATCGACGCGTACACGAACGACGGCGTCCAGCTGGCCGGGCTCAAGGCGAAGGCGCCGAACCCGGGCGAGTGGGACGTGGTGGGTGAGTTCTACACCTACGAGCCGTACGGCATGGCGATGCGGAAGAACGAGGCCGACTTCCGCAACCTGGTCGACTTCGCGCTGATGGACGCCATCGAGACCGGCGAGTACCAGAAGCTCTACGACAAGTGGTTCGGGCCGCAGGGCGAGGTCCCGTACCCCCTTTCCGAGACGGCGCGAATCTTCCTGCAGATGCAGGTCATCCCGCACTAGAACCGTCCCGTCGCGGGGTCCGGGTCACCCGGCCCGGACCCCGCCGGGGTCTTCCCGAGCCCGAACGGTGCCGCGCCCGTTTCTTGCCCTGGCCTACCAGTTCCAGTGGAGCGTCCTCTGGACGAGCCCGTACCTCGGCTGGCTCCTCCAGGGCGTCCTCACGACGCTCGCCCTGGCAGCCCTCGCCTGGGTGCTGGCCGCGGGGCTCGGCGCCGTCTTCGGCGCCATCCGGACCGTGCCGTCTCGCTTCCTGCGCGGGCTCGGCGCCACGTACGTCGAGTTCTTCCGGAACGTGCCGCTGCTGGTCTGGATGTTCCTGTGGTACTTCGGCGTGCCGGAGCTCCTGCCCGAGACTGCCCAGGACTGGCTGAACCGGCACCACGGGGAGTTCGTGGCGGCGGTGGCGGCGCTCGGCGTGTATCACGGCGCCCGGTTCGCCGAGATCGTGCGGGCGGGCATCCAGTCGGTGCCGCCGGCCCAGCTGGAGGCGGCCCTGGCTACCGGGCTCACGCTCCGCCAGGCCTATCGCCTGGTCCTGGTGCCGATCGCCCTCCGGCTCATCGTGCCCCCGCTCACCAACGACTCGCTCAACCTCCTCAAGAACTCCTCGCTCGCCCTCACGATCAGCGTCGCGGAGACGACCTTCATGACGCGGCAGATCGAGAGCTACACCGCGAGGGGCTTCGAGGCGATCACCGCGGGCACGCTCATCTACCTCGCGCTGTGCCTCGTCGTGGCCGCGGCGATGGCGCGCGCCGAGCGGCGGTGGGCGATCCCGGGGCTCATCGTGCGGGGTGGGGGAGTCGCGCATTGAGCCTGGACTTCGCCGTCATCGCCGAGAACTGGCGCTTTCTCCTCCTGCAGGGGCTCTTCGGCATCGGGCCGTTCGGGGGCGGAACCGTCGCGCTGGCGGTCCCCACGATCGTCCTCGGGTTCCTGCTGGGAATCCTCGTCGCGCTGGGCCGGCTGTCGGTCCGCCCCTGGCTCCACTATCCCGCGTCGCTCTACGTCCAGCTGATCCGGGGCGTGCCGCTGGTCATGGTGGTGTTCTGGTTCTGGTTCTTCATCCCGATCGCGACCGGGGTGTCGCTCCCCCAGTACTGGGTCGCCCTCGTCGCGTTCGTCGTCTTCGAGGCCGCGTACTTCGGCGAGATCATCCGGGCCGGGATCCAGTCGGTACCGCGCGGGCAGGTGGAGGCGGCCGAGGCCACCGGGCTCCGGTACGGCACCACCATGCGCCAGGTGATCCTGCCGCAGGCCGTACGGAACATGCTGCCGTCCCTGGTGACCCAGTTCATTATCCTGGTGAAGGACACGTCGCTCGCGTCCATCATCGGGTACATGGACCTGACGAAGGCGGCCCAGACGGTGAACCAGCGGGAGATCCGGCCGTTCGAGCTCTACCTGTTCATCGCGGTCGTGTACTGGGTCCTGACGTACTCCATGTCGCTCGGGAGCCGCGCCCTCGAGCGGCGCATGTCGGCCGGCCTGACCCGCCGCGTCGAGGCGGTGGCGGGCTCGTGAGGCCGGGCGGACCCGCGTTCCGCCGGGGGTCCCGGGCGGGCGTCGTCGCGCTGGCCCTCGGCGCCCTGGCGGGTCTCCCTGGCTGCGCGGGCCTCCAGGAGCAGGTGGCGCGGCAGGACGCCGCCCTGGCGGAGCTCCGGACGAGCGTGGACGGGCTCCGGGCCGACCTCCAGGCGCTCCGCGCCGACACCGCGGCGCTCCGCGTCGCCCTCGAGACCGAGGCCCGCCGGTCGGTGGCGGCTCGCGAGACCGAGGAGGCCCGGGCGCGCGAGGCCCAGACGGCCGTCGACGACCGGGTCGCCACGGTCGAGCGCCGCGTCGAGGACCTGACCGAGGTGGTCGCCGGCGTGGAGGCGGGGGTCGCCACCCTGGCCGAGCAGTTCGCTCGGCTCGAGGCGGGCAGCGCCGGCACCGTGAACCTGCCACGGTCCCGTCCGGTGGGGCCCCGGCGGCCCGGCCCGCCGATCTCCGCCGAGGAGCTCTTCGACCGCGGGATGGAGAGCTTCCGGGCCGGCGAGCTGGGCCAGGCCGTCCTCGACTTCGAGGAGTTCGCCGACAAGAACCCCGGGCACCCCCTCGAACCGAGCGCCCAGTTCTGGATCGGGGAGGCCTACTTCCGGAGCCGCGACTTCGACCAGGCGGCCAGCAAGTACCAGAAAGCCATCGACCTCGCCCCGACTGGCGAGCGGGCCCCCGACGCGCTGCTCCGCCTCGGCCTCGCCCTCCGGTCGCTCCGGCGCGAGGATCGGGCCCGTGAGGTGTGGGCACAGCTGGTCCGAGACTTCCCGGACAGCGACGCCGCGATCCGTGCCCGCGCGGTGCTCCGTCAGCCGGGCCGCTCCGGCCGGCCGGCGGAGCCCCGGTAGCAGCGAATCACCTTCAACTCATCGTCGCAGAACGCGAATCCCCCCTCGAGAGAGGCAAGACCCGCCGTCCGTTTTCTTGACGTGTCTCGCGGCGGGTGTATATCATGGCGCTTGCTTTGCACATGTTTAGTGGTATTGAGCTTGATGTGACGACGCTCGGCAGTTCGACCGCCGACGACGAGCGGTGGGCGTGGGTGGCGCTCGCCCTGATCCCCGAGATTGGGGGGAGTCTGCGGCGCTACCACGACCTCCTCCGCCTCGGACCGCCGGCCGAGGTCCTCGAGGCCTCGTCCCCCGAACTGACGGACGCCCTCAGCAGCGTGGCGGCCCGCGAGGTCGCGAGCCTCGACTGGCGGCGTGCCGCCCGGCAGCAGGCTGTTGCCGCGGCGCGTTGCGACGCCCGCCTCGTCCTCCTGGGGGACCCGGACTACCCGGTCGCGCTCCGGCCGATCGACCTGCCGCCGCCATTTCTGCTCGTCCGCGGAAGTCTCCGCCGAGAGGATGCACTGGCCACGGCCATCGTCGGCTCACGCAAGGCAACCCCGTACGGGCTCCGGGTGGCGGAGCGCCTCGGGGCCGACCTCGCCGCCCGGGGCGTGACGGTGGTGAGCGGTCTGGCCCGAGGAATCGACACCGCTGCCCACCAGGGGGCGCTCGACGTCGGCGGGCGGACGCTCGCCGTCCTGGGCTCGGGCGTGGACGTGGTGTATCCATCCGAGAACCGTCGTCTGGCGGCTGACATCGTCGAAACCGGAGCCCTCGTCTCGCAGTTCCCCATGGGAACGCCCCCGCTGGCGCATCACTTCCCGGCGCGGAACCGTCTTATCGCCGGTCTCTCGATGGGTACCGTGGTCGTCGAGGCGGCGGAGCGAAGCGGGGCGCTGATCACGGCGCGGCTGGCCGGTGAGCTCGGCCGCGAGGTCTACGCGGTGCCGGGCAACGCGCTGGCCCCGGCCAGCCAGGGCACGAACGGTCTGATCCAGGACGGCGCCAAGCTCGTCCAAGGGTGGGAGGACGTCGTGGCGGAGTGGCCCGCGGAGTGGCGCCGCGCTCTCGGCGGGCCGGCGGCACGGCCGGCCGACCGGGCGGTTCCGGCGGAGGCGGCCGAGCCGGGGGAGCTGGCGATCCTGGCCATCCTCGGGAACGAGCCGGTCGCCATCGACACGATGGTCGAGCAGATCCGGCTGCCGTCGGGCCAGGTGTCGGCGGGCCTCATGGCGCTCGAGCTGCGCGGGCTGGTGCGCCGCACCGCCGGCCAGCGGTACGTGCGGAGCTAGAGGAGGCAGCGTGGCGGAACGGACGTCCCTGGTCGTGGTCGAGTCACCGACCAAGGTGAAGACCATCCAGAAGTATCTCGACCGCGGGTACGTCGTGAAGGCCTCGCTCGGCCACCTGAAGGACCTCCCGAAGAGCAAGCTCGGGATCGACGTGAAGAAGGGCTTCGCGCCCCAGTACGTGCCCGTCCGCGCGAAGGCCAAGACGCTCGAGGATCTGAAGAAGGCCGGCAAGAAGGCCAAGGCCCTCTACATCGCGACCGACCCCGACCGCGAGGGCGAGGCGATCGGCTGGCACATCGCCCAGGAGCTCAAGATCCCGGCGGACCGTGTCTACCGGGTGGCGTTCAACGAGATCACCGAGAAGGCGGTCAAGGCCGCGTTCAAGACGCCCGGACGCATCGACCAGAAGCGGGTCGACGCCCAGCAGGCGCGGCGCGTGCTCGACCGCCTGGTCGGCTACAAGATCAGCCCGTTCCTCTGGCAGAAGATCCGCCGGGGCCTGTCGGCGGGCCGGGTCCAGTCCGTCGCGGTCCGCCTCATCTGCGAGCGCGAGCAGGAGATCCGGGCCTTCGTGTCCCAGGAGTACTGGAGCCTCCACGCCCACCTGGCGGCGGCGGTTCCCCCCGAGTTCGTGGCGAGCCTCCGGGAAAAGGCGGGCGAGAAGCTCGTCCCCGCGAGCGCGGCCGAGACCCAGGCCATCGTCGCCGATCTGGAAGGCGTCCAGTTCGTCGTCAAGACGGTCGATCGGGGAGAGCGGCGGAAGAACCCGTCGCCGCCGTTCATCACGTCGACGCTCCAGCAGGACGCCGGGCGGAAGCTCCGCTTCTCCGCGTCGAAGACGATGATGGTCGCCCAGCAGCTCTACGAGGGCGTCGAGATCGGCAACGGCGGCCCGGTCGGCCTCATCACGTACATGCGGACCGACTCGCCCCGGGTGGCCGCCGAGGCCCAGGCCGCGGCGCGCGACGTCATCGCCGCCCGGTACGGCGCCGACACGCTGCCCGACCGGCCGCCGTTCTACCGGGCCCGCAAGACGGCGCAGGAGGCGCACGAGGCGATCCGGCCGACCCTGCTCGACCATCCGCCGGAGCGCCTGGCCCGGCATCTCAGCCGCGACCAGCTGGCGCTCTACCGGCTGGTCTGGGAGCGGTTCCTGGCGAGCCAGATGCGGCCCGCCCTCTACGACACGCTCACGGTGGACGTGACGGCCGGGCCGTACCTCTTCCGGGCGCTGGGCTCCCAGCTGCGGGCCCCCGGGTTCATGGCCGTCTACATCGAGGCGCCCGACGAGTCCGCGCCGACGGTCGCCCCGGAGGACGTCGAGGCCGAGGTGTCGGGCATGCCGCCGCTCGAGGTGGGCCAGCGCCTCGGCCTGGTCCGGCTCGACCCGAAGCAGCACTTCACGCAGCCGCCACCGCGCTATACCGAGGCGTCGCTCGTGAAGGAGCTCGAGGAGAAGGGCATCGGGCGGCCGTCGACCTACGCCCAGATCCTGACCACCATCCAGAAGCGCGAGTACGTCCAGAAGGACCGCGGGTCCCTGTCGCCGACCGACCTGGGCGAGACGGTGAACAACCTCCTCGTCAAGCACTTCCCCGACATCTTCGAGGTGGCGTTCACCGCGCAGATGGAGGAGTCGCTCGACGAGATCGAGGATGGGGATCGGAAGTGGGTCGAGACGGTCCGCGAGTTCTACACGCCGCTCGAGAAGGACCTCAAGGAGGCCGGCATCCAGGCGGAGGACCTCAAGGTCGGCAAGCGCACCGACGAGGCCTGCCCCAAGTGCGGCGAGGGGAACCTTCTCGAGAAGTGGGGTCGCTACGGGCGGTTCCTGGCGTGCGAGCGCTACCCGGACTGCAAGTACACGCGGAACCCTGGGGACAGCGCACAGGCCGAGCCCGAGCCGGCGGGAGTGGACTGCAACCTCTGCGGCAAGCCGATGGTCTACAAGCAGAGCCGTTTCGGCCGGTTCATCGGCTGCTCGGGGTATCCCGAGTGCAAGAACATCAAGAAGATCACGCTCGGCATCCCGTGCCCCCAGGAGGGCTGCGTGGGTGAGCTGACCGAGGGCCGCTCGAAGCGCGGCCGGTCCTACTTCGGCTGCTCGAACTACCCGACGTGCCGCTTCGTGGTGTGGCAGCGCCCCGTCACCGTGCCGTGCCCCAAGTGCGGCGCGCCCTTCCTGACCCAGCGCGGCGGCCGGGGCAAGCGATGGCTCGCGTGCTGGCGCGAGGGCTGCGACTACCGGCGCGAGACCGAGAGCGCGTGAAGCCGGCCGGCGGTGAGCAGGGCGGGCCGGCGGTGGCCGCGTTCCTCCGGTACCTGTCGGCCGAGCGGGGGGCCTCGCCCCACACGCTGCGCGGCTACCGCGCCGACCTCGCCGACTGCGTCGCCTTCCTCGAGCGCCGGGACCTCGGGGCCCTGGTGGACGCAGACGCGCGCGTCGTGCGTGGCTACCTGGCGGACCTCCACGCCCGAGGCCTCGCGCGGACGTCCATCGCCCGCCGCCTCGCGACCCTCCGGAGCTTCTTCCGGTTCCTGATCCGGCGCGGCCGGGCCCGGGTGAACCCGGCCCGGGAAGTGAAGACGCCGAGCCTCCCGGGCCGCCTTCCCTCGCACCTCCCGATCGACCAGAGCGAGGCGCTCTTCCGGCCGCAGGCCGGTGACGCGGAGTCCGACCGCCGGGACCGGGCGATCCTCGAGGTGCTCTACGCTGCGGGTGTCCGGGTCGCCGAGCTTTCCGGGCTCGACGTCGAGGACGTCGACCTCCGTGACGGCGCCGTGCGGGTCCTCGGCAAGGGACGCAAGGAGCGCGTGGTCCCGCTGGGGACGAAGGCCATCGACGCGCTCCGCGCCTATCTCGGCCCCCGCGAGAGCGGGCGCGGCCCGCTCTTCCGGAATCCGCGCGGGGGGCGCCTGACGGTGCGGAGCCTCCATCGGATCGTCCGGGCGCGGGCGCGGGCCGCGGGGCTGGCGGGCCGGGTGACGCCCCACACGCTCCGGCACACCTTCGCGACGCACCTCCTGGACGCGGGCGCAGACCTCCGGCTCATCCAGGAGCTCCTCGGGCACGCGCGGCTGACCACGACGCAGCGCTACACGCACGTGAGCGCGGCGCGGCTCGCCAAGGTCTACGACGCGGCTCATCCCCGGGCGCGCGCGTGACGTCGCCGGCGTCGTTCCACGCGACGACGGTCGTCTGCGTCCGGCATCGCGGCCGGGTGGCGATGGCGGGGGACGGGCAGGTGAGCCTCGGCCCGACGATCGTGAAGCACACCGCCCGCAAGGTCCGGCGCGTCCACCACGACCGGGTGCTCGCCGGGTTCGCCGGCGCGGCGGCCGACGCCTTCACCCTGTTCGAGCGGTTCGAGGGGCGGCTCGAGGAGCACCGGGGCAATCTCCGGCGGGCCGCGGTGGAGCTCGCCAAGGAGTGGCGGAGCGACCGGGTCCTGCGACGCCTCGAGGCGCTCCTGGCGGTGGCGGACGCCGAGGCGTCGTTCATCGTGTCGGGGACGGGCGAGGTGATCGAGCCGGACGACGGGCTGATCGGCATCGGCTCGGGCGGGCCATACGCGCTGGCGGCGGCGCGCGCCCTCGTCGCCCATTCCGCGCTCGACGCCAAGGCCATCGCGGTCGAGGCGATGCGCGTGGCGGCCGGGATCTGCGTCTACACGAACGACCAGGTGACCGTGGAGGAGCTGTGACGACTCGGCTCGCCGCCGGGCAGCTCACGCCGGCCCAGATCGTGGCCGAGCTCGACCGCTACGTCGTCGGCCAGGGGCGCGCCAAGCGCGCGGTCGCCATCGCCCTTCGGAACCGCTGGCGACGGCAGAACCTGCCGCCGGAGCTTCGCGACGAGGTCGCACCGAAGAACATCATCATGATCGGCCCCACCGGCGTGGGGAAGACCGAGATCGCGCGGCGGCTCGCCCGCCTGGCCCAGGCGCCATTCCTGAAGGTCGAGGCCTCGAAGTACACGGAGGTGGGCTACGTCGGCCGCGACGTGGAGTCGATGATCCGGGACCTGACCGAGCTCGCGGTCAACATGGTCAAGAGCGAGATGGCGGAGACCGTGGCCGAGCGCGCGGCCCAGGCCGCGGAGGAGCGCCTCCTCGAGATCCTCCTGCCGCGCGCCCGCATCCGGGATGCCGTCGGCCTGGGCAGCCTCGAGCCCGTTTCGCCGGAGGCGAGCGGGGCGGCCACTCGGGAGAAGCTCCGCGAGCAGCTCCGCGCGGGGCGCCTCGACGACCGCCAGGTCGAGCTGGAGGTGCGGGCCCAGGGCGTGCCGGTCATGGAGATGTTCGCCGGGGCCGGCATGGGCGAGATGGACCAGAACTTCCGCGAGATGCTGGGGAACATGCTCCCCGCGCGCACGAAGGTGCGCAAGGTCTCGGTGTCCGAGGCCCGTCGCCTCCTGGTCCAGGAGGAGACGCAGAAGCTCATCGACGTGGACGAGGTCGCCGCCCAGGCGATCCACCGGGTCCAGGACTCCGGCATCGTGTTCCTGGACGAGATCGACAAGATCGCCGGACGGGAGCGCGGGCAAGGTCCGGACGTGTCGCGCGAGGGTGTGCAGCGCGACCTCCTGCCGATCGTCGAGGGGACGGCGGTGACGACCAAGTACGGCGTGGTCCGCACCGACCACGTCCTCTTCGTGGCCGCCGGGGCGTTCCACGTGGCGAAGCCGGCCGACCTCATCCCGGAGCTCCAGGGACGCTTCCCGATCCGGGTCGAGCTCGAGCCCCTCACGCGCGCCGACTTCGTGCGGATCCTGACCGAGCCGGAGAACGCCCTGATCAAGCAGTACACGGCGCTCCTCCGGACGGAGGACGTGACGCTCGACTTCACCGCGGACGCGGTCGAGGCCGTCGCCGACGTCGCCACGCGGGTGAACGAGCGCGCCGAGAGCATCGGGGCGCGCCGGCTCTACACGATCCTCGAGCGCGTGCTCGAGGAGGTCTCCTTCCAGGCCCCCGACCTCGCCGGCAAGACGGTCACGGTCGACGCGGGCTTCGTCCACGCCCGGCTGGCGGACGTCCTCCGGGACGACGACATGAGCCGGTACATCCTGTGACGGCAGGCGAGGGGGATCCCGTGACGAGCGCCATGGAGAAGATGATCGAGAAGGCCGGCACCCTGATGGACGCGCTCCCGTACATCCGGGCGTTCTGGGGGAAGACCCTCGTCATCAAGTACGGCGGGCACGCCATGGAGTCCCCGCAGCTGGCGGAGGGCTTCGCCCGCGACGTCGTCCTCCTGAAGTACGTCGGGATGAACCCGGTGATCGTGCACGGCGGCGGCCCCCAGATCGGCGCCCTCATGAAGCGGCTCGGCAAGGAGCCGCGGTTCGTGGGCGGCATGCGCGTCACGGACGAGGAGACGATGGAGATCGTCGAGATGGTCCTCGTCGGCCGGATCAACAAGGAGATCGTGGGCCTGATCAACCACCACGGCGGGAAGGCCGTGGGGCTCTCCGGCAAGGACGGCACCCTGATCCGCGCCCGGCGGCGGGTCCATCGGACGCCCGCGGGCGAGGAGCTCGACCTGGGCCTCGTGGGGGACGTCACCCACGTCAACCCGGAGCCGATCCGGCTCCTCGACGAGCACGGCTTCATCCCGGTCATCGCGCCGGTCGGGGTGGGGGACGGCGGGGAAAGCTACAACATCAACGCCGACCTCGTCGCCGGGGAGGTCGCCGCCGCGCTCCAGGCCGAGAAGCTCATCCACCTGACGGACGTCGAGGGCATCAAGGGCCCGGGCGGCGAGCTGATCTCCACCCTCTCGCAGGGCGAGGCCCGCCGGCTGGTCGGCGCCGGGGTGATCGACGGCGGCATGCTCCCCAAGGTCGAGTCGGCCCTCCGGGCGCTGGAGGCGGGAACCGCCAAGGCCCACATCCTGGACGGCCGCATCCCCCACGCGATCCTGCTCGAGATCTTCACGAAGGAAGGCATCGGCACCGAGATCGTGCTGTAGCGCGCCCCCCGCGCCGTCCTCCGAGCGGATCGCCGCGCCGGGAGTCGGTCCTGTCGACGTCAGGCCCTCTGAGAGGCGAGAGCCGACCGGGCGGGCGCCCGGGGCCGCGCCTCCACATCACGGGAGGCGCGCGACGGCCTTGTCCAGGAGCGCCTTGGTCTGCTCGAGCGTGAGCTTCTTCGTTTGGCTCATGTACGAGAGCGAGAGCAGGGTGCCCTTGGCCCCGGTGGCGCAGGACGACAGCATCATGCCGTCCTTCTTGCTGGCGGGCGGCGTCATGACGCTGCAGAAGGCATTGCCGAAGTCCTTCTCCTCCGCCGTGTAGTGCTGGGCCCGCAGGGCGTCCATCCCGACGTTGTTCTTCGCGACGGCCTTCACGTCCATGCCCGGAGGGATGCGCGCCGTACTGGCCATCAGCTGGGCTGTCTGGCCGGCCGGCCAGATGCACGTGTAGACGGTTCCACTCCTCCCGGCTCCGGCGTCCATCTGACCGGGCTGAGACGGCCCGGGCTTCGTGCCGGTTGCCGCCTCGATGTCGCCGGGCGTCAGGAGCGCGCACGTCGAGAACTGCTGGGCCGCCGCGACGGACGTGAGGGCGAGCAGGGACACGACGAGGATCGCTGGAATTCGCATCGGATCTCCCCGGCGCGGCGGGTGGTTCCAGCCGTCCGCGCCAGGCTCACTACAGTGGACGAAGGCGGCCCTGTCAACGCCGTTCGCCGACGGCGTTCCGGGATGCTGCCGTTCAGCAGTAGGCTCCGCCCGACCCGCGTCGACCTGTCACCCCGACGTCATCCCGTCGCACCGCTTGCCGCGACCGGGACGGCGTATTTCGCCGGACGGACCCGGTGGCGGTGCCTCGCGTGCACCGCGGTGATCTCGGCGCCCAGGAACATGATGAGCGAGGAGTAGTAGACCCACAGCAGGAGCACCACGAGCGACCCGGCCGCCCCGTACGCGGACGCCACGCTGGTCTGGCCGAGATAGAGACCGATGAGGAGCTTCCCGATGCCGAACAGGATCGCGGTCACGACCGCACCGCCCCATACGTCGCCCCAGCCCAGCCGGACGTCGGGGAGGACGCGGTACACCATGGCGATGAGGAACGAGATGACGGCGAGCGACACGAGGAAGTTGACCGCCTCCCACACGAGCGCGCCGCCCGGGAGAGCGCGAGCCAGATACCCGTGGAGCGCGGCGAGTCCCGCGCTCACCACCAGGGAGACGAGCAGGAGGAATCCCACAACGAAGATGAGCGCCAGCGCCAGGAGCCGCGTCCGGACGAGGCTCCACAGGAGGGCCGGCCGCACGGTGGCCTGCGGGGACGTCTCCACGCTCCAGATACGATTCAGGGCGGACTGGAGCTCGGCGAACACCGTGGTGGCGCCGAAGAGCAGGGTGATGATGCCCATCGCCATCGACATCGCCGTGTGGGCCGAGAAGGCCGAGTGGTCCAGGACCGTGCGCACGGCATCCGCCCCCGCGGGCCCTATCAGCGCCCCCATCTGGTTCAGGATTTCGGCGCGCACCGACGCCTCTGCCCACACGAGACCCGCCGCCGACACCACGATCAGGACGAGGGGGGATAGTGAAAGGACCGTGTAGAACGACAGGGCCGCGGCCATCTCGAACGGGGAATCGCCGAGGAACTTCACGACGACCTCCCAGGAGAGACGCCACGCCGCACCCGGGACATCGCGCGGCCGCCGCCCCCGCTCGCGACCACCTTCCGGCAATCGGGGTCTCACCATGCAGAATCAATACCCAGGGCCCCGATGCCGGCCGCGGCCCGGCCCGGCCGGGGATCGGCCACGGGGCGCGCTTGCGCGGCCGGTCTTTTGGTACAATGGCGGGGCCATGTTGCAGCCCTCCCTCCGGATGAGGCCAGGCCCCGGGCTGTGGCCGGGCTCTGCCCGCCGCCGTTGCCCCGGGGCTCCCGACGTGGACCGGGCCGCCCGCTAGCAATCCGCCGCGCGGCCCCGCTGGCGTCACCCAAGAACACACGCGGCGAACCGCCGCTTCCGGAGGCCTCGATGAGCCAGGACACGAAAACCCTTCTCGAGTGGAGTAACAAGTACCTCTTCCAGAACTACGGGCGGGCGCCGCTCTGCTTGATCCGCGGCGAGGGCGCGCGGGTCTGGGACACCGACGGCAAGGAGTACCTCGACTTCGTCGGCGGGATCGCCGTGGACGCCCTCGGCCACTCCCACCCGAAGATCGTCGGCGCGATCCGCGAGCAGGCCACCGCGCTGCTCCAGGTGTCGAACCTCTATCAGATCCCGTCGCAGATCCACCTGGCGAAGCTCCTGGTCGACCACTCGTTCGGCGACCGCGCCTTCTTCTGCAACTCGGGCACGGAGGCCAACGAGGCCGCGATCAAGCTCGTCCGGAAGTACGCGAAGGAGACCCGCGCCACGGACGTGGTCGACATCATCACGATGCGGGGGGCCTTTCACGGGCGGACGCTCGGCGCGCTCTCGGCCACCCCGAACGAGAAGTACCAGCACGGCTTCGAGCCGCTGGTCCCCGGCTTCAAGTACGTCGCGTTCGGCGACGTGAAGGCGGTGGAGCGCGCGGTGGACAACCGCACGGCCGCGATCCTGGTCGAGCCGATCCAGGGCGAGGGCGGGGTCAACGTCGCGCCCGACGGCTACCTGGCCGTCCTCCGCCGGCTGTGCGACGAGACCGGGGCGCTCCTCGTCTTCGACGAGATCCAGACGGGCATGGGCCGGACGGGGCGCATGTGGGGCTACCAGCACTGGGGCGTCGAGCCGGACGTGATGACGCTCGCCAAGGCGCTGGCCAGTGGCATCCCGATCGGCGCGATGGTGGCCCGGGACAACGTCGCCCGCGTGATGATGGCCGGCACCCACGGCACCACCTTCGGCGGGAACCCGTTCGCGACCACCGTCGGGGTGGCCACGTTCACCACGATGCTCGAGGACAAGCTCCCGGAGCGCGCGGGCCGGGTGGGCGCCCATCTGATCGGACGGCTGCGCGCGCTCGCGTCGACCGTGCCGGCGATCAAGGAGGTCCGGGGCAAGGGACTCCTGATCGGGATGGATCTCGACCGCCCGGCCGGCGGCGTCGTGGACGCCTGCCGCGACCGGGGTCTCCTCGTCCTCACCGCGGGGGAGAAGATCCTCCGGATGACGCCGCCGCTCATCATCGACGAGAACGACGCCGACCGCGCGGTGGCGATCGTCGGAGACGTCCTCAAACAACCCAAGCCATGAAGCACTTCCTCTCGATCGCCGACCTGTCCGCCGAGGACGTCGAGGAGCTGTTCCGCCTCGCCGCCGAGTGGAAGCGGCGGACCAAGGCGCGCGAGGTGCAGACCCCGCTGGCCGGCTACTCGCAGGCATTGGTGTTCGAGAAGCCCTCGCTCCGGACCCGCGTGACCTTCGAGGTGGGCATGGCTCAGCTCGGCGGCGCGTCCGTCTACCTCGCCGGCCAGGACATCGGCCTCGGGAAGCGGGAATCGATCCGGGACGTGGCGAGGAACCTCGGACGGTGGGTCGACGTGGTGGTGGCCAGGACGTTCGCGCAGGCCACCGTGGACGAGCTCGCGCGTCACGCCGGGATTCCCGTGGTGAACGCGCTCTCCGACCACGAGCATCCGTGCCAGGCGCTCGCCGACTTCTTCACGCTGTGGGAGCGCGGCCAGGACCTCCGGCGCCTCAGGCTGGGCTGGATCGGCGACGGCAACAACGTGTCCCACTCGCTGATGCTCCTCGCGGCGCTCGTGGGCACGGAGGTGGCCCTGGCGGTGCCGCCGGGCTACGAGCCCGATCCGCGCGTTCTCGAGACCGCCCGCAGCTGGGGCGGGCGCATCACGGTCACCGACGACGTGCCGGCGGCGGCCCGCGGCGCCGACGCCATCTACACCGACGTGTGGATCAGCATGGGACAGGAGGCCGAGCGCGAGCGCCGGCTCGAGGCCTTCTCCCGCTATCAGGTGAACGACCGGGTGATGGGCTTCGCCAAGCCGGGGGCGGTCGTCATGCACTGCCTGCCGGCGCACCGCGGCGAGGAGATCACCGACGCGGTTCTGGATGGGCCGCGGAGCGTCGTGCTCGACCAGTCCGAGAACCGGCTACACGTGCAAAAGGCCGTCCTGCTCCGGCTCCTGGGCAAGGGCTAGGCCGGGAGCCCATCACATGAGCGCACCCAAGAAGATCGTCCTGGCGTACTCCGGCGGCCTCGACACCTCGGTCATCCTGGCCTGGCTGAAGGAGACCTACGGCGCCGAGATCGTCGCCTACACCGCCGACCTGGGCCAGGCCGAGGAGCTCATCCCCGTCCGCGAGAAGGCGCTCCGGACCGGCGCCAGCTCCGTCCACATCATCGACCTCCGCGAGGAGTTCGTCCGGGACTTCGTCTTCCCCGTGCTCCGCGCCAACGCGACCTACGAGGCTGGCTACCTCCTGGGCACGTCCTTCGCGCGCCCCCTCATCGCGAAGGCGCAGGTGGCGGTCGCGCGCGCCGAGGGCGCGGACGCCGTGGCCCACGGCGCGACCGGCAAGGGGAACGACCAGGTGCGGTTCGAGCTCACCTACGCGGCGCTCGCGCCGGACCTCCGGATCGTCGCCCCGTGGCGGGACTGGGACCTCCGCTCGCGCACGGACCTCATGGCCTACGCCGAGCGCCACGGGATCCCGGTGCCGACGACGCCGGCCCGGCCGTACTCGATGGACCGGAACCTCTTCCACATCTCCTACGAGGGCGGGGTCCTCGAGGATCCGTGGGTCGAGCCGCCGGACAAGATGTTCCTGCTGACCCGATCGCCCGAGGAGGCCCCGGACTTCCCGACCGTGATCGAGATCGAGTTCGAGGCCGGAAACCCGGTCGCCGTGGACGGACAGAGGCTCGGCCCCGTGGCGCTGCTCGAGCGCCTCAACCGGATCGGCGGCGAGAACGGGGTGGGGCGCGTCGACCTCGTGGAGAACCGGTACGTCGGGATGAAGTCTCGCGGCGTCTACGAGACGCCGGGCGGGACGATCCTCCACGCGGCGCACCGGGCGCTCGAGTCCATCACGATGGACCGGGAGCTCCTCCACCTGCGGGACTCCCTGGTCCCGCGCTACGCCGAGATGGTCTACTACGGCTTCTGGTACGCGCCGGAGCGCGAGACCCTCCAGGTCCTCATGGACCACGCCCAGCGCGACGTTACCGGCACCGTGCGCCTCAAGCTCTACAAGGGGAACGTGACGGTCGCCGGCCGCCGCTCGGCGCGCTCGCTCTACCGCCAGGACGTGGTGACCTTCGAGGCCGACTCGGTGTACCGCCAGAAGGATGCCGAGGGCTTCATCCGCCTGAACGCGCTCCGCCTCCGGATCCGCGCCCTCCGCGACCAGGACCGCGCCACCGGCTCCTCGTGATCGACGTCGCCCTCACGCTCGAGGAGGTGCGCGGGATCCCGCTCGCCGGCGTGAGCGCCATCGTCCTGGACGCGGTGCGGGCCTCCACGACCATCGTCGCCGCGCTCGCGGGCGGGGCGTCCGCCGTGATCCCCGTCGCGACGCCCGACGAGGCGCGGGCGCGCGGCCGCGAGGTCGAGGGCGGGCCGGTCCTCGTCGGGGGCGAGCGGGGCGGGGCGCCCCCGCCGGGGTTCCACCACGGCAACTCGCCCGCCGAGTACACGCCGGACCGGGTCCGTGGCCGCACGGTCGTCTTCACCACCACCAACGGCACCCGGGCTCTCCTGGCCGTCCACGGGGCGCGGCGCGTCGCCGTGGGAGGATTCACCAACGCCGGGGCGGTCGTCCGCTGGGCGGCCTCGGAGCCCGGCGACGTGCTCCTGGTCTGCAGCGGAGAGAAAGGCCGCTTCTGTCTCGAGGACGCGGTCTGCGCGGGGCTCCTGGTGTCGCGGCTCGCGACGCGGGGCGGCCAGCTGACCGACGCCGCGCGGGCGGCGCGGGTCCTCTGGGAGCGCTACGCGGACGACCTGGGCGCTATGCTGGCCGACGCGGCATGGGCGCAGGCGCTCGTGGGGCAGGGGCGGGGGGGCGACCTGCCCCTCTGCGTGGCCCTGGACGTCCACGACGTCGTCCCGGTGCTCCGGGACGGCGCCCTCCGGCCAGCCGCCGTTAACTTGACCCCCCTCGGGGCGGCCCGCCATAATGATCCGGTGACGGGCACGCACGGAGGCCGCGCGTGAACCTGCCGACCCAGCTCACGGTCGGCCGCATCTGCCTCGTCCCGCTCGTCGTCGCCTTCCTGATCTCGAACGAGTCCACGCACGCGCTCGTGGCCGCCTTCCTGTTCGCCGGCGCCGCCCTCACCGACTGGCTGGACGGGCTGATCGCCCGCCGTCGCGGCCAGGTCACCACGCTCGGGAAGCTCCTCGACCCCGTCGCCGACAAGGTGCTCGTGTCGGCCGCCCTCATCTCGCTCGTCCAGGTCGGCACGGTCGAGGCCTGGATGGTCGTGATCGTGATCGGGCGGGAGTTCGCGGTGACGGGGCTCCGGAGCGTGTCCGCGGCCCAGGGCATGGTGATCGAGGCGTCGGACCTCGGGAAGTACAAGACCTTCTCCCAGTACCTGGCGATCACGCTCCTCATCCTCGAGCGCAGCGTCCCCACCGGCTTCGACGCGGAGTTCGTGTACCTGTCCCGGGGCATGCTCTGGGCGGCGCTGACGCTGACGGTCTTCTCCGGCATCGACTACTTCGTCCGCTTCTACCGCGCCTCGGACGTCGACGCCCTGGTCCGGGAACAGGATCGCTGGCGCTGAGCGCCCTCTGGCTCCTGGGCGCCTACCTCGTGGGCGCCATCCCCGTCGGCTTCGTCGTCGCGCGCATCTTCGGAGTCGACATCCGCCGCCGCGGCAGCGGCAACATCGGGGCGACGAACGTTCTCCGCACCGCCGGCTGGACGCCCGCCCTCGCCACGCTGTTCGGTGACGTCGCCAAGGGCTACGCGGCGACGTGGATCGGCGGCCACGCGGGTCCGGGGCCGTCCTGGGCCGCGGCCGGGGCGGTGCTCGCGGTCGTCGGGAACTGCTGGCCCGTGTTCCTCGGCTTCCGGGGCGGCAAGGGCGTGGCAACGGCGCTCGGCGCGTTCCTCCGCATCACGCCCTGGGCGCTGGTCCCCGCCGCGGTCGTGTGGGGGGTCCTCGTCGCCTCCTTCCGGTTCGTCTCGCTGGCGTCCATCTGCGCGGTGCTGGGGCTGCCGATCGCGATCCTGGCCCTCGGCTACCCGCCGGCGCTCGCGGCCGCCGGCCTTGCCGTCGCGGCCATCGTGATCGCCCGCCACCACGAGAACATCCGGCGGCTCCTGGCGGGCACGGAGGCTCGGTTCGGCGAGCGGGTAACGGCCCCCGCGCCACCGCCGGCGAGCGGCCCCCGATGACGGCCGGGCGGCTCGCGGTCGTCGGCGCCGGCGCCTGGGGCACCGCGCTCGCGGTCCAGGCGGTCCGCGCGGGGTTCGCGCCGCGGCTCTGGGTCTTCGAGCCCGAGCTCCTCGCGATCATCCGCGCGTCCTCGGAGAACCCGTGGTTCCTTCCGGGGGTGCGGCTCCCCGAGGCGATCGAGCCGCACGGGGACCTCGCGACCGTCGTCGGCGACGCGGAGACGGTGGTGATCGCCGTCCCGTCACACGTCTTCCGGCAGGTGGCGTCCGCGATGGTCCCCCACCTGAGCCCGGGTGCCCGCGTGCTGTCGGCGGCGAAGGGCATCGAGGAAGACCGTCTCGCGCGGATGTCGGAGATCCTCGCCGAGGTGCTGCCTCCGGCCGCGCGTGGCCGCGTCGCGGTGCTGTCGGGACCCACGTTCGCGCTGGAGGTCGGCCACGGTCGGCCCACCGCGGCGGTCCTCGCGTCGGCCGACCGTGAGCTCGCGACGGAGCTCCAGGGCGCCCTGACGACGCCCACGTTCCGTCTCTACACGCAGGCGGACGTGCCGGGCGTGGAGCTCGGCGGCGCGCTCAAGAACGCGATCGCGATCGCCACCGGCATCGCGGACGGCCTCGAGCTCGGCTACAACGCCCGCGCGGCGCTCCTGACCCGGGGGCTGGCCGAGATCACGCGCCTCGGCGTCGCCCTCGGCGCGCGGCCGCGCACGTTCGCCGGGCTCGCGGGCCTCGGCGACCTGATCCTCACGTGCACGGGGGAGCTCTCGCGGAACCGCCGGCTCGGTCTGGCCCTCGCCCGCGGGCAGTCCCTCGCCGAGTGGCAGGCCGGGACGCGCTCGGTCGCCGAGGGCGTGCGCACGGCCCAGGCGGGGGTCGCCCTCGCGCGGCGCGCCGGCGTGACCACGCCGGTGATCGAGGAGGTCGCCGCCGTGCTCTTCGAGCGGAAGGCGCCCCGCGAGGCGCTCCTCGCGCTCCTGTCACGCTCGACCCGCCCCGAGGAGGAGCCCTACGACCTCGGGGGAGCGGACGATGCCTGAGCTCCGGAAGGACCCCGTGGTGGAGCGCTGGGTCATCATCGCCACCGAGCGCGCGCGGCGGCCGATGGACTTCGCGCCCGAGATCGTGCCGACGCGGGGGCCCGAGGGCTGCCCCTTCTGCCCGGGGCACGAGGACCGCACGCCGCCCGAGGTCTACCGGTCCGGCGGCTCGGAGGACGGGCCGTGGTCGGTCCGCGTGGTGCCCAACAAGTTCCCCGCGCTCCACGCGGACGGAGGCGAGGTCCACGCGGCGGGCGACGGGATCTACGACCGGATCGACGGGGTGGGGGCCCACGAGGTCGTGATCGAGAGCCCCGACCACTTGGCGAGCCTCGGGACCCTGCCGGCCGCCCACGTCGGCGAGGTCCTGGTGGCGTACCGGGAGCGGCTCCTCGCGCTCCGCCGGGACCCGCGCCTCGAGTACGTCCTGATCTTCAAGAACCACGGCGTGCAGGCGGGCGCGTCGCTCGAGCACCCGCACTCCCAGCTCATCGCGACGCCGATCCTGCCCGAGCTGGTCGCCGAGGAGCTCGACGGCGCCCTCCGTTACTTCCGCATGAAGGAGCGCTGCGTCTGGTGCGACGTCGTCCGCCAGGAGCGGCGGGACGGCACCCGCCTGGTCCTCGAAGAGGACGGGTTCGTCGCGGTGACGCCCTACGCTGCCCGCTTCCCGTACGAGACGTGGGTGCTCCCGACCACTCACCGGGCGAGCTTCGAGAGCCTCGAGACGGACGAGATCGACGCCCTCGCGCGGCTCCTCCGGGAGCTGCTCGCTCGGCTCGGGCGGCTCTTCGCCGATCCGCCGTACAACTTCGCGCTCCACACGGCGCCCCTCCGGAACCCGGACCCCGAGCACTTCCACTGGCACCTCGAGCTCATGCCGAAGCTCACGCGGCTGGCGGGGTTCGAGCTCGGCACCGGGTTCTTCATCAACCCGACCCCGCCCGAGGACGCGGCGCGGTTCCTCCGCCGGGCCGGGGCGGCGCCCGAGGCGGCGCGGAGCTGACGCGGCGCGCTCGCGTTGACCCTCCGGAGGCGCCCTGCTAGAATCCGGACATCGCGCGGGAATAGCTCAGGGGTAGAGCACGACCTTGCCAAGGTCGGGGTCGCGGGTTCAAATCCCGTTTCCCGCTCCAGTTTTCCGCCAGAGGCGGGGAAGGGTCACTCGCGGCATTTCGTGCCGCTGAGGTGACCACCCCGCCTCTCGCATTTTGACCGTCCCGTCGGGTTTCCTCCTTGCGGCGCCTCCCGGTCGGTCGTGAGACCATGCCATGGGCAGCGCCGCTCGCATCGTGCGCGCCTGGGAGGAGTCTCGCATGACCGGGAGCAAAGAGGACACCTTCGAGAGCTCGGAGTCGTATCGCACCGCGCTCCAGCAGCTGGACGCCGTCGCCAAGCGGCTGGCCCTCGACCCGGGCATCCACGAGCGCCTGAGGTATCCCCGCCGAGCCCTCGTCGTCAGCGTCCCCACGCGCATGGACGACGGCCGCACCGAGGTCTTCCTCGGCTACCGGGTCCACCACTGCACGATCCTCGGCCCCACGAAGGGCGGCATCCGCTATCACCCGGGCGTCTCGCTCCCCGAGGTGTCGGCGCTCGCGATGCTGATGAGCTGGAAATGCGCGCTCATGCAGCTCCCGTACGGCGGGGCCAAGGGCGGCGTCGCCTGCAACCCCGGGACGATGAGCCGGCAGGAGCTCGAGCACATGACCCGCCGCTACACCGCCGAGGTGATGCTGTTCATCGGACCGGACCTCGACATCCCGGCCCCTGACATGGGTACGGACGAGCAGACGATGGCCTGGATCATGGACACCTACGCCATGACCCAGGGGCGCACGGTCCCCGGCGTCGTGACCGGCAAGCCGATCCTGGTCGGCGGCTCCGCCGGACGCCGGGATGCCACCGGGCGCGGACTCGTCTACGTCCTCTCCCAGGCCGTGCGCGAGGCCCGGCTCGAGCTCCGCGGCGCGCGCGTGGCCATCCAGGGCTTCGGCAACGTAGGCTCGGTGACGGCCCGGGTCCTGTGGCGGGAAGGGGCGCTGGTCACGGGCGTGGTCGACGCGAAGGGCGGCGTGTTCAACTCGCGCGGCATGGACATCCGGGCCCTCGCGCTCCACGTCAAGGAGGCCGGCACGGTGGCGGGATTCGCCGACGCCGATCCGATCTCGAACGCCGATCTCCTCGAGCTCCCGTGCGACGTTCTCGTGCCGGCGGCTCTCGGCGGCCAGATCACCGAGCAGAACGCCGACCGCGTGCGGGCCAAGATCGTCGCGGAGGGCGCCAACGGCCCGACGACGCCCGAGGCGGACGGGATCCTCACCGACCGCGGGATCGTCGTCATCCCGGACATCCTCGCCAACGCGGGCGGCGTGATCGTCTCGTACTTCGAGTGGGTGCAGGGGCTCCAGTACCACTTCTGGAAGGAGAGTGAGATCAACTCGCGGCTCCAGGAGCTCATGACCCGCGCGTACAACCAGGTGAGCGCGATGGCGAAGCGAGAGCGCGTCGACCTCCGGACCGCGGCGCTCATGGTGGGCATCCGCCGCGTGGCCGACGCGTTCCAGCTGAGAGGCTTCTACCCGTAGGCCCGCCGTGGCCGGCCTCGGCGCCGGCCCACGGCTCAGCGCAGGAGGACCCGTGACGACTGAGCGATGGCTCACGGCCCTCGCGGCCCTGAATCTTCTCCTCCTGACCGCCCTGTTCACCGACGGCCGGCCGAGCGGCGCGCAGGGCCCGCCCCCGGTGCTCCGGGCCCAGGCTCTCGAGATCGTGGATCAGCAGGGGAGGGTGCGGGCGAGCCTCCAGGTCCTGCCGGCCGGGGCGACGCCGGAGACGGTGATCCTCCGCCTGATCGACGCGCACGGGCGCCCGGCCGTCAAGATCGCGGCGTCGGATGAGGGCGCCGGGCTCAGCTTCACCGGACACGCCACCTCGCGGGACACGTACCTCGTGCTGAAGGCCGAGGGCAGGACGAGCTCGCTCAGGCTCCGGAACGAGGACGGACAGGAGCAAGTCTTGACCCCCTAGCGGTGCGCGGATCTTTCCGGGCCACCGGGCCCGCGCCTGGGGTAAAATCTGCAGTCGTTGGTGTTCACGGAGACTCCGGGTCCACTCGCGCCAGGAGGTCTTGCGCCATGGTCGAGACGCCCGCCGCATCCGAGTACGAGCGCCCGCGTGTCGAGCGCGTCCTCACGCCCGAAGAACTCGAGCAGGAGATCCTCTACGCCGGCGACAACAGCGTCGTCGGCGACAGCTAGCCAGCGGATGGGGCCGCTCCGCGAGGTCGCCCGGGGTCTCACGGACAAGACGGTTCCGCCACGCCAGGAGGCATGACGCCATGGCCGAGACGCCCGCCGCATCCGAGTACGAGCGCCCGCGTGTCGAGCGCGTCCTCACGCCCGAGGAACTCGAGCAAGAGATCCTCTACGCCGGCACCGACAACAGCATCGACGGCGACGGCTAGCCGACCGATGAGGCCGCTCCGCGAGGCCGTCCGGGGCCTCACGAAGAGCACGGTTCCGCCACGCCTTGAGGCATGACGCCATGACCGAGGTGCCCACCGCACCCGAGTACGAGCGCCCTCGCGTCGAGCGCGTCCCCACGCCCGAGGAGCTCGAGCAGGAGATCCTCTACGCAGGCGACAACAGCGTCGACGGTGAGGGGTAGCCGGCCGATGGGGCTGCTCCGTGAGGTCGTCCGGGGCCTCGCGGAGAGCACGGTTCCGCAACGCCTTGAGGCATGACGCCATGACCGAGGCGCCCGCCGCACCCGAGTACGAGCGTCCGCGCGTCGAGCGCGTCCTCACGCCCGAGGAGCTCGAGCAAGAGATCCTCTACGCGGGCTTCGACATCACCGCCGACAACCCCTAGCGGACTACGCAGGGAGGCTCGGGCCTTCCCCGTCGGCACGCGGTGGTACAATTCAGCGCGTCGTCCCGCGCGCTGACTCCCCGTCTCGCGTCGGTCCGGACACGGCGGCGTAGCCAAGTGGCTAAGGCGACGGTCTGCAAAACCGTTACTCGGCGGTTCGAATCCGCCCGCCGCCTCCATCCCTCCTGGTGCCAGCTCCGCGCGAGGGGAACACCGGCTTCTCTTCGCGCGTTCACATTTCGACGAGCCCTGTGGACAGCGGACGAGCCGTCATCGGATCGTCGTGGCAGCCGGACAAGAGGACTGGAGCACAAGAATGCGGGCCATCCTGCTGAGCCTGGTCGTGCTGGGAATGTACGGGTGCGCAGGCGTCTCGACGGCGCCGTCGGGGCAGCCGGCGGGTCCGGCCCCGCCGCAGGCGTGCGTGGACACGTTCTCGGGTCGCATCGCCCGGAACTGTCTCTAAGAGAATCGAACCCGGCGGTCGTCCCGACAGCTACCTGGGCGTCCGCGGGATGTTCGCGGGCACCTGCCCGTGCGGCGCCTGGTAGAAGACGAAGTCACCGTTCTCCTTCACGTCGATCCAGGCGACCTGGCCCTTCCGGTGGATCGCATCCATGCGATCCCGGAGCGGCGCCAGCTTCTCCTCCGCGGCCCACTGACGCCGGCGCATCGCCGGCGGCGTCGCCATGTAGTGGAACTCCGGCGTATCCTGTCGCTCCCACTGCACGACGCCGCCACCCTTGATGGGCACCGCCACGGACTTGCACACGACGCAGGTCGCGCCGTCGGGGGGGCTCACGTGCAATCCTGGGCAGACACCGTGTTCCTCGCGATTGACCGAAATCCGCGCGTCATGCCGGGAGGGTAGCACGGACTTCTTCCTTCTCAGCTAGCCGGGCAGGGATTCCGGGTATCGTAGGTGGGCGACGTCACCGCGCGCCGGGGTGGCGAAACTGGACATACGCGGCGGACTTAAAATCCGCTACGTCGCAAGACGTGTGAGGGTTCGACTCCCTCCCCCGGCACCATCCCGCTGATCGCGATCGGTGGATCGGCGCTGGACGCGCGCCGGCTCCGGCCGCTATCGTGAGAGCCCGTGAGGAACCTCTTCCTCTTCGGCGTGCTCACCTGGATGACGGGCAATCCCGTCCTCGCTCTCGTGATCGTCGCCGTGATCTGGGCCGCCAGCTACGGCTACCTCACCGCGCGGCTGTTCCGGATCCCTCGCGCCATCGACCGCTGGCTGACGATCCGCCAGGTCCGCCGGGCCGTCGCGATGAACCCCCACGACGCCAACGCCCAGGCCGACCTCGGGCGGCTCCTGGTCGAGGCAGGTGACCACTCGCGCGCGCTGCCGCACCTCGAAGCGGCCCATGCCCGCGCGCCCGAGGTCGCCGAGACCGCGTACTACCTCGGGGTCGCGCGGCTCCGCCTGGGCGACGAGACTCGCGGCCGTCCTCTGATCGAGGAGGCGCTCGGGCGGGATCCTCGGCTCGGCTACGGTGAGCCGCACCTCCGGCTCGGCGACTACTACCTCCAGCACGGCCAGCCGGGCGAGGCCCTGATGCACCTCCAGCGCTTCACCGAGGTGCGCGCGTCCAGCGTGGAAGGGCAGTACAAGCTCGCCCGCGCGTGTCAGGCCACGGGAGACATCGCTCGGGCACGGGCCGCCCTCGACGAGGCGGCACGCGCCTACTCGGGCGCCCCGGGCTTCAAGCGCCGCGAGGAGCGGCCCTGGCGGATCCGGACGGCCTGGCTCCGCTGGACCCTGCGCTGAACGTCGGCGATCCGGTCAGGGGAGCCGGCCGGCGATCTTGTCGCCGAGACCCTTGACCTGCTGCGGCGTCAGCGACGTCGCCCCGCCCGCGCCGATCCAGAACGCCAGCCCCTTGCTCTGCATGATGCACGAGGTGAAGGGCCGGGCCGTGCTCCCGGCGGGCGGCTTGTAGGCGTTGCAGTCGGCGCCCGGGATGCCTCCGGGCTGGACCGTCCACCCCTTCTGGACCAGACCCGCCTCGACCCGCCGGAGACCAGCGAGCCCCGCGGCTTTCTGCTCGGCCGTCTGGGGCGCACGGATGACGTTCAGGCTGACGTAGCTCGCGCCCATGGCCCACGTGCAGGTCGACATCGTCTCGCCCTTGTACGGGCCGCCCGGCACGATCACGTCCCTGTCGTCGGACTTGTCGACGCCCGCGTGCACGGCCGCCTGCAGCTCGGCGGCAGTCAGGAGGCCGCAGGCGTTGTACTTGCTCGCCGCCTGCGCGCCCGGCACGCCCATCCAGAAGAGGCCGATCGTCAAGAACGCCACCCAGAGCGTATGCGTCATCCCGACACCTCCGAGGTCCGGTCGTCTTACGACGATCCTAGCGCAGTCCGGCCGCGGCAGCCGCGAGCTTGACCTGCGCCAAGCGGCTTCCTACAGTGTCCGGGACACCCCCTGACACGGAGGATCGCGTGAGCCACTCGAAAGAGCGTTCCGTCGTCGTCCCCGCCGCCCACGGCGGCGCCATCACCGCCGCGGCCGGCGAGCTCCTGTCCGTCGTGGACCTGGAGGGCGCGCAGGTCGCCGACTTCGTCGCGATCCAGCGGGACGACCCGAGGAAGGCCGTGTCTCCACACCAGACGCGCTCGTCGCTTCGCCGCCTGACACTCCGCGTTGGCGACCGCCTGGTGAACCAGGACCGCGAGCCCGTGCTCGAGATCGTGCGGGACGACGTCGGGGTCCACGACCTCCTCTTCTGCGCCTGCAGCCCGGCGCTCTATCGCCAGCGCTTCGGCCTCACGGACCACCGGAGCTGCCGCATGAACCTCGTGGAGGCCCTGGCGCCCTACCACCAGGGCGAGGGGTGGCTTCTTCCCGATCCGGTCAACCTCTTCATGAAGACGCCGCCCCGGCCCGACGGCGAGTTCGACTTCCACCCGGCGCCGTCGCGCCCGGGTGACCGGATCGTCTTCCGCTGTCTGGTGGACGTCGTCGCGGCCGTCTCGTCCTGTCCGATGGACCTCAGCCCCATCAACGGAGGGCGGATCACCGCGCTCGAGCTCGTGGTCGGCCCCGGCGCCTGACCGCGGCGGCTTCGGCGGTCTCTAGACGAGCAGGACGCCGGTCCCGGAGAGCCGGTCCGCCTTGAGCGCGAGGAGCGCCTCGTTGGCGGCCTCCAGGGGATAGGGGACGATCTCCGGCCGGATCGGGATCTCGGCCGCCTCCCGGAGCAGGTCCTCACCGTCCCGCCGGGTGTTCGCCTCGACGCTCCGGAGCGTCTTCTCGTGGAACAGGTGGGGGCCGTACTCCATGGCCGGGATCGGGCTCATGTGAATCCCGGCCAGGACGACGACCCCGCCTTTCCGGATGGCGCGGAGGGCCGGAGGGACCACCTCGCCGGCGGGCGCGAACACGATCGCGGCATCGAGCGCGGCCGGCATCGGCGCTCCGACCTCGCCGGCCCAGACCGCGCCGAGCCGCCGCGCGAGGTCCCGGTGCGCGGGCGCCCGCGTGGCGACGTACACCTCGGTCCCGCGGTGTCGGGCGATCTGGATCACCACGTGAGCCGATGACCCGAAGCCGTAGAGGCCGAGCCGCCCGCCGCGGGTCATCTCGGTCCGCCGGAGGGCACGGTACCCGATGATCCCCGCGCAGAGGAGCGGCGCGGCCTCCGGGTCCGAGAACGCGGCTGGGATCGCGTAGGCGAAGGCCTCGGGAACGACGGCGAGCTCCGCGAACCCTCCGTCCTCGTGATAGCCGGTGTAGCGCGACGCCTCGCAGAGGTTCTCCGCGTCGCTCCGGCAGAACTCGCACGCGCCGCACGTCGAGCGGAGCCACGCGATGCCGACACGGTCTCCGGGCCGGAAGCGGCGACAGTCCGGGCCCACGCGATCGACCACGCCGACCGTCTGGTGACCGGGGACGAGGGGGAGCCGGGGCGACGGGAGGTCGCCCTCGACGACGTGGAGGTCGGTGCGACAGATCGCCGCGGCGCGAACGCGCACGCGGACCTCGCCCGGGCCAGGCTCCGGATCCGGTCGCTCGACGCGCGCGAGCGAGCGATCGCTCACCGGTCCCTGGCGGTGGAGCACCATCGCACGCATGGAATAGTTCCCCTCTCGGTCTCATCGTATTCGTACCGAGCCATCGCAGGCCAGTGGCAGACTGGGACTACCCGCAGCACAACTCCCAGGAGGCTCTTCATGACGCGAAAGGTTCTCGCGCCTGTGTTTGTGTCGTCGGTGACGATGGTCCTGCTGCTCCTGCTCGGCCCGACCGGCGCCGCGGCGTTCCACGAGTCCACGATCCATCTCGAAGCGGGGGGCTGGTTCCCGACCCTCGACGCCAAGGCGAAATCCTCCGCCTTCGGGATCGCCGGCAACCTCATCAGCAACGACGACATCGGCCTCGAGGATCCCGACGTCGTCATCGTCGGGTCGGCGACGCTTCGCCTCGCCCAGCGGCACACGATCCGGGCCGAGGCGTTCGGCTTCAGCGTGGACGGAAGCAAGCGGATCGACCAGACCTTCACGTTCGACGGGAAGGTTTACCCCGTCAGTACGCGGGTCGACTCGGAGGCCGACGTCCTGTTCGGCGGCGCCGACTACGGCTTCGACGTCGTCCACAACGACGTCTTCGCCCTCGGGCTGACGCTCGGCGTCCGCGTCGTCTCGGCGAAGGCCACCCTCGAGGCGCCGGCCCTCGGCCAGAAGGGTGAGGGCGAGCTCCAGATGGCGCTGCCCGCCCTCGGGGTGGTGGGCATCGTCCACCCGTTCCCCGTCCCCATCCTCAAGAGCTTCGCGCTGTCGGCCCGTCTCACGGGCGGGACGATCGGAGACGGGGGGACGTTCTTCGACGTCGACGGCGGGCTCGAGTGGCTGCCCATCCCCGTGCTCGCGGTCCGCATCGGGTACCGGTACTTCCATGCGGAGGGCGAGCACGACGGGGACGAGGCGGAGGTCGACCTGAGCGGTCCCTACGCGAGCGTGACGCTCTCGTTCTGAGGTCCGCGCGGCGGCCCCGGTCTCATCGGGAATACCCCGATAGGGAGCGGGGCGCCGCGCATTCCCTTGGCGGCGGGCGCGCGCCCCGCTAGGATCGGGCCATGATCCGGCCGATCCGGCCGGCGCGGCGGCGCGCGCGGGCCAGCCTGCTCGCGTGGCTGCTCCTCCTGGCGCCCGTTCCCGCGGCCGCGCACCCCCACGTCTTCATCGACTACGCCGTGACGGTGCTCCTCGCCGGTGACGGGGTGGAGGGCCTCCGCCTCGCCTGGACCTTCGACGACCTCTTCAGCAGTCTCATCCTCCAGGAGTTCGACGCCGACCGGAACCAGGTGCTCTCGCCCGAGGAGGTCCGGCGGATCGAGGAAAAGCACCTCCCGGAGTTCCAGAAAGCCGGCTACTACACGACGGTCAACGTCAACGGGAAGCCGGCCGTCCTGACGCCCGCCAAGAGCTTCCGGGCCAGCGTTACCAAGGGCATCGTGACGTACGAGTTCGTACTGCCGCTCCGCGCGGCCCTGGCGACGACGACCGCGCTCGAGGTCGTCCTCGACGACCCCGTCTACTACATCGCGTACAACCCGACCGCCGTGGCACCGCAGTCCCAGGCGGCCGGCGCCTTCGTGGTCGAGTGCCGGGTCGTCCGGGACAAGACCTTCGCGACACCCGACGCGGTCCGCTGCGGGGTGCGCCGCCGGTGACGCGAGCGGTTGCGGCCCTGGCGGTGCTCCTCCTCGGCGCCGGCCTGGCCGTCGCGCAGACCGATCGCCCCGCGATCGCGCCGCCCAATCCGGGTCTCGGCCCCGGCTCCGCCGGCGTCGGCGGCGGGGCCGAAGCGCAGGCGCCCTGGCTCCGCGCGATCCTCGGCCGCGTCAACCTGGCGCAGCGTCAGCTGAACCAGGCGCTGTCCCGGGAGCTCCGCCGGCTCCGCCAGGGCGAGGTGGCGGAACCCGCGCTCGCCGTCGCCTGGATCGCCTTCCTGTACGGCGTGCTCCACGCGGTCGGCCCCGGGCACGGGAAGCTGGTCGTCTCGTCGCTCTTCCTCGCCCGGGACGCGCGGCTCGGCACGGCGGTGGCCGTGTCCGGCGCCGTGTCGCTGCTCCAGACCCTCTCCGCGGTGGCGATCGTGTCCCTCGCGGCGCTCCTGCTGGGACGGGCCGGCCTCGACGTCCTCCGGGACTCGAGGCGGATCGAGCTCCTCTCCTACGGCCTCATCACGACGATCGGCCTCGTGATGCTGGTCGCCGCGATCCGGGAGCTCCGGAGCCACCGGCACGAGGACACGGCGGAGACGGCCGATCCGGCCGGCGGTCGGGTGTCGGGTGGCCTGGTCCTCGCGACCGGGCTGACGCCGTGCGCGAGCGCGATCATCATCCTGCTCTTCGCGCTGGGGCAGGGGGTTTTCCTGGTGGGGATCGCGGCGTCGCTGGTGATGGCCGTCGGGATGGGGCTCACCGTATCCCTGGTCGGAATCCTGGCGGTGCTCGCGCGGCGCGGCACCCTCCGGGCCGCGTCGAGCTCGCGCGGCAGGGGAGGCCGCGTGAAGGGGGTCCTCGGCGTCCTCGGAGCGGGAGCGATCGCCTGCGTGGGCCTGGTGCTGTTGCTCGGAGCCTGGGCAGGGCCCTGACGGGCCGGAGCGGTCAGGCGCCGCCGTCGCAGCGGCGGCAGATCCCGAAGAAGCGCAGCTCGTGGTCGGTGACGCGGAAGCGGTGGGACTGTCGGACGCGTCGGCCCAGCCGCGCGAGGACGTCAGGCTCGAGCAGGCACCCCTCGAGGTCCTCGATCTGGCCGCACCGCCGGCAGATGAGATGGTGATGATGGGCGGTGAAGGGCTCGGCCAGCTCGTAGCGCCGCTGCCCCTGGGCGGCGTCGGTCGCCCGCACCAGCCCGACGTCGCAGAGGAGCTTCACCGTCCGGTACACCGAGACCAGGTTGACGCGCTCCCCGCCAAGGCTCCGGTGGAGCTGGGCAACGGTGCGCGGCTCATGGCTCGTGACGAACGCGTCGAGCACGGCGCGCCGCGGCGCGGTGATCCGGTAGCCACGCCGCGCCAGGAGGCGCGGGATGGCGTCGCGCGCGTCGGGCAGGACCGCGCGCGCCGCCGGGTCCACGCTCATTGGGTCGTCCGCGGGGGGGGCTCCACTCCCACGGCGCGATAGGTCTCGTCCCCGTGCGGGACGAACGGGCCGCGGGACTGCCAGCCCTCGGTCGGCAGCCCTTGCTGCACCCAGCCGGGGATGCCCTCGTCCAGGACCTTCAGGTTCCGGTATCCCATCTGATGGAGCTTGCCGTAGGCCAAACTGGCCAGGTGGTGTGGGCACGCTCAGTAGAGGACGACCAGGCCCTGGCGGGAGACCTCGCCGACCCGGAGCTCGATGGTGTCGAGCGGGATCGAGACGGCCCCCTTGATGTGCCGCGTCAGGAACTCCTGCCGGCTCCGGACGTCGATGATCTGGGCCGGCGTGCCCTTCTTCAGCATGGCGTTCAGCTGATCCACCTTGATCAGCTCGATCGGCGGCTGCGACTGGGCGTGGCCCACGCGCGAGGCGGCCGGCAGCGCGACGGCCGCCAGCAGCGCCAGGAGCGCCGGCCCACATCGGAGCGTGACCCTCATGCATGTCCTCCCGCGGTGACGATTGCTCCTACGTCCGGGCCTCGAAGGCCCACAGGGCCAAGGATACCGCATCGCGGGAGCGGGGTCCGAACTCCCGGGCCGGCCCGGTCTCGAGGCCCCGGGCCCGCCTCCCGCCCGGCAGTGGACCGTAAGCCGGCCGCGGCGCATCCTAGGGCGCGATGACGAGCCCAGAGGTGAGCCCGGCCACGCCGGGACCGCCGGTTAGCGCGCCGCCCCCTCTCCGGCCGTGGCAGCGGCTGAGCGTCCGTCTCGCCGCGTTCTTCGCCGCGGTCACGTTCCTGGCGGTCGGGGCGGTCGGCGTCCTGACCTACACGCGTCAGCAGCGCGAGGTCGAGGACTCGGTCGGGACGCAGCTCCTCAACATCGCGCGCGTCGCGGCCCTCCAGCTCGACCCCCGGCTCCACGCGGAGGTCGACGCGTCCCGCTCGACCGACTCGCCGGCCTACCTGCGCCTCCGCCAGACGCTCGGAGCCATCCAGGATGAGACCCTCCTGACGAGCCCGATCACCACGCTGGTGGACCTCCAGCCCGCGACACGGATGGCACGCCTGGTGCTCGCCAGCAGCGGTTCCGGGCGGCCGGGCGACCCCTATCCGCTCCCGCCGGAGCTGGTCGAGCCGATGGGCTGGACGCTCGGCGACGGTGTGGCGCGCTACACGCGCGTCTATCGCGACCAGGGCCGGCTCTGGATCTCGGCCTTCGCGCCCGTCCTCGACCCCCAGGGGCGGCCCGGCGCCCTTCTCCACGTCACCTACCCGGTCGAGATCTACCTGGACCGCCTGCACGAGCTCCGGAACAGCCTCCTGTTCGCCAGCGGCTTGGGGGCCGTGGCCACGCTCGTCCTCGGCTTGCTCGTCCTGCGCCGGCTGACGCGCCCCATCGCGCTCCTCACGGGCGGAGTCTCCCGCGTCGCGGGCGGCGACCTCTCCGAGCCCCTCGTCGTGACGTCGCGAGACGAGATGGGCCGCCTCATGCAAGCCTTCAACTCCATGCTCGACGGGCTCCGCCAGCGCGACTTCATCCGCTCGGCGTTCGGCCGCTACGTCTCGCCGGAGGTTGCCCAGGCGCTCCTCGAGTCGCCCGAAGGCCTCCGCTTCGGTGGCACGAAGCGGGTCGTCACCGTGCTGATGTCCGACCTCCGAGGCTACACGCGCTTCGCCGAGAAGGGCGACCCCGAGCAAGTGATGGAGATCCTGAACGGCTACCTGGCGCGCATGGCCGAGGTCGTCATCGCGCACGGCGGCACCATCAACGAGTTCATCGGCGACGCGATCTTCGCCGTGTACGGGGCCCCGGTACCCCATCCGGACCACGCCGAGCGGGCGGCCGCCACCGCGCTCGCGATGCAGGCCGCCCTGGTCGAGGTCAACGCCGAGCACGCCCGGGCAGGGCTGCCCGCGTTCGAGATGGGCATCGGCCTTCACACGGGGGAGGCCGTGGTGGGGAACATCGGCTCGGAGCAGCGGGCGAAGTACGCCGTGGTGGGCAGCGCCGTCAACATCGCGAGCCGCGTCGAGAGCGCCACCGTGGGCGGCCAGGTGCTGCTGACCGCGCGGACGCTGGCCGAGCTGGGCGATTTGGCGCGCGTGGGCCCGCCGGTGGCCGTCGAGGTCAAGGGACTCTCCGAGCCCCTCGTGCTACACGAGCTGCGCGGTCTCGGCGGCCGGTTCGCCCGCGACCTGCCCACCGAGCCGGAGGAGGCTGCCCGGCTCGTGGCCGTGGAGCTCCCGCTCGTGTGCTGGGTCATCGACGGCAAGGTCGTGCGGCCGGACCCGATCGCGGGACGGGTCGTGCGGCTCGGCCGGCGGGACGTCGAGGCGACCCTCGGGGAGCCGCTGGCCCCCCTGACCAACGTCAAGCTGCAGCTCCGGTACCCCCCGCCGCTCGACCGGACATCGGAGGCCATCTACGCGAAGGTCATGGCCTCCGACGGACCCGGCGCCGTGCGGCTCCGCCTGACCGCCCTCGGGGCCGCCGACGAGGAAGCCATCGTCGCCCTGCTCGGCTAGCCGGGCGGCCCGGCACGAGGCGCGAGATTTCACACGCTCGTGACACCTCCACTTCCCCCCGCGCCATACTGCGGCCGTGGAGCGCTCCACGGCTCGAAGAACCTCTCATCAGATCGAAGGAGGATGACCCGATGAACACGCGACTCTTCCTCGCCTCCGCCATCGCCGCGGCGATCGCGGTCCCCGCCATCACCGGCGCCCAGCCGGCCCCGGCCCCGAAGTTCGAGGCCGAGAAGTGCTACGGCGTCGCGAAGGCCGCCAAGAACGACTGCCAGACCGCAAACTCCTCGTGCGCGGGGACGTCCAAGCGGGACGGCCAGAAGGACGCCTGGGTGTACGTCCCGAAGGGCACCTGCGACCGGATCGTCAACGGCAGTATGCAGCCGCGCGCGTAGGCGGTCCGTCCAGGCGGCGTGGACGGGTGGCGTGACCTTGAACGGCGGGCAGGGGCTTCCGGCGCGGGCCGGGATCGGGCTCCCCGGCCCGCGCGTCACCGAGGCTCGCGCCACCCGTTGGGCGCCGGGGCGGATCTCACACCGTCGTGACATCGCGGGCGTGGCCCCTCGGTACACTCGCATCCGAGAGGTGTCGACGATGCAACGAGGAGCGGCTCTCAGCTGGGCCATCGGGCTGGTCGCGCTCGTGGCGGCGATCACGGCGGGGGCTCTCTGGCCGTCCCACGCCGACGGCCAGCGGGGGGCCGGGATCGGCCAGCCCGCGCCGGAGATCGCCGGCGGTCCCTGGATCAACAGCGAGCCACTGTCGCTCGGCAGTCTCCGCGGGCGCGTGGTCCTGGTCGAGTTCTGGACCTACGGCTGAATCAACTGCAAGAACGTGATCCCGCAGTTGCGGGGCTGGCACGAGCGGTACGGCGAGTCGGGGCTCACGATCGTCGGCGTCCACTCCCCGGAGTTCCTCTGGGAGCGCTCGCATGACCGCGTGGCAGGCGCCGTCCGGGAGCTCGGCATCCGCTATCCCGTCGTCCAGGACAACGACTTCGCGATCTGGAAGCGCTTTCGGACGTGGGCGTGGCCGACCACGGTCCTCGTGGACCGCCGTGGAGTGATCCGCCACACGCACATCGGGGAAGGGGCCTACACCGAGACGGAGGCGATGATCCGCCGGCTCCTCGACGAGCGGGGATGATGGGAGGGCGCGGCTCGCCCTGGGTCCGCTTCACGGCCTTCGCGCTCGTCGCCATCGGGGTGCCCGCCGTGGTCCTGGCCGTTCTCGGCTACCACTCGCTCCGCCAGTGGCGCCGGTCCGCCGACGAGCTCTTCCGGGAGCAGTCCCGGAGCATGGCCATCATGGTCGCGGAGAAGGTCGACCTGAGGCTCCGCAGCGCGGAGTACGCGGTCATGGGGCGCCTCGAGGCGGCGGCGCGAAGCGGCGCCATTGCCGCCGACGCGGTGGACGCCCTGCTGGCGGACACCCCACTCATCGCCCGGCTCGCCCTCTTCGACCGGGCCGGCCGCGCCGTCTACCCGAGCGGCGGGGCGCCGGCGGGGCTGGCCCTCGAGGGGCCGCTCGACGACCTCGGGCGGTCCGTGTGGCGGGAGGGCGGCAAGGCGCACCGGGTCGTCGGTGACGACCTGGTGGTGGGTTGCCTGGTCCGCCGCGGGGGCAACCCGGCCTTCCTCGCCCTGATGGTGCTCGACCCGACCGTCATCCGGCGGGACGTCCTCGAGCCGGCCCTGGGCGGGCCCGAGGTGCCGCTCCTCACGGTCACCGACCATCGCGACCAGCCGGTCTTCCGGCGGGCGGGCGCCGGGCCGGCGGAGGCCGTCGTGGCGGTGCCGCTCAGCGAGGCGCTGCCCGCGTGGCGGCTCGCCCTCGACCAGCCGGCGGGGGTCTCCCCGCAGGCGGCCATCGATCGTCAGGTGGTGCTCTTCAGCCTCGCATTCGGTCTCCTCCTGGTGGTGATCGCCATCGGCGTGCTCGCGACGTACCGGCTGGTCCGGCGCGAGACCGAGACGGCGCGCCTCAAGGCCGAGTTCGTCGCCAACGTCTCGCACGACCTCAAGACGCCGCTCGCCCTGATCCGGGTATTCGGCGAGACGCTCGAGATGGGACGCGTGAGCGACGAGAAGACGCGCCACGAGTACTACCAGGTCATCACCCGCGAGAGCGAGCGGCTGTCCCGGCTCATCGAGAACGTCCTCGACTTCTCGCGCATCGAGGGCGGCCGGCGCACCTACGACCTGGTGCCGGCGAGCGTGGAGGCCCTCGTCCGGGACACGGTCGAGAGCTTCGCCTACGTCCTGGCCCGGCAGGGGTTCAAGGTGGACGTGGCGATCCAGCCCGACCTGCCCGAGGTGCCGATCGACGTCGACGCCGTCGGCCAGGCGCTCGCGAACCTGATCGACAACGCGATCAAGTACTCCGCGACGCGGAAGGTCCTCACGGTGGAGGCGGCCCCGCGGGACGGCGGCGTCGCGATCACCGTGGGCGACGAGGGTATCGGCATCCCCGGGGAGGAGCATGGGCGGATCTTCGACAAGTTCTACCGCGTGGGGCGGAGCGAGACCCAGGGCCGGCGCGGGAGCGGGGTCGGGCTCGCGCTGGTCCGGCACGTGGCGCACGCGCACGGAGGGCGGGTCAGCGTGGACAGCCAGCCGGGCGGAGGGAGCCGCTTCACGCTCTGGCTTCCCGGCCCCCCGCCGGCGGCCCGACCGCATTGAACGCCTCCTCATGCCGCGCATCCTGATCGTCGACGACGAGCCCGCGATGGTGCGGGGGCTCGAGGACAACCTCCGGTTCGAGGGCTACCAGACTCTGGCCGCGGTGTCCGGACAGGAGGGCCTCGACCTCGCGTTCCGCGAGGGGCCGGACCTCATCCTTCTCGACGTCGCCATGCCGGGCTCGAGCGGCTGGGACGTCCTCCGCGCGCTCCGCCGGAAGGGAATCGACATCCCGGTCGTGATGCTCACGGCGCGCGGGGAGGAGGCGGACCGCGTCCTGGGGCTCGAGCTGGGGGCGGACGACTACATCACGAAGCCGTTCTCGCTGCGCGAGCTCCTCGCGCGAGTCCGCGCGGTCCTCCGGCGGCCCGGCCCGCGGCAGCGCATGGACGTCTTCCAGTTCTCGGACATCCGGGTCCACCTGCGGGCGCGCCAGGCCTTCCGCGCCGGGAGCGAGGTCCGGCTCACGCGCAAGGAGTTCGACCTGCTGCGCTATCTGGTCGAGCATCCGGGGGAGATCCTCACCCGCGAGCGTCTGCTCGACGAGGTCTGGGGGTACGAGCGCTTCCCCACGACGCGGACGGTGGACACCCACGTTCTCCGGCTGCGCCAGAAGTTCGAGCGCGACCCCGAGCGGCCCGAGCACATCCTGACCGTGCACGGTCAGGGGTACCGGTTTGCGGCGTAGCGATCGCGACGCTTGCACGATCCTGGCGCGACCCCTGGTCGGGCCATCGGCCGGCCCAGCCCGTCCGGCTCCCCGCCGGAACCCCGCTACGCTCTCCCGGGGCGCGAACCGGGAGGGCTGGTCCGCGTGTCAAAGAAGGTGGCTCGCCAGTCCGGGGAGCCGGCGCGTGCCGCCGCGGCCACCGGACCGGGGAGCGGAGCACACACAACCCTTAGCCGTCGGAAGGAGATGACCCGATGAACACGCGACTCTTCCTCGCCTCCGCCATCGCCGCCGCGATCGCGGTGCCCGCCATCACCGGCGCCCAGCCGGCCCCGGCCCCGAAGTTCGAGGCCGAGAAGTGCTTCGGCATCGCGAAGGCCGCCAAGAACGACTGCCAGACCGCGAACTCCTCGTGCGCGGGAACGTCCAAGCGGGACGGCCAGAAGGACGCCTGGGTGTACGTCCCGAAGGGCACCTGCGCGCGGCTCGTCAACGGCAGCATGCAGCCCCGCGCCTAACCAGCCCTTCCAGGCGGCGAGGACGGGTGGCGTGACCTTGAACGGCGGGCAGGGGCTTCCGGCGCGGGCCGGAATCGGGCTCCGGAGCCCGCACGTCGCCGAGGTCCAGGCCACCCGTCCCGCGCTGTCCTGGGTCGAGGTCCATCCGGAGAACTACCTCGGCGGCGGCCCCGCGGTCCGGTCGCTCGAGGCGATCCGCGGCGAGTACCCGCTGTCGTTCCACGCGGTCGGTCTGTCGGTCGGGAGCGCCGCCGGAGTGGACCGCCGCCACCTCGGCCGGCTGAAGGGTCTCGTGGACCGCTTCGAGCCGGCCATGGTGTCGGAGCACCTGGCGTGGAGCCAGGCGGGCGGCGCCTACCTGAACCATCTCCTCCCGCTGCCGTACACAGAGGAGTCGCTCGACGCGGTATGCCGGAACGTGGACGAGATCCAGACGGCCCTCGGCCGCCGGATCCTCGTCGAGAATCCATCCGGCTACCTCCGGTTCGCCGGCTCGACGATCCCGGAGCCCGAGTTCCTGGCGGCCCTCGCCGGCCGGACGGGCTGCGGCCTCCTCTGCGACGTGAACAACATCCACGTCACGGCGGAGAACCTCGGCCTCGACGCCCGCGCGTACCTGGCCGCGCTCCCCGCCGGCGCGGTGGGGGAGATCCACGTCGCCGGCCACTCCGTGAACGAGACGGACGGCCGGCCGATCCTGATCGACGACCACGGCTCGCCGGTCAGCCCGGCGGTGTGGGCACTCTACGAGGAGGCGCTCCGCCGCTTCGGCCCGCGCCCGACCCTCGTCGAGTGGGACACCGCCATTCCGCCGCTCGACACCCTGATGGGAGAGGCCCGGCAAGCCGACGCCCGGCTCCTCCACGCGACGCGCGATGCCCACGCTGCCTGAGCTCCAGGCGGGCTTCGCGCGGTCGATCTGGCGGGAGGACGCCCGCGAGGTGGCGAGCGCCGTCGTCGGCGACGGGCTCGCGCCGGCCGCCCGCGTGCAGATCTACTGGAACCACGTGTTCTCGAGCCTGACGGAGGCGCTCGAGGCGACGTTCCCGGTGGTCTGCCGGCTCGTGGACCGCCGCTTTTTCGGCTTCGCCGCGGACCGGTTCATCCGGAGCCACCCGCCAGCGGGGCCGTGCCTCTTCGAGTACGGCGCCACGTTCCCGGACTTCCTCGCGAGCTTCCCGCCGTGCGCAGACGACCCGTACCTCGCCGACGTCGCGCGGCTCGAATGGGCGATGAACGTCGCGCTCCACGCGGACGAGGCCGTCCCGATCTCGCCGGCGGCCCTCGGCGTCGTGGCCGCGGACGACGTGGATCGCCTGGTCTTCCGGCTGGATCCCGCGGCCGCGTGGCTTGCCTCGCCCTGGCCGGTGGACCGCATCTGGCACGCGAACCAGCCGGACGCCGACGGCGTGGTCGATGTCGCCGCCGGAGCGACGCGGCTCGAGATTCGCCGTCAGGACGACGTCGCGACGATGCGCCGCCTCGAGCCGGCCGAGCACGCGTTCCGGTCCGGGCTGGGCGGCGGCGAGACGCTGGAGGCGGTCGCCGCCCGCGCGATGGCCCAGAACCCCGTGTTCGACCTCCCGGCGGCGCTCCGGGCCCTGCTCGACGAGGCGCTGATCACGGGATTCACCGTCGCACCGCATCCCGCTCGGGCCGCCGAGGCCATGGAGGAAGGAGGCTCCCGATGATGACTGCCACGTACGAGGCCGCCGTGACCGACCACCGACCCGGGGTGGCGGGCTGGCTCGATCGACTGGCCCGCGTGCCGCTCTCGCTCCACCAGCTCCTGTTCCGGCTGGGCGTCGCCAGCGTGTTCCTCAAGGCCGGGCTCCTCAAGGCGTCCAGCTGGGAGTCGACGCTCGGCCTCTTCCGGGACGAGTACCGCCTGCCGGGGTTCCCGCCGGAGATCGCGGCCCTGATGGCCACGAGCTTCGAGCTGACCTGCTCGACCCTCCTGATCCTCGGGCTGGCGACGCGCCTGGCGACCTTGCCGCTCCTCGGGATGATCGCGACGATCCAGCTCTTCGTGTACCCGAGCGCGTGGTCCGAGCACCTGGTCTGGGGGTCGATCCTCCTGTTCCTGCTGACGCGGGGGCCCGGCGCCATCTCGGTCGACCACTTGATCACGCGGGCCTGGAACACCCGCGGGCGCTGACGGACGGGCCCGTGCTACTTCCTGACCAGGACGACCCAGAGCTTGAGCGGCACGGTCCCTTCGTTCCGCGCGTCGTGCGGCTCGAGCGCCGGCAGCCACCGCACCGCGCCCGGGCCCAGCACCTCGCGACCGGCGGCCGTGATCAGCGTCAGCTCGCCCTCGAGCACGATGCCGAGCTCCGGGTCGAGGCCGACGTGCTCGCCCGACGCCGCGCCGGGAGGGAATACGAGGAACGCCACGCGCACCGTGTCGTTGTCGAGGAGCAGCTGCTCCTGAACGGCGCCCGCCGGCGCCTGGCCGGCCGCCCCCGCCGCGAGGCCAAGCGTCGCCGCCGCCGCGACGCTCGCGGTCCAGCGCCGGACGCGCGCGCCGCTCACGGCCCGGTCTCCATCGGGTAGCCGAGCCGCACCCAGGCCGGCAGCCCGCCCGCCAGCACCATGACGTTCCGGTGCCCCGCCTCGCGCAGGAGCTGGTAGGCCGCCGCGGCCTCCTCGGGCGTCCCCGCGTAGAGCACCACGCGGCCGCTCCTCGGGACCTCCGCCTCGCGACGCTTCATCTCGCCCAGGGGCAAGGACCGCGCCCGGGGCAGGTGACCCTTCAGGAACGCGGCCGCCGGGCGCAGGTCGAACACGACGACCTCCTCGCCCCCCTCCCGGTAGCGCTGGACGTCCTCGGGGGCGATCGCGAGCGGCGTGTCCGTCGAGGTGTGGATCGCCCAGGCCGGCGCGCCCCCCGCCGCGGCCACCCCGGCGAGCGCGAGCCCGGCCGCCCAGAAGCGGGCCGTCACGGCGTCCGCGCCTTCTCGATCATGACCAGGACCAGCTTCTCTCCGTCCCGGCGCACGGTGAAGCGCACGAAGTCGCCGGGCGCGAGACCGTCGAGCAGCTTGGGATCCTCGGCCTCGAAACCCATCGTCATCGCGTCCATGAGACCGGGTAGGGCCTCGTGGGTGAGGAAGATCGCGCCCAGCTTCGGGATGACGGACCGCACGATGCCCCGGACCGTCCACGACTGCGGGCCCGGGCGGGCCGCCTCGGCGCGGAGCCGTTCGATCTCGTCGCGAAGGCCGCGCACCTCGCGCGTCCACCGGAGGTAGCCGAGACCGATCCCCAGGGCCAGCGCCAGGTTCACGAGGACGACGACCTTCCAGAGCCGCATCATGGTCCGAGGGGAGCATGCCCGATCGACCGGCGCATGTCGATCAGTGCACGTGCTCGGCCGCGATGGGCGCGACCGGGACCTCACGAGACAGCCGGTCCACTTCCTCGAGGAGACGGTTCAGGTCGGCCCATCCCTCCCGTTCGCGCCCGAGGTCGCGCGGGATCCAGCGGGCCCGGAGGTAGCCCTGCCGGTCCACCAGGAGCTCCATGTGGCGCGCCGGCGGCGGCTCGGGCTTGAGACCGTCCGGCGTCAGGTCCCGCCGGAACAGCATGTACGTCTCGCCCGCCTCCGCCGCGCCCTCCACCGCCAGCGGGAAAAAGACCGAACGGCCGGCCAGCTCCCGGTACACTGCGCTCGCGTCGCCGAGCGGGACGCCCACGATCTCGCCGCCCCGGAGCTTGAAGGTCATCGGCAACCGGTTCAGCTCCGCGAGCCGGTCCGCGGAGCCGGGGAGCGTGAAGAAGACCAGGAGCACCACCCCGCTGCCCCGCCAGTCTCGAAGCGACCGCCCCTCGCCGACCCCGGTCGTGAACGTGAAGTCGGGCGCGACGACCGCCGGACGCGCGGTGGCCACCGGCCCGAGGTCCCGCGACCGCTCGGCCCCGCCCAGCGCGCGGACAAAGTTGATCGCGTCCCAGCGTTCCTCGGGGCTCAGCCGGTCGGCGAACCCGGGCATCCCGCTTCCGGGAATGCCGTGGGACAGCCACCAGAAGAGATCGCCGGCCGTGTGGTCCGCCGCGTGCTGCGCGGTGAGGTCCGCCGGGGGGCGCGGCAGGCCCTTCCCCGCCGGGCCGTCGCCGAACCCGGCGACGCCGTGGCACGCCTCGCAGTTCGCCCGGTAGATCGCCCGGCCCTGGACGATCGACGCGGCCGCGTACGGCACCGTCGGCCGCACGTACGTCGAGGGGTTCGCGTCGACGGCCAGCGGGTGGAGCGCGACCGTCGCGCCGAGCGCGAGCGCGATCCCGCCCGCGAGCGCGGCGACACGCCACCGTCGCGGCCGGATCAGGAGGGCCAGGAGGAGGGCGACGAGCCCGAGCGTCGCGACCTGGCTGCCGATCGCGACGCGCGGCTGGACGCCGGGGAGAGCCTTCGTCGCGGCCCAGTCGAACCGGAACGAGAGGGGCCACACGACGTCGTCGTGGAGCGCGGGCGTCGTCAGCCCCATCACGGCGACGACACCGAGGATCGCCGCCACCAGAACCGCCTCACGCCACACGTTCCTGAGGAGCGCGGTCGCCGCGGCAGCGCTCTCCGGGCCCGGTGCGGCGAGGCGACGCCGCCAGACGAGGAGATTCCGCGCCGCGATGGGGATCAAGGCCGCCACGAGGACGAGCTTCACCAGAAGCCAGCGCCCGTACACGGTACCGATGGCGGCGGGCACGCCGCCCACCTGCTGCCACACGGCGAACCCGCCGGTCACGACGAGCACGGAGACGGCGCCGAGACCGAGCCTCGAGAAGCGCTCGGCGGCCCGCGCGGCCGCGGCCGAGCTCGGCAACCCGCGCGCCCACGCAAGACAGAGCGCCAGCGGCAGGAGGCCTCCGGCCCACACGCCCGTGGCCAGAAGGTGCAGCGCGTCGAACGACACGGCGAGCGCGCTCACCTCGGCCGCGGCGGCATGGCCGGCCAGGGCGCCCAGGAGGAGGGCCGCGGCCGACAGACCGAGAGCCTCGACGCGGAGCGCGAGCCAGTCGCTCTCGCCGCGCTCGTCGGCCAGGAGGAGGAAGGCCGCCAGGAGGAGCAGGAGCCCGGTCCGCGCGAGCCACACGATCCCGTAGCGGGTGTCGGCGAGGACGGACACGATCCGCCCGGGATCCAGGCTCTCGAGGAGGCCCGCGCCCGTGGCCACGCCCACCTGGCGCCAGAGGTCCAACCCGGCGGCGACCAGCGTGACCGCGAGCGCGATCCGGGCGAGCGTCATGATGCGCCGGTCGAGCTCCGGCAGGCGCTCGTGCCCCGCGTCGCCGGCGGCGCGCGCGGCCGGCCGCGCGACCAGCAGGAAGGACGTGAACGCGCCGACCAGCGTGACCGCGCCGGCCGCGTGCAACCACCGGACGACGACGCCGTACGTCTCCACGAACCCGCTCAGGCGGAGAGGGTGCGGGAGACCGGCCGAGGGAGCCCGGACCGCCGGATCATCGTCGCGTCGACTCCGGCTCCGCCGGCTCGGGCCCTCGTCGCTCCGGGCCCGAGTCGGGGCGCTCCGGCGCGAAGAAGGCCCAGGCCGCCAGGCCGACGGCCGCGACCGCGCCGGCCACGAGGAGCCAGGTCATCCAGTCGAACCCGCGCTTTGGCGAGACGGGGGCGAAGTGGTCCGCCAGGGCGGCGCGCGCGACGAGTCCGAGCGCGGTCGGCGCGAGCCACCGAGCGACGACGCGGGCGAGCATCCTCGGGTGCGGCATCTCATCTGGGGGCGGGGGACGCCGGATCCGGGTCCGGCACCGCGCGTCTCCGCGGGTCATTTTCGCACGGGTCGCGGGGACCCCCGCAAACCTTGACTTCTGCAGGGCCCGACGAACAGAATGAACTCGGCACTCACCCGCCTCGCGCGTCGCGCGGCCGGGATTCCAGTCTCGTCGGGTCGGAGTCAGGGGGGGCGATGGAGCTGGCCGGCGTCCTGCGGGAGGCCATGAGCCTGGGCGCGTCCGACGTCCATCTCAAGGCGCGGCAGCACCCCATCCTCCGGGTGCGCGGCCACCTGAAGCGGCTCGAGAACTGGCCCTTGCTCGACGGGAAGGACCTCGAGCAGATGGCCGGGGCGATGCTCAACCACCTCCAGCGCCAGCGGTTCGACCGGGATGGCGGCGTCGACGTCCAGTACACGGTGGCCGGCATCGGGCGGTTCCGCGCCAGCATCTTCCGGGCGCGCGCGAACATCGGCATCGCGCTCCGCGTCGTCCCCTACGAGCCCCCGACGTTCGAGGAGCTCCACCTCCCCCCGGTCGTGGCGAAGCTGGCCATGGAGCCCCGTGGGCTGGTCCTGGTGACGGGGCCCGCGGGCTCCGGCAAGACGACGACGCTGGCGTCGATGGTCAACCACATGAACCACCATCGCGCCGATCATATCGTCACGATCGAGGACCCGATCGAGTACCTGTTCGAGGACGGCGCCAGCATCATCACGCAGCGCGAGGTCGGGATGGACGCCCCGGGGTTCGCCGAGGCGCTCCGCATCTGCCTCCGGCAGGACCCGAACGTCGTCATGGTCGGCGAGATGCGGGACGTGGAGACGATGCAGACCGTGCTCACGCTGGCGGAGACGGGCCACCTGGTCCTCTCGACGCTCCACACGATCACGGCGGCCGAGACGGTGAACCGGATCATCTCCCAGTTCCCGCCGGACTACGAGCGGCAGATCCGCCAGCAGCTCGGCCAGGTCCTGCGGGGCGTCGTCTCGCAGCGGCTCATGGAGCGGTCGGACGAGCCCGGCCTGATCCCGGCGGTGGAGGTGCTCGTCGGGACGCTGACCGTCCAGCGCTGCATCGAGGAGCCCACCCGGACCATGCAGCTGTCGCAGGTGATCGCCGAGGGCCGGGATACCTACGGGATGCAGTCGTTCAACCAGAGCGCGATCGAGTGGCACCTGAAGGGCATGGTCTCCTACGAGGAGGCCCGGCGCACCGCGACCTCGCAGACCGACTTCGAGGTGGAGGTCGAGCGCCTCTCGATGGCCCAGGACGTCGCCACGCGCAAGGCCGCGCCACCGGTCCCCGGCCGCCGCTAGGCGGCCAGCTCTGCGTTCTCCCGCTTCGCGACCGGGCCGATCCATGGCCGACGAGCTCGCACCGCCGGCCTGGGCCTTCCTTGCCCTCGTTCCGGCCGTCTGTTAGGCTGAGTCCTGCATGTCGTGGAATCTCAAGGAAAAAGCTGACCGCCTGCTCTCGCAGGAAAGCGGCACCATCCGGAAGGACTGGGGGGGCCGCGTCTCGTTCGCGCTGGTCTACCCGAACACCTACGCGGTCGGGATGTCGAACCTCGGCTTCCAGACGATCTACCGCCACCTGAACGCCCTCCCCGACGTGGTCTGCGAGCGGGTGTTCCTGCCGGACCCGGAGGACCTCCCGGAGTACCAGCGGACGGGTACGGCGCCGTTCTCTCTCGAATCCAAGCGCCACCTCCGGGAGTTCGACCTGGTCGGCTTCTCGATCACCTACGAGGGGGACTACATCAACACCCTCCGGCTCATGCGGATGGCGGGGATCCCCAGCCGCCCGGAGAACCGCAGCCCCGAGGACCCCTTCGTCCTGATGGGCGGCGTCTGCGCCTTCGCGAACCCCGAGCCCGTCGCCCCGTTCATGGACTTCGTGGTCGTCGGCGAGGGTGAGGAGATCGTCGGGGAGATCGTGGCCGCCTACCGGGACGCCTTCGGCCAGGTGTCGCTTGCCGCCCGGCGGCGCGAGGACCTCCTGGACCGCCTGGCGCCGGTCCCCGGAATCTACGTGCCGCAGCGCTACCAGGTGGCGTACCGGGACGACGGCACGATCGACGCCGTGCGCCCCGACGCCGGGGTGCCGGCGGTGGTGACGAAGCGACGCCTCAAGAAGGTCGACGACTTCCGGACGATCTCGCTCCTCCGGACGCCGAACGCGGAGTACGGCCACCTCGCCCTCCTCGAGGTGGGGAAGGGGTGCGGGCGCGGCTGCCGGTTCTGCCTCGAGGGCCAGATCTACCGGCCGGTCCGCCACCGGAGCCTCGAGACGCTCCGGGAGACCATCCGCGAGATCAAGAAGGAGTCGACCCGCGTCGGGCTCGTCGGCGCGTGCGTCTCCGACTACCCGTGGATCGGCGGCCTGATGAGCGTCCTCGCGGAGGAGGGGCTCGAGGTCTCCATCTCGTCGATCCGGGCGGACAGCCTGACCGAGGAGCTGGTCTCCTCGCTCAAGAAGGGCGGGCACCGCACGCTGACCGTGGCGCCGGAGGCAGGCACGGAGCGACTCCGGCACGTCATTCGGAAGGACATCTCCGACGCCCAGATCTACGAGGCCTGCGACCTCGTCCGCGCCCACGGCATCCCGAACCTCAAGACGTACTTCATGATCGGGCTCCCGACCGAGACGGACGAGGACATCGAGGCGATTCCAGCCCTCGCCGCCCGGCTCCTCGAGCGGCTCAGGCGGCCGTCGCCCCAGGGCGAGCCGTTCGGGCGGCTGACCCTCTCGATCAGCTCGTTCGTGCCGAAGCCGTGGACGCCGTTCCAGTGGGCCGCGTTCGACCAGGTCAACCGGCTGGACGCGAAGCTGCGCACGATCAAGGCCGGCGTCCGCCGCCTCTACAACGTTCGGGTCCTCCACGAGAACCCGCGCGAGGCGTTCCTCCAGGCGCTCCTGGCGCGCGGCGACCGGCGGGTGGGGGACTTCCTGGAGGAGGCCGCGCGGCTCGAGGGCGACTGGCGGACGGCGCTCCGCGAGTGGACGGGCGATCCGGACTTCTACACGCACCGCGAGCGCGGGCTCGACGAGACCATGCCCTGGGATCACCTCGACGTCGGCGTGCGCAAGGCCGGCCTGGTCCGCGAGCATCAGCGCGCGGGGCTGTCGCCGGAGCCGGCCCCGGCCGGCTGACGCTCGGAGGACCAGCCATGGCCCAACCCGAGGGCGGCCGCGTGGACGTCCGGGAGCACGGCGCAAACCAGCAGACGTCGACCCGCCGGCTCTACATGCAGCTCCAGGCCTTCGGCGAGTGCGACGACCCGAAGCGCCTCGTCCAGGCGCTCGAGCGCGCGCGGCTCGAGGGCGTCCTCTACGCGGACGCGGCCGATCCCCTCGGGGTCGGCGTCCTGGGCATCGCGGAGGATCCGGCCTTCTTCGTGGGTCGGTGGCGCGAGCTCCTCGGGAGCGAGCCATTCGCGGGCCTCCGGCGGAAGCCCGAGCTGGCCATGTTCGGACGCACGTACTCGAGCGGCTTCGAGGCCGATCTCGAGGATTGGCTGCTCGGCCGCCCGCGCCGGACGGCTCTCAGCCCCGAATGGCCCTGGGCGATCTGGTATCCCCTTCGCCGGACCGGCACCTTCGCGCGGCTCACGCCCCAGGAGCAGGGAGCGATCCTGAAGGAGCACGCCGTGCTGGGCCGCACGTACGGCGAGGCGGACCTGGCCCACGATGTCCGCCTGGCCTGCCATGGGCTCGACACCCACGACAACGACTTCGTGATCGGCCTGGTGGGCCGGGAGCTCCACCCGCTCTCGCACCTCGTGCAGACCATGCGCCGGACGGCCCAGACCGCCGAGTTCATCCAGACGCTCGGCCCGTTCTTCGTGGGCTACGCCGTCTGGCGCGGCGCCGGAGGCTAGGAGGCCGAGCCTCCGTCAGGGCTTCGGGGCAGGGACTTTCGGGCCGCCCGGCACCTGCTGTTGTGCCCGGCAGTTGTGTCGGGCGTCCTGCGTGATCTGAAACGGAAAGTCGTTGTTGCTCTCCTGCATTTCCAGAATGACCTGGTCGGGATCCACGCGCGCGACCATCGTGTAGGGCGGAGCGCCGGCCGGTTGCGGGATGTAGTGATCCGAGCCCCACACGTGGCCAGAGGCGATCGGGACGGTGTTGTGGAACGGATCCCAGGAGATCACCTTCCCCCCGAAGTACACGTTCAGCATCCGGTCGGTGTCCTTCGGCGGTACCGCCGCCCCGAGCCCCTGATTCTTGAGCTCGAACCAGCCGCGGTACCCGGGCTTGCCGTCGCCCGGAAGCTTGCACTCGACCTTGGCGAAGTGGAACTTCAGGATGACCAGATCCGGCAAGGACACCGTCAGGACGCCACCGGGGGTACCCTGCTGAGATCCCGGCGGCGGCTTGCTGATCTGACCATCAGCGACACCGGTCGCCAGGCACAGAATCACGCCAGCAGCCATACCGAGTCGCCTAGCACGCGGCCACGTGAACATCCCGGCACTCCTCGCCTGGCAAACAGCACTGGAACGGCCAGACCGTGACGGTCGGGACGCGACCTCCGGGCGGTCCAATTCTAGCCCATCGGGCCCCCTGAGATCCTGCGAACGCGCCGAAGGCCTCCGGTCGAGCTGTTCCCGGCAGCGAGTGGCCTGGCCGGGCCGGCGACGAGGAAACGCTAGACGAGGGGGGCGGGAAGATCGGAGCGGCCCATCAGGTACTGGTCGACGCCCCGGGCCGCGCTCCGGCCCTCGGCGATCGCCCAGACGATCAGCGACTGTCCGCGCTGCATGTCGCCCGCGGTGAAGACGCCGGGGACGCTCGTCATCCAGCTCGCGTCGCGCCAGACGTTGCCGCGCTCGGTCAGGCGGACGCCGAGCTTCTCGAGCATGCCGTGGCGCTCCGGGCCGAGGAATCCCATGGCCAGGAGCACCAGGTCGCACGGCAGCGTGTGCTCGGATCCGGGCACGTCGCGAAAGACCGGCCGGCCATTCTCCCGGGCCACCTCGACGCGGATCGCCTCGAGGCCGGTGACGCGCCCGCGCGCGTCGCCCAGGAAGCGCTTCGTCGAGACCGCGTAGACGCGCTCCCCGCCTTCCTCGTGGGCCGACGAGACCCGGTAGACGTTCGGGTACTGGGGCCAGGGGTTGTCCGTCGCGCGCCGATCCGGGGGCCGGGGCAGGATCTCCATCTGGTGGACCGACCGCGCGCCCTGCCGGTGCACCGTGCCGAGGCAGTCGGCGCCGGTGTCGCCCCCGCCCAGGATCACCACGTGCTTGTCGCGAGCCGTGATGAAGTCCTCGTCCGCGACGGCGTCGCCCTCGCAGCAACGGTTCTGGAGCGGGAGGTACTCCATCGCGAAGTGGATCCCCTCGAGCTCGCGGCCCGGGATGGGCAGGTCGCGCGCGTGGCAGGCGCCGCCCGCGAGGAGCACCGCGTCGTGGTCCTGGCGGAGGCGCTCGGGGTCGACGTCGACGCCCACGTGGGCGCGGGTCACGAACTCGACGCCCTCGGCCCGCATCTGGTCGAGGCGGCGGTCGAGGGCGCGCTTCTCCATCTTGAACTCGGGAATCCCGTAGCGGAGGAGGCCGCCGATCCGGTCGGCCCGCTCGAAGACCGTGACGCCATGGCCCGCCCGGCAGAGCTGCTGCGCCGCGGCGAGCCCGGCGGGCCCGGAGCCGACGACCGCGACGCGCTTCCCGGTCCGGACGGCCGCGGGCTCGGGCACGATCCAGCCCTCGGCGAACGCCCGGTCGACGATCGTGAGCTCGATGGGCTTGATCGTCACCGGGTCGTCGTTGATGCCCAGCACGCAGGAGCCCTCGCACGGGGCGGGGCAGAGGGTCCCGGTGAACTCCGGGAAGTTGTTCGTGGCGTGGAGACGGTCGATGGCCTCCCGCCAGTCGTTCCGGTAGACGAGGTCGTTCCAGTCGGGGATCAGGTTCCCGAGCGGGCACCCCTGGTGGCAGAAGGGGATGCCGCAGTCCATGCACCGGGCGGCCTGGGTCTGGAGCTTCGCCACGGGCCACGGCAGCATGACCTGCCGCCAGTCGGCGAGGCGCTCCGCGACCGGCCGGTAGGGCTGCTTGTCGCGCGCGAACTCGAGGAAGCCGGTGACCTTGCCCATCCGGCTAGCCGTGGGCCCCTTCCATGACGGCCCGCTCCCACGGGATCCCTTCCTCCTGGGCGCGGCGCATCGCGGCAAGGGCCCGCTTGTAGTCCCGGGGCATGACCTTGACGAAGCGTGGCCGCGCCGCCGCCCAGTCCGCGAGGATCGCCGCGGCGACGGCGCTCGCCGTGTAGCGGACGTGCCGGCGCAGGAGGTCCTGGACCTCCTCGACGTCCTCCGCCTGGACCAGGGGCTCGAGCTCCACCATCCCGAGGTTGCAGCGGCGCGCGAAGTCGCCCGCCTGGTCGAGGACGTAGGCCACGCCGCCCGACATCCCCGCGCCGAAGTTGCGGCCGGATCGGCCAATCACCACGACGCGGCCGCCGGTCATGTACTCGCACGCGTGGTCGCCCACGCCCTCGACCACGGCCAGGGCGCCGCTGTTGCGGACCGCGAAGCGCTCGCCGGCGACCCCGCGGACGTACGCCTCGCCGCTCGTCGCGCCGTAGAGCACGACGTTCCCGACCAGGATGTTGTCCTGGGGCGCGAAGGTCGCCTCCCGTGGCGGGAACGCGACGAGCTTGCCGCCGGAGAGGCCCTTGCCCAGGTAGTCGTTGGCGTCGCCCTCGAGGACGAGCGTGATCCCGCGGGGGACGAACGCCCCGAAGCTCTGGCCGGCCGATCCGGTGAAGTGGAGCCGGATCGTGTCCTCGGGGAGCCCCTCGGCACCGTAGCGCGAGGTCACCTCGTACCCGAGGATGGTCCCGACCGTCCGGTGGACGTTCCGGATGGGCAGGCGCAGGTCGACCGGCGTGCGGGACTCGAGCGCCGGCCGGCAGAGGGGCACGATCGTGGTCATGTCGAGCGACCGCTCGAGGCCGTGGTCCTGCGCCCGCACGCGGCGGATCGGCACCTCGGGCGCGACGGGCGGCCGGTACAGGATCTGCGCGAAGTCGAGGCCCCGCGCCTTCCAGTGGTCGACCGCTGCCCGGACGTCCAACCGGTCGACCCGCCCGATCATCTCGTCGAGCGTCCGGAACCCGAGCTGCGCCATCAGCTCGCGCACCTCTTCCGCGACGAACTGGAAGAAGGTGGTGACGAACTCCGGCGCGCCCGCGAAGCGCTTGCGGAGCTCCGGATCCTGGGTGGCGATGCCCACCGGGCAGGTGTTCAGATGGCAGACGCGCATCATCACGCAGCCCAGCACGACCAGGGGCGCCGTCGCGAAGCCGAACTCCTCCGCCCCCAGGAGCGCCGCGATCACCACGTCGCGCCCGGTCTTGAGCTGCCCGTCCACCTGGACGACGATCCGGTCCCGCAGCTTGTTGAGGACGAGCACCTGCTGGGTCTCGGCGAGGCCGAGCTCCCAGGGAACCCCGCCGTGCTTGATCGACGTGAGCGGCGACGCGCCGGTGCCGCCGTCGTGGCCGGAGATCAGGACCACGTCCGAGAAGGCCTTGGCCACGCCCGCCGCCACGGTCCCGACCCCGACCTCGGCCACGAGCTTCACGTGGATCCGGGCCCGCGGGTTCGCGTTCTTCAGGTCGTGGATCAGCTGCTTCAGGTCCTCGATCGAGTAGATGTCGTGATGCGGCGGGGGCGAGATGAGACCCACCCCCGGCGTCGAGTGCCGCACCTTGGCGATCCACGGGTAGACCTTGTGCCCCGGCAGCTGGCCACCCTCGCCGGGCTTCGCACCCTGGGCCATCTTGATCTGGAGGTCGTCGCAGTTGACCAGGTACTCGCTGGTGACGCCGAAGCGCCCCGACGCCACCTGGTGGATCGCGCTCCGCCGCCAGTCGCCGTTCGGCTCCGGCCGGTAGCGCGCGGAGTCCTCGCCGCCCTCGCCGGTGTTCGACTTGCCGCCGATCCGGTTCATGGCGATGGCCAGGGTCTCGTGCGCCTCCTGGCTGATCGAGCCGTACGACATCGCCCCGGTGGCGAAGTGCCGGAGGATCGACTCGACGGGCTCCACCTCGCTCAGCGACAGCGGCGTCTCGGCGGAGCGGAGACCGAACAGGCCTCGGAGCGTCGCCAGGTTCCGGCTCTGGTCGTCGACGGCTTGCGTGTACTCCTTGAAGATCCGGTACTGGCCGCTGCGCGTCGCGTGCTGGAGCTTCTGTACCGTTTCGGGATTGAAGAGGTGGAACTCGCCGTCCCGGCGCCACTGGTACTCGCCGCCCCAGTCGAGCTCGGCCGGGCCGACCGGCCGGGCGGGGAAGGCGTGCTCGTGCCGTCGGCGGACTTCCTCGGCAACGACGTCGAGGCCGATGCCGCTGACGCGCGAGAGCGTGCCGGTGAAGTAGCGCTCCACCACGGTCTTGTCGAGCCCGATGGCCTCGAAGATCTGGGCCCCGCAGTAGCTCTGGAGCGCCGAGATCCCCATCTTGGCCATGACCTTGAGGATCCCCTTGTTGAGCGCCTTGATGTAGTTCTTCACGGCCGCCCGGTGGTCGATGCCCGGCAAGAGACCCTGCCGGATCATGTCGTCCAGGGTCTCGAAGGCCACCCAGGGGTTCACCGCGCCCGCGCCGTATCCGATGAGCAGGCACATGTGGTGCACTTCGCGCGCGTCGCCCGTCTCGAGGAGCAGACCCGCACGGGTGCGCTCTCCGCGCCGCGTCAGGTGGTGATGGACGGCGCCGGTCGCGAGCAGGCTCGGGATGGCCGCCAGGTCGCGCGAGATGCCCCGGTCGGACAGGATGAGCACGTTGTGGCCGTCGGCGATGGCCTGGCTCGCCTGCGCCTGGAGGGCCTCCAGCGCGCGCGCCAGTCCCGCCGCGCCCTCGGCCACCGGATAGAGCATGGGAAGCGTGACCGACTTGAACCACGGGTGCCGAAGGTGGCGGAGCCGGGCGACCTCGCCGTTCGAGAGCACGGGATCGGGGATCACGATCTGGCGGCACGACTCCGGCCGGGACTCGAGCAGGTTCCCCTCGGGCCCGATCGTGGACTCCATGGACGTGACGAGCTCCTCCCGGATCTGGTCCAGGGGAGGGTTCGTGACCTGGGCGAACAGCTGCTTGAAGTAGTCGTAGAGCGGGCGCGGCCGGTTCGACAGGACCGCCAGCGCGGTGTCGGTGCCCATGGAGCCGAGCGCTTCCTCGCCCCGGCTTGCCATCGGCGCCAGGAGGATCCGCAGGTCCTCGTGCGTGTACCCGAACGCGATCTGACGCTGGAGGACCGTGTCGTGGTCGGCCACGGGCGCCTTGTGCTTCGGCAGATCGGCGAGCTGGACGGTGTTCTCGCGGATCCACTCGGCGTAGGGGTGCTCCGCCGCGAGCCGAGCCTTGATCTCCTCGTCGTCGACGATCCGGCCCTGCGCCGTGTCGACCAGGAAGATCCGGCCGGGGTGGAGGCGCTCCTTGATCAGGACGTTCCCCGGTGGGATGTCGAGCACGCCGACCTCGGACGCCATGACGACCAGGCCGTCCTTGGTGACGTAGTAGCGGGAGGGCCGGAGCCCGTTCCGGTCCAGGATCGCGCCGATGACCGTACCGTCCGTGAACGCGATCGACGCCGGACCGTCCCAGGGTTCCATCAGCGAGGAGTGGTACTCGTAGAAGGCCCGGCGGTCGGGGCTCATCGACTCGTGCTTCTGCCAGGGCTCGGGGATCATCATGAGGATCGCGTGGGGCAGGGAGCGCCCGCTCATGACGAGGAACTCGAGCACGTTGTCGAACGTCGCGGAGTCGGACAGCCCGTCGCGGGTGACCGGCAGGACCTTCCACAGCTCGTCGCCGAACACGCTCGACCGGCAGAGCGCCTCGCGGGCGCGCATCCAGTTGATGTTGCCCCGGAGCGTGTTGATCTCGCCGTTGTGCGCGATGTACCGGTACGGGTGCGCCAGCGGCCAGGAGGGGAAGGTGTTCGTGCTGAAGCGCTGGTGCACGAGCGCGAGCGCCGATTCCACGTCCGGGTCCGTCACGTCCGGGTACATGGACTCGATCTGGTCGGCGCTCAGCATGCCCTTGTAGATGAGCGTGTTGCACGAGAGGCTGGGCAGGTAGGCGAACGTCTGCTCGCGGACGTCCGCCGCCGCGATCGCCTTCTCGAAGAGCTTCCGGATCACGTAAAGCTTCCGCTCGAAGTGCGCCCGGTCCCGGACCTCCGTCCCCTGGCCGACGAAGACCTGCTTGATGACGGGCTCGACCGACCGCGCCGTCTCGCCGAGGAGGCCGTCGTCGGTCGGGACGTCGCGCCAGCCGAGGAGTTGCTGGCCCTCGTGCTCGACGATCGAGTGGAGGAGCGCCTGCACGCGGTGGCGCGGGGCGGTCTCCCGCGGCAGGAACACGAGGCCGCACCCGTACTCGCCCGGCGCGGGCAGGGGAATGTCGAGCCGCGCGCACTCGCGCCGGAGGAACCGGTCGGGGACCTGGATGAGGATGCCGGCCCCGTCGCCCGTGTTCGGCTCGCAGCCGCACGCGCCCCGGTGCAGGAGGTTCTTGAGCACGGTCAGCGCCTGCGCGACGATCGTGTGGGACTTCCGCCCCTCGAGGTCCACCACGAAGCCGACGCCGCACGCGTCGTGCTCGTGGCGGGGATCGTAGAGGCCCTGGGCTACGGGCGCGCCTTCAGTCGTCATCGGCTCACTCTCCCGGGGCGACCGCACGGGCCGCCCTCGCCGGCGCCGCGGAACGCCGGTGGCTGGAGACTATCGTAGCGCGAAGCATTAGCCAAGCCCAAATGTCGAAAATCGCTGCATTAGATTCGTTAATGGTGTACGCTCGCGCCGTGCAGCTCGAGACGCTCAAGCTCCTCTGCGACGTGGTGCGGCTCCGCAGCATCTCCCGGGGCGCCGCCGAGAGCGGGGTGACCCAGTCGGCCGCGAGCCAGGCGATCCAGCAGCTCGAGACGGAGCTCGGCGCCCAGCTGCTGGACCGTTCCCGCCGCCCGCTCCAGCCCACCCCGGAGGGGCGCGCCTTCTACGAGGCCTGCCGCGCCCTCCTCGAGAGCTTCGACCGCGCCCGGGGGGACCTGGCGACGTCCGGGCATCGGGTGGAGGGCACCGTCCGGGTAGCGGCGATCTACTCGGTCGGCCTCCACGACATGAGCCGGCACATGCAGCCGTTCATGGCGATGCATCCGCAGGCGCGCGTGCTGCTCCAGTGCCTCCACCCGCAGAAGGTGGTCGAGGCGGTCCTCGCCGACGAGGCCGACCTCGGCATCCTGTCGTACCCGCCCGCGAGCCGGGCCCTCGAGGTCCTGCCGCTCCGCGAGGAGCCCATGGTGCTGGTGTGCCATCCGTCCCATCGGCTGGCGCGGCGCCGCCTCGCTCAGGCCTCGGATCTCCAGGGCGAGCGGTTCGTCGCCTTCGATCACGACCTGCCCATCCGGCGCGCCATCGACCGCGTCCTGCGCCAGGCTGGGGTGCGCGTCGAGGTGGTCATGCAGTTCGACAACATCGAGACGATCAAGCAGGCGATCGCCATCGCCGCCGGGGTGAGCATCCTGCCCCGGCCCGCCGTCGCGAAGGAGGTCGGCATCCGGACGCTCGGCGCGGTGCCGCTCGCCATCGGCGGGCTCGTGCGGCCGGTGGCGATCATCCACCGGAAGGGCCGGCGGCTGCCGCCCGCAGTGGACCGCTTCATCGAGGTCCTCCGGAAGGCGGGGGACGAGCCCGCCACGGCCGGCGCGCGGGGGCTGTCCACCCAGGCGGAGCGGGCCTGAGGGGTAGCGCTGGCCGCGATGCCCGCCATCGCTCGCCGCACCGCCTGGCCGGGCGGCCAGAAGGGCCGTCCAGGTGTCCCTTAACCTTGCGATGGAGCGGGCCTTTGGGTACCATGTGCCGCGTGTGCTCGCGAGCGGGTGGCGCGATGTCGCCGAGTCCCCGCCGACCGTCGTACCAGCCCGCTGACGGGCTCCATCCGACGCAAGGAGACTGATTTTCCATGAGCCAGACCACGGCCACCGCGCCGCCCCCTGTCAAGCCGAGGCGCATCCTCGATCGCGCCGTCGTGCGGTTCGCGGGGGACTCGGGCGACGGCATGCAGCTGACCGGGGAGCAGTTCACCACCGAGGCGGCGTGGGCGGGGAACGACATCGCGACGCTGCCGAACTTCCCCGCCGAGATCCGCGCCCCGGCCGGCACCCTCTTCGGCGTCTCCAGCTTCCAGCTCCAGTTCGGCAGCCGCCGGGTGTACACGCCGGGCGACCGCCTCGACTGCCTCGTGGCGATGAACCCCGCCGCCCTCAAGGTCCACCTGTCGGATCTGAAGGAGGGCGGGCTCCTCATCATCAACACGAGCGCGTTCGAGAAGAAGAACCTCGACCGGGCCGGATACGCGACCAACCCGCTCGAGGATGCGACTCTCGAGCAGCGATACCGGACCCACAAGATCGACATCACGCGACTCACCATCGACGCCCTGGCGGGCCTGCCGCTCAACGCGAAGGAGAAGGACCGCTGCAAGAACTTCTTCGCGCTGGGGCTGACGTCGTGGATCTACACGCGGCCCATCGAGCCGACGCTGGACTGGATCAAGAAGCGCTTCACGAAGAACGCCGACGTCGCCGAGGCGAACACGCGGGCGCTGAAGGCCGGCTACCACTTCGGCGAGACCGCGGAGATCTTCGCGGAGTGCTACGGCGTCGAGCCCGCGGAGATGGCGCCCGGCGTCTACCGCAGCATGACCGGGAACCGCGCGCTGTCCTGGGGGATCCTGGCCGCCGCGCAGCGGACCGGCCTGCCCGTCGTCTACGGCGCCTACCCGATCACGCCGGCGAGCGACATCCTCCACGAGCTGTCGATGCACAAGCGCTTCCACGTGCGGACGTTCCAGGCCGAGGACGAGATCGCGGCGGTGGGCGCGGTCATCGGCGCGGCCTTCGGCGGCGGCATCGGCCTCTGCGCGACCAGCGGTCCCGGGCTCGCGCTCAAGTCCGAGGGCATCGCGCTGGCCGTCATGGCCGAGCTGCCCATCGTGATCTTCGACATCCAGCGGGGCGGCCCGTCCACCGGACTCCCGACGAAGACCGAGCAGGCCGACCTGATGCAGGCGCTGTACGGGCGGAACAGCGAGTGCCCGGTCGTGGTGCTCGCGCCCGCGACGCCCGGCGACTGCTTCTTCGTCGCCTACGAGGCGATCCGGATCGCCGTCAAGTACATGGTCCCGGTGATCGTGCTGTCGGACGGCTACCTGGCCAACGGCGCCGAGCCCTGGCTCATCCCGGACCCGAAGACCCTCCCGGACATCGAGGTGCGCTTCCGCACCGATCCCGAGAACTTCCACCCCTACGCGCGAGAGGAGGCCACGCTCGCGCGGCCGTGGGTGCGCCCGGGGACGCCCGGGCTCGAGCACCGGATCGGCGGTCTCGAGAAGCAGGACGTCACCGGCAACGTGTCGTACGATTCCGACAACCACGACCTGATGGTGCGGCTCCGGGCGGAGAAGGTCCGGCGCGTCGCGCAGGAGATCCCGCCGACGACCATCCAGGGCCCGGCCGGGGGCGATCTCCTGGTGGTCGGGTGGGGCGGGACCTACGGGACGATCACCGCGGCCGTGGAGGAGGCACAGGCGGCCGGCCACTCCGTGGCCAGCATCCACCTGCGGCACTTGAGTCCGTTGCCGCCCGACCTCGGGTCGATCCTTCGCCAGTACCGGCGCGTGCTCGTGCCGGAGATCAACAGCGGGCAGCTCGTGCGCGTCCTGCGGGCGGAGTACCTGGTGGACGCGGTCGGGTTCAACCGCGTGCGCGGCGTGCCGCTGGCCACGCAGGACCTCGTCGGGGCCATCAGCCAGCTGGTCGAGGACAAGCGATGAGCACTCCCACGAACGCCCCGCAGGCGCCGCGCTACACCAAGAAGGATTTCGAGTCGGACCAGGACGTCCGGTGGTGCCCCGGCTGCGGGGACTACGCGATCCTGTCGACGATCCAGAAGATGATGCCGGACCTCGGCGTGCCCCGGGAGGATATCGTGTTCATCTCGGGGATCGGCTGCTCGAGCCGGTTCCCGTACTACATGAACACCTACGGGTTCCACACGATCCACGGCCGCGCGCCGGCGATCGCGACGGGCCTGCGCCTCGCGCGCCCCGACCTCAAGGTCTTCGTGGTGACCGGCGACGGCGACGGGCTGTCGATCGGCGGGAACCACATGCTCCACGTTCTCCGGCGGAACGTGAACCTGACGATCCTCCTGTTCAACAACCGGATCTACGGGCTCACCAAGGGGCAGTACTCGCCGACCAGCGAGCTGGGGAAGGTGACGAAGTCGACGCCGCTGGGGTCCACCGACCGCCCGATCAACCCGTGCGCGTTCGCGCTCGGCGTGGGCGCCACGTTCGTCGCGCGCACGGTGGACCGGAACATCGCGCACATGGAAGAGACGCTCAAGCGCGCGGCCGCCCACCGCGGCGCGGCCTTCGTCGAGATCCTCCAGAACTGCAACATCTACAACGACATGGCGTGGGGGATCCTCTACGACCGAGAGTCCAAGGTCGAGCACGAGCTCCGGGTCGAGCACGGGAAGCCCCTGGTCTTCGGGTCCGCGGACGCGCGGAAGGGCCTGGTCCTGGACGCCGTGAAACCCCGCATCGTCGCCACGAGCGAGGTGGCGCCCGAACGCCTGTGGGTACACGACCAGGGCGACGTCGGCTCGGCCCTGGTCCTGGCGAGCCTGACCAGCCCGGACTTCCCGATCCCCGTCGGCGTCCTGGCCAAGGTCGAGGCGCCGATCTACGAGGACCTCATCGCCGAACAGGAGAAGCGCGCCGTGTCCGAGCGCGGCCCGGGAGACATCGCGCGGCTTCTGACGTCCGGCGACACCTGGACGATCCGCTGACACCGGCGACCCCGCCGGCGCCGGGTCCCCGGCCCGGCACGGGGTCCGCGCGACGGCGCCGCTCGATGCCGACCGCTGTGGCCATGCCCGCTCGGGAGACCCGATGGACCGCCACTTCGTAGACGCCCTCCGCGACATCGTCGGCCGCGACGGGCTCGTCTCCGCCGCGGACCAGCGATTGGTCTACGAGTGCGACATGCTCGTCTACTACAAGGGCATGCCCGACCTAGTCGCGCTGCCCCGCTCGACCGCCGAGGTCCAGGCGGTGATGCGGCGTTGCCTCGAGGCCGGGGTCCCGATCGTGCCCCGCGGCTCGGGCACCGGGCTGATCGGCGGGGCCACCGCGCCCGAGGGCGGGGTCATGATCGGGCTCAACCGCATGAACCGGATCCTCGAGGTCGACCTCCGGAACCGGTACGCGGTCGTGGAGCCCGGGGTCATCAACCTGGCCCTCACGCGGGCCGTCCAGGATCGCGGCTACTACTTCGCACCGGACCCGTCGAGCCAGATGGTCTCGTCGATCGGGGGGAACGCCGCGACCAACGCCGGCGGCCCCCACGCGCTCAAGTACGGGAACGTGGCCCACCACGTGCTGGGCCTCGAGATCGTGACGGGCACCGGGGAGCTCCTGACCCTCGGCGGCCCCGTTGCGGAGCGGCCCGGCTACGACCTGGCGGGTGTCGCGGTCGGCTCCGAGGGCACGCTCGGCATCGTGACCAAGGTCGTCGTCAAGCTCACGCGGGCCGCGGAGGCGGTGCGGACGGCGGTTGCGACCTTCGAGTCGATCGAGGTGGCCTCGGCCGCGGTCTCGGCGATCATCGCCCAGGGCATCGTGCCCGCCGCGCTCGAGGCGATGGACGAGCCGATCATCCGGGCGGTGGAGGCAGGCGTGCACGCCGGCTACCCGACCGAGGCCAAGGCCGTCCTCCTGATCGAACTCGACGGGCCGGCCGCCGAGGTCGAGGCTCAGGCCGACGCCGTCGCGCGGATCTGCCGCGAGACGGGCTCCCTGACGATGCGCGTGGCCCGGGACGACGCCGAGCGGGCACTCCTCTGGAAGGGGCGAAAGGAGGCCGCCGGCGCGGTGGGGCGCATCACGCACAACTACGTCCTGCAGGACGCGGTCGTGCCGCGCTCGAAGCTCCCGACGATCATGGCGCAGATCCAGGCGATCGCCGCCCGCCACGGCCTCGTGGTCGCCAACGTGTTTCACGCAGGCGACGGCAACCTCCACCCGATGATCTGCTACGACGAGCGGGTCCCGGGCGAGTTCGAGCGGGCGCTCGAGGCGAACGAGGAGATCCTCGTCGCCTGCATCGAGCTCGGGGGGACCGTCACCGGGGAGCACGGGGTCGGCCTCGACAAGGCCGAGAAGCTCGCGCTCCTCTTCACGCCCGATGACCTCGAGGTGATGCACGCGGTACGACGGGTGTTTGACCCTCAGGGGCTCATGAATCCCCGGAAGGTCTTCCCATCGGGTCAGCACGCCTGCGCGCCGGCCTCCGTCGGCGCGGGGAAGCCGGTCCCGGAGGGCATGTGGGTGTGACCGCGGCCGACCTCGGGCGGGACCTCGAGGAGGCCGCCGGCCCCGGAATGGTCCTCGCCGGCGACTTGGCGGGCGCGCACGCCGTGGCCGGCGTCAGGCCTCGCTTCGTCGCGGCGCCCACGAGCGTCGACGGCGTGAGCCGCGTCCTGGCTCTCGCGAGCGCGCGTGGCCTCGCGGTGGCGCCCACGGGGGCCGGTGCAAGGCTCGCGTGGGGGGCGCCGCCCAGCCGGCTCGACATCGTCCTCTCCCTCGCGCGGCTCGATCGGGTCCTGGCGTACGAGCCGGCGGACCTCACGCTCTCGGTCGAGTGCGGGGCCACGCTCCCGGCCCTCGACGCGATCCTGCGGCCGCACGGGCAGTTCGTCCCGCTCGATCCCGCGCGGCCGGAGGCCTCGACGGTCGGTGGGCTGATCGCGACCGGCGCGGCGGGGCCTTACCGGGCGCGGTACGGGACGATGCGCGACCTCCTCGTCGGTCTCACCGTCGTCCGCGCGGACGGCACGGTCGTCAAGGGCGGCGGGCGCGTGGTCAAGAACGTCACGGGCTATGACATCCCGAAGCTCCACGTGGGCGCCCTCGGCACGCTGGGCGTGGTCGTCGAGGCGCACCTCCGGCTCCACCCGCGCCCCGCGGAGGAGCGGAGCTGGGTGTTCGGCTTCGGCAGCGCGGAGGCGGCCCTCGAGGCCGCGCTCGACGTTCGCGACACCCCCGTCGTCCTGAGCCGCTGCCAGCTCCTCGACGCCGGCGCGCTGCGCGCCCTGGGTGAGGCCTCGCCGCCCGGCGCGGCCCTTGCCGTGACCATCGCCAGCGTGCCCGACGCCGTCCGCGCGCAGGGCGCGCGGGTCGCCGAGGTCTGTGGCCGGGCGGGCGGCGCGCCGATCGAGGTGCCGGACGCCGACGCCTGGTGGCGAACCGTCGCCGACGTGGGCTGGCCGCGCGACCCGGCGACGCATCTGTCGCTCCGCATCGGCGCCCGGCCAACGGACGTCGCGAAGGCGCTCCGCGCGATCGAGGCGGCCGGGCTCGGCACGCGCGAGATCGTCGCCACCGCCGACCTCGCCACCGGCGTGCTCCACGCCGCGGCCACGCCCATCCAGAGCGGCCGGGTCCGGGACGCCGTCGCGCACGTCCGCGACGCGGTCGGCACCCTCGGGGGGAGCTGTGTCGTCGAGCACGCCCCGCCGGACGCCCTGCCGGGCCTCGACATCTGGGGGAGCGTGGGCGCCGCGCTCGAGTCCATGCGCCGCCTGAAGCGCGAGCTCGATCCGGGCGGCGTCCTCAATCCCGGCCGGTACGTGGGCGGGATCTGAATGGCAACCGAGCACGCGACGTCACTCAGCGCCGCCGAGACCGGGCACGCCGTCCCGCGCCCCCTGGGCGCGTTCGACGGCCTGGAACCGCCGGACTGGGAGGGCATCCTCGACTGCATGCACTGCGGGATCTGTCTGCCGCAGTGCCCGACGTACCAGGTGCTCGGCCAGGAGATGGACTCGCCGCGCGGCCGCGTCTACCTCATGCGCGCCGCGTCCGAGGGACGCATCGGCCTCACCGAGAACTTCCTCCTCCACATGGACCGCTGCCTCGGCTGCCGCGCGTGCGAGACCGCGTGCCCGGCCGGGGTGCCGTTCGGCCGCCTGATCGAGGAGACGCGCGGACAGATCGAGCGGCGGGTGCCGCGGCCTCTCGGGCGACGGCTCCTCGGACGCTTCATCCTTGGCGTGTTCCCCGACCGGCGACGGCTCGCGCGGATCCTGGCCCTGACCCGTCTCTACCAGCGCTCCGGCCTCCAGCGTCTGGTCCGCGGGTCCGGGGTCCTCGGGCGCTTCCCGCGCCTCGGCGCGATGGAGCGGCTCCTGCCGGCCCTCCCGGGCGGCGCCGGCGCCGCGCTGCCGCGTGAAACCCCGCCGGCGGCGGGCGCCTCGCGCGGCACGGTCGCGCTCCTCGAGGGATGCGTCCAGTCGCTCCTGTTCCCGGGCGTGAACCGCGCGACCGTGAGCCTCCTCGCCCGCGCCGGCTACCGGGTGGTCGTGCCGGAGGGGCAGGGGTGCTGCGGGGCCCTCCACCTCCACTGGGGGGATCGGGCGGGCGGGCGCGAGCAGGCCCGGCGGAATCTCGCGGCCTTCGCGGGCGCGGACTGGATCGTCACGAACGCGGCCGGATGCGGCGCGGCGCTCCGCGACTACGGCCATCTCCTCGCGGACGATCCGCGGGCGACCCGGATCGCCGCGCGCGTGCGGGACGTGACCGAGCTCCTCGCCGAGAACCTGCCCGGGCCACGGCAGCCGCTCGACCTCACGGTGACCTACCACGAGCCGTGTCATCTGGCGCACGGCCAGCGCGTCCGGGAGGCGCCGCGCGCCATCCTCCGCGCGATCCCGGGGCTCACGCTGGTCGAGCTCCCGGAGTCCGACCTCTGCTGCGGCTCCGCCGGGGTCTACAACCTCATGGAGCCGGAGATCTCCGGCCAGCTCCTGGCGCGGAAGCTCGACCGGGTCGCCGGAACGAAGGCCGGCGTGGTGGCGACCGGCAATCCCGGGTGCCTCCTGCAGCTCCGCCGCGGCCTTGCCGACCGGGGTCTCGAGGTGCGCGCGTACCATCCCGTCGAGCTCCTGGCCTGGTCGGTCGAGGGCATGGTTCCGCGGGACGGACCCTGAGGCGCGGCCGTGACGGACGAGGCGAAGCGCTACTTCACGGTGCGGGCGGTCGAGGCCCTGATCCCGAAGCTGGAGACGCACATGGGCCGCGTGATAGGAGCGCATGCGGAGGCGGCGCGGCTCCGCACCGCGCTCGAGACCGCCCAGCGCGAGGTGGTGCTGGCCGGCGGCATGCGGCTCCGGCCGGAGTGGTGGCGGGCCCGCCGCTCCGGGATCGAGAAGGCGAACCGTGAGGTGCGCGCGGGGCTCGGCGGGCTCCTCGCCACGGGCGGGGTCCCAAAGGACCTCGAGCTCGGGCTGGTGGACTTCCTGGGCCTCGTGGACGGGCGCGAGGTGAACCTGTGCTGGCGGTACGGTGAGAAGCGAGTCCGGTTCTGGCACGGGCTCGACGAGGGCTTCGGCGGCCGGAAGGCCATCCCCGAGAGCGAGACGGAGGCGTGATGGATCTGATCCTGACGAGCGCGGGCTCCTATCCGCGTATCGGCGAGTCCCCAGAAACCCAGCGGCACCGGCGCGCGTACGCCCAGCGCGAGCGCGGCGAGATCTCCGAGACCGAGTGGCGCGGAGTCGAGGACGAGGTGGCGCGGCAGGTGGTGCAGGAGCAGGCGGCGGCCGGGCTCGACGTCGTGACCGACGGCCAGGTGCGCTGGTACGACCCGATCTCGCACGTGGCCCGGCACTGCGACGGGATCCAGATCAACGGCCTCCTGCGGTACTTCGACACGAACTTCTACTTCCGCCAGCCGGTGGTCACCGGAACGATACGGCGCCGGGAGCCGGTCCTGCGGCGCGAGTTCGAGATCGCCCGCGAGGCCACGGACCGCGTGGTGAAGCCCGTCCTGACCGGGCCCTATAGCCTCGCCTGCGGGTCCATCCTGGAGGGCGGCTACCGGAACCGCCGAGAGCTCGCCCGCGCCTATGCGGAGGTGCTGGCCCACGAGGTCGCCGATCTGGTCCACGCGGGCGCCGCCGTCATCCAGGTGGACGAGCCGTATCTCCTGCAGCACCCGGAGCACGCCGACGTGGTCCGCGAGGGGCTCGAGACCCTGGCCGCGGCGCGCGGGCACGCGCACCTGGCGCTCTACACCTACTTCGGCGACGCGCTGCCGGTGTGGGACGATCTGATGGCGATGCCGGTCGACCTGGTGGGACTCGACCTCACGTACGGTCCGAAGCTGGCGGATCGGATCCGGGAGGCGGGTGCGCCGCGCGCGCTGGTCCTCGGGGTGGTGGACGGCCGGAACACCAAGCTCGAGGCGCGGGACCCGATCCTCCGGCTCCTCGACCGCGTGCTGCCGAGCCTCCGGGCGCCCGTCGGCCTCGGCCCGTCCTGCGGGCTCGAGCTCCTCCCCAGAGCACGAGCCCGGGCCAAGCTCGAGAACATGGTCGCGATCGCCCGCGAGCACGCGGGCCGCGACGGGAGGTCCCGATGAGCCGCGAGAAGCTCCGCCGTCTCGGCCTGGATCTGCCGAAGCTGCCGACGTCCACGGTTGGCAGCTTCCCGAAGCCGGACTACCTCATCGAGGCCCGGGCGAAGGCCACGCGCAATGCCATCACGCGGAGCGAGTTGGACCGCCTCGAGCGGCAGGCGACCGAGTTCTGGGTGCGCACCCAGGAGGAGCTCGGCCTCGACGTCCTCGTGGACGGCGAGCAGTACCGGGGCGACATGGTGGCCTACTTCGCGGAGACGATGCCCGGCTTCGCCCAGGGGGGCCTCGTGCGCTCCTACGGCAACCGCTACTACCACAAGCCGGTGATGGTGGGTCCGGTGCGCTGGCCGGGACCCATGACCGTCGACTGGTGGCGGTGGACGCAGTCCCTGACCACGCGTCCGGTCAAGGGCATGCTCACCGGCCCGTACACCCTCATGGACTGGTCCTTCGACGACCACTACGCGGACCGCAAGACGGCGTGTCTCGCGCTCGCCCGGGAGGTCCGCAAGGAGGTCGAGGCCCTGCTCGAGGCCGGCGTACGCATCATCCAGATCGACGAGCCCGCGCTCTCGGTGCGGCCGGACGAGCTGGGCTTCGCGGTCGAGGCGATGCACACGGTGGTGGACGGGCTCGCCGCGTACTACGTCGTCCACGCGTGCTTCGGCGCCTTCGAGACGATCTACCCGGGTCTCCTCGACCTGCCGGTCGACAATCTCGACCTCGCGATCTCGCACAGCGCGCTCGACCTCCTGGCGATGTTCGAGAAGGACCCGTTCACCAAGGACCTGTCGCTCGGCGTGCTCGACGTCCACTCGCACGCCACCGAGGCGCTCGACGACGTCCACGCCCGCATCCGGCGCGGCACCGCCGTGCTGCCCGCCGACCGGATCTGGGTGGACCCCGACTGCGGGCTCAAGACCCGCACGGTGGAGGAGAGCCGGGCCAAGCTCGCCGTCATGATGTCCGCGGTCCGGGCGGCGCGCGCCGAGCTCGGCTGAAGGGCCGTCCGCCCCCGCGATGGCGCGGTACGCCGCGGTCCTCTTCGACATGTTCGACACGCTCGTCCGCCTGGACCGCGGGCGGCTGCCCGCGGCCCGGATCGGCGGGCGCGAGGTCCGGTCCTCCGTGCCGAAGCTCCACGGGATCGCGGCCGACGTCCTCCCGGGGCTCGGGCTCGAGGCCTTCTACGACGCCTTCCTCTGGGCGTACAAGGAGGCCGACCGCCTCCGCGCGGTGAACCACGAGGAGGTGCCGGCGCAGCAGCGCTTCGAGCTCTTCTACCGGCGGGTCGGCGTCGACCCCGCGGACGTTCCCGCCAGCGTGACCGACGCCCTCCTGGCCACCCACATGGCCTGTCTCGCCAGCGCCGCCGAGCCCATGCCGGGGCAGGGAGCGCTGCTCGACTGGCTCCAGGGGCGGTACCGCCTGGCCGTCGTCTCGAACTTCGACTACACGCCAACCGTCCTCCGCATCCTGACGGAGGGGGGGATCCTCGGCCGGTTCGAGACGGTGGTGGTCTCGGACACGGTGGGCTGGCGGAAGCCCCGGCCCGACATCTTCCAGCGCGCCCTCGACGAGATGGGCATCGACCGCCGGGCCTGCCTCTTCGTCGGCGACCGCCCGGACATCGACGTGGCCGGGGCGAAGGGGATCGGGATGGCGGCAGCCTGGTTGAATCCGGACCGGGCGGCCCTCCCCCCAGGCATCCCGGCGCCCGACCTCGACCTCCCCGGTCTCGCCGACCTCCGGGAGGCGCTGGAACCCGGTCCAAAAGGTTCTTGACGCCGCCAGCGGCGTTTCGCTAGTGTTCTGCCGCGATTGCCGGGGACATCGCGCGCGGCGCACGGTGTTTCGGCGCAGGGGCGCCCCGGCCCCCCGCGGAGCCTGCTGGTTGGCCGTCGTCCTCATCCCCACAGAAGGAGCGAGGCATGCGTGAGACCGGGGTGGTGAAGTGGTTCAACGATGCCAAGGGGTACGGCTTCATCGAGCGCCCAGACAAGGAGGACGTCTTCGTCCACTACACGGCGGTCGAGGGCTCTGGGTTCCGAACCCTCGCCGAGGGCCAGTCGGTCGAGTTCGACGTCGTCGACGGCCCCAAGGGCAAGCAGGCGGCCAACGTCGTCAAGAAGTAGCTCTCGCCGAGGCTTCGCGCCGGCCCCGGGGACTCGTCCCCCCGGGGCCGTTTTCTTTCGGGGAGATTCGGGCGCATCCTGGGTAGGGGCGTGACCGTCTCATGTACGGAGGCCCGGCAGCGGGCCGGGCGGCCGCCGAGCGGCCGATCCCATCCAACGGGGAGCGAGGATAGATCGTGAGCGACGAGCGGAACGTGATCATCGTCGGGTCCGGCCCGGCCGGGCTGACCGCCGCGATCTACGCGGGGCGGGCGAACCTGATGCCCCTCATCGTGGCGGGGAGCCAGCCCGGAGGCCAGCTGACGTTGACCTCCGAGGTCGAGAACTACCCGGGATTCGCCGAGGCGATCCTCGGGCCGGAGCTGATGGACGTCATGCGCAAGCAGGCGGAGCGCTTCGGCACGGACTTCGTCGATGACGACGTGGTCGGGGTGGACCTCTCCAGCCGGCCGTTCACGGTCAAGACCGCCGAGCGGACGTGGCGGGCGCGGGCGATCATCGTGGCCACCGGCGCGTCGGCGCGGCTGCTCGGCCTCGAGTCGGAGCGGCGGCTCCTGGGACGCGGCCTGTCGACCTGCGCGACCTGCGACGGCTTCTTCTTCAAGGGCCAGGAGCTGGTCGTCGTGGGCGGCGGCGACTCCGCGATGGAGGAAGCCACGTTCCTCACGAAGTTCGCCAGCAAGGTGACCATCGTGCACCGGCGGGACACCCTGCGGGCGTCCAAGATCATGCAGGACCGCGCCCACCGGAACCCGAAGGTCGCCTGGGCCTTGAACCGCGTCGTCGACGAGATCCTCGGCACCGACCGCGTCACGGGCATCCGCCTCCGCGATCCCGACAGCGGCGCCGCGGAGGACCTGCCCGCGGGCGGCGTGTTCGTGGCGATCGGCCACACGCCCAACACGCAGCTCTTCTCGGGACAGCTCGAGATGGACCCCGCCGGCTACCTCGTGACCGAGTCCGGGTCGACGCGGACGAACGTCCCCGGCGTGTTCGCGGCCGGCGACGTCGCGGACCACGTGTACCGCCAGGCGGTCACGGCCGCGGGGACCGGCTGCATGGCCGCCATCGACGCCGAGCGCTTCCTGGAGGCCCACGCGCACTAGACCAGAGGACGCGCCGGAGCTGGACCGGAGCGATCGCGCGGGGGCGACTCCGCCAGGAGGGTGAAGCAGCGAACCGACGGGGCGGTCGGTCGATCGGTCATGCCGGGACCCCGGCTCTCAACTGTTCTGGCCCAATCTCACCCGCGAGCGAGCTCGCCCGTCAGGGGCCGTATCGGAGGGGTGGGACAAGGAGCGCATCGATGACGCGTACTCGCTGGTTTTCCGGTCGAGGGGTTGGAGTGCTGGTCCTAGCCGCCGTGATCGCGGGCTGCGCTGCGGCCCCGACGAGCGAGCCGGCCCGGGCCATGAAGGAGGGCGACTTCAAGATGCTGGCCGGCCACTGGACGGGGAAGACCGACGTCCAGGGCGAGCTCTCGACGGAGATCGAGGGAATCATCCAAGAAAATGGCGCGTTCTGGATCGCGGACCGGCGGCCGAACGCGACTCAGCTCCCGGGCACGATGAAGATCGTCGACGGTGGCGTCCAGTACGATTCGGCCAGGTCGCAAGGCAAGATGACGTTCCACGAGGGCTCGACCTCGTGGACGTGGAACTGGCAGGGCGTGACGAAGGACGGCGGCCGCCGAGTGTCGAATCAGCTCACGAAATCGAAGTGAGGCTCCGCGACACCCTGGAGTAACCCGCGAGCCCGCGCCCCGTGGCGCGGGCTTGCGGCGCCTCGGCGCGGCGGTCCGGCAACCCTCCATCACCGCGGCGATCGGCTTCACGACCCAGGACGCCGGGCGCGGGACGCACGCCCGCATGTCCGAGCCCGATCGGCTCACCGTCCGCCGGACGTGTCCTGAGGATGAGCAGGCTTGTTACGCCCCGTGGACGCTGCGCGCTCGCCAACCCGAGCCGTCGCCTGAAGCCTCTCCCCAGCGCGCCGCCGGCTCGTCGGCGTCACGTCCCGATCCGCAGGGACGCGCCAAGGTCGCGGAGATGAGCGATCGTGGACAGGTAGGAGAGCTTTCCGGTCCGGGGATTCTCAGACGGGACGTTCTCGATCTCGATCCTGAGTCGCCCGAACCCGCCCTCCGCCGTCACCGTGTGCCGGTTCCGGTCGACCGACGGATCCGCGTAGATCCGGATCCGCGTCCGGTCGGGGCCGAGCCCCGCCAGCGAGACCGCGGCGACGACGTTCACGTTCGCGGGGAAGGCGCGGCACGCCTCACGGGCGGTGCCCTCGAAGACCACGGTCGGGGTGGCGATCCGGTCCAGGTCGATCCCGGCGACGCCCGGTGCCCCGGCGAGCCCCCTCGGCGGCTTCCGCGTCTCCATCACGACGGAGGCGAGGTGGCCGTCGATCGCCGCGCCCTTCAGGCCATCGAGGCCCGCGATCGCCCCGGAGACCGCGTGGATCCGCGCGCCACGGTCCCGGGCCCGCTCGATCCACTCGGGGTGATCGAGAAGTGCGCCCACCGAGAGAACCACCAGGTCGCGCCCGGCGTCCAGGATCGCCGGCGCGTGGGCGACCAGCGCGGCCTGGGTGGCCGCCTCGACGATGACGTCGGAGCGCTCGAGCAGCTCGTCGAGTCCGAGGAGGGGAGGGAGCCCAGGAAGGCCGGCCAGGAACTCCCGCGCGCGGCCGGCGTCGCGGCTCGTCGCGCCGGCGAGGCACAGGCCCGGCATGCCCGCCGCGACCGCGCCGGCGACCGCCCGGCCGATGGTGCCGAGCCCGAAGAGACCGATGCGGCGCACGTCGCGTGTCATGCGGGCCACCGTAGCAACCGTGCCGCACGAAATCAAGCGAGCGGCATGCTATCCTGCGCGCGATGACGCGGGGAATCAGCGCGGCGCGCGTGACGCGACTCCGTGAGCCGCTCGAGCGCCTCTACCACCGCTACGATTACGACGCCCGCGTGGCGAGCGACGCCATCCAGTACCCGGCGCGCTTCGCCGACCCGCGGGATCGCGAGGTGGTCGCCCTCCTCACCGCCTGCCTCGCCTACGGCCGCGTGTCCCTCTTCGGCGCCTGGCTGGTGCGGCTCCTCGACTGGCTCGGCCCGTCCCCGCGCGACTTCGTCGAGCGATTCGACGCCGCCCGGGATGCCGCGCGGTTCGCGCCGTTCCACTACCGGTTCACGCGGGGGCGCGACGTCGCGGCCGCGGTCCTGGCGATCCACCGGCTGATCGCGCGCCACGGCTCCCTCCGGGCGGCCTTCGTCGCCGGCTACTCGCCGGACGACCCGGACATCCGGCCCGCGCTCCAGCGATTCGCGACGTCGATCCTCGAGCAGGACTTCCGTCCCGTCGGGATGCCGCGCCTCACGCGAGGGTTCCGGCACCTGTTCCCCGATCCCGCCACGGGGGGCGCGTGCAAGCGCTGGCACCTCTTTCTCCGGTGGATGATCCGGCGGGATCCGCCAGACTTCGGGGACTGGCGGGAGCTCTCCCCGTCGAAGCTCCTGATCCCGCTCGACACCCACATCGCGAACATGGCGCATGCGATCCGCCTGACGCGCCTCCGTTCGCGCACCGGCCGGATGGCGGCCGACATCACGGCCACCCTCCGGCGGCTCGACCCGACTGACCCGGTCAAGTACGACTTCGCGCTCTGCCACACGCGGATGCGCGGGGACTGCCTCGACCGCCGAGACGCCCGCGTGTGCCCGGCTTGCCAGCTCCGGTCGGTCTGCCGCCACTGGGGCTCGCGGTAGTGGACGCGCCCCTCGTCCTCGTGCTGGCGGTGCTCGCGACGCTCGGCGCGACCGTCTGGGGCCTCGTCGTGCTGGCCGGGCGGCTCCGGCAGTCGCCCGGACCCGATCCGGGAATGGAGCTCCTGCGGAGCCAGATCGAGAGCCTGCGCCGCGACACTCAGGAGCGGCAGGACGCCACCCGCAACGCCGTGAACAGCCAGATCACCCAGTTCAGCGGACAGATCGGCCAGCACGTGACCGGGATCCAGACCGACGTGGCGCGGGCGCTCCGTGAGGTCACCGCCGAGGTGAACCTGCGGCTCCAGGAGGGCATGACCCTCATGCAGCAGGCGCAGACGTCCATGGGACAGCGCCTCGATGACGCCAAGCGCGCGGTGACCGAGGTCCACGGCCAGCTGGGCGCCCTCGGCGAGTCCACCCGCCGCATGGAGCAGGTGGGCCGGGACATCGCCGGCCTCGAGCAGATCCTGCGGGCCCCGAAGATGCGGGGCGGGTTCGGCGAGACGCTCCTCGAGCGGCTCCTCGCGGAGATCCTGCCGGTCGAGCACTACCGCCTCCAGCACGGCTTCCGGAGCGGCGACAAGGTGGACGCGGCGGTGGTCGTCGGCAACCGGCTGGTCCCGGTGGACTCGAAGTTCCCGCTGGAGAACTTCCGCCGCATGGTCGAGGAGCCCGACGAGGACCGCCGGCGCCAGTCCCGGCGCGCCTTCCTCCGCGACGTCCGGGGCCGGGTGGACGAGATCGCGAAGAAATACATCCTCCCCGACGAGGACACGTTCGACTTCGCCCTCATGTACATCCCCGCCGAGAACGTCTACTACGAGGTCATCCTCCGGGACGACGCGAGCGAGGACTCGCTCCTCGGATACTCCCTGTCCCGCCGCGTGGTGCCCGTCTCGCCCAACTCGTTCTACGCGTACCTCCAGGTGATTCTGCTGGGCCTTCGCGGCCTCCGCATCGAGCAGAATGCCCACGAGATCCTCGGGATGCTCGGACGGCTCCAGGGCGACGCCGCGCGCGTGCGCGAGAACTTCGACACGCTCGGCCGCCACATCACCAACGCGAAGAACAAGTACGACGAGGCGACGACCTCGCTCGCGCGGCTCGAGGGGAAGATCGAGGACGTCGCGGGACGCGGGGGACAGGCGTCGCTGCCGGGGGTCTGACGCGGTCGGCCTCTTGGGCCCTGTGGTATCATCCGACCCAGATGGCTTCGTCGCCGCCCTGCCAGGTCTACGGCATCAACATCCTCGTGAAGCTGCTCGAGGAAGCGCCGGCCGGCGTCCGCATCTACTGCCCGAAGGGCTCGCCGATCCGCTACGGCGTCGTGGCGGGCCGCGGCGACGGCTTCGACGAGGGTGCGAACGCGTTCCGCGAGATGCCGCCCGTCGAGGCGGTCGTCGCCTTCGAGGAGCCGGCCGAAGAGGTGGAAGGGCACTACTTCTACGTCAACGGCGAGGAGTTCCGGGTCCTCAGGCTCGACTCCGTCATCCTGGCCTTCCCGCGAGAGTAGCCCCGCCCACCCGATCCGGTCGCGTCCGCGGGCCCGTCGAGATGCCCCGCCTCCCCGTCGATCGCGTCCTGGCCGAGATCACCGAGCAAGAGGTCGTCGACCTCACCGCTTCGCTCGTCCGGATCCCGAGCGTCTTCCGGCCGGGCGAGCCGGACGCCAACGAGCGCGCCGTGGCTGCCTACGTGGAGGCCTGGCTCCGCCGGGAAGGCTGTGCCGTCGAGATCCAGGAGGTCGCCCCGGGCCGCCCGAACGTCATCGCGTGGCTCGACGGCGGCGGGAACGGCCCGACGCTCTGCCTCGAGGGGCACACCGACGTCGTGACCGAGGGCGATCCCGCGGCATGGCGTCATTCGCCGTGGAGCGGGATCGTGGAGGACGGGCACCTCTACGGGCGCGGCAGCGCCGACATGAAGGGCGGCCTGGCCGCCGCCATGGTGGCCGCCGCCGCGATCCGCCGGGCGCGCGCGCCGTTCGCCGGGCGGCTCCTGATCGCGGCCCTCGTGGACGAGGAGGACGCGATGTCCGGCGCGAAGCACTTCGCCGGCACGGCCCTCGGGCGGTCCGTTTCCGCCGCCGTCATCTGCGAGCCCGAGCAGAACGAGCTCTGCCTCGAGCAGAAGGGCGTCCTCTGGGCGCGGGTCGTCGTGCACGGGCGCATGGCTCACGGGGCGATGCCGTACGCCGGGGTGAACCCCATCACGGCGGCGGGACAGTTCCTGGCCCGGGTGCCCGAGCTCGAGCGCCGGGTCCGCCGCGGTGTCCGGCGAAGCCGATTCCTCGGGGTGCCTCACGTGACGCCCACGGTCGCGATGGCGCCGGTCGGCCACGTCGCGCAGAACAACGTCATCCCGGCCACGGCCGAGATCCGGCTGGACGTGCGCCTGACACCGGGGCTCGAGCCCGCCCCGGTGCTCGCCGCGATCGAGGCGCTCGCGCGCGACACGGAGCGGCGGTGCGCGGGAACGCGGATCACGGTCGAGCCCGTCGAACCGCCGCGTCCCGCGACCCGAGTGGAGCGCGGGGAGCCCGTGGTCGGGGCGCTCGAGTGGGCGGTGCGACGCGTGAGCGGACGGCGGCCCGTCTTCGGCGGCGTGCCCGGCTCGACGGATGGCACGATCCTTCGCACGACCCTCGGCATCCCCATCGTCACGTTCGGGCCCGGCAACCGGCTCATCCCGCACCAGGTGGACGAGCGCGTGCCGATCGCCGAGCTCGTGGAGGCCGCGCGCTGCTACGCCGCGGCCGCGCTGCGGTTCCTGGCGGCCCGTGGCTGACCCGGGCGACAATCCGCAGCTCCGGCCCGTCGAGGCGTTTCCCGCGCAGGTCGACGACCGCGAGGTCGTGTGCCTCCGCGACCCGTCGGGGGTCACCGAGGCCGTCCTGACCGTGCCGCGGAGCCTGGCGCCCATCCTGGCGCTCTTCGACGGCCTGCGGTCCCTCGTCGACGTCCAGGCGGAGATCATGCGCCAGACCGGCGAGCTCGTGCTGCGGAGCCAGCTCGAGTCGATGGTCGAGGTCCTCGACCAGCACTTCTTCCTGGAAGGGCCGCGCCTCGAGGCCGAGCGCGCCCGTCAGCTCCGCGCCTTCCTGGACGGGCCGACCCGACCGGCCTTCCTCGCCGCGCGGTCCTACGCGGCCGAGCCCGAGGCCCTCGCGGCGGCCATGGCCGGCTACTTCGAGGCGCCGGGCGCCCCGGGGCCCATCGGCCCGCCGCGGGGCGCCGTCCTGCGCGGCCTCGTCGCGCCCCACATCGACTTCAATCGGGGCGGTCCCGGTTACGCGTGGGCCTATCGGGCCCTGGCGGAGACGCGGGAGGCCGACTGCTTCATCGTGCTGGGCACGGCGCACGGCGGGCTCGACGGCCACGCGTTCGCGGCGACGGCCAAAGCGTTCGAGACCCCATTCGGCCCGCTCGAGGTCGACCACGAGGTCCTCGACGCGGTCGTACGACGCGCGCCGCCCGATCTCTTCGCCGCCGAGCTGGCGCACCGGGGCGAGCACTCGGTCGAGTTCCAGGCGGTGTGGCTCCAGTACCTCGGGCGGCGCGCGGGCGCGGGAACGCGGCGCATCGTGCCGCTCCTCGCGAGCTTCGCGCACGAGTGCCTCGGAACCGGACAGCGCCCCTCGGACCGGCCCGAGGTCGAGGCGGTGCTGGACGCGCTTCGGAGCGCCATGGCGACCGTCCCGCGCCGCTACTGCGTCGTGGCCGGGGCCGACCTCGCCCACGTCGGGCCGCGATTCGGCGACCGGTGGCGCGTGGCGACGCCGCAGCTCGACCGCGTCCGGCGCGAGGACTCCGCCCTCCTCGCGCCGGTCGCGGCGGCCGACGCCGACGCATTCTTCGCGGAGGCCGCGCGGCAAGGGGACCGCAACCGGATCTGCGGTCTCTCGCCGATCTACTCGCTCCTCCGGCTCCTCCCCGGAAGCCCCGGGCGGCTCCTTCACTACGGGCAGTGGCCGGACCCGGAGGGGACGGTGACGTTCGCGAGCGTGGCCTTCGAGGACGAGGCGCCACCGGCGTGACCACGGCCGGGCCCGCACCGGGCGCGCCGCTGGATCCCGCGCTGGCCGGCGCCTTCCGGATCGACCGCGATGGCGTGTGGTGCCACGACGGCGTCGAGGTCACGCACCCCGGCGTGCTGCGGAACCTCTACGCGAACCTCCGGGCCGAGGGTGACCGCCACCACCTGCAGGTGGGGCCGTTCCGGATCCCGGTCCAGGTCGACGACGCGCCCTTCGTCGTCCTGCGGGCGGGCTCCGGGGTCGAGCCGGACGCGATCCTGCTCCACCTGAGCGACGGCACACGGGAGCGCCTCGACGAGGGCACGCTCTCCGTCGACCCACGGGGTGTGCCGCACTGCCGGGTCAAGGGCGGGCAGTTCCGGGCGCGGCTGTCGGTCGCCGCGTGGCTCCAGCTGGCCGGCCGGATCGAGGCCGACCCCGCGGGCGGGCCACCGATGCTGGTGCTGGGCACGCGCCGGAGTCCGCTGCGCCAGGGCGAGTGAGCGGACGCGGCGAGGGCCGGGCCTCTCCGGCCCGGCCCTCGGACGTCCCGCTGCGGGGGCCGACGCCTACCCGCGAAGGTGGAGCACCACCGCCTTCAGCTCGGTCATCTCTTCGACGGCGTAGCGCGGTCCTTCCTTCCCGAAGCCCGACTCCTTCAGGCCGCCGTACGGCATGAGGTCCGCGCGCCACTGGGGGCCCCAGTTGACGTGGAGATTCCCGGACTGAACCTCGCGCGCGAACTTCATGGCGGTCTCCAGACTCTCGGTGAAAATCGCCGCCGACAGGCCATACGGCGAGTCGTTGGCCAGCGCGATGGCCTCGTCAATGTCGTCGAACGGCGTGACGGCCACCGCGGGGCCGAACAGCTCCTCCGCGGAGATGCGCATGTTCGGCTTGACGTCGGCCACGATCGTGGGCGCGTAGACCGCTCCGCGCCGCTCGCCGCCCGTGACCAGCCGCGCGCCCGCGCCCACCGCCTCCCGCACCCACTCGTCGACACGGACCGCTTCCTTCTCGCGCACCATCGGCCCCATCTTGACCTTCTCCTCGAGCTGGCTGCCGGTGGTGATGGCCTCCACGCGAGGCTTGAGCGCGTCCAGGAAGTCGCTGTAGATCCGCCCGGCGGCGAGGACCCGCTGGGCCGAGATGCAGACCTGGCCGGCGTTCGCGTACCCGGTCAGCGCCACGGCCTCCGCGACGCGATCCATGTCCGCGTCCGGCATGACGATGACCGGGGCGTTCGAGCCGAGCTCCATCGTGACCCGCTTGATCCCGGCCGTCCGGCAGATGCGCTCGCCCACGTCGCGGCTCCCCGTGAACGTGATCTTCCGGACCCGGGGATCCGCGGCGAGAAGGTCGCCGAGCTCGCCGCCCGGCCCCGTGAGGCACTGGATGCCCTCGGCGGGGAGCCCCGCCTCGAGCAGGATCTCCGTGAGCTTGAGCGCGGACAGGGGCGTGTCGGTCGCCGGCTTCACGATGACGGCATTCCCGCCCGCGAGCGCGGGGCCGACCTTGTGGCACACGAGGTTCAGCGGGAAGTTGAAGGGGGTGATCGCCAGTACCACGCCGCACGGCACCCGCATCGTGAAGGCGATCTTCCCCGCGCCGCCCGGCGCGCCGTCGACCGGGATCGTCTCGCCGTGGATCCGCTTCGCCTCCTCGGCGGAGCCCAGGATGGTCTCCACGGCCCGGTTCGCCTCGAGCCGGCCCTCGGCGATGGCCTTGCCCTCCTCGAGGCTGATCGTGCGGCCCAGGTCCTCCTGGCGCTCGACCATCAGCTCCGCCGCCTTCCGCAGGATCCGGAAGCGGTCGTAGCCGGACAGCTTCGCCATCGCCCGCGCGCCCCGGACGGCGCTCTGGAGGGCCCGCTCGACGTCGCCGCGATCCGCGCGCGGCACGGTGTCGACGACCGATCGGTCGAAGGGGTTCTCGACCGGGATCGACTGCGGCTTGGACACCCATTCGCCCGCCACATACATGCGCATCGTGAATCCTCCCTCGTCCTGCGCCGACCGGCTCGAAGCACCGGGGCCACAACGGCCCTCGATCGGATTATCCCGCCGGGCTCCGGGGGGAACAAGGGGCGGCGCCCGGGCGGATCGATCGCCGGACGCGACGCCGGCGCGGCAGATGCCGCGCCGCGGGTCAGTCCCGCTTGAGGATCTCTCCCGCGAGCCACGCCCGGTGGAGCGGACCATCCTCGCGCCAGGCCTGGCAGGAGTTCACGAACCACGGCGTCCCGCGCGGGTCGCCGGGCGTCGCGAAGCCGAACGCCGCGCCAGCGCCCTGGCGGACGACCGGGCCCATGGCCAGGATCAGCGCCGCAACGTGCGTGCAGCCGCGCTCACGCCCGATCCGCTCGTTGACCGCCCGCGTGAAGCCGCGCCCGATCGCGATCCCGACCAGGGACTGGAGCGGCGGCAGCGCGTCCGGGCACACGCCGGCGTGCGGAAACGTCCGCATCGTGCTCTCGATCGCCGCCACCAGGAGGTCGGGCCAGGTCACGGTGAGCGTGACCTCCATGTGGTGGATGACGTCCCCGTCGTGCTGGATCCAGTCGGGCACGCCCTGCGGGCGCTGGTCCTCGAGGGTGCCACGGACCCGAAGGGCGGGCCGGGCGTCGTCGCCGATCGTGGCCGCCTCCGCCTCCATCCTGATCGTGCGGACGTGGACGGGCAGGGGATGGGGCGCCGGCGCGGCCTTCTGGCGATCGACCGCGCGCCCGCCGGCCGTCATCAGCGGGCCAACTGGACGGCGGCGAGCTCCGCGAGGATCGTCTCGTGGACCAGGCCGTTCGTCGCCAGGATGCCCGGACCCTCGAGCCGCCATGGTCCGCCGCGCACGCTGGTGACGCGGCCGCCCGCCTCGCTCACGATGAGACCCCCCGCCGCCATGTCCCAGGGTCCGAGGGAGAACTCCCAGAAGCCCTCCAAGCGGCCGCAGGCGACCCACGAGAGGTCCAGGACCGCCGAGCCGAGGCGCCGGACCGCCTGCGCGCGCTTGGACAGCGCGGCGTACTCCGGCAGGTTGGTCTCGGACGTGGTCCGGATGTCGTAGGGGAAGCCGGTCACCAGGAGGGCCCGGTCGAGCGTGTCGACGGAGGACACCCGGATCGCCTCGCCGTTGACCGTCGCGCCGCGCCCGTGCTCGGCGACGAAGCACTCGTCGCGGCTCGGGTCGTACGCCACGCCGAGCACGACCGTGCCCGCCCGCTCCAGCGCGATCGACACCGCGAAGATCGGCACTCCGTGCGCGTAGTTCGTGGTGCCGTCCAGGGGGTCGATGAGCCACCGGTATTCGGAACGCCCGTCCGTGGCCCCGCTCTCCTCGGCAAGGATCGCGTGGTCCGGGAAGGCGCCGAGCAGCCGCTCGACGATGAACGCCTCCGCGCGCTGGTCCATCTCCGTGACGAGGTCGATGACCGAGCGCTTGTGCTGGATCCGGCGCACGCCGCCGAGCTCCTCGCGGAGCAATCGGCCGGCGCCACGCGCGGCGTCCACCGCGACCGTGAGGAATGGGCTCGCGCTCACGCAGCGGAGCGTACCATACGCACGTTCGTCGCGTTTGCCCGACCTCGGAGCGGCCGGTATACTCGCGACGATGCCTGTCTCCATCCTCGGCCGGTATCTCGCCCGGCACGGGGCGCGGTACGCGGTGGGCGTCCTCCTCCTGCTCGCGACCAACGCCTGCGCTCTCCTGATCCCCTGGGTGACGAAGGACGTGGTGGACGCGCTGGGCGGCGCGGGCCGCGTCGTCGCGACGCGGGACACGGTCACGATGGGCGCCCTCCTCGTCGTCCTGCTCGCGATCGTCCAGGCGCTCACCCGGACGTTCTCGCGCCTCGTCCTCCTGGGCGCGGGGCAGCGGGTCGAGTCCGAGATCCGGGCCGACCTCTTCGCCGCATTCCTCCGGCTCGAGACCGGCTTCTACCAGACCCGCCGGACCGGCGACCTCATGTCGCGCGCCACGAACGACCTCCAGAGCGTCGCCATGCTGGTCGGGTTCGGCCTCCTGTCGCTCGCCAACACGGCGATCGTCTACGCGGGAGCGCTCGTCGCCATGCTCCGCATCGACCCCTGGCTGACCGTGGCCGCTCTCGCGCCGTATCCCGTCCTCCTCGCCGTGGCCCGCCGCTACAACACGCGCGCCCACGCCGATGCGGTTCTCGTCCAGGAGCAGCTCGGGCGCCTCGCCGACAAGGCCCAGGAGAACCTGAGCGGGATGGCGGTCGTGCGCGCGTACACGCTCGCGCCCCGCGAGATCGAGGCCTTCGGCCGGCTCAACGACGAGCACCTGGCCCGGGTGCTCCGCCAGACGCGGACCCACGGGCTCTTCTCCCCGCTCCTCGCGATCATGACCGGCATCGGCGCGCTGGCCGTCCTCTGGATCGGCGGCCGGGCGGTCCTGGAGGGGCGCCTCTCGCTCGGCGTGCTGGTGGCGTTCTCCGGCTACGTCGCGTACCTCGCGTGGCCGACGATGGCGCTCGGCTGGGTGCTGGCCGTCGTCAGGCGAGGGCTCGCGGCGTTCGACCGCGTGACCGAGATCCTCCACACCCCGCCTGGCATCGTCGACGGCCCCGAGGCGGCCGCGCTCCGCGGACCCGTGCGAGGCGACGTCGAGATCCGCCGGCTCACCTTCCGCTACGCGCCGGACCGGCCGCCCGCGCTCCGGGACCTGAGCCTCCGGATCCCGGCGGGCCGCTCCGTGGCGATCGTGGGACCCACGGGCGCCGGGAAGACGACGCTCGCCGCCATGCTGCCGCGGCTGTGGGATCCGCCGCCCGGCACGGTCTTCATCGACGGCACCGAGATCCACGCGATCCCGCTCCGGGACCTCCGGGCCGCGATCGGCGTCGTCCCGCAGGACGCGTTCCTCTTCTCCCGGTCCCTCCGGGAGAACGTCGCGTTCGGCGCGGCCGAAGCCGGCGTGGCCGAGGCCGCCGACGTCGCGGGCCTCGCCCCCGACGTGGACCGGTTCCCCCGCGGCTGGGAGACGCTGGTCGGCGAGCGCGGGCTCACACTGTCCGGCGGGCAGCGCCAGCGGGCGACCCTCGCGCGGGCCCTTCTCCGCGACCCGTGCATCCTCGTCCTCGATGACGCGTTCGCGGCGGTGGACGCGGAGACCGAGGCGACCATCCTCGAGCGCCTCCTCGATCGGATCCGCGGCCGCACCACGCTGGTGATCACCCACCGGCTCCGGGTCGCGTCGATGCTCGACCGCATCGTGGTGCTCGACGAGGGAGAGCTCGTCGAGGAGGGGTCCCACGCCGAGCTTCTCGCCCGGAACGGGCTCTACGCGCGCCTGTGGCGGCGGCAGCAGCTCGAGTCGACCCTCGAGGAGGCCGGCCGGGCGTCGGACGACGCCCGCGAGGCGGCCGGATGAGCCGGCGGGCGGGCGGGGCAGGGGAGGACGACGACACCGTCGGTCGCGTCTACGACGCGCGGCTCGCGCGGCGGGTCTGGGGCTACACGCGGCCGTACCGGGGCGCGGTCGCCCTGTCGGCGGCCCTGTTCCCGCTCCTGGCCGCGGTGGACCTCGTCCAGCCGTATCTCGTGAAGGTGGCCATCGACGAGCACATCCTCAAGGGCGACTGGCCGGGGCTCTCCCGGGTCGTGGCCCTGTTCTTCCTGACGCTCGCCGTCCAGTACGGCCTCCGCTACGGCCAGATCTATCTGGCGACCTGGACCGGGCAGCGGGTGGTCCACGACATCCGGGCGGCCCTCTTCGCCCACGCGCAGCGCCTGCCGGCGGCGTTCTTCGACCGCAACCCGGTCGGGCGCGTGATGACGCGGATCCTGGGCGACGTGGAGGCGATCGGCGAGGTCTTCACGTCGGGCGTCGTCGCCATCGTGGGCGACGTCGTCACGCTCGCCGGCGTGATCGCGGTCATGCTGCTCCTCCACCTCCGGCTCACGCTGATCACGTTCGCCGTACTGCCGCTCCTGATCGCGGTCGCGCTCGTCCTGAGCGTCCCGGTGCGCCGGGCGTACCGGGACGTCCGGGCGCGGCTCGCCCACCTGAACGCCGAACTCCAGGAGACCCTCGCGGGCATGGCCGTGCTCCAGCTCTTCGGGCGCGAGGCCGCGCGCGCCCGCGAGCTCGGCGACCTGAACGACCGCTACCGGCAAGCGCAGTTCCGGCGCATGGGGCTCGACTCGACGCTGTACGCCGTCGCCGAGGCGGTCGGGTCCATCGGCGTTGCCGCCCTCCTCTGGTGGGGCGGCGTCGAGATCCTCGACGGCACTCTGACGTTCGGCGTTCTGGTGGCCTTCATGCAGTACACGCAGCGGTTCTATCTCCCCATCCGCGACGCCTCGGCGAAGTTCTCGGTGATGCAGGCCGCCACCGTGGCGGCCGAGCGGGTCTTCGCGCTCCTCGACACGCCGACGGAGACCGGGGGCACGGCCACGCCCGCCGGGCGGACGTCGTCGGGCCGCGGAGCGCCGCCCGCGATCGAGCTGCGCGACGTCTGGTTCGCCTATCCCGGCGCCGGCGAGGCGCCCCAGCGGGGGGACGCGAGTGGCGCCACCCCGCCGGCCTGGGCGCTCCGCGGCGTGTCGCTCCGGATCGAGCGGGGCGAGGGGGTCGCGGTCGTGGGCGGCACCGGCGCCGGGAAGACGACGCTCGCGCGCCTCCTCACGCGGACGTACGACGTGCAGCGCGGCGCCGTGCTGGTGGAGGGAATCGACGTCCGCGAGTGGGACCTGACCGCGCTCCGGCGCCACGTCGGCCTGGTCCTCCAGGACGTCGTGCTCTTCGCGGGCACCGTGGCAGAGAACCTCACTCTCGGAGCGCGCGTCCCGCGCGAAGCGGTCGAGGAGGCCGGGCGCCGCGTCCACGCGGACCGCTTCGTGCGCTCGCTCGCCGGTGGCTACGACGCGCCGCTCCTCGAGCGCGGAGCGAACCTCTCGCACGGACAGCGTCAGCTCCTTTCGGTCGCCCGGGCGCTCCTGTATAATCCCCCCGTTCTGGTGCTCGACGAGGCGACGTCGAGCGTCGACCCTGAAACCGAGCACTCGCTGCAGGACGCCGTCAACCAGCTCCTCGCGGAACGGACCAGCGTGGTGATCGCGCATCGTTTCTCGACCATCCAGCGGGCGGACCGTGTCGTGGTTCTCCAGCACGGCCAGCTCGTCGACCAGGGCCCGCACGCCGAGCTGATCCGGCGGGACGGTCTCTACCGCACGCTGTGGGAGCTCCAGTTCGGCGCGGCCGCGGCCGCCGATGCCACCCGGGCATGAGTGGTGACCTCCAGAAGCGGGCCCACGCGCTCGTCCGCCGCGTGCCGCGCGGGCGCGTCGTGACCTACGGCCAGGTCGCGGCGCTCCTCGGATCGCCCCGCGCCGCGCGCGCCGTGGGGCACGCGATGCGCGTCTGCCCCGCGGGCGTGCCGTGGCACCGCGTCGTCAACGGGCAGGGGACGATCAGCCGGCGCGGTGACGGCAGCGGCGCCTTGAGCCAGCGCCTCCTCCTCCAGGGCGAGGGCGTGCGCTTCGTCCGCGGGCGGATCGACCTCGGACGCTACGGCTGGCGGTCCCGGGCGTCGTCCAAGTCGAGGTCGACCCCGGTCCGCCGGTTCCGGCCGGAGCTCCTCGGATGATGCCGCCCGCGGCCGCTCGGGTCCACGCCGCGCTCGAGGCCCTCGGCGTCGAGGCCGAGGTGATCGTCCTGGCGGAGAGCGCGCGGACAGCCGCCCAGGCCGCGGCGGCCTGCGGCGTCGGGGTGGGCCAGATCGTCAAGTCGCTCGTGTTCGTGGCAGGGGAGGAACCCATCCTCGTGCTCGTGTCGGGCGCGAACCAGGCGGACGAGCATCGCCTGGCGGCGCTCAGCGGGCAGCCCGTCCGCCGGGCCGACGCCGACCTCGTGCGCGGCGCCACCGGTTACGCGATCGGCGGCGTCCCGCCGGTGGGCCACCCGCGGCCACTGCGGGTGTTCATCGACCGCGACCTCCTCGGGTACGAGCGCGTGATCGCGGCCGCGGGGACCCCCCACGCGGTGTTCCCGATCACGCCGGCCGAGCTCTGCCGGGTGACCGGCGGCGCGGTGGCCGACCTCAAGCGCCAGGCGGACGGGGCCCGCGCGTGACGCCGCGCGACGTCCCGGTCGGAGCGCCGCCATGCGCGTGATGCCGCTCGCGGCCGACTCGCTGGGCGTGCGGTCGATGGCGACCTACGTCGAAGCCGGCGCGCTCCGCCTCCTGATCGATCCCGGCGCCACCGTGGCGCCGCGCCGCTACGGCCTGGCCCCGGCGCCCGAGGAGGAGGAGGCGCTGGCCCGCGCGCGCCTCCGGATCGAGGCCTACGCGGTGCGCGCCACGCACGTGGCGGTGAGCCACTTCCACGCCGATCACTTCCGGATGGACTCGATGATCTACGCGGGGCGGCAGGTCTGGGCCAAGGACCCGCGGCGGTCCACGGACCGGCACCAGGCCGCGCAGGGTCGCGAGTTCTGGCGGGCGGTCAGCCCACACTGCCGGCTCGCGACCGCCGAGGGCCAGACCGTCGAGCTCGATGGGGTCACCGTGCGCTTCTCGCCGCCCCTGCCGCATGGGCAGGACGGCTCCGAGTTCGGGCACGTCGTCGCGGTGACCGTAGACGACGGCATGCGGTTCGTCCACGCGTCCGACCTCCAGGGCCCCGCCTCGCCGGTGGCGACGGCGTACCTTCTCAGGCAGCGCCCGGACCTCGTCTACCTCTCGGGCCCCCCCACGTACCTCCAGGGACAGGTGGGCCCGGAGGTCGTCCAGCGGGGCATCGACAACCTGCTGCGCCTGGTCGGCGAGACGGGCTGCCAGGTCATCGTGGATCACCACGCCGTCCGCGAGCCTCGATTCCGTGACCGCCTCGCCGCCGCGTTCGCCACCGGTCGCGTGGTCACGGCCGCCGAGTACATCGGCCGGCTCAACGAGTGCCTCGAGGCCAGGCGGGCCGCGCTCTGGGCCCGGCGCCGCCAGGGACGGACCGACGCACGCGAGGCCACCGGAGGCCCGTGAGCCCGCCGGGGCCGCGAGGAGAAGGAGGACGCCATGTCGGAGATGCCGAAAGTGGGCGAGATGGCGCCGGACATCCGGCTCCAGGGTATCGGGGGCAGGGAGTGGAGCCTCGCCGAGCAGCGAGGGAAATCGGTCGTCCTGCTCTTCTACGTTCTTGACTGGACTCCGGGCTGAACGAAGGAGATGCCGGCCTTCGAGGCCCGGATCCGGGACTTCGAGGCCGCCAATGCCCAGGTCGTGGGCATCTCCTGTGACTCCATGTACAGCCACGAGGCGTGGGCCAAGTCGCTCGGCGGGATCTCGTACCCGCTCTTGGCCGACATCCAGCGCGACGTGGTCAAGCGCTACGGGATCCACTGGCCGGAGCTGAACGCGTGCTACCGCGCGACGTTCGTGATCGACGGGCAGGGCGTCATCCGCTTCGCGGAGCGCTACGCTCGCGGGGTCCTGCCCGACCCGGCCAAGATCCTCGCGGAGGTGAAGCAGCTCGGCTGAGGCCGGGCGGCGCCGCGCCCGACAACCTCGGCGCGCACATGTCGGTGGCCGGCGGGCTCGCGAACGCCGTCCGGCGCGGCGTGGCGGCCGGCTGCGGCGTCGTGCAGGTCTTCGTCAAGAACCAGCTCCGGTGGACCGGCCCCCGGCTCGAGGAGGACCAGGTCCGCGAGTTCCGGCGCGAATTCGCCGCGTCCGGGCTCCGCTTCGCATGCGCGCACGCGAACTACCTGATCAACCTCGCGGCGCCGGGCCCGGATGAGCGAGCGCGCGCGGTGGCGGGGCTCCTCGACGACCTCGAGCGCGCCGAACGGCTCGGGCTCCCGTTCGTCGTCCTCCATCCGGGCTCCCACCGGGGGGCGGGCGCCGCCGTGGGGGTCGCGCGCCTCGTCGGCGCGCTCGACGAGATCGCCCGGCGCACCGACGGCTGGGCGGTGCGCGTGGCAATCGAGAACACCGCGGGGGCGGGTCACACGCTGGGGGCCCGCGCGGAAGAACTCGGCGAGATCCTGGGCCGAGTCCGCCGACCCGAGCGTCTGGCGGTGTGTCTCGACACATGCCACCTCTTCGCGGCCGGCTACGACATCCGGACGCCCCGACGCTTCGGCGCCGTGCTCGACGAGCTCGATCGCTCGGTGGGACTCGAGCGGATCGTGGGGTTCCACCTGAACGACTGCCGGGCGGGGCTCGCATCGGGGCTCGACCGTCACGAGAACATCGGGGCGGGACAGATCGGCCTCGCGGCGTTCCGGTACCTCCTGAACCACCCGCGCCTCGGCGCCCGGCCCATGATCCTGGAGACCCCGAAGCGCGACGACGGGGACGCCCGGAACCTCGCGGTCCTCCGGTCGCTCCGGCGGCGGGCGCGCGCCTCGCAATGAGCCCGGCGCGCGACGCGACGCGGGGGCCTCGGGCGGTCGACGCCGCCGCGGCGCGGATCCTCGACTTCGGACAGCGAGGACTTTCCACGCGCCCCGAGTGCTCGAACATCGCGAGCCCGATCGGGGTCGCCCAGTACCTCGCGATCGCCGCCGAGATCGCGGCGTGGGTCGGGGGGGGGCGCGTCCTCGACTGGGGCGCGGGGTGGGGGCAGACGAGCCTGCTCCTCCGTGCCCACGGTGCGCGGGTCGTGGCCTACGACGTGGAGGACAAGGGCGCGGCGGCGGGCCTGCTCCGGAAGGCCGAGGTGCCCTACGTCGTGACGGCCGGTCCGGGGCTCCCGTTCGCCGACCGATCCTTCGACGCGGTCCTCAACTGCGGCGTTCTGGAGCACGTGGACGACGAGCGTGGCGCGCTCGACGAGCTCGCGCGGGTCCTCCGGCCCGGCGGCCGACTCTTCACGTACCACCTTCCGAATCGCCACGCGTACACGGAGTGGCTCGGCCGCACGCTCGGCCGGTTCCACCACGAGCGGACGTACACCCGCCGCGAGGCGACGCGCCTCTTCGAGGATGCGGGTTTCCGCGTCGCGAGCTGCCGGGCCTTCCACGTGCTGCCCCGGAACGTCTGGGGCCGGCTCTCCGGCCGGGTGCCCCTCGCGCCCTGGACCGGAGCGCTCTACCACCGGCTCGACGCGGCGGCGTCCCACGTCCCGGGTCTCCGCGGGATCGCGACGGCGTGGGCGGTCCTCGCGGATCGTCCGTGAGCCCGGCCGACGGATCGACGGGAGGCCGGGTGGAGCATCCTGCGGTGTGCCGCGCGCGGACGGATCTCCTGGACATCGGCTACGAGCTCCACGGCCCGACCGAGCGGCCGGTGGCGATCCTGCTCCACGGCTTCCCCGACGACGCGCGGGCGTGGGACGGCGTGGTCCCGTCGTTGGTCGGCGGCGGCTATCGCACCGTCGTGCCATATCTCCGAGGCTTCGGACCGACGCGGTTCCTCGACCCGGCGGCGCCACGCATGGCGCAGCAAGCCGCGATCGGACGGGACGTCGTCGACCTCATGGATGCGCTCGCGCTCGACCGGGCGGTCCTCATCGGCCAGGACTGGGGCGCGCGGGCGGCCTGCATCGCGGCGGCGCTCCATCCGGCGCGTGTGCGGGCCCTGGTCACCTTCGCGGGCTACCAGATCCAGGACATCGCGGGCGCGGCCCGGCCCGGCGATGCGGCCAACGAAGCGCGGCTCTGGTACCAGTGGTACTTCAACACCGAGCGGGGCCGGACCGGGATGGCGACGAACCGGCGGGCGCTGTGCCGCCATCTCTGGCGCACGTGGTCGCCGGGGTGGGCCTTCGACGACGCCACCTTCGAGCGCACGGCGGCGTCCTTCGACAACCCCGACTTCGTCGACGTCGTGATCCACTCGTACCGCCACCGGCACGGCAACGCGCCGGGCGAGCCCCGGCTGGACGCCGACGAGGCGCGCCTGGCCGCGCAGCCCCGCATCGAGGTCCCGACCCTCGTCCTCCACGGGGAGGACGACACGGTCGATCCGGTCCACACGTCGGCCAGCGAGGAGCATCGGTTCCCCCGCGGCTGTGCCCGCCGGGTGATCGCCGGCGCGGGGCACTTCGCCCACCGCGAGCGGCCCCTCGTCGTCGCCGCCGCGATCACCGAGTTCCTGGCCGGGATCCCGTGAGCATCGAGCCCGCGGAGCGTCGCTACGGGGAGGCGCTCCGGCGGGAGGCCCACACGCGGCTCGCCGCGTTCCCGCGCGAGGCGATCCCGCCGGGCGATCGCCGGCACGCGGCGGTCGCCGCGGTCCTGCTCCCGGACGACCGGGGCGACGCGGCCTTCCTCCTCACGCGCCGCGCGCCCAGCCTCCGCGCGCACGCGGGGCAGTGGGCCCTGCCGGGCGGCCGGATCGACCACGGCGAGAGCGCCCCGGGCGCCGCCCTCCGCGAGCTCTTCGAGGAGGTCGGCCTCACGCTCGGCGACGACGCGGTGCTGGGCTGCCTCGACGACTACGCCACGCGCTCGGGCTTCGTCGTCACGCCGGTGGTCGTGTGGGCGGGGCCGGTCGCCGAGCTCCACGCCAATCCCGCGGAGGTGGCGTCGATCCACCGGGTCCCGCTCCGCGACCTCGACGCGCCCGGCGTACCGCGCTACGTGACCGTGCCGGAGCGGGAGCGCCCGATCATCCAGCTGCCGCTCCTCGGCACGTTGATCCACGCGCCCACGGCGGCCATCCTCTACCAGCTGCGCGAGGTGGTCCTCCACGGCCGCGCCACGCGCGTTCGCCATCTGGAGGAGCCCGTGTGGGCGTCTCGCTGACCGGCCTTGACGCGCCGGCCCCGCCTGCCCGCTGATAGGGGCGGCGGGAAACCCCTCGAACGGGAGGCTCCAGGATGAAGCGGGGCGACGTAGCCATCGTCACCGGCGGAGCGTCGGGCATCGGGCTCGCGACCGCCCAGCGGCTCGCGCGCGAGGGCTGGTGCGTGGCCGTGGTCGACCGGGCCGATCCCGACCCGGCCGCCCGGGCCATCGCCGCCGCGGGCGGCGACGCGTGGGGAGTCCGCACGGACGTGGCCGACGAGGGGCAGGTGGGGGCGATGCTCGACGGCGTCCTGTCGCGCGCGGGGCGCGTCGACGTGCTCGTGAACGCGGCGGGCATCGGCTCCCCGCGCCCGGTCACGATCGACGAGGCCACCATGGACGAGTGGAACGCCCTCTGCGGAGCCAACCTGACCGGCACGTTCCTCTGCTGCCGGGCGGTGATCCCGGCCATGCGCCGCGCGGGCAGGGGCACCATCGTCAACATCGCGTCGGAGCTCGGCCTAGTAGGCGCGCCGCGGAACGCCATGTACGGCGCCACCAAGGGCGCGGTGATCCAGCTCACCCGCGCGCTCGCCGTCGACCACGCCGCGCACGGCATCCGGGTGAACTGCGTCTGCCCGGGGCCGGTCGACACGCCGCTCCTCCGCGGGTCGGTCGCGCGCGCGGCCGACCCCGACGCGAAGCTCCGCGCCGAGGTGAGCTCGACCCTCCTGGGGCGGCTCGGCCGGCCCGAGGAGATCGCCAACCTGATCCACTTCCTCGTCTCCGACGAGGCCTCGTTCATGACCGGCTCGATCGTCGTCGCCGACGGCGGCGTGACGGCGCGGTAGCCCGCCGGTGGCCTCGTCCCTCGTCCGCGGGCGCTACGTCGTCGCCCGCGCCGTGGACCGCGAGCATGCGGAGGTGCTGGAGGACGCCGCGGTCTTCCAGCAGGACGGCGTCATCCGAGACATCGGCCCCTGGGAGGCGCTTCGGCGGCGGCACCCGGCCGACGAGGTCCTGGGCTCGCCCGACCACGTCGTGCTGCCGGGCTTCGTGAACGCCCACCACCACGTGGGGGTGACGCCCTTCCAGCTCGGGTCGCCCGACTACCCGCTCGAGCTCTGGTTCGCGAGCCGGCTCGGCGCGCGGGCGGTCGACCCGTACCTCGACACGCTCTACTCGGCCTTCGAGATGCTCGAGTCGGGGATCACCACGGTGCAGCACATCCACGGCTGGCGCGGCGCGCCCGCCTCACGCGTCCGGCAGGTCGCCGACCGGATCCTGCAAGCCTACCGGGACGTGGGCATGCGCGTGTCCTACTCCTACATGCTGCGCGACCAGAACCGCCTCGCCTACGAGGCGGACTCGGCCTTCGTGAAGCGGCTGCCGCCCGACCTCGCCCCGGACGTCGACGCGTTCCTGACCGGCCACGCCATCCCCGTCGCCGACCAGCTCGACCTGTTTCGCGGTCTCTGGAACGCCCACGGCCAAAACCACGCCGGCCGGACGCGGATCCAGCTCGCGCCGGCGAACCTCCACTGGTGCTCCGACGACGCGCTCGCCGCGCTCGAAGCGGCCTCGGCGCGGCACGGCGTCGGGATGCACATGCATCTCGTCGAGACGGCCTACCAGCGCGAGTACGCCCGCCGACGGACGGGCGGGACGGCGCTCGCGCACCTCGACCGCCTCGGCCTTCTCGGCCCGCGCCTCACGCTCGGCCACGGCGTGTGGCTCAACGCCGCCGACATCGAGCGCGCCGCCGAGCGGGGCGTCATGATCTGCACGAATCCGAGCTCGAACCTCCGGCTCCGGAGCGGCGTCGCGCCCGTCAACCGCTTCCTCGCCGCCGGCGTGCCGGTCGCCATCGGGCTCGACGAGGCGGGCATCAACGACGACCGCGACATGCTGCAGGAGATGCGGCTCGCCCTCCGGATCCACCGCGTGCCCGGGATGGACGACGGCGTGCCCACGCCGGCCCAGGTCTTCCGCATGGCCACCGAGGGCGGCGCCGCCACGACGCCGTTCGCCGGCGAGGTGGGCGCTCTCCAGGTCGGGCGCTCGGCCGACCTCGTGCTCCTGCCCTGGCGCCAGGTGGCGCACCCCTACCTCGAGGCGGACACGCCCGTGCTCGACGCCGTCGTCCTCCGCGCCCGCGCGTCGGCCATCGACACCGTGGTGGTTGCGGGCGAGGTCGTCCTCCGCGAGGGGCGCGTCACGCGCGTCGACAAGGCGGCCGTGCTGGAGGAGCTCGCGGCCACGCTCCGGCAGCCGCTCACGGCGGAGGAGGAGCACCGGCGACGCCTCTCGCGGGCGCTCTTCCCGCACGTCCGGGACTTCTACGCGGGCTGGCTCGACCCCGAGTCGCTCGACCCCTTCTACCGGCAGAGCTCCCGGTCCTGAGGCCTGGCGGCCGGCTCCGTCAGGGCGCCCCGGCGCGGAACCGGTCGGCCCAGGCGCGCGTCGCGTCGAGATACCGCCGGCCGTGCTCCACGCTCGGCTCGATCTCGCTCCCTTCGTGCCACTCGTTCCAGCTCGAGACGAGGATCCATGGCGGGTCCACGGCCCGGGCGGCCTGCCAGCTCCGGTCGTAGGTCGCGCCGTCCGCCCGGTCGACGAGGGTGCCGGGCGTCCGCACCTGCCGATCGTCGAAGCCCGGGGCGACCGCCGGGACGAAGGGCCGGCCCGCCGCGTGCGCGAGGTCCGCGTAGCGACGGTACACGCCGCCGACGTCCCGGCCGCGAGCCTGGAACACGACCGGCGTGTAGACGTGGAGCGCGTCGAACCGCCGAAGCCAGTCCGGGCGCTCCACGAGCCAGTCCGGGCTCGGCGCGTCGGCCACGAGGAACACGCGCCGCCCACTCGCGACGAGGCGCGCGCGCACGGCGTCCCACACCCGTGGTCTCAGCCGGTGGGACGCGTAGAGGAACACCACCGGGTCGCCGCCGACGCGGAGCCACGCGCGCTCATGGCCATGGCGGTCGAGCAGGCTCACGAGGTCCGCGGCCACGCCGGACGCGCCGCGCGGCCAGAGCTCGCCGGTCTCGTAGTACGGCGCGAGGACCAGGCCCGCCGCGCCTGCGTGGCGGAACAGCGCGGCGAGGCCGAGCGCCTCCTCGCTCTCGCGGCCCCACCAGGAGACGACGAAGCCGTCCAGCCCCGCCGCGCGAGCCAAGGCGAACTGCGCGCGGATCAGCGCGTCGTCCCGGCTGTCGTAGGGCCCGCCCTCGGGGTAGTGGGTCGCGCCGATGTCGAGCCGCCCCGGGCCCGCCAGGCGCCGCGGGTCATGGAAGCCCAGCACGCGCTGGGAGGGCATCTCGAGGCGCGCGTGGTTCCAGTGCCGCCAGCGGCCCGTCGGCCCGCCCGGCGTCCCGTACCACGGATAGTGGACCGCGAGGACGAGACGGGGCGAGGCGGCCAGCGATCCCGAGACGGCGACCGGCCCCGGCGCCGAGGCGAGGGTGAGCCAGAGCGGGCGGTCTCGCTCCGCCTGCCAGAGGCCGGCGGCCAGCGCGACCGGCAGGAGCCCCAGCAGGAGCGCGCGGACGGCGGACGTCCTCACCGGCCGGGACGGCCCCCGGCCCAGATCAGCGCGTCCGGCCGACGCCGATGCGCCGGCACGAGCGCGCCACGGGACAGCGCGAGCAGTGGGGCGAGAGCGGCCGGCAGACGTTCTGCCCGAACGCCACCAGGAGGTCGTTGTAGCCGATCCAGTAGCGCGGCGGCAGCTTCGCGCGGAGCGCGAGCTCCGTCCGGTCCGGCGCCGCGGTCTTCACGAACCCGAGCCGGTTCGAGATGCGGTGCACGTGGATGTCGACGCAGATGCCGGGCTTGTCGAAGCCGATCGTGACCACGAGGTTGGCGGTCTTCCGGCCGACGCCCTTCAGCGTGAGGAGGGCGTCGATGTCGTCGGGCACGCGACCGCCGTAGCGCGCGATGAGGTCCTGGCAGATCCCGCGGATCGCCCGCGCCTTCGTCCGGTAGAAGCCGACGGGGAAGATCAGCCGGGCGATCCGGGCCGCGGGCAGGCGCAGCATCGCCGCAGGCGTCTCGGCGACCCGGAACAGCCGCTCCGACGCCTCGCGGGTGGTCGCGTCCTGGGTTCGGAGGGAGAGGATGCAGGCGATCAGGACGCGGAACGGGTCGGGCTGCTCCGCGGCAACCTCGGCAACCGCCGTGGGCCGCCACGACGGCGCCTGGCGCCGGAGCGTCCGGATGACGGCGCCGATCTCGTCGGCGGACATCGGCGCTCGCACGGCGGCGGCGAGCCACCGCGGGGGCTTCGAGGAGCGCGAGCGAGCTGGAACGGGACGCATGGGCGGCACGGGAACCTCGGCGCGGGCGGAGCGTATCAACCGCCCCGGGGGCTGTCAAACCGAGGCCCGTCGCCGCTGCGCCTTGACAATCTCGCGCGTCGCCCCGGATCATCACGTCAAGATGCGGATGCTCCACGGTCTCGCGACCGCCATTCTGGGGGCGGGCCTCGGCGTTCAGATCTTTCTGTCCTTCCTGCTGGCGCCCGCCACGTTCCGCGCGGTCGACCGGCCGGTGGCGGTCCAGGTGATGGAGGGCGTGTTCCCCGGGTACTACGGCTTCGGCCTGGCCACCCTCGCGCTGACCCTCGTCCTCGCGGTGACCCTCGCCCTCCGGGAGCCCGGCCCGCTCCGCTGGGGAGCGGTCGCCCTTCTCGGCGTGACGCTCGCGGGAACCATCTACGCGGGTCACGTGCTGCTGCCCCAGGCCCACGCGGCCCGCCTCCGGGCCCAGGCGGCCCCGGCCGGCGATCCCGCGCCACTCCAGTTCTCGCGCCTCCATCGGCGGTCCGTGGCCGTCAACATCGCGGTCTTCTTGACGGGGGCCATCGCGCTCGTCCTCCACCTGGCGGCGGGTGCCGGTGGCGACCCCCGGCAGGGGCGGACCGAGCCGGCTACTCGAGCCGCCTCTCAGAGAGCCGGCTCCAACTCTTCACCGTAAAGAGGTTTCCAGCCATGGCGTCGGCCCAGGATCGTCCACCCCTCGAGGTGCTCGAGCTGGATCACGTGGTCCTCCGGGTCCGGGACCAGGCCGTGTCCCAGGCGTTCTACACCACGGTCCTGGGTCTGGGCCTGGACCACGTGAACGAGGGCGCCCGGCTGGTCCAGCTCCGGGCCGGGCGCCACCTGATCGACCTCCTGCCGCTCGCCCCCGGCGAGACCGCGAAGCCCTCGGCCCGGATGGACCACGTGTGCCTGTCCGTCCGGTGCGAGGACCTCGGGCGTGTGGCGGCATGGCTCCGCCAGCAGGGCATCACGGTCGAGGGGGACGTCGTCCAGCGGCGCGGAGCCTTCGGGGACGGGAGCTCGCTCTACATCCAGGACCCGGACGGCTACCGGATCGAGCTCAAGCCGCGCGGCGCAGCTCACTCGTAGCGGAGGGCCTCGATCGGGTCCAGCCGGGACGCCTTCTGCGCCGGGTAGAACCCGAAGAAGACCCCGACGATTCCCGCGAAGGCGAACGCGAGCCCCACCGCCTGCGCCGACACGTCCGTCGACCACTCGGCGAAGTTGGCGATGATCACGGCCGCGAGGACGCCGACCCCGACCCCCATCACCCCGCCCACCGCGGAGAGCGTCACGGCCTCCACCAGGAACTGGGCGAGGATGTCGCGCCCCCGCGCGCCGACGGCCATGCGGAGACCGATCTCGCGCGTCCGCTCGGTCACCGACACCAGCATGATGTTCATGATGCCGATGCCGCCCACCAGGAGCGACACTGATGCGATCGCCGCCAGCAGCATGGTCATGATCCGCGCCGATTCCTCCTGGGCCGCGAACATCTCCGCAAGGACGCGGACCTGGAAGTCGTCGTCCTGGCCGGGCTGCAAGCGGTGGCGCTGACGGAGGAGGCCCCGGATCTGCTCCTCGGCCTCGGCCATGAGGCTGGCGTCCCGGACCCGCACGGAGATCTGTCCCACCGCGCGGGGGTTCGACCGGTTGGTGCCCAGCACCTTCTTCTTGGCGGTGGAGAGCGGGATCAGGATCAGGTCGTCCTGATCCTGGCCGAACGCGGACTGGCCCTTCGCGTCGAGGACGCCGACGACGGTGAAGGGGACCTTCTTGATCCGGATCGTCTCGCCGATCGGGTCGCTGTCCCCGAACAGACTGTGCCAGACGGTGTCACCGAGCACCGCCACCTTGGCGGCGCCGTCGACGTCCTGGGGGCCGAGCATCCGCCCGCTCACGATGCCCCACTCGCGGGCCTCGATGTAGTCGGGCGTCACGCCCTGGATCACCGTGGACCAGTTGAGGTTCCCGAAGATCGTCTGCGCCGACCCGCGCACCGACGGGGCGGAGACTTCCGCTGCGGACACCTCGACGGCGATGGCGCGGGCGTCCTCCTCGGTGAGCGTCTGCTGGCTCCCGAGGCCCCACCGGATGCCGCCCGAGGTCTGGGCCCCCGGGAAGACGACGATGAGGTTCGACCCCATGGAGCGGATCTGCTCGGCGATCCGTTCCTGGGCGCCCGCGCCGACCGAGACCATCGCGATGACCGCCGCGACGCCGATGATGATGCCCAGCATCGTGAGCGCGGTGCGGAGCTTGTTCACCCGGAGGGAGGCGAGCGCCATCCGGACCGCCGCCCAGGCCTTCACGCCGCCTCCTCGGTGAGCGTCGGCAGGATCGCCTCGGCGTCCAGGGGACTGGCGACCGGCGTGTCGGTGCGGAGCTTCCCATCGCGGAACGCCACGACGCGCGAGGCGTACCGGGCGATGTCGTCCTCGTGGGTCACCAGCACGACCGTGATGCCGCGCCGGTTCAGGCGCTGGAGGATCGCCATGATCTCCACGCTCGTGCGCGTGTCGAGGTTTCCCGTGGGCTCGTCGGCCAGGATCAGCCGCGGCTCGTTGATGAGCGCCCGCGCGATCGCCACCCGCTGCTGCTGGCCGCCGGAGAGCTGGCTCGGTCGGTGGCCGCCGCGGTTCTCGAGCCCCACGTCGCGGAGCCGCGCCAGCGCCCGCTCGCGCCGCTCCTTCGCGACGGTCGCGCCGTAGAGGAGCGGCAGCTCCACGTTCTCGAGCGCCGACATCCGCGGCAGCAGGTTGAAGGTCTGGAACACGAAGCCGAGCTTCCGGTTCCGGATCGCGGCCAGGGCGTCCCGCGAGAGCTCCGACACGTCGTCCCCATCGAGCCGGTAGACGCCGCTGGTCGCCGTGTCGAGGCAGCCGAGGAGGTTCATCAACGTCGACTTGCCGGAGCCGGACGGCCCCATCACCGCGACGAACTCGCCGACCGTGATGTCGAGGTTCACTCCCCGCAACGCGTGCACCTCGTGCTCGCCGAGGTGATACGTCTTGACGAGGTCCCGAACCTCGATGAGGACCGGGCCGCCGGTGGTGCTCACCTCAGAGCCTGAGCCGCGGCCCGCTACCCGGGCCGCCGGTCGAGCGCGCGCCCGGCGTGCCGACGAAGACGTCCTGGCCAGCCTTGAGGTCTCCCGAGACGACCTCCGAGTAGGTCCCGTCCGAGAGCCCGATCATGATGGTCACGGCCTGCGGCTTCCCGTCCGGTCCCGGCACGTAGACGCGCGCCGGCGTGGCGACCGCCGCGGGCGCCGCACCGTCCTGGGCGGTCATGATCGCGTCGAAGCGCTTCTGCTGCTCGGGGGTCAGGATGGCGCGAATCTTCTCCCGGATCTCGGTTCGAGCGCGGCGCCGCTGGCCGCCCGCTGCCCGGTCGTCGCCGCCCTGGCCCTGGCCCTGACCCTGGCTCCGGGCCGCCATGAACGCCTGGCGGGCTTCCTCCAGGATCGCGTCGAGCTTCGTCTGCTGGTCGGCGGTGAGCGCGAGGTCCTTCACGAGCGTGGCCCGCATCTCGCGGAGGCCGCCGGCGCCGCCGGGCCCGCGGCCCGACCCGCCCGAGCCTCCTCCCGCCGGGGCGCTCGCGCCCCCGGTCGCCGCCCGGCCGCTCGCGTCGTCGGCGCCTGCGCGCGGGCGCGACTGGGCGCCCGCATCGGCGCCGTCGGCGGGCGGCCGGAAACGGAGGGCGGCGTTGGTGACGCGCAGCGCGTCCTCGCGCCGGTCGACCTGCACCCGCACGTTCGCCGTCATGCCGGGGAGCAGGATGCGGTCGGGATTGGGGACGGTGATCACCGTCGTGTAGCTCACGACGTTCTGCACCACCTGGGCCGCCTTGCGGATCTGGGAGATCACGCCCCGGAAGGAGCGGCCCGGGAACGCGTCGACGGTGAACGTGGCGCTCATGCCCTCGCGGAGCCGGCCGACGTCGGCCTCGTCCACCGCCGCCTCGACCTGCATCTGCGTGAGGTCCTGGGCGATCGTGAAGAGCGTCGGCGCCTGGAGACTTGCCGCCACCGTCTGCCCGGGGTCGATGGCCCGCGACACGACGACCCCGTCCACCGGGGCGCGGATCTCGGTGTGGACCAGGTCGAGCCGCGTCTGCTCGACGGCGGCCTGCTTCTGCCGCACGGTCGCCTCCGCGGCCTTCAGCTGGGCCTCCGACACCTGGAAGGCGGCCTGGGCCGAGGAGACCTGGCTCTTCGCTGCGCGCGCCTGCGACTCGCCGGCCGTCTGCTGCGCCTGGGCGGACCGGAGCGCGGCCTGCCCGGCCCGCTCCTGGGCCCGGGTCGCCTCGAGCTGGGCCTGGGCGGTGTCGAAGGCCGTCTGCGCCTGGTCGCGCTCGCTCTTCGAGATGAGGTCCTGCTTGGCGAGGTCGATCCGGCGGTCGAGCTCGAGGCGGGCGTTCGCCGCGGTGGCCGCGTCTCGGGTCACGTTGGCCTGTCCGGTAGCGATCACCGCCCGGGCGTTCTCGACGTCGGCCCGCATCCGCTCGACGTTGGCCTCCGCGGTGGCGACGGCGGCCCGGGCGTTCTCGACGTCGGCCCGCACCTTCTCGACGTTGGCGCGCTGGTTGAGGACCTGGGCCTGCGCGCTCTCGAGGTCGGCGGTGGCGGCGTTGACCTTGGCCTGGAAGACGTCGGTCTCGATCCGCGCGATCAGCTGACCGCGACGGACCGGGGTGTTGAAGTCGACCAGGACCTCGCGGATCTGGCCCGAGACCTGGCTCCCGACCTGGACGGTGGTGACGGCGTTCAGCGCGCCGGTGGCCGAGACGGTGGCGACGACCGTGCCCCGGTCCACCGGGGCCGTCCGGAAGCGGGTCGCCGGCGTGCGGCTCGTGGAATAGACGTAACCCGCTGTGGCCAGGGCCGCCGCCACCCCGACGACGGCCAGCACGACCGCGGTTCGCCGCCTCATGGCCTTCATTGTCGCACCGGCTCCCTTCCCCACGAGAGCTTCGACGGACGCGGGCAGGGAGGTGTTCGCCGGCGGGATGCCCCTACGGGCGGCCGACCACCCGGTCGAGGACCGCGAGGCCGACCCGGTAGTCCGTGACCGCACGGACGCTGTCGGCCTCGGCGTTCGTCAGCGAGAGCTGGGCCTCGGTCAGGTCGAGGATGGTCCCGACCCCCGCGTCGTACCGGCCCTGGGCGAGCCGGAGGTTCTCCCGCGCGGACTCGACGGCCTTCTCGGTCGCCCCGTATCGCTCGCTGGCCTCGATCACCGCGATGTAGGCTTGCTCGACCTCGAGCCGGACCTGGAGTTCGACCGTCTCGTAGTCGGCCCGCGCGGTCTCGACGAGGGCCTGCGTCTCCTTGACCTTGGCCTGGGTGAAGAACCCCTCGAAGAGGTTCCACGAGAGCACCCCGGCGATCGCCCACGTGTCCCCGAACGAAAGCGTTCCGAAGCCGTCGGTCGACACGACCGCGTCGTCGCTCGACATGCCCGCGCTGCCGTTCACGACGATGTCCGGGAGGTACCGGGCCCGCGCGCCCGACAGCTGGGCGCGGGCGCCGTCGAGGCGGGCCTGGCTCTGGCGGAGCTCCGGCCGGTTCCCCAGCGCTTCCGCCAGGAGCTGGCTGGAATCGAGGGACACGGGCTCGTAGGTGAGCGTGTCCTCGATCTCGATCGGCACGGTGGCCTCGAGGCCGAGGGCGTTGGCGAGGCTCGTCTCGGTGAACCGGACGAGGTTCCGGGCCCGGATCACGTCGACACGGGCGTTCGCCACCTCGACCTCGGCGCGCGTCACGTCCGACTTCGGCTTCGTCCCGACGTCGAAGAAGCCCTGCGCGCTCCGCAGGTTCAACTCCGAGCGCGACAGCGCCGCGTCCGCGACTCCGACCAGGCGCCGGGCCTGGAGGAGGTTGAAGTACGACTGGCGGACGTTCTGGACGACCAGGTCGCGGATGCGCTCGAGCTCGCCCGAGGCGACGCGGCTCCCGGCCTGGGCCTCGTTCACGAGGGCCGCCGTCTTCCCGAAGTCGTAGATCAGCTGCCGTCCGAGTATGTTCGCGAACGTGCCCTCGCTCCGCGTCCGCTTGTCCGTGGTGGTGTTCTTCACCTCGCTCGTCTGGGCGCCCACCTGGAGGTCGATGCGCGGGAAGTAGGCCGACCGCGCCTGCGGGACCCGGGCCTGCGCCGCGGTGAGCGACCCCTGGGCGGAGCGGATCGTCGGCTGCTGCCGGAGCGCGAGGGCCGTGGCCTCCGCGAGGTTGAGCTTCAGCGGCGTGCCCCCCGGGCCCGTCCGGGCGGGCATCGTCGACGGCGCGGGCGCCGCGGGCTGTGCGGCGGGAGTCCCGCCCGGGGGGGGCGCGGGCGTCCCCGTCTGCGACCAGGCGGGGGAGGTGACGAGCAGGCCGAGCGTCAGCGCGAGGGCGGGGCCCGGCACGGGCCGGCGGGGTCGGGTGCGCATCGGTGAGGAGTCTCCCTTGTCGAGGGGCGCGGTCGGCCGCATCAGGCCGCGCCCTCCTCTTCGAGCGCCATGTGCCGCGGGAAGCGCTCCTCGAGGATCGTGTAGAGGGTCGGGATCAGGATCAGGGTGAGCCCGGTGGAGACCATGAGGCCCCCGATGACGGCCCGGGCCAGCGGGGCGTTGGCCTCGCCGCCGACGAGCCAGCCGAGCGCCATCGGCAGCAGGCCGAACACGGTCGCCAGGCTCGTCATCAGGATCGGGCGGAGACGGGTCCGCCCGGCGCGCACGACCGCCTCGCCGAGGGGCATGCCGCGGCGCCTCAGCTCGTTCGTGTACTCCACCAGGAGGACGCCGTTCGAGACCACGATCCCCACCATCATGATGATGCCCATGAACGACGTGGTCGAGAGGGTGGTCCCCGTCAGGAACAGGGCCAGGATGACGCCGATCAGCCCCATGGGCACCGAAAACATGATGATGAAGGGGTCCTTGAGCGAGCGGAACTGGGAGGCCATCACCATGTAGACGAGCATCAGGGCCAAGATACTCATGAACGCCAGGCTCGAGAACGCTTCCCGCTGCTGGGCCGTCTGGCCTCCCATCTGGACCGAGAAGCCCGACGGCATCTGGATCGTCCCCAGCCGCCGCTCGATGTCGTCGGAGATCGCCCCCAGATCGCGCCCCGCCGGGTTGCCGGACACCCGGATCAGCCGCTGCTGGTACTTCCGCTCGATCTCCACGGGGGAGACGCTGCGTCGGATGTCGGCGATGGTCGAGAGCATGATCGGTCGCCCGGCCGGGGCAGTGACGAAGATCTTTCCCAGGTCCTCCGGCCGGACCCGGAACGGCTCGTCGAGCTGGACGACGATGTTGTACTGGTTGCCGCTGCGCGGATCGGTGAAGATCGACGGGTTGACGCTCACGTTCGAGTTCAGGGAGAAGAGCGCCGCCTGCGCGACGTCGCGCTGCGACAGTCCCGCCGTCGCAGCCTTCTCACGGTCCACCACGACGCTGAACTGGGGGTAGTTGCCCTCTCGGCTCACCTGGACGTCGGCAACACCGGGCGTGTCGCGCATGACCTGGGCCACCGCGCGGGCCACCCCCGGGGCGTCGTCCAAGTCGTAGCCGAGGACCTCCACCTCGAGCGGGTTCTGCGACCCGCGGTTCAGCACCCGACTGATGATGCCTCCGAGGTTGAAGAAGGTGAGCGACCCGGGGAACTCGCCGGCGAACCGCGGGCGGATCGCGTTGACGATCTGGACGTCGCTTCGCTTCCGCCGGTCGGGCGTGTCCAGGTAGACCTGGACCTGGGCCGCGTGCGGTCCGGTGTTTCCGGTGAACAGGGCGGAGCGCCCGCCGGGAATGCCCACACTGGACACGATGGACTTCAGCTCGCCCGGCTGCAGATTCTGCCGGATGAGGGCCTCGATCCGCGCGACCATCTTCTCGGTCTCCTCGACGCGCGTGCCGAGGGGTCCGCGGAGCGTGATCCGGAACTGGCTCTCGTCGGACATCGGAAAGAACTCGGAGCCGATCAGCGGGATCAGCGCGAGGCTCGCCAGGAACACCCCGAGTACGCCGAGCACAACCGCCTTCCGGTGGCCGAGCGCCCAGCGGAGGGTGTCCTGGTACGCGCTGTCCAGGCCGTCGAAGAGCGACTGGCTCCAGGTCATGAACCGGCCGCGCAAGCCGCGGCCGTCGCTGGTCGCCACGGGCTTCAGCAGGCGGAGGCACATGAGGGGCGTCACGGTCCGCGAGACCAGGAACGACGAGAAGAGCGAGAAGGAGATCGTGAAGGTCAGCGGGATGAACAGGAGCTTGGCCTGTCCCTCCAGGAAGACCGTCGGCAGGAACACGACGATGGTTGTGATGGTCGACACGAAGATAGGCATGGCCACCTCGCGGGCGGCGTCGAGGACGGCCGCCTTGCGATCCTTGCCCGGCATGCCGAGGTGGCGGTTGATGTTCTCGAGCTCGACGATGGAGTCGTCGACCAGGCGTCCCACCGCGAGGGCCAGCCCGCCGAGGGTGAAGATGTTCAGCGTCTGGCCCAGGAAGTACATCGCGATCAGCGTGCACATGATCGACAGGGGAATCGCGACCGAGATGATCAGGGTCGAGACCACGCTCCGCAGGAAGATCAGGATGACCAGGAAGGCGAGCGCGGCCCCCTGGATCGACTCGTGCCAGAGGCTCTCGATCGACTGCCGGATGTAGGTCGACTGGTCGAAGATCAGGCCGACCTTCACGCCCGGCGGCACGCGGTCGAGCCTGGACAGCAGCGCTCGCACGCCGTCCACGACCTCGATGGTGTTGGCCGACGGCTGCTTGTTGACGCGCAGGTACACCGCGCGCTCGCCGTCCACGCGGACCACACTGGTCTGCTGCTCGGAGGAGTCCTGGACGTAGCCCAGGTCCCGCACCCGGACGGGAACGTCGCCGACCTTCCGGACGACGATGTCCTCCATCGGCTTGACCAGCTGGAACTGGTTGTTGGTGAACATGTTGTAGTCGATGCTGCCGATCTTGATGTCGCCGGACGGCATCAGGAAGTTCGAGTCGTTCACGGAGCGGACGACGTCGAGCACCGAGATGCCCTTGGCGTACAGGAGGTCGCGGTTGAGGTTCACCGCGATCTGGCGGATCTTCCCCCCGTCCACGTTGGCCGCGGCCACGCCGTTGATGCGCTCGATCTGCGGCTCGATCGTGTTGTACGCGATGTCGTAGAGCTGCCGCTCGTCGAAGCCCCCGCCGGAGACCGTCAGGAGGCACACCGGGATGTTGGAGAGGTCGGCCCGGATGATGAACGGCTGCTTGATGCCCGAGGGCAGGCTGTTACTGATCTGCTGGATGCGCTGGATGATGTCGTTCTGCCCGGCGTTCAGGTCCGCGTCGTAGTTGAACCAGGCCTGAACGACCGAGATGCCCTGCCGGCTGCGGGACTCCACGTGGTGAACGCCTGGCACGGCGCTCACGACCTTCTCGACGGGGTAGGTGACCGTCTTCTCGATGTCCTGGACGTTGGCGCCCGTGTAGACGGTTCCGACGGTGATCACCGGCTGGTTGATGTTCGGAAAGAGGTCCACCGACAGCCGCTTCAGGGAGGTCCCGCCGAGGACCACGATGGCGAGCGCCGCCATCAGGACCGCGATGGCGTTCCGAACCGCGACGAGGGTCAGCCACATGAGCGGGACGCCGCCTCAGTAGGACTTCGCGGGAACGGCGCGGACGGCCATGCCGTCGCGCACGAGGTCCTTGCCCTGCAGGATGACGTCGGTGTCCGGCCCGAGCCCCTTGGTGACCTGGACCGTCGGCCCGTCCGTCGGGCCGAGCTCCACCGGCGCCGAGGCGACCTTGCCCTCCCGGACGATCAGCACCGAGGGCCGGCCCTCGGCGCCGGTGAGAGCCTCGAGCGGCACCATCAGGGCGTCCTTCCTGACCTCGAGGAGCAGATCGACCCGCGCGTACATGCCGGGCTTCAGAAGGTCGTCCGGGTTGGGGATGTCCACCTCCAGGCCCATCGTGCGGGTGCGCGGGTCCAGGGCATGGACCACGCGCGCGACCTTCCCCGAGAACTGCCGGCCTGGATAGGCATCACTCGTAAGGCGCACGACGTTGCCGACACCGACTCGTGCCACGTCCCGCTCAGGCACCTCGAGCTGCACCTTCACGGGATTGATCTCCTGGAGCACCAGGATGCCGATCGACGCGTTGCTGGTCGCCGCGGCCTGGTTGCTCACCGCGGCCCCCGCCTCGAGGTTTCGCTGGGAGATGTACCCGCTGAAGGGGGCGACGATGCGCGTGTCGTCGAGGTGCATCTGCGCCATCCGCTGGGCGGAGCGCTGCTGCTCGATCTGCGCCTCGGCCAGACGGACCTGGCTCTCGGTGGTGGCGATCTGCACGCGGGCGGCCTCGACCTGGGCCTCCTGGGCGCTCACCGCCGCCTGGGACGCCTCGTACGTCGTGCGGGCGTTGTCACGGTCCTGGGCGGCAACCAGGCCCTTGGTGAAGAGCTCGGTCATCCGCTCGGACTGCCGCTTGTCGTTCGCGAGGACCGCCTGGGCCTTGGCCAGGAGCGCCTGCTGGTTCAGGAGATTGGCCTTGGCCGACTCGAGGTTCGACCGCGACACCTGATAGGTCGCCTGCGCGCTCGCCAGGGCGGCGCGGGACTGATCGAGGGCATTCTCCATCTCGGTCGGCTCGATCTCGACGAGGAGGGCCCCGGCCTTCACGAACTGCCCGCGCTCCGCGTGGATCGCCCGGATGTAGCCCGACGTCTTCGCGAAGATGGGCGTCTGGCGATTCGGCAGGACGTCCCCGGTGAAGGAAAGGGTCACGTCGAGCGCGCGCCGGTCGGGCTTGATGACGCCAACCTGGATCTCCCGGTTTTGGCGCGGCACGGCCCGGGCCTGCTGGTCGCGGAGGCGACCGATGACCAGGGCCGCGACGATGCCGAAGAGCACGACCAGGACCAGCGAGACGCGGTAGCGGCGGACGAAGGCCATCAGGCGGGCTCCGTGGCTGACTGCAGGATGCCGTGGAGGCAGAGGTCGGCCACCCGCTGGGCCAGGACCTCGGCCGGCGTATCGTCGGCGTGGTTCAGCACGGTGCCCCACACCAGGCCGATCAGCATGGAGGGGGCGAGGTCGCGGTCGACCTTGCGGAAGACCCCCGTCTGGGCGCCGCGATCGAGCAGCCGCGCCAGGCCGTCGGCGATGCGGTCGCGACGGGCCCGCACGACCTGCTTCTTGCGGAGGAACAGGCGCGCCTCGCCCTGCTGCATGAGACGGAAGAAGGGCAGGTGGCGCGCGAAGGTCTCGACGATCGCCTCGATCATCCGCGACAGCGCGATGGCTGCCGGAAGGTCCTCGGCCTCGACGCGCTCGAGCCGGCGGATCAGGAGGTCGAACGCCTCCGCTACCACGCCCAGGTAGAGATCCTCCTTGGAGGGGAAGTAGCGGTAGAGGGTACCCTTGCCGACGCGGGCCGCCTCCGCGACGTCGTCCATGCAAACGACGTGATACGGACGCGCGGAAAAGACCCGCGACGCCGCGCCGACGATCTGGCCACGCTTCGCCGCCTGGCGCGGGGTTTCTGTGGAGGTCCTCATGGCTGGGATCGCCACTCCTGGTGCGGGCCGAGACGGCGGGGCCGTCCACGGCAAGATGGAACTGACCGGTCAGTCCGCCGCACTTTAGACGCGGGACCGGTGGGGTGTCAAGCGCGCGACGGATTGACGCTCCCGCGCGGCCGGGAGTCGCGTATGCCGGCGCCCCTTGTGAACTTTTTCTCGATGTGTCGGCCGAAATTTTGTTGACAGCCCTAAATCTCGTATGCCAGGATTCGCCCGCCCACAAGATACGGTATGCACCTAGGTCATCGTGATCAGGTGCCAGGTGGCCGTTCGGATGTGGCGAGCGAGTCAGAGACAGGAGTCAAGGAGGTTTGGGCATGGCGATCACAGCGACGCGTCCCCCCCGAGTCGGCAAGTGGACGGAGCAGGCGCTCCGAGTCCTGAGGGAGCGCTATCTCACACGCGAGGGGGACCGCGTCCAGGAGACTCCCGAGGAGATGTGCTGGCGGGTGGCGGGGGCCATCGCCCAGGGGGAGGAGCGCTGGGGCAAGAGCCCGGCGGTCGTTCACGAGATCGCCTGCGCCTTCTACGACATGATGGTCGACAGCAAGTTCCTGCCGAACTCCCCGACCCTCATGAACGCGGGGAAGGGGAACCAGCTCCAGTACTCGGCCTGCTACGTCCTCCCGGTCGGGGACTCCATGGAGGAGATCTTCGACGCGGTGAAGTCGGCCGCCATCATCCACAAGTCGGGCGGCGGGACCGGCTTCGCCTTCTCGCGCCTCCGCCAGAAGGACGCCGTCGTCACCTCGACGGGCGGCAAGGCCTCGGGCCCGGTGTCCTTCCTCCGGGTCTTCAACGGCGCGACCGAGGCGGTGAAGCAGGGCGGCACCCGGCGGGGCGCCAACATGGGCATCCTCCGGATCGATCACCCCGACATCCTCGAGTTCATCGAGTGCAAGCTCGACGGCGGCATCGTGAACTTCAACATCTCGGTCGCCGCGACCGACCGGTTCATGGACGCCATCCAGAAGGGCGAGGAGTACGAGCTGATCGCCCCGCACAACGGCGAGGTGGTGAGCCGTCTGCCCGCCCGCGACGTGTTCGACCGGATCGTGCGCGCTGCCTGGCAGACCGGCGATCCCGGCATGGTCTTCCTGGACCGGATCAACGCAAGCCCGGCGAACCCGACACCCGAGATCGGGATGATCGAGGCCACGAACCCGTGCGGGGAGCAGCCGCTCCTCCCGAACGAGGCGTGCAACCTCGGGTCGATCAACGTCGCCATGTTCGCCCGCCGGCAGGCGGACGGGGAGTGGGCGGTCGACTGGACCGAGCTCGAGCGCGTCGTGCGCCTGTCGGTCCGATTCCTGGACGACGTCATCGAGGTCAACCCGTACCCCCTCCCGGAGATCGATGAGACCGTGAAGGCGAACCGCCGGATCGGACTCGGGGTCATGGGCTGGGCCGACCTCCTGTTCCGGATGGGGATCGCGTACGACAGCCAGCCGGCGCTCGACCTCGGGGACCGGCTGATGGCCTTCATCAACGAGAAGGCGCACGATCAGTCGGCGAAGCTCGCCGAGGAGCGCGGGCCGTTCCCCAACTGGTCCCGGTCCATCTACAAGCACGGGCGGCCGCTCCGGAACTCGACGGTCACGACCATCGCCCCCACCGGGACGATCTCGATGATCGCGGGGTGCTCCTCCGGGGTCGAGCCGGCCTTCGCGGTGGCCTTCACCCACAAGGTGGGCGACCGGGTGCTGCCGTTCACCAACCCGATGTTCGCCGAGGTGGCCCGCGAGCGCGGCTTCTACTCCGACGCGCTCATGGAAGAGGTGGCCAAGCGCGGCGTCGTTCACGGGCTGGCCGGCGTGCCCGAGGACGCCCAGCGCGTCTTCGTGACGGCGCACGAGGTGCCCTTCGAGTGGCACGTCCGGCACCAGGGCGCCTTCCAGAAGTCGACGGACAACGGCGTCTCCAAGACGATCAACTTGCCCAACACGGCGACGGTCGACGATGTCGCACGGGCATATCTCCTCGCCTGGGAGCTGGGATGCCTCGGCATCACGGTGTTCCGCGACGGCTGCAAGGAGGGCGTTCTCAGCGTCGGGACGAAGGCGGGCAAGGCGGACAAGCGCGAGGCGGCCTCCGCGCCGCCACCGGCCGTGGTCAAGCCGCGGCCGCGGAGCCTCACGGGCCGGACGTACCGGGTCGAGACGCCGCTCGGCACGGCCTACGTCGTCGTCAACGAGCACGGGGACGGCGACCCCTTCGAGGTCTTCGTCTCGGTGGGGAAGGCCGGCTCCGACACGATGGCGGTCGCCGAGGCGATGGGGCGGCTCATCTCCCTGACCCTCCGGATGCCGTCGCCCCTGACCACCAAGCGGCGTCTCGAGGAGATCGTCACGCAGCTCACCGGCATCGGCGGCGGCCGCCCGCTCGGGTTCGGCCCGCAGCGGGTGCTGTCCTTGCCCGACGGCATCGCGCGGGTGATCGCCGAGCACCTGGGCCAGACCAAGGTCGAGGAGCCCGCGGCCCCGGCGGCGCCGGCGGCCAAGCTCGTCGCGGGGGACATCTGCCCGGAGTGCGGGCAGGCGACCTTCGTCTACGAGGAAGGCTGCAAGAAGTGCTACGGGTGCGGCTTCAACGAGTGCTGAACGCGTAGCCTGAGCATCCGAGCGGCCGGCCGCCTCGCGCCTCGGGATTCCCGGGGACGGGGCGGCCGGCCGTGCCATCACGCATGAATCCCCGGATCCCCGCCGACTACCACGAGACGGGACGCTGGCTCGAGTCGTTCGTCCGCTCTCACGCGAAGCGCGAGGACCCCCGCGTCGAGGTGCAGCTCGAGGCCGACGGGCCCCGCGAGAACCGCTCCTACGGCATCCGCCTCGAGCTGGGGGAGCGCGTCCTCCCGGCGGCCGCGTCGCCGCCGATGGAGCTCGACTTCCAGGACGTCGCGACCGGCCGGCCGCGCTTCGCCTGGTGCACGGCGCTCGGCGAGCGCGTCCGGACCGCCGCCCGAGAGCTCCTCGGCACCGCTCGCTCGGCGAGCTGACGGCCCGCGGGGTCGGTGACCGCGCGGACGGCGGCCGGCCGGTGACCAGCCCCGGCGGGCGCGCCGACGTCGCCGGCCGCTGGTACGCCGCCGGGGACGTCAACGCGTTCTTCGGGCTCGCCGTCGACAACCTCACGAACCTCGTCGTCCTCGCCGGCCTGCTCGTCGGCGTCTTCGGCTTCCCCGCGGATCTCGTGTTCCAGCGGATCATCCCCGGCACGGCGCTCGGCGTCCTGGTGGGCGACCTCTGGTACACGTGGCTCGCCCGGCGGCTGACCCGCGAGACGGGGCGGGCGGACGTCACCGCGATGCCCTTCGGGATCGACACGCCGTCGCTCTTCGGCATCACGTTCGGCGTCCTCGGCCCCACGATGCTCGCCACGCGCGACCCGGTGCTCGCCTGGAAGGTCGGGATGGGCGTCACCGTGGCCATGGGCGTCGCGAAGCTCGCGCTCGCGTTCGCCGGCGAGCCCGTCCGGCGGATCGTGCCGCGCGCCGGGCTCCTCGGCTCGATCGCGGGCGTGGCGGTGCTGCTGATCGCGTTCCTGCCGATGCTGAAGGTCATCACGGACCCGCTCGTGGGCTTCCTGTCGCTCGGACTCATCCTCGTCGCGCTCGTGGGGCGGACGGCCCTACCGGGCCGGATCCCCGGCGCCCTCGCCGCGGTGGTGGTCGGGAGCCTCGTCTACGCCGTGGAACGCTGGGCGGGCATCGCTCCGGGCAGCCACGCGCTGGCGACGCCGATGGAGTGGCGGCTCGCGTTCCCGTGGCCCACGCTCGCATGGATGGACGCGCTCGACGAGACATGGGGCGCGCTCTCCGTGGCGATGCCGTTCGCGCTGGCCACCGTGGTCGGCGGGATCGACAACACCGAGAGCGCGATCGCCGCCGGGGACCACTACCGCACCCGCGACGTCCTCCTGACCGAGGGCATCGCCACGATCATCGCCGGCATGGCGGGCGGCGTGGTCCAGAACACCCCGTACGTCGGCCACCCGGCGTACAAGGCGATGGGCGCGCGGGCCGGGTACACGCTCGCGACGGGGCTCGTGATCGGCCTCGGGGCGATGGTGGGCGTCGTCTCGTTCCTCGTGGGCCTGGTACCGGAGGCCGCGGTCGCCCCCATCCTCGTCTTCGTCGGCCTCGAGATCACCGCGCAGGCCTTCCGGGCGACGCCCGAGCGCCACGCGCCCGCGGTCGCGCTCGCGTTCGTGCCGACGACGGCGGCACTCGTCACGATCGAGCTCGGCGCGATCCTCGGCGGGCTCGGGCTCGGCCCCGGGGCGATCCGGGGCGAGGCGGCCCAGTCCGTTCAGGCCCTGCGCCTCCTGGGCAACGGCTTCATCCTGTCCGCGCTCCTCTGGGGGGCGGCGAGCGCGCTGATCATCGACCGGCGCCTCCTGGGCGCGGCCGCGTTCTTGGCGGCGGCAAGCCTCGGGAGCCTCGTCGGACTGGTCCACTCGCCGCTCGAGTCCGGGGGGCTCTTCTGGCCCGGTGGCAGCGGGTCGGCGTGGCCGGGTCTCCTGGCCGGTGGCTACGGACTCCTGGCCGGGATGCTGGTGCTCCTCGCCCCCTGGACGGGCCCGGCCGAGGAGGGCGCGACGGATGTCAGGGACGGCCGCGCTTGACCCCCGATCGCCTTCGGTGTTACACAGAATCCGTGCTTGTGAATTCCGTCACCTCCCCCGATCCGGCCTGAAAGAGGAGGCTCCAATGGCACGTCGTCTCATTCTCGTCGGGGCGGTGACGATCGCCGCCCTCGCCCTGTCCTCCGCCACCGCTCCGGCCTGGGCCCAGGGCGCCTGGACCTGCCCCGCCGCCGAGAACGGGAAGAAGAACCCGGTCGCCAAGAACGACGCCGCCGTCGCGGCGGGCAAGAAGCTGACCGCCGACAAGGCGTGCACCGCTTGCCACGGCGATGGGGGCAAGGGGGACGGGCCCGGCGCGGCCGCGCTCAACCCGAAGCCGGCGGACTGGACCTCGGCGAAGGTGCAGCAGCAGACCGACGGCTGCCTCCTCTGGAAGATCACGACGGGCCGCGGGGCGATGCCCCCCTGGGCGGCTCTCTCCGAGACCGAGCGGGGTCAGCTGATCCACTACATCCGGACCCTGAAGAAGTAGCTCCGCTTCTTCCGCTCGCGGCGCCGCTCCGGCCGGCCTCTCGCTAGGCCGGGGCGGCGCCGCGGCTTTTCGGCCGGCGCCCTTCCCGGATCCCCGCCGCCGGTGCCCGTTGACCCCGCTCCGGCCCGTTCCTATACTCCCGACCGTGACCGGCGACGAGGGGTCGCTCGGCGACATCCGCAAGGCTCTCGCCGGTATCTCGCGCCGCCTCGACGCGCTCGCGGAGGCCGTCGGCGTCGCGGCAGCGAACGCGCCGCCCGGCGCGCTGCTCGACGAGCCGACCCGCGCCCACCTCGCCGGTCTCCGGAGTCTCCTCGCGATCGGGAGGGGCACCACGCCCGCGGAGGCCTCCGTGCTCGCCATCGACCGCGTTCTCACGCAGGCGCGGGCCGACTGCGCGGCGATCATCCGGTCCGACGGCTCGACGGGACTGACGGTCGTGGCGCAACGCGGGTTCCGGCTTCCGCTCGCACCGGGTGCGGACGAGGGAATCGTCGGGCGCGCGATCCGCTCGGGCGAGGTGGTGCAGGGAGGCCCGGGACTCGGCGCGCCAGATCCCGTGATGGACGCCGAAGGCCTCGGCGCGGCGCTGGTCGTGCCGCTCCCGGACCGCGCGGGCGCGCCGCTCGGCGCGCTCCTGGCCGGCCGTCGGCGCGCCGTGCCGATGGAGCCCGACGTGGTCGCCGCGCTGGTCCTGGTGGCCGACCGTCTGGCCGACGCGCTCGGACCGCCGCCCGCGAGCCCGCGCGAGGATCCCGCGCCGGCCACGCTCTTCGAGAGCCTGGATCCGTCGCGCACGGGCGAGGTCGTGGCGCGGGAGGCGGCGGTCCGTCTTGGCGCCGACGTGGCGGCGGTGCTCCTCCCGAACGGCGACGGCTTCGTGCTGGCGGGCGCCTCGGGATTGCCCCACGACGCCCCGGCGCCTCGCGACGTGATGACGCTCGAGTCCGTGGCGTCGTCGGGGCGACCGTGGCGGGCCGCCGCCACCGGTGGCGACACGGCGCTCGCGCGCTGGCTCGGAACCATGCCGCGCGCGGTCCTCCCCCTCGTCTCGGGGGACGGACTGGTGGCGCTCCTGGTCGTCGGCGGCCCGGAGTCGTGCGGCACCTCCCTGCCACCATCGTTCGCGGGCGCCGCCGCTCTGGCGCTCAGGAACGCGCGGCTCCACGCGGAGTCTCTCCGGACCGCCGCGAGCTCGCCTCCTCCGGCGCTGTCCCCGGCGGCGCCGGCGCCGCTCGGCGACATGGCGAGTCTTCTCGCGATCATCCTCGGCCGCCTGGCGGCGGTCCGAGACCGTGTGGCGGACCAGGATGCGGCCCGAGACCTGGCGCAGGCCGAGGAGGCCGCCTGGCGCGTGGCCGAGGCACTCCGCGGCGTGCTTGGCTTCACGCCGGCGTCCGGCGCGCCGCCCGCGGCGCCGATCGACTTCGCGGCGCTCGTGCGGGAGTCGGTGCGCGCGACCGAGCGCCTCTGGGCCGGCCAGGGCGGGGGACCGCCGATCGCGCTGGACCTCGAGACGGTGCCGCCGGTCGCCGTGCACCCCGACGAGTTCCGCCAGGTCCTCCACCACCTCCTCCAGAACGCGCGCGAGGCGACGGACGGCGACGGTGGCGTGACGGTCAGGCTCCGGTGGGACGGCGGCAATCGCGTCGAGGTGTCGGTGACGGATCACGGGCGCGGCATGGACGACGCGACCCGCGCCCGCGCGGGCGAGCCATTCTTCACGACCAAGGGGCCGGGACGCCTCGGCGTGGGCCTGGCCGTCGCGCGCGCGATGGCCGAGCGCCACCGCGGCGAGCTCGAGCTCGAGACGGCGCCGGGGCGCGGGACCACCGCCCGTCTCCGCCTCGGAACGGCCACGGGCGCATGGACGCCGCCGGTCGCCGCGAGACCCCGGCCCCCGGCCCGCCGCCGGGTCCTGGTGGTGGACGACGACGAGGCCGTTCGGGAGACGCTCGCGCAGAGCCTCGCCCGCGAGGGGTACCTCGTGGACACCGCGGGCAGCGTCGGCGACGCGGTGGCCCTGCTCGGACGCGAGGCGATCGACCTGGTCGTCACGGACCTCGTCCTTCCCGGTGGCTCGGGGCTCGAGGTGGCCCGGACGGTGAAACGCAGCCATCCCGCGACTCCCGTGGTCCTCATCACGGGCTGGCCCGGGCGAGTGGCGCAGGAGACGCTCGAGGCCCATGGCATCGACGCGATCGTCGAGAAGCCCGTCGGCCTCGACACGATCCGCTCGACCGTCGCCTCGCTGATCGACCGCGCGGCGGCTCGCGCGCGGTGAGCCGTCCGCTCGCCGCGATCGATCTCGGCACGAACACCGTCCGCGTCCTGGTCGCGAAGACGGATCCCGCGCGAGGCATCGTCCCCGTCTGGGCCGACCAGGTCGTGACGCGGCTCGGCGAGGGCCTCGCCGGGCGCGGCACGCTCGCCCCCGCGGCCGCCGAGCGGACGCTCGCCGCGGTCCGCCGGTTCCGGGACCGCGCGCAGAGCCTGGGCGCATCCGACGTCCGCCTCGTCGCGACCGCGGCGGTGCGCCAGGCGCGCGATGGGCCGGCCTTCCTCGCCCGGCTCGAGGCGGAGCCGGGTGTCCGTCCGCGCGTCGTCAGCGGCGAGGAGGAGGCGAGCCTCACCCTGCTGGGCGCGTCGTGGACCCTCCGGCACCCCGGGGGCCTGTTCGCCCTCCTCGACATCGGCGGTGGCAGCACCGAGGTCCTCGTCGCCGAGGGCGCGGGCGTCCGGACGGCGGTCAGCCTCGCGCTCGGGGTCGTCCACCTGGTGGAGCGCTTCTTCCGCCGGGATCCTCCGGAGCCGGCGGATCTGGCCGCCTGCCGGGCGTACGTCGACGCGCGGCTCCTCGACGAGGCGTGGGGCCGGATCCGCCCGCTCGGGCCCGCCGCGCTCGTCGCGACGGCAGGGACGCCCACGACGCTCGCGATGATCGATCTCGGCCTCGCGGCGTACGACGCCGCCCGCGTGCAGGGGCACCGTCTGACGGCGAGCGCCGTCGACCGGCTGGCCGCGCGCCTCGCCGCGCTGCCGCTCGCCGAGCGCGCGCGCGTCCCGGGGCTCGAGACGGGGCGGGCCGACGTCATCCTCCCGGGTGCCATCGTCCTCGCCGCCGCGATGGCGGGCCTCGGATTGCCTCACGCCGTGGTCTCGGACTCGGGACTGCGCGAGGGCATCCTCCTCCACGCGGTCGGATGGCGCCCGACGGCACCCTCGGCGCAGGTCGGAGGACCGTCGCTTCCTTGACCGGCTCTTTTCCGCTTTGCTACACTCGGCCTCGACGCGCTTCCGCGCGCGTCGAGCCGAGCACCCTGCGGATCTGAGGTCGCCATCGTGCTCCGAGACGCGCTTCTCCGCCTGTCCACCAGGCCGTCGATCGGGCGAGGTCTCGAGCGGCTGCCGCTGTCGCGGCGCGTGGTGCGACGCTTCGTGGCCGGCGAGACCCCGGCGGACGCGCTCGCCGTCCTCGAGCGGCTGGAGGCGGCGGGGCTCCAGACGGCCGTCACGTACCTCGGGGAGAATGTCGCGTCCCCGAAAGCCGCGGCGGCCGCAGCCGACGTCTACGTCCACCTCCTCGAGGAGGCCCGGCGTCGCGGGCTCCGCACGACGCCGTCGCTCAAGCTCACCCACCTCGGGCTCGACCTCGGCGAGGAGGTCGCGCTCGAGAACGTGGAGCGCGTCCTCGAGCGGGCGGGCGAGACCTGGGTCTGGCTCGACATGGAAGGCACGGTGTATGCGGAGCGCACCCTCGCGGTCTACCGGCGCCTCCGACGGCGGTGGCGGAACGTCGCCTGCGTGCTCCAGGCGTACCTCCACCGCACCGAGGCCGACCTTCGCGGCCTGGTCGGGGGCGGACTCCGGATGCGCCTCTGCAAGGGCGCCTACCGCGAGCCGCCGGATCTCGCCTTTCCCCGCAAGGCGGATGTCGACCGGAACTACGCGCGCCTGGCCGGCATGCTGTTCTCGAAGGAGGCGCAGGCGGCGGGCGCGTACGCGGCCTTCGCGACCCACGACGAACGCCTGATCCGGGTGATCGCGGACCGCGCGCGCGAGTTCGGGCTGGCCCCCGATCGCTACGAGTTCCAGATGCTCCACGGGATCCGGCCGGATCTGCACCGCACCCTCCTCGACCTCGGCGTACGCCTCCGCGTGCTCGTGCCGTTCGGCGAGGACTGGTACGGATACTTCGTGCGCCGGCTCGCCGAGCGCCCGGCCAACCTCCGCTTCTTCCTCACGAGCCTGGCGCGGCGCTGACGGCCCGCCCGAGTCCGGGAGCGGCGCGGTTGACAGAAACGACGCGCCCTCCGTATCATGCGATGGCATATGGATGAAGTGGCCGTACTAGTACTAAACGGCAGCTTCGAGCCGCTGCACTTCACCAACGCCCGCCGCGCGATCACCCTCCTCCTCAGTGGCAAGGCCGAGACCGTCGAGCCCTCCCCCCGGGTCATCAGGTCGCCGTCCCACACGTTCCCGCTCCCGTCGGTGATCCGGCTGATGATGTACATCCGGAAGCCCTTCGTGGAGCGCGTCGCGTTCAACAAGAAGAACATCCTCCGGCGCGACCACTACACGTGCCAGTACTGCGGCCGCCGGGGAGACCGCCTGACGGTCGACCACGTCGTGCCGCGGTCGCGGGGGGGCGGGACCACCTGGACGAACGTGGTCGCGGCCTGCCTCCGCTGCAACCTGTACAAGGGGAGTCGGACCGCCGACGAGGCGGGGATGGTGCTGGTCCGGACGCCGGCGCACCCGCAGTTCCTGTTCTCGGTCCACCTCCTGCGTCATCCGCACGCGTCCTTCTTCCTCGACGCCTGGCGGAAGTACCTCCACGCGGTCCCGGCCGCCCTCCCGTCCGGCGCCTGAGCGCCCCGCCGGGGCGCGCGTACACTGGTAGGACTCGATGCCAGCGTTCCGTCTCGTCTCCGACTACACCGCCAAGGGCGATCAGCCCCGCGCCATCGGGCAGCTCACCGACTGGCTCGCCGCGGGCCGCGCCCACACGGCCCTCCTCGGGGTGACGGGCTCCGGCAAGACGTTCACGGTCGCGGCGGTCATCGAGCGGCTCCAGCGCCCGACCCTGGTCATCTCGCCCAACAAGACGCTGGCCGCGCAGCTCTACGGCGAGTTCAAGGCCTTCTTCCCCGAGAACGCGGTGGAGTACTTCGTCTCCTACTACGACTACTACCAGCCGGAGGCGTACATCCCGCAGTCGGACACCTACATCGAGAAGGACGCCCTGATCAACGACGAGATCGACCGGATGCGCCACTCGACCACCAAGTCCCTGTTCGAGCGGCGCGACGTGGTCATCGTGGCCTCGGTGTCGTGCATCTACGGCCTGGGCTCGCCCGAGACGTACCACGGCATGCACCTCGAGCTGGTCGAGGCCGCGGAGCGTGAGCGCGACGACATCCTGCGCCAGCTGGTATCGCTCCAGTACGAGCGCAACGACTACGACTTCCACCGGGGGACGTTCCGGGTCCGCGGCGACGTCGTCGAGATCTTCCCGGTGGCGGCCGAGAGCGTCGCCGTCCGTGTCGAGCTGTTCGGGGATACCATCGAGGCGATCCACCGGATCGACCCCCTCAAGGGGCAGATCCTCGAGCGCCTGGACCGCGTCGCCGTGTATCCGGCCAGCCACTACGTGACCCCCGCCGAGGAGCTCGAGCGCGCGACGGAGTCGATCAAGGCGGAGCTGGCCGAGCGGCTCCGCTACTTCCGCGCCAACAATCGCCTCCTCGAGGCGCAGCGGCTCGAGCAGCGGACGCTGTTCGATCTGGAGATGCTGCGCGAGATCGGCTACTGCCACGGCATCGAGAACTACTCCCGCCACCTCGCGGGCCGTAAGGCAGGGGAGACTCCGGCCACGCTCATCGACTACCTGCCGAAGGACACGCTCATCGTGATCGACGAGAGCCACGTCGGCGTGCCCCAGCTCCGGGGCATGCACCACGGCGACCGGTCGCGGAAGGAGGCCCTCGTCGAGTACGGCTTCCGCCTACCGTCGGCGTTCGACAACCGGCCCCTCACGTTCGACGAGTTCACGGCGGAGGTGGGCCAGCTCCTGTACGTCTCCGCCACGCCGGCGCCCTACGAGCTCGAGAAGGCCGACGGCGCCGTGGCCGAGCAGATCATCCGGCCGACCGGGCTGACCGACCCCGCGATCACGGTCCGCCCCGCCGGAGAGCAGGTCGACGATCTCATGGAGGAGATCCGCGGCCGGGCCGAGCGGAACGAGCGGGTGCTGGTCACCACGCTGACGAAGCGAATGGCCGAGGACCTGACGCAGTACTACCTTCAGATGGGGCTCCGCGTGCGGTACCTCCACTCCGACGTGGACACGCTCGACCGCGTGGAGATCATCCGCGACCTCCGGCTCGGAAAGTTCGACGCGCTGATCGGGATCAACCTGCTCCGGGAGGGCCTCGACATCCCGGAGGTGTCGCTGGTCGCCATCCTGGACGCCGACAAGGAGGGCTACCTCCGCTCGGCGACCTCGCTCGTCCAGACGTCGGGGCGCGCGGCCCGCAACGTCCGCGGCGAGGTCATCATGTACGCGGACAAGCTCACCGGCTCGATGCGCACCGCGCTCGGCGAGACCGAGCGGCGCCGCGCGCGCCAGGCCGCGTACAACGTGGAGCACGGGATCACCCCGGAGTCCATCCACCGGTCGATCCGGGACGTCATGCGGTCGGTCGAGGAGCGCGACTACTACACGATAGAGGCGGAACCGCCGGGCGAGGAGTTCGAGTCGGCCGACGCCCTCGCCGCGACCGTCAAGCGCGTCGAGGCCGAGATGAAGGACGCCGCCAAGCGGCTGGACTTCGAGCGCGCGGCCGAGCTCCGCGACCGCCTGCGCGCCCTCCGAAAGCGCGACCTGTCCGTCCGCGACTGACGCCTCCGGGACGCCGCCACCCGCGGCGACCCGGCGTACCATGGACTCCGTGGACCTCGCCGAGAAGCTCGAGCGCCTCCCGGACCGGCCCGGCGTCTACCTCTACAAGGACGCCAAGGGACAGGTCGTGTACGTCGGCAAGGCGGCGTCGATCCGGGCGCGCGTCCGCTCGTACTTCCAGGCCTCCCGCGTCCGGGACGCGAAGACCGACGCGCTGGTCGACCACATCGCCGACCTCGACTACATCGTCACCGCCAACGAGCTCGAGGCCCTCATCCTCGAGTCGAACCTCGTCAAGCGGCACCGGCCCCGCTACAACATCATCCTCAAGGACGACAAGCACTACCCGTTCCTCAAGCTCACGACGAACGAGGAATACCCGCGCCTCCTGGTGGCCCGGCGGGTGCAGAAGGACGGCGCGACCTATTACGGGCCCTTCTACCCGGCGACGGCGCTCCGCGAGACCCTGCGCCTCGTGCGCGCGCTGTTCCCGCTGCGAACCTGCAGCATCAAGATCGACGGGCAGGCGGAGCGCCCGTGCCTCCAGTACTACATCCACCGGTGCAAGGCGCCTTGCACCGGGCAGGAGACGCGCGAGGGCTACGCCCGGACGGTGCAGGACGTCGAGGCGTTCCTGGAGGGCCGCGACGAGGACCTCGCGCGCCGCCTGACCGCGGAGATGGAGGAGGCCGCGGCGGAGGAGAAGTTCGAGCGGGCCGGCATCCTCCGGGACCAGGTCCAGGCGCTGAACACCGTGCGGGAGCGGCAGAAGATCATCTCGGTCGAGCCGGAGGACCAGGACATCCTCGGCCTCGCGCGCCAGGGCTCGGAAGCGTGCGTCCAGATCTTCTTCGTGCGCCGCGGGCGCCTCCTGGGCCGCGAGGCGTTCTTCCTCGACAAGCTGGGGAGCGCGACCGACGGCGAGCTCCTGTCCGCGCTCCTCGGCCAGTTCTACTCGAAGAGCGTGATGCCGCCCCGCGAGGTCCTGCTGTCGGTCGAGGTGCCCGAGGAGGCGCTGGTGGGGGAGTGGCTCGCGCAGCTCCGCGAGGGCCGGGTCGAGCTCCTCGTCCCCCAGCGCGGCCGGAAGCGCGAGCTGGTCGCGATGGCCGAGGAGAACGCGGCACTCGCCCTCCAGACCCATCTGCTGGCCCGCTCGAGCCGTCGCCAGGTCGTCGCCGAGGAGCTCCGGCGAGAGCTCGGGCTGCCGGACGCCCCTCACCGAATCGAGGGTTTCGACATCTCGAACATCCAGGGGCAGGAGGCGGTCGGGTCGATGGTCGTCTGGGAGGGCGGGGGCATGAAGAAGGACGACTACAAGCGGTTCAAGATCCGCACCGTCCCCGGCGCCGACGACTTCGCGATGATGGCCGAGGTCCTGCGACGGCGCTATGGCAAGGCCCTGGAGGACGGAGGCACGCTCCCCGACCTGATCATGCTGGACGGTGGGCGCGGCCAGCTGAGCGCCGGGACCCGCGTGCTCGAGGAGCTCGGCCTCGACTACCTGCCGATCGTCGCCCTCGCGAAGCGCGAGGAGGAGGTGTACCACCCCGGGAGCCTCCACCCGCTGGTCCTCGATCTCGCGTCACCGGCGCTCCAGACGCTCCAGCGGATCCGGGACGAGGCCCACCGCTTCGCGATCACCTATCACAAGAAGCTGCGTCAAAAGCGCACGCTGGTCTCGGTCCTCGACCAGATCCCGGGCGTCGGCCCATCCATCCGGACGAACCTCCTGAAGTCGCTCGGCTCGGCGCGGAGGGTCCGGGCCGCCTCGGTCGCCGAGCTGGCCGCCGTCCCGAAGGTCACGCCCAAGCTGGCGCAGCGGATCTACGGCTTCTTCCACCAGGACGAGGTGCCGACGGAGACGCCGCCGCCGGTGCCGGCGCCGCCCGGCAGTCCCACCCTTGCATCGGAGGGGGATCTCTGCTAAATATGCATGGACATTGATCAGAGGAGGCCCGCTGGACCCGTGACCCTGGACCGGCCCGACCACTATCCCTTCCGGGAAATCGAGACCAAGTGGCAGCGCGTGTGGGACGAGACCGGTCTCTTCCGCGTCCGCGAGGAGCCGGGCCGCCCGAAGTTCTACTGTCTCGAGATGTTCCCGTATCCGTCGGGCCGGATCCACATGGGGCACGTCCGCAACTACGCGATCGGCGACGCCATCACCCGCTACAAGCGAATGCGCGGGTACAACGTGCTCCACCCGATGGGGTGGGACGCGTTCGGCCTCCCGGCCGAGAACGCCGCCATCGACAACGGCGTGCACCCGGCGGTGTGGACGTACGAGAACATCGCGACCATGAAGGCCCAGATGAAGACGCTGGGGATCTCGTACGACTGGGACCGCGAGGTCGCGACGTGCGATCCCGAGTACTACCGGTGGGAGCAGCTCATCTTCGTGAAGATGTTCGAGCGCGGCCTCGCGTACCAGAAGAGCGCGCGCGTCAACTGGTGCCCGAGCTGCCAGACCGTGCTCGCCAACGAGCAGGTGGAGGCCGGACGCTGCTGGCGCTGCGACTCCGAGGTCGTCATCAAGGAGATCGAGGGCTGGTACTTCAAGATCACGGCGTACGCCGAGGAGCTGCTCGAGTGGTGTGACCGGCTGACGGGGTGGCCCGAGCGCGTCCTCACGATGCAGCGCAACTGGATCGGCAAGAGCGAGGGGGCCGAGTTCGACCTCCCGGTCGCCGGCCGACCCGGGCTCGCCCTTCGCGTCTTCACGACCCGCCCCGACACGTCGTTCGGCATGACGTACGCCGTGCTCGCGCCCGAACACCCGCTCGTCGACCAGCTGGTCGCCGACGCCGAGGAGCGGACGGCGGTCGCGGCATTCCGGAGCGAGGTCGCGCGCGAGACCGAGATCGAGCGGCTCGCAACCGACCGGCCGAAGCGCGGGCTCCGGCTCCGGGCCAAGGTGGTCAACCCCTTCAACGGGGCGGAGGTGCCGCTCTTCCTCGCGGACTACGTCCTGATGGGCTACGGCACCGGCGCGATCATGGCGGTCCCCGGCGAGGACCAGCGGGACTGGGACTTCGCGAAGGCCTACGGGCTCCCGATCGTCGAGACCGTCGAACGCCCGGCCGGCTGGACCGGCGAGGCGTACAACGGCGACGGCGCCAAGATCAACTCCGGGTTCCTCGACGGCCTCACGGTGGCCGAGGCCAAGCGGAAGTCCATCGACTGGCTCGTCGCTCGGAAGCTCGGCGTCGCCAAGGTGAACTACCGGCTCCGCGACTGGGGGATCAGCCGTCAGCGGTACTGGGGCGCGCCGATCCCCATCGTGTACTGCCCGAAGGACGGCACGGTCCCCGAGCGGCCGGAGCGGCTGCCCGTCGTGCTCCCGCAGGACGTGCAGATCACGGGGAAGGGCGGCTCGCCGATCGCCGACGTGCCGGGGTTCGTCAACACGACCTGTCCCCGCTGTGGCGGCCCGGCCCGGCGGGAGACGGACACGATGGACACCTTCGTGGACTCGTCCTGGTACTTCCTCCGGTTTTGCTCGCCGCGGCACCTGGGCGGCCTCGCCGACGCGGACGCCGTCCATTACTGGATGCCCGTCGACCAGTACACGGGCGGGATCGAGCACGCGATCCTCCACCTCCTGTACGCGCGGTTCTACACGAAGGTCCTCAGGGACCTCGGCTACTTCAAGCTCGACGAGCCCTTCCAGCGGCTGTTCACGCAGGGGATGGTCGTCAAGGACGGCGCGAAGATGTCGAAGTCGAAGGGCAACGTCGTGAGCCCGGACGACTTCATCGAGACGTACGGGGCCGACACCGGGCGGGTGTTCGAGCTCTTCATGGCCCCGCCCGAGAAGGACCTCGAGTGGAGCGACCAGGGGGTCGAGGGCGCGTTCCGGTTCCTCAACCGCGTCTGGCGGTTCTTCCAGGCCAACCGCGAGAGCTTCGCGAACGCCGCGCGACCGCCGGCCGACCTCTCGGCGCCGGGGCGGGCCTTCCGCCGCACGGTCCACGACACGATCCAGCGCGTCACGACGGACATCGACGACTTCCACTTCAACACCGCCATCAGCGCCCTCCACGAGCTCGTCAACGCGATGCACGCCTTCGCGACGGAGTCGCTCGACCGGGCGGCCGCCGAGGAGCGGGCGAGCCTGCTCGCGGAGTCGATCGACACGCTGGTCCGCCTGCTCGCGCCGTTCGCGCCGCACCTCGCCGAGGAGCTGTGGTCCCAGCTCGGCCATCGGGACAGCGTGTTTCGCGCGTCCTGGCCGTCCGCCGACCCTGCGGCGCTCGCGCGGGACGCGGTGCAGGTCGTGGTGCAGGTCGACGGGCGCGTGCGCACCCGGCTGGTCGTCTCGCCCGAGATCGCCGAGGACCGTCTTCGCACCGAGGCGCTGGCCGACGAGAAGGTCCGGCCGTGGCTCGAGGCCCGCGAGGTCGCGCGGGTGGTGGTGGTGCCCGGCCGCCTCGTCAACATCGTGACCAAGGGCACCGGGAGCCCGGCATGACCCGCCGCAGCGCGCTGAGCGCCCTCGTCGCCGTGCCGGTTGCCGCCAGCCTCCTCCTCGGCGGCTGCGGGTACTCGCTCCGCACCAGCATGCCGCCGGGCATCAACTCGATCCACGTGCCGGTCCTGGTGAACAAGACGTCGGAGCCCGGCATCGAGGACTTCATCACGCAGGCGCTGACCCAGGCGGTGGTCCAGAGCGGACGCGTGCGGATCGCCGCGAATGCCCAGGACGCCGACGCCACCCTCGAGGGGAGCATCGTCGAGTACCGGCTGACGTCGCTCTCGTTCGACAGCAGCGCCAACGTCACGTCATACCGCCTGATCATCGGCCTCGCGCTGACGTTCAAGGACCTCAAGCAGAACAAGGTCATCTGGAAGCAGGACCGCATCGAGGAGCGGGCCGACTTCCAGGTCGCGGGCCAGGTGTCGCAGACGATCGCCCGGGAGCAAGTCGCCGTCCAGAAGGCCGCGGTGGACGTGGCGCGCGCCATCGTCAGCTTCGCCTTCGAAGGGTTCTGAGCTGGAGGTCAACGCCCTCCTTCGCGACGCCGCGGCCGGACGTGTCCCCCCGCTTCTCCTCCTCCACGGACCCGAGCCCCTCCTCGTCGACGAGGTGCTCGACCGACTGACCCGGGCGATCCTGCCCGACGAGCAGTCCGCCGGCTGGAACCGGGAGCTGTTCCACGCCGACCAGGTCACCGCGGACGCGCTGATTGCCGCCGGCGCCTCGCTCTCCCTCTTCGCCGGCCGGCGCCTGGTTCTCGTGCGGGGCGTCACCGACCTCGCGGCCAAGGTGGCCGATCGCCTCCGCGACGCCGTCGCCGAGGCCCGGCGGGCGCCCGCGGGATGGCCCGCGGAAGGGACGACGGTCCTCCTCGTCGCGGCCGGTTCGGACCGCCGCACGGCGGGCCTCCGCATCCTGCCCGAGGTCGACCAGGCCGAGGTGAGGGCGCCGGCGGGCCGGGCGGTGGTCGGCTGGCTCCGCGAGCGCGCGCGCGCGGGCGGGCTCGACCTGGCACCCGACGCCGCCCAGGCCCTGGTGGACCTGGTCGGGGAGGACCTGTCCCGTCTCGCCGCCGAGCTGGAGAAGGCGGCCCTCTACACGGCGGGCGACCGGAAGGTCTCGGAGGACGTCGTGCGCGCGCTCGCCGGGGAGACACGAAGCCGGCAGTACTGGGAGCTGACTCAGGCCCTCGAGGAGGCGCGCCAGGCTGACGCGCTCCGCCTCGCCTCACAGCTCCAGGCGTCGGGCGACGAGCCGCTGATCATGCTCGCGTGGCTCGTCGGCTACGTCCGGGACCTCTGGCGCGTGCTGCCGGCGGCGCTCGCCGGAGCCGACGCGCGCGAGGCCGCTCGCGCGCTGACGCGGCGCCGGCCCGACTGGGCGGTGGAACGGCTCGTGGCGCGGGCGCGCGCCGTCGGGGCTCGGGGCCTTTTCCGCGCGGCGGACCGGTGCTTCGAGGTGGAGCAGGGGATCAAGACGGGGGCGAGGCACCCCCGGGCCCTCTTGATCTGCCTGGTCGCCGATCTGGCGGGCTAGCGGCTCGCGAGTGCGTTCAGCTGACGCGTGAGGCGGGACTTCTTGCGGGCGGCCGTGTTCTTGTGGATGACGCCCTTGGTGACCGCCTTGTCGAGGACCTGGATCGTGCGCAGCAGGGTCTCGCGGGCCTGAGCGGCTTGGCCACCCTCGATCGCCGCGCGCGCGCTCTTGACCGAGGTCCGGACCGTCGACCGGACGGCAGCGTTGCGGACGCGCCGCTTCTCGGTCTGGCGGATACGCTTGATCGCGGACTTGATGTTCGCCATCGGATCACCTCCTCCAGGGATGCGTTGCGCGCGTCGCCGCTGCGGTCGCGGCGACGCTCTCCACGCGCGACTTCGGAGCGTACCGTGCCCCGCCGGGGCTGTCAAGGTTCGCGACACCCATCGCGGCCGTCGATAGTCGGGTGAGCACGGACCTTCCGATCGGGAGCGAGGACACCGAGTCCCCGCCACCGCCTCCCATCAGGGGGGCCCGGCGGGCGGTGGCGCGCGCGGCGGCGGTCGTCAGCTCCGCAACGCTGGCCAGCCGGATCCTCGGCTTCGTGCGGGACCTCGTCATCGCCCGCGCCTTCGGCGCGAGCGTCGCCACCGACGCCTTCTTCGTCGCGTTCCGGCTGCCGAACCTCCTCCGGCGCCTGGTCGCGGAGGGCGCGCTGTCGGCGGCCTTCGTGCCGGTGTTCACGGAGTACGTGACCACCCGATCGCGCTCCGACACGCTCCGGATGCTGCGCGCCGTGGCCGGAATGATGACCCTCGTCCTCGGCGCCCTGACGCTCCTCGGCATCGTCGGCGCGCCGTGGGTGGTCCGGGTGATGGCGCCCGGCTTCTTCGCCAACCCGGCGGTGGGCGAGCTGACGGTGCGCCTGACGCGCCTCATGTTCCCGTACCTCTTCTTCGTGGGCCTCTCGGCGCTGGTCATGGGCGTGCTCAACGCGCATCGCCACTTCCTCGTTCCGGCGCTGACCCCGGTCGCCCTGAACGTGAGCATCATCTTCGGCGCCCTCGTCGTCGCGCCTCACCTGTCGGAGCCGGTCATCGGCCTCGCGGTGGGCGTCCTCCTGGGCGGAGCCGGCCAGCTCCTGATGCAGCTGCCCTGGCTCGGAAAGCGCGGCCTCCTGACGGCGCCCCGGATCGCGCTCGGTCACCCCGCGGTCCGGCGGGTCCTCGGGCTCGTGGCGCCGGTCGTCGTCGGGCAGTCGGCGACCCACCTCGGCACCGTCGTCAACACGATCATCGCGTCGTTCCTCGCGAAGGGCAGCGTCTCGTACCTCTACTACGCCGACCGCCTGATCGAGTTTCCGCTCGGCGTCTTCGGCGTCGCGATCGCGACCGCGGTGCTGCCGACCCTGTCGGAGCAGGCGGCACGCCGGGATCGGGGGGCGGTCCGCGAGACCGTGTCGTTCGCCCTGCGCCTCGCGACGTTCGTCAGCATGCCGGCGGCGGTGGGCCTCTTCGTCCTCTCGGAGCCGATCGTCCGCGTGCTCTACCAGCGGGGGCACTTCGGACCCGCCGAGACCGCGGGCACCGCCGGGGCGGTCGCCATGTACGCGCTCGGGATCGTCGGCTCGTCGACGGCCAAGATCTCCGCGCAGGCGTTCTTCGCGCTCGGCGACACGAAGACACCCGTCAAGGTCTCGGCCTGCGCGATGGCCTTCAACTGCGGGATCGCGGCGCTCCTGGCGCGGCCCCTCGGCCACGTCGGCCTCGCCATCGCCATCGCCGCCGCCGCCACGCTCAACGCGATCGTCCTCGCCGTGCTCCTCCGCCGCCGGCTTCCCGGCCGGCCGATTCCCGGCGCGCGGCGGGGCTGGCTGCGCAACGCCGGCGTGTCGGCCGGGCTGTGCCTGCTCCTCGTCCTCGTGGCGCGCTTCGTGCCGCCGCCGGCGGGGCGCCTCGCGGAGGCCGTGTGGCTGGCCGCGGTGATCGTCGGATCGACGGCCGCCTACGTCGGCTGTCACGCCGCGCTCGGCGCCGAAGAGGTGAAGCTCGCGCGGAACGCGCTCGGGGGCCGCTGGCGAAGGAGTTCCTTGCGCCGCGCGGACGGCCGTTGATATACTCGTCCGAGACCGGACCACATGCGGGCCTTGCTGCAGCGCGTGACCGGAGCGTCGGTCGAGGCGGATCGCCAGGTGATCGGCAGCATCGACCGGGGCCTCGTCACCCTCCTCGGCGTTGCGGCCGGTGACGGGCCCGAGGACGTTCGGTACCTCGCCGACAAGATCCTCCACCTCCGCATCTTCGAAGACGAGCAGGGAAAGTTTCAGCACTCCCTGCTCGAGACCGGCGGCAGCTGCCTCCTCGTCTCCCAGTTCACGCTCCTGGCCAACACGCGCCGCGGTCGGCGCCCCGACTTCCTCGGTGCCGCCCCGCCCGACGTGGCCGCGCCGATGGTGAAGGACGTGGCCGAGCGGCTCAGGGGCGGCGGCGTGCCGGTCGTGGAAGGCCGCTTCGGCGCCCACATGGTCGTGCGGCTCGCGAACGACGGCCCGGTGACGGTCCTCCTCGACTCGCGCGAGCGGGCATGAGAGGAGGGGCGGCGCCCTCGACGCCCGGCCCCCTGGTGGACGAGTTCCTCGAGCGACTGCGCGTCGAGGACGGCAGCTCGGCCCTCACCATCGCCGCCTACCGGCGCGACCTGTCGCGCCTCGCCGCGTTTCTCCGGACCCGCCGGCGGACCCTCGAGACGGCGCGGCCGGACGACCTGGTCGCGCACCTGGAGGCGCTCCGTCGGGAGGGTCGGAGCCCCCGCACGCTGGCCCGCGGTCTCGCGGCCATGCGCGGGCTCTACCGGTTCGGGCGGCACGCGGGCCGCCTGCCGGAGAACCCCGCCGCGCTCCTCGAGACGCCCCGGCTCCCCCGCCGCCTGCCGCGAGCGCTCTCCAAGCGGGACGCGGCCGCGCTCGTGGAGGCGCCCGCCGACCAGACTCCGCGCGCCCGGCGGGACCGCGCGATGCTGGAGCTGCTCTACGGATCGGGGCTCCGCGCCTCGGAGCTGGTCGGCCTCCGGCCCGCCGACGTGGACCTCCAGGCCCAGCTCCTCGTCTGCCGCGGCAAGCGCGATCGCCAGCGACTCGTCCCGATCGGGGACGCGGCCCGCCGGGCCGTCGCCCAGTACCTCGAGCGCGGGCGCCCAGAGCTCGTCCGCGGACGAGACCCGGGCACGCTCTTCGTGAGCGCGCGCGGCCGGCCGGTCGCCCGCCAGGAGCTCTGGCGCATCGTGCGCGCCCGCGCGCGCCAGGCGGGACTCCGGGGCGGCTACCCCCACGCGCTCCGCCACTCCTTCGCGAGCCACCTCCTCGAAGGCGGCGCCGACCTCCGGTCGGTGCAGGCGCTCCTCGGTCACGCCGACATCGGCACCACGGAGATCTACACGCACCTCCCGACCGACGCCGTGCGCCGCCTCTACCGCACGTTCCACCCGAGGGCGTGAGCGTGAGCGCGGGCGTGAGACCGGCGCGACGGCGGGCGGGATGAGCGGGAGCCTCGCCGTGACGATCCGCCGCACGACGTACCCGCAGGTGGACCCCCGAGCCGCGGGACTCATGGGACGGCCGCCGCTCGTCGTGCCTCCGGACCTCACGATCGCGCGGGCGTCGCACCTCCGGGAGCGGCGCCGAGCGCCGCTCGTCGTCGCGCGCACCGGCGGCGCCTGGGGGGCCGCGTCGAAGGAAACGCTGGCCCGAGCCCTCGCGCTGGGTCTCCACCGGGCTCCGCTGACGGCGGTCCTCTGGGACGCCCCCCTCGTGGCTCCGGGCACCGCCGAGGTGGCCGTCCGCCGGCAGCTCGGACCCGGTCGGCCCTTCGTCCTGGTCGGCCCGTCGGGCCGCCCGGAGGGCGCGGTCTTCCGCGACGAGAGGGCGGCACGCCCCTTGCCGTTTTCGGTCGCATCTCAGCTCGACCGGCTGCCCCACCGCGTCGCGGAGATCCTGCGAGCCGCGGGCGCCCACGGGGACGCGCTGGGTCTCCGCGTCGCCGCCGTCGGCGGCCTGGTGCGTGACCTCCTGCTCGGCCGCGCGGACGAGCGGACCGACCTCGACCTCGCGGTGGAGGGGAGCGCGGCGGCACTCGGGCATGCGCTCGCGCGGAGTCTCGGAGGTCGAATCCTCGAGCACCACGCGTTCCTCACCGCCACCGTGACGCTCCCGGACGGCCGCCGCATCGACCTCGCCACCGCGCGGCGCGAATCCTACCGGGTCCCGGGCGCCTTGCCCGCGGTGGCGCCGGCGAGGCTCGAGGAAGATCTCGTGCGGCGAGACTTCTCGCTGAACGCGCTGGCGGCCCGGCTCGATCGCGACGCGTGGGGCGAGATCGTCGACGCGACCGGCGGTCTGGCGGACCTTCGCGCTCGACGCCTGCGCGTCCTCCACCCCCTCTCGTTCGTGGAGGACCCGACGCGGATCTTCCGCGCGGCGCGATTCGCCGCCCGCCTGGGCTGCCGGGTGGACCCGACGACGCGCCGTCTGGCCGCCGAGGCCGCGGGGCTCGACATCTACCGGGGCCTCTCGGGCGATCGCTTGCGCGCCGAGCTCGAGCTCCTGCTCGCCGAGGTCCGGCCGGCCGCCGCGGTCCGCGAAGCGACGAGGCTCGGCGCGTGGCGTCTTCTCGGCGCGCCGTCGCCGGCTCGCGCGGCGTCCCGTCGCCTCGCGGCCACGCGGGCGCCGTTCGCCCCGGCGCGTCGCGACGCCGACGCGGCCGTCGCCCTCGCGACGCTGGCCCTGTGGGGCGACCGCGACGCGCTCGAGGCGCCGATGGAGCGGCTCGCCCTGGCGCCCTCCGCGCGCGCGGCGGTGCGGCAGGCCCGCCGGGACGCCCCGGCGCTCACGCGCCGGCTCGGCGGGACGCGGGGACGGGCGGCAACGCACCGCCTGCTGGAAGGCGTGGCGCCGCTCACCCTCGCCTGGGCGCGGGCCCTCGCCGGACCCGCGAGCCGCGCGCGCGTCGACCGCCACCTCCGGCGCGGGGCGCGCGTTCCCACGCTCGTGACCGGCGACGACGTCGCGGCCCTGGGCGTCCCGCCCGGGCCGCGGATCGGCGAGCTGTTGAAGGCGCTCCGGGCAGCCCAGGCAGCAGGACAGTTCCGAAGCCGCGCAGGTGCGTTACGCTTGCTCCATGGGATCGTGAGCCAACCGCCGCGCGGGGACACATCGCTCACCCGACCGGGTAAGAGAGGAGGCTGATCGTGCCGACCAAGTACGTGTTCGTCACCGGCGGGGTTGTGTCGTCCCTGGGCAAGGGACTGGCGGCCGCGTCCATCGGCTGTCTCCTGGAGGCCCGCGGCTTCCGGGTCACCCTCCAGAAGATGGATCCCTACATCAACGTGGACGCGGGGACCATGAGCCCCTACCAGCACGGCGAGGTCTTCGTCACCGACGACGGCGGCGAGACCGACCTGGACCTGGGCCACTACGAGCGGTTCACGCGCGCGCGCATGACGCGGGACCACAACGTCACCACGGGCAAGGTCTACCACGCGGTGATCTCCCGCGAGCGGCGCGGCGACTACCTGGGCCGTACCGTCCAGGTGATCCCGCACATCACCGACGAGATCAAGGCGTCGATCCGGCGGGTCAGCCAGGATGTCGACGTCCAGATCGTCGAGATCGGCGGCACCGTCGGCGACATCGAGAGCCTGCCCTTCCTGGAGGCCGTCCGCCAGCTCAAGAAGGACGTCGGGCGCGAAAACGTGCTCTACATCCACTTGACCCTGGTACCGTTCATCAAGGCGTCGGGCGAGCTCAAGACCAAGGCGACGCAGCACTCCGTGAAGGAGCTGCGGGCGATCGGTATCCAGCCCGACATCGTGCTGTGCCGGACCGACCGCTTCCTGCCGGCGTCCATCAAGTCCAAGATCGCGCTGTTCTGCGACGTCGACGAGGAGGCGGTGATCACCGCCAAGGACGTGGAGACGATCTACGAGGTGCCCCTCGTCTTCCACCAGGAAGGGCTCGACGAGATCATCGTCAAGCTGCTCGGCCTGCCGGCCGGCCCCATCGACCTGTCGACGTGGGAGGGGATCGTCCGGAAGATCAAGCAGCCGGCCCGGACGGCGCGGATCGCGGTCGTGGGCAAGTACGTCGAGCTCCGGGACTCCTACAAGAGCCTGGCCGAGGCGCTGACGCACGGCGGGATCGCCCACAACGCCCGCGTGGAGACGCGGTGGGTCGACGCCGAGCAGCTCGTCCAGGAGGGACCCGCGGCGCACCTCGCGGACGTGGACGGCATCCTGATCCCCGGCGGCTTCGGGGACCGCGGCATCCCGGGCAAGGTCGAGGCGATCCAGTATGCTCGCGAGCACAACGTGCCGTTCTTCGGCATCTGCCTCGGGCTACAGTGCGCGGTGATCGAGTTCGCCCGGCACGTTGCCGGGCTCGCGGGAGCCAACTCGGCCGAGTTCGACGCGCAGACCCCCCATCCGGTCATCGACATCCTGCCCGAGCAGCGGACGGTCGAGGACAAGGGTGGCACAATGCGGCTCGGCCTGTATCCGATCGCGCTCGCCGAGGACTCGTTGGCGGCGAAGATCTACGGCAGCACGCACATCCAGGAGCGCCACCGCCACCGCTACGAGGTCTCGAACGAGTACCGGAAGCTCCTCGAGAAGAACGGGTTCCGCGTCTCGGGCGTGTGGCCGGCGAAGCAGCTCGTGGAGATCGTGGAGCTGCCCGATCACCCGTGGTTCGTGGCAGGGCAGTTCCACCCCGAATTCCGGTCGCGCCCCTGGTCGCCGCATCCCCTCTTCGCCGGGTTCGTCGGAGCGGCCCTGCGGCACAGCCGCCGGTGAGGCCCGCCGCCCTCCTGCTCGCCGCGATCGCGCTCGGGGCGGGCGCGACCACCGCGGCGCCGGCGGCCCCACCGGCCGCGCCCTCGGTCTTCGAGGAGCGCGCGGCGAATCCGACGCCCACGACGCCGTCCGACCCCGCGCTCCGTCAGCGCTTCCTCGGGGAGTACCGCGCCGCTCCTCCCGAGGGCCGGCGGAAGGTGCTCGAGGCCTGGATCCCCCGTCTCGGCGTCCCGGGGCTGCTCGACGCGCTGGAGAGCGCGTTCCCGAACTGCCACGACCACGCGCACGAGCTCGGCAAGGCCGCCTACGCGACGACGAAGGACATGCCGGCGGTTCTCCAGGCCTGCCAGACTCGCTGCGTCTCGGGTTGCATGCACGGCGTCCTGATGGAGGCGTTCACCGAGCAGCCCGGCTCCCTGCGCGACCGGATCGCGACCCTGTGCGACGGCGAGGCCTTCCGCCGGATCCACAAGAAGGGGGACTGCGTGCACGGGGTCGGCCACGGCGCCGCCTACGTGTCGAACTACGACATCCCCCGCGCGCTGAAGCTCTGCGAGGCCGTCGGGGAGCGCGCCTACCAGTACTACTGCGCGTCCGGCGCGTACATGCAGCTCTTCATGACGTACCAGAAGCAGATCGCCGCCCGCGCCGATCAGTATCCCTGCGACGAGGCGAAGCAGTACGCCGCGGCTTGCTACCGGTACAAGGTGTTCTTCATGCTCGCGCGGGCCGCAAGCCGCGGGGAGGGGATGCCGGCGGTGGCCAAGGAGTGCCTCGGCCTCCCATCCCGTGTCCAGCCTGCCTGCTTCCACGGGCTGGGGCACGCGAGCGTCGGGCCCGTCGCCCAGACGCCGTCGCGCATCCGAGAGATCTGCGGGCAGGGGCCGGAGGCGGCTCAGTGGCTGTGTATCCAGGGCGTCGTCGAGAAGCTCGCCGAGATCGACGAGCCCACCGCCATCCGCGTGTGCGCGGAGCTTCGAGGGAAGAACGCGGAGGTCTGCCAGGAGGCCACGCGGAACAAGCTCTATGGGACCCGGAAGATCGGCCTCGACCACTACTTCGTCGGACGCTGACCGCTCGGGCGGCGGCGCGGTCCCGGCCACGCGCGTCGTGTCCGTCGGGCCCGTGGCGATCGGCGGCGGGCGCCCGCTCGCACTCCTGGCGGGCCCGTGCGCGATCGAGGACGAGTCGCACGCCCTCCGGACCGCCGAGACCCTGGTCGGGATCGCGGCGGATGCCGGCGTGCCGTTCGTCTACAAGTCCTCCTACGACAAGGCCAACCGCTCGTCGGCCCGTTCGTACCGGGGTCCGGGTCTCCGGGAGGGGCTCCGGATCCTCCGGCGCGTGCGCGAGACGTTCGGCTGCCCCGTGCTCTCGGACGTGCACGGACCCGAGGACGTGCCGGCGGCGGCCGAGGTCCTCGATCTGGTCCAGATCCCGGCGTTCCTGTGCCGGCAGACCGACCTCGTCGTCGCCTGCGGCCGGAGCGGGCGCCCGGTGAACGTGAAGAAGGGTCAGTTCATGGCGCCGTGGGACATGCGGAACGTGGTCGAGAAGCTCCGGGGCGCGGGATGCGAGGATGTCCTCCTCACCGAGCGGGGGGCCACCTTCGGGTACAACAACCTCGTCGTGGACTTCCGCGGCCTCCGCGTGATGCGCGGCCTCGGGGTGCCGGTCGTCTTCGACGCCACGCACTCGGTGCAGCTCCCCGGCGGGGAGGGGACCCGCTCGGGCGGCGAGCGCCAGTACGTGGAGCCGCTCGCGCGCGCCGCCGTCGCCTTCGGGGTGGACGCGGTCTTCATGGAGGTCCACGAGGACCCGGAGCGGGCGCCCTCGGACGGGCCGACGATGCTGGCGCTCGGCCGGCTCCCGCGGCTCCTTCGCGAGCTCCGGGCGATTGGCGAGGCCCTGGCGGGGATCCCATGAAGGGCTCGTTCGGGTCCGACGACGCCCTCAAGGTGGCGCGCCGCGTGCTGGAGACCGAGGCCGACGCGGTGCGGGCGCTCATCGACCGCCTGGACCAGCGCTTCGAGCAGGCGGTCGCACTGGTGGAATCGTGCCGCGGCCGCGTCGTCGTGACCGGGATGGGAAAGTCCGGCCTCGTGGGCAAGAAGCTCGCGGCCACGCTCGCGGCCACGGGCACGCCCGCTCTGTTCCTCCACCCCGCCGAGGGGGTCCACGGTGACCTGGGCATGCTGGTCCGTGGTGACGTCGTGCTCGCGCTCTCCCACAGCGGGGAGACCGAAGAGCTCCTCGCGCTGGTCCCGGCGATCAAGCGGCTCGCCGCGCCGCTGGTGCTCCTCACGGGGCGCCCGGACTCCCGCCTCGCGCAGCACGCCGAGCTCGTCCTCGACGTCTCGGTCCGCGAGGAGGCCTGCCCGCTGAACCTCACGCCGACCTCGTCCACCACCGCCGCGCTCGCGCTGGGTGACGCCCTGGCGATCGCGGTGCTGACGCGGCGCGGCCTCGGCCCGGAGGACATGGCGCGGCTCCACCCGGGTGGCGCGATCGGCCGCCGCTTGGTCCGCGTGTCCGAGCTCATGCGCCAGGGGGATGCGCTGCCCGTCGTCGCGGAGGGCGCGACCCTCGACGAGGTCGTGCGGGCGATGAGCGCGAAGCGCCTCGGCTGCACGGGCGTCGTCGACGCCGGCGGCCGGCTCGCCGGCATCGTCACGGACGGGGATCTCCGGCGCGCGCTCGAACGGAGCGGGGCGCTCCCGACCACGGTGGGCGCCCTCATGACCCACCGGCCGAAGACCGTGGGGCGAGCCGAGCTGGCCGCGACCGCGCTCGAGCTGATGGAGCGGCACAGCATCACCCAGCTCTTCATCGTCGACGACCAGGGACGCCCGGACGGGATCCTCCACCTCCACGACCTCCTCCGGGCCAAGATCGCCTGACCGGGAGGCTCGCGTCCCAGTCGGGTCTCGGACGCGACATCGAACCGCCTCAGAAGTTATCGCAACTACTGATTTATTGACGATCATGCTGCTCAGGACCAGCATGGAATCTTGCCGCTTCTATCCCGGCACGATTCGTGCTAGGGTAGGCGCCGTGTCGGGCTATCCCGGGCACTGACGGTCAATCGAATGCGCCGGCTCTCAACGCTCTTCCTGGTGTGTTTCCTGGCCGTGCTGGCCGGCCTGTCGGGCGTCGTTGCCTGGCGGGTCATGGGGCGGCGGCCGCCTCCGGCCGTCCAGCAACCGCCACAGCAGGCGGAGTACCAGATCAAGGAAGTCCACATCAACGAGACCCTGGACGGGAACCTCCGGTGGACCCTGCGCGCCGACCAGGCGGAGGTCTACGACCAGAAGGGCATCACGCTCATGCGGAAGGTCGTCATCCAGCTGTTCTCGAAGGACGGCGACTGGACGGTCACGAGCGACGAGGGCACGCTCGACAACAACAAGCGGGACGTCACCCTCACCGGGAACGTCGTGATCCGATCGAACGACGGCCTGGAGATGAAGACGGCCGCCCTCGCCTGGGACAACGAGCGCCGCACCCTGGCAACCGACGACCCCGTGGAGATCAGCCGCGAAGGCACCACGATCACCGGGCGGGGCCTCGCGGTCCGCATGCAGGAGGAGAGCGCGGCCATCCGCCAGAACGTCCGGGTCGTCATCACGGACCGCGTGAAGTCGAACCTCGCACTCTTCCCGAGGAGCAGCAAGCCATGAGGAGCGCCGCTCTCGTCCTGACGGCCCTGGTGGCGCTGAGCGCCGGAGTCGCCTCGCCGCTCGTCGCCCAGACCAAGGCGCCGGCTCCCGCCCCCAAGAGTGGCGGCGCGCCTGCGGCCGCGCCGAAGCCCGCGCCCGCCAAGTCCAGCAACAAGCCCGGCGGGCCGCGATCGAACTCGCCCATCGTCATCGACGCGGACCGGATGGAGGCCTTCAAGAAGGAAGGGCTCGTCGTCTTCACCGGGAACGTGGTCGCCAAGCAGGACACCTCGGTCCAGACAGCGGACCGCATGGAGGTGTACCTGGACGACAAGGGCGAGCGGGTGCTCCGGATCATCTCGACGGGAAACGTCAAGATCGTCACGGAGGACTGCCGCACCGGTACCGCGAAGCGCGCCGAGTACTACGACGACGACCAGAAGCTCCTCCTGATCGGCGACGCCAAGGTGTGGCAGGAGGACAACGTCGTCACGGGCGAGCGCGTGGTCATGTACCTCGCCGACGACCGGAGCGAGGTCGAGGCGGGTCCGCAGGGCCGCGTGAAGTCGGTCTTCTACCCGAAGCGCGACGAGGAAAAGCCCGCGGGTGGGGCCCCCGCCGCGAAGAAGGACGAAAAGCGCCCCGGCGCCTGCGGCTGAGATCGGGGCAGGCGCCGGATGGGCCTCGAGGCGCAAGGCCTCGTCAAGACGTTTCGACACCGGAAGGTCGTCAACGACGTGAACGTCAACATCGAGCGCGGAGAGGTGGTCGGCCTCCTCGGCCCCAACGGGGCGGGGAAGACCACGACCTTCTACATGGTCGTCGGCCTCCTGACGCCGGATCGCGGCCGGATCCTCCTGGACGGGCACGACATCACGAATCTGCCCATGTACCGGCGGTGCCGACAGGGCATCGGCTACCTCCCGCAGGAGTCCTCGGTCTTCCGGAAGCTGACGGTCGAGGAGAACCTGCTGGCCATCCTCGAGACCATCGACCTCAGCCCGCGGGAGCGGCAGGAGCGTCTGCGCAACCTGCTCCGGGAGCTGAGCCTCGAGCACCTCGCCAAGCAACGCGCCTTCACGCTGTCCGGCGGCGAGCGGCGGCGCCTCGAGATCACGCGCTGCCTCATCACGTCCCCGAACTACATCCTGCTGGACGAGCCGTTCACGGGTATCGACCCGATCGCGATCGCCGAGATCCAGAGCATCGTCGCGCGGCTCAAGGAGAAGGGGATCGGGGTCCTGATCACGGACCACAACGTCCGCGAGACCCTCTCGATCACCGACCGCTCGTACATCCTCTTCGGCGGTCAGATCCTGGTGTCGGGCAAGGCGCACGAGCTGGCCACCAACGAGAAGGCGCGGGAGATCTACCTCGGTGAGAAGTTCTCGCTCTAGCCTCGCGCGCGTCCGGCCGGTCGACCGGCCCGGGGCCGTCGGGCCCACCGGATAGGCGCCGCCATGGCCATGGAGACCCGGCTCACCCTCCGCCAGACGCAGCGGCTCGTCATGACGCCGATGCTGCAGCAGGCGATCCAGCTCCTGCAGATGTCGGTGGTGGAGCTCCAGGAGGTCGTGCAGAAGGAGCTCCTCGAGAACCCCGTCCTCGAGGAGGCCCCGCCCGACGACGCGCCGACCCCGGAAACCGAGGAGCAGGGCGAGGCGGCGCCCGAGCCGCCTCGGACTGAGACCGCGCCCGAGATCGCGACGGCCCCGACCGGCGACGCCGCGCCCGACCTCCCGTTCGACATCTCGGAGGTCATCTTCGGCCCGCCCGAGGAGCGGAGCCTGGTCCAGCAGGAGGAGCACGAGGACACGCGCTTCGAGAACTTCGTCGGGACTCCGACCTCGCTCGCGGACCACCTGGACGAACAGCTCCGCCTGAGCGTCGTCGAGCCGCAAGTGCAGGCGGCGGCGGAGGAGATCGTCGGAAATCTCGACGAGGACGGGTACCTCCGGGCGACGATCGAGGAGATCGCGGAGAAGCGGCAGCTCCCGCCCGCGGTGATCGAGAAGGCCCTCGAGCTCGTGCAGACCTTCGACCCGATCGGCGTGGCCGCGCGCGACCTCCGGGAGTGTCTGCTCCTCCAGCTCCGCGACCCGGGACGCGCGCAGCCCGCGAACCCGCTCGCCATCCAGATCCTCGACCAGCACTTCGAGGCGCTGCAGCGGTGCAAGTACCCGGAGATCGCCCGCACCCTCAAGGTCGACCAGGACCGGGTCATCGAGGCCGTGCACGAGATCGCCACGCTCGAGCCGAAGCCGGGGCGCCGCTTCGCGTCGACCGAGACTCGCTACGTCACGCCGGACGTGCTGGTGAAGAAGGTCGGCGACGACTACGCCATCATCCTCAACGAGGACGGCATGCCGCGGCTCCGGATCAACCGCTACTACCGGGACGTGATCGGGCAGGGGGACGAGGCGCGGCGCTACGTCGAGGACCGCGTCCGGTCCGCGGTCTGGCTGATCAAGAGCATCCAGCAGCGGCAGAAAACACTCTACAAGGTCACGAACTCGATCGTCCAGTTCCAGCGGGCGTTCCTGGACAACGGGCTCCCCTACCTCCGGCCCCTGTCCCTCCGGGACGTGGCCGAGGACATCCGGATGCACGAATCGACGGTGAGCCGAGTGACCACGAGCAAGTACGTGGAGACGCCGCAAGGCGTGCTGCCGCTGAAGTTCTTCTTCCACAGCGGCATCGCCAAGACGCAAGGCGACGAGGTCTCGTCGGTCAGCGTCAAGAAGATGATCGAGGACCTCGTGGCGAAGGAGGAGCTGGCGAAGCCCCTCTCCGACCAGGACATCACCAAGGCGCTCCGGCAGGATGGCCTGACGATCGCGCGGCGGACGGTCGCGAAGTACCGGGAGGAGCTCGGCATCCTGCCCTCGCACCAGCGCCGTCTCGCGGTGCGCAAGCGCAGCTGAGAGCCGCATGGTTTTCCATCTGGCGGGACGCGGGGGCGCCAGCGTCTCCCCGGACATCCGGCGTCGGGTCGAGGGAAAGGTCGCCAAGATGCAGCGCCTCTTCCCCAAGCTCATCGAGGCCCGCGTCGTCCTCGCGACCGAACGCTACCGCCACCTCGCCGAGGTGACCTTGCAGGCCAAGCGGGCGACGTTCCACGCCGAGGGCGAGGCGCCCGACTTCCACGCGGCGGTGGACCAGGCGCTGACGGTGCTGGCGACCCAGATCCGGCGGCGGAAGGAGCGGGTGACCGCCAAGAAGCCGCGACCATCGCGGGCCCGTCCGGCGGCCGCCCCCCCCGCGGAGCCGCCCGAAGCCGCTCCGGCGGCCCCGGTCGTGGTGCGCCGGACCAGCGTGAAGCCCATGTCCCTCGAGGAGGCCGTGGACCAGCTGCGCCTCCAGACGGACGGCCTCCTCGTCTTCCGGAATGCGCGGACGGGGACCGTGAACGTCCTCCGGCGCCGGCCCGACGGGCGGGTGGAGCTTGTCGAGCCCGCCGGCTAGGTCGGGGCACGCCGACCCGGAGCCCGAGCGCGCCCGGCTCATCATCATCACCGGCCTGTCCGGAGCCGGGAAGAGCTGGGCCATCAAGTGCTTCGAGGACATGGGCTACTACTGCGTCGACAACCTGCCGACCACCCTGATCCCGACCTTCGCCGAGCTCTGCGCGCACTCCACCCGGCGCATCGGCCGCATCGCCCTCGGCGTCGACATCCGGGAGCGCGAGTACCTCCACTCGGTGGTGGAGGTGCTGGGCGAGCTGCGCGGCGCCGGCTACCAGACCGAGGTGCTGTTCCTCGAGGCTTCCGAGGAGGCACTGGTCCGCCGCTACCACGAAACCCGGCGTCGGCACCCGGTGTCGTCGGGCTCGCTCCTCGACGGCATCCGCGAAGAGCGCAAGCTCCTGGCGAACCTCCGGGAGCTCGCCGACCGGGTGATCGACACGTCCCAGATCACGGTGCACGAACTGCGGCAACGCCTCGTCGAAACCTACGGGGAGACCGCCTCGCCGGGGCTCAGCGTGAACCTCCTCTCGTTCGGGTACAAATTCGGCGTGCCGTACGAGGCGGACCTCGTGTTCGACTGCCGGTTCCTGCCCAACCCCTTCTTCGTCGAGGGGCTCAAGGCGCAGGACGGGCGGGCGGCGGCCGTCCGGCAGTTCGTGGTCGAGCAGCCCGAGGGGAAGGAGCTCATCACGCGGCTCCGCGACCTCCTGACCTACCTCCTGCCTCGCTACCAGAAGGAGGGCAAGGCGTACCTGACGGTCGCGATCGGCTGCACGGGCGGCCGTCACCGCTCGGTGGCGCTGGTGGAGGAGCTCCAGGGGTTCGCGGATGCCAGCGGCGTCCCGGTCCACGTGACCCACCGGGACGTGGACCGCGCGGGCTGACCCCCGCCGCAAGGGAGCGCGCATGGACCCTTCGCCCGACCGCCTGCCGGCCCGGATCGACAAGCCCTGGGGGTACGAGATCTGGTACGCGTGGACCGACCGCTACGTCGGGAAGATCCTGCACCTCCGACACGGCCATCGGCTGTCGCTCCAGTACCACCGGGAGAAGGACGAGTCGAGCTACGTGCTGCGCGGCCGGCTCCGCCTGACCAAGGGCCCGAGCGAGGACCGCCTCACGGTCACCGAGATCGGGGAGGGGCACGCCTGGCGCAACCGGCCAGGCGAGATCCACACCATCGAGGCGATCGAGGACTCCGACGTGCTCGAGGTGTCCACGCCAGAACTGGAGGACGTCGTGCGCCTGAAGGACCTGTACGGCCGCGAGGGCACGAACCGGCCCTGATCCGCGGCGCCGCCGACGGGCCGAGGGGTCCCGAGGGGCTCCGCGGCAGCCGCCCGGGCCCTTCCGAGGGCCCTTCGCCTTGAGAGGCCGTGCGGCCCATGCTACAGTGGCCCGGTTGCGGGCTCGTTTCCGCGTGCCCGACCGCACGGCAGGCCATTCAGGAGGGCCAGATGGCGCACGACGAGTACATCTTCACCTCGGAGTCGGTCACCGAGGGCCACCCGGACAAGATCGCGGACCAGATCTCCGACGCAGTGCTGGACGCCATCTATGAGAAGGATCCGCGCGGTCGCGTGGCCTGCGAGTCGCTCCTCACGACGGGCCTGATCGTCGTCGCCGGGGAGATCACCACGACGGCCAACGTCGACATCGCGGACGTCGCGCGGCAGACGGTCAAGGACGTCGGCTACACGCGGGCCAAGTTCGGGTTCGATTCCGAGACGTGCGGGGTCGTGGTGGCCGTCCACAAGCAGTCCCCGGACATCGCCCAGGGCGTCGACCAGGGAAGCGACAAGCTCGGCGCGGGCGACCAGGGCCTGATGTTCGGCTACGCGTGCAGCGAGACGCCGGAGCTCATGCCGGCGCCGATCTCGCTCGCCCACGGACTCGTGCGCCGCCTGTCCGAGGTGCGGCGGTCGGGCAAGCTGCCGTACCTCCGGCCGGACGGGAAGTCTCAGGTGAGTGTCCGCTACGTGGACGGGAAGCCCGTGCGCGTGGAGACCGTCGTCGTGTCGGCCCAGCACGCCCCGGATGTTCCCCACGAGCGCCTGCGCGAGGAGATCATCGAGCACGTCGTCATGCCGACGCTGCCGCCCCACATGGTGGACCGCCGGCACCTGACGTTCCACATCAACCCCACCGGGCGCTTCGTGACCGGCGGACCCATGGGCGACACCGGGGTGACGGGCCGCAAGATCATCGTGGACACCTACGGCGGTTCCTGCCCGCACGGCGGCGGCGCGTTCTCGGGGAAGGATCCGACGAAGGTCGACCGGTCGGCCGCCTACATGGCCCGACACGTCGCCAAGAACATCGTGGCCGCCGGGCTCGCGGAGCGGTGCATGGTCCAGGTCGCGTACGCCATCGGCGTCGTCGACCCGGTGTCGGTAATGGTCGAGACGTTCGGGACCGGCAAGCTTCCCAAGGCCCAGCTCGAGCAGCTCATCCAGCGCCAGTTCGATCTCACGCCCGCCGGCATCATCAAGTATCTAGACCTCCGTCGTCCGATCTACCGGAAGACGGCCGCGTTCGGACACTTCGGTCGGAGCGAGCCCGAGTTCACCTGGGAGCACACGCACCGCGTGAAGGACCTCCGCCAGGACGCCGGGATCTAGGGAGGGGCCAGCCGGGTGCCCGCCGCGCCGGATGCCAGCCCGCGCTAACCGGCGCTGGCGGCGGCGGGCCTGGGGCGCGCTCGCCGTCCTCCTCGTCCTCGGGCTCGGCGCGGGCTACGTCGCCGTCGCCTCGCTGGGGCGCCTCGAGGCCCGCGCGGGGTGGCCGCCGGCCTCCGACCTCTCCGAGTACACCGCGGTGCTCCACGTGCACTCGGCCTACTCGCACGACGGCCGCGGCAGCATCGAGGAGATCGCGGCGGCCGCGGCGCGCGCCGGGGTCCAAGTGGTCGTCCTGACGGACCACAACACGCTGGCGCCCCTGGCCGAGGACAAGGAGGGGTGGCACGGGGATGTCCTGGTGCTGGTCGGCGCCGAGATCACGACCGGGTCCGGCTACCTTCTCCTGCTGGATCCGCCGCGAGCGGACCTCCCGACGAAGGCGCGAGGCTTCGTGCTGGAGGACCTGGTGCGCGCCTACCGCCAGGCCGGGGCCATGGTCCTCCTCGCCCATCCCGATCACCCCCGCCTCGGGTGGCGGCACGCCGTGCCGGAGATCGACGGCGTCGAGATCATCGATGTCTTCGACCAGATCATGGGGGTGTCCTGGGGACGGAGGGCCGTCGGCCTCGCGGCCTATCCGGCGAATCCGGTCATGGCGGTCCTGTCCTGGATCCACTGGCCGCGGGCCGTGCTCGCCCGCTGGGACGACATGAGCCGGGAGCGGCCGACCATCGGCGTCCTGGCCCTCGACGCCCACGGCGGCGTCGCGCTGACCGACGAGACCGATCTCGTCGTCCCGTCGCACGAGACCGCGTTCCGTCTGGGGCGGCTCCACTTCGTCACCACCGAGCCGCTCCGGCGCGAGCCCGCGGACCGCCTCCGCGTCTACCGCGCCATGCGCGCGGGCTCCTTCTACAACGCCTTCGACGGCTTCGCGCCGGCAGACGGCTTCCGATTCGCCGTCCGGCTCGGCGAGGCGCGGACCCTCATGGGCGGGACCACGACGTACCGCGCGGGGCAGACGGCGGAGGTCAGGGTCCCGCCGGTCGGCGACGCGCTCGTGCGCCTCCTCCGCGACGGGACCGTGATACACGAGGGCCCCGGCGACACGCTGCTCACCGTCCCGATCACGGGGCCCGGCGTGTACCGGGTCGAGGTCGACCTCCGTGTCGACCTCTTCCCGATCGGCGGCGTCGCGTACCGGCCATGGATCTTCTCGAATCCCGTGCACGTCCGCGAGTGAGCGAGCCGGCCCGCCTGCCGGGACGAAGCCACGCCGGCCGCCTGACCGTGGCCGTCCTGGCCGTCCTGACGGCGCTCCGGATCGCCTACCTCCTGTGGGGCGGACTCGACCTTTCGCCGGACGAGGCGCACTACTGGGAGTGGTCCCGACGGCTCGATCTCTCGTACTACTCGAAGGGCCCGCTCATCGCGTACCTCATGGCGGGCCTGACCGCCGTGTTCGGGACGTCCGCGTTCGGCATCCGCCTGGGCGCGGTCGCCCTGAGCCTCGTCGGCGCGTGGGCCATCTACCGACTGGGCCGCGACCTCTACGGCCGGCCGGAGCCCGGCGCGCTCGCCGTGATCGGCCTCCAGCTCACCCCGCTGGTCTGGGCGGGAAGCCTCCTCACGACGATCGACTCGCCGTTCGTCGTCGCCTGGACCCTCGGGCTCTGGGCAGCGCACCGGGCCCTCACCGGCGGAGGAGCGGGAATGTGGCTCCTCTTCGGGCTGGCGGTCGGCGTGGGCAGCCTCGCCAAGTACACGATGCTCTTCGCCGTGCCGGGCCTCGTGCTGTACCTGTGGCTCGCGCCAGACCGACGGCGGACGATCCGGCCGGCCGGCCCGGCGCTCGCCGTCCTGGCCGTGCTCGTGAGCCTCGCGCCGGTGGTCGTCTGGAACGTGCGCGTCGGCTGGGTCTCCGCCCGGCACGTCGCGAGCCAGGGTCGGGGAGGTGGGGGGCTGACGCTCGTGCACCTCGCCGAGTTCCTCGGCTCTCAGCTCCTCGTGCTGACGCCGCTGATCGCCGGACTGCTCGCCTGGGGCCTCTGGGTCGCCGTGCGCGAGGGCTTCCGGCGGCAGCGGGAGCCGTACCGGTTCCTCCTCGCGTTCGCGGTGCCGGTGCTCGGTACCTACGTCCTCGTCGGGCTCCAGAGCAAGCTCCAGGCGAACTGGGCGGCCGCCGCGTACCCGCCGCTCGCGCTCGCGACCGCCGGCCTGCTCCTCGAGCGCCGCGCAGCGCTGACGGACGGCCGGCGGCGCGCGCAGACGCGTCTCCTCGCCGCGGCCGTCGCGGTGGCGCTCTGCTTCAGCGCGGTCGGCCACGTCATCGACCGGCTCGAGCTGCCCTCGCGCCTCGACCCCGCGCGACGCCTCCGCGGCTGGACCGAGCTCGGGCGCGCGGTCGGGATGACCATCGGCGGCATGCCGGATCCGCGACGCACGTTCCTCGTGTCCGGGCGCTACCAGATCACGAGCGAGCTCGCCTTCTACGTGCCGGGCGAGCGTCCCGCGTATAATTTCAGCCTGGGCCGTCGCCTGAACCAGTACGACTTCTGGCCGGGCCCCGAGTCCCGCCTCGGGTGGGACGCGGTGTACGTGGAGGAGGGCGCCGGCCCGCTGGATCGTCGCGTCCGCGCCGCGTTCACGCGGGTCGACCCGCCGATCGTGCTGGAGGTGGTCAAGGGCGACCGGGTGATTCGCGTGTTCAGTCTCTACCGCGCGTACGGCTTCCGCGCCGCGCCGGTACCCGCCGGCCGAACCAGGTACTGAGGGAAGGGAGAGCGGCAGGCATGGCGGAGGAGCGGTCCCGGCCGGCACCCGCGCTCACCGTGGTGATCCCCGCGTACAACGAGCGCGCGAACGTCGGGCCGCTGTACCAGGAGCTCGTCGGTGTCCTCGACGAGATCGGCCAGCCGTTCGAGATCCTGTTCGTCGACGACGGCTCCACCGACGGAACGGGCGAGGTCCTCCGGGAGCTCGGCGCCAAGGACGCCCGCGTCCGCGTCCTCCGCTTTCGGGGGAACGCGGGGCAGACCGCCGCCCTCCACGCCGGCTTCCAGGCCGCCCGAGGCGCGGTGGTCGTCACCATGGACGCCGACCTCCAGAACGATCCCCACGACATCCCGCGGCTCCTGGCGGCCCTCCCCGGATGGGACGCCGTCTGCGGGTGGCGCGTCGATCGCCGCGACCCGTGGACCAAGCGCGTGGCGTCGCGGGTGGCCAACCGGGTGCGGGACCGGTTCACGCGTGACGGGGTCCACGACACCGGCTGCACGCTGAAGGCCTTCCGGCGGGAAGCCGTCCAGAGCCTGCACCTCTACCGCGGCATGCACCGGTTCCTGCCGGCGCTCCTGCAGATGGACGGGCGGCGGGTGACCGAGGTGCCGGTGTCTCACCGCCCGCGACGCGCCGGCACCTCGAAGTACGGGAACTGGGGCCGGCTCTGGGCCGGCCTCGCCGACCTGTTCGCCGTCCGCTGGATGGCGCGGCGACGGCTCGCGTACGAGATCGAGAAGGAGGACACGCCGTGACCCGGCGCGCGTCGCTCCTGGCTCTGATCGGCGTGGTTGCGGTCCTCGCCTTCGAGGCGGTGCCGTTCTACACGGACTGGCTCTGGTTCGAGGAGGTGGGCTACGTGCCCCTCTTCCTCCGCATCGCCGCGACGAGGGGCGGCCTCCTGATCGGCGTTGGGCTCGTCACCTTCCTGTTCCTGATGGCGAACCTGCGCGCCGCCGTCCGCGCGCGGCCGCCGGACGTGTTCTGGGAGCTCGAGGAGCCCCTGGGCCTGCCGAGCCGGGTGGTGCTGGAGCCGCTGCTCCAGCGGCTGATCAAGCCGGTGGCGGCGGTCGTCTCGTTCCTGGTCGGACTCTCTGCGAGCACCGAGTGGCAGGCGCTTCTGCTCTACCAGAACGCGCAGCCGTTCGGCGTCGTGGACCCGATCTTCCAGCGGGACGTTGGCTTCTACGTGTTCCGCCTGCCGCTCTGGCAGCGGGGGCTCAGCTGGATCTTCGGGGTCCTCCTGCTCACGCTGGTGACGACGGCCCTGGTCTACTTCCTCGGGCGGGTGCTCGTGCTGACGTCCAGGGGCCCCGTGATCACCGCGCGGGCCCGCGCGCACCTTCTCGGGCTCCTCGCGCTCCTCCTCTTCGCCAAGGCGGTGGACTTCTGGCTCGACCGCTACGAGCTTCTTTACTCGCAGCGCGGCGCGGTGCTCGGCGCGACGTACACGGACGTGAACGCGACGCTCCCGGCGCTCAAGTGGCTGGCGGTCCTGACGGTGCTCTGCGCGCTCACCGCTCTCGTCCACGTGTTCCGGCGCAGCGCGCGACCGGTCGCCGCCGGCGTCGTCGTGCTGGTGGTCGGCTGGATCGCCGGCATCTGGGTGTTCCCGGCGCTGATGCAGCGCCTGCGTGTCGCGCCGAACGCCCTGGTCGCGGAGAGCCCCTACATCGCCAACCACATCCAGATGACGCGCCGGGCCTTCGCGCTCGACCGCATCGAGGAGCGGGACTTTCCCGCCCGCGAGACGCTGACCTCCGCCGACCTGGCCCGCAACGCGCCGACGCTCAAGAACGTCCGCCTGTGGGACCACGCCCCGCTCCTCCTGACCTTCGCGCAGCTGCAGGAGATCCGGACGTATTACCGGTTCGTCGACGTGGACAACGACCGGTACGTCGTCGACGGGGAATACCAGCAGATCATGCTGTCGGCGCGCGAGCTCTCGTACCAGAACCTCCCGCGCGACGTCCAGGGCCGCGACGCCGATCTCCAGTGGATCAACGAGCACCTCCAGTACACCCACGGGTACGGCGCGGTGGTCGGGCCCGTCAACCGCATCACGGGGGAGGGCCTGCCCGAGCTCTACGTGAAGGACATTCCGCCGGTGCCCACCAAGGCGACCCTCCGCATCACGCGGCCGGAGATCTACTTCGGCGAGGTGTCCAACGACTACGTATTCGTGCGGACGCGGTCCCAGGAGATCGACTACCCGTCGGGCGACGAGAACGTCTACACCACCTACCAGGGGAAGGGCGGGGTCCGGGTCGGGTCCATCTGGCGGCGGCTCCTGCTCTCCATCAGCTTCGGCTCCTACCGTGTACTCCTGAGCCCCGAGATCACGTCGGAGAGCCGGGTCCTGTTCCACCGTCAGATCGGCGAGCGCGTGCGCCGGATCGCGCCGTTCCTCCGCTTCGACTCCGACCCGTACCTGGTCATCCGCGCCGAGGGACGCCTCGCCTGGATCGTGGACGGCTACACGGCCACCGACCGGTTCCCGTACGCGGAGCGCGTCCCGGGGCTCGGCAACTACGTCCGGAACTCGGTCAAGGTGGTCGTCGACGCCTACGACGGGTCAGTGAGCTACTACGTCTCCGACGCGCAGGACCCGCTCGTGCGCGCCTACGGCGCCGCGTTCCCGGGCCTGCTCGCGCCGATCGAGACGATGCCCGCCGATCTCCGGGCGCACGTCCGGTATCCGTCGGGCTTCTTCGCGGTGCAGGCTCGGATGTACGCCACGTACCACATGCAGGATCCCCGGGTCTTCTACAACAAGGAGGACCTCTGGTCCGTGCCCCGCACCACCGAGGCCGGGCGCGAGCGCGAGCTGGAGCCCTACTACACGATCATGCGCATCCCGGGGGAGTCGCGCGAGGAGTTCGTGCTGCTGATCCCCTTCACGCCGCTCCGCCGGGACAACATGATCGCGTGGCTGGCGGCCCGCTCCGACGGCGAGGCGTACGGCCGCCTGGTCGCCTTCCTCTTCCCGAAGCAGCGCCTCATCTACGGACCCCGGCAGATCGCCGCCCGGATCGACCAGGACGCGGTGATCTCGCAGCAGCTCACCCTCTGGAGCCAGCGCGGCTCGACCGTGGTCCGCGGGAGCCTCCTGGCGATCCCCGTCGAGGAGTCGCTCCTCTACGTGCAGCCGCTGTACCTGGCGGCCGAGAAGGGGTCCATCCCGGAGCTGAAGCGGGTGATCGTCGCCCACGGGAACCAGATCGCGATGAGCGAGACGCTCGACGCCTCCCTCCAGGCGATCTTCGGGGGCCGCGGTTCTCCGGCCAGCCGGTCCCCGGCGCCGATGGCCGCCGCGGTTCCGGGGGAGGGGGTCGCCGCGCTGGTCGGCCGCGCCTGGGAAGCGTGGAGCCGGGGGCAGGACGCGCTGCGCCGGGGAGACTGGGCGGCCTACGGGGACGCCCAGCGCCGCCTCGAGGAGACCCTCAAGTCGCTGCGGGAGCGCTCGCCGCGCTGAGGACCCCCGCGCCACGCCTCCGGGCGCCGGACGGCGCCGCTCAGGTGCGCGCGCGCAGGTACAGGAACAGCCCGAGCGACGCGAACAGGGCGTTCGCGGCCCAGGCCGCGACGAGCGGCGGCAGGATCTCCGTGCGGGCCAGCGCCACGGCCGCCGAGTGGACGATGAAGTACGTCAGCCCGAGCGCGAGACACAGCGCGATCCCGATGACCCGCCCGCCCCGGGGGGACTGGAGCGCGAAGGGGATGCCCACGAGCACCATGATCGGGTGGGCGAGCGGGAACGAGATCTTGGACTGGAGGTCGACGATGTACTTGGCGACCTTGTGCCCGGCGTCCTGGAGCCGGTCGATGTACTCCCGGAGCTCCTTGTAGCTCATCACGTCGGGCGCCCGCGGGACCTGGGCGAAGTCCTGGTACCGCTCGGGCAGCTTGATGGTCTGCTCCTTGAACGTCTCGGCCCGGTCGGGCTGCCCACGGCGGAACTCCCGCCGGACGCCCGTGCCGAGCCGCCAGGCGTCGTCGGCGACCACCCACCGCATGTCCTTCGCGTCCCAGCGCCGCCGCATGGTGAAGTCGGACCCGAGCGACAGCACGGTGACGTTGTTCATCTGCTGGTTGCTCGGGTCGAGGAGTCCGATGTGGTAGATCCGGCTCTCGGCCACGCCGTCCTCGCGCCCGCGGTACCAGATCTCGGTGCGCTTCCGGAGCTCCGGCATGGTGCGTCGCTTGATCTTGGCCTCGTCGATCTCGACCGCCCGCCGGTTCATCCACGGCATCACGTACTCCTGGAACCCGAGCGACGTGATCGAGATCACCATCGCCAGCCCCAGGACCGGGAGGCTGGCCCGGAAGAGGCTCACCCCGCCGGCCTTGAGCGCCGTGAGCTCGTTGCTCCGGGAGAGGCCGACGAACAGGAGGATGGTCGACATCAGCATCACGAGGTGCAGACCCTGGTACACGAACGGCGGCGTCCGGAAGACGAAGTGCAGGAGGATCAGCTTGATGCCGGGCTTCAGCCGGATGTAGCGCTCCAGCGTGGTCATCAGGTCACCGACGATCACCACGACGCTCGCGAGCGCGATGCCGTAGGCGAACAGCGTGAGGAACTGGCGGCTGAGGTAGCGATTCACGACCCCGACGCACAGCCAGGCGATCGTCCAGTACAGGAGGAACGCGAGAGCCAGCGCGACGGTCAGCATCGGTGCCGACATGCCGAGCCGGTCCTGCAGCACGAACCCCAGGATGATCACCACGGGCGTGTAGACGATGAATCCGTAGATCAGCGGCACCCACGACTCGCTGCGGTGCAGCTCCGCCGCGTCGGCGGCGACGCCGCGCGCGAAGGCCGGCCGGCGGCGGCCCGACGCGGAGCGGCCGGCCCCGGCGGTCCGGGCGCGCTTCAGCCCCTCGTCAACGGCCCGGCGAGTGCTCTGGAAGGCGGCGACGGTGGCCCAGAACCCGCGCTGGGTCAGCGCGACCACCGGGATCGGCCGCTCCTTCAGCGTCGCGCGCAGGAGGTACAGCGCGATGGCACCCACGATGATGTTGGGCGCCCACATCGCCAGCCACGGGGGAATCCGCCCGTAGTCGCCGATGTTCTCGCCGAGCGTCAGGCCGAAGTAGTAGAAGAGCACGATGGGCAGGAGCGCCACGAAGGAGCCCATCCGCCCGCCCCGGTGGGCCCGGATGCCGAGCGGCACGCCGAGGAGGCTGAAGACGATACAGGCGGCGGGAATGGCGAACTTCTTGTGGATCTCGACCAGGAAGGGGTTGGGGTTTCCCTTGAGGTTGGTCGCGTTCTGCGCCGCCACCCGGAGCTCGACCAGGCTCATCTCGCGGTCGCCCTTGGGCGCGCCGCCCTGTTTCACGAGCGGGTTCTCGAGCACGAGGGAGATGTCGTACAGCCGGAAGCTCACCTCGCGGTACTTCTGGAGCGCGTTGGGGCTCGTCTCGTGGATGGCGCCGTCCAGGAGGCGCAGGGTGACCCGACGGTTCACCTCGTCCGAGAGCAGCCGCCCCTCGCGCGCGGTGATGAAGCGCTGCTCGTCGGGCTTGCGCTCGTCGGACACGAACACGTTCCGGAGCGCCACCTGGTCGGCCCCGATCTCGTCCACGTAGATGACGAAGTTCCCGAACGTGTCGTTGAACACGCGCTCCTTCAGCCCCACGGTCGCCGAGGTCCGGACGATCTCGAACACCAGGGACTTGAAGGCGTAGTTGCTCTTGGGCACGGAGTCGATCATCAGGTACCCGGTGAGCGCGGTCACGCCGAGCCCGAACGCCACCACCGGCCACAGGAGGCGGAGGGGGCTCACGCCGCAGGCCTTCAGCGCGACCACCTCCATGTCCGCGGACAGGCGCCCGAAGGCGACCAGGATCGCCAGCAGGAACCCGATGGGGATCGTGAGGACCAGGATGGCGGGGGAGATGTAGACGAGCATCATCAGGACGAGGTGGACCGGCACGCCCTTGTTGATGATCAGGTCCGTGAGGTCGAAGATGCGGTCGATCAGGAGCAGGAAGGTGAAAATGAGCAGCCCGAGGCAGAACGGGGTGATGAGCTCCTTCCAGATATAGCGGTCGATGATCCTCACGGCCGGGCCTTCGCTGACAATTCTACGGGACGCCCCGCGACGTGTAAACGACGGGGCCCGATGCTAGAATGACCGCCGTGCCGGACGACCCGAAGCCCGCCGCGCGCCCGCCGGCGCCCCTCGCGGACCGCTACGACCCCCGCCAGGCCGAGGACACCTGGTACGGCGTGTGGGAGGAGCGCGGGTATTTCCGCGCGGACACCTTCTCCAAGGCGAAGCCGTACTGCATCGTCATCCCGCCGCCGAACGTCACCGGCTCGCTCCACATGGGCCACGCGCTCAACAACACGCTCCAGGACATCCTGGTTCGGTGGAAGCGCATGGACGGCTTCAAGACCCTCTGGCAGCCGGGGATGGATCACGCGGGGATCGCCACCCAGGTGGTGGTCGAGCGCCAGCTCGCCGCCGAGGGCACGAGCCGCCAGGCGCTGGGGCGTGACGCGTTCGTCCAGCGGGTGTGGAAGTGGAAGGAGGAATCCGGCGGCACGATCATCCGGCAGCTGAAGCGGCTCGGCGCCTCCTGCGACTGGGAGCGCGAACGCTTCACGATGGACCCGGGGCTGTCGGCCGCGGTGCGCGAGGTCTTCGTCCGGCTCTGGGAAGAGGGCCTCATCTACCAGGGCGAGTACATCGTCAACTGGTGCCCGCGCTGCCAGACGGTGCTCTCCGACCTCGAGGTGGAGTACGAGGAGCAGGCCTCGGAACTCTACTACATCAAGTACGGTCCGCTCTCCCTGGCGACGGTGCGTCCCGAGACGAAGCTCGGCGACACGGCACTCGCCGTCAACCCGAAGGACCGGCGCTACGCCCAGTACGTGGGGAAGGAGCTCGAGGTCCCGTCGGTCGAGGGGACGATCCGGATGAAGGTCGTGGCCGACGCCGCGGTCGACCCGAAGTTCGGGACCGGCGTCATCAAGGTCACGCCCGCCCACGACCCGACCGACTTCGAGATCGGGCAGCGCCACGGGCTCGAGGTGCGCCAGGTCATCGGCTTCGACGGCAAGATGAACGAGCGTGCCGGCAAGTACGCCGGCCTCGACCGCTTCGAGACGCGGAAGCGCATCGTCGAGGACATGCAGGCCCTGGGCCTGATCGACAAGATCGAGCCCTATCAGCACCGCGTCGGGACGTGCTACCGCTGCAAGACCGTGGTGGAGCCCCTGGTCTCGAAGCAGTGGTACGTCCGGACGAAGCCGCTCGCCGAGCGCGCCGCCAAGGCAGTCCGCGACGGACGCACGCGCATCGTGCCGCGGATGTGGCTGAAGACGTACTACTGGTGGATGAACAACATCCGCGACTGGTGCATCTCGCGCCAGCTCTGGTGGGGCCACCGGCTCCCGGTCTGGTACTGCGACGCCGAGGGGTCGATCCACGTGTCGCGGGAGGACCTCACCGAGTGCCCGGCCTGCCGGGGTCCGCTCCGCCGCGACGAGGACGTCCTCGACACCTGGTTCTCGTCGGCGCTCTGGCCCTTCTCGACGCTCGGGTGGCCACGCGAGACGCCGGAGCTCAAGGTCTTCTATCCGACCTCATGCCTGGTCACCGGCTTCGACATCCTCTTCTTCTGGGTCGCCCGGATGATGATGATGGGCCTCCAGTTCATGGGGGAGGTGCCCTTCCGGGACGTGTACATCCACGCCCTCGTGCGCGACGCCGAGGGGCAGAAGATGTCGAAGTCGAAGGGAAACGTCGTCGACCCGCTCGAGCTGATGGAGCGCTACGGAACCGATGCGCTCCGCTTCACGCTGGCGGCGCTGGCCGCCCAGGGCCGGGACATCCGGCTCTCCGACGAGCGCATCGAGGGTTACCGCAACTTTGCCAACAAGCTGTGGAACGCGGCCCGCTTCGTCCTCTCGAACCTGGACGGATACCGGCCCGCGCTCGCCCGCAAGGCTCCACCGGCGCTCGCCGAGCGCTGGATCCGGAGCCGCCTGGCGCGGACGATCGGCGTGGTCCGCAAGTCGCTGGCGGCCTACCGCTTCAACGACGCGGCGGGCGCGATCTACCAGTTCCTGTGGCACGAGTTCTGCGACTGGTACCTCGAGTGGTCGAAGCTGACCCTCTACCGGAGCGACGACCCGGCCGCGCGGGCGCGCACGCAGGCGACGCTCGTGGAGGTGCTGGAGACGACGCTCAGGCTGCTCCATCCCTTCATGCCCTTCATCACCGAGGAGATCTGGCAGAAGCTCCCGAAGGGCAGGGGAGCCGCGGCGAGCATCATGATCGCCCGCTTCCCCCGCGTGCGCCGGCGGGACCTCGACCCGGAGGCCGAAGCGGCGATGGCGCCGATCATGGCGGTCATCAGCGCGGTGCGGAACCTCCGGAGCGAGTTCCAGATCCCGCCCTCGCGCACGCTGACGGCCATCGTCCGGCCGCCCGCCGGATCCGTGGCCGCGAGCTTGCGCGAGGCCGCCGCCCCGGTCGGCGCGCTGGCCCGCGCCGAGGTGCTCGTCGACCCGGACGCGATACGCCCCCCGCACTCCCTCCTCGCGCTCGCCGAGGGCTGCGAGGTGTACGTCCCGATGGAGGGGTTGGTGGACGTCGAGGCCGAGCGGAGCCGGCTCTCCCGGGAGCTCCGGAAGGTCGACGAGGAGCTCGGCCGCAGCGAGGCCAAGCTCGCGCGCGAGGACTTTCGCCAGCGGGCGCCGGCCGAGGTGGTCGCCCGCGAGGAGGCGCGCGCCATCGAGCAGCGTGCGCTCCGGGCGAAGCTCCAGGAAGGCCTGGAACGGCTGGATGGCCTGGCCGGTCGCTGAGACGGCGCCCGACCACGCCCTGACGCGCGCGCTCACCTCCTGCCTGCCGGGCGGGCGCGTCGGCGGGCCGCTCCTGGCCTTCCGCTCCGTCGGCTCGACCCAGACGCTGGCCCGCGCGTGGGCCGACGCGGGTGCCCCCGAGGGCGCCGTGGTCGTCGCCGACCACCAGAGCGCCGGCCGCGGCCAGCACGGGCGGCGATGGACGGCGCCTCCCGGCACCGCGCTCCTCTTCTCGGCGGTCCTGCGACCGCGCTTCCCGGTGGCGCGTTGGCCGGAGATCCCGCTGGCGGCCGGCTGCGCGGTCGCCGAGACGCTGGAAGCCCTCGGCGGCGGAGCGGTGACGCTCAAGTGGCCCAACGACGTCCTCGTCGGCGAGACCAAGGTCGCGGGCATTCTCGCGGAGGGTGTGGCCGGCGCGCCGCCCCTGGTGGTCCTCGGCGTCGGCGTGAACGTGTCGCAACGCGAGGCGGACTGGCCGGCCGACCTCGCGGGCCGCGCTCGGTCCCTCCTCGAGCTGGGCGTGTCCGTGAAGCGCGCGACGCTCCTCGGCGCGCTGCTCGAGGGCCTGGACCGCTGGTACGGCGTCCTTGCGGACGCGGGCTTCGAGCCCGTGCGGGCCGCGTGGCGCCGGCGCGGCGTGCTCGGCGGCCGCATCCGCCTGGCCGACGGCGAGGGCACGGCCGAGGACCTCGGCCCGGCCGGGGAGCTCCTGGTCCGGCGCGACGACGGGCGGCGCACGAGCCTCGTCGCGCCGCCGGGGGAGCGGCCAGAGCCGGCGCGCGCGGGAGCGTCCTGATGCTGCTCGTGGTCGACGTCGGCAACACCAACGTCAAGCTGGGCGTGTACGACGGCGAGCACCTCGTCGCGTCGTGGCGGCTCACAACCCGGCGGGAGCAGACCGCGGACGAGTACGGCGTCTTCACCCAGACGATGCTCCGGAGCCACGGGCTCGAGCCGTCCCAGGTGACCGACCTGGCCATCTCGTCGACCGTGCCCGCCGTTCAGCGGACCATCGAGGAGATGGCCAGTCGCTACTTCGGGATCTCGCCCTTCGTCGTGGAGTCCGCCGTCAACGTGGCGCTCGCCATGCGCGTGGACTACCCGCGCGAGGTGGGGCCCGACCGGGTCGTCAAGGTGGTGGGGGCCATCGAGCTCTACGGGCCGCCGCTCATCATCATCGACTTCGGGACCGCGACGACGTTCGAGTGCGTGTCGCCGGAGGGTGAGTTCATCGGCGGCGCGATCGCGCCGGGAATCGCCACGGCCGCCGAGGCGCTGACCGCCCGGGCCGCGCGGCTCTTTCGCGTCGACCTCGTCCGGCCGCCCGCCGCCATCGGGCGCAACACCGTGACCAACATCCAGTCGGGGATCGTGTACGGGTACGCGGGCCTGGTCGACGGCCTGGTCACGCGGATGCGCGGGGAGATGGGCGGAACGCCGAAGGTGGTCGCGACGGGCGGCCTGGTGGGCCTGATGGACGGCCTCGCGAGCACGATCGACGTCGTCAATCCGCACCTGACGCTCGAGGGGCTCCGCATCGCGTGCGCGCGGGCGCGGCGAGCGCGCGCGGACGGGCCGACGACTTGACACCCGCCGGACGCGGCTTTTATACTGTCCCAATATCTAGTGGCAGTAGCGGACACGGTCACAACCGGTAGGGCGCGACGGACGAGGGAGGGGTAGCGCATGGGCATGTGGGTCGGTCGCGGACGCAAGGCGCGGGTCGCGTACGGGTTCGACGACATCGCCCTGGTGCCGGGCACCGTCACGGTCAACCCGAACGAGGTCGACGTGGCCTGGGAGCTCTGCGGCCGGCGCATCGAGCTTCCGATCATCGCCGCGGCGATGGACGGCGTCACCGACCCCCGCTTCGCGATCGAGATGGGCAGGCTCGGCGGCCTGGCCGTCCTGAACCTCGAGGGCATCCAGACCCGCTACGAGACGCCCGACGAGGTGGTCCAGCAGATCATCTCCTCGTCGGCCGAGGAAGCGACCCGGATCATCCAGTCGATCTACGGCGAGCCGATCAAGGAGGACCTGGTCCACCGTCGCGTCTCCGAGATCAAGAAGGGCGGCGCGACCGTCATCGTGTCAGCCATCCCGCAGCGGGCGATGCGCTTCGCGAAGATCGCCGAGGAGGCGGGCGCCGACTTCTTCGTCGTCCAGTCGACGGTGTCGACGGCCCGGCACATCGCCACCGAGTACGAGCCCCTCGACTTCCGGCACCTGAAGCGCGAGCTCTCCATCCCGCTGATCGTCGGGAACTGCGTCACCTACGAGGCGACGCTCGAGCTGATGCAGACCGGGGTCGACGCGCTGCTCATCGGGGTGGGGCCGGGCGCCGCGTGCACCTCGCGCGAGGTCCTGGGCCTCGGTGTGCCGCAGATCACCGCCACGGCGGACTCGGCGGCCGCCCGCGACTTCTACTACAAGCAGAGCGGCCGCTACGTGCCGATCATCACCGACGGGGGCATGTCCACCGGCGGCGACATCTGCAAGGCGCTGGCGGCGGGCGCCGACTCGGTCATGATCGGCTCGGCCTTCGCGCGCGCGGTGGAAGCGCCGGGCCGCGGGTACCACTGGGGCATGGCGACGCCGCACTCGAACCTGCCCCGGGGCACGCGCATCCGCGTTGGTGTCGTCGGCCCGCTGGAGCAGATCCTCTTCGGACCCGCGTTCACCGACGACGGCTCGATGAACCTCATGGGCGCCCTCCGGACCTGCATGGGCTCGGTCGGGGCCCAGACGATCCGCGAGCTCCAGATGACGGAGCTCATCATCGCGCCGGCCATCAAGACGGAGGGCAAGATCTTCCAGAAGGCACAGCGCGTCGGCATGGGCAAGTAGCGCGGGGCCGTGACCCCCGCCGCCCGCGCCGCGGGAGACGATCGACGCATGGACAAGGTCGCGGTCGTCGACTACGGCTCACAGTTCACGCAGCTGATCGCTCGTCGTATCCGGGAAGCTGGCGTCTACTCCGAGATCTTCCCGCCCACCGTTCCCCTGGAGCGGCTCCTCGGCCACCAGGCCATCGTCCTGTCCGGGGGCCCCAGCAGCGTCTACGACGAGGGGGCGCCGTTGCCGCCGCCGGCCCTCCTCGAGGCGGGGATCCCGGTCCTCGGCATCTGCTACGGGATGCAGGCCATGGCCCTGCTCCTCGGCGGGAAGGTCGAGCCGAGCCCGCACCGGGAGTACGGCCGCGCCGAGGTCGCCGTGCAGAACCAGGACCTGCTGTTCGAGGGGGTCCGTCCGGACACGCCCTCCGGGTGCGTCACGGTGTGGATGAGTCACGGCGACACGGTCCTCGCGCCGCCGCCGGGCTTCCGGGCGCTCGCGACGACGACCAACAGCCCGGTCGCGGCGATGGCGGCGCCGGAACGGCGCCTCTACGCGGTGCAGTTCCACCCCGAGGTCGCCCACACCCCGCAGGGGCAGCGCGTCCTCGAGAACTTCCTGTTCCACCTGGCCGGGCTCAAGCCGGGCTGGTCGATGAGCTCCTTCGTCGACCACGCCGTCGACACCGTCCGCGCGCAGGTCGGGCGCCAGCGGGTCCTCTGCGCGCTCTCGGGCGGCGTCGACTCGGCGGTGACGGCCGCGCTGGTGCACCGGGCGATCGGCGACCAGCTCCAGTGCGTCTTCGTCGACAACGGCCTCCTCCGGAAGGGGGAAGGGGACGCGGTCCGCCGGACCTTCCAGGACCGCTTCGGAATGCGGCTCCTCTACGTGGACGCCGCCAAGCGCTTCCTGGAGCGCCTCCAGGGCGTGGCCGACCCCGAGCAGAAGCGCAAGATCATCGGCGCGGAGTTCATCGCCGTGTTCCAGGAGGAAGCCGAACGGCTCGGCACGATCCCGTTCCTGGCCCAGGGCACGCTCTACCCGGACGTCATCGAGTCCACGTCGTTCCGGGGGCCGTCGGCGACGATCAAGACGCACCACAACGTCGGAGGGCTGCCGAAGGACCTCCGCTTCACCCTGGTGGAGCCACTGCGGGAGCTCTTCAAGGACGAGGTACGGGCCCTCGGCGAGGTGCTCGGGCTTCCGCCGGAGATCGTCTGGCGGCAGCCGTTCCCCGGCCCCGGGCTCGCCGTCCGCATCCTGGGCGACGTGACCGAAGAGCGGCTCGAGGTGGTGCGGAGCGCCGACGCCGTCGTCCAGGAGGAGATCGAGGCCGCGAGCCTCGGCCGGTCCCTCTGGCAGGCGTTCGCCGTGCTCCTGCCGGTGCGCACGGTCGGCGTGATGGGCGACTTCCGGACCTACGCGCAGGTCGTCGCCCTGCGGGCGGTGGTGAGCCAGGACGCCATGACGGCCGACTGGGCCCGCCTCCCGTACGACGTCCTGGCCCGGATCTCGACCCGGATCATCAACGAGGTCAAGGGCGTGAACCGCGTCGTCTACGACATCTCCTCGAAGCCCCCCAGCACCATCGAGTGGGAGTGAGCAACCAGACGCAGCCGGAGGCGATCCAAGGATGAGCAAGCTGGTCTTCGCGGCCGTCGTCCTGCTCGCGGGGCTCGTCATCCACGGCGCCCTCCGCCGACGCAACGAGGGCCTCCCGCCCGCGCTCCGCACGGTCGGGCCGCGCATCGTCCTCTTGCTGGCCCTCGGCGTCCCGGCCCTCATCCTGTTCTTCTCGGTGTTCCGGATCATCCCGGCGGGCCACGTGGGCGTGAAGGTGCTGTTCGGGGAGGTGGACCCCGCGCCGCTCCGCGAGGGCCTGAACGTCGTCCTGAACCCACTCTACGACATCGTGGTCATGGATGGGCGGGTGGGGAAGCACTCGGCGCGGTACGACGCGGCGTCGAAGGACCTCCAGGCCGTCCACGTCGAGATGGTGCTGAACTACCGGCTCCATCCCGACCGCGCCCCCGAGGTGTACAAGTCCATCGGCCTCGACTACTCGGCGGTGATCATCGACCCGGCCGCCCAGGAGGTCCTGAAAGCGAACACCGCGACGCACAACGCGGCGGAGATCCTGCTCCGGCGGCCGGCGATCAAGGCCGACATCCAGCGCGACCTCACCACCTGGCTCGCCAAGTACGGGGTGGAGCTGAAGGAGGCGTCGCTGGCGAACATCCGATTCGACCAGAACTACGAGAAGGCCATCGAGGCGAAGCAGATCGAGGAACAGAAGGCGGAGCAGAAGCGCTACGAGCTCATCCAGGCCCAGCGCCAGGCCGAGATCATCGCGGCCGCCGCCAAGGGGCGCGGCGACGCCGCCCGCGAGGAGGCCAAGGGGGTCGCCGACGCCACCCGGATCAAGGGCGAGGCCGAGGCGACCTACAACGCGCGGGTCGCCGCCTCGCTGACCCAGCCCCTGATCCAGCAGCAGTACCTCTCGAAGTGGGACGGGCGTCTGCCCCAGACCACGTTCGGAAGCGGCGCCGTCCCGTTCGTCCAGCTCCAGGCCCCCGCGAGCGGGTCGGGCGACGGGACGCGGCGCTAGCCTCCGATGCTCGAGCGGCTGGGACGTCTCTGCGTCGGACTGGGCCTGCTCTGGGTCGTCGGGGTGATCGGGCTCTGGCTGATGGTCGGGCTCGAGAGCCCGGGGGAGCTGGCGCCCTACATCGACCAGGCCGTCAGCTCGGACGTCCGCCAGACCGTCTACGCGCTCCTGACGTTCGTCGTGACGCCGATCGGCATGCTGATGCTCCTGCGCGACACGTTCATGGACGAGGGGCCCCTCTGGCTCAAGCTCGCTTCGCCCGGGATATTCCTGTCCGTCTACGCCCTCCTGCTCGCCGCGGCGGTGCCCGACGTGGGGCAGCCGATCCTCCTGTCGGTCGATCCCGTCGTGACGCGGCTCGTCCCGGGCCTGGCCCTCGGCCAGAAACCCGGTGACGGCCTGAGCTGGCTCGCGCGGTTCGGCGGGCTCCTGCTGATGCTCGCCGGGATTCCCGGCGCGGTCGGGATGTTCCTCGGGCTCCTGACCGGCGGCTCGAAGAGACGCTGACCGCGTGGCAGCCTCGGCCGACTTCGTCCACCTCCACGTTCACTCGGAGTACAGCCTCCTCGACGGCGCGGCGCGCCTGAAGAAGCTGGTCGATCGGGCCGCGGCGCTGGGCTTCCCGGCGATCGCACTGACCGACCACGGTAACCTCTTCGGCGCCATCGACTTCTACCAGCACGCCCGCGGGGCGGGGATCAAGCCGATCCTCGGCTGCGAGCTGTACGTCGCGCCGGGTAGCCGGTTCGAGCGGGCGCCGACCGACGGGCAGTACGAGGGGGCCAACCACGTCACGGTGCTGGTCCGGAACGAGACGGGCTATCACAACCTCATCAAGCTCGTCTCCAAGGGGTACCTCGAGGGGTTCTACTACAAGCCGCGGGTGGACAAGGAGCTCCTCGCCCAGCACTCCGACGGGCTGCTCGTCCTGTCCGGCTGCCTCAACTCCGAGGTCTCGCGGCTCCTCCTGGCGGGGGAGGAGCGGAAGGCCCTCGAGGTCGCGGGCTGGTACGCGGACGTCTTCGGCCGCGACTACTACTTCACGGAGATCCAGGCGCACGGCCTCGCCGACCAGATCCGGGTCACGGACGGCACCATCCGCATCGCCCGCGCGCTCGGAGTGGGGGTCTGCGGGACGAACGATTCCCACTACCTCGAGGCGGCCGACGCCCGCGCGCACGAGGTGCTGCTCTGCCTCCAGACCGGCGCCAAGATCGCCGACCCCAACCGGTGGAAGTTCGCGACCGAGGAGTTCTACCTGAAGTCGGCCGAGGAGATGCGCAAGGTCTTCGCGGAGCTGCCCGAGGCCTGCACGAACACGCTGGCCGTCGCCGAGCGGTGCGACCTCGAGCTCACCTTCGGCCAGTTCCGTCTGCCGCGCTACGAGGTGCCGCCCGGCCGGACCCTCGACTCCTACCTCCGGGAGGTCGCCGAGACCGGTCTCCGCCGGCACTACCCCGAGCCGACGGCGGAGATCCTGGCCCGCTTCGACTACGAGCTCGGCGTCATCCAGCAGATGCAGTTCCCCGGCTACTTCCTGGTGGTCTGGGACTTCATCCGCTACGCGAAGGACCGGGGAATCGCGGTGGGGCCGGGCCGCGGCTCGGCAGCCGCGTCGCTCGTGGCCTACTGTCTCGGCATTACCACCGTCGATCCGATGCGTTACGGGCTTGTCTTCGAGCGATTCTTGAATCCAGGCCGGAAGTCCATGCCCGACATGGACATCGACTTCGCGGACGACCGCCGGGACGAGGTCATCGAGTACGTCGTCCAGCGGTACGGGCGCGAGCGGGTCGCCCAGATCATCACCTTCAACGTGCTCAAGGCGAAGGCCGTCATCCGGGACGTCGGGCGCGTCCTCGGGATGCCGTTCGGCGACGTCGACAAGATCGCCAAGCTCGTGCCGGACACGCTGAACATCACACTGGACGACGCCTTCAAGCAGAGTCCGCCGCTCGCCGAAGCGGTGAAGAGCCGGCCGGAGGTCGCCGAGCTCTGGCAGACCGCCAAGCGCCTCGAGGGGCTGGCCCGCCACGCGGGCAAGCACGCCGCCGGCGTCGTGATCTCCGACGAGCCGCTCATGGAGCACGTCCCGCTCTACCGGGACCCCAAGAGCGAGGAGATCATCACCCAGTACCCGATGGGCCCCATCGAGAAGCTCGGCCTTCTCAAGATGGACTTCCTTGGGCTGCGGACGCTCACCGTCATCGCCAACACGGTCCGGCTCATCCAGGAGAGCCGCGGGGTCCGGATCGACCCCGAGCGGCTGCCGTTCGACGATGCCAAGACCTACCAGCTCCTGGCGGACGCCCGGACCTTCGGCGTGTTCCAGCTGGAGTCGACCGGGATGCGGAACGCCCTCCGGCTGCTCCGCCCCGAGCGCCTGGAAGACGTGATCGCGATGGTGGCGCTCTACCGGCCCGGCCCGATGGAGATGATCCCCGACTTCACGGCCCGCCGGCACGGGAAGGTGAAGCCGACGTACGAGCACCCGGTCATGGAGAAGCACCTCCAGGAGACCTACGGAATCATGGTCTACCAGGAGCAGGTGCTGAAGATCGCGAACGACATGGCCGGCTTCACGATGAGCGAGGCCGACGACCTCCGGAAGGCGATGGGCAAGAAGATCCCCGCGCTCATGGCCGACCAGCGCGCCAAGTTCCTGCAGGGGGCCAAGGGGCGCGGCGTCAAGGAGAAGGTCGCCGAGCGCGTCTTCGAGCTGATGGAGAAGTTCGCCGGCTACGGGTTCAACAAGGCTCACGCGACCGCCTACGGCATCGTCGCGTACCAGACGGCGTACCTGAAGGCGAACTACCCGGTGGAGTTCATGGCGGCCCTCCTCACGTCCGAGATGGCGAACACCGACAAGGTGGTCGTGCACATGGACGAGTGCCGCGCCATGGGCATGGGCGTCCTGCCCCCCGACGTCAACGTCTCTCGGTTCTCGTTCGGGGTCGACGGGGAGACGATCCGGTTCGGGCTCGGCGCCATCAAGAACCTCGGGCAGAAGGCGATCGAGGCCATCGTCGCCTCGCGCGAGCAGGACGGCGTCTTCGTGTCTCTCGCCGACTTCTGCCGGCGGCTCGACCTCCAGCTCGTGAACCGGCGGGTGGTGGAGAGCCTCATCAAGGCCGGCGCCTTCGACTCCGGGGAGCGGCCGCGGGCCCGGCTCATGGCCGCCCTCGACCACGCGTTCGAGGCGGGGCAGCGCCACCAGCGGGAGCGCGACCAGGGCCAGGTGTCGATGTTCGACCTGATGGGCGGCTCGTCGGCCGGCCCGGGGGTCGAGCCCGACCTCCTGGACGCCTCGGTCGCGGAGTGGGACACGGAGCAGCGCCTCCTCAACGAGAAGGAGGTCCTGGGCTTCTACCTCTCGGGACACCCGCTCCGCGAGGTCTGGGACCACGCGCAGCGGCTCGGCGCGCTGGGCACGGGCCAGCTCGGCCAGGTCGAGGACGGGGCGCGCGTCCTGCTCTGTGGCCTCGTCTCGGCGCTGCGGGAGATCAACACCAAGAACGGCAACCGCATGGGGTTCGCGACGATCGAGGACGTCGAGGGGACGATCGAGGTCACGATCTTCCCGGAGCTCTTCAAGCAGAGCGTGACGCACCTCCGGAGCGGCGCGCCGCTCCTGGTCCGGGGGAAGGTCGAGGGCACCACGACCGCCCGGAAGCTCCTGGCCGACGACATCCGCCCGCTCCCCGCCGAGCAGGAGCGGGGCGAGGCGCCGGCCCTCCCCCGGGCCTGCCGGGTGTCCGTCCTGAGCGCCTCCGGACCCGACCCGCTCGCCGCCCTCCGTGCGATCTGCGAGGCGCACCGGGGGACCGTTCCGCTGGCCCTCCGCCTCCGGGTGGACGGCGCCGAGGTCGACGTCCGCTCCCGGACCCTGCGCGTGCGCCCGTCGGCGGCCTTCGTCGAGGCCGTGGAGGGGCTCCTGGGGCCGGGGAGCGTCACGGTCGAGGCCTGACCCGGGTGGCCGAGGCGGTCGACCTCGAGAAGGCCCTCGACTTCGAGCGTCCGCTCGTCACGCTCGAGGCCCGCATCGACGCCCTCCGCCGCGAGGACCGGCCGGGCAACCCCGCCGAGGTCGCGCGGCTCGAGGAGCGCCTCCAGCGTCTCCAGCGCAAGGTCTTCGGCAAGCTGACCGCCTGGCAAAGGGTGCAGCTCGCCCGCCACCCGCGGCGCCCCTACGCGCTCGACCTGATCCGGCTCCTCACCGAGGACTTCGTCGAGCTCCACGGCGACCGACTGTACGGCGACGACCACGCCATCGTGGGAGGCCTCGCCCGGTTCGAGGGACGCTCCATCGTCGTCGTGGGCCACCAGAAGGGCCGTGACACCGAGGACAAGCTCCACCGCAACTTCGGGATGCCGCACCCCGAGGGCTACCGGAAGGCGCTCCGCCTCATGCAGCTGGCCGATCGCTTCCGGAAGCCCATCCTGACGCTCGTGGACACACCGGGCGCCTATCCCGGGCTGGGCGCCGAGGAGCGGGGTCAGGCGGAGGCGATCGCGCGGAACCTCCGGGAGATGGCCGGCTTCGAGACCCCGATCGTCACGGTGGTGACGGGGGAGGGAGGGAGCGGCGGGGCGCTGGCGCTCGCGGTCGCGGACCGGGTGCTCATGCTCGAGCACGCGATCTACTCGGTCATTTCCCCCGAGGGCTGCGCGGCCATCCTGTGGGAGGACGCGAGTCGCGCGAAGGACGCCGCCGAGGTGCTTCGCATCACGGCGCCCGATCTCCTGAAGCTCGGCGTGATCGACGGCGTCATCCCGGAGCCACCCGGTGGCGCCCACCGCAACTGGCCGGCGGCCGCCCAGGCGATGCAGCGCGCGGTCGCCGCGGCGCTGGCGGAGCTCGTCCCGCTCTCGCCGGGCGAGCTCGTCCAGCAGCGCTACGCCAAGTTCCGGCGAATGGGAATCTTCGAGGAGACCTAGCGATCGGCTCCGGGCCGGCCCTGGCGGGGCGTTCCCGACGGGACCCCGGGCCTGGCTTCCCGCAGGGTCGGCTCGATGGCAGCCTCTCGCACTAGCCGGTCGCCGCCAGGAGCGCCTCGGCAGTCTCCTCGTCGGTGACCAGCACGTTGGCGAAGCGCCCCCGCATGGCGCCCAGGATGGCCGCGTGCTTGTCGGCCCCGCCCGCGACCGCGACGACCAGCTTCCCGTACTGGCCGGAGAGCTCGCGCAGGCGGCTCGGCGGGACCGCCAGGACGCGCTGGGTCAGTGGCCGCAGCTCCTTCCTGTCGATCAGCTTTCCGTCCCGGTCGAAGGGGTGGTAGTTGATCTCGCCGACGACGCCGAGGGCGCGAAGCCGCCGGACGCTCACCCCGTAGAACTCGGCCACCGAGCAGAATCCCGCGGTCGCCTCCCCGATCATCCCGATCCCGACCAGCACGATGTCGACGTCCGCCGCCGCCTCGTAGATGCGCCGGACCTCGCCCTTCTGGAGGAGGCGCCGGCGCTCGCGCTGGGCGGCGGCGAAGGAGCCGAGAACCTGGACGGGCAGGGCATACGCGCGAACGTGCGGGCGGTACTTCGCGGCCATCATCCCCACCAGCGTGTTGGGGAAGAGGTCGACCAGCTGGAGCGTGCTCTCCCCGGACAGGGGATAGAGCTGGAGGTCGCGGAACCGCCGTTCCCGGAGGGCGCGAATGAGCTGGTAGAGGGTGTAGCCACACGACAGGCCGACCCGGGCGCCGTCGGCCGCCACCTTCTCGAAATACCGGGCGGCGGCGGTGCCCAGGTCCTCCTTCAGCTCCCGCGCCTCGCCGAGCGGGATGACGACGGCATCCCGAAGCCGGAAGCGATCGACGAGGGCCACCTCGAGGCGCGGCCGCTTCGGCAGCTCGATCTCGACCCGTACCAGGCCCTCGGCAAACGCCCGCTTGAGGAGCCGGGAGACCTTCGACGACGAGAGCCCGAGCTCGCGGGCGATCTCGTTCTGATGGCGCTGCGCGCGGTAGTAGAGCTGCACGCACCTGACCATCTGCCGGACCTCGTCCGGCTGGACTCCGCGCTCCCGCCGCATCGCGCCTCCTGCAATAAATTTCAGTGCGTGAATGTGGTGTCTTGACGGCGCCTGACCGGTCAGGCTACGGTCATTCTAGCAGGAGGCGGCGGCGGCGCAGGCACGGCGTCGCCCGTGACCCACTCGATCCCGACGGAGGCGACGACATGGCGAAGCGGTATGGCCCCAAGAACGGGCGTGCGGTCCCCCTTGCCGACTATCACCAGTCCAAGGACAACGCCGCAGAATACCCGACGAGCACTACCGAGAAGATCATCACCACCAACACGCCCAACATCTTCTCCCACCGCTCCCACGTCTTCGCCAAGAAGCCCGAGCTGGTGCAGCGCTTCGTGAAGGCCACCAAGGCCGACGTGGGCGGCGTGGGGGGCCACGTGGTCGCCGCCGAGGAGGTCAAGGGCGTCATCACCAAGTTCGTCCTGGACAACAACTCGTACCAGGGCGAGCCCATGTTCACCTCGCTCATGGTGACGCACACCGGCGACGACGTCGCGGTCACCGGCCTCACCACCGAGAAGGTGCCGAACGAGGTCATCGACGAGCTGATGTGGGACGCCCTCACCGAGGGGGCGAACAAGGCCGCCGAGCTCGGCCTCTACGGGCCCGGCCAGGACCTCATCGCCGACGCCTTCACCGGGAACCTCCGGGGCGCCGGACCGGCCAGCGTCGTCCTTCCGCTGCCGATCCGTCCCGAGAACCCCTCCCAGACGGTGGTGGTGTCGTTCGCGGACAAGACCGAGCCGATGGCGTTCAACTACTTCGCGACCGGCGCCTACCTAAACCCTCGTTTCAACAGCGGTCTCGTCATCGCGTCGTCGAGGATGAAGCGCGGCTACTTCTTCGAGATCGTCGACCTCGACACGAAGGCCCAGGCGGTCGAGGCGGGAGCGCACCCCCGGGACCAGAAGGCGCTCGACGGCAAGATGGAGGAGCTGGCCAAGGGGCTCCAGGAGCGCGTCCTCACGCTCCGCGGGCCCGAGGACCTCTTCGACATCGAGGGCCTGACGCGCTCGTCGCGGTTTGTGGTGGCGCGCATCTGGAGCCGCGACGAGAAGGACCAGCCGGCCCAGCTCGGTTACGTCGTCTCGGCAGAGCGGCTCCACAACATCAAGACCAAGAAGGGCTTCACCTACGGCGGGAAGGACGACCCCGTGATGCTGGCCCTCGCGCAGGGGGACTGGCCGGCGCCGGGCGAGCTGTCATCCCCCTGGGCGACCTGCCCGATGGTCGCGGGGGACTGCCGGGGCAGCCACAACCTCCACATCCTGCCGGTGCCGATCAACTGGCAGACGTCCTACTGGTCGGGGCCGATCCTCTCATGCGTGACGCTCTCGATCAACATCAACTCCGGCCGCATCGGCGCCATCTCCGACCAGTTCGCGCTCGGCACGCCGTGGGACTGGGTCCGCACCCGGGCGTCCGAGCTCGCGGTGCAGTTCCGGAGCGCGCACGGCGTGCGCCAGCCGGCGACGCTGCCCGAGGAGGAGCTGGAGTACCAGGACGGGTGGAAGGAGCGCCGCCGGCGGCTCGACGCCCGCTTCGACGTGAAGCCCCCGCTGGTGTGGAACGGGAACGGCAAGCGCCCGAAGCCGGCGGGCGCCCGGACACCCGCGCGCCCCTGACGTTCGCTCCGCATTCGCCGCGCGCTCGGCGACGCCTCTCGCCGGGCGCGCGGCGCGTCCTCGCGCGGCGTCGGCGGTTTGACAACCCCAGAGGCCGATGCTACCGTGGCTCTCGAATCCCCGACGCACCGCAGGGAGGCCGCTCCGATGTGGGTCGAGATGAAGGTCCGGGGGCTCGCTCTGGATCCCGTGTCGAACATGCCCATCATCATCCTCCGTGACGAGGAGGAGAAGCGGTCGCTGCCCATCTGGGTCGGCATCTTCGAAGCCAACGCGATCGCTCTCGAGCTCGAGAAGGTCGCGACGCCACGGCCGATGACCCACGATCTCATCAAGAACGTCCTGGAGGCGGTCGACGCGAAGGTCGAGAAGATCGTCGTGAACGACCTGCGCGAGAACACGTTCTTCGCCCTCATCCACCTGCGGATGGGCGAGGAAGAGATCACGGTCGACTCGCGGCCCTCCGACGCGATCGCGCTCGCGCTCCGGGCCGGAGCCCCGATCTTCGTCGACGACGACGTCGTGCGCCGGGCCAAGTCCGTGGAGACCGCCCCGAAGGAAGCCGACGACCAGGAGAAGCTCAAAGAGTGGCTCGAGAACCTGAAGCCGGAGGATTTCGGCCGGTACAAGATGTAGCGGGTTCCGCGGCCGTGCGCCTCCGGGTCGGCCTCTTCACCAACAACTACTTTCCGATGCTCGGGGGCGTTCCCACCGCCGTCGAGACGATCCGCCGGGGCCTCGCGGCGCTCGGCCACGAGGCGGTGATCGTCGCCCCGCGGATGGCCGGGACGGACGACCGCGACCCCTCGGTGATCCGGGTTCCCGCCGTCCCGGCGCCCACGTATCCCGACTTCGCCCTTCCGCTGCCCCTCGGCCCGGCCCTGACGCGTCGCCTCCGCGCCCTCGAGCTCGACGTGTACCACGCGCAACACCCGTTCCTCCTGGGCGCCTCGGCCCGGCGCCTGGCCCGCGCGGCCCGCCGCCCGCTCGTGTTCACGTACCACACGCTCTACGACCGGTACGCCCACTACGTCCCGCTGCCGCGGAACGTGGTGGCGCGGCAGGCCATCCGGCGGAGCGCGGGCTTCGCGAACACGGCCGACCTCGTGCTGGCCCCGTCGGAGTTCGTGGCGCGGCGGCTCCGGGCGCAGGGCGTCGGGCGCCCGATCGAGGTCCTGCCCACGGGCGTGGACCTCGAGCGCTTTCGGCCCGGCGACCGCAGCGGGGCCCGGCGCCTGCTCGGGCTCGATCCGGACGAGCGCGTCCTCCTCTACGTCGGCCGGCTGGACCGCGAGAAGAACCTCGAGTTCCTGATCGACGCGGTGGCCCGCGCGCGGGCCCCCAGGCTCCGCCTGCTCCTCGTGGGGCGGGGGACCCGGGCCGACGTGCTACGCCGCCTGGTCTCGGCGCGGGGTCTCGCCGACCGGGTGGAGTTCCGTGGCGGGTGCCCACCCGACGGCCTGCCGGTGTACTACCGGGCGGCTGACGCGTTCGTCTTCGCGTCGACGACGGAGACCCAGGGGCTGGCCGTCCTCGAGGCCATGGCGTGCCGCCTCCCGGTGGTGGCGGTCCGGGCGAGCGGCATCGAGGAGGTCGTCACCGACGGCGTGTCCGGGCTCCTCGTGCCCGAGGACCCCGCCGTCTTCGCATCCGCCGTCGACCAGATGCTGGCGGACGCGGACCTCCGCGAGAAGCTCGCCGCGGGCACCGTCGAGGCCGTCGCGCCGCTCGCGTCGATCGCGATCGCGCAGCGCCTGGTCGCCGCGTACCGCCGGGCCAGGGGAGAGCGGGCGTGGAGCTGAGGCGGGACGACCTCGCGCGCGCCGCCGGGAACGACGCTATCCAGCGGGCGGAGCGCCTGTCCACCGTCGAGCGCGAGATACGCCAGGCTCAGGCCGAGGCCCTCGGTCGCACGGGGGAGCGCCTCCAGGACATCCTCGACCGCCTCGCCGAGATGGATCGTCGCCTCGACGCGCTCCTCGCCGGGCCCGGGGAGCCCGTCCCGGATCGGGTCCGCGCCGAGACCGAAGCGCGCAACCGCCTGCGGGACGACGCGATGCTCGTCCGCCATCACCTCATCATCCAGCGCGAGGCCCTCGGCCTCGCGCGGCAGACCCCGGTGGAGCAGTGCTACCCAGTGCCCGAGCGCCGGCGGATCCCGGGGCGGGCCGTCAGCGGAGGGAGAGAGCCATGAGCGAGCAGGAGCACACCCGCCACGAGCGCCTGATGGCCCGCATCGCGCGGGGCGAGCGCGTCGAGGCGCAGGACGAGATGAGCGCCACCTACCGCGACAACCTGATCCACCTCATGACCATGCAGGCGGACTCGGAGCTCGCCGGCGCCTACGGCTACGTGCCATGGATCATGAAGGCGCCGGGCGTCGAGGAGAAGCTGGTCGTCTCGCAGATCGTGAAGGACGAGACCCGGCACGCCAAGGTCATGTACGACCTCCTCGGGGAGCTCGGCGTCAACGTCGCCGCCCACGTGGGCACCCACGACCAGAGCTTCGCGCGGCGCCTCGACGACTCGGAGGCCGACATCGGCACCGCGCGCGTGTCGGCCGACAAGCGGGTGAACATCTTCTATTACCCGATCGACACCTGGGCGGACTTCGTGATGTTCAACTTCTGCATGGATCGCGGTGCGGGCCACCAGCTGGAGGACGTGCGGCACTCGTCCTACGGGCCCTGGCGGCGGGGCGTCGAGGGGATCTTCAAGGAAGAGCGGATGCACATCCGCCACGGCGAGCTCTGGGTCCGGCGCCTCGCGGACGGACGGGACACCCGGGATGACGCCGAGCGGACGTTTCACAAGTGGTACGTCCGGACGATGAACATCTTCGGACGCCCGGGAAGCCCGAAGAACCGTCTCTACCAGGAATTGGGCCTGAAGCGTCGCGACAACGACGAGGTGCGCCGGGCCTTCTCGGACGAGGTCCGCGGCCTCGTGGAGCCCCTCGGATGGCGCGTACCTGACTGGAAGCCGGCCTGGGAATCCCTGCCGGAGGAGGCGCAGATCCCGGGCTGAGGGGCCTCGGTCGCCCCGCCGTCCTCTAACGCGTCCGATTCAGTCGCAGCCCGATCGGGTACCCGTCGCCGACCGTCTGGGTGCCCTCCAGGACGTCTGCCTGAACCAGCGTCAGTCTCACGCGATACCCGTGACCGGTCACGAACGTGACAGCGACCTCCACGCCGGCCGCGGTCGCCGTCAGCTCGACCCGCTCCAGGTGGTCCGGCCCGGACCCGTACTCTGCGTCTGCCAACCACCGAGCGCCGTCTCGCCGGAGGGTCTTGATGATCAGCAGCCGACCCGCCCGGGCCGTCATGGGACTCCCGAGCGCCGTCCGACCCTCCCAGCGACCGGAGCGCGGTAGCCACAGCGCAGCACACAAGGCGAGGACCCCGCAACTCGATGTATGTGTGACCTGGGCCCGGCATCGCGCTGGCTCACACGTGGCGCTCTAATGTCCGATAACAAGGATTCTGTCAGATTCACCAGAAACCGCCACCCAGGCCGACGCCCGCGCCTGGATCCCGCCGGAACTCGCAATCCCCGCCTGCGGGCTGGCGCCCTGGCGGTCTCGGTCGGCCCGCGCGCGCTAGGCGGCGCTGCCGAGCAGCGCGAGGCGGATGCGAACGTCCTGCGCGCGGTCGGCCGCCGGCAGGTCTTTCAGGAACTGCTTGTAGGTAGCCACGGCGCCCGTGGAGTCCTTGGCCAGCTCCTGGGCCCGCGCCTTGCCGAGCAGAAGGTCGCCGTAGAGGAAGTCCTTCGGCCCCAGGCCGCCCAGGGCCTGCTGGTACAGCTCGACGGCCCGGGCCAGATCCCCCTTGGCCTCGAGCGCGTATCCCTGGCCGAGCCGGCTCAGGGCGCCGATGCTGCCGCGGTCGCGGCGGGCCGCCTCCGCGTACGCCGACGCCGCGGCGTCCCACTGGCCCCGCCGAAACTCGACCTGGCCGAGCACGTACCAGGCCTGGACGGTCGCCTTGCCCGAGTGGCCGGCGAGGAACTGCCGGAGGGCGGTCGCCGCCGCCTCGAGGTCCCCGGGCTGACCGGAGCCGACCGCCCGCTGCGCGTTCGCGAAGACCGGAGCGAAGGCGCGCTGGGCAACCTCCTCGCGATGGCCGAGCCAGCTCCACACGCCACCGGCGAGGACGCTCAGGACGAAGACGAGGACGATGCCCAGGAGGATCCAGCGGGCCCCCGCGGGAAGCGCGGAGAACCAGCCGCGGAGTCCGCTCACCGCACCTCGCGCACGGAGTCGGCCGGGACCCAGCCCTCGGTGCCGTCGGCCAGGCGGATCTTCACCCAGTGGCCCCCGTCGAACACCAGGAGGTTCAGGATCCGGAGCCGCCGGTCGATCGAGTCCACGTACCGCACCTGCTGGCCGGCCGAGACGCGACCGACCCGCGAGGAGCTGACGAGCGCGTCGCGGTAGAGCACGCTCTCGCCGACGACCTCGTAGGTGCGACCGCCGGGCGTGTCCGGCGTGAGGATCGCCTTCTGCACGCTCGGGCCGGCCGCACCGGTCGGCTGGCGTCCGGTGGGGTCCTGGTAGGCCGCGACGGTCGGCAGGCCACCCACGACCCCGGTGCTCGTCGCGCCGGGTCCGGCGGGCGTCGTGGCCGCCGTCGGCGTCGTGGCCACGGCCGGAGTCGCCTTGCCCGCGGGCTGGGTCCCGGCGGAGGCCTCCGCGGCCACGGCGGACGCCCGGTACGACTGGAGGTCGTCCACCTTGATGGCAATTTCACCGAGGGAGGTGCGAGCCTTGATCTGGCCGCCGACCAGCGTCCCCTGGACGACGCGCCCGTCGCGGAGGCGGACCTCGTCGCGCGTCAGCGCGGCGATCTCGTCGGGGGCGATCTCGACCAGGCCGGAGCCGGTCGATAGCATCAGCGCCTCGTTGGAGAGCTCGCCCTCGAGGCGGTTGCCGTTCGCGAAGATCAGCTCACCGGCCGCCGCGGGACCGCACGCCAGGAGGGCGACCGACACGGCCAGAAGACCCCTCACGGCTGACCTCCCACGACCTCGACCCGTCCCCTGCCTCGATCCACCACGATCTCCCCCTTCACGAGCGCACCGTCCGCCGCAGTGAAGCTCCCGCTCTTCAGGTTCCCGGTGAGGATGCCCTGCGGCAGGATCTCGACCCGGCCGGTGGCGTTGAGGTTCCCGCGGACCTTGCCGCCGACCACGATGTTCGACGCGCTGATGTCCGCGTCGACCTCGGCCCGCTCCCCCACGATCACCCGCCCGTTCACGTTGACGATGCCCTCGAACCGCCCGGCCAGCTCGAGGTCCCCCTCCCCGACGATCTCTCCCTTGATGGAGAGCTTCTCGCCCACCCGGAACGCGCCGGAATGAGTACTCCCCGAAGCCAGCGCCGTCACGGGCTCGAGCTCGTCGTCTTCGACGGAGTCAAACCCGAAAAACTTCCGGAGACTCCTGAACACGAGCGCCTCCCGCATGGACGTTCCGAAACACTGTTACCTTACAGAGGACCCTGCGGAGTGTCAAGGAAAGCGGGGCGATCTGGGCTGTCGGCGAATCACGGGCCGCCCCTCCCCGCCCGCCCGGCTGGCGCCGTGTGGCGGCCGACTCGCGAGAGCCCTCACAATGGAGGCAGGAAGCAGGCCGGGCGGTCGGCAATTCGAGAGCCCGGAAGGAGGCCACCCGTGGAGCGACCCTTCGAAAGCATCCTCGTAGCGGTGGACGGGAGCGACCACGCCTACGCCGCGGTCCGCACCGCGACACGACTCGCCGTGGCGCTTTCGGCGAAGCTCACCATCATGACCGCGTACCACGCCCCGTCGGACGCGCTGGGTGAACCGAACTACTCGCGGGCCCTGGGGCAGGCTCTCACCGACGCGCAGCGCGTCCTGGACGAGGCGCGAAGCGTCGCGGTCAACGCCGGGGCGCGGGACCCGCAGGTCGAGGCGCTGGCGGGATCCCCGGCCGCGACCATCATCGAGACCGCGGGCGCCGGAGGTTACGACCTCGTGGTCGTGGGGAGCCGAGGACATACCCGGCTCGGGGCGATGCTCCTCGGGTCGGTCTCGAGCGAGGTGGCGGCTCAGGCGGGCCGCCCGGTGCTCGTCGTCGGCGCCGCCGCCTGACGCGTCAGGCCGCTCGACCGCCCCGCTCGGAGTCCCCGGGCGCTCAGGCGCCCGTCCGGCCCCCCGCGCCGCCCGCCAGCCCCGACAGGACGGCGAGGAGCGACGCCGTGATGATGTTCGGGTGGACGCCGACGCCCCACCGGAGGAGGGAGTCGGCGCCGTGGGCGGTCTCGACGTAGGCCACCGCCGTCGCGTCGGCCCCCTGGCCGAGGGCGTGCTCCGCGTAGTCGACCACGTCGAAGTCCACCCCGAGCTCGCGGCGGAGCCCGTCGACGAACGCCGCGATGGGCCCGTTGCCGGTGCCCGTGATCGTGCGGGCCTCCCCGCGCACCGTGAGGTGTGCGGTCAGTCGGGTGCGGTCCCGTCCCCCCTCCGACGTGAGCGCGTGGTCCACCAGCTCGTAGGGCGCCGGCTCGGGGAGGTAGCGCGTCCGGAACGCCTCCCACATCGCCGTCGGGGTGATCTCGGTGCCGCTGTCCTCGGTGATGGCCTGGATCGTCTTCGAGAACTCGATCTGAAGACGGCGCGGCAGGTCGAAGCCGTGCTCCGCCTTCATGATGTACGCGACGCCGCCCTTGCCCGACTGGCTGTTGACGCGGATGACGGCCTCGTAGCTCCGCCCCACGTGCTTGGGGTCGATGGGGAGGTAGGGCACCTCCCACACCGAGTAGTCGCGCGGCAGCGCCTCCATGCCCTTCTTGATGGCGTCCTGGTGGGAGCCCGAGAACGCGGTGTACACGAGGTCGCCGACGTACGGGTGTCGGGGATGCACCGGCAGGCGGTTGCAGTACTCGGCGACCCGCCGGAGCGCGTCGATGTCGGAGATGTCGAGCTCGGGGTCGACGCCCTGGGCGAAGAGGTTCATCGCGAGGGTCACCACGTCCACGTTGCCCGTCCGCTCGCCGTTCCCGAACAGCGTCCCCTCCACGCGATCCGCCCCCGCCAGCACGCCGAGCTCGGTCGCGGCGACCGCGCAGCCCCGGTCGTTGTGCGGGTGAAGCGACAGGATCAGCCGGTCCCGCCGCGACACCTGGCGCAGGAACCACTCGATCGTGTCCGCGTAGAGGTTGGGCGTGTACATCTCGACGGTGGCCGGCAGGTTCAGGATGATCTTCCGATCGGGCGCCGGCTCGATGACGTCCATCACCGCCTCGCAGATCTCGACGGCGAAGTCGACCTCGGTGCCGGTGTAGCTCTCGGGCGAGTACTCGTACAGGATCTGCGTCTCGGGGACCGTGTCCTCCAGCTTCCGGCAGAGGCGCGCGGCGTTGACCGCGATGTCGACGATGCCCGGCTTGTCGAGGCCGAAGACGACGCGCCGCTGAAGGATCGAGGTGGAGTTGTAGAAGTGGACGATGGCCCGGCGCGCCCCCTTGAGACACTCGTAGGTCCGGTGGATCAGCTCCGGGCGGCACTGTACGAGGACCTGGATCGTCACGTCCTCGGGAACGAGGTCCTCCTCGATGAGGAGGCGCACGAAGTCGTAGTCGGGCTGGGACGCCGACGGGAACCCGACCTCGATCTCCTTGAAGCCCATCTTGACCACCGCCTCGAACATGCGGCGCTTGCGGGCGGGGTCCATCGGATCGATCAGGGCCTGGTTGCCGTCCCGCAGGTCCACCGAGCACCAGCGCGGCGCCTTCGTGAGCTTCCGGCCCGGCCAGGTCCGGTCGGACAGCTCGAGAGGCACGAACGGGCGGTACTTGCCGAACGGCATGCGCCTCGGGGTCACCGGTGGTGGTGCCATGTCGCTCCCTCGCCCGGGTTCCGCCCGGGTCCCAAAACTAAGAACCTCCTGGCCCTCAGGGCTCAGGAGGCTCGGCGAGCGCGGACTGCGGCGCTCGCCGCTACATAAGCAGGAGGCCCAGGGCCAGGCTCGTCACGGGGTCCAGACTGCCAGGGAACCCCCCACCCTGTCAACGGCCGTCCCCTGACCCTCAGAGGTTTCATGCCCACGGCCCAAGGTCCGGGGTCAGGCCTCGCGTTGAAATCGCGCCCACCGGGACAGCACCAAAGTTGAGACCTGACCCCGAGTTCGACGTGGTAGGCTCGGCCTCGACTTCGCCCGACCGTCCCGACCGCCCGAGGGAGCGCCCCATGGCCGTCGAGCCCGCCGCCCCGGACCTTGCCCGGATCATCGCGACCCGGGACTTCTCCGCTCTCCAGGACGCGCTCCGGCACTCCACCCCGCCCACGGCGGCCGGCTTCCTCGAGGGCCTGCCGGTCGAGCAGCAGGTGCTCGCCTTCCGGGTGTTGCCACGCGACCTCGCCGCCGACGTCTTCGAGTACGTCCCGCTCGAGGCCCAGGAGCGGCTGCTCAAGGCCATGGCCAAGGAGGAGGTCGCCAAGATCCTGAACGAGATGGCGCCGGACGACCGCACCGCGCTCCTGGACGAGCTGCCGGCCACGGTGACCCAGCAGCTCCTCCAGCTCCTCACCCCGGAAGAGCGGTCGGTCGCGATCAAGCTGCTCGGCTACCCCGAGGGCAGCATCGGCCGGCTTCTCACGCCCGACTACGTCCGCGTCCGGCCCGACTGGACCATGGCCTACGTCCTCGACCACATCCGCCGCTACGGCCACGACAGCGAGACCCTGTCGATCGTCTACGTCATCGACGACCGGGGCCGGCTCATCGGCGAGATCCCCATCCGCAAGATCCTCCTGCTCCCGCCCAACACTCGCGTCGCCGACGTGATGGACGGGCGGGTCGTCTCGCTGAAGGCCGCGGACACCCAGGAGTCGGCCATCACCCTGTTCCAGCGGGAGGACCGCGTCGCCCTCCCGGTCACCGACTCGAACGGCGCGCTGATCGGCATCGTCACCGTCGACGACGTGCTGGACGTCGCCCAGTCCGCCGCCACCCGGACCCTCCAGCGGTTCGGCGGCATGGAAGCGCTGGACGAGCCGTACCTGGCGATGCCGTTCCGTTCGATGATCCGCCGGCGGGCGAGCTGGCTGGTCGTCCTGTTCCTGGGCGAGATGCTGACCGCGACGGCCATGGCGTTCTTCGAGAAGGAGATCCAGCGGGCCGTCGTCCTCGCGCTCTTCGTTCCCCTCATCATCTCGAGCGGCGGCAACTCGGGATCGCAGGCGGCCACCCTGGTCATCCGGGCGCTCGCCCTCGGCGAGGTGACGCTGCGCCAGTGGTGGCGCGTGATGCACCGCGAGGTCTGGTCCGGCCTGGTCCTCGGGAGCATCCTGGGCACGATCGGCTTCCTCCGCATCTCGGTCTGGTCCCTGTTCTCCGACCTCTATGGACCCCACTGGTTCCTCGTCGCCGTCACGGTGGGGGTCGCGCTGCTCTTCATCGTGCTCTGGGGCACGCTCGCCGGCTCCATGCTGCCGTTCGTCCTGCGGCGACTCGGCTTCGACCCCGCCGCGTCCTCGGCGCCGTTCGTGGCGACGCTGGTCGACGTGACGGGGCTGGTCATCTACTTCTCCGTCGCCGCCCTCATCCTCCGCGGCACGCTGCTCTAGGCGCGCCGGTCGGCGCGGCGGGGCTTGACGGCCCGTCGCGACTGGTGCCCAATTCCGCCGGGACCCGACGACCTTGACGCCCGTCTCGCGCGCGCGCCTCCGGACCGTTCCGGGCGGGGCGCGGTCCAGGAGCTGACCATGTCCGACCTCCGAGTCGCGCTCACCTGCGCGGACTACGCCCGCATCCTCCCTCTCGCGACCGGCGAGGTGAAACCGGACGGCATCGCGCTCACGATGATCCTGGGGAACCGCGGCTCGTGGCCGGCCCGCGCCGAGATGCTGCGTCGAGCCGTCCAGGACCCCGAGGTCCAGGGCGGCGAGTGGTCGATGGCGCAGTACCTCTACCGAATGGAGAAGGGCGATCGCCGCTACGTCGGCCTGCCCGTGTTCCCGCTGAGGAACTTCACCGCCCGCGATCTCTACGTCCGCCGCGATGGGCCGATCCGCCGACCCGAGGATCTGGCCGGCAAGCGCATCGGCATGTACAGCTACACCGCCAGCGGCTCGATCTGGTACCGCCACTTCCTCCGCTACCTCGGCCTCGATCCGCTGGCCATCCAGTGGTGGGTGGGCGACATCGACACGCCGTGGTCGGCGACGCCGATGGACACGAGCCTGCCGCCCGGCGTGAAGACGCCGCCGCCGGGGCGGTCGCTCTCGGACATGCTCGTCGCGGGAGACCTCGACGCGATCTACAGCCCGCCGCGGCCCCAAGCTTACCGGCCGGGCACCGGACCCATCGCGCGCCTCTTCCCGGACTTCCGCCCCGTCGAGCAGGAGTACTTCCGGAAGACCGGCGCGTTTCCACCCCAGCACCTGATCGTGCTCCGGCGCGAGGCGTGGGAGGCCCACCGGTGGATCGCGCGCCGTCTCACCGATGCGTTCCGCGCCGCCAACGACGTCTTCACGGCCGCGCAGAAGGGCTTCCCCTACGCGACGCCCTGGCTCGAGGCCGAGCTCGAGGACACGGAAGCCGTCATGGGCCAGGACTTCCACCCCTACGGGCTCGAGCCGAACCGGACCCAGATCGAGATGTTCGCGGGCGAGGCGTTCCGGCTGGGGCTGACCAGCCGGCGGATCACGGTCGAGGAGTACTTCCAGGACTTCCTCGCGTCCTGAGGGGGGCGCGAACGACGCGCGAGGTCGGCGCGAGTGGCTGGTGAGCACGCCGGGCTCCGGTGGTTCCTGTTCGCCTGCTTCCTCCTGAACTTCGGTCAGGGCGTCTACCCGCCGCTCCTGCCCGAGATCGTGACCGCCCTCAGTCTGAGCCTCGCCGCCGCGGGCTTCCTCGGCACGGCCTTCAGCCTGCCGCGGTCACTCCTGGCCCTGCCGGCCGGCGTGCTCGTCGAGCGCATCGGGCCGACCCGGATGATGCATGCCGGCATGGCGCTGGTCCTCGTCGGCACGCTGGTCGCGGCGACCGCCTCGTCTCTGGCCCGCATGGCGATCGCCCGGGCGCTCGTGGGCCTCGGGTACGGAGCGACCGCCCTGGTCGGAATCGTGTACCTCATGCAGGCGGGGCCGCCGACCCAGCGGACCCGCCGCGGCAACATGTACGAGGGCTCGCTGATCAGCGCCAACGCGGTCAGCGGGTATCTCGCCGGCACGGTCTCCGTGTACGCGGGGTGGCGCTGGGGCTTCGCGGCGGCGGCCGCCGCGGTCGGCGCCGGCTGGCTGATCGCGACCTGGCGTGTCCTGCCTGCGATCCGCGCGATGTTCCAGGCGCCGCCGGTGGCCGCGCCGAGCGCATCCCCTTCCGTCGCCGCAGCCCGGCCCGCGCCGCTCGCGCTGTTCGCGATCTACCTCGTGGCGTTCGGGCTCGCCTTCGGCTGGGCGGGCGCCATCGTGACCCTCGCGCCGCTCTACGGGGGCCAGGTGCTCGGCTTCAGCGCGGCCGCGATCGGCCGGGCGCTGGCCATCGGCTACGTGGCCGAGGCGGTCCTCCTGATCCCGGTGGGCTGGGCTGCCGACACCTTCGGCCGGCTCCGGGTGCTGGTCCCGGGAATGGGCGTCCTCGTGGCCGGCGTCGTCCTCCTCCCCCTGACGCAGAGCCTCGCCGGCTACACGCTCGCCTGTGCGCTCGTCATCGTCGGCATGACCGTGTGGATGATCCCGGCGTCTCTCCTCGCGGAGTACCTCCACGGGCGCTTCGGCAGCCGGACGGTGAGCATCTACCGGTTCATCACGGACCTCGGCATGGTCGCCGCGCCCGTCATCGTCGGCTGGCTGACCGGCTGGGGAGGCTTCGGAGTCGGCGCGGCGGCGGTCGCGCTCGTCCTGGTCGGGTCCGGGGGCGCGGCGGTCGTGGTGCTCGGCCCGAGCCGGCGCCAGCGCGCGCGCTGACCGTCAGTCCGACAGCTCGACCCGGCGCGACAGCGTCTCCTCCGAGCCGTCCCGGAACCGGATCTTCGCGGCCACGCCGAACCAGCCGCCCGGGCCATCGCCAAAGAGCGGGAATCCGTCCGCCGCGCGATCGCGGGAGATGAGCTCCCCGCCGTCCTTCGGGGCCGGCTCCATCTGCCACGTGACGATGTCCACGCGGTCCAGTACCGTCCGGGCGCCCTGCACCTGGACGATCCACTCGTAGCGCGACTCGCCGCCCGGCGGGAGCGTCCGGTAGCGGTACACGAGAGCGAGGCCGCGCGCCGATGCCGGCGAGGGCGCGGATCCGACCCACGGGCCCGGCGCCTCGCTCGGGGCCTCGGCGGGTGCCTCGGCGGAGCGCGGGACGGGCGCAGCGGGCTCCGGAATGCTCGACGACGCGCCTCCGGACGTGCGACCGGCTCGCGCGGTCGAGGGCGTGCCGCGCGGCAGGCTCACGATCAGTCCGACGACCGCGACGACGCAGAAGCCGAGCAGCGCGGCCGCGAGGAGGGGCTGGCGGCGGACCCACGCCATCCAGACGGTGAGCCCGCCCCGAGAGCTGTCCTCGCCCTCCCCGGCGACGCCTCCCGGCTCGATCCTTCGCATGCCCTCGTCTCCCCTCGCCCACGGGTCCGCCGAGCGGCGGACGGGCTCGTTGGCAGGACCGTAGGCCGCCCTTGCCGGACGGTCAAGGACCCCGCCGCCGCGTGACGCGGCGCGCGAGCTTGCTGAGGCCATCCGGTCGCGTTGGCTATTGGGAGCGCCTGGGGCCCGTGCCATACTCCGCCCACATCGCCACGAGGAGGTCCCGCATGGCCACGCCCAAGGGTTCCCAGCCAATGATGGAGTACGCGTTCTTCGAGGGCCGGATCGTGCCCTTCGCCGAGGCGCGGATCAGCATCGGGACGCACACGGTCCAGTACGGGACCGGCGCCTTCGCGGGAATCCGCGGCTACCTCGACGACGACGGCTCGACGATCAACGTCTTCCGGCTGCCCGACCACGCGCAGCGACTCCTGAACTCGGGCCGCCTGCTCCGCGCGTCCCTGCCCTTCGACCGGGACTCCCTCGCCGCGACGATCGTCTCCCTGATCGAGCGGAACGCCCCGAAGGGTGACTGCTACATCCGTCCGTTCATCTACAAGCCGGCGGTGACGCTCACCCCGCGCCTCCGCGGCATGGGCGACGAGCTGGCGGTGTACATGCTCCCCCTCGGGGAGTACCTCGCGCTCGATCGCGGCCAGCGCGCGGTCGTCTCGTCCTGGTTCCGGATCCCGGACAACGCGATCCCGAGCCGCGGCAAGCTGAGCGGCGCCTACGTGAACTCGTCGCTCGCCAAGGACGAGGCTGAGGAGGCCGGCGCCGACGAGGCGATCATGCTCAACACCGCCGGGAAGGTCGCCGAGGGCAGCGGCTGCAACCTCTTCGTCGTGCGCAACGAGACGCTGATCACCCCGCCCATCACCGGCGACATCCTCGAGGGCATCACGCGGCGGTCGGTGCTCCGCATGGCGAGCGACGCCGGCATCCGGATCGAGGAGCGCGAGATCGACCGGACGGAGCTCTACGTCGCGGACGAGGCGTTCTTCTGCGGCACCGGCGTCCAGATCGCCTGGATCGAGGCGATCGACGGTCGCCCCGTGGGCCAGGGCCAGATCGGCCCGATCACGACGCACCTCCGGACCGCGTTCTTCGACACGGTGCGGGGCCGGTCGCCGCGCTACGCGGACTGGCTGACCCAGGTTCGCGTCGGCGCCCGCGTCGCCGAGCCCGCGGCCGCACGGCGGTAGGGACCGGGCGCCTCCGCCCGCGCGCCCACGCTCAGCGGGCCGCGCGGCGGGCGCGAACGAACCGGACCAGCGCGACGGCCGACGCCGCGAGCGCGACGGCGGCGAGGGCGATCCACCCCACGCGGCCGAGCGCCCGCTCGATGTCGTCGCCGAAGCCGTAGCCGACCGCGTACCCGATGCCCACGGCGTACGGGATGTAGAGGAGCGCGCCGAGGACGTTCGCGGTCACGAAGGTCCGGGGCGGCAGCCCGGTCGCGCCCGCGAGCGGGCCCGCGAGGCAGCGCAGCCCCGTCACGAATCGCGCCCCGAAGACCGCGCGGCCGCCGTAGCGCCGCACGAAGCTCGACACCTTCTCGAGGCGGGCGGGTGTCGCGAAGGCCAGCCGGGAGTAGCGCTCGATCGCCGCCCGTCCGTAGCGCCGGCCGACCCAGTAGCCCAGGCTGTCCCCGGCGACCGCACTCACGACGCCGACCGCCAGGACCAGGGAGAGGCGCATCTCGCCCCGCTGCGCGAGGTAGCCACCGACCGCCAGGACCGTCTCCTCCGGGACCGGGAAGCCGACGTTGCCGATCACCACGGCCAGGAAGATGGCGAGGTAGCCCCAGTGAGTCAGGAGGCCGGTCACCTCGGGGATCACACCGCTAGACTAACCGGTGCCGCCGGCGCGCCACGCATCACGGTGGCGCTACGGCCCGGCTCTTGGTAGCGTCAGGTCAGGGGCGGCGTCAGCGCGCGATCGGCGCGGGGCGCGCCCGGGAGGGCGTATGGCGACCGTGCGGCGTTCTCGGCACTCCGCGGTGCTTCTCGGCGCGATGGGGCTCCTCGCGGCCTGCGCCTCGGTGGACACGGCGCCTCCCGAGCGCGTCGCCGACCTCCGAGCCAAGGGTCAGGCGTGCAGCCAGGCGCTGCCCGACGTCGCCCACTTCGACGTGGACCGTTACGGCGCCGTGCAGGTCTGGGCCCGGGGGCCCGAGGCGGCCCTCATCGAGCGGAACTTCCACGACTGCGTCGCCGCCCAGGGCCGCTGGGCGAAGTGGGCGGCGGGCGACCCCGCCCCGATGCTGGACCCGCCCGGACCGGACAACCCCGACCCGAACCCGGGCCTCCGGATCCCCTGACCGGCGCGGCCGCCGGTCCGGAGCCGGAGGTCCCGATCCGACACCCCCGAAAGCGACCCGACGTGGGGGAGTTGCGCTAGACTAGGACCCGATGAGCGGGGTCGTCGCGTCGCCGCCGAAGCCGAGACAGGCCGTTCGCGCCAGCGCGCTGGACGAGATCGTCCAGGCGCTCGACCGCGACGGCTTCGTGGTCATCCCGGGGTTCCTGTCCGCGGAGCAGATCGCATCTCTCAAGGAAGTCCTGGTCGGCACGCACCGCCTGAACTCGAACGAGCTGTCGCCGGTCTATCAGGACGACGCGCTCTTCTTCTCGAACGTGGCCGCCTACTCGAAGACCGCCTTCGACATCCTGACGTCGAAGAAGGTCCGCGACATCGCCGAGGCGTACCTCGGCAAGAACCTGCGGCTCAAGTGCCACCGGGTCTACAGCACCTGGCGCTACTACAAGTTCCCCTGGCACACGGACAACAAGGTGGACACCAGCAAGACCCCCGTGAAGGGGCTGGCGTTCATCATGTACCTGATCGACACCGACAACGGCGCGACGCAGTTCGCGTCCGGGAGCCACCACGCCTCCCACCAGTTCGGGTCGAGCAACTTCACGGACTCCTTCGTCCAGAAGACCTGGGGAGACAAGCTCGTGGCCGCCTCCGGCAAGGCGGGCGACCTCGTCCTCGCCGACATCCGGACCGTCCACCGCGGCTCCTACTGGACGGGCGCGCCTCGTCCGCGCATCTCGTTCTGGTTCGAGATCGACGCCGACTCGGACGACACGGAGCGCCTGCTGGTGAACCCGTCCTTCTTGCCGCCGAACCCGAGCAAGGAGCTCCTGGACTTCCTGGGCGTGGGCCGTCCGGGCGGGCACCTGCGGGTCCATCCGGCCGACACGGCCTCGCTCACGACCTTCCCGCCCCACGCCCTGTTCCGGATCTTCTTCCAGTCCCTCGGCGCCCTCGCCTACTACCCGGTCAAGATCGCGCGCTTCCGGCTCTCCGAGGGGGTGAAGGTCAAGCTGCGGAAGCTCGCCGGGCGCGGCGGGGAGTGGAACTGAGCGGTCCCCCGCCGGCGTCCCGCCGGCGACCTCACCCCGGCGGCTGGCCTGCTCGGCTGGACGGATCGTGTAGACTGGAAATATCAGCGGGAGGACTCGGACACCGTCCGGCGCGCCAGAAGCAACGCATCTGACGCCCGGGAGGCTCGGGCCTCCCCCAACGTCGCCCTGCCCCACCCGGCCTTCCGATCGACCGTCCCGGCCGGTGGGCAGCCGAGCGAGGAGGCCACCACGACCAAGCGAAAGTCGACCAAGAGCGCGGCAACGGCAGCGCCCCCGGCCCCCGTCGAGATCTCCACGACCGATCGCGCGGCCCTCATCGCCGCGTATCAGGCCGGCGTGATCACGGCCTGGAAGCACGACGGTGAGCGCGGCTACCGGCTCACGAGCCCCGGCGGCCAGGACGACTACGTCGAGGTCGCCAAGCTATCGAAGTACCTCGAGAAGCTCCGCGGCGCCGCCTAGCGCCGCTTCCCGGCGAGCTGAGCGTCGGGTTTCCCTGCCGGGCGACGCGCGCCCGGCCCGCTGCATGTCTGGCGTGCCCACTCAGCGGGCCAGGCTCGGCGCCGGCAGGGGCATCGGCACCGCGCGCGGCGAGCGGAAGGTGGTGGCGATCGCCACCGCCCCGAGCCCGATCGTGGCGGCGCCGATGCAGTCACGGCAGCCGACCCCGACGATCCCCACCCGTAGAACGGCGTCATCCCGTCGGCTCCCCCGCCGCGCCCGCGGTCAGGCCTTCTGGTTGGCCATGGCGGCCATCGCCGCCGCGCCGCGCTTCTGGATCTCCTCGCGGCTCAGGTCCTCCTTGTGGGTCGCCATCGCCCACTGGTGGCCGAAGGGGTCGGCGAGCTTGGCGAACCGGTCGCCCCAGAACATGTCGGTCGGCGGCATGACCGCCTTGGCGCCCGCGTCGATCGCCCGCTTGAAGGCGGCGTCCACGTCCGGCACGTAGAGGAAGACGGCCGACGTGGTGCCGCCCAGCGTCTCGGGCGAGCGGCCGCTCCCCGGCTGCGGGAACTCGTCGCACAGCATCAGCATCGAGTCCCCGATCCGGATCTCGGCGTGCATCACGCTCTGGCCGTCGGGGGTCGTCATGCGGTCGGTCTCGTGCGCGCCGAACGCCCGCTTGTAGAACTCGAGCGCCCTGGCAGCGCCCTTGACGGTCAGGTACGGCGTCGCGGTGTGGAACCCATCGCGGATCGGCTTGGCCATGTCGTGCTCCTTTCAGCTATTGGGTCGTCGGCCAGCGGACAGACCCACCCGGGTCCGACCCGCTGCCCTCTGTCCCCTAGTCGCGCGACCACACGTCACTTCGACATTGCCACAGACCGGGGTGCCAGGCGCCGCGGGGGGCTGTCTGGCGCCCGCCGCTCGACCGCGGTAGGGTCGGCGCCATGGTCCCGCCGATCTGGCTCGACGGCGCCGGTCGGCCCCGCCCGACGCGGGCGTGCTGGACATGCGGCCGTGACGTCGCGCCGATGCGGCTCCGGACGAGCGATCTCCGTCCTCACGGCTGGACGCCGCCCCAGACCCTCCACATCCCGGACTGGTGCGGCTGCACGACCGAGTACATCCCGGTGCCGGTGGGCCGGGGCTGGTGGCACCTCGTGCCCATCTGGGACCCCGCCCGGGAGACGAATCCGCTCGAGCGCTACGGACCGCCGCAGCCGAGGTAGGCGCCGTGCGATCACCGACACGGTCACACCGGCCAACGTCGGCGCCGGGGCGGCCGCCCAGGGGATCGCCGCCGGCGAGTTCGCGAAACTGGTGCGGGCGATTCGCGCCGGGGTGACCTACGTCAAACGTGCACACCGAGATCCGAACCGGCGACGAGATTCGCGGGCAGCGCGACCAGCACGGCCACTGATCGGCCGCGGCAGCCGGCGAGACCCGCCCGCTGCCGCCGCCTCTCGCAGGGCACGCCGCAAGTCGAGGCAGTCGCCTCGCTCAGGCGAAGACGAGGCAGAAGCTGATCCAGACTCCCGCGGTGAAGTAGAGGCTCATCCAGGGGACCTCGGGTCTCCACTCGCTCCAGCGGCGGGCAACCCGCCGGCGCTGGAGGGCATCCCGAAGACCCTCCATCACGGGAAGATACCGGACGCCGCTCCGCCTCCCCTGCCGCCATCGGGCGAAGTACATGGGAACGTCCACGGCCAGCATCAGGACAACCGCCCCCGCGCACGCCACCATCCCGACCGCGCTCAGGATCCTGATCCCCGTCGCCATGTGTCCCCAGCTCAGCCCCAGGCTGATCGCCACGAGAACCACCATGACTGACCAGAGGATCTCCTCGACGGCGTGGCCGAGGTGATTCAGGCTGATCACGGCGAACCAGCAGCACGCCTGGGCAATGACGATGAGCGGCACGATCGACCAGGCCACCATCTGCAGCAAGGGATGCCCGGTCAGCGTGGACAGCTTCGCCACGAGCAGCGCGCACTGTACCGCGAAGCAGAGCTCGGCCACCGTCGCGACGCTCCGGCCCACGAAGATCGACGAAAGGGGCGAGTCCCACAGGCACTGCCGCTCCAGGTCGACCCGCGGGAGCACCGAACGAAACGCGCAGGCAAGAGCGAAAATGCCGGACAGCCAGAGCTGCTGGGTGACGTAGGCGTCGAAGGGGGCGCGCATGGCACGGGCGATGGCGACCCACAAGACCAGATTGCCCACTGACGCCACGAACAGGAAGGACCACCACCACAGGATCGGCGCGTCAGCTCGACGGATCGCCACATGCCGCGGCGGTCTCGCCTCCGTCGTCGTCTCGCGCTCGCTCTCCGAACCGTCGTAACCGTAACGAAACATGGCCATGAGGCCCACATCCTCATGCCGTCCATACGATCCGTCAAGCGCTTTCCACTCCCACGCCGCGCTTCGTTGGTCTACGCTCGGCGAGCCGCTAGGCCCTCGCCTACGGAATCAGCACGACCTTGCCCATGTGGCCCGGTTCCATGACCACCTCGTGCGCGCGCGCGGCCTGAGCCAGCGGCAGCTCGTGGCCGATCACCGGCCGCAGCGTCCCGTTGCGCAGGCCCTCCCCGAGGGCGCCGTGGATCCCGGCCAGCTGAGCGGGAGACGCGTGGAAGAGGGCCATGCCGAGGATGGCGGCGTTCTTGTTCATGGCGAGCCGGGCGTTGATCTCGATGTTGCCGCGATTGCCGATCACCACGATCCGTCCCCGCAGGGCGATCACTCCGAGGTCCTTCTGGAGGTTCACGTTGGCCAGCATCTCGAGGATGATGTCGGGGCCCCGACCGCCGGTCAGACGCAGGAGCTCGTCGAGGTACCCCGGCGCCGTGTGATCCAGCACGTGGTGCGCGCCCTGCTCGAGCACGAGGCGACGGCCGCGGTCGGACCCGGCCGTGCCTATCACCGTGAGCCCACGGGCCCGCGCGAGCTGCACGGCTCCGATCCCGACCCCGCCGCTGGCGCCGTGCACGAGAACCGTCTCGCCCGCCTCTCCATGGGCGCGGTGAAAGATGGCGTGATAGGCGGTGGCGTACGGAGCATTCACCGCCGCGCCCTGGGCGAAGCTCACGTTGGCGGGCAGCGGGTGGACCTCCGCATCCGGACAGACCGATAGCTCGGCATAGGCGCCGGTGGCGGTCCCGCCGACGTACACGCGGTCCCCGGTCTTGACGTCGGCCACGCCCGGGCCCACCGCCTCCACCACTCCCGCCGCGTCGGAACCCGGTGTATACGGCAGCTTCGGCCCCCGGTTGTCGGTGTTCGAGCGCAAGTAGGTGTCGACCGGGTTCACGCCGACCGCGTGATTCCGCACGAGCACCTGGTTGGGCCCGGCCTCCGGACTCGGGACCTCTTCCAGCTTCAGCACGGACGGACCGCCATATTCCGAGACGCGGATGGCCTTCATTCGGGCGCACTCCTTTCGGAAGAATCGTGGCCGGGAGCGGAGTCGCTTCGGGTCGTCCAGACGACGATACACCTCTCGCCCGCTGTCCGAGCCTGTCTCAACCGGGCCGTGACAATCACGATCACGCCGGGCTATGCTCGACTCCGCCACCATGCGTCGATTGCCATCGCCCAGCGTGAACACGTCGCATCGTGACTCCGCCCGAGGAGGTTCAGGTTACGCTGAGCGCAGCTAGCCCAGCTGCGACGTAGGGCCCGCACATGAAAAGACCCGTCCCGATGGAATCTGCCTCTGCACTGATCGCCGAGAAGATCAAGGCACTCGGGGACTGGCGCGGGAAGACGCTCGCGACAGCGCGCGCGCTCATACACGACGCAGATCCCGAGATCGTCGAAGAGTGGAAGTGGATGGGGACCCCCGTCTGGTCCCACGGCGGCATCGTCTGCACGGGAGAGACGTACAGGAACGTCGTCAAGATGACCTTTCCCAAGGGCGCCGCGTTGAAGGATCCCTCAGGTCTCTTCAACGCGAGCCTCGACGGACATGTCCGGCGCGCCATCGACATCCGAGAGGGCGAGAAGGTCGACGAGGCGGCCCTGAAGGATCTCATCCGCGCCGCCGTGGCGCTCAATCTCGAGGCCAAGATCACGCCAGCCCGGCGAGCGAGCAAGAGGCGACCCGGCTAGCCTACGCGCATTTGATCCCTGGCCGACTCCCGCGACTTCGGCCACGACGGGCGCCGACCGGACAACGCACCCCGTTGCTAGCGCCCGCAGTCAGGCCCGCTCGCGAGAAGTCGCGTCGCGACGCTTCGCCGCTTCTCGCCAGCGCCCCGCCGCTCATGACGCTGCCGGGCCGTCCGCGCGGTGGAGCACCCCACGGGCGAGGAAGATCTGCGTCACCTCGTCGACCGCTTCGAGAAAGCGCGGGTGCTTGCGCCCGGCGAGCCCGCGCGGGCGCGGGATCCCGATCTCGAGGATGCGTTCGATCCGTCCCGGGCGCGGGCTCATCACCGCCACGCGGTCGGCGAGCAGCACCGCCTCGTCGATCGAGTGAGTGATGAACAGCACGGTCTTGCGCGCGTCGATCCAGATGCGCTCGAGGTCGAGCCGCATCTGTTCGCGCGTCAGGGCGTCGAGCGCGCCGAAGGGCTCGTCCATCATCAGCAGCGGCGGGTCGTGCAGCAGCGCCCGCGCGATCGCGGTGCGCTGCCGCATGCCGCCCGACAGCTCGTGCGGGTAGCGGTCGGTGAACTCGGCGAGGCCGACCTGCGCGAGCAGCATCCGCGCGCGGTCACGGTACTCCGCGGCGCGCAATCCCCGGATCTCGACCTGAAACAGCACGTTGGCGAGCACGTCGCGCCAGTCGAGCAGGATCGGGCTCTGGAAGACGATGCCGAGATCGGTGACCGGCCCGGCGACGCGCCGCCCGAACACCGCGAGCTCGCCCTTCGATGGCAGGATCAGCCCGGCGACCAGGCGCATCAGCGTCGACTTGCCGCAGCCAGAGGGCCCGACGATCGCCACGAACTCGCCCCGCGAGACCTCGAGCGAGACATCGTCGAGCGCCAGCGTCTCGAGCGGGCCACGACGGAAGACCTTCGAGACGCCGCGGACCGCGATGCCGGGCTCGCCCGAGGAAGCGGCGGCGGGCACAGCGCTCATGTCCTCGCCTCCCACCGGCCGGAGGTGCGCGCCGGCGCCGCGTGCAACATCGGCCCGACGACGCTTACTCTGCACACTCCGCGGGCGTCGGCAGGCCCGAAGCCGTGCGAACGCTCGCTTCGCGACACGTCGCCTTCGGCGAGCCTCGAGCTGCTGGCCGGCGAGAGCCTGTCGGCGATCGCGCAGGGGCCGACGACCACCTGGATCGCGCGGTCACGGTCGGAGCGGATCGTCGACATTGACGGCATGGTGTTCCACCCGCTACGATCGCGTCAACCGGAAAGACACCTTGTGCGGAGGATCGGGGACTGAACACGCGCACCGAACGCTGGCGGCAGGCCGGGCTGATCGTGGCCGGGCTGGGCGGGTTCCTGCTGCTCTGGGAATTCCTCGTCCGCTGGCTCGCGATCAAGCCCTACATCCTGCCCGCGCCCTCCGCGATCCCGGCGGAGATGGCCAAACGCTGGGCCACCGTGGTCAGCGGCACGCTCTACACCGGCGAGGCGATGCTGATCGGCTTCGCGGTGGCGGTGGTGATCGGGGTCGCGCTCGCAGTGCTGGTCGCGTTCTCGCGCCGGCTCGAAGCGCTGGTCTACCCGGTCGTGCTGTTCCTGCAGATCGTGCCCAAGATCGCGGTGGCGCCCCTGTTCCTGATCTGGATCGGCTACGGGCTGACGCCCAAGGTGCTGCTGGTCTTCCTGCTCTCGTTCTTCCCCGTGCTGCTCAACTCGATCCAGGCCCTCAAGTCCGTCGACCCCGAGATCATGGACCTCGCCCGCTCGACCGGCGCCTCAGGCTGGCGGGTCTTCCGCATGGTCCAGCTGCCGCACGCGTTGCCCCTGATCTTCACCGGAATCAAGGTCGCGGCGGCGCTGTCGGCCACCGCGGCCGTGGTCGCCGAGTTCGTTGCGTCGGACCGCGGGCTCGGCTACCAGCTGATCGAGCACTCCAACAACATGAACACCCCCATGACCTTCGGCGTCATCCTCGTGCTCTGCGCCATGGGCCTGCTGCTCTACGGCGCGGTCGAGCTGGTCGAGCGCATCGCGATTCCGTGGCATGTGTCCCGCCGCGTCGCCGACGCCGGCGGCACGACGATCTAGTCAACGCTTCGATGAAGGAGAAGACCATGCGCATCCTGAGATTCGTGACCGCGAGCGCCGTGTTGGCGGCGGCGTTGCTCGCCGCCGGCGGCGCGTCCGCGCAGGACAAGGTGACGTTCCGCCTGAACTGGATCATGTACGGCTTCCACACGCCTTTCTATCTCGGGCTCGAGCGCGGCTACTACCGCGAGGAGGGCATTGCGCTCGAGATCGGCGAGGGTCAGGGCTCGGTGCGCTCGGCGCAGACCGTCGGCGCAAAGGGCGACATGTTCGGCCTGTCCGACGGCCCCAGCGTGATCAACGTCGCGACCAAGGGCGGGGCGATCCGCGCCGTCATGTCGGTGACCAGCTCCTCGCCCTACGCCGTCTCGGTGCGCACCGACGCCGGCGTCAAGGCGCTCAAGGATCTCGAGGGCAAGACGATTGCCAGCGCGCCCGGAGAGGCGGGGCTTCAGCTGCTGCCCGCACTGTGGAAGGCCAATGGCGTCGACGGCGACAAGGTCAAGATCCTGCGCGTCGAGGGCGCGGGCAAGATGGTGGCGATCGCCGAGAAGCGCGTCGAGGCGATCATGGCCGGGCTCGACAACCAGTCGATCACCCTGCCGCGGCAAGGCGTGCCGATCACCGACTTCGGGTACGCAAAGTACGGTGTCAACACCACCGGGCTCCAGATCCACACCCACGAGGACACCATCAAGTCGAACCCCGACCTCGTCCGGCGATTCGTCAAGGCGACGGTGCGCAGCTTCCAGGCCGCGATCGCCGACCCGGCGGCGGCGATCAAGGCCGGACAGAAGGTGAAGGCCGATCTCGAGACCGAGCTCGGCCTCGAGCAGCTCAGGGTCGGGATCTCGCTGATGCCGTCGAAGGCCACCGCCGGCAAGCCGATCGGCTACCTCGCGCCCGAGGACTGGGCCCAGACACTGTCGCTCATGAAGCAGTTCATGGGACTGGAGACGAGCATGAGCGCCGACGCGTTCTACACCAACCAGTTCGTCCCCAACGCGCCAGGGAGCTGAGCGGCCCTCGGCTGCGCGTCGCCGCCACGTCGGTCGGGCTTGCCCCGACCTCGTGGCGGCGTAGCCCCTGCAAGGCTGCCCGGCCAGCGGATCGCTCCGCGAGTCGGGCATCCAAGGCAAGTGCTTCCACCTGGCCTACGAGGAACGGGAAGCTCCTCAGGTTCGTCTCGGGTCGAGTCGCCGACATGCCCGCGCTGCGAGCCGAAGTATGACGAGTGGCGTAGGCCTCGCGGGCTAGGCGGCGGCTGATCTCGACTGCCTGACAATGGTGCCCCCGGAGAAGTTCACGTGTCGTGGCGTCGAATCGACTGCGGGTCAGCCCTCGGCCCTCGGGCGCTGCGCTACTCTCCCCGCTGCACCGACCGTCCCGCCCGCGCATAGCGATGGAGGCCGCCGGTGGACAGGATTGCCACACCTGAACTGAGATGGCAGCGCCCGGCGCACTTAGCGACGATTCTTGGCGCAGTCGTCACCGCCGTATCCGTGGTGTTCGGGGTGCTGACGTATCAGCGCAGCGCGGCCGAGCAACGGCAAGTTGCTGCCCTCGGCGTTCTTCAGGAGTACCTCAAGCTGACCGTAGAGCACCCTGACTTGGCCAGCCGAAGCCACGACCAACCCGTGGATGCCCGATATGGCTGGTTTGCCACGCACGCGCTGTTCACTGCCGAGACTCTTTGGGACCTGGTTGGCAATGACCCGCGATGGGAGAGAGCCATCGCCTCAATACTTCGCCAACACCGTGGCTATCTGGAACAGGGTGTCTTCAACTGTGGTGACTACTCGCCTGAGTTCGTGAAGTACATGCAGACGCGAGTACGGACACTCAAATGCGCCAGTTAGCTCTCATCGGTATCCGCCGCGGCTTTCTTGTATCTCGTCCTCTCGACGGCGGCCACCCTCATCCACATCATCTGATCTGCGGGACCAAGAATATGGCCAGGCCGAGCTGGCGAAACGGGCAAAGATCACCCGCGAGTACGTGAACCGGCCTCGAGGTCGCCATCGGCCCAGCCGCGCCTTTGCCCCCAGTCAGAACGACGCCTGAGTCACCACGGCCGCGTGGCCCGCATCACCGCTCTGGCTAAGCTCCACGACGCCATGACAAGAGCATCGCGGGCCGCCGGACTAATGCGTCAACTGCGGCTCAAACTCGAACATGTACAGCTGCACTTCGTAGCGCTTCTCGCCGCCCCGAGGCTCGAGCGCAATCATGAACGACTCGAGCGCGCTGGCAGATCGCCAGGAGAACCGGGTTGGCGGCGTGAAGCTCACGATCCGGCCCGTCGCGTCGATTCCGACGAGCTGCAGCCACGCCTCCTTGATGTGGGACTCACGCTGCCGCTCCATCAATCCGTCGGCTTGAACACGGTTCGAATCCACGATCACCCGCCAGTGGAGCTCGATTTGAGGCTCCACGCTGGGCAATGGATAGACCGCCGGGTATTCCGCCGTTGGCAGCACCACGCTATGGAATGCGTAGTCCGCCGGACTAAGCTTCGGTCCCGACGCGGCGCACCCGTCAAACAGAAAGAAGAGAAGTGCAGCTACGCCGAAACCGCGCCGCCGCGATGCTCCCCCGCGCGCTGCGATCCGAAACAGGGAGAAACTTCCAACGGCATTTTCCGGCTCGACGTGCTCTTGCTCGGGCTCGACCAGGAGCCGACTGGGCATCTCCTACTCCAGCAGCGCCGTCACCGGCAGGCCGAGGGCGCTTTGGCGAGCGAACTGATCGTGGCCAATGAAGGGTCCTCCTTCCCGGCTTCGAGCTTGTTCACACGGCATCGAAACACGAACGCGGCCCACTCGTGCCCTCCAAGCGACGCCAGAGGACCAGAATCGGCCCGGTGCACGTCACCGACGCGCTGGCGACGCGAGGCGGGAGGGGGCATTCCTGCACCACGATCGCGCAAGAGCTCGGTGTAGACGTGGCGACCGCGGATCGAATGCTCCGACACCGGAGAAACGTGGATCCGGCCCTACCGGCTCGGCCGCCTCCGCACCTCCGACAGCAACGCGCGATGAAGCTCGCCGGTGTCGCCCCGCGAATGCTGGGCATCGGCCTCACCGGCCGGGCTCCACCCCTCCGACCTCCCGACCCACGTCAAGCCGGAGTGTCGATCTCGGTACCGAACCTTCTAGCGGGCGTACTTCTTTCCCAGCGCGTCCAGACCCGCCGCAGCGAGATCCTGCGGTGTCATGCAAGGGTGAAACGCCACACTCGCATCGAAAGACAGGAACCACGGCTCGGCAAACGCTGGGATTTGGGACGCCTTCTCGAGGTTGACGACCATGATGCCTCCGCGCTTGCCGTCTTCCTCCCAGAAGTACACCGCCTCAGGCTTCGTGTCGTCCAGGATCTGCTGGAGCTTCTTACCTGCGCTCCCGTCTCGGACCGCAGCGTTGAACTTCTCGACCGGAATGCTGACTTTCATGACAAAGCGCATCGGACACTCCATTCTCTCGACGGTTCGGGTTGACACGTAGGTAGCTGCATCGCAAGGACGCGGCCATACTGCCCGACGGGCGGTAACAGGTCAACGGTACGTAAGGTGTACTCCTGAACTGACACCGCTAGTGACACTAGGCCTGGCACCACCTGGTGCGGGCCCGTGGACCCTTGCCAACCTCCTGCGATGTGTGACGTCCGCGACGACAAGAAGCGGCGGAGCGACGCGGAGGACTTCACGATCACGGCCCTGTCGAACGGCGAAATCCTGCTCGCGCACGACGGCGAGAGCGTGGTCGGCGCGTCGCGCGACTGATCTCGTCCCCGCCCTTCGGCCGCCCCCGGCCGGCTCCGAGCTCTCCGACGCCGCGCCCCGCGCGTCCTGGTCTACCCGCCCTCTACTGGATGTGGCTCTCGGACCTTCCACGACCGCTTCCGGATGCGGCTCCCTCACGGCTAGTAACGAGGTCGCGAGCTTCGAAGTGAGATCGGCCGGCGCCTCGAGGCCGCGACGCTGGTGATCGTGATGAGATCCACGATCCATCGATCCTCTTCCTTGTAGCCCTTCGCCACCACCTCCGCGCCGAATTCGAGGTCGCCGGTCGGGACGTCCGGCGCCAGCCAGAGATTACGTTCGCCGAGGCTCAGCCGCCGCTCCGGGAGGTCCAGGATCCGGATCGGGCCGTGGAGCGTGAATCGCGGCCGAGCAAGTTCGGGATCGACGTTCGTCATGAAGACACCTCACCCGGGGGATGGCTGCGTGGCTCGTTGCACGGGGAGGCGGGTACCGCAGAAGCTCAATCGCTTTGCGGCCGATCCGGGCGTGATTCGAGGCCCCCAGTATACCGTGGTCCCGGGGTCTACACGTCGATCCACTTTTGGCTCCGGTTGGTCGGAGAGATCCGAGTGGTTCAGTGTCAGAACGGTCCAAATCGGCCGGGATCGTCGCGGACTCGGTCGGGTAGGTATTCGAAAGAGTTGGTGGCCCCGAAGGAGACTGCCCGGTATGACACAGTTCCCCTTGGCGGGACGCTTCTGATTCGCGCGGCGTAGAGACCGGAGCATTGGTCTGTCCGCGCTGCGGCGGCCCGCGGCGGACCCTGGGGCGCTGACGGAACCGCACGTGTGCGGCATCTGGTCGGCGCGCTCGGACTGGCGGCCCAGCCGTCGCCGTACTGTTCACTCACCGCCCCGTGACCCGCCGTCGATCTCGACGTCCCAGCCGCCGCCATCCCAGTCTGCCCGTCGACCCCTGGAAGCCGGTTCTCACCTACGTCTCCCCGAGGCTGTCCCGGCCCGCTCTGGCCCTTGCCGGGCCGGCCCGCCGCGCGATAGAGTCCGGCCACCCTGGGAATCCGCCCGCTGAGCTGACACGAGCCTGGGGAGGGGGCACGCAACAGGCTTTGGACCATCCTCGCCACGGGCGGGACGATCGCCGGCAAGGCCAACACCATCTCCGAGGTGGGCTACACGTCGGGCCAGGCATCCGCCAAAGACCTCATCGACGCCGTCCCTGGCATCGAGAAGCTCGCGATGCTCACCACCGACCAGATCTCCAATATCGGCAGCCAGGACATGAACGACGAGGTGTGGGTCACCCTGGCCAGGCGGATCAACGAGCTCTTCAGCACGGGAGATGCCGACGGAGTCGTGGTCACGCACGGCACCGACACCATGGAGGAGACGGCGTTCTTCCTCGAGCAGGTCGTCGCCAGCGACAAGCCGGTGGTGCTGGTGGGGTCCATGCGCCCATCCACCGCCGTCGGCGCCGACGGCCCTGCCAACCTCTACGCCGCGGTGAAGGTCGCCGCCTCCGAGGAGGCGCGCGGGCGCGGCGTGCTGCTCGTCCTGAACGACACGATCCACGAGTCACGCGACGCGACCAAGACCAACACCACGAGCCTGCAGACGTTCGCTTCCCCGAACAGCGGCCCGGCCGGTTACGTCGACGCCGCGTCCGTGCGGTTTGTCGCTCCCCTTGTGAACTACCCGCGTCCTCGCTTCAAGGCGCCCGACAAGGCTCCCCTCCCCCGCGTGGACATTATCTACTCGCACTCACACATGATGGCCGATGAGGTGTCCGACGCAGTGAAGCGCGGCGCCAAGGGTATCGTCCTCGCCGGCGTCGGCGACGGCAACTCGTCCAAGGCGGTCGTCGACGCGCTGTCCGCCGCCGCGAAACAGGGGGTCATCGTGGTCCGCTCCAGCCGAGTCGGCTCGGGCTTCACACTCCGCAACGCGGAGCTCAACGACGACCAACTGGGCTTCGTGGCCGCGCTCGATCTCAACCCGCCCAAGGCCCGCGTGCTGCTCCAGCTGCTCCTGGCCAACAACATCACCGACGTGGCTCGCATCCAGCAGGAGTTTTCCACCCGCTGATCCGGGGGCCTCATCTCTCACGGTGCAGCCCTTGGTGATTTGTTTCGGTGCGTCGCCACCTACGTGGACAAGATCCTCAAAGGCGCCAAGCCGACCGACCTGCCCTCGGCGGTGCTGGCACGGGCGGATGAGGTGATCGAGTAAGTGCGCAGCGGTGCCGAGTTACCTCGCTGGCTCATCATCGCGCGGCGGGACTGAGATCAAAGGCCGCGCTTGCCCACGGGCCAGCCGTCGGGTCGCGCCTGCGGGCCGCCAGTCCACGTCAAGGGCGAAGACCACGTCGGGTGCCGGAGGCCGATGACTAACCCCGAAGCGCGGCCTGTGCCTGTGCCAAGTGCCCTTCGGCGTGGCTGACAATGAACCTCTCGAGGACGTCGGCGACGGTCACCTCGCCCCTCTCGTGGTCAATACCCCGCTTACCGCGCTCGGCTGTGGACAGGTTCCGGATCGTGCCGGCTGCTGCCCGAACTTCCTTCTCTAGCTGGGACAACAGCACGTCGGGTTGAGCGGCAGCCCCGTACGCGACCCCAGCGAGTCGCTCAGGCGAGCCGGGCGTGCGTCCGAACGTGGGCGGGGCTCCCGTCGCGGCGATCAGGGCGCGACAGTGATGCAACCAGTACGGGATCAGCTCCGTCATGTGTCCCAGCGTCTGCATCGCTGACCACTCATTTTCACCCGGCGCCGTGCGCAGACGCGAGGCCACCTTGGGGTCTCGCAGCAGCTTGGCCACCTCCTCGTAGACATGCTCAAGACGCTTGGCTTGCGCCTCGCCGGGGTTCTCCGCGGTGTGTGTTGTCACGTCCCGCCTCCTGGTGAGCATTGAACTGCCGCGCTTGGATCGACCTCCGTGTGGGTCGAGTCGTTCAGATGGTACATAACCCCTCCCACACTTTCATGGCCTTGAAAAGCGATGGCCAGGACGCGTAGCGAAGAACGGAAGCGCCCAAGCTCGCACCGTGCGACTGAACCGCCCCGGGTTTCCCGGGGCGGTTCACTAGCCCACGAGCCTGTCGCTTACGGGGTTGGCTTCACACTCGCCGCCAGACGAGGCTGCTGGCCCGTTGCTGGCCGCCGAGCTGGGTGGGCGGCGTGAAGAGAGTGACGGTGTCCCCCTTCAACGCGACCTGGCGCACCTGCTCTCCGCCGATCCAGTTGGGCATCAGGCAGAGGTCCAGCCGGTGCACGACCGTGTCGTCTCGGCACTCGTAGGTGCCGCAGTATGCGAAGTAGCCCCGGGCCGCCGCCACGATCTCCGCGTCAGATGCGGCCAGCCAATCGGCAACGGAGAGCTGAGCGCGGTCCGAACGCCCAAACTGCACAGCCATGCGCCCGTCCACGGTATACGTGATGAACCCTACTGGATCGCGACCCCAGGGGTACGTGACACGGCCATCCGCGTCCCGCAGCTCCCACGACACGAGCCGCCACGTCCCGATGAGCGGATTCGCCGGCATTGATCGCCCTCCTCTACGTGTCGCTTCTCCTCGGGTGGAACGCCTCGGGGGACATTCCGCGGGCAGGGCGGCGAGGATTCTGCTCGTTAAACGTCGGTAGGTAGCCGACGCCTAGCCCACGACTGGGATGATAACGGTTCCTTCCGCCGCCTGGGATGTTGGGGGCCGTCTCAGGACCTCCGACTCAAGATCGCCACAAAAATCGCCACAAAACCGGCTCGTCTCAGAAATGGTGTCGCGTAACTACTTGATTAATTGGTGCCCCCGGCGGGGTCCGGCCCACGCTACTCGCGACCGATCCGGCGACTCGTCGCGCTCCGGCGCGCAGCGTAGGAGCGTAGAATAGCGGCCGCCGACACAAACCTGAGGAGTCGCGCGGGGGTGGGGTCGTGGTCAGCCCGCTGGTAGGTGTGCTTCTGTTCCTCGGCAACGGGATCCTCTTCCTTGCAATGGGCATCGTGGGCGCCCGATTGCAGCTTCAGTTCATGCGACGGTACCCCAACGTTGCAGAGAAGGTGATGCCCGAGGCCTTTTGGGGGATACGCCATCCGGAACAGCTGTTCTTCTTCTATCGGCAGCGATCGGCGGAGATCCTTCGCGGTGACACTGCCCTGCTGAGACTTCGCCGGCAACTCCATGTCCTAACCTGGTTGGTCCTGACCGTTCCGATCTCCAGTCTACTAGTCGTCGCGTTGATGATTCGCATGCTCAAGTAAGCGGGCGCCCGCGCGAATTCTGGATAGCACCGCGCACCAGGTGTAAGGGTGTGCCCCCGGCGGGGTCCGGCCCGCGCTACGCCTGGCCGATCCGGACAATCGTCACCCTTCGTCGCGCCGCCTGACGCGGCGACCCGAGCCAAGCGTTTTTTTGTTGCGCTGCCCATGGGGCCGGTGTAGATGATACGGCTGAGAGCACCACCCCGCGTCCCCACCCACATCGCGGATCGGCGGTGCTCTCAGCGAGCACCTGCGCGCGCGCCCACACAACGAGCGGGTGCCGGTCCGGCGAGCGGTTCAGCACCATGGCGGTGCCGCTTCGCGCTCGCCAGCCACCTTGTGACCGCGTGGTGGACCCATGGGCGCGCACCCGCATCCTCTGCGGCGCTGGCGGAAGGAGCGTGGCCTCACGCTGCGCGACCTCTCCCACCTGACCGGCCTCGACATCGGCACCATCTCGCGCGCGGAACGAGGTCTGTCCGTGCCGTCCTGGCAGACCAAGGTGCGCCTTGCTCGCTCCCTCCGCGTCCCGCTGGGCAACCTGTTCGACCCGCCTCTCGCCCGCAACGGCCAGCCATGAGGACAGCGCGCCCCCGCCCCGCCCGCGTGATCCACCAGGCGCGGCCGGTCGCCGGTGCACGGCTCTTCCGCGTGCCGACCCGCGGGTCGGTCGAGTACGAGGACCTGGTGGGCCTGCTGGCGAGGATGATCCTGCGCGAGGCCGAGCGTCGGCTGGCCGCGGAGTCGGACCAGCCGGGCACTCGGCCGGAGACGAGGGAATGACCGGCTGGGTGAAGCTGCCGCGTTCGCTCCTGGATGATCCGCTCTGGCCAACGGGACGCATCAACCGCCTGGACGCCTGGCTGTACCTGTTGCTCTCCGCACACTGGCACACAGGCGCGCTGGTGCTCGACACGTCCCAGGTCGAACTCGCCCGGCGCTGGGGGTGGAGCCCGCGTGCCGTGAGTCGGTTCCTTCAGACCTTGCGGACCCGCGGCTGGATCGCCACGGAGGCTGTGCGGTACCCCGACGAGGGCAGCGCCGGCTTCACCACCATCCGCATCCTGCCGGGGGCCATGGGCCTGGAAGCGCCGATGGTACACGGCGCGTCACCGCCGATGGTCCGTGGCACCGCAACCCCGCACGAAGACGTGCCATCACGGAGTGACGGCCTGGCGCCAGCGCCGATGGTGCAGCCCAGCGGAGCGCCGATGCTAGGGGGGTCAGCGCCGATGGTAGCGCCGATGGTAGACGACCCGCGAGCGCCGATGGTATCGCCCAGGAATCGCCGCTCCAGGTCTACCGATTCCGCGCCGGGTGTTGCGCGAGCGCCGATGGTCCCAGACACGCGAGCGCCGATGGTCCCGCCGACTTCTTCTCAGACTCCGACAGAAAGGGTTCGAAAGAACCCCCCCTACCCCCCCGACGCACGGGGGGGTTCGGATGGGCTTTCAGCCTCAAGGGGCCGGATCGAAACCGGACCGGAGCGGATCGGACCGATCCTGGACCGCGACGATGGATTCATGGCCACGCTGGCGCGCTGCGCAACCTACGGGCGAGAACCGGAGGCACGGATGCACACCGAGAACGACGATCACCCGACCGGCGACGACGGCGGGGCGCAGGCACCGGCCCCGCCACCAGGAGACGACCTGGAGGTGGCCGACCCCGACGACGACCCCAGCGTGACGGGCCGACCGCGCCGCTGGGGCGATCTGGTTCGGTATGGCTGGGGCGCGGGCAACGTCGGGGCGGAGGCCGCATGAGCGGCCAGCCCGACGACATGACCCAGCCGACGAAGAAGGGCAAGCCGCGCCGCCGGCGACCGGTGCCGCCACCGATTGACCGTCTGTCGTGGTTCGTGCCCCGACTGACCCGCTGCGCCTGGTGTGGGGTCCTGCTCGATCACTTCCTCGTCACGTTCGCAGTCTTCAACACGGAGGACCAGAGCACCGCGTTGGCCTGCCCACGCTGCACGGAGACCGTCGTCAGCCGGCTGCACGGCGCTCGCGACGGCCACGACGGCCCGCACCCGCGACCATCGGCTGGCTCCGTTCCGCCGGGAGCTTCAGTGGCTCCAGCAGCAAGAGGCCGTCGTGCAGGCCGTGTACACCCAGGCGCTGCGCCGGCTGGGCGGCCTGCCCCCGGAGTTTCTGCACCGGGCGAGCGCCCTGGCGCCGGCCCCGCAGCCGAGCGTGCCCTCACCCCCGCCGGCACCGGCCGCCGACCCCGGCCCGCGTCGTCTCGGTGCCCGCCTGCCGCAGCGGCCGTCGTCGTTGGAGCCCCTGGAGTGAACGCGAAGCGGAAGGGCACCCGGAACGAGCACCGCTCCATGGCCCTGCTGGAAGCCGCGGGTTACCGCTGCACGCGCAGTGCGGCCTCGTTGGGCGAGTGGGACATCGTCGGCATCGGCACCACCGACGTGGTGCTGGTGCAGGTGCGCACGCGGGACTGGCCGGGGTTGCTGGAGCGCGCGGCTCTGACCGAGTACGCGGTGCCGCCCAACGTGCGCAAGCTGCTGCACCGCTGGCGGCACCGAGCACGCACGCCCGACCTGCAGGAGCTTCGATGATGGGCCGGCGATGGAGCGACCTGGAGATCGGCCTCTTTGATGGAGCGCCCCAGCCCCACACCAACAGCAGGGAGGACACGACCATGACGGACAGGACGAACGACGACAGCACCACCCCGAAGGACGCCTACCGCGCCGTCGCAGCCGCACAGAAAGAGCAGAAGCCCCCGCCGCGGTTTCGCCGGATGCGGAAGCGCGTGTTCGGGATGCGACTCCTGCGGCTCAACCAGCCCCACCGGGCGGGCTGCGATTGCGGGAACTGCCCGACGGCTCCGATGCCCCCGCACCCCGCGCGGTGCGCCTGCCCGCTCCATGCATGACCCCGACGTTGCCCTGAGCCCCACGGGGGTGGAGGGGGGAGCTACGTGCACATAGGCCAAGGGCTGGGCGTGGGGACGGCGGGCCACCTTGTGGCCTGTGCGTCGGATTCGCGCGGGGGAGGGCGGGGCAAAAAGCTAGCGCCTGAGTGGTCCCTACCCGCCTGCGCAGGCACGACGGTCCGATGGCCACGCGCGCCGAGATTCCTGGGCACCCGGTGGTCTGACTGATGCCTCCTCGCCGTCGCCGTGAATCGAAGGCCCGCCGCGGCACGCTGCGCCCCGACCGCGAGCGGCCGGCGCTGGAGATGAAACCCGCGGACGTGGGAGCGCCGCCGGCCCCGCTGGGGCTCGATGCTGACGTGCGCGCCCACTACGACGCCCTGGCGGCCGAGATGGACGCGCAGCGGCTCGCCACGCGGGGAGACGGCGCCGCGATCCTGCTGGCGGCCAGTGCACGGGCCGACTTCGATCGGCACCGCGCGTTCCTCCGTGAGCACGGAGAGTCGTACGCCCACAACGGACTCATCCGGGTACGGCCCGAGTGCGCGCTGATGGCCGATGCGTGGCGCCGTTGTCTGCTCGCATTGCGCGCGCTGGGGCTGGCACCGGCAGCCCGCGGCACGGTGGAACCGTTAACGCCCGCGGCCCCGCCGGACGCCATGGAGTCACTGCTGCGGGCGCAGGAGGGGGGCCGCCCATGACAACCGACCCCGGACCGATGACACCCGGCACCGCGGTGGCCTTGGCCCACCTGCAGACGGTGCGGCTGCTGCAGGGCCAGCCGCTGAACGTGCTGGGGGCGCTGGCCTACGGATTCGACCGGGATGCGCGGCACTGGCTCAACGAGCGGCGGGCCACGGATGACGCGGAACGGGAACGCTGGGCCACCATCCGGCGCTTCTTCCAGGAGTCCACGCGCTTCAATGCCGCCTGTGCGGGACTGCTGGGATTCGACCGGGTCATGCTGTTTCCCGTGGATGCCGAAGGCCGGGACGTGCAACTGACGGAACTACTCGCGGTGCCCTGGGCCGAGATCACCGCGGCGGCCGAAACGAATCAGGAGGGCCAGGCCTAGCATGCCGGCGGCCCTTCGTCTGTCTCGCTTTGTTTCGTCCGCTTCCTCAGGGCTGCGGGCCAGTGCACCGTCTCCCACGGTTCCTCGCGCCACGTGGCAGGGCGCTCCTGCAGGTAGTGGGTGAGGAGATGGGCGACGAGCCGCTCCAGGGCGTTCCCCAGTTCGACCGCGCGACCAAGGGCCGCGTCGTAGTCCACCATCATCTCCTTCCCCGCCTTCTTGAGGACCTCATCCATCAGGACGTCCACGACGATGTACCGACTCGCTCCGGCATACCTACCGAGGATGACGTGGCCCGATTGCCTCCCGGTGGTCTTCAGTGCGTCCCGGAACGAGGCGTCCTTGTAGTGGAACGCGGCCTTCGTGCGCATCCACGCCAAGAACCCGTAGAAGCCCGCCGTGGGTTCACCCGCAAAGGCCTCCCGCAAGCTGGTCAGTGCCGCCTGGGCTTCAGCCGAGCTGGCGGCGGTGTTCGTCACCCAGGCGTGGGCCACATGGTCCAAGGCTCCGAGCGCCTCTCCGCTTTCGTAGAGGTGCGCCAGGAACATGCGACCGTAGTAGCCCGCCTCTGCGAGGCATACGAGCCTCTCGATGTGATTCTCGGGCCGGCGGGTCACCAAGAACAGCCGCTCCATCAGGCGGGTGTCGTTCGTGGCCGCCATGAGCCGCAGGAGCGGGACCGTGCGAACGTCGCTCTCGGGCAAGGCTCCCGGCAGCATCAGGCGGATGGGAAGGACTTCGACCCGCGGAGACACGGGCACCAGGGTATCACCAGGGGGATTTGCCTTCTCAGCCCCGCTCTGCCATATGATGCGCCCACAACTGAACCGGCCACCGGCGCGCGCGGCCCTGTGGGGCACCGGGCGCGACCGGCGCTGCGCTGGCCCGCCGGCTGTGGCTCAGGCGATCAGGCGCGCGACCATCACCGTCCGAGCATGCGTGCTTCGGGGGCGGGTGGACGCGTGGCCACGATTGGGCCTCCGCCACGCCCTCCCACCCGCTCCCGAGGCCCGCAGTAGGGGAGCGTGCCCGATGACCCTCACGGAATTACGGCAGAAGCGGGGAGAAATCGTCCAGTCCATGCGCGCCCTGGTGGCCAGCACCGAGGGCCGCGCGATGACCGACACGGAGTCGGCCGAGTGGGATCGCCTCGACTTGGTGCAGGGCCGCGCGGCCGAGCAGATCGCCGCCCTCGACCCCGACCACGCCCCGCGGCGGTCGTACATCGCCGGCCGCGAGAACCTCGACGCGGTGGAGCGCGAACTGAGCGAGCCGCTGCCGACCCGGGCCGCTCGCCGGCAGGAGGACGCGGCGATCAGCGACCGAGGGTCTGTGCTGGCGCTGACGCCATCCGAGTCGCTGCGCAGCCACGTGCCGGTGCGGTTGCCGGATGGTATCCGGCCGGGCGACCTCTCGTTCGGTCGCGCCCTGCGGGCGATCATCACCGGGGACTGGCGCGACGCCCAGGCCGAACAGCGCGTGATGGCCACCAGCCCCGGCGCCAGTGGCGGCTATCTCGTCCCGGAGGCGATAGCCCTCGATGTGTTGGACCGCGCGCGCGCCGCCAGTACCGTCTTTCGGGCCGGGGCTCGCACGATTCCGATGGACACGCAGGAACTACACTTCGCCCGAGTCGTGTCGGCCGGGCCGCCGCTCTGGAAGCCGGAGAATGTCGCCGCCCCGGCGACCGACGTGGTGCTGGATCGCGTGTCCGCGAAGGCGCGGACGCAGATGATTTGGGTGAAGATGAGCGAAGAGCTGGCCCGGGACAGCTCGCCCAGCGCGCCGCCGGTCATCGAGCAGGTCTTCGGCGAGGAACTCGCGAACGGCCTCGACCTCGCGGCCCTTCGGGGCGATCCCTCCGCCGCCGGCCAGGACCAGCCGCGCGGCATCAAGTTCACGCCTGGCATCATCGCGATGCCGGCCGGCGGCGCGCTGACCTACGACACGATCAGCGAAGCCTACGAAGGAATCCTGGCGGCCAACGGGCCGGCGGAGGGCGTGTCGTTGATTCTGCACCCGCGGGATGCCGGGGCGCTGGATCGCCTGAAGGACAGCACCCAGCAGCCGCTGCGGCCCCCGGAGTCTTGGGGCCGGCTCCAGAAGTTCGTCACCACGCAGGTGAGTGCCACCGGCGGCGCCGGGACAAACGAAAGCGAAGCCTACCTCGGGCCGTTCGCGAACCTGTTCATCTGCCTGCGGCTGGCCCTGGAACTGACCATCAGTCGGGACGCGGCCGACAGCAGCGGTAGCGCATTCGCGGCCTACCAACTGTGGATTCGGGCCGTGCTGCGCGCCGATGTGGTCGTCTCGCGGGAGACGTGGTTCGCGTTGATCTCGGGTATCCCCGCCCCCGTCGCGACCATGGCACGCACGGAGGGGCCGGGGCCGAGGGCGTCGGCGAAGAGAGCGTAGCCTGGCAGGACGGTCGTGTATGCTGCGTGACCGTAAATAGGTAGCGCCCGCGCGGTGCACACCGCCGGGCGCTGGCCCATCAAGCCCGACCTTTGGAGGAGGACCGTGATGAGCAGGCCCAGTGTAGCACCCCCCCACCTGACCGCAGCCATCTACGCTCGCAAGAGCACCGAGCAAGGCGGGGTGGCCGACGAGGCCAAGAGCGTCACCCGCCAGGTCGAGCACGCCACCGCCTACGCGACACGCAAGGGCTGGACGGTGGACCCCGCGCACGTGTACATCGACGACGGCATCAGCGGGGCCGAGTTCGTGAAGCGGCCAGGGTTCCTGCGGCTGATGAACGCCCTGAAACCCCGGCCCTCATTCCAGGTGGTGGTCACCATGGAGCAAAGCCGGCTGGGACGCTCGCTGGAGGAGGTCCCCGTGGCGCTCAAACGCATCACCGACGCCGGGGTGCGCATCTACTGCTACCTCACCGACAGCGAGGTGAAGCGCGACACCCTCCTGGACCGGTACCTAGTGTCCACGATGGCGATGGTGGATGAGATGCACCGACAGCAGGACCAGCAGCGTGCGCGCGATGTCGGGCGGGGCAAGGCACGCGCCGGCCACGTGGCCGGCGGCAAGGTCTACGGGTACACCAACGTGCGGCGCGAGGGCCATGTGGTGCGGGTGATCGACCCGACCCAGGCCGCCGTGGTCACCCGCGTGTTCACGGAGATCGCCCAGGGCCGCGGCTACGCGCGCATCGCCCGCGGGCTCAATGCCGAGGGGGTGCCGGGGCCACGACCGGGCCGAGGGTGGGCGAAGACGTGCCTGTGGGAGATGGCCTTCCGCGACCTGTACCGAGGCCGGTCGATCTACGGCAAGACACGCTGGGTGGACCGCGGCGGCACCAAGGTCAAGGAAGCCGTCCCTGCCGACGACTGGATCGACGTCAAGGTGCCCGAGTGCCGGATCATCCCCGAGACCCTGTGGACCGCCGCCCATGCTCGCCTGGCACGCACCCGGCAGACGTACACCGGGGGCGTCGGCAATCATCGGGAGACGGGGGCGCGCCCCGACCCGGCGCTGGAGTCGCGCCACCTGTTCGGAGGCCTGGTCCGCTGTGGAACGTGTGGCGGGGCGATGCATGCAATCAAGCGGACGAGCCGACGCGGCACCCCGCGCGTCTACTACGTCTGCAACGGCTGGCGCGTCGATGGCACCTGTACGAACGGCTGGTCCCTGCCCCTGCCCGACCTGGACGCGGCGATGCTGGCGGTGTTGGACGAGGAGGTGCTGACGACCACCTTGCTGGAGGACGTGCTGGCGCAGGCCGTGGCGGAGGCCGCGGCGCAGTACGCCACGCTCGACGCCCAGTGCCAGCGTCTGGAGCGCGACATGAAGCGAGTGGACCGGATCCTCGACAACTTCGTGTCGGCCATCGCCGATGGCAAGCCCCCGGCGCGCCTGATGGAGAAGATGCGCGAGCAGGAGCAGCACCGGGCCACCCTGGCGGCCCAGCTACAGAACGTCGAGGCGCGACGTCGGTCAACCCGGCCCACGGTCACCCCGGCCCTGAAGGCGATGGTGCGCGCGGTGTTGGCTGAGTGGGCCACCTTGCTGCGCGGTGAGCCCAGCGAGGCCCGACCCATTCTGCGGCGCCTGTTGCCGGGCCGGTTGACGCTGACGCCACGGGAGACCCCGGAGGGTCGCTGCTACGAAATCACCGGGACGGTGACGGTGGACCCGCTGCTCGAGGGTGCTGTAGCGGAGTTGGTGCCCCCGGGGTGAATCGAACACCCGGCCCAGGGTTTAGGAAACCCTTGCTCTATCCAACTGAGCTACGGGGGCACGCGGATTCGCGGGACGGTCGGCCTTGATTCTAGCATCCCGAGGAGCGGGCGAGCGCGAGCCGCTCACGACGGCGTCGGTCGGCAGGCGACCGTCAGCGTCTCGCCGTGGCCGGTCAGCGCGCGAGCGCACGGCGCGTAGAGAGACTGCAGGCCAGCACGGCAAGCCCGGCCGCGAGGAAGCGCGCCTTCGCGGCAATCGGGGCGCACTTGTAGTCACGCGCGTAGAGGCGGATGCGGCCCGGCGCGGGTGGCATCAGGAGGGCACGACCGTTCCTCGACCGGGCCCGCAGCTCGAGCCGTCACGCGATCCGCAGGCTAGCTCGGCTGACGCACGGCGCGCATCGTCGCGTCAGCCCGGCCGGGCTGCCCGCGACCGCCGGCCGCCCCGGCCCCTCACATGTCCTGGGGGCGGCGGTAGTAGCTCAGGACCGTGCCGATCCCCTTGGCCCGGGCCTTCTCGTAGGCCACGTGGGCCAGCACGATGTCGCTGATCGCGAAGCCCTTGTGCCAGAAGAGGATGCGCTCCCGGGGCGACTCGCGGCCCGGCTTCAGCCCGGCGACGATCTCCCCGATCTCGCCGTAGATGTGCTCCCCACGGAGCGCGCCCGCGCGGATCATCGCGGCGAACTGCCCGTACTCCGACTTCTGGCACTGGTTCCAGTCGTCGACGACCATCTTGTCGACCGAGAGCGGGAGCGACGACTCGACGGACTGCTCCACCCCGTAGGGCTGGATCAGGGCGCCCGGTTTGACCCACGCGTCCTTGACGAGGACCTCCGCCGTCACGAGCCGCGAGGCGTCGATGATGATGTCGGCGTCCCGCACCGTCTCCTCGACCGTCGCCGTGACCCGGACGGGCTTCCCGAGCTGCCCGGACACCTTCGCTGCGAACCGCTCGCGAGACTCGGGCCGCTTGCTGGTGACCCGGATCTCCTCGAAGTCGAACAGCCGGTCCAGCATCGGGACGTTGTACCAGGCGGTGCCGCGAGCGCCCACGTGCGCGAGGACACGCGGCCGGTCCGGGGCGAGGTACTTCGCGCCGACCGCGGTCACCGCCCCGGTGCGCATCCACGTGATGAGCGTGCCGTCGACGATGGCGAACGGCGCCCCGGTGTCCGACCGGTACAGCGTGATCAGCGCCAGCTCCGAGGGCAGTCCGAACCGGTAGTTCCCCTCGAAGTCCCCGATCACCTTCACGCCGGCGACGTCGATCGGCTCGACGTAGCCCTTCAGGATGTTCCAGTGGCGCTCGGAGCGGTCGAGGGCGAGGTGGTCCTTGGAGGGCATCACCACCTTCTTCTGGCCGTGGGCGCGCAGCCCCAGCTCGATGGCGTCCATCGCCTCACCGAGCCCGAGCTCGACGGCGTCCACGTCCTCCTTGGACAGGAACAGGATCTCCAGGCCCGCCATGGTCACGCTCCTGGCATGTCGATGCCACGCGCCTGGAGCCGGCCGCGGAGCTTCTGGAGCGCGGCGGCCTCGATCTGCCGGACGCGCTCCCGCGTCAGGCCCATCCGGTGGCCGATCGCCTCGAGGGTCATGGGCGTCTCGCTGCCGAGGCCGAAGCGGTCGACGAGGATCTCCCGCTCTCGCGGCGGCAGGTCGTCCAGGAGCTCCCGGAGGCTCGCCTGACGGCGCAGCAGACCGGCGATCGCCGACGCGCCCAGGTCGTCCCGGTCGGCAACCACGTCCTTCAGCTGAACGCCCTCCATGTCCCCGCCGACCGGCGTCTCGAGCGAGAGCGGCATCTTGGCCGCCTCCTCGAGCGCCTGGAGGTCCCTCACCGTCACGCCCATCTCGGCGGCCACCTCGGCAGGCACGGGCGGCTCGCCGCGCTCCTTGGTGAGCCGCTCCTGCGTCCGGCGGAGCTTTCCCAGCTGGGCCTCCACGTGCACCGGAAGCCGGATCAGCCGCGCCTGGTTCGCGAGCGCGCGCTGGATCGCTTGCCGGATCCACCACGTGGCGTACGTGGAGAAGCGCGTCCCGCGGTCCCAGCGGAACTTCTCGACGGCGCGGATCAGGCCAAGGTTCCCCTCGGCGATGAGGTCGCCCAGCGGGAGCCCGCGGTGCTGGTAGCGGCGCGCCAGCATCACGACCAGGCGGAGGTTCGCCTCCACCATCCTCTTCCTCGCGGTCTCGCTGCCCGCGGCGACCTGCTTCGCGAGCTCGACCTCCTGCTCCCGCGTCAGGAGCGGGATCTGGCGGATCTCGCTGAGGTAGATCTCGATGGGAGGGCGGTACCCCGGTCCCTCCGCTTCCTCGGCGTCGAGCTCCTCGTCGGCCGGGAGCTCGAGCGCGGCGCCGTCGTCGGCGAGGTCGTCCGCGGACTCCGCCTCGGGGTCGTCCGGCGGCGGGTCCGGCGGCAGCCGGCGCGCGGGATCGTCGTCCCCACGCGGCGGCGGCTCGCGCGCGGCGGTCATGGGTCGGCGGCGGGACTCCGGAGGTCCCGGACGGGGGGCGCGAGAGCCTCCGACTCGGGCAGCCAGAAGGCGGGGTCGTACTTCCGCCCGTTCAGGCGCACCTCGAAGTGGAGGTGGGGCGCGGTGGCGCGGCCCGTGCTCCCGACGACCGCGATCACCTGGCCCTGCTCGACCCAGTCGCCGACCTTCGCCAGGTTCTCGAGGTTGTGGGCGTACACGGTCATGAGGTCGCTGTGGTGCCAGATCTTGATCACGTGGCCGTAGGCGCGCTCCCAGCTGCTCGAGATCACCATGCCCGCCAGGGCGGCGTGGATGGGATCGTGGCGCTCGGCCCGGAGGTCGACGCCGCCGTGCCAGGCTCGGCCTCGTGGACCGAAGGGCGACACGATGGGCCCGGGCACCGGGCGCACGAGGCTCACGACGGAGGCCATCGGCGGCCTCTCCAGCACGATGTCGGCGAGGGACGGAGGCTCCTGGCTCCCCTCCTGGACCTCGGTGAGCGGGATGCTGACGCGCTGGCCGACCTGGAGCTTCGACTTGGGCGTCAGCCGGTTGGCCCGCATGAGCGCTTCGACCGACACGCCGTGCTCGCGGGCGATGCTCCAGAGGGTCTCCCCGGGCCTGACGACGTGCCCGAGGGTCGCGGCCGGCGGGGCCGGCTGCCGGAGCTTCACGGCGATGCCCTGGGACTTCGGGGCCGTTCGCTGGGGGCTCGGGGGGCCGGCGGCCCCCGCCGGAACCCCGACCAGGGTCAGCGGGACCGCGACCAGGACCGCCCACCGCGTCGGCCGGTCCCTCACCGCCCCTCCGAGAACCGGATGCCGAACTCCCCGTAGCGTCCGGTGAACGCGACCGCGCTCACGTCGATGCGCTCCACGCGGGCCAGGGGCGGGCCCTTCCCGAGGTCACGCACGAACTGCTCGATGGCCTCCAGGTCCCCCTCCGCTCGGATCTTGACGCTGCCGTTCGGGAGATTCACCGCGTATCCGGTGAGGCGCCGCTCGAGAGCGCGCCGCTGAGCGAAGTTCCGGTAGCCGACCCCCTGGACGCGTCCCCCGACCAGGACTTCCACGGCGCCCAGACGTCCGCCGGGGCGGCGATGGCCCGCGCGGCTGTCCGCCTCACTCATCTGCGCCGAAGGTTCTCACGACGATCCGGATGACCACGGGATGGAAGGAGATGGTCGGGGCGACTGGACTTGAACCAGCGACCTCCTGCTCCCGAAGCAGGCGCGCTACCAAGCTGCGCTACGCCCCGACCCCACCCGGGCCTCGGAACCATCAGCCCGAGCCGCCCCCGGAATCGGGGGCTCAGGTCTCCCATCCGTACTTCCCGACAAGCTTCACGAACGAGCAGTCGCAGTCCATCGTGAGCCGCATGCGACCGTCCACCTTCTCGGCGACATGCAGCACCTGGGACTGCGGTCCGCCCACCGGCACCACGATCCGACCGCCCTCGGCCAGCTGCTGCACCAGGGGCGCCGGGATCGCCGGTGCGCCGGCCGTCACGATGATCCGCTCGAAGGGGGCCTCGTCGGCCCACCCGTACGTCCCGTCGGCCATCTTGACGACTGCGCTAGTATACCCCAACTCCTCCAGGATGCGCCGGGCCCGGACCCCGAGCGACATGAACCGCTCGACCGAGCACACGCGCCGCACCAGCTCCGCCAGGACCGCCGTCTGGTAGCCGGAGCCGGTGCCGATCTCGAGCACCTTCTCCGTCCCGGTGAGCGCGAGGAGCTGCGTCATCATCCCCACGATGTAGGGCTGGGAGATCGTCTGGTTCTCGCCGATCGGCAGCGGGTGATCGCCGTATGCGCGATCCCGCAGCGCCTCCTCGACGAACCGGTGGCGCGGAACCCGCCGCATGGCGTCGAGCACCCGGGGATCCGTGACCCCGCGCCGCACGAGCTGCTCCTCGACCATGCGCTCCCGCTCGCGGGCGGCCCGCGCCTCCTGCCAGCCCGCTCCCGTCCCGACGGCCCGGCCCCCGCTCACCGCGGGCCGCCCGGGACCCGGCTCCGCGACGGTCGCCGCGACTCCCCTTCCCAGTCCTTCAGCGCGCGGAGGCCCGGATAGTCCGTGAGATCGAGCATCAGCGGCGTGACCGAGACGTAGCCCGCGTGGACGGCCGCGTAGTCGGTGTCCTCCCCCGCCTCCCAGGCCGGCGGGCCGACGCCGATCCAGAAGTAGCGTCGTCCGCGTGGATCCTGGCGCTCGACGACCTTCTCGCTGTAGAGGCGCCGCCCGAGGCGCGTGACGCGCACGCCCCGGGGCTGCCCGGGCGGGACGTTCACGTTGAGGAGCGTCGCGCCGCGGCCCGGGTCTCGGAGGAGAAGCCCGACCAGCCGCGCGGCCGCGCGCGCGGCAGGCCGGTAGCTCGCCGGCCCCGCCGGCTTGATGAGCGAGACGGCGAGCCCGGGAACGCCGAGGAGCGCGCCCTCGAGGGCGGCCGAGACCGTGCCGGAGTACGTCACGTCGTCGCCGAGGTTCGAGCCGGCGTTGACGCCCGCGACGACGAGATGCGGGCGCACCGGCAGAAGCCCGAGGAGCGCCAGGTTCACGCAGTCCGACGGCGTGCCGTTGACGGCGAAGCGGCGCGGCCCGAGCTGGTCGGCGGTGAGCGGACGATGGAGCGTCAGCGCGTGCCCGACGGCGCTTCGCTCGCGGTCGGGCGCGACGACCCACACCTCGCCGACGGAGTCGAGCGCGGTGGCCAGCGCCGCGATGCCGGGCGCGTGGATGCCGTCGTCGTTGGAGACGAGGATGACGGGGCGGCTCGGTCTCGTCACGCGGCGTGCGGTCTTTCCGGTCGCGACCGGGACCGCAACGCCGCGAGGACGCCGCGCCTGGGGGTCGGCGGGAAATGGTCGGGGCGACTGGATTTGAACCAGCGACCCCTAGCCCCCCATGCTAGTGCGCTACCAGGCTGCGCCACGCCCCGAACCCCACGGATTGTACGTTGCGCCCCGGAGCGGTTCAAGGGGCAGTTCGTCGGAGCGTCTGGCGGATGGCCTCCAGCCTGGCCCGAATCGACCGGAGCGCGGCCAGCGTCTGCGGATCCGGCGCCGGGAGCTCGAGCTGCTGGTTGCGTTGCCGGCCTTCCTGCTGAAGACGTTTCTTCGCGCCCTCCAGCGTCAGGCGGTCCTCGTACAGGAGACTCTTGATGCGGAGCACCATCTGCACGTCGTGCTTCCGGTAGACACGCTGGCCCGCGTGATTCTTCCGCGGCCGGAGGAGCTTGAACTCCGACTCCCAGTACCGCAGCACGTAGGGCGGCACGCCGGTGAGGTCGGCCACCTCGCCGATCCGGAAGAACAGCTTGTCGGGAATCGGGGCCTCGACCCCGACCTCCACGACTCGCCGCTCGCGGTCGACCTCCGGCTCGATCAACGGTGGTTCACCTGCGCCTTCAATCCCTTCGATGGCTTGAACGTCAGCACCCGGCGAGCTGTGATCTCGATCTCGTTGCCGGTCTGCGGGTTGCGGCCCTTGCGCGACGCCTTCTTCCGCAGCTTGAAGTGCCCGAATCCCACGATCTTGACGTCGCTGCCCTGCTCGAACGCCCGGATCATGCTGTCGAACACGGCCTCGACGACCGCGGCGGACTGTCGCTTCGAGAGCCCGTGCCCCGCAACGGAGTTGATGAGGTCGTTCTTCGTCAGCCTACTCACCCCCCCTCGCCGTCATGCTGTCCATCGGAGGACTCAGCGCTCCCGGACCACCACGCCCTCGACGCCCTTGACGGAGAGCGCCGCGAGCGCCGTCTCGGCCTCGGCCACCGTCGGGAACGATCCCACGCGCACGACGCGGAAGGTCGACGAGCTCACTTCCTGCTTCAAGCGCACCGGGATCCCCTGCTGCCGGAGGGCGTGCGACGTCTCCACCGCCTTCCGGAGCGGGACCAGGCCGGTCACCGCCGGCCCGTCCGCCGTCGCCTCCACCGGGTGCCCGAGGCCCTTCGCGCGCTCGACGGCCTCGTCGGGCCCGCGGCCGCCGTCGGCGCTCGTCAGGAGCACGCGGTACATCACGCGGCTCTGCTCGAAGGAGGTCGTCGACGCGGAGAGCCCGTCGTTCTTCAGCCGCTCGGCGAGACGGTCGGCGTTCTTGTGGTCCAGGAACGCCCCCACCTGGATCCAGTAGACGGAGGGGGGCGACGAGAGCGAGCCGGGGCGCGGCGCCGCGCCATCGCCGGCGGCCGGCGCGGCCTTTGCCGTCTCCCGGGGAGCCGAGGGCATCGCGCTCGTCGTCGAGGGCGCGGGCGACGGGCTGCCCACGATCGGCGGGTTCGCGGGCGCGCCCTCGGCCGGAGCCGCCGCGCTCTTCCCGGCGGACGACGCCGAGGCCGTTCCACCGGCAGACGGCGGAGCGGATGGCGGCGCGGTCGGCGGCGCGGTCGGCCGCGCGGAGGACGAGTCCGGCGTCGTCGTTTCTGCCGTCTTCGCGGGCCCGCCGCCCGGTACCAGGAGGAAGGCGCTCTTCGGCAGATCGCCCCGGAACCAGCTCGCGACGGAGGGACCCACCAGGAGCGCGAGGATGAGCACCAGGCCGACGCCCAGCGCGATCCGGAACCAGCGCACGCTGAAGATGCTCGGCTGGCGTCGTATCCGGTGCGACACGTCGGGCTTAACTCGCCTCATGCTCGAATTCCCCAAATACGACAGGATGTTAGCTGGCCAATCCTAGCACACGGTCCCGCCCTCACCAACAGGTGGAATCCCGGCGGACCCGGACACCCCGGCGGAGCGCGGCGCCAACCGCTCGCGCTCGGCCAGGGCGCGGCAACGGGCCGCGGCGGCGAGGTCGCCCAGGCGCGCGTGGGCGTCGGCGGCGTGATCCAGGACCAGCGCGCGCGACGCGCCCAGCTCGAGCGCGCCGTCGGCCAGGGCCTCCCGGAACAGATCGAGCGCGTCCCGATCGCGCCCCTGGCGAAGGCGCAGGACGCCGAGGGTGTCGAGGTAGTAGCCGCGGGGCTCGGGGCGCCGCGCGAGCGCGGCGTCGATGATCGGCTCCGCCTCCGGCCAGCGCGTCGGATCCTGGAGGAGGGCCCAGGCGAGGTTGTTCGCGGCAGCCGGATCGTCGGGCGCGACCGCCACCGCGCGCTCGTACGCCGCGATGGCCGCCTTCACGTCGCCCGCCGCGAGGCGCGCGTCGCCCAGGTTCACGAGCGCGCGCGCCCAGCCCGGTCGGAGCGTCACGGCGCGCTCGAACTCCGTGACGGCTCGGGCCGGCTCGCCCCGCCCGAAGTAGAGAACCCCAAGGTCGTTGTGCTGCTCGGCGCTCAGCGGATCACGGGCGGGCGCCGCCGCGGCGCAGCCGGCGAGGGCCAGGCCAAGGACGAGCCCGAGCCCCCGCGTCACGTCGACAGGCGCGTGCGCGCGGGTCGCCGCCGCCGGAGCTTGAGCCGCAATGCGCAGCCCGCCAGCCCGAAGCGCTCGCGGAGCGCGCTCACCAGGTAGCGCTCGTAGGAGAAGTGGAGCGCGGCCGGATCGTTGACGAACAGGAGGAAGGTGGGCGGCCGGGTCGCGGTCTGCGTCGCGTAGAAGATCTTCAGCGTCTTCCCGTGCACCCCGCCCGGCGGCCGCCGCTCCACCGCGGCCGTGAGGACGCGGTTCAGCTCGCCGGTCGAGATCTCCTTCGCGTAGTCGAGCGCGACGCGGTCGACCGTCTCGAAGAGCTCGCGGAGCCCGGTGCCATCGCGCGCGGACGTGAAGACGACCGGGGCGTGCGCCAGGAACGGGAGTCGCTCGCGGAGCGAGCGCACGATCTTGGGCGCCCGGTCCGCGGCTTCCACGAGGTCCCACTTGTTGACCACCAGCACCACGGCGCGACCCGCTGCCTCGGCGTAGCCGGCGATCCGCGCGTCCTGCGTCGTCACGCCCTCGCCGCCGTCCAGGACCACCAGGGCGAGGTCCGCGCGCTCCAGGCTCCGCCTGGCCATGACGGCGGCGAGCTTGTCGAGCGCGCCCTCGGTCCGCCCCTTGCGGCGCAGGCCGGCGGTGTCGACGATGACGTAGGGGCGCCCCTCGACCGTCACCAGCGTGTCGACGGCGTCGCGCGTGGTGCCCGGCTCGCTGTGGACCACGACGCGGTCCTGCCCGGCGATCGCGTTGACCAGCGAGGACTTCCCGACGTTCGGGCGGCCGACGACCGCGATCCGGAGGGGGCTGGCCTCCTCGTCGGCGCCCGCGCCCGGCACCATGGGGAGTCGCATCGCGAGCGCCTCGATCAGCTCGGCGACGCCGCGCCCGTGCTCGGCGGAGACCGGCAGCACCGGATCCATCCCGAGCCGGTAGGCCTCGGCCGCCGCGGCCTCGTGCCCCCGCGCGTCCACCTTGTTGACCGCGACCACCACCGGCTTCGCCACGCGGCGGAGGAGGCGCGCGACCTCCTCGTCGATCGGCGTCAGCCCATCGCGCCCGTCGATGACGAAGACCAGCGCGTCCGCCTCGGCGATGGCGGCGAGGATCTGCTTCCGGACCTGCGTGGCGAGCGGCTCCTCCGAGCTCGGGTCGAGCCCGCCCGTGTCGATCACGGTGGCCCGCCAGCCGGCGAACTCGCACACGCCGTGGATGCGATCGCGCGTCACCCCCGGGGTGTCGCGGACGATCGCCTTCCGGCTCCCGGTCAGGCGATTGAAGAGGGTGGACTTCCCGACGTTGGGCCGTCCGACGATCGCGACCACCGGGAGCCGCACCGGATCTCCCCTTACGCCGCGGCCGGCGGCCGGCCGAGGAGACCGTCGACGAGCCCGCGCGCGCTCGCGTCCACGGTGACCACCGGCGCGCCGAGGTGGCCCGACAGGTCTTCCGGCGCCACGTCGTCCAGGAAGACGCCCTTCGTCTCCGTCAGCGCGACGCGCGGGATCAGGACCACGTCTCCGAGCGGCCGGCCGGTGAGGGCGCGGGACACGTCCTGGCCCGTCAGGAGCCCGGCCACCGTGATCGCGCGACCGAAGAACTCGTTCGGCACCGGGGCGACCTCGACGCGGAGGCCCGGCACGCGGAGCCGCTCGAGGAGCGGCCGGAGGATCGGGCCGAAGAGCTCGCCCGTCACCACGGTGGCCGCGCGCGCCCCGCGCCAGCGGGGCCGTCCGGGCCGGGCTGCGATGCGCCGGAAGTCGTCCTCGAACCGGCGGACGAGCCCGACGCCGTCCTCGACGACCGTGAAGCCCTCGTAGGCCGCGGCGGGCGGGATCGGGCGGCCGGCCTGGAGGTAGAGCTCGTCCGCCGCGAAGACGAACCGCGTCTCGTGGCGCTCGAGGAAGCTCGCCTGCCAGCCGTGGATCGCGTCGAGGGTCGCGGCCGCCTCGACGGGAGTGATCGACCGGAGCGGATAGAGACCGTCCCGGTGGCGCGTGAGGCCCACCGGGACGACGGCCACCGTCGCCACGCCGGGATGGAGCGCCCCCAGCTCCCGGACGCTCTGCTCGAGGGGCGCGCCGTCGTTGAGCCCCGGGCAGAGCACGATCTGCGCGTGCATCCGGATCCCGGCATCGGCGAGGCGGCGCATCCGGTCCATGAGGTCACCGCGGATCGTCTTCGGGCTCCCGAGGAGGAAGTGCCGCAGCACCGGGTCCGTCGCGTGCACGGAGATGTAGAGCGGCGAGAGCCGGAGGTCCACGATGCGCTGGATCTCGGCCTCGGGGAGGTCGGTCAGCGTGATGTAGTTCCCGTGGAGGAACGAGAGCCGGTAGTCGTCGTCCTTGACGTAGAGGCTCTTCCGGAGGCCCTTCGGCAGCTGGTGGATGAAGCAGAACACGCACTTGTTGGCGCAGGTCGAGATCTCCGCGGGGACCGGGGGCTCGCACTCGAGGCCAAGGTCCTGTCCCCACTTCCGCTCGAGCGTGACCGAGCACGGCCGCCCGGCGCGCTCGACGTCGATCGCGAGCTCCTCCTCGCCGGCCTGCGCGTGGAAGTCGACGAGATCGCGCAGCCCCTGCCCGTTCACGCGGAGGAGCCGGTCGCCCGGCCGGAGCCCGGCGCGCGCGGCGAGTCCCTTCGGGTCCACCTGCAGCACGCGGACGCCCGCCTCGGGGACCTTCTTCGGCATCAGCGGTTCCCCCAGTCCACGTACCGCGGCGCGACCAGCAGGTACTGGATGCCGGACCCGACGGTGAGCACCGCCGTCAGGACGAGAAGGCCTTTCCGCACCAGCCAGAAGTCGTGCCCGCCTCCGACGATGAAGAGCGCCACGCCGACCGTCACCATCTGGACCACCGTGCTGAGCTTGCCGAGCCAGGTCGGCGTGGGGTTCAGCTGGCCGCCGGTGAGCATGATCAGCACCACGACGACGGTGAGCAGGAGGTCACGGCTCAGCACGATCGCGGTCAGCCAGAAGGGCAGGATCTTCGGGAACTTGTACGTGAGGGTGACGAAGGACGCGATCAGGAGGAGCTTGTCGGCCAGGGGGTCCAGGAACGCGCCCAGCCGGGTCTTCGTGCCCCGCGTCCGGGCGATGTACCCGTCCATCGTGTCGGTCACCCCCGCCACGATGAACGTGCTCAGCGCCAGGAGCACCCGGTTGTAGACCAGGCAGATCACGAGCACCGGGACGAGGAGGATTCGTACGATTGTCAGCCAGTTTGCTAGACCCATGGGGGTGTGTTGCCGGGGGGCGGTCCTGTGGCGTTCCCTGGGAGCCCGCCAGGCTGCGCCAGCATACCACGGGGGTGGATGACGCGCCGCGTGAACGCTGCCGCAAAGGGCGAGGGCCCCGGATCTCCCGGGGCCCCCTGTCGAGCCGATCCGGCGTGCGGTACCGGGCCTGTTACTGGAGATCGACGTCGTCGAAGGTCCCGACACCGCCGAGCGTGATCGCGACCTTCTTGGCGCCCTTCGGCACCTTGAACACCGCGCGGACGGTCCTGACCTCGCCGGGCTTCAGTGCCGAGTTCACTATGTCGTCGAGCTTGATGGTCTCGGCCGTCTCGCCGGAGTCGTAGCTCATGACCCCGCTCTTCTTGTCGTTGATGAGGACCCACGCCGAGGGCTTGCCGCCGGTGTGACGCAGCGTCACCACGACGGACAGGGTCGCCCCCCGGACCCTCGCCTCGTTCAGATCGACGAGCAGTGCCTTGTCCTGGTCGGCCTTGATGGTCTGGATGACCTTGAGCGCCGACGGGGTCCCGGTGGCGTCCGCGGGCGCGGCCGCCGCCATCGTCGTCGCGGCCGCCGCGGCGGGCGCCGCCGCCGGAGCCGCCTTCGGGGCGGCCGCCGCGACGGGCTGGCCGCTCGCCCCGTAGTGGTAGTAGGTCTGCGGCGTCTTCGACACGATGAACTTCACGGCCTCCTGGATGCAGAGCCGGAGCGCCTTCTCCGTGGGCGTCTTCGACCAGCCGCCGAGCGCTCCACCGAGCGCTCCGCCGCTCCCCGCCCCCGCAAGAGCGCCACCCAGCGCGAAGTCCGTGGCCTCGCCCTCGACCGACGTCGCGGCCACCACGCGGGAGGTCCGCGTGTCGATCACGCGGACGTCGATGGCCATGTGGGCCTTCTTGATCCCGCCGGCGATCCCGCCGAGCACGCGCCCGGCCGTCCCGCCGATGCCGCCGATCCCGCCGCCCCCGCCCGACGCCGCGCCCTCGAACTCGGTCACGGCGCCGGTGATCAGGAGCTCCGCGCCCTCGATCTGGCCGATGGGCGCCTCGGTGCCCTTCTGGATCCGCCCGGACGCGCCGAGGTCCTGCTCGCGCAGGACGTCGCTGACCTGCTGCCGCTCGAGGAGGATGTAGCGATTGGAATGAAACAGGGCGGTCGAGAGCATGTCGGCCATGCCGTCGCCGATCGCACCGGTCCACCAGCCCTTGCCGGTCTTGTCCTTGAACTGCGAGACGGCCACCCGGGCCTTGGGCCCGTCGTAGGCCTCCTGCTGCGCCTGGTCGATCGACTTCCCGTCCGTGGGACTGGTCACGGTGGCCTTGGGGCCGAAGAGCTGCGCCTCGGCCGTCCCGCCCCAGATCATCCCCGCCGCCGCCAACATCAGGAGCACTCGCGCCCACGCTCTCATGACCCTGCCTCCTGAAGAGTGGTTCCACGACCGGCCGCCCAGGCCTCGAGGGGCTCTCGCGCGCCGGCACCATTCGGACCCGAGACGCGGTAGGGTCGCACCAGACCCTCCAGCGCGTGTGGGACCTCGACGTCGAGCCAGATTCCGTCCGGGCGGTCTTCCCGCCCCAGCACACGGCCGCGCGCGTACACGCGACTCAGGACTCCGCCGCGCTCGTAGGGTACGCGCAGGCGACAGGTCGAGCGCGTCGCGCCGAGCGCCGCGCCGATCCTCGCGAGGAGCGTGTCCAGCCCCTGCCCGGTCCGCGCCGATACCGCCGTCGCGCCCTCGACCTCCAGCTCGCGGAGGAATCCGTTCGCCTCCGCCAGGCGGTCGATCTTGTTCATCACCACCAGCGAGGGGCGGTCCTCGAGCCCCAGGTCCTCGAGCACGCGGTAGACGGCCGACATGTGCTCCCGCGCCTGGGGATGACTCGCGTCGACGACGTGCAGGAGGAGCTGCGCGTCCTCCAGCTCCTCGAGGGTCGCCTTGAAGGCGGCGACGAGCTGGGTCGGGAGCTTCTGGATGAAGCCGACCGTGTCGGTCAGCACGAACGGGGCCCGACGGCCGCCCGACACGAGCCGCGCCGCGGGGTCGAGCGTCACGAACAGCTGGTCGGCCGTCGGCGCGTTCGCGCCGGCGATCCGGTTGAGGAGGGTCGTCTTCCCGGCGTTCGTGTACCCGACCAGCGCCACCACGGAAAGGCCGACGTCGCGCCGGTGCGTCCGGAGGAGTCGCCGGTGACGCTGGACGTCCGTCAGCGCCTCGTGGATCTGGCCGATACGCCGTCGCACGACGCGCCGGTCGGATTCCAGCTGCGTCTCACCGGGTCCGCGCGTCCCGATTCCGCCTCCGAGCCGCTCGAGATGGGCCCACTGCCTCACGAGGCGCGGCAGGAGATACGTCAGCTGCGCGAGCTCCACCTGGAGCTTCCCCTCGCTCGTCCGCGCCCGCTGGGCGAAGATGTCGAGGATCAGGGCGGTCCGGTCGATCACGCGGAGCTCGAGCGCGCGGGTCAGATTGCGCTCCTGGACCGGCGTCAGTGGATCGTCGGAGATCAGGAGCCCGGCGCCGAGGGCCCGGGCGAGGCCGCGCACCTCCTCCACTTTGCCCTTGCCGAAGTGGAGCCGCGGGTTCCGCTCGGTGCGCTCCTGGACGACGCTGGCGACGACCGACGCGCCCGCGCTCTCGGCCAGGCGGCTCAACTCCTCCATCGACTCCTCCACCTCCCAGCGCTTCTGGCGGGGAAGCCGGAGCCCCATGAGGATGGCCCGATCGACAGCCCTCTCTACGCGCGGCACGCTCAGCCAGGGTAGTCGAAAGGCCGCGTCCGTTCAACGATTTTCTTGATCGCGTCGATCGCGGTCGACACGTCGCCGGGGCTCGTCTCGACCCAGGCGAGGTCCGGCTCGCGCGCGAACCAGGTCCACTGGCGCTTCGCGTACCGGCGCGTGTCCCGCTTCATGGCCGCCACCGCGGCCTGGACGCTCCGGCCCTCCCGGACGACGGGGCCGAGGTGCCGGTAGCCGATCCCTCGCATGGCCGGGAGGTCCGGACCGTACCCCGCCGCCAGGAGGGCGCGGACCTCGTCGAGGAGCCCGTCGGCGAGCATGCGGTCCACCCGGGCGTCGAGCGTCGCGTAGAGCGCCGGGCGCGGCGCCGTGAGCCCAATCCCCACGATGCGGTAGCGCGGTGCGGCGGCGCGCTCCGCCCACCGGCCCGGGCCGCGCCGCTCGCCCGGTGCGCCGGTCTGGATCGCGACCTCGAGCGCCCGCGTGACCCGGAGCGCGTCGTTCGGGTGGAGCCGCGTCGCCGCCTCGGGGTCGAGGTCGCGGAGCCGGCGGTGGAGAGACTCGGACCCTGCGGCGCGCGCCTCGGCCTGGAGCGTGGCGCGGAGCGCCGGGTCGGCGGGCGGGCGCGGGAGAAGCCCACGCACGAGCGCCCGGAAGTAGAGGCCCGTGCCCCCGACCAGGATCGGCCGGCGCCCGCGGCGACGTGCGTCCTCGATCGCGGCGGCCGCCTCGCGGACGAAGCGGCCCGCGTCGTATGCCTCGTCAGGCTCGACGACGTCGACCAGGTGGTGGCGGACCGCGCGGCGCTCCGCGGGCGTGGGCTTGGCGGTGCCGATGTCCATCCGCCGGTACACCTGCCGGGAGTCCACGCTCACCACCTCGATCGGCCATTCCTCGGCGAGCGCGCCCGCGACACGTGTCTTCCCGACGCCGGTCGGTCCGAGGATCGCGAGGAGCGGCACGGCCGCCGCCGGGGCCTCGGGCTCCGGTGCCACGGCGTCACCAGGTCCGGCGCAGCTCGCGCTTGATCTCTCCGAGCGGGATCCGCGAGACGATCGGCCGGCCGTGTGGGCAGTAGTACGGCGTCGCCGTCCCGGCGAGGTCGGTCAGGACCTGCGCCATCTCCTCGGTGGCGAGCGGCTGGTGGGCCTTGATCGCCGCGCGGCACGCGACGAAGGCGAGGAGACGGTCCAGGACGGGCGAGGCGCCCGGCCCCGCGTCCTCGTCCAGCTCCTGGGCGAGCTCGTCGGCCAGGCGGGCCACGTCCTCGGTCCGGAGGAGCGAGGGCACCGCTCGGAGGAGAGCGGCGCCGGCTCCGAATCCCTCCAGCGCGAACCCGAGGCGCTCGAGCTCCGGGCGCGCCCGCTCGAGCGCCCGGAGCCGCGCCGGCGCGACCTCGAGGGGCAGCGGGAACAGGAGCTCCTGCGACGCGAGGACGCCCGCGTCGAGCTCCGCTCGGAGACGCTCGAAGAGGACACGCTCGTGCGCGACGTGCTGGTCCACGAAGAAGACCTCGTCGGGCGTGTGGGCCACGATGAACGTGTCCTCGATCTGGCCGACGACGCGGCCGAAGAAGGGCTCGCTGCGGTAGCCCGCCTCGCCCTCGCGGAACAGCGAGGCCTGTCCCGCGTCGCTGCCGTCCCCGCCGGCTGGCGTGGGCATCCCGCCAAGGCCGGGTCCCTGGACGGCCCCGGGGACCGTCTCGTCGCCCGCAACCCGGGCGGCCAGTCCCGCCGGCGCCGCGTCCAGCTGGCGGAGCGACGCCCGCACCGCGTCGAGGAGGACACCGTAGAGGACCCGCGGCCGGCGGAAGCGCACCCAGGTCTTGGCGGGGTGGACGTTCACGTCGACCTCGCCCGGATCCACGTCGAACGCGATGGCGGCCAGCGGAAACTGGTCGCGCGGGAGCTGGGGCCGAAAGGCCTCGAGGAGCGCCTGCGTCAGGAGCGTGTCGCGCACGACGCGGCCGTTGACGATCAGGTGGATGTCGTCGCGATGGCTGCGGGCGAGGGCCGGAGGCGCGACGACGCCGTGGAGCCGCGCGCCCCCTCCCTCCCCCGCCACGTCGAGGAGCCGCGGCGCGAGCCCGAAGCCGTAGAGCCCGCCGACGCGCTCCCGGAGGCTCCCCGCCGCCGGCGCGCTCATGAGGACGCGCCCGTTCGCGAGAAGGCGCACGTGGACCCGCGGGTGGGCCAGCGCCAGCTGCGTGACGACGCGGACGATGGCGGTCTGCTCCGTGGCGGGGCTCTTGAGGAACTTCGCCCGGGCCGGGGTGTTGAAGAACAGGTCCCGGACCTCCACCGACGTCCCCGGCGGCGCGTCGGCGGCGCCGGACTCGGCCGGGACGCCGCCTTCCCCCACCACGAGGAAGCCGCGCGCCTCGCCGGCCGCGCGCGAGAGGAGCGACATCCGCGAGACCGCGAAGATCGCGGGGAGCGCCTCCCCGCGGAACCCGAGCGTTCCGATCGCGTCGAGGTCGGTCTCCGTTCGCAGCTTCGAGGTCGCGTGCCGCTCGAGCGCGAGGAGGCAGTCCGCGGGCAGCATGCCGCGCCCGTCGTCCGTCACCGCGATGAGCTGGCGCCCGGCGCCGCGCAGCGCGATCTCGATGCGCGTCGCCCCGGCGTCGAGACTGTTCTCGACGAGCTCCTTCACGACCGACGCCGGGCGCTCGACGACCTCGCCGGCCGCGATCTTGTTGACGACGGCGTCGGGGAGCCGGCGGACGACCGGCTGGGCGCTCACGGCTCGTCCGCGAGCCGCCGCCGGAACTCGTCGAGGGCCGCCAGGGCCTCGATGGGCGTCATCCGCTCCGGGTCGAGCGCCGCGAGGGCGTCGAGCACGGGGTGCCGCGCCGGCCCCGCCGCGGGGAGAGCTGGCTCGTCCGGTCGGGCCGCTCGCCCCCCGAAGAGCGCGAGCTGGCCCGCGTCGGAGCCCGCCGGCGCCGCCGGGGCCGGCGCGCCCTGCTCGAACTCTCGGAGCAGCGCGCGGGCGCGGGCGATCACCTCCCCGGGCAGCCCGGCCAGGCGCGCCACCTGGATGCCGTACGAGCGGTCCGTCCCGCCTGCCACCACGCGGTGGAGGAACACGATGTCGTCCTTCCACTCGCGGACGGCCACGTGGACGTTCTGCACCCGGGGCAGCTCGGCGGCCAGCCGCGTCAGCTCGTGGTAGTGCGTCGCGAAGAGAACCTTCGCGCCGGCCCGGCGCTCGTGGAGGTACTCGGCCACCGCCCAGGCGATCGAGAGACCGTCGAACGTCGACGTGCCTCGGCCGATCTCGTCGAGGAGGATGAGGCTCCGCGGCGTCGCGTGCCGGAGGATCGCGGCCGTCTCCGTCATCTCGACGAGGAACGTGCTGTGGCCGCGGGCCAGGTTGTCCTGGGCGCCGATGCGGGTGAAGACGCGGTCCACGACCCCGACCCGGGCGCTCGCCGCGGGGACGAAGCTCCCGATCTGGGCCAGAAGCACGATGAGCGCGACCTGCCGCATGTACGTGGACTTCCCCGCCATGTTCGGCCCGGTGATCACCAGGCACTCGACCTCGCCCGACGCCAGCATCGTGTCGTTCGGGACGAAGCGCGCGCCCTCGGTCCGGAGCTCGAGCACCGGGTGGCGCCCGCCCTGGATGTCGATGGCGCCCCCGTCGTCGACGGTCGGGCGGACGTAGCCGCGTTCCCGGGCCACGTGCGCGAGCGAGGCCAGCACGTCGAGCGTCGCGACCGCGCGTCCCGTCCGGAGGAGCCGCTCGGCCTCCCCCGCCACGCTCCGCCGGAGCTCGTCGAACAGCTCGAACTCCAGGCGGTTCATGCGGCCCTCGGCACCGAGGACCCGCGATTCCTGCTCGCGGAGCTCGGCCGTCACGTAGCGCTCGGCGCCGACCAGCGTCTGCCGGCGCACGTACTCCTCCGGCAGCGCCGGCGCCGATCGCGCCTGGCTCTTCGGGATCTCGATCCCGTAGCCGAACACGCGATTGTAGCGGACGCGCAGGGTGTTGATCCCGGTGCGGGCGCGCTCCCGACCCTCGAGCCCCGCGATCCACGCGCGCGCGTCGCGCACCTCGCGCCGGACCTCGGCGAGCGCGGGGTTCCAGGTCTCGCGGATCAGCCCCCCGTCGTGGACGCCGAGGGGCAGGTCGTCCGCGAGAGCGGACTCCAGCGTCTTCGCGAGGCCGCCCAGGTCCTCCACGGCCTCCGCGCACTGGCGCACCAGCGGGTCCGCGGAGCGCTCGGCATGCTCGCGAAGCGCGGGCAAGGCCCCGAGCGTGGCGCGAAGGGCGCCGAGGTCGCGCGGGGGGGCCATCCCGAGCGCCACGCGGCTCGCGAGCCGCGCGAGGTCGCCGATGCCCTCGAGCGCCGCGCGGATCTCGTCCAGGAGCGCGGGCGCCTCCACCAGCGCCCCGACCGCGTCCAGGCGCTCCGCGACCTCGCGCGCGCGGAGGAGCGGCCGGAGGAGCCACTGGCGGAGGAGCCGCCCGCCCATCGCGGTGCGGGTCCGGTCCATCGCCCAGAGGAGGGTCCCCGCGCCGCCGCGGTCCTGAAGGCTCTCGACCAGCTCCAGATTGCGCGCGGCGCTCTCGTCGAGCGCCAGGTGGTCCTCGAGCGCGAGGGTCTGGATCCGCGTGAGGTGCGCGGGCGGCGTCTGCTGGGTCTCCTGGAGGTATCCGAGGACGGCGCCCGCCGCGCGGATCGCGCCCCCCCGCCGCGGAAGCCCGAGGCCCTCGACGGCGGCGACGCGGAAGTGGGCCCGCAGGCGCTCCTCGCCCTCGCGGAGCCCGAAGGCCGGCGCGTCGCGCGCGGTCACGGCGGCGCCCGCCGCCTGAAGACGCGCGGCCAGCGGATCGTCCGGCGGAATCCCCGGCGGGAGCAGCACCTCCGCGGGCCGGCGGAGGAGGAGCGCCTCGGTCAGCCCCTCGGCGTCCGTCGACTCCCCCACCCAGAACTCGGCGGTCGTGACGTCGACCAGCGCGACCCCCAGGTGGTCGCCCGCGCGCCAGACCGCGGCGAGGAAGTTGTTGAGCCGCCCATCGAGAAGCCCCGACTCCGTGACGGTCCCGGGCGTGACGAGCCGCACCACCTCACGGCGGATGAGCTGCCGCCCCTTGGCCGGCGCCGCCTCCACCTGGTCGCAGATCGCGACCTTGAAGCCGGCCCGGACGAGTCGCGCGAGGTACACGTCGAGCGCGTGGTGGGGAACCCCGGCCATCGGGATGGCGCCCTCGCCCTTCTGCCGGGACGTGAGCGTGATGTCGAGGGTGCGGGCCGCGACGGCGGCGTCCTCGTGGAACGCCTCGTAGAAGTCGCCGAGGCGGAACAGGAGCAGGTAGTCAGGGTAGCGCCGCTTCCACTCCTGGTACTGGCGCATCATCGGGGTGAGCGCCGCGGCGGATGCCGCCGCGCTGTCTCCCGTCGGCTCGGCGAGATCCGCCCCGCCGGCCGGATGCGGGGTCGATCCGGACCGCGGAAGGCTCTGGTCTTCGCCCATCAGGGCGCGCGCCGGTCGATCAGGAGGCCGCCGGGGGGCTGGCCATGGCCCGGCGCGATCTCACCACCCGCCGCGACCGCCCGGGGCGGGGGCGCGGCTCTGCCTTCACGTGTTGACCAGCTCCTTCAGGCGCTTGCCGACCTTGAAGAAGGGGACGCGCTTCTCGGGCACGCTGACGGTCGAGCCCGTCTTCGGATTGCGGCCCCGGCGGGAGTTGCGACGACGGACCCTGAAGCTCCCGAAACCTCGGAGCTCCACCTTCTCGACGCGGGCGAGCGCCGAGGAGATGCTGTCGAAGATCGTGTTGACGATCAACTCGGTTTCCTTCTTGGTCAGGTTCGACAGCTTGGCGACCTCGTCGACGAGGTCGGCCTTCGTCATCGTCGGCACACTCGCCCTCCTTCGGGAGGATCCGGGGAGTTCGAGGTCAACCTATCACGCGCCAAAAACGCCTGTCAAGCCGCGAGGTTCCAGGCCGGGGATCCCAACCGGTCAGTCCAGGAGGTAGAGCGGGAGCTTCGGCGACCCGAGGATCGGGAGCGCCGGCAGGGCCTGGCCGGGCCAGCCGACGGACCGGAGCCACGTGACGGCGCTCTGCCCACCTGCCAGGTCGACCAGGTCCCCCAGGCGCCAGGCGCGGCGGGGCCGCACGAGGCGTGGCTTGCCGGGGATTCCGGCCAGCTCGCCGGCCAGCCGGACGGCCTCGTCGAAGCCACCCAGGGCGTCGACCAGACCGAGGTCCTTCGCCATCCGGCCCGAGTACACCCGCCCGTCGGCGAGCGTCCGGACCCGGTCCTTCGCGAGGCGGCGTCCCTCGGCAATGGCCGTGATGAACTGGTCGTGCATGTCGTCGAGCACCGCCTGGAGGACCGCCCGCTCCTCCGGGGTCATCGGCCGGGCGAACGAGGCGCTGTCCTTGAGGCGCCCGGCCTTGATGACCTCGTAGCGGATCCCGACCTTCTTGAGGAGCCCCTCGATCTCGGCGAGCTGCATGATCACGCCAATCGAGCCCGTCAGCGTGCCAGGGTTCGCGACGATGCGGGTCGCGGCCGCCGCGAGGTAGTAGCCGCCCGACGCCGCGACCGATCCCATGGACGCGACGACGGGCTTGCCCTGGTTGCGGATGCGCAGGATGGCGTCGTAGATCTCCTGCGTCGGTCCCACCACGCCGCCCGGGCTCTGGATGCGCACGACGATGGCGCGGATCGAGGGATCCTCGCCGTAGTCGTGGAGCTCGCGCACCACCCGGTCGGCGTCGACGATCAGGCCCTCGACCTCGACGAGCGCGACCCGGTTCCCGCCGAGTGACGGGACACCGGGCTCGCCGAAGACGAGGGCCCCCAGAACCACCGCGAAGCAGCCGGCGAAGACGAGCACCGTGATGCCGAGCGCCCTGGCCAGCCGTCCACTCATGGCAATCCCTTCTGCCGTGAATTACTCGTCGTCGTCGCCGTCCCCGTACCGGTCGCGATCGCGCTTCCCACGACCGCGGCGACCCCGGTGATCCTCTTCCTCCAGTACCGGGATGTCGGCCGCGAGATCCCTGAGCGACAGCCCGATGCGCCGTTCGTTGGGCTCGATCCGGATCACCTTCACCGTCAGCTCGTCGCCGAGCTGCACCACGTCCTGGGGCGCCGCCACCGGCCGGGCCGACATCTGGGAGATGTGGAGCAGGCCGTCGACGCCCGCCTCGAGCTCGACGAAGGCGCCGAACTCCGTGAGCCTCACGACCTTCCCCTTGACGTTGGACCCCACCGGGAACTTCCGGGTGACGTCCTCCCACGGGTCGCGCTGGAGCTGCTTCAGGCCCAGCGAGATCCGCTTGTTCTCCTTGTCGACGTGGAGGATGACCGTCTCGATCGGCTGCCCCTTCTTGAGGAGCTCGGAGGGGTGCGCGACGTTGCGGGCCCACGTCATGTCCGAGATGTGGAGGAGGCCGTCGATGCCCGGCTCGAGCTCCACGAACGCCCCGAAGTCGGTGAGGTTCCGCACCTTCCCCTGCACCTTGACGCCGGGTCGGAAGCGCTCCTCGATCGAGTCCCAGGGGTCGGACTCGACCTGCTTCATGCCGAGCGAGATGCGCTTCTGGCCCTTGTCGACCGCCAGGACCATCACCTCGACGTCGTCGCCGACGTTGACGAGCTTGGACGGATGGCGAACGCGCCGGGTCCACGACATCTCCGACACGTGGACCAGGCCCTCGATGCCGCGATCGAGCTCGATGAAGGCGCCGTAGTTCGTGAGGCTCACCACCTTGCCCTGATGGCGGCTGCCGACCGAGAAGCGCTCGGCGACCGACTCCCAGGGGTCGGGTCCCTTCTGCTTGTGTCCGAGGGAGACGCGCCCGGATTCCTTGTCGAAGTGAAGGACGACCACGTCGAGCTTGTCCCCCACCTGCACGAGCTCCGAGGGATGGCTGATGCGGCCCCAGGACATGTCGGTGATGTGGAGCAGGCCGTCGACGCCGCCCAGGTCGATGAACGCGCCGTAGTCGGTGATGTTCTTCACGACGCCGCTGGTGACCATGCCCTCGTGGATGACCGCCAGCGTATGCTTCCGCTTCTCCTCGCGCTCCTCTTCCAGGACGACCCGGCGCGAGAGCACGACGTTGCCCCGCCGCCGGTTGAACTTGATCACGCGCGCCTTGATGTGCTGGCCGATCATGGAGTTGAGGTTCTTGACCGGCCGCAGGTCGACCTGGGAGCCGGGCAGGAACGCCTTCACGCCGACGTCGACCGCCAGGCCGCCCTTGACGACCTCCACGACCTTGCCGTCGACCGGCGCGCCCTTCTCGTAGGCGCGCGTGATGACGTCCCAGACCTTGATCTTGTCGGCCTTCTCCTTGGAGAGGACGATGAGGCCCTCGGAGTCTTCCTTGGCCTCGAGGTAGACCTCGATCTCCATGCCCATCTCGGGGGTGATGCCGCTCCGGTGGAACTCGTCGATCGGGATCGTCCCCTCGCTCTTGTAGCCGACGTCGACCAGCACCTCGCTGCTCGTCAGGCCGATGATGGTCCCCTTGACCACCTCGCCTTCCTGGAGGTCCTGGAGACTCTGCTGGTACATGTCCTCGATCTCGTCCTGCGCCTCGGGAGCGCTGCCACCCGCGATGGGCCGGGCCGCCAGCACTCTCCGGTTCGTCGACGCCATCGGGCCTTCCCCAACCTCCCACGGGGATGCTCCGGTCCCGGCCCCCCCGCCGTGCCGCCCCGTAGCGTGGGCGCCGGGATTCCGTGTGAACTGGTCCATTCCTGTTGTTCCTCCGTTTAGTGAATTCGACCGGCCGGGGCTCGCCCCGGGGTCGTGCGATCCGTACGTGCACTCTCGGGGACGGCGGTGTGTCCCCGCTCGGTCTCCGCCTTCAGGCGGCCGATCGCCGCCATGATCTCGTCGCTGATCTCCTGGTACCGCGCGCGCCCGCGCTCTCGGCCGAACCGGAGCGGCGCGCCGACCGTGACGCTCACCCGGACCGGACGCGGCATCGCCGCGCCGCGCGGCAGGGCGCGCCCCGAGCCCTGGACGTAGACCGGCACCACGGGCGCGCCGGAGAGCGTCGCCAGCATCCCGGTACCCGCCCGGGCCTCCTGGAGCTTTCCCTCGGTGCCGCGCGTCCCCTCCGGGAACACCAGGACCGCGCGCCCCCCCTGGAGCAGCCGGAGCGCCAGGCGCAGGGCGGCCGAATCCGATCCCGTGCGGTCCACCGGGTGGGCATTCAGCCGGCGGATCAGCCCGCCGAAACCGGGGATCTGGAACAGCTCGGTCTTCGCCAAGTAGTCGAGCTCGCGCGGCATGACGGAGCCGATCAGCGCCGGATCGAGCACGCTCAGGTGGTTCGAGGCCAGGAGCACCGGGCCCTCCCGCGGAACCCGCTCCGCGCCGCTCACCGAGAGACGGAACCAGACGCGGCCGATGGCGCGGATGGTCGGCTTCAGGCACGCGTAGAGCAAGCCCGCTCGACCTCCTTCGCCATCAGGTCCACCACCTCGTCCACCGTCATGTCGCTCGAGTCGACGTACGTGGCATCCGCGCTCCGCTCGAGCCGGGCGACGGGCCGCGTCCGGTCCGTGTCGTCTCGCGCCGCGATGGCGGCGCGGATCGTCTCGAGGTTCCCGGCCGCGCCTCCCGGCTGCTCCGCGAAGCGGCGCCGGGCGCGCGCGTCGTGCGAGGCGTCGAGATAGAACTTGCACTCGGCGTCCGGGAAGACCACCGTCCCCGCGTCCCGGCCCTCGACGATCACCGGTCCCCGCGCGGCGGCCTTCCGCTGGAGGCCGTCCGCGAACGCGCGCACGTCCGGGCGCTGGGACAGCGCGGCCGCCCGCTCGCTCACCGCCGGCATGTAGAGGAGCTCGGTGACGTCCTGGCCGTCGACGAGGACGCGGCCGCCCGGATCCACGCTGAGGCTCGGCAAGATGCGGTCGACGGGCTCGCCCTGGGACACGCGCCACGCGATCGCCCGGTAGATGGCGCCGCTGTTGACGTAGGCGAAGCCGAGCCGCTCGGCCAGCCGGCGGGCCACGGTGCTCTTGCCGGCGCCCGCCGGCCCGTCGATCGTCACGACGACGCTCCGGCCCCGGTCGCCCGCGCGCTCGCAGAGCGTCACGCGACCACCTCGACCGCGTCCGCGCCGGCCAGCGCGCGGCATGTCGCGACGAAGTCCGGGTAGGACGTGGCGATACAGTCGATGTTCTCGACGACGGTCGGCCCGTCCGCCATGAGGCCCGCCACCACGAGCGCCATCGCGAGACGGTGGTCCCCCCAGCTCGAGACGCGCGCCCCGCGGAACGGCGCGGCGGACCCCGCGGTCCGCCCCGGCACGCGGAAGCCGTCGGGCCGCTCCTCGATCGCGACGCCCATCTTGCCGAGCTCGGAGGCGAGGGCGCGGATGCGGTCCGACTCCTTCACCCTGAGCTCGGCCGCGTCGCGGACCAGGGTCGGGCCCTCGGCGCACGCGGCGGCCACGGCCAGGATCGGCATCTCGTCGATCGCCCGCGGCACGAGCGCGCCGCCCACCTCCGCACCCCGGAGCGCCGCCGAGCGGACCCGGAGGTCGGCGATCGGCTCGCCGTGGCCCTCGCGCGGCGCGACGTCGACCCGCGTCCCCATCGCCTCGAGGACGTCGAGGGCCCCGGTGCGCGTCGGGTTCACGCCCACCCCGCGGACCGTCACGTCCGCGTCCCGCCCCGCGGCGCCCGCCACCAGGAAGAACGCGGCCGAGGAGATGTCGCCCGGCACCCGGCAGAGGTGCCCCGAAAGCCGGCGGCCGGGAACGACGGTCACCGTCTGGCCGTCCACGTGGACCTCGCCGCCGAACGCCGTCAGCATGCGCTCCGTGTGGTCGCGGCTCCGGGCCGGCTCGACCACGCTCACGGCGCCGGACGCGGACAGCCCGGCCAGGAGGACCGCGGACTTCACCTGGGCGCTCGCCACGGGCGACACGTGACGGATGGGCCGGAGCGGGCGCGCGCCCGCGATCGCGAGCGGGAGTCGGGCCCCGCCACGCCGGCCGACGACGCGAGCGCCCATCCGGGTGAGCGGCTCCATGACGCGGTCCATCGGCCGGCGGCGCAGCGACTCGTCGCCGGTGAGGACCGTCGCGAAGGGCTGGCCCGCCAGGACACCCACCAGGAGCCGCGCGGTGGTGCCGGAGTTGCCGCAGTCGACGACGTCGCCGGGCTCCGTCATCCCGTCGAGCCCGACCCCCTGGATCACGAAGTGGCCGGGCCCCTTCCGCGCCACCTCCGCCCCGAGCGCGGCCACGGCCCGGAGGGTCCCGAGGCAATCCTCGCCCTCGAGGAACCCCTGCACCTCCGTGAGGCCGTCGGCGAGCGCCCCGAGGAGCGCCGCGCGGTGCGAGACGGACTTGTCGCCGGGCACGGTCACCGTGCCGGCGATGCGGCGGGCCGGACGGACCACGGCGTTCACGAGAGCTTCTCCCGCACCTCGCGGGCGCGGCCGAGCTCCGCCTCGAGGGTCGCCCAGTCGCCCGTCGCCACGAGCTCCCGCCACCGGCCGAGGATCGCCTCGTACCGGCCGAGGGCGGCGAGGAGCGGCGCGCGATTCTCGCGGAAGATGTCCGTCCACAGCGCCTCGGCCGAGGCCGCGACGCGCGTCGTGTCCACGAAACCCCGGCCGGAGAGCGGGAGGGCATCCGCCTCGGCGCCGGCCACGAGAGCGTAGGCGGCGAGGTGCGGCAGGTGGCTGATCTGCGCGACCAGGTGGTCGTGGACGTCGGGGGACAGCCGGCGCACGGTGCTGCCGAGCCCCTCCCAGAGAGCGATCACCGCCTGGACGGCACTCTCCGGTGTGTCGGCGGTCGGCGTCACCAGCGCGACCCGTCCGTCGAAGAGGTCCGCATCCGAGGCCTCGAAGCCCGAGCGCTCGGAGCCGGCCATCGGATGCGCGCCCACGAAGTGGACGCCGGCCCGGGCCGGACACGCGCGCGCGGCGTCGACCACGCTCCGCTTGACGCTGCCCGCGTCGGTCAGGACGGCGCTCGGCATGAGGTGTGGCCAGGCGGCGCGGATCTGCCCCGGCAGGGCGCCCACCGGGGCGCACAGGACGACCAGGCTCGCGCCCGCAACCCCGGCGACGAGGTCGGTGGTCCCCACGTCCGCCGCCCCCGCGTCGAGCACCGCCCGGACGGCGGCGGCATGCCGGGCGACGACGACCACCTCCCGGGCCAGGCCGCGCGTCCGGAGCCCGCGGGCCACCGAGCCGCCGATGAGGCCCGGGCTCACCACCGTCACGCGCGACCAGCGAGGGGCGCTCACGAGCGCGTGGCCCCCTTCTCGAGCGCCTCGTCGCCGAGGGCGGCCAGGGCCGCGACCGGGGCGAGCGTGTTCACGTTGAAGGGGTGACGGATGCGGTTCACGAACGCGATGCAGGCGACGCTCAAGCGTGGCGCCTCACTTCAGCACCGGGTAGGAGCCCAGCACCTTGAGGAAGAGGCAGCGCTCCCGGACCGCCGCCAGCACGCCCTGCGTGACCGGATCGTCCCGGTGGCCCTCGAAGTCGACGAAGAAGACGTACTCCCACGGCCGCCGCCGCGTCGGCCGCGACTCGATCTTGGTCAGGCTCAGGCGCGCGCTCGCGAACGGCTCCAGGATCCGGTGGAGCGTCCCGACCTCGTCCTGGATCGAGAAGAGAATCGAGGTCTTGTCGCGTCCCGTCCGCCCCGCGGGTCGCCGGCCGATCACGACGAACCGAGTCACGTTGTTGGCGTAGTCCTCGATGCGCTCGCGGAGCGTCGGCACCCGGTAGAGCTGGCCGGCGAGCTCGCTCGCCACCGCTGCCGTGGCGGCGTCGAGCGCCGCCTGCTCGGCCGCGATCGACGTCGACGCGGTCTCCACGATCTCGGCGTCCGGCAGGTGCCGGGCGAGCCAGCCGCGGCACTGGCCGAGCGCCTGGGGGTGGGAGAACACGCGCTTCACGTCGCCGAGGTCGGCGGCCCGCGAGAGGAGCTGGTGGTGGATCTCGAGCGACGCTTCCCCGGAGACCAGGAGCTCGGAATCGATCAGCCCGTCGAGCGTGTGGTTCACCACGCCCTCGCTCGAGTTCTCGATGGGCACGATCCCGACGTCGGCCCGCTCGCGCTCCACTTCCTCGAACACGTCGGGAATGCCGCGCGCCGGGACCAGCTCCGCGCTCGATCCGAAGTGACGGAGCGCCGCCATGTGGGTGTAGGTCCCCTGGGGGCCGAGGTAGGCCGCGCGGAACGGCCGCTGGAGGGATCGCGATGCGGACAGGACCTCGGACCAGACCGAGCGGATGGCTCCCGGCGGCAGCGGTCCGGGATTCAGGCGAACGAGCTCGTCGAGGATCCCCTGCTCGCGCTCGGGAACGTGGATCGGCTCCCCGGACTGGCGCTTGACCCGGCCGATCTCGAGGGATAGCTCGGCGCGCTGGTTGAGTAACCGGAGGAGCTGGCGGTCGATCTCATCGATCTTTGTTCGCCATTCGTCCAAACCCATCAGATCTCCAGGAGGGGGGCGTAGAAAAGCCCGCATAGTATATGGCAGCGGTGGCCGGGGCGCAAGCAAGCCCCCTGCGGGGACAGCCCTCGCGGGCCCTCCCGGGGCCGGCTCCGGGCCCCTAGCCCTGCGGCCGCCCGGCCGGCCCGGAGCCGGACCGCGCCAGGCGCTCCACCTCGGCGCGCGTCAGCTCCCTCCACTGCCCCAGCGGGAGCTCTCCCAGCTCGAGCGGGCCGAAGGCGACGCGGCGGAGGCGGTGCACGACCAGGCCCACCGCGCGGCAGAGCCGCTTGACCTCCCGGTAGCGCCCCTCGGACAGGGCGAGCTCGATCCAGCGGAGGCCGCTTCCGCCGTCCCGGAGCCGCCGCGCCCGGTCGACGCGCGCCGGCCCGTCCTCCAGCACGACCCCGTGCTCCAGCGCTCGGAGCGTGTCCGGCTCGAGGCGCCCCTCGACCAGGACGTGGTAGACGCGCCGGACGCCGTGGCTGGGGTGCGTGAGGTGGAACGTCAGCGTGCCGTCGTTGGTCAGGAGGAGGAGCCCCTCCGCGTCGAAGTCGAGCCGGCCGACCGAGTGGAGGCGGACGCCCGGCTCCGGGACCAGGTCGAACACGCGGGGCCGGCCGCGGGGGTCCTCGCGCGTGGTGAGGTATCCGCGAGGCTTGTGGAGGAGGACGTAGCGCTTGGGCTCCGCCCGCGGAAGCGGCCGGCCGTCGACCTCGATCGCGTCCTGATCGGGATCGGCGTGGGCGCCCGCCTCCACCACCGGCAGGCCGTTGACCTTCACGCGGCCCGCCGCAATGAGCCGCTCCGCGGCCCGCCGCGACGCGACGCCTGCTTCGGCCAGGAGCTTGTGGAGCCGGACCGGAGGCATGGCCCGTCAGGCGGGCGTCGGGCGCTCGCGCTCCTCGCCGACTTCGTCGGGACCGGCGTCGTCCCCGGGGGCCGCGTCGTCCGCGGCGCGCTCCTCGACGGTCGCCGCCGCGTCGGTCCCCGCCCCCGCCTCGACGGCCGCGTCGCCGGGAGACTCGAAGGGCGGAAGCTCCTCGAGGTCCCGGAGGCCGAAGTGCTCGAGGAACTCGCGGGTCGTCCCGTAGAGCACCGGCCGCCCGGGGGTCTCCTTTCGGCCCACGATCCGGATGAGGCGGCGCTCGAGCAGGTGCGTGACCACGCTGTCACTCCCGACGCCGCGGAGCTGCTCGATCTCGGGGCGCGAGATCGGCTGGCGATAGGCGATGATGGTGAGGGTCTCCACTGCGGCCCGCGACAGCCGGCTCTTCAGCCGGAGCCGCTGCAGGCTCACGAGCACGGGCGCGTGCTCCGGCCGCGTGACGAGGCGCACGCCCCCACCGACCTCGGCCACCGCGAGTCCGCGACCGGGCTCGTCGCAAGCCACCCGAAGCGCCTGGACGGCCGCGCGGGCGTCGAGCGGCGAGATCTCCAGGACCTCGGCGATCCGCTCGTAGGGAAGCGGGACGTCGGAGGCGAAGAGGAGCGCCTCCACCTGGCCCACGAGCCCGGGGGTCACCACGTCGGACATCGCCGATCCCCCGGCCTCAGGCGCCACGGACGGTCGCCTCCCCGGACCCACGCTCGATGACGATGTCCCCGAACAGCTCCCGCTGCTGCGCCCGCGCGCGCTGGAGCCGCACGAGCTCGAGCACCGCGAGCAGCGTCACCACCACCTCCGGCCGGGGCGGCGAGACCCCGAGAAGCGCGGAGAACAGCACGTACCAGGACTGCTCCAGCACACTCGTGATCATCTCCATGCGTTCGAGGAGGGGCGGTCCCTCCGGCTGGACCTCGCGGGTCGGCTCGGCCTGCGCGAGCCGGGTCAGGAATGCCCGGTACGCCTGGGTGAGATCCCAGAGCGACAGGCTCTCGATCGGCACGTACTCGGGAGCCGGCAGCTCGCTCCAGGTCCGCATGAAGCGCGTGCTCCACTCGGTCTCGCGCTCGCGGAGCCAGACGCCGAGCTCCTTCACCCGCGCGTAGGCGCGGAGCCGAGCCTCGAGCTCCAGCCGCAGAACCTCCGCGTCCTCCTCCAGACCCTCCTCCGCGGTCTCCGACGGCGGCAGCAGGAGGCGCGACTTCAGGTAGACGAGGGTCGCGGCCAGGACGAGGAAGGCGCCCGCGTCGTCCAGGTCGCGGAACTCGACCGACTCGAGGTACGCCAGGTATTGGTCCGTGATCTGCCGGATGGGCAGCCGCGCGAGATCGATCTCGTTCGTCCGCGCCAGGTGCAGGAGAAGGTCGAGGGGGCCCTCGAACTCCTCGAGGTGCACCGTCAGGGGCGACGGCGGCGGCGTGGCGACGTCGGGAGCGGCGGTCGTGGTGTCGGTCACGCTAGGCAACTCCCACGGCGGCCTTCACGTCCGCCAAGGTCTCGGAGGCGATGCGCCGGGCGCGGGCCGAGCCCTCCTGGAGGATCTCCCGCAGGTGGCCGGGGCGCGCGGCCATGCGTTCCCGCCGCTCGCGGATCGCCTCGAGCGGCGGCAGCATGTGCTCCATCAGCACGCCCTTGCAGTCGATGCAGCCGATGCCCGCCGTCCGGCAGCCCCGGGCCGCGGCCTCGCGGGGCGCATCGGGCGTGAAGATCCTGTGGAGGTCGAACACCGGGCAGACGTCGGGATTCCCGGGGTCCGCCCGACGCTTCCGCGCCGGGTCGGTCACCATCGTCTTGATCTTCGGCACCGTCACGTCGGGCGGGTCGGCGAGGTAGATCGCGTTGCCGTAGGACTTCGACATCTTGCGCCCGTCGGTCCCCGGCACCTTGGGGATCGACGTCAGCTTGATCTCCGGCTCGAGGAGGACGGGCCCGAAGAGGTGGTTGAAGCGTCGCGCGACCTCGCGGGTCAGCTCGATGTGCGGCGCCTGGTCGACCCCGACGGGCACGTAGCGCGGCCGGTAGATGAGGATGTCCGCCGCCTGGAGCAAGGGGTACCCGAGGAGCCCGTAGGACGGCGACTGGATCCCGAGCTGCTCCACCATCTCCTTGTAGGTCGGGACGCGCTCGAGCCACGAGACCGGCGTGACCATCGAGAAGGCGAGGTGGAGCTCGGCGTGCTCGGGCACGAGCGACTGCACGAACAAGGTGCTGCGCTCGGGATCGAGCCCGGCGCCGAGCCAGTCCGCCACCATCTCGAGCGTGTTGGTCGCGATCTCCCCCTTGGCCGGGATGTCGGTGGTGAACGCGTGCCAGTCGGCGACGAAGTAGAAGCAGTCGTAGTCCGCCTGCATGCGCACCCAGTTGTCGAGCGCCCCCAGGTGGTTCCCGAGATGGAGGCGCCCCGTGGGCCGCATCCCCGACAGGACCCGCGCCCGGGCGGTCACCGTCTCCGCCCCTCGCGACTCGCGAGGTACGCCGCGAGCCGGTCGACGTCGGCCGGGGTGTCCACGCCGATCGAGCCGTGCGGCGTCAGCAGGACCCGGATGCGGACGCCGTGCTCGAGCGCCCGGAGCTGCTCGAGCCGCTCGGTCTGCTCGAGCGGCGTCGGGGCCAGCCGCGCGTAGCGCTGGAGGAACGCGTGACGGAACACGTAGATCCCCACGTGGCGAAGGGGGACGACGAGACCGGGCTGGCGCGCGTAGGGCACCGGCGCCCGCGTGAAGTAGAGCGCGTGGCCGGACTGGTCGAGCACGACCTTCACGGCGTTCGGGTCCTTGTGCTCGGCTTCGTCCGCGACCGGGTGCGCGAGCGTGCCCATCTCGATCGACGGGTCGTCCGCCATCGCCCGGACCAGCTGGTCGAGCGCCTTCACCTCGAACGTCGGCTCGTCCCCCTGGAGGTTCACGATCAGGTCCGCGGGCCAGTCCCGAGTCGCCTGGGCGACGCGGTCCGTCCCGTTCACGCAGGCCTCGCTGGTCATGACGGCGGTGCCGCCGAACCCGCGCACCGCGGCGGCGATCCGCTCGTCGTCCGTCGCGACCACCACGCGCTCCACGGTTTCGAGCTCGGACGCGCGCTCCCAGACGTGCTGCACGAGCGGCTTGCCGCCGATCACGACGAGCGCCTTGCCCGGAAAGCGCATCGAGGCCCAGCGCGCGGGAATCACGGCCACGGTCCGCGTCACGCCGCCCACCGCCGCTCCCGGACCTTGGCGGCCCGGAGGAAGACGTAGTGAGCATGGAGCCCGGCGAGCACCAGGCCGCGCCACCCGTCGAGGAAGCCCGCGCGCAGGACGTACATCGACAGGAACCGCCACACCGGCCGGCCCAGGAGGTCGAGGAGACTCCCCCCGCGGCCCGCGCGGGCGAGCTCGGTGGCGGCGAGATCGGAGTAGCGGTTCAGGCGCGCGACCGCGTCGCCGATGCTCCGGTAGCTCTCGTGGACCAGCGGCGACCGGAGCCGCCCCGCCGGCCCGTCCACCGTGACCGACTCGTGGACCGCGCGCGCGGCGAACGCCCCCTGCCCGCGGCGGAGCAGCCGGAGCTGCCAGTCGGGGTAGAGCCCGCCGTGGCGCACCCACCGCCCCTGGAAGAGGTTCCGCCGCGGGAGCTGGAAGCCCGCCTCGGGGCCGCCGCCGCGGAGCGTGGCCCGGATCTCGTCACGAAGGGCATCCGACACCCGCTCGTCCGCGTCGAGCGACAGGAGCCAGTCGCCCCGGCACTGGTCGAGCGCGTAGTTCTTCTGCGGCACGTAGCCGTCCCACGGCCGGAACAGCACCCGGTCGGTGAACTCGCGGGCAATCGCCACCGTCTTGTCGCTCGACCCGGCATCGACCACCACGATCTCGTCGGCCCACACCACGCTCTCGAGGCACGCGCGGAGACGCTCCTCCTCGTTGAGCACCACCACGGCCACCGACAGGCTCGGCACCGCGCCGCCCGTCTTCACCGGAGGAGCGCCTGCGCCGCGCCGAGGACGGCCTCGACGGACACCCCGTCCATCCGGCCGGTGGGGCTCTGGATGGTCGTCACGCGCGCGCCGTACGGACCGTTCCGCTGGGCGCTCGTCGGCCCGTAGAGCCCGACCGTCGGGACCCCGAGCACCGCCGCCACGTGGACCGGACCCGTATCCCCGCCGACGACGAGCGTCGCGCGACGGAAGAGCGCGATCATCTCCGCGATGGTCGTGGGCGGCGGCACGAGGGCCCCGGGCCGCATGCCGTGGGCGATCGCGCTCGCGAGCGTCTCCTCACCCGGACCCCACGTGACGGCCACGCGCGCCCCCAGCCGCACGGCCAGCTCCTCGCCGAGCCGCCGGAACGCCTCGACCGCCCAGCGCTTGTGGTCGCCGCCCGACCCGGGGTTCAGCAGGATCAGGGGCGAACTGGCCTTGACGCCCTCCGCCTCGAGCCAGGCCGCCATCCGCGCCTCGGCGTCGGGTGCCCGCGCGATCGGGAACGCCGGCGGGCCCACGACACCGAGGTCGATCCCGAGCGCCGCCACGACGGCCCGGTACTGGTCCACGACGTGCGTCGCCTCCGGCGGCGGGTTCACGCGCCGGTTCGTGAACCACGCGTTGGCGCGCTCCCGGCACCGCGCGGCCGCCAGCCCGACGCGGAGAGGCGCGCGCGTGAGGACGGTGATGGCCCCGCTCTTCCAGAGCCCCTGGAGGTCGACCGCCACGTCGAACCGGCCCGCGGCGAGCCGGCGCACCAGGCCCCGCACCTTGAGCGCCACCGCAGGCGCCCCGCTCGGCCGCCGGAACTCGCGCCGCCAGAGCCGGGTGTCGACGGGCACGATGTGGTCGAGGTCCGGGTTGCCCTCGAGGATCGCCTCCTCGCGGCGCTCGACCACCCACGTGAGCTCGGCCCGCGGCCACCAGGCACGGATCGCCCGGGCGCACGGGAGCGCGTGCACCACGTCGCCGAGCGCGGAGAGCTTCACCAGCGCGATGCGCGGCGCCGCGTCGCGGCCCGCCGTCAACGGATCGCCTCCCGGTCCCGGCCGAACCGCGCCAGGATCTCCGCGATCAGGTCGCGGGTGGAGTGCTGCTTCCGGTCGCCGGCGATCGCGACGCGCCCGCCCGCGGCGAGGACGGCGGCGCGCTCGGGCACCGACTCCGCCGTGTAGTCGGTCCCCTTCGCGTGGACGTCCGGGCGCAGCAGGCCGATCAGCCCGTCCGCCGTGTCGGCGTCGAAGACCACGACGTGGTCGACGGCGCTGAGCGACGCGAGAATCTCCGCCCGCTCGGTCGCCGGCATCAGAGGACGCCCCGGGCCCTTGAGCCGCCGCACGGAGGCGTCGCCGTTGATCCCCACGATCAGGACGTCGCCCAGGGCGCGGGCGTCCTCGAGGTACCGCACGTGCCCCACGTGAAGGAGGTCGAAGCAGCCGTTGGCGAGGACGACGCGGCGGCCGGAGGCACGGGCCGCCTCGGCCACGCGCCGCGCGCCCTCAAGGTCGAGCACTCGCCCCGTCATGTGTCCCGGCGCCCGTGTCGCGGCGCACCGCGCCGGCCAGCTCGTCCCGGGAGACGGTGGCCGTGCCGCGCTTCATGACCACGAGGCCGCCCGCGTAGTTGGAGAGGCGCGCGGCGACCACGGCGCGGGCCCCGCTCGCCAGCCCCAGCGTGAACGTGCTGATCACCGTGTCTCCCGCGCCGGTGACGTCGGCGATCTCGGCGCTCCCGAAGATGGGCACGAACGTCGCCTCTCCGCCCCGCTCGAAGAGCGCGAGCCCCTTCGCGCCCCGCGTGATCAGGAGGTAGCGCGCGCCGAGCCGCTCGAGGAGCTGCCAGCCCGCCTGCTCGACCATCTTGTCCCCGTCGAGCGACACCCCGAGGAGGTGCTCCACCTCCGACTCGCTGGGCGTCGCCGCCGTAATCCGGTCGAAGCGGAAGAGGTCGTACCGGGAGTCGGCCGTCACGACCGCCCCCCGCTCCCCCAGCGCGCGCACCTCGGCGAGGATGCGGGGCGTCACCGTGCCGTACCCGTAGTCGGACAGGACCACCGCATCCACCCGGCCCGCCCACCCCCGCAGCCGCTCGACCATGGTGGCCTCGGCCCCCGGCGAGATCCCGCCGTCCGGCTCCCGATCCACGCGCACGATCTGCTGGCGGGCCGTTTGGGATCCCCACCCGCCCCCGAGGATCCGGGTCTTGACCGGAGTGGGGCGGTCCGGCACGGAGACGATGCCCTCGGTCGAGATCCCCCGCGTGGCCAGCGCGTGCCGGATGGCCGTGCCCGCCGCGTCGTCTCCGACGACGCCGAGCGGCAGGACGGTGGCGCCGAGCGTGTGGAGGTTGTGGCTCGCGTTCGCGGCCCCACCCAGGCGAGTCTCCTGGGAGAGGTAGCGGAGGATCAGGACCGGCGCTTCGCGCGAGACGCGCTCGGGCCGCCCGAAGACGTACTCGTCCGCGACCAGGTCGCCGACGACGAGGACCCGCCGGCCCTCGAACTTCTGGAGGGCCTGGAGGAGCTCGGCGCCGTCAGGGCTCTGCACGGTGGGATCGAGGACGCGTCGAGAGGGTTCCGTCCATGGCGACGCGGACTTCCAGACAACCGCTCATCTGCGCCATTATACTGATCGCTCACCGGTGGGGAAGCGGTTCTTTGGCGGCGACCCTCTCGTAGACCCCCTCGACCAGGGCCGCGCGCCGGGCCGGGGTGAAGAGCGCCTCGACCCGCCGTCGCCCGGCCCGGCCCATCTCCCGGGCGCGGGCTGGATCGGCGAGGAGCGCCTCAAGGCGGGCCGCGACGGGCTCGGGCGCCGCCTCGACCAGCCAGCCCGTCTCGCCGTCGATCACGATCTCGGGCACGGCGCCGACGCGCGCCGCGACGACGGGACGCCCCGCGGCCATGGCCTCGAGCACGGCCCGGCAGGACTCCTCCGACCCCGCGCCCAGGAACGCCACGCAGTCCAGCGCGGCCAGGGTCGCCGGCAGGTCGGCGCCCCGGTACCCCGCGAACACGACCGTGCGTTCGAGGCCAAGATCGCGCGCGAGGCCCTCCAGGGCGGGCCGCGACTCGCCCCGCCCCACCAGGACGACGCGCGCCCCGGGAAGGCGGTCGCGGAGCCGCACGGCGGCCCGGAGCAGCACCTCGTGGCCTCTCCCGGGCACCATGCGCGCGACGCACCCCGCGGCGGGCGCCTCGCCGAGCCCGAGCTCCGCCCGCACCGGAGCGCCGGCGACCGCTGGTGTGAACCGCTCGACGTCGACCGCGCCCCCCACAACCGTGAGTGCGCCGGCAGGCGCCCCGACGGCGCGCAGCCGCTCGGCGATACCCTCGCTGACGGCGATCAGCGCATCGGTCCGACGCCAGAGCCAGCGCCCCAGTGATCCCGTGCGCGCGGCCCGGCGATGATGGACCGTGCGGACCAGTCGGACCTCCGTGCCGCGACGGGCCAGCGCCGCCAGCCAGTGGTCGTGCGTCTGGTGGGCGTGGATCACGTCGATCTCGAGCGACCGCAGCATGCGCCGGAGCGCCCGCACCTCGGCCCCGATGCGCAACGGGCTGGCCGTCCGCTCGAGAGACAGCTCCTCGACCAGCGGGACGCCGGACGCGCGGACGCGGGTCTCGAGCACGTCGCCGCGGATGCAGGCGAACCAGACCGCGTGGCCCCGCTCCTTGAGAGCTCGCGCCAGATCGAGCGCCGGATCGGCGGTGCCCGTCCACCACCGGTTCGCGACGACATGCAGGATCCGGAGCGGCCTCACCGGCGCCTCGCGACCGCGGCCAGTACCGCCGCCTCCACCTCGTCGACCTGGATCGCTTCGAGGCATCGGTGGTCGATCGGACACTCTCGAAGAAAGCACGGAGCGCACGCGGGCTGGTGCCAGAGGGCCCGCTGGCCGGGACCGACCGGCGCCGTGAGGCGCGGGTCCGTGGGGCCGAAGAGGGTCACGGCCGGGACCCCGACCGCGGCGGCCACGTGGGCGGGCCCGCTGTCCGCCCCGACCAGCGCGTCCAGCTCGGCAAGGAGCGCGGGCAGGAGCGCGGGGCGGTCCCGGCCCACGAGGCTCCGGATCGGGCGCGGGGCCTCCGCCGCGACCGCGGCCGCGAGGCCGGCGGCCTGCGGGCTGCCGAGGAGGACCGGCTCGACGCCCTGAGACTCCAGCCGCGAGGCCAGGGCCGCAACGCGCGCCGCCGGCCAGAGCTTGGCCGGTCCCAGCGCGGCCCCGAGCTGGAGCCCGACCCGCGGGGCTCCGGAAGGCACGCCCGCGTCTTCCAGGAGCCGCCGCGCTTCCACCCGCCGCGCGGGATCGACGGCGAGCACTGGCGCGCTCGGAGCCGCGTCGATCCCCAGCGGCGCGAGGAGGCGCAGGTAGCTCGCGACCTGGTGGACGGGACCGGCCGGCGTCGCGACCGCGTGCGTCAGGAGCCGAGCCCGCCCCTCGCCGTAGCCGACGCGCCAGCGCGCGCCCGAGAGCCACGCGGCAAGCCCGGTCTCGAACGAGTTCGGCAGGATGAGGGCAAGGTCAAAGCGTCCTTGCTTGAGGCGGCGCGCCTGGGCGAGCCGCGCCACGACGCCGCCGGGCGTGACGACCCGGCGCGCGAGACCGGGCTCGCTTTCCAGGATGCTGCCGACCCAGGGCCCGAGGACCCAGATCTCGGCGGCCTGGAGCGCGCCTCGGAGCGCCCGCAGGGTCGGCAGCGCGAGCACCGTGTCGCCCAGCCAGTTCGGGAACCGGACCAGGACGCGTGCGATCTCCTTCGGGGGGATCGGCCGAGCCTTCACGGCGGGGCCTCGGCGCGCGACTCGCCGGCGGCCCGGTCCACGCGGGCGCGGAGCTCGCTCCACCACACCTCCGCCAGGTCCGCCTGGGTCGCGACCGGCTCCAGCCGGACCCGGAGCACCCACACGGGCAGCGCCGGCGCACCGGCCGCCGGAAGGCGCATCGCGTCCTTTTCCGTGGTGACGAGGATGCCGGCGCCGACCGCGCGCGCGCGCCGGGTCACGGCGTCGAGGTCCCGCGGCCGATACGCGTGGTGATCCGGAAGCGCCACGACGTCCCGCACGAGCACGCCGCCGGTCGCAAGGGTGTCGGCAAGCCGCTCCGGCGCCGCGATCCCTGCGAACGCCAGGACGCTGCGGCCCCGGAGCACGTTCAGATCGTGGCGCTGCCCCGACGCGAGGTCCTCCAGCCCCTCCACGACGTAGTCCGTGGCGAGGCACGGCGTCGGCCCCGCATGGTGGCGAAGCTCGCCCAGGAGTCCCGCGTGACTCCGTCCCCCGCCGGCGCGGGTCGCGATCAGGAGGTGCGCCCGCGCGAGAGCGGACGGCGGCTCACGGAGCGTGCCCCGCGGGAACAGACCGCCGGGACCCCAGGGCGCGCGCGCGTCGACGCACACGATCTCCACGTCCTTGAGGAGCCGCCGCTGCTGGAAGCCGTCGTCCAGAAGGACCACGTCCGGGCGGAGATGCTCGACCGTCCACCGGGCCGCCCTCAGGCGATCGGCGCCGACGACGACGGCCACGCCGGGGAGCCGCCGGGCCAGGAGGAGCGGCTCGTCCCCCGCCTGCTCGACGGTGAGGCGCGGCGCGCCACCGTCGGACACGAGCTCCACTGCCGCGCTCGAGCGGCGGCCGTATCCCCTGCTGACGATCGCGACGCGGCGCCCGTCCTCGACGAGTCGCCGCGCGACCATCTCGACCGCCGGCGTCTTCCCGGTGCCGCCCACCGTGAGGTTCCCGACGGAGACCACCGGACACGGCACCCGCCCCCGGTGGAGCCACCCGCGCCGGTAGGCCGCCTCCCGCACCGCGAGGCCGAAGCGATAGGCCCACGCCGCCGGCGAGAGCGCGAGCCCGAGCACCCCCGCACGACCCTCGCGCCAGGCGCGGAGCATGCGGCCGCGGCGGAGCGCGCCCGGGTCCCGCCTCACCGGCCCCTCCCGCGCGCCGCGGCCCCCGGGGCGATCATGCGCCGGCGCGCGCCGACACCGCGAGCACGCGCTCGAGCCCGGCGATCGTCCGGGTGCACGCGCCCTGGTGGGCGCGCACGGCGCTCCACGCGGCGCGCCCGAGCGCCTGGCGGCCCGGGGCGTCGGCGAGGAGCCGTCCAAGCGCCGTCGTCAGCTCGCCGCCGTCCCCGACCTGGATGGCCGCGTCGGCTTTGAGGAGGAGCGCCGCGGCATCCCTGAAGTTCGTCATGTGCGGGCCGAAAACGACAGGCTTGGCGTGGAGCGCGGGCTCGACCACGTTGTGGCCGCCGATCGGGACCAGGCTGCCGCCGACGAAGATCACGTCGGCCACCGCGTAGAGCGACGCGAGCTCCCCCATCGTGTCGAGCAGGATCACGGGGGCGCCGTTGCCCGGGCTCACGCGGCTCCGCCGGACGACCGCGAGGCCGCGCCCCCGGGCCAGCTCCTCCACCTCGTCGAGCCGCTCCGGATGGCGCGGGGCCAGGACGAGGCGGAGCCCGTCCGCCACCGGCCTGAGCGCCACGAACGCGTCGAGCATGGCGCCCTCCTCGCCGCGGTGGGTGCTTCCCGCGACGACGACGGGGGCCGGTCCGATGTGGAGGAGCCGCCGCCAGAGCTGCTCGGCGCCGGCGTCCCCCGACGGCGCCTCCATCTTCAAGTTCCCCGTCACCAGCACCCGCTCGGGCGGCGCGCCGAGGCTGATGATCCGGCGCGCGTCCTCCTCCGACTGCATGCAGAACAGGGCGATGTCGGCGAGCACCTTCCGGAAGAGCCCGCGCACCAGGCGGTAGCGGCGGAAGGACCGATCCGAGATCCGGCCGTTCGCCAGCACCGCCGGGACCTTCCCCTCGCGCAGGGCCCGCAGGAGGTTCGGCCAGAGCTCCGTCTCGAGCGCGATGAAGCAGCCCGGCTCGACCCGGCGGACGGCGCGCCGGACGGCTCCCCGGAAGTCCAGCGGGAACGTGAGCATGGCCGCCGCCTCGGGCAGGCGCGCGCGCGCCACCTGCTGCCCGGTGGCGGTCACCGTGGACACGACGACGTCGGCCGCCGGCCAACGCGCACGGAGCGCCTGGACGAGCGGCACCGCGGCCATCACCTCGCCCACCGACACCGCGTGAACCCAGAAGCGGGCGCCCGGCGCGGGCGGGGGCGCGACGCGGAGGAAGCCGAAGCGCTCCCGGAGGGCCACGGGGTAGCCCGCACCCCACACCTTGCGCACGAGGAACAGCGGGAGGTACCCGATGGCCAGGAGCGCCAGGACGGCGCTATAGACGCGGTACACGGGCTCCCCCGGCGACGCGGTCCGCCTCGGCGCTCACGTGGGTCAGGACCGCCTCCAGCTCCCGGCGCTTCGTCTCCATGCCCTCCCGGTCGGCGTCGCGCGGCACGAGGATGGGCTCGCCGAACACGACGGCGGCCCGCGCGAACGGATTCGGCACCACGAACCGGTCCCACGATCGGAGCACGCGGCACGGGACGGCGCCGAAGGCCAGCGGCACGATCGGGGCGCCGGTCATCTTTGCCAGCACGACGGCGCCATTCTGCGCGACGCGGCGCGGCCCGCGCGGCCCGTCGGGGACGATCAGCACGTTCTCCCGGAGGTCCTTGATCACCCGGGCCAGGGCGAGAAGGGCGCGGGCGCCGCCGCGGGACGAGGAGCCCCGGACCACGCGAATCCCGAAGCCCTGGATGAACCGGCTCAAGATCTCGCCGTCGCGGGACCGGCTCGTCAGCGCGTGGAGCCGGTAACGCCGCCCGTAGATCCACGGCAGAAGCAGGATCTGCCCGTGCCAGACCGTGTAGATCACCGGCGTGCCGTCGCGCCAGAGGATCCGGAGCCCCGGCGAGGGAAACTCGCGGAGCCGGAGGCTCCGGGCGAGCAGGCGCACGAGCCCCCGCCCCATCGCGACCACCGGCCGCGAGCCCGCCAGGGCCTGGCCGGGCCGGCGGCGCTCGCGCGCGAGCGCGCCCGCCCGTGCCGGCTCAGCGACCCGAGGTCCCATCGAGTTCCCGCAGGACCGCCCGCGCGGCCCGCAGCGCGGCACCGGTCTCGCCGAGACGGACCCGCACCTCGGCCAGCGCCGCCCGCTGCGCCGCCCGGGCCACGTCGTCCCCGAGCAGCTCCATCGCGGCTCCCGTCAGCGCCTCCGGCGTGGCGTCGTCCTGGATGAACTCCCGCACGATCTCGCGCCCGGCCACGATGTTCGGAAGGCTGATGTGCGTCACGCCGCGGACCAGGCGGCGGGCGATCGCGTGGGACACCGCCGACAGCCGGTACAGCACGACCATCGGCGTCCCGTAGCAGGCGGTCTCGAGCGTCGCCGTCCCCGAGGCGACCAGCACGAGGTCCGCCGCCGCCATCACGCGGTAGGCCTCGCCCGGCAGGACGGTCACCCGGAGGCTCGAGGCCTCCGCCGCCGCCCGCACGTCGGACACCGCGATGGTCGACGCGACCGGGATCGCGAACCGCGCGCGCGGCCGGCGTGCCGTGATCCGCCGCGAGACCTCCAGCAGCACGGGCAGGTGACGCCGTACCTCGGCGTCCCGGCTGCCCGGAAGGAGGCCAACCAGGGTCTCACCCTCGGCCGCGAGCTCCGCGCGCGCGGCGTCTCGCGAGAGCTCGGGCAGGACGTCGAGCACCGGGTGCCCGACGAACTCGACCGGCACGCCGGCCTCCTGGTAGAGGCCCACCTCGAAGGGAAAGATCGCCAGGACGCGGCTCACGTCCCGCGCCATGGTGTGGACGCGCCCGGGCCGCCAGGCCCAGAGCTGGGGGGCGATGAAGTACACGACCGGCACGCCGCGCCGCCGGGCGATCCGCGCCAGGCGCAGGTTGAACTCCGGGAAGTCGATCAGGACGAGGACCCCGGGCCGGCGGTACTGGACGACCCGCCGCAGCGCCTTGAACGCGGACCAGAGCGCGGGCAGGCGGCCAAACACCTCCGTGCCGCCAACGACGGTGACGCGCTCGGCGCGCCGGACGAGCCGGACCCCGGCGGCCGCCATCCGCGCCCCGCCCATGCCGGCGATGCGGATGCCGGGCGCCAGCGACGCGAGCGCCCGCGCCAGCGTGGCCCCGTGGAGGTCCCCCGAGGCCTCGCCGGCCACGATCAGAACGTCAGTCGACGACGCCCGGCCGCTCCGCGACCCCGACAATGCTGATCCCCGTCCGGGCCGCCTGCGCTTCGACCTGCTCGCGCTCGAGGAGCAGCACGCGCCCCGCCTCGAGCGCCAGCACGGCCGCCCCGCCCGCGACACAGCGGTCGACCGTGTCCGGGCCGACCGTGGGCACGTCGAGCCGGTAGTCGTGCGCGGGCGCGGCCGCCTTGACCACGACCGCGCCCCGCCCCGCGAGGGCCAGACCCCGGCGCACCGCCTCGTCGGTCCCCTCCATGGCCTCGACCGCGGCCACCGATCCGGCGCGAAGGACGACCGTCTGGCCGACGCCGCGCTCCGCCATCTCGCGGGCCAGGACAAGGCCGCGCTCCACGTCCGCCCGGGACTCCGTCGGGACCGGCGGGCCGGCCACCGCGCCCGAGGGCACGAGCCAGGGCGACAGGAACCTCCGCTGGTCGAGCACCTCGATGCCCATCGAGCCGAGCACCCGCACCGCCGTGCCGAGGAGCCCCTCGTCGGTCCAGTCCTTCGCCCGGGAGAGGAGATCGCGCGCGGCCGAATCCAGCGGGGCGCCCTGGAACAGGACGTCCTTCCGCACCCGGCCGGCGAGCACCACGTGCCGGATGCCCTCCTCGCCGAGCACTTCCAGGATGGGCCCGACGTCGCCCAGCTGGCAGGGCACCACGCGGTCGGCGTGGGGCTCGAGGAGGTCCGGGGGCCCAAGCGCGAAGGCGATCACGCGCCAGCCGGCGCGGCGCGCCTCGCGGGCCATCAGGGCCGGCAGCGCCCCGGCACCGCCGACGAGGCCCAGCGCCTCGGCCATCCCCTCAGCGGGGCGGCCAGTCGAGGTTCGGCCGACCTTCCTCGATCATGCGCTCGATCTCGAGCGCCACGGCCAGCGAGCGGACGTCGTCCTGCTCGAGGAGCTCGACCACGCCCGTCCGCTGCGCCTCGCGAACCGCCTTGACGATGTGGAGGATCTCCGACTTGAGCGGGTTCTCCTTGTGCACGAACAGGTGCTCGACGAAGGACTCCTGCCGGTAGCGGATCGACTCCCGGTTCAGCACGTACTCCGAAGCCGCCCGCCGGTGGATCTGGATGTCCTGATCCGTGTAGTCGAGGAAGATGTACGCGTCCGGCTGCGTGATCGCGAGCGTCCGGACCTTGTGCTCGGTGGCCCGGCTGGCGGTGATGTTCGCGACCGTGCCGCTCTCGAACAGGATCTGCACGTTGGCGACGTCGGAGCGCGCCGAGTGGACGCGCGAGCCCGCCACGCTGATCCGCCGGACCTCGCTGTCCACGAGCCCGAGCACGATGTCGATGTCGTGGATCATCAGGTCCATGACCACGGTGTCGTGCTGCACCCGCGGGACGAAGGGCCCGAGCCGCCGCGACTCCACCAGGATGGGGCTGGCGACGATCTTGCGGAGCTCCTGCACCGCCCCGTTGAACCGCTCGACGTGGCCGACGTGCAGCACGACGTTCCGCTCGCGGGCGATCCGGAACAGGTCGCGGGCCTCTTCCAGCGTCGGCGTCAGCGGCTTCTCGACCAGGACGCTCACCCCCGCCTCGAGGAGCTCCTTCGCGACCTGGAAGTGGAGCGGAGTCGGCACGGCGATGGACACCACGTCCACCTTGCCGATCAGCTCGCGGTGGTCGGCGAAGGCCTGCGAATCGTACTGCGCGGCGAGGCGGGCCGCCTTCCCCGCGTCGGTGTCCACGATGCCCACGAGGTCGACGTCCCACAGCTCGGCGTAGACCAGGAGGTGGTACTGCCCCATGTGGCCGGCCCCGACGACCCCGGCCCGCAGCCGGTTCTGCTCGCGCTTGCCCATCTCCCTCCCCTAGCAGATCCCGCGCTTCGACGACGCGATGAAGTCGCAGAGCTGCTCGATCTCCGGTGATGGCTCGACCTCGCTGCGGATCTGCTCGAGCGCCGGCCCGGGGGCTCGCCCCGACCGGTAGAGGATCTTGTACGCGCGCTGGATGTTGAGCCGGACGTCCGCCGGCACGCCGGCGCGCCTCAGCCCGACGATGTTCACCCCGCGCACCTCGGCCGGGTTCCCCTCGACGATGAAGTACGGCGGCACGTCCTGGCCGATCCGCGAGCACCCGCTCACCATCGCGATCGTCCCGATCCGCACGAACTGGTGGATCCCCGTCAGGCCGGAGATCACCGCGCGGTCGCCGACCTGCACGAAGCCGGTGAGCGCGGTGTAACCGGTCATGATCACGTGGTCGCCGATCTGGCAGTCATGGGCGATGTGCCCCTGCGCCATCAGGTAGCATTCCCTGCCCAGCACCGTGAAGCCGTCGGGCGTGGACGCCCGGTGGATCGTCGCGTACTCACGGATCACCGTGCCCTCGCCGATCCGCACGCCCGACGGCGTGCCCGGCTTCCACTTCAGGTCCTGTGGCGGCAGGCCGATCACCGCCCCCACGTGGATCTGGCAGCGGGCCCCGATCTCGAGCGGCCCCTCCAGCACCACGTGCGGGCCGATCTCGACGTCCTCGCCGAGGCACACGCCCTGGCCGATGACCGCGAACGGGCCGACCCGCACCCCGGGCCCGAAGCGCGCGTCCGGGTGGACGACCGCGGTGGGATGGATCTCCGACGTCCGCTCACCCACGCGCCGCGGGTCCTCCTTCCGCCCCGAGTTTCCGCTCCAGCGCCGCCAGCCGCCGGCCGAGCATGCGCACCTCCCGCAGGAGGTCCGGGATGCGCCCGATGGCGGCCAGGGCGCGCAGCCCCGCGTCGCCCTGTATCGCCGGCGTCCCGATCATCCCCGCGCCCGCCGGCACGTCGCGATGGACGCCGGACTGAGACCCGATCTGCGCGCCGTCGCCGATCGTCACGTGGTCGGCCAGGCCCACCTGCCCGCCGATCACGACGCCGCGCCCGATCCGGCACGACCCCGCGATGCCCGCCTGCGCGACGATGATGGCGCCCGCGCCGACGACGGTATTATGGCCAATCTGCACGAGGTTGTCGATCTTGGTCCCGCGGCCGATCACGGTCTCGCCGAGGGTCGCCCGGTCCACGGCCACGTTCGCCCCGATCTCGACGTCGTCCTCCACCACGACCCCGCCCACCTGGGGGATCTTCCGGTGCGCCTGACCGTCGAACACGTAGCCGAATCCGTCGGCGCCGAGCACGCTCCCGGGGTGGACGATCACGCGGCGCCCGAGGGACACGCTCGCGCGCAGCACGACGTGCGGGTGGAGGACGCTCTCCGCCCCGACCCGGCAGTCCGGGCCCACGAAGACGTGGGCGTGAAGCACGGCCCGGTCCTCGATCGTGGAGCCCTCGCCGATCACGGCATACGCGCCCACGGTGGCGGTTGGCGCGACGCTCGCGCCGTCGGCGATGTGCGCGGTCGGGTGGACGCCGGGGGCCACCGCCGGCTCCGGGAAGAACACGCGGACGACCGCGGCGACGGCGGCGTACGGTTGCACGACCCGGATCGCCGGGCGGCCCGCCACGTCGAGCCCCGGGGGCGCGATCAGCGCGGCGGCCGAGCTCCGCCGCGCGGCCGCGAGGTGGCGCTCGGAGACGACGAAGGAGAGGTCCCCCGCGCCCGCGCTCTCGAGACTCGCGAAGCCGCGGATCTCGAGCGACGGATCCCCCTCGAGGTCTCCGCCGACCAGACGGGCCAGCTCGCCGAGGGAGCGCGCGGGCATCCTACTGCTTCTTCGCCTTCTCCTGGTCGTACAGCTTGATCACCTCGTCGGTGACGTCGCCTTCCGGATCCCCGTAGATGACGCCGCCGCTTCGCCGCTCGACGATCAGGAGGAACCCGCGCTCCTTACCCATCTTCTCGATGATCCCGGTCAGCTCCAGAAGGATCTTCTGCGTGGCCGCCTGCTCCTTCTTCTGGAGTTCCTTCTCGAGATCCTCGGCGAGCCGCCGGAGGTCGCGCACCTTCCGCTGGAGGGTCTCCTCCTTCTCGCGGCGCGCCTCGGCCGACAACACCAGCCCCTTCTTCTCCATCTCCTCGCGGAGCTTGTCGACTTCCACCCGGCGGTTGTCGACGTCCTTCTGCATGGTCACCTTCTCGCGCTCGAGCTGCTCCCGCGCCGCCACGCCGGCGACCGAGCGCACGATGACCCTCTGGACGTCGACGTACCCGATGCGGGTCCCCGCGGCTTCCGTGCGCGCCGCCGGTCCGCCGACCAGCCCCGCGACCACCAGCGCGAAGACCCCTACTGCCCATCCGTTTCTCATGGCATCACCTCTGACGGCCACCGACCTAGAACGGGGCCCCGACCGTGAAGTTGACCTGCCAGGATTTCTCTCCCGGCTGCTTGTCCAGGTTGTAGCCCAGATCGAGCCGCATGGGGCCCAGCGGGGAGAAAAACCGCACACCGGCGCCGGCCGCGTACCGAAGGTCCGTGGGATCGAAGTCGGTGCCGAAACCGTATGCGTTACCAGCGTCGAAGAACAGCGCCAGGCGGAACCGCGCGAAGACCGGGATGAGCAGCTCGGTGTTGAACAGGAGCTCCTTGTCGCCGCCGATCACCTCGCCCTGGGCGTCCTTCGGCGCGACGGACCGCGTCCGCTGGCCGCGCAGGGTCGTGGCGCCGCCCAGGAAGAAGCGCTCGAAGATCGGAACCTCCTGGCCGCCCCACCCCTCCGCCATGCCGAAGAGCCCGCGAACCGCCCACACCAGGTTGAACACCGGCAGCGGTACGAACCACGACGACTCGGCGATCATCTTGTAGAACTGCGTGTCCCCGCCGAGGCCCGCGAACATGAACTCCAGCGAGTTCCGGCTGCCCTTGGAGGGCTCGAAGATGTTGTCCCGCGTGTCGCGCGCCAGCAAGAGCTCGATCACCGAGTTGAGCTTCGTGCCCTCCTCGCTCTTCAGGTCCTGGCTGGCCGTCGGCGAGATGTTGGAGATCGTGACGTCCTCCAGCCGGTAAACGCCGGACAGCGTCATGAACTCCGTGAGGGGGTAGCTGGCCCGGATGTCGCCGCCGAGACGCTCCTCCGTGAAGTCGTCGTACTCCCGCTCCCGGTCGTAGATGTCGAAACCGGCGCGGAGCGGGATGTCGAAGAGGTACGGCTCGGTGAACCCGATGAGACCGAGGCGGCTCTGGGTCCCGAGCCGGATCCGGAGGAAGATCTCCTGGCCGCGGCCGAAAAGGTTCCGCTGGCTCACGTCGAGGGTCGCGAACAGGCTGTCCAGGCTCGAGTAGCCCGCGCCGATGCTGAAGACGCCGGTCGCCCGCTCCTTCACGTCGATGTTCACGACGATCTTGTCCGGCGTCGTCCCCTGCTCGGTGCCGACGTTCACCTCGTCGAAGAAGCCGAGGTTGAAGAGCCGCTGCCGGCTCCGCACCAGCTTCTGGAAGGTGAACAGCTCGCCCTCGGCCACCCGAAGCTCCCGGCGCAGGACCTTCTCCGAGCTCTTCGTGTTGCCGCTGATGTTGATCCGCTCGACGTAGACCGGCCCGCCCTCGACGATGGGGATCAACACGTCGACCTTCAGGTTCGCCAGGTCGTTCTGGGTCCGCGGGTCGGCCTCGGCGCGGGCCCGGCCCAACTCGGAGTACCGGTCGACGATCGCCCGGACCGAGTTCCGGAGCGCGCCGCGGCTGAACACGGCGCCTTCCTGGAGCTGCACGAGCTTGCGGACCTCCTCGTTCGACAGGAGCTCGTTGCCGGTGATGGTGACGGTGCCGGTGTGAAACTGCGGCCCCTCCACCACCCGGACCTTGAGCGTGACCTTCTTCCGGGTCAGGTCCGGGATGATCTCCGTCGATTCCACGCGGGCCTGGATGAACCCGTGGTCGCCGTAGAGCTGGAGGATCCGGTCGACGTCGTCGTCGAAGATCTTCCGCTGGACCGTGGAGAACGGGAAGATCCAGTAGATCTTCTCCTTGGTCGACATCGCGCCCTTGATCTGGCTCGCGGTGAGCGCCTGGTTCCCCTCGATGATGATCCGGTCGATGTGGAGCTTCGGCCCCTCCTCGATCCGGAACACGACCCGGAGGTCGCCCTCGGGGGTCCGCTCGGTGCGAGGGGTGATCTGGACGCCGAAGAACCCCTCGTCCTCGTACTTCTGCCGGATCCCCTCCTCGGCTTTCTGCACCTCGACGGGGTTGTAGAGCACGCCGACCCGGATGGTGGCCTTCTCGCGGAGCTCCTCGGTCTTGAGCTCCGAGTTCCCCTCGAAGCTCACCTCCCGGAGGAGCGGCCGCTCGGCCACCGCGAAGATCACCCGGACCCCGCCCTCGAACTCCTCGGTGCGCACCTGCACGTCGTCGAAGAACCCGAGGCCGAAGATGGAGCGCACGTCGTCCCGCAGCGCGGCGGGGGCCATCGGGTCGCCGATCTTGGTCGATACCCGGTTCAGGATGGCCGGGGCCTGGATCCGGCGATTGCCCTCGACCGCGATGTCGCGGACGACGGGCACGGGAGGCAGCGGGCGCGACTCCGGGGTCGGCGCCGGGGCCTGGGTCTGCTGAGCCCATGCCGTCCCGGCGACGAGGGCCAGAAGCGCGACCAGCGTCGGGAGAAGGACCTGCCCTCTCGTCCTGGGCCTCCCCTGCGGGCGCCCCTCAACGAGGGTCGAGGGCACTCCTCGGGCGAACCGGGACCGGGAGGTCAGCGCTCCGCCAGGCTCAGTGAAGGCTCGGATACGGGCTCGAAGACGAGCCCCTCACCCTGGACTCGCACCTCGAGCTGCACGCCGTCCTGGATCCGTCCCGCGATGATGGACTCGGCCAGCGAATCCTCGATGTGCTTCTGGATGATGCGCCGGAGCTGCCGGGCGCCGTACGTCGCGTCGTACCCCTTCTCGATCAGGAAGTTCACCGCCTCGGCGGAGAGGCTGACGCGGATCGTCCGCTCCTCGAGCTGCCGGTTCACGCGGTCCATCATCAGCTGCACGATGCCGCGGATGTGATCCTCGCTGAGCGAGTGGAACACGATCACCTCGTCGATCCGGTTGATGAACTCGGGGCGGAAGGCCCGCTTGAGCTCCTCCAGCACCCGCTCCTTCATCCGGTCGTAGGTGTCCTCGGCCGAGGCCGACAGGAAGCCGGGGGTGGTGCGCTTGCCGATGAGCGCCGTCCCGAGGTTCGACGTCATGATGAGGATCGTGTTCTTGAAGTCGACGACGTGGCCCAGGGAGTCGGTCAGGCGGCCGTCGTCCAGCACCTGGAGGAGCATGTTGAACACGTCGGGGTGCGCCTTCTCGATCTCGTCGAACAGCACGACCGAGTACGGGCGCCGCCGCACCTTCTCCGTGAGGTAGCCGCCCTCCTCGTACCCGACGTATCCGGGCGGGGCCCCGAGCAGACGGGACACCGAGAACTTCTCCATGTACTCGGACATGTCGACCCGGATCAGGGCGTTCTCGTCCCCGAAGAGGAACTCGGCCAAGGCCCGCGCGAGCTCCGTCTTCCCGACACCGGTGGGACCCAGGAAGATGAAAGAGCCCACCGGGCGCTTCACATCCTTGAGGCCGGCCCGCGAGCGGCGGATCGCCCGGGAGATCGCGCGGATCGCGTCGTCCTGGCCCACCACCCGCGCGTGGAGCGCCTCTTCCATGCGCGCGAGCTTCGCCGACTCCTTCTCCTCGAGCCGGGAAAGCGGAATGCCGGTCCAGCGGGACACGATGTACTCGATGTCCTGCTCGCCGACCACCTGGGTCTGCCGGTTCTTGTTCTTCTCCCACTCGCGCTTGAGCTCTTCCTCGCGGCCCCGGAGCGCCTTCTCCTTCTCCCGGAGCGAGGCGGCCTTCTCGAACTCCTGCGCCTCCAAAAACATGTCCTTTTCCCGGACGACCCGCTCGATCTCTTTCTCGAGCTCCTTGATGGTCGCCGGCGGGGTCATGGCCTGGAGCCGCGTCCGGCTCGCCGCCTCGTCGATCACGTCGATCGCCTTGTCCGGCAGGTGGCGCTCGGTGATGTGGCGGTCGGCCAGCTTCACCGCGAGATCGATCGCCGCGTCGCTGATCTTCACGCGGTGGTGCGCCTCGTACTTCGGCCGGAGACCCTTGATGATCTCGACGGCCTCCTGGGGCGACGGGGCGCGGACGATGATGGGCTGGAAGCGCCGCTCGAGCGCGCCGTCCTTCTCGATGTGCTTCCGGTACTCGTCGAGCGTCGTCGCCCCGATGCACTGGATCTCGCCGCGGGAAAGCGCGGGTTTCAGCATGTTCGAGGCGTCGATGGCGCCTTCGGCCGCGCCGGCGCCGATCAGCGTGTGGAGCTCGTCCAGGAAGAGGATCACGTTCTCCGACTGCCGGATCTCCTTCATGACGGCCTTCAGGCGCTCCTCGAACTGCCCGCGGTACTTCGTGCCCGCCACGAGGGCGCCGAGGTCGAGCTGGAGGAGACGCTTCCCCACCAGGACGTCCGGCACGTCGTGGTTGACGATCTTCTGGGCGAGGCCCTCCACGATGGCCGTCTTGCCCACTCCGGGCTCGCCGATCAGGACCGGGTTGTTCTTCGTCCGCCGGGAGAGGATCTGGATGACCCGCTCGATCTCCGTCTCGCGCCCGATCACGGGGTCGAGCTTGCTGTCGCGCGCGAACTGGGTGAGGTCCCGGGCGAACTCGTCGAGGACGGGGGTCTGGCTGCGCTTCTTCGGACGGGGGTAGTACTGGTCGCCCAGGAGGGCCAGGGTCTCCTGCCGGACCTCGTCGAGCCGCGCCCCGAGAGACTCCAGGATCTTCGCGGCGATCGACTGCCCTTCCTTCATGACGCCGAGAAGGAGGTGCTCGGTGCCGATGTAGTTGTGCCCGAGCTGCCGGGCTTCCTCGATCGACAGCTCCAGCACCCGCTTGGCCTGGGGCGTGAACGGGACCTCGCCGAACGTGAGCGTCTTGGGGAAGCCCGCGAGCGCCCGCTCGACCTCGCTCTTGACGGTCTCGAGGCGAAGCCCGAGACGCTGCAGGACGGCCGTCGCGATCCCTTCCCCGTCGCGGATCAGCCCGAGCAGGATGTGCTCGGTCCCCACGAAGTCGTGGCGGAACCGTCCGGCCTCCTCGCGGGCCAGGATGATGACGCGGCGCGCACGCTCGGTGAATCGCTCGAACACGTGGCCTCCTCCAGGCCCGGCATCCCGGCGCCGGGCGACCGGGCGGCGCGCGCCCATCCCCGGGATCGGCACGGGGCGCGCTCGCCAACTCCCGGGCGTCATTATACATGGCCCGTCGAGGCCTCACGGAAAATTTCGACCATCCGGCCGGCACTTAGGGCCCAATCGGGCCCTCCCGACACCCCGGACGAGGCGTCGGGCGGTCAGCCCTCGACGATCGCGCGCCCGTCGACGAGCCGGACGAGGCGGTCGGCGCGACGCGCCAGGTCCAGGTTGTGCGTCGCGATGACGAACGCCATCCCGCGCTCGGCCTGGAGGCGCGCGAACAGCTCGAAGACGTCCTGGCTCGTCTTGGGATCGAGGTTCCCGGTGGGCTCGTCGGCGAGGATCATGGCCGGACGGCCCACGAGCGCCCGCGCGAGGGCAACCCGCTGCTGCTCGCCGCCCGAGAGCTCACCGGGCCGGTGGCCGACGCGCTCCAGGAGGCCGACCTCTCGGAGGGCGTCCATCGCGAGGGCATGCGCCTCGGACGCGGGCCGACGCTGGATGAGCGCGGGGAGCATGGCGTTCTCGAGCGCGGAGAAGTCCGTCAGGAGGTTGTAGAGCTGGAAGACGAAGCCGACCTCCTCCCGCCGGAACCGCGTCAGGTCCGCCTCCGACCGGGCGAAGAGGTCCTCGCCCCGGAACCAGACCGACCCGGCGGTCGGGCGGTCGAGCGCGCCCATGACGTGGAGGAGCGTCGACTTCCCGATGCCCGAGGCGCCCACCACCGCGACCAGCTCGCCCTCGTGGACCGTGAGGTTGACACCCTTCAGCACCCGGAGCGGTTCGGCCTTCGTGCGGTACTCCTTCTCGACTCCCTGGGCCACGAGGAGCGGGGCGTGCGCCTCGGCCGGCGGCCGCTCGACGCGGTACGGGGCCGGCGTCTCACTCATACCGGAGCACGTCCACCGGATGGAGCCGCGCGGCCTGGCGCGAGGGGTAGATGGTGGCCAGGAAGGAGAGCGCCAGCGCCGCCACCGCGATCAGGATCATCTCCGGCGGGTGCATCTTCATCGGCAGCTCCGAGAGCTGGTAGACGTCACCCGGAATCTTCACGATGTGGTAGCGGTCCTGGACGAGCCCGATCGTGAGGCCGAGGACGGTGCCCACCACGGTCCCGACGAACCCGATCAGGACGCCCTCGGCCATGAACACGAGCGTGATGCTGCGGCCCGAGGCCCCGAGGGCCCGCAGCACGCCGATCTCCCGTCGCTTCTCGGCCACCATCAGGATGAGGTGGCTGATGATCGCGAACGCCGCGACGAAGATGATGAGGGTCAGGATCACGAACATCGCGGTCTTCTCGAGCTGGATCGCCGAGAAGAGGTTCCGATTCATCTCCGTCCAGTCCCGGGTCCAGTAGGGCATCCCGAGCTTCGCCCCGATCTCCCGCGACACCCGGCGCGCCTGGTAGACGTCGACGAGCCGGACCTCGATGCCGGACACGCGCGTGCCCATCTCCGCGAACTGCTGCGCGGTCTGGATGGAGGTGTACGCGAGGGCCGAGTCGTACTCGTAGAGGCCGATCTCGAAGACGGCGACGACGCGGAGCGGCCGCATCTTCGGGATGGTGCCCACCGCGGTCACCGCGCCCCGGGGCGAGATCGCCACCACCTCGTCCCCCACGAAGGCGCCCAGCGTCCGCGCCAGCTCGCGGCCGAGAGCGATCGCGGGCTCGGGGCCCGCGAGGTCGCCGAGGTTCCCCTGCTTGACCCGGACCTGGAGCTCCTGCCGCTCGGTCTCCGGATCGATCCCGCGCAGCACCACGCCCGTCGCGGAGTCGCCGCGCGAGAGCATGACCTGCTGGAGCACGAACGGCGCGGCGGACCGGACCTCGGGGTTGGCGCGGATGGCCTCCACCGCCTTCGCGGGATCCTGGATCCCGCGCCCGCTCACGTCCATCACGAGGATGTGCGAGGTCGTCCCGAGGATCTTGCTCCGGAGCTCGTCCTCGAAGCCGGACATGACGGCCAGGACCACGATGAGCGCCATCACGCCGATTGCCATGCCGGCCATGGCGATGATCGTGAGGAGCGAGAGGAACCCGCGCCCGCCCTTCGACCGGAGATACCGGAGCCCGATGAGGAGCTCGAAGGGCATGCCCCGCCGCACCCTCACTCCTCCTCCGCGCGGAAGCTCTCGGGGCGCAGGAGCGGGAAGAGGATGACGTCGCGGATCGACGCGCGGTCGGCGAAGAGCATCACGAGGCGGTCGATCCCGATCCCCTGGCCCGCCGTCGGCGGCAGCCCGTACTCGAGCGCGCGGATGTAGTCCTCGTCGAGCGGCTGCGCCTCGTCGTCGCCCGCCTCGCGGGCCTCGCGCTGCTGCTCGAAGCGCCGCCGCTGCTCGGCGGGGTCGTTCAGCTCCGAGTAGGCGTTGGCGAGCTCCATCCGCGCCATGAAGAGCTCGAAGCGGTCGACGAGGCCCGGGTCCTCGCGCTTCTGCCGCGCGAGTGGCGACAGCTCCGTCGGGAAGTCGACGACGAACGTCGGCTGCACGAGGGTCGGCTCGACGAACGTCTCGAACAGGTCCTTCCACATCTGGTAGACCGGCGTGGCCGCGCCCCAGCCCCAGGCCCCCGCGTCCACGCCGCGCCGGCCCGCCGCCTCGCGCGCGGCGGCGCGGATCCGCTCGCGGTCTCGCAGCCCGTCGCGCGACACGCCGATCGCCTCGGCCACCGCGTCGAGGTACCCGAGGCGCCGCCACGGCGGCGTGAGGTCGAGCTGCTCCCCCTGGAAGGTGAGCGTGAGGCCGCCGGTGAGCGTCCGCCCGAGCTCGGCGAAGAGCGCCTCGGTGAGCTCCATCAGGTCCCGGTAGTCGGCGTAGGCCTGGTAGAACTCGAGCATCGTGAACTCGGGGTTGTGCTGGGTCGATACCCCCTCGTTCCGGAAGATCCGGCCGATCTCGTAGACCCGGTCGAAGCCGCCCACCACCAGACGCTTCAGGTGCAGCTCGAGCGCGATCCGGAGGAACAGCGGAATGTCGAGCGCGTTGTGGTGCGTCGCGAAGGGGCGCGCCGTCGCCCCGCCCGGCAGGGGCTGCATCACCGGGGTCTCCACCTCCAGGAACCCCCGCGCGTCCAGGAACGCGCGAACGGTCTGGACCAGGCGGGACCGGAGACGGAACACGTCGCGGACGCCCGGGTTGACCACGAGATCCACGTACCGCTGGCGGTACCGGGTCTCCACGTCCTTGAGCCCGTGCCACTTCTCCGGCAGCGGTCGGAGCGCCTTCGCGAGGAAGGTCCAGGACTTCACCTGGACCGTGAGCTCCCCGGTGCGGGTGCGCATCACGTCGCCGGTCACGCCGACGAAATCCGCCACGTCCAGGTCGGTGAACCCGGCGTAGCTTTCGCCGAGCACGTCGGCCCGCGCGTAGAGCTGGATGGCGCCGGTATGGTCGAGGACGTGGGCGAAGCACGACTTGCCGTGATGGCGGCTGGACATGACGCGCCCGGCGACGCTCACCGGGCCCGCCGCCCGGAGCTCGTCCTCGGTCGCGCCGTCCCACCGCGCGTGGAGGGGGCCCGCCCAGTCGGAGACCGGGAAGCGCGTCCCGAAGGGGTCCACGCCGGAGCGGCGGAGGGCGTCCAGCTTCTCGCGGCGCCGGCGGATCAGCTCGTTCCCGGAGAGCGCCGGGCTCCCGTCCGGCGGGCCCGCCGCGCCCCGCCCCTCCCCCGACACGCCCGCGGTCCGGTCGGTCACGCCCTACCTCCGCCCGGCGAACAGGAACGCCTCGATGAACGGGTCGATGTCCCCGTCCATGACCGCGTCCACGTTGCCGATCTCGACGGCAGTCCGGTGGTCCTTGATGAGCTGGTAGGGCGCGAACACGTACGAGCGGATCTGGCTCCCGAACGCGATCTCCTTCTTGTCGCCCGTCAGCTGCTCGAGCTCCGTCTTCCGCTTCTGGTCCGCGACCTGGTACAGCCGCGCCCGGAGGACGCGCATCGCCGTGTCCCGGTTCCGGAGCTGCGAGCGCTCGTTCTGGCACGACACCACGATCCCGGTCGGCAGGTGCGTGAGGCGCACCGCCGAGTCCGCGGTGTTGACGCCCTGGCCGCCGGGGCCGGAGGCGCGGAAGACGTCCACGCGGATCTCGTCGTCGCGGACCACGACCTCGATGTCCTCGACCTCCGGCATGACCGCGACCGAGGCGAACGACGTGTGGCGGCGCTTGGCGGCGTCGAACGGCGAGATCCGCACCAGCCGGTGGACGCCGGTCTCGCCCTTCAGATAGCCGTAGGCGTAGTCGCCGGTGATCTCGAGGGTGGCCGACTTGATCCCCGCCTCGTCGCCCGGCAGGAGGTCGACCACCTCGACCTTGTAGCCTCGCCGCTCCGTCCAGCGCGTGTACATGCGGAGGAGCATCTGGGCCCAGTCCTGCGACTCGGTGCCACCGGCCCCGGCGTGGATGGAGAGGATCGAGTTCTTCCGGTCGTGGTCGCCGGACAGGACGACCGTCAGCTCGAAGTCCTGGAGCTCCTTGCGCAGACGCTGGAGGTTCGACTGGATCTCGGGCTCGAGGCTCTCGTCGCTCTCCTCGAGGGCCATCTCCCAGAGGGTGCGGAGGTCCGTGAGCTCGCGCGAGAGCTCCCCCGACCGCCCGACGAGGCGCGAAAGATCGTTGCGCTCGCGGACCAGCCCCTGCGCCCGTCGGCTGTCGTCCCAGAACCCCGCGCTCGCCATCTCCGCGTCGATGGCGGCGATGCGCGTTTCCTTCGAAAGCAGGTCAAAGATGCCCCCGAAGGTCGTCGAGCCGTCGCTCGACGTCCACGAACTCGCGCCGGAGCTCGCCCAGCACGCCCCTAGCCTCGGCGCCCCGCGGCGAGCCCCGCGACGAGGGCCGCCCCGGCGATGGCCGCGCACGCACAGGCGAAGAGGTCGCCGAAGCGCGTGTAGAAGGTCGTGCCGCGACGGATCGGGACGTCGGCCCGGAGGGTCCCGCGCGTGTTGAGCGGGAGGGTCGCCCGGATCTCCCCCGACGGCATGACGAAGGCCGACACCCCGGTGTTCGCGGCGCGCGCGATCGCGATCCCGTTCTCGACCGCCCGGAGCGGCACCATCTGGAGGTGCTGGAGCGGCCCGCCCGAGTCGCCGAACCACGCGTCGTTGGTGATGTTGGTCATGAAGACTGCGCCCTCCGCGACGAACCGCCGGAACAGACCGGGGAAGATGACCTCGTAGCAGATGACCGTGCCAAACGGCGCGCCCTCCAGCGGGAGAACCGCCACCTGCCGGCCGGGCGTGAAGTCCCCGATCTCGGCGGCGATGGCCTCCACGAAAAAGAGGAGCCGCTTCAAGGGCACGTACTCCCCGAACGGCACCAGGTGGATCTTATCATAGCGAGCGCGAAGCCCCGACGGATCCACGAGGAACGCGCTGTTGAGATACCGCATGCGCTTCCCCTCGGGCTCCGCGTCGGGCGCGCCCACCAGGAGCGGGACGCGCACGTCGGCCGCGAGCGCGGTCAGCCAGAGCATCGCCGCGGGCTCGAACCGGACGTACGCCGGCATCGCGGCCTCCGGCCACACGACGAGCCGGCTGCCCGGCGCGGCCGCGCGCGTCAGCTCGCCGTAGACGCGAAGCGTCTCCGCCTTGTAGGCCGCGTCCCACTTCACCGCCTGCGGAATGTTCCCCTGCACCACGGCGACGGGTAGCGTCGGCCCGCCGGGCGCCGCCAGGTGCGCCTGCCCCACGAGGAGCGCGCCCCCCACCGCGACCGCGGAGACGGCGAGCGCGGCGGCGGCGGCGCGGCCCCGACGCTCGACCATGATCCAGGCCAAGGCCGTGTTGACGAGCACCACCAGGGCCGAGACGCCGTAGACCCCGGTCCACGCGGCCAGCTGGATCACGAGGAGCCGTCGCGACGGCACGTAGCCGAGGAGTCCCCACGGGAACCCGGTGATGAAGTACGCGCGGCCGAGCTCCCCGGCCACCCAGACGGCCGGCGCGAGCCACAGCGCCCGCGCCCCGAGTCGCGCGCGGAGCCAGGCCAGGGTCCACGCCGTCCCGCCCCAGTAGAGACCGAGGTACCCCGCCATGGCGAGGATGACGAGGACAGCCACCGGCATCGGCATCGGGGAGAAGGTCGTCATCGTGTGCGTGAGCCAGCGGAGGAGCGGCAGGAAGAACGCGACGCCGGCGACCCAGCCCTCGAGGAGCGCGCCCCGCGGCGAGCGGGCCGTCGCGGCCAGGGCGAGAACGGGCGCCAGCGCCACCCAGCCCAGGAGGTCCCAGCCCGGACGGGGAAACGCGAGGTGCATCGCGAAGCCGGCCGCGGCCGCGACGGCGATGCGGCGCCATCGCTCGGCCGGCGGCCCGTCGCTCGCCGCGGCGGGGCCGGCGTCCGTCCCTCGCGCGCGGCGAAGGAACCCTACGGGCAGAGCTCCCGGCGAACCCGGTCGAGGAGCCCGTTGATGAAGCCGGTCGACTCCTCGGTCGAGAAGCGCCGCGCGATCTCGAGCGCCTCGTTGATCGCGACCTTGGGAGGGACGTCGACGCCCCAGAGCAGCTCCCAGATCCCCGCTCTGAGGACGTTGCGGTCCACGACGGCCATCCGGTCGAGCTCCCAGTGCTCGGCGAAGCGCACGATCAGCTCGTCGATCTTCGGCCGGTGGGCGGCGACACCGCGGACCAGCGCGTCGGCGAACGTCCGCACGTCCTCGGGCACGGGCTGCCGCTGCCAGAACGCGTCGAGCACCGGCCCGGGATCCGAATCCCCCCGGACGTCCAGCTCGTAGAGGAGCTGGAGCGCGCACTCCCGGGCCTGGCGCCGGCGCCCCACGTCGCTCAGCGCCCCCGCCGCCGCGCGGCGGGCCGCGCCCGGCGCCCGCGCGCGGGAAGGCCCGCGAAGAGCCCGAGGAGCTCGAGCGCGGCGAGGGCCGCCTCCTCGCCGCGGTTCCCCACCGTCCCGCCCGCCCGGGCCTCCGCCTGCTCCTGCGTGTTGGCGGTGATCAGCCCGAAGGTGGTCGGGATGCCGGTCGAGCGCCCGACCTCCGAGATGCCGCGGGCGGCCTCGCCGGCCACGTAGTCGAAGTGCGGCGTCTCCCCGCGGATGACGCACCCGACGCACACCAGCGCGTCGACGCCGCCCGCGGCGGCGAGGCGCGCCGCGGCCTGGGGCAGCTCGAACGCCCCGGGCACCCACACGACCGACACGTCACCGGGCCGGACGCCATGGCGGAGGAGGGCCGCCCGCGCGCCCTCCGCGAGGCGCCGGCTGATGGCCTCGTGGAAACGCGAGGCCACGATGACGACGCGCCGCCCGGTGGCCCGGAGGCGCGGTGCGGGAGCAGGGGCGGGGCCGGCCATCTCCGTCCTAGGGCCGGTCGGAGAAGAGGTGACCCAGCTTGTCGTGCTTCGTCCGCAGGTAGAAGCGGTTCGTCTCCGAGGGCGGGGTCTCGACGGGCACCCGCTCGACGACGTGCAGGCCGTAGCCCTCGAGGCCGACGATCTTCTTCGGGTTGTTGGTCAGCAGACGCATCGACCGGATGCCCAGGTCGACGAGGATCTGGGCGCCGATCCCGTAGTCGCGGAGGTCGGCCTTGAACCCGAGAGCCTCGTTCGCCTCCACCGTGTCCTTGCCCTGATCCTGGAGCTCGTACGCGCGCATCTTGTTGAGGAGGCCGATGCCACGCCCCTCCTGGCGGAGGTACACGAGGACCCCGCGGCCCTGCGCGGCGATGATGGCGAGCGCCTTGTTGAGCTGCTCCCCGCAGTCGCAGCGCTGCGAGCCGAACACGTCGCCGGTGAGGCACTCCGAGTGCATCCGAACCAGGATGGGGTCGTCGCCGCGGACCTCGCCCATGGTGAGCGCCAGGACCACGCGGTCGTCCACCGTCGTCTCGTAGGCGATCGCCGCGAATGACCCGTGCGCGGTGGGCACGAGCGTCGTGGCCGCACGCCGCACGAGCTTGTCCTTCTGGATCCGGTACCGGATCAGGTCCTTGATCGTGATGACGTGGAGCCCGTGCTGGCGGGCGATCGCGAAGAGCTCCGGAAGCCGGGCCATCCCGCCCTGCTCGTCCATGATCTCGCAGATCACGCCGGCCTCCGAGCAGCCGGCGAGGCGCGCGAGATCGACCGCCGCCTCCGTGTGGCCGGCGCGACGGAGCACGCCGCCGGGCATGGACCGGAGCGGCAGGATGTGGCCGGGCCGGGCGAGGTCCTCGGCCCGCGTCCCGAGGTCGACGAGCGCCTTGACGGTGAGCGCCCGGTCGTAGGCGGAGGTGCCGGTCGTCACGCCCCGCTTGGCGTCGACGGTCACCGTGAACGCCGTGCCCATGGACGCGGTGTTGTCCGCCACCATCATGCTGATCCGGAGCTCGTCCAGGCGCTCGCCCGTCATGGGCACGCAGATCAGGCCGCGCCCGTGCCGGGCCATGAAGTTGATGGCCTCCGGCGTCACCCGGTCCGCCGCCATCAGGAAGTCGCCCTCGTTCTCCCGGTCCTCGTCGTCGACCACCACGACCATCCGCCCCTGGCGGATGTCGGCGATCGCCTCCGCGATCGACGAGAAGCCCGGCCGCCCGCGCTCACCCTCGGTCATGACTCCCTCCTTGCCGCGTCCACCCGCTCCCCCTGCGGTCCGCGCGGCGACGCCTGCCAGCGCTCGACGAAGCCTCGCACGTACTTCCCGATCACGTCCATCTCCAGGTTGACGGGATCCCCGGGACGTCGCCGGCCCAGCGTGGTCACGGCGAGCGTGTGGGGGATCAGGGCGACGGCGAAGCCGTCCGCCTCGAGCGCGGCCACCGTCAGGCTCACCCCGTCCACCGTCACCGACCCCTTCGGGATCAGGAGCGGCCGGAGCTGCCCCGGCGTCTCCACGTCCACCCGCGTGCCCTCGCCCTCCGGGCGCACGGCCGTGACCCGGCCCACGCCGTCCACGTGCCCCAGCACGAGGTGGCCGCCGAGGCGGCCGTCGAAGCGGAGCGGCCGCTCGAGGTTCACGGGGTCTCCGACACCGAGGCCGCCGAGCGTCGTCACGCGCACCGTCTCCTCCGCCAGGTCGAACCCGAGCCGGCCGCCCGACGCCGCCACCACGGTGAGACACACGCCGCTCACGGCCACGCTCTCTCCGAGCCCGAGCCGCCAGCTCGCGTCGTCCGGCACCGCAATCCCCAGCCGGCGGCCCAGGCCCGCGGTCTCCACGGTCGCCACGCGACCGAGCGCCTCGACGATGCCCGTGAACATGACTAGCGCCGGACGTCGCCCTCGACGAGGAGGTCCTCGCCGAGGCGCCGGGTGACCACGTCGACGAGGGACAGCGCGTCCTTCAGCGCGCGGCCGCGGCCACCGAGCGGCCCGGGCGCCTCGCGCCCGCCGAGAAGCCGCGGCGCCACGAAGAAGGCCACGCGGTCCACGAGGCCCGCCTCGACGAGGGCGCCGCCGAGCTCCCCGCCTCCCTCCACCAGCACGGCGATGACGTCGATCGCACGCAGCGCGTCGAGGAGCGCGCGGAGGTCCACGCGCCCCGCGTCGCCGGGCAGCTCGAGCACCCGGACACCCGCCTGCCGGAGCCGGGCGGCCGGGCCGGGCGGCGCCGGCGTGACGCAGGCGACGACGGTGCGCGAGGGATCGCCCGCGCGGACGACGCGCGCGTCGGGGGGCGTGCGGAGCCGGCTGTCGACGACGACGCGGAGCGGCTCCTTCGCGGGCAGGCCCGGATGCCGCACGGTCAGCCGGGGGTCGTCCGCCAGCACCGTGCCGATCCCGACCACCACCGCGTCCGCGGCGAACCGGAGCCGGTGAGCCTCGAGTCGCGCGGCCTCGCCGGTGATCCACCGGGACTCGCCGTCCGCCGCGGCGATCTTGCCGTCGAGCGTCATCGCCGCCTTCAGCGTGACGTGGGGCCGCCCCTCGGTCACCGCGCAGAAGAAGGCGCGGTTCAGCGCGCGGGCCGCGGTCTCGCGGACGCCGACGGCGACCGTCACGCTCGCCGCGCGGAGCCGCGCCACGCCCCGCCCGTCGACCTCGCGGTAGGGATCCCCGACGGCGACCACGACGCGCGCGACGCCCGCCGCGATCAGCGCGTCCGCGCACGGCGGCGTCCGCCCGAAGTGCGCGCACGGCTCGAGCGTCACGTAGCACGTCGCGTCGCGGGCGGCGGGGCCGGCCACGGTCAGCGCCGCCGCCTCCGCGTGCGGCCCGCCGGCGCGGAGGTGCGCGCCTTCGCCGACGACGCGGTCGTCCTTCACCAGCACGGCGCCGACCACGGGATTCGGCGAGGTGAGCCCGATGCCCCCCTCGGCCAGCCGGAGGGCCCGGTCCATCCAGAGGGCGTCGCGGCCCTCGCCGGCGGGAGCCCACCTCACGTCAGACTCCGACCAGCGCGTCGACGTACGCGTCGGGGTCGAACGTCGCCAGGTCCTCGGGCTTCTCCCCCGTCGCGACGAGCTTGATGGGGACGCCGAGCTCCCGGTAGATCCGGACGACGATGCCGCCCTTCGCGGTGCCGTCGAGCTTCGTGAGCACGAGACCCGTGAGCCCGAGGCTCTCGTGGAAGACGCGGGCCTGGGCGATCCCGTTCTGTCCCGTGGTCGCATCGAGGACCAGGAGCACCTCGTGCGGCGCCCCCGGGCACTGCCGGCCGATCACGCGCTTGACCTTGGCCAGCTCCGCCATGAGGTTCGACTTCGTGTGGAGCCGGCCGGCGGTGTCGACGATCAGGACCTCGGACCCGCGCGCCTGGGCGGCCTTCACCGCGTCGAACGCGACCGCCGACGTGTCCGCGCCCGGACCCTGGCTCACCACCGGGGCGCCGATCCGCTCGCCCCAGCGCTCGAGCTGCTCGATCGCCGCGGCCCGGAACGTGTCCCCCGCGCCCAGCAGGACCGAATGCCCCTCCTGGCCGAGGCGCCAGGCGAGCTTCCCGCACGTCGTGGTCTTCCCGGACCCGTTCACGCCGACGACGAGAACCACCGCGGGTCGGGCGTCGAGCGCGAGCGGCGCGCCGGCGCCGGCGAGGGCCTCGCGGAGATGCTCCCGGAGCGCGCTCCGCGCGTCGCCGTCCGTCAGGCGTCCCGCGCGCGACTGCTCGCGGACGCGCTCGACGAATCCCTCGGCGATCTCCAGGCCGAGGTCCGCCTGGAGGAGAAGCGCCTCGAGGTCCTCCACGGTCTCGCCCTGGAGCTCCTGCCCCTTGAAGATCCGGGCGAAGCCCTCTTCGAACGCGGCGCGCGTCTTCCCGAGCCCGTCCCGCAGGCGGTCGCCGAGCGCCGAGAGGAACTTCACCGCGCCGGCTCGCCAGGCACGATCGCGTCGCGCACGACCTGGCCCGACGCCCCCAGGGCGGGCAGCGCCTGACCGTCGAGCTCGAGCTCCACGCCGCCCGCGTTGCCGAGCGTGACGTGGAAGCGACCCGGGCTGCGCCACTCCCGCACCGTGCCGGGCGCGAGCGTCTCCTCGGTCGCCCTCGCTCCGTCGGGCTGGACGCGGATCCAGGTGGTGTCGACGGCGCGGACCAGGAGCACGCGCTCGCCGCGGCCCGGCTGGCCCGGCGTCGGCGTCGCGGACACCACGGGCTCGCTCGCCGCCGCGGCGGGCGCGGCAGGCCGCTCGGCCGGAGCCGGCGCACGCGCGGCGGCCGGCGTCTCGGGTCCGCCGCGGCTCGCCCCCGCGTCCGGCTGTCGGCGCCCGAGGAGGAAAACGCCCGCGATCCCGAGGGTCACCACGAGGAGCGAGCCCACGGCGACGGGACCCCACCGGCGCGCGGGCGACGGCGTCTTGGATGGCGTCGCGGCCACCGTCAGCGGTGGGTCGGGAATCGCCTGCGCGTCGTAGAGGCGCAGCGCCTCGTCCACGTTCGCGCCGACCTGCGCGCAGTACGCGCGGATGAAGCCGCGGACGTACACGGGCGCCGGCAGGAGGTCCGCGCGATCAGCCTCGAGGGCCTCGACGAGACGCGGCACGATCCGGCTGCCCGCGGAGACGGCCTCCAGGGAGAGACCGGACCGCTCGCGACCGTGACGCAGGTAGGCACCTAGGGCGGTGTGCGCGGCGCTCATGAGCCTGATTTCGCCTCGTAGTCTAGCATACGGCCAGCGCGCCGGAGGACGCCAAAGGACGATGGATACAGGCAAAACACGCCCGACCCCAGTAGGGAAATGCTCCAGACTTGCAATCCGCGAAACCGGACTAGAATGGCCGCCGGGAGACGTGGTGAGCTTCGAGACGCTGGCTATCGAGAATCGATAGGACCCATGGAGCACGTCTCGGTCGTCGTCGTGAACTGGAACGCAGGGGGGGCCCTGCGCGCCTGCCTGACCGCCCTCTCCGCAACCGAGGGCGATCAGCCTCAGGTCATCGTCGTCGACAACGCGTCCACGGACGGCAGCCAGGCCGAGCTGGCGGCGGTTTATCCCACCCTGGAGATCATTCAGAACGACGCGAACGTCGGCTTCGCGCGCGCGGTGAACCAGGGCATCCGCGCCGCGCGCGGCCAGTTCACCCTCGTCCTCAACCCCGATGTCATCCTGGCGTCGTCGACGGTGCCGCGGCTTCTGCGGTTCATGACGAGCCACCCCGACGCCGGTGTCGCAGGTCCCCGGCTCCTCGATCCGGACGGAAGCGTCCAGGGCTCGGCCCGCCGCGATCCGTCCGCCTGGACCGCGCTGTTCGGTCGGTCCGCGCCGATGACGCGCCTCTTCCCGAACAACCCCGTGAGCCAGCGCGAGCTGCCGGCGCTCGCCGTCGCGGACGACGCGCCCGTCCGCGTGGACTGGCTCTCCGGCGCGTGCCTCCTCGTCCGCCGGACGGCGTGGGAGACGGTCGGGCTCCTCGACGAGCGCTTCTTCCTGTTCTGGGAGGACGCCGACTGGTGTCTCCGCTTCCGGAGGGCAGGCTGGGGCGTCTACTACGTGCCGGCCGCGAGCGGGACCCACTTCGTCGGAGTCAGCCGGGCGGGACGGCGGCTCGGCTCCGTGCTCGACTTCCACGTGAGCGCCTACCGCTACTACCGGAAGCATCGCCGGCAGTCTGCGCTCCACCCGATGTCGATCCTGGTCGGCCTGGGGCTCCTGGGCAGCCTGGCCTTCCGGTCTCTCCAGGCGCCATGGGGCTCCCGTCGCTAGACGAGGCGAGCGCGCAAGGCTTCGGAACGGCGGGATCGCGGCCCGTCGGCCTCAACCTAGTCCGGGTAACCGTCTCCTCCGCCAGGAAGCCCAGCTGGACGACGAACACCTCGCCGAACTCCCTCCGCCGACAAGATCAGCAGACAAGGACCTCGGCGTCAAAGAAAAGGCTGGTGGTCGCCTACGGCGCCGTAGGAAGATACTCGTGCGAATTCGTGGTAGGTATCCTCACTGACGAGCACGGGCGTCGATGAATCCATACTCCGTCGCTTCGGTGAGTTGTTGCGCGAGTGCCCATTTGCCTGCCTGCCTCGCGACTCTTCTTCGGAGCCAGGCCAGGATCCGGGCCAGATGATCCTCGTGGGCGACGCCTTATCACGCGAGCGCCGGGCGGATCCGGCGTGGGCCTCTTCCCCGATCCAGAACGTCCCGCGAGCGGCGAATCGGCGGCTCCCCGCGGCGCGAGTCGAGCTGGTCCCCGTCCCGCCCTCCCCCGCTCCATCCGCTGGCTCTGCTGCGCGGGACCGAACCCCTGGCCAGCCCGATGCTCCCGTCCGCCCAGGCCATGGGGAGCCGCCGACGCGTCCGGCCGCCCGCGGGGACAGCGTCCACGTTCCATGGCCACGGCCCTCGTAGACCACTCGCTCCCGACGGGAGCGCTCTTCCGGTATCACACCCTCGTCCGCAACCTGGTCGCCAAGGACATCACGGTCAAGTACCGTGGGTCCCTGCTCGGCCTGCTGTGGTCGTTGCTCCACCCCGCGCTCATGCTGGCGGTCTACACCTTCGCATTCAAGGTCGTGTTGCGGGTTCACACGGAGAACTATGCCTACTTCATCATGGCCGGGCTTCTGCCCTGGACCTTCTTTGCGAGCGCTCTCAAGGACTCGACCCAGGCGATCGTCGGGAATGCCAGCCTGATCAGGCGCGTGTACTTTCCGCGAGAGATCCTTCCGATCGCCTCGGTGCTGTTCAACTTCACACAGCTCTTGCTCGCGCTCGCCGTGTTCCTGCCCGTGCTCCTCCTGGTCTCGGACGTCAACCCCTCCTGGAAGATGGCGCTCGTCGTGCCGTTGCTCCTGCTGCACCTCGCCTTCACCGTCGGCGTCGCGTTCGCACTGGCCTCGATCACCGTGCACTTCCGAGACGTGACTCATCTCACGGACGTGCTGCTTCCACTCCTCTTCTGGGCGACCCCGATCATCTACCCGATCGAGATGGTGCCCGAGACGCTCCGGCACTGGATGACGCTCAGCCCGGTCGCGCTCTTCGCGATCGCGTACCAGGAGATCCTCCTCCGGGCCCTCCTGCCGGACTGGACCCTCGTCGCGCCCATGGTCGGTTGGACGGCCGGCATGCTCGGCCTCGGCTATCTGGTGTTCCGCCGCCTCAGACCGGGAATGGCTGAGGAGGTCTAGGCGGTGGACCTGGCCGTCGAGCTTCAGGGGGTCTCGAAGGCATTCGTCCGCCGGCGCAATCCGGGGCGCAATCTCAAGGTGCGCATCCTGGGGCTGGTCCACCCGCGCCAGCGGGAGAAGCGCGAGCTGTTCTGGGCCTTGCGCGACGTGGACCTGTTGGTTCGTCGCGGCGAGTGCCTCGGGCTCATCGGGGCGAACGGCTCGGGAAAGAGCACCATCCTCCGGATCATTGCCGGCATCTTCGTGCCGACGGCGGGCCGCGCAACGGTGTACGGCCGGGTGACGCCGATGATCGAGCTGGGCGTCGGCTTCCACCCGGACCTGAGCGGCCGCGAGAACGTGCACCTCAATACATCGCTCTACGGCCTCTCGCGACGCGAAACCGACGACATCTACGACGCGATCGTGGACTTCTCCGAGCTCGGCGAATTCATGGATCTGCCGGTCAAGAACTACTCCTCGGGAATGCACGCGCGCCTGGGGTTTTCGGTCGCCGTCCATCTCCAGCCGGACGTCCTCCTCGTCGACGAGGTCCTGGCGGTCGGCGACGAGCACTTCCGGCAGAAGTGCCTCGCGCGGATGGAGGACGTGCGGCGACGCGACACGACGGTCGTCCTCGTCTCTCACGACCTGCCGACCGTGGAGCGCATGTGCGACCGCGCCTGCCTCCTCGTCCATGGTCGCCTCGACCTGGAGGGCGAGCCTGGCAAGGTCATTGCCCGCTATCGCGACGTCCTCGCGGGGGAACGCCGCGGCGTGGCCCCGCGGCCGGGGCGGCCATGACCGAGAACGTCGCCGTGTGCATCGTCACGTACAACAGCGAGCGCCACCTCCGGCCATGCCTGGAAGCGCTGGCAGCCCAGACCCGGCAACCCCGAGACGTGCTCGTCTGGGACAACGCGTCGTCCGACCAGTCCGTCGTTCTCGCGGAGAAGCTGGGCGCGACCGTCGTGCGCGCCCCGGAAAACGTCGGCTTCGCGCGGGCGGCCAACGAGCTCATTGCGCGCACGGCGACGCGATACGTCCTGCTGCTCAACCCGGACGCGTACCTCGGGCCCCGCTACATCGAGGAGCTCGAGAAGGCGGCGGAGACGGATGCCGCCATCGGAAGCGTGACCGGCAAGCTGATCCAGTCGCCGCGTACGGACGGCCCTCCCCTGCTCGATTCGGCAGGCCACGTCCTCTACCGCAATCGAGTGGCGGCGAACCGGGGAGCGAACGAGCCCGATCTCGGCCAGTTCGACACCCCGGGCGAGGTGTTCGGCGTGTGCGCGGCGGCAGCGCTCTACCGCCGCGCGATGCTCGAGGACGTGCGACTCGGCACCGAATATTTCGATTCGACGTTCTTCATGTATCTCGAGGACGTCGATCTCGACTGGCGCGCGCGGCTGCGCGGCTGGAAGGCTCGCTACGAGCCGGCGGCCGTCGCCGAGCACCAGCGGGGGCACCGGGGATTCAGGCGCAGACAGAGCACCCTGGAGATTCGACACTCCCTGAAGAACCGCTACCTGATGATCCTACGGAACGATCGCCCGGCGGATCTGCTCCCGGACCTGGGCGTCCTCCTCCTCACGGAGGTCCTTCGTCTCGTGGACTACGGAATCACTCATCCCGCGGGGCTCTCCGGATACCTCCAGGTGCTGCGCCTGTTGCCTCACGCCATGTCCACCCGCCGTCAGATCCAGGGCCGCCGATCGATCGACCCCGCGGCCGTGCGCCACTGGCTCAAGCCCTATCCTTTCCGGGCGAAGCTTCGCCGGCGGATCAAGCGGGAATCCGAGGCTAGCCAGCTGGCCGCGTCTTCGGCTGTCGGAGGGAGGTCTGGTGACGACTAGAGCCGACCACGCGGCACCCTTCCCTCGCGGAGGCCAACCCTGAGCCGACGGGGTCTGCGGGGACGCCTCCGGAGGGCCTACGACGCCGGTTGCCGGCTCCTGGTGCGGCTCGTCCCGGAGCCGATCCTCTCCTACGTCTGGCGCAACCCCCTGTTCGATAGCAACTTCTACCTTGCGAAGTACGCGGACGTCGCGCGCACGGGAGCTCATCCCGAACGCCACTATCGGCGACATGGCGTCCGCGAGGGTCGAAACCCGAATCCCCTTTTCCGGACGGCCTGGTACCTCCAGAGCTACCCTGACGTCGCCGCCCGCGCGATCAACCCGCTGGACCACTACTACTTTCACGGCGGATACGAGGGTCGCGACCCGAGTCCCCTCTTCCGATCCTCCTGGTACCGGTCGCAGAACGTCGACGTGCGCGACGCCGGCATCAATCCGCTCCTTCACTACATGCGGCACGGCCTCCGGGAGCGCCGTGTCCCCTCGCCTGGCGGGTCTCGTCTGGGCCTGGCCGACCCGCGTGTGCAGAGCAACCCGTGGGGCTCCGTCGGAGCGCGGCTGCGCAACCGGGTCGACCGCATGGCGATCGGCCAGGACCCGCTCTCGCACCTCTCGCGAGATCGACCTGCCGTCCTGGTCATGGAGAACTCCTACGCGCGCCCGGATCGAGACTCGGGGTCGTTGCTCGCGTTCAACCTCATCCGGCTGTTCCAGCGCTTCGGGTATCACGTCGCCTACCTTCCGGTCACCGGCGGCGGCGAGAGCACCGAAGGGGATCCCCTTCGCGCCATCGGCGTGACGGTTCTGCGGAGCGTGTCCGCGCGCTCGATCCCGACGCTGCTCGAGCGCATCGGCGATCACCTCGATGTGGTGATGCTCTCCCGGGTGGACTCCGCCGGAACGTACATCGACGACGTGCGCCGTCACTGCGTGAGGGCGAAGGTCCTGTTCAACACCGTCGATCTCCACTGGCTGAGACTGGAGCGCGAGGCGATGCTGGCGCGCGATCGCATCGCCATGTACCGCGCCATGGAGATGCGGGAGCGCGAGATCTACGTGACGCGGCTCGCCGACGCGACGCTCGTGGTGTCGATGGCCGAGAAGCCCCTTCTCGAGTCACTCGTTCCGGGCGCCAACGTGGTGTGGTGCCCCCTCATGCACGACGTGCCCGGGCATGCGAGCGGGTACGAGCGCCGAAACGGTCTGGCTTTCATGGGCGGCTACCTCCATCGCCCCAATGTGGACGCGGTGGAATACTTCCTCGACGAGATCTGGCCCGAGATCCGGGTGGCCGCTCCGGACGCGCGCTTCTATGCGATTGGAACGAACATGCCCGAATTCCTGACCACTCGCGCGGACCCCGGATTCGTGCCAGTCGGCCGGGTGCCCGACGTCTCGACCCTGCTCGCGCAGGTCCGACTGACCGTCGCGCCCCTGCGCTTCGGAGCGGGGGCCAAGGGGAAGGTGATAACCAGCCTCGCCCACGGCGTCCCCTGCGTCATCACGCCGATCGCCGCCGAAGGCATGGGGCTGACCGGGGACGAGCTCGCGATCGCGAGCGATCCGAAGTCCTTCGCCGCCGCCGCGGTCGAGGTCTACACCGATCCCGACCGGTGGCGCTCGCTGTCGGCGCGGGGCATCGACTGGGTGAAGCGGACCCACTCTCTCGAGGTCGGCGCCCGCCAGCTCGCCACCGCCCTCCGAGCCATGCAGGCGCCGATGAACGCGCCAGCGGGAGCGCCCGAAGCGGTCGCCGCGCGCCCGTCACCGCGTTGACGGCCGGGCGGTGATCGCCTTCACGATCAGCTCCCGGAACTTCTACGGCTACACCCAGACTCTCCACGACAGCTTCCGGCGCTTCCACCCCGACGTCCCCTTTCGCGCCGTCCTCGCCGACGATCGGACCGACTTCGACGCCGACGCCTTCCCGTTCGAGATCCTGAGCCCCGACGAGCTGGGCGTTCCCGGCTTCGAGGCCATGGCCGAGCGGTACAGCATCACCGAGTTCAACACCGCGCTCAAGCCCTTCGCCTTCCTGTACCTGTTCGATCGTCATCCCGGCGAGACGGTTCTCTATCTCGATCCGGACATCCTGGTCCTGAGCCGCTTCGCCGAACTCCTCGATCTCGTGAGCGACGGGATCGAGTGCGTGCTCACGCCTCATCTTACCGAGCCGTCGGAGTACGCCGAGTTCCGGGATCAGCAGGCTCTCCGGTACGGGATCAACAACCTCGGCTTCTGCATGCTCCGCGACACGCCGGAGGTGCGGCGCGCCGTGTGGTGGTGGGCGCGCCGACTGGAGTTCCAGTGCGCCATCGACCTGGACAACGGCCTGTTCGTCGACCAGAAGTGGGCCGACCTCCTTCCCGCGTTCATCGAGCGCTCCCGGCTCCTGCGCCATCCGGGGTACAACGTCGGCTACTGGAACCTCGCTCAGCGCCGGGTCGCGCGACTCGACGGATCCTGGCTGGTGAACGGGCGACCTCTTCGGTTCCTCCACTTCAGCGGCAACAAGATCGAGGACGAGGGGGTCTTCTCACGCCACAGCGAGCAGTTCCAGGTTCACAACATCGGGGCGCTCCGCGATCTCCTGGACGACTATCGCGCCCGGGTGACCGCACGCGGCCACGGCTACTACAAGACCATCCCATACGCCTTCAACTGGTCCGGCGCGGGCGGGCTCAACCCTCATACCCCCTCGACGGTGGAGGTGGAGCGCCGAAGAGCCGGTCGCGCGCCCGTCCCCTATCTGCCGGTGACGCGCTGGTCGAGTCAGGACGACTATCAGACCTGGCGACGCGCGTCGGAAACCGTCGCGTCGAGGCGCCGCGCCGCCGAGGAGCTCGACATCCCGACTGCGGAGACCTTTACGCTGGCGGGCTTCTGCGCGGTGTGCGAGGAGCCGAGTCAGTTTCGGATCGACCCGATGTGGGCGTCAGCCAAACTTCCCGACGGCCGGCTCCTCCCGAACTGGCGCGAGCACCTCGACTGCGTGGGCTGCCGCCTCGTGACCCGCCTCCGGGGCGCGTACCACATCTTCCGTCAGGAGCTCCGGCCGACGCCCGACAGTCGCATCTACGTCACCGAGCAGGTCACTCCACTGTTCGCGAGCCTCAGCCAGCGGTTCCCCCGCACCGTGGGGAGTGAGTACCTAGGCGCCTCCCATCGGAGCGGCGCGATGGTCGACGGCATCCGGTACGAGGACGCCCAGGCCCTGTCCTTCCCCGGCGACGCATTCGACTACGTCCTGTCGTTCGATGTACTGGGGCACGTGCCGAGCCACGGTCAGGCGCTACGCGAGTTCCATCGGACGCTTCGCGGCGGCGGCTCCCTGCTGCTCACCGCGCCATTCTCGGTCGCCCTGGCCGAGCACCAGGTCAGGGCGACAGCGGACGCCGACGGCGTCATCACGCATGTCATGCCGCCCGAGCACCACGGCCACCCGGTCAGCCCGGGGAGCTCCCTGTCCTTGCGCACGTTCGGCTGGCGTCTCCTCGAGGAACTGAGGGATGTCGGCTTCGACCGGCCCGAGGTGGTCACCTACTGGTCGCGACAGCTCCGCTACTACGGCGACCCGCTGGTGGCGGTGACCGCCCGCAAGCCGGACTGAGGCGATTCGGACGGGCGCGCCTCAGTGCGTGAGCGCGCCGTACAGGGCGCCGTACTCGGCAACCAGCCGCTCCTGCGAGAAGTCGCGCTTCCCGACCTCGCGGGCGCGCGCCCGGTAACGCTCGTAGCTCCCTCGCACCGCGCGGACGGCTTCGCCGAGGGCGCCGGCGTCGACGCCCGGGACGACTCGGCCGCACTCCGTCGCCCGGACGTACTCCGCCATCGGATTCCCGTCGCTGATGATGACCGGCCGTCCCGCCGCGAGCGCCTCCAGGAGCGAGTGGGGATAGGCCCGAACCAGCCCCGGACCGGCCGCAAGCACCACCGCCGCGTGGACGCGAACCAGCACTCGGCTCACGTCGACGCGATCACGCAGGATCTCGACGCGCTCGGCGAAGCCGAGGCGCTCCACCCGAGCGATCAGGTCCGGCAGCAGCACGCCGCGCCAGAGGAAGACGAGCCTGAGATCCGGCGTTGCCCGGGCAACGTCCAGCAAGGCATCCACACCCTTGGTCTGGAAGTGCTGGGGCGCCCACGGCGCGGAACCGGCAAGCAGGACGAATTCTGGACCCGGCGGACTGGGGCCGTCGACGAAGGCGCCCACGTCGATCCCCGGAACGATGACCTTCACGTTCCGGAGCCCCCGCGCGGTCAGGATCTCCAGGTCTGCCCGGCTCGGCACGACGATCGCCCCCAGTCGCCGGAGGTCCGACAGGGGCGGGATCCCGCCGTCGGGCCCGACCCCCGATGTGACCGTGTACACGATCGGGCGCGTGACGGCCCGCAGCACCGGCAGGTGGAAGAGCTGGGGGGCATACACGTGACAGACATCGACCTGGCCGTCGCCACGCCGCAACGCGCGCCATCGGTGGAGCCCGAGGAGGGAGGTCGGATACCAGGCCCGCGCGCGCCAGCTCGGTCGCAGCCAGACCACATCGCCGCCGAACCGGGACCGCAGGAGCTCCACCTCCTGCACGACGGCGTCCGTGCCCGGCATCACGGGCGGCGGCGTCGTGAGGAGGAAGAGGACACTCACCGGCTCACCGCGCTCAAGGCCGGGAGCGCCGCGAGCTCGTAGCGGACGCTCCGGCGAAAGAATCGCCTGTCGCGAGGGTGCACCTCCAGCCAGACGCTCCGCACCGTGCGCCCCGTGCGCGTCGTCACGAGGCGCTCGAGGTCGGCGGTGTCGAGCAGGAGGGGGCTCAGCAGAAAGCCCGCCCGCGCCGCCGCCCGGACTAGGCGAAACCGGCGAACCGCCCCCCCCTCGTCACGGATCGCGAGCCAGACGCTGGGGGGCTTGTACAGGAGCGTCCGGAGCGCTCCGAGCCAGGAAAGCCGGACATCGAGGCGCACCCAGACGGCTCCGGCCCCGCCGGGAACGGGATACTCGACGCCGAACGCAATCGTGCCAGAGGCCCGCGGCTCGAGCGCCAGCGTAGCGGCCTCCTTCCGGCGCCGCAGAAGCAGGATACCGTTTTCCAGAAGGACGGGCTGGTGATCGGTGACGAGCCGCGGCAGGAGCACCGCGTCGTCCAGCGAGGGCAGGCGGCCATCGATCGTCTGGAGCTTCGCCAGCGTGAAGTCAGGCGCGCCCGTCGATCGGTAGTATTCCTCGTTGCGCGCCGCCAGAGGCCCGGAATACGCCGCGTAGCTCTGCGGGACCGGGCGGGGTGCGTAGTTCAGGTCGTTCCAGAGCAGCGTGGTCTGCTCGTGGCCGAACTGATCGACGCGAGCTTGACCCACGTGGGCCCGAATGGCCGGAACATAAATAGCGGCCGCGGCCTCCATGATGTCGCGCTCGAGCCCATGGCGATACTCGCGCAGCGCGATGAGCCGGCGGACATTCTCCACCAGACGATGCGGGAGCCTCGAGCCAACCTCTGCCACCCGCGGAACCTGGACTGCGCCCCACACTGCAAGGAGGCAGAGCGCCCACGATGTCAGCCGGCGCGGCATGCCCGGGTCACCGAACAGTGGCGCGGTGATCCCGGCGAATAGCATCGCGAAGAAGAAGCCGAGCACGTGTGCGTCCGCCCTGACGAAGTACTGCTTCCACAGCAAGACTCCGAGCACGGTCAATAGGAAAGAGACCGGGAGGCTCTGGCGGCGGGGCCAGCCCCAGACCACGCAGAGGTAGGTTAGTCCCGTGATCAGACCGAGGCGGAACACGGCGGGTGGCTCGTCCAGGAACATCGCGTCGGTGTATCCGGCGGCCATCTCGACACTGCCCCCGAGAAACCATGGGAACAGGGACAGGGTCTGGCCGGCGACCAGCCACCAGGCGGCGACGCTGACCGTGAGGCTGCCGGCCAGCCAGCCGATCGCGCGCCAGTCGCGACGGCGCGACAGCTCGAGGCAGACCACACCGGCCCCCAGCACGGTCATCGTGGACGCGGTGAACTTCTGCAGCGCGAGGAACCCGAGCAGGCCGCCCACCGCGATCAGTCGACGCGCAGTGACGCTCTCCGTGCTCGCCAGCCACAGCATCACCCCGCCGATCACCAGCATCGACCACACGTCCGCGTATGCCGGCAGGGCAAGCAGCGCCGCGGCGAAGAGCGCGAGACGGCGGGGCCACGACAGCCGCCCGGCGACCATCATGATCAGCGCCGCACAGAGCGCCGCCCAGCCGAGCTTCCAGACAACATGCGCGGTGAACGTCGCCGGATGGTACGTCCTGGTGTTCAGCCAGCCCCAAGGGCCGTACGTGAAGATGATGTCCCGACCGAAGGCGAGATTCCGAACCCACGCGTGATGCAGCGTGAGCTGCCACGACGTATCCAGATCGGGGCTCGGCACGGACGGCAGCGAGATCAAACCGAGCCAGAGCACCACGGTGGCGGCGATGTTAAAGAGGGCGCCGCCGGCACCGGAGCCGTGGCCGAGCAGTGGGACAGACGCGCGCAGGACGGTGTCTTTCACGCCAGTCATCGGCGGCGGGCAGCCACCACATGCCCTTCTGGGGGCCCCAAGAGGCCAGCTGACCAGGTTGGCCTCAAACCGCTGGCCCCTCGTCCTGCGCGGTCCGATCGGGCAGCGTCAGGGATGACCGTCGCCACGCCGCCCTCCGCACCCGGTCTCACGCTTTCCAGTCGGCACGGCCCGTGATCGTGCTAGCATCCCTCTCCGGAAGGGTTGGCCTGGTCGGAGATGACAAGGCTTGATCTTGCCACGATACCCATCAACTGAGTGCCCTCCGCTTGAACTGCGGAGCGGGCCCGGCGTGCCTGGGCGCCGACCGGCCGCCCGACCCACGGCCCCGGTCCCATGACCGAAGCGACCCTCTACGCGACGCGGTTCCCCGAGAAGGACAGGGCGGCCCGCGACGCCATCTGGCGAACTCTGTGCCGCCATTTCTTTCAACGCTACGTCCATCGTGACGACGTGCTGCTCGACCTGGGGTCGGGTCTCGGCGAGTTCCTCCGTCACATCGATTGCGGCAAGCGGATCGCGGTCGACGTCGAGAAGCATCCGGGGCGCACGCTTCCGGACGGCACCCTGGAGGTCACCGCTCCCGGCCATCACCTCACGCGGCACGTCCCGCTTGGCTCGGTCGATGTCGTCTTCTGCAGCAACGTGTTCGAGCATCTCCCGGACACCGCCACCTTCCTCGCCACCCTCCGCGAGATCTGGACCGTGCTCGCTCCTAACGGACGGTTGCTGGTCCTGCAGCCTAACATCCGGCTCGTCGGCGGCGCCTATTGGGACTTCGTCGACCATCACCTGCCGCTCACCGATCGAACGCTCGTGGAGGCCTGCCGCAGTATCGGCTTCGAGATCCGCGAGTTGATTCCCCGCTTTCTGCCCTATTCCACGCGAGGCGGGCTCCCGATCTCCCCCGCCCTGGTGCGCCTCTATCTCGCGATGCGGCCGGCGTGGTGGATCCTGGGCAAGCAGACCTGGCTCGTAGCGACGAAGCCGGGCGAAGAGTGACTCGATGCGTCCCCACCCCGTGATCGAGGCCACAGCGATTCCCGGATTCCCATGAGGATCCTCGTCACCGGAATCTGCGGGTTCGTGGGAAGCACCGTGGCGATGGCTCTTGGAGGCGCGATCGAGTCCCTGGACGTGTTCGGCATCGACTCGCTCGTTCGGCCGGGCAGTGAACGGAATCGCTCGCGGCTCCGGTCCCTGGGCATCCGCGTCTTTCACGGAGACATCCGGTGCGCCAGCGACCTCGAGCAGCTGCCGGAGGCGGACTGGGTCATCGATGCCGCCGCCAATCCCAGCGTGCACGCCGGAACGGACGGGCGCTCGACGTCCCGGCAGCTCGTCGAGCACAATCTCCTGGGATCCGTCAACGTGCTCGAGTACTGCCGCCGGACCCGGGCGGGACTGATCTTGCTCAGCACGAGCCGCGTGTACTCCATCCGAGCCCTTGCGGCATTGCCGCTCGTCCCGATGGGATCCCGCTTCACGCTCGGGGCGAGCGCGGGCCCACTCCCGGCCGGTGTCAGCTCGCGAGGCCTGGGTGAGGACTTCTCCACCGCCGCGCCCATCTCCCTGTATGGCGGCACCAAGCTCGCATCCGAGTGCCTCGCCCTCGAATACGGGGACGCCGGCTCGTTCCCGGTCTGGATCAACCGGTGCGGGGTGATGGCCGGGGCGGGCCAGTTCGGAACGGCCGACCAGGGAGTGTATTCCTACTGGATCCATGCGTGGCGAGCGGAGAGCACGCTGCGGTACACCGGATTCGGGGGGCATGGGTGGCAGGTGCGCGACATCCTCCACCCCGCTGACCTGGCGGCGCTGACGGCCCACCAGATCCGGTCTCCGCGATCGGACTGCCCGAGAGTCTGCAACGTCGGCGGGGGCCTGAGCGGCTCGGTGTCCCTGGCGGAGCTGAGCGCGTGGTGCGCCGACCGGTTCGGGCCGCGGAGCGTGAGCCGGCAGCCCGACACCGGGCCCCGTGACGTGCCCTGGGTCGTGATGGACAACTCGCGTGCCGCCCAGCTCTGGGGCTGGTCCCCCTCTCGCTCCCTCTCGTCGATCTTCGACGAGATCGCCGCTTTCGCCGAAGCGGAGCCGCAATGGCTGGAGATGACGCGCCCGTGATGAGCTCAACCATGTCGTGCCGCGACGGGACACTCAGATAGGGGGGCTGGGATGCCGGACGCCGAGCCCTCCCGGCTGTCATTGCTCAGCGTCGTGATTCCCGCGCGCGACGAGGCGGGGTCCATCGCTTCGACCGTGGAGCACCTGCACCTCGAGCTCGCCCTCCAGCGAATTCCCCACGAGATCGTGGTCGTGGACGACGGAAGCACGGACCAGACGTGGGCGATCCTGCAGGACTTGCGCGACCGGATCGCGGAGCTCCTGCCCGTCCAGAACGCCGGCGCGGCACGGCTTCGGCCGCGCCGTGGTCTGTGGCCTCGACCACGCGCAGGGCGACGCCGTCGTCATCATGATGGCCGACGAGTCCGACGACTGCCGCGACGTGGTCCGCTACTGGAAGATGCTGAACGAGGGGTGGGACTGCGTGTTCGGCAGCCGCTTCATCCGGGTGGCGGGGTGATCGACTATCCCCTCCCGAAACTCTGGCTGAACCGCTTCGCGAACCTCTTCCTGCGCGTCATGTTCCGCATCCGGCTGAACGACACGACCAACGCCTTCAAGGCCTACCGGCGCTCCGCGATCGACGGCTGCCGGCCGCTCATCTCCCCGCATTTCAATCTCACGGTCGAGCTGCCGCTCAAGGCCATCGTCCGCGGCTACTCCTGGACCGTGATGCCGATCACCTGGCGGAACCGCCGCCTCGGCGACTCGAAGCTCAAGATCAACGAGATGGGGAGCCGCTACCTCTTCATGTGCCTGTACGTCTGGCTCGAGAAGATGCTCAGCCGTGGCGACTACCGCCGGGACGCGGGCGAGTCGCCTTCCCTTCCCCCGACGCCGGGATCCGAGGCCTCGACCGCCTCGCGCGGAGAGACGCACCCCGCGGCATGACTGGCAAGGTCGCGTCGTGAGTGTCGTCCTGATCACTGGCTCCGCCGGGCTCGTCGGCGCCGAGGCGGTCCGGCTGTTCGCGGACCGCGGTCTTGAGGCGGTCGGCATCGACAACGACCTGCGGCGCGTCTTCTTCGGCGAGACCGGCACCACGCGGTGGCAGCAACCAGGCCCTCGAGCGGACGGTCCCCCGCTACCGCCACGTCGATGCCGACATCCGGGAACGATGCGGCCATGCAGCGCGGAGTTCCGGCGATACGGGCGCGACATCGCGGGGGTCATCCACTGCGCCGGCCAGCCGTCCCACGACTGGGCCGCCCAGGCGCCGATGATCGACTTCGCCGTGAACGCCACCGGCACCCTGATCCTCCTGGAAGCCACCCGCGCTCACGCCCCAGAGGCGGTCTTCATCTTCGCCAGCACGAACAAGGTGTACGGTGCGCGGCCTAACTCCCTGCCCTTCGTCGAGGGGCGCACCCGCTACGAGGTTTCCGCGGAGCATCCGTTTGCTGCGCACGGCATCGACGAGACGATGTCGATCGACACGTGCTTGCACAGCCTGTTCGGAGTCTCCAAGACCGCCGCGGACCTCCTGGTGCAGGAATACGGGCGCTACTTTGGCCTGAAGACGGCCTGCTTCCGAGGTGGATGTCTGACCGGCTCCGGCCACGCCGCCACGCCGGCGCACGGGTTCCTCGCGTACCTGATCAAGTGCGCGCTGACCGGCGCGCCGTACGTCGTGTACGGGTACAAGGGCAAGCAGGTCCGCGACAACCTCCACGCCCGGGACCTGGTCGAGGCGTTCTGGTCGTTCTTCCAGCGGCCACGGGTCGGTGAGGTCTTCAACATGGGGGGTGGCCGCGCGGTGAACTGCTCGATGCTCGAGGCCATCGACCTCGCGGAGAAGGTCGCCGACCGTCCCCTGGCCTGGTCCTACGACGAGACGAATCGGATCGGCGACCACATCTGGTGGATCAGCGACACCCGCAAGTTCCGCTCGCTCTACCCCGAATGGCAGCCGTCCTACGACCTGGACGCCATCGCTCGAGAGATCTCGGCCGGTCTGAGAGCGCGCCTCCCGGCCGGGACCATCTGACGACCGCTTCGGGGCTGGCCTTCAGGGCCTCGATCCTTCGGTCATCGGCTCGGGCTCCGTCACGTCGTCCGACAGAGACCGGCGGCATCGCTCGAGGACCTCGCGGTAGCCTGGGAAGTCGGCACGCTTCCGGATGTCGTCGATCTCGTCGTAACTCAACGTGGGCTGCCGATCGTAGTCCAGAGCGATCGATTCCGCGAGCAGCCGTCGATGCGCGGCCAACACGTCGCTCGTCAGCTCGAGATCCAGGAAGCTGAACAGCGCCTTCAAACCCCGACCGGCCTGGAACAGCTCCTCGTATCGAACGAGCAGGATCCGCGGATCCACGCCGTGGGTAAGGGCCGCCTCGATCGCCTCGTTCCAGTGCGCGACCGCCGAGTTCGCTCTCCCCGACTCCCACGTCAGGTCCGCCGGGTTGTCCGCACGTCGGTTATACGAGTCGGCGACGTCGAAGATGTTACGAATGCTGACGACGACTCGCGCGCGCGCCTGAAACGTGTCCAGCAGCCGTGGCAGGTACCGATACAGGAACGGGATCTTGTCACCGCGGTATTGCGCTTCGCCGTATCGGGACTTGAGCGCACCAAACTCCGGGGTCGCGGCCTCCAGATCCGGGTAGAACGTGTCCCCCTCCATCAGCCGAAAGAAGCGATCACCCTCGAATAGCGACGGGTCCAGGAATTCTGCGTGGTCGTAACGACTGCCGTACCGCTCCTCGCCGAGTGCAATCGCCTGGTGACCGTTCAGCAAAGTCTTCAGGGCCGTGGTACCCGAGCGGGGGCATCCCATAACGAACAGGTATCGGCCCGCGTAGAGTTCCGACACTAGCCCTGCTCCGGTGAGCGTGCCCGGAGCCATCGCCAGGCCACTTTCAGGCCAGCCTCTCGTCTTGAGCCCGGCGGGATCGTGGCCCGCCGCAGACGTAGATAGCCCCGCCAGACGGGATGGCCACTCAGTTGAGCCACTGTGTCACCACGCTTCTGGTGTGCGGCCGCGAGCATCGAATGCTCCTCCTGCAGCTGCCGGAAGGCGACGTCCTTCCCGTCAGCCATGCGGGTCGCACGTTGCACCGCGCTCACGGCCACGTCGACTGGATCCTCCTCCTCGATCGCGACGCCCTCATCATGCAGGAGCAGGCACAACATGGCGTAGAGAGCACTCGCCGAGAATGGCAGAGTGGCGTTCCCAAGCGTCTTTTGAAGCGACGCGCCGTGGTGGCACAGGTCGGGCCGGACAGCCGTCTCGATCACCTCTCGTATTTCCGGCGTGAGCCCAGCGGACCGACCAATGAAATCCGCGAGGCGCCGCGCATCTCGCCCGGGTTCAGCGAGGAGACGCTCATACGGCACGATGACCCTCGCCCGGCCTTGCGTATGCATCAGAGCCGAGGTCACATAGCGCAGCCACAACCTGCCACTCTCTTCCATCGAGAGGCCGTCGCGACGCTCGAGCGAGCGCGCCACGCTGAGCGGGCTCCGGAGGGCGATCACATGGCGCATCGGTGGAAGCAGCGATTGCCAGAATGGGAGCGTCAGACACGTCCGCGGGTCCTTCCACCCCCACAGCGCTGCGTCAGCAAACGTGTCTCGGAGCAGCTCGCGCGCAGACGCGCGAAGGTCCGCGAGGCCCTCGGATCGCTCCCATCCGAACGGGAAGACCGGCGGCCGGTCCCAGCTCCCCCCGAATCGCCGGAGAATGGCATCGTTGATGTCGACAAGCCCCTGGTGCTCCCAGTAGCCCCCCGGATTGTTCGGATCGGGACTCATCAGGCAATGCGAGGGTCCCAGATCCACCCCAAGAAGGTTCAGGACCCGAGCGAGCACGGATGTGCCGCTCCGATGCATGCCCAGCACGCACACCGCGGAGCCCTCGACGGGATCCTGATCCCCGGTCCGGACCTGGCCGGCACGACTCGACCGGACCTCGCTTACCGGCGTCACGGGCTGCTCGCCTGAAAGCCGCTCCAGATCGTCCGTCATGGTCCTGTCGATCAGGACACTGCCCACCCCCAGGTCCCTCAGTAGCCGCGCCTCGGACGGAAGGGCCTCCCCCAATGCCCGCTCGATGTCGCCGTCGACCAGCATCCGGTGCCAGCGTCGCCAATGCCAGCCAACCGACGGGGACAGCACTGTGTTCCGCGCGTAGGCGGCGCCCCCCGCCCGCACCTTCCTCACGAACTGGGCGAAGCTCCGAACCGGAAAGTGGTACACGTGGACGGATCCGCTCGCCGGGCGGACTTCGGCCTCGTAGTCCGCCCAATGGTTGCCCTCGTGTACCGCCTTGAGACCATGCGCCCGGCACAGGACCTTTGGGGGTAGATCCAGATAGAAGTAAGGAGCTGGCAGCGGGTCTGTCAGCCGATCCCGCAGGCTCGGGAGCGGCACGGGGTGGGCCACCCGGTAGAGGCTGTTCCGATGCCACGGGCCACGAGACCTCTGATTGCTCGGGAAAAGCATGTGCCGCCGCGGGCAGACGATGACGTCGGCCTCGGGGGGTGTCCCGGCCAGGGTGCTCTTCAGATCACCGGAGGAGGCGCGCCAGAACTCGTCGGCATCGCTGTTGAGGATCCAATCGGCGGCGTGCTGTCCTCGAGCGAGCAGGGCCATCCGGCTGACCCACTGTCCCTGCGCGAAGTCACGGCTCGGCTCGTCGATGACGCGCACCGGACCCGTACGACTCAAGTCCTCGAGTATGTCCCGCGTCCCGTCGACGGAGCCGTTGTCCGTCACAAGGATGAAGTCCACGCCCTGTTCGAGGTGAAATGCCACGTTCTGGCGAATGATGTCCGCCTCGTCGCGGACCAGGAGCGTCATGATCAGTCGCACGCGTGGTCCTCCGGTCGGACACGATGATGTGGCCCCCGGCTCACTGCGGCAGCATCATCCCTCGAACGGTGCGTCCTCGACAAGCTAGCGATGCCATCCGAGACCTGGTGCTCCCCGCAGCCGTTGTCCTTGCGTGCCGAGCCGATGGCCGGCCCCGTTCGACGGGCAATCGCGTGGAGCAGCGTGGCGCGCAATCCGGGACGAGGCATTCTTCCCTGTTCATGACGCGTCGAGGAACCGTCTCGACGAGGCCTGCGTTTCCTTCAGAGCGTGGCTTCGTTTCCACGTGCCGACGAGGACGGCGCCGGCGCATGTGATGCGACTCTCGGACGTGCTCGGGCCGCCCGTCCTCGTCGATTTCGGTTCCGGCTTCAGTTACAGGTCCGCTACGTTGAAGTGAGATGTGCTTGGCACGCGCACTGCATCGGTTCTGACCACCGTGCGCGCCAGGCCCCGAGGGCGAGGAGGGCCACCCGATGACCCGCCGGCATCGACTGGGGGTAACCTCGGACCGCACTTCGCGATTTGGTTCACCCGTCGCCACCGCCAGTCCGCTGTCCTCGCCGCAGCGAGCCCATCGAGCCCTGTCGAAGATTCAGGGTCCTTGACAGAATACACTCCCGGACGCCGCTCGAGGCGCCGGCCAGCCGCCCGAAGCCGGGTGATTCCATCCGGCCGTCCACGGCCATCCTCCTGGTGATCGTCTGGCTCGGCCTCCTCCTCTCGGGGCCAGCATCGGCCACGTCCCTCCGGTTCTTCGGCAACGGCACCGGGGACATCGACCGCGTGAAGATCAAGATCGACGGTCCGGCGGTGCCGGCCGACGTGGGGGCCACCGACTTCACGCTGGAGTGGTGGATGCGGGCCGCTCCCGATGACAATGCGTCCGAGGACGTCTCGTGCGGGTCCGTCGACGGCTGGATCAACGGCAACATCCTCTTCGATCGTGACGTCTTCGGGGATGGCGACCGCGGCGACTACGGCGTGTCGCTGACCGGCGGGCGGCTCGCCTTCGGAGTGAGCGTCGGGAGCATCGGGAACACGATCTGCGGGACGATCGACGTCACGGACGACGTGTGGCATCACGTGGCCGTCACGCGCCGCTTCTCGGACGGGCGGCTGCGCATCTACGTCGACGGTGTCCTCGACGCCGAGGGCGCCGGCAACGTCGGCCCCAATCAAGACGTCAGCTATCGCGACAACCGCGCGACGGCGCATCCACTCTCCGACCCCTATCTGGTGATCGGTGCGGAGAAGCATGACGCCGGCACGGAGTTTCCCTCCTATCACGGCTGGATCGACGAGGTACGGCTCTCGACCGGCCAGCGGTACACGGGAACCCGGTTCACGCGACCGTTCAGCCTCTTCACGCCGGACGGAAGCACCGCGGCCCTCTACCACTTGGATGAGGGGACCGGGAACCTCATCGGCGATTCCGCCAGCGGCGGTGGCAGTCCGGGCGTCCGCCGCTTCGGCGGCAATCCCGCGGGCCCCGCGTGGGCGAGTGACGGCGCTCCCCTCGAGAGCGCCCGGCGGGTGGCCCTGCAGAAAGTGATCTCGGGCCTGAGCCGTCCCGTCGCGATGGCCAATTCGGGAGACGGGCGACTCTTCGTCGTGGAGGCGGACGGCCGGATTCTCGCGTACGACGTGAACGACACGGCGCCCTTCGCCTCCCCCGACACCTTCCTCGACATTCGCAGCCTCGTGAACTGCTGCAGCGAGCGCGGGCTCCTTGGCCTCGCCTTCCATCCGAACTTCGCGAGCAACGGCTACTTCTTCGTCTACTACACGAGAGCGAACGGTGACGTCGTGCTGGCGCGCTACCAGGCGGCGTCGGCCGGCGCCAACACCGTGAACCCAGCGACGGCGCACGTCCTGCTCACCGTCGAGCACTCGACGTTCAGCAACCACAACGGAGGCGGGATCGCATTCGGGCCCGACGGGTACCTGTACGTTCCCGTCGGCGACGGGGGCGGAGCGGGCGACCCCCTCCACAGCGGTCAGAACCTCGGGACGCTCCTCGGCAAGATCCTTCGACTGGACGTCGACGTCGAGGACGATCCGCCACCGTACTACGAGATCCCCCCCGACAACCCGTTTCGCAACACTCCGGGCGCCCTCCCCGAAATCTGGGCGTGGGGCCTCCGCAACCCCTGGCGTATCGGATTCGATCGCCTCAGCGGTGACCTGTTCATCGCCGACGTTGGCCAGGACAGCCGCGAGGAGGTGAATCTCCAGCTCGCCGGCGCCCCCGGAGGCTTGAACTACGGTTGGCCTCGCATGGAAGGGACGGCCTGCTTCAACCCTTCAAGCGGCTGCCAGACCGGCAGCCTCGTCCTTCCCATCCTGGACTACTCGCAGAGCGAGGGCGGCTGCTCGGTTATCGGCGGGTACCGCTACCGGGGCGCGGGGCTCCCGACGCTCAACGGCGCGTATGTGTTCGGCGACTATTGCGCCAAGAAGATCTGGATTGGGCTGCAGTCCGCGAGCGGCAGCTGGTCCCGGGCCGACCTGATCCCGACCGGTTTCAACATCAGCACGTTCGGTGAGGACTCGAGCGGCGAGATCTACGTCGCGGATCTGAAAGGAGCCATCTATCGCCTCGCTCGCGTCCCCTACGGCGCCACCTACCAGGCTTCGACCTTCAGCGCCACGGCCGGTGCCAGCCTCATCGTTCCCGTGACCCTGACGAACACGGGCTCCCTCACCTGGGGCGCCAACGGCGCCTTCCGCCTGGCCTACCACTGGTACCAGGGCTCCACGCTCGTCACCTGGGAAGGCGTGCGAACCACGCTGCCGTCCACCGTCCCGCCGGGAGGCAGCATTACCCTCCAGGCCGCCGTCAACGCGCCCACCTCAGCGGGCGCCTACACGCTCAAGTGGGACATGATCCAGCAGGCCGTCACCTGGTTCTCTGCACAGGGCGTGACCCCGATGGCCATCCCGGTCACGGTCACCACGGGTGTACCAGCCTACGGCGCCACCTACCAGGCGTCCACCTTCGGCACCACGGCCGGTGCCAGCCTCACCGTTCCCGTGACCCTGACGAACACGGGCTCCCTCACCTGGGACGCCAACAGTCCCTTCCGACTCTCCTATCACTGGTACCAGGGCTCCACCCTAGTGACCTGGGACGGTGTGCGGACGACGCTGCCGACCGCCGTCCCGCCGGGAGGCAGCATTACCCTCCAGGCTGCGGTCAACGCGCCAACCAAGGCCGGCAGCTACACCCTGAAGTGGGACCTGGTCCGCGAGTTCGTCACCTGGTTCTCTCCCCAGGGCGTGGCAATGAAGGCCGTCGCGGTCACGGTCGGCCCGGGCGCGCCGCCCTACGGCGTGACCTACCAGGCATCCGCCTTCAGCCTTAAGGCCGGCGCCACCGTCACCGTCCCCGTGACCCTGACGAACACGGGCTCCCTCACCTGGGACGGCAACAGCCTGTTCCGCCTCGGCTATCACTGGTACCAGGGCCCCACGCTCGTCACCTGGGAGGGCGTGCGAACCACGCTGCCGTCCACAGTCCCGCCGGGAGGCAGCATCACCGTCCAGGCCGTTGTCACCGCGCCCGACACGCCCGGCACCTACTCCCTCCGGTGGGACCTGCTCCGGCAAACCGTCGCGTGGTTCTCCCAGCAGGGTGTCGCGACAGGGAACGTGACCATCACCGTCACGCCTTGACTTTCCTGTCCGTCTTGAGGCATTCAGGGACGAGGGTACTGGCCCCAGATCGTGCGTGGGCCTGGCCACCCTGACGGAGTTGCCGTTCCGTTCTCGGCCCAGGAGTTGAGCCGCGCTCAGTCCCCTGTGGGCGCCCTTCCCCGGGAGGACGGTGGATGGAGGCCGGACGCCCCTGTCATGACCGGCTACCCATGCCTAGCCCGTGACCGGTCCGGAGACCCAGGTGCGCCTCCAGCACGCGTCGGCGACTGAGGGAACGCTCATGCCGGACGCCGGCTTGACCGTGTGCACCATTATCTCCAAGAACTACCTGTCCTACGCTCGCGTCCTGGCCGAGTCGATCCGCCGTCACAACCCACACGCCCAAGTGTTCGTGCTCCTCGTCGATCGCCTGGACGGATACTTTGCGCCCGACCGCGAGCCGTTCGAGTTGGTTCCCCTCGAGCGCCTCGGCATTCGCGATCTGGATCGCTTCTGCTTCAAGTACTCCATCCTCGAGCTCAACACCGCGGTGAAGCCGACGCTACTGCGGCATCTCCTTCGCGACCAGGGCGTGAAGAAGCTTCTCTATCTCGATCCGGACATCGTCGTGTACCGTCCCCTGGACCCGCTGCGCCGCCTGCTGGATCACGCGTCGATCATCGTGACCCCACACCTAACCGAGCCGCTGCCTGCCGACGGCAGGAAGCCCAGCGACAAGGACATCCTGGTCGCGGGTGCCTATAACCTCGGCTTCATCGGCGTCCGGAGCGACGAGACAGTCCTGCGCTTCCTCGAGTGGTGGGAGTCGCAGGTGCACGACAGGTGCATCGTCGACCCCGGCGCGGGTTACTTCGTGGACCAGCGGTGGATGGATCTGGCGCCCGCCTTGTTTCCGGGCGTCGAGGTGGTCCGGGACGCGGGCTACAACGTCGCCTACTGGAACCTGCCGCACCGTCACCTGGAAGGGCGCGGAGGGGATCTTCGGGTCAATGGCCAGCCGCTCTACTTCTTCCACTTCAGCGGCGCGGAGCTAACCCGCCTCGACTCGGTCTCCAAGCACCAGGATCGAGTGTCACTCGGCGATCGGCCGGACATCCGGCCGATCTTCGAGGACTACCACGCTCGCCAGGTCCGTGCGGGTTGGCAGACCAGCAAGGACTGGCCCTACGCTTTCGCCACTTTCGACAACGGCGAGAAGATTCCAGCCGTGGTCCGCCGCGTCTACCAGAGCCTCGGCGCCGATGCCGGCCGATTCGGAAACCCCTTTGAGACCGCAGCGGCCGGCAGCTTCTGGCAATGGCTGGTGGGCTGGGCTCCCGAGGAGGTTGCGCCCGGGTCGGGCATCACCAATCTCTGGCACGAAGTCTACCGGACACGGCCGGATCTCCAGCGGGCGTTCCCGAGCATCTTCGGAGCGGATCGGGTGGGGTTCCAGGCCTGGATACGTGCCGGCCGTACCGTGCAGATCATGCCAGCGGCCCTCGATCCCGACGCCTCCGAGCCCTCGACCAGTAGCGCTTCGGTCGGCAGACATGATCACCACCGGCCCTCACGCGACGGTGTCAACCTGGTCGGGCACGCTCGGTCCGAGAAAGGCGTCGGCGAGGCGCTCCGCGCCAGCGCCCGTTCGTTGAGCGCTGCGGGGATCCCGTACCGGATCGTCGACATCGTCGATACCAGCTCGGTGAACCTCGATACCAGCCTGGATGCGCACGCGCGGGACGACCGCTCATACTCCGTGAACTTGATCCATCTCAATGCCGATGCGTTCGGACCCTTCGCGGCCAAGCACGCGCCCGCGTTTTTCGAAGGCCACTACAACATCGGCTACTGGATGTGGGAGCTGCCCGAGTTCCCGGAAACCCTGCTGAACAGGTTCGGCTATCTCGACGAAGTGTGGGTCGGTAGCACGTACTGCCTGGACACCATCGCCCGGGTGTCCCCGGTACCCGTGGTCAAGATTCCCGTCTCACTGCCCGCCGGGGACCCTCCCACGAAACACGTGGGGCGCAGTCACTTCGGCATCCCGGATGGCTCCTTCGTCTTCCTCTTCATCTTCGACGTCCACAGCGTCGTGGCCCGAAAGAATCCGGAGGCGGTGATCGACGCGTTTCGCCGGGCCTTTCCCGGGCGCGAGAATGTGCGGCTGGTCCTGAAGTTCTCCCACGGTGACGATGCCCTCCGGCAGACTCTCCTCGCGCGCGCCCGGGATCCTCGGCTAATCCTGATCGACCAGGTTCTGGATCGGCCCGAGCTCAACTCCCTCATTGAGGCGTCCGACTGCTACGTCTCCCTGCATCGCTCCGAGGGCTTCGGGGTCACGATTGCCGAGGCTATGACCTTCGCCAAGCCGGTCATCGCAACCGGTTACTCCGCCAACATGGACTTCATGAACGCTAGTAACAGCTTTCCGGTGCGCTACGACCTCGTGACCCTCGATCAGGACTACCACCCCTATCGCCGAGGCAACACCTGGGCCAACCCGGACGTTCAACACGCGGCCGAGCTGATGCGCCTCGTCTACGAATCGCCGGATCGTGCGCGCGAGCAGGGCCGCCTGGGTCAGCGTGACATTCGCCGCTATCTCGATCCCTCGGCAATCGGGCGGCGCATCGAGGGGCGCCTATCGCTAATTCGCCAGCGAATGGCGGCGGAGCCGCCGGGAGCTCGATCCCCCGTCGGCGCTCCACTTCCTGTCAGGAACGGCAACGTCCCGTCGGTTCCGATTCCAGCTGCGACGTCGGCGAGGCCGCTGGTGGGAGGGGTCATCGCGCTCCTGAAACGCGCGGCCCGCCGGAGCGTGAGCTGGTACATCGCCCCACAGGTCAGCGCCCTGCGCGCCGCCCTCACTCGCGTGCAAGAGCATGCCACCACCGCCGGCCTCCAGTATCGGCAAGACCTGAATCGGATCATGCGACGGCTCGGCTACGCGGAAAGCGGAGCGTCCATTGACCGGAGCCGGCTCACCGAAATCGAGAGCCGGCTGGCCGACGTCGAGCGGAAGGTGGGCCTGGAGACTCCCTCGGATCCTGAGCGGGGCTGACGCTCGTCCTCAGACACGCTGCCGCACCGCCGCTGTACCGCCCAGCTTCGCGGGCGCCGTCAGGGGCCGCGAGGAACTGGAAGTCCAGGCCGATCCTCAACTGTCAGCGGCCTTGGATCAGCGTCAATCGATCCCGCCAGGTCGGGACGGGTATCGCGGCGACGCGCCTGATGAACGCGTCGTTTGCCGCGCGGCTGTCGGTAGCCACCGGTGGCGCGAGGTCCACCGCGCCGAAGCGACATGCCGTCAACCTGCTCCGATCGACGACGAAAAGCGCGTGGCGTGGCTCGAAGCTCGTGGAGCGAACGAAGGCCTTCCACCCCAAAAGCGCGGTCGCGGGCACGGCAGCCATCCCGACGCGCGCACGGAGGTCGGGGCGCACCGACTCGAAGACCCCGAGGCCGACGATGACGCCGTCGCCGTTGGCAACCGCGATGGCGAGGCCGCGGCGTCCGCTCCTGCCAGGGTCGACGGCCCAACCCGCTGCGTAGGTCACCGCCCCCCCGTCCCCGGCTGGTAGGTTACGCTGCACCTCGACCGAGCCGGAGCAGCCAGCATGGAGTGGCAGTCTTGTCGATTCGGTGCCGAGCAAGAGGAACAGGGGCCACCGGAACAGATTGAGACGGTGCGCCTCGGCAAATCGATATAGCCCAGCTACCTCCGGCCTGCTCACTGCCAAAGCAATGGTCTGGACGTCGGTCGTCCCCATCGCCGTTGCAAGGCTAGCGGCCTCGAACGCCTTGTACAACCCACGCGACCCTCCCAGAGTCGCTCCGCTCCCCCCCACAAAGACCAGCCCCACGACTGCCAAAGCCGCGAGGGCACCACGTCGAGCACGCGCGCGATCCACCGTTCCGTTCGCCCAGAAGATCGCCGCGGTCGTAACGAGGATTACGGTCGCGTAGTAGTAGTACTTCGGATCCTCGGCACCCCAGCGAGTGCCGCTTCGTCCGAGAGCGACCATCACGGCACTCAAATGATGACCCAGCAGAAGCGACGCCGAAACGAAGAGGGCGACGCTCCGCTGCCATGGGGATCTCCAGCTCACGTAGAAAGCCCACAGGCTCGCCACCAGCGAAAACAACCCGAAGAGGATCGCCGTCCGCGAGCCGCGAACGACATAGTAGACGGGCAAGGCTAAGATCCGTACGTAGTACTCGACAACGCGCGGCCAGTTCCCCACACGAAGCAGGTTCTCAATTGCCGTCGAGCTACCCGACGTGAACCAACGCGCCCACACCATGATCGTCACGCACGCCACGAGAAGCTGGACGAACCGAGCTCGACGACCCAGCGGCGCATGCAGCAGCAAGGGGGCGGTGAGCGCCGATACGATGAGCACCACACCATTCGCGCCGGACCCGAGGGCGCAAAAGGATCCGATGACGAATGCGACACAACATGCCGTGCGTTGCCAGACGCAATGCCGTCCAACGACCAACGCGTACATGGAAAGGCTTACGATCAGCGCTGACGCGGTCCCTGTAAAGTGCTGCGTGAAATATGGCATCGTCGCCACGGCCATGTTCAGAGGCGCGAACAAACCGACCACGACGAACAGCGAGGCACCGATGGCATCGCTCTTGCGCTCCCAGAGCAAGATGCCGGAGAGGGCGGCGGCAACCACCACGAGGCAGGCCAGCATCGCCCATTGGTGAAGGCGGTACTGCAGCCCCGACGTGATGAAGTCGACAACCGAGAGCGTGCGGGTGGTTACCGTGACGTGCTCGTTGTGTGGGCTGAAGACGAACGCGAGAGGTGATTGATGGCTCGCCAGAAATCCAAGATCGCCGATCATGTCCGCCGCGAGGACCGGCCGAAAGAACCCCTCGAAGTACGCCCACCAGAATCGCAGCACAAGCAGAGCTTCCACTGCCAGGAGTCCCAACGCCGCGATCGTGATGGCGCGAGAAGCATTGCCTCGCACGCGAGCCCACACCGAGGGGGCCAGAGTCTCTCGCAAGCGGCAGTCCTCCTGGCTCCGCCCCCACGGCGAAGCGTCGCTGGGCGCCAACATGGACGATATCACGCGGCGTCTCGGGGACGGTGGGACGCCGTCACAACGCTCCTTGCCGAAGCCGCCCCGATGCTACTCTAGGACTCGCGTGGAGCCCCGCACTGACGAGGAGCGAGCAGTTGACGGTATAGACATGCTCGGAGGCACACGATGAGCCACATCACCGCTCACGCGCCAACCTCCGGTTCCCCACGGCTCGATGGCGTGGCCGTACACAGGCTCACGCCTCACTCCGACAACCGGGGCACGTTTCTCGAGATCTTCCGTGAAGCTTGGGACCTCGGCTGCCGGCCGGTCCAGTGGAACACCGTGTCCAGCGGGGCTGGGGTCCTGCGTGGCGTCCACGTGCACGTGCGCCACGTCGATCACCTCGTACTGGCTGGTGGCCGGATGCTGCTCGGGCTCCACGACGTGCGACCATGGTCTCCCACGTTTGGCGCTTCCGAGCTACTCGAGCTCGACGCGGGGGCTCCCTCGGCAGTGGTCGTCCCCGTGGGCGTGGCCCACGGTCTGTACTCCGCCGAGCCATCCCTGCTGGTCTACGGCGCCTCGCACTACTGGGATCCGAGCGACGAGCTGGCCTGCCGCTGGGATACCCCGGAGCTGCGACTGTCATGGCCGACGACCTCCCCCACTCTCTCTGAGCGGGATGCCATGGCGGGCGACTATCCGATCTTGTTGGAGTCCTTCCTGAAAGCCTGGTCGTCAGCGTACGGCTCGGTTCCAACCCGGGGCGCCCGGTGACGTTGGGGATCGGACTCGTCGGCTGTGGCCGATGGGGACGGCTCATCCGCCGTGACCTCGTGGCGCTCGGAACCGCAGTGCACGTCATGACACCATCGGCCGCGAACCGGTCGGGCGCCCTCGCCCAGGGTGCCGTCCGGGCCGTCCCGTCGATCGATGACCTCGATGCCGTCGTAGACGGGTTCGGCGTGGCGACGCCACGGGTACGCACGCGGCCGTGATTGACGAGGCTCCTCCCCTTCGATCGGCCGGTGTTCGTGGAAAAACCGCTGACGGACGATCTCCGAGCGGCCCGTCGGCTGACGGCCGCTGCTGGGAATCGGCTCTTCGTCATGGACAAGTGGCGCTACCACCCCTGGGTCGAGGCGCTGGCGACCGCCGCCAAGGCCGGTGAGCTCGGCGAGATCCTGGCCGTCCGCTCGTACCGGCTCGGCTGGGGCCACCCGCGTCCGGATGTGGATGCCATGTGGAACCTGTTGCCGCACGACCTGGCGGGCGCCCTCGAGATTCTCGGCCATCTCCCCGCCGTCGCGGGTGCGCTCGCGCCGGTTCCGGGCCGCGCGGATTCCGACTTCATCGCCATCCTGAGAGACCGGCCGGACGGGCCCCGGGGCACGATCGACATCGCGACGAGTCACCCGGTCACTCGCCGGGCGGTGGTCGTCGTCGGGAGCCGAAACGCGATGCAGCTCGCCGATTCCTACGACCAGCGCCTCGTAATCGCCGAGGGCACGCCGGAGGAGCCGCTCGGGCCCCCGGCTGACCGGCGCGTCGGGGACGAGCTCCCGCTGAAGCTCGAGCTCGAGACGTTTCTCGACCATCTGCGCGGCGAACCGCCTCCCCGCTCCTCGGCGACCGACGGCCTCATCATCGTCGAGCGGATCGCCGCCCTCCGGGGGCTCGCCGGGCTGCCCGGCTGAGCGCCGAATGACCCGCTTCAGCGTGCTGCTGCCGGTCCATCGGCCACCCGCGATGCTCCCCTTCGCGATCGAGACGGTCCTCGCCCAGACCGTGGCCGATCTCGAGCTCTTCGTGATCTGCGACGGCGCGCCGGACGCGACGGTCGACTGCGCCCGGGAATACGCGGGACGCGATCGGCGCGTGATAGTCCTCGCGTTTCCGAAGGGTGAGCGGCATGGCGAGGCCCATCGCCATCGAGCCCTGGAGCGGGCGGGCGGGGAATACGTGGCTCAGATCGCCGACGATGACCTCTGGTTCCCGGAGCATCTCGCCGAGCTCGCCGCGCTTCTGTCAGAGGTGGACTTCGGGCACGTGCTCCATACGCAGATCAGGGCCGATGGCCACGTGGAAGCGCTCCCGCCCAATCTCGACGATCCCACTCTCCGGGAGCAGATCTTGCGGGACAACACTCTCAACCGGTTCGGCCCCACGTTTGCCGGCTATCGGCTCGATGCCTACGGGAGACTCCCCGAGGGATGGACGCCGGCGCCGCTCTCGGTCCAGACCGATCTGCACATGTGGCGGAAGTTCCTCCGCTACCCCGGGCTCCGGTGCGGAACTCGCATGGCCGTCAGCGCGCTCCACTTTCCAAGCAAGCAGCGCGGGCACATGTCGCTCGAGGCACGCGCCTGCGAGAATCGGGGCTGGCAGGCGCGCCTGCGCGAGCCGCGCGAGCGGGATAGGATCGTTCAGATGGCCTGGCGCTCGATCGGCGGGCGGGCGTGGCGAATCGAGCGCGAGTACCTCAGGCTGGCCGAGAGCCACGCCAGTGCTCTGGACGACCTCAACCGCACGCTGGCCGCCTACCGACGGCTGGAGGCCACCCTCGGTGCCGTCCTGCGGTCAACGTCGTGGAGGCTCACCGCGCCGCTGCGAGCGGGCCTCAGCGTGGCGCGCCGCCTCGCGCTGGCCCATCGTCGAAGAGGCCGGCCCTGACACCGAGCGGCGCCGGGCATCTGGTGCTTCCGCACGTACGGGAACCGGTTGCGCACCACGTAGTAGCCTGAACAAGCCAAGGTCGTCATTGGAGTTCTCGCGGCTGTAACTGCTCGTGCGCAATTCGTCTGGCTCGACCCGCCACCTCGGCATGGGCGCCCGCTCACGGCTCGTCGAAGAACCGATCCGGCACCTCCATCTGGCCCCTGACACCCTGGCGTCCAGCTTTGCGCTGCCCTGCCGGAACCTGTGCTCGGGCCGCCCCACTGATTTCGAGTCCCAATCGCGGGAGAGTGCATGGCTACCCTGATGGCTGCGGGTGCTCGGGCACTCCATTGCGACCACCTACACAAGTCAACCTGGGCGAGACGGACCACCCATGAGACGGGGCAGACTGCACCAGCCCCAGAGGACCCCCACTGTTCTAACTGCCTGATGCTCGGCATCCACCATCCAGGGTTGCCAGCCGAGGCGCGCCGGCAGACATCGACCGATCTTCGCGCCCCGGAACAAGTAGGCTATCCTTGCTTCATCTGTCGCCACAGTGTTAGGTACTTGTGATCGCCGCAAGAGAGGGACGGCCGTTGTCGACATGGCGTGACTTCTCCGCAGTCGCCGGGTCCTTGCTCCGCCGGCTCGCCGGATCCCATTCCACGATGCTGGGACGCCTCCAAGACGGCGTCCGTCCGCGATCCGGGATCACCGCAGTCGACTTCCTGCGGCTCGTCGATCGTTGGCAGGACGAGGTATACGGGAAGCTCCTGCGCACGTATGACGATGAGGCGTACTGTCAGCTCGTGGCGCTCAAGGCGTCCAATCTCGTGGTGCGGCGCTACGAATACGAACGTCGCCGAAGTCTTCTCGTCTCGCGGCCGTATCACCTGTTCGTCGATCCGGCGAACGCCTGCCAGCTTGCGTGTCCCGGCTGTGTCCACACCGCTAATCCCGCTTACAAGTCGAGCTTTCACTGGCCCAACAAGACGCTCAAAGTCGATCAATACGAGGCTTTCCTGTCGGGACTCGGTCCCTTCGCGTCGTTTGGCATGCTCTACAACTACGGTGAGCCTCTTCTCAGTCCGCACTTCCCCACCCTCGTGCGGCTGGCAAAGTCCTACCTCATGTACACCATGGCTTCGACGAACCTGTCGCTGCCCATCGACGCGGACGCGATCGTCGGTTCGGGGCTCGATTGGCTGATCATCTCGATCGACGGGACGACTCAGGACGTCTATGGGCGGTACCGCCGTCGCGGCAAACTGGACCTAGTGCTCGACAATGTTCGCAAACTCGTCGCCGCCAAGAAGCGCGCCGGCTCCCAAACCCCCTACCTGTGCTGGCAGTTCCTCACCTTCGAGCACAACGCTCATCAGGTGGAGGAGGCCATGCAGCTGGCCCGCCTCCTGGACGTCGATTGCCTTTCCGTCTTCACGCCATTCGAGGTGACGTGGGACGATCCGACGATCAAGGCAGTCCGGTCACCGCTCAGGGGCTCGCACGATTTTCGTCAGCACACAGCGGGGAGAGTCGCGCCAACGAAGTGGTGTTCCGAGGAGATGAAGACCCGAGTCGTACCTCACGTGTCGGCGGCGTTCGGCGCGAGCTGGATCCAGCGGTTCCGGGACGCCGGAGGCCTTGACGAACCGGAGCACCCCACGGGGTATTCGTGCCCGTATCTGTACGACGCCATCACCCTCGACGGCGCGGGACGCGTCTTGCCCTGTTGCATGGCGCCGTCGGAAGCGTTCCGGGGCCTGGTCTTCGGCCGCATCAACGCCGATGGTCCGAGAATCGATCTGGTGAACTCACCGATGGCCCTCCTCGCCCGGACGGCATTCACGAACCGCGCGCAGTTTGAATCCCAGAGTGGTGGGCGGAGTCCTGACGAGGTCCCTTACTGCGCCACGTGCACGCAGGGACCAAAAGGCCCCTACCATCTCGAGAGTGTCCGGCGTAATTTTCGCTCGCTGGACTCGGAGCATGTCCTCTCCGACTCTTACCTCGACAACTTCACAGCCGGAGAACCAGGGGCTGCCGCCTACTGGGCACACTACGACGCGCAGTTGCGTGTTGCGCATCAAGACCCCTAGCCACAGTGACAACCCACCCGCGTCACTGCGTCAGGAACGCCGACACGTACCCGGTTTGCGCACCCGACCTCGAGCACCTTCTACCCGTGCCCGACCAGCCCGATCGTCCGCGAGTGGCTGTCGTCCCGGCTCAGGTCGATCTCGTAGTCGTATCTCTCCGCCATCGGCCCTCTAGGCGGATCGCCTACCCGCAGGCCTCGCGGCAGCGCCTCACCTCCCCGCGGCCCCGCGGAAGCGCGGGACTCCCCAGGCCTGAAACCGGCGGGCTCTCGACCGGTCGGCTTCGCTGCGATCATCGGGGCCGAACGGGATGGGCGTTGCTCCCAAGGACCCGCTCATTCCGCCCGCCGAATCGCCCCCGCATGCCATCCAGAACGCCCAGGGAAATGGCCCAGGCCCGCGTCGACTTGCCTCGGCAGAGGGCGGCCAGGATGGCCACGGCACCTCGCAGGATCCATCTGCCGTAGAGCCAAGTCGCTCGTCGAGCATGGTGCTTCCGCACGTAAAGGAATCGATTGCGAACGACGTAGTAGGCATGCAGGGTCTCGCGAAGGCCCAGGGAGCGATCCAGGTCGTGGCGGGCCCGCCCGCGAGGGTCGATAACTGACCGGAGCCCATGCAGCCGGGCTCGGTGGCACAGATCGGCCATCTCGCCGCCGAAGAAGTACTCCTCGTCGAACAGACCGGCGCGCTCGAACACCTGCCGCCGGAGGAGCGCCACCGTGCCGGGCACGTAGTCTACGTCCACGCGACTCGTCGGCAGCACTCGCGGCCTGAGGTGCGTCACCGAATATCGCGCAATATCCCGTCCTCCCGCCGAGACGCACTCGCCTCGGTGCCAGACGGTCGGGCCGACGACTCCGATCGCGGCATCGGCCGAGAGGGTTGCCACTATCGCCGCGACGCTCTCGGCGTCAACGAACGCATCGTTGTTCAGCAGGAGCACTGCGTCCGCCCCGTGGCGGAGGGCCGCTTCGATCCCCAGGTTGTTGCCGCCGCCGAAGCCTCGATTGGTCGGGCTCTCCAGGATGCGGACGTCCGGGAACTCCCGGCGGATCGGCTCGATTCCGGGTGGCCGCGAGGCGTTGTCCACCACCCAAATCGTTGGCCGATCAACGATGCCCTTCGCGTCCCAGGCCTCGACCGAACGGAGACATGCCACAGTGTCGTCGGCCGCGTTCCAGTTGAGGATCACGACGGACAGCTTCACCATCGCTGACCGAGAATCCGACGGAGGCATGAAAGCACCCGTGGCGCGACGCCGAAGGGGGGCTCTTGCTCGTCTCTACGCCCGGCGCTCATCCCTCGCCTTTACTGCGACAGGGCTGACCCTCCCGGACCAGGGATGGCGATCTAGCCCCACCCGAACCGCGGGATCGTGTCGCTGTTCAGCGCCGTGCCCCTCAGCGCGGCACGCAGCGGCCCAGCCAGTTCTGGGTCCAGGGATCAGAGGGGTCCAGGTCGTCGTCCGAGACTGTGACGCGGAGCTCTCGTGAGCCGGGCAGGCGCACGTGCTCGGGCCGCAGGTGGGCTCGCCATGCATGCCAACCGATCTCCACCTCCGCGAGGTCGTACCGCCGGGTCGCATACTTACGCACGGCGTGCTCCACGCTGAGGAACAGGTAGTGTCGCATCCGACTGGGCTGAGGGCACAACCTGGAGGGCGTGGCGAACCGAACCTCGTGACCGCCGGACCACGCGATCTCGATGGGCCCGCCGCGCTTCTTGAATGCGCGCACCTTGTGCGGCGACCGGGGTCGCAGGGGATAGTACCATCGCATCGTTCGCTGGAAGTCGGCGTGGTCGTGGTCAGGCGCCTCCTACGTCGGCACGAACGTGAACTCCGAGAAGTCCACGGTGTCGTAGCCGCGCGCGTCGGCGTCCGACAGGGCATCCACGAGCGTACGGCACCAGCGAGGCGGCAGGTAGATCTCGTCCGCATCCGCATGCATCACCCAGTCTGCGTCGAGAACCTGGAAGATCCTTTCCTTGCGCTCGAGGATTCGCTCCCACCGGTACACGCCATCATAGGGGATCCGCTCCATGCCAACGAGGCCACGTCCCCAGTACCGCTCGGCGATCTCGAGCGTGCGGTCAGACGAGTCGTTGTCACAGAGGTAGGTCTCGATCCCTTGCTGACGGAGGTTTTCGAGGCACGCCGCGATGAACCGCTGCTCGTTGCGCACCGCGAGGACCGCTACGACACGCATGGGATGCCAGGTTATTCTGCGCGGCCGAACCGCGCAATGGCGGAAGCGGCGCGCACCCGTTCGCGGTTCTAGTCACCCTCGCACGGCAGCCTGACGTCACCCGTATCTCTGCCCCCGGGGAGCCGGGATGCTAGGCTTGTACGGCTGGCCGCGGCCGCGTTCCGCGGCGGCAGGAAGGCAGACGATGGAGCCGGCTCGAACCAAGGCGCGCGCGGCTGGCAGCGCGCTGCCCGAGGGCGTCGTGATCCATGCCTTGACGCCCCACCCGGATCCCCGCGGCAACTTGGTCGAGATCTTCCGCGAGTCGTGGGACCTGGGTTGCCGGCCCCTGCAGTGGAACGCGATAACGAGCACGGCCGGCGTGCTGCGTGGCATCCAAGCGCACGTCCGGCGCGTCGATCACCTCATCCCGGCCGCGGGCCGCATGCTGCTCGGCCTTCACGACCTGCGGCCCTGGTCTTCCACCTCCGGCGCCTCGGAGCTGATCGAGCTCGACGCCCGTGCGCCCCGCGCGGTGATCGTCCCGGCGGGGGTGGCGCATGGCCTGTACTCCACCGAGCCGTCGCTCCTCGTTCATGGCGCGTCGCACTACTGGGACGCCACCGATGAGCTCGCTTGCCGCTGGAACGCCCCGGAGATCGGTCTTGGGTGGCCGGTGCGGTCTCCGATCCTGTCGGAGCGCGATGCCACCGCGGCGGATTACTCGGGCTTCGTGGAAGCCTTCCTTGCGAAGTGGGCGGCCGTGCACGGCTCCACCCCCGGCCGGACCCAGCGGTGACGCAGCGCGTCGGGCTCATCGGATGCGGTCGATGGGGCCGGCTCATCCTCCGCGACCTCCTGGCGCTGGGCGCCGAAGTGCAGGTCGTCGCGCCGTCCGCGGCGAACCGCCGCGAGGCCGTCACCCTCGGCGCGGGCGCGGCGGTCGCTACGATCGACGATCTCCGCGAGCCGGTCGACGGCTTCGTGATCGCGAGTCCCACGAGCACGCACGCGACCGTGATCGAGCGGCTCCTCCCCACCGGCCGGCCACTGTTCGTCGAGAAGCCGATGACGAACGACCTCGCGGCCGCTCGGCGCCTCGTGGCCACGGCCGGCGACCGCATCTTCGTCATGGACAAGTGGCGCTATCACGCGGGGGTCGAGGCCCTGGCGGCCGCGGCCAAGTCGGGCGAGCTGGGTGAGATCCTCGCGGTCCGCTCGTACCGGCTCGGCTGGGGCCACCCCCACCCGGACGTCGATGCGCTGTGGATCCTGCTGCCCCACGACCTTGCGATCGCCCTGGAGATCCTTGGCTACCTGCCCGCGGCCGCCGCGGTGCTCCTCCCGGTGCCGGGGCGGGCCGCCTCCGACTTTCTCGCCGTCCTCCGGGACGACCCGAGTGGGCCGCAGGTGACGATCGAGATCGGGACCAGCCATCCGGTCACCCGGCGCGCTGTCGTCGTCGTCGGGAGCCGCAAGGCGGCGCAGCTGGCCGACTCCTACGACGACCGGATCGCGGTCGCCGAAGGCGCGCCGGGTGGGAGCTTCGGCACGCCCCAGGACCGGCCGGCGGCGGGCGACCCGCCGCTGCTCCGCGAGCTCAACGCCTTCCTCGACCACCTCCGGGGCGGGCCCCCGCCCCGGTCCTCGGCGGGGGAGGGTCTGCTCGTGGTCGAGCGCATCGCCGCGCTCCGGCGGCTCGCCGCGCTGCCGGACTGAGCGTCGCGTGGCGCGTTTCACGGTGCTACTCCCGGTGCATCGCGCTCCGGTGATGCTTCCGTACGCCATCGAGACCGTGCTGGCCCAGAGCCACGCCGACCTCGAGCTGGTCGTGATCTGCGACGGGGCGCCCGAGGCGACGGTGGCCTGCGCGCGCGAGTACGCGGCGCGCGATCCGCGCACGACGGCGCTCGCGTTCCCGAAGGGCGAGGGCCAGGGCGAGACGTATCGCCACCTGGCACTCGGCCGCGCGACAGGCGAGTACGTCGCGCACATCGCGGACGACGACCTGTGGTTCCCCGACCATCTCGCCAGCCTGGAGAAGCTCCTGACGGTGGTCGACTTCGGCCACGTGATCCAGACGTGGATCCATCCCGACGGATCCGTCCAGGCGCTGCCAGCCGATCTCGCAGAACCCGAGCTGCGTCAGCGCTTCTTGACCGAGGTATTCAATCGATTCGGCCTCTCGTTCGGCGCCTATCGGCTCGATGCCTACCGGCGGCTGCCCGAGGGGTGGGCGCCAGCGCCAGCGGGGATCTGGTCGGACCTTCACATGTGGCGCAAGTTCCTGCGGTACCCCGGGCTCCGCTACGGGACCCACATGGGAGTCACCGCGGTCCAGTTCGCGACTCCGCCCCGCAGCAGTATGTCTCTCGAGGATCGCGCCGAGGAGAACCGCCAGTGGCACACGCGCCTCCTCGACTCCCGGACGCGCCAGTCGGTCGAAGCCGCCGCGTGGCGCTCGATCGTCACCACGGCAGTTCGGAGCGACCGGCAGTACGCCGAGCTTGCCGGCCACCACGCGCGCGTCGCCGCGGAGCGCGGTCGGCTGGAGGCGGAGCTCGGGCGCGTCCTCCGATCGAGGTCCTGGCGGTGGACCGGCCCGTTGCGCTCCGCCCTCGCGGCAGCTCGGCGTCTCGGCCCGGCGGGACGCCAACCTGACCGGCCCGGGCTCTGATCGCGCAGGTCTGGGTGGCGCATGCGGCGGCGCATCGGGATCGGCCCGAGCTAGCCGCGCTTGACACTCGACGGCCAGGGGCCCTCGGTCCGCTCCGCGTCGAAGTGCCTGAAGCGGTCGACGCCCCGGACGAGCATGGCGCTGTCCCGGCGTCCCCTGGTGTTGCGCACGTGAGCGGCAACATACCTGATCGCGAAGCCGATCCGGCGCGTGGCCGCCGCGTTCGGCCGGGAGCCGTGTGCTAACCCCACGTGGTGGATCGAGATCTCACCCGCCCGCAGGACGAGGGAGACCACACGGCTCGCGTCGATCGGGACCGTGATTCCCTGCCCCCGCGAGAGCAGGTTGGCTGGATCACCGAGCTCCCCGTGTGGCATCAGCGGCGCGCGATGACTGCCCGGCAGCACCTGGAGCGCGCCGTTCTCCTCTGTGCTGTCGGTCAACGCCACCCATGCCGTCGCCACGTCCGGCGGCTCCAGCTCCCAGTACGCCGCGTCCTGGTGCCACGCCACGTAGGTGGCGCCCCCCGGCAGCTTGAGAAACACGCTGGACGACCGGCAGAGGAGATCAGGGCCGAGAACGTCTGCCACTGCGTCGAGGATCGCCGGCATCGAGACCAGCTCGAGCAGGACCGGACAGCGCAAATGCACTTTCGTCCGGAGGACCGGCGCCCGCGGATCCGCGCCTCCGCTTGCATCGAGGAACCGTTCCAGCTCCTCCCGATACCGGTCCGCCTGCGCGCGCGTGAGAACGGGAATCGGAGCGACGTAGCCCTGAGCCACGTACTGCGCGATCTGAGGGTCGGTCAGGATCTTGCCCATGCCATCGTGGCGCGCGCGAAGCGAGCCCCTGCGTCCACCATGTGCTGCTCGACACTCCCATGGGTCACGATGTTCCTCATGACGTCGGGACGCCCGGCGAGAACGCGCCGACCCGCGGCCATGGTCGATCCACCTCGACAGTCGCGGCCGACACCCTTCCCTGCCGATGATAGGCCGGTGATGTGAGCGGCCTCAACAAGAATCCTAGGCACGCCGCCGGCCAAATCATCGAGTCTGGCCTCAGAACGATTCCGGCCAGACCTCTTCACTCCCGGTCGATGACTTCGGGATGCTAGGGTAGAGGCGGCCCTATGCTAGACGCAGCGCTGCCCGACGGCGTTGTCATCCGCCCCTTGACCCCCCACGCCGATAATCGGGGCATGCTCCTCGAGATCTTCCGCGAGGCCTGGAACCTCGGCTGCCAGCCCGTCCAGTGGAACGTGATGACGAGCGCGGCCGGCGTGCTGCGCGGCGTCCACGTGCACGTGCGCCATGTGGATCACCTCGTGCCAGCCGCGGGCCGCATGCTGCTCGGGCTCCACGACCTTCGCCCGTGGTCCCCCACCGTCGGCTCGTCGCAGCTGCTCGAGTTGGACGCGCGGACCCCTCGTGCTGTCGTCGTTCCCGTGGGCGTGGCGCACGGCCTCTACGCTCCCGAGCCGACGGTCCTGGTCTACGGAACCTCCCGCTACTGGGACCCGAACGACGAGCTCGGGTGCCGCTGGAACTCTCCCGAGCTGCGCCTCTCGTGGCCGACGACCGCGCCCACCCTGTCGGAACGGGATGCCACCGCGGGGGACTATCCGAGCCTCGTACAAGAGTTCCTGCAGGCCTGGTTGTCGGCCTACGGCTCCGTTCCCGGCCCGAGCGCCACCTGACGCTTCGGGTCGGACTCGTCGGGCGTGGCCGAGGGAAATGCCTGATCCACAGGACCGCAGCTCCGCTCTCTCGGAGCAGACAGGTCGGCGAGAGTCAGCGTCCTGAAGTCACCAGTCACCCGGCATGTGGAAGCGACAACTGGCAAGGCTTCGCACCACGGCGTTCATCTGCAACAAGCGGGCGCGCAACCGCGTCGGCAAGAGCTCGTCCGTCCGCGCTTCCGGATAGTCGGTCGTCAGGCGAGGCTGACCGAGACGATCCTCGAGAGCCCCGGCTCCTCCATGGTGACGCCGTACAGGACGTCGGCCGCCTCCATGGTCTTCCGGTTGTGGGTGATCACGATGAACTGCGTCTGGCCGGACAGCTCCCGGAGGACCCGCGTGAACCGGTGGATGTTCGCGTCGTCGAGCGGCGCGTCCACCTCGTCCAGCAGGCAGAAGGGGCTCGGCCGGTAGTAGAAGATCGCGAACAGCAGCGCCAGGCCCGTGAGCGCCTTCTCGCCGCCGGAGAGCAGCGAGATCGCCTGGAGGCGCTTCCCGCGCGGCTGGGCGACCATCTCGATGCCCGTGTCGAGCGGGTCGCCGCCCTCGGGCGCCTCCACCAGGCGGAGCTCGGCGCGCCCGCCCTCGAAGAGTCGAGCGAAGAGGTCCTGGAAGTTCCGGTTGATGGCCTCGAACGCCTCGAGGAACCGCTCCTGCGCGGTCCGGGTCATCCCGCGGAGCGCCTTCTCCAGGTCCCGCATCGACGAGGACAGATCGTCGTGCTGGGTCCGGAGGAAGCCGAGCCGCTCGTCGAGCTCCCGGTACTCCTCGTCGGCGATGAGGTTCACGGGCTCGAGGGCGGCGATGCGCTGCGTGATCGTCTCCAGACGGGCCTGCGCCTCCCCGAGATCGCGCGCCGGGTCGTGGGCCAGGCGGAGCCCGTCCGCATCGACCTCGAAGCGGCGCCGGGCGTCGGCCTCGAGGTCCTGGCGGCGGACCCGGATCTCGGCCAGGCGGATCGCGTGCTCCTGCACCGCGCGGCTCGCACGGTGGAGCTCGACCTCGCTCGCGCGGAGCTCGTCGGCGGCCCGGGTCACGGCCTCCGCGCGCTCCCGCATCGCCTCGGCGGTCACCCGGGCCACGGACTCGGTCTGGTCGCGCTCGGCGCGGATCGTCTCGGCGCGCGCGTCCAGCCGGCGGCGCTCGAGCGCGCCCTCCTCGAGGCGCCCCCGTAGCCCCTGGAGCCGCTCCTCTCCCGCCCGGATGCGCTCCTGCGCCTCGCCGTCGTCGGTCTGATTCCGCACGAGGTCGGTCTGGAGCGTGTCGACGCGACCGGCGAGGGCGGCCAGCTCCACCTGGGCGTCCAGGAACGCCTGCGAGCGCCGGGCCTCGTCGTGGGAATCGACGTCGATCCGCCCCAGGAGCTCGGCGATCTCGGAGGCCACCCGCGCCGCGGTCGACTCGACCTCGGCGAGCGTCTCCCGCTGCGTCCGCGCCTCGGCCTCGACCGACGCGGCGTCCCCACGGAGCTGGGCGATCTCCGCCCGGATCCCCTCGGCCATGAGCCCGACCCGCTCCGCCTCGCGGACCACCTGCTCGAGGTCCTTCGACGCCGACAGCCGGTCGGCCTCCGCGCCTTCCCGCGCGGCGGCGCGCGCCCGCTGCGTGTCGTCGAGCGCGGCGACCCGCGCCTCCGCGCGGCGCCCTCGCTCGAGCGTCTGCTCGAGCTCCGCCTCCAAGCGCCGGATCTCGCCGCCGAGATCGCGGATGGAACGCTTCCGCGCGAGCAGCGAGGCATCACCCCCGCCCGAGGCCCGACCGCCCCCGAGCGCGCCCGGTGGGCTCAGCACCTCACCGCCCACCGTGACGAAGCTCGTCCCGTGGCCGTTCTGCGAGTAGAGGCGCTCCGCCGACCCGAGGTCGCGCACGACGACGACCGAGCCGAGGAGGTTCGCGACGAGCCGCGGGTGGCCCGAGGCCACGAGCGCCTCCGCGAGCCCCACGACGCCGGGGTCCGTGCCGACGTGCGTCTTCTCCGTCCCGTTGAGCCAGTCGAGCGGCAGGAACGTCGCCTGCCCGCCCCCCGAGCGGCCGAGATACCCGAGCGCCGCCTTCGCGGCCTCGAACGTCTCCATCACCACCCACTGGAGGCGCTCGCCCAGCACCGCCTCGACGGCGTGCTCGAGCTCTCTCGGCACCTCGAGGAGGTCGGCGACGGTCCCGACCACGCCGCGGAGGCGCGCGTCGCCGGCGGCGGCGAAGACGGCCTGCACGCCCTGGGCGTAGCCGGCGCGCTGGGCCTCGAGCTCCTCCAGCGCGGAGAGGCTCGACCGCCGGCCGGCAAGGGCGACCCGGCAGGCCTCGCCGGCCTCCGTCGCGGCGGCGCGCTCCGCCGACGCCGCCGCCGCGTCCGTGGCCAGCTCCCTGAGCTCGACCTCGAGCGCGGCCAGGCGCGCCGCCGCGGCGCCCACGCGCTCGCTGGCCACGCCCCGCGCCGTCTCGATGCGGGCGCGCTCGGCCTCGGCTTCGGTGCGCTCGGCCTTCAGGCGGTGCAGGCGGCGGTGGAGGTGCTCCCCCCGCTCGTCGAGGGCCCCCAGGATCTGCCCGAGCTCGGTCCGGTGGCCGGCGAGCCCGACCTGGTCCCGGCGCAGGGTCTCCGCGGCCTCGCGGGCGCCCCGCAGGCGGACCCGCAACTCGTCCAGCGCCGCCTCCTCGGTCCGGGCCCGCGCCTCGAGGTCGACGTAGTCGCGCTGGAGGGCTTCGAGGAGCGTCCCCTTGCTCCGTCGCTCCTCGGCGAGCGCCTTCACCTTCAGGGAGAGGGCCTCGGCCTCCTCGCCGAGCCGGCTCACCTCGGCGCCCAGGTCCCGCTCGACCAGGCGGAGCTGCTCGGCCCGGCCGATGCAGCCCTCGAGCTCGAGCTCCGCGCGCTGGAGGGCGTGACGCGCCTCCGCGGCGCGCTGCTCGGCGCCCATCACGTCCGCGCGCGCGAGCTCGACCGCCGCGCCCTGCGCCGCCACGCGCGTCTGGCCGAGCTCCACCTGCGCGCGCTCCGTGGCCTCCTCGCGGCCGAGGCGCTCCTCCTCCCCCGCGAGCCCGGCGTGCTCGGCGGCCAGGAGGGCGACCTCGATGGTCCGCCGCTCGGCCTGCAGGGCCTTGTGCTGCTGGGCCTTCTTGGCCTGGCGCTCCAGCGAGCCGAGCTGCCGCTTCACCTCGTCCATCACGTCGCGGACGCGCAGAAGGTTCTGGCGCGTCGCCTCGAGCTTGGTGAGCGTCTCCGCCCGCTGGAGCTTGTACCGGGTGATCCCCGCGGCCTCTTCCACGAACACCCGCCGGTCGAGCGGCTTCGCGGTCAGGATCTGGGCCAGCCGCTCCTGCTCCATGAGCGCGTAGGCCTTCGGGTTGACGCCGGTGCCGAGGAAGAGATCGTGGATGTCCTTCAGCCGGCAGACCTGCTTGTTGAGGAGGTACTCCGACTCACCGTCGCGGTAGAGGCGCCGCCCGAGACCGACCTCACTCCACGGAACCGCCAGCTCGCCATCGTTCGAGAACGTGAGAAGGACCTCGGACAGTCCGAGCGGCCGGCGCGACGCCGAGCCGTGGAAAATCACGTCCTCCATGCGGTGGCCGCGGAGGGCCTTCGCGCTCTGCTCGCCGAGCGCCCAGCGGAGCGCGTCCGAGATGTTGGACTTCCCGCAGCCGTTCGGGCCGACGATGGCAGTGATCCCCGGGAGGATGCGCACGTCGGTGCGATCCGCGAACGACTTGAAGCCGAACAGCGTGACGCTCTGGAGCCGCATGACCGTCACAGACTGATAGCACGAGCCCCGGGATCGGTCCAAGGGAAAAATACCAGGGGTGGGCGCAATGCGCGCCCGGCGACCCTACAGGTTGATGCGGGAGGGGCCCGGCGACCGGACGTGCCGGCCCCGCCGGGGAGCGGGCGTCACGCGCCCTTGGGGAGGCAGCACTTCTTGTACTTCTTCCCCGATCCGCACGGGCACGCGTCGTTCCGGCCCACCTTCTGGCCGCTCTTCGCGGCCTCCGACCGGCGCTCGGGCGTGCCGCGCGACACCGTAACGGGCCCGGCGGCGCGCGGCGGAGCGATCGGCCGAGGCGCCGGCACGGGCTCGGCGGCGCCGTCCCGGGCCACCTGCATCTTGAAGAGAAGCTCGGTGACGGACGTCCGCACGCGGTCGACCATCTCCTCGAAGAGGTCGTAGGCCTCGCGCTTGTACTCGGTCAGGGGGTCGCGCTGGCCGTACCCGCGAAGGCCGATCCCCTCCTTCATGTGGTCCATCGAGAGGAGGTGGTCCTTCCACTGGCTGTCGATCACGTGGAGCATGACCCAGCGCTCGAGCGACCGCAGGAGGTCCGTGGAGAGCTCCGCCTCGCGCGCCGCATAGCGCGCCTGCACCGCCTCCGCCAGCGTCTCGCGGAGCGCCTCGCGCGACGCGACCTCACGCGTCGACACCGCGGCGGGGAGCTTCACGTCGAACTGCCGGTGGAGCGCCTCGCCGAGCCCGCCCAGGTCCCAGTCCTCCGGGTGCACGTCCTCGCCCGCGTAGGTGGCGACGATGCCGTCGAGGGCCTCGTCCATCCACTCGCGGATCGTCTCCTCCTGGCTCTCTCCCTGGAGGATCTCGCGGCGCATCCCGTAGATGACCTCGCGCTGCTTGTTCATGACGTCGTCGTACTCGAGGAGGTGCTTCCGGATCTCGAAGTGGTGGGCCTCCACGCGCTTCTGGGCGGTCTGGATCGCCCGCGACACCAGGCCGTGCTCGATGGGCTCCCCCTCCTCCATCCCGAGCCGGTCCATGATCTTCTGGATCCGCTCGGACCCGAAGATGCGCAGGAGGTCGTCCTCGAGGGAGAGGTAGAAGCGCGAGGACCCCGGGTCGCCCTGGCGTCCCGAGCGCCCGCGGAGCTGGTTGTCCACCCGGCGGGACTCGTGGCGCTCGGTGGCCAGGATGTGGAGGCCGCCCAGCTCGACGACGCGCTCGTGCTCCTTGTCGGTGATCCGGCGGGCCTCCTCCACCGCGCGGGCCCGCTCGTCGTCGGACACCGTCGTCGGGTCCACGCCGCGCTTCCGCATCGTCTCCCGGGCGAGGAACTCCGCGTTGCCGCCGAGCAGGATGTCCGTGCCGCGGCCGGCCATGTTGGTCGCGATGGTGACCGCGCCGACCCGGCCCGCCTGCGCCACGATCTCGGCTTCCTTCTCGTGGTACTTGGCGTTCAGCACCTGGTGGTCGGGGACCCCGCCCTTCTTGAGGAGCTTCGACAGGCGCTCCGACTTCTCGATCGACACGGTGCCGATGAGGATCGGCCGGCCCTTCTCGTGGAGATCCTTGATCTCCTGGACGACGGCGTCGAACTTCTCGCGCTCCGTCTTGTACACGATGTCCGGGTTGTTCACGCGGCCGAGCGTCCGGTTGGTGGGAACCACCGTGACGTCCAGCTTGTAGATCTTCGCGAACTCCGCGGCCTCGGTGTCGGCGGTCCCCGTCATGCCGGCGAGCTTGTCGTACATCCGGAAGTAGTTCTGGAAGGTGATGGTGGCGAGGGTCTGGTTCTCCTGCTGGATCCGCAGCCCTTCCTTCGCCTCGATCGCCTGGTGGAGGCCGTCCGACCACCGGCGCCCGGGCATGAGGCGCCCGGTGAACTCGTCGACGATGATGATCTGGCCGTCCTTGGCGACGTAGTCCACGTCCTTCTGGAACAGCGCGTGGGCCCGGAGGCCCTGGTGGATGTGGTGGAGCGTGTCGATGTTGGTGGGATCGTAGAGATTCCCCACCGCGAGCAGCTGCTCGCACCGGGCGGTGCCCGCCTCGGTCAGGGTGACCGTCTTCGCCTTCTCGTCGACGATGAAGTCGCCCTGCCGGACCTCCTCGATCTCGTGGAGCTTCCCCTCGGTGATCGTGGCCGCGCGCGTGAGCCGGGGGATGATCCGGTCGACCTTGTAGTAGAGGTCGGTCGATTCCTCGGTCGGGCCCGAGATGATCAGCGGCGTCCGCGCCTCGTCGATCAGGATCGAGTCGACCTCGTCGACGATCGCGTAGTGGAGCTCCCGCTGGACCAGCTCATCGAGCGAAAAGCGCATGTTGTCGCGCAGGTAGTCGAACCCGAACTCGTTGTTCGTCCCGTACGTGATGTCGGCGAGGTAAGCCTCGCGCCGCTGGCTCGGCCGGAGCGAGAGGAACCGCGAGTCGCTCGGCACGTAGGCGGGATCGTAGATGAACGACGCCTCGTGCTGGATGACCGAGACCGAGAGGCCCAGCTGGTGGTAGATGGGCCCCATCCACTGGGCGTCGCGGCGCGCCAGGTAGTCGTTCACCGTGACGATGTGGACGCCCCGCCCGGTGAGGCCGTTCAGCACCGCGGGCAGGGTCGCCACCAGCGTCTTGCCCTCGCCGGTGGCCATCTCCGCGATCTTGCCCTCGTGGAGCACCATGCCGCCCATCAGCTGGACGTCGAAGTGGCGCATCCCGAGACGGCGGCGCCCGATCTCCCGCACCATCGCGAAGACCTCGGGCAGGAGCTCCTCGAGGTCGGTCCCGTCCTGGATCTTCTGCCGGATCTCGTCGGCGCGGCGCCGGAAAGCCTCGTCCGGCCACTTGCCGATGTCGGCCTCGAGGGCGTTGATCGCGGCCACCCGGGGCCGCATGCGCTTGACGTCGCGCTCGTGCTTGGATCCGAAGACCTTGCGCAGGACGAGGTCGATCATGGCAGGCCTATTGTACTCCCCCGGATCAAGCGGGGCCGGCGGGGACGCCCGGCGGAGCGCGCGATCACTTCCCTCGCGCCTGGGTGATGAGCTCGAGCGCGTGCTGGAGGCTCGTGTCGGTGACCGACTCGCCGCCCAGCATCCGGGCCACCTCGCGCACCCGGTCGTTCTTGACCAGGACGCCGACCGTCGTCGCCGTGCGCCCCTCCTCCTCGCGCTTCTCGACCCGGAAGTGCTGGTCGGCGTAGGCCGCGATCTGGGGGAGATGCGTGACGCAGAGGACCTGCCGAGTCCTGGCCACCTGGCGGAGCTTCTTGCCCACGGTGTCGGCCGTCTTGCCCCCGATGCCGACGTCCACCTCGTCGAAGATCAACACCGGCACCGCGTCGGTGGCCGCCAGTACGACCTTGAGCGCGAGCATCGTGCGGGAGAGCTCGCCGCCCGAGGCGATGCGGGCGAGCGGCCGGGCGTCTTCCCCGGCGTTGGCCGAGAACAGGAACTCCGCCTGGTCGACGCCCTTGGGGCCGAGGCGCCAGCCCTCGGGGCCCACGCCGAGCTCCCCGTGGCCGGCCCGGTCCCGGACCAGACGGACGCGGAACGCCGCGCCCTCGAGGTCGAGCGCCGCGAGCTCCGCGAGCACCGCGCCCTCCAACCGGCCAACGGCCTGGTCACGCCGCTCGGCGAGGTCGGTCGCGCGCGTGACCAGCTCGGTGCGCAGCCGCTCCACGCGCTCCGCCAGGCGCCCCTCGTCCTCGCCGGCTCGCGACAGACCCTCCAGCTCGGACTCGAGCCGCACCCGGAGCGCGAGGACCGCGTCCACCGTCTCGCCGTACTTCCGCTTCAGCCGGCTGACGTCGTCCAGCCGCCGCTCGATCACCTCGAGGCGCGGCGGGTCGAACACGATGCCGTCGCGGTAGCTCCGGAGGGTCCGCGCGGTCTCGTCGAGCTGCACCAGCGCGGTGTCGAGCGCCTGGACCGTCGCCTGGACCGCGGGATCGACGCGCGCCAGGTCGCGGAGGAGGCTTGCCGCGCGGCCCGCCCGCTCGACCGCCGAGGCGGGATCGTCGTAGAGCTCGCGGTACGCCCCCGACGCGCCCTCCGCCAGGCGCTCGGCGTTCATCAGGCGCCGGCGCTCCTCGCGCAGCTCCTCCTCCTCCTGCGGCCGGAGGTGCGCCGCGTCGATCTCCGCGATGGTCTCCCGGTACTGGGCCGTCCGGGCGACCTGGTCGCGGGCCGTGGTCCGGAGCGTGTCGAGGTCGGACGAGGCGCTCCGCCACTCGTCGTGGCGCTGGCGGAGCCGGTCGCGGAGGATCCCGAGGCCCGCGAAGGCATCCAGGAGGTCGAGATGCCGCCCCGGCCGGAGGAGGGCCTGGTGCTCGTGCTGGCCGTGGACCTCGACCAGGACCTCGCCCAGCCGCTCGAGCAGCGCGAGGGTCGTGTTCGCGTCGTTCAGGAACACCCGCCCCCGCCCGCCACGCACGAGCTCCCGACGCACGACCAGCTGGCCGTCCTCCAGTGGGATGCCGTGCTCCTGGAGGACCGCGGCGACGGGGCTCTTCCGGCGCGCGTCGAAGACGGCCTCGATGGTCGCCGTCTCCGCGCCGCTCCGGATCGTCTCGGCCGGCTGGGCGCGCTCGCCGAGGAGGAGGGTCAGGGCGTCGATGATGATCGACTTCCCTGCGCCTGTCTCGCCGGTCAGGACGTTGAGCCCCGGACCGAACGGAACGGTCAGGGACTCGATGACCGCGAGGTTACGGACTCTGAGCTCTCTCAGCACCCCAGCGCGCCTCCGGATTGATCAGCGTTCGCCCCATTTTAGCTTTGTACGCAGCACCTCGAAGTAGGATTTCCGAGGGTCCCGGATCAGCCGGATCCGAGCCGCCGCCTGGCCGACACGCACCACGTCTCCGGCGGCGAGCGGGGGGCCTGGCTGACCGTCCACGGACAGGACGACGTCGGGGGCGTCGCTCAGGAGGGTCACTTCCAGGGCAATCGACGCGGGCAGAACGATGGGGCGATTCGTCAGCGTGTGCGAGCAGATGGGGGTCAGGACCACGGCATCCATCGTGGGGAAGAGGATCGGCCCCGCCGCCGACAGGTTGTAGGCCGTCGAGCCGGTGGGGGTGGCGATGATGAGGCCGTCGGCGCGGTAGGCGGTCATCGGCTGGCCGTCGGCGCGAACGTCCAGGTCGATCAGCCGCCCGAGGGCTCCCTTCGCCACCACGACGTCGTTGAGGGCCAGCAGCTCCGCCAGGGAGGCGCCGGCCCGCGTCAGGGTCACCGTCAGGACCAGGCGCTCCTCGGCGGCGTACTCGCCGCGCAGCACCGCCTCGAGCGTCGGGAAGAGCGCCTCGAGCGTGGTCGCCGTCAGGAAGCCGAGACCGCCCAGGTTCACGCCGAGGATCGGGACGTCGCGACCGTCCACCAAGCGCGCGACCGACAGGAGCGTGCCGTCTCCGCCGAGGACGACGATCAGGTCGACCTTCCCCGGCAGGGCCTGCCGATCCGCGACGGTCACGCCGGGAAGGGCGAGCGCCGCCGCCGTCTCGGTGTCGACGACGACCTCGCGCCCCTGGGCGACGAGCCACTGGACGAGGCCGCGCGTCACCTCGCGCGCCTCCGCCCGGTCCCGCCGCGCGACGATCCCGACGCGCCGCATCCGTCCCCTCCCCTTTCCACCCTCGGTTGCGCTCACGGGGCTACCCTCGCTGCGCAGGGGTTGATCGCACGGATCCGATCGAACGGCCATCGGCCTGTGGCGGCCCGTGGGCTCACGGCCGTCCCCGCTCCGCTCGCGCCCCGGCGAGGCGGTCCTCGGCCGGCACCGCCTCGGCGAGCGCAGCCTCGAGCGTGTCGCCCTCGAGCGGCACGCGCGGCCCGGGGTCGCGAGCGAGGTGGAGGAAGACCTCGCGGTTCCCCTTCGGGCCGTGGAGGGCCGACGGAGCCACGCCGAGCGTGACCAGGCCCAGTCGCGCCGCCGCGGCGGCCACGCCGCGGACCACGTCCCGCCGCGCGGCCCACGCGCGCACCACGCCGCCCTTGCCCACCTGACCGCGGCCAACCTCGAACTGCGGCTTCACGAGGGCCACGATCTCCGCCGGGGCGACGAGGCACGCCGAGACCGCGGGCAGCACCTTGTCGAGCGAGATGAAGGAGACGTCGATCGTCGCGAGGCTCGGCCCGTCGGGAAACCGGGCCGGCTCGAGGTGGCGCGCGTTGACGCCCTCCCACACGACGACGCGGGCGTCCGCGCGAAGCCGCGGATGGAGCTGGCCGTGCCCGACGTCGATCGCGTGGACCCCCGCCGCCCCGCGGAGAAGCAGGCAGTCGGTGAAGCCGCCGGTGGACGCGCCCACGTCCAGGCAGACGCGACCGTCCACCCGGACGTCGAAGGCGTCCAGCGCCGGCGCCAGCTTCTCGCCGCCGCGCCCGACGAAGGGGGCTTGCGCCACCCGTTCCACCGCGGTCCCCGGCGCCACCAGGCGTCCCGCCTTGGCGAGCGCGCCGCCGGGCAGCCGCACCTGGCCGGCGAGGATCAGGCGCGCGGCCTCGGCGCGGCTCGACGCGAGGCCGCGCTCGACGAGGAGCTCGTCGAGGCGCATGCGCGAACGCGGCGCGGTCCCGGCGGGGCTCACGCGAAGAAGTGCCGCTGGGCGGCGTCCCGGAGGGCCCCGAGCGACGCGGCGTCCTCTGCCTCGACGTAGAGCCGGGCCACCGGCTCGGTGCCCGACGCCCGCACGAGCACCCACGCGCCGCCGTCCAGGTAAAGTTTCAGGCCGTCCGTGGTCTGTGCCCGCTTGACCGCCCAGCGGCCGAGCGTCGCCGGCGGGGCGGCCATGCGCGCGGGCAGCGCCTGCCGCACCGTTTCGGAGAGCGGCACGTTGATCCGCACGGAGAGAAGCCGCCCCACCTCGCCGTAGAGCCGCTCCAGCACGGCGCCGAGGGCCACGCCTTCCACGGCCGCCACCTCGGCCGCCAGGAGGCAGGCGAGGATCCCGTCCTTCTCCGGCGGATGGCCGCGGAGGCTCATGCCGCCCGACTCCTCGCCGCCGAACATGGCGCGCCCCTGGGTGATGAGGTCGCCCAGGTACTTGAAGCCGACGGGCGTCTCGTGGAGCTCGCAGTCGTGCCGCTTTGCGAGCGCGTCGAGGAGGTGCGTCGTCGCGACACTCCGCGCCACGCCGCCCCGCCAGCCCCGGTGCCCGAGGAGATGCCGGAGGATGAGCGCGAGGATCGGGTTCGGGGCCAGCACGGTCCCGTCGCGATCGACCACTCCGAAGCGGTCGGCGTCGCCGTCGGTGGCGAGCCCGAGGTGCGCGCCGCGCTCGCGGACGGTCCGGATCAGCTCGCCCAGATGCTCCTCCGCGGGCTCCGGCGGGTGGCCGCCGAACGTCACGTCACGCGTCCCGTGGAGCAGCGTGACCTCGCAGCCGGCCTCCTCGAGGAGCCGGTCGAGATAGCCGAGCGCCGGGCCGTACATGACGTCCACCACCACGCGGAGCCGCGCCCGCCGGATGGTGTCGAGCTCGACGAGCCGCCGACACTGCTCGAGGTACGCGGGCGCGAAGTCGGCGAACTCCACGAGCCCGGCGGCCCGCGCCTCCGCAATCGGCATCGCGCCCGGGTCCCGAAGACCGGCGACCCGCGCCTCGATCGCGTGCGTCACCTCGGGCAGGGCCGGCCCGCCGGTCGGCCCGGACAGCTTGAGCCCGTTGTCCGGCGCCGGATTGTGGCTCGCCGTGATCGTGATGCCGGCCGCAGCCTGGTGGTGGAGGACGGCGTGGGCCACCGTCGGCGTCGGCACCGCGTGGACCGCGAGGCGGCACCGGACGCCGGCCCCGGCCAGCGTCCCCGCGGCGGCGGCAGCGAAGTCCTCGGACAGGAAGCGCGTGTCGTAGCCCACGACGACGCCCCGCCCGGCCTCGCCCGTCTCTCGGAGGTGGTCGGCGATGGCCCGGGTGAGACGCCGCACGTTCGCGAACGTGTAGGTGTCGGCCATCCGCGCACGCCACCCGGACGTGCCGAACTTGATGGGATCGAGCGGCGTCGTCATCCTCGTCGTGCCTCCGCTCGATTATAGGCCGCGGGCGTCGTCCAGCCCGTCACGCCCAGCGCCGCCTCCGGCGGCGGACCCGGGTGCGCCGGAAGAGCGCGATCAGCACCAGGCCCGCGACGAACCCCCCGAGGTGGGCGAGGAACGCGACGCTCGCCGCCTGGCCGCGGGCGAACGTCAGGAGGCCGGTCGCGACCTGGAGCACCACCCAGAACCCCAGCACCACCCAGGCGGGCACGGAGACCATGCGGACGAAGAACCCGACGACCACGAGGGTCCAGATCCGGGCGCGCGGCTGGAGCAAGGCGTACGCACCCAGCGTTCCCGAGACCGCGCCGCTGGCGCCCACCATCGGGACGGCCGAGGCCGGGTCCTGAAGGTAGTGCGCGCACGCCGCCGCCAGGCCGCACACGAGATAGAAGATCAGGAACCGCCAGTGCCCCAGGAAGTCCTCGACGCTCTTGCCGAAGAGCCAGAGGTACAGCATGTTCCCGACGACGTGGAGCAAGCCCCCGTGGAGGAACATCGAGGTGAACAGCGTCAGCGCCGGGGGCGGCGAGCCGGCGAGCGCGGTCTCGAGCCCGAGCGGACACACGTCCGCGAACCGGCACGGGATCATCCCGAACTCGACCACGAACTGGCCGTAGAGCTGGGGGCCGAGCGACACCCGGCCCGCGGTCGCCGGATCGAACCACAGGAAGAACTCGTACAGATAGATGACGACGTTCACGACGATCAGGGCGACCGAGACCGCCGGGAAGATGCGGGTCGGGACGTTGTCCTTGAGCGGGAGCACTCCGCCTCGCGCGGCCCTCAGGCCGGGCCGACGACCACCGCGGCCGGCTCGACCAGGTGACGGCGCGCCACGCGCAGCACGTCGGCCGTCCCCACCGCCTCGAGGAGCTCCGGGTACCGCATCACGTACTCGGCCCCGACGCCCATCGCCTCGTAGAACGCGAGATAGAAGCTCTGGCGCGCATTCGTCCGCCGGTCGAGCACGAAGGACCCCGAGAGGTACGCCTTCGTGCGCTCGAGCTCCTCCTCGGGCACGGGCTCGCCGGAGAGGCGCTCCGCCTCACGCCGGAGGCCCGCCTCGGCCGCCGTCGCGTTTTCCGGCGCCGTCCCGATGTGAAGGACCACGCGTCCCGCGCCCCGCCGCGTGGGGTACGCGGAGCCGACCGAGTACGCGAGCCCTTCCTCGTCCCGCAGGGTCCGGAACAGGCGGCTCGACATCCCGCCGCCCAGGACCCCGTTCGCGACCTTCAGCGCGACGTGGTCGGCCGCGTCGACGGGCGGCGCGAGGTACCCCAGGAGGACGTGGGCCTGCTGGCTCGGCGAGACCTCGTGTTGCCGCGGGCGGACGGGCCGCGCGGGGATCGGCGGGGCGGGCGCCAGCGATCCCCCGCCCGCGAGGCCCTCGAAGAGCCGCCCGACCTCGTCCAGCACCTCGTCCGCCGCCACCGCGCCGGAGAGGGCGAGGACGAGACGGTCCGCCGCGTACGTCTCGGCGCGGCGGACGGCCAGGTCCGCGCGCGTGATCCGCGCGACGGTCGACTCCTCCCCGCTCGTCGGCAGCCCGTACCCGCGCGGGCCGAAGAGCCCCCGCAGGAGCACGCGGCCCGCGACCTGGGCCGGCTGGTCCTCGATCCCGCGGATCTGGGCGAGGAGGACGGCACGCTCCCGCTCCACCTCGGCCTCGTCGAGGCGCGGCTCGGTGACGACCTCGTGGAGGAGCGCGAGCAGGCGTCGCCAGTGGCGCGCGAGCCCCCAGACCCGGAGCTCACCGTACTCCTGGTCGGCGCCGCTCTCGATGCCGCCGCCGGCGTCCTCCGCCGCGCTCGCCACCTCGAGCGCGCTTCGGGCCCGCGTCCCCTTGAGGAGCACGCGCCCGAGGAGCGCGGTCACGCCGTTCAGCTCCGGCGCCTCGTCGGCGGACCCGCCGCGAGCCAGGAGCGTCGCCGCGACCACGGGGGCACCGCGATTCTCGCGCACCAGCACGGTGAGCCCGCCGGGCAGCGTCAGGCGGGTCACCGGGCCGAGGCCGCCGGACGGACGGCCCGACTCCGGGCGGAGTCCTCCGTCCCGCGGCCCGGCGCCCGGCTCGACCGCGCTCATTCCGCGTTCCCGCCGGCCCCGGCGCCGACGACAGCGCCCGTGAAGCGATCGGAACGGAGGTACCGTCGCGCGGCCTCGCGCATGTCCTCCCGGGTCACGCGGCGGACGGCGTCGACGTAGCCCAGCTCGAACTCGAGCGTCCACAGGGAGTCCGCCGTGCCGAGCGCGTAGGCCGCGCCCTCGGCCGTCTCCCCGCTGAACGCGTGCTCGGCCTCCACCGACGTGAAGGCCCGCGCGTGCTCCTCGTCGGTCACGAGCTCCTCCGAGACGCGCCGCACCTCGGCGAGGATCGCCGCCTCGATCTCCGCGTAGCGCGCGGTCGTCGTGCGCGCCGTCACCGCGATGGTCCCCGCGTCGTGCTGGAGGTAGAAGCTGCTCCCGATCCCGGACACGAGCCCCAGGCGCTCGCGGAGCGACTGGACCAGCCGGGACGCCCGCCCCTGCCCCAGCACCGTCGTCACGAGGTCGAGCGCGTAGACGTCGGCGTCCGGAGGGATGGCGCCGCCCCAGGCGAGGCCGAGGTACGTCTGGTGGAGCGCCTTCGGCACCTCCGCGCGCCGGGGCGCCGGCGGGGCCTCGGCCACGCGGCGCGGCCGCTCCGGGAGCCGGCCCGGCGCCCAGCCGTCGAACGCCCGGCGCACGGCCTCGAGCGCGCGCTCCGCCGGGAGGCTTCCCGCGACGACGACCGTCGCGTTGTTCGGCACGTACGAGCGCCGGTAGTAGTCGACGATCCGCTCCCGCGGCATCTCGCCGATCGACTCGGCGGTCCCGAGGACGGGCTTCCCGTAGGCGTGCCCGCCGAAGTGCTCGCGCGCCAGCACCCGCCAGAGGAGCGCGCTCGGGCTGTCCTCGGCCCGCCGGATCTCCTCGAGGACGACGTGCCGCTCGCGCTCGAGCTCCACCGGATCGAACGAGGCGTGCTGCGCCGCGTCGGCCAGGACGTCGAGCGCGGTGTCGAGCCGCCCCGCCGGGAGGACCACGTGGAAGTAGGTCCAGTCCTGCGAGGTCGCGGCGTTCATCTCGCCGCCGAGCCCCGAGATCGTCTCGTCGATCACGCCGGGCCCTCGGGTCGGCGTGCCCTTGAACAGGAGGTGCTCGAGGAAGTGCGAGAGCCCCGCCTCCTCCGGCCTCTCGTCGCGCGCGCCGGCCCGGACCCAGAGCTGGACGGCGGCGACGTCGGCCGCATCGTGGGGCTGGAGCACCGCGGTGAGGCCGTTCGCGAGGCGGGCGCGCTCCGGCCGTAGGCTGATTGGACGGCCTTCGGCCTGTGGGACTGGACGGCCTTCGGTCTCGGGTGTCACCGTCGCTCGACCTTTCGCTCCTCGCGGCGCCCGGCGAGGAAGTGGAGGTGGAGGTGATACACGACCTGGCCGCCCTCGGGCCCGCAGTGGAACGCGAGCCGGTAGCCGCGCTCGGCCAGGCCCCGCGCCTCGCCGATGCGCTTCGCCGCGAGGACCATCCGGCCGACCAGGGGCGCGTCCTCCGGCGCGAGGGTCATCACCGACTCGACGTGGCGCTTGGGGATCACGAGGAGGTGGATGGGCGCCTTCGGATAGATGTCCTGGAAGGCGAGGATCTCGTCGTCCTCGTACTCGAACGTGGCGGGGCGCCGGCCGGCGACGATCTCGCAGAACACGCAGGCGGTCATGGGCGGACGGGGGCTCAGCGGCGGCGGTCGGTCGCGGCTTGCCGGAGCTCCAGGAACACGCGGACCAGCTCCGGGTCGAACTGGCCGGTCCGCGCTCCCTCGCGGAGACTCTTCAGGGCCTCCTCCTCGCCGAACGGGCCCTTGTAGGGGCGCTGCGTGCAGAGCGCGTCGTACACGTCGACGATCGCCATCAGGCGCGCCAGGAGCGGCACCTCCTCGCCCCCGAGACGGTCGGGGTACCCGTGCCCGTCCCAGCGCTCGTGGTGGTGTCGGATGATCGGACGCACGAGACCGAGCGTCCGCATCGGCCCGACGAGCCGGTCCCCCGCGGCGGGGTGCTCCTCCATGAGCCGGCGCTCCGCCGCGCTGAGGGGGCCGGCCTTCAGGAGCACGCCGTCGGGCACCGCGATCTTACCGAGGTCGTGAAGGAAGCCGCCGAGGCGCAGCGCCTTCTGCTCCTCGGGGCTCAGGCCGAGCCGCTCGCCGAAGGCCATCGCCCACGCCGCCAGCCGCACGCAGTGGCCGGCCGTGTACGGGTCCCGCGCCTCGATCGTGAGCGCGAGGCTCGTGATGAGGCTCTCGGCCTCCTCGAGCTCCTCGAGCACGCGCTTCAGGCGGATGAGCGAGCGGAGCCTCGCGTCGAGCTCCCGCGGGTGGACGGGCTTGGTGAAGTAGTCGTCGGCGCCCGCCTCGAGTCCCGCCACCCGGGAGTCGAGCTCGCGCTCCGCCGTCAGCAGCACCACGGGGATCAGGTGCGTGATCGGGTCGCCCTTGAGCTGCCGGCAGAGCTGGATCCCGGTGATGCCGGGCATCCGGACGTCGAGCAGCACCAGGTCCGGCGCCTCGCGGGCGATCTCGGCGAGGGCCTCCTCCCCCGAGCCCACGTCCCGCACGGCGTAGCCCAGGTGGTCGATGTAGTCCCGCATCGTCTCCCGGACCAGGAGGTCGTCGTCGACGATCAGGACGCGGCCGAGGGTCGCGGGACTCCGCGTGGACTGGCTCACCGTCGGGTCATGTCCTCATCCCTGGGCCGGCAGCGTCACGGTGACCCACGTGCCCCGGTCCAGCTCGCTCTCCATCTTGATCTTGCCACCGATGGCCATCACGAGCCGCTCGGCCACCGTGAGGAGAAGGCCGGTGCCCGGGAGCGGCCGCCCGTCCCGGGGACCGACCGGGCAGAACGGCCGGAAGATCCGGGCCTGCTCCTCCTGGGTGAAGCCGAGCCCGTCGTCCGCCACCGTGACGACGACTTCCCGGTCGCGCTGGTAGCAGGTCACGCGGATCTCGCCCACCTCGGTGTACTTCACCGCCGAAAGGATGAGGTTGCCGAGGACCTGCTCGAACCGCCGCGCGTCCGTGACGACGGGCGCGACGCCCGGCTTGATGTCGGTCTCGATCCGGTTCCCCTTGGCCGCCGCCCGCGGCTGGAGGGTGCGCACCACCCGCTGGACGAGCGTCGGCAGCTCCGCCGAGGCCTTCGTGAGCTTGAGGCCGCCCGCCTGCATCGCGCTCAGCGTGGACAGTCCCTCGATCAGCTCCAGGATCTCCTGCCCGCGCTCCTGGAGGATCTCGAGCTGGCCCCGCTCCGTGTCGCCGAGCGGCTTCTGGAGCCCGTCGACCAGGAGACGCGGGAGGTCGAGCAGCGCGGTGAGCGGCGCGCGGAGCTCCTCGGTCACCGTCTTCTGCATCTCCCCGCGGACCCGCGCGGTCTGCTCGCTGGCCGGGTCCGCGCGCACGACCTCGCGCTCGACGATGACCTCCTTCACCTGCGGCGCCTGCGCGGCCTGGAGCTTCATCCGCTGCTCCATCTCCTTGGCCTGCTTGCGCGCCTCCTGCGCCTGGCGGTTGGCCTCCGCCTGGTCCACCGTCGCCTTCTGGAGCGCTTCCACCTGCTGGGCGATCTGCGCCTCGAGACCCTGCGTGCTGCGCTGCACGGACTCGAGCGCCTGGGCGCGCTCGATCGCCTGGGCCGTCCGGCGCACGATCGCCTCCATGCGCGCGAGCTCGTCCTGGGGGAACGCGTGGACCGCCCGGTAGCCGACCGCGACCACGCCGAGAAGCTCCTCGCCCACCAGGAGGGGAAAGGCGGCGACCGAGCGGACCGTCCCGTCCTTCAGGTACGGCTCCTCCACCCGGTAGTCGGCCTCCACGTCGGGGACCACGATGGACTCGCGGGCGGACATGACGGCCCCCGCCAGACCCTGGCCCCGGCGGAGCCGCGTCCCCTCGACCTGGGCGCCGTGGAAGCCGACGGCGGCGCGGGCGCCGAGTCCCGATTCGTCGGACAGAACGAGGACCCCCACGTCCGCCCCGACCCCGCCGACGACCCGACGGAGCAGGCCCGTGAGCATCTGATCGCCCGTGCGCTCCCCGGTCGCAACCCGGCCGGCCGCATCGTCGAGCTGGCTGACCACCTCGTATTCCCGAATCTTTCCACGCAGCCAGCTCAGCATCCTGTTGAAGCTTTCCGTCAGCGTGCCGGCCTCGCCGCCCACGGTCACGGGCAGGGTCGCGGGCAGGTCGCCCGTCTCGAGCCGGGTCATCGCCTGACGAAGCCGCCCGAACCCCTCGACCTGACGCGCCGCCAGCCGCGCGGAGGCCAGGAGCCCCAGCGCCGTGACCACCAGCGCGGCGCCGCCAACCAGGAGGAACTGGGTCCGCGTCTCTCGCGTCACCTCGCCTGACGGGATCCCGACGACGAGCGTCCAGTCCTGCGGCCGGACCTTGACCGCGCCGGCGATCCGCGACTCGCCGTCCTCGAAGACCGCCTCACCGCGACCCCGGGAGAGGAGGTCCCCGTACCCGGCCAGGCCCCTCACGTCCGCCATCAGGAAGAGCAACGGCTGGCGCGCGACCACGAGGCCGCGGTCCGTGACGAGCGTGGCCACGGTGCCGGGATTGAGCTTCACCTGGCCCAGGAGCTCCTGGACGCGTTTGAGCAGGAGATCGATGGCGAGAACACCCCGGAGCTGACCCTCGGTCGTCCTGACCGGCGCGTAGACCCCGACCAGCACCTCCGGACCCGCCCGCCACGGGGCCCCGACGAAGGCATCGGTGGACGTCGCGGCCCGCTTGAACCATTCCTGGTCACCCACGGCGAGGCGCTTGCCCTCCGCCAGGGGCGGGACCGACGCCACGGCGGCGCCGAGCTCGTCGATGAGGACCGCGCGGTCGACGTCGGGGAATGTCTGCCGGAGCCGCCGGCCTTGGGTCTCGCCGCTCGTGCCGCCTGAGGCGAGCAGGCTGGCCGCCCCCGTGAGGGCCTCGACCCGCGCCCCGAAGTGCTTCTCGATCTGGGCGGAGATGAGGGTCGCCTGGGCCACCGCCTCGCGCTCCACCCGGCCGTGCTCGCGGCTCACCTGACCCCAGACCAGGAGCCCGATCAGGAGGAGGAACGGAACGGCCACCGCGAGCGCAGTGCCGATGAACGCACGCCGGAGGGAGCCGGAGGCCGCGCCCTCCTTGCCCTTGCCCTTCGCGGGAGAGGCGCCGGGTCCCGCCATCGTCAGGCCCGCAAAACCCCCAAGGGAGACCACGGCGCCGAACCGTGCGGAATCATGGCGAATAGCCTAGCACGGAAGCCCCGGGGGACACGTCTTTGCGGCCCGCCGGATCCCGAAGGCGGCGGACGCCGCGCGCGGAGGCCCGCCGCGCGCGCTAGCTCGGGCGGTCGGGCCCCCGCATGGGGTGGGTTCGCTCCGACTCCCGCTCGTCCTCCCAGCGCTGGAGCCGGCGGTGGATCCGGCCCAGGAGACGCCGCTGGTCGAGGAAGATCTGGACCAGCTGGCCAGCCAGGATCAGGGGAGCCGAGAGGATCAGGCCGCCGACGGCGGCGGTGGCGGCCACCAGCGGCCGGGACCAGGGCGCCGGGACCGGGATCTCGTCCTGGAGCAGCACGAGGAGCCCCCCGCCCAGGAGCCCGACCACGAGGACGGCGAAGCCGAGGCCCACCAGGACCGACGCCCAGAACTGCGTCAGCCGGTACTGCGCCGGCCGCTTCGTGGTCATCGGAGGCCCGCCGCGCCCGTCAGCGGAACAGGGCGCTGTAGCCGTTCAGCGCCGGCTGGCCGCCCAGGTGCGCGTAGAGAACGGTGGATCCCCGCTCGATCTCCCCGCTCGCGATCAGGTCGATGAGGCCCGCCATCGACTTCCCCTCGTAGACGGGGTCGGTGATCATCCCCTCGAGCCGCGCCGCGAGCCGGATGGCGTCGAGCGTCCGCTCGTCCGGGATGCCGTAGGTGCCGGCGTGGTACCGGTCGTCCAGGATGATCTCCGCGTCGCGCAGGTCCCGACCGATCCCGATGAGCTTGGCGGTCCGTCGCGCGATGCGAGCGACCTGCTCGAGGGTCTCCTTCACCCTGGCCGACGCGTCGATGCCGACGACCCGGCGGGGCCGGTCCTGCCCTGCGAAGCCCGCGACCATCCCCGCCTGGGTGCTCCCGGTCACCGAGCACACGATGATCGTGTCGAAGAACACGCCGAGCTCCCGCTCCTGCTGTGCCACCTCGTCGGCCCAGCGCGCGAAGCCGAGGCCGCCGAGGCGGTGGTCCGACGCCCCGGCGGGGATGGGATAAGGCCGCCCACCCCTCGCCTCGATCTCCGCGAGGGCGCGCTCCCAGCTCTCCTTGAAGCCGATCCCGAACTCCGCCTGGACGAGCCGCACGTCCGCACCGAGGATCCGGCTGAGCAGGATGTTCCCGACTCGGTCGTAGACGGCGTCCGGCCAGTCCACCCAGCTTTCCTGGACGAGGACGCACTTCATGCCGACTCGCGCGGCGGTCGCGGCCACCTGGCGCGTGTGGTTCGACTGGACGCCGCCGATGGACACCAGCGTGTCGCACCCCTGGGCGATGGCCTCGGCCACCAGGTACTCGAGCTTCCGGACCTTGTTGCCGCCGAAGGCGAGCCCGCTGTTGCAGTCGTCCCGCTTCGCCCAGATGCGGGCGCCGCCGAGGTGCGCGGTGAGGCGCTCCAGCGGGTGCACGGGCGACGGGCCGAACGTCAGCGGGTACCGCGCGAACGAGCCGAGGGTCCCAAGGGTCATCGTCGCCTCCCGCCGACCGAGCGCCCTACGCGCCCCCGGCGTGCGCCCAGTTCCAGATCGCGCCGAGGATGCGTCCGAACCCGTAGCCGATGGTCGTCGTCACGGCGACCAGCACCATCGCGCGCCACGGCACGAAGGGCCCGACCTCGTAGGGCGGCGCGATGAAGTGGAGCCAGAAGACGAAGTTCAGGAGCGGCTGCGCCCAGCCGAGGAGCACGAGCAACGACCACACGATGTGCCAGCCCCCGATGAACGTCGCCAGGACCAGGCCGAACTTGTGCGGGCTCACGGCGATCGCGCTCATCCACGCGTCCTCGCGAGCCGCACTATAGCACTCCGGCCCGGCCCCCGTCGGGCCCGAACGCGCCCGGCGGGCTCAGGGCTTGACGGCCGCGCGGAATCCGTCGACGTCGAGCGCGTTCAGGATCTCGCCGCGGGTGAGCCATCCCCGCCGGGCCATGGCGACGCCCCACCGGGCGTTGTCGAGGGCGCCCGTGGAGTGGGCATCGGTGGAGATCACGAAACGGATGCCCCGGCCCCGCGCCTCCTTGATCCACTCGGGCGGGAGGTCCAGACGATGCGGGTCGCCGTTGACCTCGATCGCCGCCCGGGATTCCGCCAGGGCGCCCAGGACCATGCCCATGTCGCACTCGATGGGCGGCCGGCTCCCGACGTAGCGTCCCAGGGGGTGGCCCCAGATCTTGAAGCAGGGATGCCGGAGCGCCTGGACCAGGCGGCGCGTCATGTCCTCGCGGCTCATCCGGTAGCGGTTGTGCACGCTGGCGATCACGACGTCCAGCTCGGCCAGAATCGAATCCGGGTAGTCGAGCGCTCCGTCCCGCAGGATGTCGCACTCGGTCCCGCGGAGGAGGCGGACCGTGACGCGCTCCTGCACCCGCGCGATCTCGTCCCACTGCCGCCGGAGCCGGCTCACGTCGAGCCCGCGCGCGTACGCCGCGGTCGGCGAATGGTCCGTGATGGTCATGTAGGCCATGCCGCGCGCCTCCGCCGCCCGGGCCATCTCCTCCACGGTGTGGCGGCCGTCGGAGTAGACGGTGTGGCAGTGAACCAGGCCCCGGAGGTCCTCGAGACGGACGAGGTCCTGCGGCAGCGAGCCGGCGCGCGCGGCCTCCACCTCGCCCCGGTCCTCGCGCATCTCCGGCGGGATCTCCGGAAGGCCGAGGCGCCGGTACACGTCGCCCTCGCTCGCGACGGAGACGCGGCGGGCGCCCTCGAAGAGGCCGTCGGCCTCCAGCCCGAGCCCGCGGGACCGCGCGACGGTCGCGAGCTTCGCCACGTGGGCGTCCGAGCCCGTGGCGCGGAACAGCGCGAGCGGATACGCCTCGGGAGCGACGGCGCGGATGCGCACGTCCGGGCCCGACACGAGGCGGAGCGCGATCTCCCCGTCCCCCCGCTCGAGGACCGATCCGACCATCGCCGCCCCGGCCGCGTGGTCGAGCGTCGTGGCGAGGTCGCGGGTCGCCACGACGAGGTCCAGGACGGGGACCAGCTCGACGCGCCGCCGCACGTCGCCGGCGACGTCGGCGCGCTCGACCGCGGGGTGGCGGCGGAGGTGGGCGAGAAGGCGCTCCCCCACGTCCGCCGCGTCCGCGAGCAGCGTCCCCCCTTTCGGGCCCTTCTGCTCGGCGATCGCCTCGAGGAGCCGCCGCTCCGAGCGCTCGCCGAATCCGTGCACGCCGCGCACCCGGCCCGCCTCGCACGCCGCCCGGAGGTCGGCGAGGGTCTCGATGCCGAGCGCCGCGTGGAGGCGCTCCATCTGGGGCCGCGTGAGGACGCCCGCGAGCTCCGGGGCGCCCGGAGGCAGGCTGGCGCGGAGCCGCGCGAGCACCTCGCTCTGCCCGGTCTCCCGGAGCTCGACGATGGTCCGCGCAAGCGACGCTCCGATCCCAGGCACGCTGCGGAGACGGTTCGATCGCGCCAGCTCCGCGACGTCTTCCGACAGCGCCTCGACGGCCCGCGCACCGCGCTCGTACGCGCGCGCCTTGAAGGCGCCGTCGTCCTCGAGCGCGAGGAGCGCTGCGATCTCCCTCAGCGCGCGTGCGACGGCCGCGTTGTCCACCTGGTCCCCTCCTGTCGACACCGCGTCATTTCAACGACATCCTGGCGGCGACGCACGGCGCGCGGATCGTGAGCGAGACGAGGCCCGCGCACGCTCGTCACGTCATGCATATGCTCCGCTGCCGTCCTTGATGGCTGGCACTCCGCTTGCTCATGTCTCACTGCAAAGCATAGCTCTCGTTGGAGTGCCGGTGGGCGCACCGGACGGCGAGGAGCGATCGCGTGAGGAGGGTACCGACATGTGGCTGATCGTGCTCTGGCTCCTGGGCGTGCCTCTCAGTCTCATCGTCTTCCTGTTCCTGCTCGGCGTGGGTCACTAGGCCGGCGGAACGAGAGACATCGGACCAACGCACGGAACCCAGGGCATGGCCAAGAAGCTCCCGGCCGACTTCGTGAACGTCCAGGAGATCATGTCGAGCATCTGCGACAAGTGGGCGCTCCTCATCTTCCAGCAGCTCTCCCAGGGACCGAAGCGACACGGTGAGCTACAAAGGGCGGGGCACGGTATCTCGCAGAAGATGCTGACGCAGACGCTGCGACGGCTCGAGCAGCACGGGCTGGTCGAGCGCACCGCCCACGCGGTCCTTCCCCCGCGGGTGGACTACTCGCTGACCCACCTCGGAGCCACGCTGACAACCCCGCTGCACGCGCTCTACCGGTGGACGGAGGCGTACCTACCGGAGATCCGCGCCGCGTATCCGGACTCGGCCCGCGCCCAGCCCACCGGAGGCTAGGCCGTGGCGTCCTTCCCTACACCGACCATCGCCAGAACAGGAGAGACCATGCGGCACCCACGCGTCGGAATCGCGGTCACGATCACCTTGCTCCTGGCCGCCTGCTCGAGCCAGAGCTACTACCCGGCCGCTCAAGCGCCGCCCCCGCCGCCCGCGGCCCCGACGGAGGTCATGCCGCCGCAGCCCTCGTCGAGCTACGTGTGGGTCCCGGGCGGGTACACGTGGCAGGCGACCACGCGCACCTACGTCTGGGTCCCCGGCCACTGGACCGTGCCCCCGACCGGTCAGGTGTGGGTGCCGGGCCACTGGGAGACGACGTCGACCGGCAACGTGTGGGTAGAGGGGCGCTGGCGTCCGGCCTGATCGGGGTCCGCGCTCCGGCTACGGCCGGGTCGGATCGGGCGCGATGACCAACGGCCCGCCGACCCGGCCGTCCCGCGTCGTGAGCCACACCTCGCCGGCGCGCGAGCGCGCCTCGCGGAGGCGCAGGGCGAGCGCCTCTCGCTCCGCGTCCCCGAATTCAGGCATCCGCTGCTCCCACAGCGGCTTCCAGACGAAGTAGCCGCCGCAGGAGCATCCCTCGACCAGCAGCCAGGCCGTGATCGGGTGCCAGTCGATGACCCTTGCGGGCTGACGGCACACCGGGCACGCGCGCGTCTCCTCCGTTCCCATCGGCTCCCGAGGCGAACGATAGGAGTCGATCGAGCCGGGACGCAACCGGGTACCCCGAGGTTCCCGTGTGCGCCTGCCGCTCGTCCAGGGCAGCGTCGTGACTCCGGACGACTAGCCCCGCCGCCGCGCTTCGCTCGTCGGCATCCGGGCGTCCTGCTCACGAGTTGCGGCGGAGCGAAGCCTTCAACTACGATGCCCCCGTCATGACGGGGCGGGCTCGACCGAGCGTGACCGCGTGGCCGCGCGGCGCCGCCCTGCTCGCGCTGGCGGCCGTCGCGACCGGATGCGCGTCGTCGAATCGCTTGCCCGCGCCGATCGCGATCACCTGCCAGACGCTTCACATGATGTCGGTGCCGGGTCCGGAAGAGCGCGTCGAGTTCCCCACCTGGGGCTACTCGGTCCTCCCGCCGAAAGGCAGCCACTGGTGCGTCGGGCGCCGCGATTCGCGCGGAGTCGTGTTCCAGCACGCATCCCTTGCTGGGTCGGCTCGTCGAGCAGCGGCCTTCCCCGACCGACATTCTCCACACCTTCGGCCTCCTGACCATCGCGGACGAGGTGCCGAGAGACGCGAAGGTGGACACGCCGGCGGAGCTGTTCGCCTTCATCGAGCAGCGCTTCATCCGGCCCGAGCCCCGGTTCACGGTCGTCCAGTCCTCGTTCCACGCGGACGCGTCGCCCGGCGCCGAGTGCGTGCGCTTCGACGCGGTGGTCGAGGAGCGGAACAACCCCGGCGCGCGTGGCGCGGTCCTCGTCGGCGTCCTGCGGGACAACCTCGTGTGCCGCCACCCGAGCGCGCGGACGCCCACGCTCGTCCTGGTCAGCGCGAGCGAGCGGTACGTCCAGGGCACCGTGACCGGCCCGCTCCTCGTCGACACGCTCCGGCCCGAGTGGGAGCCGTCGGTGCGGAGCCTCCGGTTCCTCCCGCGCCCCTAGTGGCGTTCAGGGTGGTAGCCACCCCCCATCTTCTGGCAGGTCTCCGCGACCGTCCCGGCGGCGGGGCCCGACCTCGCCCGCGGAGGCTGGAGGCTCGGGACTGACCGCCCCCTTCCCCAGGTGCGGTGCCGCCTGAGGCATCAGCGCCCCAGCCGGTGACGGCGTGCCCCAGCGAATCCAGTCCCGCCAGCCAGTGAGTCACGGCGGGCCGGTGTCCAATCAACTATCTTTCAGTATCTTGCGGCTCACCCTTCCGACTGGCCCAGGAGTTGCCATGACAGAGTCCGGGCCGAGACCGAAGGAGGGCTGAATCATGAAGACGATCCTGACGATCCTGCTGGCCGTCGCACTGGGCGCATCCGGCGTGGCGTCCGCACAGCAAGCCCCATCCCCCGGCATGGGGCCCATGGGGCCCGGCATGATGCGCGGGATGCACCAGCAGATGATGGGCATCATGCAGCAGATGGGCGGGCTGATGGAGCAGATGGGAGAGATGATCGCCGGCGGTCAGATGTCGCCGGAGCGGATGAAGCAGATGGGCGACCTCATGAAGCAGATGGGGACCTTGATGGGCGGCATGGGCGCGAGAGGCGGCATGGGCGGCGGGATGATGACGGGACCCATGGGCATGCCCGAGATGTCCAAGATGATGGAGCACATGGCCGAGATGCAGAAGCGCATGTCGGACATGATGGGCACGCCCAAGTAGTGGCCAGGCGGGCGGGGACGCCAATGCTGCACATCGTCGAGTCGATCAAGCCCTTGGCGCGCGTGATCGCCGATCTCGAGCAGGCCGTGGCGCGCCACAAGTTCGGCGTGCTGGGCGTACATGACCTCAAGGCGAAGATGGCCGAGAAGGGCGTGACGCTCGCGCCCGAGTGCCGGATCTTCGAGGTGTGCAACCCCCATCAGGCGAAGAGGGTGCTGGAGGCCAACCTCCAGGTCTCGACGGCCCTCCCGTGCCGGATCTCGGTGTACGAGGAGGACGGGAAGGCGAAGCTCGCCACCATCCGACCCACCGCCCTGATCGGCGTCTTCGGGAACTCCGATCTCAAACGCGTGGCGGAGGAGGTCGAGGACACGGTCGTCGCGATCATGGCCGACGCCGCCCGCTGATCAGCGGGCGGCCGGGCCCGCGGCACGCGGTCTCACGGAGAGTTGACGACGGGCGGCCCCAAGCCTTCGCTCGAGGCCGCCCGTCAACATGCAGAAAGGCCGCGTTCGGCGCGGCCTTGGAAGTGGTGGAGGGTAAGGGATTCGAACCCTCGACCTCTGGAGTGCGATTCCAGCGCTCTCCCGGGCTGAGCTAACCCCCCGCGGCAAGTACGATACACGGCCCGATCCCTTTCGTCCACTGTGACGCCCCCGCTCGCGCCCACCACTTCCCTGCCCGAAACGCGGCCGCGTGATAGCTTCGAGGCGTGGTCACCCGACCAAGGAGGGTCGCCGCATGACGGAGCCGCCCGAGTCCTCCGCCTACGAGCCGCCGCGCGTCGAGCAGGTGCTTACCCCCGAGGATCTCGCGCGAGAGATCCAGTACGCCGGAGTACTCGACGGGTCGCCCGGCGAAGACGAGATCATTATCCCGCCACCGTAGTAGCGCGCGTCTCCGTCAGCGCAGACCCTTCCGGAGCACCGGGAAGAGGCTCCAGCGCTCGTCAGTCCACGGCCGGAATCCCGGCGTGGGCTCGAGCACGGCGCCGAGCGGGAAGAGGGTCGGGTAGCGCGTCCGCGCGTCCGCCGGCGGGATCAGGATCCACTGGGAGTCGTAGCAGAGTCGCGCGGCGTCGCCGTCTCCCAGCACGTTCAGCGCGGGCCGGCCGAGCGCGTGCGCCCCCGCGGCCACCACGGGCTCGAAGTCGATGAAGCGGTTCGACAGGTGGAGCGCGAGGATACCGCCAGGCCCGAGGTGTCGCGCGTAGAGCTCGAGCGCCTCCCGGGTCAGGAGATGCGCGGGGACCGAGTCGCCCGAGAAGGCGTCGACGGCCAGGAGGTCGAAGCCCTGCGGCGGCTCGGCCTCGAGCCGGAGCCGCGCGTCGCCCAGGGCGATCGTGACCCCGGCCGGTGAATCGGGGAGGAAGCTGAACTCCGTCTCGGCGAGCCGCACGACCTGCGGGTTGATCTCGTAGACTCGGTACACGTCGCCTCGCCGCCCGTAGGCGACCAGCGTGCCGGTTCCGAGCCCGACCATCCCGACGCGGCGCGGCCGCTCGGCCGGCAGGAGCTCCATCACCCGGCCGACGCCTGACGTCTCGCAGTAGTAGGTCGTGGGCTGGCGCCGCCGCGACTCGTGAAGCCACTGCGTCCCGTGGATGATGCCGCCGTGGACGAGCGTGCGCGACTCCGACTCCTCGCCGCGGTGTCCATCGTCCCTCAGACCAAGCTGGCCGTAGAAGCTCCGGACGAAGCGGTACCCGCGCGCCGCGTTCCACTCGCCCTGGACGATCCACATGGCGTAGACGCCGAGGGCGAATGGCAGCACGGCGACCCCCGCGAGCCGGACCGGCTGGGGGACGCGCGGCCAGAGCGCCTGGAGCACGGCCAGCACGCCGAGCAGCGCGGTCAGGACCAGCGCGACGGGCAGCTCGATCAGGTGGCGGAACAGCAAGGGGCCGGCGAGTCCCGCGAACATCCCGCCGAGCGCTCCGCCGAGCGCGATCAGGAGGTAGTACGTCGTGAGCCACGGCGCGGCGGGGCGGCGGCGCGCGATCTCGCCGTGACACACCATGCAGCAGACGAAGAGCCCGGCGACGAAGATCGCCACTCGCCAGGCCCCGGCCAGCTCGCTCAGCCCCTGCCGCTCCGCGTACGACATGCCCCCGAGCGCCGCCGGGAGGAGGACCAGCCAGGCTGGGCGCCAGTAGAGCCTGGGCCACTCGAAGCACAGCACGAAGGTCAGGAGGTACGCGGCGAGCGGCACCACCCAGAGGAGCGGCGCGGGCACGATCTGGAGCGTGATGTACGCGGTGACCGCCAGGAGGAGGAGCGCGCCACAGGCGGAGAGCGCGACCCAGAAGCTCCGCTCGCCCCAGCCCGGCGCGGCGACCGCCGCGGCCTCCTCGGGCGCCGGGACAGGCTGGCCGGCCGCCCGGAGCGCGGCGGCGACCGACAGCGTGGCGAAGCCCGCGTAGGCGACCGCCCACCCGATCGCCTGAAGGCTCCACGGGACGGACGGCTCCACGAGCACCGGATAGGCGACCAGGGCCGCCAGGGACGCGAGGTTCGACAGCGCGAAGAGCCAGTACGGAGGCGCCGTGGCCGGCCGGCGCGCGAGCCACGACTGGAGGAGTGGGCCCGTGCTCGCGAGGAGCACGTAGGGCAGGCCGACCGTGAGCGCGAGGAGACGCAGCACGCCGAGCATCGGCTGGGCCTCCAGGCCCGGCGCCGGCGCGGCGGTCAGCAGGAAGCGGAGGGCCGGGAGGCTCAGGATGAGCGCGACGATGTGCGCGCGCGCCTGCGCTCGCGCCGACAGCCGGCGGTGGAGCACGTGCGCGTAGAGGTAGCCCGCGAGGAGCCCGGTCTGGAAGAAGACGAGGCAGGTCATCCACACCGCCGCCGAGCCGCCGAACCACGGCAGGAGGCGCTTGGCGACGATCGGCTGGATCCCGAACAGCAGGAAGGCGCCGACCCCGATCGCCGTCGCCGTGATCGCGACGTCGACTCCCCCGCGACCACCGCGGTGGAGCGGCGGATCCGGGTCCGGCACGGTCGGTGAGCCGGTCAGGACTTCGACGCGCCCGCACCCCCGGCCGCCGTGAGGAATGGTGAGAAGAGGTCGATCGGGATCGGGAAGAACGTGGTCGTGTTCCGCTCGGAGGCGACCTCACGCATGGTCTGGAGGAAACGGAGCTGGACCGCGATCGGGGTCTGCGCGAGGACCAGGGCCGCCTGGGCCAGCTTCTCCGCCGCCTGAAACTCACCCTCGGCGTTGATGACCTTCGCCCGCCGCTCGCGCTCGGCCTCCGCCTGTTTCGACATCGCCCGCTGCATGTCCTGCGGGAGGTCCACGTGCTTGACCTCGACCGCCGTCACCTTCACGCCCCAGGGATCGGTGTGCTGGTCGATGATCCGCTGGAGCTTCTGGTTCACCTGGTCGCGCGAGGCCAGGAGGTCGTCGAGCTCGACCTGGCCCAGCACGCTCCGGAGCGTGGTCTGCGCGATCTGCGACGTCGCGTAGAGATAGTCCTCGACCTGGACGACGGCCTGCCGGGGGTCGATGACGCGGAAGAAGATCACGGCGTTGACCTTGATGGACACGTTGTCCCGAGTGATCACGTCCTGGGGCGCGACGTCCATGGCCACGGTGCGGAGGCTCACCTTCACCATCTTGTCGACGAAGGGAAACAGCAGGATGACGCCCGGTCGCTGGCCCTTGCTCGGCACCAGGCGCCCGAGGCGGAAGACCACCGCGCGCTCGTACTCGCGCAGGATCTTGATCGCCGAGCTGAACAGGAACAGCAGGATGACCAACGCCGGCACGATGTAGATGGCAGTTTCCATGCCTCTCCCCTCAGGTCGTCAGGCCCGGACGGTATCCGGATTTGGGGCCTCGCGCTCCACCTGGAGCCGGAGGCCCTCGACCGCGACGATGCGCACCCGTTCGCCCTCGGCGATCGCCGCGCCCGGCGACACCGCCGACCACAGCTCCCCCTGGACCATCACTTGGCCCTCGGGGTCGATCGCCGTCCGTGCCACGCCCACCGCAGCGATCAGCCCGGACGCCCCGGTCGTCGGCTGGCTCATCTGCGCCTTCACCCCGGCCGAGACCGCGAACATGAAGATGCCCGCGGTGACCGCCACCACGGGGATGATCACCGTCCACGAGACGCGGAACGGGAACTCCGGCGTGTTCAGCAGCATCATCGAGCCCAGCAGGATCGCGATGATGCCGCCGATCGTCAGCACGCCGTGGCTCACGACCTTGATCTCCGCGATCAGGAGCACGATGCCGAACAGGATGAGGAGGAGCCCCGCCCAGTTGATCGGCAAGCTCTGGAACGCGAAGAAGGCCAGGATGAGCGAGATCCCGCCGATCACGCCCGGCAGGATCACCCCGGGGTTCGCCAGCTCGAAGAAGAGCCCGAGCATGCCCAGCATGAGCAGGATGTACGCGATGTTGGGATCGGTGATCAGCGCGAGGAAGCGGTCGCGCCATCCGACGGCGAACGGCTGCACGGTCGCCCCCTTCGTGCGGAGCGTGACGGGCCCGCGCGACGTCTTCACCGAGCGGCCGTCGGCCTTCGCCAGGACGTCGGGGAGATTCTCGGCCACCAGGTCGATGATCCCGAGCTTCAGCGCCTCCTGCTCGGTCACCGAGACGCTGCTCCGCACCGCCTTCTCGGCCCAGTCCTGGTTCCGGCCGCGCTCGCGCGCGACCGACCGGATGAAGGCCGCCGCGTCGTTCTCGACCTTCCGGTTCATCTCCTTGTCCATGGTCCCGCCGCCGGCGGGCACGGGGTGCGCGGCGCCGATGTTGGTGGCGGGCGCCATGGCCGCGACGTGGGCGGCGATCGTGATGAACACGCCGGCGGAGCCGGCCCGGGCGCCGGTGGGCGACACGTAGACGATCACCGGGACCGGGGAGTTGAGCATGTCGCGCACGATGGAGCGCATGGAGCGCTCGAGGCCGCCGGGCGTGTCGAGCTGGATGACCAGCGCCTCGGCGCCGATGGCCCGGGCCCGCTCGATCGCCGCTGAGACGAGGCGGACCGTGATCGGGCTGATGACGCCGTCGATCTCGAGCGTCGAGACCGTCTCGGCCCCGGCCGACGTGGCCAGGGCGAGCCCCAACGCGAGGCCGGTGAGGACACGGCCGGCGACAGACCACCCCCGCCCAGCGCGAGCCATCAGAGTGGTTGCATAATAGCACGCCATGTCACGCCGTTCCGGGCTCCCCGACCCCGTCGAGCGCGTCCGCTGCGGCTGGGCGGGCACCGATCCGCTCTACCGCGCGTATCACGACCGCGAGTGGGGCGTGCCGCTCCACGACGACCGCCGTCTCTTCGAGCTCTTGTGCCTCGAGGGCGCCCAGGCGGGCCTCGCGTGGATCACGATCCTGCGGAAGCGCGCCGGCTACCGGCGCGCGTTCGACCGCTTCGACCCGCGGAAGATCGCCGCGTACCGGCCGGCGCGCGTCCGGGCGCTCCTCGCCGACCCCGGGATCGTCCGGAACCGCCTGAAGGTCGAGGGCGCCGTCCGCAACGCGCGCGCGTACCTGGCGCTCCGCGAGGAGCTCGGGAGCTTCGACCGCTTCCTGTGGGAGTTCGTCGGCGGCGAGCCGCGCCAGAACGCTCGGCGGACCTTGAAGGACGTCCCGCCCCGCACCCCGGAGTCGGACGCCCTCAGCCGCGCGCTCAAGAAGCGCGGATTCACGTTCGTCGGCTCGACGATCTGCTACGCCTTCATGCAGGCCGCCGGCCTGGTGAACGACCACGTCGTCGACTGCTTCCGTCACGCCGAGGTGCGGGGCCAGACTCGCCGGCGGTGACGGGCCGCGCAATGTCAGGCCGTCAAAGTCTGACCCCACTCACCCGAAGGGAGCGACCATGAGCGGCTCCGGGCGCAGCAGCATCGTCGGCGCGTCCGTCTGGATGCTGGTGATCACCCTCCTGCTCTTCTGGCTGCCGTTCGTCGGGCCGCTCCTGGGCGGCATCGTCGGGGGTCGGAAGGCGGGCGGCGTCGGCCGTGGCATCCTGGCGTCGCTGATCCCCGCGTTCGTCGTCGCCGCGCTGCTCTTCGTGCTGGCGACGGTCCTCACCACCATGCCGCTGATCGGCGCCGTCGCGGCCGCCGGCGGCTTCGTGCTGGTCGCGGCTCAGGTGGGCCCGATGATCCTCGGCGCGATCCTCGGCGGCCTCATGGCCTGAGGCCGCGCCGGACGCTTCCGGAGGCTCGTCCCGAGAACGCGCCCGACCCCGAGATCAGGGCGTGGGGTGCGCGACGACGTGCGGAGCCTCCTCGGCCATGGAGTGGGCGTACCCGTCGCACTTGACCGCGGGGTTGGTCGGGCTGAAGAGCCCCGCCGGGTTCTCCTTCCAGAGCCACACGTGCAGGTCGTAGTGGTGGAGCCCCTGCGGCATGAGGGGCTCGTGCCCGTGCATCGGGCCGTCGAAGGGCCGCCCGAGCACGCTGGGCCGCTCCTTGATCCCGGTGGCCAGCGGGACGAACCATTCGGCCCCGACCAGACGAAGCTTGTCGCCGACCGGCTCCTAGAGGAGGATCGGCGGGCGCATCGGGTCCGGCACGGGGCCGACGAGCGCGACATTCAGGAAGTGGATGCCCATCGCGCCGGCCGGATACGGAACCTGTCCGGGCCCGCCCGGCTGCGGGTAGTGGACACATCCCACCGTGGAGAAGTAGCCGTCGCGAACCGCGACCAGGAAGTCCTGATATTTCGCCAGGGCCGCGCGGACGGTCTCCAGTTCCGGCGGAAGGGTGGGCTCCTGGGCCGGCCCGCTCGACGGGAAGGCCAGGCTTCCCCCGAGTCCGATCAACAGCAGCAGGCGCACGACACGGCGGCGGAGCCCGATCGCGTCCACAGTCGTCCCTCTTTCGTCTCTCTGGTGTTCTCCGGCAACGACCACCTCGCCCCAAATGGCCAGGCGGCCGGTCCAATCTCGTCGCTGACCCCCGCGAGAGTCCGCCGGGGCGAGCCGGACGTCAAGTGGGCCCGGTCGGGAGCAGAGCCAGAGCTGCTGCCAGGGCGAGAGGCACGTGATCTCGCCCGTGTGCCTGGCAGCGCGAGGGGTCTGGCATCACCATCGAGGCGCCGGCGCCTCGGCGACGTGCCCCCGGGTCAGTGGCCGCGAAGACGGGAGGGGGTGACGCGGAGCGCCACCGAGTAGGCGCGGGCGAACGACTCGGGCGTCATGTTGATCCGCCGGAGACCCTCGCGGTACTTCGCGACGTACTCGGGCACCCGGTCCGCGGGCGGCGCGTCGGGCGCGAGACGTGCATCGCCGGTCACGATCACGATGTCGCCGCCCCGGCCGTCGCCGTCGAGGTGGAGCGCGACGCGAGGCCGCGCCGCGACGTTCCGGAGCTTCGGCGTCTCGGGCCGGCTGTAGATCAGGAACGTCTCGCCGTCCCACAGCGCCCACACCGGGCTCGGCTCGGGCGTGCCGTCCGGCCCGACCGTCACCAGCCAGTAGATCAGCTCGTCCCGGAGCCGCCCCGCCGCGCGCTTGCCGAAGTCGCTCGTGGTATCGATCTTCACGGATCCCCTCCCCTCACCGGTTGAGCGCGATCAGCGACAGGAACTCGAAGAGGAGGTTCGCCGCCAGGAGCGCGGTGATCTGGCCGGCGCTGTCGTACTGGGGCGCGACCTCGACCAGGTCGAAGCCGACGAAGTCGAGCCCGCGGAGCCCTCGGACGAGCGCCAGCGCCTCGTAGGAGGTGAGCCCCCCGACCTCCGGCGTCCCGGTGCCCGGCGCGTAGGCGGGATCGACCGCGTCGATGTCGAACGACACGTAGACCTTGGCCCCGCGGAGGCGGGCGTACTGCTCCACGACCCAGTCGACGCCTCGCTCCTTGATGGCCTCCACCCGGATCACCGACATCCCGTGCTGGGCCTGGAAGTCGAAGTCGTCGGGGCCGTAGAGCGGCCCGCGGATCGCGATCTGGAACGTCCGCCGCGGGTCGATCAGTCCCTCCTCCACCGCCCGCCGGAACATCGTCCCGTGGAAGTACTTCGAGCCGAAGTAGGAGTCCCACGTGTCGGGATGGGAGTCGAAGTGGACGAGCGCCACCGGCCCGTGCCGCCGCGCGAGCGCCCGCAGGATCGGCAGGGCGATCGAATGGTCGCCGCCCACCGAGACCGGAAGGCATCCGGCCTGGAGGATGGCGCCGATCTCCTGCTCGACGACCTCGTTCGTCCGCTCGATCGACACCGGCGAGATGTCGATGTCGCCGAAGTCGGCGATCCGGAGCCCCTCGAACGGGGACACGCGCAGCACCGGATTCCACGGCCGGATCATGGCCGACTGCACCCGGATCTCCCGCGGCCCGAACCGGGCGCCGGCGCGATAGGACGTGCCGCCGTCGTACGGGATGCCGAGGAGGGCGACGTCGAGGTCCCCGGCCACCCGGTGGTGCGGCAGCCGCATGAACGTCGGGATCTGCGAGAAGCGCGGCGACTTGAAGCCGTCGATCGGCTTGAACGGGTGGCTCATCGGAGCGTCCCCGCGCCGCGCGTCAGCTCGCCGCCGACTGGGCGGGGTAGCGCCCGGCGACGGTCGTCCACGCCGCGCCCCCCAGGAGGTCGGCCAAGGTCGCCTCGAGCTCGGCGATCGGCACGCGGATCTGACCCATCGAGTCGCGGTCGCGGATCGTGACGCGGCCGTCCCCCGCCTCGCCCTTCTCGGAGTCGCCGACCGTCTGGACGTCCACCGTCACGCAGTATGGCGTCCCCACCTCGTCCTGCCGCCGGTAGAGGCGGCCGATGGCCGCGGTGTCGTCGTAGACCGTCACCCACCCGCGGGCGGCCAGCCGGTCGCGGAGCTCCCCGCACCGCGTCACGATCTCCTCGCGCTTCTTGAGGAGCGGCAGGACCGCGATCTTGACGGGCGCGACCTCGGGATGGAACCGCAGGACCACCCGCTTCTCGCCGCGGACGTCCTCGACGTGGTACGCGTCGGTGAGGACGGCGAGGACCGTGCGGTCGACGCCGGCCGCCGGCTCGATCACGTACGGCACCACGTGCTGCTTCCGCTCCTCGTCGAAGTAGCTGAGCGTCCGGCCGCTCACCTCGGCGTGGCGCTTGAGGTCGAAGTCGGTGCGGTTGGCGATGCCCTCCAGCTCGCTCCAGCCGATGGCGAACTGGTACTCGATGTCCACGGTGCGCTTGGCGTAGTGGGCCAGCTCCTCCTTGGCGTGCTCGCGCACCCGGAGGTTCTCCTCGCGGATGCCGTAGCGGCGGTACCAGGCGAGCCGCTCCTCGATCCAGACGTCGTGCCACCACTCGTCGGCGGGCCGGCCCTCGACGGTGTCGAGCGGGTTCACGAAGAACTCGAGCTCCATCTGCTCGAACTCGCGCGTCCGGAAGATGAAGTTGCCGGGCGTGATCTCGTTCCGGAAGCTCCGCCCGATCTGCGCGATGCCGAACGGGAGCTTCCGCCGCATCGCCTGGAGCACGTTCTCGAAGTTGACGAACATCCCCTGGGCGGTCTCCGGGCGGAGGTACGTCACCGCCGCGTCCTCCTCGACCGGCCCCAGGAACGTCTTCAGCATCATGTTGAACTGGCGAGGGCTCGGTGAGCGTGCCCTTGCCGCACACCGGGCAGAGCGTCCGGTGCGTGCCGCAGTGCTTGCACGCCTCCCCGGCCGGGATCTCGAACTTGTTGTCCTTCTTCGCCGGGCAGTAGTGGAGCCACGTCTGCGTGTCGACGTGGTCGGCACGGAAACGCCGCTTGCACTCGCGGCAGTCGACCATCGGGTCCGTGAACCGGTCGAGGTGGCCGCTCGCCTCCCAGACCCTCGGGTGCATCAGGACCGCCGCCTCGAGCCCCAGCACGTCGCGCCGGAGGTGCACCGTGTCGCGCCACCAGAGGTTCCGGATGTTCCGCTTGAGCTCGACCCCCAGCGGCCCGTAGTCCCACGCCGACCCGAGACCGCCGTAGATCTCGCTCGACTGGAAGACGAAGCCGCGGCGCTTGCAGAGGCTGACGAGGGTGTCCATGTCGACCATGGAGAAAGCCTATCACAGCGCGTCACGCGCGTCCGTTCGCGCCGCGGCGACGGCGCGCGGCGATCAGCCGAGCGGGTCGTCCACCCGCCAGGTCGCGCCCCAGAACGCGAGCGGCGTCCTCGACATCACCGCGAAGTTGCCGGAGCGGGGAGGCGACAGCGGCCGCCCACCGACGCGCCGGGCGAGCTCCCGGCGCGCCTCGGCGACCAGACCGCGGTCGGCGAGGAGCGCGACGGCCGTCAGCGCGAGCGCCTCGGACGCCATGAGCGGCCCCGGTAGCCCGGCCGCGTGGCCGCTCAGCGCGGTGGTGCCCCAGTGGTGGAGCGGCACCGCCCGCGGGATCGCCCAGTTCACGCGCCCGAGCGGGATGCGCCAGCTCGCCTCCCCGTCGTCCTGGCCGTAGGGATCGCAGCCCTCGGTGTGGAGCGCGAGGTCCCGGTGGAGCTCGAAGGGCGCCGCGGGATCGCAGGCGCGCGAGAGCGCCTCCATCCACGCGAGGTCGTCGGCGCTCCACGCCGGCGGACCGACGAGACGGAGGCTCGCGTCGAGCGACCGGGCGAGGACGTCGTTCGGAAGGTAGCCGCGGCTCGCGGCGATCAGCTGCTGGCGGACGCCGACGCCCGCCGTCCGGGCGGCCTCCGCGGCGAGTCCCGCGATCTCGACGTAGGCGTCGCGGGCAGCCTCGAAGGACTCGTGCCGCACCGTGAGCCAGAGCCGCGCCTCGTCCGGCGTGATGCTCGGCATGAGGCCGCCGGCCCGCACCACGTGGCCGACCACGAAGCCCTGAAACCGCGAGCCTCGCCGGTCGTCGATCGCGCGCGTCACGAGCTCCAGCGCCCGCAGCGCGTTGTGATGGCGGACCGCCCCGCCGTGGCTCGCGACGCCCGTGAACACGAGCTCCACCGAGACGCACGCCAGGCACGGGCGCGACAGCGCGCCGTTCTGGTAGTCGGCGTGGGAGGTGAGGAGCGCGTCCAGCCCCGTGAAGCCGCCCCGCTCGAGGATCGCGAGCTTCCCCCAGAGGATCTCCTCCGCGGGGCAGCCCAGGACCACGAGCCGCCCGGACAGGCCGGCCGTCTCCATCACGGCGCGCGCCGCGATCGCCGCGCCCGCCTGCGCCGGCCCGATCTGGTTGTGGCCGCACGCGTGGCCGGCCGCGCGGCCGTCCGCCTCCCGATACGCGACGGCGCCGTTCCCCTGCCCCGGCAACGCGTCGTACTCCGCGAGGAGCCCGATCGCCGGGCCTTCGCCCCGCCCGAATCGCGCCGCGAACGCCGTCGGGATCCCGCACGCGCCGCGCTCGACCTCGAAGCCGTGGCGCTCGAGCCACGCGGCGAGCGCCTCGGCCGACCGCGTCTCGAGGAGCGGGAGCTCGGCCTCCGCCCAGAGACGCTGGACGTGCTCCGCAATCTCGGGGCGGACTCGACGCCACGCGTCGCGGACCGTCGCGGCGAGTCCGGTAGGAATGCTCATGCCGACACGCTAGTGGGGCGAGCCGGAAGCGTCAACCATTCGGCTGGGGACGACGGCGCCGGCGACGGTGTGCCGACGCGCCGGAGCTTGACCCTCGCGGGGGCCCTCGACATACTGGGCCGCGTGAAGCGCGGGGTCCGGCGCGTGCTCCCTCTCACGTTCGGCTGGGAGCACATCCCACGCCGGACCTCGATGCCGCTCGTGCCCGAGGCCGAGGGTCGCGTCTTCCTGCGCGAGCCCGTGCCGGGCCTCCTCCTCGAGACCGAGGACGGCTACGTGCTCCTCGACACGGGCTTCAACGGCGCCCTCGTCCGCGACCGGGCCTTCTACCACCGATTCTGGGGCCGCCGCACGACGAAGCTCGAGCTGTCGGGTCCCGGCGATCCGCTGGAGGACGCCTTCGCGCACGTGGGCGTCGACCCGCGGGACGTCGTCGCGGTCGCGGTGAGCCACCTCCACAACGACCACGTCGGCGGCCTCCGGCACTTCGCGGGCCGCGCGCCGGTGCATCTCCAGCGGAAGGAGCTCGAGGCCGCGGTGGCCGACCCGCTGGCCGCGGAGCGGAACGCGATGTTCCGGATCGACTGGGACGACCCGCGGATCGAGTGGCGGCTCGCCGACGGCGATGTCGAGATCGCGCCCGGCGTGACGGCGCTCCTCACCGCGGGCCACACGCCCGGCCACCAGAGCTTCCTCGTCGAGCTCGACCGGTCGGTGGGAGGCGGCGGCTACGTGTTCGCCTTCGACGCGGCCGACCTCCAGGAGAACCTCGACCGCGACGAGCCGGTGTCGGCCGCCTTCGGGGGCGACCCCCGGTCGACCCTCCCGGCGATCCGGCGGCTCAAGGCCGTCGCCGCCGAGCGCGGGTTCCTCCTCATCCCCGGCCACGACCCCGACGTGTGGCCGCGGTTCACCCGCGAGCTCGGGGTCGCCGCGCGCCTCTGAGCGCGCGGTCCGGCGCTCAGCTCCCGGCGGGCGGCGCCGGCTTCGCGGCCGCCGGCCGTTTCGGCGGGTGCGTGTGGGCCGGGGTCCCTGTCGGGTGCCAGTGCCCGAAGTGCCGGAAGCGCGTGGGCTTCGAGGAACCCGCCGGCAGCACGTGACGGGGCGGCGCCGCGGGTCGCGCCACATCGGCGCCCGGGACCGTCTTCGGAAAGAACGGCGACGACCAGCTCCGCTCGACGCCCCCGCCCGGTGCGGCCGACGGCGGCGGCCGCTCAGCCTGGCGGACCGCCGTCATCGGCATCGTGAAGACGCGGTCCGCCTCCCGCCCGTCGACGGGACAGTGGGCGGCCCGCCCGGCCTCGCTCATCGCGCGCGAGACCTCGAACTCGGCCTCACACGCGGGGCAGCGGAAGAGATAACGAGGCACGCCGGGGTCCCGTCTCCGGCTCAGGCTCCCAGATCCACCCGGTCGAAGAGGCGCCGCTCGAGGAGAGCCAGGAGCCCGGCCACCGCGAGGTCGGCCGTGGTCCCCGCAGGATCCAAGCCCGGGGCGACCTCGCAGAGGTCGATCGACTTGATGATGTCGTACGTCCCGAGCACTTCCATCATCTCGAGGAACGTCCGGGCCTCGATGCCGTTGAACACGGGCGCGCCCGTGCCGCGCGCCTCGCCACCATTCACCACATCGATGTCGACGGTGAGGTAGACGGCGTCCACGCCGCTCGCCACCGTGTCCATCACCTGGCGCACCGACTCCACGGCGCCCCGCTCCCGGATCGTCTTGGCGGTCACCATCTTGAGGCGCTCCCGCTTGAACGTCCGGTACATCTCGGCGTCGAGCACGCTGCCGTTCAGGCCGAGCCAGGCCATGTTCTGGTAGGACGCCGCGCGGTTCTCGCTCACCCGGCGCGCCGACGTCGCGTGGTTGTACTTGCCGAGGGGCCCGTACTCGAACCGGAAGTCCGAGTGCGTGTCGACGTGGAGGTAGCCGACGCGGAGGTTCTCCTTCCGCTCGCTCATGGCGCGGACGAAGCCCTCGAAGCACGGGTACGCGATGTAGTGGTCGCCGCCCAGCACCACCGGCCGCCCGCCCCGCTTCACGATCTCCTCGACGCCCGCCACCACCGACCAGGTCGTCTTCATGATGTCGGTGGGGTCGATGTCGAAGTCGCCGACGTCCACGAGGTCCAGGTGGTCCTTGAGGCGGAGGGCGACGCCGGTGTCGACGTCGACCCAGGTGTGCTCCACGTTGGCGGCCAGGACCCCGCGCGGCATCTGCGACGCCTCGCGGATGGCTCGCGGCCCGAACCGCGTGCCGGGCTTCGCGGTGATGATCCCCTGGTCGATGGGGACGCCGGCCACGACGGTCAGCCCCTCGCGCACCGCGTCGAGCTCCACGTACGGCGCCTGGAAGAAGGTCGGAATCCCGGCGTACCCGGGACGGATCGGATGGGTCCCCACGCTGGCCTCCTCTGTGCCTCTGTGCCTAGTCCTCCGAGTCCGAGCCCCGCCGCGCGTCGAGCATGCGCAGCGCCTCCTCGCGGATCAGGCCCATGACCCGGCGCTTCAGTCCCACGAAGACGTCCGACGTCAGCATGTCCACCGTGCGGGGCCGCGGCAGCGGCACCTGGATCTCCTCTCGGATTCGCCCCGGCCGCGCGGTCATCACGAACACCCGGTCGCCGAGGAACAGGGCCTCCTCGATGTCGTGCGTCACGAAGAGGACCGTCTTCGCGGCCTCGCCCCACACCTGGAGGAGCAGCTCCCCCATGAGGGAGCGCGTCTGGGCGTCGAGCGCGCCGAAGGGCTCGTCCATCAGCAGCACCTCGGGGTCGTTGGCGAGCGCCCGCGCGATGGCCACGCGCTGCATCATCCCGCCCGAGAGCTCCTTCGGGTACACGTTCTCGAAGCCGGCGAGCCCGACCTGGCGGATGTAGTGCGCCGCGACCCGCGCTCGCTCCGACGCCGGGGTGCCCCGGAGGCGGGGCCCGAACTCCACGTTCCGCTGGACGGTGAGCCAGGGAAAGAGCGTGTACGACTGGAAGACCATGCCCCGCTCGGCCCCGGGCCGGGACACGGCGCGGCCGTCGAGCAGCACGCGCCCCTCGCTCGGGGGAAAGAGGCCGGCTACCAGCCGGAGGATCGTCGACTTCCCGCACCCCGAGGTCCCGACCAGCACCGCGAACTCGCGGTCATTGATCTCGAAGCTGATGTCCTGGAGCGCGGTGACCATCTCACCGCGGCGGGTCCGGAAGCGCATGTTGAGACGGTCGAGCGTCAGGCGCGCCACGCGAGCGGGGCCTCCGTCAGCCGGCCTTCGGCGACCAGGGCAGGAGCCAGCGGTGGAGGTACTTGAACAGCAGGTCGGACAGGAGGCCCAGGAGCCCGATGACCAGGATCCCGACGAAGATGCGGTCGGTGAAGAGGCCGCGCATCGACGTGAGGATCAGGTACCCGAGGCCCCGGTTCGCGGCGACCAGCTCGGCGAGCACGAGGTACGTCCACGCCCAGCCGAGCGTGATCCGCAGCGTGTCCATCACCCCCGGCAGGGTGCCGGGCACCAGGACGCGCGACACCACCTGCAGGCGGCCGGCCCCCAGCGTGTACGACACGTCGAGGAGGTCCTTCGGCACGTGGTGGGCGATGTCGGCGATCATCACGAGCTGCTGGAAGAAGGTGCCGATGAAGATGACCGCGATGCGGGTCTCGTAGTCGATCCCGACCCACAGGATCAGGAGCGGCACCATCGCGCTCACCGGCAGGTAGCGGATGAAGTCGGTGACGGGCTCGACCACCGCTTCCACCAGCTGGAAGGTGCCCATCAGGATGCCGAGCGGCACCGCCAGAACCGAGGCGACGCCGAACCCCACGAGGACCACGAAGCAGGAGGCGCCGATGTGGGTCCACAGGGAGCCGTCCTTGGTGAGGTCGACGGCGGCCAGGCCCACCTGGTAGGGCGTCGGCAGGAACTCGGTCCGGACCAGACCGCTGTACGCCAGCAGCACCCAGCCGCCGAGGAGCGCGCCGACGGTGAGCGTGCTGGCGGTGAGATAGACGGGGCGCGGGATCGGCTCCTTGGGCGTGAGCCAGCCGGCCACGGGCGGGCTACTCCGCGGTCCGCCGGGGACGGCCCCGGGAAGAGTCCCGGCGCCGTCCCCGGACCGCGGTCACGACTGGGCTATTCCAGGAACGACGGGTCGACGACGTCGGCGGCCTTGACCGCCGGCCAGACCAGCTTGCCGGTCTGCCGCCAGAAGTCGATGGCGCCCTGGACCGTCTGGAACATCGGGCCCGGCTTGGCCTTGGTCCCCATGAACGAGCGGTTCTCCTTGATGCCGTAGAGCGTCGCGCCCGACAGGGCCTCCTCGAAGTCCTTGGGCTCCTTCAGCCAGCCGCCCAGGCCCTTTGTCATGATCTCGGTCGCCTCCTTGGGGTTCGTCCGCCAGAAGTCGACCGCCTGCCCGATCCCGCGGACGACCTTCCGCACGTCGTCGGGCCGGCTCCTCACGACGTCCTGGCGGAACGCGAGCGTGTCGATGATGAGCCCCGGCGTCTTCGAGGAGTCGATCAGGACGTGGCCGTGGGGCGCGCTCTTGCCCTTGCTGAGCCACGGCTCCCACACGACCGCGGCGTCGACCCGGTTCGCGACGAAGGCCGCGCCCGCGTCACCCGTCGAGCCCATGTTGACCGGCGTGATGTCCTTCTCGGTCATGCCCTCGCGCTTCAGGAGGTAGCTCAGGTAGAACTGGGCGATCGAGCCCTCGAGGAACGCGACCTTCTTCCCCTTGAGCTCCTTGATCGACTTGATGTCCTTGTTCGCGACGACGCCGTCGCCGCCCTTCGAGTCGTCGAGCGTCATCACCATGGTGAACGGGTTGTCCGCCTTGGCGTAGAGCAGGACGGTGTTCGGCGTCGCGCCGTAGGCCTCGATGCGCTTGGCGGCGAGCGCCGCCATGCCCACCTTGGTGTCGTCGATGACCTGGAGGTCGACGTCGACGCCCTGCGCCTTGAAGAAGCCCTTGCTGTGCGCCAGGTAGATGGGACCGAAGCCCACCCAGATCGGATAGCCGATCTTGATCGGCTCCGCCGCGCTGGCGGCGGACGCCACCACCAGGCTCAGCACGCACCCGAGGATGACCCGGAGTCGCTTCATGTGCCCGACCTCCTCCGCCCCCGCCCGTTCATCGCGCGCCCACAGGTCGGCGAGTTCCGCTCCGCCCCCCGGCCGAGGCCGACGTTACGAGACTTCCCGGGGGCTGTCAATGCGGGCGGCGTCGCGCTGCGCCGCGTCCTGCGAGCCGGCCGAACGCCCGCCGCGTCCCTACTTCACGAAGGCGTGGCTGACGAGGTCGCCCGGCGCGACGCCCCGGGCCGAGGGGGGCACGGCGACCAGGTCCAGCGCGTTCTGGATCATGCGGTAGAGCGGACCCGGCCGCTCCGCGGTGCCGAAGAACCGCGCGTTCGCCGCCTGGTCGTAGAAGCGCACGCCGGTCAGCACGTCGGCGAAGAGCGCCGGGTCCCGGAGCCAGTCGCCCACCGCCCGGGCCATGACCGCGTTCGACTCCGCGGGGCGCTCGCTCCAGAGGGCCACCGCGCGGTTCCAGGCCGCGACGACGGCGCGGACCTCTCGCGGCCGGCGCTCGATGACGTCCCGCCGGAACACGAGAACATCGGTGATGAGCCCCGGCGTCGCGGAGGAGTCGACCAAGAGGTGCCCGTGGGGCGCCGTCTTTCCCTTCGAGAGCCAGGGCTCCCAGGTCACGGCCGCGTCCACCTTGCCGGCGACGAACGCCGCGCCGGCGTCGCCGTGCTTCATGTTCACGATCTGGAGGTCCTTCTCCGAGAGGCCCGCCTCCCGCAGGAGCACGTCCAGGAAGAACTGCGAGACGGACCCCAGATGGACGGCGACGCGCTTCCCCTTGAGGTCGCGGACCGACCGGATCTCCCGGCGCGCGACGATGCCGTCGCCGCCCGCCGAGTCGTCGAGCGCCAGGACGCACTGGAACTCGCGCCCGGTCCCGAGGTTCGTCACCATCGTGTCGACCGTCGACGCGAGGCCGTCGAGCCGGCCCGCGCTCATCGCGCGGAAGCTCTCCGCGGGGTCCTCCATCTTCACGAGCTGGACGTCGACCCCCTCGGCCTGGAAGTAGCCCCTCTGCTGCGCGAGGAAGAGCGGCCCGTAGCCGACCCAGACGGCGTACCGGATCCGGAGCGGCTCGGCCCCCGACGGGGCGGCGCCGCACAGGATGACCAGGGCGAGGAGGCCGACCCCGGTCGCGAGGCGCCGCATCAGGCCTGCCGCGGCGCTTGCCCGCGCGGTCGGCCCGGGCGGACGCGTGGAGCGCTCAGTGCGTGGTAGGACGGAGCCGGCCGGCGCCCAGGAGCTCCCGCGCCCGGTGGAGGGCGCCGGCGAGCGCGGCGATGTCGTCGGCTCCGGTGTGGACGAAGAAGCTCGCCCGGGCCGTCCCGGCCACGCCGAGCCGCCGCATGAGCGGCTGCGCGCAGTGGTGGCCCGCGCGAACGGCCACGCCCTCCGCGTCGAGGGCAGCGGAGAGATCGTGCGGATGGACGCCCGGGAAGTTGAAGGAGATCACGCCGGCCCGGGTCTCGGGGTCCCGGGGGCCGTAGATCTCGAGGTCCTCGACCTCGGCGAGGCGCGCGAGCGCCTCCACGACGAGCTCCGTGTCGTGCCGCCGGACGGCGTCGCGGCCGAGCCCCTCGACGTAGTCGATCGCCGCCCCGAGGCCGACGGCGCCCGCGATGGGCGGCGTGCCTGGCTCGAACCGCCAGGGCAGGTCGTTCCAGGTCGCGCGGTCGAGCCACACCTCGCGGATGATCTCGCTGCCTCCGAAGAACGGCTCGAGCGGCTCCATCACCTCGCGCCGCCCGTAGAGCACGCCAATGCCCGTCGGCGCCCCGACCTTGTGCCCCGAGAACGCGTAGAAGTCGGCGCCGAGCGCGTCCACGTTCACCGGGAGGTGCGGCGCCGCCTGGGCGCCGTCGAGGAGTACCCGCGCGCCGGCCGCCTGCGCGCGCTCGATGATCTCCGCCACCGGGTTGATCGTGCCGAGCACGTTCGAGACGTGGGCCAGCGCGACCAGGCGCGTGCGCCGCGTGAGGAGCCGCTCGAACGCCTGGAGGTCCAGCGTCCCCTCGTCGGTCACCGGGACGTGCCGGAGGCGGAGCTTCCGCTCGCGCGCGAGGAGGATCCACGGCACCAGGTTCGAGTGGTGCTCCATCTCCGACAGGAGGATCTCGTCCCCCTCGACGAGCGCGGGGCGCGCCCACGTGTGGACGACGAGGTTGATGGCCTCCGTGGTGCCCTTCGTGAAGACGATCTCCTCGCGCTGACGCGCGCCGATGAAGGCCCGCACCCGGTCGCGCGCGCCCTCGTAGAGCTCCGTCGCCTCCTCGCCCAGCGTGTGGATCGACCGGTGGACGTTCGAGTTCGACCGCTCGTAGAAGAGGCGAACCGCGTCGAGCACCTGTCGCGGCTTCTGGGCGGTCGCCGCGGAGTCGAGGTAGACGAGCCGGCGCCCGCCGACGGTGCGGCTGAGGATCGGAAAGTCGGGACGGACGCGCTCGGCCAGGCTCACCGGGGCTCCCCCGCGGGCCGACCCCGCGCCGCGGCGATCCGCTCCGCGCCGGCCCCGAGCGCTCCGCGCAGGACGGCCAGCGGGAGCGACACGCAGCCGAGCCGCGACGCCCGGATCGGCGCTCCGAGCGCGGCGACGAGGGCGTCCCGCTCGAGCCCGAGCGCCTCGCTCGGCGGGCGACCCTCGACCATCTCCGCCAGGAGGTCCGCCGAGGCCGTCGCGACGGCGCAGGCGTCGCCCTGGAAGCGGATCGACTCGATCTCCCGCTCCGGCCCGAGGCGGAGCTCCACGCGGAGACGGTCCCCGCAGAGCGGGTTGACGTCCTCGTGGGACAGGTCGGCGCCGGGCAGCTCGCCGAAGTGCCGCGGGTGACGGAAACGCTCGAGGATCACGCCGCCGTAGAGCGGGGCCGTCACCGGATGCCTCGCCGGAGCGATCCAGGATCCATCAATGACAACGGGTAGTTGCACATCTGTCTCTCGTGAAGTGGATGACCTGACCCGCGCCTACTCCGGGAGCGTCCCGCGATCGCGGCCCGCGCGATAGGGCGGGAAGCGGAAGGCCATCTCGCGCCCGAGGAGTCCCCCGTGGCCGTAGGCCGCGAGCTCGTCGAGCCCGAGCGACTCCCCCGCCAGGAGGCGCGGGAGCAGCAGGTCGAAGAGCGTCGCCTGCGAGAACATCCCGCATCCCGGCATCCCGAGGATCGTGACGGACCCCACGCGTCCCACCCACAGGAGGCTCCCGGGATGCGCGGGCACGCCGTTCCGGAGGATCCGGCCGCCGATCCGCTCGATCGCGCCGAACACGGGGTCGAGGGGGTCGAGCGCGTTCGCGCCGGCCACGACGACGATCCGCGCTCCGGCCGTGACGGCTTCCTCGATGGCGCGGCCGAGCGTGGCCGCCTCGGCGTCCGGGTAGTCGAGGCTGCCGAGCGGCGCGCCGAACCACTCCAGCTTCTCGCGAAGCACGGCCTCGAACCGGGCGCGCGCCCGGGACGTGAGACTGACGGGCGCGATCGCGGCGACGGGCTGGCTCTCGAACGCCCGGATGGTCACGCAGGGCCCCGCCCGACGGCCGAGATCCTCGGCCTCGCGCACCACGGTATCGCCGATGACCAGTGGCGTGACCTTCGCGCGCGCGACGAGCTCGCCGCCGTCCACCACCTGGCCGTCGTACAGCGTGTAGACCGACACGCCATCGAGCCGGTTCACGGCCGCGAGGACGTCGGTCGCGACACGGAGAATCCCCCGCCGGCCGGCGACGAGGGCCCACTGCCCCGTCGCGGAGTCTCGGACGGAGATCCCGGCCCCCGCGACCGCCCGCGCGACCCGCTCGCCCGCGGGATCCTCGTGGAGGTCCCCCGGCTCCATCTCGATGAGGTGGATCTCGTCCCGCGACCCGGCGACGAGCCGCCCCGCGCCGGCGGCGTCGAGGCGATCGCCCTTCCGGCCGAGCAGCGTGCCCGCCACGTCGCGAACGTCGTGGGCCAGCACGAGGCCGACCAGCCGCTCCGCGGGCGACTCGGCGGGCACGAGCGCGTGGGCCTTCACGAGCGAGACTCCGCGGCGCCCGCCGGCTCCGACTCCGGCCGCGCGCGCTTGGCCACGACCATCGGCCGGCCCGAGCCGCCGTACCGCGACGCGACGATCTCGGCGAGGATCGCGAGAGCGATCTCGGGCGCGGTCTTCCCGCCGAGGTCCAGGCCGATCGGCACGCGGATGCGCGCGAGCGCCTCCTCGGCCAGGCCCTCCTCCCGCAGCATGCGCAGGATCGCGTCCCCGCGACGGCGGCTCCCGAGCATCCCGACGTACCCCACCTCGGTCGACAGCGCGTGGCGGAGCACCGGCAGGTCGTACTTGTAGTCGTGCGCCACGAGCACGAGCGCCGTCGTCGGCCGGAGCGGGATGCGCCGCACGAGCTCCGAGGGGATGCCGACCTGGAGGTCGTCCACGTCGGGGAAGCGCTCCCGCGTGGCGAGGCGCGGCCGGCCGTCCACCACGACGGTCCGGTAGCCGAGCGACCGCGCGAGCGTGACGAGCGGCATCGCGACGTGGCTCCCGCCCACGACCAGGAGCGTCGGCGACGGCAGGTGCACCTCGACGAACACGCGCGTCGAGCCGTCCGGTCCGAGGCCGACGGTGCGCGAGATGCCCGTCGACAGGGGGCCGCGCGCGGCCGCCGGCGCCGCCTCGTCGAGGGCCGGATCGCCGAGCGAGCCGACGCGACGGCCGTCGTCCAGGAGGAGCAGCTTGGCGCCCGCCTGGGGCGGGTCCATCCGCGTCAGGATCGCGCCCGATCCGCCCGCCGACACATGGGCCTTGAGGTCCTCGTAGAGCGCGAGCGCGCCTTCCGGGAGCGGGTGCTGGCCGAGCGCGACCGGCTCCAGGAACACCTCGATGGTGCCCCCGCAAGTGAGCCCGATCTCCCAGGCGTCCTCGTCGCCCAGGTCGAGCGACAGGAGCTTCGGGCTCGAGCCCGAGAGGACGCCCTCGGCCTCCGCCATGACCTCGGCGTCGACACAGCCGCCGATGGTCACCGAGCCCAGGATGCGTCCGTCCTCGCCCACCCACATCTTGGCCCCTTCCTTCCGGGGCGTCGTGCCGTGAGTGCTGACGAGGGTTGCGAGGGCCGCCCGGCCCTCGACCTTCCGGAGGGAGTCGATCTGGTCGAAGAGCTCGCTCACGCCGCCTATTGTAGCAGCGGCGCGCCGGACAGGCGGCGCGCTACCGCGCCACGGCGTGGGCAGCGATCGCCGTCAGGGTCGCTGGCGGCAGGGGTGGATCGAGGCTGCGCGCGACGGCGATCTGCTCGGCGGCGGCCTCGGTATCACCGCGCTCGAGCGCGAGGGCAGCGAGGCCGAGGCGGGCCGGGGCGCCGGCCCCCAGGCTGAGCGCCTGATCGTAGTGACGCCGGGCCTCCTCCGCGAGCGCATGGCGGTCTCCGGACGCCGGCGGCGTCACCACGCTCTCCATCTCCTCCCACCGCCCGTCCCCGAGCCGGACCCAGTCGGCGAAGAGGGCCGTCGGGGCGACCGGCGCGAGCGCGGAGTCCGGCACCCGGATCGGCTCCTGGGCGGCGGTCAGTCTGAGCGCCGCCTGCCAGCGGACGAGCTCGTTGGCGGCGCCGAGGTGCGCCGCGGCCCGAGACCGACCCTGGTCGAGCAGCGCCCGATACGCCGCGAGCGCCGCCGACACGTCGCCGCTCCGGCTCCGCTCGAGCGCCACCTCGAGCCCCGGGGCCGCCAGGTACGCGAGCGCCGCCTCGGCCGGGAAGCTCACGCGCATCGCGACCACGCGCGCCGCCTCCGGGGCGATGGCATTCGCTCGAGCCCGGAGGGCCTCGGCCTCCGCGGCGCGCCCGAGCCGCGCGAGCACCGCGGCGAGGTTGCGAAGCGTGTCCGGATCGCGGGGATCGAGGGCGGCGGAGCGCTCGAACGACGCCACTGCCGCCTCGTACCGTCCCTGCTGGTACAGGATGACGCCCGCGTGCTGCGCCATGGACGCGTCGCGTGGCGCCAGGCGCGCGGCCGTGGCGAACGCCTCTCCCGCCTCGGCGAGGTGGCCCTGCCGGTACTCCGCGATGCCCAGGCGGTCCCAGGCCCGCGCCCAGCGCGGCGTTCGCTCCACGATCGCTCGGTAGGTCGCCGCCGCGTCCTCGAGGCGCCCTGCGCGGAGGTGCTCGTCCGCGACCGGCCGCAGTCGAACGGCGGGATTGAGGAGGATCGACCCCGCGACGATCAGGGCCGGCAGGCCGAGCGCGGTCGCAGTCGCCACGGCCACCAGGCGCCAGGGAACCCGGATCGCATCGGCATGCGCCGGCACGGTGGCTCCGGCGCGGCGCCGGACGGTGGCGACGTAGGCCCAGATGGCGAGGCACATCACGACGGGCGCCAGCGCCTCCGCGCTCTCCTCGAGCGCGACCTCCAGGCGATAGAGATTCAACGGGATGAAGACCGACTTCGCCGTGCCCTCGAACGTGAGCGCGAGGAGCCACAAGCCCACCGCGGTGAGACCGATGCGGACGAACGCCAAGCTGATGGTCCGCCGCGAGAGGATCCACGCGAGGAGCCCGCCCATCGCCCCGACGACCACGGGGGACAGGAGGACGAGCCAGACCACCGTGCCCTGAACCGGCGAGGTTGCCCGGAACCACGCCCGCGCGGCCTCGCCGTTGAATTCCTCGTGGAGGACGAGCGCCTCGTCCGCCGCCATGGCGGCGAACAGGAGCGCCGCGCCGGCCCACGACAGGAGGGCCCAGGTCCGGCGGCCGAGCGCGCGGGACTCCACGAGCAGCGCGGACACCGCCGAGATCGACGCCAGACCGAGGAGTCCCGCCTGGAAATACGTGGGCAAGTTGTGCTCCGCGTCCAGGTCGACGAGGGTCCAGCCGGGGTAGACGGCGTTCAGGACGACGAAGGCCGTCTGGACGGCCAGGACGCCGCCCAGGAAGAGCCAGGGGAGGACACTACCGACGAGCATCACAGCCAACTGCGAGCGGGAGCGCCAGGCCCGGGACCCGACGCTCCCGCCACGCTGGTCGGTGGTCTAGCCGGACCCCGGATTGGGTCCGCTCCGCTTCGAGGGCTCCGACGGCTTCGACGGTTCGCTCACCTTGCTCGGCTGGCTCACGTGCTCGCCCTTCGCCTTGACCTCGACCCGGCCCGGCCGAACCTCGACGGTGACGTTGACGACGGTGCCGGGCTTCGCGGAGACGTTTACCGAGCTCAGCGTCCCGTCGCAGTCGATCGACACCGGGATGTTGCCGGTCGCGTCGACCGGCACGTTCACGAGGATCGCTTTCCCGTTGGCGTCCGTGGACACGGTTTGCCCGCCGGCCGTCACCGAACACGTCGCCGCCTCGGCGGCCCGCGCGAACTGGAGCAGGTCGGTCGCCCACGCGTAAAAGGGCCGCGGCCCCGGGGCCGCCGCGGTCGGCCGGACGACCGTCACCTCGAGGCGCTTGACGGTCTGGGTCGCCGACGCGCCCGTCGTCGAGCTCGTGCCGCTCCCCTTGCCGCCCCCGCAGCCGGCGACGAACAGGGCCACGACCACCAGGCCGATCATGAGCGTCTGCAGCAGCAAGAGCCGGGTCGCGAGACTCCGCGTCCACGACTCCCCCGCCTGGCCCTCCGCCCGAGACGCGACGTCACGGCCGACTGCCTGCCCCGCTCTCATCCGCACTCCCGTCATGAATCACCCTCCTTGAGGTGCGCGGTCAGCCCGCGTGCCCTGGTGGAGAGCAAGGGACGCGCCAGAAACTGACTGCAAGCGTCGCCGGACGGGCGCCAGCCCGTGCAGCTACTCGCCAAAAGGTTCCCAGACCGAAACACCTTGTCCGGTCGAGGATTAGGGAGAATCGACCCCACGGGTCCCACGAACGAGAATCCGGGAGGTCCGCAGGACCCCGGCGGGGGAGCCGGCCGGCCGGGGCGAATGCCCTCCGGCGGTCAAATCCCCCGCGGCCGGGCGGTCAGGGCTTGAGATGCCGGGCGAGCGCCCGGAACGACTCCAGGTTGTGGGCGGGCAGGAAGGCATCGACCTCGGGCAGCGCCGCCTGCATTCCCTGCGTCAGCGGCTGGTAGTCCGGGCTCCCGAGGAGCGGGTTCAGCCAGATGAGCTTGCCCGCGCGCCGGCGCATCGTCCGGAGCGCCTCGGCCAGGATCGAAGGCTCGCCGGTGTCCCAGCCGTCGGACAGCACGATGACGACGGTGTCGCGGTCGAGGAGCTTCGGCCACCCGATGGTGAAGGCGCGCAGGCTCTCGCCGATCTTCGTCCCGCCCGACCAGTCACGGACGTCGCCGAGCCGCGCGAGCGCGCCCCGGTACGAGTGGTGGCGGAGCTCGTCGGTGATCCGGTGGAGGCGCGTCGAGAACACGAACGTCTCCATCCGGCCGAGGTGGTTCTGCATCGCGAAGAGGAACTGGAGGAGGAGCCGGCTGTACAGATCCATCGATCCCGACACGTCGCAGAAGATCACGAGCTTCGTCTTCTGGATCTTCCGCTCCCGGCGGGCGAGGTCGATCAGCTCCCCGCGCGTGAGGGACAGGCGCATGGTCCGCCGGAGGTCGACCCGTCCGCGACGGCGGGACGGCCGGAGGCGGCGGCTCCGCCGCGTGGCGAGCCGGCGCGCGATCTGCGCGGCGAGGCGCTCGACCTCCCCGAGGTCGGCGGCGCCGAAGCTCGAGAAGTCCTTGCCCATGGTCGACTCGACGTCCGAGACGCCGGGGAGCCCGACCGGCTCGCCCTCGCCGTCGCCCACGTCGGCCCAGCCCGAGAACTCCATCGCGGCGTCCTTCGCCTTCGGGAAGTGGGCGTTGACCTGGGGCGCGTCGGGGTTGGTGGCGCCGTCCGCCGGCGGCGACGCCGCGGAGATCAGCCCGCCCCAGAACGCGTCGAAGGTCGCGTCGAAGACGGGGAACTCCTCGGGACGCGTCGCGAGCACCGTCCGGAGGGCGCGGCGGACCTCCTCGCGGTCACCCAGGTCGATCACCTCGAGCGCGCGGACGGCGTCGTGGCTCTCCGACGGCGTGATGGCGAGCCCACGGGCCCGGAGCAGCCGGCAGAAACGGACGGTGCCGGTGAGGAGGTCGCGCGGGCGGGGGGCGGTCGCGACGGTCATCGCCGGGCGGTCCCCTCGCCCGGCGCGGTCGGCCGCCGCGACACGGTCGTCACGCCGGGGGCCCGGCTCAGCCCTCGAGCAGCTCGGACAGACGGCCGGCGGCGAGGTCCGCCTCGATGCGCTTCACGTCGTCGACCTCCTTCAGGACGCACCCGAGGGTCTCCCGCGCGATCTCGGCGTCCAGGTGGTCGGCATGGAGCGAGACGAGCGCGGCGGCCCAGTCGAGGCTCTCGGCCACGCCGGGGACCTTCTGGAGCTGGCGGCGCCGGAGGTTCTGCATGACGCGCGCGATCTGGGAAGCCAGGCGCTCGTTGATCCCCGGCACCTTCGTCCGGAGGATGCGCACTTCCTTGTCGAAAGAGGGGTAGTCGATCCACAGGTAGAGGCACCGGCGGCGGAGCGCGTCGGACAGGTCCCGCGAGCGGTTCGACGTCAGCACGACATCCGGGCGGTGGGCGGCGGTGATCGTCCCGATCTCGGGGACGGTGACCTGGAAGTCCGAGAGCACCTCCAGGAGGAAGCTCTCGAACTCGACGTCGGCGCGGTCGATCTCGTCGATGAGGAGCACGGGCGCCCGGTCCGCCTGGGTGATGGCCTGGAGAAGCGGGCGCTTCAGGAGGAACGTCTCCGAGAAGATGTCCGCCTCCCTCGCCGACATCGACCGCTCGTCCCGTTCCCGCTCCTCGAGCCGGATCCGGAGGATCTGCTTCGGGTAGTTCCACTCGTACAGCGCCGCCGAGGCGTCGAGGCCCTCGTAGCACTGGAGCCGGATGAGGTTGGTGTCGCGGACGCGCGCCAGCACCTTGGCGATCTCGGTCTTGCCGACTCCGGCGTGGCCCTCGACCAGGAGCGGCTTCCTGAGCGTGGTCGCCAGGTGGACGGCCGTCGAGATGGCGGGGTCGGTGATGTAGGCGGCCCCTTCCATCTGGACCTGGATGTGACGGATCTCCTCGCGCATGCCGGCTCCTCGGTCGACGTGGTGTGGGGCGCCGTTCGGGCGCCCCAGCCAGCCATTGTATCAGCGGCGACGCCGGGGACTAGCCCGGGGCCCCGGGGCCGCGCGCGGCCTCGTAGTCCTCCGGCGTGTCGACGTCGCCCGGCATCGGGGCGTCCACGGCCACCTCGGCGACCCGGCCGGGATCCCGGACGATCACATCGCGCCCCCCGCGATCCCCCGTCACCGCTCGGAGCTCCCCGAACAGGGCGGCGGCGAACAGGGCCGGGTTGCCACGGCCGTCCCGGTAGACCGGCACGACGATGGGACGATGGGTCGCCTGAAACGTCGCGACCAGGCGCCGGATCACGCGGGGATCGGCGAGCGGCTGGTCGCCGAGGGCGATCACGGCCGCCTCGGTCCTCGGGGCGAGGGCGTCGAGGCCCGCGCGGACCGACGTCGACTGGCCCTCGGCGTAGCGGGGGTTCGGCGCGATCCTGACCGGCAGACCCCGGAGGGCCCCGGCCACGGCCTCCGCCTCACGGCCGGTCACGACCACCACGTCGTCCAGCCCCGCGGCGAGCACCTGCTCCACCGCCGCGCGCACCAGCGGCCGCCCGTCCCCCAGCGGCAGCGTGAGCTTCTGGCGGCCCATGCGGGTGGACGCGCCCGCCGCGAGCACGATGGCCGCGATCACCGCCGCGACGGCCTAGAGGTTGGTGCCGCGGAGACGGGGGTCCAGGGCGTCGCGGAGGCCGTCGCCGAACTGGTTGAACGCCAGAGCCGCGATGACGATGGCGAGCCCCGGGAAGACCACCAGGTGCCACTTGGGGATCAGCATCGACGCGGCGTCCCCCAGCATGTTGCCCCACGTCGGCGTGGGCGGCGGAATCCCGGCCCCGAGGAAGCCCAGCGTGGCCTCGAGCACGATGGCGATGCCGAGGGAGGTCGTGGCGAGGATCAGGTACGGCCCGATGCACTGGGGGGCGATGTGGCGAAACATGATGCGCCACGGAGACGACCCGAGGCTCCGCGCGGCCTCGACGTACTGGATCTCCTTCACGACCAGCGCCTGCGACCGGATGATGCGCATGCCATAGGCCACCCGGGTGGCAGCGATCGAGAGGATGACCGTGAAGGTGCTCGCCCCGAGCGCCGAGGCGAGGAGTAGCGCCAGGAGTATCGGCGGGAACGACAGCAGCACCTCGCCCAGGCGCTGGCCGAGCAAGTCGAACGTGCCGCCCAAGAAGGCGGTGGCCACCGCCCAGACGGCTCCCAGGGTGGTACCCAGGAGCACGGACGTGACCGCGACGAACAGGGACCACTTCGTGCCGTGGATGATGCGACTCAGCACGTCCCGGCCGATGAAGTCCGTCCCCAGCCAGTGCTGCCAGCTCGGCTCCTGGGCCCTGGCGAGGGCGTTCGGCCTGAACGGATCGTCGGGCGCCACCACCGCCGCGAAGACGCCCACGAGCGTCATGACCACCGCGACCACTCCCCACACCGCCGGTATCGGGGAGCGCCGGGCGAAGGCCCGGAGCTGCCCGAGACCGCTCTTGAGCGGCTTCCTCGCGACGGTCTTCTCGACGCCGGCCCGCACGGCCGCGGGCTGACCGGCAACCAGTCTGGTGGTCCTCGCCGAGTTCCGCATTCCCGCTCTACTCGTAGCGGATTCTCGGGTCCAGCCACGCGTAGCTCATGTCCGTGATCAGGTTGATCACCACGAACACGAGCGCGTACAGGAGCACGAGGTTCTGCACCACCGGCAGGTCCCGGTCGAGAATGGCGTCGATGACGGTCAGCCCCAGCCCCGGGACGCCGAAGGCCTTCTCGACGGCGACCGAGCCGCCGAGCGCGACCCCCAGAAAGAGACTGCTCCACGTGATCACCGGGAGGAGCGCATTGCGGAGGGCGTGCCGGATGACCACCCGCCGCTCGTGGACGCCCTTGGCCCGGGCCGTCCGGACGTAGTCCTCCTGGACGATCTCGACGAGCGAGGAGCGGACGATGCGGGCCACGAATCCCGCGAATCCGAGACCCAGGACCACCGCGGGGCCGGCGACCATCTCGAGGTTCTTCCCGACGCTCTCCCAGGGATACACGGGGAGGATCGGCGCCTTGTAGTCGAACCAGAGGATCAGGGCCAGGACCACCACCAGGCCAAGCCAGAAGCCGGGAATGGCGACGAAGAGGATGGAGAACATCCGGCTGGCGTGATCGAGCCAGGTATTGGGCCTGACCACGCTGATGATGCCGACGGGAAAGCCGACCGCCCACGAGATCAGCGTCGCCAGGAACGCGATCTCGAGCGTGATGGGACCCCGACGAATCACGAACTGGGTGACGCTGTCCCCCCGCAGGAGCGACTTGCCGAACTCGCCGGTGCCGATGTCCCGGAGCCACTTCCCGTACTGGACCACGTAGGGGTCGCGGAGCCCGAGCGCCTGCTCCAGGTTCTCGCGCTGCTCGACGGTCATCCGCCTCGCGCCCTCGAGGCCGAAGATGGCCACGAGCGGATCGCCCGGCAGAAGGCGCATGGCGATGAAGATGATCAGGCTGACGCCGAGCAGCGTCGGCACGACGAGCAGGAGGCGTCTGGTCAGGTACGTTCGCATCGTGACCGCTCCCTACAGGGAGGGACGCGCCGGGGTGGCGCCTGCGCGCCACCCCGGCATGCGGCTACTTGTCGATCCAGACGGTGTCCCACTGGTAGGTGTTGTAGTCGGAGTTGCCGCCGGTCCGGGGCAGCCCCTTCACGTAGTTGTACCAGCCGTACGCCCGGCCGCCGTAGGTCACGCCGGTGTTGGGCATCTCGTTGTTGAGGATCTGGTTCAGCTGCCGCCCGAGCTGGACCTTCTTCTGGTCGTTCAGCTCCGAGGAGAACTCATTGAGGATCTTGTTGAACTCGGCGTTGCCGAAGTTGGTGAAGTTGCTGTCGGACTTCTTGCCCGTGGTCTTGTTGACGCCGAAGCACGCCCGGATGGTGGCGCTCAGGTCGGCGCCGCCGAGGCACGTGGCGTGGGAGATGATGTCGAACGTCCCCGCCACCTGGCGGTCCACCATCGCCGAGACCTGCACGACCTCGAGCTTGGTCTTCACGCCGAGGAGCCGCTCCCACTCGGCCTGGGCGTAGGCCGCCAGCTGCCGGTTCTGGGGGGACTCCCGGACCACGAAGTTGAAGGTCTGCGGCATGCCACTCGCGAACCCCGCGTCGGCCATGAGCTTCTTGGCGTCCGCGACGGCCTTCTCCCGGGTGGACGCCGCGTTGGGATACTCCTTGATCAGCTCCTCGTAGCTCTTCCCGTACGGCGGCGGCAGGTAGTCGCCGAGCTGCTGGGTCGCGTCGAACTGCTGGGTGATCTTGCTGAGCGCGTCCTGGTCGAGGGCGAGGTGGAGCGCGCGGCGGACCCGGCTGTCATTGAACGGCGGGCGCTCGTTGTTGAAGCCGATCCACGCGCCCAGGTTCGGCGCCATCCAGACCAGACCGGACATGTTGTTGCTGGCCTTCACCTTCTGATAGGCGCTCGGGTCGAGCCACATCGCCCAGTCCACCTGCCCGCCGAGCAGCGCCGAGGCGAGCTCGGGCGTCCACGCCTTGAGCCACACGTGGACGATCCGGTCGACGTACGGCGCGTTCGGGTTCCAGTAGTTCGGGTTCCGGACCTGCTCCCACGACTCGGTGGTCCGGGTCTTGTACATGAAGGGCCCCGTGCCCGGGAAGTTGTCCACCTGCTTCAGGTCGCCCTTGTGCTGGTCGAGGGCCTTCTTGCTGGTGATGACGTTCCAGCCGCCGGCGAGCGAGGCCAGGAAGGTGTACGAGTCCCTGGGCTCGGAGAGCTTCATCTCGACGGTGTAGCGGTCCTTCACCACCGTCTCCTTGATGGGAAGGAGCCGGAGACTCAGCAGGCCAGACGGGGGGAAGACGATCCGGTCGAACGTGGCCTTGACGTCTTCGGCCGAGAAGTCCGTCCCGTCGTGGAACTTGACGCCCCGCCGAAGGTTGAACGTGTAGGTCAGCCCGTCCGGCGAGATGGTCCAGCTGGTGGCCAGGCTCGGCACGATCGGGAGCTTCGGGTCACGCGGGTCCTGCCGCACCAGGAGGTCGTACATGGGCGCCTGGGCGCCGACGTTGGCGATCGTCCCGGACGCGTAGATGTCGAACATCGACGGCGGGCCGTGGGCCGCCAGCCTGAGCGTGCCGCCGCGCTTGGCCTTCTCGTGGTCGACGGCCTTCAGGTAGAAGGGCTCGCCGGCCTTCGGCGCGGCGGTCTGAGCATCCGCCGGCCGCGCCGCGATCAGCGGCAGGAACGTCTCGAACGCCGGCGGACCGTACGCGAGACTCCAGAGCAGGGTCACCGCGACGAGGAGGCCGACGATCCCCGACACTCTGCCGAGCCACTTTGTCATGAACCACCTCCAGCCAGGGGTGAGAACACGCATGGCGCCGAGCGGCGAGTCGGGACGACTCCCCTTCTCGGGCGGGCGACAGTCTTTTCGGCCGGAAGCCGATGGATGGGCAACACCTCGGGACGACATTGTCCGAGGGGATTCTGGCCGGGGCGTGGCGAGCCTGTCAAGAACGGTCCCGCCGGGACGCGCCGGCGCCGGATCGACTCCCCGTTCGGCACCACGGCGCCGCTAGGCAACGTCGAGCCGAGCCGGCACGGAGCGGCTCTCGGCGACGATGTGCCCGACGACCGCGCCGAGCACGATGACGCCGCCGATCAGCGCGGCCGTGGTCGGCATCTCGTTGAAGGCGAGCCACACCCAGACCGGCCCCAAAGGCGTTTCCAGGACGCTGATGAGGGCGGTCTCCGTGGCCGGGATCAGGCGGGAGCCCTTGGTCAGAAGGAAGAACGCCAGACCCGTCTGGGTGGCGCCGAACACCGTCAGGTAGAAGAGATCCGCACTGCTCACGGCCATCGGCTGGGCGAAGGGCCAGGTCACCGCAGCGCCCAGCAGAGCCGCGAGGAACGCCGCGGCCGTCATCGGTACGTTCCGATGCCATCGCAGCAGGACCAGTATCCCGGCGTAGGCCACCATCGTGGCAAACGCCATGGCCACCCCCCACGGGTCGCCGGCCAGAGGTGCTCCCGCGAGCATCACCGCCACGCCGATGGTCGCGAGCGCGCTGGCCACCAGGGTCGGACGAGGCGCACGCTCTCGCATCGCGAGCCAGGCCAGTCCCGCCACCACGAACGGCACGGTGGCCTGGATGATCATCACGTCCGCCACCGCGGTGAGGCGCAGGGCAGCCATGTAGGTGAGTATGACGATGGTCGAGAGGATCGCCACCGACCACCCCGGCCACCCCATGGCGCGGATCGCACCGAGCGCGCCCCGCCCCTCCTGGCGGACGAGGGCGATCAGGAGGAACAGCGCGCCGAACACACTGCGCCAGAACAGGAGGGTCCACGTGTCGGCGGCGATGAGGCGCGTGAAGAAGCCTGCCGTGCTCCAGATGAGAACCGCGGCGGTGACGAGGATGACGCCGACGCGATGCGTGCGGCGATCGACCGACCTCACGCGTCAGCCCGACCACCGGAGCGCGAGTGGGCCGCTTGGCCCGAACCCTGCGACAGGGGTGATCAGCCCGGACGGCCGGGTCGACGCGCCGGCCGCGAAGATGATCGCCGCGATCACCGGCAACGATGATCCGCGACACACGAAGGCCCGGAACGCGCCACCGCGGAGAGGCGCGCCCGGGCCCGGTACGTCCAGCGTGAACCGGCCTACTTCGCGCCCTTGGCCCGCTCGGCCGCCTTCTCGATCGCCCGGCGCGCGTACACGCGCGTCAGGTGCGCCTTGTACTCGACCGAGCCCTGGAGGTCGGCGTTGATCTCGATGCCGTCGGCCGCCTTCTGGGCCGCCGCCGCGATGGTCGCGGCGTCGAGGGCATGCCCGACCAGCAGCGCCTCGACCCCCTTGGCGCGGACGGCGCGCGAGCCGACCCCGGTGACGCCGACGCGCGCGGCCGTGCACTTCCCGGCCCCGTCCACGGCGACCGCCGCCGCCACGCCGCACACGGCGAAGCGCGAGGCCGGGTGCGGGTGCTTCATGTACGCGGCGCCGCCGTGGCCGCCGGCGGGGATCCGGATCTCGGTCAGAATCTCGTCCGCGTGGAGGGCCGTCGTGAACAGGTCCTTGAAGAAGTCGTCGATGTTGATCGATCGCGCGCCCTTCGGGCCCACCGCCTTCACCTCGGCCCCGAGCGCGAGGAGCACGGCCGGCCAGTCCGCCGCCGGGTCGGCGTGGGCGATGCTGCCGCCGACGGTGCCGTAGTTCCGGACCTGCGGGTCGCCGATGAGCGCCGCCGCCTCGGAGAGCATCGCGCACTTCTGGCGGACCGCCGCGCTGGACTCGACCGCGAAGTGGGTCGTCAGCGCGCCGAGGACGAACTGGCCGCCCTCCTCCTTGATGCCCGAGAGGCCGCCGACCCGCCCGATGTCGATCAGGTGCTTCGGCTGGGCGAGGCGGAGCTTCATCATCGGAATGAGGCTGTGCCCGCCGGCCAGGACCTTGGCGTCGTCCTTGTAGCGCGTCAGGAGGCCCACGGCCTCCTCGACCGTCGCCACCCGGTGGTACTCGAAGCTCGCAGGATACATGGCGTCCTCCGCCCTCTGGGGCTAGTGCTTCTTCGCCTGGATGGCGGCCCAGATCCGGGCCGGCGTGAGTGGCATGTCGAGGTGGCTGATCCCGAGCGGCGACAGCGCGTCCATGACGGCGTTGGCGACGGCGGCGGTGGAGGCGATGGTGCCGGTCTCCCCCGCGCCCTTGATGCCCATGGGGTTCACCGGCGACGGCGTCACGGTCCGGTCCGTCTCGTAGGAGACGAGATCGTCAGCCTTGGGCAGGGCGTAGTCCATCATGCTCCCGCTCTGGAGCTGCCCGTCCGCGTCGTAGGCCGCGAACTCCCAGAGGGCCTGCGCCGCGCCCTGCGCGATGCCGCCGTGGACCATGCCGTCCACGATCATCGGGTTGATGACATTGCCGACGTCGTCGACCGCCACGTAGCGGAGGATCTTCACCTTGCCCGTCTTGGCGCTGACCTCCACGACGGCGATGTGCGTCCCGAAGGGGAACACGAAGTTGCTGGGGTCCCAGAACGACGTCGCCTCGAGGCCGGGCTCGAGCCCCTTCGGCAGGTTGTGCGCCAGGTAGGCCATCAGCGCGACCTCGCCGAACCCCTTGTTCCGGCCGGGAGACCCCTTCACCTGGAACTTCCCGTCGACGTAGTCGATGTCGTTCTCGCTCGCCTCCAGGAGGTGGGCGGCGATCTTCTTCCCCTTCTCCTTGACCTTCGCGGCGGCGCTGTGGATCGCCGCGCCGCCGACGGCCGCCGAGCGGCTGCCGTAGCTGCCCATGCCGAAGGGGATCAGGGCGGTGTCCCCGTGGACGATCTCGACGTCCTCGAAGGGCACCTGGAGCTCGTCGGCCGCCAGCTGGGCGAACGTGGTCTCGTGGCCCTGCCCGTGGCTGTGGGAGCCCGTGAAGACCGTGATCTTGCCGGTCGGGTGGACGCGCACCTGCGCGCTCTCCCACAGGCCAGCCTGCGCGCCGAGCGCGCCGGCCACCGCCGAGGGCGCCGGGCCGCACGCCTCGATGTACGTCGCGAACCCGATCCCGATGTACTTCCCCTGCTTCCGCGCGGCCTCCTGGTCGGCCCGGAGCTTCCGGTAGTCGGCCATCTGGAGCGCGCGGTCGAGCGCCGGCTCGTAGTTCCCGCTGTCGTACTGGAACGCCACCGGCGTCTGGTACGGAAACTCCGCGGCGGGGACGAGGTTCTTCCGCCGGAACTCGACCGGATCCATGCCGATGGCCTTCGCGGTCAGGTCGCACATCCGCTCGAGGAGGTAGGTCGCCTCCGGCCGGCCCGCGCCCCGGTAGGCATCGACCGGTGCGGTGTTGCTCAAGGACCCCACCACCTCGCAGTAGATCTCGGGGATCTTGTACGCCCCGGACAGGAGCGGCCCGTAGAGGAACGTCGGGATGAGCGGCGCGAACGTCGAGAGGTACGCGCCGAGGTTCGCGTTCGTGTGAACCCGGAGGGCGACCATCTTGCCGTTCCGGTCGACCGCCATCTCCGCCTCGGTGATGTGGTCCCGCCCGTGCGCGTCGGTCATGAACGACTCGCGCCGCTCCGCCGCCCACTTGACGGGGCGCCCGATCTGCTTCGACACCCAGCAGATCGCGACCTCCTCCGGGTAGACGAAAATCTTGGACCCGAAGCCGCCGCCGACGTCCCCCGCGATCACGCGCAACTTGTGCTCGGGCATGCCGAGCACGAACGCCGCCATGAGGAGGCGGTGCACGTGGGGATTCTGGGAGGTGACCCAGCACGTGAGGTCGCCCGTCCCGGCGTTGTAGCTCGCCACCGACGCTCGCGGCTCGATGGCGTTGGGGATGAGCCGCTGGTTGATCAGGCGCTGCTTGACGACGCGGTGCGCGCCCTTCATCGCGGCGTCCGTCTTCGCCTTGTCGCCGATGTTCCACCTGAACGCCACGTTGCCGGGGGCGTTGTCGTGGATCTGGGGGGCGCCGGCCTGGACGGCCTTCTCGCCGTTCACCACCGCCGGCAGCACGTCGTAGTCCACGACGACCTGGTCGGCGCCGTCCCGGGCGGCGTACGCCGTCTCACCGATCACGACCGCCACAGCGTGGCCGACGAAGTTGACCTTGTCGGTGGCGATGCCGCGGTACTCGGGGATCTTGAGGTCGGGCAGGAGCCAGCCGCACGGCAGCGGCCCCACGCCCCCCTGGGCCAGATCCTTGCCCGTGTAGGCAGCCACGACGCCGGGCACGGCCTTGGCCCGGGAGAGATCCACGCGCCGCACCCGGGCGTGGGCGTGCGGGCTCCGGACGAAGGCCGCGTGCGTCTGACCGGCCAGCTTGAGGTCGTCGGTGTAGGCCCCCTTCCCGGTGATCATCCGGGGGTCCTCACGCCGCTTGATGCTCGAGCCGAAGAGCTTCGCCTGTGCCATGGCCGCGCCTCCCTCGTCCCTAGGCCATCTTCTCCGCCGCGTACTGGATCGCCTTGACGATGTTGTGGTAGCCGGTGCAGCGGCAGAGATTGCCCTCGAGGAAGTGCCGGATCTCGGCCTCGCTGGGGCGCTTGTGGCGCTGGAGGAGCTGGTAGGCGGTCATGATCATGCCCGGTGTGCAGAAGCCGCACTGGAGCCCGTGCTTCTCCCAGAAGCCCTCCTGGATCGGGTGGAGCTTCCCGTCCTTGGCGAGCCCCTCGATCGTGAGGACCTCCGCGCCGTCGGCCTGGACCGCGAACATGTTGCAGGCCTTCGTCGACCGGCCGTTGACCATGATCGTGCAGGCGCCGCACTGGCTCGTGTCGCACCCGACGTGCGTCCCGGTAAGGTTGAGCTGGTCCCGGAGGTAGTGCACGAGCAAGAGGCGCGGCTCCACCTCGGAAGTGTGCGCCGTCCCGTTGACCTTGACGTGGATCTTCACCGTGGGACCCCCCATTGGGTTGCGAGCGTGGAGCCGATCACGCGGTGGCGGCCCGGTCCAGCTCCGCCTCCAGCGCCGAGAAGAACTGCGACATGAGCATGCGGCCCGCGGCGCCGACCAGGCGCTGGCCGACCGCGGCGATGAGCCCGCCGACCTGGGCCTCCGCCTTGATGCTGACGAGCGTCCCGCCGTCCTGCTCCGTGAGGGTGAGCCGGCCCTCGCCCTTGACGAAGCCCGGGCGGCCGGTCCCCTCGACGCGGAGCGTGTAACCCTCCGGCGGAACCTTGTCGACGATCGCGAGCTTGCCCTGGTACGTGCCCTTCACGGCTGCCACGCCGACGGACAGGGTCGCGGCGAACTCGTCGGGCCCGATCGGGTCCAGGCGCTCGCAGCCCGGCGTGGCGCGCGCGAGCACACCCGGGTCCGTGAACAGCGACCAGACGCGGTCGCGAGGGGCCTTGAAATGATGGCTTCCGTCGAGGGTCATGGGTCAACCGGCCACGAGGCTACGTACCGTACCGCCGCCCCCGCGAGACTGTCAAGATGTCACCATCGGGCCACGCCCACCATCCCGAACTGGCCGAGCAGCTGGACCAGGAGACCGCCGCCCCAGAGCAGCCATCCCGCCATCGCGCCGAACCGTGCGGCGGCCGGCCAGTGCGGTCGCGGGATCTCGACCCCGTCGCCCTTCGCCGCCCACCACAGGGCGACGAGGAGCAGCAGGCCTCCGCCGAGGAACGCCATCAGGAGGCCCACGTTCACCACCATGAAGACCGGCACCGCCATCCCGGGAACTTGCATCATCCGTCGCGTCCTCCCGTGAGCCCGCCGCCAGGGCGGGCGGGTTCAGTTGCTTCGCGCGTCCCGCGCCGCGTCCGCCTCGAGCGCCCGCAGCCCGTCCCGGCGCACGGCCTCCAGCACCTCGCGCACGGGGCGCCCGTCGACGTCGGCGATGCGACGAACCTCCTCGAACTCCGGCGTCACCGTGACGACCCGGCCGCCGAGCGTCGAGACCTTGAAGGTGACGGGCCCGAACGTGGTCGGCAGGCGCCGGAGCTCCCGCGGCAGCCGGCGGCGGCGCACCTCGCTCCAGCGCACGCCGATGGTGGTCGTCTCGCGGAACAGCACCTCGGCGAGCCGGTCGGCGAGCTCCGGCGGCGCCAGCGCCGAGAGCACCGTGCCGGGCCGGCTCCGCTTCATGACGACGGGGCTCAGGTACACGTCGAGCGCCCCGGCTCCGAGGAGCCGCTCGATCAAGGGCTCGTAGAGCTGTGGCGACATGTCGTCGATCGTCGTCTCGACGCTCACCAGCGTCTCGACCTCCGCGAGCTCCGCCTCGGCGGCTCCCGCCTCCCCGACCAGCACGCGGAGGAGGTTCGGGACCGGGAGCTCCCGGGTGCCCGCGCCGCACCCGATGCGCTCCAGCGTCATCGCGGGGAGGCGCGCCGGCGTTCCGAGCGTCGTCAGGATCGCGGCGCCCGTGGGCGTCAGCAGCTCCGACGCGATCCCGTTGTCGTAGACCGGGAACCCGCGCAGGAGCTCGGCGGTCGCCGGCGCGGGCACCGGCAGGCGCCCGTGGGCGGTCTCGACGGTCCCGCCCCCGATCGGCAAGGGCGAGACGTGGACACGCTCGATCCCGAGGGCGTCGAGCGCCGCCACCGATCCCACGACGTCCACGAGGGTGTCAAGGTCCCCCACCTCGTGAAAGTGGACGGCATCGACGGGGACCCGGTGGACCCGGGCCTCGGCCTCGGCCAGCCGCCGGAGCACCGCCGTCGCGCGCTCCTTCACGCCGTCCGCCAGCGCCGAGCGCTCGATGGGCCGGAGCATGTCGGCGAGGGAGTGAAACCGGCGGCCCGGCTCGATGCGGACGACGAGGTGCGTGCCGCGGAGCCCGCCGCGGTCGACGCCGCGGGCCTCGAGCCGCCAGCCCGGGGCGCCGAGGCTCCCGAGCGCGGCCTCGAGCCGCTCGACCGCGCACCCCGCGTCGACGAGCGCCCCCAGGATCATGTCGCCGCTCGCGCCCGACGGACAGTCGAAGTACGCGATCCTCATGGCGCGCTCCGGCTCCCCCGCCTCACGCGGGCTTGAAGCTCCGGTCGAGCTCGACGTCGAGGAGCGTGGGCCCCGTCTCCCGGAGCGCGCGCTCCAGCGCCGGCGCGATGTCGCCGGCCTTCTCGACGCGCTCCGCCCGGACGCCGAGCGACCCGGCCAGCCGCACGAAGTCGACCCGCGGGTCGTCGAGGTCCATGGCGACGTAGCGGTCGGCCTGGTAGGAGAACCCCTTCATGGCATGGGTCCGCTGCTTGAGGATGCGGTAGGAGGAGTTGTTCAGGATGACGAACACGGCGCCGAGCCGGTAGCGCGCCGCCGTCCAGAGCGCCTGGCACGTGTACATCGCGCTCCCGTCGCCGATCAGCCCGACCACCGGCCGGTGGGGAAGCGCGAGCTTCACGCCGATCGTCGCCGGAAGCCCCCAGCCGATCCCGCCGCCGCGAAGGCCGTAGAAGCTCCGGGGGTCATCGCTGCGCACGAGCAGCCGCAGGCCGCCGCCCGACGAGATCGACTCGTCCACCACGACCGCCTCCGGCGGCAGCGCGTCGGCCACCGCGGCGATCGCGGCCAGCGACGTCATCGGGGTCCGCTGCGCCTCGGCCCGCGCCCGCGACCGGAGCTCCTCGAGCTGGACCGACCGGGCCGCGCGCGTCGCCTCGAGCCGCTCCCGCGCCTGCCGCCGGCGCGCCGGCGTCATCCGCGCCTCGAGCGCCTGGAGGAGGTCGGGGAGCGTCGCCTTCGGGTCCCCCAGGATCGCCACGCCGGTCGGGTAGTTCTTTCCGAGCTCCCAGGGGTCGGTGTCGAGGTGGATCACATCGAGGCCCGGCGGCATCGGGTCGATGTCGGACGGGAGCGAGAGGGTCAGGAGGTCTCCGCCCACCGAAAAGAGGACGTCGGCCTCCGACAGCACCTGGCGGACCGCGGGCGCCAGGCGGGCGAACGCGCCGCGGAACAGCGGATGGGACGTCGGGAACGACGCCGTGTTCGCGACGCCCTCCGCGTAGACCGGGGCGCCGAGCGCCTCGGCGACCGCGACGAGCTCGGCGTGCGCGTCGCTCTGGGCGACCGCGTCGCCCGCCAGGATCAGGGGGCGCGAGGCGCGCGCGAGAAGCTCGGCGGCGGCCTCCACCGCGTCGCGATCGCCGCGGATCCGCGGGGCGACACGGGTCGGCGCGCCCAACTCGACCACGCCCTCCGCCTGGAGCACGTCGGCCGGCAGCGACAGGAAGACCGGGCCCGCGGGCGGCGCGAGCGCGGTCTTCGCCGCGCGGTGGACGAGCCTCGGCAGATCGTCGAGGCGTCTGACCTCCGCCGACCACTTCACGAACGGCCGCGCGATCGGCGGGAGATCGGCCCAGAGGATCGGCTCGGTGACGTTGAACGTCTGGTCGTGCTGCCCGGCGGTGACGAGGAGCGGCGCGCCCGCCTTCTGCGCGTCGTAGAGCATCCCGAGCGCGTTCCCCAGCCCGGGCGCCACGTGGACGCTGACCACGCCGAGCTTGCCGGAAGCCTGAGCGTAGCCGTCGGCCATCGCGACGACCGCGGCCTCCTGGAGCGCCAGGACGTAGGTGAGCGAGGGCTCCTCGGCGAGACCGTCCATCAGCGGGAGCTCGGTGGTGCCCGGGTTCCCGAACAGGTACTCGACGCCCTCCTGCCTGAGAACGTCCAGGAAGGCGCGCTTGCCGGACATGAGCGGCATCTGGGGATCCTCCGGAGAACGGCCGGTCATCGACTGCCGCGCCGCCGCGGCGTGCGCGCGTAGTGTATCAGGAACCGCCCGGCACGTCGGCGCCCGGCCCGGGGACCGAGAGGTTCAGTCCCTGGGATCGCTCCGCGTCGATCGCGTTCGCCCGCCGGCGGTGCTCCCTGGCCTCGGCCTCGCGCCGCTCCCGCGGCCAGAGGCGCGCCGCCCCCCGGGTACTGGGGCGCCGCGCCGGAGAATCGGGCGTCACGCGGTCGGCTCGCCCGAGCGGGGCCCGCCCGACCGGCGACCGGGCGGGCCCCGGCGGCGCCGCGGGCGGAAGCCTCCCGATGTGGGCTCCGGCAGGAAGACCGAGCCCGTCACCGGTGCCTTCTTCATGATCTCCTCGATCGGCGCCGGCCCGAGCACCCCGCGGTGGATCTCCATCGCCCGGCGGAGATGCGTCTCGGCTTTGTCGCGGCGCCCCTCGTTGAGGAGGACCCGGCCCAGGTAGTAGTGCGCGCGCCCGTCACCCGGGTCGAGCTCCACCGCTCGCTCGAGCTCCTTCACGGCACGGGGGACGTCGCCGCTCTCGTAGAGGACGGACCCGAGCCCGATGTGGCCCTCCGGCCAGCGCGGCGACACCTCGACCGCCCGGAGAAGAATCTCGACCGACTCCTCGAGACGCCCCTGCGCGGCGAGGATCCGGCCGAGCGTCTGGAGCACGGTCGCGCTGTTCGGGAGCACCTCGGCCGCGCGCCGGGCGTGAATCTCCGCCCGCCGATACTCCCCTGTGTGGGCCCAGGCCCAGCCGAGGTTGTTGTGGACGACGGGCGAGTTGCCGTGGATCTCCTCGGCCCATCCCCAGAGGGTGAGGCCGTTGCGCCACACTTTGGTCTGGTACCAGCTGAGCACGCTCCAGGCGACGAGGATGCTCACGGCCCCGATCGCGACGACGGCCGCCCACCGACGGCGCAGGTCGCCGTTCCGGAACCGGCGCCAGCCGATGGTCGCCGCGCCGCCCGCCACGATCGCGCCCCCGATGCAGGCGAGGTAGGAGTACCGGTCCGCCACCCCGCGGAGCCGGCCGAACGGCAGGATCCCCGAGAGCGGCGTGATCAGGATGATGTAGACGATCCACGCCGCGAGCGGTCCCGCCCACTTCCGTCGGAGCGCGATCACGCCCGCGGTCACGCCCGCCACGAGGGCGAGGCTCACCAACACGGGCGCCACCATCAACGCCTGGCCCTCCGGCATCGGGTACACGGGGCTCAGGTTCCCCGGCAGCAAAGTCTTCCAGACGTAAAAGCCGAGACTGTAGACGCCCCAGGTGACCGCGACGGCTGGATCGTAGCCGCCGCGCCAGAAGTCCCCGACCTCCTCCCCGCGGGCGAGGTACGCCATCGGGATGGTGAGGAGCCCGAGCAACCCGAATCCGAGCTTCTCGGTCCAGACCGCGCGCGCGGCAGGCCCGAACCAGGTGCTCGGCCGGCCCCCGACGCGCCGGAGCGGGTAGACGTCGAGCACCAGCAGGACGAGCGGGAGCACGAGCCCGGTGGCCCGGGCGAGCAGCGACAGGGCAAAGAACGTGAGCGACCCGACGAGCCACAGGGGCGGGATCCGCCCCGATCCGCGCCCGCGCTCCCAGCCCGCGACGTAGGCGAGGACCGAGAGGACGAGAAAGAGCCCGCCCAGGACCGTTCCCCGAGCGCTCACCCAGGTGACCGGCTCGACGCGGAGCGGGTGCACGGCGAACACGAGCGCCGCCACCGTCGCCCCGAGCCACAGGCTCCAGCGGTCGTCGTCTCCCAGCTCGTCGCCGTGCACGTGGCGCAGAAGGCGGAAGGCCAGCGCCATCACCGCCAGCGTGGTGGCGGCGTGGAGGAGGACACTGCTGAAGTGGTAGCCGGCCGGGCTGTCGCCCCAGAACGACCGGTCGACCGCGTAGGTCATCCACGTGACCGGCATGTACTCACCGAGACGGTGGGACGCCCACGCGCCGCGGAGCCGGTCCTCCCAGGTCCCCCGGTGCGCCGGGTTGTCGAGGAACATCCGGAAGTCGTCCCAGTTCACGAAGTCGTTCAGGACGGCGGGCAGGAACGTGACGAGGCTCCAGAGCAGGACGACGAAGATGAGAAACCGGGGCCGCAGCAGCGGCCGGCCCGCTAGGCGCACGCGGCCCTACCGGATCTTGACGGCGAGCTTGTTGATGCGATCAGCGAGACAGGCCGCTCCGAACCCGTTGTCGATGTTCACGACGGCGATCCCGGGCACGCAGGTCGCGAGCATGGTGAGGAGAGCGGCGAACCCGCCCTCCGAGACCCCGTACCCGACGCTCGTGGGCACCGCGATGACGGGCCGGTCCACGAGGCCCCCCACCACGCTCGCGAGGGCGCCCTCCATCCCGGCGACGACCACGATCGCGTTGGCCTCGAGGAGGAGCGGGTGCTGCGCGAGCAGCCGGTGGAGCCCGGCGACGCCCGCGTCGTACACGCGCTCGACCCGGTTCCCTCGCGCCTCGGCCGTCACCGCCGCCTCCTCCGCGATCGCGATGTCGGAGGTGCCGGCCGACACCACGACGACGAGCCCCACGCCCTCGACCGTCTCGGGATTCGCGACGAGGATGCGGGCCGTCGGATGCCAGGCGACGCGGAGCCCGGCCTGGGTCGCGAGCGCGTGCACCTCCGCCGTGGCCCGGGTCGCGAGCACGTTCGCGTGGGACTCGGCCAGCCGGGCGAGGATGGCGACGACCTGATCCGGCGTCTTGCCCGGACAGTACACGGTCTCCGGCGCGCCCGCCCGGAGCGCCCGGTGCGTGTCGAGGCGGGCGAAGCCGAGATCCTCGAACGGAAGCCGCCTCAGCCGGGCCAGCGCGTCGTCCGGCGAGACCGCGCCCTGCTGCACGGCGAGGAGGAGCTCCCGGAGGCGCTCGGGATCCATCAGCCGGGACCGGCGGCCGCCCGCCGCGCGCGCAGCCGGAGGAGCGCGTCGTTGAGGCTGCCCGACCGGAAGCCACGGAGATCGAGCGTCACGTGGAGGAAGCCCAGCTCGGCGAGGCGCTCGGCGATCGCCTCCGCCCGCCCCTCCTCGAAGACGCGCGGCATCTCGTCGCGCGCGATCTCGAGGCGCGCGATCTCCCCGTGGTGACGCACGCGGAACTCCCGGAACCCCAGGGCCCGGACGGCGGCCTCCGCGCGGTCGACCTGCCGGAGCTTCTCCGCGGTGATCGGCGTCCCGTACGGGAACCGCGACGAGAGGCACGCCATGGCCGGCTTGTCCCAGGTCGGGAGGTCGAAGGCCCGCGAGAGCTCGCGGATCTCGGCCTTGCCCAGCCCCGCGTCGATCAGGGGGGCGCGGACGCCGCGCTGCCGCGCCGACGTCATCCCCGGGCGGTGGTCGCCGAGGTCGTCCACCGTCGCGCCGTAGGCCAGGTGGCGGAGCCCCTCGGCCCGCGCCAGCGGCTCGAGCCGGGCAAAGAGCTCCTCCTTGCAGAAGAAGCACCGGTTGGGCGGGTTCGCGGCGTACTCGGGGTTCTCGAGCTCCCGCGTCTCGATCACGACGTGGCGAAGCCCGAGCCGGGCGGCCAGCTGCCGCGCCTCGTCGAGCTCGCCCTCGGCGTAGCTCTCCGAGTCCGCGGTCACCAGGACCGCCTGCGGGCCGAGCGCCTCCCGCGCGGCCCAGCCGAGGAGCGTCGAGTCGACGCCGCCGGAGAATGCGACCGCGAGACTCTCGAGCTCCCGCAGGCCGGCCAGGAGCCGCGCGTACTTCTCGCGAGTCTCGGGAGTCACACCCGCCAGGGCGTGAACGGCGCCGGGCCCCTCAGAGCTCAACCTGCATCATCTCCCGGAAGGCGCGGTAGCGCCCGTCGATGTCCGCGCGCGTCAGGCGCCGCAGCCGGTCGAGCGAGAAGTCCTCCACGGTGAACGACGCGATCACGCTCCCGTACACGATGGCACGGCGAAGCGCCGCCTCGTCCGTGGCGTCCTCGCCGGCCAGGACGCCCATGAAGCCGCCCGCGAACGTGTCCCCCGCCCCCGTCGGGTCGAAGACCGATTCGAGCGGGTAGGCCGGCACGAAGAAAAAGCGGTCGGGCGTGACCATCAGCGCGCCGTACTCGCCCCGCTTCACCACGACCACCCGGGGCCCCCACGCGAGGATCACGCGCGCCGCCCTGACGAGGTTCGGCTCGCCGGCCAGCATGCGGGCCTCGGTGTCGTTGACCAGGAGCGCGTCGACCTCCGCCAGCACCTTCCGGAGCTCGTCCGGCTTCCCCTTGATCCAGAAGTTCATGGTGTCGAGCGCCGCCAGCCGGGGGCGCTCCATGCTCCGGAGGACGTCGAGCTGGATCACCGGGTCGAGGTTCGCGAGGAACGCGTAGGGGCAGCGGCGGTAGTGCTGCGGCAGGTCGGGCTTGAAGTCGGCGAGCACCCCGAGGCGCGTGTCGAGCGTCCGCGCTTCGTTCAGGTCGTAGCCGTACTCGCCCTTCCAGCGGAAGGTCGCTCCGTCCGTCACCTGGACGCCGGCCAGGTCCACCCCGCGCGCGGCCAGGAGCTCGAGGTGCTCCTTCGGGAAGTCGGGCCCGATGACGGCGGCGAGCTTCACGCTCGTAAAAAACGACGCCGCGTAGGAGAAGAACGTCGCCGACCCTCCGAGGGCATCGGACACCTGGCCGAAGGGCGTACGGACGTCGTCCAGAGCAACGGTACCCGTGACCAGGAGATCAGCCACGCCGCGGCCCCTTCCCCTTCGGGCTCGCCGCCGGGCGCGGTCGCGCGGACCGGAGCGGGGCGGCCAGGCGCCGCGGCCGCGCGGTCGGCGAGGACGGAGCCGGCGGGAAGTACTTCCCGATCAGGAGGCCGAGGCGTCGGCGCGCGGATTCCGGGAACGCTGCCGGTGACGTGATCACCGCGTTCCGGAGGAGCCCCGGACAGGGACAGGTCCGCGGGGCGTGGAGCCGGGGGATGACGCGCCGGAGCACGGCCTTCGCCGTGGCGACGTTCTTCATGAGATTCGCCACGACGGCCTCGACCGTGACCTCGGCCTCCGTCTCGTGCCAGACGTCGTAGTCCGTGACGAGCGCGAGCGTCGCGTAGCAGAGCTCGGCCTCGCGGGCGAGCTTCACCTCGGGCACGTTCGTCATCCCGATGACGTCGACCCCCCAGCCGCGGTAAATCCGAGACTCGGCCTTCGTGGAGAACTGGGGGCCCTCGATGCAGAGGTACGTGCCGCCCCCGTGGACCGTTGCGCCGGTCTCGGCGGACGCGGCCTGGAGCGCGCCCGCAAGGTCCGGGCACACGGGGTCCGCCATCGAGATGTGCGCGACGATCCCTTCCTCGAAGAACGAGGGGATCCGGCGCTTGGTGTGGTCGTAGAACTGGTCGGGGATGACGAGGTCGAGCGGCGCGATCCGCTCGCGCATGCTGCCGACCGCGCTCACCGAGATGACCCACTCGACGCCGAGCGCCTTCATCCCGTAGAGGTTCGCGCGGAACGGGAGCTCCGAGGGGATCAGCCGGTGGCCGCGGCCGTGCCGCGGCAGGAACACGACCTCGCGGCCCCCGAGCCGGCCGATGCAGTAGGCATCGGACGGATCGCCGTAGGGCGTCCGCACCCGGTGCCAGCGGACGTCGGTCAGGCCTTCCAGCTCGTAGAGCCCGCTTCCCCCGATGACGCCGATCCGCGGCTCAGCCATCGCTGACGAGCTCCCCCTCCAGCCTGGCCCCGTCCTGACCGGTCGCCCGCACGCGCGCGAACCGGCGCATGAGCGTGTCCGGGCCCGGGAAGGCCACCTCCAGGTAGTTGTCGGTGAGACCCACCAGCTGTCCCCCTTCTCGCCCGCGCTGCTCGAGCACGAGCACGGAGAGCTCGCGGCCGATCTGCGCCCGACGGAAGTGGAGCTGCTTCGAGGCCCCGAGACGCCTGAGCCGGGTCGTGCGCTGGCGGACCCTCTCGGGCGCCACGCGGGGCGCCGTCCGGCGCGCCGCCTCGGTACCGCGGCGGTCGGAGTACGAGAAGACGTGGAGATAGGTGAACGGGAGGTCCGAGAGCAGCGCCTCGGTCGCCTCGAAGTCGCCGTCCGTTTCCCCCGGGAATCCGGTGATCACGTCGGTGCCGAGCCCGAGGTCGGGGATGGCCGCCGCCAGCCGCTCGACGAGCGCGCGGTACATCCTCGTCGTGTACGGCCGCCGCATCGCCCGCAAGACCGGGTCGGAACCGGACTGGAGCGGCACGTGGAGGTGGCGGCAGATCCGGCGATCGCCCGTCACCAGCTCGGCCAGCTCGTCCGTGAAGTAGGCGGGCAGCACCGAGGACAGCCGGAGCTGGACGAGCCCGCGCACGTCCAGGAGCCGCCGCGTCAGCGCGGCGAGGCTCGTGCGCGGCTGGAGGTCCCAGCCGTAGTGGCCGAGGTCGACGCCGGTGAGGACGACCTCGGCGTAGCCCGCGTCGACGAGCGCCTGGATCTGCTCGACCACCCCCTCCACGGGCTGGCTCCGGCTTCCGCCCCGGGCGAACGGGACGATGCAGAAGCTGCAGCGGTGCTGGCAGCCGTCCTGGACCTTCACGAAGGCCCGCGTGTGGCCCGGCGTGAACCGCCGTACCGGGATCACCGGAAGCGTCCGCCTGGCGAAGACGTCGCTCACCTGGACGAGGGGACGGACGCGCTGGCGGGCCTGGTCGAGGAGCCGCGGCAGCTCGTGGCGGTCCTGGGTCCCGAGGACCAGGCTCACCCCCGGAATCGCGGCCACCGCCTCCGGGTTCGTCTGCGCGTAGCACCCGGTCACGACCACCACCGCCCCCGGGTTCCGGGCGACGGCGCGACGGATCGCCTGGCGGTCGGAGTAGTCGGCGCGGGCCGTCACGGTGCAGGTGTTGATCACGTACACCTGCGCGCGGTCCTCGAAGGGCACCGTCCGGAAGCCCTCGGCCTCGAGGAGCGCCTGGACCTCCGTGGTGTCGTACTGGTTCAGCTTGCACCCGAGCGTCGCGAACGCCACGGTGACCGGAGCCAGCCCGGGGCTTCCGTACGTCTCACGGGCAGCCGGCGCCGACTGCACGGAAGTCAAAGGCCTGACCCCTAGGACCCTAGGAGGCGAGCTGGCCGCACGCGGCGCCGACGTCCTCGCCCTTGGACCAGCGGATCGTGGCGATGAGCCCGGCATCGAGAAGCGCGCGCTGGAATGCGAGGATGCGCTCGGGCGGGGGTCGCCGGAAGGTCGCCCCCGGCCACTCGTTGAACGGAATCAGGTTCACCTTGGCCCGGAGACCCCGGAGGCGGCGCACGAGCCGCTGGGCGTCCTCGGCCGAGTCGTTGACGCCGTCGAGCAGCGTGTACTCGAATGTCATCCGCTGGCGCACGGCCAGCGGGAACCGCCGGCACGCCGCCAGGAGGTCGTCGAGTCCCCAGCCCCGGTTGACGGGCATGAGGCGCCCCCGGACCTCGTCGGTGACCGCGTGCAGCGAAACCGCCAGGTTCACCCGGAGGTTCTCGCGCGCCAGCCGCTCGAGCCCCCCCACGAGGCCCACGGTGGACACGGTGATGCGTCGGGGCGAGAACCCGAAGCCGCGGGGCGCGACCAGGACGCGGAGCGCCTTGACCGTCGCCGCGTAGTTGGCGAGCGGCTCGCCCATGCCCATGAAGACGACGTGGGTCAGCCGGGCGCCCGGCGCGAGCGTGCTCCGCGCCGCCCATACCTGGCCCACGATCTCCCCGGCGGTGAGGTTCCGGACGAGGCCCATCGTCCCGGTGAGGCAGAAGGCGCAGCCGAACCCGCAGCCGACCTGGGTCGAGACGCAGAGCGTCAGACGGTCGCCGTCAGGCATGATCACCGTCTGGACCACCCGGCCGTCGGCCAGGCGGAGGTCGAGCTTGGTGCTTCCGTCCTGGGAGACCTGCCGCGCCGCGATCTTGGGCGGCGACACCTCGGCCACGCGAGAGAACCGCTCGCGGAACTCCTTCGGGAGGTCCGTCATCGCGGCGAGGGACGCCACGCCCTTCACGTACACCCAGGTCGCGAGCTGTCGACCTCGGTACGCCGGCTCTCCGAGGTCCTCGACGAGCGCGACGATCTCGTCCGGAGTCAATTCGAGCAAGTTCGTCGCGGACATGGCGCCTTCAAGATACCGAAAGGGTGGAGTGAGGTCAAACGATCCACCGTTTGCGTGCGGCGGCGGTGGATAACAGGTGGGCAACCGTCGCAACCTCACGCCACACAAGACCAACAGACCGCTTCGCCCATTTCGTCAGCACGCCACGAGCGACGTCACTCGAGGAGGACCGCCCGGAGCCTCGCGGCGATCGCGGGGTCCATCCGGAACAGGTCGTCGACGACGCGCTCGATCTCCTCGCCAGGCACCGGATCCACTTCCAGTCTCGAGCGCTCGGCATCGGCGAGGAAGGCCGGGTCACGGACCGTTCTCTGGAGGGCCCACCGGAGGAGCCGGATTCGCTCCGGGGGCGTTCCGGGCGGCAGCGACAACGCTCGGCTCACCGCGCCCATCCCCTGCAGGGTCTCGAGCAGACGCCGCCCATCTTCGCCCCGAGCGCCGTCGAGCGCCGAGGGCACTCCGGGTAGGTCCGGCCGGGCACCCGGCCCGACCTGGAGAACGACCCGCACCCGCCCGGTCTCCAGCGCCTCTCCCCAGATGGCGCGCATGGAGCCCAGGTTGAAGCACGCGCCGGCGACCTCGCCCGCCTCGACGGCAAGCCGGATCTCCGCAGTGCCCCGGTACCCCGCCACGACCTGGATCGGCAGGCCGAGGGCCGCGCGCAGGATGCGCGGCGCGTCGTGCGACGCCGCGCCCGGGGCTTGCGCCCCCAGCTTGACGGGCGTCCTGGTCGCCGCCCAAGCGTCGAGGCTCGTGATGCCACTGCGGCGGTCGAGAGCGCACGCCACGAACTCGCGGGCGATCGCCCCGACGTACGCGAACCGCCGCGCGTCGAACTCGACCCCGGGATGACCGAGGACCTGCCCGAGGAGCACGCCGCCGGCGAACTGGCCCACGGTGAGGCCGTCGGGCCGGGCGGCGTGATAGAGGTGGTTCGCGGCGATGAGACTCCCGGCGCCCGGCATGTGCTCGACCACGATCGCCGGTTGCCCGGGAATGTATCGCCCGAGGTGCCGAACGAGCACGCGCGCCGTGGCATCGAAACCGCCCCCGGGCGAGAAGCCCACCAGGAGGCGGAGCGTCCTGCCTCGGTAGAAGGCCTCGTCCCTCGCCGGCTCGGCGCGAGTGACCGATGCCCAGGCAAGCATCACGACGGCCCACCCCAACCACGCCAGTCGATTCTGTCGCCTCATGTGGAATCCTCTTCGCGCCGCTCGTGATGGGTCGCCGGGACGGCCATCACCGCCGAGGATGTTACGCTGTAACCGGCTTGCGACACGCACGCTCCGCGCTCGCCGCAGCCGCGGGGACTCCGATCCGCGTACCCGGGAGCTCCGACATGGAGGACCGGCGGCACCGAGCGGTCTCTCTCTCCGACGTGCGCCTCGGTGCGGCGTTCCTGTCACGCCTCCCCCGGTTCCTCCGACACCCGGTCACCCTCGATGTCGCCCGGGCGACGCTGCACCGGCGCCTGGCAACGCGCGAGACCGACTTCCTCGCGCTGGTACGCGAGCAGGTGTACGAGCACGGCCTCAGCCCGTATCGACGGCTCCTTGTCGCCGCCGGCTGCCAGTACGGGGACCTCCGCGGCCTGGTCGAGCGAGACGGCGTGGAGGGCGCTCTTCGCGTTCTGGCGCGTGCGGGGGTCTACCTCACGGTTGACGAGTTCAAGGGGCGGCGACCCGCGATCCGCGGCGGCACGGTCGTCACGGCGGACCCGGGACGTCTCGAGAACCACAAGGCGCGCGGACACGTGCCGGCGCGCAGCAGCGGCAGCGGCGGCGCGGCGACCCCGGCGGACGTCAACCTGGACTTCATCCGAGAGCTCGCCGTGAACCACTGCCTCGTCCTGCATGCGCGCGGAGGCCACGCGTGGGAGCACGCGATCTGGGGCGTTCCCGGCGGCGCCGCCCTGAAGCGGATCCTCTGGCTGGCGGGCTTCGGCGCGCCGCCGGTTCGCTGGTTCTCCCCCGTGGACCCCGCCGGGACCGAGCTCCACCCCCGCTACCGGTGGAGCGCGCGCGCGATACGCTGGGGCGGCGCGCTCGCGGGCGTCTCGCTGCCTCGCCCGGTCCACGTGCCGCTCGCGGATCCCGCGCCGATCGTCCACTGGCTGGCGGGGGTCCTCGGGGCCGGGCGCACCCCTCACCTCGCGACGTACGCGAGCGCGGCGGTGCGTCTTAGCGAAGCCGCCGCCGCCGCGGGAATCAGTCTCCAGGGCGCGCAGCTCACGCTGAGCGGGGAGCCGGTCACCGAGACCCGTCTCGCCGCGGTCCGCCGGGCCGGGGTGACGGCCGTGCCGCAGTACGGAGCGAGCGAAGCGGGCGGCACCATCGGCCACGGGTGTCTGGCGCCGGCGGAGGCCGACGACATCCACGTTTTCGACGACCTCCGCGCGATCGTCCAGATCGATGGAGCGACGACGAACTCCGACCTGCCACCGGCCGCTCTGCTGTTCACCTCGCTCTGTGCCACCGCTCCCTTCCTCCTGCTGAACGTCTCACTCGGCGACCAGGGCGTCCTGGAACGACGCCGCTGCGGCTGTCCCCTCGAGCGCGTGGGTTGGACCACGCACGTCAGGACGATCCGGAGCTACGAGAAGCTCACCTCGGGCGGTGTTCGCCTGTTCGACGCGGACCTGGTCGGCGTGCTCGAAAAGACGCTGCCCGCTCGCTTCGGCGGGGGCCCGACCGACTACCAGCTCGTGGAGGACGAGGGGGCGGACGGCCAGCCTCGCCTCAGGCTGGTCGTGGATCCGGCCGTCGGGGCCCTTGACGCCCAGGCCCTCGTTGACGCGTTCCTGGGCGCGATCGGCGCCGGATCAGGAGCCGAGCGGGTGGCCGGTCTCCTCTGGCGCGACTCCGGGTTCGTGGAGGTGGAGCGCCGGCGTCCGGACGCAGGTCCGGGAGGAAAGGTCCTCCACCTCGTCGCGCGACGGCGCCGCGCACCCTGAGCCGGCCGGCGCCGCCGCGCGGCTCAGCCGACCACCCCGAGGTACACGTCCATCAGGTTGGATCCGGTCGGGCCCGTCCTCACCAGGTCGCCGAGCGCGTCGAAGAACGGGTGGGAGTCGTTGTCCTGAAGGGCGCGCTGGACGTCGAGCCCCCGCTCGCGCGCCCGCCCGAGCGTGGCGGGATCGACGACGGCGCCGGCGGCGTCCGTCGGCCCGTCGCTCCCGTCGGTCCCGGCCGCCAGGACGACGACGTCCCGCATCCCGGCGAGCTCGGTCACCAGCGCGAGGGCGAACTCCTGGCACCGCCCGCCCGTGCCGGACCCGCGGATCGTCACGGTCGTTTCGCCGCCGGCGATCAGGCACGCCGGTCGACCCGCTGCCAGGCCGCCGCGGGCCGTCTCGTCGAGGAGCGCGGCGAAGACGCGCGCGACCTCGCGCGCCTCGCCCTGGAGACGGCGGGTCAGGAGGCACGGGGTGAGCCCGAGGCGCCGCGCCTCGGCGACCGCCGCCTCCACGATCAGGCCGTTGTTCCCGATCACGGCGTTCGTGACGCCGGCGAACACGGGGTCCCCGGGCTTCGGCGTGTCCTCGACCTCGCCCCGCGCTCCCGCCTCGAGGTGCGCCCGCACCGACGGCGGAAGGCGACCTCGGAGCCCGAAGCGGTCCACGATCGCGAGGGCGTCCCCGAAGGTCGTCGGGTCCGGCGCGGTGGGTCCCGAGGCGATCACGTCCAGCGGGTCGCCGATCACGTCGGACAGCAGCAAGGAGACGACGGGAGCCGGGTGCGCCGCGCGCGCGAGCTGCCCGCCCTTCAACCGTGAGAGGTGCTTCCGCACGGCGTTCAGCTCGTTGATGGTGGCCCCGCACTCGAGAAGGAGCCGGGTCACGGCCTGCTTCTCCCCCAGGCTGACGCCGGCCACCGGCGCGGGCGTCAGCGCGGATCCGCCCCCGGAGATCAGGCAGAGGACGAGGTCGCCCGGCCCCGCCCCGCGGGCGAGCCGGAGGATCTCCTCCGCGGCCGCCTGACCGCGCGCGTCGGGGATCGGGTGGCCCGACTCGACGGCCCGGACGCGACGCGGCCCGGGCTCCCGGCGCTCCTTGACCGCGACGAGACCCTCGACGGGCAGGCCGTCGAGGACGTCCTCGACCGCTTCGGCCATCGCCCCCGACGCCTTTCCCGCCCCGACGACCACGACCCGGCGGATGGGACCGAGGTCGAACGACCGGCCCGCGACCCGGAGCGAGGAGCCGTCGCGGGAGAGCGCCCGGCGCGTCAGCCGGGCGGCGTCCCCGGCGGCGATGGCGGCGTCGAGGATCCGGCGCGCCGCCCCGCGGAGGCCGGCGAGGTCAGCCACGCCCGGAGCCGCGAGGGCGCCGCCCGAGCGCGGGGCCACGCACGGAGGGGCCTACCGGCCGGGCGGGAGGCGCTGCAGTCGCTGGCCCGCCTCGAGGAGCACGTCGTCCGTCTTCGGGAAGCAGAAGCGGATCTTCGTGCGCCCGAGCTCGGAGTGCGCGTAGAAGGACGACCCCGGCACCGTGGCCACGCCGACCTCCTTGATGAGGAACATGGCGAACGCGGTGTCGTCGGGCAGGTCGTACCGCTCGAGGAAGTGGGCGCACTCGGTCAGGATGTAGTAGGCCCCCTGGATGTCGAAGGTCTTGAACCCCGCCTTGTCGAGCTGCCCCCGCAGGAGGTCGCGCCGCGCCTGGTACGCCTCGCGGAGGGCCACGTAGTAGGAGTCGGGCAGGTGGAGCGCGGTGACCGCCGCCTCCTGGAGCGGCGCCGGCGCGCCCACCGTCACGAAGTCGTGCGCTCGGCGGATGCCCACCGCGATCTCGGGCGAGCTGATGGTGTAGCCGATGCGCCAACCCGTCACCGAGTAGGATTTCGAGACGCCGGAGATCGTGACCGTCCGGTCCGCCATGCCGGGCAGGGTCGCGATCGGGATGTGGCGGAGCCCGTCGTAGACCATGTGCTCGTAGATCTCGTCGGTGATCGCGATCACGTCGTGACGCTGGCAGAGCTCGGCGATGATCTCGAGCTCGCGGAGCGAGAACACCTTCCCCGTCGGGTTGTTCGGGCTGTTGAAGACGATCGCCCGGGTCCGGGGGGTGAAGGCGCGCGCCAGCCGGTCGGGGTCGAACGAGAAGTCCGGCGGCTCGAGGGGCACGAAGACCGGCTTCGCGCCCGAGATGATCGCCCCGGGCCCGTAGTTCTCGTAGAACGGCTCGAAGATGATGATCTCGTCGCCGGGGTCCAGCACGGCGAGGAGCGTCGAGAGCATCGCCTCGGTCGAGCCGCAGCACACGGTCACCTGGCGCTCCGGGTCGACCCGCAGGCCGTAGAAGCGCTCGAACTTCGCCGCGATGGCCTCGCGGAGGTTCCGGGCGCCCCACGTGATCGCGTACTGGTGGTAGTCCCCGTCGAGCGCCTTGTGCGCCGCCTCCACCAGCACGCGGGGCGGCGGGAAGTTCGGGAACCCCTGGGCGAGGTTCACCCCGCCGTACTGGGCGCTGACGCGGGTCATCTCCCGGATCACGGACTCCGTGAACCCCTGGACGCGCTTCGAGATCATGCCTGTGCTCGCTCCTCTGCCGGCAGGGTACCGCAGGCGGGACACGCCGGATCCCGCCGCACCGTGATCGCCCGTAGCTCCGCCACCGCGCCATCGTACAGCAGGAGGCGCCCGGCGGCCGCGGTCTCGAGCCCGAGACACACCTTCAGCGCCTCCACGGCCTGGAGGCTCCCCACCACGCCGGCGACCGGCCCGAGGACGCCCGCCGCCTCGCACGTGGGGACCGCCCCCTCCGGCGGCTCCCGCCGGTACACGCAGCGGTAGCACGCGGTCTCGCGAGGGCGCACCACCAGGATCTGCCCGTCCCAGCGGAGGATGCCCGCCGCGACCAGCGGGCGGCCCAGCGCCACGCACGCGTCGTTGACGACGAGCTTCGTCGCGAGGGTGTCGGAGCCCTCGACCACCACGTCGTACGCCACCAGCACGTCGCGGGCGTTGTCCCGATCCAGCCGAAGCTCGTGCGGCACGACGCGCACGTCCGGGTTCAGGTCCTCGAGGCGCGCCTGCGCGGAGGCCACCTTCGGCAGGTCGAGTGACTTCGTCCCGTGGAGAATCTGCCGCTGGAGGTTCGACAGCTCGACGCGATCGGAGTCGACCAGCCCCAGCGTGCCCACGCCCGCCGCGGCCAGGTAGAGCGCCGCCGGCGAGCCGAGCCCCCCGGCCCCCACCACCAGGACGCGGGCCTGCCGGAGGCGCGCCTGCCCGGCGCCACCGACCTCCGGCAGGATCATCTGCCGGCTGTACCGGCGGAGGTCAGCCTCGGAGAACGGAAGGCGCAGGCTCACGCCCCGTCTCCTCCCGGCGGGCGGCTACCGCCCTCCGGCGATCGCCGGGACGATCGAGACCTCGTCGCCGTCCTTCACGGCGCTCTGGAGCCCCTCCAGGAACCGGACGTCCTCCTGGTTCACGTACACGTTGAGAAACTTCCGGAAGTCTCCCGTCTCGTCACAGAGCCGCTCGCGCAGCCCCGGGAACTGCCGCTCCAGATCGGACACGAGCTCCCCGACGTCCTTCCCCGTGGCGTAGACCTCTCCGGTTCCGCCGGTATGCCGGCGGAGCACCGTGGGAATGCGAACCAGCACAGGCATCCTCGAACCCTCCCTAGCGCGTGGTGATCGCCTGGAGCTCCGGCAGCGTCGCCTCGACGGCGGAAAGGCTCGCGCCGACGTGGATGGGCTCCCGCAGCCGGCCCTCCAGGGCTTCGATGGTCTTCAGGCCACTTCCCGTGATGCAGACGACGACGGACTCGTCCCGACCGATGCGGCCCTCGGTCAGGAGCGTGCGGAGGGCCGCGACGGTCACCCCGCCCGCCGTCTCCGCGAAGATCCCCTCGGTCCGGGCGAGGAGCTCCATCGCCTCGACGATCTCCTCGTCGGTGGCGTGGGCGGCCCAGCCGCCCGACTCCCGGACGGCCGCGGCGGCGTAGTAGCCGTCGGCCGGATTGCCGATGGCGAGGGACTTGGCGATGGTGCGGGGCCGGACGGGCACGAGCGCGTCCGCGCCGTCGCGGATCATCGTGACGATCGGCCCGCAGCCGGCCGCCTGGGCCGCGTGCATCCGCGGCGGCGGGCCGTCGACGAGACCGAGGTCGGCGAGCTCGTCGAAGGCCTTCCGGATCTTCGTCAGGAGCGCGCCGCCGGCGCAAGGGACGACCACGTGGCCCGGCGCCCGCCAGCCCAGCTGCTCGGCGATCTCGTAGCCCACCGTCTTGGACCCTTCCGCATAGTAGGGCCGGAGGTTCACGTTGACGAAGGCCCACGGGTGGCGGTCGGCGAGCTCCGAGCAGAGCCGATTCACGTCGTCGTAGGTCCCCTCCACCGTGAACACGACCGGCCCGTAGACGAGCGTCCCCTGCACCTTCCCCGTCTCGAGCCCGACCGGAATGAACACGTAGGCGGGCAGGCCCGCCTCGGCGGCGTGGGCGGCGACCGAGTTGGCGAGGTTGCCCGTCGACGCGCACGCCACGGTGTCGAGGCCGAGCTCCCTCGCCTTGTTGATCGCCACGGACACCACGCGATCCTTGAAGGACCAGGTCGGGTGGCAGACCGCGTCGTTCTTGAGGTAGAGCTCGCGGAGCCCCAGCGCGTCCCCGAGGTTCCGCGCGCGCACCAGCGGGGTCAGGCCCACGTGGCGGCCGACCCGCGGCTCGCCGTCGAGCGGCAGGAGCTCCCGGTAGCGCCAGATGCTCGGAGGGCCCGCGGCGATCCGGTCGCGCGTCACGACCGCGCGGATGGCCGCGTAGTCGTAGTCGACCTCGAGGGGGCCGAAGCAGTGCTCGCAGACGTGGATCGGGCTCTGCGGGACGCCGCGGCCACACTCGCGGCAGACGAGCCCTCGGACGTGCGTCATGAGCCGGGTCCTCCGGGGATTTGAGCCCCACTCAGCAAAATCGGGTCCCGACGCGGACCAGAGAGGTTTACCACGGCCCTCCGAGGCCGTCAACGAAGTGCTGCGCCCGGTCAAAAGTCGGCCGACGTCATCCCGTTGCCGTGAAGAGGAGCGCGCCTCCGGTCACCTGAACGTCGCCCCGGTGAGCTCGATGCGCGCGATGCCGTCGCATGTGTGGAGGAAGCGTCCTTGCGCGTCCGCGAGCAGGGCGTGGAAGAACCCCGACTGCCCCGGTCGAAGCGGGTCGCTTCCGAAGCTCCCGGAGGCGGCCCGGCCGTTGTCCTCACGCGTGAACCCGTCGGCCCGTGCGATCGCGTTGGCGCTTCCCTGGACGTTGAACGCGGTCACCTCGATCCCGATCAAGGTCTTGTCCGGGGTCTTGTTTCGCACGGTGCCGTTCGCCTCGCAGGTCGGGCCCCCCAGGGGAGGGTCCTCGAATCTGAGCGAGGCGTCCTCCAGAACGATTTCCGGCGCCGCGCTCGTCGCGCTCACGGGGTGGTTGCCGTCGGTGTCGCAGCCTGCGGAGAGCAGGACGAGGAGGCGGAGGGTCACCGCGAGGACCCGGTCTCCCCGCCGCCCGCCGCGCGGGCAGGGCGCGGCAACCGCGAGAGCGCGGGACGCTGCCGGTGACGGAGGAGACGTGCCGGACAACGGGCTGAGCGGTCTGCTCATCGAGTCTCCCGAGCACCCGGACCGAGCGCGTGCCTTGGCGACCCACTATGCTCCGGGCCCGCACCTTCATCAACTCGCCCCCACGAGACACGTCTCGCGCGATCGAGACCGACGGGCCCGGCCACGAAAAGCCCGGCGCGATCGCGATGCCCGGATCAGCCAGCAGACACGTGCCGGTCCCCGTCGAGGTCGATAGTACGATGCCCCCATGAGGACTCTGCGGCGCGAGGCGCCGCTGCTTCTCCTCCTCGCCTACGGCGGCGCCTTCGCCTACGCCGCGTTCGGGCGGGGCGTCCCGGTCTTCGACGACCACCCCGGCCAGCTCTTTCGCCTCTGGCACGCGCTGGACCGCTCGCTCCCGTCGAGCGCGTGGACCGCGGACTGGAACCCCGACTGGTGGGGCGGATACCCGGAGCTCCAGTTCTACCCGCCGGGCTTCGCGCTCCTGGGCGCGCTCGTGCGCGCGATCCTGCTCTGGCGCCCGTCGGTCGAGACGACGTACCGGCTCCTGTGCGCGATCGTCTACCTCGCCCCGGGGATCACGACCTACGCGCTCCTCGCGCGCGTGCTGGGCGACCGCTGGCTCGCGCTTCCCGGAGCGTTCCTCGCGCTGACGCTCTCGGCGGACCTCCGGGGCGGCGTCGAGGCCGGCGTCCGGTGGGGCTCGCTCACGACGCGCCTCGGCCTGGCCTGGCTCCCGCTCCTCGCCCTCTCGCTCCGGCCGTGGGTCGAGGGCGCCCGCCTCCCCCGATGGGCGCCGCCGCTCGCCGCGCTGGCGATCCTCTCGCACCCGACGACGTTCCCGTCGGTGCTCGCCCTCGTCGGGCTCGCGGCGACGCTCTCGCTGCTCGCGAGGCCCGAGCGCCGGACGGTCGTCCAGGCCGCGGCGACCGTGGGCCTCTCGCTCGCCCTCACGGCCTTCTGGACCCTGCCGCTCGCGGGCCGCCGCGCCTGGCTCGTCCCGCTCGCGTGGGGCGACCTCGCCCTCGGCCTGCCCGGAGACGTCTGGACGCGACCCGTCCTCCTCGGCCTGGGCGCGACGGCGCTCCTCGCGTGGATCGCGGTCGGGATCCGCCGGCGCCCGTTCGACGCCGTGCTCGCCGCGCTGCCGGTCGTGCTCGTTACCCTTCTGGTCGGCGACATCTGGCTCTTCCCCCGCGGGACGGGCGCGATCGAGCCCCAGCGCCTGCTCGACGGCGTCGTGCAGGCCGCGGTGTGGGCGGCGGGACTGGGGGCGGGCGTGATCGTCGACCGCATCCTCCCGGCCCGCGCCGATCCGCGGAGCCGGCCGCTCGTGGCCATCCTCGCGATCGCGCTGGCGGCGGTCGTGCCCGACCGCGGCCTGCCTCCCGCGACGGTCGCCGTATGGCCCGCGGCGGGAGCGTGGCCGACCCTGGAGGAGGTCACCGCCCAGCATCGCCTCGACCGCCTCTGGAGCGCGCTCCGCGGCGGAACGGACCGCGTCCTCTTCCTCACGTCGTCTCTCCGCCTCGACCGGAACCCTGCGTGGTACGCGCCGCACACTCACGTGACCAGCCTCACGCCGCTCCGGGCCGGCCGCGAGATCGTGAACGGGACGTTCACCCATCCGTCGCCGATGGCCGCGCGGTTCTACACGGGCCAGGCCACGCCGCCCGCCCGGGTCACGACCCTCGTCGAGCGCCTCGACGGCCAGCGCCTCCTCGGCGAGCCGTGGGAGCGCCTCTCGATCCCGGCGTTCGACCGGTTCGCGCGGCGGCTTCGTGTCGGCACGGTCGCCGTGCCCGCGGACCAGGCGTCCCGCGCGCGCTTCCTGGGTCCGGAGTACGCGCCGGCGGGCGAGGCGGGGGGATTCGCGCTGTTCGAGCGCCGCGACCGGCCGTGGCCGCGCGTCGAGCGGATCACGTCGCGGCGTTACCGGGTCCTGGTCTCGCCGACGGGCGGGGTCTGGATCCCGACCGGCATCGCGGCCTATCCGCTATGGCGGGTCAAGAGCGCGACGGGCAGCCTCGAGACGCGGGTGGACGACTGGGGCCTCCTCGAGTTCCGGGTGCCGGTGGACCTCTTCGAGGCGGAGCTCGTCTACACCGAGGGCTGGCTCGAGTGGACGGCGCTCGCGCTCTCGGCCGCCGCGGGCCTCGCCTGGCTCGCCTGGGCCGTTCGGGGCCGCGCGGCCCCCGTCCCCAGCGTCAAGCGCGGGAAACGGACTTGACGTGCTGGGGGGAGCTCTCGAGCGGCCCCAGGTGGTTGCCAAGGGTGCCGGGGAGGATCTCGGCCAGGCGCTCGGCCTGGACTCGCACCCGGAGAGGACCGCCCGGCTGAGAAGCCGGGCCCGTCAGAGCTCCTGCCGCAACTCCGCCAGCACCTCGCGCACTTCCGGCAGCCGAGCCAGCCCCGCGCGCAGCTCGCCGTCCACGAGCGTCCCGGCCACCCTCATCAGCACGGCGTGCGCCGCGGTGTAGCTGGCGCGGGCTCGCTCCGGCTCCTTCATGGCGCCCAGCAAGCGCGCCAGCGCGACGTGGCTCTTCCAGGTCTGGCGTGGCTCGGCGATGCGCGTCGCCGCCCCGAGCGCCGCGGCGAGGGACGCTGTCGCCTCCTCCCAGCGCCGGGCGAGCGTGGCCGCCTCACCGAGGAGGCGATGCGCGCGTGATGCGTACTTGTGTGAGTGCGTCGGCTCGGCGATCGCGAGCGCTTCGCGGGCCCAGCGCTCCGCGGCGGGCACGTCGCCGCGCGCGAGCGCCAGCTCGCCGAGGCTCACGTAGCAGTGCACCGCGTAGCGCCAGGTCATCCAGCGCGACGGGGGGGGCGCCCTCACGATTCCGAGCGCCTCGTCCAGCGCTTCGGCGGCAAGCGGGAGGTCGCCACGGGCAAGGAAGCCGTCGGCGTCATTGACGAGCGTGAAGGCAACGCGCTCGACACCGGTCGCGTGCGGCGAGCGGCGCGCGAGCGCCCGACACTCCTCGTTCAGTCGCGTCCCGGTCTCGACGTCGCCGCAATCGATGTGCAGCCAGCCGAGCGTGTTGAGAAATCGGGTGAAGAACGCCTCGTCTCCGATCCGCTCGGACAGGGCGAGCATCTCGCGCGACAGGTCGACGGCGCGCTGGTAGTCACCCAGCCCGGCATGGGCGGCCGCCTCCGCCCACAGACATCTGACCAGTGGCAGGACCAGATGATGCGCGCGGGCGACCCGCGCGCCCTCGGCCGCGCGCGTCAGGGCGTCCGCATACCGTCCCTGCCAGATGTCCATCGCGGCCACGAACCACCCCATCACGCCGGCCAGGCCGACGTCACCCGCCGCGTGGGCGATTGGCAGCGCGCGCTCGAGGTGGACGCGCGCGTCTGCGATCCGCCCCGTGACGCCGTGGATGAAGCCGGTCACCCACAGCCCGCCCGCCACCGCCGTCGAGACGCCCCCCGCTTGACCAAGCGCCACCGCCCGATCCGCGTACTCGAGGGCCGCCGGAAAGTCCTGCGCCCACTGCAGGGCGAGGGCGCTCTGCACGACCGCGTTCGCCTCGCTGGCGCGGTCGCCGAGCGCGCCCGCCAGCGCCATCGCCTCCTCGGCCTCCCGGCGAGATTGCTCGTAGTCCCCCAGCGCGAACAGCAGATCCGCGCGGGCCCGATGCACGGGCAGCCGCTGTGGAGGCCCGATCGCATCCGGGCAGCGGTCCGCCGCAGCCAGCGCCTCCCCGTAGAGCGCCAGGGCGTCGCGAAGCGCGAAGGCCCGCGCGGCGCGCTCGGCGCTGGCGACGAGGTAGCCGAACGCCCGATCCCACGCCTCGGCGCGCGACCAGTGGTGGGCGAGCACCTCGGCGTGCTCCGCGAGACGGTCGGGAAACAGCGCCTCGATGACGGCGGCCGCCCGGCCGTGCAGATCACGGCGCCGCTGTACCAGCAGCGAGGCGTACGCCACCTCGTGCGTCAGCGCGTGCCTGAACGCGTACGTCCGCTCGGGGACCAGGGTGGTCCCGACGAGCAGCTCCGCGGCCACAAGCGCCCGCAGTGCCCCGTCGAGGTCGTCGCTTCGGTCCACGAGCGACTCGACGACCCGTCGCCGGAACTCCCGGCCCACGACCGCCGCCACTTGCAGCGTGCGCTTGCTGCGATCGTCGAGGCGGTCGATGCGCGCCGCGATGATGTCCTGAATCGTCTGCGGCACGCTCTCGGCGACGCCGGTATCGCGGAACATCTTCGCGAGCTCTTCGGCGTAGAAGGGATTGCCGTCGGCCTTGTCGGCGATCAGTCCCTCGACGGTCGACGGCAGGCCCGCATCCGCCCGAACGGCCCGAACCAGCTCGATCATCTGGTCACGCGACAGCGGCCCGAGAACGAGACGTGAGTGATCGCTACGCTCGCCGAGCGGCACGGCATAGCCCGGCCGATGGACCAGCACGAGCAGCAGTCGGCACGCCGGGACGCTGTCCGCGAACGACGCGAGAAACGAGTCGGTGGCCTGGTCGGCCCACTGGAGATCCTCCAGGACCACGACCTGGGGCCGGCGCGCGCCGGCGCGCGCGAAAAGGTGTCCGAGAGCTTCGAATGTCTCCGCGCGGCGCTGCTGAGGCGTCATCGCGTCCACGGCCGCCTCGTCCGCCGGAAGGGCCAGGAGGGCGCGGAGGTAGGGACGAGCGCGCGCGACCGAGTCGCCGAGACGGGAGATCGCCAGGTCTATCTTCTCCGCCACCACGGCGTCGGTGTCGCCCTCGTCGACCTCGAACCACCGGCGGAGCAGCGCCACGAGCGGGTGCAGGGCCATCGCGTGGCCGAACGAAAGGCAGTGCGCTTCACGCCAGTCGGCAGTGTCGCCGATCCTCTGGCGGAACTCGTGCAGCAGGCGCGACTTGCCGATGCCGCTCTCGCCGGAGATCAGGACGACAGCGCCTCGACCGTGGCACACGTCATCGAACCGCTCGGACAGAACGGACAGCTCCCGCGAGCGTCCGACGTGCGGCGTCAACCCGTGCTCGGCGGCGATCTGCAGGCGATGCCGCTCATCGAGCGCGTGGTCGATCGTGAAGGCGCCGATCGGATCGCTCTTGCCCTTCAGGGGGAGGTCGCCGACGGGGCTCGTGACGAAGTAGCCGGCGACCAGTCGCTGCGTGGCGGCGGAAACCAGCACCTGGTCGGGCGCGGCCGCCTGGAGCAGTCTCGCCGCGACGTTCGTCGTGTCGCCGACCGCCGTATAGTCCATCCGCAGATCGCTGCCGATGCTGCCGACGACGACGAGCCCGGTGTTCACGCCCTGCCGGACGTGGAAGCGGATTTTGCGCGTCCGCCACAGCCCGTCTCCGAACTGGCCGAGCGTACCGCGGATGCCGACTGCCGCAAGCGCCGCACGTCGCGCATGGTCCTCGTGTGCGACGGGCGCGCCGAACAGCGCCATGATGCCGTCGCCGAGGAACTGGTTGACCGTGCCCTCGTACGCGTGCACCTGCTCCAGCATCAGCTCGAATGCGCGCGTCATGATGGCGTGCACGTCTTCGGGATCGAGCCGCTCCGCGAGCGAGGTGAAGCCCGACACGTCGACGAACAGGACGCTGACCTGCTTGCGCTCGCCTTCGATGGCCGTCCGGGACTGGAGGATCTTGTCGGCGAGGTGCTTCGGCGTGTAGGACTCGGGCCGATCGAATCGCCGGTCCGCGACGGCGGCGAGCGCGGCGCCACATTGCTGGCAGAACCGGTTGGCCGAGGGGTTCGGCGCCTGGCAGGCGGCGCACGGCACATCGAAGCTGGCGCCGCACGCTCCGCAGAAGCGCGCTGCCGGAGGGCTCTCATGGCCGCATCGACCGCACTGCATCGGACGAGCGCCTCCTCGAGCGTTCGCCAGGGCGCGCTCCGGCCAGGCTTCCGGGCCCGCTGGCCTTCCCCGTTACCCGGCCCACCCATGGGCCGGCGCTGGAACCATAGCCCGGCCCCGTCGGGGCCGACAAGGGTGGCGGGATCTCGGTGCGGGCGGCCGGGACGCGCCTCCGTCGGACCGACGGAATCGCGGCGGACGCGTGGCTCGGATGGGCATGGAGCGGGAGCGCGGCGCCGGGGCCCCCGCGTCAGACGAGGGGGTCGTAACTGAAGTACTGGGCCGAGCTCTCCAGCGGGACCAAGTGGTGCCCGAGGGTGCCACGGAACGTCTCGGCCAGGCGCTCGGGCGTCCAGCCGTCGTCCCGGTGGATCGAGCGGGTCGGCCGAGGCTGCGAGAAGAGGAAGATCTCCTTCCCCCGCACGCCGAAGATCTGGCCGCTCACCTCGCCCGCGTCGTCCGACGCCAGGTAGACCGCGAGCGGGGCGATGTCGCGCGGCGACATCTTCTCCAGCTTCGCCACCCGCGCCTTCTGCTCCGGCGTGTCGGTCGGGATCGTCCCGATGAGCCGGGTCCAGGCGAAGGGCGAGATGCAGTTCGCGGTCACGTTGTAGCGGGCCATGTCGAGGGCCGTCACGCGGGTGAGGCCGACGATGCCGAGCTTCGCCGCGGCGTAATTCGCCTGCCCCACGTTGCCGACCAGGCCCGACGTCGACGTCATGTTGACGAACCGCCCCCACCGCTGCTCGCGGAACCGGGGGGCCGCCGCCCGCGTGAGGGAAAAGCTGCCCTTCAGGTGGACGGCGATGACCGAGTCCCACTCCTCCTCGGTCATGTTGAAGATCATTCGGTCGCGGACGATCCCCGCGTTGTTGACGACGACGTCGATCCGCCCGAAGTGGTCGACCGCGGTCTCGACGATCCGGGCGCCGCCCGCCATCGTCGTGACCGAGTCCGTGCTCGCCACGGCCTCGCCGCCCGCGCCCCGGATCTCGCGCACGACCTCCTCGGCCGGCGACGCGGTGCCGCCGCTCCCGTCCGCGGCGCCTCCCAGGTCGTTGACGACGACGCGCGCGCCCGACGCGGCCATCAGGAGCGCGATCTCGCGGCCGATCCCCCGGCCGGCGCCCGTCACCGCGACGACCCGCCCGTCGAGCATCCGCGCGGTCATGGCATCACCTCGATGGTTCCCGCGGGGTCCTCCCCGACGATCTCGCCGATCCGGGCCGCGCCTTCCACGCCGGCGGTGGCCAGGGCCCGCAGGAGCCCGTCCGGGTCGGGAGTGGCGACCAGGAGCCCGCCGGACGTCTGCGCGTCGCCGATGACGAAGCGGAGCGGCTCGGGAATCGCGGGGTCCCATCGCACCATCGCCGCCACCGCCTGGAGGTTCCGCCGGGTGCCGCCCGGGATCAGGCCCGCCTCGGCGAGCGCGACCACGTCCGGGAGGAGCGGGAGGCGCGCCGCGTGGATCCGGGCGCTCACCTTCGAGCCCTGCGTCATCTCGCCGAGGTGCCCGAGGAGGCCGAAGCCGGTGACATCCGTCACCGCGTGCACCGCCACCGTCCCCGCCGCCTCCGCCGCGCTCCGGTTGAGCGTCGACATGGACCGCACCGCGGCGTCCACCGCGCGCGCCGGGGCCTTGGCCTGCTTGATCGCGGTGGAGATGATCCCCGTGCCGAGGGCCTTGGTCAGGACAATCGCGTCGCCGGGCCGGGCGCCGACGTTTCGCCAGACGCGATCCGGATGGACCAGGCCGACCACGGCGTAGCCGGCCTTGGGCTCGGCGTCGTCGACGGAGTGGCCGCCCACCACGCTCACGCCCGCCTCGCGCGCCTTGTCCGCCCCGCCCCGCAGTACCTCGCCGAGAACGGTCATGGGGAGCTTGTCGCGCGGGAACCCGACGATCGAGAGCATGGCGATCGGGCGCCCGCCCATCGCGTAGACGTCCGAGAGCGCGTTGGCGGCGGCGATCTGGCCGAAGGCGTACGGGTCGTCCACGATGGGCGTGAAGAAGTCCACCGTCAGCACCAGTCCCAGGCCGTCGGCGAGTCGGTAGACCGCGGCGTCGTCGCGGGTTTCCGGCCCGACGAGCACGTTCGGGTCGGTGATCTGCGGCAGCATCCGCAGGACCTGGGCCAGATCCTCTGGCCCGAGCTTGCAGGCTCAGCCGGCCCCGTGGGAGAGCGTCGTGAGCCTGATCGGGGACTCCATCGGCGGATCACCTCCCCTCGCGGAACGAGCCGCGTCGCTCTCAAGATGCGGCGCGGCGGCAGGACGATGCCGGATTGTAGTCAGGCGCCGCGGAGGGGGTCAAGCGCGGCTCCGGTGCTCCTCCAGCCCGCGGATGAGCGCCGCGCCGATGATGAACACCATCGCCGAGTAGTACACCCACATCATGAGCGCGATCGTGACCCCGAGGGACCCGTACACCGCGCTGTAGATGCCCACGCTCTGGATGTACCAGCGGAAGGCCTGCTTGGCGCTCTCCCAGAGCACGGCCGTGGCGCCCGCGCCGATCAGCACGCTGGCCCAGCGGATGCGCCGGTTCGGCACGAACCGGTAGAGCGCCACGAAGAGCGCGGTGTCGAGGAGCATCGTCAGCGCGAGGCCGGCCCAGTGGAACGCCGCCGACACGAGCGAGCCTCGCCCGGTGAGGAAAGCCAGCCCGCGCACCCAGGCGAAAGCCCCGGTGACGGCGACGCTCCCCAGGAACCCCACCGTCAGGAGGACGATCATCCCGACGTCGAACAGCACGCCGTGGATCAGCCCCCGGCCCTTGTGCTGGAACACGCGGTTCAGGACGAGGCGGGTCGCGGCGAACAGCTGGGTGGCGAAGAAGAAGAGGATCAGGGTGCCGACCAGGCTCGACACGCCGCGCGCGTCGATCACCGCCCGGAGTGCCGTCTCCATCTCCTTCTGGTAGACGGGAAACAGGGTGCCCAGCCGGTCGACGACCTCCCTGAGCACCATCTCGTTGGAGATGAGGAAGGCGCTCCCGGCGATGACCAGGAGGATGAACGGCACGATGCAGACGACGACGTAGAAGGAGAGGCCGGCGGCCAGGAAGAAGCCGTCGTGCTCGTAGAAGTAACGGAACGCGCTCCGGACCGGGGTCGTGACGGGGACGGGTCGCGAGGTCTCCGGCCCGCCGGGGTGCTCGGTCGTCGGCGCGCGCGCCGGGTCCGCCGCTAGCGGCGCGCCCGGGCCTCCCGCGGGAGCCAGGCGAGCGAGTCCTCGGTCCTCCCCGAGGGCCGGTACTCGAGCCCGACGTAGCCGTCGTACCCGGCCTTGTCGAGCGCCCCCAGGACCCGCTCGTAGTGGATCTCGCCCGTCCCGGGCTCGTGGCGTCCGGGCACGTCCGCGATCTGGACGTGGCCGATCCACGGCAGGTTCCGGACGAGCCCGTCGATCAGCTGCCCCTCCATCCGCTGGACGTGGTAGCAGTCGAACTGGAAGCGGACGTTCGGCTCGCCGACCTCCCGCACGATGTCGAGCCCGAGCTCCAGCCGGTCCAGGAAGTAGCGGGGGCTCTCCCACGCGTTCAGCATCTCGATCAGGAGCGTGATGCCCGCCTCGGCGGCGACCGGCGCGCCGCGCTTCAGGTTCTCCACCGCCGTGCGCCTGAGGAGGCGCTCGGAGACGCCCGCGGGCCGGTTCCCGGCCAGGACGTTCAGCCGCCGGCAACCCACACGCTTCGCCGTGCCGACCGCGTCCTGGATCGTGGTGTGGAGATGGTCCCGCTTCGAGGGATCGCAGAGGTACCCGCGGTCGCCGGCCGCGAAGTCCCCGCCCTCGGGATCGAAGAGCACGAGCTCGAGACCGTTCCGCTCCAGCTCCCGCTCGACGGCGCCGGCATCCACCGTGTGGATGAAGAGGAACTCCACCGCCCGGAACCCCGCGGCGGCCGCGCGCTCGAAGCGCTCGAGGAAGGGCACCTCGTTGAACAGCATGGTCAGGTTCGCGGCGTAGCGGGTCATGGGTCGTCGCTCTCCCCCAGGGGGTGGTCGTGGGTCATGGTCCGGACGGCCTGCCGGCGGCGCTCAGGGGGCCGGACGCGCGAGCAGCGTCTCGGCGTTCTCGGTAGCCAGGCGACGCGCGACGTCGGGCGGGAGCTGGCGCAGCCAGACGCGCGTGTCGTTCTGGACGTCGACGTAGCTGGCCCAGCGCGACGAGACCCAGGTGTCGGTGCCCACCATGAAGCGGTCGGCGTGCCGGACGAACAGGTCGCGCCACGCCGGGTCGAGCCGGCCGCCCGGCGCCACGTCCGACCGGAGCGCCAGCTCCACGCGGAGGTCGGCCGACACGCCGACGAGGCGTCCCACTTCGACGGCGCCCGAGCTCATGCCCGCGTGCGCCCAGAGGACGGGGACGCCGGGCACCAGGCCGACCAGGATCTCCACCGCCTCGGCGTCGCAGTGGCAGTGGAGGAAGAGGCGGTGGCGCGCCGCCAGCTCCGCCACCTGGCGCACGACCGGGGACCGCGCCTCGGCGCCATACAGGTGGAACTCGCCGATCCCGCGGTGGATGCCGCGCGCGAGCCGCTGCTCGAGGTATGGCACCACGGTCGGGTCCTGGTGCCAGCTCGAAAGCTCGCCCGGCTGGCGGTAGGGCCGGAGCACGGGAACGATCCGGTCGGGCGCGGCCTCGTAGAGGCGCACCGTGCCGTCGTCGGGAGTGCTCGAGACGAATGCCCGCCGGACGCCACTCTGATCCATGAGGAGCAGGAGCGCCCCGGGCGCGTAGTCCTGCCAGCTGTTCGAGCTGTAGTGGAGGTGCGTGTCGATCAGGAGGATCTCGTCGTCCCCCGCCGCAGGCGCGGCAAGGGCGAAGAGGAGGAGGACGGCCGCGCCGGTGACGGGTGAAAGCCGCGGCCACATGGGCCCAACTATAGCAAAGGCGCCGCGGCCTCCGGGGCCGAACGCAGCACGGCCCCCGGGGGATCCCCGGGGGCCGTGTCACGCCGGGACGGGGGCACCCGGCGCGGGTGACGAGTGGGCGTCAGGCGGCCTTGATCGACTTCGCCTCGCCGGCGGCGCCGTTCTCCACCTGGATCTCCACCTTCTTCGGGACCACCGCCACCGGCGCGGGGATCGAGAGGTCCAGCATGCCGTTGGCGAACGTCGCCTTCACCAGGCCCGCGTCGATGCCCTCGGGCAGCGCCAAGGTGCGCTCGAACGAGCCGTACGCGAACTCGCGCACGTACCGGCCGCCCTCGCGGTCCTCGGCCTTCGCCTTGCGCTCGCCGCGGATGGTCAGGTAGTCGTCCGCCACCGTCACCTCCACGTCCTTCGGATCGACGCCCGACAGCGCCACGCGCACGTGGAGATTGCCGTCCTTGGCGTAGCTCTCCACCGCCGGCCACCAGGTGACGGGCTCCGCCTCGCCGCGATAGGGGGCCGGGGCATCCTGCCCCAGGAAGCGGGACAGCAGATCGTCGAGCTCCCGATGAACGTGAAACATGGACCCGAACGGGGACCGTCGCGTCAGCTCAAACATGAATCGTCTCCTCCAACGTTTGTAGTGAATCCGAACGCCCTTCGCGTCCGTGGGCCGCTCGCCGGCCTTCACTACTTCCAGTAGCAGGCTGGACGGCGCTGTCAAGAAGCGCGCCGAGCGTCGCGTCCAGTGTCCGAGGGCGGACGGCCGGCGAGGACGCCGGAGACTAGGCGGGGGTATCGCCCGAGCCCCGCCGCTCGAGCGCGTAGAAGTCGGACCGGTCCTGCGCCACCACCTCGACGCGGTGCTGGCGCTCCTCGCGCATCACGTCGAACAGGACGCGCTCGCCCGGCTCGTGGCGCCAGAGGGCCGCGTAGAGATCGCGGCGGCTCGACACCTCCTGCTCGTCGACGCGCAGGATCACGTCCCCGTCCTGGAGGCCCCCCCGCTCGCCCGGGCCGTCCGGCACCAGCCCGGCCACGATCAGGCGCTCGTCGAGCGCGTGCGGGAACAGGCCGATCCACGCACGGCGGCGGCGGCTGGCGACGCGCCCGTAGCGCAGGAGCTCCGACCAGTGACGCGTGAAGTACTCCACGGGGATCGACAGGGACTCCCGCCCGATGCCCTCGAGGTTGAGGGACGCGATGCCGACGACCGAGCCCCGCACGTCGAAGAGCGGGCCGCCGCCGAACCCCGGGTTGCCGGCGCTCGACACGATCCCGCGGTCGAGCAGGTACTCCCAGTACGCCTCGAACTCGCCGAGGTCGGTGACGATGCCGCCCGCGACCCGCCGGTCCGTGGGCCCGGTCGCCGCGATCACGAACACCGACGCGCCGAGCGCCACGTCCTCCGACGACGCGAGCCGCGCCGCGGGGAGCCCGGTGGCGGAGACTTTCAGGAGAGCCAGCCCACTCTCGAAGTCCTGCGCCGCGATCTTCGCGTCGAGCCGGCGCCCGTCGGTCATCGTGACGCGGACCCGCCGGGCCCCCATCACCACGTAGTTGACGGTCAGGAGGAGGCCACCCGGGTCGACGACCACCGCCGAGCCCATCCGCTCGGTCCCCAGGATCCGCGCCGACGGGTGGGCCGCCGCGACGCGCGCGCTCACGTGCGCCGTGACCGGCAGGAGACCGTGGACCAGACCGATGGGGGCGTCCACGCCGCCTACGCTCCCTGTCGCAGCACGCGCTCGATGACCGGCACCTCGGCGATCTTGTCCGGTCCGAGCGCCTCGCGGTAGAGCCCGCGCGGCCGCAGGAACTCGGGCCGGACCGCGATCACCCCGTCCGGCGTCACGATCACGTCGACCGCGATGTCGTGGGGCCGCATCTCGATCGCCTCCGGCAGAACCTGCAGCGGGTGGACGGTCGTCACGATCGGCGTCCCGGAGCCCGCCCGGCCAACCTCGACGAGCAGGCCGTACTCGAGGTCCGAGAACCCCCCGCCCTTCCCCACCCGGGCGCCACGCGCGTTCACCGCGACCGCGCCGCACACGATCAGGTCGATGCGCGGCAGGGCCTCGATGCCGACGGGACGGCCGAGCCGCTCGGCGCCGCGGATCGATGCCGCCTGGAGCGCGCGCTTGCCGAGCCGGGCCGGGTCGAGCTCGAGGAAGCACTCGAGGCTCCGCAGGCGAGGCACCGCCATGTAGACGACCTTGCCCTCCCGGAGCGCCATGCGCCGGACCGGAAGCTGCGGCGCGTCCGGATTGATCTTGACCGCGCGAGCCTCGCGCCAGGCGCGCAGCCCCTGGAGATGGAGCGCGGCTCGCTCGGCCCCGGCGAAGTTCGGGATCCGTCCCGCCGCGCCCGGGAAGCGGCCGACGCCGCGGATCTCCATCTCGCGCCAGACGCGGGCGCGAGCCTCGTCCTTCGACAGCGCCCGTCCGCCGCCGGCCACGGTCGTGCTCGCGACGCTAGCCGCGACCGCCCGCACACGGACCCGCTGGCCCGTGACGGTCGGTCCGGCGGAGCGGAGCTATGTGTCGGCGTGACGCGGAATGGATCCGCGCGTCGGAGACGTCCACCACGCGGCGACTCTAGATCGCGCGTGTTCGCGTGTCAACTCCGCGCAGCGATCCGGCGGCGGCGCGCGCGATGAGCGTCCATCGGCGCGCGTCCGGCCGGCCGACGCTCAGAGCTCGAGGCTCGTCTGGGCGTCGACCGAGCAAGCGCGCTCGTGCGCCACCGCCGGCATGGGCGCCGCCTTCGGCGCGACCGGGCGCTCCGCCAGGCCGTGGCGGCGGCGGAGCTCGTCCACCGCGGTGACGAGGCTCCGCTCGACGCCGGCCGGCGCGCGCGTCCCGCCGCGGTAGAGGCGACGGTAGAGTGGCGCGAGGTCCGGCGAGTCGGCGGAGAGGAAGCCGTCGAAGTGCTCGCGCACTCCGGGCTCGAGATGGAGCACGCCGGTGCCGAGGAAGCTCGCGCCGTGCTCCGCCGCGCCGCGAACGACGGCCTCGAGGTTCGCGCGGTCGGTCGTCAGGCCCGGCACGATGGGGGCGAGCAGCACGCCGACGGGAATTCCCGCGGCGGCGAGCGCGGCCACGGCCCGCAGCCGCTGGCGGGGAGGCGCGGTGCCGGGCTCGAGCCGGCGCCAGCGGTCCGGGTCGAGCGTGGTGAGGCTCACGCAAACCGAGACGCCGGCGCGATCGCGGACGCCCGTCAGGACGTCACGGTCCCGGATCACCATCGGCCCCTTCGTCACCACGCTCACGGGCGTCCGCGCGTCGGCGAGCGCCTCGAGCATCCCTCGCGTCAGGCGGTAGCGGCCCTCGATCGGCTGGTAGGGATCGGTCGCCGTCCCGAGCGCGACCGTCTCCCGCCGCCAGCCTGGTCGCGAGAGCTCCCGACGCAGGATCTCCGGCGCGTTGACCTTCACGACGATCACCCCGCTGAAGTCGTCACCGGTCCCGAGTTCGAGGTACGCGTGGTAGCGCCGCGCGAAGCAGTAGTGGCAGCCATGGACGCACCCCCGGTAGGGATTCGCGCTCCAACGGAACGCCATGCCCTGCACGGCGTTGAGGACGCTCTTCGCGCACGTCTCGACGTACCGGGTGGCCATGGCGTGCACTATACGGGTGTTGATATCCTGCGGCAAGCACGGACATAGATAGTGGAGGGGAGCTGGAGGGGCGGGCCGGAGCATGGACCGCCCGACGTGACGGGGACGCCGCCCGGCGAGGCTCGGCTAGCGGTTGAAGCTCCGGCCTCCGCCCCCGCCCGGCCCGCGCCGATCGTCACGAGGTCCGCGCCCCGGCGGTCGGCCACCGCCTCCGCCTCCCGCCTGGGAGCGCGCCTGGTCGACGACGAGGTTCCGATCGCGGAACACCCGGCCGTTCAGCTGGTCCACCGCGCGCGTGGCCTCCTCGGGCGTCGACATCTCCACGAAGCCGAAGCCCCGCGGCCGACCGGTGAACTGGTCGGTCACGATGCGAACCGACTGGACGGTTCCGGCCTGCTGGAAGAGCTCCCGAAGGTCCTCCTCCGTGGCCTGGTAGGACAGGTTTCCAACGAAGAGCTTCGCGGACATCGGTCACCTCCGGCCTCGGGGAGAGACAACAAAGCCCTCGGAGAGGCGCGCCTCTCCAAGGGCGGGTGGCGGACGAACCGAACGTCACTCAAGAAGAGCCCCGCTGGAGTGCGACGAACGTACTCGGGCGCCGGGACCGGTGTCAAGCGGATTCCCCCGACGGGCGTGCGAGTTAGGGCCGGTCAAACCTCAGAGGTAGACGCCACGGCTCGCGCCGCCGTCCACCGTGATCGAGGCGCCCGTGACGAACCCCGCGCGCTCGGAGGCGAGGAACGCCACCACGTCCGCGACGTCCTCGGGCCGCCCGACGCGGCCCAGCGGCTGCTTCCGCGCCTCCTCGTCGCGATAGGCGTCCACGGTCTTGCCGAGGGCCCTGGCCTGCTGCGCGGCCAGGCGGTCCCAGCGCTCGGTCGCGGTCGGGCCGGGGCTCACGGCGTTCACGAGGATCCCGTCCGGGGCGCCCAGGTCGGCGAGCGCGCGGGTGAAGTTGATCAGCCCGGCGTTGGCGATGCCGCCCGCCATGTAGGTCGTGGCCGGGTTTCGGGCCGCGGCGCCAATGACGTTGACGATGCGGCCCCATCGCCCCGGCCGCATGGCCGGGATGGCGGCCTGGGACATCCGCACGTAGCCGAGGATCTTCAGGCGCCAGTCGTCCGCCCACTGCTCCGCCGGCGTCGTCAGGAAATCCCCGCCCCGGATCGCTCCCGCGTTGTTCACGAGGATGTCGAGCCGGCCGAATCGCGCGACCACGGCCTCGACGACCCGGTGGGGCGCGTCGGGCTCGGCGAGGTCCGCCGGCACGGCCAGCACCTCCGCGCCCTTCGCGCCGACGTGCGCCGCCGCCTCCTCGAGCGCCTCCGCGCCGCGCGCGGCGATCGCGACCCGGCAGCCCTCGGCCGCGAGCGTGACGGCCACCGCGCGGCCGATGCCCTTCGATCCCCCCGTGACCAGCGCGATGCGCCCTGCGATGCCGAGCTCCACGATCGTCCTCCTTGCCGGGCCTTCAGCGGGCCCGCGCGACGTACGCCCCGGCCTCCACGCCGGCGAGCCGGCCGAAGGCCGCGCCGGCCATGAGCCCGGTGCCCCCGGGGTAGTTCTCGTAGAAGAGTCCGCCGACCAGCTCGCCGGCGGCGAAGAGGCCGGGCATCACCCGGTCCTCGGTGTCGAGGACCTCGCCGCGCGGGGTCACGCGGACACCGCCGAAGGTGAAGGTGATGCCGCAGGTGACCGCGAACCCCACGAACGGCGGCGCGTCGAGGGCCTGGGCCCAGTTGGACTTGGGCGGCGCGATGCCGCGCGTCCCCTTGCCGTCGAGCACCGCGGGGTTGAACGCGCCGGAGGTCACCGCCGCGTTGAACTCGGCCACCGTGCGGGCGAGGCCCGGCGCGTCGATGTCGAGCTGCCGCGCGAGCTCCTCGACGGTGTCGGCCTCGCCCTTGGTCACCTCGCGAATGCGGTACTCCTCCCGCAGGATCGGCACGACCTTCTGGTCGAAGATCTGGAAGGCCAGGCGCCGCGGCTGGCGAAGGATCTCGCGCCCGTACTTCGCGTAGGTGTAGTTCCGGAAGTCGGCGCCCTCGTCCACGAAGCGCTCGCCCCGCACGTTGACGATGATCCCCAGCGGGTACGAGTGCTTCTGGAACATGTCGCCGACCCGGCGATCGCCGAAGGGCGGCGAGCCCGCGTCCCACGCCACCGCGTGGCAGCCCGACCAGTTCCCGAAGGGCTGGGCGCCGGCCTCGAGCGCCATCCGGATCCCCTCCCCGGTGTTGTGCCGCGTGCCGCGAACGTGGGCCAGCTCCCACCCCGGGCCGAGGTAGCGAGTGCGCCACTCGGGATTCGCCTCGAACCCACCCGAGGCGAGCACCACCGCTCGCGTCTCCACGTCGAAGAAGCCGTCCGCGCCGCGGCAGGCCACGCCGCGGATCGCGCCACGCCCGTCCAGGAGCAGCCCCGACGCCTTCGTCCCGTAGCGCACGTCGACGCCGAGCCGCTCCGCACCCTCGTAGAGGGCCTGGATCAGCCCCGGCCCGCCTCCGACCGCCTCGACGTTGAGTCCGCCCCAGAAGCGGTGCTTGCCGCCCACGTGGTACGACTGTCGCGCCATCATGAGGATCCACCGCACGCCGTGGCTCCGCATCCACACGACGGTGGAGCGCGAGCGCCCGATCAGGATGTCCGCCATGTCCGGGTCGCTGAGCCCCTCCGTCAGCCGCATGAGGTCGTCGCGGAACTGGCCCCCGGTGTAGGGCGGCACGTCGATCGTCGCCGCCTCCTCGTCGGTGACGTCGACGAGGACATCCCGGCGAAGGTCGTCGAGCCCCGTGTGCGTGAAGCGGAAGCCCCCCGCCGTGAAGAAGGAGTTACCGCCCCGCTCGTGGAGCGGCGCCTTCTCGAGGACCAGGACGCGGGCCCCGGACTCCCGGGCCGCCAGCGCCGCGCAGAGCGCGGCGTTGCCCCCGCCCACCACGACCACGTCGAACGCGCCCGCCGGCATGCCTTGCGTCATGGTCAGATCGGGATCTCCGTGCCCACGCGACGCTCGCGCGCCCGGGCCACGAGCCGCGCCGCGACGGCGACGTCCTCCATCGCCACGCCCTGCGACTCGAAGAGGGTGATTTGCTCCGCGCTCTCCCGGCCCGGGCGCCGGCCCGCCACCACCTCGCCCAGCTCGTGCACGTCCTCCCAGCGGATCACGCCCTGCTCCAGAGCGGCCACCAGGTCGCCGCACTCGACCCGCGCCTGCTCGAGCGAGTCGGTCACGACGAGGCCGGCCCGGCGCACGGCCTCGACGTCGAGCTCGGCCCGCTGGAGCGCGTTGGAGCCGGCCGCGTTGACGTGGGCGCCCGGTGCGATCCACCGTCCCTCGAGGACCGGCGTCTTCGACCCGGTGATCGTCACCAGGATGGAGGCATCGCGGGCCGCCGACTCCGGCCGGTCCACGGCCACCACCGGCACGCCGAGGAGCGGGGTCATCTCCTCGGCGAAGCGCGCGCGGCGCTCCGGGTCGCGCCCGTAGACGCGGACCTCGCGCACGCGCCGGACCGCGCACACGGCTTCGAGCTGGGAACGCGCCTGCCAGCCGGTGCCGTAGCAGCCGACGCGGTCCGCGTCCGGCCGCGCGAGGTGCCTCGTCGCCACGCCGGACGCGGCGCCGGTCCGCATCTGGCCGAGCTTGTCGGCTTCGATGACCGCCAGGAGCGAGCCCGTCTCCACCGAGAAGAGGAGCACGACGAACTTGGCGCCGCCGCGGACCGTGGCGTACGCCTTGAGCCCCATGACGCGCGCCTCGGGCAACGCGGCCGGCATCACGTGAAGGAGACCGCCGGGAACACCCAGCCGGACCCTCGGCCGGTTCGTCAGCTTCCCCTCCCCCTGCCAGCGGAACACCTCCTCGACGGCCTCGAGCGCCGTCGTCATCGGGAGCAGCATCGTGACCTCGGACTCGTTCAGCAAGAGCGCCATCGAGCCTCCTCGGATCCGTGCGCGGCCCGAGCCTGCGCCGCGCTCACGGCGGAGCCGGCCAGCGCGGCGGTGTCGGCGGGCTGCCGCCGTTCGCCACCTGGGCCAAGGCCTCGCGGAGTCGCGGGAGCCACCCCGCGAGGTCGAGCGGCAGCGCCGACCCCGCCTGGGAGAGCTTCGCCACGCCGAGCGCCAGGAGCGAGTGCCCGCCGTCGCGATTGCCGTTCTCCAGGTGGTGGAACCCGACCGCCACCTGGATGAGCCCCTGGAGCGCCGTCCGCTCGGGCTCTGCCGCGCGAAACCAGTCCGGCTCCAGGAGCTCGTGGACCTCGAAGTAGAGGCCCCGGTTCGCGAGCGCCGCCGCCCGGCCGAGGAGCGGCACCATGCCGGGCGGGCCGGGATCCCGCCAGTCGCGCACGGCGGCCGCCCCGCGCGAGGCGCGCTCGCTGACCGCCGCCGCGTCCGCCTGGAACGCGCGCTTCCATCGGAGGCGCCCCGGCGCCGGCGAGTCGAACCAGCCGAGGTCGAGGAGACGCCGGGCGTCCGCGGCGTCGAGCGTCGACTCCCCGGCGCCGGCCACCCGCGCGAGGGCGACCAGCGTCGCGCGACCCTCCCCCGGCTCGAAGGCCTCGAGGATCAGCTCGGCGAGTCGATTGCGGAGCGGAAGCGGGAGCGCCACCGGGAGTCGGACGAGACACCTGCGCGCGGCCGGATCTAGGTGGACGTGCCGCGCGCGGCGGCCTTCTCGAAGAGCTGGTCGTCGAGGCGAAGCGGGCTCCCGCTGCCGCCCTGCCGCACCATGAGCCATTCCGCCAGGATCGAGACCGCGATCTCCGCGGGCGCGCGGGCTCCGATGTCGAGCCCGATCGGCGCCCGGAGCGCGCGGATCCGCTCGATCGGCATGCCCTCGGCCACGAGGCGCTCCGTGAACATGACGGCCTTCCGCCGCGCCCCCAGGAGTCCGACGTAGCCCGCGGGCGTCCGGAGCGCGGCGGCCGTCGCCTCGTAGTCGAGATCATGGCTCCGCATCGCCACCACGATGGCCGTGCCCGGAGCGATCGGAAGCCAGCCGAGCGCATCGGCGATCGGCGCCGCCACGACCTTGTCGGCTTCCGGGAACCGCTCGCGGCTCGCGTACTCCGGCCGGTCGTCGACGACCGTGACCGCGACGCCGAGGGCGCGCGCGAGACCCGCCAGGGCCTTCCCGACGTGCCCGGCCCCGAGGATGACCAGCGACGGCGGCGGACCGAACGGCTCGGCATAGAGCCTTCCGCCGCCCGTCACAAGAAGCTCCGACGCCTCCTCGGCGAGCGCGCGTCGGCCGAGCTCCACGGCGGCCGCGGTCAGCGCGGCGTCCGCGAAGGCACCGGCCGCCGCCCTCTCCGACACGACGAGGCGCATACCGGCCGCGTCGCCGTCGAGGGCCGTGACCACCGCGACGGCGTCCTGGCCGTCCGCCGCGTCGACCACCCGCCCGAGCCATCCGAGCGCGCTCCGGTCGAGCCGCTCCGCGAGCACGATCATCGTCCCGGCGCACGCCAGGCCCCAGTCGTCGATGCCGCTCGACAGCGCGTACTCGCGGACCCCGGGCGGGCCGCCCGCCAGAGCTCGCGTCACCTCACCGATCGACTCGGCCTCGACGGCGCCGCCGCCGAGCGTCCCCGCGAGCCGCCGGTTCTCGCGGGCGATGAGCCGGGCCCCGACCTTCTGAGGCGTCGAGCCGCGCGTCGCGACCAGCGTGGCCAGCCCCACGATCTCGCCGCGCTCGACCAGACGCGCTGCCTCGCGGAGCACGTCGACGCTCACCGGCGCGAGTCCTCCGCCGACGGGATCACCGGGAGCGCACCACGCGGGTCCCCGCCAGGAAGTCGTGGAGCCCGCGCCGATCGCCCCGGAACGCCGCGATGGCGAGGCCGATCAGGAACGGCAGCGCCGCCGCGACGGTGGCGAAGCACCGCCCGAGGGCCCGGAGATAGCCGATCGGCGCGCCTTCCTCGTCGAGCACGCGGACGCCGAAGAGGCGCTTGCCCAGCGTCTGTCCCGCGGTCCCGTGCCCGAGGACGAAGTACGCGGCGGGCACGACCAGCTGCCACGTGCGCCCGAAGGCCTGGGCGACCAGGTCCAGACGGGGCGCCGCGCTCATGAGCCCAGACGCGAGGCGGGCCCCGATCGTCCACAGGATGGCCACGACGATCAGGTCCACCGCGAGCGCCGCGACGCGCCGCAGGATTCCCCCGGGCACGGCGATCGCCGGGTCGGGCGTGACGGCGACGCGCGGCTCCGCGGCCCACACCGGCGCGCCCCACGGGTCGCCCGGCTGGACCGCCGCGGGAGCGCCCGGGCCCGCTCGCGGCGCGGTCGCGGTCCACTCGCGCGCGTCGTCCATCGGTGCCCGCCACTATAGCAGACCGCCCGGTATAATAGCGGGCGCCGCCATGATTCCCGTCGCGGAGGCCAGGGTCCGCATCCTCGCCGACGTGGCAAGGGCGACGCCGGAGGAGACGCTCCCGGTCGCGCGCGCGCTCGGGCGCATCCTGTCGCAGAGCGTCTCCGCGCCGTTCGACGTCCCGCCCGCCGACAACTCCGCCGTCGACGGCTACGCCGTCCGGGCGGCGGACCTCGCACCCGGCGGCCGCGCGCGCCTGCGCGTGGTCGCGGACCTCCCCGCCGGCGGCGTATACGAGGGCGGCATCGGTCCGCGCGAGGCGCTCCGCATCATGACGGGCGCGCCCATGCCGCGAGGAGCCGACACCGTCGTGCCCCAGGAGCTCGCCGAAGGCGCGGGCGAGTGGGTCGAGGTCGACGTGGTGGATCGCGGCGCGAACGTGCGCGACCGCGGCGAGGACGTTCGGGCCGGAACGGTCGTGCTCGAGGCCGGCGCGGTGCTCCGCCCGCAGGACCTCGGCCTCGTGGCGTCGCTCGGCTTCCCGGAGATCCGCGTCCACCGGCGGCCGCGGGTCGCCCTCCTCTCCACCGGCGACGAGGTGGTGGAGCCCGGCCGCGCGCGGCGCCCCGGCCAGATCTACGACGCGAACCGCTTCTCGCTAGGCGGCATGGTCGAGGCGGCGGGCGCAGACGTCCTCGACCTCGGGATCGTGCCGGACGTGCGCGAGCGGCTCCGCGAGCGGCTCCTGCACGCGGCGGAGTCGGCGGACGTGGTCCTCACCTCGGGCGGCGTCTCGGTTGGCGACTACGACCTCGTCAAGAAGGTGCTGGGCGACATCGGACGCATCGACTTCTGGCAGGTGGCGATGCAGCCGGGCCGGCCGCTGGCGGCGGGGCGCGTCGCCGGCACCCTCTTCTTCGGTCTCCCGGGCAACCCCGTCGCCTCGGTCCTCTGCTTCCACCTGTTCGTCCGGCCCGCCCTCTGGAAGCTCGGCGGCCGCGCCCGGCTCGATCCCGAGTGCGTGACCGCGACCACCGTCGAGGCGATGCGGAAGAAGACGGGCCGCCGCGAGTTCAAGCGCGGCATCCTCCGGTTCACGGAGCGGGGCTACGAGGTCTCGACCACGGGCCCGCAGGGCTCGGGCATCCTGTCCTCGATGGTCGCCGCCAACTGTCTCATCATTCTCGAGGAGACCCGGGGCGACGTCATGGTCGGCGAACGCGTCCTGGTCGAGCCGTTCTGACCGCGATGGCCCACGGGATCACCACCGACCTGATCGACGGCGTCAAGGACGCGGTGGCCGACCTCTGCGCGGGCTGGGCCCGCACGCTGCCCGACCTGGTCCACGCCGACGTGCGGCTCGAGGTGACCGAGGCCAAGGTGGCGAGCGTCGAGAACGGCGAGCCCAAGTTCTCGGGCGACGACTACGCGTGCGCGTTCGGGGTGCGCGTCCTGGCCGGCCGTCGCATGGTCGGGGCGGGCTACGTCGGGCGCACCCTGGGCGCGGCCGACGTGCCGCGCCTCCTCGAGATCCTGCGCGACGCGATCGCCCGCGCGCACCGCCGCGCCGCGGCCAGCGGGGAAGCCAAGGCCGAGACCCGCGAGAAGTTCCCGGCCCTCGGAGCGGCCCTCGCCGACACGCGTCTCGCACAGGTGCGGGTGGCGCGCGAGGTCGTTCCGGCCGCGTACCGCGTCGATCCCCGGGCGCTGCCTCTCGAGGACGTGGTCCGGATGGCGACGGAGATCGGGCGCGAGCTCCGGGCGCTCGATCCCCGCCTTACCTACAGCCAGGTGGCCACCCACACCGAGCTCGCGCGGGAGCTGTTCTGCTCGACGGAGGGCGCGTTGATCGACCAGGCCTTCGCGCTGACGCAGGGCATGGCCTACGTCGTCGGCACCACGGCGCAGTCGAGCCAGGAGCTCTACGACGTGACCGGCCATCAGCGCGGGTGGGAGGTGCTGACCGACGGCATCCGGGAGCCCTTCATGGAGCTCCCCGACTTCCGCACGTTCGCCCTCGACCTCGGGCGTGAGGCGATCGAGCTGGCGGCCGCCCCGCCGCTCCCCTCGACCGACCGCGACGTCGTGGTCGTGACCGACCCCCACTACAACACGCTGGTCGCTCACGAGATCGTCGGCCACCCCGCGGAGCTCGACCGGGCGCTCAAGATGGAGATGGCCTACGCCGGGCGCTCGTGGCTCTTCGGCGGCCTCGACGAGACGCAGGTCGGGCGGCCCATCGCGTCCCCTCTCGTGTCCGCGTACTCCGACCCCGCCCTGCCCGGCTACGGCCACTACGCCTACGACCACGACGGCACGCCGGCGCGACGCGTCGTGCACATCGACCGGGGCGTCTTCCGCGGGTTCCTCAACAGCCGGCAGACCGCGGCCGTCTTCGGCAGCGAGCCGAACGGCCACTACAAGGCGGCCGAGGCGTCGCTGGTACCCCTGATCCGGATGTCGAACACGGTGTTCGCGGCAGGGACGGACGACCCCCGGCAGATCCTCCGGGACGTCGAGCACGGCTACTACCTGGCCGCCCACCGCATCCCGTCGATCGCCGAGAGCCGCGAGAACTTCCGGATCTCCGCGCGTCGGGTCTACGAGATCCGGAACGGCGAGCTCGGGCGACTCTACCGGGACGGGGGGATCACCGCCGACACGCGCGATTACCTGATGAACGTCGACGCGGTCGGCACCGACTTCCACCTCTATCCGATCCCGAACTGCGGCAAGGGCCAGCCCATGCAGACGAAGCGGCTCGGCAACGGCGCCCCGACGATGCGCAGCCGCGCCCGCCTCACCGGCGGCAGCTGAGGCCGGACGCGCTCATGATCAAGGCCAACCGTCGTCAAGCGCCGGCCGCTCGAGATCGACGCGGTGCGAGGGTCCGGGGCCACAGGCCGAAGGCCGTCGGTCGGCGCAGCGCCGCTCCCCCGGGGGACGATTGACCATGGGACCGACGACGGGCGACCTGGCGCGCGCCGCGCGCGAGGCGCTCGACTTCCTCCACGCGGCGCCCGACGTCCTCGAGGCCGAGGCCTTCGTCGCCGCCAACGGCCAGCTGCTGGCGCGGCTGGCCTACGCCTCCCACCTTCCCTCGAACGGCGTCGAGGAGCCCAAGTCGACCTCGTCCCACGGGATCGGGCTCCAGGTCGTCTTCCGCGGGCCCGACGGCCCGCGCCTCGGCTTCGGCGCCGAGCCCTCGGATCTGTCGCGCGCCGGCGTCGAGCGCGCCCTCGCGAAGGCGCGGCAGGGCGCGGTCCACGACCCGGCCTTCGTCTCCCTGCCCCGCCCCGGGCCGGAGCGGCGGACGCTTGCCAACTACCACGACCCGCGGCTCCTCGACCTCGACGACGGCGACCTCGTGGCGGCCGGATGGCGGATCGTCGCCGGCGCGCTGCGCACGTTCACGGCCTCGAGCCGTCTCGGCGAGCTCGCGGACAGCGAGGCGGGCCTCCGGCGGCTCGGGCTCCTCCTGGGCGGCGACGTCACGATCGTGCAGGAGCGGGTCGCCATCGCGTCCACGCACCTCCCGGACGTCCAGACCGACGAGTCGACCATCATCACCGCCGCGACCACCGGCATGGTGGAGGCGATGGACGCGAAAGGGTCCGGCTGGTCCACGGGCTCGCGCCTCGACGACTTCACCGACGAGGCGGGTGTGGAAGCGGCGCACGCCGCGATCCGCGCCCTCGGGGGGGAGCGGATCCCCTCGGGCCGCTATCGGGTCGTGCTCGGCCCCCAGCCCGTCACGGACATCCTGAACAACCTGGTTCTCCCGGGGCTCCACTCCTCCAGCTTCTACTCGTCGACCACGCCCTTCCTCGGCCGATTCGGCCAGCGGATCGCCGCGCCGGCCCTCTCGATCTACGACCACGGCGCGCTCGCCGGCTTCACGGGCTCGAAGGGGATCACCTGCGAGGGGCTCCCGACGGGCCGAACGGACCTCGTCACCGGCGGCGTCCTCACCGGGCTCCTCACCAACTGGTACGAGGCGCAGCGCCTCCTCCGCGACCCGCAGGCGCGCGCGAAGCTCGGCGTCGACCCGGCCGCGGCGGCGGGCGGGCTCGTGGCCCGGAACGGGTTCCGCTTCGCCGCCGGCGGCGGACGGAGCTTCGCCTCGCCTCCCGGCGTCGCGGCAACCAACGTCTTCGTCGAGGGGCAGGACGGCGTGTCACTCGACGAGCTCTGCCGGCGGATCGGGGACGGGCTCTACGTGGGGCGGATCTGGTACACGTATCCGATCAACGGGCTCCAGGCCGGGGACTTCACCTGCACGGTCGTCGGCGACTCGTACCTGATCCGCGACGGTCGCATCGCCGTCCCGCTCAAGGCCAACGCCGTGCGAATCAGCGACAACATCACGAACGTGCTCGAGGGGGTGCTAGGCGTGACCCGCGAGGTCAAGGGCACGACGGTGTGGGGCGGAGACGAGGTCGTCTACGCGCCGTCCATCGCCGTCACCGCGCTCCAGGTCGAGGAGATCGGCGGCTTCGTGGAGTCGCTCTAGGGCTGCCGGCGCGTCTCCACGATCGTGACCCGGTGGGCGCGGGTCTCGCCCTGGCCCTCCTCGACCTCGCCCTCGACGACCACGAAGTCCCCGACCAGGACGTCGACCAGCGACACCGGCAACTCGCCGAACGCCGTGCCCCGACCCCGCTGGCGGCTCGCGGCGATCAAGGGCGTGGCCGCCTCGACACGGACCTCGTGGCGGATCACCTGGCCCCGCCGGCCGAGCTCCTCGACGACGAGGATCCCGCGGCTGAGATCGACCTCCATGACGTGTCCCGAGTAGCGGACGAAGGTCGCGCCGGAGAGGGTCCTCGCCGGGCCGAACGTCGACCACACGAGCAGCATCACGAGGAAGGCGCCGGCCCGTGCCCTTCCCGCCCGGCGCCGCATCAGTCCGACAGCCTCAGCAGCATGCCGGTCCGCCTCGCCCGCTGGATGGACCATGCAAAGCACGCGTACCCGGCAACCACGTAGAGGACCGCGAGCGCGTAGCCGCGGAGGAGCGGCGCCGTGAAGACCGGCGCGTACCCGAGGTGCGCGCGGAACGCCTCGAGGACGTGGGTCAGCGGCACGCCGGCCGCCACCACCTGGAGCGGGGCGGGCAGCATCGAGACCGGATAGTAGACGCCGCACACCAGGAGCACCAAGCTCACGCCCGACCACGCCGACACCTCCGCCCGCAGGCCGAAGAGCATGAGGAGCGTCGACACGACGAGCCCGACGCCGGCCGCGGACAGGAGGAGCCCGGCGAGCAGCGCCACTGCGGGCGCGGGCCCGTGGGCCAGCACGTTCACGCCGAACGCCCAGTGGCTCACGACCGCCTGGAGAAGGAACACCGCCGTCCCGCGGACCAGGCCCATCAGCCACGACCCGAGCACGAGGTGCCAGGGCCGGATCGGCGCCACCAGCTGGTGCTTGATCGACTTGGCCCACATGTCGAACAGGGCGGCGTACGCGACGTCGAGCTGGCACACCTGCACCGTGGAGAGCGCGAACGTCCCCACGAGGACGAACACCACCGTGCCTGGCTCGGCCTGGAGGAAGGTGGTGAGGAGCCCCACCGACAGGAGGCTCACCACCGGCCAGAAGACGATCTCGAAGAGCGTGAACGCGTTGCGGTAGGTCATCCGCCAGTTGCGAAGGAAGAAGGCGGAGACCTTGACCATCTCCCGCCGGAGCGGGCTGGAAGCGACCCCCGGAAGCGCGACGGACGACGCGGGCGCGCCGCTCATCGCGCGAGCTCGATGAAGACCGACTCGAGCGTCGGCTCCGTCACCACGACGTCGCTGACTTGCGCCCCGCGCTCGTGGAGGTGGCGGAAGATCTCGGGGAGGCGTTTCCGCGCGTCGTCCACCACGATCCGGACGCGGCCGTCCAGGGTGGTGCAGGCGAGCACTCCGGGCAGTCCGGCGAGACCGCGCCAGGCATCCCCCTCCAGGGCGAGCTCGACGCGGTCGCCGAGCAGCACCTCGCGCTTCAGGGTGCCGGGGTCGCCGCCGGCGAGGATCTGGCCCTCGCGCAGGAACACGACCTCGTCGCAGAGCTGCTCCGCCTCTCGCATGTAGTGCGTGGACAGGAGGATCGTCATGCGCCGGGACCGCCGGAGCGTCGCGATCTGCTCCCGGATGCGGGCCGCGATGTCGGGGTCCAGGCCCACGGTGGGCTCGTCCAGGATCAGGAGCTCCGGATCGTTGACGAACGCCTTGGCCAGGGCGAGGCGTTGCTTGAGCCCCGTCGACAGCTCGTTGTAGGGCACCCTGGCGTGCGCCGACAGCTCGAATTGCTCGAGCAGCGCCGCGACCCGCGGGCGGCGGACCGCCGCCGCGATCCCGTAGCTCCGCGCCGCGACGTCGAGGATCTCGCGCGGCGTGAGGCTCCACAGGAAGGACGCGCTCCCGGAGGAGAGGTTGATGCGCTCGCGGACACGGTGTGCGTCTCGCGTCACGTCGAGCCCGAGCACGCGCGCCGCGCCCCCGTCCGGGAGCAGCAGCGTCGCCAGGATCGAGAGCAGCGTGGTCTTGCCCGCGCCGTTGGGTCCGAGGACGCCGAAGATCGCCCCGCGCGGGACGACGAACGAGACGCCACGCAGCGCGGGCTGGAGCCGCGGCCGGGGCCATCCTGTGCGAAACGTCTTGCGGAGATCGCGGACTTCGACCGCGGGCTCGGTCGTCGTCACGCGATTCATCGTATCATACGCGCCATGAGCGGCCCCGAGGAGTGGTCGGCTCCTGCCGCGGATCTCCCGCCCGGGACCTCGATGAAGTTTCCGCTGAGCTGGCGCGGCTCGCAGGTCGAGGGCTTCGTCGTGAACTTCGACGGCCGGTACCACGCCTACGTCAACCGGTGCGCCCACGCCGGCACCCCGCTCGACTGGTGGCCGAACGAGTTCTTCACCGACGACGGCCGGCTGCTCGTGTGCGCCACGCACGGCGCCCTCTTCGAGCCCGACAGCGGACGCTGTGCCGGAGGCCCGTGCGGCGGCGCGGCCCTCTGGGCGCTCGCGGTCCGGCTCGAGGGCGACCGGGTGATCGTGAGAGCGCGACCGGAGGACGCCGGCGACGCCGACGGCTGACGTGAGCCCCACGTGACCGACGATCCGGGGGCGGCCATCCGGAACGCGAACGAGCGCTTCTACCGGGCCTTCGAGAGCCTGGACCTCGCCGAGATGGACCGGGTGTGGGCCCACGGCGAGCACGTCGCGTGCGTGCATCCCGGGTGGAACCGCCTCCACGGGTGGGAGGAGGTCCGCCGCTCCTGGGCGGCCATCTTCCAGAGCACGAGCGAGATGCGCTTCACGATCACCGACGTGCGGGTGGAAGCCCGCGGAGACCTCGCCTTCGTCCACTGCACGGAGAACATCCTCTCCGAGACGCGCGGGAGCCTTTCGATCACCGCCATCCTCGCGACGAACGTCTTCGAACGGCACGCCGCAGGCTGGCGACTCGTCCACCATCACGCCTCCCACATCCTGGCGCCGCGGGATCCCGCCCCGGAGGTCGCCTGACGCGAGGCGGCCGCGTCGTGCCGACCCTCCTCGCCTCGGCGCTCACGCTCCTCTCGGGCTGCGGCACGGCGCTCGAGCGCGGGCTCATCTACCACCCGTCCCGCACGCTCGAGGGGACGCCGACCGCCTTCGGGCTCGCGTTCGAGGACGTGGAGGTCACGACGGCCGACGGCGTGGAGATCCACGGCTGGCTCCTGCCGGGCACCCGCGCGGGCACGCTGCTCTACTGTCACGGCAACGCCGGAAACATCTCCAACCGGCTGCCGAAGCTCGAGGCGTTCCACAACCGGCTCGGGCTGTCGATCCTCATCTTCGACTACCGCGGATACGGCCGGAGCGCGGGCGCGCCCGACGAGGCGGGCACGTACGTCGATGCCCGCGCGATGCGGGACTGGCTCCGCGAGCGCGACGCAGGCCCGGTGATCTACCTCGGCGCCTCGCTGGGCAGTGCGGTGGCGACCGCGCTGGCGGTGGAGGACCCGCCGGCGGGCCTCGTCCTCGAGGCGCCGTTCACCTCCGTGCCCGCGATGGCCAGCCTGACCGTGCCGGGCGCGGGCTGGCTCTTCCGCACGCGCTACGACACGCTTGCCGCGATCGCGCGGTCGACGGCGCCGCTCCTCGTCCTCCACGGGGAGGCCGACGAGGTGGTGCCAAACCGGATGGGACGGGCGGTCTTCGACGCCGCGGGCGAGCCCAAGACCCTCGTGACAATCCCGGGCGCTCATCACAACGACGCCTACGAGGTGGGCGGGGCAGTCTACTGGGACGCGTGGACCGCGTTCCTGGCGACCCACCTCCCGGAGCGGTGAAGGGGCCGGCGCGAGGCGCTACTGGACGCGGATCACGGCATCGGTGGGGAGACGTCCCAGGAGGTCCCGGAGGGCCGCCTCCAGGTACTCGTGGTCCTTCGACTCGAGCGTGACGCGCACCTTGTACTCCGGGTTCGTGAACTCCGGGTACGAGCCGCAGAGGAGCTCCGGGAAGCCTCGCAGCATGGCGTTCAGGTGCTCGGCGAGGATGCCCTCCCCCACCCCGTAGAAGACGACGCGCATGAGGTACGGGCTCTCGCGAAACCGCTCCTTGATCGCGTCGAACTTGCGGCGGAAGATCTCGGGCACCCCCGGGAACACGTGGACGTTCTCGACCACCACCACCGGGACGACCAGGTGGTCGGAGGCGAGCAGCTGGGCGCCCTCCGGGATCTCGGCCATCTTGAGCCGCGCGTCGTTGATCCGCGACTGGTACACCTCCTCCAGCGCGGTCACGAGGCCCGGGTCCTTCACGACCCGCCGCCCGAAGGCGCGGGCCACCCCCTCGATCGTGACGTCGTCGTGGGTCGGCCCCACCCCGCCGGACGTGAACACCCAGTCGTAGGACCGGGAGAACTCGGCGACCTCCCGGGCGATCAGGTCCACCTCGTCGGGCACCACCGCGATCTTCCGCACGTCGACGCCCAGCTGGCGGAACTCGCGGCAGAGGTAGAGCGCGTTCTGGTCGGCGACCTTCCCCGACAGGATCTCGTTGCCGATGAGGACGATCCCGGCGGTCTTCGCCATCAGCGACGCCGGCCTTCCCGCGACCTAGCCGCGGGCGAACTCGGCCCGGGCCGCCCGGACCCGCGCCGGGTCGGCCAGGAGGTCGTACGTGGTCATCGCCATCGTCTTCGCCGCGGCCAGCATGCCGGCGTGCGCGAGCGGTTTGACGGCGGCGTCGACGAACTCGCGGGTGTGGATGGCCATCCCGGTCGGCGCGATGGCGACCATGGGCTGGATGGCCGGCAGGACCTGGCTCACGTTCCCGACGTCGGAGGAGCCCAGCCGATCGGGGATGGGCTCGCCCTCGACCAGGCCGGCGTCCCGCATGTTCCCCGCGAACAGGTCGAGGAGGGTCTGGTTCCGCTTGAGCGGCTCGTACACCATCTCGTGCTTGGTCACGGTGAGAGTCGCGCCCGTCGCGCGCGCGGCGCCCTCGGCGCACGCGACCACGCGGCGGTGGAGCTCCCACATGGTGTCGATCCGGGGAGCCCGGACGTAGAACGTCGCCTTCGCGTACTCGGGAATGATGTTCGCCGCGGCGCCGCCGTTCACGATGATCCCGTGGATCCGGCAATCCGGCCGCACCTGCTGGCGCAGCATGCTCACCGCGTTGAACGTCTGGATGCAGGCGTCGAGGGCGTTGACCCCGACCCAGGGGTCGGCCGCGGCGTGCGCGGCCTTCCCGGCGTACTCGAAGTCGGTCCGCACGATCCCCAGGAGGTCCTGGTGGAGGATCGTCCGGTCGAAGCCGTGGATCATCATCGCGCAGTCGACGCCCTCGAACACGCCGGCCCTGATGAGCTTCACCTTCCCGCCGCCGCCCTCTTCCGCCGGCGTGCCGATCACCTGGACCCGGCCCGCCGGGAGGCGCGAGCGCACCGCCGCCAGACCCGCCCCGGCGCCCGCGCCCGACGTCGCGATGATGTTGTGTCCGCAGGCGTGCCCGATGCTCGGGAGGGCGTCGTACTCGCACATGATCGCCACCGTCGGTCCCTTCCCGGCGCCCTCCACGGTCGCCCGGAAGGCGGTCGGGACCCCGCCGACCCCGCGCTCGACGTGGAAGCCCTTCCCCTCGAGGAAGTCGCAGAGCCAGCCGCAGGCCTGCACCTCCTGGTACCCGAGCTCCGGATGGTCGTGGATCTTCCGGGACAGAGCCTCGAGCTCGCCGGACAGGCCGTCGAGGGCGCGCTGGATCTCGGTCTTGACCGTGCTCACGGAGCCTCCTGGATCATGGGGGCGGGGCGACTCGCGATCTTCGCGGAGCGTAACACGAGGGCCGGTCCCGCTCAACGCGGCGCGGTCGCGAGCCGCGTCGGCGGCCTGTGAGCGGCGCGCCGCGTGCGCTAGAATACCGGCGCCGTGACGTCCACTCCCGAGCTGCCGGAGGCGAGCCGATGACCCAGGGGCCCCAGGATTCTCCCATCCGCCTGTCCGGTTGGGCGCTGATCCTCGGCGCGTCCTCCGGGTTCGGCGAGGCTACCGCGCTCGCGCTCGCCGACGCGGGCATGTCGATCGCCGGGGTCCACCTGGACCGCAAGGCGACCTTGCCGAACGCCGAGCGGATCGCCGCCGAGGTGCAGCGGCGCGGCGGCCAGGCCCTCTTCTTCAACGTCAACGCGGCGGACGCCACCCGGCGCGCCGAGGTGCTCGACGCGGTCGGGAAGGAGCTGGAGAGCCGCGGCGAGGCGGGGCAGCTCCGCGTGCTCCTCCACTCGCTGGCCTTCGGCACGCTCCGGCTTTTCGTGGCCGACAACCCGCGCGACGCGGTGTCCAAGGACCAGATGGACATGACGCTCGACGTCATGGCCCACAGCCTCGTCTACTGGACGCAGGACGTCGTCGCCCGGGGCCTGATGGGCGCCGGCGGGCGCGTCTTCGCCATGACGAGCGGCGGCGGGACCCGCGTCCTGCCGAACTACGGGCCGGTCTCCGGCGCCAAGGCGGCGCTCGAGTCCCACGTCCGCCAGCTTGCGATGGAGCTGGCGACCCGCGGGATCACGGTGAACGCCGTGCGGGCGGGCGTGACGGACACGCCCGCGCTCCAGAAGATTCCCGGCGCCGACCGGATCAAGGCGGGCGCCCTCGCCCGGAACCCCGGCGGTCGCCTCACGACCACCGACGACGTGGCGCGGGCGATCGTCGCCTTCTCCCACTCCTCGACCTACTGGATGACCGGGAACGTCCTCGGCGTCGATGGAGGCGAGGACGTCGTCGGGTAGCGGCGGGGCCGTCCCGACCCCATGACGCCGCTCCAGGCTGTCGTACTCGGACTGGTCCAGGGGGCCACGGAGTTCCTGCCGGTCTCCTCGTCGGGCCACCTGATCCTGGTCCCGCGGCTCCTCGGCTGGCCCGATCAGGGCCTCGCGTTCGACGCCTCGATCCACCTGGGAACGGTGTTCGCCCTGCTGATCTACTTCGCCGGCGAGCTCTGGCGGCTCGGCGAGGGAGTCCTGATCGGCCGGCCGGCCGACCGGCGCCTCGCGCTGGCAGTGGCGCTCGGCACCATCCCCGCGGGCCTTGCCGGCCTCGCCCTCGAGCACCTCGAGTCCGCTCTCCGCTCGACCACCGTGGTCGCGGTGTCCACCATCCTCGGGGCGCTCGTCCTCTGGTGGGCGGATCGCCGCGCGGACCGGAACCCGGTGAGCGACATCCGGACGGTGGGCGTGCCCAGGGGGTTGGCGGTGGGACTGGCCCAGCCGCTCGCCCTCATCCCCGGGGTGTCGCGGTCCGGCATCACCATCTCGGCCGGGCTCCTCGCCGGGCTCGACCGCGCGACCGCCGCCCGCTTCGCGTTCCTGCTGGGCCTGCCGGTCACGGTGGCCGCCGGGCTGCTGGAGATCGCTCCGCTGCTCCGCGCGGGGATGTCAGGCCACGGGCTCGGCATGCTGGCGATCGGCGTCGGCACGTCGTTCGCGGCCGGCCTCGGCGCCATCTGGTTCCTCGTCGGCTACCTGCAGCGCCGCACGCTCCTCGTCTTCGTCGTCTACCGGATCGCGCTGGGCGTGCTGCTCCTCTTGCTCGCCCGCGGCTAGGGAGCCGCCGAGCGAGGCGGGCTCGTCACGCCGCGGGCCAGCGCCGCCAGGAGACGCGGCCGGCCCGCACCGTGAGCCGGGGCGCCCAGCGCTTCGTGCCCTCGAGGACGTTGCCGTCGGCGTCCTGGTAGGGGAAGCGCCCCTCGTCGATCGCGAACACCGCCGCGTCGCCCGACGCGCCGACGGCCAGCGTGCCGAGCTCCCCGCTCCGCCCGATCGCCCGGGCCGGGGTGGCCGTCGCGGCGCGGACCACGTCGCCGAGCGGCATCCCGAGGCTCAGGAACTTCGAGAGCGTCGTCGGGAGGTCCCGCACGACGCTGGCCCGGCCCGGGCGCGTGAGGTCGGAGGAGATCGTGTCCGGATAGAAGCCCTGCTCGAACGCGCGGCGCACGACCGGGAAGTTCACGTGGTTCCGGCCGTGCGCGACGTCGAACACGATGCCGCGGCGGCGCGCGACGTGCACCGCCTCCTTCACACGACCCTGCCCGTCCAGGATCCCCGAGCCCCGGCCGTGCAGGAAGTGGCTCACGATGTCGCCGGGCCGGAGGAGCGCGAGCACCTCCCCGTACTCCACCGGCGGGTTGTTGACGTGCACGATCACGGGCACCGACGCCGCCTCCGCCGCCTGGAGGCCCCGCCTGAGCGGCTCGAGGCCATGCTGGGCGACGACCTCGGCCTGGATCCGCACCTTCACCCCGATGGCGACGTCCCGGTGCTCGCGGGCCACGCCCGCGGCGAGGACCGGGTCCGAGTAGTCGAGGTAGCAGTGCTCGCCGATCGCGACGTGCGTGAGGCCGATCGCCGCGATGTGGACGAACCCGAGGACGCGGGTGTCCGCGCGGGCCATCACGTACTCCCGGAGCCCCGCGAAGTTCGCGGCGCCCGCGCTGCCCGCGTCGCAGAGGGTGGTCACGCCCGTCGAGGCGCACACGGGGTCGGTCTCGACGCCGAGGTCGTGGCCCGCGATGAAGGCGTGCGCGTGGAGGTCGATGAGCCCCGGCACCACGTACGCCCCGGCGACGTCCACCACCTCGCGCGCCGTCGCGCGCGGGATCGACCGGTCGATCGCGGCCACCCGGCCCGATGCGAACGCCACGTCGCGCGGGCCGTCGATCCCCGAGGCGGGGTCGATCACGTGGCCGCCGGTCAAGAGCAGGTCATGGCGCATCCCCGTCCCCTCCGTTGCGTCGCTCGTAGAGACGCAGCACGTAGCCCAGCACGAGCACCGTGAAGCCGAGTCCGAGGCCCACGTGGAGCCGCGGCCCGCCGCGAGGCGGCTCCCCGAACGCGTCGGCGAGCACCGCCGCCGCGAGGATCACGATGCCGGCCATCGTGATGCCGGGCCAGGCCTCGTGCGCCCGTCCGATCTGTGGCAGCCGCCAGCGAGTCACTCGGGCGGTGATAACACCCGCCGTATCGAGGGTCAAGCCGCCGGGCCCCGGTCGAGCGCAATCCCTGTCAGCCGGCCCGGCCACGGGCGGTACCATGGAGCCGCCATGGGCGATCGCCCCGGCTCCCCGAGTCCGACCCGGCAGTTCGCCGTCCTGAGCCTCGTCACGATCGGCGGCAGCACCCTGGTGGTCGGCCTCGCGCTCGCCTACTTCGTCGAGCAGGCGGTCCTCGAGCGCGAGTGGACGTCGACGGCCGCGTTCGTGCGCGCGGCCGCTCACGACCACCTGCGCCCCCAGGACTTCGGCGCGGACCGCGGCGCCCCGCGGCCGGACTCGCAGGATCGCCTGGAGGAATTCACGCGCCAGGTGCGCCGTCTCCCCGAGGTGCTTCGGCTCGTGGTCTACGGCCCCGACGGGAAGCCTCTCTGGAGCGACGCCGAGCGGGGCTTTCAGCCCCACGGCGAGACCGCCGCCGTGCGCGCGGCCCTTGCCGGGCGGACCGACGCGGCCCTCGAGCCGGGGGCCCCCGCCGGCCAGGAGCGCGTCGCGCTCTACGTACCGGTCGCCTTCCCTGGCGAGGGCCGGGTCGCCGGCGCCGTCGAGGCCTACGTGGACGCGAGCCGCGTGATCGCCGGCATCCGGCGCGGCCGCGCGATCCTCTGGGCGCTGGCCACGGGATCGGGCGTCCTCCTCTACCTCGCCCTCTACGGGATCGTGTGGCGGGCGTCGCGCGCGCTCCGCGCCCAGCACGCCGCGCTCGCCCGGCGCGCCGAGGAGCTCGCGCAGGCCAACGCCGAGCTGCGGGCCCTGCAGGGCCAGCTCCTGGACGCCGAGCGCCTCGCCGCGATCGGCGAGGTCACCGCCGCCGTCGCCCACGGGCTCGGCAATCCCCTCGCCGCCATCCGCGCCTCGGCCCAGGTCGCCCTCCTCGACGCCAGCGGTCCAGTCCGGGACCAGCTCCTGCAGATCGTCGCCGACACCGACCGCCTGCGCGCCCGCATGCGGGCGCTCCTCGACCTGAACCGACCGGTCGAGGGCCGCTCGGTCCCGACCGCCCTCGACGCGGCCGTCCGGGCCGCGCTCGGCTCCGTGGAGGCGCGCAGCGCGGCGCAGGGCGTGCGCGTCGACGTCAGCGTCGGCGCCGAGCTGCCGAAGGTCCGCCTCGATCCGGCGCGATTCGAAGAGGCGCTCCTCTGCCTCGTCGGCAACGCGCTCGACGCGATGCCGGCCGGCGGCACGCTGCGCGTCGCCTCGACGGCCGGCGCCGGCGGCCCGGTCGAGCTGCGGGTGGAGGACACCGGGCCCGGGATGCCTCCCGCCGTGCTCGCCCGCGCGTACGAGCCGTTCTTCACGACCAAGCCCGGCGGCACGGGGCTCGGTCTCGCGCTCGCCCGGAAGCTCCTCGAGGCCACCGGGGCGAAGCTCCTGCTCGAGAGCGACGGTGCGGGCACGCGCGCGGTCATCGTCCTGCCGCGAGCGGACGCCTGAGGGAGGGGTCGTGGTCCGGAGCGTGATGGTCGTCGACGACGAGGCGGGGCTGGCCGCCGCCATCGAGACGTTCCTCAAGCGCCAGGGCGCCGAGGCGCGCGCCTTCGGCACGGCGGAAGCCGCGCTCGCCGCGCTCGGAGAGCTCGCGCCGGACGTCGCGCTGGTCGATCTCCAGCTGCCGGGCATGGACGGGCTGGCCGCGCTCGCCGCGATCAAGCGCGAGCGGCCGGAGACCGTCGTGATCGTGATGACGGCCCACAGCACGGTCCAGGGCGCGGTCGCGGCCATGAAGCAGGGCGCCTTCGACTACGTCGCGAAGCCTCTCGACCTCGAGGAGCTCTGGCTCGTGGTCCAGCGCGCGTGGGACGCCGAGCGCGCCCGGGGTGAGATTGCCTACCTCCGCCAGCGCGCCGGCCACAGCGCGCCGGTCGCGAGCCTGCTCGGCGCCTCCCCCGCCATGGAGGAGATCCGCCAGCGCATCCTGCAGGTGTCGGCGGCCGACAGGCTGGGCGACGCCGGGCCCACGGTGCTGTTGACCGGGGAGACCGGGACCGGCAAGGAGCTCGCGGCGCGCGCCATCCACGCGGCGGGCCCGCGAGCCGCGGGGCCGTTCGTGGAGATCAACTGCGCCGCGATCCCGAGCGCGCTCCTCGAGGGCGAGCTGTTTGGGTTCGAGCGCGGGGCGTACACGGACGCGCGCACGAGCAAGCCGGGCCTGTTCGAGGCCGCCGACGGCGGCACGCTCCTCCTCGACGAGATCGGGCTCCTCGACGTGGCGCTCCAGGCGAAGCTCCTGAAGGTCATCGAGGATCGCGCGGTGCGACGGCTGGGCGCGCTCACGCCCCGACGGGTCGATGTCCGGATCGTCGCGGCCACCAACCGCGACCTCGAGCCCGCGGTGCGGGAGGGCACGTTTCGCGCCGACCTCTTCTACCGCCTGCGCGTGCTCACGGTCGAGATGCCGCCGCTCCGGGGTCGGCCGGACGACATCTGGCTCCTCGCCCAGCGCGCCCTCGAGCAGGTCCGGGAGCGATACGGCCTCGGCGAGGCCCGTTGGGCGCCGTCCGCGCGCGACGCGCTCGTGGCCTATCCGTGGCCCGGGAACGTGCGCGAGCTGATCCACGTCGTCGAGCGCGCGGCGCTCCTCCACCGGGGGCAGCCTCTCGGCACGGAGACCCTCGGCCTCGGAAGCCCCGAGGCCGCCGGACCCGTCGGCGTGAGCCGGGAGGGCGTCTCGGTGGACTTCTCGCTCGGCCCGATCGAGCTGGAATCGGTGGAGCGGAGCCTCATCGAGCAGGCGCTCCGGCACGCCGGCTGGAACCGGGCCCGGGCCGCGGAGCTCCTCGGACTGACCCGGGAAACGCTCCGGTACCGGATCGAGAAGTTCCGGCTCGCGCCCGACCGGGGCCAGGAGTAGCGGGCATTTCCCCGTCGGTGGGCGAATCCACCAGGGGGCGAGCGACCCGACCTGGCCGGCTCCCCCTCGGAGGGCCGTCCAGAACGGGTAGACGAGACGGCCCATCCGGGCCTCGTAGGCATGGAGGTTGCTCCGAGTACCCGAGGCCCGGCCGACGCTTGACCGGCCTCGAAGGGAGTCGCCCATGACACGTCAGGTCCTCCGCCTGCTGGCCGTCGCGACAGCCATGCTGCTCGCTCTGAGTCTGCCGACCCTCCCCTGGAGTCCCTCGCCGACGGGCACCGGTACGGCCACCGCCGACAGCGGCAAGGGCGGTGGCGGTGAGTCCGAGGGCGGCGGCTCCGGCAAGGGTGGTGGCGGAGGCTCCGGCAAGGGCGGCGGCAACGACTCCGAGGGCGGCGGCTCCGGCAAGGGTGGTGGCGGAGGCTCCGGCAAGGGCGGCGGCAACGACTCCGAGGGCGGTGGCTCCGGCAAGGGTGGCGGCTCCGGCAAGGGCGGTGGCTCAGGAAGCTCCGACTCGTCCTCCGGAGGCTCGGACGGCGGCAACGCGGGCCGGGGCGGTGCGGGATCGGGCCGGGGATCCGGACGCGATCCCGCGTCGGCCGAGCTGAGCGGTCACGGGTCCCGCGGAAGGTCCGGGCGAGGCGGCGGCCCCGAGCTCGGCGAGAACGAGGGGCGCGGAAGTCGCGGGGGCAGCGGCGGCGGCCATTCGGCCAGCGCCGGGGCGTCCTCCGGCGGCGGTCGGGGATCGTCGAGCGCGGCCGGTCCTGGGGGCCCTGCGAGCTCCGGTCCCGGTTCAAGCAGCGGACGCGGCGGGCCGGACTCGCACGCCTCCGCGGCGAGCGCGGCCGAGTCCGCAAGGGACGCTGCGCGGTCGGCGAGCCGGGCCGCCGTCGAGGCGAGCCGTCAGGCGGCCGAGCGGTCGAAGGATCCCCACGGCGCCGCGACGATCAGCGGCTCCCAGGACGCGGCGCAGGCGGCGGCGCGCGCGGCAAAGCGCGCGGCCGAGGCGGCCCGGGAAGCACAGGTCGCCGCCGCGCGACCGGGGCCCGAGGCCCGCACCGAGGCGACCCGCGCGGCCCAGCGAGCCGCGGACCTGGCGCAGCTCGCCCGCGAGGCCGCGGAGGAAGCGGGCGACCGTCCGGAGCGCTCGGGTGCGCGCCCCTAGACGCACCCGCAGCGCCACCCTGCTGGCAGCGCTGCTCCTGTTGGCACTCGCGCCGGTCGCTCCCGCGCAGGGGCCGCTCGGCGGCCTCCGTCGAGGGATGGAGTCGCAGTCGCACCTCCGGCAGGGCCGCGTCTACTACGAGGCGCGCGACTACGCGGCGGCGCGGGATCGTCTCCTCGAAGCGGTGACCCTCGACGAGGCGAACGACGAGGCGCGCGCGCTTCTCGGCTGGTCCCACTACCACCTCGGCGAGTTCCGCGCGGCCGCCATCGAGTTCAAGGCGGCGCTTCGACGCCAGCCCACGTGGGAGGGACTCTACGACGGGCTCGGGTGGAGCCGGCTCCGGCTCGGCCGCTATCACCTAGCGATCGAGGCGTTCCAGTCGGCGCTCGACCTCGCGCCCGACGGCGGGGACGCGCTGATCGGCCTCGGCACCGCCCTCTTCGAGCTCGGGCGCTACGAGGAGGCCCTGGCGCCGCTCGATCGCGCCCTGCGCGGCATGGCCACGGTCGTGGGCCGGGAGGTGCGGGACGCCGCCGCGGCGCGCGCGCGCCTGGCCTGGAGCCTCTACTACGTCGGCCGGCACGTCGAGGCGCTCGAGGCGTTCGAGCGGGCGCTCCGCGCCGCGCCGCAGGGCGCCGGGCTCTACAACGGCCTCGGCTGGTGCCACCTCCGGCTGGGCGACCGCTCACGCGCACGCGCCGCCTTCGAGCGGGCGCTCGCCCTCCAGCCCGGCTACGAGGACGCGGTCGAGGGACTCCGGCAGGCGCGGGGCTGACCGCCCGGCGCTCAGGGCCGGCGCTTCGCCGCTTCAGTCCTTCCCGCGGACGGCCGCGTCCACGGACCACGGCCCCGCCCCGAGCCCGATCAACGCGAGGCACCCGCCGAGGAGCGTCAGCACGAACTCCACGCCGTCCGGGACGAAGAAGCCTCCGCGCGCGTGCACGGCGAGGAGGGCCACCAGCATGTCGGCGGCGAGGAGCGCGGCCGCGAGCCGCGTCCACGCGCCAACGATGAGGGCGAGACCGCCGACGATCTCGGCCGCGATCAGGCCCACCGCCACGACCGGAGGCAGCGGGACGCCCAGACTGCCCAGGAACCCGGAGGTCCCCGCGAGCCCAAAGACGAAGAGCTTCTGGGCGCCGTGGACGACGAAGACGAGCCCGACCACGAGGCGGAGAGGCAGGACGCCCCATCCGGCCGTCACGGGTCTCGCCTCAGCCGCATGCCGGCAGGTTACTTTCGGATCGTCAGGATTGCTACCCAGACGAAGAAGACCACGGTGCCCCCGAGGAAGAGCGCGAAGGCGAGCTTCTCGATGCCCGACACGGCGCCCCCTTACCGCAGCGGCGGGAAGAAGCCCCCGAACACGTTGTAGAGACCGTCGCTCAGGAGGATCAGGAGGTTCAGGAGCGCCAGCGCGAGGAGGAGACGCACGGCCATCATCGCGCCAGCCCCGGCCCCAGGCCGCCCCAGTACCGGAAGAGGTAGTAGATCCCCCAGACGCCGAGGACCGCGTACACGGCGAGCAGCCACCGGTTCACGAGCCCGTGGTAGGCGCGCACCTCGCCGTCGCCGTACTCCTCGATGGGGCCCCGCCGCCGCTCGTGCTGCGCGATCACGTCCTCACGCCGGGTTGCGTCACCGTGGTCCGTCATCGTCGATCCCCTCGCTCCTCAGCACCTGGTACTTCACCGCCTCGACGTCGGTCAAGAGCCCCGACATGGCCCCCCAGAGGAACAGGCAGAGCGCCGCCAGGCCCATGAAGATGGACACCGCGAACTCGCCGGCGACGAGCGCGATCAGCTCCTGCATCGGGTCTCCCCTGGCGCGGGCGCCGTCAGCGCCCCTCGCCCACCATGCCTTTGTGGAAGCGGACCAGGGCCTTGGGCGCGGTCTCGAGGGGAGCGGACGGATCGAGGGCGAGCCGGGAGCTCCCGTACGCCTCGCCGGCCGCGTCGTCGAGCCGCGCCTGGATCGCCGGGTCGAGCTTCAGCTTCTCGCCCGTCCGCGGGTCGTTGAATGCCGAGAACGACAGCACGTAGTAGCTGATCGCCCAGCGCTCCGCCTCGCTCATGGAGTCGGCGAAGGACGGCATGGGTGTCCCGTCGAGCCCGGTGGTCATGGTCCGGAACACGTCCCGGACGTCCGCCCCGCCCTTGAACTGCCCCCGCGTAAAGTCGATCGGCAGGATCTTGAACCCCCAGTCGTCGGTCAGCTCGCCGGCCGAGGGTCCGTCGCCCTTGCCGCCCGGCCCGTGGCACTGGAAGCACTTGGCCGCGGCGTAGAGCTCCTTCCCCTGCGCCAGGAGCTCTCGCGTCGCCTTGGGCGGGTCGCCGATGGGGATCGAGGGATCGGGCTTCTCCTCGGTCCAGCGCGTGGAGAACGTCTTGATGTAGCTGATGACCGAGATCCGGTCCTTCTCGGGCAGCTCGTGCCAGGTGGGCATGGCCGTGTAGCGGAGGCCACGCGTGAGCGTGCGGTAGAGATCGCCGTCCGTCGGCAAGGAGCCGGACGGGGTCGTCCGGAACTTGAAGGCTCCCAGCCGGAAGTCTCGCGGTCGCGGGTCGAGGAAGGTCGCCACCGGGCCGTTCCCGTCGCCATTCGGCCCGTGGCACCCGACGCACCGGCGCCCATAGACGGCCTTGCCGAGCGCCTCCTGCTCCGTCGTCCGCGGGATGGTCATCACGCTGGCCGAGAGGGTCTGAGGCTCGAACACGTCGCGCCAGGCGCCGCGGTTCGTGCCGAGCTTCTGGATGTAGGCGACGAGGCCCTTGAGCTCCTCGGTCGGCACGATCACCGTCAGGGTCTTGTCCTTCCAGGCCGCGAGCTTGTCGTAGGGCTCCGGCAGGTTCTTGATCTCGAGGACCGGGGCGCCGTCGGTCTCGCGGGAGAACGCCAGGCCCTCGGGATTCGGGTGGAGCGGGAGCGGCCGGTCCGCGCGCCCCGTGAACAGCCCGCGGAGCGCGGGACTGTCTCCGAGCGCCGGCTCGCCGTCCTTGTCGACCACGGCAACCTGCGCGGTCCGGTAGAGCCACCGGAAGCTCGGCATCACCGAGTCCGGGACGAGCGCAGTCGGCACCCAGTGGTGGGCGTAGTGCCAGGCGTCCCCGTACTTCAAACCCACCCGCGTCAGATCCGGTCCGATGCGGCGCGTCGACAGAAGGTGCGGCCAGTCGTGCGCGTACTCGCCGACCTGGGACACCGGCCCCCACCGCATCTCCTCGCCGGCCACGGGCCGCACGTACTGGCTGTGGCAGTACCAGCAGCCCTCGCGCTGGTACACGTTCCGCCCGAGCTGCTCGAGCGGGGTGTACGGCGACGACTCGTACCACACCCACTTGACCTGGCCCAGCTCCGTGCGCACCGCGCGCGTCGCCCGCGTCTCCCGGGATTCGGGGATCAGGATGGGCAGGATCCCCTGGACGAAGATCGCCAGCGAGATGCAGACGAAGCCCGCGCCCAGGACGTAGGCCTTCACGTCACGCCCTCGCCGGGGTCTGGCCCGGCACGGGGACGCCGCGTCCGGCCGGCGCCGGCCCGGGCTCGAGCGCGGTCCGCATGAAGTTGTAGACCAGGAGTGAGATCCCCACGTCCATCGAGATCCCCGACAGGGTGCGCACGAGCCAGAACGGCTTCATGGTCACCACGGTGTCCACCCACTCCGCCCGCGCCATGAGCATGAAGCCCTGCTGGAGGCCCTGGGCGGTGAGGACGAGCCCCATGGTGGAGATCCCGAGCGTGATCAGCCAGAAGCTCCAGTTCCCGAGGCGGAAACTCCACAGCTCCCGCCCGCACAGACGCGGCCACACGTACACCGACCCGCCGATCGCCCAGACGACGAACGTCCCGAACACCGTGAGGTGCGAGTGCGCGATGACGAAGTCCGTGAAATGGGTGGGCTCCTGGATCGACCGGAGCGCCTCCGTCGATCCCTGGAAGCAGCCGATGAGATACATGATCGACCCCATGATCAGGAACTTGGCCGTCAGGTTTCGGCCGAAGCCCTGCCAGTGGCCGATCATGGTGCCGAAGAAGTTCTGGAGCACGGTCCACACCGGGATGATGAGCATCATCGACGAGACGATGGCGATCGTCTCCGCCCAGTCCGCGATCGGGCTGAACAGGTAGTGGTGGATCCCGACGAAGGGATAGAAGAACGCGAGCGACCAGAACCCGATGAGCGACAGCCGGTGGCTGTAGATGGGGGCGCGGATGGACGCCGCCAGGAAGAAGTAGATGAGGACGTACCCCGCGGGCGTGATCCAGAGTCCCACGACGTAGTGGATGTAGAGGCCGTGGAGGGCCGCGTTGTTGATGCCCGGCACCGTGTGGTACGGCCCGACGATCAGGAGCACCAGGTTGATGCAGGTCCAGACCAGGGCGCCGATCAGGTACCACATGCTCACGTAGAGGGGCACGTGTCGCCGCCCGGCGATCGTCATCAGCATCTGGACGGTCGCCGCCAGCAGGACCGCGGTGACGACGAGGACGTTCCACAGCGGCAGCTCGCCCGCCTCCCACCCGCGATTGCCGCCGAACAGCACGACCCCCAGGAACGCGGCGACGAGGTTCAGGTTCCAGACCCACAGGAGCGCGTAGCCCCAGCGGCCGTTCCAGACGGGCACGCCGCAGAGGCGCGGCGTGATGTAGTACGCGAGCCCCATGAACAGCGTCGAGAAGGCGCCGAAGATGACGCCGTTCACGTGCACGGGCCGGAGCCGGCCGAACGTCGACCACGCGGACGTGCCCAGGAAGTCGGGGTAGTTGAACTTCGTCGAGATCAGGACGCCGACCGTCGGCGCGAACATGAGCCAGAAGAAGCCCCAGAGGAGCCAGCCCCGGATGAGGCGCGCGTCGATGAGCTGGTCGTTCGCCTCCGAGGCGGCGGCGGGCGTCAGGGCCGTCGGCATCGCGCTCAGGATACTCGACCTGCGTCCGTGTCTCGAAGCGCTGGCCCCGGGGCGCGCGTCGACGGAAGGGGGGCCGGAGGGCTACTGGCCGGCGACGGTCAGGCGGGCGACCTTCAGCGTGGGGGCGGCGGTCTGGTCGCGGAACGCCAGGTCACGCCCGACCATCTCGACGTCCCGCAGCATCTGCCGCAGGTTCCCGGCGACGGTGATCTCCTCGACGGGGTACGCGAGCTCGCCGTCCTCGATCCAGAACCCGACGGCGCCGCGGGAGTAGTCGCCGGTGACGAAGTTCACGCCGAACCCGATCAGCTCGGTCACGTAGAGGCCGCGGTCGACGGACCGCAGGATCTCCTCGGGCGCCCAGGGACCGGGCTCGAGGTAGAGGTTCGTGTGCGCCACCGTCACTCCCCCGCCGCCCTCGCGGGCGGCGTGCCCCGTCGCCTCGAGCCCGAGCCGGCGCGCGCTGTAGGTGTCGAGGAGATAGCTCGACAGGACGCCCTGGTCCACCAGCACGGTCCGCCGGCTCGGCAGGCCCTCGCCGTCGAAGGGTCGGGAGCCGAGCCCCTGCGGAATCGTCGGGTCGTCCACGATCGTGACGCGAGGCGACGCGACGGCGCTCCCGCGCTGGCCGACGAGAAACGAGGTCCCCCGGTAGAGGCTCGGGCCCGACGCGGCCAGCGCCACGGCGCGGACGAGGCTCGCGGCCGTCTCGGGATCGAAGACCACCGGAACCTCCACGGTCTTGCCCTTGCGCCCGCCCAGGCGGCGCACGGCCCGCCGGGCCGCCTCGCGCCCGACTGCCTCGGGGGACTCGAGGTCCGCGAGGCGCCGCGCCGAGGTGTACCAGTAGTCGCGCTCCATGTCGCCGTCGTCCGAGGCGACTGGCGTCACCGACAGCGCGAACGTCGACACGCGGAAGCCGCCGGCGAACCCTCCGCTCGACGCGTACGCGACCCGCCCCTGGCGATCGTAGAACTCGGCGCCCTCGGAGTTCCGGATGCGCCCGTCGGACTCGAGGGCAGCCGCCTCCGCGCGGCGGGCCCAGTCGATCTTGTCCTCGACGTCCATCGCGTGGCCGTCCGCGTCCCAGAGCCCGAGGTCGGTGACGTCTCGGGCGAGCGCCTCCCGAGCGGGCAGCCCCGAGTGCTCGTCGCGCCGCGCCACCTGCGCGAGACGCACGCTCTCGTCCACGAGGCGAGCCAGCGCGCCCGGGGAAAGGTCCGAGGTCGTGGCGGATGCGGAGCCGGACTCGGTGAAGATCCGGAGGGAGCAGCGGTTCTCCCGGGCGTGCTTCAGGGACTCGACCGTGCCGAGCCGCACCTGCACGGTCTGGAGCTCCTCCTCCACCATGAAGGCGTCGGCCTCGATCGCGCCCCCCGCCCGGGCCCGTCGGAGGAGATCGTCGAGCCGGTCGAGCATCGCCTGGTCGGCGCCCGGCGCGAGGACCTGTCCCGCCACCGGCTAGACCTCGGTGCCGCCGACGGTGATGCCGTCGATGCGGATGGTCGGCAGGCCCACCCCGACCGGCACGGACTGGCCGTCCTTGCCGCAGGTGCCCACGCCCTCGTCGAGGGCCAGGTCGTGGCCGACCCGGGTGACGCGGGTGAGCGCGTCCGGGCCGGACCCGATGAGGGTCGCGCCCTTGACCGGCGCAGTGACGCGACCGTCCTCGATCAGGTAGGCCTCGCTCGCGGAGAACACGAACTTCCCGCTCGTGATGTCCACTTGCCCGCCGCCGAACGCCACCGCGTAGAGCCCCCGCGACACCGAGCGCAGGATGTCCTCGGGCGGCTCCTCGCCGGCCAGCATGAACGTGTTCGTCATGCGCGGCATGGGTGGGTGCTGGAACGACTCGCGCCGGCCGTTGCCGGTCAGCCCCGTTCCGAGCAGTCGCGCGTTGAGGCGGTCCTGCATGTACCCGCGCAGCACGCCGTTCTCGATGAGCACGGTGCGGCTGGTCGGCGTCCCCTCGTCGTCGACGTTGAGCGAGCCCCGGCGGTTCGGCAGGGTCCCGTCGTCGACGACCGTGACGAGGTCGGACGCCACCCGCTCGCCCACGCGGCCGCTGAACGCCGACACGCCCTTCCGGTTGAAGTCCCCCTCGAGCCCGTGGCCAATGGCCTCGTGGAGGAGGATGCCGGGCCAGCCGGGCCCGAGGACGACGGTCATGGCTCCCGCCGGTGCCGCGACCGCGTTGAGCTTGACGAGCGCCTGACGCGCAGCCTCCCGCGCGAAGCGCGCCCACCGGTCCTCCTGCACGAAGTAGTCGAAGGCGACTCGACCGCCGCCGCCGAAGGTGCCCACCTCGCGGCGGCTGCCGTCCTGGACGACCACGGTCAGGTTCAGGCGGGTCAGCGGCCGGACGTCAGCCAGCTGCCAGTCCGCGGACGTCGCGATGAGCACGGTCTGCTCGAGCGAGACCAGCGTGGCGATGACCTGGCGGACGCGGGAGTCCTGGGCCCGGGCCATGCGGTCCACCTGACCGAGGAGCGCCACCTTGGCGGCGAGGTCGGCGTCCACCGGAGCCAGGGCGACCCGGTAGAGGTCGTGGGGCCGGGGGGCCGCGTGGACCGCGACCGGACCGGTCTCGCTCGGGTGCTCGGCGATCGCCTGGGCCTGTCGCGCCGCGACCTCGAGGTGACGGATGTCGAGGTCGTCCGTGTACGCGTAGCCCGTACGCACCCCGGCCTGGGCCCGCACTCCCCCGCCCTGACTGATCGTGCGAGACGCCTTCTTGACGACCCCGTCCTCGAGGACCAGTTCCTCGGAGACCTGGTACTCGATGAAGACGTCGGCGTAGTCGACCCGGCTGGCGGCGGAGCCGACCAGGGCCTCCAGGCGGGCCTGGGTCAGACCGTAGCGGTCCGCGAAGAACCGCTCCGGCCGGGCAAGCGTCGTGGTGGTCGTCATGGGGGTCTCCCGGGTCCGGGGTGTCGGGAAACACGAAGCTCCCTCATGCTATCACCCGGCGTCGGGAGCCGACCCGATCCTCGCGGTAGGCGCGCGAGCTTGTTGCGCAATGTCTGGTAGTTAGCCCTCGTCATCGGAGTCGTCGGGTGAGAGGGCGGTTGAATCCGGCGCTTCCCCGGCCACGCACGCCTGGACGAGCTCGTGGAGGGCCCGGAGACCCCTGACGATCGAGGGGCCCGGCGACAGGAGGTCGTCCGACGGGACGGCGTACACGCGGCCGCTACGGACCGCGGAGACGGCGCTCCATCCCGGCCGGGACCGGATGGCCTCGAGATCGACCGGCTTCCCGCACCACGAGGCGACGATGATCTCCGGGTTCCGCCGCACCACGTCGGCCGGGTCCACGACCCGCCCCGGCGCGTGGTGGATCTCGCGGAGCTCCGGGAACACGTCCTGCCCCCCGGCGATCTCGATCAGCTCCGACACCCAGCGGATCCCCGAGATCGGCGGGTCGCCCCACTCCTCGAAGTACACCCGTGGCCGGTCTGGCCACACGCTGGAGAACTCTCGCACCTGGCGGATCTCGTCCTGGACGTCGCCGACGACGCCGCGGGCCGCGGCCTCGCACCCGAGCACGCCGCCGATCACGAGGATCGCCTGGAAGATCTCCGCGAGGCTGCGCTGGTTCAGCGCCAGGACGGGGATCCCGGCCTTCACGACATCCCTCACGACGTCCGCCTGCAGGTCGGAGAACGCGAGGACGAGATCGGGCGCGAGCTCCACGATCCGGTCGAGACGGAACGTGGTGAACCCCCCCACCTTCGGGAGGCGGCGCGCTTCAGGCGGGCGCCGCGCGGTGCCGGGCACCCCCACGACGCGGTCACCCGCGCCGACGGCGAACGCGATCTCGGTCGTCTCCGAGGTCAGGCAGACGACGCGGCGGGGATACGGCGCGGGCGGCGTGCCGTACACGGAGGCATCGTATCACCCGCCCGATCGGACGCGGCCGTTCGCGGCCGTGGCGGCTACTCGATGGCCTCGTCGGCCCGCGCGAGCAAGGTCGGCGGAATCTTCACGCCGAGCGCTCGCGCCGCCTCATCGGCTTCGCGGCGGGACGCGCGGTCGTCATCCCCTCGCCGCCCCCACGAGGCGCTCCGGCAGGAAGGCCGCGCCCGGCACCGACGACCCGCCATCGAGGACGTGGTCGCGGATCATGCGCGCCGTGATCGGCGCGAGCTGGACGCCACCCCGGTAGTGGCCCGTGGCCACGAGGAGCCCCGGCATCCCGGGCCAGGGGCCGACGACGGGCAGCCCGTCCTCGGTCGCCGGGCGAAGCCCCGCCCATGCGCGCAGGAACCGGAGCCGCCCCAGCCCGGGTGCCGTCTTGAACGCCTCGCCGAAGAGCCAGCCCAGGCCGTCGAGCGTCACGTCGCGGTCGGCGACGCCGTCCTCCACCGTGGCGCCGAAGAGGCACTCCCCGGACAGCCGCGGGACCACGTACACGTCGTCGCGGAAGATCACGTGGCGCACGAGGCCGGCCGTGTTGTCGAGCGCCAGGATCTGCCCCTTCACCGGCCGCACCCGCAAGGCCGCCGGGACGCCGTCGATGGCGCCGCTCCACGCGCCCGCCGTCAGGACGACCGCGCCCGCCTCGACGATCCCGTGGCTACCCGCCCGCACGCCCGTCACCCGGACCCCGGCGCGGATCAGAGCGTCGACGGGGTGGCCCAGGAGGTAGCGCACGCCGCGGCGCTCGCCGGCGAGGACGAGCGCGCGAACGAGCTTCACGTTGTCGACCCAGGAGCCGCGGGGCACGTGGAGCGCGCCGAGCGCGGCCCGGCTGACGGCGGGCTCGAGCCGGACCAGATCGTCCGCGCCGACGAACGCGGTGCCCTTCTCGCGCTCGACGGGATCGCCCGCCGCGCGGCGGGCCTCGCGCACCTCGGTGGGCGTCATGCAGAGCCTGAGGTGCCCGGCCCGCCCCAGGTCCACGTCGACGCCCGACTCCTGCCGGAGCGCCGCCGCGAGCGGCTCGTAGAGGTCGCGGCTCAGGCGGGCCAGCGCGGCAAGCGGATCGCGCCGCGAGGGGTCGGGCACCGAGAGGATACCGGCGGACGCGCCGGAGGCCTCGCTCGCGGGCTCGGTCCGCTCGATCACCGTGACTCGGAGACCCGCGCACGCCAGCTCGTACGCGCAGGCCGCCCCGATCACGCCGGCCCCGACGACGACCGCGTCGGGCCGCGTCACGAGGACGAGCGGCAGGTCACTCGGGCGATCCGAACGCGTTCCGGTGGAGGCGGCGGGCGATGCGCCCGGCCTTGTACGCCGCGCGGCCACCCTCCACCGCGTGGCGCATGGCTTCGGCCATCACTTCCGGATCGCGAGCCTCCGCGATCGCGCTGCCGACCAGCACCCCGTGGCACCCGAGCTCCATCGCCAGCGCCGCGTCCGAGGCGGTCCCGATCCCGCCGGACACGATGACCGGCACGGTGGCCGTGTCGAGGACCAGGCGGATGGCGTACGGGTTCTTGATCCCGAGACCCGATCCCGTCGGGGCCGGCTGGAGGAGTATGCCCGCCGCGCCGGCCTCCTGGAGCCGCCCGGCCGCGACCGGGTCGTCGCCCGCGACGGGCAGCGTGACGAAGCCGTCCCGGGCCAGGGTCTTCGTCGCCTCCAGGACCGCCTGGAGATCCGGCATCTCGGTCCGGGCGTCCCCCAGCACGTCCACCTTCACGAAGTCGCCGAGCCCGGCTTCTCGGGCGAGGTACGCCGTCCGGATCGCCTCGTCCGACGTCCGGCAGCCGGTCGTCGTCGCGATCAGCGTGTAGCGTCCCTGGTCGACCGACGTCAGGAGGGAGCCGCCGGCGCTCGCCAGGTCCAGGTCGCGGACGGCCACCGCCACGAGCTCCGAGCCCGCCGCCTCGTGGCTCCGCCGCATGATCTCCGCCGAGGGATAACGCTCGGCCCCGACGACGAGCCGGGAGCGGAACGACCGCGTCCCGAGCACCAATGACTCGTCCCACATCCTCTCGTCCTCCTTCGAAGCGCGAACCGCGCCGGCGGCGGCGCGGTCGACGAGCCTCACTATACCGGCGGGGCGGGGTGCGGACCAGCGGCCGGCTCGCATCGCTCCGGCTTGCTGACTGAGGGAATGGACCGTCGAGGTCGGGAAGGACGGTGAGGGCACGCCGGAACGCGCGATCCCTCACCGCCCCTTGCCGCGCGCTCGAGCTACTGCATCGAGATGGTGTTGAAGGGCTCGGACCCCGTCGGGTTCGTCACGTAGCCCTTCACCTTCTTGGAGAATGCGAGCTGCGGTTCCGCATTCGCAATGAAGAGCCGGGCCACATCGTCGTGGATCATCTGCTCGGCCTGGCGATAGAGCGCCGCGCGCTCGTCCTTGCTCGTGAGCACGGCGGCCCGCTTCAGAACGTCGGCCAGGGCGGGATTGGAGTAGAAGCCCTCCCGGGCCGCGCCAGGGTTGCAGAAGAAGTAGCAGATGAAGTTGTCCGGATCCCCGTTGTCACCGGTCCATCCGATCATGTAGATCGGCAGCTGGCCGTTCTTCCGCTTGTCGAGATAGACGGCCCAATCGACCGTCTGGAGCTGGGCCTTGATGCCGACCTTGGCGAGGTCGGCTCCGATCGCCTCACCGATCTCCTTCGGGGTCGGGAAGTAGGGCCGGGACACCGGCATGTACCAGAACACCAACGGCTCCTTCTTGCCGTCCTGCCAGGTGATCTCGGAGAAGCCGTTCGGGAACCCGGCCTGCTTCAGCAAGTCCCGGGCCTTCTCCTGACTGTATTCGAAGTCCTTCAGCTCCTTGTTGTAGCCCCACAGCGCCGGCGGCTGGAACTCCTTCGCCACCAGTCCCGTCCCGCCGTAGAGGCCGTCGATGATCGCCTTCTTGTTGATCGCGTGGGCGATCGCCTGACGGACGCGCTTGTCCATGAATTCCTTCACGTGATAGTTGATCGCCACGTATCCCGTGTTGTTCGCCGGCCGCGGGAGCGTATAGAGGTTCGAGTCGCTCTTGACGACCTTGATGTCATCCGGGTTGAGGCCGAACATCCCGTGGATCTCGCCTGCCTTCAGCGCGGCCAGCCGCTGCGAGTTGTCCTTGATGTTGCGGACGACCACCCGCTTCACCTTCGGCTTCACGCCCCAGTAATCGGGATTCGCCTCCACCACGACCTCCTGGTTCGCCTTCCACTCGACGAACTTGAAGGCCCCCGTCCCGATCGGGTGCTTGCCGTACTCCGTGCCCCACTTCTCCACGGCCTTCGGGCTGGCGATGCCGAAGCTGAAGATCGCCAGGTTCGACAGGAAGGGCGCCTGGGGCTGCTTCAGCGTCACCCGGACCGTGTGAGAGTCCACCGCCTCCACCTTGGAGACGATCGACTTGTCGTCGAAGCCGTCGAACTGGCCCTCCCAGTACTCGAAGGTCTGTCCGGCCTTCAGCTGGTTCTCGTGCTGCGGATGGCCCGCCTTCCACCAGCGCTCGAAGTTCCAGACGACAGCCTTGGCGTCGAGCGGCTCGCCGTCGTGAAACTTCACGTTCTTGCGGATGTAGAGCGTCCAGACCTTGCCGTCCGCCGAGACATCCCACTTCTCCGCCAGCGCGGGCTCGACGTCCGTCGTCGCGCCCTTGTACCGGACCAGGTTGTCGTAGACCTGCGTCGTGACACGCTGCGAAACGCCGTCGGTGATCACGGCCGGGTCGAAGCTGACGGGCTCGCCCTCGGCCCCGAACACGAACGTCTGGGCTCGGGCCGGGCCCGCCACCCCCAAGACAAGGAGCGTGGTCAGCAGGAGCAGTGCGCGCGTGAAACGCATGGGGGTTCCTCCTCGTTCGATGGTTGGAATCGGTGGGAAGACTATAGCCCTCCGGTCAACTGGCTTCAACGGATGGACCCCAGGACCTGCCGGTTCCTCGTCCCATGCCGGACGTCCACCTCGGGCTGCTAAAGGCGCGCCCGGAGTCGAGCGAAGCTAGTCCGAGCGGAGCCTCGGGTCGAGTGCATCGCGCAGACCGTCGCCGAGCAGGTTGAACCCGAGAACCGACATCATGATGGCGGCACCCGGGAAGAAAAACACCCACCAGGCGCCGCTCGTGAAGTACTTGTACGAGTCGGCCAGCATCGCGCCCCATTCGGGCGTCGGCGGCTGGGCGCCCAGGCCGAGGAACCCCAGCGCGGCCGCCTCCAGTATGGCGAACGCGATCGCCAGGGTCGTCTGGACGATGAGCGGCGGCAGCGTGTTCGGGAAGATGTGGCGCATGACCACGTGCGCGCCGCTGCCACCGAGCGCCCTCGCCGCCGTCACGAACTCCAGCTCGCGAAGCTCGAGCACCGCCCCACGGGCGATCCGGGCGTAGATCGGGATGGCCACGATGCTGATGGCGAGGAGCGAGTTCCGGAGACCGGGCCCGATCATCGCCACGATCGCGATGGCCAGGAGCGTCCCCGGGAAGGCCAGCAGGATGTCCATGCAGAACATGACGACGAGGTCCGGCGTCCGACCGGCATAGCCGGCCACGAGGCCGAGCAACGACCCGATCGCGGCCGCCACGATCACCGAGCTGATCCCGAGACCAAGCGACACCCGCGCCGCATGAATCACCCTCACCAGGATGTCGCGCCCGAGTGAGTCCGTACCCAAGGGGTGCTCGCCGCCGGGCGGCCGGAGCCGCTCACCCAAGCTCGAATCCGTCTTGGGATCATAGTGGTGGACCAGCGGGGCGAGGGCGCCGACCAGGACGAACAGGCAGACGATCGCCAGGCCCGCGCGCGCAACGGGGCTCGACAGGAGCCGACGCCATGCCGCTGCCGCCGGGCTCTGGCTGCGCGCCGCGGGGACCGCGACGGCCTCGAGAGTCGCCGCCTGCGTCGTCGCGCCCATCAGTCGTACTTGATCCGCGGATCGACCGCGGCGTAGAGGAGGTCCGTGAAGAGATTCACCACGACGACGATGACCCCGATGAAGAGGCTGGCCCCCTGGACGATCGGATAGTCGCGCGATTCGATCGACTCGTACACCCAGCGGCCGATCCCCGGCCAGGAGAAGATCGTTTCCGTGAGAATCGCCCCCGCCAGCAAGGAGCCGACCTGGAGGCCCACCACCGTCAGTACCGGCAACAGCGCGTTCCGTAGCCCGTGGCGCAGGACCACGGCTGCCCGCGAGAGCCCCTTGGCGTCGGCCGTGCGGATGTAGTCACGCGAGAGGATCTCGAGCATGCTCGCCCGCATCATCCGGGCAACCACGGCGAGCGGAATCGTGGCGAGGGCCACCGCGGGCAGCACCAGGTGCCTGAGCGCGTCGGGAATCATCGCCCAGTTGTGCTGCAGGACCGCGTCGAGCAAGACGAAGTGCGTCCAGGGCTCGTAGTCGGCCACGCTGTCGAGCCGCGCTCCCGTGGGCAGCCAGTGGAGCTCGACGGCGAACACCCAGGCCAGCATCACGCCCAGCCAGAAGATCGGCATCGAGACCCCGGTCAGCGCGAGCACGCGCGAGAGGCTGTCGATGAAGGACTTCCGCCAGACGGCGGAGATGATGCCGACCGGGATCCCGAACAGAACCGCGAGGACGATGGCAGTAACCGCCAGCTCCACGGTCGCCGGGAACCGGCGGAGGATGTCGGTGAACACCGGGTCGCCCCGGACGATCGAGACGCCCAGATCCCCGCGAATCGCCTTGCTGATGTAGAGGAGGTACTGCTCCGGGATCGGGCGGTCCAGACCGAGTCGCTTGCGGACTTCCGCGACCTTCTCGGGGGTCGCCCGCTCGCCGAGCATGGTGACCGCGGGGTCACCAGGGATCAGATGAACGAAGCTGAAAACGAGGATCGAGACCCCGAGGAGGACGGGGATCACGGTGAGACTCCGCCGAACGGCGTAACTCCGCACCGGCTCCCCGTCCTCCGACCGGGTTTCCGCGAACTACTGCATCGAGACCAGGTTGAACTGCTCGTCGCCTAACGGACTGGTGACGTACCCCTTCACCTTCTTCGAGAAGGCGAGCGGCGGCTCGTTGTTCGCGATGAAGACGCGCGACACGTTGTCATGGATCATCTGCTCGGCCTGGCGGTAGAGCTTGGCGCGCTCCGTCTGGCTGGTGAGCGTGGCCGCGCGCCTGAGCAGGTCGGAGAGCGGCGGGTTCGAGTGGAACCCCTCGCGCGACGCCTTGTCCGGGCAGAAGAAGTAGCACAGGAAGTTGTCGGGATCGCCGTTGTCGCCGGTCCACCCGAGCATGTACAGCGGGAGCTCCCCGTTCTTCCGCTTGTCGAGGTAGTTCGCCCACTCCACGGTCTGGATCTGGCCCTTGATCCCGACCTTCGCGAGGTCGGCCGCGATGGCCTCGCCAATCTCCTTCGGGTTCGGGAAGTACGGGCGCGAGCGGGACATGTACCAGAAGACGAGCGGCTCCTTCTTGCCGTCCTCCCAGGTGATCTCGCTGAAGCCGTTCGGGAAGCCCGCCTGCTTCAGGAGGTCCTGGGCCTTGGCCGGGCTGTACTCGTCGCCCTTCAGGTCCTTGTTGAAGCCCCAGAGCGGTGGCGGCTGGAACTGCGTGGCCACGAGGCCGGTGCCGCCGTACAGCGCGTCGACGATCGCCTTCTTGTTGATGGCGTGGGCGATCGCCTGGCGGACCCGCTTGTCCTGGAACTCCTTGACCTTGAAGTTGAACGCGACGTAGCCCGTCGTGTTCGTCGGGCGGAGCTGCACCTGGAGGTTCCCGTCGGCCTTCAGGACCTTCAGGTCGTCGGGGTTGATGCCCTCGATCCCGTGCACCTCGCCGGCCTTGAGGGCGGCGACGCGCTGGGAGTTGTCCTTGATGTTGCGCACGATGGCCCGCTTGATGCTGGCCTTCTTCCCCCAGTAGTCGGGGTTCGCCTCGAGGACGACCTCCTGATTCGGCTTCCACTCGACGAACCTGAAGGCGCCCGTGCCCACCGGGTGCTTGCCGTAGTCCGTACCCCACTTCTCGACGGCCTTCGGGCTGGCGATGCCGAACGGGAACATCGCGATGTTCTGGAGGAACGGCGCCTGGGGCTGCCGGAGTGTGAACTTCACGGTGTGGCTGCCCGTGGCCTCGACCTTCTCGATGACCGACTTGTCGTCGAACCCGTCGAACTGGCCCTCGAAGTACTCGAAGGTCTGCCCCGCCTTCAGCTGGTTCTCGTGCTGCGGGTTCTTGGTGTTCATCCAGCGATCGAAGTTCCAGACCACGGCCTTCGCGTCGAACGGCTCGCCGTCGTGGAACTTCACGTTCTTCCGGAGCTGGAGCGTCCACGTCTTGCCGTCGGCCGAGGCCTCGGCCTTCTCGGCGAGTGCGGGCTGGACCAGCGTGGTGCCCGGCTTGAACTCGTACAGGGTGTCGTAGATCTGCCGCGTGATCCTGGAGGAGATCCCGTCGGTGATGACCGCGGGGTCGAACTGGACCGGCTCACCCTGGCCGCCGAAGATGAAGGTCTGGGCGACGGCCGGACCCGCCATCCCCACCAGCAGCACGATGGTTGCCAGAAGTACGGCTCGAGCGAAGCGCATAGGCGGTCTCCTCTGTGAAAGAATGGTTCGGAAAGGTGCCCAGACTATAGCCTTTCGGCGGTCAGGCATCAACTGGCGGTGCCGACGCGGCCCGGGCGCCACGGCGCTCGAGCTCCCGGGCCAGCTCGGCCGGGTCCGTCGTCGGCGCCTGGCAGGCGTACCCCTCGCACACGTAGACCGTGGGCCGGCCCCGCGCCCGCTTGTGGGCCAGGAGCGGCAGGTCGACGCCCACCCCCTCCGGCCCCCCGGTCACGACCCGGTTCGGGAGGTAGCGGCGGAACACCTCGTCGAGGAGGGGCGTTCGGTCTGCCGGCGAGCCCTCCGGCGGCCATACGATCGCGACCTCCACGGGCGACCCGAGGTGGAAGTCGAGCGCCGCCAGGAACCGGCCGAAGCCGGACGGATAGCGGGCCACGAGGGGGGCGACCGCCCGGATCGTGTCCGTCCCGCGCCGCCCGAACTCCTCGTTCCCCGTGAGGACCTGGAGGCGGAGCAGGACGTCCGCCGCCACCGACGAGCCGCACGGCACCGCCGAGTCGAACAGGCTCCGGGGCCGGACGACGAGGGCCTCGTGGTCCCGACCGGTGTCGAAGAAGCCCTGCGCCTCCGGGTCCCAGAAGAGGTCCAGCATCGCCGCGGCGAGCCGCCGCGCTGCGTCCATCCACCGGTGGTCCAGGGTGGCCTCGTGGAGCGCGATCAGCCCGTCGACCACCATCGCGTGATCCTCGAGGTACCCGAGAAGCTTGGCCCGGCCGTCCTTCCAGGTCCGGCGGAGCCGCCCGTTCTCGACCAGCGCGCCGAGGAGGAACGCGGCATTCCGCTCGGCCACGCGGACGTAGTCGGGGCGACCGAGGGCGGCCGCCGCCTCGGCGAAGGCGCGGAGCATCATGCCGTTCCAGCCCGCCAGGACCTTCTCGTCGCGGCCGGGCTTCACCCGCCTTTCCCGGTGAGCGAAGAGCGTGGCGCGCGCCTCGCGCAGAAGGTGGACGAGGCGGTCCGCGTCGATGCCCAGCGCGGACGCCACCTCGCCCGCGTCGCGGGGAACGTGGAGTATGCTCCGGCCCTCGAAGTTCGGGCCGTCCGCCACGCCCCAGTAGTGGAGGACGACGCGAGCCGACTCGGGGTCGAGCAGGGACTCGATCTCTGCCCGGTCCCAGAGGAAGAACTTTCCCTCCTCCCCTTCCGAGTCCGCGTCCTGGGTCGAGTAGAAGCCCCCTTCGGGATGGGTCATCTCCCGGACGACGTAGTCGAGCGTCTCCTCGGTCACGCGCCGGTACTCGGGATCGCCGCTAGCCTGCCAGGCCTGGAGGTAGAGGAGCGCCAGCTGGGCCTGGTCGTAGAGCATCTTCTCGAAGTGCGGCACGAGCCAGACCTGGTCGACGGAGTAGCGGTGGAAGCCGCCGCCCAGCTGGTCGTAGATCCCGCCCCGCGCCATGCGCGTGAGGGTCTCGCGCACCATGTGGAGCGCCTCCGGGGCGCCGCGCCGGCGCCAGTACCGGAGGAGGAAGTCGAAGGCCATCGGCTGCGGGAACTTCGGCGCGCGCCCAAGCCCGCCGTGGCGGGCGTCGAACTCGGAGCGGAGCCCGCGGTACGCGCCGTCGAGCAGCTCCCCCGTCAGCAGATCGCCGCCAGCCCGGACGTGCTCGCTCTGGCGGATCCGCTCGACGAGCTCCCGCCCGACCTGGTCGGCGTCGCCGCGCCGGTCGCGGTAGTAGTCGGCGACCGCGTCGAGCACCCGCGGGAATCCCGGCATCCCGTGGCGGTCTCCGGGCGGGAAGTACGTGCCCCCGTAGAAGGGCACGCCCTCGGGCGTCATGAACACGGTCATCGGCCAGCCGCCGTGGCCCGTCATCGCCTGGACGGCCTGCATGTAGATCGAGTCGACGTCCGGACGCTCCTCGCGGTCGACCTTGATGTTCACGAACCGCTGGTTCATCAGGCCGGCGATCGCGGGGTCCTCGAACGACTCGCGCTCCATCACGTGGCACCAGTGGCAGGCCGAGTAACCCACCGACAGGAGGAGGGGCTTGTCCTCGCGCCGCGCCCGCTCGAACGCCTCGGGGCCCCACGGATACCAGTCGACGGGGTTGTACTGGTGCTGGAGGAGGTAGGGGCTCGTCTCGCCGCCCAGGCGGTTCGGCGTGCGGCCCGCTCCGGGCGCGTGGGGGCCGGGCGAGCTCACGCGGCGGGCGCCCGCCGGTAGAAGGGCAGCGCCGCGACCTCGGCGGGGAGCACCGCATCGGCGGAGCCGGCCCCGACGTCGACGCGCGTGCCGGGCGCGTGGTGCTCGCGTCTCAGGAACCCGAGCGCGAGCGCCACGCCGAGGGCCGGGGACAGGACGGCGCTCGTGATGCGTCCGACCTCCTTCCCCTCCACCGTGACCGGCGCGCCCAACGCGGGCACCCGCGCGTCCGCGAAGCGGAAGCCGACGATCTTCCGGTTCACGTGGCCGCGGTAGGTGATCCGCGCGACGACCTCCTGCCCCATGTAGCAACCCTTGTTCATGGAGTAGCTCTGGGGAAGCGAGGCCTCCAGGAGGAGCGTCGAGGCGTCCACGTCGACGCCGTAGCGAACGACGCCGGCCTCGACCCTCAGGACGTTCCAGGCCTCGCGGCCGACCGGCCGGGCGCCGGCCTCGCGGAGCCGCTCCCACAACCGCCCGAGGGCCGCCGTCCCGACCCACAGGTCGTAGCCTTCCTCGCCCGTCTCCTCCGTCCGGACGACCCGCACGTCGGTCCCCTCGACCGTCGCCACGACGTGGTGCCAAGGGGCGAGATCGGGCACCGCCACCCCGAGCGCCTGCTCCACCGTCTTCCGGGCGCTCGGGCCCGCGACGGTCAGGATTCCGGAGGCTGCCGTGACATCCTCCAGCTCGGCGCGCTCGGAGAAGAGGTAGCGGTCGATGGTCGTCAGCAGGGACTCCCTGAGATGGGAGTCCGTCTCGAGGATCAGCCGGTCGGAGAGACAGTGGACCGTGAGCAGCGCGGTCACCTTCCCGTGGACGTCGAGGAGGGTCGACTCGTTCCCCTGGCCGGGGGCGAGCCCTTTCACGTCGTTCGAGATCAGGCCGTGGAGGAACGTCGCCCGGTCCTTCCCGGTGACCTCGATCTTGCCGCGCTCGGAGCGGTCGATCACGCCGGCCCGCTCGCGCACGGCCTCGTGCTCGCCGGCGGGGTCCCCGTAGTGAAGCGGCGCGAGGACTCCGTCGGCCTCGCCGAAGCGGGCGCCGAGGCGCTCGTGGACGTCGTGGAGGGGAAGGCGGTCGCTCATGGCTGGCTCGTCGACGCTTGCATTATACCGGGCCGCCCCGGGATCATGTCCGCGTGGCCGTGGGAGCGGATCGGGAGGCGGGGCCCTTCGCGGTAGCGCTCGCCCGCGAAGCCGTCGAGCACTACGTGAGAACGGGCTCCCGGGTCGAGGCGCCGTCGGACCCGCCCGGGGCGCTCCGCCAGCCGGGCGCCGCCTTCGTCGCCCTGCGCGTCGAGGGCCAGCTCCGCGGGTGCATGGGACGCTTCACCGCCAGCCGGCCCCGGCTCGTCGACGAGGTGCTCGCCGCGGCCGTCCTGGCCGCGAGTCGCGATCCGCGCTTCCCGCCGGTCAGGCCGAGCGAGCTCCCGACCCTGCGCTACGAGGTCTACTTCCTCGGACCGCTCGAGCGGCTCAAGGACCTCCGCGGGCAGGACCCTCGCGTCCACGGGCTCCTCGTCCAGGGGTTCCGCCGACGGGGCGGGCTCCTCCCCGGCCTCCCCGACGTGGCCACGACCGAGCAGCAGCTCACGAGGGCGCGCCGGAAGGCGGGCGTCTGGCGGTTCAGCCCGGTGCGCCTCTACCGCTTCCGGGCGGAGCGCCACGGCCAGACGGACCCGCCGCCCGACGATCCGCTCGAGCCCCGCTGATGCCCGGCCGTCGACGCGCCGCCGGGCCGATATAATCGGCCCGTGCGGCGGCGGAAGACCTCGAGTCGGCGTCGGGTCCGCGCGACCCGCGACCCCGATGCCGGGATGCTCCGGCGGTTCCGCCAGGGCCTCCTCCGCTGGTACGCGCGTCACCAGCGCGATCTCCCCTGGAGACGGACCCGCGACCCCTACCACGTGCTGGTCTCGGAGATCATGCTCCAGCAGACCCAGGTGGACCGTGTCGTCCCGAAGTACCACGAGTTCCTCGGCCGCTACCCGACGCTCGAGGCGCTGGCCGAGGCGGACGTCCAGGACGTCACGCGCACGTGGTATCCGCTCGGCTATAACGTCCGCCCGGTCCACCTGCACGGCATCGCGCGGGAAGCCGTCGCGCGCTACGGCGGGCGGCTGCCCGTGGAGGAGAAGGCCCTCCGCGCCATGAAGGGCATCGGACGCTACACCGCCGGCGCGGTCCGCTCGTTCGCCCACGGGCAGCGCGCCGCGATCCTCGACACCAACGTGCGGCGCGTCCTCGGCCGCGTCTTTCACGGTCAGGACGGGCGCCGCGTCTCGACCGCGGCCCTGTGGGCGCTCGCCGAGCGCGTCCTCCCGCGAGCCCGCGTCTACGACTTCAACCAGGCGCTCATGGACTTCGGGGCGACCTGGTGCACGGCGCGAAAGCCCCTCTGCCTCACCTGCCCGATGCGCCGCTTCTGCCGGGCCTACCCCTGGGAGGGACGCTGACGTCACGTTCGGCCGCGCCGCGAGGCCGGCCCGAGGCGCTGGCGACGCTCCCGGGGACGCTTCGCCGGGTGTCGGCCTGTCGCGCGTGTCCGACCATGCGCGACTGGCAGAAGTTCCCAGCACGGGCGCTCGGGCGCCGCGACGCCCGGTTCGTCCTGGTCGGCGAGGCGCCGGGGATCGCGAGCGTCGAGAACGGGCGACAGTGGACCGGGGCCGGCGGGATGATCCTCCGTCGCGAGATCCGGCGCCTCGGGCTCGACCTCGAGGATCTCTTCTACCTCACCAACGCGGTCAAGTGCTGGCCCGCCGCGCCGGCCGGTGGCGGCCGGCGTCGACCCGGCAACCGCAGCCCGCTCGCCAGCGAGGCGCGACGCTGCCGCCCGTTCCTCTTGGCGGAGCTGGCGGCCCTCCGACCGGAGGTCGTGGTCACCGTGGGCGGGGTGGCCGCGCGGGCGGTGCTCGAGCAGCCCGTCCGCCTCCCCGACGACCACGGGCGCCGGTACCGCGCCGACGGACGCGAGATCTGGGTGCTGCTCCACCCGGCGAACGCGAGCCGCCATGCGGCCGTGTGGCCGACGTACCGGGCCTCGGTGCTGGCCTTGTTCGGGGAGCTGGCCGCGCGGGCGGGCTTCCCGGTCGTCGAGGTCACCGCGGCGATCGTCGAGCGCGGCGGACGGTTCCTGGTCACCCGACGCGATCCGGCGAAGCACCTCGGCGGGCTTTGGGAGTTTCCCGGGGGCAAGCGCGAGCCCGGCGAATCACTCGAGACGTGCCTCGCACGGGAGCTCGACGAGGAGCTCGGCATGCGCGTCCGGGTCGGCGCCCGCCTCGCGGTCGTCCCCTGGACCTATCCTGACCGGCGGGTGCTTCTCCACTTCTTCCGGTGCCAGCCGGAGCGCGGGCGCATCGAGCCCCGCGAGGGCCAGCCCTACCGGTGGGTGACTCCGGCCGAGCTGGAGGCCCTTCCGATGCCACCCGCCGACGCGGAGGTCGTCGCGTCGCTGGTGGGAGGCTCGGCGGTACGCCGGATTGCTCCCGCCCTCAGGGAACGATCCGGAGGTCGGGGTGGCGGCGCCAGAAGTAGGCGCCCATCGCCAGCGCCGCGAGGAGATTCCCCACGAGGATCGCCGGCCACGTGAGCGCGTGGAGCACCGGCGCCGCGAAGATCAGCGCCGCCGCGACGAAGCCGAACTCGAACACCACGAAGAGGAGGAGGATCCCGAACCCCGCGTTCGGCTGGCGCTCCGCGACCCGCAGGAGCCGGGCGGCGACCCCCGCGATCACCCAGAACACCAGAGCGTGAACCCAGGTGTAGAGCACGACCATCTCGAAGGACACGGGCACGCCTTCCGCCGACGTCAGCCCCTGGCCGCCCCGGAAGATGGCCGTGCCCAGGATCGTCGGCGTCCGGAATGGCCGGCCGGCCACGGAGTCGAGGATCAGGAACCAGACCGCGATCGTGGCGGCTCCCAGGAGCCCCGCCACGAGCCCTTCCTCGTAGACGCCCTCCTTGGGGTTGACGTACGTGTCGCCTCGCTCGACTGACGTCGACTCGGTCGATCCGACCATGGCGCCCTCCCCAGAAACAACAACGCCCCCGCGGCGCGCGACCTTTCGGCCTGCTGCCCGGAGGCGTCAGTCGGTTTTCGGAGCGGTCGGAGGGGCATCGCCTTCCTCCCCTGTCCGGACCTCACCTGAGTTTTACGCTACGCTCCTCGCCGATGGGGTGTCAAACCCCGGCGCTCGAGGGCGACGAGCGGGCGATCCCTGGGCGGGGCGTATCCGGGAGTCCAGACCCCGTGCCGTTCCTGTCACACGTGGCCGGTGGCAACGTCAATCTTCACGATGGTTTGCGAGCCACGGTCTCAGGCATTGCCTTTGCTCTTCTCGTGAGCGACCGACAAGCCCACGAAGGAGGTCGAGGCACATGAGCCCGAGCGAACGTCCACCAATCCGGATCCCCGGCTGGCTCGGGGTGGCGGCCTTCACCACAGCGCTGGGGCTCGGTCTGGCGGCAGGCACCATGCACCCGGAAGCGGAAGCACCAGAGGCGTGGACGGCGCTGGTGGAAACCGGCGACGAGCTGGCCACGGGCGAGCTCACCGCCACCATCGACGGCCAGCCGTTGACCGTGGGGAAGGCGTATCTCCTGGCCTTCCATCACGCCCAGGACGCGGGAGACCTGGAGCACGTGCTGGCCGTGGCCGATCGGCTGGACGCGGTGGGCGAGGGGGACCTCGCGGCACACGTCCGCCGGGCAGCCGACCTGCTGGTGGAGGAGCTCGGGAAGTAGTGGCGTCCGCCCGCGCCGGGGTGAACGAGCTTCCGGCGCGAGCGGAGGCGACGCGGCCTAGCCGCGGGCGAGCGCGAACTTCTGGAGGCTTCGGATCTCCCGCGGCGGGTTCTCGTGGCGGCCCTTGGCCGTGAAGGCGACCTCGGCGACGTAGAAGTCCCCGTGGGAGTCCATCACGATCCCGTGGGGCGCGATGAACTCGCCGGGCCCCTCGCCCATGAACTTGCCGCCGACCCGGGCGAGGAGATCCCCCTTGAGCGTGAGCACGCTGACGCGGGCGCCGATGTTCGGGACCGCCGCGTTCACCGGCAGGTGCGACGGCAGCTCGCCGACGAAGATGCGCCCCCCGTTGGCGCGGTCGACGTAGACAGCGCAGGCCCGGTGGAGATTGTTGATCTGGTACTGGTAGTGGCCCCGGGCGTCGAACACCTGGACGCGATGATTCTCGCGGTCGGCCACGTAGACGAGGCCCTCGGCGTCCGTCGCGATGTTGTGGGGGATGTTGAAGCACCCCGGGTCGGTCCCGGGCTCGCCCCACGAGAACTGGAGGCGTCCCTTCGGGTCGTACTTGTGGACGCGCGAGTTCCCGTAGCCGTCCGAGATGTAGATGTCGCCGGTCTGGGGCGAGAGCGCGACGTGGGTGGGCCGGTTGAACGGCTTGCCCCCGTGGGCCGGCGACGGCTTGTCGGGATCACCGATCGACAGGAGCAGCTTCCCGTCGGCCGTGTACTGCCGGATCGTGTGGTTGCCGTCGTCGGTGAGCCACACGGTGTCGTCCGGGCCGATCGTGATGCCGTGGGCTCGGCTCGTCATCCCCTCGCCCCACGACCGGAGGAACTTTCCGTTGCGGTCGAAGATGATCACGGGATGGGCCCCGCGGTTGTAGACGTACACGTTGTCCTTCGAGTCGACCCCGACGGCGGTCGCCTCGACGAAGCTCCAGCCGTCGGGGAGCTTGCCCCATCCCGGCACCAAGGCATACGACGGACGCTGCGCCGCCAGGGTCATGATGGATCCTCCGAGACTACTTCAGCGTGTACTGCACCAGCTCCCAGGTGTCCTTGCCCTTCCCCTCGTAGTGCGCGTTGGTCCGCTCCCGGAGGCGCTTCACCAGCTGCTTCGCCTGCGGAGCGTACCAGACCTGCTCCTTCTTGACGCCCCAGTTCGTGCTGGGCTCGCTCTCGAGCAGGAAGGCGCGGAACTTCCCGGCCGGCACGCTGACCTCGTCGTACTCCTTGACGCGCCAGAACACCTCGACCGGTGTCCACGACAGCCCCTTCTGGTTGTCCTGGAACGTGAAGACGGACCGCCACTCCTTCCCCACGTAGAAGGGGAAGTCGAAGGACCGGAGCGAAGGCGACGCCTCGCGCAGGATCCGCCCGTTGGAGGCCACCGCGACGAAGTTCAGGTCGCGGTCGTAGAGAATCGTCTCGCTCCCGGCGCCGAAGGCCAGGACTCCCGCGTTCTTGTACTCGTCGTCCTTCATGAACGTGAGCGTCACCATCTGAGGCGCGTTCCAGGCAGTGTCCTCGACCTTGTAGGTCCAGGACGATCCGACCCGGAAATACGGAGCGTCGACGATCGCCGACAGCGGAGGCAGCTCCTTCTTCCCGCACGCCCCCCACACGACCAGCCCGATGCCGAGCGTCATGACGGTCCACAGGCCCGCGCCTCGAAGTCTCTTCGTCATCCTTCACACCTCCCTGGTTCGGCCTCGATCAACAGCCGGGGGCGTGGTGGATGCCCCCGGTCCGGAGCGCCATCCCTTGCAGCTCCTCGGCGAGCTCGAGCGTGCGCGTCGCGGCGCGTCGCGCCGCCTCCTGGGCCTCCGGCGTCGACGCGTAGCGCAGCAGAAGTCGCCGCCCGAGCTCGTGGTGGTGGTGCTCGTCGGGCTCGATGACGTCGCGGTAGAGCCGCGCCGTCGCCTCGTCGCCCGCGGCCTCGCAGAACTCGATGAACTGGCGGTTCTTCACGACCGCGATCGCCTCACGGGTGAACTGGCCGGCGGCAACCCGCTCCACGGTCGTCCGGAGCCCGTCGAGGTACTGGAACAGCGGGCCGTACCCCTTGGCCAGGGGGTCGAACCCGCGGGCGTCGAAACCGAGCTCCTGGAGCCGATCGGCGATGAGGCGGTAGTGCTTGGCCTCGTCCCCGACCTGCCGCGCCAGGGCGAGCTTGACGTCGATCTCGGGCGTCGTCGCGAGCCAGCGCGCCGCGCTCTCGGTCGCCTCGATCTCGTTCTTCAGCGCGACCTTGAGGAGATTCACCACGCTGAGGTCGCCCGCGACCTCGGGTTTGAGCGTCGCTTCGGGCGCCAGCCGGCGGAGAAGCGCCTGGTTCCGCGCGTCGAGGTCCCGGACGAAGGCTTCCGCGTCCATCCCCACCCTTCCCTCCTAGGAGCCCGCGCCCCCGCGGTCCGACGCGCTCCCCGCCTCGACGAACCCGCGCAGGAGCTCCGGCAGCTCCGCGGTGAGCGCCTCGCGGGTGACCACCCGGTCGCACCGATCGTGGAGCGGCCGGGTCGTCTTCCAGAGGACGTGCGTCGACCAGCCGAGGACGGGCGCGGGGCGCCCGGCCGCCTCGATCTCCCGCAGCGCCGCGTCCATGTCGAGCCCCGAGTCGGTGAGGTCCAGCATCACGAGCGCCGGGCGGTCGGCCAGGGCGGTCCGGAAGTCGTCGAGCGAGCGGGCGGCCCGGAATCCGTATCCCAGCCGGCGGGCCGTCTCCGCGATCCGGCTCGAGAACAACAGGTCTCGAACGTGCGCGACGACGGTGACGGTCGCGCCGTCCGTCGTCATGCGTCCGCCGCCCGCCGTCCCGGCCGGGCCCCCGGGCTCATTCGGGCTCCTCGCGCAGCCAGTAGCGGGACCACTCCTGGAGGTGAGCCAGCGTGGTCAGGTCGCCCATGCGGTCCATGTAGACCTTGCCGTTCAGGTGGTCCGTCTCGTGCTGGAGCACTCGCGCGAAAAAGTCCTTGGCGACCAGCTCGATCTTCTCGCCCTGCCGGCCGTAGGCCTCGAGCCGCATCGACGCGTACCGCGGCGTGACGCCGCGGAAGTCCGGGATGGAGAGGCATCCTTCCCAGTCCGTCGCCGTCTCGTCGGACACCGGCGTGAGAACGGGGTTGATGATCACCATCAGCGGGATGCTGGCCATCTCGGGGTAGCGGGGGTGGGACTCGCACTCCAGGACGGCGATCTGCCGCGAGACGTGCACCTGCGGCCCCGCGAGACCGACGCCGATGTACTCGTGCATCGTCTCGATCATGTCGTCGATCAGGCGCTGCGTCTCGGGGCGCATGATCTCGGAGCGTGGCACGGGCTCCGCCACCTTCCGGAGCACCGGATGGCCCAGCCGGGCCACCTTCAGAATCGCCATGCCGACCTCGCGCGGGGTGCCAATCGACGATGCTCGCGTCGCGTCCGCATGTTCTCGCTCATGGTAGCACGCGGGTCAGGTCCCGAGATCATTCATGGTGGCGAATTTCGCGCCCGCGTCCCGCATCTCGCCGATCGCGCGGGCTCCGTCCCCGGGCTCGAGGTCCACGGCGCCGATCGCATCGGTGAGAACGACGACCTCGAACCCCCCGTTCAGCGCGTCCAGCGCGCTGGCGCGGACACAGTAGTCCGTGGCCAGCCCCCCCACGTAGAGCCGCCGGACGCCCCGCGCCGCGAGCACGTCGGGCAAGGGCCGCCCGGACTCGTCCTCGGCCTGGAAGGCGGAGTACGAGTCCCGCGTGGGATCCATTCCCTTGGACACGACCTCCGCCCGGGCCGGGGGCTTCAGACCCGGGTGGAACTCGGCGCCCCGGGTCCCCTGCACGCAGTGGGGCGGCCAGATGCCTCCGTAGGCCTGGAAGTGCGTGGTCACGGCCGGATGCCAGTCGCGCGTCAGGAACACGGGCGCGCCCGCGCGGGCGAACCGCTCGAGGTAGCGGTTGACCACGGGCACGATCGCGTCGCCGTCCTTCACGGCGAGCGCCCCCTCCGGACAGAAATCGTTCTGGAGGTCGACGACGACCAGGGCGTCGCGACCCGGATCTATCTTCATCGGCGCGTTCTCCCTCCCGGGATCTCCGTCGTGGACAGCTCGGCCAGCGCGCGCTCCATCTCCCCGGCCGCGCCGGCGTCGCCCTCGCGGGTCCGCGCGGCCTGGAGGGCGATGCGCGCCTCCTCACCGCCGATCCGGCCGAGCGCCCAGGCGGCGTGGCCGCGCACGGTCGGCTCGCCGTGGCCGAGGGCCGCGGCGAGCGCCGGCACGTCGGCGGGCGCGCCGCCGTTCCCCAGCGCGACCGCCGCGTTGCGGGCGAGGCCCCCGCGTCGCGCGCGCTTGAGCGGGCTTCCGCGGAAGCCCTCCACGTACGCCGCCTCCTCGAGCGCCAGGAGCTCACCGAGCGGCGGATGCCGCCGGGACCGGAACGCGGCCTCCGCCGTCGCCGGGGCGCGACGGTTCCAGGGGCAGACGTCCTGGCACACGTCGCAGCCGAAGGCCCAGCCGCCGACGCCGGCCCGGAGCTCGGCCGGGATCGGCCCGCGGTGCTCGATCGTGAGGTACGCGATGCACCGCCGGGCGTCGAGCACGTAAGGGCCGACGAAGGCCTCCGTCGGACAGGCGTCGAGACAGCGCGTACAGCTCCCGCAACGATCGGGTAAGGGCGCGTCGGACTCGAGCTCCGCCGTCGTCAGCAGGCTCCCAATGAAGAAGAAGGACCCGAGGTCCGGATGGAGCAGCATCGTGTTCTTCCCGATCCATCCGAGCCCGGCCCGGGCGGCAAGATCGCGCTCGAGGAGCGGGCCCGTGTCCACGTAGGCGCGCGACTCCGCCTCCGGCGCGAGCTCCGTCAGCGCGCGTTCCAGCCCGCGGAGCCGGAACTCGACCACGGCGTGATAGTCCTCGCCCCACGCGTACCGCGCGATCCCGGCGGGACCCTGCGCCTCCGGCCCCTGGAAGTAGCCGAGGGCGCACGCGACGACCGACCGCGCGCCGGGAAGAACCTGCCGGGGGTCGAGGCGCTTGTCGCGACCGCGCTCGAGATAGGCCATCGTCCCCGCGTGGCCCGCGTCGAGCCAGCGCTCGAAGGCCTCGCCGTGGTCGGGCGGCCGGGCCGGGCCGATCGCGACCAGGTCGAACCCGAGAGACCGCCCCGCGTCCTTGACCCGCGCGGAGAGCGCGGCCGGCGTCATCGATCGCCCTCGCGCCGGGCCAGCACGACCAGCCGGCTCTGGGTCAGCGTGCGTCCCCCTTCGGCAATGAACCGCTCCCAGGAGGTCCAGCGCCCGTCGGTCCCCCACCGGGCCCGAAGCCCGGCGGTCCGGTCGAGAGCCTCCGCCGCCGACGCGAACCGCGCGATCTCCTGCTCGACCTGGAGGCGCTCGACCCGAAAGCCGGCCTCGAGAAGCACTCGCCGGGCCCGGTCGGGGTCGTAGGCGAAGCGCGAGACCGAGCCTGTCTCCCGCCACTGGTCGGTGTGAAAGGCGGCGAAGGCGAGGCCACCCCCAGGCGGGAGGCCGGCGGATGCACGGGCGATGATCGCGTCCGACATGCAGAGGTGGGCGACCGCGAGGTCCGGCTGGCCGAGCGCGCGATAGTCGATCCGCTCGGCGTCGGCGACCACGAAGAGCACGTTGGCGAGCCCGGCCCGGCGGGCCCGCCGCTGCGCCTCGACGAGCGCGCCGGCGTCGGTGTCGATCCCGAGGACTCGGCGGGCCCGCGGGGCGACGTGGAGGGCGAGACGTCCCGTGCCCGTGCCCACGTCGACCAGCGCGCGGCCGTCGAGCGGCTCCGCCTCGAGCCACGCGACCAGCGTGGGTGACAGACCGCCGTGGCCGCCACCATCCCGCGGCGCGCGCCCGCGTGCCTCCTTCACGTCGTCCCTCATGCGGGCGTCTCCGACCGGAGTATACTCCGCCGCGAAAGCCACCATGCCCCAGGGCGTCGGAGAGGTCGCGCGGCTCTTCCTCAAGCTCGGCCTGATCGGCTTCGGCGGGCCGGCCGCGCACATCGCAATGATGGAGGACGAGGTGGTCCGCCGGCGCGCGTGGCTGACGCGCGATGAGTTCCTGGATCTCCTCGGCGCGACCAACCTGATCCCCGGGCCGAACTCGACCGAGATGGCCATCCACGTGGGATTCGTGCGCGCGGGCTGGCCGGGTCTGGTCGCCGGCGGCGTCTGCTTCATCCTCCCCGCGATGCTGATCACGCTCGCCCTCGCCGTGGCCTACGACCGGTACGGCCAACTCCCCGAGGCCGGCTGGATCCTCTACGGCGTCAAGCCGGTGATCATCGCGGTCGTGGTCCAGGCGGTCTGGGCGCTCGCCCGCCGGGCCGTCACCACCCCGCTCGCCGCCGCAGTCGCGCTGGCCGTCCTGATCCTCTCCGTCCGCGGGGTCAACGAGGTCGCGCTCCTCTTCGCGGCCGCCCTCGGGATGCCGCTACTCCGACGTGTCGCCGCCGGGGGCGGTGTCCGAGTGCTGGTCCCCGGGGGCGCGCTCCTCGCGGCCGGCGGTGCGGCGGGCCTCGCGCCGGTGGCGGGCGGGACGGCCGCCGCGAGCGCGACCCTGCCGCAGCTCGCCCTCGTCTTCCTGAAGATCGGATCGATCCTCTTCGGAAGCGGCTACGTCCTCCTCGCTTTCCTCCGGCCCGACGTGGTCGAGCGGACCGGCTGGCTCACGGACGCCCAGCTCCTGGACGCGGTCGCCGTCGGCCAGTTCACCCCGGGCCCCGTCCTCACGACCGCGACCTTCGTCGGGTACCTCATCGCGTCGGTCCCGGGCGCGATCGTCGCCACCGTGGCAATCTTCCTGCCGTCCTTCGCATTCGTGGCCCTGTCGAGCCCGCTGGTGCCGCGCCTCCGCCGGTCCCCGTGGGCGAGCGGCTTCCTCGACGGAGCCAACGCGGCGTCGGTCGCGCTGATGGTTGTCGTGACGTGGGAGCTCGGGCGCGCGGCCGTCGTCGACTGGGCGACCGTCGGGCTGGCGCTGGCCTCCGCCGCGCTCCTCCTGGCCACGCGGCTGAACTCCGCGTGGCTCGTGGCCGGAGGGGCCCTCGCGGGAGGGCTCGCCGCGCTACTCCACTGAGCGGTACCAGGCTGCGCGGCACCGGGCGACTCGCCCGGAACCCGCGACCCGCGTCCCACCATCTCATTGACAGGCGGCAAGGACATTCTCCATCCTGTCCTGGAGACCGACGTTCAACCAGACCCCGCCGGCCCCTCGGGGCCGTGCCAAGGAGGTGCGACGTGGACAAGCCGAGCATCATGACCCGCATGAACGGCCCGTACCTCGTGAAGGGCCCGGTCCGCCTGATCGACGCGGAGGGCAACGAGTTCACGCTCAGCGGCGACACGATCGCGCTCTGCCGGTGCGGGCACTCGGCCAACAAGCCGTTCTGCGACGGTACGCACAACAAGGCGGGTTTCCAAGCGGGCGAAAAGGCTCGCTGATCCCGGCGCGGCCGTCGTGGGCGCGTCGACCCTGACCGCGATTCGTCACCGCGTCGCCGACGATGCGGCAGCGATCGAGCTCTGCTTTGCCCGGGGATGGACGGACGGTCTCCCGGTCGTCCCCCCCACCCCGGAGCGCGTCGAGGCCATGCTCGCGGGCGCCCGCCTCGAGCCCGCCCGGGAGATCGCGTACATCGCTCACCGCGCCGTCTCGGTGACCGCCGAGAAGGTCGCGATCAACGCCGTCATGGCGGGATGCCGGCCGGAGTACATGCCGGTCGTCGTGGCGGCCGTCGAGGGCATCGGGGACCCGCGGTGGAGCTACCACGGGCCGGGCACGTCGACCTCGGGCGCCGCCGTCCTCCTCATCGTCAACGGGCCGGTGGCGCGCGAGCTGGACGTGAACGCCGGCGACAACCTCTTCGGGCCCGGCTGGCGGGCCAACCTCACGATCGGGCGCGCGGTCCGGCTCGTGATGCGCAACGTCTGCGGCTCGCGGCCGGGCCTGCTCGACCGCGGCACGGTCGGCCATCCCGGCAAGCTGTCCTTCGTGATCGCCGAGAACGAGGCCGAGAGCCCCTGGACGCCGCTCCACGTCGAGCGCGGCTTCCGACCGGACCAGAGCGCGGTGACCATCGTGGCCGCCGCCGGCCCCCGGCAGTTCTACAACCAGCTCTCCAGCACCGCGGAGGGCATCCTGACCACTCTGGCCGACGACATGCACTCGTCCGGCAACATGATGGGCCAGCCGAACTTCGTCGTCGTGCTCGCCGGCGAGCACATGCGGACGATCGCCGCCGACGGCTGGAACAAGGCGATGATCCGCGAGTTCCTCTTCGCGCGCACGCAGAACTCGCACGCGCACCTCCGCCGGACCCACCAGATGGCGGGAGCGGTCCAGCCCGGCGACGAAACGCGGATGCGCCCGCTGGTCGAGTCGCCCGACGACATCCTCGTGGTGGCGGCGGGCGGCCGGGCCGGAGCCTTCTCCTGCTACATCCCAGGCTGGGGAGGCAAGCGCTCCTCCCAGGCCGTGACCAAGGAGGTCAAGCGATGATCGAGATCCTGGATCCGACCGTCGAGGTCTCGACGCAGACGGTCAAGTTCGCCGCGCGGCCGGGCTCCCTCGCGGGGAAGCGGGTCGGCCTGGTCGAGAACACGAAGTTCAACTCCGACCGGCTGCTGCAGAAGATCGGCGACGTCCTGGTCGCCGACTACGGCGCGGCCGACGCGCGCCTGTGGCGCAAGCACAACTCGAGCGTCCCCGCGCACGACGAGATCGTCCAGGAGATCAAGGCGACCTGCGATGTGATGGTCGCCGGCATCGGCGACTGAGGGTCCTGCTCGTCGGGCAGTGTGCTCGACGGAATCGTGCTGGAGAAGGCAGGCGTGCCCTCGGCCTCGATCGTCACCGACGTGTTCGAGCTCACTGGCCGGGCGATGGCCGAGCAGTGGGGGGTGCCGACCTACCGGTTCCTCCTCATGCCCCACCCCATCGCCAACCTGACCGAGGCCCAGCTCGACCAGCGGGCGCGCGAGATCGCGCCGCGGGTCGTGAAGCTCCTGCTGGAAGGCCAGGACTGACCGGCCGGGGCGGCGGCCCGGATCGCCGCCCCGGCTTCCCCTCCCGCCGCTACTTCGGCGCCGCGCCCGGAAACACCGCGATCAGGCGATCGGCCCCGTCGTCTCGCACGATCATGGTCTCGGCCGGCGGACGGCCCATCCACCCGACGAGCTTGGCCTCGCTGACCGGATCCTGGGGGTGGTCGGCGCGGCGACCTGCCGGCCACTCGTGAGGGACCGACACGATCACCGTCCGGCCCGTGTGGAGAAGCTTCTGGGCGAACGGCTCGGGAACGTCCTGGTGCTCGAGCACCTGGAGGCAGATCACCAGGTCGAACGGCGACTCGGGCCGGTAGTCGAGAAAGTTCGACTGCACCCGCTCGGCGCCGGGCTGCGAGGGTATGGGGTTCCTGTCCAGGGCCACCCGACGCCGGAACCAGTCCAGCCGACTGAGGACCAGGGTGTCGTTCGCCCCCACGTCGAGGACCGAGCCGCCCGCGGGCACGTACGTCCGCGCGAGCCGAGCGACCTCCTGGTAGTACTGGAAGTTTCGGCGGTAGGCCCAGTAGCCGGCCAGGCCGAGTGGCCCGCCGACCTTCCGCCACGCGGGCCGCGCGATCGCCGCGACGCGCGGCAACCGGTGGTCGAGGAAGTCGGCCACGCGCCTGACGCCGATCGAGAGCTGGGTACGGAGCGCCACGGATCGTGAGGGGTCAGTCGGACACGACTAGCGCGTCCGGCCCCAGCTGTCCCAGTATGTCCGCTCGCGCGCGGGGACGCGCCGGGCGACGTGGAAGTCCCCGCCCGTCGAGTGGGCAACGGGGATCAGCGCGGCCTGGGTTACCGTCTCCGGGATCCCGAGGAGCGCGCCGACCTCGCGCTCGTAGCGGATGTGGAGCGTCGTCCACGCGGCGACCAGTCCCCGGGCGCGCAGCGCGAGCATGAAGGACCAGGCCGCCGGCAGGATGTTCCCGTACGAGGCGGCCCGGACCATGGGGCCCTTGTCCTCCAGGCGCCCCTCCACGCACGGGATCACCAGCACCGGCACCTCGTGCAGGTGCTCGGCCAGATAGGTCGCCGAGTCGGAGAAGCCCCTGTCGCGCTCCGGGAAGTCAGGCGTGACCTGGGCGCGACGGGGCAGATACTCGTCGAAGAAGACCTTCCGGTAGTACTGGGCGACCCCGGCCCTCCTGGCAGGGTCCGTCACCACGACGAAGTGGTAGCGCGAGATGTTGCCCCCGGTCGGCGCCTGGACGGCGATCTCCAGGCACTCCTCGATGACCCGGGGATCAACCGGGCGGCCGAGGTCGAGTCGCCGCCGGACGGAGCGGGTCGTCGTGAGAATGTGGTCGACCGGGCCGGTGTCCATGCGATCGACGCTCCGTACGCGATGCGTCAGTCGGTGACGGCGCCGTCGGCGGCCGAGGCGAGCAGCCGGGAGCGCATCACGCCCGACAGGTTCCGCGCACGAGCCGAGCCCTCGAGGATGACGCGGGACCTGTCGCGAGGATCCATCGAAACGCCCCCTGACGAATAGTGAGCTACCACGGAACGCTCACCATTCTAGCGCACGGTCCAGCCCCCCGGTCGTGGGCCGGGCCGCATCGGAGGCGCGACGGACGCGAGACTCGGCTAGCGGTCGGACATCGGCGGCTTCGCGAGCTCCGGGGAAACCTGGGCGATGGGGTCGCCCCACCAACCCTGCTTCTCGGAGATCTTCTTGTCCTGTTCGCGGGCGACGTCGACACCCCCGAACCACTGGATGATGTTGGTCCGGATCGAGAACGCCATGTGCTGGTCGGACGTGTACACCGTGTCGGTGTACGGCGAGTCCGGGGGATTCCGCGGCGGCTGGCTCTGCGCCGACGCCACACCCGCTCCCAGGAAGATCGTGACCGCCACCACCGTGAATCGACGTCCCATCGAGAACACCTCCGTGAGTTGGATTACTCACGGCCAGAGTACGGCGCGGGCCGGGAGCGGCCCAAGATTTTTCGCGGCGAGCGCGCCGGGTGCGCCCTAGGCGGCAGGCAGGTCGAGCAGCTGGCCGACAGGCACCGCGGTGAGCCCGCGCTCCTCCACGGCGTCGAGGAGACCCGGCATCGTCGCGAGGAGGCGCTCCGGAGCGCCGGGCAAGCCCGGCGCGTCGTGGAGGTCGACGATCGCGCCGTCCGACAAACGGCCGGCGAGGTGGCGGAGCTGGGCGACGGGCGATCGGGGCCGGAGCCCCTCGTGCTGGACGGACCAGAGGACGGTCACCAGCCCGAGCCGCCGCGCGGTCCTGAGCCCGGCCGCGTTGACGATGCCCCAGGGCGGCCGGAAGAGGCGCGGCGCGGTCCCGACGATGTCGCCCAGAATGCGCGCGCCCTCGGTGATCTCCCGGTCCACGGCAGCCGGGGGCAGGAACCAGGCGTTGCGATGCCGCCACGTGTGATTCCCGATCTCGTGGCCCGCCGTCGCGATCTCCCTCACCACCTCGGGGTGCCGGGCGGCACGCTCACCGATCAGGAAGAACGTGGCCCGCACGCCGCGCGCGGCGAGGAGGCGGAGGAGTCGGGGCGTCGCCTCCGGCTCCGGGCCGTCGTCGAACGTGAGGGCCACCCGGCGGCGCCCCGGCCGCCCACGCCTCCACGCGAGCGCCGGGAGCGCGCATTGCGCGCCCCACGCGTAGGCGACCCACGCAGCGGCGCCCGCGCCGGCCACCCACCACCCCGCGCGCGCCGTCATCCCCGCCCCAGGAGGCCGAGCATCTCCTTCGCCACGGTGCGACCCGCGTCCGGCCGTCGGAGACTCCGGCCCGTCGCCGCCAGCGTCGCACGGAGGTCGGGCTCGCCGAGGAGCGCGTCCAGCAGGCGTCCGAGCTCTCGCCCGTTGCGCGCCCGGAGCGCCGCGCCCGCCGCCACCAGGCCGGCCTCGTTGGCCTGCTCCTGGCCCGGGAGCGACCGGTGGAGCAGCAGCGGGCGGCCGAGGGCGAGCGCCTCGACGCACGTCATCGCGCCCGCCTTCGTGACGACGAGGTCGGCCGCCCCCATCACCCGCGCCATGTCGGCCACCCGACCCAGGATCCGGAACCGCGGATCTCCGGCGTACCTCCGCCGAAGCCGCGCCTCGAGGCGACGGTGGTTCCCGCAAACCGCGACGGCGAGGAACGGTCGCTCGAGGGCCGCCAGCGCCTCGCACGCCTCCCTCACTCCCCGAAGGATGCCGCGCATGCCGCCGGTGACGAGCACGAGCGGCACGTCGGCCGGCACCCCCAGCGCCGCGCGAAGCGCGGGCCGGTCGGGCGGCGTCGCGAAGGCCGAGTCGACCGGCAACCCGCTGGCGACGACCCGATCGGGCGGGATCCCCTGCGCCACGACGCCCGTGCGCACGGCCTCGCTCGGCACGAAGTAGCGCTCCAGGCCGGGGTGGATCCACTGGGGGTGCGCGGCGAAGTCCGTGAACACGATCCCGTGCGGCACCGCGGTCGCGCCCCGCGCGCGCAGCCACACCATCGCGCCGGCGGGCGTCGGGTGCAGATGCACCACCGCATCCGGCCGCTCGCGCTCGAGGTGACGCAGGAGGCCCGCGGCGCCGAGCCGGTCCATCCCCGCCATGGCCGGCGAGCGCGGGCCGATCCGCGCCGAGAACTCGTAGGCCAGCCCCCACAACCGCGGCGCGACACGCAAGACGCCCCAGAACATGGCGAGCGAGGCGCGCACGAAGGCGGGCGACACGAAACTGACGAAATGATCCAGGACCTCGACCCGCGCCCCCTCGTCGCGGAGAGCCTGAGCCAGGGCCTCGGCGGCCCGGAGGTGACCGGCGCCGTAGGGGGCGGACAGGATGAGGATCCGGGGACGGTCGGGCCCGGCCGCGCCCTCCCCGCTCACGCGCCGAAGCGCCGGTCGCGCTGCTGGTAGCTCCGGAGCGCCCGCAGAAAGTCGATCTTCCGGAACGCCGGCCAGTGGACGTCGCAGAAATAGAACTCGCTGTACGCGCTCTGCCACAGGAGGAAGCCCGAGAGCCGCACTTCGCCTGACGTGCGGATGATCAGGTCGGGATCCGGGAGATCGGGCGCGTACAGGTAGCGGGCGATCTCCTCCTGCGTCACGGCGTCGACGATCTCGTCGAGGGTCCCTCCCTGCTTGGCGCGGTCGCGTACCAGGCGCTGGAGGGCGTCCACGATCTCCTGCCGGCCGCCGTAGGCGAGCGCGAAAGTGAGCACGGCGTCGGCGTAGCCTTCCGTCGCCTGCTCGGCCCGCCGGATCGCGGCGAGCGTCGTGTCGGGCAAGAGGTCGAGCTTGCCGACGGCGCGGACCCGGATCCGGCGGCGGTGGATGCGCGGGTCCCCAGCGAGGGCGTTCAGCTTGTTCTCGATCACCGAGAGCAGCCCGCGCAGCTCCTCCGGGTCGCGCCCGAGGTTCTCGGTGGAGCACGCCCACAGGGTCACCGCGGGGATGCCGAGGTCGACGCACCACGCCAGGACCTCGTCGAGCTTGGCCGCGCCCATCCGGTACGCGTCCACGGGGGCCCGACCCTGCGCGCGGGCCCACCGCCGGTTCCCGTCGAGGATGATGCCGACGTGCTGGGGGGTGGGGCCCCGGCCCACCTCGGCCTCGAGCCGCCGGGCGTAGAGCCGGTACAGCAGGCCCCGCCAGCGCGGCGAGCGAGTCACCCGGCCCTCACTCCGGCGGCCGGCGCGCCACCAGGAGCTTGTACTCCGACTCCTGCACCACGTCGCCCAGCTGGTTCACCATCTGCCGCTGTTCGACGACGACCCCGGCCTCTTTCATCGGGCGCTTCCCGGCCACCCGGACGCGGCACCGGATGGTGTCCCCCACGTGTACCGGGCGGAGGATGTGCAGGTCGAACACCATGAAGGCCAGCACCTGAGGGGTCTCGGCGGGCGCCCGGAACCCGAGCCCCGAGCTCATGACCATGATCAGGAGCTCGGGGACCACCGGCCGGCCGTCAGATTCCCGAAGGGAGAAGTCGAGGACTTCCTGCTCGCCGGAGATCGCGGCGTAGCTGACGACGTCCGCCTCGGTGATGGTGCGGCCCGGGGTCTCGAACCCGTCGCCCACCTCGAGGTCCTCGAAGTAGCGGGGCATCCGGCCCGGCTACTTCCGGCGCTCGATCATGAGCTCGGTGTCGCCCTCCTGCACGATCTCGCCCCGCTGGTTGAGAACGGCGCGCTGGACGGTCACGATCCCGCGGTCGGGCTTCGACGTCTCCTTCTTCGCGGTCACCTTCATGCGGACTTTGATGGTGTCGCCGATCTTGATCGGCCCCTTGAACCGCCAGCGGAGTCCGAGGAAGGCCATCGTGGCGAAGGGACGGGGCACGGCCCGCGTGCCGAGGCCGGACGAGATGGACAGCCCGAGGAGACCGTGGGCGATGCGCTCGCCGAAGATCGAGGTCTTCATGAACTCGGCGTCGGTGTGGAGGACGTTGTAGTCGCCCGACAGCCCGGCGAACGCGACGATGTCGGCCTCGGTGATGGTGCGGCCGGGCGACAGGTACTCGTCACCCACCTCGATGTCCTCGAAGTACTGGCGATTCGGCTCCGACATCAGCGTCGTCCTCCCCGAGGCTGTCGGCGTTCTTCCGGCGAACGTCCCGCACTATATCACGGCGAATGTTAGAATCTGACCGACCGACCGGCCGGTTTTGGCCGCGGAAGCGCGGCCGCGAGTCTCGGGGAGGCGGGCATGGGCAGCGTCGTCGACGACCTTCGCGTCTCGGACGCGAGACTGCGTCCGGTGTGGGAGAAGGTTCAGGCCGGGGAGCGCCTGGACGCCGCGGACGGCCTCGCGTGCCTCGAGACCGACGACCTCCTCGGGCTCGGGCGGATGGCGGATCACGTCAAGCGCCAGAAGTCCGGGGACTGGGTCTTCTTCGTCATCAACCGGTACGTGAACCCGACCAACCTCTGCGTCCTCTCCTGCTCGTTCTGCGACTTCGCCAAGAAGAAGGGCGACGAGGGCGCGTTCGAGCACTCGATCGAGGACATCGTGGCCATGATCGAGGACGACGTCCGCGAGGTGCACATCGTGGGCGGCCACCACCCCGACTGGCCGTTCGAGTACTACGAGCGACTGGTCCAGACCATCCACGCCACGCGCCCCGAGGCTCAGATCAAGGCCTTCACGGCGGCGGAGATCGACTACCTGTGGCGGCGCTGGAAGATCGAGCCCCTCGAGGCCCTCACCCGGCTGAAGGCCGCGGGGCTCCACACGATGCCGGGCGGCGGCGCCGAGATCTTCTCGGCGCGGCTCCAGAAGGCCCTCCGCTTCATGGGAAAGGCCGGCGCCGACCGGTGGCTCGAGATCCACCGCATCGCCCACGGCCTCGGCATCCGCTCGAACGCCACCATGCTCTACGGCCACATCGAGACCTACGCCGAGCGGGTCGGGCACATGCTGCGCCTGCGGGAGCTCCAGGACGAGACCGGAGGCTTCCTGACCTTCATTCCCCTCCTGTACCAGGTCGGCGACACGAAGCTGGTCCCCCGTCAGGCCTCGGCGGTCGAGGCGCTCCGCGTGGTCGCGACGTCGCGGCTCGTCCTCGACAACTTCCCGCACGTCGAGGCGTACTGGGTCATGATGGGCGAGGAGGCGGCCTCGATCGCGCTGAACTTCGGCGCCGACGACGTGAACGGCACCCTCGTCGACGAGCGCATCGCTCACGCCGCGCGAGCGGAGAGCCCGGCGGGGCTCGCGCGCGAGCAGATCCTGCGGATGGTTCGGGACGCGGGCCGAGTGCCGGTGGAGCGCGACGCGCTCTACAACGTGATCAAGGTGTGGAACTGATGCTGCGGGTCGGCCGGATCTCCTATCTGAACGTGGAGCCGTTCTTCCACGCGTTCCCCTGGCCCATCGCGGAGTCGCTCCCGCCCCGGGCCCTCGGCGAGGCCGTGGTGGCCGGCCGGATCGACGCCGGGCCGCTGGCCCTCGCCGACTGCTTGAGGCTCGAGCGGACGGTGACGCGCCTCCCGTTCGGCATCGTGGGCCCCGAGCGGGCCCAGAGCGTCCTCCTCTTCTCCGACCGCCCGATCGGCGAGCTCGGCGGGCGCCGGATCGCGGTCACCGGCGAGACCTCGACGTCCGTGCGGCTCCTCCGCATGCTGCTGGCCTTCCGGCACGAGGTGCCGGCGCCGATCCTCGTCGGCCTCGACGACCCGGCGGACGCGGCCCTCCTGATCGGAGACGCCGCCTTGCGCCTCCGCGCGGGACCGTGGCCCCGGCCGTTCTGCTACGACCTCGGCGAGGAGTGGACGGCGTGGACAGGCTACCCGATGGTGTTCGCGGCGTGGGCCGTCCGCCGCGACGCGCCGGTGGGGGCACGCGCGGGCCTCGAGTCCGCGCTGTCGGACGCCCTCCGGACGGGGCTCGCGAGCCTCCCGGCGATCGCCGCGCGCCGGCGGGACATCGGGCTCCCCGAGAGGGACATCGTCACCTACCTCGAGAGCTTCCGGTACCGCATCGAGCCCGACGACGACAAGGCCGTGGCGGAGTACCGCCGGCTCCTGGCCCTCCTCGGAGAGTGAGCCGATGATGGGCAACGGCGTGCTGGACACGGTCCGGGCGAAGATCGACGGGTCGGAGCGCCTGACCCGCGACGAGGGCCGCTGGCTCCTGACCGAGGCCCCGCTCCTCGAGGTCGGGCAGCTCGGGGACGTCGTGCGCCGACGCCTCCATCCGGGCGGCGAGGTCACGTTCGCCATCGACACGAACCCGAACTACACGAACGTGTGCGTGACCGACTGTCAGTTCTGCGCCTTCTACCGGAAGCCGGGTGACCCCGAGGCCTACACCCTCACGGTCGACGAGGTGATGGCCAAGATCGCGGGGGCCGTCGAGCGGGGGGCGACCACGGTGCTCCTGCAAGGCGGGCACAATCCGTCCTTGCCCCTCGAGTACTACCTGGATCTCGTCCGCGAGACCCGCCGGCGCTTCCCCGACGTGCTGCCCCACTTCTTCACGGCGTCGGAGATCCAGACCATGGCGAAGGTCTCCGCGCTGCCGATCGGGGACGTGCTCGCGCGTCTCCACGAGGCCGGGCAGCGGACCCTGCCCGGCGGCGGCGCCGAGGTCCTGTCCGAGCGGGTCCGCCTTCGCATCGCCCCGAAGAAGGGCGGCCCGAAGGCCTGGCTCGAGGTCCACCGCGAGGCCCACCGGCGTGGGTTCCGCTCCACCGCCACGATGATGTACGGCCACGTCGAGGGACCGGAGGACATCCTGGACCACCTGGACGCCGTGCGCGACCTCCAGGAAGAGACCGGGGGGTTCACGGCGTTCGTGCCGTGGTCGTTCAAGCCGGGCAACACGCTCCTCGAGAAGTGGATCAAGCACTACGCAGGGCCGAACGTCTACTGCCGGATGCTGGCCGTGTCCCGCTGCTACCTGGACAACGTGCCCCACGTGCAGGCGTCCTGGTTCTCGGAGGGGAAGCGGGCCGGGCAGATCGCCCTCCACTTCGGCGCCGACGACTGGGGCGGCACGCTCTTCGAGGAGAACGTCCACCGGGCGGCGGACTACGTGAACAAGATCGCGGTCGACGAGATCGTGGCCCTGATCCGGGACGCCGGGTACCGGCCCGTCCAGCGGACCACGCTCTACGAGCGGGTCAAGGCGTTCTAGGACGGCCCCGCGCGGGACGTCCCGGGCGTCGCGCCCCTAGAGCGGGTCGAGCGGGGGCATCCGGTCGAGGAGCCGCGCCTCGACCGCCTCCCGGTACAGCGTCTCCAGCGCGCGGCGACCCTCCGCGCCCAATGCCACCGTGAAGTCGTTGACGTACATGTGCACGAAGCGCGTGCACGTCTCCGCGTCGATCCCCCGCCCGTAGCGAAGCGCGTACCCCACGGCCTCGTCGGGGTGGGCGTGCGCGTAGCGGATCGAGGCCCGGAGCGCCTCGGACAGGCTCGACGCCATCGCCTCGCCAAGGTCCCGCCGCGTCACGTTGACGCCGAGCGGGAGCGGCAGCCCCGTGCGCTTGGTCCACAGCTCGCCCATGTCGAGCACCTTGTGGAGACCCATCGCGCCGTACGTGATCTGCCCCTCGTGGATCAGGAGCCCGGCATCGGCCTGGCCCTCGGCCACCACCCGCGGGATCTGGTCGAAGGCCACCACGATCACGGTGGGGTCGCCGAGCGCGAGCCGGAGCAGGAGGTACGCCGTCGTCCCGTACCCCGGGATGGCGATGACCCGATCTCCCAGCGCCTCGGGGGCGAGGGGCTCCCGAGCCACCACGATCGGGCCATAGCCCTTCCCCATCGACGCACCGGGGTCCATCAGGCGGTAGCGGTCGGCGATGCTCGGGTAGGTGGCGCACGACACCGCCGTGACCTCGAGCTCCGTCGAGGCCGCGCGGCGATTGAGCGACTCGATGTCCTCGAGCACGTGCTCGATCCGGACACCGGGTATCGTGACCTTGCCGTGGGTCATGGCGTAGAACATGAACGCGTCGTCGGCGTCCGGGCTGTGGCCGATGCGCACCACCTGGGTCATCCGCGCCTCCCTGGCCCCCGGGTCGCTCGTCCGCGGAGCCGGCCGGGGGGTGGGCCGTGAGCGGCCGCGAGGTCGGGCGGCGCCCATCGCGGCGGGACGAGACGAAGACCGGCACGGGGGCGGCGGGTCCGCTCGGCCGCCCTGGAGGTCTTCGCCCGCGAAGGGTACCACGCGGCGCGCATGGACGCGATTGCCGACGCCACCGGCGTGTCCAACGGGGCGCTCTACTTCCACTTCCCCGGGAAGCTTCCGCTCTTTTCGGCGCTGGTCGACGAGTTCGCGGCCGAGCTGGCCGCAGAGGTGTCGGCGCCGATCGCGGGCCATCGGGCCGGCGTGCCGCGCGGCGAGGCCGCCGTGCTACCCATCTTCGGTCGCCACCGCGCGCTCGCACGTATCGTGCTCATCGAGGCGGCCAGCCTGGGACCCGTCTACGCGACGAAGCGCCGCGAGGTGCTCGGCCGGTTCGCCGCGCTGATCCGCCACCGCCTCGGCGAGGCGGTCGCCGACGGCAGCATCCCGCCGGTCGACACCGGGGTCGCCGCCCATGCGTGGCTGGGGGCGCTGAACGAGGTCGTCTTGGAGTCGCTCGAGGGCGTGCTGCCCGCGCTCGCCGACGCTGCGCCCACGTTGTCGGCGCTGCTCCTCCGATCGGTCGGCGCCGACGGTTGCGCCGGCGCCTGAGCGATCCTCCCCCCGGCGCGCGCAGTTATCCACTTATCCACCGTCATCCACCGATGGGAAACCGCCGCGTCTGGCGCGGCTCCACGCTACCGGCAGCGCCGACAGCCGCGACAGATCGATGCGCGAGAGACCGAGGTCTCCGATCGACCGATGAATACCCGAGCTCGAACGATCCGTCAACGCGTGAGCGCATGAGCATTGGCGAAACAAACCCTTGACACGGATACGACGCGCGACGATTGTGGGGGACATTCACTGGACGGTACGCATTCTTTCATTTGCTAGATTCGAGGTCCGGAGGCGCGCATGGACGTTCCGCGAAAGCCCCTGGCGAAGGTCGAAGGGCGAAAGAAGCTCAAGGCGAGCGGCCTGGTCATTCAGTGGCGAGGCACGCCCAACCTGGACGACTGGGTGGCCTTCATCGCCAATGGCACGAAGTCTAGACGGCTGATCCTCGCCGATCACACCTCCGAGCGCCGAGTGAAGCTGCTCCTGGCGCGCATCGAGCCCCTCCCCAAGCGGGAGGTCGAGAAGCTCGCCAAGGGCTGACCGCGACCGCGGTCAGCGCTGACCGGGTGTGGCCGGCTCGGCCGGCGGCTCCATCGGGACGCCCCACTCGATGGTGAGTCCGATCGCCGGAAATCCGCTGGAATCACGGTCGTCGAACGGGATCCGCGGCGCGGTCCACCCGCTCAGGCCGTAACGGATCCCGGACGTCCGGGAGGTCCGCGTCGTCCTCGACGCACCGTTGACGAACGCCGGCTGGAAGATCGTCCGGGTCCGCTCCCCGTAGTCGTTGGGGGGACTCTTCTCCTCCGGCGGAAGAGACCACTCGAAGATGAAGCTCGAGGGACGCGCGGCCGCCGGCGGGGTGACCGAGACCCCTACCCCCGGCGATCCGCCGGTGGCGCCGGGCTCGGGATTCGTCCCGGGCGCCGGCGGGGTCTGTGCTCCGGCAGGGCTCGTCCAGAGCGTGATCGCCAGCAACCCTGCGGTGGACAGGACCGAGAGCGACGGGATTCGACGCGTGGTGTCCATCGGTCGTCCTCCCTCCAGTGTCCTCGCTCCTTAAGATGCAAGCGAGATGCCGGGGGATGCAAGGACGCGGCCACCCCACCGTGGGAACCGCCGTGTCACCCGTTGCCCGGATCCTCGGAGGCCGTCAGGAGCTGGATGACCGAGGAGAAATCCTTCCGCCCCAGACCGTGCCGGCTGGCCAGCATGTAGAGATCGTGGGCCAGGGCGCCCGTGAAGCACGGAACCCCGAGGTCGCGCGCTGCCGCCCGAGCCAGGGACAGGTCCTTGGCCATCAGGTCCGTCATGAAGCCCGCCGCGAAGTCGCGGTTGGACGCCGCCTTGGGCACGAGGCCTGGCACCGGGCAGTTGTGCTCGAGCGCCCAGCAGTTGCCCGAGCTCGTCCGGATGACATCGTGCAGGACCTTGGGGTCCACGCCGGCCCGGATGCCGATCGTGAACGCCTCGGCGGCCGCGATCATGTTGACGCCGGCGAGGAGGTTGTTGCAGATCTTGGCCACCTCGCCCGAACCGAGCGGCCCGACGTGGACGACGTTCTTGCCCATGGCGCCGAGGATGGGCCGCGCCTCGGCGAAGACCGCCGGGTCCCCGCCGACCATGATCGTCAGCGTCCCCGCCACCGCGCCCGGCACCCCGCCGGAGACCGGCGCGTCCAGCATCCGCACGCCCTTGGCCTCGAGCCGGGTCCCGACCTTCCGGGTCGTCGCGGGGTCGATCGTGCTCATGTCGATCGCAATCTGACCGGATCGCGCGCCCTCGAGGACGCCGCCGGGTCCGAGATAGGCCGCCTCCACCTCGGGCGAGTTCGGCACCATCGTGACGACCACCTCGGCCCGCCCGGCGGCCTCCGCGGCGGACCCCGCGGCGAGCGCCCCGTGGCCGACCGCCGCCTCGACGGCCTCCCGCCGGACGTCCGCGGCGTGGACCCGGTGACCCGCCTTGATCAGGTTCGCCACCATGGGGAGCCCCATGTTGCCCAGCCCGATGAACGCGATGGCCTTCATGTCTCGATCCCCTGCGCGGTGCTCTCGCCGCGCTCATGCGTGCACCGCCACCGGACGGACGCGCCGGGCGCGCCATTCCGGCGCGCGATCGCGGCCAGTCTACAACGGCGGCCGCGACCGGCCAAACCGTCGGGGCGTCCGGGCGGCCACGGCGTCGCGTGCTACAATCCGCCCGCGGAATGCTCGGGCGCGACTGGACCGTCCTCGTCGCCGGAACGCTGCTGGGCGTCGTCTCGCTCACGGCCGACCTGCTTGGCCTCGGTGCCTTTCCGGGCTTCGGCTGGAAGCAGGTGATCGGAACGGCGGCCGCGCTCGGCCTCGTCATCCCCGCGGGCTGGCGCATCTACCACGGCTCGCGACGGGAGCGGTCGTGAGCGCCCGAGGCTCGGCCCGGCCGGTCGACCCCGGCGGAGCCGCGCGGTGAGCTCGGAAGGCTCGCGAGGCCGCCGCACGACGAGCCAGACGCGCGTCCTCGAAAACCTCCGTATCGCCTCGCGCAAGGGAGACCGCACGGCCCTCGCGCTCGCCCTCGACGAGATGCGGACGCTCGCGTTCACGCCGCGGTACTGGCTCAAGTACCTGACCCTGATCCACCATCCGCTGGCGCGCATCGTCGACATGCTCGTCATCAAGCAGGGAGAGAAGATCGCGCGGCAGAAGGGATGGTCGCCCGCGGCGAGGGCCAAGGCGGGGCGCCGCCGGCTGGCCGCCGCCCCACGGGAAAAGGCCCCGCCGGCCCGGCGCGCGGCGCGGCCGCGCACTGGCCCGGAGCAGCCGCCGCTCTTCCCGGGACTCTAGCGCCCCGGCGCGGGGCCCGCCCCGGTCAGAGGACCAGCTTCCCCAGCACGCGAGGGCCGGCAGCGCCGGTCGCGCCCGGCACGTTGCCCGGACGACCGAAAAGCGTCTCGTTCGCAAGGACTGCGAACGCCACCGCCTCCTTCGCGTCGGGGTCGAGGCCAACCTCGGCGAGTGACCGCACGGGAACCGGCGCGAGCGCCCGCCCGAGCGCCGCCATGAGGGTGGAATTCCTCGCGCCGCCGCCCGAGACCAGCACCTCCGCGACGGGCTCGCGGATCCACCGGTGGATGCCGGCCGCGACGGACTCCGCGACGAACCGGGTCAGGGTGGCCAGGAGGTCGCCCTCGCGCCCCGCGTAGCGGGCGAGGAGCGGCCGCACAAAGACGTCACCGAACGCCTCGCGACCGGTCGACTTCGGCGGCGACAGCTCGAAGTACGGGTGCCGGAGTAGCTCGGCCACGAGAGCCTCGTCGACCCGCCCGGCGGCGGCGCGCCCGCCGTCCCGGTCGTAGGTCTCTCCGGTCCAGGCATGGACGACGAGGTCGAGGGGCATGTTCGCCGGCCCGAGGTCGAAGGCCCGCACGCCGTCGAGCCGGTCGGTCACGACCGTGACGTTCGAGATGCCGCCCATGTTGAGGCAGGCCCGCGTGGCCCCGGGGCGTCGAAACAGGAGCCAGTCCACCAGGGGCACGAGCGGGGCCCCCTCGCCGCCGGCGGCGATGTCCGCCGGACGGAAGTCCGCCACCACGGGGCGCCCGGTGCGCTCCGCGATGATCGAAGGCTCGGCGATCTGGAGCGTCTCCGCGCGGCCGCCTCGACCTTCCGCCCGCGGATGGTGCCGCGCGGTCTGGCCGTGCGATCCGATCAGATGCACCGGCAGGCCGTCGCGCCGCGCCTCTGCCATCATCTCGAGAGCCGCCTCGGCGAACTCCTCGCCCAGCTGGTAGTGGACCCGCAGGAGCTCGTCCGCCCGCGCGTCCTTGAGCCCGAGGATCCGGACGCGGAGCTCCGGTGCGAATGGCCGGCTTCGGAAGCCGAGGAGCCGCGCCCGCGTGGTCTCCCCGGCGCCCTCGATCTCGACGAGCGCAGCGTCGATCCCATCGGCGCTCGTGCCCGAGATGAGGCCGACCACGCGGCGCGGGCTCACGGACCGGAGCGCGAGGAGGCGCGCCAGCGGGTCATCGCTCATCGGAAGCCTCCCCGAGCGCCGCGCGAAGGTTGTCGCCGTGGGCCGCGAGCCGGCGCCGGGCCCGGGCGGCGTCAAGCCCGAGCCGGTGCATGACCAGGGCCACGCTGGGCCGCCCGCCCGCCCGCCGGGCCAGGGCCCGCGCGGCGACCGGCGGGAGCCCCGTGAGCTCCCCGATGATGCGGAGCGCCCGGGCGCGCAGCTTCCGGCTCGAGGGCCGGAGATCCACCATGAGGTTGCCGTAGACCTTACCGAGCCTCACCATCGCCGCCGTCGTCAGCGTGTGGAGCACCATCTTGGTCGCAAGCCCCGCTTTCATCCGTGTCGAGCCGGCGAGGACCTCGGGGCCCGGCTGCGGAGCGACGACGACGTCGGCGAGGGCACGCAGCGCGGCCGATGGGGCGCAGGTGACCGCGACGGTCCGCGCCCCGCGGCGCCGCGCCTCCTCCAGCGCCGCCAGGGCGAACGGCGTCACCCCGCTCGCGCAGATGCCGCAGACGACGTCGCGCGGGCCCACCCGGAGGCGGCGGAGCGCCCGGCGCGCGTCCGCCCCGCGGTCCTCGGCGCCCTCGACCGCCCGCCACAGCGCGCGGCGGCCGCCGGCGATCACGCCGACCACCCGTCCGGGTGACACGCCGAACGTCGGCGGGCATTCCGAGGCGTCCAGGACGCCGAGGCGTCCGCTGGTCCCCGCGCCCGCGTACACGAGGCGCCCGCCCGACCCGAGCGAGCGGGCCACGAGGTCGACGGCCCGCGCGAGCGGGCGCCGGACCCGCGACACGCTGGCGGCCGCCCGGCCGTCCTCGCGCGTGATCGTGCGCACGAGGTCCTCCGTGGGGAGACGATCGAGCGTCCGGAGGCGCGGGTTCACCCGCTCGGTGGGGAGGGTCGCGTAGCGTGGCGAGCGACCGGGAATCGTGCGGCGACGGAGAGGCGACACGACGGGTCTCCTTGTAGCCCGCGCCGCTCGACGTGTCAATGACGGGCCGCTCGGTCGGGGCGTGTAGACCTTACACCGCCGCCTCTTCCGTCGGGTAAGCGTTACCGGCCCGGACGACCGGGGAATGCCGGGAGAAGCGATCGGAATGGCGCGGCCTTGCGGAGCCCACCCGCCTGGCACGACGGTTGCCTGGACCATTCACGAGGAGATCCCCACCCATGGCCAGGACAATGACCGCGAGCTCGACAGAGGCGACCGCCGCGGGGCGGCTGGCGCGCCGCATCCTCGTCGTGGACGACGACCACCCGAGCCGGGAGGGCCTGAGCGCGGCGCTTCGCCGCGAAGGTCACGCCGTGGATTCCGCCACCGACGCGTGGCAGGCGATCGTCGCGCTGCGTGCGCAGTCGTTCGACATCGCCGTGGTCGACCTCGACCTCCCGTCGGTGCACGGCGTCGACCTCGGAGGCTGGGACGTCGTTCGGATCGCCCGCGCGTACCGGCCCAGCATCGCCGTCATCGTGCTGAGCGCCGACGAGGACCCCACCCCGGGCCACGAGGCGCTGGCGCTCGACGTCACGGGAATCCTCGGGAAGCCGATCAGCCTCCGCGAGCTGACGGACCTCGTGGACGCGCTCCGGCTGCCCGAGAGCCCGCGCGGTACACCCGCGATCGCCGCGCTCTAGGCCGCGCCCTCCGGCGAGCGCGTCGCCTCCCGATCACCCGACCGGCGGCGTGACGTAACCGTACCGGAGGTTCGTCCGGCCGGGCCCCTCGCGCTCGTACGTCGCCCGGGCCACCGCGATGCGGTCGGTCGCGAGCTCCGCACGCCGATCGTACGCGTACAGCTTGGCGGAGTTCTCGCCGAAGATCGCGCGCTTCACGGGACCGTCGGCCGGGCCGAGCGGCGCGAAGCCGTGCTTCCGCTGCATGTCCTCGGGGATCTCCAGGCGGCGGAGCGCCTCGATCTGCCACTGGGGCGAGCCGGTCCAGATCGCGTCGGTGCCCCACACCACGTGGTCCGCGCCGAGCCCCTTCACGAGCTGCCCCATCATCGCGGCGCAGAGGCGGGGCTCCGAGACCGTGCTCTGGGCGAAGATCTGGCCCAGGTCCCCGTAGACGTTGCTCACGCCGTATTTCGCGGGGATGTCGGCCAGGTCCGTCACCCAGTCGATGCGCCCCGTCTGCTCGAACTGCGCCCACGCGTCCCCCTGCGCGCCGCCGGTGAAGCGGAACGCCGAGTGGTAGATCACGAAGTTGAGCTGGGGCCAGTCCTTGGCCGCCTTGCCGACGTCGCGGACGTCCGCGTACTCGAGGAGGTTCGGGAACTGCTTGGTCGTCGACGGGGGATAGAGCCCCTTGTGGACGCACACGTTGACCAGCCCGGCCTTGGCGAGCCGCTCGTAGAAGGGGTAGAGGAGCTTCTCGTCGTCCATCCGCCACGGGTGCCGGGAGAGCTGCTTGTTCGTGTTGTCGCCGACCGTGTAGCCCTTGAAGGAATCCGGCTTGAGCTCCGCGATCGCCCGGTCCACCGACTCGAGCCACCCCGGCATGCCCGGCATGAAGATCGCGTGGGACATGAGCCGCTTCGACCCGGTGAGCCGGTTCACCCGACCGCGGGCGTCGGCCTTCATCTCGTTGGTGAGGAACCAGTCACGCGGCTCCTCGGAGCCCGACCCCGAGATCAGCGCCACCTTCGTGTCGCTGTCGAAGTAGATCTCCTTGAAGTAGTTGGCGAACTTGAGGTCCTCGATGGTCTGCGGCTTCCCCGCCAGCGCCGGGTTCCACCCGGCCTTGCCCACCGCCTCCCGCGACCGGACGAATCCCTCGAGCCGCGTGTCGTCGCGCAGGAAGTGGGTGTGCATGTCCATGATGAACTGGTCGGCCAGCGCCTTGGCGCGCGCGTCGGCCATCTCCGGCGTCTGGGCCTCGGCCGGGCTGACCCCGAACACGGAGCCGTAGACCTCGTTCATCGCGACGAACGCCGCGGCCATGCCCGCGGCGGTCTGGAAGAACCGGCGGCGGCTCAGGCCCTGGCGCTTCGCGAGCGAGTCGCCAAGCTCCTGGATGCGGGCCTCGACCTCTCGCTGCCTCCGGGTCTGGGGCAGCGGCATGAACTCGTCGCTGGATACGAACTGGGTCGGGATGGGCGACGGGAAGGCCGCCGTCTCGGCGGGCAGGAGCTGCGCGAGCTCTTCGGGGTCGAGCGTAGGCATCCTCTCCTCCTGGTTGGAGGCATCTTGGGTAGGGCGCGGACGCGGTGTCAAGCTCTCGTCGCGTCTCCCCTTCCGGCGACCGCCGGCACCCCCGCGCGCTCCGCCGCGACGTGGCACGCCACGAGATGGCCGGGCTGGAGCGGCGCCAGCGCGGGCGACTCCGCGTCGCACCGCGCCACGCGGATCGGGCATCGCGGATGGAACCGGCACCCCGACGGGATCCGCACGGCGCTCGGCGGCTCGCCTTCGATCGGCGCCGGCTCCCGCCGGACGCCGCCCACCTCCGGCACCGCCGACAGGAGCGCCATCGTGTACGGGTGCTGGGGCCGGGCGAAGAGCTCGACGGTCGGCGCGTGCTCCACGATCGTGCCCAGGTACATCACGGCGACCTCGTCGCTCAGGTACCGGACGACCCGCAGGTCGTGCGAGATGAAGATCATCGTCAGCCCGAGCGACGCGCGCAGGTCGAGGAGGAGCTGGAGGATCTGGGCCTGGATCGAGACGTCGAGCGCCGACAGGGGCTCGTCGGCGATCAGGAGCTCCGGCTCGACGGCGAGGGCCCGCGCGATGCCGACGCGCTGGCGCTGGCCGCCCGAGAACTCGCCCGGATACTTGTGGCCGTCGGCGGGGCTCAGCCCCACCTGGACGAGCAGCTCGTCGATCCGCCGCGGTCGCGCCGAGGGCGGGCCGATCTCGTGGACGTCGAGCACCTCCCGGAGCATCCGATCGACCCGCTGGCGCGGGTTCAGCGACGCGTACGGGTCCTGGAACACGACCTGTATCCGCTTGCGGTAGGGCGCGAGCTCGCTCTCGGTGAGCTTCATCAGGTCGACGTCGTCGAACAGCACCGCGCCCCGGTCGGCGTCGTGGAGCCGTAGGAGGCACCGCCCGAGCGTGCTCTTGCCGCACCCGGACTCCCCGACCAGGCCGAGGGTTCGCCCGCGGTCAAGGGTGAACGACACGCCATCGACAGCGCGCACGTGTTCGGGCGTCCGGCGCAGGAGGACGTCCAGTAGGGTGTGCGCCAGGGGAAAATGCTTGACCAGGCCCCGCACCTCCAGCAGGGGCCTGGACGGCGCCGCCTCGCCCATCCCCCCAGGCCCGGTCAGGGCGAGCTCAGATGGTCGACGCGAAGGCATCGGCTGAAGTGGTCGGCACCCACGGCCACGAGCGGCACGTCACCGGTGAGACACTCGGGAGCCACCCACGCGCAGCGCGGCGCGAACGGACACCCCTGGCCGATGGCGGCGAGATCGGGCGGTGTTCCCGGGATCGGCACCAGGCGGCGCTGGCGATCGAGGCTCGGCACGGACCGGATGAGCCCGATCGTGTACGGGTGGCTCGGCCGGGCGAACAGGTCCGCGGCCGTCGCGAGCTCCACGATCTCCCCCGCATACATCACCGCCACCCGGTCGGCGGCCTGGTAGACGACCCCCAGGTCGTGGGTGACCAGGATCAGCGCCATGCCGAGCTCCCGCTGGAGTGTCACGAGCAGCCGCAGGATCTGGGCCTGGATCGTCACGTCCAGCGCGGTCGTGGGCTCGTCGGCCAGGAGGAGCTTCGGCTGCCGCGCCAGCGCGATGGCGAGCATCACCCGCTGGCGCTGACCGCCCGAGAGCTCGTGGGGGTAGGCGGCGAGCCGGCGCTCCGGATCCGGGATGCCGACGTGGCGGAGTAACCCCACCGCCCGGGCGCGAGACGACTCCTGGCCCCGGCCAGTGGGCAGGGCCTCGACGACCTGCCGCTCGACGCTCAGCACCGGGTTGAGCGCGGTCATGGGGTCCTGGAACACCATGACGATGCCGTGGCCGCGAACGTGCTCCAGCTCCCGCTCGGAGAGCGGCGCCAGGTCGCGGCCCTCGAAGAGGACGCGGCCGGCGGTGATGCGCCCCGGCGGGTGGACGAGCCGCACGATCGCGCGGCAGGTCATGGTCTTGCCCGAGCCGGACTCCCCCACCAGCGCGAACGTCTCTCCGGGCCGCACCCCGAAGCTGACGCCGCGGACCGCCCGCACGATCCCCCGCCGCGTGGGAATCTCGACCCGGAGGCCCTCGACGGCCAGGAGGGGCTCGGTTACCGCGCGCTGCCCGGTCGCCCTCAGCAGCTCGGGCCTGCTCACTGTCCCTTGACGCGGAGCAGATCGGCCACGCCGTCCCCCAGGAGGATGAAGGCCAGGCCGGCGTACAGGCACGCGAACCCGGGCATGGTGGCCACCCACCAGCCGGTGCTGAGGAACTCCCGCCCCTCGGACATCATCATTCCCCACTCCGGGGCCGGCGGCCTCACGCCTAGCCCCAGGAAACCGAGCGACGCCGTCGTCAGGATGATCAGGACGACGTCCGACGTCAGGAAGATGATGGCCGGCGGCAGCGCATTGGGAAGGATGTGCCCCAGCAGGATGCGCCGGCGCGGATAGCCGAGCGCGCGCCCGGCCGCGACGTAGTCGAGGCTCCGCTCCCGCAGCACCTCGCCCCGCACGAGCCGGGAGTAGTAGACCCACTGGGTCGCCCCGATCGCGACGAAGATGTTGAACTCGCCCGGGCCCAGGAAGGCCAGGATCGCGACGACCAGCACGAAGAAGGGAATGGCCGTCACCACGTCCACGGTCCGCATGAGGACGCTGTCCACCCAGCCCCCGTAGTAGCCCGCGGCCGCGCCCAGCAGCGACCCGAACACGAAGGGGAACAGGGTGGCGAGGACGCCGATCCGCAGGACGATGGCCCCGCCGACCAGCACGCGGGTGAGCACGTCCCGGCCGAAATTGTCGGTGCCAAAGGGGTGCGCGGCGCTCGGCGCCTGCAGGAGCTGGTCGAAGTCGTGCTCGAAGGGGTGGTACGGGCTCACCCGCGGTCCGATGACGGACACCGCCACCAGGAGCAACAGCATCGTCCCGCCGATCGTCAGGCCGCGATGGAGCCGCGGCCGGACCCGTGTCGCGCCTGCGAGGTCGGCGGCAACGGCGTTCATCACCCGATCCGGACGCGCGGGTCGAACAGCGGGTAGATCAGGTCGGTGGCGAGATTGATCAGCATCACGCCGAACGCGAACGCCACGGTCAGGGTCTGAACGACCATGTAGTCGCGGGCAAAGATCGACTCGATCATCCACGACCCCAGGCCCGGGAGCGCGAAGACCGTCTCCACGACGACCGAGCCGCCGATGGCGTAGGACAGCCGCACGCCAATCAGCGTCACGATCGGCAGGAGGGCCGCACGCAGGACGTGGTGAAACAACACGCTGCGCCGGTCGAGCCCCTTCGCGCGGGCGAAGTCGATGTACGCGGTGGTCTGCACGTCGATCAGCGCCGAGCGGAGATTCCGGGTGACCACGGCCGTGAAGAAGCCGGAGAGCGTCAGGGCCGGCAGGAAGAGGTGCCGCAGGTGGCCCACGAATCCCTCGCCGTATCCCGACGCGGGGAACCACCCCAGGGTCAGGGAGAACAGGATGAGCAGCAGGATGCCGATCCAGAACACGGGCGACGCGAGGGGAATCGTGATGAGGCCCCGGACCAGCTGGTCCGGCCAGCGGTCCCGGCGCGTGGCCGCCGCGATCGCCAGGGGCACCGCGATGACCAGCGAGAGGAGCGTGCTGTAGACGATCAGGAAGAACGTCACCATCGCCCGGCGAGGGAGCAGGTCGATGACGGGCGTCCGATACCGGAGCGATTGCCCCAAATCCCCGGTCAGGAGGTTCCGCATGTAGACCGCGTACTGCACCGGAAGCGGCCGGTCCAGGCCCCACTGCGTCCGTAGGGCCTGGACCGCCGCGTCGCTCGCGCGCTCCCCGAGGATCGCCGTCGCGGGATCCCCGGGGATCAGCTTGATCAGGAAGAAGATCAGGACCGTGACCAGGAGCGCCACGGGCAGCGTCTGCCCGATGCGCCGAAGCGCGTAGCGCAGCAGGGGCACGGTGCGGTGCTGTCCGCGCTTACTCCACGGTCACGTTCCTGAAGATCCAGGGACCGGTGGCCAGCTGGACGAATCCCTTCATCTTCTTGTTGATGGCGATGGTGTACGGCGAGTAGTAGAGGATGATGAGCGGCGAGTCCTTCAGCGCCAGCTCCTGGATCTCGTAGTAGATCTGGCGGCGCTTGTCGGCATTCACCTCTCGCAGCCCCTTGGCCAGGAGCCCATCCATCTCCGCCGACTGGTAGCCACTGTGGTACGACTGGCTCTCGGTGAAGCCCAGCGCGTAGGAGGCGAGCTGGGACGGATCGGGAATGTCGTTGGTCCAGCTCGTGATGTAGACCTGGAACTGGTTCGCGCGGTACCGCTGGGTGGCGGCGGCGCGGTCGAGCGGCTCGAGCTCGAGCGTCACGCCGAGCTTGCCCCACATCTCCTTCAGGGCCACCGCCGTCGGCTGGTGCACGGCGTCGTTCGCGCGGTAGAGGATCTTGAGCGTGAGCGGCGTGGCGACGCCCGATTCCTTCAGCAGCTGCTTGGCCTTGTTCAGGTCGTAGGCGTAGCCCTTGGACCCCTTGTTGAACATCGGGGTCGTCATCGGCAGGAAGGTCGTCGCCGGCGTGCAGTGGCCGAAGCAGACCGCCTTGACGATGGACGCGCGGTCGGTCGCGTAGGCAAGCGCCTGCCGGAACTTCACGTTGTTGAGAGGCGCCTCGCGGATGTTGAGCGAGAGGTGCGACACCTGGGTGGACGGGTTGAGCTGCGCCTCCAGCTTGGCGTCCTTCCGGAGCTCCTGCATCCGGGAGAACGGCGGATAGTCGATGCCGTCGACGTCCCCGGACTGCAGCGCGATGATCCGGCTGTTGTCGTCCGGGATGTACCGGAGGCGGAGCTCCTGGCTCTTGGGGAACCCCTTCTCGTAGTAGTGGGGGTTCGCCTTCATGACGAGCTCCTCGCCCTTCTTCCAGTCCACGAGCATCCAGGGGCCGGAGCCGACGGGCTTGTTCGAGATGTCCTCGTCCTTCGCGCCCTTGAAGACCTTCTCCGGCATGATGCTGTTCGAGAAGAGCGAGATGTCGGCCAGGAACGGGGCCCACGGCTCCTTCAGGCTGATGACCACCGTGAAGTCGTCCTTGGCCTGGATGTCCTCGACCGCCTCGAGGGCCCACTTCCACGGCCCCTTGGTGTCCCGGGCGCGCTTCAGGGACCACACCGCGTCGGAGGCCTTGACCGTGTCGCCGTTGGAGAACTTGGCGTTCTTCCGGAGGTTGAACGTCCACGTCCGGCCGTCGGCAGAGGTCGACCACTTCTCGGCCAGGTCGGGCTCGAACCCGTCGCCCTTGACGTTGACCTTCACCAGCTGCTGGTAGATCTGCATGAAGGCCCAGATGTCGGGGTTCGCGTCCTGCGTGACGGGGTCGAGGTTCTCGGCTCCCCGGTTCACGCCGAAGCGGATCACCTTCCCCTGGGCCGAGGCCTTAGGCCCGATCACCGCCAGGCCGACGAGCGCCAGCGCGGCGATCAGCGTGAGTGCGAGGACCAGTCGGGAGATGCGCATGGGTCCTACCTCCTTGTTCGGCGAGGGTTTGTCACCCTGTCTCTTGGCGGGAGATCGCTCGACAACGTGGGCCGAGCGTAAACCAGGCCCGGGCCGGGCACAAGCCGGCGGCGGGAGCGCGCGGGCCGGCGACGACGACCCCGCGAGCGACCCGGCCGGCAGGCCTTGCCCGGCCATCCGGCCGCCAGGCCACGCGCGTAGAGCGGGGTGAGATGGGCGGAGCACCCCTTTGCCCCCCGCGGGCAGATCGTTGTAGGCTTTGGCCGGGCCATGGGCGCGGTTGATCTGGAGGCCTACGTCGCGCGCTCCCGTGCAGTGGACCTCGCTGCGTTCCCGTGGGCCGACGTCCCCCGGCATCCCATCTCCCCCGAAACGATCCGGACGCTGCGCTACATGCAGGACATCGAGGCCCACACCATCATCTACCTCCGGGAGCTCCTCGCGACCCGGGCGGTCGATGACCCCGACGTCGCGACGTTCCTCGCCTGCTGGGTTTACGAGGAGACGTTCCACGGGCTCGCGCTGGCGCGCTTCCTGGACGCCGTCGGGCATCCGCTCGGCGAGCGGTCGCGGCCGCGCGGGCAGGAGCCGTTCCTGAAACGCCTCGAGGCCGGCGCGGTCGCCATGCTCTCGCGGGCCTGGCCGGACTTCTGCGCGCTTCACATGGCCTGGGGGGCGATCAACGAGCTGACGGCGCTCACGGCGTACCGGCGGCTCGCCAAGCTCTCCGGGCATCCCGTGCTGTCGGACCTGCTCGAGCGCATCATGCTCGACGAGTCCCGACACTTCTTCTTCTACTATCGGCAGGCCGAGGAGCGGCTCCGGCGGCCCGGCGCCGCGCGGGTCAGCCGCGCCATCGTGGACCGCTTCTGGGCGCCGGTCGGCAGCGGCGAGCAGGGCAAGGACGAGCTGCGCTTCATCGCCGGCTACCTCTTCGGCGGCGAGGACGGGCGCGACGCCGCCCGCAAGGTCGACGAGACCATCCGGCGCCTGCCGGGATTCGCCACCGTGCGCCTGGTGGAGCACTGGGTCGATTCGTTCCGGCGCACTGGTCCGGCGCTGATGCCGGCGCCGGCGCGCCTCGAGGTCGAAGGAGGACGGAATGGCGACGGTCACCGCTGAGCCCTATCGCACCTACGCGCCGCGCCCCTTCACCCGCGCCCAGCGCGAGTCCACGACGGTGCTGTTCGGCGGCCTCCACTGGCGCCTCGAGCGCCTGCTCCAGGCGGTCCTGGAGAACAGCGGCTACCAGGCGCGCATCCTGCCGGTCGCGACCAAGGCGGACCTTCTCACCGGGCGCGAGGTGGCGGACATCGGCCAGTGCTGCCCGACGAGCTTCACCACCGGGAACCTCGTCAACTTCCTCAAGAAGGAGTCGAAGGCCATCGGCGCCGACGAGGTGAGCAAGCGCTACGTGTACCTCACCGCCGGCTCCTGCGGGGCCTGCCGCTTCGGCCAGTACCACCAGAGCTACGAGCTCGCGCTCCGGAACACCGGGCTCGAGGCATTCCGGATGTTCCTCCTGGCCCAGGATCAGATGGACCAGAAGGCGGTGATGGGCGACGGCCTCGACTTCAACCTCCCGATCACCTTCGGCTGCCTCTGGGCCATCTTCTGCGCCGATCTCGTGCAGGACCTCGAGTACCAGATCCGGCCGTACGAGGTGGAGGCCGGTCGCACCGACGCCATCGTGCGCGAGTGCATGGACCACCTCTTCGAGGTCTTCAAGAATCGTCCGCGCAATGACTCGTGGCGCTCGATCGCCTGGCATCTCGGCACCCCTTACTTCGCCCGCGCGCTCCGCGAGGTCCACCGGCGCTTCGCCACGATCGAGGTGGACAGGCTCCGGGTGAAGCCGAAGGTGAAGATCACCGGCGAGTTCTACCTCCAGACCGTCGAGGGCGACCCGAACTACAACATCCACCGCTGGCTCGAGGCCGAGGGCGCCGAGGTCTACCCGGCGGCGGTGACGGTGTGGATGGATTACCTCCTCCGGCTCGGGCTCCAGCGCTTCGAGGACTACAGCGGCATCGAGCGCGGCGCGCGGCTCAAGCTGGCCGCCGGGCGGGCCGCCCAGGCGGTGTATCGGTGGACGTTCGACCGGCTGCGGCGCGCCATGGGGAGCCTCCCCCACGAGCTCCCGAACCAGCTGGAGCTCCGCCGGCTCGCCGCCCCCTACTTCCACAGCCGCCTCGACGGCGGCGAGGGCGACATGCTGGTCGGGAAGGCGCTGTGGGCCTACCACAAGAAGAAGGCCCACATGATCTGCGAGCTCTCGCCGTACTCCTGCATGCCCAACACGATGAGCATCGGCGCGATGGCCGGCGTCGTCGGCAAGTACCCGGACCTCCTCTATGCCCCGCTCGAGATCAAGGGCGACGCCGAGGTCCACGCGCTGTCGCGTTGCCAGATGATCCTGACCGAGGCGAAGAAGCGCGCCCAGCGGGAGCTCGACACCGTGCTGGACGCGACGGGCCTCGCCCTGGAGGAGGTCCGGGCCTACGTGGACGCCCGGCCGGCCATGCGCATGGCCACCTACCCGATCCCGCGCACGGGCCTCGCCGCCGGCACCGCCGCCAACCTGGTCCTCCACGTCGCCAAGCTGATGGGCCGCGGCGACCGGCTGGCGAAGCTCGCCGCCGCCCGACCGGCGCCCGGCGCGCGGCCCGCCGCCGCGCCCGCGGGGGCGTCGTGAGGATCGCGGGCGTCGACGTCGGCTCGACCACCGTCAAGGCGGTGCTGGTCGACGGTGACCGGGTCCTCTGGCGGGACTACCAGCGCCACAACACCCGCCAGGCCGAGAAGGTGCTCGAGTTCCTCGAGCGCATGGAGTCCGAGGCCGGCCTCACGCCCGAGGTGGATCAGGCCTTCATCACCGGCTCGGGGGCGGGCGCCATCACGGCCCTGATAGGCGGCAAGTACGTCCAGGAGGTCGTTGCCGTCGCCGCGTGCGTCGAGCGGCTCCACCCCGAGGTGCGCTTCGTGTCCGAGATCGGCGGCGAGGACATGAAGACCATCTTCTTCAAGGAGGCCGGCACCGGGAAGTCGAAGCAGGTCTACATGCAGTCGGCCTGCAGCGGCGGCACCGGGACGTTCATCGAGAAGACCGCGCGGAAGCTCCAGGTGCCGGCCGAGCGGCTGGCCGCGATGCCGTACGCGGGGTTGAGCCTCCACAAGATCAGCTCGAAGTGCGGCATCTTCGCCGAGACGGACGCGAACACGCTCGTGAAGACCGGCGTGCCGGTCGAGGAGATCATCGCCAGCCTCTTCGAGGCCGTGGTCTACCAGAACCTCGCGACCCTGACCAAGGGCAACACGCCCATGCCCACTGTCCTCCTCCTGGGCGGGCCCAACCTCTTCTTCAAGGGGCTCCAGGAGGCGTGGCGCCACCATCTCGCGAAGCTCTGGAAGGAGCGCGGCCTGACGGACGCCGGCGATGCGGACCCCGCGTCACTCATCCTGGTGCCCGAGGACGCCCTCTACTACGCCTGCCTCGGCTGCGTCGAGACCGCCCGGGGCGAGGCGCCCGGCGTCGGCGTGTACCGGGGCCGCGAGCGCCTGACGTGGTGGGTCACCGAGGGCCAGCAGGAGCAGAAGGCCAAGGACGGCGCGCGGGCGCTCGTCGCCGGCGGCGACGAGCTCGCCAGCTTCGTCTCCCGGTACGCCGGCCGCCCCGCGGCCCTCGCGCGCCCGACGCCGGCCGCCGCCGCCGCGCCCGTCCTCCTCGGCTGCGACTTCGGCAGCACCACCGCCAAGGCGGTCGTGCTCTCGCTCGACAAGGAGCTCCTCTTCAGCTGCTACGCGATCTCGAAGGGCAACCCGATCGAGGACGCGCAGTCGCTGTTCCGCCAGGTGCGGGCGGCGGGCTTCAGCGAGGTGGGCGCCCTGGCGCTCACCGGCTACGGCAAGGACCTGCTCCGCGACGTCCTCGGGGCCGACGTGGCCATCGTGGAGACGGTGGCCCACGCGACGGCGGCGCTCCACTACGTCCCCGACGCCGACGTGATCTGCGACGTCGGCGGGACGGACGTCAAGATCATGCTCCTCCGGCAGGGCACGGTCGCCGACTTCCGGCTGAACTCCCAGTGCTCGTCCGGAAACGGGGCGTTCCTCCAGGGGGTCGCCGAGCGCTACGGGATCCCTCTCGAGGGTTACGCCGAGCGCGCGTTCACGGCGAAGGCCATGCCGTCCCTCGCGATGGGATGCGGCGTCTTCCTGCAGTCCGACATCGTGAACCAGCAGCGGAAGGGTTGGGCGGCCGAGGAGATCATGGCGGCGCTCGCGGCCGTCCTGCCGGTGAACGTCTGGATCTACGCCGGCCAGCTCCAGAACCTCCGGGCGGCCGGCCGGAAGTTCGTCCTCCAGGGCGGCACCCACCGCAACATGGCGGTGGTCAAGGCGCAGACCGACTTCATCACGAGCAAGGTGCCCGACGCCGACGTGGTGCTCCACCCGTACTCCGGCGAGGCCGGCGCGATCGGCGCCGCGCTCTGCGCGGGCGACTGGCGGGGCGCCGGCCAGCCGTCCCGCTTCCGAGGCTTCGACGTCATCGAGTCCCTGACCTACGTCAGCACCACGAAGGCGGAGACCGTCTGCAAGTGGTGCCCGGTCAACTGCACCCGCACCTTCATCGACGTGCAGCTGCCGGGCGCGGCCGGGCGCTCGTGGAGCAAGGTGCCGCTCGCCGCGGGCTGGGAGCGGGTCATCAGCGGGAACTCCTGCCCGAAGGGCCTCGTCGAGGACGCGAACGAGATGCGGACGGTGAAGGCGAAGCTCGAGGAGGTCAAGCGTGAGTACCCTAACGTTGCCGAGATGGTTCGCAAAGACGCCTTCCGCCGCGCCCGCTCCGCGCCCGTCGCGCGCTGAGCTCCGGATCGGCATCCCGCGCGTCCTGAACCTCTGGTCGACGCACCAGTTCTGGCACGGGCTCTTCACCGCCCTGGGCGTCGACCCGCGCCACCTCGTCTTCTCGTCGGACACCTCCGAGGAGCAGGGCCGGGAGTTCGGCAAGGGCCGCGGGACCGTGGACTGCTGCTACCCGGTGAAGTGCATCTCCGGCCACTATGGCGAGCTCGTCTTCGGGCACCGCGAGAAGCTCCACGTGGTCTTCTCGCCGATGATCTACAACCTCCCGTCGTTCCTGAGCGGGCACGTCGCCCGGAGCCTGACCTGCCCGCGCGTCATGGCGGCCCCCGAGAACATCAAGGCCGGCTTCCTCAAGGAGCGGGACGCCTTCGCGGACCAGGGCATCCGCTACGTCGCGCCGTTCGTGTCGCTCGACGAGCCGAAGCTCGTGCCGAAGCAGCTCTACGAGGGGCTGCGCGACGTCTTGCCCGGGCTCACGCCCGTCGAGACGGCCGCGGCGGTCGCCGAAGGCTACCGAGCGCTCCAGACCTTCTCCGACGGGCTCCGCCGGCGCTCGCGCGAGGTGCTCGAGTGGTGCGCGAAGAAGGACCGCTCCGCCATCCTGGTCCTCGCCCGCCCGTATCACATGGACCCGGGAATCGGCCACGAGATCGAGGTCGACATCCAGGCCTACGGCTACCCGATCCTCTGGGGTCAGTACCTGCCGCTCGACGCCGACCTGCTCGACTGGGCATTCGGCCCCGACGTCAGGTCGGGCCACGTCAAGTCGCCCCTCGACATCCGCGACGTGTGGCCGTCGTCCTACAGCGCGAACACGAACGAGATCCTGTGGGGAGCAAAGTTCGCCGCGCGCGTGCCCTGGATCTCGTGCGTCGTCCGGCTCTCGAGCTACGAGTGCGGGATGGACCAGCCGACCTACACGCCCGTCCAGCAGATCGTGGAGCGGTCCGGCACGCTCTTCTTCTCGTTCCAGGACCTCGACGCTACCAAGCCGGCGGGGTCGATGAAGATCCGGGTCGAGACGATCGCGCACTACCTCGGGGCGCACGCCGGCGGGATCGTCGCGCGGAAGAAGGCCGTCATGCCGCCGGACTGCCCGGTTCGGGGCGCCCGCCCGGCGTAGCTCCGCTCCGCCCGCTTGGTGCCGCCCGCGCGCGAGGGCGCCGCCGAACGTTGCCGGCCGTGTCCGCGCTCCTCGGCCTCGCCATCGCGAAGAGCATCGTCGAGGACCGCGGCGGGCGGATCGCCGTCGAGAGCGCCGAAGGCGCCGGCAGCGTCTTCACCGTCGAGCTCCCGGAGTGCCCGCCGGCCGACGCCGGCTGATTGATTTCGCGCGAAGCGGTCCCTTAGAATACGGACCGCCCCACTCGGGCCGACGCGAGCCATGGCTGACACCCTGCCGGACTTTCTCCACCACTGGGCGGAGCGCACCCCCGATGCGGTCTTCGTCGCCGAGCCCGACCGCGGGCGGACGCTGGGCTACGGCGAGGTCGCCCGGCTCGTCGCACGGTTCCGCGCGCGACTCCGGCGCCTCGGCGTCGAGCGAGGCGACCGGGTGGCCATCCTCGGCGACAACGGCGGCGACTGGGTCGTCGCATACCTCGGCGCCATCGCCCACGGCGCCGTGGCGGCGCCTCTGAACACGCGGCAGGCCGCGGGCGACCTCGACCGGGTTCTCGGCGACCTCGATCCCGCCGCGCTCGTCGGCGACCCCTCGTACCTCGCCCGCGCGTCCGAGCGCTACCGACGCCGCGCGATCCCGTCGGCCGAGATCGGAACGCCCGGGACCCCGGCGCCGGCGCTGGACGGCTCCGAGGCGCGACCGGACGAGGTCGGCGTCCTCTGTTACACCTCGGGCACGACCGGCGAGCCGCGCGGCGTGATGATCCGGAACGCCTCGCTCGTCCGGAACGCGGAGATGTTCGCGCACCTCTTCCAGTCGGGACCCGACAGCGCGACGGCGGTGGTGTGCCCGCTCTTCCACAACACGGGCTACAACGACGGCCTCGCCCACATGCTGCTCGTGAACGGGCAGGTCGACGTCCCGCGCCGCTTCGATCCGGGAGCGGTGGCCGCGGCCCTGGCCAAGGGACGGTACACGTTCCTGATCGGGGTGCCGACCATCTACGGCCGCATGCTGGCCCAGCTCGAGGCGGCGCCCCCGCCCGCCGCCCTGGCCCCGTGGTTCGCCTACGGCGGCGCGCCGATGCCGGCCGCGCTCGCCGCGCGCCTGGCCGAGGTCGTCCCCGACGTCCGCTTCGTGAACGTGTACGGGATGTCCGAGGCAACCTCGATCACGCACTATCTCCCCTGGCGCCCAGGCGCCCGCGATTTGACCGCGATCGGCGTCGCGGTGCCGGGCGTCCTCGACCGGATCGCCGCCGGGGGCGAGCTCCAGCTCCGGACCCCCACGGTGATGGCGGGCTACTGGAAGGACGAGGCGGCGACCCGAGCGAAGTTCGACGGTCCGTGGCTTCGCACCGGGGATCTGGCGCGCCTCGGCGCCGACGGCCTCCTCCGCCTCGTGGGGCGCGCGGACGAGCTGATCAACCGCGGGGGCGAGAAGATCCCGCCCGCCGAGGTCGAGACCGCGATCGCCGCCCATCCGGACGTCCTCGAGGCGTCGGTCGTCGGCCTGCCCGACCGGGACCTGGGCGAGGTCGTGGCCGCCGCCGTCGTCGCGAAGGCCGGCAGCACGCTGGACGCGGGCGCCCTCGGACGCTTCCTCGCCGAGCGCATCGCCGACTACAAATCGCCACGCACCGTCCGGTTCCTCACCGCCCTGCCGCGAAACGCGAACGGCAAGGTCTCGCGGGACGAGGTTCGGCGACTGTTGAACGAAGGCTGAGGTGCCCGGCCGGCACCCGCCCAGGAGGCCACCGTCATGGCGTTCAGGACCAGCGCAGCCTATCTTGCCGCCCTCCGGGAGCAGCGGCCCGTCGTGTACTGCGGGGGCGAGCGCATCGCGGACCGCGTGAGTCACGAGGGCTTCGCGCCCACCCGGCACTGCTGGGGCACGTGGATCTACGACTGCGTGCGCGATCCGGAGGTCCAGCGGGCGCTGCCGCGCATCGTGTCGATCGACGGGGCGCCCTGCCATCCCTTCTGGTCGATCCCCGCGACGAAGGACGACCTCCTCGACAACATCATGGTCGCCCGGCAGGTCTCGCGCGTCTCCCCCGCCGCGGGGTACGCGACGATCGGGCGGGACGAGCTGGCCGCGCTCTACGTCGTCGCCTCCACGCTCGCACGCGAAGGGAAGGGCGAGTACCTGGAGCGCGTGCGGAGCTACATCCGACGGTTCCAGCGGGATCAGATCATGACCTCGGCGGCCATCACGGATCCCAAGGGGGACCGCCGTCTCAGACCGGCCGAGCAGCCGAACAAGGAAGCCTACCTCCGGGTCGTCGAGCGCCGCGCCGACGGCATCGTCATCCGGGGCTGCAAGATGCACACGTCCGGCGCGGTGGCCGCCGAGGAGCTGATCGTCGCCCCGACCCGGGCGATGCGGCGGGAGGACGCCGACTACGCGGTGTCCTGCGCCGTCCCGGTCGACGCTCCCGGCGTGAAGCTGATCGCGCGCGAGGCCAACATCAAGGACCCCGAGACGTCGCCCATGACGCGGAAGGACCAGCTGCTCGAGACGTTCACGATCTTCGAGGACGTGTTCGTCCCCTGGGAGCGGGTGTTCCTGTGCGGCGAGTGGCAGCATTCCGGCGACATGGCCAACATCTTCGCGAGCGTCAACCGGCAGGGCTACCTCGGAGCCGACGTCGGGAAGCTCGACATCTTCATCGGCGCGGCGCACCGCATCGCCGAGCTCAACGGCGTGGCCGACGCGCCGCACATCCGCGACAAGATCACCCAGCTCATCAAGCTCCAGGCGCTCATCTGGAGCACGGGCGTGGCCGCCTCGATGCACGCGACCATCCTGGAGCCCGGTGTCGCGGTGCCCGACGCAGTCTACGCGAACACGGGAAAGCACGTCGCCATGGAGGGGCACTACCTGGCGACACGGCTCCTGCTCGAGATCGCGGGCGGCGCGGTCGAGACGCTGCCGGCGATCGAGGACCAGCGGGCCCCGGAGCTCAAGCCTTACTTCGACAAGTACTACGCGGGGGCGACCGGCACCGCCGAGGACCGCATGCGCCTCTTCCGGTTCATCCGGGACCTCACCGCCTCGGAGTACGCGGGATGGTGGGACGTGGAGATCATCCACGGCTCCGGGTCCCCCGCGGCCGAGTGGCTCCAGATGTACCGCGAGTACGATCTCGGCCGCGCGGCCAAGCACGTCGACGGGATGGTCACGGGTCGCTGAGGTGACGGTCGACTGTCGCTTCCTCGCCGGGGGACGCGGCCCCTACGAGCGGATCGTCACGGGGTGGGTCGACACCCTCGACCGCTCGCTCCTGCGGCTGAACGCCCGGCTGACTGACGGGATCGCGGACCTGGAGGTCAGCCTGGTCGCGGAGCCGTCGCCGAGCTATCAGCTGTCCGAGGCGACGGCGACCGCGCGCTCACCGGAGACGCGGGCGCGCTGCGGCGAGCTCCTCGATGCCTTCCGGGCAATCGGCACCCTCCGCATCGCCGCCGGCTTCCGGCGCCAGGTGGCGGCGGCGCTCGGCGAGCACCCGCTCGCCGGCCACCTGCTCGACACCGCTCTCGAGGCGGCCCGGCTGTCCCGGCAGGTGACGCGGATGGCCCTCCCGGGCTCACGGGAGCTCGGTCCGGCGGAGTTCCATCAGCTCGACCTCGAGGCCTGGCCCGAGCTCATCGACCTCTGCTTCACCTACCGCGAGGAGACGCGGGCGCTCTTCCAGGAGCGGCACGTCCGCACCCCGGCCACCGTGGAGATGTACGCGTCGCCTCCGGGCCGGCCGTTCGTGTTCCACCGCTACAAGCGGAGCCACGTGGCCCGCGCGGGAGGGGCGCTCTCCCTCTACCAGTCGATGTTCGACCAGGTCCACGGGTTCGAGCTCTGGTACGACGTGGACCAGGCGAGCCACGAGATCCGGGCGGCCCGGGTCCTGACTCCCCGCCTGCCCTATCTCGGCATCTGCAACGAGCCGCAGGAGCGAGTCCGGGACTTGATCGGCGTCAAGCTCGGCGCCGACTGGGCGGGCGACGTCCGGTCGCGGCTCGGCGGGCGCCGGGGCTGCTTCCAGCTGACCGATCTCACGAGCGACCTCTGCCGGCTCCTCAGCTGGAGCTAGCGCCGCTCGCTCGCTGACGGCGGCGCCGGCCGCCGATCCGGTCAGTCCTTGTACGAGGGGTCCTTGGCGTCGAGGATCGCCTTCAGCTGATCGAAGTGGGCGAACGCCGCGTCCTTGTACTCCTCCCAGCCGCGCGCGGTCGCCTCGGCGATCTCGTGCGAGAGAACCTTCAGCTTCTGGCCCGTGGAGTAGGCGAGGACCAGCGTCTGGCAGGCCCGCTCGAGGTAGTACAGGTTGTCGAAGGCCTCCGCGACGGTGTCCGCCATGACCAGGACCCCGTGGTTCCCCATGATCACGTGCTTCTTGTCGCCAATCACCCGCACCAGGCGCCGCCCCTCCTCGTCGTTGTCGGCAATGCCGCCGAACTCCCGGTCGATCGCGTAGCGCCGGTAGTAGCGGGCGGTGTTCTGCTCGATCGGCTTGAGCTCGGGATCGGCGAGCGACGCGATGGCCGTCGCGTAGGGCGGGTGGCAGTGGAGGATGCAGCGCGCCTGGGGCAAGGCGCCGTGAAGGTGCCCGTGGATGCACCAGGCAGACGCGTCCGGCGCGTCGGGGCGGCTCATCGTCTCCTTGTCGTCGGAGTCGAGCAGGAGGAGCTCGCTCGCCTTGACGCGGGCGAAGTGCCGCCACCTCGGGTTCATCAGGAACTTCTTCCCGTCCGACGTCACCGCCAGGCTGAAGTGGTTCGCCACCGCCTCGTGCCAGCCGAGGTCGGCCGACAGCCGGAACGCCGCAGCCAGATCGACGCGCAGCTGCCACTCCATCGACTCGCCCCTCCGGCCCGCTCCCCCGCTGGTCACGCTCGACATGCAACCCTCCTGTGCGATCGGGCTCCGCGCCCGGCTCGTGCGCCGGGTTCGACTATAGCCCATCCACGACCGGAGATCGCTCCCTGGGCCCGGGCGCTGACGCGACGCCCGGCGCCGTCCGATGTGGTGTACCCTCCTGTATGCGGGCTGGGACGTCGGCACACCTCGGTGACGCCGGCTGTGGTCGACGAGTCGGCGCGCCTCCGTCGGCGGTCGTTCCACGGAGCCTGATCCGGTCCGGGGGCTCCAGTGATGACCACTCACCGGCGGCCTCGACCGAGACCGGCGTGCCACCCCGTCGCCGCCCAGGCCGCGACCGCCCGGGTCACGACCGCCAAGGAGGTGCCCGATGCGCGCACAGATTCTTCTGGTCGTAATCGTGCTCACGGTGCTCGGCACCTTCGCCGCGCTGAACTGGGAAACGCTTGCCGCCCCGGCGCCGCTGCATCTGCTGGTGACCCGCGTCGAGGCCCCCCCGGGCCTGATCCTCCTCACCGCCACGGCGGTCCTCACGGTGCTCTATCTGCTGTTCGTACTCGGGCTCGAGACGGCCGCCCTCGTCGAAGCGAGGCGGTCCGGCCGGGAGCTGCTCGCGCAGCGCAAGTTGGCCGATGACGCCGAGGCGTCGCGCTTCACCGAGCTGCGCAAGCATCTGGACGACGAGCTGACCCAGCTGAAGGCGGCGCCCGCCGAGGCGGCCCAGCGGGTCGTCGAGCGCGTGGGACAGGCCGAAGCCGCCCTGCGGCGCGATATTCATGAGACCGGCAATACGATCGCCGCCTACATCGGCGAGGCCGAAGATCGGCTGACGAAAGAGCGGCCGCGATAATACACTCAGGGAGTTCGGAATTCGAATGCTCGACTCATGGAGGCCCCTCCGATGCTGAGGAAGCAGATCGTTCCAAGGCGGTCCGGCGCACCCGTATCCTTCGCGGGCGCCATCTCGGTGGCTGACGTGGCCACCGTGCACGTGACCTCGGAACGGTCTGACCATCCCATCGACAATGCCTTCGATGGCAACGGGGGCCCCGGAGGCAGTCGCTGGATCGCCGACGGACCCGGGGAGCAGACCGTGACCCTCCTTTTCGATCGCCCGCAGACGATCCGACAGATCGGGGTGGAGGTCGAGGAGTCAGTGATGAGCCGAACGCAAGAGCTGTCAGTATCCCTTTCTGCGGACGGAGGCCGGACCTTTCGAGAGTTCGTGCGGCAGGAGTTCACTTTTAGCCCGCCCGGCACGACCTTCGAGCGTGAGGTGTGGTCCGCCTCAGCCGAGGACGTGACGCATCTGCGCCTGGACATTAAGCCCGACAAGGGAGGGTGGGGCCAGGCAACCCTGACCTCCCTCACCCTCGCGTGAAGCGCGTCTGACACGCACCACCGCTTCACCACGCACGCTCTCCTCCGCCGCTAGGCGGTCGCGGTAGAACGGAGCTCGGCGATGAAGCTCACGCTCCTCGGCACCGGCGGCCCGATCCCCGACCCCGGGGCGATACGCATCGGCCGCCGCGCTCGAGATCGAGGGCGCGCGGCTCCTCTTCGACGCGGGCCGGGGCGTGGTCCTCCAGCTCCTCCGGGCCGGCATCCCGATCGAGCAGGTCCACCCGGTGTTCCTCACCCACCACCACTACGACCACATCGGCGACCTCGCGGACGTCATCCTGACCGGCTGGCTCCAGGGCCGGACGCGACCGCTGCGCGTCGTGGGTCCCCCCGGCACCGCGTCCATCGTGAGCGCGCTCGTCGAGCAGGTCTACGAGCGGGACATCGCCTTCGGCTCGCAGGGCGCGCTCGCGCGGGACTGGGTGCCCGTCGAGGGCGTCGACGTCACGGGCGGGCTGGTCCATGACGGCGGGAGCTGGCGGGTCTTCGCCGAGCCGGTCGTCCACGGCCACGGGCTCGGATACCCCGAGACCTTCCGGCGCCGCTGGGTCTGCCTCGGCTACCGCGCGGAGGCCGAGGGCAAGGTCGTCGCCTTCAGCGGCGACGCCGTCCAGTGCGGTGGCCTCGAGCGCCTCGCGCGCGACGCGGACGTCCTCGTCCAGTGCTGCTACATGGCCCGGGCCGAGTTGACCACGCCGTACTTCGAGCGTCTCGCCCGGGAGACCATCGCGTGCGCCGACACCGTGGGCCTGATCGCCCGCCAGGCCCGCGTGAAGAAGATGGTCCTCACGCACTTCCGGCCGATGTCCGACGCAATGCTCCAGTCCATCCCCGCCGACGTGGCGCGCGACTACGACGGCCCGGTCGTCCTCGGCACCGATCTCATGGAGATCACGGTGTAGCGCGCCAGCTGGAGCGGCCGGAAACAAGGAAACCGGGAAGCCGCGTGGCTCCCCGGTTTCTCGAGCTCTCAGGTGGTGGACGATGCAGGACTTGAACCTGCGACCCCCGGCATGTGAGGCCGGTGCTCTACCAACTGAGCTAATCGTCCGTGGCTCCCGATTTTACGGCGGGAGAGGGCGAAGTCAACCCTGAGCCCGCCGGCGCGGGCGAAATCGCCCGCCTCGCGCCGGCGGCCCGATCAGGACCCCACCAGTGTGAACGCGCTCTCCTGACAGAGGTCGGAGTCGTAGGCGCGGACGCAGGCCCGGAGCTTCCAGTTCTTGTGCGTCGTCTGTCCCGTGAAGTCCAGCGGCTTCTGGTAGTTGAGCCACTCCTTGTTCGGCGCGCTGGGTGACTTCATCTGCGGCGTGAGCTCCAGGACCGCCGGTAGCACGCTCTGCCCGGGCCAGGGGGTGCCGGGCAGCGGTGACTCCACGTACTGCCAGGTCAGGGTGACGCGCTTCGGGTTCGTCGCATTGCGGAGGTCCTGGTGGATCGAGATCGTGAGCGCCCCGCCCTTCGCCGGCACGCTCGTGCCCTTAACCGGTGAGATGACCTTCAGCATGGTCACGCTCACGGGCTTCTCCTTCGCGCCCGGCCAGGAGGGGCCGACGTAGAACCCCCGAGACTCGGGCGTCCCGGGGGTCCAGGCCTCGGAATCCGGCTTGCCCGTGTACTGCCGGGGGGTAGCCGTGAGCATCCACTTCCCCTGCGGCTTCCCGACGAACGAAACGACCCCCTTGACGGGTCCGTCGGCGACCCGCCAGCTCGCGGCGACGGTCGCTCCGCCGGACCCCACCCCCGCGACGTCGAGGACCGAGCAATAGGGCGCGCGGGGCATCCCCGCCTCAAGCTGTACGGGGACCTCCAGCACCATCGCCGCCTGGTCCTGCGCGGGCGCGATGAACTTCGGACGCGGGATCGCGCTCCCCGGCAGGGGCTTGTCCTTGAAGACACCGGCCGGGACCCGAAACGGCGGAGAGGCGTCCGGCGACGTGCACTGGGGTTTGGTGCAGGTGCCCTTGCCCTGGAAGTTGCCGCACTTGGCGACTGACTTGGGGAAGAGCCACGGGTCCGCCTCGCACGTGGCGACCATGGCGAGCTCCTGCCAAGGCGTGGCGTCCGCGCCAATCGCCGATTTCCAGACGCTGCGGGCCTCGGCCTTGCCCGTCTTCGGGTGGAAGGCGGCGTCGCTGCTCTCGATGGCGTCCATCGGCCCCGCGACGTCGACCTCGAACGTACTGGAGAAGCGGTGATAGAAGTGGTAGGAGTGTTTCGTCTCGCAAATCTCGGCGGCGCCAACCTTCCAGTCCAGCTCGGTCTCCGCGTGGCGGGGTAACGCACCCACGACGATGGCGAGCACTGCCGCCGACCCGATGAGTGAAGCGAAGGGCCTCATGGTCGACCTCCTGCATGCCGGACCCGAGCGCGGCCGGATGTCCGCTGCACGGCCGGGGGCCCGGCACGACCTTCCCCCGATGGTTAAGGCGTCCGGGCGCCGGCTGTCAAGCGGCCGTCGTGGAGGTTGTCGACGGCGGTGCCTCGAGCACCACGCGGCGTTGCGACGCCGGGAGCGCGGGTGTATCCTTCGGCGGCCTGATGCGCCTCCCGCTCTCCGATCGGCTCTATCGCGCGGTGTACGGCGGGCTCGCCCGCCTCCCCGAGGCCAGGGCGGTGCGCGTCGGCCAGGCGATGTTCCGCGCGATCCCCGTCGCGCCCCTCCGCGCCCTCGCCGTCGACGACCTGAGGCTCGCCGTCGACCTCGGCGGCGTCCGCCTCCCCGGCCCGCTCATCCTGTCCTCGATGTACTACGACGTCCGCATACTTCGACGCGCGATGGCCCTCGGCTTCGGTGCGGTGACCGCGAAGAGCATCACCGTCGGGCCGCGGCCGGGCCACCCCGAGCCCAACCTGGTCCGCGTGACGACGCCGGCGGGGCCGGGGCTCGTCAACTGCAACGGCTTCCAGAACCCGGGGCTCGAGGCTTTCCGGCGCTCCCTGCCCGGGCTGGTCCACGAGCGACCCCTCATCCTGAGCGTCGCGGGCGAGTCCCCGGAGGAATACCGGCGGCTCGTCGAGTCGCTCGAGCCCTTCGCCGACCTCGTGGAGCTCAACATCTCGTCGCCGAACACGCGGCTCGTGTACGAGCTGTCGGGCTCGCCGGCGCGGGTCCGCGACCTCCTCGGTCAGGTCCGCGAGGCGACTCGGAAGCCCGTCATCCTGAAGCTCTCCCCCGACTACCGCGACCAGAACCGGAGCGCCATCGTGCCGGCCGCCCTCGAGGCGGGCATCGACGCCATCAACTTCGGCAACACCCGAAGGATCGAGGAGCCCCGGCTCTCGCAGCGCGCGGGCGGCCTCTCGGGGCCGGAGCTCTTCCCCACGGTCCTCGAGACGATCCGCGAGCTCCGCCGGACGGTCGGCCCGCGCGTGGGGCTCATCGCGACGGGCGGCGTCCGCACCCCGGAGAATGCGCTGGCCGCCATCGAGGCGGGCGCCGACGCGGTGGGCTGCTTCACCGCGTTCATCACGGAGGGGCCGACCTTCCCCCGGCGCGTGAACCGCGCGCTTCTCGCCGTCCTCGAGCGGCGCGGGCTCCGCCGCCTCGCCGATCTCCGCGGGCCGGCCTGACGCGGCCCGGGCGAATCAGCCCGAGGCGAGCGCCGGCCGGGGGCGTGCCGGGCGGAGCGGCGGCAGGTCCGACCGGCGGACCGTGACGTCGGCGTAGGGCGCGAGCGGCAGCGTGGCCGCGAGCGCGCGCGCGTCGCCCTCCGACGCGACGTCGACCAGGAGCGTGCCGCCCGGCACCGAGACCGGGCGGCCGTAGGCGAGGGCGACGCCGGAGGCGAGCCAGCCCAGGACCATCTCCCACTCCCGCACCGCGAGGTCGAAGTACTCCGCCGGCGTGAGCCCGCACGACGGACGGAGCCGGCCCTCGATCATGAATCGCATGGCGCTTCCCTCCCCAGCGGCGGTCAGATGAGCCCGCGCTGGGCGAGGCTCACGTGGCTGCCGCGGCCGATGATGACGTGATCGTGGACGCGCAGGCCGAGAAGCCGCGCGCCCTCCACGAGCTGCCGCGTGAGGTGGACGTCTTCCTTGGACGGCGTCGGGTCGCCGGACGGATGGTTGTGGACCAGGATCAGGTGGGCGGTGGCCTCGAGGATCGCCGTCCGGAAGACCTCGCGCGGGTGGACGATCGAGGCCGACAGGCTGCCCTCGGAAACCTGGACGTCCCGGAGGAGCCCGTTCTGGCTGTCGAGCAGCGCGACACGGAACACCTCTTTCTTCAGCGACTCGAGGCGGGGACCGAAGAAGCCCGCGACCTCCTCGGGGCTCGACAGCCGAACGCGCCCGCCGTTCGGCCGGGCGCGGAGGCGCCGGGACAGCTCGATGGCCGCCCCCAGGCGCACGGCCTTCGCGATGCCGAGCCCCCCAACCCACGCGAGCTCCTGGACCTCGCGGTCCGCGAGCGCGGCGAGGGAGCCGAAGGCGGCGAGGAGCGATTGCGCCTGGTCGAGCGCGGTGTGCCCCGGCACGCCGCCGCCGAGGAGGAGCGCGAGGCACTCGGCATCGCTGAGCGCGTCGGCGCCCTTCGTGAGGAACCGCTCGCGCGGGCGATCCTCGGGGGGCCACTCCCGAATCGGAGGACGCTGGCCGTTCACGACCTTGGGCGGAGAGCAACGTCGGTGCCAGCGCGATGGCAGAGTGGAAGACGCGATCGGCGCGGGATTCCGGCTCGAGGAGCGCGTCGGGTCGCCCCGCGCCCGTATCGACTCGTGGACGGGGCCGCCTCCGCACGCTCACGGCCAGCGGCCGCAGGGCCGCCGCACCGCGACGCACTCAGGCGCGAGGTGTCAGGCGGGATCCACCTCGCACGCCGCCCAGTCCGACGGCCAGTCCGGAGGAACGCCCTCGAGCTCGACCGCCCGCGGCTCGTCGCCGGCGCCGGTGATCCGGACGCGGATCGCCCGCGTGGGCAGGAGCGGCTCCCCCTTCTCCGCCCACTCGATCGCGGTCACGCCGGCGCCGTCCAGCATCTCATCGAGGCCCAGCCGGCGGATCTCGCCGAGGCTCTCGGTCCGGTAGAGGTCCACGTGGTAGAGCGGGAGGCGGCCCGCGTACTCCGCGATCATGACGAAGGTGGGACTGGTCACGGGGCCCGTGATACCCAGCCCGGCCGCCAGGCCCTGGATGAAGCAGGTCTTGCCGGCGCCGAGGTCCCCGCTGAGCGCGATCACCGTGCCGGGCGTCGCGCGCCGCGCGATCCGCGCCGCGAGAGCCCGCGTGTCCTCGGCGGTTGCGCAGACAAGGGCGACTACCCCGCCCGCCGGCGCGGCGCCGGCGGGCCGACCCGCGCTCACGCCGCAGCCGCGTCGCGGACGCGACGGATCGCGGCCGGCACGGCGTCGGCCACGTCCCCCGCGACGAGCCCCGCCTCGCCGCGCGCGGCCGCCGCGAGGTCTCCCGCAAGGCCGTGGAGGTACACGGCGGCGGCGAGCGCCGCGGTCGGCGCGACGCCCTGGGCGAGGAGCCCGCCCACGATGCCGGTGAGCACGTCGCCGGTGCCGCCGGTCGCCATCCCGGGGTTGCCGGTCGGGTTCAGCGTCGCGAAGCCGCCGGGATCCGCCACGACCGTCCGCGCGCCCTTCAGGGCGACGACGGCCCCGCTCTCGGCGGCGAGGCGTCGCGCGTACCCGACGCGGTCCGCCTGGACCTCGGCGATGGTCCGTCCCAGGAGCCGGGCCGCCTCGCCGGGATGCGGGGTCAGGAGGCGCGGCGCGCGCGCGTTGCGGCAGAGACTCACCTGGCCTGCCAGCGCGGTCAGCGCGTCGGCGTCCACGACCATCGGTCGCTCGGCGTCCCGGACCAGGGCGCGGACGGCCGACTGGGTCTCCGGATCGAGGCCGATCCCGGGGCCGAGCGCGAGCGCGTCCATCCGGGACAGGAGCTCGACGATGCGCTCCACGGCCTTCTGGGAGATGCTCCGCGCGGCGGTCTCCGGGAGCGGCTCGGTCATGGGCTCGGGGAGCTGTGCCGCGACGACGGGCTGCTGCGAGGCCGCCGTCCCGCAGGTCACGAGACCGGTGCCCGCCCGGAGCGCGCCGAGGCACGCGAGGACGGCGGCGCCGGTCCGCCCGACGGAGCCCGCCACCACCAGCAGATGGCCGTAGCTTCCCTTGTGGGCCTCGGCCGGCCGGAGCGGGAGCGACGCCCGCACGTCGGCGGCCTCGAGGAGCGCGGTCGGAATCCCCTCGCCCAGCCACGCGCGGGGGATCCCGAGATCGGCGATCTCGAGCTGCCCCGCGTGGGCGCTTCCCGCCGACAGGAGGAGCCCGAGCTTCGGCAGCCCGAAGGTCACCGTGAGGCGCGCCCGCACGACCGGGCCCGCGGGCGCCTCCCCGTCGGACGGCAGGCCGGACGGAAGGTCGAGCGCGCAGACGGGCCGCCCCGCCGCGTTGAGGGCCTCGATCGCGGCGGCGATCGCACCGGTCGCGGGCCCGCGGACGCCGGTGCCGAGCAGGGCGTCGACGAGGACGTCGGCGGTCGCGAGCTCGTCCCGCAGGCGGCCGAACGCGCTCCCGTCCGCGTCGGGGACCTCGGCGACGCGTTCGCCGGCGCGCTGGAGCGCCTCCATGTTGACGCGGGCGTCGCCCTGGACGTCGGCGGCCCGGCCGACGAGCCACGTCGAGACCCGGGCGCCGCGGCCCAGCAGGTGACGCGCGAGGACGAAACCGTCGCCGCCGTTGTTTCCCTTCCCGCAGATCACGGAAACCCGGCGGCCCGCGACCGGCCCGAGCACGCGCTCGAGGGCGTCGGCGGCCCCCCGGCCCGCGTTCTCCATCAGGAGGAGGCTCGGCACGCCGTAGCGCTCCGTCGCGCGCCGGTCGGCCTGGCGCATCTCCTCGGCGGTGGCGAGCGGGATCACGCGACGCGTGTCCGCGACGGGCGCGACGGCAACCTCACGGCGCGCCCTCGCCCTCGGCGAGGACCTGCGCCACCGCGAGCCCGGCGTCGTGGGTCAAGGAGACGTGGAGCCGCTTCACGCCGCGGGCCTCGCCGAGCTCGGCGGTGCGGCCGCTGAGCGCGAGCCTGGGCGGCTCGCCCCGGCCTCGCCGGACCTCCATCTCCCGCCACCGGACGCCCATCGACAGCCCGGTGCCGAGCGCCTTCAGCGTCGCTTCCTTCGCAGCGAAGCGCGCGGCCAGGTGCTGGGCGGGGTCGGGGCGGCGGCGCGCGTAGGCGATCTCCGCCTCGGTGAAGACGCGCTGGAGGAACCGATCCTCCCACCGCTCCATCAGGCGCCGGATGCGGGCGATCTCGACGACGTCGATGCCGATACCGACCACCATGGCCCCCTCCGATCCCCTCGGCTCAGCTCAGGCCGGCGCGGATCCGGTCGATGACCGCGCGCGCCGTCGCCGGCGACGGATCGACGGCGTGCCAGCCGCCGTCCCGGAAAACCTCGGCCGAGACGCTCACGGTGACGCGCGTGATCCGCTCGCCCACGGCCTCCACTCGGACCGTGACGCGCTCGGCCACCCGGCCGGCGCCGGGCTCGTCCGGCCGCGGCTCGCGCTCGACGCGCGCCGTCTCGATCACGCCGTCGGCCGCTCGCGCGAGCGCGTAGCCCGAGAGCGCGTGGACCGCGCCGTCCCAGACCCGCGCGTAGGGCATGTCCATCACCATGAGCCGCGACGCGGGAGGCGGCGCCGCGGACTGCGCGATCGCGTCCGCCACCGGCCAGGCGCACATCGCCGCGACCAGCGCGAGCCCGGCCCGTCCGGTCACTGCCGCACCGGATACACGAAGGTCATGACGTGCTTGCCCCCGGGCCGGCTCAGGCCGAACCGCCTGGCCTGGGCGACGACCTGGGTGCCGGGCGCGAAGTGGTAGAGGTCGCGCAGGACCCCGGTGACCAGCGGCGTGATGTCGCCGTTCCCGCCGTCCGGATCCATGAGCGCGCCCTCGGACGTGTGGCCGAGAAAACCGATGGCGTGGGCGGACTCGTGGGTGATCGTCCGCTGGCACTGGGGACCCCGATAGATGGTCTGGCTGACCTGGACCTCCACGTGCGTGAAGGTGCCGTCGTCGTTGAACTCGACGAACGTCACGCCGCAGATGTCCGTCCCGCTCCGGAGGCCGAAGGCGATGTTGGCCGCCCCCGGGCTGCCGACGAAGGCGAACGTCACGGCCCCGTTCGTCGCCGCCGTCCAGACGTTCACCTCGTCGGGTCGGGCGACGCCGTTGCCGAGGAACACGCGGATCGGCAGGCTGGCCCACCGGATCGTCTTACCGCCGTTCTGCTGGGCGTTGAACTCGAAGAGCGGCGCGTTCTTCGTCGCGCCGGAGTGATCGTCGCCGCACCCCAGGAGCAGCACGGCACACAGGGCGGCCAGTCCGGCCGCTCTCACGCTCGGTCGTCGGATCACGATGTCGCTCCAATCTCGGCCTGAATGGCGGCGGCGACCTCGAGGGCGGCCGCATGGATGGTCGCGTGGTCGTCCCCCTCCACCATCACCCGGGCGAGGGGCTCGGTTCCCGAGTACCGCACCAGGAACCGGGCGCGCCCGTCGAGCCTCGTCTCCCACCGCGCCAGGACGTCGGCGACGCCGCGGAGCCCGTCGAGGGGCGGACGCGCCCGGACCCGCACGTTCAGCAGCACCTGCGGACACTTCTCGACCCGGGCGGCGAGGGCCGACAGGGGCCGCCTCGCCTCGCGCACGGCCCGCAGCAGCTGGAGCGCCGTCAGGAGTCCGTCACCCGTCCGCGCGTGGTCGAGGAAGATGACGTGCCCGGACTGCTCCCCGCCGAGGTTCGCCCCGAGGCGACGCATCTCCTCGAGGACGTAGCGGTCGCCGACGGCGGCGCGCGCCATCTTCACCCCGAAGGCTCCGAGGGCCCGCTCGAGCCCCAGGTTCGCCATCACGGTCGACACCACGACCCCGCCTCGGAGCTCGCTCCGCGCGTGGAGCGCCTGGGCACAGATCGCGAGCACGTGGTCGCCGTCGCGGACCTGGCCCTCCTCGTCCACGACGATCAGCCGGTCGCCGTCGCCGTCGAAGGCGAGGCCGAGCGCGCCCGGCGTGGCGCGGACCCGCGCCTGGAGCGCCTCGGGGTGGAGCGCGCCCACGTCGCGGTTGATGTTCGTCCCGCTGGGCCGAGCGCCGAGCGTCTCGACGTCGGCCCCGAGCGCGCGGAACAGTCGCGGCGCGACGCGGTAGGTCGCGCCGTGGGCGCAGTCGAGCACGACCCGGAGACCGGCCAGCCCGAAGTCCCCGGGCAGGCTCGCCCGCAGCCCGTCGAGGTAGCGCCGCTCGGCGCCGGCCACCGCGCGCCGGCGGCCGATCCGTGCGCCGGTCGGCCGGGACCCGTCGGTGTCCGACGCGAGCCGCGCCTCGATCTCGTCCTCCCAGGCGTCGGGCAGCTTGTCGCCGTCGCCCGAGAAGAGCTTCACGCCGTTGTCCTCGAAGGGATTGTGGGAGGCCGAGAGCACGGCGCCGCCCGCCGCGCCGAGCGCGGGGATCAGGAAGGCGACGGCCGGCGTCGGCAGGACCCCCGCCACGAGGGCGTCGGCGCCCGCCGACAGGATGCCGGCGACGAGCGCGGCCTCGAGCATGGGGCCCGACAGGCGCGTGTCGCGGGCGATCAGGACGGCAGGCCGGCGCCGCGTCCGCCCGGCGCGCTCGGCCAGGTAGCCCGCCGCGATCCGGCCCAGGCGACAGGTCAACTCGGGCGTCAGCGGCGCCTGGTTGGCCACGCCGCGGATCCCGTCGGTCCCGAAGAGCCGGGTCACGATCGCTACCGCGCCTCCAGGATGGCGCGCACCTCGCTGGGGGTGACACGGACGACGCGGACCCCCTTGGGAGCCGAGACGTTGTCCGTGTCGATGCGCCCGACGAAGCGGCCTGGCCGCGCGCTCTTCAAGCTCACCTCCGCGCGGAAGTCCTCCTCGTGAAGACGCCGCAGGAGGCTGTGGCGGCCCTCGACCCGCACAACCACGGTCTCGACGCCGACCGAGGCCACGTCCATGCCCGCCGGTCGGTCGACCAGATCGAGCGGCACGGTGAACACCGCGTCGGTCCGCTCCTCGGTCACGACGAACACCCAGAGGCCCGCCGCGAACGCGAAGGCCACGAGCTTCAGCGGCCAGTTCTCGACGAGGAGCGCCCGAAGCCCGGTCACGCCTTGCTCCGCGCCGTCAGGCGGCGCACACCCGCGAGAAACGACCGCCGCGCCGGGCGCTCGCCGGCGTTGAGCAGGACCGTCAGCCGCTCCTGCAGGCGCTCCGCGTCGAGCCCGCGCTCGATCACGCCGTCGACCGCGAGCGAGATGACACCGGTCTCCTCGGACACCACGACGACGGCGGCGTCCGTCTCCTCCGACAGGCCGACGGCCGCGCGGTGCCGCGTGCCGAGCGTCCGCGAGAGCCCGAGGTTTCGGGAGAGCGGCAGGAAGCACCCGGCCGCCGTGATGCGGTCCCCCTGGATGAGGGCGGCGCCGTCGTGGAGCGGCGACCCCGGCTGGAACAGGCTCCCCAGGAGCTCCGCCGACACCACCGCCTCCATCGGCACGCCGAGCTCGGCGTACGCTCGGAGCCCGACCTGCCGCTCGACGGCGATCAGGGCGCCGATGCGCTTCACGGCGAGCGCCTCGACCGCCCGCGTGATCTCCTCGAGGAGCTGTCGGCGCGCGGCCGACGCCTGGCCCGCCATGCGCTGGATCAGCGGGTTCCGCCCGGCCTGCGCCAGCGTGCGCCGGAGCTCCGGCTGGAAGAGGACGATCAGGGCCAGCACCCAGAACGCCCAGAAGTTCTCGAGCACGAAGGACAGGCTCCGGAGGTCCGCTTGCCGCGCGGCGAGGCGCGCGGTCATCAAGAGGACGAGGCCGGCCAGCATCTGGATCGCCACCGTGCCGCGGAACACGAGGAGGACGCGGTAGAGGACGAAGGCCACGATGGCGACGTCCACCAGGTCGCGCAGGCGGAGCCCGGTCCAGAGGTGGGACAGCACGCCCGTCAGGCCTCCACGCCCGGCACCGCGTCGCGGATGGCCTCGGCCACCCGGACCGCCCGCCGCACGGCCGCGACATCGTGGACGCGGACGATGTGGGCGCCCGCGCTCACCGCCATGACGCACGCGGCCAGCGTCCCCTCGAGGCGCTCCGCGGGCGGCACCTGGTCGAGGAGCGCGCCGATGAAGCTCTTCCGCGACGGGCCCACCAGGATGGGCTTCCCGAGCGGACGGAACGCGTCGAGCCGCTTCAGCAGGGTGAGGTTGTGCGCGACGGTCTTCCCGAAGCCGATGCCCGGATCGACGCAGATGGAGTCCGGCGCCACTCCGGCCGCCTCCGCCGTCCGGACCGCGACGGCGAGGCCGGCCCGCACCTCGCCCAGGAGGTCGTCGTACCGCGGATCGACCTGCATCGTGCGAGGCGTCCCCTGCATGTGCATGACCGCGAGGGCGGCGCCGTGCGCGGCGCAGACCGCCGCGAGCTCGGGGCCCCCGGCGAGCGCGGTGACGTCGTTCACCATGTGGGCGCCGAGGGCCAGGACGGCCTCGGCCACGTCAGGCTTCGAGGTGTCGACCGACACCGGGCACGGCGGATCGTCGAGGAGCCGCTCCAGCACCGGCAGGAGCCGCGCGCGCTCCTCGGCCGCCGACACGCCCGGCGAGCCCGGCCGCGTCGACTCCGCCCCCACGTCCAGAAGATCGGCGCCCTCGGCGGCGAGCGTCCGCGCCTGTCGCACGGCCGCCGCCGGGTCGAGGTACCGGCCTCCGTCGGCAAACGAGTCGGGCGTCACGTTCACGATCCCCATGATCAGCGCTCGGGGGCGAGCCGCGTCCCACGCGAACTCGACCCCCCGCATGCGGAGTCTCACGGCCGAGACCCGGGCGTCGCCGGATCGGCCGGAGCCGAGCCGGCCGGGACCGCGCGGCCCCGGCGGATGCTACGCCGGGGCGCCTTCGAGCGCGCCGTGTGGCTCGACGGCGAGGACACGCGTGATCTCCTCGGCGTCGAGCGACTCGTGCTCCAGCAGCGCCTTGGCGAGGCGGTGGAGCTTCGCGATCTGGTCCTCGAGGACGGAGCGCGCCCGGGCCGCGCTGTCGAGGACGATCTGCTTGACCTCGGCGTCGATGAGGACCGCCGTCTCTTCGCTGTAGTCCTGATGGCGGGCGAACTCCCGGCCCAGGAAGATGTGCTCCTCGCGCTTCCCGAACGTGAGCGGGCCGAGCTTCTCGGACATCCCCCACTCGCACACCATCTTGCGGGCCATCTCGGTCGCCTTCTCGAGGTCGTCTCCGGCGCCGGTGGTCTGCTGCTGGAGCACCATCTCCTCGGCGGCCCGGCCGCCCAGCAGGATGGTGATGCGATTCATGAGGTAGTCGCGTGAGTAGTTGTACTTGTCGTCCGCCGGCAGCTGCTGGGTCAGCCCGAGCGCGCGGCCGCGCGGGAATGATCGTCACCTTGTGGACCGGATCGGCTCCGGGCAGCGTGTGCGCCACCAGCGTGTGCCCCGCCTCGTGGTAGGCGATCGTCCGCTTCTCCTCATCGCTGATGATCATGCTCCGGCGCTCGACGCCCATCAGGACCTTGTCCTTGGCGTTCTCGAAGTCGGCCATCTCGACGAGCTTCTTCGACTGGCGCGCGGCGAGGAGGGCCGCCTCGTTGACCAGGTTGGCGAGATCCGCGCCGGAGAAGCCGGGGGTCCCCCGGGACAGGACCTGCAGGTCGACGTCCGGGCCGAGCGGGATGCGCCGGGCGTGCACCCGGAGGATCTCCTCGCGGCCCTTGACGTCGGGCCGCGGCACGACCACCTGGCGGTCGAAGCGGCCCGGGCGGAGGAGCGCCGGGTCCAGGACGTCCGGCCGGTTGGTCGCGGCGATCAGGATCACGCCCTCGTTGGTCTCGAAGCCGTCCATCTCGACCAGGAGCTGGTTCAGCGTCTGCTCCCGCTCGTCGTGGCCGCCGCCCAGGCCCGCGCCGCGGTGGCGTCCGACGGCGTCGATCTCGTCCATGAAGATGATGCACGGGGCGTGCTTCTTGCCCTGCTCGAAAAGGTCCCGCACGCGCGAGGCCCCGACACCCACGAACATCTCCACGAAGTCCGAGCCCGAGATGGAGAAGAACGGCACGTTCGCCTCGCCGGCGATCGCCTTGGCGAGGAGAGTCTTGCCGGTCCCAGGAGGCCCGACCAGGAGGACGCCCTTCGGAATCTTGCCGCCGAGCTTCTGGAACTTCTGCGGGTCCTTCAGGAACTCGATGATCTCGCGGAGCTCTTCCTTGGCCTCGTCCACCCCGGCCACGTCCGAGAACGTCACCTTGTTGTGCTTCTCCGAGATCAGCCGGGCCCGCGCCTTGCCGAACGACAGGGCCTTGGCGCCGCCTCCCTGCATCTGGCGCATGAAGAAGATCCACACGCCGATGAACAGGATCATCGGGAACCAGGAGATGAGGAGCGACATGTACCAGGGGTTCTGGTCGATCGGACGAACGCTGATCTTCACGTTCCGGTCGCGGAGGAGCTTGATGAAGTCCTGCGATTCGACGACGTAGGTCCGGAACTCGCCCCCGTCCTTCAGCTTCCCGGTCACGAGGTTGCCGCGAATCGTGACCTCCCGGACGAGCCCGGCGTCGACGTTCTTCAGGAAGTCCGAGTAGTTCGGCTCGAAGGTCGTCTTCTCGGAGAAGTTGCCGAAGACGTTGAAGAGCAGGACGACGACGAGACCGATCACCATCCAGAGGGCAAGGTTCTTGTAGAACGGATTCATGCCGGGTCCGCCACCCTCCTTCGGCTCATCTGTCGCCCCTACGATGGGGCGCAAACCTGCGCAGCGTAAGCGCAGTATAGCACACGGCCAAATCTCGCTTCGCCGGGCGCCAGCCCCGTTCCAGGTCTCGCGGGGCGAGACCCTGCCGGCAGCACCGAGCGCTCAGGCCGGCTCTGGATCCGGAGGGACCAGGACGCCAAGGTAGGGCAGATTCCGGTAGAGACCCGCGAAGTCGAGCCCGTATCCGACGACGAACTCGTCGGGAATCGAGAACCCGACGTAGTCCAGGGAGACCGGGACCTCGCGTCGGGACGTCTTGTCGAGCAAGGTGCACACGCGGAGGCTCCGCGGCTGCCGGGTTTCCAGGTTCCGGATGAGGTAGGCGAGCGTCCGGCCCGTGTCCACGATGTCCTCGACGATGAGAACGTCGCGCCCCTCGATCGGCACCGACAGGTCCTTGGTCAGCTCGACGATCCCCGAGGAGCGGGTCGAGGCCCCGTACGACGAGACGGCGATGAAGTCGCACTCGCACGGGGCGTCGATCGAGCGCATCAGGTCGGCGAGGAAGACCACGGCGCCCTTCAGCACGCCGATCAGCATTGGCGTCCGCCCCGCGTAGTCGGCCCGGATCTGGTGACCGATCTCCCGGACGCGCGCGGTGAGATCCTCCGCGGGGATGAGGACGCGCTGGACCCCCGGGGGCACGCCGCGCCCTACCGGGTGCGCGGCGTCACGAGTGGATTGAGCCCTCGCTCGCTCCGGAGCTCCGTGGCGGCCCGCTCGGCGTCGCCACGGGCCGGGTACGTGCCCACGCGGACGCGGTAACGGGGCCGGCCGTCCTCGGTGATCGAGGGGTAGACGTAGGCGTCGAAGCCGCGAGCCGCCAGCCTGGAGCGCAGATCCTCGGCCAGCGCGCGGCTCCGGAAGGCGCTCACCTGCACGGTCCACGTCTCCGGGCCCGGTCCCGTCGTCGGCGTCGCCGCCGCCACCTGGGTCGGACCGGGGCGGGCGGGCTGCGCGGCGGCCGGCGGTCGCGCGGGACGCGCCGGGCGCGGCGCCGTCTCCGCCGGCTTCGCGGTCACCGCCGGAGGAGTCGCGCTCGGCGCCGTGGCGCGGGGCGCCTCCGGCTCGGTCCGGGTCGGCTCGCTCTTCGGCGTCTCGGCCGCAGGCCGGGACGCGGCCTCCGCCGCCGGCGTCGGGTCGGGCGCGTGAATCACCGGCTCGTCCTTCGGCACGAGCCGCTCCTCGATCGTCGGCTTCCCGACCTGGGGCAGGTCCTGCGTCGGGGCCGTCAGCGTCCGATAGAAGGTGACCTTCTCCTCCGCCCGAGTCGCCGCCGTCTTGACGCTCGTATCGCTGCCGCCGCGCAGCCCTTCCGGCTCGGGCGAGCGATGCTCGCGCCCGTTCTCGGCGCGGACCGCCTTCCCCCGGGTCGTCTCGCGCCCCACCACGATGCCCGCCGCGAAGACGAGGGTGGCGATCAGGCCGGCGACCGCGCCGAGCACCGCGAGCTCCCGTCCGCCGAAGCGGAACTCGTGCTGCGCACGACCGAGTCGGCGCGCGTGCATCATCCCCTGCGCCTCACATCGACTCCGGAGCGGAGATGCCGAGGAGCCCGAGGCCGTTCCGCAGGACCTGGGCGACTCCCCACGCGAGGCCGAGCCGGGCCGCGGTCAGTGCCGGCTCCTCCGGTCGCACGATGCGGAAGGCCGGCGTGTGCGTCCCGAGGTGGTGGTAGGCGTGGAGCTGGCCCGCCAGCTCGTAGACGTAGACGGCGATCCGGTGCGGCTCGCAGGCTCGGGCCGCGGCGGCGACCGTGGGCGGGAAGCGGAGGAGCGTCTTCACGAGCGCCAGCTCCTCGGGGGCCGAGATCGGGGCGAGATCGGCCTCGGACCACGCCCGCGGCGCGGTGATCCCCCGCTCGCGCGCGTGGTTGAAGACGCTGGCGACGCGCGCGTGGGCGTACTGGACGTAGAACACCGGGTTCTTCTGCCAGTCCTGCTCCATCGCCGCGTCGAGGTCGAAGTTCAGGTGGCTCTCCGGGCTCCGCGTCACCATGAACCACCGGAAGACGTCCGCGTTCCCCAGCTGGTCGAGGAGGTCGTCGATCGTGACGTAGGTCGCCCGGCGCGTCGACATCTTCACCTCGACGCCGCCGCGCGTGATCGTCACGAACTGGTGGATCAGGTAGCGGATCCGGTCGGCCGGCAACCCGAGCGCCCCGATGGCTGCCACCACGTCCTTCGCTTCCTCGATGTGGTCGGCGCCCTGGACGTTCAGGATGCGATCGAAGCCGCGCGCGAGCTTCTCCCGGTGGTACGCGATGTCGGGAAGCCGGTACGTCGGCTCGCCGGTCGACTTCACCAGCACGCGATCCTGCGGGCGGCCGATCGCCGAGAACCGGAGCCACACCGCGCCGTCCTTCTCGTAGACGAGCCCGGCGGCCCGGAGCGCCTCGAGCGCGCCCTCGACCTTCCCCTCGCTGTAGAGGAGGGCCTCGTTCGAGTAGACGTCGAACCGGATTCCGAGGCGGTCCAGCGTCCGGCGGATGTCGGCGAAGATGCCGTCCTCGGCCGCCTGGCGGAACACGGCCTCGTCCGCAAGTGAGTCTCCGTGCCGGGCCCGGAGGTCGCCCGCGATCTCCCGGATGTAGTCGCCCTGGTAGCCGTCCTCCGGAAACGGGGCCGGCCGGCCGAGGAGCTCCAGGTATCGGGCGCGAACCGACTCGCCGAGGACCCGCATCTGGCGCCCGGCGTTGTTGAAGTAATACTCGCGGGTCGTGTCGTAACCCATCGCCCTGAAAAGCCTGGCCACGCAGTCCCCGAGGAGCCCCTGGCGGCCGTGGCCGAGCGTCAGCGGCCCCGTGGGGTTGGCGCTGACGAACTCCACCATGGCGCGCTGGCCCTGCCCTTCGGCGTCGGTGCCGAAGCGGTCGCCCTCGGCGAGAACCCGCGCCAGGCCCGCGCGGCAGTACGCGGGGGAGAGGAAAACGTTCAAGAATCCCGGGCCTGCCACTTCCGCGCGCTCGATCTCGTGGGCGCCCGGAAGGTGCGCCAGGATGGCCTCCGCGACCTGTCGCGGCGGACGCCGGTGCGACTTGGCGAGGAGCATGGCGACGTTGGTCGCGTAGTCCCCGTGGGTCGGGTCCCGAGGCACCTCCCAGGCGACGTCCGAGGCGGCGACGGTTGGGAGACCGGCCCGCCCGAGGGCGTCCAGGAGCACCCCCGACAGGACCGTGGTGACGTCCCGAGACATAGCGCCGTCCACTATAGCCCACGTCCCCAGAGGGTCGAAGAAAAAGCGGAGTTTACGGCCTCTCAGCGCAGCCGGAACTCGACGGGGAGCCGGATGACGAGCGGGCGAGCCGCGAGGCCGGACGGAAACGGGAACGGCGCGGCGCCACGGACTGCGGCCACTGCCGCCGAGCGGAGCGAGTCCGCGTTCGCACCGGCGACCACCTCGACGCCCACAAGGCGGCCGTCGGCTCCGACGCGCACCTCGAGCTCCACCACGCCCTCCAGGCCGCGGCGCACCGCCGTCCAGGGATAGACGAGCCGCTCCTGCACGCGCTGGCGGAGCGCGCGCACGTAGGCCTCGTACTCCGGCGGGATGCCGCCCCCCGGCCCGGCGCCGCCGCCGTCGGCGGGCGGGAGCCGCGCGACGTTGCCGGAGCCCGAACCCGCCTGAGTCGCCGGGCCAGATCCGGCCGCGGCCCCGGGTTCCCCCGAGCGTGGCGTCTCGCCCGCACCGCCGCTCGCGGGACCACCGGGCGTGGCCGGACCGGTCGCTGCGGGACCGGCGGTCGCGGGACCCGTCACCGCAGGACCGCCAATCGCGGGACTGCTCGCCACGAGCGCCGATGCGTGAGCCTTGCCCTCACCCGCGGAAGCCGCGGGTGGCGCGGGCGCGCGCCGCGCGGTCAACGCCGCATCGCTGGCCACCGATTCCAGCGACGCGAGCGCCGCCACCGTCGAAGACGGCGCCGGACGCGCGGCGCTCGGGCCCGGCGCCGGTGCGGCCGGTGTGGCTGTAGCTGGCGGCGGAGTCGTCGCGACGACGGCCGCGGGTGGCTCGACGCGCGGTTCCTCGACACGCGGAACCGCGGGCGCGACGGGAGGCGCAGGCGGCATCGCGCCCGCGATGACCTCGATCGGGCCGGACATCGCCGTGGAGCGAGAAGGAGCCGGCGCAGGCGCGGGTGCGTCTGCCGGCGGCGAGTCCGGAGGCATGCGACGCGCAGCATGGCCGTCGGGGCCCTGCGGAGCCTCCGCCCGGGGGCGCGACGCCACGGCGGACGCGCGGCGCTCCCCCGTGGCGACGACGGGATCGACCGCGTCGACGTAGAGCGCCGGCTCCACCGCGGGGCGCGGCTCGCCGAGCCACGCCACGCCGACGACCACGATCGCGGCCACGACCCCGCCGTGGACGAGCACCGAGAGGGCGAGCGCGGCGCCGAGCCCGCGGGTCATGCTCGCGCCGCTCCCCTCGCCGCCTGGCCCCCTCCGAGGAGCGCCACGCCGGCAGCCACCGCGACCGTGATCGCGGCCGCGGCGCCGAGAACTCGCCGCGCGCGCCGGATCGCGTCCGGCGAGGTCGGAAGCGCTCCCTCGCCGAGCCGGTACGCACCGCGCTTCGCGAGGCCGACGCCGAGCGCCCCCGCCATCGCGGCCATCGGCCAGCCCGCGTTCGGGCTCGCAGTGCGGCGGTGCTGCGTCCACGCGACCCGGGCGGCGCCCGGGCCGTCCTCGCCGACCGCCGCCGCCCCCGCCGCGAGCGCGGCGGCGCCGACGCGCGCGGGCAGCAGGTTGATCACGTCGTCGAGGCGCGCGGCGGCCTTGCCGAACCGCTCGTAGCGCGCGTCGCGGTAGCCCCACATCGCGTCGGCCGTGTTCACGGCGCGATAGGCCCACGCGGCCGGAAGCCCGGCCGCCGCGTAGGCGAGGAGCGGCCCGGCGACGCTGTCGACCAGGTTCTCCGCCGCGGACTCGATGGCGGCCGAGGTCACCTCGTCCGCGCCGAGATCCGCCGTCGGCCGGCTCACGAGGTCCCGCCCCACGCGGCGGCGGGCCGCCTCGAGGTCGCCCGAGCGGAGCGCGGCCTCCACACCGTCGGTGGCCTCCACGAGCCCGCGGAGGGCGAGCGCCGGCTTCAGGAGCACCGCTTCCAGGACGAGCCCCGGCCAGCCCGGGCACCGGGTCGCGCGGGCGGCCATCCGCGCGATCGCCCAGACGGCGGCCGTCGCCAGCGCGATCGCCGCGCCGCCGTCGGCGACGCTCCGTGCGGGCGCGCGGCGTTCCAGCCAGCCGAGCGCCCGCCCGATCCAGACCACGGGATGCCAGGGCGCGGGCGGCTCGCCCGCGACGAGGTCGATGGCCACCGCGAGAAGGATGGCCGCGGGGCGCCGGAGCGTCATCGCCACCGCGCGCCCTCGAGGACGGCGCGGCGCACGGCGCGCGCGAGACTGAAGCCAACCGCGGTCCCCGGCCCGAGATACGCGACGCGAGGGCCGCGGCCGGTCCAGGCGACCGCGACGGCGTCGGTCACCGTCCCGGTCGCCTGGACGCCGTCTTCCGCCAGGAGGCCGGCCTCGACCAGCGCGCCGACCTTCGCCTCGGTGACCGTGATCACGCCGTTCACCGCGGCGGCACGGTCGAGGCTCGCGTCGAGGAGCGCGATGACGTTGATCGTGGACGGCTGCCACGCGACCGGCGGCGTGACGCCGGCCGCCATCGGGACTCGCAGGCCGACCGTCGCGACGACCCCGACACGGATCCCGTCGGCCTCGTCCCACACGATCCGCGCCGCCTCGGTGGCCGCGGCCGTCATGAGCCCCACGAAGGGCTCCGCGATCCCGAGTCGCCGCGCGAACTGGGCGAGGTCCCGTCCGGGGTCGGCGGAGTGGTAGCCGCCCCCGACGCGCATGTTCACCACGTGGCGGGTCGTCTCGAGGTCGCCCCCCGACACGGCCGAGGCGAGGACGCGGAGCGGGGCCGCGCTCCGCACCCAGACCGCGTCGGGGCGCGCCTCGATCTCGACGCCCGCGATCGGGGTCAGACTTTGCCCCCGGGACGACGCCGGCCACGCCGACGTCGACCAACCGGGCAATGACCGAATGGCAAAGCCTGACCCCCAGAGCTCAGTCGAAGGCGGCGCGGATGCCGCCCACGACCTGCGTTCCGAGCGCGGGGAAGCCCGCCACCTCGGAGTAGTCCTCGTTGAAGACGTTCGTCGCGCGCACGTGGAGCGTGATGTTCGACAGGAACCCCCACCGCTTGATGGGCAAGCGGTAGGCCGCCGCCGCGTTCACGACGGTGTATGCGGGGTTCTTCGGCTGGCCCGGCGCCTCGAACTGGCTCGACTTGAACTGCACCTCGCCCGAGAGCGTGAGGCCCGGCAAGGGCTCCCACGTGGCCGTGACCGCGACCACGTCCGGCGCGATGCGCCGGAGCGGGTCGCCCGTCGTCCGGTCCTCGGAGTCGGTGTGGGTGTAGACGAGCGCCAGCACGAGCCCGTCGATCGGCGTGATGCTCGCCTCGGCCTCGACGCCCTCGGAGCGCGCCTTGCCGACGTTCTGGGCCTGGAAGCAGAAGTTCACGGGGTCGGTGAGGGTCGACTGGATCAGGTTCGTGTAGTCGTTGCGGAAGTACGTCGCGGCGAGCCGGATCCGCCGCTCCCACAGGTGTTGATCGACCCCGGCGTCCCAGGCGGTGCTCTCCTCGGGCTTGAGGTTCGGATTGCCGAACGCGGGACAGGGCGCGAACGCCGGAAAGAAGAGCTCGTTGAACGTGGGCGCGCGGAAGCCCTGGCCCCAGCTCGCCTTGAGCCGCGTGTCGGTGGCCTTCAGAAGGTAGGACGCCGCCACGCGCGCCGTGGCCTTGTCCTCGAAGACGCTGTTCCCGTCGTAGCGGATCCCGCCCGTCAGGAACAGCCGGTCGAAGAGCGTGAGCTGGTCCTGGAGCACGAGCGCCCAGGAGTCCATGGTCTGCCGGTAGCTACCCTTGACCTCGCCCACCTCGTTCCGGTACTCGGCGCCGACCGTCACCGTGTTCCACGGCAGCGTGATGAAGTGGTACCACTCGGCCTCGAACCGCCGGCTCGAGATGTCCGACGTGAAGCCGAACGGGTGCGCGGGGTCGGGGTCGTCCTTGAAGTTGAGCGTCTCGTCGACGGCCGACAGGCGGAGCTTGTGCTCCCAGATCGACGTCCACGGCTGGCGCCACTCGGCGGAGAGGAGCCAGAGCTGCTGGTCCTGGTCGCGATTCGGGTCGAAGTCCGGGTGCACGGTGGCGAAGGGAATCCCGGTGTGTCCGTCCTGGTACCGGCCGGTGAGCGAGACCTCCCCCTTGTTCGGCAGCGCGTACGCGACCCGCGCGTTCACGCTGGTGAGGTCGTGCTCGTCGTTGTCGAACTGCCCCCCGAAGTAGAGCTGGCTCCCGCCCAGCGAGTAGCTCCAGGGCCCGGTGCTCCCCGACGCGCCCCCGCGCACCCGGAAGGTCTCGTAGTTGCCGCCCTCGAGATCCAGGAACCCGGACGGCGGTCCCTGCCCGCGCTTCGTGATGATGTTGACCACGCCGCCGATCGCGTCGGCGCCGTAGAGCGTCGACTGCGGGCCGCGCAGCACCTCGATCCGCTCGATGGCGTCGAGCGTGAGGTCGGCGAAATCGAAGTCGCCGGAGGTGAGGCTCTTGACCCGCACGCCGTCGATCAGCACCTGGACCTGCGTCGGGTTGGCGCCGCGGATCCGCACCGTCGTGAGCTTGCCGGGGCTGCCCGAGGTGTCGATCTGGACGCCGGGGATCGTCCGCAGCACCTCGTCGACGGCCCGGTACTCCTGGACCCGCATCGCCTCTTCGGGCACGACGGTCACCGACGCGCCCGTCTGCTCGAGCGGCTGCTCGCTGCGGGTCGCGGTGACGACCACGGGGTCGGCCCGGCGCACCTCGGTGGCCGGCCCGGTGGCGGGGCTGGTCGGTTTGACTTCCTGGGCTCCGACGGAGCCGGTCCCGAGGAACAGCAGCATCGCGAGCGTGCACCACGTGTGTCGACGCGTCATCGCGCACTCCTCCATCCACGAAGGGGTGTCGTCCTGATGCGCCCCGATCGGTCTCCTGACTCGTGGCTCGTCGCGTCCACCGCGCCTTCCCGGAGTGAGCCTTCACTCCAGTGACGTCGCCCGCCGCGCGACGGCGGCGGGAGCGGGGACGCTCCCCACTTACAGTTGCGGGACAGTGCCGGACTCGACGCCCGGAGGACGCCTCACCGGCTTCCCGACATCGGGGCGCGCCTCTACCGGCTCGGGCGCTCACCCCCTCCCGGGATCGGTTCGATCCGTGCCACAGCCACCGATCCCCAAGTATCCGGAATCACAGCCTGGCTCCGAGCACGACCGGGCGGCCTCGAGGACCGAGCCGCTCGACCCACACGGGACAGCCGTAGGCGCGCTCGAGCACCGTCTCCTCCAGCACCTCCGCCGGCGTCCCGAGCCGGATCACCCGGCCGCCCGACAGGAGGAGGAGCCGGTCGGCCAGCTCCCCCGCCAGGTTCAGGTCGTGGGTCACGAACACGACGGTCATGCCCCGCTCGCGGTTGAGCCGTCGGAGGAGCCCGATGAGATGCCGCTGGTGCCGGAGGTCCAGGTGGCTCGTCGGCTCGTCGAGGAGGAGCGCCCGCGGCTCCTGGGCGAGAGCCCGGGCGAGGAGCGCCCGCTGGCGCTCACCGCCCGCGAGCGCGTCGACGGACTGATCCGCGAGTTCCAGGACACCGGCCAGCGCCATCGCCTCGCGCGCGCGCAGGAGGTCCTCGGCGCCCTCGAAGAGACGGCCGGTCCCTCGGGGAAACCGGCCCATCAGGACGAGCTCCTCCACGCTCACGGGGAACGCGAGGTGCTCCTCCTGCGGCACGACGGCGATCTCCCGGGCGAGAGCGAGCCGGCCCACCGCGTCGAGCGGCCGGCCGCGATACCGGAGGGCGCCGCCGTCCGGAGCGTGGATCTTCGAGAGGAGCCGGAGCAGCGTGGTCTTCCCGGAGCTGTTCGGCCCGACGAGCCCGAGGATCTCGCCCTCTCGCACCTCGAACGACGCGCGCTCGAGCCGGAACGCGCCGCCGTAGCCGAACTCGAGGTCCGTGGCCTCGAACACGGCCGACGCCGAGACGACGGCGCTCATCCGAGCCGCCGGCGGAGCCGGGTCCGCAGGAGGTAGACGAAGAACGGCGCGCCGCAGAAGGCCGTCACCACGCCGACCGGCAGCTCGGCCGGCGTCACGACGACGCGGGCCACCGCGTCCGCCAGCACGAGGAACGTCGCGCCCGCGCCGGCCGCCACCGGCACGAGGAGCCGGTTGTCCGACCCCACCGCCAGGCGCGCGCCGTGCGGGACGATCAGGCCCACGAAGCCGATCGGCCCGGTCTGGGCGACGATCACCCCGGTGAGCAGCGACGCCGCGACGAAGATGATGCGCTTCACTCGCTCCGCCTCCACGCCGAGCTGGAGCGCGGACTCCTCGCCGAGGGCGAGGAGGTTCAGGGCGCGGGCCTGCGCGTAGATCAAAGCCGTCCCGACCGCGGTGCCCACGGCGATCACGGCGACAGCCCGATAGCCCACGACCCCGAGGCTCCCCATGAGCCAGTGGAGGATCCCGCCGAGCTGGGCAAAGTCCACGAGCGAGACGACCAGCGTGATGACCGACGAGAAGAAGAGCCCCGTGATCACGCCCGCCAGGAGCAGCGTCTGCACGGGAAGCGATCCGCCCGACGCGGCGATCAGGTACACCACCGACGCGGCGATCAGCGCCCCCGCGAAGGCCACCGCCGAGAGGCCCACCGTCGCCGCAAGGGACCCCTCGAGCCCTCCGAGGTGGCCGAGCACGGCGCCGAGCGCGGCGCCGCCGGCCACGCCCAGCACCGCCGGGTCGGCAAGGGGGTTCCGCGTCAGCGCCTGGAACGCGGTCCCGGCCACGGCCAGCCCGCCGCCTGCGAGCGCGGCGAGCAGTACCCGCGGGAGCCGGAGCTCGAGGACCACGGTGGCGGCGAGGTCGGAGCGCGCGCGTCCCACCAGCGCGGCGGCGACGTCGGGGGGCGAGATCGATGCCGGACCGACGGCGAGCCCGACGAGGCCAGCCACGACGAGGCCGCCGGCCACCGCCAGCGAGGTGGCCGCGACACGGCGCCGGGAGATCACGGCACGCGCTCCGGGTGGATCACGCGCGCGAGCGCGCGGAGCGCCTCGACCATCCGGGGGCCGGGGCGGTGGACGAGGTCGCCGTCGACGCCGTAGACGCGCCCCTCGCGGACCGCGCTCACGGAGCCGAGCCGCTCCCAGCCGCGGAGCAGCTCCTCGACCGTGCCCTGCCCGTGGCGCCCGACGATGATCTTGTCCGGGCGGCGCTCGACGACCGTCTCGAGCGACAGGCGCGGGTACGGGAGCGGCTCCCGGCTCGTGACGCTCTCGCCGCCGGCGCGCTCGATGAGCTCGTCGATCAGCGTGCCGCGACCCGGCGCGATCAGCGGGTTCGGCCACACGACGTAGAGCACGCGCGGGCGCGGCACGCCGGCCACGGCCTGGGCGATGGCGGCCGCGTCCCGCCGCATGGCCGCCACCGCGGCGTGGGCCGCCGCGTCCCGTCCGAGGACCGTCCCGGTCCGCTCGATGGACTCCAGCACGGTCTCGAAGTCGACGGGGCGCACGACGTAGACCGGGAGCCCGAGCGACGTCAGCCGCTCGACGTGCTCCGCGTAGTTGCTCTCGGACGTGGCGATCACCAGGTCCGGGCGGAGGGAGAGGATCGCCTCGAAGCTCGGCGTCGAGATCCCGCCGACGCGCGGCTTCTTCGTGGCCTCCGGCGGGTAGTCGCAGTAGTCCGTGACGCCGACGAGCCGGTCCCCGTCACCGAGCGCGAAGACCGTCTCCGTGATGCTGGGCGCCAGCGAGATGATCCGCGTCGCGCGCTCCGGGATGCGGACCCGCCGGCCCAGCATGTCCGTGACCTCGCCGGCCGCGGCGGCCCGGGAGCCCGGCATGAGCCCGCCGACGAGCGCCACGAGGAGCGCGAGCGTCACGCGCGCGCCGCGAGAGATCGACGCGGTCCGTCTCACCGCATGCGCTCCGAGACTCCGGCCTCCTTGAAGGTGGCCATCTCCCGGTAGCACGCGAGGGCGGCGCGCAGGAGGCCGATGCCGAGCGCGGCGCCCGTCCCCTCGCCGAGCCGCATGCCGAGCTCGAGGTACGGCGCGAAGCCGAGGGCCTCGAGGAGCCGCACGTGGCCGGGCTCGGCGCTCCGGTGCGCCGCGATCATGTAGTGGCGCGCCGCGGGCGCGAGCCGGGCGGCGACCAGGGCCGCCGCGGTGGCGATGAAGCCGTCGAGCACGACGGGGACGCGGCGAGCCGCCCCGGCCAGGGCCACGCCGGCGAGGCCCGCGATCTCGAAGCCACCCACCGCGGCGAGGACCCCGAGAGGGTCGCGAGCGTCCGGCCGGTTGACCTCGAGCGCGCGGCGCACCGCTTCGACCTTCCGGACCCACGCGTCGTCGGTCACGCCGGTGCCGCGGCCGGTGACCATCGCCGGGTCCGCGCCGGTGAGCGCCGCGGTGAGGGCGCTGGCCGCGGTCGTGTTGCCGATGCCCATGTCCCCGGTGCCGATGCAGTCCGGTGCCGCGCCGTCCACGAGCGCCGCGCCCGCCTCGATCGCCCGGACCGCCTCCTCGCGCGTCATTGCGGGGCCGCGGGTGATGCTCCGCGTGCCGGGGCCCACGCGGCAGTCGACGACGTCCGCGCGCGCCGTCACGGGCGCGGAGACGCCGAAGTCCGCCACGACCACCCGGGCGCCGACGTGCCGGGCGAGCGCGTTCACCGCCGCGCCCCCGCGCGCGAAGTTCTCGACCATCTGCGCCGTGACGGCCTGGGGGTACGCGCTCACGCCCTCCGCCGCGACGCCATGGTCGGCGGCGAGCGTGAAGATCACGGGCGACTCGATCCGCGGCAGGGGCTCGCCGGTGATCACGACCGCCCGGACGACCAGCTCCTCCAGCCGCCCGAGGCTCCCCCTCGGCTTGGTGAGGTGATCGAGGCGCTCGCGAGCCACCGCGGCCAGCCGCTCGTCAGGCGTGGCGACGCTGGCGAGCAGCCGGTCGAAGGCGCTCATGCGAGGCGCCGTGGCGTCGGGGCGTGCGCGGCGGACGGCTTCACGACGAGCGGGCAGCCCGCGACCATCAGGATCACGTCGTCGGCCGCCCGAGCTGCCGCCTGGTTGACGCGACCGAGCGCGTCGCGGAAGCGGCGGCCCAGTGCCGTCTCGGGGTGGACGCCCCAGCCGACCTCGTTCGAGACCAAGATCAGCGAGAAGAGCGGGCGCGTCGAGGCCGCCGCGAGCTCGGCGGCCTCGTGCTCGAGCTCGACGTCCGACAGCTCGGGCCTCTTGTGGAGCAGGTTTGCGACCCACAGGTTGAGACAGTCCACGATCACGACGTCGGCATGCCCGGACAGGCTCGCCAGGGCCGCGGGAAGGTCGAGGGGCGCCTCTTCCGTGCGCCAGTCGGCGGGGCGCTCGACCCGATGCCGAGCGATCCGGTCCGCCATCTCGGCGTCGCCGGCCTCGGCGGTCGCGACGAAGACGACCCGGCCGCCCAGCTCGCGCGCGCGCGACACGGCGAACGCGCTCTTGCCGGCGCGCACGCCCCCCAGGATCAGGAGGGTCCGCGCGCTCACGGTGCGCTAGGGCGAGGTCTCCGGTTGGGCGAGATCGCGTACAACCCGGGCCTCCCCTCGAAGACCGGTTAGGAGTGCGCGGGTTCCAGGCAGGTCTCCTGACTCTCGGATCGTCCTACTCCCCGCACCCTTCCCGGCGCGACGCCAGTGGGCTGTGTCTGCGGGTTTCGTCCCCGATCACAGTGACGGGGTCGTGGCGGTCTCGCACCGCCTTCCCTCTTGGCCCCACGCGGGGGCGCACCTGGAACCCCGTAAGCGCGTCAACGCTAGCAGGGCCGGCAGGACCCGTCAAGAACGGCGCGCCGCGGCGCGGCTCAGCGCGGGACTCTAGGAGTCGGAAGAGGATGTTGTCGCTGAAGGCCAGGGCACGCGCCATCGCGAGGCGGTCGAGGAGACAAGCGTCACGATGCCGGGACGTCACGCAAGGGTTCGCCGAATCGCGGCGGCGTGAACGAGAGCTCTCGGGGAGAAGGCAGGGCTACGGGGCGAGGCGCGACTTCACGAGATCGGACAGGGCCTTGCCGTCGACGGTCATCCCCTGGAGGCGGACGCGCGCGACCTTCATGACGGCGCCCATGTCCTTCGGCGAGGTGGCGCCCGTCTCGGCGACGGCGTCCTCGACGGCGCGCGCAAGGTCCTCCGCCGTGGCGGCGCCTGGCAGGTACTCCTGGATCACCTTGGCCTCGCGCTCTTCCTTCTGGGCGAGGTCCTCGCGGCCGGCGGCCCGGAACTGCTCGGCGGCGTCCCGGCGCTGCTTGATGAGGGTGTTGAGGACGCGGAGCGCGTCGTCGTCCCCCAGCGCACCGGGCACCTCGGTCTCGCGGAGCTTCAGCGCCGTCTTGGCCATCCGGAGGGCGCCCAGGCGCTCCGACTCGCGCGCCTTCAGCGCGTCGATCAGGTCCTTGTCGATCCGCTGCACGATCGTCATGGTCGGCCCCGAGGCACTATAGCACCCGCCGCGCGCGCTCCGCCGTCACGGCCCGGCGAGCGCGAGCTCGGTCACGACGGGCCGGTGAGCCGAGCCGGATGCGCCGCCGATCCAGGCACGGAGCGCGACCATCTCCCGGCTGAAAAGGACGTAGTCGATGCGGAGGTACGACACGCGCGGCCGGAGCGTATGCCCGTACGTGAACCCGTATCCGCGGCCGGCCTCGCCAAACGCGTCACGCAGGCGACCTGACCGGAGGCGCCGCAACACGAGGGATTCCGGGGGCGCGTTGAGGTCGCCGGCGAGCAGCACCGCCCCGCGCTCCCGGTCGAGGTCGGCGTTGAGCTGCGCCACCTGGACGAGCCGGACCCGGGCCCCCTCCATGAGCTCGCCGATCCCCTCGCGGAGTTCACCGATCCCCTCGCGTACCCCCTCGCGCATCGCCGCGAGGCCGTCGCGCGGCGTCATGAGGTGCACGTTGTACACCGCGATCGGGAGGCTCCCGATGGTCACCTGGGTACGGATGTACCAGTCCGGGCCCATGGCATGGTACTCGACGGGCGCGAGAGGGAATCGGCTCGCCACGAGGTAGAAGCCCTCCCGCTCGACGTGGCGCGTCCGGAGGAATGCGGCGAGCGGCGGATAGTCCGTCGTCCGCCCGTAGACGTCCTGGAGGAAGAGGAGATCGGGATCGGTGGACACGATCTCCGCCGCGATGCTCCCCACGTCCGACCGCCCGTACTTCACGTTGTACGTCATCACCCGGAACGTCCGGTCCGGCGGAGCGGTCGGCCGGTTCGCGGCGACCGAGAGTCCCATGATGGGGCCGAGGACCCAGGCGAGGCACAGGACGGGCGCGAGCGCGAACCGGCGATCGAGCGCGAGGGTCAGGACCAGGAGCAGGAGGCCGGGCGCCGCCCACATGGATTGCGGAAGATAGAGGTTCAGGCACGTGAGCCACCGGCGCTCGGGTCCGAGCCAGCGGCTCAGCTCGATGCCGGCGAGAGCCGCGGCGTAGAGAAGGACGAGCGCCAGAAGCCACGTCGCTCGCCGTCGCGTGCCCGGGTGCAAGACTCGTCTCCGTCCGGGAACCATAGTACCGGCTCTCGACCAGGCATCCACACGAGCCTCTCCACCGGCCCGTACTACAATCGGCGTCGGGACCGGGCGGACGCCCGGCGCGCAAAGGAGAGGATCCGATGACCCCGTCAACGGTCGACCGATCGTACATCAGCGAGAACGCCGCGGAGCTCCGACGTCTGCGGGCTCTGGTCGAGCGCCTCACCGACGCGGACCTGGTCCGCCCCACGCCCGGCGGCTGGACCGTCGCCGCGTCCCTCGCCCACGTCGCGTTCTGGGACCAGCGGATCCTCTTCTGGCTGGACCGGTGGGAGCACGGCCAAACGCCGCGCCCCCTCGAGCAGGCGGACGTCGACTGGATCAACGACGCGGGCAAGCCCCTCTGCCTCGCGCTGCCCCCGCGCGTCGCCGCCCGGCTGACGGTGGAGATCGCCGAGGCCCTCGACCGGAAGCTGTCCGCGCTGCCCGACGAGCGGGTCGCGGCGAACAAGGCGGCGGGCGAGCCGCTCTTCCTCATCCGGGCCCACCACCGCAAGACGCACCTCGACGAGATCGAGCGCGTCCTCCGGTAGACCGGGCGGGCGGCGGGCCCCGCGCGTGTCTCCACACCGCCCCGGGAAGCCGGTCCTCGCGCAAGAACTTGCAAGCGGGTGGGCGCGCCGCCGCGCTAGCCTTGCGACCGTGACGCCGCGGCTCGCGATCCGCCCCCTCACCCCCGCCCGCTGGGCCGACCTCGAGCGGCTGTTCGGCCCGCGCGGCGCCTGCGCCGGGTGCTGGTGCATGCACCCGCGCCTCCCGCGCGCGACCTACGAGGCTCAGAAGGGAGAGGGCAACCGCCGCGCATTCCGGGGGCTCGTCAAGCGCGGCACGGTGCCCGGGGTCCTCGCCTACGAAGGAACGGAGCCCGTGGGCTGGTGCGCGATCGAGCCCCGCCGGTCCTTCCCTCGTCTCGAGCGCTCGCGCGTGTTCCGGCCGATCGACGACCAGCCCGCCTGGACCATCGCGTGCCTCTTCGTCCGGGCCGACCGGCGCGGGCGCGGCGTGTCCCGCGCGCTGATCGACGGCGCCGTCCGCCACGCGCGCCGGCGCGGCGCACGGCTCGTCGAGGCGTGCCCCGTCGAGCCGGCCACCGGACGGATGCCGCCGATCTTCGCGTGGACGGGCGTCGCCTCGGCGTTCCGGGCGTGCGGCTTCGTCGAGGTGGCGCGGCGATCGGCCACACGCCCGCTGATGCGGCGGAGCCTCGGCGCCGCGCGGCCGGGTCCCCCGACGCGATGGCCGTGGACTCACGGCTCGGAGCGGCGACCGACCGGCGCGGGGAGTGCGTCCCGAGCCAGGAAGCGGGGTAGACTGGGGCTCGGAGCAAGGAGGTCCCGATGAGCGACGCGACGAACGGCCCAACGACCGGTAGGGACGCGGTCCGGGGACATGCGGTCGTCGTCCAGCCCGGCACCGGGCCGTCGTACTGGCAGCCAGTTCCCGCCAACGGTCACGCGGATCCGGCGCTCTACCCCGCCCTCACCGGGTTCGACGGCCTGTCCATGGGCTACCAGACCGTCGCGCCGGGCGGCCGGATCCGCGAGCATTCCCACGGCGACCAGGTCGAGCTCCAGATCTGCTTCCGCGGGCGGGGCCGCGTCGTCGTGGACGGCGTGAGCCACCCGCTCGCGCCGGGCACCGCGTGCTTCCTCGGCTACGACGTCCGCCACGAGATCCTGAACGAGGGCCAGGAGGACCTGGTCCTCCTGTGGATCGTCTCGCCGCCGGGTCTCGAGCACTTCTTCAAGGCGATCGGCCGGCCCCGGCACGCGGGCGAGCCGGCGCCCGAGCCCTTCGCGCGCCCCACCGACGTCGTGGCCATCGAGCAGTCGCTCGGTCTGAACGCCACCTGATCCGGAACGCCCGAGTCCGGGAGCGGCGGTGACGGCCAACGGGCTCCGCGTCCACGTGCTGTGCGGCGGCTATCTCGAGCTCGGCCTCGCCCTCATGCTGCCCGGCCGGGACCCGGATGCCCGCTGGACCGTGCCGATCCCCGCTTTCCTCGTGACCCATCCGCGGGGGCGCCTCCTGTTCGACACCGGCGTCCATGCGGCCTCGATCACTGACCCGATCGGCCGGCTGGGCGAGCGGCGCGCCAAGCTCATGAGCATTCGCTCCCGGCCCGGTGACGACGTGGTGAGCCAGCTGGCTCTCCTGGGGATCGGGCCCGACGACGTCGGCCACGTGGCCAACTCGCACTTGCACTTCGACCACTGCGGCGGCAACGAGTTCTTCCCGCGCGCGACGTTCCTCGTCCAGCGGCGGGAGCTCGAGGCCGCCCGGGACCCTGCGGTCCTGGCCACGAAGCGCTACACGCCGAGCTCCGAGGACTTCGATCATCCCTTCGACTATCGGCCCGTCGACGGCGAGCACGACGTCTTCGGCGACGGCACGGTCGTGCTGATCCCGACCTACGGCCACACGCCGGGTCACCAGTCGCTCCGGATCCGGGCGGGACGCGGGCCCGACCTCGTGCTGGTCGCCGACGCCTGCTACACGCGCGAGAACATGGATCGGGATCTCCTCCCCGGCGTGGTCTGGAACGAGGTGGAGATGGCCCGCTCGCTCGGAGAGCTGCGCGCGCTCCGGGACCGCCACGGCGCCCGGCTGCTCTACGGGCACGACCCGGCCCAGTGGGACGAGCTCCCACGCGCGCCGGCGCCGCTCCCGGTCGGCTGAGCCGCGAGACGGCCGCGATGGGAACGCTGCTCCTCTGGTCGCTCGGGCTGGCCGCGGTGGGCCTCGGCGTCAGCCGATGGGGCGCGGGGCGCCTCCGGGGCCGGACCCCGGCCGTGACGCCGCGCGGATTCTGGGTCGCGGGCTTGCCCGCGCTCCTGCTCGCGTGGCTCGTGCCGTTCGTGTCGCTCCTGAACGCCGCGGGCGGCGCCGACGGGCCGCCGCGCAGGGCCTTCATGGGCGCGTCGGCCGCCGCGATCGTCGGGGTGCTCGTGACCGACTGGCTGATCGCGCGCGAGGAGAAGCAGGACGCGCCGGCGCGCCCGCTCGTCTGGTGGCTCCTCGGTGCCGCCTCGCTCGTGCCGGCCTGGCTGGTGGCGCTGCTCCTCGCGTCGCGGGTGGGCGGCTAGCGCCGCGACCGTTCGCCTAGCGCGGCGCCGGGCGGGCGGCGCCGGACGCGCAGCAATCCGGCGCGCACGCGTCGGGGCGCGGCCCGCGCGCTCCGAGGGCGCGGCGCTCCCCGCCTGCCACGCGCTCGAGCACGAGCTCCCGGATCATCCGCACGAACGCGGGGTGAGTGCCCGCGGTGCGGGCCCGCGCGAAGCCGAGGCCGAGCGCCGCCGCGCGCTCCCGGGCCTCGACGTCCAGGTCGTAGACGACCTCCATGTGGTCGGATACGAACCCGACCGGCGCCACGACGACGTCCCGCACGCCCTCGGCCCGGACGGTGTCCAGGTGGCCGAGGATGTCGGGCTCGAGCCACGGCTGGGTCGGCGCGCCGCTCCGGCTCTGGTAGACCAGCGCCCACGCCTCGTGCCCGACCGCCGTGGACACCAGCGCGCAGGTCTCGCGGAGCTGGGCGACGTAGTCGGACCCCGCCGCCATCGCCGACGGGACGCTGTGCGCGGTGAACGCGATGCGGGCCGCGGGGCGGCGAGACGGCGGGATCGTCGCGAGTGCGTCGCGCACGCGGTCGGCGTTGGCCTCGACGAACCCTGGGTGGTCGTGGAAGACGCGAAGCTTGTCGACGACCGGCGCGCCCGGCCCCACCTCTACCCGCGCCCGCGCGATGTCCTCCAGGTACTGCCGGCATCCCGAGTAGGAGCCGAACGCCGAGGTCACGAAGGCGAGCGCGCGGCGGACGCCGTCCCCCGCCATCGCCCGGAGCGCGTCGGCGAGGAACGGATGCCAGTTGCGGTTCCCCCAGTAGAGCGGGAGGCGCGGCCCACGCCCGCGAAGCTCGTCCCGGATCGCGGCGAGGAGCGCGCGGTTCTGAGCGTTGATCGGGCTGACGCCCCCGAAGCGCTCGTAGTGATGGGCGACCGCGCGCCGGCGCTCCGGCGGCACGTTGCGACCGCGGAGGACGTGGTCGAGAAACGGCTCGACGTCCGCCATCCCCTCCGGCCCGCCGAAGGACACGAGGAGAAGGGCGTCGTAGGGCATCGGGCCGCTGGCGGAGTCGTCGCGTGAGGTCATCCAGGGTGCGCCGGCGTCGTCCGGGACCGGAAACGATGCGCGGATCGAAGCGTAACACGGGGCTCCGGGCGCGGGTACACTAGGCCGGTCGCCCGCGACACCGTGGTGCAATGACGCGCCTCGAAAGGAGACCGCTCGAATGACCGCCTCCGCCCGCCCTCTGGTCGTGATCGCCGGCAAGATCAATCCCGCCGGCGTGCAGCAGCTCGAGTCCGAGGTCCGCGTGGTCATCACCCCGGACCAGGAGGTGAAGACCGTGATCGAGCTCGCCCGGGAGGCGGAGGGCATCCTGTTCCGCGCGGGCCCGCGCTGCGACGACGTGATCCTCGACGCCTGCCCGCACGTGCGCGTGGTGGGCCGCCACGGCGTGGGGCTCGACACGGTCGACCTCGACTCGGCCACGCGGCACGGGGTGGCGGTGGTCCACGCCCCGGGCTCGAACTCCCAGGCCGTCGCCGAGCACGCGCTCATGCTGATGCTGGCCTGCGTGAAGCGCACCGTCGAGATCGACCGGATGACGCGCAAGGGCGACTGGAGCGCGCGCCACCAGGTGGTCAACACCGAGCTCGCCGGCAAGACGCTCGGCATCGTGGGGATCGGCAACGTCGGCCGGCGAGTCGCCCGGTTCGCCGGCGCGATCGGGATGCGTGTCCTCGGCTACGACAAGTACGTCCCCGCCGACGAGGTCCGCCGCCGCGGGGCCGAGCCGGTCGGGAGCCTCGACGAGCTCCTGCCCCAGGTCGACGTCCTCACCTGCCACACGCCGCTCACGCCGGAGACCCACCACATGATCGACGAGCGCGCGCTGGCGCGGATGAAGCCCGGCGCCATCCTCATCAACACGTCGCGCGGCCCCGTCCACAGCGAGCGGGCGGTCTTCGAGGCGCTCGTCCAGAAGCGGCTGTCCGCGGCGGGTCTCGACGTCTTCGAGAAGGAGCCGAGCCCGCTCGACAACCCGCTCTTCAACCTGGACAACGTCGTCTGCTCCGGCCACGTCGCCGGGGTCACGCTGGAGGCCAACCGCGAGGCGTCCCTCCAGGTCACCGCCGAGATCCTGCGCGTCCTGCGCGGCGAGCGGCCGAAGGACCTCGCCAACCCTGACGTCTGGCCGCGTCCGGCTCAGCGGCGCTGACCGCCGGGATGGACGTCCGCCCCTTCGTCGTCGACGTCCCACAGGCGGCGCTCGACGACCTTCGCGCGCGGCTCGGCCGCACTCGCTGGCCGGACGAGGTGGAGGGGGCCGGCTGGGACTACGGGACCAGCCTCGCCTACCTCGAGGACGTCGTCGAGTACTGGCGGCTGGGGTTCGACTGGCGGCGGCAGGAGCGCCTGATGAACGGGCTCCCCCACTTCCGTGCCGACGTCGACGGCCTGGGGATCCACTTCATCCACGCCCGCGGCCGCGGGCCGGCTCCGCTACCGCTCCTCGTCACCCACGGCTGGCCGAGCTCGTTCGTCGAGATGCTCTCGCTGATCCCGCTCCTCGCCGACCCCGGGGCACACGGCGGCGATCCGGCGGACGCCTTCGACGTGGTGGTGCCGTCGGTGCCCGGCTTCGGGTTCTCCGACCGGCCCACCGCGCGCGGCATGACGCGGAGCCGGGTGGCCGCCCTCTGGGCGCGCCTGATGGAGGGCCTCGGCTACCCGCGCTTCGCCGCCCACGGGAACGACATCGGCGCCGTGATCACGGGCTGGCTGGCTTACGATTTTCCGGATCGCCTGATCGCGTTCCACACCATGATGCCGGGGTTCCCGGGCCCCGTGATCGGCCACGACGCGCGGCCGCCGAGCGGCGCCGAGCGCGTCCACGCCGAGGTGCAGGCGCGCTGGGAGCGCGAGGAGGGCGGCTACAACCTCATCCAGGAGACGCGGCCGCAGACCCTGGCTTACGGGCTCCACGACTCGCCCGCCGGGCTGGCCGCGTGGATCCTCGAGAAGTGGCGCGCCTGGACCGACCCGACCGGCGACGTGGAGCGCCACTTCTCGCGTGATCTCCTCCTCACCAACGTCACCCTGTACTGGGTGACGGAGACCGCCAACGCCGCGAACCGCTCCTACTACGAGCGCGCGCGCGAGCCCCGGCGCATCACGTCGCGCATCACGGTGCCGACCGGGGTGGCGCTGTCGACCGAGGCGGTCCAGCGGGTGCCGCGCGAGCGGGCCGACCGGAGCTACGCGGACATCCGGCGCTGGACGGAGTTCCCGCGCGGCGGCCACTTCTTCGCGGCCGAGGAGCCGCGCCTCCTGGCCGAGGAGCTCCGCGCCTTCCTCCACCCGTTCCGCGGGACGAGCTAGGCGGTCCGCTCTCCGGTGTCGAGCGCGGCCAGGAGCGCGGCGGCTCGCTCCCGCTTGGCCGCGCTCTTGTCGCGCTGGACGATGCGCAGGAGGGACGCGCGGGCGGCGGTGTCGCCCCGCTCGGCCATCTCGAAGGCGATGACGTCGCGCCGCTCGTAGTACTGCGTGTCGAACTCCCCGATCTTGATCGGGAGCCGCTGCCAGTAGTGCTGGAACTCCGTGGACTGCCAGCCCGCGTAGACCTGGTCCCAGGTGTAGAGGTTCGCGTAGGGCCGGAGGCTCAGGTCGGAGACCGGCTCGCTCAGGCGCTGGTAGCGCGCGTCCATCGACTGCCGGAGCCGGTTCGTCAGGTTCGGCAGCCCCTTGTGCACCGTCATGCTGTGGAACATCAGCACGTCGCCCGCCGCGAACGAGTTCGCGCGCCACCGGCCCGCCAGCGTGTCGACGACCTCCATTCCGCCGGAGCCGTTGGTCACGCGGAAGTCCCGCACGCCGTCCCGGTGCGAGCCGGCCGCCACCGAGAGACTCCCCTGCTCGATCGGGGTGTCGCTCAGCGGAATCCACGTCGTGTACGTCCGCGGCGTGCCCTGGATGTGCACGTAGTCCTGGTGCGCCGGCGTCGTCGACTCGGGGCGCTGGGGAAAGATGTTCCGCATGACGAAGAGCGGATGGACGAGCACCGGCTCGCCGAAAAGCCGCTCGAAGAAGCCCGCGATCGCCGGATGGTGCTTCAGCGTGTGGAGCGCCTCCAGCACGTAGAGTCGCCGGAACACCTCGACGTACCGGGGTTCCGGATCGGTGCAGGCCGCCCCCGGATTGGCGACGCCCTCGTCCAGCGGGTGGGACCGATCGATCCACCCGCCGGCCGCCGCGACCTCGCGGATCTGACGGCGGACGTCCAGCACCGCCGCGCGCGGCAGGAGTCCCCTGATGAAAAGATATCCTTCGGAGTCCAACCGCTCGTTGAGCGCGGCGGGGTTGCCGACCAAGGCCGTCGAGTCGAGGAAGGGCTGCATCGCGCGCCTCCGTCTGGGTCGTCGTCGCCGCGTGTCCGGACGTGCGCCGGTTGACGACGCCGCGACGTTAAGAATGTAATAGCCCGAATCTGCCGTGAAGTCACCTGACCGCCCGACCACCGAAGGAGGCGCCCGTGCCCGATGCTCCCCGAGTCACCCAGGACCGCGTCGAGGGCTACTTCAAGGAGCTGAACAACTGGGGCCGCTGGGGATCCGACGACCAGCGGGGCACGCTGAACCTGCTCACGCCCGCCCGGCGCGCCGACGCGCTGCGGCTCGCGCGAACGGGGCGCGCGATCTCACTGGCGCGCGACGTGGTGCCGCGGCCGGTGTACATGTACCACGTCACCTTCCCGGCCAAGCGGGAGCGCGTCGACGTCGTCCTCGATCGCTTCGACATGGTCTACCACGGCTACTGGATCACCCACGTGGACGCCCTCTGCCACATCGGGTGGGACGGCGAGCTCTACAACGGCCGGCCGTTCATGACGAGCCTCACCGTCGAGGGCGCGACCTGGTGCTCGATCGATCCGATCGCCGCGGAGGGGATCACGACGCGCGGCGTCCTGCTCGACGTCGCCGCCGCCCGCAAGGAAGGATTCGTCACGGTGGGCCACCCGGTGACCCCGCGGGAGCTGGACGAGACGGCGGCGCGCGCCGGGGTCCGGATCCAGCCCGGTGACGCGGTGGTCATCCGGAGCGGCGACGAGGCCTTCCGCCTGGCGCACCCCGACTGGGTGCCGCGAGTGTCGCCCCACCCCGGGCTCCACGTCTCGTGTCTCGAGTGGTTCCGCCAGCAAGACATCGCCGCCGTGGCGTGGGACATGATGGACGAGCGGCCGAGCGGGTATCCGGGCTTCGCGATGGGCACCCACCTGGCGATCCCGTTCCTGGGCCTCGCGCTGGTCGACAACGTCGACCCCGAGGCGCTCGCCCGGGCCTGTCGCGAGGAGGGGCGCTACGAGTTCCTCTTCACGGCGACGCCGCTCCGGCTCCGCGGCGCGACGGGCGCGCCCGCCCACCCGATCGCGATCTTCTGAGCGCCGCCGCGCGGCAGGCGGGGATCAGCGCCGGCCGAGCTCGGCCTCGGCCTTCCGGACCGCCTCCGTGACGACATCCGCGACGTGGTCGACCTCCGACTCGGAGATCACCAGCGGCGGCGACATCGCGATGGTGTCGCTGATGGCACGGACGATCAGGCCGTTCTCGAGGCAGTGCCGGCGGACGAGGGCGCTCCCGCGGCCGTCGGGGAACGGGGCCCGCGTCTTCTGGTCGGCGACGATCTCGACGCCGGTCAGGAGGCCGAGGCCGCGCACCTCGCCCACGATGGGCGAGCTCTCGAGCGGGCGCAGCCGGTCGAGCAGGCGGCGCCCCATGCGCTGGGCGTGCTCGACGAGGTTCTCCTTGTCCAGGATCTCGATGGTCTGAAGGGCGGCCGCGCAGCAGCCGGGATGCGCGTTGTACGTGAACCCCTGCCAGAACGTGAACTCCTCGGGCCGGGTGGTCAGGACGTCGTAGATCGCGTCGCTCACCGCGACGCCGGAGAGCGGCATGTAGCCGCTGGTCAGCCCCTTGCCGATCGTGAGCATGTCGGGCGTCACGGCCCAGTTGTCGACCCCGAACCACCGGCCGGTCCGCCCGAAGCCGCAGATCACCTCGTCGGCGACGAGCAGGACGTCGTGGGCCCGGCAGATCTCGCGGAGGCGCGGCCAGTACGAGGGCGGCGGGACGACGATGCCGCCGGCGGCCTGGACCGGCTCGCCGATGACCATGGCCACCGTGTCCGGCCCCTCGCGCCGGATGAGCGCGTCGATCGCGTCCACGCACGCCTCGGTGCAGGCCGGCGCGGTCCCGCACATCTCGCATCGGTAGCGGTAGGGCGCCGGCGCCTCAAGGAACCCCTCCATGAGCGGGGTGATGTGCTCGTGGTACTGGCGGAGGCGCGTCGCCGAGAGCGTGCCGTAGGTCGCACCGTGGTAGGCGCGGGCCCGCGAGATCACCTTGACCTTCCGCGAATTGCCGCGCGCCTTGTGGTACGACCGGGCGAGCTTGATGGCCGTCTCGTTGGCGGCGGAGCCGCTGTCGACGAAGAAGAAGCGGTCGAGGCCGGGCGGCGTGACGCCGGCGAGCCGCGCGGCCAGCTCGATCCCCGCCGGGTGCGCGAAGCCGAAGAACGACGTGCTGAAGGCGAGCTGGCGCATCTGACCCGTGATGGCATCCACGATGTCCTGGCGCCCGTGGCCGCAATTCACGTTCCACAGCGACGCGAGCCCGTCGATGAACGCGCGCCCCTTGGCGTCGTAGAGGTAGATGCCCTCCCCGCCGACGAAGATCCGCGGCCCGTCCTTCGCGTGCTGCTGGAGTGGCGTCGCCGCGTGGAAGAAGTGGGCGCGGTCGAGCGCGGTGAGCCGCTCGATCTCCTCGTCGCTCAGCGTGAGGCGGGTCGTGGCCATGGAACCTCCTTGCGGCGGTAAGATAGCACGCAGGAACGCCCATGACCGACCCTCGATCGCCGCGCGCCGGCCACGCCCAGACGGTGCTGGGCCTCGTGGCGCCGGAGTCTCTCGGGCTGACGCTCCCTCACGAGCACCTCTTCGTCGACCTCCGCTTCCTCTACCGGCCTCCCGCGGGCGCCGCGGCCGGCGGGCCGCACGACCCCGTCACGCTCGGCAACCTGTACGAGATCAACTACGACTGGTTCTCGAGCCTCGACAACCTCCATCTCGGCGACGAGTCGGCGGCCACCGAGGAGGCCCGCCTGTTCCGGCGGGAGGGCGGCCAGACCCTGGTCGACCCCACCCTGGCCGGGATCGGCCGCAACCCGCTCGGGCTCCAGCGCATCGCGCGCGCGACGGGACTTCACATCATCATGGGGTCGGGCTACTACACCGAGCCGGCGCACCCGCCCGGGCTCGCCGCCGCGACCGAGGACGCGCTCGTGCGGGAGATCGTCCGCGACGTCACCGAGGGCGTCGACGACACCGGGGTGCGGGCGGGGCTGATCGGCGAGATCGGCTGCTCGTGGCCGTGGGCGCCCGCGGAGCGGAAGTCCCTCCGGGCGGCCGCGCTGGCGGCGCGGGAGACGGGCGCCCCGCTCATGATCCACCCCGGCCGCGACCCCCAGGCGCCCGAGGCGCACCTCGGGGAGGTCCGGCGCGCGGGGCTCGATCCGCGCCGCGTCGTCATCGCCCACATCGAGCGGACGATCGTGGGCGACCTGGCGCGCCTTCGCGCCGTCGTCGAGACCGGCTGCTACGTGGAATACGACCTGTTCGGCGTCGAGATCTCCCACTTCCCGTGGGGCGGGACGGACATGCCGAACGACGCCGAGCGCATCCGGCAGGTCCTGTGGCTGGTGGAGCAGGGCTTCGGGCGGCAGGTCCTCTTGTCGCACGACATCTGCTTCAAGATCCGGCTGACGCGCTACGGAGGGACGGGGCTCGCGCACATCCCCCGCCGGATCGTGCCGCGCCTGAGGGGGCGCGGCCTCTCCGAGTCCGACGTCCGGGCGCTGGTCGTCGAGAACCCCGCCCGGGCGCTGACGTTCGCCTAGGCGCGCGACTCCATCGGGGCGACGGCCCCGAGCGCGAGCGCGCCCGCGCACGTCGAGCACACGGTCGCCCAGGAATAGAGGCAGGTCTGGCCGGCGTGCGGCCACTCCTCGTCACACTCGGCGCAGTAGTGCGGGTGAGTGGCCGCCTCCGCGGCGGCGGCAGCCGCCCGCTTCCGGGCCTTGCGCCCCCTGTAGAGGATGCTGCCCAATCCCGCCACCCCCACCAGCCCGGCCCCGACCGCGAGAATGATCATGGCAGGGAGATTCGCACGGCCCTTCCCCGCTCGCCAAAAGAATCCGCACGGTCCGACGGACGGCCCGGGCCCGCGGCGGTACGCACCGGCGCCGGCCGTCAGCGCCGGACGGCGCGGTGATGGTCGGCGAGGATCTCGGCGACGCACGCGGTGACGCGCACGCCGGTCGGCACGTGGAGGAACTCGTTCGGGCCGTGGGCGTTGGAGCCCGGCCCGAGCACTCCGGTGATCACGAACTGGGCCTCGGGGAATCGCTCTCCCAGCATGCTCATGAACGGGATCGACCCGCCCACGCCGGAGGACATCGGCGGGCGGCCGAAGTGCGTCGTCGAGGCGCGCTCGAGGGAGTCCTTGAGCCACGCGGCCAGCGGCGGCGCATCCCAGCCGGGGCTGGGCGTCGTGGGCGTGAACCGGACGCGCGCGCCGTACGGCGGATCCGTCTCGAACAGCTCCTTGAGCCGGCGCGCCGCCGCCGGGGCGTCGAGGGTCGGCGGGATGCGGAGCGAGATCTTCACCGCCGTGCGGGGGCGCAGGACGTTGCCGGCGTCGGCGATCGGCGGGAGCCCGTCGGCGCCGGTGATCGCGAGCGCCGGCCGCCACGTCTGGGCGATGAGCAGCTCCTCGGGGTCCGGGTGCGCCGCGCGCATGCCGGGAACGAACGGCATCCGCGCGCCGAGGTCGCCGAGCGTTCGCGAGACCTCCCTCGCCTGCTGCGCGCGCTCGGCCGGGATCTCGACGTGGAGGTCGCGCGGCCGGATCTCCCCGGTCCGCTCGTCCTCGAGCCGCGAGAGCAGGTGGCGCAGGATCCGGAAGCTCGAGGGCACGATGCCGCTGGCGCCCGAGTGGATGCCCTCGCCGAGCACCTCGACGGAGAGCTCCCCGCCCACCAGCCCCCGGAGCGACGTCGCCGTCCAGAGCTGGTCGTAGTTCCCACAGGAGGCGTCGAGGCAGATGACGAGTCCCGGCGTGCCGAGGCGCGCCTTCAGGCTGTCCATGTAGGCGGGCAGGTCCGCGCTGCCGCTCTCCTCGCAGGTCTCGACGAGGATCACGCAGCGCGCGTGCGGCACGCCCTGGGCCTGGAGCGACTCCACTGCCGTGAGGGCCGCGAACGCCGCGTAGCCGTCGTCGGCCGCGCCGCGACCGTAGAGGCGATCGCCGCGCCGGACCGGCGTCCACGGCCCGAGACCCTCGCTCCATCCCACCATCTCGGGCTGCTTGTCGAGGTGGCCGTAGAGGAGGACCGTCTCGTCGACCGTGCCGGGCACCTCCATCAGGAGGACCGGCGTCCGCCCGGGAAGCCGGACAACCTCGACCTGGAGCCCCTCGACCGGGCGCTCCCGCGCCCAGCGGGCGGCGAGCTCGACCGCGCGGTCGAGATGGCCGTGGGCCTGCCAGTCGCGGTCGAAGCCGGGCGACTTGGCGGGGATGCGCACGTAGTCCTCGAGGGTCGGAACGATCCGCGAGTCCCACGCGTCCTGGGAGAAGGCTCGGAGGCGGTCGGAGACGGGCGCGCGATCGCGTGTGGTCGTCATGTCGCCGAGCGTACCACGCGGGCGGCCGCGGCGGCCCGGCGGGCCGCGCCGGCGGACGCTACAATCGAACGCGTGCGTCCCGCGGACCGCCCGGCGTGAACGACTCGCGTGCGCCGGAGGGCCGCGCACCGGGGGCCGAGGCCCGGCTCCCGTGGGTCATGCTCGTCACGCTCTCGGTCGTGACCTTCCTCGTGAACGGCTCGGCGATCGCGCTCGCGCCGTTCCTCCTCGACGTCTCGCGGGACCTCGACGTCACTCTCGGAGCGGCGGCGAACCTCATCGCGCTCATGAGCATCAGCTGGGGCGTCGTGTCGGTCACGGCGGGCGCCGCCTCGGACCGGATCGGCCGCCGGCCCGTGCTCGTCGCCGCCGTCCTCACGCTGGGCGCGGCCCGGCTCGGCCTCGCCCTCTCCCACGGCTACGGCACGGCCGCCCTGTGGCAGCTCCTCGCGGGCGCCGGCGGCGGCGGCTTCATGGGGACCGTGTTCGCGGCGGTGTCGGATCGCGTGGCCGTGGCCCAGCACGGCCGCGCCCTCGGCTGGGTCATCACTGGCCAGTCCCTGTCCCTCGTGGCCGCCGTCCCGCTCGTGACCCTCCTCGGCGCCATCGGGGGCTGGCGCGTCGCGATCGGCGCGCAGGCCACCACCGCGATCGTCGGCGCGGCCGCCGTCTGGCTCGTGGTCCCAGGCGGCGCCGGCGCGCGGGGCCCGGCCGGGCGGGCGCGGGCAAGTCTCCGCGGCCTCTTCGGCCCGCGGATCGTCGGGCTCCTCCTCGCGAGCACGATGGAGCGCACCTGCTTCGCGGCGGTGGCGGTGTACCTGGCGACCTTCTTCCTGACGGCGTACGGGGTGACGATGGAGGCGCTGGCGCTCGCGCTCGCGCTGGCCGCGCTCGGAAACCTGGCGGGCAATCTCCTGGGCGGCGCGCTCGCGGACCGGCCCCTGCCGCGCCCGCTCGTGTTCGCCGCCGCCTCGGTCGTGACCGGGGCGCTCGGGCTGCCGCTCATGCTCTGGCGTCCCGGGATCGTCCTGTCCGTCGCGCTCGGCTTCGCGTACTCGTTCGCGAACGCGGCGGGGCGCCCGGCGCTCATGGCGGCGCTCTCCGAGGTGCCGGGAGACGTGCGCGGCGCCGTCCTGGGCCTCAACATCACGATGTCGAGCATCGGGTGGCTCAGCGCGGCGGCGCTCGGCGGCTGGCTCGTCGCGCGCTGGGGATTCGGCAGCCTCGGCGTCCTGACGGCCGCGGCCGCCGGCGCGGGCGCACTCCTCGCCCTCGCCGCGTGGCGCGCGCGGCGGCGCTAGCCGCCGGATCGCTCAGCGCGCCGCGCCGCGGGCCGCCTCCCAGGCGGTGATCTCCTCCTGGGCGATCCGGAGGGCCTTCAGCGCGACGGGCATCCCGCCGTAGAAGGCCATCTGCATCAGGATCTCCTTGATCTCGGCGGGCGTGACACCGACGTGGAGCGCGCCCTGGAGGTGGCGCCGGAGGTAGTCGTCGCGGCCCAGCACGGTGAGCGCCGCGACGGTCAGCATGCTCCGGGTCTTGAGGTCCAGGCCCGGCCGCGTGTAGACGCGGCCGAACACGGTCTCGTCGGAGAGCCGCAGGAGGTCGTCGGCCAGGCTCCCGTGGGAGACCGGGCGCTCCTTGCCGGCGCCGAACAGCCGGCGCTTCATCTCGAGTCCGTCCTGGTACGCTTGCTCGCTCATCGGGTCCTCCGTGCGCCGCGTCCGTCCGGGAGACGGACCGGCTCCTCGGGTTCGACGGCCGACCGCCGCCGGAGCGGCGGGTCCATGGGGCTCACGGGATGCACGTCAGGCGCGCGGCGCGCGGTCGAGGCGGGCGAGCGCTTCCCCGAGGATCTCCGCCAGGAGGTCGTCGAGGTCGCGCCCCAGGATCTCCGCGATGATGCCGAACGAGCCGTCGGGCGCGAACGTGGGCAGCGGGTTGATCTCGAGGAAGTGGGGCCGGCCGGCGCCGTCGAGGCGGAAGTCCGCCCGCGCGTAGTCCCGGCACTCGAGCGCCTCGAACGCGCGCCGGCCCAGCGCCACCAGCTCGGTCTCGAGCGCGGGGTCGAGCGCGCCCGGCGTCACGTGGCGCCAGCCGCCGGGCGGCGGCGGGTGCCGCTCGAGGGCGTGGGCGCCGATCCCGGTCGTGACCTCCAGCGCGCGCTGGAGCGTCGGCAGGGCCCGGGGCGGCCGATCGCCCACCAGCGTGACGGTGTACTCCGGGCCCTCCAGGAACGCCTCGACCAGGGCCGGCTGCGCGTACGTCTCGACGACCCGGGCGACCTCGCGCACGAGGGCGTCACGGCTCTCGACGCGCGAGGTGGGGCCGATTCCCTTGGCGGTCCCCTCCCACCGCGGCTTGACGAAGAGCGGGAACGGGGCCGGCAACGCGGCGCGCGCCGCCGCCTCGGCCGAATCGAGGCTCGCGTGCGCGGGTACGGCCACGCCGGCCGCGGCAACCACGCGATGCGCCCAGAGCTTGTCGAGCGTCGTCGTCAGGGTGAGGCCGTCGGAGCCGAGCGCCGGGATCCCGGCCATCTCGCAGAGGGCCGGCACCCACGCTTCGCGGTTCCGCGGGCCGTACCCCTCGGCGATGGTCAGAACCGCGTCGACGCGGAGCGTACCCGCCTGCGCGACCGCTTGAAGAACGGCGTGGGGGTTCCCGAGCCGGACGGGCTCGTGGCCGAGACGCCTGAGCGCCGTCTCCAGGACGAGCACCGTCGCCTCCGGCTCGTACTCGACCTCGGCATCGGGCGGGGCGCCCGGACGCAAGGGGTAGCTGCCGAAGAGATCGTAGGCGAGGCCGACGCGGAGCCGCGGCACGGTGGGTACGATACGGGACCGGGCGGGCACCCGCAAACCGCGGGAGCCGTGTCACGCCTCGGGGAGACCGTCCGTCACGCTGGCGAAGCCCCAGAAGACCGGCTCCGGGTGCAGCCGCACGCCGAAGCGGGTCAGCACGCTCGTCTGGACGCGCCGGGCGACGCGAACCACGTCGGCCGCCCGCGCCCCCTCGTGCGCCACGATCGCCAGCGTGTGGCGCGTCGAGATCCCGGCGGCGCCGTCGCGGTGGCCGCGCGCGAACCCGGCGCGCTCGACGAGCCACGCGGCCGCCAGCTTCACGCGCTCGCCGCCCGGCTCGGGCCACCGCGGCATCGCCGGATCGCCCGCCACGGCGGCGATGCGCTCGGCTTCCGCCACCGAGACCACCGGGTTCACGAAGAACGAGCCGCAGCTCCGCCCGTTCGGGTCGCCGGGATCGAGGACCATCGACTTCGCGCGGCGCACGGCGAGCACGCTCGCCCGCACGTCCCCGAGCGTCGGCGTCGCGATCCCGCGCGCGGCGAGGTGGCGCTCGAGCTCCGCGTAGCGGATCGAGGGCGCGCCGCCCGAGCGCAGGCGGTACGTGACCCCGAGGATCACGTGGCGGTCGGGCGCGTGGCTCTTGAACGCGCTGTCGCGGTAGCCGAAGCCGCACGCCGCGGGCGGGAGCGAGAGCACCGCGCGCGTGGCACGGTCCAGCACGCGCACCGCCGAGACGGTGTCCGCGACCTCCTGGCCATAGGCGCCGACGTTCTGGATGGGCGTCGCGCCGACCAGCCCCGGAATCCCGCTCAGGCACTCGAGGCCGGCCCACCCGCGCTCGACCGCGAGCCGCACGACGTCGTCCCACGGCTCGCCGGCCGCGGCGGTGAGCTCGACGGCGTCCCCCGTCTCCTTCGTCGTGATGCCGAGGAGGGCGACGCGGAGGACGAGCCCGTCCACGCCCGTGTCGGCGACGACCAGGTTCGAGCCGCCGCCGATGACGCGGACCGGGAGCCCGCGCTGCTCCGCCCAGTCGAGGGCCGCGAGCACGCCCGCCTCGTCCCGCGCCTCGACGTACCAGCGCGCCGGCCCGCCGACACCCATGGTGCAGAGCGGGGCGAGCGCCACGCCCTCCCGTGGCGCGATGCGGACGTCGCGCTCCCGCTCCACTCGTTCCCGGGCCTCCGGGGTCACGTAGACGTCGTCGAGGTCGAAGCCGGCGAGCGCCGCCGCGAGCGCGCCGACCCGGTCCCTGAGCGGCGCGCGCGCGTCGAGGAGGATGAGCTCGCGCCCCTCGACGAGGCAGCGGCCGCCGCCGCGCGCGGGCGACGTCTCGAAGGGCTCGATCCGGACCTCCGCGCCGAGGCGGGTTGCGACCCGCACCAGCTCGTCGAGGAGGTCCCGGTCATCCACGCTCTCCCTATAGCACGTCCGCCCGGGCGAACGCGTCAGTCGAGGGTGACCACGCCCTCCTGGGCCGCCGCCTCCCACGCGAGCCGCGGAATCTGGGTCGCGAGCTTCCCGCCGCTCACGTCGACCATGGTCCCCGTGATGTACCCGGCCAGGTCCGAGGCCAGGAAGCAGATCAGGTTCGCGACGTCCCGCGCCTCGCCCCAGCGCCGGAACGTGAGCGTGTCGAGGAGACGGCGCTGGCGCTCGGCGGGCTGCTCCGTGAAGTGGTTGATCTCCGTCGGGATCATGCCGGGGGCGTAGCAATTCACGGTGATCCCCCAGGGGCCGAGCTCGCCCGCCAGGACGCGCGTGAAGTAGTGCACGCCCGCCTTCGACGCGGCGTATGCCGACGACCCGGTGATGGGGAGGATCGCCGCGAAGGACGCGGCGTTGATGATCCGCCCCGCGCGCTGGCGCTTCATGGCGGGGATCACGGCCTGGCACATGAGGAACGTGCCCTTCAGGTTCACGTCCATGTTGAGGTCCCAGGCCTCCTCGCTGAGCGTCTCCACGGGGCCACCCGGCGCCACGCCCGCGTTGTTCACGAGGACGTCGATCCGGCCGAGCGCCCGCACGACCTCGTCGGCCACCGCCCGCGTCCGGGCGCCGTCCCGGACGTCGCAGAGGTGCTGGCGGCCGGCCCAGCCCCGCCGCCTCCACTCCGCGGCCACGTCATCGAGGAGCTCCTGGCGAACGTCGGTGACCACCGTGGTCGCTCCCTCGCGCGCGAGGGATTCCGCGATCTCGCGCCCGATGCCGCGGCCGGCGCCGGTGACGACTGCGACCTTGCCCTTGAGATCGATCTCCATCTATGGATCCTCCGTCGGTTCGAGGCAACGCTTCGCGTAGGTCCGGGACTCGGTGACGACCAGGTCGACGCGGTGGTCGGTCGGGAGCACCGGCACCGCGGGAACGATCTGGAGCTCGAAGGCCGCCGCGGCCAGCGGCGGCAGCGGGGCCGGCCATTCCCCCAGCAGCCGGTCGTAGTAGCCGGCGCCGTACCCGACGCGGCCCCCATCCGGGTCGAAGGCGACGCCGGGGACGAGAACGAACTTGACCTCGTCCGGCGCCACCAGTCGGCAGCGCTCGGGCGCAGGCTCCGGGATCCCCCACGTGCCGGGGAGAAGGTCGGCGGCGAGGTCCCGGACCTCGTGGAGCACGAGCCGACGGGCCTGACGGTCGACCCGCGGGAGGACCAGCGTCCGGCCGCCGCCCAGCACGTCGCCGAGGAGCGCGCGGGTGTCGAGCTCGCTCCCGAACGAAGCGTAGGCAAGGACCACGGGCGCCGCCCGGAAGCTCGGCAGTCTCACCACGCGATCGAGCGCTACCCTCGAGTGCCGCGCCCGCAGCCCGGGGTCCAGGGCGTCCCGGCGCGCGAGGATGTCCCGCCGCAGCGCGGACTTGGCCTCGGCCGGATGAGGATCGCGCTCAGGGTGCGCCGCCACCACGGGAGCCAGCCTACGCTACCCGCGTGCTCGCTGCCATCCGGGCGGCCGCGGCCGGGCCGTCAGTCCCGCGCGAGCGCGATCCAGGTCGACCGCGCCACGGCGCGCGGCGCGCCGTCCTCCCCGAGGATCGCTGAGGCCGCGAAGCGCTTCCGGCCCTCACCCCCCTCCAGCGCCCAGCCGAGGACGACGCAGCGATCCCCCGGAAAGACCGGAGTCGCGAGCCGCGCGGCGAGCTCGCCCAGGACGCTTGGCCGTCCGGTGACGTCGGTCGCGGCCCACCCGCTCGGACAGTCGAGCGCCGCCCACAGGAACTCCGGCCGCACCTCGCGGCCGCCTCCCGTCAGGGACGCGTCCGGCACCCAGGGCGCCGCCACCACGCCCCGCCCGGCCACCGAGCCGGGGAAGATCCGGAGCCCGTCGCCCGCCGGGCGGTCTGGCCCGCACGCGAAGCAGCGCGAGAAGAGATGCGCACCGAACCCGGGATACCCTCGCGAGGCCACCACCGCCTCGTCGAACCCGACGACGTCCGGCATGGACAGCTCGACCGCCGCCGCCGCGCCGGTCGCGACGATCGCGTCGCCGTCGAGGAGCGTGACCGCGCGGTCGCTCCGGCGCACCTCCAGCTTCCGTCCCAGCGGCGGCGGCCGGTGGAGCCTGACGCGCGCCGGCCCCTCGAGGAGACTCGCGAGCGCGCCCGCGACGTAGCCTCCGTGGCCCGATCCCGGCGGGCCGTTGAAGCGCGGGTCGATGGTGAGGTCCACGGACTAGAGCTTAGCGAACGGGCGGCGGTCTTCGCCACCACGGCGTCGGGAATCTGTCCGCCGTGGTGGCGAGCCGGTCGGCCCCTACTGAGAAAACTCGAGCGACTTCCGAACCGCGTCATCACCGCCGCGCGGCACTTGCGGGAGGCCGGCGGGGTGCGACACCTCGAGGGCGAGCACGTTCGACACCTTCCCCGTGACGTCGGTCACCTGGACCTCCTCACTGATGCCGGCACTGCCACCGAAGAGAAGGCAGGCCGTGATGCTGACGGTGCCCGAGGTCGTGCCGCTGATTGTCACGCCTCGCGACGGAAGCGACCCCGTGAACGTGATGGGAGCCTGGGTCGGGAACGTCGTCCGATTGTTTACGACGCCGCCGCGAAGGTTGCCGTCGGCGTCCACGTAGTCGAAGCTCACGATCTCGATCGTGCCCCGCGCCTGGATGCTGGAGAGCGTGCAGCCGGCCCCGTAGGACACGCGCAGGTTCGTGATCACCGGAGCGTTCGCGTCCGTCGCGGTGGCGGCCGAAGACGCGCTGCCCCCGCCCCCACCCTTGCCGCACGCGGCGCCCAGCAACAGCAGCGGAAGGAGGCCCAGACTCCTGATCGCTCTCGTCCTCATCGCCCTCGTCCTTTCTCGCGGCGGGAGCCGGCCCACCCAGCGTCCCGCCGGTTCTCGGAGACCGTGTCGCGCGGCGCGCAGTCGCGCCACCCGGATCGGGGCAATGGCGAGAACGGTGCCAGCGGGGATCGCCGAGAAATCACTGACTTGCGGCGGTCGCCGTCACACCGCCGGGTGGGGCGCCGACGGTGGGTGGGGCGAAGCTCGGCGATTCGGGTCCGGGGTTGGCGCCCGCCCGGGTTTCCGTGTACCGTCGAACGTCGAGCGGCGGGCAATCGCGCCGCGTGGCCACCGACCCGCAAAGGATGGGCCCATGACCTCCGGACTCGAGGACCGATTCCAGACGCTCCACGAGATCGTCCATGCGGCGCGCGGTGCCCTGGCTCCGGGCCCCTGGGACTACCTGGTGGGCGGCACCGAGACGGAGACGACGCTCCGCCGCAACCGGCAGGCGCTCGACTCCGTCGCCTTCCGGCCCCGGGTCCTCCGGGACGTGAACCGCGTCGACTCGGGAGGCACGTGGCTCGGCCAGCCGGTGCGCCTCCCGGTGATGCTGGCGCCCATCGGCTCGATCGAGTCGTTCACGCCGGGCGGGGCCGCCACCGCGGCGAAGGCCGCCGCGCGCTTCGGCATCCCGCAGATGCTGAGCTCCGCGTGCAACCCCGGCCTGGAGGCCACTGCCGAGGCGGCCGAGAACCACCGCATCTTCCAGCTCTACGTCCGCGGCGACGACACCGTGGTGGACGACTGGGTCCGCCGCTCGCGGGACCACGGCTATCGAGGCTTCTGCATGACCGTGGACAGCGCGTACTACAGCCGGCGCGAGCGCGATCTGGCTCGCCGATTCGTGAAGTCCTGGCGGGCCTCGGCCACCGGTCTCGAGTACCAGCGCAGCCTGTCGTGGGACCAGGTCAAGCGCTTCAAGGACACCCACCCGGACGTGCCGCTGGTCCTGAAGGGCATCGCGACCGCCGAGGACGCGGACATCGCGTGCCGCCACGGGGTCGAGGTCGTTTACGTCTCGAACCACGGGGGACGCCAGCTCGACCACGGCCGGGGAAGCCTCGCGGTCCTGCCCGAGGTCGTCCAGTCCGTCGGGGGCCGCGCGAAGGTGTGGGTCGACGGCGGCTTCGTGCGGGGCACCGACATCATCAAGGCGGTCGCGCTCGGCGCCGAGGTCGTCGGCCTCGGGCGGATCGCGTGCATGGGGCTGGCCGCGGCCGGCGACGCGGGGCTCGTCCGCGTGCTGGAGCTCCTCGAGGAGGAGGTCCGCCTCGCCCTTGGGCTCCTGGGCGTGACGAGCTTCGCCGAGCTCGACCGGAGCTATCTCCACCCCGAGACGCCGGTCGCGGCGCCGTCGGCCGTGAGCGCGTTCCCGCTCCTCGATCTCGATCCCGACCGGTACTGAGGCGGAGGCCGCCTACTAGAAGATCCTGGGCCCGCGAGGGCACGTGCTGTTCCGGCGGAGCCCCGGCGAGACTCTACCTACCGTCCGGCCAGCCGCGCCACCAAGGGCGCGACGTCGTCGAGCTGCCGGTCCGACACGACGTAGTACGAGAACCCGTAGCGGGCGCGGCGCTCCTCCATCACGTCGGCGATCTCGCTCAGCGAGCCCACGAGCACCGACGGCATCTCCAGGACGTCGGCCGGCGTCACGCCGCGCCAGCCGCGCGCCCGGATGAGCTCGGCCGCCGCGCCCACGCGGTCCTCCGTGAACCGGAGCGTGGGAATCAGGCTGAGCTCGATGTCGGCGTAGCGGTCGCCCGCGCCCTCCGCGACCCAGGAGAGCTTCTCGGCGACGGCGCCGGCGAGCCGCTCGGCGGCCTCGTCGACCACCGTGCCGGTCGCGACCGAGGTCGTCAGGATACCGACGATGTCGGCCGAGCGGCCCGCCAGGCTCAGCACCCGGCGCCGCCCGCCCCCGATCAGGATCGGCGGGCGCGGGCGCTGCGCCGGCTTCGGGAACCCCTCGATCGCGCTCACCGCGTAGTGCTTCCCGGCGAACGAGAACGGCCCGTCCCCGAACAGGCCGTCGAGGATCCGGACCGTCTCCTCGAGGCGCTCGATCCGGGTGCCGATCGGGTCGAAGCCGAGGCCGGCGCTCTCGTACTCGCGGCGGAGCCAGCCCGCGCCGAGACCGAGCTCCAGCCGGCCGCCAGACACGAGGTCGAGCGTGGCCGCTTCCTTGGCGAGCATCACCGGATGCCGGTAGTCGACGGCGAGCACCATCGTCCCCAGCCGGAGCTGCGTCGTGAGTCCCGCCGCGTTTGCGAGGGCGATCAGGGGCGCGGGCTGGTCGCCGAAGAAGTCCGGGACGAAGTGGTCGCGGACCAGAAGCGTCGAGAACCCGAGGTCCTCGATCCGCCGGAGATGGCTCGCCCACGGCGCGAGCGGCTTGGGGTCCTCGTGGATCACGCCGAATCGGAACCGACGCGCGTGCGCCAAAGACTCGGTCTCCCGTCCGTGTGGGGCGCCGGCGAGCGAGCCGCCCGCCCCGTCCCGGTTACGCGCTCCCGCGCGGAACGAACACGACCCGGACGCCCTCCTCGCCCTGCCCGAGCGCCAGGCGAACGACCTCGGTCAGGCGTCCCGCCAGCGAGACCTGCGTCGGCTCGAGGCCGATGGTCACGCTCCACGGGCGCTTTCCGCGTCCCGAGACCGTGGGGGCCACCACCGCGCCGAGCGCGGCGTGGATGGCGTCGGTCACCCGCACCTGCGCGGCAATACGCCGGAACCGCCGCGCCTCGAGCGCGTCGACCAGGCGCGTCAGCACGAACGCGACCGCGGCAACCCAGCCCACGAGCGTCGCAAGCCCCAGTGCCATCAGCATCGAAGCCACCGCCAGGCCTGCCGAGCGAGCAGCGCGTGCTCGGCCTCGGGATCGAGTCGTGCCGCCAGCCGCTCGCCGAGCGCGCGGGTCGCGAGAGACCCGCTGCCGGACCGGCTCCGGGCAATGCAGCGCGCCAAGTACAGGGCACCCTGGACCACGCTCGACACCAGCAGCGACGCCAGGACGGCGCCGACCGTCGTCAGGGTCCCGACCACGACGAACCCGCCCACACCCGCCACGTGAACGTCCTCGAGATTCATCCGGATCGTCCTCCTCGGTCCCTGTAACCCCGCAGGAGGAGGCCCGTGAAACCGACCCCGGAGGGCCCCGGGAGGGGGCGGGCGGCGCTCAGCGCGCCGGCGCCTTCTCGATCTTGGCCCAGGTGTCCCGGAGGCCGACGGTGCGGTTCACGACGAGCCGCCCGGCCGTGGCGTCAGGATCGACGACGAAGTAGCCCAGCCGCTCGAACTGGAAGCGCTGGCCCGGCGAGGCGCCGGCCAGGCTCGGCTCGACGCGCGCGTCGGTCACGACGTCCAGCGAGGCAGGGTTCAGGAGCGCGGTGAAGTCCCGGCCCTCCTGGTCGACGGGGATCGGATCCGTGAAGAGCCGGTCGTAGAGCCGCGCCTCCGCGGTCACCGCGTGGGCCGCCGAGACCCAGTGGATGGTGCCCTTCACCCGTCGCCCCTCCCCGGCCTGGCCGCCCCGGCTCTGCGGGTCGTAGGTGCACCGCACCTCGACGATCTCGCCGGTGGCGGGATCCTTCACCACGCCGGTGCACCGGACGATGTACGCGTAGCGGAGGCGCACCTCGTTCCCCGGAAAGAGCCGGAAGTACTTGGGCGGCGGCACCTCGCGGACGTCGTCCCGCTCGATCCAGAGGACGTGCGAGAACGGCACCGCGCGGACGCCCATCGCCGGGTCCTCGGGGTTGTTCACCGCCTCGAGCTCCTCGATCTGGCCTTCCGGGTAGTTCTCGATCACGAGCCGGACCGGCCGCAGAACCGCCATGACACGGGCCGCGCGCCGGTTGAGGTCCTCCCGGACGCAGTGCTCGAGCAGCGCCATGTCGACGAGGCTGTTGGCCTTCGCCACCCCGACGCGCTCCGCGAAGTCGCGGATCGCCTCCGGCGTGTACCCGCGGCGCCGGAGCCCGGCGAGGGTCGGCATCCGCGGGTCGTCCCACCCCCGGACGAGGCCTTCCTGGACCAGGCGCAGCAGGCGGCGCTTGCTCATCACCGTGTAGGCGAGGTTGAGGCGCGCGAACTCGATCTGCTGCGGGTGGTAGATCCCGAGCGCCTCGCACACCCAGTCGTAGAGCGGCCGGTGGTCCTCGTACTCGAGAGAGCACAGGGAGTGCGTGACCCGCTCGATCGAGTCCGACAGCGGGTGAGCGTAGTCGTACATCGGATAGATGCACCAGCGGTCGCCCGTCCGGTGGTGGCTGGCGTGCCGGATCCGGTAGAGCGTCGGGTCGCGCATGTTCATGTTGGGCGAGGCCATGTCGATCTTCGCCCGGAGGACGCGCGCGCCGTCCGGGAACTCCCCCGCGCGCATGCGCCGGAAGAGGCCGAGGCTCTCCTCCACCGACCGGTCGCGATACGGGCTGTTCCGGCCGGACTCGGTCAGGGTGCCGCGGTGCCGGCGGATCTCCTCGGCCGAGAGGTCGTCGACGTAGGCGAGGCCGCGCCGGATCAGCTCCTCCGCCCACTGGTAGAGCTGCTCGAAGTAGTCGGAGGCAAAGTAGAGATGCGGCCCCCAGTCGTAGCCGAGCCAGCGGATGTCCTCCTGGATCGATTCGACGTACTCGGTGTCTTCCTTTACCGGGTTGGTGTCGTCAAACCGGAGGTGGCACGTCCCGCCGAACTCCCGCGCGAGACCGAAGTCGATCGAGATCGCCTTGGCGTGCCCGATGTGAAGGTAGCCGTTGGGCTCGGGCGGGAACCGGGTGACGACGCGTCCCTCCCAGCGTCCCGTCCGCGCGTCCTCCTGGATGGCGGTACGGATGAAGTTCGGAGGCGGTCCCGGCTCGGCTGTCGGCATGGTGTCGGCTCGCGGGCATGGGCGGGATCGACGGCTCCCCGACCTCGCGCGCGGGAACCATGATACCGCGACTCACGAAAAGCTTGGGGGCCCGGCCGCCCCTGAGGCAGCATGGACTCGGATCGCTCGGTGCGTCGGCTGGCTCGCCGGGTCCCAACTTTTTCTGGAGGGAAAACCATGCGCAGCAAGAGCTGGCAACGTCTCTCTCTCGCCATCCTGGCCGCGCTCCTCGTCGGCGTGGTCCGCGCGGACGCCCAGAGCCCGGAGTTCGCCGCGAGCTTCGCCCGGGCCACCACCGCGCTCTACGAGATGGTCAACGTCCCCCACGGGGGCGGACCCGGCATTCCCCGCGAGGTACTGGCCAAGGCTCAGGCCGTGGCCGTGTTCCCCGGGGTCGTGAAGGGCGCGTTCCTGGTCGGCGGCACCGCCGGTGACGGGGTCGTGACGGTCCGCCGTGCGGACGGCTCCTGGAGCCCGCCGGCGGTCATCCGCATGGCCGGCGGGAGCGTCGGATTTCAGATCGGCGCCGAGGTCACGGACGTGGTGCTGCTGATGATGACCCAGAAGGGCCTCAACGGGCTCCTCTCGAGCGAGTTCACCATCGGCGCCGACATCTCCGCAGCCGCGGGGCCCTCGGGCGCGCGCGGCGAGGTGTCGACGGACCTCAAGTTCTCGACCGACCTCCTGACCTACTCGCGGACGCAGGGTCTCTTCGCCGGCCTCTCGTTCTCGGGGGCGAGCGTGCGCTCGCGCGACGACTGGAATCAGGCGCTCTACGGGCGGGGCTACACGATCCAGGAGATCCTGCTCGGCACGACGCTCCCGGTCCCGCCGGTCGCGCTGGGATTCATCCAGACCGTCGCCGCCTCGACCGGCCCCGTCATCAGCAAGCAGTAGGCGCAGCCTCCCAGTAGATCCGGGCGGCTCCGGGATCCGGGGCCGCCCGAGCACGCCCAGGCCGGGGCGGAGATGGCGCGGTCCGAGCCGCCCTTCGCGTTCGTGATGGCGAAGGACACCGTCCGCGACGACGGCCTCGACCAGAAGCCCGCCGACGCGCGCCCGCCGGGGGTCCGGCGCGACTTCCGGGAGCACGGCCCCCGCCCCACCCGATACGAGGTCCTGGAGCGCTTCCTCGCCGTCGTGCCGGACGCGGCGGGGGTCATTGCCACGACCGGGAAGTGTGGCCGCGAGCTCTTCACCCTGGCGGACCGGCCGCAGCACCTCTACCAGGTCGGCTCGATGGGCGGCGCGAGCGCGATGGGGCTCGGGGTAGCCTTCCATACACCTCGCCCGGTGGTCGTCCTCGACGGCGACGGCGCCGCGCTCATGAAGCTCGGCAACCTCGCGACCATCGGCAGCCGCGCGCCCGCCAACCTCGTCCACGGGCGGCCAGGCCACCGTCTCGGCAAGCGTCGACTTTGCGGCGGTCGCCCTGGCGTGCGGCTACGCGAGCGGCTCGACGTGCGACAGCCTGCGGGGTTCGAGCAGGCCTACGGCGCGACGCGCGACGCCGCCGGCCCTCACCTCATCCACGTACGGATCGCTCCGGGATCCCTTGCGAAGCTGGGGCGCCCGACGGTCACGCCCCCGGAGGTCGCCCGCCGCTTCCAGCGCTTCCTCGCCACCGCCTGATCGCGAGGGGCGCCCGCCCAGACGGGCTGCAGGATTACTTCACACTTCGTGTGGGCCGGTTTCACACCTCTGGTCGGGCTCTTGCACACTGCGCCGTTGCCAGCGAGCGGCCAGCACCCAGCCAACCTTTCGGCCCATCGCCAGAGCACTCAATTGCCGGACCTTCAGCAAGCGACGATGACCCCACCCACTACCTGGCGTCGTCCAACTCGATGGCTCGACTCTTGCTGCGTTCGGCCCCGAGCGAAGGATTGCACGCCACCCGAAGACCCTGCTGGGTGAGAGGACGTCCATGACGCCTTGGGGCAGAACCGTGCTCGGGCTGACGCTTGCGAGCACCGTGATGGCAGCAGGGCCGGTTGGCGCGGTTCCGATCTTCTTCGCGGTCTCGGGCTCCAACCCGGCCAACGACACGGGCTGGCAGGGCACGGTCGGAACCTTCTTCGAGGACAGCCTGGACGCCTATGCCAACGGCGACATCCCGAAGATCACCTTGGGCGGCCTGGACATCACCTTCTCGTTGCCCAACATCCCGGTCTCCGGCGCCGAGATCTTCAGGGGAAGCTACGACGGAGGCGTCCTGGGCACGGTCTTCGACGCCGCTCTGTTGAACCGCTCCGGAGGCGCGGGACCCGATAGCCAGATCGAGTTCACGTTCTCGCAGCCGGTCCTCGGCTTTGGCCTCTGGGTGTACGACGACGCCGCTGGTTTCACCAACAGCTTCACCATGACCGCGAACAGCCAAACCTCGTCCGCGATCGATGCCACACCGGGGGGCTTCGACCACGCCGTGGAAGGCTTCCTCGGGGTGTACGATCCGGCGGGCATTAGCTCGGTTCGTGTCACCAACAGCGGGCCGATCTTCTTCGAGGTCGACCACCTGCAGGTGGCGCCGACGCCCGAGCCTGCCTCGCTCCTGCTCCTCGGCTCCGGTCTCGTCGGCCTCGGAGCGGTGGGGCGCCGCCGCTGGAAGAGGTCGAGCTAGGCTCGTACTAGCAGCCGCCCGCCGGGGCGACGCACTCCCCTGGAGCCAACTCCGGCTCCGCGTCGTCGGACCCGTAGCTCCAGACGTTCTCTCCCCGGGCCGGAACCTACCGGCCCGGTTCGCGCCGTCCCGCGGCGTGTAACGCTCGCGTACACTGCGTTCATGAATTCCTGGCGGGCGAACCTCGTGACGGACTCCCAGGAGATGGCGGCGCTCGTCCGGGAGTGCCGCCGGATCGCGGTCCTCGGAATCAAGCCGGAGTCGCGCGCTGGAGCGCCCGCCTTCTACGTGCCCGACTACATGCTGCGGCACGGCTACGACGTCGTGCCCGTGCCGGTCTACTACCCGGAGGTCGTCGAGATTCTGGGGCGCCCGGTTTACCGATCGCTCCGGGCCGTGCCCGGCGCGATCGACATGGTCAACGTCTTCCGGCGCCCGCGCGACATTCCGCCCCACGTGGAGGACATCCTGGCGGTGAAGCCTCGCGCCGTCTGGCTCCAGCTGGGGATCGCGCACCAGGAGGCGGCAGAAACCTGGGCGCGCGCCGGCATCCGCGTGGTCCAGGACCGGTGCCTGATGGTCGAGCACCGGCGCCTCGCCTGATGGCGACGGCGTCGATCGCGGCCCGGCTCGCGCCGATCGTCCTGCCCGACGCCGACGCGCGGCCGGTCCGCCTCGGCAGCCTGTGGACCGACGCTCCGGCGGTCCTCGTCTTCCTCCGCCACTACGGCTGAGTGTTCTGCCGGGAGCACGTCGCGCAGTTGCGCGACCACGAGGGGGAATTCCGGGTCGCGCGGGGCGCGGCTCGCCGCGATCGGCATGGGGGACGCTCGGCTACGCCCGCGCGTTCCGCGACGAGTCGGGGATCGCCTTTCCCCTGCTGGTCGACGCGCAACGCACCGCGTACCGCGCGGTGGAGCTGCGGTCCGCCTCGCTCGGCCACCTCTTCCGCCATGCCAACTGGCTCGCCAAGAAGCGGGCACGGGCGGGAGGATACCGCCAGGGGCGGACGGGGCAGCACCCGTTCCAGCTCGGCGGGAGCTTCGTTCTCGGCCCGGGAGACGTCGACCGCTACGCGCGCCCGAGCGAGTCGTTCGGCGACGCCCTCCCCGTCGGGGACCTCCTCGCCGCCGTCGAGCGCTGACCGGAGGTCAGGCGCCGAGGTCGACGAAACGGTCGCGATGCTCCGGGGCCGGCAAGGGGCAGCTGTCGTATCGCCCGAAGAGGCGGTAGCGGGTCCGCGCGACCATGTCGTAGCCGAGGTCACGGAGCGCCGGCGGCACGACACGGAGGGCGCCGGCCATCCGCCAGGGCCCGCCGAGCTCGCGGAGGATCCAGAGCGCGGCATCCGACTTCCGGAGCAGGCGCTCCCCCGGGCGGCCCGGATCCAGGACCAGGTAGAGGGTGTCGAGGTCGCGGGAATCCCGGCCGTGGCGCGTCAGGATCTCCCCGGCGAGGCGACCCTGCAGCGGAGCGAAGCGGAAGCGGCCCGCCCGGTCGCGGGCCAGCACGAACCGGTTGAGCCGGTTGCACAGCCCGCAGACACCGTCGTAAAGGATGATCGGCCCGTCGCCGGTGGCCGGGCGCCCCTCACTCACGGGGCTCCTCGCGGAGCGGGCGGACGTGCGGTGGCACCGCGGCCGGCGGGCACGCGGGCCACGCGGCGGTGAACCAGCCCCGGTAGCCGAAGAGGCGTCCCCACGTCCGGTTCGTCACGGTCACCTCGATCCGGAACCGTCCCGCGGCGTCGTCGAACCATTCGCGCACGTCCGCCACGCCGGAGAACAGCAGCGGGAAGCGGAACGCGACCGGGCCCTCGTAGAACCGCTGCTCGCCCGACCGGAGGCGGAGACCTCCCCGCTCGTCGACGGACAGGTGAATGTCCACCGCGAGGTGCTGGTGGGTGCCGAGGTAGTCCACGATGCAGCCGCGTCGCTCGGCGTAGATCATCGTGGCGTCGAAGCGGCGGGTCCGGCCCGGGAGCTCGAAGGTCCGCACCCAGGTCACGGTCTCGCGACCGAGCCCGTCGACGTAGGCGTAGTTCTCGATCCGGAACGGCACGTCCCGCCCGGTCGCCGGGAACATGATGTGGCGCCACGCGCCGACGGCGAGGAACGGCAGCGTGTAGGCCGGGCCGCGCCACACCTCCTCCATCCGTCCCGTGCCGATCGAGGCGACGCCGTCGGCGCTCCCGAAGCCGAACCGCCGCTGGATCTGGGGGTGCAGCCGATCGAAGTCGGCGCCGAGCGCGCGCCGGTAGATCGAGCTCACGAGCCCGCCGCGTCCGGACGCCGCCGGCAGTGCCGGGCGGACACGACGTCCTTCGACGCGCACCAGCCGATCGCGGCGAGCGCCGCCATCGCCAGGATGAGCGTCGGCGGGTTGAACGGCGCGAGGAAGCTCGCCGGCGCGGCGAGGAGCGCGGCGACCAGGAACCCCGGCAGGATCAGCACGGTCGCGGCGAGCGGCCAGCGCCAGCCCGGCCTCGCGAGGAGCGCGAGCCCGAGGGCGATCTCCGCCGCGCCCAGGAGCGGGAGGACGACGCCCTCGCGCCCCGCGAAGAGGCCCGAGGCGCGCAGGATCGCCAGCTCGCCCCGCTCCGGAGCCAGGAGCTTCGGCACCAGGCCCTGGTAGAGCCACGTGAGCCCGAGCGCGGAGCGCGCCACCGCGTGGACGACCGCCTGGCGCAGCGCGGCCTCGGGTGGAAGCCCGTCCTCGAGCCAGCGCCGCAGCCGATCGAAGCTCCAGGCCGTCGCCCATCCGAGGAGCGGGCGAAACAGGAGGGCGTCGAGCCATCGGCCCGGCAGGCCGAAGCGGGCTGCGTAGTCGTAGCGCGTGAGGAAGCGGATCGTCGCGCTCGCCGGCACGTACTTCCAGTACCCCGAGCCCTCGCGAATGAGGGATTTCGGATCGGCCGACCAGAACCGGAGGGCCGAGCTCCGCGTCCCGTCCGCGAGGTCCCGGTCGCCGACCGTCTCGCCCTCGCCGGAGACCCCGAGCCCGAATCCGATGCGGGTCTCGTAGAGGAAGCGCTGGGGCGCCGTGGGGCCGGGGCGCGGGAGATAGGTGATGCGGGTGAACCGGAGGTCCCACCGTTGGTGGAGATCCGGTGACTGGGTGTGGCGCCAGAGCTCCTCGAGCGGAGCCCGGATCGAAATCTCCACGTAGATGGGCGCGCCCATCGCGCTCAGTCTAGCGCACGGCGCGTCGCCGGCCTCGCCTTCGCGGGGCCGACGGTCGGGCGCGCCGCGCCGCTACCAGGGCATCGCGCGCTTCGTGTGTCGGCGACCCACCTCGGCCGCCTCGCGCGCGCGGCTGCCCGCCCCGATGCGGACGCCCTCCGCGATCTGCTGGACCACGTTCTCGGGCGTCACCTGGTCGAGGAAGGCGATGCCCGCGGCCCGGCACGCGGCCAGGACGCGGCTCCGCGCGGCGAGCATGTCCGGCGGGTATGGCGGGTCGTGCTGGGTGGGATGACCCATCGAGAGACCCATGTCGCCCGGACCCCACTCGGCGAACGAGATCCCGGGGACCGCGACGCTCGCCTCGACGTTCTGGAGCGCCCGGACGTTCTCGATCTTGAGGCCGAGGACAAGCTCCCCGCGGGGGTTCAGAGGCCACGGGTCCGCGCGGTCCAGGTAGTCGGCCACCGGGACGCCCCACATCGCCGCCGCGTGCCCCTGTCCGCCGCTCCCCCGCCGGCCCACCCCGAGGCGCGCGCCGACGCCCGCCGTGTGGTGCGGATACCGCGCCGCCTCGACGAACGCGCGGACCGCGTCGGGCGTCTCGGCGTGGCAGAGGAGCAGTCCGTGGATCCCGGTCGCCAGCGCCTGGTGCACCATCCACGCGTTGGCGCGCACGACCGCCTCGCTGCTGCCGTCGACGGGGAGGCTGACGATCACGGTCGGCATCCGGTGGCCGCTTCGCGTCGGACCTGCCTCCACGAGGCCTTTCACGAACGCCCGGAGCTCGCCGGCGTCGAACGGCGCGTGCTCGGCGTCGTAGCTCAGGTAGTCGGCCCACGTGCCGGCGGCGGCCCGGCCCGCCTCGTGTCCTCCGCTCCCGAGCCCGTCGAGATGCTGGTAGTAGACGGGTTGGTCCTGGGCGAGGAGCTCGAGCGCCCGGTTGACGCGCGCCACGGCTCAGGACTCCCGGAGAGCGCCCGCGCGGGCGCGCACCTTGACCTCGGGGTTCACGAGCGCCGTCGGCCACCGGCCGCCGAGGAAGCGCAGGACCTGGTCGACCGACTGCTGCCGGTTGTCCGCCATGGAGCCCTCGCCGTGTCCGGCGGTGTGCGACGTCAGCAGCACGTTGGGGAGCGTCAGGAGCGGGTTGTCCGGATGGGGCGGCTCCTGGACGAGGACGTCGAGCGCCGCGCCGGCGATCCGGCCCTCCCGGAGCGTCTGGATCATCGCCGCCTCGTCGACCGTCCCGCCACGCGAGGTGTTCACGAAGTAGGCCGTGGGCTTCATCGCCGCGAACTGGGCCGCCCCGAAGAGGGCTCGGGTCTCGCCGTTCAGGAGCGCGTGCATCGAGATGAAGTCGGAGCGCCGGCACAGCTCGTCGAGGGGGACCAGCTCGACGTTCCACCGGCGCACGGCCTCGGGCGTGAGATAGGGGTCGTACGCGAGGTAGCGCATCCCGAAGCCGGACAGCTTCTCCGCGGTCAGGCGCGCGATCTTCCCGAAGGCGACAAAGCCAAGGGTCTGCCCCCGCATGCGGTACACGGGGCCCATCGCCTCGACCGCGGGCGGACGGCTCCAGCCGTGACGCCGGTACGCGTCGACCTGCTGGGGCAGCTTGCGGGTGCAGGCCAGGAGGAGCATCGCCGCGTGGTCGGAGACCTCCTCGATGCAGAACCGCGGGCTGTTGCACACCATCACCCCGTGGCGCGTCGCGGCGTCGACGTCCACCCGGTCGTAGCCCACCGTGCACTGCATGAGGAACTGGAGGCGCGGCAGGCTCTCGAACACCCGGTCAGTGAACGGGAACTGGCCGAGACCGAGGACGACCTCGGCGTCGCCGCACGAGGCGACGAAGCTCGTCCTCGCTGCCGCCGCGGGCCTCGACGACCCGCGCGCCCGCCGCGGCCAGCCGCTCGCGCTCGGCCGCCGCGCCATTCAAGAGTATGCCGATGTTCGCGATCACCCGACGTCCGTCGCTCATGCGTCGCCGTCCCTCCGGATCAGTGAGAGTATCCCCGCCGGGCCCCGACTGCCCCGGCCAGCGGAACATAGACGAAGGCGGGCGCGCGTCGCAAGGGGGACGGGCCGCGACGCTTGTCCCGGCGCGCTCCGCCGTGCCATTCTCGCCCCGGGAGAGCGCGACATGACGACCGAGCGGCAGCTCCACGCGTCCCACTGGGGCGCCTTCGAGGCGGAGGTCGAGGACGGCGCCGTCGTCGCGGTCCACCCCCACCGCGAGGACACGGACCCGTCGCCGCTCCTCGGCAACATCACCGGGAGCCTCCGTCACCGCGCGCGCATCGCGCAGCCGATGGTCCGCGCCGGCTGGCTCGACCGCGGCCCGGGACCCGACCGGCGCCGGGGCGCCGAGCCCTTCGTGCCGGTCAGCTGGCCGACCGCCGTCGATCTCCTGTCGCGAGAGCTCCGGCGCGTCTACGACGCCCACGGCGGCGAGGCGGTGTACGGAGGCTCCTACGGATGGGCCAGCGCGGGGCGCTTCCACCACGCGCAGAGCCAGCTCCACCGCTTCCTCAACTGTCTCGGCGGCTTCGTGCGCGGGGAGCACACGTACAGTAACGGCGCCCTGACCGTGATCATGCCCCACGTGCTGGGCGACATGCGGAGCTACCTGGACCGCGCCACTGCGTGGTCCGTGATCGAGCGCCACACCGAGCTCTTCGTCTGCTTCGGGGGCATCCCGCTCAAGAACACGATGGTGAGCCCCGGGGGCGCGAGCCGCCACCCTCTCCGGGACCACCTGCGCGCCATGCGGGCCCGCGGGGCCGAGTTCGTCCTGGTGAGCCCGATGCGGGACGACCTGCCCGAGTTCCTGGACGCCGAGTGGCTCCCGGTCGTCCCCGGTACCGACGTCGCGCTCATGCTGGGCCTCGCCCACGCGCTCGTCGCCGAGGAGCGCGCGGACCGCGAGTTCCTCGGGCGCTACTGCGCGGGCTTCGACCGCTTCGAGCGCTACCTCCGTGGCGCGGACGACGGGACGCCCAAGACGCCCGAGTGGGCGGAGCGGATCTCCGGGATCCCCGCGGCGACGATCCGGACGCTCGCGCGCCGGATGGCGTCGCGCCGGACGTTCATCAACGCGAACTGGTCCCTCCAGCGAGCTGAGCACGGCGAGCAGGCGCCGTGGATGGTGGTCACGCTGGCGGCGATGCTCGGGCAGATCGGGCTCCCGGGCGGCGGATTCGGCAGCGGCTACGGCTCGCTCGGCTACGTCGGCCGCCCGCCCCTCCGGAGCCATCCCCCCGCCCTGCCCCAGCGGCCGAACCCGGTGCGCGCCGCCATCCCGTTCGCCCGCCTGGCCGACATGCTGCTCCAGCCGGGCGAGCCCTTCGACTTCGACGGGAAGCGCCTGGCCTACCCGCGGATCCGGCTCGTGTACTGGTGCGGCGGGAACCCCTTTCACCACCACCAGGACCTCGCCCGCTTGCGACGCGCCCTCGCCACGCCGGACACCGTCGTCGTGCACGATCCGTTCTGGACGGCGATGGCGCGGCACGCCGACATCGTGCTGCCCGCGACCGTGACGCTCGAGCGGAACGACATCGGCGGCTCTCCGAACGACCCCTGCCTGATCGCGATGCGGAAGGCGATCGAGCCGTACCGGGAGTCGCGGAGCGAGTACGCGATCTTCAGCGACCTCGCCGCGGCGCTGGGCGCGGGCACCGCGCTTCACCGAGGGGCGCGACGAGATGGGCTGGCTCCGGCACCTCTACGGAGGCTGGCGCGAGAAGGTCCTGCACCGCGGCGGGCCGGCGCTGCCGGGCTTCGACGAGTTCTGGGCCGCGGGGTCCCTCGAGGTCGCCGACGCCGACCGGGACCTGGTGCTCCTGAAGGCGTTCCGCGACGATCCGGAGGGCGCGCGGCTCGCCACCCCGAGCGGGCGCATCGAGATCTTCTCCGAGACGGTCGACGGCTTCGGCTACAAGGACTGCCCGGGCCACCCGTCGTGGCTCGAGCCGACGGAATGGCTCGGGGCGCCCCTCGCCGAGCGCTACCCGCTCCACCTGGTCGCGAACAACCCCACGACGCGGCTCCACAGCCAGCTCGACGTCGGCGCGTTCAGCCAGGCGTCCAAGGTCGCGGGGCGCGAGCCGATCCGCATCCACCCGTCGGACGCGGAGCCGCGCGGGGTCCGGAGCGGCGACGTCGTGCGCGTGTTCAACGGCCGGGGCAGCTGCCTCGCGGGCGCGGTGGTCACCGACGCGGTGCGACCCCGCGTGGTCCAGCTGGCGACCGGCGCCTGGTACGACCCGCTCGACCCCGCGGACCCGGACGCGATGTGCGTCCACGGGAACCCGAACGTCCTGACTTTCGACCGCGGCACGTCGAAGCTCGCCCAGGGCTGCTCCGGCCAGCACGCCCTGGTCGAGGTCGAGCGCTGGACCGGTCCCGTACCGCCCATCCGGGCCTACGACCCGCCGCCCACGGAGTCGCGGCCGGGGCTGTAGCGGGCCGCCTCCGGTCTCGGCTGACCGTCATCCGGCGCGCCTCAAGGCGCCGGGGCGAGGCGCTGGCGCAGCCAATCCAGGGTCGCGTCCCACGCGTGCTGGGCCACGTCCCGCTCCTTGAAGTTGAACACGTGCCCCGCGCCCGGCACGACGAGGAGCTCGACGTCGCGTCCCCGATCCCGGAGCGCACGCTCGAGGCGCCGCGACTCTTCCAGCGGCGCGGAGGTGTCGTCCGCGCCGTGCACCAGCAGGACCGGCGCCCGGAGCGAGTCCACGTACGTCATCGACGAGCCGAGCCGCAGCATCTCCTCGAACTCCGCGTCGCTCGCGGCGCCCGACTCGCGACGGAAGTGCCGCTCGATCACGCCGAAACACCATGCGGCGTGCCCACGGGCGCTCGGCGTCGAACCACATCCGGAGGTCGGTGACCGGATAGTAGGCCACCACCGCCTTGACGTCCGGCGCGTACGCGGCCATCAGCAGGCTGAACATCCCGCCCTGGGAGAACCCGAGCGCGGCGATCCGCTCCTCGATCGACCCGCGGCTCGGCGCGCACCCGCGTGAGCGCGGCGACCGGATCCGACGGCTCGCGCCACGAGAAGGTGGTGCGCCGGAACTGTCCGTCCAGCAGCCGCTGATAGTCGACCGCGATCGCCACGTAGCCGTGCTGCGCGAGGTCGCGGATCACGCCCCGCATCTCTCCGGCGACGCCGCCAGCCGGCGGATGGACGATCACCGCGGGAAGGGGCCCGGAGCCAGGCGGCGCCGCCCATTCGAGATGCATCAGGAGCGGCCCGCGGGTGACGTCCTCGCTCCAGGTCACGATGCCCGGGGGATCGCGATCCGGGTAGATCAGGTAGTGATTCATGCAGCCGCTCGCCTGCAGCGCGAGCGCGGCGAGGACTGCGGCGACCCACGAGGCTCCCAATGCGCCAGATCGGAGCCGGGGCGCACGCCGAGCGGGCCCGCCCGAAGCTCGAGTGGGGGCGATCAGTGCGCCGGCGTTGCCGATCGTGACGTCTCGCTCTCGACGCGCAGGGCGACAGGCGCGTCTAGGCCGGGAGCCGCGTGATCTCCTCCGCCATGCGGATCACCTCGGCCGAGTACCCGGCGTCGTAGGCGTCGGCGTCCTCCAGCACGCTGAAGAACACGACGACCACGCCGGTGTCGGGGTTGGCCAGCATGTACTGGCCGCCGTACCCGCCGTGACCCAGGCACTGCCCGTCGGTCACGGTGTGGTTCGTGTACCGCTGCCAGTCGCGGGGCGGACCATAGGGCGCGCCCGTCCGCGCCCGCGTGGCCTCGATGAACGCGCGGCTCCCGACCTCCTGCCCGCGGATGCCCCGGCCGCCGCGGATGAAGAGAAGCCCGTAACGGGCGAGATCCCGGGCGGTCACGCACGCCCCGCCGTTGACGATCGGGGTCCCGGCGCGGTCGGTGCCGATGTGGAAGGTGCCCTCGAGCCCCGCCGCCTCGACGATGTCGATCAGCATCTCGCGGAGGGTCCGGCCCGTGACCCGCTCGGCGACCTCGCCGATCACGTCGGTGTTGGCCGACTTGTACTGCACGAGGCCCGTCCGGTTCGTCACGTCCGCGCTCTTGATCCCGCGGACGTACTCCCGGGTCGTGAGCTCGGGCTCCCCCGCCCGCGGCAGCCGCCAGCCCATCGCGGTCTCGTGGAGGAAGACGGTCGCGTACGGGTCGCTGTAGTCCTCCGAGTAGTCGTTGATCACGTTCATGTCGAGCACGTCCTGGACGGTCGCCGTCGCGTACCCCGAGCCGATGTCCGGCAGGTAGTGGCTCACCGGACGGCCGAGGTCGACGAGGCCCCGCTCGACCAGCCGCCCGAACACGAGGTTCATGGTGGTCTTCGTGATCGACTGGACGCTGTGGGGCTGCCGCGGGCCGAAGTCCCCCGCGTACCGCTCGTAGACGACGTCGCCGCCCCGCACCGCCACCATGCCGGAGAAGTACGCGGTCCCGGTGAGCTTCCGGACGCTCGGGAGGTCGCCGATCCGGCGATCGACGGCCTTGGTGAGCCGCAGGACCTCGGGCGCGCGGATGCCCAGGCTGTACCGGAAGACCTCGTGCATGTGGTGGAAGGCGTGGCGGCGCCGGTCGGGCTGGTTCCACCCGGGCCGGCCGCTCTCGCCGACGACCAGCTCGGGCGTGCGGTCGCTCGGGATCACGATCGGGCCCTCACCGCCCGGTAGTTGCGGAGGAGCCCGCCGAGGCGCTCGATCAGCGCGCACTCGACGAAGCCCGCGTCGCGCAGCGCGGCCAGGATCGTCTCCGAAGCGACGCAGTGCTCCATCGTGTCCCACCAGTAGCGCATCAGGATTCGCGTGTCCGGGTTGCCGGTCGCGCGGGCGAAGACCGCCCCCACCACCGTGCGGATGTAGAAGCGCGACAGGCTCAGGAGCGCAGCCGGGCGCGGAGGGGCGATCTCCAGCAGGAAGACGATGCCGTCCGGGCGCAGGACCCGCCGGTACTCCCGGAACGCCACGCCGAGGTCCGACACGTGCCGGAGCGCGTACCCCATGCTCAGGAAGTCGAAGGAGGCATCGGGAAACGGCAATTTCTCCCCGACACCCTGGACCAGGTTGCGGCACGGGCCCTTCCGCGCCTCGCGGAGCATCCCGGAGCTCGGGTCCAGGCCGACGACGTATCCGCGGGGACCGACGAGGTCGAGCCCGCTCTTGGTGGTGAGGCCCGTGCCGCACGCGACGTCGAGGACGCGCATGCCGGGGCGCAGCCCCGCGTAGCGGAGCGCGCGACGCCGGTACCTGGGGCCGGAGCCAAAGCTGATCGCCCTGTCGATCGCCCCATACTGGCCGGCCGTGCGGTCGAACAGGTCGTTCAGGAACCGCTGGCGGGCGTCGCTCTGATCGTAGTAGCCCGGGAGCTCGGGATGCGGCGGCACCTGGAGGACCGGGGAAGCGTCGTCACGTTCCTGGCCGCCGCGTGCGGTCATCCACCTCTCCGAGGATCGAGCTCGAGCCCCTCCATGCTAGTCAGGAGCGGGCGCCGCGGACAACTGGGGCCAGCACGAGACAGTACTGGTAGGGCAGGAACGTCGCCTCGCGGACGAGTCGGAAGCCGGCGCGCCCGGCGTCCCGGAGGAATCGCTCGCGGGCAATGCGGCGCTCGAGCGGCGGCCCGACCGGCGTCTCGCGGCGCGCGAAGTCGACGTTCACGAGCCGGCCTCCCGGACGCAGCAGGCCGCGGAGTCGTCGCAGGTATCGCGGGCCGCCCGGGAAGTGGTGATAGGTGTTCACGATCAGGACCAGATCGCACGAGCGCGCCGGCAGGAGCGGGTCCGCGTCCCGCCCGAGGACCGGCGTCACGTTCTGGACGCGGGCGCGCCGGAGCCGCTCGGCCAGGACCGGCAGCATGCGCGGCTCGACGTCCACCGCGTAGACGCGCCCGCGGGGTCCCACCGCTCGCGCCAGGCGCCGCGCGATGTAGCCGGACCCGGCCCCGATCTCCGCGACCGTCTGTCCCGAGCGGAGCCGGAGGGCCCGCACGAGCCGCGTCGGCCGCTGCCACCGCGCGCGGGCCGGATCCTCGAGCCGACCGAGCATGAGCGCGAAGTCCTTCGGGTTCCCGTGGGCGCCGAAGCCGCCGGGCACGTGGCCGTGGCGCCGCGTCCCCACGGGGCGGTGACGGGCCCGCGGGCGCGAGTGGCTCGCGGGCCCGCGCCTCTTCATGCGGAACCCGGGACCGGAAGCCGGAGCTCCCGCCGGACGCCGCGGAGGTCCATCTCGAAGGCGAGGCCCGCGATCGGCGGGTGGGAGAGGTACCAGTGGACGCCGTGGATCGCCGCCGGTCCCATGACGCTCAGCACCTCGGTGGCGAGGAAGCCCTCGAGCGAGTGCGCCGTGTAGACGCCGACCGCGCTCACGTCGGCCCACGTCCCGCCGAGCCCCGCGAGCCGCGCCTGCATCACGTCCATGACGTAGACCGCCTTCTCCCGCATCGCGTCCGGCGAGGTCTCGTCGGGCCGGACGATCCCCGCGCGCGAGGCCTGGCCGGGCCGGAGCTCGCCCGATCCCGCGGCGACGAACGTGGGCCGTCCGCCCGCCTGGTCGGGCACGGTGTGGGAGAAGGCGTAGAGGGAGGCCTCGGCCGGCGGGCCGACGACCGGCGCCACGTTGGTCCGCGCGATCGGGTTCCGGCCGTCCACGATGAGCCCCCACTCGCCCAGGAGGGCGCGATACTCGCGGTTGAACCCGCCGAAGCCGGCGAAGGTGAGCGGCGTCGGGATGCGCAGCTCGATCGCGCAGAGGGCCGTGCGGGGCCGGCCGAGACCGCGGAGATGGCGCTCGATCGCGGCGAAACCCTCGCGCCACGGCACCGGACGCTGGAGCGTGACGTGGACGACCTCCCAGCCCTGCGTGGCGACGGCGCCCGACGAGTAGGGCTCGCCGCCGGGAAGGAAGCGGTAGCTGGGGTCGGGGCCTTGCAGGAGCGCGGAGGCGGCGGTGGCCATCTCAGCCCTCCGCCGGCAGGCCGAACGCCTGCTTCAGCTGGCGGAGCCCCTCCTGCTGGGGCGACCACAGCCGGCCGCTGATCTGGCCGCCGTCCACGACGATGTCCTGCGACGTGACGAACGTCGACTCGTCGCTCGCCAGGAACACGGCCATGTGCGCGATGTCGTCGACCGATCCCGCGCGCGGGATGGGCTGCTGCGCCGCGAACCGCTCGGTGAGCCCGACCGAGACGTCGTCGGCCTGGCCGTGGCGGCAGCCCGAGGGCCTTCAGCAGGATCCCGGTGACGATGGCGCCGGGCGAGATGCAGTTCACCCGGACGCCGTGCTCGCCGAGCTCCATCGCCACGCAGCGCGAGAGCTGGACGACGGCGGCCTTGGCGGCGCTGTAGATCATCGACGACGAGTACCCGGCGCGGCTGGCGGCCACGCTGGCGTTGTTGATGATGCTCCCCGAGCGCTGCCGCATCATGATCGGCGCCGCGTGCTTCATCCCGAGCAGCACGCCGCCGAAGTTCACCGCCATCGACCGCTCGGCGGCGTCCAGCGGGATCGTCTCGACGCCACCCCGGGGCCCCGGTCCGCCCGCGTTGTTGAAGAGACAGTCGAGCCGGCCGTACCGGTCGACGGCCGTGCCGATCATGCGCCGGACGTCGTCCTCGCGCGCGACGTCGGTGCGGACGAACAGCGCGCGCGGCCCGAGCGCCCGCACGACGGCCTCGCCCTCCGCCTCGCGGCGACCGGCGACGATCACGGTGGCCCCTTCCTCGACGAACCGCTCCGCCGTGCGCTTGCCCATGCCGCTCGTCGCGCCGGTGACGATCGCAACCTTGCCCTCGAGCCTGCCCATGCGCTTCTCCTCGCGATGTGGATTCGGTGGCGGGTCCGTGCCCGCGCCGGGAACGAGGGACATCATACCCTCGCCCACCTTCCCGACGGCGCCGCCGTTCGCGTATCATGCGCCGCGTGACGCTCCCGATGAAGCTCGGCTTCTCCCTGCCCGTCGCCGGCGCGTGGGCCACGCCCGCCAACCAGGTCAGGGTCGCGCAGGAGGCCGAGCGGCTCGGTTATCACTCGCTCTGGGTGCTGCAGCGGCTGCTCTACCCCGTCGCGCCTCAGAACGACTACCCGCCCATGCCCGGCCGCGCGTGGCCCGACTCGTTCGAGTCCGTCGCCGATCCCCTGGTCTCGCTCGCGTTCGTCGCGGGCGTGACCTCGACGATCCGCCTCGGCACGAGCGTCCTCGTGATGCCCTACTACACGCCGGTCATGCTGGCCAAGCAGCTCGCCACCCTCGACCGGGTGTCGGGAGGCCGGCTCGACGTCGGGCTCGGCGTCGGCTGGTCGAAGGACGAGTACGACGCCGTCGGCGTGCCCTACGCGCAGCGCGGGCGCCGCGCCGACGAGTTCCTCCGGTGCCTGAAGGCCGTGTGGACCGAGGACCCCGTCGAGTTCCATGGGGAGTTCTACCAGGTGCCGCGCGCGTCCGTCCGGCCCCGGCCCGTCCAGGTGCCGCATCCGCCGATCACCATCGGCGGCTACGGGGTCGCCGCGGTGCGGCGCGCGGTCACCTACGGGGACGGCTTCAGCGGCGGCAACGTGCCGTTCGACCGCGTCGCCCCGCTCGTGCGGGAGCTCCGCGTCGCGGCGGAGCGAGCCGGGCGCGACCCCGCGCGGCTCCAGGTGGTCTGCCGCGGGACGTTCCGGCCCTTCGACACGCCGCAGGGACCCGACCGGCGCCCGCTCTGCGGCTCCCTCGACGAGATCCGCGACGACATCCGGCGCTACGCGGAGCTCGGGCTCACGGAGCTCTTCCTCGAGGCCAACGTGCTTCTCCACGGCTGGCCGGTCGAGCGGACGCTCGACGCGCTGGAATCCCTCGCGCCGGCTCGGACCCTCACCGCGTCATGAGCGCCGTCGTCCAGGGTACGGCGGTCGTCACCGGCGGCGGATCGGGCATCGGGCGGGCGATCGCGGAGGCCTTCGCGGCCCGTGGCCTGCCGGTCGCGCTGATGGACCTCCTCGCCGAGGGGGCCCACGCCGCCGTGGATGCCATCCGGGCCGGGGGCGGCCAGGCCCTGTTCCTCGAGGGGGACGTGAGCCGCTGGCCCGACGTCGACCGCGCGGTCACCGAGGCCGTGCGCCGCCTGGGCCCGCTCGGGATCATGGTCAACGCGGCGGGGGTCCTGGACGGCTACACTCCGGCCGACCAGATGGCGCCCGCGCTCTGGGAGCGGGTCCTCGCGATCGACCTCACCGGCACCTTCTGGGGGTGCAAGCGCGCGCTGGCCGACCTCCTGCCCGCCGGCCGCGGCCGGATCGTCAACGTCGCGTCCGTCGCCGGCCTCGTGGGCTCCGGGGGCGGCCCGGCCTACACCGCCGCCAAGCACGGCGTGGTGGGGCTCACCCGCCAGCTCGCGATCACCTACGCGGACCGCGGAGTCACGGTCAACGCGATCTGCCCCGGGGCGATCCAGACGGGTCTCCGGGCGAACTCCGCGCGCATCCTCGGCGCCGACGCGCCGGCCATGACGGGCGGCGTCGGCGGGAGCGAGGAGGCGATCCGCCGGGTCACGCCAGCCGGCCGCCGGGGCACCCTCGCGGAGGTCGCGGCGGCGGCGGTGTACCTCGCGAGCGAGGACGCCGCGTACGTCACCGGCCAGACGCTCGTGGTCGACGGAGGCTGGACGGCCGCCTGACGGGGGCGCCCCGAGCGCGCCGCGCGCCGGAGCGAAACGTCGCGCTCCGCCAACCGGGGCGCTGCTAAGATGCGCGGTAGCCGGCCATGCTCGTCAACTGCGTCGTCTACCAGGACGGCAAGCGGCTCGCGGAGATCACGCCGCGGGAGATCCACGCCTACGTCTGCCGGCCGGACTGCTTCGTCTGGGTCGCGCTCCGCGACGCGACCGACGCCGAGCTGGCGGAGATGCAGGAGGAGTTCGACCTCCATCCCCTCGCCGTCGAGGACGCCCGCCACGGCCACCAGCGGCCGAAGGTCGAGGAGTACGGGAACTCGCTCTTCGCCGTCATCCAGACCATCGAGCCCGACGGCGACGACCTCCGGGTGGGCGAGGTCGACGCCTTCGTGGGTCGGAACTACGTCCTTTCAGTGCGCCACCGCAGCGAGCGGGGGTTCGCCGACGTCCGGGAGCGCTGCGAGAGGGAGCCCGAGCTTCTCCGCCACGGCTCGGGGTACGTCCTGTACGCCCTGGTCGACGCGATCGTCGACCGGTACTTCCCGCTGATCGATACCCTCGAGGTCGAACTGGAGCAGATCGAGGAGCGGATCTTCGCCGGGCTCGCCGTCCGAGCCCAGGTCGAGGCGCTCTACGGCATCAAGCAGAAGCTCGTCATCCTCAAGCACGCCGTCGGACCGCTACTCGAGGCGGTCGGCAAGCTCTACGGCGGGCGTGTCCCGCAGGTGTGCGCGGGCATGGGCGAGTACTTCCGGGACGTCGGGGACCACCTGTCGCGCCTCAACCAGTCGATCGACTCGATCCGCGACATGGTGACGACGGCGATGTCCGTGAACCTCTCGCTCAGCACGATGCAGGAGAACGAGACGACGAAGCGGCTCGCCGCCTACGCGGCGCTCGTGGCGGTGCCGACGATGATCGCCGGCCTCTACGGCATGAACTTCGAGCACATGCCCGAGCTGCGCTGGATCTGGGGGTACCCCGTGGCCCTGACCACCATGGTGGTGATCGACGTCTACCTCTTCTACCGCTTCCGCAAGACCGGCTGGCTGTAGCGCGCTCTCGCCGTCGGGCTAGTATCCCCTTGCAGGGTCCACGATGTTGATGAGCGGCTGGCCGGCCAGGAGTCGCCGGTAGTTCTCGGCGATGTGGGCGAGCGAGCCCTGCTGGCCGACGCCGGCGGCGTGTGGTGTCACGGTGACCCGCGGATGCGTCCACAGACGACTGTCGACCGGGAGCGGCTCCGTCCGGAAGACGTCCAGCACCGCGCCCGAGAGCTGATCGGAATCGAGCGCGGCCAGCAAGTCTTCTTCGACGACCAGGCGTCCCCTCCCGACGTTGATGAAGTAGGCGCCTCGCTTCATCAGCGCCAAGGTCCCGGCGTCGATGATGTCGCGCGTCTCGCTCGTCTCGGGCAGGATGCAGACGACGTAGTCGCAGGGCGCGAGACAGGCGGCCAGCTGGTCGCGTCCGTGATAGCAGTCGACCCCGGGAAGGCGGTGCGGGCCGCGGGCCCAGCCGCTCACCTTGTAGCCGAGGTCGACGAACACCTCGGCGAACCGCTGGCCGATCGAGCCGAGGCCGAGGATCCCGATCCGGGCCTCGCTCGGGAATGGCGGAAAGTCCTCCTGCCAGCGCCGCTCGGCCTGATACCGGCGGTACGTCGCCGCGAAGCGCCGATGGCTCAGCACGTAGAGGAGGACGTACTCGGTCATGCAGGCGATGATGCCCGGATCCTTCAGCCGCATCACCGGCATGCCCTTCGGCAGGTCGGGCCTCTGGACGAAATCGTTGGCGCCGTGTCCGAGGTAGACGATGCAGCCGAGGTTGGGCATCTGCGCGAAGGTTCCGGGCGGGACGTTGTAGTCGAAAGCGGCCATGCGAATCTGCTTCGCGTCGCCGAGATCCGGCCAGACGCGGAGGTCGACGCCCGGGAGCTCGGTCGCCATCGTGCGTCGCCAGACCTCCGGCTTCTCGAATCTGCTGACCAGGGCCAGCGCCATGCGTCCGGTCCCGGCTGTCAGCGCGGAGCGCTCATCTGGCCGATGATGCGGGAGGCCGGGAGCACCTGGACCTGCACCTTCGGGTGGATGAGGTTCTCCCACAGCCAGTTGTGGTGGCGGATGACCGAGACGGCGTCGACGTGCGGCCGGTCGGCAGTGGTGTGGCCGTCCTCGGCGACCACGACCTCGTAGTCACGGCTGGCAGCGGCGCGGATCGTCGTGTCCACGCAGAAATCCGTCGCGCAGCCCGTGACGATCAGGCGCGTCGCCCCGCGCGCGTCGAGCACCTCGGCCAGGTCGGTCCGGTAGAAGGCGTCGCAGGCGGTCTTGTGCACCACGACGTCGGCGGCCTCGCGCTCGAGGGCCGGGAGGAGCCGCCACCCCGCGGTCCCCGGCTCGAACGGATCGCCCGACGGCCCGTCGTGCTGGACGAAGACCACGACGCCGCCCGCCCGCCGGACCGCTTGGGCGAGGTCGTTGATCCGGGTCACCACGCCCTCGGCGTCGTGCCGCGGGGACTCCGGGCCGAACAGCCCCGCCTGCATGTCGATGACGAGCAGCCCGGTCATGCCTCCCTCCGGCTCGGACGCCCCGGGCCTCACTCCGGGATCACCTGGTCGGCCCGGGCGAGCACCTCGGGCGGCAGCGTGAGCCCGAGCCCACGGGCGGTCTTCCGGTTGACCACGAACTCGAACCGCGTCGCCGACTGGATCGGCAGGTCGGCCGGCTTGGCGCCCTTGAAGATCTTGTCGACGAGCACGGCGCCCTGGCGCCAGATGTACGGAAAGTCCACGCCGTAGGCGAGCAGACCTCCCGCCTCGCAGAATTCCCGCGGGCCAATGCTGGGCATCCGGTGCTTGACGGCGAGGTCGGCGATCCTGGCGCCGTTCGGCAGGAACAGCCCGTCCTCCACGACCGCCAGTGCCTGCGCCTGCTTCCGCGCCGCCTCGAGCGCCGCGTCAAGCTCCTCGAGCCGCCGCACGTTGACCGGGTACACGGCAACCTTGAGCGCCTGGGCACGCTCCGCCGTCTCCCGGAGGAGCGCGGCCATGGCGGGATTGTCGGGGTTGACGAGGACCGCCGCCCGGGTGAGGCCCGGAGTGACCAGCTTCACGAACTCGATGCGCTTCGCGTTGAGCTCACCCCAGAAGAACGACGAGCCCGTGACGTTCCCGCCCGGGCGCGCGTAGCTCGCGACGATGCCGCTCTCGACCGGGTTGCCGACGATCACCATCACGATGGGTATGGTGGGCGTCGCCCGCTTCGCCGCGAAGGCGGCGGGGGTCCCCTGCGTCACGATGACGTCGACCTTGAGGCGCACCAGCTCGGCGGCGAGATCGGGCAGTCGCTCGTAGCGCCCGTCGGCCCACCGGAAGTCGATGGCGACGTTCTTGCCCGGAACGTACCCGTGGTCCCGGAGGCCCTGGACGAAGGCGTCGACGAGGGTGGCGTACCCTGGCGCCGAGGCGCCGCCCAGGAACCCGATGCGATAGCTCCGGCCCGCCGGCTGGCCGGCGGCCCCGATCGGAACGGCGACGAGGCCGAGACCGGCGGTGCGGAGCAGCGCACGCCGCCCGATCATCCGGCCTTCCGTCCCCGGGGCCGCGCCGGAGCGCCCCACTAGAGGTAGACGCCGCGAAGCTGGGCGTCGGGGTAGCGTCCGCCCTTCGCGGCGCCGGGTGGCATCGCCTCGTCGAGGCGGCCGAGATCGTCCGGGGAGAGCCGGACGGCCAGCGCGCCCAGGTTCTCGTCGAGGTACGCGGCCCGCTTGGTCCCCGGGATCGGGACGACGTCGGACCCCTGGGCGAGGACCCAGGCCAGCGCGAGCTGGGACGGCGTGACGCCCTTCTCGCGGGCGATGGCCTCGATCCGGCCCACGAGGCGCCGGTTGTGCTCGAAGTTCTCGCCCTGGAAGCGGGGATGCTGGCGCTTCCGGTCGTCCTCGGCGATCTCCGCCGCGCTCTGGATCCGGGCCGAGAGGAGCCCCCGCCCGAGCGGCGAGTACGCCACGAGCGTGATCCCGAGCTCGCGGCAGATCGCGAGCGCCTCCTCGGCCGGCTGCCGGTAGAGGAGCGAGTACTCGAGCTGCACGGCGCTGATCGGGTGAACGGCGTGCGCCCGCCGGATCGTGGCGGGCGCGGCCTCCGAGAGGCCCAGGCTCCGCACCTTGCCACGCTCGACGAGCCGGGCCATCGCGCCCACCGTGTCCTCGATCGGCACCTTGGGATCGACGCGGTGCTGGTAGTAGAGGTCGATCTCCTCGACGCCGAGCCGCCGCAGGCTCGCGTCGCAGGCGTGGAGGACGTAGTCGGGCCGGCCGTCCACCAGGTTGGCGCCGTCGGCTTGGCGCACCTGGCCGAACTTGGTCGCGAGCACGACGCCCTGCCGCCGCCCCCGGAGCGCCCGCCCCAGAAGCTCCTCGTTGTGCCCCCAGCCGTACATGTCGGAGGAGTCGAGGAGGTTCAGGCCGAGCTCGAGCGCGCGATGGATCAGCGCGATCGACTGCGCGTCGTCACTCTTCCCGTACGTTCCGGACATCGACATCAAGCCGAGCCCGAGAGCCGACACCTCGAACGGGCTGTGACCGAGCTTCCGATGCTCCATCAGTCGTCCTCTGCGCAACCCCGGCCGGGAAGCGCCTGGCTCACTTCTTCTCGGGATTCGCCTTTGGATCCAGCTTGAGCGCGGCCGAGTTGATGCAGTAGCGGAGACCGGTCGGCTCGGGTCCGTCCTCGAAGACGTGGCCCAGATGCCCCTCGCAAGCCGCGCACTGGACCTCGGTCCGGGTCATGAAAAAGCTCCGGTCCGTTTTCGAGTCGACGGCCTTCTGGTCGATCGGCTCCCAGAAGCTCGGCCACCCGGTCCCGGAATCGAACTTCGTGTCCGACGCGAAAAGCGGCGCCCCGCACCCGGCGCACCGGTAGAGACCCGGCTCCTTGGAGTCGTGGTACTCGCCGGTGAAGGCGCGCTCCGTCCCGTGCTTCCTGAGGACCCGGTACTGCTCGGGGCTGAGACAGTGCCGCCACTCGTCGTCGTTCCGCGCCACCTTGTCCTTGTCGCTCATGGATGCCTCCTTGCGCGTCGCTTCCAGGTCACAGCTCCGGCGTGCGCGTGTCGACCCGGAAAACGGTGCCGAGCGGAGCCACGGGCCCCGCCGGCAGCCCGGGGTCCCGGCCGGGACCGAGATCGATCGCGAGCGGGCCCTCCTCCGCGTCCGGGGCGATCTCCGCCACCATCCGCATCGGGGAGCCCGGCCATCGGAACACGAGCTCGCCCTCCGTCGCGCGGACCAGGCTTCCGCCGAGCGCGCGCTCCCACTGGGTTCGCGCCCGCTCCGCCGATCTCACCCGGGTCCGGAGCCCGAGGACGCGCACCGCCGGCGCCGGCGCGGCCGGTCCCGAAGGCACCTCCCAGGGTCGTCGCCCGTATCGGCCTCCGGACTGGCCGAGCTGCACCACGATGCCGAGCGCTTCCTTCGGATGGAGATACGCGACGAGCCAGTCCGGATCGGACTCGTCGCGCCCGACGAGCCGGTATCCCTGAGCCTCCGCGCGCGCGCACGCGTCGGCGAGGCTCGCCACCTTGAAGGTCACGTGGTGGATCCCAGGACCCCGCGCCGCGAGGAACCGGTGGAGGAAACCGTCGGTCCCCGCGGGCTCGATCACCTCGAGCGACCCGCCGCCCTCGAACCGCCACGCGGCCCACCGGAACGCGCCGCCCGGGCCGCCGGAGTCGGGACGGCCGCCGAGCCGCCCGGCCAGGACGTCGGCGGCGTCGGCCATGCGCTCCATGCCGATCGCAACGTGGTCGAACTTCGTCCCCGACCCGCGCTCACCCGGGCCCATCGAGCGTGTAGTGTACGCCAACGCGCTCGGCTATAGTTGTCGTCGTGACCAGAACCCCTGCCGACCTCGGCGAGACGATCGAGCGCGCCGTGAGCGAGCTCGGGACGTCGGCCGAGCGGGCCGAGCCGGAGCTGCGGGAGTCGGTCCGGCTCGTCGCGGAGCCGGTCATCCTGGTGACCGGGTTCGAGCCCTTCGGATCCCACACCCTCAATCCCTCGCAGGAGCTCGCGAAGTCGCTCGACGGGCGGCGGATCGGCAACTGCGCCGTGGCGAGCGCGGTGCTGCCGGTGCACCACCTCGAGGCCTCCCGGCACGTGTCGGCGCTCCTCGGCGAGATGGCGCCCGTGGCCGTCGTCCACCTGGGCCTGGCCGAGGGTCGGGCGCGGCTCGCCCTCGAGCGCGCGGCGCTCAACGTGATGGACTACCGCATCCCGGACAACGCCGGATACGTGGCGCAGAGCGAGCCCTGCGCGCCCGAGGGCCCGGCCGCGTACCTCGCCTCGCTCCCGCTGCAGGAGATGCTGGCCGCGCTGATCGAGGAAGGTGTGCCGGCGTACGTCTCCAACACCGCCGGGACGTACCTCTGCAACCAGACGATGTACGCGACGCTCCACGAGATCGCGACGCGGGAGCTGACGGCCCGCGCGGGGTTCATCCACCTCCCGCTCCTGCCCGCCATGGTCGCGGCGAGCCGGCTCGACCAGCCGAGCATGGACCTCCCGCTGATGCTGCGAGGGGTCGAGACGGCGCTCCGGGTCGTGGCCGAGACCGTCGCGCCGTGACCGCCGGGCTCAGGAAAGGCCGCGCGGTCGCCATCCTCTGGGCCGAGGTGCCGGCGGCCCGGCGCGCGGACCTCGAGGCCTGGGCGACGAGCGAGCCCCTCGCGCCCGCCGACCCCGCGGCGGGAGTCCTCGCCCTCGGACGCTACGCCGGCGTCTCCGGCGCGCCGGCGTTCATCGAGATCCACGAGCTCCTGAGCGACGACGCGGCGGTCGCGGCGGCCAGCGGCCGGCTCCTCGCCGCGACGGCGCGGGCGCTGGAGCGCCTCGACGCGACGGTGCTCCCCGGCGGCGCCCCCGGCGCGGGCGGCGGCGCGCCGTCGCCGGCCGGCCTCTACGGCCAGATCTTCCCGCCGGGCATCGACGAGCGCGCGGCCGTCCACGGGCTGCCTCCGGCCCTCCAGATCGGGCGGATCGACATCCCCCCCGCGCACGAGGACGAGTTCAACGAGTGGTACAACACCGAGTACCTCCTCGGCAACATGACGGTGAACGGGGTGTACGGGGCGCGCCGCTACCTGAACCGCGGGGCGGGCCCCCGGTACCTCACCGTCTACGAGTTCGCCAATACCGAGGTGAGCCGCCAGCCGGCCTGGGACCGCGCGCGCGCCCAGTCGGTCTGGCGGCGCCGGATCGAGCGCCTCTGGGCGCACGCGCCCGGCTCGCCTGGCATCTACCGGCGGCTGACCGCGCGCTGACGGCGCGGCCCCGGCCCCGCGTGGCCCTCCACCGCCCGTGAGCATCGCCGCCGTCGAGGTCGACCACTACCGCATCCCGCTCCCGGTCGTGCTCTCCGACTCGACCCACGGTGACATCGCGCACTTCGAGCTCGTGACGGCGCGCGTCCGCACGGCGGACGGCGCGGAGGGCGTCGGCTACACGTACACCGTCGGCGCGGGCGCCGCGGCGATCCGCGCTCTCCTCGAGGAGCTCGCGCCGCTCCTCGTCGGACAGGACGCCGAGCGCATCGAGGTCCTCTGGCAGCGGATGTGGTGGGGCTGCCACTACGTGGGGCGCGGCGGCCTGGCGGCATTCGCGATGGCGGCGGCCGACATCGCGCTCTGGGACCTCCGGGCGCGGCGGGCCGGCCTCCCGCTCTGGAAGCTCCTCGGCGGCCACGAACCCCGCGTGAAGGCATACGCCGGCGGAATCGACCTCCAGTTCCCGCTCGACCGACTCCTCCGCCAGACCGACGACAACCTCGGCCGGGGATTCCGCGCCATCAAGATGAAGGTCGGCCGCCCGCGGCTCCGGGACGACGTCGAGCGGGTGCGCGCGATGCGCCAGCATCTCGGCCCCGACGTGCCGCTCATGGTCGACGCGAACATGCGCTGGACGGCCGACGAGGCGATCCGGGCCGCGCGCGCTCTCGCCGCCCACGAGGTCTTCTGGGTGGAGGAGCCGACGATCCCGGACGACGTCCCCGGCCACGTGCGCGTCGTCCAGGAAGGCGGGCTCCCCGTCGCCGCGGGCGAGAACCTCCGCACGGTCCACGAGTTCAAGCGGCTGATCGACGCGGGCGGCGTCACGTTCCCCGAGCCCGACGTCTCGAACGTGGGCGGCGTGACGCCGTGGCTGAAGGTCGCCCACGTCGCCGAGGCGCACAACCTCCCCGTGACCTCGCACGGCGTCCACGACCTCCACGTCCACCTCCTCGCCGCGGTGCCGAACGCCTCGTACCTCGAGGTCCACGGCTTCGGCCTCGAGCGGTTCATCGCGGAGCCGCTCGCGATCCGGGACGGCGTGGCAACGGCGCCGGACCGCCCCGGTCACGGCGTCGAGTTCGACTGGAAGGGCCTCCAACCCTTGCGCGCGGGCTGACCGCCGCGGGCTCGCGACGGCGCGCGAGCGGCACGCGTCGTTTCGTGAGTCCTGGCGATAGTTTGTCGGTGTCTTCATAGCAAAGCGCTCTACCATGGACGCTGCGGCACACGACCTCCCCATCATCGACCCGCACCAGCACTTCTGGGACCTCTCGCTCGGCAGGCACCCCTGGCTCCGCGACGAGCCTCCCCCACCCTTCCGGTACGGGGACACGCGACCACTCCGCCGCGACTATCTGCCGGCCGACTACCGCCAGGACGCCCGGGGTCACCGGACCGTGGGGACCGTCTACGTCGAGACGGAGTGGGACTCGGCGGACCCGCTCGGCGAGACGCGCTGGGTCGAGGCGCTCGCCGGCCGGGAGGGGTTGCCGACGGCCGTCGTCGCGCAGGCGCGGCTCGACGGCGACGACGTCGACGAGATCCTCGCGCGGCACGCCGAGTGCCCGCTCGTGCGGGGGATCCGCCACAAGCCCCGAGCTGCGCCTACCCCGGGCGCGGTCGAGCCCGGAGCGCCAGGATCGATGGGTGACCCGCACTGGCGCGCGGGTTACGCCCACCTCGCGCGCCTCGGGCTGTCCTTCGATCTCCAGACGCCCTGGTGGCATCTCGCGGAGGCCGCCGCGCTGGCCCGCGCGTTCCCCGACACGCTCGTCATCCTGAACCACACCGGATTGCCGGCGGATCGGAGCGCCGAGGGTCTCCGCGGCTGGCGCGCCGCCATGACCACGCTCGCTGGCGAGCCGAATGTCGCGGTGAAGATCTCCGGGCTCGGCGTCCCCGGCAAACCTTGGACCACCGAGTCGAACCGCGAGATCGTGCTGCGCACGATCGACCTCTTCGGCGTCGAGCGTGCGATGTTCGCCTCGAACTTCCCGGTGGACGGCCTGGTCGCGACGTTCGACACGATCTACCGCGGCTTCAAGGAGATCGTCCGGGACTTCCCGCGCGCGGACCGCCTCCGACTCTTCCACGACAACGCCGCCCGCATCTATCGCCTCGCGGTTCCGCCGTCGACGGAGACGCGACCGCCCGGCGGCTGACGACGAGGCGGGGACGCGCTACGTCCCGGAGGTGAGCGGCCGGCGCGCCCACGCGAGGCACGCGTCGCGCAGCGCCGACTGGAGGCGGAGCCGTCGGGTGACGGCGGCCGGCGACATGTCGACCTTGGTCAGGAGGCGGCGACTCGCCGTCAGGTCGGCCCGGGCGCTCGCCTCGCGGAGGCGCGCCGTGACGGCGCGGGCGGACATCTCCGGGGGCGTCACCCGTCGAGCTCGCGCAGGCGCCGGATGTCGGCCAGGTCCTGCTCGCGGCCGGCCCACGCCTTCATGTCGATGAGCCCCTGCCGCGACACGACCCAGACGCTCCCGCGCTCCGTGGCGACACGCTCGCGCGACGCCCAGACGGGCTCCAGGTTCTCGTTTACCAGCAGAAGGTCGAGCGTGAGCAACAGGGTCGCATCGATCTTGGTGCTGCGGCGCACCTCGAGACCGTCGCTGAACCGCATGGGCAGCGCCTGGACTCCGAACCCTCGTGTCTCCGCCACCCGGAGGGTCGCCTCCACGTCGTCACGGCGCACGAGGAGATCGATGTCCGTCGTCGCCCGCGGGACACCGTGGATGGCGAGCGCCAGCGCCCCGACCAGGGCGTACGGCACCCCCTGGCGCTCGAGCTCGGTCAGGAGCGCCATCGTCTCCTCGAAGAGGTCGATCGTCATCGCGGCCTCGCTCCCCAGGCATGCTATCACCGTGGCGGCCGCCCCTCCGAGCTCGGGCAGTCAGGGAGATGGCGCGTAGACGCGCACGGGAGCCCGGCGCCAGCCTTCCACGAACGTCCGGCCGCGCCAGGCGAGCGGGCCGTCCGGCTCGCGTCCGACGACGATCAGCGCGCAGGGCGCGTCGGCGAGCGGCGGCGCGAGCCGCGCGGACGCGTTCTCCACGAGCGCGTGCTCGAGCCGCACGTCGCGGCCGAGGCGCGCCTCGAGGAGCGGCCAGAGCGGGTACTCGGGGCTGTCCCAGTCGAGCACCATGCCGACCCGCCGGCATCCCATGTCGCGCACGAGGTCGGCCGCGGTCTCGTAGACGGGCTGGAGTTGCGGGTGGTTCCGGAACCGCTGCGTCACCCGCGGCATGGTGAGGACGCTGCCCTCGCCGACGAGGGTGCGCGGCCACGTGAGGAGGAGGCTCGGGACGGCAAGCAGACAGAAGGCCGCGGCCCACGCCGCCGCGAGCCGACGCCTCCCCTCGAACGCGAGGCCGATCAGCGGGCACGCGAGGACGAACAGAGGGAGGTGGAGCCGGCTGTTCCACGGCTGCCACTTGAGCGCGATAACGAAGGCCAGCGCGCTCGCCGCGCTCAGGACGGCCCAGAGGCGCGCCGGGGCGCCGGGGGCTCCGCGCCGACGCCGGACGATCACGCCGGCCACGAGGGCGGCGACGAAGTGAAGCGGGTTGCCCACGAAGTCCTCGTGCAGCAGGTACGGTCCCACGCGGTAGGCCGGGAACGGGCCGGCCAGCGTGGTCCGGCCGTCGTTCGGATCGAAACCCATCGCGCGATGCGCGACGACCACCACGTGCTCGAGCCAGCCGTTCACGCGCGGGGCCGGCACGGTCAGGTGGAGCGTCGCGTTGCGGAGCGCGCTGGAGACGACCGCGCGCGGATCGAGGGTCGTGTTGACGTACATCGCCCAGTCCGCCGGAAGGCGGTCCGGGTTCTCCGCGACGCCGATCGCGCGGGTGGGCGTCCCCGCGCTCAGCAACAGGACCGTCCGGCTCACGTGTCCGGCGTTCAGCGCGACGACGGCCACGCCGGCTGCCAGCAGGTAACCCGGAGCGCGGCGACGGCCAAGCGGCGCCGCGGCGACGGCGAAGGCGACGAGCCACGGGATCGCCAGGAACGCGACGGGAAGCTTCGTGAGGGCCGCGAGCCCGGCGCTGACGCCGATCAGGACGGCGACGCTCGCGCTCGGCGTCGCGCGGAACCGCAGCACCCAGTAGCCGAGCGAGAGGAGCCAGAAGCTCCCGACGAGGTCGTTCTGCGTGCTGCTCGCCTGCGAGATCGCCATGGGCAGGGTCGCGCAGGCGACCGCCGCCAGGCCGCGCGCCCAGGAGCCGCCGCCGAGCGCCCCGGCCACGACGGCCGATCCGGCGACGCACGCGGCGAACGCGAGCCACTGCACCAGGTTCGCGAGGCGGTCGCCGGAGGCCAGCACGTGGAGGTGCAGGATGGCGAACTCGGCCCCCGGCCCGAGCCACAGCTGGCGGAGGATGTTGGTCGGGTAGTGCGCGACCGATCCCGCCTGCGCCCAGTGGGCGACTCGCGGCATGTGGTACGTCATCGAGTCCCAGTTGTTGGGCGGCGCCAGGACGGCGATGACCGCGGTGACCGCGAGAATCGTGCCGGTCGCCGCGAGGGCGACCCGGGGCATCGCCGGTGCCGGCTCGGCCCGGCGCCGGCGTACCGTCCAGAGCCCGATCGGGGCGACAACCCCCCAGCTCAGGACGAGCCATCCCCACCGGACGCCGTGGAAGAGACTCAGTCCCTCGGTGATGAGGGTCAGCGCGACCCCGAGCAGGGCGGCGCCGAGGAAGAGCCCGTGGCCAATGGTCATCGCGTGGTGTCCAGCCGTCCGTCTTCCGCCCAGAGGCGGATCACCAATCTAGCTCATGGCTCCCGCTCCCCCGCGTACCGAGGTGCGGGGCGGCGGCCGACCCCGGCCGGCCATTGCCAGTGACCCCGCATCAGCCATTGGGCGCCCGCCCGGGCGGGACCCATTGACACCCGGCTTGCCGTGAAACGATCATCCAATCGCATGCGGAACCCCGGTCCCGGCGGCACGGTCGCCGACGACGAAACCTCCACCCGAGGAGAGCGAACGATGGGAGCGTCTGGATTCGGCTTGAGCGCTCGGGCAACCCGCCGGAGCTTTCTGCGCTGGTGCGCTGCGGCATCGGGAGGCGTTCTGACGCCGGTCCTGACGCAGGGGTTCCGCGGAGTCCCGGCGGCGCTGGCCCAGACCGCCCCGAAGCGCGGTGGCACGCTGCGCGTCGCCTTCTACATCGAGGCCGCCACGATGGACCCGCACCTGTCGGGCAGCAAGATCGACCGGCAGGTCTACCACAACCTCTACGAGCCGCTCCTGGTCCTCGACATGAAGCTCGGGCTCCAGCCCGGCCTGGCCGAGTCGTGGACCCAGCCCGACCCGAAGACGCTGGTCTTCAAGCTCCAGCGCGGGGTGAAGTTCCACGACGGCACCGACTTCAACGCCGAGGCCGCCAAGTTCAACTTCAACCGGATGAAGACGGACCCGAAGTCGGTCCGCAAGGGCGAGACGGCCAACATCGACACGGTGGACGTGGTCGACTCCCACACCATCCGGCTCAACCTCAAGCGGCCGGACGCGTCGCTCCTCGCGGCGCTCACGGACCGCGCGGGCATGATGGTCTCCCCGAAGGTCGCCCAGGAGCGCGGCCCGGACCTCGAGCGCAACGCCAAGGGCGCCGGCACCGGGCCGTTCGAGTTCGTGGAGTGGGTGAAGGACGACCACCTCGTGCTGAAGCGCTTCGACGGCTACTGGAACAAGCAGGCGGGCCCGTACCTCGACCAGGTCCGCTACCGGCCGATCCCCGACGACACGGTCAAGCTGGCGAGCATCCAGTCCGGCGAGATCGACGTCATGGACTACGTCCAGCCGCGGGACGTGGCGGCGGTCAAGACCGACAAGAACCTGGTCGTCGTCGACGTGCCGTCCCTTGCCTCGTTCGGCTACATGCTCAACCACACGAAGCCGCCGTTCAACAACAAGGCGCTTCGGCAGGCGGTAACCTACGGGCTCGACATCGAGCAGATCGTCAAGGGAGTGTGGCTCGGCGTCGGGGTGCCGTCGAACGGCCCCATCCCACCCTCGAGCTGGGCGTACGACAGCAGCATCCTCCCCGTGAAGCGTGACGTCGCCAAGGTCAAGGCCAAGCTCGCCGAGGGCGGCCAGCCAGGCGGGTTCGCCTTCACCATGACCACGAACAACATCCCGATCAACGTGCAGGAAGCCGAGGTGATGCAGGCGCAGCTCGCCGAGGCGGGTATCACCATGAAGATCAAGCTGGTCGACGCGGCGGCCCTCATCACCGACGGGAACAACAAGAACTACGAGATGATCCAGTACCAGTGGAGCGGCCGGCCGGACCCCGACGGCAACACGTTCCAGTTCTTCAAGACCGCGCAGGGGATCTCCCTGAACTGGTCGGGCATCTCGAACCCGAAGATCGACGCGCTCCTCGACCGCAGCCGCGAGGTCTCGGACAAGGGCGAGCGGAAGAAGATCTTCAGCGAGCTGACGCGGCTCCTCCACGAGGAGGTGCCGATCGTGTTCATCGTGCACCCGATCGAGCCGAAGGCCTTCAGCCCGCGCGTCCAGGGATACGAGCCGATCCCCGACGGGATGATGCGGTTCAAGAACGTCTGGCTGAAGTAGCTGCCACCGAGACGGCGGTCGGGTGAGCGTGGACGCCCCGGCCGCCTGAGCCCCGACGCGCGCGATGGTCCGGTTCGTTCTGGGCCGCCTGCTGGCCGTCATCCCGGTCCTCGTCCTCGTCACGGCCGGCGTCTTCCTGCTGATCCACCTGACGCCCGGCGACCCGATCGACGCGATGATGGCGGAGTCGGTGGACGCCGGCGTGAAGGCCGAGCTCCGCCGGCAGCTCGGCCTGGACCAGCCGCTCCACTGGCAGTACGTCACCTGGATGGGGCGGCTCCTCCGGGGCGACCTCGGACGCTCGATCCGGAACAACGAGCCCGTCGTCGAGAACGTCGGCCGGCGCATCCGCCCGAGCGTCGAGCTCGCCCTCTACGCGATGACGATCGCCCTCGCCGTCGCCTTCCCGCTCGGCATGATCTCGGCCGCGCGCCGGAACACCCCCGTCGACGGCGCGGGCACCACGTTCGCCCTCATCGGCATCTGCATGCCGAACTTCCTCATCGCGCTCCTCCTGATCTTCCTGTTCGGCGTGACGCTCCGCTGGCTGCCCGTGTCCGGCTACACCGATCCCTTCGAGGACCCGGTGGCCGGCCTCCGGTCGCTCACGCTGCCCGCGATCACGCTCGGACTCGCGCTCGGCGCCGTGATCACGCGGACGCTCCGCTCGAGCCTCCTCGAGGCTCTCTCCGAGGACTACGTGCGGACCGGGCGGGCCAAGGGACTGACCGAGCGGGCGATCCTCGGCCGCCACGCGCTGAAGAACAGCCTCATCCCGGTCGTCACGGTGCTGGGGCTCCAGCTGGGCGGCCTGATCGGCGGCGCCGTGGTCACCGAGTACGTCTTCGCGCTTCCCGGCGTGGGACGTCTCGTGGTCGACGCCGTCTTCGCGCGCGACTACCCGCTGGTACAGGGCGTCGTGCTCCTGATCGCCGTGGGCTACATCGGCACCAACCTCCTGGTGGACCTCGTCTATGGCTGGCTCGACCCCCGGATCCGGTATCGCTGAGCCGGCGGCTTCCGGGGCCTGGGGCGTGGCGACGCGCCCGGCGGCGAGGCGCCGATGGATGGCCTGGCGGCGCCTCGCGAGCGGGCGTCTGGCGCTCGTCGGCGCGGCGGTGACGCTCGTCGCCGTGGTGGTCGCGATCGCCGCGCCCGCGCTCTCGCCGTACAACCACCTCAAGCAGAACCTCGGCAACGCGCTGGCGAGCCCGAGCGCGGCGCACTGGCTCGGCACCGACAACCTCGGCCGCGACATCCTCTCGCGTGTCATCTGGGGCACGCGGATCTCGCTGGTCGCGGGGTTCGTCTCGGTGGCGATCGCCGCGGTTGTGGGCGGCCTCATCGGGCTCTTCGCGGGCTACCGGGGCGGGCGCGTCGACGGCCTCGCGATGCGGCTCATGGACGCCGTGCTCTCGTTCCCGCCGCTGGTCCTGGCCCTCGCGCTCGGCGCCGTGCTGGGCGCCGACCTGACCGGGGTGCTGATCGCGCTCGGGGTCGTCTACACTCCGACCTTCGCGCGCCTGATGCGCGGCCAGGTGCTGACCATCCGGGGCCGGGAGTACATCGACGCGGCGCGGGCCCTCGGCGCGTCCTCCGGGACGATCGCCTGGCGCCACGTCCTGCCGAACGCGGCCACGCCCATCGTGGTGCAGGCCTCGCTCAGCGTGGCGTTCGCCATCCTCGCGGAAGCGTCCCTCTCCTTCCTTGGTCTCGGCGTCCAGCCCCCCGAGGCGTCCTGGGGAAGCATGATCAACGCGGGGCGCGGCTACCTCCGCCAGGCCCCGTGGGTCGTCTTCGGCCCGGGGGCCGCCCTGTTCGTGACCGTGCTCGGTCTCAACTTCCTCGGTGACGCCATCCGCGACGCCCTCGACCCGAAGCTCCGGGTCTGACCCCTACCGGACGAACAGGGCCACCGAGGCGGCGAGCAGCGCCCCCATCACGCCGTTGAAGATCCGGAAGGCGCGCTCCGACCGCAGGAGGCGCTGCATGGCCGCGCCGAACGCGAGCCACGGGAAACAGCTCGGCAGGCAGGCGACCAGGAACACGAGCCCCAGCGCCGCGGACTGACCGAGCGCGCCGCCCGCCTGCCGGTCGAGGAACGTCGCGGCCGCGCTCGCGCACACGAGCCACGACTTCGGGTTGACCCACTGGAAGGCCGCCGCGCCGGTGAAGCCGACCGGCTTCACCGCCGCACCGCCGACCGACGGACGGGCCGTCGCGATCTTCCAGGAGAGCCACAGGAGGAAGGCCGCGCCGCCCCACTTCATGGCGCGGAGGAGGGTCGGCGCCCCCAGGATCACGCTGCCGAGCCCGAAGGCGACGACGAACATCATCACCGCCATGCCGAGGCCGACCCCGAGGAGACACCCGAGGCCGCGCCGCACGCCGACCTGCGCCCCCGTCGCCATCAGCAGCACGTTGCTGGGCCCCGGCGTGCCCGCGGCCGCGACCGAGAAGAGGAAGAACGCGACGGCCTGCTCCCGCGTCATGTCGGCCACCTCCCGGATCTCGGATAGACTCGACCCATGGCGCCGATGGTAGGGAGATCGGCCGGGACGGGTCTTGTACGTTCGTGCGAGGGCGGGGACTGGATGACCGCCTCCCGGCCGGTGGAGGGCGTCGAGCTGCTGCGCGCCTGGTTCGGCGGCCGCGCCTACGCGCGGCACCGCCACGACACCTACGCCATCAGCGTCACCGAGGCGGGCGTGCAGACGTTCGACTACCGGGGGCGGGTCGAGCGGAGCCTCCCCGGCGAGGTCGTGGTGCTCCACCCGGACGAGATGCACGACGGGCGCCCCGGGACCGCGTCGGGATTCGGTTACCGGGAGGTCTACGTCGATCCGGCACGGATCGCCGACGCCGTCCGGACGCTCACCGGGGGCTCGGCGTCGCTTCCGTTCGTGCGCCGGCCCGTCACCGGCAGCGCGACGCTCGCCCGGGCCGTGACGGCCGCCTTCGGCGCCTCGCCCGAGCCCCTCGCGCTGGACGCCCTGGTCCTCCGACTGGCCGAGGGGCTCCTCGACGCGCAGGGCGACCACCACGCCGCTCGCGCGCCGATCCGTCTCGACCGGGCCGCGCTCGACCGGGCCCAGGCATTCCTCGACGCTCAGCGCACCGTGGTGCGATCCGCCGAGCTCGAGTCGGTGTCGGGGCTCGGCCGGTACGAGCTCGCCCGGCAGTTCCGCCTGGCGCACGGAACCAGCCCCTACCGCTACTCCGTGATGCGGCGGCTCGACTACGCGCGAAGCCGGCTCGGGGACGGCACGCCGCTGGCCGATGTCGCGCTGGCTGCCGGATTCACCGACCAGGCCCATTTCACGCGCGTGTTCCGATCGGCCTTCGGCCTGCCGCCGGGGCGCTACGCAACGCTGAGGACACCGTCCAGGTCCCCCACCCTTGACACGTGATCGAACCGCGTGCTAGCCGGCAGGAAGCGTCCCTCGTCGAGGTCGGGAATTTTTCCCAAGTCGTGCGCGACGGCCCGGGAAGCACTGACCTGAACGGATAAGAGGAGGACCTCCCGATGACCTCAGTCACCGTCAACGGCAAGCGATACGACGTCGACTTGCCCGGCGACACCCCGCTCCTGTGGGCCCTCCGTGACGAGCTCGGGCTCACCGGCACGAAGTTCGGCTGCGGCATGGCGCTCTGCGGCGCCTGCACCGTGCACCTCGACGGCCAGGCCGTCCGCTCGTGCATGACGCCGCTCTCCGCGGCGGCGAACAAGAAGGTGACGACGGTCGAGGGAGTCGGGGCCGACCAGGTCGGCAAGGCGGTGCAGACGGCCTGGATCGAGATCAACGTCCCGCAGTGCGGCTATTGCCAGGCGGGGCAGATCATGTCGGCGACGGCCCTCCTCAAGCGGACCCCGAAGCCCTCCGACGCCGAGATCGACAGCGCGATGGCCGGCAACATCTGCCGGTGCGGCACGTACACGCGGATCCGGACGGCGATCAAGCAGGCGGCCGGCCTGCAGGGAGCGAAGTCATGAGCGCGCCGAGCGTTCGTCCGACGGCCACCGACCGTCCCGCGCCGACCGACCACCCGCTCGTCATCGCGAACGTGAGCCGTCGCCGGTTCCTCCAGGGCGTCTCGGCCCTCGGCGGGCTGGTGCTCGCCGTCGGCTATTCGCGCCCCGCGCGCGCGGACGACCCGCCGAAGTACGGCGCGGACGGCATGCCTCACGGCTGGGTCGACAACCCGCTCGCGTTCGTGGCCATCGCGGATGACGGGACGGTCACCATCGTCTGCCACCGCTCCGAGATGGGACAGGGCGTGCGCACCGGCATGCCGATGATCGTCGCCGAGGAGCTCGAAGCCGACTGGAAGCGCGTCAAGGTCGCGCAGGCGCCCGGCGACGAGGAGAAGTTCGGCAACCAGGACACCGACGGCTCGCGCAGCACCCGCCACTTCTTCGACCCGATGCGACGCTGCGGCGCCGCGGCGCGCACGATGCTCGAGGCCGCGGCCGCCGCCCAGTGGAAGGTGCCGGTGGGCGAGGTCGAGGCGAAGAACCACGAAGTCGTCCACAAGCCGACCGGCCGGAAGCTCGGCTACGGCGCTCTGGCGAAGGCCGCGGCGAGCCAGCCCGTCCCGGCGCGCGAGACGCTCCGGCTCAAGGATCCGTCCCAGTTCCGCTACATCGGCAAGGGCCAGCTGAAGCTCGTCGACGGGCCCGCGATCGCGACCGGCAAGGCGCAGTACGGCATCGACACGCGGCTCGACGGCATGCTGTACGCCGTCGTCGCCCGACCGCCGGTCTTTGGCGGCACCGTTGCGAGCTACGACGACAGCGATGCCCTCAAGGTCCCGGGCGTCGTCAAGGTGGTCGCGATCGATCCCACGCCCGGCCCACCGGTCTTCAATCCCTTGGGCGGCGTGGCGGTCATCGCGAAGAACACCTGGGCGGCCATGCAGGGCCGCAAGGCGCTCAAGATCGGGTGGGACGACGGCCCGAACGCGGACTACGACTCCGGGGCGTACAAGGCCGCCCTCGAGGAGGCGGCCCGCAAGCCTGGCCCGGTGGTCCGCGACGACGGGAACGTCGACACCGCGATGGCGAGCGCCGCGAAGCGGCTCCAGGCCGAGTACTACATCCCGCACCTCGCCCACGCCACGATGGAGCCGCCAACGGCCACCGCCCGCATCGTCCAGGGGAAGTGCGAGGTGTGGGGCGGCTTCCAGTCCCCCCAGGCCACCCGCGATTTGGTCGCGAAGCGCCTGGGCATGGACACGAAGGACGTGACCGTCCACGTGACGCTTCTCGGCGGCGGCTTCGGGCGGAGGTCGAAGCCTGACTATGGCATCGAGGCGGCGATCCTCTCCCAGGCGATGGACGGGAAGCCCGTCAAGGTCACCTGGACCCGGGAGGACGACCTCCGCCACTCGTACTTCCACACGGTCTCGGTGGAGCGTCTCGAGGCCGGCGTCGACGCGCAGGGTCGGCCCGTCGCGTGGCTCCACCGGAGCGTCGCGCCGACGATCATGTCGACCTTCGACCCCGACGCGAAACAGGAAGCGAACTGGGAGCTCGGAATGGGCGTGATCAACGTCCCGTTCACGATCCCCAACGTCCGGATCGAGAACCCGGAGGCCACCGCCCACACGCGGATCGGCTGGTTCCGCTCGGTCTCGAACATCCCGCACGCGTTCGCGGTGCAGTCCTTCGTGGCCGAGCTGGCCGCCGCGGCCGGGCGCGACCAGAAGGAATTCCTGCTGGACGTCATCGGGCCGTCGCGCTGGATCAGCCCGACGACCCTGAAGGACACCTGGAACCACGGGGAGGACCCCGAGCGCTATCCCGTGAACACCGGCCGCCTCCGCCGCGTCGTGGAGACGGCGGCGCGGGAGGCGCGGTGGGGGCGCTCGATGCCGAAGGGCCGTGGCCTGGGCATCGCCGCCCACTACAGCTTCGTCACCTACGTGGCGGCCGTCGTGGAGGTCGCCGTCGACGACAAGGGCGGGCTGACGATTCCCCGGGTCGACGTCGCGGTCGACTGCGGGGCGACCGTCAACCCGGACCGGGTCCGCTCACAGATGGAGGGGGCCTGCATCATGGGCCTCAGCGTCGCGATGCTGGGCGAGATGAGCTTCAAGGCCGGCCGGGCCGAGCAGGAGAATTTCAACACCTACGAGATCACCCGGATCACCGGGGCCCCGCGGGAGATCCGCGTCCACATCGTCCCCGGCGACTACGACCTGCCGCTCGGCGGCGTGGGCGAGCCGGGAGTGCCGCCGATCCCGCCGGCGCTCTGCAACGCGATCTTCGCGGCGACGGGCAAGCGCATCCGACGGCTGCCCATCCGCGATCAGTGGAAGGCGTAGGGCGGCGTCAGCCGGCCATCTAGCCGTTCGACCCGGGCTCCCGCGTGACTGGCCGCGCGGGGGCCCGGGATCCACCCGTCTCTCCTGCCCCGTCCCCAGCCTCGGCCCGATCGCGTAGACTGGATCGGCCGTCCGGACCCACGCCGCCCACCTTCTCTCCACCGGAGGACGAGATGTCCGACGTCGACCTGGCGTTCGACTCCATCGCCGTGCTCGCCGCGAAGATCCGCGCGCGGGCCGTCAGCCCGGTCGCGCTGGCCGAGGCGCAGCTCGAGCGGATCGCGGCCCTGGACGGTCGCCTCCACAGCTTCATCGCGGTGACCCGCGACCGGGCGCTCGCGGAGGCACGCGCCGCCGAGCTGGCGCTCCGGGGCGGCCAGGACCTGGGTCCGCTCCACGGCATCCCCTACGCCGCGAAGGACCTCTTCGACCTCCGCGGCGTGCCGACCACCGCCGGCACGCGGCTCCTCGCGGACCGGGTCGCGAAGGAGGACGCGAGCGTCGTCCGGCGGCTCGCGGGCGCCGGGATGGTCGTCCTCGGCAAGACCTACACCGTCCAGTTCGCCTTCGGCGGGGTCGGCGTGAATCACGACCAGGGCACGCCACACAATCCCTGGCACGCGACGCACCACGTCCCGGGCGGCTCGTCGAGCGGCTCGGCGGTGGCGGTCGCCGCGGGCCTGGTCCCGATGGCGCTCGGCAGCGACACCGGCGGCTCGGTGCGCCTCCCGGCCGCGCTCTGCGGGACGGTCGGCCTCAAGACGACGGTCGGGCGCGTGAGCCGCGCGGGCGTCTATCCGCTCTCCTTCACGCTCGACTCGGTGGGGCCGCTGACGCGGACGGTCGAGGACGCCGCCCTCGTGTACCAGGCGATGCAGGGCAGCGACCTGCGCGACGAGACGACCGAGGGCGTCCGGCCGCACGACGTCCTCACGCGCCTCGGCGACGGCGTCCGCGGACTCCGGCTCGGCGTGGCGGAGACCCTCTTCTTCGACGAGGTCGACCCCGAGGTCGAGCGGGCGGTCCGCGAGAGCGCCGGCGTGTTCCGGTCGCTCGGCGCTCACGTCGAGAGCATGAAGGTCCCCGAGGCGGCCGAGGCGATGTCGGAGCAGAAGCGGGTCTTCGCCATCGCGGCCGAGGCCTGCGTGTACAACGCGCGTCTCCTGGACGAGCACTTCGACGAGCTGGACCCCGTCGTCGCCCACCGGATGATCGGCGGGCGCCAGCTCTCCGCGCCCGACTACTTCGCCCTCCACCGCCAGTGGGCGGAGCTCCGCCGGCGCCTCCTGGCGCGGCTTGCCGACGTCGACGCGCTCCTGGTGCCGACGACGCCGCTCCCCTCGCGGCCGCTCGCGGACGTGGACCGCACGCGCGAGTCGTACGGCGACCACAACGGCCGGTACCTCCGCAACACGGCGGTCGGGAACATCCTGAACCTCTGCGGCGTGTCGCTGCCGTGCGGCTTCACGCGCGAGGGGCTGCCGATCGGCCTCATGGTCTACGCGAAGCCCTTCCACGAGGACATGGCGCTCCGCGTGGCGCACGCCTACGAGCGCGCGACCGAATGGCATCGGCGGCGCCCCGAGCTCGGGTGGGCCGCCGGCCCGCGCCGCTGACCGGAGGCGCGAGGACCCCATGAGGCTCGCGGGCAAGGTGGCGCTGATCAGCGGCGGCGCGCGCGGCCTGGGCGCCAGCGAGGCGCGGCTGTTCGCGCGCGAGGGCGCGCGGGTGGTCCTGGGCGACGTCCTGGAGGCGGAAGGACGCGCGGTCGAGGCGGAGATCCGCTCCGCGGGCGGCGACGCCCTGTTCGTCGGCCTCGACGTGACGGACGAGGGGGACTGGGCGCGCGCGGTCGCCCGGACGGTCGAGCGCTACGGGAAGCTCGACGTCCTCGTGAACAACGCCGGCGTGGGCGCCCAGGGGCGGATCGAGGACACGACGGTCAAGGACTGGGACCACGTCATGGACGTGAACGCCAAGGGCGTGTTCCTCGGCACGCGGGCGGCGATCCCCGCCATGCGCCGGGCCGGGGGCGGCTCGATCGTCAACATCTCGTCGCAGCTCGGTCTCGTCGGCACCGACAACAGCAGCCCCCAGTACCAGGCCTCCAAGGGCGCGGTCCGGCTCCTGACCAAGGCGACGGCCATCCAGTACGCGGGCGAGCGGATCCGCGCCAACTCGGTCCACCCCGGACCCATCGTGACCGCGATGACCGAGCGGCGGCGGGCCGACCCTGTGCACTACCAGAAGATGCTGTCGCGGATCCCGCTCGGCCGGTTCGGTGAGCCGGACGAGGTCGCCTACGGCGTGCTCTACCTCGCCTCCGACGAGTCGGCGTTCGTCACCGGCAGCGAGCTGGTCATCGACGGAGGCTGGACCGCCCAGTAGGCTCCGCGGTCCGGCCCGAGCCGGACCGGGTCAGCCGGTCCGCCGCCCGACTCCCGCGAGCGCCGAGGCGAGGCGCACGCACGCCTCCTCGATCTCCTGCGGCGCGTAGGCCGCGTAGCCGAGGACGAGCCCGCCGCGGTCGGCCCGGCGGGCCGGCCGGATCCGGTATGCGGAGAGCGGGGGCGCGTCCACGTCGCGGGTGAGCGCGGCGCGGGCGGCGGCGCGGTCGTCCACGCCCGGAGGCAGCCAGCCCATGAGGTGCATGCCCGCCTCGGCCGGGAGGACCTCGAGGAGCCCGCCCAGCGCGCGCCGGGCGGCTCGCACGAGCGCCGCCTGGCGCTCGGCGTAGAGCGCGCGCGTCTGGCGGACGTGCCGTGCGAAGTGGCCGCCGTCGATGAAGTCGGCGAGCGCCGCCTGCGTCACCGACGGCGAGTGCCGGTCCGCAAGCGCGCGCGCGGCCACGAACGCCTCCACCAGCTCCTCCGGCACGACGAGGTAGCCGAGCCGGAGCCCCGGGAACAGCACCTTGCTGAACGTGCCGGCGTAGATCACGCGGCCCGCGGTGTCGAGGCCCTGCAGCGCGGCCAGCGGGCGGCCCGCGTAGCGGTACTCGCTGTCGTAGTCGTCCTCGAAGATCCACGCGCCGCTCGCGCTCGCCCACTCGAGGAGCGCGAGCCGCCGCTGGAGGCTCATCGTCACCCCCAGGGGGTACTGGTGGGAGGGGGTCACGTAGACGAGTCGCGCCCCGGGCGCGGCCCGGGCGCCGCGGTGGACATCGAGCCCCTCCGCGTCCACGGGAACGGGCGCGAGGCGGATCCCCGCCGCGACCAGGGCGCCGCGCGCGCCCTGGTATCCAGGATCCTCGATCCACGCCGTGTCGCCCGGATCGAGCAGCACGCGCGCGGCCAGGTCCACCGCCTGCTGCGCCCCCGTCACGACGATGACCTGCGAGGCGTCGCAGCGCACCGCCCGCGCCTCGCCCAGGTATGCGGCGATCGCCTCGCGGAGGGGGGCGTAGCCGGCCGGGTCGCCGTAGTCGAGGAGCTGCCGAGAGACCCGCCGCCACCGCCGAGCGATCAGACGCGTCCACAGGTCGAACGGAAACGCGTCGAGACCGGGCAGGCCCGGACGGAACGGATGCGCGGTGGAGGCGCCGCGCCCGAGCGCGGCCCGCGTCCCCACCAGGAGCGCGCCGCGGCGAGACAGTCGCGGTCGGCGGCCCGGGCGGCCGGGCCCCGGCGCCTCGGGGCGCGCGCGCAGGAGCGTCTCCGGCAGCGTGCGGGCGACGGTCGTCCCCGCGCCGACCCGGCCCTCGAGGTACCCCTCGGCAAGGAGCTGCCCGAAGGCGGCCAGGACGGTGTTCCTCGAGGCGCCCAGATCGCCCGCGAGGACGCGCGTCGACGGCAGGCGCGCGCCCGGCCTGAGGCGGCCCGAGAGGATCGCCTCGCGGAGACCGTCGTAGAGCTGGCGGTAGAGCGGAACGCTCGACTCGCGCTCGAGGCCGAGCGTCCCGATCGTCACGACCGCGCGGCGCTTCGCCATCTGCCCTCGCTCGATCTCCGGCAGGCCCGGGAATAATGGCCCCATCGTAAGGGCCGAGACCGCTTGTCCGTCAAGGCCACCATGCGGGCGGTCCCGACGCGCCGGAACCCGCGGTGTAAGATGGACCGCCGTGAGCGCCGCCTTCGCCTGCGAGACCGCGCGACATCGGCGCGTCGACCTCGGTGGTCTCGAGCTCCACTGCCTCGAGTGGGGACCGGCCGCGGCGACCGGAGTCCTCCTGCTCCACGGCGGCGCCGCCCACGTGCACTGGTTCGACGCCGTGGCCGACCGACTCGGCGATCGCCGCCACGTCGTGGCGCTCGACCAGCGTGGCCACGGGGAGAGCGCGTGGGCGCGGCCGCCCGCGTACGCGACCGAGAACTTCGCCGCCGACGTCGCGACCCTCGTCGAGCGCCTGGGCTGGGAGTCCGCCGTCCTGGTCGGGCACTCGATGGGCGGCCACAACGCGATCGGGTGCGCCGCGTGGCATCCCGCGCGGGTCCGGGGACTCGCCATCGTGGACTCGCGCCCGGCCATCCCGGCCGAGCGGCTCGCCCAGATGAAGGAGCGCGGCGCGCGCCCGCACCGCCGCCATCCGAGCGCCGAGGCCGCGGGCGCCACGTTCCGGCTCCTCCCGCCCGAGACGATCGCGGATCCGGCCCTGATCGCCCACCTGGCGCGGGCCAGCGTGGCGTGGCGGGACGGGGCCGTGAGCCTCCGCTTCGACCCCGAGTGCTACGCGGCGCGCGTGCCGGCCGACGGCTGGCTCCTGGTCCCGCGCATCGTCGCCCCGACGCTCGTGGTGCGCGGCGAGCGGAGCCCGATCCTCACCCGGCCGATGGCCGAGCGCCTTCGAGCAGAGCTGCCGGGGGCGCGCCTGGTCGAGATCCCGGACGCCTATCACCACCTGGTGCTGGACCGGCCCGACGCGTTCGTGCGCGCGCTGCGCGAGTTCCTCGACGCCCTCGATGCCGAGACCGCGGGCGCCGCCGGCCGGCCGGACGCGATCGTCGAGCCGCGGCCGTGAGCCCGGGCGGCCGGTCGCGCAAGGTCTACGTCGTCACCGCGCCCGCCTCGATCCGCGGCATCTACGAGACCTGGGACCAGTGCCGCGCGGCCGTATCGGGCGTCGCCGGCGCGCGCTACCAGGGAGTGACGAGCCGCGCGGTCGCCGAGGCCATGCTCCAGGGCGATGGCCTCCGCCTCGACCCGGGCCTCTACGCGTTCGTCGACGGGAACGCGATGGGCGGGATCGGCATGGTCATCGTCGAGCAGCGGGAGGGGGTCCCGGCCTCCGTCCGCGAGTTCGCGACCACGGTGTACGACGTCTTCCGGACGGCGGGGATCCCGAGCCTCGACACGCGCCCGAAGATCACCGCCGCGACCGACGCGCTCCAGAACATCCTGGCAGAGCTGGGCGGGCTCCACGCCGCGCTCGCGACGGTGCCCCCGGGCTCGGAGCTGGTCGTGGTCCACGACTACGCGGGCGTGGGAGCCTGGCACGAGGGCAAGTGGAAGACGAAGAACCCGATCGTCGCCGAGGTGGTGGCCGCAGGCCGCGCGCTCCAGGAAGCCCGCGGGCTCCGCGTGCGCTTCCGCCACCAGAAGGGCCACGAGTCGACCTTCGCCGGCCGCAACGACTACGCGGCCTACAACGCGCGGGCCGACCGGCTGGCGACGGAGGCCGCCCTCCGCCGCGCCTGACCGCGGGACCGCGTCGTCCCCGTCAGGCGCGGATCTCGACCTCGCCCTCGATCTCCACCGGGATGCCGAACGGCAGCTCGGCCATCCCGACCGCGGAGCGCACGTGCTGGCCCGCCTCCGGTCCGTAGAGATCCAGGATCAGGTCGGAAAAACCGTTGATCACCCCGGGCTGCTGGCGGAATCCCGGCGCGGAGTTGACCATCCCGAACACGCGGAGCCAGGCCGTGACGCGGTCGAGGTCCCCCAGCTCCCGCTGGAGGCTGCCCAGCATGGCGAGCGCCGTCAGCCGCGCCGACTGGTAGGCCTGGTCCGGCGTCACCTCGGCCCCGACCTTCCCGAAGGGGCCGGCGAGGTTGCCGTCGGGCAGCTGCGGCCCGTGGCCCGAGATGTACGCGCGGTTGCCGCGCACTCGCACCCACGAGAACGGTACCCGGACCCCGGCCGGCACCTTGAGCGCCGCGGGAAGGGTAAGGCCCTGGGAATGAAGCTTGGCGAGGACTGTTCCTTCCGATCTCATCGCATCGGCCTCCGTGTGAGGGTCGCGCGGCTTGACGGCCTCCGGCGCCAATGATACGAGAAACGGGCGGACGCATCGACGTCCCGGGAGGCTCTCCATGTGCTTCGATCACGACTCGCGACCGCCCATCACCCCGATCGCGGGGGGCGCCACCGACGCGCGCGACCTGACCCTCACCTCGGCGGACGGCACCCGCTTCGCCGCGTACGCGGCGCGCGCGACCCGGCCGACCGGCGCGGGAATGGTCGTGATCCCGGACGTGCGGGGCCTCCACACGTACTACAAGGAGCTCGCGCTCCGCTTCGCCGAGGTCGGGGTGGACTCGGTCGCCATCGACTTCTTCGCCCGGACGGACAGGACCGGTGACCGGAGCGACAAGTTCGAGTACCTCCCGCACGTCGGCCAGACGACCCCGGCCACGCTCCAGGCGGACATCGCGGCGGCGGTGGCGCACCTCCGCTCGAAGGAGGGCGGGCACGCACGGGCGCTCTTCTCCGTCGGGTTCTGCTTCGGCGGGGCCCTCTCCTTCCTCCAGGCCGCGAGCGGGCTCGGCTACGCCGGCGTGATCGGGTTCTACGGCTGGCCGCTCGGCCTGTCGCGCTGGCCGGACCGGCCGAAGCCCATCGACGCCGCGTCCCGCTACCGTGCGCCGGTACTGGCCATCTACGGCGGCGCCGACCCGGGCATCCCGCCGAGCGCGATCGCGGACTTCGACCAGGCGCTCCAGCGTGCGGGCGTGGCCCACGAGACCAGGACGTACGACGGGGCGCCGCACAGCTTCTTCGACCGGAAGCAGGAGGAGTTCGTCGACGCGTCCGCGGACGCGTGGCGGCGCGTGCAGGGCTTCGTCACCCGGCACACGCCGCCCGCCTGATCCGGCTCGCGACGCTCAGGGCCGGATGCCGGGAACATCGAGGCGCATCCGGTAGGACCCCGTCTGCGCGGTGAGGTAGAGAGTCCGCCCGTCGGCGTCCCCCCACGCCATGTGGTGGGGATGCTCCGGGCCCCGGCCTAGAGGCGGGGCGCGACCTCGGCGGCGAGGCGCTCGAGCTGCTCGACCTCGTCGAAGACCGGGTTCAGCATGACGATCCGCGCGCCCGCGGCCATCACCTCGCGGATCCCCGCGACGCACTGGTCGACGGAGCCCCAGACCGACACCTCGGCCGCGAGCGCCCCCCGGCCGTAGAAGGCCTCGAAGTACTCGGCGAGCCGCCGCCCCGCGCGCTCGCGGTCCTGGTCGACCGCGACGTAGACGCGCTTGCCGATCTCCATCGACGCGGGATCCCGCCCGGCGTCGGCGAGGAATCCGCGGAGGAGCGTGACCTCCTTCGCGAACGTCGCCGTCGTCGCCGACCCGGCCCCCATGAAGCCGGTCGCCCAGCCGAGCGAGCGACGGAACGCGTCCGGGTGGTGCGCGCCGACCCAGAGCGGCGGGTGCGGGCGCTGGAGGGGCTTCGGCTCCATCGCCGCGTCCTCGAGCTGCCAGAACTCGCCGGCGAAGGTCACGCGGGGCTCGGTCCAGAGGGCGCGCATGAGGCGAAGCCCCTCGTTGAACCGCGCCACGCGGCGCGCCGCGGGGATGCCGAAGGCCGGGTAGATCTTCGCGCTCCCGCCGAGCCCGATCCCGACGTCGAGGCGGCCGCCGGAGAGCTGGTCCAGGGTGGCGAGGCTCTTCGCGAGGTGCACGGGGCTCCGGAGCGGCGTCAGGAGGACGGCCGTCCCGAGCCGGATGCGGCTCGTGAGCGCCGCCGCCCACGTGAGGAGCTCCACGGGCTCGAGGCACGGCACCGCACCCAGCACCTGCTCCACGACCCAGGCGCTCTCGAAGCCGAGGGCGTCCGCGCGCTCGAGGTAGCGGCGGATCCGCGCCCGGTCGAGGCCGCCCGTCGTCCAGGCCTGGGGAATGCCCACCGCCAGTCTCACGCGTGACGTCACACGCCACCTCCAGAGTCGGCCGGAGCGCTCCGGCTGACGGTGATCGCGATCATCCGCGCCCGCCCAGGCGCGCGAGCGCCCGATGGAGCGCCAGCGCCGAGTTGGCGTCCGTCACGTAGCGGGGCGCCGCCGCCGCGAGATCCCGCCGCAGCTCCTCGACGGGCACGGAGACCACCTCGATCTCCTCGAACTCGTCGGGATTCGTCGCCGCGACGCGCTCGACTCCCCGGGCGAGGAAGAAGTAGCCACGCGCGCCCGAGAAGCTCGGAAACACGAGCGTGCTGCCGAGCGCCTCGAAAACGTCGCCGTCGTGCCCGGTCTCCTCCCGGAGCTCGCGGCGCGCGGCGGCGTCCGGCGCCTCGCCGGCCTCGATGAAGCCCGCGGGCAGCGTGTGCGCGACGTCGCCGGCCCCGTGCTTGTACTCGCGCGAGAGGAGCACCTCGCCGGCCGCGGTGACCGCCACCGTCATCGCGAAGTCCCGGAGCTCCATGAAGTACATGTCGGGCGAGAGCCGGCCGTCGGGGAGCCGGCAATGGTCGCGGCGCAACGAGACGAAGCCCGAGCGGAACACCCACTCCGAGTCCACGCGCTCCCATCGCCCGACCCGGGCGGGCCCGCGCGCGCGGTCCTCCGGCCGGCTCACCGACGCGGTCCGCCGTGGACGCCGAGCGGGGCGGGCCCGGCCCACGGCCAGGCCGCGACGTGCCGCGCCTCGAAGGCGTCGATCGCCGCGGCGTGGCGCAGCGTGAAGCCGAGGTCGTCGAGCCCCTCGAGGAGGGCCTGCTTCCGGAACGGATCGACCTCGAAGGCGTGCGCCACCCCGTCCGGACCGGTCACGGTCTGGGCCGGCAGGTCGACGGTCACCGTCGATCCGGGCGCCGCGTGGAGGGCCTGACGCAGGCCGGCCACGATCGCCGCCGGCAGACGCACGGGCAGGAGCCCGTTGCGGAGGCAGTTCTCGTGGAAGATGTCGCCGAAACTCGGCGCGACCACCGCGCGGATGCCCCGCCCGCCCAGCGCCCACACGGCGCCCTCGCGCGAGGAGCCGCACCCGAAGTTCTCCGCGACCACGAGGATCTTCGCCTCGCGGTATGCCGGGCGGTTCAGGACGAAGCCGGGGTCCTCGGCGCCATCCGGCCCGACGCGAAGGTCGTGGAAGCAGTACTGGCCGTACCCCGCGCTCCGCGGGTTCCGCAGAAAGCGCGCCGGGATGATGCGGTCCGTGTCCACGTTCGGCAGATCGAGCGGCGCGGCGATGGCCGTGAGCCGGGCGAAGCGGTCCACGTCAGTCGGCCCTGGTGACATCGGCGGCCTCAGGCTTCACTCCGCGTGCGATGAGCGCCTCGCACTCGAGGAGGAGCCGCTGGCCGGACCGGAACGGCATCATGCTCCGGAGGACCTCGTCGCGCACCAGGCGACGGCGGCTCTCGGGCAGGCCAAGGTAGAACTGGCCGATCCGGGACGCCCCGCGCTCGATCGGCTCCCAGTACTCCTCGAACGACTCGAACGTGAGCCTCCCGCGCTCGGCGGTCACCCGCGCGTTGTGGAAGCCGGCCCGAGCCAACATGGCGCGGAGACGGTCGCGATCCCCCAGGGCCGAGGGCAGGTAGAGCGCGTCGCGTTGCTCGGGAAGCTCCCGGTTCAGAGCGTCGGCCAGGAACCCATAGTAGGGCACGCGATCGGGCTGCGACCACACCTGGAGCGCGATGCGGCCGCCGGGTCGCAGGACTCGCCCGCATTCTTCGAGGCCGCGCTGCGGCTCCGCGAAGAACATCAGCCCCAGCTGGCACACGACGGCGTCGAAGATCCCGGACCGGCACGCCAGCCGCTGGCCGTCCATCACCGCCAGCCGCGCGGGGAGGTTGGCGAGCTTGCCGGCCGCCAGCCTCAGCATCGAAGGGGACAGATCGACGGCGAGGATCCGACCCCCGGCGCCGACACGCGACGCCAGGCCGACCGTCGCCTCGCCGGTCCCCGCGGCCACGTCGAGCACCGAGTCACCCTCCGATACCTCTGCGGCGGCGACGAGGCACGGGACGTACAGTCGCGACCATCGACCCGTGAACCGGTCGTAGTCGGACGCGCCGGCACCGTGCTCCCTCGCCCGGGTGGAGCTCATGGATCCCGCGAGAGGCCAAGCCGGCGCACGTCGGTGAGCCGCCCCGTCACCGCGGCCGCGGCCGCCATCGCGGGGCTCATGAGGTGCGTGCGAGCGCCCGGCCCCTGGCGGCCCTCGAAGTTGCGGTTGGACGTCGACGCCACGCGCTCGCCGGGGCGCGCCGCGTCGCCGTTCATCGCGACGCACATCGAGCAGCCGGGCTCCCGCCACTCGAAGCCGGCGTCGCGGAAAACGCGATCCAGGCCCTCCGCCTCCGCCGCGCGCCGGACGAGCCCGGACCCGGGCACCACCATCGCGGGCACCACGGCCCGCCGCCCGCGCAGGACCGCCGCCGCCGCGCGGAGGTCCTCGAGACGGCTGTTCGTGCACGAGCCGATGAACACGCGGTCGACCGCGATCGACTCGAGGGGCGTGCCGGGCGCGAGCCCCATGTAGGCGAGCGCGCGGCCGAGGCTCGCCCGCCGGACCGGGTCGCCCACCGTCGCCGGGTCGGGCACGGACCCCGAGATCGGGCCGCCGTCCTCCGGGCTCGTCCCCCAGGTCACCGTCGGCGCGACCTCCGACGCGTCGAGCACGACCTCGCGGTCGAACGACGCGTCGGGATCGGACGCGAGAATCCTCCACTCGCCGACCGCGCGCGCCCACGCGTCGCCGCGCGGCGCGAGCGGCCGCCCCTCCAGGTACGCGAAGGTGGCCTCGTCCGGCGCCACCATGCCCGTGCGGGAGCCCGCCTCGATCGCCATGTTGCAGAGGGTCATGCGCGCTTCGATCGAGAGCGCGCGCACCGCGGGGCCGGCGTACTCGATCGCGTGCCCCGTCCCGCCGGCGGCGCCGATGGCGGCAATCAGGTGAAGGACGAGGTCCTTGGCGGCGACGCCCGGCCCGAGTCGGCCATCGACCCACACCCGCAGCACCTTCGGTCGTCGCTGCCAGATGGTCTGCGTCGCGAGCACGTGCTCGACCTCGGAGGCGCCGATGCCGAACGCGAGCGCGCCGAGGGCCCCGTGGGTCGCGGTGTGGGAATCGCCGCACACGACGGTGAGGCCGGGCAGCGTCAGCCCCTGCTCGGGGCCGATCACGTGGACGATGCCCTGGCGCGGGTCGCCGGGCCCGAGCAGCGCGAGCCCCCACTCGCCCGCGTTCCGCACCAGCTGATCGACCACCCTGCCCTGGCTCTCGGGCACGGGCCCGGCACGCGCGGTGGGGACGTAGTGGTCGGTCACCGCCACCGAGAGGTCGGGCCGGCGGACGCGGCGCCCGGCCTGCCGGAGCATCTCGAAGGCGTGGAAGGAGCCCTCGTGGAGGAGGTGGCGGTCCACGTAGAGGAGCGCGCGTCCGGCCTCGGCCGCGACGATGTGCCGCGTCCAGATCTTGTCGAGCATCGTCTGCCCGGGCATTGCGAGGCCATTGTACGGCGCGTCTCGCGTGGCGGGGAGCCGCCGCCTTGACCGGTCGGAGGGCGTCTGCGATAGTCCCCGACGGACGCTCATGAAGATCACGTCCGTCGACAGCGCCGTCCTCTCCGTCCCCACGCCCCATCCCATGTCGCTCGAGTTCCGCGAGCACCGCCTCGTCGTCGCCCACGTCCACACCGACGAGGGCGTGTCGGGGCTCGGCTACAGCCTCGCGTTCGGCGGTGGCGGCGCCGAGTCGATCCAGGTCTATCTCGAGACGCGCCTCGCGCCCCTCCTCGTCGGCGAGGACCCGCGGCTCGTCGAGCGGCTCTGGGAGCGGATGTACCGCGCCGACCGCGGGATCCGGCGCCTGGGCGTCGCGGGCTATGCCCTCTCCGCCCTCGACATCGCGCTGTGGGACCTCGTCGGGAAGGCCGCGGGCCAGCCGCTCTACCGGCTGTGGGGCGCCGTCACCGACCGGATCGCGGCGTACGGCAGCGGCGGCTGGCCGGCGTACCGGCTCGAGGACCTCGTGGAGGAAGCCCAGCGGTACGCCGCCGCGGGGCTCCGCTACTACAAGCTCAAGGTCCACCACCCCGAGCCGCGCGAGAACCGGCGCCGCGTCGAGGCGGTGCGGAAGGCGGTCGGCGACGGCGTCCGGCTGATGGTCGACGTCAATCAGAAGCTCGACGTCCTCGGCAACATCCGGCTGGCCGCCGCACTCGAGGACCTGGACCTCGTCTGGTACGAGGAGCCCGTGCTGGCCGACGACATCGCGGCGTGCGCCGAGGTCGCGCGCGCCATCCGGATTCCGGTGGCGACCGGCGAGAACCACTACACCCGCTTCGAGTTCCGGGAGCTCTGCGAGCGGCGCGCCGCGCGGTACCTCATGCCCGACGTCTGCCGGGCGAACGGGTTCAGCGAGACGCTCAAGATCGGGCACCTGGCGGCGGCGCACCAGATCCTGGTCTCGCCTCACGTCGTCCACGAGCTCTCGCTCCACGTCGCGGGCGCCCTCTCGAACGGCTTCCTCGTCGAGTACATGGACTGGTTCCCGCCCGACCTGTTCGAGCACGTGCCCCGGCCCGACCCGGCCGACGGCCTCATCCGGATTCCCGACCGCCCGGGCCACGGGATGGCGCTCGCGCCCGACGCCCAGCGGAAGTACCGCCTCCGCTGAGCGGGTCCGTGAGCGAGGAAGGCGCGGGCGCGCGGCACCGGGCCGTCCGCTGGGACGACCCGGCGGCGAGCGCGGAGGCCGCGGGGCGCCTCTCGGGCCGGGAGTTCCTCGAGGCGATCCGGGACAGGCGCCTCCCGCCCGCGCCGGTGAGCCAGCTGGTGGGCTTCACGCTCACCGAGGTCGACGCGGGGCGCGCGGTGTTCGAGTGCGAGCCGTCCGAGGCGCAGTACAACCCGATCGGCTCGGTGCACGGCGGGGTCATCAGCACGCTCCTCGACTCCGCGCTCTCGTGCGCGGTCCACACCACGCTCCCCGCCGGCACCGGCTACACGACCGCGGAGATCAAGGTGAACTTCGTCCGCCCGGTCCTGGTCGGCAGCGGGCGCCTCCGGGCGGAGGGCCGGGTCATCCACGTCGGGAGCCGCCTGGCCACGGCCGAGGCCCGGCTGACGGACGCGGCGGGCAAGCTCCTCGCCCACGGCGTCGGCACCTGCCTGATCCTCCCGGCCCGATGAGCGCGGCCGGCGCCGGGCGCCGGGGGGCGCTGGCCGCCGGCTTCGTCGTCCTGTTCGTCGGGACCGGCGTCAACTTCGCCTTCGGGATCCTCTTCAAGTCGATCCTCGGCGAGCTCGGGGGAGATCGCTCGACGCTCGCGCTCGCCGCGACCGCGAGCCTCCTCGTGAACGCCGCGGGCCAGCCGCCCTTCGGGATGCTGGTCGACCGCTTCGGGCCCCGCCGGGTGATGCTCGCGTCGATGTCGCTCATGACCGTCGGCACGGCGCTCGTGAGCCTCGCCCACGCGCCCTGGCAGTTCATCGCGCTCTACGGCGTCGTGGCGGCCGTGGGCTACACGGGCTGCGGGATCCTCCCGGTGTCGATCCACGTGAGCCGCTGGTTCCCGGAGGAGCGCGGCTTCGTCTCCGCGGTGGCGGCCTGCGGGTTCTCCCTCGGTCACCTCGCGTTCACGCAGGCGGCCGGGCGCGCGAGCGCCGTCGTGGGCTGGCGCGAGACCTACCTGCTGCTGGCAGCGACGCTGGCGATCACCGTCGGCGTCCTGGTCTTCACGCTCCGTGACGCGCCGACCGCGGCGGCCGCGCCCGGGATGCGGGGAACAGGCGGCGCTCCGGAGCCCCGGCCCGCGGAGCCGTCGGTGGACCGCCGCGCCGCCCTCCGGACGCCGGCCTTCTGGGCGATGACGCTCGGCCTCATGGGCTGCGGCTTCACGGACTTCCTGATGACGACACACCTGCCGCCGTACGCGATGGATCTCGGCATGGCTCCCGCCGTCGCGGCCAACGCCGTCAGTCTCTGGGCGGCCGCCAACGTCGTCGGCATCCTCACGGCCGGCGCGGTGGCGACCCGGATCGGCACCCGCGGCGCCCTCGTCCTCACCTACGGGGTCCGGGCGGCCGCGCTCTTCTACCTCCCGCTGGTCCGCGAGCCCTGGCAGCTCTACCTCTTCGCGGCGCTCTTCGGGGCGACGTTCTTCACCACGGCGCCGCTCGCGTCGTCGCTCATCGGACAGCTCTTCGGCCCCGCGCACCACGGCGCGATCTTCGGCGCGACCAACCTCTTCCACCACGGGGCGGGCGCGCTCGGCTCCTACGCGGGCGGGCTCGTCTTCGACGTGACCGGCAGCTACCGGCCGATCTTCCTCCTGGCCGCGCTCATCGTCGTCGGCTCGGCCGCCTCCACGTCTCTGGCTCGCCGCCCAGGCTCGACCGCCGAACGATCTCGCGCCCGACAGGCGTGAGGGATCGGAGCCCGATCACGTCCCCCCTCGTCCACTGCCGCAATGCCGAAGTCCCGGCGAGACCGTTGACAGTCTCGTCGCGGGGAACCTAGGGTCGTCACGACACGGCCATGACGACTCGGGCGGCGACCGCTGACGGAGGGCGCCTGGCAGCGCCGATCCGCATCGTCTATGTCGTGGTCGGGTTGGAGGTCGGCGGGACCGAACGACAGGTCACCGATCTCGTGCTCGCACTCGATCGGACTCGCTTCGAGCCCCGCGTCTACTGCCTGGGAACCGGAGGACCCTTGGAGCTCGTGCTCCGGGAGCATGACGTCCCGGTCGAAGTGGTGGGTCTCCAGCGGCCCCGCAGCTTCGTGCAAGGCCTGAGCTCCACGCCCGGGCTCGCGCGCGGACTCGCGCGGCTCTGGCGGATCCTCACGCGTGACCGACCGGCCATCGTGCACGGCTTCCTCTACTGGAGCTATACCCTGGGTGCCTGCGTTGCCCGGGCAGCACGGGTCCCGGTGATCATCGCCAGCCGACGCAACCTCGGCCCCCCCCGGGCCCGGCACCCCGTCTACCGCGCGCTGACCCGACTCGGCAACCTGGCCACCGATCTCGTCATCGCGAACTCCGAGGCGGTCCGCCATCAGGTCCTCCACTCGGAAGGCATCGCCTCGGAGCGTGTCACGATCATCCGGAACGGCGTGGATCTCCGGCGCTTCCGGTGCAGGCCGGACCCGTCGCTCCGGGCGAGCCTCGGGCTCGATGCCGGCGCGCCCCTCGTGGGCGTGACGGCGAACCTCCTCGACTACAAGGGTCACAGATATTTCCTCGACGCGTGGAGAAGCCTGCGCGGCACCCACCCGAGAGCCCAGGCGATCCTCATCGGGGACGGGCCACTCCGCGAGGAGCTCACCGGCCGGATCCGAGCACTGGATCTTGACGGATCGGTACGGCTCCTCGGCTCGCGGTCCGACGTGCCGGCCATCCTGGCATTGGTGGACCTGGTCGCGCATCCCTCCCTGGAGGAGGGATTCCCAAACGCGGTCCTCGAGGCCATGGCCGCGGGAAAGCCGGTCGTCGCCACCTCGGTCGGGGGAACCCCGGAAGCGGTTGTCGACGGGGAGACCGGACTACTCGTGCCGGCAAGAGACAGCGGCGCCCTGGCCGAGGCCGTGGCCCGCCTGCTTGCCCGTCCGACCGAGGCCCGGGCCCTCGGCGAGGCGGGACGGCGCCGCGTGGCCGAGCGGTTCGGCCTCGAGGCGATGGTCCAACGCCACGAAGCCCTCTACGAACGGCTGAAACGCTCCGTCACTCCCGCGTGAGACGACACCGCCGATGACGCCGCGGACGCGGATCCTCTACGTCATCGGCACGCTCGAGCGCGGCGGCGCGGAGACGCAGCTCGTCGAGCTTGCGTCCGGGCTCGACCGCGCGCGGTTCGAGCCAACCGTCTGCTGTCTCGCCGGCGGCGGGCCGCTGGCGGCGACGCTGGCCGCGCGTGGAGTGCCGGTCGAGATCGTCGCCGCCACCTCGGGACCTCGGCGTCTCCGGGCCTTGCTGGGCTTGTGGCGGCTCCTCCGCCGCGTGCGGCCCGACGTCGTCCACGGTCACCTATACTGGGGCAACGTCGCGGCCGCGCTCGGTGGCCGCCTGCTCGGAGTGCCCGCGGTCGTCGGCAGCCGCCTCAACCTGGCGAGACCGCCGCCTCCGTGGCGCGGAGCGCTTCGCCGACTCGCCAATGCGTGGACGCATCTCGTGATCGCCAACTCGGCCGCCGTGCGCGATGCCGTGAAGCGCGACGAGGGCCTGGCCGAGGACCGGCTCATCGTCATTCACAACGGGGTCGACTGCTCACGCTTCGACGCCGCGCCTGATCCGCGGCTTCGGGACTCGCTTGGCGTCGCCGGGGCGGGGCCGCTCGTCACGGTGATTGCGAACCTCCGCCGATCCAAGGGACACGCGGTATTCCTTCAGGCGTGGACCTCGGTCGTTCGCGCGCTACCGCGGTCTCGAGCGCTCCTGGTGGGCGGCGGCCCTCTCCATGACGAGCTCGAGAGCCGGGCGGCCGCGCTCGGCGTAAGGAGCTCGGTCCACTTTCTCGGCGCGCGGCACGACGTGCCGGCACTGCTCGCCGTGACGGATGTCGTGGCGCACGCCTCGCTCCGGGAAGGCTTCCCGAACGCGGTGCTGGAGGCGCTCGCGGCGGGCCGGCCCGTCGTCGCGACGGATGCCGGCGGGACGCGAGAGGCCATCGTGGATGGTCGGACCGGTCTCCTGGTGCCGCCCGGTGACGCTGGCGCCCTGGAGGCCGGACTGATGCGGCTCCTGTCGAATCCGGCTGAGGCGCGGGCCCTGGGCAACGCGGGGCGACGGCACGTCACCGAGCACTTCCAGATCTCGACGATGGTCCGCGCCCACGAGGCCGCGTACGATCGCGTTCTGGCGGATTCGCGGCGGGGTGCCTAGACGCGCTCGTCGGGCTGCGGTCGCGGCGCCGGTCCGGAGGGATCGGCGGGCTCCACCCTCATGGTCTGGCGATACTTGCCCGAGGCCTCCCGTGGGATCCCCGCGACGAACTCGAAGGTCACCTCGCAGCGGACACCCATGAGCTCGCGCAGATACGCGCCAATGGCGTCCAGGTCGGCGCGCCGCGCGGCGAGGACCTCGGGTCCCCGCTCGCGGTCGACCAGACGCACCAGGACTCGGTCGAGCCCCAGCTGGACCACCTGGAACTGCTGGATCCAGGGCATCCGATGATAGAAGCGCTTCACGTCGACACCGTGTACCCAGACACCGTCCCTCCGGACGAAGGCGTCCAGAGACCGCCCCGCGACGGTGGCGAGCGTGGGCAGGGCGCGCCCGCACCGGCACGGGGCCCCATCCGCCAGAAACGCCGCCCGGTCGCCGATGCGGTAGCGGATGAGCGGCATCGAGTAGTTCGTCAGCAAGCTGATGACGAGATCCCCTACCTCTCCGGGCTCGGCGGCGCTCCCGTCCGGCCGCAAGACCTCGACGTGATGCGTGAGGGCCGACACGTGGAGCCCGCGCCGCTCACGGCACTCGCAGGCGACGCCCCCCACTTCACGAGTCCCGTAGCGGTTGACGACTGGCGCTCGAAACGCGCGCTCTACCGTTTCCCGCAGGCCTTCCACCATCGTCTCCGCCGAGACCATCACGACCCGGGGTGGTGTGAATCGCGCGGCCGTCGCCTCCGCGTGGCGCGCTACCTGATACACGGCCCCGGCAAACCCGAGGATCTGGGAGGGACGGCGGCGCGCGATACGCGCCAGGTACCGGTCCATGGTCGCGTCCGACAGCGCATTGATCGGCAGGATCGTCTCGTTCTTCAAGAGCCGCCCCAGCCGCGCCGACATGGTCGTGTTCCGCCCGTCCGCTCCGACGCCCCACAGGATGACCTTCGGCTGGCCGAGCACGTGACCACTCCACTCATCGAACCAGAGCGTCACCGCTCCGGAATGCTCGTTCATGACGTGGTCCTGCACGAGCCACAGGGGGTCACCCATCGTGCCTCCCGTGCGTCGCAAGGAGCGCGGATTCCCGGTGGTCGGCGGTCGAGCGTCGCAGAGGGCGTCGCGATGCGCCTGGATTGCCGAACGCTCGAGCACCGGAAGCGTGGGGAGCCGGTCGACAATCACCCGCGGCGGCCGCCCGGGGACGACGACGCCGCTCTCGATCAGCGGCGCCCGGTAGTAGGGCACGTGCTCGAACGCATGCAGCAGGATCGAAGCGAGGCGAGCTCTCTGCGCTTGTCGGAGCCGCTCAGGATCCCAGCCCTCGCTCGCGCGCAGCTCACGGAGTATGGCGAAGCGGTGGTCTCCGCCAAGTCGATGGGCGACCCGGTACAGGTTCTGTCGTAGGTTCGACACCGGCCCGGCCCTGGTGGCGAGCGGGCTAGCGAACGACCCGGAGGGCAGCTTCGAAGATGTCGAGCGTCTGGTCCACATCCGCCTCGGTATGGGCCGTCGACACGTAGTACTTTCCGCCCGGCGAGTGCAAGACACCACGTTTCATCATTTCAACGTCGAGCTTGCCTGCGAGCTCGCGATCGCACTCCAGGGTGCCCCGGTAGTCCACGACCTCCTGGCTCGTGAACAGAAGGCCGACGATGGACCCCTCGCCCATCACCCGCGCGGGTACGCCGAGGCGAGCGCACACCTCGCGGAAGCCCGCCCGGAGGCGCTGGGCACTGCGCTCGAGCCGCTCGTAAGTGCCGGGCCGTTCGAGCTCGCGCAGCGTGGCGACCCCCGCCACGCAGGTGATCGGATTGCCCGAGTGTGTCCCCGTGCTCACCACGCGATCATGTCCTCCGTTGGCGCCGCCCAATCTGGCCATGAGCGCTCGGGGACCGACCACCACCCCCACCGGAAAGCCCCCGCCCACGACCTTCCCCAGCGTCGCCAGGTCCGGCGTGACACGATAGTGTTGCTGCGCGCCTCCCCACGCCAGCCGGAAGCCCGTCACGACTTCGTCGAAGACGAGCAGCACGCCGCAGTCCCGGGTGGTCGCGCGCAGTGCCGCGAGAAAGTCGGGCCGAGGCCTTATCGTTCGCATCAGCGGCTCGACGATGACGGCGGCGAGCTCGGACGCGTGCTGGCGAATCAGCGCGCCCGCCCGCTCCGCGTCGTTGAACGGTGCCACCAGGACGTGCTCACGAAGAACGTCCGGAATGCCGGCGGAGTCTGGCTCGCCCAGCGGGTAGGCCGGGGGACCGATGGGCCTGACGCTCCAGGCCGCGTAGTCGTGCGTCCCGTGAAGACCTCCCTCGAACTTCAGGATCTTGCGCTTACCCGTGAGCGCCCGAGCCAGACGGAGCGCGGTGTAGGTGGCCTCGTTGCCCGTGGTGGTGAACTTGACCGACTCGGCGCACGGGACGGCGTCCACGATCCGCCGGGCGAGCTCGAGCGTCACATCGGTGACCTGGTGGAGCTGCCACCCCATGTCGATGCGATTCTTGACCGCCTCGCTGACCGCCGGGTGCGCGTGACCCAGGATCATCGGGCCCGAGCCCATCAGATAGTCGATGTACTCCTTGCCCGAGACGTCCCAGATCCGACTTCCTCGACCCCGGACGAAGATGGTGTTGACTTCGTCCGGGAGCGGGCGCCGATGGAGGGCGCCGCCCGGAAGAAGCTCCGCGGCCGCCCGAAGCAGATCCGGGCGAGGCAACCGGTCCACGATGGTACCCTTCCTTGACGTGCGCTGGGACGTGCGCTGGCTCTCGGATGCTCCGTGGAGTCTGGACGCCGACAGCCCGCTGAGACGATGATCCGCCCGCGCTACCATGTCAAGCGCGCCGGGTCGGGTCCGGTGGTCGCCGAGTGGCCATCGGACGCCGCCCGGCGCCACCGCCGCCGTCGGGAGGCGCAGCGAGGATGATGGCGATCGACTCCGATGCTCACGCGGTCGAAAACCAGCACACCTGGACGTACGTCGAGCGCTCGGCCCGCTCTCTGATGCCGACGCTCGTCACGGAACGGAACGGTCACGTCCCACCCCGACGCTACTGGATGTTCGATGGACGACCCTACCCGGTCCTCGCCGAGGGGCAGGAGACGCCCCAGGCATCGCGGGAATTGACGGATGTCGACGCGCGGCTCCGGCACATGGACGAGCTCGGCATCGACCTCCAGGTCCTCTATCCGACGGTCTTCCTGCGACCGCTGACCCGGCGGCCCGAGGTCGAGCTCGCGCTCTGCCAAAGCTACAACCGCTGGCTCGCGGACGTCTGGAGCCGCGGCAAGGGCCGCCTGCGCTGGGCGGCCGTCCTGCCGCTGTCGAGCATGGACAGTGCCCTCCAGGAGCTCGCGCTGGCGCGAGAGCGCGGCGCGTGCGCCGTCTTCCTGAACGGAATCGAGCACGACATGACGCTCGACAATCCGTACTTCTTTCCGCTCTATGCCGCGGCCTCGGACCTCGACGTGCCTCTCGGGATCCATGCCGGAAACAACAGCTTCGCCTGGCAGGATCTCTTCGGCAGGGAGGACGGCTACTCTCGGGCGAAACTCTCCGTGATCAGCGCGTTCCACTCCATCCTCTCCGCGCGCATTCCGGCGAGGTTCCCACGGCTCCGGGTCGGCTTCATCGAGGCGGCGGCGCAGTGGATCCCGGCCGCGCTCCACGATCTTGCCCGACGCGCCGAGCGACGGCCCGGGGACGCCTTCGACCGGTTCACCGCGCTGCGGGACAACCGGTTGTTCGTGACGTGCCAGACGGACGACGACCTCCCTTACGTCCTCAAGTACGCGGGCGAGGACAACCTGGTCATCGGCACCGACTACGGGCACGAGCACACGGCAACCGATCTCGGCGCGCTGCGTCACCTGAAAGCGCACGGCCAGGTGAGCCAGGACGTCGTCGCGAAGATCCTCGACGACAACGCGCGGGCCCTCTACGGCCTCCCCTCCATCGGAGCGTGAGCAATCGGCCAACGGCGCCGCCGGCGTTCAATCCGAGATCGCACCGGCTCGGCGCGTTCTCCGAGCCCCGCGAGCATGGCGGCCAGGGCAGGCGCCCCCCCAACAATCCGGCGCGCCACCAGCCAAGAGGGCGTAATGTTGAACGATCCGAAACCTGATCCCACAAAGGAGCACCGGTGAGGAACAACAGCGCGAAGCGGAAGTTGGCCGCCGGGAAGCCGGTGAGCGTGGTCGCCCCCACCTACAGCAGCGGCGGGCTCGTCGAGCTGCTGGGGCGCGCGGGGTACGACGTTATCTTCATCGACTGCGAGCACGGGCCCGCGAGCTGGGACGCGGTCGAGGACATGGTGCGGGCGGCCGAGTTGTGCGACGTCACGCCGATCGTCCGGGTGCAGAGCCACGACCCGTCCACGATCACGCGCGCCCTCGACCGCGGCGCCGGCGGCGTTCAGATCCCGCACATCAACACGCGGGCCGAGGCGGAGGCAGTCGTCCGCCACGCGAAGTTCTCCCCTATCGGACACCGGGGCTTCGCGGGCGGCCGGGCGGCGTTCGGCGAGAAGATGCACGACTTCACGCGCCGCGCGAACGAGGAGACGATGGTCGTCGTCATGCTGGAGGAGGTCGAGGCGCTCCACAACCTCGACGACATCCTGAAGACCCAGCACATCGACGTCTTCTTCGTGGCCCCCGGCGACCTCGCCCAGTCGATGGGCCACCCGGGCCAGATGGACCACCCCGAGGTGAAGTCCGCCATGGACGACGCGATCAAGCGGATCCGCGCGGCCGGCAAGGCGCCGGGCGTCCTCTCGACGCCGGCCACCGTCCGCCACTACCTCGACATCGGCGCGCTGTTCCTCTACGTGGGACTCGCCGCGGTCCTCGCGCCCGGAACCAAGGAGTTCCTGGGCGCGTTCCCGCGCTCCTGACCGGACCGGCGGCCGGGCGAGTCTCGCGAATCTCCTACGAAAGGACACCAACGTGACGATACGGCATCACCTTCAGATCGGAGCGGCCGCGGCCCTCCTCGGCGCGCTGGCGGCGGGAGTGGCCCTCCCGGCGGGCGCCCAGTCCGGCCCCGAGCTCAAGACCGAGGAGCAGAAGGCCTTCTACGCGATCGGCCTCGCGGTCGCCGACAGCCTCACGCAGTTCGTGCTGACGCCGGCCGAGCTCGAGCTCGTCAAGGCGGGCATCACCGACGGCGTGCTGAACCGCACGCGCCAGGTCGACCTGCAGGCCTACCGCACGAAGATCCAGGACCTCCAGCGCACGCGGGCGGTGGCGGTGGCGGCGGGCGAGCAGAAGGCGGGGCAGGCGGTGCTCGACAAGGCGGCCGCCGAGAAGGGCGCGACGAAGACCGCGTCGGGCCTCGTCATCGTGCCGATCAAGCCCGGCACCGGTCCGTCGCCGAAGGCGACCGATCGGGTCAAGGTCCACTACCACGGCACCCTCGCGGACGGCCACGTGTTCGACAGCTCGGTCCAGCGCGGGGAGCCCGCGACGTTCCCCCTGAACGGCGTGATCCCCTGCTGGACCGAAGGCGTGCAGCTGATGAAGGTCGGGGGCAAGAGCCGGCTCGTCTGCCCGGCGGCCCTCGCCTACGGCGACCGCGGCGCGCCGCCCCGGATCAAGCCCGGCGCCACGCTCGTGTTCGAGGTGGAGCTCCTCGAGATCGTCAAGTAGCTCCGTCGCCGGGCGCGTCGAGGGGAACCGCGATCTCCTCGCCGCGCGCGGCGGCGGCCCGCGCGATCTCCGAGTTGATCTCCCCGCCGATCAGGAGCGCCATCCCCGAGAGGTAGAGCCACAGGAGCAGCAGGATCACCCCGCCGATCGAGCCGTACGTCGCGTTGTAGTTCGCGAACTGGTTGACGTAGGCGCGAAGGCCGAGGGACACCACCGTCCACGCCACCCCCGCGAAGGCCGAGCCGGGAGTGAGCCAGTACCAGCGCTGGCGAACCGCCGGCGCGAGGTGGTAGACGAGGTCGATCCCGGTGAGGACGAACAGGAGGCCGACGGGCCACTGGAGGAGCTCCCACACCGCGGTGAACACGTAGCCGTATCCAGCCCAGACCGCGATCGCGCGCCCCACGCGCTCGCCGAAGACGATCGAGAGGAGCGCGCCCAGCGCCAGGATCGAGAAGATCATGGTGAGCACGATGGACGCCAGCTGCCTTCGCCACCAGGGGCGCCGGCTGGTGACCCCGTACACGACGTTCAGCGTCGTGATGATCGACACCATCCCGCGCGAGGCGCCCCAGAGCGCCGCCGCCGCCCCCACCGAGAGGAGGCGACCGCCGGCGCCCTGCTGGACCTCGGAGAGCGTCCGCCGGAGCAGCGAGGCGGCGTCGGGCGGGAGCACGTCCTGTGCCGTCTGGAGGAGTCGCTCCATCAGGTCCCGGCCGGGAAACATCCCGAGGAGCGTCGTCAGGAAGAGGAGCGTGGGGAACAGCGCGAACACGAAGTAATACGACAGCGCGGCCGCGCGGTCGAGCAGCTCGTCCTTCTGGATCTCCACCCACACGAGGCTCGCGAGCTGCTTGACCGAGAGGCCGCCGAGCGTCCACGGCGAGACCTGGCGCCGGCCGCGCCGCCACCCCTGCCCGATCCGCCACAGCGGGCGTCGACGCTCGGGCTCGTCCTCGGGCGCCTGGCCGGGCATCCGCTCCAGTGTCGTCGCCGGCCCTTCCGCGTCAAGCCCGCGGATTCGTCCCGGCCAGGGTGGCGCGCGCCGCGGAGCCGAGGCACGATGGAGGCCCCGCCGCGGCGCCGCGGCCATCCCGGACCGGACGAGAAGGAGAGCGACCGATGACCCCCACGCCCCTCACCGTTGGAAGCGCGACCGCCGACCCCGGCCACATGGCGTCCGGCTGGATCGAGGTGCCGGACGGCGTCGACCCGGGCACGCGAATCCCGGTCACGGTCGCCAACGGCGCCGCCCCCGGGCCGGTCCTCGCCCTGGTCGCCGGGACGCACGGCTCGGAGTACACCTCGATCCTCGCGCTCCAGCGCCTCCGGCCGCGCCTCGAGCCCGCGCGGATGCGGGGCGCGGCGATCCTGGTCCACATGGCGAATCCGCCCGCGTTCTACGGGCGCCGGGTCTACTACAGCCCCGACGGGAAAAAACCTGAACCGCGTCTATCCGGGGAAGGCCGACGGCACGGTGAGCGACCGGATGGCGTTCGCCATCACGCGCGAGGTCATCGACCCGTGCACGCACCTCGCCGACATGCACTGCGGCGACGGCAACGAGTCCCTCCGCCCGTACAGTTACTGGATCGTGGGCGGGAGCGCCGCCGTCGACGCGGGGTCGCGCGAGCTCGCGCTCGCCTACGGCCTCGAGCACATCCTGGTCGACCGGGGACGGCCGAAGGACCCGGCCGCGAGCAGCTTCACCGCCAACACCGCCATCACCCGCGGCAAGCCCGCGATCACCGCCGAGTCGGGCGGCATGGGGCTGACGGACGAACCGTCGGTCGCGGCCCACGAGGCGGGCGCCCGGTCCCTCCTGGCGCACCTCGGGATCATGGATGGGCCGTCCGCGCGCGTCACGCACCCCGTGTGGATCACGCGCGCGGAGGTCCTGCGGGCACCGGTAACCGGGGTCTGGCACCCGGTGGTCGAGAAGATGCAGTCCGTGTCGACGGGACGGCTCCTCGGCCGGCTGACGGACGCCTTCGGCGCCGTCCTCCACGAGGTACGCGCGCCGTTCGCCGGCGAGGTGGTGTACGTCGTGAGCACGCCGCCGGTCACCGCCGGTGAGCCGCTCTGCGAGATCGGACAACTCGCCGAGACGCCGGGCGTCGCGTAAGATGGCCCCCATGACGAATCCCAGCCAATCCCACGACGGCGCCTGGCGAGCTCCCTCCTCACCGACCCGCTACCCCGAGGCCTTCGGCGCGCGTGGCATGGTCGCCTCAGCCCACCCGCGGGCGGCCGCCATCGGCGTAGCCGTGCTCGACCGCGGCGGGAACGCTTTCGACGCGGCGATCGCCGTCGCGGCGGCGGAGGGCGTGCTCCTGCCGATGATGTGCGGCCTCGGCGGCGACGGGTTCGCCGTCATCTACGACGCCCGCCGGCGGGAGGTCCTGGGCCTGAACGGGAGCGGCGTCGCGGGCGCGGGTGCCACACGGGAGCGCTACACGTCGAACGGCCAGAAGCTCATGCCGCTCGACGGCGTCCACGCGGTCGCCGTCCCGGGCGCGGTCGCCTTCTACGAGTCGATCTGGAAGCGCTGGGGCACGATCCCCTGGGAGGAGCTCTGGGCGCCGGCCATCAAGCTCGCCCAGGACGGTGTCGCCATCACCACCTGGGTGAGCCGGTGGATCGGTGAGCGCGCCGAGGTCCTCCGCCGCTTCCCGCACTCGGCGCGGTTCTTCCTGCCGGGCGGCCGGCCGCCGGCGCCGGGCGAGCGCTGGGCGGCGCCCGATCTCGCGCGGACCCTCAAGGCCGTGGCCGCCGGCGGGGCGGAGACGTTCTACCGGGGCGAGCTCGCCGAGCGACTCCTCGCGTTCTTCCGCCAGGAGGGCGGGCCGTTCGAGGCCGACGATTTCGCGCGCCAGCGGGACGAGACCTTCTTCTACCCGGCGATCTCGAGCGACTACCGGGGCTACACGGTGTACGAGACGGCCCCCGTCTCCCAGGGGTTCCTCGTGCTCTCCCAGCTGAACATCCTGGAGGGATTCGACCTCGCGAGCCTGCCCATCACGAGCGCGGACCGCATCCACCTCACCGTCGAGGCGAAGAAGCTCGCCTTCGAGGACCGGAACCGAGTGGCCGGAGACCCGGCGTTCGTGAAGTGGCCGCTCGACGAGCTCATCGGCAAGGACCACGCCGCCGGCCGCCGGGCCGAGATCGACCTCGCGCGGGCGCGGTTCGCCCGGCGCGCGCTCACGCCCGAGCACGACGGTGACACGAGCTACTTCGCCGTCGTCGACGGGGACGGCAACGCGCTCTCCTTCATCCACAGCCTGTCCGCCGCGTTCGGCTCCGGTGTCGTGGCCGGGGACACGGGGATCACGCTGAACAACCGCGCCGGCCGCGGCTTCTCGCTGGACGAGGGCCACCCGAACGTCATCGCGCCGGGCAAGCGGACGATGCACACGCTGAACGCGTTCCTCGTCTGCCGGGACGGGGCGCCCTGGCTCGTCGGCGGGACCCCCGGCGGCGACCAGCAGACCCAGTGGAGCACCCAGGTCATCAGCAGCATGATCGACCACGGGCTCTCGCCCCAGGAGGCCGTGGAGACGCCGCGCTGGTTCAGCTTCCCGGGGACCGACCCCGCGAACCTCGGGCTCCCCGCGGCGGTGCGGATCGAGGAGCTCGTCCCCGAGGCGACCCGCCGCGAGCTCGCGGACCGGGGCCACGTCGTCGAGACCCTCGGCGCCTGGGCCGGCGGCGGCGCCGTCCAGCTGATCCAGGTGGACGCCGCGCGCGGCCTCCTGCGCGGCGGCAGCGACCCGCGCCCGGGCGGCGTCGCGCTCGGCCTCTAGCCCGACCGCTCGGGCACGCGAGCGCCGGTCCATGGCGGCCCAGACGGCGGGACCCGTCCGCGCGGCGGCCGCGCGCGTGCCGATCTTCTACGGCTGGATCCTGGTCGCGACGGCGTTCGTCACGATGGGCGTCGTGGTGAACTCCCGCACGGTCTTCTCCCTCTTCTTCCCGTCGATCCTGGACGAGTTCGGCTGGTCGCGCGCCCTCACGGCCGCGACCTTCACGACCGGCCTCCTCGCGGCGAACGCCTTCACGCCGTTCCTCGGCGTCCTCATGGATCGGCTGGGCCCGCGTGTCGTGTTCCCGTTCGGGCTCGCGCTCATGAGCCTCGGGCTCGCGCTCGCGACGGGCGCCCACGCGCCCTGGCAGCTCCACCTCACCCTGGGCGTTCTCGTCGCGGGCGCCAGTGTCTTCGTGAGCTACATGGGGCACTCGCTCCTGATCCCGAACTGGTTCGTGCGCCAGCGCGGCCTCGCGCTCGGCATCGCCTTCTCGGGCGTCGGCGTCGGCTCGTTCGTGCTCCTCCCGTGGGCCCAGCATCTCATCGAGCGCACGGGGTGGCGCGGCGCCTGCTGGGCCTTCGCTGCCATCCTCCTGTTCCTGATCCTGCCGCTGAACCTCCTCGTCCCGCGACGGAGGCCCGAAGAGCTCGGCCTCCGCCCCGACGGTGACGAGAGGTCGGGCAAGACGGCCCGGCCCGCGCCCGTCCACGTCGTCGACCCGCGGTGGGCCGCGGTCGAGTGGACCCTCGCGCGGGCCGTGCGCACGAGCCGGTTCTGGTGGGTCTTCATCGGGTACTTCACCTGCCTCTTCGCCTGGTACGCGGTCCAGGTCCACCAGACGAAGTACCTCCTCGAGCTCGGCTTTCCGGCCGACTTCGCGGCGTGGGCACTCGGCGTCGTCGGGATCACGGGGATCGCCGGCCAGATCCTGTGGGGCTACGTCTCCGACCGGATCGGCCGCGAGTGGGCGTGGACCGCGGCCGGCTTGGGGTACGTGGTCTGCTACGCGGCGCTGCTCGCCCTCCCGGCGCACCCGTCGCGGTGGCTCGTCTACGTCATGGTCGCCTCGCAGGGCCTGCTCGGCTACGGGGCCGCGTCCGTCTTCGGGGCGATCCCGATGGAGCTCTTCCAGGGCGCGCGCTACAGCTCCATCTTCGCGGTGCTGAACCTCGCCTCCAACGCCGGCGCAGGGGCCGGGCCCTGGGTGACGGGGCTCGTCTACGACCGCACCGGAAGCTACGCGCCGGCGTTCTGGCTCGCCATCGCGTGCAGCGTGGTCACGGTGGCCGCCATGTGGCTGGCGGCGCCGCGCAAGGTCCGCCTCGTCGCCGGCCGCGTGCCGCGCCGGCCCGGAGAGAGGAGCCCGTCATGACGGATGCCGCGACGCTGCTCCGCGATGCGCGCCAGGAGCTCGGGCGCTTCCCCGCCCTGCTGGACGGTCTCGTCGCCGGGCTGACGCCCGCCACGTGGCGGGCGCGGCCGGCTCCCGACGAGTGGGCGGCCGTCGAGATCGTGCGCCACCTCCGCGACGAGGAGGCCGAGGACTTCGGCGCGCGCGTCCGCGTCGTCCTCGGAGGCGGCGGCGCGTTCGCGCCCGTCGACCCCGAGGGCTGGGCGAAAGCGCGGCGCTACCGCGATGCGGATCCCGGCGCGGCTCTCGCCGCGTTCCACGAAGAGCGCCGCGCGAGCCTGGCGCTCCTGGCCGAGGCCACGCCCGAGGGCCTGCTCGCCACCGGCGAGAGTCCGTCCGGCCTCCGGCTTTCCGGCCTCGACCTCGTGGCGGCCTGGGTCGCGCACGACGGACTCCACCTCCGCCAGCTCGCGGGGACCCTGACGCGAGAGTGGGCGCTGCGCTGGGCGCCGCTCCGGGTCGACTACGCGGGGCCGATCCCCTACCCCTCGGGAGACGTGCGGGCCGACGCGTAGCGGGGCGGCCCTTGGCAGACCCGGCGGGCTTGCTAGACTGGCGGCCTGATCGGTCCCACGACAAGGAGGAGCCACGATGGGTCAGATGCTGACGCTCAACGCCGAGGACGGACACCAGCTCGCCGGCTACCGCGCGACGCCCGCGGGGACGCCGCGGGGCGGGCTCGTGGTGGTGCAGGAGATCTTCGGGGTGAACTCGCACATCAAGAAGGTCACCGACGGCTGGGCCGCCGACGGCTACGTCGCGCTCGCCCCCGCGCTGTTCGACCGTGTGGAGCGCGGCGTGGACATCGGGTACACGGCCGAGGACATCCAGCAGGGCCGCGAGCTCCGGGGCAAGATCTCCACCGACGACAGCGTGCGCGACGTGCGCGCCGCCGTCCGCGAGCTCGCGCGCGCCGGCCTCGGCGTCGGCGTCGTCGGCTACTGCTGGGGTGGGACCCTGGCCTGGCTCGCCGCCACGCGCATCGACGGCCTGTCGGCCACGGTGGGCTACTACGGCGGCGGGATCGCCGAGACGGCCGAGGAGTCGCCCCGCTGCCCGGTCATGCTCCACTTCGGCGAGACCGACACCGGCATCCCCAAGGAGCACTACGAGAAGGTGCGGCGCATCCACCCGACGATCCCCGTCCACGTCTACCCGGCCGGCCACGGCTTCAGCTGCGACGCGCGCGGGAGCTACCACGAGCCGAGCGCGCGCCTGGCGCGCGAGCGCTCGCTCGCCTTCTTCCGCCAGCACCTCGGCTGAGCGAGGGCGACGAACGCCAGTGGGGCACGGGCTCCTCCGCGCGGTGCCCGGCGCGTGATCGCGTACCTCGGCCAGCGACTGGTCTGGGCGCTGGCCGTCCTGGTCGCCATCACCCTCGCCGTCTTCCTCGTCGTCCACCTCTCGGGGGACCCGACCGCGCTCTACATGGGTCCCGAGGGCACGAAGGCAGATTACGACATCATGCGGGCGGCGCTCGGATTCGACCGGCCGCTGCCCGAGCAGTACGGCCAGTTCCTGGCGCGCGCGATCCACGGTGACTTCGGGCGCTCCCTCCGGCACCGGCAGCCCACGCTGCCCCTGGTCCTCGAGCGCTTCCCCGCGACGGCCAGGCTCGCGGTGGCCGCCATCGTCCTGGCGGTGCTCCTCGCCCTGCCGCTCGGCATCATGGCCGCCGTCTGGCGGGGCTCCGTGCTGGACTCCGGGGCGATGGCGCTCGCGCTGGCCGGCCAGTGCATGCCCACGTTCTGGCTGGGCATCCTCCTGATCCTGGCGTTCGCCGTGAACCTTCGCTGGATGCCGGTGTACGGCGGCGACGGCTGGCTCACTCTCGTCCTGCCCGCGATCACGCTCGGCGTCTGGGCGATGGCGCGCACGGCCCGCATCACGCGGTCGAGCATGCTGGAGGTCCTGAACCAGGACTTCCTCCGGACGGCGCGGGCCAAGGGCATCGGCGAGTGGTCGGTGATCCTCCGGCACGCGCTCCGCAACGGCGCGATCCCCATCGTGACGGCGATCGGGCTCGAGCTCGGGAACCTTCTGGGCGGCGCGGTCATCACCGAGGCGGTCTTCGCGTATCCCGGCGTCGGCCGGCTCGCCGTCGAGGCCGTCGTCAACAAGGACGTGCCGCTCATCCAGGCCGTCGTGTTCACCGTGGCGGCGGTGCTGCTGCTGGTGAACGTCCTCATCGACCTCGCCTACACCGCGCTCGACCCGCGCGTGCGCCTGGGCGGCTACCGTGCGGCTTGACGCGCCCGCCCTCCCGGTCGGCCTCGCCGACCCCTCGGTCCCCCGGCCCCGGCGGGCGTGGCGCCGCACCCGCGTCCTCCTCGGGTCGGGCGGCGCGCGGATCGGCGCCGCGATCCTCCTCGTCGTCGGGGTCTGCGCGGCGACGCCGGGATGGATCGCCCCCGCCGACCCGAACGAGCAGAATCTCCTGGCGCGCTTCACCCGGCCCGCCACCCGCGCGGCCGACGGCACGCTCGCCGTCCTCGGCACCGACCAGCTCGGCCGCGACATCCTGAGCCGCGTCGTCCACGGCGCGAAGACCTCGGTGCTCATCGGCCTGTCCGCCGTGCTCGTCGCCGGCGCCGTCGGCACCAGCCTCGGCCTCGCGGCCGGCATGCGGGGCGGGCCCTGGGACCACGCCATCATGCGGCTCGCCGACATGCAGTTCGCCTTCCCCTTCATCCTCCTGGCCATCACCGTGATCGGCGTCCTCGGCGCGAGCGTCCGGAACATCATCCTGGTGGTCGGCCTGAGCAACTGGGTGGCCTACGCGCGCGTCGTGCGCGCCGAGACGCTCGCCGTCCGCGAGAAGGCGTTCGTGGACGCCGCCCGCGCGCTCGGCGTGCCGCTCGGGTCGATCGTGTGGCGCCACGTCCTCCCGAACGTCAGCGCGTCGCTCATCGTCGTGGCGACGTTCGGTGTGGCCGGCGCCATCCTGACCGAGGCCGGGCTCTCCTTCCTCGGGCTCGGCGTCCCCCTCGCGATCCCCTCCTGGGGCGGCATGCTGGCCGAGGGGCGACAGTTCGTGGACACGCGGTACTGGCTGGCGCTCTTCCCCGGCGCGGCCCTGTTCGTCACCGTCATGGGGATCAACCTCCTGGGCGACGCGCTCCGCGACGCCCTCGACCCGTACCTCCAGACCCGTCACACCCGAAGCTCCGTGGACCGCCTGTAGAGAGGAGACCTTCGATGACGCGACCGGAGACCACCCCACGTCCGCGCCGGCTGCGCCTCGGGCTGATCTGGGCCCTCGCGCTGTCCGCCGTCCTCGCGCCCGCGGGGCGGGAGGCCCTAGCCCAACAGAAGCCCGTCGTCGTCGTGCAGTCGGGCGAGGCCGCCACGCTCGACTGGCACATGCACTGCGACAAGAACGCGCACGAGCCGGACCGCCAGATCTTCGACACGCTCCTCCGGCGGAACCTGAAGACCCTCCAGCTCGAGGGCAACCTGGCCGAGTCCTGGCGGCTGGTCAACGACACCACCTGGCAGTTCAAGCTCCGCCGCAACGTGAAGTTCCACAACGGCGAGCCCTTCGACGCGGCGGCCGTCAAGTTCAGCATCGAGCGGATGCTCAACCCCAAGCAAGGCGCGCCGGGCCGCACCAGCATCGCCACCATCGATCACGTCGACGTCGTCGACCCGCTCACCGTCAACGTGATCACGAAGACGCCGTTCCCGCTCCTGCCCGTGCGGATGAGCCCCGGTCACTGCGGCACCGTCGGCATCGTGCCGCCGAAGTACATCGCCCAGGTGGGAGACGCCGAGTTCGCGGTCAAGCCCGTCGGGACCGGGCCTTACAAGTTCGTCGAGTGGATCAAGGACGACCGCCTCGTCCTCGACGCGAACAAGGACTACCACCGCGGCGCGCCGGCCATTGACCGCCTGGTCTTCCGGCCGATACCCGAGCTGACCACGCGCGTGGCCGCCCTCCTGTCGGGCCAGGCCGACCTCGTCAGCGACATACCGCCCGACCAGGTCGGCAAGGTGAAGTCGAGCGGCGTCGCGAAGATCGAGCTGTCCACGCTCGGCGGCTTCGTCATCATGATGAAGATCACGAACTACCTGATGCCGGGCCCCTGGCAGGACGCGCGCGTCCGCAAGGCCATGAACTACGCCATCGACATGGACACCATCATCAAGACCGTCCTCGAAGGCAACGGTCAGGTGCTCGGCGTGCCGCTCGAGAAGGAGGCATTCGGGTTCAACCCGAACATCAAGTGGTACGGGTACGATCCGGAGCGGGCCAAGACGCTCCTCAAGGAGGCCGGGCACCCGAATGGCTTCGAGGTCACGCTCCACGTCCCGAACCGCCGATACATGAACGACATCGAGGTCGTCCAGGCGATGGCGCAGATGCTCGGCAAGGTGGGCATCAAGGCGAACGTCGAGGTCGGCGAGCAGAGCGTCTACACGACCAAGTGGCGCCAGCGCCAGCTGCTGCCCGTCTACATGGTCGCGTGGGGCGGCGCCGGCCTCTTCGACGGCGATCTCCTGGTGAACTCGCTCCATTCGAAGTCGGCGCTGTCGATCTACAAGAACGAGGCGCTCGACAAGATCCTGGAGGACGCCCAGGGGTCGAACGACCCCGAGAAGCGGAAGGCGCTCTACTGGAAGGCGCAGGAGATGATCTACGAGGACGCGCCCATCATCAAGGCGTACCAGCAGGCGCACATCTTCGGGATCTCGAACCGCCTCGACTGGTCGCCCTGGATCGACAACATGCTGTTCCTCTACGACGCCAAGGTGAAGTAGGGGTCGGACGTCCACTTTCCTTGGGCATCGACACCCCGCACTCGGCCCGGTCGGCCCGGGTGCGGGGTGCTTCCTCCGCCATCGCTGGCCCGATCCAGCAGCGAGCGATCCGGATCGCTTTCCTGATCGTTGCCGCGTTGATCCTGCCGCTGTCGCCGTCATCGGTCGAGAGCCAGGGGGCGAGCGAGCAGGTCATCAGCGTGCCGACACGCCCCCGTATCACGGAGACCGTCGTGGTGGTGCGACCATCGACGAAGCCGGTGGCAACCCTCGTCGTCCTGGTTGGTGGATCAGGCAAGCTCGACCTCACCCCCCGTGGGCTTCCGAGAGACGTGCCCGGCCCACTCATCAAGCGACGGGAGCAACTGGCCGGCCAGGGGTTCGTAGTGGCATTCGTCGACGCGCCATCCGACCGGCTCGGCGAGGGGCTGATCGCCTTTCGAACGAGTCGCGAGCACTCCGTCGACATCGGCGCCGTCGTCGCACGGCTCCGCCACGACGACCCCGTGCCGCTGTGGCTGGTCGGGAGCAGCATGGGCACGGTCTCGGCGGCGAGCGTCACGGCACGACTCGGCACCGAGGGGCCCGACGGCCTCATCCTGATCTCGAGCGTGACTCGCACCCATCCCGCCATGCGCGAATCGCTCGCCAGTGTCCCCCTGGAGAGCATCCAGGTGCCGACGCTCATCATCCACCACCGGCAGGACCCGTGCGAGATCACACCGTACGAGGACGCCTCGGCGCTGCCGCGTCGGCTGACAAATGCCAAACGAGTGGAACTGGTGACGGTGGAAGGCGGTCCGCCAGCGCGCGGCCTCCCCTGCGGCCCAGAATCGCCGCACGCGTTCTTCGGTCTCGAAGAGATCCTCATCGACCGGCTCGCTTCCTGGATCAAGCTCACGCCGGCGCGCTGACGCGTCACTCTCTACCGCGCCTCACCGATGGAGGGCGCGGGCCTCCCCTGTCCTCATCTTTCAGACGCGTGGTATAACTCTGGCGCGGAACGCGCTGCCCGGACAAGCGAACATTGCAGCGACCGTCCCCGGAAGCGGGTCGGTCGCCATCCCTGTCGAGCCGATAGCCGCGCAGACGTTGCGATCGCGAGCCGAGTGATCATGCACTGTCCACGGTGCCAACACGGGAACCGCGAGGGCCGCCGCTTCTGCTCGAAGTGCGGCGCCGCGCTGGCCGCCGCCTGCTCGTCCTGCGGCTTCACAAATGAGCCGGGCGACGAGTTCTGCGGAGGTTGTGGAGCGCGACTCGGCGCCCCAGCATCCGCGCAGCCGAAGCCCATGGCTCCGGACGCCTACACCCCCCGGCACCTCGCCGAGAAGATCCTCACCTCGAAGGCCGCCCTCGAGGGCGAGCGGAAGCAGGTGACCGTCCTGTTCGCGGACCTGAAGGGGTCGACGGAGCTGCTGGCCGAACGGGACCCCGAAGAAGGCAGGAAGCTCCTCGATCCGGTGCTCGAGCGGATGATGGAAGCGGTCCATCACTACGAGGGGACGGTCAACCAGGTGATGGGCGACGGGATCATGGCGCTCTTCGGAGCCCCGATCGCGCACGAGGACCACGCCGTCCGCGCCTGCTACGCCGCCCTGCGCATGCAGCGCCGAGTTTCCCTCTACGCCGACGAGATTCAGCGCGCGGGCGGGACGCCCGTGCAGATCCGCGTGGGCCTCAACTCGGGTGAGGTGGTCGTGCGCTCGATCGGCAGCGACCTCCGCATGGACTACACCGCCGTCGGGCAGACGACACACCTCGCCGCCAGAATGGAGCAGATGGCCAAGCCCGGCTCCACGCTCGTCACCGGCGACATCCTGAAGCTCGCCGAGGGCTACGTCCAGGTGCGACCGCTCGGCGCCGTCCCCGTGAAGGGGCTCGCGACCCCGACGCCCGTTTATGAGCTGACCGGGAGCGTGCCGGCCCGCTCCCGGCTCCAGGCCAGCGCTGCCCGTGGCTTGACCCGCTTCGTCGGCCGCGAGGGCGAGCTGCAGCAGCTCGCCCAGACGCTCGATCGCGCCGCCGAGGGTCAGGGGCAAGTGGTCGCCGTGGTGGGCGAGGCCGGTGTGGGGAAATCTCGGCTCGCTTGGGAGTTTACGCGATCGCATCGCACTCACGGCTGGCTCACTCTGGAGAGCGGCGCGGTCTCCTACGGAAAGGCCACACCATACCTGCCCGTCATTGAACTGCTGAAGGGCTATTTCCGGATCCAGGAGCGCGATGACCCGCGCGTGGTCCGCGAGCGCGTCGCCGGCAAGCTCCTCATGCTGGATCGAGCGCTGGAGCCGCTCCTGGCGCCTCTGCTGCAATTGCTGGACGTCCCCGTGGAGGATGCCGCTTGGGACGCTCTCGACCGGGCCCAGCGGCGGCAACGCACCCTCGACGCGGTCAAGCAGCTCCTCCTCCGGGAGAGCCAGATCCAACCGCTGCTCGTGCTCTTCGAGGATCTCCACTGGATCGACTCGGAGACCCAGGCGGTGCTCGACGGGGTCATCGAGAGCTTGCCGACGGCGCGCATCCTGCTCCTCGTCAACTACCGCCCCGAGTACGAGCACCCCTGGGGCCGCAAGACCTACTACCTCCAGCTGAGGATCGACCCGTTGCCGCCCCAGAGCGCGGGTGCGCTGCTCGCCGCCTTGCTCGGGACGGACCGGGCCCTCGAGCCACTCAAGCAGCGCCTGATCGAGCGGACCGAGGGCAATCCCTTCTTCCTGGAGGAGAGTGTCCGGACCCTCGCGGAGACCCAGGTGTTGGTCGGCGAGCGCGGGGCCTATCGGCTGGCCAAGACGGGGGACACCTGGCAGATCCCGGCGACGGCACAGGCGATTGTCGCCGCGCGCATCGACCGGCTCCCGCCCGAGGACAAGTGGCTGCTCCAGGCGGCCTCCGTCGTCGGGAAGAACGTCCCGTTCGCACTCCTTCACGCCGTCGCGGATATGCCGGAGGACGGCCTTCGCCGGGGGCTCAGCCACCTCCAGGCGGCCGAGTTCCTGTACGAGACGAGCCTGTTTCCGGACCTCGAGTACACCTTCAAGCACGCGCTGACCCACGAGGTCGCGTACGGGAGTCTCCTCCAGGACCGCCGGCGCGCGATCCACGCCCGGATCGTCGAGGCCATTGAGACCCTCCACACCGAGCGTCTGACGGAGCACGTCGAACGGCTGGCTCACCACGCGATCCGCGGCGAGCTCTGGGACAAGGGGCTCGCGTACCTCCGGCAGGCCGGGATGAAGGCCTTCGGCCGATCGGCGAACCGCGAGGCGGTCACCGCTTACGAGCAGGCGCTGGCGGCGTTGGCCCATCTGCCCGAGACTGGCGAGACGATGGAGCAGGGCATCGACGTTCGGCTCGCGCTCCGAAACGCGCTCTGGCCCCTCGGCCGCTTCGAGGTCGGCTTCGGGCATCTCCAGGACGCCGAGCGCCTGGCCACCACGCTGGGCGACCGGCGACGGCTTGGCTGGATCGCCGCGTACCTCAGCGAGCACACGCGCCAGACGGGGCATGCGGCGGATGCGCCCCCATTCGCTGAGCGCGCCCTGACGATCGCCCGGGGAGTCGACGATCTGCAGCTCGCCGTCGCCGCGAACTACTATCTCGGCTCGGCCTATTTCGTCGCTGGCGACTACCGGCGGGTCGACGAGTACTTCTCCCGGATCCTCGAGCTACTCGAGGGCGATCGATTCCGCGAGCGCTGCGGCCTCGCCGGCTTCCCGGTCGCGATGTCTCGTTTCTTCTGGGCGTTTGCCCTCGCCGAGCGCGGCGAGTTCGACCGTGGTCTGGCCGAGGCAAAGGAAGCGGTCCGACTCGCCGAAATCCTCGACCACCCTTACACTCTGATCAACGCCTTGCGGGGCCTAAGCCAAGTCCACGGCGCGAGAGGCAACCTCGATCTCGCGATCCCCCCGGCCGAGCGAGGTCTCGCGCTCTCCCGCGAACGGCATCTCCCTCAGCTGTCGCCGGACATCTCGGACCAGCTGGGCTACGCGTACGCCCTGTCTGGCCGAACAGCCGAGGGCCTGGCGGTGCTCGAGGAGGCTCGGGCGGCCATGGAAGAAATGAGCATGGTCCAGTGGCGGACGCCCCTGCTGGCGCACCTCGGCGAGACATACCTGCTCGAGAGCCGCCGTGAGGACGCCCTCGCGCAGGCGGGACGCTGCCTCGCCCTGGCCCGCGAGCGCGGCCACCGTGGCTCCGAGGCGTGGGCCCTTCGGCTCCTCGGTGAGATCGCCGCGCATGGCGACCGTCCCGACGTGCCGGCGGCCGAAGCGCACTACGACGCAGCCCTGGGCCTCGCCACCGAGCTCGGGATGCGTCCGCTCGTCGCCCACTGTCACCTCGGCCTCGGCACCCTCCGCCGCGGAACCGGGGGTACGACGACGGCGAAAGAGCACCTGGCCACCGCGGTGGCCATGTATCGCCAGATGGAGATGCGCCTCTGGCTAGACAAGGCCGAGAGATTCACGAGCCAGCGGTAGCGGCCCTTCCGCGTCATGGCTTCGCGTTATACAGTTTGACCGAACGGAGAACCGCGGACCGACCTGCCGGAAGTCCGCGGCGATTCCTCCGTCTGGTCTCGGAAACAGCGCGATGGTCCGGCCGAAGCGGAGTCCGCCCGGCTCGTCCCGCACTGGAGGAAGCCCTGACATGACCACGGAGTTCCGACGGCTGTTCAGCCCGGTGAAGATCGGACGCCGCGAGGCGAAGAACCGCATTGTGTCCACCCCGCACGGGGCGGCGTTCGGCGACAAGGGCGGGCTCACCGACCGCTACATCCGCTACCACGAGGAGAAGGCGAAGGGCGGCTGCGGCACGGTGATGATGTTCGGCTCGTCCAGCATCCACCCCACCTCGGTGAACGACTGGGGCGAGGTGAACAACTGGGACGACAGCATCATCCCGCAGTTCCGGCAGATGAGCGACGCGATCCATCGCCACGGCGCGCTCTGCCTCTCCCAGATCTCCCACCGCGGCCGCCGCGGCCACTCCTGGTACTCGGGCGTGCCGCTCTGGGCGCCGTCGGACACCCGCGAGGAGCGTCACCGCGAGTGGCCGCACGTCATGACGACACGCGAGATCCGCGAGGTGGTGGACGCCTGGGCGGCCGCGGCCGTTCGGCTCCAGAAGGGCGGCTACGACGGCTGCGACGTCCCCTTCTACGGCGGCCACCTGCTCGAGAACTTCCTCTCGCCCCTCACCAACAAGCGGACGGACGAGTACGGCGGGAGCCTCGAGAACCGGTGCCGCCTCATCGGCGAGGTGCTGCGCGCCATTCGCGACGCCGTCGGCCCCGAGTTCATCGTCGGCGTCCGCCACAGCGGCGACCACTTCGTCCCGGGCGGCATGAGCCGGGAGGATTTGCTCGAGGTCGCGCGCCTGGTCGACGGCCTCGGGATCTCCGACTACTGGATGGTGAGCGGCTCCAATCCCGAGACGCTGAAGTACGAGGCGATGGTCACCCCGTCGCTCTACCATCCGAAGGGCCTCTTCAACGACCTGGCCGCCCTCACGCGCTCCGTCGTCAAGGTCCCGGTGATCGTCGCCGGCCGCGTGATGACGGTCGAGCAGGCCGAGGCCGCCCTCGCCGCCGGCGTCTGCGACATGGTCGGGATGACGCGGGCGCTGATCGCCGATCCCGAGCTGCCGCGGAAGACCGTCGAGGGGCGGGTCGACGACATCCGCGTCTGCGTCGGGGCCAGCGAGGGCTGCATCGGCCGGCTCCGCCAGGGCAAGGCGATCGGCTGCGTCCAGAACCCGATGATCGGCCGCGAGGCCGAGCTCGGCGTGATCCGCCCGGCCGATCGGCCGAAGAAGGTCGTGGTCGTGGGTGGCGGCGCCGCCGGCCTCGAGGCCGCGCGCGTGGCGGCGATCCGCGGGCACCGCGTGACGCTCCTCGAGGCGACCCGGGATCTGGGCGGCCAGATCCTCGCTGCCGCGAAGGCGCCGAAGCGCGAGGACTACGCGAAGATCGCCGACTGGCTCGGCCGCCAGGTCGACAAGGCCGGCGTCGACGTGCGCCTCGGCGTGCGGGCGACGGCGGACGCCGTGCTCGCGCTCGAGCCCGACGCGGTGATCGTCGCGACGGGCGCGACCGCGCGCATCCCGGACCTGCCGGGCGTGGACCTCCCGCACGTCACGACCACCGTCGAGGCGCTGCTCGGCCGCGTGACCCCCGGCCGGCGCGTGGTGGTCGTCGACGAGGACGGTCACTACGCGGCGCCGACGACGGCCGACCTCCTGGCCGGCAAGGGCTGCCAGGTGACGCTCATCTCGAAGTACTTCATGGTCGGCGAGGACATCGACGAGGGGATCCGCTCCGACATCTACGCGCGCCTCTTCGAGCAGGGCGTGGTGCTGCAGCCGCTCACGGCCGCCAAGGCGATCGTGCCCGGCGGCCTCCGGACGCGGCACACGTTCTCCGGCGCCGAGGCGACCATCGAGGCCGACACCGTCGTCCTCTCGTTCGGCGGCAGGGCGAACGACACCCTGTACCACGAGCTCGACGGGCGCGTCCCGGAGCTCCGGCTGGTCGGCGACGCCGTCTCCCCCCGCCGCATCCACGACGCCATGCTCGACGGCACCCGCGTCGCCCGCGCGCTCTGATGCGCACGGACACGGTCCCCGCCGCTCGACGCGCGGTTGAAGCGCCGCGCGTGGAGGGAACTGAGTGACCCCCAAGACCGCGAGCGTCATCGTCATCGGCGGAGGCGCGGTCGGCTGCAGCATCGCCTACCACCTCGCCCGGCGCGGAGTCCGCGACGTCGTCGTGCTCGAGCGGGAGACTGTCGGCAGCGGCACCACGAGCAAGGCCGCGGGCGGGATCCGGGCGCAGTTCGGCACGGAGCCCGAGATCCGCTTCTCGCTCGAGGGGCAGCACGTCCTCGAGACCTTCAAGGAGGAGTTCGGGGGCGACCCGGGCTTCCAGCGCATCGGCTACCTGTTCCTCATCTCGACCCCCGCGGCGCTCCGAGGATTCGAGACGCGCATCGCCCTCCAGCGGCGCCTCGGCGTGGACGTGCGGGTAATCACGCCGAAGGAAGCGCAGGCGATCGTCCCCGCGCTCCACGTCGACGACCTGGTCGCCGCCGTGTGGGGCCCCAACGACGGCGTCGCGGGCCCCGCCGAGGTGACCGCCGGATTCGCGCGGCGGGCGCGCGAGCTCGGCGCGCGCATCCTCGAGGGCGTCGACACGACGGGGCTGACCGTGGAGACTGGCCGCATCCGGGGCGTGACGACGTCCGACGGCGCGATCGCCGCGCCGGTGGTGGTCAACGCCGCCGGGCCGGCCGCCGCCCGGGTCGGCCGCCTGGCCGGCCTATCGCTGCCGGTCTATCCCCGCCGCCGTCACATCTTCTACACGGATCCGTTCCCCGACCTACCGGGCCCCGTCCCGATCACGACGGACACCGGGAGCGGCTTCTACTTCCGCAAGGAGATGCAGCAGCTCCTGCTGAGCCCCGGCGACGTCCAGGACATCGGAGACGACCAGGTCGCGCCCGTCGACTGGGACAGGATGGAGGAGACCGTCGCCAAGGCCCTCCACCGCGTCCCGATCGTCGAGCGCGCGCGGATCGCGGGCGGCTGGGCCGGTCTCCGACCCCTCACGCCCGATGACCACGCGATCATCGGGTGGGCGCCGGGCGTCGAGGGCTTCTTCCTGGCCGTCGGCTGGGGCGGCCACGGTTTCCAGCACTCGCCCGCGACCGGACGCCTGGTCGCCGAGTGGATCATCGACGGCCGGCCGTCGATGGACCTCTCGCTCTTCGACCCCGCCCGCTTCGGTGGCCGTGCGCCGTTACTGCCCGGCGAGGAGCCAGGCTCGAAGGCTCCGGACGCGGAGTGAGCCGCGTGGAGCGCCACCCTCCCATTCACCGACCCCACTACCACCGCCAAAGGGAGCCTCTCCGATGAGCCTCAAGATCGTGGTCCCCGACGACTTCCCCGCCGCCTTCACCGGCTCCGCCGCCGAGCCGAGGCTGCGCGGGCTGGGTCAGGTCACCGTGCACACCGAGCGCGGGGCGGACCAGGAGGCGGAGCTCGTCCGGCGGATCGGCGACGCGGAGGTCGTGATCAACATCCGCGCCCACGCGAAGTTCACGGACCGCGTTCTCGCCGCCTGCCCGAGCCTCCGGCTCATCTCGATCTGGGGCACGGGGACCGACAACGTCGATCTCGCCGCGTGCCGGACCCGCGGCGTTGCGGTGACCAACACGCCCGGAGTCAACGCCCACGCCGTCGCCGAGCACACCCTCGCGCTCATGCTCGCCGCCACGCGCCGCATCGGGACCATGGACCGCGAGACCCGGGCAGCCCAGTGGCCGCGCGCGCAGCTGGTCCAGCTCGAGGGCAAGACCGTGGGTCTGATCGGCCTGGGCGCGATCGGTGGACGGGTCGCGGAGCTCCTGCAACCGTTCGGCGTCCGCCTCCTGGCGGCGACCTACGGGCCGGACGGGGGCCGGTCGGCCAAGGCCGGCGCGCGACACGTTCCGGTCGAGACGCTCCTCCGCGAGTCGGACATCGTGAGCCTCCACCTCCGGCTGAGCGCGGACACGCAGAACTACCTGGGGCGAGACCGGCTCGCGCTGATGAAGCCGACGGCGTTCCTCGTCAACACCGCGCGCGGCGGCCTCGTCGACAAGGCCGCGCTGGTCGACGCGCTCCGCGAGGGCCGCATCGCCGGCGCGGGGCTCGACGTCTTCCACGAGGAGCCGATCCCCGCCGGCGACCCGATCCTCGGCCTCCAGCACGTCGTGCTGACGCCCCACAACGGCGGGAACACCCGCGAGGTGATCGACGCGGGGCTCCTCCGCGCGGTGGAGAACGTCGAGCACTTCCTGGCGGGCCGGCCACGAGACGTCGTCGTTCCGCCCCGCTAAGGCCGGGCACGACCGCGTCGGCCCCGAGGTAGGCTCGAGGGCGCCGGCGCCACGGTGACGGCCGCCGGGCGCGTCCGGCGCCGGGCCGACGTCGACTACTTCGTCGGGTCGCCGGCGGCCACGTGAGGCTGCCGTGATCCGCTCTCCGTGGAAACCGAGCCGGCCGGACCGTGCGACGCCACGACGCCCTCCGGCTCGGTAGTCCCCTCGCCGGCAACCGCGCTCGCGAGAAGGTCGCGCAGACGCGCCGTATTCCGCTCCAGGCTGAAATCGCGGACCACTGTCTCCCGGCCGGCGCGTCCGAGGCGCCCCCGCAGCTCCGGGTCGTCCAGGAGCTGGCCGATCCGGGACACGAGCGCGTCGGTCACCGTCGGGGGCACCAGGAACCCGTTCTCACCGTCGACCACCAGCTCGCTCGTCCCGCCGACATTGGTGGCCACCACCGGCACCCCGGCCGCCATCGCCTCCATGAGGACGATCGGAACGCCCTCGGCCAGGCTCGGCAGCACGAACACGTCCGCCCTCGACAGCCACTCGGCGACCTGCGCCGAGGACTGGTACCCGGTGAACTGCACGCGATCGCCGATGCCCGCCGCCTGGGCGGTGGCCTCCGCCTCCGCACGCTCGGGCCCATCGCCGACGACCGTGAGCCGGACGTCCGGCCGCTCGGCACGGAGACGGGCAACCGCCTCGAGCAGGAACGACAGACCCTTCCGGACGCCGGGGCGCCCGACGAAGAGAACGTGCGAGCCGGCGCCCTCGTGGACCCGGGGCGCGTAGTCCGCGGTGTCGATCCCGCAATGGACGACATGGATGCGCGGCCAGTGATCCCGGGACACCCACAGGAGACACTGGCTCCGACAGAAGTGACTGATGCAGCGCACGAAGCGCGCGCGCCGCAGCTTCTCGTCGAGGTGACGCGCTTTCACCATGAAGAAGGCCCGCGGGCCGTGGACCGTGACGCTGAAGGGGATCCCGCCGAGCTCCGCCGCGATCATGGCCACGGCCGACCCCGCGCTCGTCCCGTCGACGTGCAGGTGCGCGAGCCCGCGCGCGCGCATCTGCCGGACCAGGAGGGCGGCCCAGGTCAGGCGGCGAATCCCGGGGCGACGGCCCCACCCCGGAGTGCCGGTGCGGAGCGTGAGCAGGACCGCCCTCACGTAGCGCGCCGGGCGCGTCGCGAGGAGCACCGCATGCGCCCCGAGGATCTCCCGGGCACCTGCCTCGGCGAGATACGAGGTCCGGGACACCTCGCCACCCCCGAGGGCCTCGCCGGGCGAGGGCCGCCACACCGAGAATGGCTCGACGTCCATCCCCTGGGCGCGGAGCGCCTGGGCCTCGCGCCAGACCACGGTGAAGGTCAGGAGCGGATAGGTTTCGGAGAGGCAGGCGACTCTGAGAGGGACACCACGATCGGCCTGGGCGGGCCCACGCATCGGCCCGGATTCTACTGGAGGCGGATCGCGACCGAAAGGACGCAATGAGGCCGGGGCGGTCAGCGGCGCGCGGTCAGCTGGCCTCGGAGATCGCGGCGATCGCCCCGGGGTTCTCGAGCGACGACACGTCGCCCACCGGCTGGCCGAGATGCGTCGCCCGGATCACCCGGCGCATGATCTTGGCGCTCCGGGTCTTCGGGAGGTCACGGGTGAACAGGACCTTCTCGGGCTTGAGCGCCTTGCCCATCACGCCGGCCACGCGGTCGACGAGCTCGGTCCGGAGAGCCTCGGCCGGCGCGTGGCCGGGGCGCAGCACGACGAAGCAGACCACCGCCTCTCCCTTGATCGGGTGGGGAATGCCGATGACGCCCGCCTCGGCGACCGCGGGATGGCCGACCAGCGCGGACTCGACCTCGGCCGGACCGAGCCGCTTGCCGGCGATCTTGAGCGTGTCGTCGGAGCGGCCCTGGATGAACCAGTACCCGTCGTCGTCCACGCGCGCCCAGTCGCCGTGGACCCAGACGCCGGGCCAGCGCGACCAGTACGTCTCCTCGTAGCGCTCCGGGTCGCGCCAGAACCCCGCCGTCATCCCCGGCCACGGCCGGGTGATCACCAGCTCGCCGACCTGGCCGCGCACCGGCCGGCCGTCCTCGCCGAAGCAGTCGGCGGCCATGCCCGGGATCGGCCCGGAGAACGCGCAGGGCTTGAGGGGGGCGATCGGGAAGCACCCCAGGATGCCCCCGGAGATCTCCGTGCCGCCGGTGTAGTTGATGATCGGGACCCGCCCCTGCCCCACGTTCTCGAACAGCCACCGGTAGGGCTCGGGATTCCACGGCTCGCCGGTGGACCCGATGATGCGGAGCGACGACAGGTCGCGCGCCCGCGCCGGCTCGACCCCGTGGGCCATGAGCGCGCGCACCGCGGTGGGCGAAATCCCCATCACGCTGATGCGGTGGCGCTCCACGAGGCTCCACAGCCGATCGGGCCCGGGATGGTCCTGCACGCCGTCGAACACCACGGTGGTGGCGCCCAGGAAGAGGCCCGCGGTCAGCGTCATGGGGCCCATGAGCCAGCCGAGGTCGGTCAGCCAGAAGAGCCGATCGCCCTCGCCGACGTCCATGCAGTAGGCGAAGTCGTGCGCGGTCTTGATCATGAAGCCGCCGTGCGTGAGAACCGCTCCCTTCGGCCGACCCGTCGTCCCCGAGGTGTAGATGATGAGGAACGGCTGGTTGGCCTCGACCGGGAGCGCCGGTGCCCGGGCGGGCTGGCCGGCGACGACCTCGTCCCACCAGTGGTCGCGCCCCGTCACCCAGGGGATCTCGCGGCCGAGGCGCCGGTGGACGAGCACGGTCCGGACCGAGGGGCACTGGGCCACGGCCTCGTCCGCCGTCTCCTTCAGCCGCACGAGCTGGCCGCGGCGATGAAAGCCGTCGGCGGTGATGACGAGCTTCGCCTCGCAGTCGGCGAGGCGCGAGGCCACGGCGCCCGCCCCGAACCCGGAGAAGCAGGGCGTGTAGATGGCGCCGATCCGGGCCACCGCGAGCGTCGAGATCGCGGCCTCGGGCGACATGGGGAGGAAGATCCCGACGCGGTCGCCTTCCCCGACGCCGAGCTGCGTGAGCGCGTTCGCCAGCCGGGCAACCTCGGCCAGCAGCTCGGCGTAGGTGATCACTCGCGACTCGCCGCCGTCCCCTTCCCAAACGATCGCCGGCTTGCCCCCCCGATCAGCCTCCACGTGACGGTCCAGGCAGTTCTCGGCGAAGTTCAGCCGGCCGTCCGGAAACCAGCGGGCCCACGGGGCACCCCGAGACTCGTCCACGACGCGCGCGTACGGCGTCGTCCACCGGACGCCCAGGTCCCGCTCCACGGCCGCCCAATACCACGCCGGGTCGGCGACGGAGCGGCGATGGAGCTCGGCCAGCGTGGAGATCCCGTGGGCGCGCATGAAGCGGCCGATCCGGGCGCGCTGGACGATCTCGGGGGTGGGACGCCAGATGATGTCGGGGGCTCCTGTCGTCATCGTGCCCTCATGATACGACCGATGCTCGCCGTCACGGACCGCCAACCGAGGCCCTCGGCGGGCGCCGGGCTCGATTGACGCCCACTCACGGTCCGCTGGCACGCGCGGCCTCGCTCGGGCTAACATCAAGGAAGACATGACCCCTCACGATACCCACGACCACGAGCACGACTCGCCGCACGCGCACGACCGCGCGCACGGGCACGACCACGGACACGGGATCGACGACCCCGCCCACCCCCACAACGCGCCGCTGTCGGACGTCCAGCTCCGGGTCAAGGCGCTGGAGTCCCTCCTCACCGAGAAGGGCCTGGTCGACCCCGCCGCGCTCGACGAGCTGATCGACACCTACGAGACGAAGGTCGGGCCGCGTAACGGGGCGCGCGTGGTGGCCAAGGCCTGGGTCGATCCCGAGTTCAGGCGCCGGCTCCTCACCGACGCGACGGCGACGCTCGCGGACCTCGGCTACATCGGCCGCCAGGGCGAGGACATGGTGGTCCTCGAGAACACGCCCGCGGTGCACAACGTGGTCGTGTGCACGCTCTGCTCGTGCTACCCGTGGCCCGTCCTCGGGCTCCCGCCCGTCTGGTACAAGTCCGCGCCCTACCGCGCCCGCGCGGTCATCGACCCGCGCGGCGTCCTGCGCGAGGTCGGGCTCGACCTGCCCGACGACGTCGAGGTGCGCGTGTGGGACTCGACGGCCGAGCTCCGCTACCTCGTCCTGCCCGAGCGGCCGACGGGGACCGACGGCTTGACCGAGGCGCAGCTCGCGGAGCTCGTCACCCGCGACTCCATGATCGGCGTCGCCCGGGTGGCGCCGCCGGGAGGCCCGCGGTGAACGGCGCCCACGATCTGGGCGGCATGCACGGGTTCGGGCCGGTCGCCATCGAGGCGGACGAGCCCGTCTTCCACGCAGAATGGGAGCGGCGCGTGTTCGCGCTCAACATGGCGATGGGCGGATGGCGCCGGTGGAACCTCGACATGTCTCGCTTCGCGCGGGAGCAGATGCCGCCGGCCGAGTACCTCGCAACCGGCTACTACGAGCACTGGCTCTGGGGGCTCGAGCGGCTCCTCGAGCAGCACGGGTTCCTCCAGCGGTCGGAGCTGGACGGACGCGTCCTGGCGCCATCGGATCCCGCCCCGTCGAAGCCCTTGCCCGGCGCGCTGTCGCGTGAGGGCGTCCCGCGGCTCCTCCAGAACCGGCGGGCCGCTCGTCTCGACGATCCGGTCCCCCCGAAGTTCAAGGCCGGGGACGGCGTCGTGGCCCGGAACATCAATCCCCTCGGGCACACGCGCCTCCCCCGCTACGTCCGGGGCCGGCAGGGCGTGGTCGACCAGGATTACGGGGTCTTCGTCTTTGCCGACACCCACGCGGCCGGGCTCGGCAAGAAGCCCCAGCACGTCTACAGCGTCCGCTTCACCGCCCGGGAGCTCTGGGGCCCCGACGCCCACCCCCGCGACGCGGTCTACGTGGACCTCTGGGACGACTACCTCGACCCGGCCTGATCCGTAGCGACACCCGCGCGCGGCGGCGGGGCCTGACTCGCCGCGCGCTCCTCCTCGGGCTGGTGCTGGGCGAGCCTGTCCGTCGGCACGCGGCCCGCGCCGGCCGAGGAGATCAAGGTCGAGACCTTGGCCCCTCGGACCGGCCTGCCGCTCGCGACGCTCGTCCTCAGGGCGGAAGGTGGTCATCCGGATCGCCGACTGGATCAAGGCCGCCAGGTGACCGCGCGCAGACGGTAGGTTCCCGGGCTCCCGTCGCGATACGATGCTCGTGACTGGAGGAACGTATGCCCAGTGATCGCGCGCCGGATCTCCCGGCGCTGCCGCGCGACCAGGCGGGCGCGCCGGTGTTCGGGGCTCCATGGGAGGCGCAGGCCTTCGCCATGGCCGTCCGCCTCCACGAGGCGGGCCACTTCACCTGGTCCGAGTGGGCCGAGCGCCTGGCCCGCGAGATCGAGCGCGCCCAGGCCTCCGGGGATCCGGACCGGGGCGACACGTACTACCACCACTGGCTCGCGACGCTCGAGGGCATCGTGGCCGAGAAGGGCCTGGTCGGCGCCAAAGAGCTCTCGCGGCGAAAGGCGGAGTGGGAGGCGGCCGCGCGAGCCACCCCTCACGGGAAACCCATCGAGCTCCCGCCGCGCGGCGGCGCGTCCTGATGACCGCGACCTCGCGGGCCCGGCGCTACATGCGCGGCGCGACGGCCATGGTCGTCGCGAGCCTCGCCCTCCTGGCCGCCGTCGCCCGGGCGGACGACGGCCCGACGCCGGGCGAGCTGAGCGCCGCGCTGGAGTCGGGGTCCATGCTCCGGGTCGACGGCCAGGCGCTCCGGACCGGCGTCCTCCGGCAGCTCTACGGCGCGATCGCGCACGAGCCGATCTGGGGGCCGGATCCGGGCGGGATCGCCCGCGCGGCGCTCGCGCTGGAGGCCCTGGCCGGGGCCCGGGACCACGGCCTCACGCCGACCCACTACGGGCTGGCCGCGCTCCGGCGCCGCGCGGAGCCGACGACGCCGGCGATGGCCGTGCAGCGCGAGCTGCTCCTCAGCGACGCCGTGTTGCGCTACGCCGTGGACGTCCGGGCCGGCCGTCTGCGCCCCACGGCGGTGCAGCCGGACTGGGGCATCCCGGCGCCCGAGCGCGAGGACCCCGTGCGCGAGCTCGTGGAGGCGGTCGAGGGCGGGACGCTGGCCGCGTGGCTCGACGCGCTGCCCCCGCCCCACGAGGGCTACGCCCGGCTGGTGACGGCGCTCCGGACGCTCCACGCCGCGGCGGGCCGGCCCGACCCGCGGGCGCGCCAGATCGCCGTGAACCTGGAGCGCTGGCGGTGGCTCCCCCGTCAGCTCGAGTCCCGGCGCGTCGTCGTCAATGCGGCGGACGCCACGCTCGCGCTCGTCGAGGACGGGCGGGTCCGCCTGGCGTCGCGCGTCGTGGTCGGGGACGAGCTCCACCCGACGCCGGTGGTCCGTTCCGAGGTCGGGGCGATCGTGTTCAATCCCCCCTGGACGGTGCCGACCAGCATCGCCGTCGACGAGTTCCTGCCGAAGCTCCGCGCGAATGCCCGCTTCCTCGCCGACAACGACATCGTCATCCTGGACCGCCGCGAGGACCCGTACGGGCTCGCCGTCGACTGGGCCGCCGTCTCGGCGGAGCGCTTCCCGTTCCGCCTCCAGCAGCGTCCCGGCGGCTGGAACCCGCTGGGCCGGATCCGCTTCGCCACCCCGAACCGCTTCGACGTCTACCTCCACGACACGCCGTTGCCGGAGCTCTTCGCGCGAACCGATCGCGCGCTGAGCCACGGCTGCGTCCGCGTGGAGCAGGCGCGCGAGCTGGTCGCGCACGTCCTGGCCGGCCAGACGGCGGGGCGGCCCGACGCCGTCGAGCGTGCGCTGGCGGGCGGCACCAGCGTCGTGACCGTCCAGCGCCCCCTGCCCGTGTACCTCCTCTACTGGACGGCGTTCGTCGACGAGGAGGGCCGCCTCCAGGTGCGGGACGACCCCTACGACCGAGACGACCGCGTGGCCGCCGCCCTGGCCCGCGCGCAGGCGCCCGCCCCGCGCGGCGCGACCCCCGCCGCCGCGCCGCCCCCTGCCCGCTCCGCGGGCTCGAGCCTCCGCCGGTGAGGCGGCCCCCCGACCCGTCCCGCCCGGACCGCCGAGCCGTGCTGCGCCTCGCCGCGATGGCGGTGGCCCTGCCCTGGACACGTCATGCGGCCGGCAACGAGCGGCCGGACGAGCCGCGGGCGCTCGCGTTCCGGAACCTCCACACCGGCGAGTCGGTGGACGTCGTGTACCGCGCGGACGGGCAGGTCGACGCCGGGGCCCTCCGGGAGATCGACTGGGTGCTACGGGACTTCCGGACCGGCGAGGCGCGGCCGGTCGACCGGCGGCTCCTGGACCTCCTGTGGCGGCTCCGCACCGAGCTCGACACCGAGGAGCCCTTCGAGGTCGTCTCCGGCTACCGGTCCCCGGTCACCAACGCGAAGCTCGCGCGCGAGGGGCACGGGGTCTCGCGCGTGAGCCTCCACATGCGCGCGATGGCGATCGACGTACGGGTCCCCGACCGTCCCCTGAGGGTCCTGCGGGATACCGCGCTCGCGCTCCGGCTCGGCGGCGTCGGGTACTACCCCGCCTCGAACTTCATCCACGTCGACGTCGGCCGCGTGCGGTGGTGGTGAGCCGCCGGGGAAATGGCCCCTCGCCGGCGACCGCCGGCGGCCCTGTACACGCGGCCCGCGACCGGTAGGATAAGGGCCATGTACGTCCCGAAGCACTTCGCCGCGCCGGATGTCGCGTGGTGCCACGCGCACATGCGCCGGGAGCCCTTCGCGGTCCTGGTTGGCGTCGACGACACCGGCGCGCCGTTCGCGACGCACCTGCCCGTCCTCCTGGACGAGACGCCGGCGCCCTTCGGCACGCTTCTCGCGCACGTGGCCCGCCAGAACCCGCAGTGGCAGCTCTTCGCCCCGGACCGGCCCGTGCTGGTCGTCTTCCCGGGGGCCCACGCGTACGTGTCGCCGTCGTGGTACGGCCAGCACCCCAGCGTGCCGACGTGGAACTACGTCGCGGTCCACGCCTACGGCGTCCCCCGAGTCGTCGAGGACCCGGGCCGGGTGCGCGCGGTCCTCGAGCGACTGGTCAGCACGTTCGAGGACGGCCGGCCGACTCCCTGGCGCATGGGCGAGCTGACGGACAAGTATCTGGACGGGATGATGCGCGGGATCGTCGCCTTCGAGATCCCGATCGACCGCCTCGAGGGCAAGGCCAAGCTCAGCCAGAACCGGCCCGCCGAGGACCAGGCGCGCGTTCGCGCCGCGCTCTCCGCGGAGGACGACGCCCTGGCCCGTGCCGTCGCCCAGCTGATGCCGGAGCCCGGTCCGCGCTGAGCTGAGTCGAGCCGGGACGCCCGGTCTGACCCGAGGGTTCCTCCTCACCCCGACCTACCGCGTCGCCCGCGAGCGCGCGGAGGTCCACCTCCACGCCGTCCTCGAGAACGGCGAGGCCGCGCTCGTCGTCGACGACCGCTTTGCCCCCTATTTCTTCGTCCGCGCGACCGATCGGGACGCCCTGCGCCGGGTGGCCCCCGCCGCGCGCGTGGCCGACACGCCATACCTCACCTTCGCCGACGAGCCCGTCCTCCGTGTCGAGGTCGACCTCCCCGGCGAGGTGCCGCCGCTTCGCGCGCGCCTTCAGGAAGCCGGCGCGCAGTGCTTCGAGGCCGACGTGCGCTTCGCGTACCGCTTCCTCATCGACTACGGGATCCGCGGTGCGTTCGCCGTCGACGGGCCGTTCGAGCGCCGCCCGGGCGTGGGGCGCGTCTACCGGAATCCGCGCCTCGAGCCAGCCACCTTCGTGCCGACGCTTCGGGTCCTCTCCTTCGACATCGAGACGAGCCTGGACGGCCGCTTTCTCTACTCGATCGCCGTGGCGGGCCATGGTGGCGAGCGGGTGTGGATGGTCCGGCCGGGCGAAATCGGGCCCCTGGCCGGCCTGCCCGAGGGCGCCACCGGCGCACTCGTGCCGAACGAGCGCGCATGCGTCGAGGCGTTTCTCGAGCACCTTCGCGCCACCGACCCGGATGTCCTGACCGGCTGGAACATCGGCGACTTCGACGTCACGGTCCTCCAGCGAGTGGCCCGCCGCACGGGCCTCCGGCTGACGCTCGGGCGCACCGACGAGGAGGCCGAGGTGCGCCGCGACCTCGGCTTCACCCGCGATCCGCGGGTGATCCTGTCGGGGCGGCAGGTCCTCGACGGCCTCGCGCTCCTCCGGAGCGCCTTCGTCAAGCTGGACGACTACCGGCTCGACACGGCGGCCCAGGCGATCCTCGGCAAGGGGAAGCTCTTCGCCGCGGAGCACCGCGGCCGGGAGATCGAGGCCGCGTGGCGAGACGACCCCGAGCGGCTCGCCGCGTACAACCTGAACGACGCGCGGCTCGTCGTGGAGATCCTCCGACACACGGGGCTCGTCGAGCTGACCGTGCGTCGGAGTCTCCTCACCGGGATGCAGATCGACCGGGTCGGCGCCCAGATCGCGGCGGTGGACTCGCTCTATCTGGCCGAGCTCCGGGCGCGCGGGCGCGTCGCGCCGTCGGTCCACTTCGAGGACGGCGAGGGGACGACGATCGCGGGCGGCCTCGTCCTCGACTCGATCCCGGGCCTGTACCGGAACATCCTGGTCTTCGACTTCAAGAGTCTGTATCCCAGCCTGATCCGGACGTTCAACATCGACCCGCTGACGCACGTCGTCCCCGCCCGCGAGACGGCCGACCGGCCGCTCGTGCGGACGCCCAGCCCCGCTCGGTTCCGCGCCGACGAGCCGGGCATCCTCCCCGACCTGGTCGCGCGCCTCTGGGAGGAGCGGGCTCGCGCCCGCGCCGAGGGCGACCCCGTGGGCGCCCAGGCGACGAAGATCCTCATGAACTCGCTCTTCGGGGTCCTCGGGGCCTCGGCCTCCCGGCTCTTCTCGCCCGCCGTCGCGAACGCCATCACGATGGCCGGCCAGCACGTGATCCGCCTGGCGGCGGCCGCCGTCGAGCAGGCGGGCCACCGCGTGATCTACGGGGATACCGACTCCCTCTTCGTCGACGCGGGCGAGGTCAACCCCGCCGCCGCCGTCAAGCGCGCAGAGAGCCTCCGCGAAACCATCGGCGCCCATGTCGCCGATTCGCTCCGCGCCGAGTTCGGCGTCCGGAGCTGGCTCGAGCTCGAGTTCGAGAAGGTCTACGTCCGCTTCTGGATGCCCGAGGTCCGCGGCGGCGCGACGGGCAGCAAGAAGCGCTACGCGGGGCTGGTCGACGGGCCCCGGGGCGAGACGCTCGAGCTGGTGGGCCTGGAGGCCGTGCGCCGGGACTGGAGCGGCGTCGCGCGGCGCTTCCAGCGGGAGCTCCTCCAGCGCGCGTTCCACGACGAGCCGGTCGAGCCGTTCGTCCGCGACTTCGTCGCCGAGCTCCGGGCCGGGCGCTTCGACGACGAGCTCGCCTACCGGAAGGCGATCCGGAAGCCGCTCGAGTCCTACACGAAGACCACGCCGCCCCACGTGAAGGCCGCGCGGAAGCAGGCGGGCGGGCCCGGCCGCATCGTCACCTACGTCGTCACCACCGCGGGCCCCGAGGCCGTCGGCGAGACGACCGCGCCGCCCGACTACGAGCACTACGTCACGCAGCAGCTCCGGCCCATTGCCGACGCGCTGCTTCACTTCCTGGGCGCCCCCGACTTCGACACGATCGCCGGGATCCACCGGCCCGAGGGACGCCAGCTGGGCCTCTTCGACCAGGGAGACCTCCCATGAGCACTCCGCGCCGCACCCTGATCCGCGCCGGTCACGTCATCGCCTTCGACGGCCAGGGCCACCGCCTCCTGCGGGACGGGGCGGTCCTGCTCGAGGGCGGCCGCGTCGCGCACGTCGGGCCCCGCGGGGACGCGCGGCTCACGGGCCCCGTCGACGAGACGGTCGACGCGCCGGACCGCGTCCTCACCCCGGGGCTCATCTCCACGCACGCCCACATCGCGGGGTCCCCGCTCGACCGCTCCTTCATCGAGGACACCGGGCGGGCCCAGTTCTACTACTCGGGCCTCTTCGAGACCCTGCCGGTGCGCGACGGGGCGCAGGACGACGCGGCGAGCCGCGCGTGCGTCGACTTCTCGATGGCCGAGCTGCTGCGGGGCGGCGTCACCACCGTGCTGGAGATCGGCCAGCTCGGCGAGCACGTCGCCGAGCGCGCGGGCCACTACGGCCTCCGCGTCTACTTCGGCCTCTCGTTCCGCTCCGGGCGCTGGCTCACGCGGGACGGCCGGCGGGTCCACTGGGAGTGGGACGAGGAGCGCGGCCGCCAGGGCCTCGCCCGCGCGCTCGCCCTCCACGATCGTCTGGACGGGGCTCACGGCGGGCTCGTCCGCTGCTGCCTCGCCCCGGCCCAGGTGGACACGTGCACGCCCGAGCTCCTGCGCGCGGCCAGGCAGGCCGCCGACGAGCGGCGCTGCCCGATCACGCTCCACGCCTCCCAGTCGGTGATCGAGTTCCAGGAGATGCTGCAGCGCCACGGAAAGACGCCGGTCGCCTGGCTCGCCGAGCTGGGCTTCCTCGGCCCCAGCACGATCCTCGGCCACGCGATCATCGTCGGGGGCTCGTCCTGGGCGAACCACCCCGCCGGCGACATCCGGATCATGGGGGACGCGGGCTGCAGCGTGGCCCACGCCGTCTGGGTCTTCGCGCGCCGCGGCGTGCCGATGGAGTCCTTCGCTCGCTATCGCGACGCCGGCGTGAACATGTCGCTCGGGACCGACACCAACCCGCAGAGCGTGATCGAGGCGATGCGCTGGGCGGCGGTCCTGTCGAAGACGATGGAGCGCAACACCCAGGCCACGACCGCGGCCCACGTCTTCGACGCGGCCACCCTCGGCGGGGCGCGCGCGCTGGGCCGGGACGACCTCGGCCGCATCGCCGCCGGGCGCGAGGGCCGACCTGGTCCTCTGGAAGGGCCGCTCCTTCGGCATGACGCCGCTCCGCGACCCGGTGAAGAACCTCGTCTACAACGCGACCGCCGAGGACGTGGACCGCGTCTGGGTCGACGGGCGCGTCGTGGTGGACGGCGGCCGCGTCCTGGCCGCCGACGAGCGCGCGATCCTCGACGCGCTCCAGGCCGGCGGCGAGCGCATGTGGCCCCGGATGCGCGAGTTCGACTGGGCGGGCCGGGGCGCGGACGAGCTCGCGCCCCAGACCTACCCCGAGTGGCGCTGACCGGGCTACGCTGAGCGGCAAGGCTCCTCGAGCGACCCAGCGCGTCTGGGAGGAGGCGACCATCATGCCGGAGTCGATCGGTCGAGAAGAGGTCCGGCGGCTCATGCGCGCCGGCGCGCAGATCGTGGAGGTCCTCCCCGCCAAGGAATACGAAGAGGACCATCTGCCAGGGGCCATGAGCCTGCCGCTTCGCAAGCTCGAGGCCGAGGCCCGCCAGGCGCTCGATCCCGGCCGACCGATCGTCGTCTACTGCTGGGACTCGGCCTGAGACCTCAGCTCACGGGCCGCGTGGCGGCTCGAGCGCTTCGGATTCACGCGGGTCTACGACTACGACGCCGGCAAGCTCGACTGGCTGGCGGCGGGACTGCCCTCGGAGGGCGCCAATGCCGCCCGCCCTCGCGCGGGAACCGTGGCTCGAGCGGACGTCCCGACCTGCTCGCTCGACGAGCGGCTGGGCGAGGTGCGCGCCCGGGTGCGTGCGGCCGGCTGGGACGCCTGCGTGGCGATCAACGCCCAGCGGATCGTCCTGGGGTTGCTGCGGGCCGCGGAGCTCGAAGCGGCGCCGGACCTCCGGATCGAGCGCGCCATGCGTCCGGGACCCAGCACGTTCCGCCCGTTCGTCTCGATCGAGGAGATGGCGAGAGTCATGGCCGAGCACGACCTGACGAGCGTGCCGATCACGACGTCGGACGGGAGGCTGGTCGGCCTGCTCCGCCGCCAGGACGCGGTCAGGGTCGCGCGGGAGCTCGGGGACGCGCGGCCCGCGGAGCCCGGCTCGGGAGGAAAGTTGTGAGCGATCGCCCCCTCGCCTACCGGTGCTCGGAGTGCGGGGACGAGGTCGAGTGCTGCGAGCTCTGCGAGAGCCCGGACTGCGCGGCGCCGGTCTGCTACGGCTGCCTCAGGGTGACCCTCGGACAGGCGCAGCCCCAGCCCCACGATCACGGCGGCTGACGGTCTGCCCCGGCGCGGCCGGGTGAGGTGGCCGGAGGTCTCAGGCCCCGGTGGCGGCCTCCGGGGGCGGGGCGACCGTCACCCGGTTCTTGCCCTGCCGCTTGGCCGTGTACATGGCGGCGTCCGCCTGCCGGAACAGGCTCTCGCCGTCGGCCGCGTGCGCCGGGAACGAGGCGACACCCACGCTTGCCGTGACCCGGGAGAGATCGACGTCCTCCCCCTCGAGGGTCTGGCAAGCCTCGATGGCCTTGCGGATCGACTCCGCGACCCGCTGCGCCTCGGCGACGTCCGTCTCGGGGAGGACGATCACGAACTCGTCGCCGCCGAAGCGGGCCGCGACGTCGCCGGGCCGGACCAGCGCGCCGATCGTGCGGCCGATCTGCGCAATCGCCCGAGAGCCCGCGAGATGTCCCCACCGGTCGACCACCGCCTTGAAGTTGTCGAGGTCGAGCACGGCGAGCGAGACCGACCGGGCGCGCGCCATGACCTCCGCGAGGCTCCGATGGAAGTGCCGGGTGTTGCCGAGCCCGGTCAGGTCGTCCGTGATCGACGCCAGGTACGCCTGTCGGTAGAGCGACGCGTTCTCGATCGCGATCGCCGCGTGGTCGGCGAGCGTCTGGGCGACGCCGAGCTCCGTCTCCGTGAACGTCGAGTTGTCGACCTTGTTGATCACCTGGATCACGCCGCGCAGCTCGCCCTTGCTGACCATCGGCACGCAGATCATCGTCCGCGGCACGAGGCCCGTCTGGGTGCCGACGCCCGCGAAATGCCGCGGATCGGCGGCAACGTCGTCCAGCCGGACAGCCTCGCGATGCCGCGCGACCCACCCCGCGATCCCGCGGGTCGTGGGCAGCCTGAGGCCGTCGATCATGCCGGGCTGGATGGCGCGCGACGCCTGGAACACGAGCTCCCGTCCGGACGGATCGAGGAGCAGGAGGGCCGCGGCCTCGCTGGGGGCCGTCCGGACGGCCCGGGACAGGAGGTCCCTCATCGCGTCCGCGTCGTGGCAGAGCCGGTCGGGGTCGCACGCCTCCCCGACCTCCCGCGCGAGCCCTTCGAGGTGCAATCGGTCGTCCTCCTCGAAGGCGATGCCACCGTAGCGGTTGGCGACCTCGAGGACGCCGATCAGGCGGCCCTGCCGGAGGATCGGCACCGCCAGGAGGTTGCGCGTGGTGAAGCGAGTGAGCCGGTCGATCTCGGGGTAGAAGCGCGGGTCGTGCTCCACGTCGTTGACGATGGCGCTCTCGCCGCTCCGCGCCACCCAGCTGGCAAGGCTCCGCGACGGCGGCAGGCGAAGGCCGACCGCCGCGTTCTCGCGGAGCGTTTCGGTCGCGGCGAACACCAGCTCGTCGCGCTCCGCGTCGTACAGCATCAGCGACAGCGCCTCAGCCTGGGTCAGGTTCTTCAGCCGGTCGAGGACGATTCGGAGGATCTCCGGGAGCTCGAGCGTCGAGGTGAGCGTCCGGATGAGCTCGTTGACGGTGCGGAGCTCGCGGAGCTCCTGCTGGAGGGCGGCGCGCTCCTCCGACCGCGACGGGGGCGTCACGGCTCGCGCCCCGAGTCGAGCGGCCCGCGCAAGGCACCCCCGCGGGGTCGACCTGCCTCCATGCATCGATAGTAGCCGATCCGGCCCCGGCCACCCGGCGCGAGGGCCCGGGCAGGCGTCGATCAGGCCCCGACGGCCGCCGTCGGATGGACCGAAACGCGTGAATCTCACGGAGTATTCGACCTCCCGGCCGGCCCCACCGGAACGTCCGGCGGACCCCGAGCGGGAAGGATCCCCCGGCCCAGGGTCAGTGCAGAGAGAAGCGGCGGAGCGTGAAGCCCGGCTCCGGCGGCGGGTCCCCGATGGCCACCTCGGCCTCGGGGGGGCCGGTCGCCTCGGCCGCGGCGCCGACCGCCGCGCCCTTGACGCCGACGAACGCGTGGGCAGACCGGAACCGGCCTCTCAGGTCGCCGGCCACCCCGAGGTCCCGGAGCGCCGCGACCGCGTCCGCCTCGAGGAGCCGCGACGCCTCGTCGCGGACGGCCCCCGCCACGATGGTGCCGCCGGGGAGGGCGCGGACCCAGTCCCGCAGCCTCGCCGACGCGCCGGCCTCGCCGAAGGTGTCGAACGCCGCGATCGCCAGAATGTGTCCGTCCGCGCCTATCGCGACCAGGTTGTAGCCTCGAAGGTCCGGCGACAGCTCGTCGACGTTCAGCCGGATGCGGCTGCCGGGCCGTCGGAAGGGGCCGCCGCTGCTCCAGACCCGGAGATCCACGGGGCTGAGTACGCCCGTCGTCCCGATCCGGTGGCGCGCTCCCAGGTGGGCCAGCGGCCAGGCATAGCCATAGTCGAGGGCAAACGCATTCGGCGCCGCCCGGTAGATGTGCCGATCCGCGCGCGCCTTGAGGGTGACGCCGGCCTCCGACATGGCGACCCGCCCAAGGGCGCCGCCGTTCAGCGTGACGTCCACGAAGGGCGACGGGCCCGAAGAGGCTGCCGCGCGGACCGCGGCGACCTCGAGCTCCAGCTCCGGGTGCTCCCGGATGAAGCCGCCGGACACGTGGCGCTCGAGATGCGTCCCCCGATCGGGCTCGGCGATGACCTCATACAGATCCTCGGTGTCGTACGTGCCGAGGAACCGCAGAGTCGGCGGCGGTGCGCCGCTCGTCTCGCGCCACGACGATCGCCAGGCGGGACTGACGGCCGCCGTCCGAACGACGAGGTACCGCAGGGGATGGATCTCGCGCAGGGCCGCCTGGGCCCGCTCCGACGGAAACGGCCGGCCCGGCCTCGTCAAGAGCCCCGACAGGTCGTGAAGCGATTCCACGCGGAATCCCGAGAACCCGTTCACGACGCGCTTGCCGTGGAACAGGGACCGGAACATCGCATCGGCGTCGACGCCCGGCACGGCGGTGGGCCACTCGAGGACGGCGACGTCCGCGGGATCCGCGCGCAACACGAGATCCACGGGTCGTGGGGCCTCGATTCCCACGATGTCGATGGGCTTCATCGTGTACTCGACGACGAGCGCCACCACGACACAGGCGAACCAGAGCCGCCGCCGCGAAGCTCCCGGCACCCGTGCTTCCAGCCGCCGCCATCCGAAGGCGCTCAGGAGGCCGAGCGCGGCCACCCAGAGGATGGCGAAGCGGACGCTGATTCGCACCGCGTGCAGCGGCAAGAGCACCCGGTAGAGCTCGGCGTACGGCCCTCGGCCGAGCGAACGGCCGGCGACGTGCACGACGGGACCGAGCACCAGCACCACGGACACGGCTGCCAGTGCGGCGAGCAGCGCCGCCCAGTCCCCGGCGTCGAGCCGCCGCGAGGCGCGGGCCCGCGCCTCCCTCCATCCCCGCGCGAGGAGAAGAACGAACACCATCGCGAGCGCGAGCGTCACGAAGATGCCGGCGCCGAGGTGTCGGTGAACCCCCACGGCTCGAAGGTTGAAGGGGCGACGGTGCAGGACGAGGGCCGCGAAACCGCCCATCGTGAGGAGCAGGGTCAGGCCGGCGCCACGGGCGAGCCATGCGGGGCCGCCCGACGACCGGAAATCCTCGCGCCATCCGCGAGCGAGCGCGAGAGCTCCGAGAGCCATGACGCCGAACCCCACGAACGGCGACGTCTCGGTGCCTTCATGGCGCCAGGGCCCCCGCGGGATGGGAAACCGCGACACCGACTCGACGAAGCCGAGGAGGTCCGCATGGTGCTCTAGCACGTCTCGGATGTCACGCTCCAGTCCGAGCTCGCTCTTGACGATGACGTACGGCCACGCCACAGGCACGAGAATCGCGGCGACGGCCACGATGCCCACGGCGAGCATCCCCGCGTCGCGCCAGATGCGCCACCCGTGCCAGCGCAAACAGGCGTAAGCGACCGTCAGCGCCACGAACGCGAACCCGGTGGCAATCGTGTAGTACCAGGACGTGAGGCCCTGGAGCGTGAGCGCGCCAAGCGCCAGAGCCAGCCAACGCGTCTCCTGGCGCTCGAGCCACCGGACCCAGGCGACAAGCGCCACTGGGACCGGGGCGGCCGGAAGCATGTTGAACTCGAGGTGGTACTGGACGAAGTAGGGGGAGACGCTGAACACGGCGCCGGCGATCCAGGCGCCCCGGCGCGAGCCGGTGAGCTCACACGCCGCCCACGCCATCGCCAGGCCGTTCAGCGGCCACAGCAGCAGGACCAGGAGATTGTACGTGAGGATAGGGTCGCCCCATGCGAAGCCCGGCAGACCCAGGATCGCGGGCAGGAGCAGCGGCTCGCTGAACGCCAGGCTCTCCCCGTAGGGATAGAAGGCGCCCCCATCGAAGAGCGTCCGAGGGCCGGCCGCCAGCCAGCGCGCCATGGATGCCATGACCCATGTGAAGAGGGGCGGGTCGTGGTGGTTGGCCCACGTAGTGGCGGGATGCAGGGCAAGCGGCCAGGTGAAGAGGACAACTCCCGCGACGTAGGTCGCGTAGGAGACGAGGGCGGCCAGCCACCCGAGAGACGAGGCGGGCGACGGCGAGCCCTCTGGATCGCGCGCTTCTACGGATCCAGCCACCGGTCGTCCCACAGCATCGACATCACGCTGTCACGGCCATCGAGGCCCTCATGCCTGGAGGGTTCAGGTCCGCACGGCCGCCGGCCACGTCATACCGGCTACCGGCCACGGCTACCACAGCGCTCCCCGGCAGTCCAGGGGCGCAGCCCGGCTCCGGCTCCCGTCGATGCCGAGGGGAGAAGAAGCCGGCAACCCCGCGATCAGACTATTCCCAGAGCTCCATCGCCGGGCGGAGCGGCGTGAACGCACGGATCGTTCCGGCCGCGTCCCGGAGGATCTCGTCGATCCGCGCGACGTCGGCGGCGGACAGGCTAAGCTGCACGCCCCTCAGGTTGTCCTCGACCTCGGACGGCTGGCGCGCGCCCACCAGCGCCGTGGTGACGACGGGGTTCCGGAGGGCCCAGGCGAGGGCGACGTAGCTAACCGGCACGCCGAGCGGCTCCGCCACCTCGTGTCGCAGCCGGTCCACGACCGCCGCGTTCCTCGGCAAGTTCTCCGGCGTGAAGATGGGCTGGCCGAAGGCAATCCCCTTCGCCCGCCAGTCGGGGTCCACGAAGCGCGTCGTCGCCGTGAACGCGCCGGTGAGCAGACCGTGGCCCAGAGGCCCGTAGCCCATGACACCGATCCCGTGACGCGCGCAGTACGGGAACACCTCCTGCTCCATCCGGCGGTCGAGAAGGTGGTAGCCCACCTGCACGACGTCCACGCGGCGCACGCGCATGCAGGCCTCCATCTGCGCCACCGTGAAGTTCGACACGCCGACGAACCGCACCTTGCCCGCGCGGACGATGTCGTCCATCGCGCCGAAGGCGTCCTCGAACGGCGTGTCGGCGTTCGGCCAGTGGATCAGGTAGACGTCGATCACGTCGGTCTGGAGCCGGCGGAGCGAGAGGTCGACCCCGTGCCGGAGGCTCGCGGGCGAGGTGTCACGACGGATAACGGGGCTGCCGGGATCCCAAGCGAGCCCGCACTTGGTCACGAGGATGACCCCCGGCCGGCGTCCCCGCAGGGCCTGGCCCACCACCTCCTCGGCGTGGCCGAACCCGTACGCCGGCGCGGTGTCGACCACGTTCACGCCGCCCTCGAGCGCCCGGTGGATCGCGCGGATCGCCTCGGCATCCTCGATCGCGCCGTAGCGGTTCCCCCCGCTCATCGGCCAGCTTCCGAAGCCGAGAGCCGACACCGCGAGGCCCGTCCTTCCGAAGGCGCGACGCTCCATGGGGTCTCCCTCCGCGCGGGTCAGGCCGCGGCCCGGCCCTGGCCGCCGTAGAGCCGGACGGGCAGCATGACGAGGATGCCGATGGCCATGAAGCTGGCCGCCAGGTTGAACGCCGCGCCGTACCCGAAGCGGTGGACCAGCCAGCCCGCCAGGACGGGCGACGGCAGCACGATAAGCTGGGTGATCGCGGTGCTGAGCCCCGACGCCGACGACTGCGTGCGGGAGCCGGCCACGTCGAGGACCGCCGCGCTCGTGATGTTCACGAGCGTGTAGAAGAACACGCCGATCGCCAGGACCAGGACTCCGAGCGGCCAGCCCGGCGCGACGCGCCCCAGGAGGAGATAGAAGACGGTCAGGAGCAGGAACGACGGGACCAGCACGGCCTTGCGCCCCACGCGGTCGGCCAGGATACCCAGGAGCGGCTGGGAGACCGTCCCCATGCCGTGGAGGAGCGCCACGTAGACCCCGAGCTCGAAGGCCCCGCGGCCGAGGCCGATCTGGATGTACAGGGGGAAGAACGTCAGGATGACCTGCCGCGCCATGGCCATGAGACCGTCGGCGAAGGACACGGCCAGGAACGCGGGATTGACGAGGATCGTCCGCACGTCGCCCGCGAAGCTCCGCCCGGTCGGGCGCGCGGTGGCCTGGGTGAACTGTCGCGCCAGGCCGAGCCACACCAGGACCGCTGCGACCACGCCCACCAGGAGCTGCGCGTGGAGAAAGTCTCGCCAGTACATCGCGACGAGCAGCGCGCCGACCGCGAGCGGGGTCAGCGTGTCGGAGACGGTGGCCCCCATCCCGTGAATCGACAGCGCCGTGGCCCGCCGCTCGGGGAAGCGCGCCGACAGGGCGCCCATCGCGGGCGGGTGCCACGCGGCCGTGCCGAGGCCTACGAGGGCGGCGCCCACCAAGGCCCCGACCAGGTTCGGCGCCGCCGCGAAGCAGAAGTAGCCCAGCCCCATGAAGAAGAGCGCCGAGGCGAGGATCGCCGCGCGCTGGCGCGCGAACGAGTCCGCCAGGATGCCGAACGGCAGGTTCATGCTGCCGGACGTGAGCTGACGGGCGGACTGGAGGTAGCCGGTCTGGACCTCGTTGAGTCCGAGCCCCTGGGTGACCGACGGCAGGACGACCGCGAACATCGTCTGGAACCAGTGGATGGCGGTGTGCCCGCCGGTCACCAGCCAGAGGAACACCAGGCGTTCCCGTCCCATGCCCCGGAGCGGGGCGAGGAAGGCGTGCACGGAGACCTCCCGTCAGTCTTTCGGGGGGGACGCGCCGGCGCGGATGGCTTCCTGCCGGAGCGCGTGGTCGGCGAGGACCAGGGCGGCCATCGCCTCCACCATGGGCACGGCGCGCGGGAGGACGCAGGGATCGTGGCGCCCCCTCGCCTGGAGCACCGTGTCCTCGTGACGGACGTCCACGGTGCGCTGGGGCGACATGATCGTCGCGGTGGGCTTGAAGGCGACGCGGAAGTAGATCGTCTCGCCGTTCGAGATGCCGCCCTGGACGCCGCCGCTCCGGTTCGTCCGGGTGCGCACGCGGTCGCCGTCCATGTAGAACTCGTCGTTGTGCTCGCGCCCGGTGAGCTCGGTCCCGGCAAACCCGGAGCCGATCTCGAACCCCTTGCTCGCCGGGAGACTCAGCGCCGCCTTGGCGAGATCCGCCTCCAGCCGGTCGAACACGGGCTCGCCCCAGCCGGGCGGGCAGCCCCGGAGGGCGCAGGTCACCAGGCCGCCGAGCGAGTTGCCGTCCTTCCGCGCCGCCTCGACCGCCGCGATCATCCGCTCGGCCGCCGGGGGATCGGGACAGCGGATCGGCGTCCGCTCCACGTCCTCCCGGGTCACGCGCTCGACGTCGCACTCGGCGGCGATGCGGCCGACGCGGGCCACCCAGGCCACGACCTCGACGCCCCAGCGGACGTGGAGGAGTTTCCGCGCCACCGCGCCCGCCGCAACGCGGGCCGCCGTCTCGCGCGCGCTCGTTCGTCCCCCGCCCCGCCAGTCCCGGACCCCGTACTTCGCGTCGTACGTGTAGTCCGCGTGGCTCGGCCGGTACTTCTCCTGCATCTCGCGGTAGTCGCCGGGCCGCATGTCCTCGTTCTGGATCTCGAGGGCGATCGGCGTCCCGAGAGTCAGCCCCTCGAAGACCCCGCTCAGGATGCGGACGGTGTCGGATTCCTTCCGCTGGCTGGTGAGGAGGCTCTGGCCCGGGCGGCGGCGATCGAGGTCCGGCTGGATGTCGGCCTCGCCGAGCGGCAGGCGCGGCGGGCAGCCGTCGATCACCGCGCCGGTGGCGGCGCCGTGGGACTCGCCCCACGTCGTCACCCGGAACAGCTGGCCGAAGGTGTTCCCCATGACGGGACGCCGCGGGCCTACGCCTCGACGTTCTCCTCCTCGATTCGCTTTCGCGCCGTCATGTTGAACCGGCCGTCGTAGACGGGCCGCCCCCCGGTGTCCGGACCCTGGTACTGCACGAACAGCATGACCCCGCCGGTGTCCGTCTGGAGCGGGTCCTCGAAGTGCGGGTCCGGGTAGAAGAGCATCGTGCCGGGGCCGTAGGTGCGCTCGCCGATCCGGAACTGGCCCTCGACGATGTACCAGACCTGGGCGAACTCGTGCTTGTGGAACGGATGATGCGAGCCCGGCTCGTAGCGGACGAGGCCCGCGTTCGGGTCCGTCGGCCGCTCGGAGGTCGGGTGCACGAGCATCTTGCTCCACTGCCCCGGCCAGCGGAGCAGCTCCCACGGGCGCTCGTCCTCGTGAACGGCCCGGGCCGGCTGATGACGTCCGGTCGTCTCGGCGTGCGTCATGCGCTCCGCTCCTTCCGCTCGTCGTCGAGCGTCTCGTCAGGATAGCACCCCCGTCGCGCGGGAGGCATCGGTCCCGTCTCAGGCGTCCGGGTGCGTCGTGATGAATCGGGCCGCGCGCGCGGGGTCGATCCCGGGCGCCCGAACCTCCACCCGCGCGGCCTCCTCCTGGAGCCGGAAGACGACGTTGTTGTCGAGCCCGCCCCAGCCGCGGTTCATCGCCTCGATGGCGATCTGCTCGGCGAGGTTCGTCATCGGCAGCGGCACGTCGAACTCGCGGGCCAGCTCGGTGGCGAGCCCGATGTCCTTCCGAGCGAGCGCGAGGCTGAACATCGGCGGGTCGTACGCGCCGCGGAACACGGTCTTCGGCATGCCCTCGTGGAGGTAGTGCATCCGGCCGAGGGCGCCCCGCCGGAGGCCCTCCCACACCGACTCGGCGTCCACGCCCGCCTTGACGCCCAGCGTGAGCGCCTCCGCCACGGCCTGCCGCACGCTGTGGCCCACCATGTTGTGGACCAGCTTGCAGACCGAGCCCGCGCCGATCGCCCCCGCGTAGAAGACCTTGTCTCCGATCGCGTCGAGGACCAGCTTCACCCGGTCGTAGACGGCCCGCTCGCCGCCGACCATCACCGCCAGGTTGCGTGTCGCCGCTCCGGTCTTGCCCCCGCTCACCGGCGCGTCGAGGACGTGGAGGCCCTTGGCCCGGAAGCGCGGCTCGAGCTGGCGGATCAGCGTCGGCCGGCTGGTCGTCGTGTCCACCCAGACGCTCCCCGTCCGCATGCTGGCCAGGAGCCCGTCGGCGCCCGTCGCCACCGCCTCGACCTCCTTGGGGCCCGGCAAGGACGTCAGCGTCACCTCGGCGAGCCGCGCGACCTCGGCCGCCGAGCCCGCCGGCCGCGCGCCCCGCGCGGCGAAGTCCCGCACGACCTCCGGCCTGAGATCGTGGACCACCAGCGGGTAGCCCGCCTTCAAGAGGTTCCCCGCCATGCCCCCGCCCATGTTCCCGAGCCCGATCAACCCGACGGTCTCCACGAGGCCTCCTGTGGTTTTGAGGACGCGCTGACTAGGAATCCGAGCCGTCCCAGGATACCCGCGCCCGCCGCGCGCGGCGACGGGCGATTGCCGACGCCGCCGTCCGTCACGCCGGCCCCCCAATTCGCCGAGCCTCCACCCGTTCCCCCATTACGGGGAGACCCACGGCCTCTCCAAACTGTTGACTTCATTGGGCGTCCCCGTGGCATGACCCGTGCTCACCCGTCTGGCGTTCGCCAGGCCGCGACCCGCCGCCGGGCGGCCGGGGGTTCCCCGAGAGCGCCGGGCACACGAGGGGCCGCGGGGCGACGTGTCCGAAACCCATCAACTGGTGGAGGCGACGATGAAGCGATTGAGTCCGGTCGGGTGTGCGCTGCTGGTGTGCCTCGCGTGGCTGCCCGCCCACGCCGAAGGCATGCGGATCTACGATCACTTCCAGGGCAACGACATCGATCCGGACAAGTGGATCACCCCGCCCATGTGCGGGCCGACGGCCATCTGCGCGCGCGAGGTGCAGAACGGCCATCTGCGCCTCGCGGTGCGGGGCTACGGCGCCGAGGAGCCGCCCGGCGAGGTGACGTTCGCCGAGTCGCAGGTCCTGTTCGCGGAGCCCGAGGCGATCGAGACGATCCGCGCGCTTTTCGTCGTCAAGGGCGCCAGCGCCCGGGCCTGCCCGGCCAACCCCGAGGAGGCGGCGCACCCGCAGATGCTCGTCCATGGCGCCTTCTTCAACGCGGGGGCGACGGGAAACCCGGACGAGGACGTGATCGCGTACCTCATGGTCGAGCGGCGAACGGACGACCCGTCGCTGCCCGCCACCTCCCTCCGCGTCGGCGGGTTCATGTCGACGAGCATCGGGTTCTTCAACAACGTCGACCTCGGGACCGTGAGGATCGGCGAGCCGGCAGTCGCAACGCTTCGCTGGGATCGCGCGGCGAGGGCCTTCGTCGTGCGAATCGTGCGGACGCTCACGCGGCCATTCGTCGTGGAGCAGACCATGCACTACGGCGACGTCCTCCCCCAGGCCCGCCACAACCCCGCGGCAGAGCCCTTCAAGTCGCTCCGCGTGGGGAGCTTCGCGCCGAACTGTCCGACCCCGAGCCTGGCGGCCATGGACGCCCGGATCGACGCCGTGTGGGTGAACACACCCAGCCACCCGTGAGGGCCCCGGCCGCAAGCGTGCCGGGGTAGTCAGCTGTACCGGCTGGCCGGCTCGGTCGACCACGGCGGACCGTGGCGACCGGCCGGTCAGTCGGACGGGGAGAGGATCGTCGCGCCGGGCGGCTGCTCCCCGTGGCGGTACGGCAACGGCCTCGGACGGCGGGCGGGCGGCGCACCGAGGGCGAGCGTCACCGGGCGTCGGTCAGGCCGGAACCGCGCCGGGCCGGCCGGACTCGACGACGAAGCTCCGCAGCGTGGACACCGTGGCCTGCGGATCCCGGACGTCCGACAGCGCTCGGAAGCGCGCGGCCATGCGCTCGGGCGCGAGATCGACGATCGCGTAGCCGCGCTGGCGGCTCTCGAAGTACCGCACGTGCGGGTTGTCGGGCATCCAGCGCATGAACTGCTCGTACGACGGCCCCGGGGACGAGACGGACGAGCCGACGAGCTCCGTGGCGACGGTGAGAGACCTTGGGTCGTTGAAGTCTTGTTTCAGATCGTTGACCCAGAAGGAGTGGAGGTCCCCGGTGATCACCACGGGGTTCGCCACGCGGGTCACCGCCACCCGGGCGAGGAGCCGGTCGCGAGTCGCCGGGTAGCCGTCCCAGGCGTCGGTCCAGTGGCCGACCATGTCGACCAGCGGCACCCGCTGCTTGAGCTGCGCCATCAGCACGTCCTGCGCGAGGACGTTCCACCGCGCCCGGGAGCGCGCGAGCCCGTCGAAGAGCCAGGCCTCCTGCGCGGCGCCGAGGATGGACCGGCCGGGGTCCCGGCGCTCCGGGCACCAGGCGTCGGCCTCGAAGTGGCCGCCCCCGTAGCCCGGCACCGTCGCGCAGGCCTCGCGGGAGCGGTACTGCCGCCCGTCGAGCACGGAGAACTCCACCAGGTCGCCGTACGCGAAGCGGTCGTAGATCCGGAGCGCCAGTCCCTCCGGCCGGGATCGACTCGGACGGAGCGGCATGTGCTCGTAGAAAGCCTGGTACGCGGCCGCGCGCCGCGCGAGGAAGACCTCGGGATCGTCGAACGACGGCGACCAGCGGTCCGCGTAGTCGTCCTGGACCTCGTGATCGTCCCACGTGACGAGCGCCGGGACCTCCGCGTGGAGTCGCTGGAGATCGGGATCGAGCCGGTACTGGGCATATCGGTTCCGGTAGGTGGCGAGCGTCTTCGCCTCGACGCCGTCGCTGTGCCGCCGGACCGTGGGACGGACCCGCTCGACGTACTCGTAGATGTAGTCGCCGAGGAACACCACGAGGTCCGGCGACTCGTCGGCCAGGTGCCGGTAGGCGGAGAAGTATCCGTGCTCGTAGTTCGCGCAGGACACGAAGCCGAAGCGGAGTGTCCGGAGCGGCTGGCCGGGCGGCGGCGCGGTCCATGCGCGGCCGACGCGGCTCCGCGCGTCCCCCTGCGTGAAGCGGTACCAGTAGGGCCGGGCCGGCTCGAGCCCGCTCGCCTCGACGTGGACCGAGTGCGCGTAGGCGGCTTCCGCGATCGCGTGGCCGGACTGGACGATCGTGCGCATGCCGGCGTCGGCGGCGATCTCGTAGCGCACCGGCACGTCGCCGGTCGTCAGCCCGCCCGGCGCGGCCGGATCCGGCCAGAGCGGAAGCGGCGCCAGCCGGGTCCACAGGACGAACCCGTCCGGCCCCGGCTCGCCCGACGCCACCCCGAGGCTGAAGGGGTCCCGGCCGGCGAGGTCCGGCAGCGCCGGGGTCGCGCAGCCGCCGAGGCCGGACGCCGCGAGCGCCGCAACGCCGCCGAGGAACGCCCGGCGACCGAGGAGCGGCCCGCGCTGCGCCGGGGGCCGGATGCGCGCTCGCACCGCGCTACGAGCGCCCCGACCGTGGGACGGGCTCCGAGATCTCGACGAGGTTCCCGTCGGGATCGCGCACGTAGACCGAGCGGATCGGGCCCGTCGCGCCGGTCCGCGGCACCGGGCCGAGCTCGATCGGGACGCCCGCCGCCTCGAGACGCCGGATCACCACGTCGAGCGGCTCCCGCGCGAGGAAGCAGAGGTCGAGCGCGCCGGGCGTGGGCCGCTCGGCCTTGGGCTCGAACTCCCGCCCCGCCTCGTGGAGGTTGATCTTCTGGTCTCCGAAGCGGAAGGCCAGACGCCCCTCGCCGAACGTCTCGAGCCCCATCCCGAGGACGCGGGTGTAGAAGTCGACGCAGCGATCGCGGTCGCGTGTCGTCAGGACGAGGTGGTCGAGCCGCCGGATCACGGGGTCAGACGTCGACTCCTGATCGATGCGGTCCGCGCGAGCCTGGAGCCTCCTCGATCCGCGCCCTCACGCCGGCCTCAGCGTGTAGGTCCAGCACTCCCCCTCGAGGACGACGGTCCCGCTTTGGTTGGTGATGGTCGCCTTGAGCTGGCAGACGGGCTTGTCCGGCTTGACGGCCAGGACCTCGACCTCGGCCGTCAGGGTGTCGCCGAGGTACGTCGGCGCGAGGTAGCGGAGCGACTGGCTCATGAAGACCGTGCCCGGGCCGGGCAGGTCCATGGCAACCAGCGCGTTCAGCATGCCGGCGGTGATCCCGCCCTGGGCGACCAGGCGGCCGAACTTCGTGCGCGCGGCGAACCCGGGGTCGAAGTGGAGGGGATTCCGGTCCTCCGTGATCTCCGCGTAGAGCTCGACGTCGCGTGCGGTGACGGTCTTGGTCCGGCGGGCGCGCTGCCCGACCTCGAGTCCCAGCGGGTTCACGGCTCAGAAGGGCGGGAGCGCGCCGTCGGGGCCGAAGGCCATCTCGGCGGGGTCGCCGAGGACCGTGAGGTCGTCGCGACCAACGAGGTCGCCCGCGAAGGCCTCCGACACCTCCACCTCGGTCAGCCGGAGCGTGTTCTGGATCCGCACGGCGCGCGCGTCTTCCGGCCGGTCGAGGCCGAGGCACGACAGCGCCACCGCGATCGCCTCCCGGGTCGTGTCGAGCACCGCGGGGAGCTTGGGGCCGCCGGGCGAGCAGGCGGTCAGCGCGTTGACGTAGGTCGGCTCCCAGTCGGCCTTGTCGGCCAGGCGGCGCGTCGTGAAGTCCGCGAGCCCGATGCCGTTGACGTTGCCGTACGTGTTCGCCGTCGCGTCGCACACCACGATGAACGTGACCCGCGGCGTCGTGAACGGCCGCTCGAACCACGTGGCGTGGCGGCCGATCACGTTCGTGTCCATGCCGGTGCCGGAGATCTCCTTCCCGATCTCGTCGATGATCAGGAGGTCGACCTGGTCGAACGGCAGCTTCGCCATCCAGGCGCGCGCCTTCCGGAGGAGCTCGCGCTCCCCGGCCTCGAGCTCGTCGGGGAGGAAGGCCTCCACCAGCGCCGTCTCGTCGTAGCCGTTCTCGGCCACGCCGAGCCCGAACGCGATCCGTCCGCTCCGGAGCATCGCCGAGCCGAGCTCGGTGATCATGCGCTCGTAGCCGAGCCGGATGTTCGCCCGGTGGGCCTGGACGGCCCCGCGGTGCTTGCCGGTGCCGATCGTCATCATCTTGAGGAGGCCCGAGCCGATGTCGCCGGTGAAGCCGGTGTGCGGCTTGACCCGGTTGATCACGCCGACCCAGTCGGCCTCCGCCGCGTAGCGGTCGAGCCAGATCGGGAGCCCCAGCGCCTCGCCGACCTGGACCACGTCCATCGTCGCGCGCACCGGACAGCCCATCGTGGTCTCGGTGACGCCGTAGTGCTCGAGGACCGACCGCTGGCCCTCCGCCGTCCCACCGCCGTGGCTGCCCATGGCGGGGATGATGAAGGGCCTGGCCCCCAGCCCCTTCAGGTGGTCGACGGTCGAGCGGACGATCGCGTCGATGTTGACGACGCCGCGGCTCCCGACGGTCAGGGCCACCGACTGGCCCGCCTTGACGGGCAGCGCGAGGCGGCTCAGCGCCGATCGCACCGCGTCGGGCACGTTCTCCACCGTCGGGCCGCGGAAGGTCTGCTTCACGCGGACCATCCGCGGGAAGCTCGACGCGCGGGGGATGCCGGTGAGCTTCATCGCGGTAGAGACTTGAGCTCGATCTCCACGAAGACCACCTCGCGGTTGGTCGGATTCCACACGTCGTGCTCGGCGCCGCCCGTCCGGAAGTACGACTGGCCGGGCACGATGTCGTTCGATATCTCGCCCTGGGCGGACTTGATGCGTAGGGGCCCGGTCGTCATCGGGACGACGACGTAATCGTACCCGTGACGATGCCAGCCGGTCGCCTCGCCCGGCGCAAACCGCCACTCGGTCACCTTCACGTGCTCGTTGTCCGCCTGGACCGTCGCCCGCGCCTGCTGGCTCATCGCGCTCCCCTCGTTCCCGCGATCACGGCGAGAGCCTCGCGCGCGATACGCCGGCGTCCATGTCCCAGTCCCGGCAGCCCACGTAGGCCCCGCCGATGTCGAAGTACGCCATGTGCTCCTGGAACGTCATCCGCGTGCAGCGCGCGGCCGCGTAGTGGAACTGGAGCGCCCGCCGACGATCGACGCTCCGGTTCGGCGGCGTCCCGTGGTGGAGGAGCGCCGAAAAGAAGAGGGCGCCTCCCGGCGCGAGCGGCACCACCTCCGCGCCGGCCACCCGCGCCTCCTGATCGACGAGCTGGCAGTCGCGCACGTGGTAGTGGGGCGCGGGCCCCGCCCGGTGGGATCCGGGCGCGATCTGCATGCAGCCGTTCTCCACCGTCGCGGCGTCGAGGGCGATCCACACGCCGAGCACGCCGTCGAGCGGCGTCCAGTCGAAGTAGGCGTTGTCCTGGTGCCAGGGCTTCTCGGCGCCGCGGTGCGGCGGCTTCATGAGCGCCATGTCCTGGATCATTCGCGCGCCGGGGCCGATCAGCTGGTCCAGGATCGCGGTGATCCGCGGCGCCGCCACCGCCCCGCCCAGAACCGGGTCGACACCGGCGAACTTCCAGAGCTTCCGCACCCGGAGCTCCGGCGGGACGGCCTGGGACGCGTCGCCACCCGTCTGGTAGTAGGGCTCGTCCTGGATGCCGACGCCCTCCGGCCTCCGGCGGGCGAGGTCGTCGAGCGCGCCGGCGCAGCGAGCGACCTCGTCGAGCGTGAGGAGGCCCTCCATCGCGAGATAGCCCTGGCCACGGAACCGCGCGAGGTCGGCCGGCTCGAGGCGGGCCCGGTAGCCGGGCAGGACGGTGGCCCGCGCCGACAGGTCCGTGCGATAGAGCGTCTGCCGGAGGCGCTCGGCCTCCTCGGCCGAGGCGACGTACTCCGTCAGCCCGTCATAGACCTTCACGCCCGCCCTCCCGAGTCGTCCCCGTCCGGCCCGAACCGGGCGCGCACCGCCGCGAAGGCGGGATCGGTCCGCTCCAGCGCCGCCCGCACGTCCGCCTCGGTGTGCGCCGCCGACATGAACCAGTTGTGCCAGGGGTGGAGCCATACGCCGCGCCGCGCGGCCTCGCCCGTGAAGAGGTTCGCGCGGTCGAACGTGCCCGCGGCCACGTCGGCGGTGAACGTCATGAACGGAAGCTGCACCGGGCCGGTCTGCCGGACCCGGAGCCCGTGCGCCCTCGCCTGACGGGCGAGCCCCTCGCGGAGGAGCGTCCCGGCGCGGGCCATCCGCTCGATCCCCCGCTCCGCCTCGAGCGCCTCGAGCGTCGCGATCGCGGCGGCCATCGGCACGGCCGCGCACCAGAAGGACCCGGTCGCGAAGACCTGCTGGGCGGCGGCGCGGAGCGAGTCCCGGCCGACAACGGCCGCCAGCGGGTAGCCGTTGGCGATGGCCTTGCTGTACGCGGACAGGTCCGGGCGCACGCCGAGCGGCTCCCAGCTCCCGCCGAGGTGGAGCCGGAAGCCGGCGCGCACGTCGTCGAGAACGAGCGCCGCGCCCCGCCGATCGCAGAGCGCCCGGATCCCGCGCGCGAACGCCGGATCGCACTCCTCCTGATCGAAGCGCGCGTCGTGGCGGAACGCCGACACCAGCACCGCCGCGAGGTCGCCGCCAGCCTGGTCCGCGGCGGCCTCGACGCTCGCCAGGTCGTTGTAGACGAAGTGGATCAGGTGGGCGCGGTCCTCGGACGTCGTCCCCGCCGGCCGCGGCGTGCACCAGGGTGCCGAGCCGTGATAGGCCCCGCGGGCGACCAGGACCTTCCGCCGGCCCGTCGCCGCGCGCGCGATCGAGAGGGCGAGCGTCGTGGCATCGGTGCCGTTCTTCTGGAACAGCGCCCAGTCCGCGTGCGGCACCAGATCGACCAGCCGCTCCGCGAGCTCCACCATCCGGGGGGACGGGCCGTTCTGGCAGTCAGCGAGGCCACGCTGGCGCTCGACCGCCGCCTCGACCGCGGGGTGCGCGTGGCCGAGGACGATCGGGCCGAAGCTGCACACGAAGTCCAGGTACTCGCGGCCGTCCACGTCCCAGATGCGGCATCCCCGCCCGCGCTCGAGGAACTGCGGAAACTCGGTGGGCCAGCTGGCCGCGTTCTGGTGGCCGAACATGCCGCCGGGAATCACCCGGCGCGCCCGATCCCGGAGCGACGCGTCGCGGCTCGCCGCGCGCGCGGTCCCCTCCGCCCTGCCCTCGAACGCCACCGCCGGCTGTCCCGCGTCCGCCGTCATCTCCGCGTCTCCCCCTCATGCTGGAGCGCCGCTCCGAGCCGGGCCAAGCCCGCCTCGAGGTCGGCGATCAGGTCCTCGACGGTCTCCAGGCCCACGTGCAAGCGCAGGAGGAACCCGGGCTCCCGCCAGGGTCGCGCCGTGCGGTCCGGCCGCACGGGCACGATCAGGCTCTCGAAGCCCCCGAAGCTTGCGCCGATCTTGAACAGCCCGAGGCCGTCGACCATCGCCGCCACCGCCGACACCGAGCCCGTGCGCAGCAGCACGCCGAACAGGCTCGACGCGCCGCGGAAGTCCCGCTTCCAGAGCGCGTGCCCCGGGTCGTCCGGCAACGCCGGGTGGAGCACGCGGGCGACCTCGGGCCGGCGCGCCAGCCACTCCGCCACGCGGAGCGCCGAGGCCTCGTGATGGCGGAGGCGGACGGCGAGTGTCCGGAGGCCCCGCAGCGCCTCGTAGCACACGTCGGGCGCCGGGCAGTCCCCGAACGTCGACGCGCCGTCGCGGACAGCCCGGTACAGCTCCTCGGTCCGCGTCGTGACCGCGCCCAGGAGGAGGTCCGAGTGACCGGCGACGAACTTCGTCAGCGCCTGGATCTCGACGTCGACGCCGTGGTCGAACGCACGGAAGTGGAGCGGCGTGGCCCAGGTGTTGTCCAGCATCACGACGGCGCCGCGCGCGCGGGCGGCGGCGGCGATCGCCGGGACGTCCTGGACCTCGAAGGTCTGGGAGCCCGGCGACTCGAGGTACACGACGCGCGTCGTCGGGCGGATGAGACCGGCAATGTCCGCGCCCACCCGCGGATCGTAGAAGGTGACGTCGACGCCATAGCGCGCGAGGACGTCCTGGCAGAAGGCGCGGGTCGGCTGGTACACCGTGTCCGCGATCAGGAGGTGGTCGCCTCGCCGGAGGAAAGCGGTCAGGGCCTGCGTCACCGCCGAGAGGCCGGAGGAAAGGAGCACCGTCCGGGCGCCCCCGGAGAGCTCCGCCACGGCCTCGGCGAGCGCCATCGTGGTCGGCGTGCCGTGGATGCCGTAGGCGTAGCTCGTGTACCGGCGCTCGAAGCGGCCCTCGTACGCGGCCATCGTCGGATAGAGGATCGTCGAGGCGCGATAGAGGGGCGGATTGACGATCCCCTCCTGCCGCTCGGGGTCCCGGCCGGCGTGCACCAGCCGCGTTTCCCTGTCCATGCCCCTCCTCACGGGTCTGCCCGGCTCGACGGCCGGGCGCCCTCATTCTACCCGGTGGCGCCGGTGATCGCCCTGTCGGGGGACGCCCCTCACTCGAGCGTCAGACCCCCGTCGACGACGATCGTCGCGCCGGTCACGTAGGCGGCAGCGTCGCTCGCCAGGAACACCGCCGCGCCCGCGACGTCCTCGGGACGGCCGATCCGCGCCATGGGGATCAGGCCGAGCTTCGCCCGCCGATTCTCGGGGTCGGCGAGGAACGCGCGGTTCAGGTCCGTCTCGACGGTCCCCGGCGCGATCAGGTTTACGGTGATTCCGCTGGGCGCGAGCTCGAGGGCCATCGCCTTGGCGAGCTGCATGACGCCGCCCTTGGTCGCGACGTAGTGGGCGATGCCGCGGTTCACGGTGACCTGATTCACCGAGCTCACCATGACGATCCGGCCGCCGCCCCCGCGCTCGACCATGTGCCGCGCCGCCTCCTGGCCCACGGCGAAGTACCCGTGGAGGTTGACGGCGTGGACGCGATCCCACTCGGTGTCGGTCAGGTCGAGGAACGGCACCCGGGAGAGGACCGCGGCGCAGCACACGACGACGTCGAGACCGCCCAGCGCGTCGATCGCGCGCCGCACGAGCGCGCGGGCCACCGTCGGGTCGCCGAGGTCGGCGCCGAGGTCGACGGCGCGCCGGCCCGACGCGCGCAGCCGGTCGACCAGCTCCCGCGCCACGGCGCCGTCGCCGTAGTAGTGGACGGCCACGTCGGCCCCCTCGGCTCCGAGGGCCTCGGCGATCGCCTGCCCCATGCCGCGGGACCCCGCGCCCGTCACCAGGGCGCGCCTTCCCTCGAGCTTCATCCCTTCCTCCCCGTGGGCGGGTCGGCGCCGATCGGCCGCCGCGCGGCCTGTCCCGCCACCCGCGCGGGGCATCGTGTCAGGAGACGGAGAGGCCGTCAACGCGCGCGGCCGCCCTTCATGGCCGGGCGGGGCACGCCACGATACACTCGCCCCGTGGCCGAGCCGCCCGCCGCGCTCCCGCCCGAAGCCCTTGCCTACTACGCGCGAGGGCGCGAGGCCGCGCGCCTCGGCGAGGGCCACGGGCTTCTCGAGCTCGCGCGGACCTGCGACATCCTCGAGCGGTGGCTCCCCGCCCCGCCCGCGACGGTCCTGGACGTCGGCGGCGGCCCCGGCGTGTACGCCGTGTGGCTTGCGCGGCGGGGCTACCGCGTCGCCCTGATCGACGCGGTGCCGCTCCACGTGGACCAGGCCCGGGACGCGGCCGCGAAGGCCGGCCAGACGATCGCGGCGCGGGTGGGGGACGCCCGTCGCCTCGAGGAAGCGTCGGGATCCGCGGACGCGGTGCTCCTCCTTGGGCCGCTCTACCACCTGACGGAACGCGGAGACCGGATCGCGGCCCTCCGCGAGGCCGGCCGCGTCCTCCGTCCCGGCGGGCGCGTCTTCGCGGCGGGGGTCCCACGCTTCGCCTCGCTCCTCTCGGGACTCGTCGACGGGTTCCTCGCCGACCCCGCGTTCCGCGCCATCGTCGAGCGGGACCTCGCCGACGGCCAGCATCGCAACCCGACCACCCACGACTACTTCACGACCACGTTCTTTCACCATCCGGACGACCTACGGGCGGAGGTCCTCGAGGCGGGGCTCTCGCTGGACGCCCTCCTCGGGGTCGAGGGACCGGCGTGGGCGCTTCCCGACCTCGCCGCGCGCTGGGCGGATCCCGAGCGGCGCCGGGAAATCATGGTCGCCGCCCGCGCGGTCGAGAGCGAGCCCTCGCTCCTGGGCTTGCACGCCCACATCCTGGCGGTCGGTCAGGTCCCGGCCGGCGCGCACTGACGGCTTGCGAGCCGCATTCGGGTCGACTACCGTGCTGATTGGAGAGCGAGGCACGCGGAGGCGATGATCGCAACGTCCGCCCGGCTCCGAGGCTTGGCCACCCCGGTTGTCCTCGTCACCCTCGCCCTCGTCGCGACGGGCGTCTCGGCCGAGATCCGGCTGCCCGCGGGCTTCGCGAAGGAGGTCTACGTCTCGGGGCAAGGGTTCGCCACGGGGCGCGCGTCGCGCGGCATCCCCTCCACCTCGACGCTCGTGTTCGACCGGACCGGGAGTCTCTACCTCGCCCGAACCGGCGGCCGCTACCAGACGGGCGAGACGGACGACCTCGCGCCCGTCTATCGCGTGCCTCCGGGCGGAGGCCGGATCACCCCCGACACCGAGTCCCGGTACCTCTACGGGCCGCCCCTCCGGAACGCCCAGATCGCCTCCGTCCGATCGGGACTCGAGCTGTTCGTGACGACGTTCGACCGTGACCGCCGGCTCGGCGTCCTCTATCGCATGATCGACGGGCGCGCCGAGCTGTTCGCGGGCGGAACGCCCCCTCGCGACCAGACGCCGCTCCTCCGCCAGCCGGAGGGCGTTGCGGTCGATTCGGCCGGACGGCTCTACGTCGCCGACCGGGAGGCGGGGCGTGTCCTCCGTCTCGACCCCGGCGGCCGCGTCCTGGACCCGCGCTACGTCTCGGTGCAGCGCCCGCGGGTCCTCGCCATGGACGCGTCCGACGCCCTGTGGATCGGCGCCGACGCGAACGCCGAGGCGCCGTGGCAGCAGGGCCCGGGCGAGGTCTGGCGAGTGACGCCGGACGGGTCGCCGGCCTTGCTCCTGCGGGGCCCGATCCCGGCGTCGATCGCCGCGACGCCGGGCGGCCACCTCTTCGTCGCCGATCGCCAGGGCGCCGAGCTGTTCGTCGTCACGCCGGACGGGCGGCGCGTCCCGTTCGCGGCCTACAGCCAGGGGGACGCGCCGCGCGGGCTGGCCTTCGCCCCAGACACACCGGAGACGCGCCGGGCGGGGATCGCCGGCGACCTCTTCGTCGCCACGATCAACCAGGGGGCCTGGCCCGTGAACGAGATCGTCCGGATCTCCGGGCCGTTCGACGAGCTCATCAGGCAGCGCGCCGGGGCGACGCCCTGACCGAGGGCCCGGCCAGGTTTCCTTGTCGGTCCGACTTGGCACTCTGCTAGCATCCCTCCAGCCCGATCGAGCTGGGCTTGCTGGCCCGTGGGAAAGCAGGAGGGCCGCGTGAGACGACCGGTCGATGAACGGATCGCGCTCGCAGTCGTCGCCGCGCTCGTATTGACGGCGGGATGCGCGACGGCGTCCCGCTCACCGGTCCGCGCGGAGGTCCTCCGGAGCGTCCTCCCCTCCGCCGTCCAGCTCCTGGCGGAGCGTCCCGGCGGTGGACGCCGCGCGGCATCGGGTGTCGTGATCGCGTCGGATCCCGACCGCCGGTGCACCTGGATCCTCACGGCAGGCCACTTCGTCGCCCCGCCCGTCCCGGAGACCATCCACGTCCGGACGACCGGCGCGGCCGAGCGGTTCCCCGCCACCGTCGTGCGCGCGGACGGCGAGCTGGACCTGGCGCTCCTCCTGGTGCCGGACCTCGTGCTGCCGCCGGCGCGGCGGCGGGAGACCGCGCACCTCGGCGACGACGTGTGGGTGGTGGCGTTCCCCCGCGGCCGCCGGATGACGCTCGCCAGCGGCACCGTCAGCCAGGTGGGCACCGGCACGGAGACGACCGCGACCGAGGGCCCGGTGCGGCTCGTGGACACGACGGTGAGCTACGGCGCCAGCGGCGCCGGGGTGTTCGACGCCGAGACCGGCGAGCTGGTCGGCGTCGTCGAGGGCTACCGCACCGCGCAGATCGCCGCGCGCGATGCGCCCGGCCGGGTCATGGAGATCCCTGTGCCGGGCGAGACGCTCGTCATCTCGTCCGAGGCGATCCAGCGATTCCTGGCCGGGGCGGAGCTCGACGCGCCTCCGCCCCGGTGACCACCGGGCGCGCCGACGCGCGGCGCGCCCGGTCGCCCTCTTCTGCTACTGCGAGACCTCGATCTCGGTGACGATCTTCTTGCCGTCCTTCTCCTCGTAGGACGCCTTCACGGTGGCTCCCTCCTGGAGCGCGTCGGCTGCCACCGAGTCGCCCAGCCAGAGCTGCGTGCCGTCCTCGAGCACGATGGAGCGGTCGCTTGCGTCGACCTTCTGGATCTTCCCGGAGATCTCGTCCGCCCACGCGGGGGCGGCGGCGAACACGAGCAAGAGCGCCACGATCGCGAGCTTCCTGAACATGGTTGTCCTCCCACGGTCGCGCGAGACGCGCGACCGATCCGTGTCTCATTCGGTCGTGAGCCGGCGAGAGGCCGCACTGGACGCGGCGGCGCCGGCGGGGAGCGGCGAGAGGGCGGAGATCAGGCGAGAGGCGGCGCCCGGGAGTGGGCCAGGCTGAGCGCGGCGACCCTGACGAACGACGCCCGGGGAACCGTGACCAGCCCGGTCGGGGCGCGCAGCACGCCGGCGACGACGTGACGGACGTCGAGTCCCGACGTGTACGAGATGCGGATCGTCTGCAGGACGTCGTCGAGCCCACCGCCGTCGTACACGCCCGTCGTCCACGGCAGCGGCAACGGGTGAGCGTGCGACAGGGCGCGCAGGGCAAGGAAGACGACGACGGGCAACAGGGACGCGAAACGGGTCCGTCTGGTCACGATCAACTCCACGACCCACACTGGACCTGCGGTCCGATCAAGTCAAGGGTCGGACGACACCCGACCCGGCGGACGAGTGCCGGGCTTTCCCCTCGCCGCGCGCGAAGAGGAAGGCGTTCAGCGGCTAGCGCGCGGCGGCCACCCCCACGGAGCACGCCACGCCCGTGCCGCCGATCCCGCAGTACCCGCCCGGATTCTTCGCGAGGTACTGCTGGTGATATCCCTCGGCGTAGTAGAAGGGCGGAGCGGGACGGATCTCCGTCGTGATCGGGCCGTAACCCGCGCGCGAGAGCGCGGGCTGGTAGGCGTCGCGCGACGCGATCGCGGCCGCGGCCTGGGCATCGCCGTACGTGTAGATCGCCGATCGGTACTGCGTGCCGACGTCGTTCCCCTGGCGCATGCCCTGCGTCGGGTCGTGGGTCTCCCAGAAGACGCGGAGCAGCGAGTCGTACGAGACGACCTTGGGGTCGAACACGACCAGCACCGCCTCGGTGTGGCCGGTCATCCCGGAGCACACCTCCTCGTAGGTCGGGTTCGGGGTGGCGCCGCCCGCGTAGCCGACCGCGGTCGTATGGACGCCCTCGGTCTGCCAGAACTTCCGCTCGGCGCCCCAGAAGCAGCCGAGCCCGAACACGGCCTGCTCGAGCCCCTCCGGGAATGGCGGCTTGATCGACCGCCGCGTCACGAAGTGCCGGTCCGTCACCGCGATCGGCTCGCTCCGGCCGGGAAGGGCCTCCTCGGCCGTGGGGATGCCTGCCTTCTTCCTGAACGAGAAGAGCGCCATCGAGACCTCCTCGGGGCCGGGGGATCGTCCCCGGCAGGTTCACTCTACACTTAGACGGGCGGTCGGGGCAGATCGGAGCGGCCCCCGGCCCCGGCGGCCCGCGGGCGTGCTCAGAAGGCCGCGCCGGCCAGCGGCAGCGGGCGATACTCGTGCTCGACGCCCGACGCCGTCAGCCGGACGACGCGGATCCCGGAGGGGTCGTCGCCGAGGGGGTAGCCCACCGAGCTCGTGAGCACTTCCAGCATGTCCCCGTCCCGCGTCTCGTGGTTCCGGTGCCAGTGGCCGCAGAACGTCGCCTGGACCCCGTAGCGGCGGAACAGCTCGATGACCGGCATGCGCCGCGCGCGCGGGACGGCCCAGTAGCCCGGCGGACGGCCCGGGGGGCTCGGCGCCCACGGGTAGTCCTCGTCGGGCTCCTCGGGATTTGCCATGAAGAGCGGCTGGTGGGTGAAGGCGACGATGTGGGACGCGCCGGCGCGCGCCGCGTCCCGGAGCGCCCCCTCGAGCCAGGCCATCTGGCGGTCGAAGTCCTCGGGCGCCCGCTCGGGATGCTGGAGAAGACAGGCGTTCAGGACCAGGAAATGCGCGTCGTCCTCGCGGAAGGCGTAGTAGTCGGGGCCGAAGTCGGCGCGGTAGCGCGCCAGGCTCTCGGGGTCGGGCACCTCGTTGTCGGGACACGCGTCGTGATTCCCCGCCACGTAGCGGAGCGGCACGCCGGCCGGCAGGCCGGCCGCGATCCGCTTCACCTCGGCGACCTGGGCGGGGTCGCCGGCGGCGTTCACCATGTCGCCGCACACGACGACGAAGCGCGGCCGGGCGGCCCCGGCCATCGCCACCGCGGCCTCGAACCGCCGCGTCTCCTCGCGGAAATGCTCGACCTTGGGAGCCGGGCGCACGTTCAGCCCGTGCCGCCGGTAGCGAGCGAGCTCCTCGGGCGTGCGGCCGGAGAAGTGGGCGAACTGGCCGAACTGCGGGTCGGCCATCTGCACGAAGGTGATCGGCGTCGACACGATCGACGCGACTAGGCGCAGCGACCGGTGTTCACGCACGGGCGTTCGCTGAAAACCGTTGAGCACCCCCGAGAGCCCGAGCGCCCATCGCCATGGCCACGAAGTGGCAACGACGCCAACCTCGTCGGAGCATGAGCCGCCGTGGCGCGCCGGTTCGACAGCGCTCTCGTGGCGCCGCTGAAGTTTGCTGGTGCGCTTGGCAGCCCTCGTGCCGCCGCCGCGCGGCCGTTGCCCGAGTATCACGGCCCGCTCACCCGCGCGCCCACCGGCGATCGACAATTGTCCCACTGCCGACGCCGGCCGACGCGCGGGCGACGGCCGCCCCAGGTCCCCGCCGCTGGCCCTAAATGCGAAGCCCGGACGCAAACGCGCCCGGAGCGACCTTTACTCGGTTGAAGCGGCGCCCCTTTCCTGCAGTGCGTTGGCGATGATGGCTCGTCTGATCGCGCGCTTGACGATCGCGCGCTTCAGGGCTCTCTTCGCCACGGCTTTCTTCATGGCGCGCTTCTTCACGGCGCGCTTGACGACGGCCCTCTTCACCGCGCGCTTCTTCACGGCGCGCCTGACGACGGCCTTCTTCACCGCGCGCTTCTTCACGGCGCGCCTGACGACGGCCCTCTTCACCGCGCGCTTCTTCACGGCGCGCCTCGCTGCTGCTCTCTTGACCGCTTTTCGTGCCATCCTAGTCTCCTTTCTGAGTGTCGCGGAAAGGCCCGGGTGAAACGCTTACCAGTCCTTTCTCACGCCACATATGGGGACGCTGGAAAGCCCGACGCAAGCCTAATATGGTGGCGCACGCTACACAAGCCATCAATCCGCCCGTTGCATCGTGCTCGAGGGTCGCCGCGACGTCCGGGCAATCCATGTACCGGAGCGCGCGAGAGAGGAACTAGGCGCGGTTCAGGGGTTGGACGGTCGCCAGCCACGGAGCGAACGCGAGACTGTCGCCAGTCTCGCGTCGCCCAGCAGGACGGCGCCCCGTATCCTCCGGCCGCCGCCGGAACCCCGTCGGACCGGCTCGTTCATCCGACGATAGATGGCCACGATCTCGGCCTGGAGCTTCGCGGCAGCGGCCGCTGGCTCCACGACCTCCGGCGGGATGCGCGTGGCGAAGAGCACCTCCGCCCGGGCCAGGAGACTCCGATAGGCCGCCACGGCGCACGACCTCCATCCCCACTCCGTCTAGCCCAGGCGCTCCGTCGTCGGCAGGAGCGAGTGCTCCGGCAGGACGCCGACCTTCCGGCCCGCCTTGTAGACCGCGGCGACCTCGGCCATCCGCCGAACGTCGGCGAGGGCGTTGCCGTGGACGACGAGGAGGTCGGCCTCCTTGCCCACCTCGAGAGAACCCACGATGTCGGCGACGCCGCAGGCGCGCGCCGCGAGGGATGTCGCCGCCTCGATGGCCTGGAGCGGGCTCATGCCCGCCTCGACCGCCAGCTCCAGCCCGTAGTGCATCCGTCCGAACTCGCAGTCGAAGGGCCCGGCGTCGCTGCTGACCACCAGGTACGGGTGCATGCGGTCGCCGAGGAGGCGCCGGAAGATCTCGAGCTTCATGTCGTAGTAGGCCTCGAGAGCGTCCCGGCGCGCCGTCTCGACGGCGGTCAGCCGCTCGTGGCCCGCCTTCTGGCGCAGCTCGACCAGCGAGTCGTAGCCGCCGGCCTGGAACGTGTAGCTGATGAACGTGCCCTGCTGGGCGAAGCGCTCCGCGACCGCCGGATCGTATTCCATGACACCGCGAGACGAGATGCCTTCCCCGTACTCGACCACCTTGCCGGGGATCAGGAACTCCCCGTGCTCGATGCAGTCGAGGCCCGCCTCGAGCGCGTTGATCATCGACTGCTTGGCCCGGCAGTGGGCGGTGGTCAGCCGGCCGAGCCCGTGCGCGGTGTCGACGGCGGCGCGGAGCTCGTCCACGCCGTAGGAGGCGTAGTACGGGATGTTGCCGGCGGTGGCGCCGCCCGAGGCCATGATCTTGATGTGGTCGGCGCCCTCGGCCACCAGCTGCCGGACGGTCGCGCGGATCGCCTCGATGCCGTCGGCCACGCCGTTGCACCAGTAGAAGTGGCCGTGGCGGTGCGTCACCGGCCGGCCGCTCAGCAGCAACCGGGGCCCGATGAAGTACCCGCGGTTGATCGCCTCCCGCACGATGAACGTCACGCGATTGCGGCCCCCGTTGTCTCGGAGCGTGGTCACGCCGCAGGCGAGGTGCCGCTGGAGGTTCGACACCGAGACCAGCGCCATCATCTCGTCGGGGTCGAGCACCATCTGCTCGTAGGTCCGGCGGTCGGCGGCCAGCGTGAGGTGAGCGTGGGCATCGACCAGCCCGGGCATCAGGGTCGCGTCGGCGTACGTCTCGACCGCCCCCGGAACGGCCCCGCGCGTCACCTCGGCCGCCGGTCCCACCGCCGTGATGCGGGAGCCCTCGACGGCGACCGCGCCGTCCTCGATGACGCCGTTCGCGCTCGCGGTGACGACGCGCGCGGCCCGGATGTACCGCTTTGTCCTGGATCGGTCGCTCGCTCCGCTCATGGGATCGGCCTCCGTGATGGGGTCATGGCCCGGCGCGGACGGCCCGGGGCGGCGATCACTTCACCGCGCCCATGGTCAGGCCCGACACGAACCACTTCTGGAGCAGCAGGAACACGAGCACGAGGGCGAACGACCCGCGCACCTGAGTCGTCCTGTCCTCGTCACCGAAGATACCCGAAGGCGTCGGCGGGGCGCCAGGCCCCGGGGACGTCGGCGCCGGCTGATGAGCAGTCCGTCGGGGGAACGCACCTCGTGCTCCGACGATTCGGGGTACCCTGGCGGCGCGACGACGAGCAGCGACCCATTCCCACGAGAGGAGCATCTCCAGTGCGCGTGAAGGACGTCTCGGCCCGGCTGTACCGCATTCCCCCGCCCATTCGGATCCAGGACTCCATCCAGAGGGTCAACCACTGGGAGTGGATCGTGACCACGGTCACGACCGACTCGGGGCTGACCGGGACCGGCTTCGCCTACACCGGCGGGCTCGGCGGCACCGCCATCCGGGAGCTGATCGACACCTATCTCGCCCCGCTCGTCCGGGGCCAGGACCCGCGGGATGTCGAGCGCGTGTGGACGCGCTGCTGGTGGGAGCTCCACTCTCTCGGCTCCGGCGGCCTCACCCGCTACGCCCTTGCCACCGTCGACGTCGCGCTCTGGGACATCCTGGGCAAGCACGCCGGAGTGCCCGTGTACCGGCTCATGGGCGGTGCGCGGGACCGGATCCGCGCCTACGGGAGCGGCATCAACATGCACCTCGAGGGCGAGCCGCTCCTCGATCAGATGCGCGGCTTCCTCGACCAGGGCTACCGGGCCGTGAAGATGAAGGTCGGGCGCGACAACCCCGAGGAGGACGTCGAGCGCGTGGGCGCCGTCCGGCGGCTGGTGGGACCGGAGGTGCTGGTCATGCTCGACGCCAACCAGAAGTGGACGGCGGGCGAGGCCGTCCGGCGGGCGCAGATGCTCACGCGCTTCGCCCCGTTCTGGCTGGAGGAGCCCGTGCTGGCGGACGACCGGGTCGCCCACTGCCGGGTCCGGGAGGGCGCGGGGATCCCGCTCGCCGCGGGCGAGACCATGTACACCCGGTACGAGTTCGCCGACTTCATGCGAGCCGGCGCGCTGGACGTCGTGCAGGCGGACATCGTGCGCGTCGGCGGCTTCACGGAGTGGCTCAAGATCGCGAAGCTCGCCGAGAGCTTCAACCTGCCCGTGGCGCCGCACTTCGCGATGGAGCTGTCGATCCACGCGCTCTGCGCGGTGCCGAACGGGCTGATCCTGGAGGACCTCCAGGGCGGATCGCTGACCGACATCGGGCTCCTGGCGGAGCCGATCCGCGTCGAGCGGGGCGAGATGGCGCCCCCCGCCCGCCCGGGACACGGCATCGTCCTCGACGAGGCCGCGCTCCGGCGCTACGAGGTCACGGGCCGGCCGACCGACGTCGCGCCGACGCGCAGCTGAAGGCTCGCCCGAGCGCCGCGAGGCGCCAGGGGCGCGCGCACAGCGTCGTGGCGCTGGCGCGCCCCCCTCGCCCGCCTACGACGCGGGCGGGATGTTCGCGTTGGCGCGGAAGAGGTTCGTCGGATCGTAGACCGTCTTGATCTGGCGCAGCCGCTGGTAGTTCTCTCCGTACGACGCGCGCACCTTCTCCGGGCGGTCGTCCTCGGCGAGGTGGTTGACGTACCCGCTGTCCTCGAGATGGGGCTCCAGCCGGCTCCACATGGCGCGCACCCAGGCGACGTGATTGGCGGACTCCGCGCCGTCCGTCCACTGCCCGATGAGGTCGAAGTCCCACTGGGGTCGCCGGGCCGCGAACGCCGTCTCGGCCGGCCGGACGCGCGTCGCCGCGCCGTGCACGTAGAAGAAGACCATGGCGCTGAGCGCCGAGCTGAATCGGGCGGCCCCATACATGACGCCATCGATGAACTCGTCGGTGATGCGTTCGGTGAACGCGGCCCGCCAGTACCGATGGAGACCGTGCTTCGCGTTCGGGTCGTCCAGGAGCGTCTGGCGCGCGCCGTACGGCATCGGCCCGACGAGGTCGGCGACCGGCCGCCCGAAGCGGCGCGCCGGCGCGAGCGCCTTCTCTCCGTCTACGATCGGCCCGTTGTAGCCGAGGATCAGCGCCACCACTGGCTGTCCCTCGGGCGAGGTCAGGACGCCGGCGTAGGCTTCCGCCTCGTCCGGCAGCCCGGCGCAGAAGTCCCGGTAGAACCGGAGGACGTCCCGTCCGTGGTCCAGCGGATGGATCACCAGCCCTCCGAGCACGGTCGTCACCGGGTGCAGCCGGTACCGGAGCGACGTGACCACCCCGAAGTTGCCGCCGCCGCCCCGCAGGGCCCAGAAGAGATCCGGGTCCTCGGTCGCGCTGACCGTGCGGAACCGTCCGTCGGCGGTCACGACGTCGACGGCGATCAGGTTGTCGACGGTGAGCCCGTGCTTGCCCATCAGCCACCCCAGGCCACCGCCGAGCGTCAGCCCGGCGATGCCGGTGTTGGAGACGGTGCCGCCGGTCGTCGCGAGCCCGAACGCCTGGGTCTCGTGGTCGAGATCGCGCCAGAGCGCGCCACCCTGCGCCTCGACCGTGCGGGCGGCCGGGTCCACGCGAATGCCCTTCATCGGCGACAGGTCGATGACCAGCCCGCCGTCGTTGGTGCCGTACCCCGGCGCGCTGTGCCCACCGCCCCGCACGGAAAGGCGGAGGCCGTGGGCGCGCGCGAAGTCGACGGCCCGTTGCACGTCGGCGACGCCGGCGCACCGCGCGATGAGCGCCGGTCGGCGGTCGATGTTGCCGTTCCACACCCGGCGCGCGGTCTCGTAACCGGCCTCCCGGCTCCGGATCAGCTCGCCCCGCAATCCCTTGCGCAGGCCATCGACCGTCCCGTCGTCGAGGGTGATACGCCCCCCGTCCAGGGTCACCGCTTCGATCACAGCCATGCCGTGCCTCCTCGGGCGCACCCGGGAACTCCCCCGTCGCATCGCCCTGAGCGGGAAGGTAGCGCCAACTCCAACGCCTGCAAGGGGGAGAAATCCTGACAAGCCGAGAGCCGGCGTCGGGTGTCGACACCGCCGCGTGGCTCCGTGTCGGCAGACCTCGGCCGCGTGCCGGGTCGAGTCGGATGGGCCCGCGCGGTAATCCGGCCGCGCGGCGTCAGCGCATCGTGACGCCGGACCTGAGCGCGGCGAGCAGGCGATCGATGAAGCCGCCGAAGGCGCCGTTGCTCATCACCAGGACGACGTCGCCGGGACGGGCGCCGTCGGCCACCACGCGGACCAGCTGGTCCACGTCGGCCTCGGCGCGGGCGTCCACGCCGCGCGCCCGGAGCGCCGCGACCACCTGGTCGGCGTCGAGACGCTGGTCCGCGGGCACCATGTCGTGGGGCTCCGGAACCCGGAGCGCCACCAGCGGGGCGAGCGCGAGCGCCTCGACGTACTCGTCCTGGTGGATCCGGCGCCGGCTGGTGTTCGACCGGGGCTCGAACACCGCCCACAGGCGCCGGCCGGGGAAGCGCGCCTGGATCGCCGCGATCGTCGCGCGGACGGCGGTCGGATGGTGGGCGAAGTCGTCCAGAACGGTCACCCCGCCTGACTCGCCGCGCACCTCCTGGCGGCGCTTCACCCCCGAAAAGGTCCCCAGCCCCGCGGCGATCTCCTCGAAGCCTAGCCCGAGGGACCGCGTCGCGGCGACCACGCCGAGGGCGTTCTCGACGTTCTGGGCGCCGCCACCGGGCAGGGTCGCCACGCCGAGACGCCGGCCCTGCTCCCAGACCGTGAACCGCGCGCCCGCGGCCCCGTGGGTGAGGTCCCCCGCGGCGTAGTCGACGCCCGGGGCCACCTCGAGGCCGTAGGTGACGACGCGCGCGGCCGCCGCCTTCGCGATCCTCACCGCGTTCGGGTACGCGGCGCCCACGGCGAGACATCCGTCAGCGGGGAGGATGCGCACGAACCGGTCGAACGCCGCCTCGTAGTGGTCGAGGTCTCGGAAGATGTCGGCGTGGTCGAACTCGACGCTCGTGAGGACGGCCGTCCGCGGGCGGTAGTGGAGGAACTTCGGCCCCTTGTCGAAGTAGGCGGTGTCGTACTCGTCGCCCTCGACCACGAAATGGGGCCCCGCGCCGAGCCGGAAGCTCGAATCGTAGTTCCGGGCGACGCCGCCCACGAGGAAGGACGGGTCGCGCCCGGCGGCCACCAGCACGTGCCCGAGAAGCGCGGTCGTGGTGGTCTTGCCGTGGGTCCCGGCCACGACGACGGAGTGGCGGCGCTCCAGGAAGAACGCGCCGAGCGCCGCGGGGAAGCTCATCTGCGGGAGCCGCCGGGTCCGCACCTCGGTCGCCTCCGGGTTGACCCGGCGGATCACGTTCCCGATGACCACCAGGTCCGGCTTGACGAGGTCGAGGTTCGCCGGGTCGTAGGGCGTGAACACCGGAATCCCCCAGGTGCGGAGCATGTCGCTCATCGGGGGATAGACGTTCTGGTCGCTGCCGGTGACCTCGTGGCCCGCCGCCTTCAGCATCCCGGCGAAGGCCCCCATCCCGGTCCCGGCGACCCCGACCAGGTGGACCCGCCGGATGGTGGCGGGATCGACGTCATCCAGGACGAGGCCGTCGTCCACCGTGGCCACGTCCCGAGCGTATCACTCAGCGGATCAGATCCGCGAGTTCCGGAACGACCCACTGGGGCGGCTCGCCCCGCTGGACGCGCGCGATGTTGGCGTAGCCGTTCCCGAAGCGCCGGGGCCAGCTCTGCCAGGTCGGCCCCGCCATGTGCGGCGTCAGGACGACGTTGGGCGCCCGGAGCAGCGGATGGTCGGCCGGCGGCGGCTCGGCGGACAGGACGTCGAGCCCGGCCCCGCCGATCCGTCCCCCGTCCAGGGCAGCGGCCAGGGCCGCCTCGTCCACCAGCTCGCCACGCGACGTGTTGACCAGCACCGCGGTGGGCTTCATGCGAGCGAGCGCCGCGCCGCCGATCAGGTGGCGGGTCGCGCTCGACAGCGGGACGTGCACGGTCACGACGTCCGACCGGGCCAGGAGATCCTCCAGGGACAGGAAGGACACGCCGAGCTCCTGCTCGCGCGCCGGCGGGAGCCGAAACGGATCGAAGTAGACGAGCGTCACCCCCCACCCCGCGAGCCGCTTCGCGACCTCCTGGCCGATGCGCCCCATCCCCACGATCCCGACTGTCGAGCTCCACAGCTCGTAGAGACGTTTCACCCCCGCGCTCCACCGTCCGGCCCGCACGTTGGCGTCCATGTCCATGAGGTGCCGGAGCGTCGCCAGCATGAGCATGACCGCGTGCTCGGCGACCGCGATGGCGTTGGCCCCTCCGTTGACCGCCACCGGGATCCGCGCCGCACGGGCGCCGGCCAGGTTGAAGCGATCGTAGCCGACGCTGAGGAGCTGGATGAGCCGGAGCCGGCGGGCGCCCGCCAGGGTCGCATCGTCCAGGGTCCCGACGAAGCCCATGAGGTAGTCGGCGTCACGCAGGGCCGGCGCAAGCTCGTCGGCCGTGATCAGACGAAGCTCGAACCCCGGGGGCAAGAGCCGGCGCGCGATCGCCAGGACGTCGGGCTCGAAGTTCCGGTTCGGCGGCATCACGATGACGGGGTCGGGCATGGCGCCTCCGGGGTCGGCTTGGCTCGTTGTGGAACGCGGCGATAGGGTACCGTAGCCGGGACGGTCAGCGGCCGCGCGGGCGGCCGGGAGAGGGGCGGCGATGATCTCGAGGCACTGGCGGGGCGTGACCCGTGCGACGGAGGCCGACAACTACGTCCGTCACCTCCAGGACCACATCTTCCCGAAGTTCGCGCGCATGGCGGGATTCGTGTCGGCGTCGATCCTGCACCGCAAGGTGGCGGCGGGCGTCGAGTTTCGAGTCGTCACCACGTGGGCAACGATGGACGCGATCCGGCAGTTCTCGGGCGAGACGAGCGACGTCGCCGTGGTCCCGCAGGTGGTCCAGGCGATGATGGTCGACTTCGACAAGACCGTCGCGCACTACGAGATCCTGGAGACCTTCACGCCGTAGCGCCCGGAAAGCCCGACGCGGCGGGCGCCACGTGCTAGCCCCCGGCGCCCCCGCTCGCCTCCGCCTTTCGCACGAGCGCTTCCAGCGTCTCGTACGGCTGGGCCCCGACGACGCCGAAGCGCCCCGCGACGAACGTCGGCACGCCGCTGATCCCGTACTGGCGCGAGAGCTCCCAGTCCGCGTCCACCGCGTCCTTGAACGTCCGCCGCTCCAGCACCTCGCGGGCCGCCTCGCGCGAGAGCCCCACGCCCTCGGCGATCTCGAGCAGCACCTCGGGACGCGAGATGTCGCGGGTGTCCACGAAGTAGGCGCGAAACATCGCGTCGTGGATCGCCTCGCCACCCGGCTGCGTGTCCGCCCACTTGCCGAGCTCCTGCGCGAGCCGGCTGTTGTAGGTCATGGTGCGCTCCCCGTAGGGCAGCCCCTCGGCGGTCATGCGCGCCTTCATCTGCGCGTGCATCGAGCGGAGATCGACGTTCCGCCCCGCGAAGAGATCCGCCAGCGCGCGGCCTTCCGCCGGCGTATCCGCGTGCAGCGGGAAGTGCACCCACTCGATCTTGACGCCGTGCTCCGTCCTGAGCTTCTCAATACGCACGGTACTGAGATAGCACCAGGGTCAGACGTAGTCGGAGAAGATCTGGAGCGTCACCGGCTCTGTCACGTTGCCTCCTGTCTCGATGCAGTCGGTCACCGCCGCGCTGAATCCCTACGGTCATTCTACTCTCGCGGCTGCGGCTCACCCGGTAGGGCACAATCGGTGGAGCCATGGCCGGCCCCCTGCTGCGCGCGGCGACGCTCGCCGACGCCGTCGCAGACGTCTATCTGCGCTCGCGCAAGTACGAGTGGCGGCCGTGACGATGGTCGATCGCCGAGGGCGGCGGAGACGCCGACGCGCGCCGCTCGGCTAGCGTGCGTCCTCGACGGCTGCCACCGCGGCATCGTGAAATCGCGGGCGGAAGTCGCGAATCCTGACCTCGGCGCGGCCGCGCGACCCCGCGACCCGGTTCGTGCAGAGCGCCACCACCAGGCTCCGTCCAAGATCGACCCAGAGGCTCGTCCCGGTGAACCCGACGTGGCCGACCGCCCCCGGCGGCACCGTGCCCACGAGCCGCCCCGCCGAGCTCTCGCCGACCGGGTCGCCCGGAAGGCGGGTCTGGAAGCCGAGACCGCACGGGCTGCCAGGGGTCGCCGTGTCGCGGCGGAGCGCCGCCGCCCACTGGTCGACCGCGGCCAGGCGCCCGGCGCCCGCGTGGTCGTCCAGGACGACCTGGCCGAACGCCGCGGCGTCGGCCGCCGTGCCGAACAGGCCAGCGTGGCCCGCAACGCCGTCCATGACCCAGGCGTTATCGTCGTCGACCTCGCCCGGCGGCGATGGATGCGGCGCAAAGAGCTCCCAGAGCCCCTCCTGCCCCGGCGCCGGCTCCCGAGGACGCGTTCGTCCGGTCGGCGCGACGGCGAGTCCTCGGCGAGGCTCAGCTCCCCCGTCGGCCGAGGGCGCCCACGTGTTCCGGGCGGAGATGCGGTGGAAGCGCGCGCCGACGCCGAGCGGTCTCGCCACGCGCTCGGTGACGAGGGCCTCCAGGGGGCGCTGCGCGATCCGCTCCAGGATCTCGCCGAGCAGGATGAAGCCCAGGTCGCTGTACTCGTAGCGCGTTCCGGGCGCGACCGTCGCGGCGACGGCGAGCGCTCGCGCCACCACCTCGGCCCGCGCGGCGGCGCGGACCCGCGCCGGGCAATCAGGCTCGAGCAGCGCGGGCGTCGCGCGCACGATCGGCGCGAACAGCGGCAGGAACGCCGGCACTCCTGCGCGATGGGCGAGGAGATCGGCCACCGTGGCGCCGGCGCGGCCGACCACCGCCTCCGGGAGGACGCGCGCGACGGGAGTTTCGGGAAGAAGGGCACGATCGCGCCACAGCGCCAGGAACGCGCCGGTCGTGGCCATGATCTTCGTCAGCGACGCGAGGTCGAAGACCGTGTCGAGCGTCGCGCCGCCCGCCGCCCCCTCGAAGACCCGGCGGCCCCGGTGGAGCACCACGGCCGTGGCGCACGGGAAGACCCCCGTCGCGGCCCCCTCGTCGAGGAGGGCCTGGAGGCCGGGCGCGCCCGTCACCCGACGCGTTTCTGCTTCCGGGCGAGGTAGTCCACGAGGACGTACTCGCCCAGCCGGTCCGGCTGGACGAAGAACGCGCGCCCCCGGTTGATCCGCGACATCTCGCTGACGAAGCGGACCAGCCCCGGGCTGTCCTCGAGCATGAACGTGTTGATGGTGACGCCCTCGCGGGCGCAGCGCAGCACCTCGGCCTGCGTGAGCTGCCACGTCCGCCGCGTGGTCGGATAGTCGAAGTACGCCTCGCTGCCCTCGAGGTGGGCGGTCGGCTCGCCGTCGGTGATCATCACCACCTGGCGGTTCCCGCCGCGGTGGCGGCCGAGGAGCCGCCGCGCCAGCTGGAGGGCGTGCTGCATGTTCGTCCCGTAGTGGCGGTCGGTGAGGACCACCGAGGGCAGCTCGTCCGCGTCGATCTCCCGGGCGTAGAGGGAGAACCCGATCACGTAGAGCGCGTCCTGCGGGTACTGGGCCCGGATGAGAGCGTGGAGGGCGAGCGCCACCTTCTTCGCCGAGGTCCAGCAGCCGCGGTAGATCATCGAGCGACTCATGTCGAGGAGGAGCGCGGTCGCGCACCGCGTGGAGAGCTCCGTGCGCCGGACGGCGAAGTCGCCCGGCTCCAGGCGGACCGGGACCCCCGGCCCCTGGCGCCGCACGGCCGCGCCCAGCGTCTCGCGGAGGTCCAGAAGGAAGGGATCCCCGAACTCGTACGCCTTGCTCTCGTCCGTCGGGTCGCCGCCGGCCCCGCGAGCGTCGACGCGATGGCGCCCGGGACGGTCGCGCCGGAGCTGGCCGAGCACCTCGGCGAGCGCGCGCTGCGCGATCTTGCGGATCGCCTGCGGGGTGAGCGCCCACTGGCGCCCTCGCTGCTCGAGATAGCCGGCGTCCTTGAGCTTCTCGGCGAGGCGCCGGAGCGCCTCCGCCTCCTGGGCCGCCTGCTCGCCGAGCGCCTCCCGCACCGCGGCGGGATCGACGCGGTCCGCGCGGCCCGTGCGCTCCGCGTCCCGTAGGTCCTCTTCCAGCCGGTCGAGCCCATGGAGCTCTCCCATCAGCCGGAGAGCCTCCTGGAGGGAGAGCGGCGTCTCGCCCTGCGCGCGGTACCGCCGCGTGCGCTGGCCGAGCCCCAGGCGATCGAGATGCTCGCCCAGCTCCGCGAGCGCCTCCTGCATGCCGGGGTCGCCGAGGATCTCCTGCTGTAGGGCCTCGAGCTCCCGCCGCTGCTCGGGGGTCAGGCTCTCCAGCAAGGACTGCATCTGCGCCGACTGTCGCGCGATCTGCTCGAGCAGCTGGTCGAGGCTCTCAACGCCCGGGAACATCTGCCCCCAGCGATTCATGAACCCCTGGACGTCGGGCTGGCCGCCCGCCGCCTGCTGGCGGAGCATCCGGTTGAGATCGCTCAGCATCTGGCGGAGCCCCTCGCTCCCCTGGGAGCCGAACCCTTCCATGCCCTGCTTCAGCTGGCCGAACAGGCTCTGCGTCATCTCCTGGCGGAGCCGGAGCATCAACTCCTGGAACTTCTGCCAGGCCTCGGGGTCGACGAACTGGTAGTCCTGGAGCCCCCGGACCGCGCCGCCCAAATCCTCCGGCAAGGCGTCCAGCGCCGCGCGGCGCTCGCCGGCGATCCGCTCGAGCTCCTGGCGGTGGGCCTCGGCCTCGGGCTGGCCGTCCTTGGCACCCTGCCGCGCGCGCTCGACGCGGCGATCGATACCTTGCCGCTCGGTATCGAGCACGTCCTGCAGCTGTTTCCGGAGTTCGCCGAGAACGTCGCCCAGGTCGTGGCGGTCGAGCAGTGACTGGCGCTGGCGGCGGAGGCGCTCGAGGAGGTCCTTCAGGCCCGGAACCTGCTCGCCGTCCCGCGTGCGGAAGCCCTGACGGAGGAGCCGTTCGAGGGCGCGGCGAAAGTCCCCGTCGGCGACCAGGTCGTCCGCCATCGCCGCCAGGAGGTCGTCGGCGTCGAAGTCGGGAAGCGACTGGGAGCCGTCCCAGCGGGAGTACCGGCTCCTCACGCCTTGTACCGCGGTCCGCCGGTGCCCCGGTCCTTGTTGAGCTTCCGGTTCAGGTGGAGCCCCTCGAGCACGAACTCCACGGCGGCAGCGACGCGGGCCGGGTGCCCCGAGGCCTCCAGGCGCGACATCGCGGCGCCGAATCCCGCGGCGCGCGACGCCTGCCGCTCGTAGTCGGCGGCCGGCATGACCTCGCCCACGTCCCACGTCATCCCGCGGCCGAAGGCCTCCAGCAGATCGCCGAACTGGGCAGCCTGGAAGTGCCGGTTGAAGACCGACAGGACGGCCTTCTGGGCGAGCCGCTCGACCACCTTGGTCTCGTCGCCGTCGCCGGCGGTCTCGAGCTCGATCTTCCCGGCCGTCGAGGCGAGCGTGGCGCTGAGGTCCGAGACGCGGGGCACCGCCAGCGGCTCCCGGAGGCGCACGGCCCGCCGGAGCGCGTTCGAGACGAGGTTCTCGTAGTTGGTGATCGACACGCGCACGCTCACGCCGCTCCGCTGGCTGACCTCCGGACTCCGCCGGGCCAGGTGCGTCAGCTCGGCGACGATCTCCTGCATGTAGGGCGGCACCTCGACCTTGTAGCCGTCGGAGGCGAAGCGCATGGCCTCCTGCTCGACGATGCTGATCTCGTGGGCGAGCGTCCGCGGGTAGTGGGTCCGGACCTGGGATCCGAAGCGGTCCTTGAGCGGCGTGATGATGCGCCCGCGGTTCGTGTAGTCCTCCGGATTCGCCGAGGCGACGACCAGGAGGTCGAGCGGGAGCCGCACCAGGTAGCCGCGGATCTGGACGTCCCGCTCCTCCATGATGTTGAGGAGGCCCACCTGGATCCGCTCCGCGAGATCGGGCAGCTCGTTCAGAACGAAGATGCCCCGGTGCGTCCGCGGGACCAGCCCGTAGTGGATCGTGAGCTCGTCCGCGAGGTAGCGCCCCTCGGCGACCTTGATGGGGTCCACCTCGCCGATCAGGTCGGCGATCGTGATGTCGGGCGTGGCGAGCTTCTCCCCGTAGCGCCGGTCCCGCGGCAGCCACTCGATGGGCGCCCGGTCCCCGAGCTCCGCGACGAGCGCGCGCCCGGCCTTGCTGATGGGCTGGAGCGGGTCGTCGTTGACCTCGCTGCCGGCGAGGGCGGGGACGGACTCGTCGAGGAGGGCTACCAGCGCGCGGGCCAGTCGGCTCTTGGCCTGCCCGCGCTCGCCAAGGAGGATCAGGTCCTGGCCGGACAGGAGCGCGTTCTCGACCTGCGGCAGGACAGTCTCGTCGAAGCCGACGATGCCGGGGAAGACGCGCTCGCCGCGCTCGAGCTTCCGGATGAGGTTCTGGCGGATCTCGGTCTTGACGGAGCGCGGCATGTAGCCTGTCTGCCGCAGCTCGCCGACGGTGCTCGGCTTCGTCATGCCCGCGGTCCCACTATGCGGCGCACCGCCTTGGGTGTCAAACCGACGTCGTGCCCTCGCCCTCGGGAACCGCGCTCACGTGCCCGCCGACGTCGCGCCACGCTCCGCCGCCCTCCCGCGCCCACACCCGCGTGTACCGGTAGGTGCCACGCACCAGCGACCCGCCCACCATCACGGCCAGGCGCGCCCGAAGAGCTGCGACCGCCACGTCCGCCCCGGCGTCGGCTTCGCGCATGCGAGGCAGCGAGCGGACTCCCCAGCGACGCTAGGAGGGGCGCCGCGGACGTCCGTCGGACCCCGCTGGCCGCGCCGGCATCGCGGCGGCAGCGCGTGGCGCCCCGCCCCCCAGGAGCCCCGCGATCTCGCGGCCGATACCGACGAAGGTCAGGTGGTTCAGGGGGAACTCGAGCGCCACGTGCGTGAAGCTCAGGAAGAACAGCCACTGGAGACCCAGCCGGTAGTCGACGGCGAACAGCGCCACCGAGGCGAGCCACACGAGCGCCACCGCGGCCGAGCGCGCCCGCGGGATCCGGTGCCACTGGATGATGGACGTCTTCGAGAACCAATTCAGGTAGTGGTACGTGTAGGCGAATGCGATGAAGGCCATCACCGCCAGCGCCAGGGGGTTCCCGTACAGGTACGCGTTCACGCCGCGCACGAATCCCGCGATGTCCCCTGCCGGTCGCCCGAAGTCGTGCAGGTTGAAGATCGTCAGGAGCTGGTGGTTCAGCCCGATGAATCCGTCGGAGAACGTCCCGTCGTCCCGGAGGTACCCGTAGGCCGACCGCACGTAGCCCGAGACGCCGTACTGCTCGCGTCCGGGAAGCACGTAGAGGAAGGCGACCGGCACCAGGACGAAGACCAGCAGGGACAAGAGCCCCGACACGCTCCGGCCGCGCAGCGCCCCGATCAGGATGAACGCCCCCGTGAACAGCGAGACGTGGATCAGCGTGGGAAGGAAGAGGCGGAAGACCGACTCGGCGGCGGGAGCCTCCGCCAGCACCGTGGCGACCACGGCCGCTCCGGCGATCCCGATCGCGCGGCCCGGGGCGCCCGGCACGAGCGCGAACACGAGGGCGGCGGCGAACCCGAAGAGCGTGAGCCACGTCACCGCCGCCGCCGGCACGCCCGGGACCAGGTCGAACACGCAGAGCGTCACCAGGACGCTGATCGCGACCAGGACCGCGGGATCGTATGGCCGGGTGGTGAAGTACTTCCGGTCGTGCAGCCAGGAGATCTCCGTGAGGTAGTGCGCCGGCCCGAGCACCGCGTACACGAGCAGGAACAGCTCGAACGGCCGCCAGAAGGCCAGCCCCGCGGCCAGGAGCATGAGGCCGACGTTCAGGTAGTTGACCTGGTCGGTGGTGAGCTTCGGCATCTGCGTCGCGCGCCTCGCCCGTGCTGGCTCCGTCACGAGAATCCGCCCCGGGGCCGGTCCGAGTCAAGCGTTGACGGGGCGTCCGAGGCCGACCGGGCGCCCCGCGCGCGTGTGGCCGCGGGCCCCCGCGCTCGCGCAGGTTACTCCCCCGCGATCGTCGCCAGCTGCGCGTTCAGGAGCGCCGCCACCTCAGGGTTGCGCAGGATGGAGGTGTGCGACTCCTTGAAGCCGTGCACCGTGCGGGCGCGCGACAGGGCTCGGGGGAGGAGCTGGCTCGCAACCATGACCGAGCCGTCGTTCGGCTCGCTGTACATGAAGGGCGAACTCCCCCCGTAGCTGTAGAGGACGTCGAGGGGAAGCGTCGCCGGCAGCTCCGGCTCGAGCAGGGTGCGGAGGAACGGGCTCCCGGGCGCCACGTCGTACCAGGAGGGGGCGACGACGGGCGACTGCTCGACGGCCCTCTGCGCGAGCGAGCTCCCGTCCCACGGCGTCGACACGCTCACGAAGAGACGCAGCCCCTCGGCGCGGCCGTCGCCCGCCGCGAGGACGCGACTGATGAAGGCGCGGGCGATGAGCCCGCCCATGCTGTGGGCGACGACCGCCAGGCGGCGGTAGCGGTGCCGGACGTAGAGCTGCTCCATCCAGCGGTCGAGCGCCATCGTGGTCGCCTCGAGGCGCACCGCCGTCGGGTAGTAGGCGAGCCACGGCTGGAACCGGTTGCGGTCCAGGGCCGCGACGATGGCGGCCCAGTTCCCCGGTTGCCCGAGCGCCCCGTGGACGAACAGCACGGGGATCTTCGTCGGGTCGTAGGGCTCGAGGAAGTACACGCCGGCGCCGACCTGCCGGACGAACTCGACCGGCTCCCACAGACCGCGGCGCGCGTTGCCGTCCGTGAAACGAGGGTCGTCGATGCGGGTCACCGCGCCGACGAAGCGGATGTCGGCCTCGGGTCCCTCGGCGAGGCCATCGCCATCGGCGGACCAGAACGCGAAGGGGATGCGCTCCCGGCTGGCGTCGCGGATCTCGATGTCGAGGCCGTCACGCGTGGTCGAGCCGAGCGCCGGCACCGGCTCGCCGGCCCGGAGCAGCGCCGAGGGATCCACGCCGGGCTCGTAGGTGAAGTCGCGGTTCACGTCGACGAATGCGGCGAGGCGATAGGTCCCGGCCGGCACGAGGAAGTAGTACGGGCCCGGCCCGGCCATGACGAAGGTGTCGACCAGGCGCTCCCGGCCCACCTCGCCCGCGTAGACGAGGACCAGGATCGGCAAGTCGCTCGGGTGTTCCGTGCGCACCGAGCCCCGGAGCACGGCGTGCTCGCGCGCCTGATCCAGGTCGCGCCCGAGCCGGTGGAACATGCAGCCCGAGAGCACCAGGGCGGCGAGCCAGGGCAGCCACCAGCGCACGCGGGGGAGGCTCCGTCCGCTCACCGCCCCTGCCTTCGCCCTCCCCGCGCCCGGGAAACGCCGCCCCGCGCGCGACATCTCGATCACGTGCTGGTGGATCGACCACCTCCGAACGACCGGTTCTCCCACAGGGTCCCCACGAAGCAGACCACGGCGTGCTCGGGATTCACGCCGGGCGACCTCGAGGTCAGCGTCCGGCCCGCGATGATCCTGGCCGCCGGCGCGCGTTCCCCTGCCCCGCGCTCTTCCGCGCCGCGCGCTTCGGCGGTCGAGCGTAACTCACGGTCAGCGCCTCCCAGACGTGCCCGTCGGGCTCGTTCCAGTACACGAGCCGGCCGCCGCCGTGGCTGCCGATCCGCATGTCGGCCGGACCGTGCGGCCCGCTCCGGTACGCGATGCCGCGCGCCTTGATCCGCCCGAGGATGCGATCGAAGTCAGCCTCGCTCACGCGGAAACAGTAGTGCTGGATGGGGATGGGGCCGTCGGCCTGATCGAAATCCAGGGTCAACCCGTCATTGACGTAGACGGGACAGAAGGGGCCGACACCGGACTTCGACCAGGGCACGCCGAGGAGCGTGGCGAGAAGCTCGGCGGACGCTCGGCGGTCCCGGGCGGGAACGATCATGTGGTCGAGCCGAACGGTCAACCGGAGCTCCTCCCTGCTGGCGGATCCGCTACTTCGGCGCCGGCGCGCTGGTGTTCCAGATGTCCCGGTGAATCTTCCACTGCCCTCCCTCGCGCTTCCAGACGACGACGTACTTGCCGTTGTCGACCTGCTTGCCGGCGTCGCCGACCAGCGCGTAGGTGCCCACCTCGTGGGCGGCATCACCGTGGGCCTCCACCTCGACGGTGGTCAGCTTCACCTGCTTGACACCACCGTCCATGGCGCCCTTCCAGAGCTTCCCGATAGCCTCCCGGCCGCGGGTGATCTCCCCGTTCGGCGGGAAGGCCCAGGCGCCGGAGGTGTAGTGCGACGCGACGGCGTTGGCATCCCCCTTCGCGAAGTCCGCGGAGAACTTCGCGTTGGCGGCTTCGATCGCCGCCCGTGGGCCCGCGGTCTGGGCGACCGCTTCCGGTCCCGTCACGGCGACGACGGAGAGCGCGACCATGAGCGCATACCACGGAACCCGCTTCTCGCTGCGCATGGCTCCTCCCTCCGGGCGCCGGGCCGGCGCCCCTGGGCCTGTTGCGGAACGGACCCGGAGCTCCCGGCGGCGGCCGGCGTTCCTCGACTCCGGGCCAATCACGACAGTCGCGCCGGAAGGCGTGGGCGTCAAGCCGAAAGGCGGCCCGGCGGGCGATGCTCGGGAGGGTTGGCGCAGGTCGGGCGGGTGCTACCGCGCGGTCGCCACGGCCAGCTCTGCGTTCAGGAGCGCCGACACCTCGACACTCTCCAGGATGGAGGTGTGCGTCTCGTTGAAGCCGCGCACCGCGCGCGCATGGGACTGCACGCGAGGCTCGAGCTGGCTCGCGACGGTGACGACCCCGTCGTTGGCCTCTCCCATCCGGCGCGGACCGCCCGCAAAGCTGAAGAGCAGATCGTGCCCGAGCATCGGCGGCAGCGCCGTGTCGAGCAAGGAGCGCTGGAAGGGGCTCCCCGTGGCCATGTCGTACCAGGAGGGCGCGACGACCGGCGCCCGGTCCACGCCCCGCTGGGCCGCCGCGTGCCCGCCCCACGGCGTCGACATGGTGAAGAACAGCCGCATGCCCTCGGTGCGACCGTCGTTCGCGGTGATCACGCGATTGACGAAGGCCCGCGCCACCAGCCCCCCCATGCTATGAGCGACGACTGCCAGGCGGGGGTAGTGGTGCTGAACGTACAGGTACTGCATCCAGCGGTCGAGGGACGTGGCGGTCGGCGTGAGGCCCACGGCCGTCGGGTAGTAGACGAGCCACGGCTGGAACCGGTTGCGGTCGAGGCGCGAGATCAAGGTGGCGAAGTTGCGCGGGTGGCCGAGGGCGCCGTGGACGAAGAGCACCGGGACCTTCTGCGGATCGTACGGCTCGAGGAAGTACACGCCGGCGCCGACCTGCCGGAGGAAGTCTGCCGGCTGCCACAGCCCCCGACGCGCGCTCTCCTCCGAGAAGCGCGGGTCGTCCAGGCTCGTCACCTCGCCGAGGTGGAACTCGGCCAGGGACCGCTCGCCCGACTCCTCGGTCACCGACGACGTGAAGACGAACGGGACGCGCTCGCGCCCGGCGCCACGGATCTCGATGTCGAGACCCTCCACGGTCGCGCCGCCCTCCGCGGTGATCGGCTGCCCGCCGCGGAGCAGCGCGGAGGGCTCGACGCCGGGCTGGTAGGTGAAGCTCCGATTGACGTCCTCGAACGCCGCGAGACGATACTCCCCGGCGGGCACGAAGAAGAAGTACGGCCCCGGTCCCGCCAGGACGAAGTAGTCCACCAGCTCCTCGCGGCCCTTCTCGCCCGAGTAGATGACGACCACGATCGGCAGATCGGTCGCGTGGTCGGTGCGGACGGTCCCGCGGAGAACGGCGTACTCGTTCATCGTGGCGAGGTTCTGCCTGAGGTCGCGGAACATGCAGCCGGCGAGAACCACCGGGACGAGCAGCCACGGCCACCAGCGCCGGCGACAGGAGGTCCTCATGCCACTCCATACATAAGCGAGCCGACGGCCCACTTCAACGCCCACGCGGCCCACACCCTGCCCGCGCGCGGGCGGGGATCACTGGCGAATATCGACCATGCCACGCCTCGGCATCCTCGTGGCTGCGATGGCGTCCAACCCCTGAAGGATTCCTCACGACACGCTCGACGTCCGGGAGGCCCTGAGCGGGGGACCGGCTGGCGCGAGACGCGCCTCGCCACCCGATCACGTGGCCAGAGGCGCCCGGCGAGTGTGCCACTCCGTGGCCTGCTCGTACGCGTGCCCCGCACGCAGCACCGTGGCCTCGTCGAACGGTCGGCCGGCCAGCTGCAGCGAGATCGGCAGGCCGCCGCCCGTGAACCCGCACGGTAGCGCGAGCGCCGGCAGCCCGCTCAGGTTGAAAGGCGGCGTGTTGCTCCGCGGGAAGCCCACCTTGCCGTCATAGGCGCTGGCAAACGTCGGCGCGGGCTTCGGCATCGTGGGCGTCGCGAGGAGATCCACGGTGCGCAGCGCCTCGCGCATCTCCCGGCGCAATCGCTCACGGAGGCGCATCGCCTGCACGTACTCCGCGCCGGTGTAGAGCCCACCGTGCAGGAGTCGGTCCCGCAACAGCTCGCCGTACAGCCAGGGGCGCTCGCGGAGGTCGCGCTCGTGGTAGGCGAAGGCCTCAGACGCCAGGATGACCATGAACACCGGGGTGTCCCAGATGTGGGGGATCGCCACGTCCCGGACATCCGCCCCGAGCGAGCGGAGCGTCGCGAGCGACGCCTCGAACGCGGCGGCGACCTCGGGATCGGTGCCCTCCAGGAAGAAGTCGCGCGACGGCACGCCGATCGCGAGGCCGCGGATGGGCTGCCCCAGCGCGCGCGAGATAGTCCGCGACGGGGGCGCGGCTCGAGGCCGGATCGAGCGGGTCGTGGCCGGCCAGCGCCTGGAGCTGGTAGGCGCAGTCCTCCACGGTGCGGGCCATGGGTCCGGTGTGGTCGAGCGTCCACGACAGCGTGACGACGCCCGCGCGGCTGCAGCGCCCGTACGTGGGCTTGAGGCCCACGATGCCGGAGAACGCGGCGGGCCCGCGGATCGAGCCGCCGGTGTCGGAGCCGAGCGCGCCCGCGCACAGCCCCGCGGCGAGCGCCGCGCCCGAGCCGCTCGACGAGCCGCCCGGAATGTGGTCGCGGCTCCACGGATTGCGCGCGGGCGGGAAGCGGTGCCCCGGTGTCTGGATCCCCCACGCGAACTCGTGCGTGATGAGCTTGCCCAGCATGACGCACCCGGCGTCCTGGAGGCGGGTGACGCACGTCGCGTCGTCGTCCGGCACCCAGTCCTCGAGGAGCGCGGAGCCGGCGGTCGTCCGGATGCCGCGCGTGGCGTAGAGGTCCTTGTAGGCGACCGGGATGCCCAGGAGCGGGCGGCGGTCGCCGCGGGCGATCGCGGCCTCCGCGGCCTTCGCGTCGGCCAGGGCGCGGTCGGCCGTGACCGTCACGAACGCATGGAGCGTCGGCTCGAGGCGCTCGATGCGCCGGAGCTGGAACGTGGTCAGCTCGACCGGGGAGAGCGCCCCCGACCGAAAGCGCCGACCCAGCTCGCGGATCCCCGCATAGGCCAGATCGTCGGACGGCATCATTCCCCGGCTCCCCCACCCGCGTCGAAGGTGACCGCGGGCTCGACCGCCCGCATGGCGCTCGCGTCGGTCCGGCGCAGCGGCGCCAGCGTGTCGGCCAGCATGCGCTGCACGATCGCCAGCTGCGCGTCGCTCAGCGTGAGGCCCGCCGCCGCCGCCCGCGCCCTCACCTCGTCCAGCGTCACGTCGCTCATGTCTCCCTCCGCCTACTTCCGATCGAGCCAGACGTTCCAGAACCGCATGTACGGGCCCGGCTGGTACCCCTGGACGTCGGCGCGCCGCCCGTCCATCCGGAAGTAGTCGCCGAGCTTGACGCGCGCGGCGTCCTCGTAGAAGAGCGTCTGAACCTTCTCCCACAGGGCAAAGCGCTTCTTGACGTCCGGCTCCCGCGCCATCGCCTGGAGGAGCCCGTCCTTCTCGGGCGTGCACCACCAGCCCGGCCACTCGCACAGGACCTGGACGGACGTGCTCGGCTCGGCCTCGAAGACCACGGCCGTGCTGAAGATGTCCCACAGCTCGGCCTTGTTGCGCCGCTGGACGACGGTGGCCCAGTCGGAGACCTGGAGGTCGATCTTGAGACCGATCTCCTCGAGCTGGCTCTTGACTGCCAGCGCCGGCTTGTAGTGGTGCTCGTACTCGGTGGTGACCATCCACCGCACGGGCTGGCCCTGATAGCCGGCCTCCTGGAGAAGCCGGCGCGCCTTTGCCGGATCCTTCTGGTCGTAGAGGCGCGCGCCGGCCTTCGAGTGCCACGCCTGCTCCGGGAAGAAGAGGCCCGGGTCCACCCGGAAGAAATCACGATGCCCCATGGCGACCAGCATCGCCGGATCCACGCTGACGGCGGCCTGGATGGCCTGGCGGATCCGCTTGTCCATCAGGAGCCCCTGCTTCAGGTTCAGGACGAGCACCGCCCAGCCGTACGGCTTCACGACGACGGGCGTGACGCCGGTGGCGGTCCGGAGACTCTCGTAGTGATCCGGGCGGAGCTGCTGCGCGAAGCCGTACTCGCCCGACGTGAGCCCGGCGTAGCGCGTCGCCTCTTCGGGCACCGGCATGAACAGGAGCTCGTCCAGGTACGCCGTTCGCTGGCCGGCGAGCCCGCTGGGCGCTTCCGATCGGGCCGCATAGCCGTCGAAGCGGACCAGCTTGATGTGCCGATCGGGCCGGTGCTCGGCCAGCCGGAACGGCCCGGTCCCCACGAACTCCTTGAGCGGGCCGTCGCCGCTCGCGTCGATGACCTCCTTGGGATAGATCGCCGCAAACGGGCCGATCGCGCCGAGCGCTGTCGGAAGGATGACCGACGGCTCCCGCAGGCGGATCTCCACGGTCGAGGGGCCCCGGGCCTCGACGGCCTCGACCGTCTTGAAGATGGTCTTGCCCGTCGACGACACGGCGCCCCAACGCCTGAGCGAGGCGACGACGTCGGCCGCACCCATCTCCTTCCCGTTGTGGAACCGGACGCCCTTCCGGAGCTGGATGACGTAGCGCTTTCCGCCATCCTGCACCTCGTGACTCTCGGCAAGATGCGGCACGGTCTCGAAGCGCCCGTCGAGGGTGAAGAGAGTCTCGAAGATCTGCGACCCGATCTCCCGCGTGATTGTCGCCGTGGTCATGTGACCATCGAGCGAGGGCGGCTCTCCGATAATGGCCACGCGGAGAACACCCCCGCGCTTCGGGCTGGCTGCTGGTGATCCCTGGGCGTCGGCCGGCCGAGGTCCGAGCCACCCTGCCATGACGAAGAGCAGGACGGCGAGCGCGAGCCGAGTGCTCCGGGCGGTCACGAGGCGCTGAGCCATGGATTCCTCCCTGCCCGGTTTCCCGGGAGCCCGGTCGGATGATCGGTCGTCCGAGAGGGTGACGGCCACGGTCGCACGACATTCTTACCCATGGACGCGCCGGCGCGCCAGCGGCCCTGGCGGCCATGCGCGCCGGAAGGAGGGCCCGACGCCCGGAAAGGCTGGCCGGGCTGTCCGGTCCGGGTCGGATGTCGATTGCGGGGTCCTCCGGGAGGCTATCGGGTGACGCATGCCCCGCCCAGGCGGGGAAGCTTCAGGCCGGATGGCGGGTGCGAGATGATCATCGTGTCGGGACGGATCTTCGTGGCACCGGATCGGCGGGAGGCGTTCCTCATGCGCGCGGCCCTGTCCGCCCTCGGCATCCTGCGCGCCGAGCAGCACTTCGACCTCCTGGGCCAAGCAAGCCGAGAATGCCAAGAGTGACTTCGAGGACCGCGCGACGGCGCTGAAGGCCATCGGCGACCTCGGCACGCCGCAGTCGCGCGCCTACCTCGAGAAGGAGCGCGCGCGGCTCGACACGCAGACCGACGCGGAGTCGGTCCGCGCCAAGGGACTGATCGGCCTCTACCTGGACTGATCGGCAACCCGAGCGGGCCGCCGGTCAGCCCGCGACGGCGGGCTCCAGGAACGACAGCGCGCCGGCACCCCCGTCAAGACGCACCCGCGTCCCGAGCGCAACGGGCACGTTCACCGCGCCGTGACCGACGGGCAGCCCACCGACGCACGGCAGACCCGTCTCCGCCGCCAGGCCCCAGAGGACGTCGCGGAGGGTGAACTCCGCGCCCGGCGTCTCGCAGTCCGTGAAATCGCCGAGCGCCACTCCCGCCACGCGGTCGAGGACGCCTGCCAGCCGGAGGTGGGTCCACATGCGGTCGATCCGGTACGGCTGCTCCCCCACGTCCTCCAGGAGCAGCACCGCGCCGTCGAGGTCGGGAAGCCATGGAGTCCCGAGGAGCCGCGTGAGGACCGAGAGGTTCCCTCCGAGAATCGGCCCCTCGGCGATCCCGCCGACAACCGGCGTGCCCTGGATTGGCGCGGGCGGCGCCGTCGCGTCCTCGAGGAGGGCGAAGAAGCGCTCGACGACCGCCGCGGGCTGGGTCCCGAGCTGGGTCACCACTGGCCCGTGCACGCTCACGCGACCCGCGGCCTGGAGGGCTGCGTGGAGCGCGGTGATGTCCGAGAATCCCACGAGCGGCTTGGCGGGACCAGGACTCGACGGCCCGCCGTCGGCGCGCGGCCACACGCGCGGCAGGATCCGCATGGCGCCGTAGCCACCCCGCGCGGCGACGACGCCCCGGACCGCGGGGTCGGCCAGGGCCGCGGCGAGCTCGTTGCCTCGCCGCGCGTCGTCACCCGCCAGGTATCGCACGCGGCTCAGGAGCGCCGGGTCCCACGACACGCTGTACCGCTCTCCCAGGATCCGGAGACCGGCGTCCATGGCCTCGCGATCGAGGGGGCCGGCGGGGGCGACCACGGCGACGCGGTCCCCGGGGGCGAGCCCGCGGGGCTTGAGAAAGCACGGGCGTCCCCTCACGCCGAAGGTCCGGGATCGGAAAGAGAGACGCGGCTCATCCCGGCGGCTATCGTACGCCCGGGCCGCGGGAACCCGAAGCATCACGCTGCCTCGGAGCCGCGGGGACTCAGGGCCCGGGTGGCGACCCTGTTCTCGGACTCAGCGCCGGAGGAGACTGTCGGATCGGGCGCCCGAGACGCAACCACCCCTGGAGGCCGTGCGTGACGCACACCGTGGCCAGCACCCACGCGTTGCCATGATGAAGCAGCCGCGCCGCGATGATGACGTGGAGCGGAGGTCGGCCGGTCCAGTCCCGAGGGACCGGACAGCGCCACATGGACCTCCTCAGCTTGCGCCCGCATTCCCAGGGCTTGGCCACCCCGAGCTGGTGCAGGCGGCGCTGGGCCCGGGCCAGTCTCAGACTCTTCCGGAAGACACTCCGCAAGGTGGAGCGGGCGGGATGCGTCACGACGGCGTCCGGAGCATACACGAGGCGCTCGCCCGCCTTCCACAGCCGGACTCCGAGCTCACGGTCGCCTCCCGAGACCAGCTCGGAACGGAATCCACCGTGACGCGCGAGCACGCTGGCGTAAACGAACAGGTTCGCGGTCGCCGCGTAGTGTCGCCCCACGTACGCCTGCTGGTTGAAGCGCGTCGCGGAGTCCCAGTACTCGTAGCCGTTCGGCCGGGACCCCCGATAGGTGACCACGATCCGTCCGCCCGCGTACTCGGCTCCGGCCCGGAGGGCGCGAACGCCCCCCTCGAGCCAGCCGGCCGTGGGCACGCAATCCGCGTCGGTGAAGGCCAGGATCTCGCCCCGGGCGGCGCGAACCCCGCAGTTCCGGGCGGCATAGGAGGTCCGGACGCGGTCCTCCACCACCACCGTGAGACGGGAGCCCATCACGCCACGAAAGCCCTCGAGGACGGCCCGGGTGCCATCCATGGAGCCGTTGTCCGCCACGATGATCTCGAACCGTTCCTGCGGATACGTCTGGCGGGACAGCGCCCGCAGACACTCCTGGATGCCGGGAGGATCGTGCAGGACGGGCACCACGACCGATACCAGAGGGAGCGAGAGGCCCGGCTCAGTGCCCGTGCCCGTCGCCACTCTCTCCTCGAACCCCCACATGATGATCGTGGTCCGCGTCGACCCGCCGCCGGCCGCCCCGGTACGGGCCGGCGACTACCCTACCACGGGCCCGAGCCGGCTCGAGACCGGAACGGCCGGTGAATCACGCGCGAATCCAGCAGAGCAGCCCAGGAACCCGCTCCGCAGTACGCTATCATGGCGGGCGCCAATGTCCGGCGGGCATCCACGGCCGACGCTCACGGTCTTCTGCGGCGGCGGGCTGTGCAACCGTCTCATGGTCCTCGCCTCGGGCGTCATCGTCGCCGAGGCGAGTGGCCGGGCCTTCACGATGCTGTGGCCGCGGACGCCGGCATGCGCCGCCGGGTTTCATCAGCTGTTCGAAAGCGGCTGGCCGGTGACCGACGTCGCCGGGCTCGAGCGCTCCCTGTGGAGTCTCAACATCCGTGATCGCCACCTGCCGCTTCCCGATCTCTTCAACGACCCACGACCGGAGATCGTGCTCGGCCACTCGTACTGGCTGCTCCGTCCGTGGATGTATCCGGAGCACGCGCCACTTCACGCCCGATGCGCCGGGATCCTGACGCGGCTCGAGCCTCTGCCCGAGCTCGCGGACCGCGTGCGGGAGTTTCGCGCGCGCCACTTCCGCGCGACCATGATCGGCCTCCACCTCCGTCGGGGCGACTATCACAACCGCCGCCCGGAGCTCTGCGGGAACACCACCGCGGCGATGGCCGCCGTGGATCGGTTCCTGGCGGACATGCCGGATGCCGGCATTCTGCTGGCGACGGACGACGGCGCCGGCGACCCGAGGGCTGGGCCGACCCCGTACGAGGGCGTGCGCGAGACCCTCGGGAAGCGCTACGGGGCGCGGGTCGTCCAGACCGAGCCGCGCACGCTGGATCGGCGGACGCCGGACGCCATCCAGGACGCGCTGGTCGACCTCTGGCTCCTGCGCTCGACCCACGCCTTCGTCGGCACTCCGGTCAGCACCTTCTCGGAGCTCGCCGTGTTCGGCCGGGAAGTCCCCCGCGTGCTCGTCCCTGGCGCCACGCCGTAGCCCTGCCGGTCGGGTGGAGACCGCGCCCCGTGAGGGTCCAGCTCAGGCGTCCTCGCGGCGCGCGGTGAAGTAGTCCCGCACGTAGGCATGGAGCCCGGGCTTGTCCGAGCTCCATCGCCAGGAGCCGGCGCCGTCGAGCGCGATGTCGCGCCGGGGGTCGAAACGGAAGGGCGCCAGGCCGAGGTGACGCTGGCGGGCCCGGCGATCCTCGAGTCGGCCGTGCCACAGGTGGAAGAGATCGCCGTCAAGGCAGCCGATCCGGCCAGCAACGGTGCGGTGGAACTCGCTCGCCCATACCCGGTACCGAGCTTCCTGCGATGCGTTCATGGCGTGGACACCCACCGCGATGTCCGGCCGCCCGAGCGCCGCGCAGATCATGGCCGTATCGCCGCCGCCGACGATGCACGCGTCGTAGAAGCCGTGCCGCGCAAGCGTCTCCCGCCGGTAGGCCCAGCCGAGGCCGCTCACCGTGACACCGGCATGGCGCTCGGTGGTGGTGCCCAGAACCGTCACGAGATCCTGCCCGCGTCCGATGGCGCTCGCCGACCCCTCCTGCGCGAAGAGCACCGCGTCCCGCGGCGCGTCCCCGGAGATCCACTCGCGACGGAGATGGTGGACGCGCGTAAACAGCTGGACGACCGGGAAGCGCTCCAATCGCGCGCGCACGTCCGTCGCCCAATCCTCGCGCTCGAAGATGACGTCACAGTCGACGCTCGCCACCAGCGTGCACTCGCCTGGAAGGCGCTCGAGCGCCACGTTGAGGAGCCGCTCCTTCTGCCAGAGGACGTCTCGTCCCGGCAGGCGCACGAGCATGTCCGCATCACCGTCTTTCAGATCGAATCCCGTGTCGTACCGGAGCTCCACGGCGAGCAACGGTACGGCGAGGCGGCGGCGGAACTCCCGGAAATTCTCCAGCCGACGGCGGTATCCGGCCGGGTTGAAGTACGAGGTGATCGCCCAGAGCACGTGGCGCTCGGCTAGCGCGAGTGGCCACCGCCGTCGAACGGCCGCGCGGCTTCGGTGCTCCCGAGCGGCGCCGGACGCCCGTCGGATCGGGATCGACGCCAGCGGCCCACGCGACCGAGTCCCCCGCGCAGCCGCGACCGCACGTGCCGACCGCCCTGAATCAGGGCCCGGCCCAGCATCACCGACAGACGGGGCCGATAGGACGGGAGCGATACGCGAAAGACTCTGTTCCGCCCTGGCGCCCCGCAGAGCTCGGCGGGAACGCCGGCAGACGCGACGGCGGCCAGTGTCCGGTCGAGCTCACGAGCCAGGACGGGGACGCCCAGCTCCTCCGCCATCGCCACCAGCTCCGGGCGCATCCGCCGACTGGACCTTTGGCGGCCCGTCGCATTCGAGCAGTACAGAACGCCCTGGTCCAGATGGTCCTCCAGCACGTCCGCCAGGCGGAGCACTACCACATGTCGACCTATTCGATCCAGAGCCGGGATCTCGGCCCGGAAGACCGAGAGGTCAGCGACATCCGACCGCATGACGGCGTACCGGGCGACGAGCATCTCGGCGTCGGGGCCGACGGCGCCCGTGACGATCTCGCGCTTCCGCCGGGTGATGCCGGGGACCGGCCCGCCGAAGTCTCCGTCTTGGTAGACCGAGTGGAGGAGGCCGGCCAGCACGAGCTCCACCGGCGCATGGAGACGACTCAGGATACTGGCGGTACCGACGAGATGGTCGATGTTCGGCTTGCCCGAGGGACGGTAGGTCGCCGTGAACAGGACCATCACAAGCTCGTACGCGCGGCGGACTCGCGCCAGCTCCGCCCCGGTGTAGCCCTCGGCCTGCATCTGCCGGTACAGCTGCACGTTTGTCTGTGCGTACCCGCTCGGCGGCGCCGTCACGAGCGGCTCCTGTCTCGGGCCTCGATAACCGAGGCCAGAGCGCGACGCACCGACCAGCGTCTCCGGTAGGAGCGCGGTGCGAGGACAAACCCCGCGCTCGGGGAGTCGCCCCTGATCAGCTCGCGAGGCAACTCGGACGAGAGGGTCTCCTCGAACACCCTGTCGAGCTCGGAAGCGAGCTCTGGAAAACCCAGCGTGCGCGCCAGCTCGGTCCGGAGAGATCCATCGCGCCGGATCCGCTCCCGGCGCGCCTCGGCGTCGCCCCCGTGCAGCAAGTCGAGATCCCGATGGTGCTCCAGGACGTCGGCCAGCCTCATCAGGAGGACCATCCGCTCCATGGAATTCAACCGGCCGGGGTCGGCGAGGGCCCCTTCGATGGCACGCCTGGTCCATGGGTGGTTGCGGAAGCCGAAGACGTAGCTCTCGACGTCCTCACCCACCGCCTGCCGGAGGAACCGGCGCGGTCTGTCCGACGTCCCGGACCGCCCGGGCCCGAAATCGCCGGTGCCGTAGGCGTTGTGAACGAGACCGGCAGCCACGACGCCGATCGGAAGACGGAGGGTTCCGAGAATGCCTGCCACACCCACGACGTGCGCAATGAACACTCGGCCGGACGCCAGGAAGCGTCCAGCATACAGCCGAGAGGCCGATCGGTACGCGGCAGCGACCACCGCCAGCTCCGAGCTCGAGTGGCCATCGGATCGAAGCTGCTGGTAGAGCTGGATGTTCGTCTGCGCGTACATGGTGGCCCGCACGGGCCCGTCGGTGCGGCCCGTGCCCTCCGCGAAATCTTCGTCGATGGTCGCGAAACCGTCAAGCCGTGCGCCCTCTCGTTCGACACGCGCCCCATCAGGGCGTCGTCCGCCAGCCGAACCGTTTGTCGACAGCGGGCATCATGCGAGAATCGATGCCTCGCCGGGACACTCAGGTCCGTTCGGGCCGGGCGGAGAGGAGGGCGCGCAGAGTGGCCGAAGCACCCGAACCGCGCGCGGCCGTCGGGACGGCGGGCGCTGGTTCGATGGGTCCGGACCTCGAGCGCCTCGTGGCCGCGCTCGCCGTCCCGACCCGCCGCATCGTGACGCTCACGAGGTTGTGGGGACCGGCCGTGGAGCATGCCTCGTTCCGGCTGGAGCTGGCGGACGGCCGCATCCTCAAGGGACGGCGCTTGCCGAGCGCCGCCCAGACAACGCTCGTCACGACCATCCTGGCGCTCGTGGACCGCCGGAACTTTCCGGCCGTGATCGCGCAGGCCGGCGCGGCCCTCATCGAGGAATGGCGCCCAGGGGAGCCGCTCGGCGAGCTCGACGTGGATCCGGCCTTCGCCCGGCGATGCGGCCAGGTTCTCGGGGCGCTCCACCGCGTGCCGCGTCCGGCCCTCGCGGTGCCGTGGAGGGCGCGGCGCGGGGTACGGCTGAAGCTCCTCCGGCGACAGGCCGAGGCGCTCGAGGGCTTGGGGGCGCTGTCGGCCGCCTCACGGCTGCGCGCGGTCGCCCTCGCCGGCGATCACGCTCCCGCCGACGCCGAGATCGGCGTGGTCCACCACGACTTCTGCGGCGAGAACCTCGTCCGCGACGCGGGAGGCCGCCCTCACGTCATCGACAACGAGACCCTGCGGATCGGAATCCTCGACTTCGACCTGGCCCGGACTTGGTACCGCTGGCCCATGGCCGATTCGACGGCGACGGCATTCCTCGATGGATACGCGGAGCACCGGAGCCCGGCGGCCTACCTGGCGCACTTCTCCTTCTGGGCGCTCGCCGTGCTCGTGGACGCGGCGCACTTCCATCTCAAGGCGGGTACCGGGCGAGCGTCGGACGCCCTGGATGCCTCTCCACGCGTTCCTCGAAGGCTCCCCGGTAGCCGGCCGGTGGCTCCCCTCCCGGTGACCGGCGGGCCCCGGGCCATGGATCCCTCGTCCATCGCCCGCCAGGGCTTCCGGTACGGTCGCCTGACGGTGGGCGTGGCCAGCTCCGAGCCCTCGCATCGTCGCCTGGCTCCAGGAGTTCCTGACCCCCGCCTTCGAGGCGAGCGCCCCCGACGGGAGCGACCGCTGGGTGGTCGTCGACACGGACGCCAGGAAGCACGCCGCGTTGCTCGCGCGCGGTCCCAGCCCGGACGCACCCCCGGTGCCGTGCTTCGCGCTCGACGGACGGATCGTGCGCCATCCGGAATGGACCGGCAGCGGGCCCGACGAGCGGATTCTCTTCGACACGGACTACCAAGCCTTCTACCTGATCGATCGCCGCAGCGGGCACGTCGGGATCCTCGTCCCCCCGCGGCCGCGTCTCGTCCGATCGGCCCTCATGCGGGTCGTCCGCGAGATGGCGATGGTCGCCTGCCACCGGGGTGACGGCCTCCTCGTGCACGGGGCCGCCTTTGCCGTCGATGCGCGCGGCGTGGTGCTGGCCGGACCCAAGCGGGCCGGGAAGACGACGCTCTTGCTTCACGCGCTGCAGGCGGCCGGGACGGCGTTCGTCGCGAACGACCGAGTGCTGCTCCACCGGGAAGACGGCCGCCTTCGCCTCCGCGGCATGCCGACTGTCGTCAAGCTGCGACCATCGACGCTGGCGACGTTCCCGGCCATGGCCGAGCGCATCCAGACCCGCGCCTATCAGCACACGCGGACGCTGGCCGAGGGCGACCCGCCGGGCGCGCGGCCCGGCAAGCCCGCCGGTGACGGGGCGGCCAGGCTCACGCCGGCGCAGCTCTGCGAGGTGGCGGGCACGACTCCGCTGTCCGGGGCCGACGCGTGGATGCTGGTGTTCCCGCGCGTGAGCGACGCGGTCTCCGGAATCCGGCTCGCGCCGCTTGACGCCGGAACCGCCGCCCAGCGGCTCCGCGCGGCCTGGTTCACGGCCGAGTTCGCCGGACAGGTGTCCGAGGCCTTCTCGAGCCCGGACGGCGAGGTCTCGGTCGATGAAGCCGTGCTCCAGCGCCGCGCCGCCAAGCTCACGGCGCGACTGCCCTGCTACGACGCGCTGCTGGGCGTGGACACGTACGCCGGGGCCGCGGCCGCCGACAAGTTCATCGCGGAGCTGGCCCGCCAGGCGCCGTACACCGACGAAGCGCGACCCTAGGCTCGCATCCCCAGGCGCACGACTCGGAACAGAGGGTCGGCGCCGAGGATTCCGCGCCGCCGCGATGGCGGCACGGAATCCCCCGCCGGACTGGAAGGAACTACGCGGTCACGGTCACGAAGAGGCTGCCCGCGCCGCGATGAACGAGCAGCAGGACGGGCGTGCCCTTCGCGTTGTTGTCGAGCTGGTGGTGCATGTCGGCCGCGCTGCGGACCGGCTGCCGATTCACCTCCACGATGACGTCCCCCGCCTGGATGCCCGCGTCGGCCGCGGGGCTCGCGTCGTCGACGCCGCGAACGACGAGGCCGGCCTTGTCGCGGAGCTTCAGCTCCTCGGCCAGGCGCGGCGTGATCGGCTCGACCGTGAGGCCCAGCCGGGCCTCGGCCTTCTCGGGCTTGGCCGCGGCTTCCTTGGCCTCGACCTGCTCCCCCACCTTGGCGGTCAGTCGGAGGGGCTTCCCGTCCCGGATCACGGACATCGGAACCTCTCGCCCGATCGGCGTCATCGCCACGAAGCTAGGCAGCCGGTCCGCGCGGGCCACCTTCTCGCCGTTGAACTCGACGATCACGTCGCCGGCCTTGAGACCGGCCTTCTCGGCGGGCGAGCCGTCCGTCACGCTCGAGACCAGCGCGCCGGTGGTCTCGTTGAGCTTCAGGCTCTTGGCCAGATCCGACGTCACCGGCTGGATCGAGACCCCGAGCCATCCACGCGTCACGTGGCCGTCGGCCGCCAGCTGCGTGAGGACCGGCTTGGCGAGGTTCACGGGGATCGCGAACCCGATCCCGATGGAGCCGCCGGTCTGGCTGAAGATCGCGGCGTTGATGCCGACCGCCTGGCCGCGCCCGTTGATCAGCGGGCCGCCGCTGTTTCCGGGGTTGATCGACGTGTCGGTCTGGATGAAGTCGTCGTAGGGGCCGCCGCCGATGACGCGGCCGGTCCCGCTCACGATACCCGTCGTCACGGTCTGCTCGAGCCCGAAGGGGTTCCCGATGGCCATGACCGGCTCGCCGACCTCGAGGGTCCCCGAGTCGCCGACGGGGATCGTCGGCAGGCCGGTGGCCTCGATCTTCAGGAGTACGAGATCGGTCTTCGGGTCGCGGCCAAGCACCTTGGCGGGCAGCTCACGTCCGTCGGACAGCCGGACGCGGATCTCGCTGGCCCCGTCCACCACGTGGTTGTTCGAGACGATATAGCCGTCGGCGCGGATGACGAAGCCCGAGCCGAGGCTCCGCACGGCGTGGGGCTTCCGCTCGAACTGCTTGAAGAACTGCGCGAACGGATCGTCCGGGTCCAGGCCCTTCGGAAGCGACGGGCCGGACTCGACCTTCTTCGTGCTGACGTTGACGACGGCGGGCTTGAGCACCTTGGCCAGACTCACCCAGTCGGGAGCCGTGACGGGCTGGCTCGCGACCTTCGGGGCCTCGTCGCTCCAGAGCGTGTCCGGGCCCGTCCGGCCGAAGCCGAGCTGCGGGATCATGGCCAGCAGGGCCGCCCCCGTCAGCGTGGCGAGGCCTGCCGCGATGTAGCCTCGGCGACGCACTTGCGTGCTCATCGATCTCTCTCCTTCTCCTGTCGCTTCCGTTCGGGCGTGCCGGGCCGGCGGTATGCCGGACGTGGAGGCCTCGCCCGTCTCTGCCCCGGAGCGTGCACGACCAAAATGAGAGGTCGATGAGAGCCGGATGAGATTTCTCTCAGGTACGCGAGGCGTGGATCACGGGCCGGCGGCCGGCCCGAAACGACCCGTCAGGGCGCCCGGCCGCCGGCCTCGGGCGGCCGCTCCCCGCAGCAGCGCGCCAGGTATGCCTTCCGACCGTCCGGCCACTCCAGACACGCGAGGCCTCCCGGCCGCACCAGCCAGCGCAGCACGGTCCCGTCGTCCAGCGTCAGGCGTCCCGTCCGGTCGCCGAACGCCACGTGACTGTACTCGTGGAGCCACTGCCACTCCGTGACGACCTTGGCCCGCTCGAGAAGCGCCGCCACGTCGTCGCAGGTGACGCGCAGGCTCGCGAAGGGACCCCCGGGAGTCCCGACGACGGGATCGACGGCGCAGCGGGCGATCCGGCCGGTCGGAGGCACCTCCGGAGCGGCTGCAAACAGCCCGCCGCACCCGAGCACCACCAGACCCACGACGAGCGCTGACCTAGTCATGCGATCGCGGCAGGCGGATCGTGAACCGGCTGCCGGCCCCGGGGGTCGGGTCGAGCGTCAGGGTGCCCCCGTGGGCCGTGACGATCGACCGGGCGATGGCGAGGCCCAGTCCCGAGCCCTCCGCCTCCCGGGCGCGACCGGCCTCCAGCCGGACGAACGGCTCGAAGACGCGGGCCGCGTCCTCCGGCGCGATACCGGGACCGCTGTCCTGGACGGCAATGTCCACCCAGCCGTCGGCCGGGGCGGTCGAGATCTCCACCTTGCCGCCGGCCGGCGTGTAGCGCACGGCGTTGTCGACCAGATTGAGCAGCGCCCGCTCGAGGGCCGCCGGGTCGCCCTGCGCGGTGGCGGGCGCGACGGCGCCGAGCCGCACGGTGACCCCCCGCCCCTGGGCGAGCCGGGCCCCGGCGTCGAGCGCCCCGAGCGCCAGCGCCTCGACGTCCACGGGGCCGGACCGCGCGAGGCCGCCGGCCGTCGCGCGAGACAAGGCGAGCAGGTCCTCCGCGAGGCGGACGAGCCGCTCGGCGCTCTCGAGCGTCGACTGGAGGACGCGCCGGTACTCCTCCGGCGATCGGTCGGCGCGCAGCCCCACCTCGAGCTCGCCGCGGAGCGCGGTGAGCGGCGTCCGGAGCTCGTGCGCGGCGTCGGCCGCGAAGCGGCGCACCTCGCTGAACGCCGCCTCCAGGCGGGCCAGCATCGCGTTGAGGGTCTCCGCGAGATGGTCGAGCTCGTCCCCCGCCCCGCGCGCGGGGATCCGCTCCGCGAGATCCTCGGCCGTGATGCGCCGCGCGGTGCGCGACATGAGCCCGACGGGGGCGAGCGCCCGGCGGGCGACCAGCGCCCCGCCCACCGTCGCCAGGCCGAGCGCGAGCGGCACCAGCGCCAGCAGGACCCGCAGGTAGCTGTCGAGGGCCTCGCGGGTCCGCCGGAGCGGGATGCCGACCTGGATGAGGTTCACCAGGCGCCCGCCTCGCGTCACGGGCATGGTGAGAAGTCGCACGTGGTCGCTCGTCCCGGTCCGGATGGTCTCGAAGGTTGGCACGCCCTGTCGGGCGTTGCTTCGCGCCTCCGGCGACAGCGGAAGCGGTCGGGCGCGGGGCTCGGACACGTCGACGTCGAGCTCGCCCTCGGGGTCGAGCAGCCGGAGGACCCGGTCGTAGAAGTCCGGTCCGAGGAGAGCGCGAAGCCGCGCCTCCGGATCGAGGGCCGGCCCGCGCGGGGACCCCGCGTACCCCGAGTCCTGCACGACCTGAGCCACGACCATGAGGGTGCTGTCGACGTCCCTCAGGAGCGTCCAGCGGAGGGCCGCGTACGAGAGGGCGACGAACATCAGGAGCACCATCAGGAGGACGCCGCCGTACCAGAGCGTCAGGCGCGCGCGAAGGCCGAGCGCCCGCGGCCGTGGGCTCACGGCTCCGCCCTGAGAACGTATCCGGTGCCCCGCGTCGTGTGGAGGAGGCGCAGCTCGCCGGAGAGGTCGACCTTGCGCCGGAGATACCCGACGTAGACGTCGATGACGTTGCTCTCCGGGTCGAAGTCGATTCCCCACACGTGCTCGGCCAGCATGGGTCGGGTCAGCACGCGCCCCACGTTGCGGAGGAAGTACTCGAGGAGCGCGTACTCACGCGCGGTCAGGACGATCGTCCGGCTGCCCCGCGTGACCCGGCGCGTCGCGGGATCGAGACTGAGGTCCGCGAGCCGGAGGACCGGCGTCCGCTGCGCGCCGGCGCGGCGGAGGAGGACGCGGACCCGCGCCAGGAACTCCTCGAACGCGAACGGCTTCGTGAGGTAGTCGTCCGCGCCGAGGTCGAGGCCGGTCACGCGGTCGGGCACGCTGTCGCGGGCGGTCAGCATCAGGACCGGCGCGGTCATCCGGTGGGCCCGGAGATCCCGGAGGACGGCGAACCCGTCGCGCTTGGGGAGCATGACGTCGAGGACCACGAGGTCGTACGCCGTCCCGCCGAGGGCCAGCTCGACCGCCGCCGGCCCGTCGACGGCCACGTCCACCGCGTAGCCTTCCTCTTCGAGCCCCTGTCGGATGAAGCTCGCGACCTTGCGCTCGTCCTCGACGACTAGGATCCGCATGGCTGTCCCGGCGGCCGGGCCGTCACGCGCCCCGACGCCGCCGCGGTCCATTGTACGCACGGCGCTACCTCCGCCCGCAGCGGCGCGCGCGGGTCGTCTCGACACCCGCCTTCCGTGGTTGTGATCACCCGCCGAGTCGACTACGCTCGTCGCAACACCAAAGGGAGGACGGCGACATGCGAACCCTCCGGCTGAACGCCTTCGGCCTGCTCGCCCTGACGCTCGTCATCGCCGCGACCGCGATACCCGCGTCCGCACAGACGCGAACGCCGCTCGACGCCTACAAGGCGTACCTCGATGCGGCGAGCAAGGCCACCACCCCGGACGCCCTCTTTCCCCACGTCTCGCAGGAGTACAAGACCCTCCTCCAGAAGGCGCCCAAGGCCGAGGTCGAGAAGATGCTCAAGATGAGCATCGCCAAGGAGAAGCTCCAGGACATCGCGGTCACGAGCCAGCAGGTCGGCACGAGCAAGGCGGTGCTGGAGCTCAAGGCCAAGACGGGGGACGGGCGGCCGACCACGGGCAAGGTGACGATGGTCAAGGAGGCCGGCGCGTGGAAGCTCGACGAGGACGCGTGGGCGACGCCGACCAGATGATGGACGCGGCGCGACCCCCGCGCGAGCGACGCAGGCGCGCGTCCGCCAGCTGAGCTCCGACACCGCGTCCGCCCCGGAATCGCCCACTCTCCCGCGCACGGAGGATACGCATGGCGGGCTTCGCCGACTACGAAGCGTACGACGGCCTCGGGCTCGCGGACCTCGTCCGCCGCCGGCAGGTCACGCCGACCGAGCTCCTGGACGCCGCCATCGAGCGGGTCGAGGCGCGGAACCCGACGATCAACGCCGTCGTGCTCCCGCTCTACGACTACGCGCGGAAGGCGATCGCCGACGGCCTGCCCGACGGGCCCTTCCGGGGCGTCCCGTACCTCCTGAAGGACCTCACGGCCTCGCTGGCCGGCGTCCGCACGATGCGGGGCTCCCGCTTCTTCGCGGACACGCCGCCGGCCGCCGCCGACAGCGAGCATGTCGCGCGGTTGAAGCGCGCCGGGCTGGTGGTGTTCGGCCGCACCAGCACGTGCGAGCTCGGGCTCTCCCTCACCTGCGAGCCCCAGCTCTACGGGGCGACGAAGAATCCGTGGGACCCGACCCGGATCTCGGGGGGCTCGAGCGGCGGCGCGGCCGCGGCCACCGGCGCCCGCATCGTGCCGATGGCGCACGCGAGCGACGGCTTCGGATCGATCCGCGCGCCGGCGGCCTGCTGCGGGCTCGTGGGCCTCAAGCCCACGCGCGCCCGGAACACGATGGCGCCGTACACGGGCGAGGGACTGGGCGGCCTGTCGACCGAGCACGCCGTGACGCTGAGTGTCCGCGACTGCGCGGCGCTCCTCGACGCGACCGCGGGCGCGGGACCGGGCGACCCGTACGCCGCGCCTCAGCCCTCACGACCGTTCCTCGCCGAGGTGGGCGCGCCCGCGGGCCGGCTCCGGATCGCCTGGACGCTCCGCGCGCCGAACGGCGCGCCGGTCGATCCGCGGTGCGCGGCGCTGGTACGGGAGACCGCCGCCCTCCTGGCGGAGCTCGGCCACGACGTGTCCGAGGCGGACCCCGAGATCGACGGGAACGCGGTCGTTCCGACGTTCCTGACCATCGCCGCCGCCAACTCCGCCGTGAACGTCCGGTCGCACCCCACCGCCGGCCGACCGCCCCGTCGCGGCGAGGTCGAGAACGTCACGTTCGACACGGCGGCGCGGGGCGAGCACATCGCGGCGCCGGACTACGTCAAGGCGACACAGACCGCCCACCGGCTCGGCCGCCAGATGGCCGCCTTCCACCAGCGCTTCGACGTCCTCCTCACTCCGGGCCTCGCCACCCCGGGCGCGGTCAAGCTCGGGTGGATCGACATGATGCTGGAGGACGTGGACGAGTATTGGCGACGGGTATTTACGTTCTCCCCATTCACCGTGTGGTTCAACATCACGGGCCAGCCCGCGATCATGCTGCCGGTGAGCCAGGTCGACACGGCCGGCGCGCCGCGGGGGCTCCCGCTGGCCATCCAGCTCGTCGCGCGGTTCGGGGACGAGGCGACGCTGTTCCGCCTGGCGGCCCAGATCGAGGCGGCGCGTCCCTGGATCGGCCGGAAGCCCGCCCTCGCCGGCTAGGACGCCCTAGCCCCGGCGGAGCAGGATCGCGGTCGCGATGCCCGCCCCCCCGAGGGTGAGGTAGAGGAGTCCCGGGGACCCGGTCGCGAGCACCGTGGTCGCCACGAGCGGGCCGACGAAGCCGGAGCCGACCCGGGCGGCGTTGATGAAGCCGATCGTCTGGGCGTCGGCCCGCCGGGCCACCTGCGCCACCACCAGCGGAAAGAACGGCGCGATCGCGAGGCACTGGAGCCCGCGCAGCACGGCGAAAGCCCAGAAGGACCGCGTGGTGCCGAACAGGATCAGCGCGACGGACGAGGCCACCAGGAGCCCGATCAGGAGCCGTCGCTCCGAGATCTGCTCGGCCAGCTGGGGGGCCGCCAGGCCGCCGACGGCCGCGGCGGCGCCCGCGACGAAGATCAGGAGACCGCCCGCCTCGACGACGTCGTCCAGCCCCACGCCGAGCCCTGGCAGGAGGCTCGGCATCACCGCGGCGAGGAACGTCTCCTGGGACGAGGAGACGAGGACGAGCGCCGCGATGATCGCCAGCCCGCGCACCGGCATGCGCGAACGCGACGCGGCCTCCCGCGAAACCGGTGGCGGACTCGGCATTCCCCAGTGGAGCATCGACGCGGAGATGACGAGCACGAGCGCGCCGATCAGGTAGGTCAGGCGGAACCCGAGCCGGGCCGCCGCCACCGCGCCCGGAAGCGGTCCCACCAGCGTACCGAGGACGAGCGCGGACTGGATCGCCGCGAGGCGGCGGCGCATCACGGTCCCGTCCGACTCGCGCCCGGCGATCACGAAGGCGAGCGTCGAGAACGACCCGACGGTTCCGAGCAGCAATCGCGCGATGAACAGCTCGGCGACGGAGTGGGCCATCGCGGTCGCCACGAAGCCGAGCCCCTGGAGCGCCTGGATGAGAACGCACGCCGCCTTGGGGTCGGTCCGCTCGCCGTACCGCGCCCAGAAGGGCCCGGTCACGACGGCGCCGAGCGACGCCACGCCCAGGATCCAGCCAGTCCAGGCGAGGGTCCCGGCGGGCCCGGACGTGCTGAGCTTCTCGACCTGGAAGGGCAGCGCGACGAACACGAAGCTCCACGCGAGGGAGCCGAGGAAGGTGACGGCGATCAGCACCGGTCAGCCCTTCGCGCCGAAGTCGCGTGGAGCCTGGCCCGGCGGGCGGTCAAGGCACCGGGCCCGACAGTCCGGTCCGACGTCGAGACTCGACTCTACGGCCAGAGCGGGAGCCCCGTGAGCCCCGCGGTCTCCGGCTGTCCCGTCATCAGGTTCGCGTTCTGGACGGCCTGACCGGCGGCGCCCTTGCCCAGGTTGTCGAGCGCGCCGAGGGCCACCACGAGGCCCGTCTCCCGGTTGACCGCGTAGGAGACGAAGATCACGTTCGAGCCGGTCGTCCACTTCGTGCGCGGGCTCCGGCCACCCTGGACGGGCACGACCCGCACGAACGGCTCGTCGGCGTACATGGCCCGGGCCGCCTCCTCGAGACGCGCGGCCGTCGCCGCGCCGCGCGGCCGCGCATAGCAGGTCGCGAGGATCCCGCGGGTCATCGGAACCAGGTGCGGCGTGAAGGCAAGCGTCGCGCGGCGACCGCCGAGCCGCGTGAGGGCCTCCTGCATCTCCGGCACGTGCGGGTGCTCGACGAGACCGTAGGCCATCACGTCCTCGTTCGTCTCGGCGTAGCCGAACGCGCTCGTCCCACCGCCGCGGCCCGCGCCGCTGACGCCGGTCTTGGCGTCCACGACGAGGCCCTCCGGCTCGACGAGGCCACCGGCGACGAGCGGCGCCAGCGCGAGCAGGGCCGCCGCCGGATAGCACCCCGGATCCGCCACGCGCGACGAGCCGCTGACCGCCGCGCGCGTGCCCGGAAGCTCGGTGAGCCCGTACGTCCACCCGTCCACGAAGCGGTGGTCGCCGCCCACGTCGACGATCTTCACCTCGCGCGGGATGCGCGCGAGGGGCTCGCGCGACTTGCCCGTCGGCAGGGACGCGAAGAGGACGTCGATCCCGTGGATCTCCTCGGGCACGAACGGCTTGATGACGACGCTGCCGGTCGGGTGCCCCGCCAGGGCCGGGAACTGCTGGTCGAGCCTCAGGCCGGCGGTCGTCTCGCCGCTCGCGTAGACGACCTCGAACGCCGGATGCCCGACCGACAGCCGCAGGAGCTCGCTCCCGCCGTACCCGCTCACCCCGACGATGCCGACCCGCACGCCCATGATGCGTCTCCTCCTGGCGAGCCCCCATGGTAACGGCAGGTCCGCGGCGAGGCAACGGGAAGCCGCTATACTGGGCGGGCGCCGGGGCCGCCGCCCGGCAAGCGCTGGGCTCCGAATCCCGACACGAGGACACGCGCCATGCAGATCGGGCTCTGCCTTCCCCACTTTGGCCGCCCGCTCGATACAGGCCGCCTCCTCCAGGTGGCGCAGCGGGCGGACGCCCGCGGCCTCGACTCCCTCTGGGTGACCGACCACGTCATCGTCCCGAAGGACGTCTACATCATCTACCGGGAGGAGATGCTCGATCCCTTGGCGGTCCTTCCGTGGCTCGCTGGCGTCACCGAGCGGATCGCCCTCGGGGCCAGCGTGATCATCCTCCCCTACCGGTCTCCCCTGCCCGTCGCGAAGCTCCTGGCGAGCGTCGACGTGCTCTCGGGCGGCCGCCTCATCCTCGGCGCCGGCGTGGGCTGGATGGAGGGTGAGTTCGCGGCGCTGGGCGTGCCCTTCACCGAGCGCGGCAGCCGGACCGACGAGGCGCTCGAGCTCTTCCACAAGGTGTGGACGGAGCGCGAGCCCGAGATCGAGACGCGGCGCCACCGGCTCCACGGCCTGGTCGCCTCGCCGATGCCGCTCCAGCGGCCGCGCCCGCCGATCTGGATCGGCGGCGCGAGCGACGGCGCGTACCGCCGGGTGGCGCGCTACGGGGATGGCTGGCACTCGACGGCCGCGACACCGGACGCGTTCCGCCAGGGAGCGGATGCCGTGCGCCGTCACTGGGCCGAGGCCGGACGCCCGGGCGCGCCGGTGCTGTCGCTCCGGATCCCCTTCTGGCTCGACGAGATCCATCGGCCCGGATCCGACATGGGCTACCTCCGGGGCCGCCCCGCGATCCACGGCACCACGCGTCAGGTCGTCGAGACGCTCCGCGGGTTCGCGGCGCTCGGCGTGACCCACGTCGCGCTCGACGTCTCGCTGACGACGTACCCGGCGATCATCGAAACGATCGACGTGGTGGCGCGCGAGATCCGGCCCGCCCTCGACGGATGACGACGCGAAGGCGCGCCCGCGGGCGCGGCGGGCCGGGCGCCGCCCGGTTGCTCCTCCTCGCCGCGATCGTGCTGGGCCCGGCCGCGGCCGGCGCCCAGATCTTCATGGCCACGCGCCCGAACCCCGAGTTCGAGATCGGGCCGGTGTTCGTCCGGGCGAGCGTCGGACCCGAGCTCGGGCCGGTGACCGTGGACATCCTCTGGAGCCTCGCCGTGCCGCCCACCCGCAGCGCCCTCGGCCTCGAGCAGGACCTCTTCCTCCTGTGGCCGGCGGAGCTCCGCGGCGACACGCGGAGCAGCGGCGAGGGTCGGCTGAACGAGTACCTTCGCAGCCGCGGCTTCACGGTCACGGGGGAGGGCCAGCTCCCCCTCTACGTCGAGGACCTCTATCCGACCGCCGGGGCGACGGCAACCGACCGCCGGATCGGCGCGGCGCCGTTCGTGTCGTTCCGCCACGTGGGCCTGGAAGCGCTGGGCGTCCAGCCAGCCGCGTCCCTGGTCCGGATCCCGTGGACGCCGGACCTCGTGAACCGCACCCGGCTGGTGAAGCTCCGCCTCGTGCTCGACGGCGCGATCCGCCCCAAGCCCGCCAGCTGGTTCGAGGAGCTCATCCGGGGAAAGCGGCACGTCCTGTCGCTCGGCTTCAACGACGTGCGGAGCCCGGCGATCTTTCCCCTGTACCTCGAGAACCGCACGCGGGCGCTCCAGCTCGCCAGCGAGCCGTCGCAGATCCTCGTGCGCTTCGCGGACCCGAAGCGCCTCCGGATCGACGACATCTTTCCGCGCACGGCCGCCCGCGAGCCGGCGGACGGCACGTCCGCCAGCGAGATGGTGTCCATCTTCCTGGACACGTCCGAGGGCGCCGTACCGCAGTCGCTGTCCGTCCAGTTCGGCTACGCCTCCGGCCTCCAGGCGTGGGCCCCGATCCTGATCCCGCTCGCGTTCTTCGTCCTGGGCCGCGTGACGGGGCCGCTCATCGAGCGCCTCACGCGCGGGCTCGTCTACCAGCTGTCGGCCCGCCTGCGCTTCGGACGGAGCGCGGAGGCGGTGAGCCGGGCCCGCGGCGCGCTCCTCTCGCGGGAGACGCTCGCGCGGATCGTTCCGGGTCGGACCACGTACGAGGAGGTCCTCGCGCTGTGCGGTCAGGACACGCTCGAGGAGCAGGAGCGGCTCGCCGACCCGGAGCGCCGGACCCTCGTGTACCGTGGGCGCCGGGTCGTGCCGAGACACGCGCGCCGGCTCCTCTGGCTGCTGTCGAGCGTGAGCGACTGGGAGCTCGAGGAGCAGGAGGTCGAGATCGCCATCGAGCGCGGCGTGGTGGCCGACGTGCAGGTGCGCGTCCGCCGGGCCCGCCTCCCCCATCCCGACACGGCCTAGCCGGCGCGGCCGCCTCGCCTGCCCCTCTCGCTCGGCGTAGTCGGCCGAAAGCGACCCCCAGCGCTACCCCTTCGGCTTGACCCAGGACTCCGACCAGGCGAGACAGGCGCTCGACGACTGCCGATCGCCGCGCGTCTCGGGCCAGATCTGCCCCGCCGCCACCTGCCCGTTCAGCGTCACCTGGGCCGCCCGGGCCGGGAAGAACGTGCTGAACACGCCGATGGGCCGGTTGGCGAATCCCGGCGGCATGTTCAGGATGAAGGGCTCGTGGAAGTCGTACCAGGTCATCACGATCTCGTCCTTGGCGGAGACGATCCGCTCCGTCGCGACGGCCCGCGGGTCGCCGCTCCGCTCGAAGGACGCCTCGATGACCGGGATCGCCACGTCCGCCGTCGGCGGGAACAGGATCGACTCGATCTCCCGCTGGAGCCACCGCGTCATGGCGATGTTGTCGCTGTAGAGGCGAGCCTGGCCCCCGGTCAGCTCGGCCTGGACGAGGAGGACGTGGCCCGGCCCCGCGGGACACCAGAGGACGCGCCAGTGGCTCCAGCGATCCGCCAGGGTCTTGCCGCCGTCGTGGCTCAGGCGGACGAACGAGTTCTCGCCGGTCATCATGACGTTGTTCGGGTCAACCGGAGTGGTCATGTGCGCTCCTCGTGAGCAGTTCTCGAATGAGTGTGGCGGCCTCGCGCCGCCCGCGGGCGACGATCGCCGGGTATCGTAGCACGGGCGCTCGGAGCGTCAGGCCGGCCGCCGGGCCGCCCGGGCCAGCGCCGTCGCGCCTGCTCCGAGGACGCACGCCGCGGCTGCCACCGCGAAGACCGCGGCCGTCCGGCCCGTGGCGTCGATCACCGCGCCCGTGACGACGTCGCCGAGGGCCGCGGTGCCGTAGCCGAAGCCGTTCATGAAACCCACACCGGCGCCGACAGCCTGCGGGCCCAGGAGCTCCGCCCCCAGCACGGTGAACGAGGGGAACGGGCTGAAGATGAGGAACCCGACGACGAAGAGCAGGACGACCCGCCACGCGTCGGTCGGCGCCGCCATGAGACCCAGCGTCGCCCCGGCCGCAGCCAGCAGGGACAGCACGATCAGGCGGGGATGGTTGCCCGCGAAGAAGCGGTCCACCGCGTAGCCGCCGGCGAAGGCGCCGAGCGCCATGCCCAGGGGCAGTGCGAGCGGAATCCAAGCGATCTCCCCCTTGGCCGCGCCCCGGGCGCCCATCACGTAGGAAGGTGCCCAGACCAGGAGGCCGAGCCGCGCCCAGTTCGCGAATCCGAAGCCGAGCGACGCGAGGACGAACGGGCGATTCCGTAGGGCGGCGCGGAGACGGGCGCCCAGCGACACCGACGCCTCGGAACCCACTCGCCTCGAGCGAGCCCCCTCCGGGTCGGGCGGGGACCGGAAGCCCAGGTCCTCGGGGCGGTCACGGGCGAAGATCCAGACCACGGCCGCGCCGAGGAGGAGCAGGAGCACCGGCAGGCGCAGCACCCACCGCCACGAGAGCCAGCCGACCACGAGCGCCGCCGTCGTGTAGGTGACCACCGAGGAGAGGCCGGCCGCGCCGTTCAGCAAGCCGTACGCCCAGCCGCGCTCCTTCGGGGCCCACCAGGCCGCGATGAGTCGGCTCGCCGGCGCGAAGCCCAGTGACTGGGCGCACCCGTTCAGCGCCCACGGGATCGCCAGCGTCCAGAAACCGCCGCCGAAGCTCGTCAGCCAGTTGAGGATGCAGGAGCCCACGGCGCCGAGCGCGAGGAGGCGTCGGCCGCCCGCGCGATCGGCGAAGTGCCCGCTCACCACCTGCGAGACGCCGTGCACGATCAGCCCGGCGCCGCTGATCCAGCCGATCTCGGTGGCGCTGAGGCCCAGCTCGCTCCGGATCCCCGGGACCGCCCAGCCGAGGTTCTGCCGGCCGGTGTAGTAGACGAGGTAGCAGGCGCTGGTCGCGAAGAGCACCCGCCGCTGGGCGCGGCGGAACGCGGCGGCCGCCGGCTCGGCAGCGTCTATTCGGACGCTCCGGGACGCCGGGTCACCGACTGGATGGGAGGGCGGCGAGCGCCTGGCGGAACCGCCGCGTGTAGCCCAGCACGTCCCGGTCGAGGCGGCCCTCGGCCTTGCCGCGACTCACCTTGACGGGCACGACGAACGGGCCGGGCTCGGCGAGGATGCGGTCGAACGCCTGCCCCAGCTCCGCCTCGTCCCGGGGCTCCAGCACTTTCTCGATGCCCGCGCCCCGGGCCATCTGGGCGAAGCTCGATCGGTGGGACGTGGCCGTAGGCTGCCCGCCCGTCGTCATGTGGACCTCGTTGTCCCAGATGACGAGCGCGAAGTTCGACGGCCGGACCGTGGCGATCGTGCAGAGCGACCCGAGGTTCATCAGGAGCGAGCCGTCGCCGTCGAGGCACACCACTCGGGTGTCGGGGCGCGCGAGCGCGATGCCGAGTCCGATGGACGAGCACTGCCCCATCGAGCCGAACGTGTAGCAGTTGAGCAGCCGGTCGCCCACGTGCTGGAGGTCGATGGTGGCCTGGCCCAGGTTCGACACGATCACCTCGTCACGGAGGCGGCTCACCAGAAGACGGGTCGCGGTGGCGCGGTCCATCGGCGGGCTCAGCCGAGCTTCCCGCCGGTGAGCTCGGCGGGCAGGATGAAGGCGACCGGGAGCGACTGCGTGTAGGCCAGCTTGACGAGGCCGTCCGCCTGCGCCTCGAGGTCGGCGATCGACCGGGGCATGACGTGCCGGATCCCGAACGCGTCGAGAATGCGCTCGGTGGCCTGACCGACGGGCACCTGGGCCGGGTTGAACTCCCCGAGATCCCCGCGGTGGCTGATCACGAGCACGACCGGCACCTGCGATGCCACGTTCAGCGAGCCGAGCGTGTTGATGCAGTTGCCCAGGCCGCTGTTCTGCATGATGAGGGCGCCGCGCCGGCCGCCGAGCCAGGCGCCCGACAGGATGCCGAGCGCCTCCTCCTCGCGCGTCGCGGTCACGACGGTGCAGTCCCGGTCGGCCCAGAGGTGCTCCAGCACCTGCGACACGATGTAGTCCGGCACCGTCGCGAAGATGTGGATGTCGTTCCTGCGCAGCACGTCGGCAACGTGCTTGGACCAGCTCGGATCGGCCATTGCTCCCCGCCCTCCCAGCCGCCGACGATAGCATGCGTCGGGCCCCGGCGGAACTCGCCCGCGGGTCTCGACGCGCTCAGACCGTCGCGCCGAAGAGCGTGCCGGCGGCGGCCGTCGCGGCCATCGCGAGCGCCCCCCACAGCACCACGCGGGCGGTGCCGGCCCAGGGGTGCGCTCCTCCGACCCGCGCCGCCAGCCAGCCGAGCGCCCCCAGCAGCACGAGCGACGTTCCGCCGACCACCGGAACGATCGTGGCGTCGGGACTGAGCGCAACCGTCACCAGCGGGACGGCGGCGCCCACCGCGAAGCTCGCCGCCGACGCGAGGGCCGCCTGGAGAGGTCGCGCCCGGAGCATCTCGGTGATGCCAAGCTCGTCCCGGGCATGAGTCGCCAGCGCGTCGTGAGCCATCAGCTGGACGGCCACCTGGTGGGCCAGGGCCGGATCCAGCCCGCGGCCGACGTAGATCGCCGTCAGCTCCGCCAGCTCCGCCTCGGGATCCGAGGCTAGCTCCACCTCCTCACGCCGGAGATCGGCACGCTCGGTATCCGCCTGCGAGCTGACCGACACGTACTCCCCGGCGGCCATGGACATCGCGCCGGCGACGAGGCCCGCCGCGCCCGCAACCACAACGCTCGACGCGCCGGCGTGGGCCGAGGCCACCCCCAGGACCAGGCTCGCCGTCGACACGATCCCGTCGTTGGCGCCGAGGACGGTAGCGCGTAGCCAGCCGATGCGTGCGGTCCGATGTGTCTCCGTGTGACGTGGTCGCATGAGCGCGCTCCTCGAGTGTCTAGGGTTCGTGTGGCGCTCAGGATAGCGTCTCCCGAGTCCTGGCAACACCCGCGGCCCGATCGCTCGATGTGCCGGCCACGGCTTCACCCCCGAGGGGCCTTGGGGTACTGTACGCGTCGGGCCGCAAGCGAGCCGGCCCGAGGGACGGAGGACCCATGCAGCTCGTCGGTCGGGTCGCACTCGTGACCGGAGCCCAGCAGGGCATCGGCCGGGCGATTGCCGTGGCCCTTGCACGGGACGGCGCGGACGTGGGCGTGAACTACCTCGACGACCGCGCCGCCGCCGAGCGGGTCGCGGACGAGGTCCGCGGGATCGGACGCCGCGCGTGCCTCGTCCAGGGCGACGTTTCCCGGACGGGCGACGCGGAGTCGATGGTCGCCGCGGTCGCCTGCGAGCTCGGGGCACCGGCGATCCTCGTCAACAACGCGGGGGTCTTTCCGCGGGTCGACTTCCTCGCCATGACCGAGGCGGAGTGGGACCACGTGCTCGACGTGAACCTGAAAGGCAGCTTCCTCTGCGCGCAGGCCGCGGCGCGGCGGATGGTCGAGGCCGGGCGTGGGGGCGCCATCGTGAACCTCGCCTCGGTGGCCATGCGGGGGACGCCGCTCGGTGTCCACTACTCGGCGAGCAAAGCCGGAGTCATGGGCCTCACCCGCGCGATGGCGCTCGCGCTCGCGCCTCACCGCATTCGGGTCAACGCGATCGCCCCGGGGCTCACGGACACGGCGCAGCCGCGGTACGGCAACTCGGAGGCGGAGCTCGTCGAGCTGGGCCGACAGATTCCGCTGGAGGGCCGGATGGCCACCCCGGAGGAGATCGCCCGCGTGGCCGTGTTCCTCGTCGGCGAGCACTCCGGCTGGATCACCGGTCAGACGATCCACGTCAACGGCGGCGCCTTCATGGGGGGATAGGAGACCACGATGCGATACCAGTGGCCCGAGGGCCAGCAGTGCGCGGTGGTGCTGTCGTTCGACTTCGACGCGGAGTCGGGGTTCCTCTTCCGGGAGCCTGACAAGTCCAAGCGAAGCCTGGCCGGTCTCGAGGAGCGACGCTTCGGACCCCGCGTCGGCGTGGACCGGATCCTCCGCATGCTCGACCAGCTGCGGCTCCCGGCGACGTTCTTCATTCCGGGCTGGACGGTCGAGAACCACCGCCCGCAGTCCCTCCGGATCAGGGATGCCGGCCACGAGATCGGCGCCCACGGCAACGTCCACGAGGCGGTCGACGGCCTGGACGCCGCGCAGGAAGAAGCGGTGATGCGAGCGCAGCTCCGGATCCTCGCCGACCAGCTCGGCGTGCGCCCGGCCGGCTACCGCTCGCCGTCCTGGGACGTGAACGTGAGGACGCCCGGCATCCTGAAGGCCCACGGCTTCCTCTACGACAGCTCGCTCATGGGCGACGACGTGCCGTACCTCCTCGAGACGAGCCACGGCCCGCTGATCGAGGTCCCGGTGCAGTGGATCCTCGACGACGCGCCGCTCTTCCGCCACGTCTACGGGGCCGGCAACGTCATCGCCGACCCGGCCCGGGTGTTCGACCTGTGGAGCCGAGAATTCTCGGGGATCTACCGGGAGAACGGCTGCTTCGTGCTGACCTGCCACCCCTTCGTGATCGGGCGCGCCTCGCGGATCATGCTGCTCGAGGAGCTCGTGGCCTACATCCGCCGGTTCCCGGGAGTCTGGTTCACGACGGGCGAGGCGATTGCCCGCTGGCACGAGACGCAGGGGCACCCGGGCCGCTGAAGCTCCCCGCCCGGCGCGCCGTCGCCGGGCGGCTCAGTCCTCGTCGGCGGCCGCGCGCGTGACGGCGCCGCGGTACTGGCGGAAGTGCCGCCAGGCCTGGCGGAGCCTCCCGGCCCCGGATGGCGTGGAGCGGGCGGGCCCCGTCCGCCGCCCGGGACGTACCAGCGCCCATCGGGACAGAGCGCCGAGATAGCGCGCCCGCGCCGCAAAGGAGTCGTGCAGGAGGAGCAGCACCGCGTTCCGGCTGATGGGATCGAGCTCGTCGACTCGCTCGACCACGCGGAAGAGGCGCCGGGCGGCGACCGCCTCGAGGTTCCGCTGAAGCGCGTCGCGCGGCGCCTCGCGCACGAGCTCCGGCGGTAGCGGCAGCCCGAGCTCCCGCGCCAGCACCGCCGCCGGCACCCAGAAGCCGCGCGGCGCCCGAAGCGCCTTCACCCAGCCCGCCAGCCGGGCCCAGTCGATGTCCGGGCGGGTCCGCAGGACCGCGAGGACGTCCCACGCCGCGCGGAGCCCGTGCGAGAAGCAGTGCTGGGAGCAGTGCACCATCGAGTGGAGCAGCAGCCCCTCGGGATCCAGCGTGTCGAGCCGCTGGGCCGAGTCGAGCGGGCGGACGCGCCTCAGCATCTCCGCCTCCGGCAGCCCCCAGTGCGGCGCCGTGATCCGCGTGTGGATCTCCACCTGGATGCCGCGGATCGACACGGCCGCGAGGTGGTGGGTCGACGTGGGGCGCGCGTCCGGGACGCCGCTGAACCCCTGCTCGAGGAGGTGCCGGCGCAGGGCGGGCGCGCGGTCGGACTCCACGTAGACGTCGACATCCCCGGTGGCGCGGGGCGGGACCGCGTCCCCCGCCTCGCGGGCCCGGAGCGCCAGCGCCATCCCCTTGAGCACGACGCCGCGGGCGCCGATCGTGGCGAGACCGGCCTCCACCTCGCGCAGCACCTCGCGCTGAACCAGCTCGCGGATGCCCTCGCGCACCGCGGCCGCCCGCAGCGTCTCGACGAAGAACGCGGGCGCCCGTCCCGTGAGCCCGGGCCGGTCGAGCGCCGGCGCGAGCGACCGGGCGAAGCCGCACGCGGTCAGGTACGTGGCCCATCGCTTCCAGTCGACGTCGGGGCGCGCGAGGATCCGCTCGGCCTCGTCGCCATAGGTCGCCGCCGGCTCCGTCGCGGCCCGGAGGAAGACCCGCGCGGCGCCGGGACCGTTGACGCGCCCGGCGTTCAGCTCGCCACGCCGGCGGCCGTCCTGGATGACCAGCCACGCGGCCCGGCGCTCGGCCGCGCGCGCGGGATCGTCGAGCCGCACCCGCAGGGCCGCCACGGCCTTGGCGTCGGACGTGACGTGCAGGCAGAGGTCACAGATGCCGAGATAGCGCTTGCGGAACGGGAAGGTCTCGAAGCCGGGCAGCGCCCGGAGCTCGTCCCTGAGTCGCGTCGGCCCGTGCGTCCGGATCGTGTCGAGGATCGGATCCTCCCGGTGGCGCGCGAGAAGCACGCCGAGGGGCTCCGACCGGAGCGACCCGACGATCAGCGGCGACCCTTCGGGCGCGAAGTACGCGGGCCCGTTGCACGCGGTCAGGCGCCCGTCATCCGTCACCGCGGGGGCGGCGCACGCGGCGCAGAAGCCGTCGATGTCGGCGCCCATCGTCTCGACCGGCAGACCGCGCGCCCGCCCGACCGCCTGGAGCCCGTAGAACCGGAGGCGCGTGCTGCGAAGACCCTCGAAGGGCGCGACCAGCGCCGCGAGCCCGTCCTCCTCCGACCGCCCCGCCGGCACGACGAGGCTGATCCGCACCGGCAGGCCCGCCTCCTCGGCGGCCCGCGCGATCAGGAGCGTCGGCGTCGGGCCCTGGAACTCGTCGTGGTAGCGATCGACGCTGATCGCGAGCGACGCGAGGCCCGCGCGCCGGAGCGCCTGGACACCCCGCCGCGCGCGAGCAGCGGTCCGCCCCCAGGAGCCGTTCGTCGTGAGCGTCGTCGCCACGCCCAGGCGGCGGGCCGCGCGCACGAGCCGCAGGACCGTTCGCGGGCGCAGCATCGGCTCGCCGCCGGTGAGGTTGATCGCCCGGACGCCGCCAGCCGCAGCCTGGCGGACGCGGTCGAGGAGCTCCTCCTCGGTCGGCTCGCCACGCACGTCCGGTCCGCTCTCGACGCTGCAGTGCCCACACCGCATGTTGCAGCGACGCGTCAGCATGAGCGCCATCGACGTCGCGGGCGGCGTCGCCGCCGACCCGATGCGGAGCGCCGGGGTCAGGCTCATGCCCGTGAGGGGGCGCCCGCGAGCGCTTCCACTGCCGCGGCCATCTCGGGCAGCGACCCGCGCCCGAGGTCAAAGGCGGGTACGCGGTCGGCGAGCGGGACCAGGATCCGGATCGCCTCGCCAAACGGCCGGTGCGTTCGGATGTTCGAGTACGGCAGGAGCGCGAGGAGGGCATGGGCCGGCGCGATCGGCTCGAGGCGCGCGCCGTCGACCGCGCTGCTCCGGCGGGCCAGGAACACGATCGCGCCGAGTTCCACCGTCTCGGGCCGGGGCCGTGGCTCGATCTCGCCAGGGTGGAACAGGTGGGAGTCGCCGAGCGCGACGCTCGACGGCCCGCGCATGGCCCGGTCGAAGAAGGCGTCGCCGAGCAACGCGCGGCTGTCGGCCCGGAGCGACACGCGCCTCGGCCCCGGTCGGGCCTCGCCCGTGGCGACGTCAAGGATGGCCATGTCGTCGCCGAGGAGGGCGGCCCCGCGGGACCAGAGCGCGCAGGCGAGCGTCGACTTGCCGGCCTCGCCGCGCCCGACCAGCAGAACGCCGCGCCCGCCCACCGCGACCAGGGCGCCGTGCGCGGTGACGGCGGCCGATTCCGCGAGGGTGGCGACGGCGCCGTACTCGACGGCGCTGACGGCGCGTGCCGCGCTCCCGACCCGCGCCTCCGCGCCGGCCGAGGACCGGACCTGCCACTCTCCGGCCCCGTCGTGCTCCGCCATGCGCTCGATCCGCCAGATGTGGGTCGGCGGCGGCGCCCCGTCGTTCAGACTCCAGGGACGGAAGACGGGCAGGGCCAGTGACCGGACGGCCGGGGCGTTGCAGTGGAGCTCGAACGAGAGCGGCCCGGCCGACCAGCGGATCGGGCCCACGCCGGGGATCACGGCGGCGGGGCGATGGCCCCGTGTTGGGTGAGCTCGTCGAGGAACGCGGCCACGTCCCGACGCGCATCCTCGACGCTCAGCGCCGGAAACCGCTCGCGGAGCGTCGCGATCAGCTCGGGCAGGCTGGCAGGTGTCGCGAGACGCTCCCAGAGGCGGCTCCCCGTGGGGTTCAGGACCAGCGCGCTGCGCGACGTCCGGTGGTAGAGCACCACTCGGTCGCCGACGACCGATGCCTCGACCTGCCCGGATCGCGCGTACGCGCGTTCCGGGGCCCCGCGGCCGGTCATGGCAGGCCGTCGAGAGGGATGACGGTGGCGCCCCAGCTATCCGTCGGTCGCGCCCGTGATGATGTCGACGTCGCTGGCATGCAGGAGGTCGCGCCCGATCTCCGCCGGCGTCCGCAGCCGCTCCGCTCGCGGGAGCTCGCGGGCCGACCAATGGTCCAGTCGGTCTCGATCCGTCATCCCTCCCCGCGAATCGTCCGTCAGGAATCCGACGAGACCGGGCTACCGTCGAAGCGGCCGGCGTAGAGGAACTCGCGCTCGATGTCCGCCGGTGTCAAGAGCCGCTCCACCCGCGGGAGCTCGTAGCGCGTCGCGTCCGCCCCACCCCCGTCTGGTTCGCCCATCCGCACGGCTTCCATGCTCCGCAGATCGCGCGCTGCTCTGGCGGCTATATCGGGTCCGAGGTCGCCGGGCCGGCGTACAGCACTTCGCGATCGAGGTCGGCTGAAGTGACCACGCGCTCGATTCTCGGCGGCTCGTAGCCCGGTCCGTCCGTCAATCGCCCCTCGTCTTCGCTCATTCGCAGTTCGCTCCCCGCTGTCTACGCAGGCCCCGTGCCGTCGGCCCCGCCAGCGTACCGGAACTCTCGCTCGATCTCGGCAGGTGTCAGCACCCGCTCCACGCGCGGCGGCTCATAGCTCGGCGCGTCCTCCGCTGGTCGCTCCCGATCCGTCATCACAAGCCCGGAGTGCCGTCGGGCTCGCCGGCGTACCGGAATTCCCGCTCGATCTCCGCCGGCGTCAGCACCCGCTCCACGCGCGGCGGCTCGTACTCCGGCAGACGCTCAGCCAGGCTGTCACCGTCCCGCCCGTCCATCGTCGCTCCCTCGCGCCCCGGCCGGCGCGTCATCACCCTCGGAACCGTAGCATCGCGCGTCGGCGCGCGTCAAACTTGCGGGCTCAGAGTCCGGCGCGAATGGCCCGTCCGAGCCGCCGGATGCCCTCGGCGATCCGGTCCGTCGGCTGAAGGCTGAAGGCCAGCCTGAGGTTGTGCGCTCCGCGTCCGTCGGGGAAGCACTCGGTCCCCGCCAGCGCGACGACGCGCTCCTCGGCGGCGCGGGCGCTGAACTTCGTCATGTCCGCCCGGGACGGGATCGTCAGCCAGAGGAAGAACCCGCCCTCGGTGCGGGTCCACGTGACGCCCGCCGGCATCTCGCGGGCGAGCGCCTCGTACATGGCGTCGCGCCGCTCCCGATAGGCCGAGCGCAGCGTCTGGATGTGCGCGGCGAGCCCGCCCGTCTTCATGAACGTCCCGACCACCATCGACGCGAAGCCGTTCGTGCTCCCCTCGGCCTTGAATGCCAGCACCCGCTCGATCACCGCCGGGTCGGCGAGGACGAAGCCCAAGCGCACGCCGGGGGCGACGATCTTCGAGAAGGTGCCCAGCCGGATCACGAGGCCCTCGCGGTCCAGCGCGTGGAGCGTCGGGACGGGATCGCCCTCGAAGCGGAGGTCGCGGTATGCGTCGTCCTCGATGATGGGCACGCCGTGGCGCGCCGCGAGATCGAGCAAGGCGCGACGCCGATCGAGCGTCATCGTCGTCCCGGCGGGATTGTTGAACGTGGGGATCGTGTAGATGAAGCGGGCCGGCGTGCCGGCCGCCTCGAGCCGGCGAATCTCGCGCTCCGTCCCTTCGACGTCGATCCCGTCGTCGTCGAGCGAGACGGGCACGGTTCGCACGCCCTGGAACCGGATGTGGTGGATGGTCCCGAGGAAGGTCGGCGCCTCGCAGAGGCACGCGTCACCGGGGGCCGCCAGGGCCTGCACGACGAGCGCGATCGCCTGGGAGGAGCCGTTCGTCATGATGAGGCCGCCCGGCGGCACCGGCCGCCCCTCCTCCCCCTCGAGCTTCTTGCCGAGCTCGGCGAGGAGAAGCGGGTTGCCGCCGACGTTCCCGTACTGGAGCGCCACCGCGTAGCGGGCCGGGTCGCCCAGCGCCTCCTGGGCGGCGGCGGCGAGGCCGGCCGTCGGGAACAGGGCCGGGTCGGGCATCCCGTACGCCAGTGAGATGACGTCGGGCGGCGCCGCGCCGGCCCTCGGCATCGGGGAGGTCGCGCGGACGCGCGGGTTGAAGCGGTCCGGACCCCAGGCGAACTTCGTCAACTCCGCCGTCGTGCCGTCGTGCCGCGCGTCGGGGGCCATCACGAGCTCCTCTCCGAAAGGGTGTCAGCGTCGATCACCGGTTTCCCACGGTACCAGACCGGGGCCCGGGCCGCATCCGCCAACCGGAGCCCCGCTCAGGAGCCGCGGATGCGGTCGTGGAGCCGCCGCTCGCGCTTGGTCGGCCGGCCGAGGCCGGGCGCGCGGACGACGGCCTTGGGCGGGCGAAGTGGCCGGGGCGGCGGGGGCGGCGAGAGGTCGTCGTAGAGCGTTCGGGCCTGCGTGGCGGGGCCGCGCTGCTCCGACAGGGCCTTCACCACCAGCTCGCGCCGCCACTCGCCCAGCGTGAGGTGGATCCGGTCCCCGGCGCGGATCGTCCGGGACGGCTTGGCGGCCTGGCCGTTGACGTCGACCTTGCCTCCGTCGCACGCGGTCTGCGCGAGGCTCCGGGTCTTGTAGAAGCGCGCGGCCCACAGCCACTTGTCGACGCGCATCGCCTCGGTCATCAGGCGCCCCGCCGCGAAAGGGTCGACTCGACCGGGGGCGCCCCCGGCGCGTCGGGCAGTCGCTGGTTCAGGGCGTGCACGACCGCCCCGCCGTCGCGGTACTCGATCAGGCTCCAGGCAGCGTAGTCCTGGCCGAGGCGGAAGATGTTCTGGAGCGGCAGCCCGAGGGCGTCGGCGAGGATGACGCGATTCGTCCCGCCGTGTCCGACCACGGCGATCCGGTGGCCGGCGTGCCGGCTCACGACGTCCCGCAGGGCCGGCACGGCGCGGGCGTGGAGATCGGCCACGCCCTCCCCTTCCGGAAACGGCATCGCGAACGGATCGGCGAGCCACCGGGCGCACAGCTCGGGCTCACGTGCGTGGATCTCGGCGAACGTGAGCCCCTCCCAGCGCCCCATCGCCATCTCGCGGAGTGGCGCCACCGGAACCACGTCCGTGCCGCGGGCCGCGGCCAGCGGCGCGGCGGACTCCCGCGCGCGCGTGAGGTCGCTCGCGTAGACCGCGTCGATCGGCTCCGCCCCGAGACGGCGCCCGAGCGCCGCGGCCTGGGTCTGCCCCGCCGGCGAGAGCGCGATGTCCGTGTGGCCGAAGAAGCGGCCCTCCGCGGCGTGGAGCACCTCGCCGTGGCGAGCCAGGTAGACCCAGGTCGAGGCCATCAGGCGAGCTCCAGGAAATCGACGCTCACGGCGAGCGTCAGCACGAAGGCCTCGGTGACCTCGACGAGCGCGCCGAGCGTGTCCCCCGTGAATCCGCCAAGCCGCCGCCGGAGGTACGCGGCCCAGGCCCACGCGAAGAGGCTCGCGCCGACGAGCGCGAGCGCGCCCCACCATCCGAGGATCCCGATCGACGCCAGGAGGGCGAAGAGCCCGCCTGCGAGGAGCGACGGCCACCGGACACCGGCCGCGAGCGCGTGCCCCGCGCCGTCGGGGCGCGCGGGTCGACAGAGCCGCACGAGCAGGAGCGGCCCGGCCCGCCCGACGACCGGCGCGAGCACGAGTGCCTTCCAGGCGAGGCCCTCCGGGAGGCTCGCGAGCGTCGTCGCCTTCAAGCCCACCACGAGGGCGATCGCGATGACGCCGAAGGGCCCGCTCCGCGCGTCCCGCATGATCGCGAGGGCGCGCTCGCGCGACCAGCCGCCGCCGAGGCCGTCGAACGTATCGGCGAGCCCGTCGAGGTGAAGGCCGCCCGTCAGCCCCGCCCAGAGCGCGATCAGAAGCATGGCCCCGACGCCCGGCGGCACCAGGCGGTCCGCCGCGAGCGAGCCGAGCGCGAGGCACACGCCGACGCCGAGGCCGACGACGGGAAACCAGCCCGCCGCGCGGCCGAGGTCGCCCGGCGCGCGGCTCTTCGGGAGCGGCAGGACGGTGAGGTAGCGGAACGCGACCAGCGCGCCGCCCAGCGGGTTCATCGGCGAGGCGCGCGGGGCGACCGCGATCGGGAGGCTCCGGGAACCGCCCGGTCGCTCATGCGCCGTCAGACGGGATAGACGCCGTTCCGCCGAGGCGGGAAGCGCTGCTGCTTGCTGACGGCGTAGCCGAGGCGCCGGATCAGCTCGGCGCGGAGCTCGGACGGGGGAACCACGGCGTCCACCAGCATCTCCGAGGCGAGCCGGAAGACGTCGATGTCCTTCTGGAACTCCTCCCGGCGCTCCCGGACGAACGCTGTGCGCGCCTCGCCCTCGAGCTCCATGATGCGATTGTAGTAGACCGCGTTCACCGCGGGCTCGGCGCCCATGATCGCGATCTGCGCCTGGGGCAGCGCCAGCACGGCCTCGGGCTCGAAGGCCTGGCCGCACATCGCGTAGAGGCCGGCTCCGTAGCACTTGCGCACCACGACGCAGATCTTCGGCACGCTGGCCTGCGAGGTCGCGAAGATCATCTTGGCGCCGTGGCGGATGATCCCCGCCCGCTCGACCTTCGAGCCGACCATGAAGCCCGAGACGTCGGCCAGGTACACGATCGGCAGGTTGTACGCGTTGCACAGCCAGATGAACCGCGCCGCCTTGTCGGAGGAGTCGACGAAGAGGACGCCGCCCTTGACCTTTGGCTGGTTGGCGACGATCCCGACCGCGCGCCCGCCCAGGCGGGCGAAGCCCGTCACCACCTCGCGCGCGAAGAGCGCCTTGATCTCGAGCAACGAGCCCGCGTCCACGAGGCCGCGGATCAGCTCCAGCACGTCGAAGTACTTCCGCTGGTCGTAGGGCACGATGTCGTCGATGGGCCGGCCGGGCTCCGGCTCCGCGGGCGCGGCGTCCGCGACGCGCTCCCGGTGGCTCTGCGGCATGTACCCGAGGTAGCGGCGCGCGATCGCGATGGCGTCCTCGTCGGAGCTCGCCAGGACGTCGCCGCAGCCCGACTCCTCGCAGTGCATCCGGGCGCCGCCCAGCGCCTCGTGGTCGACCTTCTCGCCGATCGCCATCTCGACCATCCGCGGCGAGCCGACGTACATCGAGGCCTTGCCCTCGACCATGATCACGACGTCCGTCAGCGCCGGGAGATAGGCCGAGCCCGCGGGCGACGGGCCGAACAGGACGCAGACCTGAGGAACGACGCCCGACAGCTGCACCTCGTTGTAGAAGATGCGGCCGGCGTGATGGCGCCCCGGGAAGATGCGGATCTGCTCGGAGATGCGCGCGCCCGCCGCGTCGACGAGATACACCAGCGGGATCCGGAGGCGCGCGGCCTTCTCCTGGATGCGAACGATCTTCTGGACCGTCTTCTCGCCCCAGGAGCCGGCCTTCACCGTGAAGTCGTTGGCCATCACGCAGACCGGCCGGCCGAGCACCGTCCCCACCCCGGTGACGACGCCGTCCGCGGGCGTCTCGGGCTCCGCCGACCGCGCGAGGAGCCAGTCCTCCTGGAACTCGGTGCCAGGATCGAGGAGGAGGTTCAGGCGGTCGCGGACGAAGAGCTTGCCTTCCGCGCGGAGCTTGTCGCGGTACCTGACGTTGCCCTGCCGGACGCGCGCGATCTCGTCACGGAGACGCCGCTCGCTCACGCCCGGCATGGTAGCACGGGGGCCGGGCGCGGCCCGCGCCGCGGAGGGCGGCGCTACTCTTCGCGGGAACGGATCGCGATGATCAGGACGCCGGACTCGTGCGGGAGCCCGCCGATCATCGCAGGGCGCCGGGGCGGGACGTCCATGACCGTCGCCAGCTCGCCGACCGCCCCGCGTTTGATGCGCACCAGGATCCTGACGATCGGGTGCCGCACGCCGAGGGGCTGGATCTCCATCTCGCGCCCCCCGGGCAGCGCGAAGCGCTGCACCATGCCGACGGGCATGCGCGTCTCGAAGGCGCTCACCGGCTCGTAGTGCGAGTACTGGAACACCTGATGGAAGCGCGGCACCCAGAGCTGGAGTCGGACGGGCTGGCCGCAGCCGCTCTGGAGCTCGGGCGGCAGTGGCGACCCTCCCGGCGGAGCGGGGTTCGCGAGGTCCGGGGTCGGTGCGAACCCGAGCCTGGGCGCCACCCCGGGCGGGGGCGCGATCGCGCTTCCCGGCGGCGGCGCGCCGGGCAACGCGCCAGGCCGCACGACCCCCGGCGGCGGGTTCGACGCGTAGACGACAAGCGCGTAGACGCAGACCTGCTGAGGAGGCGCGCCACCCTGGGCCGTCGCTGGCGGCGGGAGCACTCCCGGCGGCGGGAGCGGGGGCATCTGGGCGCGGGCGACCCCCGTCGCCACGAGGAGCCCGAGCGCCGCCAGGACGAGCGCGAAACCCGAGCCCAGGACGTCGCGTAGGCGCTTCCGCGCGTGGTGCAGGCGGGACATCACGGTCCCCATCGGGATGCCGAGCACCTCCGCGATCTCGCGGTACTGAAGCCCCTCGATGTCGCTGAGGATGATAATCGTTCGGTGATGCTCTGACAAGGAATCGAGCCCCTTCCGGATGCGCTCACGGCGCTCCGCGCTCATGGCCACGTCCTCGGGATCCGGGTCGGTCGAGGCCGCCGTGCGCTCCCACTCCTCCGGCGGCACGTCCTCGGTCCCGAGCGACTTCGCGCGGCTCGTCCGCTGGCGCTTCCGGTCGAGCGCGACGTTCATCGTGATGCGGAACAGCCACGTGTAGAACGCCGAGTCGCCCTTGAAGGCCGGCAAGGCGCGGAACGCCTTGACGAAGGCCTCCTGGGCGACATCGAGCGCCTCCTCCTGGTCCCGGAGCACCTGGTAGGCCAGCCGGAACACCTTCCGCTTGTACTTCTCGACCAGGGGCTCGAAGGCCTCGGTGTCGCCGGCCTGGACCCGCCGGACCGCCTCGCGGTCGTCCTCGGTCACGAGGCCGACCCGGCGGGACGCCGGGTGGGCTGGCGCCCCATCACCAGGGGCCGCCGAGTCCGCGCCCCCCTCACCTCGTCAGACTCCCGGAGCGGGCCGCGCATTCAGCCCCGGGGGAGACAGGCCAGCGCCGCGTCGAGCCCCAGGGTGTAGCTGTGGACGCCGAATCCCGCGATCTGGCCCCGGCAGGCTCCGGCCGTGACGGACCGGTGACGGAAGGGCTCCCGGCCGTGGACGTTCGAGAGGTGCGCCTCGACCACCGGCACGGAAACGCCGGCGATGGCGTCGCGGAGGGCGTACGAGTAGTGCGTGAGGGCGCCGGGGTTGATGACGATGGCCGCGAAACCCTGGCCGGCGGCCCCCTGGATCGCGTCGATCAGCGCGCCCTCGTGGTTCGACTGCCGGCACTCCACCCGGACGCCGCGCGACGCCGCGTGGGCCGCAATTGCCGCGTTCACCTCGGCAAGCGTCGTCGTCCCGTACACGCCGGGCTCGCGGGTGCCGAGCAGGTTCAGGTTGGGGCCGTGAAGCACCAGGATCCCCGTCATGTCGTGTCCCTCCGAAGGCCGCCTTCGCTCCCCCGCGGACGATCCGAGTCGTCCCACGGGCCGCTCCATCGGAGACTAGCACAGGGCGACGAGCGCACCCGCGGCGCCGGCCGGTCAGCCGCGCCCGTCCTCCTTCCACGGCGCGAGCCACGCCTCGAGCGCCCGGAGGCCCGACGTGCTGGCGACCCCGAGGAGCGACAGGACGGCGAGGCCCACCATCAGCTTGCCGGTGAGCATGAGATCTCCGGAGTTGAGGATGAGGAACCCGATGCCCGACGTCGCGTTGACCATCTCCGCCGACACGACGAGCAGGAGCGCGATCCCGGTGCCCACGCGGTAACCCGCGAGGATCGTCGGGAGAGCCGACGGCAGGACCACCTTCAGGACGATCTGCCACGGGCCGGCGCCGAGGCTCTTGGCCGCCTTCACCATGAGCGGGTCGGTGCCGCGGACCCCCGCGTAGGCGTTGATGACGACCGGGAAGAACACGCCAAGGGCGATCATCACGACCTTCGGCGTCTCGCCGATGCCGAGCCAGAGGATCATCAGGGGCAGGAGCGCGATCTTCGGGATGGGATACGTCGCGGCGACCAGCGGGTTCACGAGCGCCCAGAGGACGCGCGACGACCCGAGGAGGACGCCGAGCCCCGTCCCGACGGCGGCCCCGAGGACGAAGCCGCTCGCGACCCTCGCGAGCGAGAAGGCGACGTGCCGGCCGAGCTCGCCGCTCCGCGCCATGCGCGCGGCCTCGGCCAGGACGGCGGTCGGTGCCGGGAGGAAGAGGGCGGGCACCCAGCCGAGGCGCGCCACCGCCTCCCACAGGAGGAGCACCGCCGCGAGCGCCAGCCCACCGAGGAACCACGCGGGGCGCGCCGGCGGCGCCGGCGCGGGCTCGTACACGACCGGCGGGCCGGCGTCAGGGCGCATCGCTGAGCGCGTCGCGCGCGTCCTGCTTGATGAGCTGCCAGCACTCGTCCACCAGCGACACGAAGGCGGGGTCGAGCATCGTGCGCTCGTCGCGCGGCCGCGACAGCGGGACCGGGCGCACCGCGAGGATCCGCCCGGGCCGGCGCGTCATCACCACCACGCGGTCGCCCAGGAGCACGGCCTCCTGGATCTGGTGCGTGACGTAGAGAATCGACCGGCGCGTCCGCTCCCACAGCGCCAGGAGCTCGAGCTGCATGAGCGCGCGGCTCTGGGCGTCGAGCGCGGAGAACGGCTCGTCCATCAGGAGGAGGGCCGGCTCGACGGCCAGCGCCCGGGCGATGGCCACGCGCTGACGCATGCCGCCCGACAGGTGGTGCGGGTAGCGATCGGCGAACGCCTCGAGTCCCACCAGATCGAGCAGCCGCCGGGACGCCGCGATTCGCTCGGCGGCCGGGACACCCCGGACCTCGAGACCGAACGTGACGTTGTCCCGGACCGTCCGCCAGGGAAAGAGCGCGTGCTCCTGGAACACGACCGCGGTCCGGGGGGCGCCCACGGGCGCCCCGTCGAACACCACGCGGCCGCGGGTGGGCGGCTCCAGGCCCGCAACGATCTGGAGCAGCGTGGACTTCCCGCAGCCCGACGGCCCGAGGATCGTGACGAGCTCGCCGTCCCCGACGTCCAGCGAGACGTCCTCGAGCGCGACCAGACTCTTCCCCGCGGGGGCGGGATAGACCTTCGAGACCGCGTCGACCCGCACGCGCATGGTGCGCGCGAGGGCCGCCGTCAGTGCCCGTGGAGGCCCGCGGCCTCCAGCACCGACTCCGCGACGTAGTAGAGGAGAACGCCACCGAAGACGGCCAGGGCCACGCCCCAGCTCCGCTCCTTGTTGACCTCGGGGATGAGGTCGGACGCGGCGACGTAGATCGTGACGCCGGCGGAGAGCGCCAGCGCCTGGCCGACGATCCCGCTGAAGAGGTTCAGGAACACCACGCCGGCGACGGTGGACAGGCCCAGCACGCCCGACGCGAGCACCGCCGCCCGCCGCGAGGCGCCGGAGGCGAGCATCAGCGAGCCGACCGCGAACCCCTCGGGAAGCTTGTGGAGCAGGACGGCCCCGAACAGGATGAAGCCGAGCGGCCGGCTCACCTGGAAGCCCGACGCGATCGCCACGCCGTCGAAGAACGTGTGGATACAGAGCCCCGCCAGACCCAGGTACCCGACGGCCGGGTGCACCAGGGCGTCGTGGTGGACCTCCTCCCCGAAGTGGAAGTGCGGCGTGAGGGTGTGCTCGGTCAGGTGCACCACGAAGTAGCCGATCAGGACGTAGAGATAGAGGTGCGACCCCTTCTCGAGGCTCTCAGGGACCATTCGCAGAAACGCGACGGCGAGCATGAAGCCGGCGCCCAGCGCGAGGAAGTACTGGAGGAAGGTCCGGTCCCAGTGGCGGCGGCCGGCGACCAGGCCGCCGCCCACGACGTCGGCCAGCCCCGCCACGACACCCAGGACGAGGGACAGCTCACGCGGCGACACGCCGGAGACCCCCCCGCGCCTTCATTGCAAACACGTTGCAATACAGCCGCGGGAGCTGTCAAGGGACATGTTCCTTGCCGGGCCCTCGACCTCTCCGGTAACGTATCCAATGCCGAGTCGTGATCGGCAACCCTATGGATTCCCGCCATTCCCCGTCCTTCGGACGATGGTTGACCGGAACCGGCCTCCTCTCGGAGGCAGAGCTGGCGCGGGCCGAGGCACACCGCCAGTCGAGTGGTGAGCGTCTGCCCGACACGCTGGTGCGGCTCGGGCTCTCCAGCGCGGAAGAGGTCGCGCAGGCGCTGGCCCGCCACCTCGAGATCCCCTACGTCGGGCGCGACGAGTTCCCCACGAGTCCGCCGTTCCTCCAGCGGCTGTCGCCCCAGTACATGCGGCAGTACCGCTTCTGCCCCCTGTCGGTGGAGGACGGGATCCTCGTCGTCGCGTGCGCCGACCCGACCGACCCGACCGTCGTCGACGAGCTGCGCGGCGCGCTCGGGCTCGACGTGCGGCTGGCGGCGGCGACCGAGGCCTCGATCCTCGAGGCGGTCGACCGATACTTCGGCGCTGGCTCCACCGCGGTCCAGAAGGTCATCGAGACCATCGAGGACGACGAGCGCGGAGACGAGGGGACCGGCGAGGACGTCACCTCGCTCCGGGACATGGCGTTCGACGCGCCGGTGGTCCGCCTCGTCAACCTCCTGATCGAGAACGCGATCAAGGCCAACGCCTCCGACATCCACATCGAGCCGTTCGAGGACAGCCTCCGCGTCCGGTACCGGATCGACGGCGTGCTCTTCGACGCCGAGACGCCGCCGAAGCGCCTCCGGGCGGCCGTCACCTCGCGGATCAAGATCATGGCGGAGTTGAACATCGCCGAGCGGCGACTCCCACAGGACGGGCGCATCCGCATGGGCCTCGAGGGCCGCCGGCTCGACATCCGCGTGTCCACCATCCCAACGCTCCACGGCGAGAGCGTGGTCATGCGGATTCTCGACCGCGCGGCGATCCTGATGCCGCTGGACGGCCTGGGATTCGAGGGGCGCGCGCGGCGGGCGATCGAGCGCATCATCGCGCTGCCGCACGGGATGCTGCTGGTGACGGGGCCGACCGGCTCCGGGAAGACCACGACCCTCTACGCCGCGCTCGACAAGATCAACTCCCCGGACAAGAAGATCATCACGATCGAGGATCCGGTCGAGTACCAGCTCCGCGGGGTGAACCAGATCCACGTGAAGCCGAAGATCGGCCTCACCTTCGCGGCCGGGCTCCGGCACATCGTCCGTCAGGACCCCGACGTGATCATGGTCGGCGAGATCCGGGACCTGGAGACGGCCGACATCGGCATCCACGCCGCGCTGACCGGCCACCTGGTGTTCTCCACCCTCCACACGAACGACGCGCCCGGCGCGCTCACGCGCCTCCTCGACATGGGCGTGGAGCCGTACCTGGTGGTCTCCGTGCTCGAGGGCGTCCTGGCCCAGCGGCTCGTGCGGCTGATCTGCGCGGCCTGCCGCAAGCCCTACGAACCCGACGCGGGCGAGTTGCGGGCGCTCGGCGTCGACCGGCTCCCGGCCGGCGCGCAGCTGTCGCGCGGGACCGGCTGCGACGAGTGCCGCGGCACCGGGTATCGAGGGCGCACCGGGATCTACGAGTTCATGACCATGACCGAGGAGCTCCGCGGGCTCACGCTCCGCAAGATCCCGGGGCACGAGATCCGCCAGCGCGCGGTCGCCGACGGGATGACCACGCTGCGCCAGGACGGGTGGAACAAGTGCTGTCAGGGCGTCACCACCGTCGACGAGGTCCTCCGGGTGACCCGCGAGGAATCGGAGCTATAGTGCCGGTCTTCGCCTACCGGGCGGCCGACCGCGCCGGCCGGACGGTCGACGGCGTGATGGAGGCGTACGACGCGAACGCGGTCGTCGAGCGCCTCCACCGGGAGAATTACTTCCCCCTCCGGGTCGAGGCGGCCGACGAGCGCGGCCGGCCGGGGCGGCGGCTTCTCGGCGCGCCCCGCGTGCCCACGCGCGACGTGCTCGACTTCACCCAGCAGCTCGCCACGCTCGTCGAGGCGGGGCTGCCGCTCGAGCGGGCCCTGGTGATTCTGGGGGACGTGTCCGGCAACCGGCGACTCCGCCAGATCGTGCAGGACGTGACGCAGAGCGTCCGCTCCGGCTCGACGCTCGCGGACGCCCTGGCGCACCACCAGCCGCGTCCCTTCACGCGCCTCTACGTGAACACCGTCCGGGCCGGCGAGCGCGGCGGCGTCCTCGAGGTCGCCCTCCGCCGCCTGGCCGAGCACCTCGAGAGCGCCCGCGAGCTCCGCGAGGCGGTGGTCTCCGCTCTCATCTACCCGGCGCTCCTGCTCCTCGTGGGCGCCGCCGCGGTCGTCTTCCTCCTGACCTTCGTGCTGCCGCGCTTCGCGGTGATCCTGGCGGACCTCGGACAGACGCTGCCGCTGCCGACGCGCATCGTCATGGGGGTGAGCGAGGCGTTCGTCACGTACTGGTGGGCCGTCGCCGCGGCCGTGCTCGCCCTGGTCGCCGTCTGGCAAGCGGTGGCTCGCTCCGAGGGCGGGCGGCTCCAGCTGGACACGGGCCTCCTCGCACTTCCCGGCGCCGGCGGCGTCCTCCGGAAGGTCGAGGTCGGGCGCGCCATCCGGACGCTCGGTACCCTGCTGTCGTCCGGGGTGCCCCTCCTCGGAGCGCTCGACGTGGCCCGCGAGGGCGCCGGGAACCGCGTCATCGCGAACGCGCTCATCGCCGTGCACGGCGGCGTCAAGCGCGGCGAGGGCCTGGCCCGCCCGATGGCGGATACGGGCGCGTTCCCTTCCCTCGTCGTCCACATGGTGCGCGTCGGCGAGGAGACCGGTCGCCTGGACGAGATGCTCGGCCGGGTCGCCGCCACGTACGAGCGCGAGGTCCGGGTGGCGGTCCGCCGGCTGGTCGCCGCGCTCGAGCCGGCCATCATCGTCGTCCTGGGCGCGGTGGTGCTCACCATCGTGCTGGCGATCCTCCTCGCCATCCTGAGCGTGAACGAGCTGCCCCTGTGAGGCCCCCGATGCCGAACCCGCGACGGTCCGCCGTTCTCTCTCCCGACGCGCGCGCCACGCGGCGCCGACCCCGTCGCCTCGACCAGGCGGGGTTCACCCTGATCGAGCTCCTCATCGTCGTCATCATCCTGGGCGTGCTCGCGGGGCTCGTCGGCCCCCGGCTGTTCGGGCGGGTCGGCCAGTCGCGCCAGGCCGCGGCCCGGGTCCAGATCGAGCTCCTGGGCGCGGCCCTCGATCAGTTCAAGCTCGACGTCGGTCGCTACCCGACGAGCCAGGAGGGGCTTCAGGCCCTCCAGCAGAGCCCGGGCAACGCCCCCGGCTGGGAAGGGCCCTACCTGAAGAAGGAAGTGCCCCGGGATCCCTGGGGCAACGCCTATCAGTACAAGAGCCCCGGTGACCACGGCGAGTACGACGTCACCTCGCTCGGCTCGGACGGGTCGGCGGGCGGCGACGGCGAGGCCGCCGACGTGACCAGCTGGGGAGCGGAGGGCAAGACGAAGTGAACCGCGCTCACCCGGCGCGCGGCGCGAGCGGGCTCACGATGATGGAGCTCGTGGTCGTCCTCGCCGTCCTGGCGACCGTGACGGCCTTCGCGCTGCCCTCGATCCGACGGGGCAGCGAGAGCCTCCAGCTCCGGGCGGGCGCCGGGCGCGTGGCCTCGCTGCTCCGCGAGGCTCGCCAGCAGGCCGTCACGCACCGGCGGCCGACCCGCGTGGTCCTCGAGTCGAACCACCGCGCGGCCGCGCTGGCCTGGGTCGGCGTCGACGAGCCGCTCCGCCGGGTCGAGCTGTCCGAGCGGTTCCGTCTGGCGGCGGTCGACGGCGGCGACGCCCTCACGTTCTCGCCGCGCGGGCTCGGCCGAGACGTGCGCTGGGCCGTGGAGGGTTCGGGCGGGCGGCGGCTCGTCGTCGAGGTCCACGGCATCACCGGGCGAGTGACCGTCGCCCCGGGACCCTGAGCGCGCGGGATGAGAGCGCGGGACGCGCGCCGGCGACGCGACGAGGGCTTCACGCTCATCGAGGTCCTCGTGGCCCTCGTGGTCCTGGCGACCACGGTCGTCGCGGTCCTCCAGCTGTTCGGCGGCGGGCTCCGCCTCGCCCGAACGGCGGGGGATCAGGCGGACGCCGCGCTCCTCGCGAGCGCGAAGCTCGCCGAGCTCGATCCCGGCCCCCTGTCCGAGGGCTCCGCCGCCGGCAGCGAGGGCCCGTACCGCTGGACGCGCCGGATCACCCTCGACCCCTCGCTCCTCCCCGTGGAGCCCGACACGCCCGAGGCCCTCACGGTCCGGCTGGCGCGGGTGAACGTGGAGGTCCAGTGGGGACAGGGTCGCCGCTACGAGCTCGTCACGCTCCGGGCCTGGCGGATCGGCTCGTGAGTCGGCGGCGTCCCGCGCCCCGCACGGACGCCCGGGGCTTCACGCTCCTCGAGATCGTCCTGGCCGTGTCCATCCTGGCGGTCGTGGTGCTCCTGGCCACCGCCTCGCTCCGCATCGGCCTTCGCGCCTGGGAAGCGGGGCAGCGGCGGGTGAACCTCCAGCAGGAGAACCGGGCGTTGGTCGAGCTGATCACGGAGGCCCTCGCCGGGGCGCTGCCCTATCAGGGTCGGATCGGTCAGAATCCCGACCGCATCGTGCTCTTCGAGGGCGAGCCCGACGAGGTGCGCTTCGTGACGAACGCCCCGCCGCTCGCGCTCGACGCTCCCGCCGCGCCGTTCCACGCGGTGGTGCTCGGCCGAAAGGGAGAGGACGCGCTGCGCCTCATCGAACGGCTGGTGCCGACGGAGGAGCCGTTCGCCCCGGGGCGCGAGCACGTGCTCTCCCGGTCGATCGCCCGCTTCAACCTGGCCTATCGGGACGAGGACGGCGTGTGGCAGGAGCGGTGGGACGGCCGCGAGGCGGGCGGGCTTCCCACCGCGGTGCGGCTCGAGCTCGCCGTGAACGGTATGGCCCGGGCGGCGCCGGCGGTCGTGGTCGCGCTGCCCATGGGACGGCGGAGCAAGTGAGCTTTCGGGTATTCGGTCGACCCGGCGCGCGCGAGGAGGGTGTCGCGCTCATCATCGTGCTCCTGCTTCTCGCGCTGCTCCTCACAATCGTCGGGGAGTTCGCCCAGGCGATGCGCCTCGAGGCGGTAACCGTCACGAACTTCCGGTCGGCCATCTCGGAGGCGTGGCTCGCCGAGGCCGGCGTGCAGCGTGCCACTGCGGAGATCCTGCCAGACGCCCTCGCGCACCAGCTCGACGTCGACGGGACCCTCGTGTTCCGCCGCGCGCGGCTCGGCACGTCGACGGCGCCCGCACGCCTGGACGTCCGCCTCGACCCGGGTCGGATGTCATACCGCATCACCGACGAGAGCGCGCGTCTGAACCTGAACCGGGCCACGCGCGACGTCCTGGACCGGCTCCTCCAGGAGGCGGGCGTCGAGAAGACGGACCGCGACGTGATCGTGGACTCCATCCAGGACTGGCGTGACCCGAACGAGGAGCACCGGCTGAACGGCGCGGAGAGCGACTACTATCTCGGCCTCCCCGTCCCATACCGCTCCAAGAACGCCGACTTCGACAGCGTGGACGAGCTCCTCCAGGTGCAGGGCGTCACCCGGGCGCTCCTCTACGGCCGACCGGGCACCCCCGGCCTCGTCGAGCACCTCACGGTCTTCGGGACCGGCGCGGTCAACGTCAACACCGCCAGCCCCGCGGTGCTGCGCGCGCTCGGGTTCGCGCCGGCCGAGGTGGACCTCATCGTGGGGCGACGGCCCTGGATCGACGTGGCGGAGATCCCGGGCGCGCTCAGGCGCTCGAACCAGCGGACGCGTGCCGAGATCTTCCGCATCGAGGCATGGGGCGGCGGCGAGGCGCCCGCGGGCCGGGTCCTCACGGCGATCGTCCAGCGCCAGGCGCCCGGAGGGGGCCAGGTCCAGGCCGTGCCGCTCTCCTGGCGCTGGTCCGAGGCCGCGCGCCCGGCCGGGTCGCCGCCCGCCGCCCCGTCCGAGACGCGCCGGAGCACGCCGTGAGCGACGTCGTCGGGCTGGCGCTCCGCGACGGGCAGGTCGACGTCGTCGCGCTCCGGAAGCGATTCGGCGCGCCGCGGCTCGTAACGGCGTTCAGCGTCCCGGCCGACGACGCCGCGGCGGAGGCGATCCGCCGCCAGCTCCTCGAGGCCGGCGTCCGCGCGCGCCGCGCGCAGGTGGGCCTCCCCCGGCGCACCGTTGTCGCGAAGGCGGTCGAGCTGCCGGCCGTACCCGGCGTGGACCTCCGCCGCATGGTCGGTTTCGAGCTGGAGCGTCACCTCCCGTTCCCGCCGGCGGAGGCGCTGTTCGACTTCGAGGTCCTCGCGAGCGAGGACGGTCGCCCGCTGCGCGTGCTCCTCGTGGCCGTCGAGCGCCGCGGTCAGGAGCGCATCCGCCACCTCCTCAAGGAGGTGGGCCTGGTCCCCGGCCTCGTGGGCGTCGCCATCCACTCCCTGGCCCGGCTGGTGACGGGCGACCCGGCGCGCGGCCGGATCGTGCTCTGGCTGGAGGCCGGCGACGCCGAGCTGGCGGCCGTCGTCCGCGGGAGGGTCGTGGCGAGCCGCGCGTTCCCGCTACCGGCCGAGCCCGAGGCGCGCGCCCGCGCGCTCGAGGCCGAGGTGGGCCGGACGCTCGCGGCCCTGGCGGAGACGGATCGCATGGAGGTCGCCGAGGTCGTGGTCGGCGGGACCGCGCCGCTCGAGTTCGCGGCGGAGGGGCTGCCGGTGCGCGCGGGACTCGATCCGCCGCCGGGGTTCGAGTCCCTGGAGAGCGGAAGCCTGCCGGCGCTGGCCGTGGCGCTCGAGCGCGCGGGCCGGAAGCCGCCGCTCGCGAACCTCCTGCCGGACGAGCTGCGTCCGCGACCGTTCCCGTGGCCGCTCGCCGCCACGGCCGCGCTGGCGCTCCTCGCGATCGGGATCGGCGCCGCGATCCCGGCCGTGGCCTTCCTGAAGGAGCGGCGAGAGCTCGCGACGCTCGAGGCCAACATCGCCCGCCTCGCCCCGCAGGTCCAGCGAGCGGAGCAGCTCGTCGGCGACGTGGAGCGCGCCCGGCGCGAGCTCGCGACGCTGCGCGCGTTCGAGGAGCAGGGGCTCCATCCCCTGCCGGTGCTGCGCGAGCTCACCGATACCCTTCCCGGCGACGCCTGGCTCACGAACCTGTCCGTCGATCGAACGGGCATCGAGCTGGGCGGGTTCGCCAGCGCCGCCTCGCAGCTCATCCCGCTTCTCGAAGCGTCCCCCGGCTTGGAGCGGGTCGAGTTCACGTCGCCCGTGACCAAGGGCCGGGACAAGGAGCAGTTCCGGCTCCGCGCCGCGTGGGAGCAGCGCGGAGGAGGACGCTAGGATGCCAACACTCCGCCCCCGTGAGCGCCGGCTCCTGATCGTGGCCGCGCTGTTCGGTCTCGCCGTGGCCGGGTACGTCTACGTAGTCGAGCCGCTCGTCGAGAAGCACGCGGCCAATCAGGAGCTGGTGGTGGCCCGTCGCGGGCTCCTGGCCCGTCAGGAGCGATTGGTCGCCCGGGCGGACGCGTACGGTCGCGAGCTGGCCGGTCTGAAGGCGGAGGTCGCGCGCCGGCGGGGCCGGCTCCTGGCCGGCGACAAGGCGCCGGTCGCGGCGTCCGAGCTCCAGAAGCTCGTCAAGACGACGGCGCAGGAGGCGGGCATCGAGGTCCGCAGCGAGCGGATCCTCGCGACGGTCGATCGCGGGGGGTACGCGGAGGTGCCGGTCGAGGTGACCCTGTCGGGCCCGATCCGCGGCCTGACGACGTTCCTCCACCGGCTCGACGAGGCGCCCGTCCTCCTCGCGATGACGGACCTCAAGGTGCGCGCGCCGGCCACGGGCGCCATGCGGGACCTCTCGGCGACCATCGCCGTGAGCGGCTTCATCCCGGCACCGACCGCGATCGGGCCCGCGCCGCGTCCCGCAACGGCCGGTCCCCCGGCGCGGCCGGGAGGCTGATCCATGCCCCGCCGGCTGCTCCTGGTCGTCGACGCTCTCTTGCTCGTGGCCGCGGCATTCCTCGGCGTGCGCCTCTACGAGGCCTGGGGCTCGCGACCGTCCGCCGCTCCGCTGGAGGCCCCGGCCGCAGTCGCCGCCGACACGCCCGCCCCCCCGGCGACCACGGCGGCCCGTCCGCCCCTCAACGCGTTCGCCGCCGTCGCGGATCGCAATCTCTTCAGCCCGACGCGGACCGAGACAGCGCCGGAGCCGCCCCGCGGCTCGGCGGGGGCGGGACCCGCCGCTCCGCCCGCGCCGAAGCCGCGGCTCTACGGCATCGTGCTCCTCCCCGAGGGGCGGGACCGAGCGTATCTCGAGGACGTGCAGCGCCGGCGGGTGTTCGGGTACTCGGTCGGAGACGTCGTGGGCGATGCTCGGCTCGAGCGAATCCAGCCGGACCGAGTCGTCCTGCGCCGGGGGAGCGAGACCTTCGAGGTCCTGCTCTACGACCCCGCGAAACCTCGCCAGCCCTCGGCGCCTGCCAGCGTACAATCGCCGGAGAGTGGCAGTGCGGGCCGGCCGGCCGTCGCGCGGCCGCCGGTTCCTGTTCCGCCTCCTGGCATCCGTCCTCCGGGGCGGCCGAGGGTGCCCACAGTCCCCGCTCCGCCGCCGCCGCCCCCGAGCGGGGAAGGTCAGGAACCGCCGACCGAGGAGGAATGATCGAGAAGCTGGCGCGCAGCCGGATCGCGGTCTTGGGCTTGGTCGCCGCCCTCGGCGCGTGCGCGGGCCCGGGGTCCAGCGGTTCCAAGTCGCCGCCCAGCCCGACGCCTCCGGTGGTGACGGTGTCGCCCGCGCCTGCGCCAGCGGGGACGGCCGCGCCAGGTCAGGTCGAGCAGCCGGTTGCGCTGCCGAGTCCCTCGCCGCGCACCGTTGAGACCGCTCCGGTCCCCGCGCCCGTCCCCTCACCGCTCGGCGCGCCGGGTGCCACGCCGGGCCGCCCACCGACGGCGCAGGCCGCGCCCGGCCGGCCCATCACGCCCCCGGCGCGTCCCGCGCGGCAGATCGTCCTGAACTTCGACAACGCCGACATCGAGGCGGTCATCCAGGCCGCCAGCGAGATCGCCGGGTTCAACTACACGATCGGCCCGGGCGTGGCCGGGAAGAAGGTCACGATCCAGACGTCCGGCCGGATCCCCGAGGACGAGGTGTTCAACGTCCTCCTCGCCGTCCTCGAGGTCAACGGCGTCACCGCGGTCCGGTCCGGCAACCTCTACAAGATCCTGCCGATGCCGGCTGCGCGCGAGCGGCCGGTGCCCACGGTCATCGGGAGCCAGCCCGACCCCACGCGGCGCGAGGACGAGGTCATCACGCAGATCGTGCCGCTCCAGTACGCGCCGGCCGACCGGGTTGCGGCGACCGTCCGGCCGTTCGTCCAGGGCGGCAACGTTCTGGTCCAGGGCAGCCTTCTGATTCTCACCGACACCGCCGCCAACGTTGCCCGGATCCTCCAGATCGTGGGCGTGCTCGACGTCGAGGTCGCCACCGACGACCTCCGTCTGGTCCCGGTCCGCTACGCGGACGCGACCGACCTCGCGCGCATCCTGAACGAATTCTTCACCGGCCGGCGGGTTCGCACCTCCGCGTCGCCGACGCCCGTGCCCGTCCCCGCGCCGCCGCGCCCCGGCGCTCCGCCGACCGCGCCCGCGACCCCCGGCGTGGTCGGCGATTCGGGGGACCGCCCGCCGCTCATCCTCGCCGACAAGCGCACGAACGCCCTGGTGGTGTCCGGCCGGCGGAGCGACGTCGATCTCGCCCAGAAGCTGGCCGCACAGCTGGACGTGGACACCCAGGCGAACAAGCGCGTGTTCGTGTACTACGTCGAGAACGTGAAGGCCAAGGAGCTCGCGACGACGCTGACCGAGATCTTCGGCAAGCCGGGCGAGGGCGGGCCGCGGGTCGAGCGCCGCGACGTCCAGCCCGGCGGCGCGCTCTATCCGGGTCCCGGCGGGTCCCCGCCGGGAGGCGGGCCGCCCGTCGTGTCGGTCGTCGCGACCGGGTCCGACCTCGAGCCGAACGTCGTCGAGGGCCAGGTCAAGGTCGTCGCCGACGAGCCCAACAACGCGCTGATCGTCACGACGTTCCCCCGCAACTGGCCACTGATCGAGGACACGATCCGGAGGCTCGACCGGACGCCGAAGCAGGTCCTCATCGAGGTGCTGGTCGCCGAGGTGGGGCTGAACGACGAGAACCGGATGGGCCTCGAGTGGGCCATCCGGACCCAGCGCGACGTGCAGGTCGGCGGTCAGCCGTACAACGTCGGGTCCGTCTCGAAAGTCGACGTGGGCCCGCTGTCGCCACTGGCCGGTGGCCAGACGAGTCCGACGCTCCCCGGCGCCGCCGCGGCGATCGCCGCGCCCGCCACGGCCGGGCTGAGCTTCCTCCTGTTCGAGACCGACCGCTTCCTCGGACTGCTCAATCTCTACGCCAACTACGGCCAGCTGACCGTGCTCTCGAGCCCGACCATCATGACCTCGGAGAACAAGAAAGCGGTCATCAACGTGTCGAACTCCGTGCCCATCGTGACCCAGCAGGTCGTCACGCCGGTGAGCCCCACGGCTGGGCAGCAACAACCCGGGATCGTCTCGGGGACATTCACCCAGAGCGTCGAGTACCGGGACGCGGGCATCATCCTGACCGTCACGCCCCGCATCAGCGACAAGCGGGTCGTGGCCCTCGACGTGAAGCAAACCGTCAACGACGTGGGCGACCCCCGTCCCCCGAGCTTTTCGCCGGACATCATCAAGCGGGAGGCTGAGACGTCCGTGGTCCTGCGAGACAACCAGACCCTGGTGCTGGGCGGGCTCATCCGGACCCGGCGAGCTTCCTCGAAGCAGGGGATCCCCTGGCTGTCCAAGATCCCGGTCATCGGCTTCCTGTTCGGCGCCACCATCGACAAAATCGAGCGGACCGAGCTCCTGATGCTGATCACTCCCCGCGTGATCGGGGACCCCAGCGAGGGCCAGGAGGTCCTCCAGCAGGTGCGCGGCCAGCGACCCGGTCTCGATCGGGACCTCCGCATCCACCCGAGCATCCTCCGGCCGGAAGCGCAGCCGGCGACGCCATGAGGCGAGCGATGCGTCCGCGCCACGCGCTCGCGGCGGCGGTCCTCGCCCTCCTCTTGGGCGCCTGCGAGGGCGGATCGGGGCAGAGCGGGACCGCGTTCGTCTTCCTGACGGTCGACGGGTTCTCGCTGGACGGCACCGCAATCGTCTCCAGCATCCCCTCGTCCACCTCGAACAACTCGACGACCGGGGCGTGCGTCACGCTGCGCAACAATCCCAAGAACCCTCTCGTCACGGGCCCCTTGGCGCTCGACAACGTCACCATCCGCTCGTACACGGTCTCGATCACCCCGCTGACGCCCGGCACCCCAGGCGGGACGTTCACGTTCGGAACCGCCGTGCTCATCCCTGCGGGGGTCTCGACCGGCACCGGTACCAACGCCACCACCGCCACCAGCACGCAAACGTTCGCCGTGGTTCTGGTACCCGCCGGCACCAAGGGTCCCAACGGTGGCAGCGCCACGGTGCAGATCACCTTCAAGGGCCGGGACGGACGCGGCCAGTCCGTCGAGACCGAGGGCGCGGTCACGGTCTTCTTCTCCAGCGGACTCACGGCGGACTCCGCCTGCAAGGGGACCGCAGTGACGCCTACCCCGCTTGCCGAGGAATAGAAGGCCCCTGGGAGGCTTGCCGAACCGGGACCAACGGACGACCTGACGGTTCCGAAGGGACGCCGTCGTCGGACGGCGTCAGGCTACCAGCGGAAGAGCGACGCCCCCCAGGCGAAACCCGCACCGAAGGCCGCGGTCAGGACCAGGTCCCCCTCGCGGATCCGCCCCGCAGTGTAGGCCTCGTGGATACAGATCGGCACCGAGGCCGCTGAGGTGTTCCCGTACTTGTGCACGTTGTTGAACAGCTTGTGCTCCGGGATCTTGGCGTATTCCGCGATGGCGTCGAGGATGCGCTGGTTGGCCTGGTGGAAGAGGAAGAAGTCGATGTCGTCGACAGCGAGGTCGTTGGCGTCGAGCGCCTCCCGCAGGACCTCCTTGAAGCGGCGAACGGCGTGGGCGAAGACGACCCGGCCGTTCATGGAAGGCTTGACCCTCCCGTCGTCGATCTTCTTCTTCGACACGATCGGATAGGTCGAGGCACCGTAGATCTCCCCGAACAGCTTGTCGAGGATGGTGCCGTCCTGGTGAAGGTGGTGTGAGATGAACCCGCTCCGCGAGGTGGCGTCGACCGACTGCAGCACGACGGCGCCGGCCCCGTCCGCGAAGAGGACGGCCATGTCCCGGCCGCGATCCGAGTACTCGAGCATCGTCGAGAGCGCCTCGGCCCCCACCACCAGCACTCGCCGGTAGGTGCCGATCCGGATGAACGCGTCGGCCACCGACAGCGCGTAGACGAACCCCGAGCACCCCTGCTGGAGGTTCAGGACGGGCGTCGACGTGAGGCCGAACTTTGCGGACATGACGGCGCCCGTATGCGGGTAGGCGTACTCGGGAATCGTCGTGGTGACCACGATGAAGTCGATGTCGCCGATCTGGAGCCCGGCGTTCTTGAGGGCCATCTCCGCGGCCTCCCGCCCGAGGTCGGCGGGGGTCACCTCCGCGTCGATCCTGCCATCCACCCCGTGCTCGTAGACCTCCCGGATGCAGGCCGCCTTGTCGGGCGCCTCCGCGAGCTTCCGCAGGAAGCGGTAGGTGCTCGGGACGACCCGGCGCTCCTTGATGCCGCTGCGCTGGATGATCCACTCGTCGGACGTGGTGAAGCAGCGCGCGAGCAGGTGGTTGTCCACCACGCAGTCGGGCACCGCCATCCCCGTTCCGATGATCTTTGCTTTCCGCATGGCTGCCTTTCGCGATGGGAGGGTTACAAACGCCGCCAGCCTACTCCCCGCTCTCGAAAGCTGTCAAGGATTCGGAATCCCTTTCGCGACAGGACCTTGGGCCCGACCTTGCCCTAGGCGCCCGAGAACCGTCCGGGCCGCTTCTCGAAGAACGCCCGGAGCCCCTCGCGGTGGTCGGGGCTCGCGATCATGTCCCCCTGGGTCAGCGCCTCCCAGTGAAGCGCCGACTCGAGGTCGAGGGTCAGCGAGCGATCCAGGAGCGTTTTCGCCGCCGCCAGCACCCGGGGCGGCCCGTCCGCGATCCGGCGCGCCAGCCGGAACGTCTCCGTCTCGAGGTTCTCGGTGGGCACGACGCGGTTGATCAGCCCGATCCGCTCGGCCTCGCGGGCGTCGATGATGTCGGCGGTGAAAACCAGCTCCTTGGCACGCGCGAGACCGACCCGCCGCGGCAGGAAGTAGGTGCCGCCGGCGTCGGGGATCAGTCCGATCCGAGCGAAGACCTCGCCGAAGCGCGCCCGCTCCGAGGCCACCACGAGGTCGCAGGCCAGCGCGATGTTGCAGCCCGCGCCCGCCGCCGCGCCGTCGACCATCGCGATCGTGGGCGTGCGGAACCGGGCAAGGGCCACGATGGCGCGGTTGATCGCCTCCACGCGCGACTGGCCCTCCGCCGCCGTCATCGGGTTGTCCCGCATGAGCTTGACGTCCCCGCCGGCGCTGAAGTGCTCCCCCGCCCCTCGGACCACGAGCACGCGGACCCCCGGGTCCGCGTCGAGCCGCGTCAGCGCGACCTCGAGGTCCTGGCGCATGGTCATGTCGAGCGCATTCCGCGCCTCCGGCCGGTTCAGCGTCAGCGTCGCCACCCCGTCGGCGCATGCCGTCAGGATCGTCGGGGTCTTGTCAGTCATGCCGTGTCCTCCACTCCCGTCGGTCGTCATCGAATCCAGGATTCCAGCCACGTCGAGCGCGTCCCCGCGACTCGTCGCCGGATCAGCGCCGCAACCTCGTCGCGCATGGGCATGGCGTCCACCGCTCCGTGGCGCGTGCACGTCAGGCCGCTCGTCGCGCTGGCGACCAGGAGCGCGTCCTCCAGGGACGCCCCGCCCGCCAGCGATGCCGCGAGCGCGCCGCTGAACGCGTCGCCCGCGCCGACCGTGTCGATGGCCTCGATCGGAAACGCCGGCGTGCGGACCGTACCGGTCGGGCCCACGGCAACCGACCCCGCCGCCCCCAGGGTCACCACCACGGTCGACACGCCGCGGTCGCGGAGGGCGCGGCCCGCGGCCTCCGCATCCTCCGGGCTCTCGACCTGGCGCCCCGTGAGGAGCCCCGCCTCCGTCTCGTTGGGGGTGAGGTAGTCGACCAGCGGCAGGAGGTCGGCCGGCAGCGGAAGGACGCGGGCCGGCGCGGGATTGAGCACCGTCCGCTTCCCGAGACGCCGCGCCTCGGTGAGGGCCCAGCGCACCGTCTCGATGGGCGTCTCGAGCTGCAGGAGGACCACGGTGGCGCGCGCGATCAGGTCCACGTGGCGACCCGCGAGCTCGGGCGTCAGCCGGTGGTTCGCGCCCGGCGCGACAGCGATCTGGTTGCGCCCTTCGGGGTCGACGGCGATCAGGGCCACGCCCGTGGGCGCCTCGGTCGTGCGCTCGACCGGCCCGGACGGCAGCCGGGCCTCGGCGAGCGCGGAGGCCAGCCGGTCGCCCATCGGGTCGGCGCCGAGCAGCGTCACGAACATCACGTCGCCGCCGAGCCGCCGAGCGGCCACCGCCTGGTTCGCGCCCTTGCCGCCCGGCGACGTGACGAGCGTGCCGCCCGACACGGTCTCGCCGACCCCGGGAAGCCGCGGCACCGACACCGTGAAATCCAGGTTCGAGCTTCCGATCACGCAGACCGTGGCCACGCCATCTCTCCCCGCGGGGTCCTCTCGTCGCCAGCCGCTCGCTGGACACGCACCGCACCACCGCCTCTGCTATCATCGAGCCTGGCTCGACGAGCCGGAAAGGAGGCATCAACGTGAACATCCAGATCACCTACTGCACGGAATGAGACTACTACCCACAGGCCTCCAGTTTGCAGGCCGCCATCAAGAAGGAGTTCGGGATCACCGCTAGCCTCCAGGGGGGGCACGGCGGGGTGTTTGACGTGACCGTCGACGGCAAGCGCATCTACTCGAAGGACGAGACGTACCGCTTCCCCACGAACGAGGAGGTCTTCACCGGCATCCGGGCGCATCAGGAGGCCTGACCCCGCGCGCGCCAGTCCCGCTCGAGACCCTCGCGGAACTGCGGGTCGGCGAGCCGGATCAGCTCTCGCGCCCGCTGTTCGTCGCTGAGCCCGCGGAGCTCGGCGCGCCCGTGGTCGGTCACGACGCAGTCGACCAGGTAGCGCGGCGTCGTCACCGGGGTGCCGGGAGCGAGCCGAGCCACGATGCGGGAGACCTTCCCGCCCCGTCCCGTCGACGGCAGCGCGATCACCGAACGGCCCCCGCCCAGGGCCGCTCCGACCACGAAGTCGAACTGGCCCCCGATCCCCGCCACCTGTCGCTCTCCGAAGGCCTCGGCGTTGACCTGCCCCGTGAGGTCGATCTCGATCGCCGAATTGATCGAGACGAAGCGGTCGATGCCCGCCACGGCCCGCGGATCGTGGATCGTCGTCGAGGGCGCCATCCACACGCGGGGATTCTCGTGCGCCCACCGGAACAGCAGCTCGGTGCCCATGATCTCGCCGAGCTCGAGGCAGCCAGGGTGGCGGCGGTTCGGCGCCCCCGTGATGACGCCGCGCTCGAGCAGCGGCAGCATCGTTTCGAAGAGAGCCGAGTGGACGCCGAGGTCCCGGTGGCCGCCGAGGCTCGCGACGACCGCCTCCGGCGTCGCGCCGATGCCCACCTGGATGGTCGCGCCGTCCGGCACGAGCTCCGCGACGCGCTCCCCGATCCGGCGCTCGACCTCTCCGATCGCCGGCGAGGCGTAGGACACGAGCGGGCGGTCCGTCTCGACCCAGGCCCCGACCTGGTCGAGGGCGATCGCGCTGTCGCCGAGGGTCCGCGGCATCCGGTGATTGACCTCGGCGATCACGAGCGGCGCCGTGCGCGCCACCGGGAGCGGATAGCTCGTGGAAACGCCGAGGGACAGCCGTCCGGCCTCGTCGGGCGGCGCCGTCTGGATGAGGACGGCGTCCGCCTGCCAGGGCCCCGCGGGCCCGAAGGCCCAGGGCGCATCGTGGTAGCGGAGCGGCAGGAACTCCGCCTGGCCCCGCGCGAAGGCCTCGCGGAGGGCGGGCGCGCCGTGGAACGTCACCCACCGGAGGCGCCCGTCGTGCTCGGGGGCCGCGAACGGGTACCCACCGAGGTGGAGCCCGCCCATGAGCGTGAGCGGCCGCAGGCGCTCGGCCTGGCGCACGACCTCGTCGATCAGCGGCGACGGCTCCCCGCACCCGGGCGGAAGCAGGACCCGCATGCCGGGCCTCAAGCGCCCGATCGCCTCCTCGACGCCGACGGAGCCGGCCACGGGCGCCGAGGCCGGCTCAGGCCGGGCCGGCCAGGGCTCGACGGAGCGCGTCGAGCGCCAGCACGAGCGCCCGGAGCCGGACCTGGCGCAGGTCTCCGCCGGGGCGGTGCTGGACGTCGCTGAGACCTGCCGCGGTCGCGACCGCGATCCGCGTGGGGTGGACGGGATTCGGCCCGTCCCCCTCGGCGCCCGCCATGACGACGGCGGCGCCGACGTCGCTCCCCGCCCACGTCCGAACCGCGCGCGCGAGGTCGGCGGCCGACTCCGAGGCCGCGCCCAGGCGCTTCCGCGCGCCATCCGGAGTGGACACCAGGGATTCCAGCCGTCCTCCCATACCGGACACGCTCGTGAGCCGCTCCGACACGAGGCCACCGGTTCCGATCTCGACGAGCCCGAGCGTCCCGCCCCGGGCGACGAGCCGCGCGCCGACCGCCCCCTCCAGGGTGTCGCCGTCCGTTCCGAACACGGTGTCGCCCAGCCGGGTCCGGACCTCCGCCTCGACCGGCGCGATCAGGACCCGGGCCGACGCCTCGTCGGGTCCCTTCGCGGCGATGCGGACGTCGACCTGGCCCGGGTGCGCCATCGTGCCGACGGTCGGGTTCGATCCTTTCGCCATGAGGTCCGCGAGCAGTTCGCCCACGCGACTCTCGCCGAGCCCGGCGACGCGGACCAGCCGCGACACGATGGACGCCTGGAGCCCGTAGCGCGCGCGGACGTGCGGTAGGGCGCCGGTCCGCAGGAGGTACTCCATCTCCCGCGGCACCCCCGGGAGGACGATGAGGGTGCGGTCCCCCTCCTCGACAATGAAGCAGGGCGCGGTGCCGACGGGGTTGGGAAGCGGGATCGCCCCGCGCGGGATGAACGCCTGCTTCCGGTTCGACGGGGACAGCGGGAGCCCCCGTGCCCGGAAGAAGGCTTCGATCTGCTCGAGAAGCTCGGGGTGGAACTCGAGCTCGCGGCCGGTCGCTCGCGCGACAGCTTCCCGGGTGACGTCGTCCTCGGTCGGGCCGAGCCCCCCCGTCGTGATCACGACCTCCGCGCGCCCGAAGGCCGTCTCGAGGGCCGCTGCCACCCGCCCGAGGTTGTCACCCACGGTCGTCTTGTGGAAGAGGTCGAGCCCGAGCGCCGCCAACTGCCGGGCGATGAAGGCGGCGTTGGTGTCGATGATCTGACCCAGGAGGAGCTCCGAGCCGACGCTGACGATCTCGGCGCGCATGTCAGGCGGGCGGCATGTTAGCACAGCGCCGCGACGGCCTCCGGGGGGAGCCTGGTCGGCCGAATGTTTGCACAAGATGCCTGTCGGAGGCGGCAACAAGGCCGGCAGCAAGGGGTCACTCCGTCGATAGATGCCAGCTTTTGCTCGAATCCATAGTGACTTGAGGCCCGTCCCATGAACAAGGGTGGCAGGACACGGAAAAAACGTCCTCATGGAAACTTTCCGAGCCCCTCGTCCGTCTCATAGTGGGCGCACGACGGGAGAGCAGTTCCAAGCGGGAATCGGAGGAAGGTGACGATGCTTCAGCGAGGCGTGCACGAGCGCAACTCCTCGGTGGCCGTGTCCAGGAGCCGACAGGCCAAGCCGGAGGAGGGGCTGAACCAGCCTCCCGGGGAACTGGTCCCCGCGGAAAAGGTGGAGGAGGTCCTCCACGGCCTTGATCTCGGAGCCCCGGTCGAGACCGAGGACAACCTGACCGCAGCTCCGGACGAGTACGACCGGGGAGCGGAAGAAGACGAGGAGCCGACCGAGGAGAGCCTCAGCAGCCCCGAGGATCCGGTCCGCCTCTATCTTCGCGAGATCGGCCGCATCTCGCTGCTGAACTCCGAGCAGGAGGTCCGGCTCGGACAGCAGATCGAGCGGGGCCAGGAGCGTGTCCGCCGGGCGATCATGGCGGTCCCCCTGGTCCGCCGGCAGCTGATGGACCTGGCCGAGCGGCTGCGGAAGCACGAGGTCGAGTCCGACCAGTACCTGGAGGCCCTCGACGGCACCGAGCTCACCGAGAGCGAGCTCCGGCGTGTCCAGAACGTGTTCGCCCAGATCCGCCGGCTCGACCGTGAGCTCGGCGAGCTCGAGGCGTCCCGGAACCGGGCCCGCAAGGAGTCGACGATCAAGGGCATCCAGGACTGGATCGCCCAGAACCACCAGGACCGGGTGCGCCTGCTCGGGGACCTTCCCCTCAAGCCGATCGTGGTCGACCGCTGGGTCGCGCGCCTCCGCGCGCTCGCGACCGAGCTGATCGGTCTCCAGAAGCAGGTCGAGGGCGCCGCCGACAAGAGCGCGAAGACCGAGCTCCGCAAGCAGGCGCGCGTCCTCGAAACCGAGATCGGGCTGCCGGTCAAGCGCGCGGTCGCGGTCATGCGCGACCTGGACGCGGGCGAGTTCGAGGTGCGGCAGGCCAAGAAGGCCCTGATGGAGGCCAACCTGCGCCTCGTGGTGTCGATCGCCAAGCGATACCTGAACCACGACATGCCGCTCCTGGACCTCATCCAGGAGGGCAACATCGGTCTGATGAAGGCCGTCGACCGGTTCAAGTACCGCCGCGGGTTCAAGTTCTCGACCTACGCGACGTGGTGGATCCGCCAGGCGATCACCCGGGCGATCGCCGACCACGCGCGGACGATCCGGATCCCGGTGCACATGATCGAGACCCTGAACCGGCTCGCGCGGGTCAACCGGGGGCTGTTCCAGGAGCTTGGGCGGGAGGCGACGCCGGAGGAGCTCTCCAAGCGGGCTGCCCTGCCGCTTCGCAAGGTGCGCTTGATCCTGGAGTCGTGCAAGAAGCCGCTGTCGCTCGAGACGCCGATCGGGGAGGACTCCGATCTCGGCGACTTCCTCGAGGACAAGCGGACGCCGTCGCCGGTCGAGACGCTCCTGTCGGACGACCTCACGGCGCAGGTGGAACGGGCCCTGTCCGGGCTCTCCGAGAAGGAGGCGCAGATCCTCCGCCTCCGGTTCGGCATCGGCGAGGAGGGGGAGCACACCCTCGAAGAGGTCGGCCAGCGCTTCGACGTGACCCGGGAGCGCATCCGGCAGATCGAGGCCAAGGCTCTCCGCAAGCTGCGCTCGCCGCTCCGCGGGCGAGGCCTCCGGAGCTTCGTCGAGAACTAGGCGGGGCGGCTCCGCGGCCCCGGGAACCGTTACCGGCCGGCCAGTCTCACGACTGGCCGGCCGGCTCATTTTCAGTCCAGGGTGGCGACGACGTCACCCTCCTGGACGGTCTGGCCCTCGGCCACTCGCAGCTCTCGCACCACCCCCGCGCGCGGCGCCTCCACGGGGATCTCCATTTTCATCGATTCCAGGATCAGGATCGGGTCGCCCGCCGCCACCCGGCTGCCGGCACCGGTAACGATCTGGAACACCACGCCCGTGATGTGGGCGCGCACGTCCTCTGCCATCGTCCTAGAGTCCTCCCTCGAGAAATCGGGTGTGCACCGCGCCAGCCCGGAACGCCAGGCTCGCCAGGATCCGTCGATGGAGCGGGAGGGTCGTCTTCACGCCCTCGACACGGTAGCGCTCCAGGGCATCCGCCATCCGGTCCAGCGCCTCGCCACGGTCCCGGCCGGCGGCGATGACCTTTGCCAGGAGCGGGTCGTAGTGCACGGTGACCGTGCTGCCCGGCTCCACGCCGCACTCGTGACGGATCCCCGGCCCCTCGGGCAGCTCCAGCGCCGTGACGGTGCCGGGCGACGGCAGGAAGCTCCGGTCCGGATCTTCCGCGTAGATCCGACACTCGACCGCCGCACCCCGGAGCTCCACGTCGGCCTGGGACCACCCGAGCCGGTCGCCCGCGGCGATCCGGAGCTGCGCCTCCACGAGATCGCGCCCGACGACCTCCTCCGTCACCGGATGCTCCACCTGGAGCCGGGTGTTCATCTCGAGGAAGTAGAAGTGGTCCCCCTCCACCAGGAACTCGACCGTGCCGGCGTTCCGGTAGCCCGCCGTAACCGCCACCCGGATGCCCGCCGCGTGGAGGCGCGCCCGGAGCCCCGCGTCGAGCCCGGGGGCCGGTGACTCCTCGACCAGCTTCTGGTGCCGGCGCTGGATCGAGCAGTCCCGCTCGAAGAGGTGGACGAGCATGCCGTGCTCGTCCGCCAGGACCTGCACCTCGACGTGCCGGGGCCGCTCGACGGCCCGTTCGACGTAGACCGCCGCGTCCCCGAACGCGGACCCCGCTCGCCGCTCGGCGGCCGCGAACGCCGCCTCGAGACGCTCCGGGCCGGGGACCAGCGCCATACCGATCCCGCCTCCGCCGGCGGCCGCCTTCAGCATGACCGGGTACCCGATGGCGTCGGCCACCTCGCGGGCGGCACCCGCGCTCGCGACGGGGCCGTCGGAGCCGGGAAGGACCGACACGCCGGCCCGGGCGACCAGGCGGCGCGCCTCCGTCTTCTGGCCCATGGTCCGCAGAACGTCGGGCGGCGGCCCCACGAAAACGAGCCCGGCCTTCCGGCACGCCTCCGCAAACCGCCAGTTCTCCGACAGGAAGCCATAGCCCGGATGGATAGCGTCCGCCCCCGCCTCCCGCGCCGCGGCGACGACGCGCTCGATCGCAAGGTAGCTCTCGCGGGCGGGCGCCGGCCCGATCAGGAGCGCGCGGTCGGCCGCCCGCACATGCAGCGCGCCGGCGTCGGCCTCCGAGTACACCGCGACGGGCCGGGCGCCGACCTTCCGGCAGGCGCGGATGATCCGGAGGGCGATCTCGCCGCGGTTCGCAATCAGGACGGTGCCGAACAGGGTCAGACCTCCCCGGGCCGCGACGCCGGGCGGAGCGCGCCGGCCGGAGCGCCCTCCGTCCGGGTGACCTCGGCCTCGCGGATCTGCCAGTGCCCGTCGGCCCCGGCGGCCCACCGCGCCTGGACCACCACGGTCGTCGGTCCGACGAACTTCGTCTTGAAGATGTGGTGCGCGCCGATCCGTGCGTGGGCGACGAGCTCGAAACGCTCGAAGGGGTGGCCCAGCAGCCAGTCGACGAGGTCCGGCGGCGTCATCTCCGCTCCGGGCGCGAGGTCCTGGCGCGCCCGTGAGTCCCGCCGGACGACGCGCTCGGCGTGACTCCGGGTCGCCTCGTCCACTCCCATGCTCGTCACGCCGAGGTCCCGGTCACGCCGCCGGAGGCGTCCAGCCGGTCGCGGAGCTCGCGCTCCCACGCCGTGATCCGCGCTCGAGCCTCCGGGGACCGCGCGAGGGCATCCAGCACGGCCTCGCCGTCGGCCACGTGGCGCCGCTCGTCGGCGAGGCAACGCTCCAGGATCCGGCGCGTGGGCGGCTCGTACACCGGGTTCACCCGATCCAGGTGGGCGGCGTAGACGGCGACGAGGTGGGGCTTCAGGACGCGGTAGACGCCGGTCAGCCGCTCGAGCGTCTCCGACCACGCCTCGCGGCTCTCGAGGAGGTCCAGGAAGCGCACGAACTCGGGGCTCGGCGGCTCGGACACCTGGGCCGGCGCCCGGAGCTCCGGCAGGCGCTTCCCCCATTGGTCCGTGTGCTGGGCGCAGTCCCAGACCTGGCGGCCCAGGAGCAGCTTCGCGGGAAGCTCGGGCGTGAGCGCGATCCAGCCGGCCATCACGCGCATCATCCGCTCCTCGGCGTAGCGATAGTGGCGCACGCGGCGGGCGGTGGCTTCGACGCCCAGGTGCCCGGCCAGCTCCTGGGCAGGCTGGTCCGGGGGCGCGGGCGAGACCTCGGTCACGGGCTAGTAGACGGGACTGCGCTGCGTGCTCTTGACGAGACGGTCGATCTCTTCGTCGGTGAAGCCGGCCAGCTTCCGATACTCGGTGGCGATCGCGATCGGGACCTCGTCGGCCCGGCCCTCGCGCCGCATGCCGCCCAGGTTGAACCGGTCGTCGATGGACTCCTGGAACTCGACGGCTCGCTGGCGGCGCTCCGGATCGCCCTCGGTCAGCTTGTTCAGCCAGTAGGAGCCCATCCGGACGTGAGTGATCTCGTCGGCCAGGACGTAGTCCACCGACTGCGCGATCGTCGGGTCCGGCAGGCGCCGGGCGATCTCGACCAGCTGGGCAAACACGTCGCAGGCGAGGCCCTCGAGCCCCCGGTTCACGCCCGCCACACGCGCCGCGGCGTCCTCCGCGCAGGCGCACCGCCAGAGAATCGTCGTCTCGGGGAACTCGCCGATGTAGCCGCCGAGATGCTCCAGGAGGCGGCTGAACACCTCGACGTGGCGCGACTCGTCCCAGGTCTGGCGCGCCATGTCCATGGTGAACTCCCACGGCGCGTCCGGGAAGTCATAGACCGTGCGGCCCGCCCCCTCCATCGCCTGAAGCTCCCCGACGAGGATCCCGTGGACGCGCTCTCGGATCGACTCGACCGACGACAGATCGGGCATCCGCGGCAGGCCCTGCTCGGCCCGGATGTCCCCCACCCGGCGGGCGCGCATCCTGACGAAGCGGTCCTCGCGAGCCAGCTTGTCGTACGCGATCGGGCGTTCCATGCGCCGATTCTATCGCGGTGCCGCCGCGAGCGCCAACGTCAGGCCGGGCGCCGAGCGCGGTGGGGCGGCGCGAGGCTGCGCGCCCGTCATCGCCCCTCCCGAGGGCGCGGGCGGCGCCGGGCCGTCTCGAGGAGGCTCCCCCGGACCAGCGCCCGGGGGCCGAAGCGTGTCCGGACCTCGTCGGTCAGGCGCCCGAGCCGCTCGGTCCGGTCGGGCCGGCCGAGGAGCGGGAGCTGCTGCGGATCGGCCGCGCTGACGAAGCTCGACACGGACACCCCGATCAGGCGGATCGCCTGGGGGCGAGGCACCCTGGAGAACGCCGCCCACACCCGCCGGAAGATCTCGCCGCCATCGTCGGTCGGCGCGTCGTCGGTTCCCCGGCGGGTGATCGTGTGGAAGTCCGCGAACCGGAGCTTCAGTGTCACCGTGCGCCCGCGGAGGCCGGCTGCGCGCAGCTCGGCCGCCACACGGTCGGCCTGGGCCAGGAGCGTCGCTCGCATGAGCCCCGCGTCCCGGGTGTCCCGCCCGAACGTCTCCTCCGCGCCGATCGACTTCGGGTCGTGCCACGGCACGACGGGACGGTCGTCGATCCCCTGGGCCAGCTCGACGAGGTGCGCGCCCGAGGCGCCGAGCCGGGCCTCGAGCCGCTTCCGCCCGAGTCGGGTAAGGTCGCCGATCGTCCGCACTCCCAGGGCGGTGAGCTCCCCCTCCGCCGCCGGCCCGACTCCCCAGAGGCGACGGATGGGCAAACCGTGCAGGAACGCCGCCTCGTCGCCCGCCGGCACGACCACGAGACCGTCGGGCTTCTCGAGGTCGGACGCGATCTTCGCGACGAACTTGTTCGCGGCGACACCGGCCGACGCGGTCAGTCCCACCTCGCCCCGGATCCGGGTCTTGATCCGGCGCGCGATCTCGACGCCATCGCCGTGGAGCGAGCGAGACCCGGTGACATCCAGGAATGCCTCGTCGAGCGACAGCGGCTCGACCAGCGGGGTGAAGTCCGCGAGGATGGCCATGATCCGCTCGGACTCGCGCGCGTACTTGTCCATGTCCACCGGCAGGAAGGCGGCCGTCGGGCACAGCCGGTAGGCGCGGCCGATGGGCATGGCGGAGTGGATGCCGAAGCGACGCGCCTCGTAGGAGGAGGCGGAGACCACGCCGCGGCCGCGCGGGTCGGCCCCCACCACCACCGGCCGGCCCCGGAGCTCGGGGCGATCGCGCTGCTCGACGGACGCGTAGAACGCGTCCATGTCCACGTGGAGGATGGCGCGCGGGCCCTCGGCCTCGCGCCCGGCCTCCCCGCGGGCGCCGGTCAGGCGACGCCGAGACGAGGCGCCCGAATCGGCCGGCACGTCGAGGGACGCCTTCCGGATCGCGAGCGGACCGGTCGCGGCCGGCGCGCCCCCGTCACGGGCGGGTGTCGGGCTCCACTGGCTGGTCGACCGCGCGCCGAAGCGACCGGACCTCGGCCTCGAGGGCGTGGATGCGATCGAGCATCTGCTCGACCGCCTTGGTCAGGGGATCAGGAAGATCCGCGTGCTCGAGATCGAGGCGCGGCGCGACCTTCTGGCCGTCGCGGTAGATCACCTTGCCCGGAACGCCGACCACGACGGAGTTCGGCGGGACCTCCGTCACCACGACCGAACCCGCGCCGATGCGGGCCCCCTCTCCCACCCGGATCGCGCCGATCACCGCCGCGCCGGTGCCGACGACGACGTCGCGCTCGAGCGTGGGATGCCGCTTCTCGCGCTTCAGGCTGGTGCCGCCGAGGGTCACGCCCTGGTAGAGGGTGACGTCGTCGCCGACCTCCGCGGTCTCGCCGATCACCAGGCCCATGCCGTGGTCGATGAACACGCCGGAGCCAATGCGGGCGCCCGGGTGGATCTCGATGCCCGTCAGGAACCTCGAGACGTGGGACACGACCCGCGCCAGGACCCACCACTGGCGCCGCCAGAGCCCGTGCGCCAGACGGTGGAAGGCGAGCGCGTGGACGCCCGGATAGCAGAGCACGACCTCGAGCCGACTCCGCACCGCGGGGTCGCGTTCCATCGCCGCCGTCACGTCTCGCCGGAACGCCTCAAGCATGGCTCGTCTCCCGGGGCGCGCCCGCCCGGTAGTGCCGGAGGGCGCTCCTGAGCGCATCGACCACCATCGTCGCCGCGTGCCGCCGGTCCTCCGGCAGCCCGCCCAGGGCCGACTCCACGGCCTCGGGCGTCAGCTCCCCGAGCGCGTCGACCGGCCGGTCGCGGACCAGCTCCGTGGCGATGCTCGACGCCGCGATGGACGGCCCGCAGCCGTAGGTCAGGAACCGCGCCTCGCGCACCCGGTCGTTCTCGATGCGGAGGTAGAAGCGCGCCAGGTCCCGGCAGCGCGGGTCCTCGCTCTCGCCGACCGCGTCGGGACTCCGCATCATCCCGACGTTGCGGGGCTCACGGAAGTGGTCGAGGAGCGTCTCGCTGTACATCGTCGCGCGGCGGGCCGCCGGCTCCCTAGGCCGCCCCGGCCGGCGACATGGCCCTGATCTTCCGGACGAGCGGCGCCAGGATGTCGAGGACGTAGTCGATGTCCTCCGTCGTCGTGCTCGCGCCGAGTGACGTCCGCACCGCGCCGAGCGCCCAGTCCACCGGGATGCCCATGGCCGTGATCACGTAAGACGGCTCGAGGCTCCCGGAGGTGCACGCCGAGCCCGCCGACGTCCCGATGCCCTTGAGATCGAGCCCCAGGATGATCGACTCCGCCTCGATGCCGCGGAAGCTCATGTTCAGCGTGCCGGGCAGCCGGCGCGTGGGATGGCCGTTCAGCCGGACGTCCGCCACGCTGCGCCGCACGCCCTCCCACAGCCGATCGCGCAGCCCGGTCACCCGCACGGCCTCCTCGGCCATGTGGAGGGCCCGAAGCTCGACCGCCTTGCCGAACCCCACGATGCCGGGGACGTGCTCGGTGCCGGCCCGACGCCGCCGCTCGTGGTCTCCGCCGTGCTGGACCGACACCATGCGGGTGCCCTTGGCGATGTAGAGGGCGCCGATGCCCTTCGGCCCGTAGATCTTGTGCCCCGACATCGACATGAGGGTGAGCCCGGTCTCCCGCGGCGAGATGGGGATCTTGCCGAAGGTCTGGACCCCGTCGGCGTGGAACGGGATGTTGCGCTCGGCCGCGATGCGCCCGATCTCCGCGAACGGCATCAGGGTGCCGGTCTCGCTGTTCGCCGTCTGGATGGAGATCAGGATCGTGTCCGGTCGGATCGCCCGGCGCACGTCGTCCGGATCCACCAGCCCATCCCCGTCGACGGGTAGGTACGTCACCGCGTGGCCAGTCTTCTCCAGCGCCTGGCAGGTCCGCAGAAGCGCGTGGTGCTCGACCACGGTCGAGATGATGTGCCCGCCCGGGCGCGCGCCCGCCACGCCCTTGACCGCGAGGTTGTCGGACTCCGTGCCGCCCGACGTGAACACGATCTCGTCCGGCGTGACGCCGAGGAAGCGCGCGATGCTCTCCCGCGCGACGTCGATGCCTTCTCGGGCCTCCCGGCCGAAGCCGTGGATGCTCGACGCGTTGCCGAAGCGCTCCGAGAAGTAGGGCATCATCGCCGCCAGGACGTCGGGGTGCACCGGCGTGGAGGCGTTGTGATCGAGATAGACGCGTCGCATGACGTTCTTCACCTCGTTCTGCGGTCGCCACGCCGCCGCGCGAGGCTCCGCGCGTTGACAGCGTATCGACCGAATGTTAGCGTTGACGCGCAATGAGCGTCGAGGTCGCGAGACGGGATCTGCGCGGCCGGAAGCTCGGAATGCTCCTCTCCACCGACCCGGGTCACCCCAATCTCGAGACGGGGCTGGGGCTCGCCCGCGCGGCCCTCGACCGTGGCGTGGACCTGTACCTCTACATGGTGGACGACGGCGTCCGCAACATCGACGACGAGCGCGTGCTGGAGCTCGGCCGTCGCGGCGCGAAGCTCTTCGTCTGCGCCTACGGCTGCCAGCGCCGCCGCCTGCCGATCACGGACAAGGCGACATACTGCGGCCTCGTCGTCCTCACGGACCTCATCAACGGCACCGAGCGCTTCGTCGCGCTCAACTGACGGCACCCGCCGCGCCGCCGACCTCCCGTGACGACCGAGACCCAGCACCCCGTCCTCGTCGCCGTGTCCGTCGACCCCGAGACGTCCCATCGCGCCAACGAGGCGGTGCGAATCGCGCTCGGCATCCTCGCGGGCGAGAACGCCGTGACGATCGCGCTCCTCGGCGCGGGCGCCAAGGTCCTCGATGCGGACGTCGAGGACTACGTGGACGGGGAGGATCTCCTGCGGCACCTCGGCACGCTCAAGAAGCTGGGCCAGGCGTTCCACGTCGAGCGGGACGCCTGGCGGACGGACCCGGGCTGGAACCCGCTCGGGCTCCCGCTGGTGCCGCTCGACCGGGCCGCGCTCGCCGGCCTCCTCGCCGAGAGCCGCCGGGCGCTCGTGTTCTAGCCGGCCGTGGCGCACGTCCTGCACCTCGTGAAGAATCCGGCCGACGCGGCCGCGCTCGAGGTCATCCGCGCCCAGGCGGCTGATCCGAGCATGCAGGTCTCGGTCGTGCTGATGCACGACGCCGTGCGGCTCGTCGAGCCGCTGCCGGGCCGCGTCTACCGCCTGCGCGACGACCATCCGGGCCTCCCGGACGCGATCGGCCCGGGCACGATCGGCCCGGCCGAGCTCCTGGATCTCGTCTTCGCGGCGGACTCCGTCGTCACCTGGTAGCGCCTCCGCCCTCACTGGTTGGCGCGGAACTCCTCGAGCCACGCCATCTGGATGGCCTCGAGCTTGCCCTCGGTCGACGCCTTCGGGTCGTCGGAGAACCCGGGGAGCTCGGTCACCCACCGGTGGAGATCGGTGAACCGCACCGTCAGGGGGTCGGTGTCCGGGTGGCGCTCGGCCAGCGCGATCGCGATGTCCTCGGTGTCCTGCCACGTGATGCTCATGGTCCTCCGTCCGTCACTCCACGACGTCGACGACGACGTCGCCCTGCACGATCGCCTGACAACCGAGCCGCGAGTGGAGGGTCAGGCCCGTCGCGGTGTCGAGGCGGTCCTCCTCGTCGGACTCCATGGGCGAGAGGTTCTCCTCGCCCTCCTTGACGACGACGTGGCACGTCGTGCAGGCGCAGTTACCTCCGCAGTTGTGGTCCAGGCGGATCCCGTGGTGGAGGGCGATGTCGAGGAGTGACCCGGGCTTCCCGTGGTCGCCGTACGGAAAGTCCTTGTCATCGACCTCCACCGTGACGTTCGCCGGCCGGAACGTGACCCGGTAGCGGGCCATGGTCAGCGCTCCCCCGCCGGCAGGTCGGCCACCCGGCGCTCCCGGAGGGACTCGCGGAGGGCGGAGTCCATGAGCCGCTCGGCGAGCTGCTGGGTCTCGTGGTTCACTCGGTCCGTCGCCTCCCGGATCAGGTCCGCGTCCTCGCCCTGGCGGGCCCGCGCGAGCGCCGCCACGGCCTCGCGGATCCGCGCCGCCTCTTCGGCCTCGAGGAACTCGGCCCCCTGCACCAGAGCCTTCTCGGTCGCGCGCAGCACGGTGTCGGCCTCGTTCCGCGCGTCGATGAGCCCGCGCGCCCGGACGTCGGCCTCGGCGTGCTCGAGCGACTCGTCGATCATCCGCTCGACCTCGGCGTCGCTCAGGCCGTAGGTCGGCCGCACCTCGACGGAGGCCTGGGTGCCGCTCCGGACCTCCTTCGCCGTCACGCTCAGGATGCCGTTCGCGTCGATCAGGAAGGTCACCTCGATGCGCGGGAGACCCGCCGGCATGGGCGGGATGCCCCGGAGGTCGAATCGCGCGAGGCTCCGGTTGTCCTGCGCGAGGTCGCGCTCCCCCTGGACCACGTGCATGTCCACGACCGACTGCCCGTCCACCGACGTCGTGAACCCCTCGTTCGCGGACGTCGGGATCGTGGTATTGCGGGGGATCAGCACGCTCACGGCGCCGCCCAGTGTCTCGATGCCGAGCGATAGCGGGGTGACGTCGAGGAGAAGCATGTGCGTCGTCCCGCCGGCGAGGATGTCCGCCTGGACGGCAGCGCCGAGCGCGACGACCTCGTCGGGGTTCAGCTCGGAATGAGGCGGCCGCCCGAACAGCTCCTGCACCCTCCGCCGCACCAGGGGCGTCCGCGTGGCCCCGCCCACCAGGACCACCTCGTCGATCCCCTCGAGGCCCAGGCCCGAATCGGCGATGGCCGCCCGGCAGGGCCCGAGCGTCCGCGACACGATGGGGCCGATCGCCGACTCCATCTCGCTCCGACTGAGCTCCCACCGGTAGGTCAGGTCGTGCTGCGGGAGCGGGAGGGTCAGGACCGTCCGCTCCTCGCTCGACAGCAGGATGCGGGCGGCCTCCACACCGAGACGGATCTCCTGGAGCGTCTCCGCCTCGCCCGCGACGTCGACACCGTGCCGGGTCCGGAGCTGGTCCACGACGAGGTCCACCAAGGCGCGGTCGAAGTCGTCCCCGCCGAGATGGGTGTCCCCGTTGGTCGCCAGCACCTCGAAGATGCCGTCCTTGACCTTCAGGATCGAGACGTCGAAGGTGCCGCCGCCGAGGTCGTAGACGGCGATCACGCCTTCCTTCCGTCGCTGGAGCCCGTAGGCGAGGCACGCCGCAGTCGGCTCGTTGACGATCCGGAGGACGTCCAGCCCGGCGATCCGGCCGGCGTCCTTCGTCGCCTGGCGCTGGGCGTCGTTGAAGTAGGCGGGCACCGTGATGACCGCCTTCTCCACCGGACGGCCGAAGTGACGCTCGGCACGCGTCCTCAGCTCGCGGAGGATCAGGGCCGAGATCTCGGGCGGCGTGAGCTCGCGGTCGCCGATCCGAATGCGGACGATCTCCTGGCTCGGCGTGACGTGGAACGGGAAGTACCGCAGCTCTTCGCGGACGTCCTCGAAGCCTTTCCCCATGAAACGCTTGACGGAGTACACCGCGCGCTCCGCGTTCCGCACGAGCATCCGGCGCGCGGCGTCGCCGACCACGGAGCCCGTGGGCCCGAACGCCACGACGGAGGGCACGAGGCCCCGGCCATCGGCATCCCGGATCACCTGGGGCACGCCCCGATCCATGTACGCCACCAGGCTGTTCGTGGTCCCGAGGTCGATCCCGACCACGAGCTCCTTGGTTGCCGCGTCGCCCCGCATCCCGGGGGCCACGCCGATCTTCAGGTCCGTCATGGGTCCGTCGGTCCTCCATCGCTTGGGACGGCGAGCGCGGCGCCCAGGTCGCGAAGGACCGTCCGGAGATATGCCCGGGTCGCGAGGATGTCACGCATCCGGCCAAGCACCCGACGCCGTGTGGCGGCGTCGCCCGCGTCCCACTCCGGGAAGCAGGCCGTCAGCTCGCTCTCCGCCCCGGCGCGCCGGGCCTCCAGCTCCGCCCGGGACGCTTCCAGGCGGGCGCGCAGCGCCGGCGCCTCGTCGGGGTCGGCAGTCTGGAGCTCCATCCGCGCCTCCTGGAGCTCCAGGATCTCCTCGAACAGATCCGCCGGCGGCTTCGCCTGCCCGGCTGTTCCGAGCCCCAGCCCCTCGAGCTCCAGCAGGTACTCCACGCGGCTGACCGGATCGCGCAGCGCGCGATAGGCCCGGTTCACGGCCGCCGAGGCTTCCAGGCTGATACCCTGCTCCTCCGGCGACCGCAGCCGGAAGTAGTCCGGGTGAAGGCGCCGGTTCAGATCGTGGAAGCGCCGCTCGAGATCGGGACGATCGAGTCCCAGCCGGCGCTCCAGCCCGAGCACCGTCCAGTGGTCGCCCCCAGCGGAGAAGGGCTGAAGCCGGCCGCACTCGGGGCAGACCTCCCCGTCGCGCGCGACCGCGCCGCACCCCCAGCACTTCGATCCCTCTCGCTCGCCCGCCATCTCCGCCGTCAGTCCCCCAAACACCAACCGGGCCTCGGAGGAGGCCCGGTCAGAGATCGCTGTCCGCTCCGCCTCGAGTCAGGTCGGGATGCCGCTCGCCCCGCCCCGTGTGAAAAAACTCAGGCCGTGAACGACGTGCCGCAGCCGCAGCTCGACTTCGCCTTGGGGTTCACGAAGGTAAACCCGCCAGTCAGCCCCTGGGTGACGTAGTCGAGCGTCGTTCCGTTCAGATACAGGTAGCTCTTGACGTCCACGACGACCTTGACCCCCTCGATCTCGAACTGCTTGTCGTGCTTCCGCAGCTCACTGTCGAACTGGAGGTCGTAGGTCATGCCCGAGCAACCGCCTCCCCGCACACCCATCCGCAGGAAGGCGTTGTCGAGCTTCTGGCTCGTCATCAGGTCCTTGACCCGATCGACGGCCACCGGGGTCATCGACACCGCCATGGTCGCCCGTCCTCCCCTCTACCGCTCCCTCGGCCGCCCGCTACTCCTGGACCTTGCCCGCGACCGCCTGCCGCTCGGCCCACTTCTCCTGGAAATCTCGGATCGCCGCCTTGATCGCGTCCTCGGCCAGGACCGAGCAGTGGATCTTGACCGGCGGCAGCTTCAGCTCGTTCACGATGTCCGTGTTCTTGATCTTCAGGGCATCGTCAACGCTCTTGCCCTTGAGCCATTCGGTGGCCAGGCTCGAGCTGGCGATGGCGGAGCCGCAGCCGAAGGTCTTGAACTTGGCGTCCTCGATGACACCGGTGTCCAAGTTGACCTTGATCTGCAGCTTCATCACGTCGCCGCACTCGGGAGCGCCGACGAGCCCGGTCCCCAGGCCCGGGGTGTCCTTCCCGAAGGACCCGACGTTCCGGGGGTTGCTGTAGTGGTCGATCACCTTGTCGCTGTAAGCCATGGGCGGCGTTCTCCTTTACTCAGCCTTCCACTGGATGGACTTGAGGTCCACGCCTTCCTTCGCCAGCTCGTAGAGCGGGGACATCTCGCGAAGCTTCCGCACCACCTCGATCGTCCGATCGCCGACGACGTCCACTTCCTCCTCGGTCGTGAACCGGTGCAGCCCGTACCGGATCGAGGAGTGGGCCAGGTCGGCGCCCACGCCGAGCGCCTGGATCACGTACGACGGCTCGAGGGTCGACGAGGTACAGGCCGACCCGGAGGACAGCGCGACTTCCTTGTTCAGCCCCATCAGGATCGACTCGCCCTCGACGTAGGCGAACGAGATGTTCAACGTGTGCGGCAGCCGGCGCTCCGGATGACCGTTCAGGTACGACTCGTCCACCGAGGAAAGGATCCGGTCCTGCAGCCGGTCCCGCAGCTGGGAGAGCCGCGCCGCTTCCTGGGGCATGACCTCGCGGCAGATCTCCGCCGCCCGGCCAAAGCCCACTGCCAGCGCGACCGGCACCGTGCCGGAGCGGGCGCCCCGCTCGTGGCCACCGCCGTCGATCATGGGCGCGAGGCGGACCCGCGGGTTGCGACGCCGCACGTAGAGCGCCCCGATGCCCTTGGGCCCGTAGATCTTGTGGGCCGTGCAGGACATGAGGTCGATCCCCATCTTCTCGACGTCGATCGGGATCTTGCCGACGGCCTCGGTCGCGTCGGTGTGAAAGAGGACCCCCCGCTCCTTCGCGACCTTGCTGATCTCCTGGACCGCCTGGATCGTTCCGATCTCGTTGTTGGCGAGCATGATGGAGACGAGGATCGTCTTGTCGGTGATCGCCTGGCGGACGGCGTCAGGGTCGACCACGCCCATCGCGTCGACCGGCAGGTAGGTCACCCGGGCCGAACCCTGCTTCTCGAGCCGCCGGCAAGGGTCCAGGACCGCGCGCTGCTCGGTCACCGCGGTGACGATGTGGTCGCCCTTCTCCCGGTACATCTCCACGACGCCCTTGATCGCCAGGTTGTCGGCCTCGGTGCCGCCCGAGGTCCAGACGAGCTCCTTGGGATCGCGCGCGCCGATCAGCTTGGCCAGCTGCTCGCGAGCCCGCTCCATGCCACCTTCCGCCTCCCAGCCGAAGGAGTGGTTGCGGCTCCCGGGGTGCCCGAACTTCTCGGTGAAATACGGGATCATCGCCTCGAGCACCCGCGGGTCGACGGGCGTCGTCGAGTTGCTGTCCATGAAGATCGGGAACTTCACCGCCATGCGCCGTCTCCTCAGTGCCGCGTTGCGACGAGCCTCGAAGCGACGGGCGCCGGCTCGTTCAAGGTATTCATCGTCTCCAGGGTCATGGTCTCCAGGAATCGCTCGATGCCGTTCTGGATCGCCAGCACGGGACGCCGGATGTTGCACCGCTCGAGCTGGGGGCACTGCATCGTCCGGTAGCAGTTCACCAGTCCAAGGGGCCCCTCGATGGCGCGCAGCACCTCGCTCACCCGGATCTGGCTCGGGTCCCGGGCAAGGACGTACCCGCCCTTGGGCCCGTTGACGCTCGCGATCAGCTTGCCCTTGGCGAGGCGCTGGAGGATCTTCGCCAGGAGCTCCGACGGGATCCCGAGGTCCTCGGCGATCCGCCTGGTGTTCACGACGCCGTCGTGCTGATGGAAAGCGATGTAGTGCACCGCCATCAGCCCGTAGTCAGCCTTCTTGCTGAACCTTAGCACCGACCCTCCTGATCGCCGACCGGTTTGGTCGGAGTTAAAGATGCCACCCGGCTACAGCCCTGTCAAGGCCTGAACCGGCTGAAATTTCAGGGGGCTAGGCGGGTCGAACGGGGTCTGTGGACGATCTCCGAGGGGCGTCCACCACCGGACGGATCAGTCGGACCCGTCCGGCGCCCGTCACCGCGGTCGGTCGAGGGACCCGGCCTCCCGGAGGATGCGGGCTGCCTCCTCGGGGAGCATGTCGGTCACGGCGATCCCGGCCACCCACATGGCGCGCTCCGGATAGACCAGGATCTCGAGGTGCCAGTGGTAATCCCGCTCGATGGTGTCCCACTCCCCCTGGACGATCTTCACCGCCAGGTTGGGGGCGGTGTGGAGGGTCATCCGGTACGAGGGGTCCCCGATCGCCTTGACCAGGAGGCCGCTGAGGCTCTTCAGCAGGCGGGCGAGGTCCGCCACCTCGTCCGGGGTGATGGCCTCGAACGCGCTCTCGTGTCGGCGCGGCAGCACCCGGAGCTCGAACGGCACGCGGGCCGCGTACGGCACGAAGGCGGCGAAGTGGGACGTCATCTGGAGCAGGCGATCCCCTGCGGCCGCCTCCTCCCGGATCGTGTCGCAGAACACGCACCGCCGCTTGTAGGCGTAGTACTCCCGTGCCTGGGTCAGCTCGGTCCGGAGGTCGTCGAACACGATCGGGGCCGCCAGGATCCGGGAGTACGGGTGACGGATGGTGGAGCCGGGCTTCCCGTAGCGGCGGGTCACGACGACGTTCCGGATCTTCAGGTCCCGCTTGAGGTCCTTCACACGATCCCGGTACATCCAGAGGACCCGCTCGAGCTGAGCCTCGTCGGCCGCCTGGAGCGTCATGTCGTGGTCTGGGCTCTCCACGACGATCTCGCTGGCGCCGCGCGTCGAGATGCGGTCGAACATCCCGATGCCTTCGCGGACCAGGTCCTCCTCGATGAAGAAGTAGGGGTCGCGCTCGGGGACGACCCGGACCTCCCAGCCCGCGCGTTTCTCGCCGCCAGCCGTGGGATGGTAGACGGCGATCTCCGGCGGGGTCAGATGCTCGTTCCCGGGACAAAACGGGCAGACACTTTGACCGGGGCCGCCGTTGTTACTCGCCCGCGGCCGGACGAGCACCCACTTCCCGGTCGCCGGATCCTTCCTCAGTTCACCTGGCATCGGCAGCCCCACCTTCGTGCAGATTGAAAAACATCAATCGTTGCCAAACGATACGAAGCCCCGCTCGGCGTTGTCAAGAATTGCGCCCGTCCGAATCCTGACGCGACGTCGAGCCGAGCGCCCATCAGGGAACAGTCAGTGCAGAACATGTGCCGGGAGGGCCCGCCGTCATGTCGCTCGCCTGGCCTCCTCGATGGCGCGCCACACGCGCTCCGGAGTCGCCGGCATGTCGAGGTGCCGGACCCCGAGGGGCGCGAGCGCGTCGATCACCGCGTTCATGACGGCCGGCAGGGCGCCCACGGTGCCGGCCTCCCCCGCCCCCTTCGCCCCCAGCGGGTTCAGCGCGGTCGGCACGGGGTTGCTGCCGATGACGAGGTCGGGGAGCGTGTCCGCGCGCGGCATCGCGTACTCCATGAAGGACGCGGTCAGGAGCTGGCCGGATTCCCGGTCGTAGACCACTTCCTCCATGAGGGCCTGCCCCGCGCCCTGCGCGACCCCGCCCTGGATCTGGCCCTCGAGGGTGAGCGGGTTGACGACCGTCCCGACGTCGTCGACGACGACGTAGGCGACGACCTGGACGGCCCCGGTGTCGGGATCGACTTCGACCTCGCACACGTGGCAGCCGTTCGGCCAGGTGTCCTGCGCCGGCACGAACGTCCCCGTCTCGTAGAGACCCGGCTCGAGTCCCGGCGGGAGCCGGGCCGGCTGAAAGGCGGCGCGCGCGACCTCGGTGAGCGTGACGGCCCGGTCCGTCCCCGTCACCCGGAAACGTCCCTGCGCGAACTGGAGGTCTGCCTCGGCCGCCTCGAGAAGGTGGGCGGCGATCCGCTTCCCCTTGGCGATCACCTTGTCGGCAGCGGCCCACAGGGCCGAGCCGCCGATCGCCGCGGACCGTGACCCGAAGGTCCCCGTCCCGAAGACGACGCGGTCCGTGTCCCCGTCGACGTAGCGCACCGCTTCCGGGGCGAGACCCAGCCGTTCGTGGAGCACCTGCTTGAACATGGTCTCGTGGCCCTGCCCCTGGTTCTTCGTCCCCATGAGGAGGGTGGCGCCCCCGCTCGGGTCGAAGCGGATCTCCGCGAACTCGGGCTGGGGAGACGCCGCCCGCTCGATGGCGTTGATCACGGACAGACCGCGAAGCCGACCCCGGCGCCGCGACGCCTCGCGCCGCAGGGCGAAACCCTCGACGTCGGCGAGCGCGAGCGCCTTGTCCATCCCCTGCTCGAACTGGCCGCCGTCGTAGACCACCCGGAACGCCGTGCGGTACGGCATGGCCGAGGCAGGGATGAGATTGATCCGACGCAGCTCCACCCGGTCCCGGCCAAGCTCGCGCGCCGCGTCGTCGATCAGCCGCTCGATCACGTACGTGGACTCCGGCCGGCCGGCACCCCGATACGGCGCGGTCGGGTTCACGTTCGCCAGGACGCAGGTGACGTGGACGTGGGCCGCCGGGATCGTGTAGACGCCGACCAGCGTGGAGACGTTCATGAAGGTCGCCAGGAGATTCCGGTCCGACGACACGTAGGCGCCCACGTTCGCCACGGTGCGGACGCGGAGCGCCAGGAACCGCCCGGCCGCGTCGAGGGCCAGCTCGGCCTCGCTCACCGTGTCCCGCGCGTGCTCGTCGGCCAGGATCGCCTCGCGACGCTCGCAGGCCCACTTCACCGGGCGCGCGAGCCTCCGGGCGGCCCACAGGACCAGCCGGTGCTCGGGGTACTGCCAGCCCTTCGTCCCGAAGGCGCCCCCGATGTCTTCCGCGACGACGCGGATCCGGTGCTCCGGCACCCGGAAGATGCTGCTCGCGAGCACATTGCGGACGCGGTGCGGGTACTGCACGTCGGCATGGAGCGTGTAGCGGTCCTCGCCCACGTCGTAGACGCCCAGCGCGCCGCGGGGCTCCATGTACTGGGCGTGGACGCGCGTGACGACGTATCGGCCGCGCACGACGCGGTCGGCGACGGCGAACGCCGCGTCGACGGCTGCCCGGTCACCCGCCTCGAAGACGTTCGAGATGTTGTCGGGGCATTCGTCCCACACCGCCGGGCTGCCGGGCCGGGCCGCCTCGGCCGTCGCCGTCACCGAGGGGAGCGGCTCGTAGTCGATCCGGACCAGATCGGCCGCGTCCTCCGCCTGGGCGACCGACTCGGCCACGACGAGGACGACCGGGTCCCCCACGCATCGCACTCGGTCGCGGACCAGCACGGGGTGGGCCGGCGCGAACATGGGCGAGCCGTCGGGCCGCGTGCGCGCGAGCGTCGTCCGCGTGCTGCCGAGCCCGGCGAGCGCGAGGTCCTCCCCCGTGAAGACCGCGACCACGCCGGGCGCCGCGCGAGCGGCGGACGCGTCCACGCCGAGGATGCGGGCGTGGGCGTGGATCGATCGCACGACGACGGCGTGGGCCTGACCCGGCAGGTTGACGTCGTGGTGGTAGCGCCCGCCCCCGCGCAGCAGCCGGGCGTCCTCGAACCGCCTGACGGGCTGCCCGACGCCGAACGGGCCCATCACGAGCTCGTCGCGAGCCGGCGCTAGCGCGGATCCAGCGACGCGACGGCGCAGCCGGTGGACCAGGCGGGCACCGGCTGATACGCGAGCACCGTCCCTCGCGCGTCGCCCGCCGCGGCGGCGACCGCGATCCACGTGCGGATCTCGTGGCCGCCCGGCCCCGCCTCCGCCTCGAGCGCCTCGCGCCGATAGCCGAGGAAGGTGCCGACGCGGCCGCTGACGAACGCGTCGAGGAAGCGCCGGTCGAAGTCGACGGCGACCCGCCCCGACTCGGGCATCGCGGGCCAGTGGGAGAGTCCCCCGGTCCCCAGAACCGCCACGCGCTCCGGCCACCGGTCCACCGTGCGCCGGATGGCCACCCCGAGCGCATGGCAGCGGTGGAGCGGCGCCGGCAACCCCGCGAGACAGTTCACGATGATCGGGATCACCGGAAGCTCCGTGCCGAGGAGGTGGAGCGGCACCATCACCCCATGGTCGAACTGGAGCTCCTGGGACGAGGAGAGATCGACGTCCTCGGCGATCCCCTCAGCCAGCGCGCGTCCGAGTCGCGCGTCACCCCGAACCCGGCGCCGCGGGATCTTCACGAAGTCCTCGTCGGTCGGGCCCGAGAACTCGTCGGCGATGCCGACGCAGAAGGACGGCATGTGGTCCAGGAAGAAGTTGGCCCAGTGCTCCGGGGCGACGACCACCAGGGCATCGGGGCGCGCGGCCTCGAGCCGGGCGCGCAGCGCCCGGTAGGCGCCGTACACCGCCTCGGACTCGGCGGCCGGCGGGAGCGTGGGCCGCCCGGTGATGCCCGGCGCGTGGCTGGCGGCGAAGGCCCCGACCAGGCTCACCGCTTCGTCCCCCGGAGGATCGCCAGGTAGTCGGGGAAGCTCACGCCGAGCGTCGCGGCGAGCGGCCCGAGGAGGAGCGAGTGCACGCCCATCTGGTAGAGGGCGTGGAAATCCGGCGCGACGACCGCGCGCCGCTCGTCCGCCGTGAGGTCGTAGCTCGCCACGAGCGACTCGCGGTCGGACACAAAGCGCGCCTGGAGCTGCGGGTCGCGGTTGACGTGGAAAAGCAGCTTCTGGACCTGGTACACGCTCACATCGCCGCGAAACTGCCCCGGATGGGCATCCTTGTCAAGCCGGGTCGCGCTCGCGGTGTGGTTGCGGGGTCTCGGGCGCCTCGTCTATCATCGGCGCGCGATGACACCGGCGGAGCGCCCACCCGACCGCCGGCCGGGGATCTGGCGATGCTGATCCGCGGCGGCACGGTCGTCGATCCCGGTCAGGGGCTCAACGCGAGCCGGGACGTCCGTCTGGACGCCGATCGGATCCTCGAGGTCGCCGACGGCCTGGCGCCGAGGCCGGGCGAGGATGTCATCGACGCCCGGGACCGGCTGGTGCTTCCCGGGCTGGTCGACCTCCACGTCCACGTGTTCTGGGGCGCGTCCCACTACGGCATCGAGCCGGATCCCCACTGCCTCGGCACCGGCACGACCACCGTGGTCGACGCGGGCTCGGCGGGCGCGCACACGTTCGGCGCCTTCCGTCGGTACGTGATCGACGTGTCGGCGACACGCATCGTGCCCTTCCTGAACATCTCGGCGACCGGGATGGTGTCCCCGACCGTCGGGGAGCTCGAGGAGGTCCGCCACATCGACCGCGCGGCCGCACTCCGCACGATCGAGGCCCACCGCGACCTGATCCGCGGCATCAAGGTCCGGCTCTCGCGTGACCTCGTCGGCGCGAACGCCCGGGTCGCCCTGCGCACGGCAGTGGAAGCGGGCGAGGCTGCGCGGCTGCCGATCATGGTCCACGTCGGGGACACGCCAATCACCCTCGCCGAGATCCTGGAGACGCTCCGGCCCGGCGACGTCGTGACCCACTGCTACCACGGGCGCGATGAGGGCATCCTGGACGCCCGCGGCACGGTGACCCAGGCCGCCCGCCAGGCCGCCGCCCGCGGCGTGCTCTTCGACGTGGGTCACGGGAAGGGTTCGTTCAGCTTCGCGGTCGCGCGCCGCGGCCTCGCCCAGGGGTTCCGGCCCGGGACGATCTCGAGCGATCTTCACGTCTACAACCTCGAGGGGCCCGTCTTCGACCTTGCGACCACCATGTCGAAGTTCCTCCACCTCGGGCTCCCGCTCGACGAGGTGGTTGCCATGACGACCGGCGCCCCTGCCCGGGTGATCGGCCACGACGGCGTCCTCGGCTCGCTCCGTCCCGGGGCGGCGGCCGACGTGACGCTCCTCGCGATCCGCGAGGGGCCGGTGACCTTCGAGGATGCGATGGGCGAGCGCGTCGCGGGCACGACGCGACTCGTGCCCTCGGGAGCTGTCCGCGCCGGCCGGTGGGTACCGCCGAAGATGGACAGTGCGGCCGCCTGAGACGTCGTCGCGCCGCGGCGGGCCGACGTGCTCGGCCGCGATCCGGCCATGTTGGGGTCACTCCGATCACCAGGAGGTCACATGCGTAGCTGGCGACTCGCCCTGACGGTCCTTCTCGCGCTCGTCGCGGTCGGCGGGCACCGCCTCGCGGAGTCCCAATCCTTCTACGAGGGCAAGACGGTGCGCGTCATCGTCGGCCTGGCCCCCGGCGGCGGGTTCGACACGTACGCGCGCGTCATCGCGCGCCACATGGGGAAGCACGTCCCCGGCAACCCGACCTTCGTCGTGGAGAACATGACGGGGGCGGGCAGCCTGATCTCGGCCAACCACGTGTACAAGGTGGCGAAGCCGGACGGGCTCACGATCGGCAAGTTCAACGGGTCGCTCATGCTCGGCCAGGTGCTGGGGCAGCCCGGGGTCGAGTTCGACGCGCGGAAGTTCGAGTTCATCGGGGCGGCGGTGAAAGAAGACGTGGTGTGCTCCCTCACCAAGGCCGGCGGCGTCACGAGCGTCGAGAAGTGGGCCGCCTCGAAGACGCCCGTCAAGCTGGGCGGCGTCGCGCCCGGTGCCTCCCCGGACAACTCCGCGCGGGTGCTCCGGGCCGTGCTGGGGCTTCCGATCCAGGTCGTGTCCGGCTACCGGGGGACCGCGGAGATCCGCCTGGCCGTCGACGGCGGCGAGCTCGCGGGGGCCTGCTGGTCGTGGGAGTCCATGCGGTCGACCTGGCGCGCCGCGCTCGAGGCGGGCGACGTGGTGCCCGTCGTGCAGGCGACGGGCAAGCCCTTCGCGGACCTCCCGAACGTGCCGCTCGCAATCAACCTCGCCAAGTCCGACGAGGGGCGCCGGCTGATCCAGGTCGGTCTCCAGAACACCGGCGCGTTTGCGCGTCCGTTCGTCGTGCCGCCGGGCACCCCGAAGGACCGCGTCGAGACGTTGCGTCGCGCGTTCCGAGACACCCTGAAGGACCCGGGGTTCCTGGCGGAGGCGGAGAAGGCCAAGCTGACCCTGGATCCCGTGACCGGCGAGGAGCTCGAGAAGATGGTCGCCGAGCTCTTCACGCTGGACCCCGCTCTGGTGGCGAGGCTGAAGGACCTCCTCTACAACTAGAGCGCCAGCTCCGGCGGGCGGGCGCGGCGGCGCCCGCCCGTCAGTCGTTGACCGTGGTGGCGAAGCCGGCCCGCCGGGCCCAGTACTCCCACGCGCGGTTCTGCGAGCGCGCCCGGAAATTCATCTGCTCGGTGAGCCGGATCTCCCCGTCACTCAGGTAGGTCACCTCGCCCAGCTCGCGCGCCTCCTTGACGAGCGCGGCGTTCACCATCAGGTAGATCGAGACGAAGACGGTCGCCTTCAGGTCGTGCGTGGCCACCACGGCGCCGTGACCTCGCATCAGGCACACGCGGTGCCGGCCGAGCTTCCGCGCCAGGGAATCGCCGAGGGCCGGGGTCGTGACGAGGAGGTCGGTGTCGCCGAACTCCTCCCGGACGTCCCAGACGGGGATCTCGGCGCCGAGCGAGCCCGCGATGTGGAAGACCGGCCGGAGCGACGTCCCCGTGACGCCGAACGGGATGAGCGAGCGCGCGTGATTGTGGCACACGGCCCTCACGTCCGGGCGGGTCCGGTACGTCGACCCGTGGATCGGCCGCTCGGAGTACATCGTGCGCCCGCGCTCGTCGATCGGTTGGTTGTCGAGGTCGAACTCCATCACGTCGCCGCGCTCGACGAGTTCCGGGCTCCGGGACCGCGCCAGGAGGTAGCGGTCCGCGCGCCCCGGATGCCGGACGCTCACGTGGCCGAAGGCGTCGATGACGCCTTCGTTGGCAAGAATGCGGTTGGCGATGACGAGGTCGTCCAGCACCGATTCGAGGCCAGTCTCTTCCGACACCTGGTGTCCTCCTCCGTCTCCGGCGTCGCGGGCTAGCCGTACCCGAGCCAGTCAAGCGCCCGGCCCGGCGGGAACGGCACGCCCAGCGCGTGTTGGAACAGGCCGTACACGAAGAGAAAGGCGGCGAGGCTCAGTACGAGGCTGGTCGCCCAGCGCTCGCGCGCCCCCAGCTTGAGATAGAGGAACGTCGTCAGAAGCGTCGCAGCGGCGAAGCCGAGGAACCAGATCGCGGCGAACATCCCGACGATCCACGCGGCGATCTCGACGGTGCGGTTCCCGCTCTCCTCGGACGGGAGCTCCGGTGTGGGACTCCGCGCGGGCGTCCCCGCCAGATCCCGCGCGAGCTGCGCGATCGCCAGACACAGCCCCGGCACGGTCACCGCCCACGGGAACAACCCGGCCCGCACGCCGAAGCCCCGACTCTGCCAGAGCGCCCAGAGGAAGAGCAGCACGACCCCGAGACTGAAGGCGACGCGGGCGTCCAGGCGGCGATGCGGGCGCGCGAGCGACGCTTCCGCCTCGACCGGCGGGGACGGTCGTCTCCGCCGCCGGAGGAGCGGCACCACGATCCCGACCGCCGCGACCCCGAGGAGCAGCAGCACGCCGGGACGCAGGAGCCAGGCCGCGCCGTAGTTGTCCGTCGCGAGGAAGAGCCGGTTCTCCGCCAGGGGCCCCAGCACGAGGCCCAGGAGGAGGGGCGGCCGGGGCCAGCCGAGCCGGGCCATGGCGAGCCCCAGCGCGCCGAACAGGAGCACCACGCCGAGGTCCTCGAAGACGTTCTTCTCGGCGAACGCCCCGACGTACACGAGCGTCAGGATGAGCGGGACGAGGAGCGTTCCGCGGATCCGCGTGATGCGGGCCAGCTGGCTCATGAAGAGGAGGCACACCGCGACCGTGATCACGTTCGAGATCACGATCGTCCACACCATCGCGAGCGTCACCGCCAGGTTGCCCTTCGGCGCCGGCGCGAGCATGGACGGGCCCGGCACCAGCCCCTGGATGAAGAAGGCCCCCATGAGGATCGCGGTGCTGACGCTGGCCGGGACGCCGAACGCCACCGTGGTGACCAGGCTCCCGCCGAGAGTCGAGTTGTTGGCCGCCCCCGGACCGAGAACGCCCTCCACCGCGCCCTTCCCGAAGCGCGCCCGATCGGGCGAGCTCTGCACGGCGTGGGCGTACGCGAGCCACTGCGTGGTCGCCGCTCCGAGCCCCGGGATCACGGACACGAACGTGCCCACCGCGCTGCACCGGAGGACCAAGAACCAGTGACGAAACGCGTCGCGGACTCCCTGCCACACCCCGCCCACGGGGCCAACGTCCACCTGGGCGATGCTCGAGCGGTGGACCGCGAGGTCCACCAGCTCCGGGATCGCGTAGAACCCGATCGTCACCGGCACGAGCCCGATCCCGTCCCAGAGGAAGAGCTGGCCGAACGTGTAGCGCTGGATCCCGGTGAGCGGATCGAGGCCGATCGTCGCCAGCCAGAGGCCGAGCGCCCCCGCCACCAGCCCGGGGAGCAGGGCCTCGCCGCTCAGCGACGCCACGAACGTGATCCCCAACACCGCCAGCATGAAGAACTCCGGCGAGCCGAAGGCGAGCACGAGGGGCCGCACGAGGGGGATGGCGAGCCCGAGGACCAGCGCGCCGAAGATGGCGCCGATGAGGGAGCTCATCATGGCGGCCCCGAGGGCTCGGCCCGCCTCCCCGCGCTTGGCCATCGCGTGGCCGTCCACGATGACGGCCGCCGACGTCGGCTCGCCCGGGATGCCGAAGAGGATCGACGTGATATCCCCCGTCGTGCTCGTCACCGCAAGCATCCCGAGGAGGAACGCGAACGCCTCGACCGGATTCATCTTGAGGACGAACGGGAGCATCAGGGCGAGCGTCGTCGGGCCCCCGAGTCCAGGCAGGATGCCGACGGCGAATCCGATGGCGACGCCGATCAGCATCAGCCCGAACGTGGGCCAGGCGACGACCTGGGCCAGCCCGGTCCAGGCGGCGTGGACGAGATCGGCTATCGGAGCAGCTCCCGCATGGGTTCGGCGCGCTCGGCGGCGGAGCGTCCATCGTCCGGTTCCGCCGATCCGCGAGGGCATGCTAGGTTATCGAGCCGAGAGGCGTCAACTTGCCATGAGCTCGCTCGCGCTCACGCTCGCCTGCGGCGACTACGATCGCACGCTGCCGCTCCGCACCGGGGCGGTGCGCCCGGATGGGGTCGAGCTCCGGGTGATCCCCCTGGAGCCCGAGGAGATGTTCTACCGGATGGCGCGCTTCCGCGAGTTCGACGTCTCGGAGCTTTCCCTGTCGACCTACACCGTGCTCCGCGGGCGCGGCGTGCCGCTGGTGGCCATTCCGGTCTTCCCGTCCTTCTCGTTCCGACACTCGGCGATCTTCGTGCGCGACGACGCGGGGATCCGGGAGCCCCGCGACCTCGTCGGCAAGCGCGTGGGGGTGCCGAAGTACCACATGACCGCCGCCGTGTGGGTCCGGGGCATCTTGGAGGACGAGTACGGCGTGGCCCCCCGCGACATGCAGTGGTTCGAGGGCGGCGAGGGCTCGGCGGTGAAGGAGGTCGACGTGACACTGCCGCCGGACGTGCCCCACCAAGTGGTGCCCGGCGACCGGACGCTCGGCCAGCTCCTGGCCTCCGGGGAGCTCGACGCGTTCGTGGGCGCCCGGAGGCCGGCGGGCGCGGGAAGCGGCGCGGCGGTGCGCCGGCTGTTCCCGGACTTCCGGCGCGTGGAGCGCGATTACTACCAGAGGACCGGGATCTTCCCCATCATGCACACGGTGGTCATCAAGGAGGAGCTGGCGCGCGCGCACCCGCGGCTCCCGCGGGCCCTCTACGAGGCGTTCGGCGAGGCGAAGCGCGTCGCCTACCGGCGCGTGGCGGACACGGCGACCTTGCCCTACGTCCTGCCGTGGCTGGTGGCCGAGGTCGAGGAGACCCGAGCCCTGATGGGAGACGACCCGTTCCCCTACGGCGTCGCCCGGACCCGCAAGACCGTGGAGACGCTGGCCGGTTACTCGTTCCGCCAGGGCCTGGCGCCGCGGCGCCTGTCGGCGGACGAGCTCTTCCACGAGTCGCTGCTCGACACGTAGGCGCGTCCCGGGACGCGGAGCCGGCCGGGCGGTCGGCTTACTGGCAGAGGAGCGGGCCGCGGACGGGCGCGCAGCTCGGCGAGCCCGGCGGCCGGATCGGCTGCTGCCGCTGGAGGAGCTGGAGGTCGAGGCTCCGCTCCTGCTGCCGCTGGAGAGTCCCCGTCTGCCGCTCGACCTCCTGGCGACGCTGCTCCTGTTGGATCGCCAGGTTCTGCTGCTGCCGGTCGATGGCCCCGGACACCCCGCCTGACTGGGCGCTCGCCGCCCCGGCGAGGAAGAGAAGGGTCGCGGCCGCGACGATCGCTCTCATCACCTTCATTGTCGCGCCGGACCCGCGGGCGTCAAGCGAGCGCGAGGAACCGCGCCGCCGTGCCCCCCTCGACGAGCGACCGGGCTCGCGGGTCGAGCCCCGCCTCGCCAATGGCCGCCACCGGGTCCGGGCTGCCCATGTCGAACGGGTAGTCGCTGCCCATGACCACCCGGTCGGCGCCGAACTCGGCGACCAGGAACCGGAGGTTGGCCGGGCTGTGCGTGAGGGAGTCGAAGTGGAGGAGCCGCGCGTACTCCCGTGGCCGTCTCGGGATGGACGCCGGACCCTCCGGCCGCACCGACCAGCCGTAGTCCAGCCGACCGAGCGTGAACGGGAACGCCCCGCCGCCGTGGGCGAAGCAGATGCGGAGGTCGGGCAGGCGCTCCAGCACGCCGCCGTAGATCAGCTTCGAGATGGCCACCGCCGTCTCGAGCGGGTTCCCGACGATCAGCTGAAAGTAGTACTTCGTGAGCCGCTCCTGCCCCACGAGCGGCGCGGCGGGGTGGACGAACACCGCGACGTCGAGGTCGCGGCAGGCGGCGAAGAACGGGAACAGGTCCGGGTCGTCGAAGTCCCGTCCGCCCGGGCAGGTCCCGATCTCGACCGCGCGGAGGCCGAGCCGCTCGCGCGCCTCGCGGAGCTCCTCGATGGCGAGGGCGGGATCCTGGAGCGGCACCGTGGCCATCCCGACGAATCGCCGCGGGTACCGCGCGACGATGGCCGCCACGTTCTCGTTCTGGATCCGGGCGAAGGCCTGGGCGGCGCGCGGCTCGGCCCAGTAGCAGAACATGATCGGAGGCGGCGAGAGCGCCTGGCGATCGATCCCCAGCCGGTCCATGTCCTCGATCCGCCGCTCCGGGCGCCACGACCGGTCGTCGACCTCGCGGAAGACGGCATCGCCCGTCATGATCGTGGCCCGGCAGGCGTCGCGGTGGACCAGGCGCGGCCACCGGCCGCCGCCGTGGCGGCTCGCGAAGTCCTCCCAGCGATCGGGCACGACGTGGGTGTGGAGGTCGATGCGCATCAGCGGACCGTCGGTGAGACGCGGACGTCGCGGCCCTCGAGCAAGTCGATCCCTCCCTGCCGCGGGCAGCATAGGTCACCGCCGCCGGCCGCCGCAACGGCCCGGCCGGGCGCGCCCCGCGCGGTCGCGCGGAGTCACGGCGGGATTGACAGCGTCGCGAGACGCCTCGTACGGTGGACGCGCTGTCTCGAAAGGAGCCCCATGAAGATCAGCGCCTTCCACCTGATGCCGCACCGGGAGCTTCCGGACGACTTCGAGCAGCGCTACGACTCGGTCTGGGTGACGCCGCCCTGGTGGGAGCTGGCCGACGCCCGGCGGGTGGGCGAGTACTACAACTGGACGCTCGACGAGCTCCTGTACGCCGCGCGCGCGGGGTTCGACGGCATCTGCACCAACGAGCATCACCAGAACGCATACGGCTTCATGCCGAGCCCCAACCTGATGGGGAGCGCGCTGGCCAAGCTCACGCAGGGCACGAACGTCGCCATCGTGCAGATGGGGTCCACCCTGCCCACGTCGAACCCGCCCATCCGCGTCGCCGAGGAGTACGCGATGCTCGACTGCATCAGCGGGGGGCGACTCGTCGCCGGCCTGCCTCTCGGCAGTCCGATGGACGTGAACCTCTGCTACGGGATCACGCCGATCGAGCAGCGCGAGCGGTACCGCGAGGCGTTCGCCCTCACCCTCAAGGCGTGGCAGGCACGGGAGATCTTCGCCTGGAACGGCCGCTACTACCAGCTGGCCAACGTGAACCTGTGGCCGCGCCCGATCCAGACCCCGCATCCCCCGGTGTGGGTGCCTGGCTCCGGAAGCATCAGCACGTTCGACTTCGCCGTCGAGCACGACGTCTGCTACTGCTTCCTGAGCTACTCGGGGGCCCGGCCGGCGAAGAAGCTGATGGACGCCTACTGGGACGTCGTGGCACGGAGCGGCAAGGAGCCGAACCCGTACCGCGCGGGGTTCCTCCAGCTGGTCGCAGTGTCGGAGACCGACGCGCGCGCCGAGGCGGACTACGCGCGGCACGTCGAGTACTTCTACCACAAGTGCCTGCACGTCCCGACGCCGTGGTTCTCGCCGCCCGGCAACCAGGACTACCGCAGCCTCCTCGCCGCCGCTCGCAACCCCATGCGGCGGACCGAGGATCCCAAGGACCTCAAGTTCCGGGATTTCGCGGAGCGGGGCTACGTGATCGCGGGAAGCCCGGCCACCGTCCGTCAGCGTCTCGAGGAAGAGGTGGTGAAGGGCCTGCGCGTCGGGAACCTGATGCTCCTCGTCCACATCGGCTCCATGTCCCACGAGCTCACGCTGAAGAACATCTCGCTCCTCGGCCAGGAGGTCCTGCCCCACCTCCGCGGGCTCTGGGACGACGAGGGCTGGGTGAACCACTGGTGGCCCCGGGGGCTCCGCGAGCCTGCCCGTCCCCCGGTGGCGGCCGCGGCCGTCCCGACCGTCGGATGACCGCCACGCTCCGGACGGTCGCCGTCTGGCAGGGCCAGGTCCACATGCGCGTCCGCACGAAAGGACGCGGCCCCGCCCTCGTCTTCTTCCACGGGCCGTGGGGGCTCGCGTGGGATCCGTTCCTGGACGAGCTGGCCGAGCGCTTCACCATCTACGCTCCCGAGCACCCCGGCACCTCGCCGGACCGACCCGACGACATCTACGCCCTCGACGGCGTCTGGGACCTGGTCCTGTGCTACGAGGAGCTCCTCGCCGGGCTCGGTCTCGAGAGGGCGCACCTGGTCGGCCACTCGTTCGGGGCCATGGTCGCCTGCGAGGTCGCGGCCGCCTACCCCGCCCGCGCGGCGCGGCTCGTCCTGATCGACGCGCTCGGGCTCTGGCGCGACGACACGCCCATCCCCAACTGGATGCTCCTCGCGCACACGGATCTCGCCGGGCCGCGTCTTCCGCGACGCCGACGGCGAGGCCGCGCGACGAATGTTCGCGCCGCCGGAGGACCCAGAAGCGCGGATCCTGGCGCGGGTCGGTCTCCAGTGGGCCATGGGCGCCACCGGCAAGTTCCTCTGGCCGATACCGGACAAGGGGCTGAAGCGGCGGATCCACCGGGTCAGCGCCCCGACGCTCGTCGTCTGGGGAGAGGAGGACCGGATCGTCCCGCGGGTGTACGCCGAGGAGTTCGCACGACGGATCGCCGGCGCCCGCGTGGCCACCGTCGACGGGGCCGGCCACGCCCCGCACCTCGAGCAGCCGGACCGCGTCGCCCGGCTCGTGGGCGAGTTTCTCGCCACCTCGTAGCGCGGGCGAGTCCGTCCCGCCGCCGCTCCCCTGTCCCGGGCCGCTTCCGGCAGCGTTGTCCCGCCGGGGAGACCGCGCTAAGCTGGCGGCGACGGCAGGCCCATCGAGCGGGAGGCGACGCCATGGCGGACGGCAAGTACGACCGGAGCACCCAGGACGTGGGCAACATCGTGGCGCTGGAGCACGTGAACGTCAAAATTCCGGACCAGCAGCTCGCCACGCTCTTCTACTTCGTGGGGCTCGGCCTGACCCGCGACCCGTACCTGATGGTCGGGCTCACGAACATGTGGGCCAACATCGGCCAGCAGCAGTTCCACCTGCCCACGGGCCCGGCGCAGGTGCTCCGCGGCGATGTCGGCCTCGTCATTCCCGACTTCGACGAGCTCCCCGCGCGTCTGGCCACGGTGAAGGGACCGCTCGCCGGCACCCGGTTCGCCTACTCGATCGAGGACAAGCACGTCCGGGTGGTCTCGCCCTGGGGCAACGTCCTGCGCTGCCACCCGCCCGGCCCGGCCTTCGGGGACATGACGCTCGGCATGCCGTACATCGAGTTCACCGTCGAGCAGGGCGCCGCGGACGGCATCGCGCGCTTCTACCGGGAAGGGCTCGGCGCGCCTTCGGTGGTCGCCCGCCACGGCGGCGCGGTGGCGGCGCGGGTCACGGTCGGGCCGCAGCAGGAGCTCGTCTTCCGCGAGACCGCGGACCCGATCCCGCCCTACGACGGCCACCACGTCCAGATCTACATCGCGAACTTCTCCGGGCCGCACCGCTGGCTCGCGGAGCGGGGCCTCGTCACCGAGGAGAGCAACTGGTACCAGTACCGGTTCGAGAACATCGTCGACCCGGACACGGGACGGGTGCTCTTCACGGTCGAGCACGAGGTCCGGAGCCTCCGGAGCCCGCTCTACCTCCGTCCGCTGGTCAACCGCAACGTCGCCCAGCGGCAGCCGACGTACCAGCGCGGGCGCGACGCCTTCGTGCCGGGGATGAGCTAGCCGCGGTCGAGCCGTGACTCACGACCTGAGATTTCAGGTCCTCGTCCTGCCGAACGTCCCGTGGGACGAGATGGTGCGCCGCTTCACCTACGTCGAGGACCTCGGCTTCGACGTGGTCAGCACCGCCGACCACTTCGTGGACTGGACGAAGCCCGCGACGCCCTGGCTCGAGGCCTGGACCGTCCTGGCGGCCGCGGCGCGGGCCACGACGCGCATCAGGCTCGCGACCCTCGTCTCCCAGATCCCGCTCCGCCACCCCGCCATGCTGGCGCGCCAGGCGCTCACGGTGGACCACGTCTCCGGGGGTCGGCTCGAGGTGGGTCTCGGCACCGGCCTCAGCATCGATCCCGCGTACGACATGATCGGCATCCCCAACTGGGAGCCGAAGGAGCGCGTGGCGCGGTTCGCGGAGTACGTGGAGATCGTGGACCGGCTGCTCTCGAACGAGCAGTCGAGCTACGCGGGGCGGTACTACCAGGTCAAGGACGTGATGATGAACCCCCGCCCCGTCCAGCGGCCTCGCCCGCCCATCATCGTCGCCGCGCTCGGCCCCGCGATGCTCCGGCACGCGGCGCGCCACGCCGACAACTGGAACAGTCTGAGCTTCGCCAAGACCTTCGACGCGCAGCTCGCCGAGACGGCCGAGCGCGCGGCGCGGATGGACGACGCCTGCGCCGCCATCGGCCGGGATCCGGCGTCGATCCGGCGCTCCTACCTCATGTTCGACCCGGCGGCGCGCGCCAGCGGTGGCCGCCTCGCGTACTACGACTCCGCAGGCGCCTTCGGCGACATGGTGGGCCGTCTTCGCGAGCTCGGCATGTCCGAGCTCGGCCTCTACTTCCCCGCAGTGGCCGACCAGCGGCCGGCGTTCGAGCGGATCGCGCGCGACGTCATCCCGAAGTTGAAGGGGTGAGCGCGCCGGCGCGGCCCGGAGCCGCGCCGCGTCAGGTGCTCTGGAGCGCGCCGGCAAGCGCGCCGGCCACGGCCTTCCGGATGTCCTCGATCCGGTAGGGCTTGGCGACCACCCCGACGACTCCCGAGGCGCGGACGCGGTCGGGGTCGAGCTGGTGCCCCCACCCCGTGACCAGGACGACGGGGAGTCCAGGATGGAGCGCGCGGGCCTGGGCGGCCAGCTCCCAGCCCGACAGGACGGGCATTCCGAGGTCGGTGAACAGGAGGTCCGGCGGGCTGGCGGCGACGCGGTCGAGCGCGGCGCGCGCGTCCGTCATGACCTCGACGACGTGGCCGGCTTCGAGTCGGAGGATGTCCGCGAGCATCTGGGCCAGGACCTCCTCGTCGTCGACGACGAGAATCCGCGCGCTGCCGATCTCCACCGGGCTCGGCTCGTGCGCCGGCTCGGCGTGCCGACCGGTGAACACCGGCAGGTGGACCGTGACCGTCGTCCCCACGTTCTCGCGGCTGTCGATCCGGGCACGGCCGCCGTGGCGCGACACGATGCCGTAGACGACCGAAAGGCCGAGCCCCGTACCGCGGGCCCCCTTGGTCGTGAAGAACGGGTCGAACGCCCGCCGGCGCACCTCGGAGGACATTCCGACGCCGGTATCGCGGACGAAGCACTCGACCGTCTCGCCGAGACCCTCCCCCGCGCCGTCACCCGGCTCGCGCCCGTGCACGCCGAGCGTGAGCGTGCCGCCGGTCGGCATCGCGTCGACGGCGTTCAGGAGGAGGTTCAGGAAGACCTCGCGCAGCTCCGCCGCGTTGCCGCGAACCGGCGGCACCGGCTCGAGGGCGAGCGTCACGTTGATGAGCGCGCCGCGCGCCTGCGCCTCGTCCTTCCACCGTGGCCGGGCGATCTCCACGACCTGCTGCAGGAGCGGAGCGATCTCGACCGGCTCCGCCTGCTCCTCGCCCTTGGCGCGCGCGAAACCGAGGATCCGCCGCACCGTCTCCGCCCCGTCGAGCGCGGCGCCCTGGATGACCTTGAGCCCCTGCACCACCGTCGGGTCGGACGTGCGCCGCTGGAGAAGCTCCGCCCGGCCGAGGATCGCGGCCAGGAGGTTGTTGAAATCGTGGGCGACGCCGCCCGCCATCTGCCCGAGGGCGCCGAGCTTCGCCGTCTGCACCGCCTGCTCCTGCGCGGCCTCGAGCTGCGCGTAGGCGGAGCGGAGGTCCGCGTACAGCTTCGCGTTGCCGATGGCGATCGCCGCCTGCTGCGCGACCGCGCCGGCGAAACGGACGTCCTCCGGGCTGAACTTGTGCTCCTCGCGCATGCAGATGCCAAGGATGCCCCACACGTCCTCCCCGAGGATGACGGGCGCGGCCAGGACCCCGCGGATCCCTTCGTTCTTGAACAGCGCCAGCGCGTGCCGGCTCCCCGCGAAGCGCGGATCGGCGGGTAGGTCGGCCGTCCACACCGGTACGCGCATCAGCGCCGCATCGGCGGTGGGCTCGTCGCCGGCCTTCAGGACGAGGGTCGCCTCCCGATCGGCGGACAGGCCGCGGGCGCGGAGGTAGTGGAGCGCGTCTCCGTCGAGCCGGAGGATGCTGACGGCGTCCGCCCCCATCGCCTCGGCGACTCGCTCGACGACCAGATCGAGCACGCGGTCGAGATCCAGCGTCGCCGTCACGGACCGCCCGATCTCCGCGAGCGCCTCGGCGCGGAGTCGGTGCCGCTCGGCCTCCGCCAGCAGGGCCTGCGTCTGGCTGAAGAGGCGCGCGTTCTGGATGGCCGTGCCGATCTCCAGGCCGATGCTGCCGAGGAGGCGCAGCTCGGTCTCGTTGAAGTCGAGCGTCCGATCCCCGATCAGGACGACCGCGCCGAGCGCCTGGCCCTTCGACAGGATCGGGATCAGGAGGACGCCACCCACCTTCGTCCCCTCGGGGACGCGCTCCACGTACGGCGCGATCTCCGAGGGCTCGTTCAGAATCAGGGGCTGGCGGGCGCGGAGCGCGTGGCCGCTGTCGCCCTCGCCCATCCGCAGCGGGATCGGGTTGGCCGCGTAGCTCGGCCGGAGGCCGCTGTGCGCAACCAGGACCAGGTGGTCGCGCGTCTCGTCGAGGAGGCGGATCGCGCCCGCCGAGAAGTCGAAGAGCGTGAGCAGCCGGTCGAGGATCGCCTCGAGGCTCTCCCGCAGGTCAAGCGAGGTGTGCGCGGCCTGGATGACGGCGTTCAGGACCTCGAGCTCCTGGCGCCGGCGCTGCGCCTCCTCGGTCCTGGCCCCGACTTCCGCGTCGCGCCGCGCCAGCGACTCGGCCATCAGGTTGAACGAGCGGCCGAGGTCGGCGACCTCGTCCGTGCCCTCCGCGGGGACCCGGAGCCCGAAGTCTCCGCCCGCCAGCTGGGCGGTCGCGGCCTGGAGGCGCCGGACCCGGCGGCTCGCCCCGCGGGCGACCAGCACGACCGCGAGCACGAGCACCACGGCGCCGGCGCTCCCGTAGGCCAGCGTCGACTGGGTGAGCGCGCGCACCGGGCCCTCGGTCTCGACGAGCGGCGCCAGCACGCCGACCGACCACCCGTGCGCGCCCACCGCCGCCCGCACCAGGAGCCCGTGGCCCCCGTCGCTGAGGACGACCACCTGGGGGTCGCCCGGCGGCGTGCGGAGGATCGCCTGCAGCTTGCCCGGCCCCTTCCACGACGCGTTCAGGCGCTCCATCGCGCCGGGCGGGCCGAGGATCGCGCCGCCACCGTCGACGAGGAAGTTCGTCCCGAGTCGCCCGCTCAGGGCCCCCGCCAGCGTCGCCGTGAAGTACGAGAGCGGCAGGTCCACGACCATCGCGCCGCGGAACTCCTTCCACTCGTTGTACACGGGGAGAGCCAGCCGCAGCACGGTGATCTGGAGGGAGTCGGACATCTCCACGGATGCGGCGATCCCGTTGTCCGGGCGAAGCGCCTTCGCCCGCAGGAAGAACGGGGCGTTTGCGTGGTTGGGGCCGCCCCGCTTGACGCTGCGGGCCGTCGCGCTGACCAGCTCGTTGCCCGTCTGGTCGATGTAGCGCGCCTCGGCCACGACCTCGTCGCGGCGGCTCAGGAACTGGGCGAAGTGCTCGGCCAGTTTCTTGAGGGCGACATCCGCCTCCTGGACCAGCCGATACTCGAGCTGCGTCTGATAGTCGCGCAAGGCGGGCGAGCTCGCCAGGTCGTAGAGGTCCAGCTCGCGCTCCCGGAGGAACGGCCGGAGCCGGAGGGCGACCTGCCGCAGGCGGACCTGGAGCTCCTCGCGGATCTGGAGCTCCAGCGCCGCCTTCGTGCTGGAGTACCAGACGTAGGCGAGCGACGCCAGCGGCAGGAGGACGAGCGGGATCACCACCAGCGTGAGCCTGGTGGCGATGCCGAACCGCACCCGCCGCCATCCCGTTCGCCGCGGGACGAGGACGGGGCGCGGCGTGGCCCCGGCGGCCCCGCTCTCGGCCCCGGTTCCGGTTGTCATCGCTGCAATCCGACTCCCCCGAGACGCAGGATCGTGTCGGCGGACGGCTCGAAGTCGATCACGTGGTCCCGCACACCGTAGAGATCGACCACCTGGTAGATCGGGATCGTGAGCGCCTGCTCGTACGCGATCGCCTGCACCTCGCGGAGCACTGCGGCTCGGACCTCCGGATCCTGTTCGGAATCGGCCCGGTTCAGAAGATCGAGCACCCGTGGGTGCGAGACGCGCCCCATCGGATGGGCGGGGTCCAGGTGCACGCGCAGCTGGAAGGCCGCGTCGAAGATGATGCTCGTGGGATCCAGGACCAGGAAGTTGTGCCGGTCCCGCTCCTTGATCCAGCGGGACATCGTGGGCGCGCGGCCCTCCACGGTGACGTCGAGCTTCACACCGATCTTCGCCCACTGCTGAGCGAGGGCCGTGGCCAGGACCTGAGTGTCGTGCGTGGCCAGCCCCTTGAGCCGCACCCCGTCCGGATAGCCGGCCTCGGTCAGGAGGGCCCTGGCCTTGGCCGGATCGAACGCGTACGGCTTGAGGGCCGCGTTGAAGCCGAAATCCTCGGGCAGCGTCACCGTCGCGATGGCCCGGCCGTTCCCCCGGGCGATGTACCGCACCAGCCCCTCGACGTCCGTCCCGTGGAGGATCGCGCGGCGGACCTCGACCCGGGCCAGGGGGCCGTTGCGCGAGTCGATGAACACGTCCATGAACCGGACCGAGTTCCGCTTCAGCAGCCGCACGCCCTTCGCGCGGAGCAGGGAGTCGACCTGCTGCGGCAGGAGGTTCGTGACGATGTCCACCTCGCCCGCGAGCAGCTGGCGCAGGCGCTGCTCGGGCTCCGCGATGAACTGGAAGACGACCCGCGGGACCCGGGGCGCGCCGCCGTGATAGTCAGTGAACGCGACGAGAACCGCCTGCTTGTCATTCAGCTCGCTGAGCCGGAAGGGCCCGAGACCGATCGGCTCCCGGAAGAACTCCGCCTCGGGGCGTCCCCGCAGCTGATCGGGTAGGATCATGCTGAACTGCGAGAGCCTGGCCGGGAGCAGCGCGTACGGCCGCTTCAGGGTGATGCGGACCGTCAAGGGGTCGACCGCGACGATGGACTCGATGTCGCTGAACTCGGTCCGGCGAGGAGAGTTGACCTGGGGATCGAGGATGCGGTTGAGCGAGAAGACCACGTCCGCCGCGGTCAGCTCCACGCCGTCGTGGAAGCGGGTGCCCGGGCGCAGCCGGAACTCCCAGGTCAGGCGGTCCACGGGACCCCAGCGCTCGAGCAGCGGAGTGCGGATCCTGCCGTCTGGATCCCGGTCGAAGAGCGGCTCGAAGACGAGGCGGAAGAGGCTCTGCGCCTGGGTGCCGTACACCTTAAAGGGATCGAGCACTGCCGGCGGGGCCGTGGCCTCCGCCACGACCAGCTCCTGCGCATCGCCGACACCCTTGGCGGCTGCCAGCGCCGATATTGGCAGGAGGATCGCGGCCAGCGCGAGACCGATGACCCGTGTCCGAAGTCGCGGTGTCATATGGTAATTCCTCCTCGCCCGCAGAGCGGGCCCCGAGTCCACTACTTCCGGGCTCGACGAATTTGCAATGGATATGCCACGTAACCACGGGGCATTTCCGCCGGGGAGGCCGTCGGGCAATTCTCCACAATCGACGCGGTCCTGAGCCGGTTTGACGGCCAACTCCGGCACCGGCGGGGGGTGGCGGGATCCCGGACCCGGGGGGGCTGCCCCGCCCTCGAGAGCCCTCGCCTACGTCGTTGCGGCAACCTTCTTCCACTTCGCGTCGCTCTACTTTCTCCTGTCGACCCTCCCCCTCTACCTCCGCCAACTCGGCGGCTCGACATCGGAGATCGGGCTCATCATCGGGATCCTGGCCCTGACCTCGCTGGCGGCGCGGCCTCTCGTGGGGCCCTGGATGGACCGCACGGGACGGCGCGGGTTCCTGCTTGCGGGTGCGGCGATCTACGCGCTGGCCTCCTTCGGGTACTGGGTGATCCCGTCGGTGACCGGGCTCCTTGTCTGGCGGGTCTTCCACGGAATCGGGCTGGCGACGTTCAGCACCGCCGCCGCCTCGCTGGCCGCCGATCTCGCGCCGCCGGGGCGGCGCGGCACGACGATGGGCGTCTTCGGCCTCGCCCAGGCGGCGGCGCTGGCCATCGGCCCCGGCGCGGGCCGCGCGATCCTCGAGGCCACCAGCTACCACGGCGTGTTCGTGGCCTCGGCGTGCAGCGCCCTCGTGGCTCTCGTCTGCGCGTCCGCGCTCCCGCGGGAGCGTCCCCCGGGCGCGCGGGGAACAGGGGAGGCGCGCGCCGGGCGCCCCGCCCTGTGGCGCGTCGTCGCGCTGCCGGCAGCCGTCCAGTTCGCGGCCAGCGTCGCCTACGGCACGATCATCTCGTTCATCGCGGTGGCCGCTCGCGACCGGGGATTCGAGGTCGTGGGGACGTTCTTCGCGCTCTTGGCGCTGAGCAGCCTCGGCGTTCGCCTGGCCGCCGGTCGCGCCTACGACACCTGGGGTACCACGATGGCGACCATCCCGGTGTTCCTCGCGCTCGCGACGGGGATGGGCCTCCTCGCGATCGCGCACGGTGCCGGGCTCTTCCTGGCGGCCGCGGTCCTCGCGGGGCTCGGCATCGGCGGCACCCACACGATCCTCCTCAGCTCGGTGGTCGACCGTTCTCCCGCCGAGCGCCGAGCCAGCGGTGTGGCCGGATTTGCGGCGTGCTGGGAGTTGGGGGTGGGCGGAGGAGCAATGCTGGCGGGCCAGGTGGCCGAGGCCGTGGGCTTCGAGGTCATGTTCCTGACGGTCGCCGCGCTGCCGCTCGTCGCGCTGGGGGGCCTCCGCCGGCTCGGCCGCGAAGAACCAGCGCGCCACTGACCCACGCGACGAAGCCGCCTCCCCGGCGGCGCGGGCCGGACCGCCGCGACCAGACAGACGGACGGCGGCGGCCGCGACTCAGCTGCCGAAATACTCGCCCAGGGTCTCGAGCCGGCCGCCGAAGGGAGCCACTTCGTCCGGGTCGATCTCGACGTCCAGGACGGTCGGTCGGCCACTGGCAAGGATCTTCTGGATGAGTTCTCGGTTGATCTGCCCAGGTTCGCGAATGCGGTACGCCTGCGCTCCGAGGCCTTCCGCGACCCGGGCGCAGTCGACGCGCGGGTAGCGCGTCGCCACGTCGGGTAGCTTCATCATCCGAAGCGCATGGTACGCCATGCCGTAGCCGGCGTCGTTCAGGACGACCCAGATCACCTGCTTGCCGTAGTGGACGGCCGTCGATACCTCCATTCCGTTCATCAGGAAGCCGCCGTCACCAGTGATCGAGACGACGACCCGCTCTGGCAGCGCGAACTTCCCGCCGATCGCCCCTGCCACGCCAAAACCCATCGACGCCATGCCGGTCGCGCAGAAGAAGGTCCGGGGATAGAGGCTCTGCCAGTAGTGGATCGCCCACGAGCGATTCGCGCCGCCGTCGATGAACACGAGGGCGTCCCGGGGCAGCGAATCCTGGAGGTCCCGGATCAGGCGCTGTGGCTTGATCGGCACCGCGTTGGAGTCCATCGTCGCCGCGTTCAGGAAGCGGGGACGGTCTGGCGGCGGCTCGAGCTTGCCGTTCCCGCGCCGCCAGTGCAGGTACCGCTGCTGCTGGCGGCGAATCTCGTACGCAAGCTCCGTCAATCCGGACTTCGCGTCCCCGATAACCGGAACCGTCACGGGATAGTTCTTGCCGATCTCGTACGGGTCGATGTCGACATGCAGCAGGGCCTCGCTCGGCTGGAGCCGGTGGTCCCACCCGAGCGTGCCCCACTCGCTGAGGCTCGTGCCCACCGCGAGCAGGACGTCGACCCCGCTCTCGAGGAGGTGCCACTGCGCCAGCGGCGAGCCCGAATAGCCGAATGGCCCCACCGAGAGCCGGTGGTCCTCAGGGAAGGCCCCCTTCCCCTTCGGCGTGGTCGCGACGGGGATCTCCAGCATCTCGGCGATGGCGCGGACCTCGTCGGAGGCGTTCGACAGGATGGTGCCGTGGCCGGCGAGGATCGCCGGCCGGCGGGCGCGGAGGAGGTGCAGCGCCGCCTGCTTGATCGCCGCGCGATCGTAGGTCCGGCTCGGGTGGCCGGGTAAAGGCATCTTCACCGGCCGCTGTATCGACTGCTCCTGCACGTCGGCCGGCAGGCTGAGATGTACGGGCCCCGGACGGCCGCCCAGCGCCATGCGCAGCGCTTTCTGCCAGACCATGGGAAGCCGATCGGCGCGGAAGACGAGGTTGCTGTAGCGCGTCACCTGCTTGAAGACGTCGACGATGTCGACGCCCTCGGTGCTGGACTCCTGCATCGCGCCTCGCCCGAAGGACTTCGTCGCCACCTGTCCGGTGAGCACGACGATCGGGATCGAGTCGGCGTAGGCGGCGGCGACGCCGGTGATCAGGTTCGTCGCGCCGGGGCCCGACGTCGAGACGCACGCCCCCAGACCGCCGCTCGCCCGCGCGTACCCGTCGGCCATGAAGGCGGCGCCGGCCTCGTGCTTCGTCATCACGATCTGGGCCGCCCGCCCGACGGTGGCGGTGAAGAACGGGAAGACGGTTCCGCCGATCACGCCGAAGACGTGACGGACGCCGGCGTCCGCGAGGGCCTCCACGAGGTACTCGGCGGCCCGGAGGTCCGGCGCCGGCCGGCCCGACTCCCCGTTGCCCCGAGTCTTCAGGTCCGGCGCCACCCTCATCGTCGCGTCACCCACCGAACGCTCCTCGTCGCGCGAGACGGTGCTCGCTCACCGATCGCAGAAAATGCACGATTCGAAGGCGGAACGCCTTCGCCCGATGCTACAGCCTGGCCGCCCCACAAGTCACGATTTCACTGCGTTCTTCAGGGTCTCGGGGCCTCTGCCGTATCCGACGGGATACGCGCAAGACGGGCTGCCGGGGCGAAAATGGGTACAAATGCGTCTCATGGGCGTCGGGCGGACCCGTTGCGGCGCCCTCGGTCGGCCGGGGCGGTAGACTCACAGCGGAGTCTCGATGCTGCAACGTCTGAGCCTGAGGACGATCCTGGTCGGCGGCGCGGTCCTCGCCGCCGCAGTTCCCGCCGCGCTGGTCGGCATCGTGCTGGTCGGCTCGCTACGCGACTCCGCCATCGACGAGGCGACCGCCCGCTACGAGCTCCTGGCGCAGGGGCTGGCGTCGGAGCACGAGCAGCTCCTCGGCTCGCACCGGCACGCCATCCAGATGCTGGCCCTGCACCTCGATGAAACGCGCAGTCTGAGCGGCGCCGCACCGCTCCTCGCGCGCACGCGCGCCGTCTACCCCGCGTTCGACGCGGTCGCGATCGTCGACGCTGCCGGCCGCGTCGTGGCGTCGGATCCGCCGGCGACCGTGAGCGGCGGCGGGCCGGGCATCGACCTGTCCGGCCGGCCCTGGTTCCGCGAGTCGTTGCCGAGTCGCCGGACGGTCGTCGGGCCGGACGTCGAGGTCGATCCGGTCCGGACGAGCGGCAGCGGCCTCCCCGTCGCCGCGGCGATCAGCGACGGATCCGGTGGCGTGCGGGGCGTGGTCGCCGCGTGGCTACGGTTGAGCGCCCTTCAGGTGGTCACCGGCCGGATCCGATTCGGCCAGACGGGGTACGCGCAGATGGCGACGGCCGCGGGCAAGGTCCTCGCCGACGAGTATCCGGTGGACATCCGCGAGCGCCGAGATTTCTCCGAGCGCCCGGTCTGGCCCTTCGTCGCGGCCAGGGCCTCGGGCCGGGTCGCGCGGTACGCCGGCATCCGCGGTGACCAGCGCCTCGCCGGATTCGCGACGGTGCCCGACGTCGGGTGGAAGATCTGGGTGAGTCAGGACCGCGCCGAGGTCGAGGCGGACCTCCGGGCGCCCTACCGTCGTCTGCTCTACTGGATGCTCCTCGCTCTGCTGGCCACGGTGGCGCTCGCCATCGTGGTGGCCACGTACGTGTCCCGCCCCATCACCGCGCTCCGCGACACCGCGGGCGCCATCGCGGCGGGCGACGCGACCCGGTCGGTCTCGTCCGGCGGACCGGCCGAGGTCGCCGGACTGGCCCGCGCCTTCGACGGCATGCTGGAGCGGCTCGCGACCGCGCAGGCCTCGCTCGAGGCGCGGCTCGGGGAGACGGCGGCGCTGCTCAAGATCGCCCGGGTCATCGGCGGCACCCTGGACCTGTCCGAGGCCCTGCGACTCATCTGCCGGGAGCTCGCCCGGCTCACCGGAGCCGGCACGGTGGCCGCGCACCTGGTGGACGCCGAGCGCACGCGGCTCGATCCGGTCGCGGCCTATCGCGTGCCGAAGCACCTTCTCGGAGTGGTCGCGGCGAGCCCGGTGCCGCTGGCCCAGCAGGGGTTCCGGGAAACCGTGTTCGAGCAGGGGCGCATCGCCTGGAGCGACGACGTCACGCACGATCCCCGCTTCACCTTCCCGCTCTTCCGCTCGTTCCCCCACCAGTCCGGGCTCATCATCCCGCTCGTCCTCGACGGTCAGGTGGCCGGCACGCTCTACCTCGTCTGGTGGCAAGAGCGGCGCCGGTTCGACGAGGCGGAGGTCGCAGTTCTCCACGCGGTCGGGCACCAGGCCGGCATGCTCTTGCGGAGCGCCCGGCTCCATGCGGCGACCGAGCGCCAGGCGAGGCAGGCCACGAAGCTCTACGAGGTCGCGGGCCAGCTGGCGTCGTCGCTCGACCTCGACCTCGTGCTGGACCGGGTGGTCGCCACCACGGTGGACCTCCTCGGCTGCGACGCCTCGGGCATCTACGCCCACGACGAGGCGCGAGGCGGGCTGGTCCTCCTGCGGGGGCTCAATCTGGACCCCGAGTTCGGTCGCGACCTCGTGCTGCAACCGGGCGAGGGCGCCGTCGGTCGAGCCTTCGTCGAGCGCCGCCCGGTGTGGACGCGGGACCGCGAGACCGACCCCACCCTCGCGTACACGCCGGCGACCGAGGCGCTGGTGCGCGCCAAGGCGCCGCGCGCCTTCCTCGCGGTCCCGGTGGCCAGCGGCGATGCGGTCCACGGCGTGCTGATCTGCCACTACCTCGCGCCGCATGGCTTCACGCCGGCCGAGGTCGAGCTCTTCTCCATCCTCGCCGCGCACGCCGCCATCGCCATCGAGCGGGCACGGCTGTTCCGGGAGTCGGAGGCGCGCCGCCGGGACCTCAGCGCGCTCGTCGCCGTCACCCAGCGCATCACGCGGGGCCTGGACCTCCGCGCCGTCCTCAAGGGCATCGCCCGGGCCGCCGCGGAACTGTTCCACGGCGAGGCGGCGTTCCGGCTGATCGAGGGCGAGTTCCTCGTGCGGGCGGCCGTGACGCCGGGAGCCCGGGACCTCCTGACCGGCAAGCGGCTCCGGCTGGGAGAGTCGATCAGCGGCCAGGTCGCCGTGACCGGGGAGCCGATCGTCACTGCGGACAGCGCCTCGGATCCCCGCCTCTCGCCCGAGCATCGGGCGCGGCAGCGGGCCGACCGGATCGGCGCTCAGATGTCCGTCCCGGTCCGCGTGGGGGCGCGCATCCTCGGGACGCTCAACGTCTACCGCGAGCGCGGCCATCGATTCGGCCAGGACGCGCTCGCGCTCGCCACCAACCTGGCCGAGCAGGCCGGCATCGCGATGGAGAACGCCCGGCTCTTCGCGGAAGCCGAGCGCCGGCGGCGGGCCGCCGAGAGCTTCGCGGAGGTCGGCCGGATCATCTCGCAGTCCCTCGACCCCGGCGAGGTCGCGGAGCGGATCGTCTCGACCATCCGCGGCCTCCTCGACGCCGGCGTCGCGTCCCTCTACCGCGTGGACGCGACGGGCGACCTCGTCGCCCTCGCCGTGTCGGGAGACGCAGGCCCGGACTGGCACGAGGGCGTACGGGTCCCGGCCGGCACCGGCGCGTCGGGCGTCGCGGTGCGGGACCGCCGCCCGGTGACCGCGGAGGACGTCCTGGCCGACCCGCGGACGCCTCTGACCGCCGAGGTCCGGGCGCGCATCGCCCCGCTGCCGTTCCGCGCCGTGCTCGCCGTCCCGATCATGTTCCGCGACCAGGCGATCGGCGCGCTCTCCGTGGGACGCCCCGCGGGCCAGAGCTTCCAGGCCGACGAGATCCGCCTCGCACAGGCGTTCGCGGACCAAGCGGCCCTCGCGCTCGAGAACGCGCGGGCCGCCGCGGAGCTCCGGGCCGCCAAGGAAACCGCGGAGGCGGCCAGCCGGGCCAAGAGCGAGTTCCTGGCGAACATGAGCCACGAGATCCGGACACCGATGAACGGCATCATGGGCATGACGGATCTCCTCCTCGACAGCGACCTCGGCGACGAGCAACGCGAGTACCTCCAGATGGTCAAGACGGCGGCCGACGCGCTCCTCGACCTCATCAACGACATCCTCGACTTCTCCAAGGGGGAGGCGGGCAAGCTCGAGCTCGACGCGGCCGACTTCTCCCTGCGGTCGATCCTCGGCCACGCGCTCAAGCCGCTTGCGCTCCGCGCCCACCAGAAGGGGCTGGAGCTCGCCGCGGACGTCGCGTCGGAAGCGCCCGATGCGCTCGTCGGCGACCCGGGTCGCCTCCGGCAGGTCGTCCTGAACCTGGTGGGCAACGCCCTCAAGTTCACCGAGCGGGGCTCCGTCGTCGTCCGCGTGACGGTGGCGTCCGAGACGGCCGACGCGGTCACGCTGCACTTCACGGTCGCGGACACCGGGATCGGGATCCCGGCCGACAAGCAGGCGCTGGTGTTCGAGGCTTTCGAGCAGGCTGACAGCTCGACGACGCGCCGCTACGGCGGCACCGGGCTCGGGCTCGCGATCACCCGGCGGCTGGTCGAGATGATGCAGGGCCGGATCTGGGTCGAGAGCGCCGGTCGGCGCGGGCAGCACCTTCCACTTCACCGCGCGGTTCGGGCTCGGGCGTCCGGGCGCCGCGCCGGCGGCGCTGCCCGTGGAGGCGCTGCGAGGGAAGGCGGCCCTGGTGGTCGACAGCCACGCGATCAACCGGCGCATCGTCGCCGACATGCTCGGCCAGTGGGGCTTCCGGGTGACCGAGGCGGCGGACGCCGACGCGGGGCTCGCCGCCGTCGCCCGCGCCCGGTCGGAGGGCGCCGCCTTCGCCCTCGTCCTGACCGAGGCCGAAGCCCCCCTCCTCGACGGCTTCGCGCTCTGCGAGCGGATCAAGGCCGACCCCGCCAACGACGCCACGGCGCTGATCGTGCTCTCCGCCGCCGGGCGGCCCGGCGACGGCGCCCGCTGCCGGGCCCTCGGCATCCGCGGGTATCTCACGAAGCCGATCGCGCGCGACGAGCTGCTCGACACGGTCCTCGCCGCGATCGGCGTCCGGCCCACCCCGGGAGCGCCGCCAGCCCTGGTCACGCGCCACGCGCTGCGCGAGCGGCGGCAGCGGCTCCGCATCCTCGTGGTCGAGGACAACCCGGTGAACCAGCGCCTGGCCGCGCGCCTGGTGGAGCGGCAGGGGCACGAGGCAGTCGTCGTCGAGACGGGCCGCGCGGCCCTCGAGGCCCTGGAGCGCGAGCGCTTCGACCTCGTGCTGATGGATCTTCAGATGCCCGACATGGATGGCCTCGCCGCCGTGGGCGCGATCCGGGACCGCGAGGCCCGGCGAGCGGCGGGGAGCTGGACGCCGCCGCCGGGCTCGTCGTTCGCCGCCGGCGGGAGGCTCCCGGTCGTCGCGGTGACCGCGCACGCGATGCCGGGCGACGAGGCGCGGGCGCGCGCGGCCGGGATGGACGACTACGTCACGAAGCCGATCCAGCCGGCCGCGCTGGCGGCCACCATCGACGGCCACGTCGACCGGGAGCCCCTGCCCGCGCGCGAGGCGGCCGGGCCGGCGCCGGTGGACCTCGAGGTCGCGCGCCGGCTGGCCGCGGGCGACGAGGCGCTCAGGGCCGAGATCGCCGCCCTGTTCGTCGAGAGCTGCGGGCGCCGGCGCGCCGAGCTCCGCGAGGCCCTCGACGCCCGGGACGGGGCGCGGGTCGGCCGCGTCGCCCACGCGCTCCGGGGCGCGGCCGCGTCGGTGGGCGCGACGGCGGCCCAGGCGCTGTCCGGCGAGCTCGAGGCCCTCAGCCCGAGCGGGGACGCCGACCGGATCGCCGACCTGGGGATGCGCCTCGATCGCGAGCTCGACCGCGCCGTGGAGTTCCTCGTCGCGCAGGCGCCGGTGAAGTCGGGCTGAGCCCCGGGCCGAGACGGAGCGGGCGGCCGGAGCCCGGACGCGCCGCCGGCCGGCGGGGACCCCGCCGGCCGGCCGTCGGCTCCGTCAGGGCGAGGGCCGGGCCCCCGCCCGGGGGCTCACTGCGGGTACTTGTCGCGCAGCTTCTTGAGGTGCTGCCGGGCCACGTCCACCCATTCCTTCTCCGTGGCAATGGTGGACGCGATCGCGATGTAGCGGTCCCACTGCGCGATGGCCTCGCGGGGGTCCAGCTTCTCGTAGGCCATGGCGAGGTTGTAGTGCGCGGCGGTGTGCTTCGACTCGACCTCGATCACCTTCTTGTACTCGGCGACGGCGTCCTTGTAGAGGCCCTTCTCCTCGTAGATCTCGCCGAGGCCCATCCGGGCCTCGAGGAAGGACTGGTCGAGATCGATGGCCTTCTTGTACGCGCTGACCGCCTCGTAGTAGAGGCCCTTCTCGGTGTAGTAGATCTTGCCGAGCGCGAACTGGACCCGCGCGTTCAGCGGGTCGAGCGACAAGGCCTTCTGGTAGTGCGCGATGGCGGCCTCGTGCTCGCCCTTCGCGGCCTTGGCGTCCCCGATCCCGACGTGGGCGTCCGCGTAGTGCGGCCGGATCGTGATCGCCCGCTGGTAGGCCTCGATTGCCTGGTCGAACAGCCGCCGCGGGCTCGACATGAAGAGGTCGCCGAGCGCCTTGAACGGCTCCGGAATGCCCGCGTCCACCTGGGTCGCGGCCCGGAACTGCGCCGCCGCCTTCCAGCGGTTCCCGAGGACCAGGTGCACCGCACCCAGCTGGTAGTGGGCCACGGCGAAGGTGGGGTCGACCTCGACCGCCCGCGCCAGGAGCTCCGCGGCGCCCTCGTTCCCCTCCTGGGTACCCGCCAGCGCCGAGCGGCGACCCTTGGCGTAGGCCTCGAAGGCCGTCATGCTGGACGTCGGCTTGGCGGCCGCCACCAGCCGGTCGGTCTCCTCGGGCTTCAGGCCGAGGTTGAGCGCCTTCGCGTAGGCCTGGATCAGCGTGGCCTGGGTCTCGATGAGCTTGTCGCTCGGACCCTGGACCGGGTCGAGCGACTGCGTCCGGCCCGTGTTCACGTCCAGCAGGCGGGGCGTGATCGTGATCCCGTCGCTGGCCGTGCGCTGGTAGTCCCCGAGGAAGACGAGCTCGGCCTTGACCGCGCGCGCGAGCGCGACCGGGCTCCGGTCCGCGGCAGCCTCGCCGCCGGCGGCTCGGGCCGCCTGCATCGCCCGGCCCCGCTCGATGGGAAGGAGGGCCGGCGTCCCCTGGGCGGCCAGGTACAGGGTCTCGGCGATGGCCTCCCCGAACCAGGGGTCGGACTCACCCGACTGGTACGGCAAGATCAGCACCGGACGCGTCTTCGCCCACGCGCTTCCTCCGAGGGACGCCAGGAGGGCGCACCCCGTGAGCAGCCCGATCATCGGGCCACGCATTCGCAGGACCCGGACCCCGGTGTGCCTCGCCATCGTGGTTACCTCCTTGTCCTCCACCACGCGAGCCGCGCGAGAGCGGGGCCGACCCGGCGCATCGCGATCTCCGGCACCAGCGCCACGGTCACCAGCCCCACCAGCCACGGCCACAGGTCGGTCGGGATCCGAGAGCGGCGCCGGTTCAGCGTGAAGGACTCCTTGGCGTCGCTCAGCGGACCGCCTCCGGTCAGCTCGCTCACCTCTCGCAGGAAGCTCTCGTTGGCCCCCAGCTCCCGGTACTCCTGGGCGTAGGGTACGACGGTACCCACGATCTGCGACCCGAACATCTGCTGCTCTCGGCGCGTCGTCAAGCCCGCCAGGTACACCCCCTCACCCGGCGTCGGGAAGGTGCCGCGGTAGCGGCCCGGGGCGACCTGCTCGATCTCGACCACCGACTGCCGCTTGTCGGGATTCACGACGCCGAGCTGGCCGTCCAGGAAGTTGATGAACTCGCCCTTCGTGTCGATCCCGTCGACGGTGACCACGGCCTGGCCGTCTCGCCGGTCGACGCTGACGGTCGTGTCGCTCCGCGTGTTCGCTCGGAGCGTCCAGCGGACGACCTGGGCCCAGAACTTGTTGTAGTTGGGCCACCGGAGCCAGAGGATGCCCCACTTCGCCTTGGCGTCGGCAGTGAAGGCCACGGACCGCCCGAGGCCGTACCGCCAGGCCGCCAGGAGCGGATCCTCCTGGTGGGTCATGAGGAGCTGGTCGGCGGTGCCCTTGATGCTGGTCGCGACGTAACCGCCGAGGGGTGGCGCCTTGGGCCAGTCGATGTCCTGGATCGCCTCGTGGCTCGGACTCGTCACGATCGCCTTGAACGGCTGCTCGATCAGCGACGCCTTCGATGCGAGCTGGGTCTCCAGCGTGAAGATCCGCGGGACGGTGCTGGTCTCCTCGGTGAAGTAGAAGCGCCCGCGCCCCCACTTGGAGACGTCGTTCATCAGCTGGACGTCGGCGTCGGAGCCGATCGCGACCCCGGAGACCGTGATCTTGTCCTTGACCATCCGCCGGACCAGGCCGGCGAAATCCCCGCGCGTCATCTGCCCGTCCGACAGGAAGATGACGTGCTTGAGCAATGCGTCGCGGTCGAAGAGGGCCTTGTACGCCTCGCGCACCGCCGGGTAGCCGTCGGTCCCGCCCCCGGCCTTGATCGCCGAGATCTCGCGGTGTATGGCCTGCTTGTTCTTCGCGGCCTGGATGGGCACGTGCCACACGAACTCGGTGTCGAACGAGAGAACGCCCACCTCGTTCCGCTCGTCGAGGAGATCGACGACCAGGTGCGAAGACTCCTTCGCGACCTCGAGCTTGTTGATCTTGTCGTTGTCCTTCATGCCCATCGCCATGGAGCCGGACCGGTCGATCACGAGCATGACCGCGAGGCTCGGGATCTCGACCTTCTGCTTCACCTCCATGGTGACCGGCAGGGCCTCCTCGACGGGCGTGCGGTAGAAGCCGCCCAGGCCGAAGCTCTCCTCGCCGCCGATCATGACCAGCCCGCCGCCCTGGTCGCGCACGTAGTCGCGCACCATGGTCATCTGCTGGCGCGACATCTTGAGCGAGGAGACGTTCGACAGGATGACCCCGTCGAACTTCTCGAGGCCGGCCATCGACGTCGGCAGGCCCTCGGGGCCGACGACCCGCACGTCGAAGTACTGGGACCGGAGGGCGTTGGCCAGGTTCTGGGCCTGCGCCTCCTCCTTGTCGACGAGGAGCACCTGGGGCTTGCCCCGGACCACGGTGATGCCGATCGCGCGGTTGTTCTCCTCGATGACGTCTCCCTCGACCTCGACGAGCGCCTGGTAGACGTGGACGCCCGCCTGCTCGAGCGACTGGCGGTACGTCAGGACGTTCTTCCCCGCGTTGAGCCGCACCACCTGCGAGCCGATGAACTCGCCGTTCCGGTACAGCGACAGCCGCCCGCTCGCGTCCTTGACCGAGGTCACCACGACCCTCGCGTAGAAGGGCTCGCCGAACTTGACCTCGTTCGGCAGGAGCAGCTGCTCGACGACGACCTCCTGGGGGAACGTGAGCCCGACCGGCGAGTAGTAGATCGGGATGCTCGCGTCCTTCGCGGCCTGCGCGGCGACCACCGCCTTGCCGGCGTTCTCGCGACCGTCCGACAGGATGACGATGCGGTTCGCCTCCCCGCGCGGCAGCGAGGCCTGCGCGAGCTGGATCGCGCGGGCGATGTTCGTGGTCCGCCCCACCGCCGGGGGCTGCGGGCGCGCGAAGGTGGCGTTGGTCCGGAGCGGCTCGGCGAGCTGGGGGTCCCCCCCGAACGTGATCAGCCCCGCGCGGTCGCCGGCCTTCATGCCCTCGAGCGCCCCCGTGGTCCACCGGTAGGCGGTCTCGCGGGCGGCGAGGCTGACACTGTCCGACATGTCGACCACGAAGAAGACGTTCTGCCGGTCCAGCCACCGGGTGAACTGGGGCTGCATGAGCGCCCACGCGAGAAGCGCCAGCGCGGTCCCGCGGCTCGCGAGGGCCCACCGGTCCGAGGCCCGCGACGGCCACGCGAGACGCCCGGCCGTCTGCCTCCGCCAGTAGAGGAAGCCCTCGAACGCGAGCGTGAGCATCGCCAGGCCGAGGAGGAAGGGCCACAGCTCGCGCTGGTACGTGAAGCTGTCGCCCACGCCGCCGGCCGTGGGCGCCGGCGAGACCGCGAGCGGCTGCGGACGGATGTTCGACTCGGTGCCGTCCAGGAGGTTGACGGCGAACCGGACCTCCCGCTTCCCGCCCGTGTTCAGCGTGTAGATGCCGACCCGGTCGGTCTGCGCGAACGACAGCGCGCCCCGCGTGATCTCCGCCCGTTGCGAGGTCCCGCTCGGATCGCGCACCGTGCCCTCCTGGACGCCGTGCTCGACGGCGAGGAGGAAGGGCGCTCCGGCGGCGACCATCAGGTCCGAGCCCTCCAGACCGACGGGCTGGAGCCACCGGATGCTGTTGGCGAGGATCAGCGGGAACGCGACGCGCAGCGGCAGGTCCGTCTTGAAGAGGTCGAAGCCGACGAACACCGCCTTCCGCTGCGGCTCTTCGAGCAGGAAGATCAGGGGCCCACCCACCGCCTCCAGCAGCGTCTTGCCCGCCGCCAGCGGCCGGACGCGGAGCGCCTCCTCGACCGCCACCTTCGACAGATCGACGAACCGCATGACCGGGTGGTTGCGGACCCAGTCGAGGACGACGGGCTGCTCCATCGTGCCGAGGGACTCGATCGGGACGTCGCCGGGCGTCGAGTTGACGAGGATGAACCGGCCCCCGCCGATCTTCGCGGGCGACGTGCCGTCGAGGACGACCACGTCGTACGTCCCCATGCCGCCCTGGTACTCGGGGGGCGTCTTCGTCTCGAGGATCACCTGTGGGTCGGTGCGCAGCGCCTTCTCGAGGAAGAGGTTCCCGGGACTGACCAGGAGGACCCGGAGCTTCCGGGGCTCCGGCACGACCGCCTGGACCACGTTGTCCGCGTCGAGGTCGTCGCGGACGTCCGCCACGGCCTTCACCACCCCGCCGGTCTGGAGCGTGAACGGCACGATGACGTTCCGCTTCACCAGGGGGTCCAGCGAGATCGTCTGCTCGCTGATCTTCTGGTCGTCGATGGTCAGCGCGAGCGGGAACGAGACGCGCTCGTCGGAGAAGTTCGTGACCGACAGGAACGCCTGGTAGTCGAAGGCCCCGTAGTAGGCCTTCCGCACCGCGAACTGCGTGATGCCGACGTTCCGCGAGCCGCCGCCGACCGTGACCCACCGGACCCGGGGATCCGGGAACTCCCGCACCTGCGCCGCGTCGAACGCGCCGTCCGTCAGCACGTGGACGCGGATCCGCGGGTCGATGGCGGGCACCAGCGCCAGCGCCGTGCGGATCGCCTCGCTCAGGTGGTTGGGCTGGTCGTGCGCCTCGATGTCGTAGATCGCCCGCCGGGCGCGGTCCCGGTCCCGGGTGAAGTGGAGGCGGATCGTCGGCTGGGAGCCCGCCTCGATGACCATCAGCTCGGCGCCCTGCCCCGCCTCGGCGATGAGGGCGGCCGCTCGCTGCTGCGCCTCGCGGATGCGCGTCGTCCCGACGTCCCGCGCCTTCATCGAGGCGGAGGTGTCGACCACGAAGATCAGCCGCTCGGCCCCCTTGCCCTGGAGCGTGAGGGTCGGACGGGCGAGCGCCGCGCACAGGAGCAGGAGCGCCAGGAGCTGGAGCAGGAGGAGCGGGTCGAGCTGGAGCCGCTGGAACAGGGCCGACGCCTGCTGGTCCCGGAAGACGGGCGTCCAGAGGATGACCGAGGACACGCGACGCTGCTGGCGGCGAACCTTCAGGAAGTACAGGAGGAGCAGCGGGATCGCCAGTCCGAGCAGCAGGAACGCCCAGGGCTGCAGGAAGCTCACTGGAGCAGGCCCCCCTTGAGGCGGCGGAGCAGGAGGTCCTCGACCGGCATGTCGCTGATGACGCGCACGTAGTCCAGCTCGTTGGACCGGCAGAACCCCTCGATGCCCGAGATGAACGTCCCCAGCTGGCGCTCGTAGCTCCGGAGCACCTCGGCGTCCACCGACACCTCGCGCACCTCCCCGGTCTCGGCGTCGACCAGCTCCAGGTCCCCACCGAGCATGGGCCGCAGCTCGTCGGGCGCCAGGAGGTGGAGCACGTGGATGTCGAAGCGTCGCTCCATGAGCGCGCGCAGCCCCGAGGTGTAGCCCGCCGGGTCCAGGAAGTCGGAGATCACGACGGCCACGCCGGCGTCCTTCGCGCGCCGCGCGTACTGCTTGAGCGCGTCGTTGAAGGCCGTGCCCCCGCCGGGGGAGAGGTTGGCGAGGAACTCCTGGATCGGGAGGAACTGGTTGCGCCCTCGGGTCGGGAGCCACCCCTCGGCGACCCGGTCGCGGAACACCGCCACGCCGACTCGCTCGAGGTTCACGAACCCGATGAACGCCAGCGCGGCGGCCAGGCGGACGGCATACCGGAACTTGTTGGGCGTGCCGTAGTCCATGGACCCGCTCGCGTCGAGGAGGAGGTGGATGCACAGATCCTCCTCGTCGATGAACACCTTGAGAAACAGCTTGTTCAGGCGCGCGAACGCGTTCCAGTCGACGTAGCGGAGGTCGTCGCCGACCTCGTACGGGCGGTAGTCGGCGAACTCGACGCTGGAGCCGCGGCGCGGGCTCTTCCGCTCGCCCTTGACCGCGCCCACGTGCGAGCGCTTCGACACGAAACCGAGGCGCTCGAGCTGCATGAGGAACGCGTTCGAGAAGAAGCGCTCAGCCGCCGGCGACGGCCCGCTGGCGGTGGCCGAACGCACGAGGCGCGCCATCCGGCTCAGCGCTCCTCGAGCGCCTGGAAGTAGTCCCGCACCTGACTACGGTAGTCGAGCGGGATCGCCTCCTTCGCCAGAGCCTCCTCCATCATCTTGCGGTACTGGGTGACCACGCTCATCGAGGGCAGCCGCGACGGATTCTGGGCGCCCTTGCCGAGCATGTTCGTGTCGTAGGACTCGCGCCGCCCCTTGCGCATCTGGCCCTCGACGCCGATGTCGAGCGGGTTCTGCCCGAGCCGGTTCGTCGGATCGCCCCGCCACCCGGGGTTCGTCCCCTTCCCCGGGAGGGAGCCCTGCCCCTCGCCGAAGTCCGGGTCGTCCTCGCCGGGGCGGCCGCCGGCGCCGCGGTCCCCGTCCCGACCGCGGCCCTGATTCTTGCCGCTCTGGAGCCCCTTGCCGCCGCGGTCGCGCTCCTCCTGCGCCCGCATCTTCTGGAGCGCCCGCTCCATGGCCTCCATGGCCTTGTCCATCTGGCCCCGGTCGAGCGCCTCGGCGCCCTCCATCATCTCCTGGCCCCAGTCGCCCTCGCCGCCCGAGCCGCTGCTGGGGCGCCGGCCCATCCGGTTCATCTCCTCGAGCAGCTGGCGGAGCTTCTCCGGCGTCATCTGACGCGGGTCCATCCCGGAGAGGAGGCTGCGCGACTTGCGGAACATCACCTTGTACTGGCTCTGCGTGAAGTCCCGCTGGAGGTCGGGGAGGCTGTCGACCCGCTCGAGAAGCCGGATCCGCTCGTCGCCCTGCTTCAGGAAGCTCGAGAAGTCGGGCCGCTTGGTCGCGACGTTCGTGTCCTTGAAGGCCGCGCCCAGGTCACCCTTGGTGTGCTCCCGGCTGTCCGGGTTGGGACGCATCTGGTAGTCGCGGTCCTGCATCTCCACGCGCTCGACCTTCTCGGTCTTCTTCGGCTGGTGCCGCTCGATCGCCTGCTGCGGACCGGTGGCCTCCGGCTTCTTCTCTTCCTCGGTCGCCGGCGTGAAGTTGGGCATGGACACGTCGAGAACCGGGACCGGCGGGAGGTACGGCAGCACCGCCAGGGCCAGGACGGGAGCGGGAAGGAGCTTCATCTCCCGCGGCCACCGCCAGGGCACGGCCCGCGAGAGCGCGATCTGGCCGGCGTGCTGCTCGGCGTCCTCGATGGCCGCCTCGGCCAGGTGCCCGCGCTCCGGACGGCCGAGGAGGTCGTGCGCCGTGGCGAGACGGTCCTTGAGACCGAACGCGCGGTCGGCCAAGCCCAGCGCGTCCCCCGCCGGCACCCGGAGGAGCAGGCCGTAGAGGACACCGACGAGCGCGCCGGCGGCGGCGAGCCCGCCCGCCACGGGCAATGCCCAGGGCCCGATCATGGCGCGGAGCGCCACCGGGACTATCGAAACGCACAGGCCCCACGTCAGCCCGCGCACGCCGTAGAACAGCGCACGGCGCTGTCGTATCAGCCGCGTCAGGCGGGAGATCGTGAGGCCGAGGGCTGCGCCGTATGCCATGGACGTCTCCTTGATGCGGGGACTACCGGAGGAACACCTCCTTGCCCTCGCGCGATGACGCCTCGACGGCCTCCAGCACCTCGGTCAGCAGGCGATCGGCCTCGATTCCCTCGGCCTCGCCCTCGAAGTTCAGGATCACGCGGTGGCGGAGCACGGGGAGCGCGATTGCCTTCACGTCGTCGACGCTCACGGCGAAGCGTCCCGACCGGAGCGCGAGCACCTTCGCCCCGAGGACCAGCGCTTGCGCGGCCCGGGGGCTCGCCCCGTAGCGGATGTACCGCCGGGTCATGTCCGGCGCCCCCTCCCACTGGGGATGCGTCGCCATCACGAGGGCGGCCGCGAACTCCCGGATGTGAGCGGCGATGGGCACCTCGCGCACCAGCTCGCGGGCGGCGAGCGTCTCGCTGCCCGTCATCACCTGCTGGACGCTGGGGTCGTGCGAGGTCGTCGTGCGCTCGATGATCTCGTTCAGCTGCTCGAGGGCGGGGTACCGTACCCGGAGCTTGAACAGGAACCGGTCGAGCTGGGCCTCCGGAAGCGGGTAGGTGCCCTCCATCTCGATCGGGTTCTGGGTCGCCAGCACGAAGAAGGGGGGCGGGAGCCGGTGAGTGACGCCGGCCACCGTGGCACTCGACTCCTGCATCGCCTCGAGGAGGGCCGACTGCGTCTTGGGCGTGGCCCGGTTCACCTCGTCCGCCAGCAGGATGTGCGCGAAGACCGGACCGCGCTCGAACTGGAAGTGCCGCCGCCCGTCCGCGTCCTCGACGATGATGTTCGTGCCGATGATGTCGGCCGGCATCAGGTCGGGCGTGAACTGGATCCGCGAGAAGGAAAGGTCGAGGCACCCGGCCAGGGTCCGGACCAGGAGGGTCTTCCCGAGCCCGGGGACTCCTTCCAGGAGGACGTGCCCGCCCGCGAAGAGCGCGACGAGTACCTGATCCACGATCTCGTCGTGGCCGACGATGACCTTGTGGACCTCACGCTCGAGCTGCCCGTAACCGCGGACGAATGCCTCTACCCGTTCCCCTGCCATCCCTACCCCCCGGTCGATGGAGTCGGTCCGAGCGCGTGATGCGTGGACCCATTATAGGCCGGGCCGCGCGGCCGGCAACCGCTTTGTGCGGCGCCGCGCCCTTTCGCGATGATCGTGACCGCGATCGTGACGTTTCGACGCGCGACACGCGCCCGGAGCGGCGTCACGGCTCGATGAGGATGCGCGCATCCACCACCGTGGCGCCGGCGCCCGGCGGCCCGACGATCACCGGGTTCAGGTCGAGGGCGGCGAGGCGCGACCCGATCCCCGCCGCCAGCGCGGCGGCGCGCACGATCGCGTCGACCAGGGCCGCGCGGTCCGCGGCCGAGCCCCCCCGGTGGCCCTCGACGAGCGCGTCGAGGCTCCGGCACTCGCGGATCAGCCGCTCGGCCGTCGCCGAATCGCAGGGAGCGGGCGCCATGGCGCGCTCGCCGTAGAGCTCCGCCCGCACGCCGCCCGGCGCCACCAGGACGAACGGGCCGAGTTCCGGATCGCGAATGGCCCCGACCAGCACCTCGAGCCCCGCGACCATCGGCTGGATGAGACACGCCTCGCCCAGCGGGCGGAGCGACGCGACGGTCGCGACGACCTCGTCGAGGTTGGCGACCCCCAGCCGCACGCCGCCCACGTCCGACCGGTGAAGCGGTCCCAGCACCTTGACGGCGACCGGATAGCGGAAACGGTCCGCCGCGGCGCGGACCTCTCTCTCGTCACGGACGATCACCTCGGACGCCATGCGGAGTCCGGCGGCGGCCACGAGGTCCCGCGTCGACGTCCACGACAGCGCGCCCGCGCCGGCCGGGACCGCCAGCGCGGCGGCCGGTGGCACCACGCGCGCCGGCCGCGCGCGGACGTCCCGAAACTCGCGGGCGGCGCCCAGCGCCGCGGCGCACCCCGCGACCGTGGCGAACAGCGGCACGCCTGCCTCGTCCAGCACCCGGAACCCCTCGCGGACGAGCCGCCCCCCGGGCCAGCAAACGACCAGGGGCTTCCCGGCTCCGCGCGCCGCCCGCGCGACCTGCTCGGCGCGCGCCGCGCCTCCGCCGGCGGTGGCGAGCGTGAGCGGCACGACGACGACGTCGATGCCCGGGTCCCCGGCCACCGCGGCGAGCACCTTACCGAAGGTCTCGTCCGGGAGGCCGGCCGTGATGTCGAGCGGGTTGGTCACCGTCACGTAGGCGGGGAGCAGCGCTCGCACCTCCCGCGCCGTCTCCTCGGCGAGCGGGGCGAACGCGAAGCCCCGGGGCTCCAGCGCGTCCGCGAGCAGCACCGCGACGCCCCCCGAAGACGTCACCATCGCCATGCGCGACCCGCCGAGCGCCGGCGTCCGCGCGAGGTGGACCGCCGTCTCCACGAGGTGGTCGAGCTCGGTGACCTCGATGAGCCCCGCCGTCCGCGACCACGCCCTCCAGGCGTCGCGCCCGCCGGCGAGCGAGCCCGTGTGCGAGCGCGCGGCCCGCGAGCCCGAGGCGGAGGCGCCGAGCTTGAGGGCCACCACCGCGATGCCGCGCGACGCCGCGCGCTCGACGGCAGCCGCGACGCGCCCGGGGGCGCGCACCTGCTCGACGAGGCATGCGACGGCGCGCGCGCGCCCGTCCTCGACCAGCCAGTCGAGGTAGTCGGCCAGCGAGAGGTCCGCCTCGTTTCCCGTCGAGACGAACAGACCCACGCCCAGGTGTCGCTCCGTGGCGCGGTCGAGAAGACACCCGCCGAGCCCGCCCGACTGCGAGAGCACGGCCACCGGTCCGGGGACGAGGGTGTCGAGCTCGCCGACGGTCGAGAAGGTGAGCGCGACCCGGTCCCAGGCGTTCACGAAACCGACGGTATTCGGTCCGAGGAGCCGCACGCCGGCATCCCGAGCGGCTTCGATCAGGCGCGCCTGCTCCTGCGCGCCCGACTCCCCGGTCTCGGCGAACCCGGCGCCCAGCACCACCGCGTACGGCACGCCGGCACGGCCGCACGCCGCGACGGCGGTGGGCGCCTGGGCCGCCGGCAGGCCGATCCACGCGACATCGGGGCGCTCCGGCAGCGCGTCGAGGGACGGATACGCCGGCAGGTCCCCGATCGTCCGATGCCCGGGGTTCACCGGATACAGGCGACCCGCGTACCCGTGACGCCGGAGAAAGTGGAGCGGGCGGGCGCCCGGACGCGAGAGGTCTCCAGGCACGCCGATCAGCGCGATCGCGCGCGGCGCGAACAGACGGCCGAGACCCGCGGGGTCGCGCCCGCTTCCCGGGGCGCCGGTCGCGCTCATGGCGCTCACCTTAGCCCGAACGCGAACGTGGCCCAAGGCCCGCTACAAGGTGCTTGGCACGCGCCGACCGGGCCTCCATAATGCGGCGGCGTGAAGATCCTCGTGACCGGCGGCGCGGGCTTCATCGGCTCCCACGTCGTGGACCGCTGCGTCGAGGCCGGCCACCAGGTGGCGGCCGTGGACGACCTCAGCACTGGCCGGCGACAGCAGGTCAACCCCGCCGCCCGGCTCCACGTGACCGACATCCGGAGCGCGGCGCTCGACGACGTCTTCCGCGCCGAAACGCCCGAGGCCGTGGTCCACCTCGCCGCTCAGGCCTCGGTCAGTCGCTCGGTCGCGAACCCGCGCCTCGACGCCGAGATCAACGTGCTCGGGACCGTCAACCTCCTGGAGAGCTGCCGCCGGGCCGGGACTCGCCGCGTGGTCTACGTCTCGACGGGCGGCGCCGGGTACGGGGACACCGACGTGATCCCGACGCCCGAGAGCCACCCCAGCCGGCCAGTCTCGCCCTACGGCACCTCGAAGGTCGCGGCGGAGCTCTACCTCGGCTGCTGGGAGGCGCTCCACGGCCTGAGCGGCGTCGTCCTCCGGCTCGCGAACATCTACGGACCCCGGCAGGATCCGCACGGCGAGGCCGGAGTGATCGCGATCTTCACGGATCGCCTCTTGCGCGGCGAGCCGTGCCTCATCAACGGGGACGGGCTCCAGACGCGCGACTACGTGTACGTGGGCGACGTGGCCGAGGCGGCGCTCCGGGCTCTCGAGCGACCCCACGTGACGGGCCCGATCAACATCGGCACCGGGATCGAGACGACCGTCGTCGAGCTCTTCGAGACGCTCCGCGCGGCGTTCGGCGGTCGCGGGGAGCGCCGCCACGGCCCCGCGCGTCCCGGGGAGCAGCGCCGGAGCCTCCTCGACGCCTCGCGCGCCCGCCAGCTCCTCGACTGGGCGCCCCGCGTCCCGCTCGACGAGGGCCTCCGCCGCACGTTCGCCGCGGTCCGCGCCAGCAGCTAGCGATACGTCGCGCTGTGCGCGCCCCGGCCCCTCGGGGCCTCAGCGGCCCACCGCCTTGGCGGGGCTCACCGAAATTGCCAGAGCCATTCCTCGGGCATCTCCGAGATCGTGTCGTCCGGGGCCAGGACGAATCCCTCCGCGAACATGTAGCCCACGGCGCCGAGGGACACGTACGTGGGCCACCGCCACGTCGGCACGAACGCCTGAACCACGATGCCAACCGTGCCGTCCGGGCCGTCCCCGCAATAGGTAGTCAGGGTCAATCTCCATCCCGCGGCGGCGCGTTCATCGGCACGAGAACCGGGGAGCTCACGGAGGCGTGCGGGAGGCTCTCGTTTCAAACCTTCCAGCCGCTCGAGCAGCAGGGCACACACGGACTGCTTGATGCCGGAGCCCGGTGGAAGTTTCAGGCAACTACACGGGCCAAATCCCAGTCTGTGCGGCACTCGATTCGAGCTCCATTCAGGAGTTCGCCATCGCCACGCAGATCAGCCAGGGTGGTTACCGGGGGTCCTCGCGGAGGCCGAGGCCGTACTCGCCGATCAGGACGCGGTGGATGTCGTTCACGCCCTCCACCACCTGGAGGAACTTCGCGTCCCGGAGGAAGCGGCCGACCACGTACTCCTCGGAGGCGCCGTACGCGCCGTGGATCTGGACGGCGTCCGACGCCGCCCGGAACGCCATCTCCGAGGCGTAGAGCTTCGCGATCGACGACTCGCGCCGCGCGCGGCGCACCCCCTGGGCCTTTAGCCACGCGAGCCGGTAGGTGAGGTAGCGCGCCGACTCGATCCCCATCACCATCTCGGCGATCTTCGCCTGCACGAGCTGGTAGCGGGCGATCGGCTGGCCCTGGACGACGCGGTGCCGCGCATAGGCGACCGAGGCGTCGAGGCAACCCTGCGCGAGACCCACCGCGCGGCAGGCCACGGAGAGGCGTCCGTTCTCGACGGCGCAGAGGGCGACCTTCAAGCCCTCCCCTTCCCGGCCGACCAGGTTCGCCGCCGGCACGCGGCAGTCCTCGAACACGAGCTCCCCGACCTGGGCGGGCCGGAACGCGAGCTTGTTCCGGATCAGCCGCTCGCTGAAGCCCGGGAACCCGCGCTCCACCACGAACGCAGAGATGCCCTTCGACCCCTTCGCGCGGTCGAGCGTCGCGAAGGTGAGGTACCACTCGGCGAGGCCGACGCCGGAGATCCAGATCTTCGCGCCGTTGATGATGTACTCGTCGCCGCGACGGACGACGGTCGTCTCCATGGCGGCGACGTCCGTCCCCGAGTGCGGCTCCGTGACCGCCGTCCCCGCGAAGGTCTCGCCGCGAGCGAGCGGGACCAGATAGCGCTGCTTCTGCGCCTCGGTGCCGAACTGGAGGATGCCGGACCCGACGAGCCCGGCGGCCCGGCCCATCGCCGATCCCATGTGGATGCAGACGCGCGACATCTCCTCGATGCCGAGCGCCATCGTGAGGTGGTCGATGCCGGGACCGCCGTACGCCTCGGGAATGGTGCCGCCCAGGAACCCGAGCGGCGCCATCTTCTTCACGATCTCGGTCGGGTAGCGCTCCTCCCGATCGTAGTCCGCCACGTGCGGCGCGACTTCCTGCTGGGCGAACTCCCGGACCAGCGCCCGGTAGCGCTCTTGCTCCTCGGTCAGGCTGAAGTCCACGCGTCCCTCCGGATCAGTGAGGATGCCGGGTGGCGGCGAGCCCCCGGAGACCGTCGGTGAGCTCGCGGGCCGTCTTGAGCTCGGCCGTGCGCCGGCACAGGTCCCACGCCGCGCCCGCCGACCCGAGGTCGGGCGCGGCCAGCTCGACGAACTTCTCCCGAAGGAGAGCCTCGGAATACGAGCGGTCGTACTCGCCCGACGGCTGGTCCACCTGGCGGACGAGCGCGCGCCCGTCGTCGAGCCGGACCTCCACCCGCGCGGGACGGGCGCGCGGCACGAGCGCGGTGAGCGCGGGGTCCTCGACAACCTCGACGCGCCGCGCGAGCGCGCGCACCCGCACGTCCGAGAGCGCCGGCTCGCGGAACGCGTCGACTCCGCAGCCGCCCCGCACGAGGCGGACGGCCAGCGCGTACGGGATCGAGAACTTCGCCCCGAGCGCGCCCACCGGCTCACGCTCGCTCATGGTCGCGCCGCGCGCGGACGCGGCCACGTGGATGGACACCACCCGGTCGGGAGCGATCGGCGTCTCGGCGAGGATCTCCTCCAGCGCCTCCACCGCGGGGTGGTTGTACCGGCAGCAGGCGTAGCGCTTGAAGTAGTTGCGGCCGATCTCGAAGCGCTCGCCGAGGCCGTCCAGGACGAACGCGGCGTCGAGCCCGGCGCCGGCGATCCGCCCGAAGATCTCGGACAACATGTCGGGCAAGGGCGTGAGCCCGGCCATCGCCAGGTCGACCGCGAGCCAGCCGTTCGCGCCGGCGACTCCCGCGTAGGCATTCCGCACGGTGGCGCCTCCGAGGGCGGTCCGCCACGACGTCTGGAGCGTCAGTCCGGCCGCGACCCCGAGCGCCCGGGCGGTGAGGCCCTCGTCCAGCTCACGCAGGCAGGCGACGGCGGCGGCCGCGCCCACGGCGCCGTGGACGCCGTGCATGTGCATCACGGGACGGACCGGCGCGCCGCCCCCCAGCCGCGCCGCGACGTCGTAGCCCACGGTGAACGCGGCGAGGAAGGCGCCGCCGGACCGGCCGAGGCGCTCGGCCTCGGCCAGCGCCGCGGGGAACACGTGGATCCCGGGGTGCCCGAGCGCGTAGCGATTGCCCTCGTCCAGCTCGAGCATGGTGCCCGCGAGACCGTTGGACACGATCGCCCACCAGGGCTCGACGCGAGGAAAGCCCGCCCCCAGCACGGTCGCGGGCCCGGCCGCGCGGTCGGCGCCGGCGTGGAGCCGCTGGATCTCCGGCTCCTGGCTCCCGCCGACGATCGCGCCCACGGTGTCGGCGACGACCAGCGCCGCGTGCTCGCGCACCTCGTCGGGAACGGAGACCTCGGAGGTGGCGACCACGAAGCGGGCGAGGGCTGCGAGCACGGGCTCCATCTCGGCGGTCTCGCGGGTCAGCGGGGCGCGGCCTGGAACGGCAGGGGCTCGCGGCCAGCGAACGGGTTCTGGCCAGGAGGCCACGTCTCGCGCGGCTTCTCGTACGTGACCTCGAGCATGTTCCCGTCGGGGTCCTCGAAGTACACGGACAGGTTCGCGCCGTGGTCCATCGTGAGCTGGACGGGAATCCCCCGTGCCGCAAGCGAGTCGTGGAACGTCCGGAGGTCCTCCTCGCGCTCGACCTGCCACGCGACGTGGAACAGGCCGACCTGTTTCGGCGCGGGCGCTGCCGCGTCCGCCCCCACCTTCCAGAGACCGAGGTCGTGCGAGTCGGGGTTGCCGGGCACGGCGAAGAACACCATGCGCCCGGGCATCCGCCCGGTCACCGCCAGACCGAGGACGCCCGTGTAGAACGCCTCGGACCGGTCGAGGTCGCGGACTTTGAGGACCACGTGGCCGAGCTTCTTGAGCGCCATGGCGGCCTCCTCGAGACGCCATGATAGCGGAGTCGACGGGCCGCTCCCAGGGGCCGGCCCGCGCCGCGGCCCCGCACCCATTCGCCCGCCCGGGCCGTCTCATGAACAGGGTGGACCCCGGCCGGGCCGGCCGGACGCCCCCCCGGGACCCCCGTGTTACGATCAGGGCGGCTCGGGCCAGAGCGGCCGCCGGGCCGGAGGAGAGCGACGGAGCGTGGAACTCATCCCCCACGTGGCGCGCTGCGACGAGTGCGTGGAGCTCCTCGTGGACTACATCTCGGGCGAGCTGCCGCTCGAGCGCGCCAGGGCGCTTGAGATCCACCTGGACCTCTGTCCACCCTGCGTGACGTTCGTCAACACCTACCGCAACACGGTGCACATGGCGCGCACGCTGCAAGCCGACGACATCCCCCCGGAGCTGACGCAGCGCCTCATCGAGTTCATCCGCAAGGAGAAGCAAGCCCCCCACCGGGCCGATTGACGCTCCCGCGCCCCGCCTCTCATACTCGGAGGCTGGAGACGCGCTCCGGCGTCCGTCACCCTCGCTCCGGAGGTCGGGAATGCCCCGTGGGATGCGCTTCGGCCTGTGCACCGATCAGAACCTCCCGTTCGACGTCAACGTCGAGCGCTGGCAGTACTTCGAGCGGCTGGGCTTCGACAGCGCGTGGGACTGCGACCACTTCAACCAGCCGAGCCGCCCGACCGGGCCGTACTACGAAGGGTGGACGCTGCTCGCCGGGCTGGCCGCGCGGACGTCACGCATCCGCATCGGCGTGCTGGTCAGCTCCAACACGTTCCGCCATCCCGGCCTCCTCGCCCACGAGGCGATGACCGTCGATCACATCTCGAATGGCCGGCTGGAGCTCGGAATCGGCGCCGGATGGTTCGTGCCGGAGCACGAGCAGTTCGGCATCACGCTCGCGCCGCCCGGGGAGCTGGTGGGGCGGTTCCACGAGGCCGTGCAGATCGTCGACGGGCTCCTCCGCCATGGCCACGTCACGTTCGCGGGGAAGTACTACCGGCTGAAGGACGCCCACGTTCGCCCGAGCCCCATCCAGCGGCCGCGGCCCCCGCTGACCCTCGGCGCCCACAAGTCGCGCATGCTCCGGATCTGCGCGGAGTACGCGGACTCCTGGAACTCGTTCGGGACCGTTCAGGAGATGCGCGAGCGAAACCAGGTTCTCGACGAGCACTGCCGGGCGATCGGCCGGGACCCGGGCGCCATCTGGCGGTCGTTCTACGGGTGGGCGTCGAAGATGAAGGAGCAGGGGCTCGCCGATCCCTGGTCCAGCGTGGGGGCGTTCGAGGAGATGGTGGGCCGATACGGTGAGGCTGGCGTCAACGAGTTCATCGTCGACGCCCCGGGGCCCGAGCAGTTCCCGGTCCTCGAGCGCGTCGCCGCGGACGTCCTGCCCCGCCTCCGCGCCGCCCGGTGACCCGGGGTCTCTCGGGACCCCCGGCGCCGGCTTCCGCGTGAGACGCCGCGCCGTCCGTCTCGCCGCGCGCGCGCTGGCGCTCGGTCTGCTGGCGGTGGCGACGGCCCGGGCCGAGGGGCCCGCGGACGTCCTCTCGCTCACGCGGCTCGGCGGCAGCGGGCCGGCCACGCCGTTCACCGCGGCCACGCCGGACGGGGGCACGATCGCGATCGGCGACCTCCGGGGCAAGGTGGTCCTCCTGAACTTCTGGGCCACCTGGTGCGAGCCGTGCCTCGAAGAGATGCCGGCCATGGAGCGCATCTCGCGAGCCTACCGGGACCGCGGCCTCGTGGTGCTCGCGCTGTCGGTGGACCGCGAAGGCGCGTCCGCAGTGCGTACCTATCTGAAGCGCCACGGCCTCACCTTCCCGGTCGGGCTGGACCCGCAGCAGAGCGTGGCCCGCCTCTTCCGCGTCTGGGCGCTTCCCTCCACCGTCGTCCTGAGCCGGACCGGCGTGCCGCTCTACTCGGCCCAAGGGGCCCGCGAATGGGATGGCCCCCAGGGTCACGCCTTCCTCGAGGCACTCCTCCAGAAGGACTCCTGAGGCGGTCCCGGTCCGCCCGATTCCGATGAGTTGCGCGTGTGCTCATCGTGAATTCCGATTTGTGCTCATAGGGAATCCCGAATATGCTCGGGCTCGTCACACTAGCGTGGCCGGGACACCGAGTGCCTCAAGGAGGGCCAGCGACATGAACCGACGCGCGTTTCTCAGGACGACCGCTCTGACCTCGATGGCCGCAGGCTTCGCCAGGCTTCCCGCCGTCTGGGCGGCGGACGCCGGCCGGTGGCGGACCTTCGAGGTCACGACCCGGGTGGAGATCGCCGCGCCCTCCGGCGTGACCCGGGCGTGGGTGCCCTTGCCCCTCTCCGAGGACACCGACTACCACCGGACCCTCGGGCGCACGTGGACCGGGAACGCGGTCAGCGCGGACGCCGTCCGCGATCCGCGGTATGACGCCGGCTTCGTGGTCGCCGAGTGGCCGGCCGGCACGACGGGACCGGTCCTCGAGGTGGTCAGCCGGATCGCCACGCGCGACCGCAAGGTGGACCTGAGCGGCCCGGGTGCCGGCGCGGTCGAGGACCCGGCCGCGCTCCGCCGCTATCTCCAGGCGACCGACCTCATCCCCACGGACGGCATCGTCGCCGAGACCGCGCGGGAGATCACGAAGGCCGCCCGGACCGACGTGGAGAAGGCCCGCGCCCTCTACGAGTGGATCGTCGACAACACCTTCCGCGACGCGAAGGTCCGGGGGTGCGGGCTCGGCGACATCAAGACGATGCTGGAGACTCGGAACCTCGGCGGCAAGTGCGCGGACCTGAACGCGCTGTTCGTCGGCTTCGCGCGGTCGCTGGGCATCCCCGCCCGGGACGTCTACGGTATCCGCGTCGCCGACTCGGCGGACTTCAAGAGCCTCGGGAGAAGCGGCGACATCACGAAGGCCCAGCACTGCCGGGCCGAGTTCTACGCCGCCGGCCACGGCTGGGTGCCGGTGGACCCCGCCGATGTCCGCAAGGTCGTCCTCGAGGAGAAGGCCGGCGGCCTCCCCCTCGACGATCCGCAGGTGCTGAAGGCGCGGGCCAAGCTGTTCGGCGCCTGGGAGATGAACTGGCTCGCCTACAACTACGCCCACGACCTCAGGCTGCCTGGCTCGCCCGGCGCCCCGGTGGCCTTCCTCATGTACCCGCAGGCCGAGACCGCGGCGACGCGGCTCGACTGCCTCGACCCCGACACGTTCCGCTACGCGATCAGGTCGCGGGAGATCTCGCTCTAGCGCCCGCGCTCTCGCGCCGCGCGACCCCGACGCCCCGGGAGGCACGCCTTCCGGGGCGTCGCTCGTTTCGGCGCCGCGACGCGGCTACGCGGGACCCTGCAGGAAGTCGAGGAAGGCGCGGCAGAGCGGCGAGCGCGATCGGCTGGCGTGCGTGATGACGTAGAAGTGTCGCGTCACCGCGAGGTCCTTCAGCCGGACGCAGGCCAGGAGGCCGTGACGGCACTCGTCCTCGGCCGCCCGGCTCGACATGACGGACACGCCGACGCCCGCCTTGACCGCCTGCTTGATCGCGCTCGTGGAGCCCATCTCGGCGATGACCTGCATCTCGCCGAGGCTCCGGCCCGCCGCTCCCAGCGCGTCCTCGAAGGCCTGCCGCGAGCCCGAGCCGGGCTCGCGCACGATCAGCGGCTCGGTCCGCAGCTCGTCGATCGTGGCCTCCGACCGATCCTTCCACCGGTGGTCTGGCGGCACCACGAGCACGAGCTCGTCGGGCATGAGCGCCCGCGTCTCCAGCCCGCGGTTGGCGGGGTCGGCCCCGACCACCCCCGCGTCGACCTGACCATCGAGCACGGCCTGGACGATGCCCCGGGTGTCCGAGATCTGGAGGGTGATCGACACCCGGGGGTGCCGCTCGCGGAAGCGGCCGATCACCGCCGGCAGGACGTACTCGCCGGGAATCGTGCTCGCGCCCATGATCAGCGTCCCCGTGATCTGCCCGAGGAACTGATCGAGGGCCTGGCGAGCCTCCGTCCGGAGCGCGAGCATCTGCCGCGCGTAGCCGTAGAGGAGCTCGCCGGCGCGCGTGGGGACGGTCTCGCGGCTCAGCCGGTCGAACAGCCGCGTCCCCAGCTCCTCCTCGAGGAGCCGCACGTGCTCGCTCACCGTGGACTGGGTCAGGCGGAGCGCCGACGCCGTCCGCGAGAAGCTCCGGAGCTCGTACACGCCGGCGAACACCTCCATCTGGCGCAGGTCCATGTGTCCGCCGGCCCCCGTGTCAGCCCTGGGCCCCGAGGGCCCGCGCTTCCTCGCGGAACCGCTGGACGTTGCGGAGCTTGACGTCCTCGTAGCCGCGGACGAGGTCGGGCAGGCGCGCGATGCTGAGCGCGCGCTCGTGGCGGTCCGGCGAGAGGTCGCGGAGCGTCCGCTCGACCATCGTCCGGTACTCGGCGACGAGGGCTCGCTCGATCCGGCGGACTCGCGCGAGCCCGAACAGGTCGAGCGGGGTGCCGCGGAGACGACGCATCGCGACCAGCAGCCGGAAGAGCGGCTCCACCCACGTACCGAGGGAGAGCTTCCGCTGCATGCCCAGCGCCCGGAGGATCGGCGGGTGGAGCTGGTAGCGCACCTCGGCCGGCCCGAGCTCCGCCTCGATCGACGCGCGGACCTCGGGACGAAGGTGGAGCCGCGCCACCTCGTACTCGTCCTTGTAGGCCATGAGCTTGTAGAGGTACCGCGCCACCGCCTCGGCGACGCGCGTCTCGCCGGGCACCGCCGCGCGCTCCGTCTCGGCGACCTTCCGGACGAAGTCCACGTAGGCGCGCGCGTAGGCCTCGTCCTGGTAGGCGATCAGCTCCGGGACCCTCGCCTCGAGGAGCCGCCGCAGCTCGCCGCTCGCGCCCGCGGCGTCGACCAGGGTGCGCGCGGGCGCGTCGAGCGCCGCGCGGGTGTCGACGGCCCCGGCCCGGGTCCGCTGCACGGTGGCGACCCAGCCGGGGTCGGCGACGAGGAGCCGCCCGACGCGGAAGGCCTGGGTGTTCATCTCGACCTGGACGCCGTTGACCGCGATGGCCTCCTCGATCGCCGCGCCGTGCACCGGGATCGCGCCCGCCTGGTACGCCGCGCCCAGCAGGATCATGTTGGCGGCCATGTGGTCCCCGAAGAGCGCCTCCCCGAGGCCGACCGCGTCCACGAACACGTTCTCGTCCTTCCGCGTGACGCGGTTCACGGCGGCCAGGAGCCCGCCGGGGTCGGGGAACGCGACGTCGGTCGAGGCCACCATCGCGCCGGTCGGCACCTGGGTGGTGGACACGACCGCGATCGTGAGATCCGGCCGGGCGCGGAGGAGGTTGGGCGCCGCGGTCGCGACGAGCAGGTCGAACCCGAGGTAGGCGTCGGCCTCCGCGACCCCGACCTTCCCGGCGACGTCCGCCTCGCTCTCGCCGATGCGGAGGTGCGAGACGACCGGCCCGCCCTTCTGGCTGAGCCCCGTCTGGTCGAGACCCGCGACGTGCTTGCCGTCGAGGAGCGCGGCCGTGCCGAGGATCTGGTTCACGGTCACGACGCCGGTGCCGCCGATCCCCATGAGGAAGAGACCCGCCGTCCGCCGCACGCGAAGCGCGGGCTCGGCGATCTCCCGGTCCACGACGTAGCGCTTCCGCGCCTTCGGCCGCGGCCCGGCCGCCGGCACGACGGTGAGGAAGGACGGGCAGTCGCCCCGGAGGCACGAGTAGTCCTTGTTGCAGGACGACTGGTGGACCTGGGTCTTGCGGCCGAACTCCGTCTCGACCGGCTGCACGGACAGGCAGTTCGACTTCACGCCGCAGTCGCCGCACCCCTCGCACACCAGCTCGTTGACGACCACGCGCATCGCGGGATCGGGCAGCTTGCCGCGCTTCCGGAGGCGGCGCTTCTCGGCCGCGCAGCGCTGGTCGTAGATGAGGGCGGTGACCCCGGGCAGCTCGCGCAGGATCCGCTGCGCCTCGTCCAGGCGGTCCCGGTGCCACACCTCGACGCCGGGCGCCCAGCGCGCCCCCGTCGGATACTTCTCGGGCTCGTCGGTCAGCACCAGGATGCGCCGCACGCCCTCCGCGTCCAGCTGCCGCGTGAGGTCCGGCACCGGCCGGGCGCCGGCGGCGTCCTGGCCACCCGTCATCGCGACCGCGGAGTTGTACAGGATCTTGTAGGTCACATGGGTACCCGCGGCCACCGCCTGGCGGATCGCGAGCGAGCCCGAGTGGAAGAGCGTGCCGTCGCCGAGCTGCTGGAAGAGGTGGGGCACGTCGACGAACGGCGCGAGGCCCACCCACTGGGCGCCCTCGCCCCCCATCTGGGTGATCCCGATGACGTTCCGGCCCATGTTCATCGCGAGGCCGTGGCAGCCGATCCCGCCCGCGGCCATCGAGCCCTCGGGCACGACGGTCGACCGGTTGTGGGGACAACCCGAGCAGAAGTACGGCGGGCGGGCCAGGGTCAGCGAGATCGGTCGCTCCCGCGCGGCCTCGATGACCGCGACGCGCGCCCGCGCCGAGTCGAGGGCGACCCGGCGCTCGAGGCGGCGGGCGACGACCCGCGCGACGAGATCGGCGTCGAGCTCCCCGTCGGCCTGCACGAGGACCTGCCCCGCCTCGTCCCGCTTCCCCACGATGCGCGGACGGTCGGCGAGGTCGTAGAGCGCTTCGCGCAGCAGGAGCTCCACGAAGCCGCGCTTCTCCTCGACCACGAGCAGCTCCTCGAGCCCGCGGGCGAACTCCCGCACGATCCCGCGCTCGAGCGGATAGAGCATCCCCAGCTTCAGCAGCCGGATGCCGTGGCGCCGGAGGGCGGCGTCGTCCAGCCCGAGGTCGGTCAGCGCCTGGCGGAGGTCGTAGTACGTCTTCCCGGCCGAGGCGATGCCGAGCCACGCGCCCGGCGTGTCCACGGTGATCCGGTTGATCCCGTTGGCGACGGCGAACGCCCGCGCGGCCTCGAGGCGCCCGTACACGATGTCGCGCTCGGCCTCGAGCGTGTACGGGGGCAGGAGGCCCGGCAGCTGGCGGATCTCCCACGGCCGCCCGTCGTGGACGAAGCCGGGGTCCACGATCCGCACCCGCTCGGGATGGACCTCGGCGGTGCCGACGGCGTCGGCGACGTCGGTCACGACCTTGAGCGCCACCCAGAGCCCGGAGTAGCGCGACAGCTCGAAGCCCAGGCGGCCGAGGTCCAGGATGTCCTGGATGCTGCCGGGAAACAGGACGGGCATCTGGAAGTCGTAGAAGGCGACCTCGGAATGGGTGGGAAGCGTCGACGACTTCGCCTGGGGATCGTCGCCGGCGAGCGCGAGGACGCCCCCGTTCCGCCCCACGCCGGAGAAGTTGGCGTGGCGGAGGATGTCGCCGCTCCGGTCGACGCCGGGCGCCTTCCCGTACCACATGCCGAGCACGCCATCGTGGCGCGCGCCGCCGTACAGGTGGGCCAGCTGGCTCCCCAGCACCGCCGTCGCGCCGAGGTCCTCGTTGACGCCCGAGATGAAGACGACCTGGTGCTCGGCCAGGAGGCCTCGGTGCCGCTCCACCGTCTGGTCGAGCCCGCCGAGGGGGGATCCCCGGTAGCCCGAGATCAGCGTCGCGGTGTCGAGGCCCCGGCGCCGGTCCGCGCGATGCTGGTCCAGGGGGAGGCGCACGAGGGCCTGCACGCCCGACATGAAGACGCGGCCGGTCTCGAGACGGTACTTCGCCTCGAGGGAGAAGGCCTCCCGGGTCAGGGCCGTCCCCACGCCGCCCCTCCTCGACCGATCACCAGAAACGCGAAAGGGGCCTGCGGGCCCCCTTGCCGCTCGTCGCCCTCGCTCGCCCCCGGGGCGTCAGTGACAGCCGCACCCGCCCCGGCCGCAGCCGCACCCGCCCCCGCCGCCGCTCGTCGACGCCACGAATCCCTGCCCGCTCTTGAAGCCGAACAGGGACAGGAGGCGCGTCACGTCGGGGCTATCGCACGAGGGGCACGCCACCGCCTGCTGGCCGTGGACGAGCCGCTCGAACGAACGGCCGCACGCCGCGCAGCGGTACTCGTAGATCGGCACCGCCGGCTACTCCCCGCCCCGCTGGACGTAACTCTTCACGAACTCCTCGGCGTTCTCCTCGAGGATGTCGTCGATCTCGTCCAGGAGCTTGTCGAGGTCTTCCTTGATCTTCTTGCCCTTCTTGGACACCTCGGGGTTCGCGGCCGCCCCGTCGCCGTCCCCGTCGCCCTTCGGGCGCTCGACCTTCTTCTTCTGTTGCTCGGCCATGTCGCCCCCTTACACCTTGGGCAATACGATGCCCTGCTGCGCCTGGTACTTGCCCTGCCGGTCCGCGTAGGAGACCGCACAGGACTCATCCGACTCGAAGAACAGCACCTGGGCGATCCCCTCGTTGGCGTAGATCCGGGCCGGCAGCGGCGTCGTGTTCGAGATCTCGAGCGTCACGAAGCCTTCCCATTCCGGCTCGAACGGCGTCACGTTCGTGATGATGCCGCACCGCGCGTACGTCGACTTGCCTACGCAGATGGTCATGATGTTGCGGGGGATCCGGAAGTACTCGATCGAGCGGCCGAGCGCGAACGAGTTCGGCGGAATCACGCACGTGTCGCCCTGGAAGTCGACGAAAGACCGGGAGTCGAACGACTTCGGGTCGACGACGGTGTTGAACACGTTCGTGAAGATCTTGAACGAATCGGCGATCCGGATGTCGTACCCGTAGGACGAGAGCCCGTAGGAGATCACCCCGGAACGAAACTGCCGCTCCTCGAAGGGCTCGATCATGCCCTTGTCGAGGGCCATCCGCTTGATCCAGCGATCGCTCTTGATCGTCACACGGGCACCGGCTCACGGGCGGCGAACCGCTCTCCATGAGCCAGCCTCAGGGTAGCCTTCGGCCCCAGGGCAGTCAAGCCTTTTGCGCCCTTCGCGCCTCGCAGCGGGGCATGGCGAACGCCTTCTGCGGCGGTCACTTGACCAGAAGGCCGGAAAACGCGACACGGCAGAAGCGCCCGGAGAAGGCGGGGATCTCCGTCAGCCCGATCGTCACCGATGACTTGGCGTCCGCGTAGATGCGGGTCCGCGTCAACGGGATGAGACCACCGGGCTGCGGCGGACGCGGGATGCCGATGATCGCGTGCTCCACCACGACGCCGCCGGTCTGGGCGACGATCGTCATCCGGAGCGGCTCTCCCGGTGCGCCGTCGCCGCCGCAGTCGCCGGAGACCTGCTCGATGATCAGTCGACGGCGATTGGGAACCTGGTAAGCCGGGGGGTCCCCGACCGCCTGGCACTTCTCCACCGCCTGGGCGCCCTCGGCCGTGCACAGGGCGAAGGCCACGGGATCTCCAAGGGAGTCCGCCTCCGCGAGTCGCGACGACGGCAACCAGCCGATCAGGACGGACGCGACGGTCGCGGTCACCAGGAGCATGACGGGCGCCTTGCTCATCACCACCCTCCCCTCTCCATCCCCGGATTGCGTTTGACTGTATTCGGACGCCTCGCTACAGTACCGGCGATGCCGCAGGATCCCTCGTCCGAGCCCGTCCTCACGCCGCGCCTGCGTCTCGGCTTCGGGATGCTGGCCTTCGGCATCGGGCTCATGTTCTTCTCGGGCAAGGTCCTGCCGAACCCGTTTTCCGCCGGCATCGCCGGAGGAATCGCGCTGGCGCTCGCCGGGCTCGTCGTGGTGATCGTCGAGGCCCTGCGCGAGCCGCCCGAGGAGTCCCCTCAGTCCAAGTAGGCGGGGCTGCGCCGGCCGCCGGGCCGGCCACCGCCGCCGTTCCCCCGCTTCTGGAAGCAGTCTCGGCAGTACACCGGCTTGCCCGCGGTCGGCCGGAACGGCACCTGCGTCTCCTTGCCGCACTCCGAGCACACCGCGGGATGGAGCGCGCGGCCTCCGGTGTCCCCGCTCATCCCGCCGCCGCCCGCGCTCCCGCCCTTCCGCGTCGCCCGGCAATTGCGGCACCGGGTCGGCTCGTGCTCGAAACCCTTCTCGGCGTAGAAGCTCTGCTCGCCGGCCGTGAACAGGAACTCCTTGCCGCAGTCGCGGCACGTCAACACCTTGTCCTGGCTCATGGGTCGTGCGTCTCCTTTGACGAACGAGGGGCGGAGGAGCGTGCGGGACGGTCGCGGCGCGGTCTCACCTCCTGGAAGGATCGGGATGCCCGGTGCGCGGGGACGCGGGACGGCAAGCGGCGGACGAGTGCGAGCGGCTCGCTCAGCGGGGTGTAGGGACCCAGGGTCGAACGGAAAGTGCCACGCTTGACGAGTGGTTGCTGGGTTGCCGCGACGATAGCAAGGGCCCCCCGACCCGTCAACCCCCGGCGGAGCGCGCCGGGACCCCGTCAGGGCAGGAGGTCGACCCGCGCGCCTCGCGTGTCGGCGGCCAGGACGTGTCCCGCGCCGCGGCGCCCGGTCCCCGCCAGCGCGTCGGCCATCGCGCGGGCGACCGCGGCCCCCGCGCCCGCGGGCGCGAGGCCCAGCACCGAGGGGCCGGCTCCCGACAGGGCCGCGCCGAGCGCGCCGGCATCGCGCGCGGCCGCCATCACGCCGTCGAGCCACGGGAACATCGCGCGGCTCCGGTACGGCTGGTGGAGCCGGTCGCCCATGGCCTGCCCGACCAGGTCCCACCGCGCCTGGGTCCACGCCGCCACCAGGAGGGCGACGCGCGTCACGTTGAAGACCGCGTCGCGACGCGGGTAGCTCGCGGGGAGCGCCGCGCGCGCCGCCGCGGTGGACGCCTCGAAGTCCGGGACGAGCAGCGCGAACTCGATGCCGTCGGGCACGGGCAGCGACACCACGGCCCGGGTCTCGGCATCCCAGACGGTCACCGTCACGCCGCCCCGGAGGGAGGCGCCCAGGTTGTCCGGGTGCCCTTCCTGCGCGACTGCGAGGTCCATCACCGCGTCCGGCCCCAGAGGGTCGCCGAGGATTGCGTTCGCGCCCAGGATGCCGGCCAGCCACGCGCTCCCGCTCGACCCGAGGCCGCGGCTCGGCGGGATGCGATTCCGCTGGCGCACGGCCAGCCCGCGGAACGGACGGCCGGCGGCCTCGTACACGAGGCGGGCGCCGCGGATCACCACGTTCCGGGCGTCCCTCGGGAGGCTCGCCGCGCCCTCGCCCTCGACGTCGACCGAGACCCCGTCGGCCTCCGCGAGCTCGGCGACGTTGTAGAGGGCGAGCGCCACCCCGAGCACGTCAAAGCCCGGCCCGAAGTTCGCCGAGCTCGCGGGAACGGTGACACGGACCGCCACGGCTCAGGCCCGCCGGCGCGCGCGGTCCCGGAGGCCCGCCCGTCCTACAGGCGCTTGAGCAGCCACTGGGGCGTGAGGCTCAGCGCGTACGAGTTGAGGACGATGAAGTAGTTGGTGGCGACCAGGATGCCGACCACGACCAGCAGCGCGCCGGCCACGCGCTCGACGACGGGCATCCACGGGCGGTATCGGCGGAACGCGGTCAGGAACGCGCCGAGCGCCACCGAGGAGAGGACGAACGGCAGCGCGAGCCCGGCGGAGTACGCGACCAGGAGCGCGACCCCCGTCGATACGGTCTCGGCCGTCCCGGCCAGCGAGAGGATCGACCCGAGGATCGGTCCGACGCACGGCGTCCACCCGATCGCGAACGTCACGCCGACCAGCCAGGAGCCGAGAAGCCCCGCCGGCTTCGTCCGGAGCTGGATCTGCTGGTAGCGGCCGAGGAACCCCAGGCGGAGCACCCCGGCGACGTACAGGCCGAAGACGATGATGAGGATGCCGCCCACGAGCCGGATCTGATCGCGGTAGTCGAACAGGAGCTGTCCCAGCGCGCTGAAGGACGCCCCCATCCCCACGAAGACAGTCGAGAACCCGACGACGAAGGCGAGCGAGTGCGCGAGGATCCAGCGCCGCTGCCGGTCGTCCGAGGCCGCCGACTGGAGCTGGTCGAGCGACATCCCGGTGATGAAGGAGAGGTACGAGGGGAACAGCGGCAGCACGCAGGGGGAGAGGAACGAGAACAGGCCTCCCACGAACGCCACGAGGACTGACAGCTCGCCCGCCATCGGCTTCGCGGCACGTGTCCGCTCCGCCAGTTGTAACAGACGGCCCGGGGAGGCGCAACGGCGCGCGGAGAGCGGGTCAGCCCTTGGAGAGCTGGGCGAGGACCGACTTCGGGACGACCAGCCGCACGCCCATGATCGGGCGCGGCGAGGTGCCGACGACGAGGTCCCCCACGAGGGACAGGAGCATGTAGGCGTCCTCGGCGTCCATCCCGTGGCTCTCGACCAGGTAAGCCACGCCCTGGTCGACGGCGTCGCGGGCGGCGCTGTCGAGATCGGGCCCGAAGCCGACGATGTGGAGCGCCGTCGGCGTCTCGATACGGGGACGCGCCACCGTCTCGGGCAGGACCTCGAAGCGAAGCCGCGCGGTCGCCGCGCACTCGACCCCGGTTCCGCAGGCGATGCCGTCCGAGATGATCGCGTGGGGATCCCCGAGCCCGAACAGCGCGCCCGGGACGAAGATCGGGAGGTAGACGCGGTTACCCGCCGCCACCTCCTTCTGGTCGAGGTCGCCCCCGTGGAAGCCCGCGATGCCCGCCCGGCCGCCCGAGGCCGGGGTCGTCGAGAAGGTGCCGAAGTTCGGATATGCGGGCAGGCGAAGTCCGTCGAAGAGGACGGTGCCGTCCCGGATCGGGATGCGCTTGATCCGCGGCGTGGGGAAGCGGTCCGGGAGGAAGCCCGCGTTGCGCTGGATGGCGACGAAGCCCTCGGATGCCGGCTTGATCTCGAGGATGTCGATGGCGAGGGTCTGCCCCGGCGCCGCCCCCTCGACGTATACGGGCCCCGTGGCCGGCGGCGTCGGATGCCCCTCCCACTCCGAGGTGAATGGATCGGGAACTCGCGCGATGTCCCGCTCGCCCCCGAAAGCGTCCTGGACCTCGATCAGCAGCTCCTCCCCCGGCTTGATCCTGAGCGCCGGCGGGTGCGCGGGATCGAAGTGGAAGAAGGCGTGCTTCGCGGCGAGCCGCTTCATGCCGTGGGCGCCACCGGCGCGTCCGGGCTCACCGCTGCCAGCGGGCGAAGATGCGGCGCATCTCCGTCTCGGCGGCCCGCACGGCAACCTCGGGCGACTGGTCGCCGCGCGCGGCCCGCGCGAACATGAGCGGGATGATCCCCCGCTGCAGGGTCTCGTCGATGGCCGCGGTGAAGTACCCCGGATGTCCGGGCGCGGCGCTCCAGCGGTCGGCCTCGGCCAGGAGCACGTAGCGGTCCGCGGGGATCCCCGCGGCGGACTTCCCGCCCGGGCCAGGCTTCCCGGCGCCGACCTTCTTCGGCAGGTCGTGGACCGCGCGGGGAAAGCTGGGCAGGTTGTAGAACTCGCTCGCGCGGAACGCGTCGTCGCCGGCCGCCACGAGGTCGATCAGGAATCGCTTGGCGAGATCGGCCTTGTCCGAGAACTTCCAGAGCACGTAGCAGTGGAGCACGTTCGCCGGCGCCAGGCGCGCGGCCGGCCCCGCGGCGGGCGGCGCGAGCGTGGCCTTCTTCGCGAGCTCCGGGTTGCTCTTCTCCATGCTCCGGATCGCCGAGATCGCGTTCTGGATGATCGACGCCTGCCCCCAGACGAACGCGCGGTTGTTGGAGGCCGCGTCCCACAGGAAGACGTCCGAGATCATGGACTCCCGGTAGATCGTGGCCATCAGCTTGACCGCCTGGATCGTCGCGGGCGAGTTGATGGCGACCTGCCCGGACTCGTCCTGCTCGGCGGCACCGAAGGCCCACAGGAGGCCGCGGAGCGTCATGTTGCTGTCGGGCTCGGGGGCGAGCCCGAATCCCGCCGGAATCCCTCGCTTCTCGCGGATCTTCCGGGCGCCGTCGCGGAGCAGCTCCCACGTGTCGGGCTTGAGGCCGGCCTCCCCCCACAGGTCGGTCCGGTAGTGGAGCGGCGCCGGGGCCCAGCTCTCGGGGAGCGCGAAGTACTGCTTCGTCCGCGGGTTGAACGTGCCCTTGTGGATGAAGCCCGGGAGGCGCCCGAACCGGCGCTCGCACTCCGCGACGACCTCCGTCAGGGGCGTCACGTAGGCCTCGTACGCGGCCGGAGGCTCCGGGAACGCGAAGAGGTCGTGTCCCTGCTGGGTCCCGACCTCGGTGTCGGCGCGCGCCCTGAGCTCGCTGAGCGCGAGGTGGTCGATCTCGACGGTGACCCCGTTCCGCTCGCCCCATTCCCGCGAGAACTTCCGGTCGAGCCACTCGTCGTAGCCGGGCACGAAGTGGGTCCACTGGGCGATTCGCAGGACCGGAGGGGCGGCGTGCGCGCGGCGCGCGATGGCAGGGGCGAGCCCCGAGGCGGCGGCCGCGGCCGCGCCGGCCAGAACGTCGCGTCTGCTGGGGCCCATGGAGCGCGGCACGGCGAGTCTCCTTCCGTCGGTCGCTCGGGTATTTAGCCCGTCGCTGGAAGCCCTGTCAAGGCAGCTGGCGGTTTGACCCTCGTCGAAGCCGGGTGCTAAGATCGCGCCAGTTTTCGAGGCGCGGCGTGTTCCCACTCCAATGCGGGAGGTGCCCATGCAACGGCGCAAGTTCATCGTGAAGGCGGGTGGCGCGCTCGTGGCCGCAACGGCGGCGGTCACGGTCGACGCTCCCAACGTCATCGCCCAGCAGCGGTTCCAGTGGCGAATGTCGACCACCTGGACCCCCGCGCTGGACGTCCTGCAGGGCGCCGCTCAGACGATGGGTCGCCTCGTCGACGAGATGAGCGGCGGCCGCCTCAAGATCCAGGTGTTCGCCGGCGGCGAGCTGATGCCCGCCTTCGGCTGCTTCGACGCAGCCCAGCAGGGCACCATCGAGTGCTTCATGGGCGCCCCCTACTACTGGGCCGGCAAGGAGCCGGCGGTTCAGTGGTTCTCGGCCGTGCCCTTCGGCATGAACCCCGAGGGCATGATGGGCTGGTACCTCCACGGCGACGGGCTCAAGCTCTGGGAGGAGACGTACAGCGCGTTCAACCTGGTGCCGCGCCCCGGCCCGTCGACGGGCCCCCAGATGGCGGGCTGGTTCCGGAGGAAGATCAACAGCGCGGCGGACCTGAAGGGCCTGAAGATGCGGATCCCGGGCCTCGGCGGGAAGGTCGTGGCGAAGGCGGGCGGCACCGTCGTCCTCACCCCCGGCGGCGAGATCTACACCGCGCTCGAGCGCGGCGTCATCGACTCGACCGAGTGGGTCGGCCCGCACGACGACATGAAGCTCGGGCTCCACAACGCCGCGCGCTACTACTACTATCCCGGCTGGCACGAGCCCGGCACCACCGCCGAGTTCGGCTTCAACAAGAAGGCCTACGAGAGCCTGCCCGCCGACCTCAAGCACATCGTGGACGAGGCCTGCGCGGCCGTCCAGGTGTACGGGCTGATGGACTACGACAACAAGAACGCCGCGGCTCTCATGAAGCTGCGGACCGACTTCAAGAGCAAGGTCGAGATCCTTCAGCTCTCCAGCGATACGCTGAAGGAGCTGAAGAAGCTGACCGTCGAGGTTCTGAAGGAAGAGTCGGAGAAGACCCCGCAGGCGAAGAAGGTCGCGGCGTCCATCGCGAAGTTCCAGGCGGTGATCCACGACTGGGCCTCGCTCGGCGAGGGCACCTACCAGACCCAGATCGCGGCGCCCGCCTAAGGGACCGCCCGACCGGAAGAGCGAAGGGCGGCGGGGCCACCCGGCTTCGCCGCCTTTCTCTTTGTCGGGGGCGCGCCTCAGCCGCGGAAGACGCGGATGAGCGTGTACACGATCTCCGGGAAGGCAACTATCAACGCGAGGCCGATCAGCTGGAGGCAGACGAACGGGATCACGCCGCGGTAGATGTCCCCGGTCCGGATCTCCGGCGGCGCCACCCCCCGCAGGTAGAAGAGCGCGAACCCGAACGGCGGCGTGAGGAAGGACGTCTGGAGGTTCACGCCGATCACCACCCCGAGCCAGACCGGATCGAAGTGGAAGTGCTGCACCAGCACCGGCGTCAGGATCGGGACGTGAATGAAGCAGATCTCGAAGAAGTCGATGAAGAACCCCAAAATGAAGATGACGAGCATGACCACCGCGAGGACGCCGTAGGGGCCGAACGGCAGGTGGAGCAGCAGGTCCTGGATCAGCTTGTCCCCGTTCAGGCCCCGCAGCACGAGGCCGAACGTGTTCGCGCCCACCAGGATGATGAAGGCCAGGCTGGTGATCCGCGTCGTGGTCCGGCACACGTCCCGCAACATCGGCATCGTGAAACGGCCCTTGACCAGCGTCAGCAGGAGGCCGCCCATGGCGCCGACCGCCGCCCCCTCGGTCGGCGACGCGATGCCCATGAAGATCGAGCCGAGGACGGCCACGATCAGGACGAGCGCCGGCGCCAGCGCGACGGCGACCCGCCGCAGCGCCTGCGCCTGGAAGGCGGCGATCTCCTCGCGGGGGATCGGCGGCGCGAGGTGCGGCTTCCACTGCCCCAGGATGACCAGGTAGACGATGTAGAGGCCGACCAGGACGAAGCCCGGCAGGAACGCGCCGATGTAGAGGTCGCCGACCGACACGCCGAGGATGTCCCCGAGCAGGACGAGGATCACGCTCGGCGGGATGATCTGCCCCAGCGTGCCCGAGGCGCAGATCGTCCCCGTGATCAGCTGCTTGTCGTACCCCCGGCGGAGCATCGTCGGGAGCGAGACCAGCCCCATCGTGATGACGCTCGCGCCCACGATCCCGGTGGAGGCCGCGAGGATCGCGCCCACCACGACGACCGAGATCGCGATGCCGCCACGGAGCCTCCCGAACAGGAGCGCCATCGTCTCGAGGAGCTCCTCGGCCAGGCCGGACTTCTCGAGGGCCACCCCCATGAACACGAAGAGCGGGACCGCGAGCAGCGTGAAGTTGGTCATCGTCCCCCAGATGCGCAGGGGGAGGATGTTGAAGAAGTTGAGCCCGAAGCCGATGAGGCCGAACACGAGCCCGGTGAACGTGAGGCTGAACGCGACGGGGAACCCGAAGAAGAGGAAGACGATCATCCCGACGAACATCAGGGCGCCGAGCGTCTGGTCCCACGGGATCCCGAACATCAGCGGCTCCCCCCGCGCGCCCGCAGCCGCCGTGGCGGTCCCGCGCCGATCGTCGCGATCGGCATCAGTGAATCTCCTGCACGCGCTTCTCGGGAGTCTCCCAGCCCATCGCCCAGTAGAACCGCTTGATCGCCTCGGAAACGCCCTGCAGGAGGAGCAGGGCGAAGCCGATGATGATCACCGACTTCAGCGCCCACCGCACCGGGATGCCTCCGGGGTCCGGCGACCCCTCGTTGGTCACGAACGAGTTCCGGACGAACGGGATCGACGTGTACATCACGAGCAGGCACGTGGGCACGAGCATGACGAAGATCAGGACGAAGTCGACCCAGGCCTTGCCCCTCGGGGAGAGCCTCGCGTACAGGATGTCGACGCGGACGTGCTCGTCGTAGAGGAATGTGTACCCGGCGGCCAGGAGGTAGACGACGCCGAACAGGTGCCACTCGAGCTCCTGCGTGAAGACGGAGCTCTTGCTGAAGAGGTAGCGGAAGACCACGTCGACGAAGACCACCGCGACCATGGCGAACATCAGCCACGCGGTGAAGCGGCCGACGCGCTCCTGGAACCAGTCGATGCGACGGGCTAGCTCGCGCATGGCGCCTCCATCTGGCGACCGGCCTCGCGACCGGGAACCCGCCTCGGGGCTCCGGAGCTCCGCAAACCGCCGGCGATTCTAGCAGGGTGCTACCCGGGGGTCCAGCACGAGGCGCCGCTCACCGCCCGATGGCGCGGGCGGCGGTGGCCTCGGCTACGTCTCGAGCTCGAGGCCGAGCTCGGTCGTGATCGCCACCGAGTTCCGGAGCGTGAGCGCCACCGGGCAACGGCTCTGGTGCGCGGCGTGGGCCCGCTCCGCCGCGTCGCGTTGCTCGGCACTCAGCCTGAGGTGATAGCGAACGTGGATGCGGCGGATGATCAAGACTCGGTTCTCCGTCTCCACCTCGCCGGTTGCCTCCGACCAGAGCCGCCCCTCCCCGGCCGGAATCCCGCGCGCCTCCAGCGCGCCCCCGAGGGTCCCGGTGAGTCAGCCGGCCGCAGCAGCGACCACGTAGTCGAGGGTCGTCGCGTGCGCCTCGCGTCCCTCCATGTCAACACCGTAGTGCGTCGCCACGGCGCCGTGAACGCCAAACACCACGGGCTCGGGCTCCGCCGGGAGGAAGGCGCGGCGGAGGGGACCGCGGACGCGCTCGATCCGGACCTTGGAGACGTAGGCAACGCCGACTTCACTCATGGCGCGCTCCTTCCCCGGCCGCCGGGGCCGGGATGCGGTAGATCGCGGTGTGGTGGACGCGCGCGATCGGGCGCGCGTCGTCCGCGACGATCAGGACGTCGAGGTCGACCCACCCCCGCCCCTTCCGCTCGTAGGTCCGCAGCACGCGGCCGCGCGTCTCGAGGCGATCGCCCGCCGCGCGCCAGGCCGCAGTGCGCGACGTCGCTCGCCACGTGGATCCACGGCCCGAGCGCGACGTTCTCCGCGAGCGCGCGGTTCGCCTGACGGAGGAGCAGGCCCGGATGCGCGACGCCCTCGGCGCCGCGGTAGAGCGGCGAGGGGTCGTCGAGGTCGTCGGCCGCCCGGGCGAGCGTCGCCTCGTCGAGCGTGAGGACCGGCGATCCCAGGACCCCGAGCGCCGCCAGACCCGCCGCCGTCGCCGGTGCGAGCGAGGCCGGCGGCGGCCCCGCCGGATACCCGCGCGGATCCGGGGCGATGACGGCTCCCCCCCACGCGAGACCAGCCGTCATCGCCACGGCGATCTCGGTCGGGCGCGGTGCCGCCCTCGACCTCGATGACGCCCTCGCCGGCCGCGTCGGTGGCCGACCGTCCCACCGCTCGCCCGCCGATCGCCAGCGTCTCGCCGTCGTAGAGCGGCCGGAGGAAGCGAACGCTCGCCGTCCCCCGCCGGAGCCAGTCGGCGCCCCACGCCTGGACGGCGACCCGGGTCAGGTAGCCGTAGATCGTCACGCCGGCGACGAGGGCGCCAGCGTACCCGAGCTGCCGCGCCACGGCGTCGTCGTGGATGCGGTTCGCGGCATCGCGGAAGAGGTTCCGCACTTGGATCCGGTGCTCCGGCAGTGGTGTCCCCGGCAGGAGGCCGCTCCGCGTCGTCGTCGTCACGAGCCGGACTCTAACCGCGCGGATCGGCTCGGTCAAACGGGCGTCTCCTTGACCCTCCCGGAGGGGCGGGCTAACGTGGGCGCCATGCTGGTGGGGATCCAGGCGGACGACCTCACGGGCGCGTGCGACACCGCCGCGCCGTTCGCCGTGCGCGGGCTCGCGACCCTCGTGGTCGTGCGGGACGGGACCGATGGCACGACGGCACCGAGCGCGGGCGCGGACGTCCTCGTCATCGACACCGAGAGCCGGGAGCAGCGCGCCGAGATCGCGCGCGAGCGCGCCCGCGAGGCCGGCGCCGCCCTCCGGGCCGAGGCGCCGTCCGTGCTCTACAAGAAGGTCGACTCCACGCTGCGCGGACAGATCGGAGCCGAGCTCGACGGGATGCTCATCGGAACCGGCGTGGCGGCGGCCCTCCTCGCGCCGGCGTTTCCCGCGCAGGGTCGCACGGTCGTCGACGGCTGCCTCCTGATCGACGGCGAGCCCGCCGACCGGACGCCCATCGCGCGCGATCCCACGTTCCCGTCGACCGGCGCGAGCGTGCTGGGGCTCCTCGGAGCCGGCGGCCTGCGACCGGCGGCGTCCCTCGCGCTGGCGACGGTCCGCCACGGCGCGCCCGCGGTGGCGGCGCGCCTCGACCGCTTCCTCTCGGCGGGCGGACGCGTCCTGGCTGCCGACGCGGAGACGGCCGAGGACCTGGCCGTGCTGGCGCAGGCCGCGGGAGAGGTCCCGGTGCTCCTCGCGGGCTCCGCGGGCCTCGCGACCGCCCTCGCGCGCCGCCAGGTCTGCGCGGCGACGGGCCGGCCCGCGCTCCCGCGCCGGCCGCTCCTGATCGTGGCTGGCAGCGCGAATCCGGTGACGCGGGAACAGATCTCGCGGCTCGGCGAGCGCGCGGACCTGACCGTCGTGGCTTCGGCGGATGACGGCCGCACGCCGGAGCCGGACCGGCGTCGCGAGACGGTCCGCCGCCTCGCGGCGGCCGCGCGGAATCAGATCGACCGCCAGAGACCGGGCGCGCTGCTCCTGACCGGCGGCGAGACGGCGATCGCGGTCCTGCGCGCCCTCGACGCCGGCGGCGTCCGGCTCGCCGGCCAGCTCGAGCCCGGTCTCGCGCTGGGGTCGCTCGCGGGCGGACCCTTCGACGGCCTGGTCGTGATGACGAAGGCCGGCGGCTTCGGCGACGCGGACGCCCTCGTCCGCGCCTGGAAGGCCTGCGCATGACCCGGCCGGTGCTCGGCGTCACGATGGGAGACCCCGCGGGGGTCGGCGCCGAGATCGCGGCGATGGCGCTGGCCAAGCCGGACGTGCGCGAGAAGACCCGTCCGCTGGTGATCGGCGACGCGCGGGTCATGACCATCGCGGCGCGGGCGGCCCACGTGACCCAGACGGTGCGGGCGATCGAGCGGGTGAGCGACGCCACGTTCGCGCCGGACCGGATCGAGGTGCTGGACCTCGCCAACGCCGACCCGGCGACCTTCCAGATGGGGCGCGTGAGCGCCGTCTGCGGGCGGGCCGCGTACGAGTACATCGAGCGCGGCGTGCGCCTCTGCCAGGAGGGCGCGATCGCCGCGATCGTCACGGCGCCCGTGAACAAGGAGGCGCTCGCCGCCGCCGGCGTCCGCCACTCGGGGCACACGGAAATCCTCGCCGAGCTCACGAACACCAAGGCCTACGCCATGCTCCTGATGGGCAAGGAGCTCCGCGTCATCCACGTCACGACCCACGTGGCCCTCCGCCGGGTCCCGGACCTGGTCACGCGGGAGCGGGTCTTGCGAACGATCAAGCTCGGGGATCGCGCCATGCGGGACCTCGGGATCGCGCGGCCGCGGATCGCGGTGTGCGGACTCAACCCGCACGCCGGGGAGGGCGGGCTCTTCGGAGACGAGGAGCAGGTCGCGATCGGGCCCGCGATCGCCGACGCGCGCCAGGACGGCATCGACGCCACCGGCCCCTACCCCGCGGACACGCTGATGAGCCGGGCGGCCGGCGGCGAGTTCGACTGCGTCGTCGCGATGTTCCACGACCAGGGCCACACCCCGGTCAAGGCGCTGGGCTTCCGCTACGACGAGGCGAAGAAGGCGTGGACGGGCCTGTCCGGCGTGAACGTGACCGTCGGGCTCCCCATCCTCCGGGTCTCGGTGGACCACGGCACCGCCTTCGACCGCGCGGGCACCGGCACCGCGAATCCCGAGAGCATGGTCGAGGCGATCCTCGTCGCCGCCGAGATGGCCCGGAGCCGCGAGCGCGCGGCGACCCGGACCTGAGCGTGCCGCCCTACCGGATCGCGGTCCTCGCCGGCGACGGCATCGGGCCGGAGGTCGTCGCCGAGGCGATCGAGGTCCTCCGCGCGGTCGCCCGGCCCGACCGGCTCGAGCTCGACTTCGAGGAGGTCGAGGCCGGCGCCGACTGCTACCGGCGGACCGGCGAGGAGCTGCCGCGCGAGTCGCTCGACGTCTGCCAGGCCGCCGACGCGATCCTGTTCGGCGCGGCCGGGCTTCCCGACGTCCGCTTTCCCGACGGGACGGAGATCGCGCCGCAGCTGACGCTCCGCATCGCGCTGGACCTCTACCTCGGCCTCCGGCCCATCCGGCTCCACCCCGGCGTGCCGTCGCCGCTGCGCCTCGGCGAGCGCGACCGGATCGACTACGTGATCCTCCGCGAGAACACGGAGGGGCTCTACGCCTCGCGCGGGGCCGGCGTCCTGGTCGGCGGCCACGTGGCGACCGACACGCTGGTGGTGACGCGGCCCGGCGTGCTGCGGATCTGCCGGCAGGCGTTCGAGATCGCGCGCCGGCGTCACGGCGCGCCGCGGGACGGGGTCCGCCGCGTGACCCTCGTCGACAAGGCGAACGTGCTGAAGAGCTACGCGTTCTTCCGCGCGCTGTTCGACGAGGTGGCGGCCGACTACCCGGACATCCAGGCGGAGCACGCCTACGTCGACGCGATGACGATGTACCTCGTCCAGCGGCCGGCCCACTACGACGTGGTCGTCGCCGAGAACATGTTCGGCGACATCATCTCGGACCTGGCGGCCGCCACCGTCGGCGGCCTGGGCATGGCGCCGTCCGGAGACATCGGCGACCACCACGCGCTCTTCCAGCCCTCCCACGGCACCGCGCCCGACATCGCCGGCAAGGGCATCGCCAACCCGCTGGCGACGATCCTCTCGGCCGGGCTCATGCTGGAGTGGCTCGGCCGGCGCGACGGCAACGAGGACGCGACGGAGGCCGCCGCCAGGATCGAGGCGGCCGTGGGCGCCGTGACCGGCGCCGGCCACGTCCTGACGCCCGACCTCGGCGGCCGCGCCTCGACGGAGGCCGTCGGCGAGGCGGTGGTCGCGGCGCTCGAACTCCACCCCGACCCGGCCTGAACGGAGACTCCTCGTGCGCGCGATGGTCATTCACCGTCACGGCGGCGCCGACGTCCTGACCTACGAGCCCAGCTGGCCCGATCCCGTGGCCGGGCCGGGCGAGATCGTCGTGCGCGTCGACGCGTGCGCCCTCAATCCGCTCGACATCTTCACGCGCGAGGGCATGCCCGGCGAGCCGACGCCCCTCCCCCACATCACGGGCGGTGACATCGCCGGCGTCGTCCACGCCGTCGGGGCGGGCGTGGACTCCCCCCGCGTCGGGGACCGCATCGTGCTGAACCCGTCCTGGGGCTGCGGGGTCTGCGAGTACTGCCGGGACGGGGAGGTCCCGAAGTGCATCCGGGTCCACATGCTCGGCGAGATGGACCCGGGCGGCCTCGCGGAATACGTGAAGTGCCCCGCGCGCCAGGCGATCCCGCTGCCGGCGAGCTACCCCGTCGAGGAGGCCGCGTGCCTCCCGATCACGTTCGGCACCGCCTGGCGGATGCTCGTCACCCACGCGCGCGTCCAGGCGGGGGAGGACGTGCTCGTTCACGGCGCCGTCGGCGGCGTCGGGCTGGCGGCGATCCAGATCGCCAAGCTGGCCGGGGCGCGGGTCTTCGCCACCGCGTCGACGGCGGAGAAGCTCGAGCGCGCGACCGAGCTCGGCGCCGACGTCGCCATCAACTACGCCGAGGACAAGGACTGGGACGTCACCGTGCGCCGGCTGACCGGCAAGCGCGGCGTCGACGTCATCGTCGAGACGGTGGGCGCCGCCGTGTGGGAGCGCTCGATCCGGGCCCTCGGCAAGGGCGGGCGCCTCGTCACCGCCGGCGCCACGTCGGGCCCGATCGGCCCGACGGACATCCGCTATCTCTTCCGCCGCGAGCAGACGATCCAGGGCTCGAACGGCTGGACGCACAACGATCTCCTCACGATCATGCGTCTCGCGTTCGCCGGGAAGCTCCGACCGGTCATCGACCGCGTGCTCCCGCTCGAGCAGGCGGCCGACGGCGAGCGGGCCATGGAGCGTCGCGAGGTCATCGGCAAGGTCGTGATCCGGCCGTAGGCCGGTTCTCAGTCGTCCCGTCACCGGGCCCGCCGCTTGACCTGGCGGCGGCCGCGGGAATACCTTCGGGACGCTCAGCTTCCGTCCGCTCCATCAGCCGGGCCGTCGGCCCGACCTCCGGAGACTGACAGATGGCGCCTGGCAAACACCGGACGCGACCGCAGACTCCGGCCGAAGGCCCGGGCCCGCGACCGTCGCGCCCCGCGAGTGAAGGGCGCCGGAGCCTCGCCGGACACGCCCGCCATCCTCCAGGCGATCGCGCGCACCGCCGCCCGGCTCTGCGACGCGACCGATGCCCACATCTACCGGGTGGAGGGTGACCACCTCCGAGTCCTTGCGATCCACGGGTCTGTTCCCACGGTAAGGCCGGTGGGCCAGGCGATCCCGATCACGCCACGCCTGGTGACTGGCCGTGCCGTTCTCGAGCGCCGCACGATTCACCTTCGCGACATTACGACGGCCGCTGTCCGACGGCGCTACCCAGGCCTCCGCGACCTCAAGGAGCGGTTCCGCACGCTCCTGATCGTCCCGCTCCTGCGTGACGACCTCGCCATCGGGCTCATCACGATCCGCCGGACGCAGGTTCGCGCGTTCACCGCGAAACAGATCGCGCTCCTCCGGACCTTCGCCGACCAGGCGGCGATCGCCCTCGAGAACGAGCGCCTGCGCGGGAACTGGAGGGGCGCAACCGAGAGCTCACCGAAGCCCTCGAGCAGCAGACCGCGACCGGCGAGATCCTGCGCGTCATCTCGAGCTCCCCCACCGACGTCCAGCCGGTCTTCGACACGATCGCACGGAGCGCCGCGCGGCTCTGCGACGCGGCTATGAGCAGCGTCCATCGATTCGACGGCGAGCTGATCACCCTCGACGCGTACCACAACATCCCGCCCGAGGAGGTCGCGCTCCTCCGGCGCGACGTCTTCCCGTTCCGGCCCAGCCGGGGCAGCGGGAACGGTCGCGCGGTACTCGACCGCAGTACCGTGCACATCCACGACGTCAGGATCGATCCGGAGTATCAGCTCCCGGTTGTGCAGACGCTGGCTGGCTACCGGGCTCTCCTCGCCGTGCCGATGCTCCGAGACGGGATCCCCATCGGGACGATCGTGCTCTGGCGACACGAGGCCCGACCGTTCTCGGTGAAGCAGATCGCGCTCCTCGAGACCTTCGCCGCGCAGGCCGTCATCGCGATCGAGAACGTCCGCCTGTTCACGGAGCTCGAGGCCCGCAACCGCGACCTCACCGAAGCGCTGGAGCAGCAGACCGCGACCAGCGAGGTGCTCCGTGCGATCAGCACCTCGCCGAGCGACCTTCGGCCGATCTACCAGACGATCCTGCGGAGCGTCACGCGCCTGTGCGAGGCGAAGATTGCCGCGGTGTTCCTCTCCGACGGCGAGGTGCTCCGGACGGCAGCGCACGAGGGGGCAACACCCGAGTTTGCGGCGCAGCTCGACACCCAGCGTGTTCGTCCGAGCCGGGAGACGCCGACACGGCGGGCCGCGCTCGAGGGCCAGGTGGTCCACGTCCCCGATGTGCTGGCTGATCCCGAGTACTCGCCGACGCGCGCGCACGGAACGGAGAACCCGCGGACCGTCCTCGCCGTCCCCATGCGCCGTGAGGGCGCGGTGATCGGCGTGATCACGACGTGGCGGCGAGAGGTCAGACCGTTCAGCGAGCGGCAGGTCGACCTCGTGAAGACCTTCGCGGACCAGGCCGTCATCGCCATCGAGAACGTCCGCCTGTTCCAGGAACTGCAGGTCCGGAACCGCGACCTCACCGAATCCCTGGAGCAGCAGACAGCAACCAGCGAGATCCTCCGCGTCATCTCGAGCTCGCCCACGGACGTCCAGCCGGTCTTTGACACGATCGTGCGAAGCGCCGTGAGGCTGTGTGGTGGATCGTACGGTACCGCACACCAATTCGATGGCACCCTGGTGCACCTCACGGCTCACCACAACTGCACGCCGGAGGTCCTCGAGGCGCTACAGCGCGCGTTCCCGATGCCTCCGGATCGCCGGATGATGTCCGGTCGGGCGATCCTCACGCAGTCCGTCGTCCACGTCGAGGACCTGTTGGCGGACCCCGAGTACGTGCAGCAAATCGGTCGGGCCGGCGGCTTCCGAGGCGTGCTTGCCGTGCCGATGCTGCGCGAGGGCGGTCCCATCGGCGCGATCGTCGTCATACGCGCCGAACCGGGGACGTTCACCCGGGCTCAGATCCAGCTGCTCGAGACCTTCGCCGACCAGGCGGTCATCGCCGTGGAGAACGTGCGCCTCTTCCAGGAGCTCGAGACCCGGAACCGCGACCTCACCGAATCCCTCGAGCAGCAGACGGCGACCAGTGAGATCCTCCGCGTGATCAGCAGCTCCCCGACGGACGTCCAGCCGGTCTTCGACATCATCGGAGAGCGCGCCGAACGGCTGTGCAACGCCGACGTCAGCGTCGTATCCAGGTTCGACGGGAACCTGATCCAGCTCGCCACCCTCCGCGGCATGGCGCAGGTGGAGACCGTCCGGCGAGCGTTCCCGATGGCCCCCGACGCCGAGACGGTGACCGCGCGGGCGTTCCGGCGCCAAGCCATCGTCCACGTCGAGGACGTGCTCGCCGACCGGGACTACGAGACCAAGGAGGCCGCACGCGCTGGCGGATACCGCGCCTGTCTCGGAGTGCCGATGCTTCGCGACGGACAGGTCGTCGGGGTGATCTTCGTCGGGCGGCGGACATCCGGATACTTTTCGGATGCGCAGGTCGAGCTTCTGAAGACATTCGCCGACCAGGCCGTCATCGCCATCGAGAACGTCCGGCTGTTCACGGAGCTGCAGGCGCGCAACCACGACCTGGCCGAGTCGCTCGAACAGCAGACCGCAACTGGCGAGATCCTTCGGGTCATCTCCAGCTCGCCGACGGACATCCAGCCGGTCTTCGACACAATCGTCCGCAGCGCCGTTCGCCTCTGCAGCGGGCTCTTCGGGGCGGTCAATCTGTTCGATGGCGAGATGATTCACCGCCCGGTCGCGCAGCACGACTACACTCCGGAAGCGCTGGCCGCGGTGGACCGCATGTACCCGATGCGCCCAAGCCCGCAACAGCTGACGGGCCGCGCCATCCTGAGCGGAACGTTGGTCCACGTGCCAGATCTGCTCGCGGATCGGGAGTACGCGCCGGCCATCGCCGTCGCCGGCGGCTGGCGCGGCGGGCTCGCGGTGCCGATGATTCGAGACGGCCGCCCCATCGGGACCATCCTGGTCGCGCGAAAGCAGCCCGGGCCCTTCTCGGAGCGCCAACTCACGCTCATCAAGACCTTCGCCGACCAGGCCGTCATCGCCATCGAGAACGTCCGCCTCTTCAGGGAGCTCGAAGTCCGAAACCGGGACCTCACCGAGTCTCTCGAGCAGCAGACGGCCACCAGCGACGTTCTCAAGGTCATCAGCCGGTCGACGTTCGACCTCGGGCCCGTCTTGCAGACGCTCGTCGAGAGCGCGGTGAGGCTGTGCGGGGCGGGCCACGGCGCGATCTACCGACAGGACGGCCATCACTACGTCGTCGCGGCCCACTACGGGGGCGCGCCGGAGTACATCGAGCTCCTCCGGAAGCACCCGATCGCCCTAGACCGCACCTCGGCGACGGGCCGGGCCCTCCTCGAGCGCCGCGCAGTCCACGTCCGCGATGCGGCGACCGACCCCGAGTATCGCTGGGCCGAGGTGGACCGGAGCGACCCAGACCGGACCTCCGTGGCCGGGGACCGGACGATCCTGGCCGTGCCCATGCTCCGCGAGGGCGCGGTCATCGGCGTCATCACGGTCGAGAAGAACTCCGCCCAGTCCTTCACCGACAAGCAGATCGAGCTGGTCACCACCTTCGCCGACCAGGCGGTCATCGCCATCGAGAACGTCCGGCTGTTCATGGAGCTCGAGACTCGGAACCGTGATCTTGCGGAAGCACTGGAACAGCAGACAGCCACGAGTGACATTCTTCGGGTCATCTCCGGATCACCGACGAACGTCCAACCGGTCTTCGACGTGATTGCCCGCAGCGCCCTTAGCTTGTGCGACGGAGTGTTCAGCGCCGTGTTCCGATTCGACGGCACCCTCGTGCACCTGGTGGCTCATCACGGGCAGACGCCCGCCGGCAGGCGCTTCCTAGAGAACCAGTATCCAATGCCTCCAGATCCACGCCGGACCTCCAGCCGCGCGATCCTCACCCGTGCGGTTGTCCACGTGCCGAATCTCATCGAGGATCCCGCGTATCCTCGTTCGCAACTGAATGACACAGGCTGGGGGGCCATGCTCGCCGTCCCCCTCATGCGCGAGGGTGAGTCGATCGGCTCCATCAATGTCGCGCGACGCGAACCGAAGCCCTTCTCACCGGCGCACATCGCGCTGCTCCAGACCTTCGCCGACCAGGCCGTCATCGCCATCGAGAACGTCCGCCTGTTCCAGGAACTGGAGGCCCGCAACCGGGATCTGACCGAGTCCCTCGAGCAGCAGACGGCCACCAGCGAGGTCCTCAAGGTCATCAGCCGGTCGACGTTCGACCTCCAGCCCGTCCTGGAGAGCCTGCTCGAGAGCTCGGTGCGGCTGTGCGGCGCCGACAAGGGCTTCATCTACCGGCAGGACGGGGACGTCTACCGTATGGCGGCGGCCTGCGGAGAGGCCCCGGAGTTCGTGGAGGTCGTCCGGCGGAATCCCCACCGGCCCGGGCGCGAGTCAGCCACTGGACGGGCCCTGCTCGAGCGCCGCGTCGTCCACATCGCCGACGCCATGGCCGACCCCGAGTACACCTGGGCGACCTCGGAGCGGGGCGACGAGGTCCGGACGATCCTTGCGGTCCCGATGCTCCGGGAGGCCGCCGTGATCGGCGTCCTCATGATCCGACGCAGCGAGGTTCGCCCCTTCAGCGACAAGCAGATCGAGCTCGTGCGGACGTTCGCCGACCAGGCGGTCATCGCCGTCGAGAACGTCCGCCTGTTCCAGGAGCTGGAGTCTCGCAACCGGGACCTCAGCGAGGCCCTCGAGCAGCAGACCGCCACCAGCGAGATCCTGCGGGTCATTTCCAGCTCGCCGACGGACATCCAGCCGGTGCTCGCCGCCGTGGCCGAGAACGCCGCGCGGCTCTGCGACGCGTACGACGCGCAGATCTTCCGCGCGGATGGGGATCTCCTGCGGCCGGCCGCCTCGTTCGGGCCAATCCCCAGTCCTCCCGCGAGGCCCATCGGCCGCGGCTGGGTGACGGGTCGTGCCGTCGTGGACCGAAGAACCATTCACGTCCATGACCTCATGGCCGAATCGGAGGCCGAGTACCCCGTGGGCCGGGAGACCCAGCGGCTCACGGGCCACCGCACCACGCTGGCCACGCCCCTTCTGCGCGAGGGCCAGGCGCTCGGCGCGATCCTGATCCGCCGCATGGAAGTCCGCCCGTTCTCGGACAAGCAGATCAAGCTCTTGGAGACGTTCGCGGATCAGGCGGTCATCGCCATCGAGAACGTGCGCCTGTTCAAGGAATTGGACGCGCGCAACCGCGATCTCACCGAGGCCCTCGAGCAGCAGACCGCCACCAGCGAGGTTCTGAAGGTCATCAGCCGGTCGACGTTCGACCTCCAGCCGGTCCTGGCGACCTTGGTCGAGAACGCGACGCGGCTGTGCGGCGCGCAGCAAGGGTTCATCTTCCGATCGAGCGGCCAGCTGTTCGATCTGGCCGCGGACTACAACGCGCCTTCCGCATTCAGAGACTTCACCCGCGATCACCCCATTCGCGCCGGCGATGGCTCGGTCGTCGGCCGGGTCGCTCTGGATCGACGGACGGCCCAGATCCCCGACGCTCAGGCGGACGCGGACTGGCGCCACAAGAATAGCGAGGCGCCTGGCATGGGGAACATCCGGACCCTTCTCGGCGTGCCGATGCTCCGGGAGCAGGTGCTCATCGGCGTGTTCGCAATGTGGCGGTCGGAGGTACGGCCGTTCACCGACAAGCAGATCGAGCTGGTGACCACCTTCGCCGACCAGGCCGTCATCGCCATCGAGAACGTCCGCCTCCTGACGGAGCTGCAGGCGCGAACCGGGGAGCTCACCAGGTCGGTCGAGGAGCTGCAGGCGCTGAGCGCCGTCAGCCGCACGGTCAGCTCCACCCTGGATCTGCCCACCGTCCTGACGACCATCGTGAGCCGCGCGGTCCAGCTCGCGGGCGCGGGTGGCGGCGTGGTCTACGAGTACGACGAGGCGACGCAGGCTTTCGAGCTCCAGGCCAGCCACCAGATGCCCGACGAGCTGCTGGAGGTGCTACGCGCAGAGCCGCTCCGTCTCGGAGAGGGTGCGACGGGCCAGGCCGCGCTCCGGCGCGAGCCCGTCCAGCTTCCGGACATCACCGACGAGCGCTCGTACAGCGCGACCCGGCTCCGGACCGTCCTGCTCCAGCGGGGCTACCGCTCGGTCCTGGCGGTCCCGCTCCTGTCGGAGAACCGGATCCTGGGCGTGCTGACCGTGTGGCGGCAGGCGGTTGGTCTGTACCCGGACGAGGTCGTGAATCTCCTCCAAACCTTCGCGGGACAGTCCGCCCTGGCCATCCAGAATGCGCGGCTCTTCCGGGAGATCGAGGCAAAGAGCCGGGAGCTGGAGGTCGCCAGCCGCCACAAGTCGGAGTTCCTGGCCAACATGTCCCACGAGCTCCGCACGCCTCTGAACGCCATCATCGGCTACAGCGAGATGCTGCAGGAGGAAGCGCAGGACCAGCACGCCGAGGGCTTCCTCCCGGACCTCCAGCGCATCCACGCCGCGGGCAAGCACCTCCTCGAGCTCATCAACGCCGTGCTCGACCTGTCGAAGATCGAAGCGGGAAAGATGGAGCTCTATCTGGAGTCCTTCGAGGTCGCGCCGCTCGTGCGCGACGTCGCCGCGGTGCTGGAGCCTCTCGCCCAGAAGAACGCGAACCGGGTCGAGGTCCATTGCCCCCCGGATGTCGGCGCCATGCGCGCGGACCTCACCAAGCTCCGACAGGCGCTCTTCAACCTCCTGTCGAACGCGTGCAAGTTCACCGAGCGCGGCGTCGTGTCGGTGGCCGTCAGCCGGGACGCGGCGCAGGACGGCGCCGCGATCGTCTTCGCGGTAGGCGATACCGGCATCGGCATGACGTCGGAGCAGATCGGCCGGCTCTTCCAGGAGTTCGGACAGGCGGATGCCTCGACCACCCGGCGTTACGGGGGAACGGGGCTCGGGCTCGCGCTCTCGCGCCGCCTCTGCCGGATGATGGGCGGAGACATCACGGTGGTGAGTGAGGCCGGACGCGGCAGCACGTTCACGATCCGGCTGCCGGCGGAGGTGACGGACGCCAAGCGCGAGCCGCCGGCGCCCGCGAAGAGCGAGCCGGCATCGGCCGGCGCGAACACCGTGCTGGTGGTCGACGACGACGGGGCGGTACGCGACCTGATGTCGCGATTCCTCGGCAAGGAAGGGTTCCGCGTCGTCACGGCGTCGAGCGGAGAGGAGGGCCTGCGGCGCGCCCGGGAGCTCCGACCAGACGTCATCACGCTCGACGTCCTCATGCCCGGCATGGACGGCTGGTCCGTGCTCGCGGCGCTGAAGGCGAACGCGGAGCTGGCCGACATCCCCGTGGTGATGCTGACCATGCTCGACGACCGGAATCTCGGGTATACCCTCGGGGCCGCCGACTACCTGACCAAGCCGATCGATCGCGAGCGTCTCGTGGCCGTGCTCGGGCGCTACCGCCAGGACCTCCCTGTCCTCGTCGTCGACGACGATCCGGACTTCCGCGAGCTGGCGCGGCGGATGCTGGAGCGGGAAGGCTACGCCGTCATCGAGGCTGATAACGGCCGCGCGGCACTGGACCGGCTCCGCGAGAGCGTGCCCGGCGTGGTTCTCCTCGATCTCATGATGCCCGAGATGGACGGATTCGACTTCGTCGCCGCCGCCCGGGAGAACCCCGCGTGGCGCTCCGTACCGATCGTCGTCATCACGGCGAAGGACCTCTCCTCCGAGGACCACGAGCGCCTCAACGGGTACGTGGCGCGCGTCCTCCAGAAGGGCGCGCTGAGCCGCGAGACGCTCCTCGGCGAGGTGCGCGACCTGGTCGCCGCGTCGGCCCGCCACGGTCGGCGGATCCGGAGACCCGCCTGAGATGACACGCGCGGTGGGGACGTGGGCCAACCCAGCGAGGAGAGCCTGATGGCGAAGATCCTCCTCATCGAGGACAACGAGATGAACCGCGACATGCTCTCGCGGCGCCTGACCAAGCGCGGTTACGAGGTGGTGGTCGCGGTGGACGGTCGGGAGGGCGTGGACAAGGCGCGCGCCGAGCGGCCGGCCCTCGTGCTGATGGACATGAGCCTGCCCGTCCTCGACGGGTGGGAGGCGACGCGAGAGCTCCGCGCCGACCCGGCCACCCGGGCGATCCCCATCATCGCCCTCACCGCGCACGCGATGGCGGGCGACCGCGAGAAGGCCCTCGACGCGGGATGCGACGACTTCGACACGAAGCCGATCGAGCTCGACCGGCTCCTCGGCAAGATCGAGGTCCTCCTCACCCGATGACCGGCGACCCGGGCGGGCTCGCGCACCTCCGGCACGAGCTGCGCACGCCGCTCAATCACATCCTGGGCTACAGCGAGATGCTGCTCGAGGACGCGGATGAAGGCGGAGAGCTCGCGACCCAGCTCCGGCGGGTCCTCGGCGACGGCCGGGCGCTACTGGCGGTGGTCGAGGAGTCCCTCTCCGCCGTCCGCGTCAGCGAAGGCCCGCCGGACCGCGGCCGCCTCACGGCCGCACTCGAGGCGCCCCTCGCGCGGCTCGGCGAGGCCGTGGACCGTCTCGGGCGCCTGGCTGGCGACGGCCAGAGCGCCACGGTCGCCTCCGACGCGCAGCGCATCGCGACGGCGCTGACGAGGCTCAGGACGCTGGTCCGGGGCGGCCTCACGGCAACGTTGCCGGGCGCGCCGTTCAGCTCCCCCACCGCTCCCCCGCTCCACCCGGGGCCGGGTGCCGAGACGACGGTGGTGACTCACGGCCCCGCCGTCGCGCCGGCGACGATCCTGGTCGTCGACGATGACGAGGAGAATCGCACGCTCCTCTCGCGGCGCCTGGCGCGCGAGGGGCACCAGGTCCGGGCGGCAAAGGGCGGTCTCGAAGCTCTCGCGCTCCTCCAGGTCGAGCCGGTCGACCTCGTCCTGCTCGACGTCATGATGCCCGACCTCGACGGGCCGGCCGTGCTGGAGCGTCTGAAGCGCGATCCGGAGCGACGCCACATCCCGGTCTTGATGATCTCGGCGCTCGACGAGGCCGCCAGCGTCGTCCGCTCGATCGAGCTCGGGGCCGAGGACTACCTGCCAAAGCCGTGCGACCCCGTCCTGCTCCGGGCCCGCATCGGCGCGTGCCTGGAGAAGAAGCGTCTGCGCGACCAGGAAGCGCGGCACTCGGCCGAGCTGGCGGAGTGGAATCGCACGCTCGAGCAGCGCGTCCAGGACCAGGTCGCCCAGGTGGAGCGACTCGGCCGGCTGAAGCGGTTCTTCTCGCCCCAGCTCGCCGAGCTGATCGTGGCCGGCGGCGCCGGCGACCCGCTCCGCACGCACCGCCGCGAGATCACCGTCGTCTTCCTCGACCTGCGCGGCTTCACCGCCTTCGCGGAGACGGCGGAGCCGGAAGAGGTGATGGGGGTCCTCCGCGAGTACCACGAGGCGATGGGACAGCTCATCCTCGCGCACGAGGGCACGCTCGAGCGGTTCGCCGGCGACGGCATGATGGTCTTCTTCAACGACCCGGTGCCCGTCGACAACCCCGCCGAGCGCGCCGTCCGGATGGCCGCCGCCATGCGGGACCGCGTCCGCGAGCTCCGGGGGGTCTGGCGGAAGCGCGGCCACGACCTGGACCTGGGCGTAGGGATCGCCCAGGGCTACGCGACGATCGGCGCGATCGGCTTCGAGGGCCGCTGGGACTACGGCGCGATCGGCACGGTTACCAACCTCGCCGCGCGGCTCTGCGCGGAGGCGCAGGGCGGCCAGGTCCTGATCACCTCGCGCGTCGCTGCCGCGACCGAGGAGCTCATCCAGGCGGAGGAGGTCGGCGCGCTCTCGCTCCGCGGCCTCTCCCGGCCGGTCCCAACGTTCAACGTCGTCGGGCTCAAGCCGCCGGCCTGACCGGCGGCGCTTCACCGTCTCGGGACGTCAGAGCGCCCGCGCGCTCGCCAGGATCTGCTCCGCCGAGGGCATCTCGCCGAATGCGGCGGGACCACCCTGGGCGCACTCCACGAAGGCGTGGCGCACGATACCGCCCCGATCGAGGAGGAAAGTGCCGATCAGCTGCACCTGATGGCGCTTGAAGTCGTCGTTGTCGGCCGGAGTCGCCTCGTACCCGTCCAGCTTCATGAAGGCCTGGAGCGGCTCGGCCGGCACCGGCTGGTTCAGGTGGCGCAACTCCCGGGCCGCCGCGGCATTTCCGACGCCCAACGCGTCGGCCGAGAGCGGGAAGTTCGGCAGCCCATACGTCTGGTGCGTCTTGAGGTCCGGATCGGCACCCATCGGCATCTTGGGTGGACGGAACTTGAAGTAGAAACGCGCCCGCTCGGGATCCGTGGCGACCACGCCCAGCGTCTGGACGCCCACCTCTCGCAGTTTCTCGGCGATCGATCCCAGGTGGACGACGTGCCGCCGGCAGAACGAGCAGTAGAGCCCGCGGAAGAGCGCGAGGTACACCGGGCTCTTCCCTCGGTACTGGGCGAGCGACACGGAGCCTTCCCCGCTCGCTGCCGGAAGGGTGAACTCGGGAGCCGGCTCTCCCGGCTGGACGGGCGGTCGGGACTCGGTTGCGGTCATGTGCGTCTCCCTATTCGAGGAACGGAAGGACCACGAAGGACTCCGGATCGAGTCCGGCCTGCTCGCACACCTGCTGCGCCTTCTGCATGAATTCCTCGGCCCGGACGTGGTCGTCGCGGTCGAGGTAGAGCGTGGCCAGGCCATCATAGCAAGGGAAGAGGAACTGCGGCTCTCCCGTCGGCTCGACGAGGGCGAGCGCCTCGCGGTAGTAGCCCAGCGCCAGCTCGGGGTCGCCGTGGCACTGCTGGATCTGGCCCAGCACGATCAGCGGCACCGCGAGGTGGTCGAGCTGGCCGAGCTGGCGGTCCAGGTCGAGGGCCGTGTGCGCGGCCGTGAGTCCCTGCTCCTCGCACCGGTTCGTGAGCGCGCAGTACGCGACCGCCAGGTTCGTGTTCAGCCGCGACTGGAGCCCGAGGTCCCCGATCTTCTTCGCCATCTCGAGCCCCCGGAGGCACGTGTCAATGGCGCGCTTGGGATCGAGCGTACTGTAGAGGACGCCCAGGTTCGTGTAGCCGCGGCAGGCCGCCTGCATCAGCTCGTGGGCCTCGGCCACCGCGAGGCTCCGCTCGAGATGCCCGACCGCGTCCTGGAGTCGCCCCATGCGGGCGAGGGCGACTCCGAGGGTGTTGTAGGCCTGCGTCACGGCGAGGGCGATCTCGGTGGCGCGGTCGCCCGGGATCGGCGCGTCGGAGCCGGCCGGCGCCGCGCCGAGGCGCTCGGCCTGAGCGAGGGCCCGCTCCGCCCAGGCGACCGCGCCCTCGTTGTCGCCGCTCCGGAACGCCTGCCGCCCCATCTCGTGGTAGAGGTGCGCCAGCTCGATGTCCTCCGGCTGGCCCTCCATGAGCTCGAGCCCGGCCCGGAGCCGGGCGGCGGCCGCCGGCCGGTCGCCCGCATCCCAGGCGAGGGTCGCGAGCTTCCGTTCGAGCCGGGCCTGGGTCGACCGGTCTCCGGCTGCCGCGGCCGCGGCGAGAACCCGCTCGTAGTGCGCGAGCGCCTCGGCGCGACGTCCGAGGGGCGTCAGGATGTCGGCCAGGCGCTCCTCGATGGTCGAGACCTCACCGGCGGGTGCCTCGGACCGGGCGAGCGTCGCGAGTGCCCGCTCGTAGTGCTGGATGGCGTCCTCGTTGGCGTAGAGCCTGCGGGCCCAGTCGCCCGCCGCCACGAGGTAGCGCGCCGCCTTGCGCCGGTCGCCGCCCAGGTCCCAGTGGCGAGCAAGGGCTTCGATGTCCTCGAGCCGCGTCGGACGCCCGCCGACCATGCCCTCCAGCGCCCGACCCGCCCGCGCGTGAAGCTCGATCCGGCGGCGAAGCAGAAGGCTCTGGTACGCGACCTCCTGGAGGAGCGCGTTCGTGAACCGGTAGCGGCGATCTCGCGGCGCGCCCGCCGCGGCGTCGTCCGTCAGTCCCGCCGCGGTCTCCAGGAAGTCGGCCCCGCGGAGATGCTCCAGCGCGGGCTCCAAGTCGGCGGGGTCGCTCGCGACCTCGCGGAGAAGGGCGGCGTCGAAGACCGGCCCCAGGACCGCGGCCTCCTGGAGAGCGTGCCGCACGCCGTCCGGGAGGCGGTCGACCCTGGCGAGCAGGAGTCCGTGGATGGTCGGCGGCACGTCCGCGACGGCGGCCCCGGCGGTGCACGTCCACCCGGCCTCCCCGCGGACGAGGATGCCGGAGGCGATCAGGCCGCGGAGGATCTCCTCCAGATAGAGCGGCTGCCCGCCGGCCCGCTCGAGGACCAGCTGATGGAGGCGCGGCGGCATGCCTGCGGTCGACTCGCCGAGGTAGGCCGCCAGCAAGGCTTCGCTCTCGCGCGGCGACAGCGGCATCAGGCGGAGCGCGGTGTGCACGGCGCGGGTCGTGGCGAGGGCCCGGAGCTCCGCGCCCGGCCGGCAGGTCGCGACGAGCATGAGCGGCTGGTCCGCGAGCCGGTCGAGCACCACCTGGAGGAGCTCCGCCGAGGCGGCGTCGGCCCAGTGGAGGTTCTCGACGGTCAGCACGAGCGGGCCCTGCCGGAGCCGTCGCTCGATCAGGCGCCGCATCGCGAGGAAGATCTGGCGCTTGAGCTGCTCGGGCTCGACGTGGCGGAAGCGATCGGCGTCCTCGACCCCCAGGACGTATCCGAGGAGCGACGCGATCGTGGCCGCTTCCTCCCCCTCCCCGCCCAGCGCCACCAGGCCCGAGGCGAGCTTCTGCCGGGCGACCTCGAGGGAGTCGCCGGGGCCCACGCCGTACGCTTCCCGGAAGAAGGCGGCGAACACCGCGTAGGGCTGCTCGCCGAGCGAGGAGCACACGGCGTGGCGCACGCTCACCGAGGCAAGCCGCCCGCTCGCCTCGAGCGTTGCGAGCCACTCCTGGAGCAGGCGCGACTTGCCCACGCCGGCCTCGCCGGTCACGCTCACCACCCGCGCCCCGCCCTGGCGCATCTCGTCGAATACGGTGACCATCTGGCCGAGCTCGGCCGCCCGGCCCACCATGGGCGCACTCAGTCCCAGCGCCGCGAGCCCCCGCCCGGAGCGGCGGGTCGCGCGCGCGTTCGCGAGCCGGAAGGCTGCGAGCGGCTGGCTCTTCCCTTTCATTGCGATCTCGCCCGCCGGAGCCAGGCGGAAGGCGTGCGCCGTCAGCTGCCGCGTGGACGGGCTCACGAGGGTCTCGCCCGCGGGCGCCGCGCTCTGGAGCCGCGACGCCGTGTTGACGGTGTCGCCGGTGACCGCGTAGGCGCCCCCGGACGCCGCGCCGATGGTGCCGGCCACCACGGGGCCGGTGTTCACGCCGATGTGGAGGGCCAGCGGCCGGCCGACACGCGGCTCCCATCGCGCGCTCAGCGCGGCGACCCGCTCGTGCATGAGGAGGGCGGCGTGGAGCGCGCGCTCGGGGTCGTCCTCGTGCGCGCGGGGCGCGCCGAAGACCGCCATGACCGCGTCCCCGACGAACTTCTCGACGAAGCCGTCGTAGCGCTCGACCGCGCCCGACAGCTCCCGGAAGAGATCGGTCTGAAGCGCGCGGACTTCCTCCGGATCCAGGGACTCCGCGAGCGCGGTGAACCCCGCCAGGTCCGCGAACAGGACGGTGACCAGCCGCCGGTCGCCCTCCGCCTGGCGGTCGGCGGCCCTGGCGGCGGCGACGGGCGCACCTTCCCGCGCGACGGGCGGGGCCGGCGCCGCGCCGCTCGACGACGAGCGCGCAGACGCGAGCGGACCCCCACACCTCGGGCAGAAGGCGAAGTCGGCCTGGACGGCGGACCCGCACCCCGGGCACGTCATCGCGCGTCCTAGCCTACTCCAGGTGGTCGCTTTCCCGCGATGGACGCGCCTGTGTACAATCGGACTCCAGCGTGCCCTTCATCGCCACCAGCTCCTGAAGGAGATCGCCCCGCAATGCTCCCCGACACCCTGGGCCACCTGTTCGACATCCCCCTCCGCCTCGCCCCGTCGTCGGTGGCGGTCATCCAGGGCGACACGAGCCTCACGTACGCGGACCTCGACGGCTGGTGCAACCGGGCCGCGAACGCCCTCACGGGCCTCGGCGTGCGCGCCGGCCACCGCGTCGCCCTCATGTTCTCGAACGACTGGCGCTTCCTGCCCGCCTTCCTCGGCCCGATGCGGGTCGGCGCGGTCTCGGTCCCGCTGAACATCCGGATGGGGGACGAGGCCCTGGCGTACGTCGTCCAGGACGCCGAGGCGACGGTCCTGATCGCGGGCCGCGACCAGGCCGAGCGGGCCCGACGCCTCGCGAGCCAGGTGAAGGGGCTGGCGCACGTCGTTGCGGACGCCCCGCCCGCCGACGGCGCCATCGGGTGGGACGCCTGGCTCGACGCCGCGTCGCCGCGCTTCCGCCGGCGCCGGCTCGACCCGGACTCGGTCTGCATGCAGCCCTACACCTCGGGCTCCACCGGGAAGCCCAAGGGGGTCCTCCTCGCCCACCGCGGCCAGGTGTGGAACGCCGACATCATCCGGAAGATGGCGTGCCTCGACGACACCGAGCGCGCGCTGGTCGCCGTGCCGCTCTACCACAAGAACGCGATGATCGGCGCGGTCAAGCCGTTCCTCCTGGCGGGCGGCTCGCTCGTCATCCTGCCCGGCTTCGACCCGGTCGAGGTGATCCGCGCCATCGATCGTCACAAGGTGACCTACCTCACCGGCGTGCCGGCCATGTACAAGATGATGCTGGCCGAGAAGGACACCCTCGCGCGGCACAGCGTCCGGTCCATCCGCTACGCGCTCTGCGGGTCCGCCGAGGTCCCCGAGGAGCTCCTGATCGAGTTCCAGCGGGTGTTCGGGGCGCCGATCGGCGAGTCGTACGGCCTGACCGAGGGCGGCCCGGTCCCGATGGCCAATCCGCGCTACGGGCTCAAGAAGCTCGGCTCCTGCGGCGTCGACGTCCAGAGCTGCGAGAACCGCATCGTCTCGACGACCGACGGCGTCACCGACTGCGCCGTCGACGAGGTCGGGGAGCTCGTCACGAGGAACCCGGGGCTCACCAAGGGCTTCTGGAAGCTGCCCCAGGTGACCGCGCAGAAGATCCGGGACGGCTGGCTCTACACGGGTGACCTCATGCGCCGGGACGGGGAGGGCTACTACTACTTCGTCGGCCGCAAGGACGACATGATCAACGTCGCCGGCGAGAACCTCTACCCGAAGGAGGTCGAGGACGTCCTCCTCCGGCACCCGGGCCTGAAGGACGCCTGCGTCGTCCCCGCGCCGCATGCGACCAAGGGCGAGGCGCCGGTCGCGTACGTGGTGGCCCGGGACCCCGCGGCCCCGCCGGACGAGGAGGAGGTCAAGCGCTTTTTCCTCGAGCGCGGCGCCCCCTACGCCCACCCGCGGCGCGTCTTCTTCCTGGACAAGCTGCCGCTCGGCGGGACGGGCAAGCTCGATCGCTCGTCACTGAAGGCTCAGGCCGCCCAGCTGCCGCCCCTCGAGTCCCAGCGATGACCACCCATCTCGAGGTCGACCGCTCGCCGTTCCACCGGCTCCTCGGGCTCGAGATGGTCCGGGCGGAGGACGGCGTGGTCGAGATGCGCCTCCCGTGGCGGGACGAGCTGGGCCGCGCCGACGGCTCCGACTGGTTCCACGGCGGCGTGATCTCGGCTCTGATCGACATCGCCGGCGACTACGCGATCGCCTCGAAGCTCGGCCGCGGCGTGCCGACCATCGACCTACGTGTCGACTATCTCCGTCCCGCGCGGCGCGGGGATCTGCGGGCGCTCGCCCGCGCGGTCAAGGTCGGCCGCACGGTCGGCGTGGCCGACGTCGAGCTCCGGGACGCCAACGACGCGGTGGTCGCGATCGGCCGCTGCGCCTACTCCACCGCCGGCTGACATGCCGTCGTCGAAAGGAGCGAGCACGTGACCAAGCCTCGCGTCGTGCTGGTCCACCCCTCGTCGAAGATGTTCCCGTACGAGGTCTGGCCGCCCGCCTTCGACGGCATCGACGTCGAGATCGTCTCCGTCGAGTGCCGGACGCCGGCCGAGGCGCGGGAGGCGGTCCGCGGCGCCGACGTCGTGATGATCGGCGGCTTCCGGGTCGACGCCGCGATGGTCGCGGCGATGGAGCGGGCCCGCGTGATCTGCGGGTTCGGCCACGGGTTCGAGGGCGTCGACCTGGACGCCGCCACCCGCGCGGGCATCCTGGTGACGAACGCGGCGCACATCTGCCACCTCGAGGTCGCGAACCACGCCGCCGCCCTGATCCTGGCCCTCAACCGGAAGATCGTGCAGTACGACCGGGCGATGCGGCAGGGCGTGTGGGACCGCCCGGCCGGCCGGCCGATCACGACGCTCGACGGGGAGACCGCGGGGCTCATCGGCCTGGGCGCGATCGGCGAGGCGCTGGCCCGGCGACTCCAGCCGTTCGGGCTGCGCGTCGTGGCCTACGACCCCCACGTGGAGGAGCACGTGCCGCGGGAGCTCGGCGTCGAGATGGTCGGCGATCTCCACGCGCTGCTCGCGAGGTCGGACTGGGTGTCCGTCCAGGTCCCGCTGAACGGGGCGACCCGGCACCTCCTGGGGGAGCGCGAGCTCCGGGCCATGAAGCGGACGGCGTACCTCGTCAACTGCTGCCGCGGCGGGGTCATCGACGAGGCCGCGCTCACCCGCGCCCTCCAGGAGGGCTGGATCGCGGGCGCGGGCCTGGACGTCTTCGAGAAGGAGCCGACCGACCCGGGTAACCCGCTCCTCCGCATGCCGAACGTCATCGCGACGCCGCACGCCGGGGGCGAGTCCACCGAGTCGGGCGCCCTGTCCGCGCGCGTGGCGAGCAAGCAGGCGGCCGCAGTGCTCCGCGGCGAGTGGCCGGACCGCGTGGTCAACCCGGCGGTGTTCGGGCGCCTCCGGGAGACGGGAGGGCTGTCGCGATGACCGGCGGCGCGGCCGAGCCCAGGACCTGGTACCTCTTCTCGGTCAACGTCGACACGCCCCCCGCCCTGACGATCGACTCGGGCGAGGAGGTGACCCTCGTGGTCCGCGGCGCCTTCGCGGACGTCCGCGACATCCGCGACGTGCCCACGCCGTTCACCCCCGAGTGCGACGGCCACCCGCTGGCGCCCGTCGCCGGGCCGGTGCGCGTCCGCGGGGCCGAGCCCGGCGACGCCGTGGCGATCGATCTCCTGGAGATCACGCCGCACACGGACGGCATCACCGCGATCCTGCGGGACTTCGGCGTGCTCCGGAAGGAGTACGGGGAGCCGAAGGCGATCGCCTGCCCGGTGCGCGACGGGCGGGCCTGGTTCGGCGGGCGGATCCCGATCCCGCTGAACCCCAACTTGGGCACGGTATCGACCATGCCGCCGGAAGGCTACAAGCCGTCCTACGCCGGGCCCTACGGCGGCGACTTCGACCAGAAGGACGTGAAGGCAGGGAGCCGCGTCTACCTCCCGGTCATGGTACCGGGCGCCCTCGTCTTCTTCGCCGACCCGCACGCGGCGATCAGCGACGGCATCGTCACCGGCACCGGCGTCGAGTGCACGTCGACCGTGCGGGCGCGCATCACCCTCCGCAAGCGGCTGGCGATCGCGCGGCCGATCGTCGAGGTGGACGGGACCGTCCAGGTGCTCGGCTTCGGCCCGAGCGTCGAGGAGGCCACCGAGGACGCGACGCGGGCGGCCATCGACGTCGTCGCCCAGGGCGCCGGCATGGATCCCGAGGAGGCGTACATGCTCCTCTCGATCGTGGGCGAGCTCCGCATCGGGACGTCGCCGCGGCCCGTCATGGCCGCGCGCCTCATCATTCCTCGCGAGACGCTCGCCGCCGCCGGATGGACCGCCCCCTGGTGACGGTCTCCCGCTCGCGCAGACGCTTGGCCGGCGAGCGCGCCCCGGCTGATCCCGCGCAGCCCCCCCGAGGGCGTCCGGCATGAGTCGAGACGCGTGAGCCTGTTGGTCGTCCGGGACGTGCGCGTCTTCGACGGCGTGTCGGAAAACGCGATCGAGCGCGCGTCGGTGATCGTGGAAGGGGCGCGGATCCGCGAGGTGGTCGTGGGCGAGCTGACGACCCCGCGCGAGGCCCGGGTGATCGACGGCCGGGGCGGCACGCTCCTCCCGGGCTACGTCGACATGCACTCGCACCTGGTCTCCGAGCTGGGGGCGCGCCTCTACCTCGCCAACGGCGTGACGACGGTCCGCTTCGCCGGGAACGATCCCGACGCCGTGCTCGCGCTGCGCGAGGCCATCGAGAGCGCCCGCGCGCCCGGTCCCCGGGTCTTCTCGCTCGGCCCGCTCCTCGACGGGGTCTCGCCCGATTACCCGGCGATGTCGTGGCCGCTCTACTCGGCGGCGGAGGCGCGCCTGGCCGTCCAGCGGCTCCGCGCGGAGTACCGGGTCGACGGGATCATCCTCACGCAGAAGCCGGCGCTCGAGGTCGCGCGCGCCGCCGTCGACGAGGCGCACCGGCACGGGATCGGCGTGACGGGGCAGACGTGGAGCCTCACCGCCCGGGAGGCGGTGTCCCTCGGCTTCGACGGCCTGGAGAACACCTCGCGGCTCCCCGAGGCGCCCGGCGCGCTTCCGGAGACCGCGCTCCTCCGGTACCGGTCGATCCCCGAGCGCTCCGCCATGCTCGGGCGCCTCTGGGCCCGGGCCGACCGCGGGCGGCTCGAGCGCCTCGGCCACCAGATGCTGAAGTACGAGACGTACCTCGTGCCGACGCTCGCCGGGATGGACGGGATCCTGGGCCGGTACACCGCCCGGGTCCGGCGGGACGGCGACACGCGGCGCCTGCCGGCCGACGCCCGGCGGGACCTCCTGGGCTGGCTCGGCCAGCGCTTCTTCAGCGCCGCGTGGACGGCGCGAGACTTCGCCGAGTGGGCGCGCGGCCGCGCCCGCTACCAGCGCTTCATCCGGGACTACGCGCGGCTCGGCGGCCGGGTCCTCGTCGGCACGGACGCGCTGAAGCCGTGCGCCGGGTTCCTCTACCACGAGGAGCTCCTGCGGCTCCGCGCGGCCGGGCTGTCGAACGCCGCCGTCCTGCGCGCGGCCACGGCGGCGGCCGCCGACACGCTCGGACGGTCCGACCTTGGCCGGATTGCGCCGGGCGCCCAGGCCGACCTCGTCCTCGTCTCCGGCAACCCGCTCCGCCGCCTGGCCGACGCCCGGGCCATCCGGACGGTGGTCGTGCGAGGGCGGGTCCTCGATCGAGACACCCTGCTCCCCCGTCCCCGAACCCGAACCGCGTGAGGAGACTCACATGAGCATGCTGCGTGTCCTCGGAATCCTCCTGCTGGCCGTGGCGGCCGCCCTGCCGGCGAGTCCCGCCGCCGCCCAGGACATCGTCATCGGCGTCGCGGCCCCCATGACCGGCAACCTCGCCCAGATCGGCAAGCAGTTCTCGGAGGGCGCCCAGCTCGCCGCGGACGAGGTCAACGCCAAGGGCGGGATCAAGGGCAAGAAGGTCGTCATCCGGGTCGAGGACGACAAGGGCGACCCGAAGGACGCGGCCACCGTCGCCCAGAAGTTCGCCTCGGACGACGCCATCCTGGCGGTCCTCGGCCACTACTCCTCGTCGGCCTGCTTCGCGGCCATCCCGATCTACACGCGGGCGCGCCTGGCCACGATCACGCCGTCGGCGTCCCACACGGAGCTCACCAAGCAGGGCGGCAAGTACATGTTCCGGATGTGGTCGCCGATCTCCGTCTACGTGCCCGACCTCGCCCAGTACACGGTCAAGAAGCTCGGCAAGAAGAACGTGGGCGTCGTGTACGTCCAGAACGACTGGGGCATCCAGACGAAGGACTACTTCGTGAAGGAGCTCGAGAAGCTTGGCGCCCGCGTGGCGGCCCTCGAGGTCGTCAACGACAAGGACACCGACTTCAAGGCCCAGCTCACCAAGGTCAAGGCGGCCAACCCCGAGGCGCTCGCCATCCTGACCTACTACACGACCGGCGCGCTGCTCACGCTCCAGGCGCGGAACCTCGGGATCACCGCGCCGCTGGTCGGCACCGGCACTCTCTACGAGGACAAGTTCATCGAGCTCGCCGGCAAGGGCAACTCCGAGGGGCTCGCGGTGAACACCGAGTTCAACGCCGACGACCCGGCGCCCGTCGTCAGGAACTTCGTGACCATGTACCAGAAGCTCCACCCGGGCGAGAAGCCCGAGCCGTACCACGCCACCACGTACGACGCCGCGCGCATCATCCTGGGCGCGATCGAGAAGGCCGGGACCGACCGCGACGCCATCCGCGACGCCATCGCGGCCACCAAGACGTTCGGCGGCGTCACCGGCACCTTCTCGTTCAACGACCAGCGCGAGCGCGAGGCGAAGGACCAGGTGTACCTCCAGGTGAAGGACGGGAAGTGGGCCTTCATCGGGCGGCAGACCTACTGAGCCGCTGAGCGCGCGATCAGACGCCGGCCGGGCCCCGTCAGGCGCGAGGGGTCCGGCCGGTGCTCGACGACGCCGTGCCTGACAAGCCCCCGCCGCCGCGCCGATTCGGTTACTACGACCGCCTGACCCGCGCTCAGCAGCGCATCTACCGGGACAGTGACGCGGTCACGAGCCTGCGCCTGCCCGGCGCCGCCGGGCTCCACGGGCACGTGGCGGCGCTGGACGCCGCCCTCATGTCCGAGGACCGCCGCGCGATCCAGGTCGCGTCGCAGATGCTGTTCACGGCCCTCACCGGCGCCTTCGGGATCGGCCCCTGCCGCGTCGAGGTGCTGGCCGCGCGTCCGCACGGCCACTGGGGCGAGCTCCAGGGCCTCTACACGACGGACCGGCGTCTCCCGAAGGTCCAGCTCTGGATGCGGACGGCGCGGCAGCGGCGCGTGGTGGCGTTCCGGACCTACCTCCGGACCCTGCTCCACGAGCTCGGCCACCACATCGACTACCGCTACCTGAAGCTGGCCGACTCCTTCCACACGCAGGGGTTCTACATGCGGGAGTCGAGCCTGTTCCACCAGCTGGTGCCGGAGGCGCGCGGCGAGCCATCGCCGCCCGGCGCCGCCCCGTCCAGCGACGTCGACGAGCCGCGGTAGGATGGGACATCCGGGACGGTCCCGGGCGAACGGAGGCCTCATGACGCGTGTCGCGTGGAAGTGGCTCGGCCGCGCGCTCCTCTCCGGCGCCGGACTGGCGCTGCTCGCCTGCGTGGCCACCCGCGCCCAGGATCTCGACGGCCTCGCCAAGATCGAGCACGTCGTCGTCATCTATCTCGAGAACCGGAGCTTCGACCACCTCTTCGGCGCGTTCCCGGGCGCCAACGGCCTCGCCAACGCCGGCGCGGCGGCGATCCAGGTCGACGGGCTGGACCAGCCGTACGCGTTCCTCCCCCCGCCGCTCGACCTCCGCCCGAGTCCGCCCGTCCCCTACGCGCGAATCACCGAGCGCCTCCCGAACGGGGCCTTCTCCCTGGACCGCTTCTACCGCCCGGATCAGCAGCTCGGCAGCCTGATCCACGCGTACTACCAGCAGCAGGCCCAGATCAACGGCGGCAAGATGAATCGCTTCGCCCTGATCTCGGACGCCAAGGGCTATGCGATGGGGCACTGGGACGCGTCGCGACTCATGCTGTGGGACTACGCGCGGCGATACACGCTCGCCGACAACTTCTTCCACGCGGCGTTCGGCGGCTCGTTCCTCAACCACTTCTGGCTGGTCTGCGCCTGCACGCCAGTGTACCGGGAGGCGCCCCAGCGGATCGTGGCGCGGCTCGACGCCTCCGGGACGATGGTCTCCGACGGCGCGGTGACGCCCGACGGCTTCGGCGTGAACACGATGGAGCCGGTGGGCGGCCCGCACAACCTGCAGCTCGACCGCGCGCTCCTCCTGCCCGTGCAGACCATGCCCACGATCGGCGACCGCCTGAGCGAAAAGGGCATCGACTGGGCCTGGTACACCGGGGGCTGGAACGAGGCCGAGGCCGGCACGGCGCCGGGCGGGACGTTCAGTTTCCATCACCAGCCGTTCGCGTTCTTCGCCCGGTTCCAGAAAGGGAATCCCGACCGCGCCAGGCACCTCAAGGACCTCACGGACTTCCTCGCCGACATCGACCGCGGCGGCCTGCCGGCCGTCGCCTTCTACAAGCCGCGACGCGGCATCAACCAGCATCCGAGCGCGAGCGACGTGGTCTCGAGCGACCGGCACACGGGCGAGATCCTGCAGCGCCTGGAGAAGAGCCCGCAGTGGTCGAAAATGCTGGTCATCGTGACCTACGACGAGAACGGCGGATTCTGGGACCACGTCGCCCCGCCGGTGCGCGACCGGTGGGGTCCGGGCACCCGCGTCCCGACGATCATCGTGTCGCCCTTCGCCAAGCGGGGCTTCGTGGACCACACGTCCTACGACACGACCTCGATCCTCCGGCTCATCGAGAAGCGCTTCGATCTGGCGCCGCTCACCGAGGCCGACGCCCGGGCGGACGCCATGCTGAGCGCGCTCCAGTTCTGACCGGCGGCGGGCGCTCCCTGGCGGTCAGCCCGAGCGTGGCCGTCAAGGGCGGGATCGGGCCTCGACGATCGCGACGAGGTCGCCGACCGTCTTGACGTTCGCCATCGCCGATCGCGGGGCGCTCTCCGAATGTCGCGTCGCACGCCAGCATGAGGTCCAGCAGGTCGAGCGAATCGAGCCAGAAGCCGCCGCCCCAGAGGCGGGTGCTGGCCGCGGCCGGCCGCATTCGTGGGCCCGGAGCAGGAGCTCGCTCGGCCGCTCCGGGGCTCAGCGACTGCGTCCTCCCCCTGTTCCGCGCATCGCCGGCCGCCGTCCTGGGGGATAGGCAACATGAAACCCGTTCTCGGCCGTTCGGCCCCCAGAGGGGGCTGGCGGATGAAGCCCGCTCCGGCCAGCGTCATCCGGCGGTACGCGTTCGGGGCAGGCCCCGTCAAGGAGCCAACTCGCCGTCGCAGCCGTCGAGGATCGAGTGCGAAAGGAAGAGGAGCGCCCCCGCAACCTGCCAGCACGAACTGGCCGACAGGAAGAACGGAGCGGCGAGCTTGTTACTCAGTGCCAGATCCCCGTGATGACCGGCGCGGTGGCATCAGCCTGGCCGAGGGTGCCCAGCCCCAAGACCTGTTCCGTCGTCCGCAGGAGGCTAAAGTGGTTGTACGGGGCGTTCGATGTGGATCCCGGCGCCACGGCATCGCCCGACACGACGGTGTAGACGTGATTCCCCCGCTGTCCTTCGTCGAAGGTCACCACGAGCAGAGTGTTCTGGCGAAAGCGCGGGTCCTGCAGCAATGGCCCGAACGTCGACGCGAGCCATCGATCGGCCCGACCGACGCCCGTGTCGTGGCCGTCATTCTTGAGGTCCGGAACGTAGAGGGCGTAGCTCGGCAGCGTGCCCTGGGTGACGTCCGTCTGCAACTGAGCCGCGTTCACGATCCGCTGACAGCGCGACGGGTTCGACTGGACGTTCTTGAAGCTGATGAACGGTTCGTGGCGTCGCACGTAGTTGCCAGATGTCGCCCCCGTATCACACTGCCCCCGGTACTGCTCGGCGTAGGCCTTCCAGGTTCTCCCCTTGGCCTCTACCAGGTCGCCAATGTGACGGGCATCGAGCGTCACACCGTCGTTGGACGCTCCGAACGTACTTCCCGCGGTCAAGGCGAAATAGTTGGGCTGGGACGGGTGTGTGACGGCCGAGTAGTTGGTCAGTAGCCCTCCATTGCGCGCCAGTTGGGCCAGGAACGGCTGTGCGAGCGCCTGTTCGTAGTCCGTGTTCTCGAGGACCACCGTGATCACGTGCTGTACCCGGGGGGGAGCGGCGCTCTGGCTGAGCCCGCTGCGCGGCCGCGGCGCCTCGGCAGCTCCTCGGTCGGCTGGGAGCGTACTTTCGGGGAGCGCTGTGGACCCGGTAAGAGCGCCGACGGCGCGGCTGCCCGACCCCGGCTCGCCGCACGCGCCCAAGCAGATGCATGCGCCGAGCACGAGGAGACGCGGACTCGACCGGGCGAATCGCCTTCGAGCCGAATCGCGGATGCGGCGCGCGCTCCCAGTCGCCACATCGGTATCGGCGAACGATCCGAAGAGTCGTCGGCGAGCGGAGCATCTTATCCGCATTCTTGAGCCTCCGTCACGCATTCCCTGCGCTTCAAAGGGAACGATCTGCGGGGCCGTCTGCTACCAAGAGACGCCAGGTCACCAGCCCGAACGGCGGCGTCAACTCTGAGCAGACGGTCTACGACGCAGTTGTCCCGGTGTCGTTCCGCTCCCCTGGGCACGGCCAGCCATGGCTTCTCCCAACTCGCCCCAAGTAACCAGGAAACGCCTGAGGCTGGACCCCGGACGGTCGACGCCGTCTCGGTGCCCGCCCCGGCTCTAGGTCAGAAGGCTGAGCGGATTACGCCGGGGGCGCGCGAGCTTCGGGGCGCGAGGGGGCCGAGACGTCTGCCCGGGCTTTGGGGCTCTGAACGCCCTCGCGATGCGAAGGGGGGAGAGGGGCGAGTTGGACGACCGGCTGAACGACCGCGATGTGGAACGCCAGAGTCTGGCGTTCCTGAGCGATTCCAACGTCGTCCGCGTCCCCATCGTAATACGCCGCCTGATGAGGATCGTCGGGCAGGCACACGCTGACCAAGCCCGCCGCGAATGCGATGAGGCTGAGCAAGGCCACGAGGAGACGCGACATCACCGCGAACTGAATGCTGCGCGTCATGACATCCCTAAGGCTCGTCCCACTGCTGCACAGTTGTCAAGCCTCGCCGATGGCGCGAACGATGGTGACGGGCGCATCACGTCGGCCCCGGGGCCGCCGCGTGTGCCGCCGGCCCGGGCGATGCGACCGGCGCGCAGGCTCAGGGGAGGCCCAGTACCGGCCAGAACCCGGGCGTGACCCGCCCCCCTGAATCGATCTCGAGAGGTCAGACAGAACGCCCGGCGGTTCCGTTCACCGAACGGCTCCTGGAGACGACGCGCCGCGTTGCCCCCAGTACCGGCGCCGAGGCGGCGGGGTCAGGCGCGAGGCGCCCTACCGATCGCTTCATGCCCGGCCGCGGTGCGGAGCTCGATACCCTCAAGTATCCACTCGACGTCGGTGCGGAGGCGCGGCGTGGACGACGCGGCACCGCCCGAGTCCATGCACCCGGGGAGGGTGAGCAGGAGCAGGGCCACAAGGCACTGCCGGGTGCGTATGGCTCGTCGTGCTTCGCCCAGCGCATGCTCGCGGCTCAGGGCCGATGGCCGCGACGACTACGGCCGCTTCACCCAGTCGGCGAGGAGCTGACGATCCTCTGTCGACAGCCGCGCGTCCGGGTGCAGGAGCAGGTAGTACCACTGCGGCATCTTGCCCTGCTCCACCTGCTCGCCGATCTCCCGGAGCTTCCGCGTCTTGCGCCGCGCATCGTACTGGCTCCAAGTCGATAGGTTGAGCTCCCGGCGCCCCTCGATGACGTCGCGGGAGATCAGGAGCGAGGCGGGAGCGATCCGCGAGTACCAGGGCCACCGGGTCTCGTTGGAGTGACAGTCGTAGCACGAGCGCACGAGAATCGCGTGCACGGCGGGCGGCGCCACCGGGGGCTCCCGTTCTGGGGGGTTGGTTCTCGCCGTCGGCACGAACTGCAAGACCGCTAGGAGAGCAAGGAGCCCGATTCCGAAACGGACCGCCCGACTCCTCACGCGTCCCAACGATCCCCCCTCGGTCTCGACATCTGTGTCCACTGGTAGTTCGCGACCTCGTCCGTGAAGTGGGGCCGGAGCGTGTATGGCAGCCGCACGCTGGAGAGCTGGTCCGTCGGCGGGGTGGGGCTCAGCGCAACGAGGAGGAAGGGACCCTCCCACGCACCGAGTGCTCCGACCGGATTGCAGCCGGATAGCGGGATCACAGCGGCGATCCACAGCGCGAGCATTGGGCGCTTCATGAAGGGAGCCGACGCCCAGCACTTGATGACACTCCTGGTCACGAGCGTTCGGCCCGCCTTCACCGGTGCCGCTCCATCCCACGCCGGGTCGTCCCCAGAGCTCTGTTGGGGGAATGCCGTAGACCAGACGGGCAGGACGCCGCGCCCGCCGGTCAGGATCAAGGGCGGGGCATGAACTGGACGCTCCGCACCGATGGCTCCCACTCGGACCGCAGCGCGTCGATGAGGAGCGGGCCGGTCACAGTGCCCTGGACGTAGCGCTCGCTCGCGCTGATCAGGACGAACGTGGGCGTCCGCGCCCTGGGGTGCCGGCAGAAGAGGTTGTCGCGCAGGACACCAACGAGGACGAGGCCGCGCCCGTTGGGATTGTTCCGCTCCTCGACGACGGCGTCGAAGCGCACGCATTCGGCGCCGAGCGACGAGTCGGGGCGGAATGTGGACTCCACCACGGTGAATCGGCGCTCCGACCGGAGGGAGCGCTGCTCGATGAAGGTGAACATCTCCGCCGGCGTGTCCACCTTGGCGTCCTTGGGCACCTCGTCCGCGGTCACCATCAGGCCGAACGTGTGGAGGATCTCGTTCTGCCCCGGCTTCTCGTCGATGAGCGTCCCGAGGGAATAGGCAACATAAAGCCCGTTCTCGGCCGTTCGGCCTCCAGAGGGGGCTGGCGGATGAAGCCCGCTCCGGCCAGCGTCATCCGACGGTACGCGTTCGGGGCAGGCCCCGTCAAGGACGGCACATGGCGGGGCCGTCGGCCCGAGCGCGGTCGTCAGGGGCGGGATCGGGCCTCGACGATCGCGACGAGGTCGCCGACCGTCTTGACGTTCGCCATCACCGATCGCGGGGCGCTCTGGAACACCGGGCCGAACGTCGCGTCGCACGCCAGCATGAGGTCCAGCAGGTCGAGCGAGTCGAGCCAGAAGCCGCCGCCCCAGAGGGGGGTGCTGGCCGCGGCCGGCCGCATTCGTGGGCCCGGAGCAGGAGCCCGCTAGGGCTAGGCCGCTCCGGGGCTGAGCGACTGCGTCCTCCCGCTGTTCCGCATCGCCGGCCTCCGTCTGCCCCTCCTCGGGGCCGTCGCCGAAACTGCCGATGGCGAAGGGTAACCCCGGCGTCAGGCTGCGACGAAGTCCTGAGCTAGCTAGAGAGTCTTTTGGAATCGCGGGCTTGCGCAGCGTACTTCGTGTGGAGGTCGAAGACTACGCTCGGGTGCCCCGAAGGGCTGGGCATGGGAAAGCTCGCCGCCGGCCCGGCGGGGGTCGGAGGCGCTTCGCGCGAAGGCCCGGAACGATCTCTCGCCCTCTCGGCGCGTGGCGCCGGCTCCCGTTGCTGGCGGAGCGCGGTGAGACCACGGTCGGTCGACCGAGCCGATCAGCGTCCTGCTGTAACGGATGGGGCCGCGGCGACCGCAGGGAGGCGCTTCGCGAGCGTCGAGTCCGGCAACACGAGCTCGAATGCCGCGCCGCGGGCCGTGTCGAGGAGCCGCACGCGTCCCCCATGGCGCTCCGCGACCCACGCCACCACGCTCAGGCCGAGCCCGCCCACACCGGGCTCGTCGGTCCGCTCGGTCCGGCCATAGCGGCGAAACAGACGCTCGCGGTTCTCGGGCGCCACGCCCGACCCCTGATCGGCGATCACCAGCTGCGACTCGCCGGTGCGGGCACGCAGTGTCACGTGGACGGCCGCATCCGGGGGACTGTGCTTCAGCGCGTTGTCGATCAGGTTGAACGCGGCGAGGCGGAGCAGGTGCGCGTCTCCCTGGACCACCAGTCCCGGCGCGATGTCGCTCTCAATGCGAATCCGGCGCTCGGCCGCCACGGTCGCGAACGTCTCCGCTGTCCGAGCGAGCAGGGCCGAGAAGTCCACTGCCCCCGACACGAGCGGATAGGGCGTGCCCGGCATCTCGCGCCCGAGCGCGAGCAATCCTTCCAGCACCGCCTGCAACCGCTGGATCTCCTGGAGGTTCTCCTGGATGACTTTCCGGTATTCCGCCGTCTCGCGCGGGCGCCGGAGCGCCACCTCCAGTCCGATGCGGAGCACGCTCAGCGGGTTCCGGATCTCGTGCGAGGCGTCGGCCGTGAAGCGCCGCATCGTCTCCACGTTCGTCTCCAGAGCGCCGAGGAGATCATTGAACGCGCTGGCCAGAACCGCGACCTCCTCGACGGTCCCCGGCGGCAGCACGAGGCGGTCGCTCAGGCGACTCGAGTCCAGGGCGCGGATCCGCGTCACCAGTCCATCGACCGAGCGAAGCGCGCGCTGCGCGAGCAGCCGGCCACCGAGAGCCGCCAGCGGTATGACGATGATGCCTCCCAGACCCAGGAGGGCGCCGAGCCGGCGCTCGGCGGCGAGGATCGACGCGGTCGGCGCGATGACCTCCAGGGTGGCGCCCTGGAGGGGCCCGCCGATCGCGTGATGCACGCTGAGATAAGGCCCCTTGATGGACGGCGCCCATTCCGTGAGGAGCTCGTCCCGCGCGAGACCGGAGGATCGGACCGCCAGGCCCGGAGTGCCCGGCGTCTCCGCGAGGACGCGCGATCCTTGCCGGAGGCGGAACCAGATCGGGAACGGCGCGGTCTCCCGCGCGCTGAACTCGGGCGCGTCCACCCGTCCCGTGGCCGCCAGGTAGCTGGCGACCGCCTCGCCCTCGGCCTTGAGAGTCAAGATCGCGTACTGCTGGTCACTGGCGCGCGAGTGCAGCCAGACGGCGGTCGCCACCACCCCGTAGAGGATCACGAGGGTCCCGGCGAACCACCAGGTGAACGCCGCGCGCAGGGATCGCGCCGAGCGCATGCGTCGGCTCACCCGCTCCGTAGCGTGTAGCCGACGCCCCCAACGGTGTGGATCAGCCGGTCGCCATGGGCCTCGAGCTTCCGCCGCAGGCGGCTCACGATGACGTCGATGACGTTGCTCTGCGCGTCGTAGCCGTCGTCCCACACGTGCTCGGCTATCGTCGCTCGCGACAGGACCTGTCCGGCGTGAAGCGTCAGGTACTCCAGTAGCGCGAATTCCTTGGCCGTCAGCTCGATGGCCTGGCCGGCCCGCTCCACCTGACGTCCGGTGCGGTCCACCCGGAGATCGCCCATCTCCAGGACGTTCTGCGGCGGCGCGGCGCATCGCCGCAAGAGCACCTGGACCCGAGCCAGCAGCTCGGCGAAGGAGAAGGGCTTCGTCAGGTAGTCATCCGCGCCCGCTCTCAGGCCTTTCAGCTTGTCATCCAGCAGGTCCTTCGCCGTCAGGACGAGGATGGGGGCCTGGAAGCCCTGCGCGCGCCACTCCTCGAGGAGCTCGAGGCCCGACCCGTCGGGCAGCTTGAGGTCGAGCAGCACGAGATCGTAGTCCGTTCCGCTGGCAAGGTCTCCGGCCGCCGCCTTCGTCGGCGCCGCGTCGACAGCAAAGCCCTCCTCGCGAAGGCCGCGGGCCAGTCGATCCGCCAGTCGATGCTCGTCTTCCACCACGAGCACGCGCATGCGCCGATTATACCGCTGGGCCTCTCGAGAGACCGGGAGGCGCCGTTCACCTCGGGTTCATCTCCGCGCGCTAGGGTCTCGCGTAGCCCCGGGGAACGCGGGCGCGCGTACCGAGCTCACTCGAACACGGGAGGACCGGCATGGTCAGGTGGCGAGGCGGCCTTGCGGCGACCGCGCTCTTGCTCTGTCCGCTCACCGCATCGACGGAGCCCAGCGTCCTCACGCTCGCCCCGGACAAGACGAGCCTCACGTTCGCGGTGAAGGCGACGGGCCACACCATCGACGGGTTGCTGGCGCTCGAGTCCGGCGAGATCCGCTTCGATCCCGAAAGCGGCACGGCCTCGGGCCACGTGACGATCGACCTCCGCCGGGCGGGCACCGGCAATCGTCTACGCGACCACGAGATGCACGGGAGCGTACTGGAGACCGACCGCTACCCGGTCGCCACGTTTCGACCCACCCGGGTCGTGGGAGCCCTCGCACGCTCTGGCCCGTCCGAGTTCCTGCTCGCGGGAGTGCTGAACCTGCACGGGGTGGACCATTCCCTCACCCTGCCGGTCCAGGCCCGGGTGGCCGGCGAGACGGTCTCCGCCGAGACCGCGTTCGAGATTCCCTACGTCGCTTGGGGGCTACGTAACCCGAGCCTCCTCTTCCTCCGCGTCGCCCCGGTGGCCGAAGTCAGCCTCAGAACCGAGGCCCGCCTGCATGCCGACGATCGGCCGTGATGACGCTCGCCGAGACTCGGGGGCGCCGCCCGTCCCGCCGCGGAGATCTCCCACCTGAGACGGACGTGCTGGTCGTGGGGGGCGGGCCGGCCGGCCTCGCCGCGGCCATCGCCGCGCGCCAGCACAACCTCGAGGTGATCGTCTTGGACGGGGCGGCGCCGCCGATCGACAAGGCCTGCGGCGAAGGAGTGATGCCCAACGGAGTCGCCGCGCTGCGCGGACTCGGCGTCTCGATTCCGCCCCACGAGTCCATGCCGTTCCGCGGAATCCGGTTCGTCGACCCCGATCTGTCCGTCGAGGCCAACTTCCGACGGGAGCCCGGTCGCGGGATCCGACGCACCACGCTCCACCGTCTGCTGATCGAGCGCGCCGAAGCCGTGGGCGTGAAGTTGGCGTGGCAAACCCGCGTGCGCGGGCTGACACCGCACGGGCTCGCGCTCGACACCGGCGTGATCGCGTCCCGCTGGATCGTCGGGGCCGACGGGGAGGCGTCGCAGGTGCGTCGATGGGCGGGGCTCGGGCCGGCAGCCCCGCCCCGCCGCTTCGGGTTCCGTCAGCACTTCGGGGTCACGCCGTGGACGGACGTCGTCGAGGTCTACTGGTGCGAGGGAGCCCAGGTCGTCGTGACGCCCGTGGCGCCCCGCGAGGTGTGCGTCGCGCTCATCTCGCGGGACCCCAGTCTCCGGCTGGACCGCCTGCTGGGCGCGTGCCCCTTCCTGGCGCGGCGCCTGGGCGGGGCGCCGGCCACGAGCCGTGAGCGGGGAGTCCCGTCCACGTCGCGTCGCCTGCGAGCCGTCTCCCGCGATCGAGTTGCGCTCGTCGGCGAGGCATCGGGCTCGCTCGACGGAATCACGGGCGAGGGTCTGTCGATCCTCTTCCAGCAGGCGCTCCACCTCGGGAAGGCCCTGAGGGCCGGGGACCTCTCCGGCTACGAGAGCGCCCACCGGCGCGTCCGCCGCCATCCCGCGCTGGTGGGACGGCTCCTCGTGGCGATGGACCGCTCGAGGTGGCTCAGGCGCCGGGCCCTGCGGGCGCTCGCGACTGAGCCGTCGCTCTTCTCGCGCCTCCTCGCCATGCACGTGGGCGCTCTCACGTCGCCCGGCGAGGTCGCGCAAGGCCTCTGCACTCTCGGCTGGCGACTGCTGACGGTCTGATCGCACTTCCACTCGCAAGGAGGGCTCGTCGTGCGACTGTTCGCCCAGGCTCCCAGGCCGGCTACCGTCTCGCCGTATTCGAGACACCTGAACCCGCAGTGGGTGCGCGTCCTCGATCTCATGCAGATGAACGTCGAGTACACACGCTGCGAGGGCACGGAGCTCTTCACGGCGGATGGGCGACGGATCCTCGACTTCCTGTCCGGTTACTGCGTGCACAACGTGGGTCACAATCATCCCCGCGTGGTGGCGGCCCTCAAGCACGAGCTCGACCGCCACGGTCCGGCCATGCTGCAGAGCCACGCCCCGGACGCCGCCGGACGCCTGGCCGAGCGTCTCTGCGCCAAGGCCGGGGGACGTCTCACCAAAGCGTACTTCGCGAGCTCCGGCAGCGAGGGAATCGAGACTGTCATCAAGTTCGCACGCGCACACACGGGGCGGAGCGGCCTGCTTCACGCCGAGGGCGGCTTCCACGGGCTCACGTGCGGCGCGCTGTCGCTGATGAGCAATCCCTTCTGGGCCGAAAGATTCGGCCCCCTGCTGCCCCACGCCGTCGCCGTCCCGTTCGGGGATCAGGACGCCCTCGCCGCCGAGCTCATGACGGAGCGGCACGCGGCCTTCGTCGTGGAGCCGGTGCAGGCCGAGAACGGGATCCGCCTGCCCGATCATCGCTATCTCGAGATCGCCCAGGGACTCTGCCGCGACACCGGGACGCTCTTCGTCCTCGACGAGGTCCAGACGGGGCTGTGCCGGACCGGTCCCTTCCTCGCCGCGCATCACTTCAAGCTCGATCCGGACATGGTGGTCCTTGCGAAGGCGCTCAGCGGCGGCCTCGTGCCGAGCGGGGCTGTGCTCTTCTCGGACGCCGTCTTCGACTCCGTGTACAGCTCGCTCAGCCGGGCCTTCGTCCACACTTCGACGTACAGCGAGAACGGGCTCGCGATGCGGGCCGGGCTGGCCACCCTCGACGTGCTCGAGGACGAGGGGCTCGGCGTCCGGGCGACCATCGCAGGCGACTCCCTGCGAGAGCACCTCGCCCGCCGCCTCGCGGGCTACGAGATGGTCTCCGAGGTCCGCGGCCTCGGCCTCCTTTCGGGCATCGCGTTCAGAAGTCCGCGGTCCCTGCGACTTCGCGCCTCGTTCGAGACGCTCACGAAGGTCCACCCCGGACTCTTCGGGCAGGTGCTGGTCAGTCGGCTGTTCCGGTGCGGGAACGTCCTCGCGCAGGTCTGCGGCAACGACTTCAAGGTGCTCAAGGTGGCGCCACCCCTGATCGTGACTCAGGCGCAGATCGACGAGTTCGTCGACGCGATCGAACAAGTCGTTTCGGACATGCATTCGTCCCTGGCGTTCTGGACGGACACGCTCGCCCTGGTCAGGCGGATGGCGAGGATCTAAGCGGCCCGGACGCTACGTCAGGAAATAGCGGCGGTTCAGCGGGAGGTCGTCGTCGGGCAAGGGCGGGAGCGGCTTCCCGTCGATCAGGATGTCGGCCGAGCCGGGGTCGATCTCGATCCGGGGGTTCGCCTGGTTGTAGAGCATGTCGCGCTTGCCGATCTGCCGGATGCCGACCACGGGGATCGCCCGCCGTCGGGTTCCGAGCCGGCGCCGGAAGTCGCCGGCCGCCGCGGCGGCCGAGACGAAGTCGATGCTGAGGCTCGCGGCCGCGAGCCCGCTGCCGCCCCAGTGCGCGCCGTAGATCTGGGGCTCGGTCTGGGAGACGGACGCGTTGCCCTCGCCGAGCGCGCCCCACGCCGGATAGCCGCCCTTGATCACGACCTCCGGCTTCACGCCGAAGAACTCCGGACGCCACAGCACGATGTCCGCGCTCTTGCCCGCCTCGAGCGAGCCCACCCAGCGGTCCACGCCGTGGGCCCGCGCGGGGTTGATCGTGTACTTCGCGAGGTACTGGAGGATCCGCGGGTTGTCGTGCGGCGGGCGCTCGCCCCGCATGCGCTTCATCTGGTGGGCGAGCTGCCAGGTCCGGCGGATCACCTCGCCGATGCGCCCCATCCCCTGGGAGTCGGAGTTGATGATGCTGATCGCTCCGAGCTCGTGGAGCACGCTCTCCGCGCGCATCGTGGACTCGCGGATCCGGTCGGCGATCATCACGTGGTCGCTCGGGACGCGCGGGTTCATGCCGTGGACCGACCACATCATGGCGTGGTGCTCGGCCGCGACGTTCCGGCCGTAGGGCACCGTCGGCGTCGTCGAGGACCCGATGACGTGGCCGATCCCCGCGATCGCCAGGATGTCGGGCGAGTGGCCGCCGCCGATCCCCTCCACGTGGTAGGCGTGGATGCTCCGCCCCGCGATCGCGGCGACGGTCTCGTGGAGCTCGCACGACTCGTTGAGGCCGTCGGTGTGCATCGCGATCTGGACGTCGTAGGCGTCGGCGACGGTCAGCGCCGCGTCGACGATGCTCGGGTACCCCGCGTAGTCCTCGTGCACCTTGAGGCCGCACGCGCCCGACTCGATCTGCCGCTCGAGCGGGGCGGCCACGTAGCTGGCGGCGCGGCCGAGCACGCCGAGGTTCACCGGGAACCCCTCGAAGGCAAGGAACATGTGGTCCAGGTTGAAGGCCGGGTTCTCGTTGAGGCCGCCGGTGATCAGGGTCGTCATGCCCGCGGCCAGCGCGGCCGGGATGAGGCGCGGCTGGACCAGGTGGACGTGGGTGTCGATGCCGCCGGGCGTCGCGATGTAGCCCTGGCCGTACACCGGCACCGTGTTGGAGCCGATCAGGAGGTCCGGGTTGTCCACGACGTCCGGGTTGCCGGCGCGCCCCACGCCGACGATCACGCCGTCCTTCACCCCGATGTTCCCCTTGAAGATGCCGAGGACGGGGTCCATCACGATCACGTTCGTGACGATGAGGTCGAGCTCGCTCGCCGCCGGCAGCTCGGCGTTGGTCATGATCCCGGTGCGCAACGTCTTGGCCCAGCCGCGCAGCACCTCGTCGCCGTAGCTCGACTCGTCGCGGTCGATCCGGAGGAGGAGGTCGGTGTCCCCCAGCCGCACGCGGTCGCCGGTGGTGGGCCCGTAGCGCCCCGAGTACTCGGGGCGCGTCAGCTCACCGGCCACGGGAGGCCTCCGGGGCGCCCGCATCCCGGTGCGCGTACCCGCCCGCGCGGGCCCGCGCGAGGCCCCCGGCCAGGCGCTCGGGCGTGGCCGGGCCGTCCGTGAGCCCGTTGAACCCGCGCACCGCGCGCGCGCCCCCGAAGGCGACGAGCCGCACGATCCGGGTCTCGCCCGGGCGCCAGCGCTCCGCGTCGCCGGCAGGGATGTCGAGGTGCATGCCCCAGGCCCGGGCGCGGTCGAGCTCGAGCCGGCGGTTCACCTCGAAGAACGGGAAGTGGGAGCTGATGAAGATCGTGTGCGCCGAGGTGTTGGTCACGCTCACCTCGACGGTGGGCCGGCCGGCGTTCAGGACGATCGTCCCCTCGGCGAACAGGACCTCCCCCGGCCTCATGCCGTCGGCCGCCGGCCCGGCCCGATCGGCCGCTCCACGTGGAGGACTCGGGTGCCGTCTCCGAACAGGCACTCCAGCTTCACGGTGCCGACCAGATCGGCGACCCCGTCCAGCACGTCGTCCTCGGTGAGGACGCCGCGGGCCGTCTGGACGACCTCCGCGTAGGACGCGCCCCCGCGCGCGGCCTCGTGCATCTCGTCGCAGATGAGCGCCAGCGCCTCCGGATACGTGAGCCGCCAGCCCTTCGCGCGCCGGCGGCGGGCGAGCTCGGCGGCGGTGAAGATCGCCAGGCGGTCGAGCTCGGTCGGCGTCAGCCGCATGGGCTCAGTCGCCCCGCGCGCCGAGCTTCAGGAGCTCGCCGATGCTCGCGGACGCCTTGAGGCCCGATCCGGTCAGGACGAGCACGGTCGTCTCGTCGGGCCGGATGGCGCCCGTCTCGAGGAGCCGGCCGAGCCCCGCCGCGGCCGCCGCGGACGTGGGCTCCACGTAGAGCCCCTTGCGCGCCAGGGTCCCGAGCGCCTCCACGATCTCCGCTTCGTCGACCGTCACCACGCTGCCCCCGCTCTCCCGCACGGCGCGGAGCACCTCGGCCACCCGCGTGGGCTTGGCCGAGGCGATGCCCTCGGCGACGGTCGGCGCGATCGTCGTGGGCACGAGGTGCTCGACCCCCGCCCGGAAGGCCGCGTGGTAGGGGGCGCAGTTCGCCGCCTGGACGCCGAAGAGCCGCGGCCGCCGGACGATCTCGCCACGCCGGAGGAGCTCGTCGAAGCCGCGCTCGCAGCCGAGGACGTTGCTCCCGTAGCCGAGGGGCACGACGACGTTGTCGGGCGCGTTGAAGGCGAGCTGCTCCCACAGCTCGTACGCGAGCGTCTTCACGCCCTCCACGAACGTCGGCTGCCAGTTGTGGCTCGCGTAGAAGATGTCCGCGCTCTGCCGGAGCGCGGCCTCGGCGACGTCCTGGCGCGAGCCCCGGATCGTGACGACGTCGGCGCCGCACGCGGCGATCTGGGCGATCTTCGGGTAGGACGCCGTCTCGGGCACCAGGATGCGGCACGACAGGCCGCTCCGCGCCGCGTAGGCGGAGAGCGACGCGCCGGCGTTCCCCGACGAGTCCTCGAGCACGCGGTCGACGCCGCGGCTCTTCAGGTAGCTCACCATCACCGTCATGCCGCGGTCCTTGAACGACCCCGTCGGCATCAGGAACTCGAGCTTGAACAGGACGGGGGCGCCGGCCCACGTGCCCGCGACCAGCGGCGTCCAGCCCTCGCCCATGCTGACGGCGTCGCCCGGGTCGACGAGGAGCGCCTTCGCGTAGCGCCAGACCGAGTCCTGGCCCGGGTCGATGTCGTCCCGCCCGAGCCCCGGCCCGGGCTCGAGGTTCAGGTAGTGGCCGTCGTCACCGCACCATCGCGGCTCGGCCAGGGGATACGTGCGGCCGGTCGCGGGGTCGACGTAGCGCACGTCGGCCGCGCCCGTCACAGGGCCGCTTCCAGCGCGGTCAGGGCCAGGACCCTCGTGCACAGGAACAGGTCCGCGAGGGTGACGTGCACGTCATGGTAGTCCGTATACCCGCCGCCGGGCCCGTAGAGACAGCACGGGATGCCCGCGGCCCAGAGGTGCGTCGTGTCGTTCCCGGCGTAGCTCTGGGGCAGCCGGACCCCGAAGTGCTCGGGCTCGCGCCCGGTCAGGGCGTGGAGGCTGCACCGCACCATCTGCACGACGGGCTCGGTCTTCGGCACGTCGACCGCGGCCTTCGCGAGCCGCCCGAGCCCGCGCTCGAGCGCGGGCGGGAACTCGATCTCGTACCGGAAGGTCGGGTCCTCGGCCGCGAGCCCGTCGAGCGTCCGGCGGAAGTCGGCGAGGATGGTCTCGCCGGTCTGGCTCGCGTTGAAGCGCACGTTGACGTACGCCGTGCAGTGGTCGCTGACCGTGTAGGCGCCGCGCAGCTCGTGGCTCCGGCCCCGGCCGCCGACGATGGAGCCGACGTTCAGGCGCGGGAGGCCCGGCAGGTCCGGGTCGTGGACGTGGGTGAAGCGCATGGCGTTCAGCGCGCCGATGGCCCGGATCATCAGCCCGATGGCGTCCACGCCCTGCTCCTTCTTGCTGATGTGCGTTGCCCGCCCGAGCGTGTGGACCACGACGTCCATGGTCCCGGTGTGCTTCGTGAGGATCGTGTCGGCGCCGTACGGCTCGGAGACGACCGCCATGTCCGTCCGCCCGCCGTGCCGGATCGCGTGGATCGTGCCGATCCCGCTGTTGAGCTCCGCGGCCACGCACGCCACCACGACGTCGCCCCGCAGCGGCGCGCCCGCCCGGCGGAGCGCGAGCGCGGCCATGATGTTCGCGGTCACGCCCGCCTTCATGTTGAAGATCCCGTGGCCGTACAGGCGACCCTCGGCGATCCAGGGCTCGAAGGGATCGCGGGTCCAGCCGCTCGCGAGCGGATCGATGTCGATGTGTCCGTTGAGCATGATCGACCGGCCGCCGCCCGTGCCGCGGAGGCGGGCCACGGCCTGCTTCCGCCCCGGCTCGATCTCCTGGAGCTCCACCTCGAGGCCCTGGTCGGCGAGGTAGTTCGCCAGCCACTCCGCGCAGGGGGTCTCCTCGGTCGTGAACGACGGGATCCGGATCAGGTCCTGGGCGAGCCGGACGACCTCGTCGTCGTCGATCCGCCCCAGAACCCGCTGGCGAAGCTCCGGCGAGGCCGCCGCCGCTTCGCGCGTCGCCGCCATCAGCCCGCCCGGCCGCCGGCGTGGCCGTCCAGTGCCGCGACGACCTCGTGCGCCGTGATCGGGAGCGACGTGAACCGATGCCCGGTCGCGGCGGCGACCGCGTTCGCGATCGCGGCGGGCACGCCGACGATCGGCGGCTCGCCCACGCCCTTGGCGCCGAAGGGGCCGTGGTCGGAATGCACCTCGAGCAGGACGGACTCCACGCTCGGCACCTGGTCGCTCTGGGGCAAGGCGTAGTCCATCAGCGTCGCCGCGAGGAGCTGGCCCGCCTCGTCGTACGGCATCCGCTCGAGGAGCGCCCAGCCGATCCCCTGCACCACGCCGCCCTGGATCTGTCCCTCGACGGCCGCCGGGTTGATGGCCCGCCCGACGTCCTGCACGGCCAGGTGGCCGGTCACCCGGACCGCGCCGGTCTCCGTGTCCACCTCGACCTCGCTCCAGTGGGCGGCGAACGCCGGCGAGCGCGCGACCGTCGCGCTCCCGCCCCGCCCGTACACGGGCTCGTACTTCGCGCCGAACTGCATGCTCGCCTTGGCGAGGTCGCCGAGGGCGACGGCGCGCGCGGGGACGCCGCGGACGCGCACCGCGCGGTCGACGATCTCGAGGTCCTCCATCGAGGCCTCGAGCCGGTCGGCGGCGATGGCGAGGAGCTGCCGCCGGGCCTCGCGGGCGGCGCGCTCCACGGCCAGGCCCACGGTGTAGGTGATCTTGCTGCCGCCGCTCGCCCCCGCGTACGGCGCGGTGTCACTGTCGCCGTTGATCACGCGGACGTCCTCGAACGGGATGCCGAACGCCTCGGCGGCGATCTGGGCGAACGCGGTGTTGGTGCCGCTCATGTCGACGGTGCCCACGAGGATGCTGACCGTCCCGTCGCGGTCCAGGCGGCACGCGGCGTTGGCGGGCTCGACCCCGCCCATCCAGCCCCCGACGGCGACCCCCGATCCCCGCCGGTACCGCCCGGTTCGCGGGCGGCGGCGGCGCGTGGCGCGACGGCCGCGCTCCTCGCGGAGCCGCTCCAGGCACTCCACGAGGCCCATCTTCGGCCAGGGCTGGCCGGTCACCATCGGGTCGCCCGGCCGCGACGCGTTGAGGAGCCGGAGGTCGATCGGGTCGAGCCCGGTCGCCCGCGCGAGCTCGTCCATGACCGATTCGATCGCGAAGGTCCCCTGCACCGCGCCCGGCGCGCGGTACGCGCCGTTACCGGGCTTGTGCGTGAGCACCTCGTAGCCGCGGAGCTCGATGTTCGGCACCTGGTAATAGCTGCCCATCAGGAGGAGCGCGATGCCGAGCGGCGCGCCCGCGTAGGCGCCGGCGTCGAACACCGCCCGGCCCTCGAGGGCGGTGAGGGTCCCGTCGCGGCGCGCTCCGACCTTGAGCTCGATCACCGCGGGCGGGGCCGGCGTCGTCGACAGGAACTCCTCGGTGCGGGTCATGACGACCGAGACCGGCCGGCGGAGGCGCAGCGCGAGCGCCGCGGCGAGGGGCTCGAGGAGCACGAACTTCGCGCCGAATCCGCCCCCGAGGGGCGTCGCCACGACCTTCACCTGATGCTCGGGCAGCCCGAGCACCTCAGAGACCTCCGATCGCGTGAAGAAGAGCGCCTGGGTCGCGGTCCACACGGTGAGCGCCCCGAGGGGGTCCACGTCCGCGACGACCGCGCGCGGCTCGAGGTAGCCCTGGTGCACCATGGGCGTCTCGAAGCGGCGCTCGACGACCACATCGGCCTCGGCGAAGCCCCGGGCCACGTCGCCCCGGTGGAAGCGCTGGGTGCTCACGACGTTCGGGCCGACGGTCTCGCGGAGCCGCTCGCCGCCGGTCGCCGCGCCGTGCATGGCCAGCTCCGCCTCGCCGCCCGCGGCGGCCGCGGCGCGCACGCGCGGCGCGTCCTGCCGCATCGCGGCGAGCGCCTCCAGCGCGGCCGGAAGCGGCTCGTAGTCGACCTCGACGAGGGCGGCCGCGTCCTCGGCGATGGCCGCCGTCTCGGCCACGACCGCCGCCACGGGGTGTCCCACGAAGAGCGCGTGGTCGAGGGCCAGCGGCGACTTGCTCCGCGCGGTCGGGTCGACGTTGACGAGACCGAGGTCGGCCGCGGCGAAGACGCCGAGCACGCCGGCCCGGGCCGCGGCGGCGCGGCCGTCGATGCGCGTGATCCGCGCGTGGGCGTGCGGGCTCAGGACGAGACGGGCGTGGACCATGCGCGGCAGCTGGACGTCGCCCGCGAAGCGCGTGAGGCCGGTGACCTTCTCCCCGCCGTCGAGGCGGCGGACGGACCGGCCGATGGATGAACCCTGGGTCATGTCGAGGCTCCCTCGGGGAATCGGGCGGAGAACGGAGATCTGGTCGAGCGCACCGCCTCGATCTTACTGCGAGGGGTGCGTCGGGGCGAGCGGGGCGCGGCCGGTCCTCAGGGCGCGAGGAGCGCGTCGAGAGACCAGAGCCCGCCGCCGCCCAGGATCAGCGCGATCGCGATCCCCAGCGCCAGCAGGTGAAACTCGAAGCCCTCGCCCTTCTGCTTGCCGGTCCAGTTCATGAAGAACCCGTGCGGCGCGTGCGCCGTCAGCGTCGCGACCACCATGACGCACGCGATCCCGAGCGCCGCCACGCGCGTCAGGAGCCCGAGGGCGAGACCGATCGGGCCGAGGAACTCGGCCGCGATGGCGAGGAGCCCGAGGGGCGCCGGGAACTTCTGCCCGAAGTACGCCATCGTCCCCTTGAAGCCGTGTCCCCCGAACCACCCGAGGGCCTTCTGGGCGCCGTGGGGGAACATGACGACGGCGAGGGTCCATCGGAGCACGAGCTGGATCAGGCTCGGGTCGGTCGACAAGAGCGATCGCATCGGCGGACCTCCCGGGGCAAGAGACTGGAGGCGGCGTGACCGGCCGCGGCGGGCGCCGCCGGGACCCCGCTCAGGGATAGAAGGTGCGGCGTCCCTCCTCGCGCGTCCAGACGCGGATCATGTGGCGCTTCCGCTCCGGCTCGGAGGCGTCGCGAAAGTCGGTCCGGCTGTGCGCGAACGCGCGGTTGTTGAGGTACTGGATCTGCCCGCGCTCGATCGTGAACTCCACCCACAGGGCGGGCGAGTCCACGACGCCGCGCATCGCCTCCAGCGCGTCGCGGCCCTCCGCGTCGAGCGGCGCGCCGGCCAGCTCGGCGCCCGACTCGATCAGCCGCTCGTTGAAGCGCCCGACGAGCGCGCGGCCGTCGTACTGGAAGATCGGCTGGGCGCCCGCCTTCGGCTCCCCCGGCGCGTGCTCGGCCTGCCGGTCCCACGGGAACGGCCGGTACAGCCGCGACAGGAGGCGCGGGTGGCGGCGCCGGAGCTCGTTGTGCACGGTGCCGAAGCTGACGAAGCGGCTCACGCCGCCCTCCTGCGCGGGGTTCACGCAGTAGAGGCCGACCAGGTGTGGCGGGACGTCGAGCCACGGGCCGTCGGTGTGGAACGTGAGGTCCAGGTTGGTGATCGACCGCCGGACGCCGTACTCGAGCGTGCGGCCGGTGTCGCGGACGTCGTAGAGCATCGCGCCGTTCCACGCCTGGGCGACGGGGCGCTCGAGGAGCTGGGTCAGGAGCCAGCAGAGCGCGCGGTGCTCCTCGGCCTCGTAACGCTCCACGGGGAGCCGGCTCACGACCGCCAGCCCGATCCCGTCGCGGAGACGGGTCCGCACGGTCCCCATCAGCTCGGCGCACGCGGACATCGCGAACTGGTCGGGGTGAAGGAGGAGCGTCGGGAGCGGATCGCGGCGGAGCGTCCGGACGACGGCGTCCAGCTCGTCCACGCAGCGCGGCGGGACCTCGACCAGCCAGTCCCGGCGCGACAGGGTGTCTCGCCGCCAGGCCCGGGCGTCCTGGATGTCGTCCGCCAGGATGTGCGGCGCGGCACCGGTCATCGGCAAGGGTCCTCGAGACCCACTATAGCGCGGCGGGCGCTACCCCTTCGGCATGGCCCGGATGAGGGCGGTCAGGCCGTTCCAGAGGATCTGGACGCCGATGCAGAGCGCGATGAACGCCGACAGGCGCAACAGGACGCTCGTGCCCGTCTTTCCGAGCACGCGCGCGATCGTCTCGGCGTACCGGTAGCAGAGGTAGATGCACAGGGCGACGAGCGCGACCCCCGTCACCATCGCCACGAGCTGGCCGCCGTAGAAGAGCCCGGCCTGGGACGTGTTGGCGCCGAGCGCGATGGCGATCGACATCGAGCCGGGCCCGACCGTGAGCGGCAGGGTCAAGGGGTAGAAGGCCCGCGTCGCCAGCTCTTCGGGCTTCCACGTTTGAGCGCTGGGCGCCGAGGCGTCCTCCTCCCGCTGGTGGAGAAACGTCCAGCCGAACGACATGATCAGGAGGCCGCCGCCGACCTGCACGACCGGGAGCGACAGTCCGAAGAAGTTGAGGATGTAGGACCCCACGAACATCGACACGACCAGGATGATGAAGACGTTGACCGCGATCCGCCACGACAGGGCCTTCCGCACGTCCGTCGAGGAGCCGGCGGTGCTCGCCAGGAAGATCGGCACGTTCGCCGGCGGGTTCATGATGGACGCGAGCGCCGCGAACACGAGCGTCATGACCTTGAACGCGAGGACGACCTGGTTGGTCATGGCGTCGGCACCCGGCGCCGGCCCGGCAGCCCGTCGAGGACCTGGTCGAGCACCCAGTTGTTCACGCGGTGAACCGCGGGCTCGCGGAGCGCGAACGGCCCCGGGGTCCGGAGGGCGGACGCGAGCCCGGCCTGCTGCGCCTCGCAGATCGCGTTGTCCTCGGCGATCCCCGTCTCCCACCGGTGCATGTACTTCTTCACGCCGGCCTCGAAGTCCGGTCGCGCCACGGTGGTCCGCGGAAAGCAGAACCCGACTCCGAGGCGCGAGCGAGTGGGCCCCAGGGGGAGCACGCGCAGCCACCACATGGCGTCCTGCGTGCACGCGAACTGGGTCGCCGGGTGGAGCATCGTGAAGTACGTTCCGTGGGCGGGCCGCCCCCGGAGCCCGGAGACGTGGGGGAACGGCGCGGTCTCGCCGGGCAGGACCGCGATGCTCGTCTCCTGCGGAATGTAGAGGGCGTCCCAGTGGCCGCGCGTCTCCTCCTGGACCGCGTACTGCTGGCCCAGGCTCGCGTGGTGGACGGCGCCGGTGTGGTATTCCTCCATCGCGTTCTCCACGATCAGCTTCCAGTTGGCGGCGAGGTCGTAGTCGATCCGGCGCACGCAGACCATCTGGTCGAAGTCGTACGACCCGAGCTTCTCGGCAAGGTCGCCGAGGTGCTCGACCAGCCCGGGGCCGGTCTCGTCAACGCCGACGAAGACGAAGCCCTGCCAACTCTCGCAGCGCACGCGGGTCAGCCCCCAGTCGGCGGGGTCGAAGCCGGGACGGTCCTGCATCCCCGGCGCCCCCAGGAGCCGCCCGTCCGGCCCGTATGTCCAGGCGTGGTAGGGACAGACGATGGTCCGGCAGCGGCCGCGGCCCTCGAGGAGGCGGGCCCCGCGGTGGCGGCACGTGTTGGCGAAGGCGCCGACCCGCCCGCCCGCGTCCCGGAGGAGGAGCAGCGGGCCCGTCGGGGTATCGACGGCGAGGTAGCTCCCCGTCTCCGGCAGCTCGTCGGCGCGCCCCACGAAGTGCCACCCGCGCGAGAAGATGCGATCGACCTCGCGCGCGTAGAACTCGGGCGACGTGTAGCACCACGCGGGCAGCGTCTCGGCCTCGCCGACCGGACGCCGGACCCCCTGGTAGCGGACGGGGTCGAAGAGGTCCACCCCGTCCCTCATCCACCCGACGGACGGCGGCCGGGCCCGAGCGCGCCGAGCGCCTGGGCGAGGCGCTCGTAGTCCGCGGCGGTGTTGTAGAGCTGGGCCGACACACGGAGGATGCGGCACGAGAGCGCGGACCACGTGAAGACGGGCAGCTCGAGCCCGAAGCGGTCGAACAGCGCGGCCTGGAGCGGGTCGCCCGTCCGCGGCGGCGCGGCCGGGAAGAAGCCGGGCGGCACCGGAAGCGCGGCGAGCGTCCCGACCATGGAGTCCGGGGCGGGCGCCGGCACGCCGAGGGCGGCCGCGAGCCGATCGCGCGCGGCGAGCGCCGTCTGCCGGTTGTGGGCCATGAGGGCCGGCCAGCCGCCCGGCAGGAGCGACCCCATGTACCGGATCGCCTCCGGCACGGTGAGGAACGCCGTCGGGTCCGCGGTGCCCGTCCAGTCGAACTCGAGCCGGAACGGCGACCGGTCCGAGCGGGGCGAGTTGGCGCCGTGGCTGACCACCAGGGGATGCATGCCCTTCTGGCGGTCGCGCCGGACGTGAAGGAACGCCGAGCCCTTCGGCGCGCAGATCCACTTGTGGCAGTTGCCCGTGTAGTAGGCGGCGCCGAGGGTCTCGACGTCGAGCGGGACCATCCCGGGCGCGTGGGCGCCGTCCACCAGCACGTCGACCCCGCGCGACTGGAGCTCGCGCACCAGCCGCTCGATCGGGAGGACGAGCCCGGTCGGGCTCGTCACGTGGTCGACGAGCGCCAGGCGCGTCCGGGGCCCGACCCGGCCGAGGACCGCGTCGAGGATCTCGTCCGGGGCCGCCACCGGGAACGGCAGGGTCGCCACCACGACGCGCGCCCCCGCTCGCGCCGTCACGGCGTCGAGCGCGTTCCGGCAGGCGTTGTACGTGTGGTCGGTGGCGAGGAGCTCGTCCCCGACCCCGAGATCGAGCGACCGGAGGACCGTGTTGGCGCCCGTGGTGGCGTTCGGCACGAAGGCGAGGTCGTCGGGAGCGGCGCCGACGAACGCCCCGAGGGCCGCCCGGGCGCCGTCCAGGAGCCCTTCCAGCTCCCGGCCCAGGAACCGGACGGGCTCGCTCTCGAGCCGGTCGCGCAGGCGGCTCTGCGCGTCCAGCACCGCGCGGGGACAGGCCCCGAACGAGCCGTGGTTCAGGAAGGTGACCGCGGGGTCGAGGGGCCAGAGCTCGCGCCAGCCGCTCTCGGGGGGGCGCGGGGTGGCCATGGCCCGCCATCCTGGGTCAGCCGGCGCGGCTCGTCAACCGGCGCCGCGGCCGGACGGCCGGACCGGGGCCGGAACCCTCCGCGGGCGCGCGGCGTTCCCGGGACAGCCGGCGCGGCCGGGACGGCGACGGGCGGGTGCCGCCTTGTCTTGCGACGGAGCGAAGCGTGACGGTAGAATGACGCCCAATCGACGGACCGGCGCGGAGCACGCCGTCTCACGCCCGACCGTCGGATCCAGTCCGTCGCGACGCGCCACCATCCGATCGGTGAACCCCTAGGGCACAAGGAGGTGCGGCATGAGCGATGCGCAGGTGAAGCCCGCAGCGGAGCGCCGGCAGTTCCTCAAGGGCGCAGCCGTCGCCGTCGGAGCGGCGGCGCTCGGCTTCCCGAGCGTCCTGAAGGCGCAGGGCCCGATCAACATGCGATGGCAGAGCACGTGGGCCCAGAAGGACATCATCCACGAGTACGCGCTCGACTTCGCGAAGCGCATCAACGACATGACGGGCGGCGACCTCAAGATCGAGGTGCTGCCGGCGGGCGCCGTCGTCCCGGCGTTCGGCCTCCTCGACGCCGTGTCGAAGGGCACCCTCGACGGCGGCCACGGGGTGCTCGTGTACCACTACGGGAAGCAGACCGCGCTCGCGCTCTGGGGCTCGGGCCCGGCCTACGGCATGGACGCCAACATGCTCCTCTCCTGGCACAAGTACGGCGGCGGGAAGGAGCTCCTGAACAAGCTCTACGCGTCGATCGGCGCGAACGTGGTGTCCTTCCCCTACGGCCCGATGCCGACCCAGCCGCTCGGCTGGTACAAGAAGCCGATCACCAAGCCCGACGACTTCAAGGGGCTGAAGTTCCGCACGGTCGGCATCTCCATCGACGTGTTCACCGCCCTCGGCGCGGCGGTCAACGCGCTGCCGGGCCCCGAGATCGTGCCCGCGCTCGACCGCGGCCTGATCGACGCGGCCGAGTGGAACAACGCCACGTCCGACCGGATCCTCGGGTTCCCGGACGTGGCGAAGGTCTGCATGCTGCAGAGCTACCACCAGAACGCCGAGCAGCTCGAGATCACGTTCAACAAGACCAAGTTCGACGCGCTCCCCGACAGGATGAAGGTGATCATCGAGAGCGCCGTCGAGGCGGCCTCGGCGGACATGTCCTGGAAGGCCGTCGATCGGTACTCGAAGGACTACATCGAGCTCCAGGTCAAGGACAAGGTCCGGTTCTTCAAGACGCCGGACGCGGTGCTGCAGAAGCAGCTGGACGTGTACGACGAGGTGGCGACCAAGAAGGCGGGCGAGAATCCGCTGTTCAAGGAGATCACCGAGTCGCAGAAGAAGTTCGCCGAGCGCGCGGTGAAGTGGGACCTCGACACGAACGTCAGCCGGCGCATGGCGTACAACCACTACTTCGCGAAGAAGAGCTAGCCCGTCCGTGACGGAACCGCGACCGGCCAGCCGTCCGGCCACCACCGGACCGCTGGCCGGTCGCCCGTCCGACGCCACATGCGCGCCGATCCCGTGAGGCCATGATGGCCAGTCTGATTCGCACCATCGACCGGTTCAGCTACCTGTCGGGGAAGCTGTTCGCGTGGCTGATCGTGGCGCTGACGTTCGTGGTGTCGATCGAGGTCTTCAAGCGCTACATCCTGAACGCGCCGACCGCGTGGATCTTCGACTTCAACAACATGCTGTACGGCACGCTCTTCATGATGTGCGGGGCCTACACGCTCGCCCAGGGCGGACACGTGCGCGCCGACTTCGTCTACATCTACCTGAAGCCGCGCGTGCAGGCCATGCTCGATCTGAGCCTCTACGTCCTCTTCTTCATGCCGGGCATCATCGCCCTGATCTACGCGGGCTACGGGTATGCCGGCGACTCCTGGCGAATCGGGGAGCACTCGACCGTCACCGCCGAGGGGCCGCCCGTGTACCACTTCAAGTCGGTGATCCCGATCGCCGGCGCCCTGGTCTTGCTCCAGGGCGTGGCCGAGATCGTCCGCTGCGTCATGTGCATCCGCACCGGTTCCTGGCCCGTCCGCATCGAGGACGTCGAGGAGATCGACGTCATCGACACCCAGCTCGGGCACAGCCAGTACGTGGACGAGGAATCCCGCCGCGCGGCCATGGACAGCGCCAAGGCCATCGACGAGGCGGCCCGGCACCGGAGCGTCATGGAAGAGAGCGTCGTGCACGAGCAGGCGCTCAAGGACGACGGGCGGAAGTCGTGAGCGATCCCCGGCTCGGCCTCACGATGCTCGGCCTCATCGTGATCGCGATCATGATGGGCTTTCCGACCGCGTTCACGCTCATGGGCCTGGGCATGATCTTCGGCTTCCTCGCCTTCTGGACCCACGGCCAGTACTGGTGGCAGAACCAGATCTTCGACCTGATGGTGCAGCGGACGTACGGCGTGATGACGAACGACACCCTCCTGTCGGTGCCGCTGTTCGTCTTCATGGGCTACATCATGGAGCGAGCGGCGCTCGTCGACCGGATGTTCCACAGCGTCCAGCTCGCCTTCCGGCGGGTGCCGGCGTCCCTGGCGGTGACGACGCTGCTCGTGTGCGCCTTCTGGGGCATCGCGTCGGGCATCGTGGGCGCGGTCGTCGTCCTCATGGGCGTCATCGCGATGCGGCCCATGCTGAAGGCTGGCTACGACGTGCGCCTCGCCTCGGGCGTGATCACCGCAGGCGGGACGCTGGGCATCCTGATCCCGCCCTCGGTGATGCTGATCGTCTACGCCGCCGTGTCGGGACAGTCGATCGTCAAGCTCTACGCGGCGGCGATGCTGCCGGGGTTCTTCCTCACGTTCCTCTACCTCGCCTACATCCTGGGCTGGGCGCTCATCAACCCGAAGATCGCGCCCAAGCTCCCCCCGGACCAGTTCCGCCTCGACGTCCCGGACTACCTGAAGCGCCTCGAGGGGGGCCGGTCCGGCAGCGTCGTCCCCGGCCTCCTGGCCGCGCTCGTGCGGCCGGGGCTCGTGCACGGGCTCCAGGCGAGCTACGGGACGATCGTGAAGAACGTGCTGGCGGTGACGGTCCCGGTCCTGCTCACGTTCGGCACGTTTGCGGCGACCTGGTGGTACGTCGTCGTCTACAACGCGGCGCCCGCCGTGGAGGCCAGTCAGGCGCCCGTCCGCCGGGCGGCTCCGACGGCGCCGGCAACGGCCACCCCGGCGCCGCCCGCCGACGAGGCGCCGCAGGAGCTCGGCTCGGCGGAGACCGAGGTGAAGGACAGCGAGCCGGCGCGGGCGGCCGACGCAGGACTCGAGGAGGTGGGCTCGGCGGCAGCCCCCGTCGCGGCGACGGGCGACAAGGTCCCGGCCCACTTCTACCAGTGGTACTGGGGTCTCGTCGCCTTCTCCGCCCTCCTCCTCCTGACCTACTTCTGGCGCATGGACGGGGAGCAGCTCCAGATCCTCAAGGAGCTGATCGCCTCGGTCGTGCCGCTCGCGGTCCTCACCTTCATCGTGCTGGCCGTGATCCTGTTCGGCATCTGCACCGCCACCGAGTCGGCGGCGATCGGCGCGCTCGGCGCCCTCTACCTGGCGGTGATGGCGAAGTACGCCCGCGAGGTTCTCTGGTGGAGCCTGGTCGGCGCGATCATCGGCCTGGTCCTCGGCTGGTACGAGGGCGAGCCGTTCGCGTCGCTGCTCGTGGCGGCGGCGATCGGCGGGACCTTCCTGGGCACCGTGGTCCCGGGCATCTGGCATCTCCGCACCTCGCAGGAGCTCCGGGAGAACCTCAAGCAGTCGACGTTCCTCACCGCGAAGACGACGGCCATGGTGTGCTGGCTGTTCGTCGGCTCGGCCCTCTTCTCCGCGGTGTTCGCGCTCCACGGCGGCCAGGGCCTGATCGAGCGGTGGGTGCTCAGCATGAACCTCTCGCCGCTGGGCTTCCAGATCACGGCGCAGCTCATCATCTTCCTGCTGGGCTGGCCGCTGGAGTGGACGGAGATCATCGTGATCTTCTGTCCGATCTTCATCCCGCTCCTGAGCCACTTCCACGTCGACCCGATCCTGTTCGGCACCATGGTCGCCGTGAACCTCCAGGCCGCCTTCCTCTCGCCGCCGGTGGCGATGTCCGCGTTCTACCTGAAGGGCGTCTCGCCGAAACACGTCACGCTGAACCAGATCTTCGCCGGCATGATGCCGTACATGATCATCGTGCTCGTGTGCCTGGCGTTCATGTACATCTGGCCGGGCATGACGCTCTGGTTGCCCGAGTTCCTGTACGGCAGCTGAGGCCACGGGAACGCCGCGGGCCGGTCGCGATCCGATGGACCTGACCAACCTCTACGCGCTCTCCGCCACCGACGGGGCGCGCCTCGTCCGGGACGGCGTCATCAGCTCCGTCCAGCTGGTCGAGGCCTGCCTGTCCCGCATCGAGGCGGTGGACCCGGACGTCCGGGCCTGGGCGTTCCTCGACCCCGAGCTCGCGCGGGCGCAGGCGGCCGCGGCCGACGAGTACCGGTTGTCGGGCCGTCCGCTCGGGCCGCTCCACGGCGTGCCGGTCGGGGTGAAGGACATCATCGACACCGCCGACATGCCGACCGAGAACGGGTCGGTGCTCCATGCGGGGCGGACGCCGTCCCGGGACGCGACCGTGGTGTCGATGCTCCGCGCCGCGGGCGCCGTGATCGTGGGCAAGACCGTGACGACGGAGTTCGCGGCCTACGCGCCGGGCAAGACGCGGAACCCCCACAACCCCGCCCACACACCCGGCGGCTCGTCGAGCGGCTCGGCGGCCGCCGTGGCGGCCGGAATGGTGCCGGTCGCGCTCGGCAGCCAGACCAATGGCTCCGTGATCCGGCCGGCCGCGTTCTGCGGCGTCTACGGCTTCAAGCCGACCCACGGGCTGATCCCGCGGCACGGCGTGCTCCCGCTCTGCCGCTCCCTCGACACCGTGGGCGTCTTCGCCCGGACGCTCGACGACGTCGCCCTCGTGACCGAGGAGCTGATCGGCTTCGACGAGCGCGACCCCGATTCCCGGCCGCGGGCGCGCGTGCCGCTCCGCGCCGTCGGGGCCGAGGAGCCGCCGATCCCGCCGATGCTCGCCCTCATCAAGACCGCGCGCTGGGACCGCGTCGACGGCGACACGCGCGAGGCGTTCGCGGAGCTCGCCGGCCTCCTCGGCGACCGGATGGAGGAGGTCGAGCTCGTCCAGTCCGCCGACGCCTTCGAGTGGCACCGCCTGATCATGGAGTCCGAGATGGCGGCCAGCCTCGACCGCGAGTGGACCGTCGGGCGTGACCGCCTGTCCGAGGCCCTCCGGACCCAGCTCGGACGCGGCCGGGAGGTCACGGCCCTCGACTACCAGCTGGCGCGCCGCCGCGCGGAGGCGTTCGCCGAGGGGCTCGCGGAGCTCTTCCAGGAGCGCTGCGACGCGATCCTCACGCCGGCCGCGCCGGGCCCGGCCCCGCACGGCCTCGAGTCCACGGGCGACCCGAGCTTCTGCACCCTGTGGACGCTGGCCGGCATGCCGGCGATCACGCTCCCCCTCATGCACGCCTCGAACGGGCTCCCGATCGGGATCCAGCTCGTCGGCACCCGGCACGGCGACGCCCGCCTCCTGCGCACCGCGCGCTGGCTCGCGAGCCGGATCGAGGCCAGCTGACCGGGTCAGCCTTCGTCATCCGGACAATCCGGCTGCTCCGACTGACTTGTCCCCGAAGCAAGGTCTGACCCCGTTCGGCGCGCTGTGCCGGGAGTTCCTCGCGGAGGAGCGCGAGGCCTCGCCGGTCATGGCGAGCGGGCTCGGCCTCACCGAGTACGACGGGCGCCTCGACGATCTGTCCGCCACGGCGTTCGAGGCGCGGCGCCGCCGGAGCGACGCCTGGCGGGAGCGCTTCCGTGCCGTCCCCGACGACGGGCTCACGGCCGGCGAGCGCGTCGACCGCGACCTCGTCCTCTCCGTCCTGGCCGGACGCGCGATCACCGCCGAGTGGGCCGCGTGGCGCCGCCAGCCCGAGGTCTACCTGGGGCCCGGGCTCCACGGGGTCTTCGGCCTCTTCCTCCATCGCCTGCGCCCCGAGCCCGCGCTCGTCCGCGACGCCGTCGCCCGGCTCCGCGGGATCCCCGAGATGCTCGACCACGGGCGGCGGAACCTCGATCCCGCGCTCGTCGCTCCGGTGTTCGTCGACCGCGCGATCGGCCAGGCGCGCGCCGGCGCCCGGTACGTGGGCGTGCTGCTCCCCGCCGAGGCGCGCGACCCCGACCTCCGGACCGCGCTCGCCGAGGCCGGCGCGGTCGCCGCGAGGGCCTTCGAGGAGTTCGCGCTCTTCCTCGAGGACCTCCGCGGCCGGGCGGGCGGCGACTTCGCCCTCGGCGAGTCCCGCTACAGCCGGCTGCTCCGCGACAAGGAGCACGTCCCGCTCGACGCCGGCGCCCTCCGCGAGCGCGGGCGCCGCGAGTACGAGCGGCTCTCGGCCGAGCTCCGCGATCTCTCCCGGCGCGTGGCCGGGTCGGACGATTGGCCGGCCGTGCTCGCCGAGCTGAACCGGGACCATCCCGCGTCCCCCGAGGCGATGCGCGTCGCCTACGCGGACTGGACCGAGCGCGCCCGGGCGTTCCTCCGCGAGCGCGAGCTGGTGACCCTCCCCGAGGGCGAGGAGTGCGACGTCGAGCCGTCGCCGCCTTTCCAGCGCCCGGTGCTGGCGGTGGCGTCCTACGCGAGCCCGCCCCCGTTCTCGCCGTCCCGGCGCGGCCACTTCTTCGTCCCGTTCCCGCCGGACGGCGCGGACCCGGACGAGGTCCGGCAGCGCCTCGAGAACAACAGCCACGCCGGCATCCCGACCACCGCCGTTCACGAGACCTACCCGGGCCACCACTGGCATCTGGTCACGATGAAGGCGCACCCGAGCCCGGTGCGCCTCACGTTCCGCACGCCCTACTTCAGCGAGGGGTGGGCCCTCTACGCCGAGCAGATGATGCGGGAGCAGGGATTCTTCACCGATCCGCGCCACGAGCTGTTCCAGGTCGAGGCGCTCCTCTTCCGCGCGGCCCGGATCGTCGTCGACACGAGCCTCCACGCCGGCGACATGACGCTCGACGACGCCCGGCGATTCATGATGGAGCGGGCGAACCTGACGGAGCCGACGGCGCGAGCCGAGGTCGCGCGCTACGCCGCGTGGCCCACCCAGGCGTCGGCGTACCTGGTGGGCTGCCTCGAGATCCTGGCGATCCGCGACCGGTACCTCGGCGACCGGCGCGACGCCCCGAGCCTCCGGGGCTTCCACGACCGGCTCGCGGGGAGCGGCGGGCTCCCGCCGGCCCTGGCCGAGCGCGCGCTCCGCGCCGACCGGTAGCCCCCGGGCCGCGAGGCCCGTGTACACTGGCGGAGCGCCGCCACCGGCGAGCGCGCGGAGGAGCGACCAATGAGCGGACGGCAACGCCTGGGCACGAGCATCGCATTCGAGGAGATCGTCGGAAGCGACGCGGACGCGCGCGGGCTCCTCGAGGTCACGACCGTCGGCGCCGGGCCGGCGGGCCGGCTGCCGTTGACGCCCGAGATGCTCCTCGACGGGCCGAGCGGCGACCTCTTCGGATGGACGCAGAACGCGGGCATGGGGTGGGACCCGCGGGAGCTCGGACGGCCGCAGTTCCTCATCCTCTCGACCCAGGGCGGCATCCGCGCGCCGGACGGCCGACCGGTCGCCCTCGGCTACCACACGGGGCACTGGGAGGTGGGGCTCCTCATGCAGGCGGCGGCCGAGGAGCTGCGCGGCCTCGAGTGCCTGCCGTTCGCCGGTTTCGTCACCGACCCCTGCGACGGCCGGACCCAGGGCACGGTGGGCATGATGGACAGCCTCCCGTACCGGAACGACGCCGCGCAGGTCTTCCGGCGCCTCATCCGCTCCCTGCCCACGCGCCGGGGCGTACTCGGCGTCGCCACATGCGACAAGGGCCTCCCCGCAATGATGATGGCGCTCGCGGGCATGCGAAGCCTCTCGTGCGTCCTCGTTCCCGGTGGCGTGACGCTGCCCGCTCGCGACGCGGAGGACGCCGGCACCGTGCAGTCGATCGGCGCCCGCTTCGCCCACGGGGAGATCACGCTCGAGCGCGCGGCCGACATGGGCTGCCGCGCCTGCGGCTCGGCCGGAGGCGGCTGCCAGTTCCTCGGCACCGCGGCGACGTCCCAGGTCGTCGGCGAGGCGCTCGGGCTCGCCCTGCCCCACTCGGCCCTCGCGCCGTCGGGCCAGCCGATCTGGCTCGACATGGCGCGACGCTCCGCTCGGGCGCTGGTCGCGCTGGAGTCCCGCGGGCTCGCGACGCGCGACATCCTGACCGACGCCGCGGTGCGGAACGCCATGACCGTCCACGCCGCCTTCGGCGGGTCGACGAACCTCCTCCTCCACCTGACGGCGATCGCCCACGCGGCGGGGCTCCGGCGGCCCACCGTCGACGACTGGACCGCGATCAACCGCCGCGTGCCCCGGATCGTCGACGTGCTGCCGAACGGGCCGCGCTACCACCCGACGGTGCGCGTCTTCATGGCCGGCGGCGTGCCCGAGGTCATGCTCCACCTCCGGCGGCTTGGTCTCCTCGAGCTCGACTGTCTCACCGCGGCCGGCGACACGCTCGGGCGAACGCTCGACTGGTGGGAGGGCTCGGCGCGACGGCGCGCGCTCCGCGAGCGTCTCCGCGCGCAGGACGGGGTCGACGCCGACGACGTGATCATGTCGCCGGAGCAGGCGCGCGCGCGGGGCCTCACCAGCACGATCACCTTCCCGCGCGGCAACCTCGCCCCCGAGGGCTCGGTCATCAAGAGCACCGCCATCGATCCGTCCGTCGTCGACGCCGACGGCGTCTACCGGAAGACCGGGCCCGCGCGCGTGTTCACCACCGAGCGGGCCGCGATCGCCGCGATCAAGAGCACGGGGCCCGAGGGCGTGAAGGCGGGCGACGTCCTGGTCCTCATCTGCCGGGGGCCGCTGGGGACCGGGATGGAGGAGATCTACCAGATCACGGCCGCCCTCAAGCACCTGTCGTTCGGCAAGCACGTCGCGGTGCTGACGGACGCCCGCTTCTCCGGCGTGTCGACCGGCGCGTGCATCGGGCACGTCGCGCCCGAAGCCCTGGCCGGCGGACCCGTCGGCAAGCTGGTCGAGGGCGATCGCGTGCGGATCGTCGTCGACCGCAACCGGCTCGAGGGCTCGATCGACCTGGTCGGCCACGGGGACCGCGAGTGGGACCCCGCCGAGGGGGCGCGCGTCCTCGCCAGCCGGGCGCCCCGGCCCGACCTCGCGGCCGACCCCGACCTCCCGCCGGAGACCCGCCTCTGGGCGGCGCTCCAGGCGGTGGGCGGCGGCACGTGGGGCGGGTGTGTCTACGACGTCGACACGATCGTCGACACGCTCGCGCGCGGAGCCCGTTGACGGACACGCTCGACCGGGGGCGCCCGCGCGCCCGCGCCCTGCGTCCCGACCGCGCCCGGTGAGCACTCTGCCGCTCGGCGGCCTGCTCCTCCTGGGCGCGCTCACCGTGCTCTGGGGAAGCAACTGGCCGGCGATGAAGGTCGCGCTCCGCGAGATCGATCCGTGGACGTTCCGGACGATCTGCCTCATGGTGGGAGGCGGCGGGCTCCTCGCCCTGGTCCGCTCGGGCGGCCAGAGCCTCCGCGTGCCCCGCGACCAGCGGTGGCCCCTCTGCGTCGTGGCGTTCTTCAACATCACGGCCTGGCATCTCTGCTCCGCCTACGGGCTCACCCTGATCCAGGCCGGCCGGGCGGCGATCCTCGGCTACACGATGCCGCTCTGGACCGTGGTCTTCGGCCGCCTCCTGGTGGGCGAGCGGATCACCCTGGACCGTCTCGTCGCGCTCGGGCTGGGTCTCCTCGGCCTCGCCTCGCTGCTCGCCCCCGAGGCGGGGGCGCTCCGGGCCGCCCCGGCCGGCACGCTGGTCATGCTGGCGGCGGCCATGGCCTGGGCCGTCGGCACCGTGCTCATCAAGACGTATCGCTGGACCATGCCGACGGCGCTCCTGACCGGCTGGCAGGTCCTCCTCGGCGGCGTCCCGATCGTCGTCGGCGAGGCGATCCGCCTGGCCGTCCTGAGCCACCGCGGGGCGCCGCTCTGGCCGACAGTGCCCTCGTCGGTCGCGCTCCTCGGCACGGCGTACGCCACGTTCGTCGGCGCGATCTTCTGCCACTGGGCCTGGTTCCGTCTCGTGGCCATCCTCCCGGCAAGCGTCGCGGCGATCGGCACGCTCGGCATCCCGATCGTGGGCCTCTTCGGGAGCGCGCTGCTCCTCGGCGAGCCCGTGGGGTGGCCGGAGCTCGGTGCCCTGGTCCTCGTCGTGAGCGGGTTGGCCATCCTCGTCCGCGGTCTCCGGGGCAAGGCGTCCGAATCGTCTTCCGGGGCACGCGCCGGCGCAACGCCGAGGAAGCAGTCGACATGACCGCCCGGCGATCGTCCGCGAGCCCCCGTCCCTCGCGCCGCACCCTCCGGGCGCTCAGCGCAGGCGGGGCGCTGGCTCTCCTGGCGGGGTGCGCGACCGGCCCCCGGGTCGACGTTCCGGCAGAGCTCCCCCTGCGCGTGAACGAGCAGCTCTTCACCATCCGCTACGCTCTCCAGCAGGAGCCCACGGTGGTCCGCGCGGTGGGGCGCATCGTCCCGTCGATCGACGCCGAGGCCCGTTTGACGCTCGCGCTCTTCGGTCTGGACGCGGACGGCCGGATCGTCAGCCGCGGCACCACGTACCTCCGGTCGGAGTTCGGCGATCCGACCATCCCGTTCGCCGTCGAGCTCACGCCAATGGGCCGCGAGGCCACCTTCGTGCTGCGCGTCCTCGAGTTCCACGTCCCGGGTCTCCGGATGAACTGACGCCCGCGGCGCCGGCGCGTCCGAGCGAGCCGGGCGGCCGCCGGCCCCTTGTGGACCGCGCGAGTCCTCGACTATCCTGGGCCCGCCCGGACGGGCCCACCCCCGCGCGTCGTGCGCGGGACGCTCCCCGATCCGGTCACGGACACCGACCACGTGACGCCAGAGCCGCCCCAGGTACCGCTCGCCCACATCGGCGGGTCCGGCACGTGGGCTTTCCCCTACCCGGACGGCGCGCTGGCGGGACACCCGCATCTCTCGGTCGAGGTGGTCCGGGCGGACATCCAGCTCGCCACGCCGTACGGCCCGTCCCCGCCGTTCCGGCTCTGCCGCCTGACCGACCGGCTCGCCGGTCGCTCGACGGACTACCTGTACGTCTGGATGCACGGGATCGACCCGGAGAACCGTTCCGACGCGCCGGGCAACAGCGCGCGGGCCAGCGAGCGCGTGTTCGACGTTCTGGCGCGCGCGGGGGTCCGCCGCGTGCTCGTGGACAACAGTACCGGCGGGGTCTCGGAGGACCTCCGGCCGTGGGACCTCGCCGTGGTCGGCGACGTCCTCGACCTCTCCGGCGTCGTGCCGCGTCCGGTCCCGCCGGGCCTCATCCGGTTCCGGGATCCCATGTGCCCGCGGCTGGCCGCGAGCCTCGAGGGCGCCGCGAAGCGCGGGCTGGCCGGCCTGGCGGCCCTGGCCGGCGACGGCGCGCAGCCGAAGGTCAAGGCCGGCGCGCTGTACGTCCACACGCCGGGCCCCTGGTTCGAGACGCCGACGGAGGACCGGATCTATCGGCGGCTCGGGCTCGACCTGGTCGGCAAGACGGCCGGCCCCGAGTTCCGGCTCGCCCGTATGCACGGCATGTGTCTCGGCATCCTCTCGATCGTGGTCAACCCGGCCGAGGGGCTCGGGGAGTTCGAGCACGCCGACCTCCGCGCCATCTACCGCCGCTGCGGGCCCGCCATGGGCCGCATGGTGATCGAGGCCCTCGCCGAGTCCGCGGCGGAGCCCGACGGCTCGGCGAGCTGCCACTGCGCCGACCGCAGCGGCTCGCTCTTCCGCGAGTTCGCCCCCAACGCCCGCTATGGAGGAGACCGACGCCATGGCTAGCTCTCGCTTCGCGCTCTCGCTCGCCCTCGCGCTCCTGGCGGGCCTCGGCTGGATGGCGCCCTCTCCGGCCCTGGCCCAGGTCGAGGTCCGGACCCAGCTCGGCTGGCTCCGCAACGGGGAATTCGCCCCCGTCATGGTCGCCGAGGCCAAGGGCTTCTTCACCGAGGAAGGCATCCGGCACCGCATCATGGACGGCGGCCCCGGCAAGAACCCGGTGCCGATCGTGGGGGCCGGCCAGGCCACGTTCGGGATCACGGCCGGCGGCAACAACGTCTTCCAGGCCCGGCTCGCCAAGGACCCGGTGGACGTGGTGGCGGTCGGGACCCTGCTCCAGAAGGGGCCCTACAGCTACATCACGCTCGGCAGCCCGGGCGAGCCCGACCCGAAGCCGAAGGATCTCGAGGGCAAGGTCCTCGGGATGCAGTCGGACGGCGAGATCTTCCTGAAGGCGTTCGCCAAGAAGCACGGCGTGGACGTCTCCAAGGTGAAGGTCGAGGTCGTCCAGGCGAACGCCGAGCCGCTCCTGGTGGGCCGCGTCGACTTCTTCACCGGGTGGGTGACGAACCAGCCGTTCCTCATCGAGCAGGAGATCGCCAAGCCCGACGCGGCCGCGCGCCTGAAGGGCAAGACCTGGAAGGCCATGCGCTACGCCGACTGGGGGATCCGGAGCTACTCCGACGTGATCTTCGCCACCGGCAAGACCGTGCGCGAGAACCCGGACCTGGTCCGGCGCTACATGCGGGCGCTCGCCCGGGGCATGCAGTACATCCTCGACAACCCCGATGAGACGGTGCAGCTCGTGGCGAGCTTCCCCGAGCAGGTCGAGAAGGCGGACAAGCTGGCGTGGCGCTGGAAGATCCAGAACGCCCTGTTCACGAGCGAGGACACCAAGAAGAACGGCCTCCTCTGGATGAACCCCGCGGTCTGGGAGGAAATGATGGCCTTCTACAAGGAGTACGAGCAGATCCCGCGCGTCGTCCCGACGGAGGAGATGATGACGAACGGGTTCAATCCGGGCATCAAGCGCTGACGGCGCGGCGAGCCGCGGGGGACGCTCGCCGGGCGCCCTCGCGCGCCGGCCGGCGCGCACGCCGGCGGATCGGAGCCTGAGCCGGTGCTGCCGATCTCGATCGACGGCGTCTCCCGCCGCTTCGGAGAGACCCTGGCGCTCGACCGGATGGACCTCGCGGTCGACGCCGGCGAGTTCGTGGCCCTCGTCGGCCCATCGGGCTGCGGGAAGACCACGCTCCTCCGCATCGTCGCCGACCTCGAATCCCCGTCGACCGGCGGGGTCCGCGTCGGCGCCCAGACCGCCGGCGCCGCCCGCGGGCAGCGCCTCCTGGGCCTCGTGTCGCAGCGGCCCGCGGTCCTGCCCTGGAAGCGCGCCATCGACGACGTCGTGTTCACGCAGCGGATCGCCCGGCGCGAGGGCTTCCCGGCGGCCGAGCTCCTCCGGGAGTTCGGCCTCGCCGGGCACGAGGGCAAGCGCCCCCACCACCTGTCGGGGGGCATGCTCCAGCGGGTGAACATCGCCAGCGCGCTGGCCCACGACCCGCCGGTGCTCCTGATGGACGAGCCCTTCTCGGCGCTCGACGAGATGAAGCGCGAGGAGCTCGGCGAGTGGCTCGGGCAGGAGCTCGCGCGCCGGCCGAAGACCGTGCTGTTCGTGACCCACCACATCGACGAGGCCGTACTGCTCGCCGACCGCGTGCTGGTCTTCTCGCCGGCGCCGGGCCGCGTCCTCGAGCTGGTCCGGGTGCCGACCCCCCGGCCCCGCAGCCCCGACTTCCGCCAGGACCCGGAGTTCGTGAAAACGACGGCCCACATCCGACGGCTGCTCTTCGGGCCGTCGCGCGCCGGGACGCCGGGCGGCCGATGATACGCGCCCTCGCCCGGGTCCTGCTCCAGGTCACGATGCCGCTGGTGTCGATCCTCGCCCTCTGGTACCTCGCGATCCTGACCACCGGCCTCCCGGCCTTCGTCATCCCGCGGCCCGAGCGGGTCCTCCAGGCGCTGATCGCCGACCGCGGGCTGATCACGCACCACCTCGTCGAGACACTGAAGGCCGCCGCGGTGGGCTACGTTCTCGCGAACCTGGTCGGGATCGGGCTGGCCGCGCTCCTGGTCGCGCTGCCGCTCGCGCGCCAGCTGGTCATGCCCGCCGCGATCATGCTGCGCAACGTGCCCTACGTCGCCCTCGTCACGGTCCTGTCGCTCGCGCTCGGTGACACGCTCGGCTCGAAGGTCGCCATCGTGGTGCTCGCGGGCTTCTTCCCGGTCATGGTCAACACGTACCGGGGCCTCCTCGCCGCGGACCCGGTGGTGCTCGACCGCATGCGCGTGCTGAACGCCAGCGCCCTCGAGACGTTCCTCCACGTGCGCCTCCCCTACGCGCTCCCGTACATCATCTCCGCCCAGGAGATCACCGGGAGCGGCAGCATCATCGTGGCCATCGCCGCCGAGTGGATGATCTCGGGCTCGGGGCTGGGCTACGTGATCAACCGGGCCATGCAGCAGTACCGCGGCGACCAGGTGTACGCCGTCGCGCTCCTCGCGGCGCTCCTGTCGTTCCTCGTCTACTCCCTGGTCCACGTGGTGGGACGGCGCCTCGACTGGCAGGGCGCCGCGCGCGACCGCGCGTGAGGCCGTGACGCCCGCCTCGGCGCGCGCCTGGCGCCTCGCCACGCTCTGGGCGGCCGGCGTGGTCCTCGTCGCCGCGCTCCTGGCGATGACCGGCGTCGTCCCGGGAGAGGCGCTCCTGCGCGCGGCCGTCCGCGGCGCGTCGTCGCGGGAGCTCCGGTCGCTCGCCCGCACCATCCGGCCGCTCGGGACGTGGTGGGGCATCGCCCCCGGCGTGCTCCTCCTCCTGGCCGTCTCCCGGCACGCCCGGCGCCGCTGGTGGCTCTGGTGCCTGGCCCTCGTCGTGGCGCCCCTGGCCGGCGAGGCGCTGCAGGAGTTCGTGGGCCGGCTCCGGCCCCGAGGGACGGCGCTGGGATTCCCGAGCGGCCACGCCACCGCGGTCGCGGCGTTCGCCGTGGCCACGCTCTACCTGGTCGGCCGGTCGGGGCTGGGGCCCCTCCTCCGGGGCGTCATCGCGTTCGCCGTCGTGACGATGACCCTGGCCATCGGAATCTCCCGCATGGTCCTCGACGCGCACTGGACCCTGGACGTCCTCGCCGGGTTCGCCCTCGGAGCCGCCGGATCCGCGGCCGCGGCCTGGTGGGACGCGGCCCATCCCCTGGGCCCCCGCGCCGGCGTGCCCGGCGCCCGCGCTCCTTGACGTGATCCGGGGCGCGGTGCTTCAATGCGGCGCCCGCATGATCATCGTGAACTCCGCCCCGAAGGCGCACGCTGGCGCCGGTCCTTCGTCGGACAGACGGCAGGCCCGGCGAGACGGAACGTCGTGACGCCGGGCGGGACGGTCAAGAGCGCGAGCCCGGTCGAGCTCGAGGCGGCCGCGCCGGCGACCGGCCGGGCGACCGTGTCGGTCGTCATGTGCGTCTACGCCGGCGACCGGCCGGGGCCCTTTCGCGACGCCGTCAGGAGCGTCCTCGAACAGACGTTCGCCGATCTCGTGCTGCGGATCTACGTGGACGGGCCGGTCGAGACGGGCGTCCGCGCGTTCCTCGAGGCGCTCGACGACCCGCGGGTGCGCGTCGAGTTCGCGGCCGCCAACCGGGGGTTGGGCGCCGGGCTCAACCGGCTGATCGACGACTCCCTCCGCGACGGCTGCGACGTGATCGCGCGCATGGACGCGGACGACGTCTGCCATCCCGAGCGACTCGCGAAGCAGCTCGCCTTCCTGGAGCGCCACCCCGAGGTCGCCGTGCTGGGCGCCGGCTGCCTCGAGTTCGACGAGGACACCGGCGAGGAGCTCGTGAAGCTCCTGCCACCGGACGACGGCACGCTCAAGCGGGAGCTCGTCAAGCGGACGCCGTTCGTGCACCCGACCGTCGTGTTCCGGGCCGAGGTCTTCAGCGAAGGCATTCGCTACTCGACCCACCCCTCGGAGGACATGCATCTCTGGGTGGACCTGACGCGCTACGGCTGGACCTTCGCGAACCTGGAGGAGCCCCTCCTCCGGTACCGGGTCTCCCGCGACCTCTTCCGCCGGCGGTCCTCGTGGAGCAAGGCGATGACCGAGCTCCGCGCCCGTCTCCGCGCGATGAACGAGCTCTGCATGGCCTCCCCCGGCAATGTCGTCTGGACGGGAGCGTACCTCGGGCTGCGGCTCCTGCCGGCCGCGCTCGCGCGACCGGTCTACCGCTACCTCCGCCCCCGGACTGCCCGCGCGTGACGCCGGCCGGCGAGCCGGTCTCGGCGGCGACGCCGGGGCTCCCGGTGGGGTCGGTGGCGGCCGTCGTGGTCACGTGGCGGCGCCGGGCCGCCCTCGAGACGCTCCTCGGGACTCTGGCCCGCCAGACGCGCCCGATCGACCGCCTGGTGGTCGTGGACAACGACGCCGACGAGGCGGTCGGGGCGCTCGTCGCCGCGTATCCCGGACCCTCCACGTACGTCCCGTCGCGGCGGAATCTCGGCAGCGCCGGCGGATTCGCGCTCGGCGCGCTGACCGCGCTCGCGCTCGGCGCGTCGTGGATCTGGTTCGCCGACGACGACGGCCGGCCCGCGACGGACGGCTGCCTGACCGAGCTCCTGGGCTGCGCCGCCCGACGCGGGCTCCAGATGGTGGCCCCGGTCGTGGTCAGCGCGGACGACCCCTCGCAGCTGTCCTTCTTGATGCGGCGAGGGCGGCGCTGGCTCGCCCGGCCCGACCAGCTCAGCGAGCGGGAGTTCGTGCCCGGCTACGCGTGCCTGTTCAACGGCGCGCTCTTCAGCGCGGAGGCGCTCGACGTCCTCGGCGTGCCCGACTACCGGCTCTTCCTGCGGGGCGACGAGGTCGACGTGTACCGCCGGGCGCTCAGGTCCGGGCTCGCCTTCGGCACGTGCCTGACCGCGGCGATGCTCCATCCGAGCGGTCAGTCCGAGTCCTGGCCGATCCTCGGCGGCCGCTACTACGTCCACGACCCCGGGGATTCCGGCAAGCGGTACTACACGTTCCGGAACCGCGGCTACCTGGCCACCCAGCCGGGGCGTCGCCTCCTGGGGTGGCTCGACTTCGCGACCTTCGGCTGGTACTTCCTGGTCGTTCGCCGCGACGCCGCGGGCTTCCGCGAGTGGCTCCGCCTCACGCGCCTGGGCCGGCGCGAGCGGCTCCTGCGCCGGCCCGGCCCGTAGCCTCCGGGCCGACGCAGTCGCCGATCGACCTTCGCCGGAGCCGCTCGCGGCCCAGCTACCTCGTCGGGGGAAACTCCGCCTCGCTCCGGGCCCGCGGGCACCCGAAGCTTCCGGTGAGGCCCTTCCGCGTGACGTCCTGGGACACCTTCACCACGCTCCGGTCCTCGCCGGCCATGTGGCCGCCGGGGTTGCAGACGAAGGCCACGTCGAACGGCGCGCCGTTGATCGTTCCGAAGAGGCGGTAGGTGTACGTCGTGGCCACGGTCGGGAAGAACACCGCGTCGTACCGGCCCGGCGCCCGGAACCTGGGCTCGAACTCGAACACTCGGGCGTGCGGGCCGGCCTTGACCTCCACCTTCAGCGTCTTCTCCAGGCCCTCGACCGGCTTCGCCTTCTCGGCGCGCGAGTCCATGGGGGCCCCCGGATCCGGCACGAGGACCGTCAGGTCGACGCCGCTCTTGTCGCCCGTGAACACAGGCTCGTCGAGCGAGCCGACGACCAGGAGGTAGTCCGTTCCTCCCACCTGGAGTAGCTGCCGCTGGTGGGCGGCGGCCGGACCGGCCAGACCAAGCAGGGCCACGAGGGCCGCGAGGCTCCACGTCATCGTCGATATCGCGCGCATGGCTTCTCACCTCCGGGCCGGCGCGGACGCCGGCGGTTGTGGGTTGTCGGACACGAGGCGGCGAGCCGCGTCAAGCTGACGGCCGCTTCGCAGGAAGAGCACGAGTGAGGCGACCGCGGCCGCCAGGGCGACCGAGACGGTGGCGCGGTCCAAGGGCGTCCCGCGGCGCGGGGCGGTCGCCGCCACGGCGGGCGCGGCGGCATGAACGTGGGCGTGGTCGGAAACGCCCTCGGCCACGACCAGGTCGAACCGGTCGTTCACGTCGTAGGCGTTCGTCCGCTGGACGACCAGGCGTCCGCTCCAGCGGCCCGCGAACCCCAACACCGCGGACGGCGCGGTGAAGACGCCCGGCGCCGCGCGATCGAGCTGGAACGAGACGGCGCCCACGCTGGCGTCGGCCGGCGTCACCTGGACGAGGGCGGCCGTGGCGTCGGCGAGCGGACGGCCCGCGGGATCGGTGACCGTCAGGCGGATCGCGTTCGGCCCGGGCCGAACGGGCGTGATCTCGAGCCGGATACGGGCCGCGTCGAGGGCGCGCTCGTGAGTGAAGCCCGCCGGCGCGGCCGCCGGGGTCTCCACCACCCCCGCCGATGACGACCCCGAGGGCGGCGCCGTCACGCCCAGCGCGCCGGCCAGTCCGAGCGCGGCGAGGCCGAGGGCCGCCTCGATCCGGACCGTGCGCCGGAAGAGCGACACCGCGCCCGACCCCGCGAGGCCGCGAGCCAGCGCGCGCCGGAGCCGCGACTCGACGCCCCACTGGTGCCACGCGCCGAGCCCCATCATCGCCAGGAAGACCGCGACCTTGGCCCCGACCCACCGGCCGTACGTGGTGTCGAGGAGCTCGCTCCACGCCGAGAGGTGAAGGCGCGCGAGGAGGAGACCGCTCACCCCGATGATCGCGACCGCGAACACCGCGAGCCGGGAGAAGGTCGGGATCGCCACGACGAGGCGCTCGGTCTCCGGATCGGCCGTCCCCGCGGCGCCCGCGCGCCAGTAGACCGTCGCGAAGCAGAGGAGCCCGCCGACCCACGACGCCATCGCGAGGAGGTGGAGCGCCTCGGCGCCGAGCGCGAGCGCTCGCCCCTCGGCCGCGGCCGCGCCGTGGCTCACGAGGCCGCCCGTCGCCACGATGGCCATCGCGACGAGGGCACCGACCCGCGCTCGGCCATCGCCGGCTCGCGCCCGCGAGCCACGCAGGCCGAGGAGGCCGAGCAGGAGCGCGACGAGACCGATGCGAGCGAGGCCGGCGTAGCCGGGCGGGCTGAGCAGGAGCGCTGCGAGGACGCCGGCCAGCGGGCGCTCGCCAGCCAGGTCTCGCGCCTGGAGCGCGAGGTCGAGCGTGGCCCCCGCGGCCACCGCGATCCCTCCCAGGACGATCATTCCACCGAGCCCCCCGAGGCCCAGGAGCGGTCCGGCGACGAGGGCGCCGAGGAGCAGCGCCCCGCCGAGCCCGACCAGCCACCGCGCGAACGGCCTCCCTCCCACTCCGCTCCGGAGGGTGGGCGCAGATTCGCCGCCCGGCGCCCCGGCGGCGCCCACCGTGAAGACGTGGGCGCCGCTGGTGACGTGGCCGTCGTCGGCGGAGAGCACGCGCCAGGCCACCGTGTACACGCCGTCGGGCAGCGCCGGGAGCGCGACGCGATACCGCCAGGGATCGCCAGGGACCACGGCGGCGGCGCCCTGCTCGACACGCTGGCCGCGCGCGTCGAGCACCTCCAGGCTGCTGGGACGCGCCTCGACGCGCTCGGTGAAGCGGATGACCACCTCGCCGGGCGCGCGGTCCAGACGCGCGTTCGGTGGCGGCTCCATCGCGGCCGGGACGGCGTGCGCCCCCGCGGGCGTCGCAGGCAGGGCCCAGGCGACGGCGACCACCGCCGCCACGAGCCCGCGCCGCGTGACGGATGACGTGGCACGTGCACGTCGGAAAGGCGGCGACGCGGCACTGCCCGGCACGGGTGGCGGCGGCCGGAAGTCCGGCCCCGGGCGCTCCATGGATCGCTCCTTCGTGAATCTCGACGATTCTGCGCGAGCGCGGAACGGTCCCGCGCGGTCGCGCGACGATGGAAACTGCGAGAAGGAGGAGCGGGCTAGGCGGGCGGAGCGCGACCGACAGCCGCGGGCGCGGCGAGGGTCGGCGCCGTCTCGCGGGGCGGCGTCTCGACCAGGCGACTCGGCGTCTCGGCGGGGACGACGTCGGGCGTGCCGAGCGCGGCCTGGCTGCGCTCGACAGTCTGGAGCACCTGGCAGCCGGCGCCCTTGTCGGGATCCAGGCTGTGGTGGACCAGATGCGGCGTGGTCTCGACGACGAACCCCAGGACCAGGGCGGCCGTGGCCGTCGCCATCGCCCGCCGCGGGTCTCGCCGCCAGCCGCGCGTGAGGCCCACGAGTCCCGCCGCCGCGATCAGGACGCCCGCGGCCGCCGCGAGGCCGTCGCCGCCGGCGAGGCGCCCGCGTGGCGCCGCGGTGAGGTGGGCCGGCATAGCGGCGTCCGGCGCGCGCGCGGGCTCCGCGCTCGGGCCCACGACGGCGACGGTGGGCTCGCGAAGATCGTCGAGGGCGAGGGGCCCGTTGATCCCGTGCGCCCAGACAGGCGCCGCGGCGAGAGTCAGGGAGAGCGCGAGCGTGAGCCGGATCACACGGAGCCGCACGGCGCCACCATAGCACCGCCGCGGGTCGCTTCACAACGCGGCGGGCAAGCAACGGGAGCGGCGGTCCCCGTGTTAGGATTGGCCATGCATCGCGGCGAAGCATGCGTCGTTTCAGCCGTTCTCCTCGTCGTCCTCGGACTCGCGCTCGCCAGCGTGGCGCTCGGTCCCGAGTTCCACCCGCGCGGTCACTACGACGGCGACGAGGACGACGTGGGGCTCATCTGGAAGACCCTGTCCCAGTGGGCCGACGTGCCGGCCACGGGAAGCGAGCTCCGGCTCATCGTGTCGGCGCCGGGGGAGCGCCTCGCCTCCGCCGACGTCGCCGGCCCCCCGAACGTTGCGCGCGACCCCCTCGGCTCCCGCGCGCCTCCGGCCTAGGACGCTCGCCAGGTCCCCTTCCGAATTGACGCGCCCGCTCGCTCGCGGAACGGGGCGCAGGTCGTCGCCGCGCCGCCGCCGGCGACTCCTCCTGGAAAGAAGGCGAGGGTCTTGATGCGGAGATGGCAGCCTCGGGTCCTCACCGGGGCGGCGTTCCTGGTGGCGGCGTTCATGTTCTTCGGCCGCCTGGGCGAGCTACCGCTGATCGACCCCGACGAGGGCCGGAACGCCGAGGTCGCGCGCGAGATGGCGGAGTCGGGCGCCTGGGTGGTGCCCACGTTCAACGCGATCCCCTATCTGGACAAGCCGGCGTTCTACTTCCGGGCGGTGGCGCTCTCGTTCGGCGCCTTCGGACGCTCCGAGGCCACGGCTCGCCTGCCCTCCGCGGTCAGCGCCGCCGCGCTCGCGATCATGATGTTCCTCTTCTGCCGGCGGGCGTACGGCGAGCGGGTCGCAGCGCTGACGGTGCTCGTCCTCGGGACCACGCCGCTCGTGGTCGGGTTCGCGCGGCTGGTGATCTTCGACATGCAGCTCGCGCTGTTCGTGTGCGGCGCCATCCTGGCGGGGTACCTCGCCGAGGAGGACGGGGCCTCGCGGCGACGATGGCTCCTGGTCGGCGCCGCCGCGAGCGGCGTCGCCACGCTGATCAAGGGGCCGGTGGGGTTCCTGGTGCCGGCGGTCGTCCTCGCGGTCCTTCACCTCGTGGAGCGGCGGCCGCGGGCGATCCTCCGGATGCTGGCGCCCGTGAACGTCCTTCTGTTCCTCGCCATCGTCCTTCCGTGGTTCGTCGCCCTCGTCTGGGAGCACCCCGAGTTCGTCCACTACGGCCTGGTCGAGGAGACCATGCGCCGGTACGCCACGGCCACGCTCCGCCGGACCGAGCCGTTCTACTACTACGGGCCGATCCTCCTCGTCGTCTTCTTCCCGTGGAGCGCGCTCCTGCCGGAGGCAGTGGTAGCCGCGTGGCGGAACCGCGCTCGCTGGACGCCGGTCGATCGCTTCCTGATCGTGTGGGCGGTCGTCGTCGTCGCGTTCTTCTCGACCTCGCAGGGCAAGCGGCCCGGCTACATCCTGCCCGGCGTCGTCGCGCTGGCCGCCCTGACCGCGCGGCTCTTCGACCACGCGCTCACCCAGCCGGACGGCCGGGCGACCCGTCTGATCCTCCGGGCCAGCGTGGGCCTGGCGCTCCTCAGCGCGGTCGCCGCCGGCGCGCTGTCGCTCAACCTCGCCGGGCCGGACCGCCTGCAGGACCTGCTCGACTTCGAGAGCAACGAGTTCGGGCGCCTTCAGCCGGACATCGGGGTCCTGGTCGCGGCCCTGGGGGGCATCGCCATCATGGCGTTCGCCGTGCGGCTCTGGCGCGACCCGCGGCTCGCCCTCGGCGTGTTCGTCCTCCCCGCCGTCCTCTTCCTGGCGGTGGGCTTCGGCACCGCGGCCCGCTACGCGGAGGCGAGCTCGTCGCGCGCCCTCGCGCGCGCGCTCGACCCGCGGCCGCCCGGCACGATCGTGGCCTGCCTCGAATGCTTCGCGGTGGGGCTGCCGTACTACGTGGGCCAGCCGGTGACCTACATCACCCAGCGCGGCCGGGGCGGCCTGACCAGCAACTACGTGCGCTATCGCCTGAAGCACGACCGCAACTGGCCCGCCATCCTGGTCCGCCTGGACGACCGCGGCCCGTGGCTGGCCCGGCAGACCGTCCCCGTGTACGTCGTGACCAGGGACCACGCGAAGGCGCTCCTCGACGAGATCGGCCGGGCGCGCGGCGTCCCCGTGGTCGAGCTCCGCCCCGGCTGGTGGGGCGCCCTCGTCCCGCCGGCGGCACGGCCCTAGGATGTGCGGCGTCTGCGGCATCGCGGCTCCCGGCGTCGGGCTCGACGCCGCGTGGGCCGGTCTCCACGTCCGCGCGATGATCGACGCGCTCGCGCACCGCGGGCCCGACGACTCGGGCCTCCACGGAGCCGGCGCGGCCGTGCTCGGGGCCACGCGGCTCGCGATCCGCGGTCTCGCCGACGGCCGGCAGCCGATGGTGGAGTCGGGGAGCGGCATCGTGGCGGTCTGCAACGGGGAGATCGACAACCACGCGAGCCTCCGGTCGTGGCTCGAGGCGCGCGGGCGCCCCGTCGCCGCCGCGACCGACGTCGCGGTGATCCCCGGGCTCTACCTCGAGCTGGGGGACGCGTTCGTGGAGCGCCTGTCGGGCGTGTTCGCGATCGCCGTCTGGGATCCCCGCCGCGACCGCCTGGTCCTCGCCCGCGACCGCGCCGGCGAGCGCCCGCTCTTCTACCACCACCGGGACGGGGTGGTGCGCTTCGCCACCGAGATCTCCGCCCTCGCCGTCGACCCCGCCCTCGAGCTCACGCCGGACCGGCGCGCGCTCGGCCGCTACGTCCGCTTCGGCTACTTCACGGCGCCCGAGACGCCGTTCGCCGAGGTGCGCAAGGTCGCGCCGGGCGAGGTCGTCGTCGTCGAGCGGGAGGGCGTGACCCGCCGGCGGTACTGGCGCTGGTCCATCGGGCCGGCGAGCCGGCGGGCGCCGACGGTGGCGGGGTTCGACGACGTGTTCCGCGAGGCGATCCGCCGCCAGTCCGACGCCGAGGTCGAGTGCGGGGTCTTCCTGAGCGGCGGGCTCGACTCGTCGCTGGTCGCGGCGGTCGCCACGGACCTCGCGCCGGATCGGCGGCTCCGCGCCTACACGCTGCGGTTCCGCGAGACGTCCTACGACGAGGGGAGCGTCGCCGAGGAGGTGGCGCGCCAGCTCGGGCTCGACTGGACGCCGGTCGCCGTGACGCCGGAGGCGCTCCAGGACGGTCTGCCGGAGCTGATCCGCCTGGTCGGCGAGCCGCTCGCCGACCCCGCCTGGGTGCCGACCGCGCTCCTCGCCCGCCGGGCCGCGCGCGACGTCAAGCTGGCGCTGGTCGGCGAGGGCGCCGACGAGCTCTTCGGCGGGTACCCGACCTACGTCGGCGCCGCCATGGCCGAGCGCTACGCGCGGCTGCCGCGGCCGATGCGCCGCGTCCTCCGCGGCGTCGTCGAGCGGTGGCCGCCGAGCGACCGGAAGGTGACCCTGTCCTACCTGCTGAAGCGCTTCGTGGCGGCGGCGGAGCTCGGTCCGGTGGAGCGACACCGGCACTGGACGTCGAGCGTCTCGCCCGAGCTCCTGCGGCGGCTCGGTCTCGAGGAAGAACCGGCGGACGAGCGAATCGAGCCGGGCGACGCGGTCCTCGACGTCCTCCAGCGGATCGATCTCGAAACGTCGCTCGCGGAGGGCCTCCTCACCAAGGCCGACCGGGCGAGCATGCGCTCGGCGCTCGAGCTCCGCGCGCCCTACCTCGACCAGGCCGTCATGGAGTTCGCCGCCTCCCTGCCCGCGGCCGAGCGCGTGCGGGGCGTGACGACGAAGGTCTTTCTCAAGCGCTTCGCGCTCCGGTACCTCCCGTCGAAGATCGTCCGCCGCAAGAAGCGCGGGCTGTCGGTCCCGCTGGCGCGCTGGCTCCGGGGCCCGCTCCACGCGTGGGCCGCGGCGCGCCTCGGCGACGGCCGGCTCCGCATGGCGGGGATCGATCCCGACGCGGCGGTGCGCCTCCTCGACTTGCACCGGAAGCGCCAGGGCGACCACGCGCGCGCCATCTGGACGCTCGTCGTGCTGGCCGAATGGATGGAATGGGCGGGGTCGCCGCGGACCGCGCCCGCGCGGGATCCGTGACGGCGGCCGCGGCGCGCGGCCGCCGCTAGAAGAGCCGGCGCAGGCGGTCGGCGATCTCGGCGGGACCCACCGTCGCGGGGAAGACCATGTCCGCGCCGGCCCGCGCGGCCGCGCGGCCCGTCTGGGCCGCCGCGTCGGCGACCAGGACGAACGGCACCTTCTCGGCGGAGGGCTCACGGCGGAGCGCCGCGCAGAGGTCGACGATCTCCATGTCGGGCACGGCGCCCGCGAGCACGATCAGGTCGGGGCGGTCCGAGCCCACGCGCGTCAGCGCGGTAGCGCCGTCCGCCACCTGGACGACCTCGTAGCCGGCCTTCTCCAGCGCCCCTTTGAGGGTCGGCCCCCGTCGCGGCGCAGGCCGGGTCGTCCCCGAGGACGTCTCGGCCCCGTGCTCTCCGCTCACCAGCAGCAACGTGCTCATGGCCGTTCTCGGTAGGCGTGGATGCGAACGGCGTGCCACGGGTGGCGCCCGCCGACATGCTGGCCAAGCTCTCGGGAAAACGGGGAAAACCCGACTCGCGCCGCGGCCCCCGCGGAGGCGCCCATTGTCAAACTTCGGCAGGCGGAGTGACCCCGCACGTCAGGCCCGAGACGCCCGTTCCCGGCCAGCTAGCCCCAGCGGAAGACGCTCGTGGCCAGGGCCAGCGACAGGACGGTCGCGCCCCAGAGCGGCGGCCCGAGGAGCGCGAGCCAGATGAAGTGGACGTACGCAGCCGCCGCGCGCTCCTGGTGGCGGACAGCTCGAAGTACGGGCGATCCGCGCCCGTGCGCATCGGCCACCTCTCCGAGATCCACCACTTCGTCACCGACGCCGCGCCGCCCCCCGCGCTCGGCCGCATCTGCGCGGAGCACGGCGTGGTCCTGGACGTGGCGCCGGAGAACGGCCACGGCGGGACGGCGCCCGCGTAGATCGCGCCGCCGCTCGCCGGGGTTGACTTCTCCCCGCCTGCCCACCACGCTTTAGCGCGTGAGGCTCGAGACCCCGCCCGGTCCGTTCCGGCACGCCCCGTGAGCCCCGGTCACAACGGCTGTCTCTGCGGTCTCGATTCGACGGTCCAGTACGACGGCCCGCGGGCCGCGATCGCGACGCTCGGCGGCAGCCCCACGTGGGGTCTCGGGGACCGCTTCCACGAGCTCGCCGCCGCCCACGGCCACACGCGGGTCGGGGTGCACCGGCCGCCCACCCCCTACGGCCTCGGCCCGCAGGTCGAGCACTACCGGACGCCGTCCGGCCGCGCGTTCCTCCGCATCCCGACCTACGGGCAGGTCGTCGACGAGGACCCGCTCCTCCACGGGAGCGAGTGGAAGACGTTCTGGATCCTCTGGCGGGCCGGCGTGCGGATCCTCCTGGTGGGCGGGACCAGCGGGAGCTGCGACTGGCGCCGCGCCGTGCGCGACGAGGAAGCCGTGCGGCCCGGGGATCTCGTGCTGCCGCGGAGCTACCTCGCGCGCGACACGATGCCGACCGGCCTCCCCGGCACCGAGCTCGAGTTCTGCCTGCCGCGCCAGGTCGCCATCATGGACGACCCGTTCTGCCCCCCGCTCGCGGAGGCGATCCGCGCGGAGGCCCAGCAGGTGCCGGGCTTCCGCTTCCGGCGCGTCCACGGCCCGGAGGCGGGCGCCGTGCTGAATCGCTGGCTCGCCGGCAACGGCTTCGAATCGCTCGCCACCTGCCGCGAGCTCGAGCTCTACGGCCGCCTGACCGGGATGCCGGTCATCACCGGCGATTGCGTGAGCCCGGTGCTGGCCCGCGTCTGCGGCATGCACCTCGCCTACTACCACGTGGTCGCCAACTGGGGCACCGGCCTCGAGCCCGAGGATCCGACGATCACGCTCGACCGGCTCTACATGGAGACGCTCCCGCGCGTCGCGGCCGCGCTCGAGCTCGCGCTCCTCGACCGGCTCGACGAGCCTGCCGCGTGCCGCTGCCGGGCCCTCCTGCGCGCCCGCCCGCCGGAGTACGCGCGGGCGCTGTCCCCCCGGCCGTGAGGGCGCGACGGCTGGGCCTCCTCCTCCCCTCGTCCGGCACGGTGCAGGAGGTGGACTTCTACCGCCGCGTCCCGCCCCACGTGACCGTGCACTCGGCGCGCATGCGCCTGCCCGCGACGACCGAGGCGGACGAGGTCCGGATGCTCGACGACCACGTCATGCCCGCCGCCCGGGACCTCGCCACCATCCGGCCCGACGTCGTCGTCTTCTCCTGCACGTCGGCGGGCGCGCTCCGCGGGCGGGACTACGAGGCGCGGCTGTGCGGCGAGATCGGGGACGCGGCCGGCGCGCCGGTCGTCAGCACCATGGACGCGGTGCGCGCGGAGCTCGGTCGCCTCGGCGTCCGCTCGGTGGCGGTCGTGACGCCCTATCCCGACACGCTGACCGGCCCGGTCCGGGCGGGTCTCGAGGCCGACGGCCTCCGCGTGACGGCCGCCGCGGGTCTCGGGCTCACCGACAGCCTCGAGATCGCCGCGGTGCCGCCGGAGGCGATCGCGCGGTTCGCGCTGGAGACCTTCCGTCGCGGGCCGGCCGACGCGGTCTTCGTCGCCTGCTGCACGTTCCGGGCGCTCGAGGCGCGCGACGCGATCGCGGCGGCGACCGGCGTGCCCGTGATCACCAGCAACCAGGCGGCGCTCGACGCGGCGCTCCGCGTCCTCGACGGCGGGGTCCGGTGACGAGGTTCGCCGCGGGGGCGATCCTCGTCGCGCTCCTCGCCGCCGCGCCCGCGGCGGCCCAGGAGATCGTCCGGTCGGAGGTCCACGACCTCGCCGTCCCCGAGGTCGAGGTCACGGTGGCGGGAGCGCTCCCGTCCGATCGCGTCCAGTGCCTCCTCCGCGACGACGCCGGAGACGTCCGCGTGGCCGGCGCGCAGCCCGTGGGAATCGGCACCCCGGCCGTCGGCGGGACCCTCGTGACGATCCCGCTGGTCCACATCGCCCCGACCGAGCGCGAGTTCGCGGTCAGCCTGGTCCGCGCCGACCGCGAGCTCGACCGGACGGTCTGGCGGCCGGTGTCCCGGCACCACTGACGCGCCCGCAGGGGCCCCTCGAGCCGGTGAACTCCGAGACGGCGAGCGGCGGCGGGATGTCCGGCGGGGCGACGCCCGTTGCCGCGCTCGAGCGGCCGCGGACCCTCGCCGTCCTGCTCCTCGCCGCGCTGGTCCTCTTCACGGCCCGCATCGACAGCCTGAGCCTCCCCTCGCTGGAGGACGCGTTCTACGGGCGCGAGGCCGTGGAGATGGCGCGGAGCGGCCGCGTCTACACGGTCACCTGGAACGGCCTCCCGACCCACCAGCACCCGCCGCTCCACCTGTGGCTGGTCGCCCGCACCTTCGACGCGCTCGGAGAGCGGGACCTCGCGGCGCGGCTCCCGACGGTGCTGCTCGCCCTCGGGACGCTCCTCCTCACCTTCCGGATCGGAGCGCTGACCCTGGGGCGATCGGCCGCGGTCGCCGGAGTCGCGTGCCTCCTCGCGACGCCGATCTTCGTCGACAACGCGCGCCGCCTGATGATGGAGGTCCCGCTCACCTTCTGGATCGCCGCCACCGTGTGGGTGTACCTCGAGGCGCGCGGACGCCCCCGCTGGCAGGTCCTCATCGCCGTGCCGCTCGGCGCCGCCATCCTGACGAAGAGCGTGCTCGGCCTGATGCCGCTTCTCGCCCTCGCGGGAGTCCTGGCCAGCGAGGAGCTGCGCGCGCCGCTCCGGCGGCCGTGGGTGTGGATCGGGCTCGCGCTCGGGCTCGCGCTCGGCGCCTCGTGGCTCGCCCACCAGTGGTGGACGCAGGGGCCGAACGCCGTGGCGTCCCACCTCCTCGCCCACGTGGCCCGACGGTCCATGCGGTCGTTCGGGCTCGGCGTCGTGCGGGCCTATCCGCTGATCCTGCTGAAGTTCTACCAGCCGGTCATCCTGCCCGCGCTCGCCGGGCTCTGGCTCCTGCTCCGGCGGCCCGGGCCGCTCCGCGGGCCGGGCCTCGTCCTGGCCGCGTGGATCGTGCTGCCGGTGGCGCTCTACAGCCTGGGGTCGTTCCGGACCCCGCGCTTCATCTTCCCGATCCTGCCCGCGCTCGCGCTCGCGGCCGGCCACGCGCTCGTGACGCTCGTCCCGCGCGTGACGGCGCTCCTCGCGTCGGTGATCGTCCCGGCGGCGGCGGTCGCCGTCGCGCTCGTCTTCTGGGTGCACCCGTCGCTCCTCACGCGCGACCCGAACGCCGCCTTCAAGCGCAACGCGGGAACGATCAGGGAGCTGGCGCCGCCGGGCGAGCCGGTGCCGTATCTCGGGAACCACTACTGGGCCACCGCGAACCCGCTCCTTTACTACACGGAGCGGGTGCAGGCGCCCTCGAGCCCCTCGGCCGCCGAGGCCCTCGACGCCGCCCGGCGCCACGGCGGGCACCTCCTTCTCGTCACGCGGAAGCGGCTCGGCGAGGTCGCGGCCGCGGGCGCGGCGACGGAGGTCGTCCTGGAAGGACGGGACTGGGTCCTGCTCCGGATCGCCGCCGGCTGACGGGCCGCCCGGCAGCCCTCAGCGCCACTCGAACTCGCGGACGTAGTACGAGAAGTCGAGGTCGCCCGGCGACCGGCCGAGGCGCTCGAGGAGCAGGCCCGTCTCCGCCCGGTGGGCCGTGCCGTGGGTCACCACGTGGGTGATCGCATCGGCCAGCACCATCTCGCGCGCGACCCCCTGGAGATCCGTGTAGCGCAACATCCGCTCCCCGTCGTGGTCCGAGAGCGCGCCGACGAAGTTGCGGAGGGCCGCGTGCGTCGTGGCGTACGCGTCGCGCCAGGACGCGCCGATCGTCTGGTCGCCGCGCGGGTGCCCCTGCCACCGGGCGAGCCAGTTGCGCTGGGCGATGAGCGTGTGGCGGAGGTTCGCGGACAGGTTCTGGAAGTACGCCTCGCGCGGCTTCTCGAGCTCGTCGGCCGCGAGGCCGTCGATCGCGGCGAGGATCCGCTCGTCCGCCCACTGGTTGTAGGCCACCAGTCGGCGCAGCTGTCTCGAATCGGCCATGCCCGTCGTCCCCCTGTCGTCGGTGTCGCGTCGCGGGCGCCGAGGCCCATCCCCGGCGCGCCGGCAGCGTACCACGGCCGGCGGTCGCCGGGCGCGTGGCGGGCGGGCCTCGCCTGTGGCAACATTTCGGACGGTCGGGCCGTGCCGCCCCGCCCTCGACGCCGCCCGCGACGCGAGCATGACACGAGGAGACCGATGAAGATCACCGAGGTCCGCACGATCGCCCTCTCGGGCGCCACCCACGACCACGGATGGCCCGGCGGCACCGATCCTGACGAGCAGAAGAACACGCTCCTCGAGGTCGAAGACCGACGAGGGCATCACCGGGATCGGGAGCTGCTATACGAGCCGGGCACTGGTGGAGGCGTCTCTCGCAGCTTCTCCACCCGATGCTGATCGGGGAAACGGGCCTCGAGGCCGAGCGCGTGGCCGAAAAGCTCCGCCAGATGACCTTCTGGCAGGGGCGCGGCGGCGCCGTCGAGCACACCATCAGCGGCATCGACATCGCGCTCTGGGACCTCCAGGGGCAGGCGCTCGGCCAGCCCGTCTCGCGGCTCCTCGGCGGCAACTACCGCGACCGCATCAAGCCGTACGCGTCGATCCTCTTCGACGACCCGCCGGTCCTCCGGGACAAGCTCCTCGTGCAGACCGCGCGCGGCTTCCGGGCGATCAAGATGGGCTGGCGCCCGTTCGGCCGGGTGAGCCGGAAGCTCGACGAGCTCCTGATCAAGACCGCGCGCGAGACGGTCGGCGAGGACGTCGAGCTGATGGTGGACGCGGGCGGCAGCGAGCAGTTCTGGCCGCACGGCGTCTCCTGGGCCCGCGAGACCGCCAAGATGCTGGGCGACTACGGCATCGTGTGGTTCGAGGAGGCGCTCCGCCCGGACGACGTGACAGGCTTCAAGGAGCTCCGGCAGACCTCCCCGGTCCTCGTCGCCACGGGCGAGGTCCTGACGCGCCGCCAGGCGTTCCAGCCGTTCCTCACCGAGCGCGCGGTCGACGTCATCCAGCCCGACGTGACCAAGTGCGGCGGGCTCTCGCGAGGGCCGCCGCATCGGCTGGATGGCGCAGGACCACGGCGTGCTCCTGGTCCCTCACGGCTGGAACACGGGCATCGGGGTGGCGGCCGATCTCGCGCTCACCGCGGCGCTGCCGGTCGCGCGCTGGATCGAGTACCAGACCGGCGTGCCGTACATCGAGGAGATTCTCGACCCGCCGTTCAAGCTGGACGACGAGGGGATGCTGAGGGTGCCGACGGGCCCCGGCCTCGGAGTGAAGCTGAACTGGGACGCGGTGGGGCGCTACACGCGGTGATCGGACGCGCCGCGCTCGGCCGCCGCGCCCGCGGGCTCGCGGCGGCCTTCCTCCTCGCCACGGCCGCCGGCTGCGGCGGGGCCATGGCGCCGCCGCCCCCGCCGAACACGCAGGCCCTCGTGCGGAGCGAGCTCTACTTCGGGCGGCAGAAGCCCGACGGCAGCGTCGTGACCGACGCGGAGTGGCGGGCCTTCGTGGCCGACGAGATCGCGACGCGCTTCCCCGACGGCTTCACCGTGCTCGACGCCCTCGGCCAGTACCGCATGAAGGACGGGCAGGTCCAGACCGAGCCGACGAAGATCCTGCTTCTCGTCCACCCGCCCGAAGCCGCGCCGCGAGCGGCCATCCAGGCGCTCCGCGACACGTACCGCCGCTTGTTCCAGCAGGAATCGGTGCTCCTGATCGAGAGCCCCGCCCGCGCGGGCTTCTGAGGCCGCGCGTGACCGCCCGGCCCGCGGACACGCTCCCGTCCCCGCCCGCCCCGCGCGCGGCGCGACCCGCGGGGGGCGACGGCGCCTTCTCCCCGCCCTGGTGGGGCCGGAACGGGCACGTGCAGACGATCTGGGGCCCGCTCTTCCGCAGCGATTCGGTGCCGCTCCGCCGGGAGCGGCTCACGATGCCCGACGGCGACTTCGTCCACCTCGACTGGCTCGACGGCGACGGGCTCGGCGACGGCGCGCCGCGGCTCCTCGTGCTGCACGGGCTCGAGGGCTCGTCGCGGTCCCACTACGTCTCCGGCCTCCTCCGGGCCGGGCGGGCGGCGGGCTGGCACGGCGTCGCGCTGAACTTTCGCTCGTGCAGCGGCGTGCTGAACGACCTGCCCCGCTTCTACCACTCCGGCGAGACCGGCGACCTCGACTGGGTGATGCGCTCGCTCGTCGGGCGCGCCCCCGGGACGCCCATCGGCGCGGTCGGCGTCTCGCTCGGCGGGAACGTGCTCCTCAAGTGGCTCGGGGAGGTTGGCGCGAAGGCGCCCGCGGAGCTCCTCGGGGCGGTCGGGATCTCGGTCCCCTTCGACGTGGCGGCCTGCGCGCGCGTCCTCGACCGCGGATTCCGCCGGCTCGTGTACGCGGCCAACTTCCTCCGGACGATGAGGTCGAAGGTGGTCGAGAAGGCGCGCCGCTATCCCGGCTTCGTCGACGTGGCGGCGATGCGGGGGGCGCGGACGTTCGCCCGCTACGACCGGGTGGTCACGGCGCCGCTCAACGGCTTCCGCGACGAGGTGGACTACTGGACCACCTCGTCGAGCGGCCCCTACATCGAGCGGATCCGTCGGCCCACGCTCCTGCTCGGCGCCCACGACGACCCGATCGTTCCCGGCCGCACCCTGCCGGATCCCGCGCGGCTCCCGGCGAACGTCCGCGCGGAGTTCACGGCGCGAGGCGGCCACGCGGGATTCCTCCAGGGCCGCTGGCCCTGGCGCGCGCGCTCGTGGGCGGAGCCCCGCGCCGTCGAGTTCCTGACTTCCCTGCTGCGCGGTTGACGCGGCCTGCCTGACCTGGGCTACGATGACGCGATGACGCACGCCGAGATCGTGCCCCCGCTGGTCCCCCGCGAGACCGCCAACGCGCTCCGCGCCTCGCTCCTCGCCGTGCGGGTGGAGTGCACGGGGCTGCCGGCCGTCATCCTGCGCTGGCATCCGGCGGCCGGAGAGTGGTGCGCCCTCGAGGTCATCGGCCACCTGATCGAGGCCGAGCAGCGGGGATTCGCGGGCCGGATCCGGACGATCCTGGCCGAGACGGACCCCGAGCTCCAGCGCTGGGACCCGGACGGCGTCGCGCGGGAGCGGCGGGACTGCGTGCGCGACCCCGGCACGCTCCTGGCGGAGTGGACCCGCCTCCGCGAGGCGAGCGCCATGCTGGTCGACGGGCTCCAGCCCGGCGATCTCGCGCGATCCGGCCGCCATCCCCAGGTCGGGCAGCTGTCGATCGGGGACCTCCTGGCCGAGTGGGTCCACCACGACCGCAACCACCTGCGCCAGATCCTGGCGAACGTCCAGGCCTACGTCTGGCCGCACATGGGGAACGCCCAGCGCTTCTCCCAGCCCGCGCCGTGACCCCGCCGTTCCCCGAGCCATGAGGAGCCAACCCGTGCGCATCGTGATCCCCGAGGGAGCCGAGTTCGTCCAGAAGCCCGAGCACCTCGATCCGCTCCGCCGGCTGGGCGAGCTCGTCGTCTCTCCCGGGCACCCGCGCGACCGGGCCGACTTCATCTCGCGCGTCAAGGACGCCGACGTCGTCGTCCTCGACTACACGCTGATGGACGACGAGGTCCTGGCGCAGTGCCCGCGATTGAAGTTCGTGGCGTTCCTGGGGATCGGCTACGCGAGCTGCATCGACATCGAGGCCGCCAACCGCCGCGGCATCGTGGTCAGCAACACGCCCGACTACGGCGCGACGTCGGTCGCCGAGCACTGCCTCGGCATGATCCTCGCGCTCACGCGCCACATCGCGACCTCCTACGTCTCCCTCAAGGAGGGGCGCTGGGAGCCGGGGAAGTTCCAGGGCACGGAGCTCCGGGGCAAGACTCTCGGGCTCGTCGGCCTCGGCCCGATCGGCCAGGAGACGGCGCGGCTGGGCGCGGGCATCGGGATGAAGCTCGTGGGCTGGACCCGGCACGCGACGCCGGACCGGGCGAAGCACGGCCTCGCTCTGGTCCCGCTCGAGGAGGTCTTCAGCCGCGCCGACGTGGTCTCGATCCACCTCTCGCTCCGCCCGGAGACGGAGCACCTGGTGTCGCGGGCGCTCCTGTCGCGGATGAAGCCCGAGGCCTACTTCGTGAACACCGCCCGCGCCAAGATCGTCGACAACCAGGCGCTGGCCGACCTCCTGCGCCAGAAGCGGATCGCGGGCGCGGCGCTCGACGTCTACGACGAGGAGCCGGTGCCGCCGGGCCCGCACGTCTTCCGCGACCTGCCGAACGCCCTGATCACGCCCCACATTGGCTACAACACCCACGAGGCGAGCCTCAACATGCTGAACATCGCCATCGCGACGATCGCCGCGCATCTGAAGGGCGAGCGGCTCCACGTCGTGAACCCCGAGGCGCTCCAGCATCGGAAGGGCAGCTGAGCGGTGGGGTCCAACCTCGCCCTGCGCGAGCGTCTCGCGCTTCACACCTGGACCCTCGACACGACGCCCCTGCCCGAGGCGCTCCGCGCCGCGCGGACGGCGGGGTGGGCAGCCGTCGAGCTCCGGCGGATCGACTTCGCGCGCGCCGCGGAGGCGGGGCAGACGGCGGAGTCGGTCCTGGACCTCGTGCGGGCGAGCGGCCTCACGGTCGCGTGCGTCGGCGGCCAGCTCGGCTGGATGTTCTCGGACGGCGCGGAGCGGGCGCGGCTCGTCGCGGCGATGACCGAGTCCTGCCGGTGGGCCAAGGCGCTCGGCGCGCCGACCGTCATGAGCCCGGCCGACATGGGGACCGGCGACCTCGCGCGCGCGGCGGCGGCCGTCCGCGAGGTCGGCGACATCGGGGCCGCCCACGGGATCCGGATCGCGCTCGAGGCGCCGTCGCAGGCCGCGCAGCTCAACACGCTCGACCGGCTCCGCGAGCTGATCGCCCGCGCGGGGCACCCGTCGTGCGGCCTGCTCGTCGACGCCTACCACCTCCACCGGGGCGGCGGCGGCCTCCGCGCGGTCGAGGACCTCGGGCCGGGCGAGATCGCCTACGTCCAGTACAGCGACGTGCCGGCGACGGGGCTCGAGCCCGGCCAGACGGCGAATCGCCTGCCGCCGGGGCGCGGCATCGTGCCGTTCCGGGAGTTCTTCCGCCTGATCGAGGCATCCGGGTACGCCGGCCACTGCTCCTACGAGGCGCCGAATCCCGCCGCCTGGGCGCGCGACCCCGTGACCGTGGCCCGCGAGGCGCTCGAGGCCACGCGCGCGGTCCTCCCGGGCGCGTGACGCGGGCCGGGCGGGCGAATCAAAGTTAAGGCCTGACCCCGAAGTTTGACGGAGGGGGAATGACCGCGAAGACGCTCGAGCTGAACGTGATGATCGAGGGCCAGGAGGGCCTCACCTGGCCGCGCTGGCAGCGGCTCGCGCGGGCGGCCGAGGACGGCGGGTTCCACGGGCTCTACCGGTCGGATCACCTCACGGGACTCTTCGGCGACTCGTCGCGGCCTTCGCTGGAGACGTGGGCGTCGCTCCCGTACCTCGCCACCGCGACCCGGCGCATCCGCTTCGGCCCGATCGTCTCGCCGCTCACGTTCTACCAGCCGGCGCTCCTGGCCAAGCGCGCCGCCGCCATCGACGAGCTGGCGGGCGGGCGCTTCGACCTCGGGATCGGCGCGGGCTGGAACGAGATGGAGCACCGGATGTTCGGCATCCCCTTCCCGCCGCTGCGCGAGCGCATGGACCGCTTCGAGGCGGGCACGCGCGCGATCCGCGCGCTCTGGCGGGGCACGCCGGTGACGCTCGAGCAGCCGTACTCCCCGCTGGTCGACGCCCGGAGCTTCCCACTCCCGGTCGGCGCGCGGCTGATCGTCGGGGGACGCGGCGAGCGGCGGACGATGCGCGTCGCCGCCGAGCTCGCCGACGAGTGGAACGCGACGCGCGTGACCTTCGACGAGTACCCGCGAAAGCTCGAGGTCCTCGCCGGCCACTGCCGCGCCGTGGGCCGGGACCCGGCGACGATCCGCCTCTCGCTCATGGCGCCCGTCGTGATCGGCCGGACGCGCGCCGAGGTGGCGGCGCGGCTCGCGCGGGGCCGCGAGTGGTTCCCGCGCGTCCCCGAGTCGGAGGCGGAGTGGCGCGCCCAGAGCTTCCTCCACGGCTCGGTGGACGAGGTCGTGCGCGATCTCCGTCGCTGGCAGGCGCTCGGCGTCCACGGCGTGATGCTCCAGTTCCTCGACATCGACGACCTGGCCGCCATCGAGCTGATCGCCCGCGAGGTGATCCCCGCCGTCGCCTGAGCCGCGAGGCCGCGCGCCGCCCATGAGCTCCGATCGTCCGCCCCCGACCGGCCCCGCGGGCCGCCTCCGCGAGCGCCTCGCGGCCGGCGGCCTGACCGTGCCGAGCTGCTACGACGCGCTCGGCTTCCGCATGATCGCCCGCGCCGGGTTCCCCGCCGCGTTCCTGAGCGGCTTCTCCGTGTCCGCCGCCCGGCTCGGCGCGCCCGACGCCGGCCTCCTCTCCTACGGCGAGATGGCGGCGCAGGTGCGCGACGTGGCCGCCGCGGCCTCGATCCCGCTGATCGTCGACGCGGACACCGGGTTCGGCGGCGCCCAGAACGTGCAGCGCACGGTGCGCGGGTTCGCGGCGGCCGGGGCCGCGTGCCTCATGCTGGAAGACCAGGAGTCGCCGAAGCGGGACTTCGGCGCGCCCGGCGGCGTGGTCTCGCGCGAGGACGCGCGGCGCCGCGTGATGGCGGCGGTCCGGGCCCGCGAGGCGGGCGCCGACGTCCTGATCATCGCGCGCACCGACGCGCGGAACGCCGCCGGCCGGGCGAGCGGGCTCGACGAAGCGCTCTGGCGCGCCAGCGCGTTCACGGATCTCGGCGCCGATCTCGTGTTCGTCACCGGCCCGCGCGACGAGCGGGAGCTCGCGCGCGTGCGCGCCGCCGCCGGCGCGCCGCAGCTCGTCCAGGTGGACGACCCGGGTCGGGCGTTCCTCGCCCCCGCGCGCGTCCACGCGCTCGGCTTCGAGGTCGCTCTGTACGGGATCGCGCTCGTGCTCGCGGCGGCGGCGGCGTTCCGCGACGCGCTCGGCGACATGGCCGCCGGCCGGCCGCTCCCGCCCGATCGCGCGCTGACGTCCGGGGAGATCGCCGACATCGTCGGGGTTCGCGAGCATCTCGCCGCCGAGCGCGATCTCGAGCGCTCGTGAGTTGACCGCCCGCGTCCCGGGGTCTAACGTCGAGGTGTTCGATCCGTCGACTCGCTGAAGGAGGTCCACCATGTCGAAGGTGCTGCACTGCGGTGACCTGATGCCGGGCTGCAAAGCCGTGATCGAGGGGCACGACGTCGCCGAGGTCATGAAGAAGGGCGCGGAGCACGCGAAGACCGCTCACGGGATGAGCGCGATCCCGCCCGACGTCGCGAAGAAGGTTCAGGCCGCGATCAAGGACAAGTAGCCGTCGTCACAACCGCGCCGCCCGACGGGCGGCGCGGTTGCGGTCAGGGTCGCCCGGCGGGGACCGGCGACCACGCGAGGCCCCAGTAGTTGCCGGGGCGCTGGGTCACGCGGCGCCGGTTCCCGCCGTCGGGCTCGATCGTCTCGACGTGGTAACGGCGGGCGAACGGGTCCGACCCCGCCGTGACCAGGAACGCGATCCGCCGGCCGTCCCGCGACCACGCCGGCCCCCACCCGTCCGGGACCAGGGTGCGGCGCCCGTTTCCCTCGAGGTCGGACACGACGATCTGGCGGTCGCGCGTCCACGCGACCGACCGCCCGTCGGGGGCCAGCGCGAAGGCCGTCACCATCCGCTCCGCCACCAGCGGGCGGACGCGGCCGCCGGCCACGTCGACGACGCACACCCGGCAATCCATCTTGCAGACCCCGCCGCGGTAGAGGAGCCGCTGGCCGTCGGGAGTCCACGCCGCCTGGCCGAGGCTGTTGAGCTTCCCCTCGCTCTCGCTGGAGAGGCCGCACGCGTTCCCGGCGGTCACGGCGCGCACCGCCGAGCCGTCGGCGCCCATCACGTGGATCTCGGTGCCGTACTCGAGCCCCTGGAGGCGCGAGCTCTCGCTCCGGCTCGAGGCGAACGCGAGGCGCGCGCCGTCGGGCGCCCACAGCGGCGTCACGTCGCGCCCGGGATGCGCGGTCAGGCCCGCGATCGAGCCGGAGTCCAGGCGGACGACGAAGATCTCCTCGTCGCCGGCCGGCGCCGCGGAGAAGGCGATCCGAGTCCCGTCCGGCGACCAGGACGGCGCGCGCCCGGCGGCCAGCCTGCGCAGCTCCGACCCGTCGCTCCGCGCGACGAAGATCGCCGGCCCGCCTCCCCGCCGCGCGCCGAACGCGAGCCGGCCGCCGTCGGGAGCCCAGCTGAGCCCGTCGATCTCCGCGAGGCCGCGGGCCACGCGCGTCGTCCTCCCGCGGTCCACGTCGATCACCAGGACGTCCTGGCCGCCGGCCGACTCCTCGACGAGGGCCAGGCGATCGGCGGCGCCCGGCGCGACGTCGGCCGCCCCGGCGCCGGTCGCGAGGCACGCCGTGACCAGGAGCGCGACCCAGGTCCCGGCACGGCTCCGTGTCACGGTCCTATCCGCCCAGCTGCCAGCGGCGGATCGCCTCGACCGGCCGGAGCAGCATCACGATGTTGAGCGCGAGGTTGTCCCGGATCCAGACCGCCAGCACGGCCTCGACCAGAACCACCCCCAGGACGACGGTCCACACCGGGAGCGTCGCCGCCAAGAAGCAGCCGACGGCCGCCGCCAGGATGTCCCCCACCGAGTTCAGCACGCTGTCGCCGTAGTAGCCGAGCGACACCGTCGCGGCGCGGTAGCGCTGGAGCACGGCGTCGGTGTTCTCGAGAACCTCCCAGGCGCATTCGAGGGCCAGCGCGACGACGACCCGCGTCCCGACCCGGAGCCGCCGGCCGACGAGGCTCACCAGGCCGAACAGGAGGACGCCGTGCGAGACGTGCGTGAGCGTGTAGGGGTCGGCCAGCTGCTGGGAGTTCTGGTCGCTCTGGACCTCGCCCGACCAGAGCCGGACCGGCCCGCGCTGGTAGACGAGCGGTCGGCCCATGGCGAGGAGCAGCGCAGCACTCAGCGCGACCAGCAGGACCACGATGCCGGCATCGGTCCACGCGGGCGCCGGCGTCCCACCGGCGCGGCCGTCCCGCCAGAGTGCCCGGCGGCCCGCGAGCAGCCCGGCCGCCGCGAGGAGCACCAGGAGCGGCGGGACGGCGCCGTCCAGGGTCACGGAGCCGCCGGTCCGGACTCCATCGGCGACTCGGGATCGCGGGCCCACTCCTCGAGCGAGCCGTCGTAGACGGCGACGTCGGCGGCGCCGAGGAGCGACAGCGCGAAGGCGTCGCTCGACGCGGCGATCCCCGCCCCGCAGTAGGTCACGACGCGCGGGCCGCCGGCGGCGGCGCGCGGCAGGGCGCCCGTCGCCTCGAACGCGGCTCGGAGCCGCTCCGGCGGCAAGTACGCGTGGGTCGCCGGGTCGGTGAGGGCGCGGGCCGGCACCGACACGCTGCCCGGGATGCGGCCCGGGCGGCCGTAGGTCACGCCGCCCTGGCCCGCGTGCTGCTCGGCCGAGAGCGCGTTGACGAGCACGACGCCCGCGTCGCCGAGGGACGCGCGCACGGCCGCCTTGTCGACGAAGAGCCCGGGGCGCGGGCGCGCCTCGAGCCGCGCCGGCGCGTGGATCCGCGCGTCGGTGGACGCCGGTCGGCCCTCGGCGACCCACCGCTGGAAGCCGCCGTCCAGGACGGCCGCGTCGTCCACGCCGATGGCGCGGAGCATCCACCAGAGCCGCGCGGCGAACACGTTGTGGTCGCGGCAGTAGAGCACGACGAACGTCCCCGGCCCGACGCCCCGCGCGCCGAAGGCCTCGGCCACGCGCTCGGGCGGCGGCATCGTGAAGCGGAGCGGGCTCGCGGGATCGGACAGCTCGGCGATCGGGTCCACGAAGACCGCGCCGGGCACGTGTCCCGCGTCGTAGCGGGGCCGCGCGCTCTCGGCGCGGAAGTCGCTCCGGTCCGGCAGCGCGGTGTAGGTCACGCCGCACTCGATCAGGCGGAGCTCCGGGCGATCGAGGCGCGCGGCCAGCTCCGCCGGCGAGATCAGCGGCCGCGGCCAGTCCGGCATCATGGGCGGCGGAGGGGTCGGAAGAAGGCGCGCACTTCCTCGGCCAGGAGGTCCGGGGCCTCCAGCGCCGCGAAGTGGCCGCCGCGCGGCATCCGCGTCCAGCGGCGGATGTCGAAGGCGCGCTCGGCCCAGGCGCGCGGCGGGTGGAGGATCTCGCGCGGGAACTCGGCGTACCCCGTCGGCACGTCGATCCGCCCGGCGGGGAGCGGCCAGCCCCGGTGCATCCGGTCGTAGTACGGCCAGAACGACGCGTTGATCGTCCCGGTGGCCCAGTAGATCGTGAGCATCGTGAGGATGTCGTCGCGGCCGAGGCTCGTCTCGACGTCGCCGCCGCAGTCGGTCCAGCGCCGGAGCTTCTCGACGATCCAGCCCGCGAGCCCGGCGGGCGAGTCGGTGAGCCCGTAGGCGAGGGTCTGGGGCCGGGTGCCCTGGATCCACTGGTAGCCCGTCTCCTCCTTGAGCCACTCGTCGAGCTCCGCGAGGTACGCCGCCTCCTCGGGGCTCCGGGCGCCGGCGTCGCGCGGGATGTCGCGGCGGAGCGGCATCAGGTTCAGGTGGATGCCGATCAGGCGGTCGGGATGGTCGGCGGCGAGCCGCGCGCTGACGAACGAGCCCCAGTCGCCACCCTGCGCGCCGAACTTCGGATAGCCGAGGACGTCCGTCATGAGGGCGGCGAAGACCCCGGCGATCTCGGGCGCGCCGAAGCGGGGCTGGCCCGGCCGGAACGAGAACCCGTAGCCCGGAAGCGACGGCGCCACGACCGTGAAGCTGTCCGCCGCGTCGGCGCCGAACCGGGCGGGATCCGTGAGCCGCGGAATGACCTGGTGGAACTCCCAGACCGAGCCCGGCCAGCCGTGGGAGAGGAGCAGCGGCATGGGGTCGGGCCCCGCGCCGGCCTCGTGGATGAAGTGGACGTCGATCCCCGCGAGCGGCGTGACGAACTGGCGGAAGGCGTTCAACCGGGCCTCGTGGCGGCGCCAGTCGTAGCGCGTCCGCCAGTGCTCGCAGAGCTCCCGGAGGTACGCGAGGTCGGTGCCGTAGCGCCAGCCGCCCCCCGGCGGCTCGTCCGGCCACCGCGTCCGCGCGAGGCGCTCGCGGAGGTCCGTCAGGACGCCGTCGGCGACGTCGACCACGAACGGGCGGACGGTGGACCCGCTCATCGTGATCGGTAGTGTACGACCGTCCCCCCGAGGGCCGCCACGAGCGCTAGCGTCCGCGACGGGCGAGGACCGCGAAGGCGAGGAAGTAGCGGTCGAGGTCCTCGAGGGTGGTCCCGTACTCCTGCCCGCCGGCGGCCGCGTCGCACAGAAGCTCGCGGGCCCGCGCGATCTCCTTGCGGCGACCACGCCAGCGGTCGTCGGCGAGCGTGAGGTCGAGGAGCTCGAGCGCGCGCTCGAAGGCTCCCGTCGCGCCGCGAGGGCGGCGCATCCGTCCGACCTCGGCGCCGACGTTGGCCAGCTGCTCGGCCAGCGTCAGCCGCTTCCACCCACCCTCGGCAAGCTCCCGATGCTGGGGCGTCGACGTCGTCATTCCTGGACCAGCCGACGTACGACCTCTTGGATGCGATCGCGCCGAGCCGGATCGTCGACGGAACGGGTCCGATTCCCCTGCCCGGGGCGCACGTTGATCATCGAGTCGAACTCGACCCGCTCGGCGGCCGCCGCGTCGGGGTACACGTTGATGCCCCAGAGATCGGTCTGACGAGAACCCTGGTCGAGCAGGAGAGCCTCCTCGTCGGCCTGAAGCTCCCCGCCAACCGCCATGATTCCGTGCTCCAGATCCACCACCGCCTTCACCATGTCACCGAACTGGTCGCGAGCCATCCTCCGCAACTCCGCCAGCGTGATGGGCGTTCGGACGATCTGGATTGCCATGGGTTCGGGCGCGCGACCTCGAGGGATCGCGACGTGATGCTAGCGCCCCGGCGCCGCGGCGGCAACGGGCCGAGCATCCGCCGCCGATCGGGCCACGAAGCGCCGCAGGTTGCCCTGCGCGCGCCGGGTGCCCCGGTCGATCGCGAAGCCGGCGGCCTCGACGGTCCGCTCGGTGTCGCGGTTCGGCCGGCAGCCGCCGGCGACGCGGGTCCACGCGGGCTGGATCAGGTCCTGGACCCGGGCGCGCCAGGGGCGCTCGGACCGCACGTGCTCGAGCATGCGGAGCGTCCCGCCGGACCGGAGGACGCGGGCGACCTCCGCGAGTCCCGCGGCCGGGTCGTCGACGCTGCAGAAGACGAGCCCGCTCACCACGGTGTCGAAGGCCGCGGCGCGGAACGGCAGCGCCTCGGCCCGGGCCTGGACGAGCCGCGCGGCGGGGGCGCGCCGGCGAGCGCGCCGGAGCGGATCCAGCGCGGGATCGACCCCGACCGAGCCCGGCGGGAGCAGCGGCAGGTTCCGGCCCGTGCCGCAGCCGAGGTCGAGGACGCGGCCCTCGGCCCCCGCGCAAAGCCACTCCCGCCAGCGCCTGAGCCCCGCGCGCTCGGCGAGCGCGAGGGTCGCGTCGTACAGCCAGGGGATCTGCTCGAGCCCGCGCACTGGTGGTGGGGATCACCGCCGTCCCGCCGCCCGAGGGCGCGGCGGGACGGCGGGACGGCTCGGGTCAGTTCGGCCGGCGGTGCGACTGGACGTGCCGGTACATCCCGGCCACGTTGAGCTCGAACGTGTCCTTGTACCCGCCCCAGCTCTCGTACTTCGGGAGCTTGACGGCCTGCACGACCTCCTGCTCGCTCTTCCCCTCGCGGGCGAGGCGCGTCACCGCGTCCCGGAGCTCCTCCATGTACACGCGGAAGGCGCTCACGTCTTCCTTCGTCCCGACCGGGCCGTGGCCGGGGACGAGCACGTCGAAGTCCATGGCCTCCACCCGCCGGAGCGACTCGATCCAGTCCTCGATGTAGGCGTCCGGCCAGTCGCGGAACCCGACCCCCTTCACCGGGATGAAGTCGACCGCGAACAGGATCCGCTCCTTCGGGAACCGCATGACGATCGAGTTGTCCGAGTGGTTCCGGCCGACGTGCGAGAGCTCGACCGCGGTGCCGCCCAGCTCGATCATCATCCGGTCGTTGAACGCCACCTGCGGCACGGCCGTGGGGCGCCTCTCGGCGAGGATCGTCCTTCGGGCGTTCTCGTGGGCCACGACGCGGGCGGTGTCCGCGAAGACCTCACCCCCCGAGCTGTGGTCGGCGTGGTCGTGGCTGTAGATCAGGAACCGGACCGGCTGGGAGAAGCTCTTGGCGATCTCGGCCTTCAGCCAGCGGGCGGCGTCGGCGTTGATCGGATCGGTCGCGATGATCCCTTCGGGGGTCACCGCGAACACCGAGTAGTGGAAGTTGTTCCGGAAGCGATAGACCGGCCCGGCGAGCGGCGTGATCTCCCTCACCGGAGCCGCGGTCTGGGCGGAGGCCAGCTGGGCCCGGAGCGGCAGGACGGCGAGGCTCAGTCCGCCGGCGAGGACGGCGCGGCGCGTGATCGTCATGGAGAACCTCCCTCGGGGTGCGAATGGCTCCAGGGCGGGCGCGCGGCGCTCCGGTCGCCCGCGGGTCGACATCCATTGAACGAGCGAGACGCCCCGGAAGTTCGGGCGTCCCCGGCGGGCGGCGGCGCCCGCCGGTCAGTGCATCAGGAAGCCGCCGTCGACGGTGACCGCCTGCCCCGTGATGTAGCCGCCGGCGGGCGAGGCGAGGAAGACGATCACGCGGGCGATGTCGTCGGGCTCGGCCAGCCGGCCGAGCGGCACGCTGGCGGCGCGCTGCTTCATGAACTCGCCGGCGGCGAGGCCCTGCTGGCGGACGCCGAGCAGGTCGTCGAGCCGCCAGTTGAAGTCGGTGTCGACGACGCCCGGGCAGACCGCGTTCACCCGGACGCCGTGCCGGGCGAGCGCCCGCGCGGCCTGCTGGGTGAGCGACAGGACCGCCGTCTTGCTGGCGGCGTAGGGCGGGGACAGGCTCGCCGAGCCGCGGCCGGCGATGGACGACACGTTCACGATGACGCCCGAGCCCTGGGCGATCATCACCGGCGCGGCCGCCTGCATGCAGAAGAAGAGGCCCCGCGCGTTGACCGCGAAGGTCTCGTCCCAGTCGCGCTCGGTGACCTGGCCGAACGGCGTGGGCCGGATCAGCCCGGCGTTGTTCACGAGGACGTCGAGTCGCCCGAGGCCCGCGGTCACGCGCGCGATCAGGCGCTCGATCTCCGGCACCGCCGACACGTCGGCCGGGACCGCGAGCGCCTTCCGCCCGAGCGCCCGCGCCTCGCCCGCGACCTTCTCGGCGGCGTCGGCGCGGAGGTCGTTGACGGCGAGGTCCGCGCCCGCGCGGGCGAGGGCGAGCGCCGTCGCGCGTCCGATCCCCGCGCCCGCCCCGGTGACGAGGGCGACGCGGCCCGCGAGGGCCTCGCCCGCCACCTCAGTCACGCGGCTTCACGCGGCGCGCCCGGACCGCCTTGGCGAGGTCGTCCAGCACCGGGAGCGTGTCGTCCCACGCGAGGCAGGCATCGGTGATGCTCTGCCCGTAGGCGAGCGCCTGTCCCGGCCGCGCGTCCTGCCGGCCGCCCACCAGGTGGCTCTCGAGCATGATCCCGAAGACGTGACGCTGCCCCTCGGCGATCTGGGCGGCGATGTCCCGCGCCACGGCCGGCTGGCGCGTGTGGTCCTTGCCGCTGTTGCCGTGGGAGCAGTCCACCATGATCCGCGGCGGGAGGCCGGCGCGCGTCAGCACCTTCGCGGTCTGCTCGATGTCCTCGGCGTGGTAGTTCGGCCGCTTGTGGCCGCCGCGGAGGATCACGTGGCACGCGTCGTTGCCGCGCGTCACGACGATCGCCGCCAGCCCCTGCTTCGTCACCGAGAGGAACTGGTGGGGGTGCATCGCCGCGCGGATCGCGTCGACGGCGATCTGGACGTTGCCGTCGGTGCCGTTCTTGAACCCGACCGGCATCGAGAGCCCCGAGGCGAGCTCCCGGTGCACCTGGCTCTCGGTGGTGCGGGCGCCGATCGCCCCCCACGACACCAGGTCGGCGATGAACTGGGGCGTGATCGTGTCCAGGAACTCGCAGCCGGCCGGGAGGCCCATCTTGGCGAGGTCGAGGAGGAGGCTCCGCGCGAGGGCGAGCCCGTCGTTGATCGCGAAGCTCTCGTCGAGCTTCGGGTCGTTGATGAGGCCCTTCCAGCCGACCGTCGTCCGGGGCTTCTCGAAGTAGACGCGCATCACGAGCAGGAGGTCGTCGGCGAGCCGGTCCGCGGCGTGCCGGAGGCGCGCCGCGTAGTCGCGCGCGGCCTCCACGTCGTGGATCGAGCAGGGCCCGACCACCACCAGGAGTCGGTCGTCCTCGTCCCGGAGGACGCGGTTGATGGCCTCGCGCCCCTCCGCGATCGTGTTGGACGCCTGCTCGGTGAGCGCGTACTGCTCCATGAGGATGGCGGGCGGGATCAGCGGCCGGAGCCGGTCGATCCGGAGGTCGTCGGTCGCGCGCAGGTTCACAGCTCGATCTCCGCTTTGATTGACACGGGGTTACGCCTCCAGGGCTCCCTGGGCGCGTGAGGTGCGCCGATGGCTTCGGCCCGACCTTGGGGGTCGGGCCGTTCCCCCGACTATAGGGGCAGCCCCGCCCGGCCGCAAGCTCTCCGGCAGGCGCCGGAATGGCGGCCGAACCGGGCCCCGCGAACATTTGCCGGGGGCCCCCCCGGGGGCCATCATGTAGCCCGTGCCGCGGTTCGGGAAGCGATCCAAGAACGCGGAGTGGGGCAAGACGCCCGGGGGGCCGGAGGAGATCCAGTTCCTCCGCGGGCCGGAGCGGCGGAGCGTCGAGCTCTGGCGGGCCCTCAAGATCTTCGCGGAGTTCATGCGCGGGTTCCGGGCCCTCCACTTCGTGGGCCCGTGCGTCACCGTGTTCGGGTCGGCGCGCTTCCCCGAGACACACCCCTACTACGTCGTCGCCCGCCAGCTCGGCGCGCGCCTGGCGCGGGCCGGGTTCACCGTGATGACCGGGGGTGGGCCCGGCATCATGGAGGGCGCGAACCGGGGCGCGCGCGAGGTCGGGGGCCGGTCGGTCGGGTGCAACATCGAGCTGCCGCAGGAGCAGGAGCCGAACCCCTACCTCGACCGCTGGATCACCTTCCGGCACTTCTACGTGCGGAAGGTCATGCTGGTGAAGTACTCCTACGCGTTCGTCGCGCTCCCCGGCGGGTTCGGGACGCTCGACGAGATCTTCGAGCTGGCGGTCCTCATCCAGACCGGGAAGATCCGGGACTTCCCGCTGGTGCTGATGGGCCAGGATTTCTGGCATCCGCTCATGGACTTCATCGAGACGCGCCTCGTCCAGGAGGCCGTGGTGGATCCCGCCGATCCCAAGCGGTTCACGGTGACGGACTCGGTCGAGGAGGCCGTGACCGTCATCCTCGACGCCGCGACGCGCCACTTCGGCCTCACCTACCACCCGCCGGTCAAGCGCCGCTGGTTCCTCGGCGAGTGACGCGCCGCGCCGCGCGGCGCGATCAGTCGAGGGCGACCACCTCCCGGTAGTCCGGCACCGTCGCGTCCCAGCCGAGCTCGGTCCGGATCCGGCCGGCGAAGGTCTCCGCGGGCCCGGCCTCGCCGTGGACCACGAAGACGCGCCGGGGCCGCCCCGTCGCCGTGCGGAGCCAGCGGAGCAGCCCGTTCGCGTCGGAGTGCGCGGAGAGGCCGTGGATCACCTCGACGTGCGCGTTGACGGGAACGTCCTCGCCGAAGATCCGGATCGTGCGGGCGCCGTCCTGGATGAGCCGGCCGCGCGTCCCCGGCGCCTGGAAGCCGACCAGGAGGACCGTCGTCTTCGGGTCCGGCAGGCGCCGCCGGAGGTGGTGGAGGATGCGCCCGCCGGTGACCATGCCGCTGGCGGCGATGATGATCGCGGGCCCTCGCACGTCGTTGATCTTCCGCGAGTCCTCGACGGAGCGGCTCAGCGTGAACCGGCCGGTGTGGAGCGGGCACGTCCCGGAGAGGACCGGCTTGGCGGTGTCGGGGTCGAGGTCCTCGGGGTGGGAGCAGTAGAGCCCCGTCGCCTCGATGGCCATCGGGCTGTCGACGAAGGTCGGCAGGCGCGGGATCCGGTTCGCGTCCTCGAGCGCGCGCAGGTGGTAGATGAGCTCCTGGGTCCGCCCCACGGCGAACGCGGGCACCACCAGCGCGGCGCCGCGGTCGACCGCCGCGCGGACGACGCGCTCGATCTGGTCGAGCACCGGCGTGGTGTCGTGGAGCCGGTCGCCGTAGGTCGACTCGACGAAGACGTAGTCCGCCTCGCCGATGGGCTCCGGGTCGAGCAGGATCGGGGCGGCGTAGCGGCCGACGTCCCCCGAGAAGACGACGCGGCGAGGCGCGCCGCCGCTCGACAGCTCCGCATGGATCGACGCCGAGCCCAGGATGTGGCCAGCGCGCCGGAACGTGCCCTGGATGCCGGGCAGGAGCCGGGTCGGCGCGCCGTAGCCGAGACCCGTCACGGCCGCGGCGGCGCGGGCGCCCTCCTCCGCCGTGTAGAGGGGAAGCGCCGGGGTGTGCTTCGACGTCCCGCGCTTGTTGTGGTACGCCGCCTCCTCTTCCTGGAGGTGGCCGGAGTCCGGCAAGAGGATCCGCGCGAGGTCCGCGGTGCCACGCGTCGCGTGGACCGGCCCGCCGAAGCCGTCCTTGATGAGCCGCGGCAGATAGCCCGTGTGGTCGATGTGGGCGTGCGTGAGGGCGACGGCCTCGATCTTCGCCGGATCGATCGGCAGCTTGTCCCAGTTCCGGAGGCGGAGGCTCTTGAGCCCCTGGTAGAGCCCGCAGTCCACGAGAAGCTGCCGTCCGTCGAAATCGAGCAGGAACTTGGACCCGGTGACCGTCCTCGAGGCGCCGAGGCACTGGACCGTCGCGAGTGGCTGGGACGTGGGAATCGGCGGGCCTCCTCTCGTCTCGCCCGAGCCATCGCCGCTCCCGGGCCTCTTCGAGGAGCCTATGCCCGGGCGGTGCGTCCGTCAAACTCGCCGGGTCCGCCCCGTGCGCGCAGCGGGCCGGCCTTGACGCGACGGAGCCGGGGTGCGATAACCCCGAGCGATGAATGCGCGACGCGTCCTGATCACCGTGCCCCACACCTACCAGCGCAACGCCCCGTACCTCGAGCGCCTCGAGGCCGCGGGTCTCGAGGTCGAGCGCCGCATCGGCCGCAACGGCAAGATGACGGAGGAGGAGCTCGGCCAGGCGCTCCCCGGAGTCTTCGCGACCCTGGCGAGCAGCGAGCCCTACACCGAGCGTATCTTCCGGGGCGCTCCGGACCTCCGCGTCGTCGCGCGCTGGGGCGTCGGCTTCGACGCGATCGACGTCGACGCGGCCACGCGCCACAACGTCGTGGTCACCACCGCGGTGGGAGCCAACCACGAGGCCGTCGCGGACTACGCGGTATCGCTCATGTTCGCGCTCCAGCGCGGCCTCCTCCAGAACCATCGCCTGATCACCGGCGGCAAGTGGAAGACCGAGTTCCATCCGGGCCTCTGGCGCGCCACCGTGGGCATCGTCGGCCTCGGCCGGATCGGCCAGGCCGTGGCCCGCCGGTGCCGCGGGTTCGACATGACGATCCTCGCCTACGAGCCCTATCCGAACCGCGACTTCGTGCGCGAGCACGGGATCCAGCTCGTCTCGCTGGAGGAGCTCCTTCGGCGCGCCGACCTGGTGACGCTCCACTGTCCCGCCACGCCCGAGAACCGGCACCTGATCAACCGCGAGCGCCTCGCCCTGATGAAGCCCACGGCGCACCTCGTCAACACCGCCCGCGGCGCCCTGGTCGACGAGTCGGCGCTCCACGAGGCGCTGGTCACCGGCCGCATCGCCGGCGCCGGGCTCGACGTGTTCGAGAAGGAGCCGCTCTTCGACTCCGCGCTCTTCGGCCTCAACAACGTCGTGCTGAGCCCGCACGTGGCGGGGATCGACGAGACGTCGGAAGCGGCCATGGCCAACCGCGCCATCGACGCGATCCTCGCGGTCTGGCGAGGCGAGCCGCCGCCGGCCGAGTGCGTGGTCAATCCCCAGGTGCTGAAGCCGCGCTGACCCGGCGCGGCCACGCGGGGCAGAAGCGTGACCCCGGTGCCCGCCGGCAGCGCCGCGGCGCCGCTCGAGCTCCTCCTCGACGCCGCCACCGCGCATCGACGCCCCGAGCGCCGGGCGCGGCTCGAGCAGCGCCTCGCGGGGCCCATCGACTGGGCGGCCGTCGTCGCGGCGGCCCTCCGCCACGGCGTGGCCCCGCTGGTCTACCAGGCGCTCCGCGCCGCGCCCGCCGGGCTCGTGCCGTCCGACACGCTCGCCGCGCTTCGGCAATTCACCCACGAGAACACGGGCCGGTGCCTCCTCCTCACCGGCTGGCTCCGGCGCGTCGTCGACCGTCTGGGGGACGCCGGTATCCGGGTCATCCCGTACAAGGGGCCGGTGCTCGCGGCGCTCGTCTACGGCAGCGTCGGCAGCCGGCACGCCGGGGACCTCGATCTCCTGATCGATCCCGCGCAGCTCGCTCCCGCGAAGGCGGCGCTCCTCGCGGAGGGATTCGTGCCCCAGGTGCCGCTCCGGGCGTGGCAGGAGCGGCAGCTCGTCCGCTCCGCGCATCCGTACGCCTTGACGCGCCGGCCCGAAGGCATCGTGCTCGAGCTCCACTGGAGCGTGTCGCCGCGGGCGCTGTCGTCCGGCCTCGGCGGGTCGCTGCCGCGCGAACGGCTGGAGACGGTGGCGGTGGCGGGGACGACCTTCGAGACGCTCCCCGTGGACGTGCTCCTCGTGGCGCTGTGCGTCCACGGCGCGAAGCACGTGTGGGAGCGCCTCGGCTGGATCGTCGACGTGGCGGAGCTCATCGCAAAGCGTCCGGCGCTCGACTGGGCCCGCGTTCTCGACGACGCCGGCCGTGCGGGTCACCGGCGAGAGCTCCTCCTCGGCTGCCTCCTGGCGCGAGACCTCCTGGCGACCGATCTCCCCGATCCCCTGCCCCGCGCGGTGGCGAGTGACCCGAGGCTCGCCGGCCTCGCGCGCGTCGTCTCGACCCAGCTCGACCTCGCCGGGAGCGCGCGGCTCGGGATCGGGGACACCGCGCGGTTCCACCTGGGCGTGCGCGGGACGTGGCGGAACCGGCTCGCCTACGTCCGCTTCGCGATGATGCCGACGGTGGCCGACTGGACGGCGACGCCGCTACCGCGCTGGCTCGCGCCGCTCCACTACCCCCTCCGCGCGGCGCGGCTCCTGCGCGGCGGCGCCGCCCACCCTCACTGACGCGCGGCGGGGGTCGGCGCCCGGGGCGCCGGCCGGGGCGCCGGCTCGGCGCCGCGGAGGGCGGCGAGGGCGCGGTCCCACGCGAATCCGGCGGCGCGGAGCCACGTGCGGCGGCGGACTCCGAGCTGCTCCGCGCGGGCCCGCGAGACGCAGCGCGCGGCCATCGTCTCGACGCGCTCGAGCGCCGTCGGCCCGACGCGCCCGAGCCGGTCGAGCGCCGCGTCCGGCACCAGCGCGAGCCCGGCCGCCCGGAGCTCCGCGAGTCGCGCGTGCACGGTCGCGGCCGCGCCCCACGCCGCGGCCTCCGTCGCCACTCGGGCCCAGTCGAGCGTCGCCCCCGCCGACTGGAGCAGGAGCGCCGCGTCCGGGATCCATCGGGGCGTGGACCACTCGCGGAACCGCCATCCCGCGCCGCACACGGCGACGAGGGTCGCCTCCGCGTCGAGCGCGCGCGTCTCCGTCGCGCCCACCGCCAGCGCCTCGGCGGGCGCCTGCTCGTCCCGCCGCGCGGGATGGAGGACCACGCGGCACCCGGGCTCGGTCGTGAGCGCCCGCGTCCCCGAACCGCGGAGCCCGCGCGACACGGTGTGGTCGGCGTCCAGCCAGTCGAGCTCCCGCAGCCGCGCGACCGCGCGCGGGATCGATGGGACGTCGAGCAGCAGGTCCGCGACCTCGACCGGTCGAGCCCCGGCGTCGGGGTACCACCGGATCGCGAGGGCCGGACCGCTGACCATGACCGGCAGGACGCCGTCCTGCCCGAGGGCGCGGAAGGCCGCGCCGAGCCGGGACGCGAGCATCTGGTTCCGCGTCCAGTGGTAGCGGTGGATCCCGCGGAGGCGGCCGAGGGCCGAGCCCAGCGCGGCCTGGGGCACGCGCCGGTGGACGAGCGGCAGGAGCCATCCGCCGAGCGCGTCGATCGCGTCGAGATCGTGATCGCGCGCCCAGCAGGCCCACGCGACGGCGCGCTCCCCCTCGTCGGCGGCGAGCGTCGCCCGGAGGAGGAGGCCGGTGCCGTCGTCGACCGCCGCGACCGCCCGCGTCACCACGACGCCACCCGGCCTCGGGATCCGCCCTTCCCCGGCGACGGCGTCAGGGGATCAGGAGGACCTTGCCCGTCGTCCGCCGGCCCTCGAGGTCCCGGTGCGCCTGCGCCGCCTCGGCGAGCGGGAAGGTCGCGCCGATGCGCAGCTTCAACTGACCCTTCTGGATCCAGCCGAGGACCTCGCCCGCCCGCTTCACGAGATCGTCCCGCGTCGCGGTGTAGTGGAACAGGCTCGGCCGCGTGAGGAAGAGCGAGCCCTTGGCGTTCAGGATCTGCGGGTCGAGCGGCGCGACCGGCCCGCTCGAGGCGCCGTACAGCACCATGTACCCCCGCTGCGCGAGGCAGTTGAAGCCCTTCTCGAACGTGTCCTTGCCGACGGAGTCGTAGATGACCTGGAGGCCCTTGCCGCCGGTCAGCCGCTTCACCTCCGCCTCGAGATCCTGGCGCGTGTAGAAGATGATCTCGTCGGCGCCCGCCTCCCGCGCGAGCTTCGCCTTCTCCTCGGTGGAGACGGTGCCGATGACCCGCGCCCCGGCGTGCTTCGCCATCTGACAGAGGAGGAGCCCGACGCCCCCGGCGGCCGCGTGGACCAGGCAGGTGTCGCCGCGCTTGAGCGGGTACGTCGAGTGGGCGAGGTAGTGCGCCGTCATGCCCTGGAGCATGGCCGACGCCCCGGCGCGCGCGTCGACGCCCGCGGGCAGCGCGACGAGCTTGTCGGCCGGCACCACGTTGTGGGTCGCGTACGATCCCGGAATGCCGGTCCAGGCGACGCGGTCGCCGACGTGGACCGTCGTCACGCCGCCGCCCACCGCCTCGACGACGCCCGCGCCCTCGAGCCCGAGGGAATAGGGCAGCGCGTTCTTGTAGAGGCCGGTCCGCTGGTAGACGTCGATGAAGTTGACGCCGGCCGCCTCGATCCGGACGAGGGCCTGCCCCTCGCCGGGCTTGGGCGCGGGCAGCTCGTCGAGCCGCATGGCCTCCGGACCGCCGAACTCGTGGACACGGATCGCTCGCATCGGAACGCCTCCTCGGTGGTGTCGGCTAGCGTCGGCGCGGACGGCGCGGGCGGGCGCGACGGCCGCGCGAGGCGGCCGGCCGGCGCCGCGCCGGACGCCCGGGGGTCGCCGACGCGAGCAGCCGCTTCGCCTGGCGGCGCCCGAGCCGGCGGAGCCCGACCAGCGCCGCGCGATTCTTGCCCGCGGGGGTGGCGCGCCCCTGCTCCCACTGCACGACGGCGGCGGGGCTCACGCCCACCAGGCGCGCGACCGCCGCCTGGCTGAGGGCCAGGCGCACGCGGAGCTTCCGGATGAGGCCCGGGGACAGCCGCGCGGTCCGCGCCTCGTCCTCGGACACCCCCGGCTGCCATCCGCGGCCGGCCTGGGATTCCGTCCAGCGCGTCGCCACTTCGCGAAGCGCCGCCACCTGCGTGCGCAGCTCGCGCACCGCCTGCCGGAGCCGTCGCACGTCCCGCCGGAGCGGCGTCGCCGCGCTCCGTATGTGCTTGCGCGCGCCGCGCGCAATCGCGTCCTTGATCGCCATCTCGATCTTGGCCAAAACCGGGGACCTCCAGGATTCTCGCGTTTAGCCGGGCAGCGTGTGTGCGCTCGACGGATCGACGCTAGCAGCGGGGCCGGGGCTTGTCAAACGACGCGCCACGCGTGGCGCGAGCGCCGGGGCCTCGACACCCGCGCTAGAATCGCGGAAGGGATGGGAGGCGGGACGACCATGCGAGTGACCGTGATGGGAAGCGGCGGAACCGGTGGGTACTTCGGCGGGCTCCTGGCCCGCGCGGGCGAGGACGTCACGTTCGTCGCGCGCGGCGCCCACCTGGAGGCGATGCGGAAGAGCGGGCTCACCGTCCGGTCGCGCCTCGCCGGCGACTTCAGCGTGACGGCCCGGGCCACCGACGACCCCGCGGAGTCGGGCCCGGCGGACCTGGTCCTCTTCTGCGTGAAGGCCTACGACACCGAGAGCGCGGCCGAGCGGCTCCGGCCGGCGGTCGGCCCCGACACGGTGATCCTGCCCGTGCAGAACGGCATCGACAGCGCCGAGCGGATCGGGCGCATCGTGGGCGACGCCCACGTGATCGGCGGCCTCGCCGGCGTGTCGTCGGTGGTGGCGGCCCCGGGCGTCATCGAGCACCGCGCCGGCCCCGACCTGATCCAGCTCGGCGAGCTCGACGGCCGGGCGTCCACGCGCACCGAGCGCGTCGCGGAGGCCCTCCGGAAGGCCGGCCTCAAGGCGCAGGTGCGCCTCGACATCCGGGTCGGCCTCTGGGAGAAGTTCGTCCTGATCTGCGGGCTGAGCGGCCTCACCGCGCTGACGCGGCTGCCGCTCGGCGCCGTCCTCGCCTGCCCCGAGACCCGGACGCTCTTCCGGCAGGCCATGGAGGAGACCCAGGCGGTCGGCCAGGCGACGGGCGTGCCGGTCCCGAGCGACCACGCCGGCAAGATGATGAAGTTCTTCGAGGGCTCCGACCCCGCGATCCGCGGCTCCCTCTACTACGATCTCGCCGCCGGCCGACGCCTCGAGATCGAGACGCTCAACGGGACGGTGGTGCGCCTCGGCCAGGAGCGCGGCGTGCCCACCCCGGCGAACTTCGCGATCTACGCGGCGCTCAAGCCCCACGCCGGCGGGGCCACATCGGCGTGAGGCTCGCTCTCCTGGCGACAGCGTTCCTCGCGCTCCTCGCCGCTCCCCCGACGCGAGCGCCCAGTCGCCGGCGCGGGTGGCGCGGGTCGGGTACCTGGAGTCCGGCTCGACCGCGGACGCGCCGTTCGACGAGGCCTTCCGGGACGGGCTCCGCGACCTCGGCTGGATCGAGGGCCGGAACCTCGTCCTCGAGATCCGCGCCGCTGATGGCAAGTACGAGCGGCTTCCCGAGCTGGCGGCCGAGCTCGCCCGGCTCCCGGTCGACGTGATCTTCGCGTCGAGCACGCCGGCGGCACTGGCAGCCAAGCGCGCCACCGCCACGATCCCCATCGTCATCGGCCGCGTCGCCGATCCGGTCTCGAGCGGGCTCGTCGCGAGCCTTGCGCGCCCGGGAGGCAACGTCACAGGCTGGACCCACCAGGGGCTCGAGCTCCGGGTGAAGTACCTCGATCTCCTCAAGGAGGCCGTCCCGGACGCGACGCGCGTCGGCGTCCTCTGGAACCCGGGCAACCCGATCCACGGGCCGTCCCTCAAGTCCATCGAGGCCACCGCCCACGCGCTCGGCGATCGAGCTCCACCCCGTGGCGGTCGGCAAGCCCGAGGAGATCGAGGAGGCCTTCGCCACGCTCGGCCGACGGCGCGTGCAAGCCCTCATCGGTGTTCCAGGATGGAATGTTCATCGCCCGCGGCCCGCAGATCATCGCCCTCGCGGCCAAGACCCGCCTGCCCACGATGTACGGCGCCACGGAGATGGTGAGGGCCGGCGGTCTGATGGGCTACGGGGTCAACCTGCCTCAGATGTACCGGCGCGGCGCGTCGTTCGTGGACCGGATCCTGAAGGGCGCCAGGCCCGCCGACCTGCCGGTGGAGCAGCCGACGAGGTTCGAGCTGGTGATCAATCTCCGGACCGCGAGGGCGCTCGGCTTGACGATCCCGCCGCCGGTCCTGGCGCGGGCGGACGAGGTCATCCAGTAGCCTGAGCGCGTGCTAGGATGAGGCGTCCGCGCGCCTGGCCCCCTGGCGCGCGAGCCCTCCCCGGCGGAAGGAGCCGTCATGTCCGGTCGGCCGTTCCTGCAGATCCCCGGCCCCACCCTCGTCCCCGAGCGGATCGTCCGCGCGATGTCGCAGTCGATCATCGACCACCGCGGCCCGAAGTTCGCGGCGCTGGTCGGCGAGATCCTCGCCGGGCTCAAGACCGTGTTCCAGACGGAGCGCGGTCAGGCGATCGTGTATCCGGGCTCGGGCACCGGCGGCTGGGAAGCGGCCGTGGTCAACACGCTGTCGCCGGGCGACCGCGTCCTCGGCGTCGTGAACGGCCACTTCTCGAACCACTTCTGCCGCACCGCCGCCGCCCTCGGCGTCGAGGTGGACCGGCTCGAGGTGCCGTACGGCGAGGGCGTGCCCGCGGGGCGGGTGGCGGAGCGGCTCCGCGCCGACGCGACGCACCAGATCCGCGCGGTCCTGGTCGTCCACAACGAGACGTCGACGGGCGTGACCAGCGATGTCCAGGCCGTGCGCCGCGTCCTCGACGAGGCGCGCCACCCGGCGCTGCTCCTGGTCGACGTCGTCTCGTCGCTCGCGTCGATCGACTTCCGGCTCGACGAGTGGGGCGTGGACGTCGCGCTGACGGGCCCGCAGAAGGGGCTCATGCTCCCGCCCGGCCTCACGATCCTGGCCGCGAGCGAGCGCGCCGTCCGCGCGAGCCAGGCGGCGAAGTGCCCGCGCGCCTACTGGGACTGGGGGCCGGTCCTCGAGCGGAACAAGCGGGGCGAGTTCCCCTACACGCCGGCGACCGCGCTCCTCTTCGGCCTCCGCGAGTCGATCGCGATCCTGCAGGAGGAAGGGCTCCCGCAGGTCTTCGCGCGCCACGCCCGCCTGGCCGAGGCGTGCCGCCGCGCGGTCCGGGCGCTGGGGCTCGGCATCCTCTGTCGCGAGCCGCGCGAGCACTCGAACACGCTGACCGCCGTGGTCATGCCGGCCGGCGTCGACTCGGACGCCTACATCGTCCACGCGAACCGGACGCTCGACCTCTCGCTCGGGGTGGGCCTCGGCGACGTCAAGGGCAAGGTGTTCCGGATCGGCCACCTCGGCAGCCTGAACGAGCTGGAGCTGCTCGCCGGTCTGGCCGGCGTGGAGATGACGCTGAAGAGCTTCGGCGTGCCGGTGACCCTCGGAGCGGGGGTCGCGGCCGCCCAGTCGCACCTCATGGAGAGCTAACGCGCACCGACCCGTGAGCCGCCGCGTCCCGCCACCGGCCGAGGGCCGTCCGAACGGCCGGAGGCCCGAGGCGCGCCGGCCGAGCCAGAAGGAGATCGACGAATGAAGGGCCGCCTCGCCGTCATGACGAAGTTCAGCGCCGACTTCGACATCCGGGAGTACACCGTCCCGGAGGTCGAGCCGGACGCCGCCCTGGTCCGCATCACGCGCGGCGGGATCTGCGGCTCGGACCTCCACATCTGGCGCGGCGAGCTGCAGGACCTGATCGGCGCGCCGGACCGCGGCCAGACCTTCGGCCACGAGATGTGCGGCGTGATCGAGCGGCTCGGGAAGAACGTCTCGAAGGACTCGACGGGCGCCCCGCTGAAGGAGGGCGACCGGGTCACCTACTGCTACTTCTACCCCTGCGAGCGCTGCCCCGCGTGCCTCGACGGTCACCGGGCCGCCTGCCCCAACAAGCGGCGCGGCACGCGCTACGCGGACGACCCGCCGCACTTCGTCGGCTCCTACGGCGAGTACTTCTACCTGCGCCCCGGCCACTTCGTGTACAAGGTGCCGGACAGCATCTCCGACGACGTCGCCACGCCGGTCAACTGCGCCCTCGCCCAGGTGCTCTACGGGCTGGACAAGGTGCGCGTCCGGGTCGGCGACACGGTCGTCCTCCAGGGCGCGGGCGGCCTCGGGCTCAACGCCGCCGCCGTCGCCAAGGAGATGGGCGCGGCCAACATCATCGTCATCGACCAGATCCCGGAGCGCCTCGAGCTCGCCCGGCGGTTCGGCGCCGACCACACGCTGAGCCTGCAGGAGCTCTCCCGCCCCGAGGACCGCGTGGCCGCGGTGAAGGAGCTGACGCGCGGCTGGGGCGCGGACGTCGTCTGCGACTTCGTCGGCTTCCCGAGCGTCATTCCCGAGGGGCTCCAGATGCTCAAGAGCGGCGGGACCTACCTCGAGATCGGCCACATCAGCCCCGGGCACAAGTTCGAGTTCCACCCGGCGTCGATCGTCTGGCGGTCGCAGACGATCGTCGGGATGATCCAGTACGATCCGTGGGCGATCCAGCGCGGGCTCACGTTCCTCGAGAAGAACCAGCGGAAGTACCCGTTCACCGAGGTCATCTCGCACGTCTACCCGCTGGAGAAGATCAGCGACGCGTTCCGCGAGGCCGAGTGGCTGGGCCGCCAGCACAGCCCGCACAAGATCAGCCGCGCCGCGATCGCGCCCTGGGGGAAGTAGCAAACCTTCGCGACGCGGCCCGGGTGGAGAGTGGCCATGGCGATGGCGGGAGAGCGGATCGAGCCCTGGATGATGGACGAGGTGAAGAAGTACATCGAGGGCGAGTTCCTGGAATCGACGGTCGACTGCTTCCCGCGCGGGAACGGGACGGCCGTCCTCTTCCGCGTCGAGGGCCGGCCGTCCCACACCGAGCCCCGGAAGCTCCTCCACCAGCTCTGGCTCGCCCGGGCCTTCTTCCTCCGCTGCCCGGACCGCACCTCGCTCGTCAACGCGCTCGACGGCACCGACATCATCATCTCGATGAAGAAGGCCGGCGACAAGATCGTGGAGCTCCACTGATGACGAAGAGGCGCCGAGCCGCCCCGAAGCCCAGGAAGCCGGCGCGCGCGGCCGTCCGGCGCCCGGCCGCGGCGAAGGGCGGGCCCGGCGAGGTCACGCTGCGCCCGGCGACCCGGGCGGACGTGAAGACGATCCTCGGCCTGATCCGGGGCATCGCGGAGTACGAGCGCCTCGCGCACGAGGTCGAGGCGACCGAGGCCCTCCTCCTCGAGCACGGCTTCGGGCCGCGGCGCGTCTACGAGGCGATCCTCGCCGAGCGGGACGGGCGCGCGCTCGGCTTCGCGCTCTACTTCTACTCGTTCTCGACCTTCAAGGCCCGGCCCACCCTCTACCTGGAGGACCTCTTCGTCGTCCCGGCGGAGCGCCGCGGCGGGATCGGGAGCCGCCTCCTGACCCGGCTCGCCGAGATCGCCCTCGAGCGGAAGTGCGGCCGGATGGAGTGGTCCGTCCTCGACTGGAACACGCCGGCCCGCGACCTCTACTTCAAGCTCGGCGCCAAGGCGATGGAGGAGTGGACGGTCTTCCGCATGACCCCCGACGCCTTCGGCCGCCTCGCCCGCGAGGGCGTGACCGCCCGGCCGGCACGATAGCCGGCGCGCCAGGCCGCGAGCTACGTCGACAAGATCCTCAGGGGCGCCAGGCCGGGGGACCTGCCCATCGTCCAGGCGACGAAGTTCGAGCTGATCGTCAATCGCCGGACGGCCCGGACCCTGGGCCTCGCCATCCCGCCGGCGCTGATCCTGCGGGCCGACCGGGTGATCGAGTGACGGTCAGCGGACCGTCAGCAGCGCGAGCAGCACGGTCAGCGTCACCACGCTGACCACGGTCGACAGCACCACCGCCGCCGAGACCAGCGCCGGGCGCGCGTCGAACTCGAGCGCCCAGAGGGCCGACGTGATCGACGTCGGCGTGCTCGCCTGGATCACCGCCACCGCGAACGCCATGCCCTCGAGCCCGACCAGCCGCCCGACGGCCCAGGCGACGGGCGGGGCCACGGCGAGGCGGATGACCGTCGCGAGCGCCGCTCCCGACGCCTCTTCCCTGACCGTGAGCCGCGCCAGCTGGAGGCCGAGGAGCAGGAGCATGAGCGCGACCGCCCCGCCGGCCAGGAGCCGGCTCGCGTTCGCGACGGGTCCGGGGAGCGTCCACCCGGAGAGGTTCACGATCACGCCGGCGGCGACCGCGTAGATGATCGGCTGGCGGGCCACGCGACCGAGGGCGCCCCGGACGCCGACCTGCGCCCGGGCGGCCAGGTAGGGGCCAACCGTGCTGGACGCGATCGACATGGCGGCAAACCAGCCGCCGGCCACCGCGAGGCCGTCGGGCCCGAATGCGAAGAGCGCCAGCGGCAGCCCGATGTTCCCGGAGTTGGAGAAGAGCGTCGCCAGGAGGAGCCCGCTCTCCGCCGGGCCGCTCCAGCCCACGAGCCGCGCGACGAGGACCGTGACTCCCCACAGGATCGCCATCTGGAGCGCGACGTGGAGCACGAGGCGCGACAGGACGTCCCGCGGGAGCGTCGCCCGCGCGAGCGAGTCGAACACGATGGCCGGAACGAGCACCAGCACGGTCAGCCCCGTGATCGGCGCGAGGTCGAGCGTCCGCGCCCGGCCAACCAGGTACCCGAGGCCGCCGATGAGAAGCACCGGCAGGACGCCCTGGACGAAGGCGGCGCCGACCCCGGCGATGACCGACACGACGGGTTTGTCCGGTGTGACGAACCGCTACGCTTCGTCCATCGAGAGCTGGAGGCGGTGCGACGCGAGGACGGCGTCCCCGGCCACGCCGTGGCTCTGGAGGTCGGCCGCCTTGAAGTGGCGATCGGCGATCGCCTGCGAGAAGGCGGGGCCGCCGGTCTCCACGAGGAGGACCCACGGCCAGGGCTCCTCGCTCTTGGCGACCTCCCCGCCCTTCAGCTTGCCCTCGTTCGTCTTCACCTGCGTCGTCGCCGGCACCGTGTGCAGGAGATGGACGCCCACGACGCCGGTCTCGTCGAGGAGCGCGGCCGGGAGCGTCTCCCGAAGCCAGCGCTCCGCGGCGTCCGCGCGCCCGGGCGCGGGACGGGCCCGGAGCGTCAGGAGCCCGCCGCCCTGGCCGCGGCCCGTCGTCAGCACCGTCTGGCAGCCGAGGCGCACGGTATTCCGGAAGTGGGGCAGGACGCGCCTGGACCACTCGCTCGGAAAATTGAGCCGCAGGATGTACGGCGCGCTCCGCACCGTCTCGAAGCTCTCGGTCTCGTAGATGTCCAGATACTCGCGGGTCCCGGCGGGCGTGTCGTAGCGGCGGCCGCGCAGGAACCCGGGGATGCCCACGCGCTCGGCGACGTGCTCCCGGTCGTGCCACCGGATCATCTCGAGGTCGCCCTCGGGGGTCATCGCGTGCCAGATGATGAGGACGCCCTGTCCGATCAACGCCATTTCGGATCTCCTCGCTCGGGGTCGATGCTGATCTGGAGCTGGTACGCCTCGACGGCGCGCAGCTCGGCGCCGCCGGCGCGGAGGCGCGACGTCGGCAAGCGGCCCCGCCCGGAGCTCGGCGAGCACCGCCGCGTCGTCCGCCTCCACGAGGAGGCACCACGGCTCCACCGCGCCGCGGTCCCGGTCGCCCGGGCCGCGGAGCCGCTTCTCCTCGGTGGCGATGCTCGTGACCTCGGGCGTCGCGTCGAGCACGTGGACGGCGATGACGCCGGTCACGTCCTGGATGGCAGCGAGGCTCGAGGCCTGGAGAGCGCGCGGGCGGCCCGCGGCGCCGCCGTCGACGGCGAGCCGCGCGGTCAGGAGCACGCCGCCCTGGCCGCGGCCCGCGCTCGCCGCCACGCGGTACCCGACCCGCAGCGTGTTGAGGAAGTGCGGGACCATCCGGCGCGTCCAGGGCGTCGGGTCGTTCAGGCGCGCCAGATAGGGCGCGCTCCGGAGGGTCTCGGGGCTCTCGACCTCGTAGAGGTCCAGGTAGTCGAGCGTGCGCTCGAGGCTCCGGTAGCGCCGCCCGCGGAGGAACCCGGGCACCCCCACGCGCTCCGGAATGTGCTCGCGGTCGTGCCAGCGCCAGTACTCCGGCTCGCCCTCCGGCGTGATCGTGTGCCAGATCGCGAGAACTCCCTGCCCCAGGAGCGGCATCCGACTCTCCTCAGCGCGGCGCGCGGCCCGCGGTCACGGGGCCACCGCCTCGAGCGTTCCCCGCGCGTGGGGCGCCTCGGGCGGGCCGATCGGCCGGACGACCGGCAGCGTCACGCCGGCCGCGCGGTACAGGTCCACCTCGGCGCGCGCCCGGCGCGCGTCCCCGATCCCGCCGAGCGCCTCGACCAGCACGCCCGGCACCGCGTCGGCGTCCCGTCCGGGCTTCCGGTCCCGGTCGAACGCGGCCACGGCGTCGGCGAAGCCGCCCGCCCGGAACATGGCCCGGTAGAACGGGAGCGAGAGGTAGCGCACCAGCTCCTCGCGGAACAGGCGGGTCGCGCCCGCGTGGTCGTCGGTGACCGCGAGCGGCACCGCCGCCGCCACCTCGAATCCCTCGAGCGGCTTCCCCGCCCGGGCCCGCCCGCGCGCGAGGGCGGGCACGGCGACGTCGCGCACGTAGGCCGGCGACGCGAGCCAGAGCACCACGCCGTCGGCCAGCTCGCCCGCGAGCTCGAGCATGGGCGGCGCGAGGCCGGCCAGGAGCACCGGCGGCGCCGGCGCCCGGAACGCGCCCGTCCAGCGGACCCGGTAGTAGCGTCCCTCGAAGCTCGCCTCACCGTGGAGCGCCTGCCGGAGCACGGCCACGTACTCGCGCATCACCAGGAGCGGCTCCCCCATGTCGAGGCCCAGGGCGTCGACCATCGTCGGCCGGTGGCTCAGCCCGATGCCGAGCCGCAGCCGGCCGCCGGAGAGCTCCATCAGCGTCGACGCCTCCTGCGCCATGGCGACGGGATGGCGCGGGTAGATCGGGATGACGCCGGTGCCGAGCCCGATGCGCGTGGTCGCGTGAGCGTACGCCGCGAGGACGAGGAACCCGTCCCGGGCCACGCCGTGGGTCAGCCACACGCTGTCGTAGCCCAGCGAGTCCGCGCGGTGGGCGAGGTCGCAGGCGGTCGCGAGGTGCTCCCGGGGGGACAGGAAGGCGCCGAGACGTCGCGCGGGGCCGGTCACGGGGGCCTAGCATAGCAGACTCGATCGAGGCCTCGCGGGCGCCCGGGCCGCGACGCGGCCGGTTGCGTGCGCGCGGACAGGTTCGGTACCATCGGCGTCGTGCTCCTCCAGCAGGCGATCAACGCGCTCACGCTGGGCAGCCTGTACGCCCTCATCGCCATCGGGCTCGCGATCACGTTCTCGATCCTGGACGTCGTCAACTTCGCCCAGGGGTCGCTCGTGATGTGGGGCGCGTACCTCGGCGCCGTCTTCGCGGTGGGCCTGGGCCTCGGGCTCTTCGTGCCGATACTGGGCTCGATGTTCCTGGTCGGCCTGATCGGGATGCTGCTCGAGCGGACCGCGCTCCAGCCGCTCCGGGTGAGGAACGCGCCGCCCATTGCCGCGTTGCTGGCGACGCTCGGCGCCGCGACGATCCTGGACCACCTGATCCTGATCGTGTTCGGGCCCGACACGCGCGCCTTCCCGAGCCCCTTCCCGGTCCGCATGGTCGAGGTGGGGGGCGCCCAGATCTCGACGCTCGAGCTGACGATCACGGGGATCGCGCTCGTGCTCCTGGTTCTCCTCCAGGCGATGCTCCGGCGGACGCGCCTCGGGCTCGCGATGCGCGCGATCGCCCAGGACGGCCGGGTCGCCGGGCTGATGGGCATCGACACCAACCGCGTGGTGGCGCTCGCCTTCGGCGTGGGCGCGGCGGTCGGCGGCGTCGGCGGGGTGCTGACCGGGATCTACTACAACTCGGTCGACATCGGCATGGGCTACTCGGCGGGCCTGAAGGGCTTCACCGCGATGGTGATCGGCGGCATGGGGAGCCTCCCCGGCGCGATCCTCGGCGGCTTTCTCCTCGGGACCGCGGAGACCGCGGCCACCGCGGTCTTCTGGTCCGGCTACCGCGACATCGTCGCCTTCAGCCTCCTGATCCTCGTCCTGATCGTGAAGCCCTCCGGTCTCCTCGGCACCCCCGAGATCCGCAAGGTCTGACCCCCCGTTGCCCCCCACCCGCCAAACATCAAAGTCGGGGTCAGGCCTCAACTTTGGCGGGCCCGGCCCCGAATCAAAGTCAAGGCCTGACCCCCAGTTTGGTCGGCCGAGCGCCAAAGCTAAGGCCTGACCCCAATTTGGGCGGTCGATTGCTGACGCCGGTGTGGCAGCGGGTGATCCTCGGGGTCGTGCTGGTCGCGGCGCTCTTGCTGCCGGCGGTCACGCGGTCGCCGTACGTGCTGCACGTGGCGGTCCTGGCGGGGATCTACGTCATCCTGACGCTCTCGCTCAGCCTGGTGACCGGCTTCTGCGGCCAGTTCTCGCTCGGTCACGCCGGCTTCTACGGGATCGGCGCGTACACCGCCGCCCTGATGGGCGTGAACTGGGGCAGCCCGTTCGTCCTGAACCTCGCGGCGGCGGCGGTGACGGCGGGCATGGCGGGCTTCCTGATCGGCCTCCCGACGCTGCGTCTGGGGGGCATCTACCTCGCGATGGCGACGCTCGGGTTCGGCGAGATCATCCACCTGATCCTGCTCAACTGGCTCTCGCTGACCCGGGGTCCGCTCGGCATCCCGGCGATCCCCAGCCCCGCGATCCTCGGGATCGACCTCGGGACGCCGGCGCGCCAGTACTACCTGATCCTCGCCCTCGTCGTGCTGGCGACCCTGGTGGTCTCGCGCCTCGTGAACTCGAGCTTCGGCGAGGCGATCCAGGCCATCCGGGACGACGAGATCGCGGCGGAGGCCCTCGGCGTCCCCACCACGCGCCTCAAGGTGGCGACCTTCACGCTGTCCGCCGCGCTGGCCGGCGTGGCCGGCGCGTTCTTCGCCCACTACGCGACCTTCGTGAGCCCGGGCTCGTTCACGCTCGTCGAGTCGATCCTGGTCCTCTCGCTCCTGGTCTTCGGCGGCATGGGGAGCGTCGAGGGCTCGATCGCGGGCGCGGTGGTGCTGACGGTGGCGCCCGAGGTCTTCCGCTTCCTCGCCGAGTACCGGATGGTCATCTACGGCGCGATCCTCCTCGGCCTGATTCTCTTCCGGCCGCAGGGACTCCTGGGCGGGCTGTCGCTCGGCCTCACGAGGCGTCCCGCGTGACGGCGCCGGTCCTCGAGGTGCGGGAGCTCTCGGTCCGCTTCGGCGGGATCCGCGCGGTCTCGGGGGTCTCGCTGTCGGTCGGCGCGGGCGAGATCCTCTCGATCATCGGCCCGAACGGCGCCGGGAAGACCACGATCTTCAACGTCGTCACGGGGCTCTACCGCCCGACCGGCGGCGACGTGCGCCTCCGGGGCGCGCCCGTGTCGGCCCTCGCCCCGCACGCGCGCGCCGGCCTCGGCATCGCGCGCACGTTCCAGAACATCCGGCTCTTCCGCGACCTGACCGTCGGCGAGAACGTCCGCGTCGCCCGCTACGGGCGGACGCGCTCGGGCCTGGTCGGGGCGCTTCTCCGCACGCCGGGCTTCCGCCGCGACCGCCGGGAGACCGACGGGCGCGTCGCCGCGCTGCTGGAGGAGGTCGGGCTCGGCGGGCGGGCCGGCGAGCTCGCGCGGAGCCTCCCCTACGGCGACCAGAAGCGCGTCGAGCTCGCGCGGGCCCTCGCCGTCGAGCCGAGCGTGCTCCTCCTCGACGAGCCGGCGGCCGGCATGAGCACCGGAGAGGCCGACGAGCTGATGGCGCTCATCCGGGCCCTCCGCGACCGGGGCCTCGCCATCCTGCTGGTCGAGCACCACATCCGCGTGGTCATGGGCGTCTCCGACCGCGTCGTCGTGCTGAACCACGGCGAGAAGATCGCCGAGGGCCCGCCGGCCGCCGTCCGGCGGGACCCCGCGGTCATCGCCGCGTACCTGGGCGAGGGCCCGTGACCGCGTGGGCGTGGGCGCTCGAGTGGATCGCGGCGGGCGCGGCGGCGCTCTTCGCCGGCGGCGCGCTCTACGTGAGCCTGGTCGAGCACCCGGCGCGGCTCCTCACCGGCCCCCCGATGGCGGTCGCGCAGTTCCGGACGAGCTACCCCCGGGCGGCGCGCCTCCAGGGCGGGCTCGCGGCGCTGGGCGCGCTCGCGGCGATCGGCGCCTGGCTCGGGGGCGCGCGGATCGCCTGGCTCGCGGCCGGCGTCCTCCTCGGCCTCGTGATCCCGTACACGCTCGTGGTGATCCTGCCGACCAACAACCGGCTCCTCGACCGGGCGCTGTCCCCCGACGCGCCCGAGGCGCGCCTCCTCCTCCGGCGCTGGACCGCGCTTCACGCGGTGCGCACCGTGGCGGGGCTCCTCGCCCTGGCCGCGATGGCGCACCTCCTGGCCCGCGGATGAGCGCGACGCCCGCGCCCGCCCACCTCGAGGTCCGCGGGCTCGCGATCCGCTACGGCGCGATCCGCGCGGTCCACGACGTGTCCCTCGAGGTGCGCCCCGAGGAGATCGTCACGCTCGTCGGACCGAACGGCGCGGGGAAGTCGTCGACGCTCAACGCCGTCGCGGGCCTGGTCCGGCCGGACGCCGGCGCGATCCGCCTCGCCGGGGCGCGCGTCGACGGCCGGCCGCCGTGGGAGCTGGTCGCGCGCGGCGTGAGCCTGACGCCCGAGGGCCGGCAGGTGTTCCCGCGCTTCACGGTCGAGGAGAACCTCGCGGTCGGCGCCTACTCCCGCCGCGACCGCGACGCGGTCCCGGCGGATCTCGAGCGCATCTTCGCGCTCTTCCCCGTGCTGCGGGAGCGGCGGCAGCAGCCGGCGGGAACGCTCTCCGGCGGCGAGCAGCAGATGCTCACCATCGGGCGCGCCCTCATGGCGCGTCCGCGGCTCCTCCTGCTGGACGAGCCGTCGCTCGGCCTGGCGCCCCTGATCGCTCGCCAGATCTTCCGGACCATCGCCGAGATCCGCCGTCAGGGCGTGACCGTATTGCTGGTCGAGCAGAACGTTCACCTCGCGTTCACCGTCGCGGACCGGGCCTACGTGATGGAGACCGGGCGGGTGCGCCTCGAGGGCACCCCCGCCGAGCTCTCCCGCGACGAGGCCGTCGTCCGCACTTACCTGGGAGGCTGACCCCCATGGCCGAGCAGCCCGACCGGCACCCGGTGCTCTACTGGAACCGCGCCACCCGCGAGCTCTACGACGTCATCCGCGCGGAGGCGCCGCCCGAGCTCGAGCCCGTGTTCATCGAGACGGAGGAGCCGAGCGAGGCCCGCCAGAAGCTCGCCCGCGCCGAGTTCCTCATCATCGCCGACTGGGCGCTCACGGCGGCCGACCTCGACGGGGCGCCGCGGCTCCGTCTGGTGCAGCACCAGGGCGTCGGCTACGAGCGCATCGACACCCAGGCGCTCGCCGCCCGGAAGATCCCGCTCTGCCTCTGCCCCGCCGGGACCGCCACCGGCGTGGGCGAGCACACGATGACGCTCATCCTCGCCGTCCTGAAGCAGGTGGTGGTGGCGCACAACGCGCTCGTCCAGGGGAAGTGGCTCCAGTGGACGCTCCGGCCGCTCACGCGCGACCTCGAGGGGAAGACGCTCGGGCTCTTCGGCTTCGGCCGGACGGGGCGCGCCACGGCCCAGCGGGCCCTCGGGTTCGGCGTGCGGCTGCTCGCGTGCGACCCGTACATCAGCCTCACGCCCGAGGAGCGCGCCCGCTTCGGCGGCGTCGAGCTGGTCTCGCGGGAGCGTCTCCTCCGCGAGTCGGACGTCGTCGTCTGCCACGTCCCCCTGACCGACGAGACCCGCCACATGGTCAACCGCGCGTTCCTCGCCCAGATGAAGCCGTCGGCGTACCTCATCAACATCTCGCGCGGCGGCGTCGTGGACCAGGACGCGCTCGTCGAGGCCCTCCGCGAGCGCCGCATCGCCGGCGCCGGGCTCGACGTCTTCACGCCCGAGCCGCTCTCGCCCGGGCACCCCCTCACCACGCTCGACAACGTCGTCCTCACGCCGCACGTCGGCGCCGGAACGCTCGACGCCTTCCGGACGAAGATGCGCTTCGCCCTCGGCAACATCCAGCGCGTCGTCCAGGGCGATCCGCCACTCGAGCGCGTGCCGCCCTCCTGAGCCGGCCGCGGATGGGTCGCTGGCTCCGCCGCCTCGGGATCGGGAGGCCGGCCGCCCGGCCGGAGGCGGCCCCGCTCGAGCCCGACGAGCTCGAGCGGACGCTCTGGCGGGATGCGCTCGACGCCTGGTTCCCGCGCTGTCTCGACGACCAGCGGGGCGGCTACCTGTGTGACTTCGACGGGAGCTGGCGCCCCGACGGGCCGCAGGACAGGCTGCTCGAGTTCCAGGCGCGGCACACGCGCGTGGCGGCGCTCGCCTGCCGGCTCCGGCCGGGCGACGCCGCGCTCGAGCGCGCCTGCCGGCACGGCTACGAGTACCTCCGCGACGTGATGTGGGACGCGGAGCGCGGCGGATGGTACGCGTGCGTCGACCGGGACGGGCGGCCCCGGGACCGCGGCGACAAGCACGGGCACGGCAGCGTCTACGCGATCCACGCGTGCGTCGACGTCGCCCGGACGCTCGGCGAGCCGGAGGCCCTCGGCTTCGCGCGCGAGGGGCTCCAGTGGCTCGACCAGCACGCGTGGGACCGGGAGCGCGGCGGCTACTGGGGCTGGCTTCGGGCCGACGGGGCGCCGTACGGCCTCCGCCCCGCCGAGGCGCCGGGGCCGCGCGACCACATGGGCACGCCCCTCGGCGCGAAGGACGTGAACGTGCAGGGCGACATGATCGAGATGCTGACCGAGCTCCACCACCGCCACCGCGACGCGCTCGCGGGCGAGCGGCTCGCGGCGCTCGTCCGGCTCTTCGAGGGCCTGGTGCGGGACACGGGCCGGCTCCCGATCGCCCTCACGCCGGAGCTCCGCCCGCTGACCCTCGACGCGAACGCGGGGCTCGAGCTCCAGGCCTGTCACCGCCTGCCGCTGGCCCGCGCGGCCCTCGGCGAGCCGCTCGCCATCGGCCCGATCGAGCGGACGCTCCGGGCGCACGCCGGCGCCCAGCGCGGCCCCACCGGCGGCATCGTCGACCCCTTCGGCCGGGAGGAGTGGTGGCTCCAGATGGAGGCGCTTCGCTCCGGCGCGCTCGCCGCCGCCGTCGACCTCGAGGCGCGCGCCGGGCACCTCGCCGAGGCGGCCCGGCACTGGGACTACGTCCGCCGCACGTTCGTCGATCCTGTCCACGGCGGCCTCTTCCGCGTCCCCCCGTCCAGGCGGGGGCCCCCGCCCGAGAAGGGGACGCGATGGAAGGATGCGTCTCACGAGTCGTTCGCGCTCGCGACGGCGGCCCGGAACCTCCGGCGCGACCCCGGCCGGCCCCTCACGCTCGAGGACGACCCGTGGACATGACGGACACCCCGGTCACGCGCGGGATGGACCCGTGACGGCGATGCCGTCCCTCACCGGCGTCCTGATCCTCCTCGCCGCGGCCTTCCCGGCCGCGGTCGTGGGGGGCGCGCTCGGGTTCGGGACCGGGCTCGTCATGCTGCCGATCGTGGTGTGGGCGGTGGGCGTGCGCGCCAGCGTCCCGGTCCTCACCATCGGGCTGATCGTGGGCAACCTCTCGCGCGCCTGGTGGAGCCGCGACGAGCTCGACTGGCGGGTCATCGGCGCCTACCTCGCGGGCGCGGCGCCGCTCGCGGTGATCGGCGCCGTGCTCTACACGGCCACGCCGCCCGAGTGGCTGGGGCGGCTGATGGGGCTGGTCCTCCTGTCGGCGCTCCCGCTCCGGCGGTGGCTCGAGCACGGCCCGCGGCGGATGCGGCTCCGCCACTTCCCCATCCTCGGCGCCGGGACCGGCCTCCTGTCGGCGCTGGTCGCCGCGACCGGGCCGATCAGCATGCCGTTCTTCCTCGGCTACGGGCTCCGCCGCGGCGCGTACGTGGGGACCGACGCCGTGTGCGCGGCCGGCGTCCACCTCGTCAAGACGCTCGTGTACGGGCGCTATTCGCTCCTCACGCCCGAGACCAGCGCCCTCGGCCTGGCGATCGGGGCGGTGATGTTCGCCGGCGCCTTCGTCGGCCGCCTCATCCTCGACCGGATGAGCGACCGGTCCTTCGTCGTGGCGCTCGAGGTCCTCGTCGCGGGCCTGGGCGTGGTCTTCCTGGTCCATCCCCCGCACTGAACAGGAGAGTTGCGATGGCCATCGAGCCCGGCATGGTGGGTGTGGTCGAGACGGACGTGCAGCCGGCGGACACCGCGGACGCGCTCGGGAACAAGGGCGTCCACGTGCTGGCGACGCCTCGCCTGGTGGCGCTCCTCGAGCTGGCCGCGATCCGCGCCGTCGAGGCAGAGCTCCCGGCCGGCGCCGGCACCGTCGGGACGCGCATCGACGTCCGCCACCTGGCGGCGACACCCGTGGGGATGCGCGTGAACATCCGCGCGACGGTCCGCGAGGTCGACGGCCGCCGCCTCGTGTTCGACATCGAGGGTCACGACGAGAGCGAGCGGATCGTGGAAGGCACCCACGAGCGCTTCCAGATCGACCAGGCGCGCTTCCTTCAGCGGATCGCCGCCAAAGCTCGCCCCTGACCGGTCGACGCCCCGCGTCAACACGTCAAAGTCGGGGCCAGGCCTAAGTGTGATGGCTCCCGTAGACATCAAAGTCGAGGCCTGACCCCGGAGTTTGACGGTCAGTCGGCGAGGACGACCTGGTCGCGGCCCTCGCGCTTCGCGCGGTAGAGCGCGGCGTCGGCGGCCCGGAGGAGCGATCCGCCCACGCCGCCGTGCTCCGGGTACGCGGCCACGCCCATCGAGCAGCGGACCGCCTCGAGCGGGCGGCCGCCGTGGCTCACGCGGAGCCCGCGGATGGCCTCGCGGATCTCCTCGGCCCGCCGCTGGGCGTCGATCAGCGACGCGGCGGGCAGGATCAGGACGAACTCCTCGCCGCCGTACCGGCACGCGACGTCGCCGGCGCGGCAGGCGCTCCGGAGGAGCGCGCCCAGGCTCGACAGGACGACGTCGCCCGCCTCGTGGCCGAAGGTGTCGTTGAAGTGCTTGAAGCGGTCGATGTCGAGGAGGATCAGCGCCAGCGGCCGGTGCTCGCGCTCCGCGCGGCTCAGCTCCCGCTCGAGCGTCTCCTCCATGTACCGGCGGTTGAAGAGCCCGGTCAGCGGGTCGCGGATCGACTGGCCCCGGAGCGTCTCCCGGAGCCGGACGTTCGCGAGCGCGAGGGCGAACTGCTCGGCCACCGTGACCGCGAGGCGGACCCGCGACTCGCCGAGCCCGCCCTCGGCCGGCGCCCCCGGCGGCGCGGCGAGGGTGAAGAGCCCGAGCGTCTCGCCCTGGGCCGCGAGCGGGACGCACACGAACGCCGTCGGCGGAGGCGGGCCGAGGTGCAGGCACGCCGGGCTCGCCGTGACGTCGTCGACCCGGTAGACCCGGCCCCGGCGGAGCGCCCAGCAGTCGTCGAGCTGGAACCGCTCGCGGCCGCCGGCGACCGGCGGGCCCCAGACCGCCACCGCCCAGAGCCCGTCCCGCGAGGCGGGCGTCACCAGCACCGCGCCCGCCGCGTCGGGAAAGAGCCGGCCGCAGAGCTGGCCCATCACGCCGTGCGCCTCGTCCGGCGTGGCGCAGGCCTGGAGGAGCTCGCTCAGCTGGCGCAGGAGCTCGACCTCGCGCGTGCGCTCCGCGACGAGCGTGTCGACGCGTCCGGCGAGCGCGAGCCGCGCCTCCCGCTCGGCGACGACCATCGTGCCGATGCGCGCGGCCATGCCGTTCAGCTCGCGCGCGAGCTCGCCGATCTCGTCGCGCCCCGCGACCTCCGCCCGCGCCTCGAGGTCGCCCGTGGCGAAGCGCCCCGCCGCGTCGATCAATCCCTGGACCCGGCGGACGACGAGCCGCCCGCTCCCCGCCCACGCCGCGAGCGCCGCCACCCCCGTGACGAGGCCGAGCCCGAGGAGGTGCCCCGCGAGCGCGCGGTCCGCCGCGGCGAGCGCGGCCGCGCGCGGCAGCGCCACGCTGAGGAACGCCCGGCGCGTGCCGGTCGGTCCCGGCACCGGCGCGAAGCCGAGGAGGCGCACGACGCCGTCGGCGCCCGCGACCTCCGCCGTCCCCTCGCCCTTCTCCGCCACGGCCGCCGACACGAGGGACGCCTCGGGCAGCCGCTGGCCCACCCACTTCCAGGGATCCGGGTGCCGGGCCAGGATCGTGCCGCGGTCGTCCGAGAGCGCGACCGCCCAGTCGGGCGGCAGATCGCCCGCCGCGTGACGGCCGACCCAGCCGAGGTCGAGCGCCGCGAAGACGACCTGCTGCGTCCCCCCGCCCGGATACGGCACCGGGTAGGCGGCGACCAGCTGCGGCTTCCGGGTGACGGGGTCGAGCTCGTGGTCGCCCGTCGTGAACGCCTGGGTCCGGACGGCCCGGTCGAACCACTGGCGGTCGGCCACGTTCACCGGCTGGGCCAGCGGCACGGAGCTACACGTGATCTCGCCGCCCGCCGCCGCGACGCCGAGCGCCATCATGTCGGGAAACTCGCGCGCGAGCGCGGCGTACCGGGCCCCGCACGCCTGAGCGTCGGCCATGCGGGTCTCGGGCATCTGGGCGACCGTGACCAGGAGCCGCCGCGTCTCGCCGAGCCGCAGCTCGTGCGCCCGGACGAGGTCGTGCGCGAAGCGGAGCGCGGCCTCGCGCCCCTCGAGGGCGGCGGCGCGGCGCTGGCCGGCGTAGACATAGAGGACGAGGCCGAGAGTCGGGAGCGCGGCCAGGAGGATCAGGGCCACGAGGCGGGCTCGGAGGCTGCCGAATCGCGTCGACGCCATGGGCCGCAGGGGTCTCTTCCTCATCCTGTACCACGACTCCCGGGTACAATCTAGCCCGTGCGCCCGCCCCCGGACGCCCTGCTGCTTGCCGCGCTCGCGGGGCTGCTCCTCCTCGCGGGCCTGGGCGCCGTCGCGCTCACCGATCGGGACGAGGGCGCGAACGCCGAGGCGGCCCGCGAGATGCTGGCCGAGCGCTCCTGGATCTCGCCGACCCTCGGCGGCGCCCCGCGCTTCGCGAAGCCCGCCTTCGTGTACTGGCTCATGGCGGGCGCGTACGCGGCGCTCGGCGTGGGCGAGACCGCGGCGCGCCTGCCGTCGGCGGTGGCCGCGCTCGCCCTCGTGCTCGTCCAGTACGCGTTCGTCCGCTGGGCCTTCGGCCGGGACGCCGCCTGGCGCGCCGCGCTGGTCCTCCTCCTCTCCGTCGAGTACGTCGCGATCGGCCGGATGGCGCTGACCGACGCGACGCTCGCCCTCTGGACGACCGTGGCCGGCTACGCGTTCCTCCGCGGCTGGTGGGGCGCGCCGCCGCGCGGGCGCTGGTACGCGCTCGCCTGGATCGCCGCCGGGCTCGCGACGCTCGCGAAGGGCCCGGTGGGGCTCCTGATCCCGCTCGCGGGCGCGCTCGCCTACCTGGCCGTGGCCAGCGGGCTCCGCCAGGCGTGGCGGGAGGCGTGGCCCTTCCGCGGGCTCGCGCTCTTCCTCCTGGTCGCCCTGCCCTGGTACGCCGCGATGTTCTGGATCCACGGCTGGGACTACGCCGCGCGGGCCCGCGGCGAGACGCTCGGCCGCGTGATCCGCCCGGTGACCGGGCCGGGCGGGACGGCGCTCTTCTACGTCCCCGTGCTCCTGCTCGGCTTCTTCCCCTGGAGCGCGTTCCTGCCCGACGCCCTCGCCGGCGCCCTTCGCCGGGCGCGGGCCCGGGCCCGCGCGAGCCGCGCGGACGCCGTCACCGTCTTCGCGGCCGTGTGGCTCCTCGCCGGCGTCGCGCTCTTCTCGGTGGCGCAGACCCGGCTCCCCCACTACGTCCTGCCGCTGTTCCCCGCCGCGGCGCTCCTCGTCGGGGCGGGCTGGCCCGCCGTGCCCTCGCGCCTGGCGCGGATCCTCCTCGGCGTCACCGGCGTTCTGGTGGCCCTGGGCCTCGCGGGCGCGTGGCTCGGGTCGGCGCGGCTCGTGCCGCTGCTCGCGGCCGCCTATCCCGCGGCCGCGGACGCGAGCCTGCCCGCGAGCGCGCTCGGCGCCGCGGCCCTCGTCGCCGCCGCGGGCCTGGTGGCCTTCATGACGGACGGCGCGCGCCTGTTCCGGACGCTCGCGGCGCTGACGGCCGTCGTCCTCGCGCTCGCCTTCCAGGTCGTGCTGCCGGCGTGGAGCCGCGAGTTCGTGGCGCCGGCGGGCGAGCTCGCCGCGCGGGCGGGGCGCGCGGCGGCCCCGTGCGACACGCTCGCCGCGGTCGGCCCCTACCGGCCGAGCCTCCACTTCTACGCCGGGCGTCCCGTGGTCTTCGTCCCCCGGACGAGCCGCCCCGGCGACACGGGCCTGGCGGAGCTCGCGGCGCGGCCCGGCCGGCTCTTCGTCATCGCGCCCGCCGCCCTCGTGCGGGAGCTCCCGCCCCCCGCGGGCGCCCTCGGCGTCGTCGCGGCGCGGGGCGGGTACGTGCTCCTCGCGAGCGACGCGCCCGCGCGCGGGTGCCCGGCGTGAACGAGCCCGGTCGCGCCCGGGCGCTCCTCCTCGTCCTCGCGCTCGGCGCCTTCCTCTATCTCCCGGGGCTCGGGCGCGAGATCCTGCGCCACCCGCTCGAGGCGAAGTACGCGCTCGCCGCGCGAGGGATGGTGGAGGGGGGGCCCTGGCTCGTGGCCCACCTCTTCGGCGACCTCTACCCGGACAAGCCGCCCCTCTACTTCTGGACGACGGCGACGGTCGCGACCGCGCGCGGCGGCCGGCTCGACGAGGTCTCGGCGCGGCTCCCCGCGGCCCTCGGCGGGCTCGCGAGCCTCCTCGCCACGCTCGCGCTCGGCGAGGCCCTCTTCGGCCGGCGAGCGGGGCTCGCCGGCGCCACCGTCCTCGCGACGAGCGGCCTCTTCTTCTGGTACGCGCGCCAGGGGCATCCCGACCAGTTCCTGATCGCCGCCGTGACGCTCGCGTGCCTCGGGCTCTGGCAGAGCTTTGCCGCCCCGCCGGGCCGCCAGCGGACCGCGTGGCTCGCGCTCGCGTACGCGGCGATGGGACTCGGCGTGCTCAGCAAGGGCCTCCTCGGCCTCGTGCTCCCGCTGCTCGCGGCCGCGCTCTACCTCGGGCTGACCGGGCCCCTCCGCGCGCTCCCGCGTCGCCTCGGGCTCTGGCCCGGCGTGCCGGTCTTCCTCGCCGTCGTGCTGGCGTGGTACGGCCCCGCCGTCGCGCGCTACGGCGTCGGCTATCTCCGCGAGACGATCGTCCACCAGCAGGTCGAGCGCTACGCGCGGGCCTGGGTCCACCAGGGTCCGTGGCACCAGTACCTCGGCGACTTCGCGACGGGCTTCCTCCCGTGGAGCCTGTTCGTGCCGGGCGCGCTCGCGCTGTCGTGGCAGGCCTGGAAGGGCGCGCGCGACGACCTTCGCCGCGCGCGGAAGGCCGTGGAGCACCCCGATGCGCCCGCCGTCGCGCCGTTCCTCTTCCCGCTCTGCTGGTTCGTGTCGGGGTTCGTCTTCTTCAATCTGTCCACCGGCAAGCGCGCCGCGTACCTCCTCCCGCTCTACCCGGCCATGGCGCTCCTCGTGGGCTGGCTCTGGACGCGGGCGATCGAGACGGGCCGCGGGTCGCGCTGGCTCGCGTGGCCCGTGGCGCTCCTGGCGGGCGGCGCCGCCGGTCTCGGCGCGCTCGCGACGGCCCACGGGCTCGGCGGGCTCGTCCTGCCGCGCGACTACATCCCCGGGCGGATGGTCGACACGCTGGTGCCCAGCGAGCCCGCCTGGCAGCTCGGCGCGGCCCTGATCCTGCTCGGGGGCGCGGCGGCGGTCTGGCTCACCTGGCGCCGCGGCCGGCCCGGCGCGACCTTCGCGGCGATCGTCCTGGCCGCCGCGGTCGGGCTCCTCGGCGTCACGCTCGTTCGCGCCCCGCAGTACGAGGCGCGCTATCCGGCGCGCGCCCTGGCCGCGCGCTTCGCCGAGACGATCCCGCCCGGCGAGACGGTGCTCTCCCTCCTCGGCGACTACGACTTCCTGGTCGCGTTCTACCTCGATCGGCGGATCGCGCCGATGCTGGGCCCGTCGGAGCTCCTCATGGCGCGGCGGGACGCCCCGCGGCTCGCGCTCCTCGACAACAACGACCGGGCCCTCCTCGACCGAGCCCGGCGTCACCGTCCTGGCCGAGGGGCGCCTCGGCCCGAAGCGCATCGTCCTCGTCCGCCTCGACCGCCGCCCCGGCTGACGGGCCCGGGTCCGGAGCCCCCTGGCTTCGGGCTTCCCTCGGACGCGCCGGTTGCCGCAGAATGGCCGAAACGCTCGGGGCCGGCGCGGGAGTCGGCATCCGGGAAGGAAGGTCCGACATTTTCCCTGCCGCGGCGCGATCGGTCCGTCGTCCCGCGAGGGCGCTCGCCCTCGCCAGCGTCCTCGGCGCGCTCGCGCTCGGCTCCCCGGCCGGCGCGGTCGAGCTGGCGGTCGAGAGCCTGACCGTCGAGGACGCGCGCGGGCCGATCACGTTGGCGCGGCCGCCCGAGGTGGGCGACGAGCTCTACCTCCGCTGCCGGCTCGGGGCGCAGGGGACGGAGGCGCCGGACGCCGTGACCCTCGTGTTCCGCGTCGACGGGAGGGTCGTCCGCGACCTCCGGGTGCCCGTGAGAATCGGCGGGCCGGTCTCGGTCGGCGAGTACTGGACGCCGGCCGCGCCGGGCCCGCACGAGGTCGCCTGCGAGGTGAACCCCGACCGCAAGGTCGAGGAGATGGTCCACGCGGACAACGTCCGGCAGCGCACGGTGGACGTCCGGCCGCGCGGGTCCGCGGCGGCGACCGCCCCCGCGCCGAAGACGGCCCGGCCGGCTCCGCCCTCGGCGGCGCCGCCGGCCCAGCCGGTCCCGGCCGCGCCGCCGCCGGCCACGGCCGCCCCGCCCGCTCCCGTGGCGCCGTCCGCCCCCGCGCCGGCCGCGCCCGCCCCGAAGCCGGCGCCGGGCCCCGCGACCGCGACGGCGGGCAAGCCCGATCTCGCGATCGTCGCGGTCACGACGGCGGCCGATCCGGGCTGCGCGCGGAAGGAGCCCGTGGTGACCGTCCGCGTGACGGTCAAGAACGTCGGCGCGGCCGCGTTCGTCCCGCGGAGCGCGGCGGTCGTCGAGGCCACCGTGAAGATCGTGGGCGTGGCCACCCTCGGCGGGCGGAAGGCGGTGCCGGCCCTCGCGCCGGGCGCCAGCGCGGACCTCGAGGTCGTCGCGCGGAGCCGCGCGAGCGTCGCGGGCGCGGGCGGGCTGCGCTACTCCGTCGTCGTGATCGTGAACGGCGACAGCGCCGTCGAGGAGGTCACGCTCGACAACAACGGGGAGTACGTGAAGGCCGCCGCGTTCCCGTCCTGCTAGGCCTCATCCGGCCGGCCAGACGAGTCCGGGATACCCCGCAGCCACACGCTCCGGGGTCAGTGCGGCGTTGTCGGCGATCTGACGCTCGATCTCGTCGCGGTAGCGTACGAAGTAGCTCCGCGCCGAGCCGATCTGCGTCGCCGTGAGCTGCGGATAGATCTCGCGTAGTCCTTCCTCCCGCTCTCCGGCCACAACGTTGTCCCGCATCACTTCCCAGACTCCGAGCCCGGTGCCCATGATCTTGGCGGTGCGACCCGCGGGTTCATCGGCGAAGTAGATCCCCGGGCACTCGCGACGACGGACCGCTTCCTCCCGGCGTCGCTGTCGAGTCCGACGATCGCGTGGCACCATGGCAGGCGCAACTCTACACCAGAGCACCGTCGACGCGCGGCATGCGATGAGCCCGACCGGGGCGGCGGGCCTAGCCGAGGCCGCCGGCGAGGCGGCGGCTCTCGGGGCGGAGGCGGAGCCAGATCGTCGAGACGAGGCCGATCGCCCCGCCGGCGCCGAGGAGGCAGTAGGCCCAGCCCCAGTGGGTGTAGGGCGGCCCGGCGTTGGTGGCGTCCAGCACCTTCCCGAACGCCCACTGGGCGGCCGCCCCGGCGCCGAAGCCGAGGAGGGACCGCACCGCGAGCGCCGAGCCGAGGACCTGCGGCGCCACCGCCTCCGTCAGCGCGACCGAGAGCACCGGCGAGTCGCCCACGCCGCTGAACCCGTAGACCAGGCCGACGACGAGCAGGATCCAGAACGGCGCCGCGATCAGCCACCCGAACGTCAGCGAGCACGCGGTGCTCACGGCCAGCATGAAGATGATCACGGTCGTGCGCCCGAAGCGGTCCGACAGGTGACCGGCGGTGGAGGACGCGAGGAAGCCCGTCAGGTGGAAGAGGGCGCCCAGGCGCGCGCCGCCGCCGGTCGCCCGCGCGAGGTCCTGGCCCTGCATCATCAGCGAGGCGGAGAGGAACGCGGGCGTCCACGCCCACATCCCGAGGAGCTCCCACGAGTGGGCCGTGTACGCGGCGGTCAGGAGCAGGGCGGCGGGATTCCGGAGGAACTCCGACCCGAAGCCCTGGCCGGCGCGCCGCGGGTGGACTCCGCGTCGGCATGCCCCACACGGTCCAGACCGCCGCGACCGCGCCGAGGACCGGGCCGAGCGAGGCGGCCAGGAGGGCGGCCCGCCAGCCGTACCGGGTGAGCACCGCGCCGGTGACGAAGAGCGAGGCGGCGTAGCCGATGGAGGTCGCCGCGAGGAAGAACCCCGTCGCGCGCCCGCGCGTGGCGACGGGGAAGCGCTCGGCGATCAGGATCAGCCCCGGCGTGTAGTTGCCGCCGATCGACAGGGCGGCGAGGCCGTAGAGGAGCGCCGCCGAGACCGGGCCGTCGGCGAGCAGCGCGAAGGCGAGGGCGGTGGGCGCGCCCGCCACGCTCGACCAGAGGAAGGCGGGCCGCGCGCCGATCCGGTCCGAGAGGAGGTTGAAGCCGACCAGCGAGCCCGCATAGCCGATCTGGAACGCCGACGCGACGGCCCCGGCCGCGGCGGCCGTCATGTGCCACTCGCGCTGGAGCACCGGGAGGACCGCGGCGTAGCTCGTGAAGACCAGGGCGACCAGGAAGCGCGAGAGGCAGAGGCCGACCAGCCAGGCGGTGTCGCTCCGGTGCCCCGACGCGCCGCCGGTCACGCCGCGCCCTCAGGACGCGATGGTCATCGGACCCCTCCGCGTTCCGGCCGCGAGGCGCTCCGGAGCGGCTGGACGCGAGAGGCGGACGAAACGGAGGCGCGTCCGGGGTGAGCCGGCGCCGGAACCCCGGCGCTTGGCCGAGCGCGGTGGCCGCGGCGGCACTAGCGCGTGGGCGCGCGGGGCTGGAGCGGGATGATGCCGCCGTCGACGAGGATCGTCGTCCCGGTCGTCGCGCGCCCCTCGGCGGCGAAGAAGAGGGCGGCCTCACCGCAGTCCTCGGGCGTCGGCAGGTCGGGCGTCGTGACCTCGTGGCGCCCGGCCTCGAAGACGGGCGGGCCCCAGCCCGCGAAGTCGGTCTCGACGAGCCCGGGCGCGACCGCGTTGACCCGGATCTCCGGGCCGAGGGCGCGGGCGAGCGAGCGGGTCATGGACTCGAGCGCGGCCTTCGACGCCGCGTAGGCGAGCGACGACCCCTTCCCGCTGTACGCCGCGACCGAGGTGATGTTGATGATCGCCCCGCGCCCCTGGGCCTTCATCACCGGCGCCGCGTGCTTGATGCAGTACCAGGCCCCGAGGACGTTCGTGTCGAGGACCTTCCGCCAGATGTCGTCGGTCAGCGCCTCGAGCTTCGAGTGCGGCACCGCCTGGGTCCAGCCCGCGTTGTTGACGAGGACGTCGAGCCGGCCCCCCTCGCGCACCGTCTCGTCGACCAGGCGCTTGACGTCCGCCTCGCGGCGGACGTCGGCCTGGACGGCGACCGCGCGGCCCCCGGCCTCGCGGATCTCGCGGACCGTGGCCTCGGCCTTGTCCTTGGACTTCTGGTAGTTGATCACCACCGTGGCGCCCTCGCGGGCGAAGGTGCGCGAGATCCCGCGTCCGATGCCCGTGCCGCCGCCGGTCACGAGCGCGACCTGTCCCTCGAGCCTCACGCGCGGGTCCTCCTCGGTGGGATCAGCGGCCGGGTTCCACGATGAGAGGCGCCCCCTGCCCCGGCCCCGGAGCGACCACCAGTCCGACGGCGCTCTCCTGACACGCCACGCCCCGCTCCTTGAGGCGCGTCGCGACCGCCGGGAGGTCGCCGGACCGGAGGCGGAGCGCCGTGAAGGTGGGCTTCGGGTAGCCGCCGCCCAGCGGCGTCAGCTGGAGCGTCACCCCCGCGAGGCCGAGGTGGACGAACGACCCGTCCTCGGCCGCCAGGCCCCGCTTCATCCCGAAGAGGTCCTGGAAGCGCTGCGCCGCCCCGCTCACGTCCTCGACCTTGGCGTGGACCACCGAGATCGCGAGCGGGGTCTCGGGGAGCGGCGCCCGCTGGGACGGCGTCGAGAGCTCGACCAGGAGCTTCCCGCAGGCGCGCGGGTGGACGAACGCGACCTTGCCGGCGAGGCCCGCGCGGGGCTTCCCGTCGATCATGTCGACCCCGGTCCCGATGAACCGGCGCACCTCCTTCACGACGTCGTCCGACTCGAAGCAGACGTGGTGGAGGCCCTCGCCCCGGCTCGCGAGGAAGCGCGCGACCGCGGTGTCCGGGTTGAGCGGCGCGATGACCTCGATCTCCGCCGCCCCGCACGCGAGGAGGGCCGCGCGCACGCCCTGGTCGCCGATGTCGGCCGACCGGAGGAGCGGGAGCCCGAGCGTGTCCCGCCAGAACGCGAGGCCGGCGTCCAGGTCGTGGACGGCGACGGCGACGTGGTGGATGCGGCCGATCACGCGCTCACCGGGGCCGGGTCGATTGGCACGGCGTCCCCCACCCTACTCCAGCGACCGGGGATTGCAAAGAGGTTGCGGGGGGCTAGGCGCCCCGGAGCTTCGTGAGCGAGACCGTCGCGACGGGGCGGGCGAAACCCTTGAGCGCGAGGTCCCCGACGGCCTCGGTCTCCACCAGCTCCTCGACCGCCGCCACGACGCGCTTGGTCGCCAGGACCTGGCCGGGCTGCGCCTCGCTGCACAGGCGGAAGGCGAGGTTGGTCACGCTCCCGATGGCCCCGTAGTCCCACCGGCCCTCGAACCCGATGGCCCCGATCGTGGCGAACCCCTTCGCGATGCCGAGCCCGACGTCGAGCTCGTAGCCGCGCTTCTTCCAGCCCGCCGCGACCTCGGTCACGCGGTCCCGCATGGAGAGCGCCATCCGCACCGCGCGCTCCTCCGGGTTCGCCACGACGACCGGGTCGTTGAAGAAGACCATCATGCCGTCGCCGGCGAAGCGCTCGAGCGTCCCCTCGTGCTGCAGCACGAGCGTCCCCATCTCGCGGTGGTAGTCGCGGAGGACGCCCATCACCTCCTCGGGCTCCGCCGTCTCGGCGAACGCGGTGTAGCCCCGGAGGTCGAGGAAGACCACCGTGACGTCGCGGCGATGAGTCCGGAGGGGGTCGTCCGCGCCCCCCGACACGATCAGCTCGGCCAGCTGCGGCGAGAAGAAGCGCTTCAGCTTCGACAGGCGCTCGAGCTGGCCGACCTGGTCGGCGACCCGCCCCTCGAGCGTCTGGTTCCACTCGGACGAGCTGGGCGGACTGGGCCTCGACCGTGTCGTAGAGCTGCTTGATCCGGAGGAGCGAGCGCACGCGCGCGAGGAGCTCCGGCAGGTTGATCGGCTTGCTGAGGAAATCGTCCGCGCCGGCGTCGAGCCCCTTGATCCGCTCCGCGGTCGGGTCGAGCGCCGTCACCATCACCACCGGCAGGATCCCGTTCCGGCCGTCGGCGCGGATCTTCTGGCAGACCTCGTAGCCGCTCATGCCCGGCATGATCACGTCGAGGAGGACCAGGTCGGGGCGGTCCGCCTCGACCCGCGCGAGGGCCTCGGCGCCCGACGCCGCGGTCACCACCTGATAGCCCTTCACGGTCAGGAGGTCGGCGAGGAGCTTGACGTTCTGGGGCGTGTCGTCGACGACCAGGATCTTCGCGGGCGGCGCGGTCATCGCGCTCCCCCGCGGCCGGAGACCAGGATGCTCGCCACCAGGTCGACGAAGCCCTTCACGTCGATCGGCTTCGACTGGTAGGCGTCGAAGCCCGCGGCCAGGATCCGCTGGCGGTCCTGGGTCATCGCCGAGGCGGTGACCGCCACGATCGGGATGTCGCGCGTGGCGGGGTCGGCCCGCAGGTGGCCGAGCGCCTCGATCCCGTTCATGCCCGGGAGCTGGATGTCCATGAGGATCAGCGCGGGCGCGGACGCCCGAGCCAGCTCGAGCCCGAGCTCCGCCGTCTCGGCCTCGATCGTGCGGTAGCCCTTGAACTGAAGGACGTCCCGCACGAGCTTCCGGTTCTTCTCGTTGTCCTCGACGATCAGGATCAGCTCGCCGGCCATGGCCTCACAGGTATGGTGAAGGTGAAGGTCGATCCCTCGCCGGGCCGGCTCTTGACCCAGAGCCGCCCGCCGTGGAGGTCGACGAACCGCCGGGCGAGAGCGAGGCCGAGCCCCGTCCCCTCGCGCTTCCGCGCGTAGTCCGTGCCCACCTGCCGGAACTCCTGGAAGATCGCCTCCTGGTCCTCGGGCGCGATCCCGATGCCGGTGTCGGTCACCGAGATCTCCACCGACCCGTTGGCCGGCGCCGCGCGGACCGCCACGCGCCCGCCCTCCGGGGTGAACTTCACGGCGTTCGACAGGAGGTTCAGGAGCACCTGGCGGATCTTCCGCTCGTCGCCGACGAAGAGCCCCAGCCGGTCGTCGACCGACGTGTCGAGCTGGAGCCCGTGGCGGGTCGCCCGCTCGCGAACGAGGATGACGGCGCCGCCGATCGCCGCCGGGAGGTCGAAGCGCGAGAGCTCGAGCTCCATCCGCCCCGCCTCGACCTTGGAGAGGTCGAGGATGTCGTTGATGAGGGCGAGCAGGTGCCGCCCCGAGGACAGGATGTCCTGGATGTACTCGGCCTGCTTGTCGTTGAGGTCGCCGAACATGCGCTCCCCGAGCACCTCGGAGAACCCGATGATGGCGTTCAGCGGCGTCCGGAGCTCGTGGGACATGTTCGCCAGGAACTCGGACTTGTGGCGGCTCGCCGCCTCGAGCTCGCGGCTCTTGTCCTCGAGCTCGCTGAACAGGCGCGCGTTCTGGATGGCGATCGCCGACTGGGCGGCGAGGGTCTTCAGGAGGTCGACGACCTCGGGGGCGAAGCGGCCGGGGTTCTTCCGGGTCACCACGAGGCCGCCCAGGATGCGGCCCTCGCGAAGGAGCGGCACCGCGAGGATCGCGCGGAGCCCGGAATGCGTCATCGCGTCGCGGAGACGGCTCTCGTAGGCCCCGGGCGCCGCGATGTCCGCGATCTCGACGGGCTGCCGCGTGACGCCGGCGCGGCCCACCGCGCCCTCGCCCATCGGGATGGGGGCGGAGCGCGCGACCTCGGCGAGCTCGGGGTCGAAGCGCTGCGTCGCGCGCAGGTGGAACATCCGCGCCGCCTCGTCGTACTCGTAGATGGCGCCGCCGTCGGCGCCGGCCAGGAGGTCGGCGCGCGAGACGATGGTCGTCAGCACCGTCTCGAGGTCGAGCGTGGAGCTCACCGCCTGGCCAACCGCGCCCAGCGCCTGGAGCTGCTCGACCGACCGGGCGAGGTCCTGCGTCCGCGCCTGGAGCTCCTGGAAGAGGCGCGCGTTCTCGATGGCGATCACCGCCTGGCTGGCGAAGGTCGACACGAGCTGGATCTGCTTGTCCGTGAACGGGCGGATCTCCCGCCGGTACATCATGATCGAGCCGATCATCTGGCCCTCGCGGACCAGCGGGACGCCGAGCACCGTGCGGACGTGCTCGGTCTCGACGATCTCGAGGAGGTTCGGGTCCTGCATGATCGCGGTCTTCGTGACGTCCTCGATGTGGACCGGATGCCACGGCCCCTCGGGCCGGAACATCGGCCGGCCGACGCGGTACTCCCGCGTCCGGAGGAGCTCGGCGAACTCCTTCCGGACGCCGCGCCACGCGGCGGCGTCGAAGCGCGTCCCCTCCAGGCGGAAGACGGCCCCGAGCTGCGCGTCCGAGAGCGCGCAGGCCTTGTCCAGGATCTTGTCGAAGACGGGCGCCAGGTTCGTCGGCGAGCTCGAGATGACGCCCAGGATCTCCGCGGTCGCGGTCTGCTGCTCGAGGGCCTCGCCGAGGTCGCGGTTCCGTGTCTCGAGCTCCTGGAAGAGGCGCACGTTCTCGATCGCGATCACCGCCTGGGCGGCGAAGGTCTCGAGGAGGGCGATCTGCTTCGGCGAGAAGGGGTGGCCCTCTGCCGGCTGACGGCGATCGCGCCGATCGGGGCCCCGTCGCGGAGCATCGGCACGCCAGAACGGTCCGGAAGAACCCGAAGACGTCGCGGAACTCGTGCTCCGGGTCGGTGGCGACGTCGGCCTGGACGACCGCGCCCGTCAGGATCGGCCGGCCGGTGACGGTCCCGCGGCCGGGAGGAACGCGGGAAGAGCCGGCGCGAGCGCCTCACCTCGCGTGGGGCCGGTCGCCGTACTGGGCCATCACGTGGATCAGCTGCCCGTCGAATCGGTAGACCTCCCCCTGCGTCGGCCTCGCAGAGCCGGACGGCGCTCGCGGCGATCGCGTCGAACGTCGGCTGGATGTCCGTCGGCGAGCTCGAGATGACCCGCAGGATCTCGGTGGTCGCCGTCTGCTGCTCGAGCGTCTCGCTGAGCTGGCTGTTGCGCGTCTCCAGCTCCTGGAACAGGCGCACGTTCTCGATCGCGATCACCGCCTGCGCGGCGAAGGTCTCGAGGAGTCGGACCTGCCGGTCGTGAAGGGCCGAACCTCCTCGCGCCGCATCGCGACGACGCCGATCGGGACACCCTCCCGGAGGAGCGGCATGGCAAGAGTTCGTCCGGTGCCCGAACGGCGCGCGGTAGTGCTTGCCCTCCGGATACTCCTCGTCCGACTCGGACGCCAGGTCGTGCACGCTCCGCGACGGTGCGCCCGATCCACGACGGCCCGGCCGGTGACGTCGACCCGTCGGCGACGTCGTGACTGCCCCCGCTCCGGCCACCAGCGCGCGAGCATCGCCCGTGGGACGCCACGACCTTCAGGAAGTCGTCGTCCACCGCGCGATCGAGACGTCCCGCGCCTCGCAGAGCCGCGTCGCGCTCTCGGCGACCGCGTCGAGCACCGGCTGGATGTCCGTCGGCGAGCTCGAGATGACCCGCAGGATCTCCGCGGTCGCCGTCTGCTGCTCGAGCGCCTCGGTGAGCTCGCGGGTGCGGTCCTCGACCTTCTGCTCGAGGGTGGCGTAGGACTCCTGGAGCTGGGCGGTCATGCGGTTGAACTGGTCGGCGAGCCCCTCCAGCTCGTCGCCGGTCTTCACGTCGATCCGCTGGTCGAGCGCGCCCGCGCCGATCCGCGCCGCGCCCGCCTCGAGGGCGTGGATCGGCGTCGTCATGCGCCGCGCGAGGAGGAGGCTCGCGAGGACCGAGAGGAGCACGCCGCCCAGGAGGAGCCCCACGGTGCGGTAGACGGAGGCGTAGAGCGGCGCCAGCGCCTCGCCGAGCGGCTGCTCGACGAAGACCCACCACCCGAGCGGCGAGATGCGGGCGGACGCCGTCAGCACCTGGCGGCCGCCCGAGTCCTTCGCGATCGTGAAGTCGCGGGACGCGGCGCCCGCGGGCGCCGGCCCCTGGAGCGCGGCCTGGACCTGCTCGAGGCGCGAGAGGTCCGTCTTCTGGAGGACCAGGCTGATGTCCGGGTGGGCGACGAGCTGCCCCCGCCCGTCCACCACGTAGGCGCGCCCCGTGGTGCCGATGCGGATCTGGGAGACGACGTCCCAGATGAACTTCAGGTTCACCTCGGCGACCGTGACGCCGGCGTCGCCGCCGCCGGCGACGGAGAGCGTCAGGTAGGGCTCGGACTCCTTCCGGAAGTAGACGGGACCGAAGTAGGGCCGGCCCGGCTTCGCCTCCGTGAACCGCGGGTCCGTCGAGAAGTCGGTGTCGCTTCCGACGACGTCCATGGCCAGGCGGGAGACGCGGAGCTGCTCCCGGCCCCGGGTGTCGAGCTGGCTCACCTCCGTCACCGCGGGGGCCTGGCGCTGGAGGCGGATGAACTCGAAGCGCCGCTGCTCGACGGTCTGGCGCGTGCCGATCTGGCCCTGGCTCGCCCACCCGACCTGGCGCTCGATGTCCCGGACGAAGGCCTCGATCCGGCCGGCGGCGCCCGCGGCCTGCTCCCGCTGGAGGGCCACCAGGGCGGCCAGGTTCTCGCGGTAGGAGAAGTAGAGCTCGACCAGGCCGCTCACGAGCAAGGCGGCGCTCACCAGGCTCGCGAAGAGCACGACGTACTTCCGGAACAGGCGGCCTCGCGGCCGCACGGCGCCTTCCATGCCCCCTCCCGCGGGCCCCGAGGATCGGGGGGCCCGCGACGGACGGGCTATTCTAGCGCGG
>CAWGVS010000004.1:0-260372 GCA_963826115.1 uncultured Candidatus Rokubacteria bacterium | reverse complement strand
TGGCCCGGGGTTCCGTAGGCCAAGACCGGCGCCGCCCGCGGTAGCTCAGGAGACGCTCGCCCAGGCTCCCATCCGGGCCGGACACGGGATCCTCGGGTCCGGGGCCAGGGCGCGAATCACTCGCCGCTCGAAGCACGTCGTCGAGATCGCGGTGCGAGGGCCGTCGCCCGGCCAGGCGCGGCACGGCGTGGCCGGCAGCGCTTCAGGACAAGATCCGCACGCGGCCGGTATTCAGCTCGTAGACCGCGCCGACGAGCCTCATGACCCCTTCCGCCATTCGGGCCTGCCCTTCGGGCGTCTCCAGCAATTGGCGCATCGACCAGCGAACATTGGCCTCGACCGCCGCCTTGAGCTGGTCCTGCGGCGTCAGCTCCGTATCGATGTCGTGCAATGCGGGCAGGATGCTTTCCAGGAGCAGCGCGATGCGCGCGCGCGCGCGCGCGCCCTTGAGCTTCAAGGCGAGTGCCGCCTGCACCGCCCCGCAACCCTCGTGGCCGAGCACGACGATGAGCGGCGTATGCAAATGCACCCCGGCGTACTGGAGCGTACCCATGACCTCAGGCGAGATGACGTTGCCCGCGATGCGCACGATGAACAGCTCTCCAAACCCGGCGTCGAAGACCAGCTCGGGCGGCACACGCGAGTCACTGCAGCCGACGATCGTCGCGTAGGGGTGCTGGCCCTTGGCGAGGTTGGCGAGGATCTCCTTTTGCACGGTCGGGAATCGCGCGCGCCCGCGAACGAAGCGCCGATTGCCGGCGACAAGACGGGCCAGCGCTTCCTCTCCCGTATAGGAGGGTTCGACACTGCTGACTGCGCTCATGTCCGCGGGACCTGATTGGAGGGGATGGTCGACAAGACACCCTCGGCGCGCTCCCGCGCGGAGCCGATGACGGAGCAGAGAAACCACGGGATCGATCGGGTGAGCCCGTCTTCCGCATGAGACGACCGGGAGAGCATCCGGGCGATCGGTCGCGCGTGATCTGCCGGCGAGCCCATTGCCCTCGGCGGTAGCCACAAGGCGAGGGAGTGCCGACCGGCGAGGAGCGGGCCGCTTGAGACGACATCCATCCCGAACTCCCGGAACTGCGTCATGGCATCTCCTCCTAGGAGACTGGGTGCGCGTCCATGCCGCCTCGTACCGGCCTGTGTGTTGGGATCGTCCTCGGTAGCTCACGGCTGGATACCTCGCATCGGTCCTGGAGTCAAGGCCACGGTGAGATCAGGCCGCGGCCGAGGGTGCAGGTCACGGTCGGTCGCCGCGACGATCCGGACATCGGCCTTCCCTGTCACCATCGAGCCGAGCGGCGCGATCTCGCTCCTACCAGGGCGCGGAGGCGTTCCGCCGCCGGACCACGCGCGCCGACGTGTCGTGTCGCTCCCGGCGTATGGCGGAGCCCCTTAGGGTCAGCGGCGCTCCCGGCAGCGGCCCGAAACTCGCCGCCGCGCTCGGATGACGCACCCGGTCTCGAGGCGACCGTCTCTCCGTCGTCTGTCTTCGGGTGCGGCGCCCCCCTAGGCTACTCGCTGGCGCATGTGGACGTGCGCCTCGGCCGCGGGATACCCGGCCGCGCCGAAGGTCGCGCGAATCGACGCGTTGGTGTCGAAGTACACCTGCCAGTAGTGCGCGTTGTTGCAGTGGGGCCGCACGGCAAGGACCGGTCCCCGCTCATTGAACGTCAAGATGTCGACTTCGGGCTTCGGCTCGGCGATCACGTTCGGAATCGTCGCCAACGCGGCCTTCAGGCGGCGGATCGCGTCGAGCGGATCCACGCTGTGGTCGATCTGCGCCAGCAACTCCACCCGGCGATACGGATTGCCGCTGAAGTTCTTGATCGTTCCGCCCATGATCTTCGCGTTCCCGACCAGCGTCTGAACGTTGTCGGGGGTGTCGATCGTGGTGCTGAACAGGCCGATCGCCCGCACGGCTCCCTCGACGTCACCCGCCATGACGTAATCGCCGACCTTGAACGGCCGGAGCACGAGGATGAAGGTCCCGGCGGCGAAATTGGACAGAAGCCCGCCCCAGGCCGCGCCAATCGCAACACCGAGACCGGCCACCAGGGCGGCAAACGAGGTGGTCTCGATCCCGAAGTAGCCGAGGAGCGCGACGACGAGAATGACGTTGAGCGTGACCGTGACGACGGTCCCCAAGTAGCCGATGATCGTCGGGTCGACCCTTTGCCGCTCGAGCGCACGCATGGCGAGCCGGGCGGCAAGGCCGATGAGCCTTCGGCCGACGATGAAGGCGACGATCGCTCCCAGCACCTTGAGAGCGAACGCGATCAGAATGGGTCGGACCGATTCCAGGATCTCGGGCATGTCCAGGCTCCTCGTTGCGATTGGTGGGGGTGGACCTCGCGCCTCACTCTCGCGGCACGGCCGATAGCCGGCCGAGAACCCGCTTCATGTCAAACACCCGCGCTCCCGTGCGAGACGTCGAGCCCTTCGCCGCACAGATACGCGACGTGGTCGACGCCTCGGCGCCGCATGCTTCGAGCTCGGCCCCGCGGGGCACTGCCTCCCCCCGGGTCGTGCGGGCGGGCGTTCGCCAGTGCTCACACGAGAGAATCCGTCGGGTCGATCTCGAACAAGGTCACGGCTTGGTTCGTCGGGCATCACCACCCGGCGGGAGGGGTCCGTCAAGGAGACGGCGACGGGCCGGTCGAGCGCTTCGCCATCCGCGAATCACCACGGCCGAGGCGCACTCGAGGAGAGTCCGCGCAAACAAATCGTCGAGCCATCACGCGAATCCCCGAGCGCTCGACGACCGTTCTCACCGTTCCTGAGATTCTCGAGCGCCCCGGCGTTCCTCCAGCGCCTCCCCGATCAGGCGATAGGCGACGTAGTACTTGAAGATGTTGCTCACGTACGTGACCGTTTCGTGCCCGATCCTCTCCTCGGCAATGTACTCCACGTTGTTGAACCAGACGTTGGGGTCGTAGCCGCGCTTCGCCGCCTCCTTGCGCAGCTGCGAGACCCGACGCGGCCCCGCGTTGTAGGAAGCGAAGGTGAAGAGAGCCTTGTCGAGCTTGGTCATGGGCTCGTTCTCGTAGTACTTCTCGATCATGAACCGCATGTACTTCACGCCCGCATGGATGTTCGGGTCCAGCTGCGTGACGTCACCCACGTTCAGCTCCTTGCCCGTCGCCGGCATCACCTGCATCACGCCGATGGCCCCCACCCGGCTGCGGGCCTGCTGGTCCAGCTTCGATTCCTGGTAGCCTTGGGCCGCCATCAGCACCCAATCCACGTCGTACCGGTCGCCGTACTTTCGGAACAGGTCGACCAGCTCCACGAACTTCTTGCGCTCAGCGTCCGCAGCGGCGTTCTTCACGTAGGTGAGGCGCTTGAGGTACCGGGCGAGGATCTGCTCGCGCTGCTTCCCGAGGGGTCCGGACGTGGCGGCGGTGATCACACTGTCCAGAAAGGCCTTGAGCTGCGGGCTGCCCTTGCGGGTCGCCCACGCGATGTGTCCGCCCGTCTGCACCGCAATCGTGTCGTGGACCGTGATCTTCGGGAAGACCTTCTTCCAGAAGTCGGCGATGTGCTGGTCGACGACGAGGGTCGACACGAGCCCCGCGCTGAGCATCTCGATGAGATCCTCGTCCTCGAGCTCCTCCGGGGCTTCCCTCAGCTTGATCAACGGCTTGTTCTCGGCGGCGAAGCGCGCGTTCAGCGTGACCAGGCTCTCGTAGTAGCTCGACGACTTGCGCACGAACACTTCCTGGCCCGCGAGGTCGTCGAGCGTCGACAGGACGGGGGATGCTGGCCCCGTGACCACGACCTCGCGAACGTCGCTCAGGTGCGGCGTGGTGAAATCCACCATCGCCTCGCGGGACGGCGTGATGCTGAGGTTCGCCGCCGCGATGTCCCCCTTCCCCTGCGCCAGCGCGGTAAAGATCTCGGCCCGACTGACGGAGACATAGAAGAACTTCACCTTGAGGTGCTTGTGCTTGAGCGTCTTGTCCTGGTCGACCCGCTTCTGCAGCTCCCGCTCGACCAGCTGGAATGCGTCGTACGTGACCCCGCGCTGCGTGCCCTTGTCGTTGAAATAGAAGGTCTTGCTGGGCACGACCAGCACGCGGACGATCCGGCGCTCGACCATCTGGTCCAGATCGCCCGTCCAGGGCTCCGTGATCGTTCGCGGATCGATGGTCAGGTCTTCTCGGGGAGGCTTCGGCGCCTGGGGGGCTTGCGCGAAGACCGAGCCGGCCCCCAGCAGCGACAGCACTGCCAGTCCGGTTCGAACAATGGGACGCCAGCGGAGATTCACGATTGCCCTCGGCGGCCTCAGTCAAGACGTTACCGCATCGGGGTGGCACGCCACAAATGCTGAATCCCTTCTGCAGGGCCAGATTTGGCGGCAGCAGGACCGATTCGAAAAGGTGGTCTCTCGATGCCCACCCTGACCGTTGCCGGCTGCCTCCTCACCTCGTGTCCATCGCCCCGACGCCCTGCCCTTGTCGATGTGCCAGACGTCGCGCTGCGCTCGGTTGCCACTCCCGGCGGCTGGACGGTTCGCCAGGGGGTGGGCCGTCCAGTGCCGGACCCTACCGGCGCCTCGGAGCGCAAGCGTTTCGACGCTTCAGCCGGCCGGCTGCGGATCAGACTCTGCCTGGTCCGCGTATACCCACATCATGAAGATCTGGTAGCCCAGCGCCAGCAGGACGGCGCCCAGGAACAGTCCGACCATGCCCCTGGCCGCCATGCCGCCCAATGCGCCGAGCAGGATGACCGGCATCGGCGCATCGACGCCACGGCCCATCATCAGCGGCTTCAGGATGTTGTCCAACAGGCCTGCGGCGAGCAGCAGCGCCGAATAGACGATCGCCGACCCCGTGCCGAAATCGCCGCCCATCCAGATGTAGGCAATCACCGGCAAGAGGACGACCACGGCGGGCAGCTGTGCAATGCCCAGCACCAGGACGAGGATCGCGAGCAGGCCCGCCAGCGGGATTCCGGCCACGAGCAGAATCACGCCAACCGCGAGGGCCTGGATCAGGGCCACCCCGATGACACCCTGCGCGACCGCACGAATGGTCGCCGTGCACAGCGCAGCGAACCCGGCGGCACGCTCCGGGCTGATGATCCGCGAGAAGATCGCCTCGCTGCTGCGTGCGCCAGCCTCGCCAAATGCCATGATCACGCCGGCGATCACGAACGCCGCCAGGAGCTGGAGCATGCCGCCGCCAATGCCGGCCACCGCGCCCAGCAACCAAAGCGCGAGCTCACCGACCTTCGGCTGCATGCTCTTCACGAGTGCCGGAAGGTCGGAGTGTGCCTTCGACCAGAACGCATGGATGTCCGGGCCGACGATCGGCCATCTTTCCACACCCGGGCGCGGAGGCGGAATCTGCAGGGTGTTGGCCTGGACGCCGGCTATGAATTCCTGCGCCGCGTCGCCCAGCGAACCCACCAGCAGACCCGTCGGCACCACGAAGATCGCCACACCAACCAGAACGATCAGCATGGACGCCCATCCCTGCTTCCCGCCCATCCGGGACGCAACCCGCTGGTGGAGCGGGTACATCGTGACGGCGAGGATCACCGCCCAGACCGTCAGGGTCAGGAATGGCGAGAAGATCCGGTAACAGAGCGTCGCCAGCCCGAAGATGAGACCGGCGCGGATCAGCACGTCGAGCAGCGGGGTTGTCCTCTGTTGCTTCGAGACCTGGATCTGGCTTCAAGGGCGCGTTCATCATTCTTCTCCTTTTGCGTCCGGGAGATCGGCCGGGCGCGCGGGATGGCGTGGTCCGCGTTCGTGGCGCAGCATTCGCCAATGATGTTGAGCCGCGCGGGCGATTAGCCCGCTGTCGTTGCCGAGCGTTCCCGTTCGCGGCGCGCATAGTGAAGATACGCGCTCACCGTGAAAGCATTTGTCACCACGGCAATCATATTCCAGAGCACCACGGGTCTCGAAACGATGACCAGCCCGTACCAGATCCACAGAATCTGGAAGGCGCCCATGATCGCCGCCATCTTCGGGTTCATGCCCGCACTCGACCGCCGCCTCAGCATCCCGACCAGGTCCGGCACGGCGGCAAAGGTCGTTCCAAATCCCGCTATCAAGCCGAGGACCTCTGAGCGCGTGAACCTGGGGGCGAGCAGACTCTGCGTGTCGGTGACGAGCGCTCCTTCGCAGCCATACAGCATGATCATGCCCAGGAAAAGAAGCAGTACCCGCCGGTTCAGGGTGATCATGGTTTCCTCCCACTCGAGAAGCAACAGCCGTTCGTGAGGACGGATTGCCGAGACGCCGTCTCGACAGTCTAGCCTCTTTGCCGGTCTCGGGCCCCGCGTCCGCGCCCTGCCGCCGGGCGGCGCCCGCCAACCTGTCGTGTCGCTCCCAGCGCATGGCAGAGCCCTCCGGCGTCACCGCTGCTCCCCGGCGCCGGCCAGGGGGTCCGGAACTCGCGTGCCCTCGTCGACGAGGCGGCGGATGACGCTGCGCGCCCTCGTCTCGACGAGCCATTCGCCGAGTCGCCGGCGAGCCGTGTCGCTCTCGAGCCGGGCGCGGACCGCCTCCCGCGCCGCCTCGCCGTGCGCGCCGGGGCCCATCGCCGCGGTCACCTCGGCCTCGGAGACGAAGGCGAGGTCGCGGAACCGGATCTCGACGAAGCGACGTCTCATGAGATCCTCATCGACCAGCCGCCGCGCCCAGGCCGGATCGACGTCGGCGCTCCGGAGCCACGCTTCGAGGCTGGCCTGGCCACCCGCCCGGCCGGCGGCGGCCACCCACGCCTCAGTCCGCTCGGCGGCCGTCGCCGCGAGGCCGAGCCGCGACGCCTCCCGGACGAGCAGCCGTCCCACCACGTAGTGCTCGACATCCGTCGCCGCGAGGGCGTGCGGCGCCGGAGAGAGCTCGAAGAGCCCGAGCGCCCGCGCGATCGCAACGTCGCTCGCCGTCACGGGGGCGCCATCGATCTCGGCCAGGACCCGGTCCAGGAAGCGAACGTCGGCGTGGCTCGTCACGGCGGGACCGAGCGTGCCGAAGACGGCGAGGAGGCGCAGTGCCGCTCCAACGAGCTTCGACGAAGCCGAGTCCGCTCGGCGCCTCCCGGTGGGAATCGCGGGGGGACAGCTCGACGGATAGCCGCGCCGTCTCCACATCAGAAGGGGAACCCCACCGTCAGATAGAGCTGGAGCCGATCCTCGCCCGGGATCGGCTGGAGAGCATAGCCCCCATCGAACCGGATGGGCCCGACCGGCGTCGCGACGCGCAGCCCCGCCCCGACCCCCGACTTGAATGCCGAGAAGCTCAGGTCGCCGATTTCCGGCGTCACCGTGCCGGCATCGACGAACACCGCCCCGCTGACCCAGCGCCAGAGTGGAAAGCGCCACTCCAGGCTCACGACCGCCAGCGCCTCGCCGCCGACCGGATTCCCGGCCGCATCTCGCGGGCCCAGCCGGTTCTCGGGAAACCCGCGCACGCTCGTGGACCCACCCGTGAAGAAACGACTCTCGATCGGCAGGCTCTCGGTCCCGCCGAACGGCGCGGCCAGTCCCAGCCGTCCCGAGACCGCGATCACGGTGGGCGGCAGCCACGAGAAGAACCAGCTCGTCGAGACCTCGGCCTTCGTGAACTCGACGTTCCCGCCGAGGGCGGAGAGTGCCGTTTCCAGGGACAGCTGGTGGACACTGCCCCGGTGGGGGTTGAAGCGGTCGTCGCGGAAGTCCCACACGACGACCGGCGTCAGGCTCCCGATCCGATCGGTGCCGGGCTCGATGCCCTGCGCCTGGAGATCCGTGCTCACGTTGGAGACTTGCGCCCCCTCCAGGCGGTAGCGGAGCTGGGATCGGAAGATCCGGGGCCCGCGCGGATTCAGGAGGTCGTCGCCGATCCAGGCCAGGAACCCGACGCGCTGGAGGTCATAGCCCAGGTTCTCGGTGCGCTCGCCATAGAGCTCGACCTGGCCCTGCCAGGGCGTCGCCGGAATCCAGGGCTCTCGGTAGATCAGGTCAATGTGATCGAGGCGCTGGATCGCCTCGCCGCCGACGGCCTCCTTGATGCGGATGCCGGCGCTCCGGGCGGTCCCGAAGAGGTTGTCGTGCGACAGCTCGAGATACCCGCTGGCGCCAATTGCGGTGTCGTAGCCGATCCCCAGCTCGAACCGCCACGGCTTCTGCTCGGCGAGAAGGACCTCGACGTCGGCGAACGGCGCGGGCGGAGGCCGCGGCGGGCCCACGTCGGCCGTCGCGAACGCCGGCGGCCGTTCGAGGCGTCGCCGGGTCGCGGCGAGCCGCTCCGGGTCGAAGACGTCGCCGGGCTCGAACCCGAGCTGTCGGCGCACCGTTTCCTCCTTCGTCATCGCGAGCCCGCGCAGGAGGATGCGCCCGATTCGCGTCTGGGGACCCTCGGCGATGCGATAGATCACCGACACCTCGCGGTCGCGGCGAGTGACGTCGGCGTCTGCCGTCGCGCCGTGATATCCCCGGCGGGCGTAGAGCCGCTCGATCCCGCGCCGCCCCTCCTCGATCCGGGCGGGACTCCATGGATCCCCCGGCACGATCGGAATCGCGGCGAGGAGCTCCGCGGTCGCGAACAGGGTCTGCCCTTCCACGCCGACGTGCGCGACCGTCACCCGTGGGTCCCTCCACGACCGGGATCACGATGTGCGCGCGCGTCCGGTTGTCCTCGAACCGGACCTCGGCGGGTCCGACGGTCGCGTCGGCGAATCCCTGGGTCCGGGCGAAGGCCTGGAGCGTCGCCACGTCCCGATCGAGGACGTCCTGGCGGAACAGCCCCTTCTCCAGGACGCCCGCGAGCGCGCGTCGCGATCACCGCCCGCAGCCGATCGGTCGCGAGGGCCACGTTGCCGCGAAACGTCACCGACGCGACGCGCACCTCCGGGCCCTCGGTCACCACGAAGCCGATCGTCGGCGGGTCGACGGCGCCGTCGAGGGTTCCCGTGACGCGGGTGAAGGCGTATCCCCGCTCGCGGTAGAGGGCTTCGAGCTGCCGCGCGCTCGCCTCGACCTCGAACTCGTCCACCGCGCCGCTGTCGAGCACGGTCAGGCGGTCCCGGAGCGCCGACTCCGCCAGGGCGCGCCGTCCGGCGAAGGTCACCACGTATCGCCGGCCGGCCGCGACGTCGATGGTCAGGTCGACCCGCGGCGTGCCGGCGACCCGGGTGGGCGGGCGGCCCGTGACGCGAGCCTCGAAGAATCCCTCGCGCCGCAGCCGCTCCTCGAGCGCGCGCGCCCGTTCGCGCACGACGGCCTCCCGGTATCGATCCCCGGTCCTGAGGCCGGAGCACCTCGGCCGCGGTCCTCTCGGGCAGCCCGAGCGATCCTTCGAGACGGACCTGCTCGAGAACGGACCGGGATCCCGGCGGAAAGGACGATGGTGACGTCCTGCCCCGCCTCTCCGGAGACGGGTGCGGTCTCGAGCTCGACCCGAGCGTCGAGGTAGCCCTCGCGGCGGTAGAGCGCGAGGAGATCCTCGCGGGCGCGCGCGAGCCGTTCCGGGGACGCCTCCTCGCCGAGCGCAAGGGATGCCGCCGCGACGAGCCGTCCGAGGTCGAGCCCCGCGTCGCCCTGCCAGGCGATCCGGCGCACGAGCGGCCGCGGCGTCAGGTGGTAGCGCAGGCGGATGCCCTCCGGGGCGTCGATCTCGTCGACGACGACGTCCGCGAAGAGCCCGAGCGCCCACAGCCGGTCGAGGCTCTGCCGGACCGCCTCCCGCGAGCGCGGCCGGCCGACCATCTCGCCGATCGCGCCCCGGACGAGCGACTCGGGGACATCGACGGCGGTGATGAGGTCGACCGCCGTGACGACCGCGCGCGCACCGTCCTGTGCCCCCGCGGCAGCCGGCCCGGCCGTGGCCGCGAGCCAGAGCGCCGCCGCGAGGGCGACGGTGGCACCTCCGCGCGCCCTCATCGGAACCGGAGCCGCAGGACCACTCCGGCGGCATAGCCGCCGCTCATCCCTTGCTCGCCGACCAGACTCAGCGGGCCGAGGAGCTGGTACTCGACCCGCACCCGTTGCTGTCCGCCGCTTTCCGTCCCGGGCGCGCCGGCCGGGGTCGTCCGCTCGGGCGTCGTGTGGGTTCTCAACTGGAGCCGCTGCTGTCCGCCGTCGCCGCCACCCATTCCCGGCAGGCCTTCGAGGCCCAGGAGATCGCGAACGATGGTCCGGGCTGCCTCTTCGGCGAGGACGCCGGCGGGCGACCGCTCGAGCTCGGCGCGCGTGGCGCCGAAGGCGACGAGGGCCAGGAGATCCTCCTGCGGGAGCGGAGGGGTCGAAGAGAGCCGCACGTCCAGCCGGTCGAGGCGTCCGCTGACGCGGGCGGTCACGTCGTACTCGCGGATGCGCGCGATGGCGGTCGCATCGAGAAAGGGGTCCACACGCCGGGGATCGACGAAGCGGGCCGTTGCCGTGAGGATCGTGAAGCGGCGATCCCGGAACGACACCCGGCCCTCCCGGGTCTCGAGCACCCCGAGCACGGCCGGGGCCGCGGTCGAGCCCTCGACGGAGAGAGTCCCGCCGATCCGCAGGGAGGCGGTGCGATTTCGCACCACGAGGTTGTCGTCGAGCTTGACGGCGATCCGCAACGGGAGCCCGATCGCGCCGGCCGCCGGCCCGGCCGACCCCTGCGGTCCGCCGGCGCCAGGGGCGAACTCGCGCGTGTACATTCCCCGGACCAGGCGCAGCTCCCCCTGGAGCAGCCCGCGCGCGGCGCGGCCCGCGAGCTCCAGATCGGCGTCCCAGAGGGTCGAGAGGCCGTCGATCGGCGTCGCGGCGACGCGGCGAGCCGTGAGCACCACGCGATAGGCCCCGAGCCCCCCGTCCGCCAACGCCGCCTCGCCGCTCGCGGTCAACGTCCCTCCGCCGAAAACGCCCCGAGCCTCGATCAGGCGGAGGCCGGCGGGAGACGCGGTGAACCGCGCCTGGATCTCGCGGACGGGTTCCGCGTAACCGCGGACCGTGACGCTCGCGCCGTGGAGAGCTCCGGTGCCGCTGATCTCGGGCGCCGAGGTCGTGCCTCGCGCCGTCACGCTCGCCTCCAGCGTCCCGCTCGCCGCTTCCACCTCGGGGCGGAGCGCCGCGAGCACGCCCAGCGGGATCTGGCCCCGGAGCTCGACATCGAGAGCGCCGCCCGCATGGAGCGCCCCGCGTCCCGTGATCGTCCCCGCACGTCCCTCGAGCGACAGGCGCTCGACACGCAGCGCGCCCGCGTCGAAGCTCGCGACGATCGGCTCCTTGTTCGTGAGAGCCTCGCCCGCGACCACGAGTCGGAGCGGGTCGAGACCGAGCGTCCCCCGCCCCGCCCTCGGGCGATCCAGTGGGACGTCGGCCAGGAGCCGCGCCGACACCGAGCCGTCGACCGTCGCGCGCTCCCCCAGGCCGAGCCGTCGCCCCAGTTCCCCAAGGGAAAGATCATCCACCGTGGCGCGGACCCTCATCGTGGCACCCGTCTCGGCACGCCCCTCGGCAACTGCGCTGAACCGACGCTCGGGAAAGGCGAGCTCGGCGCGGATCGCGCGCCCCCGAATCTCGCCCGTCAGGGTCCCGGCGCCGAGCGTCTCACGCGCCGCGCGGACCCCGTCGAACCGAAGCGCCAGCGAGGCCGTGACGTCCTCGCGCGACCGGAACACGGCCTCGACGCGCCCCGACGCCGAGCCGGCGAGGCCGAGGATCGGGGGGACATCTTGCAGCTCCGCCAACCCGACCGGCCCGAGCCGGGCCTCCAGGCGACCGCCTCCGCTCCACTGCCACGACCCCGTCCCCCGCACGGCCACGCCGCGAATGCGGGTGGACACCGCGGTCGCCTCGATCCGCTCCGCGTCCATCCGGAAGGCGGCGTGGAGCGCCTCGATCGGCCAGCCTCCCAGGGTCAGGACCGGGGCCGTCAGCGTTCCCCGTCCGCGCCACCCTTCCGTTGCCCACGACGCTTCGCCCTCGAGCGCCAGTGGATCCTCCCCGAGGATGGCGCGGGCGTCGGCAATCCGGATGGCGGACGGCGTGAGCCGGAACGGGACCGTGACCCCCGTGAGCGTGACCTCCGCGCTCGTGAGGGAGGGCGCCTCGAGCCGTCCGCTGGCGACCGGTTCCCGCCACGACCCGCTCACGTCCGCGGAGACGATCACCTGGCCGGCAACGCGATCCTGGTCAAGGCTCCGCGCCAGCTCGGCCCCGTCGGCCACGAGCCGGCTGCGGAGCGCCATCGGCCCTTCGAACGGCACGCGGCCGTCCAGGGACAGCGTTCCCACGCGCCAGCGGCCGCGGATCGACACGGCCTCCAGCCCGGTCGTGGTGAGCCGCGCCTCCCCCCGCACGTCGCCCGGGGGGACCCGGTCGAGCGGCGGCGGCAGTCGCGCCTGCTCCAGCCCCAGCGCTATGCGGGCGTCGCTCCCGCCGGCTTCCATGACGGCGGACGCCGTGACCGTTCCCGGCGGGCCCTCGGCCCGGAACTGATCCAGCGAGAGTCGCCCGCGGTCCCACCGGACGACGGCCGGCGAGCGAGTCGTCCAGCGTCCGCCCCCGACGACGAGCTCGTCCGGGGTGATCGACGCCGTCATCCGGATCTCGCCCGGCCGCCAAAGGGGGACCTCAGCCTCCGCCCGTGCCGAGACGCTCCCGAGCACTCGCCCCCGTGCCGCGGGCGCCGCCTGGGCCACGATCGGATCCAGGCTGGCCCGCTCGAGTCGGGCCTGCGCGGTGAGGGTCCGGCCTTCCTCGAGACGTCCTTGGGCCGAGGCCGAGAGCCTCATCGCGGGGAACTCGAGCGCCGCCGTCAGATCGCGGCCCGTGACGCCGACGTCGAGGCGGCCCGGCCCGAGGAGGACGCCGCCGAGCGAGACGTCACGGAGGCCGATCGCCGCGGTGACGGACACCGCCCCTCGTTGTGTGCTGGCCCGGAAGCGCGCCTCACCGGACCCCTCCAGCGAGACGCCGGCGGGAAGTCCGGGCAACCCCCCGAGCGCGACCGGCCCCAGGTCCCCCTCCGCCCGTCCATCGCCTCCCCAGTCCCAGGTCCCTCGCAGCGTCAACGGGATGCCCCGCACGCGGGCGGTCAAGGGCTGGACCTCGACCCGCTCGGCGTCGAGCGCGACGGCCGCGCGGAGGCCCTCGATCGGCGCCTCGGGGAGGCCGACGCGCGGCGTCTCGAGCGTCCCTGTCCACCGCGAGAAGCCTTCGCGGCTCGCCAGCCGGTAGCGCAGCTCCGCGCGATCGAGCGTCCGCGTGGTCAGGGTGAGCGGCCCCACATCGGCCTGGCCGGCGACGACCGGCCGATCCCACGTTCCCGTCGCTTCCGCGGTCACGCGCGCGGGTCCCGCAACGCCCGTCATCCCGAGAGCCCGCGTGAGCGGTTCGAGGTCGGCGTCGAGGTCCGCGCGGAGCGCCAGGCGGCTCCCCGGCTCCACGCGGCCCGTCACGTCCAGCCGCGCCGCGGCCCACCGTGCGGTCACTGGCCCAAGCTCGATGCCGCCCCCTTCGAGCCGGCCATCAGCCTGAACGTTCACTGGGCCGAGGGCGGCGAAGGCTCCCGGGAGCCGGAGCCCGTCCAGCGAGAGGTGGGCCCGTTGCGCGCCGGCTCCCCGGTCGGGGCTCAGGGTGAAGGTGCCCCGAACGGGTCCGCCAGGGAGGTCTCCATGAAGGTCCCGGAGGTGCAAGGCCCCGTCGCCGAAGCTTCCCTCGAGATGGATACCTCGCGCACGAACCGGCCCCGCGGTGAGCTCGGGCACGCTGATGCGGCCCTCGACCCGCGGCGCGGCGACCGGTCCCTCGAGCGTCACGTCGAACCGGGCGATGCCGGTGAGCGGCCAGGTCATCCCGGCGCGGCTGGCGATCGGGACCAGGCTGGCCTCTCCGCGAACCCTGCCGACCACGGCGAGCCCCGCCGGGGTCGGTCGCAGCTGGCCGGACAGCTCGGCCTCGTGCCCTTCCCACCGGAATCGCACGCTCTGGGCAGTCACCTCCCCCGCACGGAGCGTGCCCTCCGCGCGGACCCGCTCGACGCGCTCGCGCACCGCGGGCGACTCGAAGCGGAGGCTCTCGGCCGCCACGGAAAGCGCGAGCGCGTCCGGCTGCGGCCGGCCATCGACGTCGAGCCCACCGACCTCGACCGTCCACGGCGCATCCGGATCCCGGTAGAGGATATGGCCCTGCCGGATCTGCACCACGGCGAGCCGGGCCGTCACCGGGCCGATGGCGACGGTGTCGGGGAGGATCGGGATCGCCGCTCCGCCGCCCCCCGCGGCGCTGGCGGTGACATCGACCCCCGTGAGGGTCACGCCGATCACGAGCCGCCGACGCCAGAGGCTCTCGATCCGGACGCTGACGTCGCCGTGATCGAGCCGGAGAAGGGTGCCCTGGTCCCAGGACGCGCCGCTGGCGACGGCGACCCCGGAGACTCGGAGGGCGACCGGCCAGGGATGGAAGGTCACGGCCTCGACGCGGGCCGGGCGGCCCAGCGCCGTGACCAGGGCGCCCTCGAGCTCGGCGCGGATCAGCTCGGGCCCGCGAAGCCGGAACAGAATCCACGCCGTCGCCACGCCCACTCCGAGGAGCAGGACGAGTGCCGCGAGCCCGACGAGCGTCCATCGGAGGAGACGACGCCTCGAAGGGCGCCGCCGGGGGCCGTGAGGTTCGTTCACCGTGAGCGATGCTCCGGGATCCATGAGAACACGTCTTGAGGATCCCGAGCGACCTGCCGGTCCGCTCCTCCCGGCGCGAAGGGCCGACAGGAGCGGACCGTTCGACCGCGTTCCGTGGCTAAGGGACGAGCGTTACTTGATCTCGGCCTTCTTGAAACGCGAGCCCGAGAACGACACGTCCCCCATCAAGCCCTTGTCGCCGAAGATGAAGGACACGATGTCTTTCTTCAGATTGGTCGTGTCGAGAGCGCCGCCGGCGCCCACCTTGGCCACGGCCACCGACGCATCCACGCCCATCTCCCATTCGCGATCGCTCTTGGTGAACTTGGCCACCGCGGCGTCCGTGTTCAGCGCAAGGATCATCGAGTACGACGCGATGCCCACGAGGAGTCCCGCCTTGAGCGCGCTCGTCCCGTAGTGGATCGGCTTCGGGGCACCCTTGGTCAGCACGCAGTTGCCTGACTCCACGCCGATGATGAGGCCTCCCTTGGTGATCTTCGGGCACACCAGGATGCCCTTGGCGTTGGCGAACACCTCCTGGGCGCCCTTGGTGTCTGCCTGGAACTTCGCCAGCGTGGCGTTTGCCTCGGTCTCCAGCTTGGCCGCCTCCTGGGCCGTGAGGGCCGCCACGGTCTGACCCGACAGAACCAGACCAACGGCCACGACACCACTCAGCAAACCTGCGGTGATCCTTCGATTGAACATGTCTCTCTCCTCTCAGTTCAGCGTAGGCGCCGCAAACGCACTCTGGTCATCGCGCTCCCCGGGGCGCCTCTGTCGAGGGGCGCGGCCGTGGTCCTCCGCGCGTGCCAGCTCCTCGAGTCGGTTCATCGTCACGCGCTCCCCGGCCTCGAGCCCGAGCCCGTGCCGTCTCCAATGGCGCGCGCGACGGCGCGACCCGCCGCCTCGCGGGAGCCCAGGCCGAACGCGAGCGCCAGGGCCAGGCAGACGGCCCCGAAGAGCAGGACAAAGGCCCACACCACGATGGTCTCTCCGAAGCCGATCTGCTGGAGTGCCATCGCGAAGGCAAAGACCACCACGGCATACTTCGAGAAGGCGGCGATCGTCTCGGAATGACGAGCGCCGGACCGCGCGAGCGGTCCCCGGACGAGCCCCTGTACCAGGTTCCCCGCCCAGAGTCCGATACCGACAATGGCCGTCGCAATCACGACGTTGATCATGAAGGCCACCAGCCGGTCGCCGAAGCCGGCGAGTCGGTGAAGCCCGATCACCTCGAAGGTCTCGACGACGGCAAAGACCAGGACGAGCGTCCTGACTGCCACCCCCACGAGATCGGAGGGCGTCCTTCCTCCCTGAAGCGCCCCCAGACCAAGCCGCGCCGGCACCGCGTCGAACCCGACGCCGCGGAGCAGCTGTGTCACGAGATCCCCCACCAGTCGGCTGACGACCCAGGCGAGGATCAGGAGTACGGCCCCCCCGAGTCCTCTCGGCACCCAGGCGAGGATGGTATCCAGGGCGTTGATGGCGGGACGCGAGATCGCCTCGATCTTGAGCGCGTCGAGGCCCGCGATGATGAATGGGATCCAGACCACGAAGTAGACGATCGTCGCCACCAGGGCCGACGGGCGCGCCCCACCGGCGGCGGGCACGAGGCCCGCGCGCTCCGCTGCCCGGTCGAGGCCGACCCCGGCCAGAAGATTGCGGACCACCTGTCGAAGGATCCGCGCAACCACCCAGCCCAGTCCGATGCTCACGGCCGCCGCAGCCACATTGGGGAGATAGGAGAGCAGGATGCGCAGCATCTCGGAAAGCGGGGCCACGAGGGCGCTCTGTCCCAGGGCGGCGAGGAAGGGAGGGATGGCCAGGAGGAGCACGAGATAGAAGGTCAGGTTGCCCATCGTCTGCGAGAGCCCCCGAGGGTCCGTCCCCTCGGGAACGAAGAAGTGGCCGAATCGCCGCTCGACGTCGAGTCGGGTGAGGGTCTTCACGACCAGCCACCGGAGCAATCCGGCGAGGATCCAGGCCACCACGAAGATGAGGCAGGCGTGGAGCAAGCTCGGCGCGACTCGGGCGATCGTGTCCGCGACGTGCGTGAGCGGTTCGGCCACCAGCGTCAGCCCCAGCTTGTTGAAGAAGCCGATGAACACGAAGAGCATGATGAGCCAGAAGGCGATCCGCGCTCCCACCGACCGCACCGTGGCGGCCGCGCCTGGCTCCGCGAATCCGAGGGCCTCGGCAGCCCGCGCGTCGAGATGGGTGCGGCCCAGGACTCGGCTCACGATCCCGGCGACGATCTTGGCAATCACGTACCCAACAACCAGGATGCCGAGAGCGAACAAGAGCGAGGGCAGCGCTGTCGAGATTCGTTCTACGGATGGCCCGACGACTTCCATGCCCGTCATGTGGAACCTCCCATGGTGTGCCGGTGGTCGACACCGACCGTCAGGTGGAACCGCATCCTCTTCAGTCCCTCGCCGGAACCAACCGGCTCGACGGGCCTTGAAGCCGTCACGTGCAAAGGGCCGGCTTCCCGCGACGTTTCAGGGCAAGAACCGTTCCATGGGGCACGTCCGTCCGGAAGCCCGCGTGAGTTCGTGGGATACTCCACGCGAGACGTCCCCGGCCGTGCAGCCCTGGCCACCACGGGCGGCGGCGGACCGTTGCATCCGACGGGTGGCAAGAGCAACCGTCACCCCGACGAAGTAGGCCGGGGCGTGCCGCCTCCAGGACGTCCCGGGTCGTCCGTGCCGTCACCGGGCAGGCCCCGCTGATCCGCTGGCGACCTGCCCGGCGACCGCACCCTGCCTCAGTGCCAGTCCTACTGGTAGGCCGCCAGAATCTTGTCGATCTCCCGAGGCCCCCACGCGATCGGGCCGGATTCGAACTTGGGCTTTCCGTCAACCGCGCGCGCGTACGTGGGCGGGACCTTCTCCAGGTCAGTCAGCTTCACCCCGTAGGCGGAGAGGATCTGGTCCATCTCCGGCGGCGTGTACGTCCGCGGCGCCATCTCCCAGACGACCTTGTCGCCGACCTTGCGCGCATAGTTTGGTGGCGCCTTGCTGACATCGACCAGCGTCAGGCCGTACGCGGACAGGATCTGATCGAAATACTGGGGCGGAATGGCCATCGGACCGGTCGCCTCCCACCACCCCGGCGGGGCCTTGGTCTTGTCCTTGACCTCCAGCGCCCCTGCGCCGGAAACACAGGTGAGCACGACAGTGAAGGTGACTGCCAGGAACCCGATGTGTTTCATGTCAACCCCCTTCGGTGCGTCCAGACTCGGTGGTGACCGCCGCTGTCAATAACCCTCGGCGGGAAGGCGGCGCCCTGAGGTAGCACCGCCTTCGTTCCTCCATCTCGCCCCCGCGAGACCCTCAGTCGCGCCCATCCCCCGGATCCGCTGCCCGCGCCGCGCTACCGCCCGCGGCACCACGAAGAGACATCCCGCCCGGTGCGCAAGGCCGCGGGGTCGAGGATCCAGCCGGTTCGCTGACGCCCAGCGGCCCGGCGCCTACGGAGCCGGGCGCGTGATGTCGAGCTTCCGCATCCGATTCCGCAAAGTGCTCGGATTCAGGCCGAGACGCTCGGCCGCCTGTCCGCGTCCTTCGATCGTCCATCGGCACCGCTCGAGCACCTGGACGATGTGGGCTCGCGCGATGTCCTGGAGAGATTCGGTGGAAGAGCGCGAGCCGGCGTCATCCCCGGCGGCGGTCCCCGGTCCCAGCACCTCGTCGACGCGGAGGACCGACCCGGGCGACAGGATCAGCGCCCGCTCGATCACGTTCTGTAGCTCCCGGACGTTCCCGGGCCAGTCATAGGCCTGGAGGGCAGCCATCGTGCTCTTGGGAACCCTCGTGATCGCGCGCCGGAGCGACCGCTGGCGCGATTCGACGAAATGCCAGGCGAGGAGCGGGATGTCCTCGCGTCGGTCCCGGAGGGGTGGCACCTCGATGGGAAAGACGGCCAACCGATAGTAAAGGTCCGCGCGGAAGCGACCCGCGCACATGTCGCGGCGCAGATCGCGGTTCGTGGCGGCGATGACCCGGACGTCGACCTTCCGCGTCACGGTCGCGCCGAGCCGCTGAATCACGCCGTCCTCGAGGACGCGGAGGAGCTTCGCCTGAAGGGGGAGGTCGAGCTCCCCGACCTCGTCGAAGAGGAGGGTGCCGCCGTCGGCGAGCTCGAAGCGGCCGGGCTTGACGTGGCCCGCGCCGGTGAACGCGCCCTTCTCGTGTCCGAAGAGCTCGCTCTCGATGAGCGCGGCGGGCAGGGCCGCGCAGTTCACCGCGATGAAAGGGCCGTCGCGGTTCTGGCCGTGCGTGTGCAGGGCGCGAGCGAGCAGTTCCTTGCCGGTACCGGTCTCCCCGAAGAGCAGCACGGGCGCGCTGGTGTCGGCGACTTGGCGTACTTTCTCCAGGGTCGCGCGGATGGCGGCGCTGTGCCCGACGATCTCGGTGAAGTCCCGAGCCTCGCCGAGCTCGGTCTTGAGGTATGCGCACTCGGCCTCCAGGCGCTCGCGCAGTCGGTCGTTCTCCGCCAACATCGCGCGAAGGACCGTGGTGCTATCGTTCATTCGAAGGACCGCGGCGCTATCGTTCATTCGAAGCTCCTCTCCGGACACCCCCGGTTATTCCGATGTCACGGCCCGGCCCCGACCATTCGGAGTCGATGGTCGAATGCACGACGTCCGCCCCTGGGAGGTTGTGGCGATGCGCTTGTAGCAACTTCTCCTGGGGGGCGTCTATAGGACCTTGGTCCCATAGCGGTCCTGGCGCGTGGTGTCCGCGCGCCGCGTGGTATCCTCGCGAAATGACAGCGTTACCTCCGGCAGACGCCTGGGGTAGCCGGAGGGTTCGGAAGGCTTCTGCCGTCCTCACTCGGGTCGAGCCTCTCGCCATGAGCGTCCCCGCGGGGATCATGAGCGGATGGCGCCGGGGAAGTCCCGAGGGAATCCGTAAATTTCTCCAAAACGCCTCGCCCTCCTGGTAAGCGCGGTGATTGAATTCCCGCCCTACCGGCTGGACACGCGCGCGGGCCGCCTCTGGCACGGCGACCGCGCGGTGGAGTTGCGTCCCAAGGCCTGGGCTTTGCTGCGCTATCTGGCCGAGCGGCCCGGCGCGCTAGTGACAAAGGAAGAGCTGCATGCGGCCGTCTGGGGCGACGTCGTAGTGTCCGACGACACGCTCACGCAGACGCTGGGCGAGCTGCGGCGGGCTCTCGGAGATGATCCGCGAGTCCCCCGCGTCATCGAGACCGTTCACCGCCGGGGGGTTCGCTTCATCGCCCGAGTACACGGGACCCCAGCCGGGGAGCGTGGACTCGAGTCGGGGGGCGCGCCCCCGCCCGCCCCGGGAGTGGGATCCCCTGCGATCCTGGTGGGCCGCGACACCGAGCTCGCGACGCTCCGGGCCATCTTCCAGACCGCGTCCGCCGGTCAGCGCCAAGTGGTGTTCATGCAGGGCGAACCCGGCATCGGCAAAACCTCGATCGTCGAGTCCTTCCTGGGCGCGCTGCGGGCGTCGGCCGACGGCGTCCTGATCGGCTATGGCCAGTGCGTCGAGCAGCACGGGGAGCGGGAGCCTTACATGCCGGCCCTGGAGACCCTGGAGCGGCTGAGCCACGGGCCGGCCCGCGACCGGCTGCTCTCCACGCTGCGCGCCGTCGCCCCGAGCTGGCTGGCGCGGATGCCCTCGCTTCACTCGCCCGCCGACGCGGGACGGCCCGGGCGCGGGGACACCGACACCACGCCCCACCGCATGCTGCGCGAGTTCGCGAGCCTGGTGGAGGCGGTCTCCGTCGATGGCCCCCTGGTGCTGGTCCTGGAGGACCTGCACTGGAGCGACCAGGGCACGGCGGATCTCGTCTCGGTGCTCGCGCAACGGCCCGAGCGGGCGCGAGTCATGCTCCTGGGTACCTATCGGCCGGCGGAGGCGACGGTGCTCGACCACCCGTTCGCCCAGGTCGTGGCGACGCTGCGCACGCACCGTCAGTGCCGGGAGATCGCGCTCGAGTACCTGAGCCGGAGCCACGTGGCGACATACCTGCGAGATCGTTTCCGCGGCGCGATGGTAGACGACGAGGTCGCCGCCGTCGTCCACGCGCATACGGACGGCAATCCCCTCTTCATGGTGAGGCTGGTGGAGCATCTCCTGGACCACGGCTGGCTGGCCGAGGACGGGGGCGTCTGGCGGTTGTCCGCTGACCGCGCGGCGATCGAGCAGGAGGTACCGGACGACATCCAGCAGCTCATCGAGGGGCAGCTCAGGTTCGTGTCGCGTCCCGAGCGAGACGTGCTCGAGGTCGCGAGCGTCGGCGGGGTGGTGTTCGACGCGCCGGCGGTGGCCGCGGGCCTCGGCCGCGCGCTCGACGAGGTCGAGTCACTCTGCGATGAGCTGTGCCGCCCTCGTCGCTGGCTTCACCACCGACGGAGCGTCGAGTGGCCGGACGGTACTCTGGCGGTCCGCTACGCCTTTGGGCACGCCCTTTATCAGCGCGTGCTCTACGCCCGCCTCTCGCCGAGCCGGCGGGCCATCCTCCACCAGCAGATCGGCCAACGCATCGAGGCCGGGTACGCGGCCCGAACCGCCGAGGTGTCGGGCGAGCTGGCCGTCCATTTCCAGCACAGCCGCGATCGACGACGGGCCGTCACGTATCTCGAGCAAGCCGCAAAGCGAGCGTACGGCCGGCTCGCCTACCGCGACGCCGTCGCGTGTCTGGAACCGGCCCTCCGGCTCCTCGGTGAGCTGCCGGACACGCCGGACCGAGCCCGGGACGAGCTGCGCCTGCGCCAGCTGTACACCGTCGTGCTGTCCCAGACCGCCGGGTACGTGGCCGAGGGATTGCTCGACAACCTGACACGCGCGCGACGCCTGTGCGAGCAGGTGGCGGACCCTGCCGGGCTCTTCGACGTCCTCTGTGCTCTCTGCCTGCTGCACAGCAACGGCGGTGACTTGCGCGAGGCGGAACGGGTCGGCGAAGAACTGTCGCCGCTTTCAGAGCAGCTGAACCCGTCCGCCGTAGTGGAGGCCGCCTTCCTCCGCGGGGGGGTCGCCTTGTGGGGCGGCAACCTGGATGCCGCGGAACCCTTCCTGGCCAGGACGCTGTCGTCGCCGGTGAGTCCCGAGGAGGCGGATCGGCTCTACGGGGTCAATCCTCTCGTCGCGGCGCGGTCCTTCGAAAGCCTCCGCCGATGGGTGCGCGCCGAGCCGGATCGTGCGCGGGTCGTGCAGGGGGAGGCCATGGCGCTGGCCGAGCGGCTCGGCCGCCACTTCACGGTCGCCCACGCCGCGGCGTATGCCGCATTTCTACGCGTGCTCGACGGCGAGTGGAAGGAGGCGGCGAGGATGGCCACCAGGGCGGCCGATCTCTCGGACGAGTACGGCTTCCCGCTCTGGTCCGGGACCGCGCTCGTCATCCGTGGCCGGGCGCTCGTCGAGCAGGGCGAGGGTGAGCGAGGCCTTGCCGAGATCCGCGGGGGGCTCGACGTGCTGCGGCGGGCCAAGATACGCCTCGCCGCGTCGCTGTGGTTCTCCTTGCTCGCCGGGGCATGTCTGCGGCTGGACCGCGTGGATGAGGGCCTTGCCGCCACCGACACCGGGTTGAGCCACTGTCGCGACACCGGCGCCCGCCTCTTCGAGGCCGAGCTGTGGCGCGTCAGAGGAGAGTTGATCCTCCGAGGGGCCCGCTCCAAGGCGCGGCCGCAGCGGGGCGCGATCCGTGAATCGGAGGAGTGCTTCGAGAAAGCTCGAGCGGTGGCGCGTGCCCAGGGGGCGCACATGCTGGAGCGGCGCGCCAGCCGGCGGGACGCCGGGGCCCCTGCGCCGCGCAAGCCGTCACGCTGACGGACGAATCGACACGACCGCGCAGCGCCGGCCCTTCGTCCGAAGCCGAGCCTCCTCGACACTCGGCCCCGTCATCGATCCTCACGAGCAGCATCCGCGCCGGCGAGCATCGCCATGATCCACGCGAGCAGCTCGTCGGTGGACACGAACCGGGATCGGCGGCCCGTCTGCAGGTGCTCGATCCGCCCCGCGACCGTCCCGTGTCGGGGGTCGGTCTCCGCGCTGAACTGCACGACGAACGCCTTCGCGTACGGGAGCGCCGGGGTGTGAGCGCGACCTGAAACGGGGCGCTCCGCCCCCTCGTGAGCCGCGTCGTGCGCCATGCTTCGTCCATCAACATCATGCGCGCCGGGGCCGCGGAAGTCCCAAGGGAACACCCAAATTTGTCCAAAACCATTTTCCCCGAGTCTCCCCTCCGACCCGAGTGGACCCGGGACAGCAAGCCCCGGGACGCGTCACAGCACGGAGGCCGTGAAGGGCCCCTACCGCATCGTGGCGACCGCGATGTAGGAGAAGCACGCGCGGCCGAACACGGTGCGCTCGACGTCCCGGTGAGTCACGCGGGCCGCGAGGTGGCTCCAGGGGCGCCGAAAGCCCTCGAACGTCGTGTGGTAAGGGCGCGCGATGTGCCAGATCCACAGGCTCAGGGGGAAGGCCCACCACGGGGCCCAGCGCGGGCCGGCGGCGACGACGTGGCCGCCTGGTCGCACCTCGGCCAGGATGCGGTCCAGGGCCGCCGGGGATCGCATGACGTCGTGAACGTAGAAGATCAGCGCGCGATCCACCGGACCGACCGCGGGCATGGCGTCCGCCGGGGATTCCACCAGCGTCACGTTTTTCCAGCCTGCGTCTCTGACCCGCGCCCGAGCGCGGGCCAGCATCTCGCGGCTCTGGTCGACGCCGATGAGGCGGCCCGCCGGGCCGATGCCCGCCTCGATCAGATCGAAGCTGGCCCCGGTGCCACAGCCGACGTCGAGGACTGTCTCGCCCGGGCCCGCGGCCAGCCGCGCGATCGCCCGCCGGCGGAGCGGCTCTAGGGCCGAGGGATCGAAGGTGGCCGCGAGGCGCGCGTAGCGCTCCCGGGCCAGACGCGCGTCGGGGCCGCGCCGCGACCATCGCCGCTCCAGCACCCGCGTCTCACCCGCCGGACACGGACGGGGACGGGCGCCCGGCGCGTGGCTCGACGTGCAAATGCGAAATCTTGCCGGACGGAGCCGACCGGGGCCGCTCACGCCGGACCTCCAGGATGCGCGCCTGCCGCCACTCGAGCTCCATGACGCGTTCCACCCCCGTGCCGCCCCCGATCGCGCTGAGGAAGACATCCGCCACCTGGGCCGGATCAAGCTCACCCGCCGCGGGATCGACGAGCAGCCGCAGCCGCGGCCGTCCCCCGTCGTCCTCTTCCTCGACGAGCTGGTAGTGGGTCGGTCCCCCGCCGAACCGCGCCGGGAGCACGTTCTCCAGGACGCGGATGATGTCGGTGTCGAGGAAGGTCATGCCGCCCGCCGTCAGCTTCTCGTAGCTCCGGATACCCGAGAGATGCGTCGTCCATCCGAGGTCGGCCATGGGGCACCCGCAGGGGCGCTCGTCCATCTCCGCCTGATCGCCCATCGAGACGTTGAGGAGCACGAGCGCCGCCGTCGGCCGGAGCGAGGAAATCAGGAGCGCCCTGGGCGGCAGCCCGGGGCGGGCCGCGTCAGGCCCGGGCTGGATCATCGCCTGCAAATCCGTGTAGAGGTGCACGTCGTCGGGGGCACCGGGAGCCAGGCACCCGTTCGCGATCAGGCCTGCCTCCCCGCTTCCGTACGCGGGGATGGCGCGGGCGCCCGCCCGTCCGATGGCCGCGAGGCGCGCGGTCGTGATCGGCTCGCCGAGGAGCGTCATCTCGACGCCCGCGAGGTCCAGGCCCGCCTCCAGCGCCGCCTCGGCCAGGCGGACTGCCGAGCTCGGGTACGCCCAGCAGAGGTGCGGCGTGCGGCCCGCGGCCCGCTCCGCCCGCATCCATCGGACGATCGCCAGGGGGGCATCGAGCGGGACGTACTCCGGCCAGGGCAAGGGCCGCCCCGACACCAGGCTCCCGAGCCGCAGCGCGAGGATGCTCCGCCGGTAGTTTCGGTGGAGGCCGGGCGCGCTCGGGCTGACCTGGAGGAACCAGCGCGCCAGCGGCGCCCCGAACCCGCTGAACCGCACGGCCGTGACGACCGAGCCGCCCGGAGAGCCCCAGATGGCCTTCGGCCAGCTGCCACCGCCGCGAGCCTCCACGATGAGGCACGTGTTGACGACGCGGTCGCGGATCGTGGCGAAGTCGATGGGCACCGCCGTGCCAGCGCCCCGGCTGCCGCTCGAGTGCGTCGAGAGGTGTACGGCGAGCCCCGGGAAGCGCAGATCCGCCTGATCGACGACGAACCGGAGGCCGCCCCGCTCGACCGGCCGGCGGGCTTTGAACTCCTCCACGGTCAAGTACACCCCGGCGCGATACAGCGTGTGGAGCGCCCCCTCGACGCCCTGATCCCGGACGAGCCGCTCGAGGTCGGCGGGCTCGCAGCCGGCGTGCGCGAGGAGCCGCGCGTAGGGGCTTCGTGGGTTGGCGTAGATCCCGCGGCGGAGGAGATCCACGAACTCCGCCTCCCGCTCCGCGAGGCGCCGGCGAAGCGCCGCGCGCGCCGCAGCGGGACCGAGCGGGCGACGGAGAAAGCGCGCCACCCCCGTGGCGAACCGCGCGCCCACGGCCACGTCCCGGCCGATCTCGCGAGCCGCCCCGAGCGCGCCGGCGATCACGGACGAGATGCTAGGATGGCGCTCGCTCATGGGCAAGGCCGCCGGAGCGCACTGGGCCGAGGACCTCGACTGGCGTGATCCCGCGAGCGGGCGGCCCCTCACCCTTCGCGTGACCGCCCGGGACCCAACCGGGCGTCCGCTCACCGGCGCGCTGGTGATCGAGGGCACGCGGACGGGTTACCCCATCGTGGACGGCATCCCGAGGATGACGCCGGAGCTGGCGCGCCGGCACGACGCGTGGCTGCGCGCCCTGGATCTGGACGCGCCCGCCGGCGACGCGGGTCAGCCCGCGGCGACGGTGGACAGCTTCGGCTTCGAGTGGGCGTGGAACCCGGAGCCCCGCAGCGCGGCCGACCTCCCCTGGCGCGTGGCGGAGAGCCACGGCCTGTCTCCCGGAATCTACGCGGACCACACCGTGCTCGACGCGGGCTCCGGTGCCGGCGACGAGAGTCGCTTCATCCTCGCGCAGGGGCGCCCGGCGCGCCTGGTGTCGGTGGAGCTGTCCGACGCCATCGCCGTGACGGCCGGCAAGCTCGCCGGGGACTCGCGGTGGCTCGGCGTCCAGGGGGACGTGGCGCAGCTCCCCTTCGCCGACGACACGTTCTCGTTCGTCTACTGCGAGGGCGTCATCCATCACACCAGCGACTCGCGCCGCACCGTGCGGGAGCTCCTGCGCGTGCTCGGGCCCGAGGGATGGATCGTCGCGACGCACTACGCCACGCCGGACTCGCGCGCGGGTCGGGCGGTCGACGCGCTCCGGCGGGCGCTGCGCGCCCGCCTCTCGCGCCTGAACCGCGCCCCGCTCCTGCTGACGACCGGGATTCTCGCGGCGCTGGCGCACGTCCCGGTCCTCGGGCGCGCATGGGGGCGCACGGTGGCGCTGACGAACCCGCGCCACCGGACCTTCCGGGCCACGTGGGGCCACACGTACGACGCCTACGGCAGTCAGGCCTTCCAGCGCCGCCTCGCCCCGGACGAGTTCGCGGCGCTGTTCCGCGAGGTGCCGGGCGTCGCGATCGTGCGCCACCGCGGCGGCGACGTGGTCGCCCGCCGGGCGCCGGCTCAGGCGAACGGCAAGCGGTAGACGCTGGCCGCCGTCCGCCACGCCGCCTGCTCGAAGTCGGCGGCCGTGAGGCCCAGGCTCCGCCACTTGGCGACCTCGAGCGCAAGGATCTTCTCGTTGTCGGAGGCGAACAGGACGCGTCGCGCTCCGAACCGTTGGACGACCCGCGCGATGTGCCCGGCGGCCGTCGAGGACACCTCCAGATAGACGTTCGGGCAGGTCTCGGCGGTGACGACGGCCTCGCCGAAGAGCACGCCCTGCCCGCAGTGGGCCAGCACCACCGGAACGCCGGGGAAGTCCCGGGCGAGCGGGATCCACATGGCCGGGTTCGCGAACGGCATCCCCACGCCCGTGTGCACGAGAACCGCGATCTCGAGGTCTCGGGCCAGCGCGAAGACGTCCCGCATCCGACGCCCCAGCGGGTTCGCCCCGTGCGCGTGGGGATGCACCTTCACCGCGCGGAACCCCAGGTCTCGAACGGCGCGGGTCACCTCCGCCGCATAGTCCTCCAGGCGGTTGTAGGGATGCACGTTCGCCAGCCCGAAGATGCGGCGCGGATGCGCGCGCGCGAACGCGGCAATGCGGTCGTGCGCGTCCCGGGCCCAGCCGACCGTCGGCTCCCCGTTCTGCGGCAGGACGCACGCGGCATCGACCCCGGCACCGTCGAGCGCGGCCAGGATCTCCGCCTCGGTGTTGGTGGCGTCCCACACCACGTCGGTGCCCAGGTGGAGGTGCGCGTCGATGATCATGGTCGGTCCTCTCTCTGCCGCGGACGGCGCGCGGTCGCGGGCCGTTCGCTCACTCTCCGAGCGCGAGCTCTTCCCCGCGCGAGTCGGCAACGCCCACCAGCGGCGGCGCCGCGCCCATGCCGGTCCGCGCCGGCGCGGGCGCGACAGCGGGGGCGGGGTCCCGGGCGGGCCCGGGCACGACATGGTCGCCGCGGCGCCGCACCGGCGGCCCGGCGGAGGGAGCGCGCGGCAACCAGCGCGTGGTCCCGGTCAACGAAGTCCGGTCGAGGCAACGCCCTGGACAAGGTGCCGCTGGAGCACGGTGAAGGCCACGACGATCGGCAGGGTCACCAGCACGCCCTCGGCGAGAAGACCCGACCAGTTCACGACGGAGAACTGCGCCTGCGCCTGCGCGGTGAGCGCCACGCCGATCGTCTGCGTCGCCGGGCCACGGGTGAGCACCAGCGCGTAGAGAACGTCGTTCCAGACCAGGACCACGCTCGACATCGCGCCGACGACCATGCCCGGACGCGAGAGCGGGAGCACCACGCGCCAGAGAGCGCCGAGCCGCCCGGTCCCATCCAGCATCGCGGCGTCCACGAGGTCCCGCGGCACGGCGGTGAAGATGCCGCGCAGCAAGAGCGTCGCCGGCGGCGCCCCCAGCGCGGTCGTGACGAGCACGAGCCCGGTCAGCGTGTCGTGGAGGCCCAGGCCCCGCACGAGGAGGAAGACCGGGACGACCAGCAGCACTCCCGGCAGCAGGTTGACCAGGAGCAGCGCGACGAGAATCGCGGGCTTGCCCCGGTACGGGTAGGCGACGAGGCTGTAGGCCGCCAGGACGGCCAGGGCGAGCGTCAGCAGGGCCGCGACCGTCGCCACCACTACCGTGTTCCGGAGGGGCTGCAGGAAGGTCGGCTGGGCGAGCGCCCACGCGAAGTGCTCGAACGTGAGCGCAACCGGGAGCATCCGGCCGTCATAGAGCTGGTCCGCGGGTCGCAGCGCCGACTGCAGGATCCAGAGGAACGGAAACGCGATCGCGATGGCGACCGGCGCCAGGAGGAGATGGGCGCCGAGGTCGGCGAGACGCTGGCGGCTCCGGTGGCGGCGCCACCACGCCGGAACTGGCACCGGACGCCGTCCCCGGGCGGGCGATCGCGAGGGGCCAACGGCACTCACGTCAGGTCGAACCTCACGCGCCGGAGATAGGCGGCGCTCAGAGCCGTGGTCGTCAACGCGAGGCCGACCGCCAGGGCCGCGCCGCGGCCGGTGTCGAGGAACCGGAACGTCGTCAGGTAGGCGAATGGGGCCAGTGTCATCGTGAGTCCGCCCGGCCCTCCCTGCGTCAGCGTCCAGATCGCCGAGAAGTCCCCGAGGCCCCAGATGAGGCCCAGGAGTCCGTTGACGGCGGCCACCGGGCGCAGGAGCGGCCACGTCACGTGGCGGAAGGCCGACCACGCGCCGGCGCCATCCAGCTGGACGGCCTCCCGGGTCTCGCGCGGGACGAGCTGCAGCCCCGCCAGGAAGCTCACGTACATGAACGGAAAGAACTGCCAGGCGTGCACGGCGACAACCGTCGGCCACATCCAAACGGGGTCGGCGAGCCAGGTGATCGGCGCCGACAGCACGCCGAGGCGCCCGAGGACGCGATTCAGCACGCCGATCTCGCCGTCGAGGATCCAGCGCCACGTCATCCCGGTCACCGCGGCCGGCATCGCCCAGGGCAGGATCACGACGGCGCGCCAGAAGGCCCGGAAGCGGAGGCGGCGGTTCAGCAAGAGCGCCAGGCCCAGCGCCAGAGTCAGCTGGAGCACGAGCTTGCCGCCCGCCCAGACGGCGGTGTTCAGCGCGTACCCCCACGTCCGGGCGTCGACCAAGAGATCATGGTAGTTGCCCAGGCCCACGAACCGTGGCGGCCCCGGCCGGAGCAGGTGGGCATCGGTCAGCGAGAGGCCGACGCCCCACGCGATCGGCACCGCGACCAGGGCGAGCACGAGAGTCAGGAGTGGGGTCAGCAGGAGCAGCCCGGCCAGCGCGTCGCGCCGGCTCCGGCGCCTCGGCCCGCCCGCGCGGGCGCCCGGCATCCTAGCCGCGCCGGAGACGCTGCTGGAGAGGGACGATGCGGGCGGCAAGCTGGGCGTAGGCCGGCTCCGGCGCCAGGCGGCGGCGCATCACGCCCACGATCGCCTCGTGCCAGATCTGCTGGGTCTCGGCGGCGGCCACGTACGGGACGTCGGTCGCCACCGGGACGGTCTCGAGGAGCCGCAGCCAGTCGCGGAAGTACCAGCGCTGCGCCTCTCCGAACTGGCTCATCCGGACGAGATCGTCGACGGACGCGCCGGCGAAGGGGAGGAAGCTTCCGTCGTTGACGTGCCGGAGGATGCTCTCGCGGGCCACCGCGAAACGGAGGAACTCGGCCGCGGCCTCCTTCTGCCGGCTGCCGCGGAGAAGGTACCAGCCGTTGGCGTTCAGCTTGACGGACTGCCCCGGTCCGCCGGGCGCGCCGGGGTACGGGATCGGTACCGCTCGTCCCTCAGCCACCGCCTGCGGCGCCTGCCGGTACACGGTCGCGAAGTACCAGGTGCCGATGGGGTAGAAGGCCAAGGCGCCGTCGGCGAACGCCTGACCCGCCTGGCCGTAGTCCCAGGTGTACGCGGCGTCGGGCACGAGGGGCGCCAGTCGCGCCATCGTGGCCAGCGCGGCCAGGTAGGCGCCCCGACGCTCCGGGCGGAAATCCGCAATGTGATCCAGGCCGTAGGCCGTGAACACCCAGCGGCTCGTCTCCGCGGCCGCGAGCGCGCTGCCGAGGACCAGCCCGAGCGGTCGCCGCACCGGCCCGTCCCGGGCAAGTCGCTCCGCAGCCGCCACGAGATGGTCGAAGGTCGCGAGGGAATACGGCTCGATGCGGGCCGCGGCCAGGAGGTCTCGCCGCGCGAGCAGCCCGAGGAGGGAGATGGAGTAGTAGGCCATGTACAGCCGCCCGTCGATGATGTCGCCGTGCGGCGGACGCTGGAGCACCGGCCAGAGCGACTCCACCCAGCCGCGCCCCAGGATCTCGTCAACCGGGTCGAGCAGACCCTGGGCGTGCCAGTCGCGCGTGTACCCGGTGAATGCCCGCGACACGTCCGGGGGCCGGCCGGCCGCGACGTAGGCCGCGAGCTTCTCATGGAGCAGGTTGTACGGCACCTGCTCGAGCCGGAGGGTGATCCGGCCGGCGCTGCGCGCGTTGAAGGCCTCGACCAGCGCGGGCGCCCACGTCGTCGAGGGGATCAGCGCCTCGATCTCGGCGCCGGCGCGCGCGCGCGTGACCATTCCGGGAAACCCGACGGACGCCAAGCCGCCCAGCAGCAACGCGCGTCGCCCGAGCCGCACGGGCCGATGCTATGCCGCGCCGCGGGCGCGGGTCAAGGCATCGACGAACCGGCGGGCGCGTGGAGGTCCTGCGTCACGCGCGAACCGCCCGCGTCTGTTGTTGACAAGTGATCTGACCGCTCGGGTTTTGACACGTGAAGTGACCGGTCCATGGTTAGGCCGATACGGGGGCTGGGAGGGCGGTGAGCGGGCGGCCCTGCGGATCGTAGCGGCCCAGGCAGCGCCGCCCCCACCACACGGAGTGGCGGCCATCGAGGTGGCGGCGCACCAGGACCGGGAGGCCGGCGCAGGTGCGGCGGCCGCGCTGCTGGCTGAGCTGCAGGACCACACGATCCAGGGTCACGGTGTTGTCCCGGGCGACGACGCGCCCCTCCGCATGGCAGAGGATGGGCTCGAGCTGAGCCGGGGTGACGGGCACGAAGGCCGAATGCGGGTCGGTGGGCGGGCGGCCGAAGGTCTGGTTGTAGGCCGGGAGGAAGCGCCCCGCGAGGTAGCGATTGGCGGCCGGGACGGTCCGGATCCCCGCGACGCGCCGCTCGTTGACCAGTCGATCCTGCAGCGTGCGGTTGGCGCGTTCGCTGCGCCCGCGGGCCTGCGGGGAGTGGCCGAGGATGTGTTCGATGCCGAGGGCCTGCAGCGCGCGGCCCACCTGCGTCAGGCGAGTACGATCGGGCGCACTGCCCGAGGTTGCGGTGTGGACGGCCCAGTGCGCACGGTCGGTGTACAGGGCGCCGGGCAACCCGTACCGCGTGCACACGGCCGACAAGGCGGTCATGATCGCGCGCGTGCTCTCGCCCCCGTCTCTGAGGTGGGCATCGAGCACCTGCTTCGTCGCATCGTCGACGACGACCAGGAGGGTGTGCCAGGCCTCCGGGACCAGGGCGAGCCAGCGGTGGCGACTGCCATCGAGGTGCAGCAGTTCGCCGAAGCCCGGGCGGGGCTCGCGCCGCCGACGATGCCGGCCGCGGGCGCGGGCCCGCCGGACGAGGCCGGCCTGCTGGAGCGCGGCCTTCACGAGGGTGTAGGAAAACGTCACCCCGTGATCCCGCTGGGCGAGCTGGTGGAAGTGGCGGACGTTGAAGCCCGTGTAGCGCTCCCGATACAAGCGCCGGACGCGTTGGAGCTCCGCGACGGGCACCCGTCGGGTCGATGGGGTCTGCCGGCGCCGATCGAGCAGGCCTTTGACCCCATCGCGCTCAAACTTCCACCGCCAGCGCCGCACGGTCCGGGGGCTCAACCCCAGGACGTCGGCGACCTGAAGCCAGGTCTGGCGACCATGCAAGGCGTGAAGGATGGCCTGGTGGATCGTCATGGCACGCTCCACGGCCGCCACGGGATAGCTCATCGCCACCGCCTCGGTGGCGGTAGCTTCCCCTGGGGCCTGCAGGAGCGGTCATGTCACTTGCTCTCGGGAGCGGTCACATCATGTGCTCCCAACAGCGCGAACCGCCCGCGTCTTGACTGACCCCGGCGCGCGGCGTAGAGTCGCGGCACTCCGCCCACCGGTCCAGTCGCGAGGAGAGCAGACATGCCGCGCACCCTCGTCGCCTTGGTGGTCCTCACCGCGCTGATCGTGCTGGCCTGCGCGCCGAAGGCGCCCGCCCCGCCGGCGGCGCAGCCCCCGGGAGCGGCGGCGCCATCCGCGGCGCCCGCACCGGCTGCTCCGCCGGCGCCCGCGCCTCCGCCGCCGGCTCAGACCACACCCTCGCCACCGCCAGCGGCGCCGCCGGCGGCAGCCCCGGCCACTCCGGCCCCCGCTCCCGTCCAGCCGCCCGCCTCCGTCGCCGCCCCCGCGCCGGCGCCTCCCGCCCCGGCCGCCGCCCCGACGCGGAAGACGATCTACGTGAAGGCGAGCCAGGCGAACTTCCGCGAGGCGGTCGGAACGTCCGGTAAAATCCTCCGCGTGCTCCGACGCGGCACGCGCCTCGAGGTTCTCGAGACGCGCAACGACTGGTTCCGCGTCCGCCTCGACGACGGCGCCGAGGGCTGGATCGCGGAGTCCGTCACGTCGGACACGGCGCCATAGGGCGCCGGGAAGATCACGCGCCGGCGAGACAGGGCGCGGCCCCGCGGACGGCCTCGCCGCGCGCGCCTCGGTCTCGCCCGGGAGGCTCAGGATGACGCGGGTCGCAGTCCTCGACGATTACCAGGACGTCGCGCGGGGTCTCGCCGACTGGGGAAGTCTCCCCGTCGAGGTCGTGGTGTACCGCGACCACCTCGCCGACGAGGGGGCGGTCGCCGCGCGGCTCAAAGACTTCGACGTGGCAGTGGCGATGCGGGAGCGGACGCCCTTTCCCCGCACGCTCTTCGAGCGGCTCCCTCGCCTGCGGCTGCTCGTGACCACGGGGATGCGGAACGCGTCCATCGATCTCCGTGCCGCGGCCGACCGCGGCGTGGTCGTCTCGGGCACCGCCGGCCTCCCCTCCCCGACCGCCGAGCTGACGTGGGCGCTCATCCTCGCGCTGGTCCGGCACGTACCCCGGGAAGACCGGGCGACCCGGGACGGCCGCTGGCAGGAGACGCTCGGCGTCACGCTCGCCGGAAAGACCCTCGGCGTCCTCGGGCTCGGGCAGCTCGGCTCGCGCGTCGCGCGCGTGGGGAAGGCCTTCGAGATGGACGTCCTCGCCTGGAGCCAGAACCTCACCGCCGAGCGCGCCGCGGTGGTGGGCGCGACGCTGGCGGGGAGCCGCGACGAGGTGCTGGCCCGCGCCGACGTCGTCACGATCCACCTGGTGCTGAGCGAGCGCACGCGGAACCTCGTCGGCGCCCGCGAGCTCGCGCTCATGCGGCCGACCGCGTTCCTCGTCAACACCTCGCGCGGGCCGATCGTGGACGAGCGCGCCCTCGTCGCGGCCCTGCGCGCCGGCGCCATCGCGGGCGCGGGGCTCGACGTCTACGACGAGGAGCCGCTCCCGCCGGACCACCCGCTGCGGCGGCTCCCGAACACGGTGATCACGCCGCACCTCGGCTACGTGACCGAGGAGACGTACCGGGTCTTCTACCCGCAGGCCGTCGAGGACATCCGGGCCTACCTCGCCGGCGCGCCCGTCCGCGTGCTGAAGCCGTAGGCCGCGGGCGCGGCGGGCCGGAAATCCCCCGGTTGCCCGGGCCCGAGAGTTCGCTAGAATCCCACGGGGCGAAGACGCCCCGGGAGGCCACGTGACGAAGCGACTGGTATTCGTGGGAGCGGGCGCGATCGGCAGCTACCTGGGCGGTCACCTCGCGCGGGCGGGCCACGACGTGACCCTGATCGACCCCTGGGCCGAGCAGGTGGAGACGATCCGGAAGGACGGGCTCAGGGTCGAGGGCCCGCACGACCCCTTCGTCGTCCACCCCACCGCCGTGCACCTCCACGAGGCCGCGCGGCTCCCGCGCAACTTCGAGCTCGCCTTCGTCGCGATGAAGGTCTACGACACGGCGTGGGCCACCCAGCTGGCGCTGCGCCACGCCGCGCCGGACGGGGCGATCGTGTCCGCGCAGAACTGCTGGCCCGATCCGATCGTCGCGGGAATCGCGGGGGCGAGCCGGTCGATCGGGCTGGTCATGTCGAAGATCGGGGTCGCCCTGTGGGCCCCCGGGCGCGTCGAGCGCGGTTTCGAGAAGGGACAGGGCGCCGGGCACGACGTCTTCCGCGCCGGCGAGCACGACGGCAAGATCACGCCGCGGGTCACCGAGCTCGCGGAGATGCTCGCGGTCATCGACGGCGCGCGGGCGACCGACAACCTCTGGGGCGAGCGCTGGGCCAAGCTCGCGCAGAACGCCATGAGCAACCCGCTCCAGGCGCTGTCGGGGCTGGGCTCGACCGAGGTGGCGTCGAGTGAGGTGGGCCGGACGCTGATGATCCACCTCGCCGCGGAATCCGCGCGCGTCGGTATCGCCCTCGGGCACCGCATCCCCGCGTTCGGCGGCACGGCCGCCGAGCGGTGGGCCGGCGCCCACCGGCGCGAGACGTGGGACGAGCTCGACCGGATGCTGACGCCCACCGCCGCCGGGGGCCGGAGCTGGCGCGCCTCGATGGCCCAGGACGTGGTCAAGGGCCGAACGACGGAGATCGGCGAGATGAACGGGTACGTGGTCGGGCAGGGTCGTCAGACCGGCATCCCGACACCCGTCTCGGCCGCGATCCTGGCGGCCGTGCGCGAGGTGGAGACCGGGACCCGCGAGCCCGCGCCGCGGAACCTCGAGCTCGTGCTCCGGCAGGCTCGCGCGGCCGCGCCCGCGGGCCGCCCCGGCGGCGCCGCGCCTAGCGCCGCGTCCTGACGGCCGCCGGCCGCCTCCCGCGGACGCGGTGGGCGCCCGCGCGCCTCAGATGTGGGTCAGGACCTTCTCGAGGAACGCCCGCGTCCGGGCTTCCCGCGGCGAGCCGAAGAGGGTGGCCGGAGGTCCCTCCTCGACGATGGCGCCCTGGTCCATGAAGATGACGCGATCCGCCACCTTGTTGGCGAAGCCCATCTCGTGGGTAACGACCACCATCGTCATCCCGTCGGTGGCGAGCTGCTTCATGACGCTCAGCACCTCGTGAATCAGCTCGGGGTCCAGGGCCGAGGTCACTTCGTCGAACAGCATGATCTTCGGCTCGAGGGCCAGGGCGCGCGCGATCGACGCTCGCTGCTTCTGCCCTCCCGATAGCTTGTCCGGATACTGCAGGATCTTCTCCTCCAACCCGACCTTGATCAGGAGGCCACGGGCGCGCGCGTGGGCCTCGGTCTCTCGGAGACCCAGTACTCGCATCGGCGCCAGGGCCACATTCTGGAGCACGGTGAGGTGCGGGAAGAGATTGAACTGCTGGAAGACCATGCCCATCGACCGCTGGATCGCGCGAAACTCCCGGGTGCGGCGCAGCGGGCCGCGCCCTCCGTCCACGCGCCTGATGAACGGGCGGCCATCCACGTGCACTTCGCCGGACTCGGGCGTCTCGAGTCCAATGAGACACCGGAGAAGGGTGCTCTTCCCGGAGCCGCTGGGGCCGATGATGACGACCGCCTGCCCCTGCGCGATCTCGAGGCTGACGTCCCGGAGCACCTCGAGCGGCCCGAAGCGCTTGTGCAACCGCCGTACGCTGATCATGCCGCGGTCAGTGCCGCGCCCGGGCGAGCCGCAGCTCCAGGACTCTCGTCGCAATGGTGCAGGGAAAGGCCACCATGAAGTAGATCAGGGCGGCGACGGTCAAGATCTCCAGGGGCCTGTAGGTCTGCGTCGACAGGACCCGGGCCTGGTACATGAGATCGGCGACGCCCAGGGTCGAGACGAGCGACGTGTCCTTGAACAGGCTGATGCTCTGCGACAGGGCCACGGGGATGATGATCCGAAAGGCCTGCGGCAGGACCACGAAGCGCATCTTGTCGACGTAGTGAAAGCCCAGGATGTCCGCGGCCTCGACTTGGTCGCGCGGGACGGCCTGGATGCCCGCCCGAATGGCCTCACCGTAAAAGGCACCGACGTTCAGCGTCAGGGCCACCACGATCGACGCGAAACTGGGCAGCTCGATGCCCAACACGATGGGCAGGCAGTAGTAGATCCAGACGAGCTGAACGAGCGCGGGCGTCCCCCGAAAGAACTCGATATAGGCGGCGACCGGCTTGTTGATCAGCGGGCTCCGGGCCAGGCGGCCGGCCGCGACGAGGATGCCGAGGAAGAAACCGAGCACGATTACGACGAGCGTGATCGTGATGGTCAACCGGAGCCCCTGGATCAGGGCCGGGATGGCGCGGGGAACGACGTACCAGGCCCAGTCGTAGGACATCGAGACACCCTCCGTCAGATTCTCGCGCCGGCAACCCGCTGAGATCCGGCGCCGGCGGTATCCCCCGAGCGGCAGGCGAGCCGAACGCCGAAACGTCCAGCCCGCCCACCGCCCGGACTTCGGACCTGGCCGTGAATCGCCTTACTTCGTAAATTGCTCCGGGTCGGGTAGGCCGTACTTGGCCTCGGCCGCCTTGAGCTTGGCGGTATTGATGTAGTCTTCGACCATGATGTTGAGGGCCTCGATGTCGTCGTACGGGTAGCCTCGCCGGATCGCATAGGCGATTCCCTCGACCAGGATCGGGCTGGCGGGGATGATGAGACGGATCGTCTTGTTCTCCTTGGCGAACTTGGCGTTGCCCGAGATGTCGTCGAAGAGGGCCTGGGCCCGACCGGATTGCACGGCAATCCGGATCTCGTTCTGGTCCGCGAGACGCAGCAGCTCCATGTTCTTCGCGATCCGGGACAGGGACTTGTCTTCCGCAGTCCCGAGCACCACCGCAACCTTCGTACCCTTCTGATCCAGCTCCTCGAACGTCCGGGCCTTCACCTTGGCCCGATTCACCGCGAACGTCCCCGTGTCGTTCATGTACGGCGTCGAGAAGGTCACGGCGAGGGCTCGGCCCGGTCGCCGGTTCAGGGCCGCCGCCACGTCATACTTGTTGGCCTGCAGCCCCGCGATCATGGTCTCCCAGCTCGTGTCCACCGGGACGTGCTTGACCCCAAGCTCCTTGGCCCATTCCTCCATGATCTCGACGGCGATCCCCTTCCACTGCCCGCTGGCGGCATCCTTGAACTGGTGTGGGTCGGCCACGGCGTAGCCAACCCGGAGCTCGCCGCGCTGCTGGATCTCCTTGATGAGGGACTTCTCCTGCGCCTGGACGGGCGAGGCGACGGCCATCCCCAGCAGCACGGTCGCCATGGCGAGGAGCGCGAGCAATCCACGGCCAACTCTGGTCCTCATTGAGTCCTCCTCGGTCCGCGAAGCGGGTTCTCGGGACACATCGTCGTGACGGCCCGGGACATCGGGCCGTTCGCGGCGCATGTTAGACGAGCCGCGCGGGCCCGTGCAATAGCCCCTCGGCGGCTCCGGCCTCTGGCGAACGGCAGCGAGGTGAGAGTATCCTCGACCTTGCCCGCGCGCCGATCGCGGCGCGCGCGGCCAACGATCCATCCAGCGGAGGACCAGCATGGCGAGTCGCAGCGCGGTCGTGATCGGCGGCGGAGTCATCGGCGTCAGCTCCGCGTACTACCTCGCCCGGGACGGCTGGGAGGTCACGCTCCTCGAGAAGGGCGAGATCTGCGCCGGCAGCTCCTACGGGAACGCGGGGCTGATCGTCCCCACGCATCTCGTGCCGCTCGCGGCGCCCGGCGTCTGGTGGCAGGGCGTCAAGTGGATGCTGAACTCCGAGAGCCCCTTCTACATCAAGCCGCGCGCTAGCCTCGAGCTCGCGCGCTGGCTCTGGCGCTTCCGAGCGGCCTGCACGCCCGGTCGGGTGCGGCGGGCGATGCCGCTGCTCCGACGGCTGAGCGTCGAGAGCCTCGAGCTCTACCGCACCTTCGCGGAGAAAGACCTCGACTTCGGCTTTCGGCAGTCGGGCTCGCTGACCGTGTTCGCCACGCCCGAGGGCCTGGCCCATGGCAAGGACGAGGCGCGCCTCCTCCGCGAGGGCGGCGCGAGCGTCGAGATCCTGGACGGTCCCCAGGCGCGGTCGCTCGAGCCCATGCTGCAGAAGGACGTCGTCGGCGCCCTCTACGGCAAGGAGGACGCCCTCCTCGTGCCGGACCGCTTCGTCAAAGGGCTCGCGAAGCTCGCGGAGTCGGACGGCGTGCGGATCATGACCGGGACCGAGGCGATGGGCTTCCGGACGCAAGGCAACCGGGTCACCGCGATCGAGACGACGCGCGGGACGTTCTCCGCCGATACGGTCGTCCTGGCGGCGGGAGCGTGGTCGCCGGGCGTGGGCCGTACGCTCGGCCTTCGCGTCCCGATCCAGCCGGCCAAGGGCTACAGCCTGACCTACCGGCGACCCGCGCGGGCGCCGGCCATCCCGCTCCTGCCCGCCGAGGGCCGCTTCTCGGTCACGCCGATGGGCGAGTTCCTCCGGTTCGGCGGCACCCTCGAGCTCGCCGGGATGGACCTCTCCATCAACCGCCGGCGCGTGGAAGCGCTCCGCCGGAAGGCGCTCGCGTGCATCGAGGGCGGCGAGAACCTGGAGCTCCTCGAGATCTGGCGCGGGCTCCGGCCGTGCACGCCCGACGGCCTGCCGCTCGTCGGGCGCCCCCGGCGCTACGACAATCTGGTGCTGGCCGCCGGCCACGCCATGGTCGGCATGTCGATGGGCCCCGCCACCGGCAAGCTGGTCGCCCAGCTCGCCGGCGGCGCGACGCCGCCGCCCGACGTCCGTCTCCTCGACCCCGACCGCTTCAACTAGCGGGGTCAGGCCTCGACTTCGGTACACGTCGCCCCGGTCCACGCGGGGCCCCCGTACGGAAGTCGAGGCCTGACCCCCTAGAACCGCAGGCGGACGCGGTAGGTCACCTTCGCCGCGCCCTCCTGGGGCACCGGCACCTGGTAGCGGAGCGTGTGCGCCTCGAGCTTCTCGTGGGCCTGGGACTCGCGGACGACCTCCCAGTCGCCCGGGATGGGCTCGATCACGCTCACGACCACGTCCTCCTTCTTGTGGTTCCGGAGGCTGATCTCCCACTCGACCTCGTAGGTCGACCCGCCGATCTTCTTCCAGTCGCGCTGGGTCCGCTCGCCCACCACGTCGAAGGCCTCGCCCATCTTGATCCGCACCTTCTCGTCCTTCGGCGTGTGGTCGATCCAGTCCTCGCCCACGAGCTGCTGGCTCCCGGACTTGTCCGCCTTGTAGACGCGGATCTTGCCCTTGGGGAGCGGGACCCCGAGGTTGTTGGCCTTCGAGTTCGTGAGCTCGACGAACACGCTCACCTTCTGGTTGCTCATCGGCGTGCCGTACTGCGTGCGGTAGTAGTCGCGCGCCCCGAAGAAGGCGAGCTCCTTCCGGACCGGCACGTTGGCGGCGGACATGAGCGTGAGCTGCTTGGTCTGCTTGTCCTTGATCGTGGTCCGCCCGTCGAGCGTGTAGAGGTGGTACTCGAAGAATCCCTCGGAGACGAAGTCGCGGGAGGCCGGCGCGGCCGCGGCGGCCTTCAGCGCCATCTCGTTGGCCCGGAGGGCCTGGCGCTCGTCGCGGGCGCGGTTCAGGTCCCCGGCCACGAGCTTCAGCGCCGCGTCCTGGTAGGTCGCCCCGCTCTTGTTGTCGATGGTCACCCAGCCGGTGAGATCGGCCCGATCGTCGGCCGCGTTGAGGATCACGACGTAGTCCGACTTCCAGGTGATGCCGCCGGTCAGGTACGACGCCTCGACCCGCTGCGGCGTGGGCGCCGTGTTGCGGAGAAGCCACAAGAGCGTCGGCTTCGACACGAGGTTCTCCGGCAGCGACGGGAAGACGATCTGGCCCTGATGGCCCATGTGGATCTCGCCGTTGATGTTGTAGACGGGGCCGTCGGTCGACAGAAGCGTCGCCTCGACCCAGGAGCCGTTGCCCTGGTAGAGGCGGACCTTCTTCCCGACGTACTTCTCGAGGAGCTTCTGGGCCGACAGGAGGTCGTACTCGTAGTTCTGCTCGAGGATGCGGAGCCCCGCGGGATCCGTCAGCGACTTCAGGTGCACCGACGTCGGGTCGATCTGCGCCGCGACGTCGGCGAACTGGACCTCGCTCATCCCCGCGGGCAGGCGGGCTTCGCGGGTGTCCTTCACCAGCCCGAGGTTCCCGTTGTAGATCGTCACCATCAGGTCCTTCTGGCTCTCGCGGGTGATCGCGAGGGGGGCCGCGGCGGACGCCGGGCTCCCCGGCGACACGACGGCGACGGTGAGCAGGATCGCGGCAATGGAACGGCGCATGGGTGGCTCCTCCTGGTCTCGTGGGTTCTGACCGCTCGGTCCCTTGGACCGGCGATCGGCCCGGAAGTTCCCGGGAGGAGGCGGGGCGGCGCGGGCGGGTCAGGGCGCCGCGACGACGGCGATCTCGACGCGGACCTGCACGGGGAGCGTCTTCGACTCGTGCTCGACCGTCCACCGGCCGAGGCGGCCGAGCCCCTCGAGCAATTCCGCGTAGCGCGCCGCGGGGACGACGACGTCGATGAGGACGAGGCCCTCGGGGCCTTCGACCCGCCGCGCCACGCGCGTCGCGCCGACGCGACTCAGCAGCGCGTCCAGGGCGACCTCGGCCGGCTCGCGCGCCGGGACCACCAGGCGCCCGCTCGCGTCCGAGGCGCGCATGAACCGAGACGCGGTTCGCGACTTCGCGCCCGAGAGCGCACCGCTCGGTGGGCTCTCGGGCGCGGGCGTCCCCGGCGACGCGGCCCCCGCGCTGCCTGCCCCGTGGCCACCGCGCGCATCGGGAACCGGCGCGGGCGCGGCCACCGGGGGCGCGAGCGCCGGAGGCGTCGTCGCGGCCCGCGGTCCGGCCGCGTCGCGTGAGGGCGCCGGCTCGGCAGCGGCGGCCTTCTCGGCAGTCGCGGCGGCGGGCGGCGCGTCGGGCCGACGGTCCGCCAGCACCTCCTTCTTCAGCTCCCGCTGGGGCTTGAGCTCCCGCTCGGGCTTCACCTGTCGCTGGGACTTCGGCTCCCGCTGGAGCCTGAACTCCGGCTGGGCCTGGAGCTCCGGCTGCGGATCCGGCTTCGCCTCGGCACGGAGCTCCACCGGGGGCGCGGGCTTCGCCGCCGTCACCTCGTTCTCCGCCTGCCGCGCGGGCGCGACCGCCTCGGGCGTCGACGCGACCGCGGGCGCCTTCGGCGCGACCGGGGCGCGCGCCGCCGTCTCGTCGGCGGGACGCGTTGCCGGCGGCGCCTCGGTCGGGACGGCCGACGCGAGCGGCGTGGCGGGCGGGCCGGGTGCCGGTGGCGACGGCGGCGCGGGGGCCAGGTTCTCGCGCGCGCGCTCCCGGACCTCGGGTGCGTGCTGGTAGACGTAGAGCGCCGACACGCTGACCAGCAGCACCGCGGCCGCCTCGAGCGGCAGCTTCACCCGGAGCGGCTGGAACAGGATGTCGAGAAGGCGCCGGGGCCACGGCGGGCGCGTCGCCTCGGCCATCACGCGGTCGACGAAGCCGGCGGGCGCGTGGACCGGCGGGAGGCGCCCGAGGAGCGCCACCGTGCCGCGCAGGCGCTCCAGCTCGAGGCGGCACTCGGCGCAGGTGGCCAGGTGGGTCTCGAGCGCCTCGCGCTCCGCCGCCGACAGCGCGTCGTCCAGGAGCGGGGAGAGCTGCTCGCGGGCGTCGTGGCACGTCATGGGAAGAACCGCTCCAGCTTCTCCTTGAGGTCGAGCCGCGCGCGGTGGAGCCGGGACCGCACCGTGCCGACCGGCAGCTCCAGCACCTCGGCGATCTCCTCGTACGCGAGGCCTTCGACGTCTCGCAGGACCACCACGATGCGCCGCTCCTCGGGCAGCTCCGCGATCGCGCGGTGGAGCGCCTCCTCCAGCTCGCCCCGCTCGAGCGCCTGATCGGGGCCCGGCCGGGCGTCGGGCACCCGCGCGAGCGCCTCCTCCCCGTGGCGCGCCAGCCGGCGCTCGCTCCCCGAGAGCCGGTTGAGGCAGAGGCGCGAGACGATCTGGTAAAGCCAGGTCGAGAGACGCGCGTCGCCCCGGAAGTCGGCGAGGCCGCGGTGGGCCCGGAGGAAGGCCTCCTGGGCGACGTCCTGCGCCTCCGCCGCGTTCCCCAGCATGCGGAGCGCGAGCCCGTACACGCGGTGCTGCTCGGTGCGGACCAGCTCCTCGAAGGCCCGGCGGTCACCCGCCCGGAGCCGGCTCACGAACTCCGCGGAGTCGCGCGCCGGCAGCTCAGCCACGGGTGCCGCTACCCACGCGCTGAGGCTATCGCACACGACGACGCCCGAACAAGCTGACATGCGGGTCCTCGGCTACTTGGACCGACCCCGACCCCGTTCAGTTCCCGAGTTGCAACTGTGCGCCACGACGAAGAAATCCGGCGCGCCCCGCCCGGAGGGGCCTCACCCGCGTTGCCGGCGCGTCGCCGGCTCGACTATCCTGGCCGGGATTTCCGGTCGCCCCCCTGAAAGGACGAAGCCGATGGCCGCGCGTGACGAGGACCCGATCACCCTCACCGTAAACGGCGAGCGATGGTCCCGCCGCACGACGCTCGACGACTGCGGGCCGGACAGCCGCGTCTTCACGCTGCGCACGAGCGACGACGGCGGGACCGTCATCTCGTTCGGGGACGGCGGGCGCGGCAAGCCCCTCCCGCCGGGCGGCCAGCTCTCGCTCAAGATCGGGACGGGCACGCCGCTGCCGGTCTCGCTGGAGCGCACGGAGAGCGCGCCCACGCCCGACCAGGCGCTCTGGACCGTGATCCGGAACCGCACGGACGGCACCGAGCTCGAATTCTACGCGCCCTGCGAGGAGGCCGGCGCGTCGCCGGCCGAGGCCACCGCACGCGCCGCGAGGCGCTGGCGGCTCCTCGCGCTGATCCTGGCCGTCCTCCTGCTCGCGCTGACGCTCTGGCGCTAGGAGTCCGCGACTCCCTCCAGGATCGCCAGGCGCGCGAGGATCTCGGCGAGCTCCCGTCGCGTCACGTCGTCGAGAACCGGCCCGGGCTGGCGCACCGTGCCGGTCGCGATCGCGCCGCGGAGGCGCAGGAGCTCCTTCCGCAGGGCGAGGCCGACGCCTTGCTGGCCCTCGTAGCGGATGTACGACGCGTAGCGGTCGAAGATCGCCGCCGCGCCGGCCCGGTCGCCCTGCCGGAACGCCGTGAAGATGCGCACGAGGACGTCGGGGATCGCCGCCCCGGTCATGATTCCCACCGCGCCCCGGCTGAGCTCCTCGTAGAAGTACATCGCGTTCTGCCCGCCGAAGATGCGCGCGCGGTCGCCGCCGGGGAGGCGCCGCATCGCCGTGATCTTCGTGGGCGTCGGCGCCTCCTCGAGCTTCACGTAGCGGCACGCCGGAACCTCGGTCGCGATGCGGACCAGGAGCTCGGGCGACATGAGGACGCCGGTCGAGACCGGCTCGTCCTGGACGACGACCGGGATCCCGATCGCGCCGGCCACCGTGCGGTAGTGCGCCAGGATCGCGCCCTCGCCACGCAGCCCCGCGGGGGGCGCCACCATCACGGCCGCGGCGCCCGCCGCCTCCGCGGCCCGGGAGAGCTCGACCGCCACCGCGGTCCCGCCGTGCGAGGTCCCCACCACGACCGGGAAGCGCCCGGCGGCGCACTTCACGAAGATCTCGGCCACGCGGCGCCGCTCGCTCTCCGAGAGCTTGTGCGCCTCGCCCATGATGCCGAGCACGTTCAGGCCGTGGACGCCGCACCGCGCCTCGAACTCGACCAGCGTGGCGATGCTCCCCTCGTCCACCTCGCCCGCGGCGTCGAACGGCGTCGCGGTGATGGGAATGACCCCCTGGAGATCCGCGGTCATGTCGCCCTCCTCGTAGCCTCGTGAGACCACGCTATAATCCGCCCCGACGGCCGCGCCCACCCGCGCGGTCCAGACGGCCACCCGCGACCGCTCCGGAGGAGACGGCCATGACGCTGCCTGCCGCGCTCGACGCTCTCGCCCACGAGCTCGACGCCGTGCGCGCCGAGGTGCTGCGCGAGGCGGACGGCCTCTCGCAAGCCCAGGCCGACTGGCGACCGAGCGCCGACGACTGGTCGGTCGGCGAGATCCTGCACCACCTGACCCTCGCCGAGGTGAACACCGGCAAGCTCACCTCGAAGCTCCTCAAGGAGACCGGCGGCGCGGCGGCACCCTACCCGGCAGACCTCGCCGGCTTCGCGCCCCTGCCCCCGTGGCCGCCCGGCCCGCGCGAGGCGCCGCCGGTCGTGCGCCCCGAAAAGGGTCATCCGATCGGGCAGCTCCTCCACGACATGCGGGCGGCGCGGGAGCGGAGCCAGCAATCGCTGGCGCGCCTGGCCACCATCGATCCCCGCGCGTTCACGTGGCGGCACTTCACGCTCGGCGAGATGGACCTCGGCCAGTGGTGGATGCTCACCGCCCATCACGACCGGGACCACCTCCAGCAGATCCGCCGGATCAAGAAGTCCCACGGCTTCCCGCGGGCGTGACGCCGGCAGCCGGGTCGTAGGCGACGAGGCGGATCGGCGGCGGGTTCCTCCGTTCGCCGGTTGCGGATCCTCGGACAGATCGCGCGCCTGACGCCTCAGGCCGGCTCGTAGGTCACCAGGCGGATCGGCGTCGGTCGCCCGCCGTTGCACGGATTGTAGATCTGCGGGCAGTTCGACACCACGGCGAGCACGTCCATCTCCGCCCGGAGGTCCACGTGGTCGCCCGGCTTCGACCAGCCGTCCACGATCGCCATCGACCCGTCCGCCTCGACGGGGACGTTCATGAAGAAGTTCAGGTTCGCCACGATGTCCTTCCGCCCCAGGCCGAACGGCGCCAGCGCCCGGAGGAAGTTGTCCCGGCAGTTCGGGGTGTTGTCGACGTCGTAGCGGAGCTTGTTGGACTCGGCGCTGCAGCAGCCGCCGATGGTGTCGTGGCGCCCGCACGTGTCCCCCACGATCGTGAAGAGCCGGCGACCCAGCCCCGAGTAGAGACCGTGGCCCGTCGTGAGGAAGATCGTCTTCGCGAACTTCATCGTGTCGGCCGCGTTGTAGCGCTCGCTCGGGTCGGCGGCGCCGTAGCAGAGGAAGTCGACGGCCTGCCGGCCCTCCAGATCCACGATGCGGAGGACGCGGCCCCGCGGGACGACGCCCGCCCACTCCCCGCCCGCCGGCACGACCCGGTCGTCGATCACGCGGCCCGGCACGGCGGCTCCCGACGTCGCGGCTCCCGTCATGGCTCGCTCCTCTCCGTCTCGTCCCCCCAGAGATCGGTCTCGACGGGCGCCGCGCGCCGACGCGCCGGCCGCCAGCTCGCGCGCACCGCGGCGAGGTCGGGCGCGTCGAGGCCGAGGAGGCGCTTGAGATCGAGCGCGTTCTGGGTGGGAAAGTCCTCGTTGTTGTTGTTGAACGTCACCGCCACGCGCCGGGCGCGCCGGTGGAGGCGCCGGGCGCGGCCGGCGAGCTCACCGAGCTCCTCGGGACCATACAGGTAATCGTACTTCTCCGCCACGGTGGGCTCGCGGCCGGCGCGCTGGTCGAGCCAGCCGCGCAGGTTCCGGCCGTGGAGCCGGAGGACCGACCACTCCGGCGTGGTCGCGGCCTCCACCCACGGCTGCCACACGGCGTCCACCGTCGCGAGGACGAGGCCGTGCCGGGCCAGGAAGGCGACGACCTCGTCCGTCCGCTCGGGGATCCACGTCTCGTTGCGAAACTCGACGGCGAGCGTCCAGCCGGGCAGCCGCGCGCGCAGCGTGGCGAGATACGCGAGCGTTGTCTCGTCGTACCGGATCCAGGGGGCGAGCTGGAAGAGGACGTAGCCGAGCTTCCCGGCCGTGGCCAGGGGGTCGAGGGCCAGGCGGAACAGCTCGAAGCAGCGGTCGAGCGCCTCGCGCGGGATCCGGGTGCGGTCGACCTCGCCGCGGGAGCGCAGCGGCACGTCCTCGGGCAAGAGGAGCCGCACCTCGGGCGGGAGGCTTTCGAGACGCGGATGGTGGCCCGTCATCAGGCTGTACGCCTTCACGTGGAAGAGGAAGCCCGGCGGCGTCCGCTCGGCCCACATGAGGGAATTCCGCGGTGACGGCAAGGCGTAGTAGGTGGAGTTCACCTCGACGCAGTCGAAGAAGCGCGCGTACCAGCGGAGCCGCTCCTCGGACGACATCGCCGTTCGCGGGTAGAACCGTCCCGACGCGACCAGCGACTGGTCGAGCCAGGACGCGGTGCCGACGCGGTACTCCGTGACCGGCGGGGTCGCGTCGGGACCCGCCGGGGCGGGGGCGGCGTCAGCTGCGGCCGACGAGGCCACGGGCGCCGAGCCAGCGGAGGGCGTCCGCCACGAGAAACAGGGAGCCGGCGAGGCAGACCACGTCGATCCCAGGGTCGCCGAGCGCGCGCGCGAGGGCCTCGTCCGTCCCCGCGGCCAGGACGACGTCCGCGTCCACCGGCGGCAGCTGGCCGATCAGCTCGCCGGGCGGCGTCGCCCGTGGATGATCGGCGGGCGCGAGGTAGATGCGGGCGGCCAGCGGGGCGAGGGCCTTCAGGATCCCCGCCCGATCCTTGTCCGCCGAGACGCCGAGGACCAGCGCGAGGCGGCGTCCGGCGAAGTGGTGGCGGAGGGACGCCGCCAGCGCCGTCGCGCCGCCCGGGTTGTGCGCCCCGTCGAGGACCAGCGTGGGCCGCCCCGCGCCGCCCGGGATCACCTGGAATCGGCCCGGCCAGCGGACGGCCGCGCAGCCCGCGCGCACCGCGGCCTCGGGCACCGGCCGCCCCGAGGCGGCCGCGAACGCCCGGACGGCGCCGATCGCGAGGACGGCGTTCCCGTGCTGGAAGAGTCCCGGAAGCGCGACCCGGACGTCGTCGTACCGCCAGTCGGGCCCGCGGAGCCAGAGGCGGTGCCCCTCGAGGTCGCTCTCGCGCGCCTCGACCGTCAGCTCGCGGCCCTCGACGAGGAGCGGCACGCCGACCGCCTGGCAGCGCGCCTCGATGACCGCCAGCGCCTCGGGGGCCTGCGTCGCGGAGAGCGCGGTGCCGCCCCGGATGATGCCGGCCTTCTCGCCCGCGATGTCCTCGAGGCGCCGCCCGAGGAACTCCTGGTGGTCGTAGTCGATCCGCGTCACCACCGACACCAGCGGGTGGCCGACGTTGGTCGCGTCCCACCGCCCGCCGAGCCCCACCTCCAGGACGGCGGCGTCGACCTCCGCCTCGTGGAACGCGGCCAGGGCCACGGCCGTCATCGCCTCGAAGAAGGTCGCGGCGCCCGCGTCCAGCGCGGGCCCGATCCGCGCCGCGTGGCGGCCGAGGACCTCGCGCGTCACCGGGACGCCGTCGATGCGGACCCGCTCGGTGACCTCGAGGAGATGCGGCGACGTGTAGAGCCCCGTGCGGAGGCCGGCGGCCTGCAGGATGGCCGCGGTCAGCGCGGCCACGGAGCCCTTCCCGTTCGTTCCGCCGACGTGGACCACGGGGAGCGCGGCCTCGGGACGGCCGAGAGCGTCGAGGAGCGCCTCGATGCGCTCGAGCCCGAGCCGCATCCCGGCGCGCTCCCAGCGCGCGAGGCCGAGCAGCCGCTCGAGCGGAGCCGTCACGGGACGGAGGGTTCGACGGGCTCCGCGAAGAACACGAGGAGGCGCCGGAGGGTCTCGCGGATCTCCTTCCGGTCGACCACCTGGTCCACCATGCCGTGCTCCAGCAGGAACTCCGAGCGCTGGAACCCCTCGGGGAGCGGCTGGCGGATGGTCTCCTGGATGACCCGGGGACCCGCGAAGCCGATGAGCGCCTTGGGCTCGGCGAGGATGACGTCGCCCAGCATCGCGAAGGACGCGGTCACGCCGCCCGTCGTCGGGTCCGCCAGGAGGGCGAAGTACGGCACCCGCTCCTCGGCCAGTCGGCCCAGGGCCGCCGACGTCTTCGCCATCTGCATGAGCGAGAGCACGCCCTCCTGCATCCGGGCGCCACCCGAGCACGTGACGACGAGCAGCGGGAGGCGCTTCCGCGTCGAGAGCTCGATGGCCCGGGTGATCTTCTCGCCGACGACGGAGGCCATGCTCCCGCCCATGAACCCGAACTCGAAGATGCAGACGACCAGCGAGTGCCCGTGGATCCGTCCGACGCCGGAGACCAGCGCGTCCTCCCGGCCCGTCTTGGCGCGGGACGATTGGAGGCGGTCGGCGTAGCGGCCGCGGTTGTCCTTGAAGCCCAGCGGGTCCTGGGAGCGGAGCCCCGCGTCCCGCTCCTCGAACGATCCGGGGTCGAGGAGGAGGTCGAGGCGCTCGCGAGCCGAGAGCCGGAACGGCTGGCCGCAGCGCGGGCAGGTCCACGCGTTCTTCTCGACGTCCGCCCGGTAGACGATCTCCCGGCAGGTCTCGCACTTCGTCCAGAGACCCTCGGTGGTGATCTTCCGCGGCTTGTCGCGGCCGAACAGCCAGGCCATCGGGCGTCCCCTACGGCCCCGGCCCGCCGCCGTTGCCGGCGGCCGCACCGCGGGTGGCGGCCTTGAGCGCACCGACGAAATCGCCGACCTTCGTCACGAGCCCCGGGTCGCCCTGGAGCCGCTCGACCAGGCGGACGATGGCGCTCCCGACGATGGCGGCGTCGGCGTGCCGGACGACCGCGGCCACCTGCTCCGGCGTCGAGATGCCGAAGCCGACGCCGATCGGCTTGGTCGTGACCGCGCGGAGGTCGCGCACGAGCCGCACCAGCTCGGCCGGCACCTGCGTCCGCTCGCCGGTGATGCCCGTGAGCGGGACGAGGTAGATGAAGCCGCGGCTCGCGCGGGCGATCCGGCGGAGCCGCTCCGGGCCGCTCGTCGGCGCGGCGAGCGCGACCAGGTCGAGGCCCGCGGCCTCGGCGGCGCGCCCGAGCGGCCCGCTCTCGTCGATCGGGCAGTCCGGCACGATGAGTCCCGCCACGCCCGCCTTCGCGAGGTCGCGCGTCACCGCGTCGAGCCCGTAGCGATGGAGCGGATTCAGGTACGTCATGACGACCAGCGGGGCGCGGACCCGGCCGCTCACCTCGGCGAGCACCGGCAGGAGCCGGAAGAGGCTCGTCCCCTGCTCGAGGGCGCGGACGTCGGCCCGCTGGATCGTGGGCCCGTCGGCGAGGGGATCGGAGAACGGGAGGCCGACCTCGATCACGTCCGCGCCGCGAGCGTCCGCCTCCTCGATCAGGCGCGCCGTGACCTCGAGGCTCGGGTCGCCCGCGACGAAGTACGGGATCAGCGCGCGCTCGCCCCGCTCCCGGAGCCGCGCAAACGCGGCGTCAATGCGCGACACGGCTCTCCCCGGTCCCGTCGCGGTCCTGCTCTCCCGCGGGCGCCCGCGCGGCGCGCACGGTGTCGACGTCCTTGTCCCCGCGACCGGAGAGCCCGATGACCAGGCGGGCCTCGCGCGGCAACGTGGCGGCCAGGCGGACCGCGTGGGCCACCGCGTGCGCCGACTCGAGCGCCGGGATGATGCCCTCGAGCTGGGCGAGCAGGCCCAGCGCGTCGAGGGCCTCCGCGTCGGTCACCGCGGCGTACTCGGCCCGGCCCGTGTCCTTGAGCCACGAGTGCTCCGGACCGACGCCCGGGTAGTCGAGGCCCGCGGAGATCGAGTGGGCGGGCAGGATCTGGCCGTCCTCGTCCTGGATCACGTAGGACAGACTCCCGTGGAGCACGCCGGGGATGCCCGCCGAGAGCGGCGCCCCGTGGCGGCCGCTCCGGAGCCCCGCCCCCGCCGCCTCGACGCCCACCAGACGGACCTCGCGGTCGCCGAGGAACGGGTGGAAGAGACCGAGCGCGTTCGAGCCGCCGCCGACGCAGGCCACCAGGACGTCCGGGAGCCCGCGGAGCTGGCGCCGCACCTCGCGGCCGATCACCGACTGGAGGTCGCGGACCATCATCGGATAGGGATGCGGGCCCGCCGTCGATCCGATGCAGTAGTAGGTCGTCCGGACGTTCGTGACCCAGTCCCGGAGCGCCTCGTTCATCGCGTCCTTCAGCGTCCGGCTGCCCGAGCGCACGGGGATCACGCGGGCGCCGAGAAGCTCCATGCGGAAGACGTTCAGCGCCTGGCGCGCCGTGTCCTCCTCGCCCATGTAGACCTCGCACTCGAGCCCGAGGAGGGCCGCGATGGTCGCGGTCGCCACGCCGTGCTGCCCCGCGCCCGTCTCCGCGATGACCCGGCGCTTCCCCATGCGCGCCGCGAGAAGCCCCTGGCCGAGCGTGTTGTTGATCTTGTGGGCGCCCGTGTGGCAGAGATCCTCGCGCTTCAGGTAGATCCGCGCGCCGCCGGCGTGCTGGGTGAGCCGCTCGGCGAACGTGAGGGGCGTCGGGCGGCCGACGTACTCCCGCGACAGCTGGGCGAGGCGCTCGCGGAAGGCCGGGTCGCGCCGCGACTCCCGGTACGCCGCCTCCAGCTCGAGGAGCGGCGTCATGAGGGTCTCGGGCACGTAACGGCCGCCGAACATCCCGAAGTGGCCGGCCCGGTCGGGCATCCGCCGCGAGCGGGGCGGGCTACCCATCGCGTCGCTCCGCCTCACCCTCGAGCTCCGCCGCGGCGGCGCGTGCCGCTCGGACGAATCGCGCCACCTTCGCCGGATCCTTCCGCCCCGGCGCCGCCTCCACGCCGGAGCTCACGTCGACCCCCCACGGCCGCGCGACGCGGACGGCCTCGCCGACGGTCTCGGGCGTGAGGCCGGCCGAGAGGATCACGCGGCCCCGGGCGTTCGCCTCGCGGGCGAGCGTCCAGGAGATGGGGCGCCGCGGCTCGCCCTCGCTCCAGCGCGCCGCGCTGTCGAGGAGGAACGCCGCGGGCTTGTAGCGGTCGAGCTGGGCGAGGTCGCCCGCGTCCCGCACCTTGATCGTCTTCAGCACCGGGCGGGGCATCGCCGTCACGTGCTCGGGCGGCTCCGCGCCGTGGAGCTGGACGGCCTCGAGGCCGCACTCCGCGACGACGGCGGCCACGTGCGCCGGCGCGTGGTCCCAGAAGACGCCGACCGGGCACACGAACGGCGGGAGGCCCGCCACGATGGCGGCCGCGGCGGCCGGCGTGACGTAGCGGGGGGTCCCCTCCACGAAGTTCAGCCCGAGGGCGTCGGCCCCCGCGTCGGCCGCCCAGAGGGCGTCGTCGAGGGACGTGATCCCGCAGATCTTGACGCGCAGGTGGGTCATTCGGGTCGCCCCCCCCTGTCGGACGGCCTTCGGCCTGTGGCGACCCCTCCCGATACGGAGACGGCCTGCGGCCGGTGGCCAGGAGGCGCGGGGAGTATGTCGGCTCGGGGCCTGCGATCCGCCTTCGCTGCGCTCATGACCCGAGAAGCTCGCGGAGCTTGGCCGCGGGGTCGCCGCTCCGGGACAGGGACTCGCCGACCAGGATCGCGTGGGCGCCCGCCGCGCGCACCCGGAGGACGTCGGCGCGCGTGGCGACGCCGCTCTCGGAGACGAGGCACGCGCCGGCCGGCGCGCGCGGCGCGAGCCGCTCGGTGGTCGCGAGGTCGGTCCGAAACGTCGTGAGGTCGCGGTTGTTGATCCCGATGAGGCCCGCGCCCAGGTCCGCCGCGCGCTCGAGCTCCGCCTCGCGGTGGACCTCGACCAGCGCCGAGAGGCCGAGCCCCTTGGCGGCCTGGAAGAGGTCGGCGAGCTGCCCGGGCTCGAGGATCGCCACGATGAGGAGGATGGCGTCCGCGCCGTGGGCCCGCGCCTCCCACACCTGGTACTCGTCGACGACGAAGTCCTTCTCGAGAACGGGGCAGTCCACCCGGTCCCGCACCGAGTCCAGGTCGTCGAGGCTCCCCTGGAAGTGCAGGTCCGTCAGGACGGAGAGGGCGGACGCGCCGGCCCGCACGTACTCGGGCGCCCGGGCCACGGGGTCGAAGCCCTCGGCAAGGACGCCCTTGACCGGGGAGGCGCGCTTGAGCTCGGCGAGGACCTGGACCGCGCCGGCCGCGCGTGGGGTCAGCGCCGCGGCGAGGCTCCGGGGCGCGGGGAGCGTGGCGACACGGACCGCGAGCGCGCCCCGGGGAACGGCCAGCTGTCGGGCGGCGACGTCCACACGCTTTCGGGCGACGATCTCGTCCAGGAGTCCCATGGCATCGATTCGCTCAGAAGTCGCCGCGAAGTCCGCCCGATCCCGGCAGCTCGAGCGGGACGCGCCGGAGCTGCTCGAGGACGTGCTCGCGAAGCGTGCGGGGCGGCGGCAAGTCGCGCGCGACACGGCCCCCGCGAATGAGCGGCTTCAGGAGGTCCTCGTACGACCCGCCGCATGGGCACCGATCGACGGGCTTGTGGGCGGCGACGACGACCGTCTTGCCGCAGGCGCGGCAGCGGAGGACGCGCTTCGACCCCGAGTGCTTGCCGCGCTTGGCGATCGGCTGACCGTCGATCTCCATGATGTCGAGCCCGAAGTTGAGGACGGGGGCGTTGGCGATGGCCGTCCCCACGCCGTAGGCGTCCACCAGGGGGTTGAGCCGCGGCATCTGGTACTCGTCGATGCCGCCGGTGGCGATGATGCGCACGTACTCGTACCCCCGGTAGTCCAGCTCCCAGCGCACCTCCTCGAGGATCCGGTAGAAGTCGCCGCGGCGCGAGGACGGCGTGTCGAGCCGGACGGCGTAGAGCTCGCGGCCGAGCGCCTCGGCGACGCGGATCGCCTCGAACTTCTCGTCCTGGAGGGTGTCGATCAACGCCACCCGCCGGACCTTCGGATCGACGACGTCGTTGAACGCGCGCAGGGCCTCCACGGTGTCGCCGATGACGAGGACCAGGGCATGCGGAATCGTGCCCATCGGATCGGCGTCGATCAGCTCCGCCGACTTCGTCACCGCCACGCCGTCGCAGCCGCCGACGAACGCGTTCCGCTCGATCATGGGGGCGAGCCCGGGGTGCATCCGGCGGGCGCCGAAGCTGATGACCTGCCGCTCCCCGGCCGCCTTCTTGCATCGGGCCGACTTGGTGGCGATCCCCGACGCCTGGCAGAGGAGCCCGAGGAGCGCCGTCTCGTACTCCGCCCAGTCGACGTACACGCCCTCGACGGTGAGGATGGGCTGGTAGGCGGCGAAGACCGTGCCCTCGTCCATCGCGGTCACGTCGATCGGCAGGCCCTCGAGGAGGCGGGCCGCTTCCTCGATGCCCGCGAGGATGCCCCACCCCCAGTCGCCCGGGAGGCTCTTCAGGTACACCTCGGCCTTGACGCGCGCCCGGTTGCCCCGGGCCCGGAGGATCTGGACCGTCCGGTTGAAGTAGACGTCGGTGACCTCGCCCGACTTGATCTCGTGGTCGGTGGCGAGGTGGAAGGGGCGCCGGTCAGCCATGGGTCGGTCGGGCTCAGCGTCCGGGACGCCCGCAGGAGGGCCGTCCGCCGCCGCGGGGCGCCGGGAGGGGGAGGTGGCTGCGGGACTGGATCGTACTGGGGCTCACTGTTGACCCGTAGGTGGTGAAAAGTTGGACAAAATTCTAGCAGACCCCTCCCCGTCCCAGCAAGCCACGGCGGGGCACGGCCACCGCCGCCCGCCGGGGATCGCCCGGGGACCCCTCAGGGCCGGCGCGTCAGAGCTTGACCCCGCGGAGGTACTCCCGGAAGGCGTCGCCGAGGTCGGGGCGGGCGAGCGCCATGTCGACCGTGGCCTTCAGGAAGCCGAGCTTCTCCCCGGTGTCGAAGTGCTGCCCCGTGAAGCGGACCGCGTAGATGGGGCGCCGCGCGCGGAGCCGGCGAAGGGCGTCGGTCAGCTGGATCTCCCCCCGGTGGTCGGGGGCCGTCTCGGCGAGGATCGGGAACACGTCGGGCGTGAGGACGTAGCGCCCGATGATCGCCAGGTCCGACGGGGCCGCCTCGGGCGCCGGCTTCTCCACCAGATCGTCCACCCGGTAGACGTTCTCGCCGACCGGCGTCCCCTTGATGACGCCGTAGCGCGACAGCTGGGATCGGGGCACCTGCTTCACGGCCAGGACGGGATCGCCATGCTGCTCGAAGACGGACAGGAGCTGCGCGATGCACGGCGGGTCCGAGACGATGATGTCGTCGCCCAGGAACACGGCGAAGGGCTCGTCGCCCACGAGGGGGCGGGCGCACAGGATGGCGTGGCCGAGCCCGAGCGGCTCCTTCTGGCGAACGTAGGAGACCGAGGCGAGGTCCGAGATCGTCTTGATCTGGGCCAGCTCCTCCCACTTGCCCCGCTCCTGGAGGTAGAACTCCAGCTCGACGGCCGAGTCGAAGTGGTCCTCGATGGCGCGCTTGCCGCGGCCGGTCACGAGGCTGACCCGGTCGAGCCCGGCCGCCACGGCCTCCTCGACGACGTACTGGATCATCGGCTTGTCGACGAGGGGCAGCATTTCCTTCGGCTGGGCCTTCGTCGCGGGCAGGAAGCGGGTGCCGAGACCCGCGGCGGGGAACACGGCGGTGCGAACCCTCATGCGACAGACTCCTTTCGACTGTCTGCGGCGGCCGCCCCGCCGGGCGGCGGGGCGAGCCGGACCTCCATCATGGCGCGCGGGACCCGGACGCCGTGGGCGGCGAAGGCCTCCTTGACGCGGCGCCGGACCTCGAGCTCGAGCGGCGCCTTCTCCGTCGCGACGACGCGGGCGTGCAGGCGGAGCACCACCTCGCCCTGGCCGGTCGCGCCGAAGCGGAGGATGCCCTCGGCCGTCGGGGGCTCGAGCACCGCATGCGAGCGGGCGGCGGCGACGGCCCGGCCGACGTCGCCCAGCACGCGGAGCGCGCGGTCGACGTCCTCGTCGTAGTCGATGGCCACCTCGATCACCAGGCGGGCCCAGCCCGCGGCGTGATGACCGAACGACGTCAGCTCTCCGTTCGGGACGATGCGCAGCTCGCCCGAGAACTTCCGGATCTTCGTCACGCGGAGACCGACCGACTCGACGACGCCGGTGTGCGGCCCCACCTCGATGACGTCGCCGACCGAAATCAGGTTCTCGAGGAGGAGGAAGAACCCCATGATGACGTCGCGGATCAGGCTCTGCGCCCCCAGGCCGATCGCGAGGCCGACGACGCCCGCCGATACGAGAAGCGCGCGCACGTCGATGCCGATCTGCTGGAGGACGACCACGACCACGACGAACGCCATGAGGTAGCGCGTCGTGCTGGTCAGGAGCGGGCCCAGGGTCCGGGCACGCTGGACCCGCGCCGGGTAGTCCGTTGCGCCGAGCAGGGGCTCGAGCAGCCGGCGGATGATCGCCGAGGCGATCCGGTAGCCGATCCAGCCGAACAGGATCGCGCCCCCGATGACCGCGATCCGCGCGAGGATGTGGGCCGCGTCCTCGCCCAGCAAGAGCGTCTTGGCCGCCATGGCGGACAGCGCCTCGAGGAGGGAACGGAAGATCGGCATCAGGGCGTGGGCTCGGTGCCCGGGGGTCGCGGCCCCGGGGTCTCGTGGGCATGGATGCGGGCGCGCAGCCGGCGGACGTCGCGGACGGCCTCGAGCGTGATGAAATAGGCCGCCACGCCGAGGACGATCCCCACGATGGTCGTCCCGACGAAAAGCGGCTTCGACGCGACGAACAGCATGCTCCACACGAGCTGCCAGAGGTTGTCGGCCGTCTCCCGCGGGCCGGCGCGGAGGTACGCGCCGGCCGACTCGGCGAGCCCGTGGACGCTCGCCATCGAGAAGCGGCTCCAGTCGCCCGTCAGGACCGCCTCGCCCAGGGTGAGACAGAACCCGTAGACGAAGGGCGCGAACCAGGGGAGGTTCAGCCACGCGCCGGTGATCGTCGCCGCCTTGTTGAGCCGGAACACGGAGGCGGCGCCAAGCGCGATCAGCGTGTGGAGCCCGTAGAAGGGCGTGACCCCGATGAACACGCCCACCGCCATGCCGGCGGCCAGGCGCGACGGCTCCTCGTCCAGGTGGAGCACGTGGGTCGCCCGCTCGCGGAGGCGACGCCAGGAGAAGACCATGGGCGGGGCCGCCTCAGGATGCCCCGGGGCGCTCCGGCGGCGCCTCGGTGATGGTGATCGACACCGGGACCTCCTTGCCCTGCCGGAGGACCTTGAGGGCCACCGGCTTCTCGACCGCCGCGTCGAGGACGAGGCGCTGGAGGTGCTGGAGGTCGGTCACGGTCGTCTCGCCGAAGCGCACGATCACGTCGTTGGGCTGGATGCCCGCCTTCTCTGCCGGCCCGCCCGGCAGCACGCGCTTGACCACCACGCCCTGCCCCTTGGGCGCGCCGAGCGCCTTGGCCAGGTCGTCGCTCATCGGCTCGAGCCCAACCCCGATCCAGCCGCGCTGCACGCGGCCGCGCGCGATCAGGGCGCTCGCGACCCGCCGGGCCGTGTTGATGGGGATCGCGAAGCCGATCCCCTGGCCCGACGACAGGATCGCGGTGTTGATGCCGATGACCTCGCCCTGGGCATTGAGAAGCGGGCCGCCCGAGTTGCCCGGGTTGATGGATGCGTCGGTCTGGATGAAGTTCTCGTTCGGGACGATCCCGACCTCCGACCGGCCCGTCGCGCTCACCACGCCCACCGTGACGGTCTGCTCGAGGCCGAACGGGCTCCCGATCGCGATGGCCCATTCGCCGACCTCGATCTTGTCGGAGTCGCCGAGCTTCGCCGCGACCACGCCCTCCCCGGCGGGGATCCGGATCACGGCCAGGTCCGTCGCCGCGTCCGTGCCCACGACCTTGCCCGCAACCTCCTTCTTGTTGTGGAAGCGGACGGTGATCTCGTCCGCGCCCTTGATGACGTGGAGGTTCGTCAGGATGTGCCCCTGCGCGTCGATGATGACGCCGGAGCCGACGCCGGCGCGCTCGCGCTCGCCGGGAGGTATCTGGCCGAAGTACTGGTCGAAGTAGTCCCGGAGGCTCGGCGGCGTGCTCGGGCTGGGCGTCCCCCCGCGCGGGCGCTGCCGCCGAAGGAAGTGCGCGGTGGCGATGTTCACGACCGCGGGCCGCAGGTGGTCGGCGACGCCCACGAACGCGCGCTGGACGTCCGCGGTCGTCGGCCCGGTCTGTCGAGGCGGCGGGGGCGCGGCGGTCGGCCAGCGGAGACCGGCCAGCTGGAACCCGGCCCCGATCCCGAGGCCCGCGGCCAGGGCCACCAGGATCGCGAGCCCGCCCTTCAGGAGGACTCGGCTCACGCGAGGCTCGGCGGGCCGGCGCCGCCCAGAACGAACTTGACTTCGCCGAGCGCGGTCTCGAACATCATGCCTGACCTCCGATGCGGTGGCTCATCTCGCGCTACACCCATGTGCCGCTGGCGGCCGCGAGCGTGGTCGTGCTGGTGGCTGTCCTCGGGTGGCTCCTGGTCGATCGCCTCGTCGGGCCCTGGCCGAGGTGGCGCGGCCTTGCCACGCCGCCGCCCTCCGTGGTGGCGATCCCGGCCGCCCCTGGCCCGGCCGACGGGACGCCGCCCGAGCGGGCCCCGGGACCCGGGCAGTCCGCGCCCCCGACCACGGGCGCCCCCGCAGCGCCCCGCACTCCCGCCCCCGTGCCCGAGCGATACGCGCTCGAGAGTGGGCCGTTCCCGCCCGGCGAGACCGTCGACCGCCTCGAGGCCGAGCTGAACCGCCTGGGACACGCCACGGTGCGCTTCCGCAAGGAGGACACGGCCCGCTTCTTCGTGGTCACGGCGACGGGCTTCGGGTCCGCCGACGAGGCCCGGCAGGCCGCCCGGGAAATCGGGCGCGGCACCGTCGTCGAGGAGGGGGGCGCCCCCGAGCTGGTCCTCGGACGGCACCCGTCGCTGGCCGCCGCCGTGGCGGCGGCGCGGCCGGTCCGCGCGCGCGGATTCGAGGTGCGCGTGAGCGAGGCCGTGGGGCCGAGCGGGCAGTACCACATCCGGTACGGCCAGTTCGCGCGACGCGCCGACGCCCAGGCGTACCGGGAGTCCCTCGCGCGCCGCGGAATCGTGAGTCGGGTCGTCAAGGTCCGGTAGGCCGCTCGATCGATCCCCCTGGGAGGGAACGGTCCATCAGGCGACGAAGGGCGGGATGGGCGGCACCTCGAGCAGCTGGCCCTTGACGTCCACCACGCCGGGCACCGTCCGGGCCACGTCGGCCGCGCGCTCGAGCGCCGCGGTGCCCTCCAGCCGGATCACGCCCCGCTCGGACTCGACGGTGAGCCGGTACTTGCGCGTGTCCGGGTGCGCGGCCAGCGCGGAGCGCACGCGCGAGGCGAGCGCCCGGTCCCGCACCTGCTGCCGCGACTCGGGCGTGGCGGTGAGGCTTCGGACGAGGCCGGTGATCGCCTCGACGCCCGCGTCGATCGTGAGCTTCTCGGTGTTGAGCACGAGGTCGTACAGCGCCGGGTCGCCCCAGTCGACGTCGTAGAGGTAGCGGATCCGCCCGTGCTTCTCTTGGTCGCTGTGGCGGACCATCTCCACCGTCGTCCGGACGTCCACCCCTTCCTGCGCCTGCCCGGCCATCTTGTTCATGACCCGCTTGACCCGGAGCTCGAACGGCGCGATCACGAACACCCGGAGGACGTGCGAGATGCCGCGTAGCAGCATCTGCCCGCCCCGCGAGTTGATGACGACGTTGTCCTGCTCGGCAGCGTCCAGGAGCGCGGACTGGAGGACGGTGATGTACTGCCGGGTCTCGACGTCGAACCGCTCGAAGAGGGACGGCTTCTTCTCGTCGAGCTCGGTCAGCTTGTCCTCGCCCACCCCGTACCGCTGGGCGGCCTCGGACAGCATGTCCCGGTCGACGTAGCGCCAGCCCAGGCGCTTGGCCAGCTCGATCCCGATTTCGGGGCCGCCAGACCCCGTCTCGTGCGCGATCGTCACGATGGCCATAGGAGCACCTCCCGCCCGACTCGCGCCGGGCTCAATCTTCTTCCACGAGCTCGAAGTCTTCCGTCGGGGCCCCGCAGTGGGGGCAGCGCTCTGGGGGGTCGTCCCCGGGCTGAACGTAGCCGCAACGTAGGCAGCGACTGACCAGTACCACGCGGCCTCCGGCGAGAGCCGGGCCTAGTCTAGCCGATCACGCGGCCCGGGTGAAGCCGGGGGCCGGCCGGAGGCCGGCGGGGCGCTCCCCGGCGGCAAGGCCCTTGCTTCCCGACCGGCCGGTGCACCACACTGTCACGGATGGAACGCCTCTGGCTGGCCTATCTCGCGCTGGCGCTGGGCCTGATGGGGTTCGGCGCCATCTGGAGCTGGCTGGGCTTCCGCCCGGCCGAGGGCCTTCCGCGCGGACCGCGTCTCTTCGCCTTCCTGTGTCTGCTCATCGCCGTCGGCGGCACGGTGCTCGCCGTCGTCCTCGAGGGGCGCGCCGCCCGTCCCTGGTAGGCGCTCCCGGGCGCCCGCCCTCAGCGCCGGGCGCGTGCGGGCCGACGCTTCGCGGGCGGCGGGGGCGCGGTGGGGCCCCCCGGGGGGCCGGCGGTTGCGGACGCGCCGTCGGTGATCCCCGGCAGCGTGATGCCGGCGTCGACGAGCGGCTTCGCGATCCGGTCCTTCCGCCAGTGATCGTCCCACCACTCGATCGGGCTCGTGTACACCCCGTGGATCAGCATCGCGAAGTGGAGGTGGTCGCCGCCGGCCAGGCCCGTCTCGCCGCTCCGGCCGAGCAGCTCGCCCTTCTGGACCGTCTGCCCGACTTTGACCGCGATGTCCGAGAGGTGGGCGTAGAGGCTCATCAGACCGAGCCCATGATCCACGATGACCATGTTCCCGTAGATGCCGTTGGGCCCGGTGAACACGACCTTGCCGCCGTTCGACGCCTCGATCGGGCTCTGCTTGTTCGACGCGAGGTCGATGCCCAGGTGCCACTGGGTGTCGACGGTGCGACCGTCCATCTGGTACGTCCGCTCCTCCGGGAAGTTGGCGAAGACCTTGGTGTTCGACTGCTGGCGGAACGGGCCGGTCCAGAGGGGCTTCGGGGAGGTCTCTCCGCGTCCGATCTCCCGGTTCTTCGCCTCGAACCCCTTGCGCCCCTCGCCGTTGACCTTCAGGAAGGCCTGGAGGAGCGCCTCGACCGAGGCGCTGGCGGGCGTCTGCGGCACGAGCTCCGACATCTTCCGGCGGAGGAACGGCTCGGTGAGCGTGATGATGTCCTTCGGAAATCGCACCGGCAGGAAGGTCACCGGCACGCCGATCACGCGCTCGTTGCCCGCCTCGTCCGTGGCCACCACGGACGGCGCGACCTCCGGGCCGTTGAAGGGGATCACGAAGAGGGCGACCTGGACGGCAGGGTCCTGGGCGAGCCCCGCGACGCCCGGGAAGAACTCGTTGCCGACCCGGACCCCGGCGCGCGCCGCGCCCTCCGCGCGGAAGACGACGACGCCCGCCCCGGCGTGCTTGAGGTAGCCCGTGGCCGTCTTGAGCTCGAGCTTCGGCGGCGTCAGGTCGACGGTGAAGCGGTGGACCAGGCGGGGCCCGCGCGGCGGACGCGGCCGCCAGAGCGTGTCCTTCGCCTCGACCTCGAGCTCCGCCGGGCCCTCCTGGAGCTTGAGCGCGGCGGCGTCGAGCGTGACCGCCTTCTTCAGGCTCCGGGTCGCGGCGCCGGTCAGGTCCTCGCTCAGGACCGGGCGGGCTGTGCCCTGCTGGACCACCCGCACCTCGACCGCCGCCAGGTTGGCCGCGGGCGCGTCGAGCACCAGCGTGATCGGGCGGGCCGCCTGACCGAGCGCGGCGAACGCCGGCTCGATCGTCACCTGCACGACGGGCTGCCGCTGCCGCCAGACCAGGAACCCGCCGCCCGCGAGCAGCAGGATCAGGAGGAAGAGCCAGAGCTTGCCGCGGCTCATGCCGACCGCCAGGCCTCGGGGTTGACGAGGTTCGGCGGGCGCTCGCCCCGGAGCGCGGCCACGCAGTTCTCCGCGGCGCGCGTCGCCATCCGGCGCCGCGTGGCGCCCGACGCCGAGCCGATGTGCGGCGTCAGCGCGACGTTCTCCAGCTCGAGGAGCCCCGGGTGGATCTTCGGCTCCTCCTCGAAGACGTCGAGCCCCGCCCCGGCGATGCGCCCGGCCCGGAGCGCGTCGACCAGCGCGGCCTCGTCGACCACTGGCCCGCGCGCGACGTTCACCAGGAAGGCCGTCGGCTTCATCAGCGCCAGCTCGGCGGCGCCGATGATGTGCCGCGTCTCGGGCGTCAGGGGGATCGAGAGCACGACGAAGTCGGACTCCCGGAGGAGCTCGGCCTTCGACCGGTACTCTGCGCCGACGCCCCGCTCGGTCTCGGGGTCGCGCGTCCGCTTGTGGTAGAGGACGCGCATGCCGAAACCCTGGGCCCGCCGCGCGATCGCCTGGCCGATCCGGCCGAGGCCGATGATGCCGAGCGTCATCCCGTGCACGTCGGCGCCCATCAGTTGGCTCCAGTAGACGCCCGTCCACTTCCCGGCGCGAACGAAGCGGTCGCTCTCGGGCACGCGGCGTGCCACGCCGAGCATGAGGGCCCACGCCATGTCCGCCGTCGTGTCGGTCAGCACGCCCGGCGTGTTCGTCACGAGGATCCCGCGGCGGGTCGCCGCGGCGACGTCGACGATGTTGTACCCGACGGCGGCCACCGCCACGATGCGGAGGCGCGGCGCGGCGGCGATGACCGGCTCGGGGATCGGGTGCGCGCCCATCGGGATGATCGCCTCGACGTCGGTGACGTGGCGGGCGAGCTCGGCGGGCGGCAGCTCGTGCTCGGTGTGACTCGTGCGGACCGTGGCGACCGGCTCGAGGATGGCCCGCACCGCCGCTTCCATCGGCCAGGTCACGAAGATCGAGCGCGCGGCCATGCCTCGGCCACCCTACCCGCCGCCCACGCCGACTGTCAAGCTTGCGGGGGTCCGCGGCCGCCGTGACGGGCCCACCCGCGTGGCCGCCTGGTGGTCCGGCAGACTCCCGAGCCCCTCACTCGACGCTCTTCACCGTGAATCGGTAATCTCCCGTGGTGCGATGACCGTCGATCGACAGTACCGCCCACTCCACCTTGTAGATTCCCGGCGTGAGCGGTGGGAGCGTGACCTGGAGGAGACGCCGGTTGCTGGCATCGACGCGCGCGTCGCCGCGATCGACCCGGCGACCGCCGCCGTCCACGACCGTGACCCGACAGAACCTGGGCTCGAGCTCGCCGTCGAACCAGATCCGGACCGCGGGCGGAGACCCCTGGACCGTTGAGCCTACCCTGGGTTCCGCCCGCTCCGGGAAAGAGTGCGCCCATGCAGCACGCGCGCCTCCGAGGCTCACGGCGACAAGCAGCAGGACGGCGAGACTCCTCGGTCGGCTCTGTCGCGCCATCGCTCACCTACGGGACAATCGGCCGGAAGACCGCAGGCCACAGATCATCCAGGAAGAAGTGCACGAGCGCGCGCACCCCCACGTCCTTCCCGGTGCGCTGGTTGATGGGAATGATGGCTTCCACGCCGACCTCGACGTACTTGCCGGCCCAGATCAGCCCCGGATTCACCGTGCCGGTCGTCTTCCACTTCTCCTCGCCCTCGATCGGGGTCTCGAAGATCAGCTCCACGATCGGGCTGATCTGGCTCACGAACCGCGGAAGGCCCACGTCCCGCACGACGTTCTGGAGATAGCGGAGGCTGTACTCGATCGCGATGCCGTAGGTGAGGCTGATGGCGTCGTCGTTCGCGAACGGGATCTCGGCCCCGAAAACGCCGGTGATCGCCAGCGGCCGGAGGTACGCGAGCGCGTCGGGGAGATCGCCGAGCCCCTGGCCGAAGAGCAGCGACGGGCCGATGGTCGAGGAGGACGAGGCGCCGACGGCCTCCTTGCCCACCCCGCCGATCTCCCAGTCGAAGGCCAGGGAGATGATGCTCTCGTGAGCGTCGCTCTTGAAGAGCACGTACTTCACCCCGATCTCGGGATTCGCGAACCCGTCCGTGCTCGGCTCCCCCGATTCGGCCGGATCGAGAATGAGGTACTCAGCGCCGACCGACACGCCCAAGTTGGGCGTGATGCTCTTGGCCAGCTCGGCGCCAATGCTCGTCTCGCGCCCCTCGGGGGTCTTGATCGTCGAGAAGGATGGCAGCGCCAGCTCGTCGGCGACGAACGGGTCCTCGATGACCAGGGTCGCCGGGAAGAATCGTCGCCCCGCCAGCCCGTGGGCCAACGCGGCATCGGGCGAGAGCGCGATCGCGGCCAGGAGGGCCACGGTTCCCCACCCCGCCCAGCGGCGGAGGCGTCCCGTGACGGACGATGAGCGATGCGGCGGCACCGCGTGGGACGGTCTCCGGCGCTCTGTGCGGGACCCGGCCCCCGGCCAGTGAAGGAGCTTCCGTGCTGAGATCATTACGCACCTCCGCGTCGAAGGTTCCGCGTGGTCGAGCGCGATCGGATCTGGATGCAGTCCGGCCGCGCGGACCGAGTCTCGGCGAGTGAAACGCGGAGCTAGGCGGGAGGAACGGGCGGCGCGCGAGGCTGCAGCTGGTCGGAAACGACCGCCGGAGGACGGGCAACCGGCCCAACCACCAGCCGGGCCGCGGGCACGGCGCTGTCGACGATGGGCGTGCCGCCCTCGAGCCCTAACGCGGGCAGGTGCTGGGACGCCGAGAACGCCGGGCATTGCTCGGCACCCGCCGGATCTCCGAGATGATGGGCGGAGTGGAGCGCGGTCTCTCCCGCGAACCCGACGAGCAGGGCGGCGGTCACCACCGGGAGGAGGCGTCGCGGGCGCGGGGCCGCCAACAAGAGGGGCAGTGCGAACGCCCCCGCGTACAGGAGCACGACGCCGGCCAGCGAGCCCGCCGGCGCCGTCCCCGCCGCCGGATCGGACGACAGGCTCCCGTGCGCGTCCGGAGGATGCGCCGCGACAACCGGAGACGCGCCCAGCAGCGAGGCGACGATTGCCGCGAGAATCAGACGCGCGCGCCACGCCTGCCGGGCCTCGCGCCCGAGCGCGTCCATCCGCGGGGATGGCACGGCGGCGGCCCGAAGGCGCGTCGCGTGGTGCGTCATCCCGCTCAGCCTACGAAGACGCCGCCCTCGGTGTCAAACGGAGGCCGGGTGGCATGGGCTTGACGCGCCCCCCGGATTCTGGCGGCATTGGGGGCCGAGGCCCATGTCTGTCCCTGCCCGTTCGCGGCTCGTGGGGGTCGTCCGGTGAGCGCGTATGCCGGAATCGCCCTCCGCACGATCGTCGGGGCGGTCTATCTCTTCCAAGCGTACCTCGCCCTGTTCGTCGCGACACCCAAGGGCCTGGCCGCGTACATCGAGAAGCTCGGCTTCCACGTCCACACGATCCTCGCGGTCGGCGTGATCGCGATCAACGGGATCGGCGGGGCGATGCTCGTGATCGGGCTCTGGACGCGCCTCGCGGCCTCGCTGAACGCCGCCGTGCTGCTCCTCGGTCTGCTCATCGGCTACGTGCGCCAGAACGTGATTCTCAAGGGGACGGTGGTCGACGCGACCATCGGGCGGACCTGGGCCGGCTACGAGTACGTCGCGCTCCTGGCCGCCGCGACGGTGCTGCTTGCGGTCGGCGGGGGCGGCGGCGGGGCGGGCGGGAAGAAGTAGCCGCGGCGCGCGAGCGCGCCGGCTCCCGGTACGCGGGCGAGCACGGGATCTCTGACACGCGAGAGGCCCCACGTGGTGGGAAACTGGTCGTATCGGGTCAAGGCAGCCTACGCCCGATGCGCCCGCGCCGCCGGCCGGGGACTGACCGGTATCGGCGTCCTGCCTCGCACACCGCCCGACCGCCGGCAGCGGGTCCGCCACTGGCTGATGAGCCTGACCCGCGTCCACGATTCGCTGGCCATCGCCGAGCTCGACGTGCCCTGGTGGACGTATGCCGCGATCGACGTCGTCGACGCGTGGCTCCGCTCCCGGCGCCGGCCGATCCGAGTCTTCGAGTTCGGGTCGGGCGCCAGCACCTTGTGGCTGGCACGGCGGGTTGACGAGGTGCATGCCGTCGAGCACCATGCGAGCTTTGCCGCGCGCATGCGGCCGGAATTCGCCGCGCACCGGCACATCACGCTCCATCAGGTCGAGGCGCGGCCGGCGACCCGGCCGGGCGTCCCGTCCCGAAAACCCGGCCACCAGGGTCTGGACTTCGCCGACTACGTCGCGACCATCGATCGCGTCGGCGGCCGCTTCGATGTCATCGTCATAGACGGCCGCGCGCGCGAGGCGTGCCTCCAGGCATCGATCCCGCACCTCGCGGCCGACGGCCTGATCGTCTACGACAACTCGGGCCGGCGCCGGTACCGGCGCGCGATGGAGGCGTCGGGACTGGTCGAGCGGCGCTTCCGCGGCCTGACGCCGACCCTGCCCTACCCGGAGCAGACCTCGCTGCTCGAGCGTCCCGGCCGGTCGGCACGCTGATCGCGCCAAGGGGAAGTCGGCGGTGAGTGCCGCGGCGCAGGAGCGGGCCGGAGCCCGCGGGGCCGGCTACTCCCGGATCCAGCTCTCGGCGAGCGGGATCTTGGGCGCCGCCGCGGCGGGCTGGGAGCCCGCGCTCGGCTGGAGCCGGCGGAGCCCGTCGACGTCGATCCGCCGATAGAGCCGCTGCCGGCGCGTACCCTCGCGGTAGCTCCGCAAGACGCCGCGGCTCACGTAGGCGTAGAGGGTCGCGGGCTTCACCCCGAGCCGCGCCGCCGCCTCGTCGACCGTCAGGTACTCCTCGCCGCCCAGCACCACCATCGCTCCCGCCACCCTAGCAACCCCGCCGGCGCGAGTCCAGGCCTCCCTCCAGCGTGGTATATTGCTAAATCAACTATAATCAATCATAATCAATTCAGCAAATGCCGGCGGGGACCACCCGACGAGGAGGGCGGCCAATGGAGACCACCTGGAAGGCGGGGCTCGAGGACGTGATCGCGGCGCGCTCGGCCATCACCGCGATCGACGGCGCGAGGGGACACCTCTACCACCGCGGGTACGAGATCGGCGACCTCGCGGGCCGCGTCAGCTTCGAGGAGACGACTCACCTCCTCTGGTTCGGCGAGCTGCCGTCGCCCGCGGAGCGGGAGGCGTTCGCGGCCCGGCTCCGGGCGGCGCGCGAGGTCCCGGCGCCCGTGCTCGCCCTCCTGCGCGCGCTCCCGCGGGACGCGCACCCGCTCGACGCCCTGCGCACCGCGGTGTCGCTCGCCGGCACGGTCGATCCCGACCGCGCCGCCGGTGACGCCGAGGCCAACCTCCGGAAGGCGGTCCGCCTCACCGCGCTGATCCCCGGGGTCGTCGCGGCGTGGCAGCGGCTCCGCGCGGGGCAGGACCCGGTGGCCGCCAGCGGCGAGGGCTCGCACGCCGCCCACTTCCTTCGCCTCCTCCATGGCCGGCCGCCCGCGCCGGAGGTCGCCGACGTCCTCGACACGATCCTCACGCTCCACGCCGATCACGAGCTCAACGCCTCGACGTTCGCGGTGCGGGTCGCGGTCGCCACCCTGGCGGACCTCCACGCGGCCCTCACGGCCGCGGTCGCCACCCTCAAGGGGCCGCGCCACGGCGGCGCCAACGAGGACGTGCTCGCGATGCTGCTGGAGATCGGCGATCCCGGCCGGGCCGAGGCGTACGTCGCCGCGCGGCTCGATGCGCACGCGCGCGGCAGCCGGGCCGAGCGGGCCGATCCCCGCAACCGGATCCCGGGCTTCGGACACCGGGTCTACCGGGTGGACGACGCGCGGGCGCGGGTGCTGCGGCAGATGGCGAAGACGATGGCGGAGGCAACAGGCCACGCGCGGCTCTTCGAGACCGCGGAGCGGGTCTACGCGGCCGTGACGGCGCGCACGGGGCTTCCGGTCAACGTCGACTACTTCTCGGCGGTCGTCTACCACGCCCTCGGGATCCCGGGCGACCTCTGCACGTCGATCTTCGCGATCGGACGCGCGGCCGGCTGGTGCGCCCACGCGCTCGAGCAGTACGCCGACAACCGCCTGATCCGTCCGCGGGCCGACTACGTGGGCGTGCCTCCGCGGGAGCCGGCGGTCCCCGCCCGCTGAGCGGACGGCGCTAGCGGTGGCGCCAGCGCGGCGCCTCCTTGGCGAAGAACGCGCGCACGCCCTCGCGCGCGTCCTCCGTCTGGAAGGCGGCCTGCGAGAGCCCCATCGTCAGGCGCACCGCCTCGTCCTCGGTCGTGTCCTGGCCGAGCTCCGCCGCCGCCTTGATGAGCTGGAGCGCCCGATTCGGCCGCTCGGCGAGCGTGCGCGCGAGCTCGAGGGCCGCGGCGAGCGCCTGGCCGGGTGGGACCACGCGGTTCACGAGTCCCCAGGCGCGCGCGGTCTCGGCGTCGATCGGGTCGCCCGTGAACATGAGCTCCTTGGCGCGGCCCTCGCCGATGCGCCGCGGCACCCGCACGGTGCCGCCGCTCCCCGGGAGCACGCCGAGCTTCACCTCGGGGAGGGCGAGCCGCACGTCCGCCCCCGCGACGAGGATGTCGCAGCACACGGCCAGCTCGAGCCCGCCGCCGTAGGCGAGGCCGTTGAGGGCGGCGATGGTCGGCTTCGGAAAATCGTCGAGGGCACTGTACGCGGCGTTCTCGGGAGCGAGCTTCTTCCGCACGACGTCGTCGGCGACCGACGGGAACTCGCTCACGTCCGAGCCCGCGCAGAAGGCGCGCGAGCCCGCGCCGGTGACCACCAGGACCCGCGCGGCGTCGTCCGCCGCCAGGCGGCCGAGCGCCGCCCGCAGCCGGCGCGTCAGCTCGAGGGTCACGAGGTTGAGCGGGGGGTTCTCCAGCGTCAGCACGGCGACGCCGGCCTCGACGGCGACGTGGATCAGGCGCGGCTCGCTCATGGCTCGGGACGCCTCCTCTGGCGGGGCGACGGTCGCCCGCGGAACTCGGCGAGAATGCCCATGGGCTCGGGGCGGAACAGGCGGGGGTCCATGGGACGCGGCGGCGCCAGCACCCTGAGCGGGAAGCCCACGCGCGCGAGGACGTCCCGCCCGAGGTCCACGCCGGCGGCGAGCTCGACGACCTCGATCCCCGCCGGCCCCAGCCGGAACACCGCGCGGTCGGTCACGTACATGACCTCCTGGCCCCGGGCGCGCGCGTAGCGCCCGCTGAACGTGATCTGCTGCACGGCCGGCACCCACTTCGGCGTTCGCCCCTCGCGGGCGAGGTGGACGCCGCCCGCTCCGTCGGGCCGGATGTCGAGCCCGTCGGCGGTCAGCGTGCCCGAGAACACGACCTTCCGCGCGCCCTGGCTGATGTTGACGAAGCCGCCCGGCCCGTTGACCACGCGGCCGAAGCGGCTCACGTTGACGTTGCCCTCGGCGTCGACCTCGGCGAACGAGAGGAACGCCACGTCGAGCCCGCCGCCGTCGTAGAAGTCGAACTGGTACGGCTGGTCCACCATCGCGTCGTAGTTGTGCCCGGCGCCGGCGTCGTTGCCGCCCGCCGGCACGCCGCCGACGATCCCCTGCTCCACGGTCAGGGTCACGTCCCGGTGGATCCCCTCTTCCGCGGCGACCGGGGCGATGCCGTTCGACACGCCGAACCCGAGGTTCACCACCGCGCCGGGGAACAGCTCGAGCGCCGCCCGCCGGGCGATGACCTTGCGGATATCGAGCGGCAGCCGCGGGAGCGCGCCCTCCGGCCGCCGCACCGCGCCCGCGTACGCCGGGTCGTATCGCGTGACGTACGTCTGCCACTCGTCCGGCACGACGACGACGTAGTCCACCAGCGCCCCGGGGACCTTCACCTGCTTCCCGGGAAGCGTCCCGCCCGCTGCGAGCCGCGCCACCTGGCAGACCACCGGCGCCCCCCGGTTGCGGGCGGCCTGAGCGATCGAGAGCTGCTCGCCGAAGTACGGCTCGTCCTCCATGGTGACGTTGCCGCGCTCGTCGGCGGTGGTGCCGCGGATCACCGCGAGGTCGATCGGCTGGGCGCGGTAGAAGAGGTACTCCTCGCCGTGGAGCGTGAGGAGCTCGACCAGGTCCTCGGTCGTGCGCGGGCTCTGCTTGCCGCCGCCGAGCCGCGGGTCGACGAACGTGTGGAGACCGGTCCGCGTCACGAGGCCCGGCCGGCCCGCCGCCATGTCCCGGCAGAGCTGCGACAGCGCGCCCTGGGGCAAGGTGTAGGCCTCGATCTCGTCCCGGGCCGCCATCGCCCCGATCGCAGGGCAGTTGTTGAAGCCCGCCGAGACCACGCGCTTCACCAGACCCGGCTGCGCGAGTCGGCTGAACCCCGTGGTCTTCCAGTCGCCGAGCGCGACCACGCTCATGAGCGACAGGCCGCGCGGCCGCCCCGTCGTCCGGAAGCGCTCGGCCAGGGCCGCGATCCACGCCTCGGGCACGGCGTGGCCGCCGCCGGAGCCGCCGACCAGCACGTGGTCGCCGTCGCGCGCGAGGCGGGCGGCGGTCTCGAGGTCGATGATCTCGGCCACGGGTGAGGAGACTAGGCCAGAAGGCGACCCGGCGCAATTGCACATGCGTTGCTTGACACTGCCCGGCGGGCGCGCGCACGATCAGATCGTCCCGAAGCGGGCGCCCCGAACCTTAGCCCTGGAGAGCAATCGACCATGAAGCGGTTCTCCCGTCTCCTTCTGGCCGCCGGCGTCCTCGGCCTGGCCGGTTGCGCGTCAGTCCCCACCAAGGTCGACACGGGCCCGATCCGCGCCGCCACGTTCAACTTCGTCGACGGCGGCGTGAAGCCGGCGCCCGCGTACGCCGACCAGCGCGAGGCCGTGCACGCGATGATCCAGGAGGCGATCGCCAAGAACCTCGCCGCCCGCGGCGTGAAGCGGGTGCCGACCGGCGGCGACGTCACCGTCGCCTACCTCGTGATCCTCGGGGACAACGTGTCCACGCGGTCGATCAACGACTACTTCGGCTACAGCGACGACGCGTGGGCGCTCCACGAGAAGGCGCAGCAGGCCTATACGAGCACCGGGAACCCGAACTCCTTCGAGGCCGGCACGCTCCTGATCGACATCGTCGACAACAAGGGCTACAAGGTCCGCATGCGGAACTACGCCACGCGGTCCCTCCTCCGCGACCAGACCACGGAGGCCCGCGCCGCGCGGATCCAGGGCGTGGTGGACGACGTCCTCAAGGGAGCGCGCATCGGGCCGTAGGCCGAGTCGGGGCGCCGCGCGCCGGACCGCCGCCCAGGCTCGTGACGGTCAGCGGGACCCGGCGGCCCTCTTCTCCCTCGGCGGACGCGCCGTGCTGCCGCGCAGCCAGCCGAGCCGCCAGAACGCCCCGAGCAGCCCCAGCCCGACCGCGAACATGACACCGAGCGCGGCCGGGTAGCCCAACGCCCACTTGAGCTCCGGCATGTTCTCGAAGTTCATGCCGTAGATGCCGGCGATCAGCGTCAGGGGCAGCATGATGCTCGACACGACGGTGAGCACCCGGGCGATCTCGCTCGTCCGGTTCGCCGCAGCCGCCTGGACCCCGCCCAGGATCCCGTCGAGGAGGTCGCGGGACGAGTCGATGGCCTCGCGGATAGCGAGCGCGTTTCGCAGCATCTCGAGGAACGCATTCCGGCCGTCATCGCTCACGAAGCGGCTCCGCTTCGTGCCAAGGAGCATCAGCACGATGTGGAGGCTCGCCGCCAGCTTCTTGAGCGTCAAGATGTTCCGGGCGGCGACGGTGGCCGTCTCGGGCACGCCTCCCCCGCCCTGGGAAGCCAATTCCGCCTCCAGGAGGTCGAGGTAGTTGTCGTTGGCGAGGTTGAGGTGCGCGTAATCGTAGAGACAGCTCTGCAGGAACAGGAACGCGATGAAGCCCGGCGTCTTCCCGGCGAGCTGGAAGGCGTCGACGCACGCCGCCTTGATCTGGTCCACGGCGTCCAGGCGCCGGCGATGGTACGTGATGACGTAGTCCGTCCCGAGCACGAGGATCATGCGGGCGAACTCGATCTCCGCGATCGACTGGGCGGTGTCGAGGTGGCTCCCGGGCTCGTAGATCGGATAGAGGTAGAAGGCAAGGCAGTTCGACCGCTCCACGATGCGCGGAAGCACCTCCGGCCGGTCGAAGTGGGACGCGAGCACGAGGTCGATGTCGATCCGTCGGAGGACCTCGTTGAGCGGCGTGATGTCCGGCGCCTCGATGTCGATCCAGGAGAACACCGCCGGGTCCTGCAGCTCGGCGTCGAAACCGCTCAGGTCGAACGAGCGGACCGCATGGCTCGACGGGTCGAAGCTGATCCCGTGGAAGATGAGGCCGGGCGTCTCGGCGAGCGGGGACGGCGACTCCTTGAGGGTTGTCATGCGCGCCTAGTCTGCCACCACCGGGCCGCCGACAACAAGCAACGGCGGGGCGCCACGGCGCTAGGCTGCGTCGGTCCTGAGCCACCGCCGCTGGAGCGCCCGGAAGAGCCCGAGGGCAGCGATCGTCGTGAGCCACAGGGCCGCCGCGAGCCACAGTGCGGCCGCGCCGCCGCGCCGATCGACGAGGGCGCCACCCACGACCGGGACCAGGCCCATGCCCGCGTAGGAAAGCCCGTAGAAGAGCCCGAAGCCCGTGCTCCGGCTCCGCGGCGACAGGACCTCGCCGGGCAGCGCCACCACGCCGGCCGCCGGAGCGATCAGGAGCCCGACCAGCGCGCTCCAGAGCGCGGCCGGACCGCCGAGCGCGAACCCACCGGACGCGACCGCGGCGCCGACCATGCCGACCGCAATCACCGCGTCGCGCCGGCGGACGCGGTCCAGGAGCGCGCCGCCGAGCGGCACCGTCGCGATGCTCAGGAGCGAGGTCCAGCTGACGACGAGGTTCGCCCGCGTCGGCGTCATGCCGCGCTCCACCAGCAGCTTCGATCCGAAGCTCAGGACCAGGATGAGGGCGGCGTTGAGGGCGGCCCACCCCACGCCGCCCACCACGGTGAGCGCGGTCTCCCGGCCGGACAGGGTCCACCAGCGCGCCGTCGGGCGACCGGGCTCCGGCGCTCTCGACGGCAGCTCGCGGTAGAGGAACAGCATCAGCGCGAACCCGAGCGCCGCGAAGATCGCGGTCGCGAGCATCGCCGCGCGCCACGTGGTCGCCGCGGCGAGCGCGCCGAGACTGATCAGGCCGAGCGCGATGCCGAGCGGCCACGTGGCGAGCATCACCCCGAGCGCCGTCGCCAGCTCGCGCCCGGCGAACCAGTCGGTGACGATCTTCGTGAGCTGGAGGCTCAGGAGCACGCCGCCCGCGCCGCTCGCGAGGCGCGCGCCCATCACGAGCGTCCAGGACTCGCCGACGGCAAGGCCGACGCCCCCGAGGATCATGAGACCCAGGCCCGACAGCACCATGACGCGATCGCCGAGCCACGCCCCGACCATCCCGCCCGGCATCGAGAGGACCACGCCCGGCAGGAGGTAGAGCCCGATCAGCGTGCCGAGCTGCGCGTAGCTGAGTCCGAGATCCGCGACCAGGAGCGGGCCGACCGCCGCGACGGACTGGAACTGGAAGCCCATCGCCGTCCTCGCGACGACCACGAGGGCGAGGACGGCCCACCGGTTCCGCATGGCGACGGCCCAGTGAATCCCGGACCGCATCGAGACGCAACCGCCTCCGGGGAATAGGCCTGAATACCGGCCCCTGCCCTCCCATCAAATCGCTCGAGAGGAAAAGGAGGCTACCGACCATGAAGAAGATGCTGGTGGCGGCAGCGCTGATCGTGCCAGTCGCGCTCCTGGGCGCGGCCCGGCCCGCGAAGGCGGGCGACAAGGCGGCCGCGGTCCTCGCGGGGGTTGCCGTGGGAGTCGGCGCGGCGCTCATCCTCGACGCCCTCCTGCCGCGCCCCGTGGTCGCGGTCCCGGCGCCGGTGGTCTACCAGCCCGCACCGTCCCCCGTCGTCTACGCGCCGGCGCCGCCGCCGGTGGTGTACGCGCCGCCCCCGCCGCCCGTCGTGTACCAGCCCGCGCCGGTGATCGTGCAGGCGCCGCCCACGGTGATCGTCACGCCGCCGCCGGTGGTGTACCGGACGCCCCCGCGGGTCGTGTACCGGCCCGTGCCGGTCGTCGTGAAGCATCCGCGCCACATCGTGCCCGCGCCGCCCGTCTTCACACCGACGGCCGCCCATCCGGTCTACGGCTACGACCGAGAAGGGCGCATGTACTGGGGAGATCGTTACATCCCCGACCGCTAGGCCGTGCCACCTCTCACGCACACGCACTCGCAGCGGGCGGCCCGAGCCGCCCGCTGCGCGTTTGGGCGCGGGCGCGTGTCGCTCGCGTCAGCCCTGCGTGCGCGGGTGGAGGGCGTCGTGGACGGCGGCGCCGAGGAAGTAGAAGCCGAGCGGCGTCAGGAAGATGGCGGCGCCAGACTCACCCACGGCGCCATCTCGAGATACTCGCGGCCGGCGTTCAGCACCGCGCCCCAGCTCGGCGTCGGTAGCTGGGTGCCGACCCCAAGGAAGGTGGCCGGGCGGCCCCGACGCCTCAGTGGGCGGCGCGGAGACGGGCAGTCTCGTCGGGCAGGATCTCCAGCGTCGTCGGGTCGAGCGCCACGCCGTACTCGCGGCGCGCGTACTCGACCGTGATCTTCTCCTCCAGCACGTCCCAGCGGACGCGCTCGGGGTCGCGCGTCAGGGGATCGCCCCAGCCGCCGGGCCCGGCGTACACGTGGCGGAAGACGTCGCCCCGCCGGAGCGTCAGCGTGCACTTCGCGGGCAGATCCCGGGCCGCGGGCGTGTCGGGATTCAGGAGGTTCCGGGACGGCGTCCCGTCGCGCCCGCCTTGGAGGCCGTACGGGAGGTGGCGCCGGCGATCCGTGCGGAGCTGCAGCGTGCCCTCGGCTTCCTCGAAGCGGTACTCGCGGACCAGCCCGAGACCGCCGCGGAACCGGCCGGCGCCGCCCGAGTCCGGGAGGTAGCCGTAGCGCTGGATCCGGATCGGGTACTCGGTCTCGATCACCTCGATGGGGTTGTTGGAGAAGTTCACGACCGAGCTGCTGCAGGCGTCGATGCCATCCTTGGTCGGCCGGCCGCCCCACGAGCCGAACAGGAACTCGAGGAACACGAACGCCCGGCGCTCGGCGTCGTAGCCGCCGATCGAGACGCCGGTGTCGCCGCCGACCTCGCACGCGAACACGCGGTCGGGCGCGACCTGGGCAAGGGCGCCGAAGACCGTGTTGGCGATCCGGAAGCCGGTCAGGCCGCGCGCGGCGACGGACGCCGGCAGGACGGGATTCACGATCGTGCCCGGCGGGGCCACGACCTCGATCGGGCGGAAGTAGCCCTCGTTGTTCGGCGGGTCGCCGCCGATCAGGTGGCGGACGCACGCGTAGACCGCCGACTTCGTGAACGGGATCGGCGAGTTGATGGCGCCCTTCACCTGGGGCGCCGAGCCGGTGAAGTCCGCGATCAGCCGGTCACCCGACACCGTCACCGCCACCACGATCGGGATCGGGTCGGGGTCGATGCCGTCCTCGTCGATGTGATCGGTGAACCGGTAGACGCCGTCGGGCATGGCCTTGATGGCGTTCCGCGCGAGCCGCTCGGCCTGGTCGAGGAGGGCGTCCGTGCACGCGCGGAACCCCTCGCGACCGTGGCGCTCGAGGAGGCCGAGATAGCCCCGCTCGCCCGTGAGGCACGCGGCCACCTGCGAGCGGACGTCGCCGAGCACCTGGCGGGGTACGCGCACGTTCTTGTCGATGAAGTCGAAGACGGCCTCGACCGGCTCGCCCCGGTCGTAGAGACGCACCGGCGGGATGCGGAGGCCCTCCTGGAAGATCTCGGTCGCGTCGCAGCCGTTGCCACCGGGCGTCTTGCCGCCGACGTCCAGCTGGTGGCCGATGCTCGCCGACCAGCCCACCAGGTCTGCGCCCACGTGGATCGGCTTCATGATGTAGAAGTCCGGCAGGTGCGTGCCGCCCTCGAATGGGTCGTTCAGGATGAACACGTCGCCCGGCCGGATCTTCCCGCCGAACTTCCGCCGGACGGCCGCCATGGCGTCCGGCACGGACCCGAGGTGGAGCGGGAGCGTCAGTCCCTGGGCGATCAGCCGGCCCTCGGCGTCACAGAGGGCGCACGACATGTCCATCGAGTTCTTGAGATTGTTCGAGTAGGCCGTGCGCACCAGCGCGATGGCCATCTCGTCGACGATCGCGTCCAGCGCGTTCTTGACGAGCTCGAGGGTGATGGGATCGGCGGCAGCGCGGCGACTCGCGCTCATGACCGTCGCAACCAGCTACTCACCGGGAAACGGGGCGCTTCATCAAGGCGCCGGCCAAGGCGGCGATCCTGAATCTCGCCCGCTCCGGCACGAGCCAGATCAGGACGTGAACCAGGATCCCGGTTCCGGTCGGGCGGCCTCGACGGAAGGATTCCCACAGGAGCCGCCAGAAGGCTCTGCCGTCGCGCGCCCGCCGGGCCTCCAGGCTGGCTGGCTTCAGGATGAAGGCCGCGTGCGCTCGGCGCGTGAGCAAATGAGCGTTGTCTTCGGCCCACGCGAGCGATGTCCGCCAGTCGGTTGTGTTGCTCATCCGGGTACGAAGTGTCCCCGCGTGTCGGATGGCCAGCGGCTCGTGGGTGGGAACGAACTCGAGGCCGACTCCCTCCTGGCGCAGGGCGCGAAGCAGCCAGTCGCTCCCCTCGTGGGCGAACTGAGCGAAGCGGAACGGAACCCGCGCAAGGAGGTCTCTCGCCGCGAGGACGGTCGAGGGAAGGACGACACCCTCACCGCCCACCAGGCGCCTCAGGCAGAAGAGATACTCGCTCACCGCCTCGTCCTTTTCCGGGAAGCGGCTGGGCAGGACGGCCTCCCCGTGGGGCCGCCGGTCGATGAAGCGACAGGACACGATGGGATAGGTCCGCGCCGACTGCTGCGCCGTGTGCAGCTGGATCTCCAGCTTGCGCGGAAGCCACTCATCGTCGTCGTCCAGGAGCGCGACCCATCGACCCCGGGCCGTGGCGACGCCGGCGTTGCGCGCCCCACCGAGCCCAACCCATTGGAGGAGTTCCACGATGCGCAACCCATCGTCTTCGATCTGCCGAAGGGCCCGCGTGGTGGGTTCGTGGGGACCGTCCACGACGACGATGACCTCGATGGCCCGCAGGGTCTGGGCGAGCGCGCTGCGGGCCGCCCTGACGACCCAATCGGGCCGGCCGATGGTTGGAATGACGACGGAGACCAGCGGTCGATCCCGGGTCACGCCGCCTCACCGCGACCGCGGATGGCGAGCGTCGAGCAGGTGGAGGATCTTGCCGCCACCCGTCACTCGCGGGGGGGTGCGCTCGACCTGGAGGAATCGGCCGGCCCGCCAAGCCAGCTCCACCACTCGAGCGGGGCCGGTGCCCGGGCCCACGGCGTCCAGGAAGGCCTCGATAACGGCCTCGGTGTTGATCTCTCCGAGAGCCGGATGCACGAGCAGTTTCAGGCGGGGGTGGCCGTGCTCGTCTTCGTCCTCCACGAGTTGGTAGTGGGTCGGCACCCCGCCGAACCGAGACGGTAGGACCTCCTCCAGCACCCGAGCCACGTCGGCGTCGTCAAGAGTCAACCCGCCAGCAGTAACCTTCTCGTGGCCCCGGATGGTGTGCAGATGCTTCCTCCACCCCAGGGCCTCCAGGGCACACCCGCAGTGACGATCTTCGATGATCCCTCGGTCACCCAGGGACACGTTTAGCATGACGAACGGCGCGGCCGGGCCGATGGTCGACACGAACAGCGCGTCCGCCGCCACATCTGGCTCGGGGGGAAGGGGCCGGGCCCCCGTCCAATCGAGGGGCTGAACCACGGCATAGAGATCGTGGATGAGGTGCATGTCGTCAGCCGGCCCGGGCGCCAGACACGAGTAGGCGACGTGTCCGGTCTCCATGCTCCCGTAGTAGGACGACGCCTCCGCGCCTCCGCGCCGGATCGCCGCCAGCCGGGCCGCCGTCAACGGCTCGCCCACCAGGGTGAACTGAGCCCCACGGAGGCAGGCGCCGGCCGCGCTCGCGGCCTCGCACACTCGCACCGCAGAGCTCGGGGACGACCACAGGTGCGGAGTCTCACCCCGAGCCAGCACATCCGTCAGCCAGGAGACGATGGGCCGGGGGTGCTCGAGCGGGACGTGAACCGGCGCGGGTATCGGCACCCGCGCCAGCGCGCCGCCGACACGCATCATGCGCGCACTCCATCGGTATCGCGAGTCCAGTTCGCTCGCGGCCGGATCAAGCTGCGAGAACCAGCGGACTAGGGGAGCACCGATGCTCCCGATACGCATCACGACCCGCACGATCGAGCTTCCCGGCACTCCGTAGACACCGTGGACCCACCGATCGCCGCCACGCGCGGCGAAGAACAACCTGAGGTCTGCCCCTTCGTGCCGTATCTGAGCGAGGTCGATGCCGACGACCTGGGACGGCCCGGTGCGTCCACTCGTATGGAAGAACACATGGACCGAGGCCCTCAGGTTTCGCAGCGCGTCGGGAGTCAGCGTCAGCGCGAGGCTGCCACGACGCACCGGGCGACGGCCCTTGAACTCGTCCAGCGTCAGATAGACGCCCTCCCGCTGGAGAACATGGAGGGCCCCCTCGACGCCCTCTCGCCGGACGAGGCGCTCCGCGTCGCCGTCCTCGATCCCCGCGTAGTCGAGAAGGCGCCGGTAGGGGCCGATTCGATTGGGGTACACGCTGCTCCGGAGGAGCGAGAGGAAGTCGTCTTCGCGCCGCTCGAGACGGCGGCGCAGTGTTGCCCGAGCCTCCATGGTGGTGACCGGATTCCGAAGGAACGTGGGCAGGCGTCGCAGCAGACTCACACCGGCCACGACATCCCGGGGGCCGGTCAATGCCAGGGCCTCGCTCCGCTCGGGGAGCCGGTGGACGGTTCGATGATGATGTTCCCGAGGCCGTCGAGGGAAGCCGCCGCGCCGGGCGGGATCAGCGTCGTCGCGTCGTACTCGTCGACGAGAAGCGGGCCCGAGCGCGGCGCCGGGCCGAGGTCCGCGCGGGTGAGCACGGGCGTGGTCAGCGTCCCGTGCTCGCGCCCGAAGTACGCGCGCCGCGTCCCGCTTCCCGGTACGACCCGCTCGCTCGCGACCCGGACCGGGGGCCGGCCGGCCGGACGGACCAGCCGCGCGGTGACGCGGAGATTCACGACCTGGATCGGGTCACCCGCCGCCGCATGTCCGTAGGTGCGCTCGTGCTCCCGGGCGAAGGCGGCGGCCAGCGCGGCGACCCCCTCGGCGCCGCGCCAGTCCGGCGGGACCGCGATCGTCAGCTCGAACGATTGCCCCTCGTACTTGAGATCGACGCCCCGGTCCATGGCCACCGCGTCCCGGTAGCCCTCGGCGCGGAGAAGGGCCGCGGCCTCCGCCTCGAGCGCCCGGAGCGAGGCCGCCACGCCGTCCGCCGTGTCGGTCGACAGCGGACGCAGCACGCTCCGGACCAGGTGGTGCTCGCTCTCGGCCTCGAGGAGGCCGACCGCGCTGAAGACGCCGGGCGCCGGCGGGACCAGCACCGTGGCGATCCCGAGCGAGCGCGCCATTTCCCCCGCGAAGAGCGGCCCGTTCCCGCCGAAGGCGACCAGGACGAAGTCTCGCGCGTCGCGCCCCCGCTCGATCGTGACCGCCCGGACCGCCCGCGCCATCCGCGCGCAGCCGACGAGGTAGACGCCGTGCGCGGCGGCCTCGAGGCCGAGGTCGAGCGGACGCGCCACCTGCTCCGCGATCGCGGAGCGGGCGAGGGCCGCGTCGAGGGCGAGCCCGCTCGGGAGCCGCTCCGGGTGGAGGTAGCCGAGGACGACGTTCGCGTCGGTCAGGGTCGCGTCCTTCCCACCCTGTCCATAGCAGGCCGGGCCGGGGAGCGCGCCCGCGCTCCGCGGTCCCACGTGCAGCTGGCCCGCATCGTCGACGCGGACGATGCTGCCGCCGCCCGCGCCCACCTCCGCGATGTCGATGGCCGGCACGCGGAGCAGGAAGCCGCTGCCGCGATTCAGGCGGCTGCCCTGCGAGAGCGCGCCGCCGATCTCGAACTCGCCCGTGCGCTTGAGCTCGCCACCCTCGATCACCGAGGCCTTGGCCGTGGTCCCGCCCATGTCGATGCTGATCGCGTTCGGGCGCCCGATCCGCCGCGCCAGCTCCGCGGTCGCGATCACGCCGGCCGCCGGCCCCGACTCGATCAAGTGCACCGGCCGCCGGCGCCCGCTGGCGGCGGTCATGACGCCGCCGTTCGACTGCATGACCAGGATCGGCGCGCGGACGCCCAGGCCCCGCAGCTCGGTCTCGAGGCTCCCGAGGTAGCGGCTCATCACCGGCATGACGTAGGCGTTCGTCACCGCGGTGCTCGTCCGCTCGAACTCCCGCACCTCGGGCAGGATCTCCGAGGAGAGCGTCAGGTGGACGCCGGGCGCCCGCTCGCGGACGATCGCGGCGGCGGCCTGCTCGTGCTTGTCGCTCGCATAGGCGTGGAGGAAGGCGATGGCGATGGCCTCGACGCCCTCGCGCGCGAGGAGGTCGACCGCCGCGCGCACGCTCGCCGGGTCCAGCGGCATGAGGACCTGCCCACCCGGGCCGAGCCGCTCGGCGACCTCGCGCCGCCAGCGCCGCGGCACCAGGGGCGCGGGGCGCTCGAAGTCGATGTCGTAGAGCCGCGCCAGCCGGAGGCGCCCGATCTCGAGGAGGTCGCGGAACCCCTCGGTCGTGAGGAGCCCCGTGCGGGCGCCTCGGCGCTCGAGGATCGCGTTCGTGGCCACGGTGGTGCCGTGGATCAGCTCGGCGACCTCGGCCGGGCCGATCCCCGCCGCCGCCATGAGCTCGCGCGCGCCCTCGACGATCGCCTCGGCGTAGTCCCCGGTCGAGGACAGCACCTTCCGCGTGAGCGCCCGCCCGTCCGGCCCCACCAGGACCAGATCGGTGAACGTGCCGCCGACGTCGACGCCCAGGCGATGGCTCATCCGGCTCCCCGGACCGGCGGCCCGCGAGGACCCCCCGGCACCGCCGCGATTGTAAACTGCTCTGCCTGGGCGCGCGCGGTAGACTCGCCTGCGCGCTCCCGCGCCCGCCAGCGCGGGGTGCCTGCGAAGGAGCGGCATGAGAACGAGCGCGGTGGTGGCCCTGGCTGGATGGGTGCTGCTGTTCCCGGCAATGAGCCGGGCCGCGACCCTGCGCAGCGTCTTCCTCGAGGAGCTGACGTGGACGGAGGTGCGTGACCTCGTCCGTGCCGGCACGACGACCATCATCCTGCCGACCGGGGGCACGGAGCAGAACGGCCCGCACATGACGCTCGGCAAGCACAACGCCCGCGTACGGGCGCTCTCGGCCTCGATCGCGAGGGCCCTCGGGGGCACGCTGGTCGCCCCGGTGCTGGCCTACGTGCCGGAGGGCGGGCTCGCCCCGCCGACCGGGCACATGCGCTACCCGGGCACGATCACGCTCAGCGAGGCGTCCTTCGAGGGAGTGCTCGAGTCCGCGGCGCGGAGCTTCGCCATTCACGGATTCCGCGACATCGTGTTCCTCGGAGACAGCGGTGGGAACCAAGCCGGCCAGGAAGCGGTGGCGCGGCGCCTGAACCGCGGGTGGACGGGAACGCCCACCCGCGTCCACGCGATCGACGCGTACTACCGGGCGAGCACCGCGGGCGCGAGCGCGCTCTTCCGAAGCCGCGGCTACCAGGACAGCGAGCTCGGGAGCCACGCCGGGGCGCTCGACACGTCCCTCGCGCTGGCCATCGACCCGAGCCTGGTGCGCCAAGACCGCCTCCACGCGGCGCACGAGCCGGGCGGCTGGGAGGGCGCGAACGGCGACCCGAGCCGGGCGAGCGCCGAGATCGGTCGCATGGCCGTCGACCAGATCATCGCGCAGACCGTCGCCGCCATCCGGCAGTCGGTGGCGCGGCGAGAGGCGCCGCCGGATGGAGTGCCGCGATGAGCGGGAGCGGCCCGAGCAATCCATCCCGATGGCGGGTCATCGGCGCGCTGCTCGGGCTCGCGCTCGTCGTGTGGAGCGTCGCCATCTGGCGGACGTCCCACGTCCGTGTCAGCTTGCCGACCCCCGCCGCGCCCGCGACCTCGGCTGCGCCCGCTACTCCGCCGACGCCGGTACCGCCGCCGGTGCAGACCATCCCCGGGATGCCCCCGGTGCCCGATCCGACGAACCTCTACAGCGAGACCGCGGCGGGCCGGCTCAGCCCGGTGGTGGCCACCGCCCTCCCGCGCGTGTACGTGCCCAACGTGAAGGCGAACACCGTCACGGTGATCGACTCGACGACCCTGACGGTGGTGGACACGTTCCCGGTCGGCGTGAATCCCCAGCACGTCGTGCCGTCCTACGACCTCGCGGTCCTGTGGGTGGCCAACAACGCCGAGGGCCTGACGACGGGCAGCCTCACGCCCATCGATCCGACGACGGGGAAGCCAGGGCGCACGGTCGCCGTCGACGATCCCTACAACCTCTACTTCACACCGGACGGGCGCTCCGCGATCGTGGTTGCCGAGGCGCTCAAGCGCCTCGACTTTCGCGATCCGCGGACCATGGCCCTCCAGGGGGCCGTCGAGGTGCCGAACTGCGCGGGCGTGAACCACGTCGACTTCGCGATCGACGGCAAGTACCTGATCGCCACGTGCGAGTTCCAGAGCGGCCTCGTCAAGGTCGACCTCGTCAGCCGGACGGTGATTGGGTACCTTCCGCTCCCCCGCGGCGGGATGCCCCAGGACATCCGCGTCTCGCCGGACGGTCAGACCTTCTTCGTGGCCGACATGATGGCGGGCGGCGTCCACCTGATCGACGGCGCCCGCTTCGCCGCCACGGGCTTCCTCAAGACGGGCATCGGCACCCATGGCCTCTACCCGAGCCGGGACGCGAAGAAGCTCTATGTCGCCAATCGCGGCTCGCGCCAGATCCGGGGCCGGCCGAAGGGGCCGGGCACGGTCGCGGTCGTCGACTTCGCAAGCCGCACGGTCGAGGCCGTCTGGTCCGTGCCGGGCGGCGGGAGTCCGGACATGGGAAACGTCAGCGCCGACGGGAGCCAGCTCTGGCTGAGCGGCCGATTCGACGACGTCGTCTACGTCTTCGACACGCGTACCGGGCAGGTGACCACGATCCCGGTCGGGAAGGAGCCGCATGGGCTCACCGTGTGGCCGCAGCCGGGCCGCTACTCGCTCGGCCACACCGGCAACATGCGCTGACACCTCGGCCAGCCCGTGCCGTCCCCGCCGGGAAGGACGGCTCGCACCGGGCCGTCGTCAGTGCGAGAGGCGCCGGGTGGGCTCCGGTTGCGCCGCGTAGACCAGCGCGATCCCCACGAGCGCGACGAGCGCGCCGCCGATCACGACGTCCAGCCGGGCGACCCGATCGGTGGCGAAGCTCAGCAGCCACGGCGTGACTATCAGGACCAAGCCGATCAGGACCGTCAACCACGAAAGCACTCTCTGGGGACCCATCACGTTCCCTCCTGGACCGCGACGCCTCCTCGCGCGCCGTCGAGCGAATTCCGGTCAGACCGGACCCGCGCGATTCGCCGTCGCATTGCCGAGCACGCTGCGGAGGGCGAGCTCAGAGATGCCCCCGCCGGAGCGAGTTGCCCACGAGCAGGTCGACCACGATGACGACGCCCTGCGCCACGACCGTGATTCCGGTGAGGACGACCGCCACCGCGGCGACGTGATGTACCGAGAAGTGGAGCTCCCACGGCAGGCCCGCGAGCGTGAGACCTAGCGCCGCGGTGAGCACGCCGACCGCGGTGCCCATGACGAGCCCGATCGTCACGATCAGGGTTTCTTCGATGTTCCTCATGACCTCTGACCCTCCAGTTGCAGGGTGCGACCGTGGGACGACCAGCACCGTGACTTAGGTCTCCCACGATCCGGACCGCGGTTACGTCACCATCCGAGCGGGGCGGTCAAGCGCGTGTCGGGAGGGCCCCCCGACGTCCGGTCCCGGACGATCGCGGCGCGTCGCGGAGGCCCGCTGGTGCCCGCCCCCGCGGCGAGGTACCGTCGGGCTGTCCGGCCCGGAGACAGGATGACGAAAACCGCTCGCCGTCGAATTGCGGCGCTCGTCGGGGCCTTGGCCCTCGGGCCGGGCGCCGCCGTGGCGCCCGCGGCCGACGAGTACCGCTTCCCGATCGCCGACCCGCTGAAGGCAAGCCTCCTACCGGCGGGCTACTCCCTCCGGCGCACTGACTACGCGACCAGCGCCCTCGAGGTCCGCGCCGACCGCCGGAGGGTGCCACGCTTCGAGATGAAGCACCGGATCATCCTCGCGGTGTTCGCGCAGCGGACCCCAGCGCCGCTCGTCTTCGTGATCCCCGGCGTGGGCGGCCACGCCTTCAGCGAGCCGGCGCTCATGCTCGGGGAGCAGCTCCACGCGATGGGCTTCCATGCGGTCACCCTGCCGGACCCGATGTCCTGGCAGTACGCGCTGGGCGTGAGCGAGTCGACGCTCCCCGGCTATCTCCCGGTTGACGCGCGGGAGTACTACGAGTTCCTGAAGCGGGTCGTTGGGCACCTCGGCACGGAGCACCACCTCGCAATCACCGGCTACTCGGTGGTGGGGTACTCGTTCGGGGGCCTCCTCACCGCGTTCCTGACCCGCGAGGACGCCGAGCAGCGCGCGTTCGCGTTCGCGCGGGTGGTCCTCATCAACCCCGCGATCGACGTCCGGCACGGGGTCGATGTCGTCGACGGCTTCTATGCGGCGGGGGCGTCCATCCCGGACCCGCGAAGAAACCAGCTCTCCCAGACGATGGTCGACACGGTCATCAAGCTCAAGAATCGCCCGTTCACTCACGAGCTCACCGCCTGGGCCGCCGAGCAGTGGACCTTCACGGACCGCGAGATGCGTTGGCTCATCGGCCAGTCGTTCCGGATCGCCGTGCAGGGCACCATCCTCGCCAGCCGTCAGATCAGCGCGGGCCGGACGCCCGGCGCCGCGCCGGTGACGGGCACGTGGCCGCTGCAGGTCAACGTGGCGGGACGCTACTCCTTCGCGGACTACCTGTCGCAGTTCGTGTTTCCCGCGCTCCGACGCTCGCGCGCCGTCGCCGACGCCCCGCCGGACGAACAGCTGCTGGCACAGGCGAGCCTGGGCGCGGTGGGCCCGGAGCTCGGTCGGAATCCACGCGTCTTCGTCGTCGAGAACGCCGACGACTTCCTCGCGAGGCCCGAGGACCTCGACGCCCTGCGCAGCTGGCTGGGCGACCGTCTGTACCTCTACCCCCTCGGGGGGCATGTCGGGAACCTCTGGGTCGACCGGAACCAGGAGGACCTCCGCCGAATCATGGCGCCGGTCGCGCCGGCCCGCTGAGCCGCGCCGTCACACGGCCGGCGGGCGGTGGGCCAGGAGCTGGCTCCACCCAAGGTAGCCGAGCTCCCGGAGCCGCGCGTGCGACGGAGCGGGACCGCCCTGCGCGGCAGCGAGCGTCTCGCGGATGGCGGCCACCAGGGTCTCAAGATACGGGCTGCCACGGACGGCGACGCGCTCGAGCGGGGGGAGCACCGTCGCCAGCTCCGACCAGTCCTCCAGCATCGTCAGCGCCACGGCTTCCATCCGGTGGAAGAACCAGAAAGGGGGCGTGGGCTGCGCGCGGACCTGACGGCGGAGCCCGGCCACGTCCGCGCGCGCGCCCACCGCGCCGTACGCCAGCAGCAGCGCGCTCTCCCGTTCGAACGGCTCCGCCTGGAGCGGCTCCTCCGCGCGCGTCAGCAGCGCGCGGGCGTCCGAGGGATGGCCCTCGATGGCGTGCGCGACCGCGGCGAAGGCCCGGGTGGTGGTGACGGCGTAACAGAACGACGTGCTCGCGCTCGTCGCCACCAGCTGCTCCGTCCCGGCGGCGACCTCGCGCAGGCCGCGCCAATCACCGCGGGCCAGCAGCACGTGACACTGCTCCCGAAAGCCGTGCGTCCGGAGGTGCGGCCCGCGCGAGGCGCTCGCTTCGAGGAGCCGCGCCGCCAGACGCTCGGCGTCCGCGAGCCGACCCGTGCTGAGCGCGAGGATCGCGCGGAACTCCAGCTGGACGTCCGCCGGCACGCTCGTCTGGCCCAGGGCATCGAGCCGCTGGTAGAGACGCTCGGCCATCGCGAAATCGCCGACGCGAGTCTGCAGGATCGCGGCATGCGACAGGAAGGAGGCGAGGGGCGCGGGGTCCTGAAGCCGTTCGGAGAGGCGCAGGGCCTCGACGAGCCGCACCGGATCGTGGGACCGGTAGGCGTCGAGCGCCAGCAGACGGGCCAGGGATGCGTCGTCACCGGCCCGGCGCGCGGCGGTCTCCCCTTCCCGGAGCAGGAACTCGATCTCGCCGGCCGTCGGCCGCCGGCGGAACATGCCGGACGTGTACACCGGCAACTCGAGCGCGTCGGGATAGAGGGCCGGTGGCGGATGCGTCCCGGCCTCTTGGTGCACCGCGCGTGCGCGCAGGTAGTGAGCCCACGCGTCGTCGGCGTTGCCCCCGCCCGCGTATGCGTCGGCGATCGCGTGTTCGACGCGCGCCGTCTCTCCGGGGCCGCCAGCGAACCGGAGCGCGCGCCGGCAAGTGTCGACCGCGCGCGTGTACACCGCGCGATCGACGTACCGGCGGCCGGCCGCGAGGTGCGCTTCGATCGCGGCGCGCCGAATGGCCTCGAGCTCCCCGGCCCCTTCCCATACCCAGTCGGCGTCCGGCGGGCCGGCCGCCTCCCAGAGATGGTGCGCGAGGACCTCGGCGTCCTCCGCCCGCACGCCCTCGCGCCCGTAGCGAGCGTGTAGATGCATCCGATCCGATGTGGTCAGCCGCGCGTAGGCGACGTCCCGGACGAGCGCGTGGTGGAACCGGTACCCCGCCGCCGTGGGCTGGAGATAGAGGAGCCCGGCCAAGCGCTCGAGCGCGCCGGCGACCTCAGCCGGGTCGCGGCCGGACAGCAGACCCACGTCCTGCGGCGTGAACGTCTCGCCGACCACCGCAGCGCACTGGAGCAGCTCCCGGTCGGGCAGCGGCAGCTCCTCCAGACGCGCGCCGATCACCCCGTGGAGCGTGAGCGGCACGTCGCGCGCGACGCCGAGCGAGCGCGCCCGCGCGAGCTCGATGACGAAGAGCGGATTGCCCTCCGCCCGCTCGACGCCCGCGGCGTGGCCGCCCCCTGCCTGGCTCGCGAGCGTCCGCGCGGCGTCGGCGTCGAGCGCATCGAGCGTCAGGAAGAAGCGGTCCCCACCGGGACGCACGCCTCCCTGCGCGGCCAGCTCGGGACGCGCGGTCGCGATCACGAGCAGCGGCATTTCCACGCCGAGCGTGAGGCGATCGATGAGCTGGACGACCTCGCCGTCCGCCCAGTGGAGGTCATCGAGCCACAGGACGAGGGGCCCCTCGCGCGTCACCACACCGAGATAGCGGCGCCAGCCGTTGACGAGCTCGTCCTGGCGCTGCCCCGCCGGCAGGCCCGCCAGCTCGCGGCTGACCGTGAGACCGGCGCTGTGAGCAAGCGCCGTCGCCACCCGGTGGCGCTCCGTCGCGTCGGGAAGGAGCTCCGCCAGACTCGCGGCCACGTCGTCGAACGACAGCGGCGCATCACCGGTCGCGAGGAGTTGCCGGAGCGGGCTGCCCGCACCGGGCTCGCCGGCCGGGCGACACCGGGCCGTCGCCAGACGGTGCTCCGGGCCGAGTCCGGCGACGAACTCCTCGACCAGGCGCGACTTCCCCTGGCCGGGCGGGCCGGACACGAGAGCCAGTACGCCGTGCCCGGAGCGCGCCCGCGCGTATGCGAGGCGGAGGAGCGCCAGCTCCGACTCCCGGCCCACGAAGGGCACGCGGCCCGCGGCGCGCGGCCGGTGGAGGGCCCGGAGCCGCCACGCGGCGAGCGCGCCGAGGCCCTTGAGCTCGACCTCGCCCAGCGGCTCGAAGTCGGCCGCGTCCGCGCTCGCCTCCCGACACGCGGGACCCACGACGACCTGCCCGGGCTCCGCGACCTGCTGGAGCCGCGCGGCGGCGTTCACGCAGGCGCCGACGCTCATCTGCTGGCGCTCCGTCTCGGTCGCCGCCACGTTGATGATGGCCTCGCCGGTCTCGACACCCGCGCGCACCTCGAGGGCCACGGACGCGCGGGCCCCCGCGACCCGCGCCCACTCCACGCAGGCATCCGCCGCGCGGAGGGCGCGCAGATGGTCGTCCGGATGCGTGGCCGGCACGCCGAACAGGGCGTGGATCGCGTCGCCGATGTACTTCTCGATGGTGCCGCCCTCGGCGGCGATGCGCGCGGCGAGCTCGACGAAGGCGCGGTCGAGGGCCCGCTTGACGCGCTCGGCCCCGAGCGTCTGGGTCAGCGTCGCGGACCCCACGACGTCGACGAAGAGCGCGGTGACAACCCGCCGCTCCAGCCGCTGCTCGCGCATGCCTCGCCGCCCCGTCGAGCCTAGCGGGCGGCCGGGAGACGCCCCTTGAGGTCGGCGGCGCGGAACGGGCCGGGGGCGGCGATGAGGGCGCGCGCCGCGTCCACTTGTTCCCAGGTGTTCCAGAGCAGCACGCCGCGGACGCGGCTGGCCTGAAGGTAGTAAACGACGCCCTCTTTCATCGGCTCCTTCCAGTCGGCGACGGTCTCGTGCCGCGTGTCCACCTCGCCCACCGCCTCGTAGCCCAGCGTGAACAGGTCGGAGTAAAAGAACGGGAGGTGCTCGTACGAGAGCCCGGCACCGGCCATGTTCTGGCCCGCGATGTCGCCCATCGTGTTGGCGTTGTCCTCGTGTTCCACGCGCACGCGCGTGCCGAGCGCGGGGCTCGGGAAACTGGCGACGTCGCCCGCCGCGTAGACGTCAGGCTGGCTCGTCCGGAGCTCGGCGTCGACGACGATCCCGTTCTGGATCGTGAGCCCGGCCTGGCGTGCCAGGTCCACGTCGGGCTCGATACCGAGCCCCGCAACGACCGCGTCGGCCGCGATCACGCCCGCGCCCTTCGTGTGCACCCGGTAGCCGCCGGCCGCGACCTCGACCCGCTCGACCGCCTCGTTCATCAGCATCGTCACGCCCTGCTGCCGGTAGAAGCCCACCAGGTAGCGCGACAGGTCGGCAGGGAAGACGCGGCCGCCCAGCCCGGCCTGGGGCGCGATCATGCTCACCTCGCACCCCTGCATCCGGAGCGCCGCCGCCACCTCCGAGCCGATGAAGCCGCCGCCCACCACGACGAACCGCGCCTTCCGGTCCGCGAGGAGACGCGCCGCCCGGTAGTCGTCGAGGGTCCGGAAGTAGATGATGCCGTCCGGCGCGCCGGCGAGCTTCCGCGGGGCGCCCCCGGTGGCCAGGAGCAGCTTCTCGTACTCGTAGACGACGCCCTGGGCGTCCGACACCCGGCGCTCGCGCGCGTCGAGCCCGACCGCCCGGTGCCCGAGGTGGAGCTGGGCGCCGGTCTCGGCGTTCTTGCGCCAGACGCTGTCCTCGGCCTCGCCCTTCCACAGGCCCTTGCTGAGGGGCGGCCGGTTGTACGGCGCGTGGGGCTCGGCGCCGATCAGGCCGATGCTCCCGGTCGAGTCGCGCTTGCGGATGCCGTGGGCGGCCGCGTCGGCGGTCATGCCGCCGCCGACGATGAGATAGCGATACGTGGCCTTCATGGCGCCTCCCGGGAAACGGGCCGCCGTGGCGAGCGCGGCCTCTCAGGAAAACTGTACTCCCGATGGGACGCCGGGACTCCGGGGACGGGGCTCGCCCGCGACGGGCGCGGGCTCAGACGCGGCACGGCCGCGATGCGGAGTCCCGTAGGGCGCGCGGTGGGACAGAGTCGGGCGGGCCGGAGCGCCTCGCCGGCGCTCCCGCCGCTACGCCGACTTGGGACCGATGTAGACCACCTCGAGCAGGACGTTGTCGGGCGACCGGAACATCACCTGGTAGTAGGTCTGCCCCTCGCCCTCGGAGAACTCCGGACGGTGGCGCGGCGTCTCGAAGAGCGGCGCGACGTGCTTCCGCGTCAGGAACCCCGCGACCGTGTCGACGTCCCGCTGCTCGTCCACGCGGACGCCGACGTGGTTCACCCCCAGCTGGTCGTAGTCGGTCTTCTGCTTGCCGGGCGCGGATGCGAACCAGAACGAGCCCTTGCCCTCGACGCCCAGCCCGAGCATGTTCGCGTCCTCGTGCCAGACCGCCCACCCGAGGAGCGAGAACAGCTCGCGGTAGAAGTCGCGGTTCGCCGGCTCGATGTTGAACTGCGTGTGGTTCCAGTAGGAGTTCATGGGCTCGAGTATACACACCCGCGCAGGACACGCGGACGACGGTCGGGCGACGGGCGCCGCCCCCGTCCCCGCGTCACGAGGTCCGCCCGTCGAGCAGGATCGTCCAGGGCTCCACGCGCGCCACCTGGAGGAGGCCGGCCTCGGTCCACGGGTCGGCGGCCAGCCGAGCGCGGAGGCTCGCCTCGCTGTCGGCGTGGATCACCAGCAGGACATCCTCACCGTCGCCGAGCGGACCTCCGAGGACGACGAAGCCCTCGGCCGCCAGGGCGTTCATGAAGCGGGCGTGCTCCGGCCAGAGGGCCTGCTCCCGCATGGGCCGAGCGCGATCCCACGCGGGCCCCCGGACGCGCCGGACGGCGAAGTGTCGGAGCACGGGCACGGCGCGGCGAGCCCGGCCGTCAGCTGGCGCGCCGGTGGAAGGCCGGCACGACCTCGGCGGCAAGCTCGGCGAGCTGGTCGAGCATGCGCTCGGGCGGGCACATCGGCCGCAGGATGAACTTCGAGGCGCCCCCGGCGACGTACGCCTCGAGGTGCTCCCGGACTCGCGCGGGCGGCCCGAACGCCGTGCAGCGCGCGAGCGTCGCGTCGTCCACGCGCCCCTTCGGGATGAAGGGCTCCGCCAGCCGGCGGGCGGCCCCCGCGTCGGGATCGAGGCAGTAGTAGAAGAGCGCGCCGAAGTGATCGACGGCGATCTCGCGTCCCGCCTCGGCCGCGAAGGCCTGGGCCTTCTCCACGCCGACGGCGAGCTGCTCCGGCGTGATGAAGGACGGGATCCAGCCGTCGCCGAGCCGCCCGGCCCGCCGCATCGCGGCCTCGCTGTTGCCGCCGATCCAGAGCGGCATCGGCTGCTGGACGGGTTTCGGCAGGACGCTGATGCGGTCCAGGCGCCAGAACTCGCCGGCGAACGTGACCTCGTCCTCGCTCCAACACCGCCGCATGATCGCGATCGCCTCGTCGGTGCGCCGCGCGCGCTCGCGGAACGGCACCCCCGCCGCATCGAACTCCCGCGGCTGATCGACGCCGATGCCGAACGCGGGCAGCATGCGGCCGTTCGAGAGGTAGTCGATCATCGCGATCTCGCGCGCGGCCACGACCGGCGACCGAAACGGCGTGATGAACACGCTCGGGCCGAACTTGAGCCGCGTCGTCCGGGCCGCGACCGCGGCCATCGCGGTCATCGGCTCGGGCACCGGGAGCGGCGAGGACAGGCGCTCCGAGAACCACACCGAGTCGAGCTCGCTCTTCTCGCAGAGCTCCACGAACTGCCAGAAGAGGTCGCGGCCGGCCGGGCCGTGAGGCCACGGCCCCGGCATCACGCCGATGCGGTACTTGATCCGCATGTCCGCGACTCTACCATGCGGCCTCGGCGGCGGCGGGCACCGGCGCCCCGATGATCCGCGCGCGCGTCAATCGTCCCGCGCCCATTGCTCGAGATCGGTCACCGGTCGCGGGAGACGGCCCTCGAGCCACTCGGCGACGGTGGCCGGCGCGTACCCCGGGTCCGCGCACTCGATGACCCACGAGAGAAACGCCCGCGGGCCTCCGTTGAGATAGGGCGGCGGCGACACCGGCTTGAACGTGGTCGGCAGCCGCTCCGTGGTCGAGAGGTAGTTCAGGACGTGGCCGAGCTCCTGGACGACGTGCCAGGCGAGCGGGTGCCCGATGTCGATCGCGAACTTGACCCACCAGCGGCCGGCGGGCTCCTGCCCGTGGCCGAAGGGCGGCGAGATTCCCGGAACCGAGGCCAGGTAGGCCTCGAGCGCGTCGAAGGCACGTTCGCCGCTCATGCCGCCCGGCCTTTCCGCCGCAGTCGGCGCGCCCTCAGCGGACCGGCTGGGAGCGGTCCAGCGGCGCGCCTCGGAGGATCACCGCCGCGATGCGGCGCGTGTTCGTGATGTCGTCGAGGGGGTTGGCGTCGAGCACGAGGAAGTCGGCGCTCTTGCCGGCCTCGAGCGTGCCCGTGTCGGCGAGCCGGAGGAACTCGGCCGAGTTGCGCGTCGCCGCCACGATGACCTGCATCGGCGTCAGGCCGGCGAGCACCATGTCCAGCATCTCCTCGTGCGGCCCCCACGGCCGGTTGCCGTCCGTCCCGACCGTGAGACGCACCCCCGCAGCGTTCATCTTCGCGAGGTTGCGCGCCTGTATCGCGTGGACGGCCTGCATCGTCCACTGGTCGGTGTTCGCCGCCTCGAGCTTGGCAAACTCCTCGGGCGGCAGGCCGGTCTTGAGCCAGCCGAGGTCCACCTTCACGCCGCGGTCGGGGAGATTCGGCGTGACGACCAGATCCGGACGCTGCCGGAGCATCGCCATGAGCTCGTCGTCGACGTCCCGGTCCCGGACCCCGTGCGCGAACGCGTCGATCCCGGCGCGAATCAGCCCCTTCGCGTCCTCGAGCTCCCAGATGTGCGCGGTGGCCCGGAGCCCCCGCTTGTGCGCCTCGTCGATGATCGCCCCGTAGATCGCCGGGGACAGCTTCTTGTACTTCCCGTCCCGCGTGTCGACCCAGATCTTCACGATGTCGACCGTGTGGGCCTGGAGCTCTTCCACCGCCTTCCGGCCCTCCGCCTCGTTCGCCACCCAGTACGGCACGGTCGTGCGCCCCGGCTCGGACATGGTGATCCCTCGCCCGGCGCTCAGGTACCGCGCGGCGCCCGGGATCGCCTGGCCGCGCAGCTCGAGCACCTCGTAGGCGTCAGTCCCGAGGCTCAGCGCTGCGCCGACGCCGTAGTAGGCGCGCAGCTTCAGGTCCCGCACGATCCCGTCCCGAGTCGGGCTCAGGTGGACGTGCGTGTCGATCAGCATCGGCATCATGGTCTTGCCGGCGAGGCTCACGCGCGCGGCGCCGACCGGCACCCGCACATCGGCGGCCGCGCCGGCCCGAACGATCCTCGCGCCGTCCACCACCAGCGTCGCGTTCTCGATCGCGCGCCCGTCGCCCACGATCAGTCGCGCGCCCTCGTAGGCCGTGACGGACTGCGCGGACGCGGGGTTCACCAGGCCGGCAAGAACGCCGATGGCCACGATGGCCGCGGAGATCACGATGGTCGTTCGCCTCATGGAGGCCTCCTTCCTGAAGAATCCGCTCCTACGAAGGACACGCCTACGAAGAACACGGCGCGCAGATGCCCGAACATCCCGGACCTCCGGTCCGAGCTTCGTCGTTCGCGCTACGCGCCGGCGGTCCCTCGAGCGCCCGCCACGCGGGCCGCGACGCCGTCGGGCACGGGGTAGCGGCGCGTGGCGGGGCCGGCCTTGACGAGCTGGCCCGGTAGGGCGCGGCCGACCACCTCCTGCACGCGCCGCGAGACGGCGAGGAGGCGGTCGAGGTCGATGCCGGTCTCGACGCCCATGGCGTGGAGGCCGTGGACCAAATCCTCGGTGCACACGTTGCCGGAGGCGCCGGGGGCGAAGGGGCAACCGCCCAGCCCGCCGATCGAGCTGTCGAAGTGGGTGACGCCGCACGCCATCGCCGCCAGGATGTTCGGAATCGCCAGGGCACGCGTGTCGTGCGTGTGGAGCGTCCACTCGATGCCGGGGAAGCGCGGGATGAAGCGCTCCAGGATCTCCGTCACCTGCCGGGGGTTCGCCATGCCGGTCGTGTCGGCGAGCGCGATCCCGGGGGCGCCCATGTCGACGAGCGACCGCACCACCCATTCCAGGCGCTCGATGGGCACGTCGCCCTCGAACGGACAGCCGAACGACGTCGAGATCGCGCAGTTCACGGCCACCTTCGCGCGCGCGGCGACCTCGAGGACGGCGCGGAGCTTCACGAGCGACTCCGCGACGGTCATGTTGACGTTCGCGAGGTTGTGACTCTCGCTCGCCGAGACGACGGTGTGGACCGCGTCGACGCCCGCGTCGACGGCGCGCACGGCGCCCTTGTCGTTCGGCACGAGCGCGACGTACCGGGTGCCCGGACGCCGGCGGATCCGCGCCATCACCTCTTCCGCGTCCCGCATCTGGGGCACGACCTTCGGGTGGACGAAGGATGTCACCTCGATGCGCGGGAGGCCGGTCTCCGACAGGCGATCGATGACCTCGACCTTGGTCTCGGTCGGGATCCACTCGGGCTCGATCTGAAAGCCGTCCCGGGGGCCGACCTCGCAGATCGTGACGCGCGCAGGCAATCTCATCATGCTGTCACTCCCAGGGCGTCGGCCATGGCGTGGAGGTGGGCGGGGGCGCTGCCGCAGCAGCCGCCGATGATCCGCACGCCCGCGGCGCTGAGGCGGCGCGCGTAGTCGGCCATCTCCTCGGGGCTCCCGCGGTAGACGGCGCGATCGCCTTCCAGCACGGGCAGCCCCGCGTTCGGCTTCGCGACCAGCACCGCGTCGGGCACGGCCGCGCGCATCGCGACCATCGCGGGCAGGAGCTCCGCCGGCCCGAGTCCGCAGTTCCCGCCGACCGCGACGGCGCCGAGCGCGGTCAGCTCCTTCACGGCCCGCTCGGGGCTCACGCCCATCATCGTGTGGCCGTGGGTGTCGAAGCTCATCGTCACGACGATCGGCGCGCCGGGCGCCGCCCGGCGGACGCCCTCCACCGCGGCCTCGACCTCCTCGAGCGCCGACATGGTCTCGATCCAGAACACGTCGACGCCGCCCGCCTGGAGCGCGGCGGCCTGCTCGGCGAACCCCGCCACCGCGTCGTCGCGCTCGAGGTCGCCGAGGGGCGCCAGGATCCCGCCGCTCGGGCCCATGTCGCCGGCGACCACCGCGCGGCTGCCGGGCGCGTGCGCGACCTCGGCGGCGAGCCGCGCCGCCGCCTCGTTGAGCTCGGCGACGCGCGTGTCGAGGCCGTGGAGGGCCAGGCGGAGGCGGTTCCCGCCGAACGTGTTGGTCAGGAGGATGCGCGAACCCGCGTCGCGGTACGCGCGGTGGATCCCGCGGATCACGTCGGGCCGCTCGACGTTCCAGCGCTCGGGCGAGTCGCCGGAGGTGAGGCCGGCCTCGAAGAGCATCGTCCCCATGGCGCCGTCGGCCAGGATCGGGCCGGGTCCCGCGAGGAGCGCTCGCCAGCGGCGCCCGTCAGGCAACGGGCGTCCCGTTCTTCTCCGCCATGAGGCGCTTCGCCGTCGCGACGGCCTTGGCGGCGTCGCGGCAGTAGGCGTCCGCTCCGATCGTCTTCGCGAAATCCGCGTTGAGCGGCGCCCCGCCGACGAGCACGATGAGCTTCTCGCGGAGGCCGGCCTCCTTCAGCGCCTGGATGACCACGCGCATGTACGGCATGGTGGTCGTGAGGAGCGCGCTCATCCCGAGGATGTCGGCGGCGTGCTCCCGGACCGCGTGGAGGAACTTCTCGACGTCGGTGTTGATCCCGAGGTTGACGACCTGGAAGCCCGCGCCCTCCATCATCATCCCGACCAGGTTCTTCCCGATGTCGTGGATGTCGCCCTTCACCGTCCCGATGACCAGCGTGCCGATGCGGGGCGCGCCGGTCTCGGCGAGAAGCGGCCGCAGCACCTCCATCCCCGCCTTCATCGCCTTCGCGGCCATCAACACCTGGGGGACGAAGAGCTTCCCGGTGCGGAAGTCCTCGCCGACGACGTCCATGCCGGCGATGAGGCCCTGGGTGAGGGCGTCGTACGGCGTGAGCCCGCGGCGGAGGAGCTCGTGGACGCCGGCCACGACGGGCTCCGGGTTGCCCCCGTAGAGGTTGTCCTGGATCTGCTCGAGGAGCTCCTCGAGCGGGAGCGCGGTCAGGTCAGTCATCCTGGACGGCCTCAGGCCTGCGGGCTCAGGTCTGCTGGGCGAGCCGCCGACGCCGGCGCTCGGCGCGGTCGGACAGCGTCTCGTCGGCGGCGCGCGTCCATCCCTCCGGCGGCGCGAACTCCGCCGCGACCATGCCGGCGAACTCGCTCCGGAGCCGGGCGTCCACCTCGGGCGAGAACAGGCTCGGCGCGTCGCGGGTCAGGATGTCGCGGACGCGCAGCATGGCCCGCCCCTGGGCGTCGAGGCCGCCCTTCTCGATCCAGCCCTGCCGGGGATCGCGGTCGGCGATCTCCGGCAGCAACCCCGTGCTCCGCATGCGCTCGAGGGTGTGAAGGTGGTCGGCGAACATCCCGCCCGGCCCGACCTCCTTGATGATGTCGAGGGCGAAGTTCTCCTCGCTGATCTCGAGCCCGCGCTGGATGCGGCGGAGCATCGCCACGATCTCGTCGTCGATGACCGCCTTCGCGAAGTCGAACGACATGAGGGCGTCGAGGAGCCCCGCCATGTTGAAGAGGTGGTTGCCGGAGAGGAGCGCCGCCACCCCGGACATGCCGGTCTCGAAGCCGGACTGGGCGTCGTTGACCTTCGCGTTCGAGAGGCCGATGTACCCGCCGCACGGCACCCCGTAGAAGCGCGCGAGCTGGGCGACGCCCATGAACAGCATCCCGGTCTCGATCGCGCCCGGCGCGTAGGCCCCCGTCCGCATGTCGGCCACCGTCGGGAGGCTCGAGTAGATCGTCGCCTTGCCCGGCCGGACCATCTGCTCGAGGACGACGGCGGCCAGGAACTCCGCGTTGCCCTGGACGAGCGTGCCCGCGAGCGTGAGCGGCGACGTCAGCCCGGCGTTCGGCACGAGGGTCGGATGGCCCGGCAGGCCGCGCTCGGCGTAGTAGATGAGGGTCTCGGTGGAGTCGTAGTCCATCGTGAGCGGCGAGACGCACGGGCAGTAGTGGTGCGTGACGAACGGCCGCGCCATGTAGGCGGCCTCGCCCCCGGCGATGATGTGCGCGAGCTTGAGAATGGAGTCGAGCTCCTCGGGTGGGCCGCTGATGCGGATCGGCTTCCGGCAGTACTTGAGCGCCGCGTAGAGCCGCGTGGTCGAGAAGAAGGCGGGCGGCGCGTCGTCGGCCAGCGTCGAGACCGAGAAGATGTCGTAGTTCGGCAGCTGGTCCACGAGCCAGGCGATCCGCGCGATGTCCGCGGCGAGCGCGCGCCGCGCGATGCCCGTCGCCGGATCGACCATGTCCGGGGCCGAGCTGCCCGTGATCACCACAGGCGCGTCGTCGGGCACCGTCCGGTCGAACTGGGGGTCGCGCGCCCGGAAGGTGAACTTCGGCGGGATGCCGGCGCGGTGCTGCTCCACCACCGCCCGCGGGAACCGGACGTTCTCCCCGCCCGCCTCGACCTTGCAGCCGTGCTTGGCGAAGATCTCCCGGGCGCGAGCGTTCCGGACGAGCATCCCGACGTCTTCCAGGATCTCGAGGGAGGCCTCGTGGACCCGGCGGACCTCGCCCTCGGTCAGGAACGCCGCGGGTGTGCGGATCATGGCTGGCTCCCTCTGGCGGGGGCCCGGGGGCCCCGCGCGCTGGCCATTCAGCCTACCAGAGGCCCGGATGGCTCCCAAGCGGGCCCGGGACAGCCCCGGCGCCCGCGCAGGCGGCGGGCGTCACGCGGCGGCGCCCCCATCCACCATGAGGACGGCGCCGGTCACGAACGACGACTCGTCGCACGCCAGGAAGAGGATCCCGTACGCGATCTCCATCGGGTCGGCCTGGCGGCGCAAGAGGTTCGGGACCGGCTCGGCCCGCAGCTCGGCCTCCGCCGCCGGGAGCGTGAGGCCCCGTGCCTGGGCGCGACGCCGCACGTGGAAGCCGGTCAGGGTCGCGCCGGGACAGATCGCGTTGACCCGGATCCGGTCCGCGGCGTGGTCGTGCGCCATCGCCTTGGTCATGCCGAGGAGCCCGCCCTTGGTGGTGTCGTACTGGACCATCCCGGCGCGGCCGCGCACGGCCGCCACCGAGGACACGTTGACGACTGTGCCGCCACCCTGGCGGGCCAGGTGGGGGATGGCGTGCTTCGCGCAGTGGGCGGCGGCGAGGAGGTTCGCGCCCACGATCCACTCCCAGGACTCCGCCGAGGCCTCGGTGACCGGGCCATACAGGCGCACGCCGGCGTTGTTCACGAGCACGTCGAGTCGCCCGAAGCGGCGGACCGTCTCGGTGACCGCGCGCTCGGCCTCGGACTCGCGCGCCAGGTCCGCGGCGATCGCCACCACGCGCGCGTCCCCGCCCTCGATCGACGCCGCCGCACGCGCCGCCGCCTCCGCGTCGGCGTCCACGAGCGCGACGCGGGCGCCCTCCTGGACGAACAGGCGGCACGTCGCCGCGCCGATCCCGCCGCCCCCGCCCGTCACGAGCGCCACCTTCCCGGCGAGCCGTCCGGCCATCGTGTCTCCGGCGCGCGGGCCCGGCGCCGCTACCGGTGCGGACCGAGCTCGGCCTGGAGGAGCTCGCGCGCGCCCGACGGGCCGGTCAGCTCGAGCCAGACGGGACCGCCGCCGGGGTCGACGGTGAGCTGGAACCGGAGGAAGGCGCAGCACCGGCGCTCGAGGTCGACGAACGTCGCCAGCATCGCGAGGGACTCCGGGGTGGCGCTGAAGCGGAGCCGGACGCCGTCGGCGAGCCAGCGCGCCTCCTGGACGCTCCGGCGCACGTCGGCGAGCACCCCCGCCCGGCGCTCGGCCAGCTCGGGCTCGGTCAGGCTGCAGGCGACGGGGAGGTCCGCCACCGACCCGCCTACCCGCCGAAGGTGAACGTCGAGCCGGTGGAGCTCACGACCAGCTCCTTCCCCATCTGCTGGGCCAGCCGGACGAAGGCCTCCGCGCCCGTGCAGTGCTGAGGGACGAGGTAGTCGACCTCGAAGCCGCGGAGGGCCGCGACGACGCGGTCGATCCGCTCTGCGTCGAGCCCGGAGAGGTGGAACCCGCCGATCACCGCGTGGATCTTCGCCACGCCGCTGACCCGCGCCGCGTGACGGCAGATGCCGACGATCCCGCGGTGGGAGCACGAGGTCACCACGACCAGCCCGCGGTCCCGGACGTGGGCGACCAGCGTCTGCTCGCCGATGAAGGTGTCCTGGACGAGGGCGCCCGCCTCCTCCATGCGGAGGGACGGCGGGATCGCCTCGTAGGACTCGGGCGTCCGCATCTCGCCCGAGAGCAGCACGCCCTCCGGCAGGGTTAAGGGCTCCGGGACATCGACCACATCAACACTCCAACGAGCGACGTCACCCCGGTCGAGGCGCCCCAACGAGACGCGGTCCTCGCCCCGCTCCATGAAGCGCGCCACGTAGTGGTTCGGGTGACCGTAGAACCGGAGCGCGGGCGGCATGGTCCGCCGGTAGGCCGAGAGGAAGCCGAGCAGGCCGCCGAAGTGGTCCGAGTGGCCGTGGGAGAGCGCGAGCGCCGTGATCTTCCCCGCATCGAGGCCGAGCTCGTGGAAGTTGTGGGTCATCGACGCCGCGGTGAGCCCGAAATCGAAGCCGATGGCGGCGGTCTCGCGGCCCCGGGTCACCTCCACGTGGTGGGCGAGGCCGTGCTCGGCCCGGAGGTCGGCGATCTTCCGGGCCCGCGGGACGCTCCAGCGCCGGGCGACCTTCTCGTCCGCGCGCAGAATGTCGACCGAGTTGTCGATGACGGTCGTGACGCTGACGCGATCGACCGATGCGAGCGGCACGGCTCAGTAGGACCGCGGGAGGCCGAGGACGTGCTCGGCGATGTACGCCATGACCAGGTTCTGGTTCACGGGCGCCGTCTTGTAGAGGCGCGCCTCGCGGAACTTCCGCTCGACGTCGTACTCCTCGGCGAAGCCATAGCCGCCGTGGCAGTCGACGCACGCGTTGGCGGCCTCCCACGCCGCCTCCGCCGCGAGGTACTTGGCCATGTTGGCCTCGGGCCCGCAGGGCTGGCCCGCGTCGAAGAGCGCCGCCGCCTTGTTCCGCATGAGCTCCGCAGCCTCGACGGCCATGTGGGCCTTCGCGATGGGGAACTGCACGCCCTGGTTCACGCCGATCGGCCGCCCGAAGATCACGCGCTGGTTGGAGTACGCCACCGCCTTCTCGACGAACCATCGCCCGTCGCCGACGGAGTCCGAGGCGACCAGGATGCGCTCGGCGTTCATGCCGTCGAGGATGTACGAAAAGCCGCGGCCTTCCTCGCCGATCAGGCTCTCGGCGGGGATCTCCATGTTGTCGAAGAAGAGCGCGTTCGTGGAGTGGTTCATCATCATGCGGATCGGCCGGACCTCGAGGCCTGTCACCTGGTGGAGGTCGAAGAGGAAGACCGACAGGCCCTCCGTCTTGCGCTTGACCTGGTCGACCGGAGTCGTGCGCGCCAGGAGCAGCATCAGGTCGGACTGGAGCACGCGCGAAATGAACATCTTCTGGCCGTTGACCACGTAGCGGTCGCCCCGGCGGACGGCGGTGGTCTGGAGCTTCGTCGTGTCGGAGCCGGAGTTCGGCTCGGTCACCCCGAACGCCTGGAGCCGGAGCTCGCCGGTCGCGATCTTCGGAAGGTAGCGCCGCTTCTGGGCCTCCGAGCCGTGCCGGAGGACCGTGCCCATGATGTACATCTGGGCGTGGCACGCGGCGCCGTTCCCGCCGCAGTGGTTGATCGTCTCCAGGATGAGCCCACCCTCGAGGATGCCGAGCCCGGCCCCCCCGTACTCCTGCGGCACGAGCGCCCCGAGGTACCCGGCCCGCGTGAGCTCGGTGACGAACGCCTCGGGATAGCCGCGCTCCTGGTCGAGCTGCCGCCAGTACTCGCCCGGGTAGCGCTTGCAGATGTCGGCGACGCCGGCCTTCAGGGCGCGCTGCTCGTCGGTCAGGGTCAGGCTCATGGACGTCATGGCTGGTCCTCACCGCCCCCGGAATCGGGGCTTCCGGCGCTCGGTGAAGGCGCGCACGCCCTCGAGCCGATCCTCGGTGACCACCGTCGCGTTGTAGGCCTCGATCGCCAGCACGAGACCCGTCTCCAGGTCGGTCTCGCCGCCCCAGGCGATCGCCTTCTTCGCCTGCCGCACCGCCACCGGCCCGTTCTCGGCGATGGTGGCCGCGAGCTCGGCGGCCTTCGCCCGCGCCTGGCCCTTCGGCACGAGGTGGTTCACGAGGCCGACCGCCCGGGCCTCGGCCGCCTCCACGCGGCGCCCCGTGAAGATGAGCTCCTTCGCGAGCGGCGCGCCCACGATCCGCGGGAGGAGCTGGGTGCCGCCCACGCCCGGGAAGATCCCGCGGGTCACCTCGGGCAGCGCGAACACCGCGCTCTCGCTGGCGACGACGAAGTCCGCGAGGAGCGCCATCTCCCAGCCGCCGCCGAGCGCGAACCCCTCCACCGCGGCGATGACGGGCGCGGGGCAGCGGAGCACGGCCATCGCGGCCTGCTCGAAGATCACGTGCTGGGCGCGCCAGGTCTCGTCCGACATGCCGTCGCGTTCCTTGAGATCCGCCCCGACGCAGAAGGCGCGGTCTCCCGCCCCCGTGAAGACCACCGCACGCACGTCGGCTCCCGTCGCCGGGCCCCGGAAGCAGGCCAGGAGGTCCTCGCCCATGGCCGTGTTCATCGCGTTCAGGACCTCGGGCCGGTGGAGCGTCACGGTGAGAACGTGGCCCTCGGCCGACCGCTCGAGCCGGAGCGTCCGGAAGCCCACGTCGGTCACGTTGATCTGTCCACGGGGGGCGGAGCGGCGGCGCGTCGTCCGACGGCCGTCGGCCTGTGGCCGACGGCCTTCGACCTGTGGCCCCACGCCCCTCCACCCCATTGGCTCAAGGCTCTGCGGCGGAACAGAGGATGCACGGCTCTCCTAGTCGGGCAGCGGCCAGTCGACGACGCCCTCGGCGCGAAGCTCGCCCATCTCGTCGGCGCCGAAACCGAGCTCGCCCAGGACGTCGATCGTGTGCTCGCCCACGCGCGGCGGCGGCCGGCGCGGCAGCGGCCGCTCGTCGCCGAACCGCACCGGCAGCGCCACCGTGGCGAGGTCCGGCAGGTCGGGCCGCGGCGTGGGCAGCACCATCTCGCTCGCCTTCGTCTGCGGATCCGCCGCGACCTGGTCGACGGTCTGGACGGGCGCCGCCGTGACACCGGCCTGGCGCAGCCGCTCGAGGAGCACCTGGGTCGCGTGGGGCGCGGTGAGCGCCTCCAGCGCCGGCACCAGCGTTCCCCGGTTCCGCACGCGGTCCGGGTTGGTGCGGTAGCGCGGGTCGGCGGCGAGGTCGGGGCGCCCCAGCGCCTCGCAGAGCCGGCCGAACAGCGCATCCGTCGGCGTCGTGATCATGAGCCAGCCGTCCGTCGTGGGGAAGGCCTGGTACGGAACGATCATCGCCGCCGCCGAGCCCTGGGGCTGCAGCACCTCGCCGGTCGCGAGGTACGCCATCAGCTGGTAGGGGATCCAGGCGAGCGCGGTGTCGAAGAGCGCCGCGCTCACCTCGGTGCCCACCCCGGTCTCGTCGCGCGCCCGGAGCGCCGCCAGGACGCCGAGCGCCGCCCACATGCCGGTCCCCATGTCGACCATCGAGGTGCCCGCGCGCACCGGCGCCTGGCCCGGGTGCCCGGTGAGGCGCATGAACCCGCTGTAGCCCTGCATCATCGGGTCGTAGCCCGGCTCTCCGCGCAGCGGGCCGCGGCTGCCGAACGCGGTCACCGAGCAGTAGACGAGCCGGGGGTTGAGCGCGCGGGCCTGCGCCGCCCCGAAGCCGAGCTCCTCGGCGTTGCCGGGCCGGAAGCTCTGGACGAGGATGTCCGACCGCCGGACGAGGCGCTCGATCACCGTCCGCGCTCCGGGCGCCTTCACGTCGAGGGCGAGGCTCCGCTTGTTCCGGTTGAACGACAGGAAGATCGTCCCCTCGGGTCCCCAGCGGGGCGGCGCCCACGCGCGCGTCTCGTCGCCGCGGCCCGGCCGCTCGACCTTGATCACGTCGGCGCCCAGGTCGCCGAGGATCTGGGTGCAGTACGGCCCGGCCACGTTCTGCGTGAGGTCCAGGACGGTCAGTCCCGCGAGCGCCGTCACGGCGCCCAGTATAGCCTCGCCCGCGGCAGCCGCGGACCCCACCGGGCGCCCTTGACGGGCGGGCGGGCAGGCGCGCAGACTGGCGCGATCATTGATTGGTCACCCAACCAATATATGAATCGACTCGGCCCTCCGCCCGCCGCGCCGGCGGCCCGCGCGTGAGCCCGCGGCCCCGCGTCGCGCCCGAGCGTCGCGCCGCGATCGTCCGCGCGACGATCCGCTGCCTCGCCCGGGACGGCTACGGCGGGCTCACCATGAAGCGGATCGCCGCGGAGGCGGGGGTCAGCCCCGGGATCCTCCACTACTACTTCCGCGACAAGCGGGCCATCCTCGGGCGCGCCGCGGCCACCGTGATGGCGGACCTCGACCGCCGGGTGGCGACGGAGGCCCGGGGGGCGCGCGACGCGCGGGCCCGGCTCCGGGCGCTCCTCCGCGCGTGCCTCCAGGTCGCGACGGAGAGCCGCGACTTCTGGACCGTGCTCATCGAGCTCTGGGGCGAGGCGCTCCACGACCGAGAGCTCGCGCGCGTGAACCGGCGAGCGTACGCGCGCGCCCGGCGCTTCCTCGCGGTGAGCGTCGGCCGCGGGGCCGCCGCCGGGGCGTTCCGCCGGGTCCCGCCCGACGAGGCCGCGGCGGTGATCCTGGCCCTCGTGGACGGGCTCTCCCTCCAGCTCACCTTCGATCCCGACCTGATGCCGCTCGGCCGCGCGGTCCGCCTCGCCGAGGAGGCGCTCGTCGCCTTCCTCGCCCCGGGGCCGCGCACGGACGCGCCGGAGGATCGCCATGACTGACGCCGCTCAGGCCGCCCGCGCCCGGACCGTCGACTACCTCCGCACACGCGCGGCCAGCCTCGATGCCGGGCGGATCCGGGCGCGCGTCCGGACCGCGGGCGCCGAGCTCGAGACCGCGCTAGCCGGGCTCGGCGAGGCCGAGGCCCGGCGGCGGACGCGGCCCGACGAGTGGACGGTGGCGCAGGTCGTCGATCACGTCGCCCAGTCCACGGTCCGCGCGGCCGAGGAGCTCCGACACCTCCTGGCGGGCCACCGTCCGCCAGGGCCGCCGATCTACGAGGGCCTCCTCTCCGGCGCGGCCCACCGCGTGCCCTGGGTGGAGCTCCTGGCCGGGCTCCGGGAGGCGAGCGCCGCCCTCGACGCGGCCCTCGAGGAGGCGATCCGGCAACCTCGGGCCGATGGTCCGGCGGCGACGGCTCCGGCCATCCTCACGGCCGGCGCGCCCGACCCCGGAAGCGATCCCGAGATCTTCACCGCCGAGCTCTCGTGGAAGGAGTACGCCCTGGTCCAGCGACTCCACTACCTGGACCACCGGGAGCAGGTCCGGCGGCTCCGGGCGGCGCTCGGCGCGCCCCCCACCTGACGGGCGGTCCGGGACTACTGGACGACCACCTCGCCGCGCATCGAGGGGTGGCGCGCGCAGAAGTAGGGGTAGGCGCCGGGCGTGGGGAACGTCGCGCTGCCGCTCGTCCCCTTGCCCTCCAGGCTGAGATCGAACCGCCCGTCGGGGCTGCCCGGCACTCCGGAGGTCACCGTGTGAGTGATCTCGTCCTGGTTCGTCCACGTGACCCGGGTGCCCGCCCGGACCTGGAGCGCGCCTGGCTGGAACTGGAATACCCGGATGGCCGCGCCGACACCAGCCACCTGGGAGAGCGCCGGCAGGGCCAGCCCGAGGCCCAGGAGCAGGCCGGCGGCGGCACCCGACCACCATCCGTGTCGCATGGGATGCCTCCTTCGTCAGGCGGGACCGACGGTCGTCGGGCGCCTTCACCTCCTCTCTACGACCCGCCCAAACGCTTGGATTCTCGACCACTCGCGGGCCTCCGGTGACCCCGGAACGGCGTTCCAAATATTGCGTCACCGATGGGCCTCTGATAGGATGCCCGCGTTCCATAACTCCGCGTCACTTCGACAGTGGACCCACGTCACGGGACCGGGCGCCGGGTCCCTTCGTCGAGGGGGAGGTCCGTGCCCGCTCCGCGCCTGGTCGGGGTCTTTGCCGTCGCGTGCCTCGCCCTCCTGCCCGGTCTCGGCTGGGGTCAGGAGCGGCAGCGGCTCTCCCTGGAGGCCGGCACCCCGGTCACCGTGTATGCCGACCGCGTCGAGAACCTGGACAAGGAGAAGCTCCTCCTGGCGGAGGGGAACGTCCAGATCGAGCAGGGAGACGTCCGCCTCGAGGCGGACCGCGTCGAGGTCAACACGGAGACGGGCGAGGCGGTTGCGACCGGCCGCGTGGTCCTCTTCGACGGCCGGGATCGGCTGACCGGGGAGCGGATCGAGTACAACCTCCGGTCCGGGACCGGCATCGTGTACCAGGCCTCGGCCGCCGCCGAGCCCCACTTCTTCTTCGGCGGCGAGCGCATGGAGCGGTTCGGCGACAAGGCCTACCGCATCGCGGGCGGGGTCTTCACCACCTGCGAGGACGAGGACACCCCGGCGTGGTCGGTCCGGATGCGCTCGTCCACCGCCTACCTCGACGACTACCTGTGGGGGACCGGCGCGTCCTTCTGGGTGTGGAAGGTCCCCCTGGTCCCCTTCATCCCGTTCTTCGCGACGAGCCTGCGCAAGGACCGGCACACCGGGCTCCTCGCCCCGACGTTCGGCAGCAGCAGCGACAAGGGGTTCTTCGTCCGGCAGCCCGTCTACATCGTGCTGTCGGACAGCCAGGACCTGACGGTGGCGCCGGCCTACTTCGAGAAGCGCGGGTTCGGGATCGGCGCCACCTACCGCTACGTCCGCACCGAGGGCTCCAAGGGCCAGCTCGACGGGTTCTACCTCCACGACACCAAGGACTCCCCGGACTTCGACCACGACCGCTGGGTGGCGAGCCTCCAGCACGAGGAGCAGTTCACGCCGCGCCTGGTCCTGAAGGCGGACGTCGCCCGCGTCAGCGACGACAAGTTCCTCAGCGAGTTCGGCAACACACTCGACGAGCGGAGCCGCCAGCGCCTGGAGTCGAACATCTCGCTCACGCAGCGGTGGGAGAAGTGGAACTTCTTCGGCCGCCTGTTCTTCTACCAGGACCTCACGACCGACGCGGCGGTGGAGCTCCAGCGACTGCCCGAGCTCCGCATGACCGCCTTCCAGCAGCCCCTGCCCTTCCTGCCCGGGCTCCTGTTCGACATGGAAAGCTCCTACAACAACTTCGTGCGCGAGATCGGCTCGGAGGGACAGCGCCTCGACCTGGCGCCGCGCCTCTCCTATCCCCTGTCACCCGGCGGGCTCTTCACCATCACGCCGCGGGTCGGCTTCCGCGAGACCCTCTACGACACGCGGGTCATCGGCGAGACCATCGACGACGGCTTCGCCGTGGAGAAGACGAAGAAGGAGCTCACCGTGCGCTCCCTCTTCGAGGCGGGCGCCGACTTCGACGCGCGCGCGTACCGCGTGTTCGACGCCGACGGGGCCTGGGGCATCGCGAAGCTCCAGCACGTGATCGAGCCACGAATCAGCTACAACTTCCTCGACGGGGACGACTCGAACGATCTGCCCCAGTGGGACGGGATCGACACCATCACGCCCGGCCACACCGTCACCTACTCCCTGACGAACCGGCTGAAGGCGCGCGCGGTCGGCCAGGAGGACCGCCCCGGGCGCGTGTGGGAGCTCATCCGCTTCACCCTCAGTCAGACCTACTTGATCGACCCCGAGCCGAACGTGACGACGATCATCGTCAACAACCCACCCCCCACCACGACGACGACCGCGGCCGCGCGCCGCCGCCGGCTCGCGCAGGAGACCGACACCACCACCACGGTCACGACGAGCACCACGCCGAAGCGGTTCTCCGACGTGCTCGCCGATCTCATCCTGGAGCCCTTCTACGGCGTCCGGTTCCGGGGGACGGCGTCCTTCGACCCCTACGAGGCGCGCGTCACGGCCGCCACCACCGATCTCTCCTACGAGGCGACGCGGTGGCGTGCCTCCTTCGGGACGCGCCACGGCGACAACGGCCGGCTGGTCTACATCCAGGGCTCCCTGGAAGCCAAGATCGGCACCCGCTGGGCGGTCCGGTTCTCGAGCGACTACAACACCGACACCGGCACCGTCATCGAGAACCGCCTCGAGGTCGACTTCCGCGAGCAGTGCTGGGGCATTACCGCGGCCTTCATCGATCGGGTCGACGAGGACGAGTTCCGGATCACGATCAACCTGCTCGAACTAGGGCAATATGGATTTGGGCGGGGGTTCACCGGATTCCAGCAATGAAGATTCCCCAGTTCGACCTCACACGGCAGTACGAGCGGCTCGAGCCGGAGATCGAGTCGGCCCTCCGGCACGTCCTGCGGGGCGGCCAGTTCATCCTGGGGCCCGAGGGCCAGGCGTTCGAGGCCGAGTGCGCCGCCTACCTCGGCGTGAGCCACGCGATCGGTCTCGGCTCGGGGTCGGACGCGATCAAGCTCCTCCTGGCGGCGGTCGGCGTCGGCCCCGGCACCGAGGTGATCACGCCCGCCTTCTCCTTCGTGGCCTCCGCCACCGCGGCGCTCCACCTGGAGGCCCGGCCCGTCTTCGTGGACGTGGAGCCGGCCACCCTCACCATCGACCCCGACCGGGTCGCGGACGCCATCACGCCCCAGACCCGCGCGATCCTGGCCGTCCACCTCTACGGGCAGCCGGCCGCGATGGGCCCCCTCCGGGTCCTGGCGGACGGCCACGGGATCGCGCTGGTCGAGGATGCGGCCCAGGCCTTCGGGGCGACCCTCGGGGGACGCCCGATCGGCGGGCACGGCCGCGCGGCGGCCTTCAGCTTCTATCCCACGAAGAACCTCGCCGCCTACGGGGACGCGGGCCTGGTGACGACCAACGACGGCGCGCTCGCGACGCAGCTCCGCCTGGCGCGGAATCACGGGCAGACCCAGAAGTACCACCACACCGCCCTCGGGTGGACTGCCCGGCTCGACGAGATGCAGGCCGCGATCCTGCGGGTGAAGCTCCGGCACCTGCCGGACTGGACCCGCGCGCGTCAGGCCGTGGCCGCGCGCTACGCCGAGGGCCTCGCCGGGCTGCCCGTGGTCCTGCCGGTGGAGCGCCCGGGCGCGACCCACGTGTACCACCAGTACACGATTCGCACGGCCCGGCGGGACGCCCTCGCCGCGCACCTCGCCGCGGTGGGGATCGGCACCGCGTGCCACTATCCCCTGCCGATTCCGGCCCAGCCCCTATTCCGCGACCTCGGGTATGACTCCACTCCCTACCCGGCAGCCTGGGCTGCCGCGCGAGAGGTGTTGTCTCTTCCCTGCTTCCCAGAGCTCCGGGCCGACGAGATCGACTCCGTGATCGCCGCCGTCCGGAGCTTCTTCGAAGGAGAGCCGTGATGCGGGTCCTGATCACCGGGTTCACCGGTTTCGTCGGCAGCCACCTGGCCGAGTACCTGATCGCCCGCGGCGACGTCGAGGTGTTCGGCATGCACCGCTGGCGGAGTCGCATGGAGAACGTCCAGCACCTCGGGAACCAGGTGCGGCGGGTCGAGTGCGACCTGCGCGACGCCGCCGCCGTCCGGCGGGTGCTTCGCGAGGTGCGCCCGGACCGGATCTTCCACCTGGCGGCCCAGAGCTACGTGCCCACGTCGTGGGTGGCGCCCGGTGAGACGCTGAGCGGCAACATACTGGGGCAGGTCAACCTCTTCGAGGCGATCCGCGACCTCGACCTTCTCCAGACGCGCATTCAGATCGCCGGGTCGAGCGAGGAGTACGGCCTGGTCCTGCCCGACGAGGTGCCGCTCCGGGAGGACAGCCCGCTCCGGCCGCTCTCGCCCTACGCGGTCTCGAAGGTGGCCCAGGACCTCCTCGCCTATCAGTACTGGCGGAGCTACCAGCTCCCCGTGGTCCGGACTCGCGGGTTCAACCACACGGGGCCGCGGCGCGGCGAGGTCTTCGTCACCTCGAACTTCTCCCGGCAGGTCGCGGAGATCGAAAAGGGGCTCCGCGAGCCCGTCGTGCACGTGGGGAACCTCGAGTCGGTGCGCGACTTCACCGACGTGCGCGACATGGTCCGCGCCTACTGGCTGGCCCTCGAGCGCGGCGCCGCCGGCGAGGTTTACAACATCTGCTCGGGCCGGGGCTACTCGGCGCGCCAGGTGCTCGACATCCTCCTCGGTCTCGCGCACGTGAAAGTGGAGGTCCGGCCGGACCCCGCCCGGATGCGGCCGTCCGACGTCACGCTCCTCCTCGGCGACTGCTCGAAGTTCCGGAGCGCCACGGGCTGGGAGCCCACGATCCCGTTCGAGGTGACGCTCAAGGATCTCCTCGAGCACTGGCGCAACCGCGTTTAGGCGGCGCGCGACGTGAAGGTCCTCATCACCGGCATCGCCGGCTTCGCCGGTAGCCACCTTGCCGACCTGGCCCTCCGTGAGGGCGCGGAGGTCGCGGGCACCGTGCTCCCCGGCGCCCCGACCGACAACCTCGCCGGCATCCAGAAGGACGTCGCCACGGTCGGCTGCGACCTGACGGAGCCCGGCGCGGCCGCCCGCGTGCTGGAGGCGACGCAACCGGACCGCGTCTTCCACCTGGCCGGCGCGTCGGTGGTCGGCACCTCGTGGGCGCTGCGCGCCGACGTCCTCCGGACGAACCTCGAGGCGACCTACCAGCTCTGCGAGGGCCTGCGCCGCCACCCGGTGCCCTGTCTCCTGATCTCGTCCGGCGAAGTCTACGGGGTCGTCCCCGAGGCGGAGCAGCCGATCCCCGAGACCCGGCGCTGGGCCCCGGGATCGCCGTACGCCCTGTCCAAGGCCTCCCAGGAGCTGTACGCGGGCTACTACGTGCGCTCGGAGGGGCTGCCGCTCGTGATCGCCCGCGCGTTCAACCACGTCGGGCCGCGGCAGGGACTCGGCTTCGTCTGGAGCGACGTCGCGCGGCAGATCGCGGTGATCGAGCGCGGCCAGGGCCCGGCGATCCTCGAGGTCGGCACCACGACGACGCGGCGTGACTTCACCGACGTCCGGGACATGGTGCGGGCGTACTGGCTCCTCCTGGGCCGGTGCGAGCCGGGCTGGACCTACAACGTCGCCTCCGGGAAGGCCACGACCATCCGGGAGGTGATCGACGCGTTCCTCGCGCGGGCCGCGCGCCCGATCGAGGTGCGCCAGGTGCCGGAGCGCGTCCGCCCCGTCGACGTCCCCATGCTCGTCGGGGACGCGAGCCGGCTGCGGGGGCTCACGGGCTGGGCGCCGGAGATTCCGCTCGCGCGGAGCATCGAGGACGTGCTGGACGACTGGCGCCGTCGGGCCTGACCGGAGGGCCGACGGCGGGACCAAGGCGGGCATGGCAGGACACCTGGTTGACCTGTACCGATACCGAGCGCTGATCGGGACGCTGGTCCTGCGGGAGCTCCGGGCGCGGTACCGCGGCTCCTTCCTCGGGTTCCTGTGGTCGTTCCTGAACCCGCTGCTCCTGATGCTGGTCTACGCGCTCGTGTTCTCGATCTACCTCCGGGTGCCGATGGAGGGGTACGCGGTCTTCCTCTTCTCCGGGCTCCTCCCGTGGCTCTGGTTCTCGTCCTCGCTCGGCCACGCGGCGGGCGTGATCGTCGCTTCGGGGGCGCTCGTCAAGCGGATCCTGTTTCCGGCCGAGGTGCTGCCGATCGTGTCGGTGCTCGCGAACCTGATCAACATGCTCCTCTCGCTGCCCCTGCTCGTCGTGTTCCTCCTGCTCTTCGGCATCCGCCCGCACGCGGTGCTGGTCTTCCTGCCGCTCCTCGTCGTCCTCCAGCTGCTCCTCACCACCGGCCTCGCCCTCGCGCTGGCGGCCCTCAACGTCCACCTCCGGGACGTGGAGCAGATCCTGACCAACGGCCTGACCCTCCTGTTCTTTCTGTCGCCCATTCTCTACCCGGTGTCGACGGTGCCGACGACGCTCCACCTGAGTGCGTCCCTGGCGGTGCCCCTCCGCCCGCTCTACTTCCTCAACCCGATCGCCGGGCTCGTCCAGAGCTACCAGAACATCTTCTTCTTCGGGCGCCAGCCGCACTGGATCCATCTCGGCACCGTGGGCCTCTGCGCGGCCCTGGCGCTGATCGGCGGCTGGTGGGTGTTCGACCGGCTCCGCGACAGCCTGGCCGAGGAGGTCTGAGCGGTGGGCGAGGCGCTGGCGCCCCCGACGCCGGACGTCGCGATCTCGCTCCGCGACGTCTCGAAGCGCTTCCGGCTCCACCGGGGCCGCCACGTCTCCACCGTCAAGGACCTCTTCGTCCGCCTCTTCGTCGGAGGCGGCGGCGGGCCGGGGCTGTTCTCGGGCGAGGAGCTCTGGGCGCTCCACGACGTGAGCCTCGAGCTCGGGCGCGGCCGCATGGTCGGCATGATCGGCTCGAACGGCTCCGGCAAGTCGACGCTCCTGAAGATCCTGGGCGGCATCCTCAAGCCCACCGCCGGCCAGGTCGTCGTGCGGGGCCGTGTCTCCGCGCTGATCGAGCTGGGCGCCGGCTTCCATCCGGAGTTCTCCGGGCGCGAGAACATCTACATCAACGGCGTCCTGCTGGGCCTCTCGCGCGCGGAGATCCGCGCGCGCTTCGACGAGATCGTCGCCTTTGCGGGGCTCGAGGCCTTCGTCGACAGCCCCGTCAAGACATACTCGTCGGGGATGTACATGCGGCTCGGCTTCGCGATCGCGGTCACCGTGGACCCGGACGTGCTCCTGATCGACGAGGTGCTGGCGGTCGGCGACGAAGCCTTCCAGCACCGGTGCATCGGCAAGATCCAGGAGTTCAAGGCTCGCGGGAAGACCATCGTGCTCGTCTCCCACGACCTCGGCAGCATCGAGCGCCTGTGCGACGAGGCGGTGTGGCTCGACCGGGGGCGGCTCCAGCTCCACGGCGAGACCCGGGAGGTCGTGGGCCGGTACCTCGATCACGTGGCGCGCGAGGAAGCGCGCGCGCTCGGCGTCGAGCACGCCCAGGCCGAGGCGCTCGCGCGCACGGGCGGGGCCACGCGCTGGGGCACCCGGGAAGTCGAGCTGACCGGCGTCCAGCTCGCCGGCGCGGACGGTCGCGAGCGCTACCTCTTCGAGACCGGAGAAGCCTGCGCGGTCCGCCTCGCCTTCCGGACCCATCGGCCCATCGCCGACCCCGTGTTCGGCGTCGGCGTCTTCCGGAAGGACGGGATCTGCTGCTACGGGACCAACACCGCGCTGGAGGGGCTCGCGTTCGGGAAGGTCGACGGGGACGGCTCGGTCACGATGGCGATCGAACGGCTCGACCTGGTCGAGGGCGAGTACCTCCTGGACGTCGCCGTCCACGCGCGCGACGGCCACCCGTACGACTACCACAGCCGGCTCTACGCCTTCGCGGTGCGCTCGCGGGTGCGCGACACGGGCGTGGCGCGGCTCGCGCACCGATGGCAGCTCGAGTCGGGCGCGGGGGACGGATCGTGACCGCCGAGGCTTCGGCCCTGCCCCCCGACGCGCCCCGCGAGGGGATGGTAGACGCGGGCCGCCTCATGGAGGAGATCAAGGCGCGCGTGCGGGAGCGGCGCGCCTCCGGCTTCTACTCCGAGGACGAGGTCCGGCGCATCACCCAGATGGAGATCGAGCTGGCGGAGAGCGCGCCGACGTTCCAGGACGAGCTCGAGGAGCACCTCGAGCGGCTGAACGACGGCTGGGACACGGCGGCCGAGCCCGTCATCCAGTCCCACCGGGCCGGGGTCGGCGCGGTCATCGTCCGCGCGAAGAAGGTCCTCCGGCGGATCACGCGTCCGTACATCACGCTGATCCTCGCCCGGCAGGTCGAGTTCAACAGCGCGCTCCTCCATCTCCTGAACGCCTTCGTCCTGCCGGTCCGCGACGGCCTGGCGACCCTCACGCGCCGCCACGAGGACCTGTCGCTCGACCTCCAGGAGCGCCTGACCGTCGAGCACGCGGAGCGGCTCAGGCGGGAGCGCGAGGTCGCGGAGCGCCTCGGCGCGCTCGCCGCCCGCGTGGAGGACCTCCGCGCGGAGGTGGAGCGCGGGCGCCGGCCGGCCCCGGCCGTGACGCCGGCGCCGCTCCCCGCAGTGCCGGCCGGCCTCGGCGCGCTCCCGGTGACGGCATACGTGCAGTTCGAGGATCGCCACCGTGGCACTTCCGAGGAGATCCAGCAGCGCCAGCGGGGGTATCTCGAGCTCTTCGCCCGGCAGGGCCCGGTCCTCGACGTGGGATGCGGGCGGGGCGAGTTCCTCTTCCTGTGCAAGGAGGCCGGCCTCGAGGCCCGCGGCATCGACGTCGACGCCGGCATGGTCGCGCGGTGCCGGGCGGCCGGCCTCGACGCCGAGCAGGCGGACGCCCTCGCCTACCTGGAGCGGCAGCCCGATGGCGCGCTCGGGGGAATCTTCTGCGCCCAGGTGATCGAGCACATCCCGTCCGAGGCGCTGATCGCGCTCGTGCGACTGGCCCACCGGAAGCTCCGGCCGGGCGGGGTGCTGCTCTGCGAGACGCCGAACCCGGCGTGCCTCACCGTGTTCTCCGGGGCCTTTTACGTCGACCTCTCGCACATCAAGCCGATCCATCCGGAGGCGGCGCGCTTCGTGCTGGAGGCGGCGGGGTTCCGCGACGTCGAGGTGCGGTACGTGAACCCGGTCCCCCCCGACGGGAAGCTCCAGCGGCTGGAGCCCTTCTGGTACATGCGTCGCTACGAGGAGGCCTTCCTCACCCAGATCAACGACAACTTCGAGCGGCTGAACCAGCTCCTGTGGGGCGCGCAGGACTACGCCGCGATCGGACGGCGCCCGTGAGGGGGCTCCTTCGCCGGCCGCGACCCGCGGCGCCGCCGAGTTTCGTCGCGCGCCCGGCGGCGGGCCGCGGGCTTCGCGTGGCGTTCGTCGTGCCGCGCTACGGCGCGGACGTCGTGGGCGGCGCCGAGACGCTGGTCCGCGGGCTCGCCGAGCACCTCGCGGCCACGGGAACCGCCGTCGAGGTCCTGACGACCTGCGCTCGGGACCACCTCTCGTGGAAGAACGTCCTCCCCGCGGGGACGAGCCACGACGCCGGCGTGGTGGTCCGTCGCTTCCCCGTGCGGCTCCGGGACACGCGACGCCACGCCTGGCTCCAGCAGCGGATCCTCCGCGGGTCGCGCCTCCGCCCGCGGGAGGAGGCGCGCTGGGTCGAGGAGTCGGTGGGGAGCACGGAGCTCTTCGACCACCTCGAGGCGCGCGCGCCCGATTACGACCTCGTGTGCTTCGCCCCGTACCTCTTCGGGACCACGCTGCGCGGCGTATCCCTGGTGCCGGGGCGGGCGGTGCTCATCCCGTGCCTCCACGACGAGCCCTTCGCTCACCTGGGCGTGGTGCGGGACGCGTTCCAGGCCTGCCGGGGGTTCATCTTCAACTCACCCCCGGAAGCGGCGCTCGCGGAGAAGCTCTACGGGATCGGCGACCGGCCGGCCGGCGTCGTCGGGCTCGGCTTCGATCCGCCGCCGCCCGCCGACGGGGTGGCGCTCCGCCAGCGATACGGTCTCGAGGGGCCGCTCCTCTTCTACCTGGGGCGGAAGGAGACGGGCAAGAACGTCCCGCTCCTGATCGAGTACGCGCTCCGCTACCGCGACCTCCGCCGCTCCGATCTGACGCTCGTGCTCGCCGGCGACGGACCGGTGACCGGGCCTCCAGGCGCCGCGGGCGTCCGGGACCTCGGCTATCTCGACGCCGGCGCCAAGGCCGCGGCCTACCGCGCGGCCACCGTCGTGTGCCAGCCCTCGGTCAACGAGTCCTTCTCGATCGTCCTGATGGAGGCCTGGCTCGCGGGGACGCCCGTCCTGGTCCACGCCCGCAGCGCGGTGACCACGCACCACGTCATGACCGCGGGTGGCGGCCTCGCGTTCGAGGACTTCTACGAGTTCGCGGAGGCGCTCGACCTCCTCCTCGAGGACTCCGAGCGGCGGCGACGCCTCGCCGACCAGGGGCGCGCCTACGTCGAGGCGGTGTACAGCTGGCCGGCCGTGACCGCGCGTCTCTACGAGACCCTGGAGCGGCTCGTTGCCTGACACGCTCGCCTTCGTGGCCCCCTGGTACGGGTCGGACATCGCGGGTGGTGCGGAGGCCGAGTGCCGGGCGACCGCGCGCGCGCTCCGGGGCCGGGGCGTGCCGGTCGAGATCCTGACGACCTGCGCCCGCGACCACGCCTCGCCGTGGGTGGACCACCATCCGGACGGCGTCACCGAGGAGGACGGCTTCGTCGTGCGGCGCTTCAAGGCGCGGCCGCGCGATCCTGAGCGGTACGGGCGGCTCCAGTGGCGCCTGACCGCCGGGGGCACGCTCACCTCGTTCGAGGAGGAGGACTTCGTCCGGGAGTCGATCAACTCGAACGATCTCTACGCCTACCTGGCCTCCGAGCGCGATCGGTACTGGTACGTCTTCATTCCCTACTGCTTCGGCACGACGTGGGAAGGTGCTCTGGCCGCGCCCGACCGCTCGCTCCTGATCCCGTGCCTCCACGACGAGCCGTTCGCCCAGCTCAAGTGGACCCGCCGCATCCTGCAGACCGTCCGCGCGGTCTGCTTCCACGTGCCCGCCGAGCGCGCGCTGGCGGAGACCCTGGCCGGCGCCCAGGCGGAGCGGTTCCACCTGGTCGGCGAGGGCGTCGACCCGCCGCCGCCCGGAGACGGGGAGCGGTTCCGCCGGACGCACCGGGTCACCGACCCGTTCATCCTCTACGCGGGACGGAAGGCCCCGGAGAAGAACACGCCGCTCCTCGTCGAGTACTTCGCGCGCTACAAGCTGACGCACCCGCGGAGCCGGCTCAAGCTCGTGCTGATCGGCTCGGGCGGGGTCCGGATCCCCGGGCGGCTCTCCGCCGACATCCTCGACCTCGGGTTCGTCACGCCGCAGGACAAGGCGGACGCGTACGCGGCGACGCTGGCCCTCTGCCAGCCCTCGCTCCTCGAGAGCTTCTCGCTGGTGATGATGGAGGCGTGGCTCGCCGGCGCGCCCTCGCTCGTCCACGGGCGGTGCGCGGTGACGCGGGACCACTGCCTCGCGTCGAACGGCGGTCTCTTCTTCGAGGACTACTTCGAGTTCGTGGAGGCGTTGGAGCTCCTGGCCGGGGACCCCGCGCTCCGCCGGCGCCTCGGCGAGGCCGGGCGCGCCTACGTCCTCGCGAACTACACGTGGGACCGGGTCACCGACAACTACCTCGCCGTCCTCCGCCGGGTGGGGGCCCGATTCTCGTGACCCACCCGCCCGTCCGGGCCGTCCACCAGCTCGTGTCGAACTTCGACCTGGGCGACGCCATCGGGAACCACGTCCGGGCGCTCCGGAAGCTCCTCCGGAGCTGGGGCTACGCCTCCGACGTGTACGCGCAGTACCGGCACATGAGTCTCCTGAAGGACGCCCACTTCTACACGACGTACCGCGCGGTGTCCTCCCCGGACACGGTGGTGCTCTTCCACTTCTCGATCGGCTCGGAGGTGACGAGCTTCTTCGCGAGCCTCCCGGACCGGCGCGCGATGGTCTACCACAACATCACGCCGCCCGAGTACTTCGTCGGCGTCAACGCGCGCGTCGCCGACCGCTGCCGCCGCGGCCGCTGGGAGCTCGCCCGCCTCCGCAACGTGACCGAGCTCGCCCTCGGGGTGTCGGAGTTCAACCGGCAGGAGCTCGAGACCGTCGGCTTCCGGCGGACCGGCGTCCTGCCGATCCTGGTGGACTGGGACCAGTACCAGCTGCCCCCCGTGCGGGCCATCGAGGAGGCGTACGGCCGCGGGACGAACCTCCTGTTCGTGGGGCGGGTCGCGCCGAACAAGCGGATCGAGGACCTCGTCAAGGCGTACTACTTCTACCGGCGCCTCGACCCCGACAGCCGGCTGATCATCGTCGGGTCGGCGGTGGACACCGAGACCTACCTCGCCGGGTGCCAGAAGCTCTGCGCCGAGCTGGGCCTCCTCGACCACGTGGTGTTCGCGGGCAGCGTGTCGCAGGCGGAGCTGTGCACCTACTACCGCCTGGCGTCGGCCTACCTCTGCCTCTCGGAGCACGAGGGCTTCTGCGTGCCGCTCCTCGAGGCGATGCACTTCGGCGTGCCGGTCGTCGCCTACGCCGCCGCCGGCGTGCCGGGCACGATGGGCGACGCCGGCCTCCTGCTCGAGGAGAAGGACTTCCCGGCCATCGCCGAGCTCCTCCATCGCATCGTCCGCGACCCGGCGCTCCGGGCCGCCGTGGCCGCGGGCCAGCGGGCGCGGCTCCGCGCGTTCGACGCCGACGCGATCGGGGCCATGCTGAGGGAGCACCTCGACACGCTGGCGAGCGCGGAGGCCCTCCGGTGACGGCGGCGCGGGCCCGGCTCCGGCTCGCCTTCGTGGTGCAGCGCTACGGGCCGGAGATCGACGGCGGCGCCGAGCACGAGTGCCGGCGTGTCGCGGAGGCCCTGGCCGCCCACCACGACGTCGAGGTCCTGACCACCTGCGCCCGCGACTACCTCACCTGGCAGAACGTCTACCCGCCGGGCGTCGAGACGATCAACGGGGTCCGCGTGCGCCGCTTCCCGGTCGACCGGCCGCGCCGGGTGCGGGCGTTCGGCCGCTACGCCGACTGGCTCTACGCGACGCCCCACACCTTCTTCGACGAGGCCGAGTGGGTGCGGCAGCAAGGGCCGCTGACGCCGTTCCTGATCGAGTGGATCCGAGCCCACGCCGACGACCACGACGGGTTCGTCTTCTACACGTACCTCTACCTCCCGACGACGCTCGGGCTCCCGCTGGTGGCGGACAAGGCCGTCCTCGTGCCGACCGCGCACGACGAGCGGCCGATCTACCTCGACCTCTTTCGGAGCCTGTTCCGGATCCCGCGGGGGCTCATCTTCCAGGTGGAGGAGGAGCGCGCGTTCGTCGAGGCGCGCTTCCACACGCGACACCTCCCGTCCGCGGTCATCGGCGGCGGAATCGATCCGGTCGCCGACGCCGACCCGGCGCGGTTCCGGCGGCAGCACGGGCTCGAGGGCCCCTACTTCCTCTACGTCGGCCGGGTGGACATCGAGAAGGGCTGCCGGGCTCTCGTTGACGCGTTCCTCGCCTGGCGCGAGCGCGCCGCCGAGCCGGCGACACTGGTCCTCATGGGCACGGTTGCGCTGAAGCTCCCGCGCCACCCCGCGATCCGCGCCCTCGGCTTCCGGCCCGAGGCCGAGAAGCACGACGCGATCGCCGGGGCGACCGCCCTCGTCATGCCGTCGCCCCACGAGAGCTTCTCGTTCGTGATCCTCGAGGCGTGGTCCCAGGGCACGCCGGTGCTCGCGACCGCGCGCTCGCCAGTCCTCCGGGGCCACCTGGAGCGCTCGGACGCGGGGCTCCTCTACGAGCGGACGCCGGGCGACTTCGCCGCCGGGGCCTCGACGCTCCTCGGCGACGAGGCGCTCCGGAAGACGCTCGGCGAGCGCGGCCGCGCCTACGTCGAGGCGCGCTACCGGTGGCCGGGCATCACCCGGCAGTATCTCGAGTTCCTCGGCCGGGTGTTCGGCGGGGCGGGGGCGTAGTCGATGGACGCGCAGGTGTTCACCGAGCACTTCGCCCTCGAGGACACGCACTGGTGGTTCCGGTCCAAGCGCACGCTGGTCCTGTCGCTGCTCCGGCGGTACGGCGCCGTCGCCGGTCCGGGGCTCGACGTGGGCTGCGGGGCGGGCGGCACCCTGGCGGTCCTCGCGGCGCAGGGCACGTGGCTGGGCGTCGACGCCGATCCGGCCGCCCTCGGCCTCTCCCGGCGGCGCGGGCTCCGGGGCCTGGCCGGGAGCGTCGCCGAGGCCCTGCCGTTCCGCGACGCCACGTTTGCGGCGTGCCTCTGCCTGGACCTGCTCTATCATCGGAACGTTGTGTCGGAAGGCGGGGCGCTGCGCGAGTGTCACCGGGTTCTCCGCCCGGGCGGGCTGCTCCTGCTCACCGACTCCGCGTTCCAGTGGCTGCGCTCGGCGCACGACGACGCCGTCCACGGCGCCCGCCGGTACACGCGGCGCGAGCTCGTCCGGCACGTCCGCGCGGCGGGCTTCACGCCGGTGCTCGCGTCCTACGCCTACTGTCTCGTCTTCCCGGCGGTAGCGGCCGTGCGCCTCGCGCGCCGCGGGGCGGCGGGGGGGTCCGACGTCTTCGCGCTGCCCCGTCCGCTCAACGCCGCGCTCCTCGGCGTCCAGGCGGTCGAGCGGGCGCTCCTCCGGCTCGGCTCCCTGCCGTTCGGCAGCTCGGTCGTGCTAGTGGCGCGGAAGGCGGCGGCGTGACGGCCTCGGTCGTGCTGCCCACGTACAACGAGAGCGAGGTGATCGTCGGCGTCGTTCGCGAGATCCTCGACGCGGTGGGGGACGTCGAGGTGCTGGTCATTGACGACGACTCGCCCGACCGCACCTGGGAAGTGGTGGACGCCGCCTTCGCCGGCGACGGGCGCGCGCGCGCCCTCCGCCGGGTGGGCCGGCGCGGCCTCGCCTCGGCCATCGCGGAGGGTGTTACGGAGACGAAGGGCGAGGTGGTGGCGTGGCTCGACGCCGACGGCTCCATGCCCGCCGACGTCATCCCGCGGCTCGTGGAGGCGACGGCGGCCGCCGACGTCGCGGTAGCCTCGCGGTACGCCGCCGGAGGCCGAGACGCTCGGGACTCCGCGGCACGCATCCTGGCGTCGCGCGCGATCAACGCCTTCGGCACGCTCTCGCTCGGCGGGCCGGTCCGGGACTGGACCTCGGGGTTCGTGGCGGCCAGGCGCACCGCGCTCCAGCGCGTGCCCATCCGGGCTGACCACGCCTACGGGGACTACTGCATCGACTTTCTCCACCGGGCGTGCCGCCAAGGGCTCCGCGTCGTCGAGGTGCCGTACACGTGCGTGGAGCGACGCGCGGGCACGACGAAGACCAGCCCGAACCTGCGCCGGTTCGCGGCTCTGGGGCTGCGCTACGCCCAAACGATCCGGCGGCTCCGACGGGAGAGCCGCACCGAGGAGGACCGGTCGTGATCGAAGAGACCCGCCTGCCCGAGCACGTCATGGCCGACCTCCTCCGGATCGTGCCGGGGCCCGAGCCCGCGCTCGAGTTCCGCCTGCCCCGCATCCCGGTCGTGGAGGAGGCGCTGACGCGCCAGATCATCCCCGTCTCGGACCCGCGCCTCGACGGGAACGAGCTCCGCTACCTCACCCAGTGCATCCAGTCGAACTGGATCTCCTCGGCCGGCCGCTTCGTCCGGGAGTTCGAGGACGCCTTCGCCCAGGCGGTCGGGTGCCGGTACGGCGTGGCCTGCTCGAACGGGACGACGTCGCTCCACCTCGCGCTGGTGACGTTCGGGCTGGAGCCGGGGGACGAGGTGATCCTGCCCGCCTTCACCATGATCGCGACCGCGAACGCGGTCCGGTATACCGGCGCCACCTCGGTGCTGGTCGACTCGGAGCGCGACACGTGGAATCCGGACACGGCGCGCCTCGCGGACGCCATCACGCCGCGCACGAAGGGCATCATCGTGGTTCACACCTACGGGCACCCCGTCGACATGGATGCGGTCATGGCGCTGGCGGAGCGCCACGGCCTGTGGGTCCTGGAGGACGCCGCGGAGGCCCACGGCGCGACCTACCGGGGACGGCCGGTCGGGAGCATCGGTCAGGCATCGTCCTTCTCCTTCTACGCGAACAAGATCATCACGACCGGCGAGGGCGGGATGGTCACGACGAACAACCTCGAGATGGCCCGTCTCGGGCGTCGGCTTCGCGACCACGCCTTCTCCGACGAGCGGCACTTCTGGCACAAGTACCTGGGGTTCAACTACCGGATGACGAACATGCAGGCCGCGGTGGGCTTGGCCCAGGTCGAGCGCCTGGACGAGTTCGTGCGCATCCGCCGCGACAACGCCGCCCGCTACTCGGCGCGGCTCAAGCGGATCCCCGGGCTCACCCTGCCGGTCGAGAAGTCGTGGGCCAAGAACGTCTACTGGATGTACGGGGTCGTCGTCGAGGACGAGTTCGGCATCTCCCGCGACGAGCTCCGGCAGCGCCTCGCGCGCCGGGGGATCGAGACGCGCACCTTCTTCATTCCCATTCACCTCCAGCCGATCTACTATGAGCTGTTCCGCGGGCAGCGGTTCCCCATCGCCGAGGAGCTCTGCCGACGCGGGCTCTACCTGCCCTCGGGCGCGACCCTCACGGAGGCCGAGGTGGCTTACGTGTGTCAGGCCGTGGCCGAGGTGCGCGAGGAGCGCGGATGATCCCGGTCTTCGCCCCCTGGCTCTCCGAGAACGTGCGCCGGTACGTCCTCGACTGCGTGGACACGGGCTGGATCTCGTCCCTCGGCTCGTACGTCGGGCGCTTCGAGCGGGACTTCGCGACGTTCTGCGAGGCCCGGCACGCCGTGGCGACGTCGAACGGCACCACGGCGCTCCACCTCTGTCTGGCCACTCTCGGCATCGGGCCGGGTGACGAGGTGCTGGTGCCGGACCTGACCTTCGTGTCGACGGCCAACGTCGTCTGCTACACGGGGGCGACGCCGGTGCTGGTCGATTCCGATGCGCGAACTTGGGGCATGGATCCCGCCGACGCGGGGCGGAAACTCACCGCGCGTACCCGCGCCATCATCCCCGTACACCTCTACGGGCACCCGGTGGACATGGATCCGCTCCTCGCCCTGGCCGCCGAGCACCGGCTGGACATCGTCGAGGACGCCGCCGAAGCGCACGGCGCGCGCTACAAGGGGCGGCGGGTCGGCGCCCTCGGACGCATCGGCGCGTTTTCCTTCTACGGCAACAAGATCATCACGACCGGCGAGGGCGGCATCGTCGTGACCAACGACGCGGCGCTCGCCGAGCGGGCGGCGTTCCTCCGGGATCACGCGATGGATCCCCGTCGCCGCTACTATCACCCGGAGATCGGCTTCAATTACCGCATGACCAACATCCAGGCGGCAATCGGCTGCGCGCAGCTCGAGCAGGCGGACGCCATCCTCGGCCGGCGGAAGGCGATCGCCGGCGCCTACGAGGCCGGCCTGGCCGGCATTCCCGGACTCACGCGGCCGCCCGCCGAGCCCTGGGCCCACAACGTGTACTGGATGTACTCGGTGCTCGTCGAGCCGGAGTTCGGCGTGAGCCGCGACGCCGTGATCGCGGGGCTCCGGGCGCGCGGGATCGACTCCCGCCCGTTCTTCGTGCCGCTCCACGAGCTGCCGCCGTACCGGCAGGACGCCCCGTTCCCCGTGGCGACCGCGCTCAGCGCCAAGGGCATCAACCTGCCCTCCGGGACCGGCCTCCGCCTCGAGGAGATCGCCACGGTGTGCGAAGCGCTGCGGGCGCTCGCCCCCCGCTGACGGACGTCCCGGGACCATGAGCACGCCGGCACGCCCCTCCGGAGCTAGGACGGAACCCGTGGTCTCGGTCATCCTGCCCACCTACAACGAGCAGGAGGGCATCGCCGAGCTCGTCGCCGAGATCCTGGGGGTCGCCCGCGGGGCGGGGCTCGAGATCGAGGTCCTGGTCGTGGACGACGCGTCGCCCGACGGCACGGCCGCGCACGTCGAGACGGTCTTCCGGGCCGACCCCGGCGTGCGCGTCCACGTGCGCCGGGGCGAGCGGGGGCTCGCGAGCGCCATCCTCTGGGGGATCCAGCACGCGCGGGGCGACGTCGTCGTGGTCATGGACTCCGACGGCAACCACGACCCCGTCCTCCTGCCGCTGATGGTCCGCTGCGTCGAGGACTTCGATGTGGTGATCGGCTCCCGCTACGTGCTCGGCGGCGGCATGCTCACGTCGCGGTTCCGGTACTGGGGCTCCTACGCCTTCAACATCCTGATCCGCATGGTGCTGGGCCTCCGCATCCACGACAACCTCTCTGGCTACCTCACCTTCCGGCCGGCGCTCCTGCGCGGGCTCGACGCGAACGCCGTCTTCTACGGCTATGGCGACTACGCGATCCGGTTCCTGCACCACGTGGTGCACCACGGCGGCCGGGTGCTGGAGATCCCGACGGTGTACCGGTTCCGGAAGGGCGGCGAGTCCAAGACGCGCTTCTCCGCGTACCTCTGGACGTACCTGGCCTCGGTGTTCCGCCTCCGGCTGGCCCGGCGGTGAGCCCACGGGCCGCCGCCCGGCCAATCGGCGCCCGCCGGGCCACGACCGCCCGGTGAGCCGGCCCGGCCCGGCGCCGGGCCGGGCCCTCCACCGGCGCGCGCCCGACCTCTGGCTCTGGGTGCTCTTCGGCCTCCTCGGAGTCCTCCTCGGGCTCTACCTGGCGTTCCCCCGTCTCGATGCCGACCAGGCGATCACCGGCCTGATGGGCGTCTACATCCTGCGGGGCGAGTTCCCGATCTTCTTCTTGATGCAGGACCACGCCGGGGTGCCCGAGTCCTACGCGGCCGCGCCCCTCTTCTTCCTCTTCGGCGTGACGCGCCGCGTGCTCGATCTGGTCCCGGCGCTCGGCACGCTCGCGCTGGCCGTCGCGGTGTACCGCACGGGAGCGCTCCTGTTCGGCCGGGCGGCGGGCCTGCTCGGCATCCTGTTCACCACCGTCGTGGCCGCCTACGTCGCGGCCAACTACACGCTTGCCCGGTCCTACTACGTGGAGCACCTCCTCGTGGGACAGGTCGTCCTGGTCGGCGCGGCGCTGTGGCTCGCGCGCCCCCTGTCCGAGCCGGCCCGGTGCCGCGTGGCGATCGCCATGGGGCTGGTCGGCGGCCTTGGGCTCTACTTCAACTTCCAGATCATCGACGCCCTCATCCCGGCCCTGATCGGCCTCCTCCTCGCGGAGCCGGCCCTGCCGTTCCGGCGCGCGGCGTGGCTCGGGGTGGGCGCGTTCCTCCTCGGGAGCCTGCCGTTCTGGGTCTACAACCTCGTACACGACTGGGCGACGGTGTCGACCGGCGCGCGGTTCCAGGGCCGCCTCTCCGGCGCGGAGGCGGCACGGATCCTCTTCGTCGACCTGCTGCCGGTCGTCCTGGGTGTCCGGGCCGCGACGGACCAGCCGGCCCACCTGCCCGGGCCGCTCGCGTGGACGATCCCGGTGGTGGTCGGCGGCGCGGTCCTCCTCCTGCTGGCGCGCGTCGTCGTCGGCCTCGGACGGCTCCGCCGCGACGTCGGCCGCGCCGGCGAGGCCCTGCTCCTGATCGGCATCGCGGTGACGCTCGGCGTCGTGTGGTACGGCGGGTACGTCCGCGTCCCCCGGTACCTCCTGCCCCTGGTGCCGCTCCTCGCGCTGGTGCTCGCGCGGGCGGCCCAGCTGAGCTGGCGCAGGAGCCGCGTCGGGACCGTCGTGTGGGTGGCGGCGTACCTCTTCGCGGTCGGGCTCGACCTCGCGCCCGACATCACGGCCCTCTCGGCCGAGGCGCGCCTCCGCTACCGACAGGAGCGCGCAGCCGACGCGCGCGTGTTCGAGGCGCTCCGGCGGCTCGACCTCCGCGAGGCCTACGCCTTCGACTACTGGCTCGCCGCGCGCCTCACCTTCGAGGCGCCCGGCGGCATCATCGTCGCCCAGCCGTTCAACGACCGCTATCCGCCGCACACCCTGGCCGCCGACCGGTCCCCCCGTCCAGGCTACGTCGTCCAGGCCGGCGTGGAGACGTTCCGGGCCTGGCTCGAGGTCATGCAGATCACGGCCCGGGAAGACGTGGTCGGCGAGTACCACATCTTCCACGACTTCATGCCGCCGCCCGCGGCGCGGTCGCTCCCGCGCGCGGGCTTCACGGTCCGCGCGGCCGACGGCCGCGGCGAGGCGGCGAGCATGCTGGACGCGCGGCTCGACACCGGGTGGTCGAGCGTCCGGGGCCCGAGCGGCTCGGCCTGGATCGAGGTGGACCTCGGGGCGGAGCGCGCGGTCAGCGGGGTCATCCTCGTGAACGACCGGGCCGAGCGCGTGCCCGACGAGCTCGTCGTGCTGGCCGACCCGACCGGCTCCGGCTGGAAGCAGCTGCTCTCGCTCGCGCCCCAAGGCATCGCGGCGCGCTGGGAGAACGGCGCCATCCGGCTCACGCCGAGCCGGACGCTGACGGTCCGCTTCTCGCCGGTCACCACCCGGCGGCTCCGGCTCGTCGAGAAGGGGCCGCCCGGCCGCTGGAGCGTCGCGGAGCTCTTCGTCCTGGGCCCCGCGCCGACGGGCGCGCGGGATGCCACCGCCGCGCTCGTGGACGAGGGGCGCCGACGCGAGAACGCCGGGCAGCCCGGCCCCGCGCTCCTTCGGTACCACGAGGCCATGGACCGTGATCCCGACGACCCCGCCGGCTACGAGGCCTTCGCCCGGCTGACGGCGCGCCTGCGGGCGACGGTGCGGTCGCCACTCGAGCACGCCACGCGGCTCGCGGCGCTGGGGCTCGTGGGCGACGCGCGCGCCGCCTACGCCGAGGCCGCGCGGGCACTCGGGACGGAGCGCGTCCACGTCGAGCTCTGGCGCCTCCGCGCCCGGCTCGCCACGCTGGACGGCGACGCGGCGGAAGCGACGCGCCTCGCCGCCGAGGCCGACGCCGCGCTGACCGCGGCCCGGCCGGTGGGCGCCGTGATGGGGGGGCAGGCCGAGCTCGTGGGCTTCGGCGTCCTCCCCGAGCCCCTTCGCGCCGGCGAGACGGTCGACCTCACGACCCACTGGCGCCTCCACCGCGCGCCGTGGGGCCGCCTCATGGTCTGGACGCACTTCCGGGCCGACGGCGGGCCGGACCACCAGGGCACGCGCTTCGGCGACGACTACCCCCTGGTCGGGTTCCTCCCCGAGCTCGGCGTGACGCCGCAACACGTCAGCATCCGGCGTCGCATCAGCGTGCCCGCCGATGCCACCCCCGGCCCGTACCGGGTGGTCGCGGGACTCTGGAGCCCCGGCAACGGCTGGCGGCTCCATCGCTGGTGGCGCGGGCTCGTGCCGACCCTCGACACGACGCTCGCGCTCGGCCGGGTCGACGTGGTCCGCCCGAGTCCCTGACCGCCCGATCGGCGGGCCGCTCGAGCCCGGGTGCTATACTCGGTCGGATGGATTCGCGGAAGCTCCGTCACATGGGGCGACTGGCCCGCATCTTCTGGGCCTACCGGACGGGCGCGTCGAAGGTCCCGCAGCTCCCGGTCCGCCTCTGGATCGAGTCGACCAGCCGCTGCAACTTGAAGTGCGGCTACTGCCCGAACAAGGACGTGGTCAAGGAAGACCACGGTTTCATGGACTTCGGGCTCTACACCTCGATCATCGACCAGGTCAAGGACCACGCCTACGACGTGAATCTCTTCCATCGCGGCGAGCCGCTCATGCACCCGCGGCTCGCCGACATGGTCGCCTACGCCCGGGACAAGGGCCTCTACACGCGGGTGCACACCAACATCACGCTGCTCAACGAGAAGAAGGGCCGGGCGCTCATCGAGTCCGGGCTCGACTTCCTCTCGTGCTCCTTCGACGGGTACGAGAAGGACATGTACGAGAAGAACCGCGTGGGCGCCAAGTTCGAGTGGGCGCTCGAGCACCTGAAGGGCTTCCTCCGCCTGAAGCGCGACCTCGGCGCCAAGCACCCGCTGACCGTGCTCCAGGTCATGGAGATCGGGGCGCCGCCCAAGGACGAGCTGAAGCGCCTCCGGCGGACCTTCCTCGAGAACTTCAAGGACCTGCCGCTCGACCGCGTGGTCCTGCGGACGCCCCACAACTGGGCGGGTGACGTCTTCGTGCCCGAGCTCTCGCGCGAGGCCCTCCTCGCCGACGGGCGGCGGTTCACGCCCTGCACGTTCCTCTGGTACTCCACGTCGGTCTACTGGGACGGCACCGTCGTCGCGTGCCCCCAGGACTTCTTCGGGAAGCTCGGCATGGGCGACCTCAAGCAGAAGCCTCTCCGCGAGATCTGGAACGACTCGCGGCTGGTCGACCTCCGGGCCAAGATGGCCACGGGCGACATCCCGAAGGAGCTCCCCTGCTACACGTGCGACCGCATCTGGCGCCACCAGGTCATGGCGGTGCCGACCGACTACCTGAAGACCTTCCTGACCGACCATCTCATGTCGTACGGCTGGCTCCGTCGCCTCGCCCGGGTCTAGGGCACGTCGCCGTACGGTCGGGGAAATCCCGACACGACGTGCCTCGCAACCGTCCGTATAATCTGGCGATCTTGCTGCTGGACCAAGTTGGGCTCGGTCGGCGGCGTCATGGACGGAGTGGACGGACGATGATCGACGGCGTGAAGGTAGTCGAGCTCACCACCCACGAGGACGACCGGGGGTACCTCACGGAGATCGCCCGGCACGCCGGGGATACCGAGCCCCACGCGGTGGTCCACCGGTTCGGCCAGGTGTACCTCGTCGGGGATCCCGCGCGGGGCACCGTCCGGGCCTTCCACAAGCACGAGGAGCTCTGGGACTGGTTCTTCATCAGCCACGGCAGCGCCAAGTTCGTGCTGAAGGACGACCGCCCGGAGAGCCGGACCTTCGGGCAGCTCATGACGGTGATCTCGAGCGCCCGGAAGCCCCGGCTGATCGTGGTCCCGCCCGGCGTGTACCACGGGTGGATGTCCCTCGAGGACGACACCCAAATGGTCAGCACCGCGAGCCACGTCTACAACCACGCGAAGCCCGACGAGGTGCGGATCCCCCCGGACGCGTTCGGCGACGTGTGGACGGTGAAGGGGCGCTAGGGTGCGGCGGGTCCTGGTCGTCGGCGGCGCGGGCTACGTCGGCTCGATCCTGACCGAGGAGCTCGTCCAGCGCGGCTATGCCGTCCGCGTGCTCGACCGCCTCTTCTTCGGCGACGCCGGCCTCCGCGCCGTGCGCGACCGCATCGAGGTCGTCGAGGCGGACATGCGCGCCGTCGGCCCCGAGGTGCTCGAGGGCATCGACGCCGTCGTCAACGTGGGCGGGCTGTCGAACGACCCGACCGCGGAGTACAACCCGCGCGCCAACCACGAGATGAACACCGTGGCGACGGTGGCCCTCGCGCGGCTCTGCAAGGCCCGGGGCGTCCGCCGCTACGTCCTCGCCTCCTCCTGCTCGATCTACGACTGCGGGATCGTGGACGAGCGGGTGGACGTCCTCCAGGACGAGACCTCCCCGGTCGCCCCGCGGGCGCCCTACTCCCGGTCGAAGTACGAGGCCGAGCGCGAGATCCTGCCCATGGCCGATGGGAGCTTCTGCCCCGTCGCGCTCCGGAAGGGCACGGTCTACGGGTACTCGCCCCGGATGCGCTACGACCTGGTGGTCAACACCTTCGTCCGGGACGCCCTCACCAAGGGCCGGCTGACGCTTCATCACGGCGGCGAGATGTGGCGGCCCCTCGTGGACGTCCGGGACGCCGCGCTAGCCTACATCGCTCTCGTCGAGGCGGACGACGCCATGGTGCGCGGGGAGATCTTCAACCTCTGTTACCAGAATCTCCGCGTCTCGGAGCTCGCCCTCCGCGTCCGGGAGTCGCTCCGGCGGTTCGGGATAGAGGTCGACGTGCGCCCCGACTACCACCACGGGAGCGTCCGAAATTATCGGGTGTCGGGCGAGAAGATCGCGCGGGTCCTCAACTTCCGCCCGAAGGTCTCCATCGAGGAGGCCGTGGTCGATATCATGCAGCGAATCCGCGCCGACGGCCGGAACGACTTCGAGAATCCGCGGTACTACAACATCCGCTGGCTCCAGCAACTCGAGGACGACCGCAAGGCCGCCGGCATCCCCGGCTCGGTGCTCGACGCTCCCGCAACCCGGCAGTAGCATGGGGCCGTGGGCCCCATCCTCCTCGTAGGAGCGGGCGGTCAGCTCGGCAGCGACCTCCTGAAGGTCCTGCCCGCCGCGTCGCTGATCCCGCTCAAGCGCGCCGACCTCGACGTCACCGATCCCGCCGCCGTCGCCCGGATCCTCGCCGCCCACGCGCCCCGGTGGGTGGTCAGCACCGCCGCCTTTCACCGGGTCGACGACATCGAGAAGGACGAGCGCGGGGAGGCGCAGCTCGCCTTCGCCGTGAATGCGGTCGCGGCGCGCGGGCTCGCCGTCGCATGCGCCCGCCGGGGGGCGCGCCTCCTCCACCTCAGCACCGACTACGTGTTCGGCGGCGGCCCGCCGGGGCCGTACGCGGAGGATGCCCCGCCCGCTCCCCTCAGCGTGTACGGCGTCTCGAAGCTCGCCGGCGAGCGGCTCATCCAGAACGCGGGCCCGGAGCACGTGATCGTCCGGTCGTCGGGGCTCTACGGCGTGGCGGGCTCGGCGGGCAAGGGCGGGAATTTCGTCGAGACGATGCTGCGCCTGGCGGGCGAGGGCAAGCCCCTCCAGGTCGTCGACGATCAGGTGCTCGCGCCGACCCACACGGCGGACCTCGCCCAGGCGATCGCCCGGCTCGTGGCGGCGGACCCGCCGGGCGGGGTCTACCACCTCACCAACGCGGGCGAGTGCTCGTGGTTCGAGTTCGCACGGCGGATCTTCGAGCTCTGCGGGCGGACGCCCCGGCTCACGCCGACGACGAGCGCCGCGTACGACGCGCCGGCCCGGCGCCCGCCGTACTCGGTCTTGCGGAACGCGCGCGCCGCCGCGCTCGGGCTGCCGCCGCTGCCGCCCTGGGCCGACGCCCTCCGCGCCTACCTCCGCGCCAGGGGGCATCTGCCCGCCTGACCGGCGCCGCCCGGCCCGCCGGGCGCGCCGAGGCCCTCTGCTACAATGAGGCGCCGATGCGCGTGCTGATGGTCGCCCCGACGCCGTTCTTCGGGGACCGCGGGTGTCACATCCGGATCCTCGAGGAGGTCCGGGCGCTCCGCGGCCTCGGTGTCGAGACCCTGGTGACGACCTACGCGGTGGGGCGCGATCACCCGGAGGTCGAGACGGTGCGCACGCCGCACGTCCCGTGGGTGCGGACCTTGCCCGTCGGCTTCTCGCCCCACCGGCCCTACCTGGACACGATGCTCCTCGGCACCACGCTCCGGGCGGCGCGGCGCTTCCGGCCGGACGTCCTGCACGGGCACCTCCACGAGGGCGCGGCGATCGCCGCGGTCGTCGGGCGGCTCGTCGGCCGGCCGGCGGTGGCCGACCTCCAGGGCAGCGTGGCGGGCGAGATGATCGCGCACGGCCACCTGCCGGCGGGCGGCCCGCTGCCGGCGGCCCTCAAGCGCTTCGAGCGGGTGGTGCTCCACTGGCCGGCGCGGCTCCTCCCCTCCTCCGCCAACTTCGAGCGGGAGCTCCTCGACGTCTGGCGGATCCCGCCGGAGCGGGTCGTGCTGCTTGCCGACGGGATCGACCCGGAGTTCCTCCGCCCCGGGCCGGCGCCGGACCACCTTCGCGAGCGGCTCGGGCTCGTCGGCAAGCGCGTGGTGGTCTACCTCGGCGTCCTCACCGAGTACCAGGGCATCGACGATCTCCTCGCCGCCTGGCCCGCCGTCGTGGCCGCCGTCCCCGACGCGCACCTGCTCCTGATGGGACATCCCAACGTCGAGCGCTACCGGGCCCGGGCCGCCGAGCTGACGCCGCCCGGCTCGGTCACGCTGACCGGTCGCATCGACTACGGCGAGACGCCGAGCTATCTCGCCCTCGGTGAGGTCGGGGTGAGCGCCAAGCACGTCAGTACCGAGGCCAACGGGAAGCTGCTCAACTACATGGCGATGGGGCTGCCGTCGGTGGCCTACGACGGCGCAGTCTCACGGGAGCTCCTCGGCGAAGCCGGCGTCTTCGCGCCCATGCGGGACGTCGCGGCCCTCGCGGGGGCCATCGTCGGGCTGCTCCGGGACCCGCACGAGCAGAAGCTCCGAGGCCAGGCGCTCCGCGAGCGCGCCGTCGCCCACTTCGGGTGGTCGGCGCTAGGCAGGCGGCTCGTCGATGTCTACCGGACCTGCCTCGAGGGGCGATAGCCTCCTGCGCTTCGGGCGCGGCGCCGCGGTCGGCTTCTTCCTCCTGTACCTCCTCCTGGGCGCCCTTTTCACGGCGCCCCTCGTCCGACACCTCCACGACGCGTTGCCGTACGCTGCGGTCGCGAGCCCGGGCCGCGAGCTCGCGTACGGCGTCCAGGGCGACTACCTGCAGTTCTACTACTACCTCTGGCTCGTCGAGGAGCGGCTCTTCTCGGGCGCCTCCTTCCTGAAGGACCCCTACCAGTTCGCGGTCAACGGCGCGCGGCCCAATCTCCCGAACATCTTCCTGCCCGCGGCCTTCCTCTTCGTCCCGCTCTCGGCGCTCGGCCACCGCTTCGCCTACAACGCGCTCGTCCTCCTGTCCTTCCCGTTCGCCGGCGTGGCGGCCGCGCTCCTCGCCCGGCGATACGGCGTCTCGCGGGCGGGCGCGTTCGTGGCGGGGGTCGTGTTCGCGTGCGCGCCGTACCGGGTCGGGGCGCTCCTCGGCGGGCATCCCGCGGGGCTGGCGTACCCGCTCGTGCCCCTCGTGCTGTGGGGCGTCGAGGGCGCGCTCGCCGGATCCGTCCGGAGCGGGCTCGTGGCGGGCGGGGCGCTCCTCGGCCTCGCGCTGATGGAGCCGCACTTCGCCTACTTCGCCGCGCTCGGGCTCCCGCTCTACGCGCTCGCGCGCGTGGGCATCCCCGCGTGGCGTCCGGGGCTCCTCGCCGTCGGCTGGGACGCGGCAGCGGGGGCGGGCGCGGTGGGCGTCGCGCTCGGGTACGGGGCGCTCGGCGCGCTCGCACGGCAGGGCTGGCAGGACCCGCTGCCCGTGCGCCTCGCGATCGGCGCAGTGGTCGCGCTCCTCGGGCTCGCGATCTGGCAGGCGCTCGCGGCCTGGCTCCTCGCGGCCGGCGTGATGACGGAGCCGCGCGCCGCGGCGCGGCGAAGCCTCGCGGCGTGCCTCCCGTGGCTCCTCGCCGCGCTGGCGGCGACGGGACGCGGCCGGGTGGTGGCGCTCGCCCTCGCGCTGCCGATCGCCATTCACGCCGCATGGCTCGCCGCCGCGTGGCGACGCTGGTGGACGCCGCGGCTGCCGGTGGTCCCGGTGGCGTTCGCCGTCGCCGGCGGACTGGCGGCCGGCGGCTTCCTGCTCCTCCTCCAGCGGCTGCTCCTCCGCCGCTCGGTGTCAGGGGCCGGCCGGACGCTCCACGAGGTCCTCCTCTTCTCGCCGACGCCGGACGACTTCTTCACGCGCGTCAATCTGGCGTCCGGGCGCACCGTGTACCCGGGCGTCGTGGCGCTCGCCCTCGCCGTCGTGGCCGTCGTCGCGCTGGCGCGCCAGCGGCCCACGGGCCTCCGCCGGATGCTGTGGCTCTTCGCGCCCATGCTCGCGACGGGGATCATCGTGTCCCTCGGCCCCCGGCTCGAGGCGTTCCCCCTGTTCGAGGTCGCGTTCCGGCTCGTGCCGTCGTGGAACTTCATCCGTCAGCCCGCGAAGGCGCAGGTCATCGCGGCCCTCGGCCTCGCCGTCCTGGGCGCGGTCGGGACGGACTGGCTGACCGCGCGGTGGCGGCGGGGGCGCGCGCTCGCGGCGCTCGTCCTCGGACTCCTGGTCGCGGTCGACTATCATCCGTGGCGGGCCACGGGCATCAGCGGCTTGCCCTCGGGGGGCCCGGAGTTCGAGACCATCCGCGCGCAGGGGCCACGCGCCGTGTGGATCCCGCTCTGGCCCGGCGACAGCGCCTACTCCGGGCTCTACCTCTACGCGACCACGCTGACGCGCGTGCCGATGCTGAACGGCTACTCGGCCTGGCTCGACCGGTCGTACCTGACCGACGTCTATCGCCCGCTGGAGGCCGTGAACCTCGGCGTGGTCGGCGAGAGCGAAGCCGCGACGCTTCAGCGGCTCGGCGTCAGCCAGGTGATCCTCCACCGGGACGCGTTCCCGCTGAAGGTGAGCGCCTTCGGGCCGGCGCTCACGCTGGCCTACCTCCGGACCTCGCCCTTCCTCGATCCCGTCGAGACTCCGGCGGGCGACTGGGCGCTCCACGTCTTCCGCGTCCGGGAGACGCCGCGGTCGGTGCCGCCCGGGCCGCCGCTCACGAGCCCGCTCGGCATCTTCTGGGAGGCGGAGTCCCTGGGGCGGGACAGTGGCCGCGTCACCGAGGATCCCGACGCCTCGAACGGGCGCGTGACCCTGGCGCGAAGCGGCGTGGACCGCCCGGGATTCGTCATGTCCGGCCCGTATCGGCTGCTCCCGCCCGGGGACTACCGCGCGCGCTTCCGCCTGAAGGGCGCCGGCACCCGGGTGGAGCTCCAGGTCACGTCGCGAGGCGGCCGCGAGGTCCTCGGTCACGCCGGGATCCACCTGGCCGACGGCGCGTTCGCCGAGGTGCCAGTGCCGTTCACGGTGCCGGCGCCCACCACCGTCGAGTACCGCGCGGGCTGGGACGGTCTGGGCTGGGTCGCCGTCGATGCGGTGTCGGTGGCCTTCGCGGCCGAGGTGGATCCCGCCTCGGTCTTCGAGGTGGAGGTGCTCGGCCACGAGCTCCAGGAGCGCTTCGATCCCCATGCCTCGGGCGGCATCGCGGGCCACGCGGCGCCGGAACGCACCGTCCGCGACATCGTCTGGACCGGCCCGCTCCGACGCTATCCGGCCGGCCACTACCGGCTCTGGATCCGGCTCAAGCTCGACCAGCGCTTCCCCGGCGCCGTCGCGCGCTGCGGCGCGGAGCTCGCCTCGCGCGGCGGGGAGCTCGCGGGGCGGGAGCTCTTGGGCGCCGAGATCCCTGAGCCCGATCGGTACGTGGAGCTCGCCATCCCCTTCACCGTGGAGCGCGCCGCGGTCCTCGAGTTCCCCTGCGCCTACCGCGGCGGCGTCGGCGTGTGGTTCGATCGACTCCGCATCGAGCGCCTGGAGGGCCCCGCGTGAGGTGGCCGGCCCTCACGGTCGCGGTCGTGGCGCTCGGCGCCGCGCTGGTCGTCTCGCGCCCGCTGCCCGCCGAGCTGACGCGCGGCCTTCCGGTCGGCGCCCGCCAGCTCACGGAGCTGGCGGTCCTCACGCGCGTGCCGGCCGACACGCTGCAGCTCTACTACCAGCTCTGGCTCTTCCGCGACGGGCTCCTCGGGCCGACGCCGCTCTTCACCGATCCCTACCAGTTCCGCGTGAACGGCCCGCGATGGAACCTGCCCCAGGCCTTCCTGCCGCTGTCGGTGCCCTTCACTCTCCTCTCGGGATTCGGCCACCACGCCGCGTACAACCTGCTCGTCCTGCTCTCGTTTCCCGCGGCGGCCCTGGCGGCGTTCGGCCTGACCCGCCGCCTCACCGGGGATCCCGCGGCCGCGGTCATCGCCGGCATCGGCTTCGCGCTCCTGCCGGCACGCACGGGCCCGCTCTTCGGCGGTCACCCGGCGGGCTTCGCGATGGCGCTCGTGCCGGCAATGCTCTGGGGTCTCGACGTGGCGCTCCGCGACGGCCGGCTCGGCGGCGGGATCGGCGGCGGCGCCGCGCTCCTCGCCCTCGCCATGCTGGAGCCGCAGTACACGTACCTCGCGGGCGGGCTGGCCCTCGTCCACGCGGGCGTCTGCCTCGTCGCGCTGGGGTCCGTCCGCGCGCTCCGGCCCGCGCCCCTCCTGGCCTTCGCCGTCCTGGCGGGCGCCGCGGGGGGCTGGGTCCTCATGCTGCGCCAGGCCTTCGTCGCCGGCTCGATCGCCGAGGCGGGACGGCGCCTCGACGAGGTGCGACTGTTCTCCCCCGGTCTCCGGGGCCTCGCGGAGCCGGCGCGATATGGCGGCCTCGCGCTCGTGGCGCTGGCGGCGGTCGGCGCCGCCGCGCGGGGACGCGCGGGAGACCGCGGGCTCCGGCTCGTGTACGGCGCGGCCTTCGGCCTCGGGCTCCTCTTGAGCCTCGGCCCGACGATCCCGCGCGTGCCCCTCTACCAGGCGCTCCACCGCGTCGTCCCGTTCTTCGCGATGATCCGGAACCCGGAGAAGCTCCAGCTGGTGACGAGCGTCGCCGTCCTCGTGCTGGCGGCGCTGGGCGCCCGCGCGGCCCTGGCAACCCTGGGCCGGGGATCGCGGATCCCGTGGCTCGTCACGACCGGGGGGCTCCTGGCCCTCGTCCTCGCGGCGACCCCGCCGTGGCACGGCATCGCCGTCGCGCGGTTCGACGACAGCCCGGTGTTCGAGACCCTACGCCGTGAGGCCGAGCGCGTGCTGTACGTGCCGATCTGGCCGGGCGACAGCGCCGTCTCGGGCCTCTACCTCTACGCGGTGACGCGCACCCGGATCCCCACGGTCAACGGCTACTCGCCCCTCGTGCCGCGCCGGTACGTGGACGAGGTCTACGAGCCGCTCTCGGCCCTCAACGTCGGGGACCTCGGACCCGGCGAGGCCGAGGCGCTCCGGCGCCTCCGGATCACGCACGTAGTCGTGGACCGCGGCGGGTTCCCGCCCCAGGTCTCTCCCTATCCGTCGGCCTTCACGACGGAACGTCTGGGCGCCTCGGGCGTGCTCGCGCCCGTGCAGGTCGCCGGGCCGCTGGCGCTCTACCGCGTCACCGAGCGCGCGCCCGTCGTGAACCGCCAGACGTCGCCGGTCGGCGTGTTCTACGAGGCCGAGACGCAGAACCACGCGACGGGCGCCGTGGCCGGCCTGCCGGAGGCGTCGGGGGGCCGCGTCGTGGTCGGCCAGCCGGGCGCGCCGGCCGGCTTCCTGACGTTCGGGCCCTACCGGCCTCTCCCGGCGGGGGCCTACGTCGCGCGCTTCCGGGTCCGCGGCAACGGGCTCCGGCTCGACGTCGCGAGCGACTTCGGCCGGCGGATCCTGGCCGAGCGCCCGGCCGACCCTGGGCCGGCGTGGACCGAAGTGGATCTGCCGTTCGTCGTCGACCACGCCCGCCCGCTGGAGCTCCGCGTGCTGTGGGACGGCCGGCGCGAGGCGGCGGTGGACTGGGTGCTCGTCGTGGCCGCCGACCGCCCGGCACTCGAGCGCGCATACGAGGTGGAAGCGCTGCCGCACCGCCTCGGGGAGCGCGCGGATCCTGCGGCCTCCGGCGGCTGGGCCGCCTACGCGGACCCGGCCGAGAGCCTCCGCGGCGAGCTGGTGAGCGGGCCGGCGCGCGAGTTCCCGCCCGGGGCGTACCGGCTCGCGGTCCGGCTGCGCGCGGCGGCCACCGGGCACGGCCCGCTCGCGCGGCTCGCGGTCACCGAGCCGGCGGGGCGGACGCTGGCTTCGCGGGTGATCGACGCGGCCGAGGTCCCGTCCGGAGACTACCGGGAGGTGACGCTCGACTTCGCGCTCGAGCGGGCCCGGGTCCTCGAGTTCCCCGTGGCCTTTCTGGGGGACGTGGGCGTGTTCTTCGATCGCGTGACGGTCACGCCGCGCTAGGCGGCGTGCCCCGGGTCAGCGCGCGCCCGGCCCGGGGACGAGCTCGAAGGCTTCCAGCTCGAGGCCGAACTGCGCGTCGAGCTCCCCCACCCGGACCTCGACGGCGCGCGGCCCGATCGCCTCCCGCGCCGACCCGGGCGGCGCGCCCTTCACCCCGATGAAGGCATGCGAGTGTCGATAGCCGCCCCGCAGGTCGCCGCGGACGCCGAGCGTGCCCAGCGCGTCGACCGCGTCGGCGCCGAGCCTCAGTGACGCCTCGTCCTTGACCGCGCCGAGCACGATCGTGCCCAGGGGCAGGTCCGTCACCCACGCGGCCATCTCCGCGCTCGCCGCCGGCTTCTCGAAGGTGTCGAAGGAAACCGGATCCTCGACCATGCCCGACGGCGAGATGGCGACCAGGTTGTAGCCGCGGCGGTTCGGCGCCCGCTCGCCGATGCCGACGCGGATGGACGCCCGGTCTCCGTACGGCTGCCCGGCGCTCTGGACCACGGCGTCCACGGGCACGCTCGGCCCCGACGCGCCGAGCCGGTGCGCGGGGCCGAGCGCCGGCCCGTGCCGCCGGTACTCCAGGTCGAAGGCGATGACGTTGGGCCGGGCCCGCCGGAGCGGCGCCGTCAGGGGCATCGCCACCGTCGTCGGGACGTCGAGGGGCACGCGCGCCAGCGCCGTGTTGTTGAGCGTGAGCTTCGCCCACTGCTCCACGCCGGCCTGTACGCGGACGGGACGGACCGTCGCCCGCAGGAGGGGCCGGGACCGGAGCAGGTCGTACGACACCACGCGCTCCACCGCGTTCCCGCGCTCGGGCAACGGCACGACCTCGTACAGGTCGTCCTCGCCGTGCGTCCCGCGGAAACGGAGAAAGCCCTCCGACCGGTCGGCCACGGTCTGCGCGGTGTCGCCGGGCGCCCGGTGGCGCGCGGCGTCCCGGACGATGAGGTAGTGCAATGGGTAGATCCGCGCCAGGGCCGTCCGCACCGGCGGCGACCCGAACCGGGGGCCGGACAGGGTCAGGAGCGCGTCGAGGTCACGCTGGAAGTCGGGGACGAAGCCGGCGTAGCCGTTGACGACGCGCTGCCCGTGCCCGACCGTCCGGAGCGTCGCGTCCACCTCGTCGTCGGGGTCGCCGAACGGCCACTCGAGAACGGCGACATCCTCCGGCTCCGCCCGGAGCGCCGCATCGACGGGCCGCGTGAAGGTCTCGATCCACTGATAGTCCTGGGCGGGCGCGACGTAGTCGAGGACCAGCGCGCCCACGAGGCCCGCCGCCACGAGCGAGCGCGTGGCCCCAGACCACCGGCGAAGCAGCCAGGCCGTGCCGAGGGCGGCCAGGAGCGCCACGACGGTCAGCACGAGGAGCCCGAAGCGCGTCGTCCCGCGGATGGCCCGGAGCGGCAGCAGGTAGGGATGGAGCCAGGCATAGAGCCCGGCCCCGGCCGCCCGCGTGCCGACGTGCACCCGCGGCCCGAGCGAGAGGAGGAACGCGAACAGCCCCATGGCGGCGAGCGCCCACGCCCACTCGCCGGGCGCGAGCGCGCGGTCGCGGAGGCCGGCTTGCCAGCGCCGCCAGCCGGCCACGCCGCCCCGGAGGAGCAGACTCACGAAGAACGCGACACCGCACGCCGTCATGGACGGCAGGCGGGTCCACGCCGGGCCGAGACGGAGGCGGCCGTGGCCGACCACCGTCAGGACGGCCGTCGCGAGGCTCACCGCCATGCCCGCGGCGAGGAACCGCTCGGGCCAGGGCTGCCGGCCGGGCCCTCGCTCCGCGAGGATCCACGCGACACTCAGGGCCGCGAGACTGAGGGCAATGATGCCGGGAAACAGCGTCGTCTCCGACACGTGATCGACGTGGACGAGCCGCGCGAGCCACGTGCCCTTCGTCGACAGGTAGCCCAGCACGTTGGCCGAGCGGTCGAGCGCATCGCCCATGGCGCGCTCGAGACCCAACTCCCGGCGCGTCACGAAGAACGGCCACGCGACCGGGGCCAGCGCGAGCCCGAGCGCCGCCGCGCCCACGCCCGCCGCCGGCAGCGTCGCCGCGCGCCAGCCCGACCAGCGCCGGAGGCCGTAGGCGAGCGCGAGGATCGGGAGCCCCATACCGAGGATCACGGCGAAGTACCAGACGGCGACCGCCTGGAGCCAGAAGACCGCGAGGAACAGGACGAGGAACCGGGCCCGCTGCGTCTCGAGGTACCGCACCAGGGCGTACACCGCCAGCGGCAGACCGAACATCATCTCCATCTGGAACTCGACCGCGTACGCGAGCCGCGGGGGGGCCAGCGTGAAGATCAGCATGGCGACGGTCGCCGCCGCGTGGAGCCGCGTGATCCAGTAGGCGACGGCGTACATGGCCCACCCGGACGCCGCCCAGAACAGGAGGAGCGTCAGGTTGTACGCGAGGTAGGGATTGCCGGTCCACCAGAAGAGCGGGCCCGCCACCAGCGCCGGGGTGACCAGCGGCTCCGCGAACGTGAGGCTCAGGCCGTAGGGATAGAAGCCCGCGCCGTCGAGCAGGAACTGCGGCCGCGCGATGAGGTTCCGGAAGACGGAGATCATGACCCAGCTGAACAGCCGCGGATCGGTGTTGTCGGGCACGAGGTGCGCCGGATCGTGGGCGAGCGGCCAGGTCCAGAGCGCGACCAGCCCAAGGCAGATCGCGTAGACGGCAAGATGGACGCGGAGCTTCATCCGCGCCGCCCCTAGCCGCGGGCCAGCTCGACCAGGAGGACCAGGACCGCGACGGCGACGACGAGGAAGATGGGACGCCGGTAGAGGTGCTCCGGATCGATCAGGGGGCTCTCGGGCTCGAAGGTCATCTTGAACGCCCAGGCAAGAAGCCCCGCCACGAGCGGGAGGGCCGGCAGGACCCGGGGTCGCTGCACCGCCACCAGCCAGGTGAGCGCCCCCAACCCCACGAGCGCGTAGCTCAGCTGGACCGCGAACAGGCCGCTCACCGAGTACGCGCGGAACGTCGGGCGATAGCGCGCCGCGAGGTCGCCGAGGAGGCGGAGCTCGGCCAGGCGCTTGCCCGTCATCAGGAACGCGCCGAATGTCCACACGGTGACGAGCAGGAGCGTGGGCGGCGTCCCGACCGCGACCGCGTGCCAGCCGATCGCGATACGGATCGGGTTCGTCAGGGACTCCGTGACCGCGTCGAGGTACGGCCAGTCTTTGAGCCGGAGCGGCGCGAGGTTGTACGCGAGTCCCGCGAAGAAGAGCGCGATCGCGCCGCCGAGGACGCCGGCGGGCAGGAGCCACCACGACAGCGCGAACGCGAGCACGCCGACGCCGGCGGTCAGGACCAGGAGGGGCGCGACCCGGACTCGGCCGGACGGGATGGGACGGTCGCGCTTGGTCGGGTGCCGCGCGTCGAACGGCGCGTCCAGGATCTCGTTGATCGCGTAGTTGACGGACGAAACCAGGCCAGACACGACGAACGCGAGCAGGATCGCCACGAGCTCGGGCCCGCCGGGCCAGATGCCGTGGGCGGCCAGGGCGAGAAGGCTCCCGACCGGGACGACGAGGTTCTTGATCCAGTGATCGAACCGGAGCGGCCGGAGGTAGTCGAGCCACGCCGATCCGGATCCGGGTGGGCGGCCGCCGGCAGCGCGCCCCGGCGCCGCGCCCCGCGGCGCGTCGACCTCCTGCCTCACGCGGCGCCCCGGAACGCGATCCACAGCGTTCCAGCGTTCACACGTCGATTCTAGCACCCGGCTCGGCGCGGTCTCGCGGGGAACCGACGTGCGCGGTGAGGCGCGGCGTCCCGATGCCGCGCCTCACCCACCGCCCGACGGCCGCGTGTCCCGGCGGTCCGGGTCGACGGGACGGCGCGGGCTCGACGCCATGATCCACACGAGCGCGAGCAGCCCGAGGCCGTAGTCGTGAACCTGCGACAGCCCGTGGAACGCGGTCACCGCGAGCGTGGCGAGGTCCCGCGGGAGGCCCAGCCAGAAGCCGAACCCCGCCGCGCCGGCGGCCTCGTAGGGCCCGACGCTCATGACGGTCGGCAGCGGCAGCGACGCCGCCATCTCGGCGCCGGCGATCGCGAGGAACACGCGGAGGAAGCTGAGCCCCTGGACCACGTCCCCCTGCGAGGCAAGGAGCGCCCGCAGGAGACAGTAGTACGCGCCGTACTTCGACAGGCGCAGGAGCAGCGACAGCCCGAGCGCCGGCAGGAGCGTGCGCGTCCGCTCCTGGCGCGCCACCTCGCCCGCCGCCGCGTCCAGGAGTGGCGCGACGCGGGCGAGCCGGCCCGGCAGCCGGCCGGCGATCCGGGCGCCCAGGCGGAGGAGCGGGCCGAGCGCCCAGAGCGCCGCGACGGACCCGGCCAGGATCACGAGGCTCCCGCCGACGAGGACCACGGGCGGCAGCGGCCCGCTGCCCACCGCGAGGAGGGCCAGGACGAGGAGCGGCGCCACGGCGAGCGTGTCGAGGATGAACGAGAGCGCGAACGAGGCGACGCCCGCCTCGAGCGGCAGCCCCAGGCGCGCGGTGATGAGGTAGAGGTAGCTCGCGGCCGCTCCGGCGCGCGCGGGCACGAGGTCCACCGCCATGTTGCGGACCGCGGTCACCAGCACGAGAGGCCAGAACGGCACCGGGCGCCCGAGCAGGAGCCGGTACCGCCAGGCGCGCAGCAGGAGACCCACGGCCGAGATCGCCACGTACGCCACGAGGCCCGGGATCGAGATCGCACGCACGAGCGGGATGAGCGCCCGCGGGTCCACGCCCTGCGCCTCGAACAGATACGCGACGATGGCGCCCGAGACCAGGAGCCCGAGGCCCACGCGCACGAGACCCCGGGGCCCGCGGCGCGCCGGGGCCGGCCCTCCCGCGGGCACCGGGCGGGCGGCGGGCGGGGCGCCCGCCGGCGCGCTCATGTGGGCTGGCGCCGGTCCCGGACGACGCGGGCCGGGGCGCCCGCGACGATCGCGTAGTCGGGGACGTCCTGCGTCACGACCGCGTGGGCGCCCACGATGGCGCTCGACCCGATGGTCACGCCATCGAGCACGATCGCGCCGGCGCCGAGCCATCCGCTCGCGCCGACGACGATGCCCCGGGACGGGCGCGCCTGCTGGACGACGGGCACGTCCACCCGGTCGAAGTCGTGGCCGCCGCCCACCACGTAGCAGTACGCGGCGAGCAGCGTCTCCGCCCCGATGCGGACCGACGACGCCGAAAAGACCGTGCAGTTGTAGGAGATGTTGACTCCGTTCTCGAGCACGATGTCCCCCTCCTTGCACGCGAGGAGGGTGTGCCGGCCGAGAAACACGCGCGAGCCGATGTCGATGCCGTGGTTGGCCGCGCCCTTGGCGTCGAGCACGCAGCCGTCGTCGATGGCGACGTCGTCGCCGAGCCGGATCTTCCTCGGGTGGCGCAGCACGACGCCCGTACCGAAGCTCACGTTCCGGCCACACGCGCCGAGGAGCCACGGGTAGAGCCAGGCGCGCAGCAGGAGGCCGAGGGCACCCGGCACCCACGAGGCGAGCAGCATCACGAGCTCGTAGCGGAGGAGCGGCCACCATCCACGCTCGCCGACGACGAGGTCAGCGTAGCGCTCGGCCTTCGAGCGCCGGGCGTCGAACAGGGCGCCCGGCACGTCCGCGAGCCGGTCGCTCCCGGTCACCGCGCTCCCTTGTCGGACGGGCTCGGCGCGGGCCGGCCGGGCGCCGGCGCCGGGATGAGGTACAGCACCGCGCCGGGCGTGAGCGCCACCAGGTAGAGCGCGGTCGCGAGCCCCGCGATGGCGAAGGCGTCCGTCCAGCCCACGCCCAGGAGGCCGGCCAGCGAGACGAACGAGAGCTCGAGGAAGCCGAGGCCGCCGAGGCTCACGGGCAGGCGGGCGACCAGGTAGACGAGCGGCACGGTCGCGATGAAGAAGCTCCAGCCGGGATCGAGGCCGAGCGCCCGGCCGGACGCGTAGTGGATCGCCACCGGGAACCCGCTCTCGAGGAGCGTCAGCGCGAAGAACGCGCAGAGGAGACCGGTGGAGGCGCCGTACCCCGCGTACTGCTCGGCCAGCGCGCGGAGCGCCCGCCGCCAGCCCGCCTCGCCGCCGAACCGCGCCCCCACCCGCCGCGCGATCGGGAACGAGAACGGGAACGCGAGGAAGGCCAGCGCCACGGCCGCGCCGAGGCCCCAGCGCTCGGCCGGCCCGACCCGGGCGCCGAGGCCGAGGGTCACCAGCGTCGCCACCGACAGGATCGCGAGCACCGCCTGCGCAAGCGCGCCGATCAGCCGCTCGAGCACGACGGACGCGACCAGCACGGCCGCGCGGCTCGTCCCGGCCAGCGCCCCGATCCGGACGGCGTCGGCGCCCACGGTCATGGGCAGGAAGTACCCGGCGAACGACGCGAGGTAGTAGGCGCGCACCGCCGCCCAGAGGCCGAGCGCCGCGTCCCGGCTCCGCACCAGGAGCCACCACTTCCATGCCATGAGGAGCCGGTCCAGCGTGGCCAGGACCACCACCACGAGCATGACGACCGGATCCGCGGCACCGAGGCGCGCCCCCAGGCGGCCCCAGTCGACGAAGAGGACCAGCAGGACGAGGAGAGCGAGACTTACCGCGATCCGGAGGCGAAGGCCGCGGCGGCCGCCCTCCCGACCTCCGCGCTCAGGCTCCCTCAATGAACCGACGATGCCACAGGGTCAGGTTGATGAGGGCCCAGAGGGTGTGGTTGTGGTTCGCGCGACGCGCGAGGTGCTCGGCGATCAGCGTCTCGACGCCCGACGGGTCCAGGTAGGCGCGCACAACCTCTGACCCCCGGAGCAGCTGCACCGTGTAGTCGCGGAGCTCGTTCCGGAGCCACTGCTTGAGCGGGAGGCTGTATCCCTGCTTCCCGCGGCGCAGGATCTTCGGCGGGAGCACGCCCTCCAGCGCCTGGCGGTAGATCGCCCGAGTCTTGAAGCCCGGGAACTTGAGACGCGGCGGGATCGTGGCCGCCAGCTCGATCAGGTGGTGGTCGAGGAGCGGCACCCGGATCTCGAGCGCGTGCGCCATCGACATCTTGTCGACCTTCATCAGCACCGAGTCGGGCATCGTGAACCGGGTGTCCACGAAGACCTCGCGGTCGAGCTGCCGCGAGGAGTTGCACCGCTCGACCGCCCGGCGGATCGGAGCGAAGCGGTCGCGGTCGACGGAGCGGAGCACGGTCTCCCGGAACAGCCGCGCGTCGAGGGCGTCCGAGCCGAAGTACTGCCAGCGCATGTGGAGCGCGTCCGGGTCCAGGCGGGCGCCGTCGATGAACCGCCGGAGCACCACGACCGGCCCCTTCTTCTGCTCCTGGTCGGGGAGCCGCGCGACCAGGGGCTCGATCACGCCGCGCCGGAGGGCGCGCGGCAGCAGCCGGTAGACGCGATCGGCCTTCGACGCGATGAACCGGTCGTAGCCGATGAAGACCTCGTCCCCGCCCTCGCCCGACATGCAGACCGTCACGTCCCGGCGCGCTTCCCGGCACAGGAGGAACAGCGGCACCGCCGAGAGGTCCGTCATGGGCTCGTCGAGGTGCCACACGGTCTGCTCGATCACGTCGGGCGTGACCGGGGGCACCCGGATCTCGCGGTGCTCGGTCCCGTAGTAGCGCGCCGCCTCGCGCGCGTACTCCCACTCGCTGAACGACGGATCGTCGTAGCCGAGCGTGAAGGTCGGCAGCGGTCCGGTGGTGGCCTCGCGCGTGAAGGCGAGCACCGCCGTCGAGTCGAGCCCGCCCGACAGGAACAGGCCCTCGGGCACGTCCGACATCATCCAGGCGTGCACGGAGTCGCGCAGCGTCTCGCGGACCCGGCGCGCGAGCGTCGCCGCGTCCTCCGGCGAGTCCTCGAACCGGAGCTCCCAGTAGGGCTCGATCTCGAGGCGGCCGCCGCGGACGCGGGCGATGGTGCCGGGCGGAAGCTTCTGGATCCCCTGGAACATCGTGGCCGGCCCCGGCACGAACTCGTAGCCGAGGTAGTGGTACATCGACTGGACGTCCATCGCCCGCGGGACGTCCGGGTGCTCCAGGATCGCCTTGATCTCGGAGCCGAAGACCAGGCGGTCCTCCGACCACGCGTAGTAGAGGGGCTTGATCCCGATCCGGTCGCGGGCCAGCAGGAGCTCCTTGCGGACGCTGTCCCACAGCGCGAACACGAAGAACCCGCGGAAACGCTCAACGCAGCGCGGCCCCCACGCCTCGTAGGCGTGCACGACCATCTCGGAGTCGCAACGGCCCCGGAAGCGGTGCCCGAGCGCCTGGAGCTCCTTGCGGAGGCCCTCGTGATTGAAGATCTCCCCGTTGTAGACGAGCTGGATCGTGCCGTCCTCGTTCGGGACGGGCTGGGAGCCCGCGGGCGACAGGTCGATGATCTTCAGACGCCGCGCGACGAGCCCGATCGGCCCGTCCTGGAAGATGGCGCCCTGGTCGGGGCCGCGGTGCTCGATCATCTTCGCCATCGACTCGAGGATGTGCGGCGCCGTCGTCCGGCCCGGACGGAACTCGAAGACGCCCGCGATGCCGCACATGGCTAGCGGAGGTACCCGTGCTCGCGGTACCAGGCCGCCGTGCGGCGGAGGCCCTCCGCGAGCGGCACGCGGGCCACGAAGCCGAGCTCCCGCACCGCCTTGTCGATGGTGAACGCGCGCGTCTGGCGGAACCAGTCGGCCCGGCGCCGGAAAAGCGGCGGCTCGATGCCGAGCGGCATCAGCACCGCCTCGCAGAGCGCGGAGGCAGCCCAGAGCGGCGCGAACGGCAGGTGGACGATCTTCGCCGGCTTGCCGAGGCTCTCCCCTACCCCACGCACGAGCTCGTTGAGCGACACGTACCGGTCGTCGCCGATCAGGTACGTCTCGCCCACGGCCTTCGGGTGCTCGGCGGCCAGCTCGAACGAATCGACGAGATTGTCGATGTAGCACGGGTGGTAGAAGGTCTCGCCGTCACCGAACATGAGGAACCGGCCGCGCTGGACGGCGCGGTAGAGCATGAGGAAGCGGCCCGGGTCGCCGGGGCCATAGATGCCCATCGGGCGGATCACGCTCGCCTCGAGGCCACCGCGCGCGACCTCCCAGAGCGCCTGCTCGCCCTCGTACTTCGTCTGCTGATAGTAGTCCTCGGGGGCGATCGGCGAGCTCTCGTCACCGGGCGGGTGGGCGACGTGTCCGTGGACCCCCTGCGTCGAGCAGTACACGAGCCGACGCACCTGGTGCTCGAGGCACGACTCGGCCACGTATCGGGTGCCCTGGCAGTTGACTTCCCAGTACTCCCGCTTCGGCAGGTTGATCTTCCGGAACGCCGCCGCGAGGTGGAACACCACGTCCGCGCCCTTGACCAGCCGGTCGACCAGGGCTCGGTCCGTGACGCTACCGAGCGTGATCTCCGTGCCGAGGCGCTTCAGCTCGTCGTGGAACAGCCCCGGCGCGGCGTCGAGGACCCGCACCTGATCGCCCCGCGCCACCAGGCGCCGGACGAGGTGGCTGCCGGTGAACCCGGTGCCGCCGGTGACCAGCGCGCGCATGCGCCGAGTATAGCAGGGGCTCGCTGCCAGACGCCACGACGACGGGCCCGCGCGTCATCTCCCTCGTGGGGCGCCGCCGCGTGGGTTCAATTCCCGCCGTCTGCTCCCGCCGGTTCTCCTCCCGCTCGGCGTCTCGCCTGCAGGGCGAACGCGGCCAGTTCGAATCCTGCGGGACTCTCCCCCTGAAAGTCCTCCGGGCGCGTCTCGCCCACGGCGAGGGTGACATGTCGCGGACCCAGGCCCTCCAGCGCGCTCCCCGGCGGTGCCCCTTTCAGCCCGACGAACGCGTGGGAGACGCGAAAGTGTCCCCTAAGATCCCCGCGAATGCCGAGGGTCCGCAGCGCGTGGGTGGCTGGGCCGTCGAGCTGCCCTGCCGCGTCATCCTTGACGGCCCCTGCCACGATGGTCCCCGCCGGAAGCGCGGCCACCCAGGTCGCGAGCCGTCCCGCGGCTCGTGGATCGAAGAACGTATCGAACGTCTCGGCGGCGAGGACGCGACCAGCCCCGTCGAGCGCGACCAGATTGTAGCCGCGACTGTTCCGTGCGCGCTCAACGGCGTTGACGCGCACCGATCCCACATCGCCGTGCGGCTGGCCGCCGCTCATGACCACAAGGTCCACCGGGCTCCGGATGCCGGTCGTGCCGATTTCTGACCGCGGTGAGTCAGGGCCGATCCGGTCGTAGCCGTACGTCAGGCGGATCACATTGGGCGCGGCCTGGCGGTAGGGCAGCGAGAGCCGACGGCGGAACCGGCGGGGCCCATCGAGCGGCACACGCGCGATGGAGCGGTCATTGAGCGCCACGTCCACCCAGGCGGCCCGCCCCGCCTGGCGTCCGAGCGGGCGCACGGAGACTTCCAGCACGGGATGGTTCACCAGGAAGTCGTACGAGACCCAGCGCTCAAGAAGGAGGCCCCGCTCGGGCACCGCCAGGATCTCGTAGAGGTCGTCGTCACCGTACGTCCCGCGATGACGGAGGAAGTGCGGCGGGGCCCGGCGGAGGCGGTGCCACGTGGGCTGCCACGCCTTGGCGAGGTAATGATCACTCAGGCGCACGACCAGGTAGCGCAAGGGGTAGATGCGCTGGATGGCCGTCTGCGCCGCCGCCGGGAACGGCGCCGCGGGCTCGCTCAGAAGCTCCGACAGGTCCCGGAGCTCGGTGGGCACGAAGCCCGACAGCCCGTTCACCACGCGCTTGCCGTGGGCGAGGGACCGGAACATGGCGTCGACATCCACCACCTCGACGTTCGGTGGCCACTCGAGGACGGCGACGTCGGCGCGGTCGGCCTTTAGCGCGGCGTCCACCGCGCGGGCGGGGGGCGCTTCGAGCTTGTACGGGAGCGGCATCCACGCGTACTCGACGGCCAGCACGACCCCGAGGGCGCCGACGAGCACCCTGCCCCACGTCCGCCGAGGCGCCTCGAGCAGCCATTTTGCGCCGAGCGCGGCCAGAAGCGCCCCCGAGACGATCACGAGGATCCCGATCCGCGTGGGCCCCCGGATGGCTCGGAAGAGCACGACGTAGGGCCAGAGCCACGCATAGAGCCCCTCGTCGATCGGGCGGGCGCCGAATGCCTTGAGCGCGACGACCGGGCCAAGCGAAAGGAGACACGCGACGGCGCCGAGACCGAGCAGGAGTCGCGCCCACTCACGCTCTGCGAGCCGCCGGTCCGTCGTGCCGGCTCGCCAGCGTCGCCAGCCCTCCACCGACTGTCGCAGGAGGCCGATCCCGAGAAGCGCGACGGCCAACTCGGTGAAGGGCCGCAGCGTGATCCCGGCGATCCGGACGCTGCCCTCGAGGAGGATGGCGCCGAGCGTCGCCGCGAGGAGCGCTCCCGCTCCCCCTGCCAGCCAGCGATCGAGTCGCCCGCGCGGCGGCCGTGCCCCACCGAGCCAGGCGAGCCCGGCGCCGGCCAGGCCGAGCGCCGCCACTCCCAGGAAGAGCGACGCCTCCCACGCACGCCTGGAGGTGAACGCGCGATAGAGCCAGTTCGAGCGCGCCTCGACGAACGAGCCGAGATTCGCCGAGCGTGGGACGGCGTCGGCGAGGTTCCGTTCGAGCCCGAGCTCCTGGCGGGTGAGGAAGTAGGGCGTCGCGAGGGGGACGAGGGCCCCGAGCAGCACGAGCCCCCCGAGGGCCGCGGCGAGGAGCGCCCGGGGTCGCCACCCACCCCAGCGGAGCGCGACCACCTGGACGGTGACGGCGGCGAGGCCAATCGCGAGGATGATCGCGTAGTACCAGACGGAGGCTGCCTGGATCCAGAACGCCAGGCCGAGCGCGACGACGTAGCGCGTGCGCTGGGTCTCGAGGAAGCGCACCAGCGCGTAGATGGCGAGCGGGATCCCGAACGCCATCTCCATCTGGAACTCCATGTAGTGGTCGATCCGGTACGGCGCAAACGTGAAGATCATCGCCGCGAGGAAGGCCGCCGGATGACAGGCCGTGACGCGCCACGCCACCCAATACATCGCCCAACCCGAGAGCGCCCAGAACAGGAGGAGGGTGACGTTGTAGGCGAGGATGGGGTTGCCCGTCCACGCGTGGATCGGTCCCGCGACGACCGCGGGGATGAGGAGGGGTTCCGCGAACGACAGCGTGTTGCCGAACGGGTAGAAGGCGTTCCCGTGGAACAGGAGGTCGGGCCGGCTCGTCAGGTTGCCGAATATCGTGAGGAGCACCCAGCTGAAGAGCCGCGGGTCACCGTTCGGGGGGAGGAGGCGCGCGAGGTCTGTGACGAGCGGCCACGTGTAGACAGCCGTCAAGGCCAGGAAGAGCCCGTAGACGCCCACGTGCTGGGCAACCGTCATCGGGCCCTCGCGGGGCGAGGGGGAGGAGGCGCCGCGACGTCGAGCGCGCTGACGACAATCAACCCTGCGAGCATCCGCCCGAACGTCATCCGCCTCTCACTGTACTGCCGATCGTGAGCGCCCCCAAGCGCTCGCGGCTTCACTCCCCGCCGAAGACGGCGAGCTCGTTGATCGACCAGTCGAAGACCGGATCGCCCGCCGGCAGGACCAGGCGGAGCGCACGCACGGTGGTCGGCGGGAACTCGAGCGCGAGGGCGATCGTGCCATCGTCGAGAATCGTGAAGCCGCCCCACCGATAGCGGTGCTCCGGCCGCGCGGTCGTCGCGAGGCGCTCCCAGCGCGTGCCGTCGGACGACCCCTCGACGACGATCGCGGGCGGCAGGTCCGCCGGGTTCGCCGCCTCGAGCCGCACCGCCCGCACCGCGCGGAGCGCGGGCAGCTCCACGCGGAACCAGTCGCCGGCGGCGCGCGGGGCGGCCGTCGCCCAGCGCGTCGCGGGGTTGCCGTCGACGGCGAGCCCGGCGCTCTTCGAATGCCGCGAGGCGGTCACGGCGAGCGCCCCGACCGGCAGACGCGCCCCCGGTGGGGCGACCGGCGCGTGGACGAACAGCGTCAGGCCGTCGAGGGCCTGCCGGGTGAACCCGAGGCCGCCGGCCCGCGCCGCCTCCATGAAGCCCTCGGCGTCCGCGGGCTCGAGGAGGACGCCGGTGCCCGGCTCCCAGACGAACGGCGGCAGGAGCATCGAGGCCGAGCCCTTCCAGCCGTAGTCGTCGAGCTGGAGGTTCGCCGGCGGCACGCGAATCCCGGGGTCGGCGAGGGTCACGCGGCTCGCCCAGCCGGCGTCGGCGAAAAGCCGCCGCACGCCCGCCTGCCGGACGCCCCGCGCGAGTGCCGGGCCGTCTGCCTCCGGGGCGGGGACGGCGTCCGGGCCCGCCGCGGCGTACACGTAGAGCTCGCGGATCGTCCACGCCCACGTGCCGCCGCGCCCGGTCTGCACGATGCGCAGGTGGCGCGCGGGCGTCGGCGCCACGCGGAGCTCCACGCGGCCGGCGCGGACGCGCTGGACGGGCCGCCCGGCCGACCAGTAGAGCGGTCCCACGTACTCGGGCAGGTCCACGAGCGTGCGCCAGGCCACGCCGTCGAGCGACGCCTCGAGCCGGAGTCCCCGCGGCACCTCCTGGAACGTACCCGGGAGCCACCGGACGAGCGCGATGGGCACGACGGCCCCGAGATCCACCTGGACCCACTCGCCGCCTCGCTGGGGACGGCCGGTGCTCCACAGGGTCTCGCCGATGCGATCCGTCATGCGCCCGGCGCCGTCCGCCGCGTCGCTCGCGGTGACACGAAGCCCGGTAGCTGGTAGCTCGCGCACCGGTGGCGCGACCAGCGCGAACGCCCCGTACGCGCCAGCGAGCCGATTCACGCGATGGAACTCGAAGCGGACGCCCAGCGCCGCGAAGTGCGCCTCGAGCGTCGGCGCGCGGCGCGGCATCCACCAGGCCGCCCCCGGCGCGCCGTCGACGGCGCGGGCGAAGGAGGGGCGGATCTCCTCGTAGGGATTCGAGACGATCGTCCGCCCCGCCGAGAGCACGGTGAGCACGCGCCCCGTGGCATCGGAGTCGTAGAGTCGGTGGAGCCCGGCGCGGTCGAGGCCGTCCAGCGTCGCGAGCTGCGCCCGGAGCTCGCCCCGCTCGGCCGCCGCGATCGCGGGATGGAGATTCGCGAGGCTACCGCCGAGCGCGCCCACGGCCTGGAGGGCGACGACCGCGCCCGCCAGGATGCGCGCGCGGCGGCCCGCCAGGCGGGCCAGGAGCCAGCCGAGCAGCGGGGGCAGCGCCGTGTAGAGCGGCAGGAGGTAATGCGGATCGTGGTCGTCGAGGCCGCGCCCGTACCGCGTCGCGACCGCAACCCCCAGGTTCACGCCGACGAGGGTCACGAGGGCGAGGGCCGCCGCGCCCGCGGGCGGCGCGGCTCGCCGGGCCGCGCCGAGCGCCGTCGCGGCGGCCGCCAGGTACAGCGCGCCCAGCGCGAGCGCGAGCCCCACGCCCAGCGCGGCATCGCGCACGGACGCGGGCACGCCCGCGACGATCGGCCAGGCCGTGCGGCCGAAGTAGCCGAGATGCGTCAGCATGGTCTCGGCGCCCACGGCCCGGCCGGGCGGCGGCATGGCGGAGCCGTGCGGCACGCCGTAGAGCCAGTGCGGCAGGCTCGCGATCAGGAAGGCGGGCACGGCCGCGAGGCCGGCGGGCAGGAGCGGCCGGAGCCCGCGGCGCAGCAGGAGAACCGCGACCGCCGGGAAGTAGACGAGCGAGAGGAAGTTGGTCCAGAAGGCGAGGCCGAGGCTCGTGCCCAGGAGCAGGAACAGGACCGCAGCCCGGCCGCCCCGCGCGGCGGGTGCCCGGAGCGCGAAGAGGAGCGCGAGCGTCCCGAGGACGAGCGTCAGCGGGTAGTGGTTGCGCGCCTCGTGCGCCCAGAACAGGAGGAAGTCCGGCGGCACCGCGAGCCCGACCGCGACGAAGAGGGCGGCGCGCAGCCCGAAGGCGTCGCGGGCCAGCCGGACCGTCAGGCCGAGGGTGACGAGCGACAGCAGCACGGGCACGAGCTCGACCGTCCGGGCCGAGACGCCCAAGAGCCAGAAGAGCGGCGCTGCAAGGTAGCCGTCCAGCGCGCCCATGAACGGCTGGCCGAAGAAGTAGGTGGGCAGATCGCCCTGGAGGACGGCGAGCCCGAGCAGGCCCGAGGTGGCCTCGTCGTACCAGAGGCGCGGCAGCCGGAGCGTGAGGAGCCGCGCCGCCATCCCGACCGCAAGCGCGGCGAGGAGCGCCCGGGACGAGCGCCCGGCCGCGGCCGCGGGATCGCCGCCCTCCCGCCGGCGCGGCCCTCCCACCGCGGTTACCGCGGCGACGAGCGCGGGCGCTTCAGCGCGTAGCGTCCCGCCCAGCCGTTGAGGCGGATGCGGAGGAGGTCCAGCACCATCCCGCCCGAGTCGCGGACGAGCCGCACGTTGCTGCGGCGGTCGTCCCGCCAGACGATGGGCACCTCGGCGATCCGGTAGTCGAGTCGGCGCGCGAGCCACAACACCTCGGCGTCGAAGCCGAACCCCTCGAGGCGCTGCCGGCCGAAGATCTCGCGCGCGACCGACCGCCGGAAGGCCTTGAAGCCGCACTGGCTGTCGTGGACGCCCGGGAGCAAGAGGAGCGACACCAGGCCGCTGAACGTGCGGCCGGCCAGCTCCCGGAGCCAGGGCTGATGCACCTGGACGTCGGACCCGGCAAGGCGACGGGATCCGATCGCCACGTCGGCGCCGTTCCCCAGGGCGACGCGCAGCTTGGCCGCCTCCTCCATGGGCGTGGACAGGTCGACGTCCGTGAAGAGCACGTGCCCGTGCCGCGCCGCGAGCACGCCGCGGCGCACCGCGGCCCCCTTGCCCCGGTTCCGGTCGGCGCGCAGGACCGTCACGAGGTCGCACGTCCGCGCGACCGCCGCCGCGGCGTCGCCGGTGCCGTCGGTGCTCCCGTCGTCGACGACGATGATCTCCACGGGCTCGGCGAGGCCGCGGGCGTACTCGATCATGCGCGGGAGCGTGCCCGGAAGGCGGCGGGCCTCGTTGAATGCCGGGACCACGACGGAGAGGCCGGAGCCATCGGCCGCGCCGCCCTCGTTCTGTTGAGGCGCCATGACCTTTCTGCTAGGCTACCGGCGCCGATTGGGAGGGCGCGGCACAACCACTATGCGCGGGCACCGACCGTGGGTGCGGGAGGCCCTGCCGATCGCGGGCCTGGCCGCCCTGGCGGCCGTCAAGCTCTGGGCGCTCGTCACGCCGTTCGCGGGCTCGCGCCTCCACTTGGGCGGCGACTTCGGCCTCGCCGTCGAGCCGTACTTCTACCACCACCTGAAGCGCGGGATCCTCGCGCTCTGGGACCCGACGCTCGGGACGGGCTCGCCGTTCCTCGGAGGCGGCACCCACCACCCGATGTTCCTCCAGGCTCACCTGCATCTCTTCTACCCGGTGAATCTGCTGGTGCTGGGACTCCTGGAGCGCGGGCAGCATATCCCTCACGTCGTCCTGCAGTACCACCATCTCCTGCACTACGCAATGGCGGGCGCCTTCACGTATCTCTACGCGCGGCAGCTCGGTCTCGGGCGCTTCGCGGCGAGCGTGAGCGGCATCGCGTTCATGTTCTCGGGCTTCATGCTCGCGCACGTCACGCACTGGACCATGATCGACACGGCGGCGTGGTTGCCGGCGATCCTCGCCTGCCTGGCGCGCGCGGACGCCACCCTGCGCCCCCGCTGGGGCGCGCTCGGCGGGCTCGCGCTGGGCGTCGCGTTTCTCGCCGGGCATCCACAGCTCTTCTATCACGTCGGCCTCGCGACCGGCGCACTCGGTCTCACGCTGATCGCGCGGCGGGCGGCCACGGGCGGGCCGTGGCGGCGGCTCGCGGCGATCCTCGCGCTCGTGCCGGTCGTCGCGCTCGGCATCGCGGCGGTGCAGCTGGTGCCGTCCTGGGAGATGGCCGTCGCCTCGCACCGGGCCGGCCTCGGCTACGACTGGAAGACGACCGGGTCGCTCCTGCCCGCGTACCTGGCCCAGGCGCTCCTGCCCTGGGGCCTGTTCACCGTGGGCACCTGGAAGAGCAGCGGCTCGGAGTACTACCTCTACCCCGGCATCCTGCCGATGATCCTGGCGCTCCACGCCGTCATGCGGCGGTGGGACTGGCGGGTGGGCTTCCACGCCGCCCTGGCCGTGGGCGGGGTGCTCCTGGCCTTCGGCGACCACTACGGGCTCTACCGGGTCACGTACGATCTCCTCCCGGGGCTGACGCTCTTCCGCATCCCCGCGCGCTTCGTCGGGGTCGCAGGCTTCGCGGTGGCGATCCTCGCCGGGATCGGCGCGGAGGCGCTCGTCACCGGGCCGCGGCCGCGGGCGCTCGCGCGGGGCGTCCGGCGGCTGGCGCTCGTCGCCGCGGCCGGCGTCGTGCCGCTCATGCTGGTCCTCGTCTGGGCGCAGGCCCAGTCGAACGCGGACGACTTCCAGAATTTCGCCAGCCAGTACGTGCTGCTCGTGCTCTACCTGGCCGGGGCCGCGCTCGTCGTGTCGTGGCCCGGGCTCGCGGGCCCGGTCGCGCTGCGGGCGGCCGTCCTGATCGTCCTCCTGACGGATCTCCTCTTCGGCTCCTACCCGATCACCGACACCGCGCGGAACCCCGACATCCGGCCGCCACGCGAACGCGAGTGGGTGGAGGCGATCAGCCGCACCACCGAGCCGCTCAGGTTGAGCCGTGGAGACCACATCCACCCTCAGACGATCTACCGGTACGGCTGGGGAATCGTCGACGGCGAGAGCACCTTCGCGCCCCCGGCCTTCCTCGACCTCTATGCGCTGAGCCAGGAGCTCCCGCGTGTCCAGGACCTGCTGAACGTCCGCTACGTGCTGCCGGCCGGCGCCGCGCCACCGCCCGCCGCTCGGCCGCCGGGGCCGCTGCGCGTGTGGCCCGGGGCGGTGCGCCGGCTCCCGTTGCCCGGCGAGGGCGCGCCCCGGCAGCTCGAGATCCACTCGCATCTCGTCCACGGGCTCGAGCTCGCGCAGGGCCAGACGGTCGCTACGGTGCACGTCGTGGGCGCGGACGGCACGAGCGCCGCCCTGCCTCTCCGCGCCGGGATCGAGACCGCCGAGTGGTCGATCGACCGGCCCGGCGCGCGCGCGGGCCACGGGAAGCCCGGGGTGATCCGCTCGTGGTCCGTCCCGGAGGGGTACCAGGGGCACACCTACCGCGCGACCGTGGACCTGCCCCGGGGACTGCGCCCCGCGGAGCTCCTGCTCGAGGGCGCTCCGGGGCCGGCCGTGCTGATCGTGGAGCGCGTGGCCGCGGACGGCCGGGTCGGCTGGCCGCCCGCACCGGATCCCGAGCGCTTCCGCCAGGTGACCGCGGGGCTCTACGAGAACGTGCGGGCGCTGCCGCGCGCGTTTCTCGTGCGCCGGGCTCGCCAGGTCCCGGCCGCGCAGATGCTGGACCAGGTCCGTGACCTCGACCCGCTCGAGGAGGTCCTGACGACCGAGGCCCTGCCGGCGGGCTTCACCCCGCCGCCGCGGATCGGCGCGCCGCCCCTGCCCCCGGTCCGGGTGGTCACGTACGCGGCGGAGCACATCGTGCTGGAGACCGATGCGCGGGAGCCCGCCGTCCTCGTGCTGAGCGACACGTACGACCGGCGCTGGCGGGCGTGGGACAACGGCCAGCCCGTCACGATCGCGCCCGCGGACCATGCGCTCCGCGCGGTGTTCCTCCCGGCCGGCCGCCATCGGGTGGAGTTCCGCTACCGGCAGCCCGGCGTCTTCGTCGGCCTCGGCGTGACGATCGCCACCCTCGGGGCCCTCGGCGCCGCGTGGCTCCTGGCGCGCCGGCGGCGGATCGCCACGCCGTCAGCGTGAGCGCGCGCCGTTCGGCTGCTCACTCGAACGCGGTGATCTCGGCGATGCTCCAGGTCGGCGCGGGCGCCGCGGGCCGGATCCGGAGATACCGCACCGTGGCCGCGGGAAACGTCACGGCCCACTCCGAGCGGCTGTTGCGCAGGAGCTCGGCGCCCGTCCAGTAGAGCGGCCCCGCCCACGTCGCCGGCCCGAGCGGCGTCCAGGCCTGCCCGTCCGACGACCCGTCCAGCGCGAAGTCCGCCGGGCCGCCCTCGCGCGAGCCCGGCGTCAACCGGAGCCCGGTCAGCGCGCGCGGCCGGTCCAGCTCCACCGTGACGCTCGTGTGCTCCGTCACCGGTCCGCCCGCCGTCCAGCGCGTCGCCGGCTTCCCGTCGACGGCCCGCCGCGCGGCGGCCTCGCCGGCGCTCGCGCGCGCCCGCCACCCCGTCGGCGCGACCGGGCGGCGCGGCGCGTCCCGCCCCAGGACCAGCAGCGCGTACGGCCCGACCGCCCGCTCCCGGGCCAGAGCGCCGCGCGCCACGAGCGTGCGGCGGACGTCGACCGCGTCGGCGTCCGCGCCCAGGAGAATCGCCCGGTCCGGCCTCAGCCGGACCCGCTCCAGCGCCGCCGGTCCGGGCGTCGACCGTCCGTAGGAGTTCAGGGACGAGTTCGACTCCAGCGTCCCGATCGTTTCCCGCGACTCGACCCGTGCCCGCGCCGACAGCCACGGGTTCGCGTACACGAAGGCCACGCCCTCTCGCGCGAGCGCCTCCGCCACCTCGCCGGCGCGGATCGGCGCGGCGGGAGCCGGGGCCGGCGCCGGCCCGTACACGAACAGCTCGCGCGCCGCCCAGGCCCGGTACGAGGACTCGCCCGTCATGACGATCCGGAGGTACCGCGTCAGCGCAGGCTCGAAGATCGCCTGGACCCGCCCGCGACGGACCTTCAGGAACGCATGGCGCTCGGACCAGAAGAGCGGCCCCCAGTAGCGCGGCACCTCGGCGACCGTGTCCCAGCGAACGCCGTCGCGGGACCGCTCCACGCGGAAGCCGGCCGGCACCTCCTGCCAGTCGATCGACAGGAGGTCGATCCGCGAGACGGTCTCCTCGCGCCCGAGATCCACCGCGAGCCACTGCCCGGGCCTCTGGACATCGCCGATGCTCCAGCCCGTCCCCGCGTCCCGGTCGATCAGGCAGCGGGCCTCGAACCCACGATGGCTCGCGGTGACGGTCCAGCCTACCGGCGGGATCGCAGTGACGCCCATCGGGCGCGTCGGCCGCGCCTCCACCACGACGAAGCGCCCGACCGCGGTCTCCGTGAGCCCGAGGGACAGGGCGCCCAGACCGGCCCGGAGCTCCGGGAGCCGACTCTCGGTGGTCACGATCGGCGGCAGGTCCTGCGCGTCCACGGCGTGGGCGTGCTGCACGATGTCCTCGGCCCAGACGTCGGCCGCGATCACGCGCCCGCCGGTGAGGTACGTGGCTTCGAAGGCCGCGAGCCCCCCGTCGGTGGCCCAGTACACGTGGCCGATGCCGCGGGCGGTGAGCCACTCGTCGAGGGGTCGCACCATCGCCTCGAACGCGCCCCAGCGCGGTGGCGTGGTCCCGGCGCGCCCGAACGTGACCGCCCAGTTCGCCCAGAGATGGAGAGCGAGCCACAGGGCGAGCGCGCCCGCCGCGAGCCGGCGCCGGCGGCCCCAGAGCCACCAGAGCGCCTCTCCCAGCCAGATCGGCAGGACGCTGTAGAGCGGCAGGAGGTACGTCGGCCCGAGCGGCCGCTTGGTCGCGAGGACGAGGAGGACGTTGACCGCCACGAGCGGCCAGAGGATGCCGGGTCCGAGCGCGAGCGACCCGGGCCCGCCGACGAGCCAGCGGACCTCCCGCCCATCCCGCGTCACCGCGCGCAGGAACGCGAGCGTCGCGAGGGCACCGAGCAGGATCCGCGCCGCGAGGGGGAGCGCGTAGTCGTCGGTGGACCCCGCGCCCACCAGCTGAGGCAGGATGTTGCCCGCCAGCATCGACGCGCGGGCCGCGACGGGCTCGGGGGGGAGCGACCCCGATCCCTGAAGCATGACCCGCGCCGTCGGGAAGTTCAGGACCTGGTAGATCCAGTCGGGCAGCCCGCCCAGCAGCACGCCGAGCGGCAGCAGCCAGAAGCGCGCGCGCCAGACGAGCCCCGTCCGGAGGGCGAGGATCGCGAAGGGGGCACCGTAGACGACGACGAGCGGGTATGCCCACCAGCCGATGCCCGCCAGGAGCCCGACGACCAGGAGCGGGCCCGCCGCGCCGGGGCGTCGCACGAACACCGTGTGCGTGCCCAGGAGCAGTAGGTTCCCGATCACCAGCATGACCGGCGGGTTCAGCGCCCCATTGACCGCCCAGTGCGCCAGGAGCAAGGGCGGCACGGCCAGCACGGCGAGCGCGGCCAGGGCCCCACCCGGCGGCAAGAGGCGCCGCGCCACGAGGTACCCGGTCCACACGACCGCGAGCCCGACCGCGTAGCAGTAGAGGTCCAGCGCCGTCGTGGACGGGCCCGCGACCCGGAACCACGCCGCCATCGGATACGCCGCTGTGGCTCCAATGTACTCGACCCCGACGTGGTGCACCGGGAACGTGCCCTGAAGGATCTGGAGGGCGGGGACCGCGACGTTCGACTCGTCGACGTGGGGCCAGGCGAGCTCGCCACCGAAGCGGAGCAGGCGGACGCCCGCCGCGAGGGCGAGGAGCGAGACGATCGCCGGCCACTCGCGGGGCTGCGTCCGGGTCGGCGCCTCCGCTGGACCCCCGCTCCGGGCCACGCGGCCACTATAGACCGCGCGGCCGCCAGGTCAACGCGAGCGCGCGACCTTGCTATAATGCCGCCGGTGGGACAGAACCCCTCCACACGGCTGTCCGTCGTCATCCCGGTCTACAACGAGCGCCTGACGCTCCCCGAGATCCTGCAGCGCGTCCAGGCGATCACGATCCCCAAGGAGATCGTGATCGTCGACGACTGCTCGACGGACGGGACGCGGGACTACCTCCGGCGGCTCGAGGCCGAGCTCGCGGAGGCCCGGCGGCTCGGGGCGGCAGACGAGAAGAACGAGATCCGCGTCTTCTACCAGGAGCCCAACCAGGGGAAGGGCGCGGCCCTCCGGCGGGGTTTCGCCGAGGCGGCCGGGGACATCGTGCTCGTCCAGGACGCCGACCTCGAGTACGACCCGCGCGACTACCCGAAGCTGCTCGCCCCGATCCTCGAGGGCAAGGCCGACGTCGTGTTCGGCTCGCGTTTCACGGGCACGCCCCGGCGTGTCCTCTACTTCTGGCACCACGTCGCGAACAAGTTCCTGACCATGGTCTCGAACATGGTCACGAACCTGAACCTCACCGACATGGAGACCGGCTACAAGGTCTTCCGCGCCGACATCATCAAGAGCATCCCCATCCGGTCGAGCCGCTTCGGCGTGGAGCCCGAGCTCACCGCCAAGCTCGCGAAGGTGCACGCGCGAATCTACGAGGTGCCCATCTCCTACGCCGGGCGCGCGTACTGGGAAGGCAAGAAGATCCGCTGGACCGACGGGATCGTCGCGCTCTGGACGATCCTCCGGTACGCCTTCGTCGACGACCAGGAGAACGCGGACCCCGGCTACAAGACGCTCCTCCGCCTGTCCCGGGCCGAGCGCTACAACCGCTGGATGTTCCAGCAGCTGACGCCGTGGCTCGGCCAGCGCGTGCTCGAGATCGGCTCCGGGATCGGCAGCTTGACCCGCCACCTGATGGGGCGCGACCTCGTCGTGGCGACCGAGCTCAACCCGCGCTACGTCCGCATCCTGGGGAACACCTTCGAGCGCCACACGCGGGTCGAGGTGCTGCCGCTCGACCTCGCCACGTTCGACCCGGCATCGCTCGCGGAGCGTCGACTCGACACGATCCTTTGCCTGAACGTCCTCGAGCACGTGGCGGACGACCGGGGGGCCCTCCGGCGGCTTCACGCCGCCCTGGCTCCGGGCGGCCGCCTCCTCCTCCTGGTCCCGGCCCACGAGCGGCTGTACGGCGCCATCGACCGCGCGATCGACCACCACCGCCGGTACGAGCGGGCCGGACTCGTCGGAAAGCTCGAGGAGGCCGGTTTCCGCGTGGAACACACACAGTTCTTCAACCGCCTGGGGGTCGTCGGCTGGTACCTGAACAGCGTGATCCTCCGCCGGACCCGCGTCCCCGGCCTCCAGCTCCGGCTGCAGAACCTCCTGGTCCCCCTCCTCCGGGCCGAGGCGGCCCTGCCCCTGCCCTTCGGGCTGTCCCTGGTCGCGGTCGCCCGCCGCCCCTGAGCCGCCCGCCGCGGGCCAGGGAGCCCCCTCGGCGGGGCCAGGGCGGGCCGGGCGGTCGGTTGCCGGCCCCGGAGAGGGGGGGTATACTCCCTCGGTTGACGATGCGCCAGGATGCCCGGATACGGGGAGGCTCGCATCGGCGCCCCCCGCAGGGGTGTCCCGGGATGGGGGTCTACCCGCCTCCCGCGCGGTGAGCGATGCGAGGCAAGATGTGGCTCGGGGTAGCCGTCAGCGCGTTGCTCCTCTGGGTAGCGGTCCGTGGGGTGAGCCTGGAGGAAGTGCTCCACCAGTTGCGCCAGGTGCGGCCGGTCTGGCTGGTCCCGGCGCTCGCGTCGATCTTCGTGCGGTTCTGGCTGACCGCCGTCCGCTGGCAATACCTCCTCAGGCCCGTGAAACGGGTGGGGGTCCACCGGTTGTTCGCGATCACGATGATCGGCTTCATGGCCAACAACGTCCTGCCGGCCCGGCTGGGGGAGTTCGTGCGGGCGTATGCCCTCGGTCGCACTGAGGCGCTGCCGGCCTCGCTGTCATTCGCGACGATCGTGATCGAGCGGATCTTCGACGGCTTCACGCTGCTCCTGTTCCTGGTGGGCGGCCTGTCCTTCCTCCAGCCCAGCCGGACCCTGGTCTGGGCGGCGGTCTTGACGTGCGCCCTGTACCTCGGTGTCCTCGCCGCCCTCATCGCGCTCCGCACCGGGCGGGGGCTCGGCCTCATCACCGCGATCCTCGATCGCCTCCCGGATCGTCTGGCGGGACCGGCGCGACACCTCCTCGAGTCGTTCCGGGCCGGACTCCACATCCTGGGCGACGTCCGGGCGCTCCTCATGACGGCGCTCCTCTCCGTCGTCATCTGGGTGGTCAACGCCGCCGGTGTCCAGGCCAGCTTCCGCGCCTTCGCGCTTGACCTGCCGGCCTACGCCTCGTTCCTGCTGCTCGGCGTGATCGCGGTCGCGATCGTGCTCCCGTCGGCCCCCGGATACATCGGGCCGTTCCAGGCGGGCACCGTCCAGGGCCTGGCCCTGGTCGGCGTCGCGCGCGACACGGCGCTCTCGGTGTCGATCGTGTACCACCTCCTGAACTTCGTCCCGATCACCCTCCTGGGGCTCGCCTACCTGAATGCCCTGAACCTCACCCTGGGCGAGCTCCGGACCGCGGGCAAGAAAAGCGCGTGACGGACCTCGCGTACTCCGTCGTCATCCCCGTCTACAACGAGGAGGACAACGTCCGGCCGCTGCTCGTGTCCCTGCGGGATGTCATGGAGGGGCTGGGGCGGCCGTACGAGCTGATCGTGGTCGACGACGGATCGACGGACCTGACGCGCGCGCGGCTGCGCGACCTCACGCTCGAGCTCCCCGCGCTGCGGGTGGTCCAGCTGCGGGCGAACTTCGGCCAGACCGCGGCGCTGGCTGCCGGCTTCGACCTGGCCCGTGGCGCGTTCGTCATCACCCTCGACGGCGACGGCCAGAACGACCCGGCGGACATCCCCCGCCTGATCGACAAGCTCAAGGAAGGCTACGACGTCGTGAGCGGCTGGCGGCATGACCGGCAGGATCCGCTCTGGTCGCGGCGGGTCCCGTCGCAGGTCGCCAACGGCCTCATCTCGTGGATCACCGGGGTCCACCTCCACGACTACGGGTGCGCCCTCAAGGTCTATCGCCGCGAGATCCTGCAGGACGTCGCCCTGTACGGGGAGATGCACCGGTTCCTGCCCGCGCTGTGCCGCTGGGTCGGCGCCACCGTCGGCGAGCTTCCGGTCAGCCACTGGCCGCGCCGGCACGGCGCATCGAAGTACGGTCTGGGCCGCATGGTACGCGTCTTGCTTGATCTCCTCACGGTCAAATTCCTGATGAGCTATTGGACACGTCCTATCCAGATCTTCGGGCTCCTGGGGCTGATCCTGGGTGGGATCGGCATCGGGCTGGGTGCCGTTCTGTCATACCAGAAGCTCTTCCACGAGATGGCGTTGGCCAATCGCCCGCTCCTCCTGCTCGCCGTCCTCCTGGTCCTGGTCGGCTTCCAGTTCGTGTCGATCGGGCTCCTCGGCGAGATGCTTGTCCGCACTTATCACGAGTCGCAGCGGAAGCCCGTGTATACGGTCCGCGAAATCATCTCAGGAGGTTCGTCATGATCCGTCGCGCGCGTCTGATCCGTGATGTCTGCCTTGGGCTCGTCCTCCTCGTGGCCGCCGCCGGCTGCGGGGGGGGAGCAGCAGCTCGACGAGCTCGTCGTCGCAGACGGCGTCCAACTTCGACTTCGGGAACAACAACTCCAGGAAGGTCACGGCGTTCGGCGACAGCATCACGGCCGGCTTTCTCGACCTCCAGCGGCGGGGGTTCCGGCTCACCACTGGCAACAACTACCCGAACATCCTCCAGGGTCAGCTGCGCGGCCTCGACCCGGCATGGCAGGTGGTCAACCGCGGGGTCGGCGGGGAGCACACGGGCGAGGGCGCCGCGCGCATCGGGTCCATCCTGCGGATCGACCGCCCGGGCTTCGTCCTGATCCTGGAGGGCACCAACGACGCCCACCAGTGCATGGACAGCCGCGCCGCCCTCAACAACCTCGCCAGCATGGTCCGGGCGGCCCAGGCCAACCAGACGATCCCGATCATCGGCACCATCCCGCCGAGCTTCCGCAACAATCCCTGCGCCGATGACGTCATCGCGCAGCTCAACCCCCAAATCCAAAGCCTCGCGGCCGCGAGCGGCGTCGTCGTCGCCGAGATCTTCGACGGCATGAACCAGCGCGAGCTCTTCGGCATCTCCCCCGACCGGGACCCGATCCACCCGAACGAGCAGGGCTACCGGGTGATGGCGAACATCTGGTACCAGGCCATGATGCAGGCGGTCCCGGGCGGCCTCACCGCCCAGGCTCTCCGGAAACGGAAGTGAGGACGGCCGGGCCGACCCCATGCTCGAACGGGTGACGCTCGCCGAGATCCACGCCGTTTTCGCCGTGACCGACGCGCTCGGCATTTCCCGTGAAGCGCTCGTCATCCCGCTGGGCCCCGGACGGCCCGGGCGGGTCCGGCGCCTCCCGAGCGGCAAGCTCGAGATCGTCCTGGACGCCGACGCGCCGCTCGCCGAGTGGCTCGAAGGCCTGCCAGAGCGAATCCGGGCCGTCGGGCCGTGATACCCTGACGGCGTTCATTCGACCAGCGGGGCCTCTGACCTCCGGGAGGCGACCATGAGCCGGTCCCTGATCCAGTCGAGCGTGCTCTACCGCGACCTCGGCCGCGCCTATCCCACCATCGTGCGCGGCGAGGGCATTTACCTCTGGGACACCGAGGGCCGGCGCTACATCGACGGGTCGGGCGGCTCCTCGGCCGTGACCTCGATCGGGCACGGCGTCCGGGAGATCGCGGAGGCGATGGCGACGCAGGCGAAGAAGGTCGCCTTCGTGCCGATGCACCTCTTCACGAGCGAGCCGCTCGAGGCCCTCGCGGAGGCCGTCGCCAAGTTCGCGCCGGGCGACCTGAACCGCGTCTGGTTCGTCTCCGGCGGCTCCGAGGCGACCGAGAACGCGGCCAAGCTGGCCCGCCAGTACTGGATCGAGCGGGGTAAGCCCTCGAAGTCCATCGTCATGGGCCGCTGGCAGTCCTTCCACGGCAACACGCTCGGGTCGATGGCCTTCGGCGGGCACACGATCCGCCGCCGGAAGTACGTCCCGATGTTCAACGAGGGGAGCCACCTGCCCCCGATGTACTGCTACCGGTGCCACTTCAAGCAGACCTATCCGGCCTGCGACACGTACTGCGCCGACTACCTCGAGCGCCTGCTGCGGATGCAGGGGCCGGAGAACGTCGCCGCCTTCATCGCGGAGCCGGTGGTCGGGGCGACGCTCGGCGCGGTGCCGCCCGTGCCCGAGTACTTCCCCAAGATCCGCGAGATCTGCGACCGGTACGAGGTCCTGTTCATCGCCGACGAGGTGATGACCGGCTTCGGCCGGACCGGCGCGAACTTCGCCGTCGACCACTGGGGCGTGATCCCCGACATGATCGCCACCGCGAAGGGGGTGTCGGGCGGCTACATCCCGCTCGGGGCCGTCATCGTCCGGGACGAGATCATCCAGGCCTTCGAGAAGAACAACTCGAACTTCGTCGGCGGGCACACCTACACCGGCCACCCGGTGGCCGCCGCGGTCGGGCTGGCCGTGCTCCGCTACATCCAGGAGCACGATCTCGTGCGGAACGCCCGCGAGGTCGGCGCCTACCTGCTCGAGGGCCTGCGCGGGCTCCAGGGGCGGCATCCGATCATCGGGGATGTGCGCGGGCTCGGCATGATGGTCGGGCTCGAGTTCGTGGCCGACCGCGCCACGCGGGCCCCCTTCCCCCCGGAGCGCGAGGTGGCGCGCGCCGTCGCGCTGGAGGCCCTCCCGCGCGGCCTCGTGACGTATCCGGGCACCGGCTCGGTGGACGGCGTCCTCGGCGACCACACGAAGCTGACGCCGCCGCTCATCCTCACGCGGGCCGCAGGCGGACGAGATCGTGGCGATCCTGGACGCCGCCATCGGCGCGGTCGAGGCGCGGCTCTAGCCCGGAGCCCGGTGGCGCGGCCGTGACCTGCCCGAAGTGCCGGACGGCGGTTCCGGACCAGAGCGTCTTCTGCATGGCGTGCGGCGCCCGGATGGCGCCGGCCCATGCGACCGGTAACGGTGCGGGGACGCCCTCGCCCGCGGCGACCGTCCCCGCGACCCCCGCGGTCGCTGCCGTCGCCGTCTCGCCCGGGACCAAGCAGCCCTACGCGCTGTCCTTCGCCCGCCTGCCGGACGAGCGGCTCCGCTACCGGGTCGCCAAGTGGGTCGTGGAGCGCGCGCCCGCGCACGCGCTGACCGAGGTCCAGGACGACCTCGCGCACGGCACGTTCGTGACCTTCCTGGCGCTCACCGCCGACGAGGCGGAATCGGCGCGCCAGGGCATCCACGGGCTCGGGGTCGCGCCCCCGCTGCTGCGTCTCGCTCCCGCGAGCACCGCCGAGATGCTCCTGCCGGAGCGCCGCACGCGGCCCAAGGCGCAGGAGAAGCGGTCGATCGGCCTGGGCAACTGGCGGACGCTGGTCGCCGCCGCCGTCGGCCTGCTCCTCTTCGGCCTCGTCGTGCTGCGGCTGCTCGGAGGAGCGAGCTTCTAGGTCGCCCCGGTCGCCCTGCGGCCGGGCGGCGACGGAGGAGGGCGCCATGAATCCACCCCCGGAAGGTCACCCCGTCCGTCCCACCCCGGCGGCCGCGCCGGAGAGCGACGTCTCGCGCCGCGCGTTCCTCGGTGGCGTGGCCGCGGCGGCGTCGACGCTCGCGACGGACGCTGCCGCCCAGGGGCCCGAGCTGGTCAATGTCGAGGCCTTCATCAGCGGCGTCCGTGCCGCGCGCGTGTTCGACCTCGGGTTCACCTGGGACCAGACCTCGCCCGTCCTCTCGCTGAACCCGCCGTATGCCTTCGCGCTCAACGCCACCCATCGCCAGACCCACGAGATCTACGGGTCGGCGCCGGGCAGCCAGGTCTCGTGGACCTCGGAGATGCTCTACTTCTCGGGCCAGCACGGGGCCCCCACGATCGACGCCATCGGGCACATCGGCCGGAATCTGAAGCTCCACGGCGGCGTGGATGCGGTCCAGGCGACCAGCCGGCCGGACGGCATCGGAAACGACCTCGGCATCGAGGCCTTCCCGCGCGACCTCCTGCTCTCGCGGGGCGTGCTGCTCGACGTCGCGCGGGTGGTCGCCGGGGGGAGCGCCGATCCTCTGCCGCCCGGCTTCGAGATCACCGCGAAGCACCTCGAGGACGCCGCCCGCGCCCACGGAGTGCGCGTGACGCGCGGGGACTCGGTCCTGATCCGGACCGGCTGGGGCCAGTACTTCGGCAAGGACAACGCCCGCTATCTCGGGGAGAAGTCGCCGGGGCCGGGCGTGGACGCGGGGGGGTGGCTGGTCGCGCAGGGCGTGCGGCTCACCGGCACGGACACCGCGACCTACGAGGTGCGCCCCGCCGTGCACGGCAAGGAGCTGTTCCCCGTCCACATGCTGATGATCGCGGACAACGGCATCTATCTCGTCGAGAATGCGAACCTCGAGGACCTCGGTGCGGCGCGCGTCCACCTCTGCTGTCTCGTCGTCCCACCGCTGCGAATCCGCGGGGCGTCGGGGTCCCCGCTGCGGATGCTCGCGCTCACGCCACGCCAGAGCTGAGCGCCGCCGCGGCGCCTGGACTACAATGAGGCCATGAGCGACGCGTACCGGGAGTTCGAGGCCGAGAGCCTCTTCTGCGGCTCTTGCCGGCGCGCGATGCCGGTTCGCAAGAAGCTCCTGCTCGTGCTCCCGACCGGCAACAAGTACGACTACGTCTGCCAGCAGTGCGGGACGCCGGTCGGAGGCAAGATCGACCGCGACCCCACCGAGTTCCGCGAGACGTCCCGGGCGGCCGCCGCCGCGGCGCGTCCCCGGCCGCCGGGAGCGGGACCGCCGCCACGCCCGCGCCTCCGCGGGTGACCGTTCCGCCCGGGGCCGGCCGCCTGTCGGCGGGCCCCGGCGATGCTCGCGCGTATCACGAAGCCACGAAGCACTCCCGGGCCAGCGTCCGTCTCGACCCGCACGTCCTCGACTGGGGGAACAAGCCGTTCCTCTTCAAGGTGTATCCGGACGCCCCGGCGGTGCCGCTGCCGCGCGAGGTGCCGCCGCCGCCGCTCCCCGCCCTGGCGGCGGTCGCGCGCAGCGGCGCGCCCGACGGGCGGGGCGCCGTCGACCTGACCGCGCTCGGGCAGATCCTCTTCTTCTCGGCGGGCCTCACGAAGCGGAAGGTCTACGCGGGCGGCGAGACGATGCACTTCCGCGCCGCGGCGTCCACGGGCGCCCTCTACCAGACCGAGATCTACGTGGTCGCGGGCGCCGTGCCGGGCCTCGAGCCGGGCGTCTATCACTTCTGCCCGGGGGACTTCGCACTCCGGCGGCTCCGGGTGGGCGACCATCGCGGGACGCTCGCCGACGCGGCCAGTCGAAAGGACCTCGTCGCCGACGCGCCCGCCACGGTCATCCTGACCGCGATCCACTGGCGGAACACCTGGAAATACCGGGCGCGGGCGTTCCGTCACTTCTTCTGGGACGCGGGAACGCTGCTGGCGAACGTCCTCGCGATCGCGGCGGCCGGGGACGTCTCCGCGCGCGGCCTCCTCGGGTTCGCCGATCCCCTGGTGAACGCGCTCCTGGGACTCGACGCCGCGCGCGAGGGCGCGCTCGCGCTGGTGCCGCTCGGGCGTGGCGCCGGCCCCGCGCCGGCCCCCGCGCCCGTCCCGCCCCTCTCGCTCGCTTCCCTGCCCCTCTCGGCCCACGAGGAGACCTACCCCCTGATCCGCGCGGCCTACGAGGCCTCGTCGCTCGCCGACGGCGCCGCCGCGCGGGCGTGGCTCGGCCACGGCGGGCTCGAGCCGGATGCGGCGGCGTTGCCGCCTCCCGATCAACCGTCCCGGCCTCTCGGCGAGACGATCCTGCGGCGCGGGTCGACCCGGCAGTTCCGACGGGAGACGATCGACGGCGCCCGCTTCGCCGCGATCCTGGACGCGGCACACCGTCCGCTCCCCCTCGACCTCGGCGAGCCCGAGCGGCTCGTCGAGACCTATCTCCTGGTCCACGCCGTCGAGGGGCTCGCGCCGGGCGCGTATCGGTGGGACGCGGAGCGGCGGGCCCTCCGGCTCCTCCGGCCCGGCGAGTTCCGCCGGGAAGGCGGCGAGCTCTGCCTCGAGCAGCCGCTCGGGGCGGACGCGAGCGCGGTGGCGTTCTTCCTGTCCGACCTGGACGCCGTCCTCGGGCGATGGGGCAGCCGCGGGTACCGGGCGGTCAATCTCGCCGCCGGGCTCGTCGGCGGGCGCCTGTACCTCGGCGCGTACGGAGTCGGATTCGGCGCCACGGGGCTCACCTTCTACGACGACGAGGTCGTCCGGTTCTTCGAGCCGGATGCGCGCGGCCAGGACGCGATCTTCGTGACGGCCGTCGGACCCGGCGCGCGCCGGCCGGCGCCGACGGGCCTGCCGCTGGCCGCGGCGACGGTGGCGCCGCTCGGACCGGGCGAGGCGTGAGCCCGGAGGAATCGGGCCCGTGACAACGCCGCGCGACCGCGTGCCGCCGGGCCAGATCGTGACGGTCAAGTGGCCCGTCCTGACGTACGGCGACACGCCGGAGGTCGACACGACGCGCTGGCGCTTCCGGATCTTCGGCGCCGTCGAGCGCCCGCGCACGTGGACGTGGGCGGAGTTCTCGGCCCTGTCGCCGATCGAGAGCCGGTCGGACGTCCACTGCGTGACCCGCTGGACCCGCCTCGACAACCGGTGGCGCGGCATCCCGCCGCGGGACCTCCTGGCCGAGACGCGTCCCCGGCCGTCAGCCCGGTACGTGATGGTCCACGCCGAGCCCGACTACACGACCAACTTGCCGCTCGAGGCCCTCCTCGACGACGACGTCGTGCTGGCCACGCACCACGACGGGCGCCCCCTTCCCGCCGACCACGGCGGCCCGGTGCGCCTGGTCGTGCCGCACCTCTACTTCTGGAAGAGCGCCAAGTGGGTCACGGGCTTCGAGCTGATGGAGGAGGACCGTCCCGGCTTCTGGGAGGGCTACGGGTACCACATGCACGGCGACCCCTGGCGCGAGGAGCGTCTGGGGGGACGGCCGCGCGAGACCATGCAGTCGGCGCGCGCCCGCAAGGCGCGCGAGTAGCGGAATCCGCGTCGGGCCTACGCCTCGACGGCGTGCGCGGCCAGGCGGTCCTGGACGGCCGACGCGCCGGTGAAGCGATACGCCGTGATCCCCGCCTCGGAGGCGCCGGCGACGTAGTCGGCGTTGTCGTCGAAGAACAGGACGCGCGCGGGCGCGACGCCCAGCCGCCGCGCCAGCCGGCGGAACGCCTCCGGGTCCGGCTTGCGGCGACCGAGCTCGGCGGAGAAGATCGCGCGCTCGCCGAAGATCTCCACCACCGCCGGGAACACCTCGCCGATGTGGCGCTTCAGGAGCAGCGGGTTGTTCGTGAACATCGCGACCGGCCCGCGGCGCGCGAGCCGCCGCGCGATCGCGAGGACGGCCTCGTCGGGCTCCGTCGCCGTGCGGCGGGCGGCGACCCACTGCTCCGCGGTCAGGGGGTATCCGAGGCGCGCGTTGAACTCCCGGAGGTAGGCGTCCGCATCGTAGGCGCCCGCCTCGGCCTCGTCCTCGAATCCCGATCGCCAGATGGCGTCGTAGATTGCGTCGGGGCGCCGGCCGCTCCAGGACCCGAGAAGGGCCAGGCGCCGCTCGATGCGGTACCGGCACAGCACGTCGTCCATGTCGAAGACCACTGCGTCGATCATCGGCGGCCCCGGCTCTCGTGCCACGTCAACGGCGGGCCTCCGGTTACCGCCCGAGCGCCGCCGCCAGCTCCGCGAGGTCCCGCACCTCGAGGTCGGGCGTCACGCCGAGCTCCTCGAGCGGCGCCCCCTGGCGGTTCACCCACACGACCTGGAAGCCGAACGCTTTCGCCCCGGCCACGTCCCACCCGTTGGAGGAGACGAAGCCGATCGACCCGCGCGCGATGCGGAGTCGCGCCGGCCCCAGCGCGTAGACGGCCGGGTGCGGCTTGAACGTCCGGACCGCGTCGACGCTCAGGATCGTCGCGAGCTGGCCCCGCAGGTCGTTGTGGTCGACGACGGCCTCCAGCATGCGCGGCGAGCCGTTGGAGAGGATGGCGCCGGGCAGGTCGCGGAGACGGGTCAGCGCCGCGCGCACCTCGGGGAACGCCTGGAGGGTCAGGTAGGCGTCCATCAGCCGGCGCCGCTCGGCGTCGCTCGGCTGGAGGCCGAGACGCCGGCACGCGAATGCGAGCGCCGACTCGGTGACGCTCCAGAAGTCCTCGTACCGCCCCATCAGGCTCCGGAGCCACGTGTACTCGAGTTGCTTCTGGCGCCAGAGCGCCGACAGCGCCTGGGGGTCCGTCGTCACAGCCCGCCCCGCCTCGACGACCGAGTGGACGTCGAAGAGCGTCCCGTACGCGTCGAACAGGAGCCCCGTCACCTGCATACCGTCTCCCTCACCCCGAGGCGCGCCGCGGCGAGGGCGCGCCGCTTCTTGCCGCCTCCCGACCCGTGCCCGTACAATGGGGCGCCATGCGGCGGATCCCGATGTCCTGGTCCCGGCTCGCGCCCCTGACCGCGATCCTCGCGCTCGGGGCCTGCGCCGAGCTGGCGCCCCTCCGCCAGCCGCCCCTCTCGCCGGCGGACGACATCATGGCGGTGAACACCCGGGACGAAGCCGTCCAGCGCTTCGGCCGCCCGGAGCAGATCCGCTCATCGGACCTGGGCCCCGTCCTCGTCTACCGCCGCGCGGTCGTCATCGACGCGAATCCGAACCGCTACTACGGCGAGGATCGCGGCGATCGCTTCGACAAGTACGAGCTGGTGCTCCTCTACGTGGACGCGGACGGGCGGATCGTCCGGCGGGCCATCGAGCCAGAGTAGGGGCCGCGCGGCCCCAGACCCTAGCGGGGGGCGACGTGGCTGCGCACCCGCCAGCGGCGGCCGGTGCGCCCCGGCGAGAGCGGCTCGCCGAAGCCGAACTTCAGGAGACGTCCCGCGTCGAGGAACGACAGGCCGCGGGTCTCGGCGCCCAGCACGACGCACAGGAGGCGCTGCCCCGCGCGGCCCGCGGCCACCGCGATGTTGTAGCCCGCCTCCAGCGTGAAGCCGGTCTTGAGGGCCGTCACCCCGCCCGGATCCCGGAACAGCGGGATCCGGCGCCGGAAGACCCGCCCGCGCCACGCGAAATCCGTGTCGCCGAGCAGCGTCCGGGCTTCCGGGAAGTCCCGCAGGAGATTCTCGGCCAGCGTCGCCATGTCCCGCGCGGTCGTGCGCTGGCGGGGGTCCGGCAAGCCGTGGGGGTTCGCGAACACCGTGTGCGTGAGCCCCATGCGCTCCGCCTCGCCGTTCATCCGCTCGACGAACTTGTCCTCGCTGTCGGCCAGCCGGTCGGCGACGGCGGCCGCGGCGTCGTTCGCCGACGCGATCGCCACGGCGGCGAGGAGGGTGTCGAAGGGCACGACCTGGCCCGTGACGAGCCCGATCCGGAACCGGGGCGTCCGCGCGACGTTCGGGCCGATGGTGACCGGCTCGCCGCGCGTGACGAGGCCCGCACGCAGCGCGTCGTAGGCGATGTAGAGCGTCATCATCTTCACGAGGCTGGCCGGCGCGCGGTCCTCCTCGGCGTTCTTCTCGAAGAGCACCTTGCCCGTCTCGAGATCCACGAGGAGCACCGCCTCGGCCGAGACCGGCACCGCGCTCGCGCCAACCGGGGCCGCCTCGGTGGAGGCGCCCGCCGGCCGGAGCACGAGCAGCGCAAGACCCAGCGCCACGAGACCGATGCGGGGAGTCATACGAAGCGCCATTGTAGCAGCCGAGGGCCGGACCCCGTGCGAAATGGCGCCGGCCGGGCCGGGGGCCCCGGCGCCGTGGTACGGTAGCCCCGGGGACCGCGCGCCATGGCCACACTCCTCCGCGACGCCTCGATCCCGCGCCGTCTGGACACGCGTCGCCGATCCCGGATCGGCCTCGTGCTCGTCGGCGTCGCGCTGACCCTCGCCCTCGGCCCCGCCCGCGGGGATGCCGAGCGGGCCGAGCCGCCGGCCGCCGAGCCGACCGGCCCCTACGTGACGCTCGACCAGCTCCCCCTCGGCGTCCCGCTCGCGAGCCTGGGCGACGAGGCGCGGGAGCGGGCCGAGGCCGTCCTCGGCACGAGCCTGTTCTCCCACCGGGTCACCGGGCTTCGCGGCCGCAGCCGGGAGCCCGTCTTCCAGTTCCTGCTCGACCATCCGGACTTCGCGGCCAGCGTCGCGCGGGCGCTCCGGCTGGGGAAGTACCAGGTGGAGGAGCGCGGGGACGGCTACTGGGGCGACGATAGCCGGGGTGCCCGCGGCATGATGCGGGTGCTCTACGCGGACCCCGGTCGCCGCCTCCTCCACCTGGACGGCATGTACGAGAGCCGGAGGCTCCCGACGATCCGGGGTCAGATGCTCCTCTTGATCGAGTTCGAGCACGCGGACGACCCGAACGGCGGGACGCGCATCGAGGTGAGCATCACCGGCCACGTCCGGCTCGACACGCCCCTCGTCGGGACGCTCGCCCAGCTCGCCACGACCCTGGCGCGCCCCGCGGTCGAGCGGGCGGTGGAGCGGAAGGTACGGCGCTTCTTCGAGACCGTCGCGCGCGCCTCGCGGTGGGCGCACGACCAGCCGCAGGAGTTCTGGGCCGCGCTCGACGGCCACCCGGAGGTCCGTCAGGACGCGACACTGGCCGCCTTCCGGGAGATCCTCCTCGCCGGGCAGCCGCCCGTCTGGGCGGGCGAGACGTACCACGTCCTCGCGCCCGAGGCGCTCGACCTCGAGTCCGGGGACGACGAGCCTACATCCCCATGAAGTCGCGCGCCTGGTCCATCACCTCGTCGGTGACCGTCGCGTAGCCGCGCTCCTGCGCGAACCGCTCGATCGCCTGCCGGGCCATCGGGCGGATGAAGATCGGGATGCGCTCGAGCCGGCCCGCCGCCTCGACCGTCCAGCCGATCGTCGACGCCGCCGCGGCCGTGCCCCCGATCATCGCCGCGAACGGACACCCGGGGCCGTCCCCGACGGGCGCGTCCCCCGCCGCCGTGGCGGCCACCGCGGCGCCGGCCGGCGCGGGCGTCGTGGCCCCGGCGCCGGGCTCCCGCTGGTGCGCGAGGCCCGCGCGGACAGCCGCGAACGGCGCGGGCGCGGCGGCCGGGGCGCCGCCGACCTTCACGCCCAGCGTCCGCACCATCTGGGTCTCCCAGGGATTGGTGAGCATGGCCACGCGGTGACCGCAGGTCGGACAGGCGAACGTCACGGTGAGCGAGCCCTCGTCGGGCCCCGCCGCCCCGGAGAGCCGCATGGCCTGGTCGCACGCGATGCAGAGGAACTTCATGGTGCTGGTCTCCTGGATGCTGTCACGTGGCCGCCGCGCCGAGCCCGCCGCTCCCGTCGTGGGGGAGCCGGGACGGCGCGGCCGTGCCCGCGGAGAGGATGATGCGGATGCCGTCCTCGACCGACAGGCCCGTGGGGAGCACGGCGTCCCGCGGCACGAGGACGATGTCGCCGAGATAGAGGTGGTTCGTGGGCACGTAGATCGAGAGGAGCGCGTCGGGCTTGGTGCCCTCGACGTGCACGTCGCCGGTCAGGAACCCGTACGAGTAGGCGCCCTCGCGTGGGTGCTCGACGACCACGAACTCGCGGAAGCCCGAGCGCCGGTTCGGCGAGAACGCGTCCACGAAATCCTTGACGGTCGGGTAGACGCGCCGCACCAGCGGGATGTAGCGGATCACGCGCTCGCCCCACTGGAGGATCCGTCGCCCCACGACATTGGTGGCGAAGACCCCGACGCAGAAGATGATGAGAACCGCGGTGAGGAAACCGAGCCCCGGGAGGTGCCGTCCGAGCAAGTGCTCGTAGAACGGCGCCATGAAACCGTCGACCGACGCGTAGAAGAGCCAGAACACCCACGCGGTCAGGACCACCGGCAGGGTCACGAAGACGCCGGTGAAGAACCGGACCTTGAACCACGACTGGAGAAGCCCTGGCACCTGTCGCCTCCCGTTGAACCCTCGCATTATACCTGGCGGGTTCGCGCCACGCCCCACCGGCCCCCGCGTCCGGCCGGTCGGCGCGACGGGCGGGCCGCACCGGGCGCCCTCCGCTCATCCGGAAAACCCGGGATGGGGCCCTCGGTGTTCCCGGCGGCCCGGACGGTCCGGTCAGCGGGCCCAGCGGTCGCGGGCCAGCGGCGGGCGGACGTCGGCGCCCGTGTAGGTGACGGTCAGGACGAGCTCGACCGAGGAGTTCAACGCCAGCCCCCGGCAGCCGATCGCCGCCCGGGTCGGCTTCCCCCGGTCGCCGTAGAGCGCGACGAGCAGGTCGGTCGCCCCGTTGATCACCCGCGGCTGGTCGCTGAAGCCCGGCGCCGAGTTCACGTAGCCGGTCAGGTGAATGGCGGTGTCCAGCCGGTCGAGGTCGCCGAGCGCGTACTTCACGGCCGACAGCGACTGCACCAGCGCCCAGCGCGCCGCCTCGTACCCCTGCTCGATCGTGAGGTCGGCGCCGAGGAGGCCGGGGAGGTACGCCTCCTCGTCGCGGATCGGCACGGTGCCGGACAGGTACAGGAGCGGGCCCACGGCACGGTGCGACATGAAGCGGGCGCCCGACCGGTTCTTCCGGTAGTCGGCCTCGAGGTCCGGCAGGGGGAGTCCCAGGCTCGCGAGCTTGGCTTCGACGATCATGCGACCTCCGCGGCAACGAGGGATGCGGCGCCACCGGCGGCAGGCCGGCGCCCTCTCTCTCTACCCCGGGCGCGACCCCGCGTCCACCCCGCGGGCGCCGCCGTTGTCCTCGGCCGCTCTCTCCCCTATCCTTCGCCATCATGATCCCGTCGCGGCGCCGGGCCGATCCGCGGGCGGCGCCGGTGTCCCCGCTCGCGAGCTGGTTCCTCGACGAGCGGGCACGGCGGGCGTTCCGCCAACGCACCCTCGGTCACGCGCCCGCCGTCCTGCCGCCGCGCAACCGGGCCTGGCGTCTCACGGCGCCGGACTTCGCGACATGCGTCGGGATGGCCGGCAGCGGACTCCCGTTCCAGATCGCCGCGGAGCGTCGGGTCGACCGGACGGGCGACCCGCGGCGACTGGCCGCGGCCCTGGCGGCCGGGAAGACGGCCTATCTCCCGCAGGTCCACCAGGTACTGCCGCGCCTGATGCGCCTGATGGTCGCCCTCCGCGCGGCCTTCTACCCACCGACCGCCGCGGGCGCCCGCGACGAGTGCTCGTTCCTGTTCATCGTCGAGGGCCGGGGGCGGGCCGCCATGGGCCTCCACCACGACGGCGAGGTCGACGCGTTCTGGCTGCAGCTCGAGGGACGGCGGACGGTGACCATCGGACCGCGGGTCCCGCCCGGCACCCCCGAGGACCTCGACGACCGGCTCGCGGTCTCGGGACGCCGGAACGGCTGGCGGACCTTCGATCTCGCGCCGGGGACCTTGTTCCACCTGCCCGCCCGGACGCCCCACGGGGTCGTCTGCCGGCGCCGCTCGCTCGCGGTCACGCTGACCTGGGGGAGTCGGACGGCGGGAGCGACGCGGTCGCCGGCCGACCTCGCCCAGTGGGACGTCGCGTCTGGATTCGCGGACCCGATTCCGCCGCCCCGGCCCGGCACGCTCTGGACCCAGGTCCCCGTGGTCGCGCGCCGCGCGGGCCGCGGCGCGTCCGTCCGCGTGTGGACCCCGTACGGCGAGGGCCCGCGACTCCCGGCGCGCGCCGCCGCCGGGGTCGATCGCCTGGCGCTCATGCCCCGGCTCCCGCGCGCCCTCGCCCACGCCGCGGGACTCGACCCACTGGTCGCGGCCGGCATCCTCGGCGACCGGGACCTCCCGCTCCGGATTCGCCCGGAGGACCCCGCCGCCCTCGATGGCTGGCGCTTCGCCTGACGCGCGGCCGCGCCGCGGGGCGCCGCCGGTCCGGCCGCGGCGCCCGTGCTAGAGTGGCGCGCGCATCTCTGACATCGGAGGACGACGCATGTCGCAGCCTTGGACGTACCTGCCCTCGACACCGAGCGGTCCCCTCGTCGTGGACCGCCCCTTCTACGACCGACTCGCCCGCGAGACCGCCGCGCGCACCCTCGTCGATCGCTTCGTCGTGCCCATCCGCTCCGGGCGGGCCTGGCCGGTCCGCGCGGGCCAGGTCTGCCGCATCGTGACCGTCGAGGGACCGCAGGTGGCCGACCTCAACGTGTGGAACCTCCACAACCCGCGCGAGCGCTTCTGGGCGTCCCGGACGAAGCAGCTCCACCGGGCTCACGTGACCACCTACGACCGTCTCTGGTCGACCCTCCCGTACCTGCGCCCCCTGGCGACGATCACGAACGACACGCTGCAGTACGGGATCGACGCCGACGGCGGCCGCTGCCACGACCTTCTGGGAACGCGCTGCGACCCTTACGTGACGAAGCTCCTCACCGGGCAGGAGTTCGACTTCTGTTGCCACTCGAATCTGGTCCGCGCCGTCGCCCCGTACCGCCTGACGGAATTCGACGTCCACGACGTGCTCAACGTCTTCCAGGTGACCGGGCTCCTCGACGACCGCTACTTCATGAAGGCGAGCCCCGCCAAGAAGGGCGACTTCTTCGAGATCTTCGCGGAGATCGACCTCCTCTGCGCGATCTCGACCTGTCCCGGCGGCGACCTGTCGATCCCGCTCTGGGGGCCGGGCGCCCGCGACCCGATCGAGGTCTGCCGGCCGCTCGGCGTCGAGGTCTGGCAGCCGGAGAGCCGGCTCCTCCAGGGCTGGCGCTCGCCCGAGCCCGCCGACTACCGCGGCCAACACGGGATGACCCCGCCGACGGCCACCGGCGCGGCGGCCCGATGAGCGCGGAGACGACCGGCCCGACGCTCGCCGAGATCCGCGCGGCCCGGGAGCGGCTCGGCGATCTCGTCGTGGAGACGCCGGTGTGGCGGTGGCGCGGGCGCGAGATCACCGAGCATCTGGCGGACGGCACCCAGGTCGTCCTGAAGCTCGAGCTCTTCCAGCACACGGGCACGTTCAAGCCGCGCGGGGCGCTGACGGTGATGCTGGGGCTCGATCGGGCCGCCCTCGCGCGCGGGGTCACGGCGGTGAGCGCCGGCAACCATGCCATCGCCGTCGGGTACGCCGCGCGCGTCCTCGGCACCACCGCCAAGGTGGTGATGCCGCGCACGGCGAACCCCGCGCGCGTCGCGGCCTGCCGCTGGTGGGGCGCCGAGGTCGAGCTGGTCGACGACGTGCATCGGGCCTTCGAGCGCGTGCGCGAGATCGAGGCCAGCGAGGGCCGGACGTTCGTGCACCCCTTCGAGGGCCCGCTCACCGCCCTCGGGACCGCGACGGTCGGGCTCGAGCTGGCGGCCCAGGCGCCCGACCTCGACGCGGTGATCGTCCCGATCGGGGGCGGCGGCCTCTGCGCCGGTCTCGCGACCGCCGTGAAGCTCACCCTGCCGCGGTGCCAGGTCTTCGGGGTCGAGCCGGAGGGCGCGGACTCGATGCACCGGAGCCTCGCGGCGGGCAAGCCCCAGTCAATCGAGGCCGTGCGGACGATCGCCGACAGTCTCGGCGCACCGCACGCCGCGCCGTACAGCTTCGAGCTCTGCCGCCGCGCCCTCGACGACCTGGTCCTCGTGGACGACGACGCGCTCCGGCGCGCGATGGGGCTCCTGTTTCGGGGGGTCAAGCTCGCGGTCGAGCCGGCGGGCGCCGCCGCCACCGCGGCGCTCCTCGGCCCCCTGCGGGAGCGGTTGCGCGGGCGGCGGGTCGGGGTGATCGTCTGCGGCTCCAACATCGACGCCGCCACCTTCGCCCGTCTCGCCGTCACCGAGCCGTAGGGCCGCCACGGCTTCGCCCGATCTCGCGCCCGGCGGGCCGGCAGCATCCGCCGACCGCCTCCGCGGTCCGGTCGCCGCCCTTCTCACGGCCGTCGTGGCGATCGGCGCCCTGTCCATCGACATGACACTGCCATCGCTCCCCGCGACGGCCGTCGCCCTCGGCACGGCGCCGGCCACGGTACAGCTCACCGTCACCCTCTTCCTCGCGGGATTCGCGGTCGCCCAGCTCATCCACGGACCATTGTCCGATCGCATCGGCCGTCGCCGCGTGCTGCTGGGCGGCCTCGCGGTCTACGTGGCCGGCGGGCTCGCCTGCTGGGCCGCGCCGTCCGCGCCGCTCCTCGTCGCCGGCCGCCTGCTCCAGGCGCTCGGCGCCGGCAGCGGGCCCGTCGTCGGCCGCGCCGTGATCCGTGATCTCTACGAGCCGGCGCGCGCCGCGCGCGTCCTCGGCTACATGGGCACCGCCATGGCGTTGACGCCGATCCTCGCGCCCATCGTGGGCGGCGTCGTCCACGTGGCCTTCGGCTGGCGCGCGGTGTACCTCGTCCTGGCGACGTGCGGCGCCCTCTTCCTCGCCCTCGCCGTCCGGCTCGTCCCGGAAACCAACCGCCGACGCGATCCGGACGCGCTCCGACCCGGTCACCTCGCCACGAACGCCGCCGACCTCCTCCGCGACCCCGCGTTCCTCGGCTACACGCTGGTGGTCGCGCTCATGTTCGGCGGCCAGTTCGCGTTCATCTCGGGCTCGGCGTTCGTCCTGATCGAGGTCCTCCGCGTGCCGCCGGACGTCTACGGGCTGTGCTTCGGGCTCGTCGCGTTCGGGATCATGACCGGCAGCTTCCTCGCCGCGCGACTCACCGCGAGGGCCGGGATCGACCGGCTGATCGCCGCGGCCACCGGGCTGGGCGCCGTCGCCGGCGGCCTCATGGCGGCGCTCGCGTGGGGCGGCGTCTGGACCGTGCCGGCGATGATCGGCCCGATGTATGTCTTCTCGGTCGGGGTGGGCATCGTGCTCCCGACGGCCATCGCGGGCGCGATCGGGCCCTTCCCGCGCACCGCGGGGCTCGCCTCCGCGGTGCTCGGGTTCCTCCAGCTGACGGCCGCCGCGACGTACGGCATCGTCGTCGGACGGCTCTACGACGGCACGCCCGTGCCGATGGCGGGCGCGATCGGGGTCGCGGGGCTCGCGGCCGCCGTCGCCCACCAGCTGCTCCGGCGCCGGCGCGCGGCCTAGCCGCAGCCCGCCCCGACGTGCCGGGGCCGATTGACGCTCTTCGCTCGGCGGTGCTAGCGTCACCCTCGCTGCCGGTCGGACGACTCGCCCGCGCGAGGCGCCGGCCGGCGGCCGCCACCGTGTGAGATGAACCGAGGCCTCGGGCGTTACGTCGCGAAGCGGCTCGGGTTTGCTGCCCTGATGCTCGCCGGCGTCTCCGTCATCCTCTTCACGCTGATGCGCTTGGCGCCGGGAGGCCCGGAGGCCGTGCTGATCGGCGGCGAGTTCTCGCAGGAGGTCGCGGCCCAGGTGCGTCAGCGGCTCGGCCTCGATCGGCCGCTGCCGGCGCAGTACGGGAGCTGGGTGCTCGGCGCGGTCCGGGGCGACCTCGGGCGCTCCTTCAAGACCGGTGACCCCGTGCTCGGCCTGATCCTCGACCGCCTGGGCCCCACCCTCCAGCTGACCGGCGGCGCGCTCGTGCTCGCGCTCGCGGTGGCGGTGCCGCTCGGCGTCCTCGCCGCGGTCCGCCGGGACACCGTCTGGGACTCGCTCGCCTCCGCGGTCTCGCTCTTCGGGGTGTCGTTCCCGAGCTTCTGGCTCGGGATCATGCTGATCCTCCTCTTCTCCGAGGCGCTCCACCTCCTGCCGCCGTCGGGGCTGAGCGAGTACGGGCACGAGGGCGACGTGGCCGCCCGGCTCCGCCACGCCGTGCTGCCCACGCTGACGCTCGCGCTGATCCAGATGGCGTCGTTCATGCGCTTCACCCGGTCGAGTCTCCTCGAGGCGCTGCGCCAGGACTACGTCCGGACCGCGGAGGCCAAGGGCGTGCCGACCCGCCGCGTCGTCTGGGGCCACGCGTTCCGCAACGCGCTGATCCCGGTGGTCACCGTCGTCGGCCTGTCGCTCCCCGCCCTGGTGGGCGGGGCGGTGCTGACCGAGACCGTGTTCGCCTGGCCGGGCATCGGGCGCCTGGCCGTCGGCGCGGTGTTCGAGCGGGACTATCCGGTCATCATGGGCGTGAATCTCCTGGTCGCGACGGTCGTGATCGCCGCGAACCTCCTGACCGACCTGGTCTACTGCCTGGTCGACCCACGGATCTCGTACTCGTGAGCGGGCTCGGGCGCCTCGTCCGGAACCGGCGCGGGCTCCTCGGCGGGATCGTCGTCGCCGCGATGCTGATCGCCGGCCTGCTCGCCCCGGCGGTGGCGCCCTACAGCTACTCGAGCCAGTCGCTCCTCCAGCGTCTGAAGCCGCCGACCACGGCCCACTGGCTCGGCACGGACGGGTTCGGCCGCGACATCCTGAGCCGGGTGGTGTGGGGCGCCCGCGTCTCGCTCGAGATCGGGTTCCTGGCGACGGGACTCGCCATCCTCGGCGGCACGGCGGTCGGCGGCACGGCCGGCTACTTCGGCGGCGCGGTCGATACGGCGATCATGCGCGTGGCCGACGTGTTCATGTCGGTGCCGGCGCTGTTCCTCATCCTGGTCGTGGTCGCCCTCTTCGGCGCGAGCCTCCTCAACACCGCGCTGGTCGTGGGCCTCGTGACCTGGGCGCCCGTCGCGCGCATCGTCCGCGGCGAATGCCTCACCCTCCGCGCCCGGGACTTCGTCGAGGCCGCCCGCGCGCTGGGCGCGAGCCACGGCCGGATCCTCGCGCGGCACGTGCTGGTCAACGCTGTCCCCGCCATCATCGTCCAGGGGACCCTGCTCCTCGGGCAGACCATCCTGATCGAGTCCGGCCTCTCCTACCTCGGCCTCGGGGTCCAGCCGCCGACCCCGAGCTGGGGGAACATGGTCGTGGAGGGCCGGCAGTTCCTCGCCTCGGCCTGGTGGGTCTCGACCTTCCCGGGCCTCGCGATCTTCGCCACCGTCCTCGGGTTCAACCTCTTCGGCGACGGGTTGCGCGACGCGCTCGACCCGGCGCTCCGCTCGGGCTCCCGCTAAGGAGGAGATTCCATGGGTCACCGGATCGCGGTTTCGCTGCTCCTGTCCCTCGCGCTGACCTTGGGGCTGGGGGGGCTCGGCGCCCCGCCGGACGCCGCCGCCGCCGGGAAGGACTTCGTGATCGGCTACCTGGGCGACGCGACCAGTCTCAACCCCGTGATCGCGACGGACGGGCAATCCTACATCGCGGAGTGGCCGATCTTCGACAGCCTGGTCGAGCTCGACGAGAAGCTCGGCGTGAAACCCCTCCTGGCGGAGTCGTGGGAGGTCTCGCGGGACGGGCTCACGTACACGTTCAAGCTCAAGAAGGGCGTCAAGTGGCACGACGGCAAGCCCTTCACCGCGCGGGACGTGGCGTTCACCTTCTACTCCGTGCTCGACCCCAAGGTCACGACCCCCCATCGCGGCTACTTCGACGCGCTGGTCGGCTTCCCGGAGCTGACGAACAAGGACAACCCGAAGAAGCCCGAGGAGCTCGCCCAGAAGCCGATCGAGGTCCTCGACGACCACACGATCCGTTTCCGGCTCCGCTACCCGTACGGCGCCTTCCTCGCCGTCCTGGTCCTACCGCGCGCCGGCATCATCCCCGAGCATCTCCTGAAGGGCGTCGACCTCAACACGGCCGAGTACAACCGGAAGCCGATCGGGACCGGTCCGTTCAAGTTCGTCGAGTGGAAGCGCGGGGAGCGGATCGTCCTCGAGGCCAATCCCGACTACCATGCCGGGCGGCCCGCCCTCGACCGCCTGATCTACCGGGTGATCCCGGACACGGTCGTGCTCCTCCAGGAGCTCCGCGCCGGCGGCGTCGACTTCATCGAGCGGCCGCCGCTGACCGAGGTGGGCCGCCTCAAGCAAACGCCCGGGTTCAAGGTGCTCAGCGCCGACAACACCTCGTACACGTACTTCGGATTCCGCCAGGACGTCGCGCCGTTCGACGACGTCCGCGTCCGGCGCGCCCTCTATCACGCGATCGACGTCCCGGCGATCGTCCGCGAGGTGCTCCAGGGCTACGGCGCCATCTCGAACGGGCAGTTCCCGCCGGGCAGCTGGGCGTTCGATCCGGCGGTCAAGCCCTACCCCTACGATCCGAACCGGGCCAAGGCGCTCCTCGCCGAGGCCGGCTGGAAGCCCGGCCCGGACGGGATCCTGGCCAAGGACGGCAAGCGCCTGGCGTTCTCTCTCCGGCACGACCAAGCGGACCAGACGGTCAAGGACACGGCGATCATCATCCAGGAGTTCCTGAAGAAGGTGGGCGTGGAGGCGTCGATCGAGCCGCTCGACTGGCCGACCTTCGTCAAGAAGCTCTTCGCGTCCGACTTCGAGGGCATCGTGGTCGGCTGGACGAACTTCCACGACCCCGATCCGTTCGCCTACTCGATCTGGCACTCGGGCCAGTGGAAGGCCCGGAACTTCGCGCACTACAAGAGCGCGCGGGCCGATGCCGAGCTCGAGGCCGCGCGGCGTGCCGCCGACCAGGGCGAGCGGAAGAAGCACTACGCCGAGTTCTCGAAGATCCTCATGGAGGACGCGCCGTACGTCTTCCTCTACTTCCCCCAGCAGGTCTACGTCACGCGCACGTCGTATGACGGGTTCGTGCCGATCCCGGCGTACGGCGGGATCTACCAGTCGATGAAGGCGGTGAAGCTGACCGGCCGGTAGAAGACGGCGTGGAGCTCCGGGTCAACGGAACCACCCTCCACGCGGAGGTCGTGGGGGACGGGGCGCCGTGCCTCGTCCCCCACGGCGGGCCCGGCACGGACTCCGGCGGGCTCGTGCGCTCGCTCGGGCCGCTCGCGGGCTCGCTCGGCCGCCGCATGGTCTTCTGGGATCACCGCGGGCACGGCCGCTCGGAGTGGGTGCCCGTCGAGCAGTGCACGCAGGACCAGCTGGTCGAGGACGTGGAGGGCGTGCGGCGCGCCCTCGGGCTCGGTCCGGTCGACGTGCTCGGCATCAGCTGGGGCGGGTACCTCGGTCTCATGTACGCCGCGCGCCATCCGGGCTCGATGCGCCGTCTGGCCGTCGTCGGAGCGGCGGCGAGCCACGAGTTCATGCCGCGCGCGGAGGCCAACGCGCGCCGCCAGGCCACGCCGGAGCAGTGGGCCGCGTACCGGTCGCTCTGGGACGGCTCGCTCCCGGACGACCAGAGCTTCCGGCGCGCCTTCGAGACGATCCGGCCGCTCTATTTCCACGACAAGACGCTGGCCGCGGCGGCGAACGCGGCCCGCGCCGACACCCGTTACCGGATCGCCGTGCGGAAGTTCGTCATCGAGCACGAGTACCGGACGTACGACTGTCGCGCCGAGCTGGCGGCGATCCGCTGCCCGACCCTCGTCATGGTGGGGCGCCACGACTGGATCTGCCCGGTCGATCAGGCCGAGGAGATCCACGGGCTCATCCCGCACTCGGAGCTCGTGATCTTCGAGCAGAGCGGCCACTCGCCGCAGACCGAGGAGCGGGACGCGTTCGTCCGGCGCCTCGGGACCTTCCTCGGCGCGTAGCGAACCCGGCCCGACGCGGACCGGCCGGGCGGGGTCAGCGCGGCTGGAAGAGCTCGATGGGGTTTCCCGACGGGTCGTCGATCAGGACCTGGGCGCCGCCGGGCCCCCGCACGACGTCGTTGCGGAACGTCACCCCCGCGGCCCGCAGCCGATCTACCTCCGCCACGATGTCGTCCACGATCAGGTGGATCCGGTTCCAGCCGCCCGGCACTGGCTGCCGGCCGTCGGGCATGGGTCGGCCCGCCGAGCTGGTCCGCCCGCTGAGCAAGAGCCGGAGGTCTCCTCGCTTGACGTCGGCGAAGGCCGGCGCCTGCCGGGTGAGGAGCGTGAAACCGAGATGGGTCGTGTAGAAGGCGATCGCGGCGTCGACGTCGTCGACCATGTAGCGGACGTTGACGGTGGTCATGGCTCCCCCTACGCGCGCTCCAGCAGCACCGCGATCCCCTGGCCGACGCCGATGCACATCGTGCAGAGGGCGTAGCGCCCGCCTCGCGCCTGTAGCTCGTAGGTCGCGGTCGTGGCAAGCCGGGCGCCACTCATCCCGAGCGGGTGGCCCAGCGCGATGGCGCCGCCGTTCGGGTTCACGTGCGCCGCGTCGTCGGGAAGCCCGAGGTCGCGGAGGACGGCCAGCGCCTGGGCCGCGAAGGCCTCGTTGAGCTCCACGACGTCGATCCGACCGACGTCGAGCCCCGTGCGGGCCAGGAGCTTCCGGGTCGCCGGCACGGGGCCGATCCCCATGACCCGGGGTGGCACGCCGGCGGTGGCGCCCGCCACGACGCGCGCGCGGGGCGTGAGCCCGTAGGCGGCCGCCGCGCGCTCGGAGGCGACGAGGAGCGCGCAGGCGCCGTCGTTCACGCCGGAGGCGTTCCCGGCCGTCACCGTGCCACCGGCCCGGAAGGCGGGCTTCAGCCGGGCCAGCGCCTCGAACGTCGTGTCGCGCGGATGCTCGTCCTCCGTCACCTGGACGGTCTCCTTGCCGCGGGACGCCCCGACCGGGACGATCTCCTGCGCGAGGCGCCCGCTCTTCTGGGCGGCGCGGGCTCGGAGCTGGCTGCGGAGCGCGAACGCGTCCTGGTCGACGCGCTCGACCTTCCACTCCTCGGCGACGTTCTCGGCCGTCTCCCCCATCGCGTCGGTGCCGAAGAGCTCGTGCATCCGCGGGTTGACGAACCGCCAGCCGATGGTCGTGTCGTAGAGGCGGGCGTCGCGCGCGAACGGCGCGTCGGCCTTCCCCATGACGAACGGCGCCCGCGACATGCTCTCGACGCCGCCCGCGACGATCAGGTCGGCCTCGCCCGCCCGGATCAGGCGGGCCGCCGTGGCCACCGCGTCCAGGCCCGACCCGCACAGGCGGTTGACCGTCGCGCCGGAGACCTCGACCGGGAGGCCGGCGAGGAGCGCCGCCATGCGGGCCACGTTCCGGTTGTCCTCGCCCGCCTGGTTCGCGCAGCCGAGGATCACGTCGTCCACGCGGCCCCAGTCGACCCGCGAGTGGCGCGCCATCAGGGCCCGCAGCGGGATCGCCGCCAGGTCGTCGGCGCGGACCGTCGCGAGCGCGCCGCCGTAGCGGCCGATGGGGGTGCGGGCCGCGTCGCAGATGAAGGCATCCGGCATGGTCGGGTCCTCCCAGCCGCCATTATATGGCCGGCGCCGCGGGCCAATCCCCCGGGCCGCGGCGGTACACTGGCGCGGGTCATGGCGTTCCCTCACGGGCTTCGCGCGCTCGAGCACCGGCCGTTCCGCGTCTTCTTCCTCGCCCAGATGGTCGCGCTGGTGGGCACGTGGATGCAGACGGTGTCCCAGGCGTGGCTCGTGCTCCAGCTCACCGACTCGCCGTTCAAGCTGGGGCTCCTCGGCACGCTGCAGTTCGGGCCGATCCTCCTGCTGTCCCCGCTCGCCGGCGTGATTGCCGACCGCTGGTCGGGGCGGCGGCTCCTCATCGCCACCCAGGCGACGCTCGCCTGCCAGGCGTGGGCCCTCGCGCTCCTGGTGGCGACGGGACGGGCCCGCTACTGGCAGGTCGCGGTGCTCGGTCTCGTCACGGGCCTCGCCAACACGCTGGACGCGCCCGTGCGCCAGGCCTTCGTGATGAACCTCGTGGGGCGGCGGGATCTGGTGAACGCGGTCGCGCTCAACTCGGCCTCGTTCAACGGGGCGCGGATCGTGGGCCCGGCGGTTGCCGGGCTCCTGATCGCCCGGCTCGGCGTGGTCCCGGCCTTCGTCCTGAACGGCCTCGGGTTCGCGGTCGTGCTGACGACCCTGCTCCGGCTGCCCGACCACGGGGCCGCGCGACGGCCGACCGGCGCGTCCGTCCGGCGCGACATCGCCGAGGGGGTGCGCCACGTCCTCCGGACGCCGCGGATGCGCGCCGTGCTGGGCGTGCTCTTCGTGGTGAGCTTGTGCGTGTTCAACTTCACCGTCTACGTCCCGCTGCTGGCGCGGACGGTGCTCCACCTCGGGCCGGAGGGATTCGGCTTCCTCATGGCCGCGCTCGGGGTCGGCGCCGTCGCGGGGGCCCTCGCCCTCGGCGCGCGCGCCAGCCCGGAGCCGAGCCTCGGGCTCCTGTTCGGGACCGCGGCCGTGGCGTGCGCGGGGCTGCTCGGGCTCTCGACCGTCCACCATCCGTGGGCGGCCGTGCCGCTGCTGTTCGTCACGGGCTTCGCGGGCATCATCACGGTGACGGGCGCCAACACCGCCATCCAGCTGGGCTCGCCGGACGAGCTCCGCGGGCGCGTCATGAGCCTCTACACCTGGGTCTACGGCGGCGTGTTCCCGTTCGGCTCGTTCCTGGTGGGAGCGACCTCCGAGCGCCACGGCGTGTCGACGGCGTTCCTGCTCAACGGCAGCCTCGGGATCGGGCTCCTGCTCCTGCTCGCCGCGGCGGCCCGGCCCTGGCGGACCGCCGCCCGCGGACCGGCGCCCTAGGTCTGAGCGCGCGCGAAGGCGCGACCGGGTCCCGGCGCGCCCTGGGAGACGCCGGCTACCGGCCGGTCAGGAGCGTGGGGGATCGAGCCGGTGCGGAGGCCTGCGCCTGGCGGAGCACGGACTTCGCGCGGTCGATCGGCACGGCAGTGCCGAGGGAGCCGCCGTCCATGAAGCGGGCGTCCGCGGACGCGATGCCCACGACCTGGCCGCGAGCGTTGATCAGGGGGCCGCCGACGGCCGCCGGCGGGATCAGCGCATCGATCGCGAGGTTGCCGCCCGTCAAGGAGCCGGTGGCGCGGATCGTGGCGCTGACCGCCGGGGACGCGGACGGGGTCGGCCATCCGACGAGGGCCGTCGCGTCACCGACGCGGAGCCCGGTCGACTCGCCCAGCGCGAGCGCGGGCAGGTCGCGCCCGTCGATCCACAGGACGGCGATACCGGCCACCGAATCCCGCCACACCTGCTTCACCAGGAAGGTCCGTCCGTCCGCCAGCTCGACCTCCAGGCCCCTTCCGTCACGGATCACGTCCACGTGCGTGAGCACGTACCCTCGCCCGTCGACGAGGAAGCCGAGGCCACGCGGCGCGGCGGGCGGCCCGCTCGTCGCGGACGCCGGGCGGCTGGCCTGTCCCGGGGCGGCGAGGATCCGAACCATCGCGGGCGCGGCGGACTCCGGCCGACGTCCCCGGGTCCCGCCCGGCACCGGCCCGAGCCCCGCGGTGACGGTCGTCCCTGCGCCCGGATCGGAGGGTGCGAGGTCGCTCGACGCGAGTCCCGGCGACGCGCCCGACGGCACATGCGAACCCTCCGGGAGACTCGAGTCCTGCGACGATGTGTGCCGAGGCAGCTCCGGCTTCGGTGGGGGGGCGGGGACCTCCAGGGCCGGCGACCCCAACTGCTCCTTCGGGGCGCCCGGCGGCGACGTGACCACGGAGCGCCCCCGGCTCACGCCCGCGGGTGACGCGGGCGCTTCCGATGCCCCCGATCCGGGCCGCGCGGCCAGCGCCACGAGCGGCAGACCCGGCGGCGCGGCCGAGCGATTGCCGGATTGGGCCCCCTCGGGGCTGGGTCCCGCCTGATGCCGCACGAGGGTCGGCGCCGTCAACATCTTGGGCACCGGCGACCCGACTGGTTCCCGGGCAGCCCGCTGTCGGACATCCGAAAAGAGCGCCGCCACTCGATCCGACGGCCACGGCGCCCCGCGAAGCCACCACAGGGCCGGCAGCAGGATGAGCGCCGCGATGGCCGCGGCGATCGCGCGGCGAGCCCGCGACGGCCGGGATCGCGGGGCGCCCTGATCCACGCGGCTCCAGGACGCCGCACCCGCGTCCTCGCTAGGCCCGCTCCGACGCGTCTCGTCCGATGTCCGCCCGACGGCGGCCGGCGTCAGGAAGCCGTCGACCGGCATGCCGACCATGGTCGAGAGCACGAAGCCCAGGCGGACCCAATCCTGGTCGAGGTCCGGGCTTCGACGCTGGGCCTTCCGTCCGTCGACCTGTCCGGAGCGCTGCTGACGGCGTCGCTCGCCGATCCAGCGCCGCTCGAAGGTCACGCCCAGGAGGTCCGGGCGCGCCGACGCCATCTGCCGGATCGCATTGAACGTCCGGGTTTTTCCGAACCGCACGACGAACACGTAGGGCGGGCTCTCGGCCACCGCCGCTCCGGGGGCCGGTCCCTCGTGGTCGCGCAGAGTGGCCGCGACCTCGAGCTGGACGTGCTGAGGCAGCTTGGCCAGGGCCGCGCGCAGGACGTGCCGGGCGTGCACGGCGTTACTCGGGCGTCGCTTGCCGAACCTGATCATCGTGTGAGGGAGTCCGGCTCGATCGCGCCACCGGGAGTGGGCTGGATTCGCCGGATCGAGCGCATCGCGCTCACGCCACCGAGTGGCGTATCGCGCAATGGCCTCGCGGCCGCCATCCCTCGCCGGCGGCGTGCGTGAAGTCTAGTCACACTCGCGCGGTCCCGTCGTCACGACGGCGAGTCGTTCCCGTACGCTCTGCCACTCGGTCCGGGACCGTCGAGGGCACGACAGGTCGGCTCGGCATCAAGCGCGATCAACGATGCGCACGGTGCAACCAAGGTTGGCGTCAAGGGGAAGTGGCTTTGGCACCGACACACCTCAGGCGGGCAACGACCCTCGCTCGGACCTCAATGCCCTCATCAATGCCCTCATCTTACGTTGAACGGGACGAGCGTGCTTGACCTTCTACATGTGCTACATGCGTGCGCCCCCGTTCTCGGGATTAGTTCTGTCCATTGGTGAACGTTCGCGGTCGACCCAGACGACGCACTGTCGCGCGGAGGACGGTGTCGGGGAAACTATGGCAGTCAAGACAGCGGACACAGGCCGCCGGAGGGTGGGGCGCCCGCCGGGCCCTCGGAGCCGCCGGCGGCGCCGGTCCTAGCGGCGCCGCCGGCGCGTCAGCATGCCGGGCGCCGGAGCATCACCGGGTCGATCCGGCGCGGGACGAGCTGGCCGTCTCCGAGCGCGCCGAGGAGCTGCCCTCGGTCGGCGATGACCTTGCCCCGGAGGAGCGTGGTGACGGGCCAGCCCGACACCGCCCAGCCCTCCCACGGGCTGTAGTCGCTCACGTGGAAGTCGTCCTTCGCGAGCGTCTTCCGGATCGCGGGGTCGATCAGGACGAGGTCGGCGTCGCTGCCGGGCGCGATCACGCCCTTCCGCGGGTGGAGGCCGAACACGCGCGCGGCGTTGGTCGCGGTGATCGCCGCGAACCGCTCGAGCGACATGCCGCGCTTGACGACGCCCTCGGTGAACGCGATGCCCAGCCGCGCCTCCGCCCCGAGGTTCCCCCCGGTCACGTCCTCGATCGTCCGCCCGCGAAGCTTCAGCGCGAGGCTGGTGGGATACTCGTCGGTCGCGAGCGTCGAGACCGCCCCCTCGACCAGGCCCCGCCAGAGCGCCTCCCGGTCCTCCGGCAACTTGAGCGAGGGATACGTGTGCGCGCAGAATCCGCGCGGCGTCTTGTAGTGCTCGGCGTCGAAGCACGCGTACTGGTGGAGCGTCTCCGCGTAGACCGGCGCGCCGAGCGCCCTGGCCGCCTCGACGGCCTCCACGCCTTCCCGGGCCGAGGTGTGGACGAAGTAGACGCCCGCGCCCACCGCGCGCCCGAGACCGATCGTCCGGCCGAACGCCAGCTGCTCCGAGAGCTTCGTGTGGACGAGATGCATGTTCGTCCCGTCCAGCCGGCCCTCGGCGCGGAAGCGCTCGTAGGCAGTCTGCACCAGCTCGTCGTCCTCGGCGTGCACCACCATCAGGCCGCCGTGCCGGGCCGCGCGCGTCATCGCGAGCTCGATCCGGCCGAAGTCGAGGCGGAACGTCGGGCGCTTCGGGTGCGGCGGCAGGACGTCGGTCGTGAACACCTTGAAGCTCGGGAACCCGGCCTCGATCGCCTCCCGCATCTCGTCGAAGGCGGCGAAGGGCAGCGCCCCGCAGAGCGTGACGTGGAAGCTGTAGTCGACGTGGGAGCGCCCGACCCAGCGGGCCGCGCGCTGCTCGATCGCCTCCTGGATCCCCGTGCCCGGGCGCACGAAGGCGAAGTCGATGTGCGTGGTCGTGCCGCCGCACGCCATGCCGCGCGTGTCGTCCTCCGGTCCGAGCGTGAGGCCGGGATCGTCGGGGTGCGTGCGGATCGCGTGGGCCAGGTGCGTGTGGGGCTCGACGCCGCCGGGGGCGACGATGCAGCCCGTCGCGTCGAGCAGGCGGGCCCCGTCGGTCGACAGCGCGCCCGGAAGCGCCAGCACCGCGATGCGCTCGCCCTGGATGCCGACGTCCCACGGGCCGACGCCCTGGGGCGTGATGACCGTGCCGCCGCGGACCACCCAGTCGAGGGCCACGGCGGGAGGGTAGCCCGACGCCCCGGACCGGGTCAACGCGGCGCCGTCTCGCGGTAGGATGGGCGCCATGCTGAAGGGCCTCGATCCCCTGCTCGGCCCCGAGCTCCTCCACGTCCTCGCCGCCATGGGCCACGGGGACGAGCTCGTGGTGGCGGACGCCAACTTCCCGGCGACCAGCGTCGCGCGGCGCCTCGTGCGGCTCGACGGCGTCGACGCGCCGCGCGCGCTGCGCGCGATCCTGTCGGTCCTCCCGCTCGACACCTTCACGCCGACGCCCGCCTGCGTGATGGCCGTGGTGGGCGATCCGGGGACGGTGCCGCCACCGGTCCGGGAGTTCCAGCCGATCGTGGACGCCGCCGCCGGCCGCGCGGTGCGGCTCGAGCCGCTCGAGCGCTTCGCCTTCTACGAGCGCGCCCGGACCGCGTTCGCCGTCGTGACGACGGGCGAGCTCCGCCCCTACGGGAACATCCTGCTGGTGAAGGGCGTGGTCTTCGGGCCGTGAGCGCCGGGATGGGCCCGGCCGGCCCATCCGCTCCGACGCGGCCCTAGGGCGGGGCGATCCGGCCACCCCCCATCGCGCGGAGGAACTCGCCGAGCCCCATCTGGAGGAACGGGTTCTCGCGCTTCTCGTCGCCGATGGTGGACTGGGGGCCGCCGTAGTTGTGGCCGGGCAGGAGAACGGTGTCGTCGGGGAGTCGCCCGAGCCGCTGGGTGAGGCTCCGGTGCATCTCGCTCGGGTCGCCGCCCGGCAGGTCGGTGCGGCCGCAGGCCTGGATGAAGAGCGTGTCCCCCGACACGAGCCGCCCGTCGACCAGGAAGCACTGCGAGCCGGGCGTGTGGCCGGGGGTGTGGATGAACGTGATCGTGAACCGCCCGACGGGCAGGTCCATCGCGCTCTCCACCTGCACCAGGTCCGAGCCGAACCCGCGGAGAAACTCGCGCTCGGCCTTGTGGACGTAGACCTTGGCCCGGACCTGGCCGAGGAGCTCCTCGACGCCCGGGATCCGGCCCGGCATGCCCCAGTCGGCCAGGCTCCCGCCGACGTGGTCCTGGTGCGTGTGCGTCACCAGCGCGCCGGTGATGCGGAGCCCGTCGGCCTCGGCGGTGCGCACGATGGTGTCGATCTCCCACGCGGCGTCCACCACGACGCACTCGCCCGCCTCGCGGTCGCCGACGAGGTAGACGAAGTTCTGCATGGGCCCGAGCTCCATCTGGCGGAGATAGAGTCCGCTCGGCGCCGCGGCGGTCATCGGCCCACGAACCGCGGGGGGCGGCGCTCGCGCGCGGCGGCGAGCCCCTCCCGGAGGTCCTCGCTCCCGAAGGTGATCGCCTGGCAGAAGGCCTCGTACTCGACCGCCGCGGCGACGGCGCTCTCGAGCCCCTGGTACACGGCGCGCTTCAGCATCCGCACGACGAGCGGCGAGCCGGCGGCGATGGCGCGCGCCGTCTCGAGGGCGGTCGCCAGCAGCTCGGCCCGCGGGACGGCCCGGTTGACCAGGCCCATCGCCTCGGCCTCGCGCCCGGACACGACGCGCCCCGTGTAGAAGAGCTCGAGCGCGCGCGCCGCGCCGACCGCGCGCGGCAGGGTCAGGGTCGACGCCATGCCGGGGTGGAGGCCCAGGCGCGCGAAGTTGACCGAGAGCCGCGCGTCCTCCGCGGCGTACCGGAGGTCGCAGACCAGGGCGAGCGCGAGCCCGCCCCCGACTGCGTGGCCGTGGATCGCGGCGATCGTGGGCACCGAGAGGCGCTGGAGGGAGAGGTAGCGCTCGTAGTACCCCCGCATGACCTGGCGGCGCGTCTCCACGTCGCGCCGCGTGTTGGCCTCGATCAACGCCATGTCGCCGCCCGCGCAGAACGACTCCCCCGCGCCGGCCAGGACCAGGACGCGGACGTCCTCGCGCGCCTCGACCGCCCGCAGGGTCTCGGCCAGCTCCTCGCCCATGCGCTCGCTCATGGGGTTGCGGCGGGCCGGCTGGTTGAGCGTGAGGGTGGCGATGCCGTCCGTCACCTCGAGGAGCAGCGTCTCCGGCATCTCGACCTCGGTCAGCGCCGCGTCCGGCCCGGCGCGTTCGGCCCGCGCGCGGCGCCCACTAGAGCAGCAGCTCTTCGGGCGTGCCGGGCAGCTCGCCGAGCGTCTTCGCGTCGATGGCGTAGAGCGCCGGCTCGCCGGGGATCCGGACGTAGGTGATCCCGGCCTCCTGCTTGCCCACGGCGAGCGCGGCGATCGTCTTGCCGTCCTTGCCCGTCAGCGTGATCGTGGTCGCGCCGGCGGCGAGCCCGTAGCGGGCCGCGTCCCAGCCCTGCTCCGCCACGAGGTCCTTCCACTTGAGATTGCGGAGGGTCCACAGGAGCTCGCTCACGCGACCGCCCCGCGTCTTGCCCTTCTTCGGGGCGGCGAGCTGCCAGTCCTCCTCGCCGGTCCCCGTCCGGTCGAGGGCCAGGGTCACGCTCGGACGTTGGATCGTGACCTTGCTGACGTCCTTCGTGTCGAAGGCCGCGGCTAACGACCGGTCGCGCAGGTCCGTCACGCCCCGGGTCAGGTCGGCGAGCGTCGACGCGTCGACGGCGGCCACCGTCGCGCCGCCCGCGCCGACGACGGTCGCGTAGGCGCGGTCCTTCTCTTTCCCCGGCGCGAGGAGGAGCGCCTTCGGCTCCTTGGCATCCTTCTCCCACACGGTGACGCGGACCTGGGGCTTGTCGAGCCCGTAGGCGGCGAGGCGCTTGCCGTCCTCGGCCACGAAGTCACGCGCGCGGAGGTCCCGCGCCTTGAAGAGCATCTGGCTCATGGCGCCCTCGTCCGCGGGGAGCGTCACCGGCGCGGTGATCCGCCACTTCCCGTCCTGAAGCGCCAGCGCGACCTTGCCCTTCGGGCTCTCGAGCTCCACGCGCTCCAGCTTCCCGCGGTCGTACGCGAACACCGACTTGTCCCGGAACGCCATCGCCGTCGCGGGGACCGACCGTCCGAGGTCCTCGTCGAGGAGCAGCACGGTCGCGTCGCCCTCGCGCTGGGCGTAGATGCCCTTCTTCTCGGGGACCGCCTTGCCGAAGCGGAGGACCCGCGAGGTCCGCGACGCCTCTTCCCCAACCCCGAGCGCGAGGCGTGTCGGCCGGTCGAGCCCGTACTCGGCGGGGCTCTTGGGCGCGTCGGTGACGAACTCCTTGATCTTCGCCGCGCGGAGCTTCTCCAGCAGCGCGCCGATCGCCTCGCGATCCGCGGGCGCCTGGAGCGGGGCGGTGAGCTGCCACTCGTCGGGGCCCTTCGCGCTCGCGGCCGCCACGACTTGCCCGGCCGGGCCCCGGACCTCGATCGTCTTGACGTCCTTCCGGTCGAAGGCGAGCAGCGTCTTGTCGCGGTAGTCGCTCGGCGCCTTCTGGGCGTCCACCAGGATCCCTTCCGGCACGAGGATGACCGCGGGCTTGGCGCCTTCCTGCGCGTACGCCCACATCCCGCTCGGGCTCTTTGCGCCGAGCTTGACCGTGCGGTCCTGGCCCTTCGCCTTGAAGGTCACCTCGGCAGCGGGCGGCGCGAGCCCGAAGTCGCCCGGTTTCTGGGGATTCGCCTCGATCTCCCGCTCGACCCGGAGGGTCGCCAGCGACATCGCCAGCCCGTCGGCCGCGCCACGATCGGCCGACACCGCGACGGGCGCGACCAGGCTCCAGGCGTCGCCGCTCTTCTTGAGGTGCAGCGTCACGGCCCCGTTCCGCTGGACGATGATCTCCTCGAGGTCCTTCCCCTCGAGCTCCTTCCACAGGCGGTCCTTGATGGTGGCCGCCTTCTCGCGCTCGGGCGCCTGCCGGATCTCGTAGACGTAGTAGAAGGTCGCGAGGCCGACCAGGAGGACGGCCAGGACGGTCGTCGACAGCCAGCGCATCGGTCGGCCCGGCCTACCGGCCGCGGCGGCGGGCGACGGCCACCACGCCCCCGATGATCACGGCCAGGGGGATCACGACGACGGGGATCAGGAAGAGCGCCTGCCCCTGGGCGCCCGTCAGGAAGACCGGGGCGCTCCGCGACTCCTTGGGCCGAACCGCGATGAGGTTCTCCTCCTCGGCGAGCCACGACAGCGTGTTGAGGAAGAAGTCGCGGTTGCCGGAGAGGTTCACGAACTCGTTCGCCGCGAAGTCCGAGTCGCCGACCAGCACGATCCGGGCCTTCGCGCCCTTCTTGTCGGCGGGCGCGTCCTTGACGTCGACGGTCGCCACCGCGGCGAGAGTCAGCGGCCCCCGCGCCTCGCCCGGGTCGGGCTTGACCTGGCCGGTCCGGATCTGCTCCTGGCTGGTCTCCGCCCAGCTCTCGGCCGACGTGCGCGCGAGCCCCTGGGCGGTCACGCCCTCGGCCGGCTTGTCCTTGACGGAAACCGTCCGCGCCACGGGGAAGAACGTCGCGAAGCGGAAGTCTCGGGTGATCGCATGCGGAACGTAGTCCACCACGACGGGCATCTCCGGCCCGGCGCCGGCGCGGCGGCCCGTGGGGCTGATGTCGATGATCACGTCGTTCCCGAGTCCGAGCGCCCACCGCTCGAGCACCGGATCGAGCCCGGTCTTCTGGAACGGGTCGATCATCACGAAGAGCTTGCCCCCTCGGGTCACGAAGCCGGACAGGGAGTCCAGCTCGGCGGGCAGGATCTCCTTCGTCGGGCCGGCGATCACCACGATGGTGGCGTCGTCGGGCACCTTGGTCTCCCGGGCCAGGACGAGGTCCTTCACCTCATAGTTCAGCTTCTCGACCGCGGACTTCATCTGCCCGAGGCCGGTCCGCTCGCTCGAGCCCGGGTCCTTCTCGCCGTGCCCCTTGAGGAAGTAGACGGTGCGCTTGCCGGGGCGCGTGACCCGGATGAGCGCGTTCGTGAGCTTCTCCTCGTCGAGGTCCTGGAGCTTCTCCTGCTTCTTCTGCCCGTCCTTCAGGGTCGCCTCGAGCGCGACCTGCCCGTAGCTCTCGAAGCCGAACTGCCGGGCCAGGAGCGGGTTCCGGTCGGCGTCGAGGACCTCCCAGGTGAACTTCCCGTCCGAGCGGCCCGCGTACTGCTTGAGGAGGTCCTCGGCGGTCCGCTTGCCGGGCTGGTCGGGCCGGAAGAACGCGATCGCCTTCACGGGCACGGGTAGATCGGCCGCCACCTTCACCGTCTGGGGCGACAGGCTCCAGCGCTTGTTCTCGGTGAGGTCCCACCGCTGGCTGTGCCGGAACGACACCGCCTCGACGAGCACGATGACGCCGAGGATCAGGATGACCAGGATCGCCGCGTTCAGGCCGTAGCGCGTCGCGCGGCCCGCGAGGGTCCGCCGCACGTTGGTCGCGAAGCTCGCGTACAGGCCGAAGAGCAGCACGACGCCGCCGCCGATCAGGAGCGCCGGCCACACCGTGGTCCACGACGGCCGGTACGTCTGCAGGACGAACCCCGCCACCACGCCGGCGAGGCCGAGGAAGAGGGCCGGGCTTGCGAATCGGTCCATGACGATCAACCTCTCCAGCGCTTGGAGTCGAGCGAGCGCAGGGTGAGGAACAGGGCCAGGATGGTGAGGTTCAGGTAGTAGATCAGGTCCTTGGTGTCGATCACGCCCTTGGAGAACGAATCGAAGTGCTCGGTGAGCGAGATGTGGGACAGGACGCGCCCGAGCGCGCCGCCCGCCGAGTCGGATGCCCAGGAGATCACCCAGAAGATGAGGAGGGTCCCGAAGGTGGCCACCGACGCCACGATCTGGTTCTCGGTCAGGGACGAGATCAGGATCCCGATCGCGATGAAGGCGGCGCCCTGGAGGAGGAGCCCGAGGTAGCCGGTGGCGAGCGGTCCCCACTCGAGCGGGGTGACCCAGGCCATCAGGAGGGGAAAGGCGAGCGTCAAGACCAGCATGGCCGCGAAGACCGCGAGGGCGGCCAGGTACTTGCCGAGCAGGACCTCCCCGTCGCGCACGGGAAAGGTCAGGAGGAGCTCGATCGTCCCGCTCTTCTTCTCCTCGGAGAACAGGCGCATCGTCAGGATCGGCATCATCAGCAGCATGATGACGCTCATGTTCTGGAACAGGGGCCGCAGCACGCCCTCGATGATCGACATGTCCCGGCCCATCATCGGGTTCATCGCGGCCTGCATGCTCGCCAGCACGTAGAAGCCGAACACGTTGTAGAAGAACCAGCCGCTGATCAGCGAGAAGATCGTCAGGACGGCGTACGCGATCGGCGAGCTGAAGTAGACCCGCAGCTCCTTCTTGAAGATCGCCCAGGCCCTCACGACGCCACCTCCTCGGTCGCGACGCCGCCGGCGTCGTCCGCCAGCGCGTCCCCGTGCTCCTCGCCGGCGACGATGCGGATGAACATCTCCTCCAGCGAGGGGTCGAGCGCGCGGAGCTCGAGGAGCCCCCAGCGCTGCTGCGCGGCCAGCTGCGCGACGTCGCGGCGGACGTCGCGCCCGCGATCGGACTCGAGGACGAAGGTGCCGGCGCCGTCCGCGACGCTCCGCGTCTCCACGCGCTGCACCCCGGGCAGGGCCCGGAGCGACTGCGCGACGAGCTCGGGCGGGCCCTCGACCTGCGCCTGGACCCGCGACACGGGCGAGAGCTCCTCCATCAGGCGGTCGAGGGGACCGGAGGCCACCACCCGCCCGCGGTTGATGATGATCACACCCTCGCAGACCATCGACACCTCGGGCAGGATGTGGGTCGACAGGATGACGGTGTGGGCCTCGGCCAGCGACTTGATGAGCTGGCGGATCCCGACGATCTGCTTGGGATCGAGGCCGATGGTCGGCTCGTCGAGGATCAGCACCTCGGGGTCGCCGATCAGCGCCTGCGCGAGGCCGACCCGCTGCCGATACCCCTTCGAGAGCCGCCCGATCAGCCGCTCGCGCACGTCGGGGATCTGGCACCGCTCGAGGACCTCGCCGACCCGCCGCCGCCGCTCGCCACGCCCGACGCCCTTGATGTTGGCGACGAAGTCGAGGTACGCGCCCGACCGTCATGTCGGTGTAGAGCGGCACGTTCTCGGGCAGGTACCCGATCCGGCGGCGGACCTCGAGGGACTGCTCGAACACGTCGTAGCCGGCGACCCGCGCGGTTCCGCCCGAGGCGGGCATGAAGCAGGACAGGATGCGCATCGTGGTCGTCTTCCCCGCGCCGTTCGGGCCCAGGAAGCCGACGATCTGGCCCTTCTCGACCGTGAAGGAGACGTCCTGGATGGCCGTAGTCGGCCCGTACCGCTTGGTGAGGCGATCAACCTCGATCATCGCTCGTCGCTCCGCTCCTGTGGACGCACATACTGGGTGATCGACCGGACAATCGGGGCGTTGTCACCGCTCCCGGTAGGACTGCCGGGGAGCCGCGATCCGACCGTGGAGTATATATATCACGGCGCCTTGGGACGCTCAGACGAGGCCGGTTATTCGGCCGTCGGCGTCCACGTCGATCCGCTCCGCGCTGGGGATCCGGGGCAACCCCGGCATCGTCAGGATGTCTCCCGTGATCGGCACCAGGAAGCCCGCTCCCGCCGAGATCCGCACCTCCCCCACCGTGACCGTGAAGTCCCGGGGCCGGCCCAGGAGGGTCGGGTCGTCCGAGAGCGAGCGCTGCGTCTTCGCCATGCAGATGGGGAGGCCGCCGTACCCGAGGGCCTCGGCCTGGGCGATCTGCCCCTCCGCGCGCTTGGTGTACGCCACCCGCTCCGCGCCGTACATCCGCGTCGCGATGGTGTGGATCTTCGCCTTGACGGGGGCGCCCCAGTCGTAGAGCGGCCGGAACTGGGAGGGGTGCCGGGCGAGCACGTCCATCAGCGTCGCGGCCAGCGCCTCGCCGCCCGCCCCGCCCTCGCCGAACACGTTGGCGGGGACCGCGGGGACGCCCAGCTCGGCGCAGTGCGCCACGATCGCGGCCAGCTGCGCGTCCGTGTCGGACGGGAAGCGGTTGAGCGCGACGACGACCGGGACGCCGAAGAGCCGGATGTCCTCGACGTGCTTCTCGAGGTTCGCCATGCCCCGCTTGATGGCGGGGAGGTCCTCCTGGTCCACGGCGCTCATCGGCACGCCGCCGTGGTACTTGAGCGCGCGCGCGGTCGCGACCAGCACCACCCCGTCGGGCCGGAGCCCGGCGTACCCGCACTTGATGTCGAAGAACTTCTCGGCGCCGAGGTCGAAGCCGAACCCCGCCTCGGTGACGCAGATCTCGCCCAGCTTGAGGGCGAGCTTCGTCGCGATGACGGAGTTGCAGCCGTGGGCGATGTTCGCGAAGGGGCCGCCGTGGACCAGGGCCGGCGTCCCCTCGAGCGTCTGCACCAGGTTCGGGTGGATGGCGTCCCGCAGGAGCGCGGCCATCGCGCCGGTGACCTTGAGATCCTCGGCTCGCACCGGCCGGCCGTCGAAGGTGAACCCGAGGAGGATGCGCCCCAGGCGCGCCTTGAGGTCCATCAGGTCCTCGGCCAGGCAGAGGAGGGCCATGACCTCGGACGCGGCGGTGATGAGGAAGCCCTCCTCGCGCGGGTAGCCCTGGAAGCGCCCGCCGAGGCCCAGCACGATCTCCCGGAGGGCGCGGTCGTTCATGTCCATCGCGCGGCGGAAGAGCACCTGCCGAGGGTCGAAGCGGAGCGCGTTGTCGTGGTAGAGGTGGTTGTCCAGGCACGCGGCCAGGAGGTTGTGGGCCGTCTCCACCGCGTGGATGTCGCCCGTGAAGTGCAGGTTGATCGAGTCGGCCGGCACGACCTGCGCGCGCCCCCCGCCGGTGCCGCCGCCCTTGATGCCGAGGCACGGCCCGATCGACGGCTCGCGGAGGGCCACGACGGCGCGGCGCCCGATCCGCCACAGCGCCTGCCCGAGCCCGATGGTGACCGTGGTCTTCCCGTCACCGGGCGGCGTCGGGGTGATCGACGAGACGACGACGAGCTTTCCCGAGGGGCCGGCGCGCCGGGCGGCGAGCGCCCGGACGGAGACCTTCGCGATCTCGCGACCGTAGGGGACGAGCTCCTCCTCGGCGAGGCCGACGCGGGCGGCGACCTCCGTGATCGGGCGCGGACGGGCGGGACTCACACTGGACACGGGCACCTCCTCCGATGCGCAGCGGCAGGACGACGCGCGGCGGGCGCCGGTCCGCTCACTCCAAGCGGGACCGGCGGACGGCGGTCACGAAGCAGGCGCGGGCTCCGGGGCGAGGAGCGGCTCGAGCCACTCGGGAATTCGCCATCGTGCGCTGGGTCTCGGGGTTCCAGCAGGCGTGCCGGGTCTCCCCGGTCGCGACGGGCTCGCCCGTCTCCGCGTGCCGGATGTCGTACCGGAAGACGAAGGATGCGCGCTTCCGCTCGCTGACCCAGCATCGCACCCGGAGCAGGTCGTCGAGCCGCGCGGGCCGGAGGTAGCGCACCGATGCCTCCACGACCGGCATCCGCACCTGCCGGTCCACCGTCGACATGGCGTAGCCGTGCTGGCGCAGGAACTCGACGCGCCCCACCTCGAAGTAGGTCAGGTAGTGGCCGTAGTAGACGACGCCCATCGTGTCGGTCTCGGCATACCGCACCCGGATCGTCGTGTCGCTCCACACCCGTGGTCGGCGCTCCTAGGGGCGCGCTGGGGCCGGCATCCGGCGTGCCGGCATCAGAGGTACTGGCCGTAGCGGATCTTGACGACGACGTCGCGCACGCGGCGCGACTCGTCCACGGCGGTGAGGAGGTCCTCGGTCCGGACGAGACCGGCCTCCGACCCCGTACCCGACTGGTGGACCTTCTCCTCGAGCGCGCGGTGGATCACCTCGGCGACCTCGCCGCCGCTCATCCCGGCGAGCCGCGGCACGAGCGCCTCGGCGTCGATCGCCTCGAACAGCGGCCGCTCGGCCAGCGCCTCGGCGCGCTTCCGCTGGATCTCGACGATCTGGCGCAAGGCGGGGCCGTCGGGCAGCGGCACCTCGATCAGGTGGTCGAGCCGCCCGGGGGCGATCAGGATGGAGCCGATCCCGTCCGGCCGGCTCGTGGACGCGACCACGAGGAGCGACGGGAAGGCGCGGAGGCCGTCGAGCAGCTCGCCGATGCCGACCAGGAGCGGCGCCGCCGCCTCCCGGGCGCGCTCGGGAGGCAGGAGGTGCTCGAACGAGAGGGCCTCGGCGTCCTCGAAGTAGAGGACGCCCTTGCCTTCGGAGCCCGCGAGCTGGAAGACCTCCTTGATCACCTCGGACGCCGCCAGGCCGACCTTCGAGGTGAGGGTCGCGAGCCGGAGGTGGTAGAAGAGCGCCTCGGACAAGGTCGCCAGGGCCTTCGCGAGGAGCGTCTTGCCGTTCCCGGGCGGGCCGTAGAGGAGGCCGCCCCGCGGCGGCGTGATGCCCCAGCGGCGGTAGAGCTCGGGCGTGCGGAGCGCGTGGGACAGGCCGCTGATCGCCGCCTTCGCGGCCTCGGCGCCGCCGATCATCGCGAACGTCACGCTCGGCCGCGGGATGACCTCGACGCGGCCCTTGAGGTCCCCGAACTTGGGCTCGAGCTTGCCGATGAGGTCGTCCAGGCGGCGCTGGACGGCCCACTCGACGTCGGGTAGCGCGCGGCTCGATCCGGACCCGTCGCGCACGAGGGTCAGAGGGTCGGCGCGTCCCCGCCCTTGGGCAGGGGTCGGCTCGCCTTGTCGAAGACCCGGTCCTCGACGAGGATGGGCACGCGCGCGCGGAGCGCGAGCGCGATGGCGTCCGACGGCCGCGCATCGATCGTCAGCTGCGCCCCCGCCGCCTCCAGGTGGAGCTGCGCGTAGAAGACGTCGTCCCGGAGATCCGTCACCACGATGCGCTTCAGGGACGCGCGGAGGTCGCCCAGGACGTTCAGGAACAGGTCGTGCGTGAGCGGGCGCGGGGGCGTGACGCGCTGGAGGGCGATCGCGATGCCGTTGGCCTCGAAGGGGCCGATGGCGAGGGCCAGCGGCCGCCGGTCGCGCTTGCCCTGGAGGAGCACGAGGGGCTGCCGCGTGCCGGGATCGACCACGACCGCGGTCACCTCGGCTTCCTGCGGGCCCGCGCCCGGGCCGCTCGCCTTCGGTGGCTCCGTCGCGCCCAGGCTCCCGAGCCCCACCAGCGTCACCATGGCCAGCGTCCGCGCTCTCCGCATGGCCCCGCCCTCCTTGCCCGGCGCCCCTCGGCGCCGTGCCGAAGTATACCCCCCTCGGCGCTCAGCGTTCGAGCCGGACCGCCAGGACGGTGGCGCCCGCGAGCACCACGCCGAGGATCACGTACATCACGGGGTAGCCCACCGCGTGCGCGAGCTGGCCGAATCCCGCGGCGCCCCCGGCCTGGCCGAGCAGGATGAAGGCCATGAAGACCCCGACCATCCGGCCGCGCCGCACGGGCGGCGTCAGGTCCACCACCAGCGCGGTGAGCGCCGGATAGAGCAGCCCGTGCGCCGCGCCGGCGAGGAAGCCGGCGACCGCGAGGGGCGGACCCGCCGGCAGACCGAGCCCATGCGCGAGCCACCCGATGCTCGCGAGGAGCCCGGTGGCCGCGGCCTGGAGCGCCATCGCGGGAATGATGACCGCCCGGCGCCCGAGCGTGTCCGCCAGACCGCTCGCCGTCACCCGCACGGTGAGCGCCGCGCCCGAGTACGCGATCGCGAAGAGCCCGACCCAGCGCACGCCGAGATCCAGCGCGTAGGTCGGGAAGAACGTGAACATGACGCCCTGACCGAGCCCGAAGGCCGCGCCGAGGGCCATCGGCAGCCGGGGCGCCGTCACGACGCCCCGCAGGAGACCCGGGAGCCCCTCGCGCGGGTGCGTGGCCGGCGGCGCCGGCGGGAGCCGGAGCCGCGCGGAGATCGCGGCGGCCAGGAGCGGGAGGGCCGCGGCGGCGAGGAACAGGCCGCGGAAGCCCACGGCGCCCACCAGCAGCTCGCCGAGGGCCGGGCCCACCGCGCCCGAGACCAGCCCGGAGATGCCGAAGATCCCGAGCGCTTCGCTCCGGCGGTCGGGGGGCACCAGGTCGACCACGACCGTGAAGTTCGCGATGAAGAAGACCGAGAAGGCCACGCCCTGGAGCGCGCGCAGCACGGGGAAGAGCGCGAGCGCGTCCGGCGCGGCCGCGAACAGGAGCGCGACGCCCGAGGTGAGCACGGCGCCGGTCACGAGGAACGCGCGGTGCCCGCCCCGGTCGACCCAGGCGCCCACCACCGGCTGGGTGACGATCGCCGTCCCGCTGTAACACGCCATGATCAGGCCCAGCTGGCCATCGCTCGCGCCGAGGTGCCGGAGGTGGAGCGGCAGGAGGACGAACCCCGCCAGCCCGGTGAAGAAGAGGAAGTTCGCGCCCGCGGCGGTCAGGAACGCGGGCGTGAAGATCGTGGGGGCCGACATCGCGGGCGGGGCGGACGCGGAGCCGGTCAGAGGGCGGCCGGCGTGACCAGGAGCGACCAGGCGCGGCGCGCGGCCCAGGTCCGCTGGAACTCGGCGTAGGGCAGGACCTGATAGGCGGTGGTCCCCGAGTGGAGCACGACGACGCCGGCGTCGTCGTCGTAGCCGAGCAGCACCGCGAAGTGCGGCACGGACACCGGCCCGCGGCCGAGGTCCTGGAAGACGATGATCGGCCGGCCCTGCCGGAGCTCGGCCTTGGCGCGGTCGAGCGTGCCCTCGAACGCCTGGGTGCGGAAGCCCCGCCGGCGCGCCTCGAACTCGAGCTCGATGTTGAGGACGCCGCGGGCGGACGGCAGGTACAGCGTGCGCCCGATCTCGTCGGCATCCGCGACGGCGCCCCAGTAGCGGAGCACCATCGCGAGGGCGGCCGGCCCGCACTGCTGGGTCTCCTGCGGGATGAAGGGCACGGTGCCGATGAGGTGCCCCTGGCCGGCGGCGACGTCGCCGCGCACGGTGTCGAGCGAGACGCGCGCACACCCGGTCCCGAGGAGGCCGGCCAGGAGGAGCACGAGCGGTGCGCGCCGTCCGAGAAGTTGATGCGGGCGGCACATCGCGCTTACTATAACCCGACTCGACATGGCCCAGGACACGCTCGTGCACCACTGCTGGGTCTGCGGCGCGATCATGCGCGAGATCAAGTGCAAGATCGTCTGCCCGCACTGCGGATACACGCGCGACTGCTCGGATCCCTGACGCCCGCGCCTCCGCGATGACCATTGACGAGGCGCTCCGTCAGGCGGCGGTCGACGCGGCGCGCGGCCGCGTCACCATCCCGGCGGACCTCCACGGCTTCCCCGGCACCGCGCACGGCGGCGCGGTCGCGGCGGTCTTCCACCGGCTCACGCTCCCCCGCCTGCCGGTGGCGATCCACCTCCAGCTGCTCCGCGGCGTCCCGACGGTCACGGAGCTCGCGCTCCGGACCGGCAGCGCCGGGACGACGGCGCGGCTCGCGCTGGTCCAGGGTGACCGGACCCTCGCCGAGGCGACGCTCCATCGGGAGGACCTGGTCCCGCCCGACCTCGGCCCGCTCCACCGGCGGTGGGCCGCCGAGCGCGACGTCCACGAGGAGGTGCCCGGCACCGCGACCTGTCTCGCGTGCGGCGCCGCCAACCCGGTCGGTCTCGGCATCCGCTTCCGGGTGAACGAGCGCTTCCTCTGGCGGGAGCTCCACCCGCCCGAGGCCTATCGCACCCGGGACGGAGCGCATCCGGCGCTCGCGCTGATCGCCCTCGACGAGCTCGGCTGGTGGCTCGGCGCGCTCGCCCAGCGCGAATGCGGGGTGACCACGGACGTCCGGATCACGCTGTTCGAGGCGGTCCCCTTCGCCCCGCTCCTCGTGGTGGGGGACCGTACCGCCGGCGAGCCGGACGACGATCCCCGTGGCCGCTACTCCCGGGTCCGCGGCGCGCTGCTCGGACCCGACGGGGCGGTCCTGGCCACGGCCGACGTCCGGTTCGGGGGGAGCCGGGCGTACACCCGCCGCCTGGTGGAGCCGTTCCTGGGCTCCACCCCGCTCGATGAGCTCGCCCGGTGGTTCCCGAGCGCCCGGGAGCTCGCCCGCCCCGAGGGGGCCGGCTGACCCCCGTCCACCTCCGGACGCCCGATTTCCGCTTGCAAGCGCGCGCATTCGTGGCGAAAATACAGGGCGAGACGTTGGTCGAAATGAAGAACATCATTGTCTACAGCCGAGAGCTAAAGGCGCAGAATCTTTATCCTCGTCGCATTGTCTCCCCTCCGGCGCCCAACAAGTGTTGTCCTGGTCGCATGGAGACGCTGGGCCGTCCCCGCCTGGATGAGCAGAATCGGCGGTTCTCGTACAAGCGCTGCAAGGTGTGCGGTTTCGCGCTGCGGCACTTCCTGGACCCGGTCGGCACCATCCTCACCCCGACCACGCACGACCCCAAGGCCCGCAAGGCCCTGCCCGGGAAGGACAACCGTCCCTCGATCGGGTCCTTGCCGCCTCCGGACCGGGGGCTCCAGCTGGCGTCGGCCCGGAAATCGGTCCCGACGCGCCACGTGCCTGCGCCGGCTCCGGCCCGGCGGGCCCACGCGGTCGAGGTCGGTCGGAAGAGCGCGGCGCGCCGGCGCCGCTAGGAGCCGCGCCGCTGGCCCTGGTTGTCCCTCCGCCTCCCCTCGGGAGGTCGCCCCGTCAATTCTTGAGCCTTTGCTGGAGTGATCCCGTATGGACAAGGTTGTCGCATGGTCTCTTTGGTCCCCTGAGCAGATCGTCGAGGCGCTTCCGGGGCTCGTCGCCGTGGTCGAGGTCCACCTCCAGGACCTGCCTGCCGAGCATCTCGAGAAGAACCGAGCCGCCGTCGAGGTCCTGAGAGGCGATCTCCCCGGCACCGCCGAGGTCCGGGACGGGTCGCGAAGCCGCGATCTCACCACCCTCGGCTTTGCCCTCGACGTCCTCGGGCGCCGCGCCGCCCGGGACGGCGAGCTCGATGAAGCCCTCCGCCTCTTCCAGGCCGCCCACGAGCTGTTCCGGCGGGCGAACCCCCTGATGCACGCGACCCGGCCCATGCGCCAGACCCTCGGGAACGCGATCCGGGCGCTCGTGATCGATCAGGTCGCCCGGTGCCGGCAGGGCGAGGCCGACGTGCGGGCGGTGCGCCAGGCCCTGACGGCCTTCGTCAGCTCGGCGTGGGGCACGGTGCCGGCCCAGGTGACGCTGGCCGTCGACGAGATGATCCTGCTCGAGCTCGAGCGAGCCCGGCTCGCGGCCGATGGCGATCCGGCGGCGCGCGACCTCCTCGTCCGGTCGAACATCGAGGCCGTCCTCGAGCTCGAGGTGCCGACCCGGCTCGAGCGCATCCGCCGGGACTGGGCCGAGATCGGCGAGCGGATCGCGCCCGCGGCGGTCCAGCGCGCCCAGCGCGCCGCGCGGCGCCCCGAGCCCTTGTCCGCGCTCGTGCCTCCCGCCATCTGGGGCGAGATCCGCCAGGCGGTGGAGCGTGGCGACGCCGAGGCGCTCGGCCAGGCGCTGGCCGACGTGCGGGACGAGCTCGAGGCGAACCTCAGGCTCCGGCTGGACGCCAAACCGGAGTACCGCGAGCCCGTCTCGGAGCTCCGGGTCGTCGGCGCCGCCGACCCGGCCTTCCACCAGGCGCGCGAGCTCCTGCTCCGTCGCGAGCCGCGCGCGCTCGCCGAGTTCGCCGACCTGCACTACCGGCGCAGCGCGAACACCATCGCGAAGGAGTGGTACGCCTACGCGCTCACGCTGTTCGGCCAGGGCACCGACATCCACGACGTCATCGAGCTGCTCGAGGCCGCCATCGCCTCCGACCGCTTCCACGAGCACCGCGGCTGGACCGCGCGCTGGAACCTCGCCTGCGCGCTCCGCCGCCTGCCGTCGCGCGCCGACGAGGCCCTCGACGTCCTCCTGCCCGTGCTCGAGCTGGACGCCCACCCGGCGGAGGCCTTCGAGCTGTGTCTCCTCTGGGCGATCGAGCAGGATCGCCAGGCCGTGCTCGCGGCGCTCTGTCTCCGGGCGCGCCACTACGAGGCGCACCTCCTCGCCGCGCTCCACGACGCCGAGGCCGCGGGCACCGGCGCGGCGGGGCCGCGCTTCCGCGACCACTTCCGCCGCATCAACCGCATCCTCCGGGACCCCGACCGGGTCTTTCCCGATCCCCGAGAGCGGCTCCTCTTCGAGGAGCTGGACCACCTGACGCGCGAGTTCATCGAGACCTCGCTGGTCACGGCGGGGGTGGAGTGGTTCCGCCAGCGGGTGGCCGCCGGGCCCGAGGCGGGCGTGTTCAAGAACTGGGACTGCGCCGCCACGCTGAACGAGGAGGCGGGCGAGCTCGCGGCGAGCTGGCGCTGCCGGCTCCACAGCTGGCGCGTCACCCAGCACCGGCGCAACGTCGATCCGCGGAAAAAGGGCCAGCTCCTGCGCGGCCTCCTGGGCTGGGCGCTCCGGCACGGATTCCGCGAGGAAGGGCTGCGCGTCCTCCGGCAGGGCTGGACGGAGACGAGCTTCGCGGAGACGGACGCGCGCCTGTGGGCGGAGCGGCTCGGCGCGCCACTCGTCGAGGCGGCCGAGACGGCCGGCGGGCCGGACGCCGGCGCGGAGCCGTCGGTGAGCGCGACCGCGGAGCCGGACGCGCCGCCGGGCCGAGGGCGCGCCGGCGATCCGGCCGCGCGGCGGGCCGCGCTCGCCCTGATGCTCGACTGGGAGAACGTCAAGGTGAGCCTGGCGCGCCACCTCGACGAGCGCCCCGACGGTCACGCCTCGGGGGGCCGCACCCGGCTCGCCGGCGTCGAGCTCGCCTCGCGGCTCCTCGACGCCGCGTGGCGGCACGGCTTCCCCCGGCAGCGGTGGGCGGTCGCGGACTGGGACCGCGACTTCTTCGAGGGCGACCAGAAGGCCGTCCGGAACGCGCGCTTCTCCACCGACATCGCGGGCCGCGACAAGGCGAACGCCTCCGACCACGTGCTCCGCGAGAAGATCCACTTCGTCCTGCGCGAGCACCCCGAGATCCCCGTGTACGTGATCGCGACCGGCGACGGCGACTTCCACGAGGTCGTGAAGACGCTCCAGGCCCAGGGCAAGCAGGTGATCCTGTGGACGACGCGGCGGGCGGTGAGCGACAGCTACGGCGGAAGCCTCCGGGGGCCCGACCGCATCCGGATCGAGTGGCTCGAGGACCTGGTCTTCGGCGACGGGGCCGGCGACCCACGCTGAGGCGGGCGGCCGGCGCGGCGAGGGACTAGGCGGTCGCGCGGAACCGGCGGAGGATCGCTTCGAGCTCCTCGCCGGCGCGGTGGCGCTCGCGCATCACCGACTCGTACCGCTCCTGGACGTCCGTGAGCTCGCGCTCGAGGCGCTCGCGATCACGGAGCAGCCCCTCGTGGCTCGCCCGCAGCGAGGCGAGCGTCCGCTGCGCCTCCTCGCGGTCCTGGACCAGCCGCGCCTGCTCGCGCGCCAGGGTCTCCTGGCTCGCCCGCAGCGTGGTGAGGGCCCGCTGCCCCTCGTCGCGATCCTGGGCCAGCCGCGCGTGCTCGCGCGTCAGGCTCTCCTGGCTCGCCCGCAGCGTGGCAAGGTCCGACCGCGCCTCGTCGTGCTCGTGACCGAGGCGCTCGTGGGCGGCGCGGAGCTCGCCCAGCTCCCACGCGAGGCGGTCCGCCGTGTGCCGATACTCGTCGTGCTCCTTGGCGAGGGCCTCGACGTTGGACACGAACCCGTCCCAGTCGAGCACGATCTGCCGGACCGCCTCCACGACCGAGCGCAACTCGCCGAACTTGACCTCGCCCATCGGACGTCCTCCTGGCCCCGGGGTGGCGCGAACGGGGTACCCACGATAGCCCACCCCCCCGCCGGATCGCAAGCTTGCGGCGGCCAGCCGCGGACGCCGACGGTCGCGCCAAACAGGTGGAGAGGAGAGATCGGCCGGGTCGGTCCCGCAGGGGGCCGAAGCCCCTTGAGCGCCTCCAGCCGAATCGCGAGTGGCTCGCCGAGCGATACGAGATCTTCGTGCGGGCAAGCTAACGCGACCTGCCAATCGCCGGAGGTCGGTGGCTATCTAGCAACTGGGGATCGCCTATCGCCTCCTGGCTCGAGATCGGTGGGAAGGCGGCGGCCATCTTGGGACCGAGGCTCGGAGTTGAGTCGCATCAATTTCCCAGGGCGGGACGACGCCAATTCGGCCGGGACTGGCTCGATGAATGTGCGTCGGCGTAATTTATTCCGCATATCCGACTCACATATTTGTATCCTACTGATATGGCTGCCAAATCACCGCGAGGTCGGCCGAGTCGTAAGGCGATCTACCGGCAGCTGACAGAGGGAGTGGAGGAGCTCAAGGCGCGGCTCGGCGGCCTCCCGACCCCTCTCGAGGCCGAGGACATTTGGGGTGACATCTGGTACCAGGAGGCCCACAACTCGACCGCCATTGAAGGCAACACCCTCGTGCTCAAGGAGGTCGAGGCCCTTCTGGGTGCGGGCCGAGCGGTCGGTGCCAAGCTGCTCACGGAGTACCTCGAGGTTCGGGGATACGCGGACGCCGCCCAGTGGGTCTATCGGCAGGGGCTGACTCCTGGCGACTGGACCACGGGCGAGCTGATCACGCTGACCGAGGTGCGCCACGTCCACACTCTGGCCATGTCAAAGGTGTGGGAAGTGGCCCCGCACCCTGACGCGACCGAGCCCGAGAGGCCCGGTGCGTTTCGACGCCACGGGATCAAACCATTCCCGGGTGGCATGCAGCCACCGGATTGGCCGGACGTTCCGGCCCGCATGTCGACCTGGGTGGAGCGCGCCTGCAAGCTGACACGGGTCGAGGGTCCGTTCCCGGAGGCACTCGCCGACGTTCACGCAGAGTTCGAGCGCGTGCACCCATTCCTAGACGGAAACGGTCGAGCCGGACGCCTCGTGACAAACCTCCTCCTCATCCGACTCGGATACCCGCCGGCCATCATCCGCAAGGCCGACCGAACGCGGTACTTGCAGAACCTCCGTCGGGCCGATGGCGGAGATCCGGCTCCGCTCGGCGAGCTCCTCGCCCGGGCCATCATCGACACGCTCGTGCGGTTTATCGTGCCCTCTGTGGCTGGCCCGGCCCGACTGGTGCCCTTGGCTGCCCTCGCCGAGGCCAAGCTGAGCGCCCGCGCGCTTCGCACTGCGGCCGATCGGGGGCGCCTCCGTGCTCAACGCGATGCACGGGGCCAGTGGCGGAGCACCCGTCGCTGGGTCGATGAGTACCGTGCCCGTCGTTATCAAAGGAGTCACGACTAGCAGGAGGACGCGTCCCCCGCTCGGCCACCAAGGCGTACAGGCCGAAGCTGTGGTGGCAACCGTCGGTGGCCACGAAATCAGCGAACCGCCCAGGCTGGCGGTCCCGGCGGCAGCTCGGACGCCAGCCCGGCGCCGCGAGGAGTCGCCGCACCGCATGAGGCTCGGTCACCGCGCCCACGACCGGCGCGGGCCGGACGAGGATCTCGATCGCGGACACGCGGTGGAGGAGCCGGGCACCCGGTCACCGTCTTAGTGCGGGCGCGGCGATCGCCGATCGCCTGCGGGTGCGCGGGGCAAGCCGGCCGTGATACGCCAGCAAACGGCTGGCGTGACGGGTTGGCCGCCCATACTCTGCGTCTCCTCGTCGCGTTCGCTACCCTTCGTTCAGCTGTCGAGTTCGAAACCCCTTGACGCGCCCGGGCACACCGCCTACCGTCTGCCTACTCGCTGTCGATTGGAGGGCACGGATGGCCACGGGAAGCACACGACGGCGCGGCGCCGGGGCCCGCCGGCTGGCGGTGGGCGTGGCCCTCGCGCTCTCGGCGGCCGGACCGGCCGGGGCCGCGGCGAGCTTCGACGGCCAGGGGCGCATCACCGCGGTCGACCCGGTGCGCGGCACCGTGACCATCCAGCACCGGGGCATCGCAGGTCTGTTGCCCGCCTCCCAGTCGGAGTTCCCGGTCCAGAACGCGGCCCTGATCGAGGCCGCGCATCCGGGGGATCGGGTCCGCTTCACGCTCGGCGCCGGCGACGACTCGCATGGCCTCCTCACGGTCCTGAGCCTCACGCCCGACGGCTTCGCGGCCGGGGGATGGCTCGACCGCGTGCTGGCGGGCACAGTCGCCGTCCTGGCGCTCGCGGCCCTCGGCGCCATCGCGGCCCTCGGCGTGCTGCTGTGGCGGGAGCTGAAGGCGCTGCGCCGCCGGGTCGTCGCGCTCGACCACGAGGTCGGTCTCCTGCGGATGGTCGCGGCCGACACGAAGGACGGGGTCCGCGAGATCACCCGCGCGCTGACCGAGGCGGCCACGGTGCTCCACGTCGGCTACGTCCAGGACCTCCGGCGGCGGCTCGCGCCTGGCGCCGTGTCATCCCAGGCGGAGGCGGGACCTGACAAGGCCCCGGGCGAGGCCGGCCGCGCCGTGGTCGTCGTCCAGCGCGGCCGCGGCGACCTCTACCGCGCCGTCGAGCGCGGCGCGGCGGGCCCGGGGCTGGCCGTCATCTGGGACCGGCGGCGCAGCGAGCGGCGACGGACCGCGCGCCGGCCCGTCTCGCACGAGCGCCGCCGCACCGACCGACGCGGCACGCCGACGGAGACGTGGACGCGGCTCGGCTTCCAGCTGGTGCCGGGCGGCGCCGCCGACCTCGCCCCCGCCCCCCGGATCCTCCGGCCGGCGAGCGGCGGCGGCGCCCCGCGCTGACGCGCGCGGCGCGCGCGTCGTCCCCTTCCGCGCGGCCCGCTCAACCGCGCCGGCCCGCCGGGACGAGGACGAAGAGCGCGCCCAGCCCCGCGATCGCCGCGGCCGTCCACCACGTCGCCGTGTAACCGAGCCGCGCGGCGCAGAACCCCAGCGCGACCGCCCCGCCCGAGATGCCGAGCTCCCACGCGGTGTAGAGCGTTCCCATCGCGCGGCCTCGCTCGCCGGCCGGGACGCGGTCCGCCGTCATCGCGAGGAGCGCGGGCTGGCCGGCGCCGAAGCCGACGCCGTAGAGGACGGCCGCCGCGAGGAACAGCCAGGGCGAGGTGGCGAGCCCGAGCAGGATCATGCTCAGCCCCGTGACGGCGAGCGCGGGCGCGATCACGGCTCGCCGCCCGTGGCGGTCGGACAGACGCCCCGCGGCTGGCCGGGCCGCGAGGCTCACCAGCGCGAACACCGTGAAGAACAGGCCCGGATTCCCCAGCCGGCGCCGCTCGGCGAAGAGCGGCAGGAGCGCGGTCAGCCCGCCGTACGAGACGTAGAGGGTGAGGACGAGGGCGGACGGGTAGACCGCCGCGGTGCTGAACCAGCGGCGCCAGAACCGGGCGAGCGCGCCGGCGGCGGCCGGGGGGCCGGGCGCGAGTGCCGGATCGCGCGCGGGCCGCGTCTCGGGGAGCGTCCAGGCGAGCGCGAACGCCGCGGCCTCGATCGCGGTCGCGAGCAGGAACGTCGGGCGGAGGCCCCAGCGATGCGCGAGCTCCCCGCCGACGAAGGGCCCGGCGGCCAGCGCGGCCGCGGAGGCGAGGCCGTACACGCCCATGGCGTGGCCTCGGCGCGCGGGCGGGGTGAGGTCCGTGGCGATCACGGTGGCGGCCGTGGGGCCGAACCCCATGCCGGTCCCGTGGAACAGCCGCAGGAGGAACAGTCCGGGGATCGTGGCGACGACCGCGTAGCCGAGCGGGGCCAGCGCGAAGATCGCGGTCCCCAGGAGGACGAGCGGGCGACGGCCGATGCGGTCGGCGAGGTCGCCCGCGAGGGGGCGCGGGACCATCGCGGCCAGCGCGAAGGCGCCGACGATGAAGCCCACGTGCGCCTCGCCGGCGCCGAGTTCGGCCGCGTAGAGCGGGACGACGGGCAGGAGGAGCTGGAAGCCGAGATAGAAGAGGAGCGTCGCGAGCCAGAGGACCGCGAACGGGCGCGGCACGCGGGCGCGCCGCCGGGCGCGGGTCAGCGGCCGAGCAGCGCGCGGGCGCGGCTCACGACGTGGTCGACCGTGAAGCCCAGCTCCCGCATCACGGTGTCGCCCGGCGCGGACGCGCCGAACCGGTCGATGCCCACGACCGCGCCCGCGCTCCCGACCCAGCGCTCCCACCCGAAGGTCGCCCCGGCCTCCACGGCCAGGCGGCGCGCGATCGTCCGCGGGAGGACCGTCTCCCGGTACTCGGTCGGCTCGGTGGAGAAGAGCTCCCACGAGGGCATGCTCACGACCCGCGCGCGGATTCCGTCCTTCGCGAGGGCGGTCTGCGCGGCCACCACGAGCTGGAGCTCGGAGCCGGTCCCGATCAGGACGAGCTCCGGCACTCCGCCCGGCGCGTCCGCGAGCACGTAAGCGCCCCGCCGGAGGCCCGCGGCGGGCGCGTAGACCGCGCGGTCGAGCACCGGCAGCTTCTGGCGGGTGAGAACCAGCGCCGTCGGACCGTGCCGGCGTCCGAGCGCGACCCGCCAGGCCTCGACCGTCTCGGCGGCGTCCCCGGGACGGAGCACGACCAGGTTCGGCATCGCCCGGAGCGCCGCCAGATGCTCGACCGGCTCGTGCGTCGGCCCGTCCTCCCCCACCCCGATCGAGTCATGGGTCCAGACGTAGACGACGGGCAGCTCCGCGAGCGCGGCCAGCCGCACCGCGGGGCGCATGTAGTCGGAGAACACGAAGAACGTGCCGCAGAAGACGAGGAGCCCGCCGTGGTACGTGATGCCGTTGGCGATGGACCCCATGGCGTGCTCCCGCACGCCGAAGTGGATGTGGCGACCCTCGGGCGAGGCGGAGAGGAACGAGCCGGCGGTCTTCACCAGCGTCTTCGTCGAGGGCGCGAGGTCCGCGTCGCCGCCGATCAGATGCGGCACGCGCGGCGACACCGCGGCCAGGACCGCGCCGCTCGCGTCGCGCGTCGCCATCGGCGTGTCCGCCGGGAAGCGCGGGACGTCCTGGTCCCAGCCGGCGGGGAGCGCCCGCGCCTGGCCGTCGCGCCACTCTGCGGCGAGGCCGGGGAACGCGCGCTGCCACCCGTCGAGCCGCGTCTGCCAGTCGGCCTCGGCCCGCGCGCCATCCGCGAGCGCCTGGCGGAACCGCCGCACCGCGGGCTCCGGAAGGAGAAACGGCGGCTCGACGGGCCACCCGAGCGCCTGCTTGGCGCCCCGCACCTCCGCGTCGCCGAGCGGCTCCCCGTGCGCCTCGTGGGTGCCCGCCTTCTTCGGCGCGCCGTAGCCGATGATGGTGCGCACGGCGATCAGGGACGGGTGCGCGGGCTCGGCCCGCGCGGCCAGGATGGCCGCGTCGATCGCGTCGAGGTCGTTCCCGTCGGCGACCGCCTGTGTGTGCCAGCCGAGCGCGTCGAATCGCCGGGGCACGTCCTCGGAGAACGAGAGGGACGCCTTTCCCGCGAGGGACACGTGGTTGTCGTCGTACAGGACGATCAGCTTGCCGAGCCCCAGGTGGCCCGCCAGCGACGACGCCTCCGCGGCCACGCCTTCCATGAGGTCGCCGTCCGAGCAGATCACGTAGGTGTGGTGGTCCACGACCGTGTGACCCGGGCGATTGAAGCGGGCCGCGAGGTGCCGCTCCGCGACGGCCATGCCGACCGCGTTCGCGAGGCCCTGGCCCAGCGGGCCCGTGGTGGCCTCGACCCCGGGCGTGAGCCCGAACTCGGGGTGACCCGGCGTCTTCGAGCCCCACTGGCGGAAGCGCTTGATCTCGTCCAGCGAGAGGTCGTAGCCGGTGAGATGGAGGAGCGCGTAGAGCAGCATCGAGCCATGGCCCGCGGAGAGGACGAAGCGGTCGCGGTCGGGCCACGCGGGGTTCGCCGGATGGTGACGGAGGAAGCGTGTCCAGAGGACGTACGCCATGGCGGCCGCGCCCATCGGGAGCCCGGGGTGCCCGGACTTGGCCTGCTGCACGGCATCGACCGCGAGGAACCGGATCGTGTTGACGCAGAGCTGGTCGAGATCGCGATCCGTCATGGGGCCGCTCTCCTCTCGGGGTCGGTGTGCGGGACCAGGACGTCGTAGAGCTGGCGGTGCCGGGCGAGCCCCGCGCGGTAGCGGGCGTGGCGACCGGGGTCCGCGGCGACGGCTGGCTGGACGCCCGCGGGGGCGGCGTCGAGGGACGGGATGAAGCCGAGCGCCTCGCTCGCGAGGAGGGCCGCGCCGCGGCTCGACCCCTCGGTCTCGGCCGAGGGCGTGAGCGGGACGCCGAGGACGTCGGCCACGATGCCCATCCAGGCCGGCGACGCGAGCAGCGCCCCTCCGGTTCCGACCACCTCCCGGAGACCGGGGCACGCGTCGCGGAGCCGCTCGTGGATCATCGCGAAACGATACGCCACGGTCTCGAGCCCCGCGCGGACGATGTCGAGGGGCCGCGTCGCGAGCGACAGTCCCACGACGGCCGCCCGGGCGGCTGCAACCCAGCCGAGGCTCCGCTCCCCGGCCAAGAACGGGAGCATCGTCAGCCCGTGGGCGTCGGCCTCCATCGCCTGGAGCGCCTTCTCGAGCCGCTTGGGCGGGGGCACGTCGAGCGTGTCGGTCAGCCAGGCGTAGACACTCCCGCCGTTCGACAGGGAGCCTCCGAGGAGGAGCCGCCGGCGGTCCACGCGATAGCACCAGAGACCGTCGGGAATCGTGACCGTATCGGCCTCGAAGCAGACGCGCATCGCGCCCGACGTGCCGATCATCAGGGCCGCCCGCGAGGCCGTCGTGCAGCCGGCCCCGACGTTCGAGCATGCCCCGTCCCCGAGCGCCGGCAGCCACGGCACCGTCGCGAACCCGGGCCAGCGCGCGGCGAACTCGGGCCGGAGGCCACGGAACGGCTGGTCCAGGTCGACGATCGGCCCGAGCTGCTCGGGCGCGATGCCGAGGACCTCCAGGATGCCGGGGTCCCAGCGGCGCGCCCACTGGTCGAACAGGCCGGTCCCCGACGCCATCGAGACGCTCGTGCGGAGCTCGCCGAAGAGTCGGAGCCCCAGGTACTCCCCGAACGACACCCAGCGTCGCGTCGCGCGGAACGCGGCCGGGTCACGCTCGCGGAGCCACCAGAGGCGCGCCGGGAGATAGGACGTGTGCAGCCGGCAGCCCACGCGCGCGTGGTACGCCTTCTCGTCGATCTTCGCGCGGAGCGCCTCGACGGCACCCGCGCTCCGCGTGTCCGCCCAGGAGTAGACGGGCGTGGACGGGCGGTCGTCGGGCCCGAGGCCGAGCACGGTGTGCCAGAAGGTGCAGGTGGCCACCGCGGTCACCCGGCCGATCCGCGGGCCCAGCGCGGCCACGAGCCCGTCGAGCGCCTCGCCGGTCAGCTCGACGAGCCGCGCGGCGTCGACCTCCACTCCCCCGTCGGGCGTCGTGGTCGGCTCGTACGGGCGCTGGCAGACGAGCCCGAGCGGCTCGCCCAGCCGGGAGAAGGCGAGGGCCCGCACCGACGACGAGCCCACGTCGAGCGCGACCAGGATGGGATCGGCCGGCGGCGGCGCGATGCGCACGCGCTCATGGTAGCAGGCGGCCCCGCTCGGTAGAATGACGGTCGCACTCGTGGAGCTCGTGGCGATCCCGGCGGGATGGTTCCGGATGGGCTGGGACGACGGCCTGCCCGACGCGCGGCCCGCGCATCCGGTGTGGGTCGACGCGTTCCACCTGGCGGGCACGCCGGTCACCAATGCCCAGTACGGCCCGTTCCTGACGGCGAGCGGGACCCCGCCGCCGCCGTTCTGGGCCGACCCGCGCTTCTCGGACCCCGCTCAGCCGGTCGTGGGCGTGACCTGGGAGGAGGCTGTCCGGTTCTGCGCGTGGCTGACCGAGACGCGCGGGCGCGCGCATCGGCTGCCGAGCGAGGCGGAGTGGGAGCGCGCGGCGCGGGGCGGCCGGGAGGACGCGCGGTACCCGTGGGGCGACGAGCCGCCCGCCCGCTGGTTCGGCGAGACGACGGGCGCCCTGCCCGCGCCCCCGCGCATCGGGCGCGGCCCGGCGAACGGGTTCGGGCTCACCGACCTCGCCGGCGTCGTGCACGAGTGGTGCGGGGACTGGTACGCCACGGACGCGTACGCGCGCGCGACGGACCGCAACCCGACGGGGCCGCCCGCGGGCACGCGCCGCGTGTCGCGAGGCGGCGCCTGGCGCCACCACGCGCCGTGGAGCCCGGTGGCGCACCGCTCGAGCCTGCCGCCCCATCTCCGCTACTCGGACTACGGCTTCCGCGTGGCCGCGACGGACGGGAGGTCGCCTTGACAGCCCGGGCGCCGCGTCGACTATCCTCGATGCGTGCGGCTGACGGCGGCCCAGCTCGAGGCGTTCCACGCGCAGGGGTTCCTGATCCTGCCCGCGCTGTTCTCGACGGCGGAGGTCGACGTCCTCCGCGCGGAGCTTCCGCGCCTCCTCGCCGAGGACACCCCCGCGAACATCCGGGAGAAGGCGAGCGGCGAGGCCCGCACCCTCATGGGGCTCCACCTCCGCAGCGACGCCTACGCGCGCCTCTGCCGACACCCGCGGTTCGTCGAGCCGGCGCGCCAGATCCTCGGCACCGACCGGCTCTACGTCCAGCAGGCGAAGGTCAACGCCAAGGTCGCCTTCACGGGCGAGGCCTGGCAGTGGCACTACGACTTCGCGACGCACCACGCCGAGGACGGCGTCCCCGAGCCGCTCGCGCTGAACCTCCACGTCTTCCTCGACGACGTCACGGAGCACAACGGGCCGCTCGTCTTCATCCGGGGCTCGCACCGGGACGGCCCCGCCCCGACGGCGCTCGACACCGTGACCACGAGCTACGCGCTCTGGACGGTGGCCAACGAGACGGTGGCCCGGCTGACGGCGGCGGGCGGCCTGGTGACGGCGTCGGGCGTGGCGGGGACCGCGCTCATCTTCGGCGACTGCCTGGTCCACGGCTCGCCGCCGAACCTCTCGCCCTGGGACCGCCGGATCTTCTCCCTGATCCTGAACCCGATCGCGAACGCCCAGACGCGCTTCGCGCGCCCGGACTACAAGCACCACCGGGACTTCACCCCGGTCGCCCCGCTCGCCGACGACTGCCTCCTGACCGCGCCCGCGGGCGCCGCCTCCTGACGCGCGTCACGACGATGACCCGCCCGCGGCCGCGTCAGCGGCATCGAGGCCTCACGCCATGAGCGCGATCGAGACCCTTCACGCCACGCCGCTCCGCGCGGTCGTCTCGCTGGACGCGCTGCGCGAAAACCTCGCGCTGCTCCGCCGGCGCCTCGGCCCCGAGACCGAGCTGATCGCGTGCGTCAAGGCCAACGCCTACGGCCACGGCGTGCGCGCCGTCGCCCGCGGCCTCGAGGCGGCGGGCGTCCGGTGGCTCTCGCTCGGGAGCCCGCATGATGCCCTCGCGCTCCGAGGCTGGGGCGTCGCCTGCGACATCCTCCTCTTCCCCACCGGGGACGGCGGCGATCCCGCGCCCTTGGTGGATGCGGGAATCACGGTGGGCATCCAGTCGTACACGGAGGCGGAGACGCTCGCGGGCGCGGCCCGGTCGCGGCTCCCCTCGGTCTTCCTGAAGGTCGACAGCGGGCTCGGCCGCGTGGGCGTTCCGCTCGACGACGCCGCGCGGGTGGCGGCGCGCATCCGGACGGCGCTCCCCGCGGTCCGGCTCGCGGGCGTCTTCACCCACCTCCCCTTCGGCGGGCGTGACGCCACCGCCTGGGTCGAGGAGCGGCTCCGCGCCTTCGGGCACGTCGCGGCCGAGATCCGCGCGGCCGCGCGCGGGCCCTTCCTCGTGCAGGCCCTCGCGAGTGGAGGGATCGCCTGCGGCCTGGCCGCGCCCGAGGCCAACGCCGTCTGTCCCGGCTCGCTCCTGTACGGCATCGAGCCCGGCTGGGTCTCCGCCCCGCTGGGGACGCGTCCGGTGCTGACCGAGGTCCGGACCGCGCTCGAGACGATCCGGGAGGTCGCGGCGGGAACGCGGTACGGCTACGGCGGCACCCGGGTCGCGACCCGCGCCACCCGCCTCGGCGCGCTCCCGATCGGCTACTCGAACTCGATCCTCGTTCCGAAGCCGGGGCAGCGGGTGCGCGTGGCGGGCGGCGACGCGCCAGTGCTGTCAGTGTCGCTCGAGCACACCGTCGTCGAGCTCACCGACGTCGGGAGCGCCCGCGTCGGCGACCCGGTGCGGCTCGTCGCGGCGGAGCCCGCGGCGGGCCCGACCCTCGCCGAGGTGGCCGCGGCTCAGGGGCGGACCGCGCTCGAGGTCCTCGTCTCGTTGACCGGCCGCGCGACCTACGAGTACATCGGCGCGGACGCGCGGGTCGCGGACGGGCTATGATCGACGGCATCGCCGGGCCCGCCCGCGGACGGGCGGGGGGACGACCGATCGAGACGAGGAGGCGCGCGTGACGGGCAGTCCGACCTGGACCGAGCCGCGCGTCGCGCTGGTCACCGGCGGGGCAGCGGGGATCGGGCGCGCGGAGGCGGTCGGGCTCGCCGAGGCGGGCGCCGACGTGGCGATCCTCGGCCACTCGGACGTCGCGGGCGCCGAGGAGACGGCGCGCCGCTGCCGGGCCACCGGACGCCGCGCGCTCGTCGTGCGGGCGGACGTCCGCCGCTCCGACGAGGTCCGCCACGCGGTGGACGAGGTGGTGCGGACGCTGGGACGCCTCGACATCCTGGTCAACAACGCCGGCGCGCTCGGCGCCCAGCTCAACGTGCCGCTCCTCGATCTCGACGAGAGCACCTGGCACCTGATGGTGGATTCCCACCTCACCGGGACGTTCCTGTGCCTCAAGCACGCGGCGCCCCACATGGTGCGCCAGCGCTGGGGACGGATCGTCAACACCTCGTCGGTCCACGGGCGCATCGGCGGGCGGCCGACGCTCGGCCACTACGGCGCGGCGAAGGCCGGGGTGATCGCGCTCACCCGCACGGCCGCCCGCGAGCTCGGGCCCCACGGCGTCACGGTCAACGCGATCTCGCCGGGCTACGTGGACACCGAGCGCCTCGGGAGCACGCTTCCCCGGGAGCGCCTGGACGCCCTCACGAAGCAGATCCCGGTCGGCCGGATCGGTCAGCCGCGCGAGATCGCCGCGGCCGTGGTCTTCCTCGCCTCCGACGGCGCCGCGTTCGTGAACGGCGCCGTCCTCGACATCCACGGCGGCCGGATGGAGTACGTCTGAGCCGTCCCCTCACCCCGACACGGCCCAATACGGAAGGAGCCGCTCGTGCAGCAACAGGGATCGTTCACACCCGAGCAGATCGCGGAGCTCCAGCGCCACGTGGGCTACGGCGCCACCTGGCTCGGCCCCGTCCTGGTCGCCGGCAAGGGCTCCCGCGTCACCGATATCGACGGGAAGTCGTACATCGACTGCACGGCGCAGGCCTGGACGCTCGCGCTCGGCTACAACCACCCCGAGGTGACGGAGGCCGCGCTCGCCCAGATGCAGTCGTTGCCGCACGTGCGCGCGGGCTTCCCGACCTTGCCGCGCCTCCAGCTCGCGAAGCGGCTGGCTGATCTCTGCCCGGGCCGGCTGAACATCGTCACCTACGCCCCGACCGGCTCTCTGGGCATCGAGTCGGCGATGAAGCTCGCGATGATCAACCGGCCGGCCGCGCACCGGTTCGTGACCTTCTACCACGCGTACCACGGCAACACGCTGGCGACGATGGCGGCCTCGTGGAGCCCGACGAAGACGGCCGGCCACTACGGCCCCGGCGTGAAGTTCATGCCGTTCATGCAGAACTTCGTCCGGGTGCCGAACCCGTACTCCTACCGCTGCTGGCGGCGCGCCCAGCACGGGCTGGACGGCCAGTGCGACGCCGGCTGCGCGGCCCCGATCCGCGACACGCTCCAGCGCGGGGTGGACGGCCCGGTCGCCGCCATCATGATGGAGCCGATCCAGGGCAACGGCGGGGGCGTCGTCTTCCCGGCGGCGTTCGTGCGCGAGGTGCGCCGGATCGCGGACGAGTTCGGCGCGCTTCTCATCTTCGACGAGATCCAGACCGGCTTCGGGCGGACGGGCCGGATGTTCGCCGCCGAGGGGCTCGGCGTGACGCCCGACATCATGGTGCTGTCGAAGGCGATCGGCGGCGGCTTCCCCCTGGCGGCCGTGGTGTCCGACGATCGGCTCAAGCAGTTCGAGGCGACGGGCGAGGACGTCTACACGTTCGGGTCGAATCCCATCGCCCAGGCCGCGGCCCTCAAGGTGATCGAGATCCTCGAGCGCGACCGCATTCCCGAGCACGCCGCGAAGATGGGGGCCCTCTTCACCCGCGGCCTGAAGGCCTTGCAGGCCGAGTATCCCCAGATCGGCGACATCCGCGGGCCGGGCCTGTTCCTGGGCGTCGAGCTGGTCACGGACCCGGAGACGCGGGAGCCGGCCTCGGCCCAGGCCAAGCAACTGGTCGCCGAGGCCTGGAAGCGCGGCGTCATCCTGGCGACCGCGGCCGCGCTCCCGAACGTGATCAAGATCAAGCCCCCGCTCATCATCGACGAGGGCGAGGTCGAGACCGTGCTCGGCGTCCTCGCCGACTGCCTGAAGGTGGTCTTCCCCGGGCGCTAGTCGAGATCAGGCTTTGGCGTCTACCCCGATCGGCTGACCGAGCAGGTCGAACACCCGGTCCACCCGGGCCTGAGTACCCCCGGGCGCGAGGGGGGCCGGCGCGTCTACGCCGACCGCTGACCCGTCAGGTCGCCCGGCCGCCCGCGGCCGGGGCTGGATACGCCCTGCCGCCCACGCCGCGAGACCGCGCGCCACCGGCCCGCCGGGCGAAGACGTCCTGGAGGCCGTCCGCCAGCAGCTGGAACGCCAGGACGACGGCGAAGATCGCGGCGCCGGACGCGACCGAGATCCACGGCGCGAGCAGGAGATACGAGTAGCCCTCCCTCAGCATCCGACCCCAGGAGAGCGTGGGCGGCGGCACGCCGAGCCCGAGAAAGCTCAGGCTCGCCTCGGTCAGGATCGCGGTCCCGAGGCCGAACGAGGCCTGGACCAGCAGGACGTCGCCGACGTTCGGTAGGAGATGCCGCCACATGACCCGGGTCCGGCGGGATCCGAGCGCCCAGGCGGCGGTGACGAACTCGCGCTCCCGCAGCGACAGCACCTCGCCGCGCACCAGGATCGCGAACGTCGGGAGGAACGTCACCGCGAGCGCGACGATCACGTTCCACAGGCTCACGCCGAGGAAGGCGGTGATGGCCAGCGCCAGGACGAGGGACGGGAAGACGAGGAGGGCGTCCATCGCGCGCATCAGGAGGCCGGCCGCGCGGCCGCGGGCGGTCCCCGCCACCAGGCCCACCGCGGTCCCGGCCGCCATGCCCACGATCACCGAGACCACGCCGGCCACCATCGAGACGCGCGCGCCGGTGATCAGCTGGCTCAGCACGTCGCGGCCGAGGGGATCGGTCCCGAGCAGGTGCGCCCGGCTGGGGGCGCGGAGGGTGTTGCGGACGTCGTAGCGGAGGGCGTCGTACGGCGCGAGCCGCGCGCCGAGCGCCGCGCACAGGAGCGCGGCGCCGATGACGGCGGCGCTCGCGGCGACCAGCGCGGTCCGCCTACTCATGCCGCACCCGGGGATCCACCAGCCCGTAGGTCAGCTCGACGAGAAGATTCGTGAGGAAGACGCCGATGGTCACGACGACGATCACGCCCTGCACGACCGGGAAGTCGCGGCTCAGGATGGAATCGACGAGGAGGATGCCGACGCCCGGCAGGGCGAACACGGTCTCGGTGACGACCGCGCCGCCGAAGAGGCGCGAGAGGCTGACGCCGAGCACGCTCAGGACCGGCAGGAGCGAGTTCCGCAGCGCGTGCGCCCACAGGACGCGGCGCTCCTGCACGCCCTTGGCGCGGGCCGTTCGCACGTAGTCGCTCCCGAGCGCCTCGAGCATCCGGGCCCGCGTCAGGCGGGCCAGGTTGGAGAAGTAGGCGGCGCTGAGCGTGATCGCCGGCAGGGCCATGGCGCGCAGGTTCCCGAGCGGGTCCTCCAGCAGCGGCACGCTGCCGGAGGAGGGCAGCCAGCGGAGGTGGAGGGCGAACAGCAGGATCAGCAGGATCGCGATCCAGAAGTTCGGCATGGCGATCCCGAGCGCCGTGAGCACGGAGACGCCGAGGTCCAGCGGCCCGTGCGGGCGGACGGCGGCCAGGATGCCGAGCACGAGGGCCAGCCCGAGGGCGAGCCCGAGCGCGAGCATCGTCAGCTCGAGGGTCACCGGCAGCCGGGCGGCGATCACGCCCAGGACGGGCTGGCTCGTGCGGAAGGAGCGGCCCCAGTCGCCGCGCACGAGCCGCCCCAGCCAGTCGAGGTACTGCGCGTGCGCGGGGCGGTCGAAGCCGAGGTCCTGGCGAAGGCGCGCCACCGTGGCCGGGTCCGCGTCGCGCCCCAGCATCAGCACCACCGGGTCGCCCAGCACCGCGTGCATCAGCCAGAAGATCAGCGCGGTGAGGAAGAGCATGGCGAAGAGCATCGCCGCCACGCGGCGAAGGACGAAGATGGGCACGGTCAGACGACGGGGCGCGTCCCTGGCCCGGTGCCGCTCATCCGACCGAAACGCGACGCGCCCGGGGCCTGGGGCGCGTCGCGCTGCCGATCAGCGCTCGAGCCACAGCTCGCGGAAGCGCGGGATCAGGTCGGGGATCCACCCCCAGTTCTGGACCTTCTTGCTCATGACCGCGAACTCGGTCGTGTAGTCGAGGAACACGTACGGGACGTCGTCCACGATGAGGCGCTCGGCCTCCTGGTAGAGGGGCTTCCGGCGCTCCGGCTCGTAGATCACCGCCGCGCGGTCGAGCAGCTCGTCCACCCGGGGATTGCTGTAGCCGGTCGAGTTCGCGAATCCCTTGCTGTGGAACAGGATGGAGAGGAGCCCGCTGGGATCGGCCCGCTGCGTCCAGCGGGTGTGGGTCCAGTTGGACTTCCGCTGGACGATGAGGGCGTACGCATCCGCGGTGTTGACCGGCTCGAGCTCCAGCGTCACGTTGATCTTCTGGAGCTGCCCCTGGAGCAGCTCGGCCTGGCGGATCCACTGCGGCGTGTTCTCGACGACGAACTTGTGGCGGAAGCCGTTCGGATAGCCCGCCTCGGCGAGCTTCCGCTTGGCCTGCTCGACGTCGTGGCCGAAGCCCTTGAAGCCGGGATCGAACCACCAGAGCCCGGGCACGACCGGGCCGCGGGCCGGCTCGCCGAAGCCGCTCAGCAGCACGTCCTTGAGCTCGTTCCGGTCGATGCCGAGCGCGATCGCCTGGCGGAGGGCCTTGTTGCTGAAGGGCGGCTTGTCGACCTGCCACTGGAGCGCCGTCCACCGCGCCGGGGGTTTCATCTCGGAGACGCGGAGCGCGGCCTCGCCCTGGAGGGCGGGGACGTCCTTGGCATCCACGTCGGTGGCGATGTCCACCTCACCGGTCCGCACCATGGTGAGCCGCACCGTGGGGTCCGGGACGATCCGGAAGACGACCCGGTCGAGGTAGGGCTTGCCCTTGTCCCAGTAGTCCGGGAACCGCTCGAGCGTCAGCTGGGAGTCGGCCACCCACTCGACGAAGCGGAACGGCCCCGTCCCGACCGGGCGCCGGCCGAAGTCGGCGCCGGCCTGCTTCACCGCCGTCGGCGAGACCATGAATCCCGGGCGCTCCGCCAGCGCGGCCAGCAGCGGGGCGAACGGCTTCTTCAGCTCGAAGACGACGGTGTACGGATCCGTCACCGTCACCGCGGCCACGGCCGGCTCCAGCTGGCTCCGCTGCGGGGACTTGTTCTCGGGATTCAGGATGCGCTCGATGTTCCACTTGACGACGTCGGCGGTGAAGTCGGTCCCGTCGTGGAACTTCACCCCGTGCTGGAGCTGGAACGTCACGCGCTTGCCGTCCTGTGAGACCTGCCACGAGCGCGCGAGCTCGGGGACGACGCTGAAGGTCCTGTCCAGGCCGACCAGCGTGTTGAAGACCATGTAGAGGGCGTAGCGCTCGGAGAACTGCACCGAGAAGTGCGGGTCGAGGATCTTCGCGTCCGAGATCCACCCGATGCGGAGCGTGCCGCCACGCACGGGCGTCTGAGCGGCGGCCGGTCCGACGACGGTGGCGAGCAGGACGGCGATCGAGACGCCGATGCCGGCGAATCGGAAGCTCCGGACGCGCTGGTCGCGATACGCGCGCATGTCAGTGCCCTCCCTGCTTGTCGAGCTGGTCGAAGACTTCCTTGGCGGCGCGGAAGCCGGCGTGGGCCGCCGGCTGGCCGGCGTAGAAGGCCATCTGCAGGATGATCTCCACGATCTGCTCGCGCGAGAGCCCGACGTTGAGCCCGCCCCGGATGTGCGCGCGGAGCTCCGGCTCCCGGCCGAGCGCCGTGAGCGCCGCGATGGTGATCATGCTCCGGTGCGGCACCTCCAGGCCGGGGCGGCTCCAGATCTGGCCGAACAGGACCTCGTCGCTGATCCGCCCCAGGTCGGGCGCCAGCTCCTGCGTCGGGCTCTTCGCGCCCGTCGGCGGCCCGAACACCCGCTGGCGCAGCTTCTGTCCGATCGCGCGATACTCCTCCAGGCTCGCCATGGTCGTCACCGTCCCATCGGTCGTCGGGTCGTGTGTCGCTCGTGCCACCGGAGCGCGCGCATGCGCTCGGTGAGCTGTCGGGTGATCGCCGACCGGTCCTCGCCCTCCCATCGCCGGTACAGCGCGATGACGGGCCGACCGCAGTCCGGGCAGCCGACGTCCGACACGAGGCGCAGGAGCCCCTGCACGTCGACCGAGCCGTCCGCGTGCGCCCGTACCTTGGGGGCGGTCGCGAAGTCGAAGACGTAGCTTCGCCGGCGCTCGCCGGCGGACGCGCGCTCGAACTGCTCGAACCACCGGTCGGCCTCCCAGTGCACCCAGTCCCCGGCCAGACCCTCGACGTCGATGAGCACGGGCTCGCGCACGGCGGTGCGGGATTCACCGTGCGGATCCGGCACGGGCCGGACCGCGGGCCGATCGTCGGCGAAGTGCGGCAGGACACGCTCGGCAAAGAGCTCCATCGACCGGAGGACGTCCCGCTGCGGCTGGCCCCAGTCGAAGTTGGCGATGAACGCATCGGCGCCCAGGGCCTGGTACTGGCGAAGCCGCTCCACGCATTCTTCGGGCCCGCCCATCACGCTCCGCGCGATCAGGTCCTCGGGCGAGATGTCGTAGCCCTGCGGAAGCGGGGTGGCCTCCGTGAAGCCATCCACGGTCGGCGCGGCGTTCTGGTGGAGGTTCCACTGGAGCGTGTGGTGCACGCGCAAGAGCTCGGCGACCCGCCGGATCTCGGCCCGGTCGTCCGACACCCACACCTCGCGGGTCATGCGGACCGGCGGCCGGGCCACGCCCAGGTCCTCGCAGATGGCGTCGAGGAGCCGCATCTGCCCCTGGAGGCGGGCGATCGGCTGACGCTGCGGCGCCATCATGATGCCGATGCCGTGGGCGGCCGCGAACCTGAGGCTGTCCGGCGTCCGCGCGGCGATCCACGTGGGCGGGCACGGCCGCTGGAACGGGCGCGGGACGACCGTCACCTCGGGGAACTTGAAGTGGGTGCCCGAATAGGCGAAGTCCGACTCCGTCCACGCCCGGAGGATGATCTCGAGGGCCTCCTGCTGGCGCGCGGCGGCCAGCGGCTCCGTCATCCCGAGGCGCTCGTACTCGTACTTGAACCCGCCGCGGCCGAAGCCGACGTCCAGCCGCCCTTGCGTGAGCTGGTCGGCCAGCGCCGCCTGTCCCGCCACGAGCAGCGGGTCATAGTACGGGGTGATGACGACCGCCGTGCCGAGCCGGACGCGGCGGGTCCGGTGCGCGGCGTCCACCACGTTGATGAGCGGCGCCGGCGAGCACAGCTGGTTCGTGAACTGGTGCTCCGGAAACCAGACGGTGTTCATCCCCATCTGGTCGCAGAGCGCGAGCTGCTCGAGCCCATCGGCGTAGACTTGCTCGAACGGCTCGGCGGCATCCGTCCGCATGTTAGTCAGGAAGTAATCGAACTTCATCGTGATCCGCCTCCTTCGCCGTCCGGCGTCTCGAGCGCGCCCATCTCGTCCGGCATCTCGTCAGCCTGGGCCCCCTCGAGCGCTCACGGGGCCACCGGTGTGGGCGCCCGGCGGTGAGGCGACGGGCGGGCACCGCTCAGCCTCGCGCGTCGGCACCGTAGGACAGCCGCCACGTGACGTCAACCCTGCCCGCGACCGGTCGGGGAGCCAGCGAAGAAGGCGTCGAGCAGCCACGCGACGGTCGCCGGCGCTTCGATCAGGAGGGCATGCCGGAGCCCGGGCAGGATCTCCAGCTCCGAGCCCGGAATGCGCTCGTGGAGGAGCCGCGCCATGCGGGGGTTCGAGCCGATGTCGCCCTCCCCCGTCACGATGAGCGTCGGGACGCGGACCCGTGGAGCCTCGTCCGCCAGGTCCGCCGTGGCCAGGACGTGATAGGCCGCCGCGTAGGCCTGCGGGTCGTTCTCCATGTTGCGCGCCGCGTAGCGCTCGAGCAGCTCCGGGTTGTCGCGCCGGAACTCGTCCGAGAACCATCGGGACAGCGAGCGCCGGAAGTGCTCGCCGGGGATGCCGTGCTCGACGATCGCGAGCCGCTCCATGACCCGCTGCCGCTCCTCGTCGGTGCGGCCGGCCACGGCGCTGAGGAGCGCGAGACGCTCGACGCGGTCCGGCGCGTCGAGGGCCAGGCGGAGGGCCACCGTGGCGCCCAGCGAGTGACCGGCGACGTGGCACCGGCCGATGCCGAGGTGGTCGAGCAGCGCCCGCGCGTCCGCGGCGAAGAGCGCGGCCGAGTACGGGCCTGGCGGCTTCGAGGACTCGCCGTGGCCGCGGAGGTCGAAGCGGATCGTCGTGAAGCGGCCGCCGAGCGCCGCCACGACGCCGTCCCAGTTGTCCAGTCGGGCCCCCACGCCATGGATCAGGAGCACCGGCGGGCCGGCGCCCTCGACGGCGTAGGCCGTGACCAACCCCGCGCGCTCGAGCCGCAGCACGCCCCTCATCATAAGGGCATGGCGGCGATGCAGGCGCGGCAGCCCGTCTCGGCCATGCACACCGCTCGAGTCGAGTCAGGCCCGCCCGTATAAGCACGCCAAGTGGGCACTGGCCTCGATGAGCTCGTCCGTGTCGATCAGTGGGCCCGCGCGGGTTGCCTTTGACGTCCGGATAGCCCGCGGCGGCGAGCGCCTTGTCGGGAAGTCACGGTCCGCCCCCCTCGTAGCCGGGACACGCCAGGCGGGGGAGGCGTGGATAGCGAAGATACGCGGGGTCGGTCTCCGCGCGGCGGCAGAGGAAGAAGACGGAGCCGCGCGCGCTCGGGACGCGCCGGGCCCAGCGGCAGTCCGCGCAGAGCCCGGCGCGCGCGCGGTCCTCCGGAGACGGCTCCGACGACCGCGGGGGCGGGCGGGACTCCGTCGTCAGCGCTCCGACGGGCCGCCGAGCCACGGGTCGAGGGCGTCGTAGCCGCTCGGCTCGCGGGGCGGCGGCCCCCAGGGGTACGGCACCCAGCGCGAGGGCGGGCCGGGCGGCCCGCCCCACGGGCGGACGCCCGGCGGGCTGCCGGGGCGCACGACGTCCACCAGCGAGCCCGCGAGGTTCAGGCCCGCGCTCCGGCAGGCCCAGCGCCCGTCGGCCAGCTCGGCCGGCCGCGTGTCGCAGAGGAAGACGCGACCGACCTCGTCCTGGATGGCCGGCCACGCGCGCGCGACCGAGGGGATCAGGGGCGAGAGCGCGAGCCCGAGGAGCGCGAGGCGCCGGGCCGTCAGGCCGTTCCGCACGCGCAGCCTAGGCGGTGCCCAGGTAGGCCTTCTGGATGAGCGGGCTCTCGAGCAGCTCCTTGGCGGTCCCGGCCAGCACGACCTCGCCCATCTGGAGGACGTAACCGCGGTTCGCGATGGACAGCGCCATGTTGACGTTCTGCTCGACGACGAAGATGGTCGTCCCCTGCTGGTTGATCGTCTTGATGATGTCGAACACCTGCTCCACGTAGCCCGGCGAGAGCCCCATGGAGGGCTCGTCCATGCAGAGGAGCTTCGGGTTCGTCATGAGGGCCCGGCCGATCGCGAGCATCTGCTGCTCGCCGCCCGACATCGTGCCCGCGAGCTGGCCCCGGCGCTCCTTGAGGATCGGGAACAGGCCGTAGACCCGGTCGAGCTCCGCTTCCCAGCCCGGCTCGCGGCGGCGCGTGTAGCGCCCCATCTCGAGGTTCTCGAGCACGGTCATCCGCGGGAACACCCGGCGCGCCTCGGGCACCGGCGCGATGCCGCGCTTGACGATCTCGCTGGTGCGCAGCGCGTGGATCGGCTCGCCGCGGAAGGTGATGGTTCCCGGGTTGGGGCGCACGAGGCCGAGGACGGTCTTCATCGTGGTCGACTTGCCGGAGGCGTTCCCGCCGAGGAGCGACACGATCTCACCCTCGTAGATCTCGTAGCTCACGCCCTTGAGCACGTGGAGCGGACCATAGTACGTGTGCACGTCCGTGAAGCGGAGGATCGGCTCGCCCGTCACGGCGCTCACCTCGCCTGTCCTCGTCGGGCGGTCATGCCGCACGCCGCCGGCGTCCGAGGTACGCCTCGATGACCTTCTCGTCGTTCCGGACCTGCACGGGCTTGCCCTCGGCGATCTTGACCCCGTGGTCCAGAACGACCACGCGGTCCGAGATGTCCATCACGACGTCCAGCTTGTGCTCGATGAGGATCACGGTGATCCCGAGCCCGCGCAGCGCCTTCACGAGATCCATCAGCTCGAGCGTCTCCGCCGGGTTCATGCCGGCAGCCGGCTCGTCGAGCAGGAGGAGCTTCGGGCGGGTCATGATGGCCCGCGAGATCTCCGTCCGGCGCCGGTTCGCGTAGGAGAGCCCGTACACGGGGTGATCGAGCCGGGGGATCAGGCGGTTCCCGAACAGCCCCAGCACCTCGAGCGCGCTCTCCACCGCCCGCCGCTCCTCCTCGCGCACCCGCGGGGGCCTGAGGATCGCGCCGATGGCCCCGGCCTGGAGCCGCGTGTGCTCGCCCACCAGAAGGTTCTCCAGCACGCTCAGCTTGTTGAAGAGCCGGATGTTCTGGAAGGTGCGCGCAACGCCCCGCTGGACGATCTCGTGCGACGGCAGCCCGCTGATCTCCTGTCCCTCGAGGCGGATCGTGCCGCTGTCCCGCTCGGTGAGCCCGGTGATCAGGTTGAAGAGCGTGGTCTTGCCGGACCCGTTCGGCCCGATGACGCTCACGAGCTCGCCCGCATACACGGTAAGCGTGATGCCGTCCGCCGCGGCCACGCCGCCGAACCGCTTGGTCAGGCCGTCGATCTCGAGCAGCGGCCGGGCCGGGGTGCCCGCCGCCCTCGGCGTCGCCCACGAGAGCTCGACCTTGCCGTCGCGGCTCGGCAGGGCCGTTTGCTGCTGGTCCCGCGTGAGCGCCGAGACCTGCCGCATGGCCGGCCAGAGCCCCTCTCGCCGGAACAGCATCATCAGGACGAGGATCAGGCCGAAGATCAGCTCGAGCGCGGTGATGAGCTGCACCTTCTGGAGGTAGACGCTCCCGACGGCCCGGCCGAGGGCATTCACCCAGAGCGTGAGCTCCTGGAGGATCACCGACTGGAGGAACGCGAGGAGGAGCGCCGCCAGCACGACCCCCCGCACCGAGCCCATGCCGCCGAGCACGACCATGACCAGGATCATGACGGACACCGGGAACTGGAACATCTCCGGGGTGGCGGTGGTGAGCTTGGCGACGTAGAAGGTCCCGGCCAGCCCGGCGATCGACGCGCCGAGCGCGAACGCGAGCAGCTTGTAGCGGACGTGGTTCACACCCATGGCGCCCGCCGCCAGCTCGTCCTCGCGGATCGCCATCCACGCCCGCCCGACCCGCGACTCCTGGAGCCGGAAGGAGACGAACACGGCCCCCGCCACCAGCGCGAGCCCCAGGAAGTAGTACGGGAGCGGCGAGAACCCGAAGTCGAAGCCGAACAGCTTCGGCGTGCGGATGCCGCCCATGCCCTGGGCCCCGTTGGTGAACCAGTCCCAGTTGCGCGCGACCACCGGCACGATCTCGCCGAACCCGAGCGTCACGATGGCGAGATAGTCGCCGCGGAGGCGGAGGGTCGGCGCGCCGAACAGCACCCCGAAGAGGGCGCACACGAGCGCGCCCACGACCAGCATCACCCAGAACGAGAACTGGAACTGGACGACATCGGTCCCGCCCTCCGCCGGCACCCGCAAGACTTGCCCGAGGAAGAGAAAGGGCGTCCAGAAGTCGGACCACGGGATCTTGATGTGCCCGGACGCGGCCGCGCCGTAAGTGTAGGCGCCGATCGCGAAGAAGGCCGCGTAGCCCAGGTCGAGGAGCCCCGAGAAGCCGACGACGATGTTGAGCCCGAGCGCGAGGAGCACGTAGGTGTACGCGTTGGCCGCGGCGTCGATGTAGCCTCCGCCGGTCAGCACGAACGGGTACGCGAGCCCGAGCAGCAGGAGCAGGACCGACCAGATCTGGCGCCGCCGCGCCGGCGCCACCGCGTGCCAGCGGGCCATCCAGGGCGAGCCGGCCCACCAGGTCGTCAGCGCGCTCACGGTCGGGTCAGGCCTTCTGGGGGGTGTACATGCCGAAGAGGCCGGCCGGCCGGAAGACCATCACGGTGATCAGGATCGAGAAAATGATGACGTCCGTCCACTTGACGCCAAGGAGCTGTCCGCCCAGCGCCTGGATGAGCCCGATGATCAGCGCGCCGGCCACGGCGCCCGGGATGTTGCCGATCCCGCCGAGCACCGCGGAGGTGAACGCGCGGAGCCCGGTCTGGTAGCCGATGTAGAACGCGGTGAAGCCGTAGTAGAAGCCGAAGAAGAGACTTCCCGCCCCCGCCAGCGCCGAGCCCAGGAAGAACGTGAGGATGATGACACGATCGATGTCCACGCCCATCATCTTGGCGGCGTCCATGTCCTGGGCGGTGGCGCGCATCGCCTTGCCGAGGGCGGTGCGCTTCACCAGGTAGTTCAGCACCAGCATCAGGCCGAGGCCGGTGATCGCCAGGAACACCTGCGCCAGCGAGACCTCGGCCTGACCCCACGCCCACCGGCGGTCCGGGATGATCCGGGGGAAGGGCTTCGACTGCGGGCCCCAGATCATCAGGACGATGTTGATCAGGACGAACGCCACGCCGATGGTGGTGATCATGGGCGCCGTGCCGGACACCCCGCGGACCGGGCGGAGACAGATCCGCTCGATCAGGACGCCGAGAGTGCCGGTCAGCAGCATCGTGACCGGGAAGACCAGCAGCAGCGTGCCGAGCAGCGGGAGACCGGTCAGCGACGCGGACGACCCGGTGAAGCCCAGCAGGTGGAGCACCGTGAGGCCCAGGAACGTCCCGCTCATGAAGACGCTGAAGTGGGCGAAGTTGATCAGCTCGATGATGCCGTACACCATCGTGAAGCCCAGGGCCAGCAGGGCGTACATCATGCCCAGGGCCAGGCCGTTGACGACCTGCTGCAGCAGGATCTCGCCGACGCTCATTAATTAATGGATGGGAAGGTGGGGGCAGAAGACCGGGCGGGGTTTGGGCCCCGCCCGGCCTGGCTTCCGCCGCTTACTTCTCGGGCGCGACGCCCTTGTAGACGAACTTGCCGTCCTTGTCGACCTGGTAGAGCGAGACCACCTTGCTCAGGATGTCGCCGTTCGCGTCGAAGGCGATGTCACCCTGGAGGGTGCCCTTCAGGTGCGCGGCCTGGATGGCATCACGGATGTTCGAGCGGTTGACCGGCTTGTTGGCCTTGACGGTCCGCTCGATGGCGTCGGCGATGACCTTCACGCCGTTGTACGCCGTGATCGAGTAGTTGGTCGGCTCCCGCTTGAACTTCGACTTGTAGGAGTTGATCCACTCGGTCGCCTTCTTGTCGGAAAGCATGTCCGGCGAGGCGTTCGTCGCCCACCAGCCCTCGGCGGCCTCCTTGCTCGACTGCTCCGGGAAGGCGAGGTCGTAGATGCCGTCGGATCCGAGCTTGTGGATCTTCGGCATGACCTCCTGGAGCTGCCGGGCGAGCTTCACGGCCGCCTGCTGCACGCCGCCGTAGTAGATCGCGTCCGGGTTCAGGCCCTTGATCTTGGTCAGGATGGTCTTGTAGTCGGCTTCCTTCGGATCGAGGCGGTCACGGCCCAGGACCTCGATCTTGAGCTCCTTGGCGCGCCGCTCGAAGCTGTCCGCGATCCCCACGCCGAAGGCCCCGCTGTCGTCCAGGATGTAGATCTTCTTGACCTTCAGGTTGTGGAAGGCGTGGTTGGCCATGTTCGGGCCCTGGTAGGCGTCCGTCGTCACCGTCCGGAAGTAGATCGCCTTGCCCTTGGGCCGGTACTGGGCCTGGAACTTCGGGTCCGTGATGTCGGGATTCGTCGAGCTCGGCGTGATCGTGGGCAGGTCGGCCTCGGACAGGATCGGGGAGGTCGCCTTGCCCTCGCCGCTCATCTGCGGCCCGATGAGGGCCACGACCGCGGAGTCGGCGATGAACTTCCGGATGTTGGTCGCCGCCTGCGCCGGGTCGTACTGACCGGCCGCCGGGGTGGCGCTGTCGTAGATCACGGCCTCGAGCTTGTAACCGGCCACGCCGCCCTTGGCGTTGATCTCGTCGACCGCCAGCTGGGCGCCCTTGGTGATGGAATCGGCCGAGTCGGCGTCCGCCCCGGTGAGCGGGAAGGACATGCCGATCTTGGCCATCTTCATCTGCGCTGACCCGCCGCCCGGCAGGACCACGAGCAGGCCCACCGCCAGTAGCACGGCCAGCGTTGCGATAACTCCACGTCGCATCATCGAGTGACCTCCAGGTGAGAGCATCATGGTTCGGATGGATACGCGGACACCAGCGTCAAGCCCTCGCGTTCGAGGGCCGTCCCTCACCTCCCTCGGTATCTGAAGTGTGCGTGGCCACGGACGCGCGACCGCCCCGTCCGGGCATACGGTGCCCCGTATTGTCGGCATGACGCGACGCAAAATCAAGCGGTCGGCCCAGGGGCCCCGCCGGCGGCGACCCCCCAGCCGGCCCCTAGAGCCCCTGGCCGATCGCGTCCAGGACCTCGGTCTCGACGGTCTGCTCGGTGGCGGCCATGGGCGTCCGCTCGATCATCCAGAGGACGCGCTCCTCGGTGTAGAGCTCCCGCTCGACCGATACCAGGGTCCGCCTGTCCGAGAGACGCTTCAGCGAGATGCGGAGCTTGTGCCGTAACCCCTTGCCGTAGACGGCATATTCCTTGAAATCGACCTTCCGGGAGTCGGTCAGGAGCCACCCGACGGCCCGGTCGGACCGATCGATCTCCCAGCCGAGGGTCTTGAGGACCGTCTCGGTCACCGTCCAGACCCGGTCGATGGGGGCGTCGAAGGTCCGGTTCGGCACCGTGGCCGCCCGGCCGGGGAGCGCCCCGCCGATCAGCCCGAGGACCAGCCAGACCGCCACCCGGCGGGAGATCCCGCGCATCGCTACCGTCCCTTGAGGCTCCCGTGGAGCCGCTCGGCCGCTGCCTCGCCGGAGCGGACGCAGTCGGCGATCCCGACGCCCCGGTAGGCGCCGCCGGCCACGGCCAGGCCCGGCAGCGCCTCGAGGCGGGCCTCGATCGCGGCGACCCGGTCGAGGTGCCCAACCTCATATTGCGGCATCGCCCCGGGGTGCCGCCAGAGCCGGGTGAGGATCGGGTCCCCGGCGATGCCCAGGAGCGCCGCCACCTCCGCGCGCGCCAGGTCGAGGAGATCCCGGTCGTCCTGCGCGAGGAGCGACTCCTGGAGGGCCCCGCCGACGAACACTCGCAGGAGGACGGTGCCGTCGGGCGCCCGGCCGGGGTACTTCACGCTCGAGAAGGTGCAGGCCAGGATCCCTCGCCCTTCGACCCGGGGCACGACGAAACCGAAGCCGTCGAGGGGATGCCGGACCGCGGCCCGCGGATACGCGAGCGCGATCGTGGCCGACGAGGCGTACCGGATCTCGCCGAGGCGAGCGGCGAGCGGCGGGTCGGCGGCGTCGACGAGCGGCGCCATCCGGGGCGCCGGGCCGGCCAGGACGACGGCGTCGGCGCGGAGGGGCGGACCGGTCCCGAGGGCCACGTCCCACCCGTCCGGCGCCGCCCGGATCCCCGTCGCCGGCGTGCCGAGCCGCACCGCCCCCCCGGGCAGGCGCGCGGCCAGGGCGGCGACGAGCGCCTCCATGCCGTCGGCGAGCGTCACGAACAGGCTCCAGCGCGCGCCGCTCGCCCGGGCCGCCTCGCCGATCGGCACCGCGCGCCGGAGGCCGAGGATCAGGCTCCGGTGCTCTCGCTCGAGCGCGAGGAAGCGCGGCATGGTCGCCTGGAGCGACAGGCGGTCCGGGTCCGCCGTGTAGATCCCGCCGACGAGCGGCTGGACGACGCGCTCGAGCGCCTCGCGGCCGAGTCGCCGGCGGACGAAGCTGCCGAGGCTCTCGTCCCCCGACCCGGTCCGGCGCGGCAGGACGAGGTCGGCCGCAAGCCGGAGCTTCCCGCGCCAGGAGAACACGTCGGAGGCGAGCACCGGCCACGGGCGGGTCGGCGCGACGAGGACGAAGCCCTCGGGAAGCGGCGAGAGCCGGCCCCGACGGACCACGTACGTGCGCCGGTAGCGGTCGTCCGTCCGGCGGAGGCGCGGGCCGAGGCCGAGGCGCTCGGCGAGCGCGAGCGCCCACGGCTTCTCGGAGATGAACGAGTCCGCGCCGGCCTCGAGGAGGAATCCGTCCGCCCGCTCGGTGCGGAGGTGCCCGCCGAGGCGCGCGCTGCCCTCGACCAGCGTGACGTCGACGGGCCGCCCGGCCTCGCGCGCGAGCTCGAGCAGGCGATGCGCGGCCGCGAGCCCCGCGATGCCGCCCCCGACGACGACGACGCGAGGCGGGGTCACGGGCGCGCGGCCCTCGGCGTCAGGGCCGCGCCGGCGCGGGCGCCCGCTCCGGCTGGACGTGGCCGCAGGCCCGACACCGCCGGAGCTCCGCGCTCGCGTCGAAGCGCTCGATGGCCTGCCGGAGGTCCCGCTCGATGTCGGCCGCGCGCATCGTGACCTGGTGGAGCGTGGCGTCGCAGCGCTCGCAGAGCCAGAGGAGGGACTCCTCCTGCGCCCCGGTGCGCTTCACCTCGACCACCAGCCCCCACGTGTCGGCCGGGCGGTGGGGCGCGTGGGGCGTGAGCGCCGGCACCAGCATCATCTCGCCCTCGCGGATCACCGCGGTCCGGCGCCGGCCGGCCTCGAGGTACTCGAGCGTCATGTCCCCCCGGAGCATGAAGAAGAGCTCGTCCGACGGATCGATGTGGAAGTCGCGCCGCGCGTTCGGGCCCCGGACCACCATCGCCGTGAACTGGGAGTCCTCCCAGATGACCTTGTTGCCGACCGGGGGCTCGAACGCGGCACGGTGCGCCTCGATCCACGACCAGAGCCCGAAGGGGACGAGCGGCTTCACGCCGTGGCCTCCCGGACCGACCCCGCCGGCCGGGCCGACAGCTCGTGGACGGCGTCGACGAGGGCCCGCACGTGGTCGACGGGAGTGCCGGGCAGGACCCCGTGGCCCAGGTTGAACACGTGGCCCGGCCGGCCGCCGGCCTGCGCGAGGATGGCGGCCGCCCGGCGGCGGATCTCGGCGGGCGGCGCGAAGAGCGCCACGGGGTCGAGGTTCCCCTGGACCGCCACGTCGGGGCCGACCCGGCGCCAGCCCTCGGCGAGCTCGACGCGCCAGTCGAGCCCGATGACGTCGCCCCCGGCCTCGCGGAGGAGCTCCAGCAACCCCGCCGTCCCGGTGCCGAAATGGATCACGGGCACGCCCGGCGTCAGCGCCCGGAGGAGCGCCCGGGTGTGCGGGAGGACGAAGGCGCGGTAGTCGTCCGGCCCGAGCGCGCCGACCCACGAGTCGAAGAGCTGCACGGCCTCGACCCCCGCGGCGATCTGGCCGTTCAGGTAGCGGGCCGTCGTCCGCGCGAGGAGCGCGAGGAGCGCCTGCCACGCGCCCGGGTCGCCATACATGAGCCGCTTCGTCTCGAGGTAGTCACGCGACGCGCCGCCCTCCACGAGGTACGACGCCACGGTGAACGGCGCCCCGGCGAAGCCGATCAGGGGTACCCGGCCGCCGAGGGCCGCGCGCGCCCGGCGCACGGTCTCGAACACGAAGGGGACGGTCTCCGCGGGATCCCGCTCGACCAGGCGGGCGACGTCGGCCGCCGAGCGCACCGGGCGCCGGATGACTGGCCCCTCGCCTCGCGAGAACTCGAGGCCGACGCCCAGCGGCTCCAGCAGGAGCAGGATGTCGGCGAAGAGGATCGCGGCGTCCACGCCGAGCTTGTCCACGGGCAGGACCGTCACCTCGGCGGCGACATCCGGCGTCCGGCAGAGCTCGAGGAAGCCGATCCGCTCCCGGATCGCGCGGTACTCGGGCAGGAAGCGGCCGGCCTGGCGCATCAGCCAGATCGGCGTGAACGCCGTCGGACGGCGCCGGCAAGCGGCGAGGAACGCGTGCACGACTGGGGCTGACCTCCCCCCGGCCGGCGTGCCGGCTCGGGAACGCGGCGGGCTTCGGGCGGCGGCGCCATGATAGCATCGCCCCCGTCGGCCATGCCCTCCCCGCCCCGCTCCCTCGCCCCCGCCCCGCGTTGACCCGCGACGCGGAGCGCGCGCGCGCCGGCGCGCTGGCCGATCTGGTCGCCCCGATCGAGCGCGCCGCCGGCGACCTCGCCCTCGGCGAGGAGCCCGCCAACTTCGCGGCCGCCCTCGACGCGGGCGCCCCCGCGCCCGAGCCCCCGCCGCCCCCGGCCGCGCCGCGCCGTGACTGACGACACGCTCGCCGGCCTGGCCGCGCGGATCCGCGCCCGCGAGATCTCGCCGGTCGAGGCGACGGAGGAGTGCCTCGCCCGCATCGACGCCATCGGGCCGCGACTCCACGCCTTCCTCCACGTCGACGCCGACCAGGCGATCCGGACGGCGCGGGTCCGCGAGGCCGAGGTCAAGGCGGGCCGGTCCCGCGGCCCGCTCCACGGGGTCCCGCTCGCCCACAAGGACCTCTTCGCGTGGGGCGGCCGCGCGGCGTCCTGCGGCACCGCCGTGCCGGAGTACTTTCGCGCCGCGCACGACGCCACCGCCGTGGCCCGGCTCGAGGCGGCGGGCGCGATCACGCTCGGCCGGCTGAACCTCTCGGAGCTGGCGCTCGGGCCCTTCGGCGACAACGCGCACCACGGCGATGCCGAGACGCCCTGGCGCGCGGGCCACTGCGCGGGCGGCTCGTCGAGCGGATCGGGCGCGGCCGTGGGCGGCGGCCTCGTCTACGGCGCGCTCGGCACCGACACCGGCGGCTCGATCCGACTCCCGGCCGCGTGCTGCGGCGTCGTGGGGCTCAAGCCCACCTATGGCCGCGTGAGCCGGGCCGGCGGCATGCCGCTGTCGTGGTCGCTCGACCACGTGGGGCCGCTCGCCCGGACCGTGCGCGACGCGGCGATTCTCCTCGGCGTGATCGCGGGGGCCGACCCGCGCGACGCGACGGCGAGCGGCCGCCCGGTCCCCGACTATCTGGCGGGCCTCGACCGGCCCATCGCCGGACTCCGCGTCGGCGTGCCGGATCGCTACTACTTCGACGGGCTGGACGCGGCGGTCCAGGACGCCGTCGGCCGCGCCCTCGAGACGCTCCGCGGCCTCGGGGCCGAGGTCGCCGAGTGCCCCGTGCCCGACCCGGCGCTCCTCAACGACCTCGCCAACGTGATCGCCCGCTCCGAGAGCGCGGCCGTCCACGCGCGCATCGTCCGCGAGTCGCCGCACCTGCTCCAGCCGGCCGTCCGGATGCGGCTCGAGGTGGGCTTCCAGGTGATGGCCCTCGACTACCTCCAGGCGACGCGGCTCCGGGCCCGCGTCACGCGGGACTTCGTGGACGACGCCTTCGCGCGGGTCGACGTCCTCGTCGCGCCCACGATCCCCGAGCCGGCGCCGGCCATCGCGGCGGCGAAGGCGGGCACGCCCGACGAGATCGTGCGCCGGATGGGCCGGTTCTCGCGGTTCACGCGGCCCTTCAACGCGCTCGGGCTGCCGGCGCTCAGCGTGCCGTGCGGCTTCGCGCCCGACGGGCGGCCCGTGGGCCTCCAGCTGGTGGGCCGGCCGTTCGACGAGGCCACCCTCCTCCGCGCCGGCCACGCGTACGAGCAGGCGGCGGGATGGTGGCGACAGCGCCCGCCGCTCGGCTAGGCGCCCGGGCTCCGCTCAGCCGCGCGCGACGAGGTCGGCCCAGCCGGAGCGGACGCGGGCCCGGAGCTGGGCCCGCGCCACCGGATCCAGGAACGCCGCGTCGACCGCGTTGCCGGTCACGAGGGCGAGCTCGCGGGGCGTGAAGCCGAACGCCGTGTGGCAGAGCAAGAGCTCGTCCGTCACGCTGTGGCCGAAGAACGTCGGGTCGTCGGAGTTGACCGTCACGCGCACGCCGGCGTCGTAGAGCCGGCGCAGCGGGTGCTCGGCGAGGCTCGGCACCGCGGCCGTCCGGACGTTCGAGGTCGGGCAGACGGCGAGCGGCACGCCATCGCGCGCGAGCCGCGCCACCAGGGCCGGGTCCTCGATCGCGCGCACGCCGTGATCGATCCGCTCGACGCCGAGCTGGTCGAGCGCGTCCCGCACCGACGCGGGACCCGCCACCTCCCCGGCGTGCGCCGTCCGGTGGAACCCGCGCCGCGCGGCTTCCCGGTAGACCTCGGCGAACGGGCCGGGTGGGAACTCCGCCTCGCTCCCGCCGAGCCCGACCGCGACGACGCCCTGGCGCCGGTAGGGCGTGATCTCCTCGAGCCGCCGCGCGGCGGTCGCCGGGCCGTGGTTCCGGATCAGGTCGACCACCAGCCCGCACGTGATGCCGTGGGCGCGCGTGGCCCGCTCCACGCCGCGGAGCACGGCCTCCAGGACGCCGACCGCCTCGAGGCCGCGGGCCTTCTCGTAGTCGCCCGGCGAGATCGAGGGCTCGACGTGCACCACGCCCTGGGCGGCGAGGTCGCCGAGCACGGACTCGGCGAGCGCGTCGAAGTCCTCGTACCGGTCGAGGAAGCCGCACTTCCAGACCCAGCGCTCGATGAACTCGTCGAACGTCCGGAACGCGAGCCGCGCCCGGAGCGCCTCGACCGTGGCGATGCCGGGCTCGCGCCGGCGCACGCGCTCGAGGAGCCACGGGAGCGCCATCGCGCCGTCGAGGTGGAGGTGGAGCTCCACCTTGGGCGCCGCCCGTACCGCCGCGCCAAGCTCGAGGTCAGGCCCTGACTGTGACATTCGACGTCACCCGCGGGGTCAGGTCCCGACGGTGGGATTCGCCGCGCGAGAGGCCGTCCTCACGGTGTGGCCTGACCCCGCCTGTTCGCGTTCAGTCGACGATGGGCAGGAGGATGTGGCTCGGGTGCTGCGCGTCGTGATAGACGGTCTGGGTCGCGCGCGCGAGCTCCGTGTCGTGCCCGAACGGCCGCCCGGTGTTCGGGTTCCGGTCGAACTGGGGGAAGTTCGACGACGAGATCTCGACCCGGATCCGGTGGCCGCGCCGGAACAGGTTCGACGACGACCAGCAGTCGATCTCCAGGCGGTACGGCCGGCCCGCCTCGAGCGGGCTCGGCCGCTCGAACGAGTCGCGGTAGCGGGCGCGGAGGATGCCCTGCGCGACGTTCATCACGTACCCGGACGGGAAGACGTCGACGAGCTTCGCGGTGAAGTCCGTGTCCGGGGCCGACGAGGCCGCCCACAGGACGACCTTGATGGGGCCGGTCACCTCGACATCGGCCTCGAGCGGGGGCGTCGAGTACACGAGCACGTCCGGGCGCCACTCCGCCGACCGCTGGTCGCGGGGGCCCATCGAGACGGGGGTGAGGTCCTCCCCGCAGCACGTGCTCCCGCCGAGGGTCGGCACGGGATCGGCCGGATCGTAGACGTACCGGTCCGTGGGCTCCGCGCCCGGCGCCTGCCGGTCGAGGGTCCCGTCGCCCCAGAGGGTCCCCGCCTGGCCGCGGGAGTGGAAGTAGTGGGGGACGAAGCGCGTGCCCGGGATGGGCCAGTCCGTCGCAGTCCGCCAGACGTTGGCCCCCATGACGAACACCTTCACCGGGGGCTCGCTCATGATCCCGTCGTCGACGCCGCGGAGCCAGTAGTCGAACCAGCGGAGCTCCTCGCGCCGGAGGTCGACGAGGCTCGCCGGCCCGAAGTCGACGTCGCCGGTCCGCCGCTCGGTCCCCCGGGCCCCCAGCGAGTGGATCCAGGGCCCGATCAGGACCTTCTGGCGCCGCGCGCGCTCGGACCGCGCCTTGGCCCGGACGCCCATGAAGTTGTTGAGGGTGCCCTGCAGGAACACGTCGTACCAGCCGCCGAAGCCGTAGGCCGGCACGTCGATCTCGGCGTAGTCCTTCTCGAGGTTGCCGAGGCGCTCCCAGTACGGGCCGTAGTCCGGGTGCCGGATCCACTCCCGGTAGAACTCGCAGACCCGGCCCGCGCGCTCGTCGCCCGAGGAGAGCGGGAGATGCCAGAAGAGCGTCGAGTAGTGCTGCTCCGTCGGGAGCCAGAGGTGCTGGAGGCGGTTCGTGCGCGTGTGCATCTGGACCGCGCCCCACCGGAGGTTGAAGCCGAGCTGGAACGCCCCGCCGGTGTAGACCCAGTTGTGGTAGAGGTTCGAGAATCCGACGCGCGGCGCCATGGCGGTGAGATGCCGGTTGCGGAGCGGCGCCGTGAGCCACTGGGTGAGCGCCACGTACGACGCGCCGCTGGTCCCGACCTTCCCGGTCGACCAGGGCTGGGTCCCGCACCACTCCTGGGCGTCGTAGCCGTCCTGGGCCTCGTGGACGAAGGGGGCCCACGCGCCCTCGGAGTCGTAGCGCCCCCGGACGTCCTGGACCACGACGGCGTACCCGCGCTGCGCGAAGTACTGCCCGTCGTCCACGTTCGCCTCGACCATGTTGCTGTACGGCGTGCGGATCAGGATCACCGGGAAGCGACCGGGCGCGTCCGGCAGGTACACGTCGGTCGAGAGCTTGACCCCGTCGCGCATCGGCACTCCGACGCCGAGCAGCGTGCGGACGCGGTGAAGGGGACGGGCGGCGACGTCGGTCGGTGGCGTCATGGTCTCTCCCGGGGTGGATGGGCGCGGAGGCGGGGCCGGCCGGTCACGACGCGCGCGATGCTAGCACGCGGCGCGGGCACCGAACAGACCGCCGCGGCGCCGAGGACTCCCCCGGCGCCGCGGCGTGAAGCGGAACGCGCGAGCGGGCGCGCGGCCTACCCGATCCCGAGGACCACGTAGCGCTGCGAGCCCTCGCGCTCGACGCGAAGCAGGACCTGGGCGGGATCCTGGCCCCGGGACAGGCCCCGCTCGACGTCCTGGAGGTCCTGCACGGGCATCCGGTTCACCTCGCGGATCACGTCGCCCGGCGCAAGACCGGCCTGGGCCGCCGGCGAGTCGGGCTTCACCTGGGTGACGACGACGCCCTTGTCGCTCTGGACGCCGAGCTGCTTCGCGAGCTCGGGTGTGAGCTCCTGGAGGGCGAGCCCGAGCTTGTCCGTCGCGCGGCTCTCCGGCGGCGGCTTCTCCCCCGTCGCGGCGCGGGCCTCTTGCGAGTCGGCGAGGCTCCCCACCGTGACGGTGACGGTCTGGCGCTTCCCGTCGCGGACGATCACGACCGGCACCGCGCGCCCGACCGGCGTGTTGGCGACGATCGCCGGCAGGACGCGCGGGCCCTCGACGGTCTTCCCGTCGAACGTGACGATCACGTCGCCCGGCTTGAAGCCGGCCCGCGCGGCGGGAGAATCGTCGCTCACCGACGCGATGAGGGCGCCCTGCGTGCCGGTGAGGCCGAACGACTTCGCGAGCTCCTGCGTGAGGGGCTGGATGCCCACGCCGAGCCAGCCGCGCGTGACCTTCCCGCTCGCACGGAGCTGGCCGAGGATCGGCTTCGCCAGGTCGACCGGGATCGCGAAGCCGATGCCCTGGAAGCCGCCCGTGCTGCTCCGGATGGCCGAGTTGATGCCGACCGCCTCGCCCCGGGTGTTGATCAGTGGGCCGCCCGAGTTCCCGGGATTGATGGCGGCATCGGTCTGGATGAAGTCGTCGAAGCGGCCCGCCCCGATGAACCGGCCCGTGCCGCTCACGATGCCGACCGTCACGGTGTGGTCGAACCCGAACGGGTTCCCGATGGCCATCACGGGCTCGGCCACCTTCAGCGCGCTCGAGCTGCCCAGGGGGATCATCGGGAGCCCGGTCGCCTCGATCTTCAAGAGGGCGATGTCTGTCTCCGGGTCGCTGCCGATGACCTTCGGCTGGAAGGTCCGCCCGTCGGAGAGCTGGACCTCGATCGTCCTCGAGCCGTCCACGACGTGGTGGTTCGTCACGATGTAGCCGTCGGCGTCGATGATGAACCCGGAGCCGATGCCGCGCGGCCGCTGCGGCTCCCGCTCCGCGCCCCCGCCGCCCTCAGGCGGCGGCTGGGGGAAGAAGCGCCGGAACGGCTCGGGGATGTTGGGAGTCCGCGAGCGCCGCGCCTCGCCCACCGTGCGGACGTTGACGACGGCCGGCGTGAGCTGCTCCGCGAGACGCACCCAGGGGTACGACTCCGGGAGCGCGCCGGTGAACGCGGGGTCCGCCGCGCGGGGCGCCGCCTGCGCCACCTGGGCCGGCGCCACGGCGGCGCCGGCGGCGCCGGCGGGCAGCGCGGAGACGACCAGGGATACGAGAAGCCCGAGGCCGAGGGCCGCAGGCCAGCGTAGGTTTCGCGTCATGGTTCGACTTCCTCCTACATTCCGCTCAGAAGTTGGCCGGAAAGAAATGGATCGTCCAGCCGGGAGCCCGCGGGTCGACCGTCAATGTGCGGTCGAACGTCCCGACGAGACGGCGCCCGAGCTGCGTGTCGACGAAGGCCTGCGCCACGATCCGGTGCTGGCCGATGTCCAGCACCACGGGCGCCTGCATGCCCGGCTTCAGGACCAGCGGGCTCGGCGAGCCCGGCGGCAGGTCCATGTAGACCTGGATCTCCCACTGGGTGCCGTTGGTGATCACGCCCATCGTCGGGTCAGGCGGCTGTCCGGGCCCCGGGGGCGGCGGGCCGCCCGGGGTCGGCGGCGCGGTCACGACCGACCATTGGCCCGGGGGCGGGGGGGGCGGCGGCGCACCCGCGGGCGGGGGGGGCGGCGGCGGGGGCGGGCTCGCGGCGGCCACCTGCCGGTTCTGGACGACCTCGCCCGTCAGGGCGCCGAGCAGGCCGCCGATCAGGGCCCCCAGGCCCATGGCCGCCGGGGAGCGCCCGGCGGCGCCGCCGATCACGCCGCCGGTGGCCGCCCCGATCACCCCGCCCTTCAGGGCGCCGTCGTTGGCGGCGGTGCACCCGGCAAGGACGACGGCCAAGAGGCCCGCAGCGACCACCCGGTGCACGATTCGGATCCGCACGTGACCCCTCCTGGCGCCCCGAGGCGCCGGCGTCCACCCACTCCACGCGCTCTCGTGGAGAGTCTACCGCCCGGGTCGCGGGACTGTCCACGAACGGGCCCCCCCGGCGGCAGCGCGCGCGCCCCGCCCAGCGCACCGTTGGACCCGAAACCGGGGGCCGATGTTCACGGGGGAGGTATTCCTTGACCCGGAAGGGCCCCCTGGCCTAGATTTCAGGCCTACTTGGGCCTGCGGGAGGGCCCCCCGGGATCCCGGTCAGAGGAGGAGCGTGACGACCGACCGACCCGACGCGCGCGAATCCGCCCAGGCCGCCGCCCGACTCCGGGCGACGGCAAGCCCCAACACCGGCCGCTTCCTCTCGCTCCAGGCGAAGTTCCTGGTCGGGACCCTCCTCGTCGTCGCCGCGGTCATGAGCGCCCTCGTCCTGATCGTCGAGCACCGCCAGCGGGAGGCGATCATCCGGGAGGTCCAGCGCCGCGGGGACTCGCTCGCCCGCGACCTGGCCGCCGTCTCCACCGGGCCGCTCGTGCTCTACAACTACACGCAGCTCGAGCAGAACGTGGCGCGGCTCACGACCGAGGTCGACGTCTCCTACGCGATGATCCTCGACCGCGACGGCCGCGTCGCCGCGCACAACCACCGGCCGGAGGTCGTCGGCACGCTCCTCACCGGCGGCGCGCTCGACCGGATCCTGTCGACGGAGGCCACGCTGGCCCAGGAGATCGACGGGGCCGACGGCGCCGCGCTCTACGACTTCGCCGTCCCGATCCGCGTGGACGCCCAGCGGTGGGGCACGGCCCGGGTCGGCCTCTCCCGCCACCGGATGGAGCGCGAGATCGCCGCCACCCGCCGCCAGCTGATCCTGCTGGCGATCCTGGTCCTCGGCGGCGCGGGCCTGGCGTCGGCCCTGGTCGCGCGGCGGATCGCGCACCCGGTCCAGCAGCTCGCGGCCGGCGCGGGCGCGATCTCCCGGGGCGAGCTCGACCAGCGCGTCGAGCCGACGACGTCCGACGAGATCGGCCAGCTCGCCAGCGCCTTCAACGAGATGGCGGGCCAGCTCCAGGAGCAGCGCTCGGCGCTCCTCGAGGGGCGGACGGCCCTCGAGGCGGCGCACGCCGAGCTCCGTCGCCGCTTCGCCGAGCTCTCGGACCTCAAGAGCTACACCGACCACATCCTCGACTCCCTGGTGAACGGGATCGTGACCCTCGATCTCGACGGCCGGGTGGTGACCCTGAACGGCGCCGCCGAGTCGCTCCTGGGCTCCCCGACCGTCGCCGCGGCCCGCGGCCGCCACGTGACCGAGGTCCTGGACCACGCCCCCGAGCTGGTGGCGATCCTCCAGGCGGCCCTCCAGTGGCGCACCGGGCGCACGGCGACCGTCTCCCTGCCGATCCGCGCGGGCGGCATGGTGCCCGTCGAGGCCACGACGGCCATGCTGAAGGGCGGCGAGGGCCAGGACCTCGGGGTCATCGTCGTCGTGCGGGACCTCACGGCGGTGCGGGCCCTCGAGGCCCAGCTCCGCCACGCCCAGAAGATGGAGGCGGTCGGGCGCCTCGCGGGCGGCGTGGCCCACGACTTCAACAACCTCCTGACGGTCATCACGGGCCGGAGCCAGCTCCTCCTCCTGAAGCTCCCGCCCGAGAGCCCGATGCGCCGCGACGTGGAGCTCGTGGAGGAGACGGCCCATCGCGCCTCCGCCCTCACGCGGCAGCTCCTCGCCTTCAGCCGGAAGCAGATGGTGCAGCCCCGCGTCGTCGACGTGAACGAGGTCGTCCGCGGCATGGAGACGATGCTGAGCCGCCTGATCGGCGAGGACATCTCCCTCGCCACCCGCCTCGACGCCACCGCGGGGTGCGTCCGGGCGGACCCGGCCCAGCTCGAGCAGATGATCGTCAACCTGGCGGTCAACGCGCGGGACGCCATGCCGCTCGGCGGGCGGCTCACCCTCGAGACGGGCTTCGTTCGGATCGACGAGGGGTTTGCCCGCCAGCACGTCGGGCTCCGGCCCGGGCCGCACGTGCGACTGACCGTCCGCGACACCGGCGTCGGGATGGACGGGCTCATCAAGGCGCACCTCTTCGAGCCCTTCTTCACGACCAAGGGGCCGGGCAAGGGCACCGGCCTCGGGCTGGCGACGGTTTACGGGATCGTGACCCAGAGCGGGGGCGCGATCCGCGTCGACAGCGAGCCCGGGCAGGGCGCCACGTTCACGATCGACCTGCCGCGGGTGGACGCCCCCGCCGACCTCCGCGGGGACCCCGCGATCCCGACGGCCGCGCCCCACGGCTCGGAGACGGTCCTCCTGGTCGAGGACGAGCCCGAGGTCCGCGGCCTCGCGCGGGACATCCTCCACCAGCAGGGCTACACGGTGCTGGAGGCGGCCGACGGCGACGAGGCGCTCCGGATCGGCCGCGAGCACGGCGGCCCCATCCACCTCCTGGTCACGGACGTGGTGATGCCGCAGATGGGGGGGCGGGAGCTCGCCGACCACCTGAAGGCGGGGCGCCGCGAGACGAAGGTGCTCTACGTGTCCGGCTACACCGACGACGCCATCCTGCACCAGGGCGTGTCGGAAACTGGCACGGCCTTCCTGCCGAAGCCGTTCACGGCGTCGGACCTCGCCCACAAGGTGCGGGAGGTCCTCGACGCCGCGCCCGCGGGCGGCGTCCGCTAGCCGCCACCGTCAGGCGATCACGGCGCGCGGCCGAGGGCCGCCGCGCGCCCGCTCCGCGCGCAGCTACAGCGCGGCGACCGCCGATTCGAACGCCTCCGTCGTCTCCTTGACGTCCCGCTCGTCGTGGACGATGGAAAGGTAGAACTTCGACGCGCCGCGGAAGATCCCGCGCTCGCGGAGGAGCGCCACGAACCGGGTCAGCTTCGCCTTGTCCGCCTTGAGCGTCGACCGGTAGTCGGTGATCGGCTCGTCGGTGAAGTAGATCTCGAACAGGACTCCCTCGCCCACGACCCGCGCCGGGACGCCCGCGCGGTCGCAGATCGACTGGAGCGCCTGCTTCAGCTCCCGGCCGAGCGCGTGCATCCGCTCGTACGTCCCGGGCCGCTTCAGGATCCGCACGGTGGCGAGCCCCGCGGCCGTCGCGATCGGGTTCCCGCTGAGCGTCCCGACCTGCGGGATGAAGTGCTCCCGCCCCACGCGGGACTGGTCGAAGTGGGCCATCAGCTCCTCGCGGCCCGCGACGGCCGTCAGGGCGAAGCCGCCCCCCACCGCCTTGCCGAGGGCGCAGAGGTCTGGCGTCACGCCGTAGAACTCCTGGGCCCCGCCGTAGGCGAACCGGAACGAGGTCACCACCTCGTCGAAGATGAGCGGGATCGCGTGGCGCGCGGTCAGCTCGCGAAGCCCCGCCAGGAAGCCGGGCTTCGGCGCGAGCACGCGCTGGAAGGGCTCCACGATCACGCCGGCCAATTCGTCGCGGTGGCGGTCGACGATGGCCGCCGTGGTCTCGAGGTCGTTGAACGGCGCGACCAGCATCGTCGACGCGACGGCCTGGGGGATGCCCGCCGAGTCCGGAACGGCCGCCGGGAACTGGGCCGGCGACGGCGGGCTCATGCCCATCACGGCGTAGTCGTGCATGCCGTGGAAGCCGCCCTCGAACTTCAGGATCCGGTCGCGCCGGCGGAACGCCCGCGCGACGCGCATCGCGTAGAGAGTGGCCTCGGTGCCGGAGCTGCAGAAGCGGATCTTCTCGGCGCACGGCATCGCCTTCGAGATCTCCTCGGCGAGGAGGATGGCGCGCTCGTTGTTCGCGAAGAACGTCGAGCCGAGCTCGAGCTGCTCGTGGACGGCGGCCACCACCTCGGGATGCGCGTGGCCCACCAGCATCGGCCCCGAGCCGAGGAGATAGTCGATGTACTCGTGGCCGCTCACGTCCCACACCCGGCTCCCCTGCCCCCGCGCGAGGATCACGTCGTCGGCCACCAGGTTGCCGAGGGTGCCCCCGGCCAGGTACCGCCCCGCCTTCGCCACCAGCTCCAGCTCGTGAGCGTTCCGCGTCCGCGCCGTCATGCCTCTCCTCCCGTGGTCCGCCGGTCGGGCGGACTCCTGGCCAGAATGGTGGGCGATCCCCGCCGGGGCGTCAACCAGTGCTAGAATTCCCGAACAACCACCTCACACGCCGGGAGACGATCGTGGTCCAGATCAACGAGCACTACCTCACGCTCACGCCGACCTACCTCTTCTCCGAGATCGCGCGCCGCGTGAAGACCTTCGCCGCCGCCCACCCGGACGCCCGGCTCATCCGCCTCGGCATCGGGGACGTCACGCTGCCGCTCGCGCCGGCGGTCGTGCGCGCCATGCACGAGGCCGTCGACGAGATGGCGCGCGCCGAGACCTTCCGGGGCTACGGACCGGAGACGGGGTACGAGTTCCTGACCGAGCAGATCGCCGCCCACGACTACGGCGCGCGGGGGGTCCGCGTCGCGACCGACGAGATCTTCGTGAGCGACGGCGCCAAGAGCGACACCGGGAACATCCAGGAGATCTTCGCCGCGGACGCCCGGGTCGCCCTGGTCGACCCCGTGTATCCCGCCTATGTGGACACGAACGCCATGGCCGGGCGCGCGGGCACGATCGGCGACGACGGGCGCTACTCCCGGCTCCTCTATCTCCCGGCCACCGCCGAGAACGGCTTCCGCCCGGCCCTCCCGGATCGACCGGTCGACCTCCTCTATCTCTGCTACCCGAACAACCCGACCGGGGCGACGCTGCCCCGCGACGTGCTCCGCACGTGGGTCGACTGGGCCCGCCGGCACCAGGCGGTCATCCTCTACGACGCGGCGTACGAGGCGTACATCCGCGACCCCGACGTGCCCCACTCGATCTTCGAGATCGAGGGCGCGCGGGAGTGCGCCATCGAGTTCCGGAGCTTCTCGAAGACGGCGGGGTTCACGGGCACGCGGTGCGCGTTCACCGTCGTCCCGAAGGAGCTCCAGGGCCGCACGGCGAGCGGCGAGCCGTCGAGCCTCCACGCGCTCTGGTTCCGTCGGCAGTCGACCAAGTTCAACGGCGTGCCCTACGTCGTCCAGAAGGGCGCCGCCGCCAGCTACACCGACGAGGGGCGGAAGGAAGTGCGGGCGGCCGTCGACTTCTACATGGAGAACGCAGGGATCATCCGCGACGGGCTCCGGGCCGCGGGGTTCCACGTCTACGGCGGCGAGAACGCCCCGTACATCTGGGTCAAGACGCCGCCGGGCCTCGACTCCTGGGCCTTCTTCGACCGCCTGCTCACCGAGGCCCACGTCGTCGGGACCCCGGGGGTCGGCTTCGGGCCGAGCGGCGAGGGCTACTTCCGCTTCACCGCCTTCGGCCGCCGCGACCAGACCGAGGAAGCCGTCGATCGGATCCGCACCCGCCTCCGCCGCTGAAATCAAACTCCGGGGTCAGGCCTTAACTTTGATGGTTCGCCGCGCCACCGGCGAATATCAAAGTTAAGGCCTGACCCCGAGTTTGATGGTGACGGTCCAGGCGCTTCTGTTCGACACGTTCGGCACGGTCGTGGACTGGCGTGACAGCGTCCTCGCCGAGCTCGTCGCCTTCGGGGCCGCCCGGGGGCTCGACATCGACTGGGCGCGCTTCCTCACCGAGTGGAAGGCCGGCTACCGGCCGGGCATGGACCGGGTCAACTCCGGCGAGTGGCCCTGGACGACGGTCGAGACGATCTACCGCCGGCGCCTGGACGAGATCCTGCCCCAGCACGGCATCGAGGGTCTCGGCGAGGCCGACCTCCTGCACCTCACCCGCGTCTGGTGGCGCCTTCATCCCTGGCCCGACGCCGTCCCGGGCCTCCGGCGGCTCCGGACGCGGTTCGTCCTGTCGCCGCTGTCGAACGGGAGCTTCGCCGGCATGGTGCACCTGGCCCGCTTCGCCGGGCTCCCGTGGGACTGCGTCATCACCGCCGAGAACGCCCGCTGCTACAAGCCGCGGCCCGAGACCTACCGGACGGCCGTCGGGCTCCTCGGCCTCCGGCCGGACGAGGTCATGATGGTCGCCGCCCACAACTACGATCTCGCCGCCGCCCGGGGCTGCGGGCTCCGGACGGCGTTCGTCCCGCGCCCCACCGAGTACGGACCGGGGCAGACGTCCGACCTCGCGCCCGCGGCCGACTGGGACGTGGTCGCCGCCGACTTCCTCGACCTCGCTCGCCAGCTCGAGACCTGACCCTCCGCTGGCGCCCGCGCCGGCCCTCTGCTAGCGTGACGCCCATGTCCGACCCGAGCGCGGCGGCCGCCTACGGCGGGGACGGCTGGTCCCCGCGGACCGCGTCGCTTCGCGACGAGATCGGCGCCCTCTGGGCCCGCTGCGGCCTCCGCGACGAGTGGAGCCCGCTCCGCGCGGTGCTCCTCCACCGCCCCGGCGCGGAGCTGGCCGTGGCGGATCCCGACGCCGCGCAGCTGCTCGAGCCGGTCGATCCCGGACGCGCGGCCGCGGAGCACGATCAGCTGGCCGAGGCGTACCGGGACGAGGGCGTCGCCGTCCGCCGGGTCGAGCCCGCGGGCCGGCCGACGCCGAACCTCATGTTCTGCGCGGACCTCTTCGTCATGACGCCGGAAGGCGCGATCGTCGGCCGGCCCGCGTCGACGGTGCGCGCGGGCGAGGAGGTCGCCGTCGCGCGGCGCCTGGCGGACCTCGGGATCCCGATCGTCCGGACGGTGCGGGGACACGGGACGTTCGAGGGCGCCGACCTGATGTGGCTCGACGCGACCACGGCCCTCGTCGGGCTCGGGCTCCGGACGAACGCCGAGGGCGCCGCCCAGGTGGCCGCAACGCTCGGCGAGATGGGCGTCCGGACGGTCACCGTCGACCTGCCGTGGGGCGCGATGCACCTGATGGGGACCCTCCGGATCCCCGATCGCGATCTCGCCGTCGCGTGGCCCGGGCGCCTCGCCATCCGGGCCGTGGAGGCGCTCCGCGACCGGGGCTACCGCGTCGAGTTCCTCCCCGAGGGCGCGGCCGCCGAGCGCACCACCGCGCTCAACTTCGTCACGCTCGCGCCCGGGCGGATCCTGATGGCCGAGGGGTACCCGGTCTTCGAGCGCTTCTTCGAGAAGGCCGGCCTCGCGTGTCGCACGACGCCCGTCGCCGAGCTCCGGAAGGCGGCCGGCGGCATCGGCTGTCTCACGGGGATCCTCGAGCGCGCGCCGGCCGCCTGACGGCGCGGGCCACGTGACGCCTCGCCGGCTCGTTCTCGCAATTGCCCTCGCGCTCCTCGGCCCGACGCCGCTCGCCGGCGCGCAGTCGGCGGTCTCGATCCCCCGTGTCGGCTTCCTCGCGGTCACCGAGCCGTCGGCGGTCGGCGAGGCCTTCCGGCAGGGACTCCGCGCGCTCGGCCTCGTCGAGGACAAGACCGTCGCCATCTACTTCAAGTGGGCCGACGGCCGATACGACCGCCTGCCGGACCTGGCGGCGGAGCTGGTCAGCCTGAACTCGGACCTCGTGGTCGCCGTGGGGAGGGACGCCGCCCTCGCCGCCAAGCAGGCCCTCGGCGCGACGCCCATCGTCATGGTCGGGGTGGACGATCCGGTCGGGGCCGGGCTCGTCGAGAGTCTCGCGCGGCCCGGCCGGAACGTCACGGGCACCGCCTCCCTTGGCGGCGAGACGATCGGCCGGGCGCTCCAGCGCCTCATGGAGGTCGCGCCCCGGATCACGCGCGTCGCGGCGCTCTGGAACCCGGCCAGCCTCGCCTACCAGACCCAGCTCCGGCGCGAGGCGGAGGCCGCGGCGCCCGGGCTCGGGGTGCAGCTCCAGTGGGCCGAGGTGCGAAATCCCAACGACCTCGACCGCGCCTTCGCGACGATGGTCCGGCAGCGCGCGGGCGCGCTGCTCGTCCTCCCTGATCCCCTCTTCACGTTCCATCGCCAGCGCATCGTGGATCTGGCCGCCAAGCACCGCCTCCCCGCGATGTACGGGCAGCGCGAGTGGGTCGAGGCCGGCGGCCTCGCGTCCTACGCGGCCAATCCGACGGAGCTCGGGCGGCAGGCCGCCGCGACCGTCGACCGGATCCTCAAGGGCGCGGCGCCCGCGGAGCTGCCCGTCGAGCCGCCGGCCAAGTTCGACTTCGTCGTGAACATGAAGACGGTGAAGGCGCTCAACCTCAAGCCTCACGAGTCGGTGCTCCAGCACGCGGACGAGCTCGTGGAGTGACGGCGCGACCCGCGCGGCCTGACGGAGGTCCCCCTGGTCCCTGACGACGTCCTGCGCGCGCAACTCCGGCGGACCCTCGACCGCATCGACCTCCCCGAGCTGGGCGCGCACTACCACGGGAAGGTGCGCGAGAGCTACTCCCGGGGCGGCCGACGCATCCTGATCGTGTCGGATCGCCTGAGCGCGTTCGACGTGGTGCTGGGCACGATCCCGTTCAAGGGCCAGGTGCTGAACCAGCTCGCCGCCCACTGGTTCGAGGAGACGCGCGCACGTCGCGCCGAACCACCTGATCGACGTCCCCGACCCGAACGTGACGCGCGCCGTCGAGTGCCGGCCGCTCCCGGTCGAGATGGTGGTGCGCGCCTACCTCACCGGGGTCACCTCCACCTCGATCTGGAAGCACTATGAAGCAGGCGCGCGCCGCTTCGCCGGCCACGCGCTCCCTGACGGGATGCGGAAGAACCAGCCGCTCCCGCAGCCGCTCGTCACGCCGTCGACCAAGGCCGAGACGGGCGCCCACGACGAGACCGTCGCGCGGGCCGACCTGATCGAGCGGGGGCTCGTGGACGGGCCGACCTTCGACGAGCTCGCGGCGATGTGCCTCCGCATGTTCGCCTTCGGCCAGGAGCGCGCGCGCGCGCGGGGCCTGATCCTCGTCGACACGAAGTACGAGCTCGGCCGGGCGCCGGACGGGCGGATCCTGTTCATCGACGAGATCCACACGCCCGACTCCTCGCGCTACTGGTACGCGGCGGACTACGAGGCGCGGCTCGCGCGGGGCGAGGAGCCGCGGTCCCTCGACAAGGAGTACGTGCGGCGCCACTACGCCGCGATCGGGTACACCGGCGAGGGCGCGCCGCCGCCGATGCCCGACGACGTGCGCGTGGAGGCGGCGCGGCGCTACATCGAGGCCTACGAGCTCGTGACCGGCCGCGCGTTCGCGCCGGACACCGAGGAGCCGCTCCCGCGAATCCGCCGGAACCTCGGCCTCGCCTGACGCCGCGCGGCGCGACCGGCGCGTCCAGCCGCGCGAGCCGCGCTACCCGAAGGCGGTGGGAGGTCGCCGCCGCATCGACCGACTGAAGATCGGGGGCCCAGGCGCCGGTCGCGACGCGGCGGCACCGGAGCCCGGGTCGACGCGGCCGGCGGTGGTGTCCTCGGGGGCAGGATCCGCGGCGGGACCCGCCGGGCGTCAGGCGGCGGCGAGCGCGCGGGCGAAGATGGCCGGATCCACGTTGCCGCCGCTGATCACGACGCCCACGACGCGCCCCCGCGCCGGGAGCTTGCCCGCCAGCACGGCCGCCAGGGCGACCGCGCCGCCGGGCTCGGCGACCACCTTCAGGTGCTCGAAGGCGAAGCGCATCGCCCGGAAGATCTCGGCCTCGGTGACGACCAGCCCGCCGGCGAGACGGGGCTGGTTGAGCGCGAACGTGAGCTCGCCGGGCAGCATCGAGAGCAGGGCGTCGCACAGGGCGGACCCGGCGCCGTCGTTGGACACGCGGCGCCCCGCCTCGAGCGATCGCCGCGTGTCGTCCCAGCCTTCGGGCTCGACCGCCCACACCTCCGCGCCCGGGGCCTCCGCCTCCATGGCCAGGGCAGAGCCGCCGATCAGCCCGCCTCCCCCGGCGGCGACGGCGAGCGCGTCCAGCGTCAGCCCGGCCGCTCTGGCGTCCTCGACCAGCTCGAGGGCGACGGTGCCCTGGCCGGCGATCACGTGCGGATGGTCGAACGGCGGGATCACCGTCGCGCCGCGCTCGGCGGCGAGCCGGGCGGCCAGCGCGTTCCGGTCGGTGCCCCGGCGGTCGAAGAACACGATCTCGGCGCCCCAGCGCCGAGTGCTCTCCACCTTGATGGCGGGCGCGTCGCTCGGCATCGCGACCAGCGCCGGCATCCCCAGCGCGTGCGCCGCCGCCGCGGTCGCCTGCCCGTGGTTGCCCGACGAGAACGACACGATGCCGCCCGGCCGCGACGCGGGATCCATCTGGAGGGCCGCGTTCATCGCGCCGCGGAGCTTGAAGCTCCCCGTGCGCTGGAGCGGCTCGGGCTTCACCACCACCGTGCCGCCCGCGAGCGCGTCGAGCAGGGGATGCCGCAGCACGGGCGTGCGCACCACGTGCGCGCGAAGCCGCGCGGCGGCCGCCTGGACGTCGGCAAAGGTCGGCAGCGTGTCCGTGGCCGAACCCATCCCCTACCCGCTGGCTCGCGGGCCGAGCCCGCCCAGCTCCGAGACGGCGTCGCGCGTCGCCTGGATCCCCCACTCGAGCGTCGAGACCGTGATCAGCTGGCAACCGCGCTCGATCTGGCGCCGGAGGTCGGCCCGGTCCCGCGGCACGGTCCCGAACGGCATGCGGTGCCGGCGGCACGCCTGGAGCACGCGCTCGACCACCGCCTGGACGTCGTCGCGCCACGGCTCGCCCGGGTGGCCCATCGAGGCCGCGAGGTCGTAGGCGCCGACCGCCACGCCGTCGAGGCCCGGGACCTGGCAGATGGCGTCGACGTTGTCGATCCCGGCGACGTCCTCGAAGAGGGCGAAGACCACCGTCTCCGCGTTCGAGCGCCGGACGTACTCGAGCGGCGTCAGCCCGAGGAGCTCGGCGCCGCGCCCCGGGGCGAAGCTCCGCGTCCCCTCCGGCGGGTACTTCACGGCCGCCACCACGCGCTCGGCGTCGGCCCGCGTGGTCACGTGGGGCGCCATGATCGCGGACGTTCCGATGTCGAGGTACCGGAGGATCACGTGGGGCTCGTTCGCCGGGACGCGGATCATGACCGGGACGTCGTGGAGGTCGGCGGCGCGGACCATCTCCTCGCACTCGCCTTCCGTGATCGGGCCGTGCTCGGCGTCGAGGAAGATCTGGTCGGCGCCGCTCCGCGCCAGCATCTCGACCAGGCGCGGGGCGTGGAACTTGAGGCCGGTGGTGAAGACCGGCTGACCGGCCCGGAGCTTGTCCTTGATCCGCTTGCCGCGCATGACGCGTCTCCTTGCTCGTGAGGGATGAGGGCGGGGGCCCGCGCCCGAGTCTAGCCTATCGGCCCGTCACGCCCGCGCCCGCGGCCGGTGCCAGAGGGCGTCGCGCCAGCGGAGCCCGATCCCGCCGGTCACCAGCAGCCCGACCAGCGCGAACACGGTGTTGGTCCACGGGAAGCCCACCCGCTCGATCAGCACGCCCGCCACGAGGAGCCCCAGGGGCAACCCGTAGATGGCGAGCGTGCGCACGCCCAGGACCCGCCCGCGCAAGCCCGGCTCGGCGCTCCCGAGGATCGCCGCCACGATCCCGATCACCGCCACGTTCTGCGCGCAGCCGGCGAGGAAGAGCGTGACCATCCCCGCGCCCATGGACTCCACGTGGCCGAAGGCCAGGAGCGCCGCGTGCCAGACGGCGATCGCCACGACGGTCGCGCGCTCCGGATGCCGGAAGCCGGTCGTGAGCACGGTGGCGATCGAGGCCAGCAGCCCGCCGCCGGCGAAGCTCGCCACCAGCCAGCCGAGCCCGGTGGCGTCCACGAGGTAGATGCGCTGGGCGACGTACGGGAGGAGCCCGTTCGTCGTGGGATAGGCGGTCAGGTTGATGAGGAAGGCCAGCAGGACCATCGCGAGCAGGACCGGCGTCCGCGCGACGTGCGCGACGCCCTCCCGGAGATCGCGCCCCGTGCCGGCCAGCGCGGAGCCCGGCCGCGCCGGGCCCGCCGTCTCGGTCCGGGACGGGCCCCGGGACACGCCGAGCGTGAGCCCGAGGCTCGCGAGATAGAAGGCCGCGACGAAGAGGTACGTGGCCCCGAGGCCGAGCGTCGACGACAGCGTCGCCCCCGCGAGAGCGCCCACGATCCGCGCGGAATCGGCCGTCGCGCGCGAGAGCCCGAGCGCGCCCATCAGGTGGCCCGCCGGAATGGTCGCGCCGATCAGCGTGTTCCGCATGGCGAGGTCGTTCGGCCGCACGATGCCGCCGAGCGCGGCGAGGACGAGCACCCACCCTGGCGTCACGAGCCCGGCGAGGGCGAGGGCCGCCAGCGCCCCGGCCACCGCCACGTAGATCGCGCGCATTCCGCAGAGCATCGCCCGGCCGCCGAACCGGTCGCCCAGCACGCCGAACAGCGGGGCCACCAGCGTCCCCACGTACTGGAGCGAGCCGAAGATCGTGAGCAGCACCACCGAGCCCGTGTGGGTCACGACGTACCAGCCGAGGACGACCGTCTCCATCTCGAACGCCCAGGATGTCAGGAGATCGGCGGACCACTGGAAGCGGAAGCTCCGGACGCGGAAGGCGGCGAGGATCATCGGATCGCGGAATCGCGCGGTCGGCGGACGCCGTCTCGGGTCAACGGTCGAAGGGGGTGGCGCGGGCCACCCCCTTCACGCTCGGATATGGCGGGGTCGACGGGACTTGAACCCGCGGCCTCTGGCTTGACAGGCCTGGGCCATGCTCAGAGGTGTGCGTTCCCACCCACACTTGCCAAGGAGTTTTCGCGAATCTCGTTGGATCGCGTGGGCCCGCGCGGGCGGGTTCCGACGCCTCACCGGGTACACGACCGGGTACACACGCAGCACCCACCTCGCGCGGTCGGACCTCCTGTTTCGCCCTTCGTCTTGTGGGACGATACCGGCGCCGCCCGCCCGTCGACAAGAGGCCAGGAATCTCCTCTCGTCGCCGTCCCGCATCTCGCATCACGAGCCGCGCGTGAGCGGAGCACCCTTCCAAGGCCGTTGCCCATAGCGGTCGAGCGAGACCACCTCGCCCACCGGCCGGCGCGTCGTCGGGCCGTAGCGGCCGCGCGGCCAGCCGAGCGGGATCACCGCGCAGGGCCGTACGCTCCAGGGGCAGCCGAGGATGCGCCGCGCCGATCAGGTGCTCCACAGCGGCAGCGTGATCAGCGCCGCGCCGAGGTTCACGGCGCGCGCGGCGAGCAGCAGGTTCTGCACCGCGGGGAAGACCGAACCGTAGTACGAAGCCGTCGCGAGCGGTGGGAACCAGAGCCGGGGCCCGCGCAGGCAGGCCACGACGATCACCGGGATCTCCTCGAAGTGGTCCGCCTGCCACTGCACCGCGTCGAGCACCCGGGACATCTTCGGGTCATGGCGCGTGAGCCAGCGCCCGAGCCCGCCGTACAGCCGCCAGGCCTGGCGGTTGCGGCGCGCGAGCTTGGCCTTCACGTCGGGATCGCGCACGACGATGAACTCCCAGTTCTGGGCGTTCGACCCGCTCGGTGCCTTCAGCGCGAGCTCGATGAGCCGCAGCACGAGCGCGTCGTCCACCGGATCAGGCTTGAGGCGCCTCACCGCGCGCTGCGTCGTCATGGCCTCCGCGAGCGGCATGGAGAAGTCCCACGTCTCTCTCATCGAGACATCCTCCCTCAGGTGCGCAAGGCCGAGAGCCATGTCTCGGCGACCTGTCCGTGGACGATCAGGGCTTTTACGGCAATTTAGAGCTGAACCTTGCCTCGACAACCCAACGGCATACGGTGGTTGCCGTAACCCCTTGTTTACCTGGTTGCGGGGGCTGGATTTGCAGAATGCTACACGGTGCCCGCAACGTACTGGGTAGACCTTGCACGGTCACGAGTTACGTGAGATCGGCGACGGGAGGTGGGTGGGTTCGAGGCGTCAAGCCGCGCACCTGGCGACGACCGCCCGTCTGTTCGCCGAGATGGGGCTAGAGGCCTGTGCACCGCCCGTGACGGCGAAGCGTTGACGCGCGCCCCGGAGAGAATACCGCGCTCCGCTGACGTGTCGTCTGCCTCGGACCGTCGTTTGACCCGTTCCCGTCGACTTGGCATGATCGGCAGTATGGCCCGTGCCGATGACCCCATCGGCGTTGTGAAGAGACCAGGGTACACACCCCGCGCTGGCTCGTATGTCCTGCACGAGTGCAGCCTCTCCGCGAACCTAACGACCTTGGCGATGCCCGCCGCAGAGGCGGAGTGAATCCCGACAGCGTCCTCGACTACGCCCGCGACGTCGTCAGCACGCTCGGAGGCCGCCCGGCATCCCTCGTGACCGAGCCCTCGCTGCAGGCGTTCCTAGCGGCCGGCACAGCCCTCGACTTGGTCACCCACGATGTCGAGGCGTTGATGACGGCGGGGCAACCGATTCCGGCCGTCCTCGAGCAGCAGTGGCACAGCGCGCTGGCCGGGTGGCAGCAGGCGCAGAACGACATCAAGAACCGCCTGGCGGGATATCTCACCGCCGGGCTGCCGTCGCTGCCGGGGCTCGACGACGTCGCCCGACGCCTCTCGTGGGACGATCCGCTCGGCTTCCGTGGCACGAGCAGCCTGGGCCCGGTAGAGCTGACGCTCGGCGCGCCGGTCGTGGTCCGGCACCCGTCGTTCGCCCTGGCACCGGTCGTCATCGGCCCGGCGCGGCCCGATCTGATCGGGGCGAAGCTCGGAGGCGCACTCGGCGGGGGCGGCGCGCTCCGCGTACTGGGCGACGGCATTGCCGGTGTGCTCTCACTCTCGCTCGGCGCCGTGGAGGTGAGCGCGCTCGCTTCGCTTCGCCGCATGCCGGCCACAGGTGACGCGAGTTTCCTCGCGATCATCGGCGTCGCGTTCACGCCGGGGATCCAACTCGGTTTCGGCTTCGCGATCACGCGCGCCGGGGGCGTGATCGGCACGAATCGCCGCGCAGATTCGGCGGCGCTCGCCACCCAGTTGCGCTCCGGGACCGCGGGCGACGTGCTGTTCGCCTCGGATCCGCTGCACGAGGCGGCGCGCCTCTTGCCAGCGGCCGAGCAGATGTTTCCGCCCGCGCGCGGAGCGCACCTTGTCGGGCCGACCTTCCAACTCTCCTGGCTCAAGATCGCGGACGCCACGTTCGTCAGCTTCGACCTCGGCGTGCTGATCGAGTTCCCGGGGCCCTCGCGCCTCCTGCTCCTCGGCGTGGCCCGCGCCGGAATCCCGGGGCCAGTTCCGCTACTCCGTCTACGCCTTGACCTGCTGGGCTGGATCGACTTCGCGCAACGCCAGACGGGCTTCGACGCCACACTGGTGGACAGCGGTGCGCTCGGCATCTTCACGATCGCCGGCGACGCCGCATTCCGTCTCTCGTACGGCGACCGCCCGTACACGCTGCTCACGGTGGGCGGCTTCTATCCGGGCTTCAATCCCGAGCCGGCTCAGCTTCCCCCGCTGCGCCGCGTGGGGCTCGCTCTCGATGCCCCCGTACCGGGAGTCTCCGTACGGGTCGAGGGCTACTTCGCGGTCACGACCAACACCCTGCAGTTCGGCGGGAGCCTCGAGTGTGCGTTCGACGCGGCGGGCGTTGGGGCTGCCGGCTTCCTCGCGCTGGACGCGCTGATCCAGTTCACGCCGTTCCACTTCCACGCCGTCTGCTCGGCGGGCTTCCGCGTGTATGCCCTGGGGCTCACTTTTGCCGGTATCCGGCTCGACGGCACCATCGACGGCCCCGGGCCGATCGTGATCTCGGGCCGCTTGACCGTCGAGACGTTCCTACACGACATCTCGTGGCACGAGACGTTCACGCTCGGGAGCAGCGGCGGCGACACCCGTGTGCCCGCGCGGCGGCTGCTCGACGCGCTGGAGCCCGAGCTCGGGCACGCCGAGAACCTGCGCCGCGGCGGGGGCACCGATCCCCTCGTGGTGCTGGCGCCCCGGGCGGCGCACGGCACGCGGGCCGCCATCTCACCGGTCGGTACGCTCGAGTGGAGGCAACGACGCGCGCCCCTCGGCATTCCGACGCGCGTTTACTGCGTCCGGGTACTCGCTGTCGAGCAACGGAACAACGTCGGCGTGATGAATGGTTGCGCGGTCGAGAACTGCGCGCGTCCGACGATGGTCGTCCGCTTTAACGGGAGCGAAGCCGTGCGTACCTGGGACGTACCATCGAGCGAATACGCGGCCATCGGGCGCAAGAGGTCGCCATCGACGAGCAACACCCGTGCAAGGGGCGCTTCGCACAGACGGGCCGCCCGTTCGGCGACAGCGTCGATACGGCTGCACGTCGCTCGGCGAAGCGGAGAGATCACCCTGCAGGATCTCGCTGGTCGCCGTTTGCCTTTCGAGCGCCTCCTTTGTCGCCTTGAACAAGCGTACGTTGTCGACGGTAATTGCCACCTGCTGCGCAAATGTACCCACCAGCGCAACCTGCTCGGGCGAGAACAGTCCGGGCTCGCGGCGCCAGAGCAAGATCGCACCGTAGGCGTTGCCTGCCCGCATCAGTGGTACTGCGAGCACGGCACGAAACCCGAGCCGCCGCGCGTTTACCGCGTCCGGGTACTCGCTGTCGAGCAACGGAACGACGTCGGCGTGATGAATGGTTGCGCGGTCGATAACTGCGCGACCGACGATGGACGACCGCCTCAACGGGAGCGAAGCCGTGCGCGCCTGGGACGCACCATCGAGCGAATACTCGGCCATGGGACGCAAGAGGTCGCGATCGACGAGCAACACCCGTGCGAGGAGCGCTTCGCACAGACGGGCCGCCCGTTCGGCGACAGCGTCGAGCACAGGCTGCACGTCGCTCGGCGAAGCGGAGATCACCTGCAGGAGCTCGCCGATCGCGGCGTGTTGTTCCAATGCCTCCGCGGGGCGCTGCTTGACCTGCGGCCGGTAGAGTCGTCGACCTTCCGCGATTTCCTGGGGAGAGTTGACCTTGCCTCGACCTTGGTCTTTGCAGATCTTGCGCCCCGTCCCATCCGCCTCCCTCCCTTGCCACTCCCAGGCGCTACGACAGCACAGCGATCGACAGTAGCCTACGCCACTGTACCGTTTCGAGGAAGATCAGCGTGCTCTGTAGCGGGCGCCACCCTACGTGGGTGCCCGAGCGGGGGCCTGAGCAAGGGCTAGAATCAAGTTAAGGGAGAATGACCGGTTTAGAACGCGTGACGGCTTCGGGACGATTACGCCAGCGAACGACCGTTATCGGCGACATAACCCTGCGGCCGGTGTTGGCCGCGAGCTGAGATTCCCCCGAGTCGCCGATAGCCGCCCTTGGAGTTGTTAGCCTCTGACGCGAACGGCGGCTAGCGGGTGTCGTCGGGAACTCACACTATCGCAAGTCCAGTCGTAGCCCAATACGCTACAAAGCGGTCTTAGCGGTGGCTGTTCACCATCTGCTCGCTGCAGTACGCTCGTCGTCCAAGCAGCCAAGGTCCCATTCGCACCGCCATCCCATGCTCTTCGAACCCGATCGCCACGAAGCGCTCGGCGACACCGCCTGGGATGCGTCCCGCGCGCGCGAGGCCATCCAATCCATCGTCCGCGACGTCGAGCAGAATCGCCTTCCCGACGGTCACTGGCCCCTGCATCCGCTCGACGACGAAGGCGACGTGCCGCGAGCCGGCTTCAAGGGCCTCTACCTCGGCAGCGCCGGCGTGCTTTGGGCGCTGTGGTACCTGCAGCGCGAGGGTGCGGCGGAGCTGGGCAGCGATCCGAGGGAAGGCATCGGCAGGTCGACGCCGCGTACCAGGCCGATCCCGACACCGGGAAGGTCGTGCCGTCCTACTACCTGGGCGAAGTGGGCATCCTGCTCGTGCGGTGGCGCTTGACGGGTCGACGCGAGCGGCGGATCGACTTTTCGCGTCGGTCGCGTCGAACATCGGAACCCGACCAACGAGGCGTTGTGGGCCGCGCCCGGCACCATGGTTGCGGCCTGGCACCTGTGGCAAGCGACCGGCGAGGCACGCTGGCGCGAGCTCTTCCTGGACAACGTCGAGCAGCTCTGGCGGACCTGGGTCTTCGACGCGAAGGCGCAGTGCCACCTGTGGACCCAGCATCTGTAGACCGCAAGGTCGTGCAGTACCTCGGCGCCGCCCACGGCTTCGCGGGCAATGTCTATCCGTTGCTGAAGGGCGCGTCGCTGCTCGATGCGGACCGCCGCGAAACGCTCTACGAGCGCTGCGTTGCGACGCTGCGTGCCACCGCGAAGATCGAAGATGGCGCCGTCAACTGGCCCGACGGCACCTACGCCCCGCGACCGGGTCGGACGAGCATCTCGATGCAGTGGTGCCACGGCGCGCCCGGCATCGTGACCGCGCTGGCGGACTTTCCGCCGCAGCGGTCGCCCGACATGGACGCGATGCTGATCGGTGCCGGCCACGCGATCTGGCACGCCGGGCCGCTGACCAAAGGCCCCGGCCTGTGCCACGGCACGGCGGGCAACGGCTACGCATTCCTCAAGCTGTACCAGCGCACCGGCGATCGCCTGTGGCTGGAACGCGCGCGCGCCTTCGCGATGCACGCGATCGCACAGAGGGATCGCATGCGGCAGCAGTACGGGCGCGGCCGCTACACGCTGTGGACCGGCGACCCGGGCCTCGCGGTCTACCTGTGGCATTGCATCGATGGAACGTCGGGTCTGCCGGCGCTGGACATCCTCCAATGACCAGCGCCGCGATCTGGTGCGAAGTCCCTGATGACCGAGGTTCCGGAACTCAGGCCTGACGCAGGCCAGGTTGAGCCGACTGGGCGAGGTCCGCTTTGGCATCTGCCGAGCGTCTCTGATGGGTCTATTCTGTTGAAAAACTCCCTTGAATTTGATCGGTTCTTGGCTATGTTGAAGCCAAGATGTTCGAAGAGGGAGACGCGGGAATGATGGGACGACAGCGTGGCGGCCAGAAGCAGCTGTTCTACTCATTCAATCTCGACGATCACGTCCCTGCGGATCATCTGCTGCGCGGGATTGATCAGTTCCTCGACCTCGGCGACCTGCATCGCCACCTCGCCCCGTACTACAGCCATACCGGTCGCCCCTCGATTGACCCGCAGCTGCTGATTCGCATGTTGATCGTGGGCTACTGCTTCGGCATCCGATCCGAGCGGCAGCTGTGCGAGGAAGTCCACCTGAACCTGGCGTACCGCTGGTTCTGCCGGCTGGGATTGGAAGACCCGGTGCCGGATCACTCGACGTTCTCCAAGAACCGGCATGGCCGTTTCCGGGACAGCGACACGCTGCGTTTCGTGTTCGAGCAGGTGCTGGAGCGCTGCGTGCGGGAGGGGCTGGTGGGTGGCGAAGGGTTCGCCATCGATGCCAGCTTGGTGAAGGCGGATGCCAACCGTCAGCGTGGCGTGCCTGGCGCCGAGGCCGACTGGTCGAACCAGCCATCGATCAGCCGCCCGGTGCGCGAGTATCTGGCGGCCTTGGATCAGTCCGAGCTGGAGAAGAGCACACCGAAGAACATCTCGCTGACCGATCCGGCGGCGCAGTGGAGTGCCGCCTGGGGACCGGCGTTCTACGCCTACTCGGCGAACTACCTGATCGACATTGCCGCGGGCATTGTGGTTGACGTTGAGGCGACACCCGCCCACAAGCTCGATGAAATCAACGCCACCAAGACGATGATCGAGCGGGTTGAGACGCGGTTTGATCTCAAGCCGCAGCGGCTGATCGGCGACACCAATTACGGCACGGCAGAAATTCTGGGGTGGATGGTCGACGAGAAGCAGATCGAGCCGCATGTGTCGGTGTGGGACAAGACCCAACGCAGCGACGAAACGCTATCCAGCAGCGACTTCGAATGGGATGAACAGGCCAACGAATACCGCTGCCCGCAGGGGCAGCCGCTACGGAGTGAATGGCGGATCTTCAAACGCCCGCGAACGCGCATCACCAAGGCAAACACCATCATCTATCACGCCAGCCAAGCCGCTTGCAGCAAGTGCCCGATGAAGTCACGTTGCTGTCCGAACACACCGACTCGGAAGATCGCCCGCAGCGTCCATGAATCGGCACGGGATGTCGCTCGCGACGTTGCCAAGACCGATGCTTATAAGCAATCACGCAGGGATCGCAAGAAGGTCGAGATGCTCTTCGCCCACCTCAAGCGGATCCTGAAGCTTGATCGACTGCGATTGCGCGGACCGAGTGGGGCTCACGACGAGTTTCTTCTGGCGGCAACCGCGCAGAACCTACGACGAATGGCGAAGTGGTTGTGCCCGGCAGAACCAGAAACAGCAAGAATGGCGATCTAAATCGGCGAAGAACAGCTCGCCAGCCCAGAATCGAGCGCCCCCAAGTCACCGATCCTCTGCCTGCCCAGCGTTCGCGGCGATACCGCGCTGGCCAAACAACGAGTTGTTCAACAGAATAG
>CAWGVS010000003.1:0-209210 GCA_963826115.1 uncultured Candidatus Rokubacteria bacterium | reverse complement strand
CATTGGCGTCCATTCTCCTCGTTGTGCTGGCGGTGCCGTCGGCCGCGCAGACGCCATCGCCGGCCGTGACGATCTTTCAGAACGTCCGCATCTTCGACGGCAAGAGCAGCGAGCTGTCCGGGCCGGCGTCCGTTCTTGTCCGTGGGAACAAGATCGAGCGGATTTCGTCGACGGCAATCCCAGCCGACCAAGTGCCGGGGGCGGTGCTGATCGATGGCGGCGGGCGCACGCTGATGCCGGGCCTCATCGACATGCACTGGCACGCGATGCTGGTACGGCCAACGCCGGCCTCGGCCCTGGCGTCAGACGCCGGCTATTCGAACCTGGTTGCGGGCGCGGAAGCGACGGACACGCTGTTGCGGGGGTTCACGACCGTTCGCGATGTCGGGGGACCATCGTTCGGGCTCAAGCGCGCGATCGACGAAGGAATTGTCGCGGGGCCGCGCATCTTTCCGTCGGGCGCAGTGATCACCGTCACGGGTGGCCACGGCGATTTTCGACAGTTGCACGAACTGCCTCGCGTCGTCGGCGGCCCGCTGTCCCGGATGGAGACGCTCGGCGCAAGCATGGTTGCCGACGGTCCCGATGAGGTTCGCCTGCGCGTGAGGGAACAGTTGATGCAAGGCGCGTCGCAGATCAAGCTCACGGCAGGCGGGGGCGTCGCATCTCCCCACAGTCCGCTCGACGTGACGACCTTCACCCAGGCGGAGTTGCGCGCGGCCGTGGAAGCTGCCGCAAACTGGGGTACGTACGTCACTGTCCACGCGTATACGCCGGCGTCGATCCAGGGTGCAATCGCCGCCGGTGTACAGTGCATCGAGCACGCGCAGCTGATGGACGAGGCGACCGCCAAGCTGATGGCGGAACGTGGCATCTGGCTCAGCATCCAGCCCTTCCCCGACGAACTGGCGGCCGCGTTCCCGGTCGGTTCCGGGGAATGGCAGAAGGCGCAGGAGGTGTTTGCTGGAACGGACAATGCCTACGCGCTCGCGAAGAAGTACAAGCTCAAGACGGCCTTCGGCACAGACATCCTGTTCTCGCCGGCCCTCGCGCAGCGGCAGGGCGGGCTGCTGGCCAAGCTGGTTCGCTGGTACACCCCTGCAGAAGCGCTGGCCATGGCGACGGGAACCAACGCCCAATTGCTAGCGATGTCCGGGTTGCGGAGTCCTTACGCCGGCAAGCTTGGCGTTGTCGAAGAAGGGGCGCTTGCCGACCTGATCCTTGTCGACGGCAATCCAATCGAAGACATCGAGCTGGTCGCGAACCCGACCCGAAACTTCCTCGTGATCGTGAAGGACGGAAGGATCTACAAGAACACGCTCGCCAAATAGCGCCGGCCGGGTGCCGCCGGTGTCAGGCGGCGCAGCCCCCCACGACGAAGGTAGCCCCGAGTGGGTGAATCCTGTCGGGGCACGACCGTTTTGGTACCTTCGGATCACCGCCCCGGCCGGCCGAGGGCGTCGATGGCCACGTCACGGTTCGGCGCCGCCCCGCTCCCCGCCGGATGCGTGTGCCTCGGCAGGGTGAACACCTGCCGACGGGCGCGGCGGCCCCGGCGCGGGCCGACATGCGGACCGTCCTGACCCACCTGGGCATCGATCGGGCGGCTGTCGTCGGGCACGACATCGGCGCCATGGTCGCCTGCGGGGCCCGCTATCTCTCCAAGGCCGGGGTGATAGGGCGCCCTTGACAGGCGGAAGCTCTTTCCCTATCGTGCTTTCGCTCGCGCGGCAAACGATGAAACTCCACTGGTAAGCGACGCCACGTCGCGATTCCCTCTGGCGACCCGACTTCGGCGTCCGGGGAATCAGGGGAAGGGAGGCCATGATGGCCGATGAGCACAAGACCATCGCCGATGCGGTGACCCGGGAGATCGTCGGGGGTATCCGGGGGGTCGGAAACATCGCGAACGCGGTCGTCGACACCGTGAGCGGGAGCCTCGTCAGGCTGATCAAGGGGACGGGGACTGTCGGCACAGCGCTGACCTCGACCCTCGCGGACGTGGTGCGCGGCGCGATTCAGGGGACCTCGCAGGTCGGTGGCGACGTCGGCGCGGTGGCCAAGGGCGCCGCCGTGGGCGTGTTGCGGGGCACGAAGGAGGTCGGGGTCCAGACGCTGGACACGGTGAGCACGACCGCCCGCGAGGTGGTCAAGAGCGTGTCGGCCGTGGGCGGCGATGTCGGCGCGGGCGTCCGGGGGGCGGTGGACGGCATCATCGAGACCACCGCGAAGACGGGCGGCGACGTGGGCGCGGTGGCCAAGGCGACGATCATCGGGGTGCTACGCGGAACCAAGGACGTCGGAGGGGAAACGATTTCCGCAGTCAGCACCACCGCCAGTCAGGTCGTGAAGAGCGTGTCGGCCGTGGGCGGGGATGTCGGCGTGGCCGTCCGGGGGGCGGTGGACGGCATCATCGAGACCACTGCGAAGACGGGCGGCGACGTGGGCGCGGCGGCCAAGGCGACGATCGTCGGGGTGCTGCGCGGAACCAAGGACGTCGGTGGGGAAACGATCTCCGCAGTCAGCACCACCGCCAGTCAGGTCGTGAAGAGCGTGTCGGCCGTGGGCGGCGATGTCGGCGCGGCCGTCCGGGGGGCGGTGGACGGCATCATCGAGACCACCGCGAAGACGGGCGGCGACGTGGGCGCGGCGGCCAAGGCGACGGTCGTCGGTGTGGTGCGCGGAACCAAGGACGTTGGAGCTGAGACGATTTCCGCGACCAGCGCCACCGCCAGTCAGATCGTGAAGAGCGTCGCAGCCGTGGGGGGTGACGTCGGCACCGCGGCCAGAAACGCGGTCGAGGGTGCCATCCAGGGGGCCAAGGAGGTCGGGGTGAGCACCGAGGAAGCGGCCTCCGCGGCCGCCACCGGGGCCCTCAAGGCGGCTGGCGAGATCAGCCATGCCGCGGTCGACCAGGTCACTCGGGCGGCGACCGGGGTCATCTCCGGGGTCAAGGTCGTCGCAAAGGAGCCCTTCCAGAAGGGCGGGCGGGCCTAGACCCTCTCCGCGAAGCATCCCGGCAGGCATCCGGGCCGCTCGCGCGAATCATGGGACGTGGGCGGCCCGGATCCTCCTCGCGGCGCCGGGAGCCTCAGGCTCGTTCATCGATCGCGCGCCTGCAGCGGCTGGCGCTCCTCTCAGGAGCCACAGCCCGGATCACCTGACCGCACCGACCCAACGAAACCCAGAAGCGCTGCCGGACCTCGGCGATCGTACGAGTGGTGTGCCCGAGGATCGCGGTGCTTGCCACCAGTGGCCGGAAGCGGGTGTCCATGAGCGTGGCTCCCTCGGGATGGCTCGTTCCTACGCCCGACTGGGATCGAGCTGGTGGACGTTCGGATCAGGCGCCTCAACCACGTGGCGAGTGTCCGGGAGAAGGACCACGCGCGGATGATCTCCGAGCGGAGTGAATCGCCGCCCCCAGCGCTTGCTTTTGGAATGCATGTGCTGATAGCGTTGCGTGGCGGGTACTTACGGAGATGTCCCCGTCGTCTAGGCAGGCCTAGGACTCCAGATTTTCAATCTGGCAACACGGGTTCGAATCCCGTCGGGGACACCACCGTCGAGGGCCACCCGACCGCCGCGTAACTCCCCTCGGCCCGGAACGGCCACGCCCACGGAAGACTCGAATCGGCGTCCGGCCGGCGATGAGGGTGGCGGCCCTGGGTGTCGAGCGTGCGGGCCGCGGGACCGGCGCGGGCGACGGGGCCGGGCCCGGTCCGGGCGACCCCCGCCACAAACGGCGCTCGTCGCGCTGCGCCCGCCTCAGGCCACCGCCGGCCGCTGATTCATGCCGCGCCCCGTCTTCCGGCCCGACGTCCCACTAGGAAGCGTGCGCACGCTTCTGGTAGGCTCCCCGCGAACCTGTCCGGTGTGTCGGACGGCCGTCCTGCAGGGCCGGCAGACCGTCTGCTCGGCCGCCTGCCGGCGGACACGGAGTCGGCAGCGGCAGGCCGCCCGACTAGCTGAGCGGGACGCGGAAGTCCGGCGACTCCTGGAGACCGCGCTGCGGCTACTGGACGACGGGAGGCCCTTATGAGGTTCGCTCGACTCACGGCCCGAGCCACCCTCGCCTTGGCCCTCCTCGCCGCGCCGCTCGCCGCCGAGGCGCAGCCGGCCGGGAAGGTGCCCCGTATCGGAATGCTGTGCGCGGTGACGTGTTCCGACGAGGGGACCGTTCGGTCATCTGGTTGGAGACTGCTGCTCGTCGAGGCTCTGCAGGAGCTAGGGTACGTGGACGGCCGGAACATCCAACTCGTTTACCGCACCAGCGCACAGAGCGAACCCGAGCCACTTCGGCTCCTCGCCCGCGAGCTCGTAAGCCTCGAAGTCAACATGATCGTTGTCGTCGGTGACGTGGTGGCGGTGCAGGCGGCCCAGGACGCAACGCAGTCGATTCCTATCATCGTTGCCGTGTCCGGCGATCCCGTGGGCCTGGGGCTCGTCCACAGCCTCGCTCGCCCGGGCGGGAACGTCACCGGCATGACCTCCGTTCGCGAGGCGTTGGCCGTGAAAGGGTTCGAGTTTCTCAGAGCGATGGTTCCTGGTGTCTCCCGCGTGGCTGTGCTCCTCGATCCCGGCGATCCGGTGCATACTCGAACGTTCAAGGAGCTGGAGGGGGCAGTGCGGTCTTCGGGCATCGGCCTTCTGGCTATCACCGTGGCCGGACCTACGAACTACCAGACCCAGTTTTCGACGATGACGAAGGATCGAATTCGTGCCCTCGTTGTGCTGTCGAGCATCAATCACTATCTACATGGCTCCCGGATTGCGTATTTGGCACTCACCAATCGGATCGCGGCGGTGTCGTCGTTCAGAGACTTTGCCGAGGTCGGAGGCCTTGTCGCGTATGGGCCGAATCGGCGTGACTTCTACAAGCGCGTTGCGTTGTTCGTCGACCGGATTCTGAAAGGTGCACGGCCAAGCGACCTGCCGATGGAGCAGCCCGCCACATTCGAGCTGGTTCTCAACTTGAGAACCGCGAAGGCCCTCGGCCTCACGATCCCGCCGGCAGTGCTGGCGCGGGCGGATGAAGTGATTCAATGATGGACCGGCGACGGTTCATCGCCGGCGCGGTCAGCGTGCTCGCCGCGCCGCTCGCCGCCGAGGCACAGCCGACTGGCCGTATGCCTCGTATTGGCGTTCTCGGATACGAAGAGCCGGGATGGCAAGCGTTCCGAGACGCACTGCAAAGCCTCGGCTACGTCGAGGGGAAAACTATTGTCATCGAGGGGCGCTTCGCCGGGAGCGACGCCAGCCGGTTTCCGGACCTTGCCGCCGACTTAGTCCGTTCGCAAGTGGAGCTGATCGTCACCGGTTCCGATCCAGCGCCTACCGCCGCAAGGAATGCGACCCGCACCCTCCCAATCGTCATGGTCGGCGCGGCCGATCCGGTGGCATCTGGTCTGGTGGCGAGCCTCGCTCGGCCCGGCGGCAACGTCACGGGCTTGACGTGGGACGTCTCGCCTGCCGTCGCAGGAAAGATGTTGGAGCTACTCAGGGACATATATCCTGGGCTCTCCGGCGTGGGAGTGCTGTGGAACCGGGACGCCGGCACCTGGGTCTCAGCCTACCTGACGGTCTTGGGGAGCACCGCGAGGACTCTGGGCTTAGCTCTGCACCCCGTCGAGGTGCGACGGTCTGAGGAGATCGCGCCCGCGTTCGCGGAGCTGACGCATCGTTCCATCCAGGCAGTCTATGTCATGTGGGACCCGGTGACCTTTGCCCATCGGACTCGTGTCGGTGACCTGGCTCGCGCCCACAAGCTCCTGACAATCTTCGACGACCGGCGAGCCGTTGAGGCCGGCGGCCTCATGGCCTTTTTCCCGAGCAGCGCCGACCTCGCCCGGCGCGCCGCCATCTACGTCCACAAGATCCTCAAGGGCGCCAAACCCGCCGACCTGCCCGTCGAGCAGCCGACCAAGTTCGAGCTGGTCATCAACCTCAAGACCGCGAAGGCGCTCGGCCTCACGATCCCCCCGGCGGTGCTGGCCCGGGCGGATGAGCTGATCCAGTGACCCCGCCCACCTGACTCGACACCGAGGGCCGCCGCCGCCCGAGGTCGGCGCGGGTCGGCGGGGCGCTGGGCAGTTCCCGGACGGGTTTGGCCCGGCGTTGGCGGGGTTCCGCGTCACGGGCCGTGCGGCGTAGAATCCCCGCTCGTGGGCGTAAGTCGCCAGCTAGCTACTGGCGGCGACGGGGCGGACCTCGCCGCCCTCGCCCACGATCTCTTTCCCCGCGAGGCTCCATGGGCGCGCGTCCCGTCCGGCTCGACGACGGGCCGGCACTCGAGGCGCCGCAAACACGCTTGAGGGTGGTCGACATGAAGCTCGTTCTCAGCTGTTTCCCCAGGGGCCTACCTTCTCGGCTCATACCGCATCGCCACCGCCCCCGAGCCGAATTCCAGCCGGCTTACGAGTTTCAAGTCGATACGCTTCGATAGCCCCGCGAACAACGTCGGCCCATGGCCCGCTAGACTGGGCTGCACCACGAACTCGTACTCATCGATCAATCCCAGCTCCGCCAACGCCAGCGGGAGCTTCACGCCTCCCACGAACAGTCCCTTGCCCGACTCCCGCTTGAGCTGCTGAACGGCCGTCCCCAGATCCCCGCGCACGAGCTCCGCGTTCCAATCGGCCCGCTTCAACGTGCTCGACACGACGTACTTCTTTGCCGCGTCAATCGTACGGCGGAAGGGTTCCATCCAATCGAGCATCTCTCCCGTCCACGCTGGCCGAAACGCTGCCTCCATCATTTCGTAAGTCACCCGGCCAAAGAGGAGGGCATCGGCCCGGTTGAGGTTCTCGACCGCGTGACGATGCAAGTCTTCGTCGGCGACTATTCCACGATGATCGCAGCACCCGTCCAATGTGACGTTGATGGAATACCGAAGGGGGCGCATTACGTAAGACTACCGGTAGGTGGTCGACATGAAGCTCGTTTTGAGCTGTTTCCCCCGGGGGGCCCGGAGAAGCGCATCGGGGGATCAGGCGCCGCGGAGCGCTCGCTCGATCTCGTCCAGGTGCTCGCGCCGGTGCTCCGCGCGGTGCCAGTTGAGCGGAGAGCCAGCCCGCGCATTCGCCTCGATGATGGCGTCGCTCACCGCGGCCACCCGCCGATCCACCGCCTCGGCGACCGAGACGGCGAGGTCGGCCGCCACGCGAGGCGGGAGGGCCAGGCAGAGCGCCTTCGCGGCATCGTTGATCCAGTCGCCATCGCGCTCCACTTCGATGGGCGGGGTCCACGAGGAACCCCGTTGCTCCCAGTGGTCGAGCAGGACGACGATCCGCTGATCCCAGAAGGCGGCGTGCGCGAGGACTGCTGCCACCGTCCAGCCGGCCTCCATGGGGCGCGCGAGGTCCTGGTCGCCGAGACTCCGGACAAGGGCGCGAAGCCGCTCCCGCTGTGCATCGTTCTCAGTTGCATACGTGCGATCGACTGGCACGGGCACACCTCCCCGGGAACGTGGGTAGTCGCCATGAAGCCCCTTCTCGGTCGGGTCCCATGGGGGCTGGCGGACAACGCTCGCCCTGCGTGACGGCCTCCCGCGACCCCAAGCCTGCGCCGTCGGCGCGGAGGGTGTCAAGGACGGCACGGGGTGGGATCGCGGCGTTCACGACTTCGGCGCGGGGAAGCACGGGCGGGCCCGATCCGCCACAGCGAGTCTAGAGATCGAGCGCCCCCGTGAGACCAGGGGTCGTCAGGGCGCGATGGGGTGAACCCGATGCGCCCGACCAGAACCGCGCGCACGATCTGTCGCGCATGACCGATCCGCCGGTCCCATCAGCCCGGGCCAGTTCCCGACCTTCGCGAGCACCGCGTGTCGTCTCAGTCTTCCCTCCGCCATCGGGCGCCAGCCAGGGTCACTCGTCCGCCACCGAGTTGGCGTAGGCGATCCAGCGGTCGATCCAGTGGACCCACTGGTGGAGTTGGGACGGACTGGTCTGGAAGGTGACCCGGGCGCCATCGAGGCTGACGCGGCCGAGCTCGGGCATGTGCTTGGCCGTGGTGAGGGCCACAGAGGGACGCAGAAAGGCGGCCTGCCAGGCCGCCGAGGGCGCCTGACTCAGCTCGAACTCGTACAGGGTCTGGGAGGCCTGCGTCACCGGATGAGGTGGCTGCCGGCTTCGCCAGATCGCCATCCGGCATCACCGCGGCTCGGGCGGGCGGTACCGACGGAGCGGGTTCGCCGTCTGACAGGCGTCCCAGATGGGGATCATCCGGCCCAGCCATCCTCCAAGGGCACGGCGGATACTCGGTCGTGCACCTGCACCAGTCGGGAATGTGGAGCGTCTGTTCGGCAGCCGGTTCCGCGTAAGGCCAGCTCGGCGACCCCGGAAGTTGAAGTTTTCGTTGGGGCTGAAATCCGTGGCGCCAGATCCAGCGCCGTGAACGTGAGCAGGATCTCGAAGGTCGTGCATGGCCTGCGCCATCTCCCGCGCGAGCCGCTCGCGTTCGTCGATGGCGCCTGCGACTCCGGCGATGCTGCACATGGGCTAGTGGCCGGGTGCGAGGGGTCGTACCTCGCAGGCTACCTCCGGGTAGTAGAGGTCGCGCACGGCGGCGCGGCGCAGCTCTGCGGTCTCTCCCGCCTCGAGCAGGGGACCCAGCTCTGCCCGCAGCGCCTCGATCTCCCGGATCGCGCGTTGGCGGATCCTCGAGCCGAAGCCGGTCTCGGGCGCGGCCGTGAGTGAGGCCGGGTGGAAGCGGCGCACGTAGAGCACCTCCGGAACGTTCCCGACGGCATGCAGGCAGGCCAGCCGCAGCAGCAGATCCGTGTCGGCTCCCACGCGCGTGCGACCCTCGAAGCCGCCGAGCGCGCGGAGCGTCTCGCTGCGGAAGAGCAACGAGCCATTCATCGCGAGCACGAGATCTTCGACGCGCGTGCCCGGATCGCAGAGCGCGCGCGGGTCGAGCCGCTCGGGGTAAAGGTTCTGCTTGTGGAAGCAGCCGTCGAGTGGCTCGAAGCGGGCGGGTACCTGTCTCGAGAAGCGCGGCTCGAGGGCGGGGTCCGCGTAGAACTCGTCGATGCCGGTGCCGCAGGCCTCGAGGCCCCACGCGCGCAGCGCGGTGATTTGCCGCTCCAGGCGGCGGGGCAGGCTCCGGTCGTCCGCATCCTGGTGCGCGAAGAACTCGCCGCGGGCGAATCGGTCGAGGACCAGGTTCTTGGCGGCATAGGTGCCGATGTTCTTCTCGAGCCGGATCAGCGTGGCGCGGGAGTCCGCGATCTCCTGCCGCACGCGGCGCGATGTGTCGTCGGCGCTGCCGTCGTCCACGATGAAGAGCTCGAGCCGCATCCAGCTCTGCCCGAGCACGCTGCGCGCGGCCTCGACAACGAATGCCGCGGCGTCCCGCGCGCACAGGGCGACGCTTACCAGGTCAGCGGTCGGCGCGTCCCGCATCTGATTCCCCGCGGACCTCCCCCTCCCAGGGGGCGAGTCGCTCCTGTAGCCGGCCCCGCTCCTCGACGCGGCGCGATGGTAGTCGACATAACGCCCCTTCGGTCGGGTCCCATGGGGGCTGGCGGACAACGCTCGCCCTGTGTGACGGCCTCACGCGACCCCAATCCTGCGCCGTCGTTGACAGCCAGGTCCATGTTCAAATGATCGCTGCCAAGGCTCGGAGCGTCGCGCTGAACTCGCCCGGCTCTGTCTCGCCATCATCGCATCCCGTCTGAGCTGTTGCAGCGTCAGCTCGAGAAGCCAGCGATGGCGTCGCCGATCAACTTCGCACCCATGAGGAGGAAGAGCACGGTCATGATCACGCCGTGGTGACGCACTATCCAGCCCTTGAGTCCGTCCAGGAGTGCCCCGGACCGTTCTCCGAGCGCAAGGGAAAGGACGAGTGGAGTCAACACACCGGCTGAAGCGATCAGGACGAAGACGAGCAGGACCGCGGCCTGCTGACGACCTGGCACCCCGACCGCCGCAATTTCCGCGGCGGCGGCGACAGTGAGCAGAACGTTCTTCGGATTGAGTGCGGCCAGCGCAAAGCCGATTCCGCCAGCCTTCGCCACCGTGAGCTGATCTAGGGTGCGCATCCAGCCCGGTGTCCGTGTCTCTTCGCCCGCCCTCGGACGATTCCGCCACTGCTTGACCGCTGCGGCCAGCAGGAGCAGGCCCAGGCCGAGCAGCAGCACATTCACCCAGGCGGCGGCCTCGCCTGCGCCGCCCGCGTCCGCGATCCCGGCAACCAGGAGCACGATCGTGCCGATCGCGGTGAGGCCAACACACCAGGCAAGAACGAATGCCAGGCCTTTCGACGGTCCTCGATCGGACGCGACCATGAGAAGGACGGCGATGATCGGCACCGGGAAGATCCCGACCGCGATCGCGAGCGGCAGGATGTCTCCTAGGGCCCGTCCCATACGCTCCCGTCGCCGAATTCCACCCGATGATCCCCGGTGGCTGATAGGTGCATTTGTCCCGCGGGCGGGATCGACGGCAGTGTACTTGGACGTAGCCTTGGTCCAGGCAATGCCGAAAAATGCTCCTCGGCCGCGTCGTCCACTCGTTACCTCGGCCCGCGCCCCTCGGTTGCCACTGGGGCCATAGGGCGCTCCTGGCGGGGTCGGCAAGGGCGGCCGGCGGTCGGCACCGGAAGGCCAGTAGACTTCCCCCCTTCGGCGGGGCGCATCAGGCGGCGCGGCCCTTCACGACGAAGGTGGCCCCCATTCGGCAGATCCCGTCGGCGACTTTGCACAGGCGAAGCCCGCGACAATTCGACCGGTGACCACCTGACTCTCGTGCGCGTAGGCTCGGTGCCCCCTATGTTCGCGATCGGGGTAAGGCGAACCGTATCCAGGGGCCCATGCTACTATGCGCTGGCGCTCGGGACTCCTTCGTCGAACGGAGGTGCTCATGACCGCATGGCTGGTGGCGCTGACTCCGGATGCGCGAGACGCCCTCCACGGCGAGCAGCGGGTCATCGAGCGCTTCCCGTTCAAAGTCGGTCGCGAGAGCCGGTTGTCCACGCAGAAGCCGTGGCGCTCACCAGAACGGCGCGTCGTCGGCGTCGCTCAGTTGAACGACCTGTACATCATTGAGCCCGGCGAGATGGTCAACGTCTCGCGCGAGCACTTCGCGATCGAGCACGAAGGCGACCGATTCGTCCTCACGGATCGCGGCAGTACGTGTGGGACCCTCGTGGAGGGCCGGCCTGTCGGTGGCGACCGGAAAGGGGGCCGTGTCGACCTTCGCGACCAGGATGTGATCATCGTCGGGACAGCAAGTTCGCCATTCGTCTTCAAGTTCCGGGCTACCCGGACCTGAACCCGTGATGGGGAAGCGTCGGCAGCCAGAGAGAACGTAGGAATCGCTGGGCACACTTCTCGGCCCCGATGCCTGTCCTCGTCACCCCGGCCCGCCCCTCGGACCTCGCGAACACGCCGGGCGCCACACGCCAAGCACGGGACAGTCGTGGATCTCTGGAGGGTGACCTCACGCGAAGGAGATCTACCGCTCGCGGCGCCGGCTTCGCCTGGATCTCTGAAGGCCGCCGGCCCCGGATCGCGCTCGCAGTCGACGGCCCCCAGGAGGAGCCCTGCTCATGAACAAGGAGCTGCCGCATCAGGATCTGCTCGCAAAGACCTACCTGTTCGCCGAGGTCTCGCCGGACGACCTCCGTGCGCTCGCCGCGCTCGCCGAGGCCAGGGCGTACAAGTCGGGAGATCACGTCTACCGAAGCGGCGAGCCGGCTGACGCGCTCTACGCGCTCGCCATCGGGACCGTCGACATGGTCGCCTCGGGCAAGACGGTGCCGATCATGACCGTCGGGAGCGGCCAGCTGCTCGGCGAGCTGGCGTTCTTCGCGCCCGGGCCGCGTGCCGCCTCCGCCGTCGCCCGCGAGTCGACTCGGGTCCAGCGCATCGGGTTCGACGCGCTGGGCGGGCTCCTCGCGGCGCGCCCCGCGCTCGAGCGGACCATGTACCGCAACGCCTGCCGGTTCATGGCGAAGCATCTCCGCCAGATGTCGCAGGAGCTGAACCACCGCTACCTCTGATCGACATGCCCATGGCCACAGCGATCGCCGCACCATGGTGAGGTGGGCTCGCGGGTGGCCGCCAGTCGATGGACAACCTTATCCGCGAGCAGCGAGCCCGCTCGGTCGGCGCGAGGTCCCGACGGTGCAGGGACTGGCGGGGACACGTGCGGGCGACGCGAGCAACTCCGTGGGCAGGTCCTCGGGGGGTCGAGACATGCCGCGCGCCGAGCCGGCGAGGTCTACACGGCGCGGACGACACCGCGGAGGGTCAAGCGCAACCCACGCCCCTTCACATTGTCGTCGCTTCGGGGACACCACGGCCTGTGGAAGAATCACGCGCTCGGACAGCCGCCCCACCGCCGCCTCGTCTCTGAAAGTCGCCCCATGAGCCGGCCCTCGAGATGAGCGCGTCCGCGATATAGTCGACACGGAGGGAGAGCGAGACCATGACAGAGCCGGTGTCCGAAGAGCGGCAGCGGGCGTACTTCGACAGGGCGCGCAAGGGGGTGCTGACCTGGCTGGCGGCCCAGGAAGACTCGGCTGCCTCCCTGCACGACTTGCACGAGCATAGCTCGAGCAAGTTCCTGATCGCGCACCAAGGCTTTTCCAAGATGATGGAGAGCTTCGTGGCCGAGGATCTGGTCGCCTACGACGAGGCCACGCGCATGGCGACGCTCACGGACGGCGGGCGGCGGTTCATCGCCCCATGAGCTTCGGCGCCTAGATCCCCAACAGCCGGCACCTGGTCGGCCCACCGCTCGAGCAGCTGGACGCTGTCAGACGCGGCCGGTGGCCCGCTCAGGCGAGGAACGCGACGAGGGCGGAGACGACCTGGCCCGTGGCCTCCTCCATCAGCCAGTGGCCGGCGCCCTTCACGACGGTCCCCGTCACGTCGGTCGCGACCAGTCGCGCCTGCTCGATCAGGAACGTGCCGGATGCCTTCTCGCCGGTGAGCACGAGGAAGGGCATGCCGAGCTTGGTCGCCGCGAACGCCGCGAAGTCGCCGGCGTCCTGCTCGAAGGCCTTGAAGTACTCGAACCCCGCCCGAACGCCGCCCGCGCGAGCGAAGGCCGCGGCGTAGGCGCGCCGGTCCGCCTCCGGAACGGACTTCCGCTCGTCGGCAGCGAAGTCGTTCCAGAAGTGCTCCAGGTAGATGCGCTCGCGGCCCTTCACCAGCGCCAGGGGCGTCCGTCCGTAGAAGTGGAAGTGCCAGAGGTCGCGCAGCAGCCAGACGTGCGTCCAGTCGCCCACGCCCGGCAAGAAGGCGTCCAGGAGCGCGACCTTGCCGACCTCGCCCGGATACTGCGCCGCGTAGGCGTACGCCACCATGAGGCCGATGTCGTGTCCCACGACCATCACGCGCTGGTGGCCGAGCCGGCGCGCGAGCCCACGCATGTCCCGGGCCATGGTCTTCTTGTCGTAACCGGCCGGCGGACGCGCGGACCCGCCCGCCCCTCTGAGATCCGGCGCGATCACGGTGTGCGACGCCGCGAGCCGCGGCATCAGGGGCCTCCACATGCGGCTCGTCTGGCCAAAGCCGTGGAGGAGCAGGACGGCCGGTCCCTGTCCGCCGATCGCGTAGCTGATCGTCACGCCGTCGACGTTGGCTCGCTTCTCGACGAATCCCCTCGGGAGACGGCCGGACGCCGTCGTCGACTTCCGCCTCCGCGCGCTCCGCTTAGAAGCCATTGGCCCTCCGTGCTATCCGTTCGACACCGATGACACGACGCGCGGCGCGCCAGTCAGTGTCCCTGATGGCGTGCCGCCCGCCATCGCCGCGCCCCTACACCGTACCGCGCACTGCACCGACCGATGCGTAACACCGCCACAGGCCCGTCGGACCTCTCCGGCGCGCGATCCATCGGCGAGTGGCCGAGCAGGCGGAGACGGGGCGGCCCGACGCCGGCGGCCTCGGGGGCGATTCCCGTGAGATGTACGGACGCGGTGACTCACGCTTCGTGAGGCGGGCGGGCCTAGAGACCCCGGGTGAGCACGATGTCGAACACCCCGCGACGGAGCGACCCGTCGGGCGTGAGGTCGATCGCCAGGGTCGGCTTGTGGCTGGCGAAGGGATCGCCGGCGATGTAGGGATCGCCCTTGAAGTAGAGCTGGGTCGTGAGGGGCACGTGGAGCGATTCCATGACCCGGAAGTGGATGTGGGCGGGGCGCGTCAGGCCCCCGTACTTCTCGAGCCCCGGGAGACCCGGCGGGACGGGATACCGGCCGGGCATGATCGTCTCGATCGCGTACTGGCCCTGCGGATTCGTGTAGAACATCCCCCGCAGGTGGAACGACGTGACCTCGGTGAAGTTGCCCGGCGTGCTCGTGTCGTACACGCCCGCGTGGTTGGCCTGCCAGATCTCGACCAGCGCGCCAGGCACGGGGGTCCGGCAGTCGGTGCTCAGGACGGTTCCGGTCAGGACGAGCCGCTCGCCGGGCTCGTCGGGCCCGGCCAATTGCGAGCGAAAGGGCGCGCCGAACCGGTAGTAGGGACCGAGAATGTCGGGCTCGGTGGCCCGACACGTCTGCGCGAGGGCGCGCCGGGCGACGAGTGCGCCGGCGAGCGAGGCGGCACCCTGGAGCAGCGTCCGGCGCGAGAAGGCCGGACGATCCGCGTCGGACGTCGACTCCATGATCTCTCGACCGTCCGGACGGAATCGTTCGGGCTGGAAGCTCATCTGTTCTCTCCTCCTGCGGTCGATTGGCGCGCTCGACGAGCCGAGAATCTGCCCGGACGCCTGCGCCGTCAAGTCGCTTCCGGCGCTCTCTCGCTGCGCTATGGAAATGTCCTCCTCTAACTGCTGACTGCGCAGCAGGAATGCCCGAGGGAACGTTGGGGTCGTCGCGTCGGACTGCACGTTGTCGAGGATGAGAGGACCACGTCGATCTCGGGCCGGGGCGTCAGCGCGGCGCAGGGTCCGGACGGACACGAGGCAGGGGCCGGCCGCAGCCTTGGCGAGCTCGACCTGGCCACCGTGCGCCGCCGCGTCGCGGGCCGGGAGGCCGATCGCGAGCGCGACGAGCCCCCCGGGGCGATCATCGTCGCCGAGCCTCGGTGCCTCGTGGCCCGCCCCGCCGCGTCCAGGACCGGCCGGGCCGCGCGGCCCACCCGAGCCCTCGCGCCGTCGCCTCGGCGATCCCGCCGGGACAGGCAAAGACCACCGCGAGCAGCAGCCCGCCGAGGACCAGCCCATGGGACAGGGCGAACCGGTTTGCGACGTGTTGGAAGAGCACGAACACGGCGGCGCCCACGACCGGCCCGAGGAACCATTGCGTCCCCCCGATGATCGTGGCGACGACGAGCTTGGCGGAAAAGAGCCAGCCGAGCTGCTCGGGCGTGATCTGGCGGTCGAGCTGTCCGTAGAGGCCCCCCGCCAAGCCCGTGATCGCCCCCGAGAGGACGAAGGCCCGCCAGCGGTAGGCCCGCACCGGGATGCCGACGAACGCCGCCCGGACGTCGTTGTCCCGGATCGCGCGGAGCGCCATCCCGAACGGGGATCGGCCGACCCGCCACAGGACGCCGAGCGCGACGAAGAAGGCCACCAGGATGACGTAGTAGAAGGCGGGGATGAACCGCTCGGCCGCGGGGTCCGACCCGAGGATGGTGAATCGCGGGATGTAGAGGCCCCCGTAGCCGACGTAGAAGAGCCCCTTGCCGTAGTCGCCGAGCGGCCGGTAGACGGCGCCGGTGACGAAGAGCGCCTGGACGAGCTGCGCGAAGGCGAGCGTCAGGATGGTGAAGTGGATCCGGGTCGCCCGGACGCACCAGCTGCCGGCCACCGCCGCGGCCGCGGTGGCGGTGATCACCCCGAGGAGCAGGTATGTCTCGAGCGAGGCGAGGTCGGCGACGTTGAAGACGAACGCGCCCGCGTACGCGCCGAGCCCGAAGTACGCGGCGTGGCCGAGCGAGAGGAGCCCGGTCGTCCCGTACACGAGGTTGAGTCCCAGGCAGGCGATTCCCAGGACCAAGGCGTAGCACAGCTCGATCAAGGGGTAGGGAGGCAGGAGGGCGGGCATCGGGACGAGGGCGAGGGCTGCCAGGCCCGCCCCGAGCACAGCTCGGGACGGACACGCGAGGGCGCGGGCAGCGGCGTGGCCGGACCCGTCGGCCCCCGCAGGCTCCGTCGGCACCGCTATCCGGCCCCCGTCTCGACGATCGGCTTGGCGAGGAGCCAGAGGCCGACCATCGCGTATCCCACCATCAGGATCGCGTTGGGTACTGGCTCGCCAGGGCACGGCGCCGATCCGGGAATTCGCGGAGCGCCGCCGGGCCGTCCGTGAGCGTGGGCTTGGCGAGAGGAAGTCGCACATCCTGCGACGCGCGAGCGCACGGCTCTCCGAGGCCGTGTGGACGGACCTCGGCGAGCCGGCGGTCGCCGCGGCCCGGAACGCGATGACGCCGCGCCGGATCGCGACGTTCGGCGGCCTCTGCAGGTGGGACCGCATCGCGCCGCCGCTCGGGACCATGACGGCCTGCGCGATGCGCGAGAGCACTGCAGAGGCCGAAACGCGCCCCGTGCCACCCGAAACTGCGGGCACCGGACTTCGTGTCCAAATCAACGCGATTCTCACCGCGGTCAGGCTCCGCCACATTTCGGCCACGATCTTACGTCGACGGGTCCACGGGGGTGTCCCGGTGAGCGTTGAAAGCGACGGCGGCCCCCAACCCGATGGCAGAATTCGTCTTCCCGTCGGAAATCCCCACGGGGAGGAGACCACCGTCAGGAAGAAGAAGCCGGGTGCCACAGCACGCGCCAGGCCGGAAAGAATGAAGAGCGCCGTGGCGGACTTTCCGACGGCACATTCGATTCACGGCCTCGAGACACGTCGCGGAAGCATCGATCGTGACCACGCCCCGGCTCATCAGCTCGCTGACTCTCATCCCTGGCCTTCAGGCATCAGTCCCTCGTGACTGAAGTGGTGCAAAGCGCACCCACCGATCGAAATGCTACTCCGTCTTCTCGGGTGCGGGCTTGTGCGTGGCGGGCATTCGCACCACCAGCACCGGCACCGCCGAGGCGCGGAGCACGGATTCGGCCACGGATCCGAACAGCGCTCGGCCCAGACCGGACCGGCCGTGTGTGGTCATGGCGATGAGGTCGGCGTTGGTGGCCTGGACGGCCGCGAGTATCTCCTCCGCCGGAGTGCCGCCGAGTGCGACACGGGTGCGAACACGGAGGCCCTTCTTGGATAGCCGGCGCTGGATCTCGGAGAGGTACTTCTCCGCCTCGATGTCTCGGAGCGTGAAGGTATCCGGGGCAACGACCCCGGCGGTAGCCACGAGCTCGACCGGAGAGAGCGGCTCGATGACGCGGAGGAGGACGACCTCTGCATCGAGTGGGCCGGCGACCTGCTCGGCGAAGGGCAGGATGGCTTCGGCCACCTCGGAGCCATCGAGGGGAACCAGCATGCGCCTGTACATGGGCGTGTCCTTTCCGCGGAGCTTGATGGCCTACCCCGCCCTCATTCGCCCGTGCAACCGGAATGCCCGTACGGACTAGGTGAGGATGGGTCGATTTCGTGGGACTCAGGGGGCGCGGCGCCCTTCGAATTCACGGCTGGCGGTGAGGCGTCCGTGCACCGGCCCGCCCGCCGGTGCCCCAGGGCCAGCCCGAGGGCCGCGAAGCCGCCGACGGCGGCCATCGGCAGCGGGATCCGCCGCTTCATGCGACCCGCTCCACGACATCCTGGGCGATCATCCGCTCCTCGTCGGCCTGGATCACGTAGGCGGGGAGGGCGGCCCCGTCGGGGGTCAGGCGAGCCTCGCGCCCGACCGCGGCGGCGTTGCGCCCGGGATCCAGGACCAGGCCGCACCATTCCATCCCGGCGCAGATGCGGGCGCGCACCGCGGGGGCGTGCTCGCCGATGCCGCCGCTGAACACGACCGCGTCGGCCCCGCCCAGCGTCGCCAGGTAGGCGCCCAGGTACTTGCGGGCCCGGTAGCAGAAGACGTCCACCGCCAACCGGGCCCGCGGGTCGTCCCCCTCGTGCGCAAGCAGGTCCCGCATGTCGCGGCTCCGGCCCGACAGGCCGAGTAGCCCGGCGCGCTCGTTGAGCCACCGCTCGACCTCCTGGGCGGGCACGCCCTCCACGCGCGCGAGATAGCCGATCAGCGCGGGATCGACGTCGCCCGACCGGGTCCCCATCACGAGACCTTCCAGGGGTGTGAGGCCCATGGAGGTATCGATCGAGCGCCCATCCTTGATCGCGGCCGCCGAGCAGCCGTTCCCGAGGTGAAACGCGACAATGGTGACGCGGTCGCGCGGCCCTCCGACCACCTGAGCGTAGCGGGCAAGGACCGAGCGGTAGGCGAGTCCGTGGAAGCCGTAGCGTCGGACGCGATGCGTCAGGGCCAGCTCGTGGGGGATGGCATAGCGATACGCGTGCTCGGGCATCGAGGCGTGAAAGGTCGTGTCGAAGGCGGCGACCATGGGGACGTCGGGGCCGAGCGCGGCTCGGGCGGCCTCGATGCCCACGAGGCTCGGGGCGTTGTGGAGCGGCGCCAGCGTCTCGAGCGCCCGGATCGCGTCCAGCACGTCCTGCGTCGATCAGGACGGACTCCCTGAAGCGGTCGCCTCCGTGGACTACACGGTGTCCGACCGCGTCGATCCGGATCGCGTCTCCGTGCGGTGACGCCCCGCCCGCGGCCAGCCAGCCGAGCACCTGGCGGACTGCGACCTCATGATCCCGGATGGGCTCGCGCGTCCGAGTCGCCGGGCTTCCTTCCGCCTGGAAGGCGAGGGTCGCCTCGTCCCCGATGCGGTCGACGCCGCCGCGGGCGAGGCGCCGGGCATCTCCCGACGACGCCGCGGGGTCATGGGCGAAGACCTGGAACTTGAGCGACGAGCTCCCGCAGTTCAGGGCCAGGACGATCACGGCCGGACGGGGGAGACCGTCACCGCTTCGAGAACTTCGGCTTCGACGCCGGCCAGCGCGCGCGAGGATCCTGCGCGGGCTGAGAGATCGTCGTGTCCTTGCGGACCGCAGTCGTGGCAGTCTTCTGTCGTCGGCGAACCCGTGGGCTGACCGCGAGCTCCTGAGGCGGTTGACCGGCCTTCTTCGACCGGGGCGGCTGAAGCGGGCTTCGTGGACGTGGCATCGTTCCCTCCTCGATCACCATCAGCTTGTGGGCTGCCGTCAGGCCACACGCGGAACCTGTCCGCATGGCCTGTCGTGGACATGTCGACGCGCCCTCGCGGGCGTCGCTCTCACGGGAGCGTGGCCAGGTAAGCGGCGAGGGCGCTCGCCTCGGCTTCGCTCAGGTCGAGATTCGGCATGTGGCGCGTTGGTTCCTGAGCGGATGGGTCACGCAGCCACCGCGCCAGACTGGCCTCCGGATAGCGGGTGGCCGCGCGGCGGAGGTCCGGGGCGATGGGCGTCCCGGTGGCCCCCACCGTGTGACAGCCGTAGCAGCCCTTGTCCGTGTAGAGCTGCCGTCCCTGCGTGACGAGCGCCGCTCGGCTCTGCGCGTCGAGCCGGGTCACCGATGAGTCCAGAGACCCGCGGCCAACAGGCAGATCAGAGCAATGCGGGAGATTTCGGCGCGCGTCATCATCTCCTCCGGGTTCCCTGGGTGGAGAATCCACGGCTTCGGCAGGCGCGTGAGGCTGGTTGCCGAGCCCGATCTCGAACCGGCCCCGGATGACCGCGCGGGCCATGATCTCGCCACCGGTCACCAGCATGGTACCTCGCCCGGCCGGGCCCCTGCTGATCGTCAGACTGCTCCGGGAGCAACGGCGGTGCCAGCGCGGATTCGGCTGGACTCAGAGGCTTGGTAGCGCTCTGTCAGGGTACTGGTGGGGCGATGGGCACCCATAGGGACGGCGGCGCCCCAGAGGGCGCCCGCGCGCGCGGCTGGCAAGGGCCGCTGGGGTGTCAGTCCACCCTGCCGGGAGTGGCATCCTGATTGCTTTCATCGCATGGCGGTGACGATGCCTCGAACCATCTTGGTTGTCGATGACGAGCCGGATCTTGTCGCGAACTGTGAACGCCTTCTCCAGAGGATCGGTCACGCCTCCCTTCGGGCCCACACGGGGCCCGACGCGATGGCGATGATCGACCGGGAACGGCCGGATCTGGTCGTGGCGGATCTCCGGCTCCCCGGGGCGGACGGTCTGGCCGTGACCCGTCACGCCCGCCGCCAGGTGCCGCCGATCCCGGTGATCCTGATCACTGGGTACGACTCCCCCCAAACGAGGCAGGCGGCGACGGAGAGCGGCGCTGAGGTCTACCTGGCGAAGCCGTTCTCGAACGGGGCGTTCCTCGATGCCATCAAACGAGTTTTACCCCCGCTGGTGACGGATGGAGGTGGATGAGGGGGTCTGGCAAGCTGGACGACACCATGGCGAGCGATGAGCCGGCGCGCTCGATGCTCGCGGACCTTCGGTCCCCTGACGCGTATCCGGCTCTCCGGCCGTCGGGCGTCGCGCTGGTCATGACGCGCATCTCCTGGGTCTTCCTCACCGATCGGGACGTCTGGAAGCTCAAGCGACCCGTCGACTACGGGTTCGTGGACTACACGACGCTCGCGGTCCCGGAGAACCTTCCCGCCTGACGGCCCGCCGACGTGCGGCGCGGCCAGTTTTGGCCGTGCCGTGCTACCCTGATCCCTCGTGGGCGCGCCATGAGCACGAAGCCACGAGTACTGATCGTGGACGACGAGCCGGACGTCGTCGCCAACTGGGCAAGGCTCCTCGGCCGTGAGGACTATCCTTGCATCACGGCGACCGACGGGGAGCGGGCGATGGCGCTCCTCGAGAGCGAGTGCCCGGACGTCGTTCTCACCGATCTCAAGATGCCGCGGGTCGACGGGATGCAGGTGCTCGCTCGCGCCCTCGAGCTCGATCCCGACGTCGTGGTGATCATGATTACGGGGCACGGGACGGTGGAGTCTGCCGTCGACGCCATGCGGGCAGGGGCGTTCGACTATCTGTTGAAGCCACTACCGTCCAATGACGTGCTCCGCATCGCCGTCGAGCGCGCAGCCGAGCGGCGCCGTCTGATCGAAGAGAATCGCCGGCTTCGCCAGCCGCTCGCGCCACGCGCGGGGTTCGACAATGTCATTGGCAAGAGCCCGGTCATGACGGCGGTGTTCGAGCTCGTCCAGAAGGCGGCCCGATCCGAGGCCAACATCCTGATCCAGGGCGAGTCGGGGACCGGGAAAGAGCTGATTGCCCGGGCGATCCATGCCCAGAGCGCGCGGGCCGCCGAGGTGTTCGTTCCCGTGGACTGCGCCGCGCTGCCCGATGCCCTGCTCGAATCCGAGCTGTTCGGTCACGAGCGTGGCGCGTTCACCGGTGCGGACCGCAGCAAGCCGGGGATGATCGAGGTCGCCGATCGGGGCACGCTCTTTCTCGACGAGATCGGCGAGCTGCCCAAGGCGCTCCAGTCGAAGCTTCTCCGGGCGCTCCAGGAGCGGCAGATCCGCCGCGTCGGCGGGATCAAGTTCGTGAATGTGGACATTCGGCTCGTGTCCGCGACCAACCGCGACACTGCGGAGCTCGTCCGGAAGGGCGAGTTTCGCGACGATCTCTTCTACCGGGTCAATGTGATCACGATCATGTTGCCACCTCTGCGCGAGCGGGCAGGTGACGTGGGCCTTCTGGCGCACCATTTCCTGCGCCGCTACGGGCGGAACCGCGAGCGGCCGCTCGAGGGAATCGAGACGGAGGCGCTCGCGCGCCTCGAGGCCCACGCCTGGCCGGGCAATGTCCGCGAGCTCCAGAATGTGATCGAGCGCGCCTGCGCGCTCACGGACGGGCCGATGATCCGGGTCCGGGATCTCCCGGACCACATTCGCGGGAGAGGTCGCCCGGGCCCGGCGATTCCGGGCACGAACCTGCCTCTCGCCCAGGCTCGCGAGGCCTGGCTGCATACCTTCGCGCAGGGGTACCTGACCGACCTGCTCCGACGACACGGGGGCAACATCTCGCAGGCCGCGAAGTCGGCCGGCATCGACCGGAAGACGCTTCATCGCTTGCTGACCAAGCACGGCATCAAGGCCTGATCGGAGGCCCGCGGGCACCCGGCGACTACTAGAGGTCTCCGAGGACCTCGTCAAGGGTCGGGCGTCCGACCTCCTCGACCTCGTAGCGCACCCGGATCACAGGATGGCGCAGCGCCAGCGCGCGGCCGAGATCGATCGGCGTCCCCAGGAGGACGAAATCGCATGGCACCGCGTCGATCGTGGCGCGAAGCTCCGCCATTTGCTGGGCACCGTAGCCGACGGCGGGGAGAACGGCTCCGAGCATCGGGTAGTCGTCGAACACTCGCTGGATGCTGCCCCGAGCGTACGGGCGGGGATCGACCAGGATCGCGCCGAATCGTCGGGCCGCCAGCTCGGCCGCCCCCGCCGGCAGGCCGCCGTGCGTCAGGGTGGGGCCGTCGTCGACGGCGAGCACCCGGCGGCCCTGGAGGCGCTCGGGTGCCTCGACCCGGAGGGGGAACCGTGTGTCGACGAGCCGGGCGCGCGGATTGAGGGACCGAGCCGCCACTCTGACCGCCTCGATCTGGACGGGGTCCGCCGTGTCTTCCTTGACGACGATCACGACATCCGCAAGCCGGAGATTCGTCTCCCCGGGATGGAAACGCGACTCATGCCCGGAGCGGTGCGGATCGACCAGACACATGTGGATCGTGGGGGTGAAGAAGGGCAGATCGTTGTTCCCGCCGTCCCAGACGATGACGTCCGTCTCGGCCTCCACGCGCGCCAGGATCGCCGCGTAGTCGACGCCGGCCCACACCACCACCCCCTTCTCCAGGTGCGGCTCGTACTCTTCACGCTCCTCCAGCGTCACCTCGGCTCGGTCGAGATCGGCGAGCGTGGCGAAGCGCTGGACCCGCTGGGCTCCGAGATCGCCGTAAGGCATCGGGTGCCGCACGACCGCGACCCGCCGCCCCCGCCCCCGGAGGATGTCCACGACCCGTCGACTCACGGCTCCCTTCCCGCAACCGGTCCGGACGGCCGTGACGGCGACGACCGGCCGCGCGGAGCGGAGCATGGTCCTCCGCGGCCCCAGGAGGGCGAAGTCGGCACCGGCCGCCAGCGCGCGGCTCGCGAGGTGCATGACCTGCTCGTGGCTGAGATCGCTGTAAGCAAGCACCACGAGGTCGACGGTATGCTCGCGGACCAGCCTGTCGAGGGCCTCTTCCGGCTCGATCGGAATACCGGCCGGATAGCGCGGCCCGGCCAACTTCGGCGGGTATCGGCGACCCGAGATGCCCGGGATCTGGGCCGCCGTGAACGCCACGACCTCCGTCGCCGGGTCGTCCCGGTAGACAACGTTGAAGTTATGGAAGTCTCGACCCGCGGCTCCCAGAATCAGGACACGAACGGGAGACCGCACGGGCTACCGCTACGAGACGAAGCGCAATCGAGCGGCGACGCCACCGACCGCCCCCAGCGCGGCGTGGGCGTCGACCATCGTGGCGCCTCCGCCCGCCGCGATCGTCCGGCTCACCATTGCCTCGTCGAGCTCGACCGCGATCGAAGCCTGGCCGCATATCCGGCATGTCGCCACGTCTCCCGGCTGGAGGGCGGGGCATGTGGTGCACGCTCGCCCGCGCTCCCGGAAGGTCCGCAGGAGATAGAGCCGATCGACGGCCCCGCGCTGCACGGCTTCCAGCACGCCCTCGAGACTCGCCGCAGCATGGCCACCCTTGGCCGCCTGGGTCAGGAGCCCATCGACGGCAGCCGCGACCTCCTCGGTGTTGACGCGGCCGATCAGCTCAACGGCCCGGGCGACGAGCTCGCTTGCCGGCTCATGTCGACGCCCGGACACGACCCCCGCGACCCTCGCGGTGACCGCCGCGGGCAGCGCTCGGCGAAGGGCCGCCGTGCTGTCGCTGGTCCCGCCGATCACGATCCGCTCAATATGGTGCTCCTCCACGACTCGGCCGAGCGCTTCCGCCACCGCCTCGAGATGCCGGCCGCGGCGCTCCTCGATGTGGCGCTGATAGTGGCCCAGGGCGAGCTGCGCCCAGCCGCCACGCCGGTGATGGCCGGGCACCTCGCTGTTCAGGTGAATCTCCTCGCCAGGTCCGGCATCGAGAACGGGGATCAGTCGCGCGCTCTCCTCGTCGACGAACACCACCAGCAGGGGAGGAGCTTCCGCCAGCGCGGCGGCGAGCGGGCCGAGGAAAGGCCGATCGCCCACGACGACCATGTTCTCCAGGGGCGCCCGAACCGAGATCATCTCCCGGAGGCCGACGTCGGGGCAGGCGAAGAGCGCGACGCCGTGGGCCTTGGCGTGGCTCGGGCTGAGGATCGCCTCCGCTTGCGCCTCGATCCAGTCGAGGGCCTTCGCCAGGCCAGCCAGACCTGTCGCCCGCGCGCGGCGGATTTCGCCCTTGACGAAGAGCCGCGTCCGCTCGCGCTGGTGCTCGTCCGTCCATTGCGTGTTCAGGTAAGCGCTCACCACCGGTGCACCGGTCTGTTCCAGCTTCGACAAGCGTGCGATTTGTTCGGCAAGCGTCATGGCATGGGCCACCCTGGGGCCCTATTGGCTGGCAAGGGGACAGGCGTCATTCATGTGCTGGCGCCGTGGTCGACGAGATGGTCGGGGAGTCCGGCCACGCATGGCGATGAAGAGCCTTGCCCCACCTTCTTCATCGTCGAGAAATCCGTCGAGTGCGTGCATGGCCTGCTCATCCCCGCCTCTTGGTGGTCTAGTCGGTCAATCACGGAGCAACTGCGATGCCAGAAGAGAAAAGCCTGCCGGATCGTGGGATATGCGCGGGCTCTCAGGCCGACAGTGGGGCATTGACCGGGTCGGTGGGGCGCTCCTGCCCCATGAAAGCCGTCACGCTGGCGGATGGCACCGAGGTCGCCCTGCGGCCGATCCATCCCGGGGACGAGCCCGCGCTGACGGCCCTCTACGAGCGACTGAGCCCGCAGACCGCCTACCAGCGATTCTTCACGGTGACGCGCCGGCTGCCGCCGAACTGGGCGCACATCCTGGCCAACGTCGACTACGATCGACGGATGGCGATCGCCGCTATCGGCCCGGAGGGCGACCTGATCGGGGTCGCGCGCTACATCTACGACGAGCGGGCCCGGGAGGCCGAGATCGCCATCGTCATCGAGGATCGGTGGCAGGGCCGGGGTCTCGGGACGCTGCTGCTCGGGGAGCTGGTCGACTATGCGAAGGGAAAGGGAATTGACCGTCTCCGGGCCTACGTCCTGGGGGACAACGTGCGGATGCTGAAGCTGATCCGGCGCGTCACGACGATCGTGGACCGGAACCTGGAGTCGGGCGTGCTCTCGTTGCTCCTGGCACCGCCCGGGCCCCCCCAACTGACGGCGCCGGGCCACGGCTCGATCCCGCCGCTGAAGCTCTGACTGCGCCGTGGCTCCGGCGCGGCCGCACGAGGCATGTCACGCGGACCCCGCGGCATCGTCCAGGGTTGGGAAGCTCAGGGTGAAGGTCGCACCCTGGCCTGGGATGGAGTGGACGTCGATCGTGCCGAGGTGGTTCTGGACGATCCCGTAGCTCACCGCGAGCCCGAGCCCGGTTCCGGAGGGCTTCGTCGTGTAGAACGGCTCGAACAGGTGGGGGAGGTGCGCCGCCGGGATCCCGGGTCCGGTATCCGTCACGACGAGACGGACCCGCCCGCTCCGTGCCGGGTCGCGCCCGGACTGGATGCGAATCTCGCCTTCACCCGTCATGGCCTCACGCGCGTTCGCGAGAAGGTTCAGCAAGACCTGCTGGAGCGCGTTCGCGTCGCCGAGGATGGACGGGAGGGTCTGGTCGAGCCCCGTCACGACGCGGATGTTGTCCGTGCTCAGCGGCTTTCCCACGAGGAGGAGCGTCTCCGCGACCACCGCGTTCAGGTCGACCGGGCGCCGCTCTCCCGTGGACTGGCGGGCGAACGACCGGAGGGCCTGGGCGACCCCCGCCACGCGCAGCACGTTGCGGTGGATCACCTTCAAGTCCTCGAGATGCTGGGCCGGGAAGGCCTGGCCCTCCGCCTCGCCCAGCATCAGCTCGATCCGTGACGAAATGATGCCCAGGGGGTTGTTCATCTCGTGGGCGACCCCGGCCACGAGACGGCCGAGGGCGCTGAGCTTCTCGGTCTGATAGAGCACCTCGCGCTGGTGCCGGAGCTCCACCTCGACGCGCCGGTGATCGAGATACTGGCCGATCCGGCTGCCGATGTCGGTCAGCATGGCGAGGAGCGCTTCGTCCAGCTCACGCGGCTCCCGGCTGAGGAGCACCACGACGGCGGTCACTGCGCTGCCCCCGACGATCGGGACCGCGTAGCCGGACCTGAGCCCGATCTTCGCCGCAACCGCGGACCGGGGATTCGCACCCCGGTCGATCCCCATCCAGAGTGTGCGCTCCGTCTCCCAGGCCCTGCCGGCCAGCCCAGTTCCGCGTGGCAAGACGACTTCGCGGCTGAAGGCGTCGAACTCACTCGTGTCGAGCTCGGGTCGATGCCATCCGACCTCGTATCGCAGCACCTCGCCGTCTGGGCGCCAGAGCTCGCCCAGCTCCCAGTCGAGGCTCTCGCACAGCGCCTGGAGTAGGCTCGTGGGGAGATCCTTCGCTCCGTAAGGCTCCGTAAACACGCGCGTCACCAGGAATTCCGCGTGGAGTCGCCGCTCCGCGTTCCTGCGCGGCGTGATGTCGGTGACGAAGCCGAGGGCGAGGAGACCTTCCTCCGCCTCGATGAAGCTCAGGCTGATCTCGACGGGGAACTCACCACCGTCCTTGCGACGGGCCATGAGGTCGAGGCCGAGTCCCATGGGGCGGACCCGGGGGTCGCTGAAAAAGCCTGCGCGGTGCCGCACGTGGCTGGGGCGGAAGCGCTCGGGCAGGAGGGTCTCCAGCACCACGCCGGCGAGCTCGCCCCGTGCGTACCCGAACATGTCGTCCAGACGACTGTTGGCCCGCACGATCCGTCCGGTGTGGTCGACAATGACGATGCCGAGAGGGGAGTTCTCCAGAGCGGCATCGGCCAGCGCCGAGGGGTTGCGGGATGCCCCTTCCGGGAGCGCGCCGGAGTGAGTTCCTCCGCTCCCGCGCCGTTGGCGCCCGGCCGGACTGGACGCTTCCCGTGCCCTCGGCTTGCCGTCCGCCATTCCGATGCCATTCTTCCGGGTGGCCAGGGCCGCGTCAAGTCCGGATCGCCGGTCGCGGCTCCCTGCGCGCCTCTGTGGCCCGCGCGCCTCGATCGGGCCGATGATGCCCCATCCCGCGGGGTCCGGGATTGGCGGGCGGGGCGTGGAGAGCTGAATCGCACCCACGACGATTGGCACCTCGATTGCGTTCCGTTCAGTGAGGCATCACATCTTGGCAACCATCTTGGTCGTGGACGACGAGCCGGACCTGGTGACGAACTGCCAGCGACTCCTCCGGCCGCTCGGGCACGTCCCTCTGAGCGCGAGCACGGCCGCGGGTGCGATCGCCGTCATCGACCGGGAGGCTCCCGACCTCGTCGTGACGGATCTGCGGTTGCCTGGACCTGATGGACTCGTGGTGGCACGGCATGCGCGTACCCGCGTCCCGCCGATCCCGGTGCTCCTCATCAGCGCCGACGATTCCGTCAGCACGAGGGATGCCGCGAAGAAGATCGGGGTCGACACGTTCCTTGCGAAGCCGTTCGCGAACGCCGCTTTCCGGCAGGCTGTGGAGCGTCTTCTGAGGGACGAAACGCCCGGATCGACCGACGGCTCGGCTCGGTAGAGCCCGTGTCAGACCGGCTTCACGGGGCGGGGCCCGCGTGATTCTGGTCCTGGTAGGCGTGGATGACGTACTCCTGGAGCATCCGATGGGCATTGAAGAACGAGGCGTTGAGCGCGATGGTCAGCCGCATCACCTCGGCCCAGCTCGCGGGCCGGTCGGCGTGGAGCGGCAGGATCGTCTGCTCGAGCGTCTCGTAGAGATGTCGCGCGTCGTCGTCGTCGGCGGCCTCGGAGGTTCCCCCGTCCCGGCGCCCGATCGACCACCCGGTGACCCCTTCGACATGACCGTCGAGCCACCAGCCGTCGAGGACGCTGAGACTCGGGACGCCGTTGTGGGCGGCCTTCATGCCGCTGGTTCCCGAGGCCTCCAAGGGAGGTCTCGGCGTGTTCAGCCAGAGGTCGACTCCTGCTGTGACTTGCCGGGCGAGGTCGAGGTCGTAGTCGGGCAGATACGCGATCCGAATGTCGGGCGCGAGCTGGATTCCACGGCTGACGATCTCCTGGATCAAGCGCTTACCCTCGACGTCCTGCGGATGCGCCTTGCCGGCGAAGACCACCTGCAACGGGCCGCGGGCGGCGGCGAGTCGGCGAAGGCGGCCGGGGTCGCGAAGCAAGAGCGTGGGCCGCTTGTAGGCGGTGGTTCGGCGCGCGAACCCCAGGGTGAAGCGCTCGGGATCGAGAGGCACGGAAGTCCGCTCGTTCACGGTCCGGACCAGCTGCTCCTTCGCCGCCCGATGGGCGCTCTGGATGGCGGCCACGGGGATCCCCAGCGCGTAGCGCAGGGCGAAGCTGTCACGCCGCCAGTCCGGGATGTAGCGATCGTACAGGGCGGCGAAGGGTGGAGCGGTCCAGGTCGTCGAGTGCACCCCGTTCGTGATCGACCCGATCGGATAACCGGGAAACATCGACCGCGACACCTCGCCGTGGCGCCGCGTCACCCCGTTGACGTAGTGAGAGAGCTCGAGGGCGACCAGCGTGAGATTCAGCACGGTGTCGCAGCACTTGAGCGTCTGCAGAACCTGAATCCGGGACGGGCCGAGCACCGCTCGTGCCAGAGGCAGCTCGAACTGGTCGTGTCCGGCCGGCACGGGCGTGTGCGTCGTGAACACGCATCGTTGCTTCACCCGGTCGATTGCCTCGTGGGGCGGTTCGCCGGTGTGCGCCTCTTCCTCGGCCAGAAGCTCGAGGGCGAGCAGCGCCGCGTGGCCCTCGTTCATGTGGTATCTCGAGACGCGCGAGTAGCCGAGCGCCCGGAGCATCCGGACCCCGCCCGCCCCCAGGATCAGCTCCTGGCAGAGCCGGTAGTGAGCATCGCCGCCATAGAGCCGGTCAGTCAGGCGTCGATCGAGCGGATCGTTGCCGGGGATGTCGGTGTCGAGGAGGAACACCGGTACCGTGGCTCCCGTCACCCCGCGGATGAGGTAGCGCCACGCTCGCACCATGACATCACGTCCTTCGACTTCGACGGAACACACCCCCTCCCTGGGCTCGAGCCGATCGGCCACGGACCAGGTGACCAGTTCTTCGTGCTGCGTGCCATCCGCGTCGAGGCGCTGAGTGAAGTGCCCCTGGCGGTGGAGGAGGGTCACGCCGACCATCGGCACCTCGAGATCGGCGGCGGCCCGGAGCGTATCCCCGGCCAGCACACCGAGACCACCGCTGTACGTGGGGATGCGGTTGTCGAGGGCGATCTCCATGGAGAAATAGGCGATCATCCCTTCAGCTGTCATGAGAGCCTGCGGTCCCTCTCCACTCGCTCCGGCAGGGGCTCCGGGGAGGCGTCAGATCCGGCTGCGTCCGAGCTCGCTCGCCAGGGTGGAGGCGATGTGGCTCAGCTCGCTGCCGATCAGCATCAACAGGTCATCGAGGGAGATGATGCCGACCAGCTTGCCTGACTGGCTCACCACCGGCAGGCGTCGAACCCCTCGGCGGCTCAGGAGCTTGGTGGCGTCGAGGATTCCGGCGCGCTCGTGAATCACGGCGGGCTTCCGCGTGATCAGCGAGCCCACCCGGACCAAAGCCGGGTCACCCCCTTGGGCGACGACCTTCACCGCGATGTCTCGATCCGTCACGACGCCGATCGGCTTGCCGCGACCGTTGACGACCACGAGGGCGCCGACCTTCCGGCTCCACATCCGATGGGCGGCTTCCCGAACCGTGGTGTCGAGCGAGGCGGTGACTGGAGGCTTGCTGCAGATCTGTCCGATCATCGTCGATCTCCTCTTGGGTGTGCAGGCTGTCAGTAGGACCAAGAGGACCAGATCGTGCAAGGACCGTGCAACGACGAGAGCCCTGTCCCGCCTTCGGATGATGCCCGATCAAGCCAGAACATCCGGCAATCCCGTCCCTCCGTCACCCCAGTGAGGCGGCGGCGTCCCACTCCCGCAGCGGCCACCGCGGGATTTCGGTGGGCTCACCCATCAACTCGGCTGGCTCTGGGCGGTGGGCCCGGCCACCGGAGGCGGCGCCGCGGAAGGTGGCGGGAGACTACCGGCGGGGGCGGCAGTACCGCGCTCGGCTTCGGCGATCGCCTCGAGCCCTCGGATCAGCGCGTCCGGGTTCAGCGAGATGCTCGTGATCCCTCGCTCGACCAGAAAGCGGGTGAATTCCGGGTAATCGCTGGGAGCCTGGCCGCAGATGCCGATCTTCCGGCCGGCCGCTCGCGCCGCCGCGATCACCGATCCCACCATCGCCAGCACGGCGGGATTCCGCTCGTCGAAGATCGGCGCCACGAGCTCGGAATCCCGATCGACGCCCAGGACGAGCTGGGTGAGGTCGTTCGATCCGATCGAGAAGCCATCGAAGACCCGAGCGAACTCGCGTGCTTGGAGGACGTTCGATGGAATCTCGCACATCACGTAGATCTCGAGCCCCCGGTCGCCTTGCCGGAGTCCGTGCTCGGCCATCAGGGCCACGACCTGCTCGCCCTCCTCGGGAGTCCGGCAGAACGGGACCATGAGCTTGACGTTGGTCAGCCCCATCTCGTCGCGCACTCGCCGCATCGCCCGGCACTCGAGGGCGAAACCTTCCCGGTAGCGCGGATGCGCGTAGCGGTACGCGCCCCGGAAGCCCAGCATCGGGTTGGCCTCCACGGGCTCGAACGCCCTGCCGCCGAGAAGCCCCGCGTACTCGTTCGACTTGAAGTCGGAGAGACGGACGATCACGTCCCGCGGATAGAATGCGGCGGCGATCACGGCCACGCCCTCCGCCAGGCGGTCGACGAAGTACTCCGCGAGGTCGGCGTACCCGCGGGTGAGCGCATCGATCGCGGCGCGGGCCTCCGGCTCGGAGACCATCTCGGGATGGAGCAGGGCGAGAGGGTGCACCCGGACCACGCTCGCGATGATGAACTCGATCCGCGCCAACCCCACGCCGTCGGTCGGGAGGACGCCCAGGCGAAACGCCTCGCTCGGGTTCCCGACGTTCAGCATGACCTTGGTGGCTCGAGGGGACAGGTTCGTGAGATCGACGGTGCGCCGCTCGAAGGGCACGGCCCCCCGGTAGACGGAGGCGAGCTCGCCCTCGGCGCAGCTCACGGTGATCATCTCGTCCTCCGGGATGAGCTCCGTGCCTCGCCCCGTGCCGACGACGCAAGGAACACCCAGCTCCCGGCTCACGATGGCGGCATGGCAGGTGCGGCCGCCGCGGTCGGTGACGATCGCCGCCGCGCGTTTCATGACCGGCTCCCAATCGGGATCGGTCATCGGCGCCACGAGTACCTCACCCGGGGCGAGCCGGGCGAGGTCCCGTGGATCCCTGAGGCGGCGGGCGCGCCCGACACCCACGCGTTGGCCGATCGCCTTGCCCGAGACCAGCCGCTCGAAGCCCGCGGTTGGCCCCAGAGAGAACACCTGCATCGTTGGCCGGCGCTCTGCCCCGTGCACCGTCTCGGGGCGTGCCTGGAGAATGTAGAGGCGACCGTTCGCGCCGTCCCGCGCCCACTCGATGTCCATCGGCGTGGGCCGTCCCGCCTTCGCCGAGTAGTGAGCTTCGATCGCCATGCCGAGACGTGCGAGCTCGAGTACCTCCGGATCCGTCAGGCTGGGACGCGAGACGTGCCTCGGCTGGCACATCGACCCGCGCCGGTGTGCCGTCGGCGCCGAGCCCGAGCTTCCAGTCCTTCCGGCCGATGGCTCGCTTGAGAATGGCCTGGTGGCCCGAGCGGAGGGTCGGCTTGAAGACCCAGAATTCGTCGGGGTCGAGCTGTCCCTGGACGACGGCCTCGCCCAGACCGTAGGCGCTGTTGATCACCACCACGTCCCGGGAGCCGCTCTCCGGGTCGAGCGTGAACATGACGCCGGCGGCGCCGAGGTCGGCTCGGACCATGTGCTGGACGCCGATCGAGAGGCGGACGTCCAGGTGATCGAATCCATGCTGGATTCGGTAGACGATCGCGCGATCGGTGAAGAGCGAGGCGAAACAGCGTCGGCAGGCCGCGATGAGGGCGTCGGCGCCTCGCACGCCGAGGTACGTCTCCTGCTGTCCGGCGAAGCTCGCCTCGGGGAGATCCTCGGCCGTCGCGCTCGAGCGGACGGCCACGCTCGGATCCGGCCCGCCTTCCTTCCCGAGGACGCCGTAGGCGTCGCGGATCTGCCGCTCGAGTCCGGCTGGCCACGGTGCCTCCAGGATGAGCTGGCGAAGGGCAGCCCCGGCCTTGGCCAGGACGGTCACGTCCTCGCCCGACACGTCCTTCAAGAGGGCCGTCACCCGGCTCCGGAGTCCGGACTCGTCGAGGAGCGCGGCGTACGCCTCGCCGGTGACCGCGAAGCCGTTCGGTACTTGGACGCCCGCGGCGGTCAGTTCGCCGTAGAGCTCGCCGAGCGAGGCGTTCTTGCCCCCGACGCGTGGCAGATCGTCGAGGCGGATATCCCGAAACCACGCGACGTACCCCGTCATCGTATCGTCCTCGACGCGGCGCCGGGTTGGCTCACCCGAGATGCGCCGGCAAGGATTCCGGTGGGACCCGGCGGCGTCCAGCGCACTAGGGGGCGGCTCCTTCCGTCGGCCGTCTCGTCACCACGGCGCACGGTGCGGTCCGGACGACCCGGTCGGCCACGCTCCCGAGGAGGAACCGCTCGATGATGCCGCGTCCGTGCGTGCCCATGACGATGAAGGCTGCGCCCTCCTGCTTGGCGGCTTCCACGATCTCACGGTGGGGGACGCCGGTGACGACGCGGGCGAGTGTCGGGACGCCTTGCCCTCGGCACTCCGCCGCGCGCTCTTCGAGCGCCTTCGTGGCCCATTCCCGCTGCTCCTCGAAGATGCGTTCCAGCTCGCGCGGTCCCATCAGCCCCTCGCGGAACAGGGGCGCTTCCACGCCGACGTGGAGTAGCACCAACTCGGCGCCCAGGGCGCGGGCCAGCTGCACCGCCAGTCCCCGGGCCTGCTCGGCGCAGTCCGAGAAGTCGGTCGAATGGATGATCTTCATCGCGGTTGACCCCTCCTTGGGGTCACGGTGCAACGCCGATGCCACGGACAAGGCGGGCCCGAGAGGTGAATCAGGCTGCTGAGCTGCGTTCACAGACCGGCCGATGCGCGTCGCCGCGGAAACGGGCACCGGGTTGTGGTCGCCCCAGCGGGGCACCGGCGCCCCAGATCGAGTACGTCCCTGGGGCGACCTACTCGGTCCGATTCGTCTCGGTCGCCGAGACCTCGCCGTGTCCCTCGTCCGCGTAGGCGGAGAAGACGACGTCGGCGCGGGCCATCTTCCGGTAGAAGGCGTGCTCGCGGGCGAGCTCCCGGGTTCCGTAGAAGAGCTGATCCAGGCCGAACCACACCGCGAACCACCCGGCAGGCTCCAGGAGCACATGGAGGACAGTCAGGGTGACGGTGTCCGGCTGTCGTCGGAGCAGCGCCGACGCCGTCATGACCCCGAACCCTGCCGCGGCGATGCCGAGGCTCCCCCAGATGGATCGCCGGCGCTCGCGTCTGAGCCGATCGGCGTGTCTCCGGAAGTGCTCGCGGAGACGCTTCCGAATGGTGGCTTCGTCGTTGTGGTCGCGCACCTGCGTCGGCACCAGGAAGCGCAGTTCGGGCACGTCATCGCGGCGATCTCGGACCGCGCGCTTGGCCTCGGCGATGAAGTCCTCGGACAAGGCGCGCTGACCATAGGGGCGCGGATCGAAGTCCGAGAAGATGTCCTCGTAGGTGTCCAGCCATAGGCTCACGGCGCCGGAGGCGGGAGTCTGCTCCCGCGTCCGATCGATCCCCGGGGCGGACTTGCCCGGGGGCGTTCGCCCGGGGGCCGCTCCCGATGGCGCGGTCACCGGATCCGGTCGCCCGGTCACGCCCGGGCCGCCGGCGTCACCAGGTCCACGTGGCGCGGCCTTCCACGCGAGCGAGTCCGGGCTCGGCGAGCCAGGCCAACGGGGACGCCCTTTCCAAGTCGTTCAGCACACTGGGGGCTTCACGCCGCCGGTCCGCGGCCCGGCCTGAGTCGGGCGCCGCGTCTCGGTTCACCGCCGCGCATAGACCCAGACGACCACGGCGACGACGACCACGACCACGGCGATGACGATCGCCCATTGATCCTGAATGGCTTCGACCATCGATACCTCCTCGATCCGCCTTGGGCGAGTGGAGCGTTCCGATTGTGCCGACTGCATGCGCATCCCGAGTGCCTGCTTGGAGCGGGGTGCGAGGCGACCGTGCGCGGCCCGGCGTCGTGCGCGCTCACGTGTCGCCGGTGTGGCCTGCCACCGCCTCACTGGAGACGACCCACAGCCCTCAGACGACGCCGTGGACACGGCCCACCTTGACGAACGCCGCGACGGCGCGCTCGAGGTGATCGCGTGAGTGGGCCGCGCTGATCTGGACTCGGATCCGGGCCTGGTCTTTGGGAACCACCGGGTACCAGAAGCCCACGGCATAGATTCCCTCGCCGAGGAGGTCGGAAGCCACCGCATCGGCAAGGCGGGCGTCGCCCAGCATGATCGGGACGATCGGATGCTCTCCGGCGCGGATCCGGAAGCCCGCGCTCGTCATCGCCTCCCTGAACCAGCGAGTGTTGGCGGCGAGCCGGTCGCGGCGCTCTGTCGTCTGGGACAGGAGGTCGAGGCAGGCGAGCGAGGCGCACACGATCGCCGGGGCGAGGGTGTTGGAGAACAGGTAGGGCCGCGATCGCTGACGCAGGAGCGCGATGATCTCTCGCCGGCCGGTCGTGAAGCCCCCGCTGGCACCGCCAAGAGCCTTGCCGAGGGTCGAGGTCACAATGTCGACTTGCCCTGACACTCCGCAGTGCTCGGGCGTCCCCCGGCCGGTCGGCCCGAAGAAGCCGGTGGCGTGACTGTCGTCGACCATGACGAGCGCGTGATGGCGACCGGCGAGCGCGCAGATCTCGCGCAGCGGCGCGACATCCCCGTCCATGGAGAAGACGCCATCGGTCGCGATGAGCCGCGTCCGCGCCCCGGCTGTCTCCACGAGCCTCCGCTCGAGCTCGTCCATGTCACCGTGGGCGTACCGGTGTCTCTGCGCCTTGCAGAGACGAACACCGTCGATGATGGAGGCGTGGTTCAAGGCATCGGAGATCACGGCGTCCCGCTCGTCGAGGAGCGTCTCGAACAGCCCCCCGTTGGCATCGAAGCAGGACGTGTAAAGGATCGTGTCTTCCGTGCCGAGGTACCGCGTGAGCGCGGCCTCGAGCTCCTTGTGGATCGCCTGCGTGCCGCAGATGAACCGGACGCTCGACAGGCCGAAGCCCCAGCGTTCCAATCCCTCCCGAGCGGCCTGGACGAGGTGGGGATCGTCGGCCAGGCCGAGGTAGTTGTTGGCGCAGAAGTTGAGGACGGACCGACCACCAACCGAGATGACCGCTCCCTGAGCGCTGTCGATGACCCGCTCGCGCTTGGTGAGGCCCGCGGCCTCGATCTCGTCCAGCTCGACCTGGAATCGCCGCCGCGCTGTCTCGTCCATGTCACGCTCCGTGGTAGCGCCGCCGGATGCTCGGCACCAGGTACTCGCGCAGCGCCCGGTCGAGATCGTACCTGGGACGGAATCCCCAGTCCTGTCGCGCCTGGCTGTCGTTCAGGTCCGCCGGCCAGGAGTCGACGATTCGCTGCCGGCGCCGGTCAGGCGCGAAGGTGATCGCCGCTCCCGGGAAGGCGGCGCGCACCAGCTCGGCCAGCTCGCCGGCGCTCGGGTTGAAGGCGGTCACGTTGTAGACCGGACTGGCCAGGCGCTCGGCCGGCGCGTCGGCGAGCGCCAGAAGCGCGTCCACGGCGTCGGGCATCGCCATGAACGGGATCCGCGTGTCCTCGCGAACGAAGCACGCATACGGGTGACCCTGGGCGGCGGCGTGGATCATCTCCGGCGCGTAGTCGCTCGTCCCCCCGCTGGGCATCGTGAAGGCCGAGATGAGCCCGGGGAACCGAATCGCCCGGAAATCGACGGCGCGCGGTTCCTCCTCGGCCGCGAGCTGCCCGTAGTGCCGGCCATAGTAGCGCCCGAGATGCTCGGCGTAGAGCTTGTTGCACCCGTACATGGTGATCGGCAGGGTCCAGGTGTTCTCCGTGACCGGCCCGGTCTTCTCCTTCGTCTCGACGTCCGGCAAGCCGTAGACGGCGATGGAGCTCGGGAAGAGGAACCGGACGCGGTGACCGTGCCAGCGCGCCTCCTCGACGGCCAGCTTCAGCAGATTCAGCGTCCCCCCTACGTTGATCTCGTGGGCGGTCTCCGGCACGAACTCCGCTCGGGTGGATAGGATGGCGGCGAGATGGTAGATCGCATGGATCTCGAACTCGCTGCGGAGGCGCTCGAGGAGGTGACGATCGCGAATGTCACCCGTGAGGCTGACGGCGCAGCGACGCGCCAGCTCGGGATCGAGCGGCCGCACGTCGAGGGCGAGCACATCGACCATGCCGCCTTCGGCAAAGCGGTTGATCAGCCCGTGCGCCATCTCGCCGCTCGCCCCGGTGACGAGCGCCATGGGTCTGCGTGGCATCACGAGCCCCCCGAGGGTGACCGATGGGACCCGTGGTTACGGATTGCCTGCCCGACGTCCCGGTGCCCGGTCGCGCCATCGGGAGTCCGGCCGCGCGGGCCGTCACCGAGGGCGGCCAGGCTCGGGGAGGCGGGACCCCGGCGGCGGGGGCACCGATTCGTCGCGGAGCCTACCAGAGGAAGCCCTCGACATCGACGGGTGGATCCGGCATCAGGATCGACACGGCCTTCAGCAGGTCTCGCTCGGTGAGGATCCCGACCAGCTTCGTACCATCCACGACCGGAAGACTCCCGAAGCGCCCGAAGAACAGTACGCGTGCTGCGTGCCCGAGGCCGATCTCGGGATGCGTGGTCACGATGTCCCAGGTCATCGCATCGCGCACCCGGAGCTCCTCCAGGACCTGACCCAGTCCATGCGCGCGGCGCTCGGCACGGCCGGAGAGATGCTCGATCAGCGCGGGGGCAAAGGCCGCGCTGCGGAGATCCCGGTCGGTGATGATCCCGACCAGACGGCCGGTCGTCGTCGGTCACCAGCAAGTGACGGATCCCGTTCTTCTTCATTACCGCCATCGCCGTGGCGAGCGGTGCCTCGGGATCGATCGTGATCGGATTCCGGGTCATGATGTCCTTGACCTGCATGGCGTTCTCCCCGGCGCCTACGAGCTTCGCCGATCGGTCGACGTCGCTTGACTCGATCCGCGGCTTTGGTGAGCTATCTCGCCCGGACGGTGAGAACCGGGCAGGGAGCGAGCGTGACGACACGCGCCGCGACGCTTCCCAGGAGCACCCGACCGAGACCGGTGCGGCCGTGGGTCCCGAGCACGATGAGATCCGCCCGTGTCGATCGGGCCGCCCGCAAGATGCGCTCGTGGGGAATTCCCTCGAGAACGAGCCCCTTGGCCCGAACCCCGCGCTCCTTGGCCTGGGCCACGAGCCGCCCGAGTCGGCGCTGGGCGTCGGCCCGGACGTCGGCAATCCACTTGTCGTAGACCTGCGCGGGAGTGTAGCCCTCTCCCATCAACGGGATCACGGCTGAAGAGACGTGAACGAGGGTAAGGCGCGCCCGGTTCGCCCGCGCGAGGTCGAGGGCACGGCGAAACGCAGGGCGCGATGCCGGGGAAAAGTCCGAGGCGTACAAGATGCGGCGGAACGTGCTCATCGGGCTCTCTCCTTGTTGGACGGGTGACGCGGTCGCCACCCCGAAGTGCAACGCCTGTTCACTCCTGTCTCGCTCCCGTGTGCATCCATGGTGCCACTGTGCTAACCCCCGCGAAGCAGGGCTTGCTAGCCTCCAACGACGCCCCGGCGCCTCAGTTGGGGCGGCTCTGCCCCAGCGGGCGTGCTTCGCCCCAGCGAAGAAAGGGCGCTGGAGCTCCCGGAGCATCGGGCCTCGGCGCCCAGGCGCGCTGCCTGGCCCCGGCACGAGGATCGCAGGACACCGGAGCGGGGCGATGGAACATGGTCCGGAAGCGATCTCGGCCGGGCAGGCCTCGCGGCCAAACTCGACGGCGAGCTCCTCGGCGCTGGGTGAAGGACGTGACCACCGGCTCCACGACGACCCCGCCGGGGCTGTTCACCCGGGATGTCGCCCTCATCGCACGCATACTCGCCTCCCCGCGGGTCAGCCCCAAGGGGCCGGTTTCGGGCTTGCGGATGCTGTCCTTCTTCATCAATCGAGCCGGCCGGCAGCCTTCGCCCTCCCGGCGAGCCGAGCTCGAGAAGGCCAAGCGGCTCATGCAGCAGGGGATCGTGGCCCGTCGGGCCAGGCGGTGACGCCATGAAAGTGCGGGAGATCATGCGGCAGGCGCTCGTGACGGTCCGTCCCGACGCTCCGGCCCGGAGCGCAGTGGAGGTCATGCGCAGCCGTCAGGTGAGGCATCTCCTCGTGACCGACGAGGGGACCCGGCTGATCGGGATCCTGACCGACCGCGACCTTCGGCACTCGGCGTTGCTGCCGGCGCTCGCGCGACACTTCGCGTGGGAGGAGCGGTGGCTGAAGGCGCCGCGGGTTCGGGACATCATGACGTGGAAGGTCGTGACGATCGAGCCGGACGCTGACGTCGTCCGGGCTGCCGCCCTGATGTTCGAGCGGCGCATCGGAAGCCTCCCCGTGACGGACCACGGGACGCTGGTCGGCCTGGTGACCGAACATGACATCCTCGAAGCGCTCGGTACGGACAGCGAGCGCCTGCCCCCCGAGCTCTACCTAGGCTGACCGGCGCGACGTCTGGCCCGCGCGGCATCGCGGACCAGTTCGCCCCTCCCGTGTCATGTCCCCCCTCGGCGCCCCAGATCGGCCACCGCCACGTGGAGCGCCTCGGCAATCCGGCGGGCCGCCTCGTCCGGTGGGCTTCCGGGGCCGACCAGTTGCCGAGGGTCGAGCGGGGCCCCGAACGTCACCGTCACGGGGCCGGGCCTGATCCACCAGCGGCCCCGCGGCCAGGCCTCGAACGTTCCCCGGATGAAGACGGGTACGATCGGGCGCGGAAACCGCGCGAGCAGAAGCCCGATACCCGGGCGGAAGGGTAGCAGTGTCCCCATTGTGGAGCGCTCCCCCTCCGGGAACCAGATCAGGCACTGGCCTCGCTTCAAGACCGCGGCCGCGAGCGCCAGGCTGGATCCGGCGCCTCGTTCTTGGTCGACGGGAAGGACGCGCCAAAGGCGGCTCACACCTCGCATGATGGGGTTTGCGAACGCCACCCCCGTCCAGCCGCCCCAGTAACTCCGCGCGAGCCACTGCCGTCCCAAGGCGGCCGATAGGACCAACGGGTCGAGGAAGCTCGTGTGGTTCGGGGCGAAGACGCAAGGTTCAGTCGGGAGGTGTTCACGCCCCACCGTCCGGAGTCTGAACACGAAGCGCATGAGCCCGCCGTTCGCGACCATCAAGCTCCGCGACAGGAACGTCAGGACGGGCCCCAGCGGCGCGAGCCACCGAGACTGTGCCGGTGACAGGAGCCGTTCGGGCTCGTCCCACGGCAGGCCGGACACGCTGACTCCAGCCCGGGGGGCGTCGGCCACCGCTCGGAGCAGATCACGGATCGTCGCGACGCGGGAGATCGCCGCTTCGTCGAGCTCCACCCCGGCCCGCCTCTGGACTTCGAGCGTCAGGCCGAGCCATTCCAAGGAGTCCACGCCCAAGTCGAGGTCGAGACTCACGTCCATGGTGAGCCGGCGTCCTGGATAGCGCTGGGAGAGCCACTCCCAGACTACCTTTGCCGGACCGTGCTGGAGGAGCAGCCGATCCGCCTCCGCCATCTCGGCGACTGCGATCGGGCCGCCCCCGGGCTGGCCGCTGCTGGTATCGGCATCGGCATAGAGATGGGAGAGCCCTCGGCGCTGGAGCTTCCCCAGCCGAGTCCGGGGCAGCGGGTCCCGCGTCACGGCCACGTGGCTCACACGCTGGTACGAGGGCAGCGCCCGATTGATCTCGCCGACGGCGTCGCGTACCGTCTGGAGCACGTCGGTGCGGCCCGCGCGCTCGATGGCCGCGACGTCGGGCAGGGCGAGGCCCACGAGGCGGCCGTTCTGCTGCAGCACCGCAAAATCGCGAAGCAAGGCGTGCCGGAGGAAGGCGGCCTCGACGTTCTCGGGATTGACGTTCTCGCCCCCGGGCATCACCAGCATCTCGTCCACGCGACCCGTGACGTGGAGGAAGCCATCCGCGTCGAGGCGGCCGAGGTCGCCGGTTCGGAACCAGCCGTCAGCGGTGAACGCGTCTCGTGTCTTCTCGGGCAGGTTCAGGTAGCCGGCGAACACGCCGGGACCGCGTGTCTGAATCTCGCCTTCCGCACGTTCTTGGCCCGTTGGCGATGCGACCCGCAGCTCGACCCCGGGAATCGGGTGCCCCGCGCTCTCCGGGCGACCGCTCCCCGGCAAGTTCATCGTGAGCAGTGGCGAGGTCTCGGTGAGCCCGTACCCGCTCGCCACCTTCCAGCCGAGGCCCTCGAGCTTCCGGGCGACGGTCGGCTCCAGCGCGGCGCCGCCCGACGTCAGCAGGCGGAGCTGCGGGCCGAGCCGGGCCCGAAGGGCGCGGAACATCCGTGCCCCCCCGCCGAGGCCGAGTCGCCGACGCATCCAGATGGACAGGCCGAGCGCCAAACGGACCGACACCGCCACCACGCGCCCGCGACCGGCCAGCTCCAGCTCGATGGCGGACAGCAGAGCGTCGTACAGGCGGGGTACTCCCACCAGCACTGTGGCTTCGCCTTCTCTCAGGGCTCGGATGATCTGGGGACCCGTGAGGGCGTATGGCACGACGAGCGGAAGTCCGAGGGCCAGGGGGGTGAGCACGCCCACCACGAAGGGATAGACGTGGTGCATAGGGAGAGGCATGCAGACTCGGTCACCCGTGGTCACGAGCCGGAGGGTTGCCAGCGTGTTGAGCTGAAAGGCGAGGTTGCCGTGGGTGAGTGGAACGCCCTTCGGCGGCCCCGTCGTGCCGGACGTGTAGAAGAGGGCGGCGGGATCAGTGTCCCGGCGCTCGGTCAGGGATTCCCCGGAGCCGCGCAATTCTCGCCAGCTGCCGGGACCCTCCGGCACGTCCAACAAGAGGACGCGTGCCGACGGCGCCAGACGGGCTACGCGCTGCGACCGGTCCGACGTGGTGAACACGAGACGCGCCGCACTGTCGAGCAGGGCATGGGCCAGGGGATCGTCGGTGAGCTGGGCGTCCAGGGGAACCACCACGGCGCCCGCCCGGATGATCGCGAGCGCCGCGACGATCCACTCCGGCCCGTCCGGTGCGAACAGGGCCGCCCGGGCTCCCGCCTCGAGTCCTGTGCCGGCGAGCCCCGCCGCCATCTCACGCACGGCTCCGGCCAGGTGCCCGTAGCTCCACTCGCGGCGCTCTCGGGCGCCGAAGACGACCATGGCCGGCCGGTCCGTGAACCCCCCCAGCCGGTCGGCGAGCTCGATCAGCGTCGAGAGCGGGGGCATCGACGTCAGACGGTGGTCATCGTGCGGGCGAGACGGTGATGGCCGCGCAAGGCGCGCTGGTCCTGGGCATTCTGCCGGGACCGGGCTACCGGGCTTGGACGCATTGCCGGCCAACCCCCTGTAGCTTCCGGATCGCTACGCCGTCTTTCCCGCCTCCATTTCCGACCCGCAGGCACGGGTAATCCAGTGGCTCATTCCAGGGGGGGCGCCACGCGCTCTTCCTTGGGCTCGCGGACCTCGGTCATCGTGGCCTCGCTCAGGAGAAGGAGACTCGCCACCGAGACCGCATTCTCCAGCGCGACCCGGACCACCTTCGTGGGATCGATGATCCCCGCCTGAACCAAGTCGACGTATTCCTTGCGGGCGGCATCGAAGCCGATGTTCCCGCTGCCAGCACGCATTTGATTCACCACTACGCCGCCGTCCACTCCCGAGTTCTCCGCAATCTGCCGCGTGGGGATCTCCAGGGCCCGCCGTAGGATCTGGAGTCCCGTCCGCTCGTCGCCGTCCACCTTCGTCTCTTCGCTCGCGATGGCGTCGGTCGCTCGCAGCAGAGCAAGGCCGCCGCCCGGGACGATGCCTTCGGCTACCGCCGCCTTCGTGGCGCTGATGGCATCATCCAGCGCCTCCTTTCGACTCTTCATCTCCGCCTCGGACGGGGCTCCGACTCGGATCACCGCGACGCCGCCGGCCAGCTTCGCCAGGCGCTCCTCCAGCTTCTCCCGGTCGTAGTCGCTGGTCGCCTTCTCGATCTGCTGTCGGATCTGCTGGGCACGGGCCTCGATCGCCTTCTTGTCGCCGCGGCCTCCGATGATCGTCGTGTGCTCGCGGTCGACGACGACCCGCGCCGCGTGCCCGAGATGAGTGAGGGTGACGTCTTCGAGGCGGAGGCCGACTTCCTGGGCAACCACCTGGGCGCCGGTGACGACTGCGATGTCCTCCAGGAGGTCCTTCCGCCGGTCGCCGAATCCGGGAGCCTTGACGGCCGCGCATCGTAGCGAGCCCCGCAGCTTGTTCACGACGAGCGTCGCCAGAGCCTCTCCCTCCACGTCCTCCGCGACGACGAGGATCGACCCGCCCGATTGCGCGACCTGCTCCAGCAAGGGCAAGAGGTCCTTCATGACTCCCACCCGCTTGTCCGTCAGGAGGATCAGCGTGTTCTCCAGCGCTGCCTCCATCTTCTCGCCGTCGGTGACGAAGTACGGCGAGACATAGCCTCGGTCGAACTGCAGGCCCTCCACCACCTCGAGCTGCGTCTCGATGGTCTTCGATTCCTCGACGGAGATGACGCCCTCGCCCCCGACTTTCTCCATCGCCTCGGCTACGAGCTCGCCGGTGATCGGGTCGTTGTGCGCGGAGATGGTGGCGACCTGGGCCTTCTCGAGACGACTGCGCACGGGCCGCGACTGGGCGCGCAGGGCCTCGACGGCCGCCTTCACGCCCCTGTCCAGCCCTCGCTTGAGATCGATGGCACTGGCCCCGGCCACCACGTTCTTCACGCCGTCCGCGAAGATCGCATGGGCGAGTAGCGCGGACGTGCTGGTCCCGTCTCCGACGGCGTCGCCGGTCCGTTCGGCCGCCTGACGCAGCATCTGGACGCCCAGGTTCTCGGCATGATCCTTGAGCTGCATCTCCTTCGCGATGGTGACGCCATCGTTGCAGACGACCGGGGACCCGTACGTCTTCTCGATGAGCACGCACTTCGACTTCGGCCCGAGCGTCACTCGGATCGCGTCTCCCAGGGCCGTCGCGCCGCGCAGGAGCTTCTCTCGCGCTTCGGATCTGAACAGCACTTGCTTTGCAGGCATCGGTCATTCCTCCTGTCATGCCGCGATCGGCGTCTCCGGGAAGGTTCTCCGCTCCGTGCCCTGATCCATGCCGTGGATCAGCCGGGGTACCCGGGCAGCGAGATCACTTCACGGTCAGCACGGGGCACTCCGCAAGACTGTTCACCTTGAAGGAAACGCTGCCCATCAGGAGTCCGCTGACGCGCCCGAGGCCTCGCCGACCCAGCGCGATGGGATCGACTTCCTTGTCCTTCGTGTGCTCGAGCAGGCGTTCTGCGAGGTCTCCAGTCAGCACGTCTCTGAATACCCTCCGCACACCCGCCGCTTCCGCGATCGATTCGGCGGGGCCAAGGAGGTGGCGGGTGGCCACGTCGAGGGACGTCGGGACGTCGATCTCCTCCACCTCCGCGAACTCCTCGAGCTCCTTGGAGACCACGAGCCGCGGGACGACCTGGACGAGGTGGAGGTCGGCGTCGTACCTCAGCGTGGGGTCTGCGGCCAGCCTGGTGGCGCGCAGGGCGTGCTCCGAGCCGTCGATCGCCACCAGGATTTTCCGGATCATGCCTGCGTCCGCGAGCGGCCCCGCCATTCCCGCGCTGTCCCGTCAGGGCCGACCGCGATTGGGCGCCCGCCGACCGGACCGGCGCTGGGGCGGCGCGCTCGCGGCTCCCGTGTCCGTCGTCATGAGTCGCATGGCGGTGTAGTACTTCTTCGGATGCCGCTTGCTCTCCCGGTCTCGGTCCCGATATCGCTCGAGCTCCCGCTCGAGCTTCGCGAAGGCGCCATCGAAGGCCGCCCGCAGCGTCGTGGCAGTGTCCTCGGCGTGGACGTGGGGCCGGTATGGCAGACGCACCGTGATCGCGCTGCGCATGGCCACTCCGCCTTTCGGCCCGTTTTCGTCGAAGAAGGTCACCTGCGCGGTGATCGGCTTCGTGGCCAGGTGCGCCAGGCTGGGCGTCAGCCGGGCCGTCACGTGCGCGCGTAAGGCGGAGTCGGTCGGGACGCCTCGGATCTCGATCGCCATGGTCTTGCTCCTCGTTCGGTCCTCCGCTGGTCCGCAGTCGGGGGCGCGTCGATCGCGCCCATTGCGGCAACTGCAACGGAAGTGCCAGAGGAAAGCGACGGAAACAAAGGCGATTCGCGACGTTCGCTGTCCCGCCCGTGCCTCAGCAGAGGCGGTCCCTCCCCAGCGGGCCCCTCCGAGGGACCGTGCCGCGCACGGTCATGGTCGTCGCGCGGTGAGCCTTCGCGCGCGGCGTCGGGAGAGCGCCTTGACGATCTCATCCTGCGCCACCCAGGGGAACGGCACCGGTCGTCCAGCCCGCCGCGCCACGACGCCGTGCCCGCGCTCGATCTGACCGATCACGTGGCCGACGATGCCGTCCCGTCGCCAGGCGCGCCGCAACGCGGCGACGCGCCTCGACCCGATCGCCACCAGGAGGGCGCCAGATCCGATGAGACCGAGCGGGTCGATGTCGAAGTGGCGACAGAGGCGATCGGTCTCGAGACGGATCGGCACGCGATCGAGGTCGACCCGAAGACGCACGCCGGACGCGTGCGCCAGCTCGTGAAGGGCGGCGCGCACGCCCCCTTCCGTCGGGTCGTGCATCGCCGAGGCTCCGTGCCGGGCCGCGACCGTCGCTTCTCTCACCACCGAGATTCCGGGTCGGCGGCGGAAGCCTTGGGCCCGGCGAAGGATGGCAGCCGGGAGGGCTCGCCGGAGCTCCTGGGCCCGCTCCAGCGAGAGAATCGCGGTGCCTTCGATGCCCGCCGCCTTGGTGAGCAGCACCACGTCGCCCGGGCGAGCGCCCGCCGCCGTGATCGGCCGGCGCCCGAGCAGCAGGCCTTGCATGTCGCCGGCCACGATGGCCCGGGTGACTCCGTCCGTGACCTCGGTGTGTCCTCCCGTCACGGCGATGCCCAGCGTCCGACACGCCCGGTCAATGTCGCGGGCGATGGCCATGACCTGCGGAGCCCGGGTGCCCGGCGGCAAGAGGATCGTCGGCTGGAACCAGCAGGGCCGGGCGCCCATGACGGCGATGTCGTTGGCGTTCACCTGGACGACGTACCAGCCGAGGTGGGTCGTCGCGAACGTCACCGGATCGCTCTTGAGCACGAGCCCCCGAGAGCCAACCCTGACGACCGCCGCGTCCACGCCACAGCCGGGTCCCACCAGCACGCGGTCGTCTCTCGCCCCGCCCCATCGCAGCAGCCGATCGAGCAAGGCGGGCGGAAGCTTGCCCAGGCGCAGGGGCGATCTGGTCGACGGCACGCGGATCGGCGATTTCCTCATCGCCGGCCCGCTCGGGCCTGAGCGGCCTTGAGGGCCTCGAGGAGCACCACCGGGGACAGCACCCACAGCGTCACTAGGCCCCAGTCGCCGGCTGAAAGGCTCACCGTTCCGAGGAGGTGCGCGAGCGGGGCCCAGGACACGGCCGCCCACTGAACGGCCCAGAGGATCGCGACCGCGGCCCAGGAGAGGCCGTTCGGGGGCAATCGCCACCATCCGAGCCGATCCGAGCGGCAGTTCATCGCCTGGAGCGGGTGGATCAGGACGAGCGCGACGAATGCGATGGTGCTGGCCCGGGGGCCCGGGCCGTCCTGCCAGACCGCCCAGAGGTAGGCGCCCAGGACGCCGGCACTCAGGAGGGCGCCTTCCGCCAGCATGCGCCGCCCGAAGCGCCACGTGACGAGGGCGTCCCGGGGGTCCCGCGGCGGCCGACGCATGACGTCGGGCTCGGCCGGATCGCGGATCAGCGCCATCGCGGGCAGGATGTCCGTGACCAGGTTCACCCACAGAATCTGGAGTGGCAGGAGCGGGGCGGGGAAGCCCAGCAGGATCGCGACGAAGACGGCCAGGATCTCGGAGAGGTTGCAGGTGAACAGGAAGTGGATGACCTTGCGCAGGTTGGCGTAGATCACCCGGCCTTCCTCGACCGCCCGGGCAATCGTCGCGAAGTTGTCGTCGGTGAGGACCACGTCGGCCGCCTCGCGGGCGATGTCCGTGCCGTGGCGACCCATGGCGACTCCGATGTCCGCCCGAGCCAAGGCCGGGGCGTCGTTGACGCCGTCCCCGGTCATGGCCACGATCTCGCCTTCGGCCTGGAGCGCCATGATGAGGTCGAGCTTGTCCTGGGGGCTGACGCGGCTCCGGATCGATTCGGGCGTGAGGCCCAGCTGGCGACCGACTGCTTCCGCCGTCAGGCGCTGATCGCCCGTGAGCATGATGGTGCGGATCCCGGCGGTGGCGCAGCGCGCGAGCGCCTCCCGGACGCCGCTCCGCACCGGGTCCTCGAGCCCCACGAATCCGAGGAACGTCAGCCCCTCGATGCGGCCGCGCTCCGGCCAGCCCTCGGGGTGCCAGGCTACTGCCAGCACACGAAGCCCCTCGCGGGCGAGCGCCCGGTTCGCCTCGAGGAGAGCGGCCCGGGTCTCCTCGGTCAGTGGCGCCGGGCCCCTCCGCGTGTCGTACTGGATCGACGCCTCGAGCACGGCGGCGGGCGCCCCCTTCACGCAGAGCGCGCGGCCCTCCTCCGTCTCGTGGAGGGTGGCCATCAGTCGCACCGTGGGATCAAAGGGGATCTCTCCGCGCCGCGGCCACCCGCGGCCGAGGGCCACAGGGTCGAGCCCGGCGTCCAAGGCGGCCGCCAGCAAGGCGATCTCCGTCGGATCACCCTGGAACTCGAGACCATCCGGGCCGTGGGTCACGCTGGCGTCGTTGACGAGCGCGCCTACCGTCAGGAGGCGCACGAGCCGGGCATCGGCGAGGGGATCGAAAGTCACGTCGTCGCGAATGAACTCCCGGGCCGCTCCCGGTGTGCGCGAGACGACGGCAATCGTCTCTTGGTCCACGTGGAGGCGGCTCACGGTCATGCGGTTCTCGGTCATGGTCCCGGTCTTGTCGGTGCAGATCACCGTCGTCGAGCCGAGGGTTTCCACGGCCGGAAGCCGCCGGACGAGCGCCCCCGAGCGCGCGAGGCGCCAGAGACCGGCGGCGAGCGCCACCGTCGTGACGGCGGGCAAGCCCTCCGGGATTGCGGCGATGGCCAGCGTGATGGCCGTCTCGAGCATGAGCCCAACCGGCAGGCCACGGAGGATTCCCGTCAGGGCGACGACGCTGCACGTCCCGAGCGCGAACCCGATCAGGCGGCGACCGAGCCCCTCGACCTGCCCTTCGAGCGGGGTGGTCCGCTCTTCGGCGAGGGCAACCAGTTGGCCGATGCGGCCCAGCTCCGTCGCGACGCCGGTCGCGGTCACGACGGCCAGGCCGCTTCCGGCGACCACCGTGGTCCCGAGGTACACCATCGTGCGGCGGTCGGCGAGCGCTGTTTCGGGGGCGAGGCGCGCATCGGCGTCCTTGTCGACCGGCACGCTCTCGCCGGTCAATGTCGCCTCGGCGGTGCGGAGACGGCTGCTCCGGACGAGCCGCGCGTCCGCCGGGACATGAGCTCCCGCCTCGAGGATCAGCAGATCGCCGGGCACCACCTCGGCGGCGCGGATCCGGACGACGTCCCCATCCCGCCGCACGAGGGCGTGAGGCACCGCCAGGGCACGCAGCTTCGCCAGCGAGATGCGGGCCCGCCACTCGGTGAAGAACCCGAGCCCCGCGTTGAGCCCGAGCGCGGCCAGGATCGCGAGCGCTTCGACATGCTCCCCGAGCGAGCCCGCGACGGCCGAGGCGGCCAGGAGGAGCAGGACGACGAGGCTGCGGAACTGGGCGAGCGCGAGACGCCACAGGGGCGTGTCGGGGTGCTCGCCAACGGCGTTTGGACCGATGCGCGCGAGCCGGCGGCGCGCTTCGTCGGCTCCGAGTCCCGATTCCGGATCGACGGTCAGGAGCGCCAGGACCTCCGAAGGAGAGAGGGCGTGCCACTCGCGACTGATCGGGGGACTCTCGTCGGCGGCCGACGGGCCGTTTGCCGACAGGTCCGCAGCGCGGGCAACGTCGGTCAGGCTCGGTGGTCGCGGCCCCATGGCAGTTCGAGACGTCGCTTCCGGCTCTCGGTGGTCAGCTCGACCGGTTGCCGTCGGTGGCCTTCCGCTCGAGGTCCCGGTAGCGCGGGCCCCGGTTCCGCAAGGTCTCCTCGGACGTCGCCCCAACATGGGAAGCGATGCCTCCGGACTTCTGACTCCTCTGGGTCCGGATCATCGAGATCTCGGGCATCGGCACCATTGTCCGGAGCGAATCTCAATGGGACATCAGCACGGGCACGGTCATGTGCTGGAGCAGGTCTCGGGTCGCCCCGCCCAGCACCATCTCGCGCATGCGCGTGTGCCCATAGGCGCCCATGACGATGAGATCGACTCCGAGATCGGCTGCGCGGGAGAGGAGCAGGTCACCGACCCGCATGTCGAGGCCCACCGTCGATGCCGCTTCGGCCGTGACACCGTGGCGTGCCAGGTGGAGCGCGATGTCCGCACCCGGCGACCGGCGCCCTGAGTCGCGCTCGGGGTCGACCGAGAGCACCGTGACGTTCGTCGCGAGCTGCAGGAGCGGAATCGCATCGTGCACCGCCCGTGTCGCCTCGCGGCTCCCGTTCCACGCGATCATGACCCGCTCGCCGACCGTCTCGAAAGCCCCGTAGCGTGGGACGACCAGCACAGGCCGGCCCACGCCGAGGACCAGGTTCTCGGGGAGGGAAGCGAGGTCGTAAGGCGCGTTGCCGAGGTCGAGACCCTGGCCGATGACCGTGAGGTCGGCGTATCGGGCGTGCAGCTTCGTTGCCTCGACGATGTCGCCAGCGTCGACCCGCCACTCGCCACGGATCCCGCGTCGCCGTGTCCGGTCGTGGAACTGCTCCTCCGCCCGGCGGGCGAGCTCCTCGCGCTGCCGCTGCTGCTCCTCTTGGAAGCTCGGCGGCAGCTGCAACTCGATGTAGCCGGGCAGTTGGGGAGGGCGTCCCATGGCATGCAGGCCCGTGAGATGAGCTCCATGTTTCGCGGCCAAGGCGACCGCGACGTCCACGCGCGAGCCGCATGCCGGGTCGTTGTCCACGTGCACCAGCAGATCTTTCAACCCCATCGTCTTCCCCCTACTGGCGCTCGCTTTCCACGCTTGCCGGCGCGGCACCACCGCGTCGAGGTGCAACCCGAGTGCCACCGCCGCCATGCATCGGACATGGGCGCGGTGGTCCGGGCGGTGTCCCATCGCTGCCCCGTGTGGGGCGGGCAGTCCGCATCGTCGTTCGGCGCAAGCGACCCCGATGGGCCTGCCGGCCACCTCCGGGCGGGGATGCGCCCGCCCATGGCAGATGTCGAGAGTGGCAGCGCCGTTGCTACGCATTACGCACATGGGCCTCCTTCAAGTCGGCCGAGCGGATGAGATGTCGATCCAGGGCAGGGGGATGGACTTCCCGACGGGGCGAGCAGGCCGATCGGCGATCATCCTGGCCGGAGGGGAGGGGATGCGGCTCCGGCCGCTGACGCGACGGATTGCGGGCGACGAGCGGCCGAAGCAGTTCTGCGCGCTCATGGACGGCGTGACGCTGCTGGACGGGACGCGAGCGCGTGTGGCGCGGGCCGTGAGACCGGATCGGACGTGCCTGGTCCTGACCCGCTCCCACGAGCGCTTCTATGCGCCGCTTCTCGCCGAGGGGGCGCCGGGTCCGTTGTTGGCCCTTCAGCCCGAGGGCCGGGGCACTGCTCCCGCGATCCTCTACGGGCTCCTGCGCGTCGCGGACGGAGGATCGTCGGACGCGGTGGCCCTATTCCCCTCGGATCACCACGTCTCGGACGACGCGCGCTTCATGGCCCACGTGGAAGCGGCCTTCGCCGCGGTCGAGGCTCGTCCCGACCTCGTGATCCTGCTGGGGATTCGCGCGGATAGTCCGGAGGTGCAGTACGGCTGGATCGAGGTCGGGGATCCGCTCATCGAGCGGCCCGCGTATCCGGTGTACCGGGTCCGGCGATTCTGGGAGAAGCCCACGGCGGCGGTCGCCGAAATGCTCTTCGAGCGCGGTTGTCTCTGGAACAGCTTTGTCCTCGTGGGTCGGGTGCCTGCGCTGCTCGGCCTGATTCGGGAGTCCGTGCCCGATCTCTTCAGCGCGTTCACGGCGGCGTGGCTCCGCCATGCGACCCTCGGCGAGCGCGAAGCCATGCGATCGCTCTACGCGACGCTCCCCTCGACGAACTTCTCGGACGACGTGCTGAGCACCGGGCCGGGCAATCTCGCAGTACTGCCGGTTCGGGGAGTCTCGTGGAGCGACTGGGGGGACCCGGATCGGGCGCTCAGCACGCTCGGACGGCTGGGTCTCCATCCCGAGTGGGCTGAAGGGAAGCGGAGCTTGGTGGAGGTCGAATCGAGGGGTGGGCCCTGACGCTGCCACGCGTCGTGCCGGCCGCGGTGGTGCTCGTGGCCGTCCTCCGACCAGTTGGCGGGGCCCAGGCTCGCGGCAAGGTGCCCCAGCCGGGGGGAAATTGAGGCCTGCCGGAGAGGAGAGGCGCCATGAAGACGGACGTGCTCCTGAAGGATCAAGTGGTGGACGAGCTGGAATGGGAGCCCGGCATCAAGTCCGCGGGGATCGGCGTGGCGGTGACGGATGGCGTCGTGACCCTGAGCGGCGAGGTTCAGAACTTCCACGAGAAGATCGAGGCCGAGCGAGCCGCGCTGCGGGTGGCCGGCGTGAAGGGGATGGCGAGCGAGATCGAGGTGCACCTGCCCGGCGGGAGCCGGCGCTCGGATGTGGACCTCGCGCGCGCGGCGGTCCAGCTTCTCGAGTGGAACAGCTCCATCCCGCCCGACCGCATCAAGGTTGTCGTGAGCAAAGGCTGGATCACCCTGGAGGGAGCCGTCGAGTGGGGGCACCAGCGGACTGCGGCCGAAGACGCCGTGCGACGGCTCACCGGCGTGCTGGGCATCCGGAATCATGTGACGGTCAGGCCGCGACCCACGTCCGAGACCATCAAGACGAGAATCGAAGACGCGTTCCGGCGCAGCGCCGAGGTTGACGCCCGTCGCGTCACCGTGGAGATCGAAGGTAGTGCCGTCACCTTGCGGGGCAACGTGCGGTCGTGGGCCGAGAGGCAGGAAGCCGAGCGTGTGGCGTGGGCGTCGCCCGGGGTCTCGAGCGTCACGAACGGGCTCGTGCTCGGGGGCTGAACGGGCCGGGAGCGGGCGAGGAAACGGACATGGACGCCCTGGAATCGATTGCGCGAGCACTGGTTGCCCCGGGAAGGGGGATCCTGGCTGCCGACGAGAGCCATCCCACGATCGCCAAGCGCTTCGCGGCCCTCGGCATCGAGAACAGCGAGGAGAATCGCCGTCTCTATCGGCAGCTGCTCTTCACGACCCGAGACATTTCCGACTTCATCAGCGGCGTCATCCTGTTCGACGAGACCATTCGGCAGAAGGCCGATGACGGCACGCCTTTCCCCGAGCTCCTCACACGGCGGGGGACCCTGCCCGGCATCAAGGTGGACACGGGCACGAGACCGCTGGCCGGCGCGGCCGGCGAGGTAGTCACCGAGGGGCTCGACGGGCTTCGCGATCGGCTCGGCGAGTACAAGGCTCTCGGCGCGCGCTTCGCGAAGTGGCGGGCAGTGATCGCCATCGGACCGGGCATCCCCAGCGCACGCTGCATCGAGGCGAATGCGCACGCGCTCGCTCGCTACGCGGCGGCGTGCCAGGACGCCGGCCTCGTCCCGATCGTCGAACCCGAGGTCCTGATGGATGGGGATCACACCATCGCGCGGTGCTTCGAGGTCACCGAGGCCACGCTGCACGCGGTCTTCTCGGCCCTCCGTCATCAGCGCGTCGTTCCGGAGGCGATGCTCCTGAAGGCGAGCATGGTGCTCGCCGGCAAGAGCTGCCCTCGCCAGGCCGACGTGGAAGAGGTCGCGACGTCGACGATTCGCTGTCTCAGGCGCGCCGTCCCCGCTGCCGTGCCCGGGATCGTGTTCCTATCGGGAGGACAGACGGCCGTTCTCGCGACCGCTCACCTGAATGCCATCAATGCCAAGGGTGGCCCTCATCCGTGGGCACTGAGCTTTTCCTACGGGCGGGCCTTGCAGGATGACGCCATGCGGCGATGGCACGGGAAGCCGGCCCTCGTGGCCGCCGGGCAACGAGCCCTCCATCACCGGGCACGCTGCAACAGCGCGGCGCGCGATGGGCGATACGCGCCCGAGCTCGAGCGCGCAATCGAGTGATGCGCCTCTCGTCGGAGGGGCCACCGATGCGCTCGATCGTCACGCTCACGATGAACCCAGCGGTCGACGAGAGCACCAGCGTTCCCTACGTCCTGCCCGAGCAGAAGCTCCGGTGCCGAGCCCCGACATTCGAGCCGGGAGGCGGGGGGATCAACGTCGCGCGAGCGATCCGGAAGCTCGGCGGAGACGCGCTGGCCTGCTTCCCCGCGGCGGGGCCGGCCGGCGAGCTGCTGAAGCGATTGCTCGACGGAGAAGGCGTGCCGCACGCGCCGATGCCGGTGGACGGCTGGACGCGCGAGAATCTGAACGTCCTGGAGGAGGTGAGCGGCCGCCAGTTCCGCTTCTGCATGCCGGGCGCGGCCCTCGGCGACCGGGAGTGGCCGGTCTTCCTGGACTGGGTGCGTCAGCTGCGCCCGCCGCCGGACTTTCTGGTGGCGAGCGGCAGCTTGCCGCCCGGGGTCCCGGTCGACTTCTACGCGCGCCTGGCAGCGGTGGGCCGGGAGATCGGAAGCCGGGTGGTGCTGGACACCTCGGGAGCGCCGCTCGCCCGCGCCGTCGAGGAGGGCGTCTATCTCCTGAAGCCGAGCCTTCGGGAGTTCCGGGCGCTGACGGGGGAGCAGGGAGGCGACGAGTCGCAGCTGGCGAGTCTCGCGGCCACGGCCGTCAAGCGTGGCTGGTGCGAGATCCTGGTCCTTTCGCTCGGAGCCGGGGGTGCTCTGTGGGTGACCGCCTCGGAGCGGGAGCGATTGGCCTCTCCGGCCGTCCAGGTGAAGAGCAGCGTGGGGGCCGGCGACAGCTTGGTGGCGGGCATCGTGCTCTCCCTCGCCCGGGGGCGTGCCCTGAGCGAGGCCGTGCGTTTCGGAGTCGCCGCCGGCGCGGCGGCCGTGATGAATCCAGGAACCGCGCTCTGCCGCCGCGAAGACGTCGACCGACTCTATCCTCAGGTGATCACTTCGCCCGGCTAGAAGGGCGGGAGGGATCGATCCGATGAAAGCCCATGAGGTGATGACGCGGAATCCGATCACCATGACTCCGCAGGCGACTCTGGCGGAGGTGTGGGACGTCATGCGCGAGGCTGACATTCGCCACGTGCCCGTCGCGCGAGGTGGAATCCTGCTTGGCATGCTGAGCGACCGCGATCTCGCCGCCCTGGACGTGGGGCGCCTGCTGACGACGGAGGGAGCGGACGCCCTCCGGCGGGCGCTCGCCGCGCCGGTCGTCGAGGCGATGAGCTCCGACGTCATCTCGGTCGAGCCGGAGACCGACCTGGGCGAGGTGATCGACCTGATGATCGAGAACAAGGTGGGCGCGATCCCCGTGGTTCAGCCAGACACGCGTGAAGTGGTCGGAATCGTCAGCTACATCGACGTGCTGCGGGCGGTCCAGGACCTGGTGTCCGAGGAATGAGCGTCCCCGGGACGCCGACCGGATGGCCGGCGTTCCTTGGCCGGGCTCCCGAGGCGGAGTGAAATGATGAACCTGGTCGACGAACGAGTGCGCATGGTTCGTGCCCACATCGCCGCTCGAGGCGTCCGTGACCCGGCCGTGCTCGAGGCGATGCGGAATGTCCCGCGGGAGGCGTTCCTACCGCCGAAGCTCGAGGAGTTCGCGTATGCGGATGCGCCCCTGCCGATCGAGCGGGGGCAAACGATCTCGCAGCCCTACATCGTCGCGCTCATGACCGCGGCGGCGGCCCTTCGCCCCGGGGATCGCGTGCTGGAGGTGGGGACGGGCTCTGGTTACGCGGCGGCGATTCTCGGCCGGATCGCTCGCGAGGTCTATACGGTCGAGCGGCACGAGGAGCTGGCCCGCGTCGCGACCGAACGTCTTGCCCGGCTTGGATTCTCGAACGTCCTCGTGCTGCATGGTGACGGCACGCTCGGCTGGCCCGAGCATGCCCCATACGACGCGATCGTCGTCGCGGCAGGTGGCCCGAAAGTCCCCGAGGCGCTGCTGGACCAGCTGGCACCCGGCGGGCGTCTCGTGATTCCGGTAGGGGAGGGCCGAAGCGTTCAACGCCTGCTCCGGGTGACCCGGGAAGCGGATGGCCGGCTGCGCGAGGAAGAGCTCGGCGACGTGCGCTTCGTGCCGCTGATTGGGACGCAGGGCTGGACGGCAGAGCCGACCGAGTGGAACGGGCGTCCCGCGCAGACCCTGAGCCGTCCAGGCACCTTGGTTCACCTCCTGCGTGAAGTCGCCGAGCCGCTCGCATCGATCGATGGCCAGGATCTCGGCGCGCTGCTCGAGCGGCTCGGCGAATCGCGACTGGTCCTGATCGGTGAAGCGACGCACGGCACTTCCGAGTTCTACCGAATGCGCGCTCGCATCACCCAGGAGCTCATCCGCACCCGCGGGTTCCGGATCGTCGCGGTCGAGGCCGACTGGCCGGATGCGCGCCGCGTCAATCGCTACGTCGAGGCGCTTCCGGATGGGCACCGTCCCGAGGAGTCGGTGTTTGCGCGGTTTCCGACCTGGATGTGGCGGAACCACGAGACGTGGGGCTTCGTCGAGTGGCTGCGGGTCTTCAACGCCGAGGCCCACGAGCCGACGCGGCAGGCCGGTTTCTACGGCCTGGATCTGTACAGTCTGTTCGCGTCGATTCGCTCCGTGCTCGAGTACCTGGAGCGGGTGGATCCGCCGGCCGCCCGCCTTGCCCGCGAGCGGTACTCTTGCTTGACGCCCTGGCAGGCCGATCCGCAAGCCTATGGGCGTGCCGCCATCAGCGGGCGCTACCGCGTCTGCGAGAAGGAGGCGGTGGCGATGTTGCGCGACATGCTCAGCCGGGAGCTCGACTATGCGGAACGGGACGGCGAGCGGTTCCTCGACGCCGTGCAGAATGCGCGCCTCGTCGCTGACGCCGAGCGCTACTACCGGTCGATGTACTACGGAGCGGCCGAGTCCTGGAATCAGCGCGACCGGCACATGTTCGACACGCTCGAGCGCCTGCTCGCGTTCCACGGGCCATCCTCGAAAGCCGTCGTGTGGGCGCACAACTCGCATCTCGGTGACGCGCGGGCGACCGAGATGAGCGCGCGCGGCGAGCTGAATCTCGGACAGCTGTGCCGGGAACGATTCGGCGACGCGGTCTCCCTGGTCGGGTTCGGCACCGATCACGGGACAGTTGCCGCCGCGCATGATTGGGATGGGCCGATGCGGATCATGAAGCTGCGGCCCGCCCATCCCGAGAGCTACGAGCGCCTGTGTCACGACTCGGGCGTCAAGGCCTTCCGGCTGCATCTCCGCGCTCCGGCGCGCGAGGAGGTGCGCGCGGAGTTGGCGTCCTCTCGACTCGAGCGCGCCGTCGGCGTCGTCTACCGGCCGGACACGGAGCTCCAGAGCCACTACTTCCACGCCTCACTGCCGTACCAGTTCGACGAGTACATCTGGTTCGATGAGACGCAAGCGGTGCGGCCCATCACCGCCGCCGAGACGCGGATGCTCCCGGCGTTGCACCCGTTCAGCACCGGCGCGGCCTGAGGCCGCTGTCCGAGGCCCCCTGATGCCGCGGTGGGCTCGAGTGGCAGGGCTCCGGGCGCCGTCGCGGTTGCTCTCGTTGCAGGCGCGGATCGCGCGCGTCACGAGACACGACCTGCCGTTCGTCGGCTTCGCGCGGGAGCAGGCGACCCGTTCCGGCGTCGCTCGCGTGCTGGCGGCTGTTCGGGGCGCGCTGCCTTTCCAGAGGGAAACCGTGTCACCGCGTCGGCGGTCCGGAGGCGGGTCGGTCTGATGCGGCCGGAGGCCGAGGAGACGCTGCGCAGGCTCGAGTGGATGCGCCGCGAGCGCATCTGGCCGAACGGGCCCCGGTACCTCTGGACCGATGCGTTCGGCGTCGTGTTGCTCGTGTCGCTCGCCTCGGAAATGCTCGACGATCGGTACGTGGATGCGGCGGAGGGAGTGGTGGCGGACGTGGGCCGGGTGCTCGGACGGCCGCGCGGCATTCGGATCGGGGAGGCGCCCGATCGAGATGGACAGTACTTCCACTATCTCGCCATGTGGCTGTTCGCGCTTCACGTGCTCGCCGAGAAGCGGCCCGCGTATCGCCAGCAGGCCATCGCGCTGGTCCGCCAGATCCATCCTGCCTTCGTTCGGCCCGGGGTCGGCGTGATCTGGAAGATGCGCGAGGATCTCAGCGCTCCTTATCCAGGATTCGGCTATGGAGCACTGGATCCGTTCCACGGCTACGTGGTTTACCGGCTGCTGGATGAGGCGGAGCTCGCCGGAGAGATCCGAGACATGCAGGGGCTGGTTCAGCGGCTGTATGGGGATCTTGACGTCACTCAGGACCTCGGCCTGGGGATGATCCTGTGGATGTCGCACTTCTTTCCCGGCGCGACCTGGGCGCGGGTGCTGCGCGAGCGTTCGCTCGCGACCCTCGACCGGATGTGGGTGGATCCACCCGGGTACTTCTGTCGCGAGCCCGGCCTGCGCGACGTGCGGTTCGCGTTCACGAACCACGGGGTGTCGGTCGGATTGCAGGCGGTGGGGGCCCACCTTGAGCGGGTTCGTGCGCTGCAGCGCTACTTCGCCACCTACCGCTCGAACGACGAGTATGATCGTGACGCGATCACGCATGTGATGGCATGCTCGTCCCTGCTTCCAGGGAAGCTGATTCAGCGGGGCAGCCAGTCCGGGTGACGCCGGATCTGGAGCCAGGGTTGGCCGAACGCACCTGTCGGCACCGCGGTTGCGAAACCCATGAGGATGGAGGGGTCCCCATGCAGTTCTTTGCGGTCGAGGAAGAAGTCGTTCACCACGTCGGAGATGCCCAATGCCCCGAATGTCTCGAGGAGTACCCCGAAGCCTGCCCGTGTGGCGGCTTGATCCATGCGGAGAGCCGCGGCCCTGAGGATGCGGACGGGAACCTGTGGCTCCGAACGCGGTGTGACCACTGTCGGCGTTCGCAGGGGGATGTCGAGGAGGACCTGGGGCGGGAGCCTGTTTAGGAAGCGACCCACGACACCGATCTCGTCGACCACGACTGCCTCGATGTCCTCGAATAGTGCCGAGAAAGCGTAGCGCGGGCGTTCTGGTCTACCGGCGTGGACCCGCGGCTTGGGAGGTGTTCCTGGTGCACCCGGGAGGACCCTTCTGGCAGTCGAGGGACCTGGGGGCCTGGTCCATTCCCAAGGGCGAGGTCCGGCCCGACGAGGAGCCTCTCGGCGCAGCGCGGCGGGAGCTTCTCGAGGAGACGGGCGCCGAGATATCGGGTGCCTTCCTATCCCTGATGCCGATCAGGCAACCCGGCGGGAAGATCATCCACGCCTGGGCGGTCGAGGGGGACTGTGACCCGGCGGCGATCAGGAGCAACACGTTCGCGATCGAGTGGCCACCCCGCTCGGGCCACGTCCAGGAGTTCCCCGAGGTTGACCGCGCCGCTTGGTTTCTGATTGACGAGGCCCGGGACCGGATCATCCAGGGACAGCGCGGCTTCCTGGATCAACTCCTCCGGCGTCTTGGCGGAGGTCCAGGCCAGACGACACCCAACTAGACTCGATCGCTCGCGCTGGCGGTGTCCTTGGCCGGAACTCGCGAGAAGCCGAACGGTATCGGCGCCTTCCATCATCCATCTAGGCTGCCCACTGCTTTGGATCTGGTCCTGGCGAGGCGCCCGGCCCAGGGCTGGGGCGATCGTGCCTCGGGTGGGTAGCCGGGACCCCCGGCTCACGTGACGACTGGGGGAGTGTTCCGCAGTGGAGACGCCAGGTTACCTCCTGGCAGAGCCATTGCAACCTGACCGCGCGAATGGAGAGGACTGTGCCTAGACTCAGGGGCTCCTGGATCATGTCCCTGGTCCTGCTGGGAGTCCTGACGGTCGGAGCCGGGATCTGGTGGGGGCAGCGGGCCAAGGACGTGTCCGTCGCTCGGCCGGTGCCCGCCAGCATCATCGAATCGATCGCCAGCAGCGGACGGGTCCGCGGGGTCACCGAGACGCTCGCGGGGGCCCAGGCGGCCGGAGTCGTGGAGCGGCTCTACGTTCAGGAAGGGGAACGGGTCTCGGCGGGTCAGAGGCTGGCGCTCATCAAGAGCGACGTTGCCGAGGCCCGGGTTGCGCAGGCGGAGGCGGCCCTGACGACCGCTCAGGCCACGCTGGTTCAGGTGGCGCGCGGCGCGCTGCCGTCCGAGCTCGAGGCCGCGACGGCGCAGGTCCAGCAGGCCCGCGCCCAACTCGCTCAGCAGCAGTCGTCGCTGGCCCAGGCCGAACAGACCGTCGTTCAGGCGCAGGCTCAGCTCGCTCAGCACCAGGCTGAGCGGGAGCTGGCTGCCCGTCAGCTGGAGCGGGCCGAGCGGCTGCTCGAGCGCGGGCTCGTCGCCAGGGCCGAGCACGACGAAGCTCTGACCCGCTCCCGCGTGGTGGAGCAGCAGGTCGCTGCCCAGCGGCAGGCGGTTGCCGTCGCCGAGACCGTCGTGCGCGCGTTCCGCGGAGGAGTGGCCGCCGCCGAGGCCAACGTCGGAGTCCAGGAGGCTCGGCTGCGGACGCTGGAGGTCGGCGCTCGACCGGAAGACGTCGCGATCGCCCGGGAGCGCGTGCGGGAATCCGAGCGAGCCCTGGCGGTGGCTCGTCGCCAGGCGCAGGAGGCGGTCGTGCTCGCGCCCTTCGGCGGGGTGGTGACGGCGATCAATGCCGAGGTGGGCCAGACGGTGGGAGCCCAGGGCGTCCTGCGGCTGGTCAGCAACGAGCTGGAGATCCACGTGGACGTCGACGAGACCAATCTCGCTGATCTTGCGGTCGGCCAGTCCGCGGTCATCTCCTCTGGCACGTTCCTCGGATCCACGTTCGCGGGATCCGTTTCCGAGATCGCCGCCGCTGTCGATCAGACGCGCGGGACGATCATGGTGACCGTCGTGCCGAACAAGCCACCGGGGTGGCTGCGTCCCGGGCAGACGGTCAACGTCAACATCGTGACCAACCCGGCCGCGCAACGAATTCTGGTGCCGGCGGTGGCGCTACGTCGGGTCGGGGACCGGACCGTCGTGCTGGTGGTGCAGAACTCTCGCGCGGTCGAGAAGATGGTCCAGACGCGACCGCCTACGAAGGACGGCGTTCCCGTAGTGGGCGGACTCGGCCTCGACGACCGCGTGATCACGAACCCCGTGGCGATCCATCCTGGGGACCGCGTCCGAATCCGTTCCTCGAGCGAGCGAGGGGGGCGGTGAGCGGGGAGCGGCCCGCGGCGCGCCGGCCGGGGCTTCGCTTCGAGCTCCTGGTGGCCGCCCGTCACCTTCGATCGGGCGGCGGCCAGACGTGGCTGACGATCAGCGCGGTCGCCGCCGCAGTGATCATCGTGATCTTCGTCACGGCGCTGATCTTCGGCCTCCACCGGAAGCTGACCGCCCTCCTGACCGAGGCCATTCCGCACGTGACCATCCGCGTCGAGGATCCCAAGCCGACCCCGCTGGCCGAGGTTCCAGGCGCCCCACCGGGACCGAGCTCGAGCCGCATTGACCAGCTAGCGCCCCAGCAGAAGGACATCGACGACTGGCCGCGCGTGACCGAGACGATCCGGGCCCTGCCCGGTGTGGCCCTCGTGAACCCCGTCGTCCGGCAGCAGGGATTCGCGTCCAAGGGCAGTCACGCCGTCGGGGTCGGTGTCGTCGGGGCGGATCCGGTGCTCCAGGACGAGGTCACTCCGATCACGAAGTACATGGTGATGGGCCGATTCCGGGATCTCGCAAGCGACGAGATCGTCGTGGACACGGAGCTCGCGAAGGACCTGAACCTGGTGATGGGCGAGCGCATCCGGCTCCTGTCGAACACCGGGGCGTCCGAGACGTTCACCATCGTGGGCATCTACAGTCGCGGCCAGGGTCGCGGCGACGCCTATATCACCCTGCGCACGGCCCAGAGCCTGTTCGGACTGGGGACCGCCGTCAACATCGTGTACGTGAAGCTGCGCGACATCTACAGCGCAGACGAGATCGCGGACCAGATCATGGGACTCGTGCCGTACGAGGCAAAGTCCTGGTCGCGCGAGTTTCCGGTCTTCCTGGACCGGCTCCGGATGCAGAGCGCGACCGCGTATCTCATCTCGATCTTCAGCCTGGTCGCCTCGTCGTTCGCCATCGCGTCCGTGCTCATCGTCTCGGTGCTGCAGAAGTCCAAGCAGATCGGCATCCTGAAGGCGATCGGCGCTCGGCGGCGCCAGATCCTGCGCATCTTCGTACTCGAGGGCCTGGGGATCGCCTTCGCGGGAAGTGCGATCGGGGCGGTCGTCGGCACGCTGATCGTCTTCCTCCTCGGGCGGATCGAACAGCCCCCGTATCGGCCGGGGCAGCTGCCCGAGCAGTTCTTCCCGGTGGCGATCCTGCCCGCCTACATCGGCCTGGCCGTGGGCGCGGCGATCGTCGCGACGGTGCTGGCGGCCTATCTGCCCTCCCGCCGAGCCGCGCGGCTGAACCCGGTGGACGTGATGCGATGAAGCCATCGGATCAAGGCCGCCCGCTCGGTCCCGGCCCGGGGCCCCAAGGCCGACGACCCGCCGACGCCGACAGCCCGGCGCCCTCGGAGGTCGATCCCGCCGGGTCTTCTGACCCCGGTGATGACGAGTCGCGGGTTGCCGGGCCGGTCGTGGTGGAGACGCGCGATCTTCGGAAGACCTATGGTGGCAAGGTGCCGGTGCCGGTTCTGCACGGCGTCGACCTCGAGATCCGATCAGGCGAATTCGTGGCGATCGTCGGCCAGTCGGGCAGTGGGAAGACGACGCTTCTCAACCTCCTCGGAGCCCTGGACACGCCCACGGGCGGTTCGGTCGTGATCAACGGCGTGGACATCGGTGGGCTCGACGACGATGGGTTGGCCGACTTCCGGAGCGACGAGATCGGATTCGTGTTCCAGTTCCATTACCTGCTCGACGAGTTCAGCTGCCTGGAGAACGCCCTGATGCCCATCATCATCCGATGCGGAGGCGTCACCGACGCTCAGCGGGCGCGTGTCGTGGGACTCCTGCGCCGGGTCGGGCTCGAGGGGGAGCTGCACAAGCGACCCGGCGAGATGAGCGGTGGCCAGAACCAGCGCTGTGCCATCGTGCGGGCGCTGGCAAACGCCCCGAAGATCATCCTGGCCGACGAGCCGACCGGGAACCTGGACAGCCGCGCCGGTGAAGAGGTCTTCGCCCTGATGCGGGAGATGAGCCGCGAGCACGGAGTCGCGTTCATCATGATCACTCATGACGACCGCCTCGCTCAGGAGGCCGACCGCATCCTGTTGATCGAGGACGGGCGTGTCCGGGAGCTAGCCAAGCCGCAGCACCGAGCCCGGACTGCGGGCAGGCTCTTTGGGCTGGCACCCGACACGCCCAGGGAGGGGGATTCTGGCGCGAAGGGCGAACTAGGGCCGCCGAGTCGGACGGGACGACGGGCCAGCTGAATGGACTCGAGAGCCTCGGGGGGATGGATGCGCAGGCCGCGACGAGACCGGCGCCCCGACCGAAAGCTCGGCCCAGCTCGGCGGGGGCGGTGACGAGCCCGGCGCGGTCGGCCATCGTCCCCGAGGCGCATGCTGGGACGGCGGCGTGTTCGCAGGGGCCGTTTCACTGCGGCATGCGATGACCAACGCCATCTTGAGTCTGGTGAGTGTGGGAGTCGTCAGCCTGGTCTCCCTGGTGGGTCTCGTGACCCTGTCCCTTGACGAAGCGCGTACGCGCCGTCTCGCCGCCTTCCTCGTGAGCTTCGCGGTGGGCGCGCTGCTCGGCGATGCGTTCATCCACCTCATCCCACAGTCCCTCAAGCAGGACGCGGCCACGCTGCGGCCATCGCTCCTGATTCTGGGCGGGATGCTGCTGTTCTTCGCGGTCGAGAAGCTGCTGCGGCACGAGCACGGCCTGCTCCACCGGTACCATCATCCGGAGTCGATCGCGCGCCCGGAGCTGGCTGCCGTGAACGTTCTTGGGGACGCGATCCACAACTTCATCGACGGCGTCCTGATCGCGGGGAGCTATCTCGTGAGCCCAGCTCTCGGCCTGGCGACGACTGTCGCCGTGCTCTTCCACGAGATCCCGCAGGAGCTCGGCGACTTCGGCATCCTCATTCACAGCGGACTCAGCGTGCGACGGGCGGTGCTTTTGAACCTCGGGTCGGCCAGCGCGGCCATCCTGGGAGCCGTCGCCGCGCTGCTGCTGGGCGCGGTCTTTGGGGCGGCGGTGACGGGGCTGCTGGTCCCGATCACGGCCGGGGGCTTCGTATACATTGCGGCCGCCGATTTGATCCCGGAGCTCCAGCACGACCGGACCGGCCGCGGGGCGCTCCTGCAGATCGGCCTCATGACGCTGGGGATGGGTGTGATGGGGCTTCTGGCGGTTCTGGAGTGACGCGACGGGCGTTGGCGGCGCGAGACGGGCGAGGGGACAGAAGGCTGGTCAGCGCTAGGCGAGCTCAGCCTCGAGCCGGACCGGCGTCACGAGCGAAGCCGAGACGAGACACGCCTTCTCGGCCTTTTCCATGGCCCGCCGTGCCCGGTCCGGATCCGTCCCGGTCGCGAGCCTGAGACGCGGCCGCAGGAGGATGTCCGTGAAGCGCGTCACACCGTCCGTGCGGTCGACGGTCCCTTCGGCGGTCACCTCGCACGTCTCGAACTCGACGTGCGAGGCCCGCGCGACGGCTCGCAGGGTGAACAGGAAGCACGCTTCCACGGCAGCCAACAGGAGGTGCTCCGGGCTCCACGCGCCGCCGGGGCCACCGAACTCGGGGGGCGGTGCGCTTCCGAGGTCGGGCAGACCGTCAGCCATGGCGAGCGCGGGACCGCTCGGGCCCCCGGCGATCCGGACCGTGTAGTGATGGGGCATGGGCTTCATCGCGTGATCCCCGCCGCCGCTGTCCCTGCGCCCGATTCCCCCGGTGCCCCGGCCGGCGCGATGGTGAGCACCGGGCACGGCGCGGTCTGGATCACGTAGTGAGCGACTGAACCGAGCACCCAGCGAACGACCCCGGACCAGCCGTGGGTACCCATGATGATGAGATCGGCGGCTCGCTCCAGAGCGCGATGGACGATCTGCTCCCCCGGGACTCCGGGGGACAGGTGCACGTGGATCCGCTCACGTGGCAGCGTGGACCGCTGCAGGAACCGCTCGACTTCCATGTGGCCCTGCTCGCGGAGGAACCGGGCCATGCGCCCGGTCATCTCCGCGGGCATGTGACGGTCGGCCACCGGCTCGAACGTGACGTGAACGAGGTCGACCTCGGCGTTCGCGGCACCGGCGATCGCGACCACCCACGACCAGGCGGCGCGGGCGGTCGGGGAGAAGTCGGTGGCGTAGCAGATCCGACGAATCTGGACAGGAGGCGCAGCATCCGGTTGAGGCCGGGCCGTCAAGACCGGGCACCTCGCTTGGCGGACCATCCGGTCGGCGATGCTCCCGAGCATGGCCCGTCGGAGACCCGTGCGGCTGTGCGTGCCGACCACGAGAATGTCGGCGGCCTCTTGGCTTGCGATGTCGAGGATCCGTGGAGCCGGCGGTCCCTCTTCGAGGCGGAGGCGGACCTTGAGGCCCGAGCCCGCCACGCTGCCGAGCAAGCGATCCAGTCCTCTTTCCGCGTCGTGTTGTGCGCTTCGAAGGTATTCCTGGTAAAGGTCCGGTGGGAAGTATCCCTCGACGGGGAAGACGACCGGCGGCGTGACCACGTGCAGGATCACAATCTCGGCGTCGAACAGGCGCCCGAGTCGCCGTGCCTCGCTCCAGGCCGCCTCCGAGGTGGCGGAAAGATCCGTCGCGTAGAGGATTCGATTGATCGTCGTCATGGATCCCTCGTGTGCACGGCCTCAGCGGCCCGCCTCGGCCGGCATCCGGTATGACTTCGGAACCTCTTCCTGGTGTGGTGTGCAACGGTGATGCCGGCCTCGAGGAGCCGGACGATGGCGACATGGCTCCGGTCGTTGGCGGCCCCGCAAAGCGTGGGCCCTGGCGCTCCTCGGGCAGACTGTCCCACTGATGCGACACCTGGGGCGGGATCGCCTCACCGTTGCACCGGACGCGAAGCGGTGGACGGCGTGGGGCGCGGGGCAGTGGCTCGCTGTCGCCGGATCGAATGGATCGGAAGAGCGAGATGATGGAGGATGTGAGCTGCACGATGGGCGAGCGGCGTGAGGAGAGGATGTGGCCGCTGACGCCGAAATGCTCGACGCGCAGTGGCGTTCGTGGCATGTTCCCGTATCGCCCGGTCGTCCCGGCGTCTTCCACGCGAATCAAGGCCTCGAACGACCCCCCGGACTTCAGTGGCTGACGCGGTGATTGGCCCGGCCCGCCACGACAAACAGGAGGACTGATGGCTGCTGGTGTGTTGTCCACAGGGGAGCTGGCCCTGATCGACGCCTACTGGCGGGCGGCGAACTACCTGTCCGTCGGGCAGATCTATCTTCTCGACAACCCGCTGCTCCGGAAGCCGCTCGAGATCGCCCACGTCAAGCCGCGACTTCTCGGCCACTGGGGGACGACTCCGGGTCTGAACTTCATCTACGCGCATCTGAACCGCCTGATCCGAGCGCGCGACCTCGACGTCATCTACGTGTGCGGTCCGGGCCATGGCGGGCCGGGCATGGTGGCGAACACGTACCTCGAGGGCACGTACAGCGAGCGCTATCCGGACGTCTCCCGGGACGAGGCCGGGATGCGGCGTCTGTTCCGGCAATTCTCCTTTCCGGGCGGGATTCCCAGTCACGTCGCGCCCGAAACGCCCGGCTCGATCCACGAGGGCGGTGAGCTCGGCTATTCGCTCGCCCATGCCTATGGCGCCGCGTTCGACAACCCCGACCTCCTGGTCGCGTGCGTGATTGGCGACGGAGAGGCGGAGACCGGGCCGCTCGCCACGGCATGGCACTCGAACAAGTTCCTCAACCCGGTGACGGACGGTGCCGTCCTGCCTATCCTCCACCTGAACGGATACAAGATCGCGAACCCGACCGTTCTGGCCCGGATCGGCCGGGCCGAGCTGGAGAGCCTCCTCACCGGTTACGGACACCGCCCCTACGTCGTGGAGGGGGACGAGCCAGCTTCGATGCACGAGGCCATGGCGGCGACCCTCGATGCCGTCGTCGGGGAGATTCGGTCGATCCAGCGGCGCGCGCGCGCTGGCGGGCCGGCGACCCGGCCTCGTTGGCCGGCGCTCGTCCTCGTGACCCCCAAGGGTTGGACCGGCCCGAAGGAAGTGGACGGCAAGAAGACCGAGGGTTCGTGGCGCTCGCACCAGGTGCCGCTCGCTGGCCTGGCGGATCACCCCGATCACCTGCGACAGCTCGAGATGTGGATGCGGAGCTATCGGCCGGGAGAGCTGTTCGACGAATCGGGCCGGCTTCGCCGCGAGCTCGCCCAGCTCGCCCCGACGGGTGCCCGCCGCATGGGCGCGAACCCGCACGCCAATGGGGGACTGCTGCTCGAGGAGCTCCAGCTACCGGACTTCCGCCAGCATGCGGTGGAGGTCCCCCGGCCGGGGGTCGTGGTCGCGGAGGCCACCCGGCCCCTCGGTCGATTCCTGCGTGACGTGATGACGCTCAACCGGGACCGGCGCAACTTCCGGGTGTTCGGCCCCGATGAGACCGCGTCGAACCGCCTCGATGCCTTGTTCGAGGTAACCGACCGCGCCTGGATGGCCGAGCGGCGGCCGGAGGACGAGCACCTCGGTGCCGAAGGGCGGGTGATGGAGATTTTGAGCGAGCACACCTGCCAGGGATGGCTCGAGGGCTACCTGCTCACCGGGCGCCATGGACTGTTCTCGAGCTACGAGGCGTTCATCCACGTCGTGGATTCGATGTTCAACCAGCACGCCAAGTGGCTGAAGGTGACGCGCCAGATCCCTTGGCGTCCTCCGATTGCGTCGCTGAACTATCTGCTGACCTCGCACGTCTGGCGCCAGGACCACAACGGGTTCTCGCATCAGGACCCCGGGTTCATCGACCACGTGGTCAACAAGAAAGCCGAGGTGATTCGCGTCTATCTGCCCCCGGACGCCAACACGCTGTTGTCGGTCGCGGACCACTGCTTACGGAGCCGCGGCTACGTCAATGTGATCGTTGCGGGCAAGCAGCCCGCTCTTCAGTACCTCGACATGGAGACGGCGATGGCACACTGCGCCGCCGGCATCGGGACCTGGGAGTGGGCGAGCACCGACGGCGGCGTGGATCCACACGTGGTCCTCGCGTGCGCCGGTGACGTGCCGACGCTCGAAACCCTCGCGGCGGCGGCGCTGCTTCGCGAGCATCTGCCCGAGGTGCGCGTGCGGGTCGTCAACGTCGTGGACCTCATGCGCCTTCAGCCGAGCGAGGAGCATCCCCACGGGTTGTCGACCGCCGAGTTCGACGCGCTGTTCACCACGGATCGGCCGATCGTCTTCGCCTACCACGGGTATCCCTGGCTCATCCACCGGCTGACGTACCGGCGGACCAATCACGGGAATCTCCACGTGCGCGGCTACAAGGAGGAGGGCACGACCACCACGCCCTTCGACATGGTCGTGCTGAACGATCTGGACCGCTACCACCTCGTGATGGACGTGATCGATCGCGTCCCCGGGCTGCTCTCCCGCGCCCCGCACGTCAGGCAGGCGATGCGCGATCGTCGGAGCGAGCACAAGGCGTACATCGCCGAGCACGGGGAGGACCGGCCGGAGGTGCGGAACTGGACATGGCCGCATGCGTGAGGGTAGTCGCGCGTGTGCAATGGCCGTTGTGTCGGTGCCGGAGGGGTAGTAGGCCGGGATCCTGATCGTGGTTCCCTGTGTATCGGAAGGCGTCCAGTCGACCGGGAACCCTCGATGGCGGAGAGCGAGTCTTCACAAGGGGAGGCAAGCTCACCAGGAGTCGCGACCTATCGCGTCAGGGCGTCGTCCACGTGGCATCGGGGTCGAACGCCGCGAGCTGGAGCCCAATGGTCGCCGTGTCCGGACCGAGGTTCTTCTGGTAGACGATGCCGGTCTGGTTGACCAGGAACGTCATGACGCCGGAGTTGCCGTACTTCGCGGGGAACGCCACCAGCGCGAAGCCTCCCCGCATGTGGCCGTCCACGATGTAGTCGCGCGCGCCTCCGGGGGCGTTGGCTCCCTGGCGCGTGAGCATCCGATAGTAGTAGCCGTGGTAGGGGATGGGCTGAGCGACCGGCGTGCGCTGGTAGCCCTCGGCCCGGGCGCTCGCAACCAGAGGTCCGAGCGGGCTGTCCTGCTCGCCCGGCTCGGCGGGCCAGTAGAGGCCGTCGCGGGTCCCCGGCGTGCTGAGGAGGTTCTGGGCGAACTCCGCGAGGTCGCTTCCCAACGGGTTTCGCGCGGCATACTCGCGCTGCGCCACGACGAAGGCCCGGCAGACCTCGATGACGTTGAGCTCGTTCCGCCCGACGCGTCGATTGAGGATCTCCTGGACACCGGCGGGTGTGTCGAAGTGCCAGCCCGTCGCGTCGTGGACCAAGGGGATGGGAAAGGGCCACTGGTCGGGGCCGACGATCAGGACTGCCCGGGTCGATCCGGTCATCTCGAGTCGATGGCCGTGATCGTAGGCCACGATGAACTTGTCCCGCCCTACGCGATCGGCAACCCGATCTCCGGACCAGATGAGAGCCCGCCCCGCCGTGCCCAGGATCTGGCGCAGGTCGGCCAGCCGGGTAGTCCTGGTGGCGGTCACGAGCGCGTCCACGGCCTGCTGCGCCGAGGCGAACGTCGCCGGCGGCTCGCCCGCCGTCCATCCCGGCGGACTCGCGGCCACCAAGAGGAGTGCTGCGATCAGCACCGGCCAGCCTGGTCGGATCGTTCGTGACTGGCCCGTGCGTCTCATCGTCGTGTGACCCTCACCGGCGAGGTTGACTGCCCCCGGACTTGGGGGTCCCGGAGGGGACTCCTCCGGAGCGCGTCCCGCTTGATGGCGGTTTGGCTGGAGCCTTCGGCACCGATGGGGCGATGGACCGGCGGCTCGACTGGCCCCGCTCGGTCTGCGTGCGAACATCGACGCCCCGTCCGAAGGATTCGAAGGCGGGGGCGAGCGGGCGGAGCGCTCCGCCGACGGCAGGTGGCGCGGGGCGTGTCGTCGGGGTCTGTGGCGGCAGAGTCAGACGAGTGGTTGGTCGCGCCACGGGGGCGCTCCCGGCACCGCCGGGGGCGGGGTTCCCGCGGGGCGGGGCCGGGCTTCCCGGAGGAGCGGCAGCGCGCGGCGGCGCGCTCCCGCTCTTGGCGCCGGGGCCCGGTCTCCCCGGCGGGAGGCCCGTCCCGTAGCCGCGCACGTCGCCGTGAGGGGGAGGCACAAAGCGCGCGCGCGTTCCCGGATCGCGATAAGGGATCCCGTGACGGTGGACCGGGTCGTGTACCCAGACGCCGCCGGGGGGGGGCCGGTGACCGCTGATGTGAACAAACCGGTCATGATCGACGTGAAGACGGTGGTGAGGCCAGTCCCAGTGATGCCAGCCCCAAAAGTACGGCACGACGACGATGCCGACGCCGAAGCCCACGCCGCCGACGACCCCGACGGGGGCGACAACGGGATAGCCGAAGTAGGGACTCGGCGCGTACACCCACGTCCCATACACCGCAGCAGGGTTGTACATCGGCACGTAGACAACCTGAGGATCGGCCGGGATGATGCCGATCGCCTGGTCCTGTGTCAGCACCATCTGCTGCGGGGTGGTGACCAGGGTCCCGGCCGACTGCGCGCGCAGGCGCAGCCGCTGGATCGCGTCCATGACGGCCACCTGATCGGACAGGAATGCGTCGCCGACTGCTTCCGTCCACTCGAGCGCTCCATCCATCATGCGAAGGATCTGGGGAAAGGACACGAGCGCCTTGACGCTAGGATCCCACGGCCGGAGGTCGAGGGCCGCCGCCAGCGCCGACCCGGTCAGCGCCGCGTGATTCGGGTCCTGGAGCCAGCGGGTCGCCTGGACCACCTCGAGCGGATAGGTGGCGGCCATGAGGATCTGGCCAACCAGGGGATCCGGATGGAGCGCGATTGGGGCCAGCAACTGGTCCAGTTGGTCTGGCGTGAAGACGGCCGGCCCTTGAGCCGGTGGGCTTGTCTGGGGGGACTGTGCCTGACCGGCCGAGGCGACCAGGACCACGGTGAGCCCGAGGCTGATGATCCGGCTCGGGGAAGCCATCTCACATCGTGACAAGCAACCGTGGTGCCACCGATTCTTGACCTGCGCGCCACATGACGCCCACCTTGTTCGCGAGCAGCGCCGTCTGCCCCTTGGCGCTGATACCCCGCTGGCTGCGGCTCGTGTCCCGGGCGAACCCCCTCACGTATCAGGTCGACGCTCTCCGAGCGCTGATGCTGCCTTCCGGCACGCCTATTTCAGGGCTCTGGCTCGACGCCGCCGCTCTGCTTGGTACCTGTGCGCTCCTCACCGCCGCTGCCCCTCGACTCTATCCGCGCATGGCCACCTGCCGGGGTGACCTTCCGGTGCCCCAGTGAGGCGCGCCTGGGTCAGGCCCTGGTGTCCGAGCGCGGCACCTCCGCGAGGATCATCAACGGCCGGGCGGTCAGCGACTGGCATGCCGGCTGCACCGTCCCCACGGGCCGACCGACGGGGCTCCACGGACGCGGCCCAGGAGAACAGCGCCATGATCCGATTGTCGAGCTCAAGCTGGAGCTGCCGGACCGCCACATCCTCGTGGCCCATGCACAGTCACGCCTGGAACGCGGCCTTGCCTTCCTCGTGGTAGAGGGAGCGGACAACCCTGGCGTCTTTCGCGGTGAGGGCATCCCGATCGTGAGCGGCCACTGACGCTGTTCGCGACACCGGGCCACACGAGGCAGAAATGCATCACGTGACTTCACAGGGATGACGATGCCGGAGAGCCGTTTCGTCGGGACGGCGCTCCACGAGCCTGTGGATGTGCTCTTCGCCGCGCTCCAGGCCTCGTCCGGAGGCTTGACCACGGACGAAGCGCGCCGGAGGCTCGGGGAGGTTGGCCCGAACGAGCCCGCGCGAGCGCCCCGCACGGCGGGTCTTGTCCAAGTCCTCCGGCTCCTTGCGAATCCCTTGGTCGTCACCCTGCTGATCGCGAGCGCTGCCTCCGCGATCCTCGGCGAACCGGTCAACGCCTCCATCATCGTCCTCATGGTGGCGCTCAGCGTGGTGCTCAACTTCGTTCAGACCTATCGTTCCCATCGTGTCGCGGAGCGGCTGCGCGACGTCGTCGCGCCGACGGCGACCGCCCTCCGTGATGGAAGCTGGGGCGAGATCCGACGACGCGACCTCGTCCCGGGCGACATCGTCCGCATGGCGGCCGGAGATCGCGTGCCGGCCGACGCGCGCCTCCTCGAGACACGGAACCTCCACGTCCAGCAGGCGGCCCTGACGGGCGAGTCGATGCCGGCGGAGAAGGGATCGGAGGACCTCGAGGTCGCGCCGCGCCAGGCGGCGGAGGCCCGCAACGTCGTCTTCCTCGGCACGTCGGTCGTGAGCGGGACGGCGACGGCGCTCGTCGTCGCGACGGGGCGGGCGACCGCGTTTGGCGACATTGCCGCCCGCCTGTCCACGCGGCCGCCCGAGACCGAGTTCGAGCGGGGCACGCGGCAATTTGCGCTCCTCATCACGCGCACGGTGCTGTTCCTGGTGCTCTTCGTTCTGTTCACCAGCGCGCTGCTGCATCACGCGTTTCTCGAGTCGCTGCTCTTCGCGGTGGCGCTTGCGGTGGGCCTGACGCCGGAGTTCCTGCCCATGATCAGCGCCGTGACTCTCTCGCGCGGAGCCGCGCACATGGCGCGCCAGAAGGTGATCGTCCGGCATCTCGAGGCGATCGAGAACTTCGGCAGCATGGACATCCTCTGCAGCGACAAGACGGGCACCCTGACGAGCGGCGACATGGCGCTTGACCGGTGCCTCGACCCGCTCGGCCAGGTATCGGAGCGACCGTTCGCCCTGGCCTACGTCAACAGCTCCCACCAAGCGGGCATCAAGAGTCCGCTGGACGCGGGAATTCTCAAGCGTGGCGGGGTCGCCAGCGATGGGTACCGGAAGATCGATGAGATCCCGTTCGACTTCGAGCGCCGGCGGCTCTCGGTCGTCGTCGAAGACAGTGGCGGACGCCTGCTGATCACGAAGGGAGCTCCGGAAGGGGTGGTCGCCTGCTGCACGGCGTACGAGGTCGACGGTCGCCGGGTCCCGCTCGATGAGGCGGTGCGGGCACGCTGCGAAGCGACGTACCGCGAGCTGAGCGCTCAGGGATCTCGAGTCCTGGCCGTCGCCTACGTGGTGGCGCCCATCCAGGCGGTGTATTCGGCCCGTGACGAGATCGATCTCGTCCTTGCTGGTTTCGTGAGCTTCTTCGATCCGCCGATGGAAGGTGTCGCCGAGGCGATTCGCGCGCTTCGCCGGGACGGCGTCGGGGTGAAGATTCTCACCGGTGACAGTGAGCTTGTCGCCCAGCACATCTGCGGTCAGGTTGGCCTCGACAGCGCTCGAGTTCTCGTCGGCGACGAGATCGAGCGCATGACCGACAGCGCGCTCGCGGCGGTGGCTGAGCACACGACGGTCTTCGCGCGCGTCTCTCCCGCTCAGAAGACTCGGATCATCCTCGCGCTGAAGAACCGCAACCACGTCGTTGGCTTCCTGGGCGACGGGATCAACGACGCCCCCTCCATCCACACGGCGGACGTCGGCGTGTCCGTGGCGACCGCCGTCGACGTCGCCAAGGACGCGGCCGACATCATCCTGCTCGAGCGCGACCTGGGCGTCCTCCACGCCGGCATCCTCGAGGGTCGCCGCGCCTTCGGCAACGTGATGAAGTACCTGCTGATGGGGACCAGCTCGAACTTCGGCAACATGTTCAGCATGGCGGGCGCGTTCCTCTTCCTCCCGTTCCTCCCGATGCTGCCGACCCAGATCCTGCTCAACAACCTCCTCTACGATCTTGCCCAGATCACGATCCCCACGGACAACGTCGATGACGCGTTCATCCGGACGCCGCAGCGGTGGGACATCGGGGTCATACGGCGGTTCATGATGGTGATCGGGCCGATCAGCTCCATTTACGACTTCCTCACGTTCGGCGTCCTGCTGTGGGTCTTCCGCGCCTCGGAAGCGGTGTTCCATACGGGGTGGTTCGTCGAGTCGCTGGCGACGCAGACGCTCGTCCTCTTCGTCATCCGGACGGTGGGCAACCCCTTGCGCAGTCGCCCGAGCCTCCCGCTGGCGACGACCACGATTCTCGTGGTGCTGACCGGCGTGATGCTGCCCTTCACGCCGCTCGCGGGGCCGCTGGGCTTCGTGCCGCTCCCGGGCGCGTACTTCGTGTTTCTGGGCGGGGTCACCATCGCGTATCTCGTCCTCGTCGAGGTGGTCAAGCGTCGATTAATGGGCAGGCTGCTCGGCAGGAGCTCCGGACCGCTTGCGGGCAAGCCGGGAGTCTCGGCGTACTCGTGAGTGCTTCCAGCCAGGAGGGCATAGCCGGGGAACGCGTGCGCCGGCTGGCCCGGTGGCGTAGCACAGGTCGCCGCGCATCCGGACGCGTGAATAGGGTGTGGCTGGCCGTCCTCGGGACGGTTCTGGCCTTGAGCGCCCAAGCCGTCGCACAGCAAAGGGCGGATGGGCCGGGCACGGCGCCTCGCCGACTGCGTTCAGGGATCGACCTGGCGTCCGTCTTTTCGCGAGAAGTCAGACCACAGGTGAAGCCACCGAAGGGGGAACACGCCCGGTACGCGGCCTTGATGGAGGCCGCGCTCGCGAACGCGAGCGTGGATCTGACCCGGGCTCAATACATTCTGGTGGTCGACCGCAATCCACAGGTGCAGGTGGCGCTTCTGTATTGGGACGACGGGGAGGGCAAACGGCACTTCATCGGGGCTTCGTTGGTTTCAACCGGGCGTCCCGGCGCCTATGACCACTTCCTCACGCCGCTGGGCGTGTTCGAGCACAGCGTCGCACATTCGGACTTCCGCGCGGAGGGCACGTGGAACGATCTTGGGATTCGTGGCTACGGTGTCAAGGGCATGCGCGTGTTCGATTTCGGCTGGGTGATCGGCGAGCGGACCTGGGGTGACGGTGGACTGAGCCCGATGCGTTTGCAGCTGCATTCAACGGATCCTGATGTCCTCGAGCCGCGACTCGGGTTACCTGCATCGAAGGGATGCATTCGCGTGTCTGCATCGCTGAACCAGGTGCTCGACAAGCACGGGGTGCTGGACGCCGACTACGAAGCGGCGCTCGAGCGTGGCGTGCCGTTGTGGGTCCTGCGCAAGGATCGCACGCCGACTCCGTGGTCGGGGCGCTATCTGGTCGTGGTGGAATCAGAACGGGCCCGCCGACCGCCGTGGGCATCCTTGACGTACGGCGACCGGAAGGCAGGGAAGCCCTCGTCGTCGACGGCGTACTAGGCGATTGCGTCGCTTTCCCAGTGTGTCCGCCCTGCTCAAAGGGCGCGATCGGGTAGTGCGTGGGGTCTATTTCCCCCGGGTCAGGAGTCAGCGGGCTGGCGAGAGTGCGGGCCGGGCTCAGACGGTACCGCCGCCGAGTCCGGGACCGTGGCGGGACCAGGCGATCCTGCGAGGTCCTTCGGCGTCAGCGTGTCGAGGATCTGGGCGTATCGGGTCGTGGCGATCTCCTTGGCCGAATAGTAGTCCAGCAGGTCCTGCCAGGGGTCGTTGAGGCGGTCGAAGGCCGCCAGCGCGGCGACGAGCCGGCCGAGATCGAACGCGGCCGAGTGGGAGATGATCAGCCACCCTCCCCCCATGAAGAGGAGGAAGGGCCCCAGCTTGGCCACGCCGTTGCCGACCCACTTGATGCCGTACTTGAAGGCGGCAGCGCGCACCCGGATCGCGAGCATCCGATCGAGGCGTTGGCGAAAGCGGAGGACGTCGGTGGATGGATCGATCGGACCGGCCGCCGCCCTTGCGCGGCGACGGACCGAGCGCTCGAGGTGTGCGGCCAGGTGACGGCCGAGAGCGACCCGACTCCGGGAGAGGCGATTCACGCGCCCCTGGAGCCGAGGAATCACCCAGATCTCGATCGGGTGCAAGGCCAGGAGGCCGAGCGTCCAGGGATTCAGGCTGGCCAGGTACGCGGTCAGCGCGATCAGCATGCAGCCGGACACGAGGGGAACGGAGAACGCCTGCCCGAAGAAGCCGCCCAGCTCATCGGCCTCGGCGAGCACGATCGACACGAGTTGCGCGGGGGGCATGTGGCGTAGCTGCGAGACGGGCAGGCCGAGGATGCGCTCGTACAGCATGGCGCGGAAATCGCGCAGCACCCGCTCGGCGATGAGGGCTTCGTAGAGGTTGATGGCGAACTTCAGCCCGGTCGCGGCCAACGCGCCGAGCACGAAGAGGACCCCGTAGCGGGCAAGGGCCGTGAGGTTGCCGCCGCCGATGGCCTCGTTGACGATGCGCCTCTGCATCTCGATGGGGATCAGCGCCACCCCGGTGGCAAGCGCGACCACCCCTATGAGACGGATCTGATGGCCCAAGCTCCGCGACGCCACATAACGATAGAGGCTCACGAATCGGGGAGGGCGCTTCACGACGACGGGTCTCTCGATCGAAGGCGACGAGCTGGAGAATCCGCCGTCACCCTCGGCCGGGTGATCGGGCTCCTGTCAGGGTCGGCCATCGTGGCGCGCACCCGGCGCAATCGTGTGCGCGTGCGGAAAGGCGACTCGATGGGCTGCGCCGAGCGGCATGAGCCGCTGCCGGCTACCGATGAGTCAGAAACGCCGCCACGTCCGCCATCTCGTCGGCGCTCAGCCGCGGCCACGCGCGACCCTGCTTCCTCGCCTCGAGCTCCATCAGAAACGTGTGGTTCCACATCGTCGACACCACAATCCAAGGGGTGTCAAAGCCGACCGGCCGGTCGAGGCTGCCTCCGGCTGTCCGGCGGCCGTCGTCGACCGAGAGCGAGTGGCAGACGAGACACCCCTTGTCCGCGAGCAACTGTCGGCCGCGCTGGGCGTCGCCGGGCGCGCGGAGCAGCCGCGTTCCCAGGTCGACGGCGCCGGGTGGACCGGGAACACCGGATGTCTCGAGAAACGCCACGAGGTCGCTCATCTCGTTGGCGGTGAGATAGGGTCGGTTGGTCTCCGAAGCCCAGATCTGCTGGGACATGGGCGGAAGATGGTTCCACATCCTTGCGGCGAAAGCATAGAACGATCCGGGACTCGGGAGTCGCCCGAGATCGGGGCCCCGCGTGCCGCCAGCGCCATTGATCGCGTGGCAGGCGACGCACCCTTTCGTCCGGAAGAGATTGGCGCCCGAGACCGGGTCCAGCGTCGGGTTGCCACCCCCTTGCGCGAGCGCCACACCGACCGTCCCGAAGACCATGACCGCGCCGATGACGAAGATCATGCCATGTCGTCGCACGATGTCTTCTCCTTCCGGAGCATCCGCCGGACCGCTTCGCGCCAACAGTGCGTCTTCGCCAGTGGCACGAATCGCTCCAGCTATCGTACCCGCATGAGGGCGACCGAGCGGACGAAGTTGGGGCTAGGGTGCGATGGCAACCGGGCGCGGCGGCACGCAACCCCGGCGTGATTCGCTACGCACGCGCGGCCTCGAGCGGCTGACGGCGGTGACGCCCTCGATGGCGGCGAGACGTCATGGCCGGCCGGACAGGCCGAGTGGCAAGGGCACGACCCGCCCCGTGGCGCTCGCCTGAAGTGCGGCCTCCAGCACTTCCTGGACGTCGCGCCCCACGTCGGGTGCGCACAAACCCTCGACCCGGCGACCCTCGCGGAGGCAGGTCAGGAAGTAGGTCGGGCCGTCGCGCCCCGTGGCCGGAAGCGCCGGCGGCTCGATGGTCTCGCTCCCGCCGGCCGACACGAGCTCGATCCGCCCGGGCCCGACCGTCTGGCCGTCGCGGGTCGGCCGGGGCTGGTGGACGATCAGCGTCCCCGCGTCGCCGTAGACGATCATGCCGAAGGCCGGCTGAGCGCCGATCTGGTTCCAGCTCGCCTCGAGAAGCGCGAGCGCCCGGGGGTAGCGGAGGACCACCACGGCGGAATCCTCGGCGGGCAGGTCCGGCTTCCGAAGGCGGGCACTGACCGCGGTCACGGCGGAGGGCTGCCCCAGGAGGACGCGCGCGAGGACCGCGCCGTAGCCACAGTAGTCGACGAGGGCGCCGCCGCCGTTCCGCGCCGGGTCGTAGAGCCACGCGGAGAACTCCGGCGAGCAGCCGAACTCCCGTGGCCCGGCGTGACCGCCGCGGTGGCTCAGCTGGACCGGGTCGCCGACGCGCCCCGACCGCGCGAGGTCGAGCCCGTGGCGGATGGCGGGCCGCCAGGCGCTCGGCCAGTTGACCATGAGTGGGAGCCCCGTCGCGCGCGCGGTGGCCAGGAGGGCCTCCGCGCCCGCGAGATCCGCGGCCATCGGCTTCTCGACCATCACGGGCAGCCCGCGCGCGAGCGCCCGCACGCCGAGCTCTGCGGATCCGCGGTTGTCGGCGAAGACGAGCACCGCGTCCAGGTCCTGACGGTCGAGGAGGGCCTCGTACGAGTCGTGGGGCTCCACGCCGCCGTGCTCCCGCGCGAGGCGGTCCCGGAGCCTCGGGGCCGGGTCGGCCGCGGCCACCAGGCGGCCGAGATCGCCGGCGGCGAGGGCGGCGAGGTTGCTCCAGACGTGGTCGTGGCTCAATCCCAGGACGCCGACGCGGAGCCGCGCGGTCATGTCAGCGCACGGCCCGGTTGACGCCGCCGTCGACGAGGAGGTTCTGCCCGGTCACGTAGCTGGACGCCTCGGACGCCAGGAACACGCACGCCTGGCCGATCTCGTCGAAGCGGGCAGTCCGGCCCATCGGGATGCTGCGGAGGGCGCCGTCCGACATCGTCACGTTCTCGCAGTAGCCGGGCATGACGTTGTTCATGCGGACGTTGTGGCGCGCGTACTTGTCGGCGAAGAGCTTCGTGAACCCGTGGAGCGACGCGCGCAGGACGCTCATCTGCGAGTAGCCCGGCCGCGGCTCGGTCGCGTTCATCGAGGAGATGTTGACGATCGCGCCGCCGCCCTGGGCCACCATGAGCGGCGTCACCGCCCGGGCCATGCGCACCGCGGTCAGCACGTACATGTCGAGCGCCTCGTGCCACGTGTCGTCGGGGAAGGCGAGGGGATCCGTAAAGCCGTCCGGGTCGAACACGGTGCTCGTGGTGACGCTGGGGGGCGTGCCGCTGCCGTGGCCCATGTTGTTCACCACCGCGTCGATCCGCCCGAAGGCGGCCCGCGTGCCATCGACGAGCGCCGCGAGGTCTCCGGGGTCCAGGACCGAGCCCTGGCGCCCGATGCCGCCCAGCTCGCGGGCCAGGTTCACGCTGCGCTCCGAGGGCGACATCAGCGACACCCGGTAGCCGGCGGCGGCGAAGCTCCTCGCGACGCCGGCGCCGATGCCCTGGCCCGCGCCCGTGACGATGGCCACTCTCGGCTGCGACATTCGAGCCCTCCCTCGAGGATGAGCGGCGCCCGGGCCAGCCCGGTCGACGGAGCGATTCTACGTCGTCACAGACCGCGTGTGGCCGCGCTCCGGGGGCGCTGCACGGCGCTCGCCGCGCGGATTCCGCGCTACGAGGCGCGTCTCGGCCGGGTCGCCTACCGGGATCGGGCGTCGGCGGGGGAGCTGGTGCGTCGGTTGACGTCGGACGCGGCCGTCTCCCGCGGCTGACCCGCCCGCGGGCGCCCGCGCCCGATCACGAACCCTGCGCCCCCACCAGGCGGGCGTAGCGCCCGCCGCGGACGAGGAGCTCGTCCCGCTCGCCCGACTCGACGACCCGGCCGCGCTCGAGGACCACGATCCGCGAGGCGAGGGCGAGCACCGCCGGCCGATGCGACGCGACGAGGATCGTCCGGCCCGCCGCGAGAGCCCGGAGGCGGTCGAGCTGGTTGCGCTCCGAGCGCTGGTCGACGTGCGCCGTCGGCTCGTCGAGGAGCCAGAGCGAGGCCGGACGGGTCAGCGCGCGCGCCAGGACCACCTGCTGCCACTCGCCGGAGGAGAGGTCCCGCTCGCCGAACGCGGGGCCGAGCGTCGTCTCGTAGCCGCGAGGCAGGTCGCGCAGGCGCTGGTGCACGCCGGCCTCCGCGGCCAGGCGCTCGACGGTCTCCGGGGCGTCGGCGAGCGCCGGCCAGTGCCCGAACGCGACGTTGTCGCGCGCGGTCGCCTCGAACCGCGGGCTGTCCGGCGACACCAGGACGAGCCGCTCGCGCAGGGCCTCGAACGGCCACTCCCGAAGGTCCCGCCCGTCGAGGAGGATGCGGCCCTTCTGCGGCGTGTAGAGGCCGGCGAGCAGCTTCATGAGGGTCGTCTTGCCCGCGCCGTTGTCTCCGGCCAGGGCGACCATCTCGCCCGGCGGGACGCTCAGGCTCACGCCCGCCAGCGCGGGCGCCGTCGCGCCCGGATAGGTGAACCAGACGTCCTCGATCTCCACGCCGGGGCTCGCCGAGGCGGACCACGCCGCCGCGGATCGGACCGGCGGCGCGGGAATCGCCAGGAACCTGAGGATGGCATCGGCCGCCAGGAGGGCCTCCATCGAACGGGTCACGGCCCCGACGAGACGGTGCACCGTCTGCCGCAGCCGGGGGCTCGCCGCCGCGAACACCGCGACGTCGCCGACCGTGAGCCGGCCGGCGATCACCCGGCTCGCGACGAAGGCCAGGACGCCGGTGAGGAGGAGCGTGGTCGCGAGGCCGAACGCCGCGCCGGTCCCGAACTGATGGCGCCGGCGGGCCTGCTCCGATTCCTCGAGCTCCCGCATGAGCCCCAGGAAGCGGTCGATGAGGGTCGGCGCCAGGCCGAGCAGCCGCACGTGGCCGGCGGAGCGGGCGTTGGTCAGGAGGTCCGAGAGGTAGCGGCCCCATCGCTGGCGGAGCAGACGGATCGGGGCGGCCTCGTGCGCGATGCGCGTCATCCGCCACTCCGCGTACAGATACGCAGCCGCGCCGGGAACGACGACGACGAGCGTCGCCGGCTCGATGTGAACGAGCACGGCGGCGAGCAGGACGGTCTGCGAGCCGTCCGACACGATCGTGAGGAGCTCGTTCACCAGCTGTCCGAGCTTGTGCGCGGCGGCGTCCCGCGCGTGCTCGAGCAGATGGCGCCCGCTCGGGCCCTGGGTGTCGGCGGCGTCCAGGCGGGACGCGTGACGCAGAATGTCCACGTTGACCCGGAGCTGGATGGCGTCGGTCAGGCGCTGGATCACCCGGGTGCTGCCGAGCGGCGCCAGCACCTCGATGAAGCCGAAGCCCAGCGCGGCGAGGAGCCACGGGAGGACCGGCGCCAGGTGTCCCGGGCTCCGATGGCTCTCCGCCACGACGGCGTTGATGAGGCCGCGGGCGCTCAGTGCGAGGCCGGCCGCCACGGTGCTGCGCGCGAGCGCCAGCCCGAGCACGGTGAGGACGAGCGTGGGGCTCGTGGTCCAGGTGAGGCCGACCACCCAGCGCAGGATGCGGGCGAACTCTCGGGCGGTCGGCGTGGCCGGCCCCGGCGTCTCGGCCGTGGTCATGCGTGTGCCGCTCGCGCGCGGGTCATCGGCGCCGTCACGGTGTGCAGGCGAGGCTCATCAAGCCACATCACTCCCATCCACATCCTACCGGTCGAGCCCATCGCGGCGCGCATGTCGTGTCAGGGGACGAGCGAGTATACTCGGGTTCGTGCGCAGGACGGCATCGGGTGTCGGGCCCTCCCGTCCCCGGCGTGACGCGCTCGCGACGCTGGGCGCGGTCATCGTGGCGCTGTGGCTGGGCGGCTGCGCGTCGATGACCCCGGAGCGCTGCGGCGGGCACACGGCGGCGGCCAGTCCGCCGCCCGTCTCCGTCCGCTGCTCCGTCCGGTTCTGAGCGTCGCGGGACTGGCGCAACGGACCGCCGGACAAGTACGATCAAGTGGTGACCCCGTTCGCGGCTCGGAGGGCGTCGTGGCCCGGGCCGCGCGGTCCGTCGGCCCGCGGTGGTCGAGACCGGGCGTTCGCGGGAGACATCCATGAGTAGACGGCTGCGCCTGGCCTGCGCGTCCGCGCTCCTGCTGGCTCTCGTCGTTCCCGCGGCCGCCCAGCCGAGGAAGGTCTGGCGCGTGGGGTACCTCGCGGCGGTCTCCGCGGCCGCCGACGCGCCGCGGCTCGAGGCCTTCCGGCAAGGGCTGCGGGAGCTCGGCTACGTCGAGGGGCAGAACCTCGTCGTGGAGTACCGCCATCAAACCGGCGGGTTCGAACGGCTACCCGAGCTCGCGACCGAGCTGGTCTCGCAGAAGCCGGACGTGCTCGTCGCGGTGACGACCAACGCGGCCATCGCCGCCCGGAACGCCACCACGACGATCCCCATCGTGTTCATGGGCGTGACGGATCCGGTGACCGCCGGGCTGGTGGAGAGCCTGTCGCGGCCGGGCGGGAACATCACGGGGATCACGAACATCGCGGCCGTCCTGACCGGGAAGCGCCTCGAGCTCCTCAGGGAGACGCTGCCGGGGCTCGCCCGGGTGGCGGTGCTCTGGGACCCGAAGGCGCCGGGCTCCGTGCCCCAGTGGCAGGAAAGTCAGCTCCGCGCGCGGGAGCTCGGCCTCCAGCTGTACTCGATGGAGGTGAGCAGCGCCGACGGCTACGAGACGGCGTTCAAGGAGGCGGTCGAGGCGCGGAACACCGCGCTGTGGGTGACGCTCAACCCGCTGGCCAACTCCAACCAGAAGCGGATCGCCGAGCTGGCGGTCGAGAGCCGGCTGCCGTCGATCTGCGCGCGCTCGGACTACGCGGAGAACGGCTGCATGATGTCCTACGGACCCGGCTACGGGACCGAGGGCCGGGACGGTGCCCGCTATGTGGACCGCGTCCTGAGGGGCGCGAAGCCGGCGAGCCTGCCGGTCGAGCAGCCGATGAAGTTCGAGCTGGTGGTCAACCTGCAGACCGCGCAGAAGCTCGGCGTGACGATCCCGCAGTCGGTGCTCTTCCAGGCGGACAAGATCATCAGGTGAGCGGCATGCCCGGAGGGACGGCGCGCTGGCGACGCTCCTGAACCTGCTCCACGTCCTCGCCGGGTTCTGGCTGGCGATCGGAGTGGTCGGCCGCGGCATGACGCTCCGCCAGGCCGCCCGAGCCTCCGACATTGGCGCCGTCACCGCGCTGGTGGCGCTCGCCGGGCGCTTCGAGCGCATGGTGCGGGTGCCCTCCGTCGTCGTGCTCGTCCTCGGCCTCCTGACGGCGTGGCTCCGGGGCTGGCCGATCCTCGGCGTTCTCCAGGGCGGGACCGTGAACTGGCTCCTCGCGTCGCTGGTCCTGTACCTGACCCTCGTGCCGCTGATCGTCGGGGTGTTCCTGCCGCGCGGGCGCCTGTTCGACCGGGCCCTCCAGGATGCGCGCGCCCAGGGCCGCGTCACGGCGGCCCTCGCGGCGGCTTTTGCCGATCCCGTGGTGGCCGCGGCGCACGCCTGGGAGCTCCTGGTGATCGGGCTCGTGATCGTGCTGATGGTGACAAAGCCCTTCTAGCCGTCCGCGGCGCCGTCTCGCCCGGGGTGGATGCTGGCGCCATGCGCGCGCGGGATCGCCTCGAGGCTACGTATAATCGCGGTGCCCGACCGCCATGACTCAGACTCGCCGGCCCCGGCTCCGCGTCCTCGTCGCCGCCTTCGACGGACTCCAGCCGTCCCAGATCGGTCCCGAGCTGACGCCCACCATCCACCGCCTCGCGCGGGACGGTGTCACGTTCACCCGCCACCATGCCGTCTTTCCGACGGTCACGCGGGTGAACGCGGCCAGCATGGTGACCGGGCGGCATCCCGGCGGCCACGGACTCGCCGGCAACACGCTGGTGATTCCCGAGTGGGACGCGCACCAGGCGATCCCGGCGCTCGAGCCCGAGCTCCGCCGGGTCGCCGAGGCGACGGGCCACGCACTCCTCGCGCCGACGCTCGGCGAGCTGCTGGCCCCGCACGGGCTCACCTTCGGGACCGTCGTGGGCGGGACGAGCGGCAACGCGTACGTCCAGCACCCGCGGGCCGACCGGGTCGGCGGGGCGATCCTCCACCCCGAGTTCACGCTGCCCGGCGGGCACCACGCGAGCGTGGTGGCGCGTTTCGGCCCGTGGCCGCCGAAGCGGTCCCCCGAGCTCGGCCGGATCCGCCGGGCCGGCGACGTCTTCCGCGGCTACCTCGTGCCCGAGGTCGATCCCGACGCCGCGCTCATCTGGTTCCCCGAGCCGGACACCTCGCAGCACGCGGCGGGCGTCGGCTCAGGGCCCGCCGTCGAGGCGCTCAACGCCGCCGACGCGGAGCTCGGCCGGATCCTCGGGGAGCTCGCTGCGCGAGGCGTTGCGCCCGACGTGCTGGTGGTGTCCGACCACGGCTACTCGACGATCGCCCGCCGCATCCAGCTCGAGGACGTCGTGCGGGACGCGGGCTTCCCGCCGGGCGACCGGCCCGGCGGCGTGACCGTCGCCGCGAACGGGGGCGCCGCGCTCTTCTACGTGCGCGACGGGGATTCGCGCGCCCTCGAGCGCTTCACGCGTTGGCTGGTCGCCCAGTCGTGGGCGGGCGCGCTGGTCGCCGGGCGCGCGGCGGGCGCCGCGCTGGGGCTGCTTCCGGCCGAGGCGGTCGGTCTCGCGGGGCCCCGGGCACCCGACATCGTCCTGTCCTTCCGGTGGGATTCGGTGCCGGCCGGGGGCGCCGCCGGCTCGGCGGACAGCAGCGAGGGCGCGCCCGGCCTCGGCACGCACGGCTCCGGCAGCCCGCAGGAGCTCCGCTGCACGCTGGTCGGGAGCGGCCCGAGCTTCCGGGAGGGGCTCGTCTCCGGGACGCCCTCGGGCAACGTCGACGTCGCGCCGACCGTCCTCCGGCTCCTTGGCGTGACGACCGACGCACCGCTCGACGGCCGGGCCCTGACCGAGGCGCTTCGAGGCGCGGCCGGGCCGCCGCCCGCGGTCGCTCCGCCCGCGCGGCACGAGGCGCGCTGCCGGCTCGGCGACGTCGAGCTCGTCTCGCGCGCGGTCGTCGAGCGGGTCGGCGCCGTCCGCTACGTCGCCTCGCTCTCGGCCGAGCGCGCCTAGGCGGGGTGACGCGCCCGCCGGCCCGGCGGGCGCGAGCCTACCGGCGGAGCGCCTCGATCACGGCCGCGAAGCGCTCGATGCCGCGCACGCCGGGAGGGTCGACGACGTTGACCGTGAGGTGCTCGACGCCGACCGCCTCGAATGCCCGGAGGTGGGCGGCCACCTCTTCGACGGAGCCGAGGCGCGCCGGGAACCGCACGCCGGCGAGGTCGAACTGGGCGATGCCGTCCTTCGCCGGGCCGACCTGGAAGCCGGACGCGCTTCCCGGGCCGGCCAGCGCCACTCTCGTGGCCGCCATGCGGCCGATCGTCGCCGGATCGCGCCCGACGTCGCGGCAGGCGGTCTCCAGGCGGCCGAGCCGCTCGACGACCGGCGGCGGCCCGGTCTGGTAGTCCGCGTCGAAGCTGTCGGCGTAGCGGGCCACCAGCCGCATCATCCGCGGTCCCTGGGCGCCGATGAAGATGGGCAACCCGCTCGGGCGCGGCCCGCGCGGGAGGAGCTCGCACTGCCGGGCCTGGTAGTACTGGCCCTGGAAGTCGACCCGCCCCTGCCGGAGGAGCGGGACAATGATCTGGAGCGCCTCCTCGAAGCGGCCCACCCGGTGATCGGAGGGATAGCCGAAGGCCTCGTACTCGGGCGTGTGCCAGCCGGCCCCGAGGCCGAGCAACACGCGGCCCCCGCTGATCTCGTCCAGCGTGTCGGCCATCTTCGCGAGCAGCGCGGGGTTGCGGAAGCCCGTGCAGGCGACGAGGGTACCGAGGTGAACGCGCCGGGTCGCCTCGGCCACCGCGCTCAGGACGGACCACACCTCCCAGATGCCCCGGCTCTTGCCCTCGGGCATGTCGACCATCATCACGTCGCCCGGCGGCGACCGGCGGAAGAGCAGGTGGTCCGGCGCCATGATCGTGTCGAAGCCGACCTCCTCGCCGCGCTTCGCGATCTCCCGCAAGGCGGTCCAGGGCACCGGCTTCCCGTCACCCAGCGCGCCGACGCCGATCGGCAGCGTCATGCCCAGCCGCATCCGGCTCTTCATCGTCTGGCCTCTCTCGGGGCGGGCGGCCCTCAGCGGACCCAGCCCGCGCGTCGCAGGAACGCGGCGTCGGCCTCCATGGCCGGCGCCATCTCGTGGGGCAGGAGGTGCGGCTCGAGGGACACGGGCCCCCGGTAGCCGTCCCGCTGGAAGCGCGCGATGAGCCCCGTCCAGTTCACGGCGCCCGTCCCCACGGGCAGGCACACCACGTTGCCCCCGGCCCGGTGCAGCACGCGCCGCCAGTCGCCGTGCACCTCGGCGACGTACCGCCCCGAGTCCTTCACGTGGACCTGGAAGACGTGCTCGCGGAGGAGCTCGTAGGCGTAGGGGAAGGGCTCGATGCCGGCGTTGTAGAAGTTGTCCGCGTCGAAGTTGAGCCCGAAGCGTGGGTGGCCCACCAGGGCCACCACCGCCTGAAGGTCCTCCGGGTGGCGCGTGATCTTGACGATCGCGTTCTCCAGCGCGAGCCGGATCCCGCCGTGCTCCGGGCGGTCCAGGAGCTCGACGACGAGCTGCCGGAAGGCGTCGAGGCTCTCGCGCCGGCTCAGGTCGGCGCGCTCGATGGCGTCGTCGACCGCCACGATCAGGGGCGCGCCGACGGCGTGCGCGACCACGAACGCGTCGGGCAGCTCCGAGACCATCGCGCCGATGTGGATGCCGAGGCCGCGATGCCGCGCCTCCGCCGCGACCGCCGCCGGCCCCGCCCCGATCACGCGGCGCGCCGACAGCTCGACGAACGCCACCCCGAGCCGCACCGCGAGGTCCAGGATCTGCGTCACCGACCAGTGGGGGAACTCGCCGCCGTTGACGCCCAGGGGGCACCGCGTGTCCATCGAGGCGCCCTCAGCCCTGCGGCCGCGCGAGGCGGAAGGTGCGGTGGGCCACGTTGTAGGCGAAGCCCGTCAGGGCGAGGAACCGGGTCCGGTGGCGCGCGGCCGCGTCGTCGGCCGAGCCGTCCGCCATCGCCGATCGCACGCCGTCCCACTCGTTGATCGCGAACCATCGGGGATCTCGCGAGGATGCGGTGGGGTGGGGCGGTCCCCGCCGGCAGAGCCGGCCCGCGTGGAAGCCGGACTGGCGCCGGAGCCGCGGATACTCCTCCGCGCCGTACCAGTCGAGGAGCGCCTCATCGTCCGCCGCCGGCACGTCGAACCGGCACGTGGACAGGGCGGGTGCGGCCACGCGGTCGGCTTCGCCGTGGGCGACGCTCGCCGTCAGCATCTGCTCGTAGATCGTGTTGGAGCGGCTCGTGAGGAGCGCGATCACCGCCGGTCCGTCGGCGTCGTGGACCGCCACGTCCCGGTACGCCTGGGTGAGGAAGAGCTCGGGTCCGGGAATCTCGTAGAGGTTGCAGATCCGGGGCGACCCGAGATCCGAGTAGTAGACCTGGGCCGTGTAGAACCCCGCGCGGATCAGGTCCGGGGCGTGGCGCCCGGCGTACCAGTTCTCCACGCGAGCGAGATTGGCGGCGTCGACGTCGGAGCGCGCCGTGTAGATGGTCGGCAGTCTGGCCATTGAAGCTCCTGTCGGTCGGTCAGCGGGCCGTCGGCTCGGCGGCCCGGTTTGGGCGAAGCGGGCCCGCTCACGCGGTCCGCCCGGCAGTCGGGTCGAGGTGATCCCGGAGGACGTCCCCCAGGAAGTTGAACGCGAGGACGCCGAGGAAGATGCCCGCGGCAGGGACGGCGACCACCTGGGGCGCCGCCCGGAGGTACTGGCGGCCGGCGCCCAGCATCGCGCCGAGCTCCGGCGACGGGGGTTGGGCGCCGAGTCCGAGGAAGCTCAAGCTCGCGCCCATCAGCATGTTCTGGGCGCAGAAGATGGCCGCCTGCACGACGAGGACCGGCACGCAGGCCGGGAGAATGTGGCGCGTGAGGATCCCGAGCTCGGGGCGCCCGAGCGCCCGCGCCGCCTCCACGAACTCCCGCGTCTTCACCGTGAGCACGACGGACCGGACGAGCCGGACGTAGTGAGGCGCCGTCCACGCGGCGATGGCGATCATCGCGTTCAGGAGACTCGGGCCGAGGACGGCGACGAAGACGATCGTGAGGAGGAAGTACGGGAACGCTAGGAGGAGGTCCGTGCCCCGCATGATGATCGCCTCCGGGAGGCCGCCGTAGAAGCCGGCCACGAGGCCGAGCGTCAGGCCGGCCGCCACGCCGGCCGCGACCGTCGCCACGCCGACCGCGAGCGTGAGGCGGAGGCCGTAGAGCAGGCGGCTCAAGAGGCAGCGGCCGATCCAGTCGGTGCCGAGCGGGTACTCGCGGCTCGGAGGCTGGAGCCGGAGCTTCAGGTCCGCGCGGGCCGGATCGTGGGGCGCGAGCCAGCCCGCGCCGAGGGCGCCGACCAGGAGCGCGCTCAGCATGAGGGCGCCGGCGGCCGCCCGCGGTTGCCGCAGCGCGCGCCAGGCCCGGCGAGGGCCGGTGCCCCCCGTCCCGCTCATCCGCGAACGCCGGCCGGTCGGGTCGCTCGAGGGCTCACGACAGCCGGATCCGGGGATCGATCAGGACGTAGCTCACGTCGACCAGGAGGTTCACCAGGATGAACCCGCTGGCCGTCACCAGCACGCACGCCTGGACGAGGGGCGTATCGCGCGCGGAGATCGCCGAGACGATCAGCTGCCCCACGCCGGGGTAGGCGAACACGGTCTCGGTGATCACCGAGCCGCCGAGGAGCAGGCCGACCTGGAGCCCGAGGACGGTCACCATGGGGATCAGCGCGTTCCGGAGCGCGTGGCGCCCCAGCACCCAGAGCTCCCGCACGCCCTTGGCTCGCGCGGTGCGGACGTAGTCCTGGCCGAGGACCTCGAGCATGCACGCGCGCGTCATGCGCACGTTGTAGGCGATCAGGAAGCTCGCCAGGGTGCAGGCCGGCAGCACCAGGTGGCGCCACGAGCCCGCGCCCGACGTCGGGAACCAGCCGAGCCGGAACGCGAAGGTGTAGATGAGCAGGAGCCCGGTCACGAACACCGGCACGGAGATGCCGAGGAGCGTCACGGTCAGGATCGACTCGTCGGCCAGGGAGCGGTGCCGGAGGGCGGACCAGACGCCCCCCACCGTGCCAAGGACGATCGACAGCACCAGCGCCGCGGCGGCGAGGCGAAGGGTGTAGCCGAACGCGCCCAGCACCTGGGGCATGACCGGGCGACGGTCGATCCACGAATCGCCCAGGTCACCCCGGGTGAGGCGGCCGAGGAACATGCCGTACTGGGTCCAGGGCGGCTGGTCGAGCCCGAAGTCCCGGCGGATCGCCGCGACCTGCTCGGGCGACGGGCTGCTCGCCGCGATCATGGTCGTCACGTCGCCCGGCGCGAGGTACATCATCCCGAAGACGATGAAGGTGACCCCCGCCAGCAGCAGCAGCATGGCCAAGAGCCGCTTGACGACGTACCCGGCCAGGCCTGCGGCGCCCCCGCCGCCCATGCCGCCCTCCTACGGCTTCGGCCCGAGCCACGCGCGCGTGTAGGTCTGCGTGTACCACTCGTCCGGGTGGAGCACCATGCCGTGGACGTTGGCCTGCGTGGTCGTGTTGCGGAACGAGGCGTAGAGCGGCACGCCGAGCGCCTGGTCCCGGTAGAGCTGGCCCATCTTGCAGTAGAGGTCCTTGCGCTTGTCCTTGTTCGACTCGCGCTGGGCGCCGAGGATCAGGCCGTCGAGCTCGGGGCTCGTGAAGCGCGGGCTGTTCTGCCCGGCGGGCGGCAGGTTCGTGCCGAGGAAGAAGGTCGCCTTCAGGTCGGCGTCGGCCGTCGCCACGCCGTACCCGTGGAAGATCATGTTGTAGTCGCCTTCGGGGCTCTGCAGGATCTTCATGTAGGTGGCGAACTCGTTCGCGTTCACCTTCATGTCGACCCCGACCGCCCGGAGCTGGGCCTGGATCGCCTCGGCCACCTCGCCGTTCCGGGGGTCGCGCTGCGGGTTCACGACGAGCGTGAGCGTGAGCGGCTTCCCGTCCTTCTCGAGGATCCCGTCCTTGCCGGGCTTGTAGCCCAGCTCGGCCAGGCCCTGCTTCGCCCGCGCCTGGTTGTAGACGGGGAAGCCGACGTCGCACGCTCCGAAGACGCTCGGGTTGAAGATCCCGGTCGCGACCTGGCCGATGTCGGCGGTGATGACCTCCTCGACGATGCTCTTCACGTCGATCGCCTGGGAGAGCGCGCGCCGGAGCCGCGCGTCGTCGGTCGGCGCCTTCAGGGCGTTCCAGTGCACGTTGACGTCCCGGTACGTGGGGACCCGGTTCACCTTGAGCTTCGGGTTCTTCTTCAGCCCCGCGATCGCGCTCGGGGGCGTCTCGTAGAGCACGTCCGCCTCGCCGCTCTCCAGCGCCAGCACCCGCGTCGCCTCCTCGGGCACCACCTTGAACACGAGGAAGTCGACGTAGGGCGGGCCGTTCCAGTAGTCGGCGTTCCGGGCGAGCTTGATGTGCTGCCCGCGCACCCACTCGACGAACTTGAAGGGGCCGGTCCCGGACGGGTGGAGCCCGTAGTCCTTCCCCCACTTCTTGATCTCGGCGGAGTCGGGGATCAGGGTCGCCAGCGACTGGGCCAGGGTGTCCACCATCGCGGCGTTCGGCTCGCGCGTCTCCAGGATCAGCGTGTACCGGTCCACCACCTGGATCGGCGTCTTGAGCATCTTGATGACCGCCGCGTCGCGCGCGAGGTCGGCGGGGTTCAGCTGCCGCTCGTACGTGAACTTGACGTCCTCGGCGGTCAGCTCGTTGCCGCTGTGGAACTTCACGCCCTTCCGCAGCGTGATCTGGAGCTTCGTCGGATCGAGGAAGCGCCAGGACTGGGCGAGGTGTCCGGTGAGCACGCCCTTCTCGTCCTTCCGGAAGAGCGGCTCGTAGATGTTCGCGAACACCCGGACGGAGAAGCCGACCGCCGGATGAGGGTCGAACGTGGAGACGTCCGACGGCGTGATCACCGTCAGCGTGCCGCCGCGGCGCGGCTCCTGCGCGGTCGAGCTGTTGGCCACCGCCAGCGCGCACGCGAGGGCGAGGCAGCCCGAGCATGCCTCGCGAGATCTGTCGCTTCATGGGAGCCTCCCGTCTAGTAGAGCAATCGGTCCATGGCGCCGGAGCGCGCGACGGCTCGACCCGCGCCTCGCTCCGGCGGTCCTGTGTCTCGGCATCCGTCGAGCCCCTTGGGGCCCGCTCAGCGCGGCGTCCGGACGAAGGTCTCTTCATACGGGAACCGTATCGAGTCCTGGTACTCGAGCACGAACTCCGCCGGGCCCCCGGTGTCCTGGTAGTAGGTCCGCCGGAACATCAGGAGCGGGGCCCCGGCCGCCAGGCCGAACTGCTTCGCGACCTCGGCCGGCGCTGCCACTGCCAGCACCGCCTGCTGCGCGCGGAGGAGCCGGACGGACGCCTCGTGCTCGACCCGCTCCGAGATCGTGAGCTCGGGCGGGCGGGTGAGATCCAGACGCTCGGCGATCTCCCGGGGCAGGTAGACGCGCCCGTAGCGGAAGGGACGCCCGCGGATCGTGCGCAGCGAGCGGTAGCAGTAGACCGGGGTCCGCGCCGGCACCGCCATGGCGCGGCTCACCTCCGCCGGCGCCTTCACCCAGCCCTCCTCGAGGACCCGGAGGACGCTGGGGCGTCCCGCGACGTAGGGCTCGTTGATCGGCTGGGTGATGCGGATACCGACCGGGCGATGGCCGGGACTGGCGAAGGTCCCCCGGCCGACCAGCGAGTAGATGAGGCCCTCGTCCCGGAGGAGCGACAGCGCCTGGCGGAGCGTCTCGCGGCTGACCCCGAACTCGGCCGCCAGGGCGAACTCCGAGGGGAGTCGCGCCACCGGGCCCGCCGCGGCGCCAGCCAGGCGGCGCCGGAGCGCGCGGGCGATCTGGAGATAGCGGGGGATCCGTCCCCCGAGCCGCGCGTCTACGAGAACCGCCGTGCCGGTGTCGTCCATCTGTCTAGTTGTCTAGACAGGTAGCACCGGCGTCCAGACCGTGTCAAGCGGCTGCCCGTCTAGCGGGTGGCGCCTCCGAGCGCCGCGCGGAGCGTCGGGCCCTGGCCCTTCGGGACGCGCAGCGCGTAGCGGCCCTTGCCGAGCCAGTCCTCGACGATCTCCGGGTTGAGAGCTTTCAACTCGCGGTAGAAGGAGCCCGCGCGCCGCGCGAGATCGGCCACCGCCACGCGCTCGCGGAGCTCGACCGCCACGACGTCGGCGTCGTAGGGCCGGTACCGGGCCTCGTGTGGGACCTCGAACCCGTAGCGCTCCGGCTCGGAGAGGATCAGCTTCGCGGCGAGCGCCCGGAAGACGTAGCGCTCCGTCTCGTCGGACAGGGAGAGCTGGTAGTAGCTCGACACACCCTGGTGCCGCATGGCCTGGTCGATGCGGCCCTCGCCGGAGTTGTACGCAGCGAGCGCGAGCGGCCAGTCCGGGAACCGCTGGCGCAGCTCGCGGAGGAGCGCGAGCGCGGCGGCGGTGGAGCGCTCCGGGTTCCGTCGCTCGTCCCAGCCCGACGTCACCGAGAGCCCGTAGCGCTTGGCCGTCGTGGCGATGAACTGCCAGATGCCGAGCGCGCTCGCGTGGGAGTAGGCGCTCGGCAGGAGCGCGCTCTCGATCACCGCGACGTACTTCAGGTCGTCCGGGAGGTTCGCGCGCGCTAGCTCGCGCTCGATGTACGGGAAGTACCGGGCGCTGCGCTTCAGCCACAGGACCACCTGGGCGGGATTCCCGAGCGAGAGGAGGAACTCCCGCTCGAGGCGCTCCCCGACGTCCCACCGTCCAAGGGGCACGGGCTCGCCGGCGAACCGCAGACTGGCCGGCAGCTCGAAGGCGTGGAGCGCCCGCGGCAGCGCGGACTGGCCGGTCTCGAGCCGCTCGAGCCGGGCGCGGAGCCGGTCGATCTCTAGGCGAAGGTCGCCTACGGCGTCGGATGTGAGGCCGACGGGCGCCTGCTCCCCATCGATCGGGTCGTCCGCGGCCACCGGCACGGCCAGGAGGAGCCCGGCCGCGAGCAGGATGCCGCTCAGGGTCCATCGCATGAGGGTGATTTCTAGCAACGTTCGTACCAGGCTGGCCGCCGCCGGAGGGGCGCGTTCGACCGGCAGGAAGCCGGGTTTCGGGCGGGATCGTGGGCCGGAGACGTTATGCAGCGGTCGTCCGCGACGGATTGCGGCGGCCGGGTGTGACACGATGGAGCGGTCGCCGGCCCGCGAGGCTGGCTGGGAAAGGAGAGTCAGGGTGGACCACTCGGTCTACGACAAGCGGCGCTATCCGATCGTGGACGTGCGGGAGGGCTACGGGGCGTGGGTCCGCACCTACGAGGCGACCGTGCAGGCCGAGATGGACCTGCGCCTCCTCGACGGGCTCAGGACGGTCGACTGGTCCCACGCCCGGGCGGTGCTCGACCTCGCGTGCGGCACGGGCCGGATCGGCGTCTGGCTCCGGTCGCGATGCGCAGCCCCCGTCGACGGGATCGACCTCACGCCGGAGATGCTCGCGGTCGCGCGCGGGAAGGGGATCTACCGCGCGCTGCACCAGGGTGACGTCACGCGCACCGGGCTCCCCGACCGGGCGTACGACCTGTGCATCCAGTCGCTCGCCGACGAGCACCTCCCGGACGTCGCGTCGCTCTACCGGGAGGGGGCGCGCGTCACCGCGCCCGGGGGCGTGTTCGTCATCGTGGGGTTCCACCCGTACTTCCTGATGGCCGGCACGCCGACGCACTTCGATCGGGCGCCGGGGGAGACGGTCACCATCCGGAGCTACGTGCACCTCTTCAGCGACCACGCGACGGCCGCGCTCGCGTCGGGCTGGACGCTCGGGGAGATGGACGAGGCCGTGGTCGACGCGGCGTGGCTCGCGAAGAAGCCGAAGTGGCAGGCCTACGCCGGCATGCCGATCAGCTACGCGATGGTCTGGCGGCGGACGGGCTAGGGACGCCCCGGTGGCGCTCACCGCGACGATCCACACCTTCGACGTCGAGCTCGCGGACGCGGACCGCGAGGTCTACGAGTCCCTGGCGCTCCGGGTCGCCCGGCACCCGTCGGAGACCGAGGAGTACCTCGTGACGCGCGTCCTCGCCTACGCCCTCGAGTTCACCGAGGGCATCGAGTTCTCGCGCGGGCTCTTCGAGCCGGACGAGCCGGCGATCCGCGTGCGTGACCTCACCGGCCAGCTCCGCGCGTGGATCGAGGTCGGCGCGCCCGAGGCGGCGCGCCTCCACCGGGCCTCGAAGGCCGTGGACCGCGTCGCCGTGTACACGCACCGGGACCCGGCGCCGTGGCTCGGCCGTCTCGCGGGGGAGCGCATCCACCGCGCGGCGGAGCTCGAGCTGTACGCGGTCGACCGGGGGCTCGTCGCCGCCCTGGCCGCCCGCCTCGAGCGGCGCGTGACGTGGAGTCTGTCCGTGAGCGAGCGCGAGCTGTACGTGTCGGCGGGCGGCGAGACGCTGAGCGGCCCCGTCGCGCGCCACGCGCTGGCCTAGGATGGATCGCTGATCCATGTTCGACCTCGTGGTCCGCGGCGGGACGGTCGTCGACGGCTCCGGGGCCGTCGGGTACCGGGCCGACGTCGGCTTGACCGGCGAGACCGTCACCGCCGTCGGCGACCTGTCCCGGGCCGAGGCCGGCCGCGTCATCGACGCGAGCGGTCTCGTCGTCGCGCCGGGGTTCATCGACACGCACACTCACGCCGAGGGCGCGCTCCTCGTCGATCCCCAGAATGCCATGGGCGTGCGCCAGGGCATCACGACGCTCTTCCTCGGCATCGACGGGATGTCGTACGCGCCGCTCTCCCCGGGGAACTACCGACTGTTCCGCCGGTGGCTGGGCGGCCTCCTGGGTGACCCGCCGGACGATCTCGACATGGGGTCCGTGTCGGCCTTCCGCCGGCACTATCACCGGCGCGTCGCCGTCAACACGGTCTACCTCGTGCCGCAGGGCACGGTACGCCTCGAGGTCCTGGGATTCCGGGACGCGCCGCTCGCCGGCGACGCCCTCCGGCGGGCGCGCGCGCTCGTTCGCGAGGGGCTCGAGCAAGGCGCGGTGGGCCTGTCGACCGGCTCGAAGTACTACCCCGGGCCGTGGGCCGACACGGAGGAGCTGGTCGAGCTGTGCCGGATCGTCCGTGAGGCCGGTGGCGTGTACATGTGCGAGCCTCGGAGCGCCAACCTGGAGCGCGCCCACGGCGGCCACGGGGTGGCGGAGGCGCTCGAGGTCGCGCGGCGGACGGGCGTGCGCCTCCACTTCGCGCACTACCGGACGGGGCCGGCGACGGCCGGGCAGATCGGCCGGATCATGGAGCGCATCGACCCGGCCCGCGCCGCGGGCGCGGACGTGAGCTTCGACGTCTACCCGTACCCCGCGGGGAGCTCGATCCCGGTCAGCTTCCTGCCGAGCGACGCCCAGGAGGGCGGGCCCGACGCGATCCTGGCGCGGCTCCGCGATCCGGCCGAGCGCCGGCGGATCGCCGCCCACCTCGACCGCCAGGACGCCCTCCCCATGAGCGACGTGGTGCTCTCGTATCTGCCCCGGAACCGGCACCTCGAGGGCATGAGCCTCGCGGACGTCGCCGGGCGCGAGGGCCTGGGGATGGGAGAGACCCTGTGCCGGCTCCTGCTGGAGGAGGAGCTCAACGTGGGCCACCTGGGCGCCCCGCCGCGGAGCCCGGCAGTGTGGCGGCAGGTGAGCCAGGACTGCATGACGCTGCTCGCCCGGCCGGACTACATGGTGTGCAGCGACATGACGCCGGCCGGCGGCTTTCCGCATCCGCGCTCCTTCGGCGCGTTCCCGCGCTTCCTCGGGCGGCTGCGCCGGGAGTTCGGCGGGCTCGGCCTCGAGGCGATGGTGCAGCGGATGACCGACGCGCCCGCCCGGCGGTTCGGTCTGCCCCGGCGGGGCCGCGTCGCGCCGGGGTACTTCGCCGACCTCGTCGTCTTCGACGCCGACCGCGTCATCGACAACGCGACCTATGACGACCCGCGTCGCTACCCGTCCGGTATTCCGTTCGTCGTGGTCAACGGCCAGGTGGCCGTCGACGACGAGCGTTGCACGGGCGTGCTCGCGGGCCACGCGATTCCCTGAGCCAGGAGAGGGCCGACATGGACTGGAGCGAGGTGGAGGAGGCCGTCGTCCGCGCCGAGGCGTTCGGGACCGTCGGCGTCGCCCTCGAGGGCCCGACCGGCCAGCGGTGGTCGCGTCACGGGCGGCGCCGCTTCCGGGCGGCGAGCGTGGTGAAGATCCCGTTGATGGTCGAGGTGTACCGCCGCGTCGAGCGAGGGGCGCTCGCGCTGGACGAGCCGCATCGCCTGACCGACGCCGACCGGGCGGCGGGGAGCGGGGTGCTGCTCCACCTCCACACCGGGCTCGCCCCGTCCGTCGAGGACCTCGTCTACCTCACGATGAGCATCAGCGACAACTCGGCGACGAACCTCCTCATCCGCCGCGTGGGGATGGCGGCCGTCAACGAGACGATCCGCTCGCTCGGCATGACGGGCTCCACGCTGGGCCGGGAGATGCGGGGCCAGCCCGCCGAGTCGGACGAGGTCGAGAACTGGGCGACGCCCGAGGACTACGCGCAGGCGATCCGCATGCTGCTCGACGGGCGGGCGGCGGGCCCCGCCGGCACGGCGGCGATGGTCACCATGCTCGAGCGGCAGCAGAACGGGCGGCGGATCGGCCGGTACGTGCCGGAGGCCCCCGGGGTGCGCTGGGGCTCGAAGACCGGCGGGCTCAAGGGCGTGACCAACGACGTCGGGTTCGTGAGCGGCCCCGGCGGCCGGCTCATCCTCGCGGTGTTCTGCGAGGGCATGGCCGACCTCCACGTGGGCGAGCAGTGCATCGGCGACATCGCGCGGGCGGCGATGCGCGCGACCGGCGTCGTGACGCCGCTCGATCCCGCCGCGCCGCGCTAGGCGAACGCGGGGATGCGTCGCGGCTGGCCGAGGAGCCAGAGCGCGATCGCGAGGTTGAGCAGGTTCCAGATGATGCCGTTGACGAAGGCCGAGGTGTACGAGCCGGTGAGGTCGAACAGCGCGCCCGACATCCAGCCGCCGAGCGCCATGCCGACGATCGTCGCCATCACCACGGTGCCGATCCGCGTCCCCGCTTCCTCCGGCGCGAAGTACTCCCGGACGATGATCGCGTAGCTCGGCACGATCCCGCCCTGCGACAGCCCGAACAGCGCGGAGACGACGTAGAGGGCGACGAGGCCGTCGAACGGGAGGAACAGCGCGAGCGTCAGGCACTGGAGCGCGGATCCCAGGAGGAGCGCCCGGACCCCGCCGATGCGGTCGACGATCAACCCGGAGGCCAGGCGGCTGACGACGCCCAGCCCGAGCATCATCGAGAGCATCCGGGCCCCGTGGGCGACGCCGTAGCCGAGGTCGTTCGCGTACGCCACGATGTGCACCTGCGGCATCGACATGGCGACGCAGCAGCCGAGCCCCGCGACCATGAGGAGCGCCTGCAGGCGGCCCGGGGAGATGGGCGCGCGGCCCGCGGCCGGGGTCGCGGCGAGGGACGCCGTGCCGTGGCCGACCGGCGCGCGACGGCGGAGCAGGAAGGTGAGCGGCAGCATGCTCGAGATGCAGAAGATCCCGACGCCGACCATCGTCCGCCGCCACCCCAGGGTCGTGGTGAAGTGCTGGAGCACCGGGGGCCAGACGGTGCCGGCGAGGTAGTTGCCGCTGGCGCAGATCGAGACCGCGATGCCCCGACGGCGCGTGAACCAATGGGAGACGTCGGCCACCAGCGGGCCGAACGTCACCGAGCTGCCGAGGAGCCCGATGAGAAGGCCCTGGGTGAGCGCGAACGCGCCCAGGGTGGGCGCCTGCGCCGCCAGGAAGTAGCCGAGGCCGAGCGCGACCGACGAGATCGCGAGCGGCACGACGATCCCGAAGCGGTCGGCCAGGCGACCCATGAGGATCCCGCCCATGGCGAAGCCGAGCATCGTGGCGGTGTAGGGCAGAGAGGCGCTGCCGCGCGCGACGTCGAACTCGGCCTGCACCGCCGGCAGGACGACCACCACCGACCAGAGGCCGACGCCGCCGATGGTGCTGAGCGCCAGCGAGGCCACGAGCCGCCGCCACGCGTACGCGCTCTCCACCAGCGTCGCGGACGCGGCCGTCCCTCCGCTCGCCTTCATCGCTCCTGCGCTCCTTCCGGCACTGGCCGGGCACCGGCCCTGCGCGGCGCGGGGCGCGTCCCCGGGCGCCGCCTCGTTGCGGCAACGCGGCACCGTGAAGCGCGATCCGGAGCTGGGTTCGACGCGATGACCTCGCTCGGGACGACCGTGTCGCGGCGACGACATGGTACGGGCCCGCCCGCGGGTCCGCAAGGCGCCGACCGGGCTAGGACCTCACGACGCGCCGGTTGAGCTCCTGCCAGATGACGCACTCGTCCACGCTCCGGGCCCGGCTGTCCTTGATCAGGCGCTCCAGCTCGTCGACGAGCGCCTCCGCTCCGGCCCGATCGCGCTCGGACATCTCCGGTAGCGCGGACTTGAACGCGGCGAGCGCCTGGTCCGTCGCCTCCCGGCACTGTGGGGCGGTCTGGGCTCGCGCGGCCCTGGCGAGCGGGAGGAGGAGCAGCAGGGCGGCGAGAGCGAGTCGCATCGGTCCGGGTTCGCGGCGACTCGCATGATACGCCCGAGGGCCTGCTATGATGCTCGACATTCGATCGCGCCGGTGTGCCGGCCGGGAGAGGAGCCTCGTATGACGCGCGTGCGCCGTCGGCTCGCCTACCTGCTCGTGTTCGCCACGCTTGGGGCCGGCTGCGTCGAGGACTACTACCGACCCGCTCCGGGACCGGCCGAGGTCCCGGCGAATGCGCTGCGCGTCGGGGTCACGTCGACCTACCCGCCCATCGTCTTCCGGCAGGCCGGCCAGGTCGCCGGCGTGGAGGCTGACCTCGCCCGGCTCGTGGCGACGCGCCTGGGGCGGCCGCTCTACTTCGTCGAGGTCGCGTGGGATCGGCAGATCGACGCCCTCCTGGCGGGCCGGACCGACGTGATCATGTCCGGCATGTCGGTGACGGAGGCGCGGGCGGTCCGGATCGCGTTCACGACGCCGTACCTCGAGGCGGGGCTGATGGCTCTGGTGCGCGTCGACGACGCCGCGCGCTACCCCTCGCGCGACGCCCTCCTCCAGACCTCGGCGAGCGTGGGTTTCATCGAGGGGACGACCGGCGACGTGTTCGTGCAGCAGAGCTTCCCCAGCGCCCGGCGCGTTCCGCTCTCGCGCGCGAGCGACGGCGCGCTGGCGCTCCGGCGCCGCACGGTGGACGTGTTCGTGCACGACGCCCCGTCGATCGCATGGCTCGTGTCGGCGAACGAGGCCGACCTCGCCGGGATCTGGCAGCCGCTCAACCGCGAGAATCTCGCCTGGGGAGTCCGGCGGGACGACCCGCAGCTTCTCGCCCAGCTGAACGACATCCTCGCGAGCCTGAAACAGGACGGCACGCTGACCGGGGTCCTCGGCCGGTGGCTGCCCTATCTCCTCCGTTCGGGCTGAGCGGCCGCCCGGGACGGGCCCGCTCGACGGAGAGATGACGATGGCGCCTTCGCCGCTCGCGGGGCGGGCCCAGACGGTGCTCGGCCCGATCGCCGCCGCGGACATGGGCATCACGCTCCCGCACGAGCATCTCCTCATCGACTTCACCCTGATGTTCAAGGAGCCCGACGGCGAGCGGGAACGGGCGCTCGCACGCCAGCCGGTCCAGATGGACAACCTCGGCTGGGTGCGGCGGAACTTCAGCTCGAGTCTCGACAACCTGCGGCTCACCGACGAGAGCGTTGCGAAGGACGAGCTCCTCCTGTACCGCCAGGCCGGCGGCCGGACCCTCGTCGATCCCACGAACCGGGGGTTGTCCCGGGATCCCCTCGCGCTGGCGCGCGTGTCGCGGGCGACCGGCCTGAACATCGTCATGGGATCGGGCTACTACGTGGCGGCGTCGCACCCGCCGGACATGGACGCCAAGACCGTGGACGGGATCGCGCGCGAGATCGTGGCCGAGCTCACCACCGGCGTGGGGGACACGGGGGTCCGCGCGGGCTTCATCGGCGAGATCGGGACCAGCTGGCCGTGGACCGCCAACGAGCGGAAGGTCGTGCAGGCGGCGGTGCTGGCCCAGCGGGAGACGGGCGCGCCGCTCATGATCCACCCGGGGCGGCACGAGCGGCTGCCGCTCGAGATCGTGGACGTCATCCGTCGCGAGGGCGCCGACCTCCGGCGCACGATCATGTGCCACATCGAGCGGACGATCACCGACCCCGCGGTGCTGCTCGAGCTCGCGGCGACCGGCGTCCACCTCGAGTACGACCTGTTCGGACTGGAGACATCCTACTATCCCTACAACCCCTCGTTCGACATGCCGAACGACGCGGGGCGCCTCCGCCAGATCCTCTTCCTGATCGAACACGGCCATTTGGACCGGATCCTCATGTCCCACGACATTGCCTACAAGCACTGCCTCACGCGGTGGGGCGGCTTCGGCTACCAGCACCTCCTGGTCAGCGTCGTGCCGCAGCTCCGGCGGAAGGGCGTCGACGAACGAACGATCGAGACCCTGCTGGTGGACAACCCGCGCCGGGCGTTCGTGTTCGCCTAGACCCGCGCTCGGACCCGAGAGGCCGTTCCCGTGCCCGTGCCCTGGCTGATCGACACCGATCCCGGCATCGACGACGCGCTCGCGATCCTCCTCGCCTTCGCGTCTCCGGAGGTGTCGCTCGAGGCCATCACCTCGGTGGCGGGCAACGTCCCCGTCGACTTCACGACCGACAACGTCCACCGGATCGTTGCGGTCGGGGCACCGGTCTCGCCGGTGCGCGTCGCCCGCGGCGCCGCGGCGCCGCTCCGCGGCCCGCTCGTCACCGCGTCGGAATTCCACGGCGACGACGGGCTCGGAGGCGCGACCCGCCTCCTCGACGCGGACGGCGCGCCTCGCTACCCGGTCTCCGCCGCCGGCCGCCTCGCGCGCGCGGAGAGCGTCGACGCCGCCGACCTCATCCTCGAGATGGCCGACCGGTTCCCCGGCGAGCTGGTGGTCGTGGCGCTCGGGCCCCTCACCAATCTCGCCGTCGCCCTCGAGCGGGACCGGCGCCGCCTGGCCCGGGTTGCGCGCATCGTCATCATGGGTGGCGCGGTGGCGGTGCCCGGGAACGTGACGCCGGCGGCGGAGTTCAACTTCCACGTGGACCCGGAAGCCGCGGCCGCGGTCTTTCGCTCGGGGCTGCCGCTCGAGCTGGTTCCGCTGGACGCGACGCAGCAGGTCACGCTTCGACGCGAGCAGCTGGCCGCGGCCCTCGGCCGCGGGGACCCGCGCGTGGCGCGGTTCATCGACGACTTCACGAACCACCTGTTCACGTTCGGCGACCGGCGGGGCGAGGAGGGGTTCGCGCTCCACGACCCGCTCGCCGTGGGGGTGGCGCTCGATCCCTCGCTGGTCCATCTCGCGCCGCTCCACGTGGACGTGGAGGACGAGGGGCGCGTGACGCGCGGCGCATCGGTGGCCGACCTCCGGACGCTGCCACCCGGCGAGCGGACTCCGCCGAATTGCCGGGTCGCGACGAGGGTCCACGCCGCGCGCTTCCTCGAGCTGTTCCTGGCGCGCGTGTGCGCGGGCCGGCCGGCGTCGGCGCGTTGAGCGCGGGCCACATCCGCGCCCTTCCTCCGGCGCGGGGGCGGCGGACGACCCGTGGTGCCGGGATGTGCCCCGGATTGTGGGCGGGGTGCGCGCCCCGTCGCCTGCGGACCCGTCGGCCATGAAGCAGGGCCGGTACCGCGTGCTGGTGCCGATCCTGGTACTCGCGCTTGTGATCGGCGCTGACGTGGCGCTCGCCCGGGTCGCCCACCTCCTGCCTGGGCCGCTGTCGGCGGCCGCCCGCTGGCCGGCGCGTCAGTGGATGCGGGCCACGGCCCCGCTCGTGCCCGTCCGGCGGCGGCTCCGCGCTCTCACGGGCCCCGAGCGCGAGGCGGTCGCGGTCCTCGGGCGGAGGCTCGACGGGCTCGTCGTCTGGTCCTCGAATCGGACCGGCAACCACGAGCTGTACCTGCTCGACCTGACCCGGCAGACGTCCCGCCGGCTGACCCGCGACCCGCGCGTCGACTTCCTTTCGCGCCTCTCGCCGGATGGGCGACGCGTCCTCTTCCTCCGGAGTCAGAGGGAAGGGGTGAGCTTCCGTGAGAAGGCGGCGTGGGACGTGATGCTGGTGAACACGGACGGCACGGGGGAGGAGGTCTTGGCGCGGGGCGGATACCACGCGACCTGGGCGGACCGGGGCGCGGCGGTGGTGTTCGAGAAGGGCTTCCAGCTCTGGCGCCTCGACTTGAAGACCCGTCGGCAGGATCTCGTCCTCGACGGGGAGCGCGAGTTTCACGGGGTCACCGAGATCGGAGATTTCGAGCTGTCGCACGATGGCGGGCGGCTCGCGTTCGGGCTCCGGGGACGGTTTGGCGGCGCTTACGGGCTCGAGGGCCAGTTCTCGGGAGCGGTCGTGCTCGATCTCGTCACCCGCCGGCTCTCGATCCTCACGCGGGAGCAGGCGTGCCAGCCGACGTGGGCGCCCGACGACCGGCGCGTCCTCTGGATGGAGACGGGCGGCAACGGCGGCACCAGGGTCATGGCGGCGTCACCCGACGGCGCCGATCGCCGTGTGTTCATGGATCTCCCGGGCGCCTACAGCCACGAGTATTTTCCGAAGCTCTCGAGCGACGGGCGGTGGCTCGTGTGGGGCGCCGCCGCGGAGGGCCACGAGCACGACAGCGCCGACTACGAGATCTTCGTGTGGGAGGTCGGAACTCCCTGGGAGCACGCGGTGCGCCTCACGCACCACGAGGGGAACGACCAGTGGCCGGACCTCTGGGTCTGGCCGGGGCGCTGAGCGCGCGCCTCTCGCGACGGACTCGCACCGGGCCGTCCGGCCTTCGACCCGGCCGCCCGCCGCCCGGGCGGAGCGGGAGCAGGAGCCCCGTCACCCGCGCGGCGGCCAGCCTGGCCGTCCGGCTACCGGGGCTGCGGGACGATGCGGAGGTACGGCTTGGGCGACTTCCAGCCGCCGGGGAACTTCTCCTTGGCCTCCGCGTCGGAGACGGCCGGCACGATGATGACGTCGTCGCCCTGCCGCCAGTTCACCGGCGTCGCGACCTTGTGCTTGGCCGTCAGCTGGCAGGAGTCGAGGAGCCGCAGCACCTCGTCGAAGTTGCGGCCGGTGCTCATCGGATAGGTCAGCATCGCCTTGACCTTCTTGTCGGGGCCGATGACGAACACCGACCGGACCGTGGCGTTGTCGGCGGCCGTGCGGCCCTGCGAGGTGCTGCCCGACTCGGCGGGCAGCATGTCGTAGGTCTTGGCGATCTTGAGCTCGGGGTCCCCGATCATCGGGTAGGTGACGGGATAGCCGCCGGTCTCCTCGATGTCCTTCGACCACCGCAGGTGGTCTGCGACCGGGTCGACGCTCAGCCCGATGACCTTGGTGTTCCGCTTGTCGAACTCCGGCTTGAGGCGCGCCATGTAGCCGAGCTCGGTCGTGCACACCGGAGTGAAGTCCTTCGGGTGGGAGAAGAGGATGGCCCACCCGGCGCCGATCCAGTCGTGGAAGTGGATCGGGCCCTGGGTGGTCTCGGCGGTGAAGTTCGGGGCCTCGCTGTTGATCCGCAACGACATGACGAGCCTCCTTGACTCTCGGAGTGTTTCCAGGACGCCGACCGGTGAGAACCCCTCTCAGCCTGGCAACGCCGGTATGGCGGTGGGCACCGCCTGAACGCGAGAGCCGTCCCATGCATAATAGTGCAAAATCACCGCGTTTGCCGGACCTGACGGGGTCCCGGGACGACCGGGTCTCGATCGCACGAAGGGGGACGCATGCTCGCGATTTGGGTGAAGGTGCGGATCAAGCCGGAGCTCCGGCAGCGGTTCCTGGACGCGATCGAGACCGACGCGCTCGGCTCGGAGCGGGACGAACCCGGCTGCCTGCGGTTCAACGTGCTCCAGGACGAGCAGGACGCGAACGTGTACTACTTCTACGAGGTGTACACCGGACCGGAGGCGCTGGAGGCGCACCGGGCCACGCCCCACTACGCCGTGTGGCGGGCGGTGGCCGACACCCTCGACGGGCCGACCGAGGCCATCAGGTGCCGGCCCGTCTTCCCGGCCGCGCCCCTGTACTGGGGGAAGCCTCACGCGGGGCCGTCAGGGCGGTCTCGATGACGGCTCGCCCGGGTGCGTCGCGCGCCGCGGGGGTCGTCCTCCTTGCCGCGGCGCTTGTCACCACCGCGTCGGTCGCACAGGTCGGGACCGGGACCTTCGTCGGGACGATCGAGTGCGAGGCCCTGCCGAGGCTCCGCCCGCTGCGGACGAAGGTGACGATGGCCGTGGCCGACGGGCGCGCGCGCTACGAGCGGGAGATCCAGCATCCGAACGGGGGACCCAGCGGGATGTTCGAGCGCGGCGAAGGGCCCGTGGCGGCGAACGGTGACGTCGTGCTCACGACCAAGGTGAACACGCCCAACTACAGCTACGAGGCGGAGTACCGCGGGCGGATCGAGGAGAGCGTGGCGCGGCTGACGGGCAGCCAGCGGTGGAAGCTCCGGACGGAGAGCGGCTCGATCCCGCGCTCGTGCACCCTGCAGCTCATGCGGTCCGCGTCCTAGGGGTAAACGCCGGCTCCGTGATCGTCCACCTCGTCGACGGGACGTACGAGCTCTTCCGCTATTTCCTCTCGCCCGCGGCGTCCTTCGACCGCTCCGCTCCGGAAGGCCTCCGAGGCGTCCGCGGCGTCGTCGGGTCGGTGCTCGGGATGCTCGAGGGCGGCGCGACACACCTCGGGGTTGCCACGGACCACGTGATCGAGTCCTTCCGCAACGCCCTCTGGCCGGGCTACAAGACCGGCGAGGGAGTGGACCCGGTGCTCCGCGCCCAGTTCGAGCCGCTGGAGGACGCGCTCCGTGCGCTCGGCGTCGTGGTCTGGCCGATGGTCGAGTTCGAGGCCGACGACGCGCTTGCCGCGGCCGCCGCGATGGCCGCGGCCGATCCGCGCGTCACGCAGGTTGTGGTCTGCACGCCGGACAAGGACCTGGCTCAGTGCGTGCGGGGGGACCGGGTCGTCCAGCTGGACCGGCGGACGCGCGAGGTGCGCGACGAGGGGGGCGTCGAGCGGAAGTTCGGCGTGCCGCCCGCGTCGATTCCCGACTGGCTGGCGCTGGTTGGCGACGCCGCCGACGGCTATCCCGGGCTGCCGGGCTGGGGCGCCCGCTCGGCGGCGACGGTGCTCGCCCGGTACCGGCACATCGAGGCGATCCCGGACCAGGCCGCGGCGTGGGATGTGACGGTGCGCGGCGCGGCGCGTCTCGCCGCCACGCTCGCCGCCGAGCGGGCTCGCGCCCTGTTGTTCCGCGCGCTGGCCACGCTGCGCCTGGATGCGCCGGTCGGCGCCGACGTCGACGGGCTCCGCTGGCGCGGTCCTGGCCGCGAGCTCGGGGACTGGGCAACCCGGCTCGGCGCGCCGGCGCTCCGCGAGCGGGCCGCGGCGCTCGCGCGGAGCCGCGCCCCCTGACGGGGCGTACACTGCGGGAGATGGCCGCCGCCACTTCGTCCGACGAGGAGATTCGCTGGTACACGGAGCACACCGCGCTCGCCATCACCACTCTCAAGTGGGCCCTGCTGGGCGTCGTCGCGGGGGTGTGCGTCGGGCTGGGGACGCGGGCATTCCTGTCGGCGCTGGCCTTCTCGACGAGGGTGGCGACGTGGCTGACGCCCCGCGGCCTTCGGTTCCACGACTTTCTCGTTCTCGCGCTGCCCGTCAGCGTCTGGCTCACGCGTCGATTCGCGCCGAGCGCCCGGGGCCACGGGACCGAGGCCGTCATCGCCGCCGTGCACCAGCAGTCGGGACGCATCGACTGGCGGGTGGCCCCCGTCAAGCTCCTCGCCACGATCCTGACGCTGGCGTTCGGCGGCTCGGTCGGCAAGGAGGGCCCGTGCGCGCAGATCGGCGCGGCCATCACGAGCTTCTTCGCGGACCGCCTTCGTCTCTCGGACGAGGACCGCCGCCGCCTGGTGATCTGCGGCATCGGGGCGGGATTCGCCGCGGTGTTCGGCACGCCCGTGTCGGGCGCGCTCTTCGGGATCGAGGTGCTCTACCTTGGCCGCATCGAGTATCCGGTGCTGTTTCCCTGCCTGGTTGCCGGCATCATCGCGCACCTCGTGAGCGGGGTGACGCCGCCGGTGCCCGCGCTCCACCAGGACCTGGGCGGGCTGGGCCGAACCGATCTCGTGGCGCTGTCCATCGGCTTCGGCGCGATTGCGGGGCTCGTCGCGCTCCTCCTGATCGAGGCGATGCGCATGCTCGACCGGAGCCTCCGACCGCTGGCCGCGGCGCACCCGTACCGGATCGCGATCCTCGGCGGCTTCGCGCTGACCGTGCTGTTCCGGCTGGTCGGCGACGCTTATGCTGGCCTCGGGACGCCGACGATCGAGGCGGCCCTCATGGGGAAGGCGGCAGAGATCGACGCGACCGCCCCGCTCGTGAAGATCGGCGCGGCCGCGCTGACCCTGGGAGTTGGAGGGAGTGGCGGGATCGTCACCCCGATCTTCTTCATCGGCTCCACGAGCGGAGCGGTGTTCGCGCACCTCCTGCACCTGCCCGTCGGCCTGTTCGCGGCGCTCGGATTCGTCGCCGTCCTCGCCGCGGCGACCAACACGCCGATCGCGGCCGCCGTGATGGGCATGGAGCTTCTGCCCGGGCCCATCGGCGTGTATGCGGCCCTCTGCGCCGGCGCGGCCTTCCTGATGGTCGGGCACCGGAGCGTCTACGCGAGTCAGCGGCTCGGACTGGTGAAGTCGGCCGGCCTCGAGGTCGCGCTGGGCGAGCCGGTGGGCGAGCTCGACCGCCGGGGCCTGCGGATCCGGAAGGGGAGCCTGACCGACCGGACCCTGCGCTTTCAGCGAAGGCTGCGGTCGCGGTCGTTCCGGCGGCGGGCTCGCTGACGCCGGCGCGCGAGCCGGCCCGCGGGGAGACGCTCGCGGGCCCGACTCACCGCGCGGCGAGTCGCTCGCGGGCGCCGAGCGCCTGCATCAGGATGGCGAGGAGGATGAGCGTCCCGCCGGCGAGCGTCGCCGCGCCCGGCGCCTCGCCGACGCCGATCCACACCCAGAGCGGGGCCAGGACCAGCTCGGCCGTCGCGACGAGCTGGAGCTCCGCCGCCGGGAGGTAACGCGACGCGCGCGTGTAGAGGACGAGCCCGCCGCCGAGCTGGACGACGCCCATCGTGAGGGCGAGCCCGAGGTCCCGGGGCGTGACCCGGGGCGAGACGCCGCTCGCCCCGAGCGCCAGGAGCCCGAAGAGGATGCCCAGGATCCCCGCGTAGACGACGGCCGGCAGCATGTCGCTCCGGCGATTCCAGCGCAGGAACAGCGCGTGGCCGGCGAACGCGACGGCGGAGCAGAGCGCGAGCAGGTTCCCGGACAGCTGGCCGAGCGCCAGGCCCCCGCCAAGCATCAACGTGACGCCCGCGGCCGCCAGGCCCATCGCTCCCCAGGCCCGGCGCGGGACGCGCTCGCCGAGGAAGATCTGAGCCCCGAGCGCCGCGAGGAAGGGCGTGATGCCGCCCATGAACGTCGCGTTCGCCACCGTGATCCGGCCCAGCGCGAGGATGAAGAACACCGACGACGCGCTCGAGCATGCGCCCGCCAGGACCGCGGGCCAGCCCGCGTGCCGGAACGCCTCGGCCACGCGCCCGCGATGGACGACGGCGATCATGGTGGCCACCATGATCGCGGCGCCGATCGAGCGGTACAGGATGATGTGCCAGCTCGTGGCCTCTCCGATGAGGCGGATCAGGAGCCCGGCGAGGCTCCAGAAGACCGTCGCGCTGAGGGCGAGGGCGAACCCGCGGGTGCGGCCCGCTCGAGCCGCGTCGACCGCCTGGCCGGGGGACGCCCCGGCCGTCTCAGCCATCGGAGCGCTGGAGCGCCGCGCGATGGAAGCGGAAACGACGAGCGGGCGGGATCACGCGCACAGGGGCAGAGTGTAGCGCAAACGGCGGGCGGGCCATCGCGCGAGCGCCGGGCGACGCGGCGTCGCACCCGTGGCGGTGTCTCGGCGCGGGCGGTAGCATCCGGAGGATGCGGCGCCCGAGGGACCGGGACTTCGTCGAGACGCCGGAGGGGCTCCTCTTCTGCGTGGTGGGCTACGTCCATCCACCGGACCGGTTCGTCGCGTACCTCAAGTACACGCCGGCCGCCGCCGGTAAGTGGGCGCGCGGCGAGGTCGCGTACCAGCGGGAGTTGCCCTACTATCACGTCCGCCACGTGCGCCGAACCCTCGAATGGCTCGAGGCCGCGCACCCGCGGTACCTGTGGACCGACCCGGCCACGGGCCTCCGGTTCTCCCACGTTCCTCGCGACGCGGTGGCCCGCTACTACGTGCCCGAGCACCGGCTGGCGGAGATCGTGGCGATGCCGGCGGACGCGCTCGAGCGCGAGACCCGCGACCTCGCGACGCTCCTGGCCGGCTCGGCCGGCGTACCCCTGGACGCGCTCGGCATTTCGGGGTCGATCCTCCTCGGTCTCCACGATCCGGCGTTCTCCGACATCGACCTCCTGATCTACGGGGCGGAGCACGCGCGGCGACTCAGGGCGGTGATCGACGGGCTCGCGGGCGAGGGGCTCGTGCCACTGCCCGCCGCGCGGCGGGCCGCGTGGCGCGAGGAGACCGCCGCGCGCTTCGGGCTCGCCCCGGACGCGACGTTGGACCTCGACGCCCGACGCTGGCACTACCGGCTCTTCCGCGGGCGCTACGTGTCGCTCCACCCGACCCGGACCGACGAGGAGATCCGCGAGGGCTACGGCGACCGGCGCTACGCTCCGCTGGGGCGCGCGGTGGTCGAGGCGCGTGTGATCGATGCCGGCGAGGCGATGTTCCTTCCCGCGGTGTACCGGGTTGCGGACGTGCGGTGGCTCGAAGGGCCGCCGGGCCCGCTTGACGAGGTCGTGAGCTTCGAGGGCCTCTACTGCAACGCGGCGGAGCCGGGCGAGCGCGTCGTCGTGACCGGCCACCTCGAGGCGGACCAGTCTGGTGGCCGCCGCCTCGTGGTCGGCTCGGGCTTCCTCCCCGACGGTGGTGCGCTTCGCGTCCTCCGCTAGACGGCGCCCCGGTAGCGGATGAGTGACCGGGCGGTCGGCCGCAGGCGAAGCGTCGTCAGCGCTCCCGTCAGCAGCGGCCGCAGCGGAGCGTCGGAGCGCGGACCGCGGGCGTCCCAGTCGCGCCGCGCCTCGGCGCAGTGCGCCGCGTCGCGATAGGCGGAGACGACCACGACGAGCCCGGGATCCTGGATGACCCGGAGCCGCGGGTAGTCGTTCGGCGCGGCCTCGCCGACGAGGTGCGCGAGCACGGCGTGCCCCTGTTCGTCGAGCGCCGCGCGGCCGCGCCGCTCGAAGAGCGCGACCGCCTCCCCGAGATCCGCGGGGTCGACGCGGTAGAAGTCGACGACCACCAGGCCGGCCTCGGGGGGCGTCGTCGCGAGGGGTGCCGCGGCCCGGTCCTCGAGTTCCTCGCCGCCGGTGAGCGCGTCGACGGGCCCGAGCGGCCGGAGCAGGTGCACGTTCTCGTGGTCGAGCAGCATCGCGTTCGTCGCGTCACGGCGCGCCTGCCAGAACGCGCCGCCGTAGAAGTCGGTCAGCCCGCGGAGTCGTGTCGGCATGTCCTCGAAGCCGCGGATCCAGACGAAGCGGTCCGGCTCGCCATCGAGCTCGAACTGACCCAGCACGTGCATGCCCTCGTCCCGCTGGGACCGCAGGAAGTGCTCCTCGAAGTACCGGAGGAAATCGTGCGTCCGGCCAGGCTGGAGAAGATAGTTGCGCAGCTCGAGCACGCGGATCGCCGGTCGCATCACGACGCCTCGGGCTCCGCCCGCGTGAAGGTCATGATCCAGTTCTTCTCCCAGGTGTGTCCCTCGTCCGGCGAGAAGTCCTGCTCCCAGCGTGCCCCGGTCGCGGTGATACGCGACCAGACGAAGCGGACGAGGATGGGCCGGCCATCGAGGATGTCGCGACCCTCGAACACGCCCACGCTGTCGGCGAACGACCCGACGACGGGCGGCTCGAACGACCCGGTTCGGGTGCTGGCCCAGTAGATGCTCCACAGCCGCGTTCGGGGGTCGTAGAGCCGGACGGACATCCCCACGAAGCCCGGCCAGTGGTCCGTGCGGAAGTGGTCCGTGTTGCCGAGGCCGCCGGGCAGCGGGTGCGCCTCCCCGGTGGCATCGAACGTCTCCCATTTCGTGCAGCCCTGGAGGCGCTCCGGCAGCCGCTCGTGGCGGATGTGCCACCGGCCGACCAGGAAGTCGAAGTCGCGGGCGCCGTCGCGCGCCGGCCGGCCGCGCAGTGCGGGCGCGGATTCCAGCTCCGGCCTGTCGAGCCGTCGCGTGCGCGCGACGTCGAGGGGGTGGTCGATCAGGAGCCCCACGCGCTCCAGGAAGCGGACCGTGTGCGGCAGGACGGCGTGCCGCTCGAACGCCGGCTCGTCCCTCCAGCGGGAGTGGATGTAGAAGAGTCGCGGGTCGCGGGCAGACCGGTACGCGTGGACGCCGAGGCACCCGGGCTCCTCTCCGGTAGGGCCGACGACGTCGAGCAGCGCGTCGGCCACCGCGGCCTCGTGGGCGGGACGGGCGTGGAACCGCGCGAAGGCGAACAGGTCATCGGCCGGGCTCTGGCTCATGCGCCGATTGTCGACCGGCCGGCGCGCCCAGCGGAGATCCAGTTTCGCGCCGGGGCATGCGGCCACTTGGCCGCTCCGCCGGGCTGGTATGATCGGTAGATCGGGAGAGACGACCCTGGATATGGCCACTCCGCGCGCGGCCCCGAGCCTCCTCGTCCGCCTCGACGCCCGGCTCCGTGAGGGGCTTCAGCAGCAGATCTACGCGAGCATCCGGCGCGCGATCCTCGACGGCGTGATCGGCCCAGGAACGCGGATTCCCTCGTCGCGCGCGCTTGCCGTCGACCTGGGCGTCTCTCGCACGACCACGCTCCTCGCGATGCAGCAGCTCCAGGCCGAGGGGTACCTCACCGCACGACGGGGCTCCGGCACGGCCGTCGCCCACGAGCTGCCGGACGACCTCGTCGCGCGGGCCGGCGCCGGGCGGGTCTCGAGGCTCCGGCATCCCGCGTTGTCCCGCCGCGGGGCCTCGGTGGCGGCCGTGCGAGAAGGCGCGCGCCGACTGGGCGGGCCGCCGCGCCCCTTCCGGCTCGGCACGCCCGGCGTGGACCTCTTTCCGGTCGCGCTCTGGCAGCGGCTCGCCGGCCGCCGGCTGCGGATGGTCACGGCGGCGCAGCTCGACTACGGCGACCCCGCGGGCCTCGGGGTCCTCCGCGAGGCCATCGCGAGCCACGTGGAGACCGCCCGGGGGACGCGCTGCGAGCCCGACCAGGTCGTGATGGTGGCCGGCGCCCAGCAGGGATTCGAGCTCGTCTGCCGCCTGCTCCTGGATCCGGGTGACCGCGCCTGGATCGAGGAGCCGGGCTACCCCGGCGCACGGAGCGCGCTGCGGGCGGCGGGCGCGCGGATCGTCCCCGTGCGCGTCGATGCGGAGGGGCTGGACGTCGGCGACGGCGTCCGCCGCGCGGCCGACGCGCGCCTCGCGTACGTGACGCCGTCCCACCAGTACCCGCTCGGCGTGCCGATGAGCTTGCCGCGGCGGCTCGCCCTCCTCGCATGGGCCCGTGACGCGGGCGCGTGGGTCATCGAGGACGACTACGACAGCGAGTTCCGCTACGGGGCGCGGCCGATCCCGTGCCTCCACGGGCTCGATCCCGACGGCCGCGTGATCTACGTGGGGAGCTTCAGCAAGACGCTCTTCCCGGCGCTCCGCCTCGGCTTCCTCATCGTGCCCCCGGACCTCCGGCCGCAGCTGGTCGCCGCGCGGGCGGCCGCCGACCAGCACCCGCCGACGCTCGACCAGGCGGTGCTGGCCGACTTCATCGTCGGCGGCCACTTCGCCCGGCATCTCCGCCGGATGCGCGTCGCCTACCGCGAGCGGCTCGAGGCCATGGTGTCGGCGGCGGCGCGACTCTGCGGCGGCGCGCTCCGCGTCCGGCCCGTGCAGACCGGCCTCCATGCCGTCGCGGACCTCGACGGCGCGGACGCCCGCCGCGTCTCGGAGGAGGCCGCCGCCCGAGGGGTCGAGGCGGCGCCGCTGTCGGCGTACTTCGCGGGGCGGGCGCCCCGGCCGGACGGCCTCGTCCTCGGCTTCGCGGCGGTGCGTCCCGACGCCGCGCGGCGCGGCATGGAGCGGCTCGCCCAGGCCATCGAGGCGGCGCGCCGGCGCTGACCGGCGGCGCGGTCCGGTTGCGGGCGTCCTCCAAGGGCGCTACGCTCGCCTTCCATGAAGCTCGTCCGGTACGGCCGTCCCGGCGACGAGAAGCCGGGACTGATCGATGACGAGGGCACACTGCGCGACGTCTCCCGCGCCGTGCGGGACATCACGCCCGCGCTCCTCGCCCCCGCCGGTCTCGCGCGGCTCCGCGGCCTCAAGGTCGCGCGCCTCCCCGCGGTGCGGGGCCGACCGCGTCTCGGCTGCCCGCTGGCCGGGATCGGCAAGATGGTGTGCATCGGGCTCAACTACACCGACCACGCCGAGGAGGTGGGACTCCCGCTTCCCGCCGAGCCCACGGTGTTCATCAAGGCGCCCAGCGCCCTCTCGGGGCCGAGCGATCCCATCGTGCGGCCGCGTGACGCGACGAAGCTCGACTACGAGGTGGAGCTGGCCGCGGTCATCGGCCGCGAGGCGCGCTACGTGGACGAGGCGCGCGCGCTCTCGTACGTGGCCGGCTACACCATCGTCAACGACGTCTCGGAGCGCGCGTTCCAGATGGAGCACGGCGGCACCACGACCAAGGGCAAGAGCGCCGACTCCTTCGGCCCCGTGGGCCCCTGGCTGGTCACGGCCGACGAGGTTCCCGACCCGCAGGACCTGCGCCTCTGGACGACCGTCAACGGGGTGCGCCGGCAGGACGGCCACACCCGCCACATGGTCTTCCCGGTGCGCATGCTGGTGGCCTACGTGAGCCGGTTCATGTCGCTCCAGCCCGGCGACCTGATCTCCACCGGCACGCCCGCCGGCGTGGGCCACGGCGCGCGGCCGCCGCGCTACCTCGTCCCGCGCGACGTCGTGGAGATGGGGATCGAGCGTCTCGGCGTCCAGCGTCACGTGGTCATGGAGTGGAAGCCGCGGAGCGGCAGGGGCGTGAAGGCCTAGCTCAGCAGGTCTTGCAGGCCTTCCGTCGATGGCGACGTAGCGGCACGCGCGGGCTCCGAAGTCCTCGCCCGCCTCGGCGGACAGCTATCAAGTCGCCGCGACCCGGGTGTTACGCTTCCTCGGCGCCGTCGACCGCGTCGGGGCCGTCGATCGGCGAGCAGGCAGCCTCGATCAGGGCGGCGTCCTCGGCGAGCGCGGCCTTGCAGAGCGCCGGCGTCGGCGCCGTGGCCAGCACCGTGCAGATCGGGTGGCCCGCGCGGATGACCTCGCCGGGGTGCGGCACGTCGCGGACGCCCCGGTCGAGCCAGGCCGTCGTGTCCGGCGCCGCCACCGTTCGCCGCGCATAGACGATCGCCTTGCCCCACGCCCCGGTGACCTCGCCAACCCGGGCGGGGAGATCACCCCGGCAGGCGGCCACGTGGAGGCCGAACACGGATACCCCGAGGGCGCGCTCGACCAGCTCCATCGACGCGCAGTACCGCGGGTTTACCTCGAGCACGACCGGCCGGTCGTCGCGCAGGACGAAGTCGACGCCGTTCAGACCGCGGAGCCCGTATTCCTCCGTGAGCGCGTCGGCAATCGCCCGGACCTCCACGTGCGTGGCCTCGCGGGCCTCGAGCGGCATGACGTTGCCGCCGTACCGGAAGCTTCGCGGCGGACGGAGCTGCTCGGTCCAGCCGAGGACGATGCTCCGTCGCCCGTCGGCCACGAACGAGGCCGAGCCGCTGACGCCGTCCACGACCTCCTGCAGGATCTCCGTGGCCGCGGGGGGCCGGCCGCCCCACGGGCGCACGCCCTGGCCGCCGCCTCCGCGCGCCGGCTTCAGGAGCCACCGGCCGGACACGGGCAGGGGATCGTCCGGGAAGCGGGTCGCGGGCACCGCGAAGCCGCGGCCGGCCAGCCGGGCGAAGATCGCGCGCGGATCGCGCACCCGGCGGAGCGTCTCGGGCGCGTTCCCGAGGAGCACCCGGCCGCGGACGAGCTCGGCGACGACGTCGGGATGGTTCTCCAGGCCTCCGCAGTAGACGACGGCGTCGTAGGCGAGGCTGCGCGCGACCTCGAGGATCGCCGACGGCGAGTAGCCGAAGCCGTGGTCGCGCAGGGGGTGGGTCTCGCAGAGGCGTCGCTGGTCCAGGTCGCCGAAGTAATCGACGGTGACGATCTCGGCGCCGGCGCGCGCCGCGGATTCGGCCATGGCCCGGGTCGTGAGTCCGGCGATCAGGACCCTCACGCCAGCCCGAAGCGGCGCCGCACCTCGTCCGCGCCCGCCACGTAGAGATGGTCGAGCACCGAGCCGCCGCTCGCGCGGAGGCGCAGTGCCTCGACGATCTCCCGATGCTGGCCGCCGGCGAGGCCGTCCGCGAGCAGCGCCGCGCCCTGGGCCGCTTCCTTCACGCGGTCGGTGAAGCGGTCGAGGGGGCGCACGGGGAGCGCGCCGGCGAGCCGACGCTCGAGCGCCTCGACGACGGTCGGCACGCGGCCCACGCGTCCCGAGAGCAGCACCTCGCGCGCGCCGGGCGCGGTGACCCTCAGCGCCGCCACGAGCTTGGCCGCGGCCTCGATCAGCGCGTCCCAGGCCATCCGGGCACGCGGATCCCGGGTCGCGCGCGCCGCCAGCTCCTCGGGGGAGAGGTCCGGCGCGCCGGCGACGAACGCGGCCCCGCCGGTGAAGAGCGCCGACTTCCGCACCCGTCCGAGGACGTAGGCGACCTCGCCGTCGAGCGTCCCGAGGGCGCGGTACCCGAGGCCTCCCGCGCTCCCGCCGATCCCGTCGACGACGCACCCCGCCTCGACGGCGAGCGCGGCGGTGAAGAAGCCACCGAGCTCGAGCAGCACGAATCCGGTCTCGGCGGGCGAACACGCGAGGCGGCGGCTCTGGTCCCAGATGCCGAGGGCGGCCACGCACAGCTTGTCCGCGGTGCCCATGTCGACGCGGTTCACCTTGCGGTGCGCCGGCACGGTGTCGAGGTGCACCACGCCGGGCAGGAGAACCGCCGGCAGCCCGCGCGCCTGCATCCCCTCGAGCATGGCGCGGAGGCCGCCGACACGCTCCGGCTGCGCGCGGTCCTCGGGTCGCACGAGGAGCGCGAGGTCGAGGCGCGACGGGTCGAGCTGGGCGACGGGGACGAGCGGCAGCCCGTAGCCGGAGGGCGCGACGATCAGGTCGAGGGGAAGCGCCGCGGCCAGCCGGTCCACCAGCGCCGCCGGGGCGCGGCCCCCCTCATCGGCCGGGACCGACGCTTCGAGGAACACCTGGCCGTCCGCGAGTCCGCAGAGGTCCACGCTCTGCGTGCCGGGATCGACGCCGACGACGCGCGGCATCAGTCGGGAGCGGGGCCCGAGCGCGCCGCGGGTGCCTCAGCTGGCGCGCGCGGCAGCGTAGATGGCCTCGAGGTCCAGCTCGGTGTCGTTTCGCTCGAAGAGCTTCGCCACGCACGCGCGGTGGACCTTCATCTTGAGGCCGCCGATGCCGAGCGCGCCGAACACGCGCTTGCCGTCTCGCTCGGCCCCCTTGTCGGTCGCCTCGATGCCGCCGATGCCCAGCGGGGGGACCGCGTTCACATCGGCGAGCGCCTTCAGCGCGGGGTGCGGAGCCCACAGGGAGCGCGGGAGGAATTGAATGCCGGCGGCGCCGGCGGTCAGGCAGACGTCGGCGCCCTCGAGCGCGCGCGCCACCCCCTCCTCGTCCCACGCCTCGCACGGGCTCACGTCCACCGCGAAGCGCGCCTTCAGCTGCTCGCACGCGGCGCGTGCCCGCTCGTGGGACCGCGAGCAGAGGGTCACGCCGGCGCCCTCGCGCGCCAGGAGCGTCGCCGCCCGGAGCCCGACCGGCCCGGTTCCGCCCAGGACGACGGCCCGGGCGCCGGAGAGCGTGACCACGCCGGCGAGCCGCGCCACCGCGGCGGCGGCGGTCGTGTTGCACCCGTTGGCGTCCATCATCACGCTGACCCGGAACGGGCCGAAGAACGCCTTCTGGACCGCGGCGAACAGCGCCTCGGCCTGGCCGACGTCCGTGCCGCCGACCCATATCGCGGTGTTGCGGAGCTCGCCGGGTCCGCGCGTGAAGATCGCGCCGTGCACGAGCGGCGTGACGTCGGCCGGCGCCACGCCGCCGTAGCTCAGGACCTCATCCGCGCCCGCGTCGTGGGCGACGATGCGGTCGAACGCGCTGGGATGCTTGTCGGGATCGAGCTGCAGGAGCAACTTCTTCACGCGCACCTCCCGGTGGGGTGACTTGCGGCGTCCCACAATCCTACCCCACGCGCCGCGGGAGGCGCGGCGGCGATCAGCGGACCGATCGGCGCGGTCGGACGCTCCTCACCAGCGTCGGTAGCCCCGCCACCCGTACCCGCCGTAGTAGTACCTGGGCGCGGGCACCACGTACACGGGGGCGGGCGTCACGTAGACGGGCGCCGGCGCGACATAGGCCGTGTGGGCCGGCACGACGTAGCAGCCGCCGAGCGCGAGGGTGCCCGCGAGGGCCAGCAGCCCGGCGCCGAGGCCGAGGCCGAGCGCCCTGCGCGGGGGACGGACCGAGGTCTTCGGGATCGACGAACCTGTGCGCTCCATGACGTCCCTCCTGCCACGTTGGACGGCGTGCCCCGGACCGGCATTCCCTGCCGATCCGGCCGGGGAGGGAGCCCTACTGGTCCCGCGGCTTCCGGCGTCCCTCGATCCGCACGCGGCGGTGGGCCGTGTCCTCGCGCGGGGGCGTCAGGTAGCCCCAGCGGAGCGGCTGCTCCTGCACGTAGGTCTTGCCGAGGAGGAGCGCGAGGCGGGCCTTCATCAGCTCCTTGCCGAGGTAGAACGCGTGGGCGGGGTCCTGGACGTCGAGCTGCTCGAAGATCGCCTGGATGTCCGTGCCGGTCACGAACAGGCGGTTGTTGAACACGCAGATCGCATCGCGCGTCGTCGCGATGCGGAAGTTCGGATCGGTGATCGCGCGGTGGAGCTCCCGGAGCTCCGCCTCCGCGTAGTACTTCGGTCGCGCGTCCTTGACCGTGAGCAGCCGGTCGTCGACGTGCTTCGGGAGGACGCCGCGCTGGCGGGCCGCGTACATCAGACGGCGGGCCACGTCGATCTCCCGCACCGAGCCGCGCGCCCACGGGATGACCTCGGTCGTGAGCACGTGACGGACGCCGAGCTCCTGGCAGAAGCCGATCAGGAGCGCGTTCATCCCGGTGGTGTCGGCGTCGGTCAGCTCCGTGATGTTGCCGATGCCCATCAGGATCTCGACCGCGGGGTGGCGCGCCCGGACCTGCACGTAGCGGTCGAGCGCCGCCGCGAAGCCGAACCCGATCGGCTCGATCACCGGATCCACGATGTAGGGATGCCCGAGCGCCTCGAGACGGGCGATGCTCCGGTCCAGGGTGTCGAGCTCGGCGGGCGAGTCCGGGATGAGGACCGGCGTGGCCCGGAGCGTGTCGGCCAGGTCGAGGTTCCGGCCGTTCAGGCTCAGCACGTAGTCGACGCCGGCCCGGTCGGCGGCGGCGATCTCCCCGGGGTCGAGGGTGTCGATGCTGAGGGTGAACCCGCGGGCCTTCAGGAGGCCCACGACCTCGGCGACGTCGTCGAACTTCCGGTCGAGGGAGCAGCCGAGGTCGACGACGTCGGCGCCGCTCGCCCGGTAGTACTCCGCTGCCCGCACCACCTCCTCGCGGGGGAGGTACGGGACGTTGTTGATCTCCGCGAAGATCCGGATGTCGTGGGCGCCGTATTCTTCCCGGAGCGCCGCCTGACCGAAGTGCTCCGGCAGGTCCCGGAGGTCGGTGGGCCCCTTCTCGGCCCTCACGCCCCACCGGTCCTCGATCGCCCGCACGTCGCCCTCGCAGAGACCCGGGATGACGATGCGCTCCGAGCCGGAGACGTCCGTGAGGTGCTTCGCGATCCAGGAGGTCGTCATGAGCGCGGCGACGGTGATCCGCAGGACCACCACCTCGTAGGGGAAGTCCGGCGCCATCCGGGCGAGCGTCGCCCGGAGCGCCGGCTCGGCGAGCTTGCCGGTGACGAAGAGCGTCTTGGGCACGGGCGGGTCGGTGGCCCTCCGCTCAGGCGGGCTTATCGGGGCTCCCGCCCTTCACCCACTTGTTGGGCGTGCCCTCCATGTGGGAGCCCGAGCCCGGGCGCCACAGGACCGCGTCCTCGAGGCGCTTGGCCAGCGCGAAGTCCCGCTCCGTGACACCGTTGCTCGAGTGGGTGCGCAGCTTCACCCACACCTTGCCCCACGTCACCTCGAGGTCCGGATGGTGCCAGGCGGCCTCGGCGACGTAGCCGATCGTGTTGACCATCGCGAGCGTCGTGAGCCAGCCGTCCGTGTTGTACTTCCGGCGGATCCAGCGGCCCTCGTACCACCAGCCCGGCAGCTCCTGGGCGAGCCGCCGCTCGATCTCGTCGTCCGGAAGGACCGGGAGCTTCTTCTCTTCAGCCATGATGCCCTCCTGCGGATCTCGCGCTTCGCAAATGGTCGCCGGACCGCGGGGCGCCGGAGCGTCCACGCGGCCCGCGCCGTGTGGCGCATCAGCTGGCCACGACGCCTCCGTTCACCAGCAGGGTCTGTCCGGTGATGAAGGCCGCGTCGGCGGAGGCGAGGAACGCGACCGCGCCGGCGACGTCGTCGGGCGTGCCGGGACGGCCGAGCGGGGTCGCGTCCCTCACGTGTTGCTGGACCTCGGCGCCGGCGCCGTCGAGCCACTCGGTCCGGACCCAGCCGGGCGCGACCACGTTGACCCGCACGAGGGGCGCGTACTCCCGCGCGAGGGAACGGCTCATGGCCGCCACGCCGCCCTTCGCGGCGGCGTAGATGGCCGCCGTCTGGTTGCCCATCCCGTGGGTGACGTGGTCCCAGGAGAGGTTCACGATGACGCCGCCGCCGGCCCGGCGCATCGCGTCCGCCGCCGCCCGCGAGCACAGCCAGGTGCCCTTGAGGTCGACGGTCATCACCGCGTCCCAGCGGCGCTCGGGGGGCCAGGTCCGCGCGTCGCCCGTCAGGATGTCGGCGCCCGCGTTGTTGACCCACGTGTCGATCCGGTCCCACGTGCCGAGCGTCGAGCCCAGGAGATTGGCGACGTCGTCCGACCGCGAAACGTCCGCGCGGATGGCGAGGGCCTCGCCCCCGGCGGCAACCATCTCGGCGACCACGGCCTCGGCGAGCTCACGCGACCGGGAGTAGTTGACGACGACGCGCGCGCCTTCCCGCGCGAGCGCGAGCGCGATCGCGCGGCCGATGCCCCGGCTCGCCCCGGTGACCACCGCCACCTGACCGTCGAGACGCCTCACCGGTTTCGCGCCCTCCTGGGGGTGGGTCCGTTGCCGCGCCGATACCCGACTACTATAATGCCGGCCGATGCGCCTCCTGGTGAGCGTCGTGGACGCCGCGGAAGCCCGGATCGCGGCGGACGCCGGCGCCGACATCATCGACGTCAAGGATCCCGCGCTCGGAGCCCTCGGCGAGGCCGCGCCGGCCACGGTCCGCGCGGTGCGGGACGCCACGCCCGCGAGCCTGCCGGTGAGCGCCGCGCTCGGCGATGGGCCGTTCACGCCGGCGGTGGCGGCGGCCCTGGCCGGGGCGGCGGCGCGGAGCGGCGCGATCTACGTGAAGCTCGGGCTCCGCGAGACGTCGCCGGCGGCGGCCGCGGCCGCTCTTCGCGCGGCGCGCGCGAGCCTGCCTCCCGAGGCCTACCTCGTGGTGGCGGGCTTCGCCGACTTCGCGCGCGCGGGAGCGCCCCGGCCCCGCGACCTGCCGGCCCTCGCCGCCGCCGCGGGCGCCCACGGCTGCCTGGTCGACACCGCCGTGAAGGACGGCCGCGGGCTCTTCCACTGGCTCGGCGAGGACGAGCTCGCGGCCTTCGTCGAGGACTGCCGCGCGCGCGGCCTCTTCTCGGCGCTCGCCGGCTCCCTTCGGGTCGAGGACCTCGCGCGGCTCGCGCCGATCGGCCCCGACCTCGTGGGCGTGCGCGGCGCCGCCTGCATCGGCGACCGTGTCGGGGGCCGGGTCGACGCCGAGCGGGTGCGCGCCCTCGTCCGCGCACGCGGCCCCCGGCCGACCGTCGGGCAGTCGGCCTGACCGCCCGACCGCCGAGCGGTGAGAGGGCGCTCCTAGGCGCGCGATCCGCGCGGCCCGTCCGCGTCGATGAGACGCGCGATCGCGCCGGGCCGGTGTCCCTGGACGAGCCAGCAGCCAGTGGCCGGATCGACGGCGCGCGCGAAATAGGGGTCGACCGCGCCCGCGAGCGCGGCGAGGGAGGATCGCCGCTCGCGCGGCGGCACCCTCCGCGGCCCGCGGGCGGGCGCGACGAAACCGTCACGGTGCTTCACCAGCATGAGGCGCCGGACGCCGAGCTCGCGGGCCACCCACGCGGCGATCGAGTCCGACGTGACGTCCCAGGAATGGGGCAGGGGGTCGGCGCGCCGGAGCCAGGCTGACGGGAGCAGCACGTTGAGCCGGCCCGGGGCGAGCTCGCGCCGGCTCGCCGCGACGCGTGCCCCGGGCGCGAGCCGCGCGAGAAGATGGCCGTACTGGTCCATCGCCAGGATGGCCATCCAGTGGGCGGCCGAGTCGCCGAGGTCGTAGCGGCGGTCGGCCCGGCGCACCTCGTCGGCGAAGCTACCGCCGCCGGGGACGACGACGAGCCAGCGGTGCCGCCCGGCGCGCGCCAGGGTGGCCATCAGGCGACGGAGCGGGGCGGGTCGCGCGCCCAGACTCCCGCCGACCTTGATCACCCAGTCGGGCGTCGCGCGAGCCCGGCGCATGCGTCAGTCGGCGTCGAGGAGGAGCCAGGCGACGGCGACCGCGGGCGCGACGGTGCCGACGTCGACGGCGAGGACGTCCGCGAGATCCCGGACCGGCAGCCCGAGCCGTTCCGCGGCGCGGCGCGCGAGGAAGGCGCCGAGCCCGGTGACGATCACGGGCGTTCCCTCGGCCCGCCGGCCCGCCACCCGGGCGATGGCCCCCGCGATCTCCTCGACCTGCGCCTCGTCGACCGCCCGCGCGATGGCCCGGATCTCCTCGGGGTCGAGCATGTCGCCGTCCGCGCACACGACCCGCGCGAGGCGCTCCGCCGCGAACTCCGGCGTGGGCGGCCGGCCGTCGGGAGTCGGGCACGTGTACTCATCCGGCGCGAGAGATCCGAGGAGCACGTGGACGTCGCCGCTCACCGAGAACAGCTCGGAGGCCACCGGGCACTGGGCGCCCCGCAAGGGGACCCGACGGACGATGGCCGCCACGTTCGTGCGGAGGGCACCGGTGTAGACGAGCTCCCCGCTCGAGAGCCGCTCGGGGTCGGTCCGGCCGAGGGCCGCGACCTGCCCCTTCGTCACCGGGATCACGTCGGTCGTCGTCGAGCCGATGTCCACGAGGAGCGTCTCGGGGACGAACCGCCCGACCAGCAGGGCGGTGGCGACCCAGTTGGAGGCCGCCGCGTCGAGGGGCCGCGCCCGCGCGACGGCGGGGTCCACGAACTCGCCCGCCGTCGTGAAGACGCGCACCGGCGCCCGCGACACGGCCTCGACGGCGTCGAGGACGAAGTGGACGCCCTCGCGCTTCGTCCGGAACACGTCCGAGAGCTCCGCGGTCATCGTCACCGCCACGGACTCCGGTGCGGGCAGCTCGGCGGCGAGCGCGCGGAGGACGTCGGGCAAGGCGTTCTTGTCGCGCCAGATCTCGAAGGGCCGGCTCGCCGTGCGGACACGGCGTCCGGCTCCGTCCTGCTCCACGACCGCCGCCTTGACGTAGGCGCCGCCCACGTCCCAGCCGAGGACCCGGCTTGCGCGGGTCATCGCCCACAGGCCGAAGGCCGTCCGGTCAGACCGGCGTCGTCGCCAAGATGCGTTGCACGCGTGCTATCCTCCGCTCCGCGATGCGCATCGTGCCCGTGATGGACCTGAAGGGCGGCGTGGCCGTCCATGCGGTGCGCGGCGAGCGTCACGCCTACGCGCCGGTACGGAGCGTGCTCTCGGACTCCGCGGACCCGGTCGCCCTCGCGCGCGGCTTCCGCGAGCGCCTGGGCTCGGACGCCTGCTACGTCGCCGACCTCGACGCCATCGCGGGCACGGGCGACCACGGCCCGGTCGTCCGGGCGATCGCCGAGCTCGGGCTGTCGGTGTGGCTCGACGCCGGCGTGTCCACGGCCGACGGCGCCCGGCGCGCCGTCTCGCACGGCGCCGCGCGGGTGATCGTCGGCACGGAGACGCTGCGCGACGTGCGCGACCTCCGCGCGATCGCCACGGCCGTGCGGGAGACGAGCCGCGGCGCGGACTGCATCCTGAGCCTCGACCATCGCGAGGGGCGGCTCCTCGGCGGATCGCCGGCCGTCGCCGGGGCCGAGGCCACGGAGCTGGCCGCCGAGGCCTGGGCGGCGGGCCTCCGGACGTTCATCGTCCTCGACCTCGCGCGCGTGGGAGCGCGCGCCGGTCCCGAGACGGAGCCCGCGCGGCGGCTCCGGGCGCGGCTGCCGGAGGCCGAGATCGTGCTCGGCGGCGGGGTGCGGGGCCGGGACGACCTTCGCGCGCTCGCGGCCGCGGGCTACCAGGCCGCGCTGGTCGGGACCGCGCTCCATACCGGCGTCCTGGGCGCCGCCGACCTGATCGCGCCCGGCTAGCCCGCGAGCCGGGCGGCGAGCCAGGCGGAGAGCGCGGTGCTCCCGCGGGGCTTCCCGTCGAGGAGCTCGCCCCGGATCTCGCCCAGCTGCCCGCCGCGCTGGGCGAAGACGTCGTGCTTGTGGATCGTCTCCATGTTCACCTGCCGGGCGTGGACGTAGGCGTCGTCCGCCAGCTCGGGGTAGGTGCTCACGAAGGTCCGCAGCATCTCCCGCACCGCGTCCTCGACGAAACGGGGGTGGCGGTGCGCCTTCTCCACCACGAACAGCTCGTCCGGGCGCTTCAGGAGGTCGTAGTTCTCGGAGCTCATCGCGCCCTCGACGATCTCGACCAGGTCCTCGGCGCGGAGCGCGCGGTCCGCGCCGACCAGCAGGCGCCCGCGCCCCCGCTGGTTGTGCGTGGCGATCGGGACCAGCGACAAGACCTCCGCGGTGAGGTCCGGCGCGAGCCCGTGCTCCCGGAGGCGCGCCTCGGCCTGCGCGCGGACCATCTCCTGGGCGCACGGGCACGCCATCATCCCCTCCGCCTCCACGCCGATGAGCTGGACCGTGCGGCGCGGGCTGGCGGCGGCGAGGCCGATCAGCGTGTAGAGCTCCTGCGAGGGCTTGCCGGAGATCGGCGCGCGGCGCTCGAGCGGAAACTGGGCGCGGATCTCCACGTCCGCGCGCTCGGCGCGATGGCCGACGGTCAGGGCGCGCGCGATGCGCTCGGCGAGCGTCTCGATCATCGGGGCCTCGAAGGCGCCCAGGTCCTCGAGCACCTCCTCCACCGTGTCGCTGAAGCGCGACATGTGGGCGCCCTTCTGGTCGGCCGGCAGCTCGACGAAGAGGTCGAGCGTCGCGTAGAAGAGGCCCCGGCCGTCGGAGAGGCGGATGATGCGGTGGAGTCCCGTGACGCCCGTCTGGTCGAGCCGGATCCGCGCGAGCGGCGACTCCTCCTGGACATCGCGCTCGAGCCGCGCCGTGAGGCCGCGCGCCACGCGGACGATACCGCGCGTCTCCCCGAGATCCCGGAGGAGCTCGGCGACGCTGCGCCCGCGCTCCGGATGCCGGAGGTCGGGGGCGATGTCGTGGAGCGGCACCAGGACGAAGCCGCGCTCGGCGGCCCGCGGGTGCGGCACCTCGAGCGCGTCGGTGCGGATCACGCGGTCGCCGTAGAAGAGGATGTCGACGTCGATCGGCCGCGGGCCGTACCGCTCGCCCGGCTGCCGGCCCATCCGCGCCTCGATGCGCTTGACCGCGGCGAGGAGCTCCGCCGGCTCGAGGGCGGTGACGCCCTTCACGGCGAGGTTCAGGAACCGCGGCTGGTCGGTCACGTGCACCGGCTCGGTCTCGTACACGGGGGACACGCGCTCGATCCGGACGTGGGTGCGGAGGGCCTGGATCGCCTCCGCGAGGTTCGCCTGGCGGTCGCCCAGGTTCGAGCCGAGGCCGAGGTAGACGACCGACGGCGCCGTCACGCCGGCCCGGCTCCGCCGCCCGGGGAATCGAGCGGCTCCCGGTAGAAGGCCCGCTGGCCGGACGACTCGTCGACCTCGACCTCGAGGGCCGTCATCCCGGGCGAGAGCGCGCCCAGACTTCGGCGAAGCTCCTGCGCGATCCACCAGGCCAGCATCTCGGCGGTGGTGTTGGGGATCGGGAGGAGCACCACGTCGCTCGCCGGGAAGACGTACCGCTTCTCCCGGTAGGCCGCCTCCACCTCGGCGCCCGACTGCGTAACCCGGATGAGCGCGCTCTTGGTCGGCAGGAGCATCCGGTGGTCGAGGCGGTCGACGATGGCGCGGAGCGCGCGCTTGAGCTTGCTGAAGTCGAAGACGTAGGCGTTCTCGTCCAGCGGGCCCTCCAGCGCGGCCGCCGCCCGGTAGTTGTGGCCGTGGAGCGGCTCGCACTCGTGCCCGTCGTACGTGATGAAGTGGCCGGCGCAGAAGACGGTGTAGTCCTTCTCGATGCGGACGCGGAAGGGGCTCGGCGGCCGGCTCATGCGCGCCCTCGTCCCGGCGCTTCCAGGAGCCACACGAACAGGGCGGCAGCGACGAGGTCCGCCGACGTGCCGGGGTTCAGGCGGTTCCCGTGCCGCCGGAGGTCTCGGTCGAGCCGCCGCGCGGCGGCGAGCCCGCGCCGCGTCGCGATCCCCCCGGCCCGCACCACCGCGTCGGCGCGCGCGGCCACTCGCGCGGCGGCGGCGGCGCCGGCCTTGCGCGCGATCAGGGTGTCCGGCACGCGGGCCATCAGCTCGAGGTGGGCCTGCGCGATCGCGTCGAGCAGCGGGAGGCCGCGGCGGAGCGCCCGGCGGAGCCGCGCGAGGGCGAGGTCGAACGTCACCGCGAAGCCCCGACCGTACTCCGCCGCCACGGTGTCCCGCCGCGCGGCCAGCCGCATGGCCTCGCCGAGTGTGATGCGGGGCGGGCGGGCGACCGGCGCGTCCGGGCTCTCCCCGAGCCCGCCCGGGCGCGCGAGGCGGATCGCCCGGTAGGCCCAGCGCGCGTCGTCGACGCTCAGCCCTCGCAGCACCGGCACCAGGCGACGCCGGAGCGCCGTCCTCGAGCGCCCGCGGGCGGCGGCCGCGAGCGGCGCGAACAGGAGGGCCATGCCGAGGTTGGTGTTGGACGGCGCGACGCGGCCGGTCGCGGCGACCGCGTCGTAGATCGCGCGGCCCACCCGGCCCGGCGCGGCGCCGGCGACCGCGGACCCGAGCGCCTGCGCGCTCAGCGCGAAGTCGTCGAAGCGCGCGTCGGCGAAGGCGCGGGTGGGCGTGACGTTGCCCACCTTCTCCGCGCAGGCCTCGAGCGTGCAGGCCAGGGTCGCGGCCGCCGCGATGCGCGCCGGCGAGGGCCGGTCCGCGAGGACCGCCGCCGCGCTCATGGCGCGGCCGGGACGGGGAGCCCGCGCCCGGCGACCGCGATGGCGTGGTCGGCGATCGCGCCGGCGACGTCGACGTCGGTCGTCTGCTGGAGCCCGCGCCATCCCGGTATCCCGTTGACCTCGATCACGAAGGTCCGCCCGTCGTCCGCGCACAGAAGGTCCACCCCCGCGTAGTCGGCCTCGAGCCGCCCCGCGGCCTCGAGACTCAGGCGCTCGAGCGCCGGGGACAGGGCGACCCGCTCCGCGCGCGCGCCCTGCGAGACGTTCGTCTTCCACCCCGCGCCCCGGCGAGTCATGGCCGCCACCAGACGGCCGCCGACGACGAACGCTCGGATGTCGCGCTCCCCGTGGGGCACGAACTCCTGCAGATAGAATACCGACCGCGTGAGCTCGAGGGCCCGGCAGGTGCGGTACGCGAGGTCGGGATCGGACACCCGCACGATCCCGCGACCCTCCGAGCCGAAGAGGGGCTTGATCACGACGTCCCGGCCCAGGGCCTCGTAGGCGGCGAGCGCGTCGTCGACCCGCTCGCACACGCGGGTCCGGGGCGTCGGGAGGCCCGCGTCCTCGAGGATCGTCGAGGTGAAGTACTTGTCCACCGTGCGCTCCACACACCGCGGGGAGTTGATGACTGCGACGCCGAGTCGGGCCATGCGGTGGAGGGCGTCCACCCGGAAGATCACCTGCTCGAGCGAGCCGGCGGGGATCGCGCGCACGATCACCGCGCCGCAGTCGTCGAGCGGCACGCCGCCGGCGGCGAGCCGCGGTCCCTCGCCCGGGGCCGCCACGGCGGTCGCGAGCGCGGTGACCGGCGCCACCATGGGCTCCGCGCCGCGTTCCCGGAGCGCGTGCCCGAGACGGGCCTCGTGCCAGCCGGACCGGGAGCCCAGGATGACGACCTTCACGACCGGCTCCCGGGACCGGCGCCCGGCGCGGACTCGTCCAGCCCGAGCGACCTGCGGAGGATCTCGGGGGCGAGCCGTCCGGCCCGGAGGACGCGCCCCGAGGCGAGGTTGTTCACGACGACCTCGGCGGGGCTGAACAGCATCTTGTCGATCTTGTAGAAGTCGTTCCCGGCCCGCTTGAAGATGTCGTAGAAGGGCGTGCCGTAGTCCGCCGACGAGGAGGCGGGGAGCCGCTCGACCATCGCCGCGACCTCGGCATCGTCGGCGTGGACGGCGAAGTAGGCGCGCGTGCCGTAGAGGATGCAGTCGTTCGTCCAGCCGATGCCGCGGAGGTCGTTCTTCGCCACCGGGGCGAGCGGGCACACGCCGGCGCCGCTCCGCACGGCGCGCACGTCGAACCCGAGCTCGAGCATCTTGTGGAGCCCCGTCTCCACGGAGCGCGCGGCCACCTGGACGCAGCCGGCGATGCTGGCGGTGGGGGCGATCAGGAGGCTCAGACCCTCCGGCCGGACGCGACACTTGTCGGCCACGAACCGCACGACCGCCTCGTCCGGCAGGGCGCGACCCTCCAGCACGAGCACGGCCGAGTCTCCCGACTCCGCATAGCCGATCCGCTGGTAGAGCTCCCGCTCCACCCGGGCCACGCTGCGGGCGGGACCCGAGCCCATGGCGAAGTACCCCGGGGGGTCGATGGCCCACCCGGCGTACTGGCTCGCGAGGCACGCGGTCACCGGGTGATCGGTGGTCACCGCCACCGCGGCGAGCCAGAGGCCTCCGACGTCCACGCTGGTGAGCGACACCGTGCCGAGGCCGGCGAGACAGATCTCCGCGAGGCGCCGCCCGGCCTCGAGCCCGCCCGCCACGCCCACGCCGCAGTCGATCAGCCGGGCACCACCGACCTCGGTGACCCGGACGCCGACGAGCGCGGCGTCGTCCGCGAGGGCGTCGGCGAGCGGATGGCGCGGCGGTTCAGGTCGATCGCTCGCGCTCACGGTGCCTCTCGGCACGACGCGCCCCGGTTCCGCGCCGGACTGACGCCGACCCACGCGAGGCGCTCGCCGAAGCGTCTCCCACGATCGCGCCGGCCATCGCCTCGGCGTCGGCCTCGCCCTGGACCAGCGCGAACACCGTCGGACCCCAGGAGCTCTGGCCCACGCCGTGAGCGCCTTGCGCGAGGGCGAGCTCGGTCACCGGCAGCCGGTCTCGGTCGCGAACCGACCGCCCTGCCACGGCGCGAAGTAGTCGCCGACCGTCTGTCTGGATCTCGGTGATCGCGGCGCCGAACGTTCGGATGTCGCTGGTCAGCGCCGCCGGCATGACCTGCATCAGCGTGAGTCGGCAGATCCGCCCGACGCGTCCGGCGTCCATCGGCGGCAGATCCCCGAACGCGCGCTGCTCCGTCGCGCCGGAGAGACCGGGAGCGGCGCGCGGCGTGGCCAGCACGAACTGCCAGGCATCGGGCAGGGGGTGCTGGAAGACGACCGGCGGGGGCTCCGGCGCGCGTGACGCGGTCGCGCCGTCATCCTCGCCCGTCGCGTGGCCCGCGTCGATCACGAGCCCACCCCGCTCGAAGGCTGCGACGCCGATGCCCGAGCGCTGCCCCCGACCGAGCCGGGCGGCCAGCTCCCGGATGCCGATCGAGCGGCCGGCGGCGCGCGCGCCGGCCAGCGCGACGGCGAGGGCGAGCTGGGTGCCCGCGCCGAATCCCGCGTGCGCGGGGATCGCCTCGAGGAGCTCGACCGTGATCGCCCTCGGGTCGAGCCCGGGCGCGAGACCTTCGAGGATCTCGAGCGCGGGGCTCGCCGTCGGCGCATCGCCCGGGCGCGCGCGACCGGCGGCCACGGTGCAGCGCGGGCGCTCGAGGGTGACGCCGATCGACCCGTAGCGCCGCCCGCACCCGCCGTGGAGGTCCAGGAACCCCAGGTGGAGCCGCGCCCCCGCCTCGACGATCGTGCGCATGCCGGGTCGGCGCCGTCAGCCGCTCACGAGGCGGCGGACGTGGTCGCGGATGTATGCCATGGCCTCGCGCTCCGCCGGCCCGCCGGTCTTGTCGACCAGGGGATCGAGCCGGGCGAGGCCCCTGAGCACCTCGTCCCGCGGGAGGCGCCGCGCCCGCGAGGCGAGAATGCTCGCCTCCACCACCGCGTGCTTGGCGCGACAGAGGCCGGCGAACGGCCGGCCGACCGCGCCGGCCACGACGCGGGTCTCCACGTCGGCCCGGCCGCCCGCCGGCGGCGGGGGATCGGGCGCCGACACGCGCTCGACGGCGACCTCGCGCCAGTGGCAGGCGTCCGCCAGGATCGCGCCGCGGACCCGCGTCGCGGGGCGGCTCGGGAAGCGCTCCCGCGCGAGAGCGCTCTTCGCGAAGACCAGCACGTCGTCGGTGACGTTGACGACGGCCTCGCGCGTGCGAACGAGGTTCCGGAACGTGCGGGTCGCGACGTAGGGCCGGATCACGAGACGCTCCTCGCCCCACACGACGCCCATCGCGGCGAAGTTCACCTGGCCGTCCTCGTCCAGCGTCGTCACCACCGTCTCGACGATCATGACCCGGATTCGAGGATCCGGTGGAGGTGGAGCGGGTACTGGCCGAGCTTGCCCCCGTAGTTGCCGGCGGTGATCTGCACGACCCCGGGTTGGCATGCGGCCCGGACGCCGGCGCGCATGGCGGCCTCGACCGCCCCGACGTCGAGACCGTCGATGACGATCTCGTAGACGGCGTGGACCTCGGCGGGGAGACGGCTCGCGCCCAGTCCGCGGAGGGTGGGGCAGTACTCGTCGTTCGTCGACGCCTTCAGCGCCTTGTAACGCGAGCCAACCTTGCTCCCGCTCCGGACGATCCCGCCGGGGAAGGGGAGGATCACGCCCGGCACGGCGCGGATGGTCCGAACGGCGGCCTCGGCCGCGGCGAGCCCGGCGGCCTGATCGGTGGCGAGGATCAGGAAGTTGCCGCCCGCGACGGCGCGCTGGACGCCGAACGTGTCCTCGCAGAGGAACTCGCCGTCCATCACCGGCACCCGCCAGTAGCGGCGGCCGTCGAGCTTCTTGCTCGCCTGGTGCCCGTCACCGAAGAAGCGGAGGAGCGCGCCGACCTTCACGGTCTCCTCGCCGGGGTGGAGCCCGTTGAAGCAGGCGGTCGTGGGACATGTCATCACGCACTGCCCGACGCGGTTCACCAGCGCCTTCCCGAGCGCGGCGGTGTTGAACCCGAAGACCAGGAGGCTCACGCCGGGCCGGCCGTCCGGCGTCTCGTGCGGGGGCACCTCGGACTCGAGGCCGGCCTCGGCGTCGCAGCCGATGACGGAGGTGGCGTACCCGGTCGCGAGCGCCGCTGCGGTGTGCGCCCAGGCGGCGGTTTCGGCTGTCACGATCGCGCGGGCCGCGCGCATCTTGAAGGCCTCGGCGAAGGTGTCCTCGATCTCGACCCCGTTGATGCGCAGCATGGCGTGTCAGGCGTGCCGTGGCGAGGGCGGGGCCGGAGCCCGCGGCCGCGCGAGACCGCGGGCTCCGACCGCGCGGCGGCGACTCGCCGCGCCTACGCGAATGGGTGCTTGGCGGTGTCCTTCTGGGCGAGGACTTCGTCCACGGTCGGGTGGTGCTTCATCGCCCGCGTGATCGCTTCCTTGGTCGCCCGGTAGTTGAAGTCGTAGATCTTCTTGTTGTCCTTCGCCTGCCAGTGGATGAACACGCCGACGATCACGCAGAGGTCGTTGGCGCTCGCCTTCGGGATGGTGCCGTCGGCGACGCTGTCGACGACCGCCTTGGCCACCGCGGCCTGGGCGGGCCCGAACATCTGGACGGCCTGGCCGGCGCCCTTGATCGTGACCTTGTTGAACATGACCGTGTCCGGCTTGGCCGGCACGTTGGGCGCGAGCACGGCGAGGAGCCCGTTGTGACCCGCCGTCTGGTCGGCGACCCGATGCACGAAGGCGATCCCGGCGGGCCCGCTCTTCGAACCGATGATCAGGTCGATGTGCGCGATCTCGTTGCCGTCGCCGACCAGCGACTCACCCACCATGAAGTTGTCCGTAGCCATACGATCCCTCCGTCAGTGGAGCGTGCTCAGTGTGTGCGATGCCGACTACGACCGTCCGGCTTGCCGACTGCCCTTACACCCCCTTCCCTCGAGATCGACTCCGAAGCGCCGCGCGCCCGCGCCGGGCGGACGCGATGGACCGAGGGGGAACCAGCGAGCGAACGAGTGAATCACGGGATACGCGATCCTCGAGGCATGAAGCCAAGCCGAGTGGCACCAGTACGGTCGAGTGGCGCCAATACTAGGGAAGGGGGTTCCCGCTGTCAAGGCGACGGCCTGACAATCACCGATCCCGGGCTGGCACGAGCTCGACCACCAGCACGTGGTCGGGAACGCTCAGCTTGATAGAGACGGGGTGATCGTGCCGCGACGTCGGTGCCGTCCCGTTGAAGCTCGGCAGGTACGTCCGGGCCGATGCGATCGGCGTCTGTAGCCGGAGCGTCAGGGACCGCGGCCGGGGCTCGATGTCCGAGTCGAGCCACGCGTTGTGGCTGCTCACACCCTGCCAAAGGACGAGGTAGAAGGTGCCGTCCCTCCTTTGCAGAAGGATCTTCCAGACGTCCGAGGTGTTGCCCTCCAGCGTGTAGTCGAGCGTGCCCGTCTCGAAGGGGGGACCCGGATCCCGGAAGAGAGCGATGAAGTTGCGGACGGCGTGGAACTGGAGCCGCGGGGACCCGTCGGGGTTCAGGAGCCCGAAGTCCTCCGTGTCGTTGATGAGCTGGTAGAGAAAGACGTGGGTGAACCCCTTCAGCAGATGCGCGAGGAACAGGCGGGGCATGTACTTCGCCGCCGCGCGCTCGGACACGACGGGGTGGTTCCGAACCGGGCCGGACATCTTGTACCCGGTCTCCGTCGAGACGAGCGGCTTGGCCCCGGCGAGCTTCCGGTACTCGTCGATCGCCCGGTCGAGGTCGATTCCCCAACCGCCGCCCCGCGGTCCCTCGGTCGCGCGGCCGGAGTAGTCGTGGAGGTTGCCCCGGTCCATGTACTGGGACGCGTCGGGAAACGCCCGGGCCAGCACGGCGGGACTGTCCCGGGTGTTGCACAGGGAGGGGCCGAGGACGGGGATGTCGGCGGTGGCGGGGTCGCTCTTGTAGCTCTGCCACATCGACTTCTGGAAGTCGCGCAGCCAGGCGGCCCAGTCGTTGAGACGCTCGCAGTCGCGCTCGTTGGCGGGCTCGACCATCGCGACCGGACGCACGGGGTGGTCGTTCAGCGCCTTGACCGCGTCCCGGGCGGAGGCGCCGGGATCCCAGTTGATGAGGAGCGCGCGGATCCCGTAGCCCGCGAGGTCCTGGTACCGCTCGACGTATCGCGGCTCGGTCGTCACCCAGTCGCGGATGTAACGGACGCCTAGCTCGATCAGGCGGGGCTTGACGATGCTCTCGAACCCGGTGTCGTAGACCGTTCCTGCGTAGACGAGGTGGGTGTTGACGCCGACCATCTCCGCCGCGTCGTCGGCCGGCCGTGCCTTCTCCGCGGCCGCCGGCGCGACGCCCGCGCCGACAGTCGTCAGGGCGGCCGCGATGACGACCGGCAGCCAGCGCCGAGCCGAGCCGCAGAGGCGCCGGTGCCGGCCACGCTCCTCGAGCATTGTGATCTCCGACTCCGCCGGAAGGCGAGCTACAGGATTCCGAGCAGCTTCCAGTATGGCACGGCGAGCGAGAGGCCCACGAGGGTGAGCGCCGCGTAGGCGAGCGCGAAGCGCCGGGCCTGCTCGTGGGAGAAGAGGCGGTCCTCGGAGGCGGACCGCGCGACCATGTAGCTCGACGTCTGGAAGGGCAGGAACCAGACCACCGAGGTCGCCAGGAGCGCGATCGTCACGGCCCAGGGCTCGACGCCGGCGGCGGTGGCGACGGGGATCAGGGTCAGGCTCACCAGGAGGACCGTGAGGTCCTGCTCGAGCGCGAGGCGGACGACGAAGCTCACCAGCGCGACGGCAAGCACCAGGCCGAGGGGGCCGGGCCGGCTGTCGCCCAGCGCGCGCTGGATGATCGCCCCGGCCTCCGCGTCGAGGCCGAGGGCGGCGGCGAGCCGGCCAAGCCCGAGCACGGCGCCGAAGAACAGGAGCATGCCCCAGTCGAGCGCCTGGAGGGCCGGCGTGTCGAAGCTGCCGACCGCCGCGGCGCCGAGGAGGCCGAGCAGCGCCACCGAGGCGAGGTCGAGGTGGAGCCACGGGGCCAGGATCCAGCCGGCCACCGTGAGCGCGAGGATCAGCGCCATGGCGACCTCGCGGCGGGAGGGTGGACCGAGGAGCGCGACCTGGAGCCCGATGCGCTCCCGGGGCGGCGCGGCAACGGGGCCGGGGCGGAGCAGGACGAACAGCAGGCCGAGCGCGCCGGCGGCGAGGAACGCCCCGAGCGGCAGGGCCGCGACGAGCCACTGGATCCAGCCCATCCGGACCCGGCTCGCCTCCGGCAGAAGCCCCCACGCGAGGAGGCACGTCCCCGATCCGCTCAGCGCGACGAACATGAGCGGGCCGGCGCCGGTCCAGGCCGCCAGTCCCAGCACGGCCGCGGCGCCCGACCGCTCCGGGATCCGGAGCGCCTCGGCCAGCGCCCGGGCCAGGGGCAGGACGAGCGACGCGCGCCCCGTGGCCGAGGGGATGAGCGGCGTGAGGGCGAGCCCGCTGAGGAGCAGGGTCAGCGCCTGCTGCCGGGTGCCCTGCGGCACGCGCCGGACGAGCAGGAGCCCGATGCGGTAGAGGAGGCCGGAGCGGGCGGTGGCCGCGGCCAGGCCGTAGACCGCGACGACGAACAGCCACTCCTTCGAGGCGAATCCCGCCAGCGCCTCGGCGGGCCGGGCGACACCGAGCAGGATCCAGCCCGCGACGAGGCCCAGGCCCACCACGAAGTCGGGCAGGCTCCGGCTCAGCATCGTCGCGATCGCGGCGAGAAGCAGCGCGACGAACGCCCACTGCGGCGTCGCTCCCGGCCACGCGGCGGCGCCCGCACACGCGACGCCCGCGGCCAGGCAGACCCGGCTCGGCCATCCCGCGCGGTGCGGGATCGCCGCCTCGCCGGTCACGCGAGGGCGAAGCTCCGCGCGGGAGACCGGATGCTCCCCCGCCGCGAGCGCGAGCCGGGAGATCTCGGCCGCGACCCGCGAGCCGTCGTCCCTGGCCGTCGCCTGGAGCGCCCCGCCCAGCGCGCGGCGCAGCACGACGAGGGCGCGGACGGGATCCGCCCGGTCGCGGTGGAACGCCGCGCGCGCGAGCGCGGCGTCCGGATCGCTCACGACCGCGTCGTCCTCGAGGCGCTCGATCCAGCGCCGGACGCGATCGGGCGGAAGGGGCGGCACCGCGCGGAGCGCGCGCCCCAGCATGCCGACGACCGCCCCGGCGTCCGCGTGGGCGGCCAGGACCCCGAGCGCGGCGTCCCATTCGGCCGCGGCGGCGAGCCGCTCGGCGAGCGAGTCCGCGCGCTCGCGCACGCGCGCCGGCCGCTCGTCACGGCGGAGCCGCTCCCGCAGGACGTCGCGCACGACGGTGCTGCCGCCGCGCCGGACGCCCAGGACCTCGAGATCGGCGGCGATCGCCGGGGCGCGGTCGCCGAAGAGCGCCTCCAGACCGACGGGCTCTTCGAGAAGGCTCGCCTCCAGCACCGCTTGGCAGCGCTCGGGCGGCAGGCGCTCGAGGGCGGCCTCGACACCGGCCGCCAGCGCGCGCTCCTCGGCGAGCCGCATCCGGTTCGCGGTGGCCAGGCGACGGCTCAGGACGCGCGCGATCGCGAGGAAGCTCGACGGCTCGGCGCGCACCAGCGACTCGAAGCGCTCCCGGTCGAGCCGGAGGACGCGGCTCGGGACGTCGGCGCGGACGGTGGCCGAGCGCGGCTCGCCGGTCAGGAGGGCCATCTCGCCGAAGAAGTCCCCGGGACCGAGGCCGTCGATCCGCCGGGACGCGCCGTCATCCGGGTCGTGGACGTGGACGCCGAGCCGCCCCGCGGTCAGGATGAACAGGCAGTCGCCCGGCTCGCCCTGGCGGCACACGACGTCGCCCTCCGACAGGTCGAGCGGGTCGAGATGGGCGGCGAGCTGGGCCAACGTCACCCGGTCGACCTCGGCGAAGAGGGGGATGCGGGTGAGCGCGTCCTCCAGGCTGGACTGGTCCGGCAGACTGGTCATCGCATCGGGCCCGGGGAAGTGGCGGATCGCGCTGGGCCGCTCCGATCATCTCACGACGACAGGGGCCCCCCCTGCGAGCGCGCCGACGCCCGGAGCTCAGGGGCCCGCGTAGCGGATCGCGAGACCGACCACGACGCGGCCGACGATGGGCGACGCCGCCGGGGCCCACCACGGCCCGGTCACCATCGTCCCGACGACCTGCATGCGGTCGTAGACCACCACGACGGCGTCGGCGCCCATCTTGGCGCCTCCCTCGCGGAGGGCCTGCTCGTACTGCTGGACCGTCGGGTCGCCCGAGGGCTCGGCGAACACCTCCCCCAGACGCTCGTGCGGACGCCCCGGCTCGCCGCGGAGGATGACGACCTTCGCCGGATCGCTCGGCGGGTACGCCGGGCCGCCGATGTACGGCTGGGCGCGCGTCGACACGAAGCTGCACCCGGCGAGGAGGAGGGCCGCGACCGCCGCCCATCGCCGGCCGCCGCGAGCGCGCCGGCGAGCGCCCGGAATCCGCGTCGCCACGCGCGCCTCAGGAATGGCCGATCGCCTTGTGGATGGCGTCGATCAGAAAGTCGTCGTCGAACGGCTTGCGAAGGTACTCGACCGCGCCGAGCCGCCGGGCGCGCTGGCGCGTCGGCGGGTCGTCGTGAGCGGTGATGATGACGACCGGCGTGCGGACGCCGGCGGCGGCGAGGCGCTCCTGCAGATCGAGGCCGCTCTGGCCGCGGAGGTGGACGTCCAGGACGAGACAGTCCGCCCGGCCACGGTGGTCCGATTCCAGGAACGCCTCTGCCGAGCCGAAGGTCTCCACACGGAAGCCCGTGGCGCTCAGGAGGCGCCGGAGCGCGCGCAGGAGGGAGGCGTCGTCGTCGACCACGCAGACCATCGGCGCCCGCAGGAGGGGGCGGAGGGTCGCGTCCCCGCTCACCATCACGTCGCTCACTCTGCGCGCCTCCGACCGTCCTCCGCTATAGGCCTTTGGTCCTACGCCCGAGGTCCTCCGGAGGGGCCGCCTCGCGGCCGAGCTTGTGCAGCATCCGGACCAGCTCGGCCACCGATGCGGCCGCCATCTTCTGCATGACGCGCCCCCGGTGAACCTTGACCGTCTTCTCGGCCATCCCCAGGCGGTCGCCGATCTGCCTGTTGAGGAGCCCGATGGCCACCAGGTCAAGCACCTCGCGCTCGCGGACGGTCAGAGCGTCCAGCCGGCTCTCGAGGTCCACCTTCTCGACCAGGTCGGCCCGCGCCCGGCGGCTGCCCTCGAGCGCCCTCTGGATGCCTCCCATCAGCTCCGCCTCGTCGACCGGCTTCTGGAGGAAGTCGACGGCGCCTTCCTTCATCGCGCGGACGCCCAGCGGCACCGTGCCGTGACCCGTGACGAAGATGACGGGGAGGAACCGCTGGCCGTCGCCCAGCGCGGCTTGGAGCTCGAGCCCGTCCTCGCCCGGCAGGCGGACGTCGAGGACGAGGCACGCCGGGCGGTCCCCGCGCGGGTGGTGCAGGAACGCCCGCGCCGACGGGAACGTCTCGACCTCGAAGCCGGCCGCCGCGATCAGGCGCGCCAGCGCGCGGCGCACCGACGCGTCGTCGTCGACCACGTAGACCACGCCGTCGGTCGTCATGCCGCGGGCTCCGGCTCGCCCGGGAGCGTGAGGTGGAGGGTGAGGCCCCGCTCCTCGTTGATGGTCGCCCAGACGCGGCCGCCGTGCGCCTCGACGATCGAGCGGCTGATCGCCAGGCCCATTCCGAGCCCGTCCGGCTTGCTGGTGACGAAGTGCTCGAAGATCCGCTCGAGGTCCCCCTCCTTGGCGCCGATTCCCGTGTCCCGGATCGAGGCGGTGACGCCCACGGACTCCCAGCGGGCGGTCTCGATCGCGATCTCTCGCGGCCCCGTCTCGGTCGTCGCCATCGCCTCGCGCGCGTTGACGAGGAGGTTCAGGAGGACTTGCTGGAGCTGGACCGGGTCGCCGGGGACCCGGGGGAGCTCCCGGTCGAGCGCGCACTGCACGACGATGCGCTGGCGCTCCATGTCGTGGCGGAGCAGCCCCACCACGTCCTGGACGAGCTCGTTGACGTCCACCGCCTGCCGCGCGCCCTGTTCCTTCCGGAACAGCGCGCGGAGGCGGCGAATCACCTGCGAGGCGCGCTTGGCGTCGTCCACGATGTCCGTCAGCGCGTCGACCACCCCCGGCCGCGACGCCCGGCCCGTGTCGAGGAGCCGACGCGTGGCCTGCGCGTTGGCCACGATGGCCGCGAGCGGCTGGTTGATCTCGTGGGCCAGCGACGCGGCGAGCTCGCCCAGCGTGGTGGTCCGGAGCACGTGGGCCAGCTCCTCGCGCTGCCGCTCCGACTGCTCCTCCGCCTGGCGGCGGCGCGTGATGTCGATGTGCGTGACGAGCGCGCCGCCTTCCGGACGACGGAGCGGCTCCGCCGTCATCTCGAACCACCGCTCACCGTCGGGCGTCTGGCACGCGTACTCCACCTGGAGCGGCGTGCCTCCGGCGAGCACCATGCGGAGGGCGTCCAGGATCTGGCCGGAGTGGCGGTCCCCGCGGGCGGCGGCGTCCCGGCACACGTCCAGATAGCTGACCCCGATCGACACCCGGACCGGGTTGCCGCCGTTCTCGAGGGCGAACCGCCCCCAGGCCTGGTTCACGGCAATGATGCGACCGTGCTTGTCGAGGGCGGCCACGTGACCGTGGAGCGCGCCGAAGATCGCGCTCCGCAGGAGGTCGGTCTCCAGCAGCGCCTGCTGGGCAGCCCGGAGCTGCGTGACGTCGACGGCCGAGCCCACGAAGCCGACCGGGGCGCCGTCGTCGCCGTGCCGGGGCACCCCGTGGTCCAGGACCCAGCGGTGCGCCCCGTCGCGGCGGCGCAGTCGGTACTCCACCGTGAACGCCCGCTCCTCCGAGAGCGCCGTTCGCAGGACCCGAGCGAGGTCCGGCCGGTCGTCGGCGTGGACCCTCGTCATCCAGCTCTCGCCGAGCTCGCGGTCGAGCGGTCCTCCGGTGAAGTCGAGCCATCGCTGGTTCACGTACGTCCGGCGGCCGTCGGGGCCCGACAGCCACACCATCACCGGCGCGCTGTCCGCCATCCGGCGGAAGCGCTCCTCGCTCTCGCGCACGGCCTGGTCGGCCCGTTGCCGCGCGAGCGCGCCCGCGAACACGGCCCCCAGCAGCCGGAGGCGCGGGACGAGCTCGTCGGGCCAACGGCGCCCCTCGCGCAGGGTGGCCACGGCCAGGCTGCTGACGGCTGAATCGCCCGCGAGGAGCGGCACCACGATCGCCGACCCCGTGCCGAACTGCGCGAGGCTCTGGCGATCGACCGCGGCTTCGTCCGGCAGGTCGTCGAGCCGCGCGAACCGGACGACGTGGCCCTGGCGGAGCCGCGACACGATCCAGGGCGCGGTGCGACCCCGGATCATCTCCCGGAGCGGCGCCACGCTCGCGCGCGTCCAGGAGTGCGTCACCCGGACCTGGTCGGAGGCGGGCGCCAGCGCGCCCACGGTCGCGCGGTCCACGCCCAGGTCCTCGACGAGGCGCCGGAGCCCTGTCTCGATCTGGCGGTCGACGTCGGACACGGGCCCGGTGGCGAACATGGCCGACAGGTCGGACAGGAGCGTCTCGAAGCGCAGGCGCTCGGCGAGCGCGTGCCGCACGCGTCGGCGCAGGGCCCGGTGGACGAGGAGGGCGACGATCAGCGCGCTCTGCAGCAGGAGCAGGACCACCGCGCCGACGATGACCCACCGGTGACGCTCCCACGCGGATGGCTCCTGGAAGAGGAGGATACGGTCGGACGGGAGCCGGTGCTCGTCGAGCCCCCACCGCTGGAGCGCGCGGGTGTCGAACATCGGCACGGTGGTGTCGGCGTCCTCCGGCTCCGGGCGCTCGCCGGAGAGGACGCGGAGCGCGAGCTGGGCCGCCCTCCGCCCGTGGGCCTCGTAGCTCACCACGCTGCCGCCGACGCTGCCGGTGCCCACCGCGTGGTCCTGGACCACGTAGACGGGCACGCTGGCGCCGGCGGCGATGCGCGCGATCGCGTCCCGCGTGTTGAAGTCCTGGCCGGTGGCGTCGCGGAGGAACGCTCCGGCCAGGACCACCGTGTCGCGGGGCAGGGTGGCGACCTGCGACACGACCTCCTGGAGCGTGCGGCCGGTGAGGTAGGAGACCGCCACGTCGGTGCGGCCTGCGGCGAGCTGCTGTTGCGCGGCTGTCACCCAGGTCAGGTCGGAGGGCGCCGACCCGGCCACGACGACCGCGCGCCGGATGTCGGGCTGGAGCTGCTGCGCGAGCTCGAGCGTGTCGAGCCAGTCCTGCCGGAGCCAGGTGCCCGTGACGTCCACGCCCAGCCGGAGGTCGGCGACCATGGCCCGGTCCACGCCGACGAAGACGACCGGCGCGCCCGAGAACAGGTCGGCGCGGTTGTGCAGCGCCACACGGAGCGCGCGGCTCCCGGCGGCCACGATGAGATCGATGGCTCGCGACGCGTACTTCCGGCGGAGCAGCGTCGCCAGCTCGCCCGGCGGCGCATCGCCGTCGAACAGGGTGAGGTCGAGGTACTCGGTGTAGAAGTAGACGGGGAACGGCGACTCGGCTCCGAGCGTCGCGCGGAACGCCTCGTCGAGGGTGATCACCGGCGGCGAGAGCCGCGGATACGCATGAAGCAGGAGGATGTTCCGGGGCGGACCGCGGCGGTCCCGCTCGACGTCCCCGGACGCCGTCGCGAGCGCCGGTGCGAGCGTGGTCGCCGCGAGGAGGGCGAGTCCCCCGGCGAGAAGCCCGCGCCGACGACGCCAGAACGTCGGGTCCCGCACTCGATCCACCCCCAGGCCTCCACCCGAAAGTACACTCCGCGTGCGCGCCCTCACAAGAGGCTTCGACGCGGAGGGCGCTCGAACCGCTACCCGCGACGCGGGCTCCCGTGTCATCATGCCGTCGCGGGCGGCGAAGCGCGCCGCACCGGAAGGGAGCCAGTCGTGGCGCAGCCGGCAGACGTCTCGAGATGTGGATCGTGCGCCGACGCCTGCCTCCGCGCCCGTGCACGGAGCCGCAGGGCCGTTCGGCTGATCGGCGGGCTCCTCCTCACGGGAATCGGCGTCGGCGCGTGCTCCATCCCGTTCGGGCCCGGATCGGGGGACCCTTCGGTCGGCACGACCGAGGACACCAATCGCGAGCGCAACCAGCGGTACCAGCAGGAGCAGCAGCTGATGGAGCAGCAGCGCCAGTTCGACCGGGTCGGACCATCGGACCGTTGACGCGCGGGGCAGGGCAGATCCGGTGATGCGGACGGCTCGCGCACGGCTCCGGCTCGCGGTCCTCGCGCTCGGGATCGTGGCCGCGCTCGCTCGGCCACCCGTGGTGGGCGCGGCGGACGCGGACAAGGACGAGCCGCTCCTCAGACAGGCGCTCCCCGGGCTCGCGGCGGGGCTGAAAGACGCGCCGCCGTTCTTCCGGGACACGCGCCTCCTCCTCCACATCCGCAGCTACTACCGGAACAACGAGGCCAGCCCCGACGTCTTCCAGGAGGCGTGGGCCGCGGGCGGCTGGCTCGGCTACCGGTCGGGCTGGCTCGCGGACACGTTCGCGATCGGCGCCACCGGCTACTTCTCGCTGCCAGTCTACGCGCCCGAGGACCGCGACGGGACGCTTCTCCTCAAGCCGGGCCAGGACCCCATCGCCGTTCTCGGGGAGGCGTGGGCGAAGCTCCGGTACGGCGACCACGTGCTGACCGGATACCGCCAGGGGATCAACGTCGGGTACGTGAACCCGCAGGACAACCGCATGATCCCGAACACGTTCGAGGCCGTCATGCTGGACGGCAAGGTCGGCTGGCTCGACTATCACGCCGGCTACCTGTTCGGGATCAAGCCCCGCGAGGAGGACAGCTTCCTCAGCATGGCCGAGCGCGCCGGGGCCACCGATTCCGACGCCGGCTTGGTCCTCGCGGGTCTGCGCGTCGTCCCGTGGAAGCCCCTCAGCATCGACGCGAGCACGGCCTACGGGATCGACACGTACAACACCGCCTTCGTGCAGGCGGAGTACACGGTGCCGCTCGCGGACCGGGTCGCGCTGACGGTCGGCGCCCAGTACCACGACCAGCGGAGCGTCGGCAGCGAGCTCATCGGCGGCTTCGACACCTGGAACGTGGGCGGGCACGCGCGGCTCAGCTTCTGGGACGCGTCGGTCGACTTCATGTTCCACCAGACCGGGGACGGCGCGGACATCCGCGCCCGGTACGGGACCTGGCCCGGCTATCTCTCGCTGATCAACAAGGATTTCGACCGCGCCAGCGAGACCGCCTGGGGCGTCAAGCTCACCTACGACTTCAAGGGCGTCGGCCTGCCCGGCCTGACCGCGTTCTTCTGGTACGCCCAGGGCACCGGCGCGATCAATGCGGCGACCGGCGCCGGCGTCGCCGACCAGCGCGAGTACGACTTCGACGTGACCTACACCTTCGGCGGCGGCTGGCTGAAGGGGCTCCAGATCAAGGCCCGCGCGGCGCTCATCGACCTCCAGGGGACGCCGGGCCTCCTCCCCGATGTGCGCCTGATCCTGAACTGGCCGCTCCCGCTCCTGTAGAGGTCGCGCGTCCCGGCCGTCAGGGGGGCCGCGCCCTCCGCGTTGGCATCCGCGCGGCGCGGGCGCACACTGGGAGCGAGACCGAGGCGATGAACGAGACCGAGCGGCGGGTCGGTGAGGCGCCGCGCGCGCGGGGTGCCGCCGGCGACACGGTGGTGGAGGCTCCCGCCACGCTCTCGGCCTTCGGCGCGCCGCCGACGGAGGCAGTCGTGAGCGTGCAGCACCGGAGCCTGGGCGCGCGAGTGGGCCGGGCGGCGCTCGCCCTCGGGGTCGCCTGGGTCCTCGCGTTCCCGGCGATCTTCCTCCCGGTGGTCCACTTCGTCCTCGTGCCGGGCCTGGTCGTGGGCGGAGTCGTCCTGGCCGGCTTCCGGCTCGCCGAGGCGCGGACCCTGGCGCGGGTCCGGGGGGTCTGTCCGCGGTGTCACGCGGCGCTAGACCTGGCCCCGGGTGGCCGGTTCCGGCTCCCGCGCGTCGTCCAGTGTGGCGGCTGCCGGAACGAGCTCACGCTCGCGGCTCCGGTCGGGGCCGCGCCGTGAGGGGCGCGGCCGATCACGAGAGCTTCGTCCCATTCACGTGGAGGGAGGAACTGCGATGAGGATGAGAAGGTATCTGGCCCTTGCCGGGAGCGTTCTGGCGGTGCTCGGGTTCACCGGTGGATGCGCGGGGACGCCGCCGGCCGCCCCCTTGCCGCCGGTGAAGGCGCTCCAGGCCGGGGACTTCGCGATCCTGGCCGGGGAGTGGCAGGGGACGCTCGAGGATGTCGGGGGGACCGGCCCGCTCGGGGGCCGTCGGGCCCAGTTAGCGCGCGTCGTCGTCGCGCCGGACGGGTCGTTCACTTCGAACGTCAACGGCCAGCTGGGCGTCGGCAATAGCCGCATCGAGGACGGGAAGGTCGTCTTCGAGGGATCGTTTACGCGCGGCGTGGCGACGTACCACGAGGGCGACGGCCGCAAGGTCCTGAGGGGCGAGGGCACGTGGGTGGGAGTCAACGGTCGGAGCGCGTTCGAGCTGACGAAGCGCTGACCGCCGGAGTCGACCCGCCGCTGTCGGAAGTCCGAGCGCGCCAAGCTGGACTTGGGCGCGCTCCCGGCGCGCAGGGCGCTTTCACGCGCCGGCACGTCGGCCGGCTCGGGACGGGGCGCGCGATCCTCGCACACGGCGCGCTGGCCGAAACGCAGACCGTGCCGCCGGGAGTGTTCACGCAGCTCGACACGCTGATCGGCAGCCGGGCCAAGACGCGGGCGGTGCTCGGCACGCCGGGCGGCCCGAACGTCTCCGCGTGGGCGATCGGGGGCGGCATCCGGCTCAGTGCTGATCCCCGCCTTCCGGTCCCGGGCCGCTCCGACGCCCATGCTAGGATAGCCGCCACTTCGAGCCAGGAGGGGTGGACGATGCGCGTTCGGACGGCCCTGCTCCTCGTCGGCCCATTGGTCCTTCTCGCCGGTCTTCTCGTCCGCGCGCCGTCCCGGGCCGAGGAGCTCCGCGTCGCGCAGGCGAGCGGCTCCGCGCCCGCCGAGCTCGTGGCGCGCGGCCGGGAGCTCTTCAGTGACGCGGGGCTGTCGGCGGACCGCCGATGGTCGTGCGCCTCGTGCCATCCGAGCGAGGGCCACACGGACAACAAGACCTACGTGGGGGTGACCGTCGTGGCCGACGGGGACCCGAACGGCCGGAGCACGCCGACCTTGTGGGGCGCCGGCTTCCGGCGCGCCTACTCGTGGGCGGGCACCGCGCCCAGCCTCGAGGCCAACATCCGGGGCATCATCGTCAACCGGATGAAGGGGGCCGAGCCGTCGCCGGAGACGTTCGCGGCCCTCGCCGCCTACGTGCGGTCGCTCGCGTACCCGCCCAATCCGAATCTCAAGGACGACGGCTCGCCCTCGGACGCGGCCTCGGCGGCGGCCAAGCGCGGGTACGAGCTGTTCACCGTGAGGGCCGGCTGCAAGACGTGCCACGAGCCGCCGCACTACGAGAAGAAGGACGTCGAGGACATCGGATCGGGCGGCAAGTTCAAGGTGCCGTCGCTCCGGAGCGTCGCGCGGACGGGGCCGTACTTCCACGACGGCCGCTACACGACCCTGGAGCAGGCCGCCCAGGCCATGTGGGAGTACGTGCAGAAGGCGGGGACGACCGAGAAGCTCACGGACGACGACCTGAGGGACCTGGTCGAGTTCCTGAAGATCCTCTGACCCTCGACGCACCGGGAGACGTGACATGACGCAGGCGGTCCGGCAGTACGACGCGGTCGTGGTCGGTGGCGGCCACAACGGCCTCATGGCGGCCTGCTACCTGGCCGGAGCGGGCCTGTCCGTCGTGATTCTCGAGCGAGGATCCGTCGTCGGCGGGGCTGCCGTCACCGAGGAGCTCAGCCCGGGGTTCTGCGTCTCGACCGGCTCCTACGTGCTGTCGCTCATGCCGCGGCGGCTCATGGACGAGCTCGACCTGTGGTCGGCCGGCCTCCAGTATCTCCCGCGCGACCCGCGCATCTTCGTGCCGTTCCCGGACGGCACCTCGCTCACGTGGTGGGGCGATCCGGCGCGGCTCCACGCGGAGCTGGCGAAGATCTCGAAGCGGGACGCCGATCGGTTCGCCGACTACGAGGCGTTCATCGAGCGGGCGGCCTCGGTGATGGACCGGTTCATCCTCCGCAACCCGCCCTCGTGGAGCGAGGTGGCCGCGGAGTTTCGGACTCCGGCCGACCTGACGGTCTTCCAGAAGTGCTACCTCGGCTCCGCCGCCGACATCGCCGAGCACTTCTTCGAGAGCGAGAAGCTCCAGGCCGTGGTGGCGGCGACGGGGATCATCGGGACGTTCCGCGGCCCGCGCGACCCGGGCACCGGATACGTGAAGCTCTACCACTCCATGGGGATGGCCACCGGGAACCGCGGGGCATGGACGTACGTCAAAGGAGCCATGGGCGCGGTGACCCAGGCGCTGGCGCGGGTGGCGACGGCCCGGGGCGTGGTGATCCGCACGGGCGCCGAGGTGAGCGAGATCCTGATCCAGGGCGGACGCGCCACCGGCGCGGTCCTGGCGGACGGCGAGGAGGTCCGCGGGCGCGTCGTGCTGTCGAACGCGGACCCGGTGCGGACCTACCTCAAGCTCGTTCCGGGCCGGGATCTGCCGAACGACTACCGGCGCGCCGTCGAGGCGATCAAGATCGAGAGCCCCGTGATGAAGATCAACATGGCGATCAGCGAGCCGCCTCGCTTCAGCATGCTGCCGGCCGAGCGGATTCGCGAAGGCTACTCCGGCGGCCTGTTCGTCGCGCCCACGATCGACTACATGCAGCGCGCGTGCGACGAGGCGCGGGCCGGCCGGCCCGCGACCCATCCCTTCCTGAACGTCCACCTCCAGTCGGTCGTGGACGACTCGGTGGCGCCGGCGGGCCGTCACACGATGTCGATCTTCACGCAGTACTTCCCGTACCGCCTGGCGGAGGGGACGTGGGCGGAGCGGCGCGACGCCATCGCCGACAAGGTGCTGGCGGAGCTCGGCAGCTACGCGCCCAACGTGCCGGGCTCGGTGCTGGCGCGGCAGGTGCTCGCGCCGCCCGACCTCGAGGCGCGCTTCGGGCTGACCGGCGGACACATCTTCCACGGCGAGCTCGTGCCCGAGCAGGCGTTCGACCTTCGCCCGGTGCCGGGGTCGACCTCGTACGAGGGGCCGATCCGGGGCCTCTACCTCTGCGGGTCCGGCGCCTGGCCCGGCGGCTGCGTCATGGGCGCCCCCGGGCACAACGCGGCGCAGGAAGTCATCGCCCGGGCCCGGGCCGGCCGCCTCTGACCCGGCGGCCCGCCGCGTCACCTCCGAGGACGCCGACCCTGTCCGTCCGTGCGGGATTCGTCATGCCAGAACGCTGGCGGAGCGGCCCGGGATGCCCTATCCTGCGAGCCAAGGTGGTCATCCTCCGCCCGTCCGGCCGTCGGGCCGCACACGGCCCCGAGCCCAACAGGACCCCCCCGACCCGGTCGGGTGCGCTGCACGTGGTCGCGGCCCTCTGTCTCGCCGCGCTCGCCGCCGGCGGCTGCCAGCAGGAGATCCCCGCGACGGCCGCGCCCAAGAAGTCGGAAGCCGGCCCGTCCGGTCCGGCCCGGAGCGTGAAGGTCGTGCCGGCCGCCGAGGCCACGGTGGCCCGGACGGTGGCGGCCACGGGGACCCTGGCGGCCGACGAGCAGGTCGTCCTCGGCACGAAGATCGTGGGACGTCTGGCCGAGATCACCGTGGACCTCGGCAGCCTGGTCAAGCAGGGTCAGGCCGTCGCGCGCATCGACCCCAAGGACTACCAGTACCGCCTGGACCAGGCGGTCGCCGCGCTGAAGCAGGCCCGCGTCCGCCTCGGGCTTCCGGCCGACGGCGACGACGACCGCGTGGACCTCGCCCAGACCGCGGTGGTGCGCCAGGCGAAGGCCCAGCTCGACCAGGCGCAGCTGAACCGGGACCGGCTGGCGCAGCTCTGGGAGCGACAGCTCGTCGCCCGGGCGGAGCTCGACGCCGCCGTCTCCGCGTTCCAGGTGGCCGACGGGCGCTACCAGGACGCGCTGGAAGAGGTCCAGAACCGGCAGGGCATGCTGCTGCAGCGGCGCTCGGAGGTGGATCTCGCGCGCCAGCAGATCACCGACACCGTGATCGCCTCGCCGATCGAGGGCGCGGTGGTGGAGCGCCAGGCGTCCGTGGGGCAGTTCCTGTCGGCCGGCGCGCCGGTGGTGACCATCGTGCGTCTCCACCCGCTGCGGCTCCGACTGTCCGTGCCGGAGCGCGAAGCCGCGAGCATCCGCCGCGGACAGCCCGTCCGCGTCTCCGTGGACGGGGACCCCGCGGTGTATCCGGGCATGGTGGCGCGCCTGTCGCCGGCGGTCGCCGAGCAGAACCGGACGCTTCTCATCGAGGCCGAGGTCCCGAACGCGGCCAGTCGTCTCCGTCCGGGCTCCTTCGCCAAGGCCGAGGTTGTCGTGCAGGCGGACGACCGGATCGTGACGGTGCCGGCGACCGCCCTGGTCTCGTTCGCGGGGGTGGAGAAGGTGCTCACGGTCAAGGACGGCAAGAGCGAGGAGCTGCGCGTGACCACCGGCCGCCGCCTGGGCGACCGGGTCGAGATCGTGTCGGGTCTCAAGGTGGGTCAGCCGGTCGTCGATCCCGCCGGCAACCTCACGGGCGGCCAGGCCGTGACGGTCGAGAAGTAGGGGACCCCGGTGCAGAAGCTCGCCGAGGTCTGCATCCGCCGGCCGGTGTTCGCCGCGATGATCGTGCTCGCCCTCGTGGTGGTGGGCAGCGCGAGCTACTTCCGGCTGGGCGTCGACCGCTTCCCGTCCGTCGAGCTGCCCACGGTGAGCGTCCGCACCGAGCTGCCCGGCGCCTCCGTCGAGGAGATGGAGACGCAGGTCACGCAGAAGATCGAGGAAGCGGTCAACACCATCCAGGGCATCACGGAGCTCCGGTCTCTCACCGGACCCGGCACGAGCAACGTGACGATCACGTTCTCGCTCAGCCGCTCCGTCGACGTCGCCGCCCAGGACGTTCGGGACAAGGTGGCGAACGCGGTCCGGAACCTCCCCGACGACATCCTGCCGCCCACGGTCTCCAAGCTCGACAACGACCAGGCGCCGGTCATGACGCTGGCCGTTTCGGGGAACCGGAGCCTCCGGGAGCTGACCGAGATCGCCGACAAGACGGTGAAGGTCGACCTGGAGCGCGCGCTGGGCGTCGGCGAGGTGCGGCTGGTCGGCGGCCTCCTGCGCGCGGTGAACATCTGGGTCGAGGCGGACCGGCTGGCCGCCTACCAGATCCCGATCACCGCCGTCCGCGACGCCATCACCCGCCAGAACGCCGACCTTCCCGGCGGCAACGTGACGTCCGGGTCCCGGGAGCAGTCGCTCCGGACCATGGGCCGGGTCGTCGATCCCCGGTCGTTCAACGATCTCGTGGTGGCCACGATCAACGGGGCGCCGGTGCGGGTGCGGGACATCGGCCGCGCCGAGGACGGCACGAAGGAGCAGCGCTCGGCCGTGCGCGTGAACGGCGTCCCGACGGTCATCCTCGACGTCCGGCGGCAGTCGGGCACCAACACCGTGGCCGTGATCGAGGCCGTCAAGGGGAACCTGCAGCGCCTCGCGCCGACGCTCCCCAGCGACATCAAGCTGGACATCATCCGCGACCAGTCCCGGTACATCTACGCCGGGCTCCACGAGATCAACCTCCACCTGGTGCTCGGGAGCATCCTGGCCTCGCTGGTGGTGTTCGCGTTCATGCGCAGTTGGCGCTCCACCATCATCGCCGCGGTGGCGATCCCCGCCTCGGTCATCTCGGCGTTCGGCATGATGGCGGCGCTCGGCTTCACGCTGAACAGCGTCACCATGCTGGCGCTGGTGCTGATGGTCGGCATCGTGATCGACGACGCGATCGTGGTGCTGGAGAACATCTTCCGCTTCGTCGAGGAGAAGCGGATGGGGCCGTTCGAGGCGGCCCGCGCGGCCACCGCCGACATCGGCCTCGCGGTCATGGCCACGACGCTCTCGCTCGTGGTCATCTTCGTCCCGGTGTCCTTCATGTCGTCGGTCTCGGGCCGCTTCCTCTACCAGTTCGGTCTCACCGCGGCGGTCTCGGTGCTCGTGAGCCTCCTGGTCTCGTTCACCCTGACGCCGATGATGAGCGCGCGGATGCTCCGCGCCGAGGACGCCGGCGGCGAGCACGACGCGGCGCGGTCGCGGCGCGGCTTCTACCGTCACATCGAGGCGACCTACGGGTGGCTCCTTCGCCTCGCGATCCACCCGGCCGGGCGCGTGGTGGTGGTGCTCCTCGCGCTCGCGGTGATCGCCTCGTCCGTCCCGCTCTTCGGCTGGGTGAAGCGCGAGTACGTGCCGACGGACGTGGACGAGGCCGAGTTCGAGGTCTTCTACGAGGGTCCCGAGGGCATGAGCCTCGCCGCCATGGACGAGGTGGTGCAGGCGATGGACCGCGAGATCCGGGCCGTCCGGGGTATCCGGCTGGTCCTGCTGACCGCCGGGAGCAACTTCCTCGGCCGGGTCAACCAGGGCGGCGGGTACGTGCGGATCGCGCCGCATGCCGAGCGCACCGTCACGCTGAGCCGGCTCTGGGAGGGGCTCAAGCGCGGCGATCCCGGGGCGGCCTTCCGCGACAACTACACGCAGCGCGAGGTGATGCAGGAGGTCCGGCAGCGCGTCCGCAAGTTCCGCGACGTCCGGATCACCATCCGGAACATCCCGGGTTTCAACATCGGCGGCGGCAACTTCGATATCGACTACGTTCTCCGCGGGCCGGAGCTCGCGACGCTGAGCACCCTCGGCGAGCAGCTCCGGCAGCGCGCGGTCCAGATAGGCGGCATGCTCGATCTCACGACGACGCTACGCCTTGACCGCCCCGAGCTCCGGGTGCAGGTGGATCGGGAGCGGGCGGCCGACCTTCGGGTCGACGTCGAGCAGATCGCCTCCGCCCTCCGTCTGATGGTCGGCGGGGACCAGGAGGTCTCGCGCTTTCACGACCCCTTGCTGGACCAGGACTACGACGTCCAGCTCCGCCTGAGCGCGAAGGACCGGGGCGACCCGGCCACGATCTCGCGGCTCTACGTCTCGCGCAGCTCCGCGGGCTCTGCGACCGCGCTCGGCGCGGCGCCCCAGGTCGGCATGGCGCCCGGCGGCGGGCTCGTCCGGCTGGACAACCTGGTCAAGATCACGCGGACCGAGACAGCTTCGCGCATCGACCGGTCGGAGCGCCAGCGGGAGAACCGGCTCCGCGGCGTCATCGCGCCCGGCTACGGCCAGGCCGACCGGATGGACGCGCTCAAGCAGGCGACGCTCGCGATGAACCTGCCTGCCGGCTACACGACGTCGGTGTCGGGGCGGGCCCGCGAGTTCGAGAAGACCGTCGTCGAGTTCCTGTGGGTGTTCCTCCTGGCCGTGATCTTCATGTACATGATCCTGGCGTCACAGTTCGAGAGCCTGGTCCACCCGCTGAACATCCTCCTGTCCCTGCCCCTCGCGGTGCCGTTCGCCCTGTTCTCGCTCTGGTACACGGGGAACACGCTGAACCTCTACTCCGCGCTCGGCATCCTCGTGCTGTTCGGCGTGGTCAAGAAGAACGCGATCCTGCAGATCGACCACATGAATGCCCTCCGTCAGGAGGGGCACGACCTCCGCACCGCCATCCTGCAGGGGAACCGGGACCGCTTGCGGCCGATCCTGATGACGACCCTCGCGCTGGTGGGCGGCATGCTGCCGCTCTGGGTCGGCACGGGACCCGGATCGGAGGAGCGCCGCGCGATCGCGGTCGTCGTGATCGGGGGGCAGACACTCTCGCTCCTGCTGACGCTCCTGGTGACCCCGGTCGCGTACCTCCTGCTCCACGACCTGGTGCGGTTCCTCAGGTGGCGGCGCCGGCCCCGCGTTGCCGGCGCGGCGGCCGAGCCGGCCGGCGGCGACGGGGCTCTGTCCCCGGCGACCATCGTCGGCCACGGGACCGCCGCGCACACGACGGCCGTCGGACCGAACGGCGCGGCCGCGGGCGACGGCCTGGGCGGGCCGGCCTCCCCCCGCGGGCTGGAGACGCGCTCGCCCTAGGCCGGCGCCGGACGCGCCGTCAGCCGCGCGCGCTCGGGTGCACGCCGGGCGCGTACCCCGCGGCGATCGTCAGCACCGTGGAGCGCGGGGTCAGGACCTCCGCCCGCTGCCGTGGGGTCGGCTTCCGGGGCGCGTCGTAGCCGATGGGCGACCACGGTGCCAAGCCGCCCTTCCAGACCAGGAGCGGCGTCGGGACGCCCGGGAGCGCGACGAAGACGCCGTCCGGCAGCGAGCCGACCTCCGCGGCATACGTCCGGGCCCCTCCGTCGTCCCCGATCCGGTCCCGGTGAAGCTCCCGGTCGATCGCGCCGATGAGCACGTCCGCCCCAAGCCGTCGGTCCCGGTTGGCCGCGAGCCAGAGCGCCTTGAAGCGGCGGAAGTCCGTCCGCCGGCACTCGCCGCAGGGACGGTGCCCGGCCGCCAGTGCCGTGGCCTCGTCGAGAAAGAACAGCTCGGTGTAGCGACCGGGCTCCATCACCGGGCGGCGCCGGCCCCGGAACTCGAGGACGCACGTCACCCACGCCCGGTAGCCCGGGGCCACCCGCCGCACGATCCGGCGGTCGGGCGCGTGGAGACGGCCGCGGTTCCCCATGAGCGTGCCGCGCGCGGCCGTGGCGACGAGCTCGCCGCGCGGCGTGGCCCGGTTCCGGAGCGGGCCCTCCGGGCGCGTCGTCCGCCCGGCGTCGTCGCTCAGAGGAGGCTCCCGACGGTGGCGCCGAGGAGCGCGAGCTCGTGCGGCTCCGACAGACGATGCTCGCCGTCCTTCACCAGCGTCAGCGTGACGTCGCGCTCCCGGATCGTCTCGGCGAGGCGCATCGACGTCTCCCAGGGCACGTCGGCGTCCCGGGTTCCGTGAAGGAGCCGGACGGGGCCGGGCAGGCTGAGAGGCGCGCGGAGCAGGAGGTGCCGCCGGCCGTCCTCGACGAGGCGCCAGGTGAAGGGCATGGGCTCGCCGTAGGCGGACGGGACATGGACGACGCCGTCAAGCCGGAGGCGGGCGCGCTGGTCCTCGCCGAGCCGCGCCCAGAGGAGGTCCTCGGTGAAGTCGGGCGCCGCCGCGACGCCCACCAGCGCGTGGACGCGATCCGGCATCGCGAGCGCGGCGAGCAGCATGACCCAGGCGCCCATGCTCGATCCGACGAGGAGCAGCGGGCCCCGCGTGCACTTCTCAATGATCGCGAGCGCGTCGTCCCGCCACTCGCCGATCGTGCCGTCGGCGAGTCGGCCCGAAGAGCGCCCGTGTCCCTGGTAGTCGAACCGCACGAAGGCGTGCCCGCGCGCGCGGCACCAGTCCTCGAGGTAGGTCGCCTTCGTCCCCGTCATGTCCGACGCGTACCCGCCCAGGAACACGACGGTGGGACCCGCGCCGGGCTGGGCGACGTACGCGAGCCGCGCGGCGCCGCGGTCGACGAAGCGCACCGGGGACGCGGGGGCGCTCACGGTGCCGTCCGCTCCGCCCGCTCGCCTCTCACGTCGGAGACGCTCCAAATACGACTGCGCGGAGACGCGTCGGCGTGTAGGCGTTGCACGGGTTGCGCTCCTGGGGGCAGTTCGAGATCGCGACGAGGAGGTCCGTCTCCGCCCGGAGGTCCACGTAGTCTCCCGCCTTGGAGACGGGCGCCTGGATCCCGATCTTCCCATCGGCGATCGGCACGTTCATGAAGATGTTGAAGCTGTAGGGCACCTCCGTGAGCGGGATCCCGAAGGGCCGGAGGGCCGCCTCGAAGTTGGACCGGCAGTTGGGAGTATTCGCCACCCCGTAGCGCCAGCGGTTCGTGCCCTCGCTGCAGGAGCCCGCCAGGAGGTCGTGCAGCCCGCACGTGTCGGCGGTGATCGTCATGAGCGTGCCGCACCGGTCGGACAGGAGGAGATGCCCGGTCGTGATGTGGATCGTCCCCTGGATGAGAGCCGTGTTGTGGACGGAGAGCTTCTCGGCCGTGTCCGGGCGCCGGAAGCACACGAAGTCGGCGACCTGCTGCCCGTCCACGTCGATCACGCGGACCGTCTGGCCGCGCTCGACGGCGAAGGCCGTCCGCCCACGGGCGGGGAGCATCTCGTCGCGCAGGATCGGGCCGGGATCGCCGGGGCTCGACATGAGGGCCTCCTTCGGGGTCGCGCGCGGGGTCGGGGTCGCCGGGGGCCAGCGTAGCCCAGGGCTCCCGGGCCGGCAACGCGCCGGGGCCCGGCTCCGCGAGGGGGTAGAGTAGGAGGCGATGCGGGAGCCCGGCGCGATCCTCCTGGTCTCGTGCTACGAGCTCGGCCACCAGCCCCTCGGCGTCGCGTGGGCCGCGGCGTTCCTGGAGGCGCGCGGCTTCGCGCCGGCGGTCATGGACGTGTCCGTCGAGCCGTTCGATCCGGACAAGGCGGCGCGCGCGCGTCTGGTGGCGGTGTCCGTGCCGATGCACACCGCGCTGCGGGTCGGCGGCGCGCTGATCGCCCGCGTCCGGGCCGTGAATCCGACGTGTCACGTGGCGGCCTACGGTCTCTACGCCCACCTGAACGCCGAATACCTCCACGCCCACGGCGTCGATTCGGTGATCGGGGGCGAGGCGGAGGCGCCGCTCGTCGCGCTCGCCGAGTCCCTCGAGTCGGACGGGAGCCCGCCGGAGGGCGTCGGGACGGTCGCGCGTCCGGCGGCCCCGAATCTCGCGCGCCTCCGCTTCCCGCGGCCGAGCCGCGCGGCGCTGCCCTCGCTCAAGCAGTACGCGCGGCTCGAGCGCGCCGGACGCCACGAGCTGGTCGGCTACGTCGAGGCGAGCCGCGGGTGCAAGCACCTGTGCCGCCACTGCCCGATCCCGCCCGTGTACGGCGGGCGCTTCTTCGTCGTGCCGCCGGACGTCGTCCTGGCGGACGTCGGCCAGTGCGTCGAGGCGGGCGCCACCCACGTGACGATCGGGGACCCCGACTTCCTAAACGGCCCCCGGCACGCGCTGGCCGTGGCCCGGGCGATCCACGCGGCGCACCCCCACCTGTCCTTCGACGTCACCGCGAAGGTCGAGCACCTCCTGCGACACCGCGCCATGCTGCCGGAGCTCCGCGACCTCGGCTGCGCCTTCGTCGTCTCGGCGGTGGAGTCGCTCAGCGATATCGTGCTCGGCCACCTCGACAAGGGCCACACGGGCGCCGACGTGGTCGAGCTGGTCGGGCTCATGCGCACGGCCGGGCTCCCGCTCCGCCCGACCTGGGTAGCGTTCACCCCCTGGACGACGCTCGACGACTACCTGGCGATGCTCGACTTCGTGGAGGCGGAGAGCCTGCTGGACGCGGTGGATCCCGTGCAGTACTCGCTGCGCCTCCTGGTGCCTCCGGGATCCCTCCTCGCCCGCCACCCGGGCATGCGAGCGCACCTCGGGCCGCTCGTGGAGGACGCGTTCTCCCACGCCTGGCGCCATCCCGACCCGCGGATGGACGCCCTGCAGGCCGACGTGGCCCGGGTGGTGGAGGCGGCGGCCGAGACGCACGCCGACGAGGCGGAGACGTTCGACCGGGTGCGGGCGCTTGCCGCCGCGACCGCCGGTCGGCCGCACCGCCCGCTGGCCGACGCGCTCCGCCGGCCGGACCGGGCGCGCCCGCCGCACCTCACGGAGCCCTGGTTCTGCTGAGCGGAGCCCACCGAGGGCCAGTTGGCCCTCCGCGGACGGCCGGTCGGAAGCGCGCTCTGACGGAGACGGGCGCCGGAGGCCTGGGGTAGAATGACGTCAGGCGGCCCGCCCGTCACCGAAGGGGGCGCGCTCACGAGGGAGGGAAGCGATGGCGGACGAAGGTGTGGGGCTCAAGGACAAGGTGCAGGAGCTGCTCGACACCGCGATCAACCCCGCGGTCTCCGGCCACGGTGGCTACATCGAGCTGATCGACGTCAAGGAGTCGACCGTCTACATCCGGATGTCGGGCGGCTGTCAGGGCTGCGGGGCGGCGGACGTGACGCTGAAGGCCGGCATCGAGCGGATGATCTTCGAGGAGATCCCGGAGGTCACCGAGGTCCTGGACACCACGGACCACGCCTCCGGCTCGAACCCCTACTACGCCCCGTCGAAGGCCTGACTCCGGTCGGGCCTCGACGCCGTCGCACCCGCGGGCGGTCGTCCTGTCGTCGACGTAAGGGCCTGACCCCGTGCTCCGCCTCCTCCTCCTGATCCCGACCACGACCTACCGGACCGAGGACTTCGTCGCCGCGGCCGCGAAGCTCGACGTCGAGATGGTGGTGGCGTCCGAGCGCCCGAACGTCCTCGAGGCGGCGCTGCCGGACAACCTCGTCACGCTCGACTTCGATGATCCCCAGAAGGCGGCGCGGACGGTGGCGGAGTTCAGCCGGCGGCATCGCATCGACGCGGTGGTGCCCGTGGACGACCGGACGACCGTCGTCGGCGCCGCGATCGCCGAGCGCCTCGGCCTCCGCTCGAGCCCGCTGGGCGCCGTCTCGACCACGCGGAACAAGCACCGGATGCGCGAGGCCTTCGCGAGGTCCGGTGTGCGGTCGCCCCGCTTCACGCTTCTCGAGGTGTCGGACGACCCGGAGGACGCCGCCGGCCGCGCGGCCTACCCGGTCGTCCTGAAGCCCACGATTCTCGCCGGGAGCCGCGGGGTGATCCGGGCGGACGATCCGGCGGCCTTCGTGGTCGCGTTCCGACGGATCGCGGCCATCCTCGCCTCGCTCGACACGCCGGGTCTCGGCGAGGGCGCCACGGAGATCCTGGTCGAGGAGTTCGTGCCGGGGAAGGAAGTCGCGCTCGAGGGCCTCCTGATCGGCGAGGAGCTCCACGTCCTCGCGCTCTTCGACAAGCCGGATCCGCTCGACGGTCCGTACTTCGAGGAGACGATCTACGTGACGCCCTCGCGCCTCCCGGCCGACGTCCAGGTGGCGATCACCGCCGAGACGCGCTGGGCCGCCCGGGCGCTCGGACTCACCGAGGGGCCGGTGCATGCGGAGCTCCGCGTCAACGAGCGCGGGCCGTGGGTGGTCGAGGTCGCCGCTCGCACGATCGGCGGGCTTTGCTCGCGCACGCTCCGGTTCGGCGCGGGCGTGTCGCTGGAGGAGCTGGTCATCCGCCACGCGCTCGGCATCGAGCTGGACTCGCTCGAGCGCGAGCGTCAGCCGGCCGGGGTGATGATGATCCCGATCCCCCGCGGCGGCGTGCTGCGGGCCGCTGGCGGCCGGGACGCGGCCCTCGCCGTGCCGGGGATCGAGGACGTCACGATCAGCGCGCACGTCGGCCAGGAGCTGGTCCCGCTCCCCGAAGGCTCGCGCTACCTCGGCTTCATCCTCGCCCGGGCGGACTCCCCCGAGGCGGTGGAGGGCGCCCTGCGGGCCGCCCACGAGCGCCTCGACTTCGACATCGGCCCGGCCGGCGCGGCGGGCACGACCACGACCCCGGACACCGCCGACACCAAGGAGCCCTGCGCGTGAAGCTCGTCCTCTATCCGCCCGTCGAGCCCGAGCGCCTCGCGAAGATCGTCGAGGCCGCCCGTCCCATGACCGTCGTCAACGCCGCGAACGAGGCGGAGGCCCGCGCCGCGCTCGGCGACGCCGACGCCTTCTACGGCAAGATCACTCCCGATCTCCTCGGCGCGGCCCGGCGGCTCCGCTGGGTGCAGGCGCCGACGGCCAGCCTCGAGCACTACATGTTCCCCGCGCTCGTGGAGCACCCGTGCGCCCTCACCAACATGCGGGGGCTCTACTCGGACGTCATCGCGGACCACGTGTTCGGTTACGTCCTCTGCTTCGCGCGCAACTTCCACCACTACATCCGCAACCAGCTGGACGCCCGGTGGGCGCCGGTCGGCGGCAAGCCGGAGAGCGCGGGCGACACGCTGGAGCGGTCAGGGTTCGTCACGGGCCCCGCGCATGTCAGCGCCGTCGACCGCTCGCACCTCCACCTCGCGGACTCCACCCTCGGCGTGGTGGGCCTGGGTCAGATCGGCTCCGAGATCGCGCGGCGCGGTCTGGCGTTCGGGATGCGGGTCCTCGCGGTGGACCCGGTGCAGGCGACGGCGCCGACCGGGATCGCGGCGCTCTGGCGCCTGGACCGGCTGCCGGACCTCCTCGGGGAGAGCGACTTCGTCGTGATCGCCGCGCCCCACACCCCCGAGACGGCGAAGATGTTCCGGCGGGCGCAGTTCCGCCAGATGAAGCCGAGCGCCTACCTGATCAACATCGGGCGCGGGGCGATCGTGGACCTGGGCGACCTGGTCGCCGCCCTCCGGGCCGCCGAGCTCGGCGGCGCCGGGCTCGACGTGTACGAGACTGAGCCCCTGCCGTCGGACCACCCGCTCTGGCGGATGCCGAACGTGATCCTGACGCCGCACGTCGCCGGCAACTCACCGAGGATCGCCGAGCGCCACCTGGCGGTCCTCCTGGACAACGTTCGCCGCTTCGCGCGGGGCGAGTCTCTCGCCACGGTCGTCGACAAGCGTCGCTGGTTCTGAGCGCGGCCAGCGGCGGCGCGCGGGCCGCCGCCGACCGTCCGTCCCGGCCTCAGCCCCGCCGCCGGCCGAGCCCTTCCAGCGCCTCGTCGGTCTCCGCCGCCAGCCGCGCCACGAGCGCCGCTGCCGGGCCACGACGGGCGAGCCGTAGCCCCTGGCCGGCCCAGAGCGACAGGTACTCGGCGCGACCCTTCTGAGCGGCCGCGGTCCGAAGCGGGCGCGTCAGGGCGTTCTGGTATGGGAACGGAAGGATGTCGTCCCCCGCCGCCGTCTCCATCTCGGTCATGAAGCGGTTCGCGATGCCGCGCGCGGGCCGGCCCGAGAACGCCCGCGTGAGCCGGGTGGCATCCTCGCGCGCCTCCGCGATCGCCCGCTTGTAGGCCTCCGGGACGCCGGCCTCGTCCGAGGCCAGGAAGGCCGTCCCCATCTGGACGGCGGAGGCCCCGAGGGCGAGCGCGGCGGCGATCCCGCGCCCGTCCATGATCCCGCCGGAGGCGATGACTGGGACCCCCACCGCGTCGACGACCTGCGGGACCAGCGCGATCGTGCCGACCATGGCCGACTCGAACGAGCCCTGGAACGTGCCACGATGTCCGCCCGCCTCGGCGCCCTGCGCGACCACGGCGTCCACGCCGGCGCGCTCGAGGGTGATCGCCTCCTCGACCGTCGTCGCGGTGCCGACGAGGAGCATGCCGCGGGCCTTGATGGCGCCGATCGCGTCGTCGGGCAGGAGGCCGAACGTGAAGCTGAACGCCGCGGCGCCCGACGCGAGAGCCGCGGCGAGCTGCGCCTCGAAGGCGCCGGGTGCCGGCGCCGGGGTCTCGGGCTCCGGCAGCTCGAGCTCGGCGTAGTAGGGCCGGAGGCGCTCGAGGGCCCTCGCGCTGCCCCTCGGCAGCGCCGGCGCCGGGAGCGGCGCGAAGAGGTTGATCCCGAACGGGCGGTGAGTCCGGGCCTTGACCGCGCGGAACGACTCGACGATCTGCGCGGGCGTGAGGTACGCGCCGCCGATAAAGCCAAGGGCGCCCGCCTCCGCGACCGCCGCCACGAGGTCGGGCGTGTCGCCGCCGCCGGCGAGGGGCGCCTGGATGACGGGGTGGCGCATGCCGAGCCGGTCCGTCAGCGCTGTCCGGACTGCCATCCGTTCCTCCTCCGGGGCGCCGTCCACGCCGCCGTGGCGCCGCCCCGAGCTCCACCTTGCCCCCGGAAAGCGTTCTCGTAAAATGAATCTTTGTGAAGCTAGCCATCTCGTCAGGAGAACGCAGAATGGAGCTTTCCGACCTCGCCCTCTTCAAGACCGTGGCCGAGGCCGGCAGCGTCACGCGGGCCGGGGAGCGCCTCCACCGGGTCCAGTCGAACGTGACTGCCCGGGTGAAGCGGCTCGAGGCCCAGCTCGGCGTGTCCCTCTTCGTCCGCGGCCGGCGCGGCATGTCCCTGACGGCGGAAGGCCGACGGCTCATGGACTATGCGGACCGGCTGCTCGCCCTCGCGGAGGAAGCGCAGGCGGACCTCTCCGCGGCGTCGCCCCGCGGCCGCCTCCGGGTCGGGGCCATGGAGAGCACCGCGGCGGTGCACCTGCCGCGCCTGCTCTCGGCGCTCCACGCGGAGCACCCCGCGCTCGAGGTCCACCTGACGATCGGGACCTCGGGCGCCCTCGTCCGGCAGGTGCGCGCGGGCGACCTGAGCGCGGCCTTCGTGAGCGGCGACATGACGGATCCGGCCCTCGCCGGCGATCCCGCCTTCGTGGAGGAGCTCGTGCTCGTCACGCATCCATCGATGCGCCGGTGCCGGGGCGCGGGCGACCTCCGGGGGAGGACCCTGGTCGCCTTCGGAGGCGGGTGCACGTATCGCGCCTGCATCGAGGCGTGGCTCGGCGCGCAGAGCGTCCGGCCCCCGCGAACCTTCGAGGTCGCCTCGTACCACGCCATGCTCGCCTGCGTCGCGGCCGGCGTCGGCTACGCGCTGGCGCCGAGGTCCGTCCTCGCGACGTCGAGCGCGCGGGACTCGGTGAGGACCCACCGACTGGAGAAGCGGCCCTGGCGGCTGACGACGTCGCTGATCTGGCGGCGCGGGGATCGGTCGCGCGCGGTCGAGGCCCTGCGGGAGCTCGTGTCGCACGGGGCCCGCCGCCGGCTTGGCCGGGCGACGCCCGGGACGGGGGGCCGCGCGCTCAGGCCGTCAGGACCCCGCTCCGTCCAGGTGGATCGCGAGGGCGGCGCGGAGGCCTGACTCGACGGCGCCCTGGATCCAGGCGTGGGCGTGGGAGGCGTGCTCGCCCGCGAAGTGGATGCGCCCCTCGGGCGCGACGATCGCGCCGTAGAGGCGCGTCTGCTGGCCGGGGTCGAAGAGGGCGAACGCCCCGCCGGCGAACTCGTCCTGGTGCCACATGTGGGACGCGCCCACCTCGAACTCCTGCGTCACCTGGGGGTGGATGAGCGCGACGTTCTCGAGCGCCTGGGCGACCCGGTCGACGGGCGAGAGCGAGCCCCACCGCTGGGCGTCCTCCGACCAGGTGTAGCTCGCGAGCAGCACCCCGCGGCCGGTCTCGCGGCCGTGGTCCGGGTAGTAGAGGGCGCGGATGGGCAGGTCCGTCACCGTTCCCCCGCCGTGGATGCCGTCGTCCTCCTCCCAGAAGCGCCGGCGACACTGCAAGAGGATCTTCGCCGCCGCGTCGTAGTGGAGCTGCCGGATGGCCCGCTGCTTGGCCGGGGAGAACGGCTTGAGAGTCTCGACGTGGCGGAGCACCGCGAACGGCACGGTCACGAGGACGTGGTCGGCCGTCTCGCGGAACCGGCCGGCCGCCGTCTGGTAGTGCACCGTCGCCGAGCGCTCGTCCTGATCGAGGGCGATCATCTTGGCGCCGAACCGGATCCGGGTCCGGAGCTCGGGAACGAAGGCGCCGGGCAGCCGGTCCATCCCGCCTTCGATCTCGACCAGGTCGACGTAGCACCGGGTGACCTCCTCGCGGAGGAGCTCCAGGAAGGACGAGTTCATGAGGGCTTCCTGGAACTGGAGGAGGCCGAAGGCCTCGATGGCGCCCTCGGACCAGCGGCATTCCTCGAGGAACTCGCGGGTGGAGCAGTGGTCCCATTGCCGGACGATGGCGTCCCAGGCGGCGTCGCCCTCGCGGGCGATCCGGTCCGTGAAGCCCGCGATCGCGTCGGTCCACAGGGCGTCCACCGTGCGGCCGCACTCCCGGTCTTCGAGCGCGAACGGCAGGCACGACGGGTTCGTCTGCACCTCCCCGAGGCGCCAGCGGTGGCCGCCGAGGAACACGTAGGCCTGCGGATTGCTCGCCGTGAAGGGCGTCAGGCGGAGCTTGAACCGCTCGCAGTAGGCGAGGGTGAGGTCGTGGGTGCGAGGGATGCGCATCGCGCCCACCTCGGCGTAGAGCCCGTCGGTGAAGGGCTCGCGGAGCGTGTGGACGCGCCCCCCAACCCGCGCCCGCGCCTCGAGCACGACCGGATCGTGGCCGGCGCGCGCGAGCTCCCACGCGGCGACGAGCCCTGCCATCCCCGCGCCGACGACGACCACGCGCTTCCGGCGACCGTCCCGCTGCGGCAGCCCTCCGCGCGCGATCCCGAGCAGCAGCATCCTGCGAACCGGGCCGGACGCCCATCCGTTCCTCCCGCGCCGCGCGTCAGGGCGGCGCTATAATCCGCGTGCGGAAGCATACCGCGCCGGGGGGATCGCCATGAAGGGCGTCACGCTGCCGACCGAGACCGTGTTCGTGATGGAGATGTCGCCGATCAAGTTCGGTCTCGGCGCCACCGAGGAGATCGGGTTCGACGCGCGGCGCCTCGGGCTCCGGAAGGTCCTGATCGTGACCGACCCGGGTCTCGCCGCCCTTGGGCTCCCCGAGCGCGTGCGCGCGCTCCTGGACGAGCAGGGCATCAAGGCCGACGTGTTCGACGGCGTCGCCGTCGAGCCGACGGACCGGTCGATGGAGGAGGCCGCGGAATACGCGCGCACGAAGGAGGTCGACGGCTACATCGCGGTCGGCGGGGGCAGCGCCATCGACACGGGCAAGGCCGTGAACCTCCTCACGTGCTACCCGGCGCCGCTCCTCGACTACGTGAACAAGCCGGTAGGGCGGGGCGCGCCGATCCCGGGCCCGCTGAAGCCGCTCATCGCGATGCCGACGACCGCCGGGACCGGGAGCGAGACCACGGCCGTCTTGGTGACGCACGTCGTCGCGCAGCACGTGAAGGCGGGCGTGTCGAACCGGCTCCTCCGTCCGACGCTCGGCGTGGTGGATCCGCTCAACACGCTGACGGTGCCGCCCGGGGTCACGGCGGCGGCGGGGGCCGACATCCTGACCCACGCGATCGAGTCCTACACGACGCGACCCTACGACGCCCGCCCCAAGCACCATCCGCCGGACCGGCCCGCCTACATCGGCGCCAACCCGGCGAGCGACGTGTGGTGCGAGAAGGCGATCGAGCTCGTGGGCCGGTATCTCCGGCGGGCCGTCCTCAACGGGATGGACGTCGAGGCCCGGACCAATCTGGCGCTCGCGGCGAACTACGCGGGGATCGGGTTCGGGAACGCCGGAGTCCACATTCCGCACGCGGTCGCGTACCCGGTCGCGGGGCTCGTTCGGGACTTCCGGCCGGCCGGGTATCCGAGCGGGCACCCGCTCGTCCCGCACGGCATGTCGGTGATCCTCACGGCACCCGCGGCGTTCCGGTTCACCTATCCGACGGCGCCGGAGCGTCACCTCCGGGCCGCGGAGCTCCTCGGCGTGCCCGTGCGAGACCTCGACGAGGCGGCGCGGCCAGAGGCCTTGCCCCGGGCGCTCGTCGCGCTCATGCGCGACATCGGCATCCCGAACGGGCTGGCGGCAGTGGGCTACACGGAGGGCGACGCGGGGGCCCTGGTCGACGGGACGCTCCAGCAGCCCCGGCTCCTCGCCAACACGCCGCGCGACGTGGGCCCCCGGGACCTCGACGCCATCGTCCGGAGCTCGATGCGGGTCTGGTGAGCGGCGCTCACGCGCCGGGGTGGCAGGACCAGGCCGCTCCCTGGCCGCCGTCGGCGGGAGGTGGCATCGGGAACGTCTCCGCCGTGGCCGCCGCCAGCCGCGTCGGGTCGGATAGGTCGTAGAGCTCGGCGCGGGCGCGGTCGGCCCGGCGCCCTCCGGGGACGCGGCCCGCCTCGAACGACTCGCGTCGCGTTCCGATGCGGTCCAGGTAGTCGCCGATGGCCGCCGTCTCCTCCGGCACCGCGTGGGTCACCACGACCCAGACCCGCCGCCCCCCGCGAAACAGGTCCAGCTCCCTGAGATACGCGCGCGGATCCTCGCGCGCGCAGCGACCGAGCACGTAGTCCCCGGGCGCGATCCCGAGCCGCCGCGCGTAGTAGACGAAGGCCTTCTCGCCCCCGTAGTAGACGTACGCGCGGTCGCCGGGCTGCCACGCGCGGCGCATCGCCTGGAGCACCGGCGCGAGCGGCTCCGGCGCGTAGGGCAGGTGGCTCCGCCCGAGGCCGACGAGGGCGAGCGCGGCGCACGCGGTCGCCGTCAGGGCGGCGACGCGACCCGGCGAGCGTCCGACGAGGCGGGCCAGGCCATCGGGGCCGGCCGCCGTGAGCATGAGGAAGGACGGGAAGAGGAACAGCACGACGCGAGGCTCGAACGGGTAGGCGCCGAGCGTCGCGGCGCCGAGCGTCGCGAGGATGGGGCCGAGCAAGAGCCACGCGCGAGCGGGCGCGCCCCGCCAGAGTCCCCACGCGCCGAGCGCGCCCAGGACCAGGAAGAATCCCGGCGCCGGATACCGGAGGCCACCGCCCCCATACACCGTGGTCAGCCGGGCGATCGGCCAGCCCAGATCCCAGAGCTCCCGCGGTGGCAGCGGCATGAAGTCGCGGGCCCAGAACCGCTGGAGGTAGAGCGTGTCCTCCGGCGTCACGGTGCCGCGCGCCCAGGCGAGGGCGGCCGCGCCGCTCGCCGCCCACGCGAGCGCCACGAGGCCGAGCCGTCGGAGGCTCGCGCGATCGCGCCGGAGGAGCACTGGGGCCGACAGCGCGATCAGGAGGCCGCCGTTCACCAGCACGGCGGGATACGACACCCACGGGGCGAGGGCGCCGGCGGCGCCCAGCGCGAGAACGCGGCCCGGGCTGGCCCCGCGGAGGCTGACCGCCAGCGCGAGCGCGAGGAGGCCGAGCGCCACCGCCACGTCGGTCGAGTAGGGCTTCACCTGGGCTGCGTAGACGATGAAGGGGAGCCCGGTCGCGACGAGCCCGAGCGCGAGGGGCGGCGCGAGGCCCGGCGGCAGCGCCCGCCGCGCGACATGCCAGCTGAGCGGCAGCGCCACCAGGCTCCCGACGAAGGGCACGAGCCGGAGCGCGTGCTCGCCGTCGCCCAAGAGCGTGACGACCGCCTTCTGGACGAGGAGCCACCCCGGCGGCGCGATCTGGCGGTAGTCGAGGGGACCGAGGAGCCGGCCGGCGGACCGCTCGACGATGTTCAGGGCGAGGTTGGCCTCGTCGGCCCACAGGGACGCGCCCGCCGCGTACTGCCAGAGCCGGAGGAGTGCGCCGAGACCGCAGAGAGCGGCCGGGACGATCCAGGCCGGCCGGCGGTCGAGCAGGTCCGCCACCCGACGAAGGGTATCAGAAGCGCGCGCCGGCCCGTGAATGGCCGCGTCGTTGTCCCGCTCCCGGGCCGGGTCTATCATCCGAGCATGCGACGGACGGCCCTCGGATGACGCGCGCTCAGTGGCTCGAGCTGTCGGCCGCCGTCGCGCTCCTGGGCGCCGCGGTCGGCGCCGCGGCCTACTGGAGCCGCGCCGCGCCCGCCGGCCGCGCGACCCAGTTTCCGGTGAGCCGCCCGGCCGCGCCGATCGCGGCGTCGGACCTCGAGCTGCCGGACGTGACCGGCCGGCCGGTCCGCCTCCAGGACTTCCGGGGACGCGTGGTGCTGCTCAACTTCTGGGCGACGTGGTGCGTGCCGTGTCGCGACGAGATGCCGGCGCTCGAGACGCTCGCCCGCGAGCTTGGCCCCAAGGGGCTCGCCGTCGTGGGCGTGAACTTCAAGGAGTCGAAGGGCGAGATCCAGGAGTTCGTGCGGGAGCACGGCCTCGGATTTCCGATGCTCCTGGACGCCCGGGGCAAGGCGGCGGAACAGCTCCAGGTGCGCGGCCTGCCCGTGACGTTCCTGGTGGACCGGCGCGGCATGGTCGTCGGGACCATCCTCGGGATCCGCGACTGGGTAGGGCCGGACGCCCGGGCCTACCTGGGCGAGCTCCTGTCGGCGCCAGGCGCCTGAAATCCTCATGACACCGGCGGTCGCGGCGACCGGAGGGCTGGGCGAGCTCCTCCTGCGCGTCGGCGGCGCCTGGAGCTGGCGCCCGCTCGTCCTCCTGGTGGTGGGCGGTCTCGCGACGCTCTACGTGCGCGGCTGGTGGCGCCTCCGCCAGGCGCCGCGGGCGCGCGGGGCGGCGCCGGGATGGAAGCTCGCGGCCTACTTGCTCGGCCTCCTGAGCGTGGTGATCGCGCTCTGCTCACCGGTCGAGGTCCTCGCCGAGCTGTCCTTCACCGCGCACATGGTCCAGCACCAGCTGCTGATGATGGTGGCGCCGCCCCTCATCCTCCTGGCCGCGCCGTTCCCCTTCGTGCTCTGGGGCCTCTCGCCCGGGGCCCGCCGACGGCTGGGCGCGCTCGTCTCCCGTCCCGGTCGGGTCCGACGCGTCCTCGGCACGCTCACCTGGATGCCCGTGGCGGGCGCGCTCTACACGGTGACGCTCTGGGGATGGCACTACCCGCGGGCCTACGAGGCCGCCCTCCGCCACCCGTGGCTACACGACATCGAGCACCTGACCTTCTTCGGCACCGCGGTCCTCTTCTGGTGGCCGATCATCAACCCCGCGCCTCGGTTCCACCGCCTGACGACCGGGGTGATGTACGGCGCCCGCATCGGGTACCTCATCCTCGCCACCGCCCAGAACACCCTCCTGGGCGCGGTCCTCGGGCTCGCGGAGCGGGTGTTCTACCCGTCCTACGCCGCCGCGCCCCGGCTCCTCGCGGACCTGAGCGCCGTCGAGGATCAGTCGTTCGGGGGCGGCGTGATGTGGTCGGGAAGTCACATGTTCTTGCTCGCGGTGCTCATTCTCCTCCACCGCGCGATGGAGTCCGAGGGGCGAAAGGCGGATGCGCGGGTCCGCCCCATCGTGTAGGATTCGCCCAGTCCATGCTGGACATCGGCATCCAGGAGCTCCTCGTCATCATGGTCCTGGCCCTCCTCATCTTCGGGCCGGACAAGCTGCCCGACCTCGGGCGGCGGCTCGGCCGCGCCATGCGGGAGTTCCGCCGGGCGAGCGACGAGTTCCGCTCGACCGTCGAGCAGAACCTCCAGCTCAACACGGACCACGACATCTCGCCCACGTCGACCTCGCCCCTCGAGCCTGCGTCGGCGAGCGTCGCGGCCACGGACACCGCGGACGGCCATGTCGCGACGGCCGACGGGCAGCCCGCCGCAACGGAGTCGGCCGTGGCGGGGAGCACCGCGACCGAGGGGCCGGCCGCCGACGACCTCCTGGAGCCCTACTGGACCAGCCGGGGCGGGCGACTCCTCCATCGGCGCGAGTGCGCCTGGCGGGCCCGGGTGCCCGCCAGCGAGCGGATCCCCGTCAAGACCGTCGGGGAAGGGTGGGACCATGGGCTCCAGCCGTGCCCGGCCTGCGACCCCAAGGAGGTCGCCGTCGCCTCCTGACCCCCCTCTTTTTTTGGTTGACTGCCTCAACGGGTGTTGACTAGACTCCTGGCGGGAGGAACACCCATGGACCCGCGACTGACCGACCGCCAGCGACAGGTGCTCGACTTCATCCAGGCCTTCACCGAGGAGCACGGCGTCCCGCCGACCGTGCGCGAGATCGGCGGCCGCTTCCACGTGACGCCGCGCGCGGCCTTCGACCACCTCCGGGCGCTCGAGCGGAAGGGGTTCCTCCGCCGGCGGACGAGCGAGGGGCGGACGTCGCGGGCGCTCACCCTGGCCGTGCCGCCCCGGACGACCCGTGAGATCCCGATCCTCGGCCGCATCGCCGCGGGCGCGCCTCTCCTGGCTGAGGAGAACCGCGACGGCGCCCTCCCGCTCGATCCGACCTGGCTCGGCGGGCGCAGCGAGGACGTGTTCAGCCTCCGCGTGCACGGGGAGAGCATGATCAACGCGCACATCGTCGAGGGCGACCTCGTCCTCGTGCGCCGGCAGGACCATGCCCAGCCCGGCGACATCGTCGTCGCGCTGGTCGACGGGGAGGCGACGGTCAAGCGCTTCGCGCGCGACGCCCACGCCGTCTTCCTCCGGCCGGAGCATCCGACCATGGCGCCGATCGTCGTCCGGGAAGGCGAGAAGGACCTGCGGATCCTCGGCAAGGTCGTGGGGCTCGTCCGTGGCTTCTGAGCGGGTCCGCAGCACCAGCGCTCCCGCCGCGCGCGCCGACGCGGTCTGCCGCCGCGGTCCGGGCACGGCGAGCCGACGAGTTCGAGCGGGCGGGGGAGCTCGCGCGATCGTGACGAAGACGTGGCCGTCCGGTCACGCCGCCCGGCTGCGCTCGGGTGTGGCGGCGGCCGGGCCGCGGGCGCCGCGAGGCCGCGCGGCGGTCGGACGAGGCCGCGTCGAGAGCGCGCGGGCGTCGACTACGAGCCTGGCGCCGGCCGCTTTTTTTTGGTCCACCGTGACTCAACACGTGACAAGGATTGCGACCGTGCTCCCGCTTCGCGACGTGAGCGCGGCGGTGGCGGGCGCCGGCGCCTTCGCGCTGTGGGCGCTCGCGCTGTCGCTCCTCGCGGTGTAGCGCGTCGGGCGCAGCGCGCGCCGCCGGGGTGCGCGCGGTGCCCGTGCGGCGGCCGCGGTTGACGCGCCCGGAGCGGGTCCGTATCCTTCGACCTCGTGACCTCGCCGGCGCGCGTCTCCACGGGTCTGCCGCGTCTCGACGCGATGCTCGGCGGCGGCCTCCTGCCGGGCACTATGACCGTCGTCTACGGCGCCACCGGCATCGGGAAGACGCATCTCGGGCTCACCTTCGCTCACCACGGCCGCGTGGCGGACAGGGCGCCGGGGCTCATCGTCGACATGAACGCCCGCGGCGACTCACAGCAGCACGGGCCTTACGCCGAGCGCCTCTACGACTGGCCGCTCCGGCGCTGGAGCCACACCGTCATGCCGATGGCCGACCCGTATCCCCCGACCGGCGAGCTGGACGCCCACTACCTCGACGTCTTCCCCTGGGTCGGTCGGCGGACCGACTACCAGGTCGCCACGCCCGACGGCCGGGAGTTCGACTGGAACTGGAAGGCGACGTACGCGCGCGCCCTCTACACCGCGCGTCCCTTCTTCTACTTCCACTTCGCGAACGGCTCGCGGCGCGTCGTCGTGGACGGCATCGAGCCGCGCGACAGCGACGACTCGATCCAGGCGCACATCGTGGACGATCTCTACCGGAAGATCATCCACCGCGACGCCGAGACGCTGGGCATGGAGATCTGCCTGCCCGTCTGGCAGCACCGGGCCTTCATCGAGGGCCATCGCTACGACCACGCGTCGATCACGACGCTGCTGCTGGTCACGACCGAGGAGACCCGGCTCGAGGACCTCATCTCGCGCAAGGTGACGGCGGGCGACATCGGGGCCGTGGCCAACACCGTGCTCCTGCTCGGGCGCGAGAAGATCGGGCTTCGCGTCGGCCGCTTCGTCTCCGTGGCCAAGCACCGCGGCAGCGCCATGAGCGACGAGATCGTCGAGTACCGGGTCGGCGAGCACGGGCTCGTCTTCGACTGAGCCCCGCGGGCGCGTGGCCGCGCCGACCGCGGTGACCGAGACCCCCGACCGCCAGCGCCTCGAGCAGGCGCGCGACCGCGCCTTCCGTCGCGTCGCCGCGCGCCGCGTCCGGAGCGAGCGGGACGCCCTCGCCTTCGTCCAGGAGGTCGGCGTCTGCTCGACCTTCTACCGCTTTCCCGACGGCCTGGCTTGCCTCTGGGAGGCCGTCGTCGGGCGGCGCGATCCCCGGTGGCCGCGGCGGTCGCACCACGACGCCGGCGTGGGCCTCACCTGGGAGCTGAAGGACCGCCTGCCCGCCCGTCGGGCGGTCTACTACGGCAAGCTGCTGAAGGGCCGGCCGGTGCTGGTGGCGCTCGACCTCTTCCCGGCGTTCTACGCGCTCGTCCGGGGCCGGCAGCGAGCCCGCGACTACCGCGCGGAGTACGAGGCGGGGCGCCTGTCGCACGGAGCCAAGCGCCTCATGGACGTGCTGATCCGCCGGCACCCGCTCTACACCCGGGAGTGGCGCGCGGAGACGCTCATGCTGGACCCGGGCTCGACGCGCGGCTTCGAGCGGGCGGTGGCGGAGCTCCAGCAGGGGCTCTTCGTGGTCAAGACCGAGGAGCGCTACGACCCCTCGTTCTCGTACCGGTGGGACCTGGTCGAGGCGTGGCTGCCCGACGGGGTTCGCGAGGGCCGCCGCCTCGGCCGCCCGGCGGCGGTCCGCCGCCTGGTCGAGCGCTACCTGGGCGGCGCCACGTGGGGGACGCCCCGCGGGATGGCTCGCCTGTTCGGCGTTCCCGTCGAGGACGTGCGCCGTGCGGTCGCGGCGCTCGCCCGGACGGGCGAGGTGCGCGTGGCCGTCCCGGGGTTGCCGGCTGACTGGGTGGTCCACCGGGCCGCGCCGGTCCGGTCCGCGTAGCGGCATGGAGCCCCCCGCCGGCTTCCGCTACATCGACGCCCACACGCATCTCCACCCGCCGCGGCTCTTCGCCGCCATCCGGCGGTGGTTCGAGGAGCACTCCCGCTGGGACCTCCGAGGGCCCACCGAGCCGGAGGACGTGGTGGCGGCCCTCCGCGGAGCTGGCGTCGAGCGTTTCGCCTTCTTCTCGTACGCGCACCGGCCGGGAATGGCCCGCGACCTGAACGCCTGGATCCGGGACACCGCCGCCCGCTTCCCGGACGCGATCCCGCTCGGCACCGTCCACGCCGCCGACGACGACCCGGCGGCGATCGTCGAGGAGGCGTGCGGCGAGTGGGGGTTCGCGGGGCTCAAGGTCCACACGCAGGTCCAGCGGTTCCACCCGGACGACCCGCGGATGCTGCCGGTCTACGAGCGCCTGCGCGCCCTCGACCGCGTCCTCGTCATCCACGTGGGGACGGGGCCCCACACGAACGAGTTCACGGGCCTCGGGCGCTTCGAGCGGGTGCTCGAGCGCTTTCCCGACCTCAGAGCGTCGATCTGCCACATGGGCGCGTTCGAGACCCGCCTGGCCTTCCAGCTCCTCGACCGCTACCCGCGCCTCCACCTCGACACGACGATGGCGATGACGGCGGCGTCCCTGCCGTTCACCGGCATCGACGCCGCCGTGGTCCGCGATGCCGACCTGGTGCGGTACCAGGACCGCATCCTCTTCGGGAGCGACTTCCCGAACCTCCCGTACCCCTACGAGCTGGAACGGACGGGACTGTGGGCCCGCGACCTGCCGATGGAGGTCTACCGGTGGATCTTCTACGAGAACGCGAGGCGGTTCTTCGGGATCGGCGGCTGAGCGCCGCCGCGTCGTGAGTGCGCCGGGCGCCGGCGCTAGGCGGGCCGCGCGGCGTGGACCAGGGCGAGCGTCTCGTCGACGCTGTCGGACGCGGTGATGGCCCGCACGATCACGTCGTCGAGGGCGCGCTCCCAGCCACGGAGCCCGTCGGGCACGGCGGCCGCGGTCGCTGCCGCCACCGCCGTCGCGCGGGGGGGCACGCCCATGCGCGCGAAGTGGGCCGCGTAGGCCGGGATCCCCGCGTACCGGCCGCACTCCACGTCGAGCTGCGCGGCGGCCTCGGGTCCCAGCGCGACGCGCACGTAGGTCGCCAGCCGGGGAACGGGCCGCCCGGCCGCCGCCGCACCGGCCCGTACCCATTCGGCCGACCGGACCGCGTGCTCCGGCGTCAGCCAGTTGAGGAGGACGCCGTCGGCCACCTCGCCCGCGAGGTGACACATGCGCGGCCCGAGCGCCGCGACGTACAGCTGGGCCGGCAGCGTGCGCCGCAGCGCCGCGATGCCGTCGCGCACCCGACGGAGGGACTCGGGGTTCGGGCTCCCGACGCCGAGCCGCAGGCGCTCGAGCGGCAGCCCGTTCGCGCGCACGGCGGCGACGATGCGGTCCGGGCCGCACGTGTGGAGCGGCACGACGCCGACCCCGAGGTCGATGCGCCCCGTCTCCCGCGCGGCCAGCGCGAGGGCGGCCAGGCCGTCGATCTCGCCCGGATAGTTCACCCAGAACGAGCCATAGCCGAGCGCCTCGGCGCTCCGGGCCGCCGCGCGGATCACGGCGGCCGGCGCGCCGGCGTGGAGGGCGAACCCGCGCGCCACTAGACGTTCCCCGGTCGCGATGGCGTCATGGCCGCGATTATCGAGCGACCCCGGTCGCGCGGCAAGGTCCCGTTCCGCTGAGGGAATCGGCCGGCGCGTGCCGGGCGGCGGCGGCGGCCCGTGTCGTACAATCGTGACCGCGTGGCATGCGATCGGAACACGGCCCTCGTTGCTCCTCGTGCGTGATCGACGCTCGCGCGCGGGGCCGGGCGCTCGCGTGAGCCGGCGCCGCCCGTGAGGCCCGCGCGCCGGGGGAGCCGGCTCCGTTACCTCGAGTACCGCCGGGAGCTCTTCGCGCTCGCGACCGAGGGCGCGCGGAGCGCCGGCTCGCGACGCGGACGTCCCCGGCACCGCGCCGCCCGGGAGCTGATCCCGGCGTTCTGGCGCCTCATCGGCGGCCTGCGGACGACCGTGGGCGTGTCGCTGGTCGCGGTCACCGCCGCGGCCGCGCTCCGGCTGGTCCCGCCGGCGGCCACGGGCTTCGCCATCGACCACGTCCTCGGTCACCGCCCGGTGCCCGCCGCCCTCGCTGCCGCCGGCCTGGCCGATCCCCGCGCGCTGCTCGGCGCGGTCGCGGTCGCGCTGGTCGTCGCGGTGGCGCTCTCGACGGCGGTGGGGACGTGGGGACGCTACCTGTCGACCGTGGCGGCCCGGCGGCTCCAGTCCAACCTGCGCCGGCGCGTCTTCGCGCACGCGTTCACGCTGCCCCTCCATCGCATCCGCGCCTACCAGTCGGGAGGGATGACGAGCCTCCTGCGCGAGGACGTGGGGAGCGCCGGCGACCTCCTGCTTGCGATGGTCTTCCAGCCGTCGCGATCGCTGATCCAGCTCATCGGCACGGTGGTGGCCCTGGGCTTCGTCGAGTGGCGCGCGCTGGTCGTCGTCGTGGCCCTGCTGCCCGTCGCGTACGCCGTCCACCGCCGGTGGATCCGCCGGATGCGGCCCGTGTGGCGCGACATCCGAATCCTCCGGCGGCGGATCGACGCTCACGTCACGGAGGCGTTCGCCGGGATCCGCGTCATCCGGGGCTTCGGCCGCCAGCGCACCGAGGCCGTCCGGGACGCGAGGGACCAGCACACGAACCTCCGGCAGGCGATGCTCGCCTGGTGGATCACCGCCGCGGTCGAGGTCTGCTGGCTGCTCCTGGCGCCGACCGTGGTCGCGGTCCTCCTCTGGTACGGAGGCGGTCGGATCCTGTCTGATGCGGCGCGGGTCTCGGCGGGGACCCTCGATCCGGGCCAGGCCTTCACGGTCGGCAGCCTCGTAACCCTCCTGTTCTACCTCGCCATGCTGCTGGAGCCGCTCGGCGCGCTCGCCAGTTCGGCGGCCGGCGTCCAGAACGGCCTGGCCGCGCTCGACCGCGTCCTGGACGTCCTGGAGGAGGAGCCCGAGTTCCCCGGCGCCTCGGGCACGCTGGCGCCGCGTCCGGAGGACGTCGCCGGCCGGTTCAGCCTGCGCCGCGTGAGCTTCCAGTATCCGACCCGACGCCTCCCCGCGGTGCGGGACGTCACGCTCGAGGTGCCGGCCGGCCACGTCGTCGCCCTGGTCGGCCCGAGCGGGGCGGGCAAGTCGACGCTTTGCGACGTCATCGCGCGCTTCCACGACCCGACCGAGGGCGTGGTCGAGCTCGACGGGGTCGACATTCGGAAGATCGACCTCCGATCCTACCGGCGGCTGATCGGCGTGGTCGAGCAGGACGTGTTCCTCTTCGAGGGGACGATCGCGGAGAACATCGCGTACGGCGCGCGCGGCGCCTCGCCGGAGGCCGTCAGGCGGGCGGCGGAGGCCGCGATGGCCGCGGAGTTCATCGAGGAGCTCGACCAGGGCTACGACACCTTGGTCGGAGAGCGCGGAGTGCGCCTGAGCGGGGGACAGCGGAAGCGGATCGCCATCGCGCGCGCGATCCTCCCGGACCCCCGCATCCTCATCCTCGATGAGGCGACGAGCGAGCTCGACGCCGCGAGCGAGCGCCTCGTCCACCGGAGCCTCGCGTCCCTGATGCGCGGGCGGACCGTGTTCGTGATTGCCCACCGGCTGAGCACGGTGGCACACGCGGACCTGATCGTCCTCCTGGAGCGCGGCCGCATCGTCGACCGGGGGCGCCACGCCGAGCTGCTCGGCCGGAGCGCGGCGTACCGCGCGCTCGTCGAGGCGCAGCTCCTCGACCTCGCGCGCCCGCTCCCGGACGACCTCCCCGCGAGCGGCCCCCCGGCGTGACGGCCCTGTTCTGGATCCTCGCCGGGCTCGTCGCGTACGCCTACGTCGGGTACCCCGCGCTCCTCTGGCTCGCGGTCCGCGTGACCGGCCGGCGCCCGCGCGCGTTCCTCCCGGGCGAGCCCTCGCGCTTGCCGCGGGTGACGGTCGTGCTGCCGGCGCACAACGAGGCCGCCTGGCTCCGCCGCCGCCTGGAGAACCTCCTGGCCCTCCGGTACCCGCGGGACCGCCTGGAGATCGTGGTGGGCTCCGACGGGTCCACCGACGACACGGCCGAGATCGCCCGCTCGTTCGGCGGGCACGGCGTGCGCGTGGTCGACGCCCCCTCGCGTCGCGGGAAGACGGCGATCCTCAACGAGATGGTCGGCGCCTCGTCGGGCGACGCGGTCGTCTTCACGGACGCCAACGCGCGGTTCGACGAGGACGCGCTCCAGCACCTCGTCGGGCCGTTCGCCTCGCCGGCCGTCGGCTGCGTGGTCGGCGAGCTGGTGTACGTCAACGGGCACGATCCGGAGGTCCGCGCGGGCGAGGGGCTCTACTGGCGGCTCGAGACCGCGATCAAGGAGATGGAGGGCCGGTTCGGCGGGACCCTGGTGGCGACCGGAGCCATCTACGCTCTCCGGCGGGAGCTCTGCCGGACCCTTCCGCCGGGGATCTCCGACGACGCCCTCAACCCGCTCCTGGCGCTCGCCGCCGGCTACGAGGTGGTCGTCGAGCCCAGGGCGCGCGTCTTCGAGAAGGCGGCCACGAGTCTCCGGGAGGAGTTCCACCGGAAGGCGCGCATGGTGACGCGGCAGCTGGGCGCGCACGCCCACGTCCGCTTCTTCCTGGTGCCGCTGCGTCCGGTGCTGGCCTTTCGGCTGGCGAGCCACAAGCTCCTGCGCTGGCTCGCCCCCGTGTTCGCCCTCGGGGCCCTCCTGATCGGCGTGATCGAGCTCGAGGGCTGGGTCCGGCACGTGACCCTGGCCGTCGCGCTCGTCGGCCTGGCCGCCTTCTCCGCCGGGGCGGTGGCCATCGGGCGCGGCGTGCCGGTGCCCGCCGCCGTGCGCCTGTGGGTCTACTTCTGCGTCGTCAACGCCGCGGCGCTCACGGGGATCGCCGATTTCGTTCGCGGCCGGGAGCGCGCCACGTGGCCGGCGAGCGCGAGCACGCGATGAGCCCGGTCGCCCCGGCCGGGCAGGCCGGCCGCGAGCTGTTGGTGTCGGTCGTCGTGCCGGTCCGCGACAATCCGGCGGGCGTCGCCGCGCTCCTCCGCCGGCTCGAGGGGCAGACCCTGAGCGCGGACCGCTTGGAGGTGGTCATCGCGGACGACGGCTCGGCGGAGAGGCTCGGGGTCACCGAGGTGGACCACGGGCGCATACGGGTGCTTGGTGGGCCGCGCCGGACCTCGTATGCGGCGCGGAACCGGGGCGCGGTGGCGGCGAACGGGGACGTCCTCGCCTTCTGCGACAGCGACTGTCTGCCGGACCCGGAGTGGCTGACGGCGGGGCTGGCGGCCCTCGGGGACGCCGACATCGTCGCCGGGGAGGTGATCCCGGCCCCGCCGACCCGGCCGACCCTGTGGTCGCTCCTCAGCGCGGACATGTTCCTCGACCAGCGCCGGAACGTGGCCCGGTCGCGGGCGGCGACCGCGAACCTCCTCGTGCGCCGGCGCGACTTCGAGGCGTGGGGCGGCTTCGATCCCGCGCTCCCCTCCGGCGGGGACTTCGAGTTCGTGCTGCGCGCCGTGGGGCAGGGGGCGCGCCTCGCGTACGCGCCGGAGGCCGTCGTGCGGCATCCGACGCTCGACGCCGGGCGGGTCTTTCTCCGCAAGGTCTGGCGGACGAACCGCTGGGCGGCCGTCCACCGCCGCCGAGCCGGGTTTCGCGTCGGGCCCTGGCACGTCCTGACCCTGGTGCCGGTGCTGGGCGTCGCGCTCACCCGGCGGGACGCGCTGCGCCCCGCGTGGCGCCTCGACCGCGCCCGGCTCCGAGCAGCCGGCCTGGACTCGAGCTGGTGGGATGAGCTCCAGGCGCTCGGGATCCTCTACACGATCGTGGGCGGCGTCGCGGCCCTCGCCCGGCTGTCGGGCTGGGTAGCGTCGCGCGCCGGCGGGCGCGGTGCCCGCGAGACGTCGCGCCCCGCTCTCGATGACGTCGCGCCCGGCTGATCCCCGGCCCGCGGTCACGGCGGCGCTCGGGCCGGCCGAGCCACTTCGGCCGTTGCTCGCGACCGTGGTCGAGACCATCGAGGGACCGGTCTGGCTGGTCGGCGGCGCGGTCCGGGACCTCCTCCTCGGACGGCGGCTTCGCGACGTCGACCTCGCAGTGCCGGCAGGCAGCGATGCGGCGGCCCGCCGTCTGGCCGACCGGCTGGGCGCCGCGTTCGTGCCCCTCGGCGAGGCCCACGGCATGGCGCGCGTGGTGGTGGCAAGCCCGCTCCCGCTCCACGTCGATCTGGCCAACCTCCGCGGGCCGACTCTCGAGGCGGACCTCTTCGGGCGAGACGTGACCGTCGACGCCCTGGCCGCGGATCTCCGCGCGCTCCTGCGGGGCCCCGCCGCCGTGCACGATCCCACGGGCGGCCTCGGCGACCTCGAGGCGCGGCGGCTCCGCGCGTGCCGGGCCACCGCGCTCGCCGACGATCCTCTCCGGGTTCTCCGGGTGGTCCGGCTCGCCCACGAGCTCGACTTTGCCGTCGAGCCGGAGACGGAAGCCCTCGCGCGCGCGGCGGTTCCCGGCCTCGCCTCGGTCTCGGCCGAGCGCGTTCGCGACGAGCTCACCCACGTCCTCCGTCTGCCACGGACCGCGGCTGCCATCCGCCAGGCCGACGCCTGGGGCGCCCTCCGGGTCGTGCTGCCCGAGATCGAGCCGATGCGCGTGACGACCCAGTCGCTCCCGCACCACTTCACCGTGTGGGAGCACTCGCTCCACGCGCTCGAGGCCGCCGACGCGCTCCTGGCGGACCTCCGGCTCCTCGGTCCCCACGACGCGCGGGCCCTCGAGTCCTTTGCCGAGCCGTTGCGCGGCGGCCTCACGCGGCGAGAGGTGTGGAAGCTGGCCGTGCTCCTCCACGACGTGGCCAAGCCGGAGACCCGGAGCGTCGAGGCGGATGGCCGCACGCGGTTCATCGGCCACGACCGGATCGGCGCCGAGCGCGTTGCCGCGGTGGCGAGCCGGCTCGCGTGGCCCGGCCGCGCCATCGAGGTTCTGACTCGGCTGGTCCGCCACCACCTCCGGCCGATGCACCTCGGGATGCTCGAGGCCGTCACCCATCGCGCGCGCTACCGGTTTCACCGCGACGTCGGCGAGGACGTGCCCGCTCTCGTGTGCCTGACGATTGCCGACGCGGCGGGCACGGATGGTCGCGCGCCCGGCCTCGTCTACCGGGGCAAGACGCGCCGGCTGCTCGAGTCGCTCCTCGCCGGCGAGGCCCCCGCCGCCCGCGAAGCGGCCGAGGCGCCGCTCGTGCGCGGGGACGACGTGATGGCGATCCTCGGCGTCCCGCCCGGGCCGGCGGTGGGACGCTGGCTCCGCCGGGCTCGCGAGGCGCAGGCGCTCGGCCTCGTGGGGACCCACGACGAGGCCGTGGCGTGGCTGCGCCGACAGGCTGCCGAGCCGGACGCCTCGGGCATGGACGACGGCACGGGAGACGGGACGTCGCCCTGAACCACGGTCTCGCCCCGAAACTGCTGCTCGAAGCCTGCGCTATCATCGGCTTCGAGTCGCGCGCCATGTTTCCACACGACGCTTCGTCGGCTCCGAGCTGTCCGGAGGCGGGTACCCACCCGGTGCCGGGCGTCTGGAGGACGCGCGCGGTCGCGATGGGGCTGTGCCTCCTGAGTCTCGCGACCGGTGCGGCTCGGAGCGCCGCGGCCGACGACGCGGACTTCTTCCGGGGCAAGACGATCCGGATCGTCGTCAACGCCGCGGGCGGCGGCTTCGACGTGCACGCGCGGGCCGTGGCGCGACACCTCGGACGGCACATCCCCGGGGATCCCGCCGTCGCGGTGGAGAGCTTGTCCGGGGCGGGGGGTCTCGTGGCGGCCAACCACCTCTACAAGGTGTCGAAGCCAGACGGCCTCACGATCGGGCACTTCAGCGGCGACCTCCTCCTCGGGCAGGTCCTCGGGCGGCCCGGGATCGAGTTCGACGCGCGGCGGTTCGAGTACCTGGGCGTCGGCTCCAGCGAGCACGTCGTGTGCGCCTTCTCGCGGGCGAGCGGGATCGGGAGCCTGGACCGGTGGATGTCGGCCGCGGCGCCGGTCAAGCTCGGCGGGACGGCGCCGGGCTCGAACGGCGACAACGCGACGCGAGTCCTGAAGGTGGTCCTCGGGCTTCCCATCCAGCTCGTGAGCGGCTACCGCGGCACGGCGGCGATCCGCCTCGCGGTCGAGGCGGGTGAGCTGGACGGCGCCTGCTTCAACTGGACGTCGATGCGGACGGCATGGCAGTCCGCCCTCGAGACGGGGGAGATCGTCGCGGTGCTGCAGCTGGCGTCGCGGGCCCTGCCGGACCTTCCGGCGGTGCCCCTCGTCACGGCATTGGTTCGGACCGACGACGCGCGGCGGCTCGTCGCCGCCACGATCCTTCGTGCGAGCGGGCTGGCTCGGCCGTACGTCCTGCCGCCGGGGACGCCGCCGGAGCGCGTGGCGACGCTCCGCCGGGCCCTCCAGGCGACCCTCCGGGATTCCGAGTTCCTGGCCGAGGCCGCCCGCGCTCGGCTCGACGTGACCCCGGTGGGCGGGGAAGAGGTCGAGCGCCTGGTCGCCGGGCAGTTCGCGCTGGACCAGGCGACCGCCGTCCGCCTGCGGAAGATCCTCTTCGACTGAGCGCGGAAGGTCCGTCAGGACGGGGCCAACTGCGGGTGCGCCCGGGGACGCGACCCGGGTACCCCACCATTGACAGGGCGACGGGCGGCTGACTAGACTCCGACTGGGAACGCGGGCGTAATTCAGCGGCAGAATGCCAGCTTCCCAAGCTGGACGTCGCCGGTTCGATTCCGGTCGCCCGCTCCAACGCCATCGGGGGTTACGGCCCACGCCGTAGCCCCCGATGCGACTGCCGGATGCCTCGCCGGGCATTCAGCGAAGCTGGAAGGGCCACTCATCCCCGGCCGCCTAGAGCACACGTCCAACACGTCCGGTATCGGTGTCCTCAGGGGATCTCTCTGGCGACCCGCCGGCGTCGACCGGGGCGTGTGGATGCGCTGCATGCTCGTTCCCTGCCCAGGGGCATCCTAGCGCATGGTGTCACGCCGCGGTCCGGGCCGTAGTCGGAGCAGTGAGCACCGACGTTGCGCATCACGCTCACCAGGACTCGGGGATCCGGGTCGTGCGTTTTCATTGCCGGCCGGAGGGCGAGGTGCTCGCCGAGCTCGAGCGAGTCGTGGGTGGCCGATCAAGCAAGCGTTTCCGGCGACGACAAGCTTCCGGCTCATGCCTAGCACTGAGCGACGGTCCAGCCGCCATGCTAGCCTCGCCGGGTGGAGGCACGGACGATGACGGGAACGGGAGTCAGCGGCCTCGGACGACGTTTGGAAGCCATGGCGCGCACCATCACGCGATTCACGGGAAGCGCGAGGGGCTTCAGTCTCGCGCTGGCGACCATCGTGGTGTGGGGCATGACTGGCCCGGTGTTTCACTTCTCCGACACGTGGCAGCTCGTGATCAACACAGGGACGACCGTCGTGACCTTTTTGATGGTGTTCCTTATCCAGCGATCCCAGAACAAGGATTCGCTTGCCATCCAGCTCAAACTGAACGAGATCGTGGCCGCAGTCGACGGGGCGAGCAACCGAATGGTCAACGTCGAAGATCTCTCCGAGGCGGAGCTCGATGTGCTCCACCGTCACTACGCGAAGCTCGCGGCGATGGCCAAGCGGGACATCGATCTGATGCAGTCTCATTCGGTTGACGAGGCGACCACTCGGCACGAGCTGAAGCACGGCCGGAGGAAGAGCGGGCGCAAGTCGTAGGGTGGCGCCCCGGGTGGGCGCAGATTGGCCGGAACCTTCCGAGCTCCAATCGAGGTTGAACGTGCGAGATCGGGGAAAAGGTCCCGATTGTACTAGCCGTCTGGCGGTCTCGCCTCGGCGCGTGCGTGTGGTACCGTTCGGGACGGGCGTGGTGGAGGCGTTTGCAGCGTCCGCCGCCGCTCCCAGGGTGTTCCTGCCAGGGTTACGCCCCGTTTACTGCTGAGTTCGCGCCCGGGCTTCGATCAGCGATTCGATCAGGAGCACCTCGACCAGAGCCCGACTTCAGGGACGATGCCCACGCGCGCCTGACGCTCTTCAACGACACGTCACACTATGCGAGGCGGGCTTGGCGATCCCTCTTGGGGGATCGCGAGCAAGAGAGGGACTGCACGGCGGCTCTCAGAGTGGTCGTTAAGCACGTGAACCGTGAGTCCCTGTTCTCGCCTACATCGTCGATGCGACGCAGAGCCTGTTCACCGCGGGCCACATTGGAACGTCACGGTCTTGGTTCCATCCGAATTGGTCGCCATGCTCGACGTCATCGGCTGCGAGCTGGACTTCGGGCAGGAGGCGCTCGCGGTCTGAGACGCTTGCACCAACTCCTGATCCGTTCGATAGCTGTAGGTCTGGCTGGGAGGGGTCGGGGCGGGCGCGGGCAGCGTTGTCCGCACGCATTCGAAGTGCACGGCCTTGCTCCCGTCTGCATTGCTCGTGATGCTGGAGGTACGCGGGGTCGTTTGATACGGACTGCAGAACGTCGTCGCGTTCTGGTTGGCCTGAAGCAGTTCCTGGTCAGTCCGGTAGTTGTAGGTCACGCTCGGGTTGCTCGACTGTACCGGCTGTTGCGAGGAGGGGGAGGTTGCACAGGAGACAAGGGCGCCGGCCGCTAACCCCAGGGACAATGTGCGAGATCGTCGTCTTGTGACTGTCGAGGACGTCGCCCACGAAATGCACGGGGGTAGCCGCCGAGAGCATGTGGAGCGTTTCACAGAAGGGCATTGACGCGAATACCTGCCTGTATTACCGTACTAGTACAGTAGTGCGAGTTCGGGAACTCCGAATGTTGTCGATAAGGAGGCCAGGCCATGAATCTGCTCCTCATCATCCTGATCGTGCTGCTTGTTGTCGGTGTCCCTGGCGGTTGGCGGTACGGCGGCCCGTATTTGGGAGGTGGCGTCGGTCTCGTCGTTCTCATTCTTATTGTCTTGGCGCTATCGGGCCGACTATGAGGGGAAGGCATGCCGAGCCTGGCCTCGATCGAGAGAGGTTGCTGCCGGCTGGGCCGTCCGCCGTGAGTAACTGGGCGCCTACCATGTGTGCCTGCCGTGGTGTCGCGCTGCTGATCGGCAAGCTCGTGTTCGAATCCTGAAGGAGATGATGCGAACATCATTCCTGGCCGCCCTCTTCCTCTGCGTGCTGACCGGAGGTTGCGCCGGGGTCGGAAGCGCGCCGTCGCGTGAACCGACCCACACGGGCGGGACCCAGCCCGCATCTCGTCCGCTCGATGCGCAGCAGGCCGAGCGCCTTCGGCGCAGCGTGGTCCCGCTCGTCCGAGCCATGGATCATCCGCGTCCCTTGAATCAGGTCCGGGTGGGGATCATGGATGATCCGCACGTCAACGCGGCCAGCGCCGGCGGAGGTGAGTTCTATGTCACCACCGGGCTGCTTCAGAAGGCCAACGATGACCAGCTCAGGGGGGTGCTGGCCCATGATCTCGCCCACGACGATCTTGGCCATGTCGCCAAGGCGCAAGCGCTCGGCGCCGGAGTTGGTATCGGCATGATTATTCTCGACCAGATGTTTCCGGGCAGTGGCCGCATCACACCCGTCGCCGGCGCCCTGATTACCCGGGGCTATAGCCGTCAGGAGGAATACGAGGCGGACCGCCACGGCGTGGATATCCTCCGGCGTGCCGGGTCTTCGAAAGAAAAGTCATGATCAACACGCTGACCTGGCTCCTGCGGACCGAGGGCGCCAGTGGGGGAGGGTTCCTCGCTACCCATCCGGGCACGCAAGAGCGGATCGACGCACTGAAATCGCTCTAACGGATGGTGGCCGATCACTGCTTCCGTAGCCGGGACTAACGTCAACCTCATCGTCATCGACAAGCCGCCGCAGCTCCAGTGGCTCAGCATGGGCGACGCAGTCCACCACTCCTGTTGTCCAACAGATACGTCTCCAAGGGGGTTGCCGGAGGCGGGCGCTGATGCAGACACCATTCGGGGACCACGACGACGGAGGACTCAATGAAGAAGGACGTACTGAAGGAAGTGGGTGTGTGGATTGACCACCGCCAGGCCGTCATCGTGGCGGCCGGAAAGGTGGGCGAGGCGATCCAACGCGTTCCCTCGAAGATGGAGAAGCATGTACGCTTTTCCGGGGGCGCCCAGGCGGCCTCGGCTGAAGACATCCGAGACCGACGGTTCGCGAACCATCTCGAACAATACTATGCTGCGGTCACAGCGCTGATTCGTGAAGCCGAATCCATTCTCCTGTTGGGCCCGGGTGAGGCCAAGATAGAACTCAAACACCATCTTGAGCGTGAGGGGCTCGGCCAACGCATCGTGAGGGTTGACACGGTCGACAAGATGACGGATCGGCAGATCGCGGCGAAGGTTCGACAGTACTTTGATCGGCCAGGGAAGTAACTGATCCTTCGGTGTGACCTGTTCCTTCCAACCCGTCAGGGGGGGCTCGTTGAGCATCGCACAAGCACTTCAGGTCTGTCGCCGGGGACGCCGAGGCGCCGGCGCGCGTGCTCCGTATCGCGTGCGAGGGCACGGCGCGTGTCCCTGCGGCGGCCCGATGTCCGACGGCCCTGTTGGCTGGTCAGGTTCGAGCGACGCGGCCTCCCACGTACCACACCGGGGACCGCGTCGCCCGACCCTCCCGCCTACTTCGAGCCGAGGCTCTCCGTGAGCTTCTCCATGACCTGGTCGACGGTGAAGCTGGCCGCCTTCTGTCGGGGCGGGTACTCCTTGAAGGTCTGGAGGAACTGCCCCACGTAGGTCTGCATCGGCACCAGCAGGTACACGTGGTCGAAGTACCAATCCCAGTACGTGTTGGACGTGATGGTGGCGTGCTCGTAGGGGTCCGTGCGCAGGTTGAAGAGCCACGGCAGCCGCGTCCGCACGAACGGCTCGCTCCACACGAGCATCGTCCCCTCGGCCCGCTGCTGGGCGAACACGGCTTTCCAGTTGTCATACCGGAGCGCGACCAGATCGCCGTCGTCCGAGAAGTAGAAGAACTCCTTGCGGGCGCTGTCCGGCCGCTGGCCGGTCAGGTACGGGACCTGGTTGTAGCCGTCCAGGTGCACCTTGAACGTCTTCGCCCCCGCCTGGTGGCCCTTCAGGAGCTTGTCCTTGATGTCGGCGTCCCCGGCCATGGCGAGAAACGTCGGCAGCCAGTCCAGATGGCTCACCATCTCGTTGGAGACCGAGCCGGGCTTGATCTGGCCCGGCCAGCGCACCATGGCTGGCACCCGGTAGGCCCCCTCCCAGTTCGAGTTCTTCTCGTTGCGGAACGGGGTCATGCCGGCGTCGGGCCAGCTGTTCCGGTGGGGGCCGTTGTCGGTCGAGTACATGACGAAGGTGTCGTTGGCGATGCCGAGGTCGTCGAGCAGCTTCAGGAGCTCGCCGACCCGCTTGTCGTGGTCGATCATCGCGTCGTGGTACTCGGACTGCCACCGGCCGGACTGACCCAGGCTCGCGGGCTTGGCGTGCGTGCGGAAATGCATGCCGGTGGTGTTGAACCAGACGAAGAACGGCTTGCCGGCTGCGTGCTGGCGCTTGATGAAGTCGACGGTCCCGGCGAGGGTCTCGTCGTCGATGGTCTCCATCCGCTTCTTCGTGAGCGGCCCCGTGTTGTCGATCCGCTGCGTGCCGTCCGGATTCGCCCAGGTGTGGAGCACGCCCCGCGGGCCGAACTTCTGGCGGAACCCCGGGAAGTCCTTCTCGGACGGGTAGTCGCGCAGCTCCGGCTCCTCCTCGGCGTTCAGGTGATAGAGGTTGCCGAAGAACTCGTCGAAGCCGTGCATCGTCGGCAGGGGCTCATCGCGGTCGCCGAGATGGTTCTTCCCGAACTGTCCGGTGGCGTAGCCGAGGGGCTTGAGAAGCTCGGCGATCGTCGGATCCTCGGGGCGCATGCCGCTGGCGGCTCCGGGGAGCCCGACCTTCGACAGGCCGGACCGGAACACGCTCTGCCCCATGATGAACGCCGCCCGCCCCGCGGTGCAGCTCTGCTCCGCGTAGTAGTCCGTGAAAAGCATCCCCTCGCTGGCGATGCGGTCGATGTTGGGCGTCTGGTAGCCCATCAGCCCTTTGGTGAAGACGCTCAGGTTCGACTGGCCGATGTCGTCACCCCAGATGACGAGGATGTTTGGCTTCTTGGCCGGCGCCTGCGCCTCGGCCGGCGCGAGCGACGCACACAGCGCGCCCGCGACGAGCATGGCGACCGCGCGGGGCCAGATACTTCGTCTCTGCATCGCTCGCTCCTCTTCGCCGAGCCTCCGGGCCCGGCACTTCGGTTGATGCCGTGGATGCTCGCCCCGAATCTCGCTGGCTCGCCGCCTCCGCTCGGAGACGGGTAGAGCTTTGGCGAACCGTGACGCTGGCACTCTGTCAACTGGCCGGGTTGCTCACAACTGTCAGAGATGACAGGGGGCGCCTCAGCGGGCAGTGGATGTCGGGCATTGACCTCGCCGCCGCCGCGGCACGACCAGCCGGAGAACGCGGGGGTGCGATCGGGGCGATTCCCGCGCTACACGCGGAGGCGGGGATCCAGGAGGTCACGCATCCCTTCGCCGAGGAGGTTGGCGCCGATCGCTGCCAGGAGGATGGCCGCTGCCGGGGACGCTCATGCTCGCTCCTCCTGTTCGTTTCGTGAAGGTCGGTCCCCGTCGGGACCGAGCGTGGGAGTCATGCCAGGGGTGGACGGGGGAACGGGCCGCGGGCCGCTTCGTAGGCCCGGGCTGCCCTGAGCACCAGGGCGTCGGCGAAGCGCGGCCCCGCGATCTGCATGCCGATCGGGAGCCGCTCCCGCGTGAGCCCGCAGGGGACGCTGGCGACCGGCTGGCCGGTATGGTTCGCCCAGCACGTGAGCGCGGGGGCCTTCCCGCGGAGCCCGTCGGGCAGGCCCGGGACCGGCGGGGCCGGCACGTGGAAGCCGGGTAGCACGAGGAGGTCGTAGTCGGCAAACAGGGCCTCCATCCGGGCGGCCACCGCCAGGCGGGTCATCAGGGCCGCATGGTACGCCGCGGCCGTGATCTTCCGGCCGGCCTCGGCGCCGGCGCGGAGGTACGGATCGAGGAGGTCCTGCTGCTCGGGCGTCAGTCCCTCGAGGAACTGCGCGAAGATCGCCATGTAACAGGTGCGGTGCGTCGGCACGATGTCCTCGATGCCGGGCGGAGCGATCGCGCTCACCCGCGCGCCGAGGCGCTCGAGCGTCCGCGTCGCTTCCTCCACGCTCGCGGCGATCTCCGGCTCCACATCCGCCAGCCCGAGGTCCGGGCTGTAGGCGACGCGCAGCCCCGCCACGCCGTCCTCGAGACCGATCCGGTAGTCGCGGCCGTCCGGGGCCAGCGCGACCGGATCCCGACGGTCCGGGCCCGCCAGCACGGTGAGGAGGAGCGCCGCGTCCGCCACGGTGCGGGTCATCGGCCCCACGTTCGAGAGCATGCCCCACCGAGATGGCGGCCAGATCGGGACGCGGCCTGCCGTCGGCTTGTGGCCGAAGATGCCGCTCCACGTCGCGGGGATGCGGATGGAGCCGCCGCCGTCGGTTCCCACCGCCACCGGGCCGAGTCCCGCGGCGACCGCGGCCGCGGCGCCCCCGCTGCTGCCGCCGGGGCTCCGCTCGAGGTTCCACGGGTTCCGGGTGATGCCCGTGAGGGGGCTGTCGGTCACGAACTTGTGGCCGAGCTCGGGTGTGGTGGTCTTGCCGAGGATCACCGCCCCGTGCTCGCGGACGCGCGCGACCGCCGGGGCGTCGTCTCGCCACGGCTGGTCGGGGTTCACCGTGCGCGAGCCGCCGAGCGTCGGCATGCCCCGAGTGAGCAGGAGGTCCTTGATCGACAGCGGCACCCCGTCGAGGAGGCCCTGCGGCGCGCCTCGCGCCCAGCGCGCCTCGCTGGCCCGGGCCGCTTCCATGGCGCCGTCGGCGTCGACCCGGCAATAGGCGTTGACCGTTCCGTTCAGCTTCTCGATGCGTGCGAGCGCGGCGCGGGTGGCCTCGACCGGCGACAGCGCCCGGGTGCGGTAGGCGTGGAGCAACTGCTCGGCGGTCCAGGAGTCGAGGGGCTCGGACACGGAAACCTCCACGAGCGCGAGGGTTCGGCGAGCGACCTGAAGCCGGATCGTCAGGTACGCGAACACTCTAGCGCAATCCGGAATCGCGCGAGCCTGAATGTCCGGACCGAAGATCGGGCGCGCCGAGCGCGGAGAAGTCGTGATCGCCACGTGCGGACGGGTGGCGTGGTGACGCCGTGCGCGCCGTGCTGCCGCGTCTCGGCGCGACCATGAGGCCCGACCGCTTGGGTACACAAGCGGAAGTCGAGCGCGAGCTCGGAAAGGAGAGCAACTGATGTGGCAACGTGGAGATGGAGCACGGCAATCCTGCTGGGAGGGCGCCCACGGCGTGCCGGCCATGGTACGGTGGCCGAGGAGGATCGAGACCGGTCATGTTTCCAACGACATCATTCATTCCCGCCATGCCCATCGGGCCATGGCGGGAACACGTCCAGAGCAAGAGGGGCTTTAGATGAAGCAGCGCAGAGTCCTCGTCGCAACCGCACTCGGCGTCGTCTTCGGACTGACGGTGGCGGGAGCGCAGTCGCCGTACGAGACCGCCGCCGTCCTCCGGGCGGCGGACGTCGCGCCGCCGGAGCTCCTCCAGAGCCAGGTCTACAAGATCGACGAGCGCGTCACAACGGACGGCCTCGTGACGAAGACGACGTTCCATTCTTCCTTCGGCGAGTTCGTGGCCGAGGGCCCCGGGATGGTGGCCGTGCGGGCGGCGGAGATCCAGGCGCTCGACGTGCTGTCCAAGACCGAGAGCTCGGAGATCTTCCAGAAGGCCATGGCCGCGTCCATGAAGCGGACCGGCCAGTCGCTCAAGACGGCAGTGACGAACCCCGTGGAGACGGTCAAGGGCATTCCGGCGGGGGTCGGGCGCTTCTTCGATCGCATCGCGCGCGACGTCAAGACCGGGGCGCAGAACGTCGGTGACGCACAGGAGGGAGAATCGACGTCGAGCACCAGCGACGAGGTCAAGGAAGGCGCGACCATGGCGGGGCAGAGCGTGATCGGCTACGACGACGCGCGCCGGCGTCTGTCCAAGTACCTCGGAGTGGACCCGTACACGCGAAACAAGGTCCTGGCCGACAAGCTCGACAGCGCGGCCTGGGCGGTGTGGGGCGGCGAGTTCGGCCCGGACACCGTGATCGGGTTCGTGCCGGGTGGCTTCGCCATCAAGTTCACCCGCGACTGGGTCAGCGACCTCGTGTGGGACATGACTCCGGGCGACCTCCGCGTGCGGATGGAGACGCATCTCAAGGGCCTGGGCGTCGCCCAGGATCCGATCGACCGCTTCCTCAGGCAGCCGTCCTTCACCCACACGATCCGGCTGGCCTTCGTCGACAGCCTGGTCGCGCTGGGCCCGGGCCCCGGGCGGTCCGACGTCGTCGATTGGGCGCTCACCGCCCGCTCCGAGACCCAGGCGCGGTTCATGGCCGGCTCCGTCGCCATCCTGGCCCGCCATCACCAGGCGGTGCCCGTCACGCGGGTGCGCGTGGCCAGCACGGTGCTGGGGGAGACCGCGGACGGTGCCGTGGTGGTACCCGCCGCCGTGAACTACGTCTCCTGGACCGAGCGGGTTGCGAACTTCGCGGCGCGGTCCGATCTGACCGGCGCCAAGCCGCCGCGCCTGTGGATCGCCGGCAAGCTGTCGCCGCGAACGCGGCAGGAGCTGACGGCGCGGAAGTGGACGATCGAGGAAGGGGTCTCCATCGTACCGCCGCCTTCACCGGGCGCGCGAAGCTGAGCACGGCTCCCCACGCCGCCCAGGAAGCCGAATGACGAGTCGGGGACTCCTCCCCGACGAAGACGGCCTGGGCGCTCTCGTGCAACGTTCAGTCGGCCGCCGCGACGTGGGATCCCCGAGGCTGCGACAGGGACGTTCCCGGGCGGGGCGACGAGGGCGAGAGTGCGCGCGCGGGGCGGCGGGCTCTGCGTGAGGCTGGCCGCCGCCGCGCTGAGCGTCCTCGTTCTGCCGGGGGCCGCGGCCGCGCACGCCCGGCTCGTTCGCTCGTCACCGCCCGACGGCGCGAGCCTGGCCGTCGCGCCCCGCGAGCTGGCCCTCTGCTTCAACGAGCTGCTCGAGCGACAGTTCCACGCGATCGAGCTGGTTGACGCGGGCGGCCCGGCGGGAGGGTCGTCTCGCCCACCCGTGCCGCTGGTCGCCGCCGTCGATCCCCGGGAAGGGACCTGTCTCGTCGCCGCGCTGCCGTCCCTCGCGCCTGGCCCGCACGTCGTCCGCTGGCGAGTCGTCTCGCGGGACGGCCACGCGACGCGGGGCCTGATCCGCTTCCGCGTCGAGTGAGCGGTCCGACCGATGGGTGACGTGCTGCTCCGCACGATCGAGCTGGCCGGGATGTACGCCGCGCTCGCCGCGCCGATCATCGTCCTCGCCCTCGTGATGCCGGCGCTCCGCGCCCTGTACGACGACCCGGAGGCGCTGGTCGCGGCGCGCGGGCTCGCACTATCGGCTGCCCGGTGGGGAGCGGGTGCCGCCGCCCTCGCCGGGCTCGCCGTTCTCCTCCAGCTGCCGAACCGGGTCGCCGACATCGAGGACACGACCGTGCTGGCGGGCGTCGATGCCGGCCTGATCGGGCGGTTCGCGCTCGCGACCGTGACCGGCCGGCTCGCGCTCGTCGAGGGGTCGGCTCTTCTGCTGGCGGCGGTGACGATCGCGCGGGCCCGGCGCGATCCCCTGGGCGCGGGAGGCGCCTGGCGGGCGACGGCGATCCTCGCGGGCGCCGCGGTGCTCGCCCGGAGCCTCGCCGGTCACGCCGCCGCGCAGCCCACCGGGCGGGGCCTCGCCATCGCGGTTCAGCTCGCGCACCTCCTGGCCGGCGCGGCCTGGATGGGAGTGGTGGGACAGCTTCTGGCCGCGCGCGCCGTCCTCCGACGCGCGACGACGCCTGGCGCCCGACGGCTGGTGGCGGCGATCGTGGCACGCTTCTCGCCGCTGGCGGCCACCGCGGCGGGACTGCTCGCCGCGTCCGGTCTGTTCGCCGCGTGGCGCTATCTCGGCGCTCCCGGCGCCTTCCTGACGTCGGCGTACGGGCTCACGCTGCTCACGAAGCTCGCCCTCACGGTGCCGCTCCTGGCGGGCGCCTTCGTGAACTCCCGGCTGGTCCGCCCGGCGCTTCTGGCGGGGCCCGACGCCCGGCCGGCGCTCGCGCGCCTCTCGCGTGCGCTCGAGCTGGAGGTCGTGGCGGGCGTGCTGGTGATCGCGGTCGCGGGCATCCTGGCCTCCGTGGCCCCGCCCGGCGCGGACGGCGCGCTGCGCCTGACCGGCGCCGAGGTGCGGACGCTCGCGACGCCGAGACTCCCGGCGACGTCGATCGACGATCCGATGACCTGGATCGGCGCGCCGACCCGCCTGCCCGGGGACCTCCGCTACGCGGAGTTCACCCACGCGTGGTCCGGCGTGACGGTCTGCTTCCTCGGGCTGGCGTGGCTCATCCAGCAGCGAGGCGGCCGGCTCGGCCGGGTGGTGGGCTGGCTGTGGCCCGCGATCCTCCTGCCGTTCGCCGCCTTCATCATCGTGGCCAGCGATCCGGAGTTCTGGCCGCTCGGCCCGGTGGCCCTTTCGGTCGGGCTCGGCAACCCGTCGGTCATCGGGCACCGCCTGGGCGCGGGGATCGTCGTGCTGCTCGCCTGCCTGGGCTGGCGCGCCATGGCTCACCGCGAGCCCGATCAGCCCCTCGGCCGCGCGCTCCCCATCGTCCTGATCGCGGGCAGCCTCCTGTTCCTCGGCCACGTGCACCAGGGATTCGCCGGCACCGACCGGCTGGAGACGCTGATCGGCGTCCAGCACACGATTCTCGGCGCGCTCGGCCTCCTGGCGGGCGTCGTCCGGTGGCTCGAGCTTCGCGAGTTCATCCCCCGGCGGGCGGCCGGGCTCCTCTGGCCGAGCCTGATCGTGGCCCTGGGAGCGGTCATGGCGTTCTGGTATCGCGAGATTGTCTAGGCGCGGCGTCGCCCCGGCTTGCCCCGCGGCCCGGCTCCGGGGCAGGGTATCGGGGGGCGCGAGCCGCTGATGGACGACATCCGGATCGAGCGCGACATCAGGATCCCGGTGCGGGACGGCACGCATCTGGCCGCGAACCTCTATCGCCCCGCGGCGGCGGGCCGGTATCCGGCGCTCCTCCAGTACACGCCCTACCTCAAGGACGGCATCGGCGGGCGCGGCGGCGTCGAGGTCGGTCAGATCGCGCTCGCGCGCCGCGGCTACGCGTGCCTGAGCCTCGACATGCGCGGCTACGGCGAGTCGGAGGGCGTGCCGTCGCCGCCGTTCGCGCCGAGCGAGAAGCACGATGGCCACGACGCGCTGGCCTGGATCGCGGCTCAGCCCTGGTGCACGGGCCGGACCGGGATCTGGGGCATCTCGTACGGCGGGGACACGGCGCTGTCGATCGCGTCCACGCGCCCGCCCTCCCTCGGCGCGATCGTCGCGATCCACGCGATCGACGACGAGTTCACGGGCGTGCTCTGGCCCCACGGCTGCCGCGGCGCGCTCACGGGGGAGCTCGACTGGGGCTTCCGGATGGCCGGCATCCAGCTGCTCCCCCCGCTCCGCTTCGGCGAGGGCTGGCGGGAGCGCTGGCGGGCGCGGCTCGAGGCGATCGATCGGCCGTTCCCGTTCCACTGGCACGCGATCCCGCCGGAGACGTGGGCCGGCTGGGCGGCGGACGTCGAGGCCATCGAGGCGCCGACCTTCGCGATCTCCGCGTGGCACGACTGCTACCCGCGCGAGACGGTGGCCTACCACGACCGCCTGCGGGGCCCCCGTCGGCTGCTCCTCGGGCCGTGGAAGCACGAGCTGCCGGACCTCGCGGTCCATCACCCGATCGGCTTCTTCGCGGCGATGGCCGACTGGTTCGATCACTGGCTGAAGGGACGGACGAGCGACCGCCGAGGGGCCGGGCCGGCCGTGACCTTCTACGAGCAGCTCGGGACCGGCTGGCGGACCGCCGAGTGCTGGCCGCCCCGGACGGCCGTGCCGAGCGAGCTCTTCGCCGGCCCGGACGGAGCGCTGTCGTCGGCGCCGCCGCTGGAGGCCGGTGAGGACGTCTACCGGGTCGACCCGACGGTCGGTCTCGCGGCGCTTCCCTGGGACTGGACCACGCCGACGCCGTCGACGCCACCCGACATCTCGCCCGACGATCATCGGGCGTGCTGCTGGACGACCGTGCCCTATCCCCGGGGGCTGCGCGTCACGGGCGCGCTCGAGGCCGTCGTCGCCCTCCGCGCCGATCGCCCGGACGTGCCGCTCCGCGCGTGGCTCGCCGACGTCGCGCCGAGCGGGTTCTCGACGCTGATCTCCCAGGGCTGGGTCCGCCCCGCCCACGTGGTAGGCGAGGGACTCGACCCCGCGCGCGTCTACGAGATCCGGGTCCCGCTCGCTCCGACCTCCTACCGCTTGCCTCCCGGGCACCGGCTCCGGCTGGCGGTGGCCGGCTCGCACTTCCCGGCGATCGTTCCCGCGCCCGAGGTCGCCACGTTCAGGATCGGTCGGTCTCCAACCGGGGGCACGCGTCTCCGCCTGTCCGTCGAGCCCGTCGACGCGCCGTTCGATCCCCCGCCGGCCTTCGAGCCGCCCGTGCTCGACCGTCCGACGGCCCTCCTCGAGACGCGTAGCGAGCACGCGGTGCGGCGCGCCCTCGACGGCCGGTCGGCCGGGTACGAGCTCCGCCGGGTCTCCCGCGTCCGTCTGGACGGCGACGCCGAGCTCGCGTGGGAGCTCGAGTCTCGGATCGACGTCCCGACCGACCGGCCCGAGGCGCTGCGCATGGACGGCCGCCAGACCTGGCGGGTTGTTGGCGGTCCGGCGGCCATCGAGGTCCGGCTCGAGATGTCGCAGACGTTCGAGACGGCGAGCCTGCGGGGCGAGGTGACGCTCGACGGCCGCCCGTTCTTCGCGCGCGAGTGGCGGCTCGACCTCCGTCCGGCGCCGTGGCAGATGGCGCGAGCGTGTCGGTGAGGGCCGAGGGCCCTGGCGGAGGGCGGTAGCGTGCGCGTGCCCGGGCTCCCGTCCGGAGGACGGCGCGCGCTGCGCGGCGTCGCCCTGCGCCTCCTGAAGTACTCGGGGTCGCGCTACCGGCCCGCGGTCGACGACGAGCTCCAGCGCCGCGTCGACGCCGTCCGGTCGTCGACCTACCAGCTGTCCGACGTCGAGTACGGGCTCGTCCTGGGCGTCGTGCTCTCCCGGACCCCCGTCAACATGCTCGTCTTCGGCCTCGGCCACGACGCGCGGCTGTGGTGCTGGGCGAACCGGGGCGGGCGCACCGTCTTCCTCGAGGACCGGCCGGAGTGGCTCGAGCCCATCGCGGGGGCCGAGTGCCACCGGGTGGCCTATCCGGGCTTCCAGCTTCCGTCGGGACTCGGCGCGGTCGCGTGGGGCGTGATCTTCGTCGACGGGCCCATGGGATGGGGGCCGTCGCATCCGGGCCGCCGGGAGTCCATCCAGGCGGCGGCCCGGCTCGGCGCGCCCGGGAGCTGGATCTTCGTCCACGACTACGACCGCGCGGCGGACCGGGCGGCGTGTGACGAGTACCTCGGCAGGCCCGCCTACACTCTCGATCGCACCGCCGTCTTCAGGCCGACGTGACCGGGATCGCGCCGGGCCGCCGGCGTCACTCGGCCGTCACGACGTCGCGCGCCACGCGTTCTCGCGCCGAGGTGACGCTCGGGCGACAAGCTGGCCGTGCCGCGGCGAGCGGGGTGCGGGTGTTGGCGCGGACATTTCGGGTGGCACCCGGCGTGCACTCGCCTGGGAGATGCAGACACAGGGCTACGGGGCGCAGTGGGGGTCCTCCGGGCCGGATGGACGCGCCGGAGCCGACAGCGCCCTCTCCTCGGGACCGGCGGATGACGCGCTCCGTAGCCCTCTCCCGTCGCCCCCCAGCGGTTCCCCGGCTCGCCGTCGCAGCCATCCGACATCGACGCCGGCGGTCCTGGCAGCGATCGCGGGCAACCTCGCTATCGCCTCCGTCAAGTTCGTCGCCGCCAGCGTGACGGGCAGCTCGGCGATGGTCTCCGAGGGGATCCACTCGCTCGTCGACACGGGCAACGGGGCGCTCCTCCTCGTCGGGCTTCGACGGAGCGGCCGACCCGCCGATGCCGCGCATCCGTTCGGGCACGGCAAGGAGCTGTACTTCTGGACGGTGGTCGTGGCCGTGATCGTCTTCGCGGTCGGGGGCGGGATGTCGGCCTACGAGGGCATCCTGCACCTCATGCATCCGCGAGGCGTGGAGAACGTGCGCTGGAACTACCTGGTCCTCGCCGCGGCCGGGGTGATCGAGGGCGCGTCGTGGGTCGTGGCCGCCCGGCAGTTTCAGCGGTCGCGGAACGGACGAGGTATCTGGGCCACGATCCGGAGCTCCAAGGACCCCAGCCTCTTCGCGGTGCTCTTCGAGGACTCCGCGGCGCTCCTCGGTCTCGTCGTAGCGGCGCTCGGGATCTATCTCGGCGCCCGGCTCGGCAACCCGTCCCTCGACGGGGTCGCCTCCGTCCTCATCGGCCTGATCCTCATGGCGGTGGGCGCGCTGCTCGCCCGGGAGACACTGAGCCTGCTGGTCGGCGAGAGCGCGTCCCCCGAGACGCTTGCCGACATCCGGCGCCTGGCCGCCGCCGAACCGTCGGTCGCTCGCGTGGGCCGCGTGGTGGCGGTGCACTTCGGCCCCGACGAGGTCGTTCTCAACCTGGAGCTCTTCTTCCACGCCGATCGGTCGATGTCCGAGGTGGCCGGCGCCGTCGATCGACTCGAGCGACGCATCCGGTCCGCTCACCCCGAGATGCGGTACGTGTTCCTGGGCGCCGAGGCACTCTCGCGATCCGCCCGATCTGACGGTCTCGACGCTGCCTGACGGACGGGGTGGCGCCAAGCGAAGCGTCAGGATGCGCGGCGGGCCGGCCGCATGTGACCGGCCCCGCTCGCCGACCTGGCGTTAGATGCAACAGAAGTCGTGGCCATGGCACCTCCGTTGCACCGTCGTCCACGCGTGCTTGGGCCCGGGTGACACGTGCGGCTCGCGGCCGCGCGCCCGCCCGTCAGACTGTCGCCGGCACGACAGGTCGGCGTCCGCGGCGTGGCGACGGCATGCGACCGTTTCGGCGAAAGGAGCTCGACCGGATGAGTGGCGAGAGTCTGGGGATCTACCTGCGCGACCACCTCGCCGGCGCGGCGGCGGCAATCGAGATCCTCGGGCTCCTCCACGACAACCACGCGGACGAACCCCTGGGCGAGTTCGCCCGCGTGCTGCGTGCCGACGTGGAGGCGGACCGCGCGATCCTCGCGGAGCTGGCGGAACGAGCGGGCGGCGGATCCGGCGTCGTGAAGGAGGCGACGGCCTGGCTGAGCGCCAAGGTCGGCCGACTGAAGCTCGGCCGCGACGGTGCCGGGGGGCTCGGCACCCTCGAGGCGCTCGAGACCGTGGCGCTCGGCATCCTCGGGAAGCTCGCCCTGTGGCGAGCCCTCGTGCTCGTGGCTCCAACCGATCCACGCCTGTCCGGCGCGGACTTCGGCCGCCTCGCCACGCGTGCCGAGGCGCAACACGAGCGGGTCGAGGAGCGCCGCCTCGAAGCCGCCCGTGCCGCGCTGGGCGCTGGGCCGGACTGATCTGAGCTGGCCGCACCCCTCGCGGGGTCAGACGCTGCCGCTGGACTGAGCCGTCCGGCGCGGGGATGCGGGGCCGTTCCCGTCTCGGCCCGTGTGCGAGCGTAGAACGCGGGGAAGCTGCCTGCCGGCACCAGCGCCCATCCGGCGTGGTGCCGCGATCGTCGCCCGCGGGGGAGTGGGGTATGATCCGCCCGGGCGATGCCGCGTTGTGGCCGCCCGGAAAGGACGCGCCATGATGCTCGGCCTGTCGCTCTCGGCCTTCACCCAGCTCCACGTGATCATCAGCCTCGTCGGCATCGTGTCGGGGCTCGTCGTGCTCTGCGACATGCTCGGCGGGCGGATGCGCGGCGGCTGGACCGCGGTCTTCCTGGTGACCACGATCCTGACGAGCGTGACGGGATTCATGTTCCCGTTCAAGGCGATCGGGCCGCCCCACGTGGTGGGCGCCATCTCGCTGGCGCTCCTCGCGCTCTCGGTGCTGGGCCTCTACGTGAGCGGGCTTTCCGGATCCTGGCGCTGGATCTACGTCGTGACGGCCGTGGCGTCGCTCTACCTGAACGTCTTCGTCGGGGTGGTGCAGGCGTTCCAGAAGCTGTCGTTCCTGACCCCGCTTGCCCCGACCCAGTCGGAGCCGCCGTTCGTCGCCACGCAGCTCCTCGTCCTCGTCGCCTTCATCGTGCTGGGAATCCGCGCCGTGGCCCGCTTCCACCCCGGGCGAGCGGCGCGGGCCTGAGACCCGCCCGGCCGCGCTGACGAGGGACGGCCGGGTGCCGTTCGGCGCGGCCTCAAGCCCCGACCACCGCGCCGCTCCGTTACTCCACGCCCTCGCCGAGAGCCTCGACGTGCGGGCCGGGGAACATGACCGTTGACGGGCCGGGCCCCGGGCCGTACCTTGGCGCCATGTATTTCAAGCAAATCTTGAACGAGGACTGTGGCTGCTCCTCCTACGTCGTGGCGTCCCGCGCGACGCGCGACTGCGCGATTGTCGATGCCGCCCTGGAGATCCAGCCCTATCTCGAGGTGATCCAGGACCGCGGGCTGAAAGTGCGCTACATCGTCGACACGCACCTCCACGCCGACCACGTGTCCGGGAGCCGGCGGCTCTCCGCGGAGACCGGGGTGCCCGTCTCCATGCACGAGTCGGCGGACGTCCTGTTCCCCTTCGAGAAGCTGCGCGACCGGCAGAAGCTGAGCCTCGGCCCCGTGGTGCTGGAGGTGCTGCACACGCCCGGCCACCGCCCGGAGTCCATCTCGCTCCTCATCACGAACCCTCCGCGGAGCCCGCTGCCGTCGATGGTGCTGACGGGGGACTGCCTGTTCGTGGGTGACGTCGGCCGGCCGGACTTCGGCGGGCCGGACGCGGCCGGCCAGCAGTACGAGAGCAGCCAGCGCCTCCTCGGCCTCGAGGACTACGTCGAGGTGTTTCCCGCCCACTTCGAGGGCTCGTGCGGGCGCGGGATGTGCGGCCGGCCGAGCTCCACGATCGGGTTCGAGCGGCGCTTCAACCCGATGCTGCAGCTGCCGACGAAGGAGGCCTTCGTGCGGGAGCTGATCTCCTCGCGTCCCGCCCGGCCGCTGAACATGGACGCGATCATCGCCACCAACCGCGGCGCCGCGCCCCTCGGCTGGGCCATGCTCCGCCACCCGCTGCCGCACGTGCAGGACGTGACGATCGAGCAGGCGCGCCCGAAGATCGACGGCCGCGAGTGGTGGGTGCTGGACGTGCGCGAGGACGAGGAGTGGGAGCGCGTGCACATCCCGGGGGCGCACCACATCCCGCAGTCCCAGCTGGCGACGCGGCTCGCGGAGATCCCCGCCGGCAGCGTGCCGCTGGTGGTGTGCCACAGCGGGGTCCGCTCCCACCGGGCGGCGCAGTTCCTGAAGCAGGCCGACTTCCCGATGGTGTACAGCCTCGCCGGCGGCACCGCGGGGTGGCACGACGCGGGTCTGCCGGTCGTCAAGGGCGACATCGCGCAGACCGGTCCCCGGGTCACGGAGATCGTCGGCCCGCACTGAGCCGGCGGCGCCCGCCCGCGTCGCCGACCCTTCCCGTCAGCCGCGGAGCGCCGGCAGCACCTCGTCCGTGAAGCGCGCGAGCTGCGCGCGCTGATCGTCGCCGACCAGGCGGACACAGAGGTCCGTGACGCCGCCGGCGGCGTAGCTCCGGAGCGCATCGACGACCACCGCCGCGGGGCCGAGCCCCATCGTACCCCGCTGGTGCACACCGCCGCCGTAGTAGGCGGCCAGGAACTCCGTCGTCGTGCGACGCGCGCGCTCGACATCGTCGTCGAGCCGCACGGTCGTGTAGACGCAGAGGGGGTAGTCCGGCAGCGCGCGCCCGTGCCGGGCCAGGGCCGCGTCCGCCCGCTCGCGCAGCGCGCGGCACTCCGCGGCGTCGACGTACGTGGTGATGAGGCCGTCGCCGAGCGTCGCGAACCGGTCGAGCTGCGCCGGCAGGAGCTCGCCCCGGTTGCCGGCGGTGATCAGGACCGGTGGCCCCGCGGGGGTCCAGGGGAGCGGGCCGATGGTGTGGTCGGCCAGCACGACGCCGTGGGCCTGCCAGGTCACCGGGTCACCGCGCCAGAGCATCCGCCAGGCCTCGACGTGCTCCTCCAGCCGCCGCGCGCGCCGCTTGTGGTCCATGCCGCAGGCGGCCCACTCGCGCTCGGCCGACGGGAGGCTCCAGCCGACGCCGAGGCCGAGCACCACGCGGCCCCGGGAGATCTGATCGAGGTTCGCGATCTGGTGGGCCAGCACCACGGGCTGCCGGAGGGCCGGCAGCAGGACGGCGGTGCCGAGGCGGACCCGGTGCGTCATCGCGGCGACGTAGGCCAGGGTCGTGAGCGGCTCGAGGCGCGGCTTGGCGACGACGCTGTCGCCGACCCAGACGGCGTCGTACCCGGCCTCGTCGCAGTGGCGCGCCATGTCCCAGCACTCGTCGACCGCCGGTCGCCGGGCCGATTGCATGACGATGGCGCGGGTCGGGAGCAGGATGCCGATGCGCATGGGGATCCGGCGCCCGGAGGCGGGTCAGGCTCTGCGTCGCGCGGCGCGGCTCAGGTGGGGAGCCCGAAGAGCGACGTCATCCGCTGCCCGGCGAGCATGGCGCCCATGTCGTCGTCCGTGGGGCGGTGCCGGAAGCGGTCCGCGGCGTCGAGGACCCGCGGGAGCAGCCCGAGGTCGCCCGGCGTGTTGAGGAACACGCCGGGGATGTCCAACACCCAGTGGACCGCGCGGTCGATGTCCGCCTGGTCCTCGAGCGGTTGATACCAGGTCGTGTGGGTCCGCTCGGTCGTGGCCCACGGCCCGCGGGCGACCGACTTGATGACCTGCACGGCGACGTTACGCTCGCGGCAGGTCGCGAGGAGCTCCTCGAACGTCCGCCGGTAGCGCTCGTCCTGGGCCATGAAGTAGTTGTACGGCAGCAGCACCGAGTCGAAGTCGAAGCGGAGGAGGCTCCGCCGGTGCATCGCGGCGATCGTCCAGCCGTGGCCGGTGACCCCGATGAACCGCGCCAGCCCCTGGGCGCGCGCCTCGACGACGGCCTCGAGCGCGCCCCCGGGTCCCATGGCTTGCTCCCAGTCGTCGGGGTGCCAGAGCGCGTGGAGCTGGATCAGGTCGACGTGGTCGACGCGAAGGCGCTCGAGCGAGCGGTGGATGTCCTCGCGGGCCTCACCGGCGGCGCGCTGGCCGGTCTTCGTGGCGAGGAAGAAGTCCTTGCGATGGCGGGCCATCCACGGTCCGATGCGCAGCTCGGAGTCGCCGTAGCGCATGGCGGTGTCGATGTGGTTCACGCCGTGCCGGAGCAAGAGCTCGAGCGTGCGGTCCGCCTCGGCCTGGGTGGCACGGGCGAGGGCGGCTGCGCCGAAGAGGGTCACCGAGCTGTGGTGACCGGTCCGTCCGAACGATCGTCGCTCGATCATCTCGCCTCCGGCTCCCTCGGTCGCGGTTGTCTGCGCGCGCGTCCGGCGCCCGTCGCGAGCCCAGGATAGCCCAGACCGGGACGTGGGGGGGGAGGCGCCGGCGCGTCGAGCGCCCGGCGAGGTCGCCGAGGCGCCCGGGCGCGCCGGCTCGGTGTGGCATGCCGAGGTCCGCGCGCGCGAGCGGACCCCGGCCGCGGGGCCCGTCAGACGGGCCGGGAGGACTCCACGCCGGTGTCGTCCCGGTCGTGGTGGCGACGGTCGTGCGCGCCCGCGGGCTCGTCCGCGGTCTCGATGTCGCGCCGCTCGGCAAAGTCCTCGGAGGGCTCGTTCGGACGCGGCGCCCGCTTCAGTTCCGCGCCGTCGCTCGGTGGCGGCCCCACCGGCCGCGGTCTCGGTCGATCCTTCGGTGGCATCGCGATCCTCCGCGCTACGGGGTGGGGATGTTCCCGCAGAAGACGTAGGTCTTGGCGTCCTGGGCCGACTTGTGCCCGTTGATCGCGTACGCGCCCGTACGCAGCGAGTTCAGCGGCACGTCGACCGTCGTCTCCGACTTCCCGTCGGTCAGCGTCGTGAGCCCGTAGGCCGGCGCTGGGTCGAGCTTCGCGCACGTCCCCTTGTGAATGTGGAGCGGCTGGGGTGTGCCGGTGGGCTGGCCGTTGATCTGGACCACCACCTTCGTCTTGTTCCCCTCGTCGGTGAGCAGGGCGGTCCCGCTCTCACCGGAGCTGTTCTGCGGCGTGAGCTGCATCCTGACGGGCTCGGCGGCCTGCGCGAGGCCCGCCCCCGCGAGCCCCAAGAGCCCGATCGTCGCGAGCGTGAGTGCGAGGTGACGCGTCATGAGTGACCTCCTGTTCGGCGTGAGTGTGGAGTGGGCCGGTCCGGGCCGCGATCCACGCGGCGTGTCTCGCCAGCAGGGACCACGCGACGGCTGACCCCGGCCGGGCCGGTGAGCGTGTCAACCGCCGTCACGCTCGGACGGCTGCTTCAACCGGTCTCCCGGCCGAAGGTTCAGCGTGGCTTCGGGGAAAAGCGCGGCCAGCCACTGGGCGATGTCCTCGACGGTCACGATCCCGATCGGATGCCGCTCCTCGTCGACGACCGGCACCGTGCGGCAGCGCATCGTCGTCATCCGGTTCACCGCGTAGCAGATGCGGTCGTCCGGACGCAGGGCCTCGGGGTCGCGCGTCATGACCGCGGCCAGCCGGCCTCGCCTCGCGTCGGCGCCGGCGTCACGGACCCGCTTCAGAAGGTCGCGGTCGGTGGCGATGCCGGTCAGACGACCGTCGCCATCGACGACGACGACGGCGAGCTGGTCCCGGGCGAGCATGGTCGCGAGCGCTTCCTCGATCTCGGCAGTCTCGTCGAGACGGATCGGCTCACGGGTCGGCAGGACGCTCACGGTGTCGCTGAGGAGGGCGTCTTCCAGCTTCCTCACCTCGGTGCCGAGGGTCTCGGAATACTCGTCGTGGTACTCCGCCGTCGGGCCCTCGGCCTCTCGTGGGGCCTCGCCAGTCATGCCGTCCGAAGGAGCAAGCGGTGTGCCTGCCGACGAATCCGCCGCGTCGGTTCCCGGACACGCTGGCATCCACGCGACACCGTGGCGTCAGGTTGAAGCCAGGGCCAGGATCCCCGACCCACGCGAGCCCCGCACGGGCGGGCCGATCCACGCCGCGAGTCAAGGCACCCTGGCTCCTGTCCCGCGCCCTGGACGGATGGCGCACGACTTGCTCGGCGATCCATTCGTGAGCCGCGCGGTCGGGGGTGCGCCAATCGAGCGCTGCCGCGTGATCGAGCTGTCACGAGCCTCGAGGGGAGAATCGCGACAGCATGACGAAAGGGCGACCGGATGTCGCCTTCTCGCTCCTCGCACACGACCCACGTCACGGGCGCGACGGCGCGACCGAGTCGGAGGAGAACGACGATGCGGCACTGGATGAGCGGCGCGGCGATGGCGGGTCTGGCCACACTCGTCCTCATGGGGTGCGAGGGCGACACCAGCTCCAAGGGCGTCTCGAGCGTGACCATCACCGGGGAGGAGCGCGAGAGCCTTTCCGGGAACCGTTGTGCGGTCCGGGGTCACGCCACGAACACCGGGAATCGGCGCGCCCGCGTCCACCTCGCCTACGATGCCAAGAACTCGGGCAACACGATCGCGACGTCGACGGCGGACTTCGAGGTCGCCCCCTTCTCGAACTTCGACTTCGGCAACTCGATTCAGAACAGCCAGGGCCAACCCTCGTCGACTGCCTTCTTCCCGCCCGTGAGCTGCGGCGCCATCGACGACATCCGGCGCACTGACCTCGACGTCGAGGCGAGCTGAGCCGCCGCCCCGCCCGCCGGCGCTCCGACCGGCCTTGCGGGCCGCGGGCCGCCTCCCACACACTGTCGGCCGTCCGGTCGCGCGTGACGGCCCATGGCCGAGGAGCGTGACCGGGGACATCCTCGAGACGGACGGCGGGAGGCACCAGTGTCGAGACGGGTCCGACAGGCGTCGTGGATCGTGGTCCCGGTCGGCTTCTTCCTCATGGCGTGCCTCCTGTTGTGGGCCGGCATCGGGGTGGTCGTGCGATGCGACCGCGTGCCGGCAGGCACGGGCGGGGTGCGCCCGGCGGCGACCGAAGCCCGGCGCGACCGCGTCGACGTCGCCGTCGACTACCGCGTACTCGGCCTCCTGACCGTCCGTCGGGTCGCGCTCGTCGACGTCGAGCGTGCGGACTGGTCCGAGGGGGGCTCGCGCGGCGCGCGTGGCTCGTCCCTCATCCTTCGGCCACGGGACGGCCCGGCCTGGAGCTCGCCGTCAGTGCGCTACGTCATCGGCACACCGCCCAAGGAGGCCGCGGCCCGCATCAACGCGTTCATCGGTGGCGCGCCGACCCCGTCGCTCGGGCTCTGGTGGGCGTCGTGGCTACTGAACGCTCTCGCGGTCCCGCTCCTGCTCGTCGTCCTGCTGTTCCTGATCGCCGCCGTTCGCTGGCTACTAGGCCTGCCGGGCACCGGGCGCGCCCCCCGGGGCGCGCCCGCCCCTTGACAAGGCCCGGGACGCGCGGTCCCCTCGTCTCGGTATCGGAACTCAGCCCGGACGGCCCGGGACGGAGGCGCCCATGACTCCCGCGATCGACGTCCACACTCACATGCTGAACCGCGACTGGCTCGAGCTCCTGCGCGCCCACGGCCGGCCGCGCTACGAGCTCCGGACGAGCCTGGACGCGCCCGAGGGGATCTTCCTCGACGGCGCCCCGTTCATGACTCCCCAGCCGGGGCACTTCGACTACCCGTACCGCATCCGCCAGATGGACGAGGCGAAGGTCGACCTGGCGATCATCTCGCTCACGTGCCCGAACGTGTACTGGGGCGGGCGCGACGTGAGCCTGAAGGCGGCGCAGGTCGTCAACGACGACATGGCCGGAGCGCAGGCGGCGTACCCCTCCAGGATCCGCTGGCTCTGCTCCTTGCCGTGGGAGTACCCCGACGCCGCGGTCGCGGAGCTCGCCCGCTCGTGCGACCGCGGTGCGGTCGGCGTCATGGTGCTGGCCAACATCGCCGGCCGGACGCTCACCGATCCGCTCTTCGCTCCGGTGTGGGCGGAGATCGACCGCCGCGCGCTCCCGGTCCTCGTCCACCCGACGGCGCCCCCCGGGACGCCCGAGATGGCGCTCCGCGAGTTCAACCTGATCGCCAGCATCGGCTTCATGTTCGACACGAGCCTGGCGATCGCGCGCCTCATGTTCGACGGCTTCCTCGACCGCTATCCGGACGTGAAGCTGATCGTCTCGCACGCCGGCGGCGCGCTGCCGTACCTGGTCGGGCGGCTGGATCAGTGCTTCGACAAGATGAACGCCGCCCGGACCAAGACGTCCACGCCGCCAGGCGACTACATGCGGCGGCTCTACTACGACTCGGTCACATACCGGTCGGACGCCCTCGCGATGTGCATCGACGTCGGCGGCGCCGACCGGGTGCTCTACGGGTCCGACTACCCGCACAACATCGGAGACATGAAGGGCTGCCTGGCGCGGGTCGACGCGCTCCCGTCCGGGCAGCGGGAGGCCGTGCGGGGCCGCAACGCCCAGCGGCTGTTCAAGCTCTAGGCGGCGGCGCGCGGGCGGGCGACCAGCCGTGCGGGTCCTGGTGATGGGCGCCGGCGCCGTGGGCGGCCTCTACGGCGCCGCGCTCGCCGAGCGCGGGCACGCCGTCACGTTCGTGGCGCGCGGCGCCCACCTCGCGGCCCTGCGGGAGCACGGCCTCACGATCCGGAGCGGGGAGCGTGTGACGATCCTGCGCCCGGTCCGCGCGGTCGCCGACCCGGCGGAGGCCGGCGCCGGGTTCGAGCTGATCCTGTTCGCGGTCAAGGGGTACGACACCGAGCCGGCGGCGCGCGCGCTCCGGCCGGTGGTGGACCCCGGGACGTCGGTCCTCACCCTCCAGAACGGCGTGGAGAGCGGAGACCGCGTGGCTGCCGTGCTCGGCGCGGACCGCGTCCTGGTCGGGACGACGCTCGTCGTGACGACCATCGCCGAGCCCGGCGTCATCGTGCAGGCGAATCCGGTCCGGCGCATCGAGCTGGGGGAGCCGTCGGGCCAGATGACGCCGCGCCTCGCGGCCATCGCCGACGCGCTCCGCGACGCCGGCGTCGACGTCCGCGTCACGGCCGACGTGCGCCGCGCGGTCTGGGAGAAGTTCGTCCGGCTGGCCCCTGGGGCGACGCTGGCCACCGCCAGCGGGGCCACCCTGGGCCAGCTCCGCGACACGCCGGAGAGCGCGGCGCTCTACCGCGCCCTCATCGTCGAGACCGTCGCCGTCGGGCGGGCGGCGGGCGCGGACCTGCCCGCCGACACGGTCGAAGCCGCGGTCGCGCTGATCCGGACCTTGCCCGGGGACATGCGGACCTCGATGCAGCTCGACTACGAGCGCCGCCGCCGGGTCGAGCTGGAAGACATCACGGGCGCGGTCGTCCGGTTCGGGCGACGGCTCGGCGTGCCGACGCCGACCTACGAGGTCCTCTACGCGGTCCTGAAGACCCGGGCCGCCGCCTTCGGGGGCCTGGGCTGAGCGCGGAGACCGAGACCGTCACTCCGCGAGCAGCCGGTAGCCGACTCCGGGCTCGGTGCGGAGCAGCCGGGGGCGCGCGGGGTCCGCCTCCAGCTTCCGGCGGAGGTTGGCCATGTACACACGAAGGTAGTGCGTCTGCTCCACTTGTCCCGGGCCCCAGACCTCCTGCAGTAGCTGACGGTGCGTCAGCACCTTCCCGGCGTGTCGGACCAGCACGGCGAGCAGCCTGTACTCGATCGGCGTCAGCCGGATCTCCGTCTCGCCAAGCCAGACCCGCCGTCGGCCGAGGTCCACGCGCAGGTCCCCGAGCGTGAACGTCGACTCGCCGGGCTCCCGCCCGAGGGCCGCGTGGCGGAGCGCCACGCGGGCCCGCGCGAGGAGCTCGCCGACCGCGAAGGGCTTGGCGACGTAGTCGTCGGCGCCCGCGTCGAGGGCCGCCACCTTGTCCGACTCCGCGCCGCGGGCCGAGAGCACGATGATGGGGACCGTCGTCCACTCCCGCAGGCGGCGGATCACCTGGAGCCCGTCCAGATCAGGGAGTCCCAGGTCGAGGATGACAAGATCGGGCTGGCGCGTCGCGGCCTGGAGCAGGCCGTCCTCGCCGGTCTCGGCCTCCACAACGCGATAGCCCTGGCTCGCGAGCGTGGGACGGAGGAAGCGACGGATGGGCGACTCGTCCTCGATGACCAGCACCACCGGACCATTCGCGGCCGGACGCGCCGATGCGGGCTCGCCGGCTGGGTCGCGCTCAGCCATCGTCGGGCCGGACCTCCGGAGGATCCGCGGCGAGGGGCAGGCTGAACCGGAACACGGCGCCGCCCTCCGGGCGGTTGGCCGCGCTGATCCGCCCCCCGTGCGCCTCCACGATGCCGCGCGCGATCGCGAGGCCGAGGCCCGCCCCGCTCCGCGTCCCGGCCGCGTGGCCCCGGTAGAACTTCTCGAAGACGAGCGCCTCTTCGCCGGGCGCGAACCCCGGCCCGCGATCGGCCACGACCACGTTCACCTCGCGGTCCCCGGCGGTGGCCGAGATCTCGATCGGGCTCCCCTCGGGCGTGTACTTGATGGCGTTGTCCAGAATGTTGATGAGCACCTGCTCGATGAGCAGGGGATCGAGGGGCACCAGCGGCAGGTCGGGTGGCAGGTGGATGTCGACGCGGCGATCGCCGAGGCGCTTCTCCACGCGAGCCAGCGCGCTACCGACGACCTCTTCCAGCGGTTCCCAGTCCTTGCCGACCCGGATGCCGCCGGACTCGAGACGCGTCATCTCGAGGAGATTCTGCACGAGGCGGTTCAGGCGATCGGCCTCCTCCTGGATCGCCTGCGCGAGCTCGCGCCGCGCGGCCGCATCGAGCTCCGCCCCCTGCTCCACGAGGGCGCTGGCCGATCCGGTGATGGTGGCCAGGGGCGTGCGAAGGTCGTGGGACACGGCGCTGAGGAGCGAGTTTCGAAGGCGCTCCGTCTCGGAGTGGAGACGAGCCTGCTGAGCCTCGTCCACCAGCGCCACGCGCTCGATGGCGAGGGCGGTCTGAGCGGCGAAGGTCTCGAGAAGGTGGAGCTGCTCCGGCGTCACCGGGGCCGTCCCGCCTGACGGCGGCTCGATGCCGAGCACCCCGACCGTGCCGCGCGCCGCGGTCAGTGGGAGATACAGCGCTCGGGCGCCCGGCAGCGTGGCGCTTCCTCGGCCCGCGATCTGGCCGTGCTCCTGCACCCATTGCGCGACGGCGCGCTCGCTGGGCTCGTCGGTTCCCGGGCCCAGCCCGCCCGTTCGGGCGACCAACCGGCCGTCGGGGTCCGGAAGGAACACCGCGACGCGGCTCGCGGAGGCTTCGGCGATGTGCCGCACCGCTGCCCGGAGCAGCTCGTCGAGGCCCTGCTGGCTGACCAGGTCGCGGGTCATCGAGTAGAGCAACGCCGTCCGCTGCTCGCGCTGGCGCGAGGCCTCGGCGTGCGCGCGGATGCGCGTGGTGAGCGTGCTGATGACGATCGCCACCGCGAGCATGACCGCGAACGTGACGACGTACTGGGTATCGGAGACGGCGAAGGTTAAGTAGGGGGTGACGAAGAAGAAGTCGAAGGCCGCGACGCTGAGGACGGACACGAGGATGGAGGGCCCTCGCCCGAGGCGCCACGCCGCCAGCACGGTGCCCAGGAGGTAGACCATGATGAGGTTGGCGGGCGCGAAGTGGTGGAACATGAGCGCCGCCACCCCGGTACAGGCGGCCACGACGGCCAGGGCCCTGGCGTAGCCGACCCAGTCGACGGGTGGCGCGGGGCGCTCGGCCGCGGCCAGCTGGAGCCCCTCGCGCTCGCCGGTGATGATGTATACGTCGATGTCCCCGCTGTGCCGGATCAGCTCGTTGACGACCGAGCCGAACAGGACTTCCCGCCAGCGCGACCGCGTCGGCTTGCCCAGGACGATACGGGTGACGTTGCGGCGCCGGGCGTACGCGAGAACCTCCGCCGCGACGTCGTGCCCCGTCAGCGTGACGGTCTCGGCGCCGAGCTGCTCGGCGAGGCGGAGGGTCTGCACGGCGCGGTCGCGGTCCGCGTTCGAGAGGCGGACGGTGGCCGGCGTCTCCACGTTGGCGACCAGCCACTCGGCCCTCAGCCCGGTGGCCATCCGCCGGGCCGCCCGGACGACGCGCGCGGCGAAAGGGCTCGGGCTCACGCACACTAGGATCCGCTCGGCGACGGGCCAGATCCCCGGCACGGCGTGGTCGCGCCGATAGACCTCCATCTGGGCGTCGACGCGCGCCGCCGTCGTCCGGAGCGCCAGCTCCCGGAGCGCAATGAGGTTGCCCTTGCGGAAGAAGCGGCGTACAGCCTCGCCGGCCTGCTCGGGAAAGTACACCTTCCCGTCCTTCAGGCGGCGGATCAGGTCGTCCGGAGGCAGGTCGACCAGCTCGACCTCGGCCGCCTCCTCGAGGATCGAGTCGGGGACGGTCTCCCGTGTCGGCACCTCCGTAACGCGCGCGACGACGTCGTTCAAGCTCTCGATGTGCTGGACGTTCAGCGTCGTGTAGACGTCGATCCCGGCGGCGAGGAGCTCCGTGACGTCCTGCCAGCGCTTGGCGTGACGCGAACCGGGCGCATTGGTATGCGCAAGCTCGTCGACGAGGATGAGAGCAGGGCGGCGGGCCAGGGCGGCGTCGAGATCGAACTCGCGGAGGGTCGTGCCGCGGTACTCCATCGCGCGCGGCGGCATCCGCTCCAGTCCGGGGAGAAGCGCCTCCGTCTCGACGCGGCCGTGGGTCTCGACCCAGCCGATCACGACGTCGACGCCGGCGGCCTGCTGGGCGCGCGCGGCCTCGAGCATCGCGTAGGTCTTGCCGACGCCGGCGGCGGCGCCGAAGAAGATCTTGAGCTTGCCGTGCGACCGGCGCGCCTCGTCGGCGCGCACTCGCTCCAGCAGCTGGTCGGGGTCCGGTCGGTCCTCGCTCATCGCTTGGTCCCTCGGGTCAGCCGCGTCCTAACCTACTCTGACCGTGTTGCGAACAGCAAGGAGCGGCAGGCGCATCGCCGGACCGGAGACGTTCGGGGTCCGCCGCGGCCGGCGTCATGGCGTGGCGGCCCGTTCCGGCTCGTCCGACCCTTCGCGGCCGTGCGAGGGCGCGGCCGGATCCAACACCAGTCTCAGGCCCACCGGCGCCAGGAGCGTCGTGACCAGGACGACGAGCACGATGGCGGTGAAGACGCTCCGCGAGAGGACGGGCTCCCCCCCGAGCATCAGTCCGGTCCCGACGCCCGCAAAGATGAGGCCGACCTCGCCCCGGGGAATCATGCCGACGCCGACCGCGAGCCGGCTGGTTCCGGGGGTGAGAACGCCGAGCCCGCACACGAGCTTGCTCAGGACGGCGCAGAGCGCGAGCGCTCCGGCCAGGAGCAGCACGGAGCTCAAGGGCAGGCCCTCGAGGCTCACCCGCATGCCCATGAGCACGAAGAAGAGCGGCACGAACACGCTCGAGAGCGGATGAAGGAGCCGCCGGAGGGTGTCCGCTTCGTCGTGAGTGCGGATCCCTCGTCCGTAGGGATCGATGAACACGCCGGCGGCGAACGCTCCGATGATGTCGGCGAGCCCGATCCGCTCGGACAGGAAGGCGAAGCAGAAGCAGAGAGCGAGGCCAAACACCAGCAGCGTCTCGTCCGGGCGTCCGGTTCGGGCGGCCCACCTCACCAGCGGCGCCGACAGGAAGTGTCCGAACGCCGCGGCCGCCACGAGGAACACCGTCGCCTGTACGACGATGCCGAGGATCATCGCCAGGGACACGCCTGAGCCTCCCGTGGCGGCGGCGGTGGCCATACCTCCGACCACCGCCAGCACGACGAGGCCCAGGATGTCGTCGAGGATGGCGGCGCCGAGAATGATCTGGCCCTCGGGACGTTGCGTCGCTTGGAGGTCTTGCAGGACCCGCGCCGTGATACCCACGCTCGTCGCCGACAGCGCCGCTCCGACGAAGATGTGGACGAGCGCGGGCTTGTGGGGGAGCAGCCAGGCGGACGCCAAGCCTCCGAGGACGATCGGCGTCACCACGCCGATCACGGCGACCAGGACCGCTGACCGGCCCACGCGGAGCAATGCCTTGAGATTCGTTTCCAGGCCGACGTCGAAGAGGAGGATCAGGACCCCGGCCTGAGCGAGGAACGCGAGCGTCTGATCCGATCGCGCCTCCGCGAAGGGGTCCGCGCCCGCGATGACGAATGTGAGATTCCCGAGGCAGATGCCCGCCACGAGCTCCCCCAGTACGGCCGGCTGGCCGAACCGCTCGGCGATCAGCCCGCCCACCTTTGCGGCGAGCACGAGGCCTGCGATGGTGAACAGGAGGGGTCCGAACTTCGGATGCTCGAGCCCCGCCGCTGCTTCGCTGAGCCGGGGCAGTAGGAGCGCGAGCCCGAGGCCCGCGGCGGCGAGCGTCGAGTGGTAGACCAGTCCCGCGGGCCGTGATGACCTGCTCATCGGAGCAGATTGGAGCCGCGCCCCGGCATCGCGGCCGCCGTCCGTCGAGGACGGATCACGCTCCGAGCGGGGAAGGGTGGCAGCGGATGCGAGACCACCAATCGGTCATTGGCGAGGTGGCGGCTGGGCAAGGTAGCCCCTGAGCATGAATGCCCAGATCGTGAGGCGGTAGCGGCGGCCAGCGTCGGTGCGCACTTCTTGGCGGCCGCCGACGAGAAACGGCCGACGCCAGGCCGCGCCCGAGCGCGGGGGTCCGGGCAGCCTTGGCCTCCTCGCAGGACAAGGCTGCCCGGCGCGATCATCCCTGGTCGCTCTTCCTGATGAACCGGTGCCCGTTCGCGCATGCCCGCCACTGCGGGCGGACACGCCTGGACGGAGCCCCGCAGCAACTGCACGGCACGGTCGGCTCGAATCCATTCCCTGCCTTCGGCGGTGCAGCCTTCACTGCCCTCTCGGCCGGCTTCCTGCCCATGACACACCTCCGCTGCAATCGACGCCGTTCGCCTGCCAATCCTTGCGGTTCGTCGGTGGCCGCGCTGCAGGTGCCACGCGATTGCTCTGTAACTTGTAGCGCGAACCACGTCAAAATGGCGTCAATCCGGAGGGCGGACTCGTAAAGACTCGATCAAGCTCTGTCAAAGATCCATGAGGCTTCTCGATGGGCTCTAGGAAGCTCGGGCCTTGCGGGCCGCATCGCGCCGGCCGGGCCCGGAGCCTCCGGCTCCGCGCCGACCCTCGCGGCCGCGGTCAGCCCAGCGGGACCAGTCGACGTCCAAGGCCCCCGCCACGTAGACGGTCGACGTGGTGCCCGTCAGCGCGCCCACCAGAACGACGAAGCCGAAGCTTTCGAGAGACTCGCCACCGAAGAAGAACAGCATCCCGGCCGACATGGCGATCGTCGCGACGGTCAGGACGGTCCGCGACAGGGTCTGGTTCACGGCGAGGTTGACCTGCTGCGCGAAGGGAATCCGGGCCGGATTGTGGGATCGGATCTCCCGGAGCCGGTCGTACATCACGATCCGGTCGTTGACCGAGAAGCCGATCACCGTGAGGAGCGCGGCCAGGACCGTGAGGGAGAACTCGCGATTCGTCAGGGAGAGCGCTCCCAGGCAGATGAGCACGTCGTGCGCCAGGCTGACGATCGTCACGACTCCGCCTCTGAAGTCGAAGCGCATCCAGACATAGAGGAGGATCCCGCCGAGAGCGGCGAGTACGGCGTACACGGCTTGCTTGCGCAGCTCGTCTCCGATCTGCGGTCCGACGAACTCGACGCGCCGAATCTCGGGCGCGCTCGTTCCGCCCGGATCCAGCGCGCTGACGATCCGCCGACTGAGCTCCGTCGGGTTCGTCGAGCTGATCTGGGTACGGATCAGGACGTCCCGCGGATCGTCGAAGATCTGGATGATGCTGTCGCGGAATCCGGCCGCAGTCAGGTGCGAGCGGATGTCGCCGAGCGGAACCGGCTGCGGCAGCCGCAGCTCCACCAGCGTTCCGCCCGTGAAGTCGATGTCGTACCGCAATCCGCCCTTGACGAACATGGAGGTGAGCCCGAGCAGCATGACGACGATCGACACCGCATAGGCCCAGCGCCGCTTTCCGATGAAGTCGTACGCGGGATTCGTGAATATCGCTAGCATGCCACTCGCCTCCGGCTCGAGAGCGGGTCCGGAGGACAGTCGACGGGCCCGGACATCCGGACCAGCGCGTCGACGCCGGAGCAAGATCTCGCGAGACGAGGGGAGCCGCCTCGGCTCATGCGCCGACAAACACGGGCACGAGGGTCTCCTTGAGGACCGCTCGCGTCACCGAGGTGAGGAAGAGATCGCGGACGGGGTGGTGTCCATGGGCGCCCATCACCACGAGCCGGGGTCGCTGGCGACGGATGTGGTCGAGGATGATCTCGGCAGGCGCTTCCCTGGAGACCACCGGCTCGGGAACGGCAGGCACGCCGTGGGCGACCAGGAACCGGCCCGCCAGCTCGAGCCGGGCCTCGGCCCGGGCCCGGTCATGATCGATGCCGAGGAGGTGCACGGGTTCGTCGGCTGCCACCCCGAGGAGGGCGAAGGTCTGGAGGGTGCGGGCGACCTCCCGGCCGCTCCCGTAGGCGACCAGCACGCCCTGGCCGGCCGCCGGCTCGCGGGGGACGACCACCACCGGGCGCGGGCTCTCCCGGAGCACCTTGCTGCCGGTGGGATCGGGACGGTCCTGCGTTTCGAACTGGAAATGGGTTTCCCGACCGAGCACGACCACATCGCAGCCGAACGCCTCGGAGACGATCTGCTCGTGAGGAGCTCCGATGTCCTCCACCACCGTGTAGCGCACACCGGCCGCTTCACACCGCCGCTGGAACTCGCCGAGCAGCTCGAGGACCCGCCGGTGCGCGTCGGCCAGCCGGATGTCGTCGCGCTGGCGCTTGAAGGCCGTCCCGCCGAACGAGACGGGCTCGGGTTTCGTGATGGAGGGCTTGTCGAGGATGCCGAGGCCGACCAGCTCGGCGCCGAAGCGGCTGGCCCACTCGAGGGCGAGTGTGGCGGCGCTCATGCCATGCGCGGACCCGTCCATGGCGACGAGCGCGCGGCGGATCATCGGCCCCCCCGCGCTACACCAGCGAGGTGGGGAGCGGGTTGGAAGAGGGCTAGCATGCTGGAGCTCCTTTCCGCGACCCGGGACGCGATCACGTTGACCCGCGGGCGCGATGGATTTCCTGGAACGTCCTGATCAGGGTGGCGGCTCGGTCGATCCATGAGCTGGCGCCGATCACGGGAGCAGATGCTCGACGACGGGGCCCAGGGCGAGCGCCGGGAAGTCGCTCAGGGCGCCGACGACGAGCGCCGCGCCGATCACCAGGACGGCAGACAGCGGCGTGTCGGTCAGGATCACTCCTCCGCGGAGCGGCTTCCGGCCCTGCTGCGCGAACAGGCCCCGGAATTGCCAGTTCGAAGCGCCCGGCGACCATCGCCAGCGCCGTCGAGGTGTTGTAGAAGGCGCTGTTGGCGTTCAGGCCGGCCAAGTTCTGGCCGTTGTTCGCCATCGAGCTTGTGTAGGCGGCAAGGATCTCGCTGAGGCCATGGGCACCGGTGTTCGCCGTCAGCCCGGCGCGGCCGGCGTCGGTGACCACCGCGACGGCGGTGAGGCCGAGCACGAAGAACGGGCCGATGATCGCATAAAGCGCGATGAGCTTCATCTCGGGCACGGTCAGCTGCTTTCCCAGGTACTCCGGCGTCCGGCCGACCATCAACCCCGCGACGAAGAGCGCGATCAGCGCCACCAGGACCATGCTGTAGAGGCCGGTGCCCAGGCCGCCGAGGACGATCTGCTGTCCATGGCTCGCGAGTGCTCAGGACGCGCCGGGCCCGCCTTCCGGCTCGCCGAGGCTGTCGAGCATCTTCCTGAGGACGATCGCGCGCCGCGTCAGGGCGTCGCGTAGGTCCACGCTGTTGGTCCCCGCGATCTCCATCAGCAGGTCGGACATGCGGCCGGTGACGAGCTCCTCGAGCTCGGCCCGCTCCTCTTCCTTCAGTTCGAGCGTCATGGTTGCCTCCCCGCGAGCTCAGCGCGCGGCGCCGTCGAGCGCCAGGTTCAGCCGCAGCACGTTGACACGGGGCTCGCCCAGGACGCCGAGCTGGCGCCCCTCGACGTGCTGCTCGACGAGGCGCCGGACCCGGGCTTCCTCGAGCCCGCGCGCCTTCGCGACCCGCCGTACCTGGTAGAAAGCCGCCGCGGGGCTGATGTGGGGGTCCAGCCCGCTGCCCGACGCCGTGGCGAGGTCGACGGGCACCGGCGCCGCATTCCCGGGATCGGCCTCGCGCAAGGCGTCGATCCGTCCCTTGGCCGCCGCCGACAGGGCGGGATTCAGCGGTCCGTAGTTCGATCCGCTGGACGCGCCGGCGTTGTAGGCGAACGGCGCCGTGGCCGACAGGCGCCCCCAGAAGTACTTGGGATCGTCGAACGGCTGGCCGATCAGGCTTGACCCCACGACCTTGCCGTCCCGGAGGATCAGGCTCCCGTTGGCCTGGCTCGGGAAGATGGCCTGGGCGATGCCGGTCACCACGAGTGGGTAGGCCACGCCGGTGACGAGGGTCAGGAGCAGCAGGATCATGACCGCCGGTCTGAGCTGGTCCATTGTCGTCAATCTCCTCTCGTCAGGCAAGGCCGAGGGCGACGAGGATCATGTCGATCAACTTGATCCCGATGAAGGGCACGAG
>CAWGVS010000002.1:0-240121 GCA_963826115.1 uncultured Candidatus Rokubacteria bacterium | reverse complement strand
CCAGGTCATCAAGGTCGTGCGCGAGCTGACGGGGCTCGGCCTGAAGGAGGCCAAGGCCGTCGTCGACGAGGCGCCGAAGCCGGTGAAGGAGAAGGTGTCGAAGGCCGAGGCCGAGGACATGAAGAAGAAGCTCGAGGAGGTCGGCGCCGCCGTCGAGGTCAAGTAGGGCCGCGTGCCGACGGTCGCGCGCCTGACCAAGCGCGCTGGGATGGGGCGAGCTTGCGTCGCTCGCGGGGCATTCCCGCGGGCCCAGGCGGCAGACCGTCCGAGCCGGCTCGGGACGGAACGTGCGCAGATTGACTCCGAGCACCCCGGAACACCGGGGCTGAGGGGATAGATGGCGGGACAGATTCAGTGCGGCCGTCGTGTCCGTCGCGATTTCGGGAAGATTGCGTCGATCGTCGAGATCCCGAATCTGATCGAGATCCAGCGGAACTCGTACGAGGCCTTCCTGCAGAAGGACTATTCGCCGGAGCACCGCGAGGACATGGGCCTCCAGGCCGTGTTCAAGAGCGTGTTCCCGATCTCGGACTACAACGAGAACGCCTCGCTGGAGTTCGTCGGGTACCACTTCGGCGACCCGAAGTACACGGTGGAGGAGTGCCACGATCGCGGCATGACGCACGCGATCCCGCTCAAGGTGACGCTGCGCCTCGTGGTGTACGAGCAGGACAAGAGCGCCAAGCACCGGGCGGTCAAGGACATCAAGGAGCAGGAGGTCTATCTCGGCGAGCTCCCGCTCATGACCGAGAAGGGCACCTTCATCATCAACGGGACCGAGCGCGTGGTGGTCAGCCAGCTGCAGCGCTCGGCCGGCGTGTTCTTCGATGACGACCGCGGGAAGACGCTCGCGTCGGGCAAGAAGATCTTCTCGGCGCGGATCATCCCGTACCGCGGGTCGTGGGTCGAGTTCGAGTTCGACGCCAACGACATTCTGCAGGTGCGCATCGACCGCCGGCGCAAGATGCTGGCGACCGCGTTCCTGCGGGCGTTCGGCTTCCTGGAGAAGGGCTCGGTCCTCTCCGACGAGGAGATCCTCGGGTCCTTCTACGACCTCGAGGAGGTGCTCGGCTTCGAGGACGGCGCGGCCGTCGTGAAGCTGAACCCCGAGATCCACCGCCACGAGACGCCGGTGGCCGAGGAGATCAAGCAGCCCCGGCACCGCGAGCCGATCGTGCCGGCCGGCCGGCGCCTGAACAGGGCGCGGGTCGAGCGGATGGTCGAGGCGGGGATCACGAAGTTCCCCGTGCCGATGGCCTGGCTCGAGAACCGGCGCACCGGCGGCCGGGTGGTGGACTCGAAGACCGGCGAGGTGCTGCTCGAGGCGAACCAGCCGCTCACGTCGAACGAGCTGGCCAAGATCGGCGCGCGGTCGGTGGTGCCTTTCAAGGTCGTCTTCGAGGACCCCGACAAGAACGACGCTGCGGTCTACGAGACGCTGACGCGGGACACCCACCGGAACCCGGACGAGGCGCTGGTGGAGATGTACCGGCGGCTCCGGCCGGGCGACCCGCCGACCGTGGAGTCGGCCCGGGCGCTGTTCCGCGGGATGTTCCTCGACGCCCGGCGTTACGACCTGGCGCGGGTCGGCCGCTTCATGCTGAACAAGAAGCTCGGGACGGAGTCGCCGCTCAACTGGAAGACGCTCCGGACCGAGGACATCGTGGCCGTGGTCCGGCGCCTCCTGGCGGTCAGGCAGGAGCGCTACCCGACCGACGACATCGACCACCTCGGGAACCGGCGGGTGCGGTCGGTGGGCGAGCTCCTCGAGAACCAGTTCCGCGTGGGTCTGACCCGCATGGAGCGGGCGATCAAGGAGCGGATGTCCATCGCGGACATCGAGAGCCTGATGCCGCACGACCTGGTGAACGCCAAGCCGGTGTCGGCGGTGGTGAAGGAGTTCTTCGGCTCCTCGCAGCTCTCCCAGTTCATGGACCAGACCAACCCGCTGGCCGAGCTGACGCACAAGCGCCGACTCTCGGCTCTCGGGCCGCGGGGGCTCTCGCGGGAGCGCGCGGGCTTCGAGGTCCGCGACGTCCACCCGACGCACTACGGACGGATCTGTCCCATCGAGACGCCGGAAGGCCCGAACATCGGGCTCATCTCCTCGCTCTCGACCTACGCGCGGATCAACGAGTTCGGGTTCATCGAGACGCCCTACCGGCAGGTCGAGGCCGGGATCGTCTCGGCGGACATCGTCTTCCTGACCGCGCTCGAGGAGGAGCAGGTCGTCATTGCCCAGGCCAACGCGGAGATCGACCCCAAGCGCGGGAAGTTCGTGGCCGAGCGGGTCGAGGCCCGGAAGAGCGGGGAGTTCAAGCTGGTGCCGCCGGAGGAGGTCCAGTACATGGACGTCTCCCCGAAGCAGCTCGTGTCGGTGGCGGCCAGCCTGATCCCGTTCCTGGAGAACGATGACGCGAACCGGGCCCTCATGGGCTCGAACATGCAGCGCCAGGCCGTGCCGCTGCTCCAGCCCGAGGCGCCGCTGGTCGGCACCGGGATGGAGCACGTGGTGGCGCGGGACTCCCAGGCGGTGGTGACGGCGCGCCGCGGTGGCGTCATCGAGTCGGTGAGCGCCGACCGCGTGGTCATCCGCGCGGACGGGCGCGGCAAGAAGGCCGACCCGGTGCACGACCGGACGCTCGAGATCTACAACCTGACCAAGTACCGGCGGTCGAACCAGAACACGTGCATCAACCAGCGGCCGATCGTCCGGAAGGGCCAGAAGGTGGCCGTGGGCGAGGTGATCGCCGACGGGCCGGGCACCGACCAGGGCGAGCTGGCGCTGGGCCGGAACGTCCTCGTGGCCTTCATGCCCTGGGGCGGGTACAACTTCGAGGACGCGATCCTGGTCTCGGAGCGGCTCGTCAAGGACGACCGCTACACCTCGATTCACATCGAGGAGTTCGAGATCCAGGCGCGCGACACGAAGCTCGGCAAGGAAGACATCACGCGCGACATCCCCAACGTGGCCGAGGAGGCCCTGAAGGACCTGGACGAGTCGGGGATCGTGCGGAAGGGCGCCAAGGTCAAGGCCGGCGACATCCTGGTCGGGAAGATCACGCCCAAGGGCGAGACGCAGCTCACGCCCGAGGAGAAGCTCCTCCGCGCCATCTTCGGCGAGAAGGCCGGGGACGTGCGGGACACGTCGCTCACGGTGCCCCCGGGCATCGAGGGCACCGTGGTGGACGTCAGCGTGTTCTCGCGGCGCGGCATCGACAAGGATGAGCGCGCGAAGTCCATCGAGCGCGAGGAGGTCGATCGCCTCGAGAAAGACCTGCAGGACGAGATCGTCGACGTCGAGATGGAGCGCGACCAGAAGCTGAAGAACCTCCTGGTCGGGAAGACGCTGACGAACGACCTCGTCGACGGGCGCGAGGAGACGCTGGGCCGGAAGGGCCAGAAGATCGAGCGAGTGTGGCTCGACGAGCTCGACTGGGACCGGCTCAGCAAGGTCAAGGTGAAGGAGGACGACGGGCTCGCCTCGAACATCCGGCGGATCGCCGAGGTGGCCGACGAGGCGGTCGATTTCCTTCGCTCGGAGCACCAGCTGAAGATCGAGCGCGTCCAGCGCGGGGACGACCTGCCGCCGGGCGTGATCAAGATGGTCAAGGTCTACGTCGCCGTGAAGCGCAAGCTCTCGGTGGGCGACAAGATGGCCGGTCGCCACGGGAACAAGGGCGTGGTCTCCCGGGTCCTGCCCGAGGAGGACATGCCCTACCTGCCCGACGGGACGCCGGTGGAGATGGTCCTGAACCCGCTGGGCGTGCCCTCGCGGATGAACGTGGGCCAGATCCTGGAGACGCACCTCGGGTGGGCCGCCCGCGAGCTCGGGCTCCACATCGCGAGCCCGGTGTTCGACGGGGCGACCGAGGACGAGATCAAGAGCCTCCTGCGGGAAGCCAAGCTGCCCACGTCGGGGAAGACGGTCCTCTGCGACGGGCGGACGGGCAAGCCGTTCCACCAGGAGGTCACGGTCGGCTACATCTACATGCTGAAGCTGGCCCACCTGGTGGACGACAAGATGCACGCCCGCTCGATCGGGCCGTACTCCCTCGTCACCCAGCAGCCGCTCGGGCGGCAAGGCGCAGTTCGGCGGGCAGCGGTTCGGCGAGATGGAGGTGTGGGCGCTGGAGGCGTACGGGGCGGCCCACACGCTCCAGGAGATGCTGACCGTGAAGTCGGACGACGTCGAGGGCCGGAACCGCATCTACGAAGCCATCGTCAAGGGCGAGAACTTCCTGGAGCCGGGGACGCCGGAGTCGTTCAACGTCCTGGTGAAGGAACTCCAGAGCCTCGCGCTCGACGTCGAGCTCATCCAGCGAGACGGGAAGGGAAAGGCCTGACGTGCAGGACGCGGCTATCTCGACCCGGCGCCCCTAGCGCGGGTCGTTGGAAGGGCATCCCCGGCGCGCGCGCCGGGGCGGCGGCCGTCCCCGTTGGACGGCGCGGGGGGGACCACCCCCCGATGAAGGAGGGAGCGAATGCTGACGGATCGACCGTTCGGGAGCCTTCTCAGGGAGGAGCGCCCCACGAAGGACCTGTGGGGGATCCTCGACAACCGCTACGCGAAGCCCATCACCTTCGATGCGATCCGCATCCGGCTCGCGCCGCCCGAGAAGATCCGGAACATCTGGTCGAGCGGTGAGGTCAAGAAGCCCGAGACCATCAACTACCGCACGTTCAAGCCGGAGCGCGACGGCCTGTTCTGCGCGCGCATCTTCGGCCCGACGAAGGACTACGAGTGCGCGTGCGGCAAGTACAAGCGCATGAAGTTCGCGGGCGTCATCTGCGACAAGTGCGGCGTGGAAGTCACGCGCGCGCGGGTCCGCCGCGAGCGCATGGGGCACATCGAGCTCGCCTCGCCGGTGTCGCACGTGTGGTTCTTCAAGGGGCTTCCGAGCCGCATCGGACAGCTTCTCGACATGTCGCTCCGCGACCTCGAGAAGATCCTCTACTTCGAGGAGTACGTGGTCCTCGACCCGGGCCCGTCGAACCTCAAGAAGAAGGATCTTGTCACCGTCGACAAGTACCGGAAGCTCGCCGAGGAGTACTCGGCGGACCGCATCAAGGTTGGCATGGGCGCCGAGGCGATCCGCGTGCTCCTGCGGGACCTGGACCTCGAGACGCTCGAGCGCGAGCTGCGCGCCTCGATGCTCACCGAGACGTCCGCGCAGAAGCGGAAGAAGGTCGTCAAGCGCCTCAAGGTGGTGGACGCGTTCCTGAAGTCCCAGAACAAGGCCGAGTGGATGATCCTCGAGGCCATCCCGGTGATCCCGCCGGAGCTGCGCCCGCTGGTGCCGCTCGACGGCGGCCGTTTCGCGACGTCGGACCTGAACGACCTGTACCGGCGCGTGATCAACCGGAACAACCGGCTGAAGCGCCTCATGGAGCTCCGGGCGCCGGAGATCATCATCCGCAACGAGAAGCGGATGCTGCAGGAGGCGGTCGACGCCCTGTTCGACAACGGCCGCCGCGGCCGCGTCATCACGGGGCCGAACAACCGGCCGCTGAAGTCGCTCTCCGACACGCTCAAGGGCAAGCAGGGGCGGTTCCGCCAGAACCTCCTCGGCAAGCGCGTCGACTATTCGGGTCGCTCGGTGATCGTGGTCGGGCCGCAGCTCAAGCTCCACCAGTGCGGGCTGCCCAAGAAGATGGCGCTCGAGCTCTTCAAGCCGTTCATCCTCCGGAAGCTGGAGGAGAAGGGCCTCGCGTCGTCGATCAAGGCCGCCAAGAAGATGGTGGAGAAGGAGCGGCCGGAGGTCTGGGACATCCTCGAGGACATCATCAAGGAGCACCCGGTGCTGCTGAACCGCGCGCCGACGCTCCATCGCCTCGGGATCCAGGCGTTCGAGCCCATCCTGGTCGAGGGCAAGGCCATCGAGATCCACCCGCTCGTCTGCACCGCGTTCAACGCGGACTTCGACGGGGACCAGATGGCGGTGCACGTGCCGCTCTCGCACGAGGCGCAGCTCGAGGCCCAGATCCTCATGCTGTCCTCCAACAACGTGCTGTCGCCGGCGAACGGCGCGCCGCTCGTGATCCCCACCCAGGACATGGTGTTCGGGATCTACTACCTGACCAAGGAGCGGAAGGGCGCCCGGGGTGAGGAACGACGCTTCGCGGACATGGAAGAGGTCCGGATGGCGTACGACGCGGAGGACGTGGACCTCCAGGCGCGGGTCTGGGTGCGGGGCTTCGATCCGAAGAACCCGGCCGCGCTGGTCGAGACCACGGTCGGCCGCGTGCTCTTCAACGAGGTCGTGCCGATAGCGCCCGCCCGGTGAACAAGGAGCTCAAGAAGAAGGAAGTCACGCAGCTCGTCGGGGACTGCTACCGCCATCTGGGCAACGCCGAGACCGTCAAGTTCCTGGACGACCTCAAGGACATCGGGTTCCGGTACGCCTCGCTGTCGGGCCTCTCGATCGGCATCGACGACATGAAGACCCCGTCGTCGAAGAAGGATCTGATCGAGCAGGCGCGGCGCCAGGTGTTCGAGGTCGATCAGCAGTACCAGGACGGCGTCATCACCAACGGCGAGCGCTACAACAAGGTAGTCGACATCTGGGCGCACGTGACCGAGGAGATCGCGGACGAGATGTTCCGCGAGCTCGAGTCGGACGAGCTGCACGGGGAGTTCAACCCGATCTTCATGATGGCGGACTCCGGCGCGCCGAGGCTCGAAGCAGCAGATCCGGCAGCTGGCCGGGATGCGCGGGCTCATGGCGAAGCCCTCGGGCGAGATCATCGAGACGCCGATCACGTCGAACTTCCGCGAAGGGCTCACCGTGCTCGAGTACTTCACCTCGACGCACGGGGCGCGCAAGGGCCTGGCCGACACCGCGCTGAAGACGGCCGACTCGGGATACCTCACGCGGCGGCTGGTCGACGTGGCGCAGGACGTGATCATCAGCGAGCAGGACTGCGGGACGATCAAGTCGATCGACGCGACGCCGCTCGTCGAGGGCGGCGAGATCATCCAGTCGCTCAAGGACCGCGTCCTCGGGCGCGTGGCCGCGGAGGACATCCGCGACCCGTTCTCGGACGACGTGATCGTGCGGGCGGGCACGGAGATCGACGAGGACCTGTCGACCCGGATCGAGGACGCCGGGCTCGAGCGGGTCAAGATCCGCTCGGTGCTCACGTGCGAGGCGAAGCGGGGAGTCTGCATCCGGTGCTACGGCCGGAACCTCGCGGCGGGGCGGCTGGTGGAGCTCGGCGAGGCCGTCGGCATCATCGCGGCCCAGTCGATCGGCGAGCCGGGCACCCAGCTGACGATGCGGACCTTCCACATCGGCGGCACGGCGCGCATCACCGTGCAGTCCAAGCACGAGACGAAGCACGGCGGCATCGTGCGGTACCAGAACGTCCGCACCGTCGTGAACCGGGACGGCGACCTGGTCGTCATGAACCGGAACGGCGAGCTGGCGGTCGTCGAAGACAAGGGCCGGGAGAAGGAGCGGTACCCGGTCGTCTACGGCGCCAAGATCAAGGTGCGTGACGGGAAGAAGGCGACGGCGGGCCAGGTGCTCGTCGAGTGGGACCCGTACACGACACCGATCCTCACCGAGGTCGCGGGCCGGCTGGTCTACCGCGACATCGAGGAGGGCGTGACGATCCACGACGAGATCGACGAGGTCACCGGCCTCGCCAGCAAGGTCATCATCGAGGACCAGGGCGGGCAGCGGCAGCCGCGCGTGTCGATCAAGGCCGTCGAGGGCGAGGGCGCCCAGGCCGTCGAGACCGACCGGACGATCGGCAGCTACGCGCTGCCGGTCCGGGCCCACGTCATGGTGGCGAACGGCGCCACGGTGTCGGCGGGCGAGGTCATCGCGAAGATCCCCCGGGAGACGACGAAGACCAAGGACATCACCGGAGGCCTCCCGCGCGTGGCCGAGCTGTTCGAGGCGCGGAAGCCGAAGGAGCAGGCGACCATCACCGAGATCGACGGCGTCGTCCGCTTCGCCGGCATCCAGAAGGGCATGCGGAAGATCGAGGTCCAGGCCGACGACGGCGAGGTGAAGGAGTACCTGGTGCCCCGCGGCAAGCACATCACGGTGCGCGAGAGCGACCGCGTGACAGGCCGGCGAGCCCCTCATGGAGGGCTCGGAGAACCCGCACGACATCCTGGCCGTCCTGGGCGACAAGCAGCTCCAGGAGTACCTGGTGAACGAGGTCCAGGAGGTCTACCGGCTGCAGGGCGTCACGATCAACGACAAGCACATCGAGATCATCGTGCGCCAGATGCTGCGGCGGGTCCGGATCGAGGAGGTCGGCGACACCGACTTCGTCGTCGGGGAGCTGGTGGACCGTTTCGTGTTCAACGCGGAGAACGACAAGGTGGTGGAGGGGAGACGGGCGGCCGGCGACCGCCAAGCCGATCCTCCTCGGCATCACCAAGGCGTCGCTGTCCACGGACAGCTTCATCTCCGCCGCGTCCTTCCAGGAGACCACCCGGGTCCTCACCGAGGCCGCCATCAGCGGCAAGGTGGACGACCTCCGGGGCCTCAAGGAGAACGTCATCGTGGGGCGGCTCATCCCGGCCGGGACGGGGCTGTCCCTGTACGCGAAGAGCGAGCTCCAGCCGCTCGGCGACGAGCGGCGCAGCGAGGACGCCCAGCTGGCGGCCGTGACCGAGGAGCTCCAGGCGGCGAGCCAGGCACCAGCCCGACGCCCACCATGCCCCTGGATCGGCTGTTCGGGGACGAAGCGGATGGTTGACAGGATGGCGCGATCGTTGCTATAAAACTGGAGTTTTGGCCCTGGTGTCGGCCGTGCCCTGCGACGCCGTCCCCGGGAAACCTGTCAACGAGCCGTAGCGGAAGGGGTTCGATGCCGACTATCAGTCAGCTTGTCCGGCACGGCCGGGAGGCGATGCGGAAGAAGTCCAAGGCCCCGGCCATGGGCGGTTCTCCGCAGAAGCGCGGCGTGTGCATCCGCGTCTACACCACGACGCCGAAGAAGCCGAACTCGGCCCTCCGCAAGGTGGCCCGCGTCCGGCTGACCAACGCGATCGAGGTGACCGCGTACATCCCCGGCGTCGGGCACAACCTGCAGGAGCACTCGATCGTCGTCATCCGGGGAGGCCGCGTGAAGGACCTGCCCGGCGTGCGCTACCACATCATCCGCGGGATCCTCGACGCGGCGGGGGTGGCGAATCGCCGGCAGTCGCGTTCCAAGTACGGTGCGAAGACGCCCAAGGGCGGCGCTGCGTAGCCAGGAGCCTCGACGATGCCGCGACGAGCCATCATCCAGCGCCGAGAGGTCAACCCGGATCCGAAGTACGGGAGCCGCCTGGTGGCGAAGTTCATCAACGTGATGATGCACGGGGGGAAGCGCAGCCTCTCCGAAGGGATCATGTACAACGCGCTCGACCTCATGGCCGATCGCGCCAAGCAGGATCCCCTCAAGCTGTTCAAGCAGGCGGTGGACAACGTCAAGCCGGCGCTCGAGGTGAAGTCGCGCCGCGTGGGCGGCTCGACGTACCAGGTGCCGGTCGAGGTGCGGCCGGAGCGCCGGACGTCGCTGTCGATGCGCTGGCTGGTCGGGTTCGCGCGGTCACGGCCGGAGAAGACGATGCAGGAGCGGCTGGCGGCGGAGCTTCTTGACGCGGCGAACAACCGCGGGACGGCCGTGAAGAAGCGTGAGGACACCCACCGCATGGCCGAGGCCAACAAGGCGTTCGCGCACTACCGCTGGTAGCTCGTAACGAATCGGGCCCCCGCGCCCGCCTCCACCCACCCGCGTGACCGCGGCGCGGGTGTCGGCATCGGCGGTGGGCCGGGAAAAGGGTCGGAGCTAGAGTCGATGGAACGGCAGTATCCGCTGGATCGGACGCGCAACATCGGCATCATGGCGCACATTGATGCCGGGAAGACCACCACCACCGAGCGGATCCTCTACTACACCGGCCGGTCGTACAAGATCGGCGAGGTGCACGAGGGGACCGCCACGATGGACTGGATGGTCCAGGAGCAGGAGCGCGGCATCACCATCACGTCCGCCGCGACCACGTGCTTCTGGCGCGACTGCCGCATCAACATCATCGACACGCCAGGCCACGTCGACTTCACGATGGAGGTGGAGCGCTCGCTCCGCGTCCTCGACGGTGCGGTCGCGATCCTGGACGCGGTGGCGGGGGTCGAGCCCCAGACGGAGACGGTCTGGCGACAGGCCGACAAGTACCGGGTCCCCCGCATCATCTACGTCAACAAGATGGATCGCACCGGCGCGGACTACACCCGCTCGCTGGACATGATTCGGAGCCGGCTCGGCGTGATCCCGGTGGTCCTCCAGCTGCCCCTCGGGGCGGAGGATGGCTTCCGGGGCGTTATCGACCTGATCGAGGAGACCGCGCTGATCTGGCCGGAGACGGACGCCAATCTCGGGACGGAGTTCGAGCGCGTGGCAATCCCCGCCGAGTACGCGGCCCAGGTGCGCGAGTACCGGGAGCATCTGGTGGAGGCCTTGTCCGACGTCGATGAGAAGCTGATGGAGCACTACCTCGAGGACAAGAAGATCGAGCCCGCGGATCTCCGGGCGGCGGTCCGGGCCGGCACCCTCGCCATGAAGTACGTGCCGGTGATCTGCGGGGCGTCTTTCAAGAACAAGGGCGTCCAGCCGCTCCTCGACGCCGTCGTCGACTATCTCCCGTCGCCGCTCGACATCCCGCCGATGGAGGGGATCAACCCCGAGACCGGTGAGCCGGAGACGCGGCAGGCCTCGGACGCCGAGCCGTTCACGGCGCTCGCGTTCAAGCTGATGAACGACCCCTTCGTGGGCCAGTTGACGTTTCTCCGCGTGTACGCGGGGACGCTCGCGTCCGGCATGCACGTCTACAACTCGACGCAGCAGAAGAAGGAGCGGATCGGACGCCTGCTCCGGATGCACGCGAACAAGCGCGAGGAGATCGAGAGCGTCGGCGCGGGGGACATCGCCGCCGTGGTCGGCCTCAAGTTCGCGCGCACCGGCGACACGCTCGCCGACCCGAACCGGCCGATCGTGCTCGAGCGGATGGACTTTCCGGAGCCCGTGATCTCGGTGGCGATCGAGCCGAAGACGAAGGCCGACGACGAGAAGCTCAGCCTGTCCATGGGCCGGCTGGCCCTCGAGGATCCGACGTTCAGGGTCGCCGTCGACGCTGAGACCGGCCAGACGCTCATTTCGGGGATGGGCGAGCTCCACCTGGAGATCATCGTCGACCGGCTTCTGCGGGAGTTCAAGGTCGAGGCCAATGTCGGGCGGCCGGAAGTGGCCTACCGCGAGACGATCCGCCGCAAGGCCGAGGCCCGCGGGCGGTTTGTGCGGCAGACGGGCGGCCGGGGCCAGTACGGCGACGTGGAGATCGAGGTGGAGCCCGTGCCGGGCAAGGGGTTCGTCTTCGAGAACAAGATCGTGGGCGGGTCGGTGCCCCGCGAGTACATCCCGGCCGTGGAAAAGGGCATCCGGGAGGCGCTGGAGAGCGGGGTGCTCGCCGGCTACCCGGTCGTCGACGTCCAGGTGTCGCTCATGGACGGGTCGTACCACGACGTCGACTCCTCCGAGATGGCGTTCAAGATCGCGGGCTCGATGGCGTTCAAGGACGCGGTGAAGCGCGCCAGCCCGGTGCTCCTGGAGCCGATCATGCAGGTCGAGGTCGTAACGCCCGAGGAGTACATGGGCGCCGTCCACGGCGACCTCGCATCGCGGCGCGGCCGGATCGTGTCGATGGAGGCCCGGGGCTCCTCGCAGGTGATCCGCGCCACCGTTCCGCTCGCCACCATGTTCGGTTACGCGACCGATCTGCGCTCCGCTACCCAGGGGCGCGCCACGTACACCATGCAGTTCGCCCGCTACGAGGAGGTCCCGACCAGCTTGGCCGAAGAGATCATGGCCAAGGTGGCCGGCCGAGCTCCCGCCCGCGCGGGCTCCCGCTGAGCGAGAGGCTCGGGAGGACGGACAGATGGCCAAGGCGAAGTACGAGCGGACGAAGCCGCACGTGAACGTGGGGACGATCGGGCACATCGATCACGGGAAGACGACGTTGACGGCGGCGATCACGAAGGTGCTGCACACGAAGAACAAGGGCATCGCGGTGCGGGAGTACGGGTCGATCGACAACGCGCCCGAAGAGCGGGAGCGGGGGATCACGATCGCGGTGGCGCACGTGGAGTACGAGACGGCGAACCGGCACTACGCGCACATCGACTGTCCGGGGCACGCGGACTACATCAAGAACATGATCACCGGGGCGGCGCAGATGGACGGGGCGATCCTGGTGGTGGCGGCGAACGACGGGCCGATGCCGCAGACGCGGGAGCACGTGTTGCTGGCGCGGCAGGTGAACGTGCCGTACCTGGTGGTGTTCATGAACAAGGTGGACATGGTGGACGACCCGGAGATCCTGGACCTGGTGGAGCTGGAGGTCCGGGAGTTGCTGAAGAAGTACAACTTTCCGGGGGACGACATTCCGGTGATTCGGGGGTCGGCGCTGCAGGCGAACGAGCACCCGGAGGATCCGACGGCGGCGGCGGCGATCTGGGAGCTGATGCAGGCGGTGGACAGCTACATACCGACGCCGTTGCGGCCGGTGGAGAAGCCGTTCCTGATGCCGGTGGAGGACATTTTCAGCATCACGGGGCGGGGGACGGTGGTGACGGGGCGGATCGAGCGGGGGATCGTGAAGGTGGGGGACGAGATCGAGATCGTGGGGATGCAGGACGTGGCGCGGAAGAGCGTGGTGACGGGGGTGGAGATGTTCCGCAAGCTCCTGGACGAGGGGCAGGCGGGGGACAACGTGGGGGCGCTGTTGCGGGGGATCGACAAGGACGAGGTGGAGCGGGGGCAGGTGCTGGCGAAGCCGGGGTCGATCAAGCCGCACAAGCGGTTCAAGGCCGAGGTGTACGTGCTGGCGAAGGAGGAGGGGGGGCGGCACACGCCGTTCTTCCAGGGGTACCGGCCGCAGTTTTACTTCCGGACGACGGACGTGACGGGGGTGTGCACGTTGCCGGCGGGGGTGGAGATGGTGATGCCGGGGGACAACGTGGCGATGGCGGTGGAGTTGATCACGCCGATCGCGATGGAGAAGGAGCTGCGGTTCGCGATTCGCGAGGGTGGGCGGACGGTGGGCGCCGGCGTCGTGACCGAGATCGAGGCATAACGCCGTGGTCCTGTTGACCGATCAGAAGATCCGGATCCGCCTGCGCGCGTACGACCACCGCCTCCTGGACCGCTCCGTGAAGGAGATCGTCGAGACGGTGCGCCGCACCGGGGCCCGCGTCGCGGGGCCGGTTCTGCTCCCGACCGCGATCAACCGTTGGACGGTCCTCCGGTCGCCCCACGTCGACAAGAAGTCGCGGGAGCAGTTCGAGATGCGGACCCACAAGCGGCTCCTCGACATCCTCGATCCGACCCCGCAGACGGTCGACGCCCTGACCAAGCTCGACCTGCCGTCCGGCGTCGACGTCGAGATCAAGTTCTAGGCAAACGGGGCGTCCATCATGGCCAAGGCGATGAAGCAGGGGTTGATCGCGCGCAAGCGCGGCATGACGCAGGTCTTCGCCGACGACGGGAACATCGTGCCGGTGACCGTGCTCGAGGCCGGGCCCTGCACCGTCGTGCAGGTGAAGACCCAGGCGACCGACGGCTACACCGCCCTCCAGCTCGGGTTCGAGCCGAAGCGGAAGAAGGTGCGAAAGCCGATGGCCGGGCACTTCAAGAAGGCCGGCGTCGGGGCGTCGCGCGTCCTGCGCGAGGTGCGGCTCGAGTCGGTCGACGGGTACCAGGTCGGGCAGACGCTGACGGTGGACCTGTTCAAGCCCGGCGAGCTGGTGGACATCACGGGCCTCCGGAAGGGCCGCGGTTTCCAGGGCGGCATCAAGCGCCACGGGTGGACCGGCGGCGAGGCGAGCCACGGCTCGATGTTCCACCGGGCGCCCGGCTCCATCGGCGCGTCGTCCGATCCCTCGCGCGTGTTCCCCGGCCACCGGCTCCCGGGCCGGATGGGGGCCGTTCAGGTCACGACCCCGCACCTCGAGGTGGTCCGCGTGCTCCCCGAGCAGCACCTCCTCGTGGTGAAGGGCGCCATCCCCGGCGCCACCGGCGGGCTCCTGCTGGTGCGGAAGAGCGTGAAGCTGTCGAAGGCGCAGCAGCAGGCTGCGAAGAAGGCGTGAGCGAGCGATGGCGAGCACGGTGACCGTGAACGTGATCGATGCGGGCGGCAAGGCCCGCGGCACGCTCGAGCTCGACGCGGCGGTGTTCGGCGCGCCGATCCACAAGGCGCTCCTCCACCAGGCGGTCGTGCGGGAGCTGAACGGCCAGCGCGCCGGCACCCACGACACGAAGGGCCGGAGTGAGGTGTCGGGCGGCGGCCGGAAGCCCTGGAAGCAGAAGGGGACCGGGCGCGCCCGCCAGGGTTCGATCCGCGCGACCCAGTGGAAGGGCGGCGGCAAGCCCTTCGGGCCGACGCCGCGCCGGTACGACCAGGCGATGCCGCGGAGCGCGCGCCGCGGGGCCCTCCGGGCGGCGTGGACCGACAAGGTCGCCGGCGGGCAGCTCCTCGTGGTCGAGCGGCTCGAGCTCGCGGAGCCGAAGACGAAGGCGGTGGTCACCTGGCTGGCCGGACTCGGGGTCTCCAAGACGCGCACGCTCCTCGTGGTCGCGCAGCACAGCGACGCGCTGGCGCGTGCGTGCCGGAACGTCTCGTGGCTGAAGATCGGACGGCCGGGACACGTCTCGGTCGCCGACCTCCTCCGGCACGACCGGGTGGTGGCGGAGCGGCAGGCGTTGGTGGCGACGCAGGAGGGACTCGCATGAGGGACTCCCGGCAGGTCGTGCTCCGGCCGCTCGTGACCGAGAAGGCGACGACGCTCAAGGACGACCGCAACCAGGTGAGCTTCCAGGTGGCGCTCGACGCCAACAAGGTCGACATCCGGCGGGCCGTCGAGAAGATCTTCAACGTGAAGGTGACCGACGTGCGGACGCAGGTGGTGTACGGCAAGGAGAAGCGGATGGGCCGCTTCGTGGGCCGCCGGCCGTCGTGGAAGAAGGCCGTGGTCCAGCTCGCGCCGGACAACAAGATCGAGCTCTTCGAGTCGTAGCCGAACACCGAAAGACAGGACGGAGACCATGGCGGTTAGGACGCTCAAGCCGACGTCGGCGGGTCGACGGTTCCAGACCGTGCTCTCGTTCGACGAGATCACGAAGACCCGGCCCGAGAAGGCGCTCGTCGTCACCAAGAAGCGGACCGGCGGGCGGAACGCGCTGGGGCGCATCACCACCCGGCACATCGGGGGCGGCCACAAGCGCAAGATTCGGCTGGTCGACTTCCGGCGCGAGAAGTTCGGCGTGCCGGCGAAGGTGGCGGCGATCGAGTACGACCCGAATCGCAGCGCCCGGATCGCGCTGCTCCACTACCGTGACGGGGAGAAGCGATACATCCTCGCGCCCCACGGCCTCAAGGTCGAGGACACCGTGGTGTCGGGACCGACCGCCGACATCCTGCCGGGCAACGCGCTGCCGCTCCGGGCGATCCCGGCGGGCACGACGATCCACAACGTCGAGCTCCAGCCCGGCAAGGGGGGGCAGCTCTGCCGGAGCGCCGGCACCGGCGCCCAGCTCGTGGCGAAGGAAGGGGAGATGGCGCACGTCAAGCTCCCCTCGGGCGAGATCCGGCTGATCCACCAGACCTGTCTGGCGACGATCGGACAGGTGGGGAACCTCGACCACGAGAACGTCTCCGTCGGGAAGGCGGGGCGGAGCCGGTGGTACGGGATCCGGCCGACGGTGCGCGGAACGGCCATGAACCCCGTGGACCATCCTATGGGCGGCGGCGAGGGTCGGGGCAAGGGCAACCACCCGATGACCCCGTGGGGCAAGCCCACCAAGGGCGCCAAGACGCGCCGGCGCAAGCCCTCGGACCGCTACATCGTGGCGCGGCGGCGCCGGTAGGAGGACGACGTGGGACGCTCGGTCAGTAAGGGGCCGTTCATCGACCAGCACCTCATCGAGAAGGTCGAGGCGCTGAACGCGTCGCGGCAGAAGAAGGTCATCAAGACCTGGTCGCGCCGCTCGACGATCAGCCCGGATTTCGTCGGCCACACGCTGGCGGTCCACAACGGGAAGAAGTTCATCCCGGTGTACGTGACGGAGAACATGGTCGGCCACAAGCTCGGGGAGTTCTCGCCGACGCGGACCTTCCGGGCCCACGGCTCGCACACCGAGAAGTCGACGGCGCTCAAGTAGGACGGAGACTCCATGCTGACCAAGGCCGTCGCACGGTACATCCGGGTGTCGCCCCGCAAGGCGCGTCTGGTCGCGGACCTCGTCCGCGGCAAGACGGTGGCGGAGGCGCTGGCCATCCTCCAGTACTCGCCCCAGGTGGCCGCGCGGCACATCGAGAAGGTGCTGCGGTCGGCGGTCGCCAACGCGGAGCACAACCACCAGGTGCGGAGCCTGGACGACCTCCGGGTGAACCCGGTGATCGACGGGGGACCGTCGCTCAAGCGGATCCAGCCGCGCGCCATGGGCCGCGCCTTCTGGATCCGCCACCGGCTCGCCCACATCACGGTGTCCCTGGCCGAGGCCGGCCCGGGCGCGGCGCCGGCGCGGCGACGGCCCGCTGTGGCGACGCGGGCGCGCGCCGCCGGCGGACGCCGCCCGGCCAAGACGACGACGAGGAGCGCGTAGATGGGGCAGAAGGTCCACCCGATCGGATTCCGGCTCGGCACGACCCGGACGTGGAGCTCGCGGTGGTTCGCGGGGAAGGAGTACGCGAACATGCTCCACGAGGACGTGAAGATCCGGCGCTACATCAAGGACGCCCTCTACCACGCCGGCATCTCGCGCATCGACGTCGAGCGCTCGGCGAACCGGGCCCGGATCATCGTGCACACCGCGCGGCCCGGGATCATCATCGGCCGGAAGGGGGCGGAGGTCGAGAAGCTCAAGAACGAGCTGCAAGTCCGGACGGGGAAGGAGATTCACCTCGACATCCAGGAGGTGGTGCACCCCGAGCTCGACTCGCAGCTGGTCGCCGAGAACATCGCGCTCCAGCTCGAGAAGCGGGTCGCGTTCCGGCGCGCGATGAAGAAGGCCGTGCAGAGCTCGGTGCGGCTCGGGGCCGAGGGCGTGCGGATCGCGTGCGCGGGGCGGCTCGGCGGCGCCGAGATCGCGCGTCGCGAGTGGTACCGCGACGGGCGGGTGCCGCTCCAGACGCTCCGGGCCGACCTCGACTTCGGGATCGCGACCGCCCACACCACGTACGGGACGATCGGCGTGAAAGTCTGGATCTTCAAGGGTGAGGTCCTGCCGGCGGCGCGGGCTGCCGAGCTGGGCTAGTCGGGCGCCATGCTCCAACCCAAGCGCGTCAAGTACCGCAAGGCCCAGCGTGGCCGGATGAAGGGTACCGCGCACCGGGGGGCGACGCTCGCCTTCGGCGACTTCGGCCTGAAGGCGCTCGAGCCGTGCTGGCTCACGAACCGCCAGATCGAGGCCGGCCGGGTCGCCCTGACGCGGGCGGTCAAGCGGGGCGGCAAGATCTGGATCCGGATCTTCCCGGACAAGCCCTTCACCAAGAAGCCGGCGGAGACCCGCATGGGCAAGGGCAAGGGGAACCCGGAGTACTGGGTGGCCGTCGTCAAGCCGGGCCGGATCCTCTACGAAATGGAGGGGTTGACCGAGGACGTCGCGCGGGAGGCGTTCCGCCTGGCGGGTAACAAGCTGCCCATCCGGACCAAGATGGTCAAGCGCGAGCGGGCGTGAGGACAGCGCGATGAAGAACAAGACGAACATGCGCGATCTGAGCGAGGCCGAGCTCGGGCAGAAGGCCCGTGAGCTCCGGGAGGAAGTCTTCAACCTCCGGTTCCAGGTCTCGATGGCGATGGCCAAGAATCCGGCGCGCATCGGCCAGGCCCGGCGCGAGCTGGCCCGCGTGCAGACGCTCCTCCGGGAGCGGGCGCTCGGGCTCCGGCGCGGCTGAGGGGCGGGAGGCGAGGCGTGCTGAAGACGCGAGTCGGGCTGGTGGTCAGCGACAAGATGAGCAAGACGCGAGTGGTCGTGGTGGAGCGCGCGTTCCGCCACGCTCGCTACGAGCGTGTCGTCAAGCGCGCGACGCGGTTCAAGGCGCACGACGAGAAGAACGAGGCGCACGTGGGGGACCGCGTGCTCATCGTGGAGACCCGCCCTCTGTCCAAGGACAAGCGGTGGCGGATCAAGGAGATCCTCGAGCGGGCCTCCTGAGCCCGACCCGGGGAGCGGACAGCCATGATTCAACCGCGGACGATGCTGGACGTCGCCGACAACTCGGGCGCCCGGAAGGTCCAGTGCATCCGGGTGATGGGCGGCTCGAACAAGAAGTACGCGTCGATTGGGGACACGATCATCGTGGCGGTGAAGGAAGCCACCCCCGATGGCTCCGTCAAGAAGGGCGACGTGGCCCGCGCGGTCGTGGTGCGGACGGCGAAGGAGATCCGGCGGCCGGACGGCTCGCACATCAAGTTCGACCGGAACGCGGCGGTGCTCCTGAACCCCCAGAACAATCCGATCGGGACGCGTATCTTCGGGCCCGTGGCGCGCGAGCTGCGCGACCGGCAGTTCCTGAAGATCATCTCGCTCGCGCCCGAGGTCATCTGAGGCGGCCATGACGGGTCCAGGGCTGGCGATTCGGAAGAACGACACGGTGGTGGTCATCGCGGGGCGGGAGAAGGGCAAGCGCGGGAAGGTCCTCTTCGTGCTGCCGGCCAAGGAGCGCGTGCTCGTAGAGCGCGTGAACATGGTCAAGCGGCACCAGCGCCCGACGCAGAAGCTCCGTCAGGGCGGGATCATCGAGCGCGAGGCGCCGCTGCACGTCTCGAACCTGATGCTGGTCTGCGGGAAGTGCGACAAGCCGACTCGGATCGGCAAGCAAGTGCTGGCGAACGGCCGCCGGACGCGCGTCTGCAAGCGCTGCGGCGAGATCGTCGACAAGAGCTAGAGGAGACGGGCGATGGCGAAGGGAGACAAGCCCGAGGGCGCGCCGGCGAAGGCGCCCGGGGCCAAGCCGGCGGGGGGTGGCAAGCCCGGGACGCCCGCGCGCGGCGGCAAGGGCGCCACGGCGGCCAAGGCCGCCCCGGCGGCGGCGCCAACCAAGGCGCGCGGCACGGGGACGGTCCCGCCGCGGATGCGCGAGCGGTACCGGACCGCCATCGTGCCCGCCCTCATGCAGGAGCGGGGGTACAAGAACCCGCACCAGGCTCCGCGTCTCGTCAAGATCGTGCTCAACATGGGACTCGGCGAGGCCAAGGAGAACGCGAAGGCATTGGACGCCGCCGCCGCCGACATGGTGGCGATCACGGGCCAGAAGGCCGTGATCACAAAGGCGAAGAAGTCGATTGCCGCGTTCAAGGTCCGCGAGGGCATGCCGGTGGGGGCGAAGACGACGCTCCGCGGCGCGCGGATGTACGAGTTCCTCGACCGTCTGGTGAGCGTGGCCCTGCCGCGCGTGCGCGACTTCCGGGGGGTCTCCCCCAAGTCGTTCGACGGGCGCGGGAACTACGCCCTCGGACTCAAGGAGCAGATCATCTTCCCGGAGATCCTGTACGACAAGATCGACAAGGTCCGGGGGATGGACATCATCATCTGCACGACGGCCGAGACCGACGAGGAAGCGAAGGCCCTCCTGACGCACCTCGGCGTCCCGTTCCGCGAGTAGGCGGAGAACAAGCCCATGGCAAAGACGTCCCTGATCAACAAGCAGCGGAGCACGCCGAAGTTCAAGGTGCGCGCCTACACGCGGTGCCGGCTCTGCGGGCGGCCGCGGGGCTACCTCCGCAAGTTCATGCTGTGCCGCATCTGCTTCCGAGGCCTGGCCCTGCGCGGCGAGATCCCGGGCGTGGCGAAGGCCTCCTGGTAGGCCGGGCCGAGGGAGAGCGATTCATGGCGATGGTGACGGATCCGGTGGCGGACCTGCTGACGCGCATCCGCAACGGCAGCCTGGCCGAGCACGAGAAGGTCGACATCCCGGCCTCGAAGCTGAAGGTGCGGCTGGCGGAGATCCTGAAGGAGGAGGGGTTCATCAAGAACTTCCGGCTCCTCGAGGACAAGCACCAGGGCGTGCTCCGCGTCTACCTGAAGTACGGCCCGGGGCAGGAGCGGGTGATCAGCGGGCTCCGGCGGGTGTCCAAGCCGGGGCGCCGGCTGTACGTGGGGGCCGACCGGATCCCGAGCGTGCTCGGCGGGATGGGTGTGGCGATCCTGTCCACGCCGCGCGGCGTGCTCACGGACCGGGAGTCCCGCAAGGCGAAGGTGGGCGGGGAGGTCCTCTGCTACGTCTGGTAGCGCGGCCCGCCGGGCTGCGACCGGGGCGAGGGACGAGACGATGTCGAGGATAGGCAGGAAGCCGATCACGATCCCCAAGGGTGTCCAGGTGGGCATCCAGGGGCAGCAGGTCGAGGTCAAGGGTCCGAAGGGCCGCCTCGAGCTTCGCGTCCACGAGCTCTGCTCGGTGAAGGTCGCCGAGGGCAGCGTGGTGGTGGCGCGCGGCGCCGAGAACCGGACGGCGCGGGCGCTCCACGGGCTCACGCGGGCCCTGGTCGCGAACATGGTCCAGGGGGTCACCGAGGGCTTCGAGCGGAAGCTCGAGATCCAGGGGATCGGGTACCGGGTCCAGCAGGCCGGGAAGAACCTCACGTTCGCCCTGGGCTACTCGCACCCGATCGTGTTCCCGCTGCCGGACGGTGTGACCGCCGAGGTGGACAAGCAGACGGCGATCACGCTCCGCGGCGTGGACAAGTACCTGGTCGGCCAGACCGCGGCGCAGCTTCGGGCCCTGCGGCCGCCCGACTCGTACAAGGGCAAGGGCGTGCGCTACGCGGGCGAAGTGGTCCGCAAGAAGGTCGGGAAGACCGGCGCCAAGTAGCCGGCGATTCCCCGAGGAGAGACGACGGTGGGCGTGAGAGAGCGCGTGGAGGGACGGGTGAAGCGGCACCGCCGCATCCGGCGCGTCGTGCGCGGATCGGTGGAGCGCCCCCGCTTGGTGGTGTTCCGGAGCGTCAAGCACATCTACGCCCAGGTGGTCGACGACGAGCGGGGCGTCACGGTGGTCGCGGCGGGCAGCCTGTCGCCCGAGCTCCGGGACACGCTGCGCACGGGCGGCAACGTGGCGGCGGCGAAGGCGGTGGGCGACCTGATCGCCCGGAAGGCCAAGGCCGGGGGGATCGCGGCGGTCGTGTTCGACCGCGGCGGCTACAAGTACCACGGCCGCGTGAAGGCCCTGGCGGACGCGGCGCGCGCCGCGGGCCTCGTGTTCTAGCGGCCGGGACGACTGGAGAGGACATGGCGGAGGGGCGCATCGATCCGAGCGGGCTCGAGCTGAAGGACAAGGTGGTCGCCATCAATCGCGTGGCCAAGGTGGTGAAGGGCGGACGTCGGTTCTCCTTCACCGCCCTCGTCGTCGTGGGCGACGGCGGCGGGCACGTGGGCGTGGGTCTCGGGAAAGCGCACGAGGTCCCCGAGGCGATCCGGAAGGCCGTCGAGCACGCGAAGAAGGATCTGCTCTACGTCCCGCTCCGCGACACGACGCTCCCCTGCGAGATCACCGGGCACTACGGCTCGGGGCGCGTGTTCCTCCGCCCGGCCACGCAGGGCACGGGCTTGATCGCGGGCGGCGCGGTCCGGGCGGTGCTGGAGGCGGCGGGTATCCAGGACGTGCTGACGAAGACGCTGGGCTCGCACAACCCGCACAACGTGCTCAAGGCGACCCTGGACGCGCTCCGGCGAATCCGGAAGCTCCAGGATCTCCAGGGGCTCCGGCGCAAGGGGACCGCGGAGGCGGAGGAGACCGTCCTTGTCTAGCAGCAAGCTGAAGATCAGCCTCGTGCGCAGCCGGATCGGCCTCCTGCCGGGTCACGTGCGCACGCTCGAGGCGCTCGGGCTGCGGCGGATCCGCGCGAGCGTCGTCCACCACGACACGCCGGTGATCCGCGGCATGATCGCGCGGGTGTCGTACGCCATCGAGGTGATGCCGGTGACGGGCGCCGTCCCCACGAGCCGCGGGACCGCCACGGCCGCCCGGCCCACGAAGGAGCGCTCGGCATGAAGCTCGGGGATCTCCGGCCCCCGCGCGGCGCCCGGAAGCCACGCAAGCGCGTGGGTCGCGGGCCCGGGTCGGGCCACGGCAAGACGTCCACGAAGGGGCACAAGGGGCACAAGGCGCGCTCGGGCGGCGGCAAGGGCCCGGGCTTCGAGGGCGGGCAGATGCCGCTCTACCGCCGGATCCCCAAGCGGGGCTTCAAGAACCGGTTCCACCGCGAGTTCGCCGTGGTGAACCTGAGCGACCTGGCCCGGTGCTTCCCCAAGGGCGGGGAGGTCGGTCCCGAGGCCCTCGTGGGCGCGGGGCTCGTGAAGGCGGGCGAGAGCGGCCTGGTCAAGGTGCTGGGCGACGGCGAGCTGGCGGCCGGGACCGCGCTGATGGTGCGCGCCCACGCCTTCTCCAAGGCGGCGGCGGCCAAGATCGCGGCGGCGGGCGGCCGGACCGAGGTGCTGTCGGCGTGATCGAGATCCTCCAGAACCTCCAGAACGTCACCAAGATCCCGGAGCTCAAGCGCCGGCTCCTGGTGACGGCGGGGCTCCTGGCCGCGTACCGGCTCGGCGCGCACGTGCCCACCCCGGGCGTCGACGCCGCCGCGCTCGCGCGGTTCTTCGACAGCGTCCAGGGAACCCTCCTGGGGCTGGTGGATCTCTTCTCGGGTGGCAACCTCCGCAGCCTGACGGTGTTCGCCCTCGGGATCATGCCGTACATCTCCGCCTCGATCATCCTCCAGCTCCTGACGGTCGTGGTGCCGGCCCTCGAGCGGCTGGCCAAGGAGGGCGAGGCCGGGCGCAAGAAGATCACGCAGTACACGCGCTACGGCACGATCGTGCTCTCGGCGTTCCAGTCGCTGTTCATCGCCATCGGCCTGGAGAGCATGGACGCGGGCGGGGTCACCCTGGTGCCGAACAAGGGCTGGGCCTTCCGCGTGATCACGATGATGACGCTGACGTCGGGGACCGCGCTGATCATGTGGCTCGGCGAGCAGATCTCCGAGAAGGGGATCGGGAACGGCATCTCGCTGATCATCTTCGCCGGCATCGTGGTCCGGCTGCCGTCGGCGCTCGAGGGGACCTTCCAGCTCCTCCGTACGGGTGAGATCAAGCCGCTCGCGCTGCTGGGCGTGATCGCGCTCATGCTGGGGGTGACCGCCGCGGTCATCGTCATGCAGGAGGGCCAGCGGAAAATCCAGGTCCAGTACGCCAAACGCGTGGTCGGGCGGCGGGTCTACGGAGGGCAATCGACCCACATCCCGCTCCGGATCAACACGGCCGGCGTGATCCCGGTGATCTTCGCCTCGTCGTTGATCCTGTTCCCGGCGACGCTCGCCCGATTCGTCCCGACTTGGTGGATGCAGGCGGTGTCCGACGCGCTCTCGCCGGGCCCCCTGCCGCAGCACGGCCTCTACTACGTCCTCTACATGGGCTTCATCATCTTTTTCACGTACTTCTACACCGCGATCATCTTCAATCCGAACGACCTCGCGGACAACATGAAGAAGTACGGCGGCTTCATCCCCGGCGTGCGCCCCGGGAAGAAGACCTCGGAGTACATCGACCGCGTGCTGACCCGGATCACCCTGCCGGGCGCGATCTTCCTGGCCATGATCTCGGTCTTGCCGGACTTCCTGATCCGGGCGTTCAACGTGCCGTTCTACTTCGGCGGCACGAGCCTCCTCATCGTCGTCGGCGTGGCCCTCGACACCGTGCGGCAGATGGAGTCGCACCTCCTGATGCGGCACTACGAGGGATTCCTCCGCCGCCGCACGAAGGCGCGCGCCTGACATGCGGGTCGTGCTGCTCGGCCCTCCGGGCGCGGGAAAGGGGACGCAGGCGCGGCGTCTCGCCACGCGGTGGAGCGTGCCCCAGGTCGCGACGGGGGACATGCTCCGGGAGGCCGTTGCCCACGGGACCCAGCTCGGGCTCGAGGCGCGCCGGTACATGGACGCCGGGGAGCTCGTGCCCGACGCCGTGATCATCGGGCTCGTCCGCGAGCGGCTCGCCCAGCCGGACGGCCGGAAGGGGTTCGTCCTGGACGGCTTCCCGCGCACGGCGGCCCAGGCGGCGGCCCTCGACCAGCTCCTCGAGGCCGAGGGCACGCCTCTCGACCGCGTGGTGCTGTTCCAGATCGCCGACGAGGATCTGGTGGCGCGCCTCACCGGTCGACGGGTGTGCCGGAGCTGCGGCCGCAACTACCACGTGACGCTCTCGCCGCCCCGGGTGCCGGGCCGGTGCGATGCGTGCGGGGGGGAGCTCTACCAGCGCACGGATGACGAGGAGGCGACGGTGCGGCGGCGGCTGGCCGTCTACGCGCGGGACACGCGCCCGCTCGTCGACTACTACCAGCGGCGCGGACTCCTCACCGCGATCACCGGCGCCGGCACGATGGACGCCGTCCACGCGGACCTCGTGGCGGCCACCGAGGGTCCACGGTGATCGAGCTGAAGTCGCCCGCCCAGATCGCGCACATGCGCGAGGCCGGCCAGATCCTGGCCGACGCCTTCCGGATGTGCCGCGACCTCGTGAAGCCGGGGGTGTCGACCCTCGAGATCGACCGCGAAGTGGAGGGCTTGATCCGGGAGCGGAAGGCGAAGCCGGCGTTCAAGGGGTACCGCGGCTTCCCGGCCACGATCTGCGCCTCGATCAACGAGGAGGTCGTCCACGGCATTCCGGCGGCCCGCCGCCGGTTGCGGGAGGGGGACATCATCGGCCTGGACCTGGGCGCCATCGTCGAGGGGTACTACGCGGACGCGGCCGTGACGCTGCCGGTCGGCGAGGTGGCCGAGGAGACGCGGCGCCTGCTCGACGTGACGCGCGAGTCGCTGGAGCTGGCCATCGCGCAGTGTCGGCCCGGCCAGCGCCTGGGCGACGTGTCGGCGGCGGTCCAGCGGCACGTGGAGGCGGCGGGTTTCGGGATCGTGCGGGCCTTCGTCGGGCACGGCATCGGCCGCGCGCTCCACGAGGACCCCCAGGTGCCGAACTTCGGGGAGCCCGGCCGGGGGCCCTTGCTGCGGGCTGGCATGGTGCTCGCCCTCGAGCCCATGGTCACGATGGGGCACTGGGAGGTGCGCGTGCTCGAGGACCGGTGGACGGCGGTGACCGCGGACGGGAGCCTGGCGGCGCACTTCGAGCACACGGTGGCCGTCACCGAGCGCGGCCCGGACGTGCTCACGGCGGACGCGAGGGAGGCGGCCTGATGGGGCGGCGGCGACGCGGCCAGTTTCCCGAGGAGCGGGAGGGCAAGAAGCCCAAGGACGACGCGATCGAGGTGGAGGGCAAGGTGGTCGAGCCCCTGCCGAATGCCATGTTCCGGGTCGAGCTGGACAACGGGCACCGCGTGCTGACCCATGTCTCGGGCAAGATGCGCATGCACTTTATCCGGATCCTGCCCGGCGACCGGGTCAAGGTCGAGCTGTCGGCGTACGACCTGACGCGGGGCCGGATCACGTACCGGTTCAAGTAGAGCGACCGGGGTCAGGAAGAACCGACGATGAAAGTACGACCATCGGTCAGGACGCGATGCGAGAAGTGCAAGATCATCCGGCGCAAGGGCGTCGTGCGGGTCATCTGCACGAACGTGCGCCACAAGCAGCGCCAGGGCTGACGCGCGGCGGGAGAGGACAGGCGTATGGCACGCGTGGCGGGAGTGGATCTGCCCCGGGACAAGCGGGGCGAGGTCGCCTTGACGTACATCTTCGGCATCGGGCGCTCGTCGGCCCGGCGCATCCTGAACCGGGCGGCGGTGGATCTGAACCGCCGGGTGCGGGAGTGGACCGAGGACGAGACCGCGCGGGTCCGCGAGGTGATCGACCGCGAGCAGCGGGTCGAAGGCGACCTCCGGCGCGAGGTCACCATGAACGTCAAGCGCCTCATGGACATCGGCAGCTACCGGGGCATCCGGCACCGGAAGGGCCTGCCCGTCCGGGGGCAGCGCACCCATACGAACGCGCGGACCCGGAAGGGCCCCCGGCGCGGGGTCGGCATCCGGAAGAAGGCCACCAGCAAGAACCCGACGACGGGGAAGGCATAGGGCACCATGGCTGAAGCGGGGACCGGCAAGCCGCGCAAGAGCGGGAAGAAGAAGGAACGGCGCGAGGTCCGCACGGGGATCGCCCACGTGCAGGCGACGTTCAACAACACGATCGTGACCCTCACCGACAAGATGGGCGGAGTGGTCGCGTGGGCGAGCGCCGGGAGCGTGGGCTTCAAGGGCTCGCGCAAGAGCACCCCGTTCGCCGCGCAGATGGCGGCCGAGTCGGCGGCGCGGAAGGCCATGGAGATCGGACTCAAGCAGGTCGAGGTCTACGTGAAGGGTCCCGGCGCGGGCCGGGAAGCCGCGATCCGCTCGCTGCAGGCGGTGGGCCTGGAGATCACGGCGATCCACGACGTCACGCCGATCCCGCACGACGGCTGCCGCCCACCCAAGCGGCGCCGGGTGTAGCGAGGAGGATGGAAGTTGGCCAGGTATAACGACGCGGTCTGCCGGCTGTGCCGGCGGGAGGGCCTGAAGCTCTTCCTCAAGGGCTCACGCTGCTTCACGGACAAGTGCGCCATCGAGCGCCGCAACTACCCGCCAGGCCAGCACGGGCTGGGCCGCTCCAAGCAGTCGGCGTACGGGCAGCAGTTGCGGGAGAAGCAGAAGGCCAAGCGCATCTACGGGCTCCTCGAGGGTCAGTTCCGGCGCTACTTCGCCCAGGCCGAAGGCCAGAAGGGCGTGACGGGCGAGAACCTCCTGCGGCTCCTGGAGCGGCGGCTCGACAACGTCGTGTTCCGGCTCGGCTTTGCCGCCTCGAGGGCCGAGGCGCGGCAGATGGTGGCGCACGGGCACTTCCAGGTGAGCGGCCGACGGGTGTCGGTCCCGTCGTTCCTGGTGCGGGTCGGCGACCAGGTGCGGCTCCGGCCGACCTCGAAGTTCCAGGACCGGGTGACGGACAACCTGTCGGCGGGCCGGGGCCACGTGCCCCAGTGGCTCGAGCTGGCGGCCCCCGAGAAGTCGGGCACCGTCCGGAGCCTGCCGCTCCGCGACGACATCCAGATTCCGGTGCAGGAGCAGCTCATCGTCGAGCTGTACTCGAAGTAAGAGAGGTCGGACGAATGCCGCGGTTGATGTTCCAGCGTCCTCGTCGCATCGAATGGGAGAACCTGACCCCGACGTTCGGCCGCATGGCGGCCGAACCGTTCGAGAAGGGCTACGCGCTGACGGTCGGCGGCTCCCTCCGCCGGGTGCTCCTGTCGGCGGTCCCCGGCACGGCTCCGGTCTGGGTCAAGATCGCGGGCGTGAGCGCGAACGCCGAGCGCGTGGCAGGCGTCGAGGAGGATCTCGCCAACCTCCTGCTCAACATGAAGAAGCTGGTCGTGCGGCTTCCCGGCAACGCCGAGACGGGCACGGCCCATCTCGACGTGCGGGGCCCGCGCGCCGCCACCGGCGCCGACCTCGCGGGGCCTGGGGTCGAGGTGGTGACCCCCGACCTCCACCTGGCCACCGTCACGGCGGGCGGGAAGCTGACGCTCGACGTGGGCATCCGCGCCGGCCGGGGCTACGTGTCCGCCGACCGGCACGGGGACAGCGTGCCCGCGGGCGCGATCGGCCTCGACTCGGCGTTCTCGCCGATCCGGCGCGTGAACTACCAGGTGGAGATGTCCCGGCTCGGCAACATCACCGACTACGAGAAACTCTTGGTCGAGATCACGACCGACGGCAGCATCGCCCCGGACCATGCCTTCCTCCAGGCGTCGAAGCTCCTGCGCGACCACTTCGACCTGTTCACGCCGGCGGGGGCGGAGGAGGAGGACGACGAGCCTACGGCGGCCGCGGCCTCGGTGGAGTCTTCGAGGGACGCATGAGACACAGGCGCGACGGCTGGAAGCTCGGCCGGCTCACGGCCCACCGCTGGGCCCTGTTCCGGAACCTCCTCACGGCGCTGTTCACCCACGAGCGGATCACGACGACCCTGGCCAAGGCCAAGGCCGTGCGGCCGCTGGCGGACCATCTGGTGACGCTCGCGAAGGCGGACAACCTCCACGCGCGGCGCCAGGCGCTCACCCTGGTGCCCGACGTCAAGGTCGTGCACCGGCTCTTCGACACCGTCGGCGCCCGCTACGCGGACCGGCGCGGCGGCTACACGCGCATCCTCCAGATGGGGACCCGGCGGGGCGACGCCGCGCCGCTGGCGATCCTCGAGCTGGTCGACCGGCCCGAGGCCCCCAAGGAGAAGTCCGAGAAGGGCAAGAAGTCCGCCGAGCCGAAGGGCAAGGAAGCCAAGAAGGCGCGGAAGGCCGCGGCGGCCGCCGCCCGCGGCGCCTAGCGCGGCGCGCGGCCGGCCGAGACGGTTCTGCGCGAGGGGGGCCCCGGGCCCCCCTCGCGGCGTTTCGGGGCCCGCGGCTACCGGAGGTGCTGGCGGAGGAAGGTCAGCGTCCGCCGCCAGGCGTCCTCGGCGGCGGCCCGGTTGTAGACGTCGGGGCGCTCGTCGTTGAAGAAGGCGTGGTCGACACCCGGGTAGATGTGGATCTCCGAGGCCTTGCCCGCCTTCCGGATGTCCGTGTCGACCTGCCGCGCGACCGCCGGCGTGACGAAGCCGTCCTGCTCCGCGTAGAGCCCGAGCACGGGCCCGGCGAGCTTCGCGTAGTCGGGCTTCACGTTCGGGTGGATGCCGTAGAAGTTCACGCACGCCCCCACCGCGGGGTTCAGCGTCGCCGCGAACAGCGCCAGCTGCCCGCCCATGCAGAAGCCGATCGCGCCGAGCGTCTTCGACGACGAGTGCCCGAGGAGGTACGTCGCGGCGCCCCGGAGGTCCTTCTCGGCGCGCGCGATGTTGAGGGCCATGAAGAGCTTGCCCGCGCCGTCGGGCTCGCTGGCGGTCTGTCCGTGGTACATGTCGGGCGCCAGCGCGACGAAGCCCTCGGCGGCGAGACGGTCGCACACGTGCTTGATGTGGGGGACCAGGCCCCACCACTCCTGGATGACGAGGACGCCCGGCCCCGCGCCCGGCTTGGGCGTCGCGAGGTACCCGGACGTCGAGGTCCCGTTCGCGGGAAACGTCACCATGCTGCCGGTCATGCTGGGTGTCCTCCTTGGGGGGCCGCGGGAGCGGGGTCGGCCTTCCGCTCGCGCGCCCGGACCTTCACCTTGAGGATGCGACGCTCGTCGGCGTCGACGACGGCGAGCTCGTAGTTGCCGACGGTGACCTGCTCGCCGGGCCGGGGGATGCGGCCGAGGGACGCCAGGATCAGCCCCGCCACCGTCTCGTAGCCCTTCTTGGTCGGCAGCTCCCAGTCCAGGGCCTCGTTCAGCTCCTCGAGCCACATGCGGCCGTTCACGAGGTAGCTCCCGTCGGGCAGCCGCACGAGCTGGGCGGGCGTGCGCTCGCGGTCGTCGGGGATCTCACCCACGATCTCCTCGATGACGTTCCCGACCGTCACGATGCCCTGGCTCGCGCCGTACTCGTCCACCACGACGGCGAGCTGGATCCGGCGCCGCTGCATCTCCGGCAGGAGGTCGCTGACGCGCTTGGTGGCCGGGACGTAGTGGGCCGGCCGCATGAGCGTGCGGAGCGTCTCGCCGGCGGCCCCGCGGCCGAGGATGTCGAGCGCGGCCAGGACGCCCACGACGTTGTCGATGCGCTCCCGGTAGACGGGCAGGCGGGAGTGCCCGCTCTCCCGCACCTTCGCGACCGCCTCGTCGATGGTCGCGTCCTCGGGCACGGCGACGACGTCGACCAGGGGCACCATGACCTCGCGCACCGACGTCTCCACGAGATCGAAGATCCCCTCGATCATCTCCCGCTCTTCCTCGCGGACGTCCGTCGTGCCGTCCGGCTCGCGCTCGACGAGGAGCCGGAGATCGGCCCGCGAGACGAACGGGTCCCGGCGCTCCCCGTGACCGAGGCCACCCAGGATCGCGCGCACGAGGAGGTTCGCGAGGCCCACCACGGGGGCGAGGAGCCAGGCGACGGCGCGCAAGGGGTCGAAGGTGCGGAGCGCGATCTCGGTCGCCCGGGGCTGGGTCAGCGCCTTCGGCAGGATCTCGCCGAACACCAGCATGAGCGGCGTCAGCACCACCGTCGCCCAGAGCGAGGCCTGGCCGCCCACCCACGGGAGCAGGGCGGCCGTCGCCATCGCCGAGGACACGACGTGGGCGATCGTCACCCCCATCATCGCGGTGGACAGGAGCTGCTCCGGGTGCTGGAACGCCTCCATGTAGCCCCGGGCCACCCGGCGACCCTGCTCCGCCAGGTGGCGGAGGCGGACGCGGTTGGCGGCCAGGAACGCGATCTCCGCGCTCGAGAAGAAGGCGGACGCGAGGAGGCACAGGAAGACGATCGTGAGCGTCGCGCCGAGGGTCACGCCTCACCCTCCGGGTGCGCGTGCGCGCTCGGGGCCGCGCCCGCCTCCGGGGCGGGGCTTCCGGCGGTGGGGGCGGCCGGCAGGCGGACCAGGACCTGGAGGATGCGGTTCCGGTGCATGGTCTCCACGGTGACGCGGATGCCCTCGCCCTCGAGGCTCTCGCCCCGGTGGGGCACACGGCCGAAGAGATCCAGCACCCAGCCGCCGACCGTGTCGAAGTGCTCGTCGGAGATGGTAAGCCGGGTGACCGCGTTGAAGTCGCCGATCGCCATCTTGGCCGCGACGCGCCACGTGCGGTCGTCCACCGGCTGGGCCAGGCGCTCCTCGGCCTCGAACTCGTCGCGGATCTCGCCGACGACCTCCTCCAGGAGGTCCTCCAGCGTGACCAGCCCCGCGGTGCCCCCGTACTCGTCGACGACGATGGCCGTGCGGAGCTTCTTGGCCTTGAACTCCCGCAGGAGCGCGTCCGCGCGCTTGGACTGGGGCACGAAGTAGGGTGCCGTGAGGTGGGCCCGGAGGTCGAAGCCGGCCGGCAGCCCCGCGTAGTACGGCAGGAGCTCCGTCGTGAGGAGGATGCCGAGGACGTGGTCGAGGCTCCCCTCGTACACGGGCACCCGGTGGTGGAGGTTCGCCCGGATCGACGGCAGCAGCCGGTCGGGCGGCGTCGCCACGTCGAGGCCGAACACGTCGGTCCGCGGGACCATGACCTCGGCCACGGTGGTCTCCCCGAGCTCGAAGACCCCGTGGATCATCTCCCGTTCCTTGCGCTGGACCACGCCCTCCTGGTGGCCGACCTCGACCAGCGTGCGGAGCTCCGCCTCCGTGATCGCGGCCTTGGCCACGCCGCCCTCGCCGTCCGTCGCCTGCGAGACGAGGCTGGTGAAGGCGCCCAGGAGGAGCCGGACCGGCGTGAGCAGCCACTGGAGGGCCAGCACCGGCCGCGCCACCAGGAGGCCGAAGCGGTGCGGCATCCCGACGGCGATGGTCATCGGCAGCACCTCGCCGAACACGACGATGAGGAACACCATCACCGGGATCGCGACCCCGATGCCGCGCGGGCCGAAGAGCGTGGTGGCCACCTGCGCGGCCACGGCGGCGGCGGCGATGTTCACGAGCGTGATGCCGACCAGGAGCGTGATCAGGAGGTCCCGCGGATCGCGCAGGACCCGTTCGAGGAGGGCGTGTCCCGGGGTCTCCTCGGGCTCGAGGTGCGCGGTCCCCAGGCGCGAGAGGGAGAAGTACGCCGCCTCCGCGCCGGCGAGGAGCGCCGAGATGCCGAGGAACGTCGCGAGCAGGATGATGTCGAGGACCAGCCGTTCCATCGTCTAGCCGAAGTGGTCGAAGCCCGGGGCGACCGGGCGCGCGTGCCCCTGCCGGTCCACGAAGCGCACGCCCTCCGCGGCCGGCCGCACCTCGCCGATCCGGTGGACCGGGGTGCCGGTCCGGGCCGTCACCAGGTGCGCCAGTTCGGCTGCGCGCCCGGGCTCGGCGGTGAACAGGAGCTCGTAGTCCTCGCCGCCGCTCAGCGCCCAGCAGAGGGGATCGACGCCCTGGACCTCCGCCACCCGGCGTGTCGCGTCGCTCACCGGGACGAGGTCGAGCTCGACCCGGGCCCCCACCCGGCTCTCGGCCGCGATGTGTCCGAGGTCGGTCGCGAGGCCGTCCGAGAGGTCGATCATGGCCGTCGCCCATCCCGAGGCCCGGATCACCCCGCTCTCGGCGACGCGAGGGGTCGGCACCCGGTGCGGACCGACGACCGCCGCCACCACCGCCGGCGGCAGCCCGCCATCGCCGCGCTCGAGGACGGCCAGGCCCGCGGCGGCCGCCCCCAGGCTCCCGGTCACCAGGATCGCGTCACCCGGGCGCGCGCCGCTCCGCCGGAGGGGCGCGCCCGCCACGCGCCCGACCAGGGTCACCGACAGCACGACGCCTTCGAGCGCGGCGCACGTGTCGCCGCCGACGACCGTCACGCCATGCCGGCCGGCCATTTCCTGGACACCCGCGTAGAGGGCGTCGACCTCGTCGACCGGGAGGCTCGGCGGGAGGGCCAGGGCGAGCAGCGCGTAGCGGGGCTCCCCGCCCATCGCCGCGATGTCCGAGACGTTGACCGCGATGGCCTTGGCCCCGATGTCCCGGAGCGTGGCGGTTGACCGCCGGAAGTGGATGCCCTCGAGCAGGGTGTCGGTGGTCAGCAAGAGGGTCGACCCGTCCCAGCGGATGGCGGCCGCGTCGTCCCCGATCCCGAGCAGGACCTCGGGGCCGGGCGCGGGCAGCCGCTGGCGGAGGCGGGTGATCAGCCCGCGCTCGCCGAGCGCCGCGAGCGTTGCTTGGGAGGCCCCGGACGGGTCAGGGTCCTCGCCAGCCCTCACCAGCGGGCTCCCTCAGGCGACCGCGTCCAAGCGCTTCTTGATCTGCGCCTTCGGGACTGCGCCGATGACCTGGTCGATGACGTGCCCGCCCTTGAAGAAGAGGAGGGTGGGGATGGAGCGCACCTGGAAGCGCGCGGCCAGGCCGGGGTGCTCATCGACGTTGACCTTGGCGATCGTCACCCGACCGGCGTACTCCTGCGCGAGCTCGTCCAGCGTGGGCGCGATCGCCTTGCACGGGCCACACCACTCGGCCCAGAAGTCGACGACCACCGCTTCCTGGTGCTCGGCCAGGGTCTGGTCGAATGCGGCCTCGGTCAGGTGCAACGTGGCCTGGCTTGCCATGGAGTTCCTCCGCTCAGGATGACCGGTCGGTCGGGGGTGACGCTCATCACGAGACGAGCGAAATGCACCATTCACGGTAGCACAGCGGCGCCGCGTCGGGCAATCGCGGCCCGGCGCCGCGCGCCGTGGTCGCGCGGGACGACATCGCGCTCCTCACGCATCGCTCGACCACGCGGCGCGCGCCCCGCCCGCAGTGCCGCGCGCGCTCCTCGGCCGCCGGGACCCGTGTCGGGGCGCGCGCGTCCCCGCGCCGACGGCACGCCGCGGATGCGCGGTGCGCGTCGCGCCCACGGCGTCCCGCGCGCGCGCCGCCGCGCGGGCGAAACGGCCCGACTCGCCCTTGACAGGGGACCCCTCGCTGCCCTACAAAGAGGCGTCGCCCTTGTGACGATTGGAACAAGCGGGCCGGGGCCCCCCGCCGGCGCGCTCGCAATGCCTCGACCCGAAGGAGCCTCGGCACGACCACCGTGCGGCCGCCCGTGACCCCGAGCGAGCCCGCACCGTCGCGGCTCGCGCGCGTCCTTCCGCTGGTCCTGGCCGCCGCCGCGGTCGCGCTCCTGGCGACGCCCGGCTGGGCCCAGGAGCAGAAGGACGCCGCCTACCGGGCCTTCCCCTTCATCGGCTCGCGGCTTGCCATCTGGGTGATCGCGCAGATCCACCTCAACTTCGCGGCGTTCATCCTGGGCGTTCCGATCTTCGCCGTGATCATCGAGTTCATGGGCTGGCGGATCGGGATGGACCGCGAGGAGGGGCGCCGGTACGACTGGCTCTCCCACGAGTTCGTCAAGCTCACGTTCGCGGCGTTCTCGACCACGGCGCTCCTGGGCGGCCTGCTCCTGTTCCTCCTGATCACGCTGTACCCGCGGTTCTGGACGTTCATGAGCGGCATCTTCGCGCCCACGATGTGGCTCTACGCGGGCCTGTTCTTCGCCGAGACGTTCACCGTGTACCTCTGGTACTACGGCTGGCACTGGCTGTCGGGGCCGCGGAAGGGGCTCCACGTGGCGATCGGGGTGCTGTCGAACCTCCTCGGCACGGCCATCCTGTTCGTCTCGAACTCGTGGGTCACCTTCATGATCTCGCCGGCCGGCGTGGACGAGAGCGGGAAGTTCACGGGCACCCTCTGGCAAGCCGTGAACAACTTCACCTGGATGCCGGTCAACATCCACCGCCTCATCGCCAACCTCGTGTTCGGGGGGACCATCGTCGCCGGGTACGCCGCGTTCCGGTTCCTGGGCGCCAAGACGGACGAGGAGCGGGCGCGCTACGACTGGATGGGGTACATCGGGAACTTCGTGGCGCTCTCGGCGCTGATGGTGCTCCCGTTCGCCGGGTACTGGCTCGGCTTCGAGATCTACGGCTACAACCAGACGATGGGCATCACGATGATGGGCGGCTTCATGTCGTGGCTCTGGATCGTCCAGGCCATCCTCATCGGCGTGCTCTTCCTGGGCTCGAACTACTACCTCTGGCTCGGGATGGAGCGCATCCCCGGGGCCGAGCGCTTCCGACCCTGGATCAAGTACCTCCTCCTGATCATCGCGCTCGGGTTCATGGTGTGGGCCACCCCGCGAAGCCTCATCGCGTCGCTCGGCGAGGTCCGCGCCATGGGCGGGTCGGACCACCGGTTCCTGCGGTTCTTCGGGGTCATGACCGCGAAGAACACCGCGGTGAACCTCATGATCCTGACGACCTTCTTCTCGTACCTCCTGTATCGGCGGGCGAACCGCGAGCCGACCGTGTCGTGGGCCCGCTTCGGGATGATGCTCCAGTACCTGACGTTCGCCCTCGCGGGCGCCGCGGTGATCGGCCTGGGCCTCGGCGGGTACTTCGTCGAGGCCATTGTCCGGATCCGGCGCTTCTCGCCGTTGCAGGTGGGGTCGGTCCTGCTCTGCATCGTCATCGTGATGGCGATCGACATCCCGATGTTCAAGGGGGCCCGATCCACCGGGACCATCCGCTGGGGCACGATCGCGCCGCGCTCCCAGTACGTGCTGATCCTGCTGGCCGTGACCTTCACCTGGCTGATGGGTCTCATGGGCTTCGCGCGGTCGGGGATCCGGCAGCACTGGCACGTCTATGGCGTGATGCAGGACCGGTCGCCCGACGCGCTCACACCGGCCCTCGGCTACGCGGCGAACATCATCACCATCACCACCATCCTGTTCTTCCTGATGGTGATGTTCATCTTCTGGCTCGGCGGTCTCGGAGAGAAGGGGCCCCTCACGGACGCCAAGGCGCCCGGCGGACATCCGGCGCCCGCCCCCATCGCCGGCGGGAGCCCGGAGGCGTAGCCCGCGCCATGGCGCTGCCCGTGACGGTCAAGGTGGGCGCGTTCGCCCTGGCGGTGATGGGCAGCTACACCTGGTACGCGAACTCGATCCCCCAGATCGAGTCGAAGCCTCCCGAGGAGCTCTCGCTCGAGGGCGGCAGCGTGACCCCTGAGCAGCTCGTGGCCGCCGGCGAGCGGATCTTCCGCGAGAAGGGCCAGTGCACGACCTGCCACGGCATCGGCCGGGCCGGGCGCGGGCCCGACCTCGCGGGCGTGGGCGGGCGCGCGGCGACCCGGAAGCCCGGGACCCGGGCGGCCGCGTACCTGGTCGAGTCCCTGCTGACCCCGTCCGCCTACGTGGTCGAGGGCTTCCCCAACATCATGCCGAACGTGTCGAAGCCGCCGATCGGCCTGAACCGGAGCGAGCTCTGGGCCGTGGTGGCCTTCCTGGAGAGCCAGGGCGGCAGCGTGGACGTCAAGCTCGACGACGTGCCGCAGATCGCGGCGGCCGCCGCCGGCGCCGCCGCCTCGATCGAGCTGCCGGGCGATCCGAAGGCGGGCCAGGCGGTGTTCATGGGCAAGGGCGCGTGCATCGCCTGCCACAAGGCGGGGGCGATCGGGGCGAGCCCGGTCGGGCCGGACCTCTCGAACATCGCCGGCAGCCAGACGCCGGAGTACATCATGGGCAAGATCCTGGACCCCGCCTCGAAGGGCACGGTCTCCGGGTTCCCGCCGAACGTCATGCCGAAGACCTTCGGGCAGCAGCTCGCGGCCCGGGAGTACCTCGATCTCGTCGCGTTCCTCTTGACGCTCAAGGGCGGCGCGGCTCCCGCCGCCGGCCAGCCCGCCGCCAAGGCCAAGCCCTAACCCCATGCCGACCCCGCGCGGGAAGTTCCTCCAGGCCGCCCTGGTCGTGGTCGCGGCCGCCCTCCTGTTCCGGTACGGGATCCGGCCGCCCATGCCGTTCAGCGTGTTCTCGATGTACATGGCCATCACGGTCATGGCCGTCCTGGTGTACGTCTCGTCGGACTCCGACTCGTGGCGCGCCTTCGTGGCGCCGATCTGGGCGATGCTCACCGAGCCCCGCCGGCGGCCACTGCGGCTCGTCCTCGGCGTGGTGATCCCCCTCCTGATCGGCTACTACGCGTATTCGCAGGCGGCGGCCCGCGCCGAGGCGCCGCTCGAGCTCCGCGCGGTCCACCCGGCGCCCCCCGACTCCATCAGCTTCCGGGGGAAGGAGATCAACCTCCAGCACGCCGACACGCCGATCCGGAAGGACATCAAGGCGAACCCCGGGAACCGCGAGAAGCACCTCGCGGCGGGCGCCGCGACCTACATCCGGAACTGCATGTACTGCCATGGCGACCTGCTGGACGGCCGGGGGCACTTCGCCCACGGCTTCAACCCGCAGCCGGCGGACTTCGCCGGCCCGAACACGATCGCCCAGCTCTCCGAGGGCTACGTGTTCTGGCGCATCGCGAAGGGCGGCCCGGGCCTGCCGAAGGAGTCGACGCCCTGGAACTCGGCGATGCCGGCCTGGGAAGACCGGCTGACCGACGAGCAGATCTGGCAGGTGATCTACTACCTCTACGAGACGACGGGCCATCCGCCGCGGGTGATGGAGTCGCACGCGGCCCGGCCGGTCGAGCCGGGGCCGACGACGGGCCTCCTCGCCGGCGGCGCCGAGCTTCTCGCGCCGCGGTCCGCGGCCGCCCAGTCGGGCGACGTCGCACTCGGCAAGCAGGTCTACGAGAAGCGCTGCGTGGGCTGCCACGGCGCGACCGGCAAGGGCGACGGGCCCGCGGCCGAGCTGCTCGTCCCGCGGCCGCGCGACTTCACCGCCGGGAAGTACAAGATCCGCAGCGTGGGGGGCCCCCTGGCCTCGGACCAGGATCTGCTCCGGATCGTGACCGACGGCATGCCCGGGACGTCGATGCCCGCCTGGCGGTCGCTCCCCGAGAAGGAGCGCTCGGCGGTCGTGGCCTACATCAAGACCTTCGCGGACGGCTACAAGGGGGCGAAGCTCGAGGCCGTCGCCGTGCCCAAGGAGGTTGCCTCGTCGGAGGCGTCGCTGCGCCGGGGCAAGAAGATGTTCGACGCCTTCGAGTGCGTCAAGTGCCACGGCCAGGCGGGTCGCGGGGATCCCGCGCCGGGATCCGACTTGAAGGACGACTGGGGCCACCCGATCCGGCCTGCCAACCTCCACAGCCCGTGGAACTTCCGGGGGGGCTCGGAGCGGAAGGACGTGGTCATGCGGCTCCTGACCGGCGTCGCCGGGACGCCGATGCCGGCCATCGCCGACTCGGTCGAGGACTACCGAAAGTCGGACGAGAAGGACGCCGACGTCAAGGACGCGAGCCTCTGGGACCTCGCGAACTACGTGCGGTCCCTGGGGCCGGAGCGCCTCAACTTGGCGGCGCTGCTGACGATTCTACCGGTCGCGGGCGAGGTGCCGAGCGACCCGAACGCCGAGTTCTGGACCCGCCGCCCGGGCGGGCCGATCCCCATGGTCGGCCAGGTCATCGTCGACCCGCGAAACTTCAACCCCACCGTCGACATCGTCACGGTGCGGGCGGTGTACACTGAGCGCGAGGCGGTGTTTCACCTGACCTGGGACGACCCGACGGCGTCCGATCCGACCAAGGGGGCGCCGAAGCCGGACATGGTCGCCATCCAGTTCCCGACCGGGCAGGGGACGGGGGACCGCCCGTACTTCCTGATGGGAGACGGCAGCCATCCCGTCTACTTGCTGACGTGGCGCGCGGGCGGGGACGTGGGCGAGGCCACGGCAACGGGAGCGGGGAAGATGACGCCCCAGGCGGGGGAAGCCGTGCAAGCCAAGGGACAGGTCGTCTACGACGCCGGCCAGTACCGGGCGGTGATCCGGCGGCCGCTCAAGACCTCGGACTCGCAGGACTTCGTCTTCCGCCCCGGGGAGTTCTTCCCGGTGGCCTTCTGGGCATGGGACGGCTCGGAGGGGGACGACGGCCCGAAGGCCGCCGTCTCCACCTGGTACTATGCGCGGCTCGAGCCGCCGCCCTCGAAGCGGCAGTTCGTCGTACCGCCGATCCTGGCGCTGGCGTCGGGCGCCGCCGGCCTCGGGCTCGCCCGGTGGGCCCGCGGGCGGCAAGACGCCGCGTCGCGCGAGACTCGATGACAAGGAGGAAGGTTTCGATGAAGCAGTCGATCGTGGTGAGCATGCTGGCCGTCGTGGCAACCGCGGCGGGAGTCGTCCTGGTGGCCGGCTGGCCGGCGGGCGCCCAGGGCGGTGGGTCCATCAGCGGCGAGGTGAAGTTCGCCGGTGCCGCGCCCGCGCCCAAGGTGATCAAGGTCAACAAGGACAACGAGGTCTGCGGCCAGGAGAAGAAGATCGCCGAGGTCGCGGTGGGCGCCGGGGGCGGCCTGGCCGACACGCTGGTGTCGGTCCCCAGCGCCAAGGGCGCCAAGCCCTCCAAGCCGGCGGTCCTCGACCAGAAGGGGTGCGAGTTCCACCCCGAGGTCCTCGTGATGGCGCCGGGCGAGGTCAAGATCCTCAATTCGGACGGCGTCCTCCACAACATCCACACCTTCTCGACGGCCAACCCGCCGATCAACAAGGCGCAGCCGAAATTCAAGAAGGAGATGGTGGAGAAGCTGGACAAGCCCGAGCTCGTGAAGGTCCAGTGTGACGCCCACAGCTGGATGCACGGCTGGATCTTCGTGACCGAGAGTCCGACGGCCGTCACCGACGCCAACGGCGCCTTCAAGCTGGAGAACGTGCCGCCCGGGAAGCACAAGGTGGAGGTGATCCACCCGGTGCTCGGCAAGCAGACCAAGGAAGTCGAGGTCAAGGCCGGGCAGGACACGAAGGTCGCCTTCGAGTTGAAAAAGTAGGACTCCGGCAGGCGTGCGCTCCCGGGGCCGGATGGGCCGCCGGGAGCGCGCGCCGGACGCCGGGGCGTCGGCCCCGGTGCGGAACGAGACCGTGACCCCCCTTCGATCGAAAAGGACGGGCCGACTGCGATGATGAGCTGGCTCCCCGAGAACATCGCGACGTACGGCAAGGAGCTCGACGACCTCTTCTATCTCATCTACTACATCACCGGCGCCGCGTTCGTGCTCGTGACGGTGTTGCTGGCGTGGTTCCTGGTCGTGTACCGCCAACGGCCCGGACGGCGGGCCGTCTACAGCCACGGCAACACCACGCTCGAGATGGTGTGGACGATCGTCCCCTCCCTGATCCTGGTGGTGCTGACGTTCCTCGCCATCCCGACCTGGTCGAAGATCAAGAGCCACGTTCCCGAGTCGGACCTCCACGTGCGCATCACCGCGAAGCAGTTCAACTGGGAGGTCGCGTACCCGGGGCCGGACGGGAAGTTCGACACCGCCGACGACCAGACGTTCGACAACGAGGTGCACGTGCCGATCAACAAACCGGTCGTGCTGCACCTTCGGTCGCGGGACGTCATCCACAGCGTGTTCATCCCCACGGCGCGGTTCAAGCAGGACGCGGTGCCCGGCCGCGAGATCCTCCAGTGGATCGAGGTGACCAAACCGGGGAAGTACGAGATCCCGTGCGCCGAGCTGTGCGGGTTCGGCCACTCGGGGATGAAGGGTTACCTCTTCGTCCACACGCCCGAGGACTACGGGAAGTGGCTCAAGGAGAAGTGGCCTTCCTAGGCCGGACCCGCCGGACTGAGGTCTCTCGCAAGGGAGGATAGGAACAACGATGGCTCAGAGCGCGAAGGCAGCGGCGCACGACGTCCACGAGCACCACGACCTCGGGTTCGTGCGCACGTACATCTTCTCGACCGACCACAAGATGATCGGTCGGCAGTTCCTGTTCATGGGCCTCTTCATGCTGATGATCGGCGGCTTCCTGGCCATGCTGATCCGGTGGCAGCTCGGCTGGCCGGAGACGCCGGTGCCGGGCATGGGCTGGCTGTTCCGCGAGACCGAGGGCGTGATCCCGCCCGAGGTCTACAACATGCTGTTCACGATGCACGCCACCCTGATGATCTTCTTCGTGGTCATGCCGATCATGGTGGGGTGTTTCGGGAACTTCCTGATCCCGCTGATGCTCGGCGCGCGCGACATGGCCTTCCCCAAGCTGAACATGCTCTCGTTCTGGACGGGCGCGGTGTCGGGCGTGATCATGCTGGCCGGGTTCTTCGTTCCCGGCGGCCATGCGGCGGCGGGCTGGACCGCCTACGCCCCCCTGTCCGCCAACCCCCAGTTCACCGGGGTGAACTGGGGCCAGAACCTCTGGTTGATCAGCCTCTTCGTGCTCGGGGTCTCGTCGATGATGGGCTCGATCAACTACATCACGACGGTCGTCAACATGCGGGCGCCCGGCATGACGCTGTTCCGGATGCCGCTCGTGATCTGGTCCCTCTTCATCACGGCGATCCTGCTCCTGCTGGCGCTGCCCGTGCTCACGTCCGCGTGCGCCATGCTCCTCTTCGACCGGACGATCGGGACCCACTGGTTCGACCCGTCGGGGGGCGGCGAGGTGCTGCTCTGGCAGCACCTCTTCTGGTTCTTCGGGCACCCGGAGGTCTACATCCTCGTCCTTCCGGCGATGGGCGTGACCTCGGACGTGCTGTCGACCTTCTCGCGCAAGCCGATCTTCGGGTACCGGGCGATGGCGTACTCGATGATCTCGATCGCGTTCCTGTCGTGGATCGTCTACGGCCACCACATGTTCATCAGCGGCATGAGCCCCGCGCTCGGCACCTCGTTCATGCTGACGACGATGGTCATCGCGGTGCCGTCCGCGATCAAGTCGTTCAACTGGCTCGGGACGCTGTGGGGCGGCTCGATCCGCTTCACGACGCCGATGATCCACGCGATCTCGTTCCTGTCGACGTTCACGATCGGCGGTCTCTCCGGGATCTTCATGGCCATCACGCCGGTCGACATCTTCATCCACGACACCTACTTCATCGTGGCGCACTTCCACTACGTGGTGGCGGGGATCATCTTCGCGATGTTCGCGGCCATCACGTTCTGGTTCCCGAAGCTCTTCGGGCGGGAGATGAACGAGTCGCTCGGGAAGCTCCACGCCATCCTGACGTTCGTGTTCTTCAACCTCGTCTTCTTCCCGATGCACTTCCTGGGCGTGGGCGGGATGATGCGTCGGATCTACAACCCGACGCAGTACGAGTTCCTCCAGCACCTCCAGCCCATCGCCGTGTTCATGTCCGTGTGCGCCTTCATCCTCGGGGTGTCCCAGATCCTGTTCCTCTGGAACTTCATCTCGAGCCTCGTCGGCGGGAAGAAGGCGGAGCGGAACCCCTGGCACTCGAACACGCTCGAGTGGCAGGCAGCCTCGCCGCCCCCGCACGGTAACTGGGAGGCCGCGATCCCGACCGTCTACCGGGGCCCCTACGAGTACAGCGTGCCGGGCATGACCGAGGATTTCCTGCCGCAGACCCAGGTGGTGGCCGGCGCCCGATCGGGCGGACACGGGCACTGACGGGTCCGGGCGGGACGCGGGAGGGGACGCGGGTGGCTGTCGGGTGGCCGCATCGCCTGGCGTGCGTGACGGCGGGCGCGACCGCCGGCCTGATCGTGGCCGGCGGGCTCGTCACCAACACGGGCGCGGCGCTGGCGGTGCCCGACTGGCCCACCACCTTCGGGCACAACCTCTTCCTGTTCCCGTGGTCGGGGATGGTGGGGGGCGTCCTGGTCGAGCACGGCCATCGCCTCCTCGGGGCCACGATCGGGCTCCTCACCGCCCTCTTGGCGGTGGCCCTGTGGCTCGGTGAGGCGCGCCGCTGGGTACGGGGCCTGGGCGCCCTGGCTGTCGTCCTGGTGGGGATCCAGGGGCTGATCGGGGGACTCCGTGTCGTGCTCCTGCAGGATGCGCTGGCCGTCGTCCACGGCTGTCTCGCCCAGGTGTTCTTCGGGCTCCTGGTCGGGATCGCGGTGGTGACGGGCCGCGGCTGGCAGGCGCTGTCCGCCGCGCCGGAGCGGATCGACCGGCTGGCCGTGCTCGGCCGGTTCGCGGTGGTCGTCGTCTACGGCCAGGTCGTCCTCGGCGCCTTCACGACGCACGGCCCGGCGGTCTGGTGGCACGTCGCCGGGGCGGTCGTGACGCTCGCCGTCCTGGTCGGCGTGGCCCTCGCGGTCCTTCGGGCCGCCGGGGAGGACCCGGTCCTCGCCTGGTGGGCGCGCGCCGTGAAGGTGCTCCTCCTGGTCCAGGTCCTCCTCGGGCTCGGCGCCTACACGGTCCGCTTCACGAGCCTCTGGGTGCCGGGGGGGCAGCTCTCCGTGGTCGCCCTCCCGGTGCTCCACCGGGTCGTGGGCGCACTGATCCTGGGGAGCGCGGTGGCCCTCGCGCTCCAGCTCGGCCGGCGGCGCGCGCTCGGCGCCGAGACCCGCGCGCAGCGCCGGGCCGCGCCGGTCCGGACGGAGGCGCTGGCATGACGTCCCGGACCGCGGTCGTGCGCGAGAGCGCGGTGGCGCTCGCGGGCACCCGGCGCCGCCTCGCGGACTTCCTGTCGCTCGCCAAGCCCCGCGTCGTCCTGATGGTCGTGCTGACCACGCTCGTCGGGTACTACCTCGGCGCGTCCCGAGACCTCGACTACCTGCAGGTGCTCCACGTCCTCGTGGGGACCGCCCTGGCCGCCGGGGGGACCCTCGCGCTCAACCAGTTCCTCGAGCGCGAGGTGGACGCGCGGATGCTCCGTACCCGCGGGCGGCCGTTGCCCGACGGGCGGCTCCAGCCGGGCGAGGCCGCGGCCTTCGGCGTCCTGGCGACGTTCGGCGGCCTCCTGTACCTCCTCGTGGCGGTCGGTCCCGGGGTGACCGCGGTCACCGCGGTGACGTCGGCGCTCTACCTCGGCGTCTACACGCCGCTCAAGCAGGTGAGCCCGCTCTGCACCGTGCTCGGCGCGGTGCCGGGCGCCTTGCCGCCGGTGGCGGGATGGGTCGCAGCGCGCGGCGAGCTGGGGATCGGCGCCGGCGTGCTCTTCGCGATCCTGTTCCTCTGGCAGCTCCCGCACACGCTGGCCATCGCCCGCCTGTACCGCGACGACTACGCGCGCGCGGGGATCCGGGTCCTGCCCGTGGTGGACCCGGACGGCGGGAGCACCGAGCGCCAGATCGTGACGGGTTGCCTCGCGCTCCACGCGGTGGCGCTCCTGCCGACCCTGGTGGGGCTGACGGGCGGCGTGTACTTCTTCGGCGCCCTGCTCCTCGGCGCGCTCTTCCTGGCCACCGGCGCGGCGCAGGCCCTCCGGCCCTCCGAGTCCGCCGCGCGGCGGGTCGTCATCGCCTCGGTCGTGTACCTGCCGCTCCTCCTTGCCCTCATGGCGCTGGACAAGGTGGGCTAGCCCGATGCCCCCGCGCGCGTCCGTGGTTCCCGCGTCACCCGTCGAGCCGCGCCCGGCGCTCCCGAGCTCGCTGGCGACCCGAAACCGCCGAACCGCGTGGGGGCTCGTGGCGTGGATCGTCGTGCTCATGCTCGTCTCGGCCGCCGTGGCCTGGCTGCGGAACTGAGCGTGGCCACGCCCGTGCTCGACCTCGAGGTGCGCCCCGCGGAGATCCAGCGGGACCGCGTCCCCGATCGGGGCGGCCGGATCCCGGGCCCGCCGGGACCCCACGAGGGGAACGGGGAGGGCGAGCGGGCCCCGGGGCCCGACGGGCCGCCGCTCTCGAACGCCCGCCTCGCGATGGGGATGCTCCTCGCCGGGGAGAGCATGTTCTTCGGGGGCCTGGTGCTCGCCTTCCTCCAGCTGCGGCTGGGGGCGGCGGTCTGGCCGCCGCCCGGCCAGCCGCGGCTCCCCATCGGCCTCACCGCGGTGAACACGCTCGTCCTGCTCGCGTCGAGCTGGACCCTCGTGCGGGCGCTCCGCGCCGTCCGGGCGGGCGACCGGGCCGGGCTCGTGCGCGGGCTCGCCTGGACCTGGGGGCTCGGCGCGCTGTTCCTGGTGGTCCAGGGGGTCGAGTGGACACGGCTCGTCCATTTCGGACTGCGGGTGTCGTCGGGAGTCTACGGAGCCACGTTCTACACGCTGATCGGCGTGCATGCGGCCCACGTGTTCGGCGCGGCGGCCTGGCTGGGCGCGATGCTCTGGCTCGCGCGGCGCGGCCGGTTCACCGCGGAGCGGTACGCGGCGCTCGACTGCTGCGCGATCTACTGGCACTTCGTGGTGGCCCTCTGGCCGGTCTTGTACGTGCTCGTCTACCTCGCATGACCGCACGGAAGGAGAGCGGATCGTGAGCGACGCGGCAACTGCCCTGCACCATCCGGCCGTCGAGCCGGCCGAGTCGCCCCTGACGCCGGAGAGCTGGGGCAAGCTCGGGATGTGGGTCTTCCTGGCGGGAGACGCCGTGGGCTTCGGCGTACTCCTGGCGTCCTACGGCGCGATGCGGGCGGGGAGCGTCGACTGGCCAAACCCGGCCCAGGTACTCGGCATCCAGCTCACCGCGCTCATGACGTTCCTCCTGATCTGCTCGAGCGTCACGATGGTGAAGGCCCTCGAGGCCCTCCAGGCGTCCGACCTGGCCCGCGCGAAGAAGTTCGTGCTGCTGACCGCGGCCGGCGGCGCGATCTTCGTCGGACTCCAGGTCTTCGAGTGGACGCACCTGATCGAGCGCGGGCTCATGGTCTTCGGGAACCCGTGGGGCGCCACCCTGTTCGGGGCCAGCTTCTTCATCATCACCGGCTTCCACGGGCTCCACGTGACGGCGGGCGTGATCTACCTCCTGGTGATCTGGCGGGTTATCAGCCGCGTGAAGGACATGCGCTACAACTACATGGTCGCGGAGGTGGCCGGGCTGTACTGGCACTTCGTCGACCTGGTCTGGATCATGGTGTTCACCTTCATCTACCTCCTGTAGCCGGACGAGGCGGAGGCGCGCGATGGCGGACTCCCATGCGAAGCACGGCCCGAGCTACATGGCCATCTTCTGGTACCTGGCGGTGCTCACGGTGGTCGAGATCGGGGTCATCTTCATGCCCCTTCCCCATACCGTGATCGCCATCCTGCTGGTCTCGCTCGCCTCGGCGAAGGCGGCGATGGTCGCCCTCTACTTCATGCACCTCAAGCTCGAGACGAAGACGCTCGGCTACATTGCCCTGACGCCCGTCCTGATCGGCACGCTCCTGGTGCTGGTGCTGCTGCCGGACTCGCTGAACCCGCCGCGCCAGACCGCCGCCGAGAAGAAGCTCGAGGCACCCAAGCATTGACGGGGTACCCGTCTCCGCGGCCCGCCGGCCGGTGACCCTCGCGGTCCTGCCCACGGTCAACGCCGTGCTGAACGCCTCCGCGGCGGTGGCGCTCGTGGCCGGCTTCGTGGCCATCCGGCAGGGGCGGGTCGCCGTCCACCGGGCCTGCATGCTGACCGCGGTTGCCCTCTCGGTCCTCTTCCTCGTCTCGTACCTGACCTACCACGCGCAGGTGGGCTCGCGCCCGTACGCGGGCGGCGGGTGGCTGCGGCCGGTCTACTTCGTGATCCTGATCACGCACACCGTGCTGGCGGTGGCGATCGTCCCCCTCGTCGGGACGACGCTCTACCGCGCGCTCCGGGCGCAGTTCACGCGCCACGCGCGCCTGGCCCGCGTCACCTTCCCGATCTGGCTCTACGTGTCGGTGACCGGCGTGGTGGTGTACTGGATGCTCTACCATGGATGAGCGGGCGTGAGGGCGCGGGCCCGTGGATCGCACGCGACTGGCCCTGGCGGTCCGGCGGGGGCTCGGACTGCGCTGCCCGCGCTGCGGCGGCGCGTCGCTGTTCACCGGCCTGGTCCGGATGCGGCCCCGCTGCCCGGTCTGCGGGCTCCAGTTCGAGCGCGAGGCGGGGTACTTCATTGGCGCGATCTACATCAACTACGGTCTGACGGTGGGCCTCGCCCTCGCCGGGTACTTCCTCCTGGAGGCCTGGCTCGCGCCCTCGCCGGGATGGCAGGTGACGATCTGGGGCGCCTTCGCGGTGCTGTTCCCGCTCTGGTCGTTTCGGTACAGCAAGGCCATCTGGCTGGCGCTCGATCACCTGGTGGATCCGACCGAGGGCGGGCGCTCCGGGCCGGGCTCGGCGGGCGCGCCGTGAGACGGGGCTAGGATGCGCGCTCGTGGTCTCGCCGTGCTTCTCCTCGCGCTGGGCCTCGGGCTCGCGGGCGTGGCCCGGTCGGCGGCGCCCTACGTCGAGGCCCCGGTGCCCGACGGCGGCGTCCTGGTGGGGCGCGTCGGGCTCGCGGGCGAGCCGCCGAAAGCGGAGCTCCTGGCCGTGCGGAAGAACACGGACGTCTGTGGCGAGCACAAGCCCTCGGAGGCGCTGGTGGTGGGCGCGACCGGCGGCGTCCGCGGCACGGTGGTGGCGCTCGAGGGTGTCGAGCGGGGCAAGCGCGCGCCGGACTTCGAGCTGGACAACGCGAAGTGCCTCTTCGTGCCGCACGTCTCCGCGGTGATGGCGGGGGCCAAGGTGCGGATCAAGAACACCGATCCGGTGCTCCACAACACCCACGGCTACCTCGATCGCCTGACGGTGTTCAACATCGCGCTGCCCACGAAGGACCAGGCCGTCGACGTCTCGCAGCGCATCAAGAAGCCCGGCGTCATCGAGGTCGTCTGCGACGCGCATACCCACATGCGGGCCTGGATCGTCGTGCGCGAGAACCCCTACTTCGCGGTCACGGACGACAATGGACAGTTCCGCATCGACGAGATCCCGCCGGGACGCTACCGCGTCACCGCCTGGCACGAAGGCTGGGTGGCGACGGGCAAGGACAAGGACGGCCGCCCCCTCTACGACCCCCCCCGCGTCCTCACCCAGGAGGTGACGGTGCCGGCGAAGGGCGAGGTCGCGGTCGAGTTCGAGCTCAAGTGACCCCGGCGCCGCCCCCCGTGCTGCGCAAGGAGGCTTCCATGTTCGGCAAGATCTACGTTCCGGTCGACAACTCGGACTACTCCAACCGCGCGATCGACCTCGCCGTGGAGCTCGGGCGGGCCTTCGGCTCGACCCTGACCGGCTGCCACGTGTACGCGGCGCGGCTCCACGACTACCGCTTCAAGCAGATGGAGTACACGCTGCCCGAGGAGTACCGGGACGAGCACGAGCTCGAGCGCCAGCGAAAGATCCACGACTCGCTGATCGCCATGGGCCTCCAGCTCGTGTCCGATTCCTACCTCGAGGTCATGCGGAAGAAGACCGAGGCCGCCGGGCTGCCCTTCGAGCCGCGGATGATGGACGGCAAGCACTACAAGGCCCTGATCGACGACGTGCAGGGCAAGGACTACGACCTCGTCATCATGGGCGCGCTGGGCCTGGGCGCGGTGCGCGACAGCCAGCTCGGCTCGGTGACCGAGCGCTTCATCCGGAAGGTCACGGCCGACACGCTGGTGATCCGGAGCCTGGAGCCCCTGGAGGCACAGCAGGGCGCGATCGTCGTCGGCCTCGACGGGAGCCCGCAGTCCTTCTACGGGCTCAAGGTCGGCATCGCGCTGGGGAAGGCCCTCCGCCGGCCGGTCCACGCGGTCGCGGTGTACGACCCGTACCTCCACTACGCCATGTTCAACGGGATCGTCGGCGTGCTCACCGAGCAGGCCTCGAAGGTGTTCCGCTTCAAGGAGCAGGAGCAGCTCCACGAGGAGATCATCGACACGGGGCTCGCGAAGATCTACCAGTCGCACCTCGAGATCGGCCGGAAGCTCGCGGCCGATGAGGGGGTCGACCTCGCGATCACGCTGCTCGACGGCAAGTGCTTCGAGAAGGTGCTCCAGTTCTGCCGGAAGGAGCAGCCCTGGCTCCTGATCCTCGGACGCATCGGCGTCCACTCGGACGAGCGGGAGGCGGACCTCGGCTCGAACACGGAGAACCTGCTCCGCCTGGCCCCGTGCAACGTGCTGCTGGTGGGCGGCAAGTTCTACCCGCCGCTCGACGTCAAGGCCGAGGAGATCATCGCCTGGACGGACGAGGCCCGGGACCGGATGAAGCGCGTGCCCGAGCAGGTGGCCGGGGTGGCGCGCACGGCGCTCCTCCGCTACGCGATCGAGCAGGGGCACACCGTCATCACCTCGAAGGTCATCGACGAGGCGATGGCGATCTTCATGCCCGGCCGCATGGCCGAGAAGATGCAGATCCTCGCCGAGGACCTGGCGGTCGCGAAGCTCCGGGCCGAGGACGCCGCCGTGACGGCGATCTGCTCGGTCTGCGGGTACGTCGTGAAGGGCCCGAACCCCGTCGTGAAGTGCCCGGTCTGCTCGGGCGGCCCGGAGGCGTTCACCCTCGTCGACCGGAAGGCGGTGGAGCAGATCGCCACCCTGGAGGGCGGGATCGCCGAGGAGGAGGTCATGCCCGGCGTGACGGTCCGCTGGGCCAACGACGCGCGGGAGGGGCTCCGCCAGGTCACCGACGCCTACCTCCGCCGGCGCGCGAAGGCGCGGATCGAGAAGTACGCGCGGACGCGGAAGCTCCCCGTCATCACGAAGGAGGTCGCCTTCCCGCTCATCGAGGAGACGGTCGGGCGCGACAAGCTCGGCGACGGCTGGGACACGCTCATTGCCAACACGAAGTTCGCCGGGGCGACCCTCAAGGACGTGACCGACCCGAACGGCGCCTTCACGTGGACCGAGGACGCCGTCGCCCGTCTGAACCGCGTGCCGGCCGGCTTCATGCGCGACATGACCCGCGAGGCGATCGAGAAGGTGGCGGGGGAGAAGCAGGTCGGATTCATCGATCTCGACGTCTGCGAGGAGGGGATCGGCCACGCCCGCACCACGATGAACGAGGTCATCGCCGGCTACATCAAGAACAAGCCGCAGGGCTAGGCGGCGAGGTCACGTCGGTCGAGGCCGCGCGGGGCGTTGCCACGGTGGCGGCTGGCGAGAGCGGGCGCCCTCCGATGCTGGCCAGGCGCGCGTTCATCGCCGGCTCGCTGAGCGTCCTCGCGGGAAAAGCCCCGGTCGAGGCGCAACCGGCCGTCATCCAGTGACGTACAAGGCGTACGCGGTCTCCTGGAACCTCACCCAGCGCTGCAACCTCTTCTGCGCCCACTGCTACATCAGCGGGGCCCCGAGCGCCTCGGCGGCGGGCGAGCTCTCGACGGAGGAGTGCCGCCGGGTGATGGCGGACATGGCCCGCGTGAACCCCGGGACCTTCCTGATCCTCACCGGCGGCGAGCCGCTGCTGCGTCCGGACATCTTCGAGCTGGCGGCCGAGGGGCGGGAGCACGGCTTCACGGTCGTCCTCGGGACCAACGGCGTCCTCCTCCGCGCGAAGCAGGCGCGCCTCATGAAGACCCACGGCGTCCAGGGGGCGTCGCTCTCCCTCGACTCGGTCGATGCCGCGCGTCATGACGAGTTCCGGCATCTGCCCGGCGCCTGGAAGGGCGCCATCCGGGCGACCGAGGCCCTCCGGGCGGAGCGCATCGACTTCTCGCTCCACATGAGCGTCACCGACTGGAACGTCGGCGAGATCCCCGCGATGATCGACCTCGCGCGGGAGCTCGGGGCGCGGGTCCTCAACTTCTTCTTCCTCGTCCGGACAGGCCGCGGCGAAGGGCTCACCGACATCACACCCGCGCAGTACGAGGAGATCCTGACCTATCTGGCCCGGACTCAGGGGGCGGGCCGCGCGCCAGAGAGCTCCGCGTCCGACTCCGTGCTCGAGCGGCGCGAGGACCCCTGGAGCGTGCCCGTCGGCCGGGCCGGCGGCCTCCTGATCCGCGCGAAGTGCGCGCCCCACTTCCGGCGGGTGCTCTACGAGCTGGACCCGAGCTCGCCGCTGCTCGCGAACTACGCGCACGGCTCGTGCCCGGCCGGGAAGTACTACTGCCGCATCACGCCGACGGGCGACGTGACGCCGTGCCCGTACATGCCGGTGTCCGCCGGCAACCTGCGCGAGACCGGCTTCGCCGAGCTCTGGGAACGGGCGGAAGTCTTCACGGAGCTCCGTCACCGGCCGCTCGGCGGGCGCTGCGGCGCCTGCGAGTTCCGCGAGCTCTGCGGCGGCTGCCGCTGCCGCGCCTACGCGACCTACGGCGACTATCTCGCCGAGGACCCGGCTTGCGGCTACCAGCCCGGCGCCCACGGCGGCGAGCTGATCCGGCTCGGGGTCGAGCAGACGTTCGGGCTCGAGGCGCGGTTCGCGCTCGCGTGGGAGCCGGCGGCCCGGGCGCGGCTCGACGCGATCCCGGCGTTCGCCCGCGCCATGGTCGTCCAGGCGGTCGAGGCCTACGCGCGCGGCCAGGGGCAGACGACCGTGACCCCGGCGATCCTCGCCGAGGTGCGGAGCCGCTGGGGCATCTCGCCGGGGCGGCCGTTCACGCCCGCGGCCGGCCGCCCGCCCACGGCCGGGGACGGCTGAGCGCGGGATGGCCCCGCGGGACGCGCTCTACCGCCAGGCCGCATGGACGTACGTCGCCTACGGCGTCGTCTACTGGCTCGGGGGGCTCGCGCTCGCGCAGAGCGGCCTCGGCCCACGGGGAATGGAGCGTGGGGGCGCGGCGTGGTTCGTCGTCGGCGCGCTGTTCGTGATCGTGATTCCGTGGCTCCTTGTGAAGGAGCGCGGGTGGCTCGATCGCTGGCTCCTCTCCCGCCGGGACTTCGCCCGCATCCTGACCCTGCTGGTCGCCATCCGCGCGATCGAGGTGGCGCGGATCGCCCGGGCGCCTCGCGCGGAGACCATCCCCGTCCTCGGGCTCGACGTGCCGATGCGCGTGGGCGCGTGGGCCTTCTGCCTCCTCACGATCTTCACGGCCGTGATCCTCGCGCGGGCGGCGTGGAGCCGCGAGGCGTGAGCGGCGCATCCGGCGCGCCGGCCCCGCCCCCGTCCGGCGAGGTGCGCTGGACGCCGGAGGCCGAGGCGCGGGTCGCGCGCGCGCCGTTCTTCCTCCGGGGCATGGTCCGGCGGCTGGCCGAGCGGCGGGCGCGCGCCGAGGGCGTGGAGGTGATCACGCCCGAGCTCATGACCCGCTACAAGAGCGAGATGATGGGCCTCGCCGAGAGCGGCGCCTACCAGGTCCCGCAGTCCGCCCCGCCGTGGACGCCGGAGGCGCTGGCGGTGCTCGAGGCGGCGCCCTCCTTCATGCGGCCCATGACGCGCCGGATCTGCGAGGAGCTGGCCGCCGAGCGCGGAGCGGTCGCGGTGACACATGATCTGATCCGGGAGGCCGAGGCGGAAGCCGAGACCGAGGCGGCCGCGGCGCCGCTCCCCTGGACGCCCGACGCGGAGGCCCGGCTCGTCGCGCGACTCGGCAAGGCCCCGGCCATGATGGCGGACTTCGTGCTCCGCCTCTTCCAGCGAGACGTCGAGGTCGAGGCCCGGCGCGCCGGGTACGAGCGGGTCACCGCGGAGGTCGTCGACCGGCTCTGGCAGGCGGCGCCCGACACGCCGGTCCGGTGGCGCCCCGAGGCCTGGGCGCGGCTCCAGACGGCTCCGGAGTTCGTGCGCGAGGGCATCCGCAAGGCGGCGGAGCGGCGCGCCCGGCGGATGGGCGTGGCGGAGATCGACTCGCCGCTCCTCACGCGGTTCCGGAACCAGGCGATGATGAAGGCCGTCAAGCGCATCCGCGAGCTCGGCTTCACCGAGCTCACCTTCGACGCGTTCGACGCCGCGAAGGCCGAGATCCGCACCGTCAGTCTGAACCCGGAGGCGCAGGAGCGGCTCGACCGGATCCGGCACTATTTCGAGGCCGAGCGGCATGGCGCCCCCGGGGACTTCCTCGGGCAGGACCTCATGCGGCGCTTCCGCGCGCACCTGCGGGACCCCGCGTCGGCCCCGCTCGACACCAGCGACGAGGGCAGCGGCGCATGAAGGGCTATCGCGACATTGCGGGCGACGGCGGCTCGAACATCGTGGAGCAGGTGGTCGCGCAGCAGACGCGGCTCGCCGCCCGGATGGCGCCGGTCCGCGCGAGCGTCGCGGTCGTTTCGGGGAAGGGCGGGGTGGGGAAGAGCTCGGTGACCGCGAACCTCGCGGGCGCCCTCGCCGCGCGCGGGCTCGCCGTCGGCGTGCTCGACGCGGACCTGAACGGCCCGTCGATGGGCAAGATGCTCGGCGTGCGCGGCCAGACGCTGGAGGTCGCGCCCGACGGCGTTCGCCCCGCCGTGTCGGCCGACGGGATCCGGGTCCTGTCGATGGACCTCCTCCTGCCCGGCGACGACACGCCCGTGGTCTGGGACGCGCCGACCCAGGCCGAGGCGCACACCTGGCGCGGGACCATGGAGGGGACCGCGCTCCGGGAGTTCCTCGCGGACACGGCATGGGGCGCCCTCGACGTGCTGCTCCTCGACCTGCCGCCGGGCGCCGAGCGATTGCCGACGCTCCTCGACCTCCTGCCCGGCCTGACCGGCGCCGTGGTCGTCACGATTCCCTCGGCCGTCTCGCACCTCGTCGTGCGCCGCGCGATGACCCTCGCGCGCGAGCGGGGGGCGCGTCTGCTCGGGCTGATCGAGAACATGGCGGGCTACGCCTGTCCGACCTGCGGCGCCGTCGGGCCGCTCTTCGACGGTCCCGGCGGGGAAGCGACGGCTGCCCAGCACGGCGTGGCCTTCCTCGGGCGCGTGCCGTTCGACCCGCGGCTCGCCGCGGCCGCGGACCGCGGCCGGCCGTTCGTGCTCGAGCACCCCGACGCGGCGGCGGCGCGGGCCTTGACCGCGATCGCCGGGACGCTCGCCGAGGCGGTCCTGCCGCGATGAGCGCCGCCGCGGCCCGGCAGCGGAGCGCGGCGCGTGCCTGACGCCCGCTCTGCGGGCCTGCCGCGCCCGTCGCCGGAGCGGCTCGCGGCCGACCTCCGCGCGCTCGAGGCCTTCACGCGGCCGGACCGGCCGTACACGCGCCGGGCCTTCTCCGACGAGGATCGCGCGGCGCGCCAGTGGCTCACCCGGCGGATGGCGGAGGCGGGGCTCACCCCGTCGGTCGACGCCGCCGGCAACCAGATCGGGCGGCGCGGCGGTCCGGGGCCCGCGCTCGTGATCGGCTCGCATCTCGACACCGTCGAGGCGGGCGGGCGCTTCGACGGGATCGCGGGCGTCCTGGCGGGCCTCGAGGTGGCTCGCTGCCTCGAGGCGGCCGGTCACCGGCTCGCGCACCCGTTCGAGGTGATCAACTTCACCTGCGAGGAGCCGTCGGACTTCGGCCTCTCGACGATCGGCAGCCGCGCGATGAGCGGCAAGCTGGACGCCGCCACCGCGGTCGGGCTCCGCGACCGCGTGGGACAGAGCCTCGCCGACGCGGTCGACTCGGTGGGCGGGCGTGGCGCGGCCCTCGACGGCGCGCGGCGGTCGTCCGGCGACGTCCTCCGGTACCTCGAGCTCCACATCGAGCAGGCGGTCTCGCTCGACCGGGCGGGTCTGCCGCTCGGCGTGGTGACCGCCATCGCGGCGCCGAGCCGCTACCGGGTCGCGGTGCGGGGCCGCCAGGACCACGCGGGCGGGACGCCGATGGCGGATCGGCGGGACGCGGTCGCGGCGGCCGCGGAGATCGTCCTGCTCGTGGAGCAGGTCGCGCGCGAGGCCGGCCGCGGGATGGTGGGGACGGTCGGCGTCGTCGAGGCGCGCCCGAACATGATCAACATCGTCCCCGGGGAGGCGGATCTCCTCGTGGACTTCCGTGGGATCGACCCACCCGCGATCGCCGAGACGCTGGCGCGCTTCGAGACCGGGACACGGGAGATCGCCGCGCGGCGCGCCGTCGCCGTCGAGTGGACCGTCCTCATGCGGGACCCGCCCCTCACCGTGGCGCCCGAGATGGTGGCCGCCGCGGACGCCGCGGCATCGGCGCTCGGGATCCCCCACCGGCGTCTCACGAGCGGCGCCAGCCACGACGCGAATCACATGGCGCGGCTCTGCCCGATCGGGCTCCTCTTCATCCCTTGCCGCGACGGCCGCAGCCACTGCCCGGAGGAGTGGGCCGACGTCGACCACCTGGTGACCGGCGCCCGGGTGCTCCTGGAGCTGCTCCTCCGCCTTGACCGCGACCTCGCCTGACCGCCCGGCCGGCGGGACCGCGTCGGTCGCGACCGCGCGGCCCGTGAGCGGCGCGCGGCCGCGGCTCCGGCGCCTGACGCACGCGCTCCTGATCACGGCCTTCTTCGGCGCCGCCACGGTGGTCTACACGTACCCGCTGGCCCTCCACCCCCGGCTCACCCTGCGGGGCGGCCACGGCGACTACCTGACCGAGACCAGCATGGTGGCGTGGAACGCGCGGCAGACGTTCCGCGACCCCACGCGCCTGTTCCAGGTGCCCTTCTACTACCCCTACGCGAACGGCGTCGCGTACCAGCAGTCGGCGTTCTTCACGGGACTCCTGGCCGCGCCGCTCCTCGCGACGGGGATCGAGCCGCTCCTGGCCGTGAACCTCCTCCTCCTCGCGGGTCTGACGGCGAGCGGCGTCCTGACGTACGTGCTGACGCGCGCGGTGACCGGCGGGGTGATCCCGGGGCTCGTGGCGGGCGCGATCTTCGCGTTCTATCCGAACCGCATGGACCACCTCGGGCAGTTCACCTACCAGCAGGCGGTGCTGTTCCCGCTCATCGTCTGGGCGCTGTATCGCTTCGTCATCGACGGACGGCCGGGCCACCTGTGGCTGGCGGCGGTCGCCGGGTGGGCCCAGATGCTGTCGTCGCTCTACAACGGCTACGCGCTCGCGATCCTCGTGGGCGGCCTCCTCCTCGGGCTCTTCGTGCTCCGACCGGATCGGCTGACGTGGAGCCTCGCCGGGCGCCTCGGGGTGGCCGGTGCCGGGCTCGGGCTCGCCCTCGCGCCCTTCCTGTGGCCGTACGTGAGCGTGCACCGGGAGCTCGGGTTCCAGCGAACCCTCGCGGAGGGCGACGTGTTCGGGATGGAGCTCCTGTCCATCCTGGATCCGGCGGAGTTCAGCCGCTTCTACCGGCACCGCCTCATGTCGCTCGGGCGGCCGGAGGGCGGCCTGTTTCCGGGGTTCGCGGCGCTCCTCCTGGCGGGGGCGGCCGTCGTCCTCCACGCGCGGGCGTCGGGCCCGCCGGCGCTCCCGGGATGGGTGCGTCGCGCGCGGTGGGGCCTCCTCGGTCTCGCGGCGGCCGTCCTCGGCGCGATCGGGCTGGCCCTCGCGCTCGGTCGGGCCCCGCGGGGGGGCGTTCTCGGGGCGCTGGCGGTTCGCGACCTGACCCTGGCGGTGAACGCGCTCCCGTTGCTGGCCCTGGTGTGGCTCGGGCTCGAGGGGCGCCGCCGCGCCCGCGGTGCCCTCGGACCGCGAGAGTGGATGCTCGTGCTCCTGTTCCTCGCGCTCCTCGCCTACCTTCTCTGTCTGGCGCCGACCATCATCCTGTTCGGCGAGGCGTGGGGCGCGACGCTCTTTCGTTGGGTGTACCTCCACGTGCCGGGCGGCAGCGCGTTTCGGGCCCCGGGGCGCTGGAGCCTCGTCTTCGCGCTCCCGCTCGCGCTGCTCGCGGCCCTGGGGGTCCGCGCCATCGGGGCGCGCTTCTCCGGACCGTGGGCCCGGCTGGCGCCCGGCGCCCTGCTGGCCCTCGTGCTGGTGGAGCTGGCCGTGGTGCCGCTGCCCTGGCACCGGTCCCCGTCGAGGCCCGCGGTCTACGACTGGCTCCGCGACGAGCCCGGGGACCTCGCCATCCTGCAGCTGCCGATCCACGACAAGGGCGCGGACGCGTGGGCGATGCTCTGGGCGGTGGACCACGGCAAGCGCGTCGTGAACGGGCACGGCGGCTTCGCGCTCCCGCACTGGGAGGAGCTGGTGTGGGCCGCCGAGGCGCGGGATCCCGACCGGCTCAGCACGGCCATCCGGGCGATCTATCCCGTCCGGTACGTCGTCGTCCACCGCGGCCTGGGGCTCGGCCGGACGTGGCGGCCCATGTGGGAGCTCCTGCGCGAGGGTGGCGTGCCGGGCCTGGGGCTCGTCCGGACGTTCGAGCGCGACGATGAGGTCTACCGGGTGACCCCGACGCCGGAGACGGGCGCCGTGATCCGCCGCCAGTTCTCGTCGGACTTCGTTCGGCGCCACCCGCAGGCCGCGTACGCGCTCCGGCTCGCGGGGGAGGATCCGGAGGTCCACCGGCGGGTCGAGGTGCGCTTCAACGGCCGGCTCCTCGAGACCGCGACCGGGCCCGTGTCCGGCCGCGCCGTCCTGCCGCCGCCGTTTCCCGACGCCGATCGGAACGAGCTGGTCTTCCAGCACGTCTACGACATCCCGTCGGCCGTGACGCGAAGCGCGCCCTACCGGATCGGCAGGACGGGGCAGTCCTCCCCCGTCGATCTGGACGTGCGGAGCGCGGGCGGCCCCCACGGCCTCGTCTCCGTCCGGGTCAACGGGCGCGAGCTGGCGGGCGTCCGCTGCCGCGGCTACTGGGTCGCGGCCCTGGCGCCGACCGACGGCCGTGTCCTGGGCACGCGCCGCTTCGACACGCGCGAGCCCGGCGAGGAGTCGGAGCGGCTCGCGGCGTACGTGGGCGGCTGGCCGGAGGGCACGATCGTCGTCGCGGTCGCGACGGACGGGGCGGAGTCCCAGCTCAGCGAGCGCGCCGTGCGCGCGCTCGGCGCCGTCGGCGGTCGCGCGGATCTCAGGGGGATGCCGGGGTGGTCCCACGTCCTGATCGGCGTGCGCGGAGCGCGCACGGGCGACGCGATCGAGGACTGGGGGCCGCGGGCCGTCCGGGCCGTCGTCGGCCGGGACCGGCCGGTGCCGCTCGGGCTGACGCTGGAGGCATTCGAGCTCCTCTGACGGGGCCACCCGCGCGACGCGCCTTGACGGTCGGGAGCGCCCCCGATTACGCTGCGGGCACCGTGATCCGACGGGGGGCGGCCCTCGATCCGTGAGTGACACGGTGGCGCGCACCGGGGGCGAGTGGGTCGTCGCGGCGCTCGACGCCGAGGGCGTGCGCCACGTGTTCGGGATCCCCGGCGTCCACAACCTCGCGATCTACGACGCCCTCCTCCGTCAGGACCGGATCGCGCACGTCCTCGCGCGGCACGAGCAGGGCGCGGGATTCATGGCGGACGGCTACGCCCGCGCGTCGGGGCGCCCCGGCGTCATCCTGGTGACCACCGGGCCCGGCGCGACCAACGCCCTCACGCCGCTCGTCGAGGCCCACGCGGGGTGCCAGCCGCTCCTCCTCGTCATGTCCGACATCCCGAACGCCCTGGTCGGCCGGGAGCTGGGCGCGCTCCACGAGGTCCCGAACCAGATCGAGTGCTTCCGGCCGGTCTCTCGCTGGGCGGACGCGCTGCGAAGCGGCGCCGAGATCCCCGGCGCGGTACAGGGCGCCTTCCACCTCTTCCGCACCGGCCGGCCCGGGCCGGTCGCGCTGTCGATCCCGACCGATCTCCTCACGGGAGTCGCGGCCGCGCGGCTCACGCCGGCGGGCGCCGGCCGCCGCCCGCCGTGCGACGTCGGCCTCGTCGAGGAGGCCGCTCGGTATCTCGCCCGGGCTGAGCGGCCGCTCGTGGTCGCGGGCGGCGGCGTCATCGCGGCGGAGGCGACGGCCGAGCTCCAGGCGCTCGCGCGCCGGCTCCGGGCGCCCGTGATCACGTCCGTGATGGGACGCGGCGCCATCGCCGAGACCGACCCGCTCTGGCAGGGCGTCCTGCCGAACCGTCGCGCCACCCAGGCCGCGCTGGAGTCCGCCGACGTGATCCTGTCGGTTGGCTGCCGCTTCTCGCACCGGTCGACCCGGGGGCTGCTCCTCAACTTCGAGCTCCGCCCCGAGCAGGCGCTGATCCAGCTCGATCTGGACCCGCGGGCCATCGGGCGCATGCACGCGCCCGCGCTCGGGCTCGTCGGGGACGCGCGGGACGGACTCGCCGGCATCCTGGCGGCGCTGCCCGCCGGGACTGCCGCCGCGCGCTGGGACCGGGCGGCGCTCGGCCAGGCCCGCGACGCGCGGAGCCCCCGCTACACGGCGACCATCGACGCCCTGCTCCGGGCCCTCCGCGAGGCGGTTCCCGCGGACGGGATCTTCGTCGGCGACCAGACGTGCCTGAACTACTGGATGGAGTGGCACCTGCCGGTCTTCGCGCCGCGCACGTTCCTCTACCCGATCGGCTCGGCGACGCTCGGCTACGGCGTCCCGGCGGCGATCGGCGCCAAGGTGGCGCACCCGGACCGTGCGGTGGTCGCGGTCGTCGGCGACGGCGGGTTGCTGTTCACGGGGGCCGAGCTGGCCACGGCCGCGAAGTATCGCCTCCCGGTCGTGTACGTCGTCATGAATGACCAGGACTACGGCGCGATCCGGTACCTCCAGCACCGCCTCTACGGGCGGACCGGCGAGCACGCCCTCGGGGGCCCGGACGTCCTCGCGCTGGCGCGGGCCTTCGGGGTCGAGGCCTATCGCGCGGCGGACGCCGACGCGCTCCGGTCGACCCTCGACCAGGCGCTGGCCCTGGGCGGCCCCGCGCTGATCGAGGTCCCCGTCGCGATCGAGCCGCCCTGGGAGCTCTAGACCGAGGGGCGGCCGCTTCCACGCGCTCACGCTCGCCCCGAGCGCGAACGAGGTGACGTGCTCCAGCGGGCTTCGATCTACATCGGCAGCCGCGTGCCGTTCACGCCGACGGTGAGGCGCGAGGCGCTGAGGGTGCCGTCGGTGGCCCGGGTCGCTCGGAACACCGCGACGCTGGCCCCCGCGACGAGGAGGCTCGGGTTCCCCGGTGCGAATCGCACGATGGGCGCCTCGGGCGGCACCAGGACCTGCGTCACGCCATCCTTGTGCTTGAGAGTCAAGAGGGGGCCGTCTGCCCGTTGCACGAGGGCGTCGACGGCCGCGTTGGTCATGGTCGTGCCGGGCGCGTCCATGGGCCGATGCCCCTCGCCCGTCCCGCGCATGGATTCGTCGAAGATGTGCACCTCCAGCGCACGGAACGTGCCGTCCGGCTGAGTGCGCGCGGCCGTCCCGAGGAACGTCCCGGGGCCGATGTCAGCGAGGCTGGCTCGGCTCGCCCCGGTGACCGTGAGCGGAGGGACCAGGGTGACGGCCTCGACGCCGGTGGCGGTGGCCACGCGGAGCTGGGTCCCCTCGAGGCTGACGATGCTGCCCCGAAGCGTGACCGGTCGGTCCGCCTGAGCGGGCGTGGCCTGGGCGAGGCGCGAGACCCCGGCGCCGCCGGCCAGGGCGGCCGGGCGGTCCGAGCCGACGAGCGTCACGGCCAGGAGGCACGCGCCCAAAGCGGCGGGCGCGGGGACAGGTCTCGAGGGATGCCAGGTGATCATCCGTCTGCTCCTCCGGGACTCGGCCCGCCGGTGAGCAGGTCCGCGAGCTCCGTCATGCTGGCGACGATCAGGTCCGGCTGGTGCGGCGTCGCGCCGAAAGGCCGCCGGCGGCGGTCGATGAAGGCGCTGTGCATGCCGGCGGACTTGGCCCCGACGCAGTCGAAGGCGTGGTTGGCGACGAAGAGGACGTCCGCCATCGGGACGTCCAGGATCTCGGCGGCGCGAGTGTAGGTCGCCACGTGTGGCTTGAACGCATTGGCGATCGCCACGGAGATGACCGCGTCGAACGGGATCCGGTGGTGCGGCTTTGCCGCCTCGAGCATGTCCGGGTCGCCGTTCGAGAGGACGACGAGCTTGAAGCGGGCCTGGAGACGGGCGAGCGCGTCGGGGACTTCGGGAAACGGGCGCAGCGTCTCGATCTGCGCGACTAGATGCCGCACCTCGTCCAGCGTGTGGGGGATGCCCGCGCGGTCGAGCACCCAGGCCACCGACCGATGGCCGATCTCCCGGTAGGGCGTGTGCTCGCGCTGGAGGAGCGCGTCGATCATCGAGTTCTCGAAGTGGGTGCGCCGCCACCACGTCACGAACTGGTCGGGGTCACCGGCCCAGCCCTTCTGCCGGAGATAGGGCGTGACCGCCTCCCGGAGCCCCGTCTGCATGTCGACGACGGTGCCGTACTGGTCGAACATGCACACGCGGATCCGGGCCCGAAGCTCGGCGGGGCTCGTCATCGCCGTCGTTCCCGGATGGCCCGCTACCCGGCCATGATCCCGCCGTACTTCGCGACGAAGCGCCCCCAGGCGGCCGTCGCGGCGTCCTGCGCGGCGTCCAGGAGCGCGCCGGCGTCGGCGTGGACCAGGCGGTGGCCGTCGACGACGACGCGGCCGTCCACGAGCACGGTCTCCACGTCCTTCGAGTGGCCGTGGTAGACGAGATTCTGGATGGGGTCGAGGGTGGGCGTGAGGCCGAAGGCCCGGTAGTCGAGCACCACCAGGTCCGCGCGCTTGCCCGTCTCGATGGACCCGATCTCGCGGTCGAGGCCGAGCGCCCGCGCGCCGCCCATCGTGGCGAGCTCGAGCGCCTCGGGCGTGAGCATCGTCAGCGCGTTCCGCTCCTTGATGCGCGCCATCAGGACGCACGCGCGGATCACGTCGAAGTAGTCGGCGAACATGTTGTCGATGCCGAGACCGACGGTGATGCCGCGGCGCCGGAACTCGCCGACGGGCGCGATGAGGCCGCGGACCGAGTTCATGAGCGGACAGTGCGCGACGGCCGTGCGCGTCTCCGCGAGAAGCGCGATGTCCGGGTCCTCGATGACGTAGCAGTGCGCCGCGACGACGTCGGGGGCGAGGAGCCCGTTGGCCCGCGCGTACTCGAACGCCCCGACGCCGTGGAGTCGGCGGATGGCGACCCCCTCGGCCGGACCCCAGCCGAGGTGAATGCTGAGGCGCAGCCCCAGGCGGTCGGCGGCGGCGCGGGATTCCCGGAGCAGCTCCGGCGAGGAGCTGATCGTCATGTTCGGCGCCATGATGACCGAGATCCGGCCGTCGGCCTTGCCGTGCCAGGCCTCGGCGAACTCGACGGCCTGGCGGAGCTGGGCCCGCCGGAGGGCGGGGTCGTAGTGGTACCGGTTGTGGCGGAGCCCGTCCACGTCGACGTCGAGGGTCATGACGCCCATGAGGCTCCGGATTCCGAGCCGCTCCACGAAGGGCGCGTAGACGTCGGCGTCCTCCTCCATCTCGAGCGCGGTCGTCACGCCGCTCTGCAGGAGCTCCGCGTAGGTGAGAGAGCCCACCGCCAGGCGCTCCGGGCGCGTGACGACGGTCGTCATCGGGAAGTACATGCCGGTGACACAGCCGAGGCCCGCGTCCTCGGCCCGGCCGCGGAAGAGCGTGTAGCCGACGTGGTTGTGCGCGCTGACGAGCCCGGGGATGACGACCTTGCGCCGGCCGTCGATGACCCGGCCCGCGGTCGGGTGCCGGCGGACGACCTCGTCGCTCGGGCCCACGTCGACGATGCGCGCCCCGTCGACGTAGACCGCGCCGGGCTCGAGGATGCGGCGCCGGGCGTCCACCGTGATGACCGTCGCGTCTCGGATGAGGATGCTCATGGCTGGGTCTGCGACCTCCGGGCCTGGTGCCGTGAACGGGATGGGAGCGCGGTGCGAGGACGAGAGCCCGACGCCATTGACCGGCGCCGGGCTCTCGTGAATCCGGGGTGCTCGGCGCGGCTAGCCCGGCGCGGCCCCCTGGGTGTTGACGTAGACGGCGTACAGCGACTGGCTGCCGGCCATGAAGAGGCGGTTCCGCTTCGGGCCGCCGAAGGCGACGTTCCCGCAGATCTCCGGGAGCCGGATGCGCCCGATCAGCTTCGCCTCCGGCGTGAACACGAGGACCCCGCTGTAGCCGACCGCGCGGCCCGCGTTGCTCGACGTCCAGAGGTTGCCGTCCACGTCGCAGCGGACGCCGTCCGGCCCGCACTTGACGCCGTCCACCATGCAGTCGGAGAAGAGCTTCTGGTTGGAGACCTTGTTGTCGCTCCCCACGTCGAAGACGTGGATGTCGCCCTTGCCACCGGGTCCCTGGTCGCCCGGACCCTTCCCGGTGCTGGCGACGTAGAGCTTCTTGTAGTCGGGGGAGAAGCAGAGCCCGTTCGGATCGGGCACCTGGGCCTCGGTGATGACGAGGTCGATGCGCCCGCTGGGGTCGATCCGGTAGCAGTTCGTTGGGAGCTCCCGCTTCGCCCCGCCGATCTCCGCGGCCTGCCCCAGCCGGTTCTTCAGGCGCCCGGCCGGGTTGCTGGGCCCGCCCGCGGCGTCCGGCGCGCCCTCGTAGAGCTGCCCGCCGTACGGCGGGTCGGTGAACCAGTAGCTCCCGTCCGGATGGGGGACGACGTCGTTCGGGGAGTTCAGACGCTTGCCCTCGAACGCCTCCGCGAGGATGGTGATGGAGCCGTCGTGCTCGTAGCGGACCACCCGGCGCGTCAGGTGCTCGCACGAGAGCTGGCGGCCCTGGAAGTCGAACGTGTTGCCGTTGCTGTTGTTGGACGGCATCCGGAAGACGCTGACGTGGCCGGTGTCCTCGACCCACCGCATCTGCCGGTTGTTGGGGATGTCGCTGAAGACCAGGTAGCGGCCCTGGCCGCTCCACGCCGGCCCCTCCGCCCAGAGCGCGCCGGTCCACAGGCGCTGGATGGCGCTGTTCGGCTGGGCGATGCCGTTGAACATCGGGTCCACGCTGAGGACGTCGGGGTCCGTGAAGTAGGTGGTCGGCGCGCCGTTCGGGCCGAAGTCCCGCGGCGGCGTCGTGATCGTGCTCGGCGGGGCCATGGGCCCCGTCTGGGCCCGCCCGAGTCGGGGAGCCATGACGGCCGCCCCGGCGGCCAAGCCGACCCCGGTGATGAGTCTGCGTCGCGAGATCGACGTGTGAATGGCTGTGTCCGGCGAGTCTGACGCCATGAGGGTCCTCCCTGAGCGTGAGGTCTCGGCCCGCGGCACTGTGGCCGCCCCGGGACGAGGCGCGCCCCGAGATGGGCCGAGAATCGTCCCCCCGGGGACCCCGCGTCAAGGGGGCCACCTCTCCCATCGCGCGTCAACGGAATCGCGCGGTTCGCCGCGCCGAGCGGGGCCCCCTCGCCGTCAGCGAGCGCCGCCTCCCCTCGTCGAACCGTGATCCCGTCCGCCTGTGTCTAAGGGAACTGTCGGGCGCAGAGACACGCGGGAGGGGGGCCATGACCGACTACGGGAGGCGATGGGCGGTGATCCTGGCGGGCGGGGACGGGATGCGTCTCCGGACGCTGACCCGGGAGCTGGCCGGGGACGAGCGGCCGAAGCAGTACTGCCGGGTGCTGGGCGACGAGACGCTGCTCGAGCAGACCCGCCGGCGCGTGAGCCAGTCGATCTCGCCGCTCCGGACGCTGGTCGTCGTCACGCGTCAACACGAGCCGTTCTACCGGGACGCGCTCGCGGATCTCCCGCCCCACGCGGTGGTCGTCCAGCCCGCGAACCGCGGCACGGCCGCGGGCATCCTCTATCCGCTCCTGCGGCTCGAGACCGTGACCGCTTCGGACGCGGTGGCGCTCTTTCCCTCGGACCACTACGTCTCGGACGACGAGGCCTTCATGGCCTACGTGGACGCCGCGTTCGACGCGGTCCGGGCGTGCCCCGACCTCACGGTTCTCCTCGGGATCCGGCCGGACCGCCCGGAGACCGAGTACGGCTGGATCGAGCCGGGCGGGCCCGTGGTGCCGCTCGCGCGGCCCCGGCCGCTGCTCGTCTCCCGAGTCCGCCGCTTTTGGGAGAAGCCCGGGCCGCGGATCGCCGCCCAGCTCGAGGCGCGGGGCTGCCTCTGGAACAGCTTCGTGATCGTGTCCCGGGTGAGCGCCCTGATCGGGCTGGTCCGGCAAACCCTGCCGGCGGTCTACCGCACCCTCGCGGCCGCCCGGCCGGCCTTCGAACGGCCCGCCGAGCCCGGCGCCGTCCGGGAGGCGTACGCGGCCCTCCCGGCGGCGGACTTCTCGCGGGACGTGCTGGCGGCCCGTCCCGAGCGCCTGGCGGTGCTCCCGGTCGCCGGCGTCGCCTGGAACGACCTGGGCGATCCCGCGCGGGTGTTCGCGACGCGCCGTCAGGTCGAGCACCCGGCTCGTGCCGGGCGGCCCCTGGCAGTGGGCCAGTAGCCCCATGCCGGGCTCATCTGCGACCATGGAGCGCCACGGCGGTCCGGGGGAGGCGACCCCGGCGCCGGATGCGGGGAGGACGATGGCGGAGCTCGCGTCGGAGGCCCGGCTGATCGAGCGGCTCCGGCTGGGGGACACCGGGGCGCTCGAGTCGTTGATGGCCCGCTACTCGGGCCGCATCTACCGCCTGGCCTATGGGATCACGCGCAACGACGCGGACGCCGAGGAGATCGTCCAGGACGTGTTCCTGACGCTCTTCCGCAAGATCGACACCTTCGAGGAACGCTCGGCCCTCGGGACCTGGATCTACCGCGTCACCACGAATGCGGCGCTCATCAAGCGGCGCGGCAAGCGGGCGGAGCTCGAGGTGCTGCTGGAGGACTACCTTCCGCGATTCCTGGAGGACGGGCACCGCGAGGGGGACCGCGCCTACCTGTGCGCGGACTGGTCGCAGAAGCCGGACGAGGCGGCCCAGGCGGTCGAGACGCGCGCGGTCCTGACGCAGGCGCTCGAGCGGCTGCCCGACACCTACCGGGCGGTGGTGCTGCTCCGGGACCTCGAGGGGCTGTCGAACGAGGAGGTCGCCGACATCCTCGGCGAGACGGTCGCGTCCGTGAAGTCCCGACTCCACCGGGCGCGCATGGCGCTGCGCGAGCAGCTCACCCAGGCGCTCACGTGAGGCAGACATGACGGAGAGACTGACCTGCCGCGACGTCATCGCGCTCCTGGCCGACTACCTGGAGCAGAGCCTGCCGGCGGAGACGCTCGAGGGCCTCAACGGGCATCTCGACCGCTGCCCGGCGTGCGTCGCCTACGTCAACACCTACCGGAGGACGCGCGAGCTCACCGGCGAGGTGACCCGGGTCGCCATGCCGGAGGACATGCGGACGCGGCTCCGACAGTTCCTGCTGAACCGGCTCGAGCGCCCGCCCGGTTCCGGCGCGCCGAGGGAGGACGGATCGACATGACCTCGCACCAGCCGTTGAAGGGCCAGAAGGCGCTCGTCACCGGGGCGAACTCCGGCATCGGCGAGGGCGTCGCGCGGGCGCTCGCCGCCGCGGGCGCGGACGTGGTCGTCAACTACGTGAGCCGGCCCGAGGACGCCGACCGGCTGGTCGGCGAGCTCAAGGAGGCGGGCGTCGCCGCCATGGCCATCCGCGCGGACGTGTCGCGCGAGGCCGAGGTGCGGTCGATGTTCCAGGAGATGATCGCGGCCTGGGGCACGATCGACATCCTGGTGTCGAACGCGGGGCTCCAGCGGGACGCGAGCCTCGTCGACATGACGCTCGACCAGTGGAACACCGTGCTCGGCGTCAACCTCACCGGGACGTTCCTCTGCGTGCGCGAGGCGGCCCGCGAGATGATCCGGCGGGGCCCCCGGCCGGCGGTCTCCCGGGCCACCGGCAAGATCATCTGCATGTCCTCGGTCCACGAGCGGATTCCCTGGGCCGGGCACGTGAACTACGCGGCCTCCAAGGGCGGCATGATGCTGTTCATGCAGTCCGTCGCGCAGGAGCTGGCGCCGCACCGGATCCGGGTGAACTCGGTCGGGCCGGGGGCGATCCAGACGCCGATCAACCGGGCGGCGTGGGAGGCCCCCGAAGCGCTCCAGAGCCTCCTCACCCTGATCCCCTACGGGCGCATCGGCCGCCCCGAGGACATCGGCAAGGCGGTGGCGTGGCTCGTGTCCGACGACGCCGACTACGTCCACGGGCAGACCCTGTTCGTCGACGGCGGCATGACGCTCTACCCGGAGTTCGCGCGTGGCGGCTAGCGACCGTCCGCCGACGGCCGAGGCCCAGCGCCTCGCCGAGTCCGCCGAGCGGACCGCCCACTGGAAGCGGTGGGGGCCATACCTGGCGGAGCGCCAGTGGGGCACGGTCCGCGAGGACTACTCGCCCGACGGGGAGGCCTGGACCTACTTCCCGCACGACCACGCGCGCTCGCGGGCGTACCGGTGGGGCGAGGACGGCCTCCTCGGGATGTCCGACAACCACCAGCGGCTCTGCTTCGCGCTCGCCCTCTGGAACGGGCGCGACCCCATCTTGAAGGAGCGACTGTTCGGCCTGACGGGGCCGGAGGGCAACCACGGCGAGGACGTCAAGGAGTGCTACTTCTACCTCGACGCCACGCCGACGCACTCCTACATGCGGGGGCTCTACAAGTACCCGCAGTCGGAGTACCCGTACGAGCGCCTCGTCGAGGAGAACGGACGGCGGGGGCGTGACAAGCCCGAGTTCGAGCTCCTGGACACCGGGGTCTTCGACGGGGACCGCTACTTCGACGTCGTCGTGGAGTACGCGAAAGGGGCGCCGAACGACGTCCTGATCCGCGTGACCGTCGACAACTGCGGCCCGGCGCCGGCGGCGCTCCACGTGCTCCCGACGCTCTGGCTCAGGAACACGTGGTCGTGGGAGCGAGACGCGCGGAAGCCGCGCCTCGTCCGGGAGGAAGCCCCGGCCGGCACGGTCGCCCTCCGCGTGGAGCACGCCGAGCTCTCGCCCGACCTCCGCTTCTACGTCGAGGGGACGCCGCGCCTCCTGTTCACCGAGAACGAGACCAACGCCCGGCGCCTCTACGGCGACGGCCAGCCTGACGCCGGGCGGAAGGACGCGTTCCACGACGCGGCCGTCCACGGCCGCGAGGACCTCCTGCTCGCGGACGAGGCGGGGAGCAAGGTCGCCGCCCACCACGTCCTCGAGGTCCCGGGCGGTGGGCGGACGGTCCTGCGGTTCCGGCTGGTCGATGGCATGCCGGCGGCGCCCTTCGGCCCGGAGTTCGACCGGGTATTCGCCGCGCGCCGGCGCGAAGCGGACGAGTTCTACGCGACGGTGATCCCCGAGCGGCTGGGCGCCGACGCGCAGAACGTGATGCGCCAGGCGCTCGCGGGCATGCTCTGGTCCAAGCAGTGGTACCACTACGACGTCCGCCGCTGGCTCGAGGGCGACCCCGGCCAGCCCGCGCCGCCGCCGGAGCGCCGCCAGGGCCGGAACGCCGAGTGGACCCACCTCTACAACGACGACGTCGTGTCGATGCCCGACAAGTGGGAGTACCCGTGGTACGCCGCGTGGGACCTGGCGTTCCACACGATCGCCCTCGCGCTGGTGGATCCCGACTTCGCCAAGGAGCAGCTCCTGCTGTTCCTCCGCGAGTGGTACATGCACCCGAACGGCCAGATCCCCGCGTACGAGTGGAACTTCGGCGACGTGAACCCGCCGGTTCACGCGTGGGCCGCCTGGCGCGTCTACAAGATCGAGAAGCGCATCCGGGGCGTGGCCGACCGCCGGTTCCTCGAGCGCGTCTTCCAGAAGCTCCTCCTGAACTTCACCTGGTGGGTCAACCGCAAGGACCCCGAGGGGAAGAACGTCTTCCAGGGGGGCTTCCTCGGACTCGACAACATCGGCGTCTTCGACCGGTCGGCGCCCTTGCCGGTGGGCGGCCACCTCGAGCAGTCCGACGGCACCGCCTGGATCGGGATGTATTGCCTGAACATGCTGGCGATCGCGCTCGAGCTCGCCGAGGACAACCCGGCGTACGAGGACATGGCGTCGAAGTTCCTCGAGCACTTCGTCTACATCTCTCACGCGATGAGTGACATGGGCGGCGAGGGGGTCTCGCTCTGGAACGAGGAGGACGGCTTCTTCTACGACGTCCTCCACATGCCGGGCGAGTCGGTCACGCCGCTCAAGGTCCGGTCGCTGGTGGGGCTGGTGCCGCTGTTCGCGGTCCAGGTCCTCGAGCCGGAGAACATCGACGGCCTGCCCCAGTTCCAGCGCCGGATGAAGTGGTTCCTGCGGAACCGCGCGGACCTGCGCGACCACTTCGTGCGGGAGCGCACCCCCGACGGGAAGTCGCGCCGGCTCCTGTCGCTGGTGAGCGGGGACCGGCTCCGCCGCGTGCTGCGGTACATGCTGGACGAGGCGGAGTTCCTGTCGCCGCACGGCATCCGCGCGCTGTCCCGGGTCCACCAGGACCAGCCCTACGTGTTCCGGGTCGGGGGCACCGAGCACCGGGTGGCCTACGAGCCGGGGGAGTCGACGATCGCCCTCTTCGGCGGCAACTCCAACTGGCGAGGGCCGGTCTGGTTCCCGATGAACTTTCTCTTGATCGAGGCGCTCCAGCGCTTCGACCACTTCTATCGGGGCGAGTTCAAGGTCGAGTTCCCGACGGGCTCGGGCCAGCAGATGACGCTGTGGGACGTCGCGGCGGAGCTGTCTCGCCGGCTGACGCGGATCTTCCTCCGGGACCCCGAGGGCCGGCGGCCGGTCCACCGGGAGATCCGGCAGTTCCAGACGGATCCGCGCTGGCGGGACCTGCTCCTCTTCTACGAGTACTTCCACGGCGACACCGGGGCGGGCATCGGGGCGAGCCACCAGACCGGCTGGACGGGGATGGTGGCGAAGCTGCTCCAGCAAAGCGGGGAGTAGCGGGATGGCCGCCACCGCTCCCGCCGAGGTCCGGCGTCCCGCGGGCGCGCTGGCCGAGCCGGCCGTCGCCACCCGCGGATGGGCCGCACGCGCCGGGGCGACGCTCGGCGCCCACTGGCCGGAGTACCTGATCGAGGCGGCCGGGCTGGGCGTCTTCATGCTGTCGGCGTGCCTGTTCGCCACGATCCTCGAGCACCCGGGCTCGCCGGTCCGCCAGGCCATACCGGTCGCCGTGTGGCGCCGGCTCCCCATGGGGCTCGCGATGGCGCTCACGGCGATCGCGCTGATCTACTCGCCGTGGGGTCGCCGGTCGGGCGCCCACTTCAACCCGGCCACGACGCTCGCGTTCTGGCGCCTCGGCAAGGTGGCGGGGTGGGACGCGGTGTTCTACGTGCTCGCGCAGTTCGGCGGCGCGGTGGCCGGCGTCGGGCTCGCGACCGCGCTGCTCGGGGCCCGGGTCGCGGACCCGGCGGTGCGCTTCGCGGCGACCACGCCGGGCGCGCCGGGCGCGGGCGTGGCGTTCGTCGCCGAGGTCCTGATGGCGTTCGGGCTCATGACCGTCGTGCTGCGGGTCTCGAACCGGGACGAGCTTGCGCGCTTCGCGGGGCTCGGCGCCGCCGCGCTCGTCGCGACGTACATCATCGTCGAGGCCCCCCTGTCCGGGATGAGCCTGAACCCGGCGCGTTCCACCGGGTCCGCGGCGTGGGCGGGGACGTGGATGGCCTTCTGGGTGTACCTCCTCGCGCCCCCGCTCGGTATGCTGCTCGCGACCGAGGCGTACCGCCGGGCGCCCCGGCAGCCAGCGGTCCGGTGCGCCAAGCTCGTGCACGACGGGCGCCAGCGCTGCATCTTCCGGTGCGGGTACGCCGCGGGGGCGCGCTGATCGTCGGCGCCATGGCCTTCGATGGCGGCGCCCGCACGACCGGCGCGCGCGGGCGGCTTTCCCCGCGAGCCGCGGTCGGCACGATCTTCCTCCTGAACGGCCTCCTCCTCGCGAGCTGGGTGCCGTACATCCCGCTGATCAAGACCACGCACGGATTGGGCGACGGCGCCCTCGGCCGCGTGCTCCTCGCGATGGCCGTGGGCGCCGTGGCCGTCCTGCCCGCCGCGGGCTGGCTCGTGGGCCGGCTGGGGAGCCGGCGCGTGACGCTCCTCGCGGCGGCCGCGCTGGCCCTCGGGCTGCCCGTGCCCGTCATCGCGCCGAGCGCGGCACTGGTCGCGGCCGCCCTGGCGTGCTTCGGCGCGGCGAACGCGACGCTCGACGTCGCGATGAACGCCCAGGGCGTGGCCGTCGAGGCGGCCCTCGAGCGGCCGGTGCTCTCGAGCTTCCACGGGCTCTTCAGCCTCGGCGGCCTCGTGGGCGCCGCGCTGGCGGTCGGCGCCATGGCGGTCGGTGCGCCGGCCGTCGCGCACGTGACCGCGGTGACGGTCGGCGCCCTCGCCGTCCTCGGCGCGGTGAGGGGCGCCCTCGTGCCTTCGGCGCCGCGGGCCGCCGCGCGAGCGCCGGTCTTCGCCTGGCCGCCGCGGCGACTCCTCGGGCTCGGGGGCCTGACCTTCTGCGCGCTCCTGGCCGAGGGCGCGATGGGCGACTGGAGCGCGGTCTATCTCCGCGACGATCTCGGCGCGCCGCCGGCCCTGGCCGGCGCGGGGTTCGCGGCGTTCTCCCTCGCGATGGCGGTCGGCCGGTTCGGCGGCGACCGCCTGGCCGTCCGGCTCGGCCCGGTCCGGCTCCTCCGGCTCTCCGGGGGTCTGGCCGCCGGCGGGCTCGCCGCGGCGCTGGTCGCGGCCCACCCCGGGGCGGCGATCGTCGGGGCGGGACTGGTGGGGCTCGGGCTCGCGAACTCGATCCCGGTGCTCTTCGGCGCCGCGGGGCGGATGCCCGGGCTCGCGCCCGGCGCCGCGCTCGCCGCCGTAGCCACGACCGGCTATGGCGGCTTCCTCGCGGGCCCGCCGGCCATCGGCCTCGTGGCGGACGCCCGCGGGCTGCCGGTGGCGCTCGGGCTGGTCGCGCTCGCCTGCGCCCTGATCGCGCTCGGGGCGGGGCTCGTCCGGCCCGCGCGCGCGGCTGCCGTGTCGGTGCGCGCCCCGACCGACTGACCCATCGCCCGGTGGTATGGTGGGCGGCGGGCCACCCCCGTGAAGATCCCTGCCAACCGACCCCCGCCGCTCGACACCGCGGAGCGCTACCGAACGCTCCTCGAGGTCAACAACGCGATCGTCTCGAACCTGACGCGCGCCGCGCTCTTCCGCGCGGTCGCCGCGGCGCTCGGACGCGTCCTGCCCTACGACCGGACCGGGATTTTCCTCCATGACCCGGCGCGCGACGTGCTCACGCTCTACATGCTTGAGGCGCCGACGCCGTCCGCCTACTTCGCGGTGGGCTTCGAGATGCCGGCCGGAGAGAGCCACGTGGGCTGGGTCTTCCGGAACGCCCGCCCCATGGTCCGGCGCGATCTCCCGGCCGAGGCCGAGTTCGAGCTGGAGCGCAGCGCGGTGGCGGAGGGCATCCGCTCGTACGTCATCGTGCCCCTCCTCCTTCGCGGCCGGGCGATCGGCACGCTGGCCGTGGCGAGCAACACTCCGGCGCAGTACGGACCCGACGAGGTCGCGCTCCTCGAGCAGCTGGCGGGCCAGGTGGCGCTCGCCGTCGAGAACATGCGCGCGCACGAGGAGCTGGCCGCGCGGGCCGCGGCGAACGCCCGGCTGCTCGCGGAGGTGGAGGAGCTCAAGAACCGGCTGCAGCGCGAGAACGTCTACCTCCAGGAGGAGATCCGCCGGGAGCACAACTTCGTGGAGATGGTGGGGTCGAGTCCGGCGCTTCTCGCCGCGCTCCGGCGCGTCGAGCAGGTCGCGCCGACCGACTCCACGGTCCTGATCTCCGGCGAGACCGGCACGGGCAAGGAGCTCATCGCCCGCGCGATCCACGACCGGAGCCCGCGCCGGGAGCGGCCCCTCGTGAAGGTCAACTGCGCGGCGATCTCGGCCGGTCTCGTGGAGAGCGAGCTCTTCGGGCACGTGAAGGGCGCCTTCACGGGCGCGCTCGAGCGCCGCCACGGCCGCTTCGAGCTCGCCGACGGGGGCACGCTCCTGCTCGACGAGGTCGGGGAGCTCCCGCTCGAGACCCAGGTGAAGCTGCTGCGCGTCCTCCAGGAGCAGGAGTTCGAGCCCGTCGGCTCGAGCCAGTCGCTCCGCGTCGACGTGCGCGTCCTCGCGGCGACGAACCGCGATCTGGCCGAGGCCGTGCGGACCGGGCGCTTCCGGGCCGACCTCTACTACCGCCTGGCGGTCCTCCCGGTCGAGGTGCCGCCGCTCCGCGCGCGCCGCGAGGACATCCCGCAGCTCGCCATGTTCTTCCTCGCCCGCTTCGCCAAGCGGTTCGGCAAGCGCGTGGACGCGATGTCGCACGGGAGCCTCGAGCGGCTCCTCGCGTATCCGTGGCCGGGCAACGTCCGGGAGCTCCAGAACGTCATCGAGCGGGCGGTGGTCCTCGCGGAGACGCCCATCCTCGAGCTCGATCGGTCCCTCTTGCCCGCGAGCGCCCCGTCGCCCGAGAGCGACGGGGTGCCCGCCGAGTCGCCGACCGAATCGAGCGGATCGCTCGAGGACGTCGAGCGCCGCCACATCCTCGCGACGCTGACCGCGGCGGGCTGGGTGATCGAGGGGCCGCAAGGCGCCGCCCGCCGTCTCGAGCTCCACCCGAACACCCTCCGGAGTCGCATGGCGCGCCTCGGCATCAGGAGACCCACCCCCGACCGGTCGTAGTCGCCCACGGCCCCGCGCGGGGCCTCCCACGCCGCGTCGTGGGCCGCGCCCCGGCGCCTCGTCAGCCGGTCACAGCAAAGATCAATCTTTCTGACACTTACGAGCGAGACCCCTGCCGCGCTCGGTCCGGCACGTCCCTTGCCCTGCATGACCGCCGGAGGACATGAGCGTGCTGATGATCGGGACCCGGGCCGCCGCGAGCGACCGCACGACGCTCGTCCTGGAAGGGGGCGTGCTGGGCCCCTGGGTGGACGAGCTTCGCCAGGCCTGTGCCCGGGCGCTCGCCGCTCACGACGCCGTGACGCTCGACCTCGGCGCCGTGGGGTTCATCGACCACGCCGGCCTCGCGCTGTTCCGCGAGCTCGACAGCCGGCGCGTCCGGGTGACGAACTGCTCGCCCTTCGTGGCCGAGCAGCTCAGGGGGATCCTGCCATGCTGAGCCAGACGACCGTCCCGGTCTCGCGTCGACCGTTCCCTGGCGCCGGGGGCGGCGCCAACCACCAGGGTCTCGAGATGCTCGAGACCCTGGTGACCGAGCACGCCGCGCGTGCGTGGCGTGTCGCCCACGCGCTGACCGGCGACGCCCGGACGGCGGAGGGCGTCGTCCAGACCGTCATCGTGGAGCTGCTCGACGGACCCACGGCGGACACGGCGGTGAGCTCGCTCGCAGTCCACGTCTGCCGGCTCGCGGTGACGGCCGTCCGGGCCCGGTGCGGCCCTGACCCGACGTCGGGCGAGAACGACGGGCTCGACGCGTGGCTGCCGAGCTTCGACGCGTCCGGCCACCGGCGCGGCGCCCCCGGGGCCCTGGCCGACTCGTCTGAGGCGGGCGGCGCCGACGGGCCGGACGCCAGTGCGCGCGCCCGCGAGGCCACACGCCAGCTCCCGCTCGGTCATCGGGCGGTGCTCGTCTTGCGGGACGGGGAAGGTCTGTCCGAGGGCGAGATCGCCGAGGCCCTCGAGCTGCCCCACGCGTCCATCCGGCCGCGGCTCCATCGGGCCCGGATGGCGCTCCGCGAGCGTCTCGCGCTCGCGTCGCCCGCCCACTAGGGCGCGCCGGCCGGTCGTCTCGTCCACCCCGAATCGCGCGGGCGCCGCGCCGTGTCTAAGACCCCGGAGGGAATCGCCGATGGACATGGAGACCCGCTACGACGTGATCATCATCGGAACGGGCGCGGGTGGGGGCACGCTCGCCCACCGGCTCGCGCCGTCCGGGAAGCGCATCCTGCTCCTGGAGCGCGGCGATTACGTGCGCCGCGAGCCGGCCAACTGGAGCTCGCGCGCCGTCAACGTCGAGGCGCGGTACCACACGACCGAGGTCTGGCGCGACACGGCGGGCGCGGAGCTTCGCCCCCACACGAACTACTACGTCGGGGGCAACACGAAGTTCTACGGGGCGGCGCTCTTCCGGCTCCGGCGCGAGGACTTCGGCGAGCTGAAGCACTGGGGGGAGCGTCGCCGGCGTGGCCGATCGCGTATGAGGACCTCGAGTCCTACTACACGGCGGCCGAGCGCCTGTACCAGGTCCACGGCGCGCGCGGCGCGGACCCGACGGACCCGCCGGCGAGCGCGCCCTACCCGTGGCCGGCCGTGAGCCACGAGCCGCGCATCCAGGAGCTCCACGACGACTTCGCGCGCCAGGGGTTGCGTCCGTTTCCCGTGCCGCTCGGGATCCGGCTCGACGAGCGGGACCCGCGGACGAGCCCGTGCATCCGGTGCGGGACCTGCGACGGCTATCCGTGCCTGGTCCAGGCGAAGTCGGATGCCCAGGCCATGTGCGTCGATCCGGCGCTCCGGCACCCGAACGTGCGACTCCTGACCAACGCGCTGGTCTGGCGGCTCGGGACGAGCCCGGGGGGCGCGAGGTCACGGAGGTCCACGTTCGGCGGGACGGCGGCGCGGGCTCCGTGCGCACCGAGGTCTACCGGGCGGACATCGTCGTGGTCGCCGGCGGCGCGATCAACTCGGCGGCCTTGCTCCTCCGCTCGGCCAGCGACCGCCATCCCCGGGGGCTCGCCAACGGCTCGGGCGTGGTGGGGCGCCACTACATGGGCCACGTCAACTCGGTCCAGCTCGCGCTCTCGCGCTGCTCGAACCCGACCGTGTTCCAGAAGACGCTCGGGCTCAACGACTTCTACTTCGGGTCCCCGGAGTGGGAGTTCCCGATGGGGCACATCTCCTTCGTCGGGAAGCTCGACGCGGTCGCCCTGTCGGCCGGCGCGCCCGCGATCGCGCCCGGCTGGACTCTCGACCTCATGGCGCGCCACTCGCTCGACTTCTGGCTCACCTCGGAGGACCTGCCCGATCCGGACAACCGCGTGACCGTGGACCGCGAGGGCCGGGTCGTTCTCGCCTACCAGCCGAACAACGAGGAGGGCCACGAGCGGCTGATCGCGAAGCTCAAGGCGATCATGCAGCAGCAGGCGGAGTGCCGCGTCCACGGCCACGACTGCCACCAGGGCGTGTTCGCCCGTTCGCTCTTCCTCGGGGACCGCATCCCGCTCGCGGGCGTGGCCCACCAGAACGGCACCGTCCGCTTCGGCCACGACCCCCGGACGTCGGCGCTCGACGTCCACTGCCGAGCGCACGAGGTCGACAATCTCTACGTCGTGGACGGAAGCTTCTTCCCGTCGAGCGGCGCGGTGAACCCGGCGCTGACGATCATGGCGAACGCGCTCCGGGTGGGCGACCACCTCCTCGGACGGCTGGGATAGGCGGGGCCATGGCCCGACGCGAGCTCCGGCGGCTCGTCGGCATCCTGGCCGGGATCGCGCTGGCGATCGGGGCGACCCGGCCCGCGGCCCCGGCGGACGCGCGGCCGCCGGTGGTCCAGGCAGTGGCGGCGGTCGGCCTGACGGTGTCCGACCTCGACCGCGCGGTCGCTTTCTACACGCGGGTGCTCGGCTTCGAGATGGCCGGCGAGACGGAAGCGGCCGGCGACGAGGCGGAGCGCCTCCAGGGGCTGTTCGGTCTCCGGCTGCGCGTCGCCCGTCTCCGGCTCGGCGACGAGACACTCGAGCTCACGGAGTACCTCGCGCCGCGTGGCCGGCCGATCCCGGTCGACTCGCGGAGCCAGGACCGCTGGTTCCAGCACGTCGCCCTGATCGTGAGCGACATGGACCGCGCGTACGCCTGGCTCCGGCGAAACCGCGTCGAGCACGCGTCGCCCGGCCCGCAGCGGCTGCCGAACTGGAACCCGAGCGCGGGCGGCATCCGCGCCTTCTACTTCCGGGATCCGGACGGCCATCCGCTGGAGGTCCTGCAGTTCCCGCCGGGCAAGGGCGACCCGCGGTGGCAGGACGCGGGCGGGCGGCTGTTCCTCGGGATCGACCACACGGCCATCGTGGTCGCCGACACCGAGGCGAGCCTCCGGTGCTACCGCGACGCGCTCGGGCTCCAGGTGGCGGGGACCGGCGAGAACTGGGGGCCCGAGCAGGAGCGGCTCAACAACGTCTTCGGCGCGCGGCTCCGGATCACCACGCTCCGCGCGGCGGCGGGCCCCGGCATCGAGTTCCTCGAGTACCTCGCGCCGCGCGACGGCCGGCCCATCCCGGCCGACGCACGCCCGAGCGACCTCGCGCACTGGCAGACGGTGCTGGAGTCGCGGGACGCCGAGGCGGCCGCCCGCGCGCTCGGGGGCGGCGCGTGCCGGATGGCGTCGCCCGGCGTCGCGCGGCCGGATCCCACGATCGGGTTCACGAAGGGGTTCCTCGTCCGAGATCCCGACGGCCACGCCTTCCAGATCGTCGAGCGATGAGCGCCGAGCTCGCGGTCGTGCCCGAGACTCCCCGCGGCGCCCCGGCCGCGCCGCGCCGTGCGCCGACCGGCGGCCGCGTCCTCGCGGCCCGCTCCACGTCGCTGGCGCCGCGGATCGTGGTCCTGGGCGGCGGCTTCGGCGGGCTGACGACCGCGCTCGAGCTCGCGCGGCGCTGCGCGGGTCTCCTCCCCGTGCGGGTGACGCTCGTCAGCGACCGGAACTACTTCCTCTTCACGCCGATGCTCGCGGAGGCGGCGACGGGCGCGGTGGACACGCGCCACGTCCTCCATCCGATCCGGCCCCTCTGCACGGCGGCTGGCATCGAGTTCGCCGAGATGACGGTGGAGGGGATCGACCTCGACCGGCGCCGGGTCGTCGTGCGCCACCAGCGCTCGGCCGTTCGCCAGGAGCTTCACTACGACCGGCTCGTGATCGCGCTCGGCGCGGCCCCGAACACCGCGATCGCGCCCGGCGCGGCCGAGCACGCCCTCACCTTCAAGGGGGCCGGGGACGCGATCCAGATCCGGAACCGCGTGATCGACCTCTTCGAGGCGGCCGCCCTCACGGACGATCCGTGGGTCCGGCGCCAGCTCCTGACCTTCGTCGTCGTCGGGGCCGGGCACGCGGGAACCGAGCTGATGGCGGCCGTCGAGGAGCTGGCCCGGGGGATCCTCTTGCGCCACTACCCCACGGTCCCGGGCGACACCGTACGGCTCGTCCTCGTGGGAAGCGGCATCCTGCCGCAGACGGCCCCGCACCTCGCGGCGTGGGCCCGGGCGCAGCTCGAGGGGCGCGGCATCGAGATCGAGACCGCCCGCGCCGCGCGGGTGACGCCCGACGGGCTCCACCTGGCCGACGGCCGATTCGTCCCGAGCCGCTGCGTCATCTGGACCGCGGGGAACCGGGTGAGCCCGGTCGTCGCGGCCCTCGACGCCCCCCGCGGCAAGGACGGCCGCCTCCTCGTCGACGAGTACTTCGAGGTCGTCGGCCGGCCGGGTGTCTACGCCCTCGGGGACAACGCCGCCCAGGCGGACGCCCACACGGGCCAGCCGTACGTCGCGACGGCGCAGGTGGCGATCCGCCAGGGGCGGACCCTGGGCGCGCAGCTCGAGGCTGTCCTCACCGGCCGCGACCGGCGGCCGTTCCGCTTCAAGCTCCTGGGCGAGATGGTGCCGCTCTCGCGCCGCACCGCCGTCGCGGACCTCATGGGGCTCCGCCTCGTCGGGTTCCCGGCGTGGTTCCTGTGGAAGACGATCTACATGCTGAAGCTCCCCACCCTCGCCACGCGCGTCCGCGTGGTGCTCGACTGGACGGTGGAGCTGTTCTTCGAGCGCGACGTCTCCGAGCTGACCGTCGACGAGAAGCGGGGGGCCTGACATGACGGACTATCCGGCCGCTGCTCCCAATCTCGCGCCGCGCGGCCGCCGGCTGCCCGTGTGGCGTCGGCTCGCGTGGCGCCTGGGGGCCGCCTTCGTCGCCGTGACCGCGGCCGGCATCCTGCTGAGCGGCGGCCTCCAGTACCGCGCCGAGGCCGACGGGATCCGACAGTCCCTGGGGGCGCTGCTTCTGAACATCGCGCGGACCGGCACGCTGCTGATCGACCCGGCGCTCCACCTCGAGGTGCAGCTCACGCGGACGGCGGATTCGGAGGCCTATCGCTACCTGCGTCGGTCGCTCGCGGCGATCCAGGACGCGAACGAGCTCGCGACGCCGGTGCGGACGCTGAGCGACTACGAGCCGGCCGCGCGGCGGGCGCGGATCGTGGTCATGGGCCAAGGGCCCGCCGCCCCGGGCGAGCCGTACGCGCTGGTGCCCGAGCTCGTCCCCGCCTTCGAGCGGACGTTCGGCGAGGGCGTACCGAGCACGACACCGATCTACCGGACCGAGGGCGGGACGTGGCTCACGGCCTTCGCGCCGGTGAAGGGCGCTGACGGGCAGACCCTCGCCGTCCTCGAGGTGGACTACAAGGCCGACGTCTACGTGATGGCCCTCGCGGCCGCCCGTCGCCGGCTCGTCGGGCATCTCCTCGCGGGCGGCGCGCTGGCGGCCGTCGCCGGCGTCCTCGTCGCGCGACGGGTCACCGGGCCCGTCGGCCAGCTGGCGGCTCTCGCCCGGCGCGTCGTGGAGGGCGACCTCACCGCGCGGGCCCGCGTGCGGGCGCGGGACGAGATCGGCATGCTCGGCAACGTGTTCCACCTGATGGTGGAGCGCCTGGGCGTCTCCCAGCGCAGCCTAGTGGACGTCCTGGTGCGTGCTCTCGAGGCGCGCGGCGGAGAGGCCGGCGCCCTCGGGCGGGTCGCGGCCGCGGCGCTTGCCATCGGCGACGGCCTCGCGCTCTCGCCCGCCCAGCGCGAGGCCCTCGAGCTGGGGGCGCTTCTCCACGACGTGGGCGAGATCCGGACGCCGGAGGCGATCCTGTCGAAGCCGGGTGCCCTCACGCCCGAAGAGCGGCGGGTGGTCGAGGCGCATCCCATGCAAGGCGTCGAGATCCTGGAGACGGTGCCGCTGCTGACGCCGGCGCTCGACGTCGTCGGCGGTCACCACGAGCGGTGGGACGGCGGCGGCTACCCGGACGGGCTCCGCGAGGACGCGATCCCGCTCACCGCGCGCATCGTCGCGGTGGCGGACGCCCTCGACGCGATGACCCACGATCGGCCCTACCGGAAGGCCCGCCCGCTCCGCGAAGCGCTGGAGGCGCTCCGCGAAGGGGCCGGCAAGCAGTTCGATCCCCGGATCGTCGAGGGAGCGCTGGCCCTCGCCCCGGCGCGCTGGGCGGAGATCCTCGGCGTCCCCGCCTGAGTCCGGGTCGCGCCGACCGCCATGTATGATGGGGCCCATGCGCAGATGGCCCGGCGCCCGGTGGGTCGCGGCGGTCGCCCTGATCGCTCCGCTCCTGTTCCTCGACCTCGCCTGGCCCAGCGTCCCGGCCCCGCTGCTGGAGGCGCTCCGACTCGGACGCCCCGCCGCGCGCGCCGAGGCGCCGGGGTTCGACCGCGCCACGCTCGACGGCAAGCCGGTACGCCTCGCCGACCTCCGGGGCCGCGTCGTCCTGCTGTACTTCTGGGCGACCTGGTGACCCTACTGCACGAGGGAGTTGCCCTCGATCAACCAGGTGCACCGGGAGTGGGAGACGAAGGGCGTGACCGTGCTCCTCATGAACATCCGCGAGGAGCGCGGCAAGGTGGCGCGGGCGGTCGCCGAGCGAGGCTACGTCGCACGGGTCGTGCTGGACGCGGACGGTGAGGTCAGCGACGCCTACGGCATCCGCGCGACGCCGACCGCCTTCGTGATCGCGCGGGACGGGACCATCGTGGGGCGGGCCGTTGGCCCGCGCCCCTGGACCGGCCCCGACGGCCGGGCCCTCTTTCAGGCCCTCCTCGCCGCCCCGAAGTAGGCGACCCGGCCACGCGCCCGGCGCCGCGCGCCGGCCGCGGACTACCGGAAGAGGCGGGACACGCTCGAGCCGTCGTGGATGGCCTGAATGGCCTCCGCGAACAGCCCCGCCACCGACCGCACGTGGATCCGCTCGACGCGCTTCTGCGGCGGCAGCGGGATCGTGTCGGTCACGACGAGCTGCCGGATCGGCGAGGCCGCCAGGCGCTCGACGGCGCGCCCGGACAGGACCGGGTGCACGACGCACGCCTCCACGGCCGTCGCGCCGCGCTCCAGCACCACCCGGGCGGCCTCCAGCAAGGTCCCCCCGCTCGCCACCTCGTCGTCCACGATCAGGGCCACCTTGCCCTGCACGTCGCCGATCAGGTCGGTGGCCCGCGCCCGCTCGTCGTCCCCGTCCCGGCGCTTGTCGACGATGGCGATGGGGAGGTCCAACCGGGTCGCGTAGTGCTCCACCTCCTTGGACTCGCCCACGTCGCCGGCGACCAGGACGTAGTTCGACAGGTCGCGGCTCTGGCGGAGGTAGTCGCAGAGGATGGGCGCCGCCTGCAGCTGGTCGGCCGGGATGCGGAAGAACCCCTGCATCTGCGGCGAGTGGAGGTCCATCGTCAGCACCCGGTTGGCCCCCGCGGTCTGCAGGAGATCCGCCATGAGCCGCGCGGTGATCGAGATCCGGGGCCGGTCCTTCTTGTCGGAGCGCGCGTACGGGAAGTAGGGCAGGACGGCGGTGATCCGCCCGGCCGAGGCGTGTCGGAGCGCGTCGATCGTGATCAGGAGCTCCATGATGCCGTCCGAGACGGGCGGGCACGAGGGCTGTATGACGAACACGTCGGCCTCGCGGACGTTCTCCTCGATCTGGACGAGCATGTTCTCGTTCGAGAAGCGGATCACGGTCGAGCGGCACACGGGGATGCCCAGGTGCCGGCACACGTCCTGGGCCAGCCCGGGATGGGCGGTGCCGCTGATCACCTTGACGTCGCCAGTCATGCGGGCCTCCTCGCCGGCTACGCCACGCGGCGGCAGCGGCCGGGCTTGAACACGCGCTCGGTCGACGCGGGGTGGCGCTCGAGCCGGTCGGCCGGGCGGACCGGGCGCCGCACGAGCTCGCCGCCGCAGTTCGGGCAGCGGCCCCCGAGGTGCCCGTCGGCGCACGTCCGGCAGAAGGTGCACTCGAACGAGCAGATCGTCGCGTCCGGCGACGCCGGGGGCAGGTCTCGATCGCAGCATTCGCAGCCGGGGCGGAGCTGGAGCACGGGCCCTCCTTCGTCACGCGCGCCCTGAGGAGACGCCTCCGGCGGCGCGCGCGGGAGCGTCGGATCGACGGTCTCGCCGTCGACGACGAGTGTAGCCGCGCGGTCGGGGGACGACCAGACCGCCGCCCGTCAGAAGTTGAACACGGAGGTCTCGACGAGATTCGCCCGGCCGCCGCGCGGGCAGGGAACGCCGCTCGGCCCGGCCGTCGTGCCCTCGCTCGAGACCGTCTGCGTCGTTCCGGGCGCGGCGAGCTGCACCGCGGTGTCGCGCCGCGCGACCCGGCCTCCCGCCGCATCGAGAATGTCGTACCGAAAGCCCGCGCTGAGCGACTGGTCCGAAACGTTCGTGAAGGTGACGTCGACCTCGCACCCCCCGGGCGTGCGGCGGAGCCGCGCCGACCGCACGCGCACCCGATTCGGATCGCCGGGCTCGAAGAGGGAGGGGTCGACGTCGATGTGGTTGTGGTCGTCCGGCCCGGTGAGCGAGGTTTCGTAGCCGCAACCCGCGGCCACGAGCAGATAGCACCCCGTCAGAACCGCGGGGATGGGCTGCCACCAGCCTCGTTGACGCGCCCGCTCCTGAAGCATCGCTCGCCTCCTCCGTCGGCATGTGCCGCGTGTGCCCGGACGGAGGCGCAATCGAGAGACCAGCGAAGAAAGACATTTGAATTAGCTAGTTACATCCTCATCACCCAACTGGGGCTCTCGTCGAGCGGGGGGAGCACCGGCAGGAGTGGGGGAAATGGCGCCGGTCCCGCGCGCGCCCGCGCGGGTCAGCGGGGGCCGACGCCGACCGCGGGGCGGGGAGCCGTGGCGCCGCCGGCCGGCACTGGCGCGCCGTCGTGGTACACGATCGCGTTCCGGCGGACGGCCGGGACACGCGGGCCCGGCGTGAGGATGCCGACCAGGTTCAGCGGATCGACCGCGGGCACGCGGACGACCTCGCCGACGCGCTCGCGGCGCCGCGTCTCGCGGAGCGCCTCGACCGCCTCGGGCAGGGCGTACTGCTCGCCGACGAAGCCCGTGACGAAGCGGCCGCCGCGGATCGTGCCCCGCGCCTCGAGCCGCCGGAACGCCCACAGGACCTCGCGCCACGACACCGCGAGCGCCTCGCGCGCGACGAGATCGCGGAACACGACACCCCAGCGGGCCAGGAGCTGCTCGGCGACGGCTTCCGCCAGCGTCTCCACGTCCACCGCGGCTCGCGGCGGCGGCGCCGGCACGAGGGCCCACCGGCCCTCGCCGCCACTCGCGCGCGCGCCGCTCTTCCGGAGCCGCTCGGCCGGACCGGGCCGCGCGGCGCGGCGCGACCATCGCTGGCGGGCGCTGAAGAGCGCGCGGACGCTTCCGAACCCGTCGGCGGTGACGAGCCCCCGCGCGACCAGGTCCCAGAGCGCGTCCGTCACCTCGACGCTGAGCCGTCCGGTCGCCCGGACGAGATCGTGGTAGAAGAGCGCGCCCCGCGTCCGCAGGCACTCCAGCACGTCGTGGGTCGGCCCCGGCCCGGGCAGGCCGGGCGTCGCGTCGTCCCGCGCGGCGCGCAGGAGCCACGGGAGGTTCTCCCGCACGAGGAAGCTGACCGGCGTCACGTGGGACGGGGTCAGGCCGCCGCGGCCTGGCGCCTCGGCCCCGTCGCCCGGCGTCGCGCTCCGGACCGACAGCCGCGCCCACGCGACCTGGCCCGACAGGCAGAGCTCGTCGAGCCACTCGGGCCGATAACCCCGGACGCGCGCGGGCAGCACCGACGTCTCCCAGGATCCGGCCGCGATCTCGAAGCCCTGGAGCTGCTCGATCGCGGTCAAGAGCCCCTGCCGGCCCTCGAGCTGCGTGTCCGGCGCGACGTGTTGCCACCGGAGGAGGAAGCGCACGAGGTCCTGGGCGGTGACGGGCTCGATCTCGCGCCGCAGGCGATCCGTCGTGTACCGGTGGATCCGTGCGAGAAGCCGCCGCTCGCAGAACTCCTCGGCGCCGGACCGCGCGGGGTCGAACCGTCCCCGCAGCACGACGCCGTCCGCCTCGAGGCGAGCGAGCGGGCCGGGGATGGCCCGCTCGGCGAGACCGGTCCGCGCCGCCAGCTCCGCCACCGTCGTGGGCCCGAGGTGCCCGAGGTGTCCCCGGACCACGGCGATCCGGGCCTCCTCCTCGTCGCCGCCGGGCGCGACCCCGTCAGGCACGCGGACGTCCGGCTCGATCGGCACGCCGGGGAACAGGGCGGCCACGCGGGGCCGCTGCTCCGCGGCGAGCCAGAGCGGGCCCGCGGCGGTGCGGACACGCGCGGCGCGCCCCGCGTCGGCGAGCGCCCGGAACCAGGCGTCATAGGCGGGCTCGGGGCGGAGCACCACCAGCTCCAGGAGGAGGTCGTGGAGCTCCTCGGCGTCGCGGCAATCGGGGCGCGCTTCCTCGCGCACGCGGGCGATCGCCTCCGGGTCGAGCTGTCCCAAGTCGCGCGCGGCCTCCGGGAGCCCCCGCCGGAGCGCGACCGCGCGCGTCCGCCGCTCCTCGAGGGGTGCGTCGTCGAGGAACGTGTAGGGCCGGCCGTTGAGGATCTCGTGCGCGAGCGGCGAGGGCTCGGTCGTCTCCCGGAACACCGGCTCGACCGCGCCGCTCCGGAAGCCCTCGAAGAGGCGGACGAGGCCGTCCGCGTCGGTCGCCTCGTGGAGGCAGTCGTGCATCGTCTGGCGCACGATCGGGTGGTCAGGGATCGGGATCGGCCCGGCGCCGGCGTTCTCCTGGCACCCGGCGAGGGCGGGGAAGACCGCGGCCATCAGGTCGTCGGCCTCCATCCGCTGGATCGGCGGCGGCGTCCGCCGCCCGCCGCGCTGCCGCAGCACCATCAGGGCGCGGCCGAGGTTCCAGCGCCACCGCACCTGGAACATCGGCGACAGGAGGAGCGCCTGCGCGAGCACCTCCTCCGCGTTCTCGGGGGTCAGGAACTGCGGCACGTCCGGGAGCGGGAAGCTCTGGCCCGGGCCGAGCGACAGCACGACCGCGTCGTCGCTGGCCGCGGCCTGGAGCTCGAAGTCGAAGCGCCGGCAGAAGCGCTTGCGGAGGGCGAGGCCGAGGGCCCGGTTGATCCGGCCCCCGTACGGCGCGTGGACGACGAGCTGCATCCCGCCGGCCTCGTCGAAGAAGCGCTCGAAGACGACGCGCCGCTGGGTCGGGAGCACGCCGAGGGCCCCGCGCGCGGCGCCGAGATAGCGGACGACCTCCGTCGCGACCCGCGCGTCGATGCCCGCCTCGGGGGCGAGCCACGCGGCCGCCGCGGCGAGGTCGCCCGCGTGGAGCCGCTCATCCAGGGCCTCGCGGAGCGCCGACACGGCCAGCGAGGCCTCCGCGGTGCGCGCCGGGGCCTCGCCCAACCAGAAGGGCACGGTCGGCGGCGCGCCCTCGGCATTCACCACGCGCACGACGCCCGCCTCGACCCGCCGGATCCGCCAGGACGTGCTGCCCAGGAGGAACACGTCCCCCTGCATGCTCTCGATCGCCCAATCCTCGTTGACGGTGCCGACCGTGGTGTCGTCCGGGTCGGCGACGACGCGATAATCCGCGGTTTCCGGGATGGCGCCGCCCGACGTGATGGCGGCAAGCCGCGCGCTCCGCCGGCCGCGCAGGACGCCGTGCACGCGGTCCCGGTGGAGGTACGCTCCGCGGCGCCCGCGCCCGGTCTGGATGCCGTCCGAGAGCATCTCGACGACGGCGTCGAAGTCGGCGCGCGCGAGGTCCGCGTAGGGCGCCGCGCGCCGGACGCGGTCGAAGAGCTCCGTCTCAGGCCACGCGTCCGTCGCGCACGCGGCCACGATCTGCTGCGCGAGGACGTCGAGCGGCGCCCGCGGAGGGAGCACCCGGTCGAGCTGCCCCGCGCGGACCGCGCGCAACAGCGCCGTCATCTCGACCAGCTCGTCGCGGGTGGTGGGGTAGAGCCGGCCCTTCGCCACCGCGCCGCGGGCGTGGCCCGAGCGGCCGATCCGCTGGAGGAGCGTGGCGATGCTCCGCGGGGAGCCGATCTGGCACACGAGCTCGACCGGACCGATGTCGATGCCGAGCTCGAGGGAGGCGGTCGCGACCAGCGCGCCGAGCTCGCCCGCGCGGAGGCGCGTCTCGAGCTGGAGCCGGCGGTCCTTGGACAGGCTTCCGTGGTGGGCGGCGACCTGGCCCTCGCCGAGCCGCTCGCCCAGGAGATGCGCCACGCGCTCGGCGAGCCGCCGCGTGTTCACGAAGACGAGCGTCGTGCGATGGGCCCGCACGTGCATCGCGATGCGGTCCAGGATCTCGCCCCACTGCTCGTGGGATGCGACGGCCTCCAGCTCGCTGTCCGGCAGCTCGATCGCGAGGTCGAGGTCGCGCCGGTGGCCGAGGTCCACGACGCGGCACGCGGGCGCGCCGCCCGGCGCGGTCCGGTCCGCGCCGGCGCCGACCAGGAGGCGCGCGATCGTCTCGATCGGCCGCTGCGTGGCCGAGAGCCCGATGCGCTGCGGCCGGCTCTTCGCGAGGGCGTCCAGGCGCTCGAGGGTGAGCGCGAGGTGGGAGCCACGCTTGTCGCGCGCCACCGCGTGGATCTCGTCGACGATCACGGTGCGCACGCCGCGGAGGCGCTCCCGGCTCCGGGCCGCGGTCACGAGAAGGTAGAGGGACTCGGGCGTCGTGATGAGGAGGTGCGGCGGCTGGCGGAGCATGGCCGCCCGCGCGCTCGGCGAGGTGTCCCCCGTGCGGGCCACGACGCGGAGGTCGGGGAGGGTGAGCCCGAGCTCCCGCGCCACCTCCCGGATCTCCGCCAGCGGGCGCTCCAGGTTCTCGCGGATGTCGACCGCGAGCGCCTTCAGCGGCGACACGTAGACGACCTCGGTGACCGGCTCGCCGCCGGGCTCGGCCGTCGCCGCACGGAGGAGCCGGTCGATGCCGACGAGGAACGCCGCCAGCGTCTTCCCCGACCCGGTCGGCGCGGCGATCAGGGTGTCCTCGCCGGCGGCGATCGCCGGCCAGCCGAGGGCCTGGGGGTCCGTGGGGCCGGCCGGGAACCGGCGCGCGAACCAGGCGCGGATGGCGGGGTGGAAGCCAGCCAGCGCATCCATGGAAGCGAGTGTACCCTATGGCCCGCGGCGGTGGCCGCGCGGGACCCATCGAGTCCGGCCGCGGCCGGCGAGGAGTGACGCGTGCACCTCGGCATCTACGTCAACGCGCAGCATCCGGCGACGGACGACCCGGCGCGCCGGTTCGCCGAGACGGTCGAGCAGGTGCGCCTCATCCGCGCGCTCGGCTTCGACTCCATCTGGGGCGGGGAGCACCACGCCACGCCGGGGTTCCACTACTTCCCGCTGCTCCCGTTCCTCCAGCGGCTCGCGCCCGAGGCCGAGGGCCTCGGGCTTGGCACGAACCTGGTCCTCTTGCCGCTCCACAATCCCGTCGAGGTCGCGGAGATCGGCGCCTTTCTGGACGTCATCACCGGCGGCCGGTTCGTCCTGGGCGTGGGACTCGGCTACCGGCCCGAGGAGTTCGCCATCTTCGGCGTGCCGATGGCCGAGCGTGTCAGCCGGCTGGTCGAGGGCGTCGAGATCATCCGGCGGCTCTGGACCGAGGACCGCGTCACCCACCACGGCCGTCACTGGCGGCTCGACGACGTGACGATCCGCCCGCGGCCGGTCCAGTCGCCGCGGCCGCCGATCCTCGTCGGCTCTCAGGTGCCGGCGGGCATCGCCCGCGCGGCCCGCATCGGCGATGGCTGGCTGGTGGTCCCGGTGCCGACCGTGGACGAGTTCGCCGTCCAGGCGACCGAGTTCGCGCGCGCCCGCGCGGAGGCCGGGCTCCCTCCCAGCCCCTACGTCGGGCGCCTGATCGAGGTCGCGTGCGGGCCCGACGAGGAGACGGCGATCCGGCGGGCCGCGCCGTTCCTCCTGACCAAGTACGCGGCCTACCTCGCGTGGGGGATTCCCGGCATCACCCTCGACCCGGCCGCGCCGCCGGCGACGCAGCTCCGGCGCCTTGCCGCGAATCGCTTCGCGGTCGGCTCGCCGGCGCAGGTGGTCGAGGCGCTCCTCGCCCAGCGCCGGGCCGGCGTGACGCACGCGACCATGCGCGTCAGCTGGCCCGGGATGCCGCAGGAGGACGTCATGGCGAGCCTCGAGCTGCTCGGGCGCGCCGTGCTGCCCGAGGTCCGTCGCCGCGTCGCCGCCGGCGGGTGAGCCCGCCGGCCGCCGCTACCGCGCGGCGGGCGGGCGGCGGGCGGGGAAGAGGCGGGTGAAGCGCTCGGGGTCGAGCTCGCTCCACGCGCCGGCCACGCCGTAGGCCGCCACCACGACGTAGAGCGCGGCGCGGCCGGCGATCCCGACCAGGGAGTAGATCGCCATCAGCACCAGCACCCAGCGGGTCATCAGGATCCCGAACGTCCGCTTGACCAGCGCGTCTCCCGCCGCGCCCTCGGCCAGCGTGAAGACGTGCCGGACCGCGCCGACGATCGCGATCAGCGCCACGACGAGGATCCCGGTGGAGAGCGTCGGATCGGCCCCCAGCTGGCCCCAGCCGATGCTCGACGCCCCGAACAGGATGATGACGGGCACGCCGAGCGGCACCGCGACCACCGCCGTCAGGAAGAGCGCGACCAGGGAGGCGCTCACGGCGCCTTCCACGACGCTCCAGACCCCCAGGCGCGGGTCGGCGGAGCTGAACTTGTAGCCGGCGGCGGCGAACACCGCCCACATGCCGGCGAGCGTGTCCGCAAAGTAGAGCAGGATCAGCGTCGAGGCCGACCAGCCGAAGACCAGGGTGCCGACGATCCCCACCCCGTTGCGCGCCACGACGAGGACGAGCCGGATCGCGCGCCACATGGGTCCGCCGGACGCGATGGCCGGCGGCGGCCCCGGGGGGACCGCGCTCGCGGGCGCCTGACTCCGTCCGCCCCGGTCCCGTCGGCTCACTACCCGGTCGCGCTCTACTGCCTGTTCATCGCGTGAGGCGACGGGTCGGCGCCTAGAGGTCGAGGGCGGGGCCGAGCTCCCGGAGCCGCGCCAGCTCGGGCACGGCCACTCCGCGCGGGCGCGCCCAGGCAGAGGGCGTGGCCGGCACGAACTGTCCCGAGCCCGGCTCGGCGTCGAGCCGGCCCTCGTGGACGACGACCCGCCCGCGGGAGACCACCGTGACCGGCCACCCCGTGAGCTCGCGGCCCTCGTAAGGGGTGTAGCCCGTGCGGTCGTGGAGCATGGACCACGCGACGCGGACGCGGCGCCGGGGATCCCAGAGCGCGAGGTCCGCGTCCGCCCCGAGCGTGATCGTGCCCTTGCGGGGGTAGAGCCCGTAGAGCTTCGCGTGGTTGGTCGCGCCGAGGGCCACGAACTCGTTCAACGAGAGGCGGCCCCCGCCGACGCCCTCCGAGAAGAGCAGCGGCAGCCGGAGCTCGATCCCGGGCACGCCGTTGGCCATGTCCTTGAACGTCGTGCGCTCGCCCTTCGGGAGCTTGCCCGACTCGTCGAAGCGGTACGGCGCGTGGTCGGACGAGTAGGCCTGGAACGTCCCGTCGACGAGGCCCCGCCAGATCGCCTCGTGCGACGCGCGGTCCCGCGGCGGGGGGCTACAGCCGTACTTCGCACCCTCGAGCCCGGGGCGGTCGAGATCCTCCGCGGTGAGGAAGAGGTACTGGGGGCAGGTCTCGCCGTAGACGCGGAGGCCGCGCGCCTGCGCCCGGTGGATCGCGCTCGCCCCCGCCGCGTCCGACACGTGCACGATCAGGACGGGCACGTCGATCAGCTCGGCGAGCGCGATCGCGCGCTGGACCGCCTCGCCTTCCGCCACGCGCGGATGCGCGATGGCGTGGTAGCGCGGGGCGGTCGCGCCGGCGTCGACGAGGCGGTGCGACAGCCAGGCGATCATGCCGTGGTTCTCGGCGTGGACCATGGTGAGGGCGCCGAGCCGCCGGGCCGCGGCCAGGACGTCGAGGAGCTGCTCGTCGGTCACGCGGAGGCGGTCGTAGGTCATGTAGACCTTCAACGAGGTGATGCCTTCCGCGACGAGCCGCGGCAGGTCCTCGCGGAGCGCCTCCTCCGTCGGATCGGCGAGGATCAGGTGGAACGCGTAGTCGATGACCGCCTTCTCGGTGGCCCGCCGGTGGTAGTCCTCGACGACGGCCCGGAGCTTCATCCCCCGGTGCTGGGCGGCGAAGGGGACCACGGTGGTGGTGCCGCCGAAGGCCGCGGCCACGGTGCCGGAGTGGAAGTCGTCCGCACACACGACGCCGGCCGAGGAGAGCTGCTCGATGTGGACGTGGCTGTCGATCCCGCCCGGGAGGACGTAGAGGTCGCGGGCGTCGAGCTCGCGGCGCCCCGGCGGCAGCGTCTCGCCCAGCGCCGTGATCCGGCCCCCGTCGACGCCGACGTCGCACCGGAGGGTCTCGGTGTCGGTGACGACCGTCCCGCCCCGCACGACGAGATCGTGGCTCATGCCGCGGGGATCATAGCCCGGCCCGGTCTACCCGGTGGGCTTCTGCTCCTTGGCGCGCTCCCGTTCCTGCCGCTCGTCCTCGACGAGCTTGTAGGCGACGTAATACTTGAAGATGTTGCTCACGTACTGCACCGTCTCGCGGCCGATCCGTTTCGCGGCGATCCGCTCGACGTTGTTGAACCACACGTTCGGGTCGAGGCCCGCCGCCTTCGCCTCCTTCCGGAGCCGCGCAATCTTCGCGGGCCCCGCGTTGTACGAGGCGAAGGCGAAGAGCATCTTGTCCACCGGGTCCATGGGGGCGTCCTTGAAGTAGCGGTCCACCATGAACCGGAGGTACTTGGTCCCGGCGTGGATGTTCGGATCGAGCTGACTGATGTCCCCGACCTGCATCTCCTTGCCCGTCGACGGCAGGACCTGCATCACGCCGACCGCGCCCGCGTGGCTCCGGCGCTGGTTGTCCAGCTGGGACTCCTGGTACCCCTGGGCTGTCAGCATGAGCGCGTCGAAGTCGTAGCGCTCGCCGTACTTGCGGAACAGCGCGACGGTCTGCTCGTACTTCCGGAGCCCGTCCGGATCGAGCGCGTTCTGCACGTACTTCGCGCTCCGCAGGTAGCGGTTGAAGATCTGGTTTCCGAGGTTCGTCCCCTTGCGGTTCGCCGCGATGAAGCGGTTCACCGCCGCGGCGAGCTTGGGGCTGTTCTTCCGGAACGCCCACGCGATCTCGCCGCCGGTCCGGACCGCCGCCTCCGGGTGGAGCTTGATCTTCGGGAAGATCTGGGTCCAGAACTCGGCCTTGTGGCTGTCGACGACGACCAGCCTCACCAGGCCGGCGTTGACCATCTCGAGGAGGTCCTCGTCCTCGAGGGTCTCGGGCGCGAGCTTCAAGCGCACGGGCTTCTTGCCCGCCTTCTCGAGCTCGGCGTTCAGGCGCACCAGGCTCTCGTAGTAGCTGCTCGACTTGCGGACGAAGACCTCCTGGCCGGCGAGGTCCTGGACGTTCTCGATCGGGGGCGAGGCGGGCCCGGTGACGACGATCTCGTCCACGCCGGTGCCGATCGGATTCGAGAAGTCGACCTGCTGTCGGCGCTCGTCGGTGATCGTCAGGTTGGCGGCCGCGATGTCTCCCCGGCCCTCCACGAGGCCCGGAAGCAGCTCGTCCCGCCCCACCGGGATGAAGACGGCCTGGACCCGGAGATGCCCCGTCCCGAGGCGCTTGTTGAGGTCGTCCTCGAAGGCCCGCATGAAGTCGTAGGTGGCGCCCCGCTGGCGGCCCCGGTCGAGGAAGTAGAAGGTCTTGCTGTAGACGAGCAGGACACGGATCCGCCGCCGCGCGATCATCTTGTCGAGGTCGCCCGTCGCGCGGACGTTCTCCACGGCGTCGATCAGGTCGGACGACTTGGCCGCGTGGGCCCGGAGAGGCGCGCCGCCCGCGACGAGGAGCAGCAGGAGCGCGAACGTCAGGGGGAGACCCGGAACGCGGTGACGGTTCCTCACGGCTTGACGCCAGTATAGCCGAGGGCCCCGCGCGGGCCAGCCACTTGCGTCGCCGCCCGGCACAATCCGGTTGTGGCGGCGGGCGCCGCGCCCTACAATCCGGCGTGAGAGCGGCGATCAATGGTCCAGGTGACGATCCACGAGCGTCCGGGGCGGCTCCGCCGGCCCGTCCTGCTCCTGGCCTTCGCCGGCTGGAACGACGCCGCCGAGTCGGCGACCAACGCGGCCCGTTTCCTCCGGAGCGCGTGGGACGGCCAGCGGATCGCGAGCCTCGACCCCGAGGAGTTCTACCACTTCGGTCTCCAGCGGCCGCTCGTGCGCCTCGTGCCGGGGACGCTCGAGCGGGAGATCGTCTGGCCCGAGATGGAGTTCTTCCTCTGCACGCGGGCGAACCGGGACGTCGTCGTCGGCGTGGGGATCGAACCCCACCTCCGCTGGAAGACGTACTGCCGCGCGGTGCTCGACTTCGCGAAGGAGCTGGAGGTCGGCCTCGTGGTCACCCTCGGCGCGCTCCTGGCCGAGGTCCCGCACACCCGTCCGGTCCGGCTGACGGGCTTCGCCACCGATCCCGAGCTGGGCGCCGTCCTCGGCGTGCGCCCGACCCGCTACGAGGGGCCGACCGGGATCGTCGGGGTGCTGTCCTCGACGGCCCGCGCGAACGGCCTCGCGACCGCGAGCCTCTGGGCGAACGTCCCGCACTACATCTCGGCGATGGAGAATCCGCGCGCGACCCTGGCGCTGGTCCAGCGCGCGAACCGGCTCTTCGACGGGCCCCTCGACTACCGGGAGCTGGAGGAGGCGGGGACCCAGTTCGACTCCCAGCTGACCGAGGTGCTCCAGCAGAACCGGAAGGTCGCGAACTACGTGCGTCGCCTCGAGACGAAGGACCAGGAGGCGGAGGAGCCCGAGCCGCGGCCCCCCGGCGACCTGCCGAACACGACCGACCTGGTGGCCGAGATCGAGCGCTTCCTGCGCCAGCAGCCGCCGGGGCCGACGCCGGAGTGAGACGCCGCACCTTCCTGCTCGGCGCCGCGCTCCTGGGTCTCGCGCGGCCCTCGCGCGCGCGGGGGGGCACCGACGGGCCCGTGCGGGTGACGGTCCGGCCGCCCAGTCCCCAGCCGGGCGACATCGTCCTTCTCGAGGTCACCGGCGCGCCGCCCGAGGCCCGCGCCGAATGGGACGGCCGCGCGGTCCCGGTGTTCCCGACGGAGCGCGGCGTGGCCGCGCTGGTCGGAATCGACCTCGAGGTGCGCCCGGGCCCCGTCGGCTGGCGCATCACCCGGCCGAGCGCCGCCAAGAATGGCGGCGCGCTCGCGGCGGGCGCCGTCACCGTGCGCCCGCGGACCTTCCCGACGCAGCAGCTGACCTTGCCGAAGGGCATGGTCGACCTCGACGCGCCCACGCTCGCCCGCGTCGACGTCGAGCGCGCCGAGCTCAAGGCGGCGCTCGCGGCGGGCGCGGCGGAGCGGCTCTGGCGGGGGCCGTTCCGGATCCCGGTGGAGGGGGGACAGCCGACCGGCGGCTTCGGGCTCCGCCGCCTCATCAACGGGCAGCCGCGGAGCCCCCACACCGGTTACGACTGGGCCGCCCCCGCCGGCACGCTCGTCCTCGCGGCGAACGCGGGCCGGGCGGCGCTCGTGGCCGAGCACTTCTTCGCCGGACGCAACGTGGTGCTGGACCACGGCCTCGGCCTCTTCAGCTTCTACTTCCATCTCACCGAGGCTCGCATCGCCACGGGCGAGGCCGTGAGCGCCGGCCAGGTCATCGGGACCGTGGGCGCGACCGGGCGCGTGACGGGCCCGCACCTCCACTTCGCCGTGCAGCTCGGCGGCGCGCGCGTCGATCCGGAAGCGCTCCTCCACCTCGTGCCCCCGGAGGAGCGCGCCTCCTAGCCGGCGGCCGCCCCCGGCTTCAGCGGGCGGCGGCGGCGAGGCGCTCGATCCACGCGTCGAGCGCGCGGTCGGACCACACGAGCGCGAGCGAGCGGGCGAGCATCCAGCGGACCTCGCCGCGCGACACCTTGATCGTGACGGCGGGCTCGAGCAGGTTCTCGGCGACGCGGAGCCGGGCGAGCGTGGCGAGCCCGATCAGGAGCGGCCAGAGCGACGCCAGCCGGAGCCGAGCCTCGCGACGGGGCACGGCGAGCGTGTACCGGCGGCCCTCGTCGAGCCGGCGGAGCGCCTCGTCGATCAGGGCGTGGAGCAGGGGGCGGACGCGCGCGAGCGCGGCGGGGTTCAAGAGGTCCTCCGGCGCGAGCCCGAGCGCCGTCAGCTCCGCGCGCGGGACATAGCACCGCCCGATCCGGAGGTCGCGCGGCAGGTCGCGGAGCACGTTGACCAGCTGGAGCCCCTGGCCGAAGCGCGCGCCGCGCGCGCGCATCGCCGCGAGGTCCCAGCCCGCGCAGCGCGGCCGGTGCGCCGCCACCATGTCGGTCCAGAACTCGCCGACGCAGCCGGCGTTCATGTGCACGTAGCGATCCAGGTCCGCCCGCGTGTCGAGCGCGCCCACCCGCGCCGCCATCTCCGGCGGAAAGCGCTCGAGGACCTCGACCATCGCCTGCGTCAGCGTGAGAAGGACGTCGCGCGCCCGCGCCCGGTCGTCGGGCGCGAGGGCGTGATAGGCGGTCAGGACGTCGGGAAGGCGGGCCAGGAGCCTGCGCTCGGCTGCCGTGTGCCCGCCGGCCGCGGAGTCGTCGGGCGCCGGCGGAGCCCCGCCGTCGTCGAGGGCGGCGCGGAGGGCATGGAGCGTCCCGAGCCGCTTGGCGGGCGCGAGCGCCCGCGTGTCGGCGATCGTGTCCGCCGCCCGCGCGACGAGATAGGTCACGCCGAAGGCGCGCCGGAGAGATCGGGGCAGGACTCGGAGGGAGAGCGCGAACGAACGGCTGACGCCCGGCAGGATGTCGCGGAGGAGGTCCGGAGCCGCGACCTCGCCGGACGCCCGGGCCCGCGTCACGGCCAGTGAGCTCGGTGCGCCGCTAGTCGAGGTCGATCGGGCGGATCGGCGGGTCCGGGTCGTCCTTCGCCCGCTTGAGGCCCTCGCCGAACTTCCGCGCCAGGACGTCGCCCTTGGTCCGCTCCGACTCTGCCGCCTGCTGGAACGCCGCCTCCCGCCGTGCTCCCGCCCCGCGGAGGTGGTCCATGGCCTGGTCGAGGCTCGAGAGGGGGCCACTGCGCGGCGGATTCTTGTGGGCCAGCACCGCCCGGACCTCGCCGTCGATGGTCAGGATCGCCTTGCAGCACGGGCAGGTGACCTCGAAGGGTGTGGACGCTGACTTCCCCATGCTGTCCTGCCTATCACGCGGGGGGCGCGGCCGCAACCCGGGCGTGGCGGCAGGCTCACGCCTTGCGGGCGAGCCGCTCGAACGAGACCGTGGCGCGGTCCACTCGCGCCAGGTACGCCGCCAGGTCGTGGGCCCCGCAGGCTTCCCCGGGGGTGACCCGGAAGCCGCGGCGGGCGAACGCCGCCCCGCGGGCGGGCCCGCACAGGTGGACGACCGCGGCCAGCTGCTCGCGGGCCCGGAGCCCGGTCCGCCCGGCCCGGTCGGGTCCGAGGATCTGGGCGAGGTGCACGTGGAGCCGGGCCGCCGTCATCTCGATGGCATGGCCGGGCACCGTCCGCATGTAGAGAGCCGGGAACCAGCAGGCGTGCACGTCGTGCCACGCGCCGGCGCGGGCGACCTGGTGGTCGTGGACGCAGAGCCGTCGCCCCTCCTCGAACGCGGCGTCGGTCATCTGGAAGAGGCCGACCGCGCTGGACGCCGGCGCGTAGAGGGCCAGCGGGTTCCAGGTCCAGCGCCACTGCCAGGCGGTGCGGGCGAGGGGATCCCCCAGGCTCTCCGCGTGGGCGAGGGCGGCGAGGAGCTCGGGGCGGACCAGCTCGGTCGCGTGAGCCCGGAACTGGCCGCCGTAGCGCGCCCATGTTTCGGCCGCGGTGAGGGGCGCCGGTGCGAACACGAGCCCGAGGAGCTCGGTCGGCTTGCGGGCCACCTGGTAGGCGACGTTCAGCGCGACGAGGAGGACCCCGAGGAGCAAGCCCAGCGCGGCCAGGCGGAGCGTGAGCGGGGCCAGCAGCGCGGCCCGGACGAGCCGGGTCCCCCAGGACCCGCCGGACTTTCGGCGCGGCGCCGCCCGGCGGCGGCGCGCGGGCGTGGGCGCCGCGTCGGCCGCGGTCCCGCGGCGGGCCGTCACCGTGGCCAGCGCGTGACCTCGCGGGTGACGGCCCGGGAGAAGCAGCAGTTGGGGACGACGGTCGAGTGCTTGCCCGACCCCCCGGCGACCATCACGTAGATGTCCTCCGGCCCCGGGACGACCGGGAGAAGGGCGTGGTCGTCCGCCGTATTCATCCAGCGCGGCCAGTCTCGGTTGTCCCACATCCCGCCCTGCTTCAGGCGGTGGAGGGGCAGGCGCGCGTGCTCGTAGACGTACCGCTGCACGTCGGCGCGCGTGAAGCCGTCCTCCGCGATCGTGGCGGCGTGCTCCGGCCCCAGGACGAGGAGGAGCTGGCTCTGGGTGAAGTACCAGCCCACGTTCGAGCCGAGGGTGGCAGCGGTGTCGGCGACCACCGTGAGGAGGTTCGCGGCCTTCTGGCTCACGTGGTCGTTGACGTTGTGCGGCCCCTCGCCGCCGAAGACGGTGACCGCATCCGTGCCGGGGTCGAGCCCGAGGCTCGCGTGGAGCGGCCCCCACGGGCTCGCCTCGACGCGCTCGGCGATCGCGTAGGTGTACTTTGCCGGGCTTCCCTGCGTCGCCATGTCGCCCTGCCCGGGTCGCGCGCCCCCGAGGTTCCAGAGGCAGAGGCGGACCGCGCGCCCGAGCGTCGCGTTCGCGCGGTTGCCCGGGCCGAAGACGCCGGGGCCGGCGTGCATGCCGAGTCGCGCGGCGGCGGGCCCGTGGACGATCAGGAGGGGCGCCACGGGGTGGGTGGTGGCCTGCACGCCGTAGAGGTTGAACGCCGGGTCGAGCATCGCCTCGAGCGCTGCCACCAGGACCGGCATCACCGTCGGCTCGCAGCCGGCCATGACGGCATTGACCGCGATCTTCTCGACCGTGGCCTCCGCCCAGAGGGGCGGGATCTTGCCGACGACGTGGTCCCCGTCCAGGTCGATGCCCGCGAGCATCGCCGTGACGCGCGCCTCGGTCGGCGGCACGATGGGCAACCCGTCCGTCCAGCCCTGGGCGCGGTAGTGCGCCTCGACCGCCTCGAGCGAGTCGGGGAGCTCGAGGACCTCGGACGCGAGGACCGGCGCGGCGCGCGCCACGCTCACCGTCCGGGCGCGGCGGCGAGGCGCTCCAGGAGCTGGCTCACCGCGCGGGCCGCGCGAGTCTCGATGCGCTCCGCGGGCTCACCGCCGAGCGGGTGGTCCACCACGAGGAGCGGCAGGCCCTCCATCCCGAGCGTCTGCGCCTCGTGGCGCGCGAGGATCTCGAAGGCCGTCGTCGTCACGACCACCGCGGGCGTGCCCGCCCGCTGGAGGGTCACTGCGTCGTGGAGACTCCACGACGTGCAGGACCCTCAGTCGGCGGAGCCGGTGACCACCAGGTCGACGTCGCGGAGCCGCTCGAGCACCTCGGGCGGGGCGGGCGTCGATGAGTTCGTCTTCCGCTCGTAGACAACGGCGCCGAGCTCCGTCTCCGCGCGGAGACGGGCCTCCATGCGGCGGAGGAGCAGCTCGAAGTTCGGCTTCGTGTTGTCGAGGAATCCGAGGCGCTTCCCGGCGAGCGAGGCCGGCAAGAGCTGCGTGGCCGTCTGGCTCACCTTCGCGTCGACCACGGGCGAGAGCACGCGGATCGTTGCCATGAATCCCTCCGAGGATGGGTGATCGGCTGCCTTCAGCATGGCCCGGCCGGCCCCGGCCGGCAAGCCGGCCGGCGGCCTCAGCCGGCCGGGTCGATGTGAACGGCCACCGCGCGGGCGGGCTGCCCGCTCGCGTTCCGGACGTTGTGCTGCCAGCGCGAGCGGTTCCAGAACGCCTGCCCGGGCCGGATGCTCCGGGTGCTCCCGTCGGCCAGCGTCTCTTCGAGCTCGCCCTCGAGCAGGACGAAGACGGTGGGGCCCGGGTGCGTGTGGCGACCCGTCTCGGCGCCCGGATCCCAGTGGTTCATGTTCGTGACGACCCGGGCCTTGCGCGGGAGCTCGTCCGTGACCACGTCCAGCAGGCGATCGGCCCACATGCGCGGCTTCGCCTGCCCGCCGGCCTGGCCCACGAGCACGCCGATGACGAACGCGACCAGGACGAGCGCCAGTGACCTCCGCATCGATCCTCCCTCCCTCGTCGCCCTCCGGGGAGGGGACTCCTTCATCGTACGACGCGGGCCTCGCGGAGGCGCGCGATCTCGGCCGGCGACAGCCCGGCCTCCGCGAGGATCGCGTCGGTGTGCTCGCCGATGGCCGGAGGCGGGCCGGCCGGCGCGCCGGGCGTGCTGCCGAGCCGGACGGGGACGCCCAGGAGTCGCACCGGCCCGAGCGTCGGATGCTGGACGGTGGCGAGCGTGCCGTTCGCGAGGGCTTGGGGGTCGACCAGCATCTCCGGCACGGAGCGGACGCGCGTGCACGGGACGTCCGCCTCGGCGAAGCGCACCTCCCATTCGGCGGCGGTCCCCGTGAGGAGGCGCTCGCCGATCGCGCGGACCAGCTCGGCCTTGTGCGTGTGACGCCCGACCATCGTCTGGAGCCGCGGGTCGTCGAGCCAGACCTCGAGGCCGAGCGTCCGGCAGAGCCCCGTCCAGAACTTGGGGAGCTCCACGTAGAGATAGAGGTGGCCGTCCCGCGTGGGGTAGATCCGCGACACGCGGTCGCCGAGGAGGTCGCGCACGGCCTCGGGCGGCTCGTGCGCCTCCGCCCAGAACGCCCGGCCGGCCTGCATGGCGAGGACGCCGTCGAGGAGCGACGTCTCGATCCGCTGGCCCACGCCCGTCTGGCCGCGGGCGATGAGCGCGAGCAGGATGCCCGAGACGGCCAGGCTCCCGGTGTAGTAGTCGACGAGGCTCCCGCGGACCAGCTCCGGGGCGGCCTCGTCCGCCGCGCCCTGCTCCCACGCGAGGCCGCCGTAGGACTGGACCACCGGGTCGAGCCCGGGCCGCTCGGCGAGCGGCCCCGTCTGGCCGAACGCGGACACGGAGCAGTAGACGAGCCGCGCGTTCTCGGCGCGGAGCGTCGCGTCGTCGAGCCCGAGGCGGGCCGCCACGCCGGGGCGGAAGCTCTCGACGAACACGTCGGCGTCGCGCGCGAGCCGCCGCGCGATCCGGAGGCCGTCCGGGTGCTTCAGGTCGACGGCGAGGCTGCGCTTCCCGCGGTTGATGCCGAGGAAGTAGCGGGAGAGGCCGGGGAGCGTCGACGGATAGCTGCGGAGCGCGTCCCCCTCGAGGGGCTCCAGCTTGACGACGTCGGCGCCGTAGGTGGCGAGGAACGCGGTCGCGATCGGCCCCGCGATGATCGCCGAGCAGTCGACCACGCGGTGGCGCGCGAGGGGTCCGGGCACGGCAGCTCAGCTCCGGGCGCCGGGGGCGGCCGCGGTCGCGAGCGTCTGGGCCGTCGTCACGGAGCCTCCTCGGCCGGGGATCGCGCGGGCGGCATGGCGCCGGACGGTCCGGCGCCTGCCTTGGTACCAGAGGGGCGCGGCACGGTCAAGCGTGGACGGATGCTATCCTTTGGGCCGATGGCGGACCTCGTCAACCTCTTCTCCTGGTCACGCTCGCGCGCAGGAATGTTCGCGGACTGCCGCCGCCGCTACTACTACCACTACTACGGGGCCTGGGGCGGCTGGGACAGCGCCGCCCCGCCGGACGTGCGCCGGCTCTACGTCCTGAAGCAGCTCACCGGCCGGCAGGGCTGGGCCGGGCGGACCGTCCACTCGGCGGTGGAGCTCGTGCTGCGGGCGCTCCACGCGGGGCAGGAGCTCTCGGAGGCGCGGCTCATCGAGGACACGGTGGGGCGCATGCGCGACGAGTTCCGGTTCAGCCGGCGCGGGGGCTATCGCGAGCGGCCGAAGGAAGCGGTCGCGCTCTTCGAGCACGAGTACGGCCTCGAGGTGTCCGACCAGGTGTGGCAGATCCTGCGGGACCACGTCTGCCGGTGCCTCCGCAACTTCCACCGGCTGCCGCTCCTCGCGGAGATCCGGGCGACGCCGCCCGAGCGCTGGATCCTGATCGAGGACATCCGCGCGTTCGAGTTCGAGGGCACGCCGATCTTCGCGGCGCCCGACTTCGGGTACTGGACCCGCGCGGACCGGCTCGCGCTGGTCGACTGGAAGACGGGGAGCCCAGATCCCGACGAGACGGCGGTCCAGCTGGGCGGGTACGCGCTCTACGCGCGCGACATCCTGGACGTGCCCCCGGACCGGATCGATCTCCTGGAGGTGAACCTCCGCGCCGGGGAGGTCACGGTCCACCCGTGGGACGAGGCGCGGCTCGACGACATCCGCGAGCGCCTCAAACTCTCCATCCGCGGGATGAAGGCCTGGCTGCGCGACGCCGACGCGAACCTCGCGGTCCTCGAGGACTTCGAGCGCACCGAGGACCTCCGGCTCTGCCGCTGGTGCAACTTCAAGGGCGTCTGTCGCCCCGAGCTCCTGGCGCCCGCGCCGTGAGCGCGCTCGTCGGCCGCGTCGCGGAGGGCCCGACGCTCCTCTTCGACCGGGCGACCCTCGAGGCCCTGGCGGACCGGCGCCGCGCGGAGTACGCGGCCGCGCAGCCGTTCCCCCACGTGGTGCTGGACGACTTCCTCCCCGCCGCGGCGGCCGCGCGGGTCGCGGAAGAGTTCCCGCCGATCGACGCGTTCGAGCCCGACGACCCCGAGGGCGGCAACAAGATCGGGAAGTTCAACTCGACGGCGGCGACGCCGCTCGGCGCGTTCACGCGACAGCTGCTGGGCCAGCTCTCCTGCGCGCCCTTCACGGACTTCCTGGAGCGACTGTCCGGCGTGCCCGGGCTCGTCGCGGATCCGCGCGGCGTCGACAGCGCGCTCCGGCATTACGCGCCGGGCGGTCGCCTGGCGGTCCACGCCGACTTCAACCAGCGGGCGCGCCTGGGCCTCGAGCGCCGCGTCAACCTGATCCTCTACCTGAACGCCCGCTGGCCCGAAGAGTACGGCGGCGCGCTCGAGCTCTGGGACGCCCGGCTGACCGCCTGCGTGACGCGCGTGCCGCCGGTGTTCAACCGGATGATCGTGTTCACTCTCCAGGACGACGGGTACCACGGGTTCCCCGATCCCGTGCGGTGCCCGGCGGGCGAGAGCCGGCAGTCGCTCCAGCTCTACTACTTCGCGGCCCCCCGCGCGGGTGTGACGCCGCATTCCACGGTCTGGCGGCGCCCGCCTTCCTCGCTGGCCCGCCGCCTGCGCCGGCGCGTCGAGCGGTGGTGGTGGTCGAGCCGCCGACCCTGATCGCGGGGGCGGCGCCGTCCGCGCCGCGGGTGACCGTCGGGATCCCGCTCCACCGCTCGCGGCCGTTCGTCGATGTGGTGAGCGCGAACATTGAGGCGCTCCCCGGAGCGGACGTCGAGATCCTCCTCTCGGATCGCACCGGCCTGGACGACGCGCTCGACGTCCTGGCCGCCCGCCACGGGGCCGATCGCCGCGTCGCGACGCTCCGGGCGCATGACCGCGCCGGCTGGGTCCAGCACTGCAACGCGCTCCTCCGTCGGGCGCGAGGCCGCTACTTCTGCTGGATGCCCCACGACGACAGCTTCCCGGCCGAGTGGGTGCCCACGCTCGTCCGCCACCTCGAGGCGGAGCCGGATCTCCTGATGGCCTTCGGCCGAGTCGAGCCGCTCGAGATCGACGGGACGCCGGACAACCTGGAGGACTATCGGCATCCGGCGCCCGGGACCGGGGCGGGGACGTGGACCGTCGGCGACGCCGTGACCGCCCTCCGGCGGTGGCGTGGCGGCTACGCGTTCCGCGGGCTGTTCCGGCGCGAACCCGTCGTGGCGCGGGGCCTGTTCCTCCCGGCGACGCGGGATGGCATCGACGCGGACGTCGCGTGGGTGTTCGGGATGGCGCTGCTCGGCCGACTGCGCTACGTGCCGGAGGTCGCGTGCCTCAAGCGGTACCATGCGGCCTCGGCCCACCGGACGTGGCGGCGCCGCGTGAGACACGACCTCTCGCTGGGCTGGACCCTCGGTTGCTACGCGGCCCGGTACGGCGGCTCGCCCGGCGCGACCGCGGTCGCGCTCGCGGCCGCCGCGCAGGTGACCGCGAAGCGGCTGGCCCTCAACCGGCTCCCCGACGACCTCCGCCGCGCGGGGCGCCGGGCGCTCCGCGGCGCCCCGCGCTCCGCCGGCCGCCACGCGGCGGGCCCGAGCTGACGCCGCGGCGGCGCCTCGCGGCTCACCGCGCGCGCCAGTGCCCCTCGACCCAGACCCAGCCGCCCGGGCGCTGCGCCCAGTACCCGGGCACCCACACGTAGGTGGGCTGGGCCGGCACGGCGTAGGTGCCCGGTATCCACACGTAGCCGCGGCGCGGCCCGCGCCAGCTCCAGTACCCGGGCACCCAGACATAGCCGGGCCCGGGGGTGGCGGGGATGACCTCCACCGGAGGCGGGGGCGCCGGAGGCGGGGCGTGGTGGACGTGGACCGGCTCCTCGACCACGCAGGCGGTCAGAAGGAGCAGGGCGCCGGCCGCGAGCGTGACTCGGACGCCGGAGTGGGCCATGGCCATCCCTCCGGGCGCCGGAGTCCGGCGCCCGGAGGGTTCGACGGCGCCGCCCGGCGGCCTGTTCCTTCCCGAGGCCCCTAGGCCGGCGCCGCGAACATGGCCGAGCGTGCGATCTCGTCCAGGCGGACCTTGGCGGGGTCGAAGGCCTCGAGGTTCTCCTTCAGGCGCTCGAAGGTCTGCTCGAACGACGGCATGGTCTTCCGGGCCCGGCTGAGCGGGGTGGTGCGGGCCAGGACGTAGTTCTTCACGTACGGGTGGTTCACGCCGCGCTTCTTGATCTTCGCCACCACGTCGGCCAGCGCGTCGTCGGCCGCGCGGACCAGCTCGGCCCGGTGCTCGCGCTCGGCGTAGGCCTTCGGAAGCGGCGACTTCAGGAACTTGTCGACGCGGCGGAGGATGGGCGCGAACGCGCCGCCCGCGAAGCGAGGGCGCGCGTCGTAGAGGAGCCCGAGCGTGATGAAGTGCGGCGCCTCGAACTGGAAGGCGAAATCCTCCTCGGAGACCTTCGAGCCCTCCGCGACGAGGCCGCGGTACATGCGGATCACCTCGAGGGACTTCTCCTTCACGTTGTGCGCCTTTTCGGTGTTGAGGGCGAGGATCTGGTAGGCGACCTCGGGCTCCGGGATGAGGATGGCCGGCATCCACTCCGCCTTGAGCTTGGTGAGCGCCTCGCGGCGATGGTTGCCGTTGGGCGTCCAGTACTTGCCGGGGCCGGTGGACACCACGACGATCGGGTCGATGAAGCGCCCGAGCTTCTTGATGACCTCCTGGAGACGCTTGACGTGGGGCTTCGACAGGTCGCGCTGGTAGGGCGTGGGCTCCACCTTCGCGAGCGGGAGCAGCACGAAGAGCTGCCACGCGTCTTTCAGCGGCTCCCGGTAGATCGCCAGCACCTGCCCGCCGTCCCGCTGGACCTGCTCGGCGAGTGCCGCGACGGACGTCGGGGGCTCGCTGCCTTCGGGGAAGATCGCCCAGTTCGTCGCCACGGGATGCCCTCCTCAGTTCACGGGGAAGCGAGCGCGGCCCAGACGAGGCCGGTGAAGTCCGGGGCCGTCCAGACGGCGCCCGCGTCGCGGAGCTCGGTGTCGGCGTGGGCCGTCGTGAGTCCCACCACCGCCATGCCGGCGCGCCGGGCCGCCTCCACCCCGACCACCGCGTCCTCGAACACGACGCAGGCGGCCGGCGGCACGCCGAGGCGCGCCGCGGCCGTCAGGTAGACCTCGGGATCGGGCTTGCCGCGCACGACCTGCCCGGCGGTCACCCGGACCGGGAAGGCGGCGGCGAGCCCGAGCCCCTCCAGGATGCGCGCCGCGCTCCCGGCCACCGCGGACGTGGCGAGCGCGCGCGGGACGCCCGCGGCCGCGAGGGCGCGGACGAACTCGACGACGCCGGCCACCGGCGCGGCGTGCCCGTCGGCGAGCTCGTGATAGAGCGCGGTCTTGCGCTGCGCGAGGCGCATCGCCTCGGCCACCGGGACGGGCCGTCCGAGGACGAGGGGCACCGCCTCCTCCACCGGGCGCCCGATCGCCTGGCGCCAGAACTCCGGATCGGTCAGGGCGAAGCCCTCCTCGCGCGCGAGCCGCCGCCACGCCTCGCGATGGAAGAGCTTGTTGTCGACCAGGACGCCGTCCATGTCGAAGAGCGCGGCCCGCCGCCCCGATGCCGTCACGCCACGCCGCCCGGCTCGGCCGGCGCCACGCCGAGCGCGTGCCCGTTGGCGCGGGCCAGCGTGGCCTCGGTGCGCGCGAGGTGCTGGCGGACCGTCTCGAGCCGCGGATGCACCTGGAGGGCGCGCCGGAAGCAGCGGGCGGCCTGGCGGAGCTGACCGAGCGCCGCGTGGCAGAGCCCCTGGCCCGACAGCGCGCCGAAGTGATGCGGGTTCAGCCGCACGACCTCCTCGCAGTCGGCGATCGACGTCGCGTAGTGGGTGGCCAGGAAGCGCGCGGTCGCGCGCTTGTTCCAGCCCTCCGCGAACGCCGGGGCCGTCTCCACGACGCGGGTGAACGCCGCGACCGCGCCGAGCCAGTCCTGCTTCTCCATCGCCCGGAGCCCCTCGGCGAAGAGGGCGTCGGCGGCGGGATCGCCCGACCGGCTCCAGACCTGCCAGAGCGTCGCTTCCGCGAGCGCGACCAGCTCCAGGTCGTCCGCGTGAAGGAGCGCGGCCACCGCCGGCGTGACGCGCGCATCGGCCTCGCGGGCGAGGGCGGAGAGGATGACCCGGCGCTCGGCCGGGCTCGCGCTCTCGAGTCGCGCGCGCGCCTCCTCGGGGCTCACCGGCGCGGCGCGCCCCCCGATGCGAAGGGCGGGATCGCCATGGCGCCGGCTACTCTACCACCGCGCCCGCCGGCGGGCGGAGCCGCGCGCGGAAGAAGAAGCTCGGCTCGGCCTCGCGCGCGGGGACCGCCAGGGCGAGGTCGCCCGCGACGGCACGGGGCTCGAGCCCGGCGAGCTCGAGGAGCGTCGCGATCTCGGGCGCGGTGTAGAAGTTGCGCCAGGAGTCCTGGACGGCGCCGGTCTCGAGGAACTGGCCGACCACGTGCCCCCGTCCCTCGACGGGGTCCAGCGTGAACTCCCACACGATCCGGAGCGCGCCCTGCGCGTCGCGGCGGAGGAAGACCGTCCGCGGCGTGTCCCGCCAGCGGAGCACGTCGAAGACGAGGTCCCCCTCCGGCTCGAGGATCGCGCGGATCGCGCGGAAGGCCGGGACGAGGGCGGAGCGTGGGATGCAGTTGAACACGCCGCCGAGGACGGTCACCAGGTCGAAGCGTCCGAGCCGGCCGAGGTCCGGGTCGGCGAGGTCCCCCACCTCGAAGCGGAGCTGCGGATCGCCGCCGGCGCGCTGGCGCGCGAGGGCGATGGCCACCGGCGCCGAGTCGATTCCCACGGTCTCGACGCCCCGCCGGGCCCACTCGAGCGCGTGGAGGCCGGCGTTGCACCCGATGTCGAGGACGCGACGAGGGCGGGGCGCCCACTCGAGGATGGCGTCGACCTCCTCGGCGGCCTCGCGGCCGGCGTAGAACGACCGCTCGAAGACGCCGATCGTCGCCCGGTCGTTGAAGAACGGATCGACGGTCACGGGCGGGTCATCGCTGAAGCCCGAGGCGGGGCCAGACCTCTCGGAGCGCGGCGACGAGGCGATCCATCGTCGCGTCGTCGTGCAGAGGGCTCGGCGTGAGCCTGAGCCGCTCGGTCCCGCGGGGCACCGTGGGGTAGTTGATGGGCTGGACGTAGATCCGGTGCCGCTCGAGCAGCTCGTCCGAGGCGCGCTTGCAGAGGGCGGCGTCGCCGACGAGGACCGGCACGATGTGGCTGGGCGTCGGCATCAGGGGCAGCCCCGCCGCGGCGAGGAGACGCTTCAGCCGTGCGGCGCGCTCCTGGTGCCGCTCGCGCTCGGCGCGGCTGGCCTTGAGATGCCGGACGCTCGCGAGCGCGCCGGCCGCCACGACCGGCGGCATGGCGGTCGTGAAGATGAAGCCCGGCGCGAAGCTCCGCACGGCGTCCACGACCGCGGCCGAGCCGGCGATGTACCCGCCCACGACGCCGAAGGCCTTGGCGAGCGTCCCCTGGATGACGCTCAGCCGGTCGAGCACGCCATCGCGCTCCGCGACGCCCGCCCCGCGGTCCCCGTAGAGGCCCACCGCGTGGACCTCGTCGAGGTAGGTGAGGGCGCCGTAGCGCTCGGCCACGCCGCAGAGCTCCCGGAGGGGCGCGATGTCGCCGTCCATCGAGTAGACCGACTCGAAGCAGACGAGCGCCGGCCGGCCCGCGCCGGCGCCCGCGGCCGCCAGGTGGCGCGCGAGGTCCTCGGGATCGTTGTGGCGGAAGATCCGCTTCTCGGCGCCGCTCCGGCGGATGCCCTCGATCATCGAGGCGTGGTTCTTCTCGTCCGACAGGATCACGCACCCGGGGAGCAGGCGCGCGATCGTGCTGATGGCCGCCTCGTTGGCAGCGTAGCCGGAGCTGAAGAGGAGGGCCGCCGGCTTGCCGTGGAGCTCCGCCAGCTCCCGCTCGAGGAGGACGTGGGCGTGCGAGGTCCCCGCGATGTTCCGCGTGCCGCCCGCGCCCGCGCCGACGTGGTCGAGCGCGTCGGCCATGGCCTTCAGCACCACCGGGTGCTGGCCCATGCCGAGGTAGTCATTCGAGCACCAGACCGTGACCTCGACCGGGCCGTCGGGACCGTGCCACGTGGCGGACGGGAAGCGTCCGCAGTGGCGCTCGAGGTCGGCGAAGACGCGGTAGCGGCCTTCGGCTCGGAGCCGCGCGAGGGCGTCGACGAGGACCTGCTCGTGCCCCGCTGCCGGTGGGCTGCCTGGGTCGGGCACGAGTTCTATAATACGCGAGCCGTGACGGCGCTGGATCAGCTGGCCACCACGCGGATCGCCCGTCTCGCCCCCGGGCGACGGCGGGAGCTTTTCCGCGCGGTGGAGGCCGCCGAGTCGGCGGCCGCGCTCTTCCATCGCTACCGCGCCGGCGCGCCTGCGATCCCGCATCCGATCGCCCTCACGCCATTCGTGGTGACGCGCCGCACGCTGCCGGACCTCGGGAGGCTCGCCGCGCTCGTGCACCGCGTCCAGGCCCATGCCCCCGCGCTCTGGCGCGCCGACGCGGGCGAGTTCCGCCGGCTGTGCCCGATCAGCGAGGCGACCGCGGCCTGGGTGGCTCGCGATCCGGCGCGCGTGCCGGCGCCGTGGCAGCTCATGATCCGGCCCGACGTCGGCCTCGAGCGGCGCGCGGACGGGACGCTCGCGCCCGTGCTCTTCGAGACGAACGCCACGGGGCTCGCCGGGCTCTACAATCACGCGGCGGGCGTCCGCATCCTGCGCGCCGAGGTCTTCCCGCGCGTGTACGCCGCCGCCGAGGCGCGCCGTCTCGCCGACCCGCCGGATCTCCTCGCCCTCGTGGTGCGCTGGGTCCGGGCTGCCGCGCGACGCCTCGGGCGGCGGCGTCTCCGCGGCGTCGCCTTCGTCGAGGACGCGCTGCCCGTCGACGGCTACAGCGAGGTCCCGCGGCTCGTTGCGGCGTTCCGCGCGGCCGGCATTCCCGCGGCGCAGGGCCCGCCGTCGGCGCTTCGCCGGACGCGGACCGGCGTCCGGCTCGGCGACGTGGCCGCCGACGTCGTGTACCGCGACCTCGCCTTCGAGGACGCCGGCAGCCCCGCCGACCGGCGGCTCGCCGCGTTCCTCGACCGCTTCGACGCCGGGGCGATCCTGCCGGGTGTCTCGGGCGAGTTCAGCCAGAAGGGGCTCCTCGAGTGCCTGGGGCGTCCGGAGCTCGCGTCGCTCTTCACACCGGCCGAGCGGCGGTTCCTGCGCCGGACGGTGCCGTGGACGCGCGTCCTCGCCGCGCGCGCGACGGAGGATCCCGCCGGTCGCCGGGTGGACCTTCCGGAGTTCGCGCGCCGGGCGCGGGTGCGGCTCCTGATCAAGCCCAACGTGGGGTCGAGCGGTGCCGGCGTGCTTCTCGGACGGGAGGCGGGGCCGGCCCGCTGGGGGGCCCGGATCGACCGCGCGCTGCGCGAGCCCGGCCGCTGGGTCGTCCAGGCCCGCCGGCCCGGCACACGACGGACCATGGTCTACCTGCGCGGGGGGCGCCCGTACGCGGGCCCCGGCTACTTTTCGCTCGGACTCTTCTACGCGCCCGGAGATCTCGGGCTCCACGTCCGCGTGAGCCGCGAGCCCGTCGTGAACGTGGCGCGGCAAGGCGCCGTGGCCTGCGCGTTCCTGGTGGGCGGGTAGACGACGCGGAGGAGCGCGGCGTCGCCCCGCTGGCGCGCGCCCGGCCCGACGAGCCGGAGCGCGCGCGCCAGCGGCGGGCGCCGGGAGTGCGCTACTTGGCCTCGATCTTCTTGGCGATGGCCACGTAGTAGACCGTGACCTTGTCGCCCTTCTTCACCTTGAGGTCCTTCATGCCCTCGGTGGAGAACTCCCAGGTCTCACCGCCCTTGTCGACCACCATGGTCTTCGTCTTCGCATCGACATCGGTGACGGTACCCGTCCACTGATACTGCTTGGGCCCGGCGGCCATCGAGAGCGTCGCGGCCAGCCCCACGACCACGAGGATGGCGAGCGCGGCCATCAGGAAGCGGTTCCGCATGGGATGCTGCTCCTTTCGGGGCGGCGATGCCGCCCTCTCCGAACAGGGATGCACGGGTGGGCGCCGGCCGGCCGGCAAGTGGATCGGGACGACGCTCACGTCCAGGCCGGCGTCACGGCGCCGGCGCCGGCGCGCCAGTGGGGCGCCCAGCCGAGGGCGCACAGCCGCACCCGCACGTCGGTCTTCTTCGGGCGGATGGCCACGGCCTCGAGCGGCCCCGCCTCCGCCCGCGCCTCGATGGCGGCCACCTCGCCCTGAAGCTCCGTCTCGAGTGCAGCCAGCGCCTGTTGGACGGCGCCCACGGTCTCCTGCGCACGCGTGACGTCCTCGCGCTCCTTCAGGACGCGCCCGGCATCGCGCGCCGCCGTCGTGGCGCGCCCAATGTTGGTGGCGCTGATCGTCTTCCGCCCCAGCACCGCGCCCAGGATCGTGGCGCCGAGGGAGATTGCCGCCTGCACGCCCCGCTGCGTGGCTTGCCCGCTCTCCCGCGACTCCGCCTGCTGGGCGCGCCGGAGGCGCTCCTCGAGGGCGGCGCGCTTCGGCGCGTACTTCTTGCGGAGGGCCTCCACCTGGGCGTCCCGATCGGCGCGCGCGCTCTCGCGGATCCGCACGCGGAAGTCGCGCTCGTTCTCGCCGGGCTTCGAGACCGCGCCCGAGGCCGGGTCCCGCAGGAGGTCGAGCCGGCGCTGCCCGTAGAGCCACGCCGCGAGGTCGCGGCTCCAGCCCTCGTAGCTCTTGGGCTTCGCGGCGGCCGCCGGGAGGGACATCCAGTCTCCCGCGGCGCCGGGGTCCGTCTCGAGGTCGGCGACGGCGACATCGAGGGTCGTCGCGCCCTCCCACGTCACGGGCACCGCCGCGTCCGTGATGGGCGTCGCGACCAGGACCTCGTCGGTCTGGTCGACACCGGTCTTCGCGTCCGCGAACCGGATGGTCGCGGCGCCCAGCGCCATGGGCTGGTAGACGAGCGTGGCGCCGGCGGGCGTGCTGCCGCGGACCGGCACGAAGTGCTGGGCCACGCCGGGCGGGAGGACCGGACGCGTGCCGCCCCGCGCCGCCGCCGATGCAGCTGGCGGGGCGGGGGTCGTGGCGTCCCCGGCGGCGGGCGCAGCGGCTCGCGCGGCGGCGGGAGCCGGAGCGCGCGGCGGCGCCGGCTTCCGGTCCGCCATGAGCTGCTTGATCTGCGCGCGGGTCAGGGGGCCCCGGAGGTACGACATCGCCCAGCGCGTCTCGAACACCTCGGGCGCGTCCTCGTGGACGTTGTTCAGCAGGAAGATGCGGCTGCCGAGCCCGCCCAGGATCCGCTCCATCGCCGCGCGGTCGAAGCGCTTGTCGCTCCCGGCGGCCACGCCCTCGAGCCCGTCGAGCACGCGCGCGCGGTCGCGCTCGGTCTGGAGCCGGCCGATGAACCAGGTCCCGGTGTTGGCGAGACCCTTGTAGTCGAGGTCCACCGGATTCTGCGTCGCGAGGACGACCCCCACGCCGAAGGCCCGCGCCTGCTTGAGGAGCGTCAGGAGCGGGAGCTTCGAGGGCGGGTTCGCGACCGGCGGGAAGTAGCCGAACACCTCGTCCATGTAGAGCATCGCCCGGAGGCTCGTCGTCCCGGACTGGGCCCGCACCCACCCGAGCATCTCGTTCAGGAGGAGCGAGACGAAGAACATCCGCTCGGCGTCCGACAGGTGGGCGATCGAGAAGATGGCCGCCCGGGGCTTCCCCTCGCGCGTGTGGAGGAGCGCGCCCACGTCGAGGGGCTCGCCCTCGAGCCAGGCGTCGAAGCCCGGCGCCGCCAGGAGGTTGTTGAGCCGGGTCGCCAGCTCGAAGCGCTCCTTCGCCGGGAAGAAGGCGTCGAGGTTCATGGCACCGACGCGGCTGATCGGCGGCGTCTGGATCTGTTGGATCAGGGCCGGGAGGTCGAGGTCGCGGCCACCCTGCCACGCCGCCTCGAAGAGCTTCGACAGGAGGATGTGCTCCCGGCTCTGGAGCGGGTCCGCCTCGATCCCGAGAAGGCCGAGGAGACTGGTCGCGGTCGTCGCGATCCGGTCCCGGAAGAGCTCGGCGTCGTCGCGGACGCCGGCGGCGGGGGCCGCGAACGACTTGACGATGGAGACCGGGAGGCCCGCGGTGCTGCCCGGCGTGTAGACGGCGACGTCGGCCGCGTCGCGGAGCCGCCGGATCCGGGCGCCGTCCTCGCCCCACGCCGCCAGCCCCTTCCGCCAGAGCTCGGCCTGCTGCGCCGCGTACGCGTCGACGGCGAGCCCCTTCCGGCGCGCGTCGTCCTCGTTGACCCACGGCTTGAAGTCCTCCGGACGGAGCTCGGGGAACGTGAGGCAGAGGTTCGCGAGGTCGCCCTTCGGGTCGATGAGGAGGACAGGGATGCCGTCGAGGAGCGCCTCTTCGATGAGCGCGAGGCAGAGGCCCGTCTTGCCGCTGCCCGTCATCCCGATGCACACCGCGTGGGTGACGAGGTCCTTCGAGTCGTAGAGGAGCAGGCCGGATCCCGGCTGCTTCGTTCCGAGGTCGTACGGGCGGCCCAGGTAGAACACACCGAGCTTCTCGAAGTCGGACGGGGTGGCGGGCGCGGATGTCACCGGGGTGCGCTCCGCGGGAGCGGGGCTGGGGGCCCCGCTCGATTTGGCCCGGGCGGGTGGGCGCGCGCGGGACGCCATGGACGCCCTCAGCGTGGGTCGTCGAGGCGTCGATTGTCAAGCGTCGTCGTGGCGGCGCCGGTCATCCGCCGCGTCGGCGCACGAGCGCACGTCAGTCGTCGGGACGCTCGGCGCGCCAGTCCACCCGCTCGCCGAGGTGACGCCGGAAAACCAGGAGGACCGTGTGGAACGGCACCGGGCCGCGCCCGGGATGGCCCGTCGCGCCCGTGCCCCAGGTGCGCCCCACGTCCGCGAGGAGGGTGAGGAACGTGTCGTAGCTCGGCGGATCATCCGCCAGCAGCCGGTCGACCGCGTAGATGAACAGCCAGTAGCCGGCGCCCGATCGCCAGGTGAGATCCGTGAGGCAATCCTCGAGCGCGTCCCAGGTCCGCCCGAAGTGCGGCGGGAACTCGAACACCCGCGCCAGCTCCTCGAGGAGGGCGGACTTCGTCTGGCACCGGCGACCGTCGAGGATGGCGATCGTGAAGTCGTCGGGCGGGTCGAATCGCCGATTGGGCCCCGGGTCGTCGATCACCAGGAGATGCACCCAGGGGGCTGCGGGGGCCGAGAGGCGGTCGGCGAGGGGAGACGCGCTCACAGGGGGCTCCGTCAGTTCAGCGGCACGAAGGTGCGGTAGTGGTCGCCCGTGTAGTAGGCGCGGCCGGAGGCGCGCTCGACGAGGAGGCGCTCCGGACCGCGGTCCTGCCCGGGGACCTTCGGATAAAGGTCGTACTCGCGGTAGCGGCCCGGCGGAAGCCGTCGCTCGCGGTTCTGGAAGGTCCGGCCGCCGACGTAGCCGGCCAGCGGCTCGCCGCCGCGCACCTCGATCGCGGCCAGGACCTCTCGAGCCCGGTCGAGGGTCGCGGGGGCCGGGCGGACGGCGTCGCCCGGGCCGGCGCGCGCCCCCGGGGTCGTCGCGGCCGGGGGCGGGGCGGCGGGCGCGCCGGCGAGGGAGCCGGACCCCGGCGGCGGCGCGGGCCGGCCGCCGGTGGGATCGTGGCGGAGCGCGATCGCGATCGCGGCCAGGACCAAGGCGATCGCGAGGAGGACGAGCACGGCCCGGCGCATTGCGGGGCCCATGATGACACGAGCGCGCCCGCGACTTGAGCGCCCTTCCAGCCATCGGGTATAGTGAGCGCGGTTCCTATCCCGCCGTCGGTGGAGGCACGATCATGACCGGATGGCTTCGGGGGGGATGGCGTCGGGGAGCAGCCACGGTCCTGGCCGTCGGCCTCGGGCTCGGCATCGCCGGCCGTGCCGGGCCGCCCGCGGTGTGGGCCCAGCCGACCACGCTGGCGGTCCAGACCACCGCGGAGCCGCCCGGGCTCGACCTGACCGCGACCCCCGCGTCGGCGACGGCGACGATCGTCTTCTACAACATCCAGGAAGCGCTGGTGAAGGTCGATGCCCAGGGACACCTGGTGCCCTGGCTCGCCGAGCGCTGGCACACGACCGACAACCTGAACTACACCTTCTTCCTGAAGAAGGGCGTGCGCTTCCACAACGGTCGCGAGCTCACCGCCGAGGACGTGAAGTTCGTTCTCGACCGCGCCCGGAATCCCGAGACCAAGCATCCGCACGCCAGGCAGTACGAGGACATCGCGACGATCCACGTGCGGGACCCCCACACGGTGACGATCGCGCTGAAGCGCCCCAACGCCATGTTCCTCTACAACCTGGCGCGCCAGGGCTCGGTGATCTACCCGCGTGAGGCGGTGGACCAGCAGAAGTCGCAGCCCGTCGGGACCGGGCCGTTCATGCTCGACCGGTGGGACCGCGGCGATCGGATCGTGCTCAAGCGCAATCCCGAGTATCACGTGAAGGGCCTGCCCAAGCTCGAGCGCGTCACGTTCCGGTTCATCCCCGACGCCAACGCCGCGCTCGCCGCGCTCCAGGCCGGCGACATCGACGTGATGGCGTTCGGGCTCGGCCCCGAGTCGGTCGAGGTGGTCCGTCGCGCGCCGAGCCTCCAGCTCATCCAGGGCGAGACGACGAACGACGTCATCCTGGCCCTCAACAACGCGAAGAAGCCGTTCTCCGACGTCCGGGTCCGGCGCGCGATCACGCACGCCATCGACAAGCCGGAGGTGGTGAAGGGGGCGATGTTCGGCTTGGGGCGGGTGCTCGGCTCCAACGTCGACCCGCTCAACCCGTACTTCGTCGACATGTCCAAGGCGGTCCCGTACGACCTCGCCCGGGCCAAGCAGCTCCTCGCCGAGGCGGGCTACCCGAACGGCTTCGAGGCGGTGCTGCGCGTCACACCGCAGTACCCGTACACGGTGCGGACCGGCGAGGTGCTCGTCGAGCAGCTCGGGAAGATCGGCATCAAGGTGAAGCTCGAGCAGATCGAGTGGGGGCAGTGGCTCGAGCGCGTCTACAAGAACGCCGACTACGACATGACGATCATCGGGCACGCCGAGGCGTGGGATGCCGGGAACTACGCCAACCCGAAGTACTACTACCGGTACGACAGCCCGCGCTTCCAGGCGGTGTTCCAGGAGTCCGAGACGACGCTCGACGACAAGAAGCGTCGCGAGCTCTACGCGCAGCTCCAGAAGATCATGGCCGACGAGGCCCCGGTCGTCTGGCTCTACGCCTACCCGCGCCTGGTGGCGGCGAAGAAGGGCGTCCAGGGCATCTGGAAGGACCTGCCGACGCCCGCCATGGATCTGTCGGAGGTCGGCTGGGCGAAGTAGCGGCGCGCGCCGCCGTGGCGTCCCGCGTCACCGTCCGCCCCGGGGCCCGCCTCGGGGCGGCACCGTCTCGCGGGGCCGCCCACGCATGCGCCGGCTGATCCTCCGCCGCGCGGTGGCCTTTGCGGCGACGCTCTTCGTCGTCTCGCTCCTGGTCTTCACCGTGGTCCGCGTGCTCCCCGGCGACCCCGCGCTCCTCATCATGGGCACCGAGGGAAGCCCCGAGGCGGCCGCGGCGCTCCGCCGCGCGATGGGACTCGACCGGCCCATCCTGGTCCAGTACGTCGAGTGGCTCGGGAGCGCGCTGACCGGCGACCTCGGGCGCTCCATCCAGTACGACGTGGGCGTCGGACGCCTCGTCCTGAGCCGCCTGGCCGTCACCCTGCCGCTCACGCTGCTCGCCGCCGGATTCATGCTCCTGACGGCAGTGCCGCTCGGCGTCTACGCGGCGACGCGGCAGGGGCGGGTGGGCGACTACCTCGCGATGCTCGTCTCGCAGCTGGGCATCGCGATCCCGTCGTTCTGGGCCGGGCTCCTCCTGATCCTTCTCTTCGCGGTCCGCCTGGGGTGGGTCCAGGCCGGCGGGTTCGACGGCTGGGGCGCGGGCCTCTGGCCCGGCATCCGGGCGCTGCTCCTGCCGGCCTTCGCGCTCGGCGTGGTCCAGGCGGCCATCCTGACGCGCACGACGCGAGCCGCCGTGCTCGAGGTCCTGCGGGCCGATCACGTGCGGACGGCGCGCGCCAAGGGCCTCGGCGAGGGCACCGTGACCTGGAAGCACGTCGTGCGGAACGCGCTCTTGACGATCGTGACGATCGCCGGGCTCCAGCTCGGGCAGCTCCTGACCGGGAGCATCGTGCTGGAGAGCGTCTTCTACCTGCCGGGGCTCGGGCGGCTCGCGCTCGGCGCGATCAGCGCGCGGGACCTGCCGGTGGTGCAGGGCGTGGTGCTGTTCGTCGCTGTCATCGTCGTCACGCTGAACTTCGTCGTGGACCTCCTCTACACGGTCCTCGACCCGCGGATCCGCTATGAGTAGGGGCTGGCGCCGCGCGCGCCGCCACCCGAGCTTCGGGATCGGGCTCGCGCTCACGCTGGCGATCGTCGCGAGCGCGCTGGTCTCCCTCGTCTACACGCCCCAGGATCCTCTCCGCATGGAGCTCACGGCTCGGCTCGAGCCGCCGTCCGCGGGCCACCCGATGGGGACCGACCAGTACGGGCGCGACCTCCTGTCGCGCGTCATGCGCGGCGCGATCGCCTCGCTCGCGGTCGGCGCGATCGCGGTCGGCATCGGCCTGGCCGTCGGCGTGACGCTGGGCGCGGCGGGCGGCTGGGTGGGCGGGTGGCTCGACGAGGCGACGATGCGGGTGGCGGACGCGATCTACGGCTTCCCGGCGGTCCTGTCCGCGCTCCTCGTCGCGGCGGTCTTCGGCCCGGGCGTGCTGATCAGCATGGTCGCCGTGGGGGTGGCCTACGTGCCGGTGTTCGCGCGGCTCACGCGAGCGAGCGTCCTCTCGATCCAGACGCAGGAGTTCGTCACGGCGGCGCGGGCCCTCGGCGCCCGCGACGGGGCGATCCTCCGCCGGCACGTCTTCCCGAACACGGTCTCGCCGCTCATCGTGCAGGCGACCATCTCGTTCCCGCTGGCGATCCTGGCCGAGGCCGCCCTCTCGTACCTCGGGCTCGGCACCCAGCCGCCCCATCCCTCGTGGGGGCTCATGCTGCGGGAGGCGCAGAACTTCCTCCAGCTCTCCCCGTGGTACGCGATCTTCCCGGGCGCGGCGATCGCGCTCGCCGTGCTGGGCTTCAACCTGCTCGGCGACGGGCTGCGCGACCTTCTGGACCCGCGCGAGAGCTGACCGCGCGGGCCGGCGGCCCTCACCTCGGCCACCCGGAACCGGCGGCCGCGGGGCGTGGCGGTCGGTGTTGTGAGGGGCTCGATCTCCGCCAGCAACGCGTCGAGCGTGCGCTCGCCCTGGTACACCGGCACGACGATGGAGAGGCGCTGGACGTCGGACGTGGTAACGCCGGGCGCGGAGGAGGGCATCGCCGTGGCTGCCTCCTTCTCGACTCCGCGGGGCCGGCTACAGCGCCTGCCGCACCTTGAGGTACAGCTTCTGGCAGCCCTCCCGGTCGAGCCCCGACACCATGAGGTAGGCCAGGTCTTTCTGCTTCCAGTACACGACGTTGAAGCCGTTCACCTCGCGCATGTAGGGCCGGTACTGCTCGATCTGGACGCGCCCCGTCGTGGGCATGGGGAGGTCCGCCCCCGACAGCACGAAGTACGTCGTGTCGGACAGGGTCCGGTACCGCATGGTCGCGGCGGCGGTCTTCCGGCTGGCCAGGATGGTCGGGCGCACGGCGACGAGGTGAAGCTCGTCGTTGCCCGCGAACACCCGGGGGAGCTCGACGGCGGTCACCGACGCCACCCGCTGGAACAGCACATCGGCGTCGACGAGCTCCCGGGGCAGGGCCTCCAGGTCGAGGAGGATCCGCCGGTGCTCGGTGACGCCCGACTGGATCAGCGCCTCGACGGCGTCTCCGGGCGATTCGGGCGCCCGGCGGACGAAGGGCGCAAAGACCGCGGCGACGACGAGCGCGGCGACCGCGGCCGCGACCGAGGGGCGCTGGAGCCAGCCGACGACGCCCCGCCGGCGGACGCCGAGCGCCCGGACCTGGCGGAGGAGCGCGGCCGGGGCCGGGGTGCGCGGCAGCGTCCGGACCAGCGCCGCCACGGCGTCCTCGCGCGCCAGGAGTGCCCGGCAGGCGGGGCACCCCGCGAGGTGCGTCTCGACGGCGCGCGCGCGCTCGGGCGGCAGCTCGCGCCGCCGGTACTCCTCGAGGCTGGCTCGGGTCTCGTGGCAGTCCATTGCTCAGTGCGTCCGATAATCGCCGAGACGGCGCCGCACCATCCGGCGGGCCCGGAACAGCCGCGACTTCACCGTGCCGATCGGGATGTCCATGATCTGGCCGATCTCGTGCAGCGCCAGCCCTTCCAGGTCCGCGAGCAGCAGCACCGATCGGAAGTCCTCGGGCAGCTCCGAAAGCGCCCGTTCGAGGTCCAGGATCGTCACGACTGCCGGGTCCGGGGCCTCCCCCGCCGGCGCCTCCTCGAGCCCGTCGTCCAGGTCCTTGTCGAGGAGCACCGGCTGGTGGGTCTCCCGCCGGTAGAACGTGAGGAACGTGTTTCTCAGTATCTGGAACAACCAGGCGCGGAGATGCGTTCCCGGTTCGAAGCGGTGAGCGAACCGGAAGGCCCGGAGGTAGGTCTCCTGGACCAGGTCGTCGGCGTCCGGCGGCCGCTTGGTCAGGCGCAGGGCAAAGCTGTACAGGGTATCGAGGTGCGTGAGCGCCTGCTGGCGGAACTCTGTGGACGGCTCGGACACGGCTAGCCTCTGCCAGCGGAAGCTAACAGAATGCCCCGGCCTCGGCAAGGGGCGCGGGCCGGCGGCGGCCGTCGGTCAGTCGGGGTACGGGACGATGTCGCCCTCGCTCGCGAGCTCGCCCAGGAGATCGGTGATCGACTGGTAGAGCGTCGGGTGCTCGAACTCGGGGGCGATGTCGGCGAGCGGCACCAGCACGAACCGGCGAAGGTGCAGGAACGGGTGCGGGATCTGGAGCTGGTCCTCGGCGATCACCTGGTCGGCGTAGAGCAGGATGTCGATGTCGAGCGTGCGCGGCCCGGTCGGTCCCGGGGGCCCGGGCGCCGGGCGGCCCGACTGGCTCTCGATCGCCTGGGTCAGCCGGAGCAGCCGGTGGGGCGGCAGATCCGTCTCGATCTCGACGGCGCAGTTCAGATGCCAGTGCTCGCGCGGCGCGGCGAGCGCGGGCCACGGCGGCGCCTCGTACACCTGGGAGCACGTGACGACGCGCACGCCCAGCTCCGCGCGCAGGAGCGCCAGGGCGGTCTCGAGGTGCCGCCGGCGGTCGCCCAGGTTCGAGCCCAGCGAGAGAAACACGCGCGCCATGCCTACCGACTCCGTGTCATCCGGACACCCGGGGTGGCGGCCACCCCGTCGAGCGGCGCCGTGACCTTGCGCACGGTCACCGTGACCTCGCGCGCCGGGTACTCCCGGAGGAGCGCCTCGCAGACCAGGCCCGCGAGCCGCTCGATCAGGTGGAGCCGCTCGCCGGTGCCGATGGCCACGACGCGCTCCACCACCCGCCCGTAGTCGACGCCCGCGCCCAGGTCGTCGGAGAGCGCCGCGGGGGTGAGGTCCAGCGCCAGCTCCACGTCCGCCGAGAACCACGCCCCGACCTCCTGCTGGGCCGGCGTGACCCCGTGATGGCCGTAGAACCGGATGTCTTCGACGAAAAGCATATCAGACGGTCCGCGACCCGGCCGGACGGGGCTCATGCGGGCCGCCGCTCTCCGCCTAGAGCCCGAGGACGTCGTGCATGGAGTAGAGGCCGGGGGGCGCCCCGGCGACGAACCGCGCCGCCCGGAGCGCCCCGTGGGCGAAGGTGTCGCGACTGTGGGCCCGGTGGGTGAGCTCGAGGCGCTCGCCGGTCGTGCTGAAGACCACGGTGTGCTCGCCGACGACGTCGCCGCCGCGGAGCGCGTGGACACCGATCTCCTTCGTCGTCCGTTCCCCGACGAGGCCGTGGCGGCCGTAGACGCCCGCGTCCTCGATCCGGCGCCCGAGGGCCTCGGCGAGCACCTCGGCCATCTTGGCGGCCGTGCCGCTCGGCGCGTCCTTCTTCATCCGGTGGTGAATCTCCGTGATCTCCACGTCGTAGTCGTCGCCGAGGGCCTTGGCCATGAGCGCCAAGACCCGGAACGCGAGGTTCACCCCCACGCTCATGTTGGGGGAGAACATGATGGGCACGCGCGTCGCCAGCCGGCGGAGTTCGTCGACCTGCGCGGCCTGGAGGCCCGTCGTCCCGACGACGGCGCCGGCGCCGCGGGCGGCCGCGAGGCGAAGGTGCTCGAGCGTCGGTTCCGGGGCGGTGAACTCCACGAGGACGCGACCCGGAGCCAGGAGCGGTCCGGCGTCGACCGCGATCGCCACGCCGAGGTGGCCCGCGCCCGCGACCTCGCCGGCGTCCCGGCCGAGGTCGGGATGCCCGGGCCGCTCGAAGGCGCCCGTCACGCGGAGGTCCGCCGCCTCCCGGGCCAGCGCGATGACGCGGCCGCCCATCCGCCCGGCCGCGCCCGCGATGACCAGTTCGACCACGGGCGACCCGGCCCGGCTCAGGCCTTGAGGACGCCGGCCTGGACCAGCGCCTGGCGGAGCTTCTCCCGGTTGGCCGGGGTCATCGGGCACATCGGCAGCCGCCACTCCGCCCGGATCATCCCGAGCATGGCCATCGCTTCCTTCACCGGGATCGGGTTGGTCTCGATGAACATGGCCTTGCAGACGGGATAGAGCTTCAGGTGGAGGTCGCGAGCCCGCTTCCAGTCGCCCTCGAGCGCCGCGTGCGTCACGTCGGCGACCTCGCGGGCCAGGAAGTTGCCGACCACGGAGATCACGCCGCGCCCGCCGACGGACATCAGGGGAAGGGTGAGGTTGTCGTCGCCGGAGAGGACCGTGAACTCCGGGCCGCAGGCCAGGATCACGGCGGTCATCTGATCGAGGCTCCCCGACGCTTCCTTGACGCCCACGATGTTCGGGATCTGGGCGAGGCGCGCCAGAGTCTCGGTCTCCATGTTGACGGCCGTCCGCCCCTGGATGTTGTAGATGATCAGGGGCAGGTCGGGCGCGGCCTGCGCGATGGCGCGGTAGTGCTCGTAGAGGCCCTGCTGGGTCGGCTTGTTGTAGTACGGGGTCACGATCAGCGCGCCCGCGGCCCCGGCCTTGGCGGCGTGCTGCGTCATCTCGATCGCCTCGGCGGTCGAGTTGGAGCCCGTGCCCGCGACCACCGGGATCCGGCCCCGCGCCTGCTCGATCACGATCTCGACGACGCGCTTGTGCTCCGCGTGCGAGAGGGTGGGCGATTCGCCGGTCGTCCCGCAGGGGACCAGGCCGTCGGTGCCGCTCGCCACATGGAACTCCACGAGCTCGCGGAGCTTGCCCTCGTCGACCTTGCCGTCATGGAACGGAGTGACCATCGCGACCAGCGAGCCCTGGAAGGTGCGTCGCATCGTCAGCCTCCTTCGCGGCACGGCGCTACTCGAGCGGGCGGAGTCGTCACGGGGGACGCTAGCATGCCCCCCGGTGTGAATCAAGACAACGACGCCTCACGGCAGGGTTGCGGAGACCTCCTGGGAGGGCACGGACTCGTTGGCGCGCTTCGCGCGGTCGACGGCGGTGACCTGGTAGTAGTACGTCTGTCCGGGTCGCATGTCGCTGTCGACGAAAGTGGTCCCGCCCTGCGGCTGGCCCGTCAGCCGGACGTGGCCCCGGCCGGGCGTCGTGCTCCGGTAGACGACGTAGCCGGCCACGTCGGCGTCGGGCACCGCCTGCCACGCGAGCCGGACCGTCGGTCCGGCGAGGACCGCCACCAGCCCGCGCGGCTGGGCGGGCGCGGTCTGGTCCTCCGGCGTCGCGCTCGCGACCGTGGTGGGCTGGCTCTGGGCCCCGCCAGGGCCGAGCCGCGCTCGCACGGCGTAGTGATAGGTCACGTCGTTCTGCACCGCCAGGTCCAGGTACTGGTTGGCGGCGACGGGCTCCTGGTTCAGGGGGCGGCCGGCGGGCAGACCCGGCGTCGTCGACCGGAACACGTCGTAGACGAGGTCGCCCGGCGCGGGTGACCCGTCGACCAGAGTGGCCGGCGCGTCCCAGGTCAGCCGGATCTGTCCGTCTCCCGGCGCGGCCTCGAGACGGGGGGGCGCGACCGGCGCGGCCGCCAGCGCGACGACGACCTTGTTCGACGGCGGGCTCGGGCGGCCGTGCTCGTCGAGCGCGACGACCACGTAGGTGTAGCGCCGGCCGACCTTGAGGTCCTGGGCGTCGGTGAACGTCACCAGGTTGCCCTGGACCTGTGCCTTCTCCGGCTCGGCGACCGAGATGTCGGCGACCCGCTCGAAGCCGGGGACGCCCGGGGGCGGACCGAACAGCCCGCCGAAGACGAGAACCGCGGGACGGACCGGCTCCTCGGGCGCCCCGTCCTCCACGCGGCGGTACACCTCGGTGCGCCGGACCTCTTTCAGCGCGCTCCGGTCGACGCGGATCCTCGGCAGGGTCCAGTTGAGCCGGATCGCGCTGCCCTCGACGTTCCCCTGGAGGTCCTGGACGGCGGCCGGGAGCTTGCGCTCCGGCGCGACCGGCGGCCCGCGCTTGCCGCAGGCGGCGAGCGCGAGCGGGAGCAGGAGCGCGAGGGCGAGCGCCGCACGGGGCCACCCGGATCCGCGGGTCAGCGACACGTCCCTCACGGGATCTCCATTAGGTCGCGCGCCTCGGAGAGGGCGCGGGCTACCGCCTCGGGCGCGGTGCCGCCGTAGACGTTGCGGGCGGCGAGGGACGCCTCGACCGACACGGCATCGCGGAAGTCGGGGCCGAAGAGGGGTGACAGCGCCTGGAGCTCCGCGAGCGGGAGGTCCTCGAGCCGGACGCCGCGCTCGACCGCCAGCCGCACGGCCCGCCCGACCGCCTCGTGGGCGTCCCGGAAGGGGAGGCCCCGCTGGACGAGGTAGCCGGCGAGGTCGGTCGCGGTCGAGAAGCTCTCCCCGGCCAGCGCCCGGAGCCGGTCGGTCCGGAAGCGGAGCGCCCGCACGAAGGGCGCGAGGATGCCGAGCACGCCGCGCAGCGTGTCCGCGACGTCGAAGAAGCCTTCCTTGTCCTCCTGCATGTCGGAGTGGTAGGCGAGGGGCAGCCCCTTCATCACGGTCAGGAGGCGGACGAGGTCGCCGTAGACGCGCCCCGTCTTTCCCCGGATCAGCTCGGCGACGTCCGGGTTCTTCTTCTGGGGCATGATCGACGACCCGGTCGAGTACGCGTCGGGCAGCTCGACGAAGCCGAACTCGGCCGAAGCCCAGAGCACCACCTCCTCGGCGAAGCGCGAGAGGTGGGTCGCCGTGATGGCCGACGCCGCGCAGAACTCCAGCGCGAAGTCGCGATCCGACACGGCATCCATGCTGTTCGCGGTCGGCGCCCGGAAGCCGAGCGCCTGCGCGAGCGCGTGACGGTCGACGGGGACGGTCGTGCCCGCGAGGGCGCCCGCGCCGAGCGGGCACACGTCGAGGCGCCGGCGCGCGTCGGCGAGGCGCTCGCGGTCCCGCCCCAGCATGAACACGTAGGCGAGGAGGTGGTGCGCGAGGAGCACCGGCTGCGCCCGCTGGAGGTGCGTGTAGCCGGGCATCGGGCTCGCGCGGTGCCGCTCGGCCTGCTCCAGGAGCGCCCCCTGCGCCTCGCGGAGGGCGAGGCGGATCGCGTCGATCTCCCCCCGGAGCCAGAGCCGCATGTCGAGCGCGATCTGGTCGTTCCGCGACCGCCCGGTGTGGAGCTTCCCGCCCACGGCGCCGATCTTCTCGATCAGGCGCCGCTCGATGTTCATGTGGATGTCCTCGAGCTCGATCCGGTAGGGGAACGCGCCGGTCTCGAGCTCGTGCCGCACCTCGGCGAGCCCGCGGAGGATCGCGTCCAGGTCCGCCTCCGACAGGACGCCGCCCTTCGCGAGCGCGCGCGCCCAGGCCTCGCTGCCCCGGATGTCGTGGGGCCACAGCCGGTGGTCGAAGGGGAGGGAGGCCGTGAACGCGCGGGCCGACGTGTCGGCCGGCTCGGCGAAGCGGCCGCCCCACGGGCTCTTCGGGGCCGGACCCGTCATTGCGGGACGGCCGCCGGGGCGCGGGACCCGTCCGCGGCGAGGAGCGCCGCGATCTCCTCCATGATCCGGCCGGTGACGTCGGCGCGGAGGCCCTGGGTCGCCCGCTGGCGCGGCTGGGTGAAGCGGATCGGCTTCCCGAAGCGCACGGCGAGCGGCACCCGGCGGGGCACGAAGAAGCGCCGGGCGGCCAGCGCGCGGAACGTCCCCGAGATCGCGGCGGGGATGACGGGCACGCCCGACCGGAGGGCGACGAGGGCGACGCCGGGCTGGCCGCGGACGAGCTTCCCGTACTGGCTGAACGGCCCCTCGGGGAAGATCCCCACCACCCCGCCCTGCTCGAGCACCCGGAGCGCCCGCCGGATCGCCCCGGGGTCGGGGCGGGCCAGGGATACCGGGATCGAGCCCACGTGGTCGTGGAAGAAGGGATGGAGCCGCGTGGCCCGGTACACCCGCGGCATGACCAGGAAGCTGACCTTCCGGGGGATCGCGGTGGCGAGCACGACGCCGTCCAGGTAGTTCGCATGGTTCGCGGCGACGATGAAGGGCCCCCGCTCGGGCAGGTGCTCGAGGCCGCTCACGTGGAAGGCGAAGAACTGCCGGAGGAGCGGGGAGAGCAGCCGCTTGAGCCCGGCGTACATCGCGGGCACCCGCTCCGGCTCGCCCGCCGTCGGCGGCGCCTCGCGGCTCCAGACGACGGGCACGGGCTTCCAGGTGTGGCTCATCACGCGAGGGTCTCGTGCCTTCATAGCATCGGCTTGTCGGCAGGTGCAAGCATCGACGTCGTCCGGGCCCGCGCGCGGTACTGCCGGTAGCGCGCCACCGCCTGGTTGTGCTCCTCGAGGGTCGTGGAGAAGTGATGCGACCGGTCGTCGATGGCGACGAAGTAGAGGTACGGCGCGTTCGCGGGCTCCAGGACGGCGTCGATCGCCGGCCGGCCAGGGCTCCCGATCGGTCCGGGCGGAAGGCCCCGGTTCCGGTAGGTGTTGAACGGATGGTCGATCTGGAGGTCCTCGCGGGTCGGCGCCCGCCCTTCCTTCGCGAGCGCGTAGGCGACCGTGGGGTCCGCCTGGAGCGGCATGTCGAGCCGTAGCCGGTTGAGAAACACCCGGGCGATCACGGGGCGCTCCGCGGCGAGGGCCGCTTCCTTCTCCACGATGGACGCGAGCGTGACGAGCTGGTGGAGGCTCAGGCCGCGCTGCCGGGCGCGGGCGACGACCTCCGGGGTGCCGGCACGGTCGCGGAAGCGCTGGACCATCCGCCCGAGGATCTCCTCGACGCGCATCCCCTTGGTCACCTGGTAGGTGTCGGGGAAGAGGTAGCCCTCGAGCGAGTCCGCCTCGATCCCGAGGCTCCAGGCCGTCTGGGGGTTCCGGGCCACCCGGATCACGTCGCTCGCCGGGGCGATCCCCTCGGCCTCGATCTGGCGGGCGAGGTCGCGGATCGTGAAGCCCTCGGGCAGCACGAGGAGGTGGGGCTTGACCCGCCCCGTCTCGAGGAGCTGGAGCACGGCCAGGAGCGGCGCCCCCTGCGGCACCTCGTACTCGCCCGCCTTGAGCGAGCGGGCCGTTCCGCGGAGGGTGGACAGGCCGACGAAGACGATCTGGCTCCGGATCACGCCCTGAGCGGCCAGGTGGCGCGCGATCCCGAGCACGCCCACGCTCGCTGGGACCTCGACGGTGCGGGAGCCCTGGGCGAGGGGCGGGGGCGGCCGGACCGCGACGATGACCCCGATCGCCCCGAGCGCCGCCAGCCCGAGGCAGACGGCGGCGACGCCTCGGCGAACGAGGTGCCCCTCGGGGGGTTGCTCCGCGGACGGCGAAGATATCTGACTCGACATGAGGTCTGGGCGCACGGATCGCTACGGGACCGCGCCGATATCGAGATTCCGTTTGATTCTAAGAGCTTCCGAGACCCCTGTCAATTTCGGGTCGCCCAGGGCCGGGGGACTTCCCCACCGCGAGAGCCTCCGCTATAATGTGCGTTCGTCCCTGACCCCGCCCAGTGTCACTTGAGGAGGTTTCATGACCACCGCGATCCAGCTTCCCCGCAAGCACGAGTGGCAGGAGGTCCAGCCCGATCACGGCGTGTTCGTGGTCGAGCCCTTCGAGCCCGGCTTCGCCCTGACCGTCGGCAACGCGTTCCGCCGGGTGCTCCTGTCCTCGATCGAGGGCGCGGCTCCGACGTGGATCAAGATCGACGGGGTGCTCCACGAGTTCTCCTTCCTCACGGGCGCCACCGAGGACTCCCTCGACATCCTGTCCAGCCTCCGGAGGGTGGTCTTCAAGCTCCACGGGGAGCGGAGCCGCCTGATCCGCCTGCGGGTGACCGGGCCGGCCGTCGCCAAGGCCAGCGACTTCGAGACGGACCACGACCTCGTGATCCTCAACCCGGAGCAGCCGCTCGCCACGCTCGAGCGCGACGTGACCCTCGAGATGGAGGTCCACGTCGAGAAGGGGCGCGGCTACGTGCCCGCGGACAAGGTGGAGTCGGAGACGCTGTCCATCAACGCGCTCGCGATGGACGCAGACTTCTCCCCCGTCAAGAAGGTGAACTTCCAGGTGGAGCCCGCCAAGCGGAAGCCGGGCGCCGAGCGGCTGGTGCTCGAGCTCTGGACGAACGGCAGCGTGTCGCCCGAGGACGCGGTCGGCGAGGCGGCCCTCATCCTGGAGGACCACTTCAACCTTCTCTGCCGCTTCCCGACCGGTCTCGAGTCCGAGGAGGACCCGAAGACCGAGATCAGCCTCGAGCTGAACGAGAACCTCTTCCGGAGCGTGGATGAGCTCGAGCTCTCGGTGCGCGCCTACAACTGCCTCAAGACGGCGAACATCCGCACGATCGCGGACCTCGTGCAGAAGAGCGAGGCCGAGCTCCTGAAGACCAAGAACTTCGGCAAGAAGTCGCTCAACGAGATCAAGACGATCCTGACGGACATGAACCTGTCCCTCGGCATGCGCCTCGACGCGGCCGAGCTCGAGCGGCTCCGGGCCCAGCGCGAGCGCGCCTTCGAGGCCTAGCGGTCTCCCGGGCCGTCACGGCCCGGTCCCGAGGGGGATTTCGACCGGCGGGCCCGGCCGGGCCCAGGCCCGCACCCACACCCGGCGTCCGTCGCTCGCGATGTCGACGGCGCCGTCCCGATCCGTGCGATAGACCCGCGCGCCCGCCGCGGCGAGCCGCCCGAGCAGGGCCGGCGCGGGGTGCCCGAACGGATTCCGCGCCCCCACCGAGATGACGGCGACCCGCGGGCCCACCGCGGCGAGGAAGGGCCCCGGGGAGCCCCGGGCGCTCCCGTTCCCGCTCACCTTTAGCGCCGTGGCGGCGAGCGGCGCCCCGGCGCGAAGCGTCGCGGCCTCGGCCCCACGGCCGGCGCCCGTGGCCAGCACTGCCCCGAAGCGCCCCCAGTCGACGCGGAGGAGGAGCGGCGCCTCGCGCGCGTCCGGCGCCGTGGACGCCCCGTCCGTGTCGGCGCGGCCCGGGTGGAGCACGGTGAGGTCGAGGGGGCCGAGCCTGAGCCGATCGCCGCGCGCAAGAACGCGCCGCGGAATGCCCCGCAGAGCGGCGGGCGCGACCCAGGGCGCCGCCTCGGCCCCTGCCGGAATCCACACCTCGTCGATCGCGATCCCCTCGAGGAGCCCGGGCAGACCGCCCGCGCGGTCAGGGGCGCCCTCGGTGAGGGCGAGGGCGGCGAGCCGCCGGATCCCGAGGCGGCGGAGCGCCGGCACGACCACCCGCTCCCCGCGGTCTCCGCGCCCGGCCCCGCCGCCGCCGGTGTCCACGAGGAGCGCCGGACCGTTCGGGGCCCGCACGAGGATCGCCTCGCCGTGCCCGACGTCGAGGACGATCACGTGGGCGAGGCCGTCCGGCCGGGCGGCGAGGACCGTCGCGACGCCCGCGCCGAGGGTGAGCGCGGTGATCCCGAGCCAGGCGACGCGCCCGCGCGCCCGGGGGAGCGCGAGCAAGACGAGCCCGAGCGCCAGGAGCGCGAGCACGGGCGGCGGCGCCACGTAGACGACCGCGCCCGGGAGCGCGGCGAGCGCGCGCACGGCCAGGCGCAGGACGACGAGCAGGAGCCAGAGGCTCTGGAAGAGGGGATGGGCGACGGGCTCGCTGACGGCCGCCACCGCGAGCGTGAGGACGCCGCCCGTCGTGAGGAGGGCGGCGAGCGGGACGACGACGAGGTTCGCGCCGACGCCGAGCGGGGACAGCTGACCGAAGTGGAAGAGCATCACCGGCGTGACGCCGAGCTGGGCTCCCGTGGACGCGGCGAGCAGGCTCGCGATCGGCCCCGGGCACCAGGGCGCGAGCCCCCGGCGGATCCACGGCCCGAGGTGGAGAAGGCCGGCCGTGGCCGCGAACGAGAGCTGGAGGCCCGGCTCGAGGAGGCTCCCGGGATCGAGGAGCAGGAGCGCGAGGAGGGCGGCGGCGAGGCTGTTCCACACGCGGCTCTCGCGCCCGAGGAGGCTCGCGGCCAGGAAGAGCCCGCCCATGACCGTCGCCCGCAGGACCGAGGGCTGGCCGCCGACGACGGCGGCGAAGGCGAGCAGCGTCCCGAGCGCGAGGCCCGCCGCGAGCGGCGCGGGGAGCCGCGCGAGGCGGAAGAGGAGAAACGCCGAGCCCGCGACCAGCGCGACGTTGAAGCCCGAGATGGCGAGGACGTGGTAGACCCCCGCCTGCCGGAAGTCCGCCAGGAGGGTCGGCGGGAGCTGGCGCCGCTCCCCGATGAGGAGTCCCTCGAGGAGCGCGCCGGATACCGGCGGCAGGTGCGACTCGATGACCGCGTGGATCCAGAGCCGCGTGCGGAGCCACCAGGGGAGCGGTGCGGGTGGCAGGAGCTCGACGCCGCTCCCGCGCGCCGTCGCGAAGTAGCGGGGCGTGCGCGGCCCGCCCGCGCGCGGCTCGATGCCAGGATTCCGGAATGGCTCGAAGGTCCGCACCTCGCCGGCGACGCGGACGTGGGCGCCGGGCGCGAGGACGGGCGCGCCGCCGTAGAGCGACAGCGAGAGGGCGCCGCTGGCCGGACGCGCGGGCGGGCTCCCCGCCGCCGTCAGGACCAGCGGGATCCGCGTCCGCGGGCCCTCCACCTCCGCGGGGCCCGCGACCAGGCCCTCGAGCACGGCCGGGCCGGGCGCGATCCCGCGCACCGGGGGGAATGGATCGGGCAGCGCCACGCGCGCCCAGCCCGTGAGCACCAGCAGCACCACCACGCCGGGTCCCGCGGCGGCGAGCGACCGCCCGCGCCCCGTCGCGAGAAGGAGCGCGACGAGGGCGAGGCCCACCGGGCCGAGCCAGCGGGGGGCCTCGACGACGAGGCCCAGCGCCGCGCCGAGCGCGAAGGCGAGCGCGAGCGGCAGGAGCGGCGCGCTCAGGACGGCTCCGCGTCCGCCGGCGGCGCCGAGTCCGGTGGGGACGGGGCGGGCTCGGGCGCCGCGTCGGCCGGCGCGGAGGGGACCTCCGCCGCCGCCTCGTCGGACGGAGCTGCGGGGACCTCGCGTCCCTCGAAGGCGTCCCGCGCGGCGACGATCCGCGCCGCGAGCCGCCAGCTGATGCCGGCCACGCGTGCGAGCTCCGCCGGCGTCGCGCGGTTCAGATCGAGGCGCGGCGCCGGGCGGACCGTCAGGGGCCAGGGGTCGCGCCCGGGTCGCGCGTCCGGCGCCTCGCAGCGGGACGCGACGGCGCGCGGGCGGCTTCGCGGCCCGGCGAGCACTGGCGGCGCGGCGGTCGGTCGCGCGGGCTCCGTCTCCAGCCGCTCCGCGATCGCGGGATGGCGGGCGCGCCCGCGCTCGATCGCGAGGCCGCCGAAGAGCCCGGCCGCGAGGAGCGCGACCACCACGACCTCGCGCGGTCGATAGGCCAGCCGCTCGGCGAGCCGCTGGCCCGCGGCCGCGACCGCCCACGCGGCCCGACGGAGGATCCGTCGGGCCGGCCGGAGAAGGCGCCGACGCCACCGGCGTGCGTCCATGGTCTTCGCGGGAGGAGCAGCGAGCGTGCCACCCGCGGACCGACCGGCAAAACCGCGAATCGACGCGCCCCCCCGACGGCGCGTGGTCCGGCGGCGTCTCTCCGATCAGACGGGGCGGTGCCGGACCAGTACGATCAGGCGGAGGCGGCCGGACGCAGGCGGCGGACGAGCACGCCCGCCCAGACGAGGGCGAGGAGCCCCACGATGACGTACGGCGCCTCTCCGCCGAGCCCCTCCGCGGCGAATCCGCCCACGAGCCCCGACGCCAGGATGGAGACGCCGCAGGCGGCCTCGAAGAGGCCCATGGCGGTCCCCCGCTGCTCGGCGCTCACGTGGTCCGCGATGAGGCCGACGCAGGTCGGCGCCGAGGCGCCGGCCGCGAGGCCGAGCGCCACGGCGCCGAGGAAGAGCGTCCCGAAGCCGAACGGCGCGACGAGGAGTCCTGTCCCGGCCGTCATGACGAGCATCGCGGGGACGAGCACGAGGCGCCGGCCGACCGTGTCGGAGACGCGGCCGGCGCCGAGCGAGCCGACGACGCGCGCGATCCAGTAGGACGCGATCAGGAGCCCCACGCCGCGCGGCGAGAGTGCCCGGTCCGCGCCGAAGGCGGGGAGGAACGCGAGCACGGTGCCGAGCCCGTAGACGTAGACGAACCCCGTCAGGTAGGCGAGCCCACGCCGGGTCCGGGCCAGCGCGGGCTGGGTGGTGACGATCCGGGGCGTCACCGCCACGCCGTGGCGGGCGACCTCCGGATCCCCGGTCTGGCCGCCGGCGAGGACGGCCACGAGGAGCACCGACAGGGCCGACGTCGCGATGTAGAGCGCGAACGGCGCGCGGAGGCCGAAGCTCTCGATCACGAAGCCCCCGAGGGAGCTCCCCACGACGAAGGCCGCCGCGTAGGCGCCGTAGGCGACGCCCATGGCCGCGCCCGCCCGCTCGCCGAAGCGCTCGGCGATCCAGGCTTCGAGCGTCGGCCAGAACGCGGCCCACGCGGCGGCCTCGAGGAGCTTCCCGGCGGCGAGGCCCGCGACGCCGCCGGCCACGAGGTAGACGACGGCCGCCGCCCCCACGCCGATCCCGGACACGAGGAGGATCGCCCGCCGGCCCACGCGGTCCGACGCCCGCCCGAGCGGGATGGTGAGGAGGGCGAACGCGAGCCCGTGGCTCGCGCCGATGAGGCCGAGGTCCCGGTAGTCGGCGCCGAGCGCTCGCGCGTAGAGCGGCAAGGCCGGCGCGATCAGGCCGCCGCCCAGGTTGAAGACGAACGTGATGAGACCGATCGGGACCAGCCGGGCGGTCATCGGGCCGGGGGCCGGAGCGTGCCGGTGGGCTACGGCGCCAGCGCGGCGCGGGTGATCCGGCTGGGGACCGCCTCGCGGTTGTACCACTCGGCGTCCCGGAAGGCCTCGTCGATCCGGTCGAGGGGATACGTGTGGGAGACGAGCCGATCGAACGGATAGCGGGCGCGTGACCGCTGCAGGAACTCGAGCGCCCGCGGGATGACCCATGGGTCGTACATCACGACGCCGAGGATCGACTTCGATCCCCAGACGAGCGCGGAGGGGTCGAACTCGACCGTGCGCCCCCGGCTGATGCAGCCGATCTCGAGGTAGCGCCCGCCGTAGCGCAGCATCTCGACGCCCTCGGGCACGACCGGCGGGAAGCCCACGAAGTCGCAGGCGAGGTCCGCGCCCCGGCCGCCCGTCCAGTCCCGCACCTGCTTGATCCGCGCCCGCCGGTCGGGGACCTCGCCGAGGTGGAGCGTGTGGTCGGCGCCGAACGCGCGGGCGAGCGCGAGCCGCTCGGCGAGCTGGTCGATCACGATCACCGTGCCCGCCCCCATCTCCTTCGCCACGGCCACCGCCTGGATCCCGAGGCCGCCCGCGCCCTGGATGACCACGCTCTCGCCGAACCCGAGCCCGGCGCGCGTGAGCCCGAAGAGAACCTGCGAGAGCGCGCAGTTCACGGGGGAGACGAGCGAATCCGGCAGGTCGTCGGGGACGCGGAAGACGAAGCCGCCGGGGCGGATGTAGTAGTACTCGGCGAACGCGCCGACCCAGTGCGGGAACTCGCCCGGGCCCGTCGCGCGCCCGACCTTCTGGGGGCAGGCGGCCCGCTGGCCGTGGAGGCACACGTAGCAGCGGCCGCACGGGTAGAAGTAGCAGTACGCGACGCGGTCGCCCTCGCGGAGCGGCTGCCCGAGCGAGTCGGTCGTGACGCCGGCGCCGAGCCCCGCCACGCGGCCCGTCATCTCGTGGCCGAAGATCCAGCCGTCGGGCGGGAGCGCCAGCGGCGCGTCCCCGCGCCAGAAGTGGAGGTCCGAGCCGCAGATGTTGGCGAGCGTCACGCGGACGAGGACGGCGCCGGGCTCGAGCTCGGGGAGCGCGAGCTCGCGGAGCTCGAACGGCTTCCCCGGACCGTGGAACACGGCGGCCTTGCCGGTGCGGGCCATCGCGGAGTGACCTCCTCGAGCGAGCGGAAGATGGGCGAAGCGAAGGAATGCTAGCACGCGGCTCTCCGGGGGTCGAGGCGCGCGTGCCCGCGCGGCGCGCTGGCCGCGCGCGTGTCGCTGTCGAGTAGAAATGTCCGTCTAACTGCGCCGTGAAAATGTCCGCCCATCAGGTGGTGAGGTCGACGCGCTGGCCGCGCGCGTTGCCGCGCGGCGCGGCCCGGGCTATCCTCGCGCCCGGCGGCCCGCTCGCGGTCGGGCGCCGGAGGAGCGAGCCGTGGGGTACGTCGAGCGCCATCTCCTGCCGAACGAGCGGGTGATCTACAAGACCCGCCTCCACTGGATCCTGTTCGCGCGGCCCGTCCTGATGACGCTCTTCGCGCTCGTGCTGACCGTGGCGGTCGGCGCCCTCACGCGGATCGAGTGGATCTGGTACCTCACGCTCCTCGTGATCGTCGCCGGTCTCGCCTGGAGCGGGATCCACACCATCGAGCTTCTGACCTCGGAGTTCGCGGTCACGACCACGCGGCTCATCTTCAAGGTCGGGATCGTGGCCCGGTACACGACCGAGCTCCTTCTCGGCAAGGTGGAGTCGATCGGCGTCCAGCAGAAGCTCCTCGGGCGCCTCTTCAACTACGGCGACCTGGTCGTCACCGGCACCGGCGGCGCGCGCGAGGTCTTCCTCCGGGTGCACGACCCGATCGCCTTCCGGAACCACGTCCAGGAGGCGTCGGTCCGGGCGTTCGAGCCGGAGCGCGGCCAGGCCTGACCCGCGCGCGGCCGCGGCCGAGCCAGGGAGGCGGTCATGGACGAGGATCTCCGGATCGAGTCGGAGCCGCGCCTGGAAGAGGTGGCGGCGCTCGGCGAGCACCTCTACCGTCACAGCGCGGCGGTGACCGGCTGCGATGACGGGCGCTGGCTCGCGATCTTCGTGCGTGACGCCGCCGGCGCCGTCACGGCCGGCCTCCACGGATGGACCTGGGGCGGCACTGGCTTCGTGCGAACGCTGTGGGTCCGGGAGGACCTCCGGGGTCAGGGACTCGGGGCGCGGCTCCTCGAGGCGGCCGAGCGGGAGGCTGCTGGCCGCGGCTGCCGGGAGATGCAGCTCGACACCCACGCCTACCAGGCGCCCGGTTTCTACCGCCGCCTCGGCTACGAGCAGATCGGCGACCTGCCGGGCTGGCCGGCGGGATCGCGGCGGCTCTTCTTCCGCAAGGCGCTCTGACCGCGCGGACGGACGCCGGGGTAGATGGCCGAGGATCGACCCGGGCGCGTCAAGATTGGGTCGTTTGGCCGGCCACGCGTCAACGCGTCACGGGTGTCACGCCCGGAGCACTGTCCGCCGGCAGAGCCAGACAGGGCTCAACCTCTTGACTCTACAGGCCGGATCGACCGGACGGACCGTCGGGCCTGAGTCCCCGGCCGTGGGTGTCGCCCGTGCCTCCGCTGGCACAGGCCTTGCCTCGATCCGGGGTGGGAGGCGAGCATGGTGCTGGGCGACCTGTCCCTCTGGAAGCTCCTGAACGACCTCGTCCGCGACCCGGCGCCCGATCCCGACCTGGTCAATCCCGCGTCGATCGACGTGCGCGTGGGGCGGGAGATGCTCCTCGAGGTCGGCCCCGGAGAGTTCCGGCCCGTGGACCTCACCGCAGGGCCCGTCGAGCTCAGGCCGGGAGAGCTCGCGATGGTGCCGACGCTCGAGTGGCTGACCGTGCCGAGCGGCTATGCGGCCGAGCTCACGCTCAAGAGCTCGAAGGAGAGCCACGGCCTTGCGCAATCGATGACCGCGTGGCTCGAGCCCGGCTGGTGCGGCGTCGCGACGCTCGAGCTCCGCAACGTCACGCGCCACACGCCGGTCCGGATCGAGTGCGGGATGCGCCTCGCCCAGCTCGTCGTCCACTCGCTCGACCAGCCGGCGGTGCGACCGCATCGCGGGGAGCCCGGGTCCGCCGCCGAGGCGCGCCGCCGATGACCGCCGCAACGGTCTCCCGGAGGCAGCTCGCCTTCGACCCCGACGACTACCTCGACTGCCGCCGACCGGGCTGGGCCCTCTACGAGGACGGCGGCCTGATACGCTTCGAGCGCCCGCTGGGCGCGCGGACCGCGCAGGTCCTCGTGGACGACGACTGCCTCGAGGTCGTCGCCGCGCTCCAGTCGCGCATGCGACACCCCGCGCCGTCGCGCTGACGCCCGGCGGCCGCGCCCGGTCGCGCGCCCCGCTGCGTGCCCCCGCTGATTGACGCGCGTCCCGTGACCTCGTAGGTTTCCAGGCGGGCGAATAACTCGGCGGCCAGGAGGCTGCCGTGTACTCTCCGCTCTCGACCCGACGATCCCGCCGGCCGCGCTCGCGCGGGGGAGGATGACGTGATGGACGGACGCCACCCGGTGCGGCCATGAAGATCCGGAGCCTCAGGGTGCGGCGGCTCACCGGTACCCTGTCGACCGACGGCCCCATGTGGGAGGACCGCCTGGTCCGCCCGATCGACGTCTACCCGGAGCATCGACGCGATCCCTGGCGGACCGCCGGCGGCGAGCAGATCGACGATCGGCATTTCCGCACCACGCAGGAGTTCCTGGAGATCTCGACCGACGAGGGGATCAGCGGCATCGCCGGGCCGCTCTGGCCCGATCCCGCCCGGCTCGTCCTGACGCAGCTCGCCCACCTTCTCCTGGGCCAGGATCCGCACGCCACCGAGCGCCTCTGGGATCAGATGCACCGCTTCCAGGTGCACGGGCGCCAGGGCGACGCCATGATCGCGATCTCCGCGGTCGACTGCGCCCTCTGGGACATCAAGGGACAGGCCTTGGGCCAGCCGATCTGGCGCCTCCTCGGTGGACCCACGCGCACCGAGGTGCCGGCCTACGCCAGCATGCTGGGGTACGCGGTCGAGGATCTCGGCAAGGTTCGCGAGCGCGCCCTCCGGTATCGCGAGCTGGGCTACCCGGCCCAGAAGTGGTTCTTCCGGCACGGGCCGATGAGCGGGCCCGAGGGCCTCGCGAAGAACGTCGCGCTGGTCCGGGCCCTCCGCGAGACGCTCGGCGACGGCTACCCGATCATGCTGGATTGCTGGCAGAGCATGAGCTTCGACTACGCCGTCGACCTCTGCGAGCGGATCGAGGAATACCGGCCGCGCTGGCTCGAAGAGGCCTTCATGCCCGACCGCGTCGACAGCTACGTGAAGCTCAAGGCCAAGACGCGGATCCCGCTGTCGGGCGCCGAGCACGAGTACACGCGCTGGGGCTTCAAGCGCTTCCTCGACCGGGACGCCCTGGACGTCCTCCAGCCGGACATCTACTGGTGCGGCGGTCTCTCGGAGACGCTGAAGATCGCGGCCTGCGCGACCGCCCACGACCTGATCACGATTCCCCACGGACACTCGACGCCGATGACCATCCACTTCTCGGTGACGCAATCGCCGATCCACACCCCGTACCAGGAGTATCTGGCGAAGTGGAACGACATCAACATGCACTTCCTGAAGCACCCGCTCCGCCCGGTGAACGGGCTCATCCACCTCCCCGACGCGCCCGGCGCCAACATGGCGCTCGACCCGGGCAAGATCGAGCGGGAGGAAGAGATCCGCGCCTAGGAGCGCGAAGGTAACGACATGACGCGCGGCGCCTGGCCGTCGACGCCTGCGGCCGGCGCTTCGTCGCTCGCCCGCGGTGTGCGCCCCCGGCCGGGGTCCCACGCTGGTCGCGCGTTCAACCGGTCGGCGATCATGTAGCCCACGTTCCGCGGGAGATTCCACCAGACGCCCGCGCGCGAGCCGGCGAGGCGCCGGGCGATCGAGCGCGGCGAGTAGAAGCGGCGAGCGACCCACTCCGTCCCGGCCTCCAGCTCCGCCGGCGACATGCGGGCGGGCTCGAAGACGCAGTGCTTCTTCCCGTCGTATCGCGACCAGTCGGCGGTCAGGATCCGTCCCTCGGCGTGGAGGCGCCGGAAGGTCGGCGTCCCCGGCATGGGCACCACCATGCTCACCGTGGCGACGTCCACGCAGGCCTCGTCGAGGAAGTCCGCCGTGCGCCGGAAGATCCCGGCGTCGTCCTGGTCGAAGCCGAACATGATCCCCAGGTGGACCGCGATCCCCAGGCGGTGCAGGCTCCTGATGAGCCGGTGGTAGTCGTCGACCCGGTTGTGCGCCTTGTTCGTGCCCTCGAGGCTCTCCTGGGAGATCGACTCCAGGCCCAGGAACAGCGCCTTGCAGCCGCTCCGCGCGGCCAGCGCGACGAGCTCCTCATCCCGCGCGGCGTTGGCCGTGCACTGGCTCGTCCACCACTTCCGGAGCGGCGTGAGCGCCCGGAACAGCGCCTTCGCATAGCGCGGGTTCGCGCCGATGTTGTCGTCCCAGAACACCACCGCCCGCGTGGGGCTCGCGGCCACCTCCCGGACGACCTCGTCGATGGGGCGGTAGCGGACGGTTCCCGGGCCGTAGAGGAGCGGGATCGTGCAGTAGTCGCAGCGGTGGGGGCACCCGCGCGTCGCGATGGTGACGGCCTTTCCGTAGCGGCGTCCCTTGATGAGGTCCCAGCGGGGGGCGGGCATGCCGGCCAGCGAGGCCTTCCGGCTCGAGACGTAGACCGCCTCCAGCGTTCCGCGGGCGGCATCGTGCAGCACCCGGGGCCAGGTGTCCTCGGCCTCTCCGACGACGACGGCGCTGGCGTGGCGCGCCGCCTCCTCGGGCAGCGCGGTGGCGTGCGGCCCGCCCAGGACCACCGGCACGCCGCGGCGGCGGAATTCCCGGGCCAGGCGATAGGCGTGCGGCGCGGAGGGCGTCGGCGCGGTGATCCCGACCAGGTCCGCCGGGACGTCGAAGCGCACCGGCTCGACGATCTCGTCCGTGTGCGTGACCACGTGCTCGCGCGGCGTGAGAGCCGCGATCAGCGGCATGGTGAGCTGGGGAAACTGGATGAGCCGGCCGCGGCGGAGGCGTCGCGACTCCGGCGACTCGGCCGTGATCAGGTGCACGCGCACGGCCCGGATCGTACAGGATCACCCCGCCGACGCCCACGATTGTGGTCACCATGGCCGGTGGCCGAGCGCGAGGCTCACCATGGCCGACGTTGACCGCCGCCGCGTAACTCGCTAGATTTCCTGGGCACGGGCGGATAGCTCAGCGGACAGAGCGCAGCCCTTACAAGGCTGATGTCGCAGGTTCGAATCCTGCTCCGCCTACCACCGATCTTCCGAGGATTTCACGCGATTCGGCCTTGGCTTGCCGACCTCCACGGACACCTTCGTGTGCCCCCTTTCTTCCCCGTTTTCGCCGTCGAATGGCAATCAGAATGGAAACCCGCCCGGAGAGACCCCTGATGCCCTCGACTCGGGTGAGGACGCGCTGGCGCCCCTCGGCCCGACTCGCCTGCTCCTGAGCAAGCCCGGGCTCGCCGCAGTGGAGGGCCACGCGGTGGCTGGCGGCCTTGAACTGCCCTCTGGTGCGACCTCCGTATCGCGGCCGTCGACGCCGCCTTCGGCGTGTTCTGCCGGCGCTTCGGAGTGCCCTTGCTTGACCTGGAGACGGTTTGCCCCGTGCTTCCCCACGCCCTCACCAGACGACGCCGAAGTCCTGAACGCTGCGGATCCCACGTCGTGCATCCCGTGATGCCTCAGAAGTAGGTGTTACCGAGCGGTGGGGGCGGTGCCTCAAAAGGGTGTTACCCATGGGCGGTCTCCTGCCGAGGAGATCGAGTATCGGCGAGCGGCCAGAGCTGGTCCAGGGTTCGCTGAATGTCCCGGGCCAAGGTGATGGGGTCGAGGGCGTGAAACTGGGCGGCCAGGGCCTGTCGCTGTTCAGGGGTGAGTCCGCCTGCGGCGAGGACCCGCTGGTCGGGGGTCTGTGCGGCATCGTAGCGCTTGAGGACCTTACTCCCGAGCCGGCGCTTGCTGAGCAGCTTGCGCATTGGGCGGAAGAAGTTGGGCTGGAGCCGGAGCAGGCCGTAGAGGCGCTGCAAGAGGGCCCAGGCGGCCCGGGAGCTATAGCGGTCGTAGCCGACGAGGCGGCGCACGAGCAGGCCGTTGCGCTGTTCGACCCACGCCTGGTCGTTCTTTCGGTAGGGCCGCCCGCGGGTGAAGCGGACCCCGTGGCGCCGGCACCAGCCGAGCAAGGCGGCGTTGATGAACTCACTGCCATTGTCGCTGTGCCACTCGCGCAGCGAGAACGGCAGACGTGCGTGGACGTGCTGGATGGCGCCGGTGACCCGCTGGTGGTGCAGATCCCAGAGGGCCTGCAGTTCGGTCCAACTGGTGGCCACGTCGACGGCGACCAGCGTCGCGCAGTATCGGCCGGCGGTCGACTCCCCGCAATGCAGGACCAGATCGCCTTGCAGTGCGCCCGGGGCGACGCCGGTCCACTCGCTCCAGGTGCGACGCGGCACCTGGGCGCGCAGCGCGGTGAGGGCTGGGGCGCGCCGCCGGGGCTGGCGCGGGCGGCGCCGCCGCAGCGGCCGCAGCAGCCGGTCCAGGGTGGCCGCACTGGCGCGGGTGAGCGCAGCCTGAACCGTCGGGGCGATGGGCAGGCCATGCCGCGTGGCCAGGGCTGTCAGCAACGTGGGGAGGATGGGGCGCAGCAGCTTGCCGGAGAGCTGATCGCTGGCCAGCCAGGCCCGCTCGAGGACCGCGGCCAAGTCGCGCGGCACGTACTGGACGGGGCGTCCCGGAGCCTGGCCGCGTGGGCCAGGCCGGCGCCGCAGTCGCCGGATGGCCGCCTTGCGGTGACAGCCGGTGGTGCGGCAGTACTCGTCGAGCAGTCGGCCACGCTCCCGCCGATTGGCGTGCTGATAGCGGGCGCGCATCACCGCGGCGTATTCTCGGCGCGCTGGCTCGGTCACAGGGGCCCCTTTCCGGTGAGTGACTTGGTAACACCGGTTTTGAGGCAACCCCTTTCGTTTGGGTAGCACTTGTTTTGAGGGCGATCGCGTTCTTGACACCCTCCGCGCCGCCGGCGCAGGATTGGGGTCGCGTGCGGCCCTCACGCAGGGCGAGCGTTGTCCGCCAGCTCCCATGGGGACCTGACCGAGCAGGGGTTTCATGTCGACTACCCTCATCGGTCTCGCCTCGACGTTCAAGCTCACGCCGCCGGCGGTGTTCCCGTATTCGGCGCTCCGCCGCCCGCGCGCGGCTGTCGCGCTCGTCGTGACGGTCGGCGCGCTGGCCTTCGGGTGGGTGGCGGTCATCGGGACCGACCCGTGGCGCGCATTCCTCTCTCGGGCGCCCGCGAACATCGCGTTCTGGGAGGACCGCCTCGAGAACGGCGTCTCCGTCACGGGTCTGGTGACGCGGCTCGTCTCCGCCGGCCGGCGCGCGGAGCCGCTCGTCGACGTGCCCATGACGGCGCGCCTCATCTCCGGCCGGATCGGCGCGGCCCTCGTTCTGATCTGGCGCCTGCCGGCCCGGACGAGCCAGGCTCTCGAGGGCGCGCTCTTCGCGCTCTGGAGCATCCTCGGGGCGCTGCTGAACCCGTTCGCCTGGCTCCACACGTCCATCCTGACGCTCCTGCCGGCCGCCCTCATTCTGCGTGCCGCGACGGATCCGCCGGTGCCGCTGCGGAACGAGGTCAGGACAGGATGCCGGGTCGCCGTCGTGCTCGCGCGACTGTCGCTGCCGAAGGAGACCCTCCAGGCCCTGGCCGGAGCAGCGCCCGTCCCGCCGGGCCGGGTGACCGTCCTCGCCCTGCCGTGCTACGGGACGCTCGCGCGCTTCGGCGCGGCCGTCCTGGTCGCGCGCAACGGCGCACCGGACCGCGCGGGAGCTCGGCAGGCGTGACACAAGGCCAGGGCGACGGGGCCCGGCCACCGGCGGAGGCACGCCCGGGGTCGGACGGGCCCGCGCCACCACGCCCGGCCCCGTGGGCGCTCGCGAACTGGCTCCTCATCGCCGCGTACACCGTGGCCACCCTGATCCTCTACAACGACGCCGGCATCACCTGGGACGAGCGCGGGCACGCCGGCTACGGGGACGCCATCCTCGCCTGGTACGGGAGCGGACTGACCGACCCGCGTGCCCTGCATCAAGGACTGTACTCATACCTGGGTGGCCTCTTCGACGTCGTGGCCCAGGGTCTCGCGCGCGTGTCCCCCGTCGGCGCGTTCGAGACGCGCCACCTGCTCTCCGGGCTGTGCGGCGTCGCGACCGTCATCGGGGTCCAGCGCCTGACGACCCGGCTCTGGAGCGCGCGGGCGGCGTTCTGGGCCAGCCTCATCCTGATCGCGACGCCGGTCTTCTTCGGTCACGCGTTCAACAATCCCAAGGACGTGCCGTTCGCACTCGGGGTCGTGTGGGCGCTCGGCGCCGTTGTCGCCGCGGTCCCACGCTTGCCGCGGCTGTCGTTCAGGCAGGTGCTCCCGCTGGGCCTGATGATCGGCGCCACGCTCGCGATTCGCATCGCCGGGGTGTTCCTCCTGGCCCTGCTCGGGCTGGCCGGCCTGCTCGGGATCGTGGATCGCGCCGGCCGAACCCGGCGAGACCAAGGGGTCCGGCATCTCGCGGCGGAGCTCGGCCACCTCGGCGTGACCTGGCTGGCGATCGCGGCCATCGCCTACGTCGTGATGCTGATCGTCTGGCCGGCCGCCCAGGTGCGCCCGCTGCGCCATCCGTTGGAGGCACTGGGAATCGCCGAGCGCTTCCCCTGGACGTATCCGGTGCTGTTCGAGGGCCGCTTCGTGCCCGCGGCCCAGCTTCCCCCCTACTACCTCGCCAAGTGGGCGGCCCTCACGCTCCCCGAGGTGTACTTCCTGGCGCTTGCGGGGGGCGCCGTCCTCGCGGCGCCGGCGCTGGTGAGGGCCGGCCGGAGCGCCCTCGGAAACCCGCGAGTGATCGGCCTCGCGCTCGTCGGCGCCGCGGCGTTCGGGCCCTACGCGTACGCCGCCACCCGCGGCACCGTGGTCTACGACGGCCTCCGGCACGCGCTGTTCACGATCCCCTTGCTCGCCAGTCTCTGCGGGTGCGCGTTCGATGCCCTCCTCGCCGACCGGCGCCACCGCCTCCTGTGCCTGGTCGTGGCCGTCGGAGGAGCCCTATCCCTCCTCGTGACCCTGCGCGACATGGTCCAGCTCCATCCCTACGAGACCGTGTTCTTCAACCGCGCGATCGCAGGGGGCCTGTCGGAGGCCGCCGGGCGCTACGAGACGGACTACTGGGGCAATAGCTACCGGGAAGGCACGGAGTGGGTGGCGCGACACTACCGGGAGGCGCCGGGGATGACGCGCCTCCGCGTGGGCAGCTGCTCGCCGCCGCTCTCGGTGGAGTACTACCTGCCCCCGGACCGGTTCGAGTACGTGGGGAGCTACGCCTTCCGGCCGATCGACGACCGACCGGACATCTTCATCGCGACCACGAGGTGGGCGTGCGACCAGCGGTTCCAGGGCCGGGTGGTCCATGTCGTGGCCCGTCAGGGTGTTCCGCTCCTCTTCGTCAAGGAGCGGATTCCCCCGCCGGCACCGCCCGGCGGCTGACGCCATCCCGCCGCGCCGAGACGGGCCGAGACGGCGCGGGAACCGCCCACATCCGCTCGGCGGCGGCCACCGCGAACTGGAAGACGAGATAGGCGCCGGATGCGCCGGGGTACTCGGCGCCGACGTGCTGGACCGGGAAGATCGCCCGCCAAGGCGGTCGACGCGCGGCGCGCCGGACGACCCACGTCATTCGAAGGCGGCGAGCTCGGCAATCACCCAGGTGGGCTTGGGATGGCCGCGATGTCAGGGAGATCGGCCACTAGGTAGCGCACCGACATCGCCCTCCGACCCCGAGCGTCAGCCCGAGGTCGCCGGATGAGCCTGGTGCGACAGCCGGGACGCGGCCGGGAGTCGCGCGGGCGATCGGTAGGTCATCGGTCCGGCGCCGCGGCGGGCGGCCGGCTCTCGTGCGCCGCCAGCGCGACCTCGGCCTCGACCGGGTGGCCGAAGAGGAAGCCCTGCATGAGGTCGCAGCCGAGCCCGACGACGGTGTCGCGCTCGCCGACCGTCTCGATGCCCTCGGCCACCACCATGATGCCGAACTCCTTGCAGAGCGACGCCATCGACCCGATCAGCCGCTGCTTGACCGGCTCGGTGTCGGCGCCGCGCACGAGCGACATGTCGAGCTTGACGACGTGGGGGTTGAGGGCCGCGAAGCTCGTGAGGCCCGCGTAGCCCGCGCCGAGATCGTCCACCGCCAGCCGGAAGCCGAGGCGCCGGAGGAGCGAGACCCGCGCGCGCAGGTTCGGCACGTGCTCGAACGAGCTCCGCTCGGTCAGCTCGAGCACCACCGAGCGCGCGTGAGTCGACAGCGCCGCCGCCGGCGACAGGAGTGCGTCGTCCGTCAGCTCCTGCGCGTGCACGTTCACGAACAGGGTCAGGAACGGCGCGCGGGAGAGGAACGACGCCGCGCGGTCCCGCACGACGCCGCCGACCTCGTGCACGCGACCGAGCCGTTCCGCGGCCTCGAACAGGGCGCCGGGGTTCGGGAGGCTCGGCTCGCTCGTGCGCGTCAGCGCCTCGTAGCCGAAGACGGTCCCGTCGGCCGCTCGGAGGATGGGCTGGAAGACGAGACGCAGGGACGCGAGCGCCTGGCCGAACCGGTTCTCCAGCCCCGCTCGGTCCGAGGGCAGCCGGCCCTCGAGCCCCACCGCCGCCAGCGCCTCGCGCTTGAGCCGCGCCATGCGGTGGAGCCGCGCGGCGTCGTCCACCGCCTGGAGGAGATCGCGCTCCCGGAGGGGCTTCTGGAGGTATCGGAGGGCGCCGTGCTCGAGCGCCTCCACGGCCGTCTCCACCCGCGGATGCCCGGTGATGAGGAGCACCGGCACGTCGAGGTCGCGCGCGCGGATCTCGCGCAGAAGCTGGACCCCGTTGATGCCCGGCATGTCGATGTCCGAGAGGATGACGTCGTAGCGGTGCGCGTCGACGAAGCCGAGGGCCTGCCGTCCGCCGGGCGCGGTGTCCGCCTGCCAGCCGGCGTCCGCCAGCATGGTCCCCAGGATGTCCAGCAGCGCGACCTCGTCGTCCACGACCAGCACTCGCCCGCGGGGGCTTGGGCCGGGTGCGCTGGCGTCGGGGCTGGCCATCGGGCCCGGGTTACTCCACCGCGAGGCGGACGGCGTCGCCCGCCGGGACGAGCGTGCCGAGGTCGAGCGCGCGGCCGGAGGGCATCACCAGCCGGTGCTGCGTCCGCGGCACTGCTCGAAGCCGCAGCTCGGGCAGGGGGGGCGGGCGGCGCGGTCCACGATCTCGCCCCCCTCGATGGCCCACGTTCCGGGGGGCCCGAGCGGAGGCAGGCCGGGTCCCACGCTCGGGTACGCGGTCTCGACCAGGCGCAGCGTCCGATCCGCCTCGACGCGGAGCGTCGCGCGCACGGGCCGGCCCTCCGTCGAGTGCACGTAGGTGAGGACGACGAGCGCGCCCGGCTCGACGCGCTCCCGCGCGAGGAGGCGTCCGCGGTCGACGTCGGTGACGGTCAACACGAGGCCGTGCTCCTGGCTGCCCACCGCGGCGCAGCCGGCGGCGAGGAGCGCGGCCCCGAGGACACGTCTACTGCTGGATGTTGCGCTCGCGGTAGAGCCGGAGAGCACCCGGGTGGAGGGGCACCGTGACGACGCGGAGCATGGTGTCGACGGTCAGCCCGCTCGCCGCCGGATGGGACGCCCGGAGCGCCGCGATGTTGTCGACGAGCGCCTTCGTCAGCCCGTAGATCGCGGCCTCGTCGGCGTTGTCGGTGGTCAGGAGGAGGACCCGAAGGGACGGCGTCGAGACCGCGGCCGTCTGTCCGGGATAGGTTCCCGCGGGAATCTCGTCCAGCCAGTAGAAGGGGACCTTGGCGATGAGGCGCGCGATCTGCGCGCGGGGGACCGGGACCAGCTGGGCGTTGCCGTCCGCCAGGAGGTCCCGCACGAGGGGCGACCCCGCGCCGACCGTGAAGAAGGCCGCGTCCAGCTGGCCGGCCTTCATCTTCGTGACGGCGTCGGCGGTGTCGATGCGCTGCGCCTCCGCGAGGTCGGTCACCTTGAGCCCGCTGACCTCGAGCAGCTGGAGCGCGTTCTGCTCGGTGCCGGAGCCCTCCGGGCCGAGCGCGACGCGCTTGCCCCGGAAGCCCTCGACCGACGTGATCCCGGATGCCTTGGTCGCCACGACCTGGACGTACTCGGGGTAGATCGAGAGGATGGCGCGGAGGTTCTTTCGCTTGTTGCCCCGGAACGCCGGGAGCGTGGTGCCCTCGGCCGCGTAGAAGGCGATGTCGTTCTGGACGAGGGCCAGCTGCACCTTCCCGGTGCTGAGGAGATCGACGTTGGCGACCGAGGCGCCGGTGGCCTCGACCGTCAGCGGGAGATCGAGCCCCGCCGTCTCGCGGGCGATCTTCGCGATGCTCTCGGCGATCGGCTGGTAGATGCCGCCGACGGCCCCCGAGGCGATCGACGTTGGCTTGACCGGCGGCGCCGTCGCGCAGCCCGCGGCCGCCAGGACCAGGAAGATCGCGACGAGTGCGACAGGTCCGCCCCATTTCCCACGACGCATTGGTGACCTCCTTCTCAGGGCCCGCCGCCCGGGGCCAGCGGGCAATGCGAACCGGACGCCATCGTCTGTCCCCGGCAACGCTGCCTCGGGACGGACCCCCCCGCCGGCCGGCCCACATGCTACCACGGGCGCCCACGAGAGGGGGGCCGACCCGCAGGGAGGCCCGGGCCCTTGCCCGGGGATCGTTTATCCTCTTAGGGCGCCGGCCCGGACGGGTCGGGACAGGCACCGGGAGGGTCTCAATGGCCGAGTTCGTGTACCAGGACCTCTTGCCGCTGGGCGAGGACCGGACGACCTACCGCCTCCTGACGCGGGAGGGCGTGACCCCGCTCGAGGCTGGCGGCCGCGGCTTCCTGGAGGTGGACCCGGCCGCGCTGACCGCGCTCGGCCGGGAGGCGCTGCGCGACATCGCCCACCTCTTCCGTCCCGGCCACCTCCAGCAGCTCGCCGACATCCTCCGCGACCCCGAGGCGTCGCCGAACGACCGCTTCGTCGCGCTCGAGCTCCTGAAGAACGCGTGCGTCGCCGCGGGCGGCGTGCTCCCGTCCTGCCAGGACACCGGGACGGCGATCGTCATGGGGAAGAAAGGCGAGCGCGTCCTGACCGGCGGCGGCGACGAGGCGGCCATCGCCCGCGGCGTCTTCGACGCCTACCGGACGGGCAACCTCCGCTACTCCCAGCTGGCCCCGCTCGACATGTACCGCGAGGTCAACACCGGCTCGAACCTGCCCGCGCAGATCGAGATCCAGGCGGCCCCGGGCGACGAGTACAAGCTCCTGTTCATCGCCAAGGGCGGGGGCTCCGCCAACAAGAGCTTCCTCTTCCAGGAGACGAAGGCGCTCCTGAACCCGCAGAGCCTCGCGGCGTTCCTGGAGGAGAAGGTGCGGTCGCTCGGCACCGCGGCGTGCCCGCCCTATCACCTGGCCGTGGTGATCGGCGGCACGTCGGCGGAGTACACGCTCAAGGTCGCGAAGCTCGCCTCGACCCGCTACCTGGACAGCCTGCCGACCTCCGGCAACGAGCAGGGCCGCGGGTTTCGCGACCTCGCCCTCGAGGCCCAGGTGCACGAGATGACGCGCCGGCTCGGCATCGGCGCCCAGTTCGGGGGGAAGTACTTCTGCCACGACGTGCGGGTGATCCGGCTCCCGCGCCACGGCGCGTCCTGCCCGGTCGGCATCGCCGTGTCGTGCTCGGCCGACCGGCAGGCGCTCGGCAAGATCACGCGGGACGGCGTGTGGCTCGAGCGGCTCGAGACCGACCCCGCCCGCTTCCTGCCCGAGGTCGACGAGACGGCGCTCCGGGGCGACGTGATCGCCCTGGACCTCCGTCGACCGATGGCGGAGCTCCGCGCCGAGCTTTCCCGGTACCCGGTGCGGACGCGACTCGCCCTCTCGGGGCCGATGATCGTGGCGCGCGACATCGCGCACGCCAAGATCAAGGAACGCCTGGACGCGGGCGAGGCGATGCCCCCGTACCTGCGGGACCACGTGGTCTACTACGCCGGTCCGGCCAAGACGCCCAAGGGCTACGCGTCGGGCAGCTTCGGGCCCACCACCGCGGGGCGCATGGACGCCTACGTCGACCTCTTCCAGTCGCGGGGCGGGAGCCACGTCATGCTCGCCAAGGGCAACCGCTCGCGCGCGGTGACCGATGCGTGCCGCCGGCACGGGGGCTTCTACCTCGGGTCGATCGGCGGGCCGGCCGCGCGCCTCGCGCGGGACTGCATCCGCAAGGTGGAGGTGCTGGAGTACGCGGAGCTCGGCATGGAGGCCGTCTGGCGCATCGAGGTGGAAGACTTCCCGGCCTTCATCGTCGTCGACGACAAGGGGAACGACTTCTTCGCCCGCCTGGGCGTGACCGCGAAGGACTGACGAGGAGCGCCAATGTTCGATCTCGTGCTGGCAGGCGGGCGCGTGGTGGACGGCACCGGCAGCCCGTGGTTTCGCGCGGACGTGGGCATCCGGGGCGATCGGATCGCGGCCGTCGGCGCGCTCGGCGCGGCCGAGGCGCGGCGGCGGCTCGACGTCCGCGACCGCGTGGTCGCGCCGGGCTTCGTCGACACGCACGTCCACGCCGACCTGGCGTTGCTCGCGGACCCGCTCCACGAGGCCGCCATCCGGCAGGGCGTGACGACATATCTCCTGGGTCAGGACGGCGTCGCGATGGCGCCGGCCTCCCCCGCGACCCTCGCGTACATGCGGCGCTACACCGCGGGCTTCAGCGGGCGGTTCGAGGTGCCGGGCACCTGGTCGACGATGGCGGAGTACCTCGCGCGCTTCGACCGCCGCGCGGCGGTGAACGTCGCGTGCCTGATCCCCAACGGGAACGTTCGCATGGACGTCATGGGCCTCGAGACCCGCCCGCCGAGCCGGGACGAGCTCGCGCGCATGCGCGGTATCGTCCGCCAGGCGATGGAGGAGGGCGCGGTCGGCCTGTCGAGCGGGCTCGACTACATCCCGAGCCGCTACGCGCAGACGGCGGAGCTCGCCGAGCTCTGCCGGGAGCTGGCGCCGTTCGGCGGGGTGTACGTGACCCACATGCGCGGCTACACGCCCAGCAACGTCATCGGCGCGATGGACGAGGTGTTCCAGATCGCGCGGGAGGCCGGCATCGCCGCCCTCATCTCGCACTTCAACAGCCAGGCCGACCTGGTGCTCCCCCACCTGGACCGGGCGCGCGCGAGCGGGCTCGACGTGGCCTTCGATCTGTACGGCTATCTCGCCGGCTCGACGATCCTCGGGATGATCGCGCTGCCGCCCTGGGTCCAGGAGGGCGGGGCCGACGCGACGCTCGCCCGGCTCGCCGATCCCGCGGTCCGCGCCCGGCTGCGGGCGGAGGGATTCGCCGGGCCCCGCGGCCCACTCGACGACGTGCGCCTGAGCTACGTCGAGGCGCCGGCCTACCGGGCCTACGAGGGTCTGACGCTCGCCGAGGCCGCGCGCCGCGCGGCCGGCCGGGGCGGTCCGGAGGCCATCGTCGACTTCGTCTGCGACGTGCTCGTCGCCTCGTCGCTGGCCGTCGGATGCGTCGTGGCCCACCAGCAGCGGGCCGAGGCCGACGTGACGGCGCTGATGCGCCACCCGGCGATGATGGGCGGGAGCGACGGCATCTTCGCGGGGGGCCGGCCCCACCCGCGCGGCTGGGGCTGCTTCGGACGCTACCTCGGCCACTACGTGCGGGAGGCGCGCACCTGGACCCTCGAGGAGGCCGTCCAGCACCTGGCGGCCCACCCGGCGCGGCGGCTCGGGCTCGCCGACCGCGGCCTGATCCGGCCCGGGATGGCGGCCGATCTCCTGGTCTTCGACGCCGACCGGGTGGGCGACCGCGCGACCTACGCCGACGGGCGCCAGCCCGCGGCCGGTGTGGACCACGTCCTCGTGAACGGGGAGCCCGTGCTGCTCGACGGTCAGCGGACGCCGGCCCTGCCGGGCCGCGCGCTCCGGCCGGCGCGCGCCTGAGCTTAGCGGGGCGGCTGGGGCCGCCGGGGCGGGGGCGGGACCGTGCTCGGCGGCTCGAGGACCGAGATGTCGGCCCGCCGCGGGCCCGCGCGGAGCGGCGCGACGTCGAACTCCGGTCCGCAGCGCGCCGTCAGGAACCGCGCGAGCTCGGCGTCGCTCCCGTGCGCCAGCACGGGATGGAGCCGGTCCTCGTAGCTGAAGACCTCCCGGTTGGGCGCGCTGCAGGTGCGCCCGCCCCGGTCCGTGAAGGTGGACTCCGCGTCCGGGAACTTCCGGAAGGCCACCTCCCCGCGCCCCCAGCCCGCGTCCAGCACCACGCCCTCGAAGCGCTTGAAGACGACGCCGCCCTGGGTCAGCGCCGTGATCGCCGGCGCCTCCTCGAGGACCGCGCCGGTCATGCGGCTGATGTACCCCGACCGGCCGACCTCGACCACGCGCACGGGGTCCAGACGGACCGTGACCACGCCGCCGCGCGCCTGCGGCTCGAGCTTCAACCACCGCGGGCGCGGGAAGAGGAAGAACGCGCGCGTCCCCGAGACGGCCGAGTCGCGGTCCGACGACCGGCTGAACCGCTCGTTGACCAGGAACTGGCCGGCGGACATGAACGAGTACGACCGCTCGCGCTCTCGCTCGTAGGAGGCGTCGACCAGGACGGAGCAGGAGCCCCCGCGCTGGGACGCGCTCCCCGCGGGGAACTTCACGATCAGCATGTCGACCTTGTTCGGGCCCTTGATGCCTTTCGGGTTCCAGGTGTCGAGGTGCGGGCACATCGGGTTCGGCGTGGCCGGTCCGGCCGACGCGAGCACAGGCGCGACGAGGAGCGCCAGCGTCAGGACGGAGATCAGGATGGCCGGTCGTGTCACTACGATTCGAGCATAAGCCCTCGTCCGCGGACTGCCAAGCTGCGAGCCGTGACGTCGGAGCCGGTGGGGGCGGACGCCGCCGAGGGCGGCTATCGGCGGTCGAATGCCCCGCGGTACGACGCGCGAACCAGTCCCCACAGCGCCCCGCCCGTGAGCATGCCGAAGACGTACACGGTGAGGACGAGCAGCGCGATCGGCAGGGTGGCGCGGATGTTCCAGAACGCGACGGTCACCGACGCGAGGTTCTGGAACGTGAAGACGAGCACGGCGGCCGTCAGGAGCAGGATCACCACCAGGTAGACGTAGCGCATCGGTCCTCCCGGAGCATGGGGTGCGGGCGAGTGTGGCGCGCGCTCAATCCCAGACGAACCGATCGATCAGGACGGGCGGATCCTTGCCCAGCGGGTCGTCCTTGCCGATGACGAATCCCTCGATCCGGCCTCCGGGATGGACGCAGAGGCGGACGAAGTGTCGGAAGCCCGGATGACCCAGGGCGGCGAATCCCTGCTGGCGCTCGAGCCCGGTGAGGGCCAGCGTGAGGAGGAACACCCCCAGGACGAGGCTTCCGAGGAAGGCCTGTCCGAGCGCCACCGGCACGAGGTCGCCCAGCCACGGCACCACGCGAGGCAGGAACCGGTGCAGTCCCAGCGGGGCGAGCCCGAGGATCAGCCCGAACAGGGACGCCGCGGCCCAGGTCGCGCGGGGACGCTCGAGGCGCGCCTGCACCGCAAGGCTCAGGCAGAAGATGGCGACCAGGGTCACGACGCTCGCGACCAGGGCGCCGGCGATCGGCCCGCGCCGCACCGCCCAGATCTCGAGCGCGGCGAGCAGGCCGAACGTGATGTGCGGGAGAAAGCCGGCCGTCCCGGCCGCGAGCTTCAGCGGCATGCCGAGGAGGAGGCGGAGGCTGGTGGGTCCGTCAGGATAGACGCAGTCAGGTCGCGCCTCGGGCGGGCTCGGGTCGATCCGGGTGCCGTGGAGGAACGCGCCGCCGCCGCCCGCGACGACGTGCAGCGAGTTCCCCACCGTGTGGCGTTCGTAGTGATGGTAGTCCGCGGTCAGGTAGCAGAGTCGGGCCGTGTCCAGTCCGAGGCCGCAGGCCTCGAGCAGCTTCTTGCCCGGCGGGTTGGGCTCGCCGTACGCGAGGGCCGGATCGGGGGCCACGAAGGCGATCTTCCCGGGATGGGCCTCGGCGCGCCGCTGGGCGAAGAAGAGCCGCTGCCGGAAGTCCGCCCCGCGGAGCTGGCGGTCGACGCCCCAGAGGTCCAGGCCCGGCGCGAGCGGCAGCGCCCAGTAGGACGCTTCCTGGACGGCGGTGTACCCCGCGAGGGTGAGCCGGCCCGCTCGTCGGACCATCGAGCGGCCCAGGAGGGCCGCGAGGGACTCGATCGCCTCTTCGGCCATGCGCAGCGACTCCGCGAGCTCGTCGACGTGCAGCTGCCGCTTGATCGCGCCCTCGGTCCGCCCCGCGGAGGAATCGTCCACCTCTCCGGCGGTGGCCACGGCGCTGGCCGGGGGGGCGAGCCCGCCGGTCGCGCTCCGCCGGAAGAGGCGCCCGAAACCGTCGAGGCCGTCGTACCAGTCGTGGTTGCCCGGGATCCCGAGCAGGACACGAGGGCGGCCATCCGCCCGGTGGCGCAGGGCGAGGTTCCAGGGCCGGAGCAGCCGGCGCTCGATCTCGTGTGCGGAGGCTGCCGGATACGCAGTGTCGCCGCCAAACACCAGGAGGTCGCCGCGAGGCAGGGCGCGCTGGTCCTCCGACAGCGCGTACTCGGCGAACAGCATGCGCGCCACCGCGGCGCTCACGTCGTAGTCGTCACCGGTGTCGGCCACGAAGTCGATCCACACCTCCCGACCCAGGCGCTCGGCCAGGCTGGCGCCGGACGCCGCGGCGCCCAGGACGCTGCCCACCCGGCCGAGCAGCGCGGTCCCGTCCTCCGGGCGCATCCAGTCTCGCAGGTCGAGCTGATTGCTCGCGGCGGCCACCGCCACCAGGTGTCGGAGGTGGCCGGTCAGGGCGGTCGAGCCGAACCAGCGAATCGCCAAGGGCGCATGGGCGCCCCGCCGGAAGGGGCCGACGCGATCCGGGGCTTGCCTCCGCGCGAGCGGCTGCACGTCGGCACCAGGCTCTCGTCCGGCTCCGGTCGGATTCGTCGCCAATCTAGGCGCCTCGGTTACGGTCGGCGAGGCGCCTGCGAGGCGGGCCCGTGGATCGAGCGTGCGGTGGGGACTCGGGACGGCAGGGTCGCGACCCGCGGGAGCGCCGCGGATCGGACCGCCGGGGCAGCCGTGCGCGAGGTCACCAGGTTGGCTCTGAGCGCCGGAGCCCGGGCGAGCCGGCGCGTTCCTCGGCGTCTCCCTCGGGCCGGCGCGCCAGAACGATAGCGCGGCGTCCGAGTCCCACGCAAGGACGGTCGGAGATCGGACGAGGGCGGCGTGATCACCGCGGGTCAGGCGCCCGCGGCGCGGCGAGCGCGGCCCTCGGCGTAGACGAGGAAGAGCCCGCTCGCCACGATCAGCCCGGCGCCGAGCCACACGCCGGCGCCCGGCACCTCGCCGAACGCGAGATAGCCGCTGATCGCCGCTCCCACGAGCTGCAGGTACGAGAACGGCGCGACCACCGACGCGGGCGCGCAGTGGTACGCGCGGGCGGTGAGGTAGTGCCCGAGCCCGCCCCAGAGTCCGAGGCTCAGCATGATGAGGAGGCTCGACCAGGACCGCGGCGGAGTCCACACGAACGGCACCACCATGGCCAGGACGACCGTGCCGACGACGGCGGCGTAGCCGACGGCGGTCTCCGGCGGGTCCGCGGCGACGACACGCCGGGTGAGGAGGTCGTAGAGGGCCGAGGCGGCCGCGCTCCCGAGCACCAGGAGGGACGCGAGGTTGGCGGTGTCCGCGCCCGGGCGCGCCACGATCAGCACGCCGAGGAAGCCGAAGCCCACGGCGGCCCAGCGGCGGGGCCCGACGCGCTCGCCGAGCATCGGCCCCGCCAGCACCGCGATCAGGCACGGCGTCATGAACGAGATCGTGGCGGCGGTCGCGAGGGTGACGAAGCCGATCGCCGTGAAGTAGAAGACGGTCGAGGTGAGGAGGAGGCAGGAGCGGACGAGCTGGAAGACGGGATGCCGGGTCTCGAAGAGCTTCCACCCGTGGCGCGGGGCGAACGCGGCGATCACGAAGAGGAGGTGGCCCAGCGTCCGCACCCACACGAGCTGGACCGTCGGGATCTCGCCGCGGAGCGATTTGACCGCGGCGTTCAGGATCGCGAACGCGACCGCGGCCCCCACCATGTAGGCGAGCGCCCGCGTCACGCTCTGGGGCCGGTCCACCGCGCCTCCTTCGGAGCCCCGCTTCCGGGCGCGCCCGGATCCCGGCGTGGCCTCGCCGACGGTACCCGACGCGGCCGGGGGTGTCCAGGCGGCGCCGGCCCGCCCGGCCGTCCGGACCGGGCCGAGTGAGTTGGCCGGGAAGCCGTCAGGCCGTCGGGGGTTCGCCGGCGCCGGCTCCGGGCTCGACGGCGAAGATCTCCACCTCGACCAGCGGGCTCTCGCGGACCCACGCCTCCAGGTCCGCCGCCCGGCCCAGACGGTCGAGGAGCGGCGTGAGGATGGCCCGGCGCCGCGCCGGCTCCACGATGGGCGTGGCGCGCGCCGGCAGGTCGGCCCGCACCCGGCCCTTGAGGTGAAAGATGAAGACCGGGTGCTGTTGCAGGTTGGCGTACCAGTCGCGGGTCCCCGGTGTGCCCGTGAGGTAGAGCCGGCCGTCGAGGTTGTGGAACCACATCTCGATCCGCCGCGGGCGCCCCGTGGTGCGCCCGATCGTGGTGATGTCGATGGTGCGCTCGGTCTCGAGGGCCCGGCGGACCCGCGCCTCCATCGCCCCAGGGTAAAGCACGCGCCGGGGTCCGGCCCTGACTTCGACTTCCGGCGCGGAAAAAGGCAACGTCGGGATCTGACCCCGGACCTCGACGTCCGGGCGGGCCTTGCGGCGCGCGGACGGTCGTGGAATCCTTTTCCGCGCAGGCGCGGCGGTCCGAGCGCGCCGAATGCGGAGGAGAGTCCATGACGTCGAAGGCCGTCGCCCGAGAGATCGAGCGGTACACCGCGAAGACCCCCAAGTCCCGGGCCCTCCAGGCCGAGGCCGAGCAGGTCCTGCCCGGCGGGAGCTCCCGCGGCACCGCCTACTTCTCGCCCTATCCCTTCTTCGCGGACCACGGCGACGGGCACTACGTCTACGACGTCGACGGGAACCGCTACCTCGACTTCATGCTGAACGCGACGACGCTCATCGTGGGACACGCGAACCCGATGGTCGTCGAGGCGCTCGGCGAGCAGATCCGGAAGGGCACGGCCTTCAGCACCCCGACCGAGGTGCAGGTCCGGGTCGCGCGGCTCCTCTGCGACCGCATCCCCTCGCTCGACACCATCCGCTTCACGAACTCGGGCACCGAGGGGACGCTCATGGCCATCCGGGCCGCGTGGGCGTTCACGGGCAAGCACAAGCTCGCGAAGTTCGAGGGCGGCTACCATGGCGCTCACGAGCACGTGGCGGTGAGCGTCCGGCCCTCGGCGGACCGCCTGGATCCGAAGGGGCCGTCGGCGATCCCCGAGTACCCCGGCCAGCCCGAGGGCGTCCTCCGGGACGTGGTCGTGCTCCCGTACAACGACCTGCCCGCGTGCGACCGGATCCTCCGCGCCCACAAGGACGAGATCGGCGCCCTGATCATGGAGCCGATCGTCTCGAGCTTCGGCTACGTCCCCGGCGACCCGGAGTTCCTTCGCGGGATCCGGAAGCTGACCGAGGAGCTCAACATCGTCCTGATCTACGACGAGGTGCAGAGCCTGCGGGTCGCGCCGGGGGGCGCCCAGGAGCTCTTCGGCGTGACGCCGGACCTCACCTGCTTCGGGAAGATCATCGGCGGGGGCCTGCCGATCGGCGCCTTCGGCGGCCGCCGGGACATCATGGCCCAGTACGACCCCACGGCGGCCGGCGGGGCGCGCATCGCCCACGCGGGGACGTTCAACGCGAACCCGATGACGCTCGTCGCCGGGGAGGCGGTCATGCGCGCGCTGACGCCGCCGATCTACCGGCGCCTCGCCGAGCTGGGCGAGTCGCTCCGGGAGAAGCTCCGCCGGACGCTCCAGGCGACCGGGGTGCCGACCCAGGTGACGGGGGCCGCCTCGCTGTTCGGGATCCACTTCAACGCGCGGCCGATCCGGAGCTACCGCGACGTCGTCGCGGACGACGCCGAGATGACGCGCGGTCTCTACACGGGCCTGCTGAACGAGGGGATCCTGATGCAGACCACGTGCGCGGGCGCCCTCGGCGTCATGACCACCGAGACGGAGATCGACGAGCTGGTCGGCGCCGTCGACCGGGTGGTCCGCCGCCTCCGCGACTAGCCACGCGGGTCCCGGGCTCGTGACGCCCGCGGCCGACGTCGTCGTCTGTGGCGCCGGCATCGCCGGCGTCGCGGCCGCCTACCACCTGGCCGCGCGCCACGGCGTGCGGCGGGTCGTCCTCGTGGACGAGCGGCCGCCGCTGTCGCTCACGAGCGACAAGTCGACCGAGGCCTACCGGAACTTCTGGCCGGGCCCCGACGACGCGATGGTGCGGTTCATGAACCGCAGCATCGACCTCCTCGAGCATCTCGCCGACGCGAGCGACAACGTGTTCCGCATGAACCGGCGGGGCTATGTCTTCGGGACGGCGGCGCCGGCGCGCGCCGCCGAGCTCCGGGCGATGGCCGAGACCGTGGCCGGCTGGGGCGCGGGGCCGCTCCGGGTCCACGACGGCGGTGCCGCTCGGGCCGTCTACCCGCCGCCCTCGGCGGGGGACTGGCATGCCCAGCCCGCGGGGATCGACCTGCTCCTCGATCGCGCCTTGATCCGCCGCCACTTCCCGTACGTTGCCGACGACACCGTGGCGCTCCTCCACGCGCGCCGCTGTGGGTGGCTCTCCGGGCAGCAGCTGGGGATGCATCTCCTCGAGCTCGCCCGCCGGGCCGGCGCCGAGCTCGTCACCGGGCGCCTCGCGGCGATCGACGTCGTCGGAGGGCGTGTCACCGGGGTCCGGATCGACGGGCCGGGCGGCTCGCGGTCGCTCGCGACCGCGCGCCTGGTCCTCGCGGCGGGGCCGCTCCTTCCCGACGCCGCGCGGCTCCTCGGGCTCACGCTCCCCGTGTTCTCCGAGCAGCACCACAAGATCGCGATCGAGGACACGCTCGGCGCGGTCCCGCGGGACGCGCCGTTCCTCATCTGGGACGACGGGCAGACGCTTCCGTGGAGTGCCGAGGAGCGGGCGGCCCTCGCGGCGGATCCCGAGCTCCGCTGGATGCTCGAGCCGTTCCCGCCGGGCGTCCACACGCGCCCCGAGGGCGCGAGCCCGGAGAGCCGGACGCTGCTCGTGCTCTGGTCGTACGACTCGGCGGCGACCGAGGTCGTGTTCCCGATGCCGGAGCCGCCCTTCTACACCGAGCTCGTGATCCGCGGGATGGCGCGCATGCTGCCGGGCTTCCGAGGCTACCTCGACCCGATGCCGCGCGCCTACGTCGACGGCGGCTACTACGCGAAGACGCGCGAGAACCGGCCGCTCATCGGACCGCTCCCGGTCGAGGGCGCCTACGTCTCGAGCGCGTACTCGGGCTTCGGCATCATGGCGAGCTGCGCCGGCGGCGAGCTGGCCGCGGCCCACGTCACCGGCGCGCCGCTGCCGGACTACGCCTCCGCCTTCCTCCTCTCCCGCTACGACGACCCCGCGTACGTCCGACGCATCGAGGCGTGCGGCGCAACCGGGCAGATCTGACCGTGTCCTGGGCGGCCGACGCGATACGAGGGGTGCGGCTGGTCGCGCGGCTCCCCGGCCTCTTCCGCCGACCCATGAGCGGCCCGATAGCGCGTGCCGCCCTCCGGTCTCGCCAGGAGGCCCGGTCGGCCGACTTCCTCACGCTGGTCCGCCGCGCGGCCTTCGGCCAGGCGGCGAGCCCCTACGCTCGGCTCCTGGCGATGGCGGGCTGCGCGTACGCCGATCTTGAGCGGATGGTCGCCCAGGACGGCGTGGAGTCGACGCTCACCCGCCTGGCGCGCCACGGGGTCTTCCTGACTGCGGACGAGGCGAAGGGCCGGCGGCCGGTCATCCGGGGGTCGACCACCTTCGACGTGGCCCCGGCGAGCCTCGCGAACCCGCTGACCGCCTCGCACATGGTCTACCGGAGCAGCGGGAGCCGCGGCCCGGCGACGCGTGTGTCGCTGGACATCCGCTACTTTCGTGATCGGGCCGTGAACGCGCGGCTCGTGCTGGAGGCTCGCCAGGGGGTGGGCTGGCGCCACGCGCTCTGGGTGGTACCGGGCGGCGCCGCGCTCGTCGTCCTCCTCCAGCATGCCGCGCTCGGCGTCCCGACGGAGGCATGGTTCTCCCAGATCGATCCCGCGAGTCGCGAGCTCGATCCGCGCTATGCCTGGACCGCCCGGGCCCTCCGCTGGGCCGGTCGCGTCGTTGGCACGAGGCTGCCGCCGCCTGTCTGGGCGCCGCTCGATGGTACCCGGACGGTCGGAGCGTGGATGCGTCGCTGTCTCGACGCCGGCCAGACACCGCACCTCGCGACCTTCCCGAGCTCGGCCGTCGCCTTGTGCCACGGGGCCCGCGAGGCGGGGCTCGACCTCGCGGGCAGCCGGATGTCCATCGGCGGCGAGCCGGTCACCCCCGCGCGTCTCTCCGTCATCCGGGCGGCCGGTGTCGACGCCCTTCCGCACTACGGGAGCATGGAGGTGGGCCGGATCGGCGAGGGCTGCCTGGCGCCCGCGTCGCCCGACGAGATCCACGTCTTCGACGACCTGCACGCCGTCGTCCAGGCCGGGTCGGCCTCCGGCGCGCTGCTCCCGCCGGGCGCCCTCCTGGTGTCGTCGCTCCGCCCGACGGCGCCCCTCACGCTCCTGAACGTCTCGCTCGGCGATGAGGGGATCCTGACCCGGCGCCATTGCGGGTGCCCGCTGGAGGCGCTCGGGTGGACGACCCACCTCCACGCGGTCCGGAGCTTCGAGAAGCTCACGGCCGGCGGGATGACGCTCCTTGACACGGATGCGGTCGCGGCGCTGGAGACCGTGCTGCCCGCACGGTTCGGGGGCTCCGGGGCGGACTACCAGCTGGTCGAGGAGGAAGATACCGCCGGCCGCCCGGGCCTCGTGCTCTTCGTGAGCCCGCGGGTGGGCCCGGTCGACCCGCGCGCGGTGGCGACCGCCTTTCTGGATCACGTCGGCGCCGGCGCCGGCGCCGCCCGCGTGGCCGCGCTTCTCTGGCGGGACACCGGCGTGTTCCGGGTCGAGGTCCGGGCGCCGATCGGCGAGCGCTCGGGCAAGGTGCTCCACTGCCACTCCGGCCCCCCCGCCCGGGGGCCCGCGGCCCCGGCCAACTCCGCGCGATGATTCCCTACGCGCGCCTCCGCGCGCTCCTCGCCGGCTGGCCGAAGTATGCGGGGTGTCAGCCCGTTCGCCGAGCGCCCCTGGTCACGGCGGCCTTCCCCGGTGACTTCAACCTGAGCTCCACCGAGCACCACTGGCTGCGGGAGTTCGGCGGCTATCTCGACTGGCACCGGGACTACGTCTTCTCGACCATCCAGAGCTGCGTCCGCCTCGCCGACTTCGCGTTCTTGTCGACGGCCGACGGGGTGCGCTACCTGGGGGTCTTCGAGATGGGCGACCTGTGCGGCGAGATCGCTCTTCGCGTCCGCCCGGACTACGACTCACTCCAGCGCTGGCAGATCGCCGAGCTGATCCGGCTCCTCGAGACGGTCGGGATTCCACCGGCGCGCATCCACGCGAGCTACTCGGCCGGCGGGCGGATCGCCGACCTCACCGGCGGGGCGTACCGGTTCGACGGCGCCATTCCTCCTGACACGATCTCCCGGGACGCGTTCCTCGCGGCCGGGGTGCCCGACGCGAACCTCACGGCGGACGCCACGCGCGCGACGCTGCTCGCGCTGCACGTGCATCGCCCCACGCCGTGGGGCTACCGGAACGAGGTCCATGTCGACATGGGGGTGTCCGGCCACCCGCGGCTGCTCGACGTGGCGACGGCCGAGTACCTGGTGTGGCGGCCACGCTTCCGTGGGTCGGAGCCTCGCCGCGAGGAGATCGTGGGGCTCGAGCCGCTCGAGACCGGTGCCACCGGGATCGGCGTGGGGCTCGAGCGGCTCGCCATGGCCAGCAACGACCTGCCCCGAATCCACGACATCGACTACTTGCGGCCCTTCTACGACGGACTGCGAGAGATTCGGGGCGGTCCGCTCCGACCCGCCGACTACGTGGCCGGCGAGAGCCTCCGCGCGCTGCACCGGATCGAGGCCGACCGGCGATTTCATCCGGAGGCGGCGGGCGAGCGCGAGGGAAACGACGGCGCCCGGCTGAGCGCCCGCCGGCGCAAGAAGCTCGCCCGGCTCAAGCGGAACGTGCCCGCCCGGCTCGACGCGGCGCGAGTGGAGCGGCTGCTGCTGGCCCACAGCGCGTCGCAGCCGTGGCACGCGGAGCTCGGCGCCGCCATCGACGCGACCATCGCCCAGCTCGTCGACTACCGCGCCTCACAGGCGCGCGGCCTGGTACCCGCCGAGTAGCTGACGCCCTCGCGAAGCCCGCGTCGCTCAGGCCAGGACGTCGGCCGCGCGGCGAAGCTGCCGACCGCCACGGTGGCCGTCATCCGGCGCCGAGCCGGTTCCGGTGGAAGCGCCCGTCCTGCATCACGACCGGGATGTGCGCGCCCTGTTCCTGGAAGAGGCCCAGGTCCTTCAGGGGATTCCCGTCGACCACCAGGAGGTCGGCGAGGGCACCGGGCGCGATCACTCCGAGCTCGCCGGGGCGACCGAGGAGCTCGGCCCCGACGATCGTCGCCGCGTGGATGATCTCCTGCGGGCTCAGCGCCTCGCTCCGCAGGAGGAACTCCTTCGACTGGTCGGGCTGGAGCTGGCCCAGGAGGTCCGACCCGAACGCCATGCGGACGCCCGCGCGCTTGGCGAGCTCGAGAGAGCGGAGGCCCGCCTCCAGCACGACCGTGTTCTTCTCGAGGTTCTCCGGCCCCATGCCGAACTCGGCGGCGTGGCGGCGGATCGCGTCGTAGGCCACGAGCGTCGGGACGAGGAACGCTTCCTTCTTCGCCATGAGCTTCGCCGTGGGCGCGTCGATCAGGTTCCCGTGCTCGATCACTCGGACTCCGCACTCGATGGCGCGCGCGATCGCGTTCGCGGGGTAGGCGTGAGCGCAGACGTAGCGCTTGAACGCCGTGGCCTCCTCGACCGCGGCGCGGATCTCGTCCGGTCGAGTACTGGAGGCTGTCGAGCGGGTCGTAGGGCGAGGCCACGCCGCCCGACACCATGATCTTGATGTGGTCGGCGCCCTGGCGGAGCTGCTCGCGGACGGCCCGCCGCACCTCGGTCACGCCGTCGGCGATGGCCATGGTGAACGCCATGGCGTTCTCGGTCGGGCAGCCGCCGCCGAGGTCGGTCCGTCGCCGCGGGTCGCTGTGGCCGCTCGTCTGGCCGATCGCGCGCCCCGCGATGAAGAGCCGCGGGCCGGGGAGATAGCCGCGCTCGACCGCCTCCCGGATGCCCCAGTCGGCGCCGCCGGTGTCGCGCACGGTCGTGAAGCCCCGGTCCAGCATGGCGCGCATGAGGGGCGCCGCCCGCGCGGTCAGAAGGGTGAGGGGCACCGCCTCGAGCGCCCGGATGTTGACCTCGGGCAGGAACACGTGGACGTGGCAGTCGATCAGTCCCGGCATGAGCGTCCGGCCGCCCACGTCGACGACGGTCGCGCCGGCCGCGCGGATCGGCCGGGGCGAGACCTCCCGGATCCGGCCGCCCTCGACGAGCACGGCCACGCCGTCCTGGAGGTCGGACTTCGTGGGGTCGAGGAGCTTCGCGTTCTTGAGCAGGGTCAGCGACATCCGGCAGCTCCCTCCGGCCCGCCTCGGGGCCCGCCGGCATTGTCCGACGGGGTTGTTGACGGGCGCAACGGGCGCGTGCCCGCTGACCGCGGGGCCCTTGACAGTGTCCGGCGCCGCCACGGACTATCGGCCCAGCGCCGGCCGGCGCGGATCCCGCACCAGGAGGACACGCATGAGACCCGATTGGCGGCTCGCGCTTCTCGCCCTCGTGACGCTCTGCGCGACCGGCGCCGCGGCGACGCGCGTGACGGCGCAGGACAAGGTCACGCTCCGCTACGCGCTCGAGGTCGACCCGCGGCATCCCTACACGCGGGCGGCGGAGGTGATGAGCAAGCGAGCCAGCGAGCTGACGAACGGCCGGCTCGACGTCCAGGTGTTCCCCTCGGCCCAGCTCGGCGGGTCGCGTGAGATGGTCGAGGGGATGCAGGTGGGCACCGTCGAGATGGCGATGCCCACGGCCGCGGTCGCGAGCCGGGTCGTCAAGGAGCTGGAGGTGCTGGACCTCCCGTTCCTCTTCCGCGACTTCGCCCACCTCCATGCTTACCTCGACGGCCCGGGCGGCGCCGAGATGCGGGCGGCCGCGCTGAAGAAGGGCATCCGCGTCCTCGGTTTCTACACCGGAGGGACGCGCGGCGTGTACGCGCGGAAGCCCCTCCGCGGCATGGACGACCTGAAGGGGCTGAAGGTCCGGACGCTCGAGGCCCCGATCGTCACCGCGACCTGGCGCGCGCTGGGATCGATCCCGACGCCCATCCCGTTCCCGGAGGTGTACTCGGCGCTCCAGTCGGGCGTCGTCGACGCGGGCGAGGGGAACATCGTGACGTACCGGACCTCGAAGCTCGACGAGGTCGCGCCCCACGTCCTCCACATCCGGTACCTGATCACGGTCGTGGTCGTGGGGATCGCGGAGTCCCGATGGCAGGCGCTGCCGGCTGACGTCCGTGGGCCGCTCGAGCAGGCGTTCCGTGACTCGCTCGTGTTCGAGCGGCAGATCAACGAGGAAGAGGAGAACCGCAACCTCACCGAGCTCCGGGCCAAGGGACGGACCGTGGTGGTGCCCGACGACCTCGGTCCCTACCAGAAGGCCGTGCAGGCCGTCTACGAGCAGTACGGCAAGGGCATCGGGCTCGAGAAGATCCGGCAGATCCAGGCGCTCCGGTGACGCCGGCCGTCCGCCGGCTGGTCGAGTTGGTGTCGGCCGGCCTGATGGCGGCGATCACCGGCGTGGTCGCTTTCCAGGTCCTGACGCGCTACGTCTTCCAGCATCCGGCGGCCTGGCCCGAGGAAGCCGCGCGCTACCTGTTCGTGTGGGTGGCGCTCCTCGGGGCCGCCCTCGGGGTCGACCGCGGCGTGCACTTCTCGCTCGATCTCCTGACGACCCGCTTCCCGGGGGGCGTCGCGCGCCGGCTCGCGGCGGGCATCGACCTCCTGTGCGCCGCCTTCGCCGCCCTCCTCGCCTGGCACGGCGCGTCGCTCGCATGGCGCGTCCGCGAGCAGCCGTCGGCGGCCCTCGAGATCCCCATGACCTGGCCCTATGCGGCGATCCCGGTGGCCGCCCTGCTGATGGCATGGAGTCTCGCCGCCAGCGCGCGCCGGCGCTGCCGCGGGACCGCCTCCCCGTGACGGCGCTCCTGTTCGGGGTCTTCGGCGCGCTCCTCCTCCTGAACGCCCCCGTCTCCTTCTCGCTGGGGCTCGCCGCGCTGGTGACGACGGTCGTCGACGGGCGCACGCCGCTCCTGGTCCTCCCGCAGAAGATCTTCACGTCGCTCGACTCGTTCCCGGTGCTGGCCGTGCCGCTCTTCGTCCTGGCCGGCGCGTTCCTCGAGACGGGCGGGGTGGGCCGGCGGCTCGTGAACCTCGCCAACGTCCTCGTGCGCCACCTGCCCGGGGGCCTCGGTCTGGTCGTGATCGTCGCGACGATCTTCTTCTCGGAGGTCTCGGGCTCGTCGGCCGCCGACGCGGCCGCCATCGGCTCCGTGACGATCCCGGCGATGATCCGCCTCGGCTACCCGGCGCCGTTCGCCACGGCCATCGTCGCGGTGGCGGGCGGCATGGCGGTCCTGATCCCGCCCAGCATCACCGGCGTGATCTACGGCTGGCTCGCGAACGCTTCGGTGGCCGCGATCTTCGCCGCCGGCTTCCTCCCGTGCTTGGCCACGGCGGCGGCGCTCATGCTCTACACGTGGATCTATGCCCGCCGCCACGGGCTCCCGACCGAGCCGCGGGCAACCGCCGCCGAAATCCGGCGCGCCGTACTGGAGGCGCTTCCGGCGCTGATCATGCCGGTGATCATCCTCGGCGGCATCTTCGGCGGCATCTTCACCGCCACCGAGTCGGCCGCGGTGGCGGTCCTCTATGGCCTCGCGGTGGCGCTCTTCTACTACCGCGAGCTCGGATGGCGGGACATGCCGCGGCTCCTGACCGAGTCGGCCGTCACGACCGGGATCGTGAGCCTCCTCCTCGGGCTGGCCGGTCTCTTCGCGTGGGTGCTCACCGTGCACCGCGTCCCGGCGACCCTGGCGAGCCTGATCCTCGCGCTCTCGCCGAGCCCCTGGGTGTTCCTCGTGCTGGTGAACGTCCTGTTCCTGATCGGCGGCTGCTTCCTGAACGCGACGGCCCTCCTGGTGATCCTGGTGCCGATCCTCTTGCCGATGGCGGAGCGGTTCGGGATCGACGTGGTCCACTTCGGGATCATCCTCCTGGCGAACCTCGGTATCGGCTACGTGACGCCGCCGGTGGGGACGTGCCTCTTCGTCGCGTGCTCCATCTCCCGCGAGCCCCTCTCGCGCGTCCTGCGGCCGCTCTGGCCGTACCTGGCCGTCATGGTCCTGATGCTGGGGGTGGTGACCTACTGGCCATGGCTCACGCTGGTGGGCCCGCGCCTGCTCCTCCGCGATTGAGCCGCCGCGGCCGAGCCGCCCGCCGGGCGCCCGTTCCGTAGCGCGAGGCCCCGCATGCCCCGGATCGCCGGCCCCCTCACGATCTCGATGTTCCTCGGGAGCTTCGCGTGGTCGTTCGCCTTCATCAGCCTGCCCTTCTACATCCAGTCGATCACCACCTACGACCCCGGGACCACGCTCCGCTGGGCCGGCTGGATCCTCGGTATCTCCTCGCTCGTGACGGTCTTGACGAGCCCGGCCTGGGGCCGGGTGGGCGAGCGCGGCGATCCGCGCCAGCAGTACACCCTGGTGCAGGTCTTCCAGGGCCTGGCCTTCATGGGGATGGCGATCGCCCACACGCTGCCGCAGCTCTTCGTCGCCCGCCTGATCCTGGGTGCGATGGGGGCGGCGTCGACGCTCGCCTTCATCATCGCGAGCCGGCGGACCGACCCCGGGGAGGTGCGCCGCGAGGTGGCGGCGGTCCAGCTCGCGATGACCATGGGGCAGGTGCTGGGGCCACTCGGCGGCGCGGCGGCCGCGGCGCGCGTCGGGTTCCGGCCGTCGTTCGTGCTGGGCGGCGTGATCCTCCTCGGATCGGCGGCGTTCGTGCAGTGGGGGGTGCGGCTCCCGCCTCACCTCCAGCGCCCGCGGCTCGAGACCTCGCCGGTGCGCGTCCGCGACCTCGTCCTCCCGGTGGCGCTCGTCCTGGCGGTCTCGAACCAGCTCTTCTTCCTGACGGCCGTGCTGCCCGAGATCCTCCCGCGCCTGGGCGTCGCGCCCGACCGCGTCGTGGAGGTGGGCGGCCTCCTCGTCTTCGTGTCGGCCGTGGCCGCCGGCCTCGGCGCGCTGGCGACGCCGCGCCTGGCGGCGCTCCTGCCGGAATCGACGCTGATCGCGGCGCTGCTCGTCTCCTCGGGGCTCCTGATGGCCGCGATGGCGCTCCCGCAGAGCGCCTGGGGGTTCGCGGCCGTGCGGTTCCTCCAGGTCCTGTTCGCGGCGCCGATCTTCCCCCTGGTGGTCGCGCGGACCGCGCAGCGGGGGAGCGGGGGCGCGATCGGCATCATCAACTCGGCGCGCATCGGCGGGTCCTTCATCGGCCCCGTCCTCGCGACCTCGGTCCTCTCGGTGTCGTCGCCGGCGATCCTGTACGTGACGCTCGGCCTCGCGTGTCTCGCCTGCGTTCCGCTCGCGCTCGGGCGGTGGCCGCGGCCCGCGATTCGCCGCGCCGCGTAGCGCCGGCGCCGACCGCCGGCGGCGGGCTAGCTGCCGAAGGCCTCCCGGTACGGGGCCGATGCCTTGAACCCGCGGAGGAGGTCGGGCGCGCCCGTGAGCCCGGCCGCCACCCTCTCGAGCCCGCGGCGGGCGTCGGCGCGCGCGGCCTGCGCCTCGTCCCCGCGACCGGCGGCCTCGAGGAGGCGCGCCAGCGCGAGGCTCGCGCGCCAGCCGGCGGGGATGCCGCCGAGCGTCGCGGCGTCGGCCCGGACCGCCCGGAGGCGCGCCTCGACCTCGTCGCAGCGCCCGAGGGCCGCGAGGGCCTCGGCCTCCACGCGTCGCGCGTCGAGCGCGTACACGGCGAACTGGGCGGCGCTGGGCGGGAGCCTCGCCCACTGGTCGAGCGCATCGCCCGGCCGCCCGGTTCGCAGTGCGAGCTCCATCAGGGCGATCCTGGGGCGCACCGTGAACTGGAGGGCCTCGCGCGCGGCGTCGATCGCCTCGGCGAGCCGGCGCTCGCCCTCGCCGAGCTCGCCCGCGGCCACGAGGTCGTGTCCCAGCTCGCTCAGCGCGTCCGCGATCCAGAGCGGGCTACCGAGCTCGCGCGCGATACCGAGCATCTCCTCGTGGCCGGCCCGGGCGCCGGCCGTGTCGCCGCAGTTCCGGCGCACGCGCCCGAGCGCCGAGAGGGCCGCGGCGGTCCACTCGCGGTGGCCGAGCTCCCGGGCGATCGCCAGCGCCGTCTCGGACTCGCTGAAGGACCGGCCCCACTCGCCGTACGCCTCGACCAGCCCGCCCGCCGACGCGTGGACGTAGGTCTCCATCGCCCGCGCGCCGATCGCCCGGGCCAGCTCGAGGGCCTGGGCGATGCTCGGCTCGCCCTCCGTTCGGCGCCCGCGGTAGAGGAGGGACCAGGCGAGGTTCGCGCGGCAGGAGGCCTCGGTGTTCCGGTCGCCGACCTGGACCAGGCGCGGGATCGCCTCCTGCCCGTGCCCGATGGCGCCGTCGAGGTCTCCCGAGACGAGGTGCGCCATCGAGAGGGCGTCGAGCGCCCGCGCCTCGCCGCCCACGTCGTCGAGCTCGCGGAAGAGCGCGAGGGCGCGACCGAGGTCCTGCCGGCTCGCGGTCATCCGCGCGAGGTTCAGCTCCATCAGGCCGACGCGGAGCCGCGTCTCGGCGGAGACTCGCCGCGCCTCGGCGGTGTCGCCCGCGCGCTCCGCCACGCGGACCGCCTCGCGGCTCAGCGCGAGGCCCCGGTCGTAGTCCTTGTGGCCGCCCCAGAGCGCCGCGAGCGTGCCGAGGATGCGCGCCTCTGCGAGGGGGTCCGCCACCGCGCTTGCGAGCCCGAGGGCCGCCTCGTAGTCCGCGCGGGCGCGCTCGAAGTCGCCGAGGACGGCGTGGACGTCCGCGCGCCCCTCTCGCGGCCGGAGCCGCTCGGCCGGCGGGAGCTCGGCGCGGTCGGCGGCGAGGATGGCCAGGTCGTAGCGGACGAGCGCCTCCCGGTTCGCGAACACGGCGCGGGCCGCCTCGGCCGCCGCGAGCGCGTGCCGCGCGGCCGGGGCCCACGCCTCCGCCTCGCCGTAGTGGTGGGCGAGCCGCGGCGCGAGCTCGTCGAGGCGCTCGGGATTCAGGCGCTCGAGCGCGTCGCCGGCCTTGTGGTGGAGCTCGCGCCGCCGCGACGGCAGGAGCGTCGCCTCCGCCACGTCCTGGGTGAGCGCGTGCTTGAACGCGTACACGACCTCGTCGCCGGCCGGCCGCACGAACAGGAACTCGAGCCGCGCGAGCTCGCGGAGGCGTGGCTCGACGGGACCGGGCCCGTCCCAGATGGCGGCGAGGAGGGCCGGCGTGAACTCGCGGCCGAGCACCGAGGCGGTCTGGAGCGCGCGCTTGTCGTCCTCGGCGAGCCGGTCGATGCGCGCGGTGAGGACGCCGTGGACGGTGTCGGGGACGGGGAGGCCCGCCCCGAGGCCCTGCTCGCCGACGGCACGCGTCAGCTCTTCGAGAAAGAAGGGATTGCCCTCGGCCTTGTCGAGGATCAGCTGCTCCAGGGAAGGCGCCGGCGTCGCCGGCAGGGAGCAGCGAGCGGACGATCGACCGGCTCTCGTCCCCGGCCAGGGGCCGGAGGGAGAGCTGGGTCGCGAACGACCGGTCGCTCCAGGGCGGCCGGTACCCGGGCCGGTAGGTCGCGATCAGCAAGACCGGCGCGCCCGCCAGGCTCTCGGCCAGGAACGTGAGGTACTCCTCCGACGTCCGGTCCACCCAGTGGAGGTCCTCGATCTCCAGCACGAGTGGGCGCCGGCGGCTCCCGTGGAGCGACATCTGCCGGAGGGCGTCGAACGTCCGGGTCTTGATCACCTCGGGCGAGAGCCCATCGAGCGCGCCGCTCGGATCCCGGCCGCCCAGGAGCCGGAGGAGGTACGGCGCCGCGGCGCCCGGGTCCATGCCGATCTCCTGGATCCCGAAGCGGAGCTTCTCGGCGACCGCGTCCGGCCCGTCGGTCTCGGCGATCCCGCAGTTCGCCCGCACGACGTCGATGACGGGCACGTACGGGATGGCCGCCCCGTACGAGAGGCACCGGCCTTGAAGGTAGGTGACGCGGCGCCCCGCGAGGCCCCGGCGAAACTCGAGGAGGAGGCGCGACTTGCCGACGCCCGGCTCCCCGACGATGCCGACGGCCTGCCCGCGCCCCTCCTCGGCGAGGGCGAAGAGATCGCGCAAGGTCTCGAGCTCGCGCTCGCGGCCGACGAAGTGGCTGAGCCCTCGAGGGCCGAGCCCCTCGAGCGGCGAGCGGCGCGGCCCCACGCCGAGGAGCCGGAAGACGACGACGGGCTCGGTGCGGCCCTTGACCTGGGCGGGCCCGACCCGCTCCCCGCGGACGTAGCCCTCGACCTGGCGCCACGTGGCCTCGCTCGCGAGGATCGCGCCCGGTTCGGCGAGCTGCTGGAGGCGCGCGGCGAGGTGCGTCGTGTCGCCGATGGCGGTGTAGTCCATCCGCAGGTTGTCGCCGATCGCGCCGACGATCACGAAGCCGGTGTGGAGGCCCATGCGGACCGTGAGGGCGACGTCGGCGCCCGGGGCCACGGCGATCGGCCGGTCGCGGAGCGCGCGGGCGACGCCGAGCGCGGCAAGGGCGGCGCGCCGCGCGTGGTCCTCGTGGGCGAGGGGCGCGCCGAAGAGCGCCATGAAGCCGTCGCCGAGAAACTGGTTGACGGTGCCCTCGTAGCGATGGACCTCGGCGAGCGCGGTCTCGAAGAACGCGCTCACGAGGACGTGCATCCCCTCCGCCCCGAGCCGCTCGGCGAGCGCGGTGGACCCGACGAGGTCGCAGAAGAGCACCGTGACGGGCTTCCGCTCGCCCTCCAGCGCGCTCCGGGTGGTGAGGATCCGCTCGGCGAGGTGGCGCGGCGTGTAGGCGGCGGGTGTCCGCGCCGCCGGCGCGACCGGCGCTGGCGCGGCCGCCGGGGCCGGCGCCGAGGCGGCCCCGACCGGGTGGCCGCACTCCGGGCAGAACTTCGCCGACTCCGGGAGCGGCGCGCCGCACGCCGGGCAGGCGGCGGGGAGCCGCTGCCCGCACTCCTGGCAGAACTTCGCGGGCGGCGGGTTCTCGTGACGGCACCGCGGGCACTGCATCGGGGAGTCCGGGCGCCTCGGGCGGAGCGGCGCTACCCGGTCGTGACCAGCTGGCAGAACTGGCCGACCAGGTACGGATCGTGGAACGTGCCGGCGCGCCCCCGGAGCACGTCCAGCGCGGCGGCCTGGGAGAGCGCGCGGCGGTACGGCCGAACCGTGCAGATGGCGTCGTAGACGTCGGCGATCGCCGTCAGCTGGCTCGCGAGGCTCGGCGCCCGCGCGACGCGCACCGCCGGGTAGTTGGGCTCGCCGTCGTAGCGGAGGTGGTGCTCGAAGGCGACCAGGATCGAGAGCGGCGCGCTGTTCGCGAGGGCGCCGAGCTCCCACGCGCCCAGCTCCGCGTGGCTCGCCATCGTCGTCCACTCGTCGCCGGAGAGCTTCCCGGCCTTGTTCAGGACGTCGAGCGGAACGCGGAGCTTGCCCACGTCGTGGAGGAGCGCCGCGACGCCGATCGCGTGGAGGAGCGGCCCGTCGAACCCGAAGCCGCGGGCCTGGGCCAGGACCAGGAGCGACACGTTGACCGAGTGGACGAACGTGTACTCGTCGTGCGACTTCAGCGGGACGGTGGGAAGCACGGCCTGGGTCGAGCGCGCGACCGCGTCCGCGAGCCCCCAGACCAGCTCCTCCACGGGGTCGAGCCCCGTCACGCCCTCGTGCCGGATGCGCGCGAAGACGTCCCGCGCGAGCTCGACGTGCTGGCCCGAGACGCCACCGCCCCCGCCGCCCCCGCGCCGCGCGCCCGGGGGCGGCGGCTCGCCGGGCGCGCTGCCCGGCGAGGCGATCTCGACCTGGCCGACCACGACGTGGGCGGTCGACTCGGGGCGGCGGCCGGCTGCGAGCGCGTCGACGAGGTCCCGGCACTCCTCCGGGTCCACGTCGCGCGCGAGCGTGAGGCGCGCCACGTCGCTCCGCCGGAGCGCGCGGATGAACGGCTGGAGGTAGAGGGCGCCGGTCCGGAGGGGCCGCCCGTCCACCACGATCTCGTCGTCCAGGCGGAGGAAGGTGAGCGCGTCCTGCCGCCGCTCGTCGCACGCCGCCACGACGCCGTCCCGGAGCTGCGCGAGCGCGACCCCGACCGCGGGGTGGGCCGGCGGATAGAGCGCGCTCGTCGTCAGCGCGCCCGCCACCTGGGCGATGAGCCGCTCGACGGTCGCCTGGGCGGCGGACGCCGGCGCCTCCATCGGCCGCGGCGGCGGGCCACCGGCCGGGCCGGTCATCCCTCACTCCGGAGGCGCTCGCACACCGCGCGGATCTCGGGATCCCGCGAGCGGAGCCCGCGCATCACGAGCCAGGCTCGCGCGTCGGGCGGGTAACCCTGGAGCGACTCGAAGGCCGCGCGGCGCTCGGTGGCCGCGGGGAACGGGCCCCAGCGCTCGCGGAAGAAGCGCGCCAGGCGCGGCAAGGCCTCGGGGCGGCCCACGCGGCCGAGCGCCTGGAGGGCGGCCAGCCGCACGGCGCGCCGCTGCCCCCGGAAATCCCAGGGCGCGAGCACGCCCAGGAGTGGCTCCACCATGGTGGGCCCGCCGCGCTGGCCCGCCACCTCCACCGCCGCCGTCGCCGCGCGCGGATCCGGATCGGCGATGGCGCTCAGGAGGTAGTCTTGCCCGACGGCGGGGTCGAGCTCGAGGAGGCTCCGCAGCGCCTCGAGGCGGACGCGCAGGTCGCCGTGGCCCGTCAGCCGTCGCACCACGGGCAAGGACGTGCGGTCGCCCACCGCGCGGAGGAGCGCGATGATGTTGCGGACGACGTACCAGTTCGGATCCGTGAGCCAGCGCGTGGCCTCCTGGACCACCTCGGGCCCGAGGGCGGACAGGAGGTCGAAGACCCGGCGGCGGCGGACGCGGACCTTCTCGTGGACCAGCACGTCGAGAAGGCTCCGGATCGCGCCCGGCCCGAGGAGCCGCACCAGCCGGACCGCGCCGGGGCTGGGCGTGCCGCCGAGCGAGGCGGCGAGTGCCGACAGGGTCTCCGGGCTCGCGAGGTGCTCGAGCTGGTTCCGCATCGCCACCCGCGTCGGCTCGGCCACGGCCTCATCGCCCGCGAGTCGCGTCATCCCCTCGATGGCGAAGGCGGCCTCGTCGAGCGAGCCGCGGGCGAGCGCTCCCTGGACGAGCTGCTCGAGCCGGCCGAGGACCGCGCCGAGCTTGTCGTCGGCGTAGCGGCCGAGGAGGTCGAGGAGCGTCTCGGCGAGCTGGTGGCCGACCGCGTCCTCGGTCAAGGTCCCGACCCGCTCTCCGAGGGTCTCGAGCGTCCCGAGCTCGACCGGCGTGCGCGTGGGCCACGCCAGCATCGCGCGCGCGAGGAGCGCCAGGTGGTCCTCCGGGTTGTAGCGGTCGATGTCCTCCTCGCGGAACAGCGTGAGGAGCTCCGCGCGGAGGGTCTCCAGGTCTTGGGCCGGCACCTCGTCGGACTCCGAGTCGGGCCGCGTGGAGGCGAGTAGCTCGACGAGCCGCTGCGCGTGGCGCGAGAGCGGCACGCCCTCGGCCCCTAGCTGGCGCATGACGCGGAGGACCGGGTGGGCGCTCATCGACGAGGTGAACGCCTGGAGGGCGTCCTCCCCGGCCGGATCGGCGGCGACGACCCGGAGCGCGGCGCGCATGAGGCTGTCGCGGAGCCCCTCGGGGAGCCGCATGATGAGTTGCGCCGTCTGCCGGGCGGCGAGCGCGCGGCCCGCCCCCGAGGTGGCCTCGAGGTGCGCGGTCGTCGCCTCGGAGAGCCTCACGAGGAGCTGCCGGGGCGCCGGGCCCGGCGCGTCGATGCCCTCGTCGCCCTCGCGGGTCGCCCCCGTGTCTGACCCGAGCCCCACGATGCCGGCGCCCCGCGTCGGGCCGGCGTCTCTGCCCGGCGCCGTGGCCGTGCCGGCGGCCGCCGGGATCCCCGCGCCCGCCGGGCCCGGTGCGCCCGCCGTGCCCACGCCCGCGTCGGGGAAGAGCGTCGCGGCCGCCTGTCCGGTAGCGCCGGGCGCGGCGTCGGCCTCGCCGATCGCGGTTCCCGAGCCGTCACCCGCGCCGCCCGCTCCGGACCCGTGGCCCGTGCCGCTCTCGCCCGTCCCGGCGCCGTTACCAGTCCCGCCCAGGCCGCCACCCGCGCCGCCCTCACCGACGGGGCCGCCGGCGCCCGCCGCGGTCGCGCCGCCGTCCGCCGCCTCGCCGCGATCGCGCGCGCTCTGACCTTCCAGGAAGTTCTTGAGCCACGCGACCATCGCGATCTCGGCCGGGACTGTTCCAGGCTTCGCGGGCTCGTCACCGCTCCAGTCCGCCTCGGCCGGCACGGCCCACTCGAGGAGGACGTTCAGCAGGCGGTCGCTCAGCGAGACGGCCGTGGCGGCCTCCGGGCCGAGGGGCAGCTGGATCTGCGCCTCGCCGAGGCGATCGGTCAGCCGGACGGCGGAGTAGTCGAGCGGCTGGAGGTGGAGGTGGCGCGCGGTGGGGAGCGTCGGCGGCCCGGCGGCGGCCGCCCCCGGCTCGAGCGGCACCGCCGGGCCCGCGAGCCACTGCACCAGCGCCCGGAGCTCGTCCGCCTGGACGCCGCGCTCGAGGCGCAGGACCGCCGCCTGGCGCCGGTAGAGGGCCTGGGCGAGGCCGCGGGCCTGGGCCGACTCGAACGTCCAGACGCCGACCCGGAGTTGGTTCTTCGAGATACCGAGCGCCACCGAGCCGTGAACCGCCAGCATCTCGCCGACGCGCGTCTGCGCGGCGCCCACCGCCTGGGTCACGTTCGGATGCTCGGAAGGGTAGGCCGCCCAGGCCCGGCAGGCGATCGCCAGCGACCGGATCGCCTCCGTCACCAGGGCGCGGCCCTCGACCACCGGGTCCGCCACAGCCCGAATTCTAGTGCGTTCCGGCGCGTGGAATCGAGGGAAATGCGGGGCCCGGCCCGGCCCGCGTCGTCGACCCGCGGGCAGCGGCGCCGCCGTGATCTCGTTCCCCATGACCTCCGCCTACCGCGGCGGCCATCCGTGGGCTGATCGGGCGCGTTGCGCGGAAGCCGGTCAATCGCCTCGTGCCGCCCGCCGGGCGCGCGTGGGGCCGCGCGGTCGCGTCGTCCCGCCGGCCGGGCTCCGGGGCCGCCCTCGTCCGGGCGCGGCCGGCCGAGGCGCGCTGGAGTCCGGCGCGGCCACGTCCAGCTCGATCCCGAACACCTCGGCCAGCGCCGCGGCGGCGATCCGCTTGCGCGGCGTCCGGCCGCCGGACGGCAGGCTCGCGCGGCTCGCGGCCGACAGGAGATCCAGCTGGTCGACCCGCCGCAGCCGGAAGAACAGCTCGGGCTCGGTGTCGAGGCGCGCGCCGACCCCGTACAGGGTGGCCGCGACGTGCTTGCAGAGCCGCGCCCGGTCCGGGCAGGAGCACTCGAAGGTGATCTCGCGGACTGACGGGAACAGCCCGGCGCGCGGATGGATCAGCGTCTCCATGACCGCGCGCGAGAACTTTCCCTGGAGGAGCTCCACCAGGGAGCCGATCCGGCCCGCGCACGCCTTGACCACGGCCTTCCATCGGCGCGGGGGCAGGGGCGCGATCGTGACCGAGACGCGGTAGAGCTCGCTGCCGCTCACGAGGGCGGTGACGGCCCCCGCGCCGGGCTGGAGGTCCATCACCGAGCCGTTGCGAACGTAGGTCCGGCCGCGGGGCAGCCGGTTCGCGTGGTCGCTGTAGCGCTCGAGGTTGTCGCACCAGGCCTTCCCCCAGAAGCTCCGGGCGATCGCGCGACCGTCGATCACCACGGGCGCGATCGACCGGCCCTTCGCGCGGAGCCGGGCGACCTCGAACGCCGCCTGCTGGCGCCGCGCCGCGACCGGGACGTAGGGCGCCCACTCGTACCAGGCCACGGCCGGCGCCCTCAGTCCTCGGCGAGCGCGCTCTGGAGGTCGAGGGCGACGATCCGGAGCACGTCCTGGTCGGGCATCTCGGTGATGAGGCTGTCCCCGGCCGGTGCGAGGAGGTCCGCCGCCAGCCCCTTCTTCTGCTCGATGAGCGCGTCGATCCGTTCCTCCACGGTGCCGCGGCAGACGAACTTGTGGACGAGGACGTTGCGGCGCTGGCCGATCCGGAAGGCCCGGTCGGTGGCCTGGTTCTCGACCGCGGGGTTCCACCAGCGGTCGAAGTGGATCACCTGGGACGCGGCCGTCAGGTTGAGCCCCGTCCCGCCCGCCCGGAGGGAGAGCACGAAGAACGGGATCGCCTCGTCGGTCTGGAAGCGCTCGACGAGCTTCATGCGCTCCTTCACGGGCGTCTGGCCGTGGAGCACGAGGCCCGGCCGGCCGAAGAGCCGGGCGAGGTAGTCGGACAGGGGCCCGGCCATCTCGCGGAACTGGGTGAAGACGAGCGCCTTCTCCTGCCGCGAGGCGAGCTCCTCGACGAGCTCGGCCAGCCGCGCGAACTTCCCGCTGTGCTCCGGCGCGAAGGCGCCGTCGCCGAGCCACTGGGACGGATGGTTGCAGATCTGCTTCAGGCGGACGAGGGTGGCGAGGATCGTGCCGCGCCGCTCGATGCCCTCCGTCGCGCCCAGGCGGCGCTCGAGCTCCTGCACCGCCTGCTGGTAGAGCGCGGCCTGCTTCCGCGTCAGGGCGCAGAACGCGCGGACCTCGGTCTTGTCCGGCAGGTCGGCGATCACCTGGCGATCCGTCTTGAGGCGCCGCAGGATGTACGGCTGCACGAGCGACCGGAGGGGGCCGTAGTGGCGATCGCTGCCCGCGGCCATGTCCCGGGTGGCGCGCGTGAAGGCGCGCGCGCTCCCGAGGAGCCCGGGGTTCAGGAAGTCGAAGAGCGACCAGAGGTCGCCGAGCCGGTTCTCGATCGGCGTGCCCGTCAGGGCGACCCGGGCGCTGCCGCGGAGCTGCTTGACCGCGCGCGCCTGCCGGGTCCCGGGGTTCTTGATCGCCTGGGCCTCGTCGAGGACGATCAGCGTCCACGCGGTCTCGCCGAGCCACGGGAGCCGTGCCACCTGCCCGTACGTGGTGATGACCAGATCGGCGCCGGCCAGCTCACCGGCGGGGAGCGCCGCGAGCTGGCGGCTCGGCCGCGCCGACGGATGGGCCACGATCACGGCGAGATCGGGGGCGAAGCGCTCGATCTCGGCGAGCCAGTTGGCGATGAGGGACGCGGGCACCACCAGGAGGCTGGGAGGCCGGCGCGCCGCGGCGTCTCGATCCCCGGCGCGCGGCCGGTCGCCCTTGAGCAGGAGGAGAAGGCCAAGCACCTGGATCGTCTTGCCGAGCCCCATGTCGTCGGCCAGGCAGGCCCCGAGGCCGAGGCGCGAGAGGAACCGGAGCCAGCGGACGCCGACGTCCTGGTAGGGCCGGAGCGTCGCGCGGAGGGCCCGGGGCGTCGCGGCGGCCAGGGCCCGGGGATCGCGGAGCCCGGCCAGGGTGGTCGCGAGCCACGTGCCCGCGGCCACGCGGGACCAGTCCCCGGCCGGCGCGGGCACCTCGGCCGCCTCGCCGTCGGCGACGGCCGCTCCCGCCAGGAGGCGCATCGCCTCGCGGAACGACAGGCCCGCCCGCGCCGCGCGGCGCGCGCTCTCCCAGTGGCCGAGCACCTCGCGGAGCTTCTCGCGGTCGAGCTCCACCCACCGCCCGCGCACGAGGGCGAGGCCGTCCGTCCCCGCCAGGATCGCGCGCCACTCCGCGTCGGAGATGGGCTCGCCGTCGACGGCCAGGGCGACCGAGAAGTCCAGCAGCGCGTCGAGACCCAGCGTCGTCGGCGGCTTGCCGCCGACGGTGACGCTCACCTCGAGCCGCCGGGGGCGCTCGCGCCGCCACCAGTCGGGCACGCGGATCATGATCCCGGCCGCCTCGAACGCGGGCACGTCGTGGAGGAAGCGATGCGCCTCGTGCGGTGTCCACGCGAGCGCCTCGAAGACGTCGCCCGTGTCCACGAGGTCCTTCAGCAGGGGGCTGACGGCGGCCGCCCGATCGACCGGGGCGAGCAGCGACAGCAGCGCGGACCGGTTGCCCGAGAACGTGCGGAGCGCCTGGCGAAGGGGCTGGTGCTGCGGGCGGGCCTGGCCCGACAGGCGGGTGGTGTAGGTGGCCAGGAAGCCGAAGGGATGGTCCGGGTCGGCCTTGTTCTCCGCCAGGTGGAAGTAGACGCGGCCGACGAGATTCCACACCGCGTTCCGGGCGAGGAGGTACGACTGGACGGTGCCCCGGTGCCGGCCGATCTCCTCGCGAAAGTGCGCCTCGAGCTCCGCCCACCACGTCTCGAGGCGCGCGGGGTCGACGTACTCCGCGCCCGCGATCGGGGGCACTTCCCGGGCCAGCCGCTCGAGGATGTCGACCGGGGCCGGCACGGCGACCCGGGCGCGCTGGTCCTCGAGATCGCCGATCGCGCAGAGCCGCGTGACGAAGAGGCGCGCGAAGTCCCGGAAGAACCCGAGCGCCGGCGCGAGCGGGGTGGAGACCTCGGCCGCCCCGAGATGGAAGAGCCCGGCGGCCGGGCCAGCGGCGAAGGCGGCCGCGATGGCCGCGGCGGGCAGGGCCTCCAGGGCCGGGCTGTCCGGATCCTCCAGGAGCCGCAGCCGGCCCGACGGCGAGACCGCGAGGGTGAGGCGTCGCTCCACGGTGGCCGGGCGCGCGGCATCGCCGGCCACACCCGTCTCGTCACCGTGCGGTCGATCCGACCCCGCGGCCGTCTGGCGGCCTGGCCTCCGCATGCCTACGTATACTAGCGCGTGCTCCGCGAGCGAGGCGTCGTGCTCGAGCTCGTGTCGCGGGCCCGACGAGGGTCGATGAAGCGACGCAAGCCGAGCCGATCTACGATCGCATCGACGTCGGGGCACCACAGCGTGTACGTCGTCTTGCTCGACGACGCCGTCAACGGGCTCCGAAAGGTGCGCCGGGCCAATCCCGGCCGCGATCCCGCAGAGCCAAGCGTGTATGTCGGGCTCACGGGGCTCGACCCCGAGAGGCGCTTCCAGAATCACAAACTCGGCATCCGGAGCGTCTCGCTGGTCAGACGCTACAGCGTGCGTCTCCTGCCGCAGCTGTACGCTCACCTCAACCCCATGCCGTACGAGGCGGCCGCGCAGATGGAGCGCGACCTGGCGGACGACTTGCGCCGCGAGGGCTACACGGTCACGGGCGGGCATTGAGCGGCCGGGCGTCCGGCGTATGAAGTGCTCGGGCGTCTTCGCTCCGAGTAAGACCAAAGTCCTATATCCCGTCGGGGGCCATGTGGCTATGGTTGGGGCGTCGCGCCCCGCCTCCGTGGTGACTGTGGAGTCCTGGCCTTGCTGGACGACGACCTGGCGCGAGCCCCGTTGAACGAGCTCCTGGCGGTGGTCGCGCTCTACCCGTTCCAGAAGTGAGGCGATGGAGCCGGTGCCGACCGGTGGGGCGCCGCGCGACTCGCGACGGCGACTCGGGGAGGCCAGGGCGAAACGGATGATAGGAGAGCACATGAGGCGCACTGGGCGACGATGGACGAGCCGCGGCATCGGGGCGGTGTTCCTGCTCGTGCTGGCGCTGACCTGCGGGCCGCGGCCTGGCTGGGCTCAGGACGACACGGATCTCGCCAAGAAGACGCAGAACCCGGTGGCGGACCTGATCTCCGTGCCGTTCCAGAACAACGTCAACTTCGGCGTGGGCCCGAACGACGACGTGCAGTACATCCTGAACGTCCAGCCGGTCATCCCGTTCCGGCTGACCGAGGACTGGAACCTCATCTCGCGGACGATCGTGCCCCTGATCTACCAGCCGGAGCTGGCGCCGGGCGTCGGCGAGGTGTTCGGCCTCGGCGACATCCAGCAGTCGCTGTTCTTCTCGCCGGCGAAGCCCGGGAAGCTGATCTGGGGCGTGGGACCGATCTTCCAGTTCCCCAGCGCGACGGACGACTCGCTGGGCCAGGGGAAGTGGGGGGCCGGTCCGACGGCCGTCGCGCTGACGGTGCACGGGCCGTGGGTGCTTGGCGCCCTCATCAACAACGTCTGGTCGTTCGCGGGGGACAGCGATCGGCGGGACGTGAACCAGATGCTGATCCAGCCGTTCGTCAACTACAACCTGCCCGACGCGTGGTACGTGACGTCGGCACCCATCATCACGGCCAACTGGGAGGCGGACAGCGACGACCGGTGGACGGTGCCCATCGGGGTCGGCGTGGGCAAGATCGTGCGGATCGGCAAGCGCCCGTGAACGCGCAGGCCAGCGCCTACTACAACGTGGTGCGGCCGGACGACGCGGCGGAGTGGCAGCTCCGGATCCAGATCCAGCTGCTCTTCCCGCGGTAGCCAGGTCGGAGATGAAACGCCTACTGCCGCTGCTCGGCGGAGTCGCGCTCGGACACCGAGATTTCCCTGGATTTGATCCGCAAGAGCCTCGCGCCGGCCCGCCGAGTGTCTCATGAGCATTTCGACCGGCACCCTCCACGAGTCGCGCTGGCCGCCCGCGCTCGCGATCGTCGCCGTCATCCTGCTGCTGGCGGCGCTGCGCGGGCACGTCTTCGTCATCCCGGTCTGGGTGGGCCACCTGGCCGCGTTCGTGGCGCTGACCTCGATGGCGGCCGTCGCGATCACGAACGGGCACGCCCGGTGGCTCCGCATCGAGCGCGCCATCATACTTTTCTTGGCGTCGGTCTACGGGGTCAACACGCTCGCGGAGCTCGCCGACATGCTCGGGGTGACGACGTTCCACCCGTCGGGCCGGAACGCATTCTCGCTGCTGTCCTCCTCCGTGGCGATCTGGGTCACCAACGTCGTGGTCTTCTCGCTGCTGTACTGGCAGATGGATCGGGGCGGCCCGGCTGCCCGCGTCAGCGCCACGAGCCCGAGGCCCGATTGGCTGTTCCCTCAGCCGGGAGATCCGGAGGGCGTCCCCGCCGGCTGGCGGCCGCTGTTCCTCGACTACCTGTTCCTCGCCTACAACACGGCGACGGCGTTCAGTCCCACCGACGTCTCGCCGCTGACGCACCGGGCCAAGATGCTGATGATGGTCGAGAGCATGATCTCGCTCCTGACCACGGTCATCGTCCTCTCGCGAGCGATCAATACGCTTCCGAGCTGAGCTGCGTCACGTCTCCCACCGGTTGCGAGTTCCCGTCTGGAGGTGCCCCGTTTCGGCAGGACGCGTCACGTCGGAATCACCACCCGTAGCGTGGAGGACATCATGCGGAAAGCCATCGGAATCTGGGTAGTTATCTTGGTCGCGCTCGCCTGGGGCGCCAGCCCGGCGGCCGCGCAAGCGAAGCCCAACATCGTCGTCATCATGGGCGACGACGTCGGCATCTGGAACATCGGCGCCTACCATCGCGGCATGATGGCGGGACGGACGCCGAACCTCGACAAGATCGCCGCCGAGGGCATGCTGTTCACCGATTACTACGCCGAGGCGAGCTGCACGGCGGGCCGCGCCAACTTCATCACCGGCGAGCTGCCGATCCGCACCGGCATGACCACCGTCGGCCAGGCGGGTGCGCCGAGCGGTCTCCCGGCGGAGGCCGTGACCCTCGCCACGGTGCTGAAGTCCATGGGGTACGCCACCGGCCAGTTCGGCAAGAACCATCTCGGCGACAAGAACGAGTTCCTGCCGACGGCACACGGATTCGACGAGTTCTTCGGCTATCTCTATCACCTCGACGCGATGGAAGACCCCTGCCATCCGAACTATCCCCAGGATCTCCGGGACAAGGTTGGGCCGCGCAACATGCTCCACTCGTGGGCAACCACCGCGGACGATGCCACCGTGGATCCACGCTGGGGCAAGGTCGGCAAGCAGAAGATCGAGGACGCGGGCGAGCTGTGCCCGAAACGCATGGAGACGGTGGACGACGAGATCCGCGATTTCGCCCTGAAGTTCATCGACAAGGCGAAGGCCGACGGGAAGCCGTTCTTCCTGTGGCTCAACCCGACCCGCATGCACATCGTCACGCACCTGTCGCCGAAGTACCAGGCGATGCGCAATTCCAAGAACGGCTGGTCGATCCACGAAGCCGGCATGGCGCAGATGGACGACGACATCGGCATCGTGATGCAGAAGCTGAAGGACATGGGAGTCGACGACAACACCATCGTCATCTTCACCACCGACAACGGCACCGAGGTCTTCACCTGGCCGGATGGCGGGCAGACGCCGTTCGCGCAGAGCAAGGGCACGGTCATGGAGGGGGGCTTCCGCGTCCCGGCGATGATCCGGTGGCCGGGCAAAGTGCCGGCGGGCAAGGTCGAGAGCGGGCTCATCTCCGGGCTCGACTGGTTCCCGACCCTGGTGGCCGCCGCCGGCAACCCGAACATCGCGGCAGAGCTGAAGGCCGGCAAGCAGCTCGAGGGCACGACCTACAAGGTGCATCTGGACGGCTACGACCAGACGGCCATGATCACCGGCAAGGGGCCGTCGAACCGGAACGAGATCTGGTACTTCGGCGAGAGCGAGCTGGGCGCCGTGCGGATCGGCGACTACAAGTTCCGATTCATCGATCAGCCCGGCGGCTGGGTGGGTGACAAGACGCGGCCAGACGTCCCGTACATCACGAACCTGCGCCTGGACCCCTTCGAGCGCACCGGGTGGCCGAACAGCGGCACTCGAGAGGGGGCGCAGCAGTACTTCGATTGGTTCAAGTACGAGTTCTGGCGCTTCGTGTTCGTCCAGGAGGAGGTCGTGAAGCTTGCCACGACCGCCATCGAGTTCCCGCCGATGCAGAAGGGCGCGAGCTTCAACCTCGACGCCGTGAAGGCGAAGATCGAGGCGGCCCGGGCGGGAGTGGGCAAGTAAGCACGCGAAGGGATTCGCGCAGGCGGCCCGTGGTGGGCCGCCTGCGCCAATACCTTCGCTTGGGCGTGAAACAACGGCTCGAACGGCGCGTCGTCGAGCATGCATGTGGAGAGGTCCCGCATGCCCTGTACGACAGAACCCGGCCCGGCGCCACCTGAACGACCATCGCCATCGCGTTGACGTTCTGACGCTGGCTGTTGAACGCCCCACTCACTCGCCGGGCAACGAGGGGCACAGAAGTCGCGGTCGCACTCCGGAGACCCAGTCGTCATGGATGGGGCGAGTGGGACATTCACTGAAAGTCCTCGACTATCCGCAACATCGTTGGTGTCGGCTTGCCGTAGCTGACGAGCCTCACGTCGAGATCGAAGTTCGCCATGATCTTCAAGGCACGCCGTATGGCCGCATGGATCCAGGCTTCTTCGTTTCCGAACGCTCCGCCTCCGAGAAAAGTCAGGAACACGACGTTCAGGATATGCGCGGGCTCGGCGGCCGATCCGACCGAGTCGCGGGCCCTGACGCTCCGCGAGCGACGTGCAGGTGCAGGATCTTTCCGGAGGGTGTGGCGAGCGGGGGGCGACGCTCGATCCGGAGGATCCCCGCGTCTCGCCACGCAAGGGCCATGACTCGCTCGGCGCCGCCGCCCTGGCCGATCGCCGCCAGGAACGTGGCCACTACCTCGCCAGGCGTCACGGCGCCGACGGCGGGATCGACCAGCAGGGTCAGCCGCGGGGTTCCATTGGCATCCTCTTCTTCGACCAACTGGTAGTGGGTGGGGCCGCCCCCGAAGCGGGCGGGCAGCACCTGCTCCAACACGCGGGTGATGTCGACGTCCAGGAACGTCATACCGCCTGCCGAGACCTTTTCGAAGCTTCGGATTCGACGAAGCCGGCTCGTCCAGCCCAGCGCCGCCAGGGGACAGCACGTCTGCCCGTCGACCAGGTCGGCTTCGTCGCCGAGGGACACGTTCAGCAGCGTGAGGGGCCCGTAGGGTCGCAGCGCCGAGACGAGAAGGGCCCGGGGTGGCAGGCCAGCCCCGGCGTCGGCGCCAGGCTGAACGATCGTCACCCGATCGTGGAGCAGATGGACGTCGTCGGGGGTGGTGGGCTGGAGGCACCCTTCGCCGATCGCGCCAACCTCGGACGCCGCGTAGTTGGCCTGAGCCTCGGCGCCGGAGCGGTGGATGGTGGCCAGGCGCGCCGTGGTCACGGGCTCGCCCGCGATGGAGAACTGGACACCACGCAGGTCCTGGCCTGTCGCCAGCGCCTCCTGGCAGAGCCGGGTGGCTGAACTGACGAAGGTGAACAGGTGCGGTACGCCCCCCGCGATCCGGACCGCGTCCATCCAACGAAGAATGGGTTGCGGCCGCTGAAGCGGAACGTGGATGGGGGCGGGGATTGGACGGCCCGCGAGCCGGCCCGCGAGCCGGAGCACCGCTCCACTGGCGCGGTATCGCCAGTGGAGCCCCGGCGCGGCCTGGTTCACGAGGGTGAACCACGCCGACGGCCGCGCGCCAGCGGCGGCGAGGCGCAGGAGCGGGACGAGGCTGTTGCCGCCCGGGACGGTCCAAATGCCGTGGCGCCACCGGAGGCCCCCTCGGGCCTCGAGATTGAGCACCGTGTTGATGGCCCGGTCGCGGATGAAGGCCAGATCGGCCGCCACCGGGACCGCGGACCCGCCGCTGCCACCGGTCGAGCGGACGATCTGTGCGCTCGAGAGGGGATTCCGGAGCTCGCCGAGGGCGACCTTTAGGCTCGCGCTTCCTCTTATTGCGGGGCGTCGCCCTTTGAACTCCTCGACGCTCAGGTAGACGCCTTGGCGGTAGAGCGTCTTGAGAGCGCCCTCCACGCCATCCTGACGCACGAGGCCCTCGAGGTCTCCGGGTTCGCAGCCGGCCTGGGCGAGGAGCCACCTGTACGGGCTGCGGGGCCGCCCGTAGATGGTCGTGCGCACAGTCTCAATGAAAACCGTCTCTCGGTCTCTGAAGCGCCGGGCCAGTTCCACTCGCGCCTCCACCGAGGTTACCGGGCATCGGAGGAATCTGGGCAGGGCGAGTGCGAACCGAAGCCCGGGTATGAGCTCGTCGCGGAACGCCTTCACGCTGGGGTCACACTCCGAGCCAACCGCCCAGTCCGTGCCGCTTTCGGATGGTGAGACGGTAGCCCGTCTCCGCGGACCGCACGAAACGGTGGGATGTCTCGGGCATGGCTGTCCAGCGACCTTCCTGGTACGCGCGCGTGTCCGACGGTCGTGTGCGTCTTTGAGGATGGAGTCTGCGAATGGGCAGCCCCGATGCGCCCAGGGACGATGGCGGTGATGCAGGTCAGGATGTCCCTCATGGCTCGTGCCTCCTTCAGTCGCGGCTGCTGATTCATGCGGGCGCGGCCAATCCTGGTCTGAGCGCCGCGCCCGGGATTTCAGATGCCGGGAGCGCCAGTAAACCATTGGAATGTAGGGTGTTCGTGTGTGAGTTTGCCCGTACTTTGTCCGACCTCCTAGCATGCTGAGGTTTGAGTCCCGTACCATTTCTCGGGCTGCACCGCCTGCAACGTGACGAGATCATTGGCGAAAGCGTGATCGCGATTCAAGCCGGGTTCGAATCCGGTTTGGAGCCACAACCACTGTAGGTTGTGACCGTCCTGATCCGGGGACAGGTGCGCGAGGCGTAGGCGTCTCCACGACGTCAGGCCACTCTGCAGATCCCTTGCGAGCAGGAAGTCGGGAGTGGGCGCGACCCGAATCCACCCTTGAATCGCGATCACGTTTTACATCACCGAGCTGGCGTAGGCGATCCACCCTAGCCAGAGTTGCACCGGCGCCTCTGCGGAGCCGGTTGAGAAAATCGCTGGCCGAAAGGACAGTGTGCATCAAGAGCAGAGCGGACGTTGTTTTCGACGTCCCTTCGGCCTTGACCGATGCTCGCTAAGTAGCTAATCTGCAATGCGGGGTCGTGGTGCAGCCTGGTTAGCACACTGGCCTGTCAAGCAGGCGGGTAGATTGACACCCCTCGGTAAGTCGCGGACTTACCGAGGGGTTTTTCTTTTGGCCCTTGGCTGGCGGGGGCTGGGTTTGGGCCTGTGAGGGGCGGTCGCGGGCATAGTTTCGGGCATAGTGGAAATCGGCCATCCCCGACGCGTTCGCGAGATGGAACCTTGGCCGGTGAGCGACGCAACGGCGCCCGCGCCCCGATGGCGATGTGCCTCGATGCTGGGAGCCCCGTCGGTCGACTACGACCAGCCGGGCGAGAACGCGAGCACCGCGCCGATCACGAACGCGGCGCTGAGATAGGCGGCGATCACGTCCGAGGGATAGTGGACGCCGAGATACACGCGTGACAGCCCGATCCCCACGATCAGCAGCGCCGCCGCGCCCCAGATCCCGATCCTCGCGGCCCGCTCCGGCGCGTGCGTCGCGAGCACGCTCGCGAGCACGCCATAGAAGCAGAGTGAGTACAACGCGTGACCGCTCGGGAAGCTGTAGCTCGACGGATTCAGACCGAAGAACGGTTCGGGGCGCGCGCGCTGGATGAGGGACTTGAGGCCGATGTTGCACACGATGGCCCCCGCCATCACCTCTGCCACGATGATCGCCGGCCGCGTCCATTCGAGGCGGTAGAACACCAGCATCGCGATCCCGAAGAGCACCGAGAGGAAGATCGGTGAACCCAGGACGGTGAGGCTGCGCGCGATCACCGTCATCGGCGGCGAGGCCCAGTCATGGACGCGAGCGCGGACCCCAAGATCGAACTCCAGCGTGGCGCCGGACCGTCTCGCGACCGCCAACCAGCCGAAGAGTGCTGCGGCGATCGACGTGAGAACGATGACGGCGATGCGCCCGCAGTGCTCCATGCTCATGCGCCTTTCGCCCTCGGCACGATGACCAGAAGGGCGCGGGGCCGGCAGCGATAGTACAGCGGTGGCGTCATCGCGGTCACTTCACCGTCGGTCGCGACGTCGAGGCTGCGCTCCCGGGCGTAGACTGTGAACTCCGTTGCATCGCGGGCGTTCAGATCGCGATAGGTGATCCGGCCGAAGAGCGCGCGGAGGCCCATGCGCACCCGCTCGATCCTGCTCGCGCGTGGCGCGGCGCACACCCAAAGATGGCCGGCGTCGAGCGCCAACCGCGAGCCGACCTTCAGGCCGACGATCTCGTAGCGATTGTTGCCCACGAAGAGCAGCGGGGTCACCGCTTCCTCTCCCCCGTCCCGCAGCCGGATGTGCAGCTGCGCGTCGTGGCGCAAGGCGGAGACCCAGGCGTGCACGAGCGCCGCCCATTTGCTGTGGCCGTGGCGCTGGTCCTCTTCGCGCATCCGGACGACCTCGGGATAGGTGCCCAGGCTCGAGTTATTCAGGAAGATCCGGTCGTTCACCTCGCCGACATCCACGGCGGTCACGCGTCCGGTGAAGATATTGGTCACCGCCTGCTCGACGTCTTGCGGAATGCCGGCGTCCTTGGAGAAATGGTTCAGCGAGCCGAGCGGGAGCACGCCCAGCGCCGTGCCGGTGCCGATGAGCTTGGAGGCGACCGCGTTCACCGTGCCGTCGCCGCCCCCGGCAACCACGGGATTGCTCTTGTCGCTCACGGCCTGCGTGGCGAACGAGAGCAGCTCGGTGCCGTCGCGGGCCCGGAGGATCTTCGTCCGCACGCCGTGCTCGCCGGCGATGCGGGTCAGCTGCTCCACGGCCGCCTCCCGGCGCCGCTGGCGCACCGGTTCCGGGTGACCGGATCCCGCCGCGTCGTTCAGGATGCACGTCACGACGGCCGATCGCTTCGGTTCGAGCAATGCCGGATGCGTGCCATGCATGGGGAAATTGTCGGCGCGGCCGAGGGGAAAGACGGTGAATCCTAAGTAAAGTGTTAGGCGCTTACTGTCTATGCTGTCCGACGGGCGACCCGGTCCTGCAGCCCCTTCAACCGGAAGCCGAGGATCATCGTCAAGACGCCGAACAGGATGGCGAAGGCGCCGATCCACCACAGCGCCGCCATGGCTCCGGCGCCCGGGGCCACGAACAGCAAGAACCCGAGGACCATGGACAGGAGGCCGCTTAGGCCGAGCAACCACTCGTTCTCGAGCTCGTGCCGGAGCTGGACGGCCGCGATGATCTCGAACACTCCCCGGAGGAGGGCCCAGGCCGCGATCAGGTACACGAGCACCAGTGTGGTGAGTCCCGGGTAGACGAAGGTGATGACCCCGATGGCGATGCCCGCCAGCCCAGCCAGCAAGGCTCCCCAGGGAAACTCGCCACGTTGCCGTCCCATCACGGCCCATGCCACCGCAAGCACTCCGTCGGCGAGCGCATAGGCGCCGTAGAAGAGGACGAGGACCGTCAGCGTGATCCCGGGCCAGACGAACGCGCTGACGCCGAAGAGCACGGAGCACAGTCCCCGCAGCGCGATCGCCCACCAGTTCTGTGCCAGCGTCTGGAGCATCGAGTTCTCCTTCTCGTTCAGGCCGTTCCTCAATGTCGTTCGGCGCCAGGTCCTACGCTGTGGGGCAGCATCTGCCACCACGTTGAGTGGGGGTCAGCCACTTCATCCGATCTACGTTCACGCGCGGAGGCAGACGATCGTCGCCTGCCTCCGCTGGGTCGTCTCACTTGCCGCCGTTTCTGTCGTGGGCCAGCAGAGTGCCGATCACCGCTCCCAATCCCAAGCCGATAGCAAACGAGATGCCGAGCGCGCCCACGGGATGCCGTTTGACCTGATACGCGCCGTCATCGACCAAGTCTTCGACCGCGCGGCGGCCCTGTTTGACCGCGCGTTTCGTCGCGTTGATTCGGTCATCGAGCGCATCCGCGACCGCGTCCTTCACGCGCTCGACCCCCGCTCCAAGCTGAGCCGCCGCGACACCGACCTCCGGTACTTTGTCGAGTATTCCGTCTCTCATGGTTGTGTCTCCCATTGACTCGGCGGCGCTCATCCGCTCACCGCACACTGGCTCAGCACACCAATGGAATCAGCGGATGAGTACCGTCGAGAGTCGTGAGTGTGGGTTCAGAGTGCCGCCGCCTCTTTGATGAGCTGCCAAGCCTTGCTCAGCTTCTCCATCCGCAGTTGGTGATCGCCTCGCTCCTCAGCGATACGCTTGTCCAGCCGCGCCTTCATCTCACCCTTCGCCTGCGTTGCTTGCTCCTGCAGCGCCTTGACCTTGGCTTCGTTTTGGCGCTGGATGGCTTCGACCTTCTCCTTCAGCAGATCGCGCCGCGCCCGGAGACGGTTCTGAGCGGCATCGAGTTTCGCCTTGAGCTTGGCTTTGGCCTCCGCCCCCGCCTCCCTGTACTCCGTCTCCAGCTTGGCGAGCTCCGCCTTGGAGGCTGCGATCTCTCGCTCGATCTGCGCGTCGATGAACTCCCCGCGCGACCGGCGGAACACGACCCCGCCCAGCGGCTCCATGCGAGCATCGAGCGGCGTGATCCACTCCTCGTCAACCTCGGCGATGACGGCCGCTTTGCCGGGCGAGAGGTACCGCGAGACTTCAGCCACGAAATCCTCGCTGACGCCGAGCTGCGCCAGGTCGTACAGCGAGCCCGCGGCCGTGCCGGTCACGGCTCCAACGGCCAGACCGACCGGGCCGCCGAGCAGCCCGATGAGGCTCCCGGTCGCCCATCCGAGAAGAGTCCCGAGCGGCCCTTGATCAGCCGCTTGCTTGATACCGACCACGCCCTTCGCGTCTTTCGCGATGACCGCGGTGGCATACAGTGTCAGGCTACCCTCCGCGTGAAGTTGTTTGAGAGCGTTGACGCCCTTGTAGGCGCTGCTCTCGTCGTTGAACACGGTCACGATCATCTTGTTCATGGCTCTCCCCCTTCAAGGTCGTCGTTGGTCACGGGCAGCACATGCCGGTCGAGCGGAGGGTCCCGTCCCCGGGCCGCGTCATCCCTGCAGCCCCTCGGCCGCGACCGGCCTCGGCGTGCCGCTCGTCGAAGCCCTGCTCCGACCACGGAACGTCCGCGGCCAAGATGCCGGACGTCAGGGCGCGCCCTTTCCACGATTGGGCTCGGCATCTATCCTCCAGTCTTCTGGTGAGTGCAGGACGGATGCCACGTCATGCGGGCTCCGACGTCGGCCAAGTGCTCGACTCGGACGCCCATCCCCCGGCGACGACGCACCGCTCGGATCTCCTTGGGACGGCGTTGACCCAGCTGAGGCGCCGTCGCCCCACCGGGCTGCCGTCTCGATCGCCTCTGTGGCGCTGTCGGATACGTCACCTGTCGCTACGTTCACGTCTCGGATCATGAACTCTCTCGCATCATCGCTTCTCCGTCCTCCGCGATTCTGACTGGCACCCGGAGGCAAACGGCACGCCGGATGGTGGCAGAGGCGCGCGACGGCAAAAAGGAAATCCGTAGCTGGCTGCCCGAATGGCGATGCGAGCGACAGGTCCTCTGTGCGATTCCGCACAGACCGCCGTGTGGACTCACACATTGACGCACGGAATGGCATCCGAACTCACGGCCTCGGCCCCGCCAAGGCGGGCGTTATCCTTGCCTGCTGCAAAGGCTGAGGGGACGCAGGAGTCAGCGGGACGTGGAACGGACGCTCGGTCGCCTCCGACGGACGCGGGGTTCCGGCGGGATGTCTTTCTGAACCCGGCCGGGGCCTGTCTCGCGCTCGGAGTCCAGTTGGGGAACGGACGTTCCGTCCACTCGGTGGTCACGCACGGTCCGAGCCGCGAGATGCGCGGCGGCCTGTGATGCTGATAGCGGTCGAACCGAGTAAGTTCGGGGGTCGTAGAGCAGCAGGAGCGTCGAGTAGAATGGCGCCAGAGCAGCCGCATGGATGCCGCCATGCCAGGCACCGGACCGCCGCCACTGGAGTCAGATCTTCTCGTCTGCCTCGCGGCCGTCGCGCGGGCGCTTCAAGCGGAGTTTCAGCCGCGGGCCTTCCTGGACGACCTTTCGACCGCCCTCCGCCCGCTCGTCCCCCACGATCGTCTGGGCATCGGGTACCTTGCCGCCGACGGCCGGACGTTCTCGGTGTTCGCCGAACACGGCGGCTCGGGGTTCTTGCCGCCGACGGACCGCTACACCACGGACCTGGACCGCCCGGCGTGTTTCCCCGTCGCCGACTCGGCTCTCGCCGCCGTGTTCGACGGCGATATGGTCCCCCCCTCGGCCCTCTTGGCCGATCCGCGTTTCGCTCGCCACCGGGACGATTTGCGGGCGGCTGGACTGCCGTCGGCGGTCTGCGTGCCGCTTCTCAGTGGCGACCGAGTGATTGGCGCGCTGAGCGCGGCGAGTCGCGTCGTGGAGGTCTACGGCCCCGTTCCCGTCGAGCGGTTGCGCGGCGTCGGGCGCCTGATCGGCCCCTTCATCGAGACCATCGCCCTGCTCTACCGGGAGCGGCGGCGCCGGCACCGCGTCGAGCTGCTGAAGAGCATCACACAGATCCTGGGGACCACGCTGCACGTTCGCGAGATCCTCGCGTCCCTCGGGGAGGCCATCCGGCCTGCGCTCGACTTCGATGCCATGGGAGTGATCCTCTTTAAGCCCGACAGCCCGGAATTCGAGCTGTTCGGAACCGTGGGCGAGCCGCCCGATCCCAGCGTCGACCGGCTCTCCACCAAGGACTACTCTGTCTCCGACAGGGTCCGGGCGGGCCGCCCGGTCCTCGTCGGCGAGACCGCGACCGAACTCGATCCACGCTACGCGGGCGATCGCGCCCTGCTGGCCGTGGGCCTGCATTCGTGCCTCTGGGTGTCGATGCACTTCGGCGACGAGGTCGGGGGCGCGCTCTTCTTCGGCAAGCGCAAGCCTCACTGGTACGACGACGTGGACATCGAGGTGGCCACGGTCGTCGCCGACCGGGTGGTCATCGGTATCCAGCACCAGCGGCTGGCCGAGGAGCAGCGCCGGCTGGCCTCCGTCGAGCGCCGCGCCCGGGGGCTCGAGCGGAGTCTCAAGAGCGCCCAGAGCGAGCTGCACCAGCGGTACGGGTTCAACCAGATCATGGGCCGGTCCGCCATTCTGCGCGACACGCTCACCCGGGCCGCCCAGGTGGCGCGGACCGAGGCCACCGTGCTGCTCACCGGGGAGAGCGGGACGGGGAAGGAGCTGGTCGCCCGGGCCATCCACCATGCCAGCCCCCGCGCCGACGGCGCCTTCGTCGCGGTCAACTGCGCGGCCCTTCCCGACACCCTCCTCGAGTCCGAGCTGTTCGGTCACGAGCGGGGCGCCTTCACCGGCGCGGACCGCCAGAAGCCCGGGCGCTTCGAGCTGGCGGCGGGCGGGACGCTCTTCCTCGACGAGATCGGCGAGCTCTCGGCCGCCGTGCAGGTGAAGCTCCTCCGCGTCCTCCAGGAGCGGGAGTACCAGCGGGTCGGCGGCACGGCGACGCTCAAGGCCGATGTCCGCCTGATCGCGGCGACCAATCGCGATCTGATGGCCGAGATGGCCGCCGGGCGGTTCCGCAGCGACCTCTTCTACCGCCTGGCCGTCTTCAACGTGCACCTGCCCCCGCTGCGGGACCGCGGGGACGACGTACTCCTCGTCGCCGACTATTTCGTCCGGACCCTGGCGACCCGGATGGGGAAAGGAGACGTCGCCCTGAGTCGCGACGCCCGCGAGGTGCTGCAGCGGCACCCGTGGCCCGGCAACATCCGCGAGCTGCAGAACGCCATCGAGCGCGGCCTGATCACGTGCGAGGGGACCCTTGTCACCGCCGCCCACCTCGCCATTCACTCCCCCGCGGAACGGATGACCCTGCCGCAGCACCCCGAACCGGCGCCGCCAGCCGCTGGCTCCGGGGCCCTGGAGGAGCTCGAACGCAAGGCCATCATCGATGCGCTGGAGCGCACGCAAGGCCACAAGTCGCGCGCGGCCGCGCTCCTCGGACTCACCCGCTTTCAGCTCTACAGCCGCCTGAGACGTCACGGCATCGAAGTGCCCCGCGGTTAGCCGCGACTGGGCACCACGCACTCGCGTGTGCCGTGGTGTTCGTCCGGGAAGAGCTGTCCCACCGTGTTGCCGCGTCACCCCGACCCGTCGAGCTTCCGTGGTCGGCACGAGTGTCGCCTGGGTCGATCGGGTGAGGCCGCCGAGCATCCCTCGGTCGTCGGCGACGACCGACACGGGAAGACCTTGGATAGGTGTCGCCCTGGCGCTCAGACGGTGCTGCCGGATCCGCGCGAGGCGGGGGTTTGCGTCAGGAGATCACCCCGTACGCTTTGAGGTTTCTGGCCGTGCTGGCGACGACGACCTTGACGACCGTGATCGTCGGAATCGCCAGGAACATCCCGGCGGGGCCGAACAGGATGCCGCCACCCACGACCCCGATCACTACCACGAGCGGATGAAGGTGGACGGCTCCGCCAAGCACGATGGGCTCGTAGACGATGTTCTTCAGCAACTCCGCGACGGCCACGGCCACGACGACCCAGAGGACGAAGGTATCCGCCGTCACGAACGGCAGCAGCGGATGGCGCTCCTCGGTCAGCAGCGCATAGCCGAGGCCACCCAGCAATGCCGCGGCGAAGCCCATGTACGGAATCACGTTGGTGGCGCCCGTAAAGATCCCGATCCCGATCGCCCACCTGAGCGGGACGCCGACGAGGGTGAGCAGCACCATGACGGTCAGTCCCAGCGCACAGCATTCGAGGAAGATGCCGCGCACGTACCCGCCCAGCATCTCGTCGACATCGGCCAGCACGGCGAGCGCGGGCTCGAAGAGCCGATTCGGCACGGCGCTGAGCAGGCCGCGTTTGATGTCCCCAGTATCGCGCAGGAGGAACAGAAAGATCAGGGGCATGATCATCCAGCTCGACAGGATGTGGCCGAGCTCGGCCGCCCCGCCCGGCGCCCCGGCGGTCGGCGGGGGGCTCTGCCGGGCGTCGGCGGACGCCGTCGGGCCCGGGTCACCCTGCCCCGTTCGGCGGCCGGGCATCTCGAGCCCCAGTGCATTGGCTCGCTCGTACTCGAGCAGGCGCGTCGATCGACCTGGTGTCGCGTCGGCGTCCCGCGCGTGTGACGCGAGGAACAGCGCCCGTTCCTCGGCTGTCAAGGCCAGGAAGTTCACTGACGCGATCCACCAACGGGTCGAGATCGCGGTGCGCCAGCCGGTAGAGGGAATTGCCTCCCGTCCCCGAGGGCCCGCGTCCCATCAGCGCCCGGTAGCGATCGTGCAGGGCGTGCAGCGCGCGAACCCGCAGGTCCAGCGCATCGGTCTCGCTCGGCATGGCGGCGCGGAGGCTATTGGCGGCGACGAGCCCGGCCACGGCCAACATGACGAGCAGTAGCCCGACCGCCAGGCCGCGGGGTATCCACCCGCGCTCGAGGCGAGCGACGACGGGCCGACAAATGTACGCGAGGAGACCGCCCACGGCTGCCGGCACGATCAAGCTGCGCAGTCCCCAGACCAGATAGGCCGTCAGCACGAACGCCGCCGCCATGAAGACGCACTTGATGACGACGCCCACCGGCTTTGGGCGTGCGCTGCGAGTCACGGCTTGCCCTCGTCAGGCTCATCGGTCTTGACAGTCTCAGCATCGATGAGTATCTGCAGTCGCATGGCCATGATGCCGGCCAGCCTGATGAGGACCTTGTTCGCGAGCACCGGGTAATTCGCGGTCAACGCATCGAGGTCGGCCTTGCCGAGGGCCAGCAACGAGACCGGGCCACGCGCCCGGACGGAGAACCAGCGAATCACCCCGGTCCCGAGCGCCGCGGATTCCTCGAAGGAGGCCGGCGGCTCGAGCAAGGCGAGGGGAACCTCCGGGGCGCCGGCACGCCGCACGACCTCGACCACCCCTCGCCGCACGACGAACAGCGCCGCGCCGGGCCGGCCTTCCTCGCAGATGTACTCGCCATCGGCGTAGTGACGCTCGTGGAGGATCCGGGCGAGGCGCCCGAGATCCCGGCGACCGAGGTCCTCGAAGAGGCTGACCTGCCGCAGGAACTCCACGAGGCTCGGGCCGCGTCCTGTCATGGCGCTTTCCGGCGGTAGGACCAGCGCGCGTGCCCGGACCGCCGTCATAGCTGCTGAGCCGCTGTTCGGCCGTCGCGGCAGCAGGAGTTCCTTCAGGCCAGCGAGCGTCAAGTTCGTCTTCACTGATGACCCCCCAGCCCGCGGGTCCTTGCCCGCAGGCAGTCTGACGACGTGGATGCGTGGGCCGTGCCAACCGGTGCGGCGAGCGTTCGCGGGGCGTTCTCAACCATGTTCACGACCCCCGTGGGATCAGCGGGCGTGGATTGGGCACTGAGATCGTTCCGAGCGTCTTGCTGATGCCTTTCGACCGCCGCGGGGGGTCACCGGGCTCGGCGATCGTCGGCGTGCTCGATATGGAGCCGACAGATCCGGTCGTCGAGCTTTTCCGATAAGTTCCCCAATCGTCGGCGTGGCACGCGAAGCAGCGCCTCGAGCTCGTGCGGCGCCAACCGGACTCCAAGAAGGAGACACGCCCGGTCCGGGTCCTGAAAGAAACCCTGCCGGAACGCGGCGTCCGTCAGCAAGCGACCCAGCGTGCGTTCCACATCCGTCTGACTCATAGGTCCTCCTCGGTCCGCGCGTGCTCCGCCGACATCCAACCCATTGGCCGGCGGACGCACGAGATCTGGCGCCAAGCCCCACACAGCACGCTGGCAAGGCCGGCGCGCGGCTGCCTTGGGCGAGGCAAGGATCACACCAAGCTGAGGGTCCGGGTGGAAGGCACTTTGGTGCAGGTCCGCACATGAGATGTGTGAATCCGCACACCGCGGCGTGCGTCGGCGACTCTTTCGCGCTCTCGGCCGGCCCTGCGACGTGCACGTGCGCTTGGCCCGCGCCGTGCACCCGGTACCCCGCGTTCGAAGCTGCCGACGGCAGCGGTCGGAGATTGAACAGGAGCCCGAGGCACCGGGGACGGAGGACGAATTCATGGTGACGGATCGCCGCTCGCTGCTCCTGTTCCTGGTCGATTCGCGCCCCTTCCAGACGGCCGTCGACCAGGCCGACGCGAAGCTCCGGCTGGCGGAGTCGCAGCTGAGCCAGGCCCGGCTTTGTCCGGCGCAGACCACGTTGGCGCAGATCCGGCACGGTCGGCTCCTCACGTACGTGCGCCTGTACAAGGCGCTCGGCGGCGGTTGGAGCCTCAGCGACACCGAGTGGAGCGGCCCGTCAGGGTCGTGAGCATGAGGACGATGACCATGAAGAAGACGAAGATCGTGATTGCTGGCGGCGGCTTCGCGGGACTCAGCGCGGCCGTGTATTTCGAGAAACGACTCGCGCGCCGGGCCGACATGGAGGTGACACTCATCAGCCGCGAGAACTTCGTGCTGTTTACCCCGATGTTGCACGAAGTCGCGGCGGGTGATCTCTACCCCGGCGACATCATCAATCCGATCCGACGCATTCTTCGTCACGTCAGATTCGTCGAAGCCGATGTGCAGCGCATCGATGTGGAGGCCCGCGTCGTGCATTGCATCGGCGGCCTGGCGGGACGCGAGCTCGATTTCGAGTTCGACCATCTGGTCCTCACGCTGGGGTCCGAGACGAACTTCTTCGACCTTCCCGGGGTGGGGGACTGGGCCGTGACGATCAAGAGCCTGACCGACGCGGCGCTGTTGCGCGAGCGCGTGCTGGGCCTTCTGGAAGAAGCGACGATCCAGAACGACCCGTCTACTCGGCGGCGGCTGCTCACGTTTGTCGCCGCTGGTGGCGGGTTCGCCGGTGTTGAAGCCATCGGCGCGTTGAACGACTTCGTGCGCGAGGCAGTGCGACACTATCCTGAGCTGGACGAGGCCTTGATCCGCGTCGTCATCGTGCATCCGGGGAGATCGCTGCTACCAGAACTGGGCGAAGAACTCGGCGCGTATGCCCAGCGCAAGTTGGCCGAGCGCAAGGTGGAAGTCATGACGGGCGCGCGCGTCGAGCGGTACGACGGTTCGGTGGTCGAATTGAGCAACGGTGCCGCCATTCCCGCCGAAACGCTGCTGTGGACTGCCGGCGTGAAGCCCAGTCCAGTCATCGATCGGTTGCCGTGTCAGAAGGTGAAAGGGCGGCTCATGGTCGATGAATTCCTCAGGATCCGCGGATTGCCGGGGCTGTGGGCGGCGGGCGACTCCGCGGCGGTGCCCCATGGCACGACGGGCGATGTGCATCCGCCGACGGCGCAACACGCGCTGCGCGAGGGACGCACGGCGGCCAGGAACATCGAAGCAACGATTCTGGGTCGTCCTCTCAGACCATTCGCCTATACCACGCAAGGGCAGCTGGCTACCATCGGACGCCACACCGGCGTGGCGATGGTGTTCGGATTGAAGTTCTCCGGCTTCGTCGCCTGGGGGCTCTGGCGAACCGTGTATTGGCTGAAGCTGCCGCGGCTGCCGAAGAAACTCCGGGTGTTAGTCGCCTGGACGCTGGATCTGTTGTTCGGCAGGGAGATCGAGCAGATGGTCCCGGTGCGCGATGTCGACGCAGTGGCGCGGCGGCTCGAACGACTTCGCGCTCGGGACCGCCGCGTCGCGTGAGAAGTGACCTCATGCGACGACCAGCGAAACGGGTCGCCAGGGGTTCGGGAGCGGCTCGATATCGCTGGATCGAGCGGCCTGCCGTCATCGGGGACCTGCATACGATCGCGTCGGGGCTGCGATTTCTGGGTGTATGGGCTGGTCCTGGGCGCGATGTTCTTCGGCGTGAACCTGCTCCTGGGGCTCCCCCGGCTCGCGTCGCTCGGCCCATAGGCGTCGTCTTTCCCAATGCGCTGGATCGGGGAATCCTTGACTCCCCCTGCTGACGCCGGGGAGGGCGGTCGCGGGCATAGTTTCTGGCATAGCGAGCACGTCGCGGTAGCCGACCGAGTTTCGTATATACTGAACCATGTTCGAATGGGACGCGCGGAAGGCCGCGGTCAACCGCGCCAAGCACAGGGTCTCGTTCGAGGAGGCGGCGACCGTGTTCGGTGATCCGGACGCCCTCGATGGCCCGGATCTGGGTCACTCCGCGGAGGAGGCGCGATTCCTCCGACTGGGCCGAGCGGCGACCGGCCGTGTGCTCATCGTGGCGTATACCGTGAGGAGGGAAGGCGATGGCGAGAGCATCCGCATCATCAGCGCGCGCCGGGCGAGCCGCAAGGAGCGGGCGGGCTATGCGGCGTCCCGGGATTGACTTCTCCGATATCCCGGAGGCGTCCCCCGCGCAGCTCCGGGCGATGCGGCGCGTCGGGCGGCCCCCCCTGGGGGCGGCGGCCCGCCGACTCATTGCGATTCGGATCGATCCCCAGGTTCTCGATGCCGTGCGGCGCGAGGCCAAGCGGCGTGGGCTTGGCTATCAGTCCCTCATCAACGACCTCCTCGCCGAACACGTCCGACGAGCGCGGAGTGCCTGAATCCCACCCAACGCACTCCCCTGAGCCACTGGCCCCAAAGGCCAGTGGTCTCTCAAGCATAGGTGTGGGCATAGTTTGGTCCGGTTGCTACCGATGTCGCGCGTGACCGACGTCGCGAGTTGACAGGTGTGCGGTAAGTCGCTAGTCTGACTGCGTTCTTCCGCATCGGGGTCGTGGTGCAGCCTGGTTAGCACACTGGCCTGTCAAGCCAGAGGCCGCGGGTTCAAGTCCCGTCGACCCCGCCATATCTGACGGGTAGTTGCCAGGGGGCTGGGCGAGTGCCAGCCCCCTGGCTGTACCCGGAAATGTACCCGGTTTAGCGTGGTTCCTCGGACGAGGTGAGCCGCCTGGCAACCTCCCGCAAGTCTGCCGGACTCACGGATGTGGTACCTGTCGAACACGCTTCGAGTGCGGTGGCCCGTCAGGCGACCCGCTCCGGCACTCCGGCGTTGACCAGGTTCCGAACGGGAGTACGCCGGATGAACGACACCACCGGCCCATGATCCCATGATGCTGGCCCAGAAGAGGGCAAACGCCGCTACTGAGGGCAGCGATCGACGGCCGTCGCGTTTCGCCTCTGCACGTCCAAGGGCCGTCTGATGAACCTCCATCCATTCAATCGTCGCCTTCTCGCCGAAGAGCTTGTGCGGATCCGCCGGCCAGATGACCGGGAGCGCTATGCGGCGTCCCAACGCCAAGCACGGATCGACCCGAACCCCCACCAGATCGACGCGGTCATCTTTGCGCTGCGACGGCTAAGGGAAGGCGGCTGCATCCTCGCGGACGAGGTCGGTCTCGGCAAGACCATCGAGGCCGGGTTGGTGATCGCACAAACACGTGCGGAAGGCGCTCAGCGCATCCTGCTGATCGTCCCCAAGTCGCTCATCGGCCAGTGGCAGAACGAGCTGTTCAACCTCTTCGGCGTCCAGGCGCGAGAGGACCAAACGTTCCTCGCGCCTGGGGTGTACTTGGTGGGCCGTGAGTTCGCGGGCAGCGAGCGTGGGGCGACGCCCCTGGGCGCCGTGCCTCCTTTTGACCTGGTGGTCATCGACGAGGCGCACGAGATATTCGCGGGCCTGCACAAGCGCTACGGACGCGACGGCATCTACGACGACGCCTCGGAAGAGGCGATGATGGCGCATCGGGTTCGCGGGTTTCTTCGGTCCTCCCCCGTCCTTCTGCTCACCGCGACGCCGATACAAAACTCGCTCGCGGAGCTGTGGGGGCTGGTCCAATACGTGGAACCCACGGGCACGCTGCTCGGCGACATCACTACTTTCCGCCAGGTCTTTTGTGCCGAGGATGACCGGACGCTGGTGCCCGGCCAGGAGCACGAGCTCCAGCGACGCCTCGCGACTGTGCTGCAGCGGACGCTTCGCCGGCAGGCCCAGGAGTTCCTGGATCGGCCCTTCACGCAGCGCCGATGCCGGCTCTACGAGTACTCGATGAGTGACGACGAGCGGTCGCTCTACGATGACGTGACGCAGTATCTCCTTGAGCCTTCGATCTACGCGTTCTCTGGTCGGCAGCGCCGGCTGCTGCTGATCGGGTTCCATCGGCGCATGGCGTCATCGATTTCCGCGCTGGCCGCGAGCCTCGAGAACGTCGCGCGGCGTCTTCGGGGACTCGAATCCGGTCAGCCCGTCGATGACATGGCGATCGAGAACCAGCTCGATCTGGAAGAGGAGGACGATGACGAGGCGCAACCCGAGGAGACGCGGCCTCCAACGGACCGGCTGGCCCTTGCTGCGGAGCTGGCCCGCGTCGAAGCCTTCGTCGCTCGTGCTCGCGCTCTTCCAAACGATGCGAAGGCGCGCTCGTTCAAGGAGGCGATCGGCCTTGTGCTCGAGCTGGGACGAGAGGGGCGCGGTAGCGGGAAGGCCGTTGTGTTCACCGAATCCATACGGACGCAGGAGTACATCCGAATTCTCCTACTTGACATGGGTCTGCAGGACGACGAGATCACGTTGTTCCGCGGCGCCAACGACCACGAGCGCGCCACCGAGGCCTACACTCGCTGGCAGCAGGAGGAAGGAGTCCGCCTTGCGCCCGGGTCAAGACCCAGTCGCACGGTAGCGGTAAGGCTGGCTCTTGTCCATGAGTTCAGAACTCGGTCGAAGGTTCTGGTGTGCACCGAGGCCGGCGCGAAGGGGCTGAACCTCCAGTTCTGCGAGACGGTCATCAACTACGACCTGCCATGGAACCCCCAGCGCATCGAGCAGCGCATTGGCCGCTGCCATCGTTACAGCCAGCAGCATGACGTCACGGTGGTCAACTTCATCGCGCGCGACAATGAGGCCCATCGACTGACCTTCGAGATCCTGAGCCAGAAGCTCGACCTGTTCGGCAAGGTCCTGGACGCCTCGGACCACGTACTGCACGAGCCCCGCACTGACGCCCCGGAGATCGTCGTGTCGGCTCTATCCGTCGAGCTCGAGAGCGACCTCCGGAGCATCTACAGCCGGTCGCGCACCATTGACGAGATGACCCGAGAGATCGCTGCGCTCCGCGACAGGATCTCGGATCGGCGGGACGCGTACGAGAAGGAGTACGAGCGCACCTCGCAGGTCATCGAATCCCGGTTCGACGACGACGTGCGAAAGGTCTTTCGGCGGCTTCGCGCGGAATTGCCCGGTGCGCTCGCGCAGCTCGACCGAGACCTCGCCGAACTGGTGGATGGCTACCTCGACGCGCGTGGGGTGGAGTACCGGCATTCCGACGAGCGTGGTCGGGTCATCTTTGATGTTGCGACGCCGGGACCTCTCACTCCCAGACACGGGAGTGGCCATCTGTTTGCGACCGGAGATGCGCGAGGTCTTCGGGACGCCGAGGCGCTGAACCTGTCGCATCCATTGGTCCACGCGGCGATCGCAGACGCCCGAACGTGGGCCGGGGGCTCGGTCGGATTCTTGCTGCCGCACGACGCGTCGGCCGATCTGTGGGCTCTGGCGGGAAAGACCGGTGTGCTCGGAGTGGCTCTCGTGGACTACGCCGGCTTCGAGCCGGTGCACCGAGTGATCGCCGCGGCCGTCGTGGAGGGCGTTCCCATCGAGCCGACGCTGGCCGCTGAGATCTGTCGCCTGCGGGCGGTGGACGGACCCGCGATCGAGGCCATCGTCGATCCCCCCTGGCTCGATGACGCCGTAGACGAGGCGGTATTCGTCGACCAGCGGCAAGTCGAAAAGAGGGAGCAGGAGCATTTCGACCAGGCTATCGGGCAGCTCGAGCGGTTCGTCGACGACAAGGTACTCGTCAGCCGCCGCGAACGGGCCAGGATCGCCGAACAGTTACGCTCAGCGCGAGATCGCCGCGATCAGATCGTCGGGTCGAGCGCTCGCGAGAGGGTCGAGGAGGAGATCGAGCGGCTCGCAACGAGGGACGAGGCGCTGGAGCGCCGGATCAACGCTCTGGACTCCAGGCAAGATGAGGTCTACCGAAAATGGCGGGACCAATACCACGAGCTTCGATATCGGGCGCCCAAAGTGACGCGGCTGTTCCGAGCGGCATTCCGGATAAACCCCCCGGACCCGAAGACGTCGTGCTGAGGCTGCTGCACACCGCGGACTGGCACCTCGGGCGCCGGTTCCCGTCATTTCCCGAGGAGGCGCAGAAGAAGCTGTCGCGGGCGCGGATGGAGGTGATCTCGAGGATCCTCGATGTGGCGCGACGGAACAGCGTCAACGCTGTTCTGTGCGCGGGCGATCTGTTTGACGATCCGGCACCGAGTGCGGACTTTTGGGAGGGGCTCGTCAAGGTGTTGAGGGATCAGCCCCCTCCGCATGCTCCCATGTTCCTTGTCCCCGGCAACCATGACCCCCTGACTCCGGAATCGGTGTGGGCTCCAGGGCATCCCTTTCGGTCGCGTCTTCCGCAGTGGGTGCATGTGGTCGATCGAGACGACTTTGAGTACGAGATCACGCCCGATGCAGTCCTTTACGCGCGGCCGTGTCATTCGAAGGCGGGCGAGAACGACCTTGCGATGGCGCTGCCTGCGCGCCAGCCCGGTGATATGCGGCTCCGGATCGGCTGTGTTCACGGCCAAACGTTCGACATCGAGGGACACCAGACGAATTTCCCAATCCGTCGGGACGCCGGCGTTCAGCGCGGACTCGACTATTTGGCCATCGGCGATACCCACTCGTTCCGCGACGTCACAGAGGCGCTGCCGGTCCCGACCGTGTATCCCGGCGCTCCAGAAGCCACGTCCTTCGACGAGGCGACGGCCGGCAACGTGGCGCTCGTCGCCTTGTTCCGGCACGGTCGCCGTCCTCGGGTCGATGCGGAGCCCGTAGCGTTTTGGCGTTGGATGGACGTTCATTGCCGTGACATGAATGAGTTGCGCAGAGTGCTGACCACCCAACACCTCGAGCGGCACGTGGTGAGGCTCCACCTCGACATGATCGTCTCTCTGTCCGAGGAGAGCGAACTCGAGCGGATTGTGCAGGATCTCCAGGGAACCGACGCGACTCACGGACGCGCGGGCGTGCTGCTCGTGGACCGCACGAACCTGCGCTTGCAGGCGGGGTCTTCGGGTGCCTTTCCAGACGACCTTCCTGCTGTCCTCAAAGACACGGTGGCACGCCTCGACCGAATCGTTGGCGATTCAGTCGACGAAGCCGAGAAGACGAAAGCGACTCGCGCGTTGGCCCACCTGTACAAGCTTCTCCAGAGTCACGATGCCCTGATCGAGCGCGCGCCATGAGGATTCATCGACTCCGCGTCGAGAATGTTGCCGGCATTGGGGCGGGGGAGGTTGTCTTCGGCCCAGGACTGAACGTGCTCTATGGTCCGAACGATCTCGGCAAGTCGACGCTGGCGGACGCGATCCGGTTGGTGCTCCTTCTACCCCATACGTCAACCCATTGCGAATCGTTCGTGCCCTGGACCGGTGGCCAGGACCCCATGGTCGAGCTGACGTTCCAAACGGATGCGCAGCGCTTCTGGCGCGTGCGAAAGCAGTTCGGGAAGGGCGGTTCGTCCGTGCTGCAGGAGTCCCGGGATGGTCAGCAGTTCGATGAAGTGGAACGTGCCCGGAGGGTCGATGCCAGACTGCGGGAGATCCTGCGCTGGGGAATCCCCGAGCCGGGCGGCTCGGGGGCCGCCAAGGGTCTTCCGACCAGCTTTCTGGCCACCGCGTTGCTGTCCACACAGGCCGACGTCAGCGCGATCCTTGAGGGAAGCCTGGAACGCGACACCGCGCCAACGGGCAAGGAACGGATCGCCGCGGCGTTGCAGGCGCTTGCGCAGGATCCGCTGTTCGTCGGCTTGCTTCGGGAAGTGCAGTCCAGACGAGACGCAGCCTACACGGACAAGGGTGCCAAGAAGACGGCGCGGGGGAGTGTCTTCAAGGCCGCCGCCGACCGCCTGAACGCGGCGCGAGAGGAGAAGGAGCGTTGGCAGAAGGTGGTCCACGATTCCGAGGGCGTGGAGAGTCAGCTTCGGGACCTGGTGTCGAAGCGCGTCCAGTATCAGGAGGACCTAAGGGTCGCCACGGAAGGGCTCGCCGCGGTGGAGCTGCTCACCAGGCAGACCGAGGAGCTTGCGGCGGGTGCAGAGTGCGTCCGTGTCGCGCGGGAGGCGGTCGGCCAGATTCGGAAGATGGATGAGGAGGTTGTCGTCGCCGGTCAGAACGTCGAGTTGCTTGTTGGGAAGCGGGACAACGCTAGACAGGCTCTGAAGATCGCTCGGGACGTCCAGGCTACAGCGGATGATGGTCTGAAGGCCGCCGAGGAGACCGCGCGCGCAGCGGGATTGGATCCGGCCATGGCCGACACCGTGGCGCGTCAAGGCCTTGAACTTCGCAGGTCCGCAACGGAGCAGGTGGCGATGGAGGCCCAAAAGGCGATCGATGCAGTCGCCGCCGCGCAGAAGTGCGTCGATGAAGTGCTGCGCGCCGAGGAGGAACACGGCAGATTGGAAGCGATGGCCGCCCAGGTGCGGGAGGAGTGGTCCCGGGCGGACGAAGGGGAGAGGGCGGTCGGTGAGCAACTGCGAAGGTATGACCTGCTGGAACGCGCCCTGGCAGCGCAAGCGGCCGACGGCCAGGTCGTGAACAGCCGCTCCAGCGTGGACAAGGAGGCCGGCCTTCAGGCGCAACTGCTTAAGACGGTTGCCGAACGCGTGGAGGCGGCGAAGCGCCGTGCCGCCATCATTGTCCCCGCTCCCGAAGCCCTGGCGCCGATGCGAGCCCTCGCGGCGAACCTGGCGGGTGCCCGCGGGGCGTTGAATGTCGGCCTCGTCGTGACCGTGACTCCGCGGGCCCCCCTCGACCTCCACGTCCGCAAGGACGGGGCCCACGACGATCCGGGAGTCATCGCGCAGCCGTTCGAGATCGAAGCGAACAGTGATGTCGAAGTCGGCATAGCCGACCTCGCCACCGTTCGTGTCCGAGGGGGGCGCCGTGAGGCGCAGGACACTGTCCGCCGCCTGGAAGCCCGCTGGGCGGGTGAGGTGGCGCCGCACCTCGCCGCGGCCGGCGCGTCTGATCTGGATGTGCTCGAAACGCGGGTGGCGGAGGCGCGGGAGCTGGATGCGAGCCTCAAAGAAATGGACCGGGCCTTGGATGTCGTTCGCCGGGACATCTCGGCTCTCGCCGGCGCGAAAGACGCGCTGACCGCGGCTCTCTCCCGTGCCGAGGCCTGCCATGCGGCCCTCGGCGACGTGTCCCTCGAGAGTCTGAGCGCTGAGCTCGACCGGTTGGGCAAGGATCCGGGCACCGCCCTCGGGGCTCGTCGCCAACAAGCGTCGCAGGAGGCGGAAAAGTCGAGGAGCGCGGCGAGAGAGGCGGCCACGACGCACAGCGTCGCGGAGGAGCGTGTTCGGGCGGCACGGGCGACTCTCGACGCCGCCAAGCAGACGCGGGACGCCGCCGTTCGGCAGTTTCCATCTGGCATCGCCGAGTCGGCGAGCGCGGCCGAAGAGTCCCTCCGTGCCGCCTTCTCGGATCGGGAGAGGATCGCGGCGGAGCTCGGCGCCTTGGAGCGTTCGATCGAGACACGCACGCGGAAGATGGAGGAAGCCGTAGCCGGTGCGCGCGCCAAGGCGGATGCGGCGCGCACGGCCACCAACACTGCTCAAGAGGCTGTCACACAGGCGACCGCCGAACACGCCTCCGAGATGCGCCACCTTGCGGATCTGCAGGAACTGCGCGCCGCGCACGATCTCGATGCCGCGGAGGCGATGCTCTCCACGGCATCGGCGCGGCACACCGCTCTTCCGGTTCCAGCGCGGGACATCAGCGCGGGCGAGCTGTCCGCATCTCGGGATACCCTGGCGACCGCCGAACGGGTCCTCGATGATATCGATCGTGAGATGCAACGGGCACACGGTGCGCTCGAGCAGGTCGGTGGCGCCGTAGCACGCGAGCGGCTACGCGACGCCTTGGAGGCATTCGACCTCGCCGAGCGCCAGGAGCGAGAGATCGAAGAGGACTATGAGGCATGGCGGCTCCTGCTCGAGCAGATGAAGGAGGCCGACGCCGCTCAAGCCAACAATCTGGGCCAGGCCCTTGCCCCAGCCATCGCGGGTCGCTTCCAAGAGTTGACGAAACAGCGTTACCAGGGCGTGCAGCTGACCGCCCACCTCGCCACAGAGGGCGTACTAGCAGCCGGGGCGGCTCGGGAGATCGACCGGATCTCGGTCGGAACGCGAGAGCAGCTCTCGACGTTGTACCGCATCTCCCTTGGGGAGTACCTCTGTACGACCATCGTCCTGGATGATCAGCTGGTCCAGAGCGACGGCGACCGTATGGACTGGTTCCGCGCGTTGCTCATAGACAAGGCTCGCTCCTTTCAGATCGTTGTGTTCACGTGCAGGCCCCATGACTACTTGGCGGCGGCTGCCATGGTGCCGGATAGCGGACCCGTTCATGCTGATACGGAAGACGGTTTCGTCCGCGCGGTCGCTCTCGAACGGGCTGTGCGCCGACGATGAACGCCTCGGCGGTCGGGAGCACCTCGGTGCGACGTGCGAGGATGCCGCGCGAGCCACGTTGGCACTTCCTCGGACATCGCCGACGTCGCGACCGGGTTAAGGATCGGACCCGGCGGGCAGGGGGCCCGGGTAGTTCATGAGCCGGAAGGCCACCGGAGACTGGCAGCCAATTCGCCGACTCTGCGCTTCGCAAGTCGCTTGATTCCTTCTGTTCTCTTTCGGCGCTCCTGCCTCGAGGCGATGCGATGGTCACCTTCTTGAAGCGACTGTTCGGCGGTGACATCTCCGCGGCGAAGCCGACGTCTGCACACCCTAGCACCGCAGCGGTCGACGAGCCGGCGAAGCCATCAATCGCATCCGCCTCGGAACCAGCGAGTGCGCACGGCACTCGAGGCGGCCAAGTCGAAGGCCGGGTGATCGGACCGCTACTTCGAGCTCTCGGCGGTGATCGAGCGGGGAAAGGCAGATCAGGACTATCGATCGGCGATCGCCGCCGCGCGCGAGACCTACGCGATCATGTCGCAGTTCGTCCGGGAGTGTCAGCGTGAGTACGGCAGATTCGACATCAGGACGTCACATGCCGTGCACACGGCGCCGACGCTCATGGCGGTCCTGGAGGATCGCGAGGGTATTCGGGAACTTCGCGCCGCGCTGGAAGGCGTGCGTGAGCTCCGCGACTGGTTGCCGTCGGCTGAGCAGGCGGAAGCGGATATTGAACTCGTGGTTGGCATCATGGGTGTGGTGCGCCGGGAACCGGGACTCGCGCAGTCCGGGCTCAAAGCCCACCTTGGTGTCGCGGATGGCCGCCGCGTCTCTCAGCTCGCGGCGTGGCTCGAAAAAGCTGGTCGGATCCGACGAGTGAAGAAGGGATCGAGCCTCCAGCTCTACCCGACGGTCGCCACCGACGTATCGGCAGTGAGTGTGTCCACGGCGTTGACGAGCACGGGTCCGCCGCCGCAGCCGTCCACGCGTACCATCGCGCCGGTGCTGCGGTCGCGCCCACGGCGTTCGCCGTTGGGCGCACGGGAAATCGACCTCGCCGCACTCCCGTATGTCCGGCTCCCAAAGGCACCGGCGCATTGGGAGAGGCGGCAACAGCAGGAGACGGAGGACCACGCCGACCGGGTCTGGGCGGAGACCGTGCGCGTTGCCGAGGCGAGTCTCAGGCGCGCGTCGGCTCCGCAAGCGGCGCAGCGCTTCGCGGCCGACGGCGAAGGGTGGCGGATCCTCTCTGAGCACAAGCTCGCACCGGAACAGCGCCCGGACCCCGCTTACAAAGACACCTTCCCGACCAGTGGCTCGACGTTTTGGCTCGATCCCCATGGGCGCCGTGAAGGCTTCGACGACGCGGCGGCGGTACTTCGGGTGACCGATCGGGCGGGGTCAGTCGTGGCCGAGCGTGGTCTCGCCCACGGCGTATACCGCGCGGACGTCAATACAGACGGCTCGGCGATCCTTTTCATGTCCCGCGAGGGGGTGCTCCACGGCTATTCGGACCGAATCGAGCAGATCCTGACGGAGCGCGTCGAAGACCTTCCTGAGTACCGAGCCCAAGCCGAGCGGCTCGGGATCGACCCGCGGGAACTACGGACCCACGTCAGGTCCGTCGCCATCTCGGCCGATCGGTCCAGGTACCTGGTGACCGTCGTCGACGAGGCCTGGTGCATGTCCACCGCAACTGGGGAGGTGCTGTGGGGCATCCGACTGCCGGCGCAGGAGGGGTGGACAAAGGTCGCCACTCCTCGCGTGGAGCGCTTGGGCACTAGCCGCGACGTCGAAACAGCCCTCCAACTGATGGAACTCGAACTGCCGGTGGCGCCGGCGGACATCACCCGCCAGTACCGGCGGCTCGCCATGCGGTGGCATCCGGACAGGAATCCCAACGATCCGGACGCCACCCGGCGGTTCCAGGAGCTCGCGGCCGCAATGGAGCTACTTACCGGGGCGGATCTCCGCGGGATCGGCGCCGACGAGGTCGAGCGGGTCACCTACGAGAAGATTCTGAGCCGCAAACGAATGGAGGTTCCTGTAGGCGGCACGCCTGGCGGGGCGCTCGGCCTGGAAATCACCCTTAGCATGGGCGTTTCCGAGAAGCATGCCTCCGACTGGATCTACGCCACGAACTTCGGTTCCAGCGACAACCGCGTCTTTCTGGCCGGCTATTCCGGAAAGGTGGTTGAAGTGTCCGACCGAGGCGTCCCGGTCCGTGTGTACGACCTCGGCGCGGTCCCGCGCCACATCATTCAGACGGACTCGCATCTCTACTTGCTGACCGACACGCGCCTGTACGTCTTATCGGAGGATCGTCTGGAGGCCCTTGTTGACGTGTTCGGCCAAGGCGACCTGATGGTTGGTGATACTGGGTTCGGCTTACTCGAGTCCAAGGCGTTCTCGTGGTTCGGCCCCACCGGCCGACGCGTCGGCGGAGTTCGTACGAAGGACCCGATCCGGCGGGTGTTGTCGGCCCCGCAAGGTCTCGTGGTCGAAACGCGGCAACATCGAGCGACGGTGGTCGGAGCGCCGTCGTGGTGGAAGTGCTGAGCGCGTACACTGGTCTTGCTAGCCGTCAAACGAAGCCAGTGCACGTTCTGCACTGAGGCGGACGCGTGTGGACTCAGCCAGGCGAGAAAGTGGTCAATCGGCTCGCCGCCGTCTGCAGAATTGCCTGCTGCATTCTATTCGGCTGGGACCGCGTGTGCGCTGGTGCGCTTGAGATGCCCACGCGTGGCCCCGGCTAGCGCACTCAGCGGAATATGGATAGTAGGGAAGTGGCTCGTGAGTCGCCCGACGACCGCTGAGCGCAGACGCAGCATCTGTACCTCAGCAACTGTGCGTGGGTACGCACACCTCCGCCTGGCCAGGGGGCTGTGCGAGTGCCCGCCCCTGGCTGGACCCGGAAATGTAGCCGGTTCAGCGTGGGTCCTCGGGCGGGGTGAGCCGCCGGGCAACGTCCCGCAAGTCTGCCGGACTCACGATGTGGTACCGGTCGAACACGCTCCGAGTGCGATGGCCCGTCACGGTCATGGCGACCCGCTCCGGCACTCCGGCGTTGACCAGGTTCCGAACGGCGGTGCGCCGGAAGTCGTGACGTAGCATCTCGGGCACGCCTGCCCTTCGGCAGGCCGTCACCCACGCCCGTCTGAAGTCCCGAATCCGCTGGCCTTGGTGTCGTCCTCGAAGGTGCGGAAACAGATGCGGAACGATCCTCCCGGTCTTCCGTTCCAGTGCCCGCACGCGTTCGAGTTGCTCCACCAGCTGGCTCTTGAGGTCCGCCGGGAGATACACGACCCGCCCCTCGTCGTTCTTCGTGGTGCCCGGTTCGAGGCGCAGGGTGCCGGCCTCGACATCGAGCTGGCGCCGTTGCAGGGTGAGCACCTCGCTCTGACATCGCCAGCCGAACGCGTACTCGAGTGCCACGGCGACCTGCAGGTCGGGGGAAAGGTACCGCCGCACGGCCTCGTACTGCTCGCGCTCGAAGAATCCCCGGCGTGGCGCGCCTTCTTTCAACTTGTGGATCACCGGGACGCGCAGAAGCTTTCCCGATTCGTAGGCCAACCGGAGCATGCGAATCAAGACGGCCACCTCGCGGTTGATCGTTCCGTTCGAGGTCCCCCCGGCCTGGCGCTTCTCCACGTACTTCTCGACATGCCGAGGGGTGATCTGCGCGACGCGATACCCGGAAAAGAAAGCGTCCAGATGATCGAGCCGGTACCCGGCCTCTTCGACATTCCTCGATCCCGTGGTTCGGTAGTGCGTCCGAAGATCCTGGGCGACTTCGTCGTACCGGACGCGGTCTGCGCGGTTGAGCACGGGCTGTCCCGCCGCCACGCGCCCCTCCCGCTCCTTGAGGACCCGTCGTGCCTCACTCTCCTTTTCGGTCCGCGTGCTCTCCCGGTGCTGACGCCCGTTCGCCCAGTACTTGATCCACCAGTTCCGGGAGTTCGTCCGCCTGAACAACGATCCCATCGCTCCTCCCCCGTGTTCATGCCCACACGGGCCTTGCCATCTCTGGTGCTTCCACGACGGGTCACTTGAGGGAAGCTGGACGAGGCCGGGTCAGGTCAGGCTCGCCACCGCTCAACCAGGTCGTCCAACTCCCGGACGTCGAACACGAGTTTCCGCAGACCCGGGATGGACAGCGGTCGAACGGTTCCGGCCGAGCGAAGATCGAGTAGCTTGTCGTAGCTGACCCCCAGGTATTTCGCGGCTTCCCGAGCGGGTAGGAGGCGGGGTGACAGGGTCGCGATGCTGACCTGTCCGACCCGCGGCCGTCCCTCTGACGCGCCCCGTGTCCCGCTTGCCGGTCCGCGGCCACCGGCGGTGGCCCCGCCATCGGTGGAAGCCTTCCTCGGCCGCCCGCGGCGACCAGGGAAACTCGGTGAAGGCGGATTTGCTCTGAGCCGTTGGCTCGCGTCACTGAGAGGAAGGCGACGTGCTCATCTGTCCTCTTTCGGCACCGTCGACAGGTTCTGGCGCTCATCGGATTGACTGCTTCGGTTGCCCCGATGGCCCCGGAGCGCGGTCGGAGTGCTGGCGGAGGGCGGCTCCACTGAGTTGGTCGACGGCTGGCTCACGCGTGTCCTCGACCGGTCGGCGAAGCCGGAGTCAGCCGCCCACCCGGATGCCGTGTGCTTCGAGCCAGACCCGGATCGCTTCCTCGGCGCTGAGCGTGTCGGCGCAGATGAGGACCTTGGCCGCCACGAACGCGGAGTCCGAGCACGACCCGGTGATGATGACTCCGGGTCGCTGGTGCCGGTCCGGAATCTCCGCAACGGGAGTTGCCGGGGCTGTGGGCTCCTGTCGGATGCCGAGGGTGGGCATGCGTTCTCCTTGCGTCGTCGGCGGGGTCTCCAAGCTCGTGCACGAAGCCGTCACCCTGGGGGATTGGGAGTCCCCGCGTCCCGAACCAGGCGCGATCGGGTTGCACTTGACGTGGCCGGGGAGGATCAGGGGACGGGCTGCTCTCGATCTGGTGCTTCTGCGGGCATCCCCTTTCCCGAGGACGTCCTCGCTCGCCGATTGCCTGGCGAAGCGGCGACCTTCCGGTGACCGAACCACGGCGGCGTCGCGGTCCATGCGGGGCTCAGGGTCCGCTCCGTGTCGGGCCGGCGCTTGAGGAAGGCCGCGAGGGCGCGGCCGTCGGCGGCGAGGAGGGGCCAGGGATCGGCCCCGGCCTCGGTGGCCGCGCGGAAGACGGCCGCCGCGTCGTACCGGCCCTTCGTGGGGAAGAAGCCGAGCTCCATCCCGTCGAGCGCCAGGGGCTCGCGGTCCTGGAGGTACTGCCGGAGGCGCTCGCGGAGACGCGCCACGCGCGCCTCGCCGGCCAGGAGGAGCGTCCCGAGCCGGCGAGCCTCGGTGTCGTCGGGGATCGGTGCCTCGTCCATGGCCTCGAGGGCGGCCTGGCCGGCCGGACACCGGTTCACCCAGGGGCACGTGGCGCAGGCGGTCGAGGGCCGGGGCGGGAAGGCGGCGGGATCGTCCGGGCGGGCCAGGGCCTCGGCGATGCGGGCCGCGATCGTCCGGGCCCAGGCGAGCGTCTCGATGGCGTCCGCCCGGGCGAAGGTCGTCCGGGCGACGCGGCCGGTGCGCAGGTAGTGGTACTCGACGGCGACCGTCTCGAGCCGCGGCGCCCACGCCCACAGGAGGGCGGCGTAGCAGCCCGGCGCCCACGCGCGCCGCAGGCCCTCGTCGTCCTCGGTCAGCCAGCCGCTCTTCCAGTCGTAGACGGTGGCCTGCCGACCCTCCACGGCCACGAGGTCGAGCCGGCCGCGGAGGAAGGCGTCCGGAGCCTCCCACGCGACGCGCGCACCCCTGACATCGATCGCGAGGGCGTGCTCGACGCCCACGGTGTGGGCCAGGGGCACGGCCCAACGGCTCAGCCACGCGCGGACGAGCTCGGTGGCCTCACGAGCGAGCCCCGCCGTCGTCGCCTCCGGCAGTGCCTTTCCACTCAGGAGTGCCCGCGCCAGGGCCGGGAGCCGATCGAGTGGCGGTGGAGTCCCCGTCGTCTGCGCCTCGCGGACGTACGTCTCGACGAGCGCGTGGGCCACCGACCCGAGGAGCCGTGGCGCCTGGTCGGCCACCGGCTGCGGCAGCCCCAGGACATACGCAAACCGGTACGCGGCCGGGCACCGGTCCCAGGCCTCGAGGCGGGACGGGCTCACCCGCGGCAGCCGCTCGGCCGTGGTCTCGGCGGCGGTCAGGCTCATGACGGACTGACCTCCTGTGGTGTGGGGGTGATGGCGCTCGGGGAGGCCGGCTGGACGTCGAGCCCCGCCTCGCGGAGGAAGCGCGAGGGCGGTCGGAAGACGACCTCGCCCCACAGGCGTCGCATGCGGGCCACGGAGAGCACGAGCCGCTCCCGCGCCCGGGTCATCCCCACGTAGCAGAGGCGTCGCTCCTCGGCGAGCGCCTCGGGCACGGTGTGTCGGTAGTGGGGCAGGAGCCCTTCCTCGGCGCCCACGATGACCACGGTGTCGAACTCGAGCCCCTTCGCCGCGTGGAGCGTGAGACCGAGCACCTGGGTCGCCGCGGGGGCGCCCGGGTCGTCGTCGCTCAGCACGAGGGTGTCGAGGAACTCGCCCAGGCTGCCGCCGCCGTCCGCGTCCCATCGCCGCGCGACGGCCACCAGCGCGGCGACGTCCTCGGTTCGGCGTGCCTCGGCCTCCGCGGTGGTCGATCGGCCCGTGCTCGACGGCTGGCCGCTGACGTCCCGCGCCAGTGTCTCGAGGAGCTGGCTCACCGGGAGCCGCGCGGCCCGCCAGTCCGCGAGCTGCTGGAGGAGCGCCGCCAGCCGGGGGCGGGTCCGCGCGACCTCCGCCAACGATTCGGTCACCCCGACCACGGCGACGCGACCGCGCAGGGTGGCCACGGTCTTCGCGCCGATCCCGCAGCGGTGCGCAGGCAGCACGCGCTCCCACGCGGGCCAGTCGGCCGGATTCACGAGGACGCGGCACACGGCCAGGACGTCGCGCACGGCCGCGCGCTCGGCGAGGGGCCGCTCCGCCAGGATCCGCACGCTGAGCCCGCCCGCGGCGCACGCGCGGGCGATCGGCGTCAGGCAGGCGGTCACCCGTGCGAGGACCGCGATCGGCGGGGCACTCGCGCGGAGCCAGTCGGCGCAGGCGGCGGCCAGCCCCTGGGCCTCCGCCCGGTCGTCCGGCCAGGTCAGGACGGTGGGATCGGGCCCCGTGCGCCGCACGGCGGTGAGGGGCTTGGGCCGCCGGGCCCGGTTGTGGGCGATGAGCCGCGCGGCCGTCGTCACGATCTGCGGGGTCGACCGGTAGTTCCGGCCGACGGCCAGCACCGTGCCGCCGGGGTACGTGCGCTCGAAGGCGTGGAGGCGCGTCAGGTCCGCCCCCCGCCAGCCGTAGATGGCCTGATCATCGTCGCCGGCGAGGGTCAGCGCCCCGTCCGGGGCGGCGAGCGCCTCGATGAGCGCGTGCTGCAGGGCGCACAGGTCCTGCGCCTCGTCGACCAGCACCGCCCGGAAGCGGGCCCGCAGCGCCACCCGCACGGTCGGCTCACGGGCGAGCAACGTGAGCGGCTCCGTCAGCAGGTCCAGGAAGTCGAACGCGTTCGCCTGGCGGCACCGCGTCTCATAGGCGACCCGGAGCGCCGCGATCGGGGACCGCGCCGGGGCCGCCGGGCCTGGGGTGCCAGGGACCTCGGGGGTCCTCGCCCGCTCCAGGGCCTCGACGAGCGTGGGCAGGTCGCCCTCGAGGCGCAGGTCCTTCGCGAGGCGGGCGACGAGGCGGCGGGTGTCGTCGCGATCCAGGATCGTGAAGGCGGGCGTCCGACCCACCGCCGTCGCGTGGCGCCGCAGGAGCCAGGCCCCGAAGCCGTGGAAGGTGCCCGCCCAGAGGGTCCGCGCGCGTGGTCCCAGCGCGTGGGCGACGCGCCCGCGCAGCTCGTCCGCGGCCGCTCGGGAGAAGGTGAGGGCGAGGATCGCGGCCGGCTCGACCTGCTCGTGCTCGATCAACCACTCGATGCGGTGGGTCAGGATCCGGGTCTTGCCGCTGCCGGGCCCGCAGGCGAGCAGCAGGGGCCGGGCCGGGTGCGTGACGGCCAGCGCGCTGGCCCGGGTGCAGGGCCGCCAGCGTCTCGTCGAGGGGCCTGACCACCGTGCGGCTCTCGTGGTGAGAGGCGGCGATCGCGGACCATCGGCTGACCCGTGCGCCGGTCACGCGGCGACGGGAGATTCGGGGGTCGCCCCGGCGGTCGCCGGGACGCCGGGTTCGCCCTCGGTCTCGACATCGAAGCGACGCAGTGCGCGGCCGGTCAGCGCACTCTGCGGCCACTCCGCCGTGGCGGCCTCGACGACCGCCTGGAGCCCCGCCGTGAGCGTCGCGCGCAGGTCGGGGGCGTGGTGCACCGCCGCCGGATCGAGGCCGTCCAGGCACGTCTGCTCGAACGTGGCGAGCTGGGACTCGACCGCGTCGTCCTCGACGAGGTTGAGGGCGCGGAAGCGCTGGATGGTTCGCCGCAAGCGGGCGACCGCGCCCTCGCGGAGGGGCCGCCCGGACCGGAGGTGTGCGAGCACGGCCTGGCACGCCTCGGCGAGCTGGGCCCGGAAGCCCGCGAGGCTCTGCTCCAGCGCCGCCGCGACGCGCGCCTCGACCTCCGCGCGGTAGGTGGCGTCCGCCGTGCGGCGGGCCCGCTCGGCGTCGGCGAGGCCGATGAGTTCCACCCGCTCCGTGCCCGCGACCCGGAGTGAGTAGGTCCACCAGAAGAAGTCGAAGCGCCGCCGGAGCGCGTCGGCCATGGGGTACGCGGCCGCGACCCGGGCGAGGAACGCCGTGACGAAGGGGGTGGCGTCCCCTGGGCGTCCCGCGGTGTGCCAGGCCGCGCGGGCCGCCGCCGTCCCACTGGGGCGCCATGTCGGCGCGCCACCGTGGATACGCGGCGAGGAACGTCTCGACGGCCTGGCCGAACCGCGCCCGCGTGCGGGTGAGCTGCGCCTCGACCTCGGGGGTGGCCGCGGCGAGGACGAAGCGGCTTCCGTCGGGCAACGCGTGGCTCAGCCCCTCGAGGCGCGTAGCGAGCCTGGCGGACGATCGTGGCGATCGGGTCCAGGGCGGCCTTCGGCACCAGCCGCTTCCGGCCCAGGGTGTAGTGGGCGGCCACGGTGCCCGGATCGAGGCCGAGGTCAGGCGCGCTCAGGGCGGCGGTCCCGGTCCAGACCGTCACGTCGAGCTTCAGGAGGATGCCGGTGGCCAGGGGGTCAGACATGGGTGCGGTTCCTCCTGGTGCAGTGAGCGTGACCCGCTACTCGTCGAGCCGGCGACGCCCGGTGTGGCCGTCGGCGAGCCCGGCGGGACCGTTGGCGCGCTGGGCGCGCGTCCGCGCCCAGCCACGGATCACGGCGATCTCCTCGGCGCGGCTCTCCGCCAGCGGCGTGACGCTCGGGCGCGCGGCCTCGAGGTCCGCGGGATGCAGGCGGCGGCCGCCGTCCTGGAACGCGCGCAGGCACGCCGCCTTGACGACCTGCTCGAGCTCGGCCGCGCTGTACCCCTCCGTGCGCGCGGCGAGCGCCTCGATCGCGTCGCGCGGCACGGCCTGCCGCCGGGCCCGGAGGTGAATCTCGAGGACGGCGGCGCGCTCCGTCGGCTCGGGGAGGTCGAGGAAGAACACCTGGTCGAACCGGCCGGGGCGGAACAGCTCCGGCGGCAGCGCCTCGACCCGGTTCGCCGTCGCCACGACGAACACCGGCGCGGGGGTCCCGTCCCGGCCGAGTCCGCGCTCCTGGAGCCAGGTGAGCAGACTCCCCACGACCCGGCTGCTGACGCCGGAATCGAGATGCCCCGCGCCCGCGCCCGCCAGGGTCTTCTCGATCTCGTCGACGTGGAGGACACACGGGGCCATCGCCTCCGCGAGGCGGAGGGCGCTCTGCGTCCGCGCCTCGGACTGGCCGACGAGGCTCCCGAGGATCCGGGCCATCTCGAGCCGGAGGAGCGGGAGGCCCCAGCTGCCGGCGATCGCGCGCGCGAGGAGGCTCTTGCCGGTGCCCGGGACCCCGAGGAGCAGCACGCCTTTCGGCAGATCGCGCGCGGCGAACCCCCACGCGAGGGCCTCGGCGGCGCGGGCGAGGAGCGCGCCCTGCCCGGCGATCCAGGCCTTGAGCGGCGCGAGCCCGCCCACCCCGTCGAGCGTCTCGGCCGGCGTGAGGAGGTCCAGGAGTCCGGATTTCCGGACCAGCGCGGTCTTCTCGGCCTGGACGGTCGCCGGCATCGCCGCGATCCGCGCCCGGTCGCGCATCAGGGCCAGGGCGAACGCGTTCTCGGCCTCGTTCCACGTGAGGCCGCGGGCGGCTTCGAGCATGGCGTCGCGCACGGCGGGCGGCAGGGTGACCTTCGCGGGGGCCAGCAGTTCGTCGAGGACGCCGCGGAGGGCCTCCCTCGACGGCAAGGGATAGTCGAGCGGCGCGACGTCCTTCTCCCACTCCACGGGCCACGTCGGCTCGGGCGAGCAGAAGAGCAGGGGGCGCTGCGTGGCCTTCGCGGCCGGGAACGCGTCCCGCACGGCGCGGACCAGTTCCGGGAGCTGGGCGAGGTAGGGATGGAGGTCGAAGAAGACCGCCACCGTCTTCTCGGGGAGCGTCGCCAGGGCCTGCACCGCCCGGAGGGGGTCGCCCTGCCCCTGGTTCAAGACCCGGCCGTCGGCGTCGACCCAGCCGCGGGCCATGGTCCACGTCACCACCGCCCACCCGGCGGTATTGAGCGTCCGGAGGTCGCCGAGCAGGCGTTCCTCCTCGTGCGTGACGACGGCGAGCGCGGGGTATCCCGCGCGCAGGTAGTCGCGAAGCCGTTCGGCAAATGGACTCAGCATGTCGTTCTCCCTGGGCAGCGGAAGAGAAGACGCGTGCGGGTGTGCGCCACGCACGCGGGGGGGTCGAGGTGGCTCAGGCCTCGGTGCGAGGCCCGGGGTGATCCGTTCGGCTCGATCCCGCGCCGCCGTCCGCCGTGGGAGGGCGGCGCTGCGCACCGGGAATCGTCTCGATGCGTCGGCCGGCCAGGCGGAACGCCGGACAGCAGGGGCCCGCGCGGCGCATCGCCACCGGGTGCCCGCAGGACTGCGCGACCCCATCGACGACCCAGACCTGGAGCGCGTAGTCGAAGCCGTTCCAGACGTAGCCGTCGCGCAGCTCGTCGCCGCTGAGGCGGGTCACGATGGCGGCCTCACGGGTGCGCCAGTCTCACCGGTCTCCTCGCGGAGCCGCTCCACGTGGGCGACCACGCGCTCAGGCGGACGCAGCCCGAGACGGCTCGGCCAGTCCCATGAGGCCGGCGAGTCGAGGGTCTGGTCCACGTGGAGGGTGAGGATCACGCGATAGGTCAGGAGCCGTGCGCGGGCCGCCGCCTCCAGGGCCGCCATGCGTGCCCGCTTCGGGGCGCAGGCGTGCGCGGCCTGGCAACGCTGGTGCACCGGCTCCCGGCAGTCCGCACAGCGCCGGGCCGCCGGCCGCCCCGGAGGCTGACACACGACGCAGCGGGAGACGGACGCACGCCCCGTCGTCACGACCCGATCTCCACGGCCGGCCGATGTCGCGCCTGATGGGCGGCCACCGCGCGGTACTCGGCCACGGCGGTCGCGAGCCCGGGTTCGACGGCCAGCTCGGGCAGCATGCCGGTCGTCGCGACGCCCTCGGCGAGGTCGTCGTCGGCGCGGAGGTCGTCGTCGTCGAGGAGGTGCACCGTGAATCGACCGCGCCGCCCCGCATAGACGCCCTGGACGGTCCCGCCTTGGACGACGATGGCCAGCGACGGGATCGCCGGCCCCCGGCCGCCGGCGTGGCGTGCTCTTCGACCGCGCCGTCGTGAGCCGGCGATGCGGCGTCGCCGCACGCCGCCGGTCACCTCAGAGATACTGGCCCGGGACATCATCGCGCTCCTGTGGGGCCACATGGCCCGCGGCGGCGCCGTCGGCGTGCGAACCCTCGCGGTCGGACGCCTCGCGCGCGTCCTGGCGGGATCCGTCGGGTCTGACCTCGATCTCGAGCCGTGCGAGCGCCGCGCGGACGGCTTCCGCGACGTGCAGGGCCAGCGCCCGGTGGATCGTGACGAAGCTGTACGCGACGAGCGTCCCGGTGCGTCGGTCGCGGCCCTCGACGTGCGCTTCGGCGAGATCCGCCTCCGCCAGAAGTCCGGGCAGGGCCGTGAGGTACGCATGCACCCGCACGGGCGCGCGGGCCTCGGGCGGGTCCGGGGGGATGGCGGTGGCGGAAGCCAGCGACTCGGATCGCACAATCACTCTCCTCACTGGGGGTGTCCGGACGCGAAGTGGTGCACCAGCCACACCTGCTCGGCTTCGAGCGCGGCCGCCCGGGTCGTGAACGGCCCGAGCACGGGTCCCTCCATCGGTCCGAGGTCGGCCGTCCACCGCCCGTCGGGCGTGGGCTCGACGTGGGACGCTCGGCGAATCGCGGCCGGCCCGAGCGCGAGCAGACCCCGCAACGCGTCGTCGTAGACGAGATGGACGGTCCCGTCAGGCCGAATCCAGACGAACATGCCGGGTGCTCGGCGCCGCCGTCCGGTAGTACTCCGCGGTCCGGGTGTCCTCGCGCGTGACACCCAGGGCCGCCTCCAACGGCCGCGTGAGGGCGTGGCAGGCGGGGCCCGCCACGCCCTCCACGCTGACGGTGACCTCGCCCGTCGGGCCGATCGTCACCACGATCGTCTGGGCACTCATGGGGCTACTGGCCGAGCGCCAGACGGACGGTGCCGTCGGTCTGGACGGTGCGCGTGATCCGGAAGCCCTGGGCGTGGGCGAACCGCCGCGTGGCGGCTTCCGCGTAGGCTTGCCGGAAGCGGTGGAGGTGAGCCAGGTCGCCCCACTGCCCCTCGTAGTGGTCGTAGAACAGCCGGCCGTGGTCGTCGACCACGACCGGGTACTGCCAGCCCGGCAAGCGCACCGCGGTGCCGGTCACCCGGGTCCCGTCGAAGAAGCGGACGGTATCGTGCGTGAGTCCGAACCCGCAGGCGGCGGCCGCGTCGGCCAGTGCCACCGGGTCTCGGAACTCGAGCGTCATCGTCGCCACGTGACTCATCCGTTGCGCCTCCTTGTGCCTGCGCGGCAGGCGGGGGTCATCCTCGTGTTCCTGCGTCCCGGTCACGCCGCGGTGGTGCCCGCGAGACGCGCGCACTGGTCCCGGAAGCCCAGCGCCACCCCGGCGTCCTGGTACCGTCGGACGAACCGCTCGCGCTCCTCGCGGACGTGGGCCTCGCTCAGCGCGAGCTCCGGGGCCTCACCGTCCGCGACCTGGTACCGGGCCACCAGGTAGCGGCGATACGCGCCGGTCTCGACCCCAAGGCAGGCGGCGTGCGACGGGAGCGCCTCCCGCGGCATCCCGTCGCTCAGGACGCGAGCGGTCACCTCGCCGCGGAGCGCGATCACGGCGTCCGCGTCGGAGGTCGCCTGCGCCCGCCGCAGGGCCAGCTCGCCGGGCCGGAGGCCGAGCGCCTGGCCGAGTCGTGCCAGCTCGGCCTCGGTGGCGTCGTGCGGGACGTCCGGCGCGACGGTGGCGGCCGCCGAGGGGTCGGGCACGCCGTTGGCCGACCCAGGCGCGGCGCCCCCGTGCCCGCGCGAGTCGGGCCGCTCGTTCACGCGCAGCACCTCGTCAGCCGAGGCGATCCCGGTCCCGAAGCAGCCGAAGCCCCACATGCCCAAGGCGCGCGCCACGGCGCTCGTCTCGCCGTTCTCGATGGGGTTCGACTCGTTGACCCCCTCGCCACCGAGGAAGACGCGCGCATGCGCCACGGCCGTGCCGTAGATCTCGCTCGTGAGCGTGGCGCGGGCGAGGAGTTGGCCGCTGGTCGGCTCGACCAGGAACTCGCTCTGGATGTCGAAGCGCTTGCTGGCCTCGCGGTGCTGGTCGCGGGCCATCTTGACCCGGCCGTCGGCAGAGAGATACGGCTGCCGGACGGTGGCCCAGATGGGCGCCGCCCGCGTCCCGCCCACCTTCTTGCGCTGCTCGATGAGGGTGATGAAGCTCTGGTAGTCGGCCGGCGTCTGCGCGACGGCGAGCCGGCACAGGCGTTCGGCCTTCTCCTGAGCGTCGCGGATGAGGGTCTGCGGGTCAGCCATGCGTGTCGCTCCTGTGGCGCGGGAGCCCACGAGGCTCCCGGATGCAGTCTTGGCTCAGCCAGGCTCGGGGCGGGGATCGGAGTGGCCGCACGACGCGGAACCCGCGAGCCATCGGAATCGCTGACCTGGGTCTCGGCCGGCGCCTGTGGCGCGGGCCCCCGCTTAGGACAGGTCGAACCGGCGACGCGGTCCCCCGGACCCCATGGCCCGGACCACAGGCGGTTGGGGACTCGCTCCGCTGCCGCCTCCCGTGGGCCTCGTTCCGGCCCTCGACGGACCCGTCGCCGCGGCCGCCGCGAGCAGCCCCGGGGCCAGGGGCTCGTAGGTCCTCGTGTGCCGGCAGGCGCGCGTCCGCCCATTCCGCGGGTACACCCAGCCGGGACAGTTACACGAGAGGCTCCCGTCGGCGTACAGCACGGTCTCGTACAGCGCGGCGCCGTGGGTCGAGGCCGTGGCCCACGCGGCGACCACCCTCCGTCCTCGCCCGGACGCGTCGTCACGTCGCGCCTCGCGTCCCCTGGGCGCCGACCGGCCTCCGACTCATCGCCGATCCTTCACGGGCGGTGGGGCGATCGGCCGGCCGGTCGCTTCGATGAGGGCGGCAATCGCCTCCAGTGTGTCCGCGGACCATTCGAGTCCGTTCAGGCAGGCGTAGATGCGATTCAGCGCCTCGGTGTCGCTCAGTGTTCGCATCGCCCAGACCCGACCGGGTCAGCCCGCGTCCATGTGATCGGTTCGAGGGCCGGGACCTCCGGGTACGTCCGCGCGAGCCACACGCGCAGACTCTTCAGGGTCCGGTAGCGGGTCAGCGCCGTCCGAAGTGTCGACCGCGGGATCACCGGCTCCGCATGACTATCGTCGGCGACAAACTCCACGCGCCCCCGGCCGGGGCGGAAGTGGACGAGCATGTCGGGCCACGCGCCGGGGCACGCCGCGCTTTCGAGGTCGAAGGGAATCCCTCGACCCTCGAGCCACGCCTCCAGCTCGGAGAATCCACCCCAGGACGCCTCGGGGTCTTCGACGACGACCCGGCCATCCTCCAGACACTCGTCCAGCCGACAGCCGGCCAGCGTCTCGAGGGCGTCGGTGAGCAACCGGCGCGGGACTGGGCCCCCGATCGTCAAACGTGCCCAACTGCGCTCTCCCATGGGTGTGGACCTTCGCGTCGCGCTATCGTTGAGGTCGAGGAGATCCCGGGCCGACGTCGTCCCGCTGGAGCCAGTCTGGGACCGCGGTGCCCTCCAACTCGAAGGCTTCGCGCAGGACCTCGTCGATCTCGGGTTGGTAGTCGATCGGGTCCACGTCGCCGATCTCGAAGTCCGCGATGAACCGGCCGTCATTCGTGGTGACCGTCATCTTCGGCATGGCTCCGCTCTCCTCGGGCCCGATGCAGACCGCGGTGGCCTGGTTGCGTTCCAGACACGTCTTGTGGAAGGGGCCGCCATCGCACCAGGCGGTCACGCCACGGCGCCGAGGTAGCTCGGCGCCAGGCGTGCGTGCAGACCGACGAGCGCCTGGAGGCGGGCCTCGGCCAGCGTGCGCGCGGCCTCCCGGTCGCCCGCGTCGAGGGCCGCCCGGATCGCCGCGGTCGTGTCCGCACCGTCGGGATCCTCGGAGGCCGCCCAGGGCCCGGGGAGGTCGTACTGGAGCGCGGCGAGCTCGAGGGGCCGGGACCGCCGTACGTCCCAGTTGGCGAGCACGGCGTCGACATCGAAGTGGATCTCGAGCTTCGAACGGCCGAGCGGGAGCGGCACGGACGGGGCGAGCCCGAGGAGCAGACTCCGCCGCGCGAGGAAGGGCAGCCCCCACCGCGCGCCGCCGTAGGTGACGAGCCGCAGGTCCGACTTCTGGCTCCGCGCGAGGATCTGCCAGAAGGCCTGGAGCACCCCGGCCTCCTCGCCGGCGTCCGCGGCCGTGAGAACGACGGTCGACAACGCCGGCCGCCCGGTATGGGCCAGTCCCAGACTCACCAGGCGCCCGTACTCGGCCTCCCCGGCGAAGCGCTGCGTGAGCGCGCGCTCGATCGCCCGGACCTCGCTGGGGAAGCAGCGTCCCTCGCGGTACGCCTCCCACGCGCCGTCCGCCGTGTGCGTGAGCCCTCGCAGCGGCCGGATCGCCTCCACGAACAGCGGCTGCGCCAGGGCGTGGGGCAAGGTGCGGAGGTCCCGGGCCAGCGCCGGCACCGGATCGAGCACCAGCAGCACGGCTACAGCAGCCCCCGCTGCGCCAGGGAGGTCCACTTGTTCGTGCCGTTGCCGACGATCAGGTGGTCGTGGAGGCGGATTCCGAGGAGCCGGGCGCCCTCCACGAGCTGCCGGGTGAGGCTCACGTCCTCCTTCGAGGGGGTCGTGTCCCCCGACGGGTGGTTGTGGACCAGGAGCAGATGCGCCGCGCCCTCGCGCAGGGCCGGCCCCAACACCTCGCGGGGGTGGACGATCGACGCCGAGAGGCTGCCCGTGGAGACGAGATGGTGGCCCGTGTACCCGTTCTGGGCGTTGAGGAAGATCACCCAGAAGTGCTCGCGGTCGTCGTCGTGGGCGGCGAGGAGCTCGCGGGCGAACTCGGCGGCCTCCTCCGGGCTCGAGAGCGTGGGCCAGGTCGCGGGGCCGTGCTCCCGGGCCACGGTGTAGGTCACCGCGACCCGGCGGTAGCGGTGACAGGGCGGAGTCGAGCGGCCTCGGGGCATGGCGTTCCTCCGTTGACCTCGGCCTCGGGGCCGAGCGGGCACGCGGGCACCGCCGCGTGCCGTGTCGGGGAGAATCAGGGCGGTGGCGCCCAGGGGAGTTCCAGGAACTCTGGATCGATCCGTGCGAGGCCGCCCGGGACATCCGGGAGGCATTCAGCCGAGAGAAGGCGCGGCTACTTCAGTCTGAGGACGCCGCACTCAGAACGGCAGGTCATCCTTCTCGTCGCCCCCGGCCACGGCGGCGGCTTCCGTGGCGCCTGCGGCGCCCACACTCGGGCCGAAGCTGACGTGGTCGGCCACGACGAGGAGGCGCGAGTGGCGCTGGCCGTCCCGCTCCCAGGTGTTTTGGCGGAGGCGTCCGTCGATGACCAGGAACGCGCCCTTCGCCTTGTGCTGGGCCACCGCCTCGGCGGGCTTCCCGTAGACCTCCACATCGACGAACAGGGCCTCCTCCCGCCGCTCGCCGTTGCTCGTGTACGTCCGGTTCGAGGCGAGCCGCAGGTTCGCGACGGCGGTCCCGCTCGGGAGGTACTTCAGCTCGGGGTCCGCCGCGAGGCGGCCCGACAGCGTCACGCGGTTCACGTCGGACATCCCATTCCTCCTTGGCGGGGTCCCCCGCTCTGAGCGTGGTTTCGCCGGCACGGGCAGGTCGCGGCGATGTGGAAGGTCGGATGGACGTCCCCGGCATCGGCCATCCACGCGGCCAGCCCCTCCGGGCCCACGATCCGGTGCTGACCGCGGGCGGCCGCGATCCGGTGGTCGAGGTGGAACTCCACCCCCGCGGGCCCCGCCACGATGAGCACGCGATGCGTCAGCGCCATCCGCGGCCCGCGCTCCCGGATGCGGATCACGCCGTGGCCACCCGCTCCCGTGGTGCTCACCAGAGACCTTCGTGCAGTCCGACGAGCGCGACCGCGCCAGCCACCACGACGCTGACGAGGTACGCGTAGACCACGCGCCGGAGCATCCGATCCCCCGCGATCGTCTGCTCGCCCGATGCCTGTCCGGGCTGTCGGTCTGCCACGGAACCGAGCGTGACCGGCCCACTCGCGCGCCATGGTCCGCCCCGAGGTGCCATGTGATCCCCTCCTTCGGCCACGAGCACGACCCGTGCCGCCGCTTCGTGTCCCGTCTGTCGGTCGCCACGGTCCGCCCCCTCACCAGCCCTCGATCCGAAGCTCACAGCTCTACCCTCTGAACACGCCCGAGGACCCGACGGGACCGCAGACAGAGTCTCCCCGGGGGTCACGGGAGCCGACGTCCGCGATTCGTGGGCCACGCCCCGAAGGGGCCCGAAGGCCGACCGGACCGCAGACGAACAGCGACCCACCACACCGAATCAAACCGCCGCGGTCCCAGACCATCGCCGACCTCTCACGGCAGCGCGCGCGATGGCCGAAGGCGCCACCCCAGGACGCGAGCCTCCCCGCGACGAGCGCGTCGACGGGCACACCGCCCGTCGAGAGCCGCGCGGCGGCTCTTCAGACCGGGGCCCGTCCACCTTCGGTGCCACGATGGCCGTCACCACGGCCGCACCGCCATCCGGTGCCGCCACGCCAGCACAGGAATCTCATGAGGCGCGCCGCCGGGCGGGGCCGCTCGGAGCCTGCCGTGGAACTCCGCGCCGATTCGTGGGATTCCTTCCCCTGATCCATCCGGGCCACATCGCGCATTCGCGGACCCTTCCAGGGCCTGCTCGCGGTGCGGGCATCCCGTCGCACGGAGGACCGAGTGCACTCGGTCGCGCTCATCGTCATCGCAGGAACGACCGGAGCAGGCGGTCGAGGCGGACCTCGGCGTCACCGGACGGTGCCCGGTCCGCGTCGTCCGTGAGCTCCTCCGGACCTTGGCCTGGTGTTCCGGGCGGGCCGACCTCGCGGTTCGCGACCGGGGCACGAGCGGGCGCGTCGTGGCCACCGTCCTGCGCTGGCTGGCTCCGGCGTCGCCGACGTCTGGCCCGGGCTCGCGTGGCCACGAGATCGCGCACGGCTTGGCGGTCGAGCGGCGGGCGGTCCGGGTGATGCGCGTGCAGATGCGCCGTGAGGCCCGCGCGGAGGACCTGCTTGACGGCCGTCCCTCGCCGCGTGGCCGGCACCGCGTAGAGCAAGGTCAGCAGATCAAGGTCCTCGGTTCGCTCGAGGTTGAAGTAGAGGGTCAGGTAGGTGCGCGATCTTCTGGGCGTGGTCATGACGCGGGGCCGGCCAGCGACAGCCGCGACTCCGGGCGGCGGGAGTCTTCTCTAACAGATCTCTGACAGACGTCTGACAGACGCGCTCATCGGTCAATCACGGCGGCCGTTTTGCCCGCCCTCAGCAGACGGAGCCCGTAGCGGAAGTACCCCACGGCGTTCTGGATCCGTGCGTGCCGCACGACCTCGGCGTGGGGCGCCAGGGCCGTCAGGCGAGCACCCAGCACCGCGCCGCCGCCGCCCGTGATCCAGAGGCGCCCGAGCCCGCGGGCCTGATCACCCCAGAGCATCCGCCCGTGGGCTGCGATGGCCTCGGCGTGCCGGTCCAGCCACGGGTCGAGCACCGGCCCGAGGCGGACCTCGGTACCGCCGATCCGAAGGACGCCGCGCAGCGTGGCCTCGTCGAGGGCATGGGGATCCAGCTCCACGCCCCAGCGGCGATAGACCTCGCGGGAGAGATCCAGGAGGAGGTCGGCCATGCCCGTGTTCCGGGTCAGGCACCGCGCCGGCAGCACCGCGAGGCCGTCGAGCGTGAAATAGTCCGTCGTCCGAAAGCCCACGTCGAGGACGCCCACACGGACGTCGAGCCCCGCCGGCTCCGTGACGTGACCCCGGCTGTCGAGGCACTGGGCGAGGACGGTCCCGAGCGGCTGCGGCAGCACGTGGACGCGCTCGATCGTCACCGTCCAGCGCCGCGCATCCGGCTCGAGCCGCAGCTCATGGGCCCCCTCGAGCTGCCGGCGGACCGTGTCGCCGTGCGGCTCGACGTCCTCCACGGGGAGACCGGTGACGACGGTGACCGCGTGACCGGACTCGCCGAGCACGCGGTGGAGGGCCGCGAGGGCGAGCACGCGGAACGTCGGCTGCTCCATCCACTCGCGGCTGAGTCCCGACGAACCGGCGGTGCGCGATCCGGAGGGCGCGCTCGCCGACGACGTAGGTGCGCTCACCGAGGCCGATGGCCTCCGGCTCGCGCGCGTCCCGTCCGTCACCCAGCTCCACCCCGAGCCGGAACGCGCCCGGCATCCACTCGCCGACGACGGAGGGCGAGACGTCCACCCCCGCGCCCGTCACGGTCTTCGTGTAGCCGAAGCCCACGTCGAGGCCGACGATCACCGCCACCTCCTGCCGCGTCATGCCGATCGTCCCGCGTGCCCGGGCGCGGGCCTCCTGGCGCGCGCGTCGAGGTCCCCGCACCACGGGCCGCGGGGTCCACGCCCAGGGGGCCGTCAGAAGCCACAGTAGGCGCGCGGCCGTCTGCTCGGCAGCGGCCCGGAGGGCGCCGGCATCGAGACCGGACTGCGCCGCGAGGCGCCCGAGGGGACTCGCGAGGCACGCTCGAGCCACCGCCTCGCGAAGCCCGAGCGGCCGATCGGCCACCACCGGCGGCTGAAGCTCGCGGAGGGACGACTCGGCGAGGTGGCCGAGCATCACCCGGCAGGACGGCGGCACGGCGTCCAGGTCCGGTGTCCACTGGCCGGTCCGCCGGGCGGCCCGCATGCGCCGATAGGCGGCGACCAGGTCGGGGAGATGACGCTGCAACGCCGGCGGCACGGGCCAGCGGGCGACCGTGGCCAGGCGCGGGACCTCCCGGGTCTCGAACCAGTGCCGCCAGATCCGGTGGGCGGTGCGCCCGCACGCGAGCGCCCGCCGATCGGACCACCCGTGGCGGGCCGCCATGCGCCGCGTGCCGGCCACCTGGAACAGGAGCGGGCGCTCACGGCCGAGGAACGTCGTCCCCGTGGTATCCCAGACGCCCTCGAGCAGGCTGACCAGGGTCCACGTCGCCGGATCCCATCGTGGGCGCGCGGACGGGACGTAGCACGGCGTGTGGAAGCCGGGCCACCGCGCGAGGGCGGCCCGCCAGAATGGGGGAACCTCGAGATCGCGACCCGGCCCCGGCGCCACGCAGATCAGGCTGACGGTGGCGGTGAGGGCACCGGTGACCACGGTGTGGGGTGCGGGCGACATCAGCGGAGAGTGCTGTAACGTCGCCCGGACCCGGTCCGCCGTCGTCTCGCGCTCGCCAGCTTCCGACCACGCGCCGGGTCGTCGCCGTCGGCCTCCGTTCGAGGCACCGGGGTCGGCTCGAGACGCCGTCGTCACCTCGGCATCGTCGAGTGCGGGGCCGGCATCGGCGGGTTCCTCCACGTGGGTCGATCTCCGGTCCGCCTTACGCGGAGCGATGAGGCGCCGCCCGCCCCAGCCGAGCCTCCAGGCCAAGCAGAGCAGCGGGTATGGCCACGGCGCGAATGCGCGTGGATACTCCCGGCCCGCGGTGTGATCGAGCATCGGCTTCACGGATCATGGACTCCAGTTCAGCGGTCGATGGACAGCACCCCGAAGGGTGGGTGGGGTGGGGAAGGCCAGGGCTTCACCCCACCGGGTGACGGAGATGGCGGCCCGCCGTCAGTCGAGCGCCGAGAGCACCTTCCCGGGCGCTCGCCCCAGCGAGAGCGGGACCACCTGTACCGGGGCCCGCTCCAGCCCCAGCTCCTGGGCGATGAGGCAGCGATGCGTCCCGTCGATCACCCAGCCGTTCCGGAGGATGCGGAGCGGTGTGCGGATCCCGTGCGCGGCGATGTCTTCACGGAGCACCCGCCACTCGTGCGTCGCGCGGAAGTCGGGAGGCCAGACGAAGCGCGGCTCGTAGAGCGCGAGCGCGGCCAGAGCCCGGGTCTCCGGTGGCAGGGGAGCGGGTAGGCCGAGCCCATCCGTCGGCACCACAGCGAACCCTCCGACTGCGCCGTCGGTCAGGCCTCTCCCGGCCGCGGTCTCCCCGGCGGCTTCCATCCAGTCCAGATGCTCCTCGAGCTGGCGGATGCCCTGCCAGATCGTGAGGGTCCGCTGCTCGCGGCGCTCCCCCGTCCAGTGCGCGGTCTCCTGGACGAAGTCTCGGGTCACCTCCTGAAGGCTTCGACACACGGCCATGAAGGCCTCCACGGCCGGTGAGCTCGACGGTGCGGAGGCGACGGCGGCATCGGTTGGACTCTCGCCGGGCTGTTCACCGACGACCGGGTGTCCCGCCAACGTGGCGACTCGCCGCTCGGGCTCGGCATCGCCGACCGGAGTCGTCGACCCCGGGCTGGCCTGCGGCGTGACGGATCGGAGCGCCGATCCGATCCCCTGAGTCGGATCCGCAGCCACGGGCTCGTCCTTGCCAGGCTCTCCGTCCCCGTCGGCCCGCATTTCCCGAGCGCGCACGGGGCCGGTCGGGACGTGAGCGGCTCCGGACTCGCGCCAGGCGGCGATCCGCCACCTTCGCGCTCAGCGTTCCGGTCCGCACGGCGTCCAGGAGATCCGCCGGCGCGTCTCGCACGATCCGGTCCAGGCGGCGCACCGCTCGCGCGCTCATCCCGACGGCCTGCCCACGCTCACGCTGGGTGGGCACGCTCGGGCCCGCCCCCGCGACGCGACCGCGCCGGAGGTTGGCCGCACGCCGGTTCACGGCGCGAAGCTGGACCTCCGCCTGGGTCAGATCGAGCACCAGCCTCCGGAGATGCGATGGGTCGATGCGCCGCCGGCCGGCATCGAGGGCCGCCCGCGTGGTCTCGAGCTGCATGCGATCGCTGTCCGGGCACGGCTCGGCCACGTCGACGATCCGGACCGGGACCTCCGCCAGGCCCAGCATCCGTGCCAGCTCGAGCCGATGCACCCCATCCACGACGCGGCCGTCCGGCAGGACCAGCAGGGGATCCCTGACGCCGGACTCCTTCAGGAGCTGCCGCAGCATCTCCCAGCTCGGCGCGCCCCGGAACGAGGGGATCTCGATGAAGCGGGGCGCGTACGGCGTGAGCGCGGCCACCGGCCGCCACTGGATCGGGCCGATCCGATCAGCGGAGAGCCCGGAGGCCCAGATCGGGATGGGGATCACCTCGCCCGGCTCGCCCACCCCGTTGATGTCAGGGACTCCATCCGTGTGACCGCACGATTCGTCGTCGACGGACGCGGCGCCGAGGGGGAGGGGCTCGTTCATCGTCAGGACCTCACTGACGAGGGCCGGTCCCCGTTCGCCAGGACCGGCGCCCGCCACGGACGGTATTGGGCCGTGACGTGATGGTCTGGGGCCGGGATGTCGGCGCAGTTCGAGGATGGTCGCTGCGCCCCCGTGAGCCGCTCGCGGAGGCGCCGCCGCGACCTCACGATGATCGCGTCGATCTCCTCCTCACGCCGGCCGAGGAGGCGGCCTAGGATCGCGTTCGTGCCTCGACCCTATACCCTGTGATATCCCCCGCCGGCAGCTCCCGCCGGCCCGAGGAGGAGGCTTCATACCGGAGTCTGGAGGACTTGACACGGCCAACGTGCTTAGAGATGACCAGGACAGGGGGCGTGACGGCGACAGCTCTCGTCACCGTGCCGGCTCGGCCTCGGACACGCACGTGGGGAAGACCGGCGCGGATTTTCTAGGCGCGGGTGGCGCTTCGGACGCTCCGCCGGGAGGGTGTCGACATCCGGCACGTCTTGCGAGCGGCCGGAAGCCCGGGCCACGTGAAAGTCGTCGACCGCACCACCGGAGCCCGTACCCTCTCTCCCGGCCGCCACCCGGATACACCGTCGGATCGGACGACCTGGATCGAACTGCCCACGGCTGGGCGCTTGCTGCACGTCGATGGCATCGATCCCGAGGCCACCATCCAAGCGATCCGATGGGCGCGCGAGGCAGGGATGCGGATTACGATGGACGGCGAGCGGGTTGTTCCTGGCATTGAGGGAGTGTGGCCACTGGTCGACGTCGTCGTGTGCAACCCGCGCTTCCTCGCGCTGGTTACGGGCCGTCCTGCCATCGAGGATGGCCTGCGTGCCCTCGCGCAGGCGGGACCCTCCCGGGTTGCGGTGACTCTCGGGGGCCAGGGAGTAATCGGGCTCGTGGAGGGTCGTGTCGTCCGGGCCCCCGCATTCTCGGTGCCGGTGGTGGACACGAACGGGGCGGGGGACGTCTTCCACGGCGCCGTCGCCTTTGGAGAGTTGCGCGACTGGCCATTCGAGTGGATCCTAGTCTTCGCGAACGCTGTCGCCGCTATGAAGTGTCGCGCCCTCGGCGGTCGGCGGGGATCCCGCGCCTCCCCGATGTACGCGACTTCCTGGTGACGCACGGACGGAGCGATCTCGCAGCTGCGCTTTGACGGATGCGGTGGCCGGGGTTGTGTCGATTGCGACGATGGCGGGCCTGGGAGGCGAGGACTTCAATGTTGGGACCGGGCGGGGGCAGCGATTGCGAGACCTAGCCGAACTCCTGTGGGAGCACTTCCCGACATGGAAGCGCAAGGCGGCTGGCGGGGAGGACTACCTCGGGATGGGTGACATGGCGACGTATTGCGTCGTGGACATCTCCAAGGCGAGGCGTGCTTTTGGGCTTCGACCCCGGTTCAATCTGACACGGGCGGCTGAGGACTATTTCGAGATCCTTGCCGATTCCGACAATGGCTCGAAGTCCCGGGCGCCCGAGTTCTGATGCGCTACGGCTTCGTGATCGACCAGACGCGGTGCATCGGCTGCCACGCCTGCACGGTGGCGTGCAAGGAGGAGAACCGCGTTCCCCTCGGCGTGGCCCGGACGTGGGTGAAGTACGTCGAGAAGGGGGAGTTCCCGAACACTCGCCGGCACTTCGCGGTCCTCCGCTGCAACCACTGCGACAACGCGCCCTGCGTGACGATCTGCCCGACCGTCGCGCTCTACCGGCGGCCCGACGGGATCGTCGACTTCGACCGCGACCGCTGCATCGGCTGCAAGGCGTGCATGCAGGCGTGCCCGTACGACGCGCTCTACATCGACCCCGACACGCAGACGGCCGCCAAGTGTCACTTCTGCGCCCACCGGGTGGAGCGGGGGCTCGAGCCCGCGTGCGTGATCGTCTGCCCCGTGCGGGCGATTCTCACCGGAGACCTCGACGACCCCGAGAGCGAGGTCTCTCGTGTGATCGCCCGGGAGCACGTGAGCGTCCGGAAGCCGGAGCAGGGGACCCGCCCGAAGCTCTTCTACGTCGGGGCCGACCACGCCACACTCGCGCCCACGCTCCAGGAGGCGTCGCCGGCGACCCTCTGGGGACAGAGTCCGGGCGAGCCGCTGTCGCTCATCGCGCTCGCCGGCGGATGGCAGCCGGCCCGGCCAACGAGCGCGACACCGAAGCCCGTCGAGGCCCTGGGCCGGACCGTGTACGACGTGTCGCACGAGCCCCGACCCTGGGGGTGGCGCGTCGGGGCGTACCTCTGGACAAAGTCGGTCGCCGCCGGCGCGGCCCTCGCCGCCGCCGCCGGCGTGCTCGGCGGGGGGAGCGCCGCCGAGTTGGGTCTTCCGCTCATCGCGCTGCTCTTCCTGCTGCTCACCGGGGGCTTGCTGATCGTCGACCTCAAGCGTCCCGAGCGGTTCCACTACCTTCTCCTCCGGCCGAACCCGCGCTCCTGGCTCGTCCTGGGCGCCTGGATCCTCCTCGCGTTCGGCGTGGCGCTCGGCGCCTGGATCCTCGCGGCCCTCGCGGGCGTCGTCGCCGTGCTCACGGTCCTGGCGGCGCCGCTCCTGCTCCTCGCGCTTGGGGCCGCGGGTTACAGCGCGTTCCTTTTCGCCCAGGCGGAGGGGCGGGACTTCTGGCAGAGCCCGCTCGTGCTCCCGCACCTCCTGGCCTCGGTGGTGACCGCCGGCGCCGCCGCGGCCCTCCTGGTGACCCCGCCGTCGGCGTCCTCGCGGGGGCTCCTCCTCCTGGGGCTGGGTGTGAACCTCCTGCTCGTCCTCGCCGAGTGCTACACGCCCCACGCGAACAGGGACGCGAACGCGGCCGCGCGGATCATCACCCGAGGCCCGCTGAGCCGCATCTTCTGGGGCGGAGTGATCGCTGCTGGCACGCTGCTCCCCGCGCTTCTCGTGATCCCGGCCTCCGGCGCCACCAGCGTCCTGGCCGGCGCCCTGGCCCTCGTCGGCCTCTACCTCTGGGAAGACTGCTGGGTGCGGGCGGGACAGGCCGTCCCGCTCAGCTGAAGGGCGAATGATGCCGCAATCTCCCTCGATCGAGCCGCTCCATCCGGCGGCGCAGAACCTGACGGCGCCGCCGGGCGGCCTCGCGAGCTACCCGCCGGTCGAGCGCTGGGAGGACTGGGCCGAGTACGACCCGCAGGCCTGGCCGCGCCGCGTCGAGCGCCGCTATCAGCTCGTCCCCACCATCTGGTTCAACTGTGAGGCTGGCTGCGGGCTGCTGGCCTATGTGGACAAGGACCGTCTCACGATCCAGAAGTTCGAGGGGAACCCGGAGCACCCCGGCAGCCGTGGCCGCAACTGCGCGAAGGGACCGGCCACCCTGAACCAGGTCGAGGATCCCGAGCGCATCCGCCATCCGTTGAAGCGGGTCGGGCCGCGGGGCGGGGGTCAGTGGGAGCGCGTCACCTGGGGCCAGGCGCTCGACGACATCGCCGCGCGCATCCGGAAGGCGCTCGTCGAGGGCCGGCGCAACGAGGTCATGTATCACGTCGGCCGCCCGGGCCACGAGCTCGTCTATCACCAGCGCATCATGCATGCCTGGGGGATCGACGGGCACAATTCGCACACCAACGTTCGGCTTCCGCGCGCGCGGGCTACGCGTTCTGGAGCGGCCTCGACCGCCCGTCGCCGGACCACGCCAACGCCCGATTCATCCTGCTCTTCATCCACCCGGACGAGTGCATCGACTGCGGGGCCTGCGAACCGGTCTGCCCGGTGAAAGCCATCTTCGCCGAGGACGAAGTTCCGGAGCCATCGAAACCCTTCATCGAGCTCAACAAACAGTTCTTCGTCGACAACCCCGGGGTGAAGCCCTGCACGACAAGGAACTGATCGCTGGAAACCTGGGCAAGGCCGTCGAGACGACGAACGGTCGTCGGCCGACAGGGCGTCCAAGGAGGAGGCATCGATGACCCGCTTCATCAAGGTCGCCACGACCGACGAGCTGGAAGACGAACAAGCCAAGCTGGTGGAAGTGGAAGGTCAGAAGATGGCCCTCCTTCGCGTGGAGGGGACCTTCTATGCCTTGAGCGATACCTGCACGCATCGAGGGGGGCCGTTGTCCGAAGGGACGGTGGAGGGGGCCGAGGTGACGTGTCCCTGGCACGGGGCGAAGTTCGACATCCGGACCGGGGCCGTCCTCGGGGCACCGGCTCGGCAAGGCGTCACGAGCTATCCGGTTCGCGTCACCGGGGCGGACGTCGAGATTGAGGTATGAGGGGACGATTTGCTTGGCCCCCCCAATGGGGCCCGCGCACCGGGCCGAGAATCTGTATCCCGGAGAAGGAGTGAGCTGCTGCGCGTACTCGCCGCGCTCGCGGACCATCCTCTTTCTGCCTTCGGTCCGTCGCGATTCCCTTCCGGCAAACGTCGCCGAGCGAGGCGGGATGTGGAGGTTGCTGAGGCATGCAGGCGCGCCACGGAAAGGTGCGCGGTCAGTGGCAGCGATCCCAGGTCCGTGACGGACCAGCAGTGGAACGTGGCTTTCGCGTGGAGAACGCCGAAGTGAGCAGGCGCGTGAGGTGAGGATGGAATACTCGTCGGCGCCCTCCCGGCCGATTCTCTACGTGAATGAGACGCGCGAAACTGAGAAGGTGAGGGCCATGCTCCGAGCGTACGACATCGATTTCGAGGAGCGGCCGACGACTGAACCCTTCGTGTCGCTGCACTGGAACGGTATCGTCTACACCGACGTGTTCGGCATTGCAGACTTCCTGATGTTCGCGGGACGGCTGCCGATCGAAGGGGTCCGCACCGGTGCGAAGCGAAGCGACGGCAAGGTTCCCGGGTCGCCGATACCGTTGCGATAGCGCTCGCCGGCGTTTGATGGCCCACCGAGGGAGGGGCTGTCCCGGTTAGAAACCTCATCAACCTGACCTTCGCGATTCTCCGACGCGTGGTGCGGGGCGTGGACTTGCGCCGGCCTTTGGGGGGCGGCGACCGGAATCGCCATGCACGACTTCCGGCGAGGCCAAGAAGGTCGACGGTCACCCCACCACACGCGGCGTGGTGGGGACGTGAATGAGCGCGTGTTCGTTTAACGACCGTCGCGATCAGGCCGCGCGCTGGTAGATGTGATGGAGCCCACCGACCTGCGGGATCGCCACCACGCGCCCGAGCGCTGGCCGCTGCACATCTCGTGGCCGTGGACTATTGTGGTCGAGCGATTGGTGTGGCCGCGCGGTGTTGTAGTAGCCGATGTAAGCGCGTAAGAGTCGGCGAAGATGCGCCTCGTTCAGCACGAAGAAGTGGTCGAGGCATTCGCGACGGATGGACCCGATGACTCGCTCCACGAACGGGTTCTGCCAGGGCGCGCGGGGGGCGGTCAGAATCTGGTGGATCCCCATGCGCGTGACGCGTCGCGTGAAGGCTTCCCCGTAGATCCCATCTCGATCCCGAAGCAGATACGTGGGAGCCGTATCATCCGGGAGCGCCTCGACGAGCTGCTGGGCTGTCCAGACTGCCGTGGGATGGTCGGTGACGTTGAGATGGAGGAGTTCGCGCCGGTCATGTCGGAGGACGACGAAGACGAAGAGGAGACGAAAGGTGAGGGTGGGGACGACGAAGAAGTCGACGGCGACCATCTCGCGGAGGTGAGCCGCCAGAAAGGCCCGCCACGTCGGGGAGGGCCGCGGCGACGTCCGGCACATGTACTTCGCGACGGTGAGCTCGGCGACGTGGTAGCCGAGGAGGGCGAGCTCTGCCTGGATGCGCCGCCGGCCCCATGTCGGATTCTCCCGCGCCATGCGTCGGATGAGGCGGCGGATCTCGGCGTCGAGCCTCGGGCGGCCGACCGGGTTTGGCCTGGACTTCCACCGCCAGTAGAGCCGGAAGCCTTGGCGGTGCCACGTCAGAACCGTGGCGGGCTGCACGATGACGAGACTGGACCGCCAACTCACCCAGACCCGTGACAGCCAGACCCAGAAGACGCGATCCCACCGAGCCAGACGCGGTCGACGCACCGACCGCTGGAGGACGAGGAGTTGATGGCGCAGCGCCAGGTTCTCGAGGGCGATGGCCGCCGACCCGAAGAGCAAAGCGCGAACGAACGTCCAGAATCCCATCACGAGCATCATCGCGGCACCCCGGCATCAGGCATTGGCGTCTGAGCCGAGACCCTACCGGACCAGCAGTGGACGCGGTGAGGAAAGTTCTGGTGGGACAAGTGGATGGGGTTTGTGACCGGGACAGGGCTGTATGGCATGTCACGACCGGACCGCACGGTGCGGATCGATGAGGCTCTGACGCTCATGGACCTGCGGGACTCGGCCTCGCAGTTGGTGCGGCACTACTCGGGCGGGATGATCCGGCCGCTGGAGATCGCGCAGAGCCTGCTCCACCGCCCGGCCGTCCTGTTCATGGATGAGCCGACCGTGGGGCTCGATCCGGTGGCGCGGGAGACGGTGTGGCGTCACGTGCGGGACGTGCGAGCGCGGTTCGGAACCACGCTCTTCGTCACCACGCACTACATGGAGGAGGCCGAGGCGCAGTGCGACCGGATGGCGATCCTGCACCATGGGCGGCTGGCCGCGCTCGGCACGCCCGACGCGTTGAAGACTCAAGTGGAGCCCGGCGCCACGCTCGATGACGTCTTTGCCCACTTCACCGGGAGTGCCGTCGAGACGGGGGAGGGCTACCGCGACGCGCTCCAAACCCGCCGTACCGCCCGGCGTCTGGGCTGACATGCGGCGAGCCATCGTCGTCTTCGGCCGGCAGCTGTGGGCCGTCACCGACGGCGAGATCCGGAAGCTCCGGCACGACCCCTGGGAGCTGCTGACCCGAGCCGTTCAGCCCATGCTCTGGCTGTTGATCTTCGGGCGCGTCATGGCGCACGTTCGGGGGATGCCCACCGGAGACGTCTCGTATCTCGAGTTCATGACCCCGGGCATCCTCGCTCAGAGCGTCCTGTTCGTGGCCATCTTCTACGGCATCTCCGCCATCTGGGAGCGGGACCTGGGCATTCTCCAGAAGTATCTGGTGAGCCCGGCATCCCGTTCGGCGCTGGTCCTGGGCAAGGCGATGTCGGCGGGCGTCCGAGGCTTGTCCCAGGCCGTGATCGTCTACGGGCTGGCCCTGGTCCTGGGCATCCGCACCAATGGGCGTCCGCTCGCGATCCTCGGGGTCCTCGGGTTCATCGTGTTGGGAGCGGCCGTCTTCTCGACGCTGTCACTGATCATCGCCTGCCTGGTGAAGACGCGGGAGCGGTTCATGGGCATCGGGCAGGTGGTGACGATGCCGATCTTCTTTGCGAGCAATGCCATCTATCCCCTGAGTCTGATGCCCGACTCGCTCCGCGCGGTGTCCTCGGCGAACCCCCTCACCTACGAAGTCGACGCCCTGCGCGCGCTGATGCTCCAGGGGGGCGTCTCCGTGTACGGGTTGCTCGTGGATGGCCTGGTGCTGGCCGTCGTCTTCGCCGGCTTGGTCGGGATCGCGGCCCGTCTCTATCCCCGGATGGTCACGTGAAGGGAATGGCGAAGCTCCACGGCGCCGAGGCGGGCCGGCGCCTGGCCGGGGTGGGCCCGAACGGCCGGCGGCGCACCGCCACCGGACCGCTCGTTGAGCTGCTCGGATGCCTGACCAGCCCGCTGGTTCCTTGGCCTCCTGGTGGCCAGCTTCCGGTCCGGGACGCGGGGCGACGCCGCAACGCGGAGAACACCAAGACCGGATGGCTCGTCAGAATGACAGAGCCTACGGTGGCGCCGGCATCCCCGTTGCCGATATCTCGCGCACCGGGCAAGGAGGGTGGCATGAAGACACGAAGCGCACTCGGAGCTCTGGCACTGGTGCTGGGGATAACCCTGACCGTGGTTGCCCAGGTGCCGCCTGCCGCGGCGCAGGCAGGCGACGATCTGCAAGTCGCACAGACGCAGCCGGACGCGCCCCGCCCCGAATGGGGCAGGGGAGGGTCGGGGCGCGGGCCGATGCACGGCCACGGAGGCTGGCGCCATCACATGACGCATCAGTTCTCGCTGGCGAGGCTGGTGCTTCGACACCAGCAGGAGCTGGCACTGACGCCGGCCCAGGTTCAAAACCTGCGTCAACTCGGCACGGACGCCCAGCGTGACGCGATCAAGCGCCAGGCCGATCGTCGGCTGGCCGAGCTCGAGCTGCAGACGCTGATGATGCCGGACCCGGCCAACGCCGACAAGCCGCGCGACCTCGCCAAGATCGAGACGCAGGTGCGTGAGATCGAGAAGCTGCGCGCGGATGGGCGCATGGCAGGGATCCGCACGATGGAGCAGAGCCGCCAGGTGCTGACTCCGGAGCAGCGTGAGAAGCTTCGCACGCTGCTGGCTGAGCGCTGGCCGCACCGTCGACCGCGCGGGTCCCAGATGCCCGGGATGCACGGTATGGGATCGGACGACAGCGGCCATGAACCCGCAGCCGCCGAGGAGCACAGCGGCAGCGCTGGCTAGACAGGCCGACGGTGATCCCGTTCGGCGCGGCCGCCGTCGCGGCGCACCCCAGACCATCGACGCGTTGTGGTGGCGCGAGCCCGACGCCTGGAGTCTGTCGGGGCGGCCCCGCAGACGCTGAATGTCACGCGGAGATACAGATCTCCAAGGAGGTTCTAAGTCGATCCCCTCGACGGGACGCGCCCGAGGCTCCTGGGCAGCGCGGTCCCGCGTACTGCGCCAGTGCCACGGCTTCGCGGCTGAAGGACCTTCGGGATCACCCGGTTCAATGCTCGGTGTGGCGACGGCACGCCGGAACGGCGGACCGGCCGGCTACCGTGTCCCTTCGCTGATCGTGTCGATCAACCCGTAGTCCTGCGCCTCGCCGGCATCGAGGTCCCGTCCCCGTCGCATGTCGTCCGCGATCTCGTCGACCGGCCGCCCAGTGGCTCGAGCGAGATGCGCCTGGAACCTCACGAGCAGGTCCATGTGCTGGCGTGTCCGGACGTCGACCTGGTCCGGTGTGCCCGACAGGTGCACGCGGGGCTGAGCGAGCCGGAACCGCGCGTGCGGCCAGGCGGCGCGCTGACCCGCGGCAGCCACGACCCCGATCGCCGGGGTGCCGACCTGCCCTCGACACCGCGCACGCACCGGAGCCCGCATCGCACCGAGCACGTCGATGAGGACAAACGCGGCCTCGAGGGTGCCGTCCGGGCTGTCCAGGTGGATCTCGATCGGCGCGTCGCTGGCCGCGTCCAGGCTCATGAGCGCCGCGGCGGCTCGGGTCGCCACCGCGTCGTCGAGCCACCCGGTCAGGAGGACGATGCGGCCCTCGTAGAGCTTCTCGTCGAGCCGGGGCGGAGTTCCGCCCTCCGCGGGGGGCCCTCCGGCACGGTCCATGGGGAGCACCATAGCAGCCGCGGGCGCACGGCACCCGCTTGCCCGGACGGACCGGACGCGCGGGAGGCGCCCTGGCGGAGGCGATGCCGTCCCACGAGCCAGGGGCTTCGTCGCTTCACGACGGCTGGGAAGGGATGGCGCCGCCGCTCGTCGACCGCTCAGACTGTGTGAGGCCTCATGCGGTGCGCCCGCTCCTGCAAGGGGGAGGAGCCCCTCTCGATCGTGAGCCGCCCATGCTCTTGTCGGACCCACGCCGTGAGGGACGCCTCCACGAAGAACCCCATTTCGATGTGGAGCGCCAGGTTGCACAATCCACCCGTGGGCTCGGAGCGTGGGCTCGCCGTCGGCTGAGCCGGAACAACTCCGACACGTGCACGCCCGCGGCCCGCACTACCCGCCGGCACCGCCTTCCCCGCGCTTCACCGCCCCCACTGTCAGAGGCGTGCCGCGGTCGCGATCGGACGCTGGGCGGGCGGCGGCCTGGACGCGCCGAGGCCCAGCGGTCCGCGGCCCTTCGTATCACGCCGAGCCGAGGTATCCGCCCGGCGCCACGCTCGTCGCGAGCATCACCGCGTTGATGTCGCCATGGGCGCGCCAGGTGGCCCCTTGACGGTTGCCCGCGGCGGACCAGACGTCGTCGATCCGTCCCGCCAGAGACAGATAGCGCGCCAGGTCCGCCAGCCCTGGGACCCGCTGAGGTCTCGGGGTGAGCGCCAGCATCCGCTCGAGCGCGTGCAGGCCAATGGCGAGCCCCAGCTCGCGAAAGGCAAGCCGACGGCTCGTCGGCTCCGCCAGCGGCTCGCCACGCGCGTACGCGTCGAGACCGACCTCGGCCGCTTCGACGATTCGCCCCAGGAGCTCTGTGCCGCCTTCGACTCCGGCTTCCCCCATCATCGCCGCCAGACGATACGCGCTGACGAGCAGGGCGCCGAGGCCGAGCGGATCGTCGGTCGCCCAGGCGGCGCCCTCGCAGAGCGTCACCGCCTCCTCGAGCTCGCGCGCGAGCGTCGCCGAAGCGACCGAGGATCCCGCCGCGCTGCGCAACTCGAGGTAGGCGATCCAGGCGTCGAGCGGATCGTGCTGCCCCGTCGACGGCACCAGGACGCGGTCGAGGTCGATGCTCATCTTCCAGACCATCCGCCGCGTACCCCTCGGCGCGTCCGAGCGGACGAAGGCGGCGTGCGCCACCTGCGCCAGTTCGACCGCCCAAGTGTGGAAGATCGGCTGGCCGGTTTCGCGATGGACCCGGTGGAGCGCATGCAGCCACTGGGTCAAGTAGTGGAAGTACTGACCGTCTCGGTCCCACTCGAGGCGCGCGTCGTACGGGTCGCCCGGCGCGCGCTCGGGGAGCGGCTTGCCGATCCGGAGTCCGCCTCGCGTGGGATGGCGCTCCCCCTCGTCGTCGGAGCGGCCCCCGATCCAGCCTCGACGCACGTCGTCCGCACGGTGCCGCCCCAGCACGTGGTGGACCTGATCGACGAGGCGCAGCGCGAGGTCCAGGTAGCGGCCCTCCCCGCTCTGGCGATGGAGGCCGAGGAAGTTGCAGACGGCGAAGGCGTCCGTCCACAGGTACCGGCGCGCCGGTTGGCTGCCCGACAGGCCCGTGGCCTCGGCGAACTCGTCCATCAGGTGCCGAGCGAGTCGATGACGCGCCGTGGCCTCGACGGTCATCGTCAGGATCGTCCCGGACCCGCGTCCAGCGGACCACTCCGCCTCACAGTCCGGGCGCCTGGCGGAGGATCTGCACCTCGACCGGCTGGAGCGTGAGGGCCACGGTCCGCGCCGGCCCGCGCGTCACGCGCCCGTCGGGCTCGTGAATGGTTACGCTCCCGCCGGCCCGCGTCCGCACCACGCCCGGCGCATGGGGCGCCGGCTTGTTGCTGAAGAGGAGCGTGTACGACGCGCCATCCGGGTTGAGGGCCGCGTCGACGATCACCTCGCCGCTGAAGGCCTGCATGGGGCTGGTGTTGGCGACCACGACCACCTCCTGGTCATTCAGGATCCGAGAGAACGCGAGAACCCCGGCCGGGAACGGTGAGAGCCCGAAGTCGAGGCCATTCCCGGAGAGGGGCCGGAAGTACTGACGGCCATAGCGGACCGCGGGCTGCTCGCGACGCACCGTCGCGAGCCGGCGCACGGCCTGGTAGAAGGGGTGGGCCGTGTCGAAGCCGCCGGGCCGCCCCCAGAGCGCTTCCCGCACCGCCTGGTCGTTGCCGCCACTCCCGGCGAGCCCCTGCTCGGTCCCGTAGTAGAGACAGGGGATCCCCTGGAGCGTGAAGAGGCCGGCGAGGGCGAGGACGAGCTGGTCGTCGAAGCGGCCGGGCTCCGCCGGGTCCCGGAAGTAGACGCGCTCGCGCATGTCGTGGTTGTCCAGGAAGGTCACGAAGTGGCTCGAGGCCTCGCCGTGCGACGTCAGGAGGGTCCGCTGCACGTCCTTCCGCTGCCGGTAGACTCGCTCGATGGCCTCGGGGGACGTGAACCCCTTCACCACGCCGGGCAGCTGGAAGAACAGCGGGAAGTCCAGCGCGGCGTCGACCCCGACCAGCTCGTCTGGCTGGGCCGCCTGGCGCCCGATGAACCGCGCGATCTTCTCCTCGTCGTCGAACACCTCCCCGAACGTGAGGAAGTTCCGCTTGCCGATGCTCAGGGCAAACTCGCGGACGGCGTTGCCGAAGAGGCGGGCGAACTCGGGCTCGATGAACTTGAGCGTGTCGATCCGGAACCCGTCGACGTCGAACTTCGCGATCAGATACTGATACGCGCGGATCAGGGTCTCGCGCAGCGGAAACGACGAGCCAATCGGACGCGCCTCCTGGAACGCGGTCACGAGCTCCTTCAGGGAGGCGAAGTCCCCGGCCGTCTCACCGCCCTCACCTTGTCGGCGAAACAGCACGTTGCGCTGCAGCTCGGCCGGCCACACGGCCGCGTCATCCGGCACCGGACCGGGGGCGGTGGTGAAGTCCGCGAACGCCGAATCGCCGCCCTCGTCGCGCCAGTGGATGGCGTAGGGTGTCTCCCGGAAGGGTGCCGTCGCGCCGAACCCGTCGTAAGCGAAGACGTTCCCCGCGTGGTTCAGGACGACATCGAAGATGACGTAGAGGCCGCGGGCGTGCGCCGCGTCCACCAGATCGCGGAGCTCACGCTCGGCCAGCTCGGGATCCCGGCGCGCGGCCCGCGGATCCGAGGCGAATCGCGGCTCGATCGCGACGAAGTCCTGGAAGCCGTAGCCGTGATACGTCGTGTCCTCGAACGGGCAGTTCTTCGCGACCGGGGAGAGCCAGATCGCGCCCACCCCGAGGTCGCGCAGGTAGTCGAGCTGCGCGGTGATGCCGGCGAACGTGCCGCCCTGGAAGATGCCATGCTCGCCATCGAACGGGAGGTGACGGGGCGGCGCCGCCGGATTGTTGAAGCGATCGATCAGAAGAAAGTAGATCCAGTGGTCCCGCCAGTCGGCCGGGGAAGGGAAGGGGGTCGGGATGCTGACCTGGCGCCGGCCGATCCGGACCCGGCGCGGGGATGGGGTCATCGCCTCGGTGATGGCGGATTGGACGGCCGGACTCCAGACGGATGACGGCATGGCGGTACCTCCACAGCTCAGGGCCTGCGCGACTCGCCTCGCGAGATCGAAGGATGGCACGGTTCCGGGGATCCAGGGAGAGGCCGCACCGACACGACGCTCGGACGGTCGTAGTAGCGGCCGATCCGAAGCAGGGAGAGGGACGAGGCGTCGTCGCCGCCGCGAGCGACGCCACCCGGGCGTACGGTTTCCGGCCAGCGCTGCCGAGCTCGCATGCCTGGTGCTTGGCGGACGCCCCCGCAATCGGGCGAGGCGGCCACGGTCTTCGTCTGAGGCGACCGGTTGCGCCATCGGCAACGACCTGCCCCACATGCAAGAGGCACGAAGGTCACGCCGCCCGTGACCATCTTGCCTTCGTCATGACCTTCCCCGCCTACTGCCCAGCACGAGAGGTGCTCGACCGAATCGCTTCCGCAGCCGGTTGATCGCCCGCAGGACTCTCGGGCGACCCACGATCTGCCGCTCCGCACCCGCATCGCTTCGGTGAGGACGACACTGCTGAGGACGCACCGGCGCATCCGCGGCCGCGCGGGGCTCCATGTCCTCACGACGATCAGATCCGGGCGCAGGCGCCGGGGGGGCAAGCCCGGACGCCCGCGCCCGACTGCCGGCTACTCCGCCTTGATCGGGATCACGCTGCCCTTGGCCGCGGGCGCCTTGGCTAGCGTGACGGTGAACAGGCCGTTCTTGAACGACGCAGTGGCCTTCTCGCCGTCGACCGAGACAGGCAGCCGAATCACGCGGGCGAACGCGCCATAGCTACGCTCGCCGCGGTAGACGTGCTCGTCCTTCTCCTCCTTCTCCTGCTTCTTCTCGCCCTTGATCGTCAGCTTGCGACCCGCCGCTCCACCCGCGGCGCCGCGACGGCGCGCACGGCGCTGTCGAATAGGTGTCGAGCCTGTTCGGCGCGCTCGCGAAGGCGCCGCGCTTGGATCTCGTGGACCTGGCGGCGCAGCTCAGCCGCGATGTAGCCGGGGATCGGCGGGGAGGCCAAGACATGGAGCCCGGTGAGGTGCGCGTCATGCCAGACCGCCAGCCGGGCGGCGATCTCGACCCGCGAGGCGCAGGCCGGATCGGTGCCGACGTGGACCAGCATGTCCTTGAACGCCATGGTGTCCTCCGTGTCGGGCGCCGCGCGGCGGCGCCCGTCAGAAACGGTCCCAGTGCGTGAGCACGCCCCGAGCGTCGAAGTAGAGGAGGATCTGGCGCCGGACCGCCCGGCCGACGAAGGGGCCGGGCGCCTCGTCGGGCGAGTCCGGCGGGGGGAGTGCGCCCACCACTGCCTGCTCCTCGTACGACCAGACCTCCTGGCCCGCGATCGTCATGGTGCGAGTCGGCGGGCCGAACCGGCGCTCCGCCTCCTCCCGCGTCATCCGGCCAGTGCGCGCGTCGAGGTCGCGGGTGAGCCGATCGGCCGCGCAGGCAGCCAGCCCCAGCACGAGGGCGAGAACCATCAGCCGGGCGAGAGCGCGCCGGACTGCGGCCGTCGCGCGGCGCCGCAGAGCCACCTCCGCACTCATCCTCAGGACCACATCTGCACGGCGTTGGCTCGCTTCTCAGCTGCGGTGTCGGATGTCTTCGCCTTCGACGAGATAAAACACCTCCTCACAAATGTTGGTCGCATGGTCCGCAATGCGCTCCAGGGATTGCGCGGCGAGAATCAGACCAATGCCCCGTGCCACGAGATCGGGGTCCGTGGCCCTTTGTTCAAGGAGGTGACGGAACGTCTCAGCGTTCATCGCATCGACCTGATCGTCCAGCCTGATGACGGCCTGTGCTGTGTCGATATCCTCCTGCTCGAAGGCCCGCAGCGCCTCGTGAACCATCCGCAGCGTCTGCACCGACATCGGGGACAACTCGCGGAGCGGTGTCAGTGCGGGATGCGACGGGAGGATCTCGACGTACTTGCAGTTGTCCATGGCCTGATCGCCGATGCGCTCGAGTTCCGAGGTGATCCGCAGCATCATCAGGAGGAATCGGAGGTCCTTGGCCGCCGGCGAGTAGACGGTGACCAGCCGGATCGCTTCGCGGTCGATCTCGACCTGGCAACGATCGAGCGTCGGTTCGCTCGCGCGCACCTGCTCGATGGCGACTCGCTCGGCAGTGATGAGCGCGTGCGATGCGGCCGTGACCATTGACTCCGCCAGCGCGCCCATTTCGAGAATCCGCTGTTTCAGTTTCGCCAGCTCCCGGTCAAACTGTTTCATCGATCACTCCCTACCCATACCGGCCCTCGACGTACATCTCGGTCTCCTTCCGCTTCGGTGTCAGAAAGATGTCCAGGGTCGGTCCCTGTTCGATGACCTGGCCCAGGAACATGAACAGGCATTCGTCGCTCGTCCGGCGGGCTTGTCCCATGTTGTGGGTCACGATCGCGATCGTGTACCGGCTCTTCAGGTCGTGCATCAACCGTTCGATCGCGGCGGTCCCTTCCGCGTCCAGTGCCGAACAGGGTTCGTCCATGAGGATGACCTGCGGCTTGAGTGGAAGCAGACGGGCGATACACAGCTTCTGCTGCTGCGCCAAGGTGAGCTCCGTGGCCTTTCTGCGCAACTCGTCCTTGACGTCCTTCCAGAGCAAGACATCCGTGAGCGCGGACTCGACGAGCTCATCGAGCCTGCGGCGCTTCAGGGCGCGCGCCGCGGAGTGCACGCGCAGGCCAAACACGACGTTCTCGTAGATGGAGATGGGGAGCGGATTGGGCCGCTGAAACACCATGCCGACGGCCTTCCGGAGCTCCCCGAGACTCACATCCGGATCGAGAATGTTCTTCCCGAGGACTTTGACCTCACCGGTCACGGTGACGTTGCCGTAGCGCTCGTTGAGGCGGTTGAAGCAACGCAGCAACGTGGTCTTGCCGCAGCCCGATGGTCCGATCAACGCGGTGATCAACCCCTGCCGAATGCCGACGGTGACGTCGTTCAGCGCCTGAAACCCGTCGTACCAGAGGTTCAGGCCTCGCGTCTGGATGCTGTACGGCGCGTCCGGCTCTGTCTGAGTCATCCAAAGTGCCCTCGGACATAATCGAACGTCAGCGGATGCCCCGGGTGGTCGGAGAAGACCACGTCAGTCGGCCCGACTTCGATGAGGCGCGAACGATTGAGGAACGCCACGCGATCGGCCAGTCGATGAACCTGCTGCACGAGATTGGAGACCACCACGATCGTCATCTCGCGCTTGAGATCGAGGAGGACGTCCTCGATCTTCGAGGTCGTCACCGGGTCCACGGCGATGGAAAACCGATTGAGACAGAGGATCTCCGGGCGGTGAGACAAGGCTCTGGCCAGGGTGAGCCGCTGCTGCTGGCCCCCGGACAAGCTCGTGCCGAGGAGACGCAGGCGGTCCTTCACCTCGTCCCACAGCGCGGCCCGCCGGAGACACCGCTCGACCATTTCGTCCAGTTGGGCGCGGCGCCGGACCCCGGCCATTCGGGGCGCATAGGCCACGTTGTCGTACACCGACAGCGGCAGGCCGACCGGAAGCGGAAAGACGACGCCGATCCGGCGCCGCAGCGCGTAGACGTTCTGGACTCGGAACACGTCCTCGCCGTTTATGGTGACTCCCCCCGTGATCCGGGCGTGGGGGATGAAGTCGAGCGTCCGATTGATGCACTTGAGGAGCGTCGTCTTGCCTGAGTTGGCCGGGCCGATGATACCGAAGATCCTGGTGCGGCCAGGAATCTCGAGGCTGATGTCGTCAAGCGCGATCCGGTCCCCGTACCTCACCGTGACGTTCCGAAAGACGACGTGCGAGGCCATGGCGTGCTACCACTTCCGTCGCGCGCGGAGGCGAACCCGACACGCGATGGAGACCAGGTTCACGGTGAGGATGAGCGCAATCAAGACCACGGCGGTGCCGTACGCGAGGGCATCTGACGTACCGGTCACCTGCGTCGAGATCGTGAAGAGGTGGTACGAAAGCGCCATGAAGGGATCGCGCAGCCCGTAAGGGAAGAATGACGCCACGCCGGAGTCGGGGACCGCCACATAGAACAGCGCGCCCGTGAAGAGAATGGGCGCCGTCTCGCCTGCCGCCCTCGACCCTGTAGGATCACGCCGGTGAGAATCCCGCTGATCGCATTGGGAAGGACGAT
>CAWGVS010000001.1:0-108642 GCA_963826115.1 uncultured Candidatus Rokubacteria bacterium | reverse complement strand
ACTCCACCGCAAACAGCCTCCTGGCCCTCCAGGAGGCTGTTCAGTTTGGCCCGCCCGCGGATCTCGGCGCGGCGCTCGCGTCCCATCGAAGGCAGGGGTCGCACCGTCAGCTCCCCGTCGAGGTGCTTGGCGATCTCCGCCTTGGCCTGGGCCGGCTCCTGCCGCAGGAGCTCGTCGAGGCGCTCGAGCTTGCCCCGCATCCACGTCGGGTGCACCCGGGGTGGCACCGACGGCATCGCCTCGCGGCCGGCGAGCTCGAGCCGCAGTCCCTGGAGGGCGCTCTCGATCCCCTGAAGCTCGCTCCGGACCGAGGTCGATTCGCCGCCCTCCGCCAGGAATCGGACCAGGTTGCCCGCCTCACGCTCCAGCCGCAGGATCTCCGCCTTCAGGTGCTCCACGCCACGACTCCGCTCCCGGAAGGCGGCTTCGACGTGGGTGTTCACCATCTGCGTGAGCGTCGAGACCATGGGCGGGGTCATCGCGGCCCGGAAGGACGCCGCCCCGCTCGCCGTTGCCGGTGGTAGCCCCGGCCATGCGTGCAGATGGCGGCGCCCTTCGTCGTCGCGAAGCCACACCGATACCAGCTGGACTCGTAGACGTGTGGACCCTTCTGCCGTCGGAACGTCTGTCCCACCATGCGGGCGCCGCAGAGCGCACAGCGCAAGAGGCCCGACAGGAGATAAGGCGAATAGGCTCGGGAGGCGCGACCTCGCGGCGGCCGCCCCGGACGGCAACCGAACGCCTCGGCGACGAACGCCAGCCGTTGCTGCACTGCGGACCAGAGGTCGGGGTCGACAATGCGCAACTCCGGCCGCTCCATGGCCTGAGGACGCCCCAGTTCGGGGCACGGCGGGTGCCGCCCGCTGCCGTTGAGAGCCGCGCGAGCCGAGCTGGGTACGTCGATGACAACAACCTGCCCACGGATCCGACATGCCCAATAGTATGGTGCGGACGCCACGGGCGCGGCGCGTCGACCGGTCGTTCCGTGTCACACTGCCGGCCGTGAGGACGCTGACCAAGTGACCCTCGATCGGCGCCAAAGGCACGACCAGAGGGGCAAGGGTGATGACGGCGGCGAAGAGCCAGTTCCAGTTCTGCACCACGCCTGCCGGTCCGATCCCATCGGGGAGTGGCGCCAAGAGGATTCGAAGGCTTACGTCAACACGATTATGGCACTCGTGAGGACCAAAAACAGCGCGAGCAACTGAACACCCTTCATCCAGTGGCTCTGGCCATCAGTGATGAGCACGGCCATGAGAATGACGCACAGAAGGGTGGTCACCGCCATCGCTGGCCTGAACGCAAAATCCATTGGAGCCTTGCCCACAACCAGACTCAGGAACATCAGGACCGGAGTCACAAAGAGAGCCTGCTGAACGCTCGAACCAACACAAACGCTGAACGCCAGGTCCATCCGATCCTTCCCCGCCGCTTTGATCGCCGTGACCATCCCCGAGACGTTGCCGATCGTGCCCATGAGAATGATGCCCATGAAGACCTGACTGAGACCCAAGGCGCTTGCGGCCGGCGTCACCGTGTCGACCAGGATATCACTGAGCCACACGGCACAAAGCGATGAGGCCAGTAAGGCAGCTATGGCCGCCGACAGTGACCAACGAGGGCTGTCGTCATGAACAGCTTCTACATCTTCGGGGGTGTCGATGACGTCTTTGTGAGTCCGCAGACTGAAGATCAGGTACAGCACATATGTGACCAAAAGGACGAAAGCGACACAGACCGACAACATGACTAGCCGATGGGTGTCCGAATGTGACGACACAGCGAAGGCTGATGGGAAAAGAAGAGCACCGACCGCCAGAAACATCAGCGACGAGTATGACCGTGCGCTGGTCGTATTAAACACTTGCAGGTGGTAGCGAAGTCCACCGAGGAGCATGGCCAGTCCAAGAACGAGGAGCAGGTTGACAATGATGCCGCCGACGATCTGCGCCTTCAGGAATTCCTGCAAACCGAGCCGGAGAGTGGCCACGCCGATGAAGATCTCCGGGAGGTTCCCGAACGTGGCATTGACCAGCCCCCCCGTACTCTGTCCAAGATACGTCGCGAGTGAGTCAGTAGACTTCTCAATGTAAAGGGACGCCGGGATCAGTGCGACCATGCTGCAAAAGAACAGGAGCGTCGTGCGATCGCCTGCGAACCAGTGCACCAACAATGTGGCTGGGATGGCGAGCAACAAGACTCGTAGAACCATCTCAACGTCTCCCTGGTGGACATCCTGTCGCTTTCGGGTCGCTGCATTGTACACCGCTCATCGACAGGCGCCTGGCGTCTCAATCGAAGCCAACGGGGAGCACCTCGCAGGCGCGCATGAGCGCGACGCCGCGATGGCTCACCGCGTTCTTCGCCTCGGGCGCCGTCCGAGGCGCGGCCGGGCCGCCAGGTGCCGTCTCCCTTGCGTCCGGTGCCGCCGCCCGGTGCCGCGCCCTTGACACTGCCCGGGCCGGTCGCGCAGCATCGGGGCGGAGCGAGCTTGGTCTGCCAGCCCCCGTGGGGGGGCGACCGAGAAGGGGTATTGTGTTGCCGATTCCGATGCGAACCAATCGCTTGCTCATCGGTTTGCTGGCGATCGTGGCGCTGGCCGGCTGCGCCAGCCGACCGATCAACGAGCGGATCACCCAGTTCGATCCCACGTCCGGGTACCGTCCGCAGCTCCTGATCCCCAAGCGTCAGAACAACGACCCACACACGCTGTTCATCCTGGCGTTCTCGGGCGGCGGCACCCGCGCCGCGGCGTTTTCGTACGGCGTGCTGGAGGAACTCCGGCGCACCGAGATCGTCATCGAGGGCCAGCGCCGCCGGCTGATCGACGAGGTCGATCTCATCACGGGGGTATCGGGAGGGAGCTTTACGGCGCTCGCGTACGCCCTCTACGGTGAACGCCTGTTCGTCGAGTACGAGGCGCGGTTCCTCAAGCGCAACGTGCAAGGCGCGCTGCTCTGGCGCACCTTGAACCCGTTCAACTGGTGGAAGTTCATCGGCGGCACCGCGGGGCGCTCGGAGCTCGCCGCGGCGTACTACGACGAGATTCTGTTCGAAGGCGCGACCTTCGGCGACCTGCTCGACACGCCGACACCGGTCGCCGTCGCCACCGGGACCGATATCTCGACCGGATCGCGGCTCGCGTTCCACCAGCAGGACTTCGATCTCCTCTGCTCGGACCTGAACAAGGTGCGCCTGTCGCGCGCGGCGGCCACGTCCTCGGCCGTCCCGGTCGCGCTGTCGCCCGTGACGTTCGACAACTATGGCGGCACGTGCGGCTATCAGTATCCGGCCTGGGTCCGGGACGTCGCCAAGCCCGAGGGCCGTCCGCGGCCGTCGGGGCGTGCGGTGGAGCGCTACCGCGAGATGCAGGCCTTCCAGAACAGCCAGGACCGCCCGTACATCCACCTCGTCGATGGGGGGGTCGCCGACAACCTCGGGGTGCGCCCCGTGCTGGAGAGCCTCGAGGAGCTGATCCTGAGCCCGGCGTTCCGCGGCGAGGTGGGATTCGGCGTCTTCCGCCGGATCGTGCTGATCGTCGTGAACGCCCGCTCGGCGCCGCGGACCGACTGGGACCGCAAGGAGGCGCCCCCGGGCACGGTGGTTCAGCTGCTGCAGGCCTCCGGGGTGCCGATCGACCGCTACTCGTTCGAGACCATCGAGACCATGAAGGACAAGCAGGAGATCTATGCCTGGCGGCGCGAGCTGCTGATTGCACGGGCGCGCCTGGCGGGCGCGACCGAAGCGGAGGCCGAGGCGAGCGTCCCGCTCCCGAAGCTCGCCGTGCACGCGCTGGATGTCAGCTTCGACAATCTTCCAGATCCGAAGGAGCGGGAATACCTCATGAACCTGCCCACGAGCTTCGCGCTGCCACCCGAAGACGTCGACCGGCTGCGCCAGGCGGCCGGCCAATTGTTGCGCCAATCACAGGACTTCCAGTCGTTGTTGCGCGAGTTCGGCGACGCGCCGACGAAGTAGTGCGGACCGACCGCGCGGTGTACGGGGTCGAGCCGATCTGCGCGGTGTGGCCGATCGCCCGTCGGGGGTACGACGAGCACACGGCGCGCGAACGAGATCCTCCCGCCAGCTCGCGCGTGCTCAGCGGGCCGCCGAGCAGGCCTATCCTGACCGTCAGGCGGCGTCGGCTGAGCGGGCGGTTCTCACGTAACGAGCTCTCCGGAGAACCCGGGGCGGTTCACTCAGCATACGGGCCACGGCCTGACGCCAGTGCACGAACCGTCGCTGGCCGCTCGCTTGGGCTTGATCGCGGGCGGCCGTCGGCACCTCCGGCGTGTAGCAGAGGTACGTGAACTGCGAGCGGTCGAGCATGGCCAGGACCGCGGTCAGCTCAGCACGCACGGCCGTTAGGTCCTCTCCATAGCGTTCCAGCGTGGCGACCAGGCGTTGCTCGGTCTGGGCCAGCAAGACGTGGATCACCCGAGGCGGGGCCAGTGTCTCCGCCTGATGCGGTGCCTCGAACGCTGTCGCCATCTCCTGGCGTAGCGCGAAGTACTCGGCCAGGCAATCGCCCGCGCATCGTGACAGCGAGACCCCACGGGCTGACGCTTCCAGCCGGAGTCGTCGGTAATCATCGGGGAGGAGATAGGCGTGAACCTCCCCCCGAGCGTTCACGAACGCCTACCTGCCGAGTCTCGAACCGGCGGCCCTCGGCGAGAGCCGCGGTCTGGGACCGCTGGCCATTTCGTCCTGACGATTCCCGAGCCTCGGCGCTCACTTGGCCGACACGCGTCGCATTGCTTAATCTTGCGGTACACGTTGTTCCTATCCCTCACTCTCGCGTCACTCCCGAGCGTCCTAGTGCGGCAAGGATTCGAAGTGGGCTGGCATCACACGACGACCACGAAGCAGAGGTCGAGGAGAGCCGTTGCGGTGAAGGCAATGCCCCCCCCGCAACCAAACCAAGGCCCCGGGAGATAACGACTTCCGGGGCCTTCGTGTTTGCGGCGCTGATGTATCGCGACCCCGGATTGTGCTCGATTTGTGCTTGGTCTCACGGCCGGACCGCCTCGACGACGGGGTGGAGCGGGATCACGGTCGGGGCTGCCGGCAGCGTCGAGACGTAGGCCGTCGTCTTGACGACCGCGTCCCGGAGATCCTGCTCGCTGACGATGTTGTAGCGGTCGAACATGCTCCGGGTGCGATGCCCGGTGATCGCCATGATCGTCGTCTCGTGCACCCCGGCGCGCCGCACGTTCCGGGCGGCCGTGCGGCGCAGATCGTAGACGTGGTGCGCCGGCCGGAGGATCGTCCGCCCGTCCCGGGTCGCCGCCGTCACCATCAGCCCCGCCGCCCGGCAGGCGCGAGTCCAGGCCTTTCGGAACTCCCCCATCGGCTTCCCGGCGCGGTGGAAGATTAGGGGCAGTCGAGGCGTCGCGCCCCGAGCCGTCGTTCCATCACGGCCCGGCGGTCCTCGACCAGGGCCAGGGCCCGGCCTTGCCCGCTCTTGGCGTCGCGCGGACGACGGCTATCAGGACATGTATGTCGTCATGCGCACCATGCAAGAGGTTGGCTTCAAGGGCGTCGTGATCCCGGACCACATCCCACGCATGGCCGACGACCCTCGCCTGGGCACCGCGTTCACCATCGGCTACATGAAGGCGCTGCTGCGACGGGCCGAAGAAGAAGTGGGACGCCGGTAACGCATCCACGACGCATTGCGCGCTACTGACTCTCCAGCCTTCGCAACGCCTCAATCGTCCGCCCGCACCGCTCGAGGCCGGCGACGTCCCAGGGCTCGACGCTGATCGTCATGTGCGCGGCGCCGGCCTGGTGGAACGCGTGGAGCTGCTCGGCCAGCCCCTCCGGCGTCGAGCGGATCGACGGACGAAGCTGGGGCGGCGGCGCCTCGCCGGGCGCGGGGAGCGCGATGTAGCAGCCGGAAGTGTGCTGCAGCGTCGACGGATCGCGACCGATCGCGCGGCACGCCTCGTCGGCAATCGCGAACTGAGGGACCATCGTCTCCGGGCAGGTGTGCCAGACTGAGTTGAACGCATCGGCATAGCGGGCGGCGAGTCCGAGCATGCGCGGCTTGGTCGCGCCGATCCAGATGGGCGGACCCTTGACCTGCGGTCCGCGCGGCCGAAGCTCGCAATCACGTGCTTCGTAGTACTTCCCTTGAAAGTCGACGTAGCCCTCTCGCAAAAGCGGAACGATGATCTGGAGTGCTTCCTCGAAACGGCTCGCCAGGTGGTCAAAGGGGTAGCCAAACGCATCGTATTCTGGCTTGTTCCAGCCCGCGCCTAGACCGAGGATCAGTCGGCCGCCGCTGACGTCGTCGAGCGTCGCGGCGATCTTTGCGAGGTGGGCCGGGTTGCGAAAGCTGGTGCAGGCGACGAAAGGTCCGAGCGTGACTCGGCTCGTGGCCTCGGCGAGCGCGCTCAGGAGGGTGAAAGACTCCCAGACGCCGCGAACCTTCCCGTGTGGCTCGCCGTTCGGCGGGAACGTTTCGTAGACGAAGTGATCGTCGCACCACAGCGTGTCGAAGCCGACGTCCTCGGCAAGCTTGGCGAGCGCGCGAAGCTCCGGCCAGTGGATCGGCCGATTCACCCGGGGATAGTGCTCGCCGAAGCGCAAAATCAGTCCCAGTGCCAGTCTTCCTGCCGCCATGGGGCATCCTCCGGATTGAGTGCGCGGCATCGCCGCGTTCCATCGGTGGAGCGCGGCAAGTCTAGCATTCGGGGGAAAGTATGGCGAGGCCAGGTCCAACCCCCGTCGAGTGGGGGTGAGGTCGCTACCGCCTCACAAAATCCCGCTGAACTCCCAGCGCCTTGTCGGTCATGGCGATCGATTCGCGGCCGTCGGTCACTCGGCCAGTCAGCGCCCGGATCGCGTCGATGGCCTCCGGAATCACGATGGCGATGCGCGGCGCGATCCGAAACGCGCCCAACACCTCGTCGCGATTAGCCACGCGGGGAACCTATTCCGGATTCGATCTCCTGTCTCCGGGATTCCTCATCAGGAGAATTCCTCCTGTTCCTTCACGCGTTGGCCAAGTCCGAACGGTTTGATCAGCCCCAGACCAGCCACGAACCCACCCATGTGGGCAAAGTAGGCCACGCCACCCTGATCGATCGCGGTGACGCTGCCGACGCCGCTGATCACCTGGGTGAGGATCCAGAATCCGATCAAGACGAACGCCGAGATACGAGATTGGCCGACGCCCGAGTCCGGCGGATGCTGCCCGGTGGGTACCATCCTTGACACCGCCCGTGCCCGCCGCGCACCATCGAGATCGAGTGGGTCCGGGCCGCCTTCGTCCGCCAGCCCCCCCTTGGGGAAATGGGCTTTATGTCTCCTACGCTCTCGGACGAGCGATTGCTGCTTTGGGCAACGCCGAGAACGAAAGCTGGGGCCTCGAGTTTGGCCACCGCTATGACGGCGTCGAGGGCGATCCGGTCGTCTATCAGCCGACCGCCGCGCCCGGCGCGCGGCTGCCCAGTGTGTTCCTGGTCGACGGAAGCGCGCTCTACGACAAGCTCGGCCCGTGGTTCACCCTGCTGCGCTTCGGCGATGCCGATCCGTCGCCGCTGATCGATGCCGCGCCGGTGCCGCTCACGACCGTGATCGTCGACGATCCGGCCGTGGCGTCGATCTACGAGGCGAGACTTGTGCTCGTGCGTCCCGACACCCACGTGGCCTGGCGCGGCAATGATTGCCGCGACGGTCGGGCGGTGTGGAGCGGGATCCTGCAATGAAGATCGCCATCATCGGCGGCGGCATCGGCGGGCTGTCGGCTGCGTTGCACCTTCTGCACGCGGGCTTCGACGTCGAGGTCTACGAGCAGGCGCCGCGCATTGGTGAGATCGGTGCCGGCATCCAGATCAGTCCCAATGCCTCGCGGCTGTTGATCCGGCTCGGCCTGAAGCCGGCACTCGACCGGTCAGGCGTGCGCCCGAAGGCCGTCCATCAGCGGCGTTGGGACGACGGCCGCACCTTGCAGCACGCGCCGGTCGGCGCCGAGGTCGAGACGACGTTCGGCGCGCCTTACTACCACTTCCATCGCGGCGACCTCGCCGAACTTTTAGGCGCCGCCGTGCCCGCTGAGCGGCTGCATGTCGGCCACCGGCTGGTCGCACTGGAACAGCGGGCCGACCGAGCCGTCGCGCGGTTCGAGAATGGTGCGGCGGTCGAAGCCGATCTTGTGGTCGGTGCCGACGGCATCCACAGCCGCGTGCGCCACCTCATCCTCGGGCCGGAGAAACCGCGTTTCACCGGTTGCATCGCCTGGCGCGGCCTGGTGCCGGCCGAGCGCGTGCGCCATCTCGACATCGAGGTGGCGTCGCACAACTGGATGGGACCGGATGGCCACGTGGTGCACTACTGGGTCGGCGGCGGCAAGTTCATGAACGTGGTGTGTGTCACCGAGCGCGGTGAGTGGACCGAGGAGGGCTGGACCACGCCCGGCAAGGTCGCCGATGCGCTGGCGCGCTACGAGGGCTGGCATCCGACGGTACGCGACCTGATCTCGTCGTTCCCCGAGATGTTCGTGTGGGCGCTGCACGACCGGCTGCCGCTGCCGCGCTGGAGCGACGGCGCGGTGACCCTGCTGGGCGATGCCTGCCATCCCATGCTGCCGTTCATGGCCCAGGGCGCGGCGCAATCGATCGAGGATGGCGCGACGCTCGCCGCCGTCCTCACGGCGATGCCGGGCGATATTCCTGCGGCGCTTGCGCGTTACGAGGCGCTGCGCAAGCCGCGGGCCACCCGCCTGCAGGAAGCGAGCGCGGCCAATCGCGTCCGCTTCCATCTGCACGACGGGCCCGAGCAGCAGCAGCGCGACGAGGCGATGGCGAAATCAGGTGATCGTTCGATCGCCAATATCGGCTGGCTCTACATGCACGACGCGGCGGCGATCGACGGCTAGTCCGGCGTCCAGATGCGAATGGCGGCGGTGCGGCCGCGCAGCTCGCGCTCTCCTGCGTCCTTCAGTGCCACCGGCAGGTTGGCCGGGTCGCCGATCTGCTTGACCACCGCATCGGCCACGATGAGCGGCGTCTTGAGCTCGCGGGTCAGGCTCTGCGGGCGGCTCGCCACGTTGACGGTGTCGCCGATCACGGTCCCTTTTTGTCCCGTTACCTCCAACAAGCGGTCTCACTGCGGCCAGGACTCGACGGGGGCCAACATCAGACGACAACCACGAAGCAGAGATTTAGGTGGGCTGTTGCGGTGAAGGCAAAGCGCCCCCCCGCAACCACACAGATCACGGGGTTACAGCACACGCTGTAACCCCGTTTTTGTTGTCGGTTGCGGCTGGGTTGCGGGCTATCGCGGCGGGTCGCCCGGTGGGACCTTAGGAACAACTGGGACGTGTGGTCGGACGGGAGGTGAAGTTCATGCCGACAGATCGAATCCAAGATCTCCGGCGAGAGGTACCTGAGGCATTCGAGGACCTGCCCTTGGCTCCGGACTGGGACGAGGAGTGGTTGTTCGTGTCCATCCCGAATGCGGACAAGGCTCTGCCGCAAGTCTTCGAGGACGGGATCGATCAAGGAGATCAGGACGCCTCGCCGGTCGCCGGCGCGGCTACCCCGGAGACGCTGGCTCTAATGCCGACGGTCCCAGGACGGTTCCCCGGTGCGCCGATCGCGGCGGAGGGATCCGGCACCCCGCCGCCGGAGGCCTGGGCCTTCTACTTGCCCTTTCACTACTTCCACCCAACGTGGTGGGGTATCTACTTGACGGTTGAGGGGACACTCGAACTCGCCAGGTTCCTTAAGAGCCAAGTGTCAGACGCCCCATTTCGGGACGCATTACTCGCAAGCCAAGTATTTCTGCATGGTCACGAGGCGTTCCATCATCTCGTGGAATGTTTCGCCGCCCGCTTGGAGGTGACGCACCGCGAGGCAGCCTACCGACTTGGTTTCGAGCGTCTGTATCGGGGAACCCAGGGAACCGACAAGTGCGTGGAAGAGGGCCTCGCCAACGCGCACGCATTGCACCGTGTCAGCGCGGCATTCAGAAGGACGCGACCCTTGAGGACGGCATTAATGCGAGCGCTCGAAGCGCACGTGCGCGACAACCCGCCGGGGTATCGGCTGGGGGTTGAGCTGGCACACAAGGCACGATGTTCAGTCGAGCGCGCCCAGTTCGCTGAGGTGAATCATACGGAATCACTGAAGGGCGTGCCGACCAAGCATCCACGTATCTGGAACGTCTTCCCCCATGCGTTCTCTGGCCTGGCCCGCCTTACGAGTCGCGTGAACTATCTCGTCCATCAGAATTCACCTCTGGCGCAGCGCTTGCGGTTGCGGATGCGATTCCTTCGGTATCGAGACCTGGCCAGGCGTCTGCGCATCGCAGGTGCTGAGATCGTCGGGTCGGGCAAGGGAAGCCACGAGAAGTGGCGTGCGAGCGACGGGAATACCTTCGTCGTGCCCCGTCACCCTGGTGACCTTGCTTCTGGCACCCTGGCAAAGATCATCAAACAGGCCGGACTAGGCATGAGCGTGAGCGAGTTCCTTCGCGAGTAGACCCGATCGAGTATGGACGGCCGCTGAAGCCCTCCCCAAGCATCCTCGTCCGACGGCGTGAGTACTCGCCGGCTCATCCGCCGGTCGCGACGGGCCGAACGGTCGCTCGCGACCGGCCGCGCGCCCGGTTGGCGCCCGGACGCTACGCGTCGCTGGATCCACGGTCTGGAGACCACAGGTGGGGCGGGCCGCGCAGCCTGGAGGCTTGCCAGCCCGACCCGGAGTCCTTGGTACCACCGTGGTTGCCGGCGACTTCGGGGACGAGGGCGGAGTGGGTGCTCCGACCGAAGTGGCGCTAATCGTTCCTATCCGCACAGCCGCGCTCGCTGCCGCTTGCTGCCGGTCTTCCTTGTTCCCCGCCGCCATGTGCTGCCCTTGACGGTGCCTGCCCCGTCGCCCACCATTCGGTGATGGTGGCCGGAACCGGGTTCATCCTCCAGCCCCTGTGGGCAGCTCTTCGGCCGAGAACGGGGCGTTCGGCCATCGTCGCCGAGTTCACTGATTCTGCTGTCGGTGCCTGAGAGGCGGTCGTAGGGAGGTAATCATGCGCTTCAACCGATGGCGCAACTGGATCGCGTGCGGCTTGGCGCTGGCGCCGTTCTTGATTTCGCCGCTGACCGCGCAACCGCCTGTGCCGACCGTTCAGAGCGGCGGCGCGGTCTGCCCTCTATCCCAGGAACGAACGCAGAAAGCCATTCAAGCCTTCGACCAGTTGGCGGAAGTATTCACGAAGGAGCCGCGCTGCGTCAACTGTCACGGCGGGGTCAATCCCTTCGCGCCGGATGGTGAGGACCATCTCGTGGGCACGATAGCCGTGATCCGCAAGTCGGGCGACCAGATAGACTTGAATGCGACCAATGCGCAGTGCCAGGCATGCCACAGCGGTTTGCCGGGCTGGAAACTGGCGCCGGCGAATGACGTGTTCAAGGGGCGGACGGCTGTGCAGATCTGCAAGAACCAGAAATTCGTTTTCGGCCGACTGCTGACAACAGGACCGGCCGGTTTTGCGAATCATATCGAAACGGATGTCGGGAGCGTGGACTTTATCGGCAACGCCTTTTTTGGCGACCGCGGTCTAAACTTGAATGGCATTGGACATTACGAAGCAATCACGGGCAAGAGGTTTCAGCCCGAACCAATCACCACCGTGACTCACCCCCAACTCAACGCGTTGGCGCGTCAGTGGGCTGATGCGCTCGGCAGCAAGTTTCAGGGCGACGACGAGTGTGGTTGCGTGCCGCATCAATACGCGCTGAAGGTAGAAGAGAATTTAAAGTTCAACGCCGCCGCGCTGGGCTTGCGGGTCACCTTGGTGATGAACAATGAGTTGCGAGTTCCGCTCACCTTCAAGGACGACGGCTCGTTCGATGGCACAGGTACGTACACCCGGATCGTCAACGTGATCGCGAACGACCCCCGCAGCGGTTGCACCGGACGGGTAACTCCGCAGACGGTGACGTGGAAGGTCAAGGGCTCGCTCGTGGGCAGCGATCTCGACCACCCGGGCGTGATGCAATTCAAGCTGGAGGTGACCGACTCGGCGGAGACGCTGACGATCACCAACTGCAGAGATGCCAAAAACCCACCGCCGTTCCCAATCCCCAGCCAGACCGGTGCGCCCGCCCTGCCCGACATGCCGGCGGTCGTCGGCAAGAGCCAAAGTAAGGAGCTGTCGATTCCTGACATTGGCTTGTCAAGCAAGGTGACGGTCACCATCATCCAAACCAAGTAGGCGTGCGCTGAAATACGCTGGGGGCTCCGCTCGCGCAGCGCGCTGGGAAGGCATCGCCGTGGTGCTCACGCTACTGCCCGGGCACGTCGACGCAATCCGGGCAACACGGTGTTGGTATCGAATTCGCCGTCTCGCGGCGACTGGGAGCTGAACGAGGCGTCGGCAGTTGGAGATCCACCGCACATGCCTGAGATCGGGAGGCGCGAGTGGACGTCGACCGGCGACGTCAAAGGTGTATGGCCTTCCAAGGCGGCGTGGCGGCGGGCCACGTTGTAGTAGGTCTGGAAGTCGGCGAGTGTTCACTCCAGGTCCCGGGCATTCCAGAACGGCACTGCCCGCCACAGCTTCCCACCAGTGGAGGCAATCGTGCGGAACCGCGTGACCCGGCACGCTGGGCCGTTCTGAGGACGCCTGGTGAGCGCGTCACTGGCGCCGATCGAGTCGAGTGGTGCTGAGGCCTCAGATCGCCCGACCGACGCGCGCGGCGTCGACCATGGCGAGGAGCAGGTTCCGGGGTGCGTAGGCGTCGCCGATGAGGTGCAGGGCGGGCGGGCTTTCCTGCCTTGCCGTGAGCGCGGTGAGCTCGTGATAGAGCTGATCTCGCGCCTGGCCGCCGGACGCGAGGACCACCGTGTCGGCCGGGATCGTCCACTCTGCGTCCGTCAGCATGTGCCGGACGCGAACGTGGTCCGCCGCGATCGCGACGGGGGCGGCGAGCACGGTGATCGTCACGCCCTGTCGCAAGAGGCGCTCGAGCAGCTTCGCGCGCAGCGTGGTGCCGATGTCCTCGCCCAGGCTGTACTGGCGCGTGACGATCTCGACCGCGTGGCCGGCCTGGCTGAGCGCGTCGGCGACCTTGGGGCCTGGCGTGTAGCTCGTCTCGTCCAGGATCACCGAGCGCCCTCGGACGGGCGCGGTGCCCGCCAGCACCTCGGTCGCGGAGACGACGTGCGGCCGATCGACTCCCGGAAGCCGGGGACGGCGCGGATCGGCGCCGGTCGCCACCACCACGGCGTCGGGACGCTCCGCTAGCACCCTCGTCGCGGTCGCCGTCACGCCGAGCTGCACCTCGACCTTCAGCCGCGTGAGTTGACGCGCCAGCCAGTCGACCGCGGTGGCGTAGGCTTCCCAGCCCGGGGCGCGTGCGGCGATCCGCAGCGCGCCGCCCAGGTGATCGTCGCGCTCGAGGATCGTCACCCGATGGCCGCGCTCCGTCAGGACGCGGGCCGCCTCCATGCCGGCCGGGCCGCCGCCGACGACCAGGACTCGCCGCGGGGCGGCGGCCGGGATCACCGCGCCCCACTCGCGCTCGCGGCCGATGACGGGGTTCTGGACACAGCCGATCGGCATGCCGAAGTAGAGGCGGTCGATGCACCCCTCGGCCGAGCCCATGCAGATCCGGATGTCGTCGAGTCGACCTTCGCGCGCCTTCCGGGGCATCTCCGGATCGGCGATCAGGGCGCGCGTCATCCCGACCAGGTCTGCCGCATCGCTGCGGAGCACCTCTTCGGCCTGGGCGGGCGTCACGATCCGACCGGTGACGATCACCGGCGTCCGCACCGCCGCCTTGATGCGGGCCGCCAGGTGCACGAACGTGCCGAGGCCGTAGTACGCGGAGGGGTTGTTGTACCCCCGGGCGCGGAACGTCGAGACGGTCCCGCCGGTGACCGTGAAGTAGTCGAGCCCCCCGGTGCGGTCGAGGCGCGTGACGATCTCGAGCAGCTCGTCCGGCTGGAGACCCTCCGGCAGCGCGTCGTCGCCGGAGACGCGCGCGCCGACGACGAAGTCCCGGCCCACCGCGCCGCGCACCGCCTCGATGATCTCGAGGGAGAAGCGCAGCCGGTTCTCGAGGCTCCCGCCGTACCGGTCGGTGCGCAGGTTGACGGCGGGGCTCCAGAACTGGTCGGGCAGCTGGTCGGCGTAGAAGGCGAGGTCGGCGCCGTCCAGGCCGCACGCCTTCAGCCGCCGACACGCGGCGGCGTAGTCGTCGACCATCTGGCGGATCTCGGTCACCGACAGCACGTGGGGGATCCCCGGCGAGAGCTGGCTCACCGTCGCCGACGGGCCGCTCCCGCATCGATCGAGATGATGATAGCTGCGCCGCCCGCTCGAGGTGACCTGGCTGAACGCCAGCGCGCCGTGCGCCTTGACGGCCCTGGCGGCCGCCCGGAGCCCGGGCTCGGCGCTCGCCTGCCAGAGATTGACGTGGTTCGGGGGGATCGGGGTCAGCGAGGACGCCGCGGCCGAGCCGAACATCATGACCGTCCCGCAGCCGCCGGCCGCCTTCGCGGCGTGATACGCGATCAGCCGCTCGCCCGGCGCCCCGTCGACGGCGAAGTTCGTGCCGTGGCTCGTCGAGACGATGCGGTTCGGCGCCTCGGCGTGGCCCCGCGCGCCGAATCGGAACGGGCTGAAGAGCAGCGGGAACCCAGTCGGCGTCATCAATCCGCGCTGACCGGCCTGACCTCAGCCGACGCCGGCCCCGTCACCGTCCGTGCGCGGGCGCGCCCGACGCCGGCTTCACCGCCTTGGCGATGGCGGCGATGTGCTCCGGTCGGGTCCCGCAGCACCCGCCCACGATGGCGTAACCCTCGGCGACGTAGCGGAGGGCGTGATCGGCCATCTCACCCGGCGAGACGGTGTGCTCCCAGCGCCACGTGTACATGTCGTAGCGGCCGTTGTTGGGATAGACGCCGATCGGCAAGGACGTGAAGTCGCGGAGCCACGGCGCGACGCCGTGGGCGTTCGCCGGTGGCAGGCAGTGGACCAGCACGGCGCCGGCGCCCAGCTCCTCGAGGCGCCGGGCCGCGCGTCCGAACCGGTCGCCGTCCGGCGGCAGCGCGTCCCCGAAGATGCCGACCGGGCCGCCCACCCCGCGACGGTAGGCGACCCAAAGCGGGAAGCCCGTGGCCACGAGCGTCTCGTAGTGCGGAAACCTCAGATCCTCGGCGATGGCCGGCGCGAGCTCGACGAGGAAGGCGTCCGGCGGCTCTGACTCGAGGGCTCCCGCCAGCTCCCGCAGGTAGTCGTGGGCGACCATCTCCGTCCAGTCCTTGCTCCCGCGACCGCTGCTCGCCCGGTTGTCGGGCCATTCGGCCTTCGGCGAGTCCTGGATCATCATCGCGAACACGACCGCGATGTCCGGCCGTCCCCCCTCGCGCGCCGCCTCCCGAGCCAGGCGCACGCTGAGCCGCGCCTTCTCCCGCCACGTCCCGGCCGGTACGGCCAGGTCCCCGTCCCGCTCCATGCGCACGCAGCGGTGGAACATGAAGGTGTTGGTGAGCAGGATGTCGGCGCCGGCGTCGACGAAGCGCCGGTGCATGGCCTTCACCGTCTCGGGGGCCTCGTACAGCCCGAGCGTCCCCCAGGTGAAGTTGACCGGGCCGTCGGCCCTGGCGGGTGGATAGCCCATGGCCTGGAGCTCCGACCCGATCCCGCCGTCCATGACGGTCGGTTCGCCCCGGGCCCACCGCGCCTTCAGCTGCCGATACGCCGACGATTCGTGGCTCATGGCTTTCGACGCGCGTGATGATATACGTGCCCGGGTTCCCGCCACAAGGCGCCACGTCGCGCGGGAGGGCGTGCCGCGTCGGGGCAGAGTCCGGGTCCCGCTCACTGGGCCACCCGCGGCTGTACTCTGTTCGCGTCGACGTGCGGCGCGGGGCCCGGTGACTCCGGTCTCGGCATCGCGAGGAACGCTCACCGTGCTGGCTCTCGGCCGACCGGCTGCCGGCAAGGCCCGCGTCATGACCGCTGGCTGATCGCGGCCCTGCCGCTCGGCTGGCGGGCCGTCGTTCCTCGGCCTCGTGCGGCCGGACGAGCTGACGTCCTCATGGCCCGTCATCGCGCGCACGACGATTCCTGGCCATGCTCCGAGCACGCAGGCCGTGGCAAATCGCTTGACTCGAAAGACAGTCGCTCAAGGTTGAAACACGGGTTCTGGTCCGGGTTCTGGTCTTGCTAGTATCCTAAGACGAAGTCGAAGCCCAACTCGGGTCGCTTCCACAATCCAGAGCGAGCCGCGCGCCGATGTCTCCCGTTGATCCGGATGACAATCAGTAAAGCTGCCAACATCAGCGCCAGTACGGATCACGCAGATCGCGCTTGAGCACCTTGCCCAAGCTGGAACGCGGCAACTCGTCCCTGAATTCCACGACACTCAATCGCTGCATCTTGCCAAGTTGCGCATTGGCCCACTCTCGCAACGTGTCAGAATCGATCGTCCGGCCTGCATGCAGCACGACCAAGCCCGCCGGCGTTTCGCCCCACGCCTGGCTTGGAATACCGATAACCGTAGCGTCCGCAACGTCGGGGTGACTGGACAACACCGCCTCCAGGTCCGAGGCGTAAATGTTGGACCCGCCGGAAATGATCACGTCTTTCTTGCGATCCAGCAGAATCAAAAAACCATCCTCGTCGAAACGCCCCACGTCGCCACTGCGATGGAAAATATGTCCCTCGGCATCGCGCCAGCGAAACGCCTCGCTCATCTCCGGCTGGTTGTGATAGCGCGTCATCATGTAAGGCCCGCGCCCGACGATCTCTCCGGTCGCGCCGCGCGGCAGTTCGTGACCTTCTTCATCAATCAGCCGGATATCGTGCTGCGGCGCCGGATGACCGACCGTATGCAGCTTGTCTGGATTTGCGCCGACATCGAGGATGCAGGTGGTGCCGCCTTCCGTCATGCCGAACAGGTCGAGCATACGTCCGGGCCAGCGCGCGGACAGATCCCGCTTGAGCGCGGCATCGAGCGGCGCGCCGGTCGATTGTTTTACCCTGAATGACGAGAGGTCGTATTTTCCAAAATCCGGTGATGCCAGGATGCGACGATATTGCACCGGCACCAGCATGGTGTGCGTGACGCGCTCCGCCGCCGCAATCTCGAGGTATTGGCCTGCATCGAACTTCCGCATCAGGATGACGCGGGAGCCATGCGCCAGCGTCGATAACATCGGCAACAGAGTCGTATTGGAATAGAGCGGCGTCGCCAGCAGCATAGCGCATGTGCGATCGAAGCCGAAGTTCCGGCCTGCAAACTGACGCATCCGCATGCCGTGACTGTGAACGATGCCTTTCGGAGCGCCCGTCGTTCCCGAACTATAGATGATGTTGAAATCATCATCGGGGCCTATGGTCGGCGGCGGCGCCTGTCCTTGATCAAACGACGAGCCATCGACCAACATTTCAAGCGCGATCTTCTGCGCGCTCATTCTGTCCTCAAACGGCGGGATCATGGTCCGCGCATCTTCAGCCACAATGATCGCCTTTGCACCACAATCTTCGATCATCGCCTCAAGCGCGCCGGCGGCGACGCTCGCGGGGAGCGGCACGACACACGCGCCGGCACGGAGGACGCCCAACACGCCAACAACGTGATTGACGGATGGCAGACCGATTGTCGCGATATTGTCGCCGGCGCCGATGCCGAGCGACATCAGCCGCACGGCGACACGATCCATCGCTTCGGCAAGTCCACCCCAGGTGAGGCTGTCGTCCTCACAGGTCAACGCAATAGCGTCCGGCATCTCTCGGCCGTGACGTGCGAGCACTTCAGGAAGGGACAGAAAATCCGCGTCTGCCAAAACTACTCTCCGTAAATTTGCAGGACAGTTTCGGCCACGACCGCGGGACGCGTGGCCCCTTCAACCTCGATGGTGCATTCGAAGGTGATGCAGGCGTATCCGCGATCCGACCGGCGTCGGACCAGGAAATCTTACGCGATTGCAGCCGTAGTTCAGTCCACGGCCGCGCCGGGCGATCCGATAGACCGAACGCTGCAACAGCGGGATCAGCGACAGCGTCAGAAAACCGTGGGCAATGGTCTTGCCCTGCGGCATCTCGCGCGCGGCGCGGTCGACATCAATGTGGATCCAGTGATCATCGCCGGTGAGCGCCGCGAACGTATCGAACCTAGGCAATGCTAAACACGTTTCTCGGCCCCCTCGTCCCGCCCTCCATCACGTCGGCCCGCCCCCCGGCCGCCGGTGGCTGCCGCCGGAACGATACCGCGGAACGATACCGCGGCTCCGGCGGGGCCGGCAAGGGCCGCCGGCGGTCGGCACGGGAGGGCCCAAGACGTGTCCCCCGCAGCGCTGGACAGACGGGACCAGCGGCGCCGGGGTGGGGAGCGCGATCGACCGTGGGTCAGGCGGCGGGGACGGGGCGGCCGGGGGGCGGCTCGGCGGCGAACCCGAGCGCCGCCAAGAGCCGGCGCACGGCGTGGGGCTCCATCACCGCGCCCAGGATCCGCCGCGGCCCGGCACAGCGGTCACACACGAGCACGTCAACCCCGAATACCCGGCGCAGGAGCTGGGCCCAGGGCCAGCGGCGCGGGACCGGCGCCGCCGCCGCCCGCGCGTCGGCCGGCAGTGGCTTCGGCACGATGGCCGATCTCCAGCGAGCGCGCGGGGCCAGCACGCCGTGGTACGCGAGCAACGGCCGGCGCGGCGGGGGCACCAAGGCCGCCAGTCGTTCCAACAATTCCAGTGGGTCCAAGAGGAGCGCCGTCGAGCCATCACGCCACGGGCGGCGGAACTGGTACAGCAGCTGCCCCCCCGGGCTCTCCGTCAGTCGGTCGAGCGCCAGCGGTGGGCGCACCAGGTAGCGCACCAGACGCTCCAGCTGATCCCGTCGGCGCGCGGGCACCGCGACATTCGCATGCAGACTAAATCCCGCGAGCCGGGCCGAGCGTCGCCCGGTCGCCGTCGCGGCGGCCGCCGAGCGGAGCCGGCGCACTGTCTGCCCGGCCCGTGGTCCCAGCGCCACCCGGCCCTGGAGCGACGCCGCCACCGCGCTGGCGAACAGCGGCTCCTGGGCCGCGAACGGATCGCTCCCGGCGTCGTCGGCCGGCCACCGCCCCCGGCGGATCAAGAGCCGCTGCACGCGGCGGTGGACCCGTGTGAGCAGCGCCGTGATGTCGGCATCGGTCGGCGGCGGAACTGAGAAACACGATGTTTCTTTCGGGCGTTGGCACCGTCGCCGAGATAGATCGCAGGTTCATATGCAAGGCCACCGGCTCTTGGCGCTAGTGATCGGGGAGGGGGCAGGAAACAGGCTTTGCGCCGCGTAGGAATGACGCAGGTTCGCAAGTGCTAGGTGCGGAGGCTGGCAATTCTGTCCTAGACTTCGGGCAAGCCTGATTATGTGGATCGCCTGTTCTATCCACGATGTTCGAGTGTGGGGGCAGCGTCAATGAGTGCGGAACTGCTGGTTGGCAATTGGAAACTTGTCTCTTGGCAGGTTGTCAGCGAAGACGGGGCGCGGGATTTCTTTGGGTCCAAACCAAAGGGCTCCTTGATCCTGACACGCGAGGGACGCGCCATGGCGCTTACCACCGCTGAAAATCGCACCCCCGGAGAGACCGAACCAGAGCGTGCGGCACTCTACACGTCCATGCTTGCTTATACGGGCAAGTACCGTGTGGAAGGTGAGGAGTTCATCACAACGGTCGATGCCTCATGGAACGAAAAGTGGAATGGAACGGAGCAGAGGCGGCGTTTCAAGATTGATGGCGACAAGCTCATCATCGAGTCGGTCCCTGCTGCGAGCGTTCTGTTTCCGGGCAAAGTTGATTTCCGCAAGATCGTATGGGAACGAGAGCGGTGAAGCTCAACTCCGGCGATCGTGCGGCTGCCGCTCGCCGGGCCCCCGGTGGCGGTCGCTCCGAGGGAGGTGGCTTTCATCGTTTGTGTGCGCGGCACAGCGGTCGCTGCGCGATGTCCATGCCGCGACCCAGCATGTCGGTATGTTCCCGCAGCAGTGCGAGGAGACCGGCCGGATGATCCTGGGCCTCCAGCGATTCCAGCCGCTCCTCCGATTCTGAACCGCGGCGTTCGATGCACGAACAGCGTTGGAGTGCGACCGCCGAGGCGGCCGCGATCATGCGCGCGCTACATCAGTCCGTTGACGACGACCCCAAGATCCTGGTCGATCCGATCGCGGCGAAGTTGATCGAGCCGGACGGCGACTTCTACAAGGGCGCCCTGGCACGCTTTGAGGGCCTTCCCCGTCCGCTCCAGGCTCGGTTCCGATCGCTGTTTGTCGTGCGCAGTCGGTACGCAGAAGACTGTTTGGCGGAGTCGGTCAGCGATGGCGTCCGGCAGTACGTGATCCTGGGCGCCGGCCTGGACACCTTCGCATATCGCCAGCCGCTCTGGGCCCGGCCACTGCACGTGTTCGAGGTGGACCATCCCGCGAGCCAGCAACGGAAACGCCGACGGCTGGCCGGGGCGGATATTGCGATTCCTGGGAACGTACGCCTGGTCCCGGTCGACTTCGAGCGCGTGACCCTGACCGAGGGCCTGTCAGCCGCGGGTCTCGACTTCGCCGCCCCCACGTTCTTCGCACTCCTCGGCGTCAGCCAGTACCTCACGGAGGCCTCCCTGGACCTGACGCTGAGGTTCGTGCTATCCATGCCCGCATCGAGCGAAATCGTTCTCAGCTTCGTACTGCCCGAGTCTGCTCGGCCGCCGGACGAGGCGGCGCTGGTCGCCGCGTTTGCGGCTCGCTCCGCCGAGATGGGTGAGCCCTGGCTGACGGCGTGTCTTCCGGACGAACTCGTGGCAAAGCTCAGGGGGATGGGCTTCTCGCGTGTCGCTCACTTGTCGCCCGAGGCAGCGGCTGGGCGCTATATCGGCGATCGCCGTGATGGTCTGAGCGTGTGGTGGAACGAGCAAATGATGAGAGCAACGGTCTGACGCACCGTCGAAGCATCCTCCGGCGCCCCCTGTGCCGGTCGGGGACTCCCGTGATTCGGGTCAGGGGACGACACTGGTACTGGAATCGTGAGGTGACCTCGTCATGAGCTTGGCCGAGCCAGTCAGACTCGCTGAGGGGCAGGTCGCGGAATCGGGAGCGGTGCTGGCGCGGGCCTTCGCCGACGATCCGCTCTTCACCCACTCGCTGTCGGATCCCGTCGAGCGGGAGCGCCTCATGCCGCCGTTCATGACGGCCTGGACGCGGTACGGCCTTCTCTTCGGGGTGGTGGACGTGCCCGCCGGGCCGGTCGAGGCGAGCGCCATCTGGTTCCCACCGGGCGCCGGGATCCGGAGGACCCAGGAACGCAGAGATCAGGCGGGAGTGACCGCGGCGGTCAGCGCGTTCAGCGAGGGGGCGCGAGCGCGCCTCGACGCGGTGGTTCACCACCTGAGCGGTGTCCGCGAGGCCGCCCAGTCCATTCCCCATTGGTATCTTATGTTCATCGGCGTGGACCCCGCGCGGCAGGGCCTCGGCCTGGGAGGCCTGCTCTTGCGAGCGGGCCTCGCGCGGGCCGACCAGGACGGGGTCGAGTGCCACCTGTTGAGCCTGCCGCCGCGGAACGTGCCGCTCTACCAGCGGTACGGCTTCGAGATCGCCGTCGAGGGAGATGTCCCCGCCGGGGGGCCGCACTTCTGGTTCATGCGGCGGAGACCCCACCCCATCACGCCATAACGGCCGGATACGCCAGCTGCCGGCTTGAGTCCGGTCGGCAGGGAGGGCTGCGATGCACGAGGGACCGCCGAAGGCAGGGCCCTGGATCACGCACCCGTGGGTCGCCGAAGGCCACCACAAGATTCGGTTCGGCCTGGCTGTGTCCTCGGTGAAAGGGGCGGACTGGTCCGCGTTTCAGACCTTCGTCCAGCGCCTCGAGGCCCTCGGGTTCGACTCCTACTGGAAAACCGACCACCCCATGAACTGGCTGGACTGTTGGACCACCCTCGCGGCACTGGCGGTTGTCACCACCCGCATCCGCCTCGGGTCGTTCGTGAGCTGCGTCGGCTACCGCCAACCGAGCTTGCTCGCACGGATGAGCGCGGACGTCGACCGCATGAGCGCGGGCCGGCTGGTTCTCGGGCTCGGTGCCGGTGATTTCCTCTGGGAGTTCGAGCAGCTGGGCCTCCATCTCCCAAGCCCGCGAGAGCGGCAAGAAGCCCTGGAGGAAACGATCCAGATCGTCCGCGGCGTCGTGGACCAGGCCCCGTTCACCTACAAGGGCCGGCACTTCTGGGTCACCAACGCGACCCTCCCATTCGGGCCCATTCAGCGGCCGCATTTGCCGCTCTTGATCGGCGGCGGCGGGGAGCGCGTGACGCTGCGCCAGGTGGCCCGGTACGCCGATATGTCCAACTTCGGCGAACACGTCTACACAGGCGGTGCTCAGAGTGTCGCCGACGTGCGGCGCAAGCTGGACGTTTTGGACCAGCACTGTGCCGTGCTCGGCCGTCCTCCGGAGTCGGTGCTGCGCAGCCATATTACGTATCCACTGATGCTGAGTTCGACCCGCGCCGGGGTCGAGGCCAGGGTCGATGCCATCCCGTCGGCGACGAAGGCTCTCATTCAGACCAGTCTCTTCGCCGGCACGCCAGACGACGCGATCACGTATTACCGGGGCTTGGCGGGGGCGGGCATCCAGTACTTCATTCCGGGGATCTTGGGGTTGGACGAGGAGACGGTCGAACTCCTCGCGGATCGGGTGATTCCTGCCATCGTCGCACCCTGAAGCATCGGTCGAAGGACACAAACGATGGCGCGGAGATCCTCCTCGGCCCCCGCCTCACGCGACGAGCACCCCGCGGAACGCCCGCGTAAAGACGTCGAGTCCCCTCGGGGACACCCAGGCCCCGGCGGGCCGCGCACCGTCGCTGCCAGCCGACGCCGTGCGCGAGAGCACCTCGCAGACCTCTGGCGTCAGGCCCGCTTGAAGGCGAGCCGGCCGATCACATACTGGTCGTGCCCGCGGTCGACCTGCTCGGCCACAATGTCCTCGACAAGGCGCGCCCTGGCGACAATGCCGGCGCGAAAGCGACGGAACCTCTCACCCATATACGGATGGGACAACCACGCGTCCGGCCCCGGGGCCGCCTCCGGTCCCAAATAGGCGGCGAGGACGTCGGTGTCGCGAACGAGCCGCAAGCCGATCTCGTCCTCTAGGACGTGGGGAGGCGCGTCCAGTCGGATGTGCGCGGCGCGCCACAAGGCCGTGGTCACGGCTGTCGAATCTGGCTTGCGTACGACATCGCCAGCCCATGTCCCCGAAGGACGGTCAGCCATACGTCACCCCGGACCGACGAAACATGTCTTCATCGTCGGCTCGTGTATGACGGCGCGGGCCCGGCCGAGCCACCCGACCCACCTATCGACCGCACCCTCGAACCGAGGTGCCGCGCTCTTGGCAGAAGACGGCATGCCCAGGGTTTTCCTGCTGGCACTGGGGACACTTCATGGCCGATGGCCTGAGGGTAGTCGACATTAGGCCCCTTCTCGGTCGGGTCCCATGGGGGGACGTTATGCTTGGGGTCGACGTGGGCGACGGACATGGCGTGCTCCCTGGAAATCCCTGCCCCGAAAGGGCAAATTCGGCCTGCTTGGCCTAAGATATAGCGATTTTCGCGTACCTTTAACAGGGTCGCGGCAACGCAGGCGATATGCGTGATTTGCGGGCCGGAAGGCCCGGTTCCGCTAGGTGTTATTAGACCCGCCGTCGACCGCCAGCACCTGGCCGGTCATGAAATCAGAGTCCGGCGAGCACAGGAAAACCAGGGTTCCGAGCAGATCCTCGGGGTATTCGTCGCGCTTGAGCGCCCGCCGCTGCACCGCGCCGGCGCGGGATTTCTCCACATGCACGGTGTTGGTCAGCCCGGTGTCGGACAGCGTATAGCCCGGTGCCAGCGTGTTGACGCAGATGCCGTGCTCGCCGAGCTCACGCGACATGCAGCGGGTGAACGCCGTCACCGCGCCCTTCGAGGTCACGTAGTGCGAGAAATCCGGAATGCCGCGCGCCACCGTGCCGGAGCCGATGTTGACGATCTTGCCGTATTTCTTGGCGATCATGTGCGGGGCCGTGTGCTTGACCATCAGGAACGGGCCGCGGATGTTGATCGCCATCACCTTGTCCCAGAGCTCCACGTCGATCTCCGACACCTTGAGCGTCGGCAGCGGCGCGTAGAGCGCGGCGTTGTTGATCAGGATGTCGATCTTGCCGAAGCGCTCCAGGGTGCGCGCGACCAGCGCCTTGCACTGCGCCTCGTCGCTGACGTCGAACACCATGCTGTCGGTCGAGTTGCGGCCGTGCTTGGCGGCGATTTCGGCGGCGAGCTCCGAGCCATCTGCGATGTCGGCGATCATCACCTGGGCGCCCTCGGCGGCAAGCGCCTTGGAATAGTGCACGCCGATGCCCTTCGCCCCGCCGGTGACGATCGCGGTCCGTCCTGCCAGTCTCGCCATGAGCGCTTCCCTGTCTTTAGAGGGTAGTCGACACAAAACCCCTTCTCGGTCGGGTCCCATGGGGGCTGGCGGACCACGCCCCTGCGTGACGGCCCTCCCGCGACCCCAACCCTGCGCCGTCGGCGCGGAGGGTGTCAAGGACGGCACGGGGTGGGATCCGCGGCATCCAGGACTTCGGCGTCGTTCGGCGAGGGCGCGGGGAAGCACGGCGAGCCCGATCCCGCGCCGCGAGTCTAGAGATCGAGCGCCCCCGTGAGACCCGGGGTCGTCAGGGCGCGATGGCGGACGCACAAAGCGGCGGGCCGGGCCCGAGCGGCGCAGCCGCAAGGATCTGCCGCACCGCGAGTGGATCCTCGACCGTCGCGATCACCCGCAGCCGCCCGTCGCAGCGCAGGCAGGTCAACACGTCGATCGCAAACGCGCGGCGCACGAGGGCGGCCAGGTCCAGTTGCGGAGCGGGGACGGGGGACCCTGCCGGCTGAGGTGGCCTTGGGTTTGGGGAGAGTGGCGAGTGTTCTGCCATCAGGCCGCCCGTACCCGGACGCGGATGGGTACGAGCAACCTAAGGGGGGCAGTTCCCGTCGGGGACACCACCCCTTTAGGTAGCCCGTGCCCGTTCCACGCCTCGATGACGCCGGCCAGGATGGGATCGAGCCGACCCTGGCCGCTGAACTCCACCGCCGTCCCGTCCGCGGTGGGCGTGCAGGCCAGCCGTCCCTCCAGGAGCTTCTTCACCCCCTGCCGGGCTTGCTCGGCTGTCCCAGGATCAGGCCCTGCCAGTCGGTCAGCCGCTCCCGCACGTCCCGGCCGAGCCGGGCGCGATCGAGCCGCGCGAGTTGGCTCCTCGCCGCTAGCTCGGCCAGGCGGGCCTGGTGGCGCCCGCGCTCGCGCTCCCGTTCTCGCACGGCGGCCGTCAGGCTGGAGAGGTCGCTGCCCCCGGTCGCGATCACGTCGGCGAGCCGGCGAAGCTCGCCGTCGACCCGGCTTATCTCGGCCTCCAGCCGGCTCGTCTCGCGGGCCGTGGCCTCGGGGTCAAGCTGGTCGTCGCCTCACCCCTGAGGTCGTCGAGCAACTCGGCGCGCCAGTCGAGGAGGTGGCGCGCGGCCAGGGTTCGGCGGTCAAGGACCGCCAATCCCCGGACCTTCATCTGGGCCTTGAGGGCGTTGAGCCCGGTCCGGGGACGGACAGGTCCCCGTCGGGAACCGTCCGTAGGGGGGCGAGTTCTCTTTAGTGGCTGCGGGTTAGGGGAAAGCGGCGAGCTTTCTGACACCTAGGGCTGCCCGTACCTGGACGCAGATGGGTACGGCCCTTGCCGGCCCCGACGGGGCCGCGCTACGGTTCCAACGGCCGGCCGAGCCGCGTCGTGACAGTCACCACGCTCGGCTTGTTGGTGGTCGAGATCCATTCTTGCTGCGCATGAGCAGCCTACGAGGCAAACCGGCAGGGTAACTCGCGGGCGGCTTGACTGCCGTGCCCGTAGACAAGGAAGGAGTACGCGAATCGATGCGGGTTGGGGTTGCCCTGCCGAATTTTCCGGCCATTCGGGACACGTGATGCGCTGGTTGCGACTGCCCAACAGGCCGAGGCCCAGCCGGCCTGACACCGTGCCCGACTTACAGCGCCGGCCAGCGATCGGCCCACGGCGCCGCTCGCTCATACGCTCGCGATGCCCGCAGCACCAGGTGGTCGGCCAGGTGGTTGCCGATGATCTGCATCCCGATCGGCAGGCCGTCCTCGGTCCAGCCGACCGGGATGCTAGCGGCCGGGTTGCCGGTCAGGTTGAATGGGCTGGTGAACGAGGGAGCCGGCCGGTCTGAGGTGACCGCCACGCCGGCCACTTCGCGCGGCCCGAAGTGCGTCACGTCGAAGGCGACGGTTGGCGTGGTTGGCGTCAGCAGCAGATCGTAGGTCTCGAAGAAGCGCCAGAGCTTGTTGTAGAGGTCGCGACGGGCGGTGGCGGCGTCCGACAATTCGGCGTAGGTCCATTCGCGCGCCACTGACGCTGCAAGCGCGTCGCTGATCGAGCCTGGCTGCTCGGCCGCCAGCTTGCGCATCGCCGTGACGTCCGAGTCGAACGCCACCACGGCCGCGAAATACGTGCGCGGATCGTCGGTGAACGGAGTGGCGTTCTCGACCTGGGCCCCCAGGTTCGCAAACCGACGCGCAGCTGCCTCAACCGCTGCCGCCACCGGGGCATCGGCCCGGGCGTAGCCGCCGAAATCGACAGTCCAGGCGATCCGCAGCCCCTTCACGTCGGCGCCATCGAGATCGGCGAACGAGCCGGCTTCGCGCGGCAGTGAGTGACGATCGCGCGGATCAGGCCCGGCCAGGACGTCCAGCAAGAGTGCCACGTCAGTCACCGTGCGCGCCATCGGCCCGATGTGCTCCAGCGTCTCCCAGCCACTAAAACCAGGATAGCGGACGTCGCGGCAGCTCGGATAGAGCGGTACTCGCCCAAACGACGCCTTGATGCCGTACAGGCCACAGTAGCTACTGGGGCTGCGCACAGAGCCGCCGCCGTCGCTCCCGAGCGCACCCGGGCACATCCCCGCCGCCAGCGCCGCCGCCGAGCCACCGCTAGAGCTACCGGGCGTCCGCTCCAAGTTCCAGGGGTTGCGGGTGGTACCGAACACGGGATTAATGGTGAGGCCCCGGCCGTAGCCGAACTCGGCCACATTGGTCTTGCCCAGGATGATGGCGCCAGCTTGACGCAGCCGCTCGACGGTGACGTCGTCCTCCTCCGGCACGAAGTCTCGGTACGCCGTCGAGCCGCCAACCGTGCGCAGATCCCTGGTGAAGATCAGATCCTTGACGGCGATCGGCACGCCGCAGAGCGGCCCGACGCCGTCGCCCGCCAGCAGCTCACGCTCGGCACGTTTCGCCTGGGCCCGGACCAGCTCCGGGTCGATCGTGCAGAAGGCGTTCAGCGTCGGATTCAGTGCCTCGATCCGAGCGAGCGCCGCCTCCGCAACCTCGACCGGCGATAGCTCACGTCGTCGCAGCAGTGGCAGGAGCTCGGCGATCGACAGTTGATAGAGGCTGCTGGCACTCATCGTCATGGCATCACCCTCTCCATGCAGCACCGCCCGAACGACAACGGCGATTGTCGCCCAACGACACACGGACTCTGCTGGTCTTGCGATCGGCCGCGCTGGGAACGAGGCTCACCCAGGACTCTGCGTGATTGCCAGGTACGGTATCTGCATTGGGCGGGGCAGCGCGAGTAGTGAGGCATCATCATGACCATACCGCCCCGGATCGAGCCCGGGTCGCAACTGCCACCCGATCCGGCGGTCGGGGTGGCGACCTCTCACCAGGATGCGACCGTCTACGACCCCGAGCCGACCACTACGGACCCGAGTGGACCGCCGCGCACACCGCTCGTACTCTTCGCGATCCTGATCGACATAAAGCCCCTTCTCGGTCGGGTCCCATGGGGGCTGGCAGACAACACTCGCCCTGCGTGACGGCCTCACGCGACCCCAATCCTGTGCCTTCGGCGCGGAGAGTGTCAAGGACGGCACGGGATGGGACCCGCGGCGTCCAGGACTTCGGCGTCGTCGGGTGAGGGGCCGGGAAGCACGGGCGGGCCCAATCCGCCGCCGCGAGTCTAGAGATCGAGCGCCCCCGTGAGATCAGGGGCCGTCAGGGCGCGATGGCGGACGCCCCAGGCGGCGGGCCGGGCCCGAGCTGGCGAATCAAATATACGGACCACTTCGATCATCTGGGCCTAGGTAACCTGGGGTTAGGGGAGAGTGGCGAGTGTTCTGCCATCAGGCCGCCCGTACCCGGACGCGGATGGGTACGAGCAACCTAAGGGGGGCAGTTCCCGTCGGGGATTCGAACCCGTGAAGGTTCGAGTCCCGTCTCTTCTCGGAGGCGTCATGCGTCCTAACCGCGCGAATCTATGGGCTCAGAGGCGATCGTGACTGAAACACGGGTTCGAATCCCGTCGTGCCACCACCCGCGATTCATGATAGGTGAGATGTCCGCCTCCAGGTTTGAGGACAATGGGGAAGGTCCTCAAGCCTGGATCAAACCCTCGCGTCAGCCGGCGAGCCTTCGTTCGCCTTAGGCCTCGACGCAACGCTTCTTCACCGAAACCTTGCTTTCGGCCTTTTCGCACCTGAGGGAGGATGCCTCGATGAGAGACACGTGGGACTTCTCCATGCCGCTCGCGGAGGCCATGACGACGCAGCGCGCGGTGAGGCGCCTCAAGCCTGATCCGGTGGACGACGCGCTCGTGCTGCGGCTCATCGAGCTGGCGCTGAAGGCACCGACCGGGTCGAACGCCCAGAACTGGGAGTTCATCATCGTGCGCGATCCCGCCGTGAAGGCCAAGCTCGCGCGCCGCAACCGCCAGGCCTGGCAGCTGTACGGCGGGCTCGGGCGCTGGCTCACGCGCCATGACCCGACGATGCCACGGGTGCTCGACGCGGTGCAGTGGCAGGCCGACCACTTCGAGGAGATCCCGGTGATCGTCGTGGCCTGCCTGCGCGGGCTCCGACTCTGGTTCCCGCCGATGGCGACCGCCTCGTACTACGGTTCGGTCTTCCCCTCGGTGCAGAACCTGCTGCTCGCCGCGCGTGCCGTGAACCTCGGCGCGGCGCTGATCACGCTGCCGCTGTGGAGCACCTGGTCGGCGCGGCGCATCCTCGGCTGCCCCTGGAGCGTGCAGCCCTGTGCGGTGATCCCGCTCGGCTGGCCGCGCGGTCGCTACGGACCGACGACGCGCCGGCCGGTGGGCGAGGTGGTCTCGCTCGACCGCTACGGGCAACGGCCTTGGAAGGGCTCGCCCGGCTCGTGATCCGAGAGGCGCGACGGCGATGAGAGAGATTCCTGCGTGCGATCCCGCGAGGCGCTGGAGGCATCGGCGGTTGATCGGGTGAGCCTGACCGTCAGGACGTATGGGTGTGTGGGCAGGAGAAGACCAGCCGGGCGCCCCCGGACTATACTGGGCTCTGGAGGGGCTGTCATGCAGATACACCTATCGTCGGACCTGGAGGAATGCGCCCGGGCCGTTCGCACCCCGATGACGGTGGATGAGTTCCTGGCACGCTTCCCCGAGGTTCCCCCGGACCTCCGTGACGAGCCGGTGCTCGGCGAGTACGTCCACGCGTTCGGGCTCCTCCTGCGCGTGGCGCAGAAGCCGACGCCCTGCATGCGGGACACTGGTGACCACCAGCATTTCTTCTACACGCGGCTGGTGAACGATCTGGCGATCTACGGTATCGGCCTCTCCAAGCGGGACCGAACGCTGGCGCGGCTCCGGGCCCTCCTTGACCAGTACCGGCAGCAGCCCGCCACCTTCGCGTGCACGCTGGTGCCCAGGAAAGCGCGAGGCACGCCCCGAACGGGTTGCAGCTGATCGACGGGGATTGGCAAGCTCGAACGCAAGACACCGTCTTTCGCTGCGACGGGTCGGCGATGTTGGGAGCTCACGATCCCCCGTTCGAGAAGGTTCCGGTGCCGTACTAACCGTCTCACTGCGCACGAGAGGGACTGCTGGCTGGGTCTGGTTCCAGCGCTCGTGGCTTCCGGTCCGTCGACGCCTCACGAATCGCGGCGACATGGCCGCCGGTGCAAAGCGGAGACCCAGGGAATACGCGATGCCCTTGTCCAAGCCCGCTGCCAAGCCCACTCCGAAGGGAACCGCGGCGGCGCTCGTGACGCCCCGGATGGTTCGGATCGTCCGGTGGTCGCTGGCGACGTTCGCGGCGGTCATCCTGCTTCTGATCTTCGCCGCGCCGCGCAAGCTCCCGCCTCCGCCATCGCTCGCGCAGCCCGCCCAGGCCTTCGTCGACCGAGTCGGGATCGTGTCGCCCAAGTTTGCCAGCGAGTGGGCCGGGGCATTGCTCAATGACGAGCGCGCGGAGATCGTTGTCTATGTCGACCGCAAGCCGCCGGAAGGGGACCTTGCGGCGTGGACGATTCAGACCGCCACCGACTGGAAGATCGGCGCGGCGAAGAACGACACCGGGCTCGTCGTATTCGTCTTCACGGAGCCGCGGATCGCGCGCATCGACGTGGGCTACGGGCTCGAGTCGGTGTTCACCGACGCCCGCGTGCGGCAGCTGCTCGAATCGCATCTCGCCCCCGCCTTTCCGCAGGGCCAGTACGAGCGCGGATTCGACGCCCTCATCAAGGCCCTGCGCAAAGAAATGGGCAACGACGATGCGGAGGCGATTCACGCGAGGGCGGCCGCGGACCGGCGCTCACAGCGACCCTGGTTCTCGCGGATCGGTGAGGCGTTCGCACGCACCCCGCGCCTGGTTGCCGCCACGACGCAAAACTATCTCGAGGGCAGCGCCGGCACGCGCTTCGGCATCCTCGTGTTCGTCGGCGTCGGACTCGCAATCGCCGCCGTGGGAATCGCCTTGGCGGCCAATACCGCGTGGCGCGTGGCGACGATCCCGGCGAAGCTGCGGGTGCGCCGGGAACGCGGAGGCAGGTCGATACCCTCGCTGTTCGAGAATCTCAAGATCCTCGAGATCGTGATCGGCATCGCGATGTTCCTGGTCTGCCTGTCCTTGCTCATGATCGTGCTCCTGAGCGCGGAAAACTTCCTCACCCGCCGGGGCCAATTCGGCGGCGCGGGCGCGGCCATCGTCTGGCCGGCACCCCGCTAGCCGCGCCCCCCTCGGGGAAAACGACCGGGACCTGCCGGCAGTCGTCACGGCGCTGGCGCTGCTGGCGACCCTGTGGCTCGGCGAGGCGCTGACCCCGTTGCTCGTCGCGGCCGTCGTGCTGATCCTGGGCGGGATCGCCGTCGGCGCTGGCGAGCCGCCTACCCTCGTAGCGCGAACTTCTGGAACGTATGGCAGCCCGCCGGCACGTGGCCGCGGCTGGCCGCGAACGTCCAGGTGACCTCGCTCACGTACACGTCGTTTTTCGAATCCACGGCGATGCCGTGGGGAGCCGCGAAGCTACCGGCCGCGACCGGATCCGGCCCGCCCCAGCGCGCGAGGACGCGTCCCTCCCGGTCGTAGACGCTGACGCGGCCCGCGCGGAGCTCCCCGGCCGGTCCGTAGCGCCGGGAGGTCTGGCCCGGCTGCCACCACAGCTCGGAGACGTAGGCTCGGCCCTGGCCGTCGAACACGAGGTGGGTCGGCCGCCGGGTGTCGGTCCACTGGGCGAGATACTCGCCGTCGGGGCTGAAGATCTGGATGCGGTCGTTCTCCCGGTCGCAGACGAACACGCGCCCGTCCGCCGCCACGGCGATGCCGTGGGGCAGGAAGAACTCGCCGGGGCCCTGGCCGGCCGCGCCCCACGAGCGCTTCAGCTCACCGGTGGGCGAGAAGCGGTGGACCCGGCAGTTCCCGTAGCCGTCGGAGACGTAGACGTCGCCCCGGGGTCCGATCGCCACGTTGGTCGGGCGATTGAAGGGCCCTCCGGGCCTGGTTGCGGTGACCGTGCTCTTGCCGTCGTACCCGGTGTCGGAGGGGGTGTTCAGCGTTCCCAGGGTCATCAGCAGCTTTCCGCCGGGAGTGAACTGGCGCACCGTGTGATTGCCGTCATCGGTGGCGTAGACGGTCCCGTCGGGGCCGACCGTGATTCCATGCGTCCGCAGGGTGAAGTCGCCCTCGCCCCAGGCGCGAATGAAGTTCCCCTGGCTGTCGTAGACAATGATCGGGTGCTCGCCGCGGCAGATCAGGTAGACGCGGCTCTCCGCGTCGACGGCGACCCCGGCCACGTCCCGGTGCTCCCAGCCGGCGGGCAGCTGCTCCCAACCCTCGACGACCTCGTAGCTCATCGTGCTCGCCTGCGCCATCGTCGCCTCCTGAAAAGGGGGTCAGGCCTCACAGTCTACGCAATCCGGCTTGCCGGCGCCGAGAGGTCGCGTCCCAGTTCCTGTCGGAGCACTGCCACGTCGGCCTCGTGGGCGACGTCTACCGGCAGGTCACCGGCGACAGCGGCGCGGGCGCGACGCTCGGCGACTTCAAGTCGAGGGTCGTGGGCATCGGTCGGCAGATGGGCTACTACAAGTTCGCGGCGATGGGGTGCGCCAGGCCGCCGCGGTGAACCCGGAAGACAGGTTCACGCTGGTGCTCAGGAATCTCCTGGAGCGCTTCTTCCGGGAATTGGCACGGTCTGAGGTTTGAGTCCCGTCTCCTTGTTCGGAACTAGACAGCGCGTAACCTCGCGAGCTGACTGGCGAAAGCGTGATCTCGATTCAAGCACGGGTTCGAATCCCGTTGGAGCCACCACCGCTTTAGCTTGACCGTGCCCCTACGTGGGCGGGTAAAGGCGGCCTAGCATGCCGACCTTGGAGTGCTCCCAGTTCGCTAGACAGATGGGGGCGCGAGTCCTAAGGTCGCCCGGTACTCCACCGGGCTCCGGAGTCCCAGCGCGCCGTGGGGCGCCTGGGTATTGTAGTCGGCAAACCACCCACCCAGCTGCATGAGCACCGATTCGGCGTCGCGGAGCTCCGGCCCGCCGACATAGTCCCGCTTGAAGGTCTTCACGAAGGCTTCCGCCAGGCCATTGCTCTCGGGGCTGTACGCCGGCGTGGTGATCGGCACCAGGCCGAGCTCATGCGCGTAGAGGACGCTGGCCGTCGCGGTGTACTGCGGGGCGTTGTCGCTGAGCCACTGGATCGCGTGCGGCGCCATGGCCGTCGCCTCGCCGAAGCGGGCCCACAACGCCGTGTCCATGAGCGTGCGAATGTCGGCACCCGTCAGCGGCCGCGGCGAGGCGGTCCAGGCGAGGCCCTCGCGATCGTGACAGTCGATCGCGAAGGCGACGGACAGGACCTCGCCGCTCCAGCACGGGATGAGGAAGACGTCGGAGCACCACCGCTGGTTCGATCGACGCGTTCACGATAGGCGTCCAGACGGACTACCTCGGGATTCGAAGCGCCAGGGCCGCGATGTTCAGCGGTCCCCCGGGAGGAGGGAGTGGAGCCCCCCCCGGGAGGAGGGAGTGGAGCCCGACTGAGAAAAGCATGTCGCCTACCCCCCAGTTCGGACAGGCCAACACGGCGATCGCGAACGCGCGTCGCATGAGGGCTGCCCACGTCCAGTTGCGCCGTGGGGACGGCGGCCCCGAGCGGGTCTCGGCGGGGTCATCAGCGGCGGCCTCGGGCGCCACCCGACCATGGCCCACGACCTGTGGGCGGCATCCCTTGGCGACTGCTCAGGAACAATCCGATTGTGGGAGCGCATCGGCCTCGCGTCGGTTCGATTCCTGTTAGGCTCGCCATCTCTGCGCGAGCACTCTCAAAAACGCGTCAAGTACTTGAACAGTTGTGCCGTTGCGGCGGTCCATTGAATCGATTTCCGTCGAACGCGATGCCTTCCAGGGAAGAATCGCGGCGACACCATGTCGTGGAGACGGATCTCGCGTTCTGGGAGGCAACGGTGAACCTTGACCTGGATGGCGACGTCTTATACTGTGTATATGCACACTCATGATGCCCCGCCAAACCCCGACCGGCGCCGAACTGAAGGATTTCCAGGACTGCCTGTGCCTGGCCCTCAGACGGACGACGAGGATCGTCACGCAGCGGTACGACGCGGCCCTGCGCCCGTTCGGTCTCCGCGCCACGCAACTCCCGATCCTCACGGCTGCGGCGACGGGCGACAGCGTCCGTCTCGCGCCACTCGCGGAGAGCCTGGGGATGGACCGGACGACGCTCCTGCGCAACGTCCGGCCGCTGGTGCGCCGGCGCCTGGTGGAGGTCCGTCGCGCCGCGGGGCACCGGCATGACGAGCTGCGCGCGACCGCGAAGGGACGTGCGTTGCTCGCGTGCGTCTACCCGGCCTGGCGGGGCGTGCAGGACGAGGTGCGCGCGCAGGTGCCGGATTCGGGGTGGCGCCTCGCGCTCCGGTACCTCGGTCAGTCCGTCACACGTCAACGGAGTGCGTGAGGACGGCGTTCGTGGAGCATAAGTGTGCATATGCACAGTCTAAGGAGACTCGTATGACTCAGATCCATTACTCTCGATTCTCGACCGTGCGGGTGGTCACCGGGTTCGCGCTCCTCGTCTGGCTCGTCGCCGCCATCGTCGGCGCCACGACGGGCCTCGTCAACCGGCCGGGCCAGCCGCCGGTGATTCTCCTCTCGTTCATCGTCGTCCCCATCGCGCTTGGCGTCGTGGCGTACCGCCTCAGCCCGTCGCTGCGGGCGTGGACCGATCGTTTCAGCCTGACGTGGATGGTCGGGCTGCACACCTGGCGATTCGTCGGCTTCGGGTTCGTGGCGGCCTGGATGTTCGGCAGGCTGCCGGGCGGGTTTGCGATTCCGGAAGGTCTTGGTGATGCCGTGACCGCGGCCGGCGCCCTCGCCCTTCTTCCCAGCCTTCGACGAGGAACCGTCTCGCGGACGTGGCTGCTCGTCTGGAACACGTTCGGGCTCGCCGATCTCCTGTCGGCCCTGGTGGTGGGGGTTCTGTACTCGAACGGCCCGCTTGGCGTACTGAGCCGCGGCGGCGTCACGACGGAGCTCATGGTCACGTTCCCCGTCAGCCTGATTCCGACGTTCCTGGTGCCGCTGTTCATCCTACTGCACCTGCTGACGTTCGCCAGACTGGCACGACATCAGGTGCCGACCGAGCGTGACGATGCGATCGCCGATCCGAAGGCGGCGGTTCACGCGCACTGATATTCGATTGAGAGGTTGCCGCCGGGCGCCCCCCGGGAGTGGCGCCCGGTCGCGAGCAGAGCGGGTCAGCCTACTGTTCGTTAGACGCCTAGGAGACATCATGACGGTCAAGCGTATGGACAACGTCGGCATCGTGGTGGAAGACATTGATGCCGCCATTGAGTTCTTCACCGAACTTGGTCTCGAGCTCGAGGGGCGCGCCCCAGTCGAAGGAGACTGGGCAGATCGCGTCACTGGATTGCGCGACATGCGCGTCGAGATTGCCATGATGCGTACGCCGGACGGTCACAGCAGGCTCGAGATGTCCCGTTTCCTCGCGCCACCAGTGGTCGCCGATCACCGCAGCGCCCCAGTGAACGCTCTTGGCTACCTGCGCGTCATGTTCACCGTGGAGGACATCGACGATACGCTCGCCCGACTCGGCAAACGCGGCGCGAAGCTCGTCGGCGAAGTGGTCCAATATGGAGACATGTATCGGCTCTGCTACATCCGGGGTCCCGAAGGAATTCTCATCGGGCTCGCCCAACAGCTCGGGCAGCAGACTTCTCGAGAGAATCCCATGAGACGTAAGGGTTGAGAACTGAAGCAAGCGTCTAACCCGTTGCTCAGCGCCAACGTTGGGCGGACGATCCGGGAGGACAGCGCGCGATCCCGTGAACGCAGCCTCCACTCCTCGAAAGGAACATCGCAATGTCGAAGGTCGTCGCAATCATGTCCATGTCGCTCGACGGCTACATCGCCGACCTCAACGATGGCGTGGCTGAATTGTTCGACTGGTACTTCACCTCGGGGGACATCGAAATCCACACCGGAGGGTCGGATCCCATGACGTTCAAGGTGTCCGGGGCGAGCGCCGAGCACCTTCGCGGTCTCTGGTCCGGACTTGGTGCCGCGCTCACCGGTCGACGCACTTTCGACATCGCCCATGGCTGGGACGGAAATCACGCTTGGGGACCGGCATTCGTACTTACCCACCACATCCCCGCCGGATGGCCGCGACCCAACTCGACTGTGCAATTCGTGACCGACGGCATCGAAAGCGCCGTGAACCAAGCCAAAGCCGCGGCCGGCGGGAAGTCCGTCGGGGCCCACGGCGCTGACACCATCCAGCAATTGCTGTATGCTGGCCTCCTCGACGAAATCAACGTCGACATCGCGGCGGTTCTTCTTGGCTCCGGAGTTCGACTCTTCGACCACCTCGCCGGCGCGCCAGCCGTCCTTGGCAACCCGACGGTGATCCCGGGCGTCGGCGTTACACACCTGCGCTACCCAGTACGCAAGGCGTAGTCCTACCCCTCACCTTTCTCGCCCGGCGGTGAGCTTTGTCTCGATGAGACGTTCACGCGCGAGGCCGCCAACGACGTGTCCCCCCCCCGGCAGGAGGGAGTGGAGGCCGACTGAGAAAAGGGCATTATGTCGCCTACCCCCTGACCGGCGTGTCGATCCACCTGTGATCCCAGGGTGTTCAAGGAACGCGTGTGGCTGGGGACAAGATGGGCGCGATCCTCGTTCGAGATATTGATCAGAAGACCGTCGAGCGTCTGAAGGAGCGCGTCCGCCTCAACGGGCGCTCGCTGCAGCAGGAGGTCAAGGAGATCTTGGAGCGTGCGGCGAGTGCGCTTACCATGCGTGAGGCGCGGCAGCTGTCTGAGCGATGGAGCCGTCGCCTCGGCGAGCGATCGTTCTCCGACAGCGCGCGGAATGTGGTCGCCGTCGCACCCACCGTCGCCCTCAGTCGCTGGTTCAAATCGAGCCCCCGCAACCCAAGGGCTCGGAAGAGAACGACTTCCGAGGCCTTCGTGTTTCTGGCGCCGATCCATCCTTCCGTCTCCTCCGGGGGCACCACACAAGACTCGGGGCGGAGAATCCAGATCCGATGTTCGTTCAGGCAAATTTCGAGAATCCTCGAATCCGGACCGCCTCCCACGCGCTCGGCCGCAGATGTCAGCGCGACCCGTCGCCGCAGTGCTGCAGCACAACTTGCCGTAGTGATCACACTCCCAGAGCGCAGGGAGGGCCAGCGCGCCGCTAGTTAGCCCGCCTCGAGATCGAACGAGAGCGGCGCTTCACGCCGGGTGAGCTCGTGGCGTAGGCGGCGGTACGCCTCGGCGTCCACGGGCGGCGTCTTCACGTTGACGTGCCGCAGTCGAACCTGGGTGCGCACGCCCAGAAACGCCTGGATGCGGTCGTACGAGGCCTCGTCCGCCGTGTATTCCTCGTAAGTCACGAGCAGCGATCGGTATCGCCGGGCTGACCGGGCCGCAACAAGCTTGTCCTCGTGGAGCTGCCTGGCGGCCGCCTCGATGCGGTCCGCGAGCGCCAGGACGTCCACCTCCGGCTCCGAGGCCGGCGGCACCCGGTCAGGCCCGCGCTTCCAGGTCCCCGTGACCTGCGCACGCACCAGAGACAACGCCTGATCGAAGGTGTCCCGCCTCAGGAGGTGTATGAAGCGTGTGCCCTCCGCGTACAGCTCGTCGAGGAACCACTCCATGCCGAAATACGAGATCTGGTCGCCGAAGAGACGGAATCCGAACAGCGTCTTGCAACGGGGGGGGCGCGCGACACGGAGCATGGCGCGCGGGAACCGCCACTTGCCGTATCGCGCGAGAGCGAACACCGCCCACAGCCCTCCCCAGCGAACCAGCGGGCCGTGGGCGTACAGCCTGGAGATCTGGTTCCACACCTGAAGGTGGGCCGGGTTGAAGATCTCGCCCCCGCAGTTGATCTCCGGATGCCGGCTGAGGCTGTCCTGCAGGTTGGTGCTCCCAGAGCGTCTCGCCGACAAGATGACGAAGTCGGCTGGGCGCTGCGGGCGCGAGGTCACGGGCTCTCAGGCATGGAGCCGACGATCCCGGCCCACCACGAGACTCTCAGGAGACGACGAGCATGCCGTGACCTGGATCATCAGCCCGAACACGGGTGGGTGAGCGCGTATGTCGGCTTGGCCGCGGTTCGAGCGCCGTTGCATAGATGGCGTCCCCACTCTTCGACTCCCCTCATGCGCCGGCGAGCCCCGCTCGCCCTTGACGAGCGGGAATAGAAGGATGACTGAACCTCGCGGGAGCCGTGGGTAATCGCCGTGGGCCGCTGAACCTCGGACGGAGGAAGAGAGCGACGCTACACATGCCGCTATCGCTTGACACGGGGGGCCGCTGCATAGAAGGCGACATAAAGCCAGGCCCCCAGGGAGCTGGTGGCCCACGCCGGCTCCCGCCACCGTGGGCCGATGGTGCGCGTCCGGGGCAGGCCATGTCAAGAGCGGCGCGGGTCAGCATCATCGGCCCCGGAGGCCACACGCGCCTCGGGTGGGACGCGGCTCGCCGTGTGTACGTCCTGTGGATGAACCGGGCCGAAGGGGCGTTGGATGGGGTGGATCATCGGCCGCCGAACTGTCGTAGCTTTCGGTGGTTGTCGGTTTGTCTAGGCTGGCGTCGTGGCCGGCATTTCCCTCATGACCCAAGGGTCGCTGGTTCAAAGCCAGCCCCCGCAACCACGGAAGCGAACGGGCTACGGCACGCGCCGTGGCCCGTTGGGCTTTTCAGGCAAGGTTTTTTCTGGACCCTCGACAGGCCAATTCCAGACGAAGCCACTGAGGTGCTCTCGATGCCTAGCGCCACGGTCCGAGATCTCCGGTCCTCTGCCACGGGATGCTGGCAGGCGGGCGGTGCGGATGTCACCTGGGGACCGGCGTCCTCGTGTTCGATCCTCGTGTTCGAGATGTCCCGGCCCTTTACGGCCCGCGCGTGATGGTGCGGCGAAGCTGTCCGTCATGGTCGCAGGTGGCGTTTCGAAGAGAGCATGCCGGCGCCATGGGACGGTCAACGGATATTGCTGATCGAGTTCTTGGCCGTGTCGTGTTTTGTCTTCATGACATTGCTCAGCAGCGTGAACTGGCGCGATTCATCCTGCATCTTCTGCTGCAGCTGGAGGTACTGTACGTTGAAGCCCTGAGTCATCTCCTGGATCTGCTTGAGCTGCTCCTGCGCACGGGCGGGGTCACCCATCAGCTTCTGCGCCTCGCCGATCTTCCGGCTCAGCGCGGAATACATCTTCGACAGGTCGGCATTCGATTGCACGATCCTGGCGTGAACGGCGTCGAGCTCGGACAGTCTGGCCGACGACTCCGCTATTGCCTGCGTGGCCTCCGTCCGGGCGGCCGCTGTGGATGCCGTCCTCGCCGACTGTGCCATGCCTGCCGTGCCCGGAAAAAGGACCAGCAACACAACCGCCATCGTCCGGCTCATCGGCTTTCCCCTTTCTGGCACCGATTCTGGTGGACCTCTTCGTGTGTGGCGAGTCGTGGCGGCCATGATGGTCGGAACCCGGCGAGGGATCAGTGTGGTAGCCGGACTCGCCCTCCCGCTCCAGCCAACCCTAACACCATCGCAGTGGATCAAGGCTGTCCACCAGCGGCCGGGTCCCTTCCCGCACCCATGGGCCCGGTGCTACACTCCGGCATCTCGCCACCGCGAAGCGCGACCAAATCGCGGCCAATCGCGGGAGGAGGGGCCCTGTAACCACTCGCGTGATCCGTGTCCTTGTCACGTCGCTGACCCTGATATGGGCCATCGTCGCGCTGGCCCAAACCAAGGACGTCGACTTCACGCGCCTGGAAGGGCAGGAGTCACAACGATCGATCCTGCCGAGCACACGGACGAGAGCACCCACCACGCGATCAGCAGAACGTAGGAATCCAAAGCACGTTTCTGCGTCGCTGCGCCGTGCCCCGCCCCCCCTCTCGGGCTCGCGGCGTCGGCTCCGCCGCCGGCGGCGTGCCCGAACGATAGCGCGGTGCTGGCGGGTTCGGCCAGGGCGGCGGGAGGTCGGGAGATGAGGCCTGGAACCCGACCGACAGGCCCAGCGGGCAGACAGGCAGACGGGGGGACGGCCGTGGCTGGCGGCCAATGGATGGTCGCGCGAGTCGTCCGGCCGTTTCACCACGGCGAGAGCGTAGACGGCCGCGCGCGAGACGCCAACCGCGCGGGTCCGCCGGGCACGATCGCCGGCGGGCGTGGAAGTCTGCCGATGGGATCGGTTCCTGTCGCGCGGGTCGCCTACTCTCGCTGGGCCTCCAGCCGCCATTCATTGACGTCACCGGTCAGGGGCGCGTAGCGCCCTTCGGCCGTCGTCCCGTCACTGCTGACCTCGTGCTGGTTCCCGCGCCGGTGGAGTGCACCGACATGAAACCGGACAGGCCCTGCTCAGGAAAGCTGTCCGGGCAGAGTCGAGTGTAGGCTCCCACGCCCTCCGGGGCGGTGACGAGTTCGGTGTTGCAGTGCTCGGGGCACGAGATCACGTGGTTGAACGACCAGCCGAGGTCGATGTCTCGAAGGAACGCCGTCGTCCCGCTACCCACATGGCGGTAGTCGTCCCGACGCTCCTCGTATTCCCAATCGACCCGGCCGGCGACCTGCCGGTACGCGATCACGGGGCCCGTGGCGGCCAGACGTTCAAAGGTGACCTCACCGGTCCAGCTCGAGTGGATCTGTTCCCCGCTCTCCACGTGGGACGCCGTGCCTTGCCAGCGCCAGCAGCCCATGTTCGAGACCCAAAGCGTCGGGAATTCGCCAGACGGGGAGACGCCACCGAGCGATCTCGTGGCCCGGACCTTCATCGGCGCGGCTCCCGAGGTGCTGGGCCAGCCGATCGTGATTCAGCTCTGCCCGGGCGGCAGCGGCCATCGCATCCGAGCTCGTGATCAAGCAGAACGCACGTGCCCTCTGCAAGACGAGCGTCCAGCCGATCCCCGGCGGCCCCAAGGCGCCGGGGATCCAGCCTTGAGTGCCTCGCCGCCGGGCCCGGTCGACAGGGCCGGTCCTGACGGCACCCGGCACGTCAGCCGCAGGGCCGGCGGCTCTCCGGGTCGAACGGGGACTCGGTGAGAACCGCGGCCGGGCGAACGAGGGTGCGCCCGAGTTGGCGACCGAACGGGCGACCGATGTCGCGCCCGTGCTACCCTCGACGGCATCAGCGCCAGGACGAGACGCTGGTCTTCACGTCCGAGCGCCCAGAGGAGGTGCCGCCATGCCGCTCAGACACCCTGCCCGCCAGTTTCCCGCGCTCCCGTGCGCGATCCTCGGTCTGATCGTGGCTCTCTGGCCTGGAGGTCCGGGCGTCGGAGCGCAAGGTCCGGGGGCCGGGGGCTCCCGGGTCGCGCCAACGGCTCCCGTGTCGCCGCAACCGTCCCCCGGAGCCAGCGCTCCCGCTCCTTCCGTGATTCAGGTGCTGCCCGATCTCACCATCGAATGGCTCAAGGCGATGAATGGACCGACGGGCGCGAACATCACCGTATCGGTGCGCAACAAGGGCGCGAAGGCGGGTCCGAGCACGCTGAAGATCGAGTGCGCGCCCTTCAAGGTGACGATGTCGCCGAGCGTTCCCAACGTCGTCAACTCGCAGCCGATCTACCAGCCGGCGCCCGACTACGCGGCATCGTGCTTCCCCACGAAGACCTTGAGTGTGCCCGCACTGGGCCCGGGAGAGACTCACGTGGCGTCCATCGGGTCGACGAAGTGTGGTCTGCAGCAGTTCCGATGCGAGGTCACGGCGACCGTCGATGCCAGCCAGCAGGTGAAGGAGTCGGACGAGAGCAACAATCAGACCAAGACGCACCTCCCCAAGCCCTGAAACGGTGCGCGGCCGACCATGCCGAGTCGAGGTGCGACCCGGGTTGGACGGTCTTGAATACCGAAGGCCAAAGTGTGGGCGCTGTCCCACTTTTGCCGCACTGCCTGACCCATTCGACCGCGGACGAGATCCCCGCGCCTCTGGAGATCGAGGGTTCCACGTTCGGGCGGCCGGCACCTCGATCGCGTCGGGCCTTCGGAGCGACTAGGGATGGACCCCCTCGGCGGATGGGTCAATGGGACGCATCCGACCGGGCGCTCGCAACAGAACCTGGAGGAAACACAGGCATGGATCGCAGAAACGGGCTGACCGGCTCGGTGCGTGAGATACGAACACGGACATGGCTTGGACTGATAGCCGTGATCCTCGTGCTGGCTCCGTGGCCGGTGCATGCGGACGATCAATGGGCGAGGGCCGGCAGTTCGGCCTGCTGGACTCGGCCGAGGGCAACCCTGCCGGCGCACATGTCGTCGCCGCGCTGAGCCCTGGGTCGATCCTGATGGCCCAGGCCGGCGGCGGCGCCGCGCCGGGCGGGTCGGGTAAGGACTGGCAGTTCACGGTCGCGCCCTATTTCTGGATGGCTCGCACCAAGATGAATCTCGACGTCGGCCAGTTCAGCCGGTCGACCACGATCGACGTCGTCGACCTCGTCCCGCAGCTCCACTTCGCCTTCGCCGCGCACGCGGAGGCCACGTGGCGCCAGTGGACCGGGCTCCTCGATCTCTTCTACGTGAGCGTCGGGCAGAGCGAGACGCGGAACGGGGTCTCCGAGAGCACGAACCTCCAGGAGCTGTTCTTCGAGTTCGCGGGGACGTACCGTCTTCCCGCCCTTAGCTGGGCAAGGCAGGCTCGCTCACGTTCGAGCCCCTGGCCGGGGGTCGGTTCATGTGGGTGGACGTGTCGCTCGGCTTCCCGAACCAGAAGGTCTCGGACAGCGCGAGCCTGATCGACCCGATGGTCGGCGGCCGCATCACCTGGCATATCAGCGACTCGGTCGCGCTCTGGTTCCGTGGAGACGCCGCAGGCTTTGGCATCTCCGACAACCAGTCGAACTTCACGTACAACCTCATCGGTGGCCTGGAATGGCGCTTCGTCCCCAGCGCCTCGGCTCTGATCGGCTGGCGGTACATGAACATCGACATCGAGAAGGGCAGCGGTGCCCGGACCTTCGACGCGGACATCGAGATGAACGGGCCGTTTCTGGGCCTGAACCTCTACTTCTGAGCGGACTCTCGAGGTGAGGAGCCGGTGAAAGAGAGGGACGCGATGCGGGTCCGGACAGTCGCGGCACGGCATGGGGTCACGGTCTGTGAATGTCGCGGTCGACAGAACTCATCGAAAGGGAGGGGACCTCGCATGAAGGCCGTCAAGCTCGCCGTCGCCGTCGCGGTGTCAGGTGTCGTCTTGGCATTCGGCTCCTCATGGGGCATCGCCCAGCAAGTGACCGGTGAGCTGGGGGCGCCGAGCGCCACCACCACGACCGGCGGGAAACAGCTGCCGGCGCCGGTTCCGAAGTTCGGTGGGGTGATCAAGCAAAAGGCTTCGGAGTCGAAACCTTGGTGGCCGCCGCGCGTCGTGCCGCCGAAGGGCGCTCCCAACGTGCTGCTCATCATGACGGACGACCAGGGCTTCGGCGCCCCGAGCACCTTCGGCGGCGTCATTCCCACGCCGGCCATGGATCGGATCGCACAGGCGGGACTGCGCTACACGAACTTCCATTCGACGTCGCTGTGCTCGCCGACGCGCGCGGCGCTCATCACGGGCCGCAATCATCACTCGGTCGGCTTCGGGGTGGTCGGTGAGATCGCGACCGGCTTTCCGGGATACGACTCGATCATCCCGATCGACAAGGGCACCGTCGGTACCATCTTGAAGGAGAACGGGTACGCGACGTCGTGGTTCGGCAAGAACCACAACACGCCCTCCTATCAGTCCAGCCAGGCCGGGCCGTTCAATCAATGGCCGAACGGAATGGGCTTCGAGTACTTCTATGGCTTCGTCGGCGGCGACGCCAGCCAGTGGCAGCCGAACCTCTACCGCAATACGACGGCCATCTACCCCTTCCAGGGCAATCCCGGCTGGAACTTGGAGACGGCGATGGCCGACGAGGCCATCCAGTACATGAAGCAGGTCAAGGCGGTCGCGCCGGACAAGCCGTTCTTGGTCTATTACGTGCCGGGCGCCACCCACTCGCCGCATCATCCGACGCCCGAGTGGCTCAAGAAGGTCAGCGACATGCACCTGTTCGACGAAGGCTGGAACAAGGTGCGCGAGACCATCTTCGCCAACCAGAAGCGGCTGGGCATCATGCCGCCGAACGCCCAGCTGACCCCGTGGCCGAAGGGACTGCCGGAGTGGGACTCCCTCGGCTGGGAAGAGAAGAAGCTGTTCATCAAGCAAGCGGACGTCTACGGGGCCTACCTGGCGTACGCCGACCATGAGATCGGCCGGGTCATCCAGGCCGTCGAGGATCTCGGCGAGCTCGACAACACCCTGATCATCTACATCGGGGGCGACAACGGCGCGAGCGCCGAGGGCATGATCAACGGCACGCCGAACGAGTTCACCACCTTCAATGGCGTGGCCGTGCCGGTCAAGGACCAGTTCCTCTGGTACGAGTTCTGGGGATCCGAGCGGACGTTCCCGCACTTCGCGGCGGGCTGGGCGTGGGCGATGGACACGCCGTTCAAGTGGGTGAAGCAGGTGCCGTCGCACTTCGGCGGGACATCCCAGGGCGTGGCCATGTCCTGGCCGGGCCACATCAAGGACGTGGGCGGCATCCGCCGCCAGTTCCACCACGTCATCGACGTCGTGCCGACCATCCTCGAGGCGGCCGGCATCCGGGCGCCCGACACGATCAACGGCGTCAAGCAGAACCCCATCGAAGGCGTGAGCATGAAGTACACGTGGGACAAGGCGAATGCCAACGCATCCACCCGGCATACGACGCAGTACTTCGAGATGCTCGGCAATCGCGCCATCTATCACGACGGGTGGGTGGCGGCCACGACGCCGGCGACGCTCCCGTGGGAGCTGAGCACCAAGACGCCTCCGGACGTGATCACCGGGTACAGCTGGGAGCTGTACAACGTGAAGGACGACCCCACCCAGTTCAACGACCTGGCGGCCAAGATGCCGAAGAAGCTCAAGGAGATGCAGGCCCTCTTCTACTCCGAGGCGAAGAAGTACAACGTGCTGCCGCTCGACAATTCGACACTCGCGCGGTGGAACACGCCGCGCCCGGACCTCACGGGGGGACGAACGGCGTTCACGTATTCGGGCGAGCTCGCCGGTACGCCGAAGAGCGCGGCGCCGAGCATCCTCAACAAGTCCTACACCATCACCGCAGAGGTCGAGATCCCCGAAGGCGGCGCCGACGGCATGATCGTGACCGAGGGCGGACGCTTCGGGGGCTACGGCTTGTTCCTGAGCAAGGGCGAATTGGGCATCGGCCGGAGCCGGCCGGTGTTCCTCTACAACCTGCTGGACCTGAAGCGCACGACGTGGGAAGGGCCCGAGCTGAAGGCTGGCAAGCACGCGATCGTGTTCGAGTTCAAGTCCGAAGGGCCAGGGTTGGGCAAGGGAGGGACGGGGGTGCTCTACGTGGACGGCAAGGAAGTGGCCAGGAATACCCTGGAGCACACCACGCCCGTCACGTTCCCGGAGGACGAAACCTTCGATGTCGGCCTGGACACGCGGACCGGCGTGGCGCTGGTGGAGTATCGCTACGATCCGCCGTTCAAGTTCACCGGGAAGATCACCAAGCTGACCATCAAGCTCGACCCGACGAAGCCCTAGCGGCGTTCGGCCATTTCGGACCGGAGCTCGCGAAGGCACGAGATGGACGGGTTGAAGACGGTGTTGGGGCTTGCTGCTGTCAGTGAAGCCGCGACGGGAGCGGTGTTGCTGCTCGCTCCGTCGATGGTGGGGCAAGTGCTGTTCGGCGCCGAGTTGACCGGCATGGCCATGGTGGTGGCGCGCGTGACCGGCATCGCCCTGATCGCTCTGGGGATCGCCTGCTGGCCCGGTCCGCCGCGGATCGGCATGCTGACGTACAGCGCGGCCATCACGCTGTATCTCGCCTATGTGGGTTTCGTGGGCGGGTCGACCGGCGTCCTCCTGTGGCCGGCGGTCGGCCTGCACGCGATCATGACGGCGCTGTTGACTCGGGCATCGGACAAGGAGACGACGACGTAGCGGAACATGCCTTCTGGTCGGGCTCGCGGCTGTGGTCTCCCTCCGCGCCCAGTGGGCCCGGATCGCCCGGCGCGTCGCGGGACCTTGGATCGCAGCCAGCGTGCTTGGACCGTCCGCGCCCGATGGAGACCCACCCACACGAAGTGCGACAGAGCACAGCGGGGAGGACGATGAGCGTGTCGATGCGGCGGCTGTCGCAGACGACGATGCGCTCGCGAGCATCGGGAGGTGGACGCCGCGGCGGGCCCCGTATGACGCTCGGTGGTCCTGGGGGGATCGCGGTCCAGATCGGCCGCGGGCTCGGCCCGTCCGGCGACACGCGGGAGTTCGTGCGGCGATGACGAGAGCGAGGCGCCCCAGATGAGCCCGGTGGGACCCGGCCAGGAGCCGCGGATCGAGCCGCGCTGGCCCCCTGCGCTCGCGATCGTCGCCGTGCTCTTCCTGATCGCGTCGCTGCACCCCCGCCTGTCGCTGTTGCCAGCGTGGTTTCCCTACATCGTCACGCTTGCAATGCTTGGCCCGATGGCTGCCGTCGCGCTGAGCTCGTCAAAGGCGCGGTGGCTGCGCATCGAGAGGACGACGGCCTTTCTGTTCTTCGGAGTCGTGGAGGTCGGACTCCTGGCGAGCCTGGGCCGCATAGTCGCGGAGATCGTGTACAAATCGAAGGAGATCACCGGGCTCGCGCTTCTCGCTGCATCCATCGGGCTGTGGGTGGTCAATGTGCTCGCGTTCTCGTTGCTGTACTGGCAACTCGATCGAGGCGGCTCGCTCGCTCGGGCGAACAACCTGAGCCTGAAGCCGGACTGGCTCTTTCCGCAAGCGGGAGCACCCGAGGACGCGTCGCCGGGCTGGGAGCCCAGGTACCTCGACTACCTGTTCCTGGCATACTCGACGGCGACGGCATTCAGCGCCACCGATGCTCTGCCGCTGACGCCTCGCGCCAAGATGCTGATGATGCTTCAAAGCACGATCGCGCTCATTACGATCATCATCGTCGCATCGCGCGCCATCAACATGTTGTAGCCGGCGAGACGGCACCGGCGGGAGACCCGTGGCGTCTGTTGGGCATTGCCGATGCTCTTGATATCCTGTGGTCCCTGCAGTCCCTCTGCCCACTCGGGCGCCTGCCGGACAACGCGCGCTGGATGCTCCGACACCGCGAATGCCGTTGTGCGGGAATTGTGCGGGGACGGGTGCGGACGGCCGGCTAGAGGGGCAGGCTCAGCGAGGACCCTAGGGCCGCTTGCCCTACGTTGCTTCGGAGCTACCGCATGTGCAAGTTACTGGAATAGGATTAGCCACGCGGCAGCGCAACCACGATGCGCTTCTTCTTCGACCACCCGTCGACCCTGAGGGTTACGGATCCCGCGCTGATCGAGATCTTCGACAACTGGGCGTTCGATGAGGTCATCGAGGATGCGCTGCTCGATGTGTGGCTGCGGCTCATGGTCCAGCTCGCCTCCCTGATTACCTCCCGGGCCGCGTGTCCTGGTACGATGTCGGGGAGCGGCGTCCCACGGGAGCGGTGGGCTCTGGGCTCATGCCCGCCGCAGGCCAGCCGTGAATGAGCGATCCGACGCACACCCGTCAGAGTGATGAGGGAGGTTCGATGCGCACGTACTACGAGATCGATCTGACCAGTCGCACCGTCACGAAGAGGGAGCTGCAAGGGGAGGAGATCGTCAGAGCGGGCCGCTACCTCATCGCCCGGACCCTCCTCGAGCGGGGCACGGCGAAGGTCGACCCACTCTCACCCGCGAACCCGCTCATCTTCTCGGCGGGCCCGTTTGCGGGGACGTCGTTCTCCAACGCGAACCGGACCAGCGTCGGCTGCAAGAGCCCCTTGACGGGCGGCATCAAGGAGGCGAACGGCGGCGGGACCTTCAGCTACGGACTAGGTCAGCTCGGCATCTCCGGCTTCACGCTCTCCGGCGCGGCGCCAGACTGGGTGGTCCTCCACTTCCGCAAGGACGGTGGCCTCGACTTCGACGACGCCGCGCCGTACCTCGGCAAGGGGAACTTCCACGCCGCCGAGATGCTGCATGCCCGCTACGGCAAGAAGGTCGCCCTCGGGCTGTGCGGCCCGGTGGGTGAGTACGGGGGCCTGATCGCCGGCATCACCTTCAGCGACAAGGATCGCCGTCCGTCGCGCCTCGCAGCGCGCGGCGGCGTCGGCGCGGTGATGGGCACCAAGCGGGTCAAGGCCATCGTGCTCGACCTCGACCGGATCCCGCCGTTCCACGACAGCCGGAAGGTCACCGCTGCGATCAAAGACTACGCCAAGATGCTGCAGGCCGATAGCATCGTGGAGAACTTTTACGCAAAGCTCGGGACCATGGGCATGGCCGACGTCCAGAATCACATGGGCGGTTTGCCGGTCCGGAACTTCAGCGCCGGGCGGCTCGCGGACACCGCTGCCGGCGAGACGTTCAAGCTGGGCGCCGACCACATCGGCCCCCTCAACACGTCTCGCGGCGGCGAGCAGACCCACGCGTGCATGCCCGGCTGCGTCATCCAGTGCAGCAACGTGTACCACGACGCGAGCGGCAAGGAAGTCGTCTCGCCGGTCGAGTACGAGACCCTGGGGCTCCTCGGCTCGAACTGCGGTCTCACCGAGCCCGACGACCTCGCCCAGCTCAACTTCATCTGCAACGACCTGGGTGTCGACACGATCGAAACGGGCGCGACGCTGGCCGTCTTGATGGAGGCGGGCCTCGGCGCCTTCGGAGACGCGAAATTCATGGCCGACGTTCTCGGCGACATCGCCCGGGGAACGGAGAAGGGGCGCATCTGGGCCCAGGGTACGGCACGCGTGGGGGCCCACTACAACGTGCGGCGGACGCCCGTCATCAAGCGCCAGGCCATCAGCGCCTACGACCCCCGTGTGGTGGAGGCCACCGGCATCACCATGATGGTGACAGCCCAGGGCGCCGACCATACGGCCGGCAACCTGCCGCGTCTCAAGACGCGTGAGATGGACCTCGACGCGCTCCTGAGCCAGAGCCTCCTCCAGCAGACGCGCGTGGCCGCCAACGACTCGCTCGGGCTCTGCATCTTCGGCCAGAGCGTCACCAACCCCAATACGGAGTTTCTGGCGACCACCATCAACGCGGCCCACGCGACGAGCCTGACCAAGGAGTTCTTCGAGGCCCTGGGCCGGGAGACGCTCCGCCTCGAGCACGAGTTCAATCGGCAGGCAGGTTTCACGGCGCGCGACGACGAGCTGCCGCAGTTCTTCTACGAGGAGGCCCTGCCGCCGACCAATCACGTCGCCCGATTCCACGGGACGGACGTCCACTCGATCTACGAGCGCCTGCCAGTTCAAGCGCTCGGAGGCTCCTGACATCGAAATAGGGTGAGAAGCTTCCCACTCAAGGGCTCCGTGGCAACCGCGGGTGGCAACCGTCTCGTCAGTCAGCCATCGTAGTGGTCGTTCCGCCCTCTCAAGGCTGAAAGCGCCGTTTGAGCCCGGTTGCTGAACTCGCGTCCGATCGCGCGAAGGACTGTGAAGTGTGAGCCCTGCGTTGCTTCGGAGCTATCCCATGTGCAAGTTACTGAATAGGTGGCGAAAGCGTGATCACGGCTTAGCCGCGGTTCTTGGGGGTATGCCCGGTTGCATTCTTCCGGTGGCGTGGCAGCGGTGCTAGGTCGAGCACTAGCCGGAATACCAGCGGTTCGCCCACCATCCGAAGCGCCCCCCCGCAACCGAGCAGATCACGGGTTACAGCGCACGCTGTAACCCCGTTTTTGTTGCTGGTTGCGGCTGCGTGCGGCCGCGCGTCGGCTGGCATTGCCAGGACTGCCCGGTGCGGAGCCGCTGCGACGCGTGGGGGCGGTGGCGGACCTACTGGAGTGTGGTCCACCCCCGTTCCGGCTCGGCGGCGATCTCCGGACCTCGGGCCCGGAGACGGTCATTGGCCGCGTCGACGAGCCGGGCGATCTCGTCCGGCGTTTACAAGCGGGGTTGGAGGAGCTCGGTTCCGCTCGCCAGAACCGCGCGGCCCGGGCAGCGGGCCGGAGGCTAGACCTTGAGCCGCGGGTCGAGAGTGTCTCGGAGACCGTCGCCCAGGAGGTTGATCCCGAGTGCCGTGACGAGGACCTGACGCCTACACTGCACCGTGCCGCGTCACCGTGACCACTCATGGCTTGGGCGATCGCACCATCGAGTTCGGATTTCCCGTGCGGCAGCGCTTCTTCCAGGTCACGCCGGTCGACCCCAACACGGCGGCCAAGACCGGAGGCGTCAATGTCGGGGTGAGCTTCGCGGGGGCGACGCCAAGTCAGGTGGGGGTTCTGACCAAGCTCTTCGATGGCGCGGGATGGTCCCACGCCAACGGCGGAGTCTACGTGCTCGTGTTCTAGCGGTCGCGGGCTCCTCGGAAGCGACGACGGCCGCTACTGGCCCGAGCGAGCGGCTGCCTCGGCGACGCGACGAACGTGCTTGTCGACGAAGGCGAACAGCAGCCCGTTCGGGTCGGCCTTGCAGTCCTCGGCGATCCCCCTGCCGGCGTCCATGCCCGCTTCGCGCGTGTTGGGGAACGTCAGGTTCCGGTTCCCCAGCGAGACCTTGGCGAGCGTCCGCACGATCGCGAGCATGCCCGGATAGCCCTTGCCGGACTGAACCCGCGCCTGCGCGCAGGTGACCGGCAGAACATCCTCGGTCTTGTACTTGACGGCCGTCTTGGCGGGCGGCGTCTGCTGCGCGGTCTTCGCCGGCTGAGTTGCCGGCTGGGCGTGGGCCGCGACCGACATGACGCAGGCGAGCAAGAGGCCCGCCGCGAGCTTCCCCGACGTGTCCGTGTGCACCCGACTACTCACGATTCCGCCTCCTCTCATCTGACGGCCTTGCGAACCCTATTGGCTCTCTTGGTGGCGTCGGCCAGGGCCATCGTGTTCTCGATGCTCGATCCCACGTCGGCCACGGTCATTGCTGCCCCGAGACCTTCTCCGGCCGCCGACCCGATTCCCGATCGATCTCGGTCGTCCCTGGCATCGTCGACCCGATTCCGCGCCGCGGCGGGCCGGTCGCGGTCCAGTTTCGGCGGATCCGGAACGCCGGCCGCGTCGAGCGCGGCGTCCATCGCGGCGTCCTTCGCCCCGTGCTCGATGCCATCCCGGGCGAGGTTGCCCACCGTCGTCCTGGCCGCCTTCGTCTTCCAGTCGGCCGACGCGGCGCCCAGACTCAGCGCGAGCGCCAGAAGCGAGGCGCCTACCGCCATCCATGCACGTTTCATGAGCCCTCCATCTTGACCAAGCAGCTTCTCGGATGTTCGGCTGGGGTCTTGACGCGACGACCCTCGCATCGTTTCCTGCTCGACACCATGCTGACATGGTCCCCCGCGGCGGACGGGCGTCGCGTCCAGCACGCCGGCGCGGCGCCTCGACTGACCCCGCCGGCCGCGCTCCAGACGCGCGCGCCGTTCCGGCATTCGGTCCAGCATGGCGCCGGACGCGGGCTCTCCGGCGCGCGCGGCGGAGGGTGACGCGCGACATGCGAGTCGTGATCGCCACGACGGCCGATGATCCCCTGGCCGCCGTCTTCTGGCGCGCCTATCATGCGGCCGGCGGGCCCGCGCCCGCCACGGTCTTCTTCATCGCCTCTCGGCGGCAGCCCGGAGTCGCGCGGCGGATCCTCGAGGCCCTGCTGCTCTTTGGTCCCATCACCTCGGCGCGGGCCTGGACCGGCGGGCGACGTCTCCGGGCGACGCTGTCGACCCAGCCGAGCCGTGTCTTTCCGGGCGCCGGGCAGTTCCAGCGCGTGTCGACGTTGAACGAAGGTGACGGCCTGGCGGAGCTTCGCGCCAGCCGGCCGGATCTCCTGGTATCGGTGGGCTCGCCGGAGATCTTCAAGCCGCCGGTCCTGGCCACGGCGGCGTTCGGAGCCATCAACGTGCACAACGGCCGCCTGCCGCGCTACCGCGGCGTCTTCGGGACGTTCTGGGAGATGTACTGCGGCGAGGAGTGGGGCTGCGCCACGATCCACGTGATGGAGCCCAAGGTCGACGCTGGCGCGGTGCTCGCGCAGGGCGTCGTGCGGCTGACCGGTCGATCGCTGCATGACGCCCTCGTGGAGAAGAAGCGCGAAGGCGGACGCTTGTTGGCGTGGCTCACGCGGGTCGTCGAAGCCGAGAAGCGGTATCCGGCACCCTGCCCGCACAATGGAGGCATCGCGCCGGCGTACTTCGAATGGCCGACGCTCGGGCAGATCGCCGGCCTACGGCTGCGTCGCCTCGGTCGCGCCCGCGCCCGCGCCGGCCCGGCGGCGAGGGCCTGGCCGCCGGAGTGACGTGGCCGGGCGGCGGTCAGGTCGTGACGGACGGCGAGAATGGCCTGATGCCGGTCTGAGATCCCGACCGGCTCGCCGAGGCGCTCCTCCGGCCGGCGCGATCGGAGCCGGGTGGCGTCGGATGGGCGAGCAGGCTCGCCGCAAGGCCCACGAGCTCTCGTGGGACCCGGCGGCGTCCGCCGTTCTGGCCGCGTACGAGCACGGAATCCGAGTCGGATCGCGCGGCGCTCCTGCCCGCGGGACGAAGGGACCGTAGGCTCGGCGGCGCGATCCTGTCAGCGCGGCGGATGCGCGGGGGCGCCGGCGCGGCGCCCGTAGACGAGGCGCGCGCCGTCCGCCTCCGTGTGCTCCGCGTGCACGGTGCCGGCGGGAACGGCGCACACCTCGCCCGGTCCGTACGTGACGCGATCCTCGCCGCGGACGAGGGTGAGGGCGCCGTCCACGACGAACAGGCGCGCGTCGAAGTCGTGCGAGTGTGGCTGCCGGCGCACGTGCGCTTGGATCTCGCCCTCGCCCACCTCGTAGCCGTCCCGACGACAGTCCGCTTCGAATTCGATCCGGGTCATGGCGCCTCCATCGCGTTCCGCGCGGGTATCGTACCCCGGGGCCGGTCGCTCGGCGACGTCCCCGTCGCGGCGCCGTGGCGTCCGCCGCCCTGCCCGGGGTCCCGCGACGGCCGGCGAGCACCCCTTGGACCGCCGCTCCTCACGTGTCGCAGACCTGACGGCGTGCCGGCGACGAGGGCGAGGTGTCCGGGACGCGGCGCCGGAGCCCGGCCGCCGGTCTGGATCCCGACGGTGGTGGTGTGGTGGTGGTGAGGCGCCCGGAGTCCACGCGCGCAAAGTGGCCAGTCTTTCGAATCAGACACATGCCGTGACCGAGCCGGGCATCCGACTTGCTCCGGCAGATCGGGCAGGCGGGCGGGCTCGCGACAACGTGTCGCGCCGTACACATGGAAGGCCCGCTCGACGGGAGGCAAACCCATGAGCTGGCTCGAAGTGGTCGGCTATGTCGCGTCGATTCTCGTGCTCTCCACGTTCTACATGAAGACCATGCTGCCTCTACGGGTCTGCGCCATCGCGAGCAACGTCGCGTTCATCACGTACGGATTTCTCGGTGAAATTTACCCGGTGCTCGTCCTCCACCTGGTCCTGCTGCCCCTCAACGTCAAGCGCCTGCAGGAGCTCCGTCATCTGATCAGGGACATCAAGCACGCCGCCGCCGGGGGGTTTTCCTTCGAGCCCATGGTTCCCTTCCTGACGAGGCGCGCCTTCAAGGCGGGCCAGGTTCTCTTCCGGCGGGGGGACCGGGCAACCTGCCTCTATCTCCTGGCCCGGGGGTCGGTCCGGCTGCCGGAGATCGACGTCCTCGTCCAGGAGGCAGGCGCCATCATCGGCGAGATCGGCCTCTTCGCGCCGGCTCACGAGCGAACGGCCAGCGCGATCTGCGAGACGGACGTCGTGGCGCTCGTCCTCACGGAGGACAAGGTCGTGCAGCTCTACTACCAGGACCCGAAGTTCGGCTTCGCCCTGATCCAGCTGGTCATTCGCAGGCTGCTCGCGGACTGGACCGGCCGTCCGGGACCGACCTCCGCCGTGGTGCCGGCTCCCGGCCGCTGAGGCACCCGCGCCACCCGCGCCCCGCGGCCGCCGGCGGTCGCCGCGCGGGCGGGCGAATCACTGCGTCGTTCCGAGGGTGCGGGCGTGCGCGGCCATTTCGGCGTCCCCCAGCGTGGCGAACCCGTCGGCGATCCGGTTGACGCCTTCCCGCGATCGCTCGCGCCGAGCCCGGAGCAGCGCGTGGATGTAGGCCCGCCGCGCCTCCGCCCGGAAGCCGGTGGCCTGACCCGCTGGCCCGTCCATCAGGACGCTGACCCGCACGGCGGCGTCGCCGACGGCCGCCATCGCCTCCCAGTCCCTCGACCGAAGAGCCAGGCCATACGCGTCACGCCACTCGTAGACGGCGCGGCTGAGATGCGGATCGGCGTGGCGGGCGACCTCCGCCTGGATGGGCCGGACCTGTACGAGAACCGCTTCGACGGTCCGTACGCGCAGGCGAAGTGGGGCGACAAGCAATCTACGATCGGCACCGAGGACTGGAGCTCACGCTGTCCGCGCGTGATGCGAAGGCGTGGTTTGCGGTACGGCGACGGCATAACCCGCTGAGGCTCGGCGCGCCCAATATCGTCGAAGCTGGGCCGGCACCGGATCTCGCGGTCGACGGCCGCGCCCGCGGCGGTGGGCCGCGAGGGTGGTCGGCGTCTCCGGCGTCGTGCTATCGTCGGGAGACTCGCGGCGGAAGCGGCGGCCCACGCCGGCGGGCCCCTGACGGGCCGGGTCTCACGATCCCATCGGAGGACAATCGCATGGCGATCCAGGTGGCGCGGTTCCTCGACGTGGCGAACGGGCTCCAGGCGAACCAGTTCTCGGTCGGATCGCACGACCGGATCACGTCGCTCGACGAGCTCGATCCGATCTACAAGCGGCTGCTCGACGAGCCGGTAACCGCGGTGTTCGCGGTGCAGGGGACGGACGGGCGCCCGAACCTGACCCCCATGTGGTTCGACTACTCCGGGTCGACCGTGCTCGTGAACATCGCCTCGCACCGGAAGAAGGTCCAGTGGATCCGGGCCAATCCCCGGCTGACCGTCCTCCTGATGAACCCGGCGAACCCCTATCACTGGGTCAGCATCAAGTGCACGGTCCGGCGCGAGGTGTCCGAGGACGACCCGCGCGAGGGGGCGCGCGTCACCGCGCAGGTCGACAAGATCTGGACCAAGTACACGAAGCAGCCCCCGCCGTACGGGCTGCGGGACCCCTCCCGGAACGAGCGCCGGGTGCTCTTCGAGTGCGCGGTGGACAAGGTGGCGACGTTCGGCAAGCCCTGACCGCCCGGCCACATGCGGGCCGCCGTCGTCGGGGGGTCGCTCGGCGGGCTTCACGCCGCGCTGCTGCTGCACGAGCTGGGCGTCGAGGTCGATGTCTACGAGCGGTCGCCCGCGGAGCTCGCGGAGCGCGGCGCGGGCATCGCGTTCCTGCCGGAGAGCGCCCGCTACCTCGTCGAGCGGGCGTGCGTCCCCCTCGATCGCATCAGCGTGGCCACGTCCCACATCCGCTACCTGGACCGTCGCGGTGCGCGCATCCACGACGCGCCGCACGTCTACCGGTTCAGCTCGTGGAACACGGTGTATCGGGAGCTCAAGGCGCGGTACGCGCCGTCGCGCTATCACCTCGGCCACGAGATGACGGGGTGGACCGAGGGGGACGGCGGCGTGACGGTCCACCTGGCCGGCCGGCCGGACACGCGGGTCGACCTCCTGGTGTGCGCCGACGGCGTCGGCTCGACCGCCCGGGCGCGTCTCCTGCCTGCCGTGCGGCCCGCCTACGCGGGATACGTGGCGTGGCGCGGCATGGTGCCGGAGACGAGCCTCGACCCCGAGACGCGCGCGGCCCTGGCCGACGCCATCACGTATCACGTCTACGCCAACAGCCACGTCCTGGCGTACCCGATCCCGGGACCCGACGGCTCGGTCGCGCCGGGTGAGCGGCTGGTGAACTTCGTCTGGTATCGGAACTACCTCGAGGGCGGCGATCTCGACGACGTCCTGACGGACGACGCCGGCCAGCGACGGGATCTCTCGGTGCCGCCGGGCGGGGTGCGCGCCCGGCACGTGGCGGAGATGCGCGCGGTGGCGCGGGCCCGGCTGCCGGCGCCGCTCGCCCGGGTCGTCGAGAGCGTCGACCGGCCGTTCCTCCAGGTGATCTACGACATCGAGGTGCCCCGCATGGCCTTCGGCCGCGTCTGTCTCCTGGGCGACGCCGCGTTCGTCGTCAGGCCGCACGCCGCGGCGGGCACCGCGAAGGCTGCCGCGGACGCGTGGGCCCTCGCGGCGGCGCTCGGGCGCGACCGTGACGTGCCGTCGGCGCTCGCCCGGTGGGAGGCCGAGCAGGTCGCGCTCGGGGCCCAGCTGCTCGAGCGGACGCGCCGGATCGGGCGCCGCTCGCAGGTGGACGGCACCTGGGCGCCCGGGGATCCCGAGCTGATCTTCGGCCTGCGAGGACCGGGCCGGTGAGCGATCCACGGGACCTCGCCGCCCGGATGGCCGAGTCCGCCGGGCGGCTGGTCGACTCCCTGTCGGACGATCAGCGGCCGGCGGCGTGCTGGCCGTTTCCGTCGGACGAGGAGCGGCTCCGCTGGTTCTACACGCCGACCGACCACGGCGGACTCACGCTCGGCGCCATGCGTCCGGCCCAGCAGCAGCTCGCCATGCGGCTTCTGGCGACGGGGCTGAGCCGGGCCGGCTACGTGACGGCCTCGACGATCATGGGGCTCGAGAACGTCCTCGACGAGCTCGAGGGCTGGCGCGCCTCGTTCGGCCACGCGCGCGGCCGCGATCCGGGGCGCTACTACCTCCGGATCTTCGGCGCGCCCGGCGCGCCCGCGTGGTCCTGGCGCTTCGGGGGCCACCACGTCTCGGTGCACCACACGATCGTGGACGGCGAGCTGCGCGCTCATACGCCGTGCTTCCTGGGCGCCGATCCCGCGGTGTCCCCGCTCCTCGGGCCGCGAGCTCCTCCGGCCGCTCGCCGCGTGCACCGACCTGGCGTTCGAGCTCCTGCGCTCCCTGTCGGACGTCCAGCGCGACCGGGCGGTGCTCTCGCCGGTGCCCCCGATCGACCTGGTCGGGGCGAATCGGACCCGGCTCGCCGAGGGCGACGGGCCGCTTCGCCTGGCGCGCGTCTGGCGCAACGAGTGGACCGGCGAGCTCCTCGACAACCTCGAGCGGTTCCAGGACACCGAGGAGACCAAGGTCGGCCTGACCGCCGCGCACGTGGACGCGCTCCGCTTCACGACGGCGCCGAAGGGGCTCCCCGCGTCGGCGATGACCGCGCCCCAGCGCGAGCTCCTGACGGCGCTGCTCGGCACCTATGTCGGCCGGCTCCCGGACGCGATCGCGGAGCGCGAGATGGCCAAGGTGACGGGGCCGTCGCTCGACGCCCTCCACCTCGCGTGGGCGGGCAGTCTCGACCCACGCCGCCCGCACTACTACCGCATCCAGGGGCACCGACTCCTCGTCGAGTACGACAACACCACCCGGAGCGCCAACCACGTGCACAGCGTGTGGCGGGACCCCGTCGGCGACTTCGGGATGGACGTCCTCGGCGCCCACCGGCGAGCCGCGCACTAGGCCCCACGCCGCGTCGTCCGCCCGGCCATCGGAGGCGGACGGCAACCCCCACCTCGAAGGACGCCGCTGAGCCGTAGGTAGGGCGAGAGAGCGCCGCTACCCGGCGCGGTCCGTGGTGGCGGGGATCACACCCACTCCTCCGTCCACCCACACCCAGTCCCACCGTCGAAGACTGTCGAATTCGGCGGCCGTTCGACAGCGCCCGAGCCCTGTCGAACCACGCAACTAATTGATTTCTAACGCGTCACTGACTCGGCACGTCCGTTGCCCTTACCTCGGACAGTTGCCCGGAGCCACAGAGGGCGCCGGGACAAGGAGGAGAGCGATGGAGACCGTGGCCAGGATCACCGATCGGACCCTCGGGTACGTCGCCCTGTTCCTGATCGGCGCCATCTCGTGGGTCGCCGACCACGTGGGCGAGGCGCGCCAGCCGGCCCCGACCGTCGGCGCCCGTCGGCCCTCGCGCCCGGGCGTGCCGGCCCGACCCCTGGCCACCGCCCACCGCCCCGGCGGCTAGTTCCGCGACACCACCCCAAACCCCAACGACCGGAGGAGACAGACCAATGACCACCGCGACGACCCAGAAGCCGAAGCCCGCGCCCCGCAACGGCATCGACACCCCGACCCTCCTGACGACGATCGAGGCGGTCGGCGCCCAGCCGGAGCTGGCGAAGTTCCAGTTCCGCGCCACGAACCAGTGGCAGTCGGGGACCCACAGCCGGACCCGCATCCAGTCGTTCAGCGGCGCCGGCGCGGAGCAGATGCACGTGAAGGAGTTCGTCCACGACGCGGACCACCCGAAGGTGCTGGTCGGCCGCGACCAGGCGCCGACGCCGGTCGAGTTCCTGCTGCACGCCCTCGCGGCCTGCCTCACCGCCGGCATCGGCAACATCGCGGCCGCGCGCGGCGTGACGCTCCACGAGGTGGAGTCCCGCATCGAGGGCGACATCGACCTCCGCGGGATCCTCGGGCTGTCCGACGAGGTGCGGAACGGCTACGAGCAGCTGCGGGTGTCCTTCACGATCAAGGGCGACGCGCCGCCCGCCGTGCTCGAGAAGATCGTCGACCAGTCCCGGAAGCGCTCCGCCGTGTACGACGTGCTCACCAAGGGCGTCCCGGTCACCGTGTCGGTGAACGCGGGCTGAGCTCCCACTGCGGCGTCCGGCCGGCATCGGCCGGCCGGACCGCCGCGCGCGGAGATCTGGCGATGAAGCAGACGGACGTGGTGATCATCGGCGGCGGACAGGCCGGGCTGGCGATGAGCTGGCACCTCGGGGTCCGGGGCATCGAGCACGTGGTCCTCGAGCGCGGGCGCGTCGCCGAGCGCTGGCGCAGCGAGCGGTGGGACTCCCTCCACCTCCTGACGCCGCGCTGGCAGGGCCGGCTCCCGGGGTGGGCCTACCGCGGCCCCGAGCCGGACGGCTTCATGGCGCGGACCGAGGTCACCGACTACCTGGAGGCGTACGCGCGCTCGTTCTCCGCGCCCGTGCACACCGGCGTCGCGGTCACCGCCGTCGAGCGGGCGCGGCCGGGATTCCGGGTGGACACCACGGCCGGCGCGTGGCATGCGGCCTCCGTCGTGATCGCCACCGGGCACTGCGACGTCGCGAACATTCCGCCGGTCGCCGCTTCGCTCACGCCCGACGTCGTCCAGGTCGTGCCGACCGGCTACCGCAATCCCGGCGCGCTCCCTGCGGGCGGGGTGCTCGTCGTCGGCGCGTCCTCGACGGGCATCCAGCTCGCGTCGGAGATCGCGCGGTCCGGCCGGCCGGTGACGCTGGCCGTCGGCGGCCATACCCGGCTGCCCCGGCAGTACCGGGGCCTCGACATCATGGCGTGGCTGGATGCGATGGGGGTGCTCTCCGAGTCGGCCGACGAGGTCTGGGACATCGCGGCCTCGCGCGAGGAGCCCTCGCTCCAGCTCATCGGCGACGACGGCCATCACGCCCTCGATCTCGGCGTCCTCCAGGCGGAGGGCGTGCGCGTCGTGGGCCGGGTGGTCGGCATCGCGGAGCGGCGGGTGTCGCTCGCGAGCGACCTCGGCGCGTCGGTCGAGCACGCCGAGACGAAGATGCACCACCTCCTCGACCGCGTGGACCGGTTCATCGAGGCGCGGGGACTCGGAGGGGTCCTCCCGGAGAGCGGCCGGCCCCCGCGCGTGCCGGTGCCCGAGACACCCTCGGCGATCGACCTGGGAACGGCCGGCATCCGGACCGTGCTCTGGGCGACCGGCTACCGCCGCGAGTACCCGTGGCTTCGCGTGCCCGTGCTGGATGGCGACGGGGAGCTGCGGCACGACGGCGGCATCACGCCGGAGCCGGGCCTCTACGCGCTCGGGCTCTACTTCATGCGCCGCCGCAACTCGAGCTTCCTGGATGGCGTCGGCGCGGACGCCGCCGACCTGGCGGACGACATCGAGCGCCGGCTGGCGCGCCGCCGCCGGACGGCGGCCTGAGGAGAACGATCATGACTCTCGAGCCGCGATACGACGCGGTCGTCGTCGGCGCGCGCGTGGCCGGCGCGAGCACGGCGCTCCTCCTGGCCCGCGCGGGCCTGTCGGTCCTGGTCGTCGAGCGGAGCGCTCGCGGGAGCGACACGACGTCGACCCACGCCCTGATGCGCCCCGGCCTCATGCAGCTCGAGCGCTGGGGCGTCCTCGAGCGCATCGTCGCCGCGGGGACGCCGCCCATCCGCCGGACGACGTTCCACTACGCGGAGGACGCGGTCCCGGTGCCCTTCCAGCCGCGGGATGGGCTCGAGGCGCTCTACGCGCCGCGGCGGACCCTCCTCGACGCCGTGCTGGCGGACGCCGCCGCCGAGGCGGGTGCCCGGGTCGTCCACGGCGCGAGCGCGGGCGACGTCGTGCGCGATGCCGCCGGGCGGGTACGCGGGATCGACGTCACGGATCCCGAAGGCGCGACGCGCCGCGTGGACGCGCGCATCGTGATCGGGGCGGACGGCGCGCGGTCCGGCGTCGCGCGCGCGGTGGGCGCGCCCGTCCTGCGGGCCGGCCGGCACCTCGGTATCGTGATCTACGGCTACTGGCGGGGGCTCGAGCTCGACGGCACGCACTGGTACTTCCGGAAGGACCTGGGCGCGGGCGCGATTCCGACCAACGACGGCCGCGCCAACGTGTTCGTGGCGATGCGGCCCGAGCGCTACGAGGCCCAGCGCGCCCTCGGGCTCGACGCGCTCTACGGCCAGGCGCTCGCCGAGACGGACGCGGCCCTCGCCGCGCGGGTGGCCGTCGCCGAGCGCGACGGGAAGCTCCACCCGTTCCCCGGCCGGGCCGGGTTCATCCGGCAGGCGTGGGGCCCCGGCTGGGCGCTGGTCGGCGACGCGGGGTGCTTCAAGGACCCGATCACGGCGCACGGCATGTCCGATGCCCTGCGCGACGCGGAGCTGCTGGCCCGCGCCGTCGTGGCCGGAACGGACGAGGCGCTCCGGGCCTACCAGGCCGCGCGCGACCCGTTCGCGGCCGAGTTCCTCGACCTCTCGGACGAGGTCGCCTCGTTCGACTGGGACCTCGACCGGGCCCGGACGCTCCACCACCAGCTGAGCAAGCTGATGGGGCGCGAGGAGGACCTGATCCGCTCCCTCGGCCGCGCACCGCGCGTCGACGGGCTCCCGGCACTCGCCTCGGTGGCCTGAGCGGAAGCCCACGCAAGCACGCCCGGAGCGGAACTGGTGCGTCTCGGCCGACCCGATTTGGCCCGAGCGCTCGCGCCCGGCCGTCGGCGAGCCCGTCACCCTCGGGGCGAGTCCTCGGCGCGACGGTCTGGTGCTGACCGCCGGCTGGCTCCGGGTGACGGCGCGCGTGGAGGCGTGCGACGCAAGAAGCGGAAGACGGCCCGCCCGGTGACGCCGTAGCGCCAGCATGAGACAGCGCAGGCGCCGAGACCGTAGGCGTGGTCGACGAAGCGGCGCCACGCGCCGACATCGTTGGCCGCGCCCTGGCCGGTCGGGCTGAGCGGCAGGCCGTAGCCGCCGAGTGTCTTGGCCGAGACGTCGTTGAGGAACTCGGGCGTGACGCCGCGGGGCGGCACCGGGAAGCCGGCTCGCGTGAAGCGCTCGCGATCGGTCGGGGTGTCGAACGAGCGCCAGTACTGCTGCGGCGCGATCTCGTCCGCGAAGGCGGCGAATTCCGCCATCGGTACCTGCGCCATTGCCCACGGACGGGGGTCGACGGAGAGGACCACGCGGCCGTCCGGCGCCAGACGCCGCAGATCCCGGCCGTATCGGGCGGCGTCGGCCGCCGTGCCTTGCCAGAACCGATCGTGGGGCTCGAGGTCGACGACGAGGCTCCGCGCGCCGGCCTCGAGAACCTCCGCGGCCATCCGCGCCTCTCGCGCGACGTCGACGCCCTTGACGACGGTCCACGCGTGGAAGGGGACACCGGCCTCCTCGTAGTAGCGGGCCAGGGTCGCGATCTGGTCGGGGCCGGTCACGGCGAACGGCGACGGGTCGTACTTCGACATCCACTCGACGCCGCTGTGCGTCTTGAGCAGGATGCCGAGGTTGTTCCGCTCGAGGACGGCGCCGATGGCTTGGGGCTGCCCGTCGACCGAGAACTTCCACACGAAGACGAGGTGCTTGAGCCCCTCGCCCCGTGCCGTCCGGGGAGGGTGGGGCCGGAGGCCTGCCCGGTCGAGCAGCGAAGCCCAGCGGCCCCGGATCGGTCGGAGGGGGATCGGCGCGGCGTCGCGCATCACACCGGAAATGGTACCGTACGAAGTCCTCCGAGAAACGGTCGGGCCGCCCACTCCTCGCGGCCGAGTCTGCTAGGATACCGATCGACGGACATGGGTACGCCCGCCGCGGTGATCAGCGTCGTCATTCCCGTGTACAACGCCGAGCGCTACCTGGCCCAGGCGCTCGAGAGCGTGGCCCGGCAGACCCATGCCGCGCTCGAGATCCTGGTCATCGACGACGGCTCGACGGACCGCAGCGGAGCGGTGGCGCGGAGCTATCCGGATTCGCGCGTCCGCGTCGTGGGGCAGCCGAACGGCGGGCCGGCCGCGGCCCGGAACCACGGTGTCCGCCTGGCGCGAGGCGAGTTCCTGGCCTTCCTGGACGCGGACGACCTCTGGGATCCGCGCAAGCTGGAGCTGCAGCTGGAGGCGCTCCGGGGGCTTCCCCTCCCGGCCATGGCGTTCGGCGAGCTCGTCCAGGTGCGGGATTCGGGCGATCCGCAGGGCCAGGAGCTCGCGCTCTGCGGTGACGCGATGCGGGCGCCTTCGGTGGGGACGCTGCTGATTCGGGCGTCGGACTTCCGTCGCGTCGGCTTCTTCGACACGCGGTGGCAGGTGGGGGAGTTCATCGACTGGTACGCTCGCGCGCGCGACCTCGGTCTCGAAGAGGTCCTGGTGCCGCAGGTGGTGCTCAAGCGCCGCCTGCACGACGACAACCTCGGCGTCCGCGAGCGCGCGGCCCGGCAGGAATACGCGCGGGTCATCGCGTCCACCGTGGCGCGTCGGCGCTTCCCGGCGCCGTCCCGCTGACCCTCGACCGTGTCGTGACCAGAGGGTCGTCGCCGACCGCCGGAGGCCGTCTCGCGGCGGCGCGGCTCTCCACCGGGACGTCGGGCGGCCTCGATCCGGCACGACACGGCGGATCGCGGTCGCGGCCGCGATGGCCCCGGCTCCGCGGCGCCCTGTTGGCACTCGTGCTCCTCTCGGCCGTGGCGACGCTGGCGGCCGGCGTCGCGAGGCCTCGGTCGCCGGGCCAGGCGGCTCTGACCGGGCTCGCCGCCGTCTTCCTCGTGTCGGCGCTGCCGGTGCTGGCGCTGCGCTGGATCCGGCCTCCGACCACGGCCTTCATGGCCGGGGCGCGCCGGCGCCGGGGCCCGGGGTCGGCGATTCACCACGAATGGGTGCCCTACGAGGGGGTGGCGCCGTCCATGCGGCTCGCCGCGATCGGCGCCGAGGACGCCCACTTCGTGTCGCATGCCGGCTTCGACTGGTCCGGCATCCGTCGCGCCGCTCGGCACAATCGGGAAGGCGGCCCGCGGCGCGGCGCCAGCACGATCAGCCAGCAGGTGGCCAAGAACCTGTTTCTCTGGCCAAGACGGTCCTATGTCAGGAAGGCCCTGGAAGCGTACTTCACGGTGCTCATCGAGGCCGCGTGGCCGAAGCGCCGGATTCTCGAGGTGTACCTCAACGTCGCGCAGTTCGGGCCCGACGTCTTCGGCGTGGGCGCCGCCTCGCGGATCCTGCTCCGGAAGGACGTGGCGAGCCTCAACCTGCAGGATGCGGCCCTACTGGCGGCGGCGCTCCCGAGCCCGGACCGCACCGACATCCGACGTCCGGCGCCGGCGGTTCGCCTTCGCCAGATGATGATCATGGACAGCGTGCGGCGCCTGGACCTCGACCCGGATCGCCTGTAGCGGCGCCGGGCGGATCCGCCAGAGAGGAAGACCGATGCACACGCGCTTCGTCGTCGACGAGAGCCGGGTCGTCTACGAGGTCCTGGAGGGCGAGATCGTCGTGGTCAACCTCGACAGCGGACACTACTACATCCTCGACGGCACCGCGGCCGCGATCTGGCGGCAGCTCGTGGCCGGCGCCACCGCGGCGGAGGCGGCGCAGGCGCTCGGCGCGCGGTTTCCGGCCGAGGGCGAGACGATCCGGCAGGCGGTTGGGCGCTTCGTCGAGGAGCTGACCGCCGAGGGCCTGCTGGCCGTCTCGGCCGGCGCGGCGCCGGGCCCGGCCGGGAGCGGCGCCGCCGACGCGGGCGATCTCGGGCCGAGCTTCGTGCCGCCGGTTCTCAATCGCTACACGGACATGGCGAAGCTGATCCAGATGGATCCGATCCACGACTTCGACGAGACTGGCTGGCCGCGCCGTCCGATTCCCCGGGACCGATGACCGGGCGACCGGCGGCCGAGGAGGCCCTGAAGGGCTTCTTCGACGAGGCCGAGGCGTCCTTCGCGGAGGCGGCGGACCGCTCGGCCAAGGTCGTGGAGCATCGCCTCCACGTCGCCGGGCGCGGGGCACGCCTGAGGTTCGCCGGCGCGGCGCTGGCGGACGCGCTGATGCCCGCGCTGCGGCATCTCGAGACCGCGCCCGCCACCCCGTCGCTGACCGCGCTCGTGTGGGACCGCCGCTCCACCGGCGTCGTGCTTCGCCCTCCGCCCTGGGAGGCCGTGCCGTACTTCGAGCGCGCCAACATGCGGGGCTTCCGCGACGACCGCTTCGTGCTCGTCTACGACCGCCCCACGCGGGCCTTCAGCGCGGTCGACAACGTCGATGGCCGGGCCGTGCACTGGATGGAGGACGCGGGCTCCGTGTCGTTCCCCGAGCGCGCCACGCCGCTTCGACATGTCCTCCAGGGCTGGCTCCAGCGGGACGGGCTCTTCGCCGCCCATGCGTCGGCCGTCGGCCGGGCCTCGGGCGGGGTTCTGATGAGCGGCCGATCCGGCTCCGGCAAGTCCACGACGGCGGCGCTGTGCTGGCGGGCCGGCCTCGGATACCTGGGGGACGACAACGTCATGGTCTCGGCCGGCGGCGAGCCGCGCGCGTACAACCTCTACGGGGTGACGCGGCTCAACCGACAGTCGCTCGCGTGGTTCCCCGAGCTCGGCGCGGCCGTGTCCAATCCCGAGCGGCCCGAGGCCGAGAAGGCCCTGATCTGTCTGGACGACGTGAGCCCGTCGCGGATGCTGCGGGAGTTTCCCATCCGGGCGCTCCTGCTTCCGCGAGTGGCCGACGCGCGCGAGACGCGCCTCCGGCCGGTGTCCCCGAGCACGGCCTTCCGCGCGCTGATCCTGGACACGCTCTTCACGGTCCTGGGCAACCCCGCGCTGACCACGCATGGTCTCCGCCGGGTGGCCGACACGGTGCCGTGCTACGAGCTGGCGCTCGGCCGGGACCTCGACCGGATCCCGGACGTCGTCGCCGGGCTGCTGTCGGGCGCGTGATCCGGCCGGCCCTCGACCTCGATCCCTGGCCGAGCGCGCGCCAGGCGCTCCTCCTGGAGGCCGCGCTCCGCCGGGGCGCGCCGGCCCTGGACGCGTGGCGGCGCTGGGTGGACGGGCTCGACGCCGAGGGACTCGAGGAGCAGCTCGAGCCCGATTCGCAGTGGCTCATGCCGCTCCTCTACTGGAATCTCCGCCATGACGTGACGCACCCGGTGCTCGCGCGGTGCCGGAACGTCTATCTTCACAACTGGTACAAGAACAATGCGAGGCTCCACGCGCTGGCGGCGGCGGTCCGGGCGGGGAAGCCCGCGGTCGCTCCCGTCCTGCTGAAGGGCACGGCCATGGCCGTCCGCTACTACGACAGCCCGGGAGCGCGGCCCTTCACGACCCTCGACGTCTGGCTGCCCGTCCCCGACGGCGGGCCGGAATGGCCGGATCACCAGCGCGAGGCCCTCGTCCTGCACGATGCGTCCTATCCGGGGGCGTGCGCCAGCGAGGTCCTCGACCGTGTCGACACGGTGACCGTGATGGGCGCGGCCTGCGCCGTGATGAGCGCGGCCGACCAGCTCGTCCACATCGCGAGCCAGCGTCGATCCTGGGATCCTCGCACCCGCTTGATCTGGCTGGCCGATGCCGCGCACGTGCTTCGCCGGTCCCCGGATCTGGACTGGGACATGGTTCGGGGGGCCACGCTCCGGCTTGGGCTCACTGACGCGCTGTCGGCAATGCTCGACTACCTCGGGCGCTTCGACGTTCCGGTCGGACGCCCGTGAGCGCCACACGTAAGGCCTGACCGGTGAGCACCATCGTCGGGATCATGGACCGGCCCGGGCTTCGGGCGAACACGGACAACCTCGTGCTGGTCGATCCGGCAGAGCGCCGGCTGACGTGGATCCCGCGCGATCTCTGGTGCGAGACGACCCAGGCGCGCGTCAATCGCGCCTTCAGCCGCGGCGGCCACGACCTGCTCGTCGCGGCGCTCGACGAGCACGGCTTTCGCGCCCAGAACAGTCTCGTCCTGTCCCGGGAAGCCACGGAGGAGGCCCTTGCCGACGTCGTCGTGGTGGTGCCCGTGCCGCGGCGGATGACATTCGCCTATCCCCTGACGCCGCAGGCGCCGATCGAGGAAGGCCGGAAGGAGGTCGTCTTCAATCCGCCGGCCGAGGCCCTGCGGGGAGAGCGGATTCATCAGTGGGTGGGCGCCCGCGACACGGATCTCCACCGGATCGAGCGGCAGAAGATTTTCGTGCGCCGCCTCCTGGACAAGGGCTTCGACTTCCGGCGCGCGCTCGCCCGTCCCGCCTGGTACTCGATGCGCGGCGCGGACTGCCTGGCCGAGCTCGGAGAGGTGCGGCCCGACTGGCGACTCGAGACCGTCCCGGACCTCGTGCCCGTCACCATCGCGGGCCAGATGGTCCTGGTGCGGAGCGGAAGCGGCCGCGACCCTGCCGGAGCGGCGCGCCCGTGACGGCGCGCTTCGTGAACTGCTGGCCGACCGCCGAGCAGCGGCTCCTCCTGCGAGCCGCCCTGCTCGAGGGACCACCGGGCGTGGCGGCCTGGCGCGAGTGGCGGCCGCGCGTCGACCTCGACGCCCTCGACGAGGGGTCGGGCCGCCTCCTGCCGCTGGTCGCCCGCAACCTGTCGGTGCTCGGCGTGGAGGATCCGATCCTGCCCCGGCTGCGCGGGGTGCGACGCCGCGTGTGGACCCGGAACACGGAGCGCCTCATCGAGACCGCCACCCTCCTCCGGATGCTCGAGGAGGCGGGCGTCCCCACCCTCGTCCTGAAGGGGGCCGCGCTGGCCACCCTGTACTACCCGGACCGTGGGCTCCGCCCGATGATGGACACGGACGTCCTCGTGCCCACCGATCGGGCGCGGTCGGTGATGGCGCTCCTCGCGGGGAAGGGCTGGACCCCCGAGGGCTGGATTCCGGAGGCGCGCCGCCCCGAGCTCACCATCGGCGTGCATCACGCGCACGAGTTCCGTCACCCGAGCGGCCAGCGAGTGGATCTGCACTGGCACGTCCTGTGGGAGAGCGGTGGCCGGGACGCCGACGCCGACTTCTGGGCCGCGTCGGTCCCCCTGGAGCTGCGCGGCGCGTCCACGCGGACGCTCTGCCCGACCGACCAGCTCTTGCACGCGTGCGTGCACGGCGCCCACGGGGGCGGGACGCCGTCGCTCCGCTGGGTCGCCGATGCGCACATGATCCTGCGCTACCCGGGCGCCGGCATCGACTGGGACCGTCTCGTCGATCAGACGCGTCGCCGCGGCCTGGTGCTGCCGATGCGCGTGACGCTGGCGCTCCTCGTGGAGATCCTGGACGCGCCGGTGCCGCCGAGCGTCGTGACCACCCTCCGCGGGATCAGGGTGCCGTGGACCCAGCGCGTCGAGCACGAGACGGGAGCCCGGGCGGCGCGCTCGCTCGGCACCACGCTGCTCTACTACGCGTGCCACCACCATCGGCTCTCGGACGGCCGGGGATTCGCCCGATCGATGCTCGGGTTTCCCCGGTACCTGCGTCTCGGCTACGAGCAGGAGAGCTACCGGGGGCTCGCCGGCGTCATGGCGCGGAAGATTCGCCGCCGGCTCGAGATTCGCCTCGGCCGACCGACTCGGCCGACGGCGCCGCCCGCGGATCAGGATGCCGCGAGACCCACCCCCGCCGGGATCTGGCTCGACCGGCCGCCCTGGATGCCGGTGGACGCGCCGGTTCGCTCGACGCCGGCGGCCCGGAGCCCGGCCCGGCTCCTGGAGGTCGTCGCGCAGTTCGACGTCGAGACGACTCCACGCTATCGCCCCGTGTCGACACCGCGCGGCTCCACCACGTGGTGCAACATCTTCGTATGGGACGCCACGCGCGCGCTCGGCGCCGAGATTCCGCACTGCGTGGACGAGGCGGGGCGCCCGGTGCCGGTCGGGCAGGGGAGGGAGCTGACCGCCAATCGCACGCTCCGCTGGCTGGAGGCGCACGGCGCGGCGGACGGATGGCGCGAGGCGGATGCGGCCGGTGCGGTCGAGGCGGCCCGGGCCGGGTCGCCGGCGGTGGCCATCTGGCACAACCCTTTCGGGCCCGGCCACGTCGCGCTCGTCGTTCCGTGCGAGGACGACGGCGTCCACATCGCGCAGGCGGGCGCCGCCTGCTTCAGCCGCCGGCCGCTGGCCCACGGCTTCGGGGACCGGCCCGCGCGGTTCTTCGTGCATGCCTGAGGACCGGCCCGGCGCCGGCGCCGTCGAGGGCTCCGTGACATCGGCGCCCGTCGCCGAGCGTGACGGACGGACCGAGCCCCACCGCGGGCTCCTGGATCGCGTCGATCTCGTCGTGCTGGTTCATCGCGACGCCCCGTCCGTCGTGGCGCGCTCGGTGCGCGCGCTCGCCGTCTCGATGGGGCCGGACTGGGCCGGCCGGATCGTGCTTGTCCAGAACGCGTCGCCGCCGGACACCGCCCGGACCGCGCAGGCCGAGGTCGCGCGCGCGTTTCCGGCCGCCCGTCCGGTCGCCGTCTCGTCCTCGCGAAACCTCGGCTTCGCGGCCGGCGTGAATCTCGGCGTCGCGCACGCGGCGGCGCCCTACGTCGGCGTCTTCAATCCGGACGGCGTCACCCGGCCGGAGACCGTCGCGCGCCTGGCGCGCGCGCTCGACCGGGATGGCCAGGTGTTCATGGCCGGCGCGCGGGTCGTGTCGACGGCGATCCCCGCCGCGCCGCCGATCCTGCCCGCGATTCCCGCGGCCTGGCTTCCCGGGACTGCCATGTTGTTCCGGCGCGAATGGTTTCTCGACATCGGCGGCTTCGATCCCGGCTTCTTCATGTACTGCGAGGACGTCGATCTCTCACGTCGCGCCCGGACTCGCGGGTGGAAGCTCGTGGTCTCGCCGGACGCCGTATTCGTTCACGCGCGCGAGTTCGGCCGGAGGGAATCGCTGCGCCGGATCCGGATGTGGACCGTCTCGAACACGAGCCTGGTCTACCAGTCGGGGCCCTCGCGGTGGCGCGCCATGGCGCGTCTCGCCCGCCAGCGGGCCGGATGGTTTCGCGACCTCGCCCGTCAGCGGCGCGGGTGGACGCTGACGGGCGCGATCATCGGGTCGGCGGTCTGGCCGGCGTCGATTCCCCGGCTGGAGCGTCGCCGGCGGCATCCCTGGGACGGAGTCGCACTGTCCGGCTGGCTGGCGAAGACGGCCCGGCGCGTGCGGGTCGCCGAGATTCGGTGAGCATGTCCGTTGGCGATCCGGGACCGCTCGGGGTGCGGCGCGCGAGCACGGCCTTCCCACCGAGCATCTCGCGCGTGACCACCGAGGGCTGACTGGCCGTGCTCGCCGCGCTGCGCGGAGTGATCCGGGGCGTCGTCAGGCGGTGGGCGAGCCTCGGCGATGCCGTCCCGGGCCAGCGTGAGCCGAGCGCCGCGCTCCCGCCGGACATCGTCGACGCGCCCCTCGCGTGGAGCCGGGAGCGCGAGCGACTCACCCTCGAGTACCGTCGCACGCACAGCGACCCCGCCGCGGCCGACCTCGCGATCGCGCCGCGCGTGATCGTGCTGCACCACACCGGCAGCCTGTCGGCGAAGGCCACGCACGACTACTTCGACGCCGAGCGCGCCGAGGAGCAGCGCGTCGGGCTGGCCCGCGCCGGTGCGGTCAACGTCTCGGCGCACTTCGTGGTCGACCGGGACGGTGCGATCCATCGGCTGCAGCCCGAGACGCGGTTCGCCCGGCATTGCATCGGCCTCAACCACCTCGCGATCGGGATCGAGAACGTCGGCGGCATAGCGGACCTCGCGCTGACCCACGCGCAGGTCGTCGCGAACGCCCGGCTGGTCCGCGACCTGTCGGCCCGATTTCCGATCACGCACCTGATCGGGCATTTCGAGGCGGAAGCGCTTCGGGGCCACCCCTACTACGTCGAGCGCGACCCGGCGTATCGCGCGGCCAAGGGTGACCCGGGGCCCCGGTTCATGACGCGGGTCCGCGCGCTGGTCGAGGACCTGAGGCTGGCGGGGCCGCCCGGCTAGCTGGCCGGCCCCGGCGCGCCGGGGCCGCAGGCGCCGGCTCGCAGGACGCTAGCCGGCGTCGACGAACTTCGGGGAGATGGTCCGGAGCCGGGCGGGGTCGATCCGGCCGCTGCGTTGGACGTAGCTCCAGGCGAGCTCGCGGGGCGCGAGCTTCATGTGCTCGGGGAAGCGGTCGTACCAGTCGCCGCTCGCGTCGGCCGCCGCCACGAGCTTCTCGACGACCGGCCGGCGCCCGGCCTCGAACGCCGCCAGCGCCTCGGGGATCGCCTGGCCGTGCTCGGCGAGCGCGCGCGCCAGCGCGATGGCGTCCTCCATGGCAAGCCGCGTGCCCGATCCGATGGAGAAGTGCGCCGTGCGCAGGGCGTCGCCGATCAGCACGAGGTGGCCCGCCGACCAGCGCGCGTTTCTGACGTTCGGGAAGTTGCGCCACACGGACCGGTTCGAGACGAGCCGGTGCCCGTCCAGCGTCTCCGCGAACACGCGCTCGCCGTAGGCGAGCGTCGCCGCCTCGCTCATCGCGGCGAAGCCGGCGCGCTGCCAGGTCGCCGGGTCGCATTCGAGGACGAAAGTGCTCATCCCCGGCGCGTGGCGGTAGTGGTGCGCGTTGAAGGCCCCGTCCTCGTTCTCGACGAACGTCTGCGTGAGCGTCGGGAAGACCCTGGTCGTGCCGAACCAGGCGAACCGGTTGCCGAGCGTCCGGACGGTGGTGCCGAAGTCGGCCGTCGAGCGGACGTAGGAGTTGGCGCCGTCGGCCGCGACGACGAGGTCGTGGCCGTCGAGCTCGCGCGGGCTCTCGACGCGTCGCTCGAACTCCGGCCGGATCCCCACGCTCGCCAGGCGCTGCTGCAGGAGCCCGAGGAAGGCCAGGCGGCCGATCGCGGCGAAGCCGATGCCGTCGATCACTACCGGCGTGCCGCGGTGGACCACGGTCAGGTCGCTCCAGACCTCCATCCGCGGGACGATGGCGTCGTAGGTCTCGGCGTCGCCGGCGCGCAGGAACTCGAGGGCCCGGTCCGAGAACACCACGCCGAAGCCGAACGTCGAGTCCGCCGCGTTCTGCTCGACGACGCGCACCGCGCAGCCCGGGTCGCTCCGCTTGAGCAGGTAGGCGAGGTACAGCCCGGCGGGCCCCGCGCCGACCACCAGGACCTTCATCTCGGCCCCAGGGTACCAACATTGGGACGGATCGCCGTGCCGCGGGGGCGACCCTCGTTGATCCGGCGCCGCCGTCCGGCATAGCATCCGGAGAGCAGAGGGTGACCCACACAACCCCGACCTCCCAGGAGAAGCCATGCGCCTCGACGACCTCCACATCCCCGACACCGCGACCTGCCGGCACGCGCTCGAGGCGGCGACGGCGTACTGCTCGCCTGCCCTCCTGAACCATTCCGTGCGCGCCTACCTGTGGGCCGCCGGGTACGCTCCCACGAAGGGGATCGCCTTCGACGCGGAGCTCCTCTACGTCGCGGCGATGCTCCACGACGTGGGCCTCGTGAGGGAGTTCGACAGCCACACGGTGGCGTTCGAGGAGGCGGGCGGGCACGTCGCCTGGGTCTTCGCCGCGGGCGCCGGCTGGCCCGTGCCGCGCCGCCGGCGTGTGGCGGAGGTGATCGTCCGCCACATGTGGGACGCGGTGGACGTCGCCGAGGACCCGGAGGGACATCTTCTCGAGCTGTCGACGGGCATGGACATCTCGGGCCGGCGGACCGAGGACATTCCCGCGGACCTCCGCGCCGACGTGCTCGCGCGCTACCCGCGGCTCGGGCTCGCCCGGGAGTTCGTCGCGTGCTTCCAGGACCAGGCGCGACGGAAGCCGGACAGCCTGGCGGCGACGTTCGTCGGCCGCGGCTTCGCCGCGCGGGTGGCTGCCAACCCCTTGGATCGCTGACCATGACCACGCCAGCGGCCGGCCCGGTGCTCTGGGAGATCGACGCGCGCGGCGTCGCGACCGTCACGCTCAACCGACCCGAGGTGAACAACGCCTACGACGGCGCCCTGATCGAGGGGATCCTGGCGGCCCTCGACGCGCTCGAGCGGGCGCGCGGCCTGCGCGCCGTGGTGGTCAAGGGGAACGGCCGGCACTTCCAGGCGGGCGCGGACCTCACGTGGATCGGCGCCGTACGCCGGGCGTCCCGCGAAGAGAACCTCCGCGTGTCGCGCGCGACCGCCTGGGCGATGCAGCGGCTCAACGCGGCGCCGGTCCCGACCATCGCGCTCGTGCAGGGGGCCTGCTTCGGCGGCGGGACCGGCATCGCCGCGGCCTCGGACGTCGTGGTGGCGGCGGACAACGCGCTGTTCTCGATCGCCGAGGCGCGCTGGGGGCTCACCGCGGCGCCGATCGTCCCGCTGCTCGCCGATGCCATCGGCGTGCGGCAGCTGCGCCGCTACGCCCTGACCGGTGAGCGCTTCGGCGCCGAAGAGGCGCGCCGCCTCGGGCTCGCGCACGTGGTGGTGCCGCTCGCGGACCTCGAGCGGGAAGGGGCGCGGATCGTCGACCACCTCCTCCAGAACGGCCCCGAGGCCATCGCCGAGACCAAGGCCTGGATCCTGCGCTCGGCCTGGAGCGACCTCGACGACGCGACCTTCGCCGCCCTGGTCGAGAGCCACGCCGCCAAGCGCCAGTCGGCGGAGGCCGGCGAGGGTCTCGCCTCCTTCGCCGAGAAGCGCGCCGCGCGCTGGCCGGCGGGCTAGGCTCCCGGGCTCGTCCCGGATGCGGGAAGCGCGACGGGCCGATCGGCGGCGCGACGCCGTCGACGCACCAGAAATTTGACGCGGCCGGGAGGCGACTCCTAGACTCGGGAGTGTGGCGCCACGCGGAGGCGCCGCGCCAATCTCTCGAGGGAGGTCCCTCATGAGCCGCGCACTTCGCCTCGTCACCATCGCCGTCGTGCTCGCGATGGCGGGCCTCACCATCGCCCAGTCTCCGCCGACCACGGGCCCGACTCCGGCGCCGGCAACTCCCACGACGCCCAGCGCCACCCCTGCGGCGCCCGCGCCGTTCCCGGTGCCGGCCCCCAGCCCGGTGGTCGCGCCCGCCAGCCCCGCTCAGACGATCCCGGCGGGCCGGTCGACGTGGCGGAGCCAGGACGGCTCGATCGCCGATCTCACGATCGACCCGACGACGGGCACGCTCACGGGCACGTTCGCGCCGGGCTTCCCCTGCGGCCTGGCGACCTCGCTGACCCCGGCCCCGAGGCCGCTCGGCGGCACGGTGAACGGCAACGCGGTCGCCTGGACGCTCAGCCTGTCCGCCTGTCCGTCCGTCGGGACGTGGATCGGGCACTACCAGACGGCCGGCGCCCAGGAGCAGCTCGCCATGCTCTGGACCCTGGCGGTGCCCGAGAGCCCGCCGGGCGTGGGCTCGGTGCTCGCCGGATCCGCCCTGTTCGTCCGGCAGGTGAGCCCGTAACATCCGGCGCGCCCGTTCCCGGACTACCGGGGATCGGGCCCATGACGTCCGCCGCCCGCACCGTCTCGGCGGCCTGACTCCCCGGTCGGGCGAGGGCGCTCTCGGAGATGTCGATCCGGGGTCCCCGCGGTCGACTAGAGGGAAAGGGGACGGACGTCCCCGACCCACGAGACCAGGAGGACCCTCATGCCCTCGATCCACAAGATCGCCCCGTGCCTCTGGTTCGACGACCGCGCCGAGGAGGCCGCCCGCTTCTATGTCGGGATCTTCAAGAATTCCAAGATCCTGGAGATCTCCCACTATTCGGAGGCGGGGCAGGAGGTGCACGGCCGGCCGCCGGGCTCGGTCATGGTCGTGAGCTTCGAGCTAAACGGGCAGCCGTTCACCGCGCTGAACGGCGGGCCCCTCTTCAAGTTCAGCGAGGCCATCTCCTTCCAGATCTACTGCGAGACCCAGGAGGAGGTGGACCACTACTGGAGCAAGCTCTCGGCTGGCGGCGACCCGAACGCCCAGCAGTGCGGGTGGCTCAAGGACAAGTTCGGCCTGTCGTGGCAAGTCGTGCCGACGGTCCTGACCCGGATGCTGATGGATCCCGATCCGGCGAAGTCCAAGCGCGCCATGGAGGCGATGCTCCAGATGAAGAAGCTCGACATCGGGAAGCTCCAGCGCGTCTACGCCGGGTAGGCCGGGTCAGGCGCGCGGCGCGGCGCGGAGCACCCGGGTCTCGAAGTCGGTCGCCATCTCGTCCCAGCTCCAGCCCTGCTGGAGCTGGAGCGCCGCCGCGTGCTGGCGCCGCCACAGCGCGTCGTCGGTGAGGATGTCGACGGCGCGCCGCGCGAACGTCTCCGCGTCGCCGGCGAGGAAGCCCGTCGCCCCGTCGCGCACACGCTCCGGCATCACCGCGATCGGACGCACGACCGCGGGGACGCCGAGCGCCTGCGCCTCGGCGACGGACAGACAGAACGCCTCGGTCGGGTGCCCGCCGTAGAGCATGACGCGGGCGCCCCGCATGGCGTGCCACAGCGCGTCCCTGGCCGCCGGCGCGTGCGGCCGAAGGGACCCCCGGGCGGCGGCCGGGAGATCCGTCGGCAGGAACTGACCGAGCCGGGCCTCGGTCTCGTCCCAGGGCTCGCCGAACCGGTACGCTTGGTCGCGGATCCCGTAGATCAGGAGCTCGGCTCCGGGCACCCGGGGCAAGATCGCGCGCGCCCAGAGGTCGATCAGCCACCGGAGGTCGCGCTGTGGGTTGGACGCGAAGATCGCGCGGGGCGGCGGCGCGGCGTCGAGCGGCCCGCGGCCCCGGACGGCGTCCGGCAGGCCGAAGGGCATGACCAGCGGGGGCGACGGGCCGGGGAGCCAGCGGGGATAGGTCCGGGCCTGGAACTCGCTGACGAACACGGGGCGCGGACGATGCCACCAGATGCGTGCCAGCCGGCCGGGACGCCGGAAGCCGGTGGGGACCCAGACGACCCAGAGCGCCCGTCGCGCCGGGCGGCGGACCACCGAGAGTAGCTCCGGGTGCTGGACCGCGAGGAGGACATCGCACGTCGCCGGCGCGCCGGCCCCCAGAGGAATCCAGGTCACGCCGTTGTGGACGAGCCGTCCGTCGGCGTGGGTGCAGCAGGTCACCTCGTGGCCGCGCCGCGCGAGGGCCTCCGCCAGCTGGATGACGGACGTCTCGGTGCCGCCGAGCGGGCGCGCGGCCATCGACCGGCCGTCGTAGCGGCTCGTCGCGTCGGCGAGAACGACGCGGACGCCGCTCATGGCCGTCCGGTCCCGTCGCCCGGGAGCCGTCGCCGGAACGCCCGCCGCAGCCGATGCCCGGCCGCGCGGAGGATCCACTCCGCGTACGTCACCGCGCACAGGAACCGATGGCGCGCGGGCAGGGGTCCGCGGACGAGCAGGAAGCGGGTGCCCTCGCGAAGGACCCTCGACCGGCGGAGGTCTCCGGTCAGGGCGCTCAGCTGGCCCTCCGTGTACGTGGGCGTCCACACGCGCGTGCCCGGCGGCAAGGTGGGCGCCAGGCTCACCAGGGGAATCCCGCGGCTCCGGAGGAACACCGAGAGCCAGTAGTCGTCCTCGACGAAGAGGTGGCGACTCCGGAGGACGCGGGCCGCGAACGCCTCGACGCCCGCGAGGTTGGGCGTCCAGACGCTGAAGCCGTCGGCCGCCTGACCGCAGTCGAACCGCCCCACCTTGAAGACGTGGAAGCTGAACGCCGCGTCGGTCCGGGTGAGCTGGGCCTCGGCCAGGCGCTCGACGAGGAACGGCTGGTAGGTCATGTCGTCGTCCACCAGGATGAGACAGGCATCGGCCTCGAGGCGAGGGAGGCAGCCGAGGAGCCGGGTGCCGGGCCCGGAGTCCGTCGCGCAGCGGACGAGCTCCACGCCCGGGGGTGGCGCGGCCAGCCACGCCGGCACGTCGTACGCGCGATCCTCCCGGACGGACCGCAGCGGGAGCGTGACGAAGATGCGATCCGGCACGAGCCGCTGCGCCCGGAGCGAGTCGAGGGTGGGCCGGAGCCGCGCGATGCGGCTCGGGAGGGTCGTCAAACTCACGTACACGGGAGCGCGCTCCATGCCGGCCGGGCCTCCGGCGGCGCGCGAAGGCCCCGCCGCGCCGCCGGGAGTGATTGTCCGCTGGCGCGTCGGCCCGCTCAAGGCGCGGGGCCGCCGCGGGCTTGACGCGCGCCGCCGATCGGCGCCAGATCGGCCGTGGGGTGACGCGCGCGACGACGGTCCTCTACGGAGCCTTCTACTCGCAGCTGGGCGGGGCCGAGCTGATCCTGCTCGGGCTCCTGGACGCGCTCGACCGAGACCGGTTCCGCCCCGTCGTGCTGACGGCGGCCCCGGGCCCGCTGCTCGACGAGCTCGGCCGGCGGTCGATCCCCGCCATCGTGGAGCCGCGAATGCGCTTCGTCACGCGGCGTGGCCTGAGTCCCGCCGAGGTCTGGCGGTTCGTCGGCGAGCACGCGCAGGTCGTCCGGTCGCTCGGCGGCACGCTCGCGGCGCATCGGGTCGGGCTGGTGCACGCCTTCGTCGTCCCCGCGCTCGGCTACGTGGGCCGAGCGGGCCGCGCGGCGGGCGTGCCCGTCGTCGGGACGGTGCTGGAGCCGCTCGCCGCGTTCGCCTGGCCGCGCCGCCGGCTCCTCGTGCCGGCCCTGAACCGCCTCTGCGACCGGGTGACGGTGCCGTCGGAGTCGAGCCGGGCCGAGGCCGTCCGCGAGGGCCTCCGGGTGGGCCGCCTGACCGTCGTCAGACCGGGCATCGACGTCGCGCGGTTCCGATCGGATCCGGCGTCGCGTCGCCGGACGCGCGCGCTGCTCGGCATCGCGCCCGATGTCCCAGTGGTCGGGATGGTGGCGCGCTTCAACGCGGGCAAGGGTCACGACGTGCTCCTCCGTGCGATGACCGTGGTGGCCGCGTCCAGGCCCAATGCGTGCTGCCTCGTCGTGGGCGATGCGCTCTTCCCCGGCGAGGCGGACTGGAAGGCGCGGATGCTCGCGCTGGCGCGCGCTCTCGGCCTCGGGGCGCGCGTGGTGTTCGCGGGGTGGCGAGACGACGTGCCGGCGATCCTGTCGGCTCTCGACGTCCTGGTCCACCCGCCCACGACGCCGGACTCGCGACCGACGGTGATCATGGAAGCGATGGCGGCGGGCCGGCCGGTGGTGGGGTCGGCCGTCGGCGGGGTGCCCGACCTCGTGGACGACGGCGTGACGGGCGTCCTGGTGCCGCCGAGTCGCCCCGAGGCGCTGGCCGCGGCGCTCCTTCGACTGCTGGCCGACCCGGTGGCGCGGGCGACCTTCGGAGCGGCCGGCCGCGCGCGAGCGGAGCGCGAGTTCTCGCGGGACAGTGCCGCCGTCGCCATGGCCGCCGTGTACGAGCGCGTGCTCGACGGCCGGGGACGACTCCGCTGAAGCTCCTGCTAGGCCCGGCCGGTGACCGGGCCTTCGCGGCGAGCCGTGTCCGGATCTATCAGCACCTGCCCGGCCTGGCGGAGCGGGGCGTGCAGGCCACCGTGGTGCCGGCGGCGCCGGCGGGCCACCCCGCGCGGCTGCGCGCGGGCCAGGTCCTCCAGGCGCTGCGCCTCGTGCGGCTCGCGCCTGCCCACGACGTCACCCTGGTCCAGCGGATGCTCCTGCCCGGGCCCCTCCGGCGATTGCTGGCGCGGCGCGCTCGGGCGCTCGTCTTCGATTGCGACGACGCGATCTACACGAGCGCCCACGGTGACGACCCGGGAAGCCGCTGGCTCGCGCCGCGCGCCCGGCGCTGGGCCGCGATGCTTGCCGCGGCCCGCGTTGCCACCGTCGCGACGGCCGTGCTCGAAGCGCGCGCGAAACCCCACCAGCCGCGGACCGTCATCGTCGAGAGCCCCGTCGACACGGACCGCTTCCGGCCGGCGGGATCGGCCCGCGGGCCCGCCGTCACGATCGGATGGATCGGCAGTCCCGCGACGAGCCCGTACCTCGAGCCGATCCTGCCCGTTCTGCGCCGCCTGGCCGCGCGTCGGCCGGCGGTCAGGATCGAGCTGATCGGGGCGGACCCGCGCCTCGGGGGCGACGGGATCCGCGTGCGCGCGTGGAGCGAGGAGACGGAGGTCGCCGCGCTCCACGCGCTCGACGTGGGCGTCATGCCGCAGCCCGACGACGAATGGGCGCGCGCCAAGGCGGGCTACAAGGTCCTCCAGTACATGGCGTGCGGCATTCCCTCGGTGGCCTCGCCGGTCGGCGCGGGCCCGACGCTCGTGCGTCCCGGCGAGACGGGCTGGCTGGCGGCCGACGCGGCGGCCTGGGAGGAGGCGCTGACCGGGCTGATCGCGGACGCCGAGGCGCGCCGGCGGATGGGCCGCGCGGCGCGCGAGCGCGTCGAGGCCGAGCATTCGCTCCGCGTGTGGACCCCGCGCCTTCAGGCGGTGCTGGCGGCGGCCTCCCGGTAGACGGCTTCGGTCGCCCGTGCCGCGCGCTCCCACGTGAACCCGCGCGCCCGCGCGAGGCCGCGGGCCCGGAGCTCCTCGCGGAGTCCCGGCTCGGTCAGGAGCCGGACGAGGCCGCTGGCCATCGCCTCGGGGCGCCGGGGATCGACGAGCAGCGCCGCATCGCCCGCCACCTCGGGCATCGCCGAGCAGGTCGAGGTGAGCACCGGCGTCCCGCAGGCCATCGCCTCCAGGATGGGCAGCCCGAAGCCCTCGGCGAGTGACGGGTAGGCGAGGCACGTGGCGGCGCTGTACAGCGCCGGCAGGTCGTCGTCCGGGACCCAGTCGAGCCGGCGCAGGCCGGACCCGAGCCCGAGCCGTCGCGCCGTCCTCCGAGATGCGCGGGTCGCCGGGTGGGGCGGCCCGGCCAGCACGAGCTGTGCGTCGATGCCGGTGTCGCGCCGCGCGGCCGCGTACGCCTCGAGGAGGCGGGGCACATTCTTCCTCGGCACGTCCGCGCCCACGAAGAGGACGTACGGGGCGCGGAGGCCGTGGCGGGCCAGCACGGCCGCCTGCTCGGCCGGCGGGACCGGGCGGAACCGAGGCGCCGCGGCTTCGGGGATGACGCGCAGCCGGGCAACGGGAATGCGGTACGCGCGGGCGATCTCCTCGCGCGCGGCGGCGGACGGCACGACCACGAGCCGGGAGCGGCGCGCGGCGATCACGCTGAAGAGCCGGAAGTAGAGGCGATCGACCGCACCGTACTGGGACGGCATGGTGAGCGCGACGGCGTCGTGCACCGTCATCACCTGGGAGCAGGGCAGGCGGAGCGGGCCCACGCTACACGGGGAGTGGAACACGTCGATCCCGTCGCGGCGGGCGGCCCGCGGCGCCTCGACCTGGAACCATCGCGTCAGCTGGAGCCCGCGCAGCATCCGCTGCGGCCCGGACCCCGCCGGGGCGAGCGCGTGCCGCCACGGAAACATCTCGACGGTCGGGCCGCCGAGGTGGGTGGCCAGCTCGCGCGCGTAGACTCCCACGCCAGTCCGGACGGGCGCCGCGAGCGTCAGGTCGATGGCGACCCGGAGGGCTCGGCTCGCGGTGTCGAGGTCTCGGCCCGCCAGGGGCGCGTCGTACCGGCCGCCCGGCGGCGCGAGCGGGATCGTGCCGCGCAGGTCGCTCATGGGGCCTGCCTCAGCGTAGTCCACGGCGGAGCGCCGAGGCAAGGCGCCGCTCCGTGTCGCCGTTGCTTGACGGCGTGCGGAGGACGGTGCTCTGCTGGGCCGTCATGCCCGGAGGGCCGCGCATCCTCGAGGTCGGCCAGTTCTCGCTCTTCGCGCGCGCGTGGCCCGACCGGACGCGCTGCCTCTGGACCGGCCACCGGCCGAGCGACGTCGAGGGGGTGCCGCACGAGCCCTTCGCGCTCCGCCACGTGCCGGCGGTCCTGCGCGCCCTCCGGGCGGGCGCGTTCGATCTCGTGGTCTGCTATCCGCCCCCGGACACGCCCTGGCAGCCGCGGCCGGCGGCGGGGCTCGTGCGGCATCACGGCTGGCGGGCCGGATCGCTCTTCCTCCGCCAGCTCGCGCCGTTCCTCCTGCTCCGCCGGACGGCCACGCCCCTCGCGGTGATCGACATCGGTGACCAGCCCGTCGTCATGCCGCACAACGTGCCGTGGCTCGACCGGTGCCGCGCCTACTTCAAGCGCGAGCTGCCGGCCGACCACTGGAAGGTCTTCCTCCGGACGGGCGGGCGGCGGCTCCCGTGGGCGCGGGTCCGGGAGTCCCCGCGGATGCAGGCGCGGGTCGCGAAGCTCCGCCCCCTGTCCCTCGGGCTCACGCCGGCGCGCGTGGCCGCGATCGCCGCGTGCGGCCCGCGGGAGAAGACCGTGGACGTCTTCTTCGCGGGGCGGCTCGAGGGGTCCTCCACGGTCCGCGCGGCGGGGCTCGCACAGCTCGAGGACCTCCGCCGGCGCGGGTACCGGATCGACGTGGCGCCCGAGCGCGTCCCGCCCGAGGAGTTCTACGCGCGGTGCGCCCGCGCGTGGCTCGCGTGGTCGCCCGAGGGCTACGGCTGGGACTGCTTCCGCCACTACGAGGCGCCGCTCTGTGGCACGGTGCCCGTCATGAACTACCCGACGATCCACCGCCACGCGCCCCTCGAGGACGGCGTCCACGGCTTCTACTACCCGGTGGAGGGCGCGGGCCTCGCGCGCGCCGTGGAGGAGGCGCTCGCCGACAAGGCGCACCTCGTCCGGATGGCCGCGGCGGCCCGGGAGCACGTCGAGCGGAACCACACCGTCGAGCGCCTGTGCGAGTACGTGGTCGCGACCTGCCTGACGCCGGATCCCGGCGGCGCCGGGCTCACGGGTCCTTGAGGACCGACCTTCGGTAGATGGTGTCGCGGATGACAAGGTGGCCCTCGGGCGTGAGGTCGGCGACGACCGTCTCGTTTCCGAGCCTGAGCGTCACCTGTCGCGCCTCGACGGAGTAGGTGCCGCCGAAGGCGGGGTCCTTCCGCCGGGCCGCGTCGTAGTCGAACAGCCGGATGTCGCCGTTCGGCGCCTGCCGAATCCGGAACCCACTCTGGACGCGGCCGTCCCCCGAAAGTAGATACCACTTCGTCTCGGGCACCCAAGTCCCGCTTCCGACCGGTCCCATCGGATTGCCCTGGAAGACCAGGGTCGAGCCGACATAGAGACCCGCCACCTGACCGACGGGCCCGGGCATGGGGCCGGGCACCATGGGACGGGGCGCCTCGGCCAGCACGCTCAGCGACTGCAGGAGGGCGAGCGCGCCGGGCCAGCTCCGCGTCCAGGCTTCCGGACTGCTCGAGTGCACGTCGACGACGGCGACCTGGCCGCGCGCCAGCACGGCGAGCCGCCCGTGCTCCCGCACGTAGCCAGAGTGGTCGGCCCGGAAGAGGGACCACACGGCGACGTCGGCGCCGGGGACCTTCACGTCGTCGGCGGACGGCGAGGTCAGGACGCGCGTCTCGCGGTCCTTCTCGATCCGCTCGGTGAAGCGCGTCTCGACGAAGTGGCTCCGGAAGTCGCCCGTGAAGGGACGGAACGGATAGATGGTGATGAGGCCGTCGCCGTTGATCGAGATCCAGGTCTCCGGCGGATCGCCGCCGCCCCCGAAGAAGCCGGGCGGGCGATCGTACCGGAGCGCCGGCTGCGCGCGCGCGGCCGGCGCGGCAAGGAGGACCAAGAGAGCGACGAGGAGGGGCGACGCCCTGGCGAGGCGCGGTCTCTCCGGTCCGTGGACCATCGACAGGCTCGGGCGGGCCCGCTCGAGCGGGCGCATCCTCGTCCCTTTGTCACGACGCGTGTGGCCCTCCGGAGCTCTGGACCGAGTCTCTCACGAGGGACACGGGCGCCCGCTCTGCACCCGGCGTCCGGCGAAGTGGCCGATGATCGTGGCCTGCAGCGGAGTGAATCCCTGACGGAGAGCCTCGGCGAAGGTCCGACAGGCGCACGTGGCCGCGGCCGTCCTGCGCCCGAACGTGTCATCGTAGATCTCGCACGCGGACGGCCGCTCCTGGAAGTCCGGCAGGTCGCGCGGCGGAAGGGACAGGGCCGGAGGGATCGGGAGGAGCTTCGCGTAGTACTTCTCCAGCGCGCTCTGGGGCGACAGGATCGGGAAGTCCTGGGGGCCGAAGACGTGCCGGAGCTCCTTCTTGTGCTGGTCCTCCGTCCCCTGAGGCTCGAGCGCCGCCTCGAAGGACAGCTGGTCCGGGATCGGGAACTTCAGGCCCGCCAGCGTGTTCAGCGCCTCCAGCAGGTCCTCGCCCGCCTGTCGCGCCAGGAAGTCGATCACCAGCTTGTTGTCGCGCGGCGCCATGATCCTGCCTCCCCTCTCGCCTGATCGTCGTCAGGCGCGCTCGGACGCTAGTCCTGGCACTTGCAGCCGCCACCCTTGCCTTTCGGAACCCAGGTCACGCCGTCGAACACGGTCGGCGGGTCGTCGGCAGGGAGTCGCTCGGCCCGCGTCTTGACCACGTACCGCTGCCCGCCGACGATCGCCTCTTTCGCGATGTGGAGCACGTCGAGCGCGAGGACGCGCACGCCGAGGGGGCGCCGGTGCGCCGGCACGAAGCGGACGCGCACGCCGTGGATCTCCCGGGGCCGGAGGTCGAAGGGCCCGAGGCGCGCGTCCGTTCCGAGGAGGAGGTAGGTCGAGTCGTCGACCTGCCTGAGGCGCGCGGCCTGCGTCCCGCCCTTCGGCACGCGCCGCGCGAGCTCCTTGGGCAGCTCGATCAGCACCTGCCCCCAGTCGAAGATGGACGGGCGCTCGTCCTTGGGGGCGCGGAACACGAGCGTCACGCGCTCCCGCTCCTTCCGGAAGTTCGCCACCAGGAGGCCGGAGAGGCGCCCGCTCCCGGCGACGTCGTCGACCACGGTGATGTTCTTCCAGACGATGTTGTTGTTGTTCTGGACGTTCGCGTAGAGGTTCCCCGTCTCGGGGCTCGTCATGCCGAACGGCGCGGTCGTCGAGGTCTCGATCCGCGAGAGCAGGCAGAAGTGCCCCTGGTCGGCGCCGAACATCGCGTAGTCGGCGGGGTTCGGCGGCATCCACGGGAACACCAGGATCTCGTCGTCCCCGCCCACGACCGACACCGGCTGGGACCCGATCGCGCCGCCCATGAGGACCGGCGAGGTGACGCTCCCGTCCCACGGCGCCGGCCAGGACAGGCCCGACGACGCCTTCGCCCAGTAGAGCTTGACCGTGCCCGACATCGCGGCGCTCCCGGTGCAGCCGCGGTTCCGCACGCGCACGTACACGTAGTTCGACGCCGAGCCGGGCGGGCGATACTCCGGGTTCTGGTGGTCCTGGTTCAGGAGCCCGTCGTTGCTCGTGCGCACCCAGATGTCGTCGCTGATGTACATCGGCTGGGCCGACGGGTCGGGCTCCGCCCCGAAGTCGTCGGAGACGTCCTTCGACCAGAGGTCGGGGGCGGCGCCGCCGCTCGGGGGCACGAGGCCGTCCGAGGCCAGGATGCCCGTGCGCTGCGTGTGGAGCGCGGCGTCCATCCGCTCCACCTGGCCGGCCGTGAACATGTTCATGCACTCGTCGGCGGAGTAGTCCATGTAGTTCATGAACATGTCGCCGTTCGGGCCGTTCATGCAGGTGACCGCCGGGAAGGTCCGGCAGGCCGCGAACGGGCTCGCGCCCGCCTGGTTCGGCGTGTCGGCCACGTTGTCCGACCCGGTGCACGCGGACCCGTCGTCGCCCCAGATGTGGTTGAGGTTCAACCAGTGACCGATCTCGTGCGTCGCCGTCCGGCCGCCGGCCGCGTGCGTGGTGAGGGTCCCGGTCGTGCCGAAGGCCCGGAAGTCGCAGACGACCCCCTGGATGTTCGCCGGCATCCCCGGGAACGTGCCGTAGCCGAGCGTGCCGTCGGTGTAGTTCACGATCCAGATGTTGAGGTACTTGGTGACGTCCCACGGGTCGTGGCCGCCCGTGGCCGCGGACTTCATCGCGTCGCTCGGGAAGGTCCAGCCGGTCGTCGCGGTGGCCGTCCGCGTGATGCCGGTGGTCGCGGCGCAGCTCGGGTCGCGCACCGCGAGCGCGAACTCGAGCCGGGCGTCGGCCGCGACGCCGGCGAACGCCATCGGCGTCGACGTGGCGTCGGCGTTCAGCCGCCGGAAGTCGGCGTTGAGCACCGTGATCTGGCTCGTGATCTGCGAGTCCGGGATGTTCTGCGCGGGCGTGTTGTAGAGCACGTGGACGACCACCGGGATGCGGATCAGCCCGGTGCGGGCCCCGGCCCCGCCGTAGCGGCGCAGCCAGTCCTGGATCTCGCGCTCGATCTGGAGCCGGCGCCAGCGGTACTCCGGCGACTTCCTGATGAGGCGCCAGTGCTGCTCCATCGTGACGCAGCGCCGGACGGGGACTCGCGGGCGTTCCCGGCGGACAGCGGGGCGGACCTGTCGACGTGCCATGGCGATGCACCTCCGGGTGGTCGGTCTTCTCGGTCTCTCGGTCTCCTCGGTCTAGCGGGTTCCGTGGCGGCCCAGGGAGGCGGACAGCCGCCGGCGCGGAGTGCGGGCCCGCGGAGACGGCGCGGTGAGGCCGGGCGGACCGGGGTTGGCTGGGGCCGGGCGCGGGGAATCGGCGGGCGGCGCGACCCGGGCCAGGGCGAGCGCCGGGCGGCCGGGCGCCTCGCGGAGCGCCGCCGCCCGCGCCACGAGGTCGTACCAGTTCACCATCGCCGTGCGCCGCCGGCTGACGAGGCGCCGGTACACACCGCGGCAGACCGCCTCGAAGGCCGCGCGCCGCTCGTCGCGCCAGCGCGCGGCGAGCGCCGGCAACCGCTCGGCGTGGACGTTGCCCAGCGCGAAGCGCCGGGGGAATCCGTAGGTGAGCGGGACGGCCGTCCCGTCGGCCTCGATCACCAGCGGCGATACCAGGTCGGCGAACGGGGCGTCGGCCGCCGGGCCGTCGGCGGCGCCCAGCACCGCCCCCGGGTCGTGCGAGACGATGATGCCGTTGGTCAGGTCGAGCTGGATCCGGAGCCGGCCCCCGGCCCGCTGCTCGAGACGCACGGCCTCGAGGAACGCGTAGCCGCCCTCGACCGTGTCGGGCGGGCGGCCCGCCAGCCCGAGCGCGGCGCGGCCGGCCTCCTCGAGTGGATGGATCTGGAGGAGCCGCGCGCCCTGGGACTCGGCGAACTCGGCCACCCAGGCGAGCTCGTGCACGTTGTGGAGCGTCAGCGTGAAGATGAAGCCGAACGGGATCCCCGCGCGACGCACGAGGTCGAGCCGCGCGGCCATCGCCTCGAAGGCCCGCGGCGACCCGCGCATCTCGTCGTGCGAGGCCGGCATGCCGTCGAGGCTCACCGCGAGGAGGTCCACGAGCCCCGAGACCTGGTCGACGCGGCGCTCGGTCAGGACGGTGCCGTTCGTGGTCACCGTCGTCGTCATGCCGAACGCCTTCGCGCCGGCCAGCACCGCGGCCAGTCCCGGGTAGAGGAACGGCTCGCCGCCCGAGACCGCGAGGGTCGAGTAGCCGAGCCCGGCGGCGTCGCCCACGACGGCCGCGAGCACGCCCGGCTCGATGGCGCCGCGCGCGGTCGGCCCCGAGTCGGAGTAGCAGTGGCGACAGAGCAGGTTGCAGAGTCGCGTCGGGTGGATCTGGAGGATCCGGTGACGACCCGTCGGCGGCATGATCGTGAGTGAAGCGTGCGGCTCGGCCGGCGCCCCGCGGCGGTGCCCCCGGACCCCTGACGGCGGGCGCGGGGACAGGCGCGTGCGGCGCTCGCCGCCGGAGGCTATCCGGGCGAGCCGCGCTCCGGGCTCAGTGGCCCTGCGTGCGGCCGGACCCGACCTCGAAGCTGACCTCGAAGATCTCCGGCCACGGGATGCCCTTCGGGAACACCTTGATGCCGGGGATGACGCGATTCTTCAGGATCGCCTCGATCAGCGAGCCGACCTTCCCGGGCCGCACGTGCCAGACGCCCCAGCCGCCGTCCGGCGCGGGGATGCCGATCGGGAAGTACTCGACGAGCTTGACGCCGTCCATCTGCGCCGACCTCAGGAGGCGAGCGATGTCGGCCTTCCTCACGCGAGCCGGTAGACGCGCGGACCCTCGAGCGCTGCTCTTCTTCTTCGCCATCGACCCCTCCGTCCTGTGCCCGGAATTGACGACACACTTCCCGCGCCGCGGATCGAGCAAGGGAGGTGCCAGTGGAGCGCCGAGGCCCGAAGCGTGTCGTCACACGAAGTTAGCCGTGCCGCCCCGACGGCGGCACCTGCACAGTCCACGTTGCAGGGGGCAGGCGGCCGGGCCGCCGGACGCGGCCGGAGCCCTTATGCGGCGAGATCTTAGATTCGCTGCACTGTCTACAGTGCAACGGTGCCCTGTGGGCAGTGCACCGACGCGCGAGAGCCCCGGAAGGGCAGGCCTTCCAGGGCTCCGCGTCGGCCCGCTCGCCATCCGGGGGTTTCCCCGGACGGCCTCCGCGCGCGGCCGGCGGTCAGGCCGCCGGCTTGATGTTCTGGTTGATCCGGAAGAGGTTCGCCGGGTCGACGGCCTTCTTGACCGCGGCCAGCCGATTGTAGTTGTCGCGGTACGCGGCCTTCACGTTGTCCTCGCCCTCGTCCATCATCATGTTGACGTAGCCGCCGCCGGCCGAGAGCGGGTGGAGCGCCGTCCAGTAGTCGCGGGCCCACTCGGTGAGCCGCGGGCTCATCGCCGGGTCCGGGTCGACGCCCACGATGACCTCGCTGAAGTTGGCGTCGCGGAAGCTCCAGGCCGTGTCGCCCTTGCCCGCGCGGTGCGCCGCTCCGTTGATCGGGTAGAGGTGCATCGTGGACTGTGGCGACGGCAGCTCTGCCGCGTGCTTCATGTGGATGCCGATCGCCCGGTCGCTGATCTCGCGGAAGAAGTCGGCCTTCCAGTACCACTGGTGGCCCGAGGGATACAGCGCGTCGAACAGGCTCTGGAGGACCGGGAAGGGGATCGGGCCGGCGAAATCCATCACCGGCGGCAGCGCCGCCCGGATCGGCTTGAAGACGTCGGGCGCCTTCTTCGGGTCTCCCGTGTAGCACCACACGATCACGCCCATCTTCTTCAGGTGGTGCTCCGTCGGGAACATCGGCACCGGCGGCACGGTGACGAACCCGAACCACCCGTTCAGGTCCTCCGGCGCCTTCAGCATGAGGTCCTGCCAGTACTGGATCACCTCGGGCCCCTTCTCGAACGGATAGAAGATCGGCCCGCCGTAGACCGTGCTCACGGGATGGCCCTGGAACAGGAACGACGTCACCGCGCCGAAGTTCCCGCCGCCGCCTCGCACCGCCCAGAAGAGGTCGGGGTGCTCCCGGGCGCTCGCGGTGACGAAGCGCCCGTCGGCCAGCACCATGTCGACCTCGAGGAGGCTGTCGATCGTGAGGCCATAGCGACGCGTCAGGTAGCCAATCCCGCCGCCGAGCGTCAGGCCGCCCACGCCGGTCGTCGAGATGAAGCCGCTCGGCACCGCCAGCCCGAAGGGGTGCGTGGCATGGTCGACCTCCCCCCACACCGCGCCGCCGGCGACCCGGACCGTGCGGCTCGCCGGGTCGACGCGGACGCCCTTCATCGGCGCCAGGTCGAGGACCAGTCCCCCGTCGACGGTGCCGAGGCCGGGCCCGTTGTGCGCGCCCCCGCGCACCGCGAGCGCGAGCCCCTGCTCCCCGGCGAAGGTGACACCGGCGATGACGTCCGCCGCGTCCTGGCAGCGCGCGATCAGCGCGGGGCGCCGGTCGATCATGGCGTTGTAGACCTTGCGCGCCGTCTCGTAGGTGGCGTCGGCGGGCGTGATCAGCTCGCCGCGGAGCTTGCTCCGGAAGTCCTGGATCGTCTTGTCGTTCATCGTCTCCTCCTGTGGCGCCCGGCCGACCCTCGGCCCGGGCGCCTCTCGAACACCGCTCCCCGCGTCCCGTTCACCCGATCGGGACGGGAGTGTTGCCCTCCCCGATCAGCGCTGGGGAAGGTACGCGGCCAACGCTAGCAGATCCACCGAGCCGCCGCGACCGAAGCGGCGGCTCCGTGCCGCGCGGACGGTCTTGCCGGGATCGGCGGCCGCGCCGAAGACCGGCCCGCCGGCGCGCGGCCCGGCGATCTCGCCGAGCGACTCGGCGACGAGCTGGAGCGTTCGCGCGGTGACCGCGAAGTCGGTCGCCGGCCGCGCGGCTCGCGGGCGATCGGTGACCGCCGCGCCGCTCGATGGCGGCGTCGTGCCGGGCGGTGTCGCGCGACGCCGGCCGGGTGTAGCATTTCTGACGGGGCTCATGTGCCGTCTCTCCTCTCTCGACCCGGTGGGCCGCGCGGCGCTTGGCTCGCTCGGCCCGGCTCCGGTGTCGACGCGACCACGCTACCGAGAGGGCGTCGCAGGATGAATGACCGCGCGTCCGCGCTTCTTAGCCGGCCGTCCGAATGGCCTCAGGCCGCGGGCCAGCGTCAACGATTTCGCAGCGGTCCATTGAGGCCAATCGAGGTCCCGTGAGCGCCGATCCCCTGTCCGACGTGCTCCGCGCGGTGCGGCTCGACGGCGCCTTCTTCTACGCCGTGGAGGCCCACGAGCCGTGGAGCGTGGAGGCCGGCGCCGCGAGGGAGCTGACGCCGCAGGTCCTGCCGGGCGCCGAGCACCTGATCCCCTACCACATCCTCACCGGCGGCAAGTGCTGGGCCCGGCTGGTCGGCGGACAGGCCGTGGCGCTCGAGCCCGGCGACGTGATCGTGTTCCCGCACGGCGATCCGCACATCATGTCGGGAGACCCGGCGCTCGGGCCGGAGAGCGTCGCGGCCGTGCCCGGCCGCTATCCCGAGACCGTCGAGGTCGGCGATCGCGGGCCGGTGACGGCGTCGCTCGTCTGCGGCTTCCTCGGGTGCGATCGGCGTCCGTTCAACCCGCTGCTGGCGACGCTGCCGCGCCAGCTCCACCTGCCGGGGCTCTCCAGCGGGTGGCGTCAGGAGTTCGCGCGCCAGGTGGTCGAGGAGTCGCGCGCGCGGCGGGCTGGGCGCCGACTCCGTGCTGACGCGTCTCGCCGAGCTGATGTTCGTCGAGGTGGTCCGGCGCTACCTCGAGGCGCTCCCCACCGGCCAGAAGGGGTGGCTCGCCGGCCTCCGCGACGAGGTGGTCGGCCGCGGGCTCGGCCTCCTCCACGGCGACCCGGCGCACCCGTGGACCCTCGACGAGCTGGCCGACGGCGTGGCCATGTCCCGCTCGGCCTTCGCCGACCGCTTCACCGGCCTCGTCGGCCAGCCCCCGATGCAGTACCTGGCCCAGTGGCGGATGCAGCTCGCGGCGGGCCGCCTCGCGTCGGGCACCGCCAAGGTGGCGGCCGTCGCCGAGGAGGTCGGCTACGACTCGGAGCCGGCCTTCAGCCGGGCGTTCAAGCGCCTCATGGGCGTCTCGCCCGCGGCCTGGCGGCGGGCGCGCGTGGACGGCGCCGCCTAGACCGCGCTCCGCTAGGGGGCCACCTTCGTGCAGATCGCGGTGGCCCCGACCCGCCAGTCCCCGCCGTAGGGGACCACCTCGCCGGCGTGGGCGATCCAGCCGTTCCCGCCGGTGCCGGGCTCGCTCCGGATCACCGCGAGCTGATTGACCTGCGGGGAGATGTACGCGCCGCCGCCGGTGACCTTCGTGCCTGCCGGGCACGGGACGAAGACGAGCTTGTTCGGGTTGCTGTCGAGCGGCCCCAGCTGGGTGACGTACTCGAGGCCGCTCAGCGTGCTGCCGCACCCGACGGCAACGGCGGCCAGGGCCGCCAGGGCCAGCGCGCGCGCACACACGACGATGGATCGAGACCGGCGTCCATTCCGCAGCATGGAGTCCTCCTTCGCGCGAGAGTCGATCGGGCTCGGGCCACGCTATCCCAGGCGGCGGGCGGCCCGCAACAGCGCCGCGGGCGCGTGGCGCGGGTGACGCGCGGGCGAGCGCGGGCGCGCGCCGTGGTAGCATGCCTCCCCATGAGCGTCGGCGATCTCACGCGCGCGACCGTCGCCGAGCTGGCCGACGCGCTGACGAGCCGCCGGCTCTCGGCCGTCGAGCTCGTCGAGGCGTGTCTCGACCGCATCGCGCGTCGCGATCCGGCGCTCCACGCCTTCATCGCCGTCTACCGCGACGACGCGCGGCTCGCCGCCGAGGCGGCCGACCGCGCCCGGCGCTCGGGTCACGCGATCGGGCCGCTCCACGGGATTCCGATCGCGCTGAAGGACCTGGTCGACCTCGAGGGCCGCGTCACTACCGGGGGCTCGAAGGCGCGGGCCGGCCGGATCTCGCCGGGGACCGCGACGCTCGCGCGCCAGGTCGTCGAGGCCGGGATGATCGTGCTCGGCAAGACGCACACGGTCGAGTTCGCGATGGGCGGCTACGGGACCAACGCCCATCTCGGCACGCCGTGGAACCCCTGGGACCTCCGCGTCCACCGCACGCCGGGCGGCTCGTCGAGCGGCTCGGGCGTGGCCGTCGCCGCCGGGCTCGCCCCGATCGCGATCGGCACCGACACCGGCGGCTCGGTGCGCCTGCCCGCGGCGTACTGCGGGATCGTCGGGCTGAAGGTGACCGTCGGCCGCATCTCGACCCACGGCGTCCTGCCGCTCTCGGCGACCCTCGACACGCCGGGGCCGATGGCGCGGTCGGTCGAGGACGCGGCGCTCCTCTTCCGCGTGCTCCAGCGCCCGGACCCCCACGATCCCCGGACGCGGCTCGAGCCGCCCGTCGATCCGCTCCCGTCGCTGCGCCGCGGCGTGGCGGGCCTCCGCCTCGGCGTCCTGCCGGACGCCGAGCGCGCCGGGACCGACGCGGAGGTCCTCGAGGCGTACGACCGCGCGGTCGACGCGCTCGCGCGTCTCGGCGCCCGGATCGAGCGGGTCCGGCTGCCCGGGACGTTCGGCGACTACGTCGAGGGCGCGGGCCGGATCATCGCCCCCGAGGCGTACCACGTGTTCGGCGCGCTCGCGGAGGACCCCGCGCTTCCCCTCGACCCGACCGTCCGGGCCCGCGTTCTTCAGGGCCGCGATGTGCCGGCCCACGAGTACCTGGAGGCGCTCCGCCGGCAGGCCGAGGACCAGCGCGCCTACGCGGCGGCGACGGCCGACCTGGACGCGTTCCTGACGCCGACGACCCGGACGCCCGCGATCCCGCTCACCGAGGTGGACCAGGCGATCACCCCCGCGTACTTCACGCGCATGGCGAACTACCTCGGCCTCGCCGCGCTCGCGGTGCCGAACGGGCTCACGCGCGGGGGGCTTCCCACCTCGCTCCAGATCGTCGCCCCCGCGCTCGGCGAGGCCGCCGCGCTCCGGATCGGCTGGGCCTACGAACAGGCGACGGAGTGGCATCTCCGCCGGCCGCCCGAGGCCTGAGCGGCCGACGCGCCCATGCTCGACGTCCTGATCCGCGGCGGGAGCGTGATCGACGGCACCGGCGGGCCTGCCCGTCGGGCCGACGTGGCGATCGCGCGGGACCGCGTCGAGGCCGTCGACCTCCTGCCCGACGCGGTCGCGGCTCGGGTGATCGACGCTACGGGCCACGTCGTCGCGCCCGGGTTCATCGACATGCACTCGCACGCCGACTTCGTCCTGCCCGGGCTGCCGACCGCCGACAGCATGGTCCACCAGGGATTCACGCTGCAGGTCGTCGGCAACTGCGGCGCGAGCCCGGCCCCGCTGACGCCGGCCCGGCGCCAGGACGTGATCGACGCGACGGGGCTCGCCGTGCCGCCGCTCGCGTGGAACTGGACGACGTTCCGGAGCTACCTCGACGTCCTGACGCGCGAGCGCCTCTCGATCAACGTCGCGCCGCTGGTGGGCCACGGGACGGTGCGGCTTCTCGTCATGGGCCCGGACGACGCGCGCGCCACCGCCGACCAGCGCCGGGCGATGGCGGCCGAGGTCCGCCGCGCGGTGGACGAAGGGGCGTTCGGCGTCTCGACCGGCCTGATCTACGCGCCCGGCGTGTACGGCGACACCGACGAGATCGTCGACCTGGCCCGGGCCGCCGGTGAAGGCGGGGGCCTCTACGCGAGCCACATCCGGGGCGAGAGCGCGACGCTCCTCGAGGCGATCGCCGAGGCCATCGAGGTTGGCCGACGGGCGTCCGTGCCGGTCGAGATCAGCCATCTGAAGGCCGCCGGCCGGTCGAACTGGCCGAGGATGGCGCGGGCGATCGAGGTGATTGAGGAGGCGCGTGCCGGCGGTCTCGACGTGACCGCCGACATGTACCCGTACGTGGCGGGCAGCACGACGCTGAGCGCGCTCCTGGCGCCGTGGGCGCACGCGGGCGGCCGCGAGCCTCTCCTCGCGCGGCTCGACGACCCCGCCGACCGCGCGCGCATCCGAGCGGAGCTCGACGGACCGGGGATGGTGCGCGACGCCGGCTGGGACGGGATCATCGTCGCGGGATGTCCGGCCCGGCCGGAGTACGACGGGCGGACGCTCGCGGATGTGGCCACCACGCTCGGCGTCACGCCCGCCGAGGCGGCGATCGAGATCCTCCGGGAGTCGCGAGGCGACACCGACATCGTCCTCTTCATGATGAGCGAGGAGAACGTCGCCCTCGGCCTCCGTCAGCCCTGGGTCATGATCGGCTCGGACGGCGAGTGCCGGGCGGTGGAGGGGCCGTACGGCGCGGGCAAGCCCCATCCCCGGAACTACGGCACGTGCCCGCGGTTCCTTGGCCACTACGTCCGCGAGCGCGGCGTGGTGTCGCTCCCGGAGGCGATCCGCAAGATGACCGGTCTACCGGCAGAGAAGCTCGGCCTCCGCGACCGCGGGCGCCTCGCGCCGGGCGCCGCCGCCGACGTCGTGGTGTTCGACCCCGCGGCCGTCGCCGACCTCGCCACCTTCGCCGAGCCGCACCGGTACCCGCGCGGCATGCCCTGGGTCCTCGTCAACGGCGCGCCCGTGATCGCCGAGGGCCGGCACACCGGCAGCCGGCCCGGCCGCGTGCTGAGCCGCTGAGCCCATGAGCCCGATCCCGATCGACCCCGCCGAGACGCGCCCGCTCGGGCGCACGGCGGTGCGGGTGACCCGGCTCGGGTTCGGCGGGGCGCCTCTCGGCAACCTCTTCCGCCCGATCCCCGAGACGGTGGCCGTCGACACGGTGCAGGCGGCCTGGGCCGCCGGCGTGCGCTACTTCGACACGGCGCCGCTCTACGGGCACGGGTTGAGCGAGCGGCGCATCGGCGCGGCGCTGCGGGGCCGGCCCCGCGACGCCTTCGTCCTCTCGACCAAGGTCGGCCGGCGCCTCGTGCCGCGGCCGCCCGAGCCCGGCGGCGCGTACGTGGAGACGCCCCCCGTCGCGCCGGTGTTCGACTACACCGCCGCGTCGGCGCGCGACTCCCTGGCCGCGAGCCTCGAGCGGCTCGGCGTCGACCGGGTCGACGTCGCGCTGATCCACGACATCGGGCCGGTCACGCACGGCACGGAGGATGCCGCCCGGTACCGGGAGGCGATGGACGGGGCGTACCGGGTGCTCCACGACCTCCGGGCCGCCGGCGTCGTCCGGGCGATCGGCGTGGGCGCGAACGAGTGGCAGATCCTCGAGCGCTCGATCCGCGACGCCGACTTCGACTGCTTCCTCCTCGCCGGGCGCTACTCGCTCCTCGAGCAGACCGCGCTCGACAGCTTCCTCCCGCTCTGCGTCCGCCGCGGGATCAGCGTGATCGTGGGCGGGCCGTTCAACTCGGGGATCCTCGCCCTCGGCGCGGTCCCGGGCGCCACGTACAATTACCAGCCCGCGCCGCCCGAGATCCAGGAGCGCGTCCGGGCGCTGGATCGCGTCGTGACGGCCCACGGCGTGCCGCTCGCGGCCGCGGCCCTCCAGTTCCCGTTCCACCATCCCGCGGTGGCGGCCGTCATCCCCGGCGCGCGCGCTCCGTCCGAGGTCGAGCAGAACCTCGGGCTCCTCGGCCGCCCGATCCCGCCGGCGCTCTGGCGCGACCTCGTGGCCGAAGGGCTCCTCCGGCCGGACGCCCCCACGCCGGCGTGACCGTGGTCCGGCCGCGCCGCGTGGACGCCCACCAGCACTTCTGGCGCCTCGCGCGCGGCGACTACGGATGGCTGACCCCGGCCAAGGGGCCGATCTATCGCGACTTCGGTCCCGCCGACCTGACGCCGCTCCTCGCGCGCGCCGGAATCGACGCGACCGTGCTCGTCCAGGCGGCGCCGATGGTCGCGGAGACGCGCTTTCTCCTCGACCTCGCGGCGGCGACGCCGTCGGTGGCCGGCGTGGTGGGCTGGGCGCCGCTCGACGCGCCCGACGCGCCGGCCGTGGTCGCCGAGCTCGCGCGGACGCCGGCCTTGAAGGGCCTCCGCCCGATGATCCACGACATCCCCGACGTCGACTGGATGCTCGGCCATGCCGTCGGGTCCGGCCTCCGCGCGATCGAGGCGGCGGACCTGGTCTTCGACGCGCTGGTCCGGCCGCCGCATCTGCCGAACCTCCGGCGGCTCCTCGCGCGGCATCCCGGCCTTCGCGCGGTGATCGACCACGGCGCGAAGCCGGCGATCGCCGAGGGCGCGCGGGAGCCCTGGGCGACCCACATGGCCGCGCTCGCGCGCGAGACGACGGCGTGGGTCAAGCTCTCCGGCCTCGTGACGGAGGACGGCCCGGAGTGGTCGGTCGAGCGGCTCCGGCCCTACGTCGACCACTTGCTGGAGCACTTCGGGCCGGCCCGCATGATCTTCGGGAGCGACTGGCCGGTGGTGACCCTTCGCGCCTCCTACGCGGAGTGGGTCGCCGCCGCCGACGCGCTCCTGGCCGGGCTCGAGCGGGACGCCCGCGACCGCGTCCTCGGGCTCAACGCGGTCCAGTGCTACCGGCTCTGAGCGCCCGCGGGGTCCCGCCCGCATGAGCCCCATCCCCGGTCGCGCCGCCGCGAAGCGCCTCGCGAAGCCGGCCTGGCACGCCTGGGGCGGCATGGTCACGCGCGCGTTCAGCCACTACTTCTACGCGCGCGCCGATCTGACGTGGGGCCGGACGTCGTGGCTCGGCGTCCCACTCTGGAAGAACCCGCTGGATCTCTGGATCTACCAGGAGATCCTCTGGGAGGTCAGGCCGGCGCTGGTCGTCGAGACAGGTACGTACCGCGGCGGCTCCGCGCTCTTCCTCGCGTCGGTCTGCGACCTCCTGGGCCATGGCCGAGTGCTGACGGTCGACATCGCGGTCGAGGAGGGCCGCCCGGGACACCCGCGGATCGAGTACGTGCGCGGCTCGTCGGTGGCCCCGGAGACGGTCGCCCTCGTGGGCCGGCGCGTGGCCGAGGCGGGCGGCCCCGTGCTGGTCGTGCTGGACTCCGACCACCACGAGCCCCACGTCCGGGCCGAGCTCGAGGCGTACCACGGCTTCGTCACCGCCGGCAGCTACCTCATCGTCGAGGACACCAACGTCAACGGGCATCCGGTGAAGCGCGCGTTCGGGCCGGGGCCGATGGAGGCCGTGACGGCGTTCCTGCGCCGGCATCCGGAGTTCGCCGCCGACCGCTCGCGCGAGCGCTATCTGGTCACGCACAACCCGTGCGGATATCTCCGCCGGCAGGTCGATCCAGCCCGGCCCGCCGGGGCTGAGGGGAGGGACGGGTGAGGGCAGGGACGCCGGCGGCGCATCGTCCGCCGTCGATCGTGTTCGAGCGCCGGCGCTGGCCGTCGGAGGAGATCGCGGCGCTCTCGGCTGGCTGGCTCGACCGGATCCACGCCGCCGTGCCGCGCTCCGCCCGACTGACGGCGATGGCGATGGCGAACCACCCGGAGGCCATCGCCGTCTTCTTCGCGCTCTCGACCCTCCCGCTGCCGGTCGTCGTGTACCCGGCGGACCCTCGCGCCTGGCGGAGCGCGCCGGCGGTGCCGGCGGGCACGCCGCTCTTCCTGCCCCCGTCGCTCGGCGCCCGGGCGCCGGAGGCGGCCGCCGTCGGCCTCCGTGCGCACGTCCTGCCCGAGCTCCAGCCGCGCCCGTTTCGGGCCGACCCAGCGGGCTTCCTGACCTGTCCCGGCTTCGTGAACTTCACCTCGGGCTCCACGGGATTGCCGAAGCCGGTCTACATCAGCACGCGGAGCTTTCTCGTGCAGACGGCGGCGATCATCGAGGCCTGCAAGCTCGCGAGCGATTGCGCGGTCGCCGGCTCGCTCCAGCTCTCGACGCACTACGGCCTGGGACAGGCGCTGTTCCTGCCGACGGTGCTCGGCTCCACGCTGGGGCTCCTCGAGCGCTTCGAGCCGGCCGCGCTGCTCGAGCTGTTCGCGTCCCACTCCCACGGCTACTGGGCCGGGACCCCGCTGATGGCGGAGCTCCTCACGCGCGTGCCGGCGACGGAGCCGCGCGTCGCGGTGCCGCCGATCTGCCACATCAGCGCGGGCAAGCTGTCGCTGCGGACCTTCCACGCCTTCGCCGCGCGCTTCGGTGTCCGGCTGCGCCCGAATTACGGACAGACGGAGTGCGGCTTCATCACCGTCGACACGTCGCCGGACGACGAGATCCGCCCCGAGTGCGTCGGACGCGCGTCGCCGGGCGTCGAGGTGCGGATCGGCGACGATCCCCGGCAGCCGCTGCCGGCCGGACAGCTGGGACGCGTCTGGTTCCGGTGCCCCTGGTACATGGAGGGGTACGGGTTTCCACCCGCCCTGTCGCCGCCCGCCGACCGGGACGGATGGTGGTCGACCGCGGACGTCGGGACACTCGACGCCGCCGGCTATCTCGCCCTGGCGGGCCGGGCCGATGACTGCTTCAAGACCGCGTCGGGCTATCTCGTCAATCCCGGGGAGATCGTGCAGGCGCTGACGAGCCATCCCGGTGTCACGGAGGTGGTGGTCATCCCGGTCCACGGCCCGAGCGGCGCGGAGGTGGGCGTGCTGGTGGAGGCCGAGGGCGCCCCCGGGGTCGACGCACTGCGCGCCACCGCCGACCGGTTGCTGCCGGCGTGGCTTCACCCCAAGGTTCTGCTGGTGACGGAGCGGCTCCCGCGCCTGGCGGGAGGGAAAGCGGACCGTCAGGCCTGCCGCGCCCTCCTCCAGGCGGCGGGCGCCGGCCCGGGTCCTCCGGACGGCCGGTCGGCATGAGGGCCTGGGCCTAGTCGTCCTCCCGCATCGCCAGGTGGAGACACTGGTCGGGGAAGCGGCTCACGAAGTCCTCGAGGATCTGGCGCAGCACGTCGCGGCAGATCTCGGCGTCGTGGCGCTCGTCCGCGTGGGGAGCGGGCAGTGCGGGATGGACCGTCACCACCCACCGTCCGCCCTCGCGATGCCCGAGGATCGGCAGCGTCGGCAGGCGCGTCAGCCGCCGCAGCGCGAACCACCCCGCCCGCACCGCCACGGCCCGGCCGGGCAGCGGGATCTCGAAGACCACGCGGCCCTGCCCCGAGTCGCCCATCAGCATGACGATCTCGCTCGCTCGGGCCGCCTCGCGCAGACGGTACAGGGCATCTGCGCGCGACTGCGCGGCGTCGCGCCGCCAGACGTGCATTGGCGCCGGAGCGCCGAGCGCGCGCCAGGCGGCGGGCGGCGCGGGCCAGGCGACCCCGTCGTCCTCGCCGAGGATCGTCACGCGGTGTCCCAGGAGGAGGAGGCTCCGCTCGAGCCGCGGCAGGCCGACGTGGAATCCGAGGAGCAGCACCCCGCCCTGCCGTCTCGCATCCTCCAGATGCGGGAGGCCGTCGAAGCGCAGCCGGCGCCGAAGGCCGTCCGGGTCGAGGATGGCCGCGAGCGGCGATGCGGCGAGCGAGCGGCCCCGGTGCACGAGCAGGCCGATCGCGATCGCCCAGGCGCGTCGGCGTCCCGCGCCGCCGGCGGCTGCCCACGCGCGCGCCCGGCGGAGGCGCGCGGGATTCGCGACGGCCTGGCCCAGGCTGGCGCCGACCAGGATGGCCTCGGCGAGGGGATATGGCACCCGCCTCAGCACCCGGATCGCGGCGGGAAGCGCGCGCCGCTTCACCCGGTTCCAGCGGTCCACCCTCTCCCGCACGACCGGTTCGCGACCTACAATACCCGGCGATGCCCGCCGCGGCCGCGCCGTCCGACTCGACCCTGTCTCGCGTGCTGGACATCGTGACCCGGATCGCGGGGCCCACCCGCCAGCCGCCCGGGCCCGGACCGGAGACGAGGCTCGCGGGCGGCGGCTTCTGGCTGGACTCGATCGATCTCCTGGAGCTGATGCTCGCGTGCGACGAGACCTTCGGGCCCGTGTTCGGCGGCGCGGGCGGATCCCGGCTCGCCAAGATCGAAACGGTGGGCGACCTGGTGGCCGCCATCCGGGAGCGCGCCCGGCCCTGATGGGGGAGAGGGAGCGGTGGTCACGCGGGCGCGCGCCGTCGGCCCATGACCTCGTCGAAGAAGGCGGCGGTGCGCTCCGCGCAACGCTCGATGGTGAAGCGCTCGAGGAACTGCCGGCGTGCGCGGGCGGCAAGCGCGCGGCTGCGCGTGGGATCGCGGAGCAGCTCCAGCACCGCGCCGGCCAGGGCCTGCGCGTCCCCCGGCGGGACGAGGAGACCGGTGACGCCGGTCTCGACGATCTCGGCCGTCCCGCCGGTGTCGGTCGCGACGCAGGGCAGGCCGTGGCCGGCCGCCTCGATCAGGGCGCCGCTCAGCGCCTCGCTGCGCGCCGGGTGGACCAGGACGTCGGCGCCGCGCATGAGCCGGTCGACGTCGTCCCGGTGTCCGATCAGGCTCACCCGCGACGCGAGGCCCGCCGCCTCGACGCGCGCCCGGATCGTCCGCCCGCGCTCCTGGCCCGGCGACAGATCCGCGCCGGCCAGGACGAAGTGCACGTGGGGGTCGCTCGCGCACGCGATCCTGGCGGCGTCGACCAGGCACTCGTGACCCTTGCGGACCTCGAGGCTCGCCACGGTCAGCGCGACGCGGGCGTCCTCGGGCAGACCGAGCTCCGCCCAGGGCGAGGCCTCGTGCCCGGTGCGCCCGCAGATGGCCCGTCCGTTGTGGATCACGGGCCCTCTCACGCCGGCCATGCCATAGTGGCGCGCGAAGTCGTCCTGCACCCGGTGGGAGACCCACACGACCTCGGGGCTGACCCGGTAGGCCAGCCGCTGCAGGCGATGGCGGGAGGCGTCGCTCCGGATGTGCGTGATCATCGGGCAGCGGGCCCAGCGCGCGCCGAGGAACGTCATGAGCGCGGCACGCTCGTTGTTGCTGTGGAGCAGGCTCGCTCCCAGCTCGCCGAGACGCCGGGCGAGCGCGCGGGCGAGACGCACGAGCTCCAGCCCCGCCAGCGGGAGCTCGCCCCACCGAAGGTTCAGGATTCGCCCGTGATAGGAGCCGACGCGCCGCCCCACCGGGATCCGCGTGGCCGGAATGCCCAGCCGGCGGACGGCGTCGACCATCGGACCGTCGGCGAAGTACAGGAGATGCAGCCGGTACCGCTCCTGCTGCTGCCACTCCGCGTAGAGGTCCAGCATCGAGCGCTGGGCGCCGTAGAGGACGGGGTAAGGCTCGCAGACCACGACCATCGGAGGGTCGCGGGGCTGTGGGCGGGCATCGCTGGCCGGTCGGGACGTCAAGGGATCGGGGCGGTGGTCGCGGACACGACCATCTCCGTGGGCATGCGCGATGTATCGCCGACCGGCTCGCGCGCGTCAAGTCCCAAATCGCCATCGACCGCTGGGATCCGGCGATGAGGGTGCTCCTCCTGGCCGGCGACACGATCGGCCGCACCATGTCGGCGCCCGGCATCCGCTACTGGGAGATGGCCCGGCACCTCGCGGGCGACGTCGAGGTCGTGCTGGCCACGCCGCGCCCCACCGACGTCGCCGGGGAGGGCTTCCGCGTCGTCTCCTTCACGCCCCGCACCCTGTCCGGGCTTCTCCGCGCGGCCGACGTCGTCATCGGCCAGGCGTACCGGCTGCCGCTCGCGACCCTCACCGCGGCGCGCGGCGTGCTCGTGGTCGACCTCGACGACCCCGTGCCGCTCGAGCTCCTGGAGACGCACCGCGGCCTCCCGCGGGCGGACGCGCGCGTCGTCCAGGGGATGGCCGCGGCCCGGCTGCTGCATCTCTGCCAGCGCGCGGACGCGTTTCTGTGCGCCGGCGCGCGCCAGCGGGATCTCTGGCTCGGGGCGCTGGCCGCCGCCGGACGGCTCAACTGGGACACCGCGCATGACGATCCGCGGCTCGACCGGTTCCTGATGATGGTGCCCTTCGGGGTGCCGTCGACGCCGCCCCACGCGACCCGTCCGGTGTTCCGCGGCGTGGTGCCCGGGATCGGCCCGTCCGACCGGCTCCTCCTGTGGGGCGGGGGGGTCTGGGACTGGCTCGATCCGCTCACCGTGATCCGCGCGGTCGGCCGGGTCGCCGTGGAGCGGCCGGACGTGCGGCTCGTCTTCGTGGGCGCGCATCCCCGTCCGGGCCACGGGCCGATGCCGATGCTCGACGCGGCGGGCGCCCTGGCGCGCACCCTCGGGGTCCTTGATCGCCACGTGTTCTTCAACCCCGGCTGGATCCCGTACGCGGAACGTCAGGGCGCGCTCCTCGAGTCCGACATCGGGGTCTGCGCGCATCCGGACCACCTCGAGGGCCGGTTCGCCTTCCGCGTGCGACTCCTCGACTACTTCTGGGCCGGCCTCCCGGTCCTGTGCACGCGGGGCGACGATCTCGCCGACGCGGTGGCGGCGCGCGGCGCGGGCGAGGCGCTGCCGCCGGGGGACGTGGACGGCTGGGCGGCCGCGATCCGCCGCCTGCTGGACGATCCGGCGGCCCTGGCGCGCTGCCGCGCGGGGTCGGGGGCGCTCGCCCGCGAGCTGACCTGGGAGCGCGCGGTCGCGCCGCTCCGCGACTTCTGCCGGGCGCCGCGCCGCGCGGCCGATCGCGGCGCGCGGCGGTCCGTTGCTGGCGCGCTCGCCAGCCAGGTCCGAGCCGCGGGGCGCCTCGCGGTCATGCCGGGCGGCCTGGGTGCCGTCTGGCGACGCTGGAGACGGAGGGGAGCGTGACGGAGACGGGGGGCCTTAGCGGACTGCAGGGGAAGACCGCGCTCGTGACCGGCGCGGGCCGCCCGCGCGGCCTCGGGTTCGCCATCGCCGCGCGACTGTCCCGGGACGGCGCGCGGGTCGTCCTGACGGACTTCGCCGGGCGGACGGACGAGCTCGAGGCGGGGGCGGCCCGCCTCCGCGCGCACGGCGCGGAGGCCGTCGCACTCACCGCTGACATCACCTCGGAGGCCGAGGTCGAGATCCTGTTCACGCGGACGCTCGAGGCCGTCGGCCGGCTGGACATCCTGGTCAACAACGCCGGGGTCATCGTCACGAAGCTCGTCGTCGACACGAGCCTCGCCGAGTGGCGGCGCTGCGTCGACGTGATGGGCGCCGGGACGTTCCTCTGCTCGCGGCGGGCCGTCGAGATCATGGCGCGGCAGGGGACCGGCGGGCGGATCGTCAACGTCTCGTCGATCAGCGGGAAGCGCGGGAACCCCTACTTCGGCGCCTACACGTTCGCGAAGTTCGGGATCATCGGCCTCACGGAGACGCTCGCCCGCGAGGTGGCGCACCTCGGCATCACGGTGAATGCCGTCTGCCCGGGGACCGTCGAGACGGACATGATCGACGAGGTGCGGCGCGACCGGGCCCTCCACGGCCGGCCGGAGGTGCCGGCGTGGGCCGAGCCCATCCCGCTCGGCCGGCTGGCGTCGGCGGAGGACGTCGCCGCCGTCGTGGCCTTCCTGGTCTCGGCCGATGCGGCCTACCTGACCGGCCAGGCGATCACCGTCGACGGCGGCCGCGTCACCGGGTAGAGGGAAAACTTTCAGCCCCCGACTCGGGTGACCGGTCCCCAAACCGCCGACTCTTCCCCCGCCTGACCGGGGTCGCGCGACGGACCCCGTCGCGCAACCCCGCGTCGTCACTGGACCTCTCGCATGGCGATGTCCTTGCTCTGGTGGAGGCAGCCCCACGGCACCCACGCCGGGAGGGGCGTGGCCCTCCAACCGACCGAGCGGAGGAGATGCGATGCGAACCGGACGCGCGTGGAAGACCGTGACCATGCTCCTGGTCCTCACGGGCCTCGTCGCCCTGGCCGCCCCGGCCCAGGCCGGGGGTCCCCCGAAGAAGGTCTGGTACCTGGCGGTAGGGGATTCGCTGTCGGTGGGCGTCCAGCCCGGCCAAAACGGCAACGAGCCCACCACGAACGGGTATGCCGACCAGCTCTACCAGCACCTGAAGGCCACGAAAAAGTACGGGAATCTCGAGCTGAAGAAGCTCGGCTGCGCCGTCACCGAGACCTCGGAGCAGATGCTGCGCGGGCCGAGCGACTGCCGGAGCCAGTACAAGCTGCGGGTCCAGCTGGCCGACGCCGTGGCGTTCCTCCTCTTGCACCGCGGATCGGTGAAGCTCGTCACGATCGACATCGGCGCCAACGACATCGAGATCTGCGGCAGCATCGCGACGGGGATCGACCCGGAATGCGTGCAGGACGCATTCGGCAGCGTTGGCGCGAACCTGCCCAAGATCCTCAAGGCCCTCCGGCTGGCGGCCGGGCCGGACGTCCCGATCGTCGGCATGAACTACTACAATCCGTTCCTCGCCGCCTGGCTGCTTCCCGAGCACTCCGGCGAGGCGCTCGCTCAGCAGTCCAATCAGCTCGTCGCGGCCTACAACGGGCTCCTCGGCTCCATCTACCAGCTGTTCGGCATGCCGGTGGCCGACGTCGCCACGGCCTTCGGCACGGGCGACGGCACGTTGGTGGAGCCGCCGGATTGGTTCCCGCTCCCGCCCTATTTCCCTCCGGATGCGACCATTCCCCAGAATGTCCTGAACATCTGTGTCCTCACGTACATGTGCCAGCTCGGCAACATCCACGCCACCACCGACGGCTACGGGGTCATCACCCAGGCCTTCCTCGACGTCCTGCCCTAGCCGGAGGGGCCCTTCGGGGGCTCAGAGAGGCGGCGGCCCGTACGGCGCCGCCTCTCGATTTCACCTTCGGTCGTTCCGCGGACGCCGGTCCCGGGCCGCCTTGGGGTCGCTAGCGACTCGTACTACCCTGTCGAGCACACGGCCATGGTCTCGCCCCGTCACGTCATCGTCTGCGGCGCCGGCGTCATGGGCGCCGCCGTCGCCTACTTCCTCACCCGGCGCGGCCTCGCCGTCACGGTGGTGGAGCGCACCGGCGTGGCCTGCGCGGCGTCCGGGAAATCCGGCGGCTTCCTCGCGCTCGACTGGTGCGACGGCTCGCCGGTCGAGCCGCTCGCGCGGCTGAGCTTCGCCCTCCACAGCGAGCTCGCCCGCGAGATCTCCACCGACTACGGCTACCGCCGCATGGAGACCTACGCGCTGGCGGCCCGCGAGCAGGGCCCGGTCGCCGGCGGTCATCGCATCCGCGCCGTCCCGACGTGGATCGACGGGCCCGCGATCGTGGCGGGGGCGCTCGGCTCCACGGAGACGACGGCCCAGGTCCATCCCGCCCGCTTCACCGCCGCGCTCCTCGACGCCGCCCAGGCGCGTGGCGCCACGCTCCGGACGGGCGCGGTCCGGCGCGTGACGGCCGGCGGCGGGGCGGGGGCCCGGGTCGCGGTGGACGGGGAGACGCTCGAGGCCGACGCGGTCGTTCTCGCGATGGGCCCGTGGACCGGCCGCGTCGACGGCGTGGCCCTGCCGCGAATCCAGGGGCTCAAGGGCTACAGCGTGACGCTCGCCCTGGCGGACGTGCCGGCCCACGCCCTGTTCATGGACTACCGGACGGCCGACGGCCTCGCCCTCGAGCCGGAGGTCATCCCGCGGCCCGACGGCACCGTGTACGTGTGCGGGATGGCCGACCGGCAGCCCTTGCCGGAGTCGGCGGAGGGCGTCGAGGTGAGCGACGCCGGCTGCGCGGTCCTGGCCCGCGCCGCCGGGCGCGTCTCCGCCGCGCTGGCCGCCGCGCCCATCGAGCGCCGGCAAGCGTGCTATCGCCCCGTCACCGACGACGGCATCCCGCTGATCGGGCGCGTGCCCGGCATGACGGGCGCCTACGTCGCCACCGGCCACGGCCCGTGGGGCATGCTGAACGCGCCCGGCACGGGCCTCGCCCTCGCCGAGCTGATCGTGGACGGCACCGCCCGGTCGCTCGACCTCCGCGCCTTCGATCCCGCCCGGCTGCGGTCCGTCGGGCGGAGCGGGTAGGGCGATCGCGCTTCTCGACGACGCCCGCGCGGGCGTCCGATTCCTGTCGGACGTGCCGCGGTTCTTCCGCCGGCCCATCACGGTGGACACGGCGCGCGCGGCCCTGCGCCGTCGCCAGGAGACGCGTGGCCGGGACTTCCTCGACCTCGTGCGCTCCGTCGCCTACGAGCGGGCCGGGGGTCCGTATCGCGCGCTCCTCGACCATGCGGGGTGCGAGCTGGGTGACCTCGAGCGCCTCGTGCGCGCCGACGGGGCCGAGGGGGCGCTCGGCGCGCTCCTCCGCGCCGGCGTCTACGTCACGGTCGACGAGTTCAAGGGCCGCCGCCCGATCGTCCGGGGACGCCTCACGCGTCCCATCGATCCCGCCGAGTTCCAGAATCCCCGGTCGGCGGGCCACGTGCCCGCACACAGCGGAGGCAGCCGGAGCACGGGGACCGCCGTCCTCATGGACCTCGCGTTCATCCACGAGGCGGCGGAGGACACGTGTCTCCTGTTCGATGCCTGCGGCGGCCTCGACTGGCGGCGCGCGCTCTGGCAGGTGCCGGGAAGCGGCGCGATCGCGCGGCTTCTCGAGTACGCCGCCTTCGGCCGGTCGCCCGAGCGGTGGTTCTCACAGGTGGATCCGGGCGCGCGGGGCATCCACCCCCGCTATCGATGGAGCGCCCGCCTGCTCCGCGCCGCCGGCGGCCTCGCCGGCCGGGCGTTTCCCGGTCCGGAGCACGTGTCCGTCGACGCGCCGCTGCCGATCGCGCGCTGGATGGCGGCGCACCTCGCGCGCGGGGCGTCGCCTCACGTCCACGCGTACGTCAGCGCGGCCACGCGGCTCTGCTACGCGGCGCGGGACGCGGGCATCGACCTTCGCGGCGGGCGGTTCATGGTGGTGGGCGAGCCGCTCACGGCGGCCCAACGCGCCGCGATCGAGGCCGTCGGCGCCCAGGTGGTGCCGCGCTACGGCATCGTGGAGTGCGGGGCGGTGGGATTCGGCTGTCTCGCGGGGGAGGCGCCGGACGAGGTGCACGTCGTGGACGACCTTCACGCCGTCGTCCAGCCTCCGCCCGACCATTCCGTCCTCCCGCCGCGCACGCTGCTCCTCACGTCCCTCCGTCCCGCCGCGCCGCTCGTGCTCCTGAACGTCTCGATGGGCGATCAGGCGATCGAGGGGACCGGCCGGTGTGGCTGCCCCGTCGAGCGCATCGGGTGGACGCGCCGGCTCCACACCATCCGGAGCTACGAGAAGCTCACGGCCGGAGGCATGACGTTCCTCGACTCGGAGGTGATCCGGCTCCTGGAGGAGGTGCTGCCAGGGCGATTCGGCGGCGGACCCACGCACTACCAGCTCGTCGAGGAGCCCGGTCCGAACGGCGCGCTCCGGCTCCGGCTGCTCGTCGCGCCCGCCGTGGGGCCGGTCGACGACGCGGCCGTGGTGGAGACCTTCCTCGGGGCGGTGAGCGCCGGCTCCGAGGCGGCCGCCGTCATGGCCGACGCCTGGCGCGCGCCGGGGCTGCTCACGGTCGAGCGGCGCACGCCGATCGTCACCGGCTCCGGGAAGATCCTGCACCTCCACGTACAGCGCTGAGGGATCCAGGCCAGACACCGGTCCCGCCGAGGACCGGAGAGGAGGACCCACGATGCCGAGACCCGTTGCGTTCAACCCGTCGAACCCCGGTTTCTTCGGCCCGATCGCGAGCGTCGCCCTTCGCCACGGCGACACCGTCTACACCTCCGGCCTGGTCGGCATCGACTTCCGAACCGGCCGGCCCGTGTCCGACACGGACTTCGGCGCGCAGGTCCGGAAGGCGCTCGACAACCTGAAGGAGGTGCTGGAGTCGGCCGGCTCGTCGCTCGACCGGGTGCTGTCCGTGCGGTGCTGGGTCAGCGACTGGCGGAACTGGGAGGCGATGAACGCGATCTACGGCACCTACTTCACGCGCCAGCCCATGCCGGTCCGCGCCACGGTGGAGGCGGGTCTCCTCCCGCCGTACATGTTCGAGATCCAGGCGGTCGCCTACGTGGGACGCGGCGCGCGCCGCGCCGCGGGAGCCGGCCGCCGCCGGAAGCCGAGCCGGCCGCGCCGCTAGCTAGCGCTCGACGTAGAGGGCCGGGAACCGCTTCCGGAGGGCGTCGATCTTCGGCCAGTCGTGGAAGACGATGTACGGCTCGTCGGGGTGCTTGTTCAGGTAGTTCTGGTGGTAGGCCTCGGCCGGGTAGAACTTGGCGAGCGGGACCACCTGCGTCACGATCGCCCGCGGGTAGGCCTTCGCCGCGGCGAGCCGGTCGATGAACGCCTGGGCGCCGGCCTTCTGCTCCGTCGCGGCGTAGAAGATCGCCGAGCGGTACTGGGTGCCGACGTCCGGCCCCTGGCGGTTCAGCTGCGTCGGGTCGTGGGCCACCGAGAAGAACACCTCGAGGACCTGCGCGTAGGAGACCTGCGCCGGGTCGAACGTGACCTCGACGGACTCCGCGTGCCCCGTGGTGCCGCGGCTGACGAGCTCGTAGCGAGCGGTGTCCGCCGCGCCGCCCGCATACCCGGAGACGGCCCGCGTCACGCCCCGGACCCGCTGGAAGACGCCCTGGACGCCCCAGAAGCACCCGCCCGCGAGCACGACCGTCGCCTCGGGCGGTCCGGCCTCCGCGAGCCTTGCCCGCCCGCCGGCCGCCGCGCCCACGAGCGTCAGGGCGACGGCGAGCCAGATCCAGGCCCCCTGCAATCGCCGCATCGTCGCGACCTCCCTCGGCCGGCGCCCTCGCGCCACCGGCCGTCGCGTCTCGATTGTGCGCGCTCCGGGGCTCCCGCGCCAGGCCGACTCGCAACGCGCCTCGTTCCGGGCCTGGCGCGACGGACGCCCACCCGGGAGGTCGCGCTGGTCTTCGCCGCGGGCGAGATGCCGGCAGGCCCTATGCGAGGAGTCGGTCTGCCTCGCCGACGGCCGGCGTCGCCGCGGGACTGTCCCTTTCGGGCCTTACGGAGGCGGCCATTGGCAAGCGATGCGGCGCAGGGGGCTTGGCGGCTCGCGCGGGCCGCCCGAGCGTGGCCAGGGGATGCGTGGCCGTGTGGACGGCCTTGAGCAGCCGGATCGAGACGTGGGTGTAGATCTGGGTCGTCGTCAGCCGCGCGTGGCCGAGGATCTCCTGGATCACCCGCACGTCGGCGCCGCGCTCCAGCATCTCCGTCGCCATGGTGTGGCGCAGAAGGTGGCAGGCCCCGCGCTTCCGGATGCCGGCGGCCACGACGTATTCCCGGACGAGGCGGGAGCAATGGTTCCGATGAACGGGCCGGCCGGCGCGGGTGAGGAAGACCACGCCTTCGTCGGGCTCGGCCACCAGCATGGGCCGGGCCTCGTCGAGGTACCTCGACAGCCAGGCCGCGGCGCGTTCCCCGATCGGGACGACGCGATCCTTCCGCCCCTTGCCCTCGCGGACCATGCACACGCCGCGGGCGAGGTCGAGGTCGCCGCGGCGCAGCCGGATCAGCTCCATCCGCCGGAGGCCCGTGGAGTAGCCGGTCTCCAGCAGCGCCCGGTCGCGGAGCCCGGTCGGCGTGGCGAGGTCCGGCTGCGCCAGCACCCGAGCGATCTCCGCCTCGGTGAGTGGCTGCGGGAGACGCTGGGCCGTCACCCGCGGAAGCTCGAGCTCGGCCGCGGGATCGGCCCGGAGCCGGCGCTCAGCCGCGAGCCAGCGGAAGAGGCCTTTGACCGCAACGAGCCGCCCGTGCTGGCTCCAGGCGCTGAGCGGCGCGCCCGTACGCTGCCGGTACTGATGGAGCGCGCGCCGGTAGCGTTCCAGGACGTCCCGCGTCACGCGCGCCGGCGTCGTGATCCCGTGCATCTCGGCCCAGGCGGCGAAGTACCGCAGGTAGCACGCCCGGACGTGCACCGTGTCGGGCGCGTAGTGGACGAGCTCGAGCCGCTCGAGATAGCGCGCGATGACCTCGGGCCAGCCCGGGGCCGCTGCTGTCGGGGTCGAGACCGCGGGTCGGGTCATCGGGCCCTCCTCGGAGGCCAGCGTCGGGCCTTCCATGCCCGTAGTACGAGCGCGCCTGCGATGTCGGATTGTGTCCGCAGCCGACCAGGCCTGTCGATGGCGCTGCGACGAGGCTGCGCCGCTCGACCTGCGAGCCGAGATAGACAGTCGGACGCGATTGGCCCGGCTTCGGCGAACTTACCCACAGTCAGCGGGGCCGAGGACCTCGCGTCGTCTCGACTGCAGTGTGGTGAGGCCTGGCGGATCGACCCGTTTCTCGCGAAGTGGGTGCCGTGTTCACGTCACTGCTTGCCAGACCGAGATCGCAGCACGCGTTCAACTGCAGCCTCCAGAAGCGCGCGAGTGTCACGACCTCGAGTTCTTCGCAATCGATCACGAAGCAATCGTAGCGCGTCAAGCTGCCTGCCTACCGCTTTGAGTGCGTCAGCTTTCGAAATCACCACAAAGCCGATCTGCTCTTCGACAGCAGGCGAACTCCCATTCAGCGACCGAAGTGCCCTATCGAACTGCCGGATGGC